>CAVXYC010000033.1:0-21848 GCA_963765765.1 uncultured Chloroflexia bacterium | reverse complement strand
ATCAGCCCGGCCCGCGCCTGGGTGCAGGACAAGCCGTGCGAGTTCTATTCGGACCTCCGCTGGGACCGCTGGAACGCGTGTACCCTGACTGTCCAGGAAGCCTGACCGGGGTGCGCCACAGTGTTTCCAGCCCGAGGACTGGGTCTGCGGTGTCGTCCACGTGGCAAGCAGTACGTCCCGCGGCCCGGGCTCGAGTTGGTGATGGGCGAGTGCCAGATTCTCGACTTTCCGTCGGAGCACCTCGGGAGCCACGCGCCTGGCCGACCACCGCTCGACCTCGGCGAGTAGTACCACTTGGCAGGAAGGACGAGTGAACCACGCGACGTCACAACGGACATCCCGATCGACCCGCACTCGGCCCGATGGCAGGATTGGATACTCTGAGACGGACCAGAAGCCGGCCGCTTGGCCAAGGGCCGTCAGCCCGTTGATGAGCAAGGAGTGGATAGTCGTGCTGTAGTCAGGAACACCCCACGTGACCAGCATCGGATCGTCTGGCGCATGGTCGCGAACGAGCGGAGTTCTGTCGTGGAGAAGGACAAAAAGCCTTCGGTGAACTCAGTCATCGCCAGATCACTCTCACCGTGAGACCGGGCAGCAGTGCGACGACACGAGAACAAGTAATGCAGAAATGGCACCGCACTCTTCTACATGACGTAGTACCGACAATCATCAGGAAATGGGAGGCAAAGCTCGGCGGGAACGTCTCGGGCTACTTTCTCCAGCGTATGAAAACGAAATGGGGCAGCTGTAGCGCCCGTGCGGGAAACATTGCCGAATAGCGAGTTGGTGAAGAAGCCGAAAGACCTACTGAGTATGTGGTCGTGCACGAAATGCTCCACCTGCTCGAGCCGACGCATACGGGCGCTTTGTAGCCGCTGCTTAACGCGCACTATCCGAGCTGGAGAGAGGCCCGGTCGAGTTGAATGAGCTGCCGCTGGGAGCAGAGGTATGGAAGGAATAGGGCGTAGGCTTCCGGTATCGCCCGTCTTTCACCATACTTGTAGAGTTGAGCTAGCTCGCTGGAGACGATAGATGCCGTTGCAACTTCTGCGTAAAGCCAATCTAACTTTAACTCTAATCGTCCAGAGCTAACCAAGCTTTCGAAGGCGCGCCCCGACTGCGGGGATAGCGTGATCGAAACTCTCTACCCCCGAACTTCATCCAGTTCAGCACCGTGCTGAGGATGCTGATGGCGATGCTGCCGAGCAACGCGGGGAAGAATCCGTCCACTTGATATGAGGGGACGAGTGCGCTGGTGAGCAGCAGCATCAACGCGTTGATGATCAGTGCGAAGAGTCCGAGCGTAAGAATGGTGAGCGGCAGCGTCAGTAAGAGAAGAATCGGCTTGATGATGGCGTTGACGATGCCGAAGACGATCCCCAGGATCAGCAGCGCCGTGAAACTCCCATCGAATCGAATGCCCGGGACGATCTGCGCCACCGCCCAGAGGATGAAGGCGTTGACCAGAATCTGGCTTATCAGGCGCATCATGGGATGATTCTTAGCTTCCTCATACTCTCATTATGAGCCGCGGGGGACATCCGGTGGCTGGGCTTGTAACAGGTAGCTATCGATCGTAAGCGTGTTGCCTTTTTTCGCAGCGTATATTGCGATGTCCGGTCAGGTCCTTGGTCTCTCTCAGCAACACGGCACTCTTCGGTCGTGTGCTGCCACCTTCGGGGCCTTGTCATCCTGAGCCGCAGCGAAAGATTTCCTCCGTCTCTCGATACCGGTGGGGAAGCAACTGTTTGGTATGTCAAGCTGCCGACCTCCGTGGTGGCCGTGGCGGACTCGGGTTGCGGTGGCCCCATGATCTGCCGGAGCGCTTCATCGCGTTTAGAATCGTCAAGAGTTTGCGCATGCAGGCTAATTGCGACTTTCTTCGGTTTCCCGGCGGTGACAATCGGTGGTAAAACGCTCGGATCACGGTGTTGAACCGCGTCGCCACGAGGGTGCCCATATACAGGGTTGTGCGGACCGATCCGCGCCCACCCCAGGTTTGGCGCCGCCCCTGTGTCCGTCCACTGTCCCGATTCCAGGGCGCCACGCCGACCAGCGAGGCGACCTGCTGGCGGGTGAGCAGGCCCAGCCGGGCTCGCCCAGTAAGGTGGAGGAGAGGACGAGCCCCACTCCTGGGACCGTCCGCAGGAGCGTCTGCGCGGCCTGCCAGCGGGCATCCGCCGCCACCGGCGTGCGCAGCTCGGCGTCCAGCGCCTTCACCTGCGTCTGGAGCACGTCCACGATGATGGCGATGCTCGGCTTCGCCACCGGTCGGGCTCGGGTGAGTCGATTCCGTTCTGCCACGAGCATCGCCTGCAACTGCCGACGGCGGGCCAGCAGCGCCTGGAGATCGTCCGCCGCGGCATCCAGCGGCGCGCGCGGCGCAGGCTGCAACGCCATCGAAGCGTGCCAGCACGCGCGCATCCAGCCGGTCCCAGTCTTGGCGCGCGTGCCGCTGGCCCGCGCGAACTCGCGCACCTGGCGCGGATTGACGACGGCGACCGGCAACCCCGCCAGCTCGCCACCGCCGCCGCGACGCCGCCGGTCGCCTCGAGCACGATTCCCCGGGGAGCAAGCGTGACGAGCTCGGCGACCAGGGCCGCTGCCCCGGCGACATCGTTCGGGATGTGCCAGGTCGGACCTCCGGGCCGTGGCGCCATCGAGCCACGCGCTGGCCACATCCAGCCCTACCGGAGCTATCGGTGCCCGTCATCGGATCGTCTCCTTCCGCATGGACCCGCCGCAACGGAGCCGCCCGGACGCACACATCCAGTCTTGCCGATGCGGGCTCGCGGCCCCGGCAACTGTACGGATTCGGACGCCGGAAACCGCGGACGCCGATCCAGCTTCCCACGGCCTCGTACGGCCGGGATCCTTACGGTCTGACGCCGCGGTGGCCCCAAGCTGATTGTCGCCGGTGGCGGAGAGTTATCCCCGATAGGAATATCCCCTCCCCCATGCCCCCTCCCCAGGACGACGACGGCGGGTTATCCCCAGGCCCATAGGCTCGGACTGCAAGATACAAGATCCTTCGCTGCGGCTCAGGATGACAAGGCGACGGGCGGCGAGTCACGGGTTGTCGGGTCGGGTGGCTCTCTGCGTGTGCATGGCGTGTCGGCGCGCCGGAGCCCATAGCGCTTCTCGGGTTGACAGCGAAACGGGTGGCAGGATTCAGTGACCGGCGAATAATTCTGCCGGCCGTAGAAGCGCCTTCAGACGGGCCGGGCTCCTAGGAGTACTGTCCGCGGCTGGACGACGACATGCCGCGAGAGGAGTCTTTTTCGGTCAGTTTTTTCAGAAGGAAGAAGCTAATGAGGCCGCCGATGAAAGAGCGTCGCAAGAAGAAGAACGGCACTGCCAATAGCATCCGTTTCACGATCCAGGCAAACATGGCACACAACCTGACCCGCCAGCAAAGCGGCGTGATGATTCAATTGCCTTTGGCACTGCACAAGACGTACCGGACGGCTCCGCTTAGTGAGACTGATGCGCGCTATGGGCAACTGGCGTGCAGCATTTTTGCGAGTGGAGCTCGTGCATGGGGGATCTCGCGGGTCCCTCACCCTAACCCTCTCCCAGAGGGAGAGGGAACTACGTCAGCAACCCTCTCCCTCTAGGAGAGGGAACTACGTCAGCGAGCTGCTGCTGATCGTGCCGAGGCGCGGCGGGGAGCGCCGTGGGCTGCCGCGCGTACGGCGAGGGCGAGGGACATCAGGTAGTCATCGTGACCCGCGCTGATGGGGACGAAGAAGTTGAGCCGCTGCCCGGCCGCCAGGGCGTAGCGAGCCGCGCGCGCCTGGGCCCAGAATTCACGCCACTCCGCGGACGCGTCGTCGGCATACATGCGGGCTCGACCACCGTTGATGGCGCCCAGCAATCCGTAGCCCAGGTCCGATTTGCTCGCCGCGGTGAACTGAAACGGCTCCACCGACCTGGCGGCCCAGGGCCGAGCTGAGGAACCCGGCGATGCCGGCGCCCACGCCGGTGGAGTCCACCACCACGCGCTGGCAATGCCAGTGATCGCGCACCAGTGTGAGCAGCCGCTCAAATAGCGATCGGTGCGGCACGTTGACCCACTGAAGCTGGTCAACCACGCGGATCCACGGCTCCGGCACCAGGCCGGCCACGCTCTCCCAGCGCACCTCGCAGATGGTGAGCACGGTTGCGTCTCGGCGTCCTTCAGAAGACGCCAGCATCACGTCGTCCGACTGCTCGTCCGACCCGGCCAGATCCAGACCGGCCACGTACTGCACTCCGGCGCGGGGAGCTCGCAGTCTGACGTGATCCCCTTGAAGCAAGGCGAGCTGCGTATCCGAGAAGAACCCGCCGGAGCCGCTGAGTGGCTGAAGCAGATACTGCGTGCGAATGAGCGGATGGTCGGCGCCAAGCCGCTCGATCTCCGCCTGAACGTAGCGAGCATAGTCGGGATTGTGGCGGGCCACGGACTGCCAGGAATACTCAAAGTGCCTTCGGTCAGCGCCCTCGGCCTCCATCGCTTGATGCTGCTGGCGCAGTCGCTCCAGGAGCGTGTCGCTGGTCCAGGCCGTTCCGTAGAGCACCGTGGTCACATTGGCCGTGGCGCCCATGGGGCGGAAGTCGCGATCGTACTTGGCCTCGGACACGTCCTGCGCCTCGTCGATCTCCAGCAGCACGTTCGCCGTGGCGCCAACGACATTGGCGCTTTCAGCGGCGGACATGAAGGCGATCTCGGCGTTTCCCAGACGCAGTCGATGGCCGTCCACGGTCTGCCATTGGCCGGCGCTCCAGCCGCGATCGAGGATCGACTCGAGGCGTCGCATGGAGATGCGCGCTTGCGGTCGAAATGTGGGCGCCGCCTTCACCAGCGTGCCGCCCACGCGCTGGAACAGGCTCAGCAGATAGGCCTCGATGTGCGCGGACAGCTCGTTCTTGCCGGCCTGCCGCGCCATCATGATGGTGAACGTCCGCCCCTGCCGCCGCAGCACGCTCTGAACGATGGATCGAGCCGGCTCGAGCTGATACGGCCGCAGTGGGCGGCCGATGACCCGCTCGCTGAACAGGCCGATGTCAGAGAGGAGCCGCTTGAGCGCGTGATGCCGGGTTGAGGACGTGTGCATGCCGAAGTGAATCGGCTTGGGACGGCTTGTGCGCCGATGTTGGCGCCAGTGCTTATTCCGATGTGTGGTATCGGACCTCGTGCCCGACACCACCATCAGGAGGTAGCGCATCTCGACCATGCATGAGACGCGCAGTCGGTCAGCCTGAACCGTCCGCATCCCCGCCAGATGAGTGCGCATCCGGTCGGCGACAACGGCTCAGGCCTGGAGCTGGCTCAGGCCAGAAGCTTGGCCTTGGCGACCGCGTACTCTTCCTCGGTCAGCGCCCCGGCTTCCTTTAGCTGCGCCAGCTGCTGGAGCTGCGTCATCAGATCAGGGGCGGCGGCGGCCGGCGCGGGCGCGGCCTGCGCCTGGATTGCCGCCTGCGCCTGCTGGGCTTGCATCGCCGCCATCTGGGCCTGCATGTCCTGGATGTCGGCCTGTGACTGTATGGCGGCCTGCTCGGCGTACTCTTCCTGCCCCCGCCGCGCATCGCGTCGGTCCATCCGCCGGTCGACGCCGTGCCCCACCGCCGCCGCCGTGCCGCCGATCACCGCCGCCGTCGCCATGGTGCCCACCAGGCCCGGGCCGCGTCGCCCCATCATCCGTCGTCCTCGCATCCTGTGCTCCTTTCGTCTCGCTCGTCGTGCGCTCGAACCTCGCTACGCCGCCGCCGCCACCAGCTCGTCGACGACCGTCCGTGGAATCCGCTCGTTCAGCACCAGCTCCCCGTTCGCACGCACCAGCGTGTCGCGGAACTTCGTCGCCCAGGTGTTCTCGAACAGCATGATCACCGCCGAGGAGTTCGCCTCGAACGACGCCGATAACCGCTGTGCATCCTCCGCGGTCAGCATCCCGGTCAGGTCGGCCACTACCGGGTCGAACTGGCGGTAGTCGTCATCGTCGAGGTCGTTGATCTCCAGCACCGTCATCTCGCTGGCCTCGTCCTTGTACAAGAACAGGATGTCGATCACTCGGATCAGACCGCCTTCGACCAGCTCCGTGAGCGCCGGGGCGATCTCCCCCGTGAACTTATTCCCCGGGAACTTGACGACCAGTAGCTCGAGTGGGCCCAAACTCATGGCATGTCTCCTCTCGTCCGCGTCAGCACCCACAGCAGGCGCCACGATCGCGGCCGATCTTCTCCGGCAGTCTAGGCGCCCCGCGACCTTCGCTTTGAATGTCACCTGGCACCGGCCGGTGGTGCCGTTCGGCAGAGGGTCAGCAGCTGCCGCCGTCGCTGTCGACTAGCGTGGAGCGCGTCCGCCATCGGCTTCCAGGTTCGCGAGAAGCGACGAAGACCGCCGCAGTCCAAAGGATCTTGTCGTGCCGCGGCCGACGGATCGGGGAGCCCGCGGGAGGAGTAAAACGGGCTCGCCGATCCACGGCTATCACTGTGGCGTTGCGGCCATCACTGTGTCGTCATGCCCGGAACTCGATCACGGTTGGAGTACACACCTCCGGCGGCGTGCGAGATGTCGAGGATCACGGCCAGCATGAGCCAGAACCAGTCGCCGCCCTGCAGGCCGGTCGCGGGCGACCACATCACGACGTACAGGAGCGTCGTGAACGGCAAAAACATTATCCCCAGCAGCGGCCACAGCCAGTTGCCGCCGAACGGCGCGAGGAACAGATTCGGCCTGAGCGATCCAGAGGATGATGTCCGCGAATCGTGGGAACGCGCCGGCGAAGATGACGAATAGGCAGCCCATGTCCATCCTTCCCGTGCCGACAGCGTTCGGTCCGCGGCCACGCGCGTCGGCGACTTCGGCCCAGCGCCCTGCTACGACGCTCACGCCGCTCAGGCCGGACGCGTCAGCCACAGCAGAACGTCCGGTCCGTCTGCGCCACGCGGGTTGTGGATTAGCACGGCGCATCTCCATATTCCGCCCGGCCGTGGTCAGCTGACGATGCCAATTGTCACCGAGCGGCGTGCGCAACTGGCTCACAGCATTCGATCGCGCCGGATCGAGCTGGATATGGCTGCAATGGGCGGCCAATGGCCCGCTCGCTGAACGGTTCCATGTCAGCGAGCGGGGACTTTCAGCTCGAATTGCCGGGTGGAGGACGTGTGCACGCCGAAGTGAGTCAGCTCGAGTGAGCTTGGGCACCGATGTTGGCGCCAGGCTCTCCCAATGACCGGTGGTGTCGGGCATCTTGCCCGACAGTAAGGCGGCACCACACGCCGATATCCGTGCGGGAGCGTTACTGTCGGGCAAGATGCCCGACACCACCGGTAACGAGGAGTCCATCTCCCATGAACACACTGGCGCCGAGCTCGTTTCGCCCTGCCGGCCGCCTGTCATGCCGAGAGCCCCACGGGTCGCCCGCCCGCCAGCACCCTGAACTTGGCGCTCCGATCCCCGGTTCGAGCAATCCTCCTCACCTCCAGAGAGCCGTGTCATCCTGAGCCGCAGCGAAGGATCTTCCCCACCGCGTTTGCAAGATCGCGTTGGGGAAAAGATCCTTCGCTGCGGCTCAGGATGACACGGGGGCGGTGATTGAGGGACCAGCCGACGAAGGTGTGTTCACGTGAGGGACGCGGGATGACACTGCGCATAGGTAGCTTGGGGTTTGCCGCCGCTGTTCATAGCGTGTTGGTGCGCGCGAGCGCGATCGCCGGCGCGGAAGCTCGCGCCCCGCGATGCAGACGTTCGTCGCGCGCGAAGGCCTCACGCTAAATGTTTCTTCTTGGGAGCGACTTAACCATCGCATCGACCGAAGCGTTGCCCGGCGGCCAGGTTCAGAACGTGGCGCCCTCGCTCCACGTCCAGCTTGAATCAGAGGTGCTCACTCGAAACGCCACAGCAGACGCCGATCGGGGCCGCGACGCCACGGAATCAGACGCTTGTGCTCGACGGTTCAGGGGGTGCTCGACGCTTCGGGCTTGCTCGACGCTTCAGGCTTGGCCTGCAGTGCCTTGCGGAGCCGCGCATCGGCATCCTCGGACAGCGACGTGCGCAGCACCTCCGGCTGGAACTGTTCCATCCGCGCGATCACCTTGTCCGTGGTCGCCTCGACCACGTAGATGAACAGGGCCGATGTCCCGGGCTGGAGCTGGTTCCCCATCCCCTTGATGACCGTGTCGTCGATCCCAACGTCGGCAAATTTCCCTGCGATCGCGCCGGTGACTGCGCCGACCGCGGCGCCAGCCAGCGGGTTCAGGATGAGCACGCCGAACAGCAGGCCCAAAAACGTCCCGCCCACGGCGCCCGACGTGGTGGTGTTCTCGGCCTGCTGGATCTCGGTCTTACCGTCCTCGCGACGAATCACGCGCGCCCAGTCGGCCACCGTGAGCAGCCCCTCACGTCGCATTTTCTCCACCTCGGTGAGTGCCCGGTCGGCGGTGGATGTGTCCTTGAACCCCAGCACAATTAGCTCAGTCACTCTTCACCTCCATGCGGTAGTGACATCTCACCGAAGCTGGCCCGTTGCCACAACGTCATCTCGATGCCGACGTTCAGCGCCTGCCACCAACACGTTCCGACGCGCGCTCCGGCCGGTGCCCTGGCCGCGCGCGCCGCTCCATCCCCAACGCCACGAAATCAGACGGTGGTGCTCGGCGCTTCAGGGGTGCTCGACGGTTCAGTCTTGGCCTGCAGCGCCTCGCGGAGCCGTTCGTCGGCATCCTCGGACAGTGACGTGCGCAGCACTTCGGGTTGGAACCGAGCCATCCGCTCGATAACCTTGTCCGCGGTCGCCTGGATCACGTACACGAACAGGGCCGATGTCCCGGGCGTGAGCTGATTTCCCATCGACTTGATGAATTTGTCGTCGATCCCGACGTCGGCAAATTTCCCTACGATCGCGCCGGTGACTGCACCAATCGCGGCGCCAGCCAGCGGCATCAGGAAAATCAGACCGAACAGCATGCCCAGGATCGTCCCACCCAGCGCGCCCGCGGCGGCGGTGTTCGAGCCCTGACGGATGGAGGTCTTGCCATTCTCGTCACGAATTACCCGCGCCCAGTCGGCGACGCTGAGCAGCCCCTCACGCTGCAATTGCTCCATCTCGGTGATCGCCTCGTCGGCCTTAAATGTGTCCTTGAACCCCAGCACAATTAGATCAGGCACTCTTCATCTCCATGCGGTTGTGATATCTCTCCGAAACTGGCCCGGCGGCTGCTCGGCTCGGGCGCGCTCGCTAGCGGATCGCGCCCGAAGTGTCGCGCTCGCCAGGTCGACCGTCGGCTCGGGCCAAGCTGCCGGCTTAGGCCAGCAGCTTGGCCTTGGCGGCCGCGTACTCTTCCTCGGTCAGCGCCCCGGCTTCCTTCAGCTGCGCCAGCTTCTGGAGCTGCCCCATCAGATCAGGGGCGGGGGCGGCCGGCGCGGGCGCGGCCTGCGCCTGCATCGCCGCCTGCGCCTGCTGCGCCTGCATCGCCGCCATCTGGGCCTGCATGTCCTGGATGTCGGCCTGTGACTGTATGGCGGCCTGTTCGGCATACGCCTCCTGCTCCTTGGCCGCGGCGCGGTTGTTCATGCCGTGCGAAACGGCCGCGCCGTGCCGGCGACCACCGCCGTCGTTGCCATGGCGCCCACCAGGCCCGGGCCGCGTCGCCCCATCATTCGTCGTCCTCGCATCGTGTGCTCCTTTTGTCACGCTCGTCGCGCGCTTTGTCCTCGCTACGCCGCCGACGCCACCAGCTCCTCCACAACCGCCCGTGGGATGCGCTCGTTCAGCACCAGCTGCCCGTTTGCGCGCACCAGCGTGTCGCGGAACTTCGTCGCCCAGGTGTTCTCGAACAGCATGATCGCCGCGGACGAGTTCGGCTCGAACGACGCCGACAACGACCGCGCATCATCCGGGGTCAGCATCCCGGTCAGGTCGGCCACCACCGGGTCGAACTGGCTGAAATCGTCATCGTCGAGATCATTGATCTCCAGCACCGTCACTTCGCCGACGTCGTCCTTGATCACGAACAGGATGTCGATCACCCGGATCAGGCCGCCCTCAACCAGCTCCGTGAGCGCCGGGGCAATCTCCCCCGTGAACCGGTTCCCCGGGAACCTGACGACCAGCAGCTCGAGTGGCCCCACGTCCATGACATGCCTCCTTCGTCCGCGTCAGCACCCACAGCAGGCGCCACGATCGCGGCCGATCTTCTACCCGGCAGTCTAGGCACCCCGCGACCTCCGCCTTGAATGCCACCTGGCACCGGCCGGCGGTGCCGTTCGGCAGCCCATGTCCACCTAGGATGCGAGCCGGCTCGGCAGCACGGCCAGGACCCTATGGACCGCGGCGGTCCTCGCCACCTTCTCGCGAGGCTGGAAGCCGACGGCGGACGCGCATCGCGCTAATAAAAGCAGCGACGACCGCCGCACCCCAAAGGGTCCTGGCGGGCCGTCGCCGACGTATTTGTGCCGCCAGCCGATCGGCGAGCCCGCTGGACGAGTAGCGGGCTCGCGGATCGACGGCTGTCAGGGTGTCGACATGCCTGGAACTCGGTCGCGGTTGGCGTACCCACTTCCCATGGCGTGCGCGACGTCGAGGAACACGGCCAGCACGAGCCAGAACCAGTCGCCACCGGTCAGGCCGACTCCCGGTGTCCACATCACGACGTACAGAAGCGTCGTGAACGGCAGAAACACTATTCCGAGCAGCGGCCACAGCCAGTTGCTGTCGAACGGCGCCAGGTACAGGTTTGGCCGAGCGATCCAGAGGACGATATTCGCGATTCGCGGGAACAGGCCAGCGCAGATAGCGAAGAGACAGGGCATATCTATCCTTCCCGCGTCGGCAGCGTTGGCTCCGCGGCAACGCGCGTCGGCGATGTCGGCCTGGCGCCCTGCTACGACGTCATGCCAACCAGGCCGACCAGGTCCGCCACAGCAGGACGTCCGGTCGGTCTGCGCCACGCGGGTTGTGGATTAGCACGGCGCAACTCCATATTCGGCCCGGCCGTGGTCAGCTCACGATGCCAGTTGGCACCAAGTCAAAGTGCCAACTAGCACGCGACAATGCATTGCGCCGGATCGAGCTGCTACCGCCGCAATGGGCGGCCAATCAGCCGCTTGCTGAACGACCGATGCGGAGAGTAGCCGCTTGAGGGCGCGGTTCCGGGCAGTCGGCTTGAGTGCGCTTGGGCGCGGATGTTGGCGCCAGGTTGTACCAGATATCGGTGGTGTCGGGCATCTTGCCCGACAGTGAAGCGGCACTACACGTCGATATCCGTGGAGAGCGTGACCGTCGGGCAAGATGCCCGACACCTCCAAGTCAGCAGCATCAGAACATCTCTTACCAATTGCGCCTAGCTCCGCATTCGGTCTGCCTGAGCCGTCAGCATTCCCGCCAGGATCAGTCCGCAGCCCAGGGCCTCCTGGGTGGTCAGGCGCTCATTCGCCAGCAGATACGCGAAGAAGACGGCGAAGACCGGCTCCAGCGCGAAGATCAGTGCCGTGTGCGTGGGTGACGTGAAGCGCTGCGCGCGCGCCTGCACGTAAAACGCGGCCACGGTGGCAAATGCGGCGGTGAAGAATACGGCGGGCAGGGCGGCGACAAGACCCGTTCCGGGAGAGGACTCCACTCCGAGGGCGAGCACCAGGCTGAGTATTGCCACGGTCACGATCTGTACGAACGTAAGACCCAACGGGTTGACGCGCGTCGCGAATTGCCCGATGGCGAGAATGTGCGCGGTAAATGCGAACGCACAGCCCAGCACCAGCAGGTCGCCCAGCGCCAAGCTCGCGATATCTGATGCTCCGAACGAGAGCAGCGCCATGCCCACCACGGAGAGGCCCACGCCCATCATGATCGGCCCGCTGGGCAGCGCGCGATGGAGGAACGCCTGTGCCACCGGGACGAACACCACGGTGAGCCCGGTGATGAATCCACCGCGCGACGCACTTGTGAACTGAAGCCCCGCCGTTTGGAGAGCGTATCCCAGAAAGAGCAGCAGCCCCACGGAGACCCCGTACCGGATCTGGATTCGACTCTGCGGATCGCGAGCCCGTAGCATGAACGGCCATAGGAGCAGCGCCGCCATTGCGAATCGCAGGGACACGAACCAGAACGGCGGCACTACCAGCAGCGCGTCCTTGATCATGAAGAACGTGGCGCCCCAGACGGCCGTGACCGCGACCAGGGCCAGGTCTGCCTGGACGCGGGTTGATGGGTGTTGTCGCGGCTCCCTCACCCGAGGCCTCTCCCAGGGGGAGAGTTGACAGCGGAGTGATTCTCTCTCGCTGTGCTCGCACCTCTGGTTGGAGCCAAAGACACCTTTCCCTCCGACCTCTCCCAGGGTGAGAGGCGGCCTCGTCAGGGTAATCGACCGTCAACTCGGCGCGCGCGGCTCCTCTGAACGCAGCGATGAGCGCACCCAGAACGGTGAGTGGTACCTCGAAAGGTAGACGGCGCGTTGCTGCGGTTTGAGCTGGGCTAGCCGACTCCGGACAGAACTGGTGACCCGTCCGCCAGGCTCTCGTGGTAAGCAGCTAACACCTCGTCAGGTGAACCTTCAGCTCGAAGGTGCCCGCGATGTAACCAGATGGCGCGAGTACACTGCTCGGTGATCAGGGACGGATCGTGTGTCACCAGTACCACGGTCGTCCCGTGATCGGAAAAGTCACGCATGCGAGCGATGCATTTATTCTGGAACTGCTCGTCGCCAACTGACAGTACCTCGTCGATGAGAAGGATCTCCGGCTGGACGGCCGTGGCCACGGCGAAGCCCAATCGGGCCGCCATGCCGGACGAGTACGCACGGAGGGGCATGTCAACAAACTCTGGTAGTTCCGCGAAGTCAATGATCGCATCGAACTGCTCTGTGATCTGGGCTCGTGTCATTCCAAGTAGGGCACCGTTCAGGAAGACGTTTTCTCGCCCGGTGAGCTCAGTATCGAATCCTGCACCCAGTTGTAACAGTGGAGCTACCTGGCCACGGACCGTCGCACTTCCGATGGTAGGTGTAACGATGCGGGCGATGACTTGCAGCAGCGTGCTCTTTCCGGCCCCATTCCGACCGACTATACCGAGGCGCTCGCCGACGGACACATGCAAATTGATGTTCTGGAGGGCCCAGAAGTCCTCGAAGACAGCCCGTCTCCGGAGCCAGAGCAGCGCGAGCTCTTTAATGCTTCGAGTTCCCCCTCGAGGGAGGTGATAGCGGACGCCAACCCCCTCCAAGGTGATCATCGTGGTCAGGCCGTTGTTAGAGGTAACTGGCGAAGGCATTGCGTGATCGCCCGAAGTACCACCAGCCGAGCACAGCTGCGCCAAAGGCGTAGGCCGTGGCAGCGCCTAGATTGACAGGGTCCGGCAGAGTTCCGAGATACAGGGGATTGCGGATGATCTCCACGAAGTGGAAGAGCGGATTGAGATGAACAATGAGCGAATATTGTTCGGGCACGATATCAACCGGGTAGAAGATCGGGGTAATGTACATCCAGACGGTGATGATGATCGCGTACATCTGGGTCGTGTCATGGAAGAACACCGACGCGGCAGACAGAAAGAGCGCCACCCCGTACGTGAAGAGCGCGGTGAGTAGGAGGCCAATAGGCAGGAAGAGCAGCGCCCACGTGAACGGGCTCCCGGTGAATGCCATCAGTGCAAAGAGCGGCAGCAACGCGATGATCATGTTCACGCCCGCAGTGGCAACAGAGGCAAGCGGGAACAGGGCCGGAGCCAAATAGATGCGCCGCACCAGCGCGGCGCTAGTCAGGATACTCGTGCAGCCGGTCGTGGTCCCTTGAGCGAAGAAGCCAAAGACCAGGTAGGCCGAAAGGAAGTACACCGGGAAGTTGTCAATGGCGAATCGGAAGAAGCTCGCGAAGATGACCGTCGTGACAATCATCATCAACAGCGGGTTCAGCAACGTCCAGAGAACGCCTAGCACTGACCGTTTGTAGCGCACCTTCAGGTCGCGCTTGACAAGCTCTTCGAGGACATGGCTTGAGTGGAACAGTTCCCGTAGATCGGCGAGCAAGTTCCGATGATGAGCAAGACGCACGGCGGCGCTGGGACTTTGTGGAGAGAGGATTTCGCTATCCGTATGGGTCACCTTCGGTGGTCTCGGCCGCTGAATCGGAGTGGTGCCGAGACGTTAGAGCGGGCGCCGCCATACTATAGGGGGCGGTGGCCCGCGCCCGCCAACCCATGTTGTCGACCGCACTATTCCTGGGGGGCAGTGGCGTCACTGACCGTGCAACATGAGAGAGAACGGTACTGGGGGCATTGAATACTTCTCGCGGAATCTCAGTCGCACTTCTTGTCACTGGAATGCACGAAGCTGGTCCGCTCATCCCGGCTACATCTACGGCGCTTGCTATCGCACACCCAGCCATTGCACCTGGATTGCTGCATTGAATATGTCTTAGTCGCAGCATCACAGCGTCCGTCCATCGATGAGCATCTCGAGCATGCTGCACTCGAAGGTGGGTATCCCGCGCGGCCATGCCACATCGCTCCGCTCGCTGAAGCTGTCGTCAATAAGTATCGCATCGTTCTCCTCTATATGATCTGCCTTGCACTCCGAGCGCTTGCACCAAATGACGTCGTCGAATAATCCGTGAGCTCTGAATCGGTAAAGAGTTCTCCCGGACGTTATCAGAGTGTTTCGTGAGCAGGCTCAGTCGTTTCCCATGCCACGGAAAAGAGAAACAGTCCAGCATTGACAGCGGGCGAAGCGAACGCCACCCGCTGATGCACAAGAAGAAGCACAGCGCCGAGCCCCACGACAGCCGCCTGCGAGGCCAGGACGTTTGGATAGCTGGCAAGCGCTGCCGCGCAAACATC
Source organism: uncultured Chloroflexia bacterium (assembly GCA_963765765.1). Lineage (GTDB taxonomy): Bacteria > Chloroflexota > UBA6077 > UBA6077 > JACCZL01 > CAVXYC01. The sequence continues at coordinate 7,038 of CAVXYC010000033.1, read as the reverse complement.
CCAGCCAGGGAATGATGCGAAGGTTCGATGCTAGAGCTTGCTCGAAGGGGGCGGAGCGTCGCGCGCGCTGCTCACGCCAGGAGATCGCTGACATTCGTTGCTTACGCGATCAGGCTCAACGCCGAAAAGGTGACCAAGGGGCACACGCAGTCTAGCATGGGTCCCGGCCAGGGAGCAATCGACGCGAATAAGAGGGGTGCTGCCCAGAAACTTGTGTGCAGCGGTCACATGGCAAATGTAATAAGCAGACTACCGGAAGGTGGCGCGGATCAGGTACGGTGCGCGCCATCCTGAGTGTGATCCGCCAGGGCGTGGCCACACCCCGGCGGATCTCTAAAGGGCCCTCGAATGGACTCGCCGACCCTTCCTGACGCCATTGTCGCACCGGTTGAAGCCTGCATTGGCGATCTCGCTCGGTGGGCCAGCCAGCATCGCGATGCGGACCTGTCGGCATTGGAGCAGGCCGTGCGCGAGGGATTGCGTGCGCTGGCCCCGCAGCTCCTCGGCGGCCTGATCACGGTCACCCAACGGAGTCTCGATCCATCGATGCCGCGCGCCCGGCGCGCTCCCCGGCTGCGGCACCCTCGGCCGACTGCGTGGCTGGCGGGCGCGGCGCCTGCGGACGACCTGCGGGCCGTGGCGTGGGAGCGCCCATGGGCCCAGTGTCCGGCCTGGCGAGTGGGAGTCCCACCGATCAGACCCTGGGCATCGCGGCTCAGCAGCGGATCAGCGCCAGCCTGCGCGACTGGCTGGTGACGCTCGGCGCCCTGTTGCCCTTCCGGATCGCGGCGGAGCAGTTGGCCACGCTGACCGTGTCACCATCGGCGTGGAGACGACGCGCACGATCACCGAGGCCGCCGGGACGGTCCTGGACCAGCGGCTCCAGAAGGAGGCCGCCATCGTGGAACGGACCACGGCGCCGGCCGCGAGGTGGAGGCGCGCGGGAGCTGGTGGCGGAGACCGATGGGGTCATGGTGCGCTATCAGGATGGCTGGATGAGGTGAAGCTCGGGGTGGTGGGGGGCTGGAACACGGCGGTTGCCCGCAGCGGCAGCTCACGGCGCTGAGCTACGTCGCGGCGCGCGCGTCGTGGCCGTGTGGGCTGGGCGCTGGGGCGCCAAGGTGGCGCGGCGAGGGGCCTGGAGGAAGTCGCCTATGCCGGGACGGGCGTGGGGCCGGGGATGGCGACGCTGCGACGGATCGTGGTGCTGGGTGACGGAGCACGCTGGATCTGGAAAGCCGCCGCCGAGCAGTTTGGAGATCGGATCGAGATCGTCGACTGGTATCACGCCTCCGAACACGTCGGGACGATCGCCCGGGCCATCTACGGGGAAGGGACCGCGGCCGCGCACGGTTGGGCAGAAGCAAGTCGGACGGTGCTCTATGAGCAGGGTCCCGCGGCGCTGCTGGAGCGGTGCCGCGACCTCGCGCTGGGCACCCCGGAGGCGCGGGCAACGGTGGCCACCGAGCGGGCGTATTTCCAGACGAATCAGGCGCGCATGCGCTATCCGGAGTTCCGGCGCAGGGCTTAGATCGGTTCCGGCGCGGTCGAATCCAGCGCCAAGCACGTCATTCAGCAGCGGCTCAAGCGCGCCGGCTGTCGCTGGTCTGAGCGGGGTGGCCAGGCCATGGCCGTGTTGTGCGCCGACCAGGCCACTCAGCGTGCTCGGCGCCAGGCGGCCTGAAAATGTCACAAGTTCTGGGCAGACCCGAATAAGAGTAGGACAGGTATTGTTGGTGATACGGGCACCTCGTCTTCGGGGATGAACGCCACCACGCCCCGACTGCCTGTCAGTACTCATGTGGTCGGCTACTAGCAGCTCGCTGGTTCGGCCTTCCCGGCTTGGCCGTGGTGGAGCGCCCGACCGTAGCAAGAGAGTTGCTGTAAGATTCGACCCCGAACCGTGACCTCAGAACCTGCTGTAATGCGTGACACGTTGGGTTCATCAAACCTACCGACCCCCGAGCCGACATCGGCGCCGTTGTGGCCCTATTCTCCCCCGAGGATCGTTGGCTGCTCGCCGGTTCGCGCTGCTATTTGCGTGGCGTGCCATGGCGCCCGCGCTCGACCAGAACGCGGTCCAGGACGATGCGCGACACTACGTCTTCTGGATGGAGCGTTTCCACGATCCAGAGTTGTTCCCTAACGATCTCATAGCGGATTATCTGCAATGGGTCGCGCCACCCGGCTACACGGCGTTCTACTGGGCGTTGAGCTGGGTGGCAGATCCGATGCTGGTCGCGAAAGTCCTTCCGCCCATTCTGGGCCTCGCCGCCGCGTTCTTCACGTTCCTCGTAGTTCGCCGTCTACACCCTGAGCCCGTCTGTGCGTTTCTAGCTGCCGTCTTCTTGAGTTGGTACGTCTGGCAGGTTGACGACGTGGCAACAGCGAGTCCGCGATCGTTTCTGCCGATCCTCGTCGCTCAGGTTTGGTCACTCGTGACCGGGCGAGTGCGCCTGGCGGTAGCTTTGAGTGGCATTCAGCGCCGTGTTTCATCCAGTTGCAGGCGCCCTCGGCGTTGCACTACTCGGTGCGCGGCTCATCAACGTTCGGGGTTGCGACCCGGCATTGCTCGCGACTGGTCGGCGTGGGGACCACTTCTTGTCGGCGCCGCACTAGTGGTTGCGCTGCTTCTGCCGAGCCAACTTCAGAGCATCTCGTTCGGACCCGTTGTATCAGTCGACCAGGCGCGCGCAATGCCCGACTTCGGCATGACTGGTCGCGAATTTTTCTTTGTGGATAGCGCCTATGATTACTGGATTGCAAATGGGCACAGCGGGTTCGACCTTCGGGCAAAAGATCGAGTATTTAATCACCAATTCTTCTCTTATATTTCGTACTGGCGTTACTACTGCCGCTGCTGCTCATCTTCAGGCGACGAATAGTCAGCGCTCGTGAGCTCAGAGGCCAAAGTCGTATCCTGCTCGACCTAACGCTGGCATCGCTGGCACTCTTTGTTCTGGCGCACCTGCTTCTATTTCATCTGTACCATCCCGTCGCTACGTAAGCAGAGTTTGCCGCTGGTTCTGGCCATATCGGCGGGGCTTGGAGTCGGCATTCTATTTGTCACCGTGAGTCGACGATTCGATCCCTCTGTGAATTCATTGGTGCTGTCTGGCCTCGCGCTCGGATTTGCGCTCTGGGTCGCTCAGTATCCGGCCAGCTTATGAGGCTGCATTCGTTAAGGATGGCCACCCGGGAGTTTCCAGTTACCTGCGGACGCAGCCGAAGGATACGCTGGTAACCGGGGTGCCAACCGAAACGGATTTTGTTCCGACATTTGCGAATCGGAGTGTCCTTGTAAACAAGGAGTACCTGATCCCCTTCCATCTAGGCTTCTACAGTGAACTGCGTCAACGAATGCTGGAACTGATTGACGCGTACTACGCCGAATCAGTGGACGAGGTCCTTCAATTCGCACGCCGCTACGGGGTGGATATCATCCTGGTGAACCGTCAAGCGTTCGATGAGGCGACGTCTTCCGGAACCTGGACTGGTCCCTGGCAAAGCCGGTGGGAGCCATTTAGCTCCGCGGTAGACCTCAAGTTTCAGCGTGCAAGACAATTCGTGCTGCCTGACCTGGCGCACCGCTGCGGAGTGCTGGATGATGGCGTTGTCACTGTCGTTTCGACTACCTGTTTACGGAGGCGCAGTAATGTTGGCGGCTGCTGTAACGGTGGCTCCGCAACAGCGTTATTCGCCTTTCGGACGAGGGGTGGGGCGTTGCTCAATTGACTGGGACAGTGAGCGCCGGCATCAGAGCGTCAGGTAGTCCCCCAGCCGTTGCAAGGTACTATTGCGGATGGCCAAGCGCTATGGCCAGGCCTCTGTTCATGACGAGGCACAGTGCCCCGTCAGGTCACCTGCGCCCTCTCTCCCGGGAGTTTCCACGCATGTCCTGAACAAGGTCGAGCGGCTTCGGCGGGCTCCGTGTCGCGGCTGACAGATTTCTGTGACTGACGGGCCAATGAGTTGGAGCAGCTGGCCGATCCGCTTGAGTCTTCCGCGGTGCGAGTAGCATATTGCTGTAGCGTGCTCTGTGTGATAGCCGTGTGCGTTAACCGACTGAGAGCGCCTAACACAGCGTCTGCTCCAGCATGAGGAAGCGGATGAGGACGGGCGAAGCCTAGAAAAGCGAAGCGCGCAGCGGCGAGTCACTCGTACGGGGATGTCGGGCGTCAAAGCCACGGAAGGACCCACTCCACGGGCCAGCAGTGGCGATTCGAAGGGACACGCGGCGCTCGTGCTGCGAGCCCCTCAACAGTCCCCCAGAGCTCACTGTCCGGCGCCAGTCGTGAGACGGTGGTTAGCCGTCCCGCAGCACTATAAGCGACGTTGGAACCGCCCGGGACTGTACTCGCCACGGAGTGGGACGCATCAAACTCAAGTTTGACCGGGCCACCGTCTAGATCACGCAGGTTCAGTCGGCGCGCGATCATTTCGTTGATCTCGGGCTCGCGAGCAGCGAGTACCACCAGGCCGTGGCGGCAGGGATGGTCGGCAATCGGGGTCTCGCTCGCCCTCCACGTTGACCAAACAGTATGGGATGCCGCGGAGATCCAACGCCAGTCGGATAGCCTGGCCGCGAGTTCCCCCGCCCCACAACGACCTTCCCTCTTCGAGTTTGCGGTCGATGACGACAGGTTCGTCGGAACGCCGATTTGTTTGATCGCTTGGATGGCTGAAACAATGGTTCGTTAGTCCAATGGAGTTGCAATGCCTGAGAATAGTGTGTCTGGAGATAGAGCAATGGATGCAGTACTAAGAAGGCTCCTACCCTAGAGCGGCCAAGCGTAGACCGAGCAACTTCCACCTGTTTTGAATCCCGTAGTACTGCAGAACGACAACCTTAGAGAGTGGATATAAGAGCGCAGCGATGGCCGCATACAGTTCCGGAAGAGCGGTGCGAGATAATGAGTGTCGAGAACATCGTAACTCGTGGATGTGAAGAGAGAGAGTGCTAATACGAAACTTACGGCAATAGAATCGGTAGTGGATTACCTGATCGCCGATACGTAGAGTGCACCAACGACCGCGAGAACCGTCGCAGGCCACAAGCCAGCGTCGAGAACACCTCTGTGGCGTTTTGGGGCCAACCCGCGGCTCCACCTAGATGATTCATGAGCAGCGCAGTCCATGCACTCGACGCGCGCAAGGTAGACCAGCGGAGTCAAGGTCTCTCCGCCCGTGTAGTGGGAATGTATTTGACGAGCCGCCGTGAGGGAATCAAACGGTGTTCAGGTTGTAAATGATCATATTTAAGTTCACTACGATGAACAGCCCCTGCGAGATAGGCCAACGTGTCCAGCACAGGTGCTTACCTCTCCACAGCAGGAATATGACCGCCGCTGGCAGCAGCGCGGCCGCCGTAGGATGAGTGTGCACGGCTAGACCCCACGATAGCCGGGATCAGCAGCATAGTCTGGCTCTTGTATCTATATCGAACGGCTTGATCCAGCGCCCACACCGCTAATGTCGTGAACAACGGGGTAATACTGTTGGACCATCCGACGTGGGAAACGACCACGATGTGGCTTGCCGCCGTGCTTAGAAGACCGCCCGCGAGCAGACCACCGACCTGGCCGCCCCATGCGCGACCGAGGAGATAACCGCCAGAACGCTTAGTACGCCGAACGTCAGAACCAGTGTCCGCGGTGCATACAAGTCGTTCTGACTCAACCAGAATGCCATCGCTATGAGCCAGTTCCATAGCGAGCCCATATATGCAGCGTAATTGGTCAGCGGGAATAACTGCCCTTGCGCAATAAAGAAACCACGCTCGAAATCAAAAATTTCGTCGGTATAAAAGGCCGGGATGATTTGAAGATAGGGAAGGCGTATGGCCAGAGCAACAACAGCTAGCCCGAGAAGCAGTCCAGCTTCGAGGCGATAGGTACGAGCCAAATCGGCTAACCTGGCGGGAGGAGGTGCCTCGCAGTTGACGGCATCAAGGCCGGGGCGTGAATGGTTGCCACGTTGTCCTGATTGGGCCCGTCATATGGCCGCGCGATATCTGACGGCATCCCGAGGGTAAAAGCTTGGATTCCTCCGGCCGTCACCATCGTCCGCAGACTCTGTTGGGGAGTTGGATCCCGCGGCCGAAGGCTTATGTAGTATTCATCGATTGGATGTCACGCATGCAGTGTATGTGACGTGACAACGTGGTCGTCCGGCCCGGGTGAGATCGAGCCACGGTTTGTGCCGAGGCACGGAATGCTACGTCACCATGGGCGCTGCCTGCAACGGGTCGCGGACGAAATCCCAAAGTCTTCTCGCTGTCCGTCTGTAATGCCCGTTGTGGTGCGTGCGAGTAGTGCGCTGCAGGTTGGGGGCCCGCCAATTCGGGTTGGGATTCTCGCGGAGCAGACCCAGGGCGCGGAGGGATCTCTCGTCGCCCGCGCCGTTGGCCTCGGTACTGATACTCGTCGCGGCGGCCACCGGCACTTTGTACATACCGTACCCACATTCGCCGCGGGGGGCGATGGTGGACGGATCCTGCGGCCTGTACGTCATTGCCCAGTAGGGGCGCGAATAAGATTTGGCGGCGCTGGGCGTCACGCGGGGACCACTCCTGTGAATAGACCTTCCGCGCTTGGCATCCGATGAGTTATTAGATGGCGGGAATGGTACGATTCGTTCCACTCGCTCGCGAACTTAGCGCCGCGAATCTGGAACTCATAGACTGAATGTATTCGACCGTAGGCAGAATCTAGGATGATCAACCAGCATCTATTCGGCGCTCGTTCGACGAGAGTGGCGGTTGATTGGTCTATGTTCCTGAGATTGCTTCCCTTCACGCCCGACGTGCACACCCACCCTTGAATGGCGAGCATTAGAAGTGCGTTGCTTCGACTTTCTCTGGTCGCCGAGGTGGCATTGGTGTCGGGCCTACTTTTGTTCGCCGCAGCGAGATATCCCTCCTTTGCCGTTCCATTTAATAACGTTGACGAAACTCGGGCCATCGCTCGAAGTCGGTACTTCTGGACGACCTTTGTCCAGCATGACATCTCTGGTCCCGATTGGCAGCCTAATTATCAG
>CAVXYC010000032.1:0-331881 GCA_963765765.1 uncultured Chloroflexia bacterium | reverse complement strand
ACCGCCGCGGCAGGCCAATTTGTCTTCGTCGTGACGGATGCGCGAGTGCACGGTGAAGTCGACATCACCGGGGTCGTTCGGGCAACGCTGGCCGAAACGCGCTATAACCGCGACGATCTGGATCCAGAGCACTGTGCAATTCTGGCTCAGTCAAGCGTGATGACCCCTCCCTGGGCCGTGCCACCGGACACCGATGTGGCACTCCGCGACGTGCCGGCCCAGGAGCAGACCACAGTTTTCGGATACGCATGCGAAGAAACGCCCGAGCGGATGCCGCTGGCGATACGCCTGGCGCATCTTACCGCCGGCGCGCTTGACCAGCTCGCGCTCAGCCAGCAACTGCCGGGCCTCGGTCCAGATGGAAGCGTACAGATTACGGTGGAGTACGACGACGATCGACCGATCCGACTTGATACGGTGGTGATCGAGTCGCAGTTCAGCGGAAAGGCGGCCGACTTGCACGACGCCGTTCAGGATGTGCTGGCGAAGCTGCCCTCGCACGGCTACTCGATTGCCTTCGACGGCGCCACCCGTCTCATCATCAATCCGGAGGGCGCGTTGCTTGTTGGCGGGCCGGCTCGCAACGCCGGCCAGACCGGGGCGGAAGCAGGCGTCGGACACCTATGGCGCAGCTGCTCGGCATGGCGACGGCGCACTGAGCGGTAAGGACCCCACCCGGCTCGATAGACTCGCCGCTTATGCCGCGCGGCAGCTGCGACGAACATCGTGGCTGCCGGCCTGGCTCGCGAGTGTGAGCTCAGCTCTCCTACGCGGTAGGTGAAGCGCGGCCAACTACCGTCTGGGCGCGGACATTTGGCAGGAGCGCATCCCCAACGAACGGCTCTCGGAGATCGTTCGTGACGTGTTTGACCTGCGGCCAGGCGCCATTGCTGAGCACTTCCGACTCTGGACGCTTCCGCGCAGCGCCGTGGCCGGTTCTACCGCGAGCTGAGTGTGGGCGGGCAGTTGGCCGCACCGACCTCGACCTTCCGTGGGAGCTGCTCGACTCGGTGGAGAACCTCCAAAAGCAGCGGGTATCCTCGTCCGCTCGTAAATTTCCGCCGAGGCCATTGCCGGGCTCTATTGATTCACCCACCGGAAGCCGGAAGAAACTCGGGATGGTAGAGTCCCGTGCTACTATTCCTCCTTTCCCGCTTGAAAAAGACGAGCGCACCCAACGGAGGACAGCACAATGGCATTCGGAATAGACGATATCGTTGAAAGCGCGCTCGGGCCCTGGGGCATCGTGTTGGGACTGGGCGTTAGTGCTCTTGTCGCTCGAAGAGAGCCGTTCTGCCGGCGCTCGCCTCAGGCGCCGCGGCTGGGAAGGCAAGGATCGACACCCTGAGTGCATCGGGCTCAGAGAAGACGCACGCAAGTATGGCAATGCTGGCACCCGCCGCGGCTATTGCTGGCGCCGGTGTACCAGAGCCGGTCAAATCGCGAGCCGCGCGCGTCCGACTCAAATCGCGAACGCCAGCCAGTCTCTCTTGATGGGTGTGACGCGTTCCTGGAGCGATCTGTACGCAGAGGCGAAATCCGAGTTCGAAGGTTCCCACCCATCCGAATCCAACTCAGTCTGGGTGAATGGCGAACGCGTGGATGACATTGTGCAGTCAGCGGCCCAAGCGCGATGAGCACGGCCGATTCATCAAGCGCGAGGAGGCTGTTGACCTCGAACGAATTACGAGCGCCAATTCTTGCCGGTTCAGATGTAACGCCGCTGAATCGTCGGGGCGCCCAGGTATTGCGGAGCAAGATTGTTCAACCGTGGTGCTAGTTGACGACGATGTAGCCAGTCATCCCTCGCTCGAGGTGACTGTACTCATTGCACCAGAATTGATACCGACCAGGGCGGTCGAATGTGACGGTCCACTGGGTTTCCTGCCCCGATCGAATCGTGTCTGACGCGATCTCCACGCCGTCGGCATGCCGCAACACTATGAGGTTGTGCCGACGGATACCAGCGTTGATCAATCGAACAGTCGAGTCTCCGACGGGAGGTGAGTTCAGAAGGCTCGAAACCGTAGTCCACAGCGATCACCGCCAGGTTCCTCAGTGTCCGTTGTTGCCTGGGTGGCAGATGCGGTAACGGTTCCGGCTCCGATGAGTAGCAGTGCGACGGCATATCGGTTCCATGGCTTTACCTGGCCGATCCACGAATTCAATCCGTAAGTCAATGGTCGGAAGTGCCCACGCTAATTTCCAGGCACATACACGGGGTCAATGCGAAACACGTTGGAGCTGCTCGGATTCACCTCCACGCGTACCCAGTGGATGCTCGGACTTCCGAAGAGCTCCAACCGTGTCAAGTTACGAATCGGGTTGTTCACGTCGATCAGGGGCTTGTCCAGCGTGAAGTAGTGCGTATCGCCGTGCACGAGCATCACCTGGCCCGCGAAGTCGTTCGTCTCGGCGACGAGCGCATCAACGAAGTTGGTGTAGCCGTCATTTGTTGGAAGCATCCGCTCGTTAACCGTCGCGGTCTCAGGTCGATCGAAGCCAAGGTCTGCCTGGACGAGCACCATCACGCCTGCAGTCCCTCGCGCTTTCGCCAGACGGAATGCATCTGCGAGCCAGGCGACGTTCGCCGCGTCACGCTCCAGGTACTCCGCATTCGTCGCGTCACAATCGTCCAGCGTGCGAGCGCTAAGCAGCGTGCATTCCTCCGGCGTGTTGACTTTATTGTTATTGCTTCCGGAAACGTTCAGCCCCACAAAGACGATATCGCCGTACACCCAGCGCACGTTTTCGGCGAACTTCCCACCGAGCGGGCCCTGGTGGTCTACGATCATTCGACGCTGACCCAACGTTTCGGAGACGTTGAACATCGTCGTTCGTATGTGATCCAGCCGTTCTAGTCCGTTGTATCCACCATTGTTTGTGCGGTGGCAGTCGGTCCACTCGTTGTCGCCCGGCACGTAGACCGCCGGTGCAACCAGGCTATTGAAGCGCTCGATGGCCGATTCAAATTGGTCATCGGTGCACACTGATGCGCCGTCCTTGATGTCGCCGATGAACACTGAGAAGAGCGAGCCCGACTGGTTGATGCTCTGAAGCAACGCTGGCATCTTCGGCACGTCGCCATTGCGCGCATACGGCATGTCTCCCCAAAGCGCGAAGGCAAACGATTGGCCGCGGACTCCGTGGGCGACCTCTTGCTGCACGCCACCCCACGGGTTTGTGGACTGCGCGAGCGTGAGAGTCGGCACCTGACTCACGCCCATCATGAGAGCAAGCCCCATACATCGTAATAAGGCTGTTCGGATCGGCAGCATGATATCCACCCTTGGATGCCGGAAAAAGGCACCGCGTTCGCCCCGATCCTATTCGAATGCCGCCCGCGATCGTTTATGCGAGCCTGAACGCGACCTTACCGTTGGTCAAACTAAAGCTCAACGTCCGGGGCAAGCATTCTTCCCTTCGAATTAGCTAGCCGTGGTTAGCGGTTGATTCCGTGACGCATCCCATCACCGATCGGCACCGTGGTCGGACCGATAATTTCCAGGAGGTGTTGATCTGAGGGAAACATTCTGGCTCGCCAAAGCAATTGCGGTGCGATTGCTGAACCCAGCTCGGTGATTCGAACGAGTGAAAGGGTACAGACTCAGCGATGATGGAGCGCCGCGCGGACGTCTTCGCGCACTTCGCGGTGGACCAGGACGGGAACAAACGTCTTGATCCGCGCATTGTGATACCGGTGCAGTGATGCGCGGGTCCGGCTGGTGATCTCCTCCGACGAGACACGGTCACCGAACTCCTCGGTGAGTCGCTCTTCGACGATGCTTATAGCGCGCTTAGTTCTTGATCCTGCATCATGAAACCGATCGCGGCGGACACCCGCCGGGCTGGGTTGGTGACTCACATCAGTACTTCCTGCATTACGATTGAATCGGGACGAATCTTTACGGCCGTAGAGGGCCGTCAACTGGTGGGGCTCCAACGTTAAGTTCGAGAAGGCGGAAAATTCATGAGCGACACGCCTGTCAAACGTCCGCGGAGAGTAGTGCATCAAGTGTGCCCTGTGCATGATATTCAATGCTCACAATCCAATGGGGGAATACGGGCAGCTATCCGAGCGTTGCTTAAACGGCTGCTTATCGAGCGATGAGCGCGCGCGCTCCCTGGTGGGTGAGCGGGCGGCATAGCTCCTGCAGTGCTCACCCGCGGGAAGGCGACGATCAATCAGCGCCACACATACTGACAGGAGTTAAATCATGGCGTTCGTACTCGATGACATCATTGAATCGGCTCTGGGACCGTGGGGTCTTGCCGTGGGCGCGGGGGTGGCGACCATCGCGGCGCTGCGCCGGCGCCGGGCCGCACCGAGCGAAATGGGGGAATACGGAAGTCGTCGGCACGTGTTGTCGCCGATGGCCGCCGCCGCGGGTGCCGGCGCGGGTAGGCTGAGGCGCGCAGTCGGCGGGGTCCGCTGCCCGAGGGACCGCGTCAATCCACTCGGCGGTGTCACCCAGGCGTGGGGTGACCTGTACCGGGAAGCCCGAGACGAGTTCGACTCGCAGCATGCTGCCGGCTCAAGCGCGATCGCCGCGCGACCGGAGGACGTTAGTCGGCGCGATGCATCGGACAACCCGTCGGTGACAAACCGAGCCGGCCTGGCAGACCGCCCTGAAACGGTTGACGGCGACAGCGCGCCCGCAACGTCGCCGAAAGTCCCGCACCAGTCGAACGGAGGCGCCGGTCGAAGCCGAGCTCCTGTCGCCCGGAGAAGTGGCGTCGATCTCAGGTCGCTATGCGATCACCGGGCCGCACGGAGACCAGACGGATCACGAGCCGATCAGCGTGGGGACGGGCAACGTCTTGCCTGCCACACCGGGACGCCGGGCAGCGCTATCGGCTGCTGGTCGCGCTCGACACGCCGCCGGCGAATCCGACCAACGGCTGAGCGCCGCGCGAATCGCGGTGCGCAGTTCCAATTCCGATAGGGCTGGGACGCGAGTCAAATCCGCGTCCCCAACCCCTCGGCGGTTAATCCTCGCTTACCTCTTCCTGATCGCGACGGTCGTCTGCGTACGATCGCTGATGCGCGTTTGCCTGGTTGGTCGCTCCCGCTTTGTTAGACGCCGGTGCGACGGCCGTCGCACAACAATTTTTCGGTGGCCTGCTCACAACGTTCCCAGACACTCATCGAGGCGATTATGGCTGACGAGGCCGTTTTGACCGCGCTGAGAACGCGCGCACTAAGCCCTGCGCTTTCGGCTTCTGGCGTAGCCTCCGCATAAGTGGGCTCCCGCCGGGAAGCTCGCATCTGTGGGACCATCGAGCGCATGGGTTTGTTGCAAAGCTGGCGCCTTCGCGTTCGTGCGCTGAAGCGCGACACCTATGCTCTTTACCTGGCAGCGCGCGATCGGCGCACACCGTGGCCCGCGCGGGTTCTGGCGGCGGTTATCCTGGCGTACGCCTTCAGTCCAATTGACCTGATCCCTGACTTTATTCCCGTCCTGGGCTACCTGGATGATCTGGTACTGATTCCGCTCGGGTTGGCGCTGCTCTTGAAAATGGTCCCCGGTGAAGTGATGTCGGACGCGCGCGCTCGCGCGGATCATACGTTATCGGAACATCGACCACGCAGCCTCGCCGCCGCGGTCACCATCGTGGCGGTCTGGCTGGGTCTGGCCGCGCTTGCATGCGTCTGGCTTTGGAAGCTGTTCGCGGCCTAGTCACGGCGTGGCTCCCCACCGCCGGTGGAGAGACCAGCAAATCCTACCGCGATGGAACGAGCGAGAGCTTATACGATCGCACCATGGCCGATCGTAGATTGAACATGTCCGATTCGCTGAGGCCAATGGTGCGTAGATAGAGCTCTACGCCACCATAGCGTCTGTCCACATAGTCCAGCGTACGCAGCATGTAGTCCGGCGGAGACACGAGGTTGAGTCGATAGCGTTCCCATGGCACGTTGGCAACCACAGCTCGCTCCCTGGCCTCATTGAAGTATGACTGCCCCAGATACTCGGAGCTCAAGGCGTAGTCCAATGCAATAGTTTCGTTGTCCACGCCTGCCAGGCTGAGCAGCAACGCTACCAGTAACCCGGTTCTATCCTTGCCCGCCGTGCAGTGAATTACCGCCGGGAAGCCCTTCTCTTCGGCCAGAATCATGAACGCCTCGGCAATCTCGCGTTGCCGGAAGTTTAGGATAGCTCGGTAGATCGACTCGAGAGGCGACAGTGATCTCAGTTACACCGCCAATCGGGGCCAGATCGACACGTGCATAACGAAGGCTCGATGAGCTGGCGAAGACGTTTGGCCAATGCTCCACCTCGATGTCGCGACGCAGGTCGAGCACCGTTCGAACGCCGTATGCGATGAGCTCCTGCTGAGCGAGCAAGGAAAGCTTGTGCAGGCTATCGGTCGGAAGAGCGTTCGCCAGCGAGTCTCACGTCCGTCCACCGTTGGGTAACCGCCAACATCGCGCAGATTGTGAGTCCCGGGCAGCGGAATGCGGCGTCCAAGCTCAGGTCGCCCAATGGATTCCAGCTCAGACATTGTTGTGGACCCGACCGCGGATTGTGGCAATGTCCTGTCGGCGCGAAAGGTTGTGAGAAGAGTCTGTCACTCGGACCTCCGGATTCAGCGGTACGTGATCTGGGGTCCAGTCTATCGGCCGCAGCTAATACTGCTCGGAATCATCGATGAACGGATGATCAGTTATCGATAAACGGTGGCTTATCGCCGAGCCGCGGAGGGTCGATGCGCTGAGAGGAGCCCCGCGAAGCGTGACAGTACCGAAACCATTTGAGAGAAGACAGTCGTTCACCTGCTCCGGGTCACTTAATGATGTGCGTCGCCTGAGCAACGATGGGCGGACATGTCGTCAATTTCCGGAGCTGCTGTCGGCGCTTATCAATCACCTGAATTACCTGAGCGTGTACGGCCGGAGAAGCGTGAGCGCAATCAGCGAGCTGCTGAGATGTTCACCGTGAACTGAAGTCGGCGCGAGTTCGAGCGGAATCTCCGCGGGATTTCGACGGCGCAGCATCACGTCGGGGAATCCCCCTGAATTCACGTTGGGGCATCGGGCGAGGTGCTCGCCGGAACGACGGCGATCCGCATTTCCGGTGAGGGCCGAGCTCATCTCGGCCGTCTCACTTGCAGATTTGAGTGAATCGGGCGATCCTTACGTTCACTATGGCGGCGACCGGTGTAGCCGGCGAACACAAGTTGGGCGATCATGCGCTTGGCGGGCGGCAGCATGGCCGCCTGTTTCGTAAGTACGTCATGCTCATCGTGCTGCTTGTCAGCGGCGCGCTCATCGTCAGCGGACTCGTGGAGCTGTATTTCTCCTATAGGGAGAACGAGACGGCGCTGGCGCGGCTTCAGCAGGAAAAAGCGCAGGGCGCAGCCGCCACAATTCGCGACTTTTTGAGCGACCAGGAGCGGGCGCTTGGCTGGGCCGCCGGTGCTCCCAACCCGTCGCAGCGGCGGGACGATTTCACGCGACTCTTGCGTCTTGCACCGGTAATCACTGACGTCAGCTTTCTTGACACCGTGGGTCTGGAACAGCTTCGGGTCTCACGCCTGGCGATGAACGTCGTGGGGAGCGGCATCGACTACAGCACCGATCCGCGTTTCACCGAGCCGAAACCTAATCGCCCGTTCTTTGGGCCCGGTCTATTTCCGCAACGAGTCCGAGCCGTACATGACCATCTCGCGAAGGGACGACCCAAACGGCGTCATCAGCGCCGAGGTCAATCTGAAGCTCATCTGGGACGTGGTGACGCAGATACGCGTGGGCACGGCTGGTTATGCCTATGTCGTTGACGAGGCCGGGCAGCTAGTCGCTCATCCCGATATCAGCATGGTGCTGAGAAAGACAGATCTTTCGGGGTTCAGCCACGTGCAGGAGGCGCGTGCTGCTCCGAGGCGGGTACTCGGCGTTACCGAGCAGCCCACGATCACTCGAGACTTCCAGGGGCGTCAAATGCTCACGGCGTTCGCCCTTGTTGAGCCCCCTGGTTGGTTCGTCTTCGTGGACCAGCCACTGGAAGAAGCGCTGAGCGGGCTGTACGCCTCCATCGCTCGCACCATCGTGTTAGTTCTTCTGGGTATCGGACTCTCAATTGTGGCGAGCCTCGTTCTGGCTCGACGCATGGTCACCCCCATCCGCGCGCTTCAGGCGAGCGCGGCTCAGATTGGAGCGGGCGCGCTGGACCAGCGCATCGAGATTCGCACGGGCGATGAGCTGGAGACGCTGGCCGAGGAGTTCAATCGGATGACTGCTCAGCTGCGCGAGTCGTATGCGACCCTGGAACGTCGCGTGCAAGAACGCACTCATGAGCTGAGCGAGTCACTCGATCAGCAGACAGCCACAAGCGAGATCCTGCGAGTCATCGCCAGCTCGCCGAATGAGCTAGAGCCGGTGTTGGCGGCAGTTGCTGAGAGCGCCGCGCGCCTGTGCGACGCTACGGATGCCGTCATTTTTCGCGTTGAAGGAGACGTGCTGAAGGAGGTCGCAGCGTACGGCAGCATGCCGACGGCCGCTCGGATGGCGGGTCTTCCCCTCACGCGTGGATCGGTGAATGGTCGCGCGGTGATTGATAGGCAGACGATCCACGTCCGAGACCTTGCGGCAGAACCGGCCACGGAATTCCCCCAAGGTCGTGCCTTGAGTGAGCACATCGGCAACCGTACTACGCTCGCGACGCCACTCCTGCGCGAGGGCGTGCCACTCGGGACCATCATGATCAGGCGGCTCGAGGTGCGACCGTTCACGGACCAACAGATCGACCTGCTCCGAACGTTTGCAGATCAGGCTGTCATAGCGCTCGAAAACGTCCGTCTGTTCCAGGCTCTCGAACAAAAGAATCTTGAGCTGGAGATAGCCAGTCAACACAAATCAGAGTTTCTGGCCAACATGTCGCATGAGCTCCGTACGCCGCTCAACGCGATCATCGGCTTTTCCGAAGTCCTATCGGAGAAGATGTTCGGCGAGCTCAACGAGCGGCAGGAAGAGTATCTGAACGACATTCTGACGTCAGGCCAGCATCTCCTGTCATTGATCAATGACATCCTGGACCTTTCTAAGGTAGAAGCCGGGCGAATGGAGCTGGAGCTGAGCGAGTTTTCGCTCCCGCAATCGCTCGAGAACGGCCTGACCATGGTGAAGGAGCGCGCGGGCAGGCACGGTATTGCTTTGGGCCTCGAGGTGGACCCTGAGATCGACGTTGTCGAAGCGGACGAGCGCAAATTGAAGCAAATGGTGTTCAATCTGCTCGCCAACGCGGTGAAGTTCACCCCGGACGGTGGGTCGGTCACACTCTCCGCTCGCACGATCGGTAACGACGTTCACATAGCCGTGACAGACACGGGTATCGGTATTCCGGAGAAGGATCGCGAGCTCATCTTTGAGGAGTTTCGTCAGTCAACCGAGGGGCATGGAGGCGGTCGTCCGGAAGGAACGGGGCTGGGGCTTGCTCTCACGCGGAGTTTCGCCGAGCTGCACGGAGGCCGGATCTGGGTGGAGAGTGAGGTCGGTGTGGGAAGCACGTTTACGTTTGCTATTCCGAGCCGACAGAGGTCTCGGAATGGCGCTGCGTCTGTCGGAAAGCCAGGGGAGATCGCGAGGGCTAACCGTGGGTGATCCTGTCTGCTTATCATCGAGCCCGAACCTTGTTGGCGGGGGAGCACCCCATGGCCGGTGAGCTGATCCTCATCGTGGAAGACAACGAAAAGAATCTCAAGCTCGCCCGCGACGTGCTGCAGTTCCGCGGCTTCCGGACCATTGAGGCATCGACCGCTGAGCGGGGAATCGAGCTGGCCATTGAGCATAAGCCTGACCTCGTGCTCATGGACTACCAGCTCCCCGGTATGAACGGTGTTGAGGCGCTGGCACGGCTGCGCGAAAATCCCTCTATGGCGGAGACCCCGGTCGTTGCGTTGACGGCGTCGGCGATGCGCGAAGATCGCGAGCGCTTTCTCGCCGCTGGATTCGACGGCTACCTCACCAAGCCCATCGACGTACGCGAGTTCGGCAACCAGGTGCGGTCTTTCCTGAGAAGCGAGGGTGACGCGTGATGCCCCCTGTCACTTCTCCGAGCCGCGACCGTCAGAGAGCGGTTCTGTCCGAGAATTCATCGCTGCGTGGCGTGACGTATTCGCAAGAGGAACGGCTCTCTGACGGTCGCGGCTCGGCTACCGGTATCTTCGATGACTGAAGAATCGCCGCGCATTCTTGTCGTGGATGACACGCCTCAAAACATCAGACTGCTGGACGCAGTGCTCAGTCCGCGTGGATACGCGGTGATTCCCGCGACGTCAGGCCTGGAAGCACTCAATATCGTGGCCGATTCGCCTCCTGACCTGATTCTTCTGGATATCCAGATGCCGGTCATGGACGGTTACGAGGTGTGTCGCAGACTCAGGGATGATCCCGCGAGCCGCGCTCTTCCAGTCGTCATGATTACTGCCGCGGGCGACCAGGAAAAGCTCAAGGCGCTCGAGGCGGGTGCGGATGAATTTATTTCGAAACCCTTCAACCAGGCCGAGCTTCTGGCTCGAGTCAAATCGCTGTTGCGGATCAAGCGTTATCACGACACTATCGAGGCGCAATCGGCCGAGCTATCTTCCTGGAATCGGTCGCTCGAGGACCGCGTACAGGCACAGGTAGAACAGATTGGGCGCATGGCACGCTTGCAGAGCTTTCTATCGCCGCAGGTTGCCGAGGCGATTGTCAACTCGGGTGATGAGAGCGCTCTGGGCACCCATCGGCGACAGATCGCGGTGCTATTTTGCGACCTACGCGGATTCACTGCTTTTGCAGAGACCGCCGAGCCCGAGGAAGTCATGACCGTGCTTCGTGAGTACCACGATGCGGCGGGACCACTGATCACCAAATACCAGGGCACTGTGGGGCATTTCGCCGGCGATGGGCTCATGATCTTTTTCAACGATCCATTTCCCTGCGATGACCCGACCGGGTTGGCCGTTCGGCTTGCGTTGGATCTGCGTGACCGTATGGCGGAGCTCAGTATCGGCTGGAAACGGCAAGGCTGGGACGTGGGCTTTGGTGTTGGCATCGCTTACGGCTATGCCACCCTCGGCGTTCTGGGGTTCGAAGGCCGGCAAGACTATGGCGTCATCGGCACGGTGGTGAACCTCGCGTCCCGACTGTGCGACGAGGCCCAGCCTGGCCAGATCCTCATCAGCCAGCGCGCCTACACTCTTGTTGAAGACCGAATCAGCGCGGACGAGCTGCCCGAGCTCACGCTCAAGGGTTTTCGCCGGCCCATAGCGGCCTACGCCATCCCTCAGACAGAGAGCGTTGCCCAATTGAGCTGAAGGTCTCCGTTCGTTACAAGAACGAAGGCGACGAGGACTGAACGTCGGAGCGCTTCACGCTCCGACTCGTCCAACGGCCTGAGCGAGTTCATTGTGTGTGCTGATAGACGACTTGTCGACATCTAAAAGTCCAAAAGTCGCTCAAGGCATGCTGTGTTGTGACCGCCTGGCTAACTCGCGCGATGAAGCGACCGTGGGCCTGGCTCCTGAGAGTACGGGGACCCCAGCCAGAGCGCTTTGAACATGATGCTCACAGGTGTCTGGAGCGGGCAATCCATCACACTTCAATCGAACGAGAATCCGTTTGATCCAGATGGCGGCTTCCGCCCAGTGCGTCCGGTGAGTAGGGCCGACCCGGATGACAGCTTCGCCCCAGCCGAGCTTCGGAAAGGAAGCAATGCTGAGTTTGACGCTGCCTGTCGCCAGCTTGCCAAAGGCTAACGTGCCGCGCGGAGAGCGGATTAGTCCATCCAGCCTTGATAACGATTCTCGCCAAAACCTTGTTATTTTGATGTCGCTAATTGTGGCGTTGTTGTGACCGAGTCATTACAATCCGACCATCCGCTTCCAAGAGGTGCAGGCAATGGAGCCCACTTCCCCCTTGATCGGTCAGGTGACCCAGGTTGGTCGCCTTCTCGATGACATCCGAGCGGCATTTGCCGCAAAGCAGGTTCACGATGGAGTGAGCTTGATGGAGCAAGCGCTCGAGCTTAATGTCGGTTGGGAGGCGTTGACTCAGGCCGTGGGTGAAGGAATCGCAGGCCCACCATCATTACCTTAGACAGTCATCAGTGAATGGATGAAGAAGACCACCAATCCGGTGGCCTTCTTTTTCTATCCGAAAAGCCTACAGACGATAGACTCTCGCGTATTCTATTCCGTTGATCCAGACGGAATAGTTCGGCGTGCGACCCAGCACCTGCGCTGGAATCTGCCCACGCTGGCGCGCGTTGATGTAGTCCACAATATACGTCGGTGTTACGTTGGGGCCGAACGAGACGGCAGTTCCGTTGAGCAGCGCCTGGAAGTTCACGGTCAGCGGGTAATACACACCCACCGTTGCACTCGCGGCGTCAGGCTGAGCGTTGATGAAGTGAGCCGCCTGATCCAGTCCTTCGCCCCAGCCCACCAGGACCATTTGTTGTGCCGCGGCGCCCCCGCCCAGAAGCGCGTTGTAGTACGACAGTGGGTAGGGAAGCGCGCTCTGCCAGGAAAGCGGCTGGAGCAGCAGCACAATCAACGGCGCTGCTGTAACCAGGCGGGCATTGCCCTCAAGATTTTTGATGCGCATGAGCAATGCATGCGTGGCAGCCCAGAGCCCGCAGCCGGCCAGTACGTCGATCAGCGGCACCGCGGGAAGGATGTATCGGTCGAGCTTCTTGGCGCCCAGATTCATGAAGATCGCAAACGCGATCACCAGGCCAATCAAGAGCCACGCAGGGCGCGCTGACCTTAGCACGCCGACGCGCCACCAATTGAAGACCACGAGGCTGGCGATTCCGAGCAACGTGAGGGGCGTCAGGCGATAAAGCAGTGCTACGGGGTAGAACAGCGCCCCTGGTATCGGGACGGGCTGCCCCATGAAGAAATTGCCCGGTCCATGTGGCTGGCCGCCCTCCGCCAGAGTGAAGCGGACCATTCGGCCGATGGTGTCGACTGGTTGGGTAAAGAGCGCCGGCCAGACGATGAATGAGGTGATTCCGGGCAATGGCAGCCCACGTCACCACGTCGAAAAACCAGCTCCTGGCGGTGGCCAGATCGCGCCATGGACGACGACCCGTAAGCGCGATGACCGGAACGGCCAGTACCAGAAATGCGGACGGTGACTTGGTAACAAATGCCAATCCGCCCGCTAGCGCGGAGAGGATCAGGAAGCCGATGCTGGCCGCCGCTCAGCCAGCGGACCGCGGCGGCCAACATCGAAACAGCCATGAGTCCGCCCACTGGCGCATCCAGGTGGACGACTTGTCCATGCGCAACGAGGAACGGCTCATAGGCGAGGAGCCCAGCAGCGAAGAAGGCCGGCGCCCAACCGAACAGTCGGCCCGTGAGTAGCGTGATGACGGCGATCATACCGGCGTTGAACACGATCATCGCGTGTCGTGCTGCCTCCAGCGCGGGCATGAACTCGGGCGCATGCGTGACTTGCCTGTCCGTTCGATTCACCAACGGTTCGGCAAAGCTTCCCATGCCAAGTGTTGCCAGCCACATGGTGGTGACCCCGGGGTGCCCGCTTCGGTAGGTGGCTCGCCAATCCTGACGCTGCAACGCCGTGCTAAACGCGGAGCCGCGGTCCATCCAGTTGTCTTCATCCTGGGTTGGATAGAGATCCAACCCAGGGGAGCGCGCATACAGCGCTGCCGCGAATACGGCCAGACCAAAGAGGGCGATTCGAGCTCGATAGGCGAGCGTGCCCACAGCCGGTGGAGCGGTGTCGGGTGTCAGAGCGGATCAGCCGCGGGCGGCGAAAATGGCGAGCCGGCCGAACAGCTCAGCACCGCTCTTCAGCTCGTCGGGATCGCTTGTGGCCGCCAGTGGTCCAACCGGCAGCACATCGACACCCGCGTCGCGTAGCTGCTCCCAGAGTTGAAACAGGTAGGTCATGGCGTCCTGATTTCGCGGCGTCTGAGGGTTGGGTAGATATCGATTCAGCTCGGCCACCTGAGCCCGCTGCGTGAGGTCGGTCGCCACCATACCGTAGTAATGCGACACCATCATCCGCGCCTCGGGAGGTAGCATTCCCAGATCCAGGAAAGCCTGCACTTCGCGAATTTCGCGTCCCACCGCCGCTAGCTCGCGTTCGATCTCGGTAACGCGTTCAGACTGAGCGGCTTCGCGGGCGCTCTTGAGCTCGGCGCTCAAGCGGCTCTCGGTGATGCGTGCATCGCGGAGCCTGAGGAATATGGATTCATCCGGGGCTGTCAAGACGGGCATCCTCCCCGCTCATTATGCCTTGCAGCTCGAAGGGAAAGGGACAGCAAGGACGTCAACGACAAAGATGCCGTCCCTGTAGTCTTCCTACGCCGCGCCTCGGGTCTGTATCATCCGCCATCGCCCGTGCGCCAATCACCACTTTCATATTAAGATTCTCTGGTCGGATCTTAATAGTCATCGCGTGATCCGGTGGGTGATACATGGCGGTCAATCGATCGTTCGGCCTGATTCTCGTATTTGGTCTGAGTGTGCTGGCCTGTCAGCCGGCGCCGCAAAATCTCCCGCCCACACCTCGTCCGGCTGAGGCGACCAAGCCGGTCACCTCGCCGTTGCCATCTCCAGTAGCTTCACCAGGCACAAGTGCCGTTGCCTCGCCCGCGGCAGCGCCGTCGCCGGTTGCTAGGTAGGATGGCGTGGCATTCCCAGCCGCGCACCGCCGGCTGCGTAGATCCCTGATTGTGGGAGGGATCCTGGCTTTGACCACGATCATGCTGGGAGGTGGCCTGGTAGTCTCGAACGCCCGATCGATTGGCGACTCCGTGCTGCAGCAGCCTGATAGCGCCGCCACAGCGCCACCGGTCGCACAACGGCGGTGGTACGCACGAGCACGCTTTCTCACACCCGATGGCGTGGCGAGTCCTGTTCCCCACCCGGATAGCGTCTGGACCAGATCGCTGAGAGCGGCCCTCGCTTCAGTCCCGTGGTGAGGCGATGGTCAGGTATAGGAAGCGCTTCATGCCAAACCAGCGCACCGGCACGCGTAGAAAAGGTGAGAGCATCGGCAGTGCCGTCTGCTCGTCCAGCATCACGGGCTTGCCCACGGTGTAGACGATGCCCTGGTGGCGAATCTGAGCTCTCCCATCGGCTATGACGTTCTTCACCCAGTCGGCTCGATCCCCGTAAGTCAGAGGAATGACGAATCCGTCATCAACGCGCTGGGCGATGAGCGGCGTGACATATATGCGACCGCTCGCTCTGCCTCTGTGTCGAATCAGCACGCTGGCGCCCGGGACTCGGCCGGCGAATCGAGAAACCACCGGATTCAGGACCGCCCGATTGATTCGCCGTACCCGATCGAGCACCGCGACGGGAGCCACCCCGTCCCACGGCGGCAGGCTCGAACTGTCATCTGGTCGGGACATGTGCATTGTGAAGGTCTGAGGCAGGGACGATGCCGTGTCCCCGCTCAGTGCCCCTGAAACTTGGGGCGACGTTTCTCGAGAAACGCCCGGCGACCCTCCTCGATATCGACACTCGATTGTGCCTGGCGCATGAGCCGTTCTATGTCGGCTCGAGCCGGAGCGTCCAGCGAGGGGCGCATCAAGCTCAGGACTCGCTTGGTTCCTTGAACGGAGAGGGGCGCGTTCTCGGCCAGCTCAGTGACCAGTCGTTGTGTGGAATCCTCTAGCTCGGTATCCGAAACCAGCTCATGAACTAAGCCGATGCGGAGCGCCGTCGTCGCATCGATCACCCGACCGGTCATGAACATGTGCTTCGTCCAGGCGTAGCCAATGGCGTCCAAAAACGGGGCGAAGTCATGGTAGCCGTAGAGTACGCCAAGCTTTGCCGTGGGCATGCCCATCCTGACGCTCTCGCCGGCGATTCGTATGTCGCACCCGGTAGCAAGAGCGCAGCCGCCGCCCATCACCCAGCCTTGCAGCATGGCCACTGTGGGCAAGGGATGTCGCAGTAGCGCGAGGTTCGCTTGCTCGTAGGGATCGGCCGCTTCGAGTGGACGCGTACCCTGTTGAGCAAGCTCTGTGAGTGCGCCGATGTCATAGCCGGCCGAGAACGCTTCATTGCCGCTGCCTCGGAGCAATACGACGCGAAGGTCTGCCGCACGAGCCGACAGGATGAGAGCGTCGCGAAGGGCGGCCGCGATGGTAGGGGTGAAAGAGTTCCGCTGCGCCGGCCGGTCGAACGCGATCGTCAGGATCGGCCCGTCCTGCGTGATCCGGAGACCCGGAACGTCCGGGTAGGCCACGAGCTAGCCCGTGGCTTCGGCGGTCTCTGGCTGATCGGCGCCGATGATCTCGAGCGCGCGCTCGAGCTCTTCCTTGTAGCGCTGCTGGCCAACGAAGAAGCCAACTCGTGCATTGGCAAGTCGAACGGCTTCTCGCAGAGGCAAACCGAGCGCTTCAATCTCGAGAATTGTTCGCTGAAGTCCGGAGAGGTCGTGCTGGTTCACAGAGCGATTATATGGGAATGTGAAAGGAAGGACGGTGTCCTGATTGATCCTTGCTCCGTCCGTTTCCGGTATACCCTCACAACCAATGGAACGACTCTGGACTCCGTGGAGGATGAGCTACGTGTCGGGCACCCTGGAGCCCACATCTGACTGCGTCCTGTGCGATATCGCCGCGTCAACGAACGATCGTGAGCAGCTGGTTCTACTCCGCGGGGACAACGTATTCGCGGTGCTCAATCTCTTCCCATATAACACCGCGCACACATTGATCGTGCCGTACGAGCACAACGGCGATCTCACGCGCTTGCCGATCGAGGTCAATGCCGAGATGTGGCACACGGCACAGCGCATCGTGGGCGCCATTGATGGCGAGTACCACCCGGAGGGCTTCAATATCGGCATGAACCTTGGCCGAGTTGCCGGCGCGGGCATACCAGACCACCTACACGTCCACGTGGTCCCCCGATGGGGCGGCGATACGAACTTCATGCCTGTGACCGCGGACACGAAGGTGTTACCTGAGTCGCTGGAACAGACCTGGGAACGGGTGCGAGGCGCGCTTGAGCAGTGAAGAGTGTCGAAATCATGACGACGGTTTTCACTTTTCAGTCGCAAGTCTCAACCGATTAGCTCTTGCCCGACTGTTCTCGAAGTCGCTACGATGAAGCCGATTCTTATGTGGAGGTGCACCGCACCGAGTATTAACTAGGAGTAGGACAGAACTCGAGCGCCAGGTCCGCCCTTCGGCGGATGACGAGGTAGGGACTCATCGAAACACTCGGCGGATAGTCCCTCGGCCTGCATAGTCGACATGGATGGAGCAAACCAGCGCGGCAACGCACTGACAAAGGCCATCCACCATGCAGAGGGTATCGTGCACCCTCCTATTTACTCCCACCAACTTACCGATCGATAGCTCGCTTGCGAAGCACTGTGGCTTCGCATCGGTGCCTGTGGCCTCCTGACGGCCGGCGGGCGCGACGCTTGTCGATCCTTCTCTGCGGCGCGAACGGCGTGGTTCGCCGCCTTCCGCCGTCTTTGTGACGATTGAGGAGCACTCCTGGCTATGTGTGGCATTTTTGGTTACGTTGGGGCCGACACCGATGCGTCTGGCATCGTCTTGCGCGGCCTGAAAAAGCTCGAATACCGCGGCTATGACTCGTGGGGCATTGCTGTGGCTCACAACGGCACCGTGGAAATCGAGAAGAGCGTCGGCAAGATTGGTCAAGCATGTACCAATCTTCCAGCGAGCCATTCAGGCCTGGGACATACCAGGTGGGCCACTCATGGTGGCGTCACGGAGCCAAACGCGCATCCGCATCTCGATGAGCGCCGTCGCCTAGCGCTTATTCACAACGGTATCGTGCACAACCATCGCGAGCTACGTGAGCCGTTCATCAAGGCCGGCCACACTTTTTACTCCGAGACCGATAGTGAAGTCGTCGTGCACCTTGTAGCCGATGAGCTCGAGAAGGTCGAGAATGGCCCAGACGCGTTGGTGGAAGCCGTCATGCGCGCCTTCCGTAAGCTCGATGGACTCAATGCCATCGCGGTGCTGGACGTCCAGAGCGGTCAAATTGCTGCTGCCAAGAGCGGATCGCCGCTGGTGCTCGGCTGGAGCGATCAAGGCAATCTCATGGCCTCCGACTACAGCGCCTTGTTGGATCACACCCGCAAGGTCACGTTCGTCGAGGATCATCAGGCCGCGCTCATTACCCCGGACAGCATCCGCATCTTTGATGTCGAGACGTCCGATGAGATGACTCCGGAAGTGACGGAAGTGGAGTGGGAGGCCGAGGCAACTGAGCTAGTCGGCTACCCAGACTTCATGACCAAGGAGATTCACGAGCAGCCATCTGTGCTCCGTCGTCTGAGTCGTGATTGGAGGGAGCACACTAAGGGACTTGCGGTGTCCATCCAGAAATCCCGTGGAACATACTTCGTCGGTTGCGGCACCGCCAGCCACGCTGCCATTGCCGCGCAGTACCTTTTTGCCCGCATCGCCGGCCGCCACGTGAATTACGCCAACGGCTCGGAGTTTTCCTACATGGAGGACTTTATCGAAGAAGGCTCGCTGATCGTGGCGCTCTCGCAGAGCGGTGAAACGATCGATGTCATAGATTCGATCAAGGCGGCAAAACGTCGTGGCGCAACCATTGGCTCGCTGGTGAACGTGGAAGGCTCCACGCTCTGGCGCATGTCGGACCAGGCGGTGCCGCTGGGCGCCGGGCCGGAGCGTTGCGTGCTGGCCACCAAGACGTTCACGGCCAAGCTGGCCATTCTACTGATGACGGCGTACGAGCTGAGCGACCGCCCTGAGCTTGGACCCGCTCAAATCCAGCGCGCTGCCGACGAGATCGAGCTCATGCTGGACGACGAGCGCCGCGACATGATCCGAATGATCGCCGAACGCATCTATCTCAAGGAGCATCTCTTCGTCATTGGCCGTGGCCCCAGCTATCCGCTTGCCCTGGAAGCGGCCCTGAAAGTGAAGGAAGTGAGCTACGTTCACGCGGAGGGCTTCGCCGGCGGTGAGCTGAAACATGGCGTGATCGCGCTCATCGAGGAAGGTACTCCCTGCCTGGTCATCGCGCCGCGAGATGAGACCTACGATGACATCATCTCAGGGGCCATGGAAGTGAAGGCGCGTGGCGCCTTGATCATCGGCGTCTCACCTCAGCCAAACGAGGCCTTCGACCACCACATTCCCGTGGCGGACGTTGGGCCGGCAACCGCTATTGTGAACGCGGTGCCAGCGCAGCTCCTGGGCTATTACCTGGCGCTTCTGCGCGGCCATGACCCGGATAAACCGCGAAATCTAGCGAAGAGCGTGACGGTGAAGTAAGGTGAGAGTCCACTGAAGACTACCCGCTATTTCGAGGAGCAGGTCTTACGAAAACGTCCATACATCAAGCGTGAGTGGTGTGAGCATGTCCTTGCTCATCCGGTCGCACGAGTCGTGCAGCCGGACGGGCGAATTCGCCACTGGGGCTATATCGACGAATTTGAAGGCAGGGCGCTGAGGGTGGTCACGCTGGAAGATGGCGAGACGGTGCTGAACGCCTTTCCGGACCGTAACTTTGATATAAGCAAAGTGAGGGCGGGCTTATGGAGCTTCACTACTATCCTGAGACGGACAGTCTTTACATCGAGCTCCAGGGACAGCCAAGTGCAGATTCGGTCGAGGTGTCCGATGGACTCGTCGTGGATCTGGATGCGAATGGGCGGGTTGTCGGAATTGACATTGAGCACGCCGCAGAGCGCATGGACCTCACGCGTATCGACACGGTTGCTTTGCCGATCCGCGCCTAGCTGCCAAACGAGGCTCGGCTATATTCGCCGTGATTGCTTCACCTCAAATTCCAGCTCTACCACCTGCTCCTGGCGAACGCCCCATTCTTTGAGAAGCTTTCGTTCTTCTTCATCGCTGGTGACTTTGCGGTAGAGCGCCCGGGCGACGCCGTTTACCCGATCCTGGCACTCTTTCCAGGTGCGGTGGCGCATGGCAACACCATCTATCAAGCTGAGATAGCGAGTGCCGGGCGCGGGCGTTCGGGTGGCCCGCTGCTCCGGTGCTCGCCGGGGCGCGGCAGCGGGTGCGAGCTGGGCTGTCGCCGGTGCTGTTGATCTGCGGCTGCGTCCCATGCCTTCGGCGAACCAACGGGCGATGGTGTCCACACGCTCATTGCCCACGGTGCCGACGTGTGCTCGTGTCCATTGCCAGGTGATCCGCTTGTCAGCCAGAGCGTCCAGCTCTTGCCACAGCTCCTGGTTGGCAACCGAACTGCCGGTCTGAGTACGCCAGCCCTTTTTCTTCCAGCCGGCCACCCACGACGTGATGCCCTTCTTGACGTACTCGCTATCCACGATGATCGTGACAGCATCGCACTCACGTGTGGCTCTGACGGCCTCGATTGCTGCCCGCAGCTCCATACGATTGTTGGTGGTGTGCTGTTCACCGCCGCCCAGGTCCACTATCTGGCCGTTGCCGAACTGGACGTGCACACCCCAGCCCCCGGGGCCGGGATTCCCCAGGCAAGAGCCGTCTGCGTAAGCGGTGGCCGATTCATTACTCATGATTGGCCGAGTGCTTCCACGAGCTCGTCCTGGGTGAGCTCAATTTCCCTGAGCATTTCGCGCACTAGTGGTCGGGCCAGATCTTGGCGCCGTGATTCGGAACCGTCGTCGTGCGCCCATCGGTATGCCGATAGAACACATGACTTCGGCGCTCACGAGTCACCGCGAAATCGAGATATCAGAGCACCCGGTCCATCGCTCGGTAATCCAGCGTTGGAACGCGAGGCATCAGACAACAACGATTTTTTGCGTTCCAACAACCGTCGGAAGATCCGCAACGTCGCCTTCGTACTCGTCGAGGCAGAGCTGCACAACTTCCTTCAAGTTTTCCTGAAGCTCGTCAAGAGTTTCGCCCTGGGTGTGCGCGCCCGGTAACCCGGGCACGACTCCAACGTAGAGGTGAGTCTCAGGATCAAACTCGACGACCGCGGTAAACGATCTCACGGAGATATCACTCTCCCATCGCCCGCCGCACCAGGGCTAAGGGGATGGTGCCGTGGCTGAGAAGACGATCGTGGAACTCGCGAAGCGGGAGCTTGGAATGTTCTTTCCGAAGCTCCAGGATGGCATGCTTGCCCATGGCGTAGGTCATCGGCTGGGTAGGACTCATGGTGTAGCGCCGCACCTCGCTCTCGGCCTGCGGACGCGCTAGCTTCGCCTCGTTGACAAGGAAGTCCACGGCGTCTTCCATGCTCATCTCACCGGTATGCAGGCCCGCGTCGATAACCACGCGCGCCGCGCGCCAGAGCATGTCCTTGAGTTGAAATAGGCGTGTGCGCGGGTCTGTGTAGTAGCCCTGCTCGCCCATCATTTGCTCGCAGTACAGCGCCCAGCCTTCGGCGAAGAGATCGCTGCTGGCTCGCTTGCGCATCATGCTGCCACCGCGGTTTGCCACACAGAGCTGAAGATGATGACCCGGGTAGCCCTCGTGCAACGTGGTGATTGGGATGTGCGGCAGACAATGCTCCTGGAGCTGTGACTCCTGCTCACGGGGGGATGTCTCACGGCTCACGGGGGTCACCCAGAATTGCCCCGTCTGATCCGCGTCAAATGGACCGGGTGGCATGTAGGCCGCGTAGGGAACCACGGAGCGCTCGAATGTCGGTGTCTCCACCACTAACAATCGCTCACCCGGCGGGATGCTGACCAGCCCCCGCTCGGTGAGGAATCGTTTCAGACGCTCCACTTCCTGCTGGTAGACACTCAGGAGCAGTGGAGTTGTGGGGTGGTCCCGCTTGCCTTGTTCCACCTGCGTGACCCAATCGGTCTTCGGATCGATCTCTTTCGCTACTTCCTCGATGGCCTTCCGCGTGTCGGCGAGCAGCTTCTGGCCGATGCTTCGAAGCCCATCCGCGTCCACATCAAGCATGTGCCAATCGCGCAGACGTTCGTCAAATAGCTCGCGTCCGATGGCAAAGTCGCCAGTGGACTCGGGGAGCAGATCCGCCCGTAGATAATGGAGGTGTGACTCAAGGGCGGCCTCCGCGTCATCCAGCGCCTCCAGCAGCTCATCCTCCATATCCGGCTCGCGGCGGGCCAGGGCTGGCAGCGCTGAGCGGACAAAACCCATGCCAGCGTGGGCGGCCTGCATAGCAACGTCGGTAAAGACGCGCGGCGGCTCCTCCACATTGTCGCGGCCGGCTTCCAGCACTTCTCGCAGCTCAGTCAGGCGCCCGATGATGCTTCGCAATCGCTCCGGTAGCGGCGCGTAATCGCGAGACACCAGCGCAAGTAGACCCATGAGCGGCACCTGCACGTACATCGCGGGATTTCTGCGCCAGTCTGCGACCTTCTCGATGGACCAGCGATTGGACCGAATGTCAGCCTGCAGGATTGCGTAGTCGATCTGCTCGTCGGCAGATAAGGTTGACGAATCAATCAAGCTCAGGCGATTTTCGTATTCAAGCATCTCGCCGGATTGCTCCTCGAAGACCGGCTTCGCTGAAATCGCCCAAGCGATCGTCGTAGTCGTGAATACCGAGCCAGGATGCGCTCACGGGACTCAATCGATCCCACATAGCACAATAGTCGCGTGCTAGATCCTCGAACCGCTCCGACCCCTGCACGGGTCCAATCCCTCCAGCCGACTGAATGTTCCAGTCTACCTCGATTATGGCTGGGACTGATCGATGGGGCAACGTTCAACGTAAATCAGCCGCCTGTTGCAAGGCGCGGTCACCCGATCATATGATCGGGTCAGCTTCGCGAATTCTGCGTTTTTGAAGAGGCACGTATGCCTGGCGCGATCACAGTAGCTATCCCGCGATTAGGCCCACAAATCCTCGTGGGCGTCCTCGGAGCATTTGCGCTCTATCTCTTCGGGCTGGATCAGGGTTTCCTTTTGAGCATTGCACAGGGTCAGGTAGCGTTTGACCAGAACCTTATTCATGAGCTGGTACACGACGCGCGTCACGCGGCCGCATTCCCCTGCCACTAAATCAACCTGTGGGCACGTTAACGTTCGGCACAGTCCTTAAGGCTGCCCTTATCGCGGGCTTGGCGGCGGGACTTACCGCCGCGATCTTCCATCTCCTCTTTACTGAGCCGCTCATCGACCGCGCTCTCACTTTCGAAGAAGCCTCTCATCATGATGGTGACCATGGGCCTGCGCTGGTGAGTCGCGACATGCAGAAGAAGGGCCTCGTCGTAGGCTTTGTCTTGCTCGGGATCTCCTGGGCCATGGTGTTCGGCGTGGCGTTCCAGGCGGCTCAGCGTTGGCTCCCGCCCATGAGTCGGTTCAAGCAGGGTGCCACCATGGCGCTATTCGCCTACTGGGCAGTGGCACTGCTGCCATTCTTGAAATATCCGGCGAATCCGCCTGGTATCGGCGATCCGGAAACCATTGGTCAGCGACAGGCGTTGTACGCGGGATTCCTGGCGCTGTCGGTCATCACGGTGCTGTTTGGGATCTGGCTCATTCGTTCGCTGGAGGCTCGACTGGCCAATAGCACGCGGGCGACGAGCCTGGGCTGGGCGGCGATCATCGGAGTGAGTCTGCTCCTCTTCCTGCTCATGCCCGGGGTTTCGGAAGTGGGCAGCTTCCCGGGCGACCTGCTCAACTCGTTCCGCGTCATGTCTATCCTTGGACTGACGATCTTCTGGGCCACGATGGGTCTGCTCTTTGGCAAACTCATCGGCCAGGCCCCCGCTCGAACCGCCTGAGCGGCGGCTCGGTCCGTCCAGTCATAGCGTCCGCCGCTCCTTATAATTAGGCCGTGACCCCGCCCCGCGATTCGCGCTTCCGCGCCGCCTGCCAGGTCCGCGTGCGTTACGCCGACACGGACGCTATGGGTGTGGTCTACTACGCCAACTACCTGGCGTTTTTTGAGTCAGCCCGCGTGGAGTACATCCGGGCCATTGGCTGCTCTTACCGTGAGATGGAAGAGTCCGGTATCGTCGCCGCGGTTACGGAGGCGCACTGCAAGTACCTCGCGCCGGCTCGTTTCGATGACCTTTTGACGATCTACGTCAGGATAGAGCGGCTCCGCAAAGTCTCCATGAGCTTCAGCTACGAAGTTTGGCGAGACGAAGACTCATCGCTTCTGACGAAGGGCAACACATCGCACGCCTGTCTCAATCGCCAAACTCTGCGCCCCATGGCGCTGCCCGAAGTCTTCCGCTCCGCCGTCCTGAGCTACGAAGGCTCAGAGGTCGCGCAGTGAGACTTTGGCATCCCAACTCCCCTCCCCGCGTGTACCAGCACCCAGATTTCCCAACTCCCCTTCCCGCGCACGGGGAGGGGCTGGTGGTAGGGTCGTCCTCCCTCTTTCGCAGCCGATCGCTTTCACTCGCGGTAGTGAGCGCTTCAGCGCTTTTTCCTGATTGCCCTAGAGCAAGCGCAGCGGTGCGTCTCGCGACCTCCGAAACACCTCGCCGTGTCACATAGACGCCGCCGCCTGCAGCGCCCCTCGAACGCGCCTTCGGATTCCCCGCCGGTCGAGATCCAGCTCGAAAGTTTCGCCTTCGGCGGCGAAGCCCTGGGCCGCGTGGACGGCCGAGTCACGTTCGTCCCGTACGCATTGCCGGGCGAGACCGCGCGGGTTCGCTTGACCGAAGAGAAGAAGGACTTCGCCCGCGCCGATATCGTGGAAATTCTTGAGGCATCCCCGGATCGCACGGAGCCGGTCTGCCCCATGTTTGGCGTATGCGGCGGCTGCCAGCTTCAGCACGCCACCTATGAAGCGCAGCTACAAATGAAACGACACATGGTGATGGAGCAACTCCGACGTATCGGCGGTTTCGATGATGCAGATGCACTGACCCGACCCACCATCGGTATGGTGAATCCCTGGGAGTATCGCAACCACGCACGATTTTCCGTCGGTCGCCGACATGGTGAGCTCGGCTTCACCCAGCGCAACACGCGGCGACTCTTGCGGATCGAGCACTGCCATTTGATGCATCCGCGCGTGAATGAAGTCCTGCATGAGCTTCAGGGAAAACTGGTCGGGTTTAGCGGTCACCAGCTCGCTATCCGCGTCGGCGCCAACACCGACGACCGATTGATTGGTCCACCCCTGCCGGACTTTCCTCAGATCCCCAGCGGTCAAACCTACGTCGATGAGAAGATCCTCAATCAGCGCTATCGAGTGGCGTCAGCCGCTTTCTTCCAGGTGAACACCCGGCGCGAGCAACGCCCGATTCCCGATGGTCTCGAGCGCTGGGCCCACTTGGTGCCTGAGGATGGACTCGCCATCGCAGACATCCTTGCGCTGCTCGTCTTCAACGGTCTCGATCCGAAACCCGACGACGTCGTGCTCGATGCTTATTGCGGTGTCGGCACGTTCAGCATTCTTCTCGCCCGGCACGTACGCCAGGTGGTCGGCATCGAGGAATCCACCGCCGCGATCGACGATGCCAAATTGAACGCCGCGGGATCTTCAGAATGCCCACTTCTTCTCCGGCAAAGTCGAAAAGCTCCTACCGAAGCTAGAAATAACGCCGACCTCCGTCGTCCTCGACCCCGCTCGCGTCGGCTGCGAGCTCCCCGCCCTCGAGGCCCTCGCCGCCATGGCGCCCAAACGCCTGGTCTACGTCTCCTGCGACCCCGCCACCCTAGCTCGCGATCTCGCCATTCTCCGCGACCGCGGCTTCACGCTGGAGTCCGTCCAGCCTCTTGACATGTTTCCGCAGACCTACCACACAGAATGCGTCGCCGTCGTGCGACGCTGACTGAGTTGGTGGACGGGCCGGGACACCTCAGGCAGCCCGAAGCAGGCTGCCACAGCGCTACTCGACACGATATGTGTGCAGCGGGACTTGACAGGAGAGAGCCGACAGCTCCGGTCGATGCGCAGAGTGGCGGGGCGCCGGACTCGGTGTCCCACCGCCATCAATGCGGCCTTTCGGAATGTGGCCTGTGGGGCTAGGCGCGCTTCTCTCGCACGTCCTTCGGGAAGATCTCGGGCCCTATAGGTGCCGGCACTAAGGCTACTCCACTACCGGGGCATCCAGGCGTTGGCGTGATGCCGTTCATGTCTGGGTTGGTGTCGTGTACTCAGCGGGCGGTCGTGTACGTCAGACGCGCGGCGGTCTCCCGCGTGGCAAAGCGGGCCCATACGTAATGGAGCTTCGAATCGTAGTACCAACCCTCGTCGGCTCGGTCGAACTCCTCCCAGGATGACAGCGCCTTCAGATCGGCCTCGGCGCCTCCGCGATCCAGCCGAGCGACAGACGGCCTGGATGGCTCCTTGATTCGCAAGACGTAGCGCTCGGTGTGCGGACCGATCTCGACGGTCACTCCGCTCGCCTGTCGCCGACTTCGTAGTTCGAGCGAGCGTTGGGCGTCGAGGAAGTAGGTGCGGGCGCTCTCGGACTCGGGATACAAAAGAAGGGTGAGACGGCCGGCGGAGCCGCCACCACCGTGCCCGGTCTCGCCATCGTCGACCTGCATCGGGATGATGGCGCCCGCGCGGACGAACAGCGGCACCCGCTCCGTCGGGGCGTTGTAGCGCACAGTGTTCGACCCGTCATGGATGCGATCGTCGTCCCAGTAGTCGTACCAGCGCGAGCCGCCCGGTAGGCGGACCTCACGTCGCTTATCGTCCGACGTGATCGGGGCGACCAGGAGGTCCTCGCCGAGGCGGTACTGGCGCGCCGAGCGGTCCGGGTCGCGGATGATCGGCCGCCCGGTGCGGTGGGCCTCCACACCCGCGCCGTACAGATACGGGACGAGCTGGTGGTGGAGCTTGGCGTAGTAGCGGTAGGCCCTGAGCGCGTCTCGACCGATCTCCCAGGGCCGGTGCTCCCCCAGGCCACCGTTCTCCATGAGGGGGCTCAGGGCCCCGAGCTGGGTCCAGCGAATGAAGACGTCCTGGTCGCGCTTGCCGTCGCCGTAGCCGCCGATGTCGCTTCCCACGACCGCGTAGCCGCGCTCGGCCGAAACCAGGATGTTCTCGAGCGCCTCGCGCAGCCCCTCCCAGTTCGGCTGCTGGTCGCCGACCCAGCCGGCTGGGATTCGGCCTCGACTGGTGCGTACAGGCGCCCGTCCTCGTACGGACGGGCGAGGACAATCGCTTCCGGGTTCCGCTCGGCAACGTAACGGTAATAGGCACGATAGTACGCGGCGCCGTACTCCAGCTCGCTCTTCGGGCCGGCCGCGGTCTGGACGGTGTCCGGCAGCCGGTGCTCCCCGTTGTCCGCCTTCCAGCCGTCCACGCCCAGGCGAAAGGCGCGATCCATCCGCTGATACCACCAGGCGACGGCCCGCGGGTTGAAGAAGTCGATCGCGCTCCCCTGGCCCTTCCACCACTCGTACACTCGCCCGCCGTCGATGAAGTAGCCAGCCGTGCGCGCCTCATCATAGTGGGGCGCCTTTCCGCGCTCCGGGCCGTCGATCGACGAGACGTTGACATACTGCGTTGCCCAGAGAACCACCCGTACATTGCGCTCGTGGAGCCTGCGAATCAGCGCTTCCGGGTCTCGGTCGCCGGGGCCGAAGTCGAACGTGTTGTAGTTGGTCTGCCACGGGCTGTCGAGCAGCACGGCCCCGACCGGGATGCCCTCTCGCCGGTACCCATCCAGGAGGTCGAGCACGGCCTCGGTGGTGTGCTTCTCGTCTTCCCAAACCCACGGCTCGTAGACCCAGCGGGGCGTCAGCGGAGGCCGCGATTCAGTCGGCGCGGCGGTCGGTCCGGGTGTCAAACTCGGCGCAGGCGCCGGCGGCGTTGTGGGCAACGCTGTCGCGGCTGGGAGCATGGGGGGACGACCTCGGCGACCGTTGTCGCGGTCGCGACGGCCTCCGAGACTGCTGTTGTGGTTGGGACGGAGGCCGAGCTCGGCGTGGCCGACGGCTGGGCTGGCGGACCCGACGGCGTGCAGGCGATGAGTATTACCAGGAGAAGCACGCAGCCCGCTGTGGTTGCCCGAAAATGTGCCATGGCCCCCGCCGGAACGCGTTCGCCGCCAGGGCAAGCTGACCGCGTCCTCCGGAGATGATACCCGGGCGAGCCTCGTCACTCCGTCGATCTCGCCGACACGGCGTTAGGTCGCTTGCTGATGCAGCTCGATTATTACTAACTGACTATCTCAAAAAAGGCATGCC
The DNA here is from genome assembly GCA_963765765.1 of uncultured Chloroflexia bacterium. GTDB lineage: Bacteria > Chloroflexota > UBA6077 > UBA6077 > JACCZL01 > CAVXYC01. The sequence goes on along the minus strand of CAVXYC010000032.1, from coordinate 303,841 downwards.
GTGCGATGACCAGGGTGACCATCTCACCCGGGAGCCTCGCTGGGTGAGGCCGGTCTCGCTCGAGCGCCTCGTGGCGGAGGCAGGCTTCCGTGAGATCGGCATGGATCGCCAGACGCTCGAGACCACCTACGAGAGCTTCGAGGCGTACTGGTGGCACCAGGTCTTCTCCGACCAAGCGCGCGCCGCTGTGGCCCGTATGCCCACCGAGCAACGCGAGCGGCTGAGGGGCAAGATGATGGCCGCACTCGCCGAGCACCGGCGTGGTGAGAGGCTCCACTTCATGAGCGAGGCCGTCTACGGGACAGCGGTCCGCTAAACTCGGACGGAGGCAGCCGTGCCCCAAGACGGCCAAACCCTTGCCCACCAGACGTAGCGACATGTCGCGACGGTTGGCGATCTCGTCCTTGTAGGAAGCAAGGGAATATCTGGAGCACCCGGTGCTCGGACCGCGGTTGAGAGAGTGCGCGGGCCTCGTGGTGCAGACGCAAGCTCAGAGCGCAGAGCAGATCTTCGGTGGCATCGATGCGCAGAAGCTGCGTTCGTGCATGACCTTGTTCCAGCGAGCCGCTCCCCACGAACCGCTATTCGAGCACGTGCTCGACCGGTATTTCGGTGGCCGACCCGACTCCGCCACTGACCGGCGTATCTGAGCGTATCGCGACCTCATGTAGGCTGGGTCCCGCGCGTCTGCACCAGTCTTCATATTGTCCTAAAAGGCGGGCGGGCTCTACTCGACAATCGGGTGGCGTGCTGGGGACTCCCTCACATCTCCAGCACGTTCCGCGAAGTTCGGAGATACCCGGCGAGCGGCGCACGCGCTTCGGATGCGAGCTGAATAAGTGGAGCGAGCCACCACGCACGCTACTCAGGACGATGCTTCGGTCAAGCCGCGCTCCCCTGGTGCTACCCCAAGGGCCAACAGGTACACCGCCATCTCGTTCCGCCCGTCAAGGCCGAGCAGCCGATGGATATCATCGTCAAAATAAGCACCGATGCCGCACGGCGCCAGGCCGGTGGCGGTAGCCGAGAGGTACACGTTCTGGCCCAGGTGGCCAGCCTCGAGCAGCAGGTAGCGATAGCTCCGGTCGGCGTATTTCCACTGCACGCGACCGAAGATCCCAGTGAGGACGAGCACCAACGAGGCGTGCAGAATCATCTCCTGGGAGACGGCCGCCCGGAACACCTCCTGGCGGAAATCGCCTGGACGGACGAGCTCGAGACGGTGTTCGCGCACGTCGTAGTGATAGGCGCCCGGCTCCAGGTCGGCCACGGCGAAGGCGATGGGATAGACCTCGACCGGATAGAGCGCGCCAGACGAGGGCAGGGCGCGAAAAGGCAGGCTCGGATCGCGCCGGTCGGTGATGCCGGCGCTCCAGTGCAGCACCCGCGAGAGCTCCTCGAGGGTGACCCGGCGCTCGGCGTACTCGCGCACCGAGCGTCGTCCGGCGATGACCGCCTGCAACGGCGGGCCGGCAGCCGGCGGAATGGACGGTAGCTCGACCATGGGCGCCGTGGAATAGCTCTTGTACGGATCCGGCTGGGCCCCGACATGGAGCGACTTGGCCAGCAACCCAACGTAGCTCGGAGTGCTCCACTGGTGATAGATCTGCCCGAGGTCCTCACCTGGCTCAAGTGCCAGCGGCGAGGCTCGGACTGTCGCCAGGTGCCCCAGTCCAGCTCCTGCCGCGGCGCCCAGGCCAGGCAGCAGGAAGGCGCGCCGGGTCAGCCGTGTGCCGGGTTCTGGTACCGCGGGGCGCCGTGCGGCCGATCGATTGGCAACTGGCGGGCTGAGCAGCCAGAGGCGCACCTGAGCGACCAGGCTCCGCCAGTGCAGGAGTAGGTGCGCGGCGACCAGCCCGAGTGCTAGGTAGGCGGCGTACTTGTGGTAGATAAAGCGGTTGAGGTCCAGCGCGGTGGCGACGAAGCCGCTAAGGAAGGTGAGACTGAAGGCAACGATCAGGCCCAACGAGACGATGATCGCGAACCGCCTGCGGAGAACTGCATGCTTAGCCATGGTCCCGGCTCCTTTGATACCGGTGCGCCCGCTCGTGTAGTGGGAATCATCGCAGACACGGGGCCATGAGGGGCGCGCCCGGAGTTGAGCTTCTTCTCGCAGGCACCGATGGCTGTTCTTCACTACCGACACACATTAAGCGGCGGTTGGTTAGGCATGACCTGGGAGAGCATCAATTGGCCCATTAGGGATGATCTCGACCAGCACCCTGGTCTCTTCACAACTCGGTCTGGGAACGCTCCGCAGCTAACTCAAAGCAATTGGCGCTCGAGCGCGGGCGGGCCTGGGAAGCATCGACACCGCCTGAGCAAAGCCCCCGGAGATTTCGGGGGCTTCGTGCTATTCTCAGAAGGTGCTGCAGCGGCTGTGGGCACAGCACCACCGGCGAGATGGGGTTGAAGCATGACTGAAGAATTCGAGATCGGCGCCAGTGTGAGAATTATCTCCAAGCACCTCGTCGGGGTGATCGAGAGTATCGATACGTCGGGAGGCGAGTCCGTATATGTCATCTCGAACCGCTTGGTAGGCGATGATGAGATTGGGGAACGATGGAAAGACGTGGAGGCGGTCAGAGCGACTGCTGACGAGCTGGAATTGATCCACCAAGACACGGCCTAGGCCGCTCGTGCGAACGCTGAGCCGGTCCGCGGCGATCGGGCGCGGGCGTGACGGATCGCCAAGATGGGCTGGGTTAGCTGACCAACTGATGAACGAACCCGAAGACAGCTAGAGAAATGATGTCGTCTCCGCCGACTGCTCTCGGAGTTGGAGATCAGCGGTGCGGTGCAATGAGCACTTGGCCTCGCAGCGCTGAGTGGTCGGCGCCTCGGGAGAGAACGTCCGGATCCTCCGATTACCGGCTACGCTGGATCACTCCAGACCGTTTAGACCCACGCCGGTGGACCTTTCTTCACGTACCCCGCAAACAGCCGGCGCAGCCCCTGCCTTTCGTCGCCTACTGCCGCGCCATCGCGAAACGGCTGTCCCTCCGGGCACAACGCGACGGCGTCAAATCGAAGCTTGCAGGCTTGGGCGCGGAACTGTTCGCACTCGAAGATCCCCTGATCCCGCTGCTCCGGCTGGGGACCAGCCGAGCCGCCACCCAGCGCGAAATTGCCGCCGCTCAATCGCCTGGAGAAGCTCACCGGCGACCCCGACCGACTCCGCGAAGGCGCCCGGTATTTTGAACGGCTCGCTCGCGAGCACAGTACGCGTCAGAGGGATCGTCACTCCTGGTAAAACCCCGACCAGTCAACGCCGGGGGAGGATCATCGTGTCGCACGTTCTCGCCGCGCCCGTCGCGCAGGCACGCGTGCGAGGCTGCTGACTTCGGCGCACCGAGTCTGAAAGCCTCCGAGGTGCATCCGTCGCACGCAGGGGGGAGAAGGCTCGTATCTCGTGCTGGAGTGCCGCTGCTGCGGAAGGCCTTCGTCAGCAAGAGCCATCTCCATATGCCAGAGCCCCATCGCGACCTCCTGGTCGTAGGGCTGCGTACCGGCGTGATGCTTATCCCGATGATGTCGGAGGAGCTTGCGCAACGCCCCCCGGCCCTCCTGCATCGCCTGCCGCAGCGCCGTTGCGCGGGCCTCGGCCGCGTCGGCGCGATGCTGCTCCCGCGTCCGCCTCTCTTCAGCCTTGACGGACTCGCCCCACCACCGCAGGAACTGAGCCCGGAGCTCATCGCATTCCCGCTCAGCCCGGTGCGCTCGCATTGAAGCGACCAGGACCCACATGCCCAGAAGCACGACGAGGACAGCCATCACGTAGTGGAGTGCCGGTGTTGACGCCTAGTGGCCCAGCACGCGGCGCCACCAGGGGCGCGGGGACTCTCGCGGTGCTTGCCGCGGACTCCGCACACCCGGTGCGGGGGTCGCATCAACGGACGTGCCCTGCTCCGCCAAGGCCTCCTGCACCGCTGCCGGGAGTGCGCCGGCGTGGGCCAGCTCCCGCTGATACCACGATCGTTCATTCTGCCACGGCTCTGCGTGTCGTTGCGCCGTCTCGAGCCGGTTATTGAGCACCCGGATGGTCTCCATCAGTGCCTCCACTGTGTGAGACGAATTCTTGGGTCCGTTTGTTCCGTGTGACCGCCCATCGCCAGGCTGCTGACCATGGGACTGACTGCGCGGGACGGGGTGATCCTCTGGCGGCAGCGGTAAAGAGGATGGCCCGCTCCATCTGCTCCTGAGCTCTTGAATGCCTGACCGCTTCCGGGAAAATCCCCCGAAGGTTTTCACCGCCCACCGGGGCGTGGGGGGCTGCGGCCCCGGTCAGTCCTACCAGCCCCTCCACGAGGGGCGCTGCTCCGACTTCCGTGACCGACGCACCCCGACCCAGACGGCCACCCCGACCAGGACACCGAACCATCCCCCGCACTCGCTATCGGCGACGCCGTGGTGGCTGCTGAGGCCCGCTTCCCGGCCGCCGGTAGGGTACGGAGACTCAGCCAGGGTCTGATGGAGCCGGAGCACTTCGGCGTGCCGGCGCTCGACGAGACGCGGAGAAAGGCGTTCTCATCCTTCAGACGCTCGGCATACTCAGACACATCCATTTGGCCTCTTGCCGCCGATCGTAAGCTCGCAGAGCACGGCCTGTGCGTCCGTATTGGCCTGCACACCGGCGAGGCGATCCGTGAGGGAGAGGATTTCTACGGAACCAGTGTGATCACTGCCGCGCGGATCGCTGAGAAGGCCGAGGGTGGGCAGATTCTGGTCTGGAGATGCTCCGCACCCTCGTGGGATCGCTGTCCGGGGGTGGAACTCGTGATGCCGGGCGCAAGCAGCTCAAAAGCTTACCCGGACGACAGCGGGTATACAAGGTCCACTGGGACTAGGCGGCTTAGGCCAACGCCACGGTACCCCGAATGGGAGACATACACAACCCTTTTCAATTAACGGGCACTTGCATCGGCAGAGGGGAAGCCCGTGAACGGCTTGCTGCTTTACGACCCGCGCCGTCCCGCTATCACCGCCGGCGTCGTCGAGCGCGGGCATGAATCACGACGGACTATCCCAGGCTCGCGCGCAGCGTCGCACGAACCGCTGACCCACGCGGTCATGAAGCCTGGCCTGCAGCCGGTAGATCCACGGAACGAGCCAGATGTGTGCGCCCCGTGGTTGGTAACCGCTAAGCTCGACGCTGAGCCGCACGTTCGTGCCGTGGCGGGTCAGGACGATTGCCAGCCAAGCCGAACCTCCAGGTGCGGCCACTAATCCACCCGTTACGGGCACGCTGATGGACCGTCGCACGCTATCGCATGCTACCGTTGGTGGCCCCATGACGATCAGTGGCAGCCCCAGCCCCCGAAGGGCGACGGTGTGCCCGTCGGGCGCCCATCGTGTCCGCATCAATCCGCCACTGCTCCGTTCCGCGAGCCGAAAGTAAGCGTCCAGCAACCGGCGCAGCATCGCAGGCTGCCCCCAGTGCTCGAATGACGTCGAGATCCAGCGGCAACTCGACCCCTGGACCGAGTGGACACCATTGGTAGTCAACCAAGATCCTTGTTTCCCGAGGTCAGCGTTCCCGAGACGACCGACGGCACACTCGACTGCCCGCTCGAAACCGTTCATCGGGCGCTCTGCCCGGTCCTCGGTGAGAGCCCGCCGGGCGGCCTCGCCGAACGACAAGAGTTGCTCGTGACCGATGAGATCCCAGTAGCGTGCGTCCTGCGCGACCAAGTCGTAGGCGAGGCCCGACACCAGCTCCCGTGCGACCGACCAGTTGGCACGGGTAACCAGCCGAACCCAATGGGAGGACAACGACGGACTCAGGAGTGGCACAGCGAGAATGAACGGCCGGCGCAGCCCCAGGGCCTCAGCCGTCCGCTCAAGGATCTCCCGGCCAGTGACTACCTCGGGTCCCGGGAGGTCGTACCAGGCACTCGCTTGCAGTGGCACGCGGCCAGCTTCCACCAGAGCCACGACTACATCGTCGACCGCGACTGGCTGCGAGCGCGTCTGCATCCAGCGTGGCAGGACCATCGCGGGCAAGCGCGCGGCTAAATCCCGGACGATGAGCCACGAGGTGCTACCTGCACCGACGATCATCCCGGCGCGCAACTCGATGGTTGGCACGATCCCAGCACGGAGCGCTTCGCCGACCTCTAGCCGGCTGCGCAGGTGCTCGGACGGTGGCCCCTGGGGGGCCACGCCGCCAAGGTAGATAACTCGCTCAAGTCCCGCACGGGCGGCCGCGTCGGAAAACGCTTGAGCGAGCGCGACCTCGCGAGATCGGAAGTCACGCTGCTGTTCGGCCAGCCCATGGACGAGGTAGTACGCGACGCGGCAGCCGTCGAGCGCGCGCCTCAGGTCGCCAGGCTCCGCCAGGTCAGCCTGCACCCACTGCCGATCTGGCCAGCGCTGGCTCGCACGATCGGCGTCCCGACTCACACAGCGCACTCGCAGTCCGGCGGCATTCAGTGCGGGCCAAAGCCGGCTCCCGACGAAACCCGCCGCCCCGGTGAGGAGCACGTCGCTAGGTGTGAGGTCAGGCATGCCGTGACAATCGCCACGCTGTCGGATTGGAGTGCGCCAATCGGACTGATATGACGTTTCTCAGTGCCTCAACCGGATCACTCAGGTACACATGTTGTCCTCAGGTGCATGCTCAATGGTAAGCGTACAGGCACGACTCCTGGTTGGACGATGCCACGCTGGGTGCGCAGCAACGCTACAGTCGGCTCAGCGGACGGTTGGCGATTGCGGACTGTCGAATCGTTCACGAGCCAGACCGTCCAGGTCGGCGCAACTCGACATTGTCGGCAGCGACGAGTTGATCGGGAGCAAAGGGCGAGGACGAGGGTGATTTTGACCGACAATCCAGACGCTCGCTTGCCTGCTGTGCCGCTCTGCCTGCAGGAGTCGCCGTTGTTAGAACGCCACTGTCACTTGGAACGGGAGACTCGAGGCACGTTTTTCATTTACCGGGCAATATGCATCGGGATGACTATTACGCCAGCAATAGCAATGAGGCGCGGAGCGGGTCACTCCCCTTCAGCTTCACGTTTTCCCTCCGAGCGGCGTGAGGGGTGAGGCGTCTGGCAGTTGAACGCATGCACTCCGCGGGGTTATCGCTCGGGATCGCAGCAGCCCCACCCCGGACTGCGGTTGTGCGCGACGAGCTCCTGGTGGAAGCGCTCTAGGGCCTCTTCCCGGGTCGGGCTCGCGATGATATGGGTGATGTCGTCATAGGGTGCTGCCTCAATCCGTGGCTGGTGCATTCGGGATGACATCCCTCCAACGGATGTTCAACGACAGCAGGACCAGCAAAACATAGTCCTATAACCCTGTCAACGGGCAATTATCTGGACGGTAAAACTGGGGAAGTGAGATTAAACGGGGCGCGCGGTTGTCTGGGAAGGCGGATTATCGGATGATGTGGTTCCTAGAATGGGGGAGCCTATGGATGGTCGTGGCCTGGTAGCGGAGGTCACGCGTACATCGGCGATTCCAATCGTCCTCACCGCACGCGATGCCCAGCACCACCGAGCGGCTTCAACGGTGGGGGCAGCCGCGGTGGTGCGGAAGCCGCTCGAACTAGACGGGTTGGTCACCTCGCTCACCAGAGTTGTCGAACGGCGGCGGCACGGGTAGTTCGACTCCACAAACGGACCGCAATAACTCTGATTCGGATTGCCCATCGTCGTCTCGATCCGCCTGGCCCCCGGTACGGAACCACCTTGACAGTCAGCTGTGCGGATTATCGAAACGAAGCCTTCTGAGAATGGGCTACAGGAACCGACTCGCGGGGACATGAAACGATGCGCGCGGACGCGTCTGCATCCGTTCGCTCGTTACAGCATCCCGCGACGCCATCGCTGGATGGGGTGGGTTGAGCAGGTGCGGATGACAGTGTTTCATCGCGCCTTGGTGAGGGGGGTGATGGCGGTTGATGTCTAGACACCTGAGGGTAGCGAACCTCGTTAGGATCGGTGTCGCCCTGGCGGTCACGCTGATTCCAGGGATCATCATGCTGCAATCCCTGGACGCGTTGATGCTGATGATGATGTTGCAGCCGTTCGTGTGGATTGCCCAGCTTGCCATCTTTAATCGTCTCTGGCCGGGGAAGATTTGGGTGACGGGGCGGGTAAGTAGGCCAGGAGACCGAAGGTGGAGAAGATGGGCAGGTATTGCTGTTGAAACGGTGATATGGCTGGGGCTGATTTTCTCTGGAGGCGCCGTGGCTATTGGGGTCTCCAGGTACACCGGCATCCCAAATCTGGCCTTTGCGGTGCCCCTTCTGTTGTTCTGGGCGGCTAGGCGGCCAGCTCCTGAACCGGGGCGGACCGTGGCGGTGATGACGACGGTTGTCCCCCGTCTGAACGCCTGACAGAACGGGGTACACCCCAAACAGAGCCCAACACGGTACTCGTTCTCCTCCACCACCAGGCCGATGCTCACGAGCGGGAACTCGAACGGCTCCGTGAGCATCATCGTCAGCTCCTCGCGGCGAAAGACGAGTTGCTGGACGCACGAGACGACCTCATCGGGGAGCTCCGCGTGGAGCGAGACACCTTACAGATTCAGATTGAGAAGCTCCGCGAGCAGCTGGCGCGCGCTCAGCAGCGGCCCTGGTGGCGGTTCTGGAGCGAGTGACGGGGATCGGGCCGGACGAGGTGTTCCAGGAACTCGTGTAGCGCCCCCGGACCGCGAACAATGTGCGAACTTACGCGCACGCGTGTAGTCTGGTTGAATCGGCCGATCTACGCGCGCGCGATCTGTCCGAACTGCGTCTGAACTTCGGCGCACGCGCGTCGTTTCAGGTATCCAGCCTGCCGTCCTGTTGCTCAGACATCTGGTAAGAGTATGGTGCGGATGGGAGGCATGATGGGTGATGACGCGGAGAAGACGGCGCTGCATCTCTTCGGTTTGACCTATCCGCGGGAGATCCCCCGCGGTGTGACGGATGGGCAGGTCCTCGTGCACAACCACGTCCGGCCGGCGCGGCACCAGGGTGCCCGTGGGTTCCGGTTCTGGTTGCAGGAACCGGACGCAACGCTTGACCGCTGCGAGTGCGACTGGGCGCCCGAAGTGGCGGAGCACTACATCCCCGGTCGCCTCAAGTGGAACGACATGACGTGAGTGCAGCTCGGAATGATCGACGAGCCCCGGAGATGCTTCGAATCTCCGGGGCTCGTCAACGCTCGTGCAGGCCGTCTCGCGCACCCGGAGCTGCCCGTACCGGCCGTACCCGCAACCCCCCGATGGCATCACCGGGGAGATAGTCGGAGTGTCCTACAGTCGTACCCCACGGTCCAGCGGGTGGGGATCACGGGAGCGTCACAACGGCTGGTGGCCGCTACGGTCGGGTGATCCGGGACACGGCCGAGAACCGCGAGCGGTGCTGCGAGCACAAGTGGCCCCGGATAAAGACAGAATCGCCTCCGTCGCATCTCACACTCGGTGCAGGGTGGCCGCCACAGTGCACAGGCCGGCCCGCTCCCAATCCTGGACTGTTGGGTTGACTGCGTGCCTGACCAGGCGCCAGTCGGCCAGCGTCCAGGACGGATCCCAGGAGCGCCGCAGCTCTACCAGACGCCGCAGTCGGGCCAGGTACAAGTATTGCAGTTCGTGGCGTGTCGGACGACGGAAGGGCAGCGGCGGTATGGGAACCCACGATAGGTCGCCCCGCCATTCCGGTCAAGTCCAGGGAGGGCGGATGCTGAGGATGATCACGCCGCGTTCACAGCAGATGGGTGCCCAACTGAAGAGCTTGCGAATCGAGAGCGAGCGGACGGTGGAGGATATCGCTTAGGATCTCGGCATCGCGATACAGGCGTGGTACCTCTGGGAGACCGAGCGCTCGGCGCTCAATGCGATTCGGATCGCCCGCATCGCCGCGGCGTTGCACCTGCCGCACCGGTACGTGGCCGAGCGACTGTTGGAGAATGTACCTACGCCATTGGCACGTGCCCCAGGAGCCGCCGCTCAGCCGGTGTCCAGCTCAGAACGCCGTTCTCGCTCAGGTCCACCAGGCGCCGCAGTCGCGTGAGATCCAGGCACTGGAGCTAGTGGACCTCGGCGGCGCTGATGTCATCGGCATGGTGCGCCCGCCATACGCCACGGCGCTACGTTCTGAGCAAGTTATTCTGTCAACTTTCAATGAACGATAAGAACCGCTCTACCCATCAAAGTATCGGCAGTCCTCGTGCCGGTCGCCCATAATAGGCCTCTCGCCTCGGTCTGTAAAGGCCAACTAGCCTATGTCGCCATTCCTCACCAGAGCGCTGTAGCGTAAAATCTGAGCGATTGTGCCCTATTTCGCTATGGCAAGGGACGTCCGGACTGCCTTCAGACAGGTAGCGCAGAGGAGCGAGAGCTAGGCGCTCCTCTGCGCTGGCCCCTTGTGGGTCCGCATCAGGGATGCAAACGAGATGCGCGGCGTGCTCAGAAAGCTACTCCAGGGCCATTAGGGGCGCCCCCTAGGCCGCTTCTCGCGTGGCGGGTTGGATTGCGATGCTCCGGGTATCTCTCTTTCCCCGGAGCATCGGCACGTGTGGGCTGAGCGACTCAAGTGATCCGTGCGTTCCGTATCCCCTGGTTTGCTCAGCGCTCCATCCGAAAAGCACCGCTCGGAAGGAGTGTCCGACAGGATAGCTCCGCTCCGAGGCCGTGCGACTCGGTGGAATTGCACATCTTCCGCTCGTGGCGGAGTGCTACGCCCAGCCCAACGAGCTCATGAAGCCATCCACAACCGCATGCCAGCGATTCTGCCGGTCGCCTCGGCGTGATCCGCTCGGAGACGCCCACAGCGGCACTACAGCCCGCGCCCGAGCGGACGTGGTACAGCACCTGCGATTCCCAGAGCGAAGCCCCCGGTGGGTTAGCACGGCCGAGGGCTTCGCGGGGTGATGGACCGGGGCCTGTAGACCTCGGTCCGTGCGCATCGTCGCACGGAAACCGGCACCCGTCAATAGGCATTGAAGAGCCCCCGAAAGATGTAGCAGCAATGAATGAATGCTCGAGAATCTACAGCCGGGCAAACGCTCGAACGTCACGCTCGAATGCCGCGCGATCCTCGTCACTCAGCGTCGGTCGAAGGTTTTCGCTGGAGACAAGCAGATCATCGGTCCCGACGCGCGTTGGACGGCCAGTAAACAACTCCCGCTCAAATGCCTGCTGGGCAGCACGCTGCCAGAGCTCCGTAATATCCGCCGCAGTCAGTCCATCGGTCGCTGCCGCGACTCGATCCACGTCGACCCGTGCACCATCGCTGCGGCGGACGCGACTTTGGAGAAGTTGCTGTCGAGTCGCTCCGTCCGGGGGACCTACCGGGACGATGAAATCAAACCGCCCCTGCCGGAGAAGGGCCGGATCGAGCAACGCGACATGATTCGTTGCGCAGACGAGGAGGAGCTGACCATCGGCCCTGAGCGCGTCCACGGATTTCAGGAACTCGTTGGTGAGGACTCGCGTGTCTGTCCGTTCGGGCGCCCGACGTAAGCCGAGGTGTTCGAACTCATCAAAAAACACCACCACACCCTCGCGTTGAAAGGATTCACGAAAGAGATCAGCCAGCCGAACCGGATCCTGTACGACTGTGCTCAAATCCGCCTCGATCAAACTCCATCCTAAGCGGGATGCGATCGCCCGCGGGAGCTGACTCTTGCCCGTGCCGGGCGGTCCGAAAAGTAAAACAGCCCGAGGCGGGGCAAGACCATGCTTGCCTGCGAGCTCGGATCGCTGGAGAGGCAGGACAATCTTGTGGTCCACAAACTGTTTGCCCGCATCGGAGATGGCCAGCTCTTCCCACGCGCGTGGCGATACCGGCACGGGTTTCAATTCGGCGGAGGGCAGCAGGATATCGGGTGAGAACGCAAGGGGCATAGCGACCTAACTCAGAGGGGAAAATGGGGGGTGAAAGCATTGAGCTGCCCGAGCCGTTCCACTAGGAAACCGAGGCATTGAGTGGCGCTGTAACAGGCTCGACAGCGAGCGAGAACGACTCAACAAAGGCCCGAGCGGCGTCGAGGAAGCAACATCCTCCTCACTCTTTTCAACGAGTGAGGAATCGACCGAGCCTCGGCGCCAGGAAGCCTCGCTCCATCATCCCTGAACGGAGCATGTTGGGGCGTACGGGGACGGAGGATCGGTGGTCGAACCTCGCCTCCGCCATCGGCCGTAGTGTGCGGCGCACCCACCACGAGTCTTCTTTGGCCGGTCGCATCCATCGATGAAGCAGAGTTCACAGCAGCTACAGCACGCTTTCGAAGCACGACAACATAATGAAATTGCCGCTCACGGCATGATGAGCATGCCTCTGGCCCGAGGCAGGCGATTACGGCTGCTGGTTGTGGACCTCGAAGGCGGTCTCCTGGGGTGGCCCGGAAAAGCCGCCGCTGACGCCCTGTTGGAGACGGGGCATCAGGGTGCTGTCGCGGAACCGCTCCCAGCTCTCCTTCGACTCGTGGATGGCAACGATCGTCCAGCCGCCCGCCGACGCGCCCGCCGCGTGGAAGATCTGACCCTCGGGGAGGCGGTCCCGGCCGGGGTGCACTGCCGCGAGTGTCGCCTCGTACTGGTCCTTCGTCCCGCCAGGGAAGTGATGCACGATTCCGTACGCCATACTCGTACCTCCATCGGGGCGTCCACCCGCCGGTGCCGTAGTATACGACGGTCAAGAGACCGGAGCAGAAATCCACCTATCAGCAGACGCACGTGGACGCGATTCTGGGCATGTGCGGGCTCGGCTGAGGATCACCGGTCCCGGAGACCTTCAGGCTTGGGTTGGGACAGAGCGAAGCCCCCGGTAGGGTTAGCAAACGAGGGCTCGCGCGGTGACGGGCCGGGGAACCAGCATCCGTTCCGCCGCGTATCGTCGCGCAGAACCCGGCATCTCACCACCGGGCATGAAAGAGCCCCCGACAGAGGTCGTCGTCGGAGGCCGTATGGGTAGTCCGGCGGAGTTACGGAGGTCGCGGCCGGCCCACTCGGAATCACGGCACATACGCAATTTCTGTGAACTCTGTCGGGCGCAGACGCCGCGGGCCCGGCCTGCCCGGTGCAGTAGCGCGGTTAGATCTGGCCCGCTTGCTCCTTGCGGACACAGCGGCCGTATTGCTCCTTGGTCAGGTCGAGCTGCGACCGGAGGAACTTACACGTACCGACGCCCTCGGAAAAGCCTTGGTTGTACAACGTGACCACGGCGCTTACGCACTCGTTGAGCGACTCGAACGCGCCGAAGACGTTACCGGTCCGCTCACAATACTCCCGGGCTTCTGGCGGCGGCGGCGGGATCGTCTGGGCGGCGACGGGGCCGGCCGCGGGCGCAATCGCGCTGGCCACGAGCAGCGTGCCGGCGATGGTCAGTGTTCCAAGCGTTCGTCTCATCGACCCTCTCCAGAGAACGAGATTCCGCTCGGCAGAATGGCGTGCAGTCCGTCGACCATCCTGCCGAGCACCAGGATACTGTCCCACCGGATGCGGGTCAACCATGCCCTGAGCCACATCGGGGTGCTCATTAGGCAGGTCGTATTGAGCGGGTCAGTGCCCGAGGTATGGCGTCAGTGCCGCGCCAAGGTGCGCGCATCACATTGAAGAGGCTCTGTCCGTCAATCCACGCGTGACGGTCCACTAGCCTTTGGCGGTCGTTTTGAAGCCGACCGTCTGCGTGAGGATCTTCCCGCCGCGGATGACGAAGGTGTCCGTCGCAAACTCGTAGACGTTGTCGGCCGTCTCCGCCGACCACGTGATGTAGGCGATCTCCCCGTCGATCACCTTCTGGCTCAGGTTGAAGGAGGCGCCCGGCTTGGCGAACTCGGCCAACAGCCCCACGAACAGCGGTGTGATCTGCTCGACGCCGCGCAAGACGGCGCCACTGGGCAGTATCACCACCGACCGATCGCTGTAGTCCGCCAGGAGGCCTGGCAAATCTCCTGCACCGAATGTCTGCAGATGATGATCAAGGACGCTCTCGGTTGATCCGGCCACAAGGTGCCTCCCTTTGCGGGGCGTCTATGTAAGGAAACGCCGCCGGGCTGAACCCGACCACCTGGCAGGCGATGTGGACATCGCCTCTCCTGGCGAATCGCATCTCCGCCTGTATGGTTAAGCCCTCAGGGCGACGATAGGCTGGCGCTCGACCTCTGTCAAGCCCCCAACGGACGGTGCCACCCGTCAATCGGCGTGTGACGGAGTCTTAGACCGACTCGATCTCAGAAACGTCCGTTTCTGAGACAACTCCTCCGGAGCTGTTGTCCATGCGGCCTCACGAGTAGTCGCGTCTCACAACGCGTCTCAAAATCAATGTCTCGGTGCGGGGTGCGGTGATCGAGCAGTTGCCCACAGGTCCCTAGAGCACTGCCCCGAAGCAGGCGATGATGGCGTCCCGATTGGCCCGCACTTCATCGTGCTGCGGTTGATCGTCTGCCAGGATGCCGAAGGAAAGCGTGACCTCGGGGTGCCGTGAATGGACGTAGTTCTCCTGGGGACGACCGCCGCTAAGAGCAGCAGAACATGCCACCAGGTATCCAGACCATCACCGGCTGACGGCTGGATCCCAGATCTCGTGACCAGACATTCAGCGTAAGGCAGTCTTGCCCGGAGTCAACACGCTCGTTGAGCAGCAACGCTATTTGGGGCGGATACATCGGCTGCGGCGACTTCGGGCCGAAGGTGCGGGCGTCGCGTATTCCGCTCCAGGATTCGACTGGTTGTGGCGAACGGAATCGATTGACGCCAAACGGCGGTGCCGCGTACGGAATCCCTTTGAATGAGAAGACTCCATCCGCACGTCGACCGCGCACCAGACCGTGCTGAGTCATGACAACCGCGGACACCGCCGTATCTTCCTGCACTGACCTCAGCCCTGGCCGCTCGAGGCGTCAACCGCCTCTTTGGCGGAGCGCCAGTGCTCGCCCATGCCTTTCAAGATGTCCGCGCGGGAGATGATGCCAACGAGCCGACCGCCGTCCGTGACCGGAAGCCGTCGGAGCTTTCGATCTAGCATCATCCGGATTGCCGAGGTCAGACTGGTATCCGCATCAATCGCTATCGCGGGGCGCGATACGACCGACGCGATGGTGTCGGCTTCAATACGTTCTCCATACGCGGCCGGATCCAGGTCCGACTCGTTCTTGGAAAGTGCCTCCAGCGTGCGGCTGTGCCAGGCTAGCAGATCATGCTCGGTAATAACACCGACGAGCTCGCCGCTTGCGTTGATCACCGGGGCACCTGCGACACGCCGCCGCAGCAGCTTCCGAAGGGTCGCGATCACCGTCTCATTTTCCATGACGACTTCGACGTCGCGGGTCATCAGGTCCCGCACCTCGTACCCGCCCGTCACTCGTGAAGCGACCGTTCGGACGCTTATAAGCAGCACGGGGCGATCGGTATTACGGAACACCTCATCCGCGACGCTTCCCATGAGCCAACGCGTGGGACCGGTGTGCCCGTGCGTGGTCATAACGATCGCATCGACGTTCGATTCATTGACCGAATTGAGAATCTGCGTGGCTGGCCGTCCCCGGTGCAACTGAGTAACCACATTCCCGCCTCTGGAACGGAACCGACTGACCGTTTCGTCCAGATACTCTCTCGCCTTCGCTTCCTCCGGGCCCATCGCTTCCTCATCGACGATAAACGTGGTCACGTCGCCGCCTCCGACGACTTTTAGCTCCGGCTCCACCACCCTCTGGAGCACGAGCTCGCCTCCGGGCTCCAGGACCTCGAGTGCTTGGTCGATCGCCCGCTCCGCGAGGATTGACCCGTCCAGCGGCACCAGAATCTGATGGAGCGAAATCGGTCGGGTCGCTTCCCCGCGCGAACGAGCAACACCGGGATAGTCGCCTGCTGGATCAAGCGCTCCGCCACACTTCCCAAAACCAGGCGCTGAAAACCACCGCGCCCGTGGCTCGCCATCGCGATTGCGTAGGCACCGAGCTCGTCCGCCACATCATGGATGCCTTCGGTAGCCTTGCCATGACGGATCACCGTCAAAACGGTCAATCCATCCTTGCTCCATTGGGACTGGAGCCGGTCCAGGTATTCGCGTGCCGTTTCCTGCTCCGCCGCGATGACCTGGTCGTAGGTCTCCGGAGATATGTACCCGCCGAATTCGCTCGCGGGAATGTCGGGCCAGGGAACGACCCGCACCAGGGTGACGGAAAGCCCAAGCTGTCGTGCGAGCTGCGACGCCCAAGGTATTGCGCGCTCACCAAGTTCCGACCCGTCTACGGGAACGACAATTGTTTTCGCCATCATCACTACCTCAATTAGATTTCGTTTATCGGTTGCCGTGGTGTGCCCCGCTTAACCTGGCGGGGACGGCGTCCCGCCGAGAAACGCCTCCAGGTCCGGAGCGACCCGCTCCGGGCGCTCCCAGTTGGGCGAGTGCCCCGTGTCCCGGTAGACCGTCAGCCGGGCGCCCGGGATCGCGGCCGCCAGGGCGCTCTGCCCAGCCTCACCCGGGAAGAGCGCATCCTGCTCACCCCAGAGGAGGAGCGTCGGCGCCGCGATCCGTCCGAGCTCGCCCGCGTCGTCGCATGCGAGCAAGCCATCGAACGCCTCCCGCCAGACGCGCGCCGGTGCCTTCTGGCTCTCGGCCACGAGCCTCTCGAAGAATTCGTCCGGGACGGGCCGGTGCAGCGTGCTGGCCTGGAACTCGCGCACGAACTCCAGCGGGAGGGGGTCGGCCAGCGGCCGCAGCGACCTCTTGGACTTCCAATAACACGGTGTTGACCGGCGTGATGGCGGAGGCGATGAGCACCAATCGAGTGACCGCGCTCCGGACACGTCTCGGCTACCCGTCGCGCGACGAAGGTCCCGAAGGAATGTCCCACCAGGGTGGCCTGCTCCACCTCGACCGCATCCAGGAAGGCCACCACGTCACCGGCGTACTGGTCGATCGTGTAGCCGCCGGTCGGACGCTCCGAGTCGCCGAAGCCGCGCTGGTCCAGGGCGTAGGCGTGGTACGCGGCCGGCAGCAGCGACAGGACGCGGCTGAACGAGAACCACGAGTCGGGCCAGCCGTGAATGAACAGCAGCACCTCGCCGCTCGGGTCGCCCTGCTCGGCGTAGTGCACGAGCGGGCCCGTCCCAAGGCGCGTGGTCGCGAATCGAGGTTGCGGAGCGGTCGGTCGTGCGGGCATGGGGATCCTCCCTCTGGGATCGCGGATCGAACTCCGACGGACCGTTCGCGCATGACGCATCCGTCGTGTCCAGTCTAGTACGCCCCGCGCGGACCGCCAACGGGGATCGGCCCGGGGAATTCCCCGGGCCGGCAGGCCCTCCGACCCGGTGGCCGAGGATCGGGACGATCGCGCTGGCGCGGCACGGGTCTACCCTACGCTGGACTCCCGCCATGCATGCTGGCAGACTATGGCCGGGAGGCGGTCGGCGGGGACACCGGCGGCGGCTCCCGATGCCCGCGGCATCCCCGCGCCCGAATTCGGCCGGCTCGGGCAGCAGCTCGCGGAGCTCCGGAAAGTGCGGTGAGGGACATGGATCACGAAGCACTGACACGCTTGCTGTCTCGCCTTCGCGGCGCCGCGATCGCGCCCGGCGATGCGACCTACAACGAGGCCCGGATGGTCTGGAACGGTGTCATCGACAAGACGCCGGCGCTGATCGTGCAGTGCCAGGGCGTCGCGGACGTGGTCGACGCCGTGAACTACGCGCGCGAGCAGGGACTCGCGGTATCGGTGCGCGGGGGCGGGCACCACGTCGCCGGCTCCTCGGTCGTCGACGGCGGGCTCGTCATTGACCTCGCCCGGATGCGGTCGGTTCGGGTCGACCCGTCGACGGCCACGGTGCGCTGCGAGGGCGGCGCCCTGCTCCGCGACCTCGATCGGGAGACGCAGGCCTTTGGTCTGGCCGTGCCGCTCGGGGTCGTGTCGGAGACCGGTGTCGCCGGGTTGACGCTCGCCGGTGGGCTCGGCTGGCTGCGACGCAAGCATGGTCTGAGCTGTGACAACCTCCTGTCGGCGGATGTCGTGACCGCGGACGGCCGGCTCATCCACGCGAGCACGAATGCGAACGCGGACCTGCTCTGGGCGCTCCGCGGCGGCGGCTGGGACCTCGGCGTGGTGACGTCGTTCGAGTACCGGGCCCATCCGCTGGGTCCGGATGTCTGGGTGAGCTTCCTGGGCTATCCGTGGGTCGAGGCCAAACGGGTGATGCAGGGCTTCCGCGAGTTTGCCGCGACCGCACCGGAAGGCTTCGGGGCGCTGTGCGTCTGCTGGACCGTCCCCGAGCTGGAGGCTTTCCCGCGCGCGGCGTGGGGCGAGCCCTTCGTGGTGATCGTCGGACCATATGTCGGATCGGTGGCCGAAGGCGAGCAGATGACGCAACCGCTGCAATCGCTCGGGACCGTCCTCGGCGACCTCAGCGGCCCGATGCCCTACGTCCGGGCGCAGTCGGTGCTCTTCGACGAGGACTACCCGCGGGGCCGCCGCTACTACTGGCGCTCCAGCTACCTCCGCGACCTGCCCGACCCGGCGCTCGAGACGCTCATGGAGCTGGCGCTGCGTCGACCGTCGCCGCTGACCAGCCTCGACCTCTGGCGGCTGGGCGGCGAAATCGACCGCCACGGGCCGGCCGACGCGGCCGCCGGGCAGCGGGGCGCCCCCTGGCTCATCGGCATCGAGTCGAACTGGGACGATCCGGCCGCGGACACGGCGAACGTCACCTGGGCGCGCGAGGTGGGCGAGCGGCTGGCGCCGTTCTCGACTGGCGGGTCGTACATGAACTTCGAGGACCCGGATGACGCTCATGCGACGGCGTCCGCCTACGGCGAGAACCTGGCGCGGCTCGTCGCGGTCAAGAAGCACTACGATCCGGGCAATCTCTTCCGGTCGCGGCGGGGCTTGATTGGGTAAACCGCGCTGACGAGTGCCACAGCCACCGTGACCGGCGAGATCCGTGAGACCAGCGCCCCCGGACACACCGGAGAGGTGGGAAGAGCTCATCCACAGAAGAGGGCGTCGAGAGGAAGGGCGTGCCGTTCGCGTACCTCGTGGCCCGCGGCAGCGTCTGCGCGGCTCCCGCCCGGTGCGGCTCAGGCCCGCGCTTCGACCTCCCGCCAGAAGGCGTCGACGCGCGCGTTCCACGCGTCCGGGATCTCCTGGAAGGGCTGGTGCGCCTCCTCCTCCAGCACTTCAAAGCGGGCGCCGGGGATCAGCTCGGCGACCGCGCGGCCGAGCGCGGGACGACTTGTGACGTCCCGCCCGCCGGCGAGCACGAGCGTCGGGGCGGCGATCTCGGGGAGGCGGTCGGTCGTGTCGTGGTCGACGAACGCGTCCATGTAGCGCTGCACGTCCTCGGTCGACTGCTTGTGCGGGAAGGCGAGCATCTCTTCGATGAACCGGTCGACGGTGCCGTCGTTGTGCGCCCGCGGGGTGTAGATGTCGAGGTAGAACCCCTCCAGGAACGCGCGCTCGCTCGGGGCGACCTCGACCAGCCAGCGGAGGAACCGGAGCCACGTGCGGAAATAGGGATCCAGCACCGGCCAGGTGCTCTGCAGGACGAGGCTGCGTACGAGTTCTGGGTGGCGGAGCGCGAGCTCCTGGGCGACGATGCTCCCTCCCGAGAAGCCGGCGATGTGGGCGGCGGGGATCGCCAGCGCTCGCAGGACCCCGGCCGCGTCATCGGCCATCATCTCCACCGAGACGGGCCCGCTTGGCATGGCGGTTCGTCCCGCCCCGCGATTGTCGAAGGCGGTCAGGCGATAGCGGTCGGCGAGCCCGTCGAGCTGAAACTGCCACGACTCGACGGTGTCGCCCAGGCCTCCGATCAGCAGGACGTCCGGGCCCGCGCCGACCTGCTCGGTCCAGATGTCGAGGTCGTCGGCGCGTACGTGCTCGCCCATGGCTCAGCCCTCCTTCGGCCGGCATTGTGACGCAGCGGCGGGCCTGGGGCAAGTCGAGCACCCCGGGTTGGCTCGCCCAGGCCGATAAGAATGGGGGTTACAGGAACCGCAGGTTCTGGGATCGGGCAGGGACGTCGGGATAGGCTCGCCCACTCGCCGTCTGGCGTCTTGGACTCATCAGCGGGCGAGAGCCTCGACGGTATCCAGAAGGGCGAGTAATTCGAATGGCTTCGAGACAACCGCCGCCGGACGCAGCATTTCGAGCCGCTGCTCCCGAGCCGCGGACAGAATCACGACCGGTACGTCGGCGCTCGGACTCGTCAGCTGCCGACAGCGGAACTCCCAGCCATCCACCTCCGGCATCATCAGGTCCAACACGATCACGTTCGGCAGGTCCAACACGATCATGTTCGCCGCCACGTCTCAGAACTCGAAGCGGCGTTGTGATCGAACGCGACCCGAGACTTACCGGTCAGGCGGAGGCTCGTGGACGACGCTCGACCAGAGCGCGCAGGTCGCTTTCTGAGCGATGAGGCCGGTGAAGGCCATTGACGCGGCGGAGACGCCGGTCCAGAGTAGCTTCTTGATCGGACCAGCGTCCCGCCCGCCATGGCGTCGCGCCTCGGGGGCATCCATCCGGCTCACGGACCTGGGCGGGGCGGCGATCGTTGGGTGCACCGGCTTGGTGGCGGCGGTGGCGGGGTCCTCCCTGGCGGCCATCCCCTGCTCGCCGCGGGCTTCGGCGGTCAGCGGCTCGGCATCCGCGCTCGGCACGATTCGAGAGCCCCGCGTGCGCGCGTAGACCTGCGTGAACTCCGCCCCGAAGAACAGGATTTGCGCCGCGTAATACACCCACACCAGGAACACCAGGAGTGAGCCGGCGGCCCCGTAGGTGGATCCGACGCTGGCGTGCCCGAGATACAGACCGATGACTGCCTTGCCAATGACGAACAGCACCGATGTCACCACCGCGCCAATCCAGACGTCGCTCCAGCGGATCTCGGCGTCGGGCAACACCTTGTAGATGGCCGCGAAGAGCAGCGTCACGACGGCGAAGGAGAGCACGTTGTTCACGATCTGCCAGAGGAGCGCGGATCCCGGCAATACATCACCCATGAATGCGCTCACAGCCGACAATCCGGCGCTGAGCGCCAGTGAGACCAGCAGGATGAAACCAATTCCCAGGACCATGGAGAGGGGCACAATGCGGCGTTTGACAGAGCCGACAATGCCGGCGGGTTTTGGCTGCACCTCCCAGATGGTGTTCAGTGCATCCTGGAGCTGACCAAAGACATTCGACGAGCTCCAGACCAAGGTGGCGAGTCCGATGACGGCGGAGATTGCGTTGGCTCCCGGCTCGCGCGAGTGCGCCACGGCCGACTGGAGAAAGCCGGCCACCTCGGGCCCCAGGAGTCCCTGGAGCTGCGCGAAGATCGTCCCCTGAGCGGCCTCCTCACCCAGCACCATCCCCGCAATGGTGATGATGAGCAACAACATCGGAGCGATGGAAAACGCGGTGTAATAGGCGAGCGCAGCGGCCAGGCGTGACGCCTTGTCCTTCTGCCACTCCCTGAACGACTCCGTAATCAGATGCAGCGGACCGGGCAGCGTCATGCAGGTCTCCTCCGGGGTTGCTGAATCGATCCAAGAGCAGGATTCGCACCAGCCACCGTAACTGGATCCGGAGATCACATCCGCAGCCCGCGGCGCGATGCGCTAAGCGTCCACCTGTTGACGCACGCGCTCCAAGTCATGCAGGAGCAGTTCCATGCGGGCCCGGGTTACGGGGTCGAGTTGGCCTTCGGCCAACGCTGAGGGCCTCGGCGCAGTCACCGACCAGATAGGCAACGGATCCGGCAGGAATCCAGGGGTTCGACCTGAGTCGCAAGAGGGCAGCCTGTTGCTCTTCGAGTCCGTCTGGAGGGGAGACGGCCGAGTTCTCGGCATTGGGAGTCGGCGGAACGGCAGCTCACTTCCGACTGGCGCAGCAGGCATCGAACCAGCTGCCCGACCTAATAGGGAAACGGCGATCCCGAGACGATTCTGGGCCGCTCCTTCCCTAAGGGCCTTGGATGATTTACCCGAGCTGAAGGTTCCCGAGCTCCCGTTGCCCTCACTTTGGCCGACGGGTGCATAGGTTCGGCGTGGCGATGCTACCTGGGCGTCTTCTCCCTGGCCGTGTTCGAGTAGGCGGATGGGCCGGCTGCGCTAAAAGCACGCACGCGGTAGCGGTACCAGGTGTTCCCGGCAAGGCCCATATCCGAGTAAGTCTCGACGTTCGTCCCCACCATGCCAATCGACTGGAAGGTTCGCCCGTCCGTCGAACGCTCGATCTCGAAGCCGTCCTCGCTGGCGGAGTTGTCCGACCAGGCCAGGTCGATCTGGCCGGGCGAGACCGCGGTCGCCGTGAGACCCGTCGGCGCCGTCAGGATAACGCTCCTCGGCGCCGTTGACGTGGGCGTCGGCGGGGTGACCGTCGCTGTCGCGATCGGCGCGAGTGTGCCGGTTGGCGTCGAACTCACCGTTGGGGTGGGCGAGGCGGTCAGGGTCATGGCGGGTGTTGGTGTCAGCGTGCCGGTGGGCGTGAGGGTCGGGGTCGCGGCCAGGCCGTGGTCGAAGAGGTACCTGCGGCCGGCGGCGGAGTTGATCATCGCATTCCCGTCGTGCGCGACGCCCGGGACGATCTCCTTCACGTGTCGGTCGTACACGGACGAGCCGAAGAAGTGCCCGACGAAGTTGTAGTAGCGATTCCCGCGGTCGAGCCGGTAATCGCCCTGGAGCTCGGCCTCGCACCCGGTGTCCAGGGAGTTTGTGTTCGCGTTATCCCGCTCGCCCAGTAGGTAGGCAATGTTCCGTGACGCAAAGCGGTCCTTGAGCCGTTCGATACCGACAGTGGCGACGTACGGATACGGCGCCAGGTTATCGAGGCCGAATTTGTAGTTATTGAACGTCGAGCAGTCTTGCTGCTCGGCGGACGTCGGGATGGCGAACTGGTCGAGCGTGTTGCCGACACGGCGCTCCTTGTTGAAGTAGAGCCAGGAGGAGGGGTTCATGGGCACGTAGCGACGAGTAACCCCCGCACGGCTCGGCCCCGCTGGCGGCGACGAAGCGGTTGGTGAATTGTCCGCCGGCCGAGTGTCCGGCAACCACGATGTTCTGGAGATTCGGGAAGTAATTCCGATTGGCGAGCCGGTCGATGATCTGATCCGCCGCGGCGAAGGAGCTGATCGTTGCAGGCCGATCATTCTTGGCGGTGTCGCGGGAGTTCTCGCCCTCACGCCACCCGCCATCCCAGTAGAGGAGGTCGCTGAGCGGCTGGCTCGCCGTCTTGAACGCGTTGATGTCCTCTTCGTACAGATATTGGGGGGCGACGACCAGCGTGTTGCCCGCCACGCCGATGGCAGCGGCCGAGTTCCTGACGTAGCTGTAGTAGTCGTCCGCGTTGCGGCTGCTCCCGTGGATGACGACGACGGCCCGGCTGATCGCTTCGTTGGGCGTGTCGAGCGACCGGCCCGAGTCTGTGCAGTACGCGAGCTTCAGCGCGCTACCGGACGCGTTCACGGTGAAGCGGCTCGGGCAGATCGCGGAGACGGCGGCTTGCAGCTCCTCCTCCGGTGGCTCCTCTTGCTCAGCGGACGGATCGAACGGCGGCCGGGGGAGTGGCGTGGCCGTGGGCCCCCCGTCGGTCGGGATGGGCGTGCTCGTCGGCGCCTGCGTGGCTGAGGCTCCCGCCACGGAGCCGGCGGCGTTAACCCGCCCGCGCGCCCACAGGCTCCGGCTCCCACCGATCTCGTCGGCACCATTGAAGAGCCGCTCTCGCACCGCGGCGGGTGCCGTCCCGTAGCGCGTCGACCAGATCAGCGCGGCCGCCCCGGAGACGTGCGCCGCGGCCAGCGAAGTCCCGCTGCCGAGCGCGTACTCGGCACCGCCGTTCAGCCTCGGGTTGACCGGGGCGAGGATGTCGACGCCGGGCGCGGCTAAGTCCACGCCGTCCCCGTAGTTCGAGAAGGCGGCCGTCGCGTCATTCGCGTCGGTGGCGGCAACCGCGATCGCGTTGCGGCAGCTTGCCGGCGAGGTCGCACCCGCCGAAGCGCCATTACCGGCCGAGGCGATCACCACTGCCCCCTGGTGCCAGGCGTAGTCGACGGCCTGCTGTCGATCGGTGCCGCAGCCGCTGGCCGAGCTCAGGCTCAGATTGATGACGCGCGCGCCCCGCTCCGCGGCCCACTTGATGCCTCGGTTGACGTCGGACGAGAAACCGGTCCCACTATCGCCCAGCACCTTCACGTTGAGGAGCGTTGCCCCGGGTGCCACGCCCGCCGCGCCGACGCCGTTGTTCGCGGCCGCGGCGATCGTCCCGGCCACGCGGGTGCCGTGGTCGGACAGGTCGTCGAGCGTCGGGCTGGGAGAGAAATTCTCCTCCTGGTCCACCTTGCCGGCCAGGTCGGGATGGCCGGTATGGATCCCACTGTCCACCACGGCCACCGCCGCACCGTGGCCCTGGGTAATGTCCCAGGCGGCCGGGGCGCGGATCCTGGCCAGGCCGTAGGCCTCGCCCAGGCGCGGGTCGTTGGTGAGCAGGTCGGCCCGGACCACGGAGTCCGGGAGCGCGTCGAGCACGCCGGGGTAGGCCCTGATCTCCGCCGCCGCCGCGACGGCATCATCGCCGGCGAGGCGAATCAGATCCTGCTGGAGCGCCACATCGGCCAGCAGCAATCGGCCGCCGGCGCGCTGACGGGCGCGGAGACGGTCCGGGTGATCGGGCGGGACGGCCTGGGCGTAGACGACGATCAGCCGGTTGGTGGAAATTCCGCCATTCCGCAGCGCGCGCTCGAGGTCCCCCTGCTTCTCGGCCCGGTCCTGGACTTGTTCACGCTCCTGGGCGCGGGCGGGGCCAGGTTCCTCGTGGAGCGGCAACAACGAAAGCACGAGCAGGAGGGCGGCGACCAGCAGCGGCCCACGGTAGCGCCACGCACTGACGCGCATGGATTCCCCCGATCGACGCGGTGGCATTGTCTCTCAACGGGAGCACCGCGGTCGGTCATTCATCGTGCCGCGGCCGGCGCAGTGTAGCAGACAGCCCCCGACGAGACGCAAGCGTCGTCGGTCACCAGATCAGGACGGGAGGCGCGTACCGGCAAACGCCATCCAGGTGGGCCGGGGTGCCACCGGAGGGGCGCGTCAACGCGACCCTTGTCAGCGAGCCGGTGCACGTATAGCCTGCGCGGTCATCACGGCGACCGGTGGCCGGTCGCAAGCGCCTATCGTGGCCCGTATGGGCTCAGCAGACCGACGACATTCCGCGCTCAGAAGTCCGCGTGGTCGCGATAGGCGGAGCTGGTCATGAAGCTGTCCAGGTGCCGAGCCTCGGGCTGCGCCGCCACTCGCTTGATGAGTGGTTGCTGCACCGACTTGCCCCCGATGCCACGTGGGAGGGGTTGCTGCATGCGAGTGCGCCCTGGGCCGCCAGCTCCGGGTACTTAGCCAGATCAAAGCAAACCAGATTACCCATTCGATCCACCATGTCTACTAGGCTGTCAGCAACTCGTTGACCTTGGATATCTCGATCGATGAGTGGACAGCTTTCGCTCGATCTCTGGAACTCGCTGTCACAGCATTGACAGCCGGATACCGCAGACGTATCACGTCGAGTGCGTGTCAGTACCGCGGGGCTAGTTAAGTGCGGCCAGGTTTCAGCAGTGCCCTCCGGGCATCCTAATTCGACGCTGCACGCTTACGGTCAGTCGAATGACGTGCTTCTGCTGTTCGCCGCCCTCTGGTGGAATTACTCCGCGCACCGACCCCCAGGTCGCTGCCCGGGTGATTGATTCGACTAAATCTATTCGTTGGCGACGCTGCCGTTGGAGATGAGCTCGCGGAACAGTAGGCCGATATCAACCAGTGTCACTGGGTTCTCCTGGGCGCCGGGTATGGACGGGTTCCAGTGTTGCAGTACCGCTCGCTGGAAGCGCTGGGCGACGAAGGGGCCGAAATCTTCGGGGGGCGACGTCGGCAGGCCGTACCGGGCAATGGCCGCCTCAGTGTCCCACCCAGACACAGGTGCCCCCACCGGGGGGCCAAGAAGGCCGCCCGAATGGCAGGATCGGTGAGCCATTCGAGCCGAGTCTCGCGAGCACGGACCGGGTCGCCGCCATCCTCCGGCGGCATCTGCGGAGGAATCTGCCAGCGGCTGTGAAGTTGGCCGTCCTGGCCCGCACCGGACAGGGCGTCCAGGACGTTGACGAGCTCCGCGCGGCCACGGACTGGATTCCACTGGAGGAGCGCTCGCTCGGTCACTTGATACACCTGGCCGTCCGCGAGCTGCACCCGGTCGGTCACCGGGCGACCCAGGACCGCCTCGCCGCCGAGTCGCAGGAATTCGCTCCACATCGGGATTCCCCCATCGTCGGCGATGCGGTACCCGAGGCTCCCGATCAGTCTCTGTCCTCGGTCCAATTCGGAGAAGAATTGACCGCCCTCGATGTCCCACGCCGGGAGCCGCGCAACACCGAGATCTCCCGACTCTGTCTTCCAGGCCAGCGTTCCGTGGCCTAGCGCGGCCGCGACCTTCATGTCCAGCGTCCCGTCAGCGAGACGGGTCGTCGAGGCGGAAGTGAGGCCGCGCAGGACCAGCGACCTTGATCCATCGGGCTGTGCTTCTTGCCAGAGCAACGTGCCACCCGAGATCGACATGCCGCCACGGACCGTCGGCTCAGGAACGCCGGTTTGAAGCTGGCCCGTTCGGATATCGAGGGAGCGGATGACGCTGCCTAAGTTCGTTGGAGTCGGTTCCTCCCACACCACGATGTGTCCGTCCCCGGAAAGGCGCCCAACTCGGCCTCTGTGGAGGACAGCGGTGCCCGCCGTCGAGATCGTGTATTGGCGGATCTCCAGTTCGCCCGAAGTGGTTTCCTGATCCGGCACTACCGCGTAGATGACCGAGTCTTCGGCCATCGTCACGGATTCGATGCGGCTAAAGCTCCAGTCCACCACGGCGTCGCGCCCGCTCCCGAGGTCGATAACGTGCAGCGTCTGCAGGTCGCCCGCCTGGCTTACCCAGGCTGCAGTCCCTCTGCCCACGGCGAGACTGGTGTACTTGCCCGGAACCGAAGTGAGTCGACGCTCGGTCCCGGTTGCGAGATCGAACAGATAGACGTCGGCAATCGTTGAGTCCGCTCGGCCCTTGCCGCCGGCCCAGGACTCGCGGGTGTCGAGCCACATGAGGCGCTCGCCGCTAACAACCGGCGAAAACTGCTCGCCGGCGACGGATCTCCCGGTGAGAACGTCCAGCCTGTTCCAATGTCCAGCGCGCGCACCCGGCGGTTGCCACCCTCCACGGCGGACCAGACGAGGACTTCGCCGTCGACCGCGAGACGTTCGATGTCGCCGTTCGTCGGGATGCTCAAGTTTTGCGTGACCGTGTGTGTGACAGCGAGCGGGGTTGTCGCGGCGGATCGATAGGCCGCCCCTGCGGTGGGCATGGGCATCTCCGGATTGGGCCGGAAATAGAATCGCGCCGGATCGATCCGTTCGCCGGTTGAGAGCCGCTCGAACGACACGTGCAGGTGCGGGAAATCCTCGGTGCCCTGACCACCGAGGACGCCAACCCATTGCCCCGCCTGGACTCGCGTGCCAGTAGCGATGGCGGGCGCTAACGCGTCCATGTGCATGAGCCGTACGCGGAGGTCCGATCCGGTGTTCTCGATCCAGATTCCGTTCGGGCCTCCGACGGGGTCGCTGGTCCGGATGATCGTACCGTCAACCGGGGCGAACACTGGTGACCCGCGGCCATTATTCTGAGCGCCCGGCACAATGAGATCCCAGGCGAAGTGGAGAGTCCCGTAGCGGGCCACGTCGATTGGCCCGCGGATAAGGCGGGCTAGAGCTGAGCCATAATCGTCCAGGAAGCCGAATGATATGTTGGCGCGGTTGAGCGGTATGCCGAGTGGCGACACCAGCAGGCCCACCTCGGCGCCCGGCACTCCCAGCCCCGCCAGTAAGCAGCTCTGCGCCGCCTGAAAGCGGCGCACATACTCAAAGCCATCGACGTTGCCGTCCGAGGCGCCGGTGATGTTCCCCGCCCCGTCGATTGCGCCGAAATACGCGGCAGCGATCTGTTCGCCGCTACCATAGCGCGCGTTCAGGCGGCCGATGAATTCAGCGGCCCGGCGGAGGTTCGTTGGCACGTGGAAGGGGTCATCGTCCGGACGGAACTTGTCGGGCATAAGCTGCATCAGCCCCATGGCCCCCGCCGGTGAGACCGCCCGCTCGCCGGACCCTTCGACCACGAGGAGCGCGCCCATGATCTCCGGCGGGATTCCAGCGGCCTGGGCCGCAGCTTCCAGCGGCTCCCAGTAAGTGAACGCGCGCAGGCAGGACGCGGGGCCGTAAACGGGACCAATACTCGCGACTGACGCGCCTCTAAACGGCGCGATGACGAGCGCCGGCCCGGCGTCCACCTCCTGGCTCGCTGACATGCCGACAGTTTCGGAGGCCGGATCATCGAGGTCCGTCTCCTGGGCGGAAGGGCTCGGCGAGATCGTGGGCACCGGTGGGGCGGTCGGGGAACGGCTCGGCATTGCCGTGGGGGGCTGAGACGTGGGTGTGGCAATAGCCTGCACGATATTTGTCGGGCTCGGGGTGGCGGTGGACTCGCGCGGCCGTTTCTCCGACGACGAGGAGCCGTCCGACGATGACGAGCGCGAGGCATTGGATGTGCGCGGGGTAGCCGTCCGTGTCGGGCTTGGCGGCGACGCCGACGGCAAGGGCTCCTTCGTCGGTGTCGAGGACTCGGCGGACCCTCCTCCGGGCGTGGAGGTCCCGGTGGTGGCCGACTGGCTCCCTGCCCTCGTTGGAGTTGCGGTCGCGCCATCGGCGGCCGCTGAAATCGGTGCCGTTCCCACCGTCCCGGTTGTTGGGAACTGTGTGGCGGTCGCCTTCACGGATGTGGCCGTGGGCAGCACGGTCGTGGCTGTGGACTTCGGTGCCGTGGCGGTTGCCTGTGGAGTCGCCGTCGCTCGCTGCGACGTGGCGGTCGGCTTGGGGGCTGTGGCGGTCGGCTGCGCGGCGTTGCTTCCGACCTTTGCAGACGCCTTGGTGGGATCGGGTTTGGTGTCCGCCCAGATTGGCGCGCGTACCGAGGCCTCGAACCCGCTGCTGCCCGTGCCAGAGAGATCTCGAGCCGCGATCGCGGTTGGCTGGTTGAAACCAAGCGCCACCAGCAAGCCGAGCACCGCTCCGGGACGAAGACTCCTACGGACCCAGGTGGTCCCCCACCGCACCGCTGTTCCGCTGGTCACTGACGAGGCTCCTCTGCGAATTCCGCACGCGCCATGCCTCGATGCGGCGCGCCCGTTCACGCACAGCGCTCAACGCGCTGCAGCCTCGCCCATCGAAAAAGGATTCGTAGGTTAACAGAAAGTCCACACGCGGTGTCCAGTGGTGCCCGCTCATGGCGCCCGGTAGACCACCCGAATATGCCGATACGCTACACGAGCGGCTGAGCCACTATCTCGACGCGTCCCTTCTCGGCGATGATCCCCATCGCAAGCGTGCCGGCGCGGTCAGAATGGTCCGTCTATGTCGCCAGCGAACGGCCGCCCGCATCACACCAGATCGAGGAGGGCCTCCGACGGGTGGGCCAATGGGCCTCGCGTCCGGAACGCGTTGTCGACACCTCGGAGCGCATCTGACTGACGGACAGGGGCGCATCGCCCATGTGGCTCTGGTGTACTCACGTTTGCAGGACACCCGTCGCCGCCATCCAGGCAGCACAATAGACGCACTGGCGAAGGCCCTGTTCTCGCTCCCTCAGTATGCCTCCTTCCCGGAGCTGCTGCGGATGGCCATCGTGGATGCGCGGGCGACCATGCGACGCCCAGCTCAGGACGGTCGGGCATCGTCCCCCAGCCTGCGTGTCCGTTAGGACGCATTGACCGTGGTGGGACCCGAGTTCCTGGCGACACTTCGGCAACTTGAAGATGACGTCACGACCTACATCTCCCGAAACGACCTGCGCGAGCGCGTCCATGGATTCATCCGAGAGGCACTGCTGCGGATCTGCTCTCGCGATGATGTGGATAGCGTCATCATCAATGCCCATAGCCAGGGTACGGTGCTCGCCTTTGACGTCCTGCGGCAACTGCCGCCGTTCATCGCACCCAAGGTGCGCCTCATCGTTACCGCCGGTAGCCCGCTGCGCAAGTACTCGGCGCTGTTCTACTGGGGTCGCGACATCGGCTGCCTGGCGGAGATCGGGCGCTGGGTCAATTTCTGGGACCAGCGTGATCCGGTGGCCGACCCACTGGCGCCGCCCAAGTGGTGGCGACCGGGATCCCGGCCAGTCAACGAGCCCGACACAATCGGCCTGTACCGAGCCGTCGACCCGGAAACCGGTGTGGTGTCCTCGGCCCGAATCGAGGACTGTGAGGTTGACAACGTTGCCCGGGTTGAGGCGAGCGGATTGTCGGCACACAATTATTGGGATAACGAGGCGGAATTCGTAAAGCCCCTGGCGGAACTGCTCGCTGAGTCAGTACGGGGCGCTAGATGACGGGACGATCTGCCGGTTAGGCCAGTGCTTCTCGACAATTGCATTTCCAAAGCTGTCTTTCTCGACAACGATAAGGGAACAGCTTTTGCTCAGCCTCTGGAACAGGCTGTCACAGCGTTGACAGTCCGATATTGCAGAGTTACCACGTGCGGTGCGTGGCGGTGCTACGGCGCAGGAGGACCCAACGGCTGATCCGGTTCACTCCGGAGAGCTTGCTCGGCGTGGCTTAATCGGCCGGACGAGATGGTCATTTGGCCTCCGCGAACAAGTTAAGGCAATTTTGAGCGTAAACGCCGGATTAACGAAATTGAGTCAGCGAACTTTAGGCGAGAGGGCTCCGTCAGATCCGTAGCCGAACAAGACCGGCGGTCCTCTTTCGTCCATTTCAATACTTTGTCCCGGACGCCGTACGGAATGTGGCCAACTGTGGCAGCGGCTCGAACTCAGCGATCGCTATCGGGACGAGCGCGCGTGGGTTATGCCAGACCCTCATGCGTAGTTCAATGCTACGAGTCGTCATTTGATACGAGCAGCCGAGCACCGCGCTCAATCGAGTGCTCGCTCCCGTCGGACCGAAGAACCCTTCTGACGAGCGCACTCCCCGACTAATGACTCGGTCATCGTTTCGCATGGTCATCACGCCAGGAGAGCCGAACAGCACTCGATCAATCGCCTGATGAAAATTTTGGTGTAGCCCACCATCACATAAGGCCACAACAAGCGGCTGCCCCGAGTGTTTAATGGACTTGAATTTCTGCACCTTTTTCTCCACGGCGGACCGCGCTTGCTCTGGTGTACTACGCCACTCGACCGGGTAACTGATTGCTCCAACAAATCCGTCAGACAGGTAGGCGGGTAATAATCTCACGGTCACCTTTCCGAGCCTGACGCCTGATTGCGGGGAAACCTCATCGCGCTTCACGCGTTCCAGATAGTCGCGCACGTCCCGCTTGGCGGCTCGCGGAGTAAGGTTGACCGGTGGCCATCCGTAGTTAGCATCGACCTCCGCGACGAACTCATCGTCACGGAGCCCGTCGATGGCGGCGCAGATGTCGTGTAAATGACGGTAACGCCGCTCCTCCTCTGGATCGGGAAACACCGTGGCAACTTCAATTAGAAAATTGGCTCCGTTCGAAACCAGAAGATCAGCATCTCCAACCCCGACTGGCTCATTTAGGTTGACATGGTAACCGCGATCCGCCAGAACGCGTATAGCAGCAACTCGTATTTAGCGGCGCGATGGTTGATGTCGTTTCGATCACGCAGCCGTCCGATGAGATTAGCGCGTGCCGAAACCGGGACCCGGTACATCCATACTTCCAGGAACTCCCGTAGGTAAGTTGCAGACCGGCCTACTTGAAACTGCGAGGGACTCAGCGGCAGACGCCCCAAAGCGCCTAGGGCCTGGATATTTCTCAACCGCAGACGGTGGAAATATGAGCGGCTCGGCACAGCTACTGCCCTCTATCGCCACAGTGAGCTTCTTTTCAGAGGTCTCTAGAAGTCGGGGTGGCGACGGGATTGCGGGGTCAGCAGTCTCAGCGGAATGCCTAAACGGAAGTCCGTCGACGCTTTTTCGGGGCCCTAGAGGTGTCGCAGATCAGCTCGCGCCGAGCGCAGGTGACTAGAGCGACCATGAGCTCGACGGCCTGAGCATCCTCGAGGTGCTGACCACGCGCCAGCGTGCGCCAGGTGGCGAAGTCGATCGCTAGCGCGAGCGCCGCGTTGCGGAGCGTCGCCTGTTGGTCGTCTTCCGACCAGCCAACGGCGAGCGCGGCGTGCAGCTGGGATGGTAGGTCCATGAACGCCCGCAGCCCGGCCGGCGGCGCGCCGTCCATCTGTTCCAGGACCAGCGCTATGTCGCGCCCGGTATTGGCAAATAGCGTCTCGTTACGGCGGTAGTAAGGGTACAGCTCGGCCAGGGCCAGGCGGAGCCGCTGTTCGGGATCGACGATCTGTTGCCATCTAGCCGGATCGGGCGGGGGGTCGAGCTCCAGGTGATAGGTGGTGCAGGCCTGGAAAATATCACGCTCATGCGGGAAGTGCTTGTACACGGTGAGCCGCTGGACGCCGGCGCGCTCGGCGATGGCACTGATGGTGGTACGCGCCGGGCCGACCGAGGCGTGGAGCTCGTAGGTGGCGCGGGCAATCCGCTTGCGGGTCTCGCCCATCCGCTCGGCACGAGCCTTGAGGCGGAGCTTGCGGGCGGGCACGGCGGCGGAAGACTGCAGAGGCGATGCGTCCGCGGCCGGCTCAGTCTGCAAACCAATTTCATCAGTCGGTGAACATTCGTGCTCACTGAGTATTGACATTCATCTCCCACTGCGTTAGACTGCCGATACAGTTAGTGTACACGACTGATCACTGAGTTGCGAGGTTCCATGATGCCGCTCTCTACCACGGTCGACGAAGTCGCTCCTGACATCTACCGCATCGCTACCTACGTGCCTGAGGTCGACTTCCCGTTTTGTCAGTTCCTGGTCAAAGATGACGAGCCGCTGCTGTTCCACACCGCCAGCCGAAGCATGTTCCCGCTGGTGCGTGACGCAGTGGCCCGCGTGCTCGATCCGGCGCAGATCCGCTGGATCTCGTTCAGTCACTACGAGGCCGACGAGTGCGGCTCGCTGAACGACTGGCTGGAGGTAGCGCCGAACGCTGAGCCGGTCTGTAGCCTGGTGGGCGCGCTGGTGAGCGTCAACGACTTCGCCAACCGCGGCCCGCGGAATGGTGCAAGACGAAGAGCTCGTCACGGGCGCGCACCGGTTCCGCTTCCGCCTGACCCCGCACGTCCCGCACTGCTGGGAGGCAGGAATGCTCTTCGATGAGACGACGCGCACGCTGCTGTGCTCCGACCTGTTCCACCAGCTCGGCGATAACGAGCCACTGTTCCATGGCAGCGTGCTGGACCGCGCCGAGCAATCGCTGGCCAGCTTTCAAGCCGGGCCGCTGGCCAACTACCTCCCGTACTCAACACAGACCGAGCAGATCCTCTACGGGCTGGCCGACCTTGAGCCATCGACGTTTGCGGTGATGCACGGCTCGAGCTTCACAGCCGACGGCCGCCAGGCGTTGCGGGATCTGAACGAGATGATGCGGCGGCTGCTCAGCTCGCCGGTGGGGGTGCGGTAGGGCAGGACATCACGTTACTACCAGCGGCCCAGGTACGGTTGGGCGGCTTCGGTGGAGTTCTCACGAGGCGATGCATCGCCTCCGAGAATGAAAACCTTGGCCGTCCGCCTAGCTGCGCGCGAAGCGCTTCGTCCAGGAGTGCTTCAGCCCGGCGGGGCGTGGACGCAGGAGAGGTACTGTGGCTCCACTGACTCGGATGCTGACTCCACGCACCGACAGCCCGCACAAGAAAGCGATGCCAATCATTCGCCTGGACTCGGCGACGCAATGAGCAGCGGCATCTACATCCCCTCACCCTCACCTATATGACAATTACCGGCATGAGCACGCCACTCACGTGACACTCACTGATGGAGCTACCAGATGAGTACGTTCGGCTTAGTTCATGGCGGCGGATTCGGCGCGTGGTGCTGGGACCGGGTGACACCGGAGCTGGTGGCGCGCGGCCACAGAGGCGTAACCACGGATCTCACGACGGATGACCTTGCGGCCGGTGCGGCTCGCTGCGCCGAGGCGATCACGCGAGACTTCGGTGCCATCGATGAGCTGGTGTTAGTCGGACATTCCATCGCGGGCTTGATCATCCCGCTGGTTGCGGCGCAGAGGCCGGTGACGAAGATGGTGTTCCTCCACTCGCTGCTGCCCCGACCTGGCCAGAGCGTGGTTGACCAGGTCGCCAGCGAGCCCGACATGTTCAATCCCGAGATGTTCACCGCCCAGGCGCCTTTCTGGGAAAGTGAAGCAGTGGCGGCCAGCTTCTTGTTTCACGATTGTCCACCTGATGTTGCACGCGAGGCCTTTCATCGGCTGCGTCCTGAACCCGGAGCGCTCGGCAGTGAAGTGACGCCGCTGCGTGCGTGGCCCGAGGTTCCCAGTGAGTACATCCTATGCGCCGACGACCGGACGGCCACTCCCGCGTGGGCGCGGCGAGCCGCTCGGGATCGGCTGGGCGTGGAGCCGATCGAGATCCCAGGCGGTCACTGCCCGTTCCTTGCCCACCCTGAACAGCTGGTCGACGCTCTGGAGCGGTGTGTGTTGACCGTCCGCCGTACGGATGCTTGAGGCCAACAAGGTGGGCTATCGGGCATCTAGGGCTACGCCACAGCTAATCCAGGAGCGCAGTGCCGTCGGCGTCGGTTCCGGCTGCGCAGCAGACTCTCGAACTCCGGTGGCCTCACGCGCGGCCGATGCGCCGATCGTTCGACCCGCCTGCCCGGGTGCGCCCGATCTTGATGCCGTCGGCAACCTGAATCGCCTGATCGGGTCGTACCCGGTGACTCATCCCTGGTCCGGATGTGGGACACTTTTCCAGGTGTTTCAAGCGCCCCTCGCCCCAACGTCTTAGCGAACAACGGTTTGGTAAATATGCCGCTGGGTACGGGTGGTGCGACGACGGCCCACGCGATTCTTATGTTTCCCCACGCGACACCAACCCGGACAGCGTTCGCTCGACGCGCCAATGGAGACTCATGCCTCGGATCGACAAACAGCTAAGACGCGTGTCGCGTCCTGAGCACTAGATGAGCGCCCCTTTGCGGGTCACCAGCGGCTACTACGGCAGTGCGGGCGCTTCGGCCTCTTCCCGGGCCAGGGCTGTTAACCATGCCCAGCAGGCACGCCGTCATATCGACCTGCTGGCCTGCCTCGTGATCCTGGCGATCGCAGCCGCCCTGAGATTCTGGCGGCTCGAGGAATACCTGACGTTCCTGGGAGACCAGGGACGGGACGCGCTTCAGGTCAAGCGCATGCTCACCGCCGGCGCGCTCCCGCTTGTTGGCCCGCCCACCACATTGGCAGGGCTTCACTTCAGCCCGGCGTACTACTACGTGCTGGCTATACCGATGGGTCTCTTCTGGCTCAGCCCGGTCGCGGGCGCTGGCATGGTAGCCGTCCTGGGCGTGGCCAGCGTGGGACTGGTCTACGCACTGGCACGCACCTGGTTTGGCCGGACAGCGGCAGTCACGAGCGCTCTGGTGTATGCGGTTTCGGCCATCGGCATCGTTAGTGCGCGCACTGCCTGGAATCCTAATTTGCTTCCCTTCTTCGCGTTGCTGGCGGTTTGGGCGATTTTCCGGGCCCACCGTGACTCTAATCCACGTTGGTACCTTCCGGCGGCAATCCTTCTTGCCGTCGCGCTCCACCTTCATTACGCCGCCGTCCTTGCTCTGCCGGCGGCGGCCATGGCCTGGTTCCTGGAGCTTCGGGCCGGAGCGGGCAGATCGGGACACGCGGCCCGCGGGGCGTTCTTCCGCTGGTCCGCGATCTCGATCGCGGTGTTCCTCGCCATCTTGCTGCCGCTCGTGACGCTCCTTGCTCAAAGCGATGCAGCTACCGACGCAGTTGCCGATGCTGCGGCCGATGGCGGCCCGGCGGGCTTTGCGCCGCGCGCGCTGGACATCTATGGCCGGATCCTCGTGGGCAAGCATCTCGCCTCAGAAAATCCCGTCCTGACAACCGTGGCCGCAATCTGCCTACTGATCCCGTTACTGCTGCGCGGGCGAAGCCTGCCCGGCTCGCATGGGGGCTGGGCGCTCACCGTGCTGGCCTTCTGGCTGGCCACAGGCGTGCTCGGGTTCGCGGCGACCCCCATCACCCTGCACGACCACTACCTCGCGGCCCTGGCCCCGGCCGCATACCTGCTTTTCGGAGCGCTTGTCGCCTGGCTGTGGCGCGCGGGGTCGGATCACTCCAGAGCGGTCGGGACGCTTGGTCGGACTAGTGCAGTTGTGCTTACCTGCGCGCTCGTGCTCGCTCACCTCTTCGGCAGCCCGCTGCTCAACCCGCCAGACCGAGATCTTGCGCACGCCGAGGCGGTCGCCCGGTTCATGCATGCGCATGCCGACGGGCAGCCGTTTCACCTCCTGGTGGTCTCGGATCGCAGCTACGAGGCAGCCTACGCGTTTCACATCTCTCTCTACGGCGACGAACCAGTGGAGCCTTCGTTGCCGACTGGTCAGGTCTTTGTCGTCTGTGAGGTGTCCAATTGCCGCCCGCAGCGAGCCGCCCAATCCACGCTCACGGGGTTCACCACAGCCCGAATCGACCGCCAGGAGACAGTCGGCCGTGCCATCGTCTACAGACTTGTGCGCTGAGGACGGCGGCGCGGGGCTTTCGGTCGGCCACCGCGCTCCCGTGGGAGGCGGGCCTTCAGCATGTCCAGGGCTGTCACGCCCGAGCTCGGCGGACGAGGTTATCGTGCGCTCGGTGAGACTTCGGGGGACTTGCCGTCACCCATCTTTCCGGTCATTGGGTTGGTGCGAGAAAGCGGTTACCAGCGGAAGGTGCGCCAGACCCACTCGAAGAGGGCGGTGCTATCGCTTGGTGTGTCCTGGCTCCGCAACAGGCTGACGTGGACCCGGTGGCCGTCGCGTGTGGCTGAGGCAACGATGGTCCGGCCTGCCTGGCGCGTGAGGCCGACCTTAATACCGTCGACGCCGGGGTAGGCGCCGATCAGGCGGTTGAGAGTGCTCAGGCTGTAGCCATCGCCGCGGTAGGTCGAGGCGCCGGCCAGCTGGCGGAAGGTCTCGTTGCGCATCGCGGTCCGTCCGAGCAGCGCCATGTCATGCGCGCTCGAGTAGTGGCCTGATGCGTCCATCCCGCTGGGGTTGACGAAGTGGGTGTCCTGGAGACCAAGCTGGGTCACGGTGTCGTTCATCCAGCCGACGTAGGTCTGGCGTGAGCCGGCCAGAGAAAGGGCTACCTGCTCGGCGGCGTCGTTGCCACTCGGCAGCATCATCCCGTAGAGCAGCGTCGTCAGTGACACCTGGCGGCCGGGCTCGAGGCCCATGATGGAGGAGCCGTCGCGCGCCGCCATAGCTGAGCCGCTGATCGTTACCCGGATTCGCTTCTCGAGGTCAGGCTCTCGTTCCAGGGCTACCAGGGTAGTAGCGATCTTGGTAATGCTCGCCGGTGCGACGCGGTTGTGCTCGTCCTGGCCGTATAGGAGCTCACCCGAAGCCTCATCCAGAATGGCTACGTGGCGGGCGGTTACTGGAGGAGGCGGCGCGCTGGAGACGCGACGCGGTGCAGCCGGTACGGGTGGGGGCGGCGGCGGTGCTGGTTCAGCCGCGGTCGGCTCGGCGGGCCATGCCGGCGCCGCGCCGGGCACCACCAGCAGCGCACCGGCCTGCAGCTCGCCGACCAGGCGATTCGCCTCAAGCAGGCTGCTGATCGAAACTCCGTAGCGCTCGGCAAGCTGCGATAGGCTCTCGCCCGATTGTACGGAGTGAAGCACGCCGTCCAGGCTTGGGATCCGCAGCTCCTGACCCACCTGTAGTATGTCTGGATCGCTGAGCTCGTTCGCGGCGGCAAGGGTGGCCAGGCTGATGCCGTAGCGCGCGGCCAGCCCGCGCGCAGAGTCGCCCGGCTGGACGGTGTAACGCAAGATCGGGGACGCCGGCGCGCGAGTCTGGATCATCACCGGCTGGGTGGATTGCCCGAGTGCACTGGCCCAGCGCTCGTACGCCTCGGCAAAGCGGCTCACGTACTGGCTTCCGGTCACGATCCCATCCGAAGCCTCGGTTACGAAGCCATGATTGTCCACGGCTCCAAAGTAGGAGCCGGCCACGGCGGCCAGATCGCCCTTCCAGCTTGCGCTGAGCCGCTGGACGAGCTGCGCTGCACGCCGGATGTTCGTCGAAGGGTCGAAGGGATCGTCCCCGGGGTAGAGCTTGTCCGGCATTACTTGCATGAGTCCTAGTGCGCCCGCCGGTGAGATGGCCTCCTCGCCGGAGCTTTCAACTTCCATCAGCGCCGCCAGTGTCGCGGGATCTACCCCGACCTCATGCCCAACCTCAACGATCACTGGGATGTACCGCAGCACGTGTAGGGAGAGCCCCTCTGGGCTGCGTCCAGCGAGAAATCCATGGCGCGGTCTGGGTGGCTGTGACGCTGATTCAAATTCATGCAACGCCGCCGTCGGCATCTCCTCATCCGTCACGGCGGCGCCCGACTCGTCGGGCGGTAGGATCAGGGGAGGGCCGTGTCGTGGCGGAGGATCACGAACAACGGAATGAGTAGCAGGCCGAGGGTCCCCGCCAGCGTAAGCAACCGCGCCGCCCGCCTCGGCGGCGGGTGGTGGAACGTTGTGATCGGGATGGCCTGCATAGGATGCTAGTTTATATCGACGCAGAACGACGCGAATGGTTGCGACGGCTGGCGGGATCGCCATGTCTCCATGTCTGCCTCGGGACGCATGGAGGCGGACGGCTCGTGGCCGCTCGGTAAGTTTACCCTCAGTCCGTCATTGACCAGGCCTACAAGCTTCCGGGGTGTTGGTCCAGGTCCATCGGGATCCTGCTCACCGAGGGATGCGCACGCGAGCACATCGACGAACCTTGCTCAGGTGACTCTCGCCTATTGGCTCCGCTAGTCCAGGTACTGTCCCCCGACCCAGCCGCCCCTCTCGAGCGGTTGGACTCGCTCGATTCTGTACCAGGTGATCGAATCGCCGGGTGTCGGTCCCTCGGCGATGCTGACCGCCGCGCCCTCGGCGAGGCAGCCGATAACGGGAGCACCGACCGACGGACGTTCGCGCACGTTCAGACAGCCGTCCGTGCGAGCCACCACGGCGCGGGTTGGCTTGAGGTACTCGCTCACGGCCCAGCCTTTTGTCTCGATCTGACGCCAGCCTTCGACCCCGCCTCGCACCGACTCAAGCGGTACCTCAGCGCCCTCCGGTAGACACTCAACGATCCGTGCGTCCGCCGCCGCACGCTCACGCACATTCAGGCACGATCCCGTCCCGCGGACGACCGCCGCCCGAACCACCGCTGGGGCCGGCGCCAATTGCACTGACCGCGGCGACCGACCGCCGACGTCTGACGTCGGCGGGGTGATCGAACGGAGCGCCGTCTGTGACTGCGCCTCGAGGGAAGCTCCACCCTGCCTCGCCGCTGTCGCGGCCCGGCCGACCGGCGCCGGCCCGTATGCTCGCCGGACGCTCCGGACGCGGGCAGGTGCACGCCCTCCAGCGGCAAGCCATCGGGCTCGCTGAATGGAACAGGACTGTTCGCACCGCGGCCGCGGTGGAGCTCAAGATGGACGTGCGGTGCGCCGTTGTTGCCGACGCTGCCGGCCGGCCCGACCGTCCCCAGTTGCTGGCCGCGGGCGATCGCTTCGCCTGGGCGATAGCCGCGCTCAAGGATCAAGTGACAAAGCATGACGCTGTAGCTGCTGTCGCGGAGCGTAACGGCTATACAGCCGTTTGAAGCGCCCGGCCCCTGTGCCCAGGTTACGGAGCCCTCAATGGGCGAGACGACGGTAGCACCACTCGTGCCGCCATCCGCGAGTACCAGATCCAGCCCATACTGGCTGCGTCCCCGGTGACTTCCGCCGTTGTAGCCTTGAATGATCCGGACCGACTGGCCCTCGGAGAACGGACTTGCAATGGTCCCGGCGGCGCTCGCGGCTGGGGCAGACATGGTGGGCAGCCCGGCGGTGAGCAGCGTCATCGCCAGGGCAAACGGCATTATCCATCGAACAGAGGAGGGAATGTGCATAACCTGCCAGCAACACCTCAACTCGGAGGGAGTCGTGGGCCGCGGTAGTAACTGCGCGACCGTGCCGAAGGTAGCCTCGACTGGACAGCAATGTCAAGGCCGAGTCGTGAGTCGATCCGCCAAGCAAGGATCGACTGCCTCAGTGACTGCGCCCGAGTTTGCAGCGAGATTGGACTCCGGGCTCGTGGGTTATGCCGCCGTTGCCTAAATGGCGGTGACCCTTGGCAGCAACGCGCGCGCCTCATCGGCCAGGTCGAGTAAGAAGTCAACGAGGGCCGCATGCTGCTCCATGACCTGTGCAATGGGTTGCCCCCGCCGTTGCTCGATCGAAGCGCATTGGGCCTCGTCCTCTACGTTGCTCAACATCTCTGCCACGCTCATAAACAGATACCGGAGGGCCGCGGAAGCCGCGAAGCCGAATCGTACACTCGCGGCTTCGCCGCGCCAACCGGCTTCCGATAGTCCCAGGACGTAGCTGTCGAAAACCGTCGATTCCACGTTCCAGGGCGCAAGCTCCGCTCCATCGCCGGCCGGAGCAGCGACGATCAGTGGCGCTATCTCCTCACCCACGGGCCCGAGGCCGGCGTAGGCCCAGTCGATCGCCGTGACTTGCTCCTGGCGATCGACTTCCCAGCACGCTAAGAGGTTCGACCGGAACGCATCTCGGTGGCAGAACGTGTATGGCAGCTGATCTAGCCCGTCCAGAAACAGGTCTCGATCGACCCACAGGCGCAACACCCGATCGATGAACGGCTGGGGGACCGCGGCACGCATCAGGGGATGATCCCAGGTGTCGGCCCGCCGAATCTCATCGATCATGCCGGCGCAGCGGATACCCAACCAGGAGCGCAGCCAGCCTCTATCCAGCCACGGCTGGAGGGGCACGGGCCGCCCTGAGAGGTACGCACCGTTGAATCTGCCCAGGGTGCGCGCGGCCAGTCCGCAGCGCTCACGCGTCCAGCGCGCCTGTGGTGCAGCCGCGATCTCCTCCAACCACAGCCAGACGGTGCCGTCTGGCTGCTCACTCAGCCCATAGCAGCGGGGCGCGATCATGCCACCGGGGAGATCCTCCGTCAGGCCTGCTCCGTATGCCAGTGGCTCCCGCTTCCAATACCCGAAAAACGCAGGTCCGTCCGGAAGATCCCGCGGCACGACCTCGCCGTTCGGCATCGTGACACCGGCTGCCGAGCGGACCACTTTAAGCACGAGCGACCACGAGATGCGCCCTCAGCATCGCGCGCCGTTCCGGTCACGCGATAGATCCCAGCCGTGATAGGACTGGTGTAGTCGTATGTCAGCGGGCAGACCGCCCAGTCATCGACCTGGGCGGTCCCGCTGTTCAGTGCTCGTTGCACAACCCTGTTGAGCTCGGCGCGGCCAAGCCGGGGAGCGTGAGTGTCGGAAGACGGACTCTCGTCGCTCGCTGGAAGGACGGCTTTCTCGGCCCCGTTCTCCATCAGGTGTTCGGCGGGGAATACATCTCGAGCTGGATGTTGTCGGGATCGCGGAAGACCAGAATGCAGCCGTAAGGCGTGTCGGCAATGGGGGATTGAGTCAACGGACGATCTGCCGCCGCCGCCCGCGCCACGCCAATCTCTTCCAGATGCGCCTGCCACGCTTCGAGCTCGGCGCGGGAAGAAACTGCCATACCGAAGTGATCGAGACCGGTCCGTCGCTCCGAGAATGCCTCTCCCTGGTTCACGTCGTGACGATGCAGCACGATGATGAACTGCATCTCCTTGTCGGCAAGCAGCCTCTGCCAGCCGCCTTCATGGGCTTCCTCCATCACCGGTGCAATCTCGAAGACTCGCTGGTACCAGGCCGTGCTGGCCTCGAGATCCGTCACGGTGAGCGCGATGTGGTGCAGTTTGGGAAGTGTGACCGAGGGCATGATTTTCTCCTTGCTCAGGGTCGTCAGCTTCGCTGATCCGTACCCCGGATGGTTGCTCAGTGGGTCAGGTGTGCCTTACCTCCTTTAGTCCCGGCGAGCCCGTCACGGGACTCTCAGATTGCCACGCGGCGCGGAAGACGGCGATCGCGGCCGGGACCAGCCCGCCGTAGCGGCCCGATCCGATCGGTGTGTCTGGTTCGTTTGCTACATGCTGGCGAGTCAGCCCGTCGAGCATGGCCAGAAAGAGGTCGCGGACATCAGTTGGCGAAACGTCGGACCTGAGCTCGCCGCGAGCGACGGCCTCCTCGATGATCAGGTCGAGCTCCTGAAGCAGCCTTTGGCTGTCCCGCATACTCTCTTCCGATGGCACAAAGCCAGGTACGGGACGGGAGAACGTAAGCTCGTTCAGCTCGGGATGATCGTGGGCGAAGCGCATGCTGGCCTCGAGCCCGGCCGCGAGCTTATCCCAGAAGGAGTCGCGGCTCCGCATGGCGCTGTCCCAGTACGTGGCGAAGGTACGTATTCCGTCCTGGAACAGCGCATCGTAGAGAGCCGCCTTGCTGGGGTAGTACTTGTAGAGGGCCTGGACGGTGAAGCGTAGCCGCCGGGCTAGCTCGCGCAGACTGAGCGCGGCCACCCCTTCCTCGCGCATGATCTGGCGAGCGATTTGCAGAATCGCGTCCAGCATCTCCTGCCGGTTTCGCCGTCGCCGCTCGCTTGGGGACAAGGGATGCCAGTCTGTCACGCGTTCGTCGCCCTGCATATCATTCACCGCGGTACTCATAAACAGCCAGAGTTCCTGCTGTACTCTGTAGTTAACAGCGTTAACTTACCACAGGAGTGACGGATGCGCAACCCAAAGCTGGCTGCGGTGGAGCGCCCGCGCACAGTTACCGAACCAGCGTCACACCCAATACCGTTTAGTTAAGGCGCCAATGGACCGGTGGCATCCCGACCGGTGGCTTGTTCTGCTCACGACGACCCCATCGAGTCGTTAACTAAACCGTATTGCTCGTCACACCTTTGCGGGAACGCGACCTATGCCTGATGCGCGGATTCCTCGGTGGCGTCGAGGATCGTGGCCCTTTCAGGCGCAATCCATGAAAGAGACCGCACCTTCGTCAACTGGCACACACTTGGAGCGGTTCCAGCGAGAGTAGGCTACAGACACTGAATCGTCGGAGGCTTGGAAGGCTTACGGACGTGCCTCGAACACCGCGTTGAAGGGCGTCTCGGTGGCGCGCCGGAAGTGGCGGAACCCAGCCTGAAGGGCGACATCACGCAGACGGCCTTCACCGGCCTGTGAGCCGAGCGCAAGGCCGACTTCCTGACTTAGCGAGTTCGGAGTGCAAATCATCGTCGAACCGCCATAGTAAACGCAACCCACCGGGTTGAGATTGTCTTCAAGCCGATCGTTGGCAAATGGCTCAACCAGGAGCCAGGTGCCATCCGCCGCCAGCGACTCACGTACGTGCTTAGCGGCGCCAACGGGGTCACCCATGTCATGCAGGCTGTCGAAGAAAGCCACCAGGTCGTAATCTTTCCCTGGGTAAGTCTTGGCCGTGGCAACCTCAAACTTCACGTGATCTCCCACGCCAGCATCCGCTGCGCGCTCGCGCGCCAGCTCGATGGATCGATCGTGATAGTCGAACCCAACGAACGTCGAGCTCGGGTAGGCCTGGGCCAGGATGATGATTGACGCGCCGAGACCACAGCCGACGTCCGCGACGCGGGCGCCAGCGAGCAGCTTCGCCTCCACTCCGTCCAGCGACGGAACCCAGTTATTGACCAGGTTCGCGTTGTAGCCGGGCCGGAAGAAACGCTCCGTTCCGATAAAGAGCTCAGAGTCGTGCTCGTGCCAGCCTACGCCTTCTCCAGTTCGAAATGCCTCGAGAATCTTCGCCTCGTCGCGAAACAGCGATGCGATGATCTGAAACGCGCCCGGCACGAAGGCTGGACTCCCTTCCGTGGCAAGTGCCAACGCCTGCTCTGGAGGGAGCGAGAAGGTTCCAGATGCCGCGTCGTAGGAGACGTATCCTCCGGCAGCCTGATTGGACAGCCACTCACGGACGTAACGCTCGGCCGTGCCAGTCCGCTCGGCCAACTCGACCGAAGTAACGGGACGAGAATCCGCCATCGCACGGTACAAGCCCAGCTTGTCACCGATGTCCACGAGAATGGCGCTCATTGTGGCGCCCATGTCACCAACCACCTGGCCCATGAATGCATTTAGCTTCGCATCGTCAATGGCCATCGCGGTGCCTCCATCGCGGAATGCCGCGAGCATACTTCGCGAAGTCACTCCAGTCAACCCGCCCCAGGGAGCGCGGCGATATGGCTACAGGTCGATGGCTGCCCCGGCCCACTTGGTCCAATAGCCGCCGCCACTGGCCCACCGTCGACCGCCCCGGGCGCGAGCGATTTAAGCCCCGTTGGTGCCCCAGATCATACGTGCGTGTCCGGTCGTCCGGACAGCTCGCGATGGCCGCGCGGGCCCAGGCCTGGCCAACCACCGCCGCCGG
Organism: uncultured Chloroflexia bacterium; assembly: GCA_963765765.1. Classification (GTDB taxonomy): domain Bacteria; phylum Chloroflexota; class UBA6077; order UBA6077; family JACCZL01; genus CAVXYC01. Next base: position 259,431 of record CAVXYC010000032.1, on the reverse strand, counting down.
TGCCATCGGGAGCGTCGTCGTGCTTCCACGATCGGGCCAACCGTCCGATGCCGGCAAGATCCGGCGCGGCGACCACCTCATTTAAAACTTGCCCAGTCTGTACCGGCCTGCCGTGACAGGTGCACGATCGATACGTGGAGTCAGATGGTCGTGGGCGGGCGTTCACCTGTCATTTCGCTGCCACACGGCCACGGTGAAGTGCCGCGCCAGTAGACCCACGAGCGCGTGCGCCCCGGCGCTGAGACCGGTCCATAGCAGCGTCTTCACGAGTCCACTGTCTCTCACTGCGGGGAGCTCACCGCTGGGGCGGGAGTCGATCGGGTCCCGACGGATGACCCGAGACCATCGACGCTCCGGGTAAGATCGGCTCGCGGGCGTCGGGATTGTCGAATCCGGCTCCGACCTGGGGAGCAAACTTAGGCGTCGCCTGCTCACCGGCCGGCGCTACCAATTGCATCTCCTCGTGCGGACCAATGCGCCGCCGCTCCTTGGCAACCGCGTACGCCAGCTCCGCGCCCAGGAGCAATATGATGCAGGCCATATAGAGCCAGAAAACCAGCGCCATGGCCGCGCCGATCGGTCCGTATCCACTGATCATGTTGTTCCGCTCGAGGTAGAACGCGAGCACACGCCGGCTCATCTCCCACACCAGCGCCGTCACCAGCGCGGCCGGCCACACGTCCGCGAGCTCGATGGTCCGCCGTGGCGTATAGCGAAACAGGACCAGGAACGCCGCGGTCATTGTCAGTACGCCAATCGCCGAGACCGCCATCTGCCACAGCATCGCGGCCCCGGGGAGGAGGTCCGTAAATGCGCCGAGGAGCCCAACCGCCACAGTGGCTCCCCAGCTGAGGGCGGCTACGCCACCGATGGCAGCCACCATAGCGAGCGCGAAGAGCTTGGATTTGATGAACGAGCGTGGCTTGTCGACTCCCCAGATCTGGTTCACGTTCGTGTCGATGACCTGGAACCAGCCGAGGGCGCTCCACAAGAGAGTGAGGATGCCCACGCCGGCCGCAACGCCCTTCGCGTCGATTACACCCGCGATCACCTCTCGGAGCTGCTCCTGACCCTGCGGGAGCAGTCCAACCACGAGCCCGAGGATCTGCTCCCGGGCCGATTCGTTGCTCTGTAGCGCCAGGCCTGCCAGGGACATGAAGAGCAAGAGCAGGGGGAAGAGCGCGAAGAGCGCGTAATACGTCATCGCGGCCGCGTGATTGGTGAGCCGGTCTTTGCGAGCGCCGAGAAAGACGCTCTCGAGCACGCGGAAGACAGCGTACCGCTCGAGGTGCTTAGCAATCGAATTGCCTTTATCGGTCGCCGAGGTCGTCCTTTCCTGGGCGGTCGACTTAACCGACTCGAGGCGCCGCTGATCCTGCCGTTCGCTCGCTGCTGTTTCGGCCATGATTTCCAGAATCGCTCCCGTCAGTACCGAGTTTGCCGGTAAGCTGGACCGCTCCCTGATCACTTCACAACGAGCAGAACCATTACGTTGGAGCTGCTCCGCGAGCACGGCTTCGGGGAGTCGCTCCACCATTTACGTTAACTGTCCCGATGTCGTCCGCGACTTACGGAGGAAGAAAGGATTTCGAACGGCTTCGTTACGATGGGATTAGAGACGCTGATCGCGGCTAACGGCAGTGACGGCCTGCTTCTCCTCCCGCGCAATTTACACGCGCAGCGCCGCTGGGGGGAGCCACGCGGGGATCTGCACGAGCTCCAGCCGAGCCTCCCCACGCCCGGGTTGGCCCAAGAAAATCCCATTACTGGCCCGCGAATTGCGTTCCGCGAATCGCGAACTGGGATCGGTTGGTTTCCAAAGTCTCCGGTGACTCGCACCTGGTCCGGCAGTCCCGCGTCGAAATCTGAGCCCATTGGCCTCTATTTCCGGAGGACGCCCATGTTCCAGGACCTTCCGTCGCAGACGAGCCCGTCAAGCAAACGCGACAACAGTCCCGGACCGAGCGAATGGCTTGCCGCGGACATCATCATTGCCAACGCTCCGGATCCGGTGTTCGTATCGGATCTGGAGGGCAAGATTCTCCAGGCCAATGACGCGGTCTCCGAGCTTCTCGGCTTCCGCCCTGACGAGTTGCTGGAGCAGTCGCTCTCGCGCTTTATCAGCGCGGAGGAGGCCAGAGAGTTCACCGCCGCGCTGCGCGAGGTGGTCGAGCGAGGCGTCACTCGCAACGCGGTGCTCAACCCCCGGAGCGCCTCCGACGAGGTCATCCCCACCACGCTCAATGCCTCGGCATTACGCGACCCGGACGGGAACGTCATTGGCGCGATCGGCATTCTCCGCGACATGCGAGAGTTAGACAAGGCGCGGGCCTACGCCGAGAGCCTGATCAAGAATGCCCCGGACCCGGTGTTCGTATCGGATCTGGAGGGCAAGATTCTCCAGGCCAATGACGCGGTCTCCGAGCTTCTCGGATTCCGGCCCGACGAGTTGCTGGAGCAGTCGCTCTCGCGCTTCATCAGCGCGGAGGAGGCCAGAGAGTTCACCGCCGCGCTGCGCGAGGTGGTCGAGCGAGGCGTCACCCGCAACGCGGGGCTGAACCCTCGCAGCGCCTCCGGCGAGGTCATCCCTACCACGCTCAACGCCTCGGCGCTACGCGACCCGGATGGGAACGTCATCGGCGCGATCGGCATCCTTCGCGATATGCGCGCCTACGAAAAAGTCGTACGTGACCTTGAGGAATCAAAGGCTGAGCTGCAGGAGAAAATTCTCGACCTTGAAAAATTTGAAGAGGTCGTCGTGGGTCGCGAGCTCAAGATGATCGCGCTAGAGAAAGAGGTGGAGAAGCTCCAGAAGGAAGTGGAGCGATTTCAAAATAGGGCTGATTCTGTCCGGGCGCAGGGTTCGGGACGAACGTGATGGGTGCCGCGCGTTCCACCACCCTCGTGGAATACAGCGGTCATAGCAACGAGCTAGAGCAGCTTCGCGTCGCGTATGAGCAGCTCAGTGACCAAGCCGAAAAGATGGCTGAGCAGCAACGCAAAAGCGCGGAAATTCGCCGCGCCATGCTTCACATCATCTGCGACCTGAACGAGGCGAATAAGCGGCTAGCCCACCAGCGCAAGGCGATGCTTCACATCCTCAGCGACTATGAGAGTGATCGCAGGAGGTTGGCGCTTCAGACCGAACGTCTTGACAATACTCGAAGGGCAATTTTGCATATCTTGCAGGACTCCCATCAGTCAAACCTGCGCCTTGAAGCGAGCCGTAAAGCCATGATTCACATCATGGGCGATTTGCGCGACACCACCGTGGAGGTCCAGCGTCGGGAGCAGGAGCTACGAGACAAGCAAGAGCAGTTGGTTCAGGCCGGCAAGCTCGCTACGCTCGGTGAGCTGACCACAGGCGTTGCACATGAGCTGAACAATCCGCTCAACAATATCGGTCTCTTTATTGGCAACGTCATCGATCTCATCGAGCTAGGCAACCCAGACAAGGAGCGCATCACGCGCGATCTGCGACGCGCCATGGAGCAGGTCAATAAGTCAGCGCAGATCATCTCCCACCTTCGCACGTTCGGACGTGCGACGCCGGTAAGCCGGGAGGCTGTGTCGGTGAATGGAGTGATCGAGAGCGCGCTCTCCTTAATACAAGAGCAGCTGCGGCTTCGAGACATTACAACGCAACTGAGCCTTTCCCCCGAGAACCCAATCGTGATCGGCAACTCCATCCAGTTGGAGCAAGTGATTCTTAATCTACTGACCAACGCACGAGATGTGCTGACCGACCAGACGCGTAAGCTCATCGTTATCGCTTCCGGCGTGGAAGACGGGAAGGTATTGCTGTCTGTACGTGACTCTGGCCACGGGATCTCTCCAGAAATCGAGCAGCGTGTGTTCGATCCGTTCTTCACAACAAAGGAAGTCGGCGAGGGGACTGGCTTGGGACTTTCCATCACTTACGGAATCGTCCATGATCATCAAGGGACAATTCGCATTGACAACCATCCCGGTGAAGGTGTCGCCTTCGTCATCGAGCTCCCGCTGTCCGACGCAGAACAGCCCGTGCAAGCACTGGCATGAATCAAACCCGAATTGTCCTCGTTGACGACGACACGGTACTGCTGGAAGCATTGTCTGAGACTCTTCGTCTGCGTATGGAGCAGGCAGCCGTGGATACGTGCGATTCGGCGACACTGGCACTCGATCGCATCGCTGCCACGGACTACGATGCAATCGTCGTTGATATCAAGATGCCCGGCATGGACGGCCTCCAACTTCTGGCCGAGATTCGTAAGCTTCGGCCGGACGCTCCAGTCTTGCTAATCACGGGCCATGGTGAGCACGACCTGGCAATTGAAGCATTGCGCGGCGGTGCACACGATTACATTCAGAAGCCTATCGACCGTGACTACTTTGTGGCTTCCTTGAGTCATGCGATTCAGCTGCATCGCCTCAGCCGCCAGGTGCAAGAGGAGAAATCATTCCTGGAGCGACACGCCGCGGAATTAGCTGATTGCGTACAGCAGCGCGCAGATGAGCTGCGTGCCGCGAATCAGACGAAGGCAGAGCTTTTTGGTAGGGAACAGGCCTCACGGGCCGCACTCAATGACGCCCTCGCCCAATTAGAGGAGGCCAATCGCGAGCGTGACGAGTTTGTCTCGATGGTCGCGCACGAGCTGATGGGGCCGCTCACAGCCATCACTGGCTACGCGGAGCTCCTGGGCAGGACAAAAGTGTCTCAGGAGCGGCAAGCGCGGGCGCGAACCGTCATTATCTCGGAAGCGCGGCGAGTCGCGCGCCTCGTGGAAGACCTAACCGATGCCGCGCGAGTCGCGGCGGGTCGGTTCGACATGCATCAACACGTGGTTGACCTTGTGGAAGTTGTCCAGGAGGAAATAGAGGTAGCGCGGGCCCGCTACAACGGGCAAGTGTTCCACTTTGATTCCCCGGACGCACTGCTCGTGATGGGCGACCCAGAACGCATTGCCCAGGTGGTCTCGAACCTCCTTGAGAATGCCGTCAAATACGCTCCGACTGGAGCAATCCGAGTACGCGTGTTGTCCGAAGGCTCGCAAGCGTGTATGACTGTGAGTGATGAAGGACCCGGCATCCCGGCGGACCGCATCGAGTCGATATTCGAGCCGCACGTCAGGCTGGTAGCCGAAGGTTCCGGAGACGCGCCAAAGGGCACGGGGCTGGGATTGCATATCGTCCGGGGGATTGTCGAGGCGCACGGCGGCGGACTCTTGGTTCAAAGCACACCTGGACATGGGACGACGTTCACTGTCTCTTTACCATTGGCGAACGCGCCAAGTACCCGCGCGCCGGCTTAAAAGTTTCCGCGGTTCGGGATTATTCCAGTCGACGGTTCAGGTTCGCGCGATCTTGAAGCCGAGCCCGCGCAAAGAATATCCGGGCTGCCACTGCGCAGGCATTTAGCTTGCACCGCAGCCGAATGGATGTGCACGTCGAGTGAGCGGCTCACGCCCACATCGTAGTAACCCCAGAGTGCCTCGGTCAGCTCCTGGCGCGAGAGCACCTGGTCGGGTCGGCTGGCCAGTGTGCACAGCAGCCGGTACTCCGTCGGTGTGAGCTTGAGCGGCTCGTCGCCACCGTGGCCACATCATTGGCTCTCCCGCGAGAGTAAGGTCGCCGGATCGCGGTCACCGAAGCCGACGGGTCCGACAGACGTGGCATTTGACATTTCGGCTAAGGAAGTCGGGCCACGCTCGTGTCCATTCAACGACGGCCTGATGGTCGTGAAGACGCGATCAAGTATCCCACGTGCCACGCTCCGTACGGGCCTGTCCTAAGACTAACTTCCCTCGTCCGGGGCGTGACCTGATGAAAAATGTCCGTCCTCGAACTTCGTATCAGGCCCGTCGTAACAAAATTGTCCGTAATCCTTCAGCTCTTCGCAAGTCCCGGACGGCACCGGGACAGCTAGCGTAAAGGGTGAGATGCGAAACCGGAAGCTGCTCGAGCAAACGGTTCGTTCGGGAGAGCCTCAAGCATCGGGCCTGGTTCGAGTGGAGATAGAGTTTCTGTCCGCGACCCGGGGCGATTCTCGTGGGCCATTGGTGCGCCACTGTCCCAACCGCACCACGAGTTGATTGCACCGTTTTGGCGACAGCGAGGAACCCGCTTGGAGCAACGTACCCGTGTCTCGGCTGGTTTTCGGTCTAGGTTGTGCCTTATTGGGCGGCTGGGAGGATCCAGATGGCTTGCTTCGCGGATGGGGACAGATCATCGAGCTTCGAACTGCGCGTCGCGCATTTCATTGAGGGTCAACGATGAGCACCTCGCTACGACATTCGCAACCCGTGCGGAGCTTCAGACATCGTCCCGCCGGCGCGAGCCCCTACGAATCAGCGATAGTCATCACACTATCAACGATCATCTTTACGGTGATAACGCTGGCAATTGCGCATTTCTTCAGCGATCTGCCGAACCCGGCGCGCCAATTCGCCCATAGCGTCCCCAACCTTATTGGGCTGGACGCTGCGACGGTGCAGGATCGAGCAGAGTTGGCCGAAATCTCAGTGCGAGTCCTGGGCCAGCGCCCCAGTGAGCAGTATGGCCGCGGCGTCATCATCCAGCAGTCACCGGTCGCCGGCTGGCACGTGGGCGAGGAGCGCGTGGTGCGCGTTACCGTCAGTGAAGGTCTGGTCGCTCCCGATGTGATCGGGCAGACGCGCGCGGAGGCCGAGGCCAAGCTCGCGCGACTCAACTGGTCGTTTGTCGCCATCAACGCCGCCGCCGATGCGCGCGTGCGTCTGCAGCATCCGGCGCCCGGCGTCCCTGTGGACGCCCCGGGGGAGTTGTCGCTGGCCTTCGAACAGTAGCCAGGTATCTCGTTGCGCGAGCTCAGGGCCATACGCACGCAGCCGCGTGCTCTTCGGAGACGCGGCTGTTCGAGGGGACCCGCTGAGCGCCCCACAGATGCCGCGATTGGTGATAACCCCCGCGCGCTTACAATAGAAAGGCCAACGCTGCGCCCCACCGACTCGATTGATCGCCGTAGACCATGCTGTTGGGGAATTCGCAAACTATCCTCGCGGTTCTAGTGATCAAATGCGCTCGGCCCTCTCGCTGACGGCCAGGGAGTGGTATCCTGCCAATCACCGAGATTCACCATCAGGCGCTACCGGCCCGCACTGACTAGGAACAGCCGTCATGGCAGATCTGCCAACGGGTACGGTCACTTTTCTCCTTACTGATATCGAGGGCAGCACTGCCCTATGGGACCAGGCTCCCGATTCGATGCGTCTCGCCCTCGTTTCTCACGATGCCCTGTTCGAGGCGGCCGTCCGGGATCATGGCGGCGTGCATATCCGCCCGCGCGGTGAAGGTGACAGCCGCTTCGCCGTGTTCGCTGGCGCCATATCCGCGGCTTCCGCGGCGCTCTCCATCCAGCGAGCTTTCGCCGCGGAGTCGTGGCCCACTCCCCAGCCGATAAAGGCGCGCATCGCCATCCATACCGGTGAGGCAAATCTCAGAGACGGCGACTATTACGGGGCGGCGGTCAACCGCTGCGCCCGCATCCGTGGCCTGGGGCACGGTGGCCAAATCCTGCTTTCCGAAGCCAGCGAGAGCCTTGTGCGAGAGTCGATTCCGAATGGGGCCGTACTCCGCGATTTGGGAGTTCACCGTCTTCGCGACTTGAGGCAGCCGGAGGGTGTGTTCCAGCTCTCGACGTCCGATCTTCCTGAAGACTTTCCGCCGCTCGAGGGACCGGATACGCGTCTTCGGCATCTGCCAACGTCGCGAGGCGCACTGGTAGGCCGTGAGCGAGAGATCGCCGAGATTCGCGCGCTACTGCTTCGGCCAGACGCGGGGCTGGTCACGCTGATCGGGCCAGGAGGCATCGGCAAAACGCGCCTGGCTGCTCAGGTTGCCAGCGGATGTGGTGGACGACTTCGACGATGGCGTGTACTTCGTCAGGCTCGCCCCGATTCGCGACCCTGACCTGGTTGCGCCCACCATCGGTCGGGAGCTCGCCGTGGCAATCGACGGTGGGCCTGAGTCGCTCGACACGCTGAAGCAGCATCTCCGTGATCGCGAGATCTTGATCGTCCTGGACAATCTCGAGCAGATCATCGACGCGGGGCCGCAGCTCGCGGATATCCTGAGCGCCTCGGACCGTCTCAAGCTGCTGGTGACGAGTCGCGTGGCGCTTCGCTTGTCGGGCGAGCGCGAGTATGAAGTGCCGTCGCTTGCAGTACCACCGCGTGAGCCGCTGGCGAGTGCGAAGGATGGCGTCGCCGCGCTCAGGACGTATGAATCCATCCGACTCTTTGTAGAGCGTGCCCAGGCAGTTCGGGCCGATTTCGCGCTGACGGAGACCAATGCCTCGGATGTCGCGGAGATCTGTCATCGTCTCGATGGCTTGCCGCTCGCCATCGAGCTTGCGGCGGCTCGGGCGCGCTTGTTGTCACCCTCGGCGATGCTGGCGAGGTTGTCGTTGCCGGCAAGCGCACCGTCACTACAACTTCTGACGGGCGGCCCGCGCGACCAGCCGGCGCGGCAGCAGACGCTTCGCGATACGATCGCCTGGAGCTACGACCTCCTGGATCCGCAGGAGCAAGCGTTCTTCCGCCGACTCTCCGTGTTCGTTGGCGGTTGCACGATCGAAGCCGCAGAAGCTGCCTGCCAGGTATTGACGGCGGCAGCTACTCCACTGGATGTCGATGCGTTGGACGGCATCGACTCGTTGCTTGCCAAAAGCTTGCTCAGGCCCATGCACGATCCGACCGGCGAGCCTCGGTACGCAATGCTCGAGACCATTCGCGAATACGGTCTGGAAAGCCTGGCTCTCAACGGTGAGCTCGCGATCATACACCGATGGCATGCCGAGTATTTCCTGGCCCTTGCAGAGGAGGCTGAGCCTCTGTTGCGGGGTCCAGAGCAGGCTCACTGGCTGGATCGCCTGGAGTCAGAGCGCAACAATCTACGCGCGGCACTGGAATGGAGCCTTACCCCAGAGGGTGATCCCCATCTGGCTCTACGCCTGAGCGGCGCGCTTTCCTGGTACTGGTACAACCGATCGCACATCGGAGAGGCGCGTCGCTGGCTGGCGCGCGCATTGAGCCAGACCGATGATGCATCGCTCACACGCGTCAAAGCCCTGGCTGGTGCAGGCCGGCTCGCCCACATCCAGCAAGACACGCGCGCGGCGCGGCCGTTGCTGGAGGATGCGCTTGCTCTCTCTCGAAACCTGGACCAGGGATGGTGGGCCGGCTGGGCGCTTCATCTCCTGGGTCGCGTTTGTTATATCGAGGGAGATGCTGACTGCGCACGAGACTTCGGCCGTCAGAGTCTGGGTCTGGCGCACGACATCCAGGACGAGTGGTTGGAAGGCTGGGCGCTCCATCTCCTTGGCCTGGCAGACCAAATTCAGGGCCGGTACGCGAATGCCCGGCGCCTGTATGAGGACAGCCTGACCATCCGCCGCCGCATTGACTTCCGGGAGGGCGCCGGAACGATCCTCTCGCTGATCGGACTGATTGACTTCGCGGAAGGTGACTATCCGGCCACGCGGGAACGGCTTGGCGAGGCGCTCCAGTACTATCGCGGTCTGGACGCCGGCTGGCTCCTGGGCAATCTCGTGGCGCAGTTTGTGGCGCTAGCGGTGGCGGTGGGCGATATCGAGCGCGCGGCTAGATTGTCAGGCGCCTTGAGCGCCTTGAGCGAGGCAGTGAGCATTCGGCCTATTCCACTGGTGGAGTCGGTACTCGGTCCAGCGTCGGATACGATCCGCGGCTCCCTTGGCGAAGAGCGTTTCCAGGCGGAGCGGATCATTGGGCGCAAGATGTCGATGGACGAGGTTGCGGAGGAGGCCCTGGCGATTCACCCCGCCGACTCGCCGCAATCTCACGGCTCGAGCCAGCCGTACTTGTCCGTGACGCATCCTGACGGTCTAACCACGCGAGAGATCGAGGTCCTGGGGCTCATCGCATCCGGTCGCACCACCCAGGAGATCGCCGATAAGCTGATTATCAGCGTCAACACCGTTGAGCGGCACATCACGCACGTCTACCAGAAGATCGGCGCTCGCGGCCGCGCCGAAGCCACCGCATACGCCGTCCAGCACGGCTTGAGCTGAGGTCCAGCTCGGCCCCCTCGCCCCTTGGGAGAGGGCTGGGGTGAGGGTTCCGTGATAGGGGATGTCGGCCCACCCTCTTCCAGGGGGCGAGGGAGCGGATGGACGCCCAGAATAGTGGTCCCAAATCACGGGTTCCCGTGATGGCTGGTGATCCTGGCAGGCAGAGACTTGCAGTGGACGAGGCACAGGGCCCCGCCAAGCAAGTTCAAAGCCAGGAAGGATCATCATGGCTATTGCTACACCTTCGACAACCGTTCTGACCGACAGTCTCATTGACCGATGCGGTCAACGCGCTCGTGGCTATGACCGCGAGAATCGCTTCTTCACCGAAGATTTCGAGGAGTTGAAAGAGGCGGGCTACCTGCTTCTTGCCGTGCCGCGAGAGTTCGGCGGCCACGGCCTGTCTCTGGCCGAGGTGGCGCACGAGCAGCGACGCCTCGCTTATCGCGCGCCGGCCACGGCGCTTGCCATCAACATGCACCTGTACTGGACAGGCATCGCGGCAGACCTCTATCGGATGGGCGACGCGTCGCTTACCTGGCTGCTCGAGGAGACCGTACGCGGCGAAGTATTCGCCGCGGGCCATGGCGAGGCCGGGAACGATCTGCCGGTCCTGCTCTCCACATCATCGGCGGAGCGCGTAGAAGGCGGTTATCGTTTTACTGGCCGCAAGATGTTCGGCAGCATGACTCCAGTCTGGACCCGCCTGGGAATCCACGGAATGGATACGTCGGATCCCGAGCACCCCACGGTCATTCACGGCTTCTTGCCGCGCAGCTCTGAGGGCTATGAGATCAAGGAAACCTGGGACACGCTTGGCATGCGTGCCACCCGAAGCGATGACACCATACTGAGCGGCGCGTTCGTTCCCGATCGGTACATCGCTCGACGCGTTCCGGCTGGTGGTCTTGATCCGTTCGTCGGAGCGCTGTTTGCCTGGGCCCTCTTGAACTTCGGGAACATCTATCACGCCATCGCTCTTCGTGCCCGAGATCTCGCAGTGACATCCGTGAGTACCAAAAAGTCTCTGGCCGTCTCGCGAACCATGGCCTATCACCCTGAGGTCCAGCACCAGTTCGCCGAGATGACGCTAGAGATCGATGCCGCGGGCCCGCACCTTGACAGCGTCGCTCGGGACTGGTCCGAGGGCGTGGACCACGGAGCGCAGTGGCCATCCAAGATCGTTTCGGCCAAGTACCACGCCGTTGAGTCCGCCAAACGAGTGGTGGATCTGGCGATGGACGTGTCGGGTGGATCCGGAATGTTCAAGGCGAGCGAGCTTGAACGACTGTACCGAGACGTGCGCGCCGGTGGCTTCCACCCCGCGAACTCGGCACTTGTGCACGAGATCGTCGGCAAGACCACGCTGGGAATTGGCTTGGGCGAGCAGCCTCGCTGGGGGTAATCCCCACGATGCCCTGGAGCGCCGGTTTCCCCGGCGTCTCCAGGAGGCATCACGCTCCGGGTGGTGGATGCCTGGAGAGCAATAAATTGTCAGTAAGCATGACCTGCCAAGGACCAGAGCGACTAGTGTCATACTCTAGAAAAGAGCCGCGGGCCTGCCATGAGACGTGGCGGGCCCGCGGTGACTCTGGCGGATTTGTGCCATTCATGAGTGCCCTACTGTCGCTCGACTTCTGCATTCATGCGTCCGTACGCAACCTGGTCCAGCGCGTAGATCTCCATACCGCCGGCGGCTCGAGGGCATCCTCGGCCTCCCTGTCATCCTGGAGCGCAGCGAAGGATCTTAGCCGGAGTCCTGAGCACAGGACTCCGATAAGATCCTTCGCTGCGCTCCAGGATGACAGGGAGGCCGAGGATGGAAATCAAACCATTGATCAAGGAGCCTGGATGCATTCCCCATGCTGCTCGAATCTTCAGCGCGCCAGATCGGCGTCACCGAGGGAGGCGAGGCCTTCGCGCAGGGCGTAGAGCGCGGCCTGCGTTCGACTCGCGAGCTGCAGCTTGCGCAGGATGGCGCTCACATGGCTGCGGACGGTAGCTTCGCCGACCACGAGGGTGTCGGCGATCTCTTGATTACTCATCCCTCGAGCCAGGAGCCGAAGGACCTCGAGCTCGCGTTCTGAGAGAGGTCGGTGGTCAGCGTCTGACGAGGCTGAGGCGGATGGTGTAGCTCCTGCAGCATCATGCGCGCGATAGACGGGTGCAGCGCGGGCTCCCCCTGGTGGGCCCGCCGGATGGCCCCAAGCACGTCGTCGGGAGCGGAGTGCTTCAGGATGTAGCCGAGCGCGCCGGCCTTGAGCGCCGGGAAGACATCTTCCTCGGCGGCGTGGCTCGTCAGCGCCACGATTTTTACGGACGAGTGCTGACCGCTGATCTGTCGAATTGCCTCGATGCCGCCAATACCGGGCATCTCGAGGTCCATCAGGATGACGTCTGGACGGAGCTGGTCCGCAAGCTGGACAGCACGCTCACCACTCTCGGCCTCACCGACCACTTCGATGTCACGGTACCGCTCCAGCAGAGCGCACAGACCCTTTCGAACGACCGCGTGATCGTCCACCAGGATCACCCTGATCGGATCTGCCTCACTAGCGTTCATCGCGGTATCTCGACGTGAACGCGTGTGCCTGCTCCCGGTGCGCTTTCAACCCGTAATGTCCCGCCGAGTCGCTCGGCGCGCTCGCGCATGCCAGCTAGACCAAAGCCGTTGCCACCTCGCAAGCCCGGTTCGAAGCCGACGCCATCGTCCACGATCTCCAGGGTGGCCCGGTCTCCCGCGATATTCAGCCGCACTTCAACCCGAGCCGCATGCGCGTGCTTCAACACATTATTCAATGCCTCCTGGGCCAGGCGATACAGCTCCTGCTCCATGGCCGCAGATAGTCGCTCCGCGTTCTCGGCGTGCAGCTCAGCGACCAGCCCCGAGCGCGTCTCCACGGATCGCAGCCGCGAGTGTAAAGCATCAGCAAGACCCTGCTCCTCCAGCAAGGGCGGCCGAAGATCGAACAACAGGAGGCGCATCTCGCCCAGCGCTTCCTGCGTTGTCTCACGAATCTCGTGCAGTGTGTTCCGCAGCGGATCAAGCTCGCCATCGGCCAGTGCTCGGGCGGCCGCCTCGGCATACAAGGAGATTCCGTAAAGCGACTGGGTGACTGAATCGTGCAGCTCACGTGCCAGCCGCTGTCGCTCCTCCAGGACCGCGGCCTGGCGGGCGCGCTCATGGAGTCGCGCGTTCTCCATTGCCACTGCCGCCTGCCGAGCGATGGCCAACGCTAGCGCGGCGTCCCGAGGGCCGTAGACGTGGGGGGTGCTATTGGTGATCGAAAGCAGCCCGATGATTCGTTCACGCACAACCAGTGGTATCCACATCGCCGAGCGGATGAACGCGTAGGTGGTACTTAGATCGCTCTCGCCCACCATACGGCGAAATGTCATCGCTTCGAGAGTCTCATCCTGAATGTCCGCGATAACAATGGGCTCCTCCTGGCAGAGCCTGTCCCAGGGTGGACCGAAGTCGGCCACCGAATACGTGATCTGGCGGGCCTGCTCCCAGGTGAACGAGGCCGGACCGCGCATGTGGGCGAAGGCTAGAGAGTCACCTGCTTCGCTGAGGCTCAAAATGGCCGTGCCCGTGTAGTCAACGAGCCTGCTGAGGTGATCCAGAAGCAGCTCCAGAAGCGGCCGCTGCTCGAGTGTCGAGGCGAGATCGCGAGCCGCGTCCAGCAACGCTGTGACTTCCGACCCAAGGCCGTCCGGATACGCATCGACGACCCTCCCACGCTCTTCCGCGGGTGAGGCAGACATAACTCAGTGTAGCGGCTGATCTGCTGTCGGGCACTCCAGCCCCCAGGACGCGCCTGAGCCGGATTCGACATTTGTTGGAGTGACGTTCAGCGAATCGTGAACGTCAATTCCACCATGTCTCCGATGTCCCGGCTCAGCCGGGACGAAACACTATGCACGTACCTTTTGAATCTAAATACGGAGTTTGATTCTCATGAACATTCGCCGATCGATCGCTCGTCGCGCCCGTCCTCTCGTGAAGCCGCTGGCGCTCGTGCTCGTCTTTCTTCTCCCATCGTTACTAGCCCTCGTGGTATCCATTCTGGGTGTGGTGTCCCAGAACCCGCTCCAATCGCCGCCCGCTATCGATGAGGCCCTGCCGGCATCCCCAACCCACGACCCAGCAAAGCGTACCGCGCTGATCGTGGCGGGCAACGCCGGTACGGAGGTCAGCGACCTTCTCGGTCCGTATGAAGTGCTCGCAGCCTCTGACGCATTCAACGTCTATGTCGTTGCGCCGGAGCGGCAGCTCTCTCCACTGATGCCAGTGCCGCTCCAGCAGTGCTGCGCGCCTGTGGACCTCGTGCCGCACTTTTCGTTCGCTGAGTACGACCAGCAGATTGGTCAGGCTCCAGATCTGGTCGTCGTCCCGTACATTCCGTTCACCAACGCGGCGGACGCCGCCGTGCTGAGCTGGCTGCGGGAGCGCCCCGGCGATCAGACTGTCATCCTGTCGATCTGCGGCGGAGCGCAAATGGTGGCAGACTCTGGAATTCTGGATGGGCATTCGGCCACGTCGCACCACACGACCTTGACGGTGGTGGAAAAGACCCATCCAGAGGTGAATTGGGTCCGCGGGCTCCGCTACGTCGATGATGGTCGCTTCATTTCGTCTGCCGGAGTCACTTCCGGAGTCGATGCCACGCTCTACACGCTGGAACGTCTCCTTGGTCGAGCCGTCGCCGATGCAACCGCTGAGCGAGTCGGTTACCCGCACACGCGCTATTTGGACGACCCAACCTGGGAAGTTCCGTCTGATAGCGACACGGTTACGTTACCGAACGTGTTCCGCTTCGGGCGCACGCACATTGGCCTCTTTCTCTACCCGGGAGTGAGTGAGATTGAGCTGAGCTCGGTTACGGACACGTACCCGCGTGCCCTGGCCACCGACGTCCTGACCATTGGCGCAGAGCGGACCATCATCCGCACACAGCATGGTCTTGACCTCGTGCCTCGCCACGACCTTGCGTCGGTGTCCAAGCTCGATCGAATGCTCATTCCGGGTCAGCCAGCCGCCACCGTGGCCGCGCCTGCTGAGCAATGGGCCGCGGCTCATCTCACGCGCTCGGCTGAATACATCCACGCCGCCGGCGTCTATCCATACGATGCCACCTTCACGGACATGGCGCGCCAGGAGACACGTCTGATCGCCGCCAACGCGGCGCGCTGGATCGAATATCCCGTCGGGCACCTTGCACTTCAAGGCCGCGACTGGGCAATGGAGCTCGTGCTTCGGCCGCTCGCTCTCGGACTGCTCTCCGTGACGCTAGTGCTGGTAGTGCAGCGCTGGCGCGCGATCGGTCGGTCTCCGTTTGATCGGAGACCGGGCCGATTCGGTCGAGCACCACATGCGGAATCATCCGCGGCATAGTGGTGGATCGGCCTGGCCCGAGCCGCTTTGTTAGTTGGCGCTCATGTATGAGCTGGAGTACTCCGCTCCTGAGCTCTGGGGCGAGCGGCTCGCGAGCGAGTCGACGACATTAAGAAGTGCGGGCAGGTCGAACGGCTTCGAGACGGTCCCCCACTGGCGCGAATGGCGCCATTGGGAGCGCTCGAGGTGCCGCGGCGATGTGGCGCAGATCAGGATGGGCAGATCACTGAGTCGCGGATCGTCGTCTATTGCCTGCACAAATTCCTGACTTAGGCCCGCTGGGCCGGGGTTGAGCACGAGAAGGTTTGGTACGGAGTCCTGGAGGAGCTCAATGGCTTGCTCATCGTCAGAGCAAGGGATCGCCGCGTAACCGGCGGTCCCCAGCACTTGGGTAAAGAGTTCTAGAACGGCATCGTCGTATTCGACAATGAGAACCGTTCCGGACGGCGTTGAAAGCAATGACAGTCCTTATCGACGAATACTTGTGGAACCATTATGTTGACTCTGCTCGCAATCGACATCTGCGGAAATGCATATTATGGCAAGCACTTACTGCTACCGGAGACGCGAAACTCTGTTCCTAGTGCGCATGTATTCCGCCGGTTTTCTAACAAACTGCCTGATTCGAGGAATTCGCTGAAGCATGGCGGAATACATGCGCACTAGGAACGGGCTTACTCCTGGAGCAGCGGGGTATCCGATTTGATGATGAGGAGCTGAGTTTTTAGCCCTTTTCCAACGTTGTTCCCATTCGGATCAAAGCAGCCGATATCAAAATCGTTGTCGTTCGTAACCGTGGACTCGTCCAGAATAGCGATCCCCCCGATTTCGCCGGCATTTCCCGAACGGCACTCAGATTCACCGCCTCAACCTTCGTCATCGGCACTACGCCAAGGGCGGTCAAATCGCTTGCACCTCGAGTGACGGTGACAGAGGTCCGCGCCCGAACGCCGGGAGACTCGTGGGCAGAGAGACGCGGTGCACAGTAAGACCAGTACAATCGGGCCAAATGCCCTGGCTTGTCTTGATGCGCGGATTGCCGGGTAGCGGCAAGAGCGCGCTGAGCCGCGCACTCGGTCTGCGAATGGACTGGCCGCTGATCGACAAGGATGACGTCAAGGACGTCATCGATCTGCGTGCCCCAGACTCAGGTCGGCTGGCGTACGAGGTGATGCTCCGTATCGCCCGTCGGCAGCTTCTTCAGGGTTTTAGCGTCATCTGCGATAGCCCCTTTACCTTTGGCTGGGTCTACGACCTGGCACGCAGCATCGCCGCCGAGACTGGTGCGACCATCGCCATCGTCGAATGCAGCTGCGCCGACGAGGAGGTAATTCGAGCGCGGATCATGGCGCGCCGATTGCTCGCCCTGCCGGCCCACCACGTCACCACCTGGGATGATTTCGAAGCGGCGAGAACGCGCATGCTGCCGGAGATGGCTTACGCGATTGTGGACCCGCATCTCATCGTGGAAACGGCTCACCGTCAGACAGATGAACTAGCGGCAGAAGTTGAACGATGGCTGATTTCGCTTGAAGCTTGAGCGGCTCCCTCTCCCAGGGGAGAGGGAGCCGCTCTGATGTGGCGCAGTATAGGCATCGCGGTTCGCGCGGAATCAGGTGCTCAGGCGGCCCGAAAGGTCGTAGTGCTCAGCGATCGCGGCGGCCGCTTCCGCCGGCGAGAGCCGCGTCGTATCGAGTTTCAGCAGTGGCTGGAATGGTAACGATGCAAATAATCCAGATCGCTCAGCGATCGACGGCCAGCACCGCGGGGTCCATAAGCTTCTCGTACACCCGTCGGGACTCGTTTTGGACTCGGATGTCCAGCTCCTGGCGATCGCACACAAGCTGGACAGACAAGACCTGCCCGCCACCTGCCCGGACGGGATCCAGGATCAGACGCCATCCTTCTGCCCCAATGGGATCGCCAGCGTAATTCCCTGTCACGATGAGGTCAACATCCTCCTTCGTAGCCTCCGCCAGGACGTCTCGCCGTATCTGGCGCAGCAGCCGACGCCAGGGTGCAGATTGAAATGGAAAGAGCGCCGAAGCAAGGTTGACCGAGAGATGGTTGTGGACGAGCTTGATGCCGGTCACCGCGGATAGCGCAGTGCCCACGGTGAGCTTGCCCACGCCCGGTGGCCCGTAAAGAAACACTACTCGCATATACGTTGGCCCAGCGAAACACAGGGCACGACGATGCTAGCACGCCGCTCGGTCTCTCATTCACACATCGCCGCCGAACCCCGGACGGCTGACATCCTGTCGGTGGTCCCGCGTGCCGAGCCAATTGACTGAACAGGGCTGATTCACTCGTCATCGTCCCAGTTTGAGCGATACAGGCCATGCTCCACCGCCCAGGTCGCCAGGCTCGACCGGTTTTTTAGCTGAAGTCGGCGAAGAATGTCCTCCATGTGGTTGGCCACCGTACCGGGCGTTACCACGAGCCGCTCGGCAATTTCGTCGTTGGTGAGTCCTTCCGCCACGCAGGCGGCCACTTCCTGTTGACGACGAGTCAGGCGGGCCACTTCCTCTGACGCCTCGCGCCGGCCCTGGCGGCCGGCCTCGCGAGCGCCCTCCTCGACCAGCTCCGCCCGGTGGGTCAGCAGGCCGATCCAGGCTGCCACAGCTTCAAGGAAGCGCAAATCCCGCTCGGTGAATCGGTCAGGCTGGGCGCTCACCGCGCTCAGTACTCCGCGCCGTTTGCCGTTCACGTCAAGAGCCACATCGAGCTGACTCCGAACGCCGAGGGCGTCGACTACGCCGCGGGGCTGCGTCGGGTCCTGATCGGCATGACCGGTGTGGTAGGGCTGCCCCGTCTCGAACACGTCGTTGATCGGCCCGGCATTGGCGCGCGGAAAGCGGTCCAGACCCAGAGCGTGCTGCTGGTGACCCATCGGGGTGTCGCTGGTGCCCAGCGCCACCAGGCTGTCCTTGTCCGCCTCGTAGAGAAATACATCAACCTTATCCGCCCCCAGGGCGTCGGCAACGACAGTGGATGCCTGTGCCAGCGTGGATCGCAGATCAATCGTCGCCAGACTGAGGAGCTGCTGAAGTGTTTCCAGCAGGCGGTCGTCATCATTCGATCGGACCAGGGACTGTGTCAATATCAGCTCGCTTCCCGCCACATGTGGCGTTGCTACGCTGTAATGAGGCAGCTTTGGATCATGCCTGTCACCGAGAGTCGACAAGGGCCAGTAACCTGCGTGCCGATTCCGACAAACTCTCCCAGGTCATAGGCACGTTAAGCTCATCGGCGAGCGCATTCAGCTCATTTCAGGTGACGATATCTCTCCGTGCGCGGAGTTGCGCCCCTGCAGGGAACGTGCCAGGTGCGTCATCGGTAACGAATGACCTGAGGCGATGCACTGGCTCGAGCGATGCCCTTGTCGTCTCTATGCGAAATGTATGCCACTAAGTCGCGTATACTTCTCCGTACAGGCACGTTTCGCCGGCCCGCTCGTCGGGCATGGCACCCGGGCAAATCGCCTCGGTTTCAATTCTTCGTCCTCGCTGACGAGACCTGCCCAGTCAAGGGCAGGAGCTAGCCATGGGCGAATCTCCGTTTTCCGCGCCACAGGCTGACAGTCGCCTGCTGACTACACTCGAACGCCTCCTGGATATCTCAGAACCGGAGTTGAAACCGGCTCTTGGAGAGGCTTCCACGCTTGTCGCCGACGCCCTTGGGGCAGACAAGGTTGATATCTTCCTGTATCAGCCGGAGATCTCCAGCCTTGTCGCCGTTGGAAGTAGCGATACGCCGATGGGTCGCCACCAGGCCGAAATCGGACTGGACCGTCAGCCGCTGGCCAACGGCGGTCGTGCAGTTGCCGTCTATCAAAGCGGTGCATCGTATCTCAGTACTGAGGCGCAACGGGACCCGGAAGAGCTGCGGGGCATCACCGAGGGGCTAGGTGTCCGAAGCGAGATCCTCTGTCCCATGGCCGTGGCTAACCAGCCTCGCGGTGTCCTGGCAGCCATGGCTGATACGCCCGCTCGTTTCGATGAGCGTGATCTCCGCTTCCTGGAGGCGGTGGCTCGGTGGGTCGGGATGGTGGCACACCGTGCAGAGCTTGTCGACACCATCGCTGGGGAAGCCGCTCGAAAAGCCCGACGAGCGGTCGTCGACGAGCTGGCCCGGTTAACGATCCGCCAGCGAGAGGTTGCTGCCGCCATCGCCGCTGGACTCAGCAATGAGGAGATTGCATCGCAGCTCGAGGTCGTACCGGGCACGGTTGCCAACCACGTTGAGGCTATTCTCCGCCGCCTCGGGCTTAAAAACAGGACGCAAATCGCCACGTGGGCCGTTGAGCATGGTGTGTACGGCTCGGATTCGGAAGAGAATAGCTAGCTCCGACAGGTCGTCACCGTAACGCCTTTGGTCGTATGCATGTATGCATACGTTCTCGGTGCCGATACTGTGTATGATTGTAGAAACGGCCGTTGCAGCGGGAGGTTGGCGCCTCTGCGGCACGGGAATTTTGGTACTCCGAGCTACCATGTCCGCTCATCCCTGATGGCCGAATCACATTTGAATTCATCGCGCGAGACGCCCAGCGCGGTCCACCGCAGGGGAACACGCGTGCCGACCGAATTCTCCGCCAAGGAATGGATTGCCGTCGAGGAGCCGTCTGAACCGAGGCTGACGGCCTGGATTGCCGGCCTGCGAGACCGACTCACGAAGGGCGGCCTGAGGGATGCAGCCCCAGTTGATCTCGGTTATGGCACGGCCGACTGGCCCGCCTCACGCACGGTTCAGATCATGCTGGCCGATCTGGACCACTACTCGAATCTCGCGCCGGCGGATCGGCTCAATCCAGCAGTGGGCGCACGTCGACTGGCACTTCTCGAGGACTTTCGACGCCTGCGAGCCGTGCTCGCGTGATGCGGGCGCTCGTCGTTGACGACGATCCATCCATTCGCGAGGTTCTGGAGATCGTGCTCGATCAGGACGGTTACGAAGTTCGCACGGCAAGCAATGGGCGAATAGCGCTCGAGATCCTCAGTGACTGGCAGCCGGCCGTCATCCTTCTGGATCTGATGATGCCGGTCCTCGACGGGAGAGGCTTCCGCACCGAGCAGCTCCGTGATGCGCACCTCGCTCCTATTCCGGTCATCGTGCTCTCCGCCGCGAACGACGCGCGGCAGCAGGCGAGTACCATGGGAGCGGCTGCATGTCTGCAAAAACCCTTCGATGCAGATCAGCTGCTTGCAACGGTGCGATCCTTGACGGCAGTGCGTGACCTGCGCAAACCAGCTCCCCAGGGAATGTTCACTGACTCAGTGCCGTTGAGCTGAAGCCTTTTCGCGTGATCTCGTCGTCCTGACCTCGTCGTGGAGCTTGCTCGTCTTCGTGAGTTGAGATTCCTTTAGCCATCCGTGCCAATTGTGCAGAACTACCGATGGCAGCTCGGTGATCCGCTGCAATAATTGTGGCGGAGTTGTCATTCTAATGATCGCAATGGATGCACAAGGGCCCGAGACGGTGCTTGTCGTGAATGACGACGCGGCGCTCCGGGAACTCTTTGCGCGGGCGCTGATGCTTGCCGGCTACGGCACAATTTTGTGCTCGAGAGACGCTGAGGCCATCGAGGTGCTCGAGACGCGGGAGCCAGCGCTGTTAATTGTCACTCCAGGGCCCTCAGGCTTCCCGGGTCATGATCTACTGCGGATGGTGGAGCGAGACCGTCGACTGGACGATCTGCCTATCCTCATCTGCTCCACGGCTCTCCATTATCCCGATCGCCCACAGGCCAGGCCAGGCTCGCGAGTCTTGAGAACCATCGCTATCCCGTTTGACCTGGATGTACTACTGGAGACGGTCGACTCGCTCGTCCACAGAGGGGCGCGTCATCCTTCAGACTCGGTGCTCGAAGAGCCGAGATTGCCCGCTACTTCAAACGCCTGAGACGCGGTGCCTGATCGGCGAGCTCGAGTGTGCCTGTACCGGACACCCGCGATCGTAAATCCGATCGGAGTAGCTAAGCCGGGGAAAGCTCAGTTGTCGCTGCCACAACAGCAGGTCCCGCGCACTGCACTCTCGATTTACTCCTCGGTCCAACCGGATCGATAGATTCCCCGCTCGACCGCCCAGGTGGCGAGACTCGTGCGATTACGCAATGACAGGCGTCGCAGAATGCCCTCTACGTGGTTGGCCACGGTGCCCGGCGTCAATGTGAGCCGCTCAGCGATCTCCTCGTTGGTCAGCCCCTCCGCGATACACGCGGCCACCTCTTGTTGTCGGCGGGTGATGCGCGCCACCTCGTCGCCGGCATCACGCCGTCCCTGGCGGCCAGCCTCGACTGTGCGCTCCTCAATAAGCTGCGCTCGGTGGATCATCAATCCGATCCATGCGGCCACGGCCTGCAGAAAGCGCTGATCGCGTTGAGTGAACTTGTCCGGATTGGCGCTTACCACCGCCAGCACACCCCGTCGCTCGCCGTTCACTTCGAGCGGTACGTCCACCTGGCTGCGAACGCCCAGCTCCTCGACCACGCCGCGTGGCTGACTCGGGTCATCCTCCGCGTGGCCGGTGAGATAAGGATCACCTGAGTCAAGGACACGAGTCAGCGGCCCGGCATTGGCGCGGGGAAACCGTTCAAGACCCAGGGCATGCTGCTTCTGGCCCATCGGAGTATCGCTAGTCCCCAGGGCAACCAGGCTATCTTTGTCCGCCTCGTACATGAATACGTCGACTTTGTCAGCATCACAGGCGCGAGCGACTAACGTTGATGCTTGATCCAGCGTGGGGCCTAGCTCGATCCCCGTAAGGATCAGGAGCTGCTGGATCGTCTCCAGGAGTCGGTCATCGTCAACAAAAGGCGAAGTTCCCGGATTGGAAGATCCCGGATTGTTGGACATCGGCGTCACCCTGCACGTATTTGGCAGGCCTCGTCAGCGTGGACGAAAGAGATGAGACCGATACCCTCTTTGAGGAGGTCGGCGCCAAGCCCGGCGAACGGGCTAGCGAAACATGCCGGTGCTATTACCATACCATATGCCCAACGGAACATAATGCTCGGCACGAGGCGTGCCGGAGCGCCAGCGAGCGGTTCCCCATCAGGGAACGTGTGCTGCTACCCGTGTATCTCGATATACGTGCCGTCTTCTTTCGCTGGCTCACGCACCTGGAAACCCGCACGGGTAAGCACGTTAGAGCACTGTGAAAGATAGCTGCGCGCCGCCGCGGTCTTCATGACCGGCTCGCCGTATCCCCAGTACAGTCGCACATTGGGTCGCCGAGATTCAGAGAGCCACCCGCGCTGCTGCTCTCCTGCGCGAGGGATACCGGTGCTCTCGAGAGCTTCCTCTACTCGATCTTTCAGTGTCATAGCCATGTTTCCTGTCCTTGTTTCCTGCGTTGATCGCCGGCGACTTCTCGCATGGCGGCCTGATCGACTCGATCATAGAAGGGATAGTCCGGTTGCTCGTCTAGTCCGTCGGGCGAACTGACCGGCGCGGACGTTACGAAACCTCGGTCGTCTCCGCCAGTCGCGTCATCGCTGCCGGTGTGATGAATTCCGTTTCACGGCGCTTTGCGATGCGCGCCGCGTGCTCGTCGCACCAATACGAAAAATAGAGCAGGCGTCCTGTCGGCTTATCTCCGATGCGCACTTCTTGCTTCCACGTTGCCTCCTGAGTACAGGCGCTTCCTACCCGTGACTGACACGTTTTCATGACACGTCCTTTCCGCTCCCCTGGGAGGCTTTATCGCACACCGCGTATTACGGCGCCCATTGTGTATTCGATTGCCAGGCTGTTTGGCGTTCATTTGCCGCGTTGGGTTGCGGTGCCGCCATTCCGTTCGTCCAATCAATCGTTGGCACGGCGGTTCGGGACACCGCCGATCCGGCGCGCCTCCGCAACCTCCTCGGGAGCAGCCAGGTCAAGTGGCTCGATTCCCAACGCTTCAGCGAGCGCTCGCACCGTCCGCATCGAAGGAACCGTCGTACCTACCTCTAGCCGAGTGATCGTCACCGCGTGAATTCCGGCGCGGCGGGCGAGCTCGCTCTGCGATAGAAAGTGCTCGATCCGCTGTCGTCGAAGATTCTCAGCAAAGGTCACGAGTTGCCTTTCATGGGATAGTTCAACACCATGTTAGCACAATGCGATGGGCACGCCATCAAGGAGTGGGAGCAATGATGTGATTGTGCTACCATATCAGCGTCTCAGGCGCTGAGAAGCCCCGCGCGTCCCTCCGGATCGCTAGAACGTTGGGTGGAGCGAACTGCGAAACCGGTCGAGTCACCAGGATTCCGGCCGGTTCCCCGTCGATGGGCCTGCCGACCGTGCGGTAGGAGGCTCACCATGCTCGATCAGCTTCTCAGTAGCAATCTCATCCTGGTCATCGTCGTGGCGGCCACCTTCTTCGTCATGCTCAGCTCCGCCGTTAAGATCGTCCAGGAGTACGAGCGCGGCGTGGTCTTCCGACTCGGCCGTCTGGTTGGCGCACGGGGACCCGGCTTGATTCTGCTCATCCCCGTCATTGAGCGTATGCAGAAGGTCGATCTGCGGGTGATCACGCTGGACGTGCCGTCGCAGGAAGCGATCACTCAGGACAACGTCACGGTAAAGGTCAATGCCGTGGTGTATTTCAAGGTTGTTGATCCACAGCGAGCGATCGTCCAGGTGCTTGACTACATCCGCGCCACCTCATTGATCGCTCAGACCACACTGCGAAGCGTCCTCGGCCAATCTGATCTGGACCAGCTCCTATCCGAGCGAGACCGCATTAACCTGCGGCTTCAGCAGATCATCGACGAGCAGACCGATAGCTGGGGGATTAAGGTCAGTGCCGTGGAGGTGCGCGACGTGGAGCTGCCCCAGACGATGCAGCGGGCAATGGCGCGTCAGGCGGAAGCCGAGCGGGAGAAGCGCGCCAAGGTGATTCACGCGCAGGGCGAGTTCGAAGCGTCCCAGCAGCTCGCGGCAGCAGCCCATGTCATCGGTGGTCAGCCATCGGCACTCCAGCTTCGCTACCTGCAGACGCTGACCGAGATTGCCGCGGAGAAGAATTCCACCATCGTTTTCCCATTGCCAGTGGACCTGCTGGCCGGATTCTTGGATCCTGGGGAACGAGTCAATGGTCGTACCTCCGCGCCAGGTCCGGTGCCGGTGTAGTCCAACCATTGCGAGCCTCTCCCGAACCCGCGCGGGCAGGCAGGGCTCTTCTCAATTGACCGACGAATCGAACGCAATGAGCGTCAAGGAGCAATCCCATGGGTGATAAAGCCAAGGGCCGCGACAATGGCAAGACGGCGCAGAAGAAGAAGGCTGCCCCGAAGATTGGCAAGCACGGACTCCGACCACACGAAGAGCGTGCGCGTCAGGAAGGGATGGTAAGGAAGCCAGGCTGAGCCGCTTCTCCTAACGAACGACGAACGCCTGTGAACGCCGCCCGTAAAGCGATGGGCTGGTTGTAGGAGTGAGAACGTGAATATCACCAATGTGGAGTGGGTGCAGGATCGACGAGGTCGCTGCGCCCTGGAGCTACGGCTGGATGGCCGATCGGCGCACTTCGACAGCAGTCAGCGATCCAGCCTGCTGGACCGCGGCATCATCGCGGGTATTTCATACCTGAGCTCTGAGCGCCGCGATCTCACGCTGAATCCCTACGTGCAGGGATCGTATGGCCCGGCCATCAGTTCGGCGGAGCTCGTGGGCTGCACGGACGATGCGGGCGTATTTGCGCTCTTTACCGAGATGTGCAGCGCTATTCGAAACGGCACGTGGGTCGCAGGAGCCCGGCAATTATCAGCTCAACCATTGTCTGCTTGATTCGAGCCACCAACCACGAGGGGGTATGTACCTATGCCTGATGAGTCCATGCTCGGGACGTCGCTGATTCCCGGCTCTTGCGATCATTGCCACGGCTCCATGTTGATTCACGATGGATCGGTCGGCGAGGTCACCTGCCAGATGTGCGCGAGAACGTGGAGCTGTGACCGCTCGCAACCTGGGCACGAATTATGCCACGGCCTTTTAGGTCTGAGCCGACGCACGGCGCCCATCTGAAGACCACGTTCCGTGCGTCGCGCCACAGACCTGACCAGCCCGGAGCACCGCCACGGGAAGGCGAGGGACGTTGTGGGTGCATCTCAAAGGAGACGCAATCATGGACGATGAGTGGTCCCCGATCATTGGTGATCGGGTCTACATTGAAGATGAGCAGCAAGCTGGACAGGTGATCGGTATCGAGTCCGAAGGGGGCACTATTCTGTACCGGGTTGAGATGGATTCCGCGCCAGCGGGCAAAGCATCGAGCTATGGTCCCTCATGGGGCTACGACCCACCGGAACAGCTAAGCTGCACCATCGATGAGCTAACCGCTAACTAATCAGCACCGACGCAAACACCGCGGGAATTCCTGCGTCGAACGCATTGTTATCCATCGTCTTTCTAATGAACGTGGTCTCCTGGGACATGACCAGCGTGATGTGTCCCGATTGGGCTGTCGTAGAGCGGGCCTTCGTGCCCGCGAGTCTCTAAACCGGCCGCAAGCCGTTGACTCGCGGGCACGGGGCCCGCTCTACAGTGCGACGGTCATGACGCTTCGCTAAAGCTGAAAACGAAGCGGCCTGATGTGTAATCTGTTCGGGTCACACAAGCTTCAGCGCGCCGAGCTGAGATGCTTCGTCGCCCAAATGGCTACTTGAGCCCGGTTCCGAACATTCAACCGTTTGAGTATCCCCGCTACATGATTGGCCACGGTGCCGGGTTTGAGTACCAGCGCATCCGCTATCTCAGCATTTGAAAGTCCCTGGGCAACCAGCAGGGCGAGCTCTTGCTGTCGACGCGTGAGCGGATTGCTAAAGACGGGCGTGAGAACCGGCGAATCGCTCGCATCCAGCGACGCGCGTCCATCCGTAGCCGAGGCCGCCTGAACGAAAAGCCCTGCCCAACGGGCCACCGATTCCAGAACACGCAGGTCGCGCACGTTGAAGGCATTCGTCCGTGTGCATATTGCCCGGACGACGCCCGGATAGCTTCCGGACGACTCGATACGACAGGTCATCGAGCTCCGTACGCCGAGCTGCGCGGCAATACCCGAATGCTCGTATAAGTCCTCGTCTACGTTCCCATCCAGGCGTGACAATCCGGAGCGAAATACCTCAACGACCCTGCTCGGCTCTTTGACCTGCAAACGATCCAGGCCAAGCTGTCGCTGCCGCTGAGCGATGGGTGTGTGGCTCGATCCGATGGCTACAAGGCACACCGTGGTGGGGTCATGAAGGAAGAAGTCGACGCCTTCGCATTCAAACACTTCAGTAAGAATATCGGCCGCCTCGGACAGCGCCGGGCCAAGCTCGTGCTGGGAAATCTCCAGCAGCCGGGGAAGCGTGTTCTGAACTGAACGATAGTTTCTTCGGATCGCCAGGGAGCTCTCTTGAAGTTGTTGCGCACGCTCCCACTGAGTCTCGATCTCGCTACGAAGCGAGCTCCACTGGTCTCGAACTTCCTGTCTGCTCCTCATTCGCCAGCCTCCGCGGATGACGGCATCGCCTAATACACCATATCCGACGCGACGTTTGACGAGTGCAAGAGACGAGTTTAACGAATATTAGAGCCCCGACAGAGGCACTCGTGGCAGATAGCCTGAACGGCCCACACTCTCTAGTCGTCCCGCCAGTTGGGGAGCGATAGACCTGGTCATTTTATCGCTCCCCGGGGTTCGGTCTAACGTCTGCGTAGCGCCGCGGCGCGTGCTGCTTCTACAACTTGCCCTGAGTCCCCGCTGGCGACGCCATCCTGCTCCAGCCGAGCAAGCCGCTGGTCAATCTTCTCCAGAAGTCGCTGCATCGCTTCATCGCTGTCTTTGGATTCGTGACTGCCGCGATGAACGAAGACGCTGGTGAGATAGACAAAGGTTAGAAGCTGAAGAAACTCAGACTGCCAGTTCTCAAAGGTCGATTGACCCCATTGCCAGATGTAGCCATCCGAGCCGAAGACGGCGGCGGTCTGGCTATGTGCCTCCTGCTGCGATACGAACTCCACCCAGCCCATCCAGGTCTGGAGAATCCAGCTCACAAGAAACAGAACCGCCAGTACGATGCTCAGGTTGTAGTCGCGCCAGAATCGATTCATTAATCGTCTCTCGTTCGGGTTTCCGCGGGCTTACCGATTCGGCGCAAGCGCAGCGACCATGCCAAAAAAGGACCGTTTCGGCGACATAGATCTTCCCTTTTCCGAATAGATCCGGGATTTGCAATTAATAGGTGGGCAACTTGGCCAGGAACTGCCGTTACCCCGCCACTACGAGCAGGCGACGCAGCTTGTCACAGAAGATCAGATCGCGGAGATCGTGACCTGCGGTCCTGATCCTGAGCAGCATGTCACCGCGATCCAGAAGTGCCTGGATGCCGGCTACGATCGTGTCCACGTTGATCAGGTAGGCCCGGACCAGGAAGGATTCTTCCAGTTCTATGAGCGGGAGGTTCTGCCTCACTTCCGGTAAACGCTAGTCCGTTGAGCAAATAGGCGACGAGCGAGTGGACCGAGCTTCTAGGCGCGAGTAAGCCGGATCGGGTGGTCAACGATCACGACATCGCGGCCCCACTGTCTATGACCTACACGTTCAACGCGCAGTCGGGTCAGACGGTCATCCTTCGTCAGCTCACAGCACTTGTGCCCAGCGTGATGCACACGGAAGGGAACGCAATGGACCACCCACGCCGCTGAGCGAAACACACCACCAGACCGTGCATCTTTGTCACAGCGGGACGGGAATGGCCCGGCACGGGGTGGGGTGGTGTCCTAAACCTCTCTCGACCGAGATTCTTCCCTGCCACTTTCGTATCTGCGTGCACATTCTATGCATCCGTGCATCTATCCAGACGCACCGTTCGGACAGATACTTAAAGCACAGCGCGCAGCATGCGGTGGGACGGGTGGCGGATGAGCATCCCTAGAACGAACGACCAGGACAGAGACTCCTTGATCGAGCGATTCCGGGTGGCGCTTCACAATGTTGAGCGGAGCCCGTCGGAAGAGGCCGTCGGAGCGCTGCGATTGGCCGCGGCTCCCATCTTGGACCAGCTCCGAGCGGAGTATCGGGCTGCCGGATATACGGACGGCGATGGCACCGCGTTGTTCCGCTGGCTGCGTGCCAAGCTGGCCGACCGCGAACCGGCTGCCACGAGATCGGAAGGCACTACGCCTCGCCGCTCAGCTCGCTGATCTCGGGCGACCATCGGCGATGATTGACGGGGCACTGGACCGTGTTAGCCGCAGAGTCCCAATCGCACGGCCCGAGCCAGCATGCGCGGCTCCGTCGATGTGAGCAGCACGGGGATGTCACGGGTCACGCTGTCGCGGTGCAGGCTTTCCAGCAGATCCCAGCCGACCTGGTGGCCCAGAACGATGTCGCCAATGCCAGGTCTGGCCGCAGCTCCCGAGCATCAGGACCGACAACGCTTAGTTTGGCCACGGCGTATTTCCTCCCCGAGCATCATAGGATAGGGTTTTGGGACAAAACCCTGATAGTAAGCCGACGCACGGGGAATGACTGCTCACCCACAGGGGCGTAGCGAAGCGAAGCAGGCGAAACCTTGACAGTCATTGGGGCAGCCAGCCCCACTCCCTTACTCCTGCATGAGCGAAGCGCAGCGTAGCTGAGGCAGGTCTTCCAGGCTCACGCTCGATGGTGGAGAGAAGGGGACGAATGCCGACATAATTCTTCCGGCATACTGCGTGCACCAACGGGTTCCACCCGAGTGGCCCACGGTCCCCGTCACCGCACGGACGGCGGGGCCGCTGAGGCAGGACAGGATTGATTGATGGGGGACGCCCCGATTGACATGCTCGAAACGGGCGTCCCGAACCTGGACCGCATTCTCGGGGGCGGGATTCTCCGGGGATCGATCGCCATGGTCATCGGCGCCCCGGGCAGCGGCAAGACCGTGCTCGGCCAGCAGATCGCCTTCCACGCCGCCTCGCGGGGGGCACCGGTGCTGTACCTCACCGGCTACTCGGAGACGCATGAGAAGCTCCTTGCCCACAACCACGGACTCAGCTTCTTCGAGCCGAACGTGATTGGTGAACAGTTCCAATTAGCCAGCCTACCCGACCTGTTGCGGCAAGGGGTGGATGAGACCGAAGAGGCGATCATCGCGACGGCGCGGCAGCAGCGCGCGTCGCTGGTGATTCTCGACGGCTTTCGGAGTATGCGCGGCTTTCTGGGCGACGATCAGGCGGCGGCGCATTTTCTGTACTCGCTGGGCGCGAAACTGGCGATCCTGGGAATGACGACCCTGGTTCTGGTCGAGGGGGACCCGGAAGAATCACATCGCTATCCCGAGTTGACGGTCTGCGACATGATCGTGGTGCTACGTCGCGAGCGCTCGGAGAGCCGCCAGCGCCGGACCCTCGAAGTCTTCAAAGCGCGGGGCTCGCGGCCGCTCGGCGGGGACCATCCGTTCGTGATCGATGATAGCGGCATCGTCATCTTCCCGCGGTTTGAATCCGTGGTCACGGCCACCGAGCCGGCCTGGAACGCGGACCGGGCGGCCTTCGGGATCGCCGACCTGGACGCGCTGATGGATGGAGGCCTGAACGCGGGGACGATCACGCTGGTTGCCGGCAGCCCGGGCGTGGGGAAAACCACGCTCGGACTGCATCTCCTGGCCGAAGGCATCCGCCGGCAGGAGCCGTGTTGTATCTGGGATTCATGGAAGGCGCAGCGCAGCTCGAGGAGAAAGCGCGGGCGTACGGCATGGACCTGGGCGCGGCCCAGACAGCGGGTCAGGCCCGCATCCTGGTGCTGCCGGGCTATGATTTGGAGGCGGACACCATCGCCGCGGTGCTGGTCGAGGATGTCGAACGCCGCGGCGTTCGGCGGCTGGTAATTGACTCCGTGGCGGAGGTCGAGCGCGGACTGAGCTTCTCGAGTCGCATCCCCGACTTTCTGTCCGCGCTGGTCAGTTACCTGCGTGGGCGAGACGTCACGAGCTATCTGACGCTGGATCTGCCCGTGATCATGGGACCCCAGCTCGAGCTGGCCGGGACGCCGCTCTCGCTGCTCGCGGAGAATCTCCTGCTTCTCCGGCAGGCCGAGTACCACGGTCGGATGCATCGGGTATTCTCGATCTTCAAAATGCGCTTTTCGGCCTATGATCCCGCCATCTACGAGCTGACGATCACCCCGGGCCGGGGCATTGAGCTCCTGGGTCCGGCGCCCCTCGGAGAAGGTCTACTCACGGGACTCCCGCGCTTGTCTGGCAAGCCTGCGGCCGACGTGCAACCCGGTGCCAGCGGGGGGGCGGAGTGGCCACAATCCTGATCGTCGATGACGAGGAGCCCGTGCGCGACGTTCTGGTCCAGATGCTGACGGACGCCGGTCACCGGATACTCAAGGCCGTGCACGGCGCTGATGCGCTCGCGGTGATCGAGAGGGAGCGGCCGGATTTGGTGGTCACGGACATGATGATGCCGGTCCTGACCGGTGTGGAGCTCTGCCCGGCGCCTGAAGGCCACCACCGACACCGGGGGCATCCCAGTGATTCTGATGAGCTCCATGGGGCCCCGTGAAACAGACGGGGCGGGAGCCGACGCGTTCATCGCCAAGCCGTTCGACCTGGACGCTATGGAAGCGCTCATCGCCCACTGGTTGCTCCCAAAGGAGCGCGAGTAGCACCGGCGGGGCTCCAACCGTCCGGGCGATGTCTCGGCGCTTGATTCGCTCGGCGTCGCGGAACAGTGCTATGTGGTGGCGAGCTGATCACACGGGAGACGGAGCCAGGACCACGATCGGGCGTGACGATCTCGCCGGCACGCTGGTGGCGCCGCCATCCGGTCCGCACGGCCCGAACCAAGATAGCCGATCCGCAGGATCCGGTCGGGCTGACTGGTGAATTGCCGCAAACCGGCCGGGATAAGCCGGGTAACCGTCGGCGCGCCGATGACTGATTGGGATCAGCGACATCGCGCGTTCTCAGGAGTCACTGGGTGCGGAAAGAGGGAACAACGCGGCCGAGCGACCGTCTGGGAAGGCGGGTTATCGGAATCTGGGGTTCCCACAGAGCGGTCACAGGAATCCCATGTTTGGCTCGCGTCGCTACGAGCGACCCGTAACCCGGGTTCGCCCGGTGCCGCTCCACCCGTGCGCATCTGCACATCTTCGGCGCAAGGCGCTCAACTCGACGTGCATGCGGCCGCCGAACCGGTACACTGGGGGTACTGGTACGTTTCGCTGGCGCGCTCGTTTGGCGCGCTTGCGCCGGGTCGATCGACCCGGCCCATTCTTTCTTTCGTCCCTGCCGACGGAGCTGCCAAGTTCGCAGCTGGAGTCGGCGTATGACGATGCCCGATGCCGGTCGTGCCTTCGAGGCCGACCGCCGCCTGCTGGAGACCCTCCAGCGCGTGTTGACCATCCAGAGCCCGGATCTCCGCGGGGCGCTGATCGAGGCGTGCGATCTGATCACCGAGCCGCTCCGGGCCGACAAGGTCGACGTGTTCCTCTATGGGGCCCAGAATGAGACCCTGGTGGCGCTCGGCACGAGCACCACCGAGGTGGGGGTGCGCCAGCATCAGATTGGGATGGATCGCCAGCCGCTGGCCAACGGCGGCGCGGTGGTGAAGGTCTTTCGCACCGGGGAGCCGTACTCCACCGGCCACGCGGATCAGGATCCCGAGCAGCTGCGCGGGATGATCGAGGGCCTGGGGGTGCGCAGCGAGATCAGCGTGCCGATCGATGTCCGCGAGGCCCGACGCGGCGTGCTCTCCGCCGTCTCGGTGCGTCCCGAGGCCTTCACCGAGGCCGACGTTCGATTTCTCACGGCCGTCGCCGGTTGGATCGGGTTGGTAATCCAGCGGGCTGACCTGTTCGAGCAGGCCACCCGGGAGGCCATCCGACGCGGCCGACAAGAAGCCTCGAATGAGTTGGCGCGGATCACCCGTCGGCAGCAGGAGATTGCGGCGTGTATCGCCGAGGGGCTCAGCAACGACGAGATCGCCGAGCGGCTGGTGCTGGTGACCGGCACCGTCGCTAACCATATCGAGGCGATTTTAAAACGGCTGGAGCTCCGGAACCGGACTCAGATCGGGGTCTGGGTGGTCGAGCACGGCCTCTACCGCTCGGACGCACCGGACGAGGAGGCGGCGGACGAGGCGGGCAATCGGGAGCGGTGGCGGGGCTCGATCATCGGGCGCCGACCCGAGACCGGCGAGCGTGCGGACGATCGAGCTGAGGGCGGCATGACGGGACATGGCCCCGAGGGGACTCCGGAACAGGGATCACCCTGTTGATCCTGACGGTATCGGAACGAGTTTCGCTACGTACGCGATGCCTTCCATCCTGAAGGGTCAGCGCCACGAGCTCGCGGGGAGCTTGTTGAAAAACCCCGCGAGTCGGTGACCACGGCTCGGATTTACCCCGGGATGGGCGCTCGGACCCTCTATTGGTGGCCTCCACAGTTCATTTCCGGTCCCGTGGCAGGATGCCAATGGACTTTTTTAACAGCTGCCCCATTCTCGGAACGAACGCAATCGTCAGCCCCCGTGCAGAGATGCACGTTTTTCTCCCTGCAGCGCTGAGATTGGCACGTTCGTCAGGTTCGGGTACAAAAAGTGCTCGGCGGCTCGCCGCATGAGCGATCCCGCGCCCCACCCGCGCAGCAATGGGCACCGCGTCGAGCCACCTGGGGCACCGAGCGGCTACGTCTGCCCCCGCTGCGGCGGCGCCCTGTGGGAGCGCGAGGACGGAACCGACCCCGCCTTCGAATGTCGGATCGGCCACGCGTATGAGGCGCTCGCGCTGTGGATCGCCCACTGCGAGGCCCGCAACGCCGCCGTTGTGTCTGCCGCTCGCGCCCTGGCCGAGAATGCCGCCCTGGCCCGAAAGCTCGCCGCCTGGTCGCGTGAACGCGGTAACGAAGCCACCGCGGCGCGCATCGAAGAGGAGGCGGTGCTCGAAGAGCAGCACCACGAGCAGGTGCACCGCATGCTCGAGGGTCTCGAGCCGCTGGGCCCCCCACCGACCTGACGCCGTGCGTCGGTCATGAGCGCCCAGACTCTATCGGGAGCTCATCCTGCTGGAGTCGATGATCTCCAAATCGTCGAAGCGGAACAGCTCGGGGCGCTGGGTTTCCTTGTCTACGGCGATGGAGTGTCCGCAGGAAGGCGCCCGCCGTCCATCCACCCCCGCTCACGCTGCGCCGATGATCTCCGAGACCGTGCCCAGCAGCTCATCGACATCCATCGGCTTCGCAATCACCTGATGCTGCCCGTAGCGGGCCTCGTCCGCTTGGGCCCGAGCCAGCATCCGAGGATCGGTGGATGTGAGCAGCAAGGGGATGTCCCTGGTCACGACCTCGCGGTGCAGGCTTTCGAGCAGATCCCACCCCATTTGATGGCCCAGGACGATATCCACGATGACCAGGTCCGGTTGGAGCGCGGCGATCATCGCGTCCGTGCGCGGGACGAAGTTCGTCGTGGACGTTGTAACGCTCTTGCTCAAACAGCACGCGGACGAACTCGAGGAATTCGCTGGAGCCGTTCACCGCCAGGATGTGCTTGCGCCCCATCTGGACGGCTTCGGCCTCACCTGGACCATCGGCGGGATGCATCGCGCGATAGTGTAGACCACATCGGGTTGGCGGCGTACGTTCCGTTTCGAACATTGGCGGTGCACCCTGGAATCGGCTGCCTGATCCGCTGAACACCCAGGGCATCGTGGCCTCTAGCAGGCTGTTGAAAAACTCCTCAGCCGCATGCTCATGACCGTCGATTCGAAGGGCAAGAGGCCCTCGGAGGCCCGGATTCAGCCGTTTGCGGCTCTATCAATGACGACTTGAAGCTCACTGCAGAATTACAAGCGACTTTTTCAACAGCCTGCCCGATTCCGGGCACCGTTTTGGGCACTGATCCTGTTCTGCTACCGGCGGGTCACCCAGCGGCGACTCGTCAAAGCGGTTGCCCGCGAACCAAGGAGGCCTGAGACAACGGCGTAGCAGCCAGCATCCACAACCTCCTGGGGTATGTTTGGGTCGTCGTTGAGGATGTACGCACTGGTCGGACCGATGCTAAGTGTGGGGGGACGGCCTGCGCGAGAGCTCCGGCCCCGCGGCAAGCGCCACCACGACGGCCGCCACGCAGAACGCTGCTGCAAGCAGCCACAACAACCGGACGGCGTCCTCTCCCGAGAACATCGGCTGGAGCAGCCCCGCCAGGGTGTTGAGCGAGCCGTGGAACAAGATCGCGAGTAACACGCTCCCGTTCGTCCCGTTAAACAGCCAGGTGAACAGGACCGACCAGCCGATGACCAGCGGGATTAAGGCCAAGTTGGCGGGGGTGGCGGCATACAGCGGCAGATGCCAGCCGGCGTGCACCGCGCCCAAGATCAGGCTGGCCGCGAGAGCCGAGCGGTGAGCGAGCAGTCGTGGCAGCGCATAGCCACGCCAGCCTGGCTCCTCCAGCGCGCCACCCTCGAGGATCGTGAGGGGAAAGGCCAGCACGAGCATGTACCAGGGGACGGACAACTGGGCCGAGGTGGGAATGGGGGCGCCGAGCAGCACGTTGAGGCATACCGCGGCCAGATACAGCACGGCGGGGAGTCCTAACGCCACGGCGTACCAGTTGAGCCCCGCTCGCCACTGCACCATCGATCGCAGGAGGGCCTTCACCCCGGCCTTGCCCTTGGTCAGTGCCAGGATGATGAAGGCGGCGATCATCGGTCCCCAGGGGAAGATGGGACCGGGGAACAGGCCGACGGCGTGAAGTGGCCACTCCCACCACGAGAGCGCGTAGGCCAGGACAAAGAAGGTGATGAGGCGGTGTCGCTTCACCATCCGCAAATGACCGCTTACAACCTGGTGCGGTTGAGCCGCCTGAGCCGCGCAGCGGGCAAACCCGTGGTCCAACTGGCAGCAGCTTGAGCAACACGAACGAATGACCGTGCGCAGGCCGCCCGGGAAGTCCCGAGCGTTCGGTCCGCGCATGTCTTAGACACCAACTCGGGCCACGAGCAAGCCTCGCCAGGGGTTGACAACCGAAAAATGGCGCGATTCCCCATCAGGCCAAGATCCGCCTGTGCATTTTCAGCAGCCTGCTAGATGACTTTGTTCTGGTAATGGGGGTAATCGGAACATCAGGATGTTTTGAGGCTCAGGAGTGCGACGCGATGCCCATAGTGCGAGGGCCTACTTCGTCATGCTGCCATCGCTCTCCATCTCAGCAATCTCCCGATCCGGAACGGCGATGACCTCTCGGAGCCAGCGGAACAGGCCCTCCCGGTGATCGCCATACGGACTGCCCGCGGCCCGATACCTCGCGCGAAGCTGGTCCTTTAGCGCAAGCGCTGCCTGGC
This sequence comes from uncultured Chloroflexia bacterium, assembly GCA_963765765.1. GTDB lineage: Bacteria > Chloroflexota > UBA6077 > UBA6077 > JACCZL01 > CAVXYC01. The sequence continues at coordinate 223,672 of CAVXYC010000032.1, read as the reverse complement.
GGAGCTCGGCGACGTTTGCTTCCGATGGCGCCGCCTCGGCGGCCGCGAGCGCGGCACGAAAGCGTCGCAGCGCACGATCATCGCCCATTGACGACTCTGTCATCTGCATCCCCTTCGGACACCGCCGGGCTTCGGTGTGAGTGAAGTCTATGGCACGTCGTACCAACGTACCGACCGCTGCGGGCGGTGTCTATCGCATGGTCCGTGCCTGCGTCGCCGTGTCGGCCACCAGCGGGCGATCACGCCGCCGCGGCGTGATGTGAACGGCGGCTCCTGGCTACGTCGCGAGCTGCACCGGATCGGCAACCGATTCAATGAGCCAATCAGCCGCCCGCCCCGTGCCCATGAACATGGCTGGAACCGTGCCCGAGCACTCTATGACGGCTGGCGCCCGTGTCGCAGGGGTGCGACTCGCTGAACGGGACCACAAGAGAATCGCCGCTGCCAGCCACGAGAGCCCCAGCGTGCCGATCCCCACGAACGGGAGATCGCCGGCCGCGAGGAGGACGCCGCCGAACGAGGCTCCCAGGGCGATGCCGGCGGTGAGCGCCAGCCAGTTGAGCGATTGGACGGTCCCCGTCTCAGTCGACGGCTGTCGACTCAAGATCAGCGGCATGATGGATGCTTGCACACCCCCAAGCACCCCACCACCGAAGAGCATCACCGCCACGCCGGTCGCTCCGACGGGCATGAGGAACGCGAGGCCGAGCAGCACGCCCATCCCCACACGACAGGCGGCCAGCAGGCGACGCGAGGCCCGGCCAACACGGCGGTCCCGCGCGGCCAGTGACCCGGCGAGCTGGCCGAGCCCGAACGCGGTGAGGGCCCAGCCGGCATCCTGCGCCCCAAGCCCCAGCCGGTTCTGATAGAGCACCCCGAGGTAGGTGAGCTCCGTCCACAGGCCGGCGTTCCCCACGAGCGATGAGAGCAGCACCGTCGTGATCGCCGGCTCGGAGAGCAGCGGCCGGACACTGCGCAGCGTTGGTCGGGCCGCTCGCGCCGAGGCCGACGGATGCCCGCGAGGCTGTCGCCACGCCAGCATGGCAGCTGAGCGCGGCCAGGATACTGATCAGGACAAACGCCACACGCCAGCCGGCCTGCGCGCCGACCTGCGTGAGCAGCGGGACGCCGAGGAGGGGTGCCGCCGCCGCGCCCGCGACCACCCAGCTAGTGCCGTGGCGGCGCTGCTCCTGGCTGGGCCGCTCCACCGCCTCGACGAACGCGGCCGGAATAACCCCGGCCCGACCGAATGCGCCCACCAGGCGAGCGGCGAGCAGCACGCCGGCGCCGGTGGCCACCGCGGTGCCCAGCGAGCTGACGGCGATGGCCACCAGGGCCACCGTCATCACCCGCGCATGCCCGTAGGCGTCGATGAGCGGGCCCACGACCCAGGATCAGCACCGCGGCGAGCAATACCGGCAGGCCCACGATCTGGCCCGCCAGCGCCGTGCTCACCCCGATCGCCTCGGCGATCGTCGGGAGGAAGGGCGGCAGCGTGACGAACCACAGCTGGCTGGCCGCGGCCGGGAGCACGACCGCGGCCACCGAGGCCTTCGTCAGGGGACCATCAGCGCGCATGGCGCTCGCCATCGTACAGTTCCTTCGCCATCATCGTATCAACCACCAGACGACGGATGACGGGGAGTCCGTGACGCCGTGAACAGTCCGGCCACTGATTTGCTGAGCGTTTCTCCGGTGCTCAGCCGAGGTCCTCCCCGCCGCCAGGGTCAGGCCGATGGCGGCGGCTCATCATCGTCCGGCTGCCGCACCGCGTCGTCACGGCCGACCACCCGGAGCTTGCTGGCGATGCTCGTGACGTGTCGCTGCACGGTCGCGTCGTCCAGCCCCAATAGCCGCGTGATCTCCTCGGTGCTGACGTGTCCGTCCATCAACGCCAGCACGTCGAGCTCATGCCAGGTCAGCGCTTCGACGATGCTCGGCTCAGCCGCGTCGCGGCTCGGCCGGCGGACAGCGGCACCACGGATTCCGTCCGGCTCGGCCGATCGATACCCGCCCCCGCGGACGCCGCCCGGCAGGCCATGAGCACCCGCCGTCCGCCCGGCGCCAGCTCGCCCTGGTGCATCAGCTCGGCCAGCAGCGCGGTCAGCGGCGGCCCGAGATCGATGAACGTCCGCGTGAAGTGCCCCGGCCCGCCGAGCTCCAGGGCCCGCGCCAGCGACCCGGCGGCCCGCTGCATCTCACCACGCGACCGCTCGACCACCGCGCGCAGCGCCAGCCCCCCGACGAGCGAGAAGGTCATGTGCCGCGCCGTCGGCGGCCGCGATCGCGTGGTCCACCGCGGCGGCCGCTTCATCCAGGCTCCAGGTCCTCGGAGCTGGCCCACGCCACCAGGACGCGCGCGCGGGTGAGCCGCGCATCCTCGAGGTCGAACCCGATGGTCCCCTGGCGGGTGATCGGGACCCCCGCGAGCCACTGGGCGGCCCGTCCGGGCCATCCGACGCGAGCACCAGGCGCGCCAGAAACGATCGCACGCGCTCGACGAAGAACGCGTTGCCCGCCGCCTCGACCTCCGCGAGCTCCGCGCGCCACGAGCTGCTCCGCTTCGGCCGGTTGCCCTCCGGCCATGAGCGTCTGCGCCAGCCCGAGCGTCGCGTTGACCGAGCACATGCGGTGGGCATCGCGGCCGAGCGCCCGCACGGCCTCGAAATGCTCGCACGCCCCGTCGAGATCGTTCCACTCGTACGCGACCCGTCCCTGGGCGTAGTGCCCCCAGCCGATCGCCAGTGGCTGCTGGCGCGCGCTGCCGAAGACCACCATCTGCCGGCCGGTCTCGACGGCGGCCGACAGCCGCCCCGATGCGAGCTCGACGTACAGCCGGCCAATCAGCAGGCGCGCGGCGTAGTCGGGATGCCGCGCCGTATCCCGACCGTGCTCGGCCCTGATCCAGGCGAGCGCCTCCTCGGTCCGGCCCAGACAGTGCAATGTAAAGGCGTAGAGTGCGACCGGTACTCCCACGGTAGTCGTACTGGTCGATCGGCAGCAGATCGAGCGCGCGCTCGGCACGCGCGTGCGCTTCGTGATCGTCGCCGCCCTTCAGATGGAGCACCCACGCGAGCTGCCTGTCGATCTGACCGCGAGCGATCGGGAGCAAGGCCGGCGCTCATGCGCACTGGCTCTGCGGCGAGCAGCGCTGTCGAGCCGACGCAGCTGCGACTCGAGCTCGTCCACCTCGCCGCGGATGGTTAGCATCCCGCAGCGGGCCAGCGATGAGCGTCGGGCTCGCGTCCACAACGTCACGCGGGAGCCGACGGGTCCACGCGTCGAGCATCAATCACACGTCGATGCTCCGCTCGGTCATCAGGCAGGTCTCGACCAGCGATGTGACCCGGTCGACGTCGTCCGCCTCGATCGCCTGGGCCGCCGCCTCGTCCCACAACCCCTGCCCGGCCAGCCAGTCGCTGGCCCGCTGCCGCAGCGCCCGTACGCCCTCGGCTCCGGCATCGTGCTCGAGGCGGCGCTGCAGCATGGCGCGGAATAGGTGGTGGAAGCGGTACCAGCACTGCTCGTCGTCCAGCGCTGTCACAAACAGCCCGGCGGCCAGGCTCTCGTCCAGCACGCGCCGGCCGTCGCCCGGCCTGCTGGCCATCCACGACCGCCTCGCACAGCGGCGCGCAGAAGCGCTCCAGGATCGCCGCCTGCATCAGAAAGCGCCGCCGCTCCGGTGTCTGGCGGGCCAGCACCTCGTCAAAAAGATAGGCGTCCACGTCCTGCTTCTGCGGAGCCGCCGACCGGCCGGTCCGCCGCGCCCCGGATGGTCCGCCGACCAGGGTCAGCAGGCGCAGCCCCACCGCCCAGCCCTCCGACCGCTCGACCGCATCGGCGACGAGCTGAAGGTCGAGCGGGGCATCGCTCATCCCCCGCACGAACGCCAGCGCCTCGGCCCGATCGAAGCGCAGATCGTCGGCCCGCACCTCGACCAGCGCGTGCCGGCCGTCCAGCAGCGCCACCGGCAGTGGCGGCGCCTCGCGGCTGGCCAGCACCAGCTGGATGCTCGGCGGGAGACGCCGCGCCAGCAGCGCCACGAGCACGTGGATCGCCTCGTCGCGGATCAGGTGAACGTCGTCCAGTACGATGACCAGCTCGTGGTCGATCCCCGCGAGATCGTCGGCCAGCAGGGCGCTCAACTGGCTGAGCGACGGGTGCTCGGTCTGCGCGGCCAGCGCCAACGCCTGGTGACCGGCCCGCGGAATGACGGTGCCCAGCGCCGCGACGAGCACGCGCGTGAAGCTCACCAGATCGCTGTCGTGCTCGTCCAGGCTGACCCACACCCAGGGACGCCGAGCGTCCTGGAGCCAGCCGGCCAGCGCGATGGTCTTCCCGAATCCGGCCGGCGCGCACACCAGCATCAGCGGGCATCCCCAGCCGGCCGTCAGCCGCTGGTGTATCCGTGGCCGGGGAACGAAATCCGATGGGAGCTCGGGAGGGCGGAGCTTGGTGCTCGGTTGCGTCGTGCTCGGCACCTGCCGAGCTCGGGTTCCGGTCATCGTGGCTCCGGCTCAGTCCACCGGTCCATGGCCAGCGGGCGCGTTGGCACGGCCGTCATGGATTGCCGATCCCTAGCGGTCAGGCTGACGACCGGCGTCCCGCCCGGCGCCGAGTCGTGCCGAACCCCGCACGGCGGGGTCATGTCCGATGCGCTGTCATGCGAAAACCTACCTTGGCTCATCATAGCTCCATCACGGCCATTCCACACCGGACAATCGGCCCAATTCCGTAGCGCGGAGCCGTGCCCGATCTGAGCACCGACACCCGGCGCGGGGTGCTCCTGGAGGAGTGCCGGCGCCACGGCGAGTCCAGCCGGTGCGTCGTGCTCGTCGACTCCGACGAGGTGGCCGGCTCACATCCCACCGCTTGACGCTCCGAGGCGCCTGAGAATCGATGCGTGGTCCTCCGCCTCCTTCCGCGCCGTGACGTCGCGGGTGAAACAATGGGCGTGGATGATGCGACCATCCTCGCGGTAGACGTTCGAATTGATCAGCACATGCTTGATCGAGCCACCCTTGGCGCGCAGGCGTGCGGGATACTCCTGCAGCTGCTCGTTGGCCCCCAGGCGGCACAAGATGTCGGCGATCGCGTCCGGGTCGGCGTGGAAATCGGCGATGGACCGGCCGATGTACTCGTCCGCGGTATAGCCGAGCAGCTCCAGCTCCGCGCGATTGGCCCACAGAATCCGCCCGTCGGGACCCACGCAGTGCAGGCCCTCCGTGGCGTTCTCGATGAAGTCGCGCAGCTCCCGCTCGCTGCAACGCAGCCGCGCTTCGATGCGCCGCCGCTCCGCGACTTCGGCCTCGAGCGAAGCGGCCCGCAGTTGCAGCCGCGTGATCTCCCGAAACCGCGCATTCGGATGATCGAGTCGCGAGAAGCTCTCCGTGGGGATGATTCGGCCGTGAGCTTCGCATACGCCCCCCAGCAGGTCGGAGAAGCCGGAGCGGCCCATGACCTCCATCGGGTAGGCGCATAAGAGTGAAAACCGGTGGGTGTGTTGGCCACCGTTCCAGAGAGATTCGAGCCGGAGCGCGGGCGCGTGACGCCCATCGGCCGCCAGCAGCGCCACCATCTCGCCGAACGCGCGCACCGGGCGGCCGCCTTCGGTCGCCCGCGCGATCACAGCACCGATCACGTCAGCGAAGCGCTCCGCATCCGGCTCATCGTCCACGATGAGTCGCTCGAGGGTCTCGGAGGCGTCCAACGCGATGTACTGCCCGCTCAGGTGGACCGCCTCGAGGTCGAATCCATCGGCCCGCAGGCGGTTTTCGATAGCCCGGCGGTGTGCCTCGGTCGCGATCGTGATGCCGACGCCGTCCGCGCCGAGCGCCCCGCCGATATACGCGCTCGTGGCGCTGATCAGCGCTTCATCCGCTTCGTAAAACTGGACGACATGCTCGGGACGAAGGCTCGCATCGTCGTCACCCCAGTCGGCCATCGAGACGGGCATCATGGCGGCACGCAATGGACGGAGGCGGTGCTTCGCGAGGAACAGCTCCAGGTCTTCTCTCCGGTACCGGATCGTCCTATGGCCGAGGCGGGCAACGGGGAGACGGCCCTTCCCAACCCAGCGCGAAACGGTAATCCGGCTCACCCCCAGGACCGCCGCGGCCTCCGAGATGTTGTAGTAGTGCAGGCGCACCGGTTCCGCTCCCCGCATCGACGCGCGGGGGAGACTCGCGGCTGTCAGAGACCACCATGCGGGCACCTTTCGAGACGCCGTCGTCGAGACTGAGTGTCTCAACACCGGAAAAACGCGATCTATACGTATCTAAATGTATCAACCACTCTCATGGTACGCAATAGTCCCAGTTCAATGACACGAGGCTTAGAACCTCCGGTTCCCGCGACCCCCATTCTGGGAATCCATCCTTCATCCGCCCGCCGTGAATTCAGACCGCAGCAATCCCGTGCGGGTTGGGGGTTATCGGAACAGACAGGCATCAGGCTCGGCACCGTTATCGGTAGGACCGACGGAACGCCCCGTGCTTGATCGTTCGCCTGTGTTTCTATCGGCAGGCGCATCTGGCTCTGGCCAATCCAGCTTCGGGAGCACGCGGATGATGTTCCTGTGCAAGCCACCAAGAACCGAGGGTTACAGGAACCGCCAGGCCCTCAGCGATCGCAGCCTGCGCTCGCTCGCAGGATCGTCGTGAAGATCGCGGAAGGGACTCCCCGCTGCGCACCGCTCTCGCGAAGCCGAAGCGATTGGCACGATCAGCTCTGGCCCCTCACTGCTCGCTGATTTCGGCGCATGGAGCACCAGGGAAGTCGGGACTCGGCCCCTAGTCGTTCTGGCTCTCTGGGGTGATGCCCTCACGGAGCCTCACCGCATCAGCCACTTCGCGGACCAATGTCTCGACGTCGAACGGCTTCGCGAGAAAGCGCGTGACGAGCCCGGTCCGAACCGCCACGTCAATGGCCGCCTGGTCTGCATGGGCCGACATCAGCACCAACGGATTCCCGAGCGCGAAACTGCGAAGCTACGCCTTCGGCGTCCGCTCGCTCCCTTCACCATCGCACCCGTCCCCGTCGCTCGATGGCGCCTCGCGCACCAGTCGCCGCAGATCAAGTAAGTCCTGCATGTTCGCGTCCAGCGCCGCGCGCATCTCCGCGCACAGCGCCCAGTCCGGGGCGGCTGCCTCCGCGCCTCCGCGGGATTGCTCCAGGCGGTCGGACATCCGGTCGGCGCGCTGCCGGGCCGCGAAGATCATACCGTCCAGGCGCGCCTGCCGCTCGCGGTCGGCCGCCCGCAAAGCTTCCGCCTGCACCCGTTCGGTGATGTCCTGCGCCGTCCCGATCAGGCGCTCCACACGGCCGGCGGCATTGCGCACCACGGCGCCGCGGCTGTGAATCACCCGCTCCTCGCCATCGGGATGGACAATGCGAAACTCACAGGCGAACGGCTCGCCCGTTTCAAAGCTCCGCTGCATCAGCTGCACGGTGGGTTCTCGATCGTCGGGGTGGATCCGTTCGCATGCCGACGGAATACTGGGCACCCCCGCCTCGGGATCACATCCCATGATGCGATAGTGCTCGGGGGACCAGCTCAGCTGCTCGGTGACCGCGTCCCACTCCCAGCTGCCGAGCTGGGCGATCCGCTGTGCTTCATTGAGCTGGGCCTCGCGCCGGGCCAGCGCCTGCTCGGTGCGCATGAGGGCCGTGATGTCCGTGGCCGCGCCGGTCACGCCGATGATCGCGCCTCGTGCGTCGTAGAGCGGTTCGACCGTCAGGTCATAGTACGTGGGCGTGCCATACAACGTCGCGAGCACCGTTTCTCGGGTGCCGATGCCCGTGGCCATGACGCGCCGCTTGATGCCCTGTAGGCGCTCCAGCTCGTCCGGCTGGTAGAACGCCGCGTCCGTCGTGCCGATGATGTCTTCGGGCACGAAATCCGGGTGCGGATTGTAGACCCAGGTGTAGCGCAGCTCGGTGTCCTGACTGTAGACGATCACCGGCGATCGCCGCAGCGCCAGCTCGAACCGCTGGAAGGTGGAGCGGGAAGCCGCCTCGTACCGGCCGGGACTCGAGTTCACCGCCGTGCGCGGCGCGAAGGTGCTCGGGGTCACGAAGAATGGCAAGATGGTGCTCGACCTCATGCAGGAAATCGCGCAGCTGCGCGGTGAGATGGTTCCACTGCGGGGGGCTGACGTGATCCCAGGACTCGCGTACCGCCCAATCCTCGACGTCCGCGAGCAGGATCCGGGCGACCACCTCCGCGTCGGGGAGGAACATCCCGCCCTCCACCGCGATCGGGCCCAGCCCGGCGAATTCGCCATGCTCCAACCGAGCGTGAATCTCATCCGTGAGCGCGATAACTTCCGTTGGCGGCATGGACAGCTCCCCTCCTGGTGCTCAGCTAACAATGAACCGAACGCTGCATGGGAGGATGTGCAATTTCATACATATACCGTGCGCGATGCTCCGATATAGTGGGCGCCACGCTCTCCGAATGCTCCCACTGAGATCCCCTGCGACCATCACCTCGAAGGTGCTTGTATAAGGTGCTGTATTGTGAGGAATGTTGTTCGGCCGTCGGGTGAGGCCTCACGCCCGTCGCGCTCTCGGTATGCGGCGCTCTGCGCCCTGGCGCAGGTTGATCCCACCGCGCCGCTCCAGACCGTGTTCGACGCGGCGTCGGCGATCATCGTCAAGGCCGTGGGGGCTGATGCGCTGGATATCTTCCTGTATGACGCTTCGTCCGAAAGCCTCATCGCCGTCCGCGCGCCGCGTTCCCCCATGGGTCGTCTGGAGCGGGCAATCGGTGTCGATCGTCTGCCGCTCCGGGATGGCGGCCTGGCGGTCAGGGTCTTCCGGGATGGCGCCAGCGTCCGCACCGGGCACCGCGATACGGAGCCCGAGGAGCGCCGTGACATTGCCACAGCCCTGGAAAGCCGGAGCGGCGTGCTCAGCCGGATGCAGGTGGGCAACCAGGTCGTCGGCGTGCTCGATGCGCACGCAGGATCCCCCAATCACTTCACGGCCGCGGACCAGGAGTTTCTGGAGGCTGCCGCGCGCGTGATCGCGATGGCGGTGATCGTGAATTCCGCCGCACGTGCCGAGCCAATCACCCACGATGCCCGTCGTCCGGATCGGCGCCGCGCCACGGACTCCGGCTCGGGGCTCAGTGCCCCCCAGCGAGAGATTACCGCGCTCGTGGCCAGAGGGCTGACGAATAAGCAGATCGCCGAGCGGCTCGGGCTCGCACCCGAAACGGTGGCCAAGCACATGATCGACATCATGGGGAAGCTGGGCGTGGAAAGCCGACTCCAGATCGCCCTCTCCGCCGATAAGCACGGCACAGACTCGCCGCCGACGGACGGCGTGTCGCAGTGAGACACCGCCGCTCGAAGATCCGAGGGCCGCAGTCGCTCGTTTCCACGATCGACCTGATCAGTTCGACGGGTTCACCTGGAGCGTCAGCAGGTTCCCGATCATAGTCGCGAGCTCTTGGCGCCGGTCGTCTGATGTCGGATCCACCCCATGCTCTCGCTCCCACTCACGGACGTGTTCAATATCGGCGAGTGTGATCCACGCCAGGATCTCCGGGGTAAGCGTGGGCGTCGGATCGTCGGCGTTCGGCGGAAGGCCACTCAGGGCCCCGCGGTACAGCGTGCGCCGCAAGGCATTGGCCCGAACATCCAGGTCAGCCCACTGCATGGAACACCTCCCGAACCGGATGTCGATGCTCGCGAGACCGGGCTCCCATCGGAACATCGTGGTCTTTGTCGGGTTCTCACGGTGCGGAGCGTCTCTATGGAAATCTGGCAGTCATTATTGCGCGCGACATATCGATGCCCTTCTCGGTCCATGGATCCCTCCACAGGAACCTTGGCACGAGAAACAGCCTCAGCATGGCTGGGCGGTACGGCCGAGGTGAGGACTGCCACTCTCTGGGCACCTCGTCTCAGTATCTTCTGCGGGGGAGCGACACTGGCGGGCCAAACACATCACCGGACCGTGCCACCTGTCACAGCAGTGCGAGAAACGGCCGCGGCGGTGCCCGACGCCGCCAGGCATCATTTGCGGTAAAGTGTTCCCACGTCGGGGAGTGCGCCTGACCATGCAAGGATTCTCGGTCGGTCGCTCGCCAGCGCGCTCTCAGTCGACGGAGAGGCACATCCGCGTGGATGATCCGCTGAGAGTGGACCGAGTGGGTTAGTGGACCACTCCCAGTCGCACGGCCCGAGCCACCGCCTGCAGCCGCGAATGCGCGTCGAGTTTGGTGAGCACCGCGGTGACGTGTGTTCGAACCGTGACCCGATCGACCCCCAGGCGGTCGGCGATCGTCTCGTTATCGCACCCTTCCGCCACGAGACGGAGCACCTCGAGCTCGCGGGCAGTCAGACGTTTCGCGAGCTCATCGTCAGCGCGCTGAGTGGTGTCCAACGGACGTATTCCTCAATCTTCCTTCGCGGGCTCAACGCATTCTCACTATGGAGGAATGCATGTACACCATACAGGTATTAATGCATGTCCGTGAACATTAACAGGATGGAAGATGCCAACAGGCGGACGGTACGTGCAACGGTATGCCCCTAGAACGCCTCATAGCGTGCTGAGAAACGGTCTCGGCGCCCAGGGCGGTGTCCGAGATCTGTAGGGATGGCGCTGGGCGACGGGCGATCCTGGAATAGGAACGGGGGATGCTCCATGCGCGTCTTTGCTAAAGTGGTACCCCCGTACGGGGTACCACTCTTAGCCGCCACGGTTGCTTAGTCACGAGCGTGGCGCTCTTGGCTGACCATCATTCACCGCCCGAGCTGCATCCACGGCGCAGTGTTCGCAGGTGGACGGTGATGAGGCATTCTCCCGTGTTCAATGGTGAACACGGGAGAATCACCGCAGACCCGTCTCAGGCGCAGAACAGATGTGAAGAACCGCCCTCACAGCGGCACGAGAGATGGCCTCGGCGGGGCGGGGTGGGTGGTGTCCTACGACCTGAGAGAGACACCCCGATGACGACCCTGACCCAGCCTCCAGCCCTGCCCGGAAACCGTTGCGGACGATGCAACGGTTTCCGGGGACTGCTGACTCACACGTCCCTGGTGAGGTCGAGCGGTTGGCTCATGTGGTCGAGGTCCTGGAGCGCCAGCTCCAGGCACGGACCCGTGAAGTTGCCGAGCTCCACCAGCTCATTGCATCCCGTATGCTCCCCGCACGCACAGAGCAGGATGGGGACACCCCGCAGGAGCCACCAGCACGCCCTATGCAGCCGTCAGGGCGGCCCTGGTGGCGATTCTGGAACTAGGTGGAGGAATAGAGTGATGCCCAGGTCCTGATTGGCTTAGCGAACTCCCTGTTCATGTGCGTGTGACCCAGCCGGGAGAGCACTTCGGCCACACCGGCACCTGTGTCAGCGACTTCGGCGGTGGCGTGGTCCAGCGTTACTCGGTGCTCTGCGACTGTCTGGAGTCAGGGACGCAAGCCCCCGGTCAACAGATTCAGATGGAGGATGATCTCAAGCTGACCGCTGATGAGATGGAGCCGATTCGCTAGCGCGTAGCAGCGCGAGAATGCCCCGGCACGGGTGGGGGTGGTGTCAGAACCCCTGTGCTCAGCTCGGCCGGGTCACACGGAGATGCGGATTGTCTGGAGGGTCACCGAAGCCGACCTGCCCCACGGTGAACCCGGCAGCCTCGAGGGGAGTGACACACTCGAGCAGCCGCTCACTGGCCAGTCTCTCATCTGTACCCAAGTAGCGGACGATCGCGGCATTGGCGCCGCCGGGATCGACCTCGATGTCCGTGTACCTCGCGATGATCGCTTCAACGTCGTCGGCGATGCTCATGGTGTGCGCTCCCGGTACCAGTGATAGCATTCGGGGCAGACGATAGCCCCCCGACGACGGAGACGTGAGTCGGGAGCCGTGTGGACGGACCGAGGTGGCGGCCGGTCCACCTGGATCGTGGCACACACCCCGGTCTTCTGTCAACTAGATCGGGCGCATCGGGTGTAACCAAAAGTTGTTGAAGAGCGGGTGGTGAGACCGGAGCGGATGGGTTACGCTGCGAACGCGGATTCTCATGCCGAGGCGGCCGGGGCAGTGAGACGCCCCGGCCGCGAGGAAGGTCGCATGGACGCGGAGAACCTTCCCGAGACGATTGTCGCACCGCTCGCCGCCTGTGCCCACCGCTTGGCGGCTTGGGCGCGCGCCCACCGCGATGCCTCTCTGACGGATCTCGAGCGCCAGGTCCAGACCGAGCTGCGCACCGTGGCCCCGACGCTGGTCGCCGGGATGATCGCGGCTACCCAGCGCAGTCTGGATCCCGGGCTCCAGCGCGACCGGTCCCGCTGTCCGGAGTGCGGCACGACCGCGCCCACGCACAGCTGGCGTTCCCGCCAGGTGGTCACGGTCTGCGGCCCGGTCCGCTGGTCGCGCCCGTGGGCGCACTGCCCGACCTGCCGCCACGGCTGGAGCCCGACCGACCGCACGCTGGGCCTCGCGCCGCACCAGCGCCTGAGCGGCCCGCTGCGCGCCTGGCTGGTCCGGCTGGGGGGCGCCACGGCGTTTGCCGAGGCCGCCGACCTGCTCGAGGACCTGACCGGCCTGGCCGTGAGTCCCGAGACGGTGCGCACCCAGACCGAGGCCGCCGGGGCCGCGCTCGATCAGGCTCAGCAGGCCGACCGCGCCACCGTCGAACGGACGCGGGCCCCGGCCGGGCCGGTGGACGCCGCCCCGCACCAGCTGGTCGCTGAAACCGATGGCGTGCTGGTGCGCTTCAACGATGGCTGGCACGAAGTCAAACTCGGCGTGGTCGGCGGCTGGGATCCGGCTGCGCCCCCGGAACGGCAGCGCTTGGAGGCCCCGAGTTACGTGGCGGCCCGCGAGCCGGTGGGGCCGTTCGCCGGGCGCTGGGGCGCCGAAGTGGCGCGGCGGGGCGGCCTGGACATCCTCGGCGTCGATGGCCCGGTCACCGGGCCCGGGCTGGCGAGGTTGCGGGCGGTTGTCGTGCTAGGCGACGGCGCGCGCTGGATCTGGACGGCGGCTGCGGAGCAGTTCGGCGAGCGTCTGGAGATTGTCGATTGGTACCACGCCAGCGAGCATGTCTGGACCGTGGCCCGGGCGGTCTTCGGCGCGGGCACCGCCGCGGCCGCGGACTGGGTCGCGGTGAGCCTCGCCGGGCTGTCGAGCGCCGGGGCTGCAGCGGTGCTGGCGCGCCTGCGGGAGCTCGTGCCGCCGACGGCCGAGGCGCCGCCGGGTGGTGGCCACGGAGCGCGGGTACTTCCAGAGCAATCGCCAGCGGATGCGGTCTCCGGAGTTTCGAGCTCAGGGGCTGCCCATCGGGTCGGGCGCGGTGGAATCGGCCGCCAAACACCTCGTCCAGCAGCGGATGAAACGGCCGGCTGTCGCTGGTCCAGCGCCGGAGGCCAATCGCTGGCCGTGCTCCGGGCCCACCACGCCACGCTCCATGCCCGGGCCGCCTAGGCCCCCAAACCCACAACTCTTGGTTACACCCGACGCATCCGATACGCTGACTCCGGGGTCGGACCCGACGCAGGACATAACAAAACCCTGGTCTTTGCGGCCTGTCTTGTGAACAGGTCCAACGGCCAGGGTCTCCATAGTCAGCGGGCCTGTTGTGGTTAAGCGGGTCCGCTGGGCTACTCAGGTCAGTATAGCACATCCGCACCCGTGTGTGTTCATCGCGGGAAAAGCACCCATAACGAGACGACCATCGGGCCGAGCACCGACGATCAGCCCTCCACCCGGCGTTGAGTAAACCGCGGATCTCCTCGTTCTCTTTCGCCTTCGGCCCGAACACGGTATCGATCTCGTCGTACAGGATCGTTGGAAGGTGATCGGGGTCGTCGCCGACCTTCCGGAACAGGTAGGCGGGCGTCACGTTGATAGCCTGGACGGGATCGGGAACGAGCAGCTCGGTGACTTCAAGCGGGCGCGGCTTGCCGGACCCGGGCTCGGCGGGAGGATTGCCAGCCGCGGGGTCGACTGCCACGCGTCCATGCCGTGGGTGTGGATAATCCACAGGACATGTGCAATGTGGGCCTCGGCAGACGGATAGGCGACGAAGCGGCCGGTAACCTCGCAGAGCTCGTCTAGAATCCCAGGTGCCCGAGCGCCTCCGGCCACAGGGCCCGCGAGACCGGCGGCGGACGGGCTCCTCGGGCGCGGTGCTTCGGCGGGTCAGGCTCCAGCTCGTTGGTGCGCCGATGTTGTCGTCGCTCCTAGGCGTCTGGGCCGCATGGCTTGGAGACCGCGATGAGTCGAGCAGATTGTTCGAGGAAGGTTTCGCCAAGTTCCAGTTCGAGCCGTTCGCCATGACGAATGAATACCGGCTCGACAAATTTCCGGAACAGGTGCAGGCCGGGCCGATGTTCGCAAACCTGGGGGCTTCCTCACGGGTTTGCTGTACGGGTTGACCGGGCTGTGCATCAATGCCGACGAGCCAGAGAAATAGGCGACCTGGCCAGTGTGCATGCCCTCACTGTGGAATGGCGTGGAGTGGAGCGCATCTGGGTGCGGAGTGATCCCGCCCGACTCATCGCTCGACATGGGGATGAGCGCGCCCGCATTCAGAAACTCGGAGACCGAGCGCTTCGAGATTACGGGAAGACGATCATCGTACATTGACCGCCCGAGATGGCATAGACCAGCAGCGCGATGACGATGGTTAGAAGTAGTGCTCCGCCACAACCTAAACCCAACAAAGCTGCACTCCTTTCCCGTTGCCCCGCCGTCATTGCTGAGGCGGCGCGGCCAGCATGCGCACAATTCGGTCCAGGCGAAGGCGCTCCTATAAACATCGACCCGATCCCGTGGCCAAGTTTCGCCGGGACCGCGCTTGCTCTGAAATGCAGCCCTCCAGAGGCTGCGGGGGTCATGCGGCACAGGAAGCGCTGGTCTCGATCCTGCATTCCACGGGCGACATTACGCATTTAGGAGGTTGCTCGTGACGCTGGACTTGATGAAGACCAAAGGCACTCCGCTGGAACAGCAGCGATTTACGTGGCGCGACATGGTTCAGCCGACAATTAGCAAACTGGACGACGATGCATTCACCCGCGTGCGAATCATTCTGATGAATGGCATCGAGTCCGAAGCGCTGCGGTTTTCACACGCGGCTTCACGGATGAACAAAGATCTCCAGAGGACTCTGGCGGAGGTGCGGCGGGCCGAGCAGCACCAGCAGACGACGGTCAACTGGCTGTTGCCCGCCGATCAGTCGCCGCTGGAGACCACCATCGGTTTTGAGCAGGTGGCCATCGAGGTAACAGCCAGCATCGCGCTCCACGAGCCGGATCCGTATCTGGCTCAGACGTTCCGATTTGGCCTGCTCGAAGACTTCGATCACCTGTATCGATATTCCGCGTTGATGGATCGATTGACCGGGAAGGACCCGAACAACATCCTTCAGAGCTACACTGACATTCTTCCCGGGCGTCCGACCGTCTGTCGAGCATCGTGCCCCTGAGGACGACTTGCGGGAGCACTACGATCGGACCACGGCGGACCCGATCAGCAAGCTCAATACGATGACACTGATCGGCGGCGAGTATCAGACCCACGACTACTACATGACCGTGGGACCGTTCTTCGCTGATCCAGTGGCGCGCCAGCTCTACGCGGAGATCGCATCCATCGAGGAGCAGCACGTCACCCAGTATGAGAGTCTTGCCGACCCAACCGAGAGCTGGCTGGAGAAGTGGCTCCTGCACGAAGCCAACGAGGTCTACAACTACTGGAGCTGTCTCGAATCTGAGTCCAACCCTCGCGTGAAGGCAATCTGGGAGCGTTTCCTCGACTACGAGCTGGGACATCTCCAGATAGCCATGCAGCAGTTCAAGGATGTCGGCCGCCGTGATCCGGCGGAAGTCCTACCAGCCACACTGCCAACGCCTATCGAGTACACGAGTCATCGGGCGTTCGTTCGGGAAACACTGGCGAACGAGGTTGAGCTTCGTGCTCGAGGGACGCAATTCATCCCAGCCAGCGAGGAGAAGCCGGATTGGCCATCAGTGAAATACCGCGAGCAGCTCAATTCCGAGGTCTCGCCTAGCGAGACGGTGGCCGCGGGCTACGTGTGGATGCCCGGAACGGAGCTTAACGGCGAAGCCATTCTCACGACCAGCACACGAGGAGGGACACGGTGAAATCAACCGCAGCAGTCATGAATCGAACTGGAGTCGCCACGGCTCCGGAACAGGCCGAGGCGGCCGTTTCGGCGGCGGCTTCGGCGGTGCCCAGCTCAAAGGGCACCGCGCATGATCTCGACTCGGCGCGAATGCCGTACTTGAAGGCCCGCGAGCCGATCGGTTCGCGACCGCCGACCCTTGGCAAGATGGCGCCGGACATCTTTATGGACAAGCTCGGAGAGCGGCTCGCCTTCGAGCGGAGCGGCACGCGCCTTTACCAGCTCATGCTGGGCAAGATGCAGGCAAACGGCAAGTCCAGCGGCGGGCCGTCGATCCAGGACATCGAGCACATCATGCAGGAGGAGTATCAGCACTTTCAGCTCGTGAGCGCGACGATTGCACAGCTTGGCGGAGATCCCACGCTCGAGACGCCGTGCGCCGACCTCACCGGCGTGGCGTCAATCGGCCTCGTTCAGATCGTGGCCGATCCGCGCACAACGGTCCCACAATGCCTCCACGCTCTTCTAACGGCGGAGCTGACGGACAACGATGGCTGGGAAATGCTGATTCAACTGGCCAGAGGGCTCGGTCATGATGAGGTGGCCAGTAAGTTCGAAGGCGCGCTCAAGAACGAGCAGGAGCACCTGGAGAACGTCCGTGGTTGGATGTTGAAGATGACGCAGAAGGAGGCCGGTCTTTAGCTCGATGTCGAAAGGCAGGAGCGGCCAGTCAACCAAGTCCAAATCCTAGGGACGTAAATCCTGCGGCCCGATGGGCCACCGGGTCTTGCAAAGCGGAGAGGGCAGATGTCATTTCGTGATCATCTTTGACCTCTCCGTTTTGTACGTTTCAGCGGTTGTCTCTTGAAACCAGCAGACGTAGTGCGCGCTCGAGCGATTCCACCTCGAAGGGTTTCTCGAGCGTCGCACAACCCAGTCGGTGGAGTCGATCGCGGAGCAGTACGAGATCGTCGTGCGCACCGGACCAGACCAACACTGGCGTCTTCGCAAGTAGCCGATCAGCGCGCAAGCGTACGAGCAGCTCGAGACCGCCCATGCCGGGAAGCATCAGGTCCAGAATGACAACGTCAGGCCGAAGCTCACGCAACAGGGGCCATGCCTCGGTACCGACCCCGCATATCCGCACGTCATCACCGGAATCGCTGAGGAGTTGACCCACTAACTCCTGAACCTCGGGATCGTCTTCAACCACAAGCACGCGCGGAAGAGCTGTCATGGTCAATAACTAGATATGTGATCACCCAGGTAGCCGGGCCGTTGTGCGCAACCGCATCCCGCTACGCACCTTCATCATATACACACGTCAATAGCAAGGCACATAACGTTCAATCGCCATGAACAGTGCACGCTATTTCGGCTCTGGACCGTGTGGGTTTCCCATTATTTTCAGCACATGACTTCTATCCCGCTATTGGAATGTGCATTTCTGTTCATATTCGACCTACGTGGGTTCGCTAGAGTTCTCGTACCTAGTACCCAGTGCGTCGGGCGGCTTCACTGGGATGAATCTGCAATGGTGTAACGGAGTGGAACTTAAACCACAGGATCGTCCGTCCCAGGTCTCGGGCCTGGCAACGGACGTCTATGAGGAAATCCTATGCAACTACTTGACGTTGCATAGCGAAGAGGCACTTCACCGCGTATCGCTGCTGAGCCAGCACCTCATTGAGGACGGGCGCGGTCCTGACGACATCATGTCTCTTCACTTCGAGAGTCTCGACCGCGTACTCACAGGACATTCCGCTCGACGGCGGGCGCGTTTTGAAGCGGACGCCCAGGAATTCCTGCTTGAAGTGATGATCGCTTACGGCCTGCACGTCAAGGAGCACCTCGAGATGCGCGTCCGCGAAAGCCGGCACGATACTGAGCAGGAGCTGAACCGCGAGCGCCAGAACACCCGAGATGCGGAACGCCTGGGTCGGCAGAAGGATGAGCTGCTAACCGTCATAGCGCACGAGCTTCGGACGCCGATCACCGCTGCGCAGGGCAACGTGGAATTGGCCCCAGGTCTTTTCGTTGTTCGATTGTGACGATGGGGCCACGAGGAAGGGTGTCGACCGGCGTAGGCTGGGGATCTCCCCTCGAGCGAGGTGGGGAATTCTCCGGGAGGGGACGCATGGACGCGGCCATTCCATCGTTACTCGAAGCCTTGGCCCCGGTGCCGGATCCCCGCCATCGCCGCGGCTGCCGGTACTCCGTGGCGACGATCTTGACGTTCGCCGTGTGCGCCATGGTGTCGGGGGCCCGCAGCTTGTATGCGATCGCCCAGTGGGGGCGGGATCAGGGCTCGGCCGAGATCCGCGGGGCGTTCGGCATCACCCGGGCCACCACCCCGAGCGTGGCGACGGTGTTTCGGGTCTTTCGCGATCTCGACCGCGACGCCTTCGAACGGGTTCTGGCCGAGTGGGCCCGCGTCCAGGGGGCCGGTTCCACGGGGGCGGTGGCGCTGGACGGCAAGCACCTCCGCGGGATCCACGGCGAACAGACCCCGGGCGTGCATCTGGTGGCCGCCTTCGCGCCTCGGGATGGGCAGGTGCTGGGCCAAAAAGGGGGACGCTGAAGGAGCACGAGCTGCGCCTGGCGGAGGCGCTGTTGGCCGATCTCGACCTCCACGGCGTCACGGTCACCGGTGACGCCCAATTTTGCCAGCGTGCCCTGAGTCATCAGGTGGTCGCCGCGGGCGGCGCGTATTTCTGGGCGGTCAAAGACAACCGGCACCGGCTCCTGGAAGCGTTGGTGGCGCTGTTTACCCTGGAGCCCCCACCCGGTGTGACGTTCGCTCGGGCGGTGCAGCGCGGCCGGCACGGCGATCGGCAGGAAGAGCGCACGCTGCGGACATCGACGCTCCTGAACGACTACCTCGATTGGCCGCATGTGGCTCAGGTCTGCACCATTGAACGGGTCGTCACGCGGCACGGGCGGACCACCCGGGAAGCCGGGTATGCGCTCACGAGTCTCCACCCGGATCAGGCCGACGCCACCAGCCTGGCCGCCCTTTGGCGGGGCCATTGGGGCATCGAGAACTGCTTGCATTGGGTGCGCGACGTCACCTTCGATGAAGATCGCAGCCAGATTCGCACGGGCCATGCGCCCCAGGTCGTGGCCGCCCTGCGCAATACCGCCATCGGGATCCTGCGCCGCGCCGGCCATACCAACATCGCGGCGGCACTGCGCACCTATGCCGCAAGGCCGCTCGCCATCTTGGCACTCACCGGACTCACGTGACAATGAAAAGACCCTGGAATTGGCCCGCCGCTACTTGACGCGTGGTGATGCCGACCATGCGGCACGACTGCTCGACTCCGCTCGACGGGCTATGGAGCGGCTGTCGCAGCTCAGCAGAGACTTAGTGGAGGCAAACCGCGACGAGTCCCCAAAGATCTTCCTCGATTCGCTGGAGCTTGGCCCCATTCTTTCTCGGGCGGTTGAGTGGGCAAGGCTGAGTGGTGATGCTGAAGAGCTAAACATCCGAATCGAGCCGGACGACACCCCGCTGTTCATTTGCGGCAATGAAGACGCGCTCTTGAGTGTATTCGGCAATCTACTCTCTAACGCGGTTCGGTACACACATCCGGGCGGTACCGTGACGCTGCGCCGAGGCACTGATGGATCGTATGCCTGGGTTGAAGTGGCGGATACCGGTATTGGAATGGCTCCAGAGGTCCAGGCCCGCGTGTTCGAAAAATTCTACCGGGCGCCTCAAGCTCGAGAGATGGAATTGCAAGGGCTTGGTCTAGGGCTCTCCCTCGTTAAGAAGCTCGTTGAGGCACACGAGGGGCAAATTGATCTCCAGAGCATGGAAGGAGTGGGTACCACATTCCGGGTAACCCTTCCGCTCCGTAACGTTCCAGCTTAGCTGCCTGGGGCGGGACGGTTACGTCCTCTCCTTTGACAGCCCCCGATCCGATGCTAGTGTGGACCAGTGCCGCGTCCGGCGGTCCGAGGACCACGCATGCCTGTGATCGATGCCGATGCCCCGACTCAGGAGGCGGCTATCCGAGGGCGTTCCGAGAGACCACCAGGCAGCCAGGCTCGTCATTCTGGATCGTCCCATTCCCTGGCCTGCCGCTGGTTGCATTAGTGGCATTGCTCAGGTTGACGAAAAATCGTTGCCATCCAAAAGTGGCCTAGTTAACAGCGGCCAACTTCTCGGTGGCGCCCACGTACGTGATGGTGCGATTCTGAAATGCATTTACGTTATGCTCAAAGTTCAGGCACCCGTCGGAGGACACCATGCTGAGCCGCCAGGATAACGAGCTTCTCACTCAAGTGGGTCACGGGACACCCATGGGTGACGTTCTACGGAGCTACTGGCTGCCGGTGCTCTTCTCCGATGAGCTCGAGGCGGACGGTGCACCTCAGCGAGTACGACTGCTCGGCGAAGACCTGGTGGCTTTCCGCGATACGAACGGTCAGCCCGGCCTCGTTGCGGAGAACTGCCCTCATCGCGGTGCCTCGCTGTTCTTCGGACGAAACGAGGAAGAGGGCCTTCGCTGCGTGTACCACGGCTGGAAGTTTGATACGACCGGTGCGTGCGTGGACATGCCTAATGAGCCGCCGGAGTCCAACTTCAAGCACAAGGTACACGTTGCTTCCTATCCGTGTGTCGATAGTGCCGGGGCCGTCTGGACGTATATGGGCCCGCGGCAGACACCGCCACCGCTCCCTGAGTTGGAATTTCTGGACATGCCGGCAAACCAGCGCCGCTGGGCCTGGCGCGCGATTCGTCAGTGCAACTTTGTCCAGGCCATGGAAGGTGACCTGGATACCAGCCATCCGTACTTCCTTCATGGTCGGGTAAATCCGCTCGACGGACAGGAGTTTGGCTTCTGGCACCAGGACAAGGCACCGCGACTCTTTGTTCTGGATACCGACTACGGGGTCATGTACGGGTCGCGCCGCGATGAGCCGGGCGACTCGCATTATTGGCGAACGTCGCAATTCCTGATGCCCTGCACCACGATGTTTCCGGCCAGTCCTGAAGGCACCGTACCCGCGCACATCTGGGTTCCGATAGATGACGTCACCACGTTGATCTGGTGTTTCTGCTGGAACCCCACGGAGCCCTATACGGAGGATGAGCTCAAGGGCTACTCAACGAAGTCGGAAATCAACGAGCTCTGGTATCCAAACAATGGACACGGCGAGATGCTGCCAACACAATTTGGCAAGCCGTATCCCAATAGCTACTCGGCGCTGAACGCCTCTAACGATTACGGACTGGACCGTGACGTCCAGAAAACGAAAACGTTCACGGGCATCCCGCGCATTCCTCTCCAGGATGTGGCCGTCACGGAGAGCATGGGGGCCGTGACCGATCGGACGAGGGAACGGCTCGGCACAGCGGACAGCATGATCATTCGCGTCCGTCGACGGCTACTCAACGCGGCCAAGGCACTCCGCGACCACGGGGCGACGCCTCCCGGAGTTGATGACCCCGGCGTGTTCCGAGTCCGATCCTGCGCGGCTATTCTTCCAAAGGAAGCTGACTGGGTGGAGTCACTCGAGGACTGGCACCGGGCTAGGATCGACCATACTCTCGCCACGGCCGTGAAGACCGACCGCACCGGGGGCTAGCAAGGCACCACTCGGACAGAATGCGCCTCCCTGCTGATGAAGGCTAACCGACCACGGGCGCGTCAATACTCTGATCACTACGTAGCGGCGTCCCTAACGGGCCCCAGCTCGATTACTCGTCTCGCGGCGCAGCGATGACCCTAGCTGGCGCCCGTAAAGGGACGCCACTACCTGAGGGCGCTCGAGAGTCACCTTTAGGGCAGCGCCAGTTAGCCCGCTAGCCACACGGCCGCAAGCATGATTGCCGTAGTAAAGAAGGTAATCACCGCTAGCCAGGCGATCAGAAAGCTGGCCATAGCGAGCCAGCCGAAGAACCGATTGCGCTCTCCCCGGCGACTAAGCCGTATGTGCAACCAGATCGCCATGGGAACAGCAAGAAAGGCACCAACGCAGACTGCGATGATGCCTTCTCGATTCAAAATTGGCTATCGGAGGTGGAGTGCGCTAGGGCTTCTTCGTGCTGCCGGATGAGGTCGAAGACGATTACCGCTTGTTCGAGCTGCTCGTCTTCTTGTCGTCCGTCTTAGTGTCGCTAGCCGTCGACCTGAGCGGAACGGCCCGCGCTCGAGCAGCCAGCGCTCGTGCCCGCATGTCAGACGTCAAAGTGAAGGGTGAGCGCGCAGTGGCCGGATTACTTGGAGCCGCTACGGTGGCTCCGCCGGAGCTATCGTTGAGAAGCAACGATGCCATCCATCCTGACTTGCCATCGGGACCCTTGACGTTCTTCCACTCCCGGCCGCCGGCCTCCCGAGCATCCGATGACACCAGTGTCATTGACGTGCCTTCAGGATACGAGCCAATCTGCGTGCCTCCCGGGTTGTCGCGGATGACCCCGTTCATCCCGCCGGTCTTCACGATTTGAAGGGTCGTGCCCGTGGCAGCGCCAGGCCGATAAGCAGCTTGCGTGGTCGTCGGATTCAGGCGCTTGAGCTGTGCCGGAAACATAATCGGCGGCGACCCAACCTACGACGCCGTCAGGAGAACGAACGTTCCGCCATGCGCGACCGGTCGCCTGCTGGTCTTGACCTACGACCACAAGCTTGGATCCGTCCGGGAAGCGATCCAATGGCCGCGCCGCCCGGTGTGACACGAAAGTTAACACCTGAGCCGCCCGTGCCAGTTACGGTCACCTGTGCTCCATTGCCCGCAGTTTGGGCAAATGTCGATGTGGCGCTTACGCCCACTATCAGGAGCGCAAAGGCAACGGCGGCGGGAACCGAGTATCGGAACCGTCCCACGGCGACCTCCTTCATATGTTGATCTCCTGTGTGCTGCGTCGATCCTGGTGGGCTGCCCGGCCCTGAAGGAGTCTTACGCCGTCCCTATTCTCAATCAATTTGCTAAGCACGCAATGGTATATATGGCGATCGGGGCTCCATTGTATAGCATTGAATGAGAAAGGGTGGCATCCGCCAGCGGAAAGCTTTTTGCATTCCACGTCGGTCCATCGTTAGCCAACAACGATTGGCGGCCCAAGGGTTGGGATTGGAATGCCCAATCAGCGCAAGCACCGGTAGCCGTTTCGAGTCAGCTTACGAAAGGCCCCATCCGCCCCCGAGCTGCAGGTTCGAGCCAGTGACGTAGCGAGCGTCGTCCGAGATCAAATATCGGACGGCGGCGACGGCGTCGTCCACTGTTCCGACGTAGCCCGCGGGTATCCGCCGCGCAACTGACTCAAGCTCAGCGGGCAGTGGATTGCCTGAATCAATGAATCCTGGCGAGATCGCGTTTACGGTAATTCCGTGCGGCGCGAACACACGCGCAAGTGTCCGCGTCAGCACCAGCACTCCTGTCTTCGCTATGGCATGTGCCGTGAGCTCTGGCTGGGCACTGAGCTGCTCGGCGCGAGCAATCGAGAAGCTGATGATCCGTCCCCATTGGCGGCCGATCATTCCGGGAGCCACTGCACGTGACAGATAAAATACGGGATCGAGATTGTTTGCGAACATGTCTCGCCAGCCGTCGTCCGTTTCATCCAGCACGTTGACGCGATGATATGGGCCGGCCGCGTTGATCAGCGCGTCGATTCGGCCCCACTCTTCTTCCACTTGGGACACGAGTGCGCGAGCCTGGAGTGAGTCCGAAACATCAGCCTGAAGCGCCAACGCCTGCCCACCCGCGCGCTCGATGATCTCGACGAGACTCTGACCGTCAGTCGCGCTCGTCCGAAATGCCACGGCGACGGACCAACCTGAGCGGGCGAGGTCCAGCGCCACACCGCGCCCGATTCCGCGAGCGCCACCAGGAATGAGTGCCACCCGCCCCGTCGTCGAGCTCATGCGCTGATTGTACGTGGGCTTGCTACCAGGACCGCAGAAAGGATGTCGGCGGTCCCGGAGGAAGGTCGCCTGGTAAGCTTTCCGGTGGAGAACATCATGTCCATGGAACCGCTTCAAGCGCTCTTTCAACCCGTCGGCCGCAAGCGACTCAGCAGCTCCGTTGAGCGGCAAGTTCAGGAGTCGTTGACCAGCGCGCCCCCTGATAAATCCGATAGGTCCGCCCTGAGCGGCATGATCCCCATGCGTCTCATTCCCGACGAGAAACGCTTCGCGGGAATCTCGATGGGCGGTGCACCTGCATGGGCGGTCCGACTCAAGAAAATCGAGACGCTCACCGATGCACTATTGGCAGAGCTTCGATTTCAATGGATCGCCATTGCCCACGAGCACAGGCGCCAGCCCGAACTCTTCCCAATGGCCTGGCGAGATTATCTAAGTCATATCGATCTCGGACTCGTGAACGAGCTGATTCGCCGGCACAATCGCTACTTTCCGGTTGAAGCAAACCTGCCGATGAGTCCGAGAACCGGGGATTACATAGCCTGGGGCGACCGCGATTGGCGCTGCCTACCGCTCACGGCTCAGTGGGCTGAACGTGAGTTTCCTGCCGATTTTGAAGCGGCGATGGCGGCCGCGCGGCCCTAGCAGACACGCGCCGCTCAGTCTTCTGGCGATCTATCTCATCGCCACCTACCTCAGCCTGGAAGTGACAGGACTGACGCTGGGAAGAATGCTGCTGACACTTGCGCATCAGTCCGATATATCGACTCTCGAGCTGGGTTTCTCATGGCAATGACGCTGGGCTCCTGGTGCGTGCGGCATTGCAGGTACTGCCAGTGCCTGGCCTAGGAATCGCCGTCATACTATTAGCGGTCCTGTTTGGAGTCGGTGCGCTCTGGCTCGGACTTCTGCGATCCCGATCTCCCGCTAACGTACCGGCGTAGGCGGTGCCGCGCCGTATTGGACTGATCGTTTATGGAAGCCTCGAGTCGGGCTCGGGTGGCTATCTCTACGATCGGAAGCTCGTCGCCACGCTCCGTGAACGGGGCTCGGACGTCAAGATCTTCTCGCTTCCCTGGCGCTCCTATCCACGACATCTCCTGGACAATCTCCGCAGCGATCTCGTTGCAAGGATTGAGGCCGCCAGACTGGATGTCCTTCTCGAGGATGAGCTGAATCATCCCTCGCTCTTCGTGATCAATCGGCGGTTGAAGAGTCGAGTCCGCGGTCCGCTCGTCAGCGTCGTTCATCATCTCCGATGCTCGGAGCATCGTCCGAGTTGGCAGAAGACCTTCTACGCGATGATCGAGCGACGGTATCTGACAACCGTTGATGCCTTCGTCTTCAATAGCCAGACTACGGCCAGGAGCGTTCATGCCCTCAGCGGATTGCGCCAGCCATCGATTGTCGCTCAACCCGCGGGAGACCGGTTCGATAACACAATCGACGCGCGCGACATTCGAGAACCGAGCGTGCGTGATGCCTCCGCTGCACCTCACCTTCGTCGGCAACGTCATCCAGAGAAAAGGGCTGGAGACGTTGCTCGATGCCGTGGCCCAGCTTCCGCCGGGCACGTGGTCGCTCACAGTAGTGGGCGATCTCACCGTGGACCCAGGACTCACGCGCCGCCTCCGCCGACGCGTGCACAGCGGAGGACTCGCTGCCAACGTCCACTTCGCCGGACGTCTGTCAGATGACGAAGTCCGGCACATCTTGAGTAAGTCGCACGTGCTTGTTGTGCCGTCGACATATGAAGGCTTTGGCATTGTGTACCTGGAGGCCATGAACTTTGGCTTGCCGGCCATCGGCACGACGCACGGCGGCGCGAGCGAGATCATTACAGACGGCGTTACCGGAAGACTCGTGCCGCCAGGTGATTCGCGGGCACTCAGCCGCGCCGTGCTGGACTTGCTTCAGGACCGAGAATTGCTGATCACCATGAGCCTTGCGGCGCTGGAGCGCGCTTCAACGCATCCGACGTGGTCCGAGAGCATGCACACCGCCGCGGAATTCATCGAGAGTGTGGTTTGAGAGCGCAATTGCGCTATACGGGACTGGAGTCAATGACGCAGCAGGTTGACTTCGCGCGCTATTTAGAAGCGAAGGAAGCGCTTGATGCTCGCTCAATCCACCCGCGGCTCTGGACGGTTTTTTGCGAGCGGTTGAGCGAAGTTGGGCAGGTTCTCGATATTGGTTGCGGTCTCGGCGCGACGCTCGATCGGCTCCTTACAACCGATCGGCTCACGCCGTCCACGGTCTCACGCATCCGGTACACGGGGATCGATCGAGACGCACGGTCTGATTGAAAGGGCTCAAAAGCGTTTCGCTGAAAGGACAGGGGCGGTCTTCGAGGTCGCGGAATTTTTCGATTACGCGCGTGTGAGCAACCATAGCAACGGCTGGCCGATTGTCACGGCACACGCCTTCCTCGATCTCTTCGATCTCGACGCGGCACTCGATGCCATCGCCGGTCTACTTGCGCCGGACGGCCTGGCCTACCTCACATTGAATTTTGACGATCTTACGATCATCGAGCCCAGTATCGACCCGCGGCTGGACGAGGAATTACTCAGCGCTTATCACGCGGCCATGTACACGCAGCGATGGGGCGGAAGTGGCGGTGAGCGACGCGCCGGGCGGCGCTTGTTCCATGCCCTGACCGGCAGGGGCTTTGAAGTGCTCGATATGGCTCCATCGGATTGGGTGATCGCACCATTGCACGGAGCGTATAGAGACGACGATAGACTAGTGCTCGAGTACCTTCTTGCCCACATTGCCAGTGTGGTCCGGCAAGCGGGAAGGCTCGGCGCTGGTACATTAGAGAACTGGGTGGGGGAGCGTGAGCGCCAACTTGAGGCCGCGGAGCTTGTCTACGTGGCCCACCAGCTCGACATTCTGGCCCAACGGAAGCCTGGATGATTGACCGCTTGCTGTTACTGGCTACTCAGGTTCTCTGTCATCCTTCATCCCGATCCCTGTCCCATAGACACGACGCTACCGGACTCACTGTCTACACCAGCATCGTTCTCTGCTGAGGGAGGGACCTCGACCGTCGTTGCATTAGGTCTCGGTGCGCCCGCCGCCCATGCGAGCGAGTTGACAGGAACACTCCAGGTGGCCGGAGGCAATTCGGTCCAGATGTAACCTCTTAGTGATTGGCGCAATTCGGTAACTCAGCCGAGACAAGCTGCCGCTCGGCAGCCATGATTCGCGTGATGAACGATTCACACTCGGCATCATCCCCGATCATCGCCGGACCAAATGCGACGCGTACGGTCACTTGCTGATAGGACCGCAACACCGTCTGGAGAACGCAGCCCAGCCATTCTTGATCAGCCTGTCGACGCCGCAACCATGTGATCGGATTCCTCTGTGCCGCGGGTGACCGCACTCCAGAGACGATCGCGGGAACGACCGGAATGTTCCTAGCAATGCGGCTCACTACTCGCAGGCTCTCATTCCAGTCTTCCAGGCTCAGCGCTGCCTCCGGCCGCAGAAGCGGATCTGGCTCGATTCTCCCAGCCGGAAAGGTCAGCATCGCCCCGCCTTCGCGAAGGTGGGCGGAAATGTCGCGCAGAGCGCTGAGGCGTTGGCCCGGGCGCTCACCCAGGTAGACCAGGCGCTCACTCGTACGAGGGAGTGCGCGAAGGAACGGCCGATCGGCCGCCAGAATCCGCAGGTCATCACGCGGGATGCTGGCAATCAACGCCAGCGTATCGCTCAATCCCGGATGGTTAGCCAACACCAGCACGGGCCCCGAGCGGGGGATGTGGCACTGACCGCTGATCTCGAGTTTGCCGATGAAGCGCTCCAGCAGCCAGATGGCTGCTGGGCCGAGGCCACGTTGCCCTACTTCCGCGTCATATGATGCCAGTGTGCGGGCGAAATGAATGGTGTGGAGGCGGATCAGGGATCGAAGCGTGTGCCGCCCGTGCCGAAGGTGAGCCAGGCCCAGCGCATCAAGCACAGCATCCGCATTGATGAGCGCCAGATCTTCGATATCAGCGCCGGTAAGCTGCGGTTCCGCCTCCGTAATCACGAATACTCGTTCGTCCGCGTCATGATGCGCGCCACGAACGGATGGTCTCCGGCGAAACCCGGATCACCGGGCGAGACTCCAGGTCCATCTCGCGATATTGAGGATATCGCGCCCGGAGTGCCGCGATGACCACGGCCTTTGCATCAGCCAGCTCAAGCACCGCGGCCGATCCGCGAACCTGTAGCCACGCCAGTCTGGACCAATCTTCGTCATACCGATCCACTGTGACACAAACACGCGGATTCGCGAGGATATTGCGCTGTCGCCGAAGCGGACCAAGCACGGTCCGCTTCGGCTTCTCGTCGATCGGTGTATAGAGTGCGCCTTCCAGCCAGGCGTAGCACACCGGCACGACATGAGGTTGCCCATGCTCATCCACCGTGGCCAGATGCCCCACGCGGCTTGAAGTGAGCAGCGCCAGCTCATCTTCAGTGAGTGAGACGGGCATGAAGTTGAAAAGAGCTACTCGAGGATGTCGGTCGTGCTACCCGCCCGTGTAACAGTGATGTGCGAGAAGTCGTGTCCTGACTTGGCTCCGTGCCAGTGTTTCTCACCGCGCACCACATGTATGACGTCGCCCTCTTGAACTTCAACCTCTTCGGCCTCGGTCGCCACAATCCCCGTTCCTGCCGTGACAATCAGAAGCTGATCGTTGCTGTGCTTATGGAACTTGTTTCGAGCGCCGTGATCGAAATTTACGATCGATACATTGAAGTCTTCGCTCATGTCCGGAGTGACGAGATTCTGGCGACTCACGTCCCCGATGAAAATTGGCCCAGCGGCATCTTCCTTGTTCACCTCGGATGGACGGATATGCTTCATTGAATTCCTCCTGTTCCAAATATTGGCGGGCGTGATCGCTCCGGGACCGCGGGCATCCGGCCGTCCCCGGTTTTGCGTTCGCATCTGGCCGAAATCGGTCGCCGGGGACGCGCGTCCCGCCCGCGGCCCCAGGTGACTATGCGCGCGCGGCGGCCTCTGCGCGGGTCCCGGACGGTTGAATCGCGGAAACATAGCTGCGAATCTCGATTTGATTGTTGTCAGGGTCGCGGAAGTAGACCGAGAGCGCGTCCCCACGAGCGCCCCAGCGCTTGATCGGACCTGTCTCCACGGTGACACCTTGGTTCTGGAGCTCTTCCACGCAGGGCTCCAGGGGCCCATCGGTGAACATGCAGAAATGGTTCAGATTGGGAACGGTCGCCACGCTTTCGTCGCTCACCTTGTTTGCCATCAAATCGATAATGGTATTCTCATTGATGCGCACGGATGGGAACCCATTCTTCCCTGCGCGCCAGCTTTCAACGCGCTCGGGTTTCAGCCCCAGTACGCGTGTATAGAAATCAAGGGATCGTTCGACGTCCCGAACGCTGAGCACGATGTGGTCCATGCCAGTGAGCTGCATTGAAACGCCTCCGAGGCAAATTGCGTCAACATTGTAGCGCCGAGCCCCCTGGATCCCGTTGCGCCGTCACCCTCCAGGGCGGTTATGCTTCCAGTTTGAGTGGCGATCCTCTCACACTCGATACCTGCTTGGATATCCAACCGCACCGTCGAAGCGCCCGGTCGAAGTCGGCAGCTCATCGTGTCAGTGTCATCCTGGGGGTCCTGGCGATGGTGGCAGCCGGCTGCACGCGGCCGGCTGATCGCCCCCTTGACGGCGCGCGTCCGG
Source organism: uncultured Chloroflexia bacterium (assembly GCA_963765765.1). Taxonomy (GTDB): domain Bacteria; phylum Chloroflexota; class UBA6077; order UBA6077; family JACCZL01; genus CAVXYC01. Next base: position 193,987 of record CAVXYC010000032.1, on the reverse strand, counting down.
GATCCGTCGCCAGTGCGAACACGAGTCTCCTGGTCTCCGCGTCACCAGTAAGCACGGGGCCAACTCCTGAGTCGACTGCCATCCCGGTGTCATCCCCGCCGCCATCGCCCGCCGCGTCGCCCACAGCCACTGGGCGCGGCCCCATCATCAGCACCATCCAGCCGCAGTCCAACGCCAATGTTCCCGTTGGGCCTGTGACGATCTCGGCGCGGGTCAGCGCCACCAGCGACGTGAGCGAAGTGACGATGCTCGTCGACGGGCAAGCCACTCGTCCGAGCTCAACCGGCGATGCACGCACCCCCACCTATACCGTCACCATGCCTCTGGCCGCCGGTCAACACCAGGCGCGCATTCAGGTGCGCGACGATCAGGGTCGACTGGGTGGCTTCTCCTGGACCTTCAACGTAGGCGGCGCGGCGGCAGCGCCGTCGCCTGCGACCAAGCGCTAGCTTCGCTTCACGCCATGGGCGAATAGCCCGATGCACGTACTGAGCGCTTCAGCGCTTTTCGCGATGAGTACTAGCGAGCGCAGCGATGTGACGAGCGACATCGGAGGCCACCGCGGCTGCATCGGTTGATCGCATACCGCATCCCTACGCTCGCTCATCGCCACGCCGAAAAAGCGCTGAAGCGCTCGCTACATGCGCTCGGTTCGCGCAGCCAGAACGGTGTCCACCACCGAACATCGCTTGGGAAAGAGTTAGACGTTGAAGAGCACGTGCAAGATGTCGCCGTCTTGCACAATGTAACCCTTGCCCTCACTGCGGAGCTGACCGCGCTTGCGCGCTTCGGCGTAGGAGCCGGCATCGAGAAGCTCCTGCCAGTTGATCACTTCGGCGCGAATGAACCCGCGCGAGAGATCCGTGTGAATGGCTCCCGCGGCGAGCTGAGCAGGTAAATTCGCCGCGATGGTCCAGGCTCGCACCTCGTCTTCACCGACGGTAAAGAACGAGATCTGATCGGCAATACCGTAGGACGATTGGATAACGCGCCCCAGGCCACTCTCCTCGATACCCAGCTCTTTCATGAACTCCGCGGCGTCCTCCGCGTCGAGCTCCATGAGCTCCATTTCCAGTCGGCCAGCCAACGCCAGGACCTCGGTGGACTGCCATTTCATCTCCGGAGCGATCCTGGAGACGAGCGCATCGGCGTCCGCGCTGGGCTCGGCGACATTGAGCAAGATCAGAATTGGCTTAGCCGACAGAAAGCCGTAGCCGCGCACGGCTTTCCGTTCCTCGGCATCCAGCTCAACGGTCCGCGCGGGACGCTCGTTCTGGAGTGCATCGCGGATCTTTGTTAGAGCTTCCAGCTCACGCTGCTGCGCCTGGCGCTCGGCGGAAGTGCCCTTACCCAGCCGCGCTTCCTTCTCCAGCCGCTCATAACGCCGGTCGGCAATATCGAGATCGGCCAGCACGAATTCGAGCTCCAGATCCGCGATGTCGCGCTCCGGAGCGATACCCGTTCCGTCATCAAACGCCTTAACGACCTGGAGCAGTACATCCGCCTCACGCAAATGCGCAAAGACCTGCGCAGACCGGTCGCGATCGCTGCCAGGCACGACGCCGGCGACGTCGACATAGGTGACTTCCGCCGGCGTGAATTTTTCAGGTTTGAACAAATCGCGCAGTGCTTCCAGTCGCGGATCGGGCACTTTGACCACCGCGATATGCGGCTGCGCACTGAATGACCCCACCTGCGCGTGGCTCCGCGCCAGCACATTGAAGACGGTTGTCTTGCCCGCCCCGGCAAGACCTGTGATTCCTATTTGCATGCTTCCGACTATAGCCCACTGGGGTTAGGGGTTAGCGGCGAGAGGCGAGAATGCTCCTCAATTCTTCATTTCGCCGGCGCAGCCTCCAGTGGTGAGGATGCGAGGCAGCCTGGAAAGGTCGTGGCGGACAAAGACGTTTTCTGTGCAGGCTGCCAGTGTACCGAGCGGTCCTATGCATCCATTCGGGCGTCGGTAATTGGCATGTAGTGTGCGGGAGTAATCGGCGTGACTCCACACGAGCTGGCGGGGCCTCCACGTGATTCCCGCACCCTAATTCCCGGCGAGCCGGAGCATTCCTCAGAGCAGGCTCCACTTCTCCGAGGGCGCTTCCTCCTTGAGCGTGAGATAGAGGATGAGCCCCTGGCGAAGACGTATATGGCTCGGGACGTCACGCTCGACCGGATACTTGCCATCACCGTACTGCAGGAGCACCTGGCCGATAAGCCGACACTAGTGGATCGGTTCCTCGAGGCCGAGCGGCAAGCCGCGGCGTTATTTCACCCAAACCTGGTGACCATCTTCGACGTTGGCGCGACCGACGGGCTGTGTTGGTCCGCTCATGAGTACTGCGGTGGTGGTCAGCTCCGCCAGCGTCTCCCCACCCGTCAAGCCATTCCAAGCTGGCAGGTTGTCTCGTTGCTAGGCCAGGTGGGCTCCGCGGTACAAGCTCTTCATGTTCGAGGTATCGTCCACGGCCGCATCTCGCCGAACAGCATTCGTTTTGATGACGCAGGCAGCGCCAAACTGGACGGCATCGGCGTTGCCGCTGTCGCGGATCTCCAACAATCGTCGGTCGCTGCAGCCGAATTCGATCTGGGAGCGTATCTGGCGCCTGAGCAACGTGAGCGCGATCTGACCAGTCAGCCCACCGACCAGTATGCGCTCGCGTTGATTGGTGCGGAGCTGCTCGTCGGACGCTGGCACACGCCTGGTCTGGGCTCGCCCGATCAATGCGCCGATGACCTGTTGGCGTATCTCCGTCAGGCGCGACCCGACATCCCCGTTAGTATGCATACCGCACTTTCACGGGCGCTTAACGTCGATCCGGAGCGACGTTTTATATCGGTCGGCGACTTCTTGCTGGCCTTGAATGAGAGCTCCGCCGATGCGCTCGGTCACAAGACGATGCCTCCTCAATCAGCTGAGGGCGGATCTCCCTTCAGACATGACACGGTGCGACGGCCCGAGAGGTCCGTAACACGCCGACTCCAGGTAAGCTCAGTCGCACCCATTCGTCAGGCCGTGCCGTTGGCCGATCAGAGATTGCGTGGCATGGCCACCGCGACTCTTGCCGGGGCAAGAGCGCAATCGAGTGCGCTAGGACGGCAAGCCGTGTCTGCCAGCCGCGCTTCGCACAGACATCTCGATGCGGCGATGAGGAACGCGCGAACGCATCTCTCGCAACATCACCCTCCGCATCCGCGATCGGCGGTAGCCTGGTATCGTCGTCAACATCCGGCCGACCGAGTTCTGCTGTCGGCCGGCGCGGTGGCGTTGATCCTGTCAATTGCGCTCATCGTTCCGATGCTGCTCAATCCGCCAGCAACCCTTGCCACACCAGTGTTCGAAGGCGCCTCAGCCGACACAGCCCGCACCCTGGCAGCACAGTCCGGTTTCCAGCTCAAGCTACGTGATGAGTCTTCACCCACCGTTCCGGCCGGTCAGGTAATGCGGCAGGATCCCCCGCCCGGAGCGTTGTTGCGCAGCGATCGGCCAGTTCAGCTTCTAGTAAGCAACGGCCCACCACCCGTGCCGGTGCCCAACATCCTGCGACGCGATGTCGAGTCTGCACGTCAAGAGCTGGCATCGAAAGGACTGGTTATTGGCACGGTGAATGAGTACGACACAAACCGTCAGGACTGGGGCACGATCATGGCCCAGAGCGTCCGGTCGGGGAGAGAAGTAGCTCCGGGAACTCCGATAGACATCACCATAGCAACGCCGCCGTGGACCAGTGTGCCGCGACTTCTGGACCGAGGAATTGGCGATGTGGAACGCGATCTGGCGGACCGGGGCTTAAAGCTCGGGGAAGTCAACGTTCAGCCACAGGCTGACGTCCGTGCCGGCACCGTGCTTCGTCAAGAGCCGCCGCCCGACACGAAAATTCGGCAGGGGGAGCGTGTGGCAGCGGTGATCGCGCTACCAGCGGCGCCCAAGCAGGCATCAGAATGATGTCCACATCTACTGGCCGTGATGCACCCAGGCAGGGGTCGCAATCGGATTCGGCCATTACGCAGTCGCTGGTCAATCAAGCCCCTACCATCAACGGTCGATACGTTCTGGATCGAGTTGTTGATGAGGACGAGTTTCGAACCCGTTACCTGGCCACCGACCTTTCGATGGGCCGCACCGTGATGGCGGAGCTTTTCTCATCCGCCATACGCATCGATACTAATCTCGAGGGGCGACTGCTGCGTCGGCTCGGCCGTCTCGCACAGACTCGTCAACGCGGCATCCCGCGACTGCTGGACGGAGGCCTGGACGATCACATGCGTCCCTTCGTCGTTACTGAACCGATATTCACGCCCACGCTTCGATCGCTCCTCCGTGATAGTCAGTATCTCGCTGGATACCGGGTCGCCAATTGTGTCGCGGAGATTGCTCGAACACTTCAGGCGGCTCACGATCTTGGACTCGTCCACGGACGGGTGTGTCCTGGCAACATTCATCTTGACGCATCCAGGGAACAGGCCTGGGTGATGGGATGGGTCGACGGCGCGATGCCCCGCACCAGGACGCACGAGCTCTCCGGGAGGCCTGGATCGGCCTCGTCCTACCTGGCCCCGGAGATTTTTCGAGATGAGATCATCGGCCCGGCTGCGGATGTCTACGGAACCGGCGTGGTCCTCCACGAGATGCTCACTGGCAGGCCCCCGGCAATACCACTTCGGGCTCGGCATCCCTCCATTTCAAAAAAACTTCAGCCAGTAATCGAGCGTGCACTGGAGCCAGACGCCAGGCGACGCTGGCCGTCCGCTGACTCGCTTGCAAGCGCCATAGAGGACGCCACACCCGCCGCCGCCACATCAGTGGTGACGGAGGTACACCTCATCGAGCGGCCTGCACCTCACTCGCGGCGTTCGGTAAGCCGCGCTCTCGCTTCCATGGTGGCCCTGGCGACCCTTCTAACATTCGTTGTCATCGCGCTTGGAATCATGCGCTTCATTGGAGACACCCCGCTCATCGCAAAAGGTGTTGCGATGAGCGTCCCTTCTCTGCAGGGGAAAACCGTTGCGGAGGCGCAGCAGATCGCAAACCAGAGCGACACGCAGCTTCTGGTCGTGGGCGAGCGGGAAAGTGATCGGTATCCGGCCGGCGAGATCATGCATCAAACGCCCGTGCCCGGCTCGGCATCTTTATGATCGGCAGCCCGTCCGAGTCACCGTGAGCACAGGCGTCATCGTCCCCGACGTGCTCGGGAAATCCATTACCGAAGCGGCAAAGCAGGCCAACCAGCTCGGCTGGAAGATCGCCCGCGTGGAGCCCGCACCCGGCAACGGAGCGGAAACAACCACCATCCTGATGCAATCTCCAAAACCCGGAGACCTCGTTCCCGACCCCGGGGAGCTTGCGTTGGTCATCGCGGAGTAACGGCCGGCTCTCCTTATCTCAGGCGTCAGGATCTATACACGCCCAAACGCTGGCCTTAGACTAGTTTCACATCTGATCCAGGTCTTAAAAGCCGTGCCCTGTGCTCCGGGAGTGACCCAATGCCAATGATTGACGCCGATACACATGTCGACGAGTCCGAATCGACCTGGGAAAAGCTCGAAGGCACGCCGTACGCGAAGTACATCCCGGTTACGGTGACGCTCCCACCTGATGAAGCAAAGCGAGCGGGATACAGCTCGGTGGTAAGCCGAAGCTGGCTGGTTGAAGGCAGGCTGCAGAATCGCGCTGTCCGGGATGAGATCAACCATCCGCTGAGGGCTCTTTCGAGAGCTCGAGGACGTTCCTGGCCGGGTGGCACACATGGACCGCATGGGCGTGGATGTGCAGGTGATCTTTCCCACGTTCTTCATTCGCTACAACACGAACAATGCAGAAGCGGAGTGGGCCCTTACTACGACCTATAACCACTGGCTGGCTGACAAGTGTGCGCAGTCCAACGGACGACTCCGATGGGCGGCAGTACTACCGCTTCTTCAGCCCGAGAAGGCGGTTGAAGAGCTCCGCTGGGCCAAAGAGCACGGCGCGTGTGGGATCTTCAAGCGCGGATTCGATCTCGATCGCGAGGTCACCGATCCGTACTTCTACCCGATCTACGAAGAGGCCAGCGCGCTTGATATCCCGCTTTGCATTCACACCGGCCATCCGTTGCCCGGACGAGAGTGGGATCGCGGTTTCCCGATTATGTTCTCCTGTTCGGCGCTCGTTACTTCAAAACTTCCACAGAAGTTCCCCAAGCTCCGCTTTGGTCTGATCGAGTCCGGCGCGTCATGGATTCCATACACCATCTCACAGCTTGGAGCGCAGAAACGTCAGGCACTGCGCGGCACGCAGACCGAATTGCCTAGACTCTACGAGCTACAGCCCGACCTGTTCCGATCCAATCGCATGTTCGTGACGATCGATCCGATCGACGATATCGAGTCAATCCTGAAGTTCGGCACCGAAGACAACCTGATGATCGGCACCGACTACAGCCACACCGACATCTCCGCCAACCTCAGCGCCCTCGATGAAGTCCGGAAATGGGCCGACGAAGGGCTCGTCACCCAATCCCAGGCGAGCAAAATCCTGGAGGAGAACTCGAGGGCGTTTTACGGGCTGTAGCGGTAGCTTAAGAGTTCTCGGTGGAGCGGGTCCCCGTACCCTGGTCAGCCGCTCCGGACACTGGCGGGTACGGAGACCCGCTCCACCGGAGATGCTTCAGAACTGCTACTTGAACCTCGGATGTGGCAGCCCCGGTGTCTTCACTCTCAGCGCATACACCGATGTCCTGGCGGTGAGAAACATCGTCTTCAGGTCTGGTCCGCCGAAGGCAAGGTTGGCGGGTATCTCGGGGAGACGGAGCAAACCGAGCGGAGTGCCGTCTGCCTCAAATACCCACAGACCGCCGGCGCCGGTGCAAAAAATGCGGCCCTCGCGTATCCACCTTCATGCCGTCCGGTACGCCATCCGTCTCGTCTGAGGACATGTCGACGAAGAATCGGCGACGAATCATCGTGCCATCCGACGCTACTTCGAAGGCATGGATGTACGCGGTGAACTTTGTGTTGGAGACGTAGAGGGTTTTCTCGTCCGGCGAGAAGGCCAGCCCGTTAGGCGCCTCGCACCCAGCGAATAGCGAGACCACCCCATCTGTTGCAATGCGGTACACACCGAAGTGTGCAATGTCGCGGTCAGCGAGCGGCACGGATGAGCCCAGGTCGGTGAAGTAAATCGTACCGTCCGAGCGGCAGATCACGTCGTTCGGTCGATTCAGGCGCTGGCCGTCAATTCGCACCGCGATCGGCTCGACTCGCCCATCCGGATACATGCGCGTGACCTGACGATTGCCGCCCTCGCACAGTATGAAATGACCATCGAGATCAAACGTGTTGCCGTTTCCGTTCCCGGTGTTCTCACGGATGATCTCGGGCGAGCCGCCCTGTGTCAGCTTGTAGATACGACTGGTACGAATGTCAACGAAGGTGAAATAGCCGTCCGGATGCCAGAGTGGTCCCTCAGTAAATTGAAATCCTGTCGCCCAGCGCTCCGGTTCAGTGCTAGCAAAGAGAGCTGCTAGTTTGTCTGTCATGACGTCGTTCACCACGCGTCCGGCCGTGATCCTAGCGCTGCGTGCCTCACTTGAATAGATCCGCCAGTTCCTCTACTACCCAGGCCGGCTTCTCGCCGCGCGCCACGCGCTGGATATTCTCGAAGCAGTTGTTGAAACGTCTCGGAAAGGATTGCCAGGTGGGCCCGGCCGAATGCGGTGTGAGCAGCACATTTGGCAATCCAAACAGTGGGTGATTGGCGGGCGCAGGCTCCTCGCTGAGCACGTCCAGTCCGGCTCCCAGGATTCGTCCCTCGCGCAACGCACTCTCGAGTGCGTCCTCATCCACCAGGCCACCGCGGGCAGTGTTTACCAGCACGGCCGTCGGCTTCATGAGTGAGATCGACTCGCCATCGATCAAATTTCGGGTCTGAGCATTGAGCGGCACGTGCACCGTTACCGCGTCGGATGCCCGAAGGAGATCGTCCAGCTCCATGAACTGAGCACTCAGCGCTTGCTCCCGCTCAGGCGAAAGACGGTAGGGATCGTAGTACACGACCCTGGCATCCCAACCAGCCAGTCGTTTTGCGACTTCCTGACCGATGCGCCCCATACCCACGATGCCGACAGTCGATTGGTACAGCTCATACCAACGCGTCGCCCCGGTCGGGCCGCCGCGCCATTGGCCAGCGCGAACCTCGGAGTCGAAGGCGTGTGCCTGTTTTAGAGTGGCCAGCATCATCATGATGGCGTGCTCAGCAACGGCAATCGCATTGGCGCCACCGTTCACCGAGACTGGCAAACGCGCCGCTCGGGCCCCATCGAGATTGAAATTGTCATAGCCCGCGCTCATGAGCTGAACCAGCTTTAAGCCCTTTGCGCTCGCGCTCACAAGCGCATCCGTCGGGATCTGGCCGAGGAACCCGCAGAGGAACTCGGCTCCCTGAATAGCCTCCGGTAGAGCTTCCTTGGAAACGCACTCGAGCTGAAATCCTGCCGGCAGCACTGAGTCCGCGATGACGCGGACGTCTGGCTCCGGTACTGGGCTGTAAATGATGGTCGTATCTGACATGCTCGCCCCCGCATCCGATGGCCCCAGGCATCAGATGAGTCACCGTGCTGAGCTTACAGCACGAGGGCGTAGGGCGGATTAGCTGTGTGGGGCAGACGCAAACGCGGTCCACAGTCGCTTACCGAATCCGTAATCGGCGCGCTGAGGGGCCGGCTGTCGAAGCACGCGTACTGGTCCATCTCGGCCAGCGACTCGGTAGTGCGTTTCACCGCTCTCAGCAAGAGGGTGAAGCGTCTCACTATTGGCGGTCACTTCGTCCCGAGAGAGTCCACGTGTGTTATCGACGTAAAGCCTTCTTCTCCTGCTTCGGAAACGCCGCACGTGAGATTGGTAACCAGCGCAGAACGGCCGCTGTAGGAGTACAGCTGGTCCGGTCGTGCTTTGAGCTGAATTCGGTGCTTTACCCGAGTCAAATTAATGCGAGTACTCTGGGCTCCCTCCACCGGCTGCCTGGCTCTGGTCCTCTGAATCCGACGCTTCCGTCGATTTGCGCAGCGCTTCGAAGCCGTACTGCAGCGCATCAGAAACGGCTGCCACACTAAAGATCGCAGCCACGAGACGCGTAACACGAGGCTGCAGTACGAGTCCGTACACCATCACCGAGGCGATCCAGGTGCCCACGCAGAATGGGCAGGTGAGGAGCTCGCCTACCGCCTTGCGAACTCCAGTTCCGCGCACGTCCTCCTTCACTTCGCTGGAGCCGGACGGACCCCGATATATGGTGAAAGGTGCGCGAATGACGCTGGTGACCGAATCTTTCGAGACAAGCCGGCTGATCTTGTAGGTGGCAGTCCCTAGCAGCAGCAGGTCTGCGATTTCGATTTTTCTGGGCAAGCGGGGCCCGCGTCGCTTTGTGAGAAAAACGAAGCCCCAGAAGAGCGATTGAAACACAGCGATCAGGAGCCCGTACCCGCCCAGGACATCCCACCCGCGGCCGTAGCCCTGCTGATTGTTGCTATTCATTGGGGTTTCAAGATCCTTTCAATCGCATTTACGGATCAGGTCTCATCACCGAAATTTACGCACCCCAGCTAGCAGCGCGGCTCCAGTGGCAAGAGTTGCGCCAAGGGCCATGACGCCGGGATGCCTTCGTAGCCAGAGCTGACGGCTGAAGGATTTCTCCTTGTCGATGAATGGCCCATGCGCTCCGGGATCGCCCGGAAGCGGTTGAAAGAGATTGTCCGGACGTGCAGGATCATTTGGCTCATCCGTCGTCTGGCTCTCGTAACCGAATTTGGCGAGGTATCGGTCCAGTAAGCCCGGGGCCAGCATCTGGCCCACCAACGCTTGCAGTGTGCTACCGCCGATAACCATGTCTCTTGGAGCACGCTCAGCTGCCCAGATCACGGCGTCCGCAATCAGCTCGGGTGCATAGATTGGTGGAACCGGTTGAGCCTCATGCTCAAGCTTGTTCTTCTGGACCACGAACTGAGGCGTGTTCACCGCCGGAAGATGGAGCATCGAAATACGAATGTTGCTCCCATCGTGAATGAGCTCTGACCGCAAAGAATCCGTAAAGCCTCGAGTAGCCGCCTTGGCTGCGCAGTAGGCACTCTGGAGGGGGATCGATCTGAAGGCAAGTGCCGAGCCGATCTGGATGATCGTTCCCGAATTTCTCTGCCGCATGTGCCGCAAGGCGGCCATGGTGCCATGGACATAGCCGAGATACGTCACTTCCGTTACGCGACGATATTCCTCGGCGGTCATGCTCTCCGCGGGGGCGAACACGGTCACCATGGCGCAGTTCACCCACACGTCAATCCCGCCAAAATGCTGTACGACAAACGCGGCCGCCTCATCCACGGCCCCCGCATCGGCGACATCGAGCGGCAGCACGAGCGCCTCTCCGCCCCCTTCGCGTACCTCTGCGGAGGCGGCGGTGAGCGCTTCACGGTTCCGTGAGATCAGTGCCACCCTGGCACCGTGCCTAGCGAACGCAAGAGCACAGGCTCGACCGACCCCGCTTGATGCACCAGTGACCACTACAACTTTGCCATCCAGGGAATTTTCGGCCATGGTGAATCAATTCACTCCTTATTCGCGTGTCGCCCAAGATGCACATTGCATACCGAGGCCGCCGAGAAGGGCGAACCAGCAATCGATTGACCGCCATGAGGATGCCGACTACCATGGCGCAAGCTGGAATCCCTGGTCTCCACGGTAGCACCAGTTCAAAGCTCGGAATGAATCAGGGACCACATTGAGGTGCGCCATGCCCCATGGGACATCCCGTCGTCAGTTGCTGCGCTACCTGGCATTCGTCTCCGGCGGAGGTCTCCTGTCCGCCTGCTCACCGTCGCGTCGCCGAGCCCCACCACTAAACCGGTGGCTTCAACTTCCGCTCCGTCGAGCTCACCGGTCACTGCCGCCGTAGCTTCACCGGCTGCGTCCCCCGCCGCTTCGCCTGTAGCTGCAGCTCAGTCCACCGCGAGAATCGATCCAGCGCTTGCGCCCGTCTGGGCCGGGAAGACACTGAACCTCATCATCGGCAGCAGTCCGGGCGGGGGCTACGACACGTGGGGCCGGATCATCGCCCGCCACCTCGGCAAGCACCTGCCCGGCAACCCAACGGTCGTCCCGCAGAACATGCCCGGCGGCGTTCATCGCATTGCCACCAATTTCATCTACGCCGCCAGGCCTGACGGCCTCACCATGGGAATTGTGGACCTCAACATTCCGTTCAACCAGCTCCGAGGCGAGGACCCGAGGATGGAGTGAGGTACGACGTAACCAAGCTCAACTGGCTTGGAAGCGCCTCGCAGAGCGTCAACATGCCGGCCGTGCACCAGCGCACTGGTATTACTACGAAAAATCTTGACGAGCTGAAAAGTCGGACCGTCAAGATGGGCTTGAGTACGCCTGGCGACCCTCGCCACCTTGTCGTCGTGGTGGTCCGGGAGGTGCTGGGCTGGAAGCTTGAATCGATCTTTGGTTACCCGGGCAGCGCCGAAATTTACCTTGGGATCGAACGAGGCGAAGTGGACGGCACGTCAAATAGCTGGGACTCCTACCTGGCCTCGGCGGGAGATAACATCCGCAACCGCGTGCTGCTTCCTCTGGTGCAAGTTGGGCTGGCCCTCGAGGACCCCCTGCTGACCGACGTGCCTACCGCGGACACCCTGGCCGCCTCCGCGCCATTGGAGAAGCGGCAGCTCCTGGCACTTGCCGCGCAGAGCCAGCAATGGGCTAGACCATTCGTGACTCCGCCGGAGATGCCCGCCAACATATTGACGACGATGCGCGCCGCGCTCAATCTGGCCTTGAACGATCCCGAGCTCAAGGCGGAAGCTTCCCGCACTGGTCTGGATACCAATCCTGTACCCGGCGAGCGTGTGCAGACACTTATCAACGAATTCATGAAGCTGCCGCGCGCTTCGGTGGATCGACTGGACTCGCTGATCAAGGAAGATAGTGAAGGTTAGATGCCAGGCGCAATTCAGGCACAGCGAGGCCTCAATCATTCACGGAGAAAAGTCAGATGATCGACGCACGCGTTCAAGATCTACTCGGTGAAGTTGGTCTTAAAGCCGCACCAGACGATGATGTGACGATCATCGGCAAGGACCCGATTCTGGGGAACCGATTTCCCGTGGGTGAAGCGGCGGCCGTGGCATTAGCCGCTGGCGGCGTCGCCCTCTCAGATCTCTGGGAGATGAAGACGGGCCGACGCCAGAAAGTGACCGTGGAGGTGCGCCGCGCGGCTGTTTCGCTCAGGGCCAGTGGTTACATGCAGGTCAATGGCGGCCCGCCACCGCTTGGTCCCGCGGATGGGAATCCAGTGGTGGATCTGTATCGCTGCAGCGACGGACGATGGGTGCACCTCCATGGGGCGTTTCCACACCTTGCGGAGGGTACGCTCAAGGTCCTGGGCTGCTCTCGCGATCGGGATGCGATCACCGCGGCCGTGGCACGCTGGGAGGGTCAGGCGCTGGAGGACGCCCTCGCCGAAGCGCGGATGTGCGGCGCTATGGCGCGTACAGCGGAGCAATGGGCCGCGCACCCGCAGGGCCAGACCATGGCAGGTGTGCCACGTGTGGAGATCATCAAGCTCGCCGACTCAGATCCGGAGCCACTGCCAGCCGGTGACAGGCCGTTGTCCGGACTGAAAGTGCTTGACGTGACCCGCATCCTGGCGGGACCGACGCATGCGCGAACGCTCGCATCCTATGGGGCCGACGTGCTTCACATTGCATCCAGGGACCTTCCTCACGCGGACCTCTGGCTCATGGACACGAACCAAGGGAAGGCCTCAGCGCATCTCGACCTCGATGACGCTGATGATCGCGCCACCCTTAGCTCGCTGGCCGCTGACGCGGACGTTGTGTCCCAGGGATATCGGGCCGGCTCCATGGAGCGACGAGGGTTCGGACCGGAGGAGCTTGCGCTCGTCCGACCGGGCCTTATCTATGTCTCGATTAATTGCTACGGCCATCACGGACCGTGGCGTGGCCGTCCGGGCTGGGAGCAGCTTGCTCAGACGGTGACCGGTCTGGTCTCAGCACAGGGGACACCTGATCATCCCGTTCGCATGCCGGTGGCGGCGTGCGACTACACGACAGGCTACCTGGCTGCGCTGGGAACCATGGTAGCGCTCGGCAGGCGGGCGCGCGAAGGCGGCAGCTATCACGTCCGCGCCTCACTCGTGCAGAGCGGAATGTGGTTCGCCCGGCTTGGTCCGATATGCGATCCTGCTCAGGCCAGCGGTTCTGGCGACCAGTCTGATCTGACGATCGAAAGAGATACCGCATGGGGCCGACTGAGGCACCTGAAGCCAGCGATCGATCTCTCAGAAACACCGCGCGTACTGGGAGCGACCGCCTGTTCCTCTGGGGACGCATGCTGCGGCATGGCCGTAAGGTCGGCGCTAGGTTTGTTCGCGAGGTCCTCACCCTAACCCTTTCCCAAAGGTCAAGGGAACAGCGTCGGCGATATCGGGCTTGATCCGTTACCTCGCCCTTTGGGAAAGGGTTAAGGTGAGGACCTCGCGAACGCATCAATAGCCTCAGTGGCTCTACCCTCAGCCGCCCGCATCGCCTGATAGACCTTGCTGGTCAGCGGGTGATCCAGGTGCCGCGCAATGCCTGCCGATGCCGCCACGACCGCGGCAAGATCAACTCCAGTCTCGATCCCCAATCCATGTAGGAGATAGAGCAGGTCTTCTGTGGCCAGGTTGCCCGCTGCGCCGGGAGCGAATGGACAGCCGCCCAATCCGCCGGCCGACGAATCGAAGATCCAGCATCCCATCTGGAGGGCCGTGAGAGTATTGGCGAGGGCAGTTCCCCGCGTATCGTGAAAGTGAAGCGCCAGGCGATCGATTGGCAGATGCTTCAGAACGAGCTCGATCACTGGCTCAACATCTCGCGGTGTCGCAATACCGATCGTGTCGCCCAGCGAGATCTCGGCAATGCCCAGATCGTCCAGCCGTTTCACCACATCGAGCACCGCTTCCGGAGTCACTTCTCCCTGATACGGACAGCCGAAACACGTTGAGATGTATCCGCGCACCCACATGCCGGCGGCCTTGGCGCCGCGGGTCACGGCGGTGATGGCATCAAATGACTCGTCAATCGTCATGCGGATATTGCGCTGATTGAACGCGTCGCTGGCCGCGGTGAAGACGGCAATCTCCTTGACCCCCGCCTCTACCGCTCGCTCGAGTCCACGCTCGTTGGGTACCAGCACCGGGTAACGCACACCCTGGCGGCGTGAGATGCCTGCTAGCACCTCCGCTGTATCAGCCATGCGCGGCACCGCTTTGGGATGGACAAAAGAGCCAGATTCCACGGTGTCCAACCCGGCCGCGGCGAGCTGCTCGATGAGCTCTATTTTTGCCCGAGTCGGTACGTCGGCCGCTTCGTTTTGAAGCCCGTCACGCGGGCCAACTTCCACAACCCGCACGCGCTTTGGCAATCCACTGAGCACACTCATCACGGCACCTCAGTGAATGGTAACGCGCCCCTCGTCGGTTAAGAGCGAAAGTGACACGGATGGCGGACCGCAGCTAGTCTTAACTTTTCGCTCTTAACTGCCGGCTCGCTTCCCGTTCTCGTCGAACTCACCGATACTCACGACATTCTCGCCATCGAAGACCTTGCGGGCGCGCTCGATGTCGTCGCGATCGTCGCTGTGGACGCCCACCAGGGCACGGCCCTCCTGAAGCTGATAGGTCAGCTCCCACGCTTCGCTGTCATTGATGGTGGCCACTCCCCCCAGCATCCCGCCCACTCCACTGCCAATGACCGCACCGCCCTACCGTGCCGATCCACAGTGCGGTGCCCACGGCCGGGCCAATTCCCGGAATGGCAAACGCGCCAAGTCCCGCCAGAAATCCCGCCAGGCCGCCCGCGGCGCCGCCGGCAACTGATCCTACCGCGGTATTCTTGGTCACGTCGGCAATAACTCCGCGATCCTTCGCGTTTGGATCAAGGGTCTGCTCGGCGTCTCTCCGCGGCCGGTCCCAACAACGATGTCTTAGTTGCTTCGATACCCTGACGACTCAGCGTGTTGAGCAACTCTCTGCGCATTGTCCAGGTTGTTGACAACAGCAACCAAGTTGTAGCGAGAAAATCGCTCGGCGTATCGTTCCGCGCTGCGATCCAGAGTCTCATCTGACATGACGGTCACTCCTCAAGCCACGTGCGGGCCGCCCTGGCTATCGGGCTCGGATTTGATATTGATGAAGTCAGGCATGACGTCCCACTGCATGCCTGGCACGCTGGCTTCGTCCACAGCAACGGTGACCACCCCGCCCTCAGCCTGACTGACTGCTGCGAATGGAATATACAGGTCGTCACCGTCCTTCGTACGGACTCGGAAGTAGCTGTCGCCCTCGCCAGGCATCGATTCGCTAAAGGCGTACTGTGAGACATCGGTGGCTTCTGCCTCGCGCTGTGGGATGGACCCCACTGCGCCCCAGCTCTCACCTACTCCTACGTCTGGCCAGACCTCGGCCACCGTGCCTAGCTCCGAGCCTTCAGCGGTCTGGACAGCCATGTCCACTTTGATCTCCTGGTCCAGGCGTTGCACGTTCATGGTTTCTCCGTTTTGCCGAACATGGCTGCGCGAAAGAGTCCACTTTGTTGGGCTCCAACCGCAGCTATATCCATCGCATGAGCCGTGCCGACGAGCGCGCGGGATGCGCGCGGGCGGCGCGGGTGGGGTACAAGTGAAGCCACGGATGGCTGACACGGAGGAAGATGCAATGGCCGCAGTTGACGGCGTTGAGGTGCGCGGGCGGGCAGATGGTGAATTCGCCCAGATTCTGTCATCGGAAGCCCTTGCTTTTCTGGCCAAGCTTCAGCGTGAGCTAGGGCCCCGCCGCAAAGCGCTCCTCCAGGCCAGGGCAGATCGCGCGAAGCGCATCCGTGAAGGGGAGCTTCCCGACTTTCTCGCGGCCACGAGCGCGGTCCGAAGCGGCGACTGGCGCGTCGCGACGGCTCCGTCCGATCTTCAGAAGCGCTGGGTGGAGATCACCGGTCCCACAGACCGCAAGATGGTCATCAACGCGCTGAACTGCGGCGCCAACGTCTTCATGGCCGACTTCGAGGACGCCAACACGCCCACCTGGGACAACATGATCGACGGCCAGATCAACTTGATCGATGCCAACGACCGCACCATTGAGTTTCTCAATCCGGATGGCCGTGTTTATGAGCTTAACGATTCGGTGGCCACCCTGCTCGTCCGTCCGCGCGGCTGGCACCTGGTGGAGAAACACCTACTCGTCGACGGCGAACCGATGTCAGCCAGCCTGTTCGATTTCGGCCTCTACGTCTTCCACAATACCCAGCGGCTTATGGCGCGCGGCTCAGCACCGTATTTCTATCTACCAAAGATGGAGAGCCATCTGGAAGCTCGGCTCTGGAACGATGCCTTTGTCCTTGCCCAGGCGTATTTGGGCGCGCCTATCGGGACATACCGTGCCACTGTCCTCATTGAGACCATTCTGGCTGCATTTGAGATGGAGGAGATCCTCTACGAGCTGCGCGACCACAGCTCAGGTCTCAACGCGGGCCGCTGGGACTACATGTTCAGCGCAATCAAGAAATTCGCCGATCGGCCGGACAAGGTACTTCCTGATCGTGCGCAGGTCACCATGACCGCGCCCTTCATGCGCGCCTACACTGAGATGCTCGTGCGCGCCTGCCATCGGCGTGGCGCGCATGCCATTGGCGGAATGGCCGCGTTCATTCCGAATCGGCGCGACGCGGAGGTCACCGAGAACGCACTCGCGCGCGTGCGGGATGACAAGACACGCGAGTCCGGCGACGGGTTCGACGGCACCTGGGTCGCACACCCCGATCTCGTCCCCGTTGCGCAGGAGGTCTTCCAGAACGCGCTGGGTGAGCGCCCGAACCAGGTTGACCGCCTCCGAGAAGACGTCACACCAAACGCCGCCAGTCTGATCGATCTAACCATCCCCGGCGGCACGGTGACCGAAGTCGGCGTGCGAACCAACATCAGTGTGGGGATCCAGTACATCGAATCGTGGCTGCGCGGTGTGGGCGCCGCTGCAATCAACAACCTGATGGAAGACGCTGCCACGGCAGAGATATCTAGATCCCAGCTCTGGCAGTGGATCCGCCACGGCACGAAGCTGGACGATGGTCGGACCGTGACCAGGGAGCTTGTCCGCTCGCTGGAAGCGGAAGAGCTCAGCAATCTCCGTGAGGCTCTCGGCAGCGCCGCCTACGAAGAGGGTCGCTTCAAAGAGGCCGCGACGATCTTCGAGAGCGTCGCCCTCGCGGACGAGTACATCGAGTTTCTGACCATTCCGGCGTACGAGTACCTCGATTGATCCGCTCCGTGCTCCCTCAGCCGGCGATGACCATGGACAGCCATACCGCCACCTTGCTCATTCGCGAAGTCCGCCGCTTCGTCGATAACGAGGTGATGCCCGTTGCCTCCGAGCTCGAGCATCGCGATGAGTATCCGCAGGCGCTGATCGACCAGATGCGCGAGCTAGGCCTCTTCGGCGCGACTATTGGGCCGAGTTGGGGCGGGCTCGGCTTGCCGATGACGGTGTATGCCCAGATCGTGGAGGAGCTGGCGCGCGGCTGGATGAGCCTCACCGGCGTCCTGAACACGCATCTGCTCGTTGCTTACATGCTGGAGCAGTTCGGCTCAGACGAGATGCGGCAGCGCTATCTGCCGGACTTGGTCCTGGGAGAGCGCCGCGCGGCCATTTGCCTTACTGAGCCAGGCGCTGGGAGCGACCTCCAGTCCATCGAGACAACGGCCGTACGTGATGGCGACGACTATGTCATCAACGGCGGCAAGCTATTCATCACCAACGGTCGTCGCGGCAAGATCTTCGCGGTTCTGTGTAAGACCGACAAGTCTGTCCAGCCCGCGTATCTGGGTATCAGCATACTTATGGTAGAGGCCGGGACGCCGGGCTTCAGCGTGGCGCGCGATCTCCAAAAGCTTGGTTACAAGGGTGTGGAGACGTGCGAGCTGGTCTTCCAGGATTGCCGTGTGCCAGGAAGCAGCCTGCTGGGGCAGGAGGGACTTGGCTTCAAATACGTCATGAGCGGGCTTGAAGTTGGTCGAATCAATGTGGCCTCACGCGCGGTGGGTGTAGCCCAGGCTGCATTAGAAGCGGCGCTGAAGTACGCCCGTCAGCGTCAAACCTTCGGCAAGCCCATATCCGAGCATCAGGCCATTCAGCTCAAGCTGGCGGATATGGCGACCAGCGTGCAAGCCGCCAGGCTGCTGGTCAAGGATGCTGCCGAGACAAAAGATCGCGGCGAGCGCGCCGACCTCCAGGCCGGCATGGCCAAGCTCTTCGCCAGCGAAACCGCACTCACCGTGGCCACCGAGTGCATGCGTATCCATGGCGGCTACGGCTACACCCAGGATCTCCCGGTGGAGCGCTACTACCGCGATGCCCCGCTCATGATCATCGGCGAAGGGACCAACGAGATCCAGCGCCTGGTAATCGCGCGGCAGCTCCTCCGCGAAGCGTCCGGCTCCTAACTCTCTCTACGCTTGTGGCGGTGTTTCAACGTGCTTGTGGTAGTTAGCCGTCCAGCTCCTCCAGGAGAGCGGCAAACTGATCGCGGCCGCGGGCTCGATCGTCGGGCGTGCCGAAGTCGAGGGTGAACGGCCCCGTGTAGCCGCCTTCATTCAGGCGAGTAAACACGGCTCGGAAATCGATGATGCCGCGGCCTGGAAGCAAGTGCTCTTCGTATTTCCGTGCGTATCATGAAGCCGCACGTGGCCGATGCGATCAGTGCCGAACGCGTCCAGAAATCCCGTCCAGTTGTCAGGTACGAGCGCCGCATGGCCGATATTGCAGGCCCACTTGAAGCGCGGCGAATTAAAGCGCTCGAAATACCGTCGGGTCTCGGCAACAGTGTGCGGGATGTAATGGATCTCGGCGTGCTCGGGCTCCCAATTGTGGTTCTCGAAATAGATATCGAGACTATGCGCTTCTGCCTGATGAATCATCTTCTCGGCCCGCGCCATACTTGCCTCAAACCGCGGCTCTACGTCCGAGCTGAAGTGAAACCCGCCATGACACACGAGATAGCTGCAACCGAGGTCCCTCGCAAGATGGAAATTCTCCACGACGTATCGGTCCGCGGCTGCCGCCATCACCGGCGTGATCTCGGCCATATTGACGCCTGATGACGTGTGGATCCCGATTGTCACGCCGTCGGCCGCGGCGCGCTCGCGCACATTATTGATCCGCTCTGGAGTGAATGTGCCCGGGTAATTGGGCGCACCATCGGCGTTGAAATCGACGCGCGTAAAACGATGCTCGGCGGCCCACTCCGAGAGATTGCTCAAGCGGCCAAGAGTTCGGGCTGGAAAATGTGAATCGACTTGCGTGGTCCATGACTCCTCCGTCATAGCCGCTCCCGCGGGTGCTAGGACGCTGCACAGCATAGCGTGCTTGTCTCGGCAGCGCATGCCACATCAACGGATATGATCGCAGTGCCCGGTTCCGAATGCGTAGCGTTGAGCGAGATCGGGCGCAGAGAACGCAAGCTGGACGCTTACTCCACATCCTTTGCGATCAAGTCCGCTACCGAATCAGTGCGGCACGAACCGGTCGTAGCCTTCGCGGATGATCTTCCAGGCGACGTCCTGGCTCTCCCAGCCAACCACTTCCGTGAACTTGTCCTCGAGCATCTTGTAGTGCTGAAAGAAATTCTCGATCTCCAGCAGCCAGTGAGCCGAGAGGTCCGAGAGCTTGCACACTTCTTCGAAGCGTGGATCTCCAATTGGCACGGCCAGCACCTTATGGTCATGGCCCTTCTCGTCGCGCATGTCGAGAACGCCTATCGGGCGAGCATGCACGAGACAGCCTGGGAACGTTGGCTCATTGATGACGATGAGTACATCCACAGGATCACCGTCGTCAGCCAGCGTCTCGGGGATGAATCCGTAATCCGTGGGATAGTGAACGGAGGAGTAAAGCACACGATCGAGGAAGATGCGGCCGGTCTCCTTGTCGAGCTCGTACTTATTCCTGCTGCCCCGCGGAATCTCAACGATGACCGGGACCCACTCCGGTTGCTCACTCATGACTATTCACATGCTCCTCGCATCGCTCGTCTCTAGGAAGTATAGATGTGCCATTCTTAGGTAACGTTTGACTCGACGATACGAGCGACGCCGTCGGCGTGTTCAATGCCCGACTTGAACATTATGGAAGCGGGTGAATGAAGCCTATGAATCCCGAGCTCGTTGTCTTCGACCTTGGCGGCGTGCTGTGCGAATTCTCGCCGAAGCGCCGACTGTATGCGCTGAGCGACGCGAGCGGTCTCCCGCCAGATGAAGTCGCGCTACGTCTCGACGACTGCGGTCTCATTGACCTGGCTGACCGCGGCCAGCTCACACGGGATGCAGAGTACGAACTTGCAGTAGCAGCTCTCGGGCTCCCGTGCGATTACCCGACTTACCGTTCACTGTGGTGTAGGGCGTTCGAACCGCATCCCGACGTGATTGCGATTGCACGAGCGGTACGACTCCGGCTGCGGACCGCCATTCTCACGAACAACGGTCCCGTGCTACTGGATGCTCTCACGCATGACCTCAGTGACGTGGGTCGAGAGTTTGATGAAATATTCGTCTCGGCCATGTTCGACGCCACGAAGCCCGAGGAAATCGTGTTTCGAGGCGTGGAGAGCAAGCTAGGTGTGCCTCCCGGGAATCTCTTGCTGATCGATGACTCCATGCCCAACGTAGCAGGAGCCCTGCGACGTGGCTGGCAGGGAATACATTTCACGTCGGCTGCGCAATTGGAACAGGAGCTCCAGAGAGCGTTGGACCGATAGGCAAATTGTTCGATCAATGGACAAGCAGCCGCACACCGTCGAGCAAAGCAGCTTGACACCATGGAGTCCACGCTGGCTTAGCGTCAGTTTCGCCCGTTTCTGCTTACCGGGTGTCTTGGCGCGATGGCAAGCGCCACATCGACGTCCTGGTCAATCCGAAAGCGGAGGCCTACTCCCTCACCGGCTGGCGCCCGGTGTGCGTGCTCAGATCGGGTTTTGCGAAGTCGACCGTGAATACGCGGGCGATTGACCGCGAAACCAGCACCTTGAGCGCCTTCACTGCCGCGTCCAAAAGGTCCCAAATCCGGTGGTCTCAAAGAACGCGGCGTTCAGCACAAAGCCGTAGCTTCCCTCGCTCGCTGGAATCCACATCTCTGCGGGCTAGGTCCGTGGGAGAGTATCGTTTCAGGAATGAAACGGTGGCTCGCATTCACGGTCGGAGCAGTACTCCTGGCCGTCCTTGTCTTCGGATCTGTTCGTGGTTCGGCGCGCACTGACACATTGGCTGACGACGTCATGCTTGACTCTCTTTCAACAGCCGAAAAAGTAGGTCAGCTCTTTCTGCTGGGCTTTGAAGGACCCGGCGTCAACGGCGCGGATCCGGTTATCGGCGAGCTACGCGCCGGTGGAATCGCGCTTCTCTCCAACGCAACCTCAGCTGACTCCGCGCGCTTCTTGACCACCGCGCTCCAGACGCTGGCCGCGGATAGTGGGACGCTGCCACCCCTCGTTGCAATCGACCATGAGGGCGGACTGGTACAGCGTATTAAACAGGGTACGACCGTGTTCGGCCCTGCATTCGAAGTGGGGCAGATCGAGCCGCTGGACCGTGCAGTTGCTGAGGCGCAGCGTCGTGGCGACATCCACGGTCGCGAGCTCGCGGCAATGGGCGTTCACATGAGCCTGGGGCCTGTACTGGACGTCTGGGACAACCCGGCGAATGAAGTGATTGGCAATCGCTCGTTCAGCAGCTCAGCTACTACCGCCGCGGCGCTCGGTTCCGCATATATCGCCGGACTGCAGTCACAGGGTGTTTTGGCAGTCGGCAAACATTTTCCGGGACACGGCAACAGTCTTGAGGACTCGCATGAGACGCTACCAGTGGTAAGTCGTGATAGAGCGACGCTCGACGCCATTGAGCTCACGCCGTTCAGGAGTGCGATTCAGTCCGACGTCGCGGCAATCATGACCGCTCACGTGAGCTACCCCTCCCTGGACAGCACGACCGAGCGTCCAGCCAGTCTCTCGCCAGCAATCGTCACGGGGCTTCTACGCAACGAGCTTGGTTTCAACGGCCTGGTGCTCAGCGATGATATGGGCGCAATGCAGGCCATCACCGGCCGGTTCGAATCAGGCGAGGCCGCGATTCAGGCGATCGAAGCGGGCACGGACATCCTCATCGTTGTCGGACCAATCGAACGACAACGGCGCATGGTGCATGCGGTGCTGAGCGAGATCGGTGGCCGCATCAGCCAGGAACGGCTGGATGATTCAGTTCGTCGCGTGCTCGCGGCGAAGCGGCGAGCGGGCCTACTCGGCACGTACTGAGCGCCAGGGAAGCTCGCTGTCGCTTTACCAGCCCCGAGCCAGGGGTGAGCTCAGACGCGTAACGACGGGGCTTGGCGGCGCTGCTAGAGTGTCCTGCTTTCAAAAGCGCAGTTGGGACGTTCCCTAGAGCGCCCAATCGCCGCTAAACACCTCGGTCGCGGAGCCCGTCATGAACACGTGGTTGTCCGACTCACGCCACTCGAGGTTCAAGTCGCCGCCCGGCAAATGGGCGAGAAGCTTGCGGTCAGTGCGTCCGGTAAGAACGCCAGCCACACAGACGGCGCTCGCACCCGTTCCGCAGGCCAGCGTGATTCCGCTGCCGCGCTCCCAGGTACGCATGGTGACTTCGTCAACTGAATGCACCTGCACGAAGTGAACGTTTATTCGACGTGGAAACGCCGCGGCATGCTCGAGCTGCGGACCAACGATCTCTAACGGCACTGCCTGGACGTCTTTGACGTAGAAGATCGCGTGGGGATTGCCCATCGAGACGGCTGTCCAGCAGCGCTCGAGTCCTGCAGCTTCTTGCGCGGCAGTGTCCCAGCCACGAAGCTCGATCACCGTACCGGGGATGTTGACAACCGGATGGGCGTGGGGATGCCCATCAATCTGGACTGGAATGCGCTCGGCTTCGAGAATCGGCTCACCCATGTCAACGGTCGCTTCAGCCAGCTTGCCCGCCGTGTCCAGTCTGTAGTCCAGCGTCAGCACACCGGCGCCAGTCTGCACCTTCATTGGCTTCGCCGTGCTCAGCCCATAGTCATGCGAGAGCTTGGCGACACAGCGGATGCCGTTGCCGCACATCTCCGACTCGGAGCCGTCCGCATTGAACATACGCATGCGCACGTCCGCGTCAATGCCCGGTTCCGGGGGCAGCACCATGATGAGGCCATCACCGCCGACGCCCATATGGCGATCTGAGATAGCAACCGCGAGCGACTCAGGATCGGCCACCTGCTCCGCGAAACCGTTCACATACACATAATCATTACCGATGCCGTGCATCTTGATGAAGCGCATGACGGAATCCTATCACGCCAGAAGGCTACGATTGAGACCAGATCCCGCCCGTACTTCCGGTACCCCCAAGTAATACCGCCTCGCACTACATGCCACCCAGCATCAGGAAATGCTGAACGCCGCTACTCCTCGCGCAAGAACGCCAGGATGCCGTTGGCGATGCCGCGAGCGGGAGCATCGGGATTGTAGATGAGAATGTCGCGATCACCAGCGTGCGTCAGGAAGCCGGCTTCCACGATGATCTGAGGCACGCCCGGCGCTGACGGCATGACAATATCGTCGTGAGTTGAATGCGTAGTAATAGAGCATGCGCAGCGAGATGTGATCGTCGTCCCTGGCCAGACCGGTCGCGGGCTCATACGCCGCATTGATCGCTCGAACAAGTCGATCGTCTGCCTCCGGAACCGAGCTGAAGCCCGGTCGAGCCACTTTGAATCCACTGTATCGACCGGCCACATCACCATCGGCGTGAATCGAGACGAAGGCGTGCGCGCGATAACGCACCGGGACCGTGGTGGGCAAAATGTCCACTTGAATGCCTTCCGCTTCTAGCAGCGCACCGACGCGCCGGGCGATATTCAAGTTGACTTCCCACTCGGACTTGCCTCCCCCGGATGCCCCGGGTCCCAGGCCGCGTAGCTCCTGAGGGGATTGCTCGGTTAACCAGTGACCAGCCTGGATTCCAACGCGCTTCTGTCCCGGGGGATTCCAACGCGGCGTCGCGGGTAATGGAACACGGAACTGAGAGCGATCGAACGGCCCCGGAGCGACGTCGCAGGTGTTATCGGCTTCGGGCGGATTAGTGGCCGGCGGAGGCGCGGATTCGGGATCCAGCGACACCACAGGCGCTGGGTCACCTGGCGGCACAGCGCCGCCAGACTCGGCGAGTCGTGGCTCAACGATTTGGGACTCGTCGAAAGCTAGAGATTCATCGAGATTGCTGGGCGAGGCTTCGGCAGGCGACTCCGTTGGGGTGACTGAAGCCGACGCAGATGTGCCACAGCCGATGATGACAGCGGCGGCAAGGAGGCTCGCGAGCCAGGGGACGTTCTTCGATACCAACGATGTCATGCGGACCTTGCCATTACGAGGAATGTTTGCAGTCTTTTCAGTATTTAAAGTGAGAACGAATTTCCATGCAGAACGGCGCGTTCCGCGGAGGAGGAACGCGCCGTTCTGCATGGGCCGGTCCAGACCTATTGACCGGCCGGCTTAGGACCCCGCTGTCCCGCCGCGGGGAAGGTACGATTCATGAAATCGTTGATCTTTTGATCGAGCTCAGCCTTTGCCTTGGACGCCTGATCGGCGGTCATGCGATTTGCGGAAACGGCCTGGTCGATCCTCGTTGTCGCGGCAGCCTTGATCGCGGCCGAGACGCTGCTTGCCGGGACGCTATGTGTCGCCGCTACGGCCGCCATGGTCTTCCCGGCCAGCTCCTGGCGAAGCTGGTCTCGGGTGATATTCATGGCTTTCGCCGCCGCCTCAAGATCAAACCAGCCCATTCCGCCACCGCGGTGTGCGCGGGGACCGCCAGGTCCACCAAGCTCATTATGGGTGTCAGACATGGCCTGGCGAAGCTTGTCCACACTTACGCCCAACTTGCCAGCAAGTGTCGTGAGGTATTGCTCGTGCCGTTGCTGCATCGCTTCGCGATTGAATCCTTGGCGCTGGCCGCCAGGTGTTCCCCCGGGCCCCGGCTCGGCATTCACGAATCCGATGGCCGCGACCCCGAGAACAACGGCTGCCGCGCCCGCGGCAATGATGCGTTTCAATCCT
The DNA here is from genome assembly GCA_963765765.1 of uncultured Chloroflexia bacterium. GTDB lineage: Bacteria > Chloroflexota > UBA6077 > UBA6077 > JACCZL01 > CAVXYC01. The sequence goes on along the minus strand of CAVXYC010000032.1, from coordinate 168,812 downwards.
TGAGATGCCATTCCTGTGCATCCTCCCGCTACATTCGCGTCCCTGGGCGGCTGATTCTGTCCGCTCGCAGTTCTCACAAGATGTATTGTCAATCTCCAGCCTTAAGCGGCTGATCGAACAATCTGATGGTTCGCTGAAGATTGACGAGGCAACGCAATGTGGACAACCGTGCCTTGTCCCACTTTGCTCTCGATGCTGAGCTGGCCGCCGTGTGCTTCGACGATGTCTCGCGCGATGGCTAGGCCGAGCCCGAAACCACCAGTTGCTCGCGATCGTGATGGGTCCCCGCGTTCGAATCGCTCCGTCACCCGAGGTAAAACGTCGGCGGGGATGCCGCTGCCCGTGTCCGCCACGCCTATCGTCGCGGTACCATGGTCACTTCCCAGGCGGAACTCGATCCGGCCGCCCGGTGGCGTGAACTTCAGTGCATTGTCCGCAAGGTTCAGCAGCACCTGCTTGAGCTGATCCTGGTCGCCTGTCACTAATGGCGCGTCGGCGATTGTGACATCGACATGCTGTCCGCGAGCCAAGAGCCGAGTTTGGCTAGCGACTTCATTCACCAATACGGCCAGGTCCACGGGCGCGTTGACGATCGGCCGCTCAGCGTCAAGCTTGGAGAGAGTAAGCAAATCGCTGACTAATCGAGCAAGTCGATCGATCTCGCGATTCATCGTCTGGAGCATGCGTGACACCGTGGCCCGGTCGCCGCGATCCGCCCCCATCTCCAGCATCTCAACCATGCCACCCAACGCCGTCAGAGGAGTGCGCAGCTCGTGCGCTGCGTCGGCCACGAAGCGCCGTTGCGCCTTCAGTGCCGCCGCCAGTCGATCGAGCATCGTATCGAACGCTTCCGCGAGCTCCCCGATCTCGTCGCGTCGGTGCAGCCGAAGTCGCACGTCCAGGTTACCGCCAGCGATGCTGCGGGCTGTGGCGACGACGCGGTCCAGCGGCCGCAACGCCTGGCGCGTGGCCCGTAACCCCAGGACTCCTGCCAACAACGCGGCCAACAACGTGCCAGCGCCAAGAGCGGTCCGCAGCGTTGATTGGAGCTGTTCCACGAGCTCGAGTGAGCTTGCCAGAGTAATAACTCCGATAACCTCACGTTCAGCGCCCCGCAGCGGCAGAAGCAGCAACAGCGTCCGGCGTGACTGCTGCGAGACCACCATGGTGCTTTCTGTCCCACTGAGCGCGGTGGTGAGCAAGTCGCGCGGCGGCTGCGGCCAAACCTCGATGTCTTCCTGTGATTCGCTGGCTGAGACCAGCGCAGCAGACGCGTCGAACACGAACACGCCAGTGTCGGGACCACTGAGTCGACGGACGATGAAGTCTGCGCTGCGAGCAAACGATGCGGGTGAGGGTGGTCCGCGGGCCGGCGGCCCCACGTCCGCGTCCGGGACCGCCGTCCTGCACGATGTTCAGTGCCGTCCTAGCCTGATCGCGTAAGTACTCGGCGCTGATGTTCACCAATGCGTTGTCCAGTACTGCCAGGAACAGAGCGCCAAGGCCAAGGAGCGTTACGGCTACGATGCTCATGTTGAGCACGGCAATGCGCCAGCGAATGGGCCAGGTATCGGGCGAAATGCGCGCCATACTTAACCTGACAGGGCGTATCCGACGCCCCTGACGGTGCGTATCATGCGCCGATCTCGATCGCCTAGCTTATCGCGCAGCGCGCTGATGTGCACCTCTATGAGGTTGCCATCTCCAAGATAATCAGTTCCCCATACGCGATCCAGCAGAACCTCGCGGGTCATAACTTGCCTGGGGTGAAGCATAAACACCTCTAGCAGCTCGAACTCGCGGGGGGTCAACGCCACTCCCTGGCCATCGTAAAACACCTCACGGGTGTCGCGATTGAGCTCTACGGGGCCGAATCGCAGGACGCGCTCAACGGCGCTGATACGTCGGCGTAGGACCGCCCTCACCCGAGCGAGAAGCTCTTTGAACTTGAACGGCTTGGGGAGGTAGTCGTCAGCTCCGGCCTCCAGCCCTTCCACGCGCTCATCCACCTCGGCGCGCGCCGTAAGCATGATGACCGGTACGTCGCCGCGACGGCGGATCTGCCGACAAACGTCCAGCCCATCCATACCGGGCAGATTAAGATCCAGAATCACCAGGTCGGGTCGTTGCCGATCGAATGCCTCCAACGCGCCCGGGCCGTCCTCCGTGAGGGCAACATCGAAGCCTTCGTACTTCAGGCCCATCTCAACGAAGTCGCGGATCGACTCCTCGTCTTCCACAACAAGGATGCGGACTCCGTTCGTGGAAGCGACCTCCGCCACTTCGATCACCTCGATCAGGTTCCTCAGTCGTTCTTCAGGATTCTAAGAGGTTGTAGCCCTCAGTACTGAATCGGCGACCCGCTCAAAATTGAAGATTTGCTGAATACGGAGAATCGGCTGCTCTTTTCCGAGTCGGGCCGTCTGTCTCTGAGAGTTGCTGAGCCTAGCTGGCCCTGGCGAGGTCACGACGACCGCGCGTCGATTGATCTCCTGAGGTTGGTGACGGCGGTGCCTCCATTGCAAAGCACTTGACTTCCCTGTACGCTCGCCGGGTCGCCACACGTGGGAGGTCGGGAGATGATTCGCAGCACTGATCGTATTCGCGTGACACACCAGGGAACACTGCCCGCGCCGACGGAGCTGCGGGAAATGATCGCCACCAAACGGGAAGGCCAAGCCGTGGACGAGGGGGCTTTTCAGCAGCTCGTGAGCTCGTCCGTAAAGGACGCCGTTCGACGTCAGGTCGAGATCGGGATCGATAGCGTCAATGACGGCGAGATGAGCAAGAGCTCATTCAGCGATTATGTGAATGATCGCCTTGGCGGTCTCGCGCCAACTGACCAGCCCTACATCTCACCGATATCGGGTCGGGATCAGATCGACTTCCCGCAGTATTTCAGCGGTGGAATGCCGAACATGGGACGCGGCCAGCGTGTAACGGTTGGTATGCGGCGCGTGGTGCATCAGGCGGTGGAGCCGCTCACGTACACGGGCCAGGCCATTGTCCAGCGGGACATCGACAACCTCAAGGCTGCCGCGCAGGGGCTCGAGGCAGAAGAGCTGTATCTGCCGGCCGTTGCCCCGGGGTCTATCGAGCACTGGCTGAAGAATGCCTACTACCCAAGCGATGAGGAGTTCCTGGGAGCCATTGCCGACGCCATGCACGAGGAGTACCAGGCCATCGTCGACGCCGGCTTCTTACTCCAGATAGACGACCCGGATCTGGCGGACGGATGGCAGGTGCACCGCAGCCATGGACCTCGAGGAGTACCGTCGTGAGGCGAGCCTTCGGACGGAGGTGCTGAACTACGCACTGCGCGGGATCCCCCGTGACCGCGTGCGATTGCACATGTGCTGGGGCAGCTACCACGGGCCGCACAAGAACGACTTGCCGCTGCGCGATTTCGTGGACATCGTGCTGGGCATCAACGCGGGCGCGTTCTCGATCGAGGCAGCCAACCCGCGCCACGTGCACGAGGACGAGGTATGGGAGGAGGTCGAGCTGCCTCCGGACACCATCCTGATTCCCGGCGTGATCGGGCACTACTCGCGACTTCGTGGAGCACCCGGAGCTCGTGGCCAGGCGGCTCGTTCGGTACGCCACGCTGGTTGGTCGAGAGAACGTGATGGCCGGCACGGACTGCGGAATCGGTAGCCGGGTGGGCGGGCCCGAGATCTGCTGGGCCAAGTTTGAAGCCATGGTCGAGGGCGCGCAAATCGCCTCGAAGAAGCTGTGGCAATGAGTAGGGATGGGGTTAGGGATCAGGGGTTAGAGGCCAGTGTCCCCAACGATATACTCCGCTTCCTAACCTCTAGCCTTAGCCTCTCACCTCTGATCCCTACTTATCCAACCATACCGTCGCGAAGTCCACGTTGTGGCCCAGCTCCTCGGGCGGGGCGAAGAGGCCCTTGACGTAGGAGCGGTACGGGAGCACCTGGAGCTCGTTGAACGTCACGATTGAGTAGACCTGGTCCTGCAACACGTACTTCTCGATATCGCGAGCTACTTGTAGCCGCTCATCCTGGGTTTTTGCCTGGCGGAAGCGCGCGAACATCTCGGGAAGGCGATCGTCTTCGTGCTTTGGCGCAGCGTTGGGACTCAGGCTCGCCTTGGAAAGCTGCCGCTCCAGACCCTCAGGGATGAGGTCCGTGAACGCGGCTTGTTGCATGTGCCAATCCGAGGTGCTGCGCTGCTGCTGGTTCCAGGTGGCGTCATCGAGCAGATTGAATTTCACCTGCACGCCCAGTCCGGCCAGGTCCCCTTGGAGCCACTCACAGGCCTGCGCCCAGACGGGCCGGCACATCAGCATCATCTCCAGGCCGGATCCGTATCCAGCGCTGGTCAGCAAGCGCTTGGCCTCCGCCCGATCCTGATCACGGGTCTGTTCGTTGAACCCCGGCCAGGTAGCCCAGTCGGGGCTGGGCCACGGTGAGGTGGGCGACATGATCGAGCTCATGCCGCCGGACCCGCCGAGCCCAGCCTGAATCCCGGCGCCGGTCCAGCCAGAGGGAGATCGCCTTGCGCACGCGCACGTCCTGAAACGGGCTGACCATGACGGTGTTGAAGTGAAATGCCCAGCGATAGGCGGCGATGTTGACGAACTGGACCTGATCCTTGAGCGATTGCTCGATGCTGGCGCGCTGGTCCGGTAGGAGACCAAATCCTACGCCGCGGGCGCCGCCGTCCAGCCGGCCGCTCCGGAAAGCCGCGATCATAGCGCTTGGATCGCTGATGATCGGGAAGTCGATTCCGTCTAGATAAGGAAGCTGCCGTCCTTGAGCGTCCTGCTCCCAATACCGATCGAAGCGGCGCAACTCGATGACACTGCCGCGATCGTGCTTGACCATCTTGAACGGTCCCAGGCCGACCCAGCCCACGTCCGCGGGACCAATCATGACTTCGCCTTGCTGGATACGGGGCTCCATGATGTGCCGCGGGTGCGCGATGGTGACCGGTGGTCGGGAGAGTAGGTCGGGATAGTACGGAATAGGGCCGCCAAGGATGAAACGGACACGGTTGCCGTCCATCACCTCGACGCTTTTGAGATCGCCTAGCTCCGCCTTGAACAGCGCCGGAGGGCGAGTCTTGTCGCCCACTTTGGCGCCGTTGTATGCCAGGTCCGCCCAGAACTTGACGTCCGCGGCGGTGAAGGGCGTACCGTCATGCCAGAGCACGCCGTCGCGGATCTTAAACGTCCACTGCGTGAAATCAGGGCTGGGCTCCCAGCTCTCCGCGAGCGACGGGCAGAGCTTGTAGATGTCCTCGCGGCAGCGGCGCACCAGGTTCGCTTCGCCGTAGACGCCCAGACTGACATGGGTGAGCGTGATCGTGCTGGTCAGCATGGAGTCCCACGAGCCCGGTGCATCGGCGCGATTGGCGATGACGGCCACGCCGCCGTACTTCGGCTGCTCCTCCCCGGCCGCCGGCTTCTCACCTGGCGAGCTCTTGGTAGCGCCCCCGGGCGGGGCGGCCGGCTGGCATGCAGCCAGCACCACTACCGCGCTCGCGAGAAAACCGGTGAGAAACGGACCTGACCAGAGGGGCGTGCGAGTCATTGCAACCTCCCGCCACAGCGATGGCGCGTGATCAGCGCGTGGTTGTGCCGCGCCACGAGCGCGGCTCTCGAGACAATGGATCCTCCAGGGTCAACGGTGACGCTGAGGGTACGACCACCGGAGCCTCTCGTCAAGCCGAGACGGGACCGGGCAGGGGCCTGGCGTAGTGGCGGAGACCTCCTCGCCTCTGATCCCTCCATTAGAATTGATGTATGCAGGTAGACGTCCTCCTCGAGCGTGCTCAAGTGACCCCGCGCGCCTGGTTTCGCTGTATCGATGGGTGCCCGGGGGAGATCCCGCTTACCACGGTGATCTACCGATGCCCGTCGTGTGGAGCGCTGCTCGAGGTTGCTCACGACCTCCAGGCACTGCGGCAGCGTACGGCCGCCGAGTGGCAGAAGCTCTTCGATGATCGCTACAAGCGCACCACCTGGCCGTACGGCAGCGGTGTCTGGGGCAAGAAAGAGTGGGTGCAGCCGCACGTTGAGGACAGCAATGTTGTCTCTCTAGACGAAGGTGGCAGCAACCTCTTCTGGGCCGAGCGCTACGGGCGCGAGCTAGGACTGGATGAGCTGTGGATCAAGCAGTGTGGCAACAGCCACACTGGCAGCTTCAAAGATCTTGGCATGACCGTGCTGGTCTCCACTGTGAAGCAGATGATCGCCGACGGCTCTCCAATCCAGGCGGTGGCATGCGCTTCCACCGGCGATACTTCCGCGGCATTGGCGGCCTATTGCGCGGTGGCCGACATTCCCGCCGTGGTCATCCTTCCGCGTGACAAGATCAGTATCCCGCAGCTCGTGCAGCCGCTCGCCAATGGCGCGGTCGTGCTCTCAGTGGAGACCGACTTCGATGGCTGTATGAGTCTGGTCCAGCGGCTTGCTCGGGAGCCGGGGATATACCTGGCCAATTCTATGAACTCATTACGTGTGGAAGGCCAGAAGACCGTCGGTATCGAGATCGTCCAGCAGTTCGACTGGGAGGTTCCGGATTGGGTCGTCATCCCTGGCGGCAACCTGGGAAACACGGGTGCCCTGGCGGCCGGCTTCCTGATGATGCGCGAGCTGGGACTCATCAATCGACTTCCACGCATCGCTGTGGCGCAGGCGGCAGCGGCTAATCCGTTCTTCCAGAGCTTCGAGCGCGGCTTCGACTTCCTTGAGCCGATCATGGCCGGGACAACCCTGGCCACGGCAATCCAGATTGGGAATCCCGTGAGCTATGAGAAGGCCAAACGCGCCGTGCAGCAGTTTGACGGCGTGGTTGAGCAGGCCACCGAGGACGAGCTGGCGCAGGCCGCCGCTCGCGCCGATCGCGGTGGACTCTTTACCGATCCGCACACGGGGGTCGCGTTGGCTGTTCTGGAGAAGCTGGTCGCCAAGGGCGAGATCCAGAAGCAGCACCGGACGGTCGTGATCTCCACCGCCAATGGTCTCAAGTTCCCGGACTTCAAAGTCGGTTACCACGAGGGAACGCTGGCGGGGATCGGCGACCGCTACGCAAATCGGCCGCACATCCTTTCGTCTGATTACGAGGCGGTCAAATCGGCCGCGCTAGGTGCCGTAGACAGCTCGATCTCCAAGGGATTGCGCCGCAACCAGTAGGACGCTCCCGCACGATTCTGGCTCTGGCACATCGCCGATTCCGCATGGGCGTGATCCAGCACTGTGTTTCGTCGGCCTATGATGAATGTGAGTCCCAGGCGAAGAATGATGGCGTGGTCGTTACTCGCCGATAGGGACTTCCATACCTGGCTACCTGAAGCCGACATTGGTTCAAGACAAACTCGCAATAAAGGGACAGCAAGTGGCGCGAATAACATTTGAAATCCCGGCGCACGATAGAGAGCGAGCCAGGCGGTTTTACGAAACCGTGTTCCAATGGCAAGCCACCGATCTACCCGATGTGCAATTCAGTGTGCTCAGCGCAGCATCGGACGGGCCAATGGGCGATGCGAGTCTCGAGATCGTTGGAGGCATCGCCGCGGCGACAGCGCTGGTAAAGGCGCCCGTCCCTATCATCACCGTGGATTCGATCGAAGAGACCTGTGAGGCGGTGGTCGCGGCAGGCGGAGGCCGCGTCACCGAACGCCAGCGCGTAGGAGACTATGGCTACTCGTCCTACATCCAGGATTCAGAAGGCAACGTCCTCTGCCTGTGGGAGAATCCCTAGCCCAGCTCAGGACTGATACTCGCCGCAAGAGTCGCTCCCCATACCGCACACGTCTGAATACTTGGATTTAGAGACTCACCGCACCGTACTTCTGGTTGAGAACGAGGTAATCGCGCCACGAGCGAACCGGCGATGGCACGGTGTGACGGGACCTCCATTTCGCCGCTAGACTGTGATCGTCCCGCATGACAACGGGTATGCCTAGCCAGGAGATCACCAATGCGTATGGAGATCAGATCATGAGCGCACCTCCTCCCCAGCTTCAGGCCTTTCACCTTGGCTACGTTGTGCGAGACATTCACGCATCCATGGAGCACTATCGTCGACTTCTGGGGGTGGACAATTGGCACCTCCGCGAAAACGAGTCGCCCGGCGTACCGTGGGATCCGGATCTACCGGGCGGAAAGGTACTGATGGCCTATGGTCGCGGCGCCGGCCAGACCTTCGAGTTTATCCAGGTGATTGAAGGACGCACGGCTCAGAGCCGGTTCCTGGAGCAGTATGGGGAAGGTATCAATCACATCGGCTTCTGGGCGCCAGACCTGCGTGAATCCCTACGGGACGCGGTAGCCCGGGGCGGCGTGATTACCTCAGCTCGCATCGATCCTGACGAGAACGGTGTGATCCAGCTTCGGCCAGGCTGTACGTCGGAGGAGATCCTCGAGTCCATGAACGTGGGCCGTCCAGCTTTCGTCAGCGACGGTTTCTCGATGGTCCAGATCGAGCTCATTGGCCCCGGAACCAACCTGCGCAACTGGCTCAAGGAAGACTTCGAGGACGTAATCGTCCCGCCCCCGTGGCCCGTGGGGGCCTAGGACCCAGAGAGCTTCACCGCAAGCTTCGCCGCCGCTACTCGCGCGTAGAGCTCGAGCGCGCCGGTGTCATGAGTGCCAACTGACGCGTAAGTGACGAGATTGAAGATATCTCCACTTCTCAGTGTGACTTGATCGCCCGTGGCCTGGCCGACGAGAAGCATAGGCGCGACACTCCTGAACGCGAACGCCTCGTCGGAGATTTCCGGAAATGGAATTCCGGCTCCCTGCCAGCGGAGGGTGGGCCTTCCAGCCTGCGTCGTGACCCATTCAGGACATGCTCCTAATCGCTCACGCTGTGAAGCCATCACTGCTTCACCCTCGCCTGGTGGCACGATCACGATCTCATGTATCAGACCGGGGCCCAGGTCGGATCGCTTGAACTGGCGCGCGATCGTTGGGTAGAGAGCGGTAAGGTCCTGCCCGCAGCGTGTCGTCGTATAGGCGCCCTGCTCGCCAGGGAAACTCGCAAGCCAACCGTCAGGTAAGTCCTCCAGCGTAAGTAAGGCCGAGTCCAGGTTATAGACACTGCTTTGAGCACTTGCCGGCGGCGCATCCATCAGGCTCATCAAACTGATAAACAGGGACACGATCAGGAGAATCATGGGCATCAGCAATTGTAGTGAGGAGGGCTACTCGGGGTGACATTTAGGCGGTCTTGGTTAGGTGCTCTCTAAAGCCGGTCATCAAGTCGCCCCACCACATGCCCATGCCGCGCATGAAGACTGCGACGTCCTGTCCGTGGCGAACCGGGTGATCTGACGGAATGGCGCTCCAGCCAGAGTGGCGTAGCGTTACAAGCGTTCCGCGACCGCGTGGCTCAAAGGTGACTTCAACCATCGTGCGATCGTTGGGACCGAAGTTGATGGCCCTCCACTCGAAGGCAAGCCGGCGCGGCGGCTCCCAGGCGGTGATGCGTCCACTCTCCACAATGCGAGCTCCAGTCTCCGACTCGATGGTTTCATACATTCGCCCTCCGGCCTGGGGTTCGAAATGCAGCACGCCGCCGAGCCCGCCGGCACGATACGGCAATCCCCGCCGCCACCAGAGATCGATATCTTCAGTGAATGCGCTGAAGGCGATATCAGTCGATACGGCCACTTGAACCGACACGGTCACGCGATCACCGGGTGGACCGGTGCGGACGTCACTCATGAAGGCCGTCGACGCTCTACGTGCTCTTTGAACGATTGGAGCTGGTCTTCCCAGAACGACTCGACCTCGTCCAACCACGCGCGCAGCTCCAGGAATGGCTCGTGTCGCAGTCGGTAGAGCCGTACGCGCGCGTCGTCCTCGAGCTCGTCCTCTTCCACCAACCCCGCCTTCCGAAGAACACGCAGATGCCGGCTCATCGCGGGTCGACTCATCGAGAACGAGTCAGCAAGCTCACCCGCCCGATGTGGGCGCGCTCGCAGTCGTTGGATAACGCCCCGCCGCGTGGGATCCGCCAGCGCGGAGAGCGTACGATCGATTTCTTGATCCATGTGGTTTGTTGCACGTAGTGAGCGCTTCAGCGCGTTTCCGGATGAGGGCTAGCGAGCAAAGCGATGCGACACCGATCTCGTGCAAGGCCTACACCACCGATCACATCCAAGCGGTCGAAGGCCGCATCGCTCCGCTCGCTACCCGTCAGCAGGAAACGCGCTGAAGCGCTCATTACATGTGCTTTACGATTTTGGCGGGCTCATGCGCTGCATGAACCACCAGCGATGCCCCTCTAGATCTTCGGCTGAGTAGGTCCGATCCACCCAGTAATCCGCGCCGTAGTCGGTGGTTGAGGGTTCCTGCAGGATGGTGGCTCCGAAAGCTCGGGAATGCGCGCAATGCGCGTCCGCATCGTCAACAACCACGCAGAGACTCTGTGTGTTCACTCCGTCGATCATGCGCGGACTGGCTTCCGACGTCTTCCTCCCCTGAGCCCGGGCACGACTCACGTCGCCCACCATGATGAGTCCATCGCCATAGGTAAGCTCTGAATGCTCGATCTTCCCGTCATCGGCTTCGATCTTGAGACGGACCTCGAATCCGAATGCTTCACAGAGCCAGTCGATCGCCTTTGATGCGTCTTGGTAGAAGAGAGCCGATGAGATTCGCGGCCAGCCAGGCGGTGTGGGCTGCATATCCAGTCTCCAACAATACGACTATGATAATGAAATATTTAACATAAATGTTAAATATATTCAAGCGGTGCTCGCTTCGACTGACTGGGTGTTGAGCGAATCTGGGCCCTGCCTAAAGACGTGGACACCATCAATGCTTGGCTAGCCGTTAGCGGCTTCGCGCCGGTACAGTGTCACAAGAGCGGCGGCGCGTTGATGCCCGTCGCTCCTTCCCGGTTCGATCGATTTCGCCCGAGTCGCTCCGATGGGAAGACGCCCAGTGAAGGGTGGAGGATTCGTGTCATCACCGGAGCCGTCAACGCGAGTGGATGCATTCGCGGCGCTACGTGTGCCGCACATCGGCTCACTTGTTTTAGGGCGAGCGCTCTCCATGCTCGCTCTCCAATTCGTCTCGGTCGCCGTGGGCTGGGACCTGTACGAGCGTACAGGCGATCCATGGATGCTCGGATTGGTAGGACTGGTACAGATCGTTCCGGCGTTGGCGCTCACGCTGCCCGCGGGTGCGTTGGTGGACCGGTATCGCCGGCGCGATGTGGCGCTGATTTCCTACGGGGCACTGAGCCTCGCCACGTTTAGCCTGGCAGCCGTCGCGTGGTTGGGCGCACACGGTCTGGCTCATCTTCGTTATGCTGGCGGTGTGCGGCGCGGCGCGGCCGTTCGCGATTCCATCAGTCAATGCCATTCCACCTGAGATCCTGCAGCCCAAGGATCTCTCCAACGCCTATTCCTGGATGATCTCCAGCAACCAGGTGGCGAGCATTGGCGGACCCGCTCTTGCGGGCCTGCTCATCGCGATGACAAACGAGGCGGGCAGCTCGTATCTGCTCGCGGCGTTTGCCGAGCTGTGCTTCGTCATCATCCTCTTCCGCCTGCCTCGTGGCAATCCTCCATCCACAGGCGGACGCCAGACGCTCGGGGACATGTTCGCCGGCATCTCGTTCATCCGACGCAATGAAGTCTTCCTCGCAGCCATCACATTAGACCTCTTCGCTGTCCTTCTGGGCGGCGCGGTTGCCCTGCTGCCTGTGTACGCCAAGGACATTCTTGAGGTTGGGCCAGCGGGCCTGGGCCTGCTGCGCTCAGCCCCGGCGGTTGGCGCCCTTCTGGCCGCGCTCATCACCACCCGTCTCCCGCCGTGGGAACGGCCCGGCCGGGTGCTCATGATTGTCGTGGCCGTGTTCGGCATTACGACGGTGGGCTTTGGGCTCTCGCATAACATGGCCTTCTCACTGCTCTGCCTGTTCGTTGGCGGCGCCGCGGACTCTGTGAGCATGGTTATTCGCGGTACACTCCAGCAGGTCATTACGCCTAACCGCCTGCGCGGGCGCGTCTCGGCCGTGAACTCGCTGTTCATCGGATTGTCCAACGAGCTGGGGGCGTTCCGAAGCGGCGCGTTCGCGGCGATCTTTGGCCCCATCATCGCTGTCGCGGGCGGCGGAGTCGGTACGCTGGTCGTCGTGACGGCCGTAGCCCTCGGTTGGCGCTCGCTCGACCGTATCGGCCCGCTGCACACGCTCACTCCGCTCGAGGACGAGCCCAAACCTGCTGTTACCGCCACAGAACGTGCGCCGGCCTGAGTCAGGTGTAAGGACCCGTGGTAGCCCATGGCGAATACTACGAACCGTGGAGCCCGGAAGTCGGTCAGCGCGTCCGCGTCAGACTGAATCCTGAATGTCGCCACTTCGAGGACAATCAGTCTGACTTCGAGGGTCGTGTGGGAACGGTCATCGCTGTGCTAGAGCGCGGCCATCGTGACCCGGCCCACCGCTACCGTGTGGTCCTGGACGGCGACGTCTGGAGCTACTGGGTCCTGGCGGCCGTAGAGCTTGAAGCGATCGAGGGGCTGGGTTGAGGCCAGTAAACTCGACCCGTCCGAGCCGCGACTGTGAGCGAGCGATTCTCCCGCGACTCCCGGACTAAGAAGGGATTCCCACGAAGAATCGCTCGCTCACAGTCGCGGCTGCGACAAAAGAACGGCATGCGTAACTCATCGGCGTACGCGCTTGGCGTCCCAGTTGGCCTTGGACGCCGTTTTTTGGCGTCCCGCAAATGAGACTTCAGCAAGGAAGCCGTAGTCCGCGCATCTTTTTCGCGCCTGCCAAATGTCATGATTTACCAATTGCAGCAACGCTCGCCCGTTCAGTGGGTGACATCGTCGTTGAGCGAACACGTGGGATCGGCGACGGTTGTTTGAACGGCCTGCCGGATTGGCTCTGGCGGCTGGACGAGCGCACCGTGGCTCGCCCATCTCTCTGGCGCGAGGAGCACAAGCGAGAAGTGGGGGGCGAATCGTTAATGCGAGTCGTTACGACGACGCGCTAGAGATCTACGAGCACGCGGTAGCACAGCGTGTCAAGGTAACGCGAGCCGGATTCCGAGTTATCGTTCTCTCTGCGTCTTGATGTGATGAGGGGCATGAGAGGTCACCTTTTGGGACTGATCAATCGTGACCTCTCATCGCTACCTAAAAGGTCACCACACTCCTGAGCGTCTCGCCGCGCTCCATCGCATGAAAAGCTTCGTCTACGTCGTCCAGGGCGATCGTGGCCGTGATGAGCTCGTCCAGGAGCAGATCTCCCTTCAGATACCAGTCGGCCAGCATGGGGAAATCGCGACTCGGTAGACAATCACCGTACCAGCTCACACGGAGCGAGCCGCCCAGATCGAAAAAGCTCGGAAGATTGATGTTGATGCTGGCGCCCTGACCAGCCACGCCGATCAACGTGGCTACGCCAGCCAGATCTCGGCAGGCGAGCACCTGCTGAAGCACATCCGGATGCCCGACGGCCTCAAAGGCGTAGTTCACACCGTGCCCGCCAGTGAGCGCCTTGATCTGCTCCACCGGATCCCCATCGGCAGGGTTCACCGTATCGGTAGCGCCAAAGGTCTTTGCCCACTCCAGCTTGGTTGGTGATAGGTCCACGGCAATGATCTTCTCGGCATGTGCCAGACGCGCACCCTGGATCACGCTGGTACCCACAGCCCCAGCGCCAAAGACCGCGACAGTGCTACCAGGACGCACGCCGGCCGTGTAGAGCACCGCTCCAACGCCGGTCATCACACCGCAGCCGATCAAGCTTGCTTGAGCCGGTGGTATCTCGCGCGGCACAACTATGGCCTGCTCAGCCGCCACAACACAATGGGTTGCAAACGTTCCGAGGCCCATCACTGGCGGAGGAAACTTGCCCTCTGGAGTATGCTGGCGCGCCTGCGCATTGAGGCTGGCCGCACATAGCTGGAGCTGGCCCACACGGCAGAATCGACACTGACCGCAGGGCGCTCGCCATGCGAGAATGACGTAGTCGCCAACGCCCGGCTGCTGCACCGCCGGCTCCCACCGCCTCGACGATGCCAGCGCCCTCGTGCCCCAGAAGGATTGGCAGCGTACCAATGGCGCCGTTGCGGATGTGCAAGTCCGTGTGACAGACGCCGCTGGCCTCCACACGAACGAGAATCTCGCCGGGTCCCGGTTCATCGACCACCAATAGTTCAGGCTGAACCTTGGCGCCTACCTCCCAGGCAACGATGCCTCGCGCGTCCACGCTCATGGTTGACCTCCAGAGTCATGTTGAGTGTACAGCGATGTCTGGGGCTCAGCCGCGCGGTCACGGAATTAGGTCCGCATGACCTCTCGGTTCCATGGATCTGTGGCAGAGAGATGACAAAAAAGCGGGCCTCATAATTGAGGCCCGCTTCAGTTCCAGATCCAGAATCGGTTTAGGAAGACGCCGCCTTGGTAGTCCGTCGGCGGGTAGTGGTTCCCGAAGCCTTTGATCCGGCCGCTTTGGAGCCGGCGCGAGCTGTGGTCGCCCGCTTTCGCGTGGTCTTCTTCTCTTCCTCAGGCGCCGAGGCGGCGGTGGAAGCAACGTTCAGTTTCTTGAGTAGCCTCGATTTACGGCGCGCAGCGTTGTTCGGATGCAGAATGCCCTTCTCGGCAGCCTTATCCAGAGCTGTTTGAGCCTGAATCACCATCGGCTTCGCCGCCTCAGCATCGCCCGATGCAATCTGGCGCTCGGCGTTGCGGATGTAGGTTTTCACCGCCGAGACGGTAGATCGCTTTCGCAGCCGCCGCTTCTCGGCCTGAACCATGGCCTTCTCGGCGGACTTCTTATTCGGCACGATGAAGTCTCCTCAATTTTCTGCTAAAGCCTCGTGATTATAGCCGACCCGCGAGTGCTCACGAAAAATTGACCTGGCTACGCACCTCAACTGCGGACTGTTGAATGAGAGACAAGGCGCCTCTGCATCGGTACGTCCGCTAATCGTTGACGAGGTCCCCGGCCTCCTGCTACATTGCCACGGCTAGAGAGAGCAGGCTGCGCTTGCTGGGTTCTAACCGGAGGCATAGATGCTGAGCCGAGAAGAAAACGAGCGGATCACGCGTGTCGGTCCCGGCACGCCAATGGGCAACCTGCTTCGCCGCTACTGGATGCCGGTTGCCATGTCCACGGAGCTTCCCGCGCCCGACTGCGAGCCGCTCGAGGTCAAACTACTCGGTGAAGATCTGGTGGCATTTCGAGATACCGCTGGTAAGGTCGGCCTGCTCGATCGGTACTGCCCGCACCGACGAGCGTCCATGTGGCTGGGTCGGAATGAAGAGCATGGCCTGCGATGCGTGTTCCACGGATGGAAATTTGACGTCTCAGGACGATGCGTCGAGATGCCGAGTGAGCCGGCCGTGTCCGACTTCAAGGACAAGGTTCGAATCGCCGCCTATCCCACGGTGGAGCAAGGAGGTGTGATCTGGGCATTCATGGGCGCTCCCGAAAAGATTCCCCCACCGCCAAACTTTGAGTGGACGCAAGTGCCCGATTCGCATCGATCGCTCTCTAAGACCTGGGAAGAATGTCCGTGAAGGTGTTTCGAGGGGGCTAACGAGACGCGCGACCTGCGCCCGCTTTCAATCTGTTCAATGAGCAGGCGGCCCTCTGGCTACGTCGTCTTAGGACACCCCACTCAATGAATTCTTCATTTCCTACGTACTTCCGATACCCCTCTAATTTCTCTCTGACGGACGCCTTCGTATCCTGTGGCTGAGGCAGCCAGGCTGCCAGATTCATTGTCACAGGAGGATGTCATGATCGATCGCTACGGCGCTTGGGGCCAGGCGACGAGCCTGCGCCAGATGATGGATCGGTTGCTTCAGGACGCGGTTGTCCTGCCAGGAGCAGGCAACGCGCAGCAATGGGCCGGACCAGCGTTCGATGTCTTTGAGGAAGATGACAATCTCATCGTCGAAACGCACCTCCCGGGATTGAAGCCGGAGGACATCGACGTCCAGGTTGAGCAGGGCGTGCTGACCATCGCCGGCACGATCAATCCGAAGAGGAGAAGAAGGAGCGCCATTACCTGGTGCGTGAGCAGCGGACCGGACGGTTTGTTCGCAGTCTGCAGCTTCCTGCCCACTATCTTGGCGATCCGAGCCAGGCAACCTATCAGGATGGCGTGCTGCGGCTCATCTTCCCGAAGTCTGACGCGGCTAAGCCGCGCCGCATCCAGGTCGCCACAGGCGACCAAAAGGCGATGGCCAGCGGGGAAATCGGGGCGGAGTCCGCGGCCGCTGACGGGAAGACCGGGCGGAGCCGGCGATAGCAGCCTGACTATCCTCGGCGAATCTACGAATGTCCAGCCCGGACGCGACGTTACGTCCGGGCTGGACATTTTATGAGCCGATGATGACTACCGCGGATCCGACCCGGGTGCGGGACCTTCTTCTGCCAGGCGGAGGAACTCCGTCACGGTTATCCGGATGGCTTCATCCAGTAGGTAATGGAGCTGGTCCACGACTTCGGGTAGGTAATCGGCCGGTAGGTCGCGGCGGAGTCGACGACCGATCACCTGTCGGAGCACCTGGTACTCTCGGACGACAGCGGCGGCAGCTACGCCCTGCTCACGCCGTGTGCGTGCATGCTCACGAATCCGCTCCTGCATTTCCGAGTCCTGTGTAAGTACATCCACAGGAGTCTGCTGGCGGAGAACAAGCACCAATGCATGGAGAATTCTGGGCAATGAGTTCAGAAACTCGCGTGTACTAATACCGACGCCCTAGTGGCGCAGATTGTGCGGGGCTGGCGGCACGACGCGGTGGGAGTGCCTCATGGCTGGGCGGATCGGTGCGGTGAGCTGGGCAACGTGGACGAGCTGAGCGGCGATACCGCCAGGCGACCACGGTGGGGGCGCGCACGCGGTTGCAGGTTCTCTGGTTGGTGCGCCAGGGTCAGAGCGCTCGGGCGGCGGCGCACCCCGCCGGGTGGGCGAGCGCACCGCCATCCGCTGGCTCGGCTGGTATCGTACCGGCAGCCTCGCCGCGGTCCTGCGGCGGCTGCCGGGGCACACCTCCCGGGGGCGGGCGAACTGGCTGAGTCGCGACCAGCGGTCCGCGCTGCTGGCCGAGGCCGCGACCCGGCGGTTACTCACGGCCGCCGACGCTCAGGCCTGGATCCGGGCCCAGTTCGGCGTCGCCTACAGCCGGCGCGGCACCTACGGGGCGCTCACCCGACTGGGGATTCATTCCAAGGTCCCCCGTCCCCAGGCCGAGCGAGCCAACCCGGCGTCCCAGGACGCCTGGAAAAAGGGGGGCTGACCACCGCCCTGCGCAACCACGGGCTCACGCGTCAGCGGGCGATTGTCTTCGGAGATGAGCTGCGTCTGGGGCTGCGCGGCCAGACGTGCCGGGTGCTCGGACCGCGTGGGGTGAAGGTGACCCAACGCCTGCAGCTCCGCTATGTCTGGCGGTACCTGCTCCTGGTCGTCGATCCCCGCGCTGGGACGCTCCGCTGGGCGTGGCTCAAGCACATGCGCCAGACGCACCTCCAGCCGGTGCTGCGCCGCTGGGCGCTGGAAGGATTGGTCTCGGACGGCGCCGGGAGCCATCGCGGGAAGCTGCTGGCCCCGCTGCCCACGCCGCGGGTGCTGCTGCCGCCGTACGCGCCGGAGCTGAACCCAGCCGAGCGGGTGTTCGAGGAGCTCCGCCGCCAGGTGGAGGGGCGAGTCTATCCGAGCCTGAGGACAAGCAGGCGGCGGCGGAAACGTCGCTGGCCGCGCTGTCCGCCGAGCCGGCGCGCGTCCGCCGACTGTGCGGCTGGCAGTGGCTCACGGCCGACCTCGATGCCCTGCCCCGGTCTAGGTAATGTCCGCCACTCTCCAGCTCTCCGGGTCGGAAGCAAAGGGCTCCACCGTCCGCACCTGTTGCACCCAATCCAGCATGAGATCGCGCTCTGCACTGAGAAGCGCAGAGGCCGCTTCCAGTACTTGTGGGTCCCGGCTCGGTTGGCTGCGATTGCACTCGCACCTCGAACGGCTCCTGAGCAAGCGCGCGACGCACCGTCTCCATGAGCTGATCGATTTCGAAAGGGGCCGGAAGCACCGCATAGACATTGCCAGATGCCTGAGCTTGGTCCCACTGGTTGAAAGCGTCGCCAGCACAATCACGGGTATCGCGTTCGTTTCGGGAGTGGTCCGTAGTCTGTCCAGGAAATCCAACCTCTTCCGGGGAGACCGACGTGGCAAAGATGATGAGATCCGGCCGCGACGCGTCGGGAGGGGCAGACCCGAAGGAATCAGCTGATACGGTATCGACAACGTACTGTTCATCTGCCAGCACGTCCGTGAGCAGCATGGCCAGCTCGGCGTCCAGGCCGACGAGAGCAATACCTTTACTTGCCATGGTAGGTCTTTACTCTAATTTGTGACTGTTCCGACAAGGAGTATAGACATACGCCGACTTGTTCGCTGATTGATGAATATCGAAGACAGCTCCATACCTGGAGGCGCCAGAGACCGGTGCACGGCACGGGCATGGTCAGCGGGAATTGACGGTGTTCTCAATTCTCCGTCGTTCGGAAGATTGCTACTTCGAGATTCTCAGGAACGCGACTCCACCGGCCTGTCCTCGCTTGCGCTCGCCTCGACGGGACGCCCCGTAGGGAAGAAACAGCCGGCGACGAAGCCCATGGTGGCGACGCACAATGTCACCAGGTACACGCGATTCAGGGCTAGCTCGAGAGGCGCCTGAAGCAGCGCGAGCTCGGCAACGCTCATGGTCTGACGACCTACCTCGGTAAGCAGGACATTGGCACGCTCGAGTGACGGAGCTCCAGCTACGCCGTGCAGCGAATCGACGAGCACGTTGTTGAACACCGCTCCGAGCAAGCTGATACCGAGCGTCCCGCCGACGGTGCGAAAGAACTGGTTGCTCGAGGTTGCCACGCCGCGCTGCCGCCAATCCACGGCACTCTGCACCGAGAGAATGCTCGTCACGCTGCTCAATCCGAGGCCGAGGCCCATCACCGCCATACAGATCCAGAGATCGTTGAGCGTGGACGATTCGTTGAGTCTCACGAGCAGCGCCGAACCAGTGATGAGGCCGATGGCGCCGCCCAGCCCGGTCCCCCGAAAGCCGAACCTGACGATCATGCGACCACCCGCGGTGCTGGCTACAAACCATCCCGCTGAAAGCACTATTCCCGCGATTCCGGCAGTCACGGCTGTCCCGCCCAGGATACCCTGGATGAATGGCGGAACAAACGTCGTGGTTCCGAAGATGACCACACCAACTAGCGCTGCTAGCACGCTTGAAGCAGCGATGGTCCGATTGCGAAACAAGCTAAGTGGAATGATCGGCTCGGGCGCCTTCGTCTCCACATGAATGAAGAGGCAGAGTAGCCCAATAGCCACGACGTACATCAGGATCGGTACGGGCGAATTCGACAGGAACGACCGATTGCCTTCGAGCATGGCAAACATGAGCAGGCCTGACCCGAGACCCAGCGTTACTATGCCAGCATAGTCAATCGTCCGATCGCGTTTTTCCACCTTCTCGCGCAAGGTCACCCACAACATACCCATCGCCAGCAGCCCGACCGGCAGGTTGAGCAGAAATGTCCACCGCCAGCTCACGTACTCCGTGAGAAACCCACCCACGGCCGGCCCGAGGACGCTGGCCAGTCCCCAGATTGCGCTGAAGAGGGCGACCATCTTGGCGCGCTCCTCCAGGTTGTACATGTCCCCAATGATGGTGATCGAAATGGGTAGGACGCATCCCCCGCCAATGCCTTGAATGGCGCGGAACAGAATGAGCTGCTCCATGGATTGGGCGCCTGCGCACAGGGCAGATCCAAGTAGGAAGATACCCGTGCCCACCATGAACGTCGGCTTCCGTCCGTAAAGATCGGCCATCTTGCCATAGATCGGCACGGTGATAGTGGCGAACAGCAGATAGATGGAGAACACCCAGCTATACAGACTGATGCCACCGAGCAACCCAATGATGGTTGGCATGGCCGTGGCCACGATGTTGGAATCCATGGCGCCCAAGAACATCGCCACGAGCACGGCTACGGTCGCGATGGCGCGACTTCGATTGTCGATCACTCCAGCCGCCTCAATGCGGGGATGCGCAGTAATCCAACGCTGGCGCTTACCAGGATGAGCATGCCGCCCAATGTGACCGTGAGCGGGACACCGATGATGCTTCCGAGGGTCCCCTCGATCATCACGCCCATAGGCATGAGACCAAGCTGAATGAGTCCGTAGATGCTGGCGACCCTACCGCGCAGCTCACCCGGCACTGTTGACTGGATGAGCGTATTCGTCCCCACCATATAGAAGAGCGTGAAGAAACCGAGCACAGGCGCTATGATGAACGACAGCTGCGGCGAGGTGGATTGAGCGAAAGCAATCAAAAGGACCCCGAAAATCATCGACCCACCGACCACGATGAGGCCCTTGCGTTGGAAGCTCCCGAAGGCCGCGACCGCCGCTGAGCCGATCATGCTGCCGAACCCGACGGCTGCGCTGAGTGCACCCAGTCCGGAGGCGCCCATACCCAGCACATCGCGAGCGAACACCGGCATGAGCTCCACGTAGGGTCGACCAAAGACCGCGAACACGACCATAAGCCCCATGAGCCCAAAGATGTGCGGGGTGCGCCAGGTGTAGTTCAGACCTTCAACCATCGTCGCAAAAAAGCTGGCAGTGCCGCGATTCTGCGCCTTGATCGATCGCATGGTTAGCAGGGTCAGCGCCACGCCGGCGTTGCTGAGCGCGGAGACGGTAAACGCCGCGCCGATACCGACGGTTTCGATGATCACCGCGGCAATAGCGGGACCAATCACGCCGGCGGCATTGAATGCAGTGGCACCCAGGCCGATGGCATTGACGATGTGCTTCTTCTCGACCAGCTCAGGCACAAGTGATTGGCGGCTGGGCATCTCCAGCGCCTGGCTGACGGCAGCGACTACCGAAAGCAGCAGCACGTGCCACACCTGGACAACGCCGGTGAGCGTAAGCACAGCCATGATCCCGGCGGCCACGCTGGTGCCGATTGTTCCGATGAGCATTAACCAGCGTCTGTCCATACGATCGGCCAGCACCCCGGTGACGGGCGTGAGCACCAGCACCGGAATGGCCCGCGCCAGGCCCACGAGGCCGAGATAGAACGGCGAGTCGGTGAGCGTATAGACAAGCCAGCCCTGTGCCACCATCTTGATCCAGCTTCCGATATTGCTCACAAACATGCCGACCCAGAGATTCCGATACTCAGGGTACTGAAGCGCGGCGAGCATGGATGGCCATCGGGAGCGAGCCGGCGCAACTGGTTCAGGTGAGTCAGCAGATGTGGTGACTGATGGGGCGCTCCTGCTCATCGAGCTGTCACATCGACGATCTGTTCGGCTTGCTCACGAGCGGCAACCGCCTCAGCAGCAGGTAACACCTCATCAAGAGCGGCGACGTGCCGCTCTAGCGCCTCCGTGGAGAGTGCTTCATAGACGCGGGTCAGCCGCGTACGGCTGGCAGCCTGAAGCTGATCCACGAGGTCCTGTCCTTGTGGCGTGAGCCGACTGATTACCAGGCGGCGATCCGCGGTATCCTCCTCACGCCGGATCAGTCCTTGCTCCACGAGTCGATCAAGGATTCCGGTCATCGTTGGCAGCGTTACCCGCAACGCACGAGCTAATGCGCCAACTCGAGAAGGACCCTGCGCGCTTAATCGAAAGAGCACCTTGAGCTGCGGCATGGTGAGCTCCACGGCCAGCCATGGATCGTCCGGGCCAAGGTTGCGTAGCAGGCGGTAACACCGCATCTGGAGCTCAACGCCGCGCTGAATAAGCTCTGATCGATTGGACATTGTGAGATCGTAAGTGTAGGGCGTAGTATTTTCTTCATGCAAAGCATCGCAGGCGTCCCTTGGGCAGCCCGACCCCACCCCAGCCCTCCCCGCTGCGGCAGGGAGGGGGCCGGTGATGTGCGGCACATCCGGCCCCCTCCCTGCCGCAGCGGGGAGGGCTGGGGTGGGGTCGGGCTCTTCGAGCTCAACTCCCGCACGGAGCATCGACTAGATGCTTGGCGGCCGCATGGGCGGCGGTGGCGTGCGCTACCGCTCTGTTGAAAAGGTCAAATTCAACCCAGCGCTTTTGAAGCGTGCGTTCCGCTACATCACGCCCTACTGGCGACAATGGCTTCTGGTTGTCGTTTGCCTGATCTTCACTTCCCTCGCCGGTACGATCCCGCCACTGCTCGTGCGACAGATCATCGACGAAGCGATTCCCGCCGGGGACCGGCTTGGTCTCAGCTTGCTAGCTCTGGGTGTCGTGCTGGTGCCACTGTTCGCCGGACTTGTCGGCGTGGGTCAGAACTACCTCAACACCACCATCAGTCAGCAGGTCATGTTTGACCTGCGCAACGCCCTCTACACCCACCTTCAGAAGCAGGGGCTGAAGTTCTTCACCGACTCGCGTACGGGCGAGGTGATGTCCCGCTTGAACAACGACGTCAATGGCGTACAGGACGTTATTCGAGACACGCTGGCAGGCGTACTGACCAACGTGTTCGTGGTGGTCAGTACAGCGATCGTCATCCTGGCCATTGATTGGCGGTTGGCGCTCGTAGCCCTGGGCATCATTCCGCTGTTCATCATCCCCACGCGCCGCGTGGGCCAGGCGCGCCATCAGATCGCTCGGGAGGCCGCGGAACAGCAGTCGGTGCTCAGTAGTCACATGCAGGAGACACTGTCCATCAGCGGCGCGGTGCTCGTGAAGAGCTTCGCCGCGGAAGCCTCGGAGGCGGAGCGGTTCCGCGAGAACAGCCTTACCTTGATGCGCACGCAGATTCGTCGGGCGCTGGTCGGGCGCTGGTTCTTCATGTTCCTCGGTCTTTTCGCGTCCATCGGACCGGCGCTGATCTACTGGTATGGTGGCTGGCTGGTGATCGACGGTGCGATCACCGTCGGAACGATCATCGCGTTCATCGCCTATCTCCAGCGGTTGTATGGCCCGGCGTCGCAGCTCGCCAATGTGCACGTGGACGTCATGGGCGCCATGGCGCTGTTCGAGCGGATCTTCCAGTACCTGGATATCGAGCCCGACGTGGCTGAGCGTTCTGATGCGCGGCGCATCGGCGTTGCTCGCGGCGAGCTTCGATTCGAGCAGGTCTCGTTTGAATACGTCCCCGGTCGTCCTGCTCTCAGCGACGTTTCATTCGAGGCGCTCCCGGGCGAGATGATCGCGCTCGTCGGCCCCAGCGGCGCGGGCAAAACCACGGTAACCTACCTCGTACCCCGTTTTTACGATCCGACCGGCGGAGCCATCACCCTCGACGGAATCGATATTCGGGATCTCACGCTGGAATCACTCCGCCAGCAGATTGGAGTGGTGAGCCAGGAGCCTTTTCTTTTCCACAGCTCGATTAGGGAGAATCTGCTTTACGGGCGTCCGGAGGCCACGGACGCTGAGCTCCAGGCCGCCTGTCAGGCTGCCAATATCGATGAGCTCCTCGGCAACCTTCCCGCCGGCTACGACACGATCGTTGGAGAGCGGGGATATCGCCTCTCCGGTGGTGAGAAGCAGCGTTTGGCGCTCGCCCGCGTGCTACTCAA
Source organism: uncultured Chloroflexia bacterium (assembly GCA_963765765.1). Lineage (GTDB taxonomy): Bacteria > Chloroflexota > UBA6077 > UBA6077 > JACCZL01 > CAVXYC01. The sequence goes on along the minus strand of CAVXYC010000032.1, from coordinate 145,276 downwards.
AGATCCGCGCATCTTGGTGCTGGACGAAGCCACCGCGCATCTTGACTCCACGTCTGAAGCGCTTGTCCAGCAAGCGCTCGCCCGCGCCATGCGCGGCCGCACCAGCCTGGTCATCGCCCACCGATTGAGCACTATCCTCGCTGCCGACCGCATCCTCGTTCTCGATCGCGGCCGACTCGTTGAGCAAGGCACGCACGCTGAGCTAGTTTCGGCAGGCGGGCTGTATGCGCGGCTGTATGAGACGCAGTTTCGAGACACATCCAGCAGCGGACATCAGGAGGGCGACCAGTTAGAGCCCGTCTTACTTCGTAGAATTGAGCCTAGCAGAGAAAGGCCGCGTTCATGAGCCAGATACATCAACTTGCCGCGCTCATAGAGCGCGAGACGGACAGCTATGTGTCACTGTGTCCGGAATTGGACATTGCAAGTCAGGGTGACACCCAAGTCAGGGTGACACCGTTGAAGAAGCTCGCCGGAATCTCGAAGAGGCGGTCCAGCTCTTTTTCGAATCTGCCAGCGATAAGGAAATTCGGGGTCGAATGAAGACTGAAGTCTACGTGACGCGCCTCGAGGTCGCGGTTGGGTAGGCTGCGGGTCCTTTCGGGACGCGAAGCGTGCACAATTCTGGAGGCAACGGTTTCAAGCCGTCCGTCAACGTGAAAGTCACGTCGTAATGCAGCGACAGCAAGCGGGAACCACGGTCACAGCTATCGTTCCGAACCGTCGTGAATTGCGCATTGGGACATTGTTATCCGTCATCCGCCAATCCCGGCTCGCTTGGAGCTCTTCGAGGAATAACGCTCGGTTCGAACCCTGCTGAGCTGATTTGCGACGCGACCTGCAGCTCTCCTCGAATCGAGAACGGTGATTGTCCGTTTCAAGAGTGCCACTCAAAAATCGTCAACGAGTGGATCGACGGTGTAACCTAAGCTGGTCCTTCTCAGCAGCTCACCTCTACGATGGTGATTCAGTGAAAACCTTTCGTTGCGCTGCTGGGCGCCTACTTCTTACGCAAGCCTGCCTGTGCGTCTTTTCCTCTACCTCCTCCTCCTAGCCATCTTCGGCGTAGTGCTGAGCGCCTTTGCCACGGCGGGCGTGTACGCGTACTACGCCAAGGACCTGCCCGACCCGAACTCGTTGGATGACCGACGTGTGTTCCAAACCGCGCGGATCCTGGACCGTAACGGGCAGGTGCTGGGTGAGTTCACGGACCCCAAGGGTGGCAATCGCACCCTGATCCCGGTTACCGAAATGTCCAAGCAGCTTCGCGATGCGACAGTGGCCGCCGAAGATGCCAGCTTCTATTCGAATCCAGGATTTGATCCTCGCGCCATCGTACGCGCGCTCTGGCAAAACTTCCGCGAGCAGAGCATCACCTCCGGCGCCAGCACCATCACCCAGCAGCTCGTCAAGAACGCACTACTCACGCCCGATCCAACGGCCGACCGCAAAATGAAGGAGGCGTTGCTGGCTATAGAGCTGACTCGTCGCTACCCCAAGGACAAGATCCTGGAGATGTATCTCAATGAGATCTACTACGGAAACATGGCCTACGGGATCGAGGCGGCGTCGGAGACGTACTTCGGGAAGCGCGCACGCGACCTGACGCTGGCCGAGGCGTCATTCCTGGCGGGCATGCCTCAAGCTCCGTCCTGGTACGACCCGTATACCAACATGGCGGGCGTCAAGGAGCGTCAGGCCTATGTACTGGAGCAGATGGCTCGCACCAACCTTATTACCCAGCAAGACGCGGACGCGGCGCTACGAGAGCCGCTACCACTCAGATCCCCCGAGCAGCGTGCCGAGCAGGCCGCTATCAAGGCGCCGCACTTCGTGAACTATGTACGTTCGCAGATTGAGCGGCAGTACGGGAGCGACACCTTCTTCCGATCCGGCATGCAGGTCAAAACCTCGCTGGACTTGCGGTTGCAAACCTTGGGAGAGCAGCAGGTGAAGGCCGCTGTGCAGGAGCTTCGTCAACGAAATGCAACCAATGCGTCGTTGGTGTCAATCTCACCCTCATCCGGTGAGATCCTGGCCATGGTTGGAAGCGTAGATTTTAACGACACGCGGATTGGCGGTCAGGTGAACGTGGCTCTCGCGCCGCGCCAGCCGGGCTCCACATTGAAGCCGTTCACGTATCTCACTGCTTTCGCCACGAAGAACTGGACGCCGGCGACGGTCGTTTGGGACGTACCCACGACATTTGGCGGATCGTATACACCGCTCAATTACGACCAGAAGTTCCGAGGGCCCGTGTCGGTGCGCTCCGCTCTGGGCAACTCATTGAATGTACCGGCGGTGAAGGCGTTGGAGGCCGTAGGCGTTCCCGATATGCTTGCAACGATTCATCGTATGGGCATTACCACGCTTCGCGACACGTCACGCCTGGGCCTGGCTGTCACACTTGGCGGCGGCGAAGTCTCGCTCCTGGACTTGACCTACTCTTACCAGGGCTTCGCGAACAACGGCATTCAGATTGGTGAGCCTATTGAACGGCCTGAGAACGGCTACAGAATTTACGATCCCGTATCTATTCTCAGCGTAACCGACGGGAGCGGTCGGACGCTCTACGAGCATCACGCCGATCGCGGTCGGGAGGTGGTGAATCCCAGTTTGGCCTACCTGATCACGCACATGCTCTCCGACGACGATGCGCGGACGGATACCTTTGGCCGAAATGGACCGCTGGCCCTGGGGCGATCTTCCGCCGGAAAAACTGGGACGACCGACGACTATCGAGACTCATGGGTCGTCGGATATACGCCGGACCTGTTGACGGGTGTTTGGGTAGGGAACAACGACGGCTCGCCGATGCGCGATGTCCAAGGGGCGGCGGGAGCGGGTCGTATCTACAAAGCGTACATGGTTGATGCTCTTGGCAACACGGAGGCCCCGGCGGTTCACTCGTCCGGCGGACATCGTGGACCGTGAGGTATGCGCAGCTTCAGGGCAGCTTCCCGGACCAAACTGTCAGCGTCGTGTGACCGACGTGTTTATGCGCAACAACGTTCCGACGGAGATCAATGACGGGGTTCGAGCCGTGGACGTCTGCAAGGTCAACGGCAAACTGGCGTTCGATGCGGTGCCCGCTAATGCCCGCGAGTCACGGTCGTTCTTCATCGTCCCTCCGGACGCCAGAGCCTGGGCAACACAGAACGGACGCCCCTCGCCGCCCACCACTCGTTGCGACGACATCTATAAAGGGATCAAACGAGCTGAGATTACGGGGCCAACCGCTCCGGTCACGCTCCAGGCCAATGTGCCCATCACCGGCTCAGCGGCGATAGACGACTTTGATCACTATGACTTGGAGCTTGGCGAGGGGGCCGCTCCGGAGCAATGGATGTCGCTCGTTACCGGGCGCAATCAGTCCAACGTCGATGCTACGCTGGGCAATCTAAATCCACTTAATCTTGGCCAGCTTAGATCCGGCGTCTACACGCTGCGCCTACGTGTATTCGACAGTCTTGGAAACAGTACGGACGGATTGCGGCAGATATCCGTGCTCGCCCCCGCGGCGTCTCCGACGATTCGACCACCGCTAACGACCTCTCCAACGCCGGCGACGCGGACACCCTCCACGCCAGCGACGCGTACAACATCCACGCCAGCGACACCTCCACGCCAGCAACCTCCACGCCGCCACCCCGTAATTCCACTCCCACGCCTCGGCGAAACTAGCTCGGGTCTATTCGGTGGGACAAGCGTCTTTGCCAATACGGTTCGTTAAGCGGGAGAACGAGACCGAGATACCTGGATTTCGGAGAAATCAATGCGGTGCATCATTCGACCCGTCGCGACGTTCACGGCCCGTGAGCGTCGAATGCTTCACTGCTGGGTCACTCAGATCGCCGGTGATAACCCGACCGAGCCGCCGAAGTAGAAATACGAGGCCAGGTACTGATTCTTTGCTCGGATCGCCAGCTTGCCGATGATGTTGCGCTTGCCGCGATGACGCAATTGAAACGCCCGTTTCTCTACGAGGTGTTCACCATTGGCGAGCCGCGAGGAACCCGGGACGCGGTCGGAGCGGGGTAGATCGTTACCGGCGAGTTGCGGGGTTCGGGGTCCGACTGCCCAGCCAGCCATTGAAAAAGCCGAGCACGCCGCCAAGGGCAATGTTCAATGCAATAGCGCCAATAGGGTTGGGTGCTCCCCCTTCCAGGCTGGGCATCACGTAAGCCAGCAAAGCAGCCAGAGCTCCGGCCAGTCCGCCAGCCAGGACACCGGCTTCCGCACCGGCTCGAGCGATGCCTACGGCTCTTCCGCTTTTAAATCCCGCCAGTGCGTACATGAAGACGCTGGCCGCGAGATCAATCATCTGGACCGTCTGGGCAGTATCGCTTTCAGCGGGAAAGCCCTGAGTTATCAATGCAGAGATGGTATCCACGACCATCACAACGATGCCCGCGAGCAGCCCCCACCGCAAGACCGGTGACACGTAGCCTCCTACCGGCCGCGTATGCCGGCCGACCACACTGCCAATATAGCGGACTCACCGAACGATGGACCACGGTGTTGGAGTGCATTCCATCGCTCGACACATGCTCCAACGGCCGCTATGCTCCTGCCCACGATGGAATGAGGAGCAATCAGATGACAGTTGGCACTTCGGCGTCGCTGAACGAGGCGCGACCGGTTGCGATCGAACCGCTTCGCCAGGCGATGGAACAAGCGCTTGAGGGGCTCGGGTGTCCTGCCGATCACGCAATTGAGATTGCCGAAGTGCTTCTGGATGCGGAGCTGCGTGGATATGACGATCACGGCGTCTATTTCCTGGGTGAGCTCGCTGCGTGGTTCCGATCCGGCGCATTGAATCCCGCGCCAAATATCACCGTGGTGCAGGAATCAGACTCGTCGCTCATTCTGGACGCTGATGGCGGCTGCGGTGTTGTACCGTCTTTCCAGGCGATGCGCTGGTGCGTAGAGCGTGCGGGTGCGCGTGGAATGGCGGCGGCCGCGGTGCGACGCTCGGGGCACTTCGTGGCCGCCGCGCCTTACCCTGCAGAGGCCGCTCGTCGTGGCTTTGTTGCGCTAGCAACGGCGAACGTCACACCGCTGATGCCACCCCCGGGCGGACGCACCCGGACGCTGGGCACCAATCCCTTCTGCTTCGCCGCGCCGACCGGTGGTGAGCACCCCGTTGTCTTCGATATGGCAACCACGGCCATCGCCGGATTCAAGGTACGTGTTGCCGCGCTCGAGGGACGCACCCTGCCAGACGGTCTGGTGGCGGATGCAAGCGGCAAACCGACAAATGACCCGGCTGAGTTCCTTCGGGGCGGACTGCTGATGCCGGTCGGCGGTCACAAGGGATTCGGGATGGCATTGCTGGTGGAGATCCTTGCCGGGGTGCTCGACAGGAGCCCAATTCGGCGCGGGCGCAAGTGTGACCAACGGCAAGGAGGGCCAGTTCTTCCTGGCGCTTAACCCAGAGATGTTCATGTCACGCGATGAATTCTCCAGTCGCATGGATGAATTAGTGCAGCACATCAAATCCAGCGAGACCATTGAAGGTGTGGACGAGATTTTTGTGCCGGGCGAGCGCGGTCAGCGACGCGCCGCCACACTCCGCGCTCAGGGTGAGCTCCCGCTCAATCCGCTCGGCTGGAAAGTCCTGGGGGAGGTCTGCGAGTCTGTAGGTGTCATCCCTCCAAAGAACTCTTGAAGCGAGCATCCCCGTTCAGCGAGCGCGCAACTTAATGCCCTAAGAAGCCGTCGCCGTCCCTGACATAGTGTTGCCTCGTTCTCCCCCATTCGACCGATGGAGTGAAGTTCAACAGTCCAGATGGGCCTCCTGAGTAGCCCACATGAATCAGGTCGCCCGGAACTGCCCGGGGGACAATGTTCTCAGCCATGGACGAAACACGCGGCACGGAAGCTGTGCGGGGTCGCTCACTCAATGTTGGAACAGATGGAAGCCCGACCGAACATCCGGAGCCAACGGTTCCGGGTCAGTTGGCGGGCGGCCATGTCCGACAAGGTGAGAGCATCATCCGTCGTGCTGCACGAGTGGCTCAGGGGACTCCGTCAGGTGAGCTGCCAACACAGCGCCTGGCGTTTCTTGTCTTCGATAGCCATGACGATATCGCGCTGGTCGGTTCGCGGTCTGCCGCCCTCCGTCCGCGGCGGATGCTCTTCCAGTCGGACCCGGCCGCACTGGATGTTGAGCTGCGGACCGACCGGCGTGGTTCCCACGCAAATATGCTGGGCCAGCTCCGTGGAGTTGAGCTGAGCCCTGACGCCCGAAACTGCCTCTATGGCGCCAGCGGCGCCGTTGAGGCGCGCATTGACGATCAGGGCTGGTTCGAGTTCGATGCCGTCAAAGTAGGCACCTACTCGGCAACGGTGAAGCTCGGCCACACTTCTCTGGAAGTTCCGTCGCTCATCATCTGAACCAGTCGGCAGTCTAAGGTTTGCTCGCGGTTGACAGGCGCAGCGCAACGCGCCATCCTACCCCGATTACTTAAACTTGGGGAACAGCCCGATGAACATGCCCAGAACTGGCGAAGCTCATAGAAAGCTTCAGGCACTTATTGGCTGTTGGTCCGGCCAGGAGCAGCTTCATCCGTCACCCTGGGACCCGGCAGGCGGACCAGCCCAGTGCGAAGTGGAGAATCGTCTAGCGCTCGATGGCTTTGCGGTGATCCATGACTACACGCAACGGCGTGATGGCCGGGTGAACTTTCAAGGGCACGGCGTCTTCCGTTACGACGCAAACGAGGATGTCTATCAGCTTCACTGGTTCGATTCGCTGGGTCAAGCGCCCAGCACATTTCGTGGGACCTTTGAAGAAAGCAGACTCCGCTTGCAATGCAGCTTCGGGGAGGCCACACGCGCGCAACCTGGGATGTCAGCGAGGCGAGCCAGATCCAATACCGGATGGAGATCTCCGGTGACGGCGAAGAGTGGCAGCCTTTTTCTAGTGGCAGTTTTTTCTGAGGTAACCTACCGAAGGAGCTAGGACTGCCGCTCCTGGGACGAGGAGGGGCAGTCCTAGCATGAGCTGATAGATCGAGGCTCTATCTCGCCCACGGCAGCCGGAACCGGCGCCATTTTCCGAGCGCGACCGCAATTGCCACCCAGGCGCTTATCGCGCCGAGCATGAACTTCGTCACATCGACAACGGGTTTTATCCTCACGCCGTTTGGACCGATCTCGATGACCGCCACGGGGCGGCCGCCGGCTCCTCCACCACCGCCACCCGCGCCTCCGCCACCGCCAGATGACGAATCGCCTGATGTGCTGACGTTGCCGGACGGGTCAATGCCGAAGCCACGGCCAAATCCAAAGCCGCCGCCAGCCGCTACCTCCGATGCTGTCACGATCATGTATTCCCCATGAACGATCGGCTGGCCGTATACCGCCGCTGGAGTGGCCGCGTCATAGATTCGGCGCACCAGCTCCGCTCCAAACGCCGGTTCGTTGTTTGTGGATGCCGTGGCTTCTCGTAGCTCATTGATCATCGGTCGAACTCCTTTTCGAGCCTACGTGTCAAGTATTGCATGAGAGGTACGGCAACGATCATGCCCAAGACGAACAGTTGCAGAAGGCGGTTCACATTCAGGATGGGAATCCGTTTCGTACGCCCCGCTTGCTCCACCAGCACAGCGCTCGGACGGTTCCAGACAAATCCGCCTCTGGCCCCACGCCACACGACGACCCGAGCCTCGGGTGTGACAGTGATTCCACTAAAGGTCGTAGGTGCCCCATAGGCTCGACGGAATCGCAGCATCGGTTGCCTCCCCGGGCACATGCTACCCTTACCTTACTCCTGTGCGGAGCGTATGTTGGCCGGCTACGCAGCCGGTACAGGTTCTCCTTCAACCACGCGTAGATACTCGAGCGACCAATAGCTCCACGAGAGCGCATTGCTTACCGCGCCCATGACGAACAGAAGCAGGAACACCGCCGTACCGGCCATAAAAATGTAGCCCAGTGTCACGGCGCCAGGGCCAAGAGGCCACCAGAGCAAAGCCCCCGGGATGACCAGCACGAAAGCCAGAACCAGGGACGCAATGCCGATGACCACGCCGGAGCCCACGCTGATGACGAGGCCGACAAACCAGATACGGACGCGGAAAAACCTGGGATTAGGCTGACGTATCCACCTGGACGTCGTAACTTTCTGCTTCGGGCTCAAGAAACCGCATGAGCTGCTCGCCCTCTTCGGTGACCGCGGCAAGCTGCTTTTTGTTGATCGGCTCAAACGGTGAAAGCGTAAGCGTTGCAGCCTTGCGCTTGCGCTCAATCTTCCAGATGCCGGCTGCGAAGCCGTCCACCAGGAACGTCGCCAGAACGAGAAGATTCTTGGTGACCACGCGAGGTCGGAATTCCTCCGCAATGATTCTGCGGCGATCGGCATGCGCGAGAACGATATTGTCGAAATCTGGCAGGAAGCGGATCGAAGCGGGCGTGTCGGCGGGCGGGCGAGGCGCCTCTGGAAGATCAAACAGCTCGCGCTTGCGGTCATCTCGGAACGACACCAGCTCGTCGCGCATGCCTTTCAAGACACCTTGCATGCCGCCAAGGCCAGACCAGGCCTGCATGTCGGCCGCGGCGGCAGGACCAAACGCAGCCAGGTACGCTCGCACGAGCTCTCGAGCATCTTCACTCTCGTCCGGGTTCTTGCCGAGCCACACGTCTGCCATGGTGAACTTCGCATTGGCGGGAAACGCCCAGGTCGATTCATCTGGCACCATGACCAGCGGCAGATTGAGCCGCACCGTGTAGCCCATCGCCCGCTCATCCAGATCGGGAAAGTGGCTGGCCAGCGCCGCGCGCAGATCTCCAAACGTGCTTGGGCCCTTCTCAAAATGCGCTCGGGCTCTCTCGAGTAAGTCGGGGAGATCGATCCCTTCAGCGCGTTGACGCAGCACCGCACGCAGACCGGCTGTCAACATCGGCTGTAGCGGCATCCGTAGCTGCTGGTAATGGCGCGCGCTCATGAGATGCAGTGTCGCGCGCATCAATGTAGCTCGTACGATTGTGCGATCGTGATAGGCGCTCCGAAGCTCATCAGCGTGGAAATCGCTGATGCGCGACCAGAGACCGACAAACGGCGGCCTCGGCTGCTGACCTTGCATGCCCGCCAGCCGCTCAACGACCTCTACGGCCGAAGCCTTTTCACGCTCCAGCAGCATCTGACGGGCCAGAAGCGCGCGATTCAGATCTCGCTGTGTTAGTACCGTCTCTGGCATGCGTGCATTATGCGAGGTAGGCGATGAGCAAAACTTGGTCCACAGCTTCCCCGGCGGGTCCGCAGCGCGGGCGTCCCTGCCCGCCCGGCCGTCGAGGCCGCCTCGCGAGCACCCAAATCGGCGAACAGTCGGCGAGCCGACGTTCCGCCGGGCGATCCTGACGTTATTCTCACGCCTGGCAATACGTACATCTATGCGGACACGGAGCCGATGATTGACGAGCACGCCCGCATGCAGGAGTTTGCGAAAGCGCTACTGGATTAACGTCCGAACCGCGGAAGCCTCGGTCACAACGCTCGCGGCTTCGGCGATACCCACACCGGAGAGCATGAAATGGTGAAATTGGTCGGGCTCATTCGCAAGCGAGCTGGTCTTTCCACGGCAGAGTTCCGCAAGCATTGGCTGGACGTCCACGCTCCGCTGGCCCGGCAGTTTCCCGGATTGCGTCGTTACACCGTCAATTTCATTGACCGCGAGACTGAGCCTGGAGCCGCATACGACGGATTCTCTGAGTTGTGGTTCGATTCTCAAGAGGCGCTTGAGGCCGCTTTTGCGAGCCCGATCGGAACCGCCATCGCGGCGGACATCCCCAAGTTCATGGACGAGCTCGTGCGCGTCACTGTTGATGAGCACACGATCGTCGTCGAATAGACAAGCTGGAAGCGGCAACGTTCAGCCGGAACCTGGCGTACGAGCTGCCCTTACCGACGCATGCCTGACCTCGCTATGAGTCGACCAGAATCGCCAATCCAGATCGTGAATTCCCCAATCGGTATTCACGAATCAGGGCTCTGAGTTATCTGAGCCAACAGGTCTAGAACTTGCGACCATCTCAGTGTGACCGCTGTCCGCCTGCCTGGCGATGACAGTGCTCCGGCGTTCAGCGAATCTGAGGAGGACCAGAGCTATGACCGTTTCCAATGCCCTGGCCGGCGTTGCGGTAAACGACCTTGGGACCGCCGCAAGCTGGTATGAGCGAGTCTTCAAACGCCCCGCTGACAGCCGGCCAATGCCCGAAGTTGCCGAATGGCGGTTCCCGAAAGGAGGTTGGCTCCAGGTGTTTCAGGACAAAGCCCGAGCGGGCTCGTCTTCGGTCACGCTGGCGGTGAGCGATCTCGATGAGCAGCTCCGCCACCTTGAGGCGGAGGGGATCAAGATCGGCAAGACCACAAACGCGGACATTGTCAAGACGGCCCTGGTGAGCGATCCGGACGGAAACCAGCTTGTGTTCGCTGAGGCCACGTCGGACAACATCGCTTCCTGAGCCAGTAGGTGCTCCACGCGGTATGCGTCTTTCGCGCCGTCATCACTTGAAATTTAGTAGGGAGGAAAACAATCATGTCCGTTGGATTGTGGATAGTCCAGGTGCTGCTCGCCGCGGTCTTCTTACTGATGGGCGGCATGAAGCTGGTGATGCCGGTCGAGGAGCTGACGGCGCAGACGCCGTTTCCTGAGATGTTCCTGCGGTTTATCGGGACCGCCGAGGTGCTGGCCGCCTTTGGTCTGATTTTGCCGGGAGTACTGCGGCTTTGGACGGGACTGACGCCACTCGCAGCGGCCGGACTCGTGATCATCATGGTTGGCGCCACCGTAACCACGATCTTCACCTTGGGCGTGTTGCCCGCCATCGTGCCGTTTGTGCTGGGTGTCTTGTCGGCGTTCGTAGCTTATGGCCGCTGGCGCGTTGCGCCGCTTCGTGATCGCGAGGCCATCGAGCAGCCCGAACCGCGAAAGAGTCACAGATTCGGCATCTAGCTGAGCATAACCAGCAGGCAAATACGACCGTGCCCAGGGTCAGCGAAACTGGGAGTCGCAATTCGCCGGCTTACGAGCCAATGACTTAATGGAGATTCGAGCCGGCTTCAACAAGAGGAGCTTGTCGCGCGCTCTCCTTCTTCGATCGGAAGGCTGCGGGACAGGCTCTTCAGTCATCTCGGATGGATCGCATCAGTCATCGCGATTCATCTCGTAGGCCGCGACGTTTGAAGCGGCCACCCAGTCAGCCCAGATAGATGCTCACCGCTTGGTTCCTACAGCCCGTAGAACGCCCTTGGGTTATCGGAGCTGATCTTTCGAACCAGGTGCTCGTCAATCTCCCCGGAGCGCGCCAGGTTGTCGAGCGCATCGAGCTCGCTTGATTGGTCGGCGTGCCCGTAATCAGTCCCGATGAGTAGGTGGTCCTCGCCCGCGTACTTGAGTACGTAAGGAAGATCGTCATCGGTCTGGCAGGTCACCCAGATGCGATTGTCTTGCAGCACGTTTGGACTAATCGCTTTGCCCTGCCCTTCAGCGCGACGCACCATGTCGCGGATGACGAATGGGAGCCATTGAGCACCGGACTCCAAAAACCCGAATCGCAGCTTCGGGAAGTCATCGAGTGCGCCGCTCATAACGAGCGCATGGAATGCGCCTACCATGATGGCCCGGAAGCGCCAGAAGCCCCGGCTCATCCCCATTCGCTGGTTGAGTAGCTCGCACAGCCACTCATTGGCCGTCCCCACGTGCACGGCCATAGCCATGTCCAACCGGCTTGCAGCTTCATACAGTGGGAAAAAGTAAGGATCCTGCAGCAACCGGTGCCCTTCCACGCTGCGCAGGAACACCGCGCACGCACCGTTCGCCCTAGCGAATTCGAGCTCTGAGAGCGCATCCGGCATGCTGAGCAACGGCAGCACGCATGACCAACGGATTCGCCCCTCTCCCCGCCGCCAGATGTCGGCCATCCATCGGTTCCACCCTTTACAAATGGCTACTTCAGCCTCAGGGCGATCGGCAACGGTCTCGATGAATATCGTGGAATGCACCACCTGAACATCGATCCCCAGCTCATCCATGTCTCGCAGGCGAACGCTCACATCTTCCATTCCAGCAGAAGAGGCGTCAGTTGCCACTCGACGGCTGGTGTCCGCGGTGGCCACCTGGACCGCCGGCCGACGCGTCTTTCCGTCCGCGTACCAGTACCGAACCCCCGGATCTTCGCTGGAAGAGATGATCACGGGCCGATACTTTTGATCGGATGCATCCATGAAATCCCAGGTATGCTCGGATTCCACGACGTGAGCATCCGCGTCTATCGTGAGATATCCGCGTGCCGTTCCCGCGTGGTCGTTTGTTGCGGTCTGAGTCATCGTTCAGCTCCCGATCTTGTACATGCGTCGAAGAACTTCAAGAACATCCGGCGGTTGATCCGCGAACTCTCGAATGGTGCGCTGCATATCCGTCCCGCTGAGGAGCCCTACCTCGTAGTTGCGCTGTAGCAAATCCGCCTGAACGGTCGGATCGTTGACGGTTTCGGCGAAAGCCCGCTGCAGGGCTGCAGCGACGTTCTCCGGGGTGCGCGCGGGCAGCGCAAATACCCGCGATCCGCCAAAACTGATGTGCGCCTCTAGCGCGCGTCGCTGAGCGCTCGTGACATTGACAACATCAAATGCTTGCCTGAACCATGGGTACTTCCCTTGGCTCAACATCGGTTCCATGAACTTCGGCCTCTGGCTGAAGTAGAACAGCGGGGTCGCGAATTGCTCCGCGCCAAACCAGTGCGGATACCGACTGGAAGTGCTGGCATCGCAGAATCCATTGATCTCCAGCTCGCCGCGATCAAATGCCTGGCTGGCCTCGGAAGTCCCGCCATAGCCGGACACGATCTCAATCGGAAAGCCTGCCAGCACCGCCCATTCCATCATGAGTGGAACATTTCCAACTCCGCCGGTGGAGCCAATCTTGAGCTTTCGACCGCTTTGCATGAACGCATCGAGGGAATTCGCCACAGCGGTTCTTGAACAGACCATGGATTCGTTCGGCGCTGAATCCGGCATGCCCAGGTAGTCGAAGCCCGCTGGATCGAATCCCTCGATCTTTTCACCTAGGAGCGAGCGCGGAATAAGCCCCAGCGTGAAGACGCCAATATCCAGGCCGTTGCCGGGTGCCTTGCGCTGTAGGGCCTGCGCCGCCACCAGTGAATCCGCGCCCGGAACGTTTGTCACAATCATGTTGGGGTTACCTGGAATGAAACGCGGCATGTGGACAGCGAGAATTCGGGCGAATGTGTCGAATCCACCGCCGGGGGCATACCCCACGGTTACGGTGATGGACTTGCCTCCAAAGTATCGGGCGGCCTCTTCAGTGTTGACGGCGGGCAGGGCGGCCCCGGACGAGGCGATCGCAGGCGATGCCGCCGGCTTGGAAGCTGGACTCGCTGCCGCTACGCTACTAGACTCCGGCGAGCTTGACGTTAGCGCCGTAGGTTTCGCAGCGGCCGGTGGGGACGACGCTGGTGACGGCGATGAGCATGCCAGGCTCAGCAATAAACAGGAAGCGACGATTACGATCGACGGGAGACGGAGGCGCAGCACAGCACGTACTCCAGAACCCAGGCTGTGGCCACGTTAGCAGCGAGCCAGAACACTGTCAACGAGGACCGGCTCCTGAGGTATCAGGACCAAGTTTGCGAGGACCCAGCCCTTGCAGGGTTCATTCGAGTGGCTCGAACCCACGCGTGTCGGAGCGGCCCATTCCCCCTGGTGACGGGGAGGAAGGAGTTTGGTGGATGCCCGCGTCGACTCCACAGGCTTGCCGGCCAAGTCGAACTATGACTCGACCTGCGTCTTTCACCCAGCTACAACGTCATTCCGATTACCGCATCGTTGTGGCCTTGAGGGACGGAGCAGACGGAGTACCGGTAGATCCGACTTGGTGCGAACATCTTAGGACTGGAGCTCACAGTGCGGCGAACATCCGCCCGGTTCTACGACATGCTCTACGAAGGCACGAAAGACTTCTGTGCCGAAGCGAACCGGCTTCGGGGCTTTTTTAACGCACGCAACATAGCGCCCGGTAGCACTCTGTTGGATGTTGCCTGCGGCACGGGGCAGCATCTTGCGTATCTGCAGATGGACTATCAAGTTGAAGGGCTCGACGCAGACCCCGGAATGCTCGCTGTTGCGGCGGAACGGATTCCCAACGTGCCGCTGCACCAGGCGGACATGCGCGACTTCGACGTTGGTCGCCAATTCCAGATCATGACGTGTCTCTTTAGCGCCATCGGGTACATGACGTCCGTTCGTGATCTTCGTCGAGCTATTCGCACGATGGCGCGTCACCTCCGTGCTGATGGCGTGCTCATTGTGGAACCGTGGTTCACACCAGAGCGGTGGCATGATGGACGCGCTGCCGCGACGTTTGTTGACCACCCGAATCTGAAGATCGCGAGGATGAACGTCAGCGAGACGAAAGGGCGAGTGTCAATTCTGGACTTCCACTACCTGGTAGCGCGCCCGGAAGGTGTTGAGCGATTTCGGGAGCGCATTCGCCTGGGCCTGTTCACGCTTGCAGAGTACCGAACGGCGTTCGAGTCGGCCGGACTCACGGTTGAATTTGACCCTGAAGGTCTCACTGGTCGGGGGCTTTTTATCGCGTCAACGACGCGTTGACACAGGTGGCCCCCCGACCCAGCCAGTGAGCTAGCCGAGGGCTACAGAATCCTCACCGCCAGCATTTGACTGTTGTCGCTGGTGTCCATATCCGCCGGGCCGGAGCGGATGCCGATGGAGGCGTGAATGTAGCCGAAGCCCGGGCGGCTGGGGCGCACGACAATCGCCGGACTGGTGCTCTGCCCGGACCTCAACGTGCCGCCGGTGCAGCGCAGGCCGGCATTGGCCCGTCCCGACGGTGTGGTGGACGTGCAGGTGAACCCGTCGGCCGCCCAACCGTCGCGGGTCGCCTGCGTCACATCCGCGAGCGTCAGCACCCCGGAGGTGGCGATCTCCACCACCACCGTGCCAACGGCATCCGCGCCGTCGTTCCGAAGGGCAATGAGATACGTCGGCGTGGTCTCTTTGACGTCCGCTCCACTCGCGCTCCTCGCGACCGCGGATGGCTTCGAGCGCCAGGTCCGGCGGCGCGGCGGGCGGCGTCACCTCGGTGGGTATCGGCACGCGCGGGATCGACCTTCACCGACGCTGCCGCGGGGGTCGTGGTGCACACGCGGTTGCTCTCGTCGGAGAACGTGCTGCTGTCGCTGGCTGCCCGAGCCGAGGTAGGCGCGGAGCCCGACGCAGTAGCGGGTGGACGGCTGAAGGATGGCGTTGGGATCGTCGATCTCTGCCGAGCCCGCGGCCGGTTGGTTGCCCAGATCGACCGCCAGGACGAGCCGCTCGTTGTGATAGACGGTGGCCCGCAGGCCGTCAGCGGGGCCCTCGCCCCACTGGTCTGACCAGCGGACATAGAAGGACGACGGGGAGAGCGCCACCAATTCATGCATGATGGGCGGCTGAGGCTCGCATTTCGGCGGCAGCAGCGGGGAGAGCCGTCGAGAGCATCAGGCACGCCGCCGCCAGCGCGGTGATACCAGGGCGTACGGTAGCCCAGAACGAGCGTCCGTAGAAGTGACTCATACGGGGCGGCTCCGCTGTTCGAGGTTGCGTCATTGAAAAGGCACCGCTCATTTGAGAGCTCCGGTCAGCGCGTCGTGGACGCGCGATGCCTGGCCATGTAATTGACCACGGCGGGGGATTTTGGGTGCGCCAGATTACCTGGCTGCCACCATTGCGGTCCGCATCTGTGGGCTCACGATGCTAACCAGCCGTGAGTCCACTGGATCGCCGAAATTCGCGCGGATCGCGACTTCGGTTTGCTCACCGAAGTCGTCGTCCCTATCCGGATTTTATCCCCATGGTAGCAAGTTGGTCCTGCACAATACCGAACAGTGTCGCGCTCGGTCTCCGCGTTGCAGCGTCACATAGAGCGTCGCCCACACAGGCCTCGTGCCTGGCTTCATGGACCGGTCGCCACGGCATTACGCCCGCACGTGTGAGCTGAGTATCGGCTGGATTCAGAGCCCGGGAGTCGCGTCAGCCGTCGCGACGTCACGGACCCCGTTGCTTGCGCCGCCATACCGAGTGGCCAGTGTTGCGCCTAAGTCGACGCCAGCCTACACGCGCGCAAGCCCCAGCTCGCCGTGCCGCTCGAGCAGCGTTTCGAAGTCGTCGATGTCGGACGCGATGTCGATCGGCCGCAGGCGATACAGATCCCCGTGGTGCGGAGGGTACGGCTCGATGCCGTTCTGGAGCTGTTGCGCCATGCGCAAGAGTATCTTGCGGGCGGCGATGATCGCGATATCCGTGGTGCCGAGATGCTCGCGCCACCGTTCCGGAATGAAGCCCATCCCGTCGGTCATGGCCATATCCTGCTCGCGGCCCGAAGCAATCCCGGTGAAGTTCTGGGTCCGTTGCATCTCGCGATCGATCAGGTAGTCGTTGTCGCGATTCCGCATCGGTCGCCAGCCGTCTATGAGCGTACGGCTCCCGGGGAGCTTGAAGACGGTCCTGTCCAGACGATCCGGGCTGGACATCCGCCGCATTCGCTCTTGCTCGGTCATCGGTCGGTCGGGGTGGCCCGAGTACTGGAAGACCATGTTGTGCTCGTCATCGATAGGTACCCAGCAGCGCCCGCCAAATGGCGGCACGGGGCTCGGGATGAGACTCCAGAACGGCAACATGAACTGCGTGCAGCGCCAGTAGTACTGACCGTCGGCATTCTGGCGACGCGAGCCGTAGATGAAGCCGTAGTCAGTCTCTTTCACGGTGAGGCGCGGCGCGCCATCGTGCCAGCGTGATACCGAGCCCTCGCCGGTCATGCGAAACGGCTGGCGGAGCTGCGGCGGAATATAGTCCTCGCCAAACCACTTGTGGTTGAAGGTGATGTGAGCCGAGTCGATCTCGCCTTCGGCCGCCTGCATGTAGTTGGATTCCTGGATCCAGGTCCGTACCACCCGATGATCGTCCGGCACTCGCGCCCACTCGAACTGCGGGAGCTCCGGCTGCAGCTCCCTGGGGCCCATGTACACCCACACCACCCCGCCGAACTCCTTGGCCGGGTAGTTCTTGATCTTCAAGCGCTCCTTGAAGTCGCTGTCGGCCGGCTCGGTCGGCATGCTGACGGTGTTGCCCTCGACGTCGAACTTCCAGCCGTGATACGCGCAGGTCAGCCCGCTCTCCTCGTTCCGCCCGAACCACAGGTCGGCCAGTCGGTGTGGACAGTGGCGGTCCAGGATGCCGACCTTCCCGTTGGTGTCGCGGAAGGCGACCAGCCGCTCACCGAGGATCTGCAGGCGCCAGGGCTCACTATCCGGGTCCGGGCAGGTCGCTGGCCAGCATGGCCGGCAGCCAGAAGCGGCGGAACAGCTCGCCCATGGGCGTCCCGGGGCCGGTGCGGCACAGCAGCTCGTTGTCTTCTCGACTCAGCATGAAGAAAACTCCCTCGGCCAGGCGCGCGGCGAGCCCGGACGTTTGGCCTATCGTACGCCCGCGGGGGGTGAGCGTCCAGCAAAAGTCACCGGCACTCGCCGCACGCGCTACGTCTCTCCGATGAATTCTTTGACAGTACGCCGCGGAGTCGGTACGGTCTCTACCACCGGTGCTACCACCGAACTGCGTCGGAAACCACACCAGACCGAGGTGCCCACATGGTTCACTGGCCGCGACGGGTCACGACCGTCATTTCCACGCTGACTCTTGCCGCGTTCGCATTAGCATGTAGCTCGCCCACACCCTCGCCCGCCAAGCCGGCGGCGACGACCGCGGCGGCGCCCCCGACGAGTGCTCCGGCTGCTAAGACGGAAGCCGCCGCTCCGGCTGCCAAGTCGGACGCGGCCGCGCCGACAAGTGCTCAGCCAGTCAAGCCCAAAGTTGATCGGCTCGTCATGGCTGTACAAGCGCCTGGGCGAGAGTCGAACGACCTGCGCCATCACGGGATGCCGGACGTCTGGGAGCTTCGCCCCATGTACGAGTACCTCGTTGGCGTGGACCCACAGACCGGCAAGCTCATTCCCCAGCTCGCGACCGAATGGGAGGTCAACCCGAGCGGGCCGTCCGTCCGCTTCAAGCTGCGCAAGGGCGTCCAATTCCACGATGGCGGCGGCGAGTTCACCGCCCAGGACGTGGTGTTCTCGCGCGATCAGCTCATTCTGCCCGACTCGTTGCACGGGCAGAAGGCGTACTACGAGGAAGTCACCAAACAGATCGAGATCGTCAACGACTATGAGGTGATCTTCCACCTGAGCCGGCCTGACGCTAACTTCATCCGGGCACACTCCGAGAACGAGGGCGGATTCGAGATTCGTAGTAAAGCCTGGTTCGAGAAAAACGGCGCCCCCACCATGCAGACCAAGCCTATTGCTGGGACGGGCCCGTACCAGTACAAAGACCGTCAGCAGAGCCAGTACATCCGTTTCGAGCGAGTGCCATGGCAGCACTGGCGCGTGATGCCCGACTTCCCCGAGTTTGAGTTCCGTTTCTCAAAGGAGCCATCCACGCGCATGGCCAGCCTGCTGGCTGGTGAAGTGCACGTGACCAGCCTCCCTGAGGATTTGCTCAAGCAGGCCGAGGGACGTGGCCAGAAGATCGTCACCGCTACCGTCCCGGGCGTGCGCAACGTCCTCCACACTTACGGCGGGATCATCAGGGACTGGAAGGACATCAACTCCGGCACCCTGGATTCTCCGCTGGCGGACGTGCGTGTTCGGAAGGCGCTGGACAAGGCGATTAATCGAGACCAGCTCAATACGGCTTTCCTCGGCGGCAAGGGCGAGAGCTATGCACCGGTGCATTACCATCCCAAGCTTCCCGGCTGGAGACCAGACTGGCAGACACGGTTTCAAGATGAGTACGGCTACGACCCCGCGGCGGCGCGCGCCTTATTGGCCGAGGCTGGCTACACCCCCAGCAATCCGCTCAAGACGAACATTCTCCTGACCGCGGTGGGCGGCCTGGAGGGCTACGAAGGCGATATCCTCGAATCGATCGGCGAATTCTGGCGCCAGGTTGGCGTTGACGTCACACTGGATCCCGCCGATGCCAACAGCATCGATAGTCAGGCTCGCGCACGGGCCTACAACAACCACTTCCGCATGCGGAACACCGAGCTCCAGCCTGTATCTCGCGCTCTGGGTCTTCTACACCATCAGCTACCAGGGCACCGTGCAAGCGCTCTACCCGTTCAATCCGGAGATCGATCGACTCTTCGGCCAGCTCCGGGCAACCCTGGACGACCAGCAGCAGGAGAAGATCTACCAGGAGATTGGTGAGATCATGTTCACCCACCACACCAACATCCCGCTCTTCTGGACGACGGCACAGGGCATCGTG
The DNA here is from genome assembly GCA_963765765.1 of uncultured Chloroflexia bacterium. Taxonomy (GTDB): domain Bacteria; phylum Chloroflexota; class UBA6077; order UBA6077; family JACCZL01; genus CAVXYC01. The sequence goes on along the minus strand of CAVXYC010000032.1, from coordinate 125,931 downwards.
AACCCCAATTTCGTGGACGGTTACACGTTCCCGGCTCCATCTCCGGCACCTGGACGCACGTGGAGTACATCAAGGCGGTCCCGGCCACGTAACCGACACTAGCTGCGGTGCAGCGGAGACCGCAGCCCGGATCGCTGCGCGTGCTGGTGAAGACGATCGTCGAGACCAACTCGGGCTGGGCGCTCGCCTCGCTCGGGCCCGCCCCGAGCCGGGCTAGGAGGGAAGCAAGCCCATCGGAGTGGACGGCGTCGGGGCCGGTGGCGCCGCCACCGAGCACCAGGGCGCACGTGAGGATGCTGAGCACTGCGATCTGAAACAAACGTTGGGGCATGATATCTCCCATTGCACCGGGTATGCGTGCAGACCATCCGCGTTCCCGCCGCGCGGAAACCAGCGCCGCCGACCTTGGGGCCAGGCCGAAGTCGGCGGCTCACCATCTGTTCGGACATAGGCCTACCGGCCTCCTCTCCCGTCATCCCGTCGTACACCCCACGTGCCCACGAGGGGAGACGCGCCTACTGCATCACGATGACGACCTCGGCCTTGTTGTTGGTCTCGTTGCCTGCTGCCACTCGGTTCACCCGGTTCTGCCGAGGATGGCGCTACTGGTATTGCGCAGCGCGGAAGACACGGGGGCTTTACACCGCTTCGCGGACGGTGGCGTGCAGACCGTAGCCGTCGGCATGGCCGTGGGCTGGGGACTCGGTGTCAGGGTGGGCGTGTTCGTCGCCGTCGAGCGTCGGGGTGCTGGTCGGTATCGTCGTGGGCGTGTTCGTCGGGGTCGCGGATGGCGCCGTCGGCGTTGGAGTGTTACTGGGTATCGGCGTGTTGCTCGGTGACGCGGTAGCGCTCGGAGTCGGGGTGGTACTTGGGATCGCCGTGGGACTCGGCGTCGGGGTATCGCTTGGCGCTGTACCCGGTGTCCCGGTGGGCGTTGGCGTGGTCGGGACGGGCGTATTCAGGTCGGGGTAGGTGATGATGATCTGCCCGTGGCCGGCCCGGAACCCGTTGGCGAAGACGACTCCCAGCGGCCCGAAGCCGGAGCCCCCCCCACCGCTTCCGCTACTGACCGCCACCCCCGCCGCCCCAGTAGCCGCCACCGCCACCGCCGACACCGCCGCCACAATAGCGGCCGTCGGATTCGCAGGCCACATAGCCACCGCCCCCGCCGGGGCCGTCCTGGGTGCCGCCCGCGCCACCATAGTAGGCACAGGCCCCCCCGGTCCGCCGGTGAGCCCGCCCCCGCTGCCGCCGGGGTCCCCCCAGCCGCCGGTGCCGCCCCCCCCACCGGCCACCAGCACCCGGTTACTCCGGGCCGTGCCGCCGACGCGGACATCCGAGGCGCCGCCGCCCCCGCCGCCCGACAGGCAGAAGAAGTCAGAATACCCCAACATTGCACAACCAGAGCCCCCACTGCTCCCACCGTTGAAGCCGCCCGCCCCCGGCTGGCCATACGCAGCACTCTTCTGGGTCACAGTAAGTCACCGGGGTAATCGACCCCGAACTTCCCGGCCCCGCCCACGAAGAGGTGGACCGTGTCGCCCGGCGTGACCGGGAGCGTGGCGACTGCCCGACCTCCCGGTGCGCCGTGAAGATCAGGATCGTAACGAGCCTACTGACAGGACCGCCCTCGGCGCCCCGCACGTCGAAGGTGGCCTGTGGTGACTCCGGCGGGCACCTGCCAGGTTTGTTCGCCACCCGTGTAGTTGAAGGTGACCTGGGTGCCTGTCTGCGCCGGCGCGGGGCCGGCGCGGGGACGAGCAGCAGCCCGACCATGAGAAGGGCGCCGAGCCCCACCGTGCGCGCGGTGCGCGGGCGCCGTGAACCGGTCGTGCTGGGGAACCCGATCATAGCCTGCTCCTTTCGCCGGCAGCTCGTGCCGGTCGCGACGGCGCTCTGTTCTGACCTCGTTCTCGCTTCGCGCGCCTGTCCCGGCGCAAGGCCGGGGGGGCCGCGGGTGGGACGGCCGTAGCCGCCCGCATCCGACAGCGCCCCCGACACCGTCATACTCGCAGATGGCCGGGGAGCGCACATGGGTAGAACTACGGGTTGACTACCTAATTCGCAGGGCTGGGCGCGGGCACCGCGTCGGACGCCGCCGGCGTCCCGCCTTGCCCCGTCGCCCACGGGCGTGGGGCTCCGACGTGGCCGCGATCCCAGGAACGCAACGGCGCAAGCGGATTACCACGGCGGCGCGCTCGTCCACGAGGATGACCGAGCGGCACGGGCGTCGGGGCTACGTCAGCCCGTGGCGCAGCGCGTAGGCGGTGGCCTCGGCGCGGTTGTGGGCGCCGATCTTGGGGTAGAGGCCGGCGATGTGGTGCTCGGCCGTGCGCACGCTCACCACCAGTGCCGCCGCCATCTCCTTGTTGCTCAGGCCACGCGCCAGCAGGCGCAGCACCTCGACCTCACGGGGGCTGAGCGCGTCCGGGACCGCCAGCCGCTGGGCGACGGGCGCGGGCCGGCCGCTCCGGGCCGCGGTCATACCCGCCAGCACCTGGTGGCAGTCGTCGGCGAGCTGGCTCATGCCCAGCTCTGTCGCGGTGGCCAGCGCCCGGATGACGAGATCCCGCGCCCGCTCGCCGCGCACGGCCCGCTCGGCCTCCGTCGTGCCCGGTGCAGCACCCCACCGGAGCAGCAGCGCCGCGTAGTCGTGCTGCGTCTGCGCCAGGAACGGGTGGGCGCCCATGGCGGCGTTCTGCGCCAGGGCGTCCTCGAAATGGCGCGCGGCGTCGTCCCAGTGACCGAGGGTCGCGGCGAGCAGGCCCAGGTAACGTGCCGCCGCACCAAGACAGATGATGACTCCGTAGGAGACAGCCCGCTCGGCATGCGGCAGCAGCAGCGCGTAGAGCGCGGCGGCGCGCTCCCGGTCCCCGTATCCGGCACAGACCTCGGCCAGGACGGCGAGGCAGAAGAGCGTGGTGTAGTCCGGCGGCAGGTCACGGAAGCCCGCGGCGGCAAGGTCATCGAAGCTCGGCCCGCTCGCGTCGCGGTCAAGGCCCAGCCGCGTGAGGGCGAGCAGGCGCACGCACCGCAGGCCGGGGTGCCGCGGCGTGATCCCCAGGGCGAGCACGCGCTCGACGTGCTCCAGCAGCTCGCGGTCGCGGTTCTCCGTCAGATACACGGGCAGCGTCACCAGCAGTCTGGCGGTCGCCACCGTGGGCTCCTGGAAGGGCCCGGCGCGAGACTCCGCCTCGTCGATCAGGCGCTTTGCCTCCGCGAATCGGCCGCTGAGGTTCGCGCGCATAATCTGAACGGTGTGGAGCGTCATGAACGCGTAGAGCTGTCGCAGCTCGGCCGCCAGCCGCTCGGCAGCGGCAATGTCGCGGTCCAGCGCCGCCATGTTCCCGAGCGCCACCAGCTCCGACATGCGAAACATGCGCCCGAGGAAGGCCAGGTCGGGGCGGCCGGCCGCATCGGCCCGATCGACCAACTCGGTAATGATGGCCAGCCGTTCGGGCAGGTACGCCGGCCCCACCCATGCCCAGGGTACACTCGCCAGCACGTCCAGCAGCACCGGCGGCTCACCCAGCCGCCGCGCGATGGCGACCGCCCCTTCGCCCAGCGCCATGCGCTGCGCGGCCTGGTCGGTGACCGAGTACAGCGCCTTGGCCAGCGTGGCCATCACGCGGGCGCGGGTCGCGCTCTCCTCCTCCCTGAGCAGGTCGAGCGCCTCCTCGAGCAAGGCGATGACCGGTGGATCGACGAAGCCCGGCAACGGATACGGCTGTACCAGGGCCATGGCGGCGCGGGCCAGCGGCTCCGGCAGCCGCAGGCTGTCGGGCGAGGGTGGCCGCCTGGAACACATGCTCCCGGGCGGCGCCGAACCACCCGGACAGGATCTGCGCCTGCGCGAGGGCGAGCAGCAGCTCACAGCGTAGCGCACGCTGCGTCCCCACGTCCTGCGGCGCCTGCACATCGAGCACGCGCAGCGCCAGCTCGTCGTGGCGCACCGCCTCTTCGAAGGCGGAGATCGCCAGCGCCCGCTCCGCGGCACGGCGTGCGTAGTCGACGGCCCGGTCCGCGCCGCCGCCGACCGCGGCCTGGACGAAGTGGTACGCCAGCTCGGCCAGGGGCGGATCCGGGTGCGCGGCGGTCAGCCGCTCCAGCCCCTCCCCCACCTGGCGGTGCAGCCGCACCCGGCGGAAGGGGGCAACCCGGTGTACAGGGCATCGCGCACGAGGGCATGGGCGAAGCGGTAGCGGTCGAGGGTGTCTGCGACCGCCACGATCACCCCCGCTGCCTCCGCCTCGGAGATGAGCTCGAGCAGCCGGTCCGGCTCCGGCTCGCCCACCAGGCCGAGCACACCCAGGCCAAACTCCCGACCCTCGACGCTTGCGGCGGTCAGCAGCCGTCGCCCCTCCGGCGTGAGGCGCTCCAGCCGCTGGCCAATCGCAGCGCGCACGGTGGACGGACGGCGATGTCCCGGCCGCGGCACAGTGCCGTCCAGTGACCCTTCCGTCGCCAGCAGCCGCAGCACCTCCACCAGGAAGAAGGGGTGTCCTTCCGTCTGGGCGTAGACCGCCCGCGCCAGGCGTGGATCCGGCGTCCGCTCAGCGGCGAGAGCGATCACGCGGGTCACCTCCGCCTCGCTCAGTCCCGTCAGACTCCAGCCGTTCGCCGCCGGAAGCCGCGCCAGCTCGGTGAGCGTGGCGGTGAAGGGGTGGCCGTCGCCAATCTCGGTATCACGGTAGGCCCCCACCAGCAACACCCGCGGCCCGCCGGACGTGAGGCGCGCGGCGTTCAGCTCGCGCGCGACCCATTCCAGCAGGCGCAGCGAGGGCGCATCGGCCCGATGCAGGTCGTCCAGGACGAGGACGAGCGTCGCGCTGCGGCGACGTTCCTGAGGAACGTGGTGACGGCGTCGAACAGGCGGAAGCGGCTGGGGTCCGGCGCGGCGGTGGGGAGCGGGGGCAGGTCCGGCACGCGCTCGCGCAGGAGCGGCGCGATCTGGGCGAGGTCAGCGCCGCCGGTACCCAGCTCGGCGCGCAGGATCGCGGGATCGCAGTCACGGGCGTGGGAGCGGAGGATCTGGATCCAGGGCCAGAAGGGCGGGGCGCCCTCCCCCTCCAGGCAGCGGCCCCACAGGACCGCGGCGCCGTGCTCCTCGGCCACGGTCGCGAACTCCTCGGCCGTCCGCGTCTTCCCGATGCCCGGCTCGCCCGCCAGCAGCACGACCGCCCCCGCGCCGTGGCCGGCCGCCGCCAGCCGCTCGCGCAGTGCGGCCAGCTCCGGCCCGCGACCGACAAACGGCGTGCGACCGGCCTGGTACGTGCCGGCGGTGGCGGATCGGGGCACGACGCGCTCCTGGTGCGGCAGCGCTGGCCAGTCGCCCTGCTCAGCTATCATGTGCCAGAACGCCCCCGATGGGCGCCGCGAACCGCCGCGTGCGGCCGCAGCCCGAGCCACAATGCACCCAACTGAACATCAGCGGAAGTGCCAGACGACCTCAGCGCCCGGTGCCGAGTGTCCTGATCTGTAGCCGTCTCACCACCGTTCGCGCAGCGCATCCGGGCGCGCGACGGTTCACCGCATCTGCGCCACTGGCACTATAGACAGTTCACCGCATCTGCGCCACTGGCACTATAGGCGGCTATTCCCCAATAACAAGCAACAATCTCTTTAAGTTAGCTCAAGTGTCGGCTTGCCGACAGGTGGTCACGCCGACGGGCACCCCCCGATCAATAGGTGGAACTCGGCTCAGGGAGCACCACCCTCGACGGGGCGCGTGACGATGGCCTGCGTCAGATAGGCCAGGAGCTGCGACTCCGATTGCGGACGCTGCGGGGCTGCAGATAACCACCACGGCCCGGTGAGCGCATCTTTACGTGCTCGCCGTTTCTGAGATCTCATACCCGCGCGGGCACCACCGCCGCATGAAAAGAGGGCCCGAACCCGGGACGGGAGGCTATTTTCAGACCAGACTAAGCTCCGAACACTACGCGGGTCCCCGGTCGATGGGAGCAGCAGCCCTCCGGCAGCTCCCGCCGCAGCTGGGCCATCGTGTCGAAGCCGGCGCAATGCATGGGGAGGATGTAGTCCCGGTCAATCTCCTTGAAGGCATCAATGGTCTCTGCCACGCGGCTGGCCCGCGCCCACCAGATGCCAGCCCCCCACGATGGCGTGCACCTTGTCGATGCCCGAGCTGCGCTGCACCTGGCGAACGGAGTTGATCACCCCGGCGTGGGCGCACGAGGAGTGCTGAATGGAGCCGAAGTCATCTCCTGCCCGGTATCGTAGCTGGCCAGAGCGGCGTAGATATATGGGGTGCCCGGCTTCAGGCCGTCCGCATGGAACGTTCTCTGAGTCTCCTTCTGGCCGCTGCCTAGAGAGGCGTAGGCGAAATCGTTACACACTTGGTTGAAATCCGCGGGATCGACGGAGTTCGGCTGACCCTGGAAGCACACCGCCAGAGCATGATAGGCCGGCTCGGTGGTGTTGACGGTAATGTCGGCGTACCAGCCATGCGGCTCGACACCTGCGAGCAGGGGCGGAAACGGGGCGTCCATTGGGACAATGGGGCCTTGAGGACTCGGACAGAGCGCTCCCGGCCGACTTGTCGGCCGCCACAGCGTTGATGCTAGGGGTTGACGTCGGAGTCCGCCGCCGCTCTACGTCTCGTGACTGGTCAACTTGAGCTCTCACTTGCATCGGAGCCTGAGCCTGCAAGCGGTTGGACTTCCACCTTCTTGGTTATGGCAATCGCCCGTGGCGTCGAGGTGGCCGTCGGGTGTGCCACAGTAGCTCGCTCCGAATTTGACGGTTCATCGGCTGCCAGCACCGATTGGATATTCACCTGCCAGGCAGAGCTCAATGGGTCGGTGACGCCTATCTGTCCAAGTAGCGCCACGGCGCTCGCGAATGACATCAACTGAATGGCTTGCTTCGTCATGGCCCGCTCCTTTTCAGGGGGCGCGACTGTTCTTAGCCCGAGTAATCGACCGGCGCGTTCACGTTGATGGTGAGCTCCAATCTATCGTCCGTCGCGTTCTCTCTTCGCGGTCTGGAGAGATCTGGGTGTCGGAAGCGAGCGTCTTAACGCGATGAAACCCTGTCAGGCCGCTTCGGTGACTCCAGTCCTACTCCAAATATAGGTCGGCGCTCCGGTGAGGCATGTCAAGCGGCCGACATGCAGAGTGTCAATCGCCCATCTATCGAGGCCAGGGCGCAGCGCCTCGCTGGACCCCTCATCAGGCTGATTGCCAGGCACACCGGACCGCTGCTATGCTCAGCCGCGGAGCGCCCGTCGGGTGTGGCCATCGTCCAGCGTGGGAGGTGACATGTCCTTTGATCTGCTGATACGCGGTGGAACCGTTGTGGACGGCTCGGGAATGCCGGGCTTTCGAAGCGATGTGGGTGTACGCGACGGAAAAGTCGTGGAGATCGGACGGCTCTCAGAGTCGGCCAGCCGCACCATCGATGCCGATGGTCTGACGGTCTCTCCGGGGTTCATCGACCATCACACGCACCTGGATGCACAACTCTTCTGGGACCCGTACGGCACGTCGGAGCCCATGCATGGCGTGACCTCAGTCGTCATGGGCAACTGTGCGCTGGCGCTGGCGCCGGTGAAGGATGCCGACCGCGATGAGCTTGTGAAGAGCTTCGTCCGAGTCGAGGCCATGCCGCGCCCCGCCTTGGAGGCCGGCGTCCCGTGGGGCTGGCACACCTACGGTGAGTACCTGGACCACCTGGAAGGTCGACTGGGCATCAACGCCGGCGGCCTTGTGGGACACATTCCCATTCGCCACTATGTGATGGGTGCCGAGGCGATCGAGCGCAATGCGACCGACGCCGAGATCGAGAACATGCGTGAGCTCGTGGCGCAGTCACTTCAGGGTGGTGCGTTGGGAATCTCTTCCAACCGCAATGATCGCCACTCCCGCGAGGACGGGCGGCCGATTGCCAGTCGTCTGGCCAATGACGATGAGCTTTTTCGCCTGTGCGACGTGCTGACAGAGCTCAACGCCGGCACCGTGCAGATGGGTTTGGGGCTTGCCAAGATCGAGCACATGGCCTGGAAGCATGAGCTGGCGAGACGCACTGGAAGACCTATCGTAGGACAAACGGTGCGTGACCTCGTGAAAGAGCCGGATCTCTGGAAGGCACAGCTCGAAGAGCTTTCCCGAAGCTTCCGAGATGGTTATCGGACCTACGGGATGAGCAACACCGTTCCAATCGTTCAGCGCTTCAATTTGAAAAATAGCCAGCGATTCGACGAGTTCCCCACCTGGAAGAATTTGATGTTCCTCCCCGAGGACATTCGGATTCAGGAGTTCCGAGATCCGGAGACGCGGGCAAAGCTCCGCGCCGATCTCGAGACCGAGCGTCACGTGCAGTTCCACCGACGGTGGGACCTGGTTCGAATCGTTCACGTGGCGAGACCTGAGAACGAGAAATATCTCAACAAGAGCGTGGCGGAGATGGCCGAGATGCGTGGTCAGCACCCGGTGGATGCGCTGCTAGATCTCTCCCTGGAAGACGATCTCGAAACGACGTTCTGGACCACCAACACGGGCGCTGATCCAGAGGCAGCGGCCACCATTCTGAATAGTCCGTATCTGTTGGTAGGGACATCTGACGCGGGAGCACACGTTCAGTTCGACGCGGCGTTTGGCTATGGCACTACCCTACTTGGTCTCTGGGTGCGAGAGCGTGGTGCGCTGACGCTGGAACGCGCCGTGCAGAAGCTCTCGTTTGAGGTTGCGTCTGTCTATGGATTGCAAGGTCGAGGACTGCTTCGAGCGGGCTACTCAGCCGACATCGCCATCTTCGACGCGAGTACCGTCAACGCTTGCGAGCCTGAGTGGGTTGAGGATTACCCCGCGAATACTCGCCGACTGGCGCAACGTGCCGAGGGCATGCACTACACGATCGTGAACGGGACCGTTGTCAACGAAGACGGTCGGCTCAGCGGCGACCTGCCCGGTCAAGTCCTGCGCGGCGCGGCCTACACGGCGCGTCAGATGAGCGCGGCGTAGGGCAGTGGCATGAATCTGAGTATTATCCGCCAGCCCGCGTTCCGCGTTTCGGGGTCCGCGCACCTCTCACTCCCGAGCGTACTTGTCCTCTCCATGTTGGTGGCTCTGACGGGCTGTTCACCGACCGCTCCGAGCAGCCCAACCGCCGCACCAGCCAAACCGACCACATCAGCATCAGCTCCGGCGGCCTCTCCCGCCGCGGCTGCAAAGCCGGCCGCATCGCCAGCCGCGTCACCGGCGGCTTCCCCGGCGGCCAGTCCCGCGGCGTCATCGGGCGCGGCGCAGACCAAGCCGACCTCCAGCGTGGATCAGAGTCTCGCTCCGGTCTGGCAGGGCAAGACTCTGACAATTGTGGCTGGGGACGCCGCCGGTGGATCGAATGACACGATCTCTCGACTGATAAGTCGTCATCTCCAGCGCCATCTTCCGGGGCAGCCCAATGTCATCGTTCAGAATATGCCGGGCGCTGCGCACCGCGTGGCGACGAATCACATCTATCAGTCACGACCAGATGGCTTGACCATTGGAGCCATCGATAGGGCCATCCCGAATTTCCAGCTCCGAGGCGAAGGTCCCAACGAGGGTGTCCGCTACGATGTGACAAAGATGACCTGGCTGGGAACGGCGACACCCGTGAATCAGGTTATCCTGATCCACCAACGCTCGGGCGCTAACCTCGATAACCTGCAGGTGCTGGAGGCCAAGCAGGTGCTCATGGCAGGCACTGACGCCGGCAGCTCTGCCCATATCCCCCAGGTCGTGATCAATGACGGACTTGGCTGGAAGCTCAAGTCGATCTTTGGTTACGAGGGCACCAATGCGCGTCTCCTGGCCATTGAGCGCGGTGAGGTGGACGGGATTCTGGCGCCGTGGGAGTCCATGGTTCGGCAAATGGGCGACAACATCCGCAGCGGCACGATGGTTCCAGTCATTGCCCTGGGCCGCAAGCCGGACGACCCGCTCCTGGCCAGGACGCCCACCGCTGACGATCTTTTTGCCAGCAAGAGTGCCGAATCCAAGCAGCTTCTGGCGATCGTTACGAAGCCGTACGAGTGGGGGAGACCGCTGGTGGCTCCGCCGGAGACGCCTCAGAACATCACGGCAACGCTCCGCGCGGCGTTATCGAACACCTATGCCGATCCGCAGTTCATCGCCGAGGCCCGCCAACTCGACATCGAGCGCGAGCTAGCTCCTGTCACCGGCGAAAAAACCACCGAGATGATCCTGGAATACATGAAGACCCCGAAAGAGCTGGTAGACCGACTGGATCAGCTCGTGACGGACGATACGCCGACGTAATCTGGGGGTAGCGTAAGAATTCTTGTGTAGATTTGAGGAAAGAGCACGGGCGGACGCTCCGCTGCAGTGGTCGAGACATCCGAAGGATGTCCACCCCATGCCCAGAGTCAAAGCCCTGACTGACCGCACTCTGGCCGAGCGCTTCGCCGAATCACAACACGAGGAGCAGGTGTGGGGGGACATCAGCACCGAACGAAGCCGCTCGTCCAGCGCATCCTGAGGAGGCGCTGGAGGAGGCGCTGCGGCACCGGCTGCAGGCCGGGCGCTCCCTACGCACCGAAGTGCGCCGCGGCTATCGCACCGGCGGCTCGTGGCGGACCGTGGCCGGCCGCTGGGGGTGCTGGACGTGTACCAGCCGCGAGCCCGCGGTACTGGTCGGCCCGGCGAAGCATGGGCTGCGGAATCTGCGCAGAATAAGCTGCTTTGATTCGAACACGGTAACCACGAGATACTTCAGCCATGACGCACGTGAGCGCCGAGAGCTCCAACCCCTGGGAGATCTCACTCCAGCAGCTCGATGCCTCCGCCCGGCGACTCGCGCTCATACCCTCGCTCCATCAGGTCATGCGCGCTTGCCAGCGGGAGCTGGCCGTGGAGGTGCCTGTGCTCCGCGAGGACGGCTCCACCTCGGTATTCCCCGGATACCGAATCCAGCACAACACGGCTCGGGGCCCGGCCAAGGGCGGGATTCGATTTGCCATGGATGTAGATGACGACGAGGTTCGCTCGCTGGCCATGACGATGACCTGGAAATGCGCCCTGGTACGCCTGCCCTTCGGCGGAGCAAAGGGCGGCGTCACCTGCGACCCGCGCTCAATGACCCTGGTGGAGAAAGAACGCCTGACGCGTCGGTACGCTACGGAGATCAGCACCATCATCGGTCCGCGCGAGGACATCCCGGCGCCCGATATGGGCACGGATGCTCAGTCCATGGCCTGGATCATGGACACCTACTCTATGCAGAAGGGCTACTCCATCCCTGAGGTCGTGACGGGTAAACCTGTGGAGATCGGCGGCTCTCTGGGACGACGCGAGGCCACCGGCCGCGGTGTGGCGTTGTGCGTTCAGGAGGCGGCGCGTTATCTCGAATGGTCGCTGCAGGGAAAGCGTGTCGTCATTCAGGGGTTCGGCAATGTTGGCGGCGTAGCAGCGCAAGCGCTGGCTGAGCTGGGTTGCCGGATCGTGGCTATTGGCGATGTCACGGGTGCTGTACACAACCCAGCGGGGCTGGATCTTGCGGCGCTCCAGAAGCATGTGCAGACGACCGGCGGCATCGCCGGATTTCCGGGATCAGACGCCGTGACTGCGTCCGAGCTACTAGAGCTGGAATGCGACATCCTGGTACCGGCGGCGCTCGGTGGACAGCTCACCGAACGAAATGCACCGCACGTGCGTGCCAAGCTCATTGCCGAAGGCGCAAACGGCCCGACGACCCCCGGCGCGGACCGCATTTTCCAGGAGCGCGGCATCATCGTCATTCCTGACATTCTGTGTAATGCCGGCGGCGTTGTTGTCTCCTATTTCGAATGGGTGCAGGGCATGCAGCGGCTCTTCTGGAGCGAGGCTGAGGTGGGAGCGCGCCTCTCGGCAATCATGACCACCAGCTTCCAGCAGGTGCTAGCAAGCGCGCCCAGTCCGCTGATCCTCCGCGAGTCGGCGCTGGACCTGGCGATAGGCAGGGTGGCCGAGGCCATCAGCGTGCGCGGGATCTATCCGTAGCAGCTTGCCTGGGACCGCGGCATCCCCCGTCCGGATCAGCGCGACTTTCTCCCCAGTTGACGCCAACCATACGCCTACGATGAGATCCCGCTTACGGCGTCGGGGGGCACGCCGGCGGTCCTAGTCCAGGGTCCCCAACGATCTGGCGGCAGCTATCGGATAATCACTTCGCATCGAGCTCAGCACAGGGGGTTGTCATGCCATCGACTCATGAAGTCCACCGAGACAAGGCGCACGCGCTGCAGGAAGGGCTGTTTTCTGAAATCTGCTCCACTGTTGAGGGGCTCAGCGAAAGTGAGTGGCAGCGCTCTACCAACTGCCCGGGGTGGGTCGTTCGCGACATCGTCTCGCACTTGGCGCGAAGCGCTGGTACCTTCACGGCGATGGTGGACACGGGATTGCGCGGGGAGAAAACCTTTGCCCTTACACAGGAAGAACGCGATCGGCGTGAACGCGAGCTGGCCTCCCTGAACGCTTCTCAACTCCTGGAGACGCTCCGAGCCGACCATGACATGCTGAAATCCAGATTGGCATCTCTGTCCGGGAATTCTCTCCTGACGCTCTGCCCTCATTCACGGGGGCTGCAGCCCGCGTGGTGGTTCGCGGACCAGCGCCTGTCCGAGCTTACCTTCCATGGCTGGGATCTCTATCACTCGCTCGATCGCGAGCAGGAGGTCGCGCCGTCCGTCGGCCAGCATCTGCTCCCTGTTCTGCTGGAGCGCAATGTGCCCACCTGGCACAAGACCGACGAGTCCGGATCGCCGCGATTCGTAGTGCTGGCATCAGACGTTGACAACGGCGCCTGGGAGATCGCCCCCACGTCACCCGGCGCCAACATCACTCGAGGCGTCTCGGAAGGTGAGCTCACTATCCAGGGACCGGCAGCGCCGCTCATCCGCTGGCTTTACGGCCGAGCGCCGCTCGCTGAACTCGAAAAGGCCGGGACGGTCTCCATCTCTGGGAATCGTAATCTCATGGGGCAGTGGAAAGTGCTGTTTCCGTCGCCCTGAATTTGGCCTCTGGCATCTAGGGGAACAACCCTACTAACCCCTTGCCCCCAATCCCTTATCCCTGGGGCCGCCGTGCTATCCTCTTCCAAGGATGAATGCACTTTGATCGAGTTCCGACGAGTTGTCTGGGCCTGGGAGGGCGTGCTCGCTCGGCTCAGTGATGAATGGCCAGATGTGGCTGCGCCACTCCAGCGATCGACGCGGGCTTTGGCAGCGGAGCGACTCCCTGATGGCGGCATGGACCTGGTGCTCGGGAGCTGGTGGCAGCCGGATTATCAGCAGCTCAGCGATCCGGTCACGCGCACCCGTGTCGCGGAAGCTCTGAGCAGTGCATTGGAAGACAACGTGCGACTCAGTGTCGTCCTCTGGCCGGGAGTCAATGGCGCGCCGCCCTCCACTGCCCCGGAAAATCCTCCGGACCCGCTGGCCGGTCTACCGATGGGCGCTCGGCACGAAGCGACCGCGTGCGAGTCAAGTCTGCAGCGACGATTCTTCGCCGCCGCCTGGCGTCGCGGGCTGCATCTCGAGTGCCAGCGGCCTGTGCTGATCTATCGGCTGGACTTCGTAGTCCCGCGTACACTGCTGGGCGCGGAAATCCTGGCCTGGCAGTCACACGAGCACGTGGAAGGATGGGACCGCGTGCGCGACCTCGGCGCGGAAGGGTGGCGCATTATCTCCTTCGCCGGTGAAGAGGTCTACCGCGACGTCGAGCACTGCGTGGACGAGCTGGAAGCTGAGCTGGCCCGACGGTAGAGCAAATCCCCGAGCCGCGATCGTGGCACGCACGCTGCTCATCTCCACGTCCGAACGTGTGACGGTCATTCCAACACATCTCTAACAGTCCTCATACCCCGTTCCTACGGCTCGGATCGTAGAGTGTGAGTAGTTTCGATGCAAAGCATCGCGGAACGCGCCGTGCGTGGACTCGGAGTCGTTCCGCTGGGAGGACACTATGGCGGACGGCGAACGGCCTGACGCCTCGGAACCGCAATTCCAGGAGGAAGAAGAGCAGCCGATCTCTGAGCAGGATGCGCTCCAGCAAGAGCTGGATTCGCTACGAGGCAAGGTCGACGCATATCTTGACCTTGCGCAGCGCACGCAGGCTGACTTCGCAAACTACAAGAAGCGAATCGAACGCGAGCGCGAGTCGGATGTTGAGATTGCTCAGGCGGCCATTGTCCGATCGCTCTTGTCTATCCTGGACGACTTTGATCGTGCGGTAAGCGTGGCGCCGGCTCCGACGGAGGGGTCATTTTCAGAGGGCGTACAACTGATCCATCGCAAACTGCAGCAGTGGCTGGACACACACAATGTGCAGAAGGTGGATCAAGTTGGTGAAGTCTTCGATCCGGCACGACACGAGGCTGTGGCATATGAGGAGCGAGCGGGATTTGCCGAGGGCCAGGTGGCCAGCGTCATGGGCGCAGGCTACGTGATGGGCGATCGCGTGCTCCGGCCGGCTCAGGTCACCGTTGCCCGCGGTGGGCAGTCGGAATCTCAATCACACGAACATTCTTCGATGCTCCAGGGTGGAGGTGAGTAATCAATGGCAAAAGTACTAGGGATTGACCTGGGCACAACAAACTCCGTGATCGCGGTCATGGAAGCGGGCGAGCCAACCGTTCTCGAGAACGCTGAGGGCAGCCGCCTGACTCCATCCGTTGTGGCGATGAACCCCAAGAGCAATGAGCGGTATGTGGGGCAGATCGCCAAGCGCCAGGCCATCACCAATCCAGAGAACACGGTGTTCTCGATCAAGCGATTCATGGGTCGAAAATACGATGACCCCGACGTGCGACGCGCGCTCGATCGTTTGCCCTACGCGGTCAAGGCTGCGTCCAATGGCGATGTCCGCGTGGTCATGGGCGATAAGGACTACAGCCCGCCTGAAGTGAGCGCCATGGTGCTCCAGAAGCTGAAGGCGGACGCGGAGGCCAAGCTCGGTGAGACCATCACCGAGGCGGTCATTACCGTTCCCGCGTACTTCAATGACGCGCAGCGCCAGGCCACAAAAGATGCCGGGCGCATCGCTGGCCTAGACGTGCTTCGGATCATCAATGAGCCAACCGCCGCCAGCCTTGCCTACGGCTTGGACAAGAAGGGAGGCGAGGAAGTCATCGCGGTCTATGACCTGGGCGGCGGAACCTTCGACATCTCGATCTTGCGCGTCGGTGAAGGCGTCTTCGAAGTCATCTCGACGAACGGCGACACCTATCTGGGTGGCGACGACTTCGACCAGCGCATCATCGACTGGATCGTGGAAGAGTTCAAACGCGATCAGGGGATTGATCTGCGTCAGGATCGCATGGCTCTGCAGCGTCTCAAGGAAGCCGCGGAGAAGGCCAAAATTGAGCTGTCCACCGTGCAACAAACGGAGCTGAACCTCCCGTTCATCACCGCCGATGCCAGTGGCCCCAAGCACCTGGCCATGACGCTCACCCGCGCCAAGCTAGAGCAGCTCGTGGGTGACCTGGTGGATCGTACCCGCACTCCTCTCGAGCGGGCGCTCAAGGATGCCAGCATGTCCACAAATCAAGTGGACGAGGTGGTCCTCGTTGGCGGACAGACGCGCATGCCAGCCGTGCAGGAGATGGTCAAAGCATTCTTCGGCAAGGAGCCTCACAAGGGCGTCAACCCCGACGAAGTTGTGGCCATCGGCGCGGCCATCCAGGCAGGCGTACTCAAGGGCGAAGTCAAGGATGTACTGCTCCTGGACGTTACCCCGCTCTCTCTGGGTGTGGAGACGCTGGGCGGCGTGATGACCACGCTTATCCCACGCAATACCACCATTCCAACGCAAAAGAGCGAGGTCTTCACTACCGCGGATGACAACCAGACCCAGGTGGAGATCCACGTGGTTCAGGGCGAGCGTCCGCTGGCCTCGGAGAACAAAGCGTTGGGTCGCTTCATTCTGGATGGCATCCTACCGGCGCCACGCGGGCTACCACAGGTGGAAGTCACCTTCGATATCGACGCGAACGGCATCCTGAAGGTCTCCGCCAAGGATCGCGCGACCGGCAAAGAGCAGAAGATCGTCATCCAGGCGTCTTCAGGTTTGAGCGAGTCCGAGATCCAGGAGATGGTGCGTCAGGCCGAGCTCCACGCAACCGAGGATCAGGCGCGACGCGAGGAGATCGAGTCGCGCAACCGAGCTGACAACCTTGCCTACGCGGCGGAGAAGCTCGTCCGCGAGAGCGGCGACAAGATCCCCGAGGATCTCCGCAAACAGGTGGAGGATGCGACGAAGGAGTTGCGCGAGGCGCTCACCGCTAACGATACGGCCCGTATCGGTACAGCGGTGACCGCACTCGAAACGGCGATGCAGGCAGCCGGCCAGGCGGTCTACAGCGCACAGGAGCAACCCGAAGACGGTGCAGCGCCAAGCGGCACGCCCGGCGCAGCGGCCGGCCAGCCCGGCTCACAGGGACCGCAAGGCCCCGGCGGCACCGTGGAGGGCGAGTTCCGCGAAGTCAAGTAGCCTTCGCAAATAAACGATGAACGAACGGTCCGGGATTCCCCGGGCCGTTCGTTTTGTCCGTTATAAATTCGCCTTTAGGGCACTTTGGACTGCGGCGGTCTTAGCCGCTTTCGCCTAGCGCGGAGCGCGTCCGCGCTAGGCTTCCAGCCGACTCAAAAGTGGCTAAGACCGCCGCAGTCCAAACAGCCTGTCGTCTCACGCCGATAGATCGAACGGCTTCCCCAGACCTCGCTGGCATGCCCACTCGTATCCCCATTGGGCCACGAACAAATCATGCACGTACGTGTTCTCGAGCTCGTAGATGACGATGTCATCGGGCGAGCGCCGGGGATTCACGCCATCCTCGAGTACGGCTCCTAGCGTGGTGATGTCGTTCTTGGTGAACTCGCCGGATTCGATGAGCTGAGCGAACGGCGGCCAATGGGACTCGCCACCGAAAATACCTTCCACGGTCGCGGCCACCACTCGGGATCGCTGCACAAGCTTGGCATCCGTCTGATTCGGGGCCATGGCAATGACCAGTGCGCCCGGTTTGATCCAATCACCCTCGAACAGGAGCTCCCGCTTGTCGAAGTGTCCCGGCGCAACGATGTCCACGATATCGGCATCGCGAATAGCCGCCTCGGCGGATTCCACGGCCTCCACCCGAATGTCCACCCACTCCGTCATTTGCTGGGCAAACGACTCGCGATGCTCGAGGGTTCGGCTGTACACGCGAATGCAGTCCAGCCCCGGTAGGGCACGTCGCAGCGCCTGGACCTGCGTGTGAGCTTGCCAGCCGGAACCGAGCATGCCCACCACGCGAGCGTTATCCGGGGCCAGCGCCCGAGCGGCGAGACCGCCAATGGCGCCCACCCGCATAGAGTTCAACACTCCATAGTCCATCAGCGCCAGCAGATTGAGCGACGGCCCATCGAGCAGCATGTAACAGCGCGTATTGGGTGGGTTGCCAAACATGCGCAAGCCCGCCGGAATGCCGTCGCCGGCAGCAATGCTAAGACGGAACGAGTTGTTGGCATCGGCGCCCGGCGCTCGATGGAAGAATGTCCCCTGAGTGCTCTTCCCATGATGGTGCTCGAGCGTCGCGCGCTCAACGGCGTCTATCGCGCCATCCATCGCGGCGAGATCGTCACGAAGCGGCGCGAAATCTGATGCAGTCAACAGCAGTGCATCTGGCATGGCGAAATCCCCTGGCAGCGTCGGCGCGTAGGATAACACTTGGAGGAGACGCCCTCATGATGGACCGGCAGAATATCTCCAGCGGCGCACCCTGGGAGTCGATCGTTGGCTACTCTCGCGCGGTTCGCGTAGGGCCCTACGTTCACGTGGCCGGGACGACGGCGGTGGATGAGAACGGCGACGTCTTGAGTCCAGGAAACAGCCAGGAGCAGACGCGGCTAATTCTGCAGGAGATCGACCGCGCGCTCAAGGAAGCCGGTGCCAGCATGACGGACGTCGTGCGGACTCGTACATTCGTCACCAACATTGATGACTGGGAAGCCATTGGCCAAGTCCACGGAGAGTATTTCCGCGGTGTAAGACCCGCCGCCACCATGGTCGAGGTAAGTCGCCTGATCAGCCCAGGCCTGGTGGTAGAGATAGAAGTAGACGCGGTGATCAGCGACGAAACCCAGGGACACGGGGAGCTCTAGGGATAGGGCGCTCGGATCATAGCTGGCCCTACAGTCCGTTCATTGACACCCCTACAAAGTCGCGCCTAGACTGGCGCCAACACGCGGGAGGGATCAGCATGCCAGTTACGCATCTCGAGGTTCAGGAACGGCAGCCAGTTGCCGATGGCATGAGCTTTGGCGACACCGGTCCTTACGAATCGCTCCGCGGAACGATTCACTTCGCGATTTCTCCCAGCGATCCCAGCGCGAAGGTCATCACCGACATTGACCGTGCGCCAACCGGCGCGGACAGCCTGGTGCACTTCTCTTCCGACTTCCTTGTCCACAAGCCAGTGCTGCCGCGGGAAGACGGCAAAGTCCTGTTCGACGTGATCAATCGCGGCCGCAACCTGATACTGGCCACGCTCAATATGGCTGCGCGCGGACCGAAGACAGACCAGGCGCTGGACGTGGGCGACGGGTTCCTTATGCGCCACGGTTTCACATTGCTCTGGTGTGGCTGGCAGCATGACGTGCCCGATGGCCCCGGCCTCCAGCGGATTCATCTCCCGGATGCTCTTGACGAAAAAGGCGAACCCCTGGTCGGTCAGGCGTACGTACAATATCAGCTCAACGCCGTCACGCCGCACATGCCCCTGTGCGACCGGGGACACAAGCCCGTTCCCGCGGCCAGTTTGGACAACTCATCGGCCACGCTCACCGTGCGCGACGACCCCGACGGTCCGCTCACGGAGATCGATCGAAGCCAGTGGCGGTTCGGGCGAATCGACGACGGTCGATTTGTTCCCGATGTCAGCTACCTGACCATCGACGGCGGATTTGAGCCAGGCAAGGTCTACGAGATCGTTTACGAGAGCGCCGGTGCGCCAATCATCGGGCTCGGGTTTATCGCCATGCGCGATGCCACGGCCTTCCTCAAATACGGCTCGGCTGAGGATGGCAACCCCTGCGCAGGATCCATTCAGCAGGCGTACGCGTACGGCGCGTCCCAGACAGGTCGCTATCTGCGCGAGTTTCTCTATCTGGGCCTGAATAGCGATGCTCAGAATCGTCAGGTCTTCGATGGTGTGCACATCCACACCGGCAGCGCCCGTCGCGGAGAGTTCAATCTACGCTACGGGCAGCCATCAACCAACATCCTTCGGGCACCGGGCAACGTCTTCCCATTTACCTATGAACCAGAGGAAGACCCGGTCACCGACGAGCACGGCGGGCTCCTGGATCGCCTTCGTGTGAGTGGCACAACGCCACGGATCGTCGCGACCAATAGCGGGATGGAATACTGGTGGAGCGGCGGCTCACTCGGGCACATGGATGTCAAGGCCACGGTGGATATCGAGCCGCCGGCCGATGTTCGCCATTATTTCCTCGCAGGGACGCAGCATGGAGCTGGCTCGCTGCCTCTTAGCGCACGCACCGAAGATGGCATCCCAACACTCCATCCGATGAATACGGTGGACTATCGTCCGCTGTTGCGAGCCGCATTTCTGAACCTGGTTGAATGGGTATCTGATAGCAAGGAGCCGCCGCCCAGCGAGTTCCCTCGACTTGCCCACGGTACCGCCGTGACTCGTGAATCACTCAAAGCGTCGTTCGAGCGAATTCCCGGCGTGACCTTCCCTTCAGTCCTGCCGGTTCGCCGTCGCCTGGACTTCGGTCCAAATGCCGCGGAAGGTGTGATGAGACTACCGCCTGAGGAGGGTGAGGCTTATGTCACGCGGGTCTCGGCCGTGGACGCTGACTCAAACGACCTCGCCGGGGTGCGCCCTCTAGACGTCCGGGCGCCGTTGGCAACCTACATGGGTTGGAACCCTCGGCATCCGGACGTAGGCGGGCAGGGGCAGTTCTATTTCGGAAACCCGCTGGTTGGCTCCACGATTCCCTTCGCCCGCACCCAGACCGAGCGGCAGGAGTCTGGCGATCCGCGACCATCATTGGAGGAGCGCTACGGCACGCGGGACGGATATCTGAAACGGGTTCGCGAGGTTGCCCAGGAGATGATTGCCGAAGGTTGGCTGCTTGCTGACGATTTTGACCTTGCGGTTCAGCAGGCCGGGGACCGTTGGGACGCCTTCACGGCACCGAGTGTCGCGCGCCTTGCTGGAGCACTTGAAGCCCGTACCTAGAATTGAAACTAGCGTTGAAGCAACCTTCGCAATTTGAATATGGCTTCATTGAGTGATACCTCGACGTGGTACCGTAGCTTGGTGAGCTTGGTCTCAAGCGGGGCTTTGGGTATGGCGATCATCGATCGCGAGGCACGTACGGTGCGGATGCCTCTCACCTTAATTCTGGGGCATGCCGCGAGGTAGCAAGATCACGGCTCGGGCGAGTCGTCCAACTGCTCACGGCGGATACATTGCTTCTGAATTAGGTTCGAGGCTCAGTCTATACATTCGTCAGAGACTTTTGCGATGCAGCGTAATGCTGGGCCATGTCCCAGCAGCGCTTATATCGTCTCGTGGTCATGACTCAACACAGCCGTCATCTTCGATCTGTTTGGGACTCTCGTCGACAACTGGCCAGCCGATGAGCGCAAACGCCTGCTCGCAGGTATGGCCGCGGAGCTTGGGTGCCCATTTGAAAGTCTCTTCCGGATCTGGGACGAGCATCGCGCGGCACGCGACACGGGAGCGTTTGCAACGGTGGAAGACGCCGTCAGCGCATCATGCAAGGGCATGGGGCTGACCGTGGACCCAGGGCGCATTGAGCGCGCCTCCGCCGCGTACAGTGAGTTCGCTGCGGTCTGTCTCACGCCACGCGACGACGCCGTGGAGACGGTTCAACGACTGCGGTCGCTGGGCTATCGCACTGGTCTCATCAGCGATTGTGGGCCACCCACGCCTGAGCTGTGGACTGAAACGCCGCTGGCCGAGTGTTTCGATGTCACTACGTTCTCCTGCGCCGTTGGGCTGAAGAAACCAGATCCGCGCATTTACCTGACGACCTGCGAGGCGCTCGGCGTTCAACCAGGCGACTGTTTGTATGTTGGCGATGGCGGAAGCCGCGAGCTCACGGGTGCCGAGTCCGTGGGTATGCGGGCGCTGATGATCCGAACGCCGTCAGAAGAGATCATTGCGCCGCTCAGGGTCGATGCGGACTCCTGGGAAGGCACGCGGATTCGGTCCCTCAGTGAAGTCCTGCTTCATCTGGGATGAAGCCGGTGAAGAAGTCGCGGGCATCTCACCCCAACCCTCACCCAAAGGAAGTGGGAGCGCGGTCGGAAGTTGTCGAGCTTAATATCCCCCAGACTGGGTCCCGCTCCTCTGGGAGAGGGAGCGGGTAAGGGAAACCCGCACGCTCCAACCACGAATCATCCCTTCGCTGCTCCCTTGGGACGCGCTACCAGTGTCCGATCTTTCTCCGCGTGGCGAAATATCAGATGCATTTATCCGACGAGGGGTTGAGGATTTCCGGGGAGCTGGGCGCATCCTCCAATCCCTTCCCTACGTCGCAATGCATCACCAGGCCATCCGTTGTGCGTCTTGAGCGAAGGTCGCGGAACCTGCAGCACGAAGCATGCGCTGCTGGCAAGGCTTGCTGTGGAGCAGGATCAGCCGATCCATCTCGCTCCAGGAATCTATGAGATGTGCGAAGCGAAGCGAACACTCCGGAGGTGGGAGCGGTGCTGGAGCTGCACAATCTATCCTTCGTGCTCGAGGCGCACTGCTACTTAACCTTCGGCAGCCACCGCATCGACAGTGACCCGCGCGGTGGACACACCGGGCGAGCCGATCAATCGGTTGTTGCACGAAGAGCGGATCACTCCAGATCAAATCGGCGTTTACAAGACGGCGCTCCACCAACAGATGCTGCGTACCTGGGTTGATTCGTACCCCGAGCTCACGGCTGGGCACGGGTTCGAGGAGAGCTGGAGCATTCGCGAAGCATGCATCGCCGCGCTGGGCGAATAAGTCAGATGCGCTTCCGACGGTTACCTCGATAACCGCGTAGACTGATGGCGAATACTATGGTCGCCAATACCAGGCCGCCTTGCGACGAGGGCGTGATTCTCGAGACCCGGTCCGCGCAGCCGTGCGCGCCGGGGAGCGAGCCGTGGGTGCTGACCGTCACGATTCTCGGCTCCAGCATGGCGTTCATCGACTCCACAGTCGTCAATGTGGCGCTTCCGGTGCTTCAGCGCGATCTGCAGGCCAGCGTCATTGACGTGCAGTGGGTCGTTGAGGCGTACGCCCTCTTTCTCGCGGCGCTGCTGCTGGTGGGCGGGGCCATGGGTGACCGCTATGGTCGCAAGCGAGTGTTTGGCATTGGCGTAGCGCTCTTCGCCGTGGCCTCCGCCTGGTGCGGCGTGGCGCAAACTCCATCTCAGCTCGTGTTCGGACGCGCCGTCCAAGGCATTGGTGGCTCTTTACTAGTACCGGGCAGCCTCGCGATTATCGGTGCGTCATTCGACGAGGCGCGGCGCGGCCAGGCCATCGGTACCTGGTCCGGATTCACCGGGATTACATCCGCGCTCGGCCCGCTTCTGGGCGGCTGGCTGACTGAGCACGCTTCCTGGCGATGGGTATTCTTGATCAATCTGCCAATCGCGGTAATCGTGCTGATAGCCATGGCAAAGCACGTACCTGAAACCCGCGATGAAAATGCACCACGGCGGCTGGATTGGTCTGGAGCGTTCCTGGCCGTACTGGGACTCGGCGTTTTGATCTACGGACTAATCGAATCGTCCAATCTGGGTCTCAGCAGCCCCAACGTGCTCATCAGCATCGCCATCGGAGCTCTCGTACTCGCGGCATTCGTTGCTCGCGAGGCGCACGCGGCGAATCCGATGGTGCCGCTGGAACTGTTCAAGGTGCGCACCTTCGCCGTCACCAACGTCCTTACGTTCCTGCTTTACGCCGCGCTCAGCGGCGCGCTGTTTTTCGTTCCGTTCAACCTGATCCAGGTGCAGAACTATTCCCCCACGGCGGCCGGCGCAGCACTTTTACCCATGATTCTGATCATTTCCATTCTCTCGCGCTGGTCGGGCGGACTGGTCACGCGCACCGGCCCGAGACTCCCGCTGACCGTGGGCCCCCTCATCGCCGCGGCTGGCTTTGGTCTCTTTGCCCGCACCGGAATCGGCGGAAGCTACTGGACGGAGTTCTTCCCAGCGGTGGTCGTATTGGGTCTCGGCATGGCTGTGAGCGTGGCGCCTCTCACGACCACGGTAATGAGCTCCGTGGAAACTCGACACTCAGGCATCGCTTCAGGCATCAACAATGCTGTCTCACGCATTGCCGGGCTCCTCGCCATCGCGGTGATGACTCTCGTGCTGGTCGGGCAGCTTCCAGAGCAGCGTCAGCAGATCTCTCTCGAGTATCGATATGCCAACGGGAGCCCGGCAAATGCTGAACGCTCAGCTGATAAATCTCGCGGCGTCGGAAGTACCTTCTGGCTTGAGTGCGGAAACCACCCGAGCAATTCAGCAAGCTATAGATGTGGCCTTCGTGAGCGGCTTCAGGACAGTGATGCTCACTGCCGCGGCACTGGCCGCGGCAGGCGGCGTCTGTGTTGCACTGTTTCTCACGCCTCGGCGAGATGATGAACCAGCACCGCCCACTCATTCCGCGGAGAAGGAAGCTCAATGACGCAGACCGAATGCACCCACCTGGACCAGATTCACGAAGTCACGCCCAGCGCCAATGGCTGCGAGGAATGTCTGGCGATGGGCGACGTCTGGGTCCATCTGCGTCTTTGTCTGAGCTGCGGCCACGTGGGCTGCTGCGACTCTTCCAAGAACAAGCACGCAACCAAGCACTACACGTCCTCGACCCACCCCATTATCCAATCCTTCCAGCCGGGCGAGGACTGGGCCTGGTGCTACGCGGACGAAGTATTTGTCTAGCCGTTTCGCTCGCGGTCTATAGCGACGAGGGTCTCCCAGGCCCTGCGGTAACGCATCCGGCGCTCTCGCTCAGGCTCGCCAATCTCCTGCCAATTCCTGACGTCCAGGTTATTCGCCAGATCGGCGATTTCACTCTCCGTGCGACCCGATTTTCAGCAATGCGCGTGATGAATTCATCGAACGACTCTTCGTCGCGCAGCGTGAGACGGTCAATAGCGTCCACAACCTTATGGTCGTACTCTCGGCTTCTGAAATCTTCGAGCGTGAGGTCGCTATCCGCGATGACATCGTGAAGAAGTGCGGCGATTTGCTCGGCTGGCGTATTCAATGTAGCCATCAAACGCAGGGGATGAAGGATGTATGGGCGTCCGAGCTTATCACGCCGCCCGCGATGCGTCTCGACGGCCAGGACAATTGCTCCTCAAGAGTCGGTGCCAACTGATCCCTCCTCTGAACATCCGCGCGGGGGCCGCCAACATTGTAGACGGGTAGTCCATGCGAATTGCTTCTGCCGTGTGGGCGCGTCACAATTGGAGAAACAGAAACAAGGGGCCGTTCATGTCGCTCTCGATCGATGAAAAGCGCGAGCTCTTGCGCAAGGTCAAATTATTCGAGAGCGCGGACGACGAATGTCTCAACGTGCTCGCACAGCAGGTACGTGAGGTGAACTTTGCATCGGGCGAATACATCGCTCGTGAAGGCGAGATGGGCACTGGTTTCTACCTCATCGTCAGCGGCGGCGCCACGGTTGAGCGCCGCGGTCGGGAGATCGTCCACAACGGTCCCGGCGGCTACTTTGGCGAGATCTCTCTTTTGAACCATCAGCCGCGCGTGGCGAGTGTCATCGCCACCGAGCCGACTCTCTGCCTGGCGCTGGCGTCATGGGAGTTGGATGACGTGCTGGAACAGAATCCGCGGATTGCCGTAACGATGTTGAAGGAGGCTGGTCGTCGACTTAAAGAGCTAGAAGACGCAGCCGAATCATCGAGCACCGCGAGCTGACGCCTGTCCAACCTCCGCTATGCCCGTAGCTCCACGAAGCTGTTCGCGCTGAAGTCGCCGCCAAAGGGCAGCGCATCTCGGATCCCCAGCGCTTGCATCAGTACCTCGGCCTCATGTTACGAGCGAGGCGCAGCAGCCCGTAAATGAGGATCGCGGGCTCAGACTTTACGCCACCGTTCGCCGAACTGCCTCCACGATCTCTTCCTTGCCCGGAATCGCGAGCCGCTCGAGGTTGGTGGCATACGGAACGGGGCAGTTGGCACCGGCGACGCGCTCAATAGGAGCATCGAGATAGTCGAAAGCCCGCTCCATCACCTGGATAGCGATCTCGGCTCCGATGCCGCCACGCTGATACGCCTCGTGTGCAACGACGAGGCGTCCCGTCTTCTTCACCGAATCGACAATCGTGTCAATGTCCAACGGGAAGACAGAGCGCGGATCAATGACTTCAATGCTGACGCCTTCAGCCTGCAGCTCGAGGGCCGCTTCCATCGCCTTGAGCACCATCGTGTGGACGCCTACCACGGTCACATCTGAGCCCGCTCGCTTCACATCGGCCTGCCCCATCGGGATCAAATACTCCTCCGCTGGAACATGCCCCTTGGTGAAGTAAAGCGCCTTGTGCTCCAGGAAAATGACCGGGTTGTCGTCCCGGATGGCCGACTTGAGGAGACCTTTCGCATCATACGGCGTGGAAGGCGTTACGACTTTCAGCCCGGGAATGTGCGCGAACCATGCTTCCAGGCTCTGACTATGCTGCGCCGCGTTGCCGCGTCCGGCGCCTTCCTGGGCGCGGATGACCAGCGGCACGCGGGCCTTGCCGCCGAACATGTAGCGCATCTTGGCGGCCTGGTTCACGATTGGGTCCATGGCCATGGTCGTGAAATCGGCGTACATGATCTCCGCCACCGGGCGGCATCCCGTCGCGGCGGCACCCACGGCCAGGCCGACGATTGCTTCCTCCGAGATCGGCGTATCGCGCACGCGATCGATCCCGAACTCTTCGAGCAACGTCTTGGTGACGCCGAAGATCCCGCCGCCGCCCCACACGGCAACGTCTTCACCCATCACGAAAACCATCGGATCGCGGTGCATCTCCTCGCGGAGTGCTTCATTAAGCGCCTCGCTGTACGTCAGCTCACGCGTATCGGTCGCGGCAGGAGGCTGCGCGGAAACGGTCATGCGTAGATGTCCTCCATGAGCGACTCGGGCGACGGAACTGGGCTCTCCTTGGCGAAGTCGATGGCGCGCTCTACCTCAGCGACGACTTCCTCGCGGATGCGCTCGGCATCCGAGTCTGTCAGCATGCCGCGATCGACCAGCACCTGCTGGAAGCGTTCGATCGGGTCGTTCTTTCGCCACTCGTCCACTTCTTCGCGCGACCGATAGTTCAGCGGATCGCCTACGTGATGGCCGAAATAGCGGTAGGTATCGGCCACGATCATCGTGGGCCCGCGCCCTTCCCGAGCTCGACTCACGGCTTCGCGAACCGCCTCGTACACGGCGAGAGCGTCCATACCGTCCACCGCCACGCCGGGGAAGCCGTACGCCGCCGCTCGCACGCTGGGGTCCGGCACGGATGTCATCCGCTCCATGGGCGCGCTCATCGCGTAGTGATTGTTCTCACACAGAAAAATAACGGGCAGCTTCCAGATAGCCGAGATGTTGCTGCTCTCGTGCAGTGCCCCCTGATTGAGCGCGCCATCGCCAAAGAAACAGATGGTCACCTGGTCCGTTCCGCGAAGCACGGCGGAGAGCGCCGAGCCCGCGGCGATGCCCATGCCGCCCCCGACGATGCCGTTGGCGCCCAGGATGCCTCGATCCAGGTCGGCGATGTGCATGGAGCCGCCCTTGCCGCGGCAGTAGCCTGTGGCGCGGCCCAGAAGCTCGGCCATCATCTTGGGAAGATCGCCGCCCTTGGCAATGCAGTGGCCGTGGCCGCGATGTGTGCTCGTGATGAAGTCATCGTCACGGAGCGCCGCGCAGGCGCCCACGGCGACAGCCTCGGTGCCGATATAGGGGTGCGTGGATCCGCGCACCAGCCCCTCGCGGAAGAGCTCCAGGGCCCGAGCATCGAACTGCCGGATCTGGTGCATCCGGCGGAACATGTCCAGAAGCTGGCTGGTGGCGAGTGTGATGGGGACGCTGCTCACGGTCATTCCCGCACCTCGAGATCGAATTGTGGTTCAGCTATTATGGCAGACCACTCTGGTGGCTATGACCAGACGAGGCATAACCTATAACCAGATGAGGCTTCCGCGGGTGCTAATCAAATCGCTTGAGTATGTGCGCCACTACAAGGCGCGTTACGCTCGCCAGAATCACGCCCACCGAAGCTCCGGCCGCTACATCGCCCGGGTAGTGCGCGCCCACGTAGACGCGGCTGAAGCCGACCATGGCCGCCACGATGTAGAAAAGTTTGGCGCCTGCTGGCCAGCAGCGACTCAGAATTGTGGCCGCCGCAAACGACGAGGCCGTGTGCCCCGAAGGGAAGGACCATGTCCCGGGCTTCTTTCCCACCACTAGCGCCCGAATGATGTCGATGAACGGGCGCTTTCGTCGAAAGAATGACTTAACCGGGTGCTCCACGATCCACGTCGTAACGATCAATGGTGGAGCGAGCTCGCGCAGCCCGCAACGGCCATTGGGAACGCCAATGATCGAGGCGACCGCGGCGGCGCCCAGCCAGATCCAGCCGCCATTCGTGAAGACAGTCACCCGGTCAGCCAGGCGATCCGCCCAGCGCGGGTGCGGGAGGCTGTTGACCGCCAGATAGAGCCGTGCGTCTACTGCTTCATGCGGTTGCAGGCGCTCGAGCAAGGCATGCCGCAGCAGGGCCAGCCCTCGACGAGTCTCTGGGGGAGTGGGCGCCGTTGGCGACACTACCCGCTCGGCAGCGGTGCTGACCGTGGCTGCTTCTGAAGTCGGCGCAACTGCCTCGGCGGCAACGGTCTCAAGCGTTGCCGCGGCCTGATGTACAGGGCCGCCGGCTTCACTTGCACGGTCCACCGATTCCACAGCTGATGGCGGCGCTTGGGCTACGGCTTTACCGCGTTGCTCTTGAGTAGCATCCCCAGCGAGCTTTTCAGCCTTCTCAAGGACCGCACGCGCTCGTTCGGGAGTATCAACCTGTGAGATCTCTTTGCGCAGTACGGACTCAATGTGCTCTTGCTCTTGTTCGGGTTCCATAGCCTGCACATGCGCAAAGCGTGTGCCGAGCTATGTGAACACGGACGTGCCTATATGGCGTTGGCTAACGCGCGGTCGTCTTGTTCAACATCAAAGCTCGGGTTCACGGGCGGGTTCTCGATGTGCCACGTTACCGAACGATGCACGGCGCCTCTCACGTCCGAGGCTGACCATCCGAGTAATGCACGGGCTCTCGCGGAATCGACCAACAGATGCTGAGATACTGCGCCCGTCAGCTTCAGATCGTCCGGCAACACGTCATCCGGAACTCGCACGAGCTCAGCGGTTGAGCCGGCGGCGTCAAGGATCTGCTGAGCCCACATACACATGGTGGCTGTCGACGTTTCGCTAAGGTTCAGCACCTGGCCCGCCGCGTCAGACGACTCCAGGGCCAGGCGAATACCCCGAGCCATATCGCCGACATATCCACGGGACCAGAGCCAATTACCTGTGCCAATCGGAATGCGCGACCGCCCTGCCCGCACTCGACGCAGGATGAAATCTTCGCGTCGCTGATAATCATGCTCGCCGTACACCATCGGGAGCCGAATGATCGTACTACCCGCCGAGCAATACACCTCCTCCACATCGAGCTTCTCGTAGTCGTCCATGCCGGCACCTTTGCCTCGATAGGGATAGCGTTCGGATCGGACGGGCGATGTCTCATCGAGCGGCACCGGCTCCGTCGCTTCGGCGCGCAGCAGCGCTCCGTAGGCCTGATACACATCCATACTCGAGAGAACGAGAAGCCGTATGCGGCCGGGTAAAGACGAGACGACTGAATTGGCGTCATCACGAGTCAACGCATACATGTCGACGAGCGCATCCATCCCGGTACGCTGGAGCACGTCATGAAGTGCCGCGGAGTCCTGACGATCAACGTGAATATGCTGGATCGAGGAAAGCGGCTCCGGCTCAGACGTTCCTCTGTGAATCACAGTGACGTCGTGGCCGTGGGCGGTGAGCTCAGTCACTGAAGCTCGTCCAATGAATTGAGTGCCGCCAAGGACTGCTATCCGCACACGATTCGGGCACCGCAGTGATCGTGCCCGAATGAAAGCTGAGGCAGAGCGACACATCCATTGCGCTGACGGGATACGTACGACTTACATTGACACCATTCCATCGCAGCGGGTGGCGAACACGGGGAGAAGCACATGACACACCATCGTAGGACCGTGTGGACGGCCATAGGGATGGCGATGATCACGAGAATGCTGAGTGCCGCGGTGGCAACAGCGGACCCTTCAGACACGGAGACATTCCAGGGCTGCCTGGTGTCACAGCAAGAGGGTGTACTCACGTTGACGACCGGAACTCCAGGCATCGCTGTGCAATTCGATCTGAGCCGTATGGATCCGGCGTCAGTGAATCTGGCTGCCAACGAGTGCTATACCGTTCGAGCGTATCCCGGTTCCGGTCCCTCGGTAGTGGTTTGGTTTGCTGAGTCCATTGAGCAAGGTGACGAGCGAATCGAAACAACCGGGCGCGAGATCACAAAGGAGACCACCAGCGACTCGCCGGCCAAACAGAAGAAAAAGAACGACGACTAGCCGCTGGGAGTTCGAGATTCAGTCCGCCGTCACCTAGCGAAAACCTCTCTCCAACATCACATCGGGACGGCGGAATGAATTCCGCACTTGTATCTTGAACGCGAAGCGTGAAAGATGGGGATAAGTCGCCGTCGTCGCGGGGTGGGGATAACTCCGCGGGGCCAGCGAGCCCATCTGGAACGCGGTCGGCCGGAGGTGAGAGTCCGATCCGCACTCGGTCCGGTGAGACCGTTTTGTAGCCTGGGCCTCACCTCTGCCCGTCGTCCCGTGAGCCTGTACTGTTGCCGGGGCGCTCAGCCCGTATCTGCAAGTTCCGGCCTGGGGACGCCGTCGCCGACTGCCAGTGTCGCCATGAGGAGGCGTGGTATGAGCTCGGAGTCCGCCGCACCCCCAGTCGTCGTGGGGATTGATGTCGCCCAAGCGGAGCTGGTCGTCGCGCTCCGTCCGTCGGGCCAGTGGTGGTCGGTACCCAATACGGACGACGGGTGCGCCGCCCTGGTGGACACCCTGGGACCGCTGGTGCCCGAGCGCATCGTGCTCGAAGCTACCGGTGGGCTCGAGCGGCCGCTGGCCACGGCACTCACCGCGGCCGGACTGCCCGTCGCGGTGGTGAATCCGCGCCAGGTGCGCGATTTCGCGCGCGCGACCGGTCGCCTGGCGAAGACCGACGCCCTCGATGCGCACGTGCTGGCGCACTTTGCCGAGGCGGTCGCGCCCGCGGTGCGTCCGCCGCTCGACGCCGCCACGCAGGCGCTGCAGGCGCTGGTGGATCGACGTCGGCAATTGCGGGACGTGCTGGTCGCCGAACGGCAGCGCCTGCGGCAGGCGGATCCGGTGGTCCGCCCCGGCATCACCCGTCACGTGGAATGGCTCGAAGCGGAGCTGGCCGCGATCGAGAAAGAGCTGGCCGAGCGCGTGGCCAAGGATCCGGTCTGGCACGGGAAGGCCCAGCGGCTCCGGACGGTGCCGGCCATCGGCCCCACCATCGCGGCCACCCTCCTGGCACGCCTGCCGGAGCTGGGCCGACTGGGCCGCAAAGAGATCACCGCGCTGGTGGGCCTGGCGCCGCATAGCCGCGACAGTGGGACCATGCGTGGCCGGCGCCGCATCTGGGGCGGGCGGGCCGATGTCCGGGCCGCGCTGTATATGGGCGCCCTGGTCGGCGTGCGGCACAACCCCGCGCTGCGCGCGTTCTATCAGCGGCTGCGCACTGCCGGGAAACCGACGAAGGTGGCGCTCACCGCCTGCATGGGCAAGCTGCTGCGCATCCTCAATCACCTCATTGCCACCAATCAGGATTGGAATGCTGCCAAGTTATCCCCAGCTTGACATTCCAAGACCGTTGCTACCAGCACTAGCTAAGTACGCGTATCCGTTCTTCTTCGTAGCCGAGAACATCGCGGAGCACTTCGGCGGTGTGCTCACCGAGCCGTGGCGGCGGTAGGCGTACCGGTAACTGCGCATCGTCCGCGCGGATCGGCGAACCGGCCAGCTTGATCCGCCCGGCGGTCGGATGATCCACCTCCTGGACGATACCCAGGTGCTCCACCTGTGGATCCCGATAGACCTCATCGAGCGTGTTGATCGGCCCGCTGGGAATGCCCACGGATCGGAACCTATCCAACCACTCCGAGCGCGGCTTCTGCCGGAGAATGGGCTGCACGATCGAGAAAAGCTCGGCACGATGCTCACTGCGCAGCGCATTGGTCGCAAAACGTGCATCCCCGGCCAGTTCCGGCCCATCGATAGCCTCGCAGAATCGCAGCCATTGCGTCTCGTTGACCGCGCCCACCACCACGTAGCCATCGCTCGCCTCGAACGCCTGGTATGGAACGATGGAGGTGTGGGCCGAGCCCCAGCGCTTCGGCACGATCCCACCAATCAGGTAGTCGCTGCCGATATTGATCAGCGTCGCGATCTGAACCTCGAGCAGTGAGAATTCCAGTCGCCGCCCCGAGCCCGTGCGCTCTCGCTCGAAGAGCGCCGCGGTAATGGCGCCGTGGGCGTGTAGGGCTGTCGCGACGTCGATGATCGCCACACCTACCTTCACCGGCGCGCCGTCCGGCTCGCCGGTGATACTCATCAATCCGCCGACGCCCTCGACGATGACGTCCACGCCCGCCCGGTCCTTGTCTGGCCCGCTCCGCCCAAAGCCGGAGATGGAGCAATACACCATCCGCGGATTGATGGCGCGCAGATCGTCGTAACCCAGTCCCAACTTCTCCATCGTTCCTGGACGGAAGTTTTCCACCAGGACATCGCTCTGGGCAGCAAGATCGCGACTGATCGTCTGACCGTCCGGTGTACTCAGGTCCACGGTGACGCTCTTCTTATTGCGATTGACGCACATGAAGTACGCGCTCTCGCCACCGACGAATGGGCCCCAGGCGCGCGTCTCGTCGCCAGTACCGGGGCGCTCGACCTTGATGATCTCAGCGCCCATGTCACCCAGGACCATTGTGCAATACGGGCCGGCCAGGATGCGTGAGAAATCCAGGACTCGGATACCCTGCAGCGGTTGAAATGGTTCAGTCATAGCGTTCGCGCCCAGTCTGCCCGTCTATCGGGAAGCACAAGCCTTATACACTGACAGGAATTGTCCATCTTTTGTCGAGGGCGCCGCGCGCAGTTGGCGACTCTCGATGCTAGTCTAAAGAGGCCATAAGATCATGAACGCTCTCCTGCGCCCCACGCTGCCAGCCGCGTCTCCATCTCTGAGACCGCCGTCGGATGCCTTCGCGTGCGAGACCGTCATGGCGAGGCACGCACACTCGTTCCACTTCGCCGCTCGGTTTCTTCCCGCCGACGTCCGCGAGTCCGTTGTCATCCTCTACGCATTCTGCCGCTACGTCGACGATCTGGTGGATGAGGCCCAGTCACCGTCCGACCGGTTCGAGGCTCGCCGCGAGCTCCAACAGTGGCGAGCGTGGCTCAAAAGCGCCGCCCAACGCTGCCCTGAGCCCGCACTCGGAAGCCCGCTGCAAGAAGTATTGGATCAATGTTGCGTGCCGCGACGTCACCTGCTTGATCTTTTGGATGGCGTCGAGTCGGACCTCGGTCCGGTGCATATCCAGTCGTTCCGCGAGTTGCGGCACTACTGTCACCAGGTAGCCGCCACAGTAGGGCTTTGCATGGCACACGTCCTGGGCGCCTGCTCGCCTCAAGCCCTTGCAGCAGCCGAGGAGCTGGGAATCGCCATGCAGCTCACCAATATCCTGCGGGACGTGGGAGCCGACCTTGCGATAGGGCGGATGTACCTCCCTCAAGATGAGCTGGCCGTATTCCAGTGTGACGCAGACCACATCGTCCGTCTCGCCGATGCGGGACGAGGGCCGGATCGGCATTTTCGGTCACTCATGCGCTTCCAGGTTGAGCGCGCGTATTTTCAGTACGAGCGCGGCCTGGAAGGAGTTCCGCTGCTGCCTCGCGATGTGAGATTGTCAATTCTCACGGCGGCATTGCTGTACCGTGGGATTCTCGACGTCATTGAAAGTCGGCGTTATGACGTCTTGCGGCAACGTGCGACGACTTCTTCATTGGCCAAGGGGCGCCACGCCTTGATGGCGGCCGCGACGGTGAAAGTCTGGGAGCTGGGCGAGCGCATCGGTGTGCCGGTCTTTGCAGCCGTCTCGGAGCAGCAAGTATGAACGGGTCTGGCTCGCTCTTCTGGCTCTTGCTCGCGCTCCAGTGTTTGTTCGCTGCGCGCGTTGTCCGCCGGCTCGTTAAAACGCGCGATGGTCAAGCGGTCCAGACACGCTCTGGAGTGGATCTGAATGGCTCGGTGACCATCATTGTTCCGACGCTCAATGAACAGGATCGCTTGACGGACTGTCTGAACGGAGCTATCAAGCAAGGGCCCGAAGTAGCGAGCATCCTGATAGCTGATGGGGGCTCCACCGACGGAACCCGCATCATCGCGGACCGCTTCTCCGCTCTCGACGCTCGAATTCGATGGATCGACGCTGAGCCTATCCCGGCGGATTGGAACGGCAAAGCGTGGGGTATCGAGGTCGGACGCCGCGCTGCGCACGCGGATTCATCCTGGCTGCTGACCCTCGACGCCGATGCGCAGGCGGAACCTCTGTTGGCTGCGTCCCTGATGCATCACGCCGAGCAGCATGCCCTGGACGCGTTGAGTGTGGCGACGCGCCAGGTTGTCGACGGCGCCATGGCTGGGCTCATTCATCCATCGCTTCTAACCAGCCTCGTCTATCGATTCGGAATTCCAGGTCACGTCGCGACCAGTGTGACGGATGCGCAGGCCAACGGTCAGTGCATGTTGATTCGGCGCCATGCGCTCGACAGCGTCGGCGGGCTCGAACGTGTGCGCGATTCGCGCTGCGAGGACGTCAGTCTGGCGCGTCATATGGTGGCGCGTGGATACCGGGTTGGCTTCGCGGAAACGAAAGATGATCTCGTACACGTCAGGATGTACAGTGGGGCCTGGAATACCTTGGTCGGTTGGTCCCGCTCGCTCCCGTTGCGTGATCGGGTCATTGGCTGGAATTTTGGCGTGGGCCTGCTCGAGGTCACTCTGGCGCAAGCGCTCCCGATCGTCTTGCTGCCCTGTAGCGGGCTCATGAACGCGCATCCCGCCCCGGGAGCAGTTCTGACCCGATTGAACCTCATGCTGCTGTGCATACGGCTTGGCGTCCTGGCAGGAACACGGCGTGCATACGTTGAATGTCCCTGGACGTACTGGCTTTCACCCATCATGGACGTACCTATGAGCCTGACGCTCTGGTGGAGCGCATTCCGATCCCGCCAAACCTGGCGAGGACGAGCGCTTGCTGAGGCGACCCTGTGAGAGTCGTGATAGCGCTGCTCGTGGGTCATCTTGTCGCGCTTCTCTTCGGCCTGGGAGGCCTACTTATCATTCTCCCCAATCCACACATCTGGGTTGGTAATCCGCTGGCTACACAAGTGTTCGTCTTCGGAATGCAATACGCCGGAGCGCTCCATATCGTTCTGGGTGCGCTTACCATGGTCGCTTTCGGAGTCTGGCTTCTGGGCTGGAGACGAACGCTTGTCTTCTTCGTCTCTTCAACAGCGCTCTCGGTCAGTATGGAGCTTCTGGGAACCGGTACCGGCTGGCTGTTCGGCGCATACGAATACACGGAGGGGCTCGGCTTCAAGATTGGCGGTCGAGTGCCCTATACGATCCCACTGTCGTGGTTCACCATGGGCCTGGCCAGCTATTTGATGGCGACGGTGGCCACCCGCCACCTCGGACAGAGAGCACGAGAATGGCACAGTCTGCTGCTCGGTGTCTGGCTACTGACAGTCTGGGACCTTGTGCTCGATCCCGCCATGGCGCATGAGTCGCTGCCAATGAAGTTCTGGACGTGGCATCAGGCCGGACCGTACTTCGGCATGCCGATTCAGAACTTCATTGGCTGGGCCGGTACCGGCCTGCTCTTCATGGCCATCAGTCGATGGCTCTGGGGTTCCGTCCCACCGCTCACGACTATAAGCATGCGGGTGCCATTCATCGTGTATGTCGCCAATATTGTCTTCGCCATCGGACTGAGTCTGAGCGTTGGACTCTGGCAGCCATGCATTCTGGCGCTGGTCCTTGGCGTCGCTCCGGCGAGCCTGGCGCTCTGGAGCGGCTCGGGTCGATCACGCTCAACAGGCCGACGCCTGGACGCCGCGAATCTGCAGCAATCGGGCGCTCATTGATCTACCGGACCCTTACCGGGACCGCCAACAGGGTTGAGGCGATCCCGCTCGTTGGCACGGCGTCCGCTGCCGTGGACCTCGGCGCCTGGCTCACTCTTCGCGTCTACGCCCACATCGTCGTTCGGCGACACCTGGCACTGAGCGCGGACGGACTCGAACACTTGCCAGAGAATGGACCCATCATCCTGGCGTCTCGGCACGTGCACCATCTCTATGATGCCTGTGCGCTGTTGAGCATTGTGCCGCGGCCGCTGCACATCATGGTGGCGTTGGATTGGGCGCGGAGCCCGCTGCAGCGTCGGCTTCTCGAGGGAGCAACCCTCCTGGCGCGCTGGCCCGCGGTGATTCGGTCTGGAAGCTTCGGGCTGAACGATAAGCATCAATTCCACCACGGAGACAGACTTCCACGCCTGCGACGCGCCACGTATCTAGCGCTAGACGTACTTCGTCAGCATCGAGCTCTATTGATATTTCCGGAGGGCTACCCCAAGGTCGATCCGTGGCCTACGCCGTCACGGGAAGATGCCGAGCTGCTGCCATTCAATCGGGGCTGTGTGGATCTCGCGTGGATCGCTACACGTCGGCTTGGGGAATCCGTACCGGTCGTTCCCATAGGTCTTCACTATCAGAGCAGACGTTCGCAACTCAGCGTGCGGGTTGGGTCGCCATTGAGGGTTGACCGACGGGAAGAGCGCGAAACGGTGTTGCGCGAGCTCGCGCATCGAGTTGCACAGCTCTCGCAACCATGACCAGCACGCCTTCGCCTTCGCGCGCTGTGGTGATCGGCGCTGGCTTCGGTGGTCTCGCTGTCGGAATACGACTCCAGGCCGCGGGCTGGCAAGTCACCATCGTGGAAGCACTCGAGCAGCCGGGCGGTCGAGCCGGGCAAGTATGCCGAGCAGGGATACACCTTCGATATGGGGCCCACCCTCATCACCGCGCCCCACTTATTGCGTGAGCTGTGGAATACATTCGGCGGTCGGCTGGAAGATGACCTGGAGCTTATTCCCCTCGAGCCTTATTACCGCATCTTCTTCCCAGACGGTCAGTACTTCGACGCGTGCAGTGACGTGGAGAGCATGGAACGCGAGATTGCCCGATTCAATCCTTCGGACGTGTCGGCATTTCGGTCATTTCTCGCGGACACTCGCGAGATTTATGAGCGCGCATTTGAGGATCTCGCCAGGCAGCCGTTCCACAAGCTGAGCAGCTTCACCAGCATCGTGCCCGAGCTACTTCGGCTTGGCGCCATTCGGAGCGTCTACAGCTACACATCCCGCTATTTTGAGGATCCACGCCTCCGTACAATCTTCTCATTCCATCCGCTCTTCATCGGCGGCAGTCCACTGCGGGCCAGTGCCATCTATAGCATCATCCCGTACCTAGAACGACTCGGCGGCGTTCACTTTGCGCGCGGCGGCATGGCTGCGCTCGTGTCAGCGTTGGCACGAAGATTCCAGGCGCTGGGCGGTGAGCTGCGCATCAACAGTCCCGTTCGTCGGATCATGGTTGCGGATCGTCGGGCACGCGGCATCGAGCTCGACGGCGGGCAGCGGATCACC
Organism: uncultured Chloroflexia bacterium; assembly: GCA_963765765.1. GTDB lineage: Bacteria > Chloroflexota > UBA6077 > UBA6077 > JACCZL01 > CAVXYC01. Next base: position 88,974 of record CAVXYC010000032.1, on the reverse strand, counting down.
GCCGACACGATCATCAGTAACGCAGATGCGGTCAACACCTATCTCGAGCTGCTTCCGCGCGAAGCCCAGAGGCCGGTCACTCGAGCGCGCAATCGCACCTATCGGCAGTCCATGAGCTGCTACTTGATCTACCTCGGCTTGTCACGCCAGTACCCTCATCTGCGTCATCACACGGTCGTCATGCCGGATCAATATCAGGAGATGATCCGAGAAGTCTTCGACGGAATGGAGCTCCCGAGCGAGCTAGCACTCTATCTTCACACGCCCACGCGCACCGATCCGTCACTCGCACCTCCGGGGGCTGAGAGCATGTACGTACTCGCACCCGTGCCGCATTTGCGAGCCGGCTCCGCCCCTGGCGAGAGCTAGACCAACCGTTCCGTGACCGAATCATGCGCTATCTGGAGCACCAATTCGGACTGACGGAGCTCCAACGCAGCATCGTTGTTGAGCGTCGCTTCACTCCGGCAGACTTCGCCACTCGATTAGGTAGCCGACAAGGGGCAGCCTTCTCAATCGAGCCGACATTAGATCAGTCTGCCTACTTCCGACCGCACAATCGCCAATCCGATGTCTCCGGGCTTTACCTCGTTGGCGCCGGAACGCATCCAGGCGCCGGACTACCAGGGACGCTGCTCTCTGCCGAGATCACGGCTGGGCTCATTCTCGGGTCCAAGCGGTAATCCCGAATCTACGCCTCGGGCACCTCAATCTCCACCAGTGAAGGCTCGAGGAGTCGCATCTCGTCAACGGACAACAACAAGGCCAGCTCATCGTATTCCCAGGCATTTGGTGCTATCTCATTCGCCATGCTTTCCTCCGTCCGTTCTTAGCGTAAGTCCACGCTCACCCCTCAGACTGTCAACTCGGTCACCACGCAAGTGTCAATTGGGACACAGGCCAGCAGGGGCACGAGGCAAGAGATGAGAGCCGCAAGGCGCAAGGCGCGGAATTCTGTATTCTTCATTTCGCTCCGCCTCTCGCCTCCCGCCTCTCGGTCCGTGTAGCCTTACGCCATGCCAGACGAGCTCGCCATTCTCGTTCAGACCCCGAATCAGCCGGGGGTCTTGTATGCCCTCACACGGGTTATTACCGACCACCAGGTCAACATTACTTATGTCGACATCATTAACGAGCGAGGCTCAGGGCGGTCCGCGGTGTACTTCGAGCTCACCGGTGTCGCCGACTCAGATGCGCTCCTTCGAGATCTCGGGGCCTCACCGGTGGCTCAGTATGTAGAGCAAGCTCCGTCCTTCGGACAGATTTACGGCAAACGCATCATTGTGGTTGGGGGCGGCGCACAGGTAGGACAGGTAGCCGTTGGCGCCATCTCCGAGGCCGATCGTCACAACATCCGTGGCGAACGCATCTCGGTGGACACAATTCCACTGGTGGGCGAAGAGAATCTCGCTGGCGCAGTTCGCGCGGTGGCTCGCCTGCCGCGCGCCGCGGCGCTTGTTCTGGCCGGCGCACTCATGGGTGGTGATGTTGCCGAGGCCGTGCGCGAGATTCGCGAGCAAGGCATCATCGTCATCTCCCTCAACATGGCCGGAAGCGTGCCTGAGGCGGCCGACCTGATCGTGAGTGATCCGGTACAGGCCGGCGTGATGGCAGTGATGGCCGTGGCAGACACAGCAAAATTCGACGTTCGTCGCGTGCAGGGTCGAACCTTCTAGCGCCGCCGCGATCCGGGTCTGCGAGAGTACGCCTGACGGGCAATTAAAATTGACAGTCACCCTCTCGCCACCTATAATCTCGTCTGTCACCGCTCTGTTTGGAGCTTTTTCGGATTGCCAAAACGAACGTATCAACCCAAGCGTATCCCGCGGAAGCGGGAGCACGGATTTCTCAAGCGCATGAGCTCGCCGGGCGGCAGAGCGGTGTTGCGTCGTCGCCGGCTTCGGGGTCGCAAGCGCCTGACAGTCGTTTAGCATCAACATCCAGGCCACTCCACTGGCCCACTTCCGCTCATCTCCGTACGTCCGCCGAGATCGAACGGGTGCGAGTTGCTGGAAAGTCCTGGGCCCATCCCCTAGCCGTGCTCGTCACCGCGCCAAACGAACTCGATCATAATCGACTTGGTATGGCCGTGAGCAAGCGAGTGGGCACGGCGGTTGTTCGTAACCGCGTCCGGCGACGCATTCGGGAATTTGTTCGATTGCGACAGCACGACTTTACGCCGGGATTCGACCTCTTGGTCATAGCGCGCCCGCCCAGTGCCACTGCTACCTGGAATGAACTATGCAGCGCACTCGATGGGCTGTTTCGACGTGCCCACATCTCTATCCGGTCGAGCCCCGTGTGATCGATGCCCCTCGGTACGCGGCTGGTACTCGGTGCGCTCCACGCCTACAAGGTATGCGTATCTCCCATGCTGCCGTCCGCCTGCCGGTTTTACCCGACCTGCTCCGTCTACGCTCACGACGCAGTGAGCGAATATGGCGTAGCGCGAGGCATCTGGATGGCAGCCGGTCGCCTCAGCCGATGCCACCCATTTCATCCCGGCGGGTTCGACCCGTTCCGGAACGATTGCGAGACACCTCATAACGATTGCGAAACACTTCATGATGTGTCCGACCTGTATGGAGGCGCGGCAGTAGCGTGGATCAGTTTACCGATATCTGGAACTTGATCATCGTTCATCCCCTCATTGACGGGTTGAAGTATCTGGCTAACCTGACCGGCAGCGGCGGGCTGGCCATCATCCTGTTCACCATCGCCATTCGATTGGTCATGTTTCCGCTGAGCCGTTACCAGATGCGCTCGCAGAAGGCGATGACGGCAATTCAGCCGCAAGTCAAGGAGATCCAGAGGAAGTACGGCAACGATCGCGAGCGCGTCACTCAAGAGACGATGCGCATCTATAAGGAGAACGGCGTCAATCCCGCGTCAGGGTGTCTACCTCTCCTTATCCAAATGCCCATTTTTATCGGGCTTTATTCCGCGCTCATCACCCTGTCGTCGCACGACAATGGTGACCCCCAGTTCCGCGAAGCATTCCTATGGATGCCAAGTCTGGGAGATCCCGACCCGCTATACATCATGGCCATCCTGACAGGCGTTACTCAGTTGGTTCTGCAGCGCATGATGACCATGCCCTCCACGGATCCGCAGCAGCAGATGATGAACCGCATGATGACGTTCATGCCCCTGGTATTCTTGGGCGTCACATTCACCTTGCCGTCTGGACTGGTGATGTACTGGGTGGTAAGTAATGTGGTCAGTCTGGTGCAGCAGTACTTCACCACCGGATGGGGATCGCTGTTTCCGCTAATCCCAGGACTCGGTGGCAATAAGTCCGACGATAGCAGTGGGACCGTAGGATCGAAGCGGCCCAAGGGCGCAAACGCGAACGACTCTAACGGCCAAGCACAAATCCTTCCAGCAGGTGATTCCGAGGGCAGCTCGGAGGGAACGCGGGCGCCCGCATCGGGTAGAGGCGCCAAATCCAGCGGTAAGAGGAAACGCGGTGGAAAGCGTTGAGGCAACCGGCCGTACGGTCGATGACGCCGTCGAAAATGCCCTAGATGAGCTCGGCCTCGAACGTGACGAGGTCGATATCGAGATTCTGGATCCGGGTGGATCAGAGGTGTTGGCGCTCGTGCGCGTCACGCCACGTGCGCGCGTGGACGACCCTATAACCCCGGATGACGAGTACGACGATGACGCGCTGCCTGAGGACGATGAAGAGCTCGAGGACGATGCCTCGGACGATGACGTTGCTCAATGGGTAGCACCGAGTCCCGAGATGGAGCCCATCGCCGAGGCCGCACGCGCCACCCTGGATGACATTCTGCACGCCATGGAGATGGAAGCAGATGTTGTCGTCACCCGCGCCGTGGACGATGAGGGATTGCCAACCGTCGAGCTGGAAGTAGAGGGAGAATACCTAGGTATTCTGATCGGTCACCACGGAGAAACGCTCAGCGCGCTTCAGTTCGTCACTGGCCTGATGACCAGTCGACGCCTCTCCAAGCGAGTTCGTGTCATCGTTGACATGGAAGGCTATCGTGAGCGCCGCAGCCGGATGCTCCGTGATATCGCGTTGCGAGCGGCCGAGCGGGCCCAGCGCTATCGTCAGCCCATCTTCCTGGATCCAATGCAGCCCGCCGAGCGGCGCACCGTACACATGGCACTCCAACAGCATCCGTACGTCACCACACACTCGATCGGTGAGGGCGACAACCGCCGCGTCGTCGTCTCCCCACGCCAGCCACAGCGACTCGGCAATCTGGATGTGGGCAGGGATGTTCCTCGAGGACGAGGGCGATGAACCGGACCGCGAGCCACAGAAGACAAACTTCTGGACCCACCTCCTCGGCAGCCGCCACTCGCCTTTCGTCTCGCTAGTCGATGCCTGAGCTCGATTATCTGGTGGTCGGCCACGTTACGGCCGACCAGACGCCCGATGGTCCAACGCTCGGCGGGACCGCCACGTACGCCTCTCTCATTGCCGCTGTGCTGGGAAAGCGTGTGGGCCTACTCACCGCGGCGAGCTTCGAACCAGCACTCGTAGATGTACTGGGTGACGTGCGCGTAGCGCGCATTCCCGCTGAAGACAGCACACGGTTCACCAATACGTACGAGAATCTCATTCGCCGGCAGAAGGTAGAGGCGATTGCGCCGTCGCTTTCCGCAAAGCAGCTTCTGCCAGAGTGGCGCGACACGCCGATTGTGCATCTCGCCCCGGTGGCCCGCGAGGTGGAGAACGATTTCCTCAGCGCGTTCCCCAAGGCGTTCATTGGCGTAACCCCACAGGGCTGGATGCGTGCCTGGGACCAAGCCGGCGTGGTTCGGCCAACAGATTGGAAGAATGCCAACGCCGTCCTTGCGCGCGCCAACGCCGTTGTCATGAGCATTGACGATGTGGATGATCCCGGCCGTATAGAATCGTGGGCTGCTAAAGGTAAAGTCCTCGTTCTGACGTATGGTGATGCCGGCGCGGTTGTCCACCATAAAGGCACATCGCGCCATTCTCCAGCCTTCGCCAGCGGAAAAATTGTGGATCCAACCGGGAGCGGTGATTTCTTCGCCGCGGCATACTTCACCCGTCTAGCAGCCACCGGCGATCCCTTCGCCAGCGCAGATTTTGCTAACTGCGTAGCATCCTTCGCGGTCGAGCGAAAGGGTCATGAGGCGGTTCCAACCGCGGAGCAGATTGAGGAACGTTGGGCCGCCGGGAAGCGACTGCCCAACACGCCTAAGTGAGGGGATATCAGGAGCTTCGAAGACAGCGAGAGTCGTTAGCTCAATGCTCCGCGGTCCTTAAAGTTATTGATATCGGCTCCTAGGTATTACGTTGTCCAGAATCATCGCGGTCGTCAATCAGAAGGGCGGTGTTGGAAAGACCACCACGGCCGTGAACTTGAGCGCGGAGCTCGGGACCACCGCACGAACGCTCCTCGTGGACATGGACTCGCAATCAAATGCCACCAGCTCACTCGGCGTTGACTGGCGCGCTGTAGAGAGCTCCACCTACGACGTCATCATGGGGGAGCGTAGCATGGCGGACATCATTCATCCGGATGTGCAGCCCGGTCTGGACCTCGCACCGGCGAACGGATCTCTGGCAGGCGCTCAGATCGAACTCGCTGGTGCGGCCGGTATGAGCACCGCCTAGCCGCCGCATTGCATGCGCTGGATGGACCATACGAGACGATCATCATCGACTGCCCACCTTCACTGGGCATCCTGACGGTGAACGCGCTCGCCGCCGCTACGGACGTGCTGATTCCCGTGCAGTGTGAGTATCTGGCACTGGAGGGGCTGGGTCAGCTCCTGGAGACGCTCGATCTCGTCCGTGAGGGGATGAATCCACAACTCCGGCTGCTGGGCGTTCTGATGACCATGCACGATCTACGCACGAGCCTGAGTACCCAGGTAGTGAGAGAAGTTCAGACACATTTTCCACGTGCCGTACTCCGGAGTATCATCCCGCGGTCGGTGCGGCTGAGTGAGGCGCCCAGCTATGGGCAACCCGCGCGCACATATGATCCCAGCTCCCGGGGCGCAAAGGCATACGCGGAGCTCGCCGAAGAAGTTCGCCGGAGAGTGCAGTGAAGAGTCAACGCGGCGGTCTCGGTCGGGGCCTTGATGCGCTGATCCCACGTGGAGATCGGGGCGTTGTCCAGGTCCAGCTTGACGCGATCGTCCCCAACCCCTCGCAGCCGCGTGAGCGCTTCGATCCAGCAACGTTGGAAGAGCTGACCAATTCGATCCGCCAACACGGGCTACTCCAACCACTCCTCGTGAGCCAGACCGGTGATGGCTACACGTTGATCGCAGGCGAGCGGCGCTGGCGCGCGGCGCGTGAGGCCGGACTGGCAACGGTTCCAGCGGTGGTACGAGAGGTCACTCCCCGACAGCAGCTCGAGCTGGCGCTTGTGGAGAATATTCAACGTCAGGATCTCAATCCACTGGAATCCGCCAGCGCGTATCAACAGCTCATTCAGGATCACGGGCTGACGCAGGATGAAGTGGCGCAGCGCGTTGGGAAAAATCGCGCAACGATCGCAAACACGCTACGCCTCTTGCGCCTACAGCAAGAGGCGATGGAAGCTCTACACGCGGGCACGATTACCGAAGGTCATGCACGGGCACTTCTCTTCTGCCCCGAGCCGGATGATCAACAGGCGCTCCTGGCGATGGTCATCAGCGAAGGCCTCTCAGTGCGGAAGACCGAGGCGAGGGCGCGCCGTCTTCTGGCATCTGGAGAGGGGTCTCACAGCCCGCGCCAAACTGATGCAGACGTGCTTGCCTTGCAAGATCGACTCAGGGAAACACTGCGGACCAAGGTAGAGCTGCACCACGGCCCCAACGGCGGACGTATGGTGATCCACTACTACTCCAATGAAGAACTCGAGGCGCTGATCCAGCGAATGTCGGGCGGCGACTAAGGCGGCGCGCCAGCGATGTTCACCGCGGCGTGTTAGATGCCGACACCCGTAATTCTCTTGAACGCCAGCCGGAGCCCCACCAACAGAACCATCGAAACGAGCACGAGCAGCGCGGAGAGGACGAGCGCGGCGTTGAGATCGCTCTCGAGCGCCGCATAGATCGCCAAGGGCATCGTCTGCGTACGTCCGGCGAAGCTGCCGGCAAACATAATTGTTGCCCCGAACTCACCTAACGCTCGCGCCCAGCACATGACCGCACCGCCCACAAGCGCCGGAGCGGCAATCGGGACCGTGACGCGCCAGAAGGTCCTCTCGCTCGAGACGCCGTGGACAAGAGCAGCAGCTTCCAGCTCCCGATCCACTGCCTGGAAACCGGCGCTGGCAGCGCGGATGTAGAACGGCGCTGCGACGAAGAGCTGTGCCAGTACGACTGCACCAGTCGTGAAGCCGATGGTGATTCCCATGCTCTCGAGCCATGGACCAAGCAGACCGCGTCGGCCAAACGCCATCAGCAGACCAATACCAGCCACGGCGGGAGGCAGCACCATGGGGAGATCGATCAAGCTGTCCAGAAATGCTCGTCCCCTGAATTGGTACCGAGCCAGCGCAAACGCCAGGGGCGTACCACTGCCAATCGCAAGGGCGAGCGACACAAGGCTGGTCCACGCGCTAAGTCGGAGCGCCTCGAGCACGAGTGGACGCCCTAGCGACTCCAGAACTCCGCCCTGAGAAAAAAGTCGAATAAATATGGCCGCTACCGGAAGGGCTATCAGCAGCGTAATGAGCACGCCACCGACTACAGCCGCCCCACGTATGACAGAGATGGATGTGGCGCGCGATGTCACGGGTGACGCTGGACGCGCAGTAGCTGTCGGCGGGCCGATGAAACGGAGACGCATATGACGTGTATCCTAGCAGGATTCGCTAGGATACTTGGCACTGAGAGGGGATTTAGGGCGAATCGGGCGCTGGTTTAGGGGTTGCGACCGGAAGCCTGGGTGCCGTGGATTGAGGTGACAATAAGGCCAGCACGGCTTCTGATTGAGCCCGATCAGGCGCGTAGACAATCGCTACGCGGGAGCCCGACCCAGCCGCGCCAACCACTCCCACCGGAGTGCTCCATAGCGCCTTTCCACCCTCCTCTTGCAGGGTGGCGCGGGACGTCCCGAACCGCCGCTGGAGCGCAAACCCGAAGGAATCCGAGAATTCGCGTGCCTCTTCATCGGAATCCCAGGCGCTGTCCATCACCCAGGCAACATGCTCCCCCGGGCCCTCCAGAACAACGAACGCGTCGCCGCCCCACCCTGCCGCGGCGCGCGCGGCCAATGAAGAGTCAGTGAACTGCTCAATGAGTATGCGCAGTTCAAGCTCCCCCATCACGTTCGCGTATGTTTGACGCCACTCGGGGCCAAACACGGGAAGTAGATCAGGCATCCCTAGCTCCACCGGCGCTTCGCGAGACTCGTATTTCTCCGGATGAAGGATCTGCTCCGTGGAGACTGGCGGATCCCGATATGCTCCGTCGATTGCTGAGAATCCGCCACGTTGCCAGAGGTCGATATTGAAAAAGATGCCTTCGACGTACGGAAACTTTAGCTCTTCCTGCAGGATGAACGGGGCAGTCAACATGGTATCGGGAGCCTGAGAGCGCTGACGGCGCAGCTCTGCCGCCTCGTCCCCGGAGATTCGCTCCCGCTCGTAGAGAAGCTCAACGATGGATGCATCGCCCTCGAACAAGGCTCGTAAGGCCTGAGCCCGGTCGTCGTGATCCTTAGTCTTCGAGGTGAGCGCTTCGAGTCCAAAGTGTTGGTCCTGCAGCGCGTGGGTATATTCGTGTGCAACGACGATCTTGGTGTCGGGTCCCACAGACGCGCTCTCATCCGCCACCAGATACATCGTCTTATCGGCTGGACGATACTGTCCGATGACCGCGCCGGAGAGCGTACTGACTAGAACGTCATGGAGATCAATGTCAGCCGGAACCAGACCAAGGAGCACGTTGTACTTCTTTGTCGTCTTGAGCGACTCGATCGTCTCCGGGTCATTGAGCTCTTCAAGGAACTGAGCCCGTAGCTCCGCTTGACTGACGCGTTTGATTGCGACGTCCGAAATGGCAGGGAGGCCTCGTATCACGGAGACATCAGCCTGTATTTCAGCGCGCTGATTATCCGATAGCTCTTCTGCATGCACGGCCGCGCGTGCCGTGCTCGCCAACGCCACGAGCAGAGCCAGCCTCACGAACCAACGCGTCATTCTTATCCTCGAAATCCGCTCATGCGATGAGCTGGGTCTTCTGTTCTGGCGTCAACACGCCCATGGCGAGCTCGGATCGCTCGAGCCAGCCGCGTGGCAGCAATCAACGTGGTCAGTGAGCGCGCATGCGTTCGATGATGGAGCTGGTGGACAGACCGGGAACAAGCGGCACAAGCTCGATTTGTCCGCCGTAGCCTCGCACAATTGCAGCCTCGGGAAGAGGTGCTTCGCCATAGTCTGCACCCTTGACGTAAACATCTGGCTTCACTGCCCTAACGAGCGCCTCAGCAGTGAGCTCGGAAAAGATCGTCACCAGATCCACGCAACCGAGCGCCGCAATCATCTCAGCCCGCTCGTCGGCGGGAAGGAGCGGCCGATCCGCGCCCTTTAGCGCCTTCACCGAATCGTCACTATTGATGCCGACGATCAAAACGTCGCCTAACGACGCCGCGTGCTCGAGCGAACGAATGTGCCCCAGGTGGAGGAGATCGAAACAGCCGTTGGTGAGTGCGATGCGCCGGGGTCGAATGGTCTCGAGCGAGATAATCAGGGCGTCCAGAGGCAGCACTTTCTCACGCGCGCGAGCACATTGGGCCACGCGACATTATAGACATAGGTACCTGCAGCTCCGCGCGAATCGGCAGGGGCCGACTCAAAACATGCTGTCAGCGGGCCCGGCCGGCGTTTCCCTATACTCAACCTCACCCGCGCGTCCCCGCCGGACGGAGCCTTAGTGTCCCAACCCAGCATTTCCGTAGTTCTGCCCGCCTTCAACGAAGAGGCTGTCATTGGCGCTACTGTCGGCGCCGTGGTCGATTTCCTTCAAACCCTGACGTCGGATTACGAGGTCATCGTAGTGAACGACGGAAGCCGCGATGGAACTCGTGCAGTCATGGACAAGCTGTCCGCCAGTAATGCCCACGTTCGCTGCGTCAGCCATGAGCACAACCGTGGATACGGCGCGGCGCTGGGAACTGGGTTCGGTGCCGCCACACGCGAGCTGGTCTTTCTTACGGACGGCGACAAGCAATTCGATATCCGAGAGCTGGTGAACTTCTTGCCGTTGATGCGGAACGCGGACCTGGTCATCGGCTACCGAGACCCACGAAGAGACCCCCCGAAGCGACTATTCTTTGGTTGGGGGTGGAACTCCTTGGTCAATGTGCTGTTTGGCTACACCGCGAAAGACGTAGACTGTGCATTCAAGCTCTTTCGCCGATCCATTCTGGACCGTGTCCATGTGCGCGCCACTGGCGCGACATTCAGCGCGGAGTTCCTGATCAAGGCCCGTCGCCTCGGCTACCGCATCATCGAGCATCGGGCCAGCCACTATCCGCGTCCCGCGGGTCAACCCACCGGCGCGCGACTCGACGTGATCGCGCGGGCGTTTCGCGAGCTCATCTGGCTTCGTCTTCACCTAGACGAGGAGCTCGCTCGACAGGGGCCAGCCGCGCCTCTCACCAGCAGGGAGCATAGCCCTTAACCATGGCCCTGCGAGAGCGACTCGTCGGGCTTGGGCTCATTCTCGCGGGACTGGCGTCCATGGGAGTGGTGTACCTTTTCTGGCAGAACCGATCCAATCTGGTGCTCGCTCCACCTGTGCCACCCCCGGGTCTTCCGCGCACGATGATGCCTCTGGCCTCACCATTGGATTGCCTGATGCCTTTCGCCGCATTAGGAGCCACTGGACTCGTGGTGGAAGGCTTTCGTCGACTGATCTTCCCCGATAACTTCGGACCAGACGACTAGAAGTCGACTAAGAGTTGACATGGCCGCGGGTACTCTTGCCCGAGTACCCGCGGCCTCCACCCCCAAGGTGTGCTGACGCGCCCACTGCTTGCAATGCATCACGGCGCTCGCATACCCACGTCGGAAGCGGGGCGCACCAGATGAACGCCGACGCCAACCAGGTCACCGAGAAAAGCGCTAGCCGTCGGCGCTCAGACCGGGGCCCCAGTTGCGATGGTGCAGCCTAGACGATGCCACGTCCGCGGCGCTCGCGTCGTCTAGGAACCCAGGGGCGCGGCCGGTAGGACGAGCGCGCGGCACTGGAAGTGAGCAATCAATGCTGGGAAAGACGTTCCCCGACCTCGGTGCGCGCGGCACGGCTGCTCCAGCTCATTGCTTCCACCGCGGAATTGGAGAGCTCGGCCAACCCGCTGGCCGCGAGGATAGTGATGAAGATACGCGCGGGCCCGGGCGCCAAGTGCAGCGCGTAGGTGAGCGCTGCCGCCGACCATGTGCCGATGCAGACGGGACACGATAACAACTCGCCGATCGCTCGGCGCGCGCCCCGACCGGTGGCGACCACTGTCTCGCCCGCCCCGCTCGCGTCCTCCACCGTCCGAGTGAATAACTGCCGCTCTGGCTGGGCGACTCGGTCGAATGCCACCAGTCTCCCGAGCCGTTGGGACGCCAGGCCGAGCAAGACGAGGTCGGTAGCCCGGGGCTCAAATGCGCGGCGCGATCCGACGGACGCTACGAAAGCCCCGAAGGCTGTGAGGAATGTGCTGGTGATCGCGAGGTACGTCGCCTCCTGCGCGTCGACGCCTCGCGTCTGGGTCTCGCTGGTCATGCGATGAGACTCCTTGGCGGTGTGGCGCAGCGTTGTGCAAGGGTCATGCCGAGGGCGAAGACCGCCGTTCCCCGCCAGTCCCTAGACCGTCACCCGGGGCGGGAGGAGCGAGACGTTCACGCCGGCCACGTAGTGCGCCAAGGACACTTCCCCGAGCGTGGCGATGCCCGCGGTGCCGATTAGTTGACTCTCGAGCGCCAGGACGTGAGCCCGCTGGAGCACGTAGGGTGCGTGGCTGACCGGGAGCGTCCACATCGTCGGGCCACGCTTGACGTGTAACCGATATCGTTCGATCAAGAAGTGGTCGAGCGTGCCGGGAGCCGACACACCCAGGACCTCCCCGGGCCGGTACCGGACACGGAGGCGGGGTTGTGTGCCCGAGCGGCGACGCAGCGCGTAGTCTACCCCATCCCGGTCACGTCGCAGCCATGTATCAGCGAAGTAGTATGGCAAGCCGTACGCGAGGCGAGCTCCGAGGACCGCCGCGCGCGATCCGGCGTCGAGCGAGAACATGTAGATGCCAGGATCCTCTCCCCTCGCGCGCACATAGGTGCGGACGTTCGTCTCCTGAAAATCCACGCCGAACGCTCCGGCAGGCCGATTGGACGGGCGGATTTGATCACAAAGGGAACCAGGCTGACATAGGCCACCTCCCGAAAGAGGTCCAGCGTGAGCGGGGCCGGAATCATCGGCAGGAGAACGTCCGGGGACACCGGCCAGTGGAGGAAGAGAAGCTCCCGCCAGTCCTGATAACCGAGTGTGGGCGACGGCGGTCGAGGTCTTCGCATGGATGGAGTCCTTAGGCTGGGGGTCGGGTGGCAGACAGTTCCCTATGGCCACCAACCCACCCTGGCCAGGGAGAGCTGCGTGCATCGAGTATTTCCGAGCAGATAATTGCCGCGCTGCGCTAGGCGTTGGCGGCGCCGTCATCCTCCTGGAGGCCGTCCAGCATGGCCCGCACCTGCGCGAGGTAGCGCTCCTCGGTCGCGGCTTCGTCCTCAAGGTCCGCCGCGAGACTGTCCTTGCCGAGCGCTCGACCCAGCTCCGCCAACTCACGGGCGAGCGCAGCGTTCTCCGCCAGCGACCGCTCGGCCACCATCAGCGCCTGGTTTCGTTGCGCGCAGTGGGCTGTCCAGAGCTGCTCCGCGGTGAAGGAGTGCCCGATGCGGCATTCGTACGCGGTCGCACTATGCCCATCGCGCTGTCCCCACAATGCGCCGCCGCAGGTGGGACAGATATAGCCACTCAGCATGCCCGACGGGGTATCCGATTCCATAGAGACCACCTTCGCTCGCGGCGTATCGCTGCGAGCCGACCGTCGGCCTCGCAGGTGCTATGCCATGCGGTTTCCGCAGAGCTGGCCAGGGTCTGATAATCCCACTATTAAGATCACCGCGCCCTCCCCGCGATCGATCATGACGACCGGTCAAGCACCACCACGGAAATGAGCGGCACCTCGATCTCGGGATCCACGGCCCAGCTGACGTCCGGGCGCTTCAGGAGCCGTTGAAGCGGGGCTGTGCGGCACGGGACCTGCATCCGAGGCCGCGAAATGGCGCTCAGACATCATGATGTCGGCCCACCCAACGGCTGGCGCGATCGCCACAATGCGCTCAAGCAGGTGCTGGTCCGCCGCCGCCCCGCCTCAGCAGGTGACGGTACGCCGGTTGTACTTGCTGGCCGGCAGTGGTCCGCACACTGGGAACATCCCCGGGGGTGGTCTCGGCGCGCGGAGTATCGATTGCCGAGCCGAGCGCTTAAACACAAGAGGAGCACACAACTCATGCAGGACCCCAAGCAGGTTGAACCCCAGCCACCCTTCCCCGAACAGCGCCAGGACCATCCGGGCCCTCGAATCCGAGATGCAGCCACGGCCCGATTTTGGCGAGCAGACCTACCGCGGAAGTGGGCGCTTACAAGGGCGGGTCGCGCTCATCACCGGCGCGGACAGCGGGATTGGTCGCGCGGTGGCGCTGGCCTACGCCCGCGAGGGGGCGGACATCCTCATCTCGTACCTCAATGAGGAGTCCGACGCGCACGAGACCGCACGGGTCGTCGAAGCGGCCGGCCGCCGGGCCGTCCTCGCCCCGGGCGACATCGCTGAGGCGAGCCATTGCCGCGACCTCATCCGGAGGACCACCGACGAGCTGGGGCGCCTGGACGTCCTGGTCAACAACGCCGCGTACCAGATGCAGCGTGACGGCATCGCTGAGTTTTCGGCCGATGAGTGGGAGTTCACGCTGAGGACCAACATCTCGGCCATGTTCCATCTCTCCCAGGCCGCCCTGCCGCTGATGGGCGAGGGCAGCGCGGTCATCAACACCACGTCCATCCAGGCCTACCAGCCCTCGCCCCAGCTCCTGCCCTATGCTACGAGCAAAGGTGCCATCGTCACGTTCACTAAGGCGCTCGCCCAGGAGACGATCACGCGTGGTATCCGGGTAAATGCCGTGGCACCCGGCCGGTCTGGACACCGCTGATCGTGTCGACCATCCCGGAGGAGAAGGCGGCGCACTTCGGCGAGGGCTACCCTATGGGCCGCCCGGCCCAGCCCGCCGAGCTCGCACCGCTCTACGTGTTCCTCGCTTCTGATGAGTCACGGTACATCAACGGCGAGGTCGTGGGCGTCACCGGTGGAAAACCACTTTCCTGATCCCCGGGCTCACCTCTGCCAGCGCGCGATGGCGGCCCTAGCGGGTCCGCGGCATCGCCTTGACCATGGCGCCGACGTGAAGCTGCTCGTAGTCCTCGAAGGCTGACACTCGAGGCGTGAACCGCCCTGGGCACCGGGGCGGGGACAACTCCAAGTGTTGTGGTCAACTGGCTTTACGGTGGCTCCGCAAACGCTAGCTCACGTTCCCGGCAGCGCGAATCACGAACGGGAAACCCGAGGATACCCCCGACACTGCCTGCTGGTGACCTCTTACATCCTCGCTCGAATCCGCGGGTTGCTGCCGACTCTTCTGGCGGCGTCCAAATACGTTGAATTCGGACCAGCGTGTACTCGGTTAAGACCAACGAATAGGTGTTGGTGCACGGGTTGCCGGCGCGCGGGCCAAGCTTCGAAGCCGAACTGAGGCGGGACTGGCGAGCTAGCAAGACCCTGTTCGGTGTTTCAATGCCGAGCAGGCCCGTTCTTAACCCTTAACTCTTAACCCCTAACCCTAGAGAAAGCTTCCCTCAGGGCCGTGACGGCATCAATCACCGCCTGCTTACCGATGTCGAACTCTCCGGCCTGGCCCACAAATCCGTGAATCACTCCATCGTAGCGTTTGAGCACTACTGGCACACCGGCGGCGCGGAGACGCTCCGCATACGCCTCTCCCTCGTCCCGTAAGGGATCAAATTCCGCGGTCTGGATGAAAGCAGGGGGAAGACCACTGAGATTCTCCGCCCGGAACGGCGAGCAGAACGGGTCGTCTCGCTGCGCCTCATCGGGGACGTACTGATCCCAGTACCAGCGCATGGTGTCCTGTGATAGGCCAAAGCCCGCCGCGTTCTCGATATACGAAGCGCGGCTGAAGTCATGGTCCACCACCGGATACACGAGGTTCTGAAACATGATTCGCGGGCCGCGCTCGCGGGCCAAGAGCGTCACGGCCGCGGCCAAATTGCCTCCAGCGCTGTCGCCGCACACCGCCAATCGATCGGCATCCGCGCCGAGCTCCGAGGCGTGCTCAGCGGTCCAGAGAGTCGCCGCGTAGCTATCGTCAATCGCCGCCGGGAATCGGTGCTCGGGCGCGTGCCGATAGTAGACGGAGACCACCAGACAGCGCCCCCAATCAGCCAATAGTCGGCAGCGGAGATCGGTAACGTCGAGATCCCCAATGACCCATCCACCACCGTGGAAGTACACCAGCACGGGCCACGGGCCCGGACCTGCCGGGGTAAAGGTTCTCAACGGGATGGACCCGCTGGGCCCGGGAATCTCACGCTCGGTCACATTCAGGACGCGCGCAGCACGCTGATTGGCCCGCTGTACCGTAGGCGGTATCTCCCGTTGCGGAGGCGCACCTAACGCAGCTTGCTGGTCCAGATACCGGCGCACCTGCGGATCAAGCGGCATTAACAATCCTCATCAGTCGGTGGAAATCGCCCCGGTATTCGTTCTGCCGCTCACCGCTCATTCGCCTTCCCGGTAGAGCTCCAGTGCATCGAGGACAGGCTGATCGCTGATCGAGAAGAGCACCGCGCCGGCACCGCCGGCCTGATGCGCATGACGAGCCCATGTCGGTACCGCAAAGACGTCACTCGTCGTCCAATTGAAGGTCTGATCGCCAATCTGGCTGCTACCTGAACCCTCGGCCACGTAGTAAACCGCGCTGCTCGTGTGACGATGGGCTCGAGTCTCTTCACCTGGCCGCAGAAGCTGGAGCGTAGCGTCCATGGTTGGCATTATTGGCCCGCCGCTGATCGGATTGACGTATCGAATTGCTCGCCCATCGTAAGGACTGGCATCGGCATCGCTCAGACGATCCAGCGCGGGGCGCGCCTCGGTCCACTTGTAAGTAAAGAGCGGCGAGTACGACTTGCCGTTCGGGCGATACGTGAGCGGTCGCATCCCGGGCAGACCCAACCGACGTAGCGAATCGTCACGTCCCACGTTTGGGGGCTGCAGGTCATCGCCGGGATACTCCTCGTAGAACATCCAGTTCTGCCCTCGGACAAACGGCGCGTCGAGCACGTCCAGCCAGAACATCTCGCCGTCCGTCTCCTTGGTGTGGCCATGCCAGGTCCAGTTGGGCGTAAGTAAGAAATCGCCGGGCTCCATTACCAACGGCTCACCGTCAACGATCGTGACAGCTCCGCTGCCTTCAATGATGAAACGGATGGCTGCGATCGTATGCCGATGAGACGGAGCCCGCTCATCGCCGTGAATCATCTGCACGGCAGCCTGGATTGTCTGTGTGGAGCCACGCCCACTCGGGATGCTGGGATTCTGAAGCGTGAGTACTCGCCTCTCGGCGTCCGCACTTCCCACGGGCATGAGATTGCCGGCTTCCACCATGCATGCCCGAATGTCGGACCATCGCCAGTGCATCGCCTTGATCTGCTCATCGGGCTCGGATCCGCCGCCGGTGTTGAGCCACAGGGGTCGCATATTGAGCTGCTGAACCTTCTGGTAGAAGCCATCCAAAGCAGTTCGGGGAAGTGTGGAAGTCATGCCGTCCTCCGGGCGTCCGATGGCGTCACTATAGGCGGCACACTTCCGGACTGTCAATCGGGACAGGAGAAGCTGGAAGCGAACCCTTCCAACAGCATGCGCGAAGCCCAGGTCGTGTGCCCTTTGTCTAAACTGAATCATGCTGGCGTGCTTGCCGCTGGGCGTACTGCTTGTGCTGGTAACGCCGCTGATTCTGGCGCTGATCTACCTGAATCTCGCGACGTTTTCGTTCGCGCGTCTCGGTCTCTCTTCCGAGGCCGCATTGATGGTGCTCTTCGCGTCGCTTGTGGGCGGCATGATCAATATCCCATTGAGTAGTGAGCGTGTAGTCGTCCAGCAGCTACCTCGCGGGATCATGCGTTTCTTCTATTACTACCCTCCAGTGGTGCGGCAGCGAGTTCTCGCCATCAATGTTGGCGGGGCCATCATCCCACTGGCACTCTCCGCCTATCTTGCTCCGCGTGCGCCCCTGCTTCAGACCCTCGTTACCATTGTTATCGTGGCGGCGGTGTGTAAAGCGCTCGCCCGCGTGACACCCGGCGTGGGGATTACGCTTCCCGCATTCGTCCCACCGCTCCTGAGTGCTGCCATAGCCATGCTTCTCGCAAGCGGCCAGGCCGCCCCGGTAGCGTACATTGGCGGGACACTTGGAACGCTGATCGGGGCCGATTTACTGAACCTGCCCGCGGTGCGCCGCATGCCAGCCCTCATGCTGAGCATCGGCGGCGCGGGCGTCTTCGACGGAGTCTTCCTCGTCGGAGTCATCGCGGCGCTGATCGCGTAAAGAAGAGGCGCGAGGCGCGGAATTTAATTCCGTATTCATCATTTCATCATCGGCCTGCACTCGAGCCCCCGCTTCCATTAACCTCCATCCAAGACTGTGAGAATCGATACCCTGCTGATTCGCGTCGGTGTAGCACTGCTCGCATTCGCCGTTGTGGTCTGGCTCATGCCGCCATCAAGCCAACCGGCGACCGCCACGTCGGGGCAGATCGCGGCCGAGATCGAGCGCTATACATGGAGCCGACTGGCCGTCCCTTACCCCACGGGCGTATGCCAGACGGCACGACACCTCACATATGCTCGCGAGCCCGGCGCTACCATTGCCGACCACTGGTATGTCTCCAGCCAGGTTATGGCAGACGTTGCACTTGCCCGAGTCAGTGGCGACTCGAACGCTCGACTGAATTGCAGCATTGAGCGGGGATTTGACTATCTAGAGAGCCTCTGGCAAGAGACGTTTCCTGGTGGCTATGCGCCCAGATCAGACCTGGATGGCACCAATATCACCACCCGTGACATCTATGCCGATGACAATGCCATCGCTGGTATCGCCATGCTGGACGCCGCCGAGTATGTCCGAGACCAGGAGCTTCAGGACCGCGCGCTGCGCGGCGCCACTCGGGCCGCCCGATACTTGATCGATTCAGGACTCTGGGACGAACAATTCGGCGGCGGCTTCTGGTGGAACAGCCAACGCGAGCGCTCTGAGGCTGGCAAGCCTGTCCAGACCGCTGGAATGGCGGCGCAGCTCTTTGCGCGGCTCTATCGCGCAACAGACAACAGAGAGTATCGCAACTGGGCAGAGCTTGCCATGAGCTGGAGTGACCAGCTCTTCGATCCGGCGATGGGGCTGTATCGCTACGGATTTCGAGACAACATGGCCAGTACTCACGCGCCGCCGCCCAGCTATGTGAACTACGACCAGGCAATCATGATAGAGGCACACCTAGCGATGCGTGCACTCGGAGACACGCGACTAGACCACCTGGACCGCGCCCGTGTTTTAGCGGAGAATCTCGAACGGTTTCGTTCGCCCCTGGGGGGATACGAGTTTGAGCTCGGTATTCCACAGGTGTTCAGCCACTACAGCGCCTGGTCATCGAGCGGCCTACTCGAGCTATATGAAGTTGATCCAGACGAGCGCTGGCTCACCAACGCGCGGGAATCGTTACGTGATCTCAGCACCGTGCTCTTTGATGGACACGATGGCGGCGTCTACTATGGCGTCTACGAGTGCATCCCTAGATGGGTCTCTCAATGTCCCGCCGGCGCCTCGAGCGCTGTGGATAAGCGCAAGGTCCATCTCGCGCAGAGCTGGGTAGAGCGGGCCTTTGCACTTCTGGAACGAGCCGAATAACACCATTCGGGTCCAATTGTTACAGAATCGAGATGTTCTCACATGTTGGCCCTCGCGGGGCGGCCTGTGGCACACTGTCCAGCCCGGCCCATTGGTCTACCGAGAGGAATTACCATGAAATTTCGCGGAATATTGCTCTTCGTGGCGGGACTAGTGATCGGTGGACTCGTCATTCCGGTTGCGGCCCAGTCCGATCCCGCCGAGAATCAGCTCGCCATCCGCTCAGACGGCTTTATCTTTCTCATCCGAAGTGGTCAAAGACACCTCGTGTCGCCGGTGGCGTTGACCGACGAGGTGATCAACGGATACCCCGAGGGTGAGCCGTTCCTGTCCGGCCTCGTTCCCGTGGAGGCCATGAGCGCAGCGCCCGCCGGCACGTTCGGCGGAACGACGTTAGGGGGCAGCAATTCCAGCACGGGCGTGTCCAGCGGCTCCTCCACTCCATCACGCACAGCCACAGCCACAGTCTCAACCGCAGCCACAGCGCCGCCAAAGCCGGATAGCTCCGAGCCAATATCCCCGACATTCAAGACGCTGCCCAGTAGCGTCGAACAGAATCAGACCTTCAAGGTCGTTATTGAGGCGACGGACGGGTCGACCTGCGATGGCAAGATCCAATTCAAAGGCGGCAAGACGGCGGCGTTCACATCGGGCAAGACGTCCAAATCCGAATGCAAGATGGAAGTTGTGATCCCTGATGATGCGCGCCTCGGAGACGCTGACGTCAAAGTTACGGTAAAAAGCGGCGGCCAGAGCATCGACTTCGAAGATGTCACACAGGTCTTTGCACCCGGCACGAGCCCCGGGTAGTAACGGCTCAATGATGCTCAAGTTCGAGGACGTTCACAGCAGTATCAAGCAGGGTGAACGTCTCGCGGTCACAGTCGCGATAACCAGGGCGCATCGTGCTGGGCTACTCGTGAGCTCAATGGCGGCGCAGAAGAAACTTCGATAGCACTGATGCCACGAGTAAGGGCGAGTGCAAGATGGAGCTGATATCCCTTCAGGCGCAAAGATCGGGACCGCAATGATTCATATGAGAGTCAGCGATGACCAAAACGTTGCTCAATACGCTGACGGCATTGAAGTAGAAAAGAAGTAAAGTTCAGAAGAATCGTCGTTGTTCGACAAAAAAGGGCCGATCCTGGGTGGACGGCCCTTTCCTTTTCCCCTGACAGCCGCAAAGGTTGAGCGGCGCTCATTCGCCCGAGATTAGAGACGACTGGGAGCATCATGGCTATTCTGGCGCGCGATGAGATTCTTCGTCGCATCAAAGCGGGCATCATTCGCGTCGACCCATTCGTCGAGGCCCAAGTTGGCCCGGCTTCTGTGGACCTGCACCTTGGCAATCAGTTTCGCGTCTTCAAACGCGTTCGGGACATCTTTCACGTGACGGAGGCCGCCGATTACGAGTCAGTTACCGATCTGATCACGATCGACGATGGCGACTATTTCGTCCTCATGCCCGGAGAGACGGCCCACGGGCTGACTCGAGAGCGCGTGACGCTCCCCGACAATCTCTGCGGCTGGCTTCAGGGCCGCAGTAGGTTTGCTCGGATCGGTCTGATGGTGCACATTACAGCCAGCTTCATGCACCCGGGCATAGACAATCATCAGACACTCGAAATGAACAATGCTGGACCCATGCCGCTTGCTATCCGACCAGGTATCAAGATCTGCCAGTTTGTCTTCGAAGAAACCATTGGCTCAGGCCACTACTCCGGTCGATTCGAACATCAGGAACACCCGTAACGCGAACAGGAGCTCACCATGCCAACGGAACGAGAACGGCGGCGTACCGAGGCGCTGCCGTTACAGACGCTTATTGGCGAACAGCTAGTCGTCACCGCTCGCTCCCTTCGACCTGAAGACTGGGCACGACCTACCAACTGCCCGCCGTGGGTGGTAAAGACCATCGTGGCGCACCTGGTACGCAATGCGGAAATGTTCAACGTCATGCTCGATACCGGGCTGAGCGGTGGGCAGACGTTCCCGCAAACGAATGAGGAGCGTGAGCTGCGTCAAAAGGAGCTGGGAGAGATGCCGAACGAAGCGTTGACGGAAACCTTCGAGTCGAGTCACCGCGATTTGCGCGATCGGCTCGCCGGGCTGAGTGCCGCGGAGCTTGAGCAGCCCTGCCCCCACCCCCGTTGGCTTATGCCGGCGTCGTGGATTGTGGATCAGCGGGTCGTTGAGCTTGCGTTTCACAACTGGGACCTGGAGACATCAGTCGGGCGAGAATCAGAGATCGACAACGACGTCGCTCAATACATCTTGCCAGCGATTCTCGAGAACAATCTTCCGCTGTTTCGCCGATCGGGCGTGGCAAACCCTGGGAGCTGGAGAATCCACGCGACGGGAGTGCCAGACGCAACGTGGCTGATCCGATCATCAGAAGACGGGGCGACGATCAGTCGCCAAGCCGACGCCGCCGATGTGACCATCGAAGGAGACGCTGCTGGCCTCGCGCGCTGGCTTTATGGTCGTGCTGATCTCAGCGAGCTCGAGGCAATGGGGCGAGTCACAGTTCAGGGTGAGAGGAGCCGCGCAAACTCCTGGCGAGAAACGTTTCCTTCACCTTAGCAATACCCGGCCTGAACTGTGCACTAAACCCTCTGTACTGACAGGCGGGCGCACCGGAACGATCACCGGTGCAGATACGGAATCTGATCCGCCTTGCCTGCTCGTAAGCGTGGGTGGTGCTCCAATCCTGCTGATGCTACCGGGCCCCGGCAATATCAGCGATATTCAGCTTGACGCCACCATCTCGTTCAACGGATCACAGCAGGGCAATGAGTTCTCGTGAGTGACTGGGTGATTCTTTCCTACCCGAGCGGCAACGATAACGACAACACCGCGCCCGTGGATCAGGGTGGCGACAACGACAACACCTAGGACAATCGACCTGAGCTAAGAGGAAAAGTGCAGGCTGCGCTTCCACACCGGTTGGAATTAGTCCGAGGAGTTTCGTTTCCAGACAAACAGCGTAAGTGCAAGGCCAACCGGGAACAGCCCCGAGTCAATGAGAAATATTGACTGAATATTGATCGTCGCCAGCGCTCCAGCGAGCGCTGGCCCAAGTGCTCCCGCGGAGCGGGTGGCTACCATCAGCGCCACCATCGTTGGCAGATAGCCTGCATAAGACCGGTTGCCACTCGCAGAGCCCAGACTTGCCAGAGATCGGTCACAAAGGCCACGGCCGTGTAGGTGATTACAAAACCGGCGAGCGAGCGTGCCGCCATGTACTTGGGGCCGAGGCGGTCCGCTACCAGGCCCGACATCGGCGCGGACACTACGCCAACCGCGGGGGTTGTGGCATTGAGTATCCCGCCCTAGAACGCGGCCTGCTGCGGGTCCGTCACACCAAGCTCGCGCGCAAGTAGCGGCATGAATGGGCCCGTGATGTCGAACCCCAGAAACGAAACGCCGACGACCAGCGCCACGATCACTGATTAGTCGTCGTTGGATCGGGTAGTCGGGCTGACACGGCGCTCATGGGCGGGGCCAGGATACCCGTTCTGTCGTGTCGACGGGAACGGCAGCGTACACTGGCAGCGCGGGAATGACGCCTGTACGCGTGTCCGTGAATGGAGTAATGGCGACAATGCGCACGCCCATGCGCGGCGACGCAGGAGCGGCCTTCGTTAACGCGAGGGACGGACCTTCAGTGTTAGAAGGAGCCGACACGATGACCGACATGGGACAGCCCGCACGCGAGCCCAAATCTGGCCGTCCACGCTTTCCGGCGGACTATGGCATTGAAACGAGCGATAGCGGACTCATCTCATGGCCATGGGCCCTCGAGCGGCTCCAAACTGCCCGCAATTACTGGGTATGTACGGCATCGCCAGACGGGCAACCGCATGCTGCGCCCGTATGGGGCGTGGTACTGGATGGAACGCTGTACTTCAGTACCGATACCCGGTCAGCAAAGGGGCGCAACCTGGTTGCCACAGGTCACGTGGTCGTTCACCTGGAGAGCGGCGACGAGGTGGTCATCCTGGAGGGCAACGTGGAGCGCTTCAACCATACGGACGATATCGCTGGACTGGGCTCGGCGTATCAGGAGAAATACGGCATCGACGTATCAACCCTTCCCGGCGAGGATTCGGCCTGGTTTGCCGTCAAAACGTCAGTCGCTCATGGCTGGCGCGAGGCCGATTTTCAGGCGTCCGCGACACGGTGGGAGTTCTGATGTATAGCCAAGTTGGGTGAGCGGGTAGGGTTGTCCTCCCGGTAGCCCATATCAACACGCCTCACTCAACCGACAGCGTCACCAGACCGCGAACCTGTGCCACCATGGCGTCGAGATCAAGTGGCTTGGTCAGCACGGCAGCGGCCTGAGTCCGGTCCACATCGCTCACGGCGTCGGAATGAGTGGTGAGCAGGATCACCGGCACGTTGCCAGTGCGCGCATCAGCTTTTAGCGATTTGAGAGCTTTGATAGCGGATTGCTGCGCGAGAGATAGATCTAACATCACCACCGCGGGCTGAATCTCAAACGCCAGCGCCACAGCCGCCGAGGCCGTATCGGTGGACACCACTTGAAAACCCTCGCTCTCCAGAATCAACGCCAGGACGCGGCGGATGGTTTCCCGATGGTCGACCACCAGAATCGTACGTGCTGCCGACTGAATCCCGCCGCTCGTCGGAGCTACGGCAAGGATCATCGTTCCGGAAACCGAACGTAGATGGGCGCCATGTCCTCGAATTCCCGGCGCTCGATAATCCCCTCTGTCACGGCGGTGTCAAGCACACGCCGGCATACGCGACGATCCACCCGCAGTTTATGCGCAAGCGAGGCCGCCGTCTCACTCAGCCCGTATTCCCAATTCAGGAAATCCCGCACCCGGCGCTCGTCCTGAACCGGTGTCCTATCCCACATCATGATGAAAGGGTGCCCCCGATTGTCAGAATGCGACGCGCAGACCCATCCGCGGATGTCGCTGCGGTGTGCTGCTCCCAGACCGACACCGCCTGTCTGCATTCTCGGCAGCAGGCGGTCACAGCAACATTGCGCAGAGCCGTTGGGAAATCACAGCGATATCACGCCGCCGTGTGCGTCAATCAAATCTGTCACAAGGTCAATAACACCCGGACGTCGCTACCCGGGGCATGGTTGGAAATTCGCAACCACACCTGGCGATTCACCGTTTCTGGAATCAGCAATTGCCATGCGTGTCAGCCCGGCGGCAAAGCCTCCGTCAGCGACGCGGCCGCGGAGGCACGGCAATCAGGAGTGGAAATGCGATCTCGAGGACAGTCTGCAAGACTAGTCCAATTGTTGGGCGGCGGATTGGTTATTGGCGCCGCGACACTTCTGACCGTCGACTCCGATGGATCGATGGTCAGTGCACAAGCGTCTCCGGGGGTGGAGAAATTCGTCGTAGACGATCGAGGTGGCGATCAACGCTCGCCCGAGATCGATGGCAACTGGGTCGTGTGGGAAGATTATCGACGGACCCAACCGTCCCCCACGGCCACGCCAACGGTCGGCCCGGGCACGCCCACGGTAACGCCTGGGGCCACGGTCCAGGTCAACTGGCTTGCGGACATCCGCGCGCGAAACCTATCGGAGGAGGACTCAAAGCGACTTCCTCCAGAGGTCAACGCCGTGGCGCCGTCGGTCTCCGGTAATGTCGCCGTCTGGGTCGAGCAGACGCCCAAGGGTGATCTTGACCTGGTGGTCTACGACCTTGTGGAGCGCGAGTACGTCCGTCGCATTGAGTCCGGTGGATCTCATTACAATCCCGCAATCTCGGGGCGAAAAATCGTCTGGCAGGACGGCCGAGGCAGCACAGCCGACATTCGCATGTACGACCTGGACGATCGGGAGGAGTCAGTTGTCCAGGAAGGCGACGGTCAACAGACCCGACCGAGGATCGACGGCAATCTGGTGGCCTGGGAAGATAATCGAGACGGCGGTCGGATTTGGTACAAGGATCTGTCATCGGGCTCATTGCAGCAGATTGACGGTGTCAGCTCAGCGTATGAGCCATCGGTCAGTGGCAAGTACATCGTCTTCCGATCCGGCGGTTCCGCTGACGACCCGCAAGACGCCGGCATCTATCTCTACGACACCACCACCCGTTCACCAAATCAGATCAGCAGCACCCGCGCGGGCAAACGGGGAAACCCTGTCATCTCTCAGACACTCGTTGCCTGGTGGGACGCGCGGGATGGCGACCGCAATATTTACGCGTACGACCTGGTCAATGGCGGAGCAGATTTCCGCATCCAAGACGATGGAAGCGACCAGGACGCGCCTGCTCTAACAGGCTCTACGCTGGTCTGGCAGGATGCGCGTGGCGGCGATCGCGATATCCGCGGCGCAAAGGTGGCACTTGGCGGCACCGCCACGGCGACACCAGCCGCGACAGCGACCCGCGGGCCACAACCACCGGCACCGGCCGGCAACGTCCCTCACGATGAGCGCTACTTCTCCAACACCGGCTTCCGGATTAGCAACGATCGATTCTGGGAGTACTACAACCTGCGCGGCCGCCAGAATAGCTTTGGCTACCCCATCTCGCGTGAGTTCACGTTCATGGGCTTCACGGTGCAGTTCTTCCAGGGTCACATCCTGCAGCTTCGTCCGGATGGAAGCGTGGGCTCCATGAACCTCCTCCAGGGAGACATCATGCCCGCCACCCGCGTAAACGGCTCCACATTCCCCGCGAGCGATCCATCGCTGACCGGCTCGGCTCCACAGGTCGGCAGCCCGACGTACGCAACCGACGTGGTCGAGTTCACTCGGCGAAACGCTCCCAACGAGTTCAATGGACAACCGGTGCGCTTCTTCGATCGCTTCATGGGAACGGTGGACCTGGCGATGGCGTTCCCCGGCGGTGGCGGTAATGCCAGCCTCCTGCCGCTTCTGAACCTCGAGATCTGGGGCGTGCCCACCTCGAAACCGCAGGCGGACCCCAGCAATGGCGGGTTCATCTACCAGCGGTTCCAGCGATCGATCATGCACTACCAGACGAGCTGTCGCTGTACGGAGCGTATCCTCCTGGCCGACTGGTTCCGGACAGTCATCACCGGCCAGGGACTACCGGGCGATCTCAGTGCGGACATGGCTAACAGCCCGTTTTACCTGCAGTATGACAACAACCAGCCGAATGGCGTTGCGCGGCCTGCACAGCTTCCGAATACGGACATGAGGTTCGCCTTCGAGAAGCAGTAGCAGCCACTGACCAGCAGAGCCGCATCCCTCCAGGATCGGTCCTTCTCGATATCCCCGGTTGTGTGCGTGGATGGCGGTGAGAGGACCGCACCTGACGGGATGCGGCTCGGCTGTTCCACCTCCATTCACGCTGCCCGTGGTCATCGTGACCGGCTTATCACCAACATTCTCGATGCTCATTGACGGCGCCCCAAGCGCCGTCAGGGTAACGCTGAAATGTGCATTCTCAGGGGCTCATGGGAAGCCGCGAGTTTTGCAAGACGGCGAGGCACTAGCTGCGAATGGGCATCACCCGGGTCCTCCCCGCTGCTGCGGAGCGAGCCGTATTCTTCATTGTTCCTAAACACGCACGCTCCGCGGCGGCTGGGAAGGTCCGGGGTGCGGTCCCTGTGATGGCTAACAGAGGCTTTTGTTCTTTAAGGAAACAACAACGATCCTGGTCCGTCCCAGGGCGTAGACTTCAACCGTGAGCACGGCTCAACCAGTTCGAGATGGACGCATGCCCGCGCGAATCATCGTTGTTGACGACGACACACTTCTCACCGACTCGTTAGGATTCCTGCTCAAGCAAGAAGGCTACGATGTGACGGTGGCCGGCACGGCGTCGGAGGCGCTTGGCCTGATGCGCCGCTGGTCGCCAGACCTCGTCCTGCTTGACGTAGGCCTACCGGACCTGGGCGGCGTCGAGGTATGCCGTCGCATGCGAATCGATTGGGCCGGGCCAATCATCATGCTCACGGCACGTCGACAGGACGCGGATAAGGTCATTGGCCTTGACTCTGGAGCCGACGACTACGTGACCAAGCCGTTCGTCTCCACCGAGCTTCTTGCCCGAGTACGGGCGGCCTTGCGACGTGTTCAAACGGGTCGAGGCGGATTGCCACTAGGAGTCACCATGCTCGGCGAGCTGCAGATCGACCGCGACGCTCGTGCCGTGACCGTCCGTGGAGTTCCGGTTTATCTCTCAGCGCGTGAGTTCGACCTACTCATGCTGCTCGTAGAGCGGCCCGGCCACGTCGTGACCCGCCGCTTCCTGATAGATACGATCTGGGGCCCTGACTTCTACGGTGATGAGCGCGCACTTGACGTGTACATTCACGCTATTCGAAAGAAGATCGAGCCCGACCCGGAACGCCCGCAATATCTCCAGACGGTCCGCGGCGTCGGGTATAGACTTGATCCCTCACTCGATGGCCAGTAGCCTTCGCGCTCGGCTCATCCTGACATTCGGTGGTCTGACTCTTGTCGCGGTGGTGGCATTCGCCGCGGTTGTGGCGAACACTCTCGAGCGTCTCCTGCTCGATCGTCTCTCGTTGGACCTTAAGGGGCAAGCTGCCGTCGTAGCCAGCCTCGTGGCCGAAGACGTTGCAACAGACAACGAGCAGAATATCAAGCACGCCCTGATGACGATCGACGAGGCCATTGGAGCTCGCTCGCTGATCATCGATCGCCACGGGGAAGTGCTGGGAGAGGTCGATTCAGATCCGCGGGACATTGGCCGCGCCGCCGAGCTCCAGACCGGTTTGAGCAGGGCTCTCACGGGTGAGGAGAACCGTGGCGTCTTCCCGAGACTTGGCCCTCAGAGTGAGGTGCTCTACGTGGCCATGCCAATCCAGCATGACGGGGAGATCGTCGGAGCCATCCGACTGGCGTATCAGCTTCAAGACATCGATCAAACCATCTCCCAGCTCTATCTCGGCATTGCCCTGGGAGCCGCCGCTACGGCCGCCATCGCCGGCATTGTGGCTGCCTGGTTCGCCTCAGCGATCACGACTCCGGTGCGTGCGCTGAGCCAGGCGGCCCAGGGGCTCGCGAAGGGAGATCTAGATCAACACGTTACAGCCAGCTCGCGCGACGAGGTTGGCCTGCTGGTCAACGCCTTCAACGATATGTCCGCGAGACTTCGCGAACTCGAGACGGCTCGCCGAGAATTCGCTTCAGACATCTCCCATGAGCTGCACTCACTGGCTGGAGCTATGCAGACCGCCGCAGTCGCCCTGGAGCAAGGGGCTGATCAGAATCCGCCGCTGAGACATCGCCTGGTCGATGGACTCGTGGCACACACGGGGCGCCTCGGTCGGCTCGCCGACGACCTGCTGGAGCTGGCACGCCTGGAGACTGGCGGACTTTCGCTCACACTAGAACCCACTTCGATTCGCGCCGTGGTAGAGCAAGTTGTCTCAGAATGGTCCGCCGAGGCCGCCTCCAGGTCCATGCACCTGGAGCTCAGGATCGGATCGGACGCATGGGTCAT
Organism: uncultured Chloroflexia bacterium; assembly: GCA_963765765.1. Taxonomy (GTDB): domain Bacteria; phylum Chloroflexota; class UBA6077; order UBA6077; family JACCZL01; genus CAVXYC01. The sequence goes on along the minus strand of CAVXYC010000032.1, from coordinate 60,506 downwards.
GGCGGACCACCACCGCCTGGTTCAAGCGTGCGGCAATCTTGTGGAGAATGCGCTCAAGTACACACCAGACGGCGGCGAAGTGGACGTGACGGTTCGCTCGGATGGGCCCAACTGTGTCATTGAGGTTCGCGACAATGGCCACGGGATCCCTGACGAAGAGCTACCCTACATCTTCCATCGCTTTTATCGCGTGGAGGGTCGCGCGGGCATGGGGCCTGGGGGTACCGGCCTGGGCCTGGCTATTGTCAACCGCATTACGGAGTCGCATGGTGGCAGCGTTTCGGTAAGCAGCTCGCTAGGCCACGGAAGTACGTTCGTCATCCATCTGCCGCTCATCGAGCGCCTCGCTCATTCAACGTACAAAGGAGAACGTCACGAAGTGGGCGTTCGCTGAGTCTGACGTAGCAGAGGGCTCCCGTCACATTGAAATTTCGGGGGTGAATCCTGGATCGTTCGCGCATGCCGATTACAACAGTCCTCTTCGACCTTGACGATACGCTGCTCATTGAGCACGCCTCGGTGGAGAGCGCGCTGTGCGCCGCCGCCAGACCTGCCGCGGATCGGTACGAATGTGACGTTGCGGCCCTGGCATCACTCGCTCGCCAGCATGCCACATCAATCTGGTGGGCCAGCCCCACCCACCCGCTCTGCCATGCGCTGGGGATCAGCGCAATGGAAGGTCTATGCTCCACGCGTCCAGGCTGGCATCGTGATCTCAGCAAGCTACAGGCATGGTTGCCGACGTATCAGCAAGCAGTCTGGCGAGAGGTCCTTCGTGATCTGGGGATCGAGGATCCGAACCTGACTTGCGAGATGACAGACATCTACCGAACCCATCGACGGCGGCACCATTCGCTCATTCCGGAATCTGATCGAGTGCTCACTGAGCTCTCGCCAGATTTCAAAATCGGCCTGGTCACCAACGGTCCGTCCGACCTTCAGTTTGACAAGCTGGCACATACCGGACTCGGCGCCTTTTTCCAGGCAGTCGCCATCTCCGGAGACCTTCGTATGGGAAAGCCCTGCGTTGATGTGTTCGGCTTCGCCCTACGGCAGCTACAATCAACGCCGCACGAGACACTGATGGTGGGGGACAACCCGCTCCGAGACGTGCTCGGAGCGGTTCGATCCGGGATTCGTCCGATTTGGATCAATCCATCTGGTCGCCCGCTGCCCCAGCAAGTCGGGCCTTGTCCAGTCACGGAGATTGGCTCAGTAGTAGAGCTTCCAGCGCTCCTTCAGCGGCTTTGATTACAGCCCGCGCGGTGGTGTCCGGCTCCTGAAAAGCAGCGTCATGAGAGCCTCATCCCGTGCATGCCCCGTGAGGCGCGATTCACTTCGCCACTAGCAGCTCTTCGATCTTCCCCACCAATGCGGGATCGCTCGGCGTGGTGGGAGGGGCGAACCGAGCGACCACCTCGCCCTCACGGTTCACAAGATACTTCTGGAAGTTCCACTCCACCTCCCCGCCAATTGGCGCGGGCATGGATGTGAGCTCCGAATAAAGAGGGTGCTTATCAGCGCCCTTGACACTGATCTTTGAGAACAGCGGGAACGTTACACCGTAATTGGTCTCGCAGAACTGCGCGATCTGCGAGTCACTCCCAGGCTCCTGTGCGCCAAAGTTGTTGGCGGGAAAGCCAAGAACTTCGAACCCCTGATCCTTGTACTCGGCATAAAGCGCCTGAAGGCCACTGTACTGAGGCGTGAGACCGCACTGGCTCGCCACATTGACCAGCAGAAGGACCTTACCCTTGTAATTTTTGAGGTTCTCTTCCTGCCCGTCCAGCCGCTTCATCGTGTAGTCGAGCATGATTTACTCCACATGGTTGCTGAAAGGAGCCCGAGTGAATCTTCGGGCTCCTGTTACAGTACCCCAACCCACGACTGTACGCCCAGGGAGGGAAAGCGCATGGCTACGAAAGATGGCCGATTGGTGATTGCGCTGGAAGAGCACTACTACGATCCGGAAGTCGCCGCGAGCTATGGCAACGATCGCCAGCCGGCGCGCATTCGCGAGCGACTTGACGACGTTGGTGAGTTCCGACTGAAGGAGATGGACGAGGGTGGCATCGACGTTCAGGTGCTTTCCCATGGAGCGCCATCAACTCAACGAATGGATCCCGAAACCGCCGTACGAATGGCGCGCGGAGCCAACGATCGCCTGAAAGCCACCATCGATGGACGGCCGGATCGGTTTGCGGGCTTCGCGGCGCTGCCCACGCCAGATCCGAAGGCGGCCGCTGATGAGCTGGAGCGGGCCGTGACGAAGCTCGGGCTGAAGGGCGCCATGGTGCACGGTTTGACCAACGGCGTGTTCTTCGATGACAGGCGCTTCTGGCCCATCTGCGAACGCGCCCAGGAGCTGGACGTTCCGATTTACCTCCATCCGGCAACGCCGCATCCGACGGTAACCGAGCTCTATTACGGTGACTATGTCAAGGACTTCCCGCAGATCAACACGGCGGGATGGGGCTTCACTGTGGAGACCGCCACGCAGGCGATCCGCATGGTCCTCAGCGGCGTGTTCGAAGCCTACCCGCGCCTCAAGATCATCCTGGGCCATCTGGGCGAGGGGCTGCCATTCTCACTGTGGCGCATCGATCACTCATTTTCTCGCCCCGGCAACATGCCCATGGCGTTCAAGGACACGTTCTGCGAGCACTTCTGGATTACCACCAGCGGTAACTTTTCCACGTCCGCCGTGCTGTGCAGCATGATGGAGATGGGCATCGATCGGATCCTATTCTCCATCGATTATCCGTTTGTGGAGAATCCACCCGGCACCGAGTGGATGGAAGGCATTCCACTCAGCTCTGAGGATAGGAACAAAATTCTGCACGGGAATGTGAAACGACTGCTGAAGATGTAGCGAGCTCGCGCCCCTAGTGCTCGGTGGACTCACTGACCGGACTGGTCGCCTCTCTCTCAGGAGATGCTTCCATCCTCACCAGCGCAACCCGTCGACCGTCCAGCTCCTCGACTCGCAGAGTGAGTCCATCGACCTCAACCTTGTCTCCCACCTCCGGGATGCGGCCGAGGCGGGTCATGACCAGGCCGCCAAGCGTATCAACGGCTTCGTGATCTTCCTCAGGCAGCGTGACGCCTGCGAGCTCCTCCCACTCAGCCAGACGGGTCAGACCATCGATGACTTGAGGGACGTTTCGGTCGGGCTGTGAGTCGTCCAGAGCCGCAAGGTTACCCCGAGCGGACTCCTCAGCGATTGGACCAATAAGCGCTTCCACCAAATCTTCGAACGTGACGATACCAGCGGTGCCGCCGTACTCGTCCTGAACCACCGCGAGACGGTGCGGACCTGTCCGCATCTGGTCAAGGATGGTGTCGGCACGCCAGCTTGCGAAGACGATCACCGGCGGGTGCATGAGTCGTTCGAGTGGTGGCAGCGGTCGCCTCGCAGTGAGGAAGGGCAGAAGGTCTCGCGCCAGTAACACACCAACGATTCGGTCCAGTGAGCCCTCAAAGACCGGAACTCGGGTGTGGCGCGTCGATGTGATCCGTTCCAGTAGCTGCGCCGGAGTGGCATCGACAGGGATCGCTTCGATCTCCGTGCGCGGCGTCATCAGCTCCTCGGCGGTCAAGTCAGCAAATGAGAACGCTCGTGATGCGATGCGCGCCTCTGATGCTTCCACTTCACCGGCCATCTGGCTGCTGAGCACCAACAGACGTAGCTCCTCAACCTTGTGCACCATCTCGTGGCCCGACGCCGGAGCCATGCCAAAGATCCGCAGCACGCCATTACCCACGTTGTTCAGGAGCGTCACGGGCCAGCGGAATATGACGTAAAAGAGATGGATCGGACGTGCCACTGCGAGCGTGGTTGCTTCGGTTCGCTGCAAGGCCACGCCCTTTGGAGCTAGCTCACCTATCACAATGTGCAAGCTAGTGATAAAGGCGAAGGCCACTCCCGTGGAGACGGCATGGGAAGCGGCCGGAGCAAAGGTTCCCACGAGAGCCTCCATTGGTGGCTCAATCACGGCCGCCAGGGCTGGCTCACCGATCCAGCCAAGCGCCAAGGAGGTCATTGTGATCCCGAGCTGGCAGGCGGCGATATAGGCGTCGAGATGCTCAACGATGTTTCGAGCGAGCCGAGCCGTGCCACTACCTTCGCGAGCTAACTGCTCCAGCCGGCTGCCGCGGACCGCGACGATCGCAAATTCGGTGGCCACGAAGAATCCATTGGCCAGCACCAGCACCAGGACGGAGGCGATCCCAAATAACCAGGACGTTTCCACTTCAGTTCACCAGAATCAGTATGTCATACGTTCCGGAGATACTTACGGCCCGCGTCCGCGGATGAACCCTCAAAGGCCACGATCAAACCCTGGCAGGCTCCGTCCAGCGGCCGTGCGCCTTGATGAGCTCAATAAGACGGTCGTCCGCGTCTGACTGGGGCACATTACGTTCGACGCACTCTTTGCCAACGTAGAGGTTCACCTTGCCTGGAGCGCCGCCAACGTAGCCGAAGTCGGCGTCCGCCATCTCGCCTGGGCCATTGACAATGCAGCCCATGACTGCAATCTTCACGCCCACTAGATGACCAGTGCGGGACTTGATGCGGTCTGTCGTCGGTTGTAGCTCGAAGAGCGTTCGGCCACAACCCGGGCAGGCGACGTACTCGGTCTTGGTGATTCGGGCACTCGCTGCTTGCAGGATGTTGAAACCAAGCCGCACAGCGTCCGTATCGTCCAACCAACGGATCTCCGCGCTATCTCCGATGCCGTCACACAGCAATGATCCTAGCGCGACGGATGCGCCAAGCTGCAGATCGCCAAACGTATCGGCCGGCGGCGACACGACGTGAATGGGATAGGCGCGTCCGCTCTCGTGAAGGCGGGCTGCCAAGTGCCGACCAGCACGAATCGTCGCACCTACCGAGCCTAGACGAAAACCCAATGCGAACGAGGTATGGCCGTCCTGCTCACACTGCTTCGCCCAGCCTAGGAGCACGTCAACCGCACGGACGAAGTCATCGTCATCACGCTCGTAAACGAGCAGGAACGGCCGCGCCGCGATCTGCTCGGATGAGAGCTCTGTCGAGTCGCCCGCGAACCGTTGTGGCGGCGATGTCATCCCACTTTGGTTATGGACGTTGAGGAGGATATCCGGAGGCGGTACTTGTCCGCTGGTGTCCATGGACTCGCTGACCGCGGCGCCGTCAGTCGTGGTATGTATCAGGACCGCGGGTTCGCGCCCTCCGAACGACACTGTGCCCACGTGAACCTCATCGGACAGCCGTCGGGTGTACTCGTAGGGATCGCGCGGGTCAGACATCAGCGGCATCCGACTCGTCATCCGGGCGGTCCGAGTACCAGCCCGCCAGTCGTTGTGCCACGGGCACTTCTGCCACGGGATCTTCCGTGAGCGACACGCGAATCGTATCGCCTAGCCCGTCGTCGAGGAGCGAGCCGATGCCAACGGCGGACTTGATGCGCCCATCTTCACCGTTGCCCGCCTCGGTCACGCCAAGGTGCAGCGGATAGTCCCACCCGAGCGCATCCATCCGAGCGACCAGCAGGCGATAGGCCTGGATCATGACCTTGGGATTCGACGCTTTCATCGACAAGATGATGTCGAGGTACCCTTCGTCGCGAGCGATCTGGAGGAACTCCAGCGCCGACTCCACCATCCCAAGCGGTGTATCGCCGAATCGATTCATGATTCGATCGGACAGCGACCCGTGATTCGTCCCCACACGCATAGAGATGCCAAGCTCTTTGCAACGTCTCACGAGCGGCGAGAACCGCTCACGGATGCGTTCCAGCTCAGCCTCATACTCGGCGTCGGTGTATTCCAGGATGGCGAACTTGCGTGAGTCGGCGTAATTACCGGGGTTGATGCGTACTTTCTCAACGTGATTGGCCGCTTCCATTGCCGCTTCAGGAGAGAAGTGAATATCCGCCACGAGCGGCGTTTTATAGCCAGCCGCGCGAATGATCGCGCGCGACTTGCCAATTGCTCGCGCATCTTGAACAGTCGGCGCGGTGATTCGCACGATCTCGCACCCGGCCCGAATCAGCGCGATCGCTTGAGCGGCCGTGCCATCCACATCCTGCGTGCGCGTGGTGGTCATGGACTGAACGCGGATAGGGTTGGCCCCGCCCACGCCGACATCGCCGACCATGACTTCCCGAGTCTTGCGGCGGGCGTACGCGTATGGATTGACGACGTAAGGTAGTCCGGGCGATTGCAGCATCATCGTATTGGGAGGCTAGCGGTCACAGTAACGCATCGTCAACCACCGGGAATGGCATCTTGCTGCGATCGTCTGGAGGAAAGTCGAATCAGGGCTGAGCTCGAGATCGCGCGGCCTTCGGTCTGGTTGAGCCCGATCCGTTCCTCGCCGCGGATGACCTGGCTGACTTCGCTTTCTCCTTCTCCACCTTTTTCAGATCCAGCGCCTCGCTCAGCACTTGCTCAGCCGTGTCGATGGGAATGACTTTGAGCTCATTGCGAAGCTCCTCCGGTACCCCGTCAAGGTCCCGCACGTTCTGGCGCGGTAGGAGCACAGTCCTGATGCCGGCGCGGTGGGCGGCCATGACCTTCTCCTTGATGCCACCGACCGGCAGCACCTTGCCGCGTAGAGTGATTTCACCCGTCATGGCCAGATCGTGTCGAACCGGACGGCCGGTCATGACCGAAGCCAGGGCGGTGAGCATGGTGACTCCCGCCGATGGACCATCCTTTGGGATCGCCCCAGCCGGGACGTGGACGTGGACGCCTCGTCCCTGGACACTCTTGGGGTCCAGCCCATAGCTTTCGGCGCTGGACTGAAGATACGTCAGCGCGGCCTGAACCGACTCGCGCATCACGTCGCCGAGCTGCCCGGTGACGATCAACCGATCCGACTGACCCGGAAGCATGGCTGCTTCTACGAAGAGAATGTCGCCCCCCACCGGTGTCCAGGCCATCCCAGTGACCACACCGGGTCGATCCACACGCTCCACGGTCTCATCGGTGAACCGCGGCTGACCGAGCAGCTCGGCGACCCGCTCGGTTGTGATCTTCACGGGCCGAGCTGCGCCATTTGTGGAGGCACTTTCACGGCCGGCGGCCACATCCCGCGCGACCTTGCGTATGATCGTGCCGATTTGCCTCTCGAGATCGCGCACGCCGGCCTCGCGCGTGTAGTCGCGCACGATACGCCGCAATGCATCTCGCTCGAATGTGATCTCGTCCTCGCGCAGGCCATTGGCACCACGCTGACGCTGAACGAGGTAACGCTCGGCAATCTGGATCTTCTCCTCGTCCGTGTAACCGGGAATCTCCAGCACTTCCAAACGGTCCCACAGGGGGCCCGGAATGTTCTGAAGCACGTTGGCAGTACAGACGAAGAGCACCTTGCTCAGGTCGAAAGGAACGGCCAGATAGTTATCTTCAAACGTGCTGTTCTGCGACGGATCGAGCACCTCGAGAAGAGCCGCTGCTGGATCACCTTGGAATCCCACCGTGAGCTTGTCGAGCTCATCCAACATGAACACTGGGTCGTTCGTCTCGGCTCGACGAAGGCCCTGAATAATCCTGCCTGGTAGGGCCCCAATATAGGTACGGCGATGGCCGCGAATCTCTGCCTCGTCTCGAATTCCGCCCAGACTGATTCGAACGAACTTACGGCCCATGGCCCGGGCAATAGATTGGCCAAGGCTGGTTTTCCCCACACCGGGCGGGCCCACCAGACACAGAATCGGCTCGTGCATCGCTTCATCCGTGGGGGTGAGCGGCGCGACGGCCTCCATCGATCCGGAGCTTGCACCGGTTTCAGTGATCTCGCCCTCGGTTCGCCGCTCCTGCTTGAGCTTCCGGACGGCCAGATACTCGAGAATGCGCTCCTTGACCTTTTCCAGCCCGTGATGGTCCTCGTCTAAAATCGCCCGCGAACGCTCCACGTCGATGCTTCCGCCAGTGCTGATTTGCCAGGGCAGCGCGGCCATCCAATCAAGGTATGTACGGATCATGCCGCGCTCGGGGGAGACAGACGGAATCGTCTCCATGCGCTCCAGCTCACGCTCGGCTTCACGCCGCGGTATTTCCGGGAGGTGAGCGGCCTCCAGCTTACGCCGCAGCTCCGCGGTCTCGGCCTGGGCTGGATCATCTTCACCCAGCTCGCGTTGGATTGCCTTGAGCTGCTCGCGCAGGAAGTACTCGCGTTGCGCCTTGCTCATCTCCGTCTGGGCTTCGTTCTGGAGGCGCTGACCAATCTCCAGAATCTCGATCTCACGGCCGAGCGCCGTGGAGAGCCGCTGAAGCTTATCGCCGATGCTCTCCAGCTCGAGCAGCTCCTGGCGGACTGCCGGTTCGAGCCTCGTTGCCGAGCCAAGGAGGTACACCGTCTGCAACGGGTCCTCGAGCTGACTGGCCATTTGGGCCATCTCTTGAGGCAGATTGGCAAGGGCCGCAAGACGTTGAAACTGCTGCACCACGTTTCGCTGCAGCGCCGTTAACTCCATTGCCGCCTGCTCATTGGTCAGATCCGGGAGTTGGTCTGGAGCGGGCTCGATCTGACCGACGAGATACGGTGATGTCGATGCGTACGAGGGGATGCGAACACGCTGCACACCCTGAATCAGCACGACGAGCTGGCCTTCTGGGCTGCGCGCCATCTGGGCGATGCGACCAGCCGTACCAAAGGTGTAGAGATCTTCCGGCCCGGGGCTTTCAGTTTCGGCCGCGCGCTGAGCGACGACCGCGAGAAGTCGGTTGCCGCGCATCACGGCGTCCACGAGCTGGCCGGAGCGCTCTTGACCGATGGTCAAGGGTGCCACGGTAAAGGGAAAGATCACCGTGCCGCGAAGCGGCAATACCGGTAGCTCCTTTGGGAATTCCATCTCTGGCTCTGGAGTCTGAGCTTGCGCCTCTTGCTCCATGGTCATGCTTGCGCTCCCTGGGCGGCGCTGCTCTTGGGCAAGCGAATCGTCAGGACTCCCTGCTTGAAAGTTGCATCCACACCGTCTGCTTCAACCACAACCGGCAGCGGTACCGTGACCTCGAGCGGTCCATAGTGCACCTCCGCGCGATAAAATCGACGCTCCTCCTCACCTTCGGTGTCCGTCCGAGTCGCGCTGATCAGCAGAACGTCTTCATAGAGCAGCGCCTTGATCTCATCTTCCTGGACGCCGGGCAGCATCACCTTGACGAACACCGCGGAGGCCGTCTCCCACACGTCGACGGGGGGACGGCGCGCGGCCGTAACCGGAGATGGCTGCACACTCGTAAGCCAAACATGCTCAAACGCGGTATCCGCGCCGCGCGGCCGCCCTTGCAGATAACGGTAGGTAAACCGTTGATAACGCACTGGCATCCCGATGTCTCCCTCGTCCCCAAGCCAGCTCAAGAGCCAGCTTTAGTCAGTATGCCATGCTCCACCGCGGGTCATTTCGAATGAGCGATTCCAGTACGCTTGCTCCGTGAGTGAGATGTCGACCACGACGCGATTCCCAGGCCCCAGCTGGCTAGGCGTGGACGGGCGGCGCGTGCTGGCCGCACGGGCATTCCGTAGCTTCGGCTACGGAATCGTCTCGGTGGTCCTTGGCGTGCACGTCGCGGACCTGGGTCTAGGCGGCGTGGAGCTTGGCATTCTCCTGGGAGCCGCGTTCCTCGGCTCCAGTGTCTTGACGATTGTGGTCGCGCTCACAGCCGATCGGTTTGGCCGTCGACGAGTACTGGTGATCTTCAGCGCTTTAATGATGATTACCGGCGCCGCCTATGCGCTGAGCGATCAGTTCTGGCTACTTGTGCTCGCCTCCCTGAGCGGAACCATCAGCGCCGGGATCCAGGAGGTCGGCCCCTTTGTCACACTCGAGCAAGCTGTCATGTCTCAAATGGCGCCAGATAACCGACGAACTCGAGTCTTCACGATCTACAACCTCGTTGGCATCGCCTCTGGCTCCGTGGGGGCGCTGTTCGCAGGTGGCGTTGCAGCGCTCACTGGCCAACTGGGCATGGACCCTCTCCTTGCCCATCGCTGGCTATTTGGCGTCTACGCCGTTGGGGCACTCGCCGCGCTGGTCATAGCATTCGGCCTTTCGCCAGCCGTGGAGCTCGGTTCACCGCCGGCGCTCAAGAGCGCTCTTGGCATCCATCAGTCGCGGCGTATCGTCTTCCGCCTAACAGCGCTCTTTGGGATGGACTCGTTTGGCGGTGGCTTCATTGTTCAAAGCATCGTGGCGTACTGGTTCACGCTGCGCTTCGGTCTTGGAGTGGACGCTCTTGGCCCGGTGTTCGCTGCATCGAACTTGCTTTCGGCGCTGTCTCTACTTATCGCCGAGCGATTGGCCACTCGCATTGGTCTCATCAACACGATGGTCTGGAGCCACATTCCGGCCAACGCTCTGGTCATTCTTCAAGCAATGGTTCCTTCCGTAGAGATCGCTATCTTGCTGCAGCTCATTCGGTCTGGTCTTTCACAGATGGACGTACCCACTCGTCAGTCGTATCTCATGGCGGTGGTAGATCCGTCAGAGCGAACGGCCGCGGCTGGGTTCACCACGGTAGGCCGAAATATCGCGCAGTCCATTGCTCCCCCTCTCGCTGGCCTGGCTCTCCAATCCCCATTCATCGGGCTGACATTCGTGGTTGGTGGAGCGATCAAAATTGCGTATGACATCGCACTCTGGCGCACGTTTCGATTGATCCGACCGCCTGAGGAAATCAAGAGCTAAGCCTGCTGACCGAGTCTCTATGCATCCAGGCACTGGGTGCTACACTCGGAATAGAGAAGCTTCCACATGCCACGCTTCTATGAAGGAACTCGACGTCGATGCCAGAGCAGCCGCCTACTTATGATCCGACCGCGTTCTCGCTTCTGCCCGGCGCACGTCGCGTGGAGAAGCCATGGGGACATGAGGTGCTGCTCTCACCGGAGGACGCTCCGTACACATCGAAGTTGATTCACGTGAAGGCCGGACATCGGTTGAGCCTGCAGCTGCACGATGCCAAAACCGAGACCCAGACGCTTATCGATGGAAAAGGCATCCTAGTGCTCGAAGGGCCCGATGGCAAGCTTCATGACGTGGTGATGGAGCCGCATGTGGGCTACTCCGTGGCCATTGGCCAACGTCACCGGCTGTGCGCCGCCCCGGATGCGGACGCCGTCATTTTCGAGGCGTCCACGCCTGAGGTCGGTACGACCTACCGTCTGGAGGACGATTACCACCGCCCGGACGAAACAGAAGAGCGTCGCGACGAAGACCGACGCCATACACCCTAGGAGGCGATCCGCATGCCCGATGATCTGAAAGTCGACTCTGTCCAATCTGTCAACACAGACACGTTAGGACGGACGCTCAATAGCGCCCGAGCGAATCACTTCGTCATCGATTCCTCCAGCGGTCCGGCCGAGGCTGTGACCTCAGGTGAAGCATTTCTGGCCGGCATCTCGTCCTGCGGTGTCAATGTGGTGAACGGAGCGGCGCGCCAACGGCAGGTGCCCCTGCAGCACGTCGAGGTGGAGATCGACGGCGTCCGCTCGGCTCAGAACACGGCGGATTTCCTGCGCATCGACGTGCGCTTCCGCATGGACGGACCGAATGCCGTGCAAGCCGAGGCGCTCGTTCAGCACTGGCAATCCGTTTGACCGCTCTATCGTGCGGTCGCGGTCGCGACCACCGTGAACATCGAGATCACTACTGACAGCGACTGATAAGAACGGCCACCACGCAACAATGACTCAGGCCCAGGGGAGATGACCTGGGCCCTGTGCGCGTCCCGGAAACCTGCGAGGCGGCCCTCAGGGGCCGGGCCGACAGGATGTCGGCGGTCCCAGTCTCTCGTTCCAATGAACCGCCCCAAGAGCCTTCCCGCAGGAACTCAATCTCCTGCAGGAAGGCCCTTGGGGCGGTTCTAATCCCATGGTCCCCTCAGTAGCGTCGCTATCTGAGGCGATGAATCAACTCTAAGCGGTCACGAGCTCCTTCGCCGGGCTGCTCCAGGTCTTCAAAACCTCTTCGATGAGCTTCCCGTCGCGGCTGTAACCAACTTCACCCGGGATGTAGCTCCTGGGACCTTCACGGTTGCTGAACTTGATCTTCTCCAGCGGCGGCTCCAGGCAGACATTCTGAGCGGGATCGCGGAACTCGTTCATGAGCGGCTCGCCGTTTTGCATCTTCTGGATCTGATCCTTCAAGAGCTGACGGAACAGGATGATGCCGCGGTCCGACTCCCCCAGCTTCTCGAGGTGTCGCTTGGCGATAGTGCCTTGCGTCTCCCAGGCCATGTAGTCCTGGTTGAAGGTGTTCCTGAGGTTCCACTGACCGGAGTCATCTCGCAGTGAGATGTGGCGGTACGGCACATTCGGCTGCTCGGGCGCGGTCATACCGGGCGCGGCACGCCAGGTGTACAGCGAGATGTGCAGCGTGTTCTCATCGTCCACGGGCACACGGAACTGCATCGTGGCCTGATACTGGCTGCCCACCAGGAGAATGTTCGGGAAAAGAATCGGGTGACCGATATTCCAGTCGTCGTTGTCCGGACCATCACCCAGCGAGACACGTCGTTTGATGATGCCGTAGTCGAACACATCGAACCCGACCTTCTGGTGGGGCTTGCTGCGATTGGTCCAGGTCGGCGCCTGGCCTTCCATGATCTCGGTGAAGTATCGAGCGAAGTAGCCATGGAGCCACTCGGTGTGGACCGGATCCAGCGAATTCTCCTGGCACTGGAGCCAGTTGCAGTGGAGATTGGTGATGCAGATATCGTGCACCGTCTCGCCCCACACCAGCGGCCCCCAGTTGGGTAGCTCAGGTGCCGGTGTTGGACCGAGGTAGGCCCAGACCAGACCGGCCAGCTCTTTGACCGGATAGCCGGACAGATTGCACTTGGAGCGGAATGCCGCCTCGGGATGCATCGTGTCCTCGAAAGGCTGCTCGACGCATTTACCTGTCTCGTTGAATTTCCAGCCGTGGTACTGACAACGGATGCCGTCATCTTCGACCACACCGATAGCGAGGTTCACTCGGCGGTGCGAGCAATATCGCTCAATGAGTCCAAGGGTGCCGCTCCGGTCCTTATAGAGGACGAGCTCCTCGCCCATGATCTTGACTTCCTTGGTGCGGAAGGGGCTGTCGTCGAGCTCCGCCGACGCGGCAATAGGCTGCCAGTAACGTCGCATCAAGTCACCCATGGGGGTGCCTGGACTCACACGCGTGATGAGCTCATTGTCCTGGACCGGTAACATCGCTGCCTCCGAGATCGGCTTACGGTGTGAGCATCATACTGTCAAGCTCAGGAACCCGTAAAGTCCGCCTCCTTGAGTCTGATCGGGCGCTGGCGGATGCATACGCAACGACCCAGGTCTGGCAGCACTAGATTCCCGCCCTAGAACAACACGAGATCAGAACACTTGCAGATTTCTATGGATTGGGCAAGCATGGTTCCACACGCAATCGCGGTAGCGCCAAACGTCTACCGCTGAAGGGAGGAGCGCTGATCCCAACTCAACATTGTTGAGATCTGTGGCATCACGTGTGCCCGCAGCGTCGCGCCACAGAGATCATTCGCATCGAGGCGAGAGGTAGAGTCTATGGCAGCTCAAGCACCAGATCGTTCCGGCAGCAGCTCGGACCAAAACGAGCGATTACGTGGCTATTGGAAAGCCAACCTGCAGCTTATTGCGGGCCTTTTGGTTATCTGGTTCGTCAGCGGATACTTGCATCCGCCGTTCGCCAAAGCGCTCAACAATATCCAGATCCTCACCGGCTTCCCGCTCGGATACTGGCTCGCAAGCCAGTTCTCGATCACCGTCTTCGTCATCCTGATCTTCGTCTACGCGCTGGTGATGAACCGCGTGATCGATCCCGAAGTACGGCTTCAACGAGGAGGAGTAAGGCAGAGTCATGGCCGCTGAGTCGCCGCTACCAAGCTCTCCCGCGCGGAGATGAAGGCCTTGGAAGCGAAGCTCTACAAAGGCTACGGGCTGTTCACGCTGTCGTCCTCCTCTTGTCGCGGTCGTCATGTTCCTGGAGCTGAACGCCGGGCTACCGCGCGGCTTGATCGCGGTGTTCTTCATCCTGCTCAGCTTTGCGCTGTACGGCGTCATCGGCGTCGTGAACTTCACACGCAAGTTCGACGAGTACTACGTCGCCGGCCGCAAGGTGCCCGCCTTCTTCAACGGCATGGCCACGGGCGCCGACTGGATGAGCGCCGCTTCGTTCATCTCGATGGCCGGCACGATCTGGCTGCTCGGCTACGACGGCCTGGCCTACATCATGGGCTGGACCGGCGGCTACGTCATCCTGGCGCTCTTCTTCGCGCCGTACATCCGGAAGTTCGGCCAGTTCACGATCCCGGACTTCGTGGCCGCGCGGTTCGCCGAACGGCCGAAGCCTCGCGTGTTGTCGCGGCGATCTGCGCCATCCTCGCCTCGTTCACCTACGTCACCGCCCAGGTGGTCGGCGTCGGCCTGATCATGAGCCGGTTCTTCGGTGTCGACTACGTCCTGGGCGTGCTTCCTCGGCCTGGCCGGCGTGGTGCTGTGCTCGTTCCTGGGCGGGATGAAGTCGATCACCTGGACCCAGGTGGCGCAGTACATCATCCTGATCATCGCCTACCTGATCCCGGTCTCGATGCTCTCGACGCGCTTCACCGGCGTGCCGATCTCCGAGATCATGTACGGGCAGGCGCTCCAGAACATCGTTCAGCTTGGAGCAGCCCAGGGCTCTGCCGCCCAGTACGTCCAGCCGTTCACGCACGCGCTCTCGAACGCCTCTTGGCATCGATAGCGCTGCGTCAGATCGGCCTCGATCGCCGCCCGAGCTGGTCGCGAATCGACGACTGGGTCGGCACGCCCTGGGAGTTCATGGCGCTGACGCTCTGCCTGATGGCGGCACGGTCGGCCTGCCGCACATCCTGATCCGCTACTACACGGTGCCGAACCCGCAGGCAGCGCGGATGAGCGTCGGCTGGTCGCTCTTCTTCATCTACCTGCTCTACTTCACCGCGCCCGCCTATGCGGCGTTCGCCCGCTGGGAGATCCTCCAGAACCTGGTCGGCCAGCCGATCGCCGCGCTGCCGGACTGGGTCGCCAACTGGGGCAGAACTGGCCTGCTGACCATCCGCGACGCCAACAGCGACGGCATCCTGCAGTTTGCCGAGCTGAGCATCGTCGCCGGACCTGATCGTGCTGTCGACGCCCGAGATCGCGGGCTTGCCGTACACGGTCTCGGCGCTGGTCGCGGCGGGCGGCCTGGCCGCGGCGCTCTCGACGGCCGACGGCCTGCTGATGGTGATCGCGACGGCCGTCTCCCACGACATCTACGCCAAGCTGATCAACCCGAACGCGTCGTACGGCACGCCGGTTCATGATCAGCCGCGTGATGATCCTGGTGGCGGCGCTGCTGGCGGCGCTGGCGGCCATCCCACGGCTGGCGCTGATCGCCCAGATGGTCGCCTGGGCGTTCTCGATGGCCGCGTCGTCGTTCTTCCCGGTGATCTTGCTCGGCATCTTCTGGAGGCGCGCCAACGCCAATGGCGCCATCGCCGGCATGATCGCCGGCATGATCGCCTGCATCATCTACATGGCGCTAACTACACGAACCCGTACTTCACGTGCTCGGGCTCACCCACCTCTCGGCGGGGATCTTCGGGATGATCGTGAACTTCGTGTGTCAGATCGTCGTCAGCCTGGCCACGGAGCCGCCGCCGAAGCACATCCAGGATATGGTCGACGCCCTACGCATGCCCGTAGGCGAGATGGACGAGCCACCATCCGGGACTCCAGCTCCGGCGGACGACCTGCCACGGCGCCCTCACCGGCAGTGGGAGGGAGTAAGTAGGAGATACCGAACGTGCGGTGAGGCCGGTATGCATACCGGCCTCACCGTCACGCGTCCTTTCCGAATAACCAATTCATGCTCGCCATCGTTGCGCACCTCCTGAACTTCGCACTATCGCTGCTGATCTGGCTCATCATCGGCCAATGCGTGCTACGCATACTTGCGCGTGGTCGACGGAACTTCATCACGGATCTGTTCGATACTGCAACTAGACCGGTCCTGAGCGCGGTGCGACGTGTGACACCACGCTTCATCAGCTCCGCCTTCGTTCCGATGCTGGCCATTCTCGTACTGCTGGCGTTGCGCCTGGTGCTGCTGCCGGCACTGCGTTAGGTCGATCCGCCGCACTCCGCGAATTCGGCCATCTCGCGCTATCATCAGCTTCAGAGCCGGGAGGCACCGTATGACTATGGAAAACAGCGGCACGATCGACGCACTCTTGCAGGAAGACCGCCGATACGAGCCGACCGCCGAGTTTCGCCAACAGGCAAATTGGAATGATCCCGCGATCTATGATCGCGCCAACGAAGACTTCGAAGGATTCTGGGCGCAGATCGCTCGAGATCATCTCGAATGGTTCAAACCCTTCACCGAGGTGCTGGAGTGGGATGCCCCGTGGGTGAAATGGTTTGCCGACGGCGAGCTCAACATCAGCCACAACTGTGTCGATCGTCACGCCAAGGGTGGCCGAGCACAGAAGCCGGCCATCATCTGGGAAGGTGAGCCGGGCGACGTCCGCACCCTGACCTACTCCGACCTGTATCGCGAGGTCAACGCCTGCGCCGCGGCGCTCAAAAAGCTTGGCGTTGGCAAGGGCGACCGAGTTGCGATTTACATGGGCATGGTGCCCGAGGCAGCCATCGCCATGCTGGCGTGCACGCGCATCGGCGCTCCCCACACCGTAGTCTTCGGCGGCTTCAGCCCTGAGGCGCTCAGCGGCCGTATTCAGGACTGTGAGGCCAAGCTGGTCATCACCCAGGACGCCGGCTGGCGACGCGGCGGACAGGTGCCACTCAAGGATAATACCGACGAGGCGGTCAAAGTTTGCCCCAGCGTGGAGCACGTGCTGGTAGTCAAGCGCGTCGGCGATGAAGCGAACATTGCCTGGGACGAGAGCCGTGACGTGTGGTGGCATGATGCCGTGGGAGCGGAACAGGGCCAGGAAGTGGAGCCCGAGCACCTCCCGGCGGAGCACCCCCTGTTCATCCTCTACACGTCGGGAACCACGGGAAAGCCCAAAGGTGTCCTTCACACCACAGCGGGCTATCTAACAGGCGTGACCGCTACCACGAAGTACATCTTCGATCTCAAGGAAGACGACATCTACTGGTGCACGGCCGACGTGGGCTGGGTCACAGGCCACAGCTACATCGTCTACGGACCGCTCTCCAACGGCGCTACCGCGGTCATCTTCGAGGGCACGCCGGACTATCCAGACAAGGATCGCTGGTGGGAGATTGTTGAGAAGTACAAGATCAGCATCCTCTACACCGCGCCAACGGCGATCCGCACGATGATGCGCTGGGGAACCGAGTATCCGGAGAAGCACGACCTATCGTCGTTGCGGCTGATGGGCACCGTCGGTGAGCCGATCAACCCCGAAGCATGGGTGTGGTACCGCGAGCACATCGGCGGCGACCGTACGCCGGTCGTCGATACCTGGTGGCAGACCGAAACCGGCGGCATCCTCATCACGCCATTGCCCGGTATCACCACACTCAAGCCCGGTTCGGCCACAACGCCATTTCCGGGTATCGGCGCGGAGGTCTACAACGAGCAGGGCGAAACTGTTGGACTCGGCGCGGGCGGTTATCTAGTCCTGACGCGGCCGTGGCCGTCGATGATGCGCACGATCTGGGGCGACGACGAACGCTACAAAGAGCAATACTGGAGCCGTTTCCCCGGGCGTGTATTTCACCGGCGACGGCGCTCGACGCGACGAAGACGGCTATCTCTGGCTGCTCGGCCGCGTGGACGACGTGTTGAACATCGCCGGCCACCGCATCGGCACGATGGAGGTGGAGTCGGCGCTGGTGAGCCACCCGTCCGTGGCCGAGGCCGCGGCTATTGGCATCAACCACGAGATCAAGGGCCAGGCGCTCGCAGTGTTTGTCACCCCTCGCGCCGGCATCGACGCGAATGAGGCGCTGCAGAACGAGCTCCGCGCCCACGTCTCCGAGAAGATCGGCGCCATCGCCCGCCCGGACAAGATCTACTTCACGGCCGAGCTACCCAAGACCCGCAGCGCCAAGATCATGCGCCGCCTCCTACGCGACATCGCCGAGGGCCGCGTGATGGGCGACACCACCACCCTCGCCGACCCAGACGGTACTCGTCCATCAAGTCGCAGTACGAGGACTCCGAAGGGTAGAAGCTGAGTTCTCACCAGTTCGGGCGAATCGTCGTCCTTCCGACAGTCAGCTTTCCGATCTGTTTGGTAAACCGCCTTGGGCCGTCCAGCAGTGCGTCTCAGCTTTGTGACACCCGGAAGTCGATGACCACGACCTTTCAGATTGACCCACACTACCCAATTGACGTGTTGAAACTACCGCCCTCTTGGGCGGTAGTTTTGCTCGGAGATGTAGTCGACGATATTCGGGCTGGCTTCGCCAGTGGCGAGCACAACGAAGATGGGAGAGGAATTCCGCACTTGCGGCCGATGAATATCGACCGTCGCGGCAAGATCACTTTGTACGTGCTGACGGGAATCGCTATCCGAGACTCAGCACCCTCGCCGCGTTCTCCTTTAGGATCTTCGGCCGCACGGACTCCTTGAACGGTAGCTCGGCGAACTCGTTCAGCCAGCGCTCCGGGGAGATGACGGGGAAGTCGCTGCCGAAGAGGCACTTGTCCTGGAGCAGCGAGTTGGCCTGCTGGACGAGCGACGGCGGGAAGTACTTGGGCGCCCAGCCGGACATGTCCAGGTATACGTTTGACTTGTGACGGGCAATGGCGAGCATCTCCTCCTGCCAGGGCCAGGACGGGTGCGCGCCGATGATCGTCAATTCGGGGAACTCCACGGCCAGGTCGTCCAGCAGCATCGGCTGGCCGTAGCGCAGGCGGATGCCGCTGCCGCCGGGCGTGCCCGCGCCGATGCCACTCATGCCGGTATGGAAGATGGCCGGGACGCCCAGCTCGGAAATTGCCGAGAACAGCGGGAAGAAGCGCGGGTCGGACGGATCGAATGCCTGGATGGGCGGATGGAACTTGAAGCCCTTCAATCCGAGGTATTCCACGCACCGCCGCGCCTCCTTGATCGCCAGCTCGCCTTTCCACGGGTCCACGCTGGCAAAGCCAATCAGGACATCCGGATTGCTGCGGGCCGCGTCCGCCGTCTCGTCGTTCGAGATTCGCGCGCCCCCGCGCGTCTCGCTGTCCACGTCGAAGATCACCGCGGCCAGGTTGAGCCCGCGATACAGCTCGGCGATCTCCTCGCCGGACGCGTGCATTTTCTCGACCTTGAAGTATGCCAGCGCCGCGGACGTGCGCTCGTTCCCTCGCTCGCCGCGCGGGCGCGGTCGCCGGTGGTGATGTGGACGTGGACGTCGATGCCCTGCACGTTCGCCAGGTTGATCGTCATGACACTTCCTTCATTCAGGAGCAATGAGCTCCAACCTTGGGAAATAGGTACGGTATCGAGCCGGTCGCGCGTCAAAAGGCGGTAGCCTGCGATAGCAGCGTGTGCGCCAATGTAGAAGTCCGGCATCGGTGAGCTTCGAAGTCCCCGCGCGGCGGTAATCGCGAAAGGCCTTGCCAGCCAGAAATGCTGCCTCATACGGCAGCTCCACTCGTTGATATAGGTCCGTGGGAAGAGCATCGTCGAGTGCCTCGATCGAGTCGAAGCCAATCGACACTTCAGCAAAGATGAGCGGATTGATAAGAAGCAGGGCCTCGTCTGCCAGCCGCTTGATCCTCGAGCTGGACCGATCCTCCCAGGTCGGGTTACCGGCGGTGACATCGATGAGCACATTGCTGTCGACCATCACGGCAGTCAATTGTCTCCTCGCGTGAGCTCCATGATCTCTTCGGTGGTCATTGAGAAATGGCTTCGGGCGCGGCGCAGTCGTTCGACAGCCAGGTCACCACGGGTAGGTCGTTGGGCTGATTTGGCTTTCACGATACGAACGCCAGCAGGCTCGATCACAAAATCGACTTCTGTATTGGGCAGCAAGCGGCCGCTTCCCGAACGTGCTGCGGGATCGTGACCTGGCCTTTTGAGGTAATTCGCATCGCCATTCCAATCCTTACTGGTAAGAGTAATACTATCGTACCACTAAGGAGCCATACTCAGCCCTCCCGCAACGCCTCCGCTGGCGCCAGGCGGCCGGCCTGGCGGGCTGGAACGACCGTGGTCAACAGGCCGGTGATGAGCACCACTCCGATCAAAATCCCGAGCTGATCCCACGGAATTGTGAATCGAAGCTCCGGCGTCTGACGCACGAGGACACCTACGATCTGGTTTGCAACCACCAGCCCGACGGCGACACCGAGGAGCGCACCGGCGACGGCCACGAGCCCTGCCTCGAGCAAGAGCATGATGGTGATCGATCGGCCGCTCGCGCCGAGCGCTCTGAGCGTGCCGAGCTGACGACGACGCTCCACTACGGCACGCGCGCTGATGACCGCCAGGGCGGCTAGCCCCGAGATGAGCCCTATGGCCATGTAGCCCTGGAGCACCGTAGTGAGCAGCCCGCGCACGCCTTGCATCAAGCGAAGCTCGTCGCCGATGACCAGGATATTGAGCTCGGGCACCGCGAAACTCACCGCCAACGCCGTGTCGCGCGCCAGCTCAGGGTCCTTCATTGCAAACAGGTAGCTATACCGGTCAGGCTCAGGCCAGGCTTGAAGTCCGTCCTGACCCACGACGATCGTCCGGCTGTACGGTCCGCGTCCATCTGCGATACCGATAACTTCGAGTCGTATAGCCGGCTGCGTCGATCGAGTATCCCGAACCCAGATGGAGAACGGCTGGAACCCCGCGCCGTCGCTCGCGTTTATGCGCGCGTCATTCCCCGTGGAAGTGAGCAGGCCCGCGCCCTACGATGGCGCTTCCAGGCGTTTCGGCGAGACGTCGCCAGAGCGCCCGTGAATCTTCCGCGCCGGCCCGCGCCAGCGAGGTGACTGATTCGGTGAACGCGTCATCGACCAACGTGACGTTTGCTGTGCCCCAACGTGCGCCCGGAGCGCCGGTCTGAATTGCCTGAACAGGAATGGTTGCGGCCGTCGCCGTGCCTTTGAACCACTCAGGATCGACCGGACCACTCTCGAGGGCGGTGGTGAGATCCAACGGCGGACCGTCTTTCTCACCGCGAAGATGCCAGCCGCCACTCGTTACCTCGGGATCCCCAAATGCCACGTGAGTCACGGTAAGCAGCACGCCGGCCACGGTAAGACTCAGCACCACCAACGCAAACATAGTCAGTGTCATGCCGGTTCGAAATCGATGTGCCGCCAGCTCAGCTGCCCCGAGACGCAGCGCGATGAATCGGCGTGCTGCCAGGCGAATTACACCTGCGTTCATGGCCAGCGCCCACACTCCGCCCAGCACCGCGCACAAACCCCGCCAGACACTCAGCTCAACAGAGCTCTGCACGGTAGTGACGCCTAACGTACGAAGCCACTCCGCTGGAACGCACCCAAAGAGGACGAGTACGATGCCCGCCAGGCTCCACAACACACGCTCACCACGCCCACTGAGGAATCGTCGCAACACAAATCGGCCGAGCAGCGCCGCGCCGACGACCGCTAGCGCGGCGCCCACCACATAGGCCAGAGACCAGCTTCGAACGACTCCAAGCCATCCCACCGCAAAGCTCGCAATCACAGTAATAACCCCCGGCACGAGCCCGAGCCAGGTGGTCGCTCGGTCGCCAGGATCGGGCAGATCGCGGATCGCTGCGACGATCGAAAAACGACTCGCTCGCCAGGATCCGTATGCCACGGTCACCGCGGTAAGTAGGAATCCCAGCCCAGCGCTTACCAGCAGGCTCGCCGGCTCGATGGCGGGCTCCAGGCGGAAGCCGTACTGAGAGAGCAGCCCGCCAGCCACCGCCAGAAGCGCAAGCGCGAGTGCAACACCAAGAGCCAACCCCACCGCGGCCGCCAACGCGCTGTGAATCACACCCTCGAACACCAGCATCGTCACCACGTCGGAGCGGCGCCCTCCAAGTGCGCGGACGGTGCCCAGCTCGCCACGACGCTCGAGCGCCAGCAGCGAGAAGATGAGCACGATCAGCAGCACTCCTGTACTCAGTGAGAAGAGGCCAAGAGCAACGAATAGAGATGTGAACGCACTTGCCCAGCGATCTGCCTGATCCTGCGCCATCTGTTGAACATCCAGCACACGGAGACGTCGCCCTCCACCCGGCCCAAACAGCGGGCTCTGCTCGAGCGCACCCGGGCTGACGTTCAGGCTGGACGCCACCCTGCCCAACAGCTCAGGGTCTTGCACCAACGCCTCGAACTCTGGATTGGCCTGATCGCGCTGGAGAGATTGCACCAGAAGGTTCAGCTTCTCCTGAGCTCGACCACTGCCGGGGCTCCGAATCGACTCACGCGCCAGCGCATCTCGCACCGCGGGCTGGGAGAGGGCCTGGAAGAGCCTGGCGCCAGCTTCGTCGTCAAGCAACGCCGATCGAAGTGCCACTGTCACGGGCCAGGAGCCGCGGATGCGCTCGGTGGCGCCGCCGCGATTACTGACGAGGATCTGATTGATCTCTCCGGTACGTTCGGCGATTGCCTGCAGCCGCGGAAGCGGGAGGAACATCGCGGCCTGTCCGCCGCCAATGTCCCCTAGGCGAGTGATGGCCGCAATACGAAGGTCCGTCTCACGCGCCAGACCAAGCAGGCGGAGCGAATCACCCGGCGCCACGGCAAGCGCCGCTGCCGCCTCGGTGTTCATCAGGACTGCATCGTCAGCTAACTTGCTGAGATCTATGGCCTGTCCGTCCGTCGTCCACAGGCCACCAGCCGACGCAACCTCGTCCACCGGCAGGCCCAGAACGGCAACCTGTCCACGGAATCCCAGATCCGCGGTGGACACTGCCACATGCTCTAATATCGCGGGCATCACCGAGGCGACCCGCGGGTTATCAGCCAACGCGCTTTGGATGCGGCCGAGCTCAGATTCTGAGAAGTACTCATTCCAGCCCGTAAGAAAAGTTCCGCTGGCGAGCGCCTGGGCAAGCTCCGCCCCGGAGCGCCGCTGGCGCTTTGGCAGAAAAACGATTTCGTCCGCCGAGCCCACCACGCCGGCTACAACCGATCGAACGGACAGACTGACCGTGTCTCCGGTCGTGAACGCGCTGGAAAGAACGATCGTGCTGACGGTCAGACCAGCCGTGATCAGCACCGCGAGCCCGGGACGCCTGAAAGCTCGTCGGACGGCTAGACGGGCAAAGAGAGGCTGACGAAACGTGAGCACGCCGAGTACAAGGACGAGAACCAGCATTGCCGCGCCAACGCCGACAACGAGTGCGTCCTGAGAGAGCCCGAAGAGTGAACGCATGCTAGTTAAGGGAGAGTGTGCTGGCTATTCTCACCCCAGCCCTCTCCCAGGGGGAGAGGGAGCGGGCGTAGGTCCAGTAAGGCCACGGGCTTCGTCCGACACAATTTCGCCATCCCTCATGCGGATAATCCGATGAGCCCGGGCCGCCACTTCTGATGCGTGCGTGACGAGGACAAAGGTCTGACCGTTCTCGCGGTTCAGCCTCTCCACGAGCTGCATGATCTCCTCGGCGGATTCTGTGTCAAGATTCCCCGTGGGCTCGTCCGCCCAGATGACGGCTGGCTCCGGAGCTAGTGCGCGAGCAATGGCAACGCGCTGCTGTTGTCCTCCGGAGAGCTCATTGGGGCGATGACGCAGCCGATGCTCGAGGCCCACCGATTCGAGTGCCCGCATTGCCCGCTTGCGTGCATCGGCACCGGAGCGCCCAGCGAGTAGGAGCGGAAGCTCCACGTTTTCCAGCGCATCCAGCACGGGCAGCAAGTTGTAATTTTGAAACACGAACCCCATACGCCGCGCGCGGTGGTTCGCCCGCTGACCATCGTCAAGTCGGCGAAGATCCTGGTGCTCGATCCAGACTTCCCCTTCGTCGAAGTCCTCAAGTCCCGCCAGGCAGTGCAGGAGCGTCGTTTTCCCACAGCCGCTGGGTCCCACAATCGCCACGATCTCGCCCCTCGCGATCCCCAATGAGACACGTTTCAGCGCATGTACCCGCAGGCGTCCGGACTTATAGGTCTTGCTGAGCCCATGAGCGGCGACCACCATCTCAGCAGCCACCACGATACGCCTCCAGGAACAGCGTGGCCAGCAGCTCATACCCTTCGCTGCTCGGATGGAACCCGTCCGCTGAGATGAGCTCCGGTCGTTCAGTCAGCTCCTTCCACCGCGCGTCGAGGTCCACGAGCCTGGCGCCGTGGCGGCTCACTACGGACCCAATGACGGAATTCCATTCCTGGATCGTCGCGCGTAGCACCTGAGGGTCGACCCGCGCGTAAGCGGGCGCTCGGGTGAGATCCGGAACGTTTCCCACCAGTACACAACGACCGTCTTGGCTCACAGTAGCCAGAAGACGGTCAAGGTCTGCTTCGTAGCGCGTCAGGGGCACGCGGGCGTTCAGGTCATTGACAGCTAGCCAGATTGTCACCAGCTCCGGTTGCGCATCGACAGCCGGCTCAACCTGCTCCTTCAACGCCTGCGCCAGGGTTGAGCCGCTGATACCCAGATTGACCACTCGGACGTCGGATCCCAGCTGCGCCCCAAGGCGCGGAACCCAACCTTCATGCTCAGGCGAGGCCGCGCCCACACCCACCGCATCTGAAGCGCCAATGGCAACGTAGGTCATAGGCGTCGCCGCGACCACCGGCCGCGAGCAACCGATGGTCAGGACTGCAACAGCCAGGACACCGAGAACGATGGAAATAAGTGGACCTGAAGGCGCGCGCCGATACGCGCGCGGGCGCAAAAGTGGGAGTAGGGTCATACGTGGGGGATCAAACCTGAATCGCGGGCACGCCGGCCCGGATTGAACTTGACATATTATCGAGAATTCGGGCTCCGCAGACCAGAATGAAGGCTGTACCATTTGGCGTCATGATGTCCGAACTTGCCAAGCACAGTGAACGGCATATTCAGGTTCGCAACGCCACTTGTGACGACGTTCCGCTGATCTTCGAGTTGATATGTGGACTTGCTGACTACGAGAAGCTCCGCCATGAGGTGATCGGCTCAGCTAATGATCTTCGCGAGCACCTGTTTGGAAGGCGCGTGTTTTGCGAGGCGATCATCGTTGAAGATGAGTCCGGGCCGGCCGGCTTCGCACTCTTCTTCCATAATTATTCGACGTTTCGCGTGCAGCCCGGCCTCTATTTAGAAGATCTCTTCGTGCTCCCTGAGCGACGCGGACGCGGACTCGGCAAAGCGTTACTCCAACGTCTGGCGAGCATCGCGGTTGAACGCGGCTGCGGCAGACTGGAATGGTCTGTGCTGGACTGGAACACTCCGGCAATCGGTTTCTACCAACGGCTGGGCGCACGGCTCATGGACGACTGGACCACCTGTCGCGTGGATGGCGAAGCGTTGCGGGCACTGGCGGAATAAACTCCGCACTGGCAACGCCGCGCCTAGTCCTGCTGCGCGAAGGAGCGCACCGCGAGCGCCAGCATTACAGCCGCAAAGCACGCGAGAATCGCGACCTCATGCGCGATCGTGAGCGGGAAGCCGAAGATCTCCAGGGCCGGTAGAGCGTCGGGGCTGTAGCCTGAGCCGATCATGATGACTCGCCGGATTGGATCGATGCCGTAGGTTGCTGGATCCAGTAGCGTAAGTACAGTCAGCCAGACGGGAAGCCCATCGAGCGGGAAAAGAGCGCCGCTGAGAAAGAACAGCGGCATCATGAAGAAGTTCATCATGACCTGAAATCCCTCCATGGAGCGCATCCGTGCGGCCAGTGCGATGCTGAGGCTCGTGAGGGCGAAGGCGAGCAAGAACATCAGCGGAAGCACGGTCACGATAGTGGCGAGGCTGAGCGACACTCCGGCCAGCGGGGCAAGCAGCAGCACAATGCTTCCCTGCAGCACCGCCTGGGTGCTTCCACCAAGCGCCTTGCCAATGGCTACAGCGGTTCGGCTTACGGGCGCCACGAGCACTTCCTTCAAAAAGCCAAATTCGCGGTCCCAGACAATGGACATGGCCGTGAAGACAGATGTGAATAGCACCGTCATCCCAACCACGCCCGGAAAGAGGAACTGAAGGTAATCGGCCCCGGACGCGGTCGGACCGCGCATGGCCGAAGAGACACCGCTGCCAAAGATGAGCAGATACAGTGCGGGCTGGGCCATGGCGGCAATGATCCGCGGTCGATCGCGGACGAAGCGTAGGACATCGCGATACCAGATGATGTAGACGCCCCGGAGTGAAGAGTGGAGGGTGAAAAGCGCCGAATGGCCCGCGGAAGTCTGCTTACGCTCCGAACGCACCAGTTCCGACGCAGTGTTCGCTTGATTCAATGTTTTACTCTGCACATTTCAGTCTTCATTGTGCCCTAGCGTCTCCCGCCCCACATGCGCATCCCCTGCCTCATCGTGTCCATCTCGCTGCTGTCTTCATCTCGAATTGCGTGCCCCGTCAATTTCAAGAAGACGTCGTCCAACGTCGGGCGGCTCAGGTTGATGGAGCTGATGTCGCCGCCCAGGGTCTGCACCAATCGAGGAATTACCTCGTCGCCGCGCGGCACTTCGATGCGCAGCATTCCGTCCTGCCGCTCAGGGATGAGGCCGTGCGCGGCCTGGATACGCCCGGCAGCGCTCTCGTTGTCGGGCGTCCGTAGCGTGATGACGTCGCCACCGACACGCTCTTTAAGCCGCTTGGGTGTATCGAGAGCCACGATTTGTCCGTGATCGATGATCGCGATCCGGTCACAGTACTCGGCCTCTTCCAGATAGTGCGTCGTCAGGAACAGCGTGATCCCCTCACTCTTGTGAAGGTCAAGAATGTACTGCCAGATGAGGCGCCGCGTTTGTGGATCCAGACCAATCGTGGGCTCATCCAGAAAGAGGATCCGAGGCCGATGGAGCAGGCCGCGTACGATCTCGAGCCGACGCTTCATGCCTCCGGAAAACGCCTTGACGATGGCATTACGACGATCCCAGAGGTCCACCATCCGTAGGAGTGACTCCTGCCGCTCCGCTGCGTCACGGCGGGGAACGTTGTAAAGGAACGAGTGGAACTCTAGATTCTCTTTGGCCGTGAGCTGGCCGTCGAGACTGGGATCTTGAAAGATTAATCCGATGGACCGACGGACGTCATCAGACTGGCGTGCCACATCGAAACCATTCACTTGGACGCGTCCGGACGTCGGACGCAGGAGCGTGCACAACACACTTATCGTCGTGCTCTTGCCTGCTCCGTTTGGGCCAAGAAATCCGAAGACTTCAGCTTCATCCACGTTGAAAGTCACATCGTCGACGGCCGTGAAGTTCCCGAATCGCTTGGTCAGGCTGTCAACGTCAATGGCGCGTGAAGCGCTGCTATCTCCAAGCTGCATATCGAGACATTGTCGCACGCTCCGATCAACGGCACCGAAAAGGGGCTCCGGACCCGTGCAGCATGCGTCTCTGCTTGTCCGGTGCATCACAGCGCGATCGGAAAGTGGAGAGGCAGAGACGCCTGCGCTAGCAATTCAGGCCGCACCTTACCGCGATGGTTATCACCTTGACGTTAACGGAAGAGTTGTCGATAATATAAAGGCTGGCAGAGTACGCACTCGCCGACGCCCGCGGAGCGAGGAATGATGGACAAGCCCTTTATGCAGATAGGCGAAATCGCCGAACGCACGGGTCTCACCCAGCGCACATTGCGCTTCTACGAGGAGCGTGGGTTACTACAGCCCGCGACGCGCCTCGACGGAGGATTTCGACTGTATACGCAGGACGATCTTCGTCGCGTTGAGCGCATCGCCCGCTTTCGGAATGTGCTCAAGTTGAGCATTCCTGAAACCAAGCGCATGATCGAAGCAGAGGAGACCATCTCTGAGATCGGTCAGCAGGCACGCCAGGAATCCGACGTGGAAGCCAAGCGGCAGCAGCTTCTTCAGGCCGTTGAGCTGCTCGAACGCGAGGAACAGCTCCTCAACGAAAAAGTGGAGCAGCTTCAGATGCTTGGATCAGAATGGCGGGCCAAACTTGATCGCTACCGTCAGCGGCTAGAACAGCTCAACGAGCTGGAGAAGGTGCCAGCGGGACAGGCCGGAGTTTGAGCCTCGAAGCTGTACAGCAGGCAGTCGTAGATTCAGCTCCACATGGGCCCGGCGGAGTCAGCGAGGCGACGTCCGCGCCCGGTGCGCGTTTCTTTGGTCCAGTATTCTCCTCGCTCCGACATCGCAACTACCGACTGCTCTGGTCAGCTTCGTTCTTCATGGGCGCAGGCCAATGGATTCAACAGGTCACGCTTGGCTGGCTGTTGTATGACCTTTCTGGCTCAGCCGTTCTGTTAGGCGCACTCAATGGACTGCGAGCAGCGCCCTTCTTGATTTCCGGCCCCATCGCCGGCGTCATAGCCGACCGGATGGATCGCCGCCGACTGCTACTCGTGTACTCCCCAATACTGGTTGTCGCCACCTTCTTGATGGGCGTGCTGGTGACGTCCGGCACTCTGGAAGTGTGGCAGATTTTCGCCTTCACGCTTATCACGGCTACGATCTTCTCCTGCAATCAGCCGGTCAAGCAGGCCATGATTCCCAACGTGGTGCCGCGGACCGATTTGATGAACGCCATCACGCTCAACTCCATGGCGATGAACAGCACCAAGATGGTGGGCCCGGCACTGGGCGGTCTGCTCATCGCCCTATTTGGGGCGGGTGGCAATTTCTATGTTCAGGCCGTGGCGTACGCGTTTGTGGTCTGGCTTACCTTCCAGATAGCGGTTCCAATGAGCGATACGGTTCGACGAGCGAGGAAGACTTCCGCGCTGGCAGACATGAAGGAAGGTCTCCGCTACGTCGCCAAGACACCCTCGGTCCTGGCGCTTATGACCGCGGCGCTTATCCCACACGTCTTCTCGTTCCCGTATCAGGTCCTGATGCCTGTGTTTCAGAAAGATGTCCTGAACCTGGGGCCCGAGGCGCTGGGCTTGCTCATGGCAGCACCGGGGGTTGGTGCGGTCATTGCTCTCGTGTCGCTGGCAGCCACGGCGCACCGGATGAAGCGTAACGGCTCCATTCTCATTGTGGGACTTGTAGCTCTGGGTGCCTGCCTGATTTTCTTTTCGCGAACGACATCTCTCCCGCTGGCCATGCTAGCGCTGACCGGTGTAGGTGCGTGCCAGATGATCTTCATGAATAGCACGAACGCCATGCTTCAGAGCATCGTTCCGGACGAGCTGCGTGGCCGCGTCATGAGCATTTACATGCTCGATCGAGGACTTGCTCCCATAGGCGCGTTGCTGGCTGGCTTGGGCGCGCACCTGATCGGCGCTCCGCTCACAGTCACGATTATGGGCTCGATTGTCCTGACACTGGCCCTGGTATTGGCTTGGCGAGTCCCCCATCTGAGAAGCATCGAAACCGCCTAAAGCTGCCCGTTATTCCACATTAGGAGCGCTCTTGGAGCCGGTCGCACAAGGAACTCTTCCGTCCACAAATGAACAATCCCGGGCACCGTCGAGCACGGTACCCCAAACGAACACCGTTGATCCGGGGCTCCATCACGGCACGCCCGCGCCACCGGCCGGTATTGGGAGCGTCTTCTCGTCGCTGCGTCACCGAAACTATCGACTTCTCTGGTTCGGCACACTGCTCATGAGTGCTGGCCAGTGGATTCAGCAAGTGACCCTTGGTTGGCTGCTCTATGACCTGACCGGCTCGGCGGTGCTGCTCGGGGCACTCAATGGCTTCCGAGCGCTCCCATTCCTGGTCTTTGGTCCGCTCGCAGGGGTTGCGGCGGATCGGTTCGACCGACGCGGATTACTCTTGCTCATTCAGCCTGCTCTGGCCGTTATCACCACGGTGATGGGCGTCCTTGTGCTTTTCCACATGGCCGAGGTCTGGCACCTGTTTCTATTCACCTTCCTCACCGCTTCGATGTGGTCCATTACGCAGCCCGTGCGTCAGACACTCGTGCCAAACTTAGTCCCGAAGCGCGACCTGATGAACGCGCTAGCGCTCAACTCAATGGGCTTCAACAGCATGAAGGTGGTAGGCCCGGCACTCGGGGGACTGCTCATCGCCGCTTTTGGCGCGGCCGGCAATTTCTTCGTCCAGGGTCTCGTGTACAGCGTGCTCATGTTGACGATCTATTTCATGCAGGCGCCGCCAACCCCGGCAAACGCACGAAAGTCCTCACCCCTCTCCAATCTGAAAGAAGGACTTCTGTACGTCAAGTCCACCCCTGTGGTCCTGACATTGATCATCATCTCACTCATTCCCCACATGCTGTCCTTACCCATCACCAACGCGCTCATGCCGGTATTTCAGAAAGATGTGTTGGGCGTTGGACCCGAGGGACTCGGGCTGCTTCTGGCGGCTCCCGGAATTGGAGCGGTCACCGCGACCTTTGTTCTCGCTGCCTGGGCCAGTCGGGTGAAGCGTAAGGGCGTAGTCATGCTGGTAGGATTGGGAATGCTTGGTGCGTCAATCATCTTGTTCGCACAAATGCGCTCGCTTCCAATGGCCATGCTTGCGCTATTCTTCATGGGCGCGTGCCAGATGTCGTACATGACCACGGCGAACACGGTTGTCCAGGTGGTAGTTCCAGACCAGCTCCGGGGACGGGTCATGAGTATCTGGATGCTGGATCAAGGCCTTGGACCCATCGGGGCCCTATTCGCTGGAATCAGTACAGAGCTCATCGGTGCGCCTTACACAGCAACCTGGATGGGCGCCGTGGTCATTCTGTTGGCACTAGGCGTGGCCTGGCGAGTACCCCGCATCCGGCAAATCGAGACGTAAGCGTGGGTCACCGCGCCCGGCTGGGTACCTCCAGCGAATGGGACATTTGTGGCGAGCCTTGAGACAACTCGGGCCGAGATCAGCATAACGGCATCGCCGTCCATCAGCGATCCGCCTACGCCCGAGCGGAGCCGCCTCCCAGCTATCCTCTCATCGCTCCAGCACCGAGACTTTCGAGCACTCTGGTACAGCATCTGTATGCTGAGCGCGGGCCAGTGGATTCAGCAAGTCACCCTCGGCTGGCTGGTGTACGAGATGACCGGCTCACCCGTGATGTTGGGGCTCATGCACACCTTACGCTCCACGCCGTTTCTCTTTGCCGGACCGATCGCGGGCGTGGCGGCCGATCGGATGGATCGACGGAAACTGCTCCTTATGATGCAGCCACTCGTCGCCGCCGCGGCGCTGATCATGGGCATTCTGACCGTCAATGGCTGGCTGCAGGTGTGGCACGTCCTTACATTCACGCTTTTCGCTTCGACAATCTGGGCCTTCAACAACCCTATACGCCAGGCGCTTGTTCCCAATCTGGTACCCCGAAAAGACATGATGAATGCCATCGCCCTGAGCTCAGCGGCGTTCAACATTTTCAAAGTCGTGGGCCCCGCGCTTGGGGGCATCTTCATCGCATGGTTCGGCCCGGGCGGAAACTTCTTTCTTGAGTTCGCAATCTGGATGCTGGTTCTGCTGCTCTTCTTCCGCATGCGCGTCCCGCCCACCCCACCAAACGCCAGAAGTGAGTCAGCCCTGCAGAACCTGAAAGAGGGCTGGGTATACATCTGGCGGCAACCAATGCTCCGTGCGCTGTTGATCGCGTCACTTGTACCACCGATCTTCGTCGTGCCCGCTGTTCAATGGCTCCTTCCGGTCATACAGAAGGACGTACTGCACGTCGGTCCAGAAGGCCTGGGCTTGCTAATGGCGAGCGGAGGCGTCGGAGCGGTGGTTTCTACCATCGTACTTGCAGGCGCGGATGCGCGCCTGCGCAATCACGGAGTAATCCTGATCACCGTCATAGGTCTCATGGGAGCCACCGTCACAGCGTTCGCGTTCATGACTGAGCTCTGGTCCGCGTGCCTGGTTCTGTTTCTCAGCGGCGCGGTTCAGATGTTTTTTTACACCGTGAGTAACACGATGCTTCAGATCATCGTGCCGGACCAGCTTCGCGGCCAGGGTCAACAGCATCTTCATGACCCAATGGGGCATTGGGCCGGTGGGCACCATCTTCGCGGGGGCCGCGATTGAGGTGGTTGGACCACAACCCACGCTCGCCGCAATGGGCGCGGCGGTGATCGTTCTGGCATTCGTGCTATTCTGGCGCGCACCGAGTTTGTGGAATTACAGCGTGGAGCGCAAACCAGCCCGATGACGGTCAACGAGCAATCTGCAACGGGGCCAGCAGCCGAGGTCTCGTCGAAGCAGCATGACTCGTCGGTCGAGCCATCGGACCGCGATCACGATACCGGCTCACAATCGATCCATAAAACGGGTCCGTGGAGCATCTTCTCATCACTGAGACACCGGGATTACCGCTTCCTCTGGATCGGCACCCTCTTTCTGAGCGCCGGCCAGTGGATTCAACAGGTGACCCTGGGCTGGTTACTCTACGAGCTTTCGGGGTCTGCGGTGCTTCTGGGCGCCATGCACGCGGTACGGGCCCTGCCGTTCCTGTTCATCGGCCCATTTGCCGGCGTAGCGGCCGACCGATTCGATCGGCGCGGAATTCTGCTGGTGACCGTGCCTATCATGATCGTCTCATGCGTGCTGATGGGGCTACTGGTTGCATCGGGACAACTGGGCGTGTGGCACATTCTGCTCTTCTCTGGCTTCACCGCGGTGATCTGGGCGATCAACAACCCGGTCCGTCAGACTCTGGTGCCGAACCTAGTACCGCGCCGGGACCTGATGAACGCCATTGCCCTCAACTCGGCTGGATTTAACAGTCAAAAAGTGATTGGCCCGGCCATCGGAGGCCTGCTCATCGCCGCCATGGGCCCATCGGAGAATTTCTTCGTTCAAGCCGGGTTCTACGGCATGGTGCTGTACTTGTTCAGCATGATGCGCGTTCCGCCGACACCGCCCAACGCGCGCAAGTCATCGGTGGCAGCCAACTTCCGCGAGGGCCTGTCCTATGTTCGGCGTGACCCGATGATTCTGGCGATGCTCGTGGCGGCGTTGGTGCCGCCACTGTTCTCACTGCCAGTGACTATGGCGATGCTGCCAGTCTTCCAGAAGGATGTGTATGGCGTGGGCCCTGAAGGCCTGGGAGCATTGATGGCCGGCCCGGGCTTTGGCGCGGTCATTGCCACGCTTGGGCTGGCCTCGATCTCGCATCGCGTCAAGCGTCAGGGCCTTTTGATGCTCATCGACCTGGTATTGCTGGGAATCGCGATGATCATCTTCTCGCAAGCGCCCACGCTGCCGTTGGCAGTCATCGCACTGGTCGGTGTGGGCATCTTCCAGATGGCCTTCTTCACTCTCAATCACACGCTGCTACAGAGCATCGTGCCCGATGAGCTCCGTGGCCGCGTCAACGCGATATTCATGGCCGACCACGGCCTCGGCCCAGCCGGCTCTCTTCTGGCCGGCGTGCTGACCCAGGTGATTGGCGCGCCGTTTACCGTGGCCACCTTTGGCGGGATCACATTGCTGCTGGCCGGCTTGCTGGCGTGGAAGTCGCCGAGGCTGTTGAATGCGGGGATTGGTCGGGGTTAGTGACCGTTAGGCTCGTTGGCCTTAGCGTTCCTTTAGCCGAGCGCGTGTGATGCGCTCTCGCAGACCGCCTTCCTTGACAAACGTGCTCTCCGGACGACGAATCTGGCAGTCCAGCAGGTAACCCGTCACACGGATGAGGCCAGATCACCTTGGCTGCGATCTCGGGCTCTGCGTGCTCAACGCCGGTCCTTTAACGCTTCATAAACAGCGTTCGCCCTGTTTAGGGCGCGCAGCCGTTGCGCATAGGGATGATCTGTGGGCCATTCACTGAGGCCGCGTACACGCGGGAAGTCGCAGTAGTCCGTTAGCAGCTCCTCTGGACTGGCGCGGGCCACATTGGTCAGCTTGATCTCCATCTCCTTGGAGGTACCGGACGCCATGCTGCCTTCAACGATGTTCTGCTTACCGGAGCGCTGCCTGAACCATCTGGTCATGCGTCCCTGCTGCGCTTATCGACGAAACGATCGCAGAATGACACAGTGGCGTCAAACACGATCTCCGCCTTCTGGCAAGAAAGCAGGTTCTTGTATCCGCCGTCCTTTATGTCCCTTCTTCCGGTTATCATTTCGGAGTCTCCAACCTCACCACCTAGAGGTCCCATGCCTGCCACTCCCACTCGGCGTCTGCGTAGATGGTCACTCTCGCTCGAACTTGTCGTCACAGTTTTACTGGCGGCATGTCAGCAGACTCCGCCGGCCAGGCCGCCTACGGCTGAAGAGGTGGTGCAGAAAGCCGCCGATGCCGCTCGCGGTCTAGAGACAGTGCAAATTGTGCTTGCAAATGAGGGCGTGACCGCTCCGATTGCGAACGGCCTGGGGCTGGCGCGCGCTGAGGGAAAACTCAAGCGACCGAACGACGCGCAACTCAAGCTTCGGCTGATGTTTGGAACAAACGTCCTGGAGACCGAGCTGCGAGCGTTTGATGGCAAAACTTATGTCCGCAACCCCCTTGGCGCACGCTACGAAGAGATGACGGGGACGCAGCGAATCGCCCTCCTGGACCCGGAGACGGGCATCGCCAGTGTAGTACCCACGATCACGGAGCCCAAGCTGCTGGAGCCTCGGACGGAGAACGGCGTCAGACAGCAAAACATCCAGGGTCACGTTTCGTCGGCCGCGGTATCCAAGCTGATCGGCGGAACGGCCACGGGTAATAGCATCGCCGTGGACGCTCTGGTGCGTGAGACGGATTGGCAGATTGCGCGACTGCGCCTGGCCGGCGCGGCGCTGCAGGGTGATCGAGCCGGAGGCGGTGCGGCTGATCACACTCTCCAACTGGAATGAGCCAGTGTCCATTCCGCCACTTCCAACACCTTCAGCGGCCGGGTGATCCCCGCGTTAAGAGCAAACGCTTTGGCGCATTCATGTCCGTGAATGCATTGACGCGCGCCTTCCCGGCAGAGCGGGACTTTCTTCCCCTTCTCGCCGCGGTTCTCCTGGGTGCATTGGACCAGACCGTTGTGGCCGCGACGCTTCCGGCCATTGTGCTGGAGCTCGGATTACCTCTCAATCGGCTGGATGACGTGTCGTGGGCCATAACCGCGTATTTGGCCGGATACGCGCTGGTGCTGCCAATCGCCGGTCACCTTGCAGACCGAGTACACCGCCGGGATCTGTTCACCATCGCCTGCCTGGTTACCTTCGGAGTAGGATCTGGATTGGTCGGGCTAGGTCAGGACCTGTTCACGATTGTGCTTGGACGCTTCGTTCAGGCTGTCGGTGCAGGAGCACTACTGCCAATCGCTTTGGGCCGGGTCAGCGCGCGAGGTGGGCTTGAAGGCCTGATCCTCAGGATTGGTTGGGTGACTGCTATAGCGGAGGGGGGCGCAGTCCTTGGTCCAGTATATGGAGCAGCCATGATGCAGCTCCTGAGCTGGCGGTGGGTCTTCCTGATCAACCTGCCCTGCGTGCTCATCCTGAGCTTGCTGGCGCTTCGCATGGAGCGTAATTCGGAGCATCGCCAGATCGGACCGTTAGACTGGCCAGGTGCAGCTCTCCTGGGCGGCGCGCTCGCCGCATGGACGCTGGCGATGTCACGTGAAGCGTCAACGCTCGGCGCGGGACTGGCTCGCCCGGTGCTCCTTGTCACCGGGCTAATGCTAACAATCGGTGCCGGTACCATCGAGCGCCGCGCCGCTGCCCCACTGTTGCCTCGCGGAATGTTTCAGAATGGCGCGGTCGTGATCAGCCTGGTGATTCACGTGCTGGGCGGCGTGGCCCTCATGGTGCCACTTCTGCTGGTGCCCATCTGGGGTAACACGCTCCTCGGTGAGGAGCCAACTCATGCTGCGCTGCTGCTCTCCCGACTTACCTTGACCATCCCGCTGGGCGCACTGTTGGGCAGCCGCCTCGGGACCCGCATGCCGTTGTTCGCGCTAGCGAGCGCGGGCATGGCACTGACGACGATCGCATTGGGGCTCATGAGCAAGTGGTCGGTGGATGTTCTTCCTGACGCGATGACGCCCACATTACTGCTGGCGGGACTGGGGTTCGGGTTGATGATCGCCCCCACGAACGCTGTGGCGATCCGCGCGGCCGGCCTCGTCAATGCCGCCACAGCAGCCAGCCTGGTCCAGGCGGCCCGTCTCGTTGGAATGACCCTGGCCAGTGCGGCGCTGGCGAGCTTCGGCCTCGACCAGTTCAACGCGCTCGTCGCCGACCTTTCCATAGGCGATGTGGAGACATACGTACAGGCGGTTCGCGATGGCGCGCACCAGGTCTTCACGGGACAGTTCGGTTGGGGAGCGGCGGCAGCCGGGCTTGGTGCTATCGCCGCACTGATTGGCTGGGCCCGGTCCAGGAACGATTGACTTCTACGTACGAACGCCAACCAATTAGATCCAGCCCCCTATGGTTGCCAGAAATCGCGAAACTGCGTCGCCACCACCTCGTCGAACATGACCGGGCGGTCTAGCATGCCCACTCGTTGAGCAAATTGGCTCGCCCCATCGACCATGGTCTCGGTGATGACCGGATCGTAAAACTCGGCATCTCGGGCAATCTGCCCGGCAATCAACTCCGCTTCCGTCGGCGGGAAAAGTCGCTGGCCCACCTGAGTGGCCAGCGATGGGTCGGAACGTAGCGCTTGCTGTGTCTTTACAATCGCCCGCACAGCTCCGGCAGCCGCGTCAGGCCTTTCCTCTATCAGGCGATCGGTGGTGACGAGCGCCGGGAACGTGTAACTCCGTGCCACGGACGGACCATCGCCACGACGTATGTCGAGAAGTAATTTCGCGACACCGTGCTTGACGCCGAGATCAGCGCGCATGCCATTGCCCCAGTAAGCATCCGCCTCCCCGGACTCGATCGCCCGGATGCCGTCCCAGGCCCAGTTGCCGTCCGGAGCGTGTCCTGTGTCGACGATCTTCACATTGTCCCGATCGAGGTCGATACCCGAGTCCTCGAGCACCTTCCGCAGCGCCTGTCCGGGCCCGCGCGAGGCGCTGATGCGCAGTCCCTTTACCGCCGCGACATCGCCCTGCTCTGCCGGGATGTCGGCTCTGATGGCTAGGAACCAATACGTGTACTGGGAGAGCGCGCACAACAGCTTGCCGCCGCGCCAGCCTGGGAAAGCGCGTAGTCCAGTGTAGGCCGACCCACCGACGAAATCGACGCTACCGTCACGCAACGACTGCGACGCTTCGGCTGGCGTCGGAACGAACTCCGCGTCCAGACCCTCGGATTTGAAAAAGCCCAGTTCAACTGCCGCCGTCGCCACAAAGTACGACGGGGACACAGTATCGGACACGGTTACACGCATCACCAGCCTCCCGACCCGCCGCGCGGGCCACGGGCTGGATTCTACCGAAGTTTGGGGCTCGCTCAGGCTGGGCGCTCAGCCCGCCTTCGACCTCGCACTACTAAGAACCAGCCCATGCGGCCGCCGAAGGATGGCGCCCACGGGAGACCTGATTCATCGTGGAACGTGGGCACCACGTTGACACGGACGTCTTCGAATTGGCTGAAGAGCTGCCGAGCTTGAGCCACGGTGTAGGAGCGGGTCAAAGGGTTATCCGGCGCGTATTCGGAATGCCGACTGAACACCTCGCCCCAGGAACGATTCAGCAGCTCGCCTCGCATGATTCCGTGCTTGAGGAGAATTTTGAACACGACCCATGAGAGGGTGTGATAAATCATGACGGTGATGCGTCCACCGGGCTTGAGCACCCGGTGAATCTCACGCACGGTCGCCGCTGTGTCCGGCGAGTGATGGATGACTCCCCAGCTATAGATGAAGTCGAATGAGTCATCGGCAAGCGGCATATGCTCGGCGTTCGAGACGAGTACGTGCGCCGAGGCATTCTCGAGATCGATGCGCTTGCGTGCGAGCGTCGCACCCTTGAATCCTAGGTCTATGCCGACAATGTCCGCACCTGCACGAGCGAACCGCATGAGGTCCGAGCCAGCGCCGAAGCCTACTTCCAGCACTCGCTTTCCACGCCAGCGCGAGAACTGCGCATACCGTGGAATCTCGGGCTCCATCGCGTAGCGCTCCGCCTCGATTGCGGCGAAATATTCAGGCGTGCTCTCCGGTAAGTCCTTGCCATAGGTCCCGCATGGCGTTTCGTTCCAGAACTCCCGAACATCCTGCACGGTCGGTGAATAACTCATGCTTCGGTTCATCACGTGATTGTGTACCTGATCGGCAACAGAGAGAGCCAGTCTAGGGCCCGGTCGTTACCGCAAGCCGGGCGAAAACCACGCGGCGCAGGTTGTGCGCCCCTCTGATGCGGCCCGCAAGCGCGAACCCGAGCAAACAAACTTCCACGTGTCCTGGGCCGCGCAGCTCGATCTCGGCACAGGCCTACAGCCAATGGTCTATGCCGAGTACAGCAATACGAAGCAGCGGACCGTGTGAGCATTAAGATCATCGATCCGTCTACCGGCGCGGTGATCCGAGAGCTCCCAGCGAGGACATGCTTTCGTACTCAGA
Organism: uncultured Chloroflexia bacterium; assembly: GCA_963765765.1. Lineage (GTDB taxonomy): Bacteria > Chloroflexota > UBA6077 > UBA6077 > JACCZL01 > CAVXYC01. The sequence continues at coordinate 22,129 of CAVXYC010000032.1, read as the reverse complement.
GCAGCTCTCGGCCTATGAAGAGCTGGGCCGCATGCACGCAGGTTGACCCGCCGCCGATCTGGAGGTAGCCTGGCTATCTCGAGCTAACGCAAGACTTCTCGGTAAAGCTCCACGGTCCGCTCCGCAATGCGCTCGTGGGTGAATTGCTCCAGGACTCGGGCGCGGCCTCGCTGCGCCAGATCCGCCCTCAGAGCATCATCGGAAATCAACCGCTGTAAGGTCGAAGCAAGCGCATCAACGTCACCCTCCGGCGTTACCAATCCCGCATCGCCGATGACTCGGGGAATCTCGCCGCTATCGGAGCCGATGACCGGGATGCCGCAAGACATAGCCTCCACGAGCGCCCGGCCAAACTGCTCCTTCCAGAAGGAGCGCGTCAGAGATGGCAAGACGAGTGCGTGCAATCCACGTAGCGCAACCGGTATCTCGCCCGACGGAACCTGATCGCGAAACTGCAAACGGTCGGCCACTCCAAGCTCCGCCGCACGCGATTCCATGTCAACTCGAAACGGCCCGCTGCCAATGAGCTCTAATCGCCAATCGCAATCAAGTCGAGCCGCCGCCTCGACGAGCGTCATCAGTCCCTTTTGCTGCACGAGCCGACCGACGTACCCGATGGTCCATGGCGGACCCTCGGCGCTCTCGCCTGGAGTGAATCGCTCGGCATCCACACCGAACTGTGGAATCACGTCGACGCGCCCCTGATATCCCTTCTCAGTCAGAACACCTGCCGCTTCTTCCGTGCCCGCGATCGCCGCGTCAACCGACCGATAAATCCATTGCTCTATCAACGAGAACGGCGGCGGGTAACGCCGCGGCAGGTTTTGCCAGGTAAAGAAGACGGTCTTTGCACCCACCGCGCGTGCTTCACGAACGGCGAGGAGCGTCGCCAGGTTATATGGCTCCTCGTCCACGTGCACGAGGTCGGGCTTCAGCGCTCGGAAGAGACGTCCCAGCGTGGGGAAATGGAATAGATGAAAGTTGCCGTTGAACCGAATAGGCTGAACAGCGAGCCGGTAGCCGCGCGTGTGGCTCGCCTCCAGCTTGAGCTCACCGCCTTCGGTCTTCCAACTATGAGGCACCACGCAGACGAGGTTGACGTCGTCATAGGCAGCCATTGCCTCGAGCTTGCGCTGGTATTCGCCCACAACCAGCGCCTTTGAGACCATGACAATGTTCACGCCGCGCGTGCTCTCCGGTACACCTCGAGAGTTTGCTCAGCGACCTGCCGCCAGCTGAAATGGCCGGCGCGCTCCTGTGCGCGCTCACTGAGCTCGGCGCGGCGATCGGGACTATCCAACAGACAGCCGATTGCTTCGGTAATGGAGGACTCGCTCGTCGGATCGATGAGATAACCCCCGTCGCCCACCACTTCCGGAAGTGAGGAGGTATTGGATGTGATCAACGGCGCACCGCACTTCATCGCCTCGAGCGCCGGAATACCAAAGCCTTCGTACAACGACGGGAAGATGAACGCTGTGCTCCCGCTCAACAACCTGGCTTTGTCCTCTTCCCGAAACTGGCCCGTGAAAATGACCTGGTCCTCGAGATCCAGCTCACGCACCAACGGTCGCGGATCGGGATACAGTGGGTGTCCAAGCTGGTGAATTCTGCCGGCGATCACGAGCTGATATTCATTACGGAGCCGCTCCGGCAGCGCCGCGTACGATCGAATCAGCCGCAAGACGTTCTTCCGTAGATCGAAGCCGCCGAAATAAAGAATGTATCGTTCGCCGATGCTATAGCGCTCGCGTACCTTGGAGAGCGCCCACGGATCCGTTACCGGCTTGAGCTCTTCGTCAACCGCGTTGCCGATGACGTGAATGCGATCCGCCGGGATACCGAGCGTTCGTACGATATCGCGCTTGGAGCATTCAGATACGGCAATGACGGCGCGGGCGCGCTTGGCCGACTCTGATACCAACCACGTGTAGGCTTTGCTCTGCCGCCGCCACGCATACTCCTTGAGAATCAGCGGGATTACGTCGTGAATAGTCACTACCGTAGGGACCGGCGAAAGTAACGGCGCGGCGAAGTATGGGATGTGGAGCAGGTCCACACCTTCCTTGGAGCAGGCCTGAACCAGACCGACCTGCTCCCACCAGAGCTTCTCCAGATGCTCGTTGAAGCGCACCACGGCACTCCAGACCTCAACGTTCCGGAATCGATCCGACTCGGAAAACCGGGGGTACGAGATCGGGTAGGCACGTCGGAATTTCGGGCTCAGCAGCGTATAGCTGTTTTCTTGATCGCAGTCGTGGAGCCCACGAATCAGGTGAAAGAGATGCTGCCCGCTGCCCGTGGTGGGCTGCTGAAGAAAAAGAGCATTCATTCCGATGCGCATCGGTTGTCCGTCAGTCATTCACGTCATCCATCACGGCCCTGTGGCGCATGACAAGTGAATTAGCATCGCGGCGTCATCGCACGCGGGCTCAGCGAGGATACCAGCAAATGAGGATGTCAAGTAGAAAGCGCGCACCGCGGAGGTGATCAAGGCGGCAATTCTTATGTCTTGGGGCGAAGCGCTTCCACTGAGCCTGCGGCGCTAGACTGTCCGATAACACTATCAAGAAGGCCGTTACTCCATGCCTAAACCCCGCATTGCGATCTTCTCTGGACCAACCGCCACCATTCAGAACTCCGAGCCGCTGGTGACCTCCAATAAGGCCCGCGCGAAATACGGCCTGCCGCTACTCACCTATTCGGATGGCTCGCCAATTCGGTTCGACGCAGTACGTCCTCAGCGATTGGCCGCGCCCGTGACCGTCTATGTCACTCAATTCTCGGCGCACCCGCTGGAACGTGACGCCGCGGAGCTCTACGCCTCGCCAGATGGTTACATCAACTCTGACGGCCAGTTTCACCAGGAGCGGCAGTCTGAGACTGATACACCCGTCTACGAGATCACGCTCGAGCCAAGCGACGGCCTTTACTGGTTTCCGTACATGGCGCGGCAGAAGGACGGCTCTGCGTGGGACTCTCAATGTGCCTACCCGCTGGCGTCCGCGGAGCTTTGCCGCCAGACCTTCTATCCAGACGCCGAGCGCATCGTCGAGGAGATCGACCGATTTGGATTAGACGATGATGGCCTGGCCAATACACTCTCATCCAAAGCCGACTTCCACTTCTATCGCGCGGCTCCGTCCGGTGGCTACAAGAAGGGCAAAAGCGCGGCCGAGCGAACCGATGAGGGCGAGGGCGACATCTCTCCGGAGACGATGAACGAGCACTTCTGGGGATATCGTCCGCCGCACCTCCGGAGCGAGCCGCCCATGGGCGTACTTGCCCGAATTACAAATACCGTCCAGGAAGCAATGGGATCCGGGCAATACGCCGCCGGAATCTGGTTGGAAGGCAGCCCATCTGTCGATGAGACGACCTACTGGCTCAACCTCCTCATCGATACAACGGCGCCTATCTGCGGAAACTCATCTCAGCGACCACACGGATCGCTCTCCAATGATGGCGATCGTAATCTCATGGATTCTGTGGATTACGTCATATCGGGCATCTGGCAAGACGAGCAGGGACGTGACACGCTCGGAGCGGTGCTGATTCTGGACGAGATGATTTTCTCTTCGCGTGATACGCAAAAGGGTGACGCGCGACCCGGCGGTTATGTGACCACGGGCGGGCATGGCGGGGTGCTGGGCTCCATCGGTCAGCCCGGGCCGCCCATCCTCACCTACCGACCCGCGCGACTACACACCTACAAGTCACAGGTCCGAACGTCAGTCCTGCCTCATAGCGTCCCGGGAGTACGGAACGAGCAAGGGCGGATCGTTGCATCAGACGTGGCAGTGAAAGACGGATCAGGGAAACTTCTGCCGAGCGCCATTCCGTCGGTCACGTTCGTCAAGAGCGGTCGATACCAGCCGGTCGACAGCAGCGGCGCCGCGGAAACAGAGGTCGACCTTCTGGCGCGCATCGAACGCAACCTTGCCGAAGCTCCGCTGGCCGGGTTTGTTGCCGAGGGCTCCGCCCCGTTTGGGGGCCTCACCAATGCCATCGAGGCGGCGCTGCTCACGGCCGTGTGCTCAGGGATGCCGGTCGTCAAGGTCGGTCGTGGTAACGCGGACGGTATGGTGCCGCGCAATCCGCCCTATCTCTACGTCTCAGGATTGAATCTGACCGCCAACAAAGCTCGACTGCTGCTCATGGCGGCCATGCTCAAGCTTGGTGCGCTTCCACCGGCCGCTGATCCCCATTCGCCAACGAAAGAGGAGCTCGCGGCCATCAAGTCAAAGCTGGACGAGTACCAGGAGATATTCAACACGCACTAGGCGTTCCTCCCGCGAGAGGCTCCGCATTCTGATCGGATGCGACTCTGAGGTTGGTTGAGGACTACGCTACGCCGACCTTCGCGTCGGCGCCCACACGCTCGTATACGTCCAGGAGCTTCTGCGCGGCGGCTTGCCAGGTGAATTGGGCGGCGCGCTCGAGACCGCGGGCTCGATTTACGGCTCGAAGCGTGTCGTCCGTGAGTACCTGGGCCAGTGCCTCGGCCAGTGCGTCGATGTCGTTAGGATCCACTTGCGGAGCCGCATCACCGACTACCTCCGGGAGGGACGCGGCGTTGGACGCCACCACTGGCGTACCGCAGGCCATCGCCTCGAGTAACGGAAGACCGAATCCTTCATAGAACGACGGCATCACCAGCACGGAGGCCGCCGAGTAAAGAGTGGGCAGATCTTCGTCCGGAATGAAGCCCGGAAAGACGATGTCCTGGCGCACTTGCGATTGCTCATACTTCTCGTAAATGCCATCAGAAAGCCAGCCCTTACGACCCACCACGACGAGCTTATGTGGCAATCGATGGCGCTTCTTGATGAGCTCAAAGGCCTGGATCAGCCCCTGGAGATTCTTTCGCGGCTCTATCACGCCCACGAATAGCACGTACGGCGCGATCTCCACTCCGAGCAGTCGGCGCATCACGCGGAGGCGTTCGGGATCTGTTATGGGCTGAAATCGCGGATCAACACCGCCGGGCACCACGGCCACCTGCTCTGGAGGGACCCCCAGCAAGCAGATCACGTCATTGGCAGTATTCTCCGAATCGGCAACGATGAACGAAGCACGTCGGGCTGAGCGAGGCACCACACGCAGGAGATACTCGCGCAATGCCTCGTGGGCGCACTCGGGGAAGAGCAGGAATGCTAGATCGTGAACGGTCAGGATACTTTTCGTACCCCGAAGGGGCGGCAGAACAAAATCGGGAGAATGGAAAAGGTCGACGGCGCCGGTAAAGACATCGACCGGCAATGGCAAGTTTGCTCGATGCCAGAGAATCGTGAGCAGCCGCTCGGAAATGGGCAGCTGCCTACGCGAGACATTGCTGGCGGTTGGAAAGTCCAGGACGGCGTCCTCATTCGGCCGCGCGTGGACAAGCAGGTACTGATTGCGCTGGTCTATATCTACCACGCCCTTGATGAGCGAGCGGACGAATCGCCCAATCCCCGCCGTCTGATTAACCGCGGCGGTGTAGTCGACGGCGATGCGCATCAGACGCCCGCCCGATGACTCGAGTGAGTCACTAAATGAGCGCCTTGCGACGCCGCACCAGATACAGCACCAGGCCCACCAGCACGAGGCTCCAATAACTGATGCTGCGGTCAAGAATCGCCACCGACGTCGCCAGCGACTCATCCATCCCAGGAATGATGCCCATGCGGCCCGCCACCAGCAGGATGCCCACCATGGCTGACTCGACAAAGCCGAGGCCGGCGGGAGTGATCGGGAGCGTGGTGAGGAGCGCCGAGGCCATGGCAACAAAGACGATCATGGTTGTAGAGCTCCACTCCACACCAAGTGAAAGTCCCACGAAGTACAGCCTCGATGCCTCCACCGCCCACGCGCCGAGCGAGAACAACAGTACGACAGGCAAGCTCTTGAACGAGCCCAGCGTACCCTTCTCAAAGCTCCCATAGTGCTTCTGGAAGCGCGCCGGAACCAGCCGAACGATAAACCCGCCGAAATTGCGCATCACCACCAGTCCGGCGATGACAAGTACCGCGAGAACTGATCCCGCCTGGAGAATGGTCATAACGGTATTGGGAAGATGTCCGCTGAACACGACCAGGGCCGCGCCGCCCAGCAACAAGAAGACCAGCAGTGTATCGATGATCCGCTCAGCCAGGATCGTTCCGAAGGTCATGGCAAATGACGCCATGGAAGTGCGCTTGAGGAGAAATGCGCGGTATGCATCCCCCAGCTTCGCGGGCACGATGCAGTTGGCGAACCAGGAGAGCATGATGATTTCTGAGATTTCGCGCAGCGACGGGAGCTTGATACCAACGTCTTGCTCCATACCGGCATTCTGCAGAAGCTTCCGCCATCGGAGTCCTCGCAGGGGGAACGTGATGTAGTACGTCAAAAATGCAAGCGCGTACCAACGCGGGTCCGCCTGGGAGAGTCGCGCCCAAATGGCCCCCGCCTCCACGTTGATTCGGCTCATCACGACAGCCAGAATGCCGAACGCGATCAGGAAGGAGAGAAGCGTGCGCTTGTTTAGGAAGCGTCGTGAAAGGGGCTCTGGCGCCGTCTCCACCTCCGCGACCAGCATCTCATCCGGCTCGGGTGGAAGCGTGGCGGACTCTTTAGCCAACCGTCATGTCCCTCTCCGTGGAATCGTGCATCATCATCGCCAGACCCAGAAATACGCCAATCTGTATTGCCATACTGTTCACTAGCAGGTTATCGAAGAAGCTATGCACTGCGAATACCACCGTGGCCCCGAGTAAACCCAGTGCCAACCCTCGCGAGAACCCTTCCGATCGCACGAACGCTCCGCGAGCCGTAGCCATCAAGCGATCCCAACACCCATACAAGGGCAAGCATGCCGCCAACCCCGGTTTCAGCTGCCATGTTCAAGTAAAAGTTGTGAGCGTGTCCAAGCGAATCCGGCCACCCCGGCAAGAAATAGTCAATGTACCGAGCGGGATAGTTCCCCGCGCCAACTCCCAGGATGGGATTCTCAAGGAACATCTCCCAACCCGCTTGCCAGTGTGCGAGCCGCTCGATCAGCGCAAAGTTCTCCGGAGTGGGACTGACTCCACGAACGTCAAAAACCCCGAAATACTCAACCATTGGCGCGAGCCGATCGGCCAGAACAGGAGGCAGAAGATTCGTTTCCGCGAGTATTCCCACAAGTAGCACCACGAACCCCAGGCCGGCCACGGCGCGAGCGGCGGACTTCCTCCAGCTCAATAGCATGACCACCAGGGCAATCATTAAGCCCAGCCAGGCTCCACGTGAGAGGCTCATCACGATGGCCATGGCTGTGACACCCGCGCACCCGATCGACAGAATGCGAAACCAACGGTGCGAGCTTGTGAACGCACATACAAGAGCCAGCGGCAATACCGACGCGAGATAACCGGCGAATGGGTTCGGCTGACCGAAGTGGCCGAATGAGCGAATGAACGGGCCGAGTGCAAACGACGCAGGTCCTGACCCCGTGACAAACTGAAACACGCCGTACAGCGCCTCAGCACTAGCCGCCACGAACAACGCGCTCAGGAGAGCGAGTATTGCGCGGCCCTCCCTGAAGTACACCGAGACATAGCTGGCTAGCAGTACGATCTCTAGCCATTTAATCCCTTCCTTGAGCGTAAGCGACAGCTTGGTCGTTGCGAGCGATGACGCGATCACCACGAGTAGCAGGGTTGCGACCGGTGCAAGATAGCGACCCTTTGGAAGCTGGACGCCATGAGTGATGGTTGAACGCAGCGCCCAGGACACGAGGAAGAGGGCGAAGAGTGGTTCCGTGGGAGAGAGGTCAAAGTCGCCAAGCGATAGTTTGAAGATTCCCGAGTAGGGGACCAGAGCAAGGAGTAGAAGCACTCCCAATCCGGGCCGAATTAGCGTGCCGATGACGACGAACGTGACGGCCATGATGGCGAGGCTGATCTCGAGCGTCGGTATGACCGCGATCGCCGCTATCGCAAGCGCCATCAAGCCGAGAGTGATGAGCCCCGCCAGAGCACGGTAGTCAAAAGACCGTGCTTCCATGGTCCGGCTGGCAATCACTATCCGCGCTCCTGGAGCGTCAATTCAGCATGTCTTGGAGAGGGCGCTGTCACGAAGCCACACAATGGGGCATCTGACGCACGAACATCACTGGGATCACAAAGCTCATCCGGGATGGCAATTCATCCGCGACGCCCAGCTGGCAGCCGTCATCGGGTACTGGGTCCGCCCGGCCCCGCCCGCTCAGGGCTGGCGACCGAAAACGCATCAGTTCGCGATTCTACCACCCCTGCCCGTTCGCGGGCAGATCAGGCTGTTGAGGCGGCTAATGAGGTGGGTGGTGCAACCCTCCGAGCAGCTCGGGCGACCCACCACATCGTAAAAAGTAGCATGAGAGCGTTCATGCTGGAAATCACGACCGAATTGGCGATGAGGAACAGCTCCAGAGGCAATATGTCCAGCAGGAACAAGCGCGTGCCCGCCTTTAAAAAGGCCAGTAGCCCCCAACAGACCGTCAACTGCCGGGACGCGTGCCGCACGGTTGGAGCGCCTCGAATACTCGACGGGAGTAGCTCGAGCTCGTTAGCCACGAGCAAGATGAGCGGACGCCCCACGAGAACCGAGCCAAGTAGCACTACGCCCCAGAGTGATGTTTCAAGTGCTGGCGCAGCCAGGTACAAATCAACGGATTGGAATGCAATCCCAACGCCGCCTTGAATGAGCACGGCGCCAATTGGGACCAATCCCACAGGATCGAACCGACGCATCCGAATCGCCTGTATGCCAAGCGCCACAGTGGCAGTCGCCGTCCCCGCGAGCATACCCTCGATAGGCCCCAGCATCCGGTACACAAGGTAGAACGCGACGATAGGGGTCATCCCGACGAACGCGAACCTGACAAGCGCCCGCTTCACCGATGGCAGAGCAGAGCGCCAGGTAAGTGATGGGATGCTGGATCGCGGTTCGGACTGCATGGACACCAACGGCCACTGTTATTGTCGGCGGCCGCATGCGTCTTCGCCAAGAATGCCGCGCATCTGATTCAGCGCGACGGTCAGACCGCTGGCTGTGCTACGCGCTCGCGGAAACTCCGCGACGCCGCCTCACCAAGCCCCGATGCCCAGCGTATATATCCTTCCATGTCCAGGTGTCGGCGTACCCCGGCGGTGCCCAGCGGGCGCACCTGGCCCAACCTAGCCCGTTCCGGAAATGGCCGGTCGTGAAGTCCGAAGCACCATTGGATATTGGCGACACCATTTGGACTGCGACCATCCAGCGCATAGTGGTCGTTGAGCCAGAGCGTCGTTCGTAGTCCCTCCGATGGATCGGCGAACCACTCCACCAGGCGCTTGCCCCAGTACATTCTCATGTACGGCCGAATACGACCGGTGTGCAGCAGCTCGAGCTGGGAAGCGTTCCAGAGTAGGTCGTCCGTGGCGGCCGCGCAAAGCTCCTCCAGCGCATAGGTTTGCGGTAGACGTTCATCAGCATGCTTACGCAGAGTCTCTCTGGCCCAACTCGGCGTGGCACTCAGCGTCCAGTACCTGGGCGTATACCACGTGAAGTTCGCGGCGAGCTCTCGCCGCGTCAACACTTCCTCGAGCGTCCGCCGGAGTTCTTCACTCTGAGCCACTCTTAGAGCGCGAACAACGGCGATAGGTGAGTAATGCCCGAATCGCAGATACGGCGACAGGCGCGAATGAGCGCTATCCCGCGAATCAGCTTCAGAAGGCGCCGCGGTGAGAAAGAGACCGAGTCGACGGCTTGCCTCGCAAGTCCCACCAGAGAGGCCTCGGACCTGGCACACCGATCGATCGATATCGAGCTCATCTAACAATCGACCGACAGGCCGCGCCAGGTTGAGACCATCCGCGCCCTCATGACACACCTTCGGAACCGGATCATGCCGGGACCAGAGCCAGAAATCCAGACGCTCTTCAAGATACTTCCGCAATGACCAGGCGTTCGTGAACGGACGGCCGGAATATGCAGCGGTACTACGTGTTCAGAATCGACCTCAAAGCACGGGATTTCCACTCGATCGGTAACCAGAGCGCGCAAGGCTCGACCGAATTGAAGTGCCGATCGATCGGTAACTAACGCGGCCGCGTCGATCTCATGGATGAACCGCGGAACCCCAATCTCGGGTTTCTCAATCCGCGCCACAAGCCGAATGCCCCGGTACCGAAGCGATCCGGCCATATCGCGTAGTCCATCGATGAGAAATGAGTAGCTCCGCTCCGTGGCGTGTGGCAAACCCGTGTGCACGGCGACGTACACGACGACACCAACGCCCAGGTCATCGCCCAACGCAATCGCAGCATTGAGCGCTTCGTTATCCACTCCGCGATGGGCGTTCTGCGCCCAGTACACCACGCAAGACCCGGTTCTCGGCCAGACGACGGTCATTTAGCGGAACCATTCTGGCGGAATGCAGCCAGTCCTCCCACACATAAGGGCGCGGGGCGGGCGGCATTGTTATTCGGTCACCGCCGGATCTCGAAATCGAGCGTAGCGGGACAACCGATCGAGAACGGCTGCTCGGTACGTGAAGATCTCAGTGAGCATCTTTCGTACGAAGGCGTAGTAAGCAACGATCCCGAGTGGTCCGAACGGAAGCTGGATCTCAACTCGATCGGTCATGATCGTTCCCCCATCTGGGGCTGTCTGAAAGTGATGATGGTGACGCCAACGTCGATACGGTCCTCGAAGCTGCACGTCGACAAAGGACTCCGGCGGGTTCCAACATTCAATCCCAGTGAGCCACCGCACGCCAATTCCGCACAGACGCAATCGATACGCGATGCGCGAGCCTACGCTCATCTGAATCGGCGTGCGGCTCTGAATCTCGAATCCAAGGAAGCTCGGTGTGAGTGTCTCCAAATTTTCCGCGTTACTGAAGAACTCGAAGACCTCGTCCAATGGGCGAGGCACATGCTGCGTCTGAGTAAGAAGCCACCACGGATCCAGAAACGTGGATCCGGCACGCATCCGATGCTCAATGACGGCGTTGACCCCTCCGTCTGCTCCGTACTGCTGAGATGGCCGCGCCGCGGTGCGTGACAACACCTTCGAGAGAAGTGAGCTGCTTGCAGACATTGCACCGGAGGCGACCGCGACACTCTTCATCTCATCACCTCAATTCACATCTCATTTGTGCGCGCAGTCCCAGACGGGCAAGTCAGTGCATATCTAGACAAAATATCTACAATGAATTGATGAGTGAGTCCGTTTCGTTCAACATCGGAGCGCTTGCGCGACGTTCAGGAATACCGGACGTCACATTGCGAGCATGGGAACGACGCTACGGAGTGCCAAAGCCCGCGCGCACGAAAACAGGGCGGCGCCAGTACTCAGAAGAGGACCTATCCACAGTCATACGCATGCGCCAGCTCGTGGCCGAGGGTGTTGCTCCATCCGTTGCCGCACGACACGTGCGCGGCCTGGATGCGGGCGGCTCGCAGCTCGCGACATCCAGCCCTCGACTGGCTCAGGGATATGCCGAGCGACTCGTCAGCGCCTGCATCGCCTACGACGAGACCCGTGCGGACGCCATCTTGAGCGACGCGTTTCTCGTGTATTCGGTGGAGCGCGTGTGTATCGACGTGATCGAGCCGATGCTCCGACGGATCGGTGAGCTCTGGTGGAGGGAAGAGCTGCCAGTGGCGGCCGAGCACATCGCCAGTAGTCTCATACGCGACCGGATCGCCACACTCAGCAGATCATTTGCGTTCATCGAATCCAACAGATTCGCGGTCCAGGCGTGTCCTCCTGGCGAGCTTCACGAGATAGGCCCGGCCATGCTGGGGCTCTTTCTACGCCGGCGTGGCTGGCGCGTGCTCTCGCTTGGCGCGAACACTCCGCTGCGCGAGATCGAGCGTGTCTCGGAAGCGCTCCGCCCGACCGTTGTCATCCTATCCGCCACGCAGTTTCCTGCCGCGCGCCAGGCCAACGATATCTGCGACCGACTGGCGCCACGTCTGGCATCGCACGAGACCATGCTCGCGGTGGGCGGTCAGGGATTCGCTCAAGTTCCAGACAAGAGCCCGGGGTCTTCCGCGCTCCGTCTCCCACTGCAAGTTCAGCAGGCCGTGGAGGCGCTGGATGAAGCGACGTCAGACGCGCAAGACATGTAACCAGTGCACCCCAGGTGTATGTACTCGAGCGAGTGGCTATGAGATGTGGGGTGCCTTCGGATTGCCCTGCAGGATTGTGGATGGCAACAGCGCCTGAAGCTCCTCGATCGGCCAGGGGCCAGTTTCCAGGTGATTCCGATAGATTGAGCGAATCTCTGAAGGGTGCGAGTACAGGCCGATCTTTCCCGCGCCTACGCGGAAGACGCATCCGGTGACCTCGGGTGCAAGATCGGTCGCAAGATACACGACCATCGGTGCGACGAATTCCGGGGCGGGACGATTGGCCTCATCGGCGGGCTTGTTGCGTGTCAGCCCAGCGGCGGCCACGTGGGCTGCGTAGTCCGACGTATTGGCTGAGCTGCGCGTCAAAGCCATCGGGGCGATGGCGTTCACCGTCACGTTGTACGGCCGCATCTCCCAGGCAAGATCGTAGGTCAGGCTTACGATTCCGCCCTTCGCCGCGGCGTACGACGCTCGTCCCTCGGGATTCCGCCATTGGCTGGAAGCCGTGTTAATGATCCGGCCGGACCGCTGCTTCATCATGATGGGTATGGCGTGATGGCAGGTGTTAAAGGTGCCCTTGAGGTGCACTGTGACGATGTTGTCCCAATCATCCTCAGTCACCTCGTGGAATAGCCCGTCTCGAAAGATCCCGGCATTGTTGACCAGGATGTCAAGTCGCCCAAAGACATTCAGAGCGGTCTGGATGATCCGCCCCGCGGCTTGATAGTCGGCTACGGACTCGTAGCTGGCCACAGCCTCGCCACCGCGCCTGTGGATCTCAGCCACCGTCTCGTCAGCCGGTCCACCGCCGACCCCGCCTCCGCCGCCGCGCTCCACACCCAGATCGTTCACGACGACGCTCGCGCCCTCAGCCGCCAGAGCCAGCGCCTCAGCCTGGCCGATACCCCGACCCGCGCCTGTGACGACAGCCACTTTGCCCTTGAGTAAATCGCCCATTGCCTACTCCCCCGCGTCTCGCGGCAATGAGCATCATAGGCCTCATAGGATGGAGTGTGCGCTTCAGCACGTTCCTCCCATACGTCTGGACCTAGGAAGGAAAGCGCCGAAGCGCGCACTGGATGGGGTTGATTCAGTCGATGTCTGGCGGCCTGCCCCAGGTAAGGGTGTCAAGTCCGTCTGCAGCTGCGATGAGCTCCACTCGGTCCTGGTTCACGCGATTGACCATGCTGAACGGCAAGTACAGCGGGCCACCGGCGTGATCGATAGTCAGATACCCTTTGAAGCCTTCGCCCGCTCGGCGTGCTTCCTGGTTGCGCCCCACCGGTGCCGACTCGCGGCCCCCAACGGCCATGGGCATCTCACCGACGATCTCCTTGACCGTGCCGACGTGGGCACCGCCGAGGTCCACCACGGTCATGCCTTCTCGGATCTGCTCGTAGTCGTTTCCTGTTGAAGCCACTACACCGCTCCTCCCGGCGGCTCAGGCCAGTTGTTGTTTGCGACCTGGTCCGCCGTAACGCCGAGGGTCAGCTTGCCTTCGGACACGTCTTCAACCACGGAGAGTGGCACGATAAACGTCATGGTCACGGTCATTCTTGATGAGCACGTCATTTTCACGCACTTCAAGCGTGTGACCAACCACTACCGAATCGGCGCTGATCACTTCATATCCTGGAAGAATCTCTGATCGTGCTACTGGCATTCTCCAATTGCTCCTCATGTAATTCGTGTGATCCGCGAAGCAAGGGCCGTACCACGCTACTTTTTGATGAGGTGGGGCTGGCCTTCGCCCCCGAATTGTCCGATTCTGCGCTTGGGGTCCTGCTCACCGGGCTCATTGGTGCCGCCCTTGTGCGGAACTTCGTCAGTACCTGGAATTGGTTGATTCATCGATCGCTTGGCGGCGGAATCTTTCTTTCCGCCGCGGGTCTTGTAGCTGGCCTTTTGTGGCATGTGAAAAACCTCCGCATCCGAACCATGCAGGCTCTGTGCCTGGCAAACTCGGCGTCCGCTGTACCATGAGAAGGCAATGACTCAGTCAGGAGCTCCATATCCAGATCGATTCTTCGAGCGAGAAGATTCGACCAACGATGCTCGCTTTTACGATTGGCCGCGCATGGTGGTCCACATCGACGAGGGCGCCATCACCGCGCTGCGCAATCTATACGCGGAGCTGTTGCCCGCGAGCGGCAAGGTGCTCGATCTCATGAGCTCGTGGCGAAGCCATCTCCCTGACGGCATTCTGAAATCGGGCGTGAGCGTTACCGGCCTGGGTATGAATGCCGAGGAGATGGCCGCCAATCCGCAGCTATCGAATCACCTGGTGCACGATCTCAACGTGAATCCGGTGCTGCCGTTTGAGGATAAGGCCTTTGACGGGGCCGTCTGCGCCGTGAGCGTGCAGTACATGACGCGTCCGGTAGAGACCTTTCGCGACGTTGGGCGAGTGCTGAAGCCGGGTGCGCCGTTCATCGTCTCGTTCTCCAATCGCTGTTTCCCGACTAAGGCCGTGGCCGGCTGGCTATACGGCGCTGACGAGCAGCATCGGGCCCTGGTTCGAGATTACTTTGATCGCTCGGGCGTCTGGGGCGAGGTCAATGATCGAGCCTATGAGCCAGGCTGGAGTGAGCCGCTATTCGCGGTTTGGGGGAAAGTGAACCGAGAATCAGAGTGAGTGGATCGAAGTTGGTTGCAGCCCCCTGGAGCACGGCTTGACGCAATCCACCCGACAAGGGAACGTATCGTGCTTGCCTCGCCGAATGACGTTTCAAAGGAGCGGGCCATCGTCACCACGGTGGTCGAAGAACTGAATCAAGGTATAGCGCGGTCCTGTACGCTCGGGCGGAAAGAGGTCGATGGTCCACACGGGCTGAGGGGGAAGCACACGATCCATGTGACAAGCTTACTGCCCTTCTGCTCCATCTATAATGGCCACCGTTCGCGGGAGGCACCACGATGGAGTATCGACAGCTAGGCACCACCGGGCTCACCGTCTCAGCGCTGGGGCTCGGGGCAAACCCATTTGGACTCGAGGTCAGTCAGGAGACCGCCACGGCCATCGTGCGGCGGGCTATTGATCTGGGCGTCAACTTCTTCGACACGGCCAACATCTATCACCATGGCAAATCGGAGACGATGCTGGGCAACGCCTTGCTGGGGTATCGACACAATGTGGTTCTGGCCACCAAGGCCGGCGGCAAATTCGATCCCGGCCCAAACGGCGGCGGCACGTCCCGCAAGCATCTTTTCCAGAGTCTCGAGGCCAGCCTGGATCGACTCAAGACCGACTACGTGGATCTCTTCTGGATTCATCACATCGATTACAACACGCCCATGGAAGAGACGATGGACGCGCTGAACGACATCGTCCGCTCAGGCAAGGCGCGCTACATCGGCGCATCGAACTTTCTGGCCTGGGAAGTGAGCGAGCACAATTCCTACGCTCGAGTCGCGCACCAGGCACAATTTGTCGCGGTGCAGATGCACTACAACTTGATCCATCGCGAGGTGGAGCATGAGATGGTGCCGTTCTGCCAGTCCAGGGGCCTGGGCTTTATTCCATACTTCCCGATGGCCGGTGGATTCCTCACCGACGTCTACAAGCGCGATGTCGCGCCGCCCGCAGGCACGCGTGGAGCGGGGCGCCCCACGTTCTCCCGCTGGACCAACGACCGTAACTGGGCTCTCAAGGACAAGCTAGAAGCTTGGGCCAACGAACACGGACACCCCATCAACGATTTACCGGTCGCCTGGCTGTTGACCCGTCCCATGCTGAGCTCGGTCATCGCCGGGCCTGAGTCAGTGACTCACATCGAGGCCAACGTAAAGGCATCCGAATGGCGCATCACGCCGGACGAAGTCGCGGAGATCGACGCCATGAGCGCCCCCGTTGGCGCAGTGCAGCGGGGGAATTGACCCGATTGAGTTATCCATCAAGATTTCTCCGGTTCATTCCGGCTCCCCCTCCCCCCTGCGAGAGGGAGCCGGTGAGGGCAGAACAAGGTCATCCACAAGCTTGTCCCCTATCGCAGCCCCCTCACCCCAACCCTCTCCCAGGGGGAGAGGGAGCCGGTCGCATGCGGGACTCCTCGCGAACACACAGTCCCGCACAATAGAGTAATGCGAGTCTCTGCCAAAGCCGACTACGCGATCCGTGCACTGGCGGAAATCGCCTCGTGCAATCCACAGCCGGTCAAGGCTGAGCGCGTCTCGCAGCTTCAGAGCATCCCCTCCAAGTTTCTCGAGAACATCCTGGTGGAGCTGAAGCACGCCAATATCGTGCAATCACAACGGGGTGCTGAAGGCGGCTACTGGCTGGCTCGACCGCCGGATGAAGTGACACTCGCAGACGTAATCCGTGCCATAGACGGTCCTCTGGCCAATGTGCGCGGCGTCCGACCTGAGCGGGTGGAGTACGCAGGCGCGGCAAGTAGCTTGAAAGACGTGTGGATCGCCGTGCGTGCCAACCTCCGTGCTGTGCTGGAGCAAGTCACTATCGCCGACCTCGTGAAAGGCGCACTCCCCGAAGCCGTGATGCAGCTCACGCGTGATTCCGACGCTTGGGTGTCACACTAAGATCGCGTCGCGCTCGTAGTTAGCACTGCAGTGCTTTCCTGGCGAGCAAACTCAAGCGAGCACAGCGATGCGGGACACGATGTCAGCCGAGAACTGATCGCACCACTGCGAGCGCAGCCCGCATCGCTGCGCTCGCTTGGAGTTGTCTGCCGAAAAAGCATCAAAGTGCTCTCTACGAACACAGCACCCCCTTGCACCTTCGGGGCAAATCGATGCATCATATTCTCCAGTAATTCTATAGACAACGTGA
This sequence comes from uncultured Chloroflexia bacterium, assembly GCA_963765765.1. Taxonomy (GTDB): domain Bacteria; phylum Chloroflexota; class UBA6077; order UBA6077; family JACCZL01; genus CAVXYC01. The sequence goes on along the minus strand of CAVXYC010000032.1, from coordinate 5,236 downwards.
CATTATCTCACTTGCACCCACGGTGGCAGGAGAACCTGAAGAGTGAGCGCATCATTTACCACGTCCAGTTCTAGCGTTGATACGTCGCTTGACCACCGCTGGTCCATGCTCCAGGACTCCATTCAACGCGTGGCCGCCGAGTTTGCCACGGATCGAGCCGAGCGACAGCGCCGGCGATCACTGGAACAGCACGACTTCGCACGGCTGCGCGAGGCTGGTTATCTCGATATGTCTTTGCCGGTGGATCGTGGTGGACTCTGGGAAGACCGCCAGCGCTCAGCTCGTGCAATGTGTAATGTGGTCCGAACACTCGCCGGCGGCGACTCATCGGTGGCCCTGGTCGCTGCCATGCATCCTTCCGTCCTCAGCGCCTGGCTGGCAAATCCCAGAGCCCCGTCCGAAGACGACGCTTGGCAAACCCAGCGAGAAATGATCTTCAACACCGTCGAACGGGGCGCTTGGTGGGGAACGATTACCTCGGAGCCGGGCACCGGCGGGGATCCGGGTAAGACGCGAGCTGTGGCTCTGCAACGCGATGGCGGATATCGGCTCAGCGGCACGAAGCACTTCGGTAGCGGCTCCGGCATCGCCTCGTTCATGATTACCACCGCGATCCCAGAGGGTGAGACCACCCCCGCCACGTTCATGCTCGACCTTCGGGGCAGACCATGGGACGGCTCGAGCGGCGTGAAGCTTCTGAGCGAATGGGACGGTCAGGGCATGACCGCGACCCAGAGCCACTCGATGCGTTTTGATTGCCTCCCGGTGATACGCCAGGCATGGCCAGGCACTCGAGAGAGTCTGGAGGCGGGCACCGGCGGTCTGGGCACGTTGCTCTTCACCTCGGTCATCGTCGGTATCGTCCAGGCCGCATTCCAGAATGCGCGATCTCATCTCGGCCGGCGAGCCATGAGCCTGCGCGCTTATGAACGTGTTGAGTGGAGTCAGGCGACGCAGGACGAATGGCTCACTATGCAAGCCTACGAGGGCATGATCAGCGCCATCGAATGCAAATCTCGCCCATCGCGAGATATCCTTCAGGGCAAGGTCGCCATTGCTCAGCTAGCCGAAGCCGCCCTGACGCGTCTCAGTCGGGTCATCGGGGGCAACAGTTTCTCGCGTCAATCGCCGATCAGCTTCTGGTTTGAAGATGTGCGGGCTCTGGGATTTCTTCGACCTCCGTGGGGCTTTGCGTTCGACCGACTCTTCGATGGTTCGCTGGAAGACCATGCGCCCGACGTTCGCGCTGTGCGAAACGTCTCATAAACTTAGCTTGAATGGGCGACCCTCAACCGCTACTCCGGGGACGAATCGCTGGCCCGAATCTCACTCCCCCAGGGCGCTCTCACGCGCCCACTCAACATCACGTTACGGATCGACAGCCGTGAATATGCCTCGGAACGACCGATTCCAGAAGGGCGACTTCTCCCTCTCGTATGGCCTCTACGCGCGCAGCTATCCCGATCCCGCCGATTACATCTTCGCGCGTTATCGGCGCCGCACGGAACTATGGATCAGCAGCGTCCGACGTCCGACCCCGCGAAACGCAACTTGCTCATCCAGGACATCGATCACTACTTCATCACCAATGTAGTTTGTGCCTCCAGATGCCGTCCACGACAGACTACTGGCCATACTGACCGTTAATGAAGAACTTCAGTCAGCACATCTCGTCCGGCGCGCCCAAGCTAGCAAACGTGTGGGTAGACAACTAGCACCACCTTAACTGTTGACATTCCTCACTAAACTGATAGACAATGTGGACATGAAGCAATACACCGCCAATGAGCCCCTTGCGCTCGTGAGCATTCCCCTTGCGATTGCTCTTTCGCATTGGGGCGCTCACGGCGGCCTCTGGTCGTGTTGCTCTCGGCTGCGGCCGACTGACCCAGCGCGTCACCCAGCGTCTCGGTAGCCTTCTGCACAGGCATCCGTGATCATCGCCGAGCAGCGCGTTCGGGGCCCATCAAGGCTCGTCCCGCGGCGAGCTTCGCTCCTCCCGCGAAGCTCGCCAGTATCCCGACCATTGGCGTAATTCGACTACCTCAAAGTGTCGGCGGGCGAGCCCCATTCGGCGGCGGCGCAATCAGGTCATAGCAGTCCGGAGCCCCTCGGTTCAGGACGCACTACTCCCTGCGCCGGAACTATCTTTTTCACCCTGCAATCAATTGCGGCGCCGACGCCGACGGGCAGCACATTCCCCCGTTCAGGATGACGTACCCGAGCAGCCGGCGGTTGGACATTCGCCGCGATCATCTCAGGAGGACACACTTGGCAGTCGCTACTGCAACCAGAGCTTCGATCCGCGCGGAGCGAGTCGAGCTCGTCGACGTTTCCGTCAGCGCCCACATTCACAGGCCGCGGATACGCGTGCCGCGAGAGCTTCGAAAACTGGCCGGGCCAGGCATTCTCGTGCTCATCTGGGCCGCGATCACCTACTCGGGCCTCGTAAACTCCCGCGTTTTCGCTACGCCGGGCGACGTTGTTGCCGCCGGAGCCCAACTGATCCAATCCGGCAATCTCGGCGGTCATCTCCTCGCCTCGCTCCAGCGTTCACTCACAGGGCTTTCCTACGGGATCATCATCGGACTCACGCTGGCCACGATTGCAGGACTCACCCGGCTCGGTGACGACCTGATCGATTCCACCGTCCAGGTCTGGCACTCCTTTCCGGTGGTCGCGCTCATTCCGCTGTTCATCGTCTGGATGGGTATCGGTGAGCAGACCAAGATCACCGTCATCGCTATCGGGACGGCCTATCCGATCTACATCAATACCTACGGCGCCATCCGCAACATCGATCAGCCGGCTGGTTGATATGGCTCGTAGCTTTGGCGTCACACAAGTCAGGCTCGTGCGCGACGTCATCCTTCCGGGTGCCGTGCCCGGCTTTCTCGTGGGACTTCGCACCGCATTAGTGGGCTCGCTGCTCATTCTGATTTTCGTGGAGCAGATCAACGCTGTCCGCGGCATTGGCGTACTCATGAACGAGGCTCAGGCGCTCTTCAGGACCGACGTCATCATCTTCTTACTCACGCTCTACGGGCTCTACGGACTGCTCTCCGTGGGGATCGTGCGCGGGCTCGAGCGACTACTGCTCTCATGGCGGCGAGGCTTTTCCGCATGACATACGACCCAGTCACGGAGTATTCGGATGATCTGGTGGTCGATGCACGTAGCGTACGCCGCGCGTTCGGCCAGCGATCCGTGCTCACGAATGTGGACCTAGCAATCCATCGCGGTGAGTTCGTAGCGATGCTGGGTCGCAGCGGCTCCGGCAAGAGCACGCTGCTTCGAATCCTGGCTGCGCTCGATACCGCGGACGACGGAACGATTCGCGTCCCGGCTCGTCGTGCCACCGTCTTTCAGGAAGCGTCCCTGCTCCCCTGGAAGCGTGTGATTGACAATGTGCTCATTGGTCTAGGCTGCCGCGATGCCCGCGATGTGGGCCGCGACGCACTGACCGAGGTGGGATTGGCCGACCACGAGCTGACCTGGCCGGCCACCCTTTCAGGCGGTGAAGCGCAGCGCGTTGCGCTGGCCCGCGCGCTCGTTCGCGAACCGGTTCTGCTGCTCCTGGACGAGCCATTTGGCGCCCTGGATGCGCTCACACGGATTCGGATGCACCAGCTCCTCAAGGAGATCTGCCAGCGACACAGCCCCGCGGTCTTGTTGGTCACGCACGATGTCGACGAGGCGCTCTTGCTGGCCGACCGGGTGGTGCTGCTCAAGGACGGCCAGCTCACTCTCAGTCAGCCGGTTGACCTTCCCAAGCCTCGCCGCCGTGACGACAACGAATTCAATGCGCTGCGCTCACTGCTGCTCTCGGAGCTCGGGGTGCCAGAACCCCCCGATGAGCGCGGTACCTCCGAATCAAATCACAGGGGTCAACCCGATCCCGTCCTTTCAGGATCGCAAGCGCCCAAGCATCGGAGCTCTGAGGTCTCCGTCCGATGAATCACATGCTCTCTCGATATCTCATGACATTCGCCGGCGCAGCCATGCTCGTGAGTGGGTGCAGTCAAGCTCCCGCCGCGGCGCCGCAGGCATCCCCGAAGGTCGCGGCGCCTGCCGATGGGAATGCGGATACAGCCGGGACTAATGCGTCCACGGCGCCAACGTTTCCAAAGGGCACCGTCCTACGAGTCGCCGACCAGGGCGCCGTGGTCGGCAATCTTCGCCTCCCGTGGGACCTCTCCAACGCCGGCGAAGGCCTGCCCTTCGATGTGGAGTGGTCAGTATTCGCCGGCGGGCCGCCGATGATTGTCGCCTTCCAGTCCGGCGCAGTGGACGTGGGCTGGGTTGCCGACGCTCCGCCGATCAACGCCCAGGCCGCCGGCCAGGATGTGGTAATTGTCGCGTCGCTTAATAGCGTCGGCCAGGGCCAGCGTCATCTCGTAAGCGCGCCCAACACCACACTCACATCCCTGGCGGATCTACGCGGCAAGAAAGTCGCCGTGCAGAAGAGCACCTCCACACATTCATTTGTCGCAAAAGCACTCAGCGAGGCGGGATTGACCCTGGGCAAAGACGTGGAGCTGGTGGACATTCCCAATGCCAACGTCCAACCCGCGCTGATCTCCGGCAGCGTCGACGCCGGGGCCATCCAGAGCCCTGAGTTCGACAACTACGTGTCCCGCAATCCCACCGCCAGGGAGCTCCGCGACGACGTAGGTCTGGCCACCGGCAAAGAGTGGCTCATCAGCTCGCGGAAGTCGCTGGAGGACCCCGTGAAGGTAGCCGCGATCGGAGAGTTCATTCAACGGCTCGGTAACGCCCGCTACTGGGCCAAGTCGCATCCGGACACCTGGATCGAAGAGCGCTACGTCAAGGCGTACAGCATCGACCTGCCGCTCGGGCGAAAGCTGTACGAAGCGGCCGGCGCACAACTTCTGGAGCCCATCGAACCGCCGGTCATCAAAGTCCAGCAGGGCCTCGCCGACCTGCTGCTGGAGGCGGAGATCATCAACAAACCAGTCGACGTCAGTGCGACCTTCGACAATCGCTACAACGCGATCGTCCAGAAGGTCATCGCGGCACACGGCAACGACACGGCGGTAGCAATCAGTCTGGCAAGCCGCTAGTAGTGCGGCAATCGACGGTCTGCGTCGGCGCTACCGAGACGACGGCTGCTCTAAACGGAATGCCGGCACTCGCGGGTACGGAGACCCGCACCACCGAAATCCCAGCCCGACGCACACCCAGTCCTGAGACCATCAAAGGAGTCATCCATCTC
>CAVXYC010000031.1:0-8717 GCA_963765765.1 uncultured Chloroflexia bacterium | reverse complement strand
ACCTTCCGGTGCTTTTGAGCTAGCTTGCTTTTCACTAGTAGGTGAACCGAGCCCAAAAAAGCATTACGAGACGGTTACGGCGGCGTTCTCACGGCTGAACGCGTCCGCGTAGTCTGGATTCAGGAACGTAAATGCGTGGATCTGCTCGTACCAGCCTCGGTACGCCACCGCGACACCGATGGCAGCGCAGGTCGGTCGGAGTAGATGCTCGAGCTTTTCCTGATACTGCGCGTTGTTGAAGAGCGACACTGCCGCGCTGCCCAAGCCCACGAGGAGTCCGAGCGGTCCGCCGATCAGTACTCCGGCCAGCGCCCCGCCCAGATTACCGCCAGGCGCCGAGCTTTCAGTCACAACGTGCTCCGCGCATTGCGAGCAGTACGGCACATCCCAACCCCGCGTCTCGGAGAACAGGCCAAGGAAGCCTCCCGGACCCGTGTGCTCAATGTAGACCGACGTATCGGATGGCTCAAAACAGCAGGCACAGCGCTCCGGCCAGCGCACATCGTCCCCGCTGACTTCCAGGTCGTACGGGCCGTCGTAGGGAACGGGTGGGCGCCAGGAAGGCCGATGAACAACTGGAGCTGGTGCTGAGTCCGGTTCAGGAGGTGTCTGCGTCCGTATTGTCGACAAACGGAGAGCGTCGATAAATTCGCTCACCTTTTGAGGGCGCTCCGACACACGCATCTTCATCGACCACATCACAGCATCGCTGACATCGCTGCTCACTGCGGGGTTGAGGCGGGCTGGCTCTACAAGCTCCACGCCACTTGCACGGTCGGTGGCCGATGGAGGCATACGGCCCGTTAGCAAGTGATAAAAGGTGGCGCCGAGCGCATAGATGTCCGTGAACGGTCCGAATCGAACATGCTCGCCGTATTGCTCGAGCGGCGCGTAACCGGGAGTTACCATCGTGGTCATACGGCCGGTTTTCCCTGCCGCGAAGGTCCTGGCCGTTCCGAAGTCGATCAGAACCACATCACCCGCGCCGTTGAGCATCAGGTTGTCCGGCTTCAGATCCCGGTGCAGCAGGTTGGCCGCGTGCACTACTTCCAGCGCCTCGCCCGCCCGCACCATATGGCGCACTGCCTCCGATTCAGGCAAAGGGCCGCGCTCTTCTACAAGCTGGCCCAACGTCCTACCTCGAAGGAGCTCCATCACCATGTACGCGGTGTTGTTCTCCTCGAAGGTTCCATACACGTCCACGATTGCCGGGTGGTCAAATCGGGCGAGAATCCGAGCCTCGTCCAGAAACTTCGTGCGGGTGTTCTGATAATCCGCCGCGCTCAGACCGCCGAATGGATGCACAGTGACGCCTCGGCGAGTGGACCCGTAGGGAAAGAACTCCTTTATGGCCACAGGGCGGCGGGCGCGAATATCGCCGCCGAGATACGTGATGCCGAAGCCACCTTGACCGAGAACTCGCCCCACCGTATACATGCCTCCCTGGAGGCTGGTGCCCGCGGCGAGAGCACCGCTGTACGCGCTGGAAGGATCGGCACCGAGAGGCGCACCACACGTCACACAGGCGATTGCACCAGCGGGGTTCTGGGTGCTGCAGATCGGACAGAGCGTTACTGTGGCCACGTCTCCATCGACCTCCCCACGCTGACCAGAGAGCGAGCCCTCAAGCTCCCGATCCCTCCATGCAACGCGCCACAATAGCCGTTGCATTATCGGGCGCACCCGCGTCGAGAGCCCTTGCGATCAGCGCTCTAGCGGCCGCGGAACAGTGGATCGCCTCAGCCAGCACGACCTTGATGGCATCGTCCGTAACGCTGCCCCACACACCGTCGCTGCATAGCACCAGCCAGTCGCCGGCCTGCAGTGTCAGAGACGACTGACCGATTGTTGCTTCCAGACTGTCCACGTAGCCGGGCGGCAGGTCGCGCTGACTTCCCAGGGAGCGCAGGACCTTGTTGCTGTCCGGGTGCCCGCGCGCTTCCTCCGATGTAAGAACACCGCTATTGACCATAGCCGCCACTAGCGAATGGTCGCTCGTGAGCTGCGTCAGCGCGCCCGCTCGAAAATGGTAGGCGCGTGTGTCGCCGATATGTCCGAGCCGTAGCTCCGCGTTGTCAACGATGACGCACGTCACGGTAGTGCCAGTTTGCCGACCTTGCGCCGCGGCGTGGACTACAGGCGCGGCCTGCTCGATCAGGTTGACTGGATCCATGCGTGTGGCCGGGCTCTCTATCGATTCTGGCGCGGCAGCCCAGTCGGCGGCGGCATCGAGAATCGACCGAAGGGCCGACTGACTTGCGACTTCGCCGGCATCCATTCCGCCCATTCCATCCGCCACGCACAAGAGTGCGTGGGATGGTTGACCGTCCGCACCGGCGCTGGCCCAGACGGAATACCCACAGGAGTCCTCGTTCACCAACCGGCCGGGATTGAGACCGACCGTTGTCGCGCTGGAAACTTCAAGGGTGAGCGGCGCGGCGGCCTGCCGATGTCGGAGCGAGAGAAGCTCACGATAGAGGTCCTCAAGAGTGATGCGCGACTCGACCGGGGCCAGCGCCCGCACCAGAATTTGAGGAGCACCAGGGACCTTCACTTTGGAGGGCAGCGAGGCAACCTCCAGCCCAGTCTCTGGAAGCACCTCTCCACTCAGCGCATGGAACAGGATGGCGCCGAGCATGTAGACGTCTTCCGCTCCGGTGATCGTGCCGCCCTGAGCCAGCTCTGGCGCGCTATAGCCGGCCACGTGCAACGGCCCGGGGAGGGTCGAGCCAAGTCGCGCCGCGAAACCGAGCCGGGCGAGCTGAATCGGCTCTCCCATGCGTACGTCCGTCGGCGCGATTGCCAACACGGCCCATCCTGCTTCATGGACCCGCCGGACCGCCTGAGCGAGCTGAAGCAGGATCGATAGCGCGTGATCTGGCTCCAGACCGGCGGCAAGCGCTTTCTCCAGCGACGGGCTCGGGGATGCGCCAACCGCGAGATAGCGCTCGGCATCTCGCTCAAACACTGAATACACCTTCGGCAGCATTGCGAAGCGCACGGCACTCAGTATTTCAGCCTCGCTCGCAAGTCCCTGGTGGTCCAGTGGAGCTTGTCGAAGCTCCACTGCGACCGTATTCCCGCCGCCATCGTTCCACTCAGCGGCGTACTCATTGACTCGCCCCCGCGACTCCAGATGCCGAACGATGCGCAATCGGCCATCCGGGTCAACAAGGGTGTTCGGGTCGAGAACAGCAGTCGGTTGTATAAGTGAAGGAAATACGGCTTCTTCGAGCGGCCCCGGGCTGGTATCGGCTGATGGCAATTCGGCTGCGCCACTGCCGTTGGCCAACGGCTCCTCTGCTGATGCTTCTGTCTGCGCTTCCGGAATTGGCGCAGCTTCGGCCCTTGGAGCGGTGTGATCGCCCTCTCCTGCTGGCGCTCCTTCTACTGGTGGCTCGCTCAACCGCGGCGCCGGGGCACCGCTCGCCTCGGACAAGTTCTCGTCCATCCTCAAGACGTACGAAACGTAAACCGAGCGTTTCCGAAGGCCACATCGTCGCCATCGGCCAGAGGCTTCGGCGCGGTGATGCGAGGTCCAAACGTCTCTGCGCCGCTTCCCTTCACGAATACGCCGTTTGTAGAGCCGAGGTCGCGCACGGTCCATGTGCCATCGGCATCGCGGCGAAGCTCGCCGTGCTGCCGAGAGATATGGACCGACTCGGGAGCAGACGAAAGGTCGATGTCAACCGGACCTGTTTCAGGGTCGAACCGACCGACTACCATGCGCTCACCGAGCAGAGGAATCTCCTCACCCGTCGGTGCACCATGGCGCACGGCCACGAGTCTGGGGTTTTGTCCTACCGAGCCCGAAACGACCGGCGGCGCCGCGGCAGCATCGCTTTCCGCTGGGCCGACCTCGCGGACAGGCGTGGCATTGGTTGAGTCGGTCGCGGGTGTGGCATCCGTCGGAGGCGGATCGACCAGTGTTGCCTCGACCGGCGTTGGATTTGGAGTCATTGGCGGCGGCGCATCCTTCACTTCTGAGGAAGGAGCTGTGGAGGCCGAGGCCTGCCCACTTGCTGCACCAGCCGTTGCTCCCACTGGAGCGAGTGATGCTCCGCACTCTTCGCAGAATTCCGCTCCGGTCGGATTGTCATGCTGGCACACGTGACACACTGGCATCAGTCACATTCCTTCCTTACGTCCCGCGCATCTAAGCGCCGGTGAGTCGCCTGATTTCGTCATTCGTCGGCACGTTTTCCGGCTCATCTCCAGCACCAACCTTCATGGTCTGCGTTCGGGAGCCCAGCTTGATCGTCTTTCGAGTCCCGATGGAGATCGTCTTACCGTCTCTAAGCTCGTCCTCGGCCTTGCCCAAGGCCATGGTCATTCCAATATTTCCCAGTCGCCGGGTCATTGAGCGGGCGACTTGAAGCGTGCGCGCGGCCTGTTCTGGATTCGTCTCGGCCTGCTCCGTTGCTTGACGGACCAGCGCGTCCACATTGCGTTGTTGCACGTAGCCCATCACTTCGGGGTCAACGGACGCGGTCAACGACTCATCAGTGGTGAACTCAACAACGACGTCCATTGGCGGGGACTCGCCACGATATCCGGCCGCGGGAACGGCGTAGGTAACCGCAAGCTGCGCCAGGCGCGCCCGCACGGTTGGGCGCTCGGGCACGTCCAGCTCGAGAATGAAGATCGTGTGATCGCCAGCCTCCAGGCTCCCGAGCTGAAGAGGTGTCTGGGTGGGATCCAGCTCCGCCATGCTGGGATACACGCGCATTGCACTAACCAGGCGTACGTCCCGCACCGTTTGAAGCGTGAGCTGCACGTCCGAAATGACCTGGCGCGTCGCTGACCCGAGCTCCTGCTCGAAAATCTCGGGCAGCGAGGTCATGTCGCGGAAGTCGTATGGCTTCCCACGGGTCACGCTGGCAAGCTCCGCGAGCAAGTCTTCGTTGTATTCCTCACCCACGCCGAGCGCGACGATTCGAGCCTGCTGCGCTGCGAGCGACGTAGCGGCCTCACGAGACTCGTCTTCGTCTACCGCGAGACCATCCGTAAGGAGAAGGACCGTTCGACTCCCCTGACCTTCATCCTGCAGCGTCTTTTCCGCGTTCCGGAGCCCCAGGCCCATCCGCGTTCCGCCGCTGAACTTCTGTAATCGGTCAATGGCCGCCGTTAATGCGCTCTTGTCGCTTCCCACCGAGCCATCTGCCAGCACCTCCGATGCATCGTCGAACTGTATGAGTGCAACGGTGTCCTCATCATGGAGGTTGGGGCTCTCGAGGAGTCTTCGTACGGCATCCATGGCGACGTCAAGCTTGGTGGTGCCATTGAACGAGGCGTTGTACGTCTTCCCGTCTACGGTGACAGGGTCGGTTCGAACCAGCTCCGGCTTGGTCCCGGGGGCAGGCTCACGCATGGATCCGCTGGTGTCGATAACCACGGCGAGATCGGCTCGGGGTCGTACAGAATTCGCTTCGGGTGCTGGAAGCAGCTTCACCATCACAAAGAGCTTCTGCACACCAGCCGCGGCCCGTAGGAACGGGCGGTGCGGCTTTATGCTGACGTTGAGCATCTCGGTCGTTCCCGCCTCTCGACAGCTCTTTGCACCCAGAAAACAGGACGCAACGGCGTACCAGCGCTGATGACCTATCGTGGCCTCAGCGGATCGACTGGCCCTGAGAGCAAGATGCTTGCCAGCTCACATGGCGATCACTTGACAGTCCCACACAAGGGCGCAATAGTTCGGCACGAACGCGGCGCCCGTCGCCGTCTTGACAGGAAAGGTACGGTCAATGGAGACGCCCCTCACCCCACTCGAGTTCATTCGTCGCACACGTTCCCTCTATGGCGACCGACCGGGCGTCATCGACGGCGATCTGCGACTTACCTATGAAGAGTTCTTTGCCCGGTGTGACCGCTGGTCCGCCGCACTTCAGAAGCTGGGTGTGGCCAAGGGTGATCGTGTTGCGTACATCGCGCCCAACACCCATTCGCAGCTCGAGTCGTTCTATTCCGTGCCGCAGATCGGCGCGGTACTCGTGCCAATCAACTATCGACTGGTAGCCGACGATTTCGCGTACATCATCAGCCACAGTGGAGCGAAAGTGGTGTGCGCCCATGAGGACTACCTCGAGACCGTGGACGGCATCCGCGAGCAGATCCCGAACGTCGAGCATTTCGTGGCGCTAGAAGGCTCTCGCGAGGGTTGGCTGGACTACGAATCTCTCGTCGAGCGAATCTTCAGGCCAATTCGATCGTCCTGAGATCGCCGAGTCCGACCTACTCACGATCAATTACACGAGCGGGACTACAGCGCGGCCCAAGGGCGTGATGATTACGCACCGCAACGCCTACATGAACGCGGTGGGCACCATGGTGCATGTGCACATGACTCCCGCCGAGCGCTACCTCTGGACTCTGCCGATGTTCCACGCTAACGGTTGGACCTTCGTGTGGATCATTACGGCCGTCGGTGGGACCCATATCTGCCTGCGGCGCGTGGCGCCCGATCAGATCTTCGAGACCATCAAGGCCGAGAACGCGACTATGTTCTGCGCGGCCCCCACGGTGCTCATCGGCGTAGCCAATAGCCCCGACGAGCTGCGCAAGGATGCGCCAGGCGGCCTGCGCGTCTTTACTGCCGGCGCTCCACCCGCGGCGGCCACGATCGCACGCATCGAGGGTGAGCTTGGCTGGACGATTACCCACGTCTACGGCCTCACCGAGACCGCGCCATTCATCACGATCTGCGAGCCGCGCCCAGAGCACGAGGGACTTGACACGAATGCCACAGCAACGATCAAGGCGCGGCAGGGTGTGGAGCTCATCACCTCGGGAGAGTTGCGTGTGGTTGATGAGGAAGGCAACGAGGTACCACACGACGCTCAGACACAAGGCGAGATCATCGTCCGCGGCAACGTCGTCATGGCCGGTTATTTCAATGACCCGGACGCTACCGCGAAGGCTATCCGCGATGGCTGGTTTCACAGCGGCGACGCCGCGGTAGTGCATCCGGACGGCTACGCCGAGATCCGCGACCGCATCAAGGACGTGATCATTAGCGGCGGAGAGAATATCTCCTCCGTTGAGGTCGAGGGCGTTCTGCTGCGCCACCCCGCGATCCAGGAAGCCGGCGTCGTTGGTCTGCCGGACGAGCGCTGGGGCGAAGCCCCCCACGCATTCGTCGTTCTAAAGCTGGAGCCAATGCTACCGAAGACGAGTTACGCCAGTTTGCCCGCGATAACATGGCCCACTTCAAGGTGCCGCAAGCGTTCCACTTCATCGACGAGCTGCCCAAGACGGCCACCGGCAAGATTCAGAAGTACGTCCTACGCGGCGGTCAGGCGGCGATAGCGAGACAGTAAAGCCGAATTAATGAGTCATGAGTAGCGGAGCAGGCGTCGCGCTCATGACTCATCACTCATGGCTCGCTGCTCTAGTTCAGCACTTCCCTCGCGATCTCCTGGGTTTTCTCCGTCTCGTCCAGGTATTCCTCGTGCTGGACGTTGATAAAGTTCTCCCCGCGCTTGACTTCCGTCTGGGGATCGATCACCGGGACGTCCGCGCGCCGGCTGTTGTCCTCGAGGTTATGTGACCACAGGACGCCCGCATCTCTGGTGAGCGCCCAATTGATGAACAGCTTCGCGGCATTGGGATGCGCGGTGTCCTTGCACAGCCACATCGAGTTGAAGCTGTGGCTCATGTACTCAAGATCGTTGAGCGGAACGGGCTTGAGGTTGTTGCCCAGGCCCTGCTGCCGGAAGTCGCTGAGAATGTGACGATCCACCGCGCCCAGGGCCAGCGCATAGCGCCCGCGGGCCATGGCCTCGGTGGGCTGCCGCGCGTCCGTGGTAAGCGTGGCCTCCTGGTCCTTGAACAGCTTCTTGACGATGTCATCGTCGCCCAGCTTCAGGCGCATCACGAGTGTCGGTGAGAAGCCCGAGCCGCGCGACCTCGGGTCGGCGGCGATCATCTTGCCCTTCCACTTCGGGTCCAGAAGATCCGCGACCTTGGTGATCTCCCCATCCTTCACCAGGTCCGTATTCACCCAGAGCGACTGTGACTTGGCGAGCGTGATCCCGTACCCCCAACGCTTCTCGGTGTCCGCGAAGCCTCCCTCGAATCCGTCGATCCAGCTTTCTTCGCTCAAGACGTCCGGTCGGACGATGTGGGGCCGAATCGGGTCCAGCAACCCGGCAGGGCGGCTTTGGCGAAGCTGCTCCTGGGCCGGCATGATCCAGACGTCCCAGCTCTTGATGCCCGCCTTCATCTCCTGGAGCAAGCGAGGTGTGAAGTCACGTGAGGACGACTGGAACTGGGTCTGCTCCACCGCTAGGCCCGGGAACGCCTCCTGGAAGGCCTCGACCACCTTCCGATAGCCGCCACCGGCATACGTGGCGATGCCAAACTTGCCTTCCTGCCTGGCAGCCGCGATTAGCGCATTCCAGTCCGCATCGGTGAACGCGGCTGTTGCCGCGGCGGGTTTGGCAGCGGCCGGGGCAGAGGTTGGCGCGGGGGCCGCCGGCGCGGCGGTTGGCTTGGCAGCGGCGGCCGTCGGCGCGGCCGGTGCCGTCGTCGGCGGGGCGGGCGCAGCGGCCGGGGCGCAGGCTGACGCCAGGGCCGCGCTCGCGCCGAGCGCTACGATTCGGAGCATGCTTCGGCGGGTCACCATCGCTGCCTGCGGTCGATCCATTCCTCGCCTCCGGTGATTCATTAGACAGTGCGATGCAGCATAACCAGTAGTCGATTTGCTGTCGAGTGAT
>CAVXYC010000030.1:0-318915 GCA_963765765.1 uncultured Chloroflexia bacterium | reverse complement strand
TACAGGTGGGACGCGGCCGTCTCAAGATAGCAAACGTTCCGGTGATCACAAACGCCAAAACGCGGGAATCGCGACTTATGCGCGGTACGGTCGACTACATGGCGAATTCCGCCGCGACGCTTCTGCGCGTCTACACGATGTACGAGACGCTCAAGGTCTTCTTCCTTGTCGGTACTATCGTAATGCTCGTCGGCGCCGCGTTCGTTGCTCGCTGGATGTTCTACTACTTCCAGGGCGAGGGCGAGGGGAAAGTGCAATCCCTGGTGCTGGCGGCTTCTATGCTCGTCATTGGCTTTCAGGTGTGGGCGATGGGCCTGCTGGCTAACCTCATTGGCTCCAATCGGAGATTGCTCGAGATGCTGCTCTATCGCGTGAAACGTGTGGAACGTGCGCAGGTACCGACCCAAGCGGAAAACGTGGCGGAGGGCACGGGACCGGTAGTCGGCCACTCGGGCTCGGTCCTTTCCGACGAGCTGGATGAGCCGCTCGTTGAGCGCACCGAGGAGCCAGTTGTCCGATAGCCCGCGTTCTAGCGGCTTGATCACATCCGCGGCCGCTCGATGGGTGTTTGCCGTGTGGGTGATCCTGGTCCTGGCTCTGTATTTCGCCCAGTTTGAGCAGTACTGGAACCGACTCGTTCAGATCGTCCGTGGGGCGCTGCCAGGTGTCGCTTAGCAGCTACAACCCGGCCCTTGACCTGCTCGTCACGACCGCTGTCATCCTGCTGGCAATCGGTGCAGGGGTGAGCATCCTATGTCGATTCGGCCTCGATCCGAACGATCGCCTCGAGCGCCTGGTGTTCGGCTGGCCGATTGGCCTGGCGCTGCTCTCCTACGGGATGCTGACCTTTGGCCTGATCGGTCAACTGCGCCCCTGGGCCGCGGGCATCATGCTCGCAATACTCGCAGTGCTGGCGGTTCCGACCGCGGTTCGTGTGGCCAGAGGCGCACGCTCAGTCCTCCCATTAAAGGTTGCGCACACACCGTCGGCCGTGGGAGTCGGCATCATCGTCACCTTACTCTCCGGGATTTTCGTGCTCAATGCATTCGGCGCGCTGAGTCCGCCCACGTATAGCGATACCCTGAACCACTATCTAGCTCGAGCCAATTTTTATGTCCAGCACGCAAGTATCCCGTTCGTTCCGTACAAGCTCTGGAATCAGCCCGCCTCTCAGGAAATGATCTACACCGCGCTGGTTATGCTCGTTCCGGGCACCGGCGGCGCGGTCATCCAGCTTGGCTTCAGCGTGCTGGCCGCGCTTGCGCTCCTGTCATTTGGTCGACGATTTCTCACACCCACGGCAGGGCTTCTTGCGGCGGCGATGTTCTACACCATCCCCATGGTCATTCAGCAGTCCACCGTGGCGAAGAACTACGGCGCAGTCGCCGCGCTGGCATTTCTGGCGCTCTACGCCACATGCAAGGCGTTCCTCGATGGCGGCGGTATTCGCTGGCTGCTGCTGGCAGGGGGGCTCGCCGGATTCGCTGCCGAGACGCACATGTACGGCATTCTGCTACTCCCGGCGCTCGGGCTCACCGTGCTGCTGATGAGCTTTCTCGATCGTCGCGACATTCGTAGCGTGATCCTGAACGGTGTTGCTTTTGGCGCCGCCGCGAGCGATCGCTCGCGGCGCCCTGGTATGTGCGCAACTGGGTCGTGACCGGCGATCCCGCCTGGCCGTTTGCCTGGTCGATCTTCCATGGCATTGGGTGGAACTGGCACAACAACGCCAAATTTATGAACTACGAGCTAGGAGCCGGACGAGATCCGCTCGCGTTTCTGATGGGCCCCTGGAATATGACGGTAAATTCGGCGCTGTTCCATGGTGACCGCGTGCCCGCCGTTTCACCGCTGTTTCTGGCCCTCATTCCAGGACTGGTGCTCCTGATCCCGAGATTGACCCGGTGGGAACGATTAAGCCTCGGGGCGACCTTGTTCTGCGCACTCATTTTCTATCTGCTCTGGTTCTCGAAATATCAATACATCGGCTACGCATTAGCGCTCACGCCGATGCTTTCGCTCGCTGCCGGCGCGGCCGCAAGTCACTTTCTCCGATTCGGCGGAGTGGTACGCTGGGCCACCCTAGCAGCGTTGGCAGTGACGTTCAGCTTCGGTGGTGCCACCGCGTTGGCGTACGATTCGCAATTCGTCCGCTGTGGTACTGGGAAGGGAGAATCCTGAAGCCTTCGTTGCGGACCGTATCTACTATTACGCCGACATCCAGGCCGCAAATCGCCTGCCCGAGGGATCCAAGCTGCTTGTCTTCCCACTGACTGATCTGTACTTCCAGCGGGACCACATCAACGGACTTCCCGGCTTCACCGGGCATCTCGATTACACGTTGCTTCCTACGATCCAGGCGCTATTGGACGAATGGCGATCGCTGGGCATCACTCACGTGTTCAAGGACAACATCTACTTCAACAATGGCGCTGACCACGTGCAATGGGCTCTGGGTGGCGAAGATCGCTTGCGGCAGCAGATGGCCGAGCTGGAGCGTCTTGGTTATCTGGTGCCGGTATACGAGAACCATGAATCGCGGATCGTGGACAGTCGCACGCTGCAGCGCACGCGCACTGGTGAAGTGATGATTTACGAGGTGCGATATTCTCCCAACGCGGCTTCCTCTTCCGCTGGGAGAGGGTTGGGCTGAGGGGACCGCGAGTGGGAGGTGGCCAGGTAGCCGTCAGCCAGCAGCTCCGAGGACGTGACATCGTTCTGCTCTACGGGCCACCGTGGGACCAGACGGCCAGGATCAGTAAGCATCATCTGACGAGCTATCTGGCGCAGCACAACCGGCTGCTCTACGTTGAGAGTCCACCGCATTCACTCACCCTCGCTCGGCGCCCTCTTCAGGCGCCATCCATCCTGAAACGTGCAATGTCCAGACCTCAGCTTGTGGAGCCGAACGTCTGGGTTCAAAAGCTCTTCAATCCCATTCCGTACCACAGCTTTTCCGCCATCACGGGCCGGCTGATGATGAATCGGCTGGGGCAGCGTGCTATGGCGCCGGCCTTTCGCCGCGCCTTGCGCTCACTGGGATTCAAGCGTCCGCTCTTCATCCTTGGCTTGCCCCAGGCGCTTGACCTCATCGAAGGAATTCCGCGCTCAGGTCTGGTCTACCATTGCGCCGATGACTATGCGGAGGTCAGCGTGTTCCCGCCGAGCTTCGCGGACCTCGAAAAGCGCTTACTCACATCCGCCGATGCCGTGATCACCACGGCAGAGCCGCTCAGGGCAAAAAAAGCACCCTGGAACGTCCACACCTTCGCCGTGCCCAACGGCGTGAGCTTCGAGCATTTTCATGCCGCCCGGTCCGATGCTACGCAAGTACCGGCGGACCTGCTTCCGATACCGAAGCCAATCATTGGCTTCATTGGCGGTGTCGCTGAGTGGCTAGACCTGGAGCTGATCGCCACAATCGCCCATCGGCGGAAAGACTGGTCCATTGTGCTCATTGGACCAGTCCTGGTGGACGTCTCGATCCTGCGTGACGAATCCAATGTGCTACTTCTTGGACCGCGACCGTACCCATCGCTACCGGGCTATCTCAAAGGCATGGACGTGACGACGATTCCGTTCCTGATGAACGAGCTCACGCGAAACGCCGACCCGATCAAGCTGTACGAGTACCTCGCGGCCGGGTTGCCCGTCGTCTCCACCGACATGCCCCAGGTTCGTCGACTTCAGCAGGTGATCGAGATCGCCGATTCCGTGGATAGCTTTGAGCAAGCGCTCGAACGGGCGCTAAGCGATGGGTCCGAGTCGGCCATTCGCGCTCGGGTTGACGAGGCACGTAAACACTCGTGGTCAAATCGCTTTGGGCAGGTGGAATCACTCATCGCCAAGCATTCAAAGCCTCGTTAGTCGGGAATGAGGACCGTGACTTCGGTAACGCGGGGTTGCCCCGAGCTTCCTGGAATCAATCCGACTTAAACGTCATACGCAGTGTCGGAACATCACGTCCAGAAGACCCGCTCGCGCGGATCTCAAGTCTATGAGTCTCCGAGTTAACCCGTCACGCAGCCCCAATGCCGCTCGATGACGAGGCGATTCTGGATCGGGAATACGCTCAATCATCGCGCTGACCCGCTCGATCCGCTCGTCGAGCGCACGAAGAACTTCAATAAGGTACGCATCACATTCCGGCCTACTCGGGACAAGTACCGCTGACGATGCGTCCGCTGGATCTGGATCGATGGAATGTTTAACGGTCATCGCAGGTGCCGTTCTCGGTGCCTCTCGATCTCAGAGATTGTCCGACCGGATGCCCATTAACGCCCGATCGCACATTGGTTTACGGTCGCGCCCAATCGCCGCGGGAATGGGCCGTACGTCGTTGTCGCCCTACGAGCTTTGGCGAAGCCATGATCGCCAGCGCGCCTGAAGATATCCAGCAGGAAAGTTGAACGTTTGCTGAAGCTCAAAGTCGCCGAGTACAAGAGGTCCGCTTCAGCAGGGAATTTAAGATGCGAGATTGCGAGTGTCTTCCTCGGGCCGGGACCGTGTACACACGATATGGGCGTCCGGACGAAATGCTGGTCGCGCCGGGCAGTCTGGCCAGCGCGTCGTTAGCTGGCACCGCGTGCCGGGTGTGCGGCACACTCGCTTCAAGCATGATGGAGTGTGACTTGTCGTGACCGCACCAGCGCAACGCATTCTGCTTGAGGTCGAGCAGACAATTGCCACGATCACGCTGAACCGCCCGGAGGTCCGCAACGCTATCGACGATGGCATGCGGGCTGAGCTGATTGAAACGGTCGATCAGGTAGGGCGTGATGCTGGTGCGCGGGCCCTCGTTCTGACTGGCGCGGGCCGGGGATTCTGCGCGGGCGGTGACATCAGCGCCATGCGGGAACGACTTCAGGCGCCCGCGGGCGACGTGGCCGGCAACGGTTGGCGTCGGCAACGACGGACGCATCATGCGTTGACGGTGCTTCATGAAATCGAAAAGCCGACCATCGCGGCCGTGAACGGTGCCGCCGTCGGTCTCGGGTGTGATCTGGCCCTGTGCTGCGACTTCATCGTGGCGGCTGACACGGCGACCTTTGCGATGAGCTACCTGCAGCGCGGTCTGATACCGGATGGCGGGGGGTTGTACTTCCTTCCGCGACGGGTAGGAATGACCCGCGCAAAAGAGCTCATCTTCACGGGCCGCACGCTCAGCGCGGATGAAGCGCTGGAGATCGGAATGATCGATCGGGTCGTTTCTCCTGACGCGCTACTCCATGAAGCGCGGTCCTGGGCTACCGAGCTTTCCCAGGGAAGTCCGACCGCCTTGGGTCTGGCCAAGTCGATCATCAACCAGACCTTCGAGCTGAGCGCTGAAGAGGTATTCGCACTGGGCGCCCAGGCACAGGCCATTTGCTACACGTCGGCGGAGCATCGAGCCTCGGTGGAGGCGTTCTTGAATCGGACGGCGGACCGTGGGCCAAGACCAGAAAAGCCAGCTTGATCGGCTAATCAAACCGCACAGCGTGGCGATTGTCGGCGCCTCTGGTGATCCGACCAAAACGGCGGGTCGCCCCGCGCTCTATCTACGCAAGCACGGGTTCAGCGGCAAGTCATATCTGATCAATCCCACGGTATTCCGAGCTGCACGGCGAACGCTGTTACCCGGACGCAGATGCGTTGCCGGAAACACCTGATGTGGCCTTGCTCCTGGTAGGACCGGAGCATGTGAACGCCGCGGTTGCTTCGCTGTCACGGCGAGGAACGGGCGCCGCGATCGTCCTGGCTGGGGGCTACGCGGAGATCGGTGGAGTGGGACTCGAACGAGAGCACGAGCTCAAGGCCGCGGCTGGCAGCATGCGGTTGCTGGGCCCGAACACTATCGGCCTGGTGAATGCGATCGAACGAGTGGCGCTCTCGGCCAGCGTGGCGCTGGAGATCGAACAGATCCAGCCCGGCAAGGTCGGCATCATTTCACAGAGTGGCGGCATCCTCGGCTCACTGCTCTCGCGCGCGGCAGCCAAAGGCGTGGGTTTCTCTCGACTTATCGCCACCGGTAACGAGGCCGATCTCGAGGTCAACGACATTGTCGAATACCTATTGGATGACGATGCCACTCATGTGATCGCGGTGTACCTGGAAGGCCTCCGCGATCCTGCACGATTCCGCCAGCTCACGGAACAAGCACGTGAGATCGGCAAACCAATCCTTGTGTACAAGGTCGGTCGATCAGAACCCGGCGCCCGTTCCGCTACCTCGCACACTGGGGCGATGGCAGGGTCGGACGCTGCCTATACGGCATTCCTGGATCAAGTAGGAGCATTTCGACTGGCATCGTTTGCCGACCTCATCGATGTGCCGGCAGCGCTCGCCGCCGCGCCAGCGGCAGGTGGGCAGCGCATCGCTATCGTCACCTCCACAGGCGGCGGCGGAGTGCTGGTGGCGGATGCATGCGGGGTTCTCGGCTTTGAAACGCCGCCGCCGGATCCTGAAACCGCGCGACGGTTGGGCAAGGTGATGGTTGGCGATGGCGCTGTGCCCGACCGCAACCCGATCGACGTAACCCTGGCCGGACTTAAGCCCGATGTGTTTCGGGGCGTGATCGCGGCGCTCGTGGAGAGCCCGAGCTATGACTCAGTTATCGTGATCATTGGCTCATCCGCTCTCGCCGATCCTGATCTGGCAGCCACTCCCGTAATCGAATCCGCTCGCACAAGTCTCAAGCCGTTGTTCGTTTACGTCAGCCCCAGTGCTCCGCACATCATTCAGAATCTCAACCGCCACGGGGTCCCGGCCTTCGATACGCCGGAGGCTTGCGCGGCAGCCCTCGCGGCGTTGCGACGGTGGGGAGCGCAGCGCGATCATCCGAGCGTGCTGAGCTCTCGGGAATACGTCGTTGACCTTACTGATATCGGGTCGGGCGCGCTCAATGAGCTGGAAAGCGCCGAGCTGTTCCAGCGTTTCGGAATTACCGCCGTTCATTCGCTCGTGGCGCTTGATCGCGCTCAAGCAGTGGAGCACGCACGGGTGTTAGGCGGCCGAGTGGTCATGAAGGTGCTGTCCCGCGAGATTGCGCACAAATCGGACGTAGGTGGTGTGCGGGTCGGTGTTGGCACGTTAGAAGCGGGGGAAGCTTTCGAGGCGCTGCTCAGCGCGGCCCGATCCGCTGTCCCCGAGGCCGCATTGGACGGTGTGCTGGTTCAGGAGATGGTCTCCGACGGGGTCGAGTTGATCCTGGGATGCGTGCGCGACGCCCAGCTCGGGCCGATGATCCTGCTGGGCGCTGGCGGCGTGGCCACAGAGATCTACGAGGATACCGTCATCCGGTTTCCGCCATTGACGCACGAGGACGTCCAGCTCATGGTGTCGCGTTTGAAGAGCGCCTGGCTCCTGCGGGGCTTTCGGGGGCGGCCGCTCATGGATGAAACGGCGCTTGTCGACGCGGTCGTTGCCTTCTCTTCATTGGTCGTAGCACTTGGCGATCGCCTGATTGAAGCCGAGATCAACCCGCTATTCGTACTGCCCAACGGTCAGGGCGTTCGCGCGGCGGACGGGCTAGTACGACTTGCGTGATGTTTGTAGTGATGGCGCTCGAAGACCTTCTCAAAACCGTAGCCGCGGGCAAGATGCCCTGGGCTACGGAATCACATGGTGGACTAAACACGTCAAACTACCGCTCGTGGTCAAACGTCGGCACGGGCTTCCCGTCCATGTAATCGATGAGAACGTCAGCCGCGGCGTCGGCGAAGCGGCCGTAGGCGCCATCGGTGGGCCAACCGAGGTGCGGAGTCAGCAGGATGTTGGGAAGCGAGCGAAAAGGGTGGTCAACGGGCAACGGTTCTTGATCGAAGACGTCCAGGCCGACGCCGGAGATCGTCTTGTTCCGCAGCGCATCGACAATCGCAGACTCGCTGACAATTGGTCCGCGGGACGTGTTGATCAAGTAGGCCGTCGGCTTCATCAGTCCGATCTCGCGTGCGCCAATGAGACCGCGCGATGCGTTCGTCAAGGGGACGTGAACGGTAACCACATCGGATTCCCGTAAGAGATCGTCGAGCGGGCGTAGCTCGAGCTCCGTGCTCTCGAGCGCGCTCCGCTGTGAGTGATCGGCTCCAGGCCAGCACGGGCATATTGAACGCGTGGGCGATATGCGCGGTGCGTTGGCCGAGATTGCCGAGGCCAATGATGCCGATCGTACGACCGCCCAGCTCCAGCCCGAGCGGCGTGGGCCATTCGCCGTTCCGAATCCCCGTGTGGGAGGTGGTGATGTGCCGCATCAAGGAGATGATCAGCCCAAACGTCAGCTCGGACGTGCTCCCGGACGAGCCGCTGCTCATGGCCCGCGCCACGGTAATTCCAAGCGCTTCTGCCGCTTCAAAATCGATGTGGTAAGCATGCACGCCGGTCTGAGCGAGGATGCGCAGATCGGGGAGCTGCTCCAGGAGCTCCCGTGGAAATCGCGTTCGCTCGCGATTTGCGACGATCGCATCGAAGCCTCGAAGCGCCTCGGGCGATCCGAACGGCTCAGTGAAGATGTGCACCTCGGCGCGCTCTCGCAATCGCGCGATGGCCGGTTGGCTGTCGTACGCCTGATGAATGTCGTCGAGAATTGCGACTCTCATGGGGCACTCCCTGTCATCACCGCCTGGCCTGGGACTGGCATTGGTGTACGAGGCACGGCTGTTGTCGATTGACGTTGCGCCAATAGTGGCGTGATAGCATTCCGGCACGCAACGCCTGCGACCTGAACGGACGCGGGCCATATGGCTTATCGCGGAGATTAGAGTAGATGGCTATCTCGGACCGGCTCGCGGCGCTTGAACCGCGCTGGTCGACACTTTCGATCGGCGCTGGTGCAGCGGACTCGGTCTACATGACGCTCCACGAGGGCATTATGAGCGGCGCGCTGCGTCCGGGCGACAGTCTAATTGAGGAGCAGGTAGCCCGCCAGTTCGGTATCAGCCGGACGCCTGTGCGCGAGGCGTTGCTCAAGCTGGAGTCCGAAGGCTTAGCGCATCGTGTCCCTCGGCGTGGACTGGTCGTTCGTACCATTTCGGAGCACGAGCTCCTGGAAGTGAACACCGTCCGCTTTGCGCTCGACGCTCTGGCCGCGCGGCTGGCCGCTGAGGAAGCGTTGCCTACGGACATTGCGCGACTCCGCTGGATCAACCGACAGCTTGCCGAAGCTGTGGCCAGGGGCGAGCTCAACAGAGTCCCCAGTCTGACGAACGAGTTCCATCAGGCGCTTGCCGAGGCGGGCCGCAATAGCATGCTCAAGCAGTTCGTCATGCAGGCGCAGAGCTTCACCCGTCGGTTTGGCGTCTCGACCGTAGCGCGGAGCGAGCGCAGCGCGGATGCAATCGATGAGCACGAGCGACTCATCGACGCGATCGAGGCACGCGACGGTGAGCTGGCGGCACGCATTGCTGAGGATCATATGTCGGCAGCGCGCCGCATTCAGATTGCGGCATTCCGCGAGCGCTCAGGTACTCCGTCTTAGTTTCTCGGCTCGGAGATGCTGAGCGCGACTGAGTCGTTGCCCTGCGATCCGGAGTGCGGTGTGTGGGAGCACCGCTTTGGATTAGATCAGCTGTCTCTAGCGGCGATTGCGCAACTCGTGCAAAGCGGTGCTCCCAGACATCGCACTCCGAAGTGACGCTCGGGGTCTCCAGCGCCACTCCGAATGGATCCTACGCCTTTGTTTGACACTATTCTGACCTCTGTGTACATTGCATACGCTGACCGCTATGCCCTCGCATTAGCTCGGGCAGTGGTGGTCGGATGCCGAGAGGAGCGGAGTAGATGGCAAAGAACGGCTTTCGGATCTTCGACTCGGATACCCACGTGGGGCCGTCCATGGACGTCCTCGAGCGCTACATGGATGCGGCGGATCGGGCCAAGCTCCCACAGTACGAGAAGTTTCGCTCGGTCAACTCCCGCACCGGCCAGGTGACCTACACCGTAGGGGTACGCAAGTATGAGCGTCGCCTGGGGACGGCTGAGCCGCAACCGGCTGAGGGGTACATGCGCGGATTCACTGGCGCTCACAAAGGGCGCGACCCGCATCCGGATGTCGATCGCGATGCTTCCGCGCGAATCAGTGACATGGACTTCGAGGGTGTGGACGTCAATCTCACCCTTCCGTCCGGCTGGTTTGGTAGCTGGACGACGATTGATGACACCGACTTTGAGCTGTCTGTCTATCGCGCCTACCACCGCTGGATGGCCGACTATTGCGGCGAGTACCCGAACCGCCTCACGGGTGTCATCCTTCTCTCCGCTCGAGATATCGAGGGCGGACTCGCCGAGCTGCGTCGCTGCGCGAACGAGGCCTGGGCGCAGGCCATTTTCCTCTATGCTCCGTACGGCACTCCGCTAGATCTACCGAAGTTTGAGCCATACTGGGCGGCCGCGCAGGACGCAAACCTGTCGGTCGTGCTGCACACGTTCACGGTCATGCCACCGTACGCCCCGGGCGGCCTTGATACCTGGGACAACCTCTGGCTGCAGCGCTCGGCCGCGCACCCATGGTGCGGCATGCGCAACATGGCTTCATTGCTTGGCTCGGGCATGATGGACCGATACCCGAATCTGCGGCTTGGAGTGCTGGAGGCGGGACACGGCTGGCTGCCTTTCTGGGTCAACCGACTGGATGAGCATGCCGAGTCGATCGCGGAGGCCCTTCCGGAGCTCGGCACAAGCCGAGCGAATACGTCCAGAGCGGTCGGTACTTCCAGAGCATCGAGATGTCCGAGGGTGCCGGGCGTGACGCGCTCGGTCATCGATCTTCTGGGCGACGGAATCTTGATGTACGCCTCCGACTACCCACACGGTGAGAGCTGGTTTCCTAAGTCCGTCGAGACGGTGATGGACTGGGACATGCCGGATGAGCTGAAGCGGAAGCTGTTCTGGGACAACGCGGTGGCAGTTCTATAGACGGTTCCCCGCCGATGCGATTCCAGAGCCGTCTCCCTCCAGAACGGTGGCGGGCTAGCGCCATGGCAGAGCGTAGCAACCACTCGACTCAAGCAGCTCATTCAGCGCCGAGACAAAGTGCTGGCGGTGCTAGGAACGCCGAACGCGTATCACGGGAAGATCATGGAGGCGGCGGGGTGCGAAGCGGCCTTCATCGGCACCAGCATCACCGGCGGGAATTACACGGGCCTTCCCGACACCGGCGTGCTTTCGGCGACGGAGTGCGTGACTTTCGGTGGATACATTGCCCGGGCGGTGAATTTCCCACTCATTCTGGACGGCGACACCGGACACGGCGGAGTCACCGCGGTGCGACGGCTCGTCCACGAGTGCATCCGGGCTGGCATTGCCGGCATTCGCCTGGACGATCAGCCGATCGAAGGCAAACGCAGCACCCAGATGGCAGGGCTGGAGATCGTCTCGCCGGAGCAGGCGGTAGCCCGCTACCGCGCGGCAATCGATGCTCGGAACGAGCTGGACCCGGATTTCGTGGTCATGGCCCAGTGCTATGCGCGAGACGCAGCCAATGGCGGATTCGACACGCTTATCGAGCGACTGAATATCTATCGCGAAGTGGCTGGCGTGGACTGGGTCCAATTCGAATCGCCGCACTCCGTGGACGAGGTGAAGCAGGTGCGCGCGGCCGTACCGGGCGTGCTCTCCGTGATGCAGGGTCGGCTCGCGAAGCCACTGACGCTCCCAGAGCATGCCGAGCTAGGCTTGAACGTCGCCTGGTACACGTTCCTGCCCGATGAGGTCTTGAAGTCCGCCTGCTGGGAGTTCATGCACGAGCTTTGCCGAACGGGGCATGGAAGCCTGGTTCGAATTTCAGGCGAGCCACCCGGACATTCCGTTCGCGGGTGATCGCGGCATTCCCGGACCTGGTCGGCGCGCGGTGAGCTGCGCGCGCTCGAGGAAAAGTATCTCTCCGATGACGCCCTGGCAAAGTATCAGCTCGCACAGGGAGCTCAAACAGTCTAAGTTCATCTGCCCAATCTGCAATGGGGCATGAGGAGGCACGTCCATGCGTTCGTTGTTCACCATCTCACCATGGATTCCCGCGGCCATTGGCGGACTACTCGTCCTGAGCGCGTGCAGCGCGCCGCCGCGCGGCGGCACCCAGTCAGCCTGCCGTTAAGTCCGCCGATCCGACGGCCGCGCCGGCCGCTAAGGCGGCTGAGCCAGCCGCTGCCAAGCCAGCCGAACCGGCCGCGGCGAAACCCGCTGAGCCGGCCGTGAAGGCTCCCGTATCGCTTGGGCCAGGTTGTACTAGCTATTCCAAGCCAATCGCTCGGTTTCTCGCCGATCATCATTGCCGATAAGAAGGGCTTCTTCAAAGAGGCCGGGCTGGATGTTGAGATCGTCAACGCCGGGCTCGGGCAGCAAGGCAGCGGCCGCGGTCGTCGGGAACAGTGCACAGCTCGGTGCTACGGACCTCGCCGACGTTGTGGGCGCGGTGGAAAAAGGCCAG
Source organism: uncultured Chloroflexia bacterium (assembly GCA_963765765.1). Taxonomy (GTDB): domain Bacteria; phylum Chloroflexota; class UBA6077; order UBA6077; family JACCZL01; genus CAVXYC01. Next base: position 306,518 of record CAVXYC010000030.1, on the reverse strand, counting down.
GACATCAAGACTATCGCTGGTTTCACCACCAGGCCTACTACTGGGCTGATCGTGAGACGGGCGGTGGCGGAGCGTCTTGGGATTAGCGACAGCATGCCCGCGGGCGACAGGATCAAGGCGCTCAAAGGCCTGAAGTTGGCCATCTCAACGCCCGGCAGCGGGACCGACACGATGCTGCGCTATCTGCTGGCGGCCCACGGTGTAGACCCCGAGCGCGACGTGGAGATCCTGACGACGGGTTCGGTTGTGAACTCACTGGCGGCATACGCGCAGGGTGTCGCCGATGGCGCCTCGCTGTCATCCCCGAGCACCGAGACGGCGCTGCTGCAGCACGACGCCGTGGCGGTCATATTGACTGGCAAAGGGGAGGTCGAGGCGCTCCGTAACCAGCTTCAAACGGGTATGTGGGCAACCGGCAAGTGGCTTGACGCCAATCCTGAAAAGGCCACGGCTGCTACCCGGGCGATCTGGAAATCGCTGATCTTCATCCGGGACAACGAGCAGGAGGCTGGCGAGATCGTGCGCCGCGAAGCATGGGCGGAGACGGATCCAAAGGTCTTCGAGCTGGCCTGGAAGAGTCAGCTGCAGGCGTTCACGGACGATCCCGCGATCACGCCCGAACGAGCCCTCTCGCTCACCAGTTATCTCGGTACGATCGAGAAACGGGAGCTGAAGGTGACAGCCGAGCAGCTCAGCACCAACCGGTTCGTGGAGATTGTGCGGCCCGAAATGGCTCGATAGTGAGTGTCATGTCCGCACCGACTCTCATTGAATTCAAGGACGTCTCCAAGCAGTTCTATCGCAACAGTACGGCCGTACTAGCCTGCCATCACGTTTCGCTGGAGATCGAGAAGGGCGAGTTCGTCGCGGTCGTCGGCCCGTCTGGGTGCGGGAAGACAACGCTCCTCAACATGTCCGCCGGTCTGATGAAGCCATCGGCCGGAGACGTCGAGTATGACGGCGAGCGGATCACCGAGGTCAATCGCCGCGTAGGCTACATGACCCAGCGGGATAGCCTGCTGCCCTGGCGCAGCGTCGATGCAAACATCGGCGTTGCGTTGGAGATTCAGGGCGTTGACGGTCAGAAGCGAGCCCAGCTTGTCCGCGAGTATGTGCACATGGTTGGCCTGGAGGGCTTCGAGAAACATTATCCCGCCGAGCTCTCGGGCGGTATGCGCAAGCGCGTCGCCCTGGCTCGAACGCTGATCTACGACCCGGAAACACTCCTGATGGATGAGCCATTTGGAGCGCTGGACGCGCAGCTCAAGCTCATTCTCCAGGGAGAGCTGCTCAAGCTGTGGGAGCGCTCCCAGAAAACGATCCTATTCGTCACCCATGACTTGACCGAAGCCATCACACTGGCCGACCGAGTGGTGGTCATGTCCAGTCGACCAGGTCGAATTAAACTGATACAGAAGATCGATCTCCCGCGCCCGCGCGACGTGTTCAAAGTGCGCTTCACCCCGCGCTTTGGGGAGCTTCACGAGCTGCTCTGGTCGGCGCTGGAAGACGACATACGCCACGGGGAGGATGTGTAGCCATGGCAACGACAAGGGCGCTTGAAGGCGACATTTTTGTCGACGAGCGGCTCGCAGCAGACGACTCCCTGGCCGAAGCGCCGCCCTTTGCTAGCGGCTGGCGCCTTGCGGCCATCAGGATCGGCATCCTGGCTGGCATGCTCACGATCTGGGAGCTCATTTCCGGTAGCACCCGAGATGGCGAGTTCGCGCTGGTGGACAAGTTCTGGATGAGCCAGCCCTCAGACATCCTGGCGCGCCTGGCTGACTGGATTGCCAAAGGCACACTCTGGTTCCACATGGCCATCACGCTCCAGGAGATGGCCATAGGCTTTGTGATTGGCTCTGTCGGCGGCGTGCTGATCGGCTTTCTATTGGGCCAGAACAGGGCCCTCGCGCGGATCTTCGATCCCTTCATCATGGCCTTCTATAGCATCCCGAAACTGGCCCTCGCGCCACTCTTCATCCTCTGGTTCGGAATCGGACTCGAGCCAAAGATCGTGCTCGTGTCCACGGTGGTGTTCCTGCTGGTGTTCTTGAACACCTACTCAGGCGTACGCGACGTTGACCAGGAGGTCATCGACGTCTTTCGACTGATGGGCGCAAGCCAGCGCGATCTACTCACCAAGATCGTGCTGCCGTCAGCCAGCCCATGGATTCTTACGGGCCTAAAGCTGGCAGTGCCGTATTCGCTCATCGGCGCCGTCGTTGGCGAGATCATGGCCTCTAACAAGGGGCTCGGCTATTTGCTGATGCACTCGCAGGGGCAATTCGATACCGCGGGGTTGTTCGCGGCGATCTTCATCCTAATGATCATGGGATTGCTCATCAACGAGATCGTCAATCGGTCCGAGGAGCGATTGCTGCGCTGGAAATCCGCCGGTCGGTCGTAGACGCGGGTGAGCGACAGAGCCGCATCCCGTGAGGGTGCGGTTCTGTCAAGTACGGGATCAGGCGGGCTTGGAGGAAGCGACTGGGGCGACAGTAGGCTTCTCCGGCTCCTCATCGTCCGGACGCAGCGTATGCAGGGGTCCCACACTGAAGAGCTGGCGGAATGTCAGCGCGACAACCGGGACTACGGCCAGGGTGCAGACGCCGCCGATGACTACGGCCGAAACGGTACCGACAGCGGCGGCCATGGCGCCGGCGCGGAAGGCGCCCAGCTCATTCGACAGGCTGATGAACAGCGAGTTCACCGCTGCCACCCGACCGCGTAGTCGATTCGGCGTCATGACCTGTTGAATAGTGCCGCGGATGACAACACTGATCGAGTCTGAACAACCGCTGATGAACAGGAACAGCATTGAGAGCCATAGCTCCCGAGAAAGACCGAAACCGACGATGGCGGCACCCCAGATGGCCACGGTGATAAGCATCACCACTCCCGGCCTGCGCCAGGGCGGAATGCGAGTCAGAGCGAATGTTGTTAGAACCGCGCCAACGGCTGGAGATGATCGCAAGAGACCCAGACCGGACGGCCCGCGTCTGAGCACGTCCTTCGCGAACACAGGCAGAAGCGCGATGGCGCCGCCGAACAGCACGGCGAATAGATCCAGCGTAATCGCAGCCAGAAACACGGGGCTTCTGCGGATGAATCCGATACCGCCAAATATGTCCGACAATCCGGGCCGCGAGATCCCTGGAGGGGGATCTGCTCGCGGTAGCGTGCACAGTAGGCCAACAAACACGAATTGCGCGGTGGCCGCGACGATATAGGCAGGCGCCGCGCCTCCGGTCAGCGCGATTAGAAAGCCGCCAGCTGCCGGACCCGTCATGTTCGCAAGCTGAGATGAGGACACGAGCCAGGCATAGCCGCTGGCCAAAAGCTCTGGCTTGAGAATGTGCGCGAGCATCGAGTTGACTGCCGGCACGGAAAAGGTGCGCGCCGCGCCGCCGATGATCAGCAGCAGGTACACCGCTTCCACGGGTGCACGAGTCCAGGTTACGAAAGCCAGGCCAGCTGCGCTGACACCCATGATGCTGGCCGAGATCATCGCGATGTTGCGCCGCGAGAATCGGTCTGTCACGCTCCCGGCGAGCAACATAAGCAGCACCGCCGGGGCCACCTGTGCGGCTCCTACGAGCCCCAGGGACAACGGGTCACCGGTGCGCTCATACAGATCCCAGCCGACTGATACTGAGACCACCTGCATGGACATGTTGGAAAGGGCTCGGCCGACTGTAAAGGCGCCGACGTACGGCTCTTTGAGTGCCGCGAACCCGTCCGGCTTACGTTCTGGGGAAGTGTCAGCCACGGCCGCTATGGCCGCTGTGTCAAGGACGACTGCATGGGGGAATGATTCACTGTAGCGGGTTTTCGGGCTGCTTTGGCGAGTGGGGCTCCAGCCGGAGATGGGTGACGTGCGCTGCGTGAGCCCAGTCCGCCGGCTATGGTATGAATAGGCCCCGTTGTTCGCGAGGAGGCGCCATGAGCATTCAGCCGCTGCTCTCTGAAACCGTTGGGGTCCCCGAGGCCATTGTGCGAGTGCTCACGGAGGCCGGGGTCCGCTTCGTCATCGGCATGCCGGGTGGCCGGACGATTCCGATCTGGAATGCCCTTCACACGTCCGGTGATGCCGTACGGCCAGTGCTTGTCCGAGAGGAAGGCCTGGCAGCGGTCATGGCGGACGTGGTTGGCAGACTCACCGGCGTACCGGCAGTGTGCATGGGGCAAGCAGCGTTCATGCTCACCAATTCCGGCATGGGCATTGTGGAGGCCTACCTGGCCGGCACGCCCATGCTGGTACTCTCCGACCTTTCGGATGGATCGCCGTTCTCGCATCACGCACCCTATCAATCAGGGACCGGCGACTATGGAAGCTGGGACGCCCGCGGCGTGATTTCCGGGTATACGAAGGAAACATTCGTGGCCCGAGAGCCGGCTGCCGCTGTGCAGGACACGCAGCTCGCGATCAAGCATGCGCTTGCGGGGCAGCCCGGTCCGGTGGCGGTCCTCTACCACAGTGAGGCGTTGATGCAGCGTGTTGGGCCAGACACCGTTCCGCGGCTGTATTCGACATCAGCGTACGTGCGCTCTGAGCGAACACGAGCATCCGCGGAATCGATCGCTGCCGCCGGCCAGATTCTGGCGGAGGCGAGTCAACCCGTCATCATCGCCGGCAACGGCGTGCGGATGAGTCAGGCTCAAGCGGAGCTGGTTGTGCTGGCCGAGCGACTCGGAATTCCTGTGGCCACGACCGGATCCGGTAAGGGCGTGTTTCCTGAGACGCACCCGCTGGCACTGGGTGTGTTCGGCAACTTCGGCCTCGAGGCCGCGAACTCGATCGTGGCCGATGCTGACGTTGTCCTTGCGGTGGGAACAAAACTGGGGCCCAGCGACACTACGAACGAGAACCCGACTCTTCTCGATCCGGTGCGGCAACGATTTATTCAGATTGAGGTTGAGCCCCGACACGCGTCGTGGACAATTCCGGTCGAGGTCTCACTCCTCGGCGATGCGCAAGCGGTGCTAGGTCAGCTTATGAGCGAAATTGAGTCGCGTGAGCTCTCCACCAAATCTGGAGAGCAGCGCGTGGCCGACGCCCACGAGGTGCACGCTTCCTTCGACGTTCGGGAATCCTTCTCCGATGCCGTGCCAATCCTTCCGCAACGGCTGATCAAGGACCTGCACGATGCAGTGCCGGCCGACTCCATCATCACCTGCGATGCCGGCGAGAACCGCCTGTTCATGATGCACCACTTCAAAACCAAGGCTGGCATGGAGTACTTGCAGCCGGCCGCTGTGGGCGGCATGGGCTACGCCATCCCAGCGGCGATGGCTGCGAAGCTCGTGCATCCCGAGCGCGCCGCGATTGCCATCTGTGGTGACGGCGGCTTTGGCATTGCGCTCAACGGGCTAATGAGCGCCGTTCAAGACCACATTGCGATCGTGAATGTTGTCTTCAATAATTCCGCGCTCGGATGGGTCTATCACGGACAGGGCGAGCGCAAAGTGGCTTCCGAGTTTCGGCCGTTCGACCACGCGGCAATTGCCCGCGCGATAGGCTGCAGGTCCTGGCGTGTGGAGAGTCCGGATGATTTTGCATCCACTATGACCGAAGCGATCGCCTGCGGTGAGCCCGCCGTTGTGGACGTGGTGACCTCGCTCGACTACACGTTCAAAGACGTTAGCTCGGCGCTGTCGATGTATCCCGCGCAGCCTGTCAGCCGATGATCGAAGCCCTAAGGGAAACTTGCTTGTGCCCGCGCCCGATACTTCTGAAGAGGCAACCCATCGGCGGTTCGCGGTAGAACCTGTTTAATCGAGTCTGGGACCTGTTGGACCAGCAGGAACGAACCCAGGATGAGATCGATGAGATGATCAACGCGGCGCACGCCTCACGCTATCACTGGAGCGTGATCGGCGAGCCGGTGAACCTTGCCCGTGGGGATTGGCAGATCTCGCGAGTCTATGCGGTGCTGGGTCGCGCCGAGCCTGCGCTTTATCACGCCTACCGCAGTCTGGAAGTTATTCAAGCAGAGGGCATCGCGGATTTCGATCTCGCGTTTGCTTTCGAGGCGGTGGCGCGGGGACACGCGGTGGCGGGTGATGGACTGGAGTCGCAACGGTTTGTGGAGCTCGCTCGCACTGCCGGCGAAGCGATCGAGCAACAGGACGATCGCGACGGCTTCTTCGGAGAGCTGGCGACTGTGCCGGCCGTCGAGTAGCAGCAGCCGATTAGCGCGCCGTGGCTCGTACCAGAGCCATCCCCCCCACGGTGGCCAGGAGCCCGACGACGTTACTGGCGAGGATGTAAGCGAGAGCCGGCGTCCAGTACCCACGTTCGATGAGCGTGATCGCCTCGAATGTGTAGCTCGAAAACGTGGTGTAGCCGCCCAGAAAGCCCACGACGATCAGCAGGCGAAGGCTTGAGTCCAGCATCGAGCGATCCACCAACACGGCCATGATTGCGCCGATGAGAAAACTGCCCGTGAGATTGATAAACAGCGTATGCCATGGGAACTCGACGCCAAAACGATTGGCGATAAGACTACCCAGGGCATACCGAGCGTTGGCGCCGATGAAACCGCCCAGGCCTACCCAGAGATAGTCCACGCTAGGAAGCTCCCTCGCCCTTTGGGAGAGGGTCGCGGGTGAGGGTAGAGCGATATCCCCCATCGCGAGCCCCTCACCCCAACCCTCTCCCAGGGAGAGGGCGCTCGCCTGCGGGCAGCCCGAGAGATCAGCCCTGCGCGGCATAACCACCGTCGACCGGGATCACCGCACCGTTGACGAAGTCTGAGGCATGGCCGGCGAGGAACACGGCAATGCCGGCCAAGTCATCGGGCTCGCCCCAGCGGCCAGCGGGAGTGCGAGCGACAACGCGGTCGTGCAGTCCATCGACGTCGATTCGTGCCTGTCGAGTGAGCTGCGTGTCGATCCAACCCGGCAGGACGACGTTCACCTGAATGTTCTCCGACGCCCAGGCGCACGCCATGGCCTTTGACATCTGCACCATGCCACCCTTACTGGCCGCGTAGGCGGCTGCGAAGGATGCCCCGAAGAGGGAGAACATGGAGCCGGTGTTGATGATCTTCCCGCCTCCGCGCGCCTGAAAATGCGGGTACGCTGCCTGCGAGCACGCGAATGCACTGGTGAGATTCGTGTCCAGAATCCATCGCCATTCCTCGAGTGAGTACTCCTGGGGCGGCTTGCGGAGGTTCGTGCCGGCGTTGTTGACCAGGACGTCCAACCCGCCGCGCCAGCTCGCGGCTTCATTCACTAGGGTGGCGCACGAAGCTGAATCGCTCACGTCGTTGACCAAGGGCAGCGCTGATGCGCCGATCGACTCGATCTCACGCGCGGCGGCTTTATTGAGGTCGTCGCTGCGCCCTGAGATCACAATGGCGGCGCCAGCCTGAGCCATGGCTCGACCCATTGCCAGGCCAATGCCCCTATTCCCGCCAGTGATAAGCGCGACACGACCGGTAAGGTCGAACAGATTCATGAGGCTACCTCGATCCGCTCCGGCGAATGGTACGGCAGCCACACCTGGCGACGACACTGTGCACGCGGCCACGCGGTGTTGTGAGCCGCCATCATATGGATCGTTGGAGTCTCGACGACTCTGGAGGGCATGATGAGTAAGCGGTCCTCTCACCCAATCGAATACCAGCGATAGGCGAGAGGATCCGCTTACCCACGTGCGCGGCTCGGAGGCTGGTTCGATTCTCCGTCGCGTCAGAGCCGCCGTCTGGGAGAACCTACTCTCGGGATGCGGATCACTCACGCCTGATGCTCCCTGTAGTATTCAGGGTGCCATGGCGAGACCACGGATCCTCGTCCTCTCATCGCGCACAGGGGGCGGTCATGGTCGGGTGGCGCAGACACTGCGGAACCATCTCCTGACGCTTGAGCCAGACAGCGAAATTACGGTTGTGGATGGGTTGGAGCAGACGGATCTCGGGCTCCGGGTGGACCCCGCCCGGTCATTCCTGACGCTCACAACCACGCTCATCGGCGTCTACAACGTCGGATATCGGGCGAGCAATAGGTTGCGCACGGTTACGGCCGTGCGCAGGTTCATCCGCCAGACGTATGGCCGCTCTCTCGCACGCATCATCCGTGAACAGGCTCCCGACCTCATCGTGAGCACGCACCATTTTCTCTCACCGGGGACGGTATCGATCGACCCACGGTCGCTGCCACCGTTCGTCATGGTCGTCTCGGATCTCGGCGCGCCGCACCGTCTGTGGTTCGATCCTCAACTGCATACGGTGTATGTGCCGACGGACGAGATGGTTTCTTACGCGGAGCTATGCATGCAATTAGCCTCATACCGACCGCGGGTGGAGATGCTGGGATTCCCCATCGACTCAGAGCCGGCTCGAGATGCATGACCCTGACCCAGAACGCCATGGGTTACTGGTGATCGGTGGTGGAGCGGGTACCGGATTTGTTGATCGTATCGCCGACATCCTCTCCAGAGGATTGCCGGACCACCGTATTGTGGTGGTTTGCGGACGGAATCTACGGCTCGAACGGACTATCGCCGCCTGGCAAAGAGAAAATATCGAAGTGCATGGATTCGTGGATAACGTTCCAGAGCTCATGGCGGAGAGCGATCTCGTAGTCACCAAGGCGGGACCCGTCACGATCATGGAGGCCGCGGCAGCAGGACGGCCGCTCATCATCACGAGCTGGGTCGGCATGCAAGAGCGCGGGAACGTCGACTTCGTTGTTGATCGCGGATTGGGACTCTATTGCGACCTGCCGCGAAATCTCTGTGGTGCGGTACAGGATGTCTACGATCGATACGCGGAATTCACCGCGGCGCGTCTCCGGGATGTGGAGCATGGACCTGACAGAATTGCCGCTAGCATCCTGGAAATATGGCGAAATTCGGTGGCCGGAAATGCCGTCCCACCCGTGTTATCCTGATGAAAACGGCACAGGCAGCAAAGCTTATTTCAACTGAGAATTACGAGGTGGAGCTTAAGCTCCAACCTCACGAGGCCGAGATGCTGGATCGAGTCTGGGCGCTTGACCGCGTGGGCTCATTTGATGTCATCTCGAGGCGCACACTGCACCTCTACAACCGTTATTACGATAGCCCGGACTCCGCCCTGGATCGGGCTGGCGGTAACCTGCGTTGGCGTACGATCGAAGGCTCCCTCGAGGCTGAGCTAACGTACAAGGGAGCGTCTGAAGTCCACGGCGGCGTCTTTCGACGACTCGAGGTCACAACGTTGCTTCCAAGGGACGTCGACCCCCTTGAGGTAGAGCCAATGCCGGAGCCAGTTGCGCTCGCACGTCGGGCGACTACGGATCTGGGGCCCACAAAGCTCGTACTCGAGAACGATCGTCGCAGCATGCGACTATCGGGTGGCGACGCAATTGTCGAGCTAGATCTCGACATCACGACGATGCCTGGCACCGACTATCTCGATTTCGAAATTGAGGGAGAGATGGTGGAGGGCAACGCCGAAGTGCTCTCAGAGCTGGAGACAGCGCTGGCGTCCGTGGGCGCTGTTACGCGATCCATCAAAGGCAAACGCGCTCGTGGCTGGTCGTTCTTGAAACCGTCTTGACCCTGTAGGTCTGGGGCTTTCTCACTCAACTCGCTCTGACTAAGCGCGAAATGGCCAGTGGGACAGACGTCGCTGCCCCGGTGGGACAAACGTCTCGACTGTCCCGTCCGAACCCCAAGCCGGCCCACGGGACAGTCGAGACGACTGTCCCACCGGCACTGATATTAGTCCTGCTCCTTAACTAACCGCATTGGGCCATCACGCCCTCAGTTCCAATGCCTACGCGGATTTCAAAAGCCGTCCTGGACCGGCTGCGCGCGCGGCCCAGACCACGGCTATCAACAGGATGACAGACGCGGCAAAGAACGTACCCGTCAGTCCGCCGATCTGAATCGCGATTGAGCCCATGACAGATGCGATCGAGATGGCCAGCGAATAGGCGCCCTGACTGATGCCATAGGTGATTCCCCTTCTGGCCGGCTCTGCCTGAGTTCCGAGGAGCGAACGAAGGACCGATAGGAATCCGCCGGTGCATAAGCCCAAGATGAATCGCAGCGCTATCACGCCTTCAGGTATGTGCACGATGAGGTGAGCGGCCGTGACGATTGCGGCTACCGTGCAGCTCACCATCAGCACCCGCCGCTCGCCCAACCGCGCGGAGAGCCAACCCAGTAGCGATGCGCCCACAGCAATGCCCAACGCATCGCCGATCAGCGCCGCTCCGGACCATCGACCGACTTCGGTCTCTGGAACAAGCTCTTGGAGCCGAAGTGGCACAAACGTCATGACTGATGCGTAGCCAATCTGGAACAGGAACATCAGGAGCATCAGACCGCTGAGTGCCGGTGAGTGCACGACATACTGAAACCCCGCGAAGAGGCCCTCGCCTCCTTTAGGGCGGGGTGGACGCGGCGGCTCCTTGATGAATAGAGCGGCGCTGAGAGCGGTGAGTAGCGCAAGCCCCGTTGCCCCGGCAAAGGCCCATCGAAAGCCAAGATAGTCCCCGATAAAGCCGCCAATTGCCGGCCCCAGCGAACCACCCAGCGAGGCGCCCGTCTGCATGAGCCCCATGGCCATGCCCAGACTTGTGCTGGGTGCAAGCGTGGCGACCAGGGTGAGCGCTGCCGAGTTCGCCCCACCGCCGATGCTGCTGGTGAGCCTGGCAATCAGGACGTGCTCAGGCGCTTGGGCCAGCGCTGCCCCCAGAAACCCGGCCGCGGCAAAGAGCTGCGAACGAATGAGTCCGCTCTTGAGGCCCCAGCGGTCGGACAGCGCTCCCCAGACAACGTTCATCACCGCGTACACCGCGAGAGCGGCGCCATTGATCGCCCCAGCCCAGGCGGCCGCGCCGGCTTGATCCGGCACGCCGAGCTGCTGGATGTACAGCGCGATAAACGGCAGGGATGATTGGAAGGCAATGAACATCCCCGTCTGACAGATCCACAGGATGGAGAATGAGGTGCGCCAGGAGCGGGGATCGGGAGCGAAAGGATCGGGAGCGCGCGGAGCGGATACGGATGACTGAGACTGCATAGGGGAACTCTGGGACTATAGCGGGTTAGGGGCCTGGCTAGGGTGGGGAGGCGAATCGCCTCTCACGCCCCCCAAGACGCCCTAACGCCTGTTATGGTTTCCTCTGCTCTTGGAACCATTGTCCTTCGCGTCGCTCTGGATACCGCTAACGATCTGGGCAGCGTTTGCCCAGACGCTCCGGAACGCTGCCCAGCGCCACCTGGTACCCAGTCTGGGGACAATTGGCGCAACGCTGGTCCGGTTCCTATACGGACTACCCTTCGCGGCAGCCTACGTTGTGATCCTGCTGGTCATCACACGAGCGCCGATTCCCTCGGTAGACATTCGCTTCTTCGGCTGGGTAGTCATGGCGGGGGCAGCGCAGATCGCTGCCACGGCGCTCCTGCTACGCGTGATGGAGGAGCGGAACTTTACGCTTGGCGTAGCTTACTCCAAGAGCGAGGTGATCCAGGCGGCATTCTTCGGCGCGGTGCTGGTTGGCGATCCGCTATCGCCACTGACTGCGGCGGCAATCGTCATCTCAACGCTTGGCGTCATTCTGCTTTCTGTTCCTACTGCCGATCATCCAGTGGGCGACCTGATCGGAGGCTGGGCGAGCCGCACTGCACTGCTGGGAGTACTCTCGGGCGCCGGTTTTGCGCTCTCCGCCGTGGGTTACCGTGGCGCCGCGCTAACGCTACCCTCGTCGGGGGTCGCCGTTGCCGCGGCATACACCCTACTGTGGGCGCAGTTCGTACAAACTGTAGCGCTGGGCGGCTGGCTGCTTGCGAGACGGCCGCACGTTGTTGTGAAGGTGCTGCAAGCTTGGAGGACATCGCTCCTGGCGGGCTTCATGGGCGCTGCCGCCTCAATTGGCTGGTTCACGGCTATGGCCCTCGAGCCGGTCGCGCACGTCCGTACGCTGGGCCTGATAGAGCTGCTCTTCTCTTACGTCGTGTCGCGACGGCTATTCAAAGAACGGCTGCGCAGAATTGAGGTAATCGGCATGGCGCTTCTAATCCTCGGTCTGGTGGGGATCACGCTGGTCGCTGGTCGACTCTGACGATCTTCTCATCCCGCGGATTCATGCCATCGTTTCGCGGGAATCTGGAGGCGTGATCGCCGGAGTACGGCGGAAATACATTCCACTGCATTACGAACGAACGCAAAAGCTCTGCGTACAAGCGGTAGCTACTCCGCGACTTCTGCGAACACGCGCGCCTCGATGGGCAACGTCACGATAAATCGTGTGCCGTTCCCGGCCGATTCCACTTGGATCACCCCGCCGTGAAGCTCCACAATCTGACGGCAGACATATAGGCCAAGACCAAATCCCTTCACCTGGTCGTTCGCATGCACCTGCTGGAATCGTTGAAAAATACGCTCGTGGTCCTGGTCCGGAATTCCTCGGCCGTAATCTCGAACCTCAATCCGCACGACCGATGTCGCCCCGTTTTCCACATCAGTGAATGGAGACGCTTGACTTGTCGAGACAGCTACCTCAATTGACTCCGTGGCGGGGCTGTACTTGAGCGCGTTATCCAGAAGATTCGCGAGCACCTGCTCCAATCGCATTGGATCCACTCGGGCAATGACTTCGTCAGGAGAGCTCATTTCCACGGGGCGATTCCCGCCGCGAAGGCGCGCGCTCTCTACAGCTGAACGAACGATTGAGACGACGTTCGTCTCCTCCACATCCAACCTCAAGCGACCCGACTCGATTCTCGACACATCAAGAAGCTGATCTACGAGGCGTTGCAGCTTTCGACTCTGCTCGTCAATCGTTGTGAACGCGATACCAACCTGGTCGAGCATCATGCCGCCATTGCGAGCGAGTCGACGGAGATTGAGCTGCGACTGTCCGCGCAGTACCGTGATCGGCGTCTTTAGCTCGTGCGCGGCAATCGAGAAGAACTCATCGCGGAGGGCGACTGCCTGTGCTCGTTCCGTGATGTCATGCATGACGGTGAGCAGCGCTTCACGTCCGCGGAACGTGATGGGACGGGCCGTTATTTCCACGTCCATGATCTGATTCTCGCCCGCGGAAGGACCTCTTAGCAGCCGATGACGTTCCATGCCTCCCACATTCGATTCCAGAGGGTCGCTATCTAGCTCTAAACGAAGCTGGCCAAATCGCATGTCCAGAAGCTGGGCACGCGAGTAGCCCAGAGCACGGATCGTGGCCTCATTCACGTCGAGGAATTGAAGGGTGTGGCGATCCATGATCCAGGCCGGAGCGGGACTGCCCTCGAACAAGTGACGATAATGCAGCTCCGCTGCCTGCAGATCCTGCTCGCGCACGGCGATGCTCTGCCGCATGCGATCAATTTCCGCAATCAGGGTGGAAATCTCCCGCGTATTGGCCGTAGGGAGCTGCCTTTGCACGCCGCTCCCGAAGTCTGTCGCAGCCTGGCCCAGCAGGCGGAGTGGGCGAACGAGCCGGCTGGCCATGAGCGCACCGGCGCCCGCACTGATCAAGATCGCTAGCCAGAGAATGCCGAATACCACCTCGCGCGAGCGCTGATCATCCGCCAGAGCCTCCACCGCCGGTCGCTCCGAGATGACACCCCAGCCGGTGTTCGAAAGCCGAGCGATCCCTGCAAGCTGCCTGTCCGACATCCCTCCGTAGCTGAATCCCCCCTGAGGTGCGGCGGCGAGCAGCGCTTGTACCGGGGGGCGGCTGGAAAAGTCTGCTCCTTCAATTACGAGCCGGGTGTCCTGGTTCGCCACCGCGCGGCCTTGCTCATCCACGACATACGTTTGACGCCCCGGCGACTTGGCGGAACGATCGATGATTCTGTTGAGCTGCCCAATACTGGGGCCTCCAATCACCGTCCCAAGGAATTCCCCGCGCGCTCCCAGAATTGGCACGCCGATGGCCATGACGGGCGCATGCGTACCAGCCTTACGCACCACAGCCACGATCGGTCGATCGGAGTCCTGAAGAGAATCGTACAGCGCCCGGCCCTCACTGCCGGGCTCAGGCTGCACAAGGGCTCCACCGTCGCTCCTCGCGAGCTGAGTACCGTTTTGATCGAACAGCGCCACGTTTGCGATGTCCGGGTAGGCTCGCGATGTGGCTTGCAGCATGATGCGTTGCTCATCGATGGGCCGGCTGATTAGTCCCGGCTGGCCGGCAATCGCCGCGATAGCTGCCATTCGTGAGTCGATGTATCGATCGAGGTCGCGGGCGGTGTTCTCCGCCGCATTCACCTCGCTGTCGATTGCCTCCGATACGGAAGCTCGATCCTGCTGGCCGGAGACGAGCGAAACCGTGGCGATGAGCGGTAACGCCGCTGCCGACATGGCGAGGAGCGCCACACGCGCTCGGAATGAACGGATGGCGTGATGCAGCCGTGGGCCCAGCCAGGGTTGGGCCGCCAGTATGGGCGCAAAGGCAATAGTGAACACGAGCGTAATCCAGGCTCGTGGTCCGGCTACAAAAATGAGAGCGCACATGATGACCAGGAGCGCAGCCAACGAGATCTGCGCAACAGCACTGGCTCGCGGGAGCTTGCCGCGGCGAAGATGTGCCAGAAGCATGACACCGCCGCTCAAAATGTACGACAGGCCGAACAGGACACCAAGAAGGGTCGGATCCAGCCCGCGCAACGAAACGCCTCCGGGCTCCACCAGCATTGACACGCCGCTGACAATCCCGATGAGACCAAAAGTCAGCGGGAGTAGATCCACCGACGGCGGAGTATCGTCATCCGCTGTCGCGCGCTGCGTGGCGGCGTAAACAGTAGCCCCGGTCAGAATTCCGTAGGCAGCCGCGATGGACCAGGCTCGGAGCGAAAGCCAGACACCGGCAATTGCCAGAAGCCCGGCGACGGACGGAACGTGCAGCAGCATCCGCATCGGGCCGTCCACCGCGCGCATCGACGCGAGGCCGATGCCCACGGCTCCGATAGTGAAGAGCATGCCCCACCAGGGCAGGGCAGGATGAAATGCCTGGTACATCCCCGCGTGAAACACGTGCGGCGCCACCAGCATCAATGTGCCAAGGGCGAGACAGTACAGGCCTACGCCAAACTGCGTAGCCTCAATGGCCAGTGGAGATGCGCCTTGCGAGGGGAGTGATCCGGATCGGATGACTGCGATTGCCTGCACGGTAGCTTCGGTCGCTCATTCGGATCCGATGACGGGTCGGACCGTTGGGGAGTGGGACGCGAGGCGAGCGCTCCTGACAATGTAGCACGTGGGTGATTGGCAGGAAAGGGCGGCCGGACTCCAGCCGCCCTCGGCAGAATGGAGCCGGGCAACTCGGTCGCACTAGCTCGACCCGCTGACGCGATGGATGATAGCCTAGCGCACCATGTCTGATACAACCGCGGTGCGCTCGACCACGGTCGCCTCGCCCGCTCCTGACGCACTCGCCTTCGCCGCGCTAAGGAATTCCCCCTTCCGCTGGTATTTGCTTGGTACGTCTACGTGGATGCTGGGTGACAATATCGAGCACGTGATCAGCTACTGGGAGCTATTCCAGCAGTTCCAGTCTCCAATACTCGCCGGCTATGCAGTCATTAGCCACTGGCTTCCGTTTCTGGTTCTCGCCGTGTGGGCCGGGCATCTGGCGGATCGAGGCGACTGCCGCAAGCTCATCGTCATTTCGCAGGTCCTGTTCATGCTCGTCTCGCTCGGCTGGGCGTACTTGTTTCTCACTAATACACTGGAAGTCTGGCATGCCGTCGTTCTCCTCGCCGTACACGGTTTCGCTGGCGTCATTCAGCTTCCCGCCAATCAGCTCGTCATTTACGACATCGTGGGGCGAGGCGGCCTCCTGAGCGCAGTACGGACAGCTTCCCTGGGGCGTAGTCTGGGAATCGTGCTCGGCCCGGCCGTCGGCGGCGGACTACTCGTTCTCCTTGGTCCCGGCTGGGGCATGGTGGCCAATGCGCTCATCTACCTTCCTCTGTGCATCTGGGCCATCCGCACCCCGTACACCGGGCATCTTCACGATGATGCCGGCGTTCCGCCGGCTCGGCGAGCCGGGATTCTCTCGCTACTCAAATCGCTTCGAGGCGCTGGCGGCAACCCAACAATTCTCTCCATGGTCGTTCTCGCGGGCGCCACTTCATTCTTTGTTGGGAACGCGTTTCAAGCGCAGATGCCGGAGTTCGCACTCGATCTTGGCTCGGACGAGAGCGGTGCCGGCTATAGCATGCTGCTGGCTGCTGGGGCAATTGGCGGATTTGTGGGCGGCATTCTGCTCGAGACTCTCGGCGCACTGCGGCCCAGGGCAAATACCGCGATCATCTGCGCCTGTCTGTGGTGCCTGGTTATCATCGGCTTTGCCATTTCCACCACGTACCCGTTGGCCTTGCTTTTCCTGTTCCTGGGCGGCTTTCTCAACCTTGCCGTGACATCAATGGCTCAAACGCTCGTACAGCTCGAGGCGCCCCCGAATCTCCGCGGCGCCATGATCGGATTGCTGTCCGCCAGCCAGTCTGGCCTGCGTGTGGGCAGCGGCATCACAGTTGGATTGCTGGGCGGGTTCATTGGGATCCACGCATCGCTGGTAATCAGCGCCACCGTGCTCCTGGGCATTACCCTCGGTCTGCTCTGGTATGCACAGCAGGGGCAGCCGACGGAGGCGGCCGCATCATCGTGATCCGAACGCCGTCCTGGGAGCGATGCTGGAAAGCCACACATGGCTGAGATTGAGCGGCTGCTCGTTGCTGAGGACGATCCACCCCTTCGGCTAGTAAGTCTGGCTCTGGGTGAGACGCTCGACGACACGATGCGCCTGGCGCTCAGCCGCTTTTTCACCTCCAGCATCGACGTCACGCTGGAGCGATTGCGGAGCCACGCTCGGGACACGGGTCTGGACGGGGCTGTCGTCCCGGAGCTTGTCACGTCCGATGATCCGGGATCGCAGCTCGACGGCGTCCAATACCTTCTCACTGAAGGCGCACAGATCACCGCTGCGATGCTCGACCGAGCCAACGCATTGAGGCTCATTCAGAAACACGGCGAGGATTGCCGCAACATTGACCTGGACGCGGCTCGCGGTAGGGGTATTCCGGTGGCGACGCTTCGTCGTCGCGGAAACTCTGACGTAGCCGAGCATACAATGCTCCTCATGCTCGCGGTAGCCAGGCGGCTTCTGGCAGGACAGTCGGCGTCGCTTGATGGGAAGGCCGATACCGCGCGCGGCGCGAGCTCATACAACTGGGCGCGGCTGGATGGCGTGATCTCCCTCCGAGAACGGACGCTGGGCGTGGTGGGCATGGGAGAGATCGGCCGAGATCTGGCTCGTAAGGTGGCACCGTTTGGAATGCGCGTCGTCTATATGCAGCGCCGCCGACTTGATACCGCCCTCGAGCAGGCGCTGGGTGTGGAATACCGCCCTCTGCCAGAGCTGCTTGCGGAGTCAGATGTGGTCAGTCTGCACGTACCGTTCAATGGCGAAACGCGGCAGATGATCGGGCCGGATCAGATAGCAACAATGCAGCGGGGATCGATACTAATCAATACATCGCGCGGCGGATTGATCGATGAGCCCGCTCTCATCTCGGCGCTTCAGAACGGCCATCTTGGTGGCGCGGGCCTGGACGTTCGGCCTGAGGAGCCGCCGGCGCCGTCGGCGAACCTGGCCAGCCTGCCAAATGTGGTGCTGACGCCGCACATTGGTGCCGGAACCGGTGATGCGCTGCTAGCCGATGTCCGCGAGGTACTGGAGAACATCGCGCGGGTGCGGCGAGGTGAGCTTCAGTAGGGCGGCCGTAGCAACGGGCATCTTGCCCGCTCGCGCAGCGCTCACTAAGGCTAGCCCGCTTATCGGTGACTGGATCGATGCCCCGCATTGAGATGATCCTCGAGCAGCTTGCGCTGCGTGGCATGTTGTTGAAGCAGGATCCGAGTCTCCCGAGCGTGGTTGGTATGGTGACCGGTGAGTCGCTCCGCGGGTCCTGGTGGAGCCATCCACACTCTCACGAGATCTTCTCCGTGCTCAACGAGCTGGCGGACCACCCCGATGTACTCCTCACCAAGCTGGTAAAGAAGAAAGACACCCTGGTCTATCGCTCGCTATGGCCGGAGTTGATGGCGGTGGGCAGCGCCCGCGCGGCGTGGCAGATGACGGGCATTTCTAACCAGGCGAAGACACTCCTGGACAGCCTCGAGGACAGTAACCGGCGCATGACGAGCCTCCGGAGTGGCCGCGAAGGACCTACAGTACCGGCTGCTTGCTGTAGGGCAGGAGATTCATACCGAATCGGGCCGACATGCAATGGCGCTCGAATCGTGGAGAGCATGGTCGGCACGAGTCGGGTGCGATACTGTCCATGGGGAAGAAGAGGCGCGAGCGCTCCTTGAAACAGCCGCTCAGCGTCTGGGCGCGGCCGGGAAAGCCCTTCCCTGGGGATAGGAGGCGGGTTCTCCCTTCCGATCTCGTTAACCCAACGAGCGTCTGGATAGCGGATTGTCCGGAGAACCCGCCTCAGGATTTCTCTCGATGAATTAAGCGGTGACGGCTTGTCCGGGTGCCCGAACGGGCGCAACTGACTCGTTCACATCACTGAGGCCAAGCGGGCCAGCCTTATGGTTGCGATTGCGCTTTGTCTCGTAGAGATACGGCTTGGTGAGACTCCACTTGAAGTGCTCCCAGAGCTCCAACGCCTCGGCGCCCGTCGGGACAGGATCAACGACCGGACCGAAAAACGCGATATCTGAATCAGGGAATCGGATCGTCGGCACACCAAACGCGCCGAGCTCGTTGACGGCCTTCTCGTGGCTGGCTACAAGCGCCTCTTCGTAGGACTTGTCCGAACGTGACTCGGCCAGCAGGGAGACCGGGAGGTTCGCGGCGGTGAGGGCGTTGGTCAGGAGAGTATCATTTCGCTCTTCGCGACGACCGTGCAGCGCATCGCCCAGAGCCATGTACAGTGACTCGACAGCATCGTTCCCGCCGAAATGTCGCGCCGCGGTGAGCAGAATCTCCGCCTGGTAGCCGAAGCTGTGGCTGTCGGGCGAATAATCATGGCCGCGATTGACGATTGCAAGACTGAAGAGCTTCCAGTCAATCTCCAGCGGTACTTGCTCAGCCACTTGCCGAATCCATAGGGCAGTCCGCCACGCCCAGGGGCAGCTAGGGCTGAGATAAAACTCAATCTTCGTCGGTTGATCCATCTAAAACGTCCTCCGTCTCCTGTCGCGCCAGTCTAGGGTGTTCTGTACCGTTCAGTCAACAACCCTACTCCCTCACCCTTTGGGGCGAGGGAGTAGGGTGAGGGTACCTCGATATCCCCCATTGCGAGTCCCTCACCCCAGCCCTCTCCCAAAGGGCGAGGAAGCCAACGGCTACGCTACATCCGGCCGCGCACTAGCAGCGAGCTCAAACGCTGCTTCCGTGGACGGATAGCAGGTCGTCTCACTGCACGCCTGGTAGCGCACACGGACGGCTATGCTCTGATCGCCCATGCCGTCGCCGCGATCCATGACGAACTCCAATGGCACACTCAGATGCAGGTTGCCTTGGTAGACCCATAGATCATCGTCGAGGCCCTCGAGCTTGAATGCCCGCGGTTCTGGCAACTCGGATTCACCGATAATGGCGCGATTCGCCGAGACCTCGATGTTGAGTGGTGTGTACTCTGATGGAGACGGCGCAGCAAAGACGTGCGCCCCGGGCTCGATGCTCAGATCGATCATCACCCGGACCCGCTGATACCGCCAGTATGTCGGTGAATCAAGTCGGGCGGTGATTCGAACGAGCTCATCCTCGCTGGTTTCGGCCGGGGATCCCACAGCCGGAGCGTCGATGTTGAGCGCCTGTGCAAGCAAGCTCGCGCCCGATTCCCGCACGCGGTAGTTTCTCTGGAATCGCCGCTGCGTCACAACGCCCTGCTCATCCAGGATGAACACGCCGGGGTAGCAAACGCCGCGCTGTTCGTCGCGCACCTGACCACCAAACGCGGCATGATGCGTGTCCAGATCCTCGTCCAAGAGTCCCAGCTCGCTGATGACACGGCTGCCTTCATCGCTGAGAAGCGGGTAGTCGATCTCATTGCGTTGAGCGAAGTCCGCCAGAGCAGTCACCGGATCGTAGCTGACGGCAAATAGCGCGAAATCCTGTTCACGCAGGGTGCCAAGTACGTTCTGCAGCTCCACGAGCTGCACACGGCAGAATGGTCACCAACGCGCGCTGCGGTGAAAGACGATGATGGCGCGTTTACCGCGCCGAGCCTCGTGGAGATTAACCAGCGCTCCGGTTTGGTCAGGCAAGCTCATATCGGGAAAGACGTCGCCCACTTGGGGCCCGGCTTGCGTGTAATCGCGTACGGCTGAATCAGTCATTCGATGATGCTCCCACGGAAGATCGGGCTACCGGTGCGACGCCAAGGATCGTCCGCGCATGCTGGCCCAGCGTATAGATCATCTGAGCGTCGTTGTGAGTCTTGGCTAGAAGCAATGCGCCCTGGAGATAGGCCACCAGCGCTTGCGAAGCGATGTCCACATCGACAGGCTCTATGGCGCCGACCAGGATAGCGTCCTGAATGGCGGCTTTGAAATACCCTCGATAGCCTTCCAGGATGTCGCGAACGCGATCCCGAATGGGCTCGTCCAGAGTGCCCAGCTCCACGGCCAGATTTCCGAAGGGGCAGCCCAGGACAACAGGACGGTTGTGGTGCTCGGCAACGCGAGTGAAGAATCGATCGAAGCGCTCCAGTGGACCAACGTCAGTGGCGAACGTCGGCTCCAGCATGTTGCTCCTGGCACGCTCCCACTGCGAATCCAGTACTGCCAGCGCGAGATCACGCTTGGACGGAAAGAAATAGTAGAAGCTGCCCTTGTTGACCTGCGCGGCGGCACATAGGTCCTCAACGCTGGCTGATCCATAATTGCTCGAATGTATGAGATTCCGGGCGCTATCGAGGAGTCGCTCCCGGGCCGTACTTGGTCGTCCCATAGTTGACTGGTCGTATACTAGCACGCTCAAGGTGAGGAGAATGACATGGAAGCCGTAGATGCGCGATTGAGTTTGCGCAAGCTGGATGCCGAGCAGGCACCGCTGTGCGAGCGTATCGCTACGCTGACGCCCGATGAGCGTGAAGCGCCCAGCAATCTCGCCAACTGGAGCGTGAACGATCTGGCCGTGCACATCACCCGGGTGTGCGACTCCATATTGCGAGCAATAGAACGCGGTCTCGAGGGTGACCGCACACCGGCCTTCGGGCCGGCCGCCAAGCCGCGCGAGGATGAGATTAGAGCGATGACACCCAGAGACTGGGCCGCGCTCCAGCGCTCTGAGTACGCACGAATCGCGGCGACGATAGGAGCATGCACCGACACGGCATTGGAGGACTACTCATTTCCGCATCCGCAGGGAGAGCGACCGCTGTCATGGTATTGCACTCAGCTTCTTTCCGAGACCGCGTTTCATCGCTGGGATCTTGAATACTCGCTTGGGGCAGACAAGCCGCTGGACGATGAGTTAGGCGCATATCTCCTGCCCTTCCTACTCGAGCCGACTCGCCAGCTCTTCGGTGCTAAGAAATCGCCCGATGCCACGCAGTCCTTTATCGTGGCCACCCCTGAGGCGCGTTGGCAGTTGGACGTGAGCGGCGATGGCTGCGTGGTGGCCTCGTCCGCTGATTGCGCGACGGATACGATCACCGCGTCCCCGGGCTGGCTGGCGCTCGCCGTCTACGGCCGCGTTCGGGTCGATCGCCCGGAGTTCGAAGTAACAGGCTCCCGCGACGTGGCGGATCGCTTCGCGGCGATTTTCGGTCCGGATAGCTAGATTTGATGGAAACGGGAGCTGTTTGTAGTGCGGAATTCATTCCGCGGTCCCGTGCAATGTCAAAAGACGGCGGAATGAATTCCGCACTTGTATCTTGAACGCGAAGCGTGAAAGATGGGGATAAGTCGCCGTCGTCGCGGGGTGGGGATAACTCCGCGGGGCCAGCGAGCCCATCTGGAACGCGGTCGGCCGGAGGTGAGAGTCCGATCCGCACTCGGTCCGGTGAGACCGTTTTGTAGCCTGGGCCTCACCTCTGCCCGTCGTCCCGTGAGCCTGTACTGTTGCCGGGGCGCTCAGCCCGTATCTGCAAGTTCCGGCCTGGGGACGCCGCGCCGACTGCCAGTGTCGCCATGAGGAGGCGTGGTATGAGCTCGGAGTCCGCCGCACCCCCAGTCGTCGTGGGGATTGATGTCGCCCAAGCGGAGCTGGTCGTCGCGCTCCGTCCGTCGGGCCAGTGGTGGTCGGTACCCAATACGGACGACGGGTGCGCCGCCCTGGTGGACACCCTGGGACCGCTGGTGCCCGAGCGCATCGTGCTCGAAGCTACCGGTGGGCTCGAGCGGCCGCTGGCCACGGCACTCACCGCGGCCGGACTGCCCGTCGCGGTGGTGAATCCGCGCCAGGTGCGCGATTTCGCGCGCGCGACCGGTCGCCTGGCGAAGACCGACGCCCTCGATGCGCACGTGCTGGCGCACTTTGCCGAGGCGGTCGCGCCCGCGGTGCGTCCGCCGCTCGACGCCGCCACGCAGGCGCTGCAGGCGCTGGTGGATCGACGTCGGCAATTGCGGGACGTGCTGGTCGCCGAACGGCAGCGCCTGCGGCAGGCGGATCCGGTGGTCCGCCCCGGCATCACCCGTCACGTGGAATGGCTCGAAGCGGAGCTGGCCGCGATCGAGAAAGAGCTGGCCGAGCGCGTGGCCAAGGATCCGGTCTGGCACGGGAAGGCCCAGCGGCTCCGGACGGTGCCGGCCATCGGCCCCACCATCGCGGCCACCCTCCTGGCACGCCTGCCGGAGCTGGGCCGACTGGGCCGCAAAGAGATCACCGCGCTGGTGGGCCTGGCGCCGCATAGCCGCGACAGTGGGACCATGCGTGGCCGGCGCCGCATCTGGGGCGGGCGGGCCGATGTCCGGGCCGCGCTGTATATGGGCGCCCTGGTCGGCGTGCGGCACAACCCCGCGCTGCGCGCGTTCTATCAGCGGCTGCGCACTGCCGGGAAACCGACGAAGGTGGCGCTCACCGCCTGCATGGGCAAGCTGCTGCGCATCCTCAATCACCTCATTGCCACCAATCAGGATTGGAATGCTGCCAAGTTATCCCCAGCTTGACATTCCAAGACCGTTGCTACAAACGAGATGGACCCACCCGTGAGTCTCGATGTACAGGCGCTCACCTTTGACGTGTTCGGCACGGTGGTAGACTGGCGTACCTCGGTCATTCGCGAGGGTCAGGCGTTATTGGACCGCCCCGACTGGCCTGAAATTGCGGACAAATGGCGTGGGCTGTATCGACCAACGATCGCCGCGGTCACCACGGGCGAGCGACCGTGGGGATCGTTTGACGAGCTCCAGCTCGTAATGCTGGAGCAGGTGTTCGGCGATTACGGGATCACTTCGCTTACGGATGCGCAGAAGCTTGAGCTGAGCTTTGTCTGGCGTCGTCTGGCGCCCTGGCCGGACGCGGCTACAGGGCTTGCTCGTCTGAAAGAGCGTTTCGTAGTCTGCGCGCTTTCAAACGGCAGCGTCTGGCAGCTCATTCAGCTCGCTCGCTTCGGTAAGCTGCCCTGGGACTCAGTATTCAGCGTAGAGCTGTTCCGTGCCTACAAGCCGGATCCCCGCGTCTACCTGGGAGCAGCGGAGCTTCTCCAGCTCAAACCTTCCCAGGTGATGATGGTAGCCGCGCACGTCTACGATCTGCGCGCCGCTCGCACCAACGGACTAAGGACCGCGTTCGTAGCACGTCCTCACGAGTGGGGCCCGAACGGCACCGCCGAGGTCCCCGAGCCAGACGAATTCGACTTCGTGGCCGAGGACTTCGTTGACCTGGCAAGGCAGCTCGAGCAGGTGTGACATCTCGGCCGCTCTTAACCGGGAATGTTTCAGATTCTAGGACCTAGTAACCCCGCTCCCAATCAACTTGATTGATTAGCGGCTCACCATTGAGGCAGCGGCGGAGATTCTCCTTGAAGATCGCGAGGGAGCCGAACTCACGCTCCTCGCTCTGGCCGGATGTGTGGGGCGTGAAGATGACATTCTCGAGCGTGAGCAGCTCGTCCGGCGGGGCGTGCTCAAACTCGCCTTCATAGACATCAGTTGCCAGGCCCGCGATATGGCCCGAGTGCATGGCCGGGAAGAGTGCCGACTCATCAATGAGCTCACCACGCGCAACGTTGATGAGGAATGATCCCGGTTTCATAGCGGCTATGGCGCTCTCGTTCAGGAGATGATACGTCTCATTGGTGAATTGCGCGGCCACGACGACGATATCGCACTCGGAGAGCATAGTCTCGAGCTCAGCCGCCGGATAAACATGATCCACTCCCGGCACTGGCTCCGCGGAACGTCTGGTTCCGACAACCCGCATGCCGAGGGCTGAGCCAAGACGCGCGACCTCCTGCCCGATGCCGCCAAGGCCCACCACACCCAGAGTCTTGCCGGCGATTTGCCGACCTTGAAACGCAACACGCATGGACAAGGGCGCCTGGCGACGCGCCGCGGCGAGGGGAAATCCCTTGCAGAGCGCGAGTGCCGCGCCAATGGCCCACTCGGCGATTGGCAGTGGATTGTTAGCGCCACGGCCCGATGACACCGGCACTGGTCCGCCCCACAGGTCGCTTTGGGCCAGATTGGAGACTCCGGCTGGGAACTGGTGAACGAATTTCAACTTTGGCGCTCGGCTGACCAGTCGCTTCGGATACGGGAAGGCGATCCCGAGAACATCGGCGTCTCGCAACAGCGCCTCGCGCTGTGCGGCGTGTTCCGGACTGTCCGTTATCTCGGAGAGCGGTTGGCGTAGATACCGAGCAATAGTGTGCGCCGGCCAGTCGGCCACGATCTCGGCGGCGAAAAGCTCCCGAGCATCCGTAACCCTGATTCGAGGATCGATCGCGCCCAGTTCGGCAATCTGCCGCGCTGGCAAGCGTGAAATAAGAACAACATGCATGACGCGCAGTATAGACGCGCTCTGGGCCGCGGCGGTCTTCGCCGCTTTCAAACCGAGCGGAGCAAGTATCCCCTGGGGATAGCCCCTCCCCCGGACCCCCTCCCTGGAGCTACGACGACCAGTTACCCCCACCAGTGTATGTCCCGATGGGACATACAGGATGACGAAGGCTCCTGAGGTAAAGTATGGCGATTCCATTCAGGGCGGAGGATATCCATTTAAAGCGTTGGCATGATCTACTCGAGCAGATCGTAGCTCTCGTGCCTTGTTCAGACACGTCCGCGCACTTCAGCCGGTTCCATGGCGTTATTCGTTCTTTCCTATCAAGAGACGGGTCTAATCACGCGTCAATCCGTCAATCGCGGAATACACGGAGTCAAACCATGGCAATGACATTCCAGGTCACCATCGATTGCGCAGACCCCGACCGGCTGGCGAAGTTCTGGGCTGCCGCGCTCGGCTACCAGCTTCAGCCGCCGCCCGAAGGCTTCGACACGTGGATCGACTTTCTGAAAACGCGCGGCGTCCCGGAGAGCTTGTGGAACTCCGCCAGCGCCATCGTGGACCCGGCGGGTGCAGGGCCGAGGATCTTCTTCCAGCAGGTGCCTGAGCCAAAGTCGGTAAAGAATCGCGTACACCTGGATGTCAACGTCGGCGGCGGCCTTGATGCCGCGCCCGACCAGCGCCGCGGTCGCGTCGCGGCCGCAACCGATCATCTCCTTGGGCTTGGCGCGCGGAAAGTGGGCGAGCTCGACGAGCGCGGTGAGCACTGGGTCATCATGCAGGACCCCGAAGGAAACGAGTTCTGCCTTCAGTGAGCAGCACTCCCCTGGGTCGCCATGGCCAGACGCGAGTCGCTAGCCCCTTGCATGCGCTCAGGTGTCATCGGTCACGACACCAGCGTCCCGCCGCCTCTACAAGACAGAACGTTGGGTGCGAAGACGCATCCAAGCTCGAGTTTAATCGGCTAGACCTCAACCGGCGGCGGTTCCGTGGAGCCAATGGCTTCGATTGGACCCTTGGCCAACCAGCCGTACGCAAGCCCGGCAATGCTGGCGCCAATGATCGGCGCCAGCCAGAAAAGCCACAGCTGGGCCAGCGCCCAGCCGCCAACGAAAACGGCCGGCCCTGTGCTGCGCGCGGGGTTCACTGACGTGTTAGTAACCGGGATACTGACCAGGTGAATCAACGTGAGCGCCAGCCCAATGGCGATAGGCGCAAAGCCCTGCGGCGCTCGCAGGTCGGTAGAGCTCAGGATTACCAACAAGAATCCGAACGTCAGGACTACTTCCGCGACGAAGCCGGCGAGGAGCGAGTAATTACCCGGCGAATGTTCCGCATAGCCGTTCGATGCAAACCCGCCGCTGAGAGAGAAGCTTGCCGTACCACTGGCAATGAGCAACAGAATGCCCGCGCCGATGATGGCGCCGATCACCTGGGCCACGATGTAGGGCAAAACGTCCCGCGAGGGGACACGTTTAGCAACCCAGAGTCCCACCGTCACGGCCGGATTGAAATGGCCCCCGGAAACTGGGCCGACGGTATATGCCATCGTGAGCACGGTGAGGCCGAATGCCAGTGAGACGCCTAGTAGCCCGATACCGACAGTAGGAAATGCCGACGCGATCACGGCGCTCCCGCAACCGCCCAACACCAGCCACGCTGTGCCCAGCATTTCTGCCACGAGTCGTTTCTGTATCGGCATCTTCCTACCCGCTGGTCGAAATTCGCTTCGGTCCCCGTTGCAACCGAATCTTCGGCGCAGCGACCGTTCGGGCATCGTTCCGGAGTAGCGCCGCAGAGAAGATCCTTTATGCTACTACTCCACCGTACATGTGCCAAGCGCTTCGAATGCGTGCGCGAAGCACCGCATTTTTAGTGCTCTCCGGCACCGGCTGGGAATTTCCAGAAGGCGGCGCGGTGCACAGGCGTTACCAAAACGCTACGTGCGGCTTTTGATGTCGCTGTGGCATCTCGAGTTAGCTGGCATCGACAACTTGAACGCCAGATCCGTCGCGATGGAGGCTAACCGCTGGCTCTTGCCTGCCTTAGTCCCAAGTAGTGACTGCGAGCATCCATATCGAAATGCTCCGTGGCCGTGCGCAACATCGTGCGTGGCATCGTCATCGCGTGCTTGTCCAGGAACGCCAGGAGAGCCGGCCGATCGATCACTCCCACGCAGCGCAGCATCATCCCAACCGCTTTGTGCATCAAGTCTTCAGGGTCGTTCACCAGCATCTCCGCAAGAGGGAGAATATCGTCCGTGCTTCCCTGACGAACGAAATAAAGGGTGCTGACGATCGCCGTGCGGCGCTCCCAGACATTCTCGGACGCTGCGAGTCCGTACAGCACATCGCGTGGCTTTTCGAACAGATAGCGCCCCACGACGAACGGTGCGCCAAGGTCTACCAGGTCCCAGTTATTGATTCGATCGATGCGCCGCAGAAAGAGATCGTAAAGCTCCTTCCGACGCGACCCCGGAGTACTCTTACGCCGACCCTGCTTGTCCATGACGCTTACACCGCCGGCGCGTACCTCATGGATCTGACTCTCGAGCAGCTTTTCTATCTCTGACGGGGGAAGGTCGATGAATTCCTTGCTGAGCTCAAAGACCTGCCCCATACGCACGCCCATGAACTGATCGCCCTCGCCGTACTCTCCGACGCCAGACTTGAAATAGCGCTGGATCTTGCGCAGCTCATCATCGGATTGATGAGCCTGCAGGCGCGTGATGTATTCGTCAGCCGTCAGAGCGTCGGGCATATTCCGGCCAGGCTCAGGATCTCTTCCGAATCGCCCGAAATACCCGCTCTGAAGTCACCGGCAGCTCGTACACGCGCACGCCGATCGCATCGGCCACGGCGTTCGCAATCGCCGCTGGCGGAGTATTGTTGGACCACTCGCCGATGGCTTTGGCGCCATGAGGGCCGCGGCCGCCGCCGGACTCGACGAGGACAGTCTCGAGCGGTGGAATGTCCGCCACCGTGGGCATCTTGTAGTCGCCCAGGTGCGGATTGACGGTGCGACCGTCCTCCAGCACGAACTCTTCGGTGAGCGCCATGCCGATGCCGGTGGTGGCCCCGCCGTCGATCTGGCCCTGGTGGGTGACCGGATTGATGATCGCACCCACATCATGGGATGTGATCAGCTTTCGCACCGTGACCTGCCCGGTCTCCGGGTCCACCTCCACCTCGGCCACCATGGCGCAGTAGTAGCGCACTTCGTCCAGCTCAGGTGCCACCTGCTCGATACGGGCGGTAACGGGGTTGCCGGAGTCGGCGATGGCCACCACCTCGGCCAGGCTCACGCTGCGACCGTCGCCATGAAACGCGCCATCGCGTAGCTGGACTTCCCCGACCGGGCAGCCGAGAAGCTCCGCGGCCGGCTCAGACAGTCTTTGGCGCAGCTCCGCGCATGCTTTCATGACCGCCGTACCTTCGGTGTAGGTCACACGGCTGGCCCGTGGGCCCTCGTCGTACGGGACGTGATCGCTGTCGCCGATCGTGACGCTGATCTTCTCGAGCGGCAGGCCAAAATCCTCGGCCACAAGCTGTTTCATGATGGTGTGCGTGCCCGTGCCAACGTCGATGGTGGGGCTGATCATGCTGATCGTCCCATCGGTCTCGGCCGTGAGAATCGCGCCGCTGGGACCGCCCCCGTTCTGGCGACCGAACAACGCAATGCCGCGACCGACGTTGGCGGGCTTGGGGCTATACCAATCCGCGGCGTTCAGAGCCCCCTCTAGCACCTCACGCGCTTTGATGTGCTCCATGGTGGTGCCGATCTGATCTTCCTCGCCCTCGGCCATGAGGTTCTTTAAGCGCAGCTCGGCCGGATCCATCCCCAGCTCGGCAGCCAGAAGATCGGTATGGCACTCGGTGGCGAACACGAACTGGTGCGCCCCCGGCGCTCGGAAATATCCGCCTGGGGCAGTGTTGGTGTAGATCTGCAGGAACTCGTATTCGCCGTTGGGGATCTGGTAGCAGCCGCCCACCTGGTGCCAGGTGGAGTACGCGCCGTTGGGCTTGAGCGCGGCATACGCGCCGCTAGCATGAACCGTGTGCATGCTGCGGGCAACGATCCGGCCGTCGCGCTTGACCCCTGAGCGAATAGTCACGTGCGTGTACTGATCCGGATTGCTTGTGGCATAGTCCTCGGCGCCGCTCAGCACAATGCTCACGGGACGCCCGGTTTTCTGGGCCAGGTAGTAGGCGATGGGCGCATCCACAACGTCGCCCTTGCCGCCGAAGTCGCCGCCCACGTTGGTAACGTGGACAAGAATCTGGTCCTCAGGAACACCGATGGCCGTGGCGAACTGGGTGCGGCCGCGAAACGGCGTCTTGTTGGCCGCCCAGAGCTCGATGCGTCCCCCATCATTGATAAGCACGGTACATGCGTGTGGCTCGATGTAGCCCTGCGAGCGCGCCGGAATCTTGAACGTGTGCTCCAGAACCAGGTCCGCGCTAGCGAAGCCCTCTTCCAAGTTGCCGCGCCGCCAGAAGAGCCGCGTGGCTCCATTGTGGAGGTCAGCAGCTAGTCGCTCAGGCGGCGGCCCCAGATAGCTCGTCACGTCATCGTGCAGCGGCAGCGCATCGGGCCGCATCGCCTCGATCGGATCGTAGACGGCCGGCAGCTCATCGTACTCCACGATGATCGCCTGCATGGCAGCTTCAGCGGCTTCTACCGTCTCCGCGGCAACGGCCGCCACGCGATCGCCCACGTAACGCACTCGGTCCC
The DNA here is from genome assembly GCA_963765765.1 of uncultured Chloroflexia bacterium. Classification (GTDB taxonomy): domain Bacteria; phylum Chloroflexota; class UBA6077; order UBA6077; family JACCZL01; genus CAVXYC01. Next base: position 276,872 of record CAVXYC010000030.1, on the reverse strand, counting down.
AGCACAGCACCGGCATATCCCGTAGTGTCTTGCCCACGTAATGATCGCGCACGTCCTCACCGGTCAGGATGGCCCGTACACCTGGCACCTCGCTGGCAGCCTTCGTGTCCACCCGTACGATACGCGCGTGTGGATGCGGGCTGCGCAGGATGCGCGCGTGCAGCAATCCGGGCAGGGTGAAGTCCCTCGTATAGCGCGTCTGACCGGTCACCTTGTCCGGGCCCTCAATGCGAGGAACGGACGCGCCGATGAGTGAAGATGGCATAGAGACGGATACCCCCGTACTGGAAATCGATCGGGGCTGGTCAGGACGCGGATCCGACCAGGCTCTGGCCGCGTGGGAATACGCGTAGGCGAGAGGAGTCTACGCGAATGTAAATCGGTGAACCGCTCGCGACGTGATCATCCACGTCGCCCAGGACGCGTATGAGCGCGCCTCCGAGGTCCACCGTGTACTCATTGTGAGAGCCCATGTAGATGATGGACCGCACGGTGCCCTGCCAGGCACCGAGCACGTCGGAGTCCACGACTCGAGCATCCTCCGCGCGGAACGCCAGAGTCACGTCCTCGCCATCCTCGCAGTGTGTCCCGTTGATTGGCACCCGCAACGCGGACTCAGTGCCGCTCACAATGGCGTACGAGGCGTCGGTTTTATTGCTCTGCACGCGCGCCGGCACGTGATTCACCTGTCCCAGGAAATCCATCACGAACTGCGTGCGCGGCTCATCGTAGACCTCGCGCGGTCGGCCCTGGCGCTCGATGTCGCCGTGGTTCATCACAATCATGTGGTCCGAAAGCGTCATGGCCTCGACCTGGTCGTGTGTTACGAACAGGCTGGTAATCCCGAGCCGCGCTTGCGTCTCGCGCAGCTCAAAGCGCATCTCCTCACGCAGCCGCGCGTCCAGGTTTGAGAGTGGCTCGTCCAGCAGCAATACGTCCGGATTCGAGACGAGTGCGCGGGCGAGCGCCACGCGCTGTTGCTGCCCGCCAGACAGCAGGGGCGCGGGTCGACTGTGGAAACCGCCGAGGCCAACTGTCTCCAGAATGGCCATCACTCGCTCGCGGATCTCCGAGCTGGAAAGCTTCTTCTCCTCCAGCGGAAACGCGACGTTCTGAAACACGGTCATATGAGGCCAGATGGCATAGCTCTGGAACACCATGCCCATGCCGCGCTTCTCCGGCGCGGTTGCGATGCCGTGTTCCACGTCGGTCAACACGCGCTCGCCTACCTGGATGGTTCCCGCGTCCGGGCGCTCTAGCCCTGCGACCATGCGCAGTGTCGTGGTCTTGCCGCAGCCGCTGGGGCCGAGCAGTGTCACGAACTCACCGGCTTCGATCTCGAAGCTGACGCTGTTGACGGCCGTGACGCTGCCGAACCGTTTCGTGAGATTGGTAACCTTGACGGCTTTCACTCGATTCCCTCGATGCGAGATTTCGGTGCAGCAGTCCAGTGTAGTCCGCCCGCGTGGCAAGCGGTCAAGGAATCCATTACCGAGACGGACGTTCCTGCGCTGGGCATTTCGCGCTCGGCACGGTCAAGCTGTAGCCGCTGGCTGCGGCACCGTCGCGAGCGCCAATTCCAGCGACTCTCGATGACGCAGCAGGTGATCACGGAACTCGGCCACTACGCCAGGCAATTCCCCGCGGCGATAGTACAGCCAACGTTCTAGGCGTAGCGGAAAGCCCTCGACCTTCAGGACAGCGATACGCGAGCGCATCGCTTCGCTCAGTGGACCGCTGGGCACAGCGGTTGCCAGGTCTACGGGGGTGATCCCGAGCCCATTTGCCACTGCCTGGACGCGCACATGAACGTCGCCTCCGGACATCACCACGTGCATCCGAACCCCAGCCGCGGCGGCCATCTCCTCAATCCCGAAGCGCCGCGCCATTGGCTCGTCCGGCTCGATGTAGCTCTCCTGAGCCAGCTCATTGAGAGGGTGTGGACCGCCCTGAGCAAGGCGATGTCCGGCCGGTCCAACGAGGTGTACTTCGTACGCGAAATACGGCTCACACGCAAGGCTCAAACGTGCCTCAGGCGAGGCCACGACTGCCAGGTGAATCTGACCGCGCTCCAGCAGCTTCACCAGATGCTGGCTAGCACCGACCTCGATCATGAAGTCTACTCCCGGGTGATCCTCGCGGAAGGAGTCAATCAGCGGTGGAAGCGAGCTGCTTCCGAAGTTGGGACCCGTACCGATGGCAATGGTCGATGGGTTGGGACCGTGACGCTCTCGAATCGCCACGAGCGCGGAGTCGAGGGTTGTAAAGAGTGATCCGCACGTCTTGAGCAGCATCGTCCCGGCACCCGTGAGCTCCACCGAGCGGCGCCCGCGAGATCGGACGATCAGCTGCGCGCCCACCACCTGCTCGAGATGCCGAACGTGGTTGGATACGGCCGGCTCGGTCAGCAGCAACGCGCTGGCGGCACGATGGAAGCTGCGCAGCTCGGCAACCGCGGCAAAGACGCGGAGCTGCTGATACGTGATGGACGCGGAGCTGGCATGCATGCTCGACTCGGCCCTCGAACCGCGATTTGATAACCCAGGATTACTCAACTAATAGCAGAATGACCATTGCTTGCCCAGGAAATCGAAACGTAAGGTGGCTGGGAGAAACTGGTCGCCCGCGTGGTCTGAATAGGTCAGGATGGGGTGCCTCCTGGAATGCGGCCGATGTGCTGCCGCTCCTCTTCACGCCGGTTCTGATCGCGCTCGCGTTGGAGTGCTCGCGCCTGCTAAAGGTCGCGGGGCCTCGGTGGGAGGTATCGAATGACCGGTCCTGGATCACCACGCATGGTTCTCGCGTGCATGAGCGTGTCGCTGGCGCTGGCCGCCTGCACACCCGCGCAATCTACTGCACCCACAGCGAAGACTGAAACCGCTAAATCCACGTCCGCGCCTGCACAGGCCGCGAAGCCCGCCGAGCCGTCTGCCGGGCAGCCCGTTTCCGGCGACGCGGCCTGGGACGCCATCGTTGCCGAGGCGAAGAAGGAAGGCACCGTGGTCAAGAGTGCCTTCAGCCCGTCCATCGGCGGCGAGGAGCTGCTCAACAAGCAATTCGAGCAGAACTACGGGATCAAGGTTGAAGAGACCGTGCAGCGGAGCGGCGACTTTTTTGCCCGCTATCAGGCCGAGGCCGCGGCGAACAAGATCGGCGTGGATATCCGCAGCTCCTCGAGCGCAGAGTGTCGGGATCTAGCCCAGCAAGGCTTTCTCGGAACCCATGGTCGCCTGCCGGCGGCCGAAGAGCCCTGGCGTGCCATGGATCTTCGATCCCATTGGCGACTCGAAGCAGGGCCGAGGTGACACCCTGACGCGCACCAACGGTATCTGGTTCATCCCCGTGAACAACAGGCTGATCCCACCCGATCAGCAGCCCAAGAGCTACAGGGACCTGACCGACCCCCGCTATAAGGGGATGATCGTCCTGGACGAGCCCGGCCCGGTCTCCTTCGGGACGCTGTGGGCCTCCAGCTCATGGGATATCTACGGCGAGCAATATGTCCGCGACACGCTGGCCAACGTGAAAGCGCTTTCACGCAACGGCCCGGAGGCCATGAACCAGACGATGCAGGGTGTGTACGGCATCTACATCATGGCCAACGCAACGGCTCTTGTGGACCTCTTTAAATTGCCGGAGCCACGCCCCGTCTCTCTCGTGAAGCCGTCGGACGGGTACATGAGCTCCACGGGCTCGTGGTGCATCCCGAAAGGTGCGCCCCACCCGAACGCGGCCAGGGTCTACATGAACTACACCCTCACCCAGGAAGCGCAACAGATCCTGGCGGGGTATCCCGGCGGCTCCTTCATCCGCCGAGACGTTCAGCCGGCGATCCCCGACCTGGCTCCGCAGATCAGCCCGGACATCAAGTTCTTCCACGAGAACCCAAATAGCTACGACTTCCAGGTGGGTAATCGGAAGTACTTCGTCTACGGCGAGAAGACCGCCGCGCTGCTTCCCGAATTCGGGCTGAAATGATGGCTGTGTTGCGATGAGGCTCGTCCGTCTCGGGTGGGCTTCCGCTCGACCCGCTGGCTCGCCCAGGGAGAGAGCTCAGGGAGGTAGGTACCTCCCGTTCCGAACCAGAGGCGGTCGCCAGAGGACCCCACCCGGCCCTCCCCCGCTGCGGCAGGGAGGGAGCGTGTTCAGAGGAAATGGAGAATCCGGCTCCCTCCCTGCCGCAGCGGGGAGGGCCGGGGTGGGGTCCTCTCGTGCACGCAACTAGACAGGATTGCCCCACGGATTCAATACCTGCCTGTGCCAGCAGCGGCGGGGGGCAACGTCTCGTACCATGGCCGCTGAAGTCTCCGCGCGCCCTATCCGCCGGCACACCATTCCGACCGGCTTGGCGCACCTGGCCAGTCCGGCAAATGTCCTTCCGGCGATCTTGCTCGTCGTCCTGACGATCCTGGTCGCTTACCCCATGGCGATGATCATCTATGGGGCCTTGAAAGACGGCCCGCCGGGGAGCGCCGGCTCGCTAACTCTCAACAATCTGATGACGGTCATCAGTGACCCGAGCACCTTCCGGGTGTTTCTAAATACGATAACGATCGCCGCGCCCCGAGCGTTGCTCGGTCTGGCGATCGCTACGACGTTCGCGTGGATCATCGCCCGCACCAACACACCGGGACGAGGCTTCCTGGAAGCCACACTCGCGTTCATGTTCTTCCTTCCGGATCTCCCGTGGGTTCTGGCCTGGATGCTACTGGGAGCTCCCCGCGGTGGCCTGATCAATCAATGGGCCGGTCCGATACTGGGCGGCGACCTTATCAACGTCTATTCCGTGTGGGGGCTCATCATATTGGGAGCTGTCCGCTCCGCGCCGGTGCTATTCCTGTTTGTTTATCCCGCCTTCATGAAGATGGACGCGTCACTCGAGGACTCGGCGCGGATGTGCGGCGCGAGCGGTTGGCGCACCATTCTGCGCGTGGACATTCCGCTGCTCATGCCGGCCCTTCTCGGCGCGTGGATCATCTCGTTCGTACGAGCCATGGAGTCGTTCGAGATGGAGCAGCTCCTGGGGACCCGGCCGGGAATTCTCGTATTTACGACAAAAATTTACGACAACCTCTACGGCGGGAAAAACCTGTACGGACCCGCCTCAGCACTCTCGCTGCTGCTAATGGTGCTGACGTTTGGCCTGATTGTGGTGCAGTGGAAGCTGCTGAGCGGCAAGCTGTACACCACGGTCTCTGGCCGAGCGTTTCAAGCCCGACCTCTGGACATCGGGCCATGGCGCTGGGTCACCTTCGGCCTTATCTTTGGCTTCTTCCTGGTCTTCGGCATTTTCCCCTTTGCCGTGCTCGTGGTGCAGTCGTTCTCCCCGGTGCCCGAGCATGGTCCGGCTAGACGTATTCACCACCGACCACTGGACGGAGGCGCTCCGACGGAGCGCGGTGATCACTGCCATCCAGAACACCGTCACGATGGGGCTCCTGGCGGCAACGATCGGTGTGGCCCTGAGCGCGATGGTCTGCTACATCGTCACCCGTACGCGCTGGGGTGGGCGCAAAGTGCTCGATCTCCTGGCCTGGACGCCGTGGGCGGTACCCGGGATGGTCTTTGCCCTGGGGTTCCTGTGGGCGTTCGTGTACTTTCCAATCTACGGAACGCTGGGCATCCTGGTCCTTGCCTTTGTCGCCCGAGGCCTGCCATTGGGACGGAGCTTTTTCGCCCCGACCATGATGCAGATTGGCGCGGAGCTCGAGGAGTCGGCCCGCATTCACGGAGCCTCGTGGACTCGCACGCTCGTTCGTATATGGGCGCCGTTGCTGCGGCCGGCGGTCATCGGCAATTGGATTCTCCAGTTCGTCATCGCGGTCCGCGTGCTGGACACCATCCTGCTCCTGGCTGGTCCTGGAACACGCACCCTCTCGGTGGAGATCTTTGGCTGGGCGGTGGGCGGGAATCAAGGACTGGCCATTGTGCTAGCTCTCATCCAGACGGGCGTAGTCATCGTCGGCTACGCGGTCGCTCGGATGATGATGGGCCGCGATTCCGCGAATCGGGCCGTGTAGGCAAGCAACGACGGGAGGGAACCGATGCGCGACGGAATATTTGTGGTGGACGCGGATGGTCACGTCATGGATTTCTGGGATCGATGCTACGAGCCGAACTTGCCGCCCACCCCGCACGGCCGACGGATCACCTTCCCCAATCAGGGCTGGGATCGCCGCCAATATCCAGGTGGGGACATGGGCGCCGATCCGAAGACCCCCGCGGAGATGCTGTCCGACTATGACCAGGAGGGCATCGATCTGGCCATCATCTATCCCACTCTGGGGCTCGGAATAGCGCAGATCCGTGATGCCGAGCGGCAAGCCGACATGTGCCGCGCTTACAACGCCTTCGTCTCCAATTGGTGCAGTCAAGCGCCGGATCGGCTCAAGGGAGTGGCGCTGGTGCCCACGCAGGACGTCACCGCGGCTTGCCGCGAGCTCGATCGCGCGGTTTCCGAGCTCGGACTGGTGGGGCTGATGATCCCGAGCTGGATCCCCGGGCGTACCATCGCCGACGAGGCACTCTTCCCGCTTTACGGCGAGGCGGAGAAGCTGGGCGTTCCCGTGGCGTTCCACGCCACAGGCTCTGAAACCAGTGACGTGGGTCGGTTCAATAACTTCCTGGGTGTGCACATCTGGACGCACGTGCCGGAGCAGATGATCTCCGTGACAACCGCGGTACTGGGCGGGCTATTCGAGGTAGTTCCCTACGCCTGCGTGTTGGATTCATGGAGAGCGGCGCCGGCTGGGTGCCGTTCTGGATGGAGCACATGGATGGGGAGTTTGAGAAGCGCCCGTTCGACGCGCCGCGCTGCAAGTCCAAGCCCAGCGAGTACATGACCTGCGGCCGGGCGTACTTCGCGTGCGAGCCTGAGGAGAAGACCATCCCCTTTGTAGCCTCCTGGGTGGGTGAGGATCAGCTCCTGTACGCATCGGACTATCCGCACTGGGATTCAGAGTGGCCGCACACCGTCTCGGAGCTGATGGAGCGTGACGACCTCACAGCGTCACTCAAGCAAAAAATCCTGAGTGAGAACGCCCTGCGGTTCTATGGCCTGCCGGCTCCTGTAGGTATTCGTTGACCGCATTCACAGATTCAACTCGATGAGGAGTATGGTGACGCGATGAAAAAGGCGACGTGTATTTCCGCGGACTCTCACGTGGTGGAGCCGCCCGAGCTGTTCAGCCCACTACAAAAGCGCTTCGGCGATCGCGCTCCTCGCGTGGTCGAGTCAGAAGACCGCGGCCCAGTGCTGAACCTCGGCGACGGGCGACTCGGGCTCTCAATCGCGGGCTTCTTGCAAGCCGATTTCGACTTCAGCCGTGAAGATTCCCGTGAGATGCTCAAGCAGGGCTACAAGCTGGCTCGCCCCGGCGTGTACGACATCAAGGCGCGGCTGGAAGACCAGGAGCGTGACGCCATCGACGCCGAAGTCATGTACCCCAGCGTGCTCTTCAACGTCTACCAGATCGATGACCTTGAGATCGTAAATACCGCGTTCCAGTGCTACAACGACTGGGTCTCGGAGTATTGCTCCGACGCGCCGGATCGGCTCTTCGGGCTTGCGGCCATTCAGCTTCGCGATCTTGACACCGCCATCGCAGAGATGGAGCGAGCGAAGAAGCTGGGACACGTGGGAGTGTGCATCCCAGCCACCGCGCCTCCGGAACACCCGTACAGCGACCCGTGGTACGACCGGTTCTGGGACGCCGCCCAGGCAATGAAGATGCCGCTCACCATGCACATCTTCACCGGGGCCACGGCGAACCACGGGCTTCCTCATCGTCAGGCCGGCAGCGCCCTGGCCTTTGCCGGCGTGATCTTTAGCATCGCCGACCTGATCCAATCCGGCGTGTGCGAGCGCTATCCGGACCTGCGTTTCGTGATCACCGAGTTCGAGACCGGCTGGCTGGGCATCACACTCAAGCGGCTGGACTGGTCCTACCATCGTCAGGGCGGGATCCGCGCCCCGGGCGCAATGCCGAGAAAACCGAGCGACTACTGGAAGCAAAACTTCCGCGTCACATTTGAAGACGACGAGATCGGCATCAAGACTCGCGACTACTCCGGTACCAGCACCCTGCTCTGGGGCAGTGACTACCCTCATGGTGATTCCGTGTTTCCGCACTCCCAGGAAGTGCTGAACCGCATTCTCGCGGAATGCACGCCCGAAGAGCGCCACGAGATGACCGTGAAAAACGTTATCGAGCTCTATGACCTGCCCTTCCAGGCATGAGTGATCTCGCACCGCTCATGCCTGACAGAGATTGCGCCAGACCCCCGAGTCGGGCTTGTAGCGGGCTAGAGCGAAATCTCTATCCTTATCGGCATAGATATAGCCGGCGGCCACGGCCTTGCCATTCTCTTGAATGACGACCGTATATGCACCGCCATCGTCGCCACGGAACTCTGTCAGTTTCTTCCCGTCGTCGGAGAAGCTCGGATCCAGACTCCCGTCCGTTTGGTAGCGGGCGACCGCGCAACCTTGTGGCGCCGTTATCCTCGCTGCTATAGCCGGCAGGCACAAGCCTTCCGTCCTCCTGAATCGCCAATCCCCGTGCCTTTTCGGCTGGAGGCTGATTATTGCCCGATCAGGGCTCGCTAGAGCGGCGAGGGGCGTCGGCCAGTTCAGAAGCCGAGCCCATCGCCGGGCATCCTGCCCGATACCACTCGAGCGTCTTACGAATCCCTTCGTCGTACGGCGTGGCCGGGTAGCTGCCGTAGCGGTCCGTGTAGCGGCGGCCCTCCAGGATCAGTCGACGCGTCTTGAGATAGAGCAGCTCATGCATCTCGTGCGCTTCGTGATTGAACCAACCTGCGATCGCAATGATGGGGGAGGGAATCGCTCTTGGATGGGCACGCGTCCCGGCGGTATCAGCGAGCAGTGTGAGCCATTTGCGCGCGGTGGTCTCTTCTGGTCCCGGGAGATTGAACGCCCGACCATCGGTCTCAGGGTCCATACCGACCTGAAGCAATGCACCCGCCGCGTCGGCTACGTAGACGACTTCGAGTGGAGTGTCGAGCGATCCATACCAGGTAAGGGTGGAGCCGCTCATTGCATGCTCAAAGACCGAGCGGTACAGCGCACTGGCGACAAACGGCCCGTAAACGTCGGGCAATCTCACGATGCTGTAGTGAAGCCCGCGCTCTCGATGCGCCTGAGCAAGCATTGATTCTAGCTTGACCGCGGTGCGCCCCTTGGCCGTATCCGCCGCGAACGGATGTCCTTCGAAGAGCAGCGGTACATAGGTGTGTCCGTAGACCCACACGTTGGCTGGAAAGAGAACCCGCGCACCGGTATCGACAGCTGCATCGATGGACGCCTGCATCAGCGCCGCCCGCCCGCGCGTCGGATCTTCCCACGCTCCCAATGGCACATTCACCGCGTGGATCAGCGTGGAAGAGCCGTTCGCGGCGCGTCTCAAGGCGTCGACGTCGAGCGCATCGCCCGAGATGATCTCCAGTCGCTCAGCATCGCTCGGTAAGAATCGCTCCCGAGCGCGATCAGGATCGCGCGCGAGCGCGATGACACGCTCACCGCGATCCAGCAGGAGCCGCGCACACCAGAATCCAATGGCGCCTGTAACGCCGAGCACACAATGTGTAGCCATGGGTAATATGCGCCCGCGAAAGCACGTCCAACGGGCTGCGTAAATTCTGCCCTATTGCGCCCTATACGTGTTGGAGCCGCTCTTGAGCCGCGCGGACCTCGGCGGCAAGCGCCGCCGCGTTGGGTATTGCAAACACGGTCAACGGCTCCGTGCGACCGATGATCGGCACATCGTGATGCGCGCGCGCAGGCAGCCCCACACCCGCTCGCTCAGCAACATCCGATGAGAGTACAGCCTGGACGCCAAACTCCTTGGTGAGGGTCTCCAGACGGCTGGCGATGTTCACCGCATCGCCAACGGCAGTCATCGATCTCGCACGTCCGTAACCGAGCTCGCCCACAATGACCGGTCCAACGTGGATCCCGATGCCCATGCGCAACGGCTCACGTAAATCGTCCGCGATTGACTCATTGAGGTGGTCGAGCGCCCTGGACATCAGCGCAGCCGCCTCCAGAGCATGGCGACACCCCTGCTCAGCCGATTCGTGCAGCCCAAACAGCGCCATAAGGCCGTCCCCAATGAACTTGTCGAGGTGGCCTCCCGCAGAGTCGATGGCGCTGCCCATGGCCGCGAAGTACTGGTTGAGCAGAAACACCACGTCAAATGGCAGTCGCTTCTCAGCCAAGCCACTAAAGCCACGCAGGTCAGCGAATAATATCGCGACGACACGCTCCACTCCTTCGGATTCCGATGGCTGGAGAATGTTGCCCGGCAGACTTCCCGTAGGCGGAAGGAGTGGGAATGCGCGAATATTAGCCACCGGCCGCGCCTGGCAAGCAAGCCGCACATCAGGCGGCGCGCCGATACGCCGGAGCACACGCGCTTCGTCCGCGGATGGTGGTGGCACCGCGTTGGGTGGCCCAACGATGCGCGATCGGCAGGTGGAGCAGCGGCCCCGTCCGCCACACAGACGAGGCGTGGGGGATACGGGCTGAGCGGCTGGCCTCCAGAAGTGTCATACCGGCGGCGATGCGGACGCTCTGCCCGTTCGGATAGGTGATCACAATGGCGTTCCGACGCTGCTCGCGTTGGCGTCGGATCTCCCTTGCGATAAACGTTGCAGCGACGCTCAACGCGAAAAGCCCGGTCACCAGATCTCGCCAGAAAGCGACAAGCTGGCTTTCTTCCTGCGTCGGAGAGGGGAAAGCACGCTCCAGCCAGACGGGGTCGCTCGCGAGCTGACTGACCTCTTGTCCCATATCCACGAATCCACCGATTGCAAGCACCGGGATGAGAAGCGCCAGGACTCGTAGAACCCGCAGTGTGACCGGCCGCCAGGGCTTTACCCGAAGCCAGAAGTACAAACCGAGGCAGCCATGCGTCCAGGCGATCGACAGTAGCACGATCTGCTGAACCCCTCGAAGTGGTTGCAGAATCCAGAAGAAAACAACCTGGCGGGTGTAGTTGTCATCGATCCCGGAGACTTCATGGATCGCCCGCGTGGCAAACGCATGTTGAAGGAGAAACCACGGTATCGCCAGGCCAAGGGCCAATCGGAGAATCTCCCAGCGTGGGACACGAAAATGACGCCGCCTGTAAATCGCGACCAGCGCCAGCGCGATGTGGAGTAGCAGACTGCCGTACAGAAGTGACGTTCCCAGCGGATGACGCCACACCGCCGTGAACCACACCCGTCCCGCTTCCGCCGCCTGGATGGAAATGAGCCCAAGGGAATGATTCAGCAGATGGCTCGTCACGTAAGTGAAGAGCACAAGCCCGGTGGCGAGTCGCAATCGCTGCAAGCATGAGTAGTGGTTCCTACGCTCGGACGATACACCGTGAGTTGGCCACCTGGGATCGATTGTCATGCTCGCTCGCCTGTGCCATTCCTGCTACCGTAGCTCGAGTCGGGCAGGCTCAAGCGAGAGGGGCTTCATCATGCAAATCGGTGATCTCGAGGTTTCTGCGATCTATGACGGCGTTGGGAAATTCGACGCTGACAGATTTCGCGGAACTACGGATGAGATGTGGTCACAGCATCAGCAGTTCATCGATGAGGACGGCAAAGTCGAGCTGGCGCTCGGCGGGTTTCTCATAAGAGGGGTTCGCGATCGCCTGGTGCTGGTGGATACGGGCATGGGGGCGCCAAGGCGGATGTTTCATGACGCGGGTCATCTCCTGGAAAGCTTGGCGGCAATCGGTGTTCAGCCCGGAGACTTGACCGACGTCATCTTTACTCACCTGCATTTCGATCACGTGGGGTGGGCATCCAGAGACGGCGAGATCGTGTTTCCGAATGCGACCTACCGCTGTGACGTCCGTGACCTCGAGCATTTCATGGGCAAGAACGAGGAGGTCACGGAGATCATGACACCCGTGGCCGAGCGCATGGAGACCTGGGACCGAGCAGGGCCGATCCTTCCCGGCGTTGACGCTATGGTGGCCCCAGGCCACACTCCGGGCAGCACCATCATGGTGATCTCATCAGGAACGGCACGCGGTCTTCTACTTGGCGACGTAGTGCACTGCCCTGTAGAGCTTGAGGAAGATGAGTGGGGCGGTCTCGGAGACGTTGATCCCGAGCTTGCTCAACGAACCAAGACAGCGCTCATTCGGGAGTTAGAGGGCACGGATATCCCGGCCGCCGCGGCGCACTTCCCTGGGCTGGAATTCGGCCGCCTCCTAAGCGCCAACGGCAAGCGGCACTGGGTTGTTTAACCCGTCGTTTGGTGGGACGGTCGTCTCGACTGTCCCGTCCTAATTCAAAAGGCAGGCACAATAGATAGTCGAGACGACTTCCACCGGCGTCTGTTAGCGCTCCGCCCGAGCCAGGCTAATACCCAGGACAGCCACAACCGCGATGGGTAATGCAATCGGAAGGAAAGGCACGGCAATCTCCGCGGGCACCAGCACGTCTATGGCCTTCGCAACCACCAGGATTGCGAGCACTCCCATCGCCAGCCCCCACGAGTCGCCTATGATGAAGTCGTACCAGAACTCCGCGAACTTCTTGAGAAGTGTCATTTCGCCGTGACCGGCTGAGCGGTACGCAAGTTGGACCGCCGCGGCCGTTACTTTTCAGCACCGAGCCCACAGGAGGAAAGCGATGACGGACCGCGACGCAATGCTGGATCTGGACCCGCCTGCTCGCCAGGTGAAAGCGTTACTGAACGGAATCACTGAGGCGGACTTCTCGAATCCGACGCCGTGTGGAGAGATGTCCGTCGCGGCGCTGCTGGATCACTTCATGGGGTTGACTATGGCATTCACAAACGCCGCCCGGAAATCAACCGACGCTCCAGGTCAGGCTGGACCTCCACTGCCATCGGCCGACCATCTTGACCTGGAATGGCGCACCAAGTTGCCGTCGCAGCTCGATGAGCTCGTAGCCGCCTGGAAAGATCCGGCGGCCTGGCAGGGAGAAGCATTGGCTGGAGGTGTGACACTTCCCGCGCAGATCATGGGCATTGTGGCCGTTGATGAGCTGGTCATCCACGGTTGGGATCTCGCCCGGGCCACGGGTCAACGATTCACATGCGATACGGCCAACCTCGAAGCCATCATCGCGATGCTCTCTCAATCACCCGATCGAGGTGAAGGATCACCGTTTGGTCCAATCGTTGAGGTCTCACCCGACGCATCGCTGTTGGATCGCGCCGTTGGCCTTAGCGGACGCGATCCATCCTGGACGCCGTAGTCGGTGAATGGAAGGGACAGACGTTTATCTGAGATCGATTAGCAAACACTGGACAGGTAGCGACATCTGTCCCACCGAGCTGAGTCAGCGTCTCGCGGCTCGACTTACGCTGGAGCCTTCTCCAGATCCAGAGGGCCCATTACCGCATCACCTTGGTTGACGTCGTGCAGAAACTGCTTGGCCTCACTCGCGGGAAGCGCCTGCGAAAAAATCTCCAACCTATTACCGTCGGGATCAAGGAAGTAGAAGCTTTTGGTCAGTACGTGGTCCGCGGTGAACTCCACCTCGACGCCACGATCCTTTAGCCGCTCATAAAGCTCCCGCAGCTCCGGCACGCCACCATCGATCTCCAGGGCCGTATGAGCCAAGCCGTAGCTGCCAACCGGGGCATCCTCTGGGACCTTGATGACCGCGATATCATGGTCCCGCTCACCGAATGAGAAGAACGCCATCTGCATATCGTCGATGCGCGTGACGAGCTCCATACCGATTGCATTGGTATAGAAGTCAATGGACCGCTGAGGGTCTCGTACCCCCAGTACAACGTGGCCGACTTTCTTGATAGCTGCCATGAGCCGCTCTCCTTGCCGTCCACGCGTACGAGACGGGCTGGGGCGATCATACATCTCGCAGCCTCAAGCCCCAAGGATTGCCGGGCAGTACTGGCGTGCTAGTCGTATCGCAGTGCGTCGATGGGATTGAGCTGGGAGGCTTTCCTGGCGGGATAGTAGCCGAAGAAGACGCCGATCATTGCCGAGAATCCGAAGGCCAGTGCGATGGAGCCACCCGTGACGACGGAGGCCCAACCTGCGATCTTTGGTAGCGAGAAGGCGATTCCGAGGCCCAGTGCGATACCGATCAGTCCGCCCATCACTGAGAGCATGATGGCTTCCACCAGAAACTGTGAGAGCACGTTTCCCGGACGTGCGCCGATGGCCATGCGAATGCCGATTTCGCGTGTGCGCTCAGTGACGGAGACCAGCATGATGTTCATGATGCCGATGCCGCCAACCACCAGCGACACCGCCGCGACGCCAGCTAGGAGCATGGTAAGTGTCTGCGCGACGCCCGAGGCCGTTTCGACGATCTGATTACTGTTCCGAACCTGGAAGTCATCTCGATCGGCCGGTCGTAGACGGTGTCGTGATCGCAATAACTGAGTTATGTCGTCCTGGACGGTCGTCATTGAATCACCGTCCACCGTCTGGACGGAGATCTGATTGATCTTCTCTGGCCCAAACAGGCGCACCTGGCCGGTCTCGAACGGGACCATGACGATGTCATCCTGATCCTGGAAGCCGCTGCTACCCTTGGCCGCCAGCACACCAACAACGACGAACGGGACGTTGCGAATGCGAAGCTGCGTTCCGACGGGGTTCTGACCGCCAGGATAGAGATTCTGAGCCACCGTCTCGCCAATCACTGCCACACTACGCGCTTCAGTATTGTCTTGCTGCGAGAAGAACGAGCCCCTGGAGACCTTCCAGTTCTGGATATCCTGGTATTCCGGCCACACGCCCTGAATACGGGCCTGCCAGTTCTGGTTTCCCACGACGAGCTGCGCATTGCCCTGAACGATCGGGCTCAGCGTCGCGATGTCATCGACCTCGTTCTGAATCGCTACGGCATCGGCATCCGTCAACGTTTGGACGGTACCCGCACCACCACTCACGCCGCCAGAGCGACTGCTGCCAGGCTGAATGGTGAGTACGTTGGTGCCGAGCCCAGCCAGGCGTTCCGCCACCTGGGACTTGGCGCCCTCACCAATGGAGACCATAGCGATGACCGAGCCGACACCGATGATGATGCCGAGCGTGGTCAGAATGGATCGTCCTTTATTGGATCGAAGCGCCTCCAGCGCCGAAGGCAGGCTTACGGCGAGTAGACCGCTGTGGCCGCGCGGCGGCGTGGTTGCAAGAAGGTCAAAAACATCGGTTTCCTGCTCCTCGACCACCGGCTCGGGAGCCGCTTGGGGAGTCGGCGCGGCGGTCGGACGGTCTAGTACCTGGCTCATGCCGCGTTCCCCCGCCCGGCGTCCATCTCATCTAGACGCTGTTGCGCCGAAATTGAATTCGTCACAATTCGATCCTCCCGCACGCGACCATCCGAAAAGGTCACAATGCGCGAGCAATGCTCCGCGATATCCGGCTCGTGCGTGACGACGACGATCGTGGCACCACGCCTGTTCAAGTGCTGCAGGAGCGCCATGATCTCAATGCTGGTCCGGCTATCCAGCGCACCCGTCGGTTCATCGGCCAGGATAACGCTGGGCTTATTCACCAGGGCTCGGGCAATGGCCGTGCGCTGCTGCTGGCCGCCAGACATCTCTTTCGGCTTGTGGTGCTCGCGACCCTTCAGGCCCACGGCCTGGAGCGCAGCCATGGCACGCTGGAGACGAATGGCCTCCGGAACGCCCGGCGTAAAGCATGGGCAGCATCACGTTTCCGAGCGCCGTCATCCGCGGTAGCAGGTTGAAGCTCTGAAAGATGAAGCCGATCTCTCGGTTGCGCGCGTCTGCCAGAGCGTCGCGGCTCAATGTCGCCACTTCCACACCGTTGAGCTCATACGACCCCGAGGTCGGTTGATCCAGGCAGCCCACGACGTTCATGAAGGTGGATTTGCCTGAGCCGGATGGCCCCATAACAGCAACGAACTCGCCCGGAAAAACCTCCAGCGAGACGCCCTGCATAGCATGCACCACATTGTCACCCATGTGGTATTCCTTGCGCAGATCTCCCACTTGAATAACGGGAGCGTTGGATGTGGGGTCTGACATCATGAGTCCGTGTCTTGCCTTCCAGGTCCGTGCAGCGCTGGCCTTCGCAACAATTGCCAGTCTGTGCACCCGAGCTACCGCTTGGGAACTCCTCCACCGCCTGTTGGGAGGATACTCGACCCACCCGTGGACGGCTTTGGCGCGGCCTGCTGTTGCGATGCTGCCTGCGCCGAACCGGTGACGATCTGATCGCCAACCTGGAGCCCGGAGATCACCTGAGTGTTTCGGTCGTCTCGTGTACCTATCCGCACACGCCGCGCCACGGGCTCCCCATTCTGGAGCACCACAACGAATCCGGCTGTGCCCGCCTCTGGCTCACCTGTAATAGCCCCAGCGCGGTTTGCGCCACCGGTGCGGTTTCCGCCGCTCTGACGAGCTGCGGCGCCTTCGCCAGAGGCATCAGTGCTCGCGGCAGCGGCGTCGCCGCCGCGCCCACGTCATTACCGGCCCGCACTCCAGCTCCGCGATTCCCACCAGCGCCCTGATTGCCACCGGTTCCCTGATTCCCGCTTCCATCGGCACCGGCGCCTGCCCGCGCCCCGGTTCCACGCCCGCCGGCGGTTTCTGTCCCCGTCGCCGCACCGCCTGCCGGCGCGCCAGATTCGTCCACCTGTGGCAACCGTCCGGCTTGGCTGGCCCCGTAGGAGACCGCGGTGTTCGGGACCAGAAGCACATTGCTCACCTGCTCGGTGATGATCGTGACCGTTGCCGTCATGGAGGGCAACAGCTCGACGTCCGGTTTATCGACAACGGACACGACGTTGTAGTTCACCACGTTCGAGACCGTCTGACCAATAGGATCCAGGCGCGCCACTTTTGCGGTAAACGTGCGTCCAGGGAACGCACTCACGGTGAACGTGACAGGCTGGCCAGGACGAACGCGTCCCACGTCGGCTTCACTGACCTGTGCGCTGACCTGCGGCTCGGAGATATTGGTGAGTGTGATGAAGCCAGCCACGGCCGTACCTGAGGTGGTGCTGGCAGTTGCTGACGTGCCGCTGCTCACCGAGCCACCACTGATGAACTGACCCACGGAGGCACTCACACTCGCCACGATGCCGTCGACCGGCGTAATCAATGCCGCTTGCTTCAAATTGTTCTCTGAGATGGATGCCGATGCCCGAGCATTTTCCACCTGAGCCTGTGCCGCCTGCAGCTCGAACTCGGTCGGCATAGCTGTGGATGACTCGTAATTCGCTCGCGCCGTATTGAGACTGGCCGTGGACTGCTCCACCTGAGCACGCGCACTGTCCACGGAATCGGCCGAGGAAGCCCGCGATTGGCCCTGGTTGGCGGTGGCTGACTGAAGCGAGGCCCGAGCGGAGTCCACGGAGTTCTTGGAGGAGACCAGCGTGGCCTGGTTCTTCACGGTGCTTTCGTCAAAACTGGCTTGCGCTGTATCCAACGAATTCTGCGCCGTCACGATTGACGCCTGCTGTCGCGCCTTTGCGTCCTCCAGGCTGGCCGTGCTCGAATTAACTCGACTCTTGGCTGTCTCGACCGCCGCTAGAGCGCTCTGGAGCGAGCCGGAGTACTTCGCTTGATTGCTGCTTAGCGCGGCCTGCGCCGTATTGAGCGAGTTCGTGGCGGTGTTAACTGTCGCCTGCGCCGATGCGATTGACTGCTCGCCAGAGATGCGCGTGACGTTCACCTGCTGCTCGGTGGTTCTGAGACTGGCCTTGGAAGAATCCACTTGCCGTTTGGCCACGTTACAGTTGTTGTTGTTGCTGCTCGTCGATGTCGAGGAGCTCTTGCAAGCCTGGTCACGTTCCTCTTCCTGAGTCTTCAAATCCGACTTTGATCGATCGACCTGGCGCCGGGAGACATCGAGATCGGCCTTGGCCTTTCGCTCGGCGTTGCCCAGCGCGATCTGGGCGTTGCGGAGCACGACCTCCGCGTTCGAAA
The DNA here is from genome assembly GCA_963765765.1 of uncultured Chloroflexia bacterium. Lineage (GTDB taxonomy): Bacteria > Chloroflexota > UBA6077 > UBA6077 > JACCZL01 > CAVXYC01. The sequence goes on along the minus strand of CAVXYC010000030.1, from coordinate 258,940 downwards.
CGGCGATGCGATCGCTTTGCGTATCCCGATCGATCTGCGTGCGAACGATGGCCAGGTTCTTCTCGGCTTCGTCCAGCGACTTGCGGTCGGCTTCCACTGTTGCTTGGGAAGCCGCCGTGGCGGTAACCGCCTGAGCCTTCGCGTTCTCGAGCGCCTTCATGGCATTCTCGAGCGAGACTTTCAGAGAAGCCGTAGAGGCTTCCACCTGCGCCTGCGTGTTCTCATCGACCTTCTCGGCGTTGGCAACGCTGACCTGCGCTGACTCTACGCTGGCCGCGGAAACCTGAGCCTGCTGTGCGGCCGTGGCCTGCGTCATGGCGAGGCTACGCTGAGCCGAGGCCAGACTCTGCTCCGCCGCGGCCACCTGGGCACGTGCCACATTTATGGCTTCTTCCGTCGGCCCGGCCGCGAGCCCATCGTAGTTCGCTTGAGCTTGAATAAGCTGTGATTGTGCTTGAGCTAGATTGGCTTCCAGATCCGAAGCGTCAAGCTGGGCCAGGACCTGGCCGGCCGTCACGCGATCGCCCACCTGTACGCCCAGATCAATGAGTTTGCCGCTGCTCTTAAACGTTAAGGGTAGGCTCGCGGGATTGGTGATGGGCCCGGTTGCGCTAATCGTCGAGCGGATGTCTCCCCGCGAAACAGGCGTCGTCTGGAACGTCGGCCCTACCGCCCGCTGTCCGACGTAGCCCATGGCATAGGCGGCGGCCAGACCGATGGCGACCAGTAGGGCAATAAAGAGGGGGATCGACCAACGTGGCGGTATCCGACGCGGTGTCCAGGTCGCAGGCCAGGTGGCAGCGCGCGCCATCAGTTACGGCTTCCCTCCAGTGAGCGGACATATAAGCTGCCACGAGGCAGTCGTGTTCAGTGACAGTATCCCGAAGGTATCTGAACGCCCGTGCCGGTGATTCTGAAGACTTTCTTAAGTCGTCCGGCAATTAAAGCACACGACAGTTGATGAACCGGAGTGATATTGTCGGGCCGAGCCAAAAGCGTAGCAACCTTGTAATTCAGACTCTCTAAAGACCGGAGTGCTGCAAAATCTGCCGACGCCAAGAGTAGCTCCAATCAGGGCAAACTGACGCTAGTGAAAAACATCCCTTCCATTTCAGACAAGAGCTTTCGCTTTTGGATCGATCAGGACGTCCGCTTTCGGGACCTTGACACCCTCAAGCACGTCAACCACACCGTGTACTTTATCTATGCTGAGATGGCCCGGCTCGAGTACTACACCCAGGTCCTGAAGCTTGACCTCATGACCGAGCTTGCCTTTTTGATGCTCGATATTCAATGCCGTTACGTGGTTGCAGCGGAGTACGGTGACCGATTGCGGGTGGGATTCCGTATGGATTGGCTGAAGCGTTCGAGCTCGGGATTCTCGTTCCTGATTCATGGCCCGGATGGCCGGCTCTTCGCTGAAGGCCACGGCGTGCAGGTGTACGTGGATCTGGAGACCAGGCGCCCCGTACCGCTTCCGAGTCCGCTTCGCGCAATGATGTTGGCATACGACAATAACGTGGAGGAGCGGGAGTGAGCGACCCAGTAAATGGTGATGGACCGAATGGCATGGGAGCCGGGCCGTCGCCGCTCCGTGAATGGGCCGTCGCCGCGTCGCATGCCGTTGCAACCGAAGCCGGCGCGGAAGTTCTTCGAGCGGCGGGAACGCGGTGGACGCGGCCGCCGCGGTGCATTGCACGTTGGGCGTGGTGGAGCCTCTCGCCTCGGGCCTCGGTGGAGGCGCGTTCTGGCTGATTTACGCTGCCGGCGAGAGTCGTATCCATGCCCTTGATGCGCGAGAGACCGCGCCCGCGGCGTCCACTCCCGACATCTTTTTAGGACGCGATGGGCAACCGCTGGATGAGAACGATCGTGCCGCCAATGGCCTCGCCGTAGCAATCCCCGGCGCTCTTCTGGGCCTGGAGGAAGTGCTTCGGCGCTTCGGGACAATCCAGCTCGCTGATGCGCTGAAGCCCGCAATACGGTCGGCCCACGACGGCGTACCGGTGAGCGAGTTCATGACGAGTCGGATTGGCCTCGGGAGCGCCAACAACCGCGCCCGACTGAGCCGCTCCGCCACGGCCGCCCAATTGTTTATGCCAGGTGGGACTCCGCTGAAGGCCGGCGATCTTCTGGTGCAGCGCGACCTCGGCCGAACACTCCAGACGCTAGCCGAACGAGGGTCGGCCGAGCTGTACCGCGGAAGCATCGGTAAGGCCATCGTCGATGAGGTCCGGGAGCGCGGCGGGCGTATGACGCTCGACGACCTGTCCGCATATCGCACGATCTGGCGTGAGCCACTGAATCGACCATACGGCGAACACGACATCGTCACTTTTGGCCCGCCAGGTAGCGGCGTGACCTTGCTGAGCATGCTGAGCATGCTAGAGACACTCCGAGCCGATGGCTCTCTGGAGAACGAGAGCGAGGCGCCGCACTTGCTGCTGGAGGTCATGCGCTGCGCGTTCGCCGATCGGTCTAGTACTCTGGGCGACCCGCACCATGTGCACGTACCCATCACTGGCATGCTTGACCCCGGCTATATTGCGCAGCGCAGTGCCGTGATTAACCGCCAGTACGCCAATGAAACCTGGAGCGCGGGCGATCCGTGGATATTTGAGCCGGCCTATCGCTCGTCGCTACGGCAGTCCGCGGCCCCGAGCCCCGGGGGCCCTGGACAAACCACCCATTTCACTACCGCGGATCGTTGGGGCAACGTGGTAGCGGTGACGGCCACCATTGAGTCGCTCTTCGGCAGCGGCATCATGGTGCCAGGGGTTGGCCTACTCTTGAACAATCAGATGAGTGACTTTGACGAACGGCCCGGCGGTCCGAACCAGGTTCGTCCCGGTGCCCGTCCGCTGAGCAGCATGGCACCGACGATGGTCATGAATGAAGGCCGCCCCATTCTCACGCTCGGCTCGCCTGGCGGAGCCACGATTGTGCCCACGATCCTGCAGGTGCTCAGCCGCATCCTGGACGCTGGCCAATCACTGGAGGAGGCGATTGCGGCACCGAGACTCTACGCTGGCCCCGGGCGACGTATCACCTGGGAAGAAGGCACCGATACTCAGCTTCTCCATGCTTTGCGCGAGCGTGGGCACGAGATCGCGCCTGAAGCTCGCACCATTGGTAACGTGCAATCCATCATGGTTGATTGGGCCACCGGAAACCTCACCGCTGCCGCGGACCCACGTCGCCAGGGATCAACCGCGCAGGAAGGCGAAGTGTGAGCGTCTTGGGGAAGGCTCCAAGCGTATTGCGTAGTCTTCTCCTCCAATTGTCTTCATCCCCTGAGATGAAGCATGTAGCCACTGAATGGACCCTGGCGAGGCGCCTCGCCGGTCGCTTTGTCGCCGGCTCGAGCCTGGACGATGCGCTCAACACGGTGGAGCAGCTCAACCGCGGCGGATGCGGGGCCGCGCTCAACTTCCTGGGCGAGCACACGACTTCTGCCGAAGAGGCCGCCACCGCGACGCGAGCTTACGCGGACGCAATAGACGCCGTCGCAGCACGCAGATTGCGCGCCTATTGCTCCGTAAAACCGAGTCAGGTCGGTTTGCAGCTTGATGCGGAGCTCTGTACCCGAAATGTGCGGGACCTTCTGATCCTGGCAAAGCGGCATGGCTCATACGTGCGTTTGGACATGGAAGACTCCTCGACGACTGATCGCACGCTCGACATTGCGTGCACGCTTCGAGCTGAGGGATTCGACAATCTCGGTGTGGTGTTGCAGTCGTACCTCTATCGCACCGACCACGATGTCGCGGAGATGAACGCTCTGGGCATCGGGGTTCGATTATGCAAGGGCGCATATAGCGAAAGTCCGGCCGTGGCATACCCCGAGAAACGCGATGTGGATCGAGCCTACGCGCGCCAGATGCTGCGTCTGCTCAGCGATGGTGACCATCCGGCTCTTGCCACGCATGATCCGCGTTTGATCCGCACCGCCATGCGCTACGCCCGCCAGAATTCGATCTCCATCGATCGATACTCTTTCGAGATGCTGCTGGGCATTCGTCGCGACATCCAGGAGCGCCTGGTGACCACCGGAGACCGCGTCACCGTCTACGTGCCATACGGATCCGAGTGGTATCCATACCTGATGCGTCGGCTCGCCGAGCGGCCCGCGAATCTACTCTTCTTCCTGCGTGGCGCGCTAAACGCGTAGCGCGCTTAAATGGCAGGAATCTCAAGAGTGCGCTCTACGCGCTCTTCTCCATCATCGCGATCGCCTGGTCCACCGTTCTCACACGGGCAAAGATCGGGAAAACTCGGTCCATGAAGAAGTCGTTTACGCCCTCCTTTGGTGACCGGCAGGCATCACGCAGGACAATCAGGTTAAGGCCACAGTCACGTACCGAATAGGCTGTGCTGGCGATGCCCACCTCAGTGGCACCGCCGGCCAACATGACGGTGTCGATGCCGGCCGTGCGCAGGCTCAGCTCCAGATGGGTCTGGTAGAACGAGCTCCAGCGATGCTTGATGATCACGTAGTCCTGAGGGCGTGGCTCGATCTCCTCGATGACCTGCGCTTCCCAGCTACCCGCTACCGAGCCCGGATCGGCGGACCATCGCGGCCCACTCCCCGGTTCGCCATGGTGGCCAAGGTCAACGATTGTCCGCGGCCAGTCCTTCAAATCCGGCCGGTGCTCTGGCCGGGTGTAAAAAATCGTAATCCCAGCTTCCCGGCAGGCGCGATTGATCTTCTGCAAGCGAGCAATGTACCCCGATGCATCCAGGACCTCCTGCACCGCCGGGTCTTTCGGGTGAAGCCCGCCATTGAGCGTGTCGAAGAAGAGCATTGCCGTCTTGCTGGGGATGATCGGAAATTCCGCTGACCGCATTGATGCCTCCTGAGAAAACGAGCTTCCGTGAGCCGCCAGAGTCTTGCACACTATCCGGCGACCAGGTTGATGTCAACGCGATCATCCGAAATTGACGTCATGCGGCGATCGGCCTATCGTGCCGAAGTCGAGGATGCGAAGACGTCCGCCACACAGAGGAGCAGTCCGTGATGATCAATCGCAACACGCTCTCATGCCTGTCGTCGATACTGGTGGCGGTAGTGGTCGCCTGCGGGCCCGCGCCGGCTCAACAAACCAGCACTACAAAGCCCGTGGCGCCGACAACAGTGCCCGCGAATCCTGTCGAGTCGCCCGCGAGCAAGCCGGCCGCATCCCCCGCTGCCGCGCCGGCCGCATCGCCCGCCGCTTCACCTGCCCCGTCTCCCGCAGCCGCTGTCGCCACGGCCGATCCGGCCCTGGCCTCGGTGTGGCAGGGCAAGACGGTGAGCCTCGTGGTGGGACAGAATCCGGGTGGCGGCAATGATACGTGGGCGCGGATCGTGGCACGACACATTGGCCGACATCTGCCGGGTAGTCCCAATGTCATCGTGCAAAACATGCCCGGCGGCAATCATCGTATCGCCGCGAATTACATCTATCAGGCCCGCCCAGACGGGTTAACGTTCGGTCTCATCGAACGCTCAATTCCGACCTACCAGCTCCGTGGCGAGGGGCCCGAGGAAGGTGTCCGCTATGACGTGACGAAACTCGGGTTCCTGGGAAGCGCCGCGGTTGAGACGCAGGTCATGGTTTTGCACAAGCAGGCGGGCGTCACCGATGGGCCGCAGCTCGAAAACCGTCAAATCAAGCTAGCGCACACGGACCCGGGCGGCGGCCCGCACATCATCCACATCGTGCTCCGTGAAGGGATGGGCTGGAAGCTTCAGCCGGTGTTCGGCTTCGGCGCCAGCGCGGAATCGCTGTTGGCAATGGATCGTGGTGACGTAGACGGAATGATTATTTCATGGGGCTCACTGATGGTCCTCCGCGCCGATGATCTCAAGGCAGGGAACCTGGTGCCGATAGTCCAAGTTGGTGGCGGCCGAATCGCCGACCCGCTGGCAGCACGCGCGCCTACTGCCGATGACCTGATGCAGGGCAAGAGCGTCGAGGCGAGGCAGATGCTGGCGCTTGCCCAACGGCCATTTACCTGGTCGCGGTCATTCGCCGCCCCACCGGCCATGGAGCCGCAGACGCTCGAGGGTATGCGCTCCGCGTTCATAGCCACCATGAGTGACCGTGAATTTCTTTCCGAAGCCGACCAGCTAAAGCTCGAGATCGAGGGAGTCTCCGGATCGCGTGTCCAAGAGCTCATTCTCGAGTTCATGGGAACCCCTCGATCTGCCGTTGAACGGCTGGATCAGCTCATCCAGGCCGATGTTCCAGGGTAGGCGCTGATTCCGGCTCCGAGTCCAGGCGTCCCGTCGGCGTAGCGGCAACTCGGTTCTCAGGAAATTGCATTGCAACTAGCCGTTGGTCAGTACCATCCTACTTGCTCGCACCGATTGCAGGAGGTATTCCAACTCAATGCACGCTCAAGCCGCGGGGATACGAGATCGACTGGAACGCCTCAACGCGGCGGAAACCGACATGCTGCTGCGACTGCGAGGTCGTCGCGTCGCTCAGAATGTCGCCATCCATCATGCTCAGCAGATCACCACTGGTGAGCGCATCGCCGATCGCTTTGCCGCGATCATGGGAAGCTGGCGCTTCATCATCGTTCAATCGTCGATTCTGGTGGTGTGGGTAGGTCTCAATGTGACTGGCTGGGTCAGACAGTGGGACCCATATCCGTTCATTTTGCTGAACCTGGCGCTCAGCTTCCAGGCAGCCTACGCGGCTCCTATCATCATGATGAGCCAGAATCGGCAGGCGGCCAAGGATCGTCTTGAGGCAGAGCATGACTACGAGGTCAATTTGAAGGCCGAGCTGGAGATCGAGGACCTGCATGCCAAGATCGACGCTCTGCGGCAAGCGCAATGGGAAGAGCTGCTCTCATTCCAGCATCGCCAAATTGAGCTGCTGGAGCAGCTCGCACCGCCCCCACACACTCCGCAAACGTAGCACGGAGCTCTCATCGTCGTGCGAAGAGGGCTCCGTGCTTGGTAAATGCGCTTGCGGGGTCAGAAAGGAAGGGCTCCTCTATGATCTGGCCGGTGCTTCTCCAATCGTGATTGTGTACGAGGCCGTCTGACCGCCGCGGTTGGCTTCCACAGTGACCTTGTCTCCAGGCCGTTTCAGCACCAGGTTCTGAAGGAAGTCGTCGCCACTGTACACGGATTTGCCGTCGAACTTGGTGACGATGTCGCCGTCCTTCAATCCACCGTTAGCAGCGGGTCCATTCGGCTCCACACGCTGGAGCCGCGCGCCCTGCGTCGCGTCCGCCGCTGGCGCAGGCGTTCGGCCGTTGCGCACAGAAGCCTGCGGTGTGGGTCCCGCATCACCAACCGAGACACCGAGATACGGCTGGCCGCTCTGGGTCACCTTGCCACTCTGGGCGAGCTGCGGGGCGACTCGTTTCGCTGTGTCTACCGGCACCGCGAAGCCGAGGCCCTGAGCAGGATAACCCTGTGGAGCCGCGACGAGCGTATTGATGCCAATGATGTTGCCCTGGAGATCCACCAGCGGACCGCCGGAGTTTCCAGGATTGATCGCGGCATTCGTCTGGATCATCGGTTGCGCATAGCTCTGCTGTCCCTCGGAGATCGGCCGATTCAGAGCCGACACAACACCGGTCGTCACAGTCGAATCCAACCCGTATGGATTGCCGATTGCTACCACGAACTGACCGACCTTCAATGCGGACGAGTCGCCCAGCGGCGCGGTTGGAAGCCCTGTGGCATCCACCTTCACCACCGCCAGGTCGAAACCGACATCCTGGCCAAGCACGCGACCATCCAGGCGGCGCCCGTCGGACAGACGAACGGCTATCGTTCGAGAGCCTTGCACTACGTGGGCGTTAGTAAGGATCAGCCCGCCGCCGTCATAGATGACGCCTGATCCAAGACCCTGATCGGTGCGAATGCTCACCACAGCGGGTCCCACTCGCTCCGCGGTCACAACCTGCGCCCGCTCGAGATCAATCGCGCCACTGCTTGGGTTACTCGTAGCCTGGGCCTGGGCTGGAACGGCGGCGCCGGGAATCTGAAGAAGATCCCTCCGCCGGTGCCCACCACTAGCCCAAGTGCCAGGGCCCCAGCCGCAACCACGGCTGCCATACTCCGACGAACCGACGGCCGCGAAGGCAGGGGTTGTCGTGTTGAAGTTTCTGATGGATTGTCGATCACACTTTGTTGCATGGAAGTGCTCCTCCGCATCGTTCCTGCTCACAGTGTGTAGCTCGAAGATGAAGGCTCGAGGAATAGAAGATGAGAGAATTTTCATCGTGTGGGCTGGGCATCCATCGGTGGATGGATCGGCAGGCGTACGGTAAACGTAGAGCCCTGACCTTCGACGCTCTGTACGTTGATCTGGCCTCCATGCGCGCGCACTATCCATTCGCAGATCGCCAGTCCAAGCCCAGTGCCGCCATCAGAACGAGCCCGCCCCGAATCGACTCGATAGAATCGATCAAAGATGTGCGGGACATCACGCGCCGGAATGCCTCGGCCGGTGTCCTTAACACGGATGATTGCGGCTGGCCCATCCTGGTGAACGGACACGGTAACGCACGCCGCCGGCTGGCGTGTACTTGAGCCCATTGTCCACAAGGTTCACCAGAAGCTGCGTCAGCCGAGTCTGATCCCCCACGATCTCAACGGGTTTGATAACTCCCGACCTCCAGTCTTATGCCGCGCTGTTCGGCAAGTGGCATGAGCGTTTCCATGACACCTTCGGTCAGGTCGTCCAGCTCCATCGTCTCCGAGCACAAGGCGCTCCTGGCCGGAGTCGACGCGAGCGAGCGTCAGAAGATCGCGCACCAACAAATTGAGCCGACTGGAGTCTTCTGCCAGGCTGCGGAGCGTCTGCTGATATTCCTCGGTCGTGCGTGGACGCTCGAGGGCAAGCTCGATCTCGGCGGTCAGCGCGGCCAGTGGCGTGCGGAGCTCATGCGAGGCGTCCGCCGTGAATCTCCGCTGCCGCTCCAGCGTGCCGTCGATGCGATCGAGCATGCGGTTGAGCGTCGCGGCCAAACGTCCAACCTCGTCCGGACGTGCGATCGATATCGATGCGCTCTGAAACGGCATCTCCGCCGATGCGATCCGCGGTTCGCACGATCCGATCGATCGGGTTGAGGGCCCGCCCCGCGATGAACAGCCCAACGGCTGTGGCAAGCACCAGCAATAGCGGAATCGCCACCGCGATCAGCGTGAGAAGCTGACGCTGGGCCTGGGCGATATTCTCCTCAGAACGCGCGATTTGAAGGACGCCGATGAGGTTGCCATTGAGCCGGATAGGCGTGCTGAACACCCGCCAGTCGCCACCTCCCAGAGGAACTGTGCTGAAGGATTGTTCGCCGCGTCCGGCCTGTCGGAGCGCTTCCACGAGCTCAGGAAGCGTCACGCGCGGATCGTTCACGGCCAAGCGCGCTCCGCTCAGGTCATAGACCACCGCAATCATTCCTGGCGGCGGAAGGTCGAGAGCGGAGTTGGCAACGATACGGCCGCCGCGCACATCAATCTCGTTGACCACCCGCTGAGCCTCGCTGGTGAGCGAACGGTCCAGCTCCTCCTGCAGCCCACGTGTAAGGCTGATGTAAAGGACGGCTGCGAAAGCGGCCAGCGTGAGCATCAGCAGGCCCACGTACCAGAGCGTCAAGCGCGCTCGGATCGTCCACAGGTGACGAAGCGCTCGACGGAGCATGTGCCTCACGCCGATGGGGCTCTGAGCTGGTAACCAGTTCCCCGAACTGTTCGGAAGAGGCGCGGCTCTTGATCGTCGCCCAGCTTTCGGCGCAGATAGCGGACGTAGACGTCGATGACATTCGACATCGACATGAAGTCGTAGTCCCAGACGTGCTCGGCGATCTGCGTGCGCGTGAGCACTCGATTTGGATTGCGCATGAAGTACTCGAGCATCGCATACTCTTTACTTGTCAGCTCGATCTGACGGCCGTTACGACGCACCTCGTGACTTACGGTATCCACCTCTAGGTCACCGACCCGCAGAATGGGATCCCTGGAGAGTCCGTCGCGGCGAAGCAGCGCACGCACGCGTGCGAGAAGCTCACGGAAGGCGAATGGCTTTACCAGGTAGTCGTCCGCGCCTGCATCGAGACCGGCCACGCGATCGTCCACGGTATCGCGCGCGGTGAGCATGAGCACGGGCATATTGCGGCGCTCCGATCGGAGGCGTCGGCATACGGTCAAGCCGTCGATGCCTGGCAACATGATATCGAGGACGATCAGGTCGTATGGCTCAACCTCAGCCATCGCGAGCGCGTCTTCGCCATCGTAGGCCACATCCACCGCGTATCCGTGCTCTTCCAGCCCGCGTCGGACGACAGCCGCGAGCTTGTGCTCGTCTTCAGCGACGAGAATGCGCATCCTGCCTCCTCACCTAGCCGACACACGCTTCAGGCATAGGCATTTTAGGAAAAGAAAGATTAAAGCAGGATGAAAACGGGCTTGCCGCAGTTAAGAGTTAAGACAATTGTGCGCTCTGCACCCTTAACTCTTCACTGGCCTCAGGCCTAGGCCGCTTCAGCCCCGCTCGACCAGTCAGGGACTAGCGAGCCCTCACCAGAGACTTTCTCCGTCACCTGGTACTGAAGGTACTGCCCGAAAATAAGACGGGTATGAGCGTCCAACGCGGGAATAGCCGTGAGTATCAGTCCGACAAAGGGCAGCATGATCCAGGAAGCAACCGACAGGGCGTCTCGCCACCACGGACAGGGCTCCAGGCGAGGTGGTCGGAGGCGACTGTCTATCCAAATCATCACCGCCAGGCAGGGCAAACAGAGAGTGAGCGCAACTTGCGCCAGCGTAGACAGTGACTGACCCAGCGGAGAAAGCGTAAACGCCGGAGCGAGCAATGCTGGAGCGTGGGCCCCCAGAGTGAGCAGGAACCAGTGACTGGGCCACGAGATGTGCTCTTCCGTATAAAGCGCTACCCGAGAGAGCCGCGGCCAGAGTGGTATCTCCGTTCGGCGCATCAGCCGCCAGAGCAGATACGGAACGTCTGAGACACCCCATGCCCAACGTCGCATCTGGCGGTAGTGATTTATGAGCGTGCGGTACCAGTTCGGACCCTCCGCCGCATCCGCGAATACGGGCAAGAATATTGGCTTGACTCGCACGCCATCGCCCAGAGCGAAGAGCACCTTGAAGAACATGCGCGAGTCTTCGGGAATCACGTCATGATCCCAGTAGCCAACGGTATGACAGGTGGAAAGCGCAAGCGAGTATGTGGATTGCGTGACCAGCTTGTACGGCGTCACGAGGCGAGAGAGCTGCCAGACGGAGTGTAGCCCGGCCATGATTCGGACGACCGGCGGGATGCGCCAGAAATTTGCGTAGAACATGAGCGCTGGCTGGAAGATACGACGCCGCCCATCAGCGTCAGTTATGAACTGATGCGTGAGCGCCGACAGATAACGAGAGTGGAGCCGAGAATCTGCATCGCAGATCGTCACGAGCACATGCTCGAGATTGATTCCCTGCTCATCCACAAGCCGCTCCTTGGCCCAGCGACTGGCAGATGCCAGATTGGAGGATTTACCCCGAACCTCGCCCGGGCGATCGTGATGGAAGCTTGACCACATTCCTGCGAATTTTCCCTCGTGCCGCCTCAGCAGCATGGTGGAGCGCGCTCGTGCATCCGGATCACGTGCCTCGAAGGCCAACACAACCGAGATGTTCTCAGCCGGGTAATCCTGTTGCGCGAGATAGCTCAGCGATGTCTCGAGGACTTCCGTTGGCTCCCCATAGGTGGGGATGATCACAAGGTGGTGAAAGCGCTTCCATCCATCGAGGCCTTCACAAAGCCCGAGCCAGTCCGTCGCCTGGGCCGAGCCCAGACGACGGTAACCAATGGCTGCGCACACTGCCGTGGTTGCGGATTTGTAAAGCCAGTAGCTATTGAACAGAAGGAGGAAGTAGCCCAGCTTGTCTGGAGCAAGGAACGCTGCCCAGATGGGCGAAGAAATCAGCACCCACGCCACTGATCCAGTGGCAATCTCCAGGGCTCGCCGGCCCGGACGGTGCAGATCAAACGAGGGATGTCTCACTCAGCGCCTCAACTAGCCGCCATGCCCGGGCATGACTAACCGCACCACAGATAATCGAATAAAGGGGACCCGCCGCAGGCGTCGTCTCCCATGATTCCATTAAGAATATCGCACTCATCTTAACAAGACCGCCCGAAATGAATCCTGGCACGATTCTCGCAAGACGGCGACCAGCGCCTCGCGAGAATCGTGCCAGGATTCACTTCCGTTCGTGCTACGGAAATTTATTCCGTTGTTTCACTTGCGCATACGAGCTGCAACGATAGCGAGCAAACGGCGGAATAAATTCTGAACTGCCAACGGGAGCGCTACGAACAAAGGGCCCGCTAAACGACCGGAGAGACGCCGCCGTCCATGTTGATTGCGACACCGGTGATGTAGCTCGAGCGAGCAGAGCTCAGGAACACCACCAGGTCCGCGGCTTCATCCGCCTCACCATAGCGCCCCATGGGCAGGTTCCGCTTCGCAGCTTCTTCTTCATAGAGCTGCTCCGGCGGGATCCCGCGCGTCGTTGCTCGACGCTCGTGTTGACCACTCTTGATCAAGCCGATGAGCACGGCATTGACGCGAATATTGTCACCTGCGAGCTCCTTGGAAAGGGCCTTGGTGAGCGCAAGGCCCGCGGCACGCGTGACCGACGTAGGGGTGGACGCCGCCGCCGGGGCCTTCGCGCCCGTATTCAGCATGTTTACTATGGCGCCGCCACCGGCCGCGCGCATGTGTGGCACCGCCAGCCGTATGGAACGGATGGCCGCGAACAGCTTCAGATCCAGATCGTTCTGCCAGGCGGCGTCGTCGACAGTGTCGAACGGATGAGCGGCGGAGGTGCCGGCATTGTTGATGAGAATGTGAAGGCCGCCGAAGCTCTCCACGGCGCGATTGATCAGCCGCTCGACGTCTTCACCACGACGCACGTCACCAGCAACCGCCAACACCGACCCGCCCGTTTGCTCACGAATCGACTCAGCGACTGACTCCAGAACATCCGTACGGCGAGCGCACATCACCACATGGGCGCCCTCTCGCGCCAGCATCTGCGATGTGGCCCGTCCAATACCCTCGCTTGCGCCAGTGACAACAGCTACCTTGCCCTGTATCTCCAGATCCATGACCCACTCCCCCGCCGGGTTGTTCGCTCTGACAGCGTTCATCGCATCTTAAGCGATGCGCTCGCGGGGGGCGCACGGCTTAAGCGTGAGCGCTTGAGCGCTCACTACATGCACGATGTATCCTCACGTCTGCCGGGAGGAAGCGAATCATGTGCATCAAAGGGGCTCGACCGAATGAAGCCCGCATTGCGCCGCACCTGCTGGTGAGCGACGGTGAGCGTGCACTGCAGTTTTACGCGACCGCATTTGCGCCACGGTGCTCTTCCGTTTCCCAATGCCCGTGTGGAAATGGAATCCATGCCCAGATCCGAATTGCTGAATCCACGGTGCTGATTACCACGGTAGGATCCGTGCCAGATGGCGCCCACCCCGGCACCGGCTGAGCCGAAATGCTTGGGGGCTCTTCCACGATTCTCGAGCTCTACGTGGACAACGTGGACACGGTCTACCAACGCGCCGTTGACGCCAGCGCAACCGCGGCCATGCCGTTGATGGATACGTTCTTCGGTGATCGCTACGGTCAGCTCCGCAATCCGTTCGGCCACGTGTGGGCACTCGCCTCCGTCCGCAAGGAGCTTACCGCCGAGGAGGTGGATGCGCGCATGCGGCGATACATGGGCTCGGAGAATTCGCAGCAAAAGCGTGATATCTCCGTTGGTAGTGCGGAATTTATTCCTTCCGTCCTCTTGCGAATTCTCTAAGCACTTTCACGGGAATCGGCGGAATAAATTCCACACTACCAACCGAGTCGTTTGATCCAGACCTCGCACCGCGCCTACAGTCAAAGCAACAGTTGGAGGACCACACCATGGCCGAGCCGCACATCGTCGTCGGTTTCACCCCAAAGCCTGAGGAGCGCGAATCGCTCGCTGAAGTTCTCGGGGACATCGCAAAGATCAGCTATATCAACGATCTTGCGGATGGCGACCGTGAGGGAGCGCTGCGCTCCGCCGATGTGTTCTTCGGTCGGCGCATGGCCGCGGAGCTGCGGCCTGGTGAGATTGAGATGCTTGGCGACGTGAAATTCATTCAAGAGCACGGCGCGGGCGTCGACTTCATGCCATTTGCTCGTCTCCCCAAGGGCGCCACGATTGCCAGCAACGCGGGCTCCACTGCCGAGCCAATTGCTGAGCATACGGTGGCGCTCATCCTCGCTCTGGCGAAGCGAATTGTGCCGAACCACCAGGCCCTCGCTAAAGGCGACTTCCCGCAGGGTCAGCTCAACAAATCAATGCGCGACTCCACGGCGCTGATCATTGGTTTTGGCGGAATCGGCCAGGCTACGGCGCGCATTCTGCGGAGCTTTGGAACCAGGATCTACGCAATCACTCGGAGCGGCAAGACCGATCAGCCCGTGGACTGGTCAGGCACATTAGATAACCTCGAGGAAGGGGTGCGAGCGGCCGATATCGTGGTCATCTCTATTCCCAACAACAATGCGACCCGCGGCATGTTCAACGCCGAGCGGCTGAGCTGGCTCAAGCCTGACGCCATTCTCGTGAGCATCGCTCGCGCAGCGCACGTGGAAGAGACGCCGCTCTACGAGCACATGACCGCACACCCAGATTTTCAGGTCGCAATCGACGCGTGGTGGGTCGAACCGATGCGCCACGGTGAGTTCAAAATCCAACACCCGTTCTTCGATTCGCCAAATTTCCTGGGGTCGCCGCACAACTCATCCGCTGTTCCGGGGTTGGCGCGCCACTCCAGCCGCATTGCCGCCCAGAACATTCGACGTTTTCTCCAGGGGGAGCCAGTCAACGGTCTTGTCCGGCGCGAGGACTACCTCAACTAAGGTGTCGTCCGAGCCGAGCTTCAATGCGCCAATGCGGTCATCGATGCTCGGCTCAGCTTCGGACGTCGCCACATGTCCAACATGCGTCGGCGCCGTTGAGCCCGTCGACGTCGACATGGAATCCATGTGCTGGCCGCATGCTCGTGAGCGACTGCTGCATGCGCCGACACGTCATGGGACGGAGCGAACGGTACTCGCCAGTCGTTACGAATCCCTGGCGGCCGATCTGCGGGAGCTCATACGGAAGAGCGACTGGAATAACCGTGACGAAGCGCGAGGCGCGGAACAGGATGCGTGGCGCAGAGCGTTGCATGCGCTAGCCGGGGTGCCGTCTGAATCCTCATCTGAGTCCAACTACGTCAGTGGCGAAGCTCCGCGTCGGACCAGCGGCCTTCCCAGTTCGATTCGTCGAGTCTGGCGCAGGCTTCGGCCGCCGAAACCGGTACTCCTGGATCTGGCAGGAATCAAGCTGGAGGCGGCGCTCAATCATGCCGGTTGTCCAGTGTGTCACCTCGCTACGGAGAGTACGCGGCGCTGGCTATTCATGCTGCTGTGGGAAGGAGTAATGGACCCGGAGATTCGTGGCCGCATTCGCCTGGCGGATGGGTTCTGCTCACGTCACTGGTGGCGACTGCTCGAGGTCGAGCGGAAGGAGATGCACTCCATTACGGGTATCGCCATTCTGGCTGAGGACATCATCACGAGCCTGGCGGAGCAGCTTCAAGCCAATCGCTTGCCCGCCGGACCGACGAAGCGTGGCTGTCTCGCCTGTCAAGCCCACCGACGTGGTGAAGAAGGAGCGCTTGCGGGCCTCGCGCGACACATCACACGTCCCGAGTTCAGAGCCACGTACATTACGAGCCCGGGATGCTGCTCAGGCCATCGGCGCGCGCTGTCATCGCGGGTTGAGCAACCAGAATTGGCCAGTCTGGTGTTAGATCACGGCGTGTAGCCAGACTATCTGGCGTAGGTCCCACGTGAGAACCGGGGAGAAAGCCGACAATGCAAAATCTTTTGTTCAAGATCTTGGTGCCGATCCACGCGTGGTTGTTGCGCACGTTTAAAGGCCGAGTTCTAGGCAATATGGGCGGTGCTCCGATCTTGACTCTGACCGCGCCCGGTAGAAAATCAGGCCAGCTACGGACGGTGCCCCTCCTGTACCTCCGCGACGGTGACCGCTACGTCGTCATCGCTTCCAAGGGAGGATCACCGGCCAACCCCGACTGGTTTGACAACCTGATGGCCAATGGCGGTGGAACCGTTCAGGTTGGAGAGCACACTTCCCAGGTCACCGCGGAGATTGTCGTGGGGCCAGAACGGGAGCGTCTCTGGTCTGAAGCCGTCAAGATCTATCCCGCATACAACGATTACGCGACGAAGACATCCAGGGAGATCCCCGTCGTGGCGCTCAAGCCCGGGTGAAACAGGTGGGATCGCACTTATGGAAATTCGCGGGTCCCTCACTCCAGCCCTCTCCCAGGGGGCGAGAGAACTGATCAGAGCGAGCGCCATCTAATTCTCTCTCGCCCCCTGGGAGAGGGCTGGAGTGAGGGACCCGCGAATCCAAGCCTAGGCGGGCACGCCTAGTTCCCGCAAAACACCACCCGCGATCAACGCCTGCCTGACCCGTTCGATCTCATCTGCCGGAAGCTTCAGCAGTGGCGGGCGCACGTAGGCGGCTGGCAAGCGACCGAGGAGCACGAGCGCTTCTTTCATGCGGTTGTGCATGTCTACCCAGGGGTCGGCGTAGAAGGCCTGAGTAATCGGGAAGAGCCGCTGGCTGATCTCACGTGCCGAGACAAGATCGTTGCGCTGGACAGCGTGGAAGATGGCCGACTGCAGATCGGCGATGACACTGCCAGAGCCGGAGAGCAGTCCATCGGCGCCGTGAACAAGCGATGAGAGCAGCCACGCGCTGTGCGTGGAGAGCACCGAGAACTCCCGTCCCAGTGAGTGGAGCGCTCGAACGTTGGCTTCGTGTTGCACGGGCGAGCTGGACCAGTCCTTGATCGCAACCACCGTGGGCACGGCTTCGGCCAGGCGCACCAGCGTCTCCGTGGTGTAGCCCTGACCGCTCTCCAGTGGATATTGAAACGCGATGATAGAGGTATCCACAGCGTCCGCGATGCGGCTGAAGTGCTCGATGACCATTCCCGGGCGTCGCTGCGCGCCGAGAATGAACGGCGCCGGCGGGAAGACCAACAGCGCGTTCGCCCCACCTCGACCGGCCTGACGCGCCAGATCTGCTGCCTGCAGTGAGCCGTCCGCGTAGATGCCGGAGATGACCCGCAAGCGATCCCCGACCTCATCCGTCGTGATATCCAAAACGCGACGCTGCTCATCGAATGCTAACGAGGCGATCTCGGATGCATGCGCATTGATAGTGATTGCCGTGACACCTTCCACGTCAGCCAGGTCGCGTAGGTGACTGCGATAGGAAGGCGCATCGATCCCGAGATCGCTATTGAAGGGCAGGAGGCAGGCCGGGATGACGCCCCTGGGGATGTAGCGCTGTGTAGCGGCGTGTTGAAATGCGCTCACGGACGAGTCCCTCCCAATCGCCATTGTTGCTAGTGTAGCAGCCAAAAATCCTTCACACGGGGAAGGGGCGTCCCTTCCCGCGGCGCGCCGAGGACTCCCGCTGCTGATTGGGATATCGCAGTGCGGCCTCGATGGCCGCCGCAGGCGAAGACGCCCCCTCTACCGGGGAGCTCAGAGAGTCCGCCTACTGATGCGCGACGGTCGGCGCAGGCGCACTGCCTTGGCACGTCGGCGCCATGAGCGGTGGGAGCTGCTGCGCAAGCGCCTCGCCTACGGCGCGATTTCCGCGCGCGGTGTAGTGCTTGTCAATCAGTGAATCGACACCTCGCCCACGTGACTGACGGAGAAGGATGTCTGTGACGTCGATCGTTGGGATGCCGACACTCGCAAGCTTGTCCACCAACGGGGCGTGCGCCTTAGTCTTCACATCGCGCAGGTTGATGACTTCCTCTTTCCGCGGGAAAACGACTACAACTGGACTTGCCCCTCGTGCGCGCACGTCGTTCGCGAACCCGATCAACACGTTGGAGGCGACCTGAAACCCCTCTTGATCCGGCTGATATGCCCAGCCGAGGCGCTTTGAGAGATCTCCATCCTCGGTGCCGTAACCGAGCCGCCGCTGGTACGCGACCGTTTTGGCCAGCCGCACTGACTGGAGCAGGTCCAGTGGTCCGCCCTGGAACATGCCCTGGTAGTACCAGGGATCATTTGGTCCAAGCGTGGACTCAACCCAGCGGAGGTCCTCGATCATCTCGGGGGACGAAATAGGGTTTGGAAGGAGTGTGAGCTGGCTACCATCCCAGAGGAAGCGCGGCTTGCTCAGGACAATGCCGGTCTCGGGTCTATAGAACGGACGGAATCGATTGACCACGCGGTGAATATTCTCCACCATGTAGCCAATGATCACTCCGCATGGCTGATACTGAGCTCCATCACGCTGGTAGCGCAGCCACGCTTGATCCGGACCGTACGCTGGCACACCGAAGTTCAGGACCTCCGTGCCATGCCATTCGCGTTCAAGCTGCGTCGCCCAGCACTCTGAGTTGTTCACCTCGTCACAGAAGGTGAACGAGTCGCCGAACGAGGCCAAGCGGGTGACGCCCGGAGCAGCCGTGATCGGAATCTCATGGTCACTGCGCATGCCGGCAGAGTTCGTCTGATAGGTGATCTTTCCGTCTCGGCGAGTGCTGGACTCGGTAGCGGCCCATCCGAGAACTGGATCAAACCGGATGTATGCATCTCCCTCGATAATGCGTTCCAGGTCATCTTCCCGGATTGCGAATGGCAGTACGTCCTCCGCCGGAATCGGCGGTCTCACGCGTAGGAAAATCTCGGTGCAAATGAGGCCTACGATGAGACCGAACACCATGAGTGCTACGCGAATCATCGGCTGCCTATATCCGGAAGGTTCTTCAATGGGATGTCCAGATCAAGAACGGCGTCTCGGCCCTAGCGTGACGAGCCCGGCTCATTCGCGGGCCCAAGCGTCGGATTCGTAGCCACCTGGCCGCCTGAAGCCCGATTTGCCGAGGAGATTAACACTCGAACTGCCCTGCTACACCACCCGACAACTGTTGCCGCCGCGGCGACAGCCAGAATGTAAATGAGCGGATCAATCGGATATCGGTACCGTGGGGCCGCCCAGGACAACGTGCTGCTGGTAAGTACAAGCAGGAGCACCATAAACCAGAGAACCGCTCCGATGCCCCAACCCGGCCGTGAGAGGCAGGGAAGAACGCTGAGAAGCATGAGCACGCTCATGATACCGCCGTAGCGACTGGGCTGAAACAAGTTCGTCAGCGCGTCAATTGAACCGAACGCGGCAAGCTGCGTCGGTGTAGCCGGTTGGACCAAATCGCGAATCCGCCGCACTTCGTACCAGTTGTCTTCCATGGCGCGGCCGGCCTGACTGCGACGCGCGTCCCAGCTTATTTGCAGGTGCTCTACTCGGCCCAGCATCACCAGGGCGCCGCCCCGCAGTGATGAGAGCGCAAACTGCAATGGCTGATTTCGGATCATCTCAAACGCCAGATCCTGAAAGATCGCGTCGACCTCGGCCGGCGAGATCCCGAGACTGCGCTCGATCCGTTCACGTGTTGCACTGGGACTTTGCCCCTGTGACAGGAGTCGAATCGACTGGCGCCGAGCTTGATTGAGCAGATCGTCGCTGCTGGGGTCGAGCTGCTCGTCCGGGAGTGCGAAGCGAATCTGGGATGTGGTCAACGCGTCGTAGATCCAGGCATCTGTCCGATACTCTGATGCCAATTGTTCGGCACGGTACGCACTGGCCATCCATTGCTGACCAAACACCACGTGCGAAAGCAGCGGCTCACCCAGCGTCGCCCCGCCCGTGATGAGTCCTGTCTGGGCGAAAATCACCAGTGTCCAGGGAATCTTTACGGCTAGGAGCCCGAGCCCCGCGGCGAACGATGGACCGATTGCGGTCCGGATACCACCCGACTGAAGCAGCAACGCCATCGGCAGCGCCAGGATGAGCATCTGTCCAGCAGGCCGGGTCAATGAAGCCAGGCCCAGCGCCACTCCACCCGCCACGAACCAGCCATATCTACGCCGGCGGTAGCCAAGAACCCAGAAGAGCGCGGTGAAGGTCAGCATGAAGCCGAACAATGTCTCCGCGTCGATACGCTGACCGTAGATGAGCAGCGGGCCTGACATCGCCGCCAGAACGGCGCTGATGAAGCCGACTGCTCGCCCAAAGACCAGCGCGCCCAGCACGTACGTGGCAACAACGACACTTGATCCAAGCAAGTGTTGCATCAATGAGACAGAGCTGAGCTGATCGCCGAAGAGCGAGAGTGCCCCAGCAATGGACCATGAGTACAAAGGCGCGCGACGGTAGTCCGGACTGAACCCGAGGTCGTGCGCCAGATCCCAGCCCGGTAGAAAGTAGCTGACACTGTCCTTGTTAATCAGAACCGGCGCGAAGTACTGCAACGCTCCGCGCGTCAGGAGCGCCAGGAGCGCAATCACAATCCCATCCAGGAGCATGGGATGGATCTTGAGCGTGCGAGATGGGCGGTAGAGTCGATGGGCAGCCATGGGTATCAGCGTGGCTGCCACAGTCGCGCGCAATTTCTACGACTCGTGAGTCGAGGCAATGCTCATCATGCTCATGCCGATTTGCACCGCGAAACGAGGCCTTATGTCCACGAGAACGAAGCAAATGGTAACGGAAGGGCTTTAGTTGGACAACAGCAGACATCGCGAATAGTCGCCTCTGAATCTGCGCAAGGAACGTGACGCACGTGGTGAAGTGCACGCCACTCAATGTCGATCACTTTCAGCTCGTGGGCCAGGTGGACGGTCTCTACATTTATCGAAATCGAAACCCTTTGCCGCGCGCTCAGTGGATGTGCGCCGTCGATGTCGTTGAAACAGAACAACAGGCGATCGATCTTCTGAGCGACGACCGTCGCGACGCCCGACAGCGTGTGGCCCTCATGCAATCACCCGGCGGACTGGACGACTTCAGCGTCGCGGGATGTCAGCCGACTGCGAGCGTAGAGACAACGATTAAGGACACGCCTGCAGGTGAGCTTTCGGTGAACGTACAATCATCCAGCCCGGGCGTTCTGCTGCTCAGTGAGCCGTACTATGCCGAGCGCCGCGCATGGATTGATGGCGTAGCCACTCCACTTCTGCGCGCCAATCTAGCCTTCACCGCAATACTGCTCCCCGCCGGCACCCATCGTGTGGATCTCGACTTCTCGCCCGATAGGCTCTACCTGGGTGTCCTCGTCAGCCTGGTCACCGCGGCGCTGCTGGTTGTGCTGGAAATCCGCCGGAAGAGACGAGAGCGACTGCTCAATGAAACGTAGCGGCTTCCGGCGCTGCTTCGCTTGATTGTCCTCGCTGCTTAATGGAAACTGCCCCGACTTCAAGGAGCACACGGGATGTATCAAGACAAGAAAGTCATCGACATTCACGGACACATGTCCACGCCGCCGCATTTCCGGGCGTTCGCCTACAACATGATTGCGCTGCGTGGCATGGGCGGAGGCAAGCTCGTCATTCCTGACGATGCGATGGCCGGCGCCTCGGAACGGCATCTACGAATGCTCGACGAGCGCAACATCGACGTCCAGATGATCTCCGCCCGACCGGTCGCGATGATGCAGTGGGAGCGGCCGTTCCTGGTGGACGAGTGGACGGTGACGACCAATGATTGCATCGCCCAGATCTGCCGGCTGAGTCCCGATCGGTTTGTCGGCATTGCACAGCTTCCGCAGCACCAATCGCTTTCCACGGAGAATTGCGTTGCGGAGCTCGATCGCTGCATCAATGAGCTCGGATTTGTTGGCGCCACGGTCAATCCCGATCCCGGTGCGGATCGACAGACGCCGGGCATGGACCAGGACTACTGGTTCCCGCTCTACAAGCGCGCTCAAGAGCTGAAGGCTCCATTGATCGTTCACCCCTCGATCACCCACGATCCTCGACTGGATCGCATTCCCCACAGCTACCAGTACAACAACATCACCGAGGAGACGCTTGCCGTGCTGCTCCTAGAGCACAGCAATGTTTTCGAGCGCTTTCCCGATCTCAAGATCGTCGTCTGCCATTGTGGCGGAGCACTTCGACGCATGTTGGTCAAGGGTACTCGGCCCGGAGTGAAGCCCGATGGGACACTCACGAAGCTCGAAGTCCGTGAGAGCGGCGAGATGGCAGGCGGCTCCGTGGGTCTGGGAGTGGCACGCGATCAAGAGGAGGAGGCCGAGCAAGACCTCAGTAAACAACCTCTTCTTCGATACCTGCGCCTACGACCCCGATTTCCTTGCCGCGGCAATCAAGCAGCGCGGTCCGGAGCGCATGCTCTTCGGCACCGAAGTGCCCGGCAGCGGCTCCAGCTTGATCAATCCCGAAACGGGCAAGCCACAGGATGATATGGTTCCGGTGATCGATCGGATGCCATTCCTGTCGCGACTGACGATAAGCTCGGTATCTTGCGCGAGAACGCCCGCGGATCTTCCCTCTGCTCAGGGTCTACTGAGTTTGGAGTGTGGCGGTTCTCGCCGCTTTGGATTCAAGCGGAGCGCGCCGCCGACGGCTTCCACCTGTGGCCAAAGCGGCGAAGACCGCCCGTACTTCAAACTCGGTATGACGATTTGCGCTATTACTAAGCTATGACCACAGAACACACTTGGCCGAGTGTACTTTGGATCGTTCGGCATGGGGAGAGCGCTGGCAACGTTGCGCGAGAAGCCGCTTATCAGGCGAGCAAGGCGAAGATCGATATAAACCAGCGCGATATCGACGTGCCCCTTTCCGAACGCGGCGTGCGGCAGGCTCGCGCATTGGGCCACTGGTTCGGCGAGCAATCCGAGGAGAGCCAGCCGACCGCCATTCTGACATCGCCGTATCTCCGGGCGTTGCGTACGGCCGAGCTCATCCGCGAGTCTGCCGGCTTGGACGCCGAGCGAGTGACCACCACGTGCGATGAGCGGCTGCGTGAGAAAGAATTCGGCATCCTGGACAAATTCACGCGCGACGGCATCGCGCAGGTCCACCCCGAGCAGGCGGAGCTCAGGCTAATTCTCGGAAAGTTCTACCATCGTCCACCCGGGGGTGAGAGCTGGTGCGACGTGATTCTGAGGCTGCGCAGCGTCCTCGATACCCTCACTCGAGAATATCCGGGTGAGCGGGTCCTCATTGTGTGTCACTCGGTTGTGGTCTCGTGCTTCCGATACTTGCTGGAGCGCATGAGTGAGCAGGATATCCTCAAGGTAGACCAAGAGAACGAGGTGTCAAACTGCTCCGTGACGCATTACGAGCTCGATCCGACACGTGGTAGGCACTTGCCGCTGGCGCTGCGCGAATACAACATGACCGTTCCGCTTCTCGAAGAGGGAGCCGAGGTCACAACGGAGCCGGATGCCCGCGCGCCAGCACCGTAAATCTGCAACCGGGGACTGGCAAGGTGTGGAGACGCTCTCACCACGCCTGCTGCTTGGCTGGCAGCTTCCTCAACCGAGCGAGTCCGGTGACAAGGAATCTCGCGGACGAGTACTCGTGGTGGCGGGATCGGCGGAGCTCCCGGGCACTGCGATTCTGGCATCTACCGCTGCGCTCCGAGCGGCGCCGGAAAGCTGCGCATCGCCGCGGTCAAGAGCATCGCTCCGTCTATCGGCGTTGCGGTGCCGGAAGCGCGCATCTATGCCCTTCCCGAGACTGAGCGCTCAGGAATCGATCCCACAGCCGCGGAGTATCTGGCGGAGCTGGCGAATGACTGCCAGGCAACGCTGATCGGTCCAGGGCTGGTGGACAACGAGGCAATTCTGAAGCTGCTGATCGGACTACTACCCCGTCTCTCCACGACGTCCCTTGTGCTCGACTCAGAAGCCATGATGGCCGTCACGGAGTGCCCGGACGAGCTCTACGAGCTAGGCTGTCCGGCCGTTCTCACGCCGCACGCGGGAGAGATGGCCGGTCTTCTGGGCGAGCCGAAAGAAGCTGTGTTATCAGATCTCATTAGCAGCGCTCGTCGAGCCGCGGCGCGCTTTCGCACGGTCATCGTGCTTAAGAGTGCCGAATCCGTGATTGCCGATTCCGATGGTCGAATCTGGCGCAATCGCGGCGGCACAGTCGGGCTAGCAACATCCGGCTCTGGCGACACACTGTCCGGGATCATCGCTGGTCTCGCGGCACGCGGAGCAGAGCTCTCTCAAGCCTCTGCTTGGGGCGTCTTTCTCCACAGCCGCGCTGGCGAGCGGCTGGCATCAAAGATTGGCCCATTGGGGTTTCTGGCGCGCGAGCTGCTGGCTGAGATCCCGCCTCTCATGGCCGAGCTCGCCCAGCCGTTGGCCCCTTCCCGCGCCGGGGCTGAATCGCCAAAGCGGCGTGCCCGGCGCGGATAGGCTCCACCGAGCTAATCAGGCCGTCGGCCTTCGCGGCGTCTCGGCCAATACGGTTTAGTCAAGGATGCCGCGCGAGAGTCCCGTCCGGTGGGACAGTCGTCTCGACTGTCCAGTGCCCCGCCGCTGAGTCCAGACGGGACAGTCGAGACGACTGTCCCACCGAGGCAGTCCTGTATTGGGCGTCTCGGCAGCTCGACCGCAAGCTATAGTCCCGTCATTACCCGTCCACGAGGAGTAGATGATGGCCGCGAGCTCAATGCCGCACCTTCCGGAAGACTGGAGCCGAGCGATGTGCATCGTTGCGCATCCCGATGACATCGAATACGGGACCGCCAGCGCCGTCGCCCGCTGGGTCTCCATGGGCAAGGAAGTGACGTACGTACTTGCGAGCCGCGGCGAGGCCGGGATCGATAGCATGACGCCCGACAAAGTCGGGCCTCTCCGTGAGCGCGAGCAACGTGACGCGGCTAAAGCGGTTGGCGTCGATATCGTGGAATTCCTCGATCACTCCGATGGGGTCATTGAGTACGGCCAGCCGCTGCGACGAGACCTGGCCCGAATGATCCGCAAGTACCGTCCCGAGGTCATCGTGACGCAGAACACAGACCTCACCCGACGAGGCGGCACCTTGAATCAGGCCGATCACCGCGCGGTCGGTCTCGCTTCACTCGACGCGGCGCGTGATGCCGGCAATCGTTGGATCTTCACCGAGCTGCTCGCCGAAGGGCTGGAGCCGTGGAATGGAGTGAAGCTCATTCTCATCCCGGGCGTGCACGATGCCGATCATTGGTGCGATACCAGCGGCCACATGGATGCCGGTGTCAAAGCCCTGGAGGCCCACGCGGACTACATCGCCAACCTGAGCGAGCCAATGGACGTGAGCGGGTTCCTGCGCAAGCCGGCCGCCGAGCGCGGCGCTCAGTTCGGCGTCGAGTACGCCGTCGTGTTCAAGGTCTGGCGGGTCTAGACTCCACCCACCCTCGGCTAAGAAAGTGCGAACGCTCACCTCTTCGGTGGGACAGTCGTCGACGACTGTCCCACCGAAGAGGAGGTGATGGAGAACGCTCAACTACACCTTATCGGGCACGAAAGCCTGGACATCCATTCGCACCACCATCATTCCCCGTGCCGCCCGGACCACTTCATCGGGCTGAATAAGTCTCAGGCAATCGTGATGTTCTTCCGGGCAGGCACTGCGGTAGCAGTATCGACAAGCGACGTCTCGTTTCAGGACCCGAGCAGCGCTATGCCAGGGCATGTGCTGAGGGTTCGTTTGCGCGTAGATGGTGACTTGCGCAGTTCCCAATGCCGCCGCGATGTGCGCGGGGCCGGTGTTATTGGTGATGAGAAGTGGAGCGCGACTTATGATGCCTGCCAGCTCCTCCAGTTCCATCGGTCCGGCCAGTGAACAGCTCGGGGCGTCCATCTGGCTGCGAATCTCTTCCACGAGCAGCATTTCATCGCAGGAGCCACTGAAGCAGACCTGCCAGCCGTCTTCCAGCACCAGCGTCCGTGCTGCTTGGGCGAACATCTCCGGTGGATACCGTCGAGATGCTGCCCGTGAACCGGGGTGAATGAGCACCCATGGCCGGGAGAGATCGACGCCCGCCGCTTGAAGCCTGCCTCCACACCGGTCATCCGCTTTCTCTGAGACAGTGAGAGACAACCGAAGATCATTCGTAGATACGCCGATCCGCTCAACAAGCTCCACCTGGCGCTGCACCTCATGCCTGACAAAGCTCTCCGGCTCAAACTCAGGAACCCAATCCGTGAGCAGGTCATATGGATTCTCTCGTGAATGACCGAGCCGAAGTGGAATACCGGCGAGTCTACAAAGCAATGCGCTGGCCCAGATATTTTGCGAGTAGACGCTGAAGAGCACCGCGGCATCAAACTCCCGTCTTTCGAGCTCGTCGATGACCGCCTGGTCGCCACCCAATCCTGAGCGTCCCTTCATCCACGGAGCGTCAAACTCAATAACATCGTCAATCTCAGGGACGAGCGCTGCCACCTGTGCCCCCACACCCGATGTGAGCAGCGTGATGTGGCGGTCAGCGTGCGACTCCTTGAGCGCACGGATCGCTGGTGTGGTCATGAGCACGTCACCCAGCGTGTCGAGGCGAACACACAGGATGTTGCGCGCGGATTGCCAGGGCGCAATCGTATGTCCCGGTTGGTCGTGACGTCCGGCCGCCAGGATAGCGTCGACCGCGCCACCGAGGTTCGCCACGGTCCGGTGCGGCATGCGATCAGGCGCTAGGATCCACTCTGTCTCGTGTCCACTATCGATGTGCACGGTCCGGCAGCCGGCTCGGCACCCAGCTTCCACGTCGTCGAGAATGTCGCCGACCATCCACGATCTGCCCAGATCCAGCCGCAGCTCTATGGCCGCTCGTTCGATCAATCCCGAGCTCGGCTTGCGACAAGCGCATTCCAGCCGATACTTCTCAACGCGACCGTTTGGATGATGGGGACAGTAGTAGAAGCTCGCCAAAGGCACCTCGATCCTACGCAGAAGCGTTTCGAGCCCCCGAACCGACGATGCAAGCGCGTCCTCGTCGAAGTAGCCGCGTGCGATGCCCGACTGATTGGAGATCACGACAAGCTGGTACCCGATTGCTATGAGCTCGCGGAGCCGCTCCGCCCCGGGCATGAGCCGAATGCGCTCGGGATCCACGTTGTAGGGAACATCTTCCACCAGCGTGCCATCCTTGTCGATGAACACGGCGGGATATAGGCCGCTCACTACATGCACCGGGTGTCGCTACGGCCAGGATGATTCACGCATCGGCAGAATCATCAGCTCCGGAATCACCGACTCTGCCGGCTGCGTCAGCGCGAAGACCACGGTTCTGGCCACGGTTGACGGTTCTTGCAGCACCGCCGGATCCAGATCCGGGAATCGGTCGAGCAAGAACGGTGTGCGCATACCACCGGACACAATGGCCGTCACCTTTATTCCGCACGGCCGACCTTCCACGTGCATGGCATGGCTTAAACCAAGAAGTCCCCATTTGCTGGCGTGATAGGCAGACGCGTTGGACCAGGCCCGTTTAGCTGCCGGGATGAAAGGCTGGGGGAGCAGTTTTCTTCAAAGAAGACCTGCAGCGTTTCGATGAGGTCCTCGTCCTGTCCAAGAGGCGTGAGAAGATGGGTGGCTAGGTCAACCTTCGTCTCTTCCTCGGGCAAACCGACAAACGCCGCGGCTCCCAGTGAGTCCAAGCAGTGCACGCGCAATTCGGGGCGTACGCGCTTACCAAGTCCAAGGGCAGTCTGCGCGTCACGGAAGGACCACGCGAGGCCCTTCAACCCAGGGTGAAAGCGGCCAATTCCAATGCTCACTGAGCTGCATACGTCGGCCTGGAGGCGTGTTAGTAAGGCGTGGCCGGCTCGCTTGAGTGCGTAGAGGTTCGCCCAGGATGGATTGAGAGAGTCGATCCGCTCCGGCCCTTCAGCCCATGCCATCAAATCCTGTGTGCTGCTAGCCTTGAGCACCGCGACCTCACCATTGCCAATGTAGGCGCAGATCGTGGCGTTGGGGAGGCTAAAGAAGCGCACAACACTTGAGATGACGGTTTGCGCTCGATATTGCACGTCGATGTTCTCGCAAGAGCGCTCGTCGCCCGAGTCCCGACCTATGATGAATTCAGACGCATCGATAAGCAGCACCGACCGAGGGCGAGATACATCCATACCAAGTATTTGACCCTCGCGCAGGACGTGATCTTCGTCCTCGATCTCGCCACGCAGTAGGCTGTGGATGAACTGATTTTTGAGCTGATTGATAATTGGCAGGCGATCTACTGCCGCCGCCTGCTCCCCCAGCAGGCATGCCAGAGCCTGAACGAGACGCTCCGAAATCGGCTCGTCAAGCAGCGTCGGTCGAACAAGGAGCGGAACATCAAGTCCATCGAGTCGAACACTGACCCGAAATGCGTCGCCGTCCGGCGATGGCGCCAGAGGCGGCTTGGCTGAAGCCAGCACGCCTCCTCGATCATCAAATGCAATGACCTGGGGCTTCCAAAATATCCGACAAGCGTTGAGCGATCGACTTCACGAGGTCGTGGCTACTGAGAGTGGTCATCGAACTCGAAGTGCCTCTATCCAGTCCAGAATCCGCGACTCCATCTCCGTCGGGGCCAGCGGCGGAGTCGCGGGGAGCCGTTAGAGCATCATCGATGCCATGCCGCCTGCAAAAAGGTGTGCATCGCTGCACAATTTCCCAGCCGGCCCACCACCCAGATCCCGTCTCAGCGCGAGCCGCGCATCAGTCGCGAGGGCGGTAATGGCGCATCTGCCGATGAATCACGCGATCGCGCTGTTTCGTCTGGTCTCGAAGGCGCTGATCGAATTTGGATTCGACGTGCTGAAGCTCTCTGTTCAACTTCTGATAACTGCGTAGCCGCTTCGAGTCGAGTGAGCCAATCTCAACAGCCAAGCGCACCGCGCAATCGGCTTCTGTTCCGTGGCTACAGTCCCGAAAGCGACATTGCTGGGCGAGCGTCTCGATATCGTCAAACGCTCGAACTATTCCTTCATGGGCATCCCAAAGCTGTAGCTCGCGCAGGCCAGGCGTATCGATGATGAGTCCGCCATGTGGCAGTCGTATCAGCTCTCGGTGTGACGTCGTGTGGCGGCCCCGCCCGTCATGCTTTCGGACCGCCCCGGTGCGAGCCACCTCCGATCCAACGAGCCGATTGACCAATGTAGACTTACCGGCTCCCGAGCTTCCGATGAGCGCAATAGTTTGCCCACGCTGGCAATATTCGAGCACAGCATCGAGGCCTGAATCGACAAGTGTGCTGATCACGAGCACGGGCACACCGTGTCCGATACGCTCGGCTTTATGACGTTGCACATCGTCATCCGCCACGAGATCGGATTTGCTCAGAATGATGACGGGTCGGGCACCGCTGGACCACGCCGCCACAAGAGTGCGTTCCAGACGACGCGGGTTCAGTGCAGGGCACGGCTCGACCAGGAACACCGTATCGACGTTAGCAGCGACGACCTGCTCTACTGCAGCATCCCCGGTAGTCTTTCGCGAAAATGACGTGCGCCTCGGCAGAACAACCTGCACGGCGGCCTCGGACGATTCAGAACGTGGGGAAATGAGCACCCAGTCGCCCACAGCGGGCAAACCATCACGGCTCAGTCCCGCGCCGAATCGGGCGTTGTGCTCGCCCTGGATGGTGATGAGACGGACCTGGTCGCGATACCCAATGGACACGCGGCCAAGGCTGAGTTTATCTGGTGCTTCGACAGGCAGATGCTCGGCAAACCAAGGCTGCCAGCCGAGATCTTCAAGCGTCAGGATTGTCGAGCCGGCACTAACCGGCCGTGCTTCAGGAGTTTTGGAGCGCAAGGAAGTTGTCCTTCTTCGAATCGCGGGGCGGAATGTGGTGGGCACGCCAACCAGACATCACGACTCTCGTGATGTCTGGCACGTGGTCAACCGATAGGGGCAAAGCTGCGCCGCCAGGTGACCACACCGCTAAATTCGGACGGACAAAGGCGCTCCAG
Organism: uncultured Chloroflexia bacterium; assembly: GCA_963765765.1. GTDB lineage: Bacteria > Chloroflexota > UBA6077 > UBA6077 > JACCZL01 > CAVXYC01. Next base: position 229,082 of record CAVXYC010000030.1, on the reverse strand, counting down.
TGGAAAACTAAGAGCCTTGCGGCTCGCGGTTATCGTACACGAATCGGGATCGAGCGCAAGCAGATTTGGCAACTGAGGGCGAACTACGAGGGCCCCCACCGTCTCCCTCCCCGCTGCGACAGGGAGGGAGACGGAGTGGGCTCTTATACACTTGTTCCCATGCCACCTTGCCTCTTCGACGCCGTGATATTCGACTTCGATGGCGTCTTGATCGATTCGGAGCCGCTCTATCTGGCTGCCACAAACGCGGTCTTTGCACGGGAGGGCCGCGTGCTCGACGCCCTTACTGCAGCGAACTACAGCGGCCTGCGCTATCCCGAGATGCTCGCGGAGCTCATCCCACTGCTGGGGCTCTCGCGAGACGTCGACTACTACGTACGCGAGTCACGCATCGAGGAGGCGCGAGTTTTCGGCGGTCAACTTAAAGCCGTCGCGGGCGCCGCGACGCTGATGTCAGAGCTTGCCGAGCGCAGCGTACCGTGCGCCGTGGGCTCATCCAGCAATCATGCGTGGGTAGACCTCGTGCTCCATCGGCTAGCGCTGCGTGAGTTCGTTTCGGTGCTGGTTGGTGGTGATGAGGTCACCGCCGGTAAACCGCACCCTGAAGTCTTTCTCCGCTGTGCGGAGCTGCTCAGCGTCGCCCCACGCAGGTGCGCGGTAATCGAGGACTCCATCAACGGCGTCCTGGCGGCGCGCGCGGCGGGAATGTCGCCAATTGGCTTCCCCACGCATTCGGGTGCCAGCCTCCACCTGTACGAGTGCTACGCCATCGTCTCAGGCCTGGAGGAGGTGGCAGACGTGTTGAAGCTCATCCAACCGAGCGGTCCGCGCTAGCGCCATCGGCTCGTCTGAAGCGCATCGGCCCGGGCGTAAACGGCTAGACCGCGATAGCCAGCGGCTCGGCCTTCCGTCGGGTTCGACCCGTGGTGACAAGCTCGCTCAGCAGACCTCGGTGCACGCAGTAGCGGACGTAGTAAAGATGCTGAAGCGAGAGCTCAGATGGAGCCAGGAGCTGCCCATCCTCTATGGAGAGGATTTGCAAGATTCGTTCACGATGATTTCGAACCCAACCGATCACGTTATCAGCGGACATAGAGGCGGGTACGGCGCAGGTGAGGCGGTCCCCGAGCGAGGCAACCTGGAGGCCATGCTCGCGGAGGACCCGCAATGTGGAGTAGACCTGAGTTGATGAAGCTGCCATGGGATGACGATACGCCGCGCAGTCGTAAACGGCATTGTGCTGAGCGTACAAAGCAGGTCCAAATCGACTTCTCGTGATGCGCTCGTGACGCGATCTCGGAGTGCGATCCTCAGCAATCAATCGATTTACGGGCCAGATCGAACACCGCGTCAAACATTGGCTTAGTCAGCCGGCCGGTATTGGTGTTCTGTCGACTTGGGTGATATGAGGCGATCAACGTGGGCAGGTCTGAGCCGAGGTCATGCACGCGCGCATGGCCAAACTCAAGGCGCGGAATGGTGTGCCCAGCTTTCCGAAGCGCGGCCAGGTAGTGATCGAACGCGATCTTTCCAAGACAGATCACAGCACGCAGCTCGGTGAGAAGCTCGATCTCACGAAGCAAGTACGGTTGGCAGGCTGCCAGCTCATACGGAGTAGGCTTGTTGGCCGGGGGGGCACAGCGGGCGACGGCCGTGATGTATGCATCGATCAGCTCGAGGCCGTCGTCCCGATGCCGAGATGTCGGCTGGTTGGCGAAACCGGCCCGATGCAAGGCCGCGAACAGGAAGTCCCCCGAGCTATCTCCGGTAAACACACGCCCGGTACGTGTGCCCCCGTGCGCCGCAGGCGCAAGGCCCACAACAAGCAGCTTCGCGTCTGCCCGACCAAGCGGCGGGATAGGTTTTCCCCAATAGTCCCAATCCCGATATTCACGCTTCTTTTGGATCGCCACCTGGCGACACCACTCCACCAGGCGAGGGCAGCGGGTGCAGGAGATGATGTCCTGCGAGAGAATGTCTACTGAGCTCATGAGGGTGGTATATCAGAGGTTTAGGAGACGTGAAGAGTTAGAAGTCAGAGTGAAGAGTTGGTCTTGATGTCACTTCATCAGTGCCCAACTGTTCACCTTGAGCTCTTAACTTTTCGATTTTCATTTCGCCCAGTGCTCTTCTCGCTTGCGCCTCCATCGGCCGGGCGCCAATTTCCCGTGCGTGGCCGTGAACCTGTGTGAGTAGCGCCCACGCATCATCTGGCTTACCGAGGGCCAGCAGCGTGCGGGCACGAAGCAATTGCGCCTCAAGCAGCGCGTCCATGTACGGCGCCGCTTCGGATATCTCTATGGCCGAGCAGGATCAATCGTGCGCGAGATGAAGATTGCCCCGCTCTAACTCCAGAGACCCCATGCCGGTCATAGCCCCGCGCGTGGATCCTGAAGCTCTTCAGGCGCACTCAGCACGGTTCCGAAACTTAGCTCTGCCTCGTCCACTTTTCGCTCGAGCAGGGCCGTGAAACTTAGCCTACGCATCCGAGCTGCGCCCACAAGCCAGCCCCAATCTGATCACCTAGATCAGCGGCGCGAGTGAACGCCTGACGGGCTTTGCGCAGCCGCCGCATCGATCGATGAACAACGCCGAATGGAATGAGCGCATGCGCCACCCATTCAGGATGGTCGAGCTGATCCGCCAGCTCAACCGAATCGCTTAAGAGCGTCACCGCTTCGCGCACATGACCCAGTGAAGCCAACGCCATGCCATCAACCAACCAATCGTGAGCCTGGTAGCGCCGAATGACGAGCTCCTCATGAAGCGATCTCGCGTCACGCGCCATCTCCAGAGCGTCACGATAGTCGCCCTTAAACCAGAGCTATTCCGCCAGTAACGCTGTGCGTGTCTCCCTCACGCTCGCGGATACCCAGTTCTCGGAAGATCTCAAGCGCCGCATACGTGACAGACTCGCGGGTCGATCATTGGTTGAGCGTCAGCAAGCTGTTAGACGGGTTGATGAGTCAGCTCCTTGCGCAACGAGTCACAAGGCGGCCTGGGAATTGATACTGAGGAATGAGAGTTAGCATGAGTGAGCCCAGGATTTATAGGTCCATCTCAATGAAGGGATGAGCCGTACGTTGTACGAATGACGGCGCTGAATCAGACCTTTCGTTATGATGAAGACCAATTGGGGCAAATGGACGGAGGGGGCCAATGGCGGACAAGACGGTGCGAATGTTTACCACCACCTGGTGCGGGTACTGTCGCCTGGCGAAGCGTTTTCTAGATAGCAAAGGCGTCGCCTACGAGGAGATCGACATCGAGGAATACCCCGATTTCGGTCCTAAGATCGAAGAGCTTACAGGCGGCTATCGCATTGTTCCCACGATTGACGTCGATGGTAAATGGATGGTGAACCCGGATCGTCAGGCCTTGCAAGCCGCGTTGGTGGAAGCCGGAATCATCGACGCGTAGCCGTCGATGCCCCTTCGCCCTTTGGGAGAGGGTTGGGTTGAGGGACCTCCGCCGCCGGTGAAGGATGTCGCTCTACCCTCACACCAGCCCTCTCCCAAAGGGCGAGGGAGCCACCCGGCCGACAAAACCCGCCTGATTCTTTTCGATCTGGACGGGACCCTGCTGCAACCGCGCGATCCACTCCATTCGCGCGCCTTCGATGAAGTGCTCGCAGACGTGTGTGGGTTTCATAATCGGATCGATTGGACGGGTACGAGCGGGATGGTTGATCGCGCCATCCTCGCTAAGCTATTTCAGCGTGCAGGCATGGCACCCAACCAAGCACGTGCCGCGCTCTCTGGAGCCTGCCGACAGATGGCCGCGTCGTACGAGCGTGGCCCCGTTGATTCATCGCTCGATCGTGTCATGCCCGGCGTTCGCGCTCTGCTGGAGCGGCTGCATGAGCTTGAAGTACCGATGGGGCTGCTGACCGGCAACGTTGGTGCTATTGCCTGGGGCCGCGTAGCTCAAGCCCGCCTCCGCCACTATTTCATCACTGGGGCATTTGGCGACGAAGCTATGCGCCGCTCAACGCTGGTGAGACGCGCCATTCGACGCTGTGAGCAAATACTCTCGACGCGATTCGGCTCAAACGACGTAGTCGTGGTTGGAGATACGCCCCGCGATGTCCTCGCGGCGCATCAGGCCGGCGTTCGCTGCTTGGCCGTGGCGACGGGGGAGTTTTCGTATGACGAGCTGCAGCAACAAAGACCGTGCGCCGTCGTTCCGGATCTCTCGTGACACCAATTCCATTGCTCAATACGATAACGAGTTATCTAACGGCTGCTCCTTGTTGCTCGCTTCGCGTAAAAGTTAGCGCCTTACCCCGCCGCGAATAGCATTACCCGACCACCGCGATCGGCCACAACCATCGAGCCATCCGGTCGAATCGCCGGTGCTGACCAGACAGACATTCCTGCATCGTAGTCGAAAATTGGCTGTCCATTCGTCGAATCCAGCGCGTAGACGTGTCCCACGGTGCTTGCAACGTAAAGCGTTCCGTTGCGATCCAGCGCCGTTGAGGCATAGATGGATCCATAGATCGGAAACTGCCACTTGAGTCGACCACTGGCGCGGTCCAGCGCGTAAATGCCGCCCTTGTTTGCACCAAAGAACAGCGTCTGGTTATCCGAGCTGAGATTGGCTGCTGTCCAGATACCAGCCTTCTCACGCTCTGCCTCGTAGAGCCAGGCCATTGAGCCGTCGGGCCGAATCGCGTAGAAGTTGCTGTTATTCGCGCCGATATAGATCATCCCGTCCGGCGCGATCATCGGCGTGGCACCGCTGCCGATTCCGTTTGCTCCGCCACCAGCCCCTCCTGGTCCGGAGGCTTCCGCGACATCAAGCGGGGTTGGACCCAGATGCTCTCCGAAGTTGAATGCCCATCGCACGGTGCCTTCGGTACCGGTTCCGCTCGGTGGGGCCACCGCGTACAAATTGCCGTCGCTGCTGGGAGAGTAAATGGTGCCATCGGGGCCGATAGCCGGGGATCCTTTGACGGCCGGGCCTACCTGCGCGGTCCATTTGGTTTGACCGGCTGGCGAGATCGCGGTCAGTCTACCTGGCCCACCTACCGCGTACACGGTGCCGTCGTCGCCCAGTGTCGGAGATGCGCTCACTCGGCCGGCGCCGAGCTCAGCGGTCCAGGCGGCGGAGGCCTCAGTCCCCGATGACGGGGCGCGGACGGCGTGGATGGCGCCCGCGATTTGCCCAGGCTGTACCTCTCCTGAGAATCCCAGATACACAGTGCCATCTCTGCCAACCGAAGGCGTTGCGTGAAGTCCAGTAGACCTCGCCGGGTGGTATCTCCAGGCTACATCCAGCTTGTCGCCGCTCCCAGAGTCCCGCAGAGCAAAGAGATTACCCGGAAAATTGGCGATGTAGATCATTCCGTCTGGACCAATTGACGCCGAGCTCTGGACATCGGCTCGCGGAAACGCGGGATCGGTAGTCGGGTACGACGCCGAGTCGAAGGTACGCGCCAGTACCGCGCGGCGCGGACCCGCGTACTGACTCCGACCGGTATGTTGAGCATTCACCTGATACATCGGTGCGCCAGCAACCGCCGCACTGGCGGCAATCGGCGACGCCACAGGAGAGGCGGCGGGAGAGGCGGCCGGCGATGCCGCGGGCTGGCTGCGCGGGGGGCTAGCCGCGGCGGTTGGTTTCGGCGCTGTCGTTGCTGCCGTCGTCGATGCGGGCGCCTGTGACTGGCATGCTGCCAGAAGCTGCACCGAGGCCAGCCCCGCCGCGGCCTTTAAGAATCCCCGTCTGCTTACGGCGGGAAGAAGGGACGATCGGTTGGTCAATGGACACAACCTCCAGTGCTGTGATTCATCCCACGGTCATGCAGGCGAAAGGGGCAAGCAAGCAAAGAAGCATGCGGGCCATGGGTGGACGATCGAGATATCGGTCCTCCGAGAGTACGCTGAAGCATAGCTCGCGGATTTCTCCACGGACTACCGAAATGCACGCTACATGTCCGCCGGGCATAGGCCGTCCGATCCGGATAGCCTGCCGGGCTATACTTTTCTCGTGCGAGTACTCCTAGCTGGTCCGCGCGGCTACTGCGCGGGGGTCTCGCGCGCCGTCGAGATCGTCGATCGCGCGCTCGAGATTTTCAATCCACCGATTTACGTCAAGCATGAGATCATCCATAACCACCACGTGGTTGAACGGCTGCGCTCGCGTGGAGTGGTGTTCATTGAGGACGTGGCTGAAGCGCCGAGCGACGCGGTCCTCATCTTCAGCGCGCACGGCGTTCCACCCAGCGACCGCGCTGCCGCCGTGGCGCGCGGACTCACCGTCATCGACGCCACCTGTCCGCTCGTGACAAAAGTCCATTTGGAAGCTATCCGCTATGCCCAGCGGGGCTACTTCATCGTCTACATCGGCCATCGCGGCCACCCTGAGCCGCTCGGAACGTTGGGCGAGATCCATCCCGAGCATGGCACGCTTATTGAGGGTGCTGACGAGGTGGAAGATTTAGACGTACCGAATTCTGATCGCGTCGTGGCCCTGACCCAGACGACGCTGGCCGTTGACGACGTGCGCCAGATTCTCGATAGATTGCGTGAGCGCTTTCCCGCACTTGAGGTACCGCCAAAAGAGGACATCTGCTACGCCACCACCAATCGCCAATCAGCCGTGAAGGCATTAGCGGAGCAATCGGATCTCGTGCTCGTCATTGGCTCGCGCGCCAGCTCCAATAGCAACCGTCTAGTGGAAGTTGCACTTGGCGCCGGCAGCAAATCGCGGCTTGTGGAATCGCCCGAGGATATTGCTCCAGAGTGGCTCGATGGTGTTGATACGGTGGGCATTAGCTCAGGTGCTTCAACACCGGAAGATCTCGTCGAAGCGGCCGTGGCTCGCCTGCGTGATCTAGGAGCCACAGAGGTTGATGATCTCATTGTCCTTGAGGAGTCGATACAGTTCCCGCTGCCCATCGAGCTCGAGTCGGCTGCTCTGAGCGGTCGAAAGTAGACTCGTGAAGTTCACACTCTCCACGGGCTCTGTCTGGACGTACGGGCTGAACCGCGCCTTCGAAATGGCTCGGGGATCTGGCTTTGACGCGGTCGAGGTGATTGTGGATGACCGCTGGGACACACGCCAATCCCACTATCTCGAGCGGCTCATGAACGAAACGGGCATCGCCGTGACCAGCCTGCATTCGCCATTTGGCGCACTTCGCGGCACTGACGGATACCGCGCCTGTATCCGGGAGACCATGGACCTGGCTGACCGCATCGGCGCCACAACAGTTGTGGTGCACCCCGAGTCACGTGGAAAGGGTTACGGAACATGGCTTCGACAGCACTGGGACGAGCTCCATAGCACCCACCGAGCTGAGCTGTCCGTGGAGAACATGCCGTTCCGCATCGTTAAGACCCAGCCGCGCCACCGAACCCATCGCCCCGAGCAGCTGCTCAAGTTTGAGCGGGCTACATTCGATACCGCGCACTTCGGGCTCGCCAGCATCGACATCATGGACGCGCTCGAGATCGTGCGCCCGAGCCTTCATCACATCCACCTCTCGGATCAGAAGAAGACCAGGGAGCATCTTTGCCCGGGTGACGGCGTCCTGCCGATCGTTCGCGTTCATCCAGCGTCTTCAAGCCATCGACTTCCAGGGCACCGTAGTCCTCGAGCTATCGCCCGAGGGCCTGCCAGTTGAGGACGAAGACCGGACCGTCCAGCGTCTGCGCGACGTCCACAAGATGTGCATCGACGCTATTGCGCCGGTCCGCGAACCGGTACTGGTGCCTAGCTAGCCCAGAATCGCGCGCAAGAAGCGCCGGCGACGCCGGTGCTGAACATGCCCAGCACGACGCCGCCCGTCAGATCAAAGGAGCTCGAGCATGGGGGCCGTACCTATAACTCCACCCGAGCTGGCTCCCGCGACGGGTCTCGGCGCGCCGAAGATTCGTCTGCGCTCCTTGCGCAAGCAGTTTGAGGTCCACGGCCGGGTCGTCGAAGCTCTGGCGGGCGTGGACCTGGACATCCGCGCCGGCGAGTTCTTCTGCATCGTCGGCCCCAGCGGCTGTGGCAAGACCACCTTGCTGCGGATCCTCGCTGGTCTGGAGACGAAGAGCAGCGGCAGTATCGAGGTGGCCAGCGATCCTGGCAGCACTCGGCCGCTCAATAGCATGGTCTTCCAGGAGCAGAGCATCTTCCCGTGGATGAATGTGCGCGATAACGTCGCCTTTGGCCTGAAGGCGCGCGGGCAGTCGAAGCGCGAGCGCTATGCGGCCGCCGATGCGTTTGTCAGCAAAGTCGGCCTAGACGGGTTCGCGGACGCCCTACCGCACCAGCTCTCGGGCGGCATGAAACAGCGCGTCAGTATCGCCCGAGCTTTTGCCAACGATCCCGAGATGCTGCTCATGGATGAGCCATTCGCAGCCCTGGACGAGCAGACGAAATTGCTACTCCAGGCGGAGCTTCTGCGCATCTGGGAAGAGACGCGCAAGACTGTGCTTTACGTCACTCACAGCATCGACGAGGCGATCGTTCTAGCTGATCGCATCCTGATCATGAGCGCCCGGCCGGGCCGCATCAAAGAGATTCTCGACGTAGGCGCCGTATTCGGGCGCCCACGCAAGGTGGAGGTCGTGAAATCCAGCCCGGAGTATGGCGAGCTATTCGGGCGCGTGTGGGGCCTGCTGCGAGATGAGGTGCTGGCCGCCGCGGCCGTTGAGCACAGTGTGACGGGGGCTCGGGCGTGAGCACCCAGTCCGGGCTTCATGCGACCGGTGCTGATGTTGTTGGCGCCGCGACGGTGGACGACACACTGGCCGAGCAACGCCCCAGAGCATGGCATAGGGTCCCGTTCGAGCGGCTCATATCGGTCTGTTCGCCGCTCATCTTGATTCTCATCTGGGAGCTGGCTGGCCAGGTACGTCTCATCGATACCCGCTTCTTCCCAACCCCGAGCACGATCATACTTCAAGCTGCCATTCCGATGATCAAGAGCGGCGAGCTCTGGACTCATCTAAGCATCAGTCTTACACGCATCGGCGTCGGTTTCGTCCTGGGCGCGATCCCGGGAGTGATCATCGGGCTGGCCATGGGCCTAAATCCCCTGGTGCGAGCCGCGATCCAGCCATTGGTGGACGCCACATTTCCCATTCCCAAGAGCGCGATCGCACCGTTGTTTCTCATGATCTTTGGGATCGGCGAGGAAAGTAAGTACGCCATCATCGCGACTGCCGTCATCTACCTCGTCCTCATCAACACCGTCTCGGGCGTGCGCAACATCGACCGTATCTATCTCGACGTGGGGAAGAACTATGGCGCCAGCCGCCTGATGATGTTCACCGACGTTGCCTTGCCGGGCGCCCTGCCAATGGTTTTTACCGGCCTCAAGCTGGGGATGGGCGTGGCGCTGATCATCATCGTTATTGCCGAGATCATCGGCGCCAAGAGTGGCATTGGATTCCTGATCTGGAACAGCTGGCAGGTATTCCAAGTCGAGAAGATGTACGTCGGGCTCATGGTCAGCGCCCTGCTGGGATTCGGAAGCGCTGCGCTGCTGAATGTCGTGGAGCGTCGCCTGATCCCATGGAAATCGGGGTAGCGAGCACGCGCGCCCTGGGTCAACCAATCATTTAGCGGGTGTTCTGGAGGGAATAGCATGGCGCACTGGCGCGTCGGGGTCGATGTTGGCGGGACGTTTACGGATTTCGCGGTCCTGAACGCCGACACCGGGTCATTGCTCGTGGAGAAGGTTCCAACCACCCCAGATAACCCAGCGAGGGGCATCGTTAGCGGGCTCGAGCGACTTCTGACCCACGGCGTCTCGGGCGAGGCCATCGGCTCATTCCTGCACGGCACAACGATCACCACCAATGCGCTCATCGAGATGAAGGGCGCACGGGTGGGGTTACTGCTCACCCAGGGCCTACGTGGGATCGCTGAAGTGCAGAGCGGTCTTCGATACGGAAGTTTGACCAATCTCACCTATCAGCGTCCCGACTCGCTCGCGCCGCTCGAGCTCGTGTTCGAGATCGGGGAGCGTCTGGATGCTCAGGGTAACGTCGTGCAGTCGCTAGACGAGGCGTCCGTTCGGCGAGCCACACGCGCTCTAAAAGCCGAGGGCGTCACCTCGGTCGCCGTGTGCTACCTATTCTCGTACGCGAACCCCGATCACGAGCTCCGGACGAAATCGATCATCCTCGAGGAGATCCCCGACGCAATCGTCTCCGCCTCGTGCGAGATCTTGCCGCGCATCCGTGAGTGGCCGCGCATGTCGGGCACCTTGCTCAACGCGTATCTCGAGCCATTGCTTATGCGCTACATCGACTCTCTGCGTGGGCAGCTCCGTGACCACGGGGTGGTCACGGACCAGCTATTTCTCATGCAGTCCAACGGCGGCGTCATGCCGTTCAGCGCCGTGCTGGTGGGCGGAAAGACGATCCATACGCTGCTCTCGGGTCCGGCCGGCGGCGTGAAGGCCGGAGCCCGCTTTGCCTCGCTCGAAGGCATGGGCAATCTGATCACCATGGACATCGGCGGGACAAGCTGCGACATCGCCTTCATCGAGCAGTGTAAGCCGCTGGAGGTGACCGAGGGCGATGTGGACCGTCGCGAGCTCTCCATCCCAATGCTCGACGTCACCGCCATAGGCGCGGGCGGGGGCACGCTAGCATGGCTGGATACGGCCGGAGCGTTGAACCTAGGCCCACGGAGCGCCGGCGCCGATCCCGGCCCCGTGAGCTACGGCCGCGGCGGCCTCACGCCCACGGTCACAGACGCCAACCTGGCGCTGGGGTATTTAAACCCAGACTATTTCCTGGGCGGTCGCCTGGCGTTGAACAAATCAGCTGCTGAGCGAGCTATTCAGGAGCAAATCGCCGATCCGCTTGGGCTGGATGTCATCCAAGCGGCGCATGCCATGGTCCAGATTGTCAACACACGCATGGCCGACAAAATCCGAGTCCTCGCTTCTCAGCGAGCGATCACGCTGCACGACTTTACCCTTGTTGCTGGCGGCGGCGCCGGCGCCGTTCACGCCGCCGCGGTGGCCGAGGAAATGGGCGTACGCCGCGTGCTATCACCACCAAGCCCGGGTGCATTTAGTGCCATCGGGCTGCTGTGTACCGACGTGGCCCATGATTACGTCCAGTCGAACGTTCGCCTACTCCGAGACCTCTCTATCGTGCACATCCAATCAAACTACGATGCCATGGAGTCGCGCGCATTGAGCGAGCTGCGCGACGAAGGCTTTGGCGAGGACGCCGAAATCAGCTACGTTCGCGAGGCGGACGTGCGCTACTCAGGCCAGGGTTTTGAGATTCGGGTACCGGTCTCAGGCGGTCAGTTGCGTGAAACGGAAAAGCAGGATATCGCTAATCGCTTCAACGAGCTTCACGAGCGTCTAAGGGGCCATGCCGCCCAGGAGGAGCCCGTGGAGATCGTCAGTTACCGTGTTCGCGCGGAGGTAGCCGTGCCTCAGTTTATTCCCGCGCCCGCGGGAGAGGGTCCAGCCATTGAACCGACCCAGGAAGCAAGGGTGAGCGAGCGCCAGGTTTCCTTCAGGCGCGGTGAGAATTCGGTGTCCGCGGGCATATGGCGACGAGAGCTACTACGTTATGGCAACAGATTGTCGGGCCCGGCCATCGTGGAGCAGCTCGACGCCACCACGGTGATCCCGCCCGGCTGGAGCGGAGCCATCGACGCCTACGGAAACCTGCTTTTGGAGCAAGTCGGAGGAATCGCGTGACCCAGATCCAAACTCAGCCCACGACCGGCTCGGCTGACCTCGTTGTCGTCGAGATGCTTCGTAGCAATCTCGACGCGCTCATGGAGGAGATGCTCCATCTGTTGATACGGTCGGCCTATTCGACACTGATGCGTGAATCGCGCGACTGCTCTTTTTTGATCACGGACGAGCATGGGCGCGTTGTCACCAGTAACGCCGCGAACTTTGTGCATGCAACCGCGTACCGCCCACTGGTGAAGTCTGTCCTGGAGAAGTGGGGATGTGAGGGTATTCACGAGGGCGACGTCATCATTGCAAATCATCCGTACCTGGCAAGCGTTCCGCACACACCTGACCTCGCGGTAGTGGTGCCGGTGTTCGCGGATGGAGAGCTTGTGGCGTTCTCCTGCACGATTGCCCACAAGCCCGACTTTGGTGGCGCCGTACCCGGCAGCAATACCAGCAAATCCACGGAGCTCTATCAAGAGGGATTCCTCCTGCCGCTGACCAAGCTGTACGACGCGGGCGTCTACAGGCAAGAGCTGGAGGACATCCTGGTGGTCAACGTACGCCACCCGGACCTTGTGCTGGGCGACACGCGTGCCCAGATTGGCACCACGCGGGTGGGCGCAGAGCGTGTAGCGCAGCTCGTGAAGCGGTACGGTCTGCCGTCCATGCGGGCGGCGTTCGATGAGCTCATTCGGTTATGCGAGCGGCGCATTCGCGCTGCGCTCGCGACCTGGCCCGACGGGACCTTTGAGGCTGAGGGATACACAGACAACGATGGCGTGCGGCTCGAAACGCCCGTGAAGTTTCACGTCAAAGTTACGAAGCACGGCGAATCTATTCACTTCGACCTGTCCGGGAGTGACGACCAGACGCTTGGGCCCGTCAACATGCGCCCACCCTGGGTGGAGGTGTGCGTGTATTACACCCTCCTCAGCATGCTCGACCCCGATCTCCGCTTCAATGACGGAGTTCGAGAGTCGGTAAAGCTCACGCTCCGCGAAGGAAGCGTCGTCAATCCTCGAATCCCCGGACCCGTGGGCGCGGGCATCGTCAGTAGCTATCGACTTATGGACGTCATGCTCGATGCGCTCAGCCACTTTGCACGGAGCGAGCCGTGGCCCAGAGCGGCGGCAGTGGCGGTCCCACGGCGATCACCTGGGAACCAGCTTCGGCAGGCGAGCGATCACTCTTGCAGTACGAGATATTCGGCACCGGTCTGGGCGGCCACAGTAGCGCCGATGGCGCCAGCGGTGTCGTCGTTCACACGGCCAATCTGACCTCCACGCCTATCGAGATTCTCGAGAACACGTTCCCCCTGCGCGTCAAGAGATTCGAATTCGTCAAGGACTCACCGGGGCGGGTAAGTTTCGAGGCGGACTGTGTTATCGACGAGAGTACGAGCTTCTACGAGGTGCAACGATCAATCGCCGAGCCGATCGGACGCGGTTCCCGAGCAGCGGAGTGCTGGGCGGCCGTCCGGGCCAACTTGGCAGGCTGGTGCGCAATCCGGGCACCGCCGGACGAAGAAACTCTCCCGGGAGCGGGCCTGTATCAGATGCCGAGCCGGCAGCACGATACGCTTCGAGGGCTCGGGAGCCGGTGGCTTCGGTGACCCCCTTAAGCGGGATCCCGACGCCGTGGCGCACGACGTCCGAGTGGGGTACGTGTCTATCGAAGCCGCCGAGCTGGAGTATGGCGTGGTCTTAATACCAGCCACGCTGGACGTAGACATCGAAGCTACCAAGGCTCGTCGCGCACAGAACGGCTGATACCAGGTGCTGGGAGCGCCGCGCTCCCAGCACGCGCAACTCGTCGCCAAGCCCCAGTGTTAGGCGCTTACGCTGGGTACTTACCGAGCCTGGAGATCGCGTAGTCGACATACTGGCTATCCACGACGCCCTTCATGTCGACCTCCTTCTCCTGGTAGCCGTTCTCCATGAACCATTGCTGCTGCGCCACCAGGTCATCGAAGATGACCGCGCCGTCCGGGTTCAGGCCAGGGAGGCCCATTTTCTCGTACAGCGGGCGCTCCTTGAGACTCGTTCGTTTGATGAGCACTTCGATGACGGCATCGCGACCCTGCTTCTTGACGAATGCGTCGTTGTAGTCGCGGATGCCGCGCAGGTAGGCCACCATCAGCCGCTTCGCCGCCTCGCCCTTGTTCTGGATGAACTGCGGCCCGTACATCACCACCGATGCCTGGTTGGGGGAATAGATCTGATCGTCGTCCGGCAGCATCACCGCCAGACCCTGCTCGGGCCACTGTGTGCGGAACGGCTCGATGGCGACGTTTCGCATCCAGTGATTTGCTGGCGAACGCCGCCCCGGCGTCGGGATAGCTGAGAGTCACGAGGTCCACGTCGCGCCAGGTCAGACCGCCGCGGCGCAGAGCTTTATCCGCGAACATCTGGCCAACATTCCCCAGCGCAGCCACGGCAAATTTCCGACCCTTCAAGTCAGCCCAGCTCTTCACCTGACCGCTATCAACCAGATCCTTGCGAATCACCACAGAGCTGAATATGAAGCCAGGGTCGGTTCGTGGACTTATCCGCGACGATCTTTAGCGGAATGTCACGGGCGATGGAATTGAACAAACCTGCGCTCGTCGCGCCGGTCGCCACGTCGATCTGGCCGGTGGCCGCGGGGGTCACCATGGCTGCACCGCTCTGAAACGGCATCAGCTCACAGTCAAGACCCTCATCCTTGAAATAGCCACGCTCCTCGGCAAGATAGAAGCCCGCGTCTGACGTCGAGCCAATAAGGCCTACCTGGACCTTAACGCTCGGCGAAAGCGGTGCGACCTGCACCGCGGGCTTAGCAGCGACCGCGGCCGCCGGGCTAGCGGCGGAAGACGGGCTTGCCGCCGCCGCTGGACTACCGCTGGGCGAAGCTGCCGGTGCGGGCTTGGGAGGCGCCGCCGGTGCGCTTGTCGGTGATGGCGCCGCGCTGGGACTGCACGCCGCGATCAGCGGAAGGGACATGACTCCCACGCAGGCTCGAAGCATGCTCCGTCGTGACACTCGAGTTGTCAAACGAGAATCTGAACCAGCATTGAGCACGAAATGACCTCCCACGTCGTCGTACGAGACAGCGTGTCGCGTTGTATCACGGAATGCGGGTGATCGTCACCGAAACGTGGATTCGCGCGAGCCTACTCGGGAGTCCAGGGCTACTATGATATCCGCGACGACCCGCTAACTTCGCTCAGTAGATAGATCGGCCGTGTGGAGCGGCAATCGACGGGAGCAGCATGACATGTCCAGCGTAGGCCTGACACCCAATCAAACACTCCATTATGAAGATGACTACTTCGGCGAGCCCTGGAATACTCCTGAGACGGTACTGTTGATTCATGGCGCGGCCGAGTCCAGCAAGGCGTGGTTTGCCTGGGTGCCTCATCTCGCTCGCACGTTTCGAGTCGTCCGGCCAGACCAGCGCGGTTTCGGGCAATCCGTCCTTGGCTCAGAGAATTCGAATGGTCGCCTGAGTCGCTGGCGGCCGATATGGCGAGATTCCTCGATGCACTCCAGATCCAGTCGGCCCACGTGGTGGGCGCGAAGATCGGCGGGACGGTGGCCATGCAATTCGCGGCTGACTATCCCGGTCGAGCAAAGAGCCTCACCGTTGTGAGTGGACCAGCTAGAACACACAACACCGGCGGAAGCGCCGACTTGAGCACCTTTACCGACACGATTCGCCGCATTGGCGGTCGAGGCTGGGCGGCCGAAACGCAGCGAGCGCGGCTCGGCTCGGGAGCTTCCGAGGCCCAACTCGAGTGGTGGACCGACTTCATGGCCGGCACGAATCTCGATGTCGCCCTTGCCATCACAGAGATGGCCGGCAAGCTTGACATCTCCGCTGCGCTTCCACGCATAAAGGCGCCTACACTGGTTATCACCACTGAAAACAGCGCTCTTGCCTCAGTCGAAGTTGTGCGGGAATGGCAGTCAATAATTCCAAACTCTGAGCTCCTCGTTTTACCGGGCGACTCTTACCATGTGGCCGCGGCCGAACCAGACGCGTGCGCGGAGCACGTGCTGGAGTTCATCCAACGGTCCTGATGATGGCCGCGTTCGTGCACAAGCAGAGTGCCTCAGACGACAGCCTGGCTGTCCGGGCGGGTAGAATATTCAAAAGGTAACGACACACAATTTGACTGAACGCACCACTACATCACTGCACGATACGGGCGCATATCAAGCGCCGCGACGCGCGCTCCTGGCCGGTCTGGTCTGGGGTGAACGCGAATCCTGGGACGCCGATGAGTCTCTCGACGAGCTGGCCCGCCTCTCCGACACCGCTGGCGGAGTCGCCGTGGGGAGAGTGATCCAGCGTCGCGATCGACCTGATCCAGCCACCTATTTCGGCCGCGGCAAGGTTGAGGAGATGCAGGACCTCAAGTCCGAGCTCGACTACGACCTCGTCGTTGTGGACGATGAGCTCAGTCCAGTTCAGCAGCGCAATATGGAGAAGCAGCTTGAGTGTCCGGTGACGGACCGACCTGGGTTGATCATTGAGATCTTCGCCCAGCGAGCGCGCACGCGTGAAGCCAAGCTGCAGGTCGAGATGGCTCAGCTTGAATACCAGCTTCCTCGACTTGCTGGCGCGTGGACTCACCTCGAACGCCAGATTGGTGGCATCGGCACGCGCGGTGGTCCTGGCGAGACTCAGATCGAGCTAGACCGACGCCAATTGCGACATCGGATTGGCGTTGTGAAGCGCGAGATCGAGCAAGTCCGAGCGCACCGCTCGCGCATCCGTGCACGTCGCGCCGGCGGTACACCGATGGTGGCACTCGTCGGATATACAAACGCGGGCAAATCCACGTTGATGAATCGCCTGACAAACGCTGACGTGATGGCTGCCGATGTGCTCTTCGCCACGCTTGACCCCACGGCGAGGCGCATCGAGCTGCCCGGTGGAGGCGCCGCTGTACTGGCGGATACGGTGGGCTTCATTCAGAAGCTGCCCACGCAGCTCATTGCCGCTTTTCGCGCAACTCTCGAAGAGCTGGAATCAGCGGATCTACTGCTCCATGTTGTGGATGCCTCGCATCCACAGGCGCTTCAGCAGCAACAGGCGGTACAGGATGTCTTGCGTGAGCTGGGCATTAAAAACACGCCAATGATCCGCGTGCTCAATAAGGTGGACATGCTCGATCGCGTCCCAGATCCGCTACCGGACGATACGGTGGCCATCTCCGCAATGTCGGGATACGGGGTGGAGCGGCTCCGCGAGATGATCGCGGAGCGCCTGGGGAACGCCCAGCCAGAGGTCGACGTCCTCGTTCCATTCAAATTCAGCGGCCTGGTGGAGCTCTTCAGGCGCGAGGGTTACCTCATCGATGAGAGCTACACTGAGCAGGGTATCCAGCTTCACGGCCGACTTCCAGCCCGCCTGCTTCCGCGGTTCAGGCGCGTCGGCCGTGTGCGCGAGGTGCAATCTCCGGCTGAGGTTCACCGTTAGTGCCAGAGTCTGTCGCGTCGCTCGAATCGATTCCACAACGGATCAAGCTCGACCGCGATCACCGTAGCGTCATCATCGGCTGGGCTGACGGACACGAAAGCGTCTTCGACTGGGAATACCTGCGCTGGCAATGCCCGTGCGCGCACTGTCAGGGCGAGGGCGGACGGCCGGGTGAACTGCAGATGATCACCGTCTTCAAGCCGGAGCAAACAGAGCTGGAAGACCTGGAGATGGTCGGCCGCTATGCACTTGCCCCGCTCTGGAAAGACGGGCACCACACGGGCATCTACACCTGGCGCAATCTGCGCGAGATGTGCCCGGACTGCAGCGCCGAATAGGACCTATCGCACTCACAGGACTTCTGTAGATCCCATCCGTCCCAGGGTCCTGTTCCTACATTCCGTAGAGTTTCCTCGGATTAACCTTCAGAATCTTGTCCACGATTTCAGGGCTCAAGTCCTCTCGACCCCGAAGCTCACCCACCACAGCCAGGTCCGCGGATGGGTCGCCACCACGCAGCCTATTGGTGAACGAATTGGCCTCGAGCGTCGGAAGCTGACCAGCGTGATGGCCGTAGTCGGACCCGCTCACCAGGTTGTCTTCTCCGATGAGCTGCGCAAGATACGGGATGTCTTCATCCGATTCACAGGCCACGTAGATACGGTAATCCTGAAATAGCTTTGGACCCAGGTGCCGTTCCTCCAGTTGACCCTTGCGCCGCCAGTCACGTTCCACGAAGTGCAGCAGATACGGCACCCACGAGGCACCCGTCTCGATGAACCCGATACGAAGATCCGGAAACCTCTCCGGGATTCGCATCGAAACCAGGTTCTGGAAGGCCACCAGCGGCAACATCCGCACACCGGCGAACGGTCCGTTGATGCGATTATCTAGGACATCGAGGTACGCCGGGCAGCCAGGACCGGTATGGATTGTCATCGGCATGTCCAGCCGACTTGCTTCCTCGTAAACCGGGAAAAAGTACTCCTCGGCCAGTGAGCGCTCGCCTTCAATCCCACGAGCCAGAAATCCCACGGCGCCACGCTCTCGTGCCCAGGTCAGCTCATCCAGGCTGGCGCGGATATCGTGGAATGGAAGCACAGCCACCCAACGAATGCGGCCCTTGCCTTGCTCCCACACACTAGCCTGAAAGCGGTTGTAGGCCCGCGCTAGCGCCACGTCCAGCTCAGGATCGAACGTGAGATGAGCGATGAAGAGCGTCGGGAAGACCACCTGTGTCTCCACGCCCATAACATCAGCGTCTTCGAGCCTGGCCGGCACATCCAGAAGAGCCTTGGTGGTCCAATTTCGCGCCGCTGCCTCTTCGGGATTTACAGGCGGCGTGGCCAGTTGTTGTCCCCCCTTGCCATCCGGCTTGGGGACGAGCACTCCATCAATCAACCAGCGATTTCGCGGCTTCCCCGTCGTTAGGTCGTCACAGACGACCGCCACCGGCCGACGATGTGCCACGTTCGAGTCGAAATGCTTCCAGATGGCGTCCGATTCAATGACGTGTGTGTCGGCGTCGATGATGCCGTCCATAATGAGCCTCCGCTTGGCACGGTTGGGTGGCCGGTCATTCGGTCCTCCCGTGCTCATTATGGTGCTGCCCGCCGGTGCTGTCGAGTGGTGTCTCACTCTCGGAAGCACCTGGCAATTCCGTTCATCCCCCCGGCCGCGGCGGGCATTTGGATCGTAGCTAGACTGCTGAGGTGGTGCAGCTAGGTGAATGGGAATGAGTCCATGCCATCCATCAGTTAGCCCAGTAGCCAGGCCGACGCTGGACAAGCCCCCGACGGCCGTGGACCTGGATGGCCACCCGGACCGTGCCCTCCACGGCACTCTTGGGAGACTAGACTACTCCATGAAGGTCGGGGCTCGCGATGGACGCACCGGCATCCTGAAGGCTCCGGCCCTCGTCAGCGAGAACTATGACACGCGCATCAAAATCATCGAATAGCGGCACATGGAAAAATTGGCAGTCAGGGGTGCAAGCTCGGTGGAACGGGCGGCCTATCAATTCGGTCTCGTGAGCTGGCTCAGTTGTTCGTACGCAGTGATCAACCTTCTCCAGGGGCGTGTGGTGCTCAGACCGAGCGGCCCCGGTTTTCGCGTACCGATTCTTCATACCAATAAGGTGTCGTGACCATGCAAACACCGACTCCCGCCTCGGCGCCGAACGAAGGAGAGCGCGAGTCTCTGCGCATCGCGCTGCAGCGTATTCTCGCCTCGCCCGTAGAAGTCGCGACAATCTCCGTCGTAGCCAAGCGCGGCATCGCGGACCTTGTGAAAACGGGGCCTAGACACGTGGATGATCTTGCTCAGGCTACCGGCGCCAACCCCGATGCTCTGTATCGTGTCTTACGGTTGGCGGCGAGCCTTGGGGTTCTCGAAGAGGTCAGCGAACGAGTCTTCGGGACAACACCTTACGCCGCGCTTCTGGAAGATGGCGAGGGCTCAATGCGCCAGCTTGCGCAGAACTACATTGAAGACGTGATGCTCGCCGCCACCCAGATCGACTACAGCGTCGAAACCGGTCTACCTGCATACGATAAGGTCTTTGGGAGACCGCGCTTTGACTCGGTCGGCGCCGATCCCGAGAAGCTCCGCGCCTACCACGCGTTCATGGCCGGACGTGCCCGAAGCGTCTGCGGAGCTGTTGCTGACGCGTACCCCTTCGGATCGTATCGTCGTGTTGCGGATGTAGGCGGTTCGCATGGCATGCTGACGATGGCGATTCTTGGAAGGCATTTAGAGCACAACCCCTCGCTCCGCGCTGTGATCTTCGACCGGCCGGAAGTAATTGAGCACGTGACGCGACCCGGTGTAAACGGATCTGACTACGCCGCCTACTGCGAGCTTGTCGGCGGTGACTTTTTTGAGGCGCTCCCCACAGGGTGTGATCTCTACACCTTTCTCAGCATCTTCAACGACTGGTCGGACGACGATTGTCGAACGATCTTGAACAATGCCAAGAGAGCGATAGCGCCTGGTGGGCGGGTGCTTCTCATCGATCCCGTCATTCCAGCGGAGCCCAACGTGCCACATTTCAGCAAGCGGCTGGATGTACAGATGTTGCTCGTGCATCGTGGTGGTCGCCTGCGGACCGAGCGGGAGCTCCGGGCGCTCGTAGCTTCCGCTGGATTCGGGGCCGTGCAGGTCATCCCAACGAGCACATACCTGACCATTGTGGAGGCCCAGCCAGTTTGCCCAGCCGCACCCCGCTAAGCTTCCAAGTGGTTCCATAATCAGTCCGATCGGCGGTTGGTGTTTGAGGGAGCTCGGCGAAGCGCAGATTCGAACTTCGCGGCTGGGCTGGCATCCATCAATTAACTCACCAGGAGCACGTTCCATGAACACGATCCCCTCTGCGCGAACGGCCGGCATAGATGAAACAAAGGTCGATGTGGCCATTGCGAACCGCATCCTTGCCGAGACGGGCCTGGCCGCCGGAGTTCGAGCGTTTCTCGGACACGCCAGTTCTCGCCTGCCGTCCGACCCGACGAAGTTTCTGGTGAAGGGTCGGGGATATCGTATCGACGTGCTTTCGCGCCTGCGGCCCGAAGATTTGATCACCTGCGATCTCGAGGGATACCTGGTGGATGGTCCCCCGGGCATCATCCAGTGCGGTGAGGTTCAGATCCACGCGTGCGTCTACAAAGCGCGCCCTGAGGTGCAGTCCATCGTCCATGTGCACCCGAAGTTCACCGTGATCATGAGCATTCTCCAACCCAGGCTTCGGCCAATGGCGCAGGAGGGGATCAAAGTGGTGCAAGCCCCCTTGCCGGTCTATCCGCATACAAAAGTTGTCATGAGCCAGCAGGAAGGCGAAGAGCTCGCGCGCTTTCTCGGTGATGGGGAAGCGGTCCTTATGTTGGGGCACGGTGCCGTCACCGTAGGCCGGACACTGGAGGAGTCCGTGACTCGGATGATCCACCTTGAGCACCAGGCGGAGATGAACTATCTTGCCTATTGCGCCACGGGCCCCAATCACCCCGGATTCCGGAGCCTTTGGTAGAGGAAGTGCTCCAGGGGAAGCTATTCGACGGGCCGCACTTCGACGATGCGATCGCGAAGCACGGCAAGCCGAGCCAGCCCGGCACATGGAACTATCTCCAAGACCTTGTAAGCCAGGGGCTGTGATGCCTGCCGTTGGCAAACGCCAACAGACACGCTGAGACACCAACGAGGAGACGCGGCAGATGAGCTCTTTGAAGCGTGCGGATACCGGAAACAGCGAACGCTCGGACCAATGGTCCGCGGTCGATCGAACCCCGGATTCGGACCGGTTCGTGTCAGCCTTGGAAGTGCGAACCAGGACTGGCGGTGTTGCCGGAGTCGACCGAGCCATTGAGCTGCTGGACACCCGCCCCGGCCAGGTGCTTCTGGACGTCGGATGCGGGATCGGCGAGGCGGTGCGGACGTTGGCCCAACAGGTCGCGCCAGCCGGCCGGGTGCTGGGAATTGACCCGAGCGAGACGTTCCTCGCTCAAGCTCGCACGCGCTCGGAATCACTCGGAGTGCGCGTGGAGTTCCGGCAGGGCGATGCCCACGAGTTGCCGTTTCCCGACGCCACCTTTGACGGCTGCCTGTCCACGCTGGTATTCGTGCACCTCGCCGATCCGGCGCGGGCACTCGGGGAAATGGTCCGGGTGACCCGGTCCGGTGGCACTATCGTGCTGCGCGAGAACGACTACGGCACACTGGCGATCGACTCGTCGCATCCCGCAATCACCCGTGCGATTCTCCAGGCGCGCTGCGAGATGTATGCCAATGGCTGGATTGGACGACAACTGCCGCGGCTTTTCGCCTGCGCGGGACTAGCCGAGATCACCGTCGAGCCAGCCGTCATCGTCCAACGCGACTTCATCGCAACCGAGGCACGTTTAGGCATGAACTTCGCCATGGCTGCCGCGCGCGCTCAAGTATCTGGACGCATCTCCGCGGAGGATGTCACTCTGTGGCTCGACGAGATGCGAGCGGCGAGCGAGGCGGGCACCTACTTCCAGAGCACCACAGGCTTCATCGTTCGCGGGCGAAAACCGTGACCAGGCCTCCACGTTCATGCCGGATGGTCAGACAGATCACAAAAGCAAAGTAACTGTCGGACCAGGCAAACCAGCGTACTCAACCCTATCGTTCACGGCGAACGACCGATAGAGGAGATCATCGTGCATTACCGACCGCTCGGAAATTCAGGCCTGCGCGTGTCCGCCATCGGACTGGGGGGGAATCCATTCGGAAACACCGCTGACGAGGCTTCATCGATAGCTGTGATCAATGCGGCGCTGGATGCCGGCGTGAACTACCTCGACACCGCCGACGTATACGGCGCATCCGAGGAGATCATCGGCAAGGCCGTTCGTGGGCGGCGCGATGAGGTGATCATCGGCAGCAAGGTCGGTGGCATCACCACCCAGGAGCGCAATAACGGTCGCCTCTCCCGACGCCAGATCATGGCGCATGCGGAAAGCTCCTTGAGGCGACTGGGCACTGACTACATCGACCTGTACCAGGCCCACCGACCGGATTCATCCACACCGCTAGAGGAAAGCTTGCGGGCGTTCGAGGACCTCGTTCGGCAGGGCAAGGTCCGCTATCTTGGCTGCTGCAACTTTCGCTCGTGGGAGCTCGTGCGGGCGCTCTGGCTCCAAGACCGGCACGACTGGCTGCCCTGGGTCTCCCTCCAACAATGGTGGAACCTGGTGGATGGCATCCGTGTAGACGGTGTGCCCGATCCTGACTTGCGCGCCGTGGCGCGCGAGCTCGGCCTCGGGATCATCCCCTTCTTCCCATTGGCCAGTGGTGTGCTGACTGGGAAGTACGCCCGCGGACAAGAGCCGCCACCCGGAACGCGCGCATCGGATGTGCCTTCCGCGCGGCGACAGCTCAATGAGACAACGCTCGACGCCGTGGACCGCCTGCGGCCATGGGCCGAGGCGCGGGGACACACCCTGGCCGAGCTGGCCATCGCCTGGCTCCTCGCGCATCCCGAGACGTCAACGGTCATCGCCGGAGCGCGCAGTCCCGAGCAGTTCCTGCAAAACGTCAGCGCGGCCGACTGGGTCTTGACTTCGGAAGAGCGGGACGAAGTGGAGGCGCTTGCCCGGAGTACGGCCCAGAATACGTGATTTCGAGGCTCGATGCCGCCCCAACCGCAGCAGTTAGGGGGCCGCTTTGAATTGGCCGACACGATGCATGGCTGGGCCGCCCATCAGCCCACAATTCCCATCAGGACCTACGTCTGTGCGGGGGCACCAAGCTAGGTCGACAGATCGCAAAGGCTGTCCCGAGCATTCCTAGAGCCAGTCGCCAACCGCTACCAGCACGCGGGAGATACAAGAGATCAGCGCAATCGATAGATACGGGCGTAGTCCACACCGCCGATCGAAACCACGGCATCGGGGGCGCGGCGCTGGAGCTGGCTGGGGGTGTGCAGACGCTGACGTGCGTGGATGTAGTCAACGAAGAAGTCCGCCTGGCTGAGCTGCCGCTCAGTCACGACCCTGCCCGGCATGTGCGCCTGGAAATTCACCCGTAGCGGAAACCAGATTGACGTGGTCAACGGACCACCAGCGGCCATGTTCTGGATAATTGCCGCGGTGTCGTCCAGGCCTTCTCCCCAACCCACGGGAATTGCTCGCTCGGCGGCTCGTGCCCCGCCGAAGAGCGGGTTGTACGCCGCCAATGGGTATCGACCCGCCTGAATCAATGGCCACACCTGGAATGCGCCTCCTAGCAGCGCGATTCCTGCAATTATGCTGCCCATGCGCACACGAGAACTCCACAACGTCCATTGCCGCCCGACGAGCCACTCGAGCGCCCGCCACCAGCCGATAGCCGCGAGTATCGTCAGCAGCGGCGCAACGGGCATGAGATACCTGTCGACTTTCTTCGGTGATACCGTCAGCAAGAGCGTGAATACCCCGGCCGCGATGAGAAGAAGCCAGCTCACCTTGGTCAAGCGGCGCGAGGCTCCGAATGCGATCAGTGCCAGGAGTCCCAGAGTCGTTGAAGGGCCCAGCCGAAATGCCATGGCAACGGGATAGAACAGCGGGCCGGGATCCTCGGCCGTGCTCCCGAGCAGAA
This sequence comes from uncultured Chloroflexia bacterium, assembly GCA_963765765.1. Lineage (GTDB taxonomy): Bacteria > Chloroflexota > UBA6077 > UBA6077 > JACCZL01 > CAVXYC01. The sequence goes on along the minus strand of CAVXYC010000030.1, from coordinate 204,862 downwards.
AGTTACCCGGAGCGTGCGGCGTGCCTCCAAGGCGAGCGCTAAAGTCAATCGCTCGGTAGAGGGTTCCAATCGGCTGCGTCCACATCGCGGGCCAGAGCGCGTAATAGATGACGCCCCCAGCTAGAAGCCACACTGCTATGAGAAGGAGAGAGCGACGCATCCTTCGTCCATCAACATCAACAGGCAGGGTCCATCTCCTAAAGGGAGAGGGCTGCGGTGAGGTTGACGCGCTTTCACTTACCGCCTTCTCGAGTCCCTCACCCCAACCCTCTCCCAAGGGGAGAGGGAGACGCCCGAGCCGTCCATAGCTCGCCGCTAGCACCACTGCAGCCAGCGCGGGCAGCATGTACGCCGCGCTGGTCTTTGTAAGTCCGGCAAGGCCGATTCCGATGCCGGAGCAGACGATCCAGATGGGCGCGCGCCGTGGTTCGCTCAATGCCAGGAGCAATGCGATCAGTGAGATCGACAAAAAACCGGCCAGCAGGCCGTCCATCCCTACCACGGGGCTCATCGCTGACCAGTATGGGTCGGTCACGAGCAGCGCCGCGGCTATCAGGCCCGGCCCAGCACCAAGGAGCCTCCATGCGAGTGCGGAGGCGGCGGCACAGAGCAGACCACCCAGTACGAGAAACGGGACTCGTGATTGACGCAGATCGGGCAGAAATTGCGGGAGCGCCGTGACGACGAAATCCGGTCGGCCGCGGCTGCTTAGCTCGGCCGTGCGCTCCAAGCCAAGCGAGCCGGTGATGAGCCACATCGGGATCACACCGGGGTGACCGGTCTGGTAGGTGCGGCCGCGATCGCCATTCAGTAGTCCGGAGGCGAAGTTCCCGGCACGGGCCATCCACTGGTCCTCGTCCTCAGTCACGGCGCCAGCCAGGCCGCCCATTCGACACAGGAGTGCAATGGCCAGTAGAACACCGAGAATGACGGCAGTGACCGGCTTCGATACGCTTGGCTGACCGAGATTGAGCTCAAATGGTGTGGTGGGTATTGCGGATGACTCCGCGCACTCTACCGCCGACATCCCGAACTCCTTGCCCGATCTTCGCCAGGACGCCCGTTGGTAGAATCCCCAACCACATGCGCGTGATTGACCGGCGTCGTACACACATTTCGACACGCAAAACGCATCGGTCATGCTAGCACCAGCCGGGCGCCCGGCACCCGAACACAGGTCGATTCGTGCTCACACCGGCGCGCGGTCCAGCACTATCGCTCGGGCGTTCGGGTGGACCGGGTCGCCAGCCGTAGGACTGGTGCTAGCCGTTCTAACCGTCGCCGGGTGCTTTATACGCGCGGTCGGGCTGCCGGAAGCTCCGGGAACGCTCGCGCGCGACGAGTCCCGACTGGCGCTTGCGGCTCAAAGCATACTGGTCAATCACGTTCCGGCAAGCCCGGGTGGAGCCATCTATACACGCGGGCTGCTGCCCGCGTACGTTGAGGCCGCGGCGTTCGGAATGCTCGGCGTATCGGATCAAGTGGCTCGGCTTCCGTCTCTGGTGGTCGGAACACTCATCGTGCCTGCCACGTACTGGCTGGCACGCGGCGTTGGGCGTGAGTGGCCCGCCGCGGCCGCGGCGGCAATCGTCGCGTTCTCTCCGCCTCTCATTACACTGGCACGCGAGGCGTGGCTCTACCCGTGGCTCACCTTCTGGCTCGTTTTGGCCGCCGGCTGGCTCCTGAGAGCACACCGGGGCAGCCATCCCGAGTCGTACGTACTGGCCGCCCTGTCATTCACGGCAGCGGCGTTCTCACATGAGCTCGCGGCGTTGTTTCTTCCGGCCGTTGCGCTGTGTCACCTGGCCCGCAGCAGAGCGGGAGCCGCATGGGCCGTGGTTCGGTCCTTCTGGCTCATTGCGTCCATCTCTACCATCGCCGTGCTGGCGCTTACCTTCCTCTTGCGAGCCCCCACGGCAGCAGGAGGCGGATCGGAATTCCAGAGCTATCTGCGAGCGGGCGCCGACTTACGGGGCCTCACGACGACACTTCGCCTCATCGCCGCATCTCACCCCTGGCTCGTGCCAGCAAGTGCAATGGGGCTCGGCATGCTGCTGTTCCGGCGTCGCTGGCGTCTCCTCATCTGGCTACCAGTGTTCGCGGTTCTGATTCAGCTCATCTTCAACGGATTCGTGCTCACACGCCGAGGTCATCCGCGCGACATCCAGGTTCTCATTCCGTTCCTCGCCGTCACCGCGGTCTATGCCGCCTGGCACGTTGCGCCCATGGTTACCTGCACGCTGCTGGGCTGGCGATTCACGGTGCAACGATTGCGCATGCTGGGCGCCGTCTTCGGTCTGGCGCTGGTAGTGGCGAGCGTGGACATTGGACGAGTAACCAGCGCATCGCAACGCACTGACCCCTCGCCCACCTGGTTACAGGCTATGGATGCCTACACGCCCAACGACATCGTGCTTTCCTATGCGCCTACGCAAACAACACACTATCTGGGTCGGACGGACTACTGGATGCGGCCCAACGGCTACTCCCGATATGTCTGGTCGGGTCCGCCGCCGTACCGTGACATTTACACGGGCGCCGTGGTTATTCGTAATTTGCGCGAGCTCGAAACCCTGGTGATCGCGCGCCATACGGGCCGCACGCTCTGGGTCCTGGCTCAGCTCGATCTGCCACCTGAACAGCGGCTGGCCCTGACGGAAATGATCGCCCGACTCGCGCCGATCACCGTAGATGAACGGGGCACCGGTGACGGGACTCGCGTGCTCCGTGTCCAGCTCTAGCGCGATTCAGTCCTGGACGACTTGCGCGGCGAACCGTTCCAGCGATCTCGACCAACGAGCAGCGTCGAACGATCCGCTCATGTCGAAAGAGTCAACCGCTTCGTACGCCATCTCCAGTGCCTGATCCGCGTTGTCGTGCGCGAAAAGCCCCTGACGGCCAAACGTGAGCAATCTATCGATGGATTCACAGTAGCGCGCAACAGTATCTAGATGCGCTTTATAGCCGATTCTCTACATCGTGTAGGCGTTGCGCAATCGGCGTGAATGAACTGAAGGATTGGCGTCATCACCGGTTGGCCGGCCGCGGACAACGATCGCATACCAGCTCACCGAGCGATAGGTCATCGGCCTTCCATACCGGGTCGTCCACGGCACACGGAAGCTCCGCGCACAGAACCGTCTTGCCGTACGGCGTCGGAAGATCGCGATAGTTCTTCGGCTCGGAGCAGCGGGAGATCGGGATGTCCGACTCGGGAAAGTAATATGCGTCGTACTCGCCATAGCGATCTTGCCCGAGCACGAGATAGACCAAGATCATCGTGCGGTAATGGGAAACAGCACCATGGGCTTGCGAAGACTCACCACGCTGGCGGCGAGGCTGGCCGCAAGAAAGAATGAGGCCGGCACGTCGTTGATGGCGATGTGGGCCAGATGCACGTGCAATGGACTGAGCGCTAGGAGAAGCCCGGCGATGAGGCCGACGGGGCCACCGAACAAGGCGTGTGCAGCCAGAGCTGCGAACACGACGGTCCCCGCGCCCAACACGGCAGTACTCACCCGAGCCAGTCCCATACGAAACACGATTCGCTCGCGAGGGTCCGAGATCGGTCGCAGGTGTTGCGCCAGGCGGAATTCGAAGGTGAGATGTGCCATAGCAGGGACGGATTCCGGTAATCGGTTGGGCCGACGCGCCGGCCGTCTGCATTGTCCGAGGCCCACTGAACGTACTTCAGCTCGTCATAGTAGAGCACGGCTGGAAGCTGCCAGGTGATTCCCCAGAGGCGCACGGCAAGTGCCACGGTGAGCACTAGCCCCAGCCACACGGGCGTTGGTACACTCCGCACGCCCTCAGGATCGTGGTTGCACGAACGCTCGCTCCATCCGGCGTCTCGCGGGTCGCGGGTGCGGTCTGGACCGCGCTCCGAAGTCGCGAGGGCGCCCTCACCTTGCTGCTGATTGCGGCGGTCTACAGCGCTGTTCAAAGCGCCACGCCCAGCATCATCGGCATCGATGGGTACTATCACGTCCGTGTGGCCGCTCTCATGCGCGAGCATGGGCCGCGGCTAGAATTCCCGTGGCTGCAGTTAACGATCCTCAACCACGAGCGGTATGCGGATCATCATTACCTGTTTCACGCACTGCAAGTGCCATTTACTCTTGGCGACGCGCGCACCGGCGCCAAGATGGCATCGGTGCTTTTTGCGACCCTGGGGTTATACATCAGCTATTTGTTCCTTGCGCACAACCAGGTGCGGTTTCCGGTGCTCTGGGTCATCGCCATGCTGGCCGCGTCGCAAACATTCCTTTGGCGTCAATCCATGGCTCGCCCTCAGGGCCTCTTCCTGGCACTCATGATCTTGGGAACCTGGGCCGCGCTGAGCAGGCGTCCAGTCCTTCTCATCCCTATCGGCTGGGCGGCCGCCTGGCTATTCGATGGTTTTCCATTCATCCTTGCGATGCCGTTTGCCGCGGTGGCAGCGCTGTTGGTGCTGTGGCTCGTTTCGCGATCGAGCGCCGAGCTCCGGTCGCAGTGGCAGCCAATGGCGGGCGATCTGCGACCGGCGCTACTCGCCTGCGGAGCGGCGACTCTCGGTATCGGCCTGGGATTGGTGACGCACCCGTACTTTCCGCGGCACTTAGAGTTTGCCATGCTGCACCTGCTACCCAAGGCGCAGGTCGGCATAGAGCTAAACGTTCGGGTTGGAGGAGAGTGGTATCCGTTCCCAGCGAACACATTCCCGGCACGCGTCGGCCCCTCGATGGCAATGTGCCTCATCGGGCTGCTGCCACCAATCTATCAACTCTGGCGACGTCAGCTTCCCGATTGGCGAGGTGTTGCCCTCGGTGGTCTGGCTATTGGCTTCCTTGGGATGACGATTCGCTCGCAGCGAATCATCGAGTATCTGCCCCCGTTCGCCGCCATCTTCTGCGCCTGGTCATGGGCGCGCCCGGGATTGGTTTTGCCCGGCTGGAACACTCCGCGCGCCGCGAGCGTCACGCGCTGGGTTGTGCCGCTCTTGTGTCTCATTGTGGCGGCCGGGCTGCTCTGGAACGTCGACCGCGCGCGTCAAGAAGCGCGCAGCGCCCCGGATTGGGAGATGCCACGCGCGGCGGCGAGCTGGCTTGCCGCCAATACTCCGCCGGGATCACGCGTTTTCTTTCCTGGGTTTGACGACTTTCCGCGCTTGTTTTATTGGAACACCCACAATACCTACCTCCTCGGCCTGGACCCAACCTATATGACCCTCTACGACCCGCGACTCTTTACGTTGTGGCGGCAGGTTTCATTGGGGCGGGTGACAGGGCCTTCGGAAACGATCAAGAGCGTGTTTGGCGCGGACTACGTCTTCACGGAGAACGACCGCCCCGCGTTCATCAAGGCAGTGATGGACGATCCGCGCTTCGAGACGGTCCATACCACGTCGCGAACGCTGGTATTCCGTATACGGCCAGCGCTCTGAGTACGGCCAGCGCCCTAAGCGCCCCCTTGGTCAAGCCGGCCAATAAGCCTGCGCTCGCGGTCATGCTGGCTGTCCTTGCACTGTCCGATGTCATAGTGGTCTCGCCGGTCGACCATCGAAATTCGCCTCCTTGGCTGCCTCGCGCTCTTCGTCTTGATCCCGGGCTGGCTTATAGCGCGGCTCCTTTTTTCGCGCCCCAGGAGCACCGCGCTCCCAGTAGCACCCCCAGAGAATGCGCTTCTCGCGCTGGGTCTGGGGTTCTGCGCGGTCATGGTTCTAGGCATGGTGCTGACGATCATCTCGCTGGCGGGATTGGCGCGGCCCATCTTGAGCTGGCACATCACGCTGGCCGCGAACGCGCTGACGCTTGCCTTGTTGGGCGTTGCCGTGAAATCCGGCGCTCGGCTGGAGATGCCGTTGGCGTGGCCGAGCTGGCCCGTTCTATCCATCGCCGGTTTAGCGGGGTTTCTTCGACTATCGGACCTTGGCTGGAGCGAGTTTCAAGGTGATGAAGCGCGCATTCTTCTACGGGCGATGGCAGCCATTCAAGGTGTGCCCGATGCGCTCCTGGCGCACCGCAAGGTACCCGGGGAGATCCTGGTCACATTGCCGTTCTTCGGCCAGCTCGGGGCGATCACCGAGCTCACTGGAAGGCTTCCGTTCGCGCTCTCGGCTGTTGCCGCCGTGGTGACGTTTTACATGCTGGCCCGCGAGCTCTTTGATTGGCGTGTAGCGCTGGTCGCTGGGTTGCTTCTGGCGGTCAATGGTTACAGTGTCGCGTTCGGTCGGATTCTTCAATACGACAGCCTGGCGTTCCTTCTTGGATTGCTGGGGCTCATGTGCTGTATTCGATTCGGACGCGGTGAGCAGCCGGTGGTCTCTCTGGCCCTGGCGGGGAGCACGCTGTTATGCAGCGCCGGGCTCATTGCGCTCGGGGCCATGTTCTTTGTGTTGCCGGTGATATCTTCGTGGGTCCCCGACTCGTTGCCCTGGAAGATCATCGATGGCGGATGGTAGCGCTCTGGGTCTGGCCTGGCGTGCTGGCCACGCTGCTCGTGCTTCTGGTGTTAGTCGTTGAAGTCATTGGCGCCCGCACTGGGGGGGTGATCTCATACCTCGGTCCTCGCCTGGGTGGAGCGCGACCCTACTGGAACTGGAGCGAGTTTCTCACTTCCGCCAACCACTACCTCTCTACTCCCTATCTGGTGCTCACGGTCGGGGGCGGTGCTCTCTCTTTCATCATCGTGCTAGCTCAGCGCCTGCGCCAGGTCCCAAGTAGCGTGGCGCTCTTCGCGATCGCGCTGGCCCTACTGGCAGCGGCCGGCTCCTGGACACGATTGTCCGGGGTTGCTCTTACCGGGCTGCTCATCGCGCTGGCCGTTGTACTCACGGCTCGAGCGGCGCCAATCGCCCAGCGCGCCGCCATTGCCTGGGCCATTGGCCCGCTCATCGTGCATGCGTTTCTGATTCGCATCCCGGGTACGCACTGGCGGGAGGCATTTCCTGCGCTTGTGCTACTCACGGCGATACTTCTGGTCAGATGTGTACCGGCCGGCCCGATTCGAAGGTTGGCTTCAGCAGGGGGAGCGGTATTCATCATCGCTCTCACACACTTTTCGTGGGTCACCCTGGTGCAACGCTGGCCCGAGTATCAGATGATCTATCCCGATCAGCGCCACTGGCTGGACTGGACCAACGCGAGTGGACGGTCCATAGGCGGCGTGTTCGGCGCAAGCCACCGTCATGGCTGGAAGGGAATATCGATGCTGCAGAAGCAAGGTAACCTTCCCGTGAGCTATGCCACCAACGAGAGTCCGGCGATTGCAGCCTGGTATCTCCGACGTCCGCAAGGATGTCCCGTGCCCCCCGAGGTCATCTTGAGGGTTCAGAAATCGCCACACGACCGCAATCTGGCCGTCCCGGTTCCCCCTCCCCCGGGCTACATCAGCGCGGGTAGTCTCACTGTTCTGGGGCGCACCGCCGTTAACCTACAGGTTGATCCATCGTCCCCAACGCGGTTCGGAACGATGCGGGCTGATGCCTTCGATGAGGAGTTCGACCATACGCTCACATCACCGTGGCGCCCCATCGAATACTTCTACCAGGCCGACCTTGGCTTCGCGGTGAGCCGTAGCGGGTGCTCCACGGTCCTCGGGTGAGCGGTAGGAGTGTCCCGAACTGCCTCGTTACGGCTTCGTTACATTCACGCCACGCGGGCCATCTCGACCGGAACAGACCCGGTCATTCTTGCCTCGTATTTTGAACCGAGTACCATCGCGGCTACCTCTTAAGAATCGAGCAGAAGATGCGATGGCCGTTATTGACGTGTGCGCGAGGATTGGTTCTCGCCACCATCGTTGCCCTCATGGCAGCGACGAGCTCTGGAATGCTTCACATTGGGGTGCCCAGCACGACGTCACGCTCAGCATCCGCTCCGGCCGTGGTTATCCAGGCGCAGACGCAGCCACAATCTTCGGCCTTTGCACAGTCGGACAACGACGACGACGAGAATGACGACTCGGACGACGACAACAGCTAGCCTTCGCGGCTAAGGGATCGTAAGTACGCCTGGTCGATCAAGCATCGACCAGGCGTACTTGGTCTCCCAGTCGGACCTGTCCGCCTCCAGCCACCGGCACAAGGGACACACCCATCGTCGGCTGCTCATGTCCGAACGTATCGACGAGCGTGTTCATAACTGGCTGATCGCGTTCTCCCGTGACCGGGTTCGCGTGCGTCGCAAGGCAGCGAACCTTCTCCTTCACCACGCTAAATGTCACATCGCCAATCTGAACACTTCGCCCCATCCAGCTCAGCTCTTCCCACGCTGGCAGACTTTCCACGGCGATATTGGATCTGAACCGGCGCTCGCTGAGAGCTGAGTCTCCCAGAACCGCCCCGAGCGCTTGCACGCTCGCTCGTCCGTGGAGTGTGATCTGGCCCTCCTGGTTATCGTGATAGCGAGGCGTTCGCCCGTCGCCAACTACTCGCAGGGGCAGGCGCTCAGGATGGTCGCGGAGCGGCTGCTCTCCGAGGCCTTTGGCGAATTGTTCCAATACACCGCCAATCAAATTCCGCCCCGCTTCGTCCAGCGCAGCGTCCAGCAGCACGATGCCGTCGTGGCTCATACGAATGCGCTGCCGGTCAGAGTCGAATTGCAACTCGAGCTGGGCTAGCCCCGGCGTGTTCATGAGCACCAGCATCTCGCGCTTGGCGGCCCAGGCGTCATCCGGTGCGGGTGAATCGGCAAACCGCACGCCCAGGACGCGATCCCCTTCCACCTGTCCGCTGGGCAGTATGGTCAATGAGTCACGCGATTCCGGTGTAAACCCTTTGACCGGGTATCGATAGAGCGCGGCAACGTGGGGCATGGTGGCTCCAGGGCGAGCTGTCCTTATTGTGTCGCGGGACGCCGGCATCGTCCAATCTCGCTGGCTTGGATCGCAATCCATGCGCTCACGAAGCATCGTTATTGTTGAGAACCAGGGAGCGGACTCGGCAATGGCCTATCCCGACACTATCCATAGGAGTAGGGCGCGAAGTAGTCTGAGTGACATACTTGGAATGCTGGAGGCACACACTTATGTACCGCACTCTGCTGATCCCACTGGACGGCTCAACGGAAGCCGAGCTTCCTCTCCCGTCAGTCACGGCACTCGTAAAAGAGCACTCCGACCGAGCACGACTTGTACTGCTCCGATCTGCTGGCAATTCCGACTCGCGTGAGACAACGGGTCCGGCGCAGGTTCGCGAGCTAGAAGCAGCGGAGTCATATTTGAATGCCGTAGCCTCGGGCATCGACCAGTCTGGCGTCAAGGTGACAGCTATCGCCCGTTACGGCGACACCGTCGACGTGATCGTATCTCAGGCACAGTCGGAAGAAGCAGCTCTCATCGTCATGGCCACGCACGGGCGCCGGGGCATGGATCGAGTGTTGCACGGTAGCCTGGCTGAAGCAGTAATAGCTAGAGCGAAACAGCCCGTGGTCGTGTATGGCCCTGCGGCCGCTGCAGACACACGATTCGAACGAATGTTAGTCCCACTTGACGGCGGACCATTTTCCGCCGCGATGCTTCCCGAGGCGGCACGCTTCGCTGAATCGTTCGGTATTCAGCGCATCGATCTCATCGCTGTCCTGCCACCACAGATCGTCCACGTCGATGACCTTGATGGCACCCCTCCTGCCTGGGCGCTGGAGCAAATGGGTATCACGCCTATTGGGGGAGGCAACTACGCGCTCAGAGCTTCACAACCACCCGTGCATGAGCGCATCGAGGAGCTCGAACATGCACTTGATTACTGGTCGGAGAGACTGGGAGATTGCGGTGCTGAAGTGGCAACACGCGTGGAATACAACCTTGGGCCGAGCAGCATCGCGCAGTGCACGCTCAAGCTTGCCGCTGAGCTTCGCTCGGACATCGTCGTGATGCGCACCCATGCTCGGCGGGGGCTTTCACGAGCCGTTACCGGTAGCGTCGCTGATGAAGTGATCCGATCCAGCCCTCTGCCGGTACTGTTGTATACCACTCAAACGCTGGAAGCGGTCACCAGTGCAATACCGTCGTCTGAAGCACGCTCCACGTAGACGGTGAGTCGAAGCCTCGGTCCAAGTCAATTGCTCACCGGCCACACCGCGGCGTTTAATCACTTGGGCCGACATTCCCACGCCGTCCCCATGCGGAAGACGGGCCAACCGTCCCATCTAGGTCGGGAGACGGATAAGGACACCCTATGGCCGAACGAGTTGCGTTCTACAGTGATGGCATCGAGCTTGTGGGCTATCTGCATCAGCCCGCTCATCTCGCAAGAGATGAACGGCGGCCGGCAGTCCTGGTATGCCACGGCTTTGGCGCGAGCCAGGACCGCGTGCTGCCCGAGGTGGCCGCGCACCTGGCCCAGCAAGGTTACATCGCACTGACGATCGACTACCGTGGTTTCGGCGAGAGCCAGGGTCCGCGCTGGCGGATGATCCCGCAAGAGCAGGTCGTGGACATTCGCAATGCTCTGACATTTCTCGAAACGCTGTCCCAGGTGGATCGCAGTAACATCGGCCTCTGGGGTACCAGCTTCGGCGGCGCCAATGTGGCTTACGTCGCGGCGGTGGACCGGCGCGTGGCATGTACGGTGAGCGTGGTGGCCGTTGGCAACGGCGAGCGGTGGATACGAAGTCTTCGGCGTGCCTGGGAGTGGCGTGATCTGAAGCGCGAGCTCGAAGAAGACTGGCGATCTCAGGTGACCGCTGGACAGTCACGAATGGTGGATCGGACCTACCTTATGCTTCCCGATCCAGCGAGTGAACGAGCCATCGAAGCAACGCTCGCGCTGTTCCCTGACATGTGCCGTCAGATACCGCTGGAGACTGCCCGCGCGGTCATCGATTTCCGACCGGACGAGATCGTGCACCAGATTAGCCCACGTCCGATCTTGTTCATCGTGGCCGGGAATGACGGCCTGGTGCTGAACGAGCTTACGCGCGAGTTGTACGACCGTGCCGGGCGAGCCGAAAAAAGTGGGTGGTCTTACCCGGGCTGGAGCACTACGAGACATACGCTCCCGAGCACCTACCCAAAATGCTCGCCGAGAGCGCCGCGTGGTTCCAGCAATGGATCCCTGCGAGTGGGTAGTGCGGAGTGCCAAGTGACATCAATCGCTCGACTGCTTGGCGCTACGCACTACCGCATTCGTCACGGGTAGTTCTCCTTGCAAGCGTCCGTCACGGCTTTGACGATCTTCGTACCCGTGTCCGTTCCCCAGATTGCAATCTGATCCAGCTTGGTGTGGTCAGGATATGCACCCGGATTGCGCAGCGGGACGTCGTTTCGGCGAGAGTTGCGGTCGATGGGCCGACTCCATGCCTCTGACCAGGCAACCTGCCCTTCACGGCTCAGGAACCAGTTGACGAACACCCTGGAAGCGTTCGGATGCGGCGCGTTCTGGAACACGGCGATGCCGTTCGCCGAGGTGTTTCCCCCGTCGTACTCGAGCTTCTGAACGCTGTCGCCCACGCCTTCCTTCTTTAGATTCGCGAGCTCCTGCTCATCGATACCAATGCCAATGGGATACCGCCCCGTAGCGATCCACTCTGCCGTGATCCGCTTGGTCTCGGAGAATGCTGGCGCTTGATCCTTCAGGATCGTTCGCACTAATGACTCTCCGCCGTACTGCCAGATTCCAATGAGGGTGGACGTGCCACCGGCCGCCACCCGGCAATCGTCGATCACGAACTTGCCCTTGAATTTCGGATCGCCAAGTTGTTTGGGATCCGTTAGCTCGCCGGCCGGATCTTCTCCCGATTTACGTACAACGCGCTGGTTCTGAATAGCTCGTGAATGAGGATGTGCGGCTTCTGTTCGGAAGTGAACATCAGCGCTTTGCCGCCGTTCCATTTGCTATCGTCAAGCACTTCGGGAAGGAGCAGGTATGGCTTGAGCTCCTGAAACGCGTCGGCACCCATGAGCACCTCGTGCATATTGCTGGTGCCGTTGGAGTACATCACGTCCCAGGCAAACACACCGTTGCGCTGCTCGCTGATGATCTTGGGCGAGATATCGCTCGGGCGAGCGCCAGTGTGCTCCACCGGAATATCCGGGTAGGCCCTAGAGAACCGCGAAAGCACCTCCTTGTCGTTGTCTCCCAGCGTCGTGACCACCACAAGCTTTTCGCGCTTTGCGTCAGCAACGATCTGGTCCCACCCCGCAGGAGCTGCTGACTTCGCTGAATCGGCCTGCGATCCCGGAGCCGCGTTGGCTGGGGCCGCTTGGGGAGCCGCGGTGGGTGGAGCGGGAGCCGCCACTGGCGGGACCGGCGCCGCGGTAGGCGTAGCACTCGGCGCCGGTGCGCAGGCCGTCACCAGCACGACTGCCGTGAGCAGCGGACCAACGATCGATCTTATTGAACTCGTCATGACGGGCTCCCTTTCCGATCTAACTCAGCGACTCCCGACCGAGGCAAGCTGCCGCGGCCGCCACTCACCCCAGATATCCTCACTCATGACATCCTGCCAGCGCTCAGATTTGGGCAGTACTTTCTCAATAGCTCGCGCGCGGGCGTAGCTCGGCTCAACGCCGGGCGGGTCGCCGCCGGCTGCCACGGTGCGAGCAGCGTCAATGAGCAATCGGCGCGTGGCGATGACCGCGCGGTCGATCGTCCCGAGCTGCTCCTTGGATGCGGTCCACGATGCGTCCCATGCTCTCGTGCACCGCGTGGTCCTGCGCGTTTGCGCCGACGATGCCGGTGTAGTTCACGCGTGCGCTGCATGTCGCGATCGATGCCCCAGTGAATGTCCTTGTGTTGGACCTTGCGGCGATCCGGCAGGGTGTAGTCGTTGCGGCCCCGGCCGGAGTTGCTCTCGATCTCGTCACCGTTCGTCAGTGGCTCAGGCCGATAGTGGTACAGAGTGTTCCAGACCATGCAGTTCTCGTCATCTATTGGCACCCACATGTGGCCGCCGATGAGCGGAATCGGCGGAGTCCCCCCAGTGCGCTCGCCACGACTCGTGAATTGCTGCGCACGGACCTGCGTGAACGGCATGATGTACTGGTAGGTCCGAACGTAGTTGCCTTCATCACCCAGATCACGGATCGATGCGTAGGTGTAGCCCCAGTCGGTCAGCTCCACTTCCAGGAGCGGATTTCCGCCGCGGGCGCGGAAGCCATTGACGCTGAAGCCGGTGCGCATATCCGGATCCTTTAGAAGCGAGCGGTGCAGGAACGACGAGTGCGCGCTATCCACGCCGCCCTCCAGCGCCTGCAGCCAGTTGCACTCCTCGACCATTCGATCCACGTGGCGGTGTGTCGACGGCACCGTAGCCCACTCGAACACGGGCGGCGCCGGCTGCTTCTCGGGCGGCCCCATGTACGCCCAGACGACGTCACCCACCTCGACGGTGGGGTAAGCGGTCATGCGCACTTTGTCTTTGAAATCGTATTCAGCCGGCTCGCTCGGCATCTCGGTGCAGCGGCCATCCACGGCGAACTTCCAGCCGTGAAACACGCAGCGGAGCCCCTGCTCCTCGTTTCGGCCCAGCCACAGCGAAGCACGTCGATGCGGACAATACAGATCCAGGACACCGACCTCGCCGGCGGTGTCACGGAAGGCCACGAGGTCCTCGCCCAGGATCTTCAGCTCGAGCGGCTCGCCGTCCGGCTCGAGCTCGGCCGACATCGCCACCGGCATCCAGTAGCGCCGCAGAACATTGCCCATCGGCGTCCCGGGCCCGGTGCGCGTGACCAGCTCATTATCTTCACGTGACAGCATGCTCTCGATTCCCCTTTTGCCATTCTGGTCAAGTGGCCGGACGATAGCACCGCCCTCGAAGAGCGTCAACGATATAGGCGTCGCCGGCGGGCATAGTTTCGGACCCCGCCCGGGAATGGGCATTACACTATCCTTAGCGGCCTCTCTGATGTCGGATTGACCGCCCGGGATTGCAATGGAACACATCGACGACTACCAGCCCTTCAACCCGGCCTTTAAGGCCAATCCGTTCCCCTACTACGCTCGGTTGCGGGCGGACGAGCCAATCTCCCGTCATGTCCAGTCCGATGGCCGAGGCTACTGGCTTGTTACGCGATACGACGACGTGTTGGCGGTGCTCCGAGATCCACGCTTCATCAAGAACTGGCGGGCCCAACTGACTCCGGATGAGCGTGCCGAGCTGCCGCCTCTCCCACCAGCGTTCGCCATATTCATTGCCAACATGCTGGACCAGGACCCGCCAAATCACACGCGCTTACGCGCGCTTGTGAGTAAGGCATTCACACCTCGGCTTATCGAAAACCTGCGCCCTCGCATTCAGCAGCTCGCGGACGGTTTACTAGACACGGCCAGCGCCCGCGGCGAGATGGACCTCATCGACGACTACGCGTTCCCGATTCCAATCACCGTGATTGCCGAGCTTCTGGGCGTCCCGGCAGAAGATCGAGAAAAATTTCGAACCTGGTCCAACGCGGCGGTCTCCGGCGACTTTAGTTTCGAGGCGGCGGAGCAGATCGCTCCTCATATGGAAGCGTTCGCGGACTATCTTCGAGCGCTTTTTGAGGAGCGTCGGCGCAATCCGCGTGCGGATCTCATCAGTGGCTTGCTGCGCGCTGAGGAGGCTGGCGATCGACTTTCAGAGGAAGAGATGTTCGCCATGATCTTCCTTCTGCTTATCGCGGGCCATGAGACGACGGTAAATCTCATCGGGAATGGATTGCTCGCGCTCCTAGAGCACCCAGATGAGCTCCAGCGAGTGCAACAGGACCCCGAGCTGATCAAGCCAGCGGTGGAGGAGCTGCTCCGCTATGCCGGTCCGGTGGAAACGTCCACCGAGCGGTACGCCAGCGAGGATGTCACGATCGGGAATGTGACAATTCCCAAGGGCGAGATGGCGCTAGTGGTCCTCGGCTCTGCCAATCGCGACGGCGAGCATTTCACGTCGGCAGACGACCTCGATATCACTCGGGACGTGCGGGACCACCTCGCCTTCGGCCACGGGATCCATTATTGCCTGGGCGCGCCGCTGGCACGGTTGGAGGCGCAAATTGCCATTGGAACCATCATCTCGCGGTTCCCAAACATGCGCCTCGCCGCTGACCCGAGCGATTTAGCGTGGCGCCCTGGGATGATTATCCGTGGGCTCACGCATCTTCCGGTGATTCTGAGCTGAAGTTCTCCTAATTGCTTCGCGCGTCATGGCTTGACACTGAGTAAGCCGGGCGCAATGGTACCGGCACGATCCGCAACCATCCTTTGTGATCTTTAGAGGAGCATGGTCAATGGAGACGCCGCTCACCCCACTCGAGTTCATTCGTCGCACACGCGCGCTCTATGGCGACCGACTCGGCGTCATCGATGGCGATTTGCGACTGACCTATGAAGAGTTCTTTGCTCGGTGCGACCGCTGGTCGGCCGCGCTTCAGGGGTTGGGCGTGACCAAAGGTGACCGTGTCGCGTACATCGCGCCGAACACCCATTCGCAGCTCGAGTCCTTCTACGCCGTGCCGCAAATCGGTGCCGTGCTCGTGCCGATCAACTATCGATTGGTAGCGGACGATTTCGCGTACATCATCAGCCACAGTGGAGCGAAAGTGGTGTGCGCGCACGAGGATTACCTCGAGACCGTGGACGGCATCCGCGAGCAGATCCCGAACGTCGAGCACTTCGTGGCGTTGGAAGGCTCTCGCGAGGGTTGGCTGGACTACGAATCTCTCGTCAGTGAATCTTCAGGCCAATTCGATCGTCCTCAGATTGCCGAGTCCGACCTGCTCACGATCAACTACACCAGCGGCACCACAGCGCGGCCAAAGGGCGTGATGATTACCCACCGCAATGCCTACATGAACGCGGTGGGCACCATGGTCCACGTGCACATGACTCCCGCCGAGCGCTACCTCTGGACGTTGCCGATGTTCCACGCTAACGGTTGGACCTTTGTGTGGATCATCACAGCGGTCGGTGGGACTCACGTCTGTCTGCGGCGCGTGGCACCGGCTCGATCTTCGAGACCATCAAGACCGAAGGCGCGACAATGTTCTGCGCGGCGCCGACGGTGCTTATTGGCGTAGCCAATAGCCCGCCCGAGCTACGCGAAGGCGCCCCACGCGGCCTACGCGTCTTTACTGCGGCGCGCCTCCTGCGGCAGCGACGATCGCACGCATCGAGGGTGAGCTTGGCTGGACGATTACCCACGTCTACGGCCTCACCGAGACCGCGCCATTCATCACGATTTGCGAGCCGCTCCCAGAGCACGAGGGACTTGACACAAATGCCACAGCAACGATCAAGGCGCGGCAGGGTGTGGAGCTCATCACCTCGGGAGAGCTGCATGTGGTGGACGAGGAAGGCAACGAGGTACCACACGACGCTCAGACACAAGGCGAGATCATCGTCCGCGGCAACGTCGTGATGGCAGGCTATTTCAATGACCCGGAGGCCACCGCGAAGGCCATCCGCGATGGCTGGTTTCACAGCGGCGACGCCGCGGTAGTGCATCCGGACGGCTACGCCGAGATCCGCGACCGCATCAAGGACGTGATCATTAGCGGCGGAGAGAACATCTCATCCGTGGAGGTCGAGGGCGTCCTACTTCGCCACCCCGCAGTTCAGGAAGCCGGCGTCGTTGGTCTGCCAGACGAGCGTTGGGGCGAGGCTCCCCACGCCTTCGTCGTCCTGAAAGCGGGCGCCAGCGCTACCGAAGACGAGCTACGCCAGTTTGCCCGCGATAACATGGCGCACTTCAAGGTGCCGCAGGCCTTCCACTTCATCGACGAGCTGCCCAAGACTGCGACGGGAAAGATCCAGAAGTACGTCCTGCGCGGCGGACAGGCGGCGATAGCGCGGCAATAGCGCATAAGCACTTTGGCCCACGGCCGGGAGCACCTCTTTCAAATATCCGATCAACCCGGAGAAGTACAAACCGGCTCTTCGCGCATGCACTCACGCCCGGGCATAGTAAAGAATGAGCAACGTTGAGTCGTCTACGACTTACCCGGTTTTCGTGATGGTGAATCTTACCGCTGCACTTCCACGATTCAAAGCTGTCGGTAGCGTCGGTCGTCTTCGCGTTCGACGAATCTAGCGAAAGCTGAGCGGGATTGAGTCGTTGAGACGAGGTCTACCTGAGCTAACCCGCTTTTCTGCAATGAGAATTTTAACCGCATCCCGATAGTGCTTCTTCTTGAAGTCGCCAAAAAACCGAGGGATGAACTCATGGTAGAGGTCATTACGCGTACAGCCTTGATGAGCCAATCCGAACTGGTGGATCGCGTCTATAAGCTCGCGGAACGCTTCCTGTTGCGCCGTCCGATGCTCCACCCCAGCGAATAGGGCCACCTGGCCTCGCTGAACCAGTTCGGTGGCGGTGAACAGATCATCATCCGCAGTGTAAAGCAGATCGTTCATGATCTCGATCGCGTCGAAGTGACGCGACGCGAATACGAGGTAGTATTTGGGGTTGGAGCGATATGTCTCACGGACGGGGTAGACCACCCCATATTTCAGATAGGGGCTGTTCTTTATCAGCGATTGGGCATATCGGTAGGCGGCCCAATGGTCCCAGTCCCGCGATTCGTCAGATTCCACGAGTTTCGCGAGCCAAGCGGGATTCTGAATCTCATCACCGAGAACCTGGGTCAGCAACCTCAGCTTCGCCTGAGCCCCTGGTGAGTCAGGGTTGTTGCGAAACCCGGCCAACCGTAGTAGGTATGGAGTGTTGAGATTGAGGAGTAACTCGGTGTCTGGTCGTTTGAGAAGAGGGGCCATCTGTGCCATTGTGATGGCCTTTGGGCCGAATGGATCGAGGAAGTACAAAGCGGGATGATGGGCCGATTCTTGAAGCGTCCACTTCTGATGCTCTGAGAAAGTACCTTCACGAAGCTGCACAAGCGTAGGAGGAAACGGGCTCAAAGCCGACTGTAGGAGCGCGAAATGCTGCGGATCAACTTCGATGTTTAGACAGACCAACTGCGCCCGGCCAGCGTCTTGAGCGAGGGACCGCCCCAGCTTCGCAAGCCGAACGGGCGAGCCGTCCTGGGAAGTCCCACCCGTACCGAACGTTCCCGTCCCGGCAAAACCGTCGATGTAGTAGATGCGTGAATTGGAGCCGGCCCGCTTCCGAAGGTAGGCAGTGAAGTACTTCTCCAATATCCGCAATTTGATCTCTGACCAGACATACAGCTCATCGAAGAAGGGATTCACGACCACCGGGCGCACTCCCTTCAACAAGACCTGGCATTTGATCCCAGGTTTCCCCGTCCAGCACCCGCCCTCCCGCCTTAGGAGTTCGTCCTCCCCACTGCTTGAGGAAGAACGCCACGCCCTGTTCTAGACACTGATCTCGAATTCGGCGCACCCAAGAGGGCTGGCATGGTCTCGCATGGTGGCCACTCCACCGGCGATGAGCCAATGGATACCGCAAAGGTTTATTCGGTCAAGCGGACCAAGTAGCGGTTCGGCACTAATGAAGCGGACTGTGGCGGGAACGCTCCGTAAATAGTCGATCCTCCACTGGAACCGTTCCGACTCAACGGAAACGCCCGCCCAGACGTTTGATGGCCATGGGAGCAACGGCGCCATACGGGCTAGGCGGTCACTACGTTTAGTGAGGACTTGGAAAGTGTGCCAGTCGGCCAACTGCATCGTCGTGAAGACTTTATGGATGAAGTCATCGGGCACATCTTTGTGAAAGAGGTCCGACATGGAATTCACGAAGATACGGCGTGGGCGTTTCCACTCGAGTGGCCGATTGAGACGGCTCTCCCACAATCTCAAATCGAAGCCTTGCTCGAAATGGTGACCCGCCACGCCCCGAAACCGCTCAGCGAACGTGAGGGCGTAACAGTGATCGCAACCCGGGGATACCTGCGTACAGCCCGTCACTGGATTCCAGGTAGCGTCAGTCCACTCGATTGTGCTGTTGTCGCTCACGAGTGGAAGAATAGAACAGCTGTTCGCCTAAGTCAAACGCAGGCCTTTCACTCTTCAAGTGCTGCGTTTGGACCGGCGGCCTAGTTCAGCACCTGCCTGGCGAGTTCCTGAGTCTTCTCCGTCTCGTCAAGGTATTCCTCGCGTGCTGGACGTTGATGAACTTCTCGCCTCGCTTCACTTCCGTCTGCGGGTCGACACCTGGCTGCTTCAGGACGAGAACCCGTACACCGCCTGCCGTGACCTCCTCAGCCACGCCTAAATCCCTCCGACTCTGAACAGATACCTCCCGTCCGGCCCCGCCCCTGCCGCAGGCTAGGAGCAGACTGCCGCAGACTCGAGTTGCTCGACGGTGCAAGCAGTGAGCGCTTCAGCGCTTTTTCAAGGGTTCCCTGAGCGAGCGGAGCGATGCGGATTTCGGCAGAGGAAATTAGCGGGTAGCCTCACAGCGATCGCAGCCCGCATCGCTCCGCTCGCTTTCTGTCAACCGCGAATTAGGCTGGAGCGCTCACTACATGCACAGGGTGTCCGCACTTGCCCCTGGGCGAGGGCGTCGGTCGCGCTATGATCGCAACTCAATCAGACAGTGAATCCGGAAGGGACCACCATGCTGGCACTCTATGCTGCACCCGGCACAGCCCACGCCATTGAGCTTCGCGAAGCCCCGGACCCGACGCCCGCCCCCAATGAAGCACTCATACGCGTGCGCGCCACTTCGCTTAATCTCGGTGAGACGCGACGCACCAAGCTCGCCACTGAATCCTGGCGTCCGGGCTGGGATATTGGCGGTGACGTCATTCAAGCGGCGGCCGATGGCAGCGGTCCAGCCGTGGGGACGCGCGTGGTGGGCCTGGTGTTTAGCGGCGCCTGGGCCGAGCAAGCGGCCGTTCCAACAAAATGGCTGGCGCCCATCCCAGACAATGTCAGTTACGCTGACGCGTCTACGTTGCCGGTAGCCGGCCTCACCGCGCTCAAAGCCTTGGCCGTGGGCGGGCTACTTGTGGGGAAGGACGTACTCGTGACGGGTGCATCCGGCGGCGTCGGGCAGTTTGCCGTGCAGCTCGGCGCTCTTGCTGGAGCGCGCGTGACGGCCCTGGTCTCCCGACCCGAACGCGCTGAAGGCATGGAAAGACTGGGCGCCGCGGAGACTCTGGTGGGACTCGAGATGACCGGGCCGAGCTTCGATCTGGTTGTAGAATCGCTGGCGGGACCGGCGCTGGCCGCTGCGATCATGCGTCTCCGCGCCGGCGGCACAATCGTGTCGCTCGGCAGCTCCTCGCGCGAGCCGTCGACCTTCAATCTGAATGATCTCTCCGGCCAATTGGGCTCGCGCAACTTACGCTACAAGTTCTGGCTCTTCGAGGAGCTGGAGCGTCAACCTACGGGTGATCGCGACCTGGCCACCCTGGCGCGGCTCATTGGCGAGGGCAAGCTGGACCCCCAAGTCGGCCTGGAGGTGAGCTGGCACGATGCCGCGACCGGCGTCCGCGCCCTGCTCGAGCGCCAGGTGCCTGGCAAGGTCGTGCTGAGAATTGATTGAGTGATGGCGAGATCTCTGGTGGCATCGCGTTCCTGAGAAGCACAGGACAGGCATCTCTGCCTGTCCCTCTGTGAATCAGCACGATTATCGTGTCCGTCAACTAGCTCGTCGCGCGGTAGACGAAGTCCTCCATCGAAACGGTGTACGCGTTTGCACCAGCGTCGTAGCGGACACACCGTTGGGTCGGATAGAAGCCACTGACGGCCACTGCTGGTGGGGACTTGATCGGCCCGCACGAGTCTGGGCGACTCTGCAAGTAGGCCAGTGCCACCATCTCCTCGTAGAACGTGACCCGCCCCTCGTACACGCCGAAGATCCAGCTGCGGGTGAACGGCTCGCCCTTGAATTCCTGTCCGCTCAGGTCAATGAGATGGTTGCCCATCGCCGGTGCGACCGCGTCCACGTCGCTGAAGTCTGGATGCATCAGGCCTTCCGGGACAGCCATCTTCCCCGCGGCAAAATCGTCACAGTCAACAAGCTCTGGGCCGCACGGGCCAGCCCGGATCGCGAAGACATCCGCGATTGGCGCCATGTAGAAGTGCACGTCGAAATGTGGCACATCATAGACTCCAGGTGGCATATGACCTTGAAGGTTCCAGTTCAAGAGCACCCACTTGAATGGGACGTCCTCCCGCTGGCTGACGGCCTCCGGGAGGGGGATGACATACTCGTGCGTCTCGGCGCACTCTCGTGAATGGGCGATGACGCCATCACCGTCGCGATCCACACAGTGATGGTGATCCGATGCCACCGCCGGCAGGCCTGTCAGGGCATCGGCTGAAAACCGGATACCAATGGCGCTAGGCGCGCCGGTGTCTTGCCACTCGGCGAAGCTCGACACCTGCCCATTTCCGAGCCGGGTCTGCCAGCCGTGCGCGGGACTGGCAGACGCATCGGGAGCCACGCTTCCGGACGCGGTGATCAGCGTGGCGATCCCGACTGCCACCGCACCCGTTACGACAAGCCTTGTCATTGAGACGGCCGACCCTACACGGGGCAGCCAACGGTAACTCGAGCGAGCTCTCATTTCAACGTTTGCCGATTCTGGATGAAGTCGGATATCCATCTCATGCTCCTTCTTGGTAGTTGCCTGATGGCCGAGGCGGCCACGTCACTGTGTGACGCGGCCACCCGATCGTGACGCGAGGTGCCGCTCAGTACAGCACGGAGGGCAGGTACGAGCCGGCTGGCTCGCTGTAGAGACCAATGCTCATCAGAGTCATGAGCTGAGTGACGCGCAGCCCGTGCTCGAGACACCACTGGAACAGAGGGCCGTTAGCGGGAACGAGAATTCCTGGACCACCGAACGCGGGTGCCGCGCCGACCAGCGCCTTCACATCGTCAGCTGTCTCACCGACGGCATGCCCCAGGAACGCCATTGCGGTGGCATACCCAGTCACACGGCCGTTGTACTCGACCACCGTGGCTATGCCCGCCCGAATGGCGTCCAACGTCTCACCCGCGCGGTCATGCCCGTGGACGGTGCGACAGACTTGATTACAGACTTCCAGGTCGTCTCGTGTGGCGGACCGCACAGACCGACCCGTCATGGAGATTCCCAGGGGCGCCCCTTGCATGCATGCGATAGGCGCCCGCACCTGAAACCCCAACCTCGCGTAGAGTGCCAGTGAACGGGTGTGGTAGGCCGCCTGGAGCAGACGCACTCCGGCGAACTGTCGCTCCGTGGCTCGCTCCAGGACCGCTTGCATCAGCTTCCGACCTACGCCGCTATCCTGAATAGCGGGATCCACTGTGATGGGACCGACACCCGCGATGGCCGACCGC
This sequence comes from uncultured Chloroflexia bacterium, assembly GCA_963765765.1. Classification (GTDB taxonomy): domain Bacteria; phylum Chloroflexota; class UBA6077; order UBA6077; family JACCZL01; genus CAVXYC01. The sequence goes on along the minus strand of CAVXYC010000030.1, from coordinate 182,711 downwards.
TCGTCCAGGAAGTTACTGCCGACTACCCGGCCGTCTAGCTCCGCCACAACAGCGTAGAAGCTCGGATGGGCGAGCAGCTCGGAGAGCAGGGCCGTGGCGATCTCCGTGGACGGAAAATCGCTGGGATAGTTGTGCCGTGTGGCGATCGATTGGAACGCTTCGTAACAAATCCGGCCGCAAGCCTCAGCGTCCTCAATCCGTGCCGAACGCAGTCGTAAGCCGTCCGTACCTCTATAGTGGAGGTCGCTGTTCCTGCTCCGGGTGTGTCTGCCGGCTCTCTCTCAAACATCGGATGCCTCCCGTGCGTGGTCGGGGTATGGGACTAACTACCCCGCCTGATTGGTCGGGAGTCCGACGGGCGCCTATGGTCTGGCCCGCTAGCGTTCGGCGAATCTCCCGACCACGCTCAGACTACGGCGCAAGGCACACTGAGGCCTTCCGAGAAATCACGCATCTTGAAACCTTCCGAACACGCAGATCCGTTGGAGGATGCCGGCTCAATGCAGTGAGGAGCCTCGGGAAGAGATGGCGGAAACCACGTAGCGGCTCGCCCAATGGCGAGCCGCCACCGAGGCAGAGCCTACGTCGTGCGAGTGGGCCAGCGTAGCCGTTGTATCACCTTGCTCGCGTCAGGCTATTCCGAGTCTTGAATCGCAGAGGGGCCTGCAATGAGTCGCCAGCATCGATGGAGACGCTCACGTAGGCTGACTCACCGGGACGGCATGCTTCCCGGCCGACTCGCGCGCGACGAACGCGACCACAAGGGCCGAGGCGATCAAGAACGGCGCGAAGACGAAGAAGACGACGCTCGGCGACGTGATACTGGCGATCACCCCGCCAATGATGGGACCCATTGTCCCCGAGGTCTGACCGATGACGCGGCGCAATGATTGAAGCCGACCCCGAGCCTGCGGCGGCACGATGTCATAGGTGTAGATCGTCATACTACCCAGAGCGAATCCGCTGGCCACGCCGATCAACGCGCAGTTGAGCGCCAGCGCGGTAAAGCTAGTGCAAAACGGGAAGAGCAGGAAGGCGATGGCTCCAATGGCCGCGGCTGGCACCACAGCGGCTTTGCGCCCCCATTCGTCTGATACCCAACCGGCAACGCCAAGTACGAATAGGTTGGTGAAGCCCGTGATGCCCAGCAGCACGCCCACCTCCGTGGAAGAAAAGCCGAGCTGGGATCCCGCGTATAGCGGGAGCATGGACGTGTGGACGGTTTGCCTTAGCGTTGCCGCCAGCGTGCAGAAGATGAGCGCAAGATACGTGGCTCGGAAGAGCGGATCGATCTCATTGATTCCGCCGATGCCCCACGACGACGTGCGTTGATGCCGCTCGATCTTCTTGCCCTCATTGGCAACGGAGAAGGAGATGAGCATTACCAGCACCGCCATGACCAACGCCACGGCGAACACGCCGCGGTATCCAATGGCATCGTTAACCAGGCCGCCCATCAACGGTCCGATGGCGACTCCCGCCGTCGAAATCCCGATGAACATACTCATCATGCGGCCTCGAGACCGCTGGGACACGAGGTCCACGGCAATCAGCTCTCTTCCGAGCTGCCAGAGCCCCCCGCCGCCGCCAGCGACAAACTGGGCTACGAGCAGCAACCAGAAGGTCGGCGTGAACAGCGTGATGACAGAGCAGACGACGATGATGATTGGACCAACGATCATCCCCACCCGTGGACCAAACCGGTCCACGAGGTAGCCGGAAGGGATCATCAGCACCAGTCGACCCAGCAGGTTGGCGCCGAACGCTTGCGCCGCAAGTCCAAGCGGCACGTCGAACGCCGTCGCCAGCGTAGGGGTGATAGGCGCGAGCATGCCTTGACCGAAGCTGACCAACGCCGACGGTACGTACAGCCCAACCAGCGTCCGGATCGTGTTGTTCAGATGTATGCGCAACAATGCTCCTGGGAAGCGGACTCCTAAATTGTGCCGATCTGATTACTTGTGGAGTACACAAGCGGCAAGGCTTTGGAGTGCGGATGGCACACTGATTCGGCAGGTAACGATAATCCCCGTCGGATGGAAGCGGCGCTCGCGCAGCACTCCAAAGCGCTGACGCGCCTGCTAGTCCGTTGCTCCTGCTTCAGCGGCTTGAAAGTGTGCCATGACGATAGGAATAGACTCTTCGAGCGAGCGCTTGGCACAACGCTCGGCGGTGGCCCCATCTCCGATTCGGAATGCCTCCAGCACCATACGGTGAAGCTGGAGTGAGCTCTCGATCCTACCCGGAGCGGAGAGCGCATCGAAGCTCAGCATCCGCGCTCTCACTGTGAGCGTGCGGATGAGCTCCTCGAGCGCGCGATTGCCACCGACCCTCACAACGAGCTCATTGAACTCGGCCACCTGCTGCTGATAGTCGGGCACACTTGACGCTGCCGCGGAGTGCTCCATCCCGATCAGGATGGATTCGAGCTGGGACAGATACGCTGCGGTCATGTGCTCCACGGCCAGACGCGCGGCAAGACCGCGCAGAGTCGCGCGGCACACGTAAACATCTCGCACTTCATCCGCCGTGAGCATTCGCACGCGCACGCCTCGGCGTGGACTGATGGTTACCAATCCTTCCCGCTCCAGCACCCGAAAGCTCTCTCGGATCGGCGGTCGACTAATACCGAATTCCCGAGCGAGATGCTCTTCAACCAGGCGAGTGCCAGGCGAAAACACGCCCTGGATGATACGGTCTGTGATCACCCGCACCGTCTCCTCAACCAGCGAGATCGGTGAGTGAAAGACGCTACTATCCTGACCGTTCGCCATGGTCACTAGGCAGTTCCGAAAGTCTCTTCGCCGGGCCCACGGATCCGGAAGGGGCGCGAGCGCAGCTTTGCGATCAAAGGCCACGCAACCATGAGAACGAGCAGGGCCGTCATCACGCCGCTGATCGGTCGTGTTGCGAACACTGTCGGATCACCGTGACTGATGATCAAACTCTGCGCAAGTGACCTTTCCAGATACGGACCGAGAACGAGAGCGAGCACCAATGGCGCGAGCTCAAAGCGCAGCTTCTTGAACACGAATCCGAGCATACCCATGACCACCAATATCACCAGATCGAGCATGCTGTTATTGACGCTGTAGGCGCCGATCAGCATGAACATCGTGATAAAGGCCAGGAGTGCTGACTGTGGAAGCCTCAGAAGGCTGACCCACATTCCAACAAGGGGCAGATTGAGAATCAGGAGCATGACGTTGCCCACGTACATCGACGCCACCACACCCCAGAACACCTCGGGGCGCTGCTGCATGAGCAACGGACCAGGTTGAACGCCTTGCATGGTAAGCGCGGCTAGCAGCATGGCCACGGACGGGCCGAATCCGAGCCCCAGCGCAAGGAGCGGGACCATGTGGCCGCTGGTGGCGGCATTGTTGGCCGTCTGGTCCTGCCCGCCTTCAATTGCACCATGTCCAAATTCCTCGGTGCTTGGAAAGCCGTCGCTCCAGGCGATAGGACATGAAGGTTGAGATCACACCAGATGGCCCGTAAGTAGACCGACGCGAATCCGAGAAAAGTTCCACGGAAAATTGGCGGCATGGCCCGCTTCCATTCCGCAAGCGATGGGAAGAGCTCGCGAAACTTGACGCCGAGCACGCTTACAACTCCTCCCGATCGCTCTGCGACAATGAGCACTTCGGCAAGGCCATACAAGCCGACAGCGACCGGAACAATCTCTATGCCCTGCGAAAGGGGGACATTACCAAACGTAAACCTAGAACGCCCGGCAACGATGTCTGTACCCACTGTAGCGAACGCGAGACCAAGGCCCAGCGCCAGTAGACCCCGCCAGACGAACCCGCCGGACACTCGCGACAGCGCCATCAACCCCAGAAGCGCCAACATAAAGTACTCCGCGGTCCAAACGCTAGCGCAGATTGCGCCGGTGCCGGGCGAAGAGCATCAGCCCGACGACACCGATAGTTCCGGCGATGAAAGATCCCACCGCGGAAACTGATAGCGCCGCCCCGGCTCGCCCCTTACGAGCCATCTGGTAACCATCCACCGCCGTCATAATGGACGCCGCCTCACCAGGCACGTTTACCAGAATAGATGTGTGGATCCACCGTACATCGCCCCGTAGTAGATCCCGGCCAGCATGATCAGCGCCGTCTCGGGGCGGAGCGCCGAGGTTGTCGAGAGCAAAATCGCCATGGCCCCCACAGGGCCGATGCCCGGCAGCACGCCTACAAACGTCCCGATGAGCCCGCCAATGAGCGCCGCGAGGAGATTCTCAGGGGTGAGCGCCACGGACAGGCCGTAGAGCAGTCCCTCGAGTGAATTCACTGCCTAGTCCAACAACACGCCGGCCGGCAGCGGAACATCGAGTGCAAGAGTGAACAAAAGATAGGAGCCTACTCCCGCAAGGAGGGCCAGCCCTATGGTTCGCGGCCAGCTCTTCATACCCATCGCGCGCAAGATCACCAGGGCGCACAGCGTGCCCAGAGATCGCATGGCCGAGGTAGAGAAGGAGCAAAATGTAGCCGATCACCGCGCCAAGAACGATGGCCACGCGCCGGGCCGCGGCGCCTTGCGGCCAGTCCAAAGCCTCGTCGGTTTTCTGGTTGAACGCTTCAATTCCCGTGCCGAGCGCGCCGATCAGGATCAACGCCGCCACGAACATTGGATAGAGGCCCGGCCCGGGCGCGGCTAACGTGCCAGGGATACCGAAGTGCCTCGAAAAAATACACCCGGCAATAGGACACACACGCCGCATACAACGAGGACGGCCAGTCGATAAGGTTGCGCGATCAAGAGATCGCCTAAACGGCCGCGAGCAGATTCGATTGAAATGCGGCCAGGACCTCAGGCAGGGTGCGGTGCTCGGTCACCACGTCGAGTGATCGCACGCTGTAGGCTCTACCCGGTGGAGGCGGCCGCCGGCTCGATTCCGGCCTCCAGGTCGTGAATCAGCCGCAACAGTCGTCGGCGGACAGCGATGATCGCAACGTCCGACGTCCCCAGGTGCTCACGGGTTCTATTGCAGATCACACCCATGCTCTCGGTCATGGCCTTGTCCTGCTCCTGAATGCCGGCGATGCCCGTGTAATTCCCAGTGCGTTGCATTGCGCGATCAATCAGATAGTCATTATCGCGATTGGCGATAAGCGCGAACGTGTCGATCTGCGTGCCGTCTGAAAGCCTTAATTTGCCCGGCTCATTCCGGGGCACACCCAGCGGGGTCTTATAGAAAGCAAGCTCGTCCTCATTGAACGGCCGCTCCGGATGGTAACGGTAATTGAAAATGTTGACATGCTCGTCATCGACCGGCACGTAGACACGGCCACCCACGGGGAACTGCTTGCTGGCGATCATGGTGTGCGAAGGCATCATCCACTGCGTCAGTCGCCAGTTGTGCGTTTGGTCGACGGTGTTGTATCGCGCCCCGTAGACAATTCCGTAGTCGGTATTCTGAACGGCCAGCACCGGCGATCGATCCCGCATCACACCAAAGCGGCGCGACCGTTGCTGGAGCCTTGGATCCATTGCGCTATGCAAGAACATGCTGTGCGATGAATCGATATCGCCTTCCAGCACCTGCAGCCAGTTGGCCTGATGAGTCCATCGTCCGATATTGCGCTGGTTGTCGGGCACGTGTGCCCACTCGAGCTCGGGAAGCTCCGGCTTCAAGTCAGTCGGCCCCATATACACCCAGACGAAGCCACCCCAGCCACGCGCGGGATACGCGGTATGGTGAACCTTGCTCTTGAAGTTTGACTCTGGCGGCTCGTTGGGCATGTCCACGCAGTTGCCGTTTACGTCGAACTTCCAACCATGGTAGACGCAGCGCAGACCGTCCTCTTCGTTGCGCCCGAAGAACAGCGATGCCCCGCGATGAGGGCAATTCACCCCGAGAAGAGCGTAGCTGCCGTCCGTGAATTGGGCCGCTAGCAGGTCCTCACCAAGAATTCGAGTTCGAACGGGAGGACCGTCGGGCTGTAGCTCTGAGATCTTCACTCCCGGCAGCCAGAATCGGCGGAAAAGATTGCCCAGCGGCGTGCCTGGTCCCACGCGGGTGAGTAGCTCATTGTCCTCACGGCTCAGCATGTCGTCTCTCCAAGGTGGCTATGCAGTCGACGTTTGGGGGTCGGTTTCGGCGTAAATTGTCGATTGTAGACAATCTAGTGTCAAGCGATTGCGATAGTCACAGTATGAGCGAGCAAATGGTTGACGGTACTGCAATAAGTGTCGACAATAGACGCCCTGGCTCAGCAATTCCCGTCTCGGGTCATAATAACGGTTCAGCGGTGTTCGGGCTGAGTACCATCGAATCTCTCAGGTGCGATGGTGGGAGGAGAAATATGGTGATGAATGGACGATTCTTGGCGCTGGGAGCACTAACGCTCATGATGACAGCCTGCTCCCTACCAGGCTTGTCTCGGGGCGGGAGCTCGAAATACCCTGAGCGGCCAATCACGATGATCGTTCCCTACGCGGCTGGGGGAAGCACCGACCTGGTTGCACGGAAGATCGCGGACATGTCGAAGGACCACATCACCCAGCCGATCTCGGTGGTGAATCGACCCGGCGGTAGCGCGACCGTGGGTGTGCTTGAAGCACTGCGCGGAGCACCCGATGGCTACACCCTCGGCTATGCCACATCCGCGGCCTTGGCTATTCAGCCGCACATCACCGAGGTGGCCTACAAGGGGCCGGAGTCTTATAAGACGATTGCCAAGATCGCCGAGGGGACTACCGTCGTCATCGTGAAGTCGGACGCGCCCTTAAAGGACATGAAAGACTTCGTGGATTACGGCAAGTCCAATCCGGGAGCACTCCGAGTTGGGATTGCCACTCGCGGCGGGGTAGGCCACCTGGATCTTGAGGAGCTCAAGGCTACAACGGGCGCAGAGTTCACGTTTGTGCCACTCGGCGGTGGTGGCGAGAGCATTCCCGCGGTACTTGGTGGACACATTGAAGCCACCACGACGTCAGCGTCCAGCGTCATCGGTCACGTGCAGGCGGGCACTGTTCGGATTCTCGGTGTGCCAGCCGAGAAGCGGAGTGCTCTCTTTCCCGACGTGCCGACGTTCAAGGATCAAGGGTATGACATCACCAGGAGCGAGTACCACATGATGATCGCTCCGCAGGGGACAGCCGGACCAGGTCATAACGGCGCTTCAAGACATGGTCAAGAAGATCACCGACGATCCGGCCTTCAAGAAGTTTGCGGACGACGCGGGTCAGACGGTGGATTACCGCAATTCCGCGGACGCGCAAAAGCAGCTCGCGAACGACTACGCATTCTATGGACCGGTGGTCCAGAAGCTGGGTCTCGTCGGGTCCTGATTCCCGGCTCCAATTGTATTGAATCGAAGGTGCCCGGGACGATCGCCCGCTGCAACTCACACATTCAGGACTTCCGCGTCCGGGCCCACATCCAGCTCCACGGTGTTCGCCGCCATTGAGAGGAAGCTGTAGTAGCCGACGGTACACGCGAGCTGAAGTAAATCCTGCTTTCCGAATCGGTCTGCCAGGGTGTTGAAAGTCGCATCATCAATACGATGCTTGCTAAGCAGCTGTCGTGTGTAGTCCACAACCTGAGCATCTTCCGCTGAGAGCCCGCGACTGTGCTTCTCGCGAATGGCGTCAATCGTGGATTCCGGAACGCCAAGCTTCCTGGCTCCAGAAGTCTGTGCTCCCCATATGTACATTGCCTCGAATTCGCGTGCCACAGTCATAGCTGCCAGCACGCGGGCGCGCATGTCCAAAGTGCCCTCGAACCGTATCAATGCTCCCAGCTCGCCCACGCGTTCGGCGAGCTCAGGGTGATGCATCAGCATGGTGAACGGCCCCTGCACCGTGCCTCGGCTTGCCACGATTGCATCAAAGGTCGCCTGATGTTCGGGAGCCACCTGCTCTCGCCTGGTGATTGCCTCTAAGCGTGCCATCCGTCTACCTCCGTGGTCCGTATCGTAGCGCGGATCGCACATAGCGGATCGGCAAATACATCTCGAACAGTCCACCCATACCAACCGGCCTCCGAGCCGCCCCCGTGAGGAAGCCGCACCCTCACGGGGTGCGGCTCTGCCGGTCAGTCCGCGAAGTAGAAGCCCTTCAGCTTCTCCAGATGCTCAGTCGGGATGGGAGGCTTACCAGACACCGCACATGCCTCGTCCACCTGGCTGACATCCGAGAATCCGACCAGCACGGTGGAAGTTTCCGGCTTGGTTAGGGCAAATCTGAGCGCCACCTGGGAGATAGTGTCGTCCGTGCCCTCTAGCAGCCAGGAGAGCGACCGCGCACGAGCTCTGTCTGCCTCCACCTCATGGGAGGCTCGCTGTGACCATCCGCCTGCTAACGGATGGAGCGCGGTCAGCGAGGTAAGGGCGCCGGCAGCCAGCGCACGAATCACCAGTACGCCCAGGCCCTTCGCGCCGGCGCGCTCGATGATCATCCCGTAATCCGCGCCTCGGAATCCGACCGGGACGTGCATGCCCGCGCTGGGATTCAAAAGATTGAAATAGGACTGGACCGCCTCCAGTCGACCGCTCTCCACCAGCGCGTCGAAAGCCGTGACTTCCCCGATCGCAGTAAAGCCAATGTGTTGAATCTTCCCCTGCTCACGCAGGCGCTCGAGCGTCTCCACCACGCCTCGTGGTCCAAGCAGCTCGTTCACGCCCAGGACATCATGGTCCCACGCACGCAGCGCCATCCCCGGGCGATTGTGAACCTGAAGGAGATCGATGGTTTCCACCTGTAGGCGACGCAAGCTGTCTTCGACCGACTTTGTCACCGCGCCCGGGATATCGACCAGGTCCGATGGCTCGAGGCGAACCTTTGTCCCGATGATCGGGCGAGCGCCGAGCTCCTTCAGGGTCTCGCCCAGGCCAGTCTCCGAGCGCGTCCCATCGTAAGCCGGGGCCGTATCGAAGTAGTTGATTCCCAGCTCCAGCGCACGCGACACGACCGCGCGGCGCTGCTCCGCGCTACCGCGGCCCATGAGACCACTGGTGCCGCCGCAGCCTACGCCAATCTCAGAAATGCTCACGCCGGTTGAGCCCAGCGGCCGGTAGCGCATGGTCAATCCTCTTTTCTCACGATGGGTCGTGTGGCGGACCGCGTATCAGGCATCACGTGGTACGGAGAAAAGCCTGCCATAGCCCTCGATAGAAGCCTGGACTCCGGCCAGGCGAAGCCCCTTCCAGCGTTCGTCGCTGTTATTGCTTGTATGGGCCCCTTCTGGCGCGATTGCGCTGTATGCTAGCGCATGCTCGGCGCAGCAGCGCTAGAGCGTCCGGAAGGAGATTTCATGGCTGTTCGTCTCATCATCAGCATCACCGCCACGCCCGGAAAAGGTGGTGAGCTGGCATCGGCCTATAAGGAACGGTGTCTCGACGTGCAAAAGGAGCCCGGCTGCATTCAGTTCGAGCTATTCCAGAGCACACTCGATCCCGATAAGCTGGTGATCCTGGAGCATTGGGCCGACGAAGAAGCCCTGGCCGTGCACTCAGAAGTCAATAAGACCCGAGCCTCAATCAATCCCGACCTGCGGGCCGGTGAAGCGACTCGAGAGGATTACGTTTACAACAGGACGAGGTAGGTCAGGCGAGTCACACGAGTGATGAGTGATGGGTCATGAATAATGAGTAGCGGCACACACGGTCCACTTATTTCTTATGACCCATTACTCATCACTCGTCGCGCTGTACGCCTTTCGAAGAAGCGCGGTGATGTAGCCGTTGCGGGGCGCGCGGCGTTGTGCGCGCGAAAAGGCAACGACCGCATCGTTTGGTCGATGCTGGGCGAGCGCGCACCGTCCGAGTACGACAAGCGCCCAAGGGCTGACGCTATCGAGCTCCAGCGCTCTGGCTGCTTCACGCTCTGCCTTGATACAGTCGCCGTGATCCAATGATCGGCGAGCCTGGCCCAGGTGAAAACGGGCATCCCCGGAGAAGTCGTTTCCTCGCTCGACCACACTATGCCGCCACCATGACTCCAGATGGTGAAGCACTTCTTCGGCGGCGCTTCGCGTGCGGACAGTGCTCGAATGTGCCTGGCTGATCATGCCGCACCTCCCTGTGCTTCGACCAGAAGCTACTGAATTCGCACAGACCGTGCCAGCGCAACCATGCTGATTTGGATTACGATGTCGCGTCAGTTCGTTTCGCGGACCTATTCAGGCACGTATTGCTTAGCGACCTGGAGAAGGCGGTGCTACAATCCGATCAGGTCGGCTGACGCCCCCGAAAGGCACGTTCATGCAGGTTTCAGTGATGAAGGTCACGGTGGATCGCGCTCGATGCATCGGAACTGGATGCTGCGTCGCGAACGCCCCGAGCGTCTTTCAACTCGATGAAGAAAAGCTCAGCACTGTCATCGACCCTGACGGGCAAACGATGGATCAAGCATCCCTCTACGCCGTCGCCAAGGATTGTCCTTGTGCGGCCATAGTGCTGCTGGACCAGCACGGCCGGCCGATTTATCCCTGACTAGCTCGCAGAGCCGAGCCTCAGCTGCGGCATCGACCCGCACAGTGCATCTAGGGAGCGTTCTGGCGTTTCCCTCGGGGTTTCCTGATGCGGATCAAGCTGGGGAGGAACCCTACCCCAGCCCTCCCCGTGCGCGGGGAGGGGGTCGAATCTGGATAGATTCTGAGCGGGAGGGCTGGGGTAGGGCCTCCCTTTGAAGAGAAACCGCCCTTAGTGCGCCGCGCCAAACGCAGCCGGCAGATCTTCCTCTGATTCCAGCTCGATGTAGTTACCCTCGGTATCCCAGAGGTACATTGCTCGACCATGTGGCCAGCGGAGTACTGGTCCATTGTGGAAGTTGATTCCGCTGTCGCCCTGCTCCTTGAGCTCAATCAGTCGATCGAGGTCCGCCTTGGAGACATGCAGGGAGGTATGGAAGATGCCCACCTCGGTCTGCTTGGGCGCATCCGTAGGCTTGAGGCGCTTGAAGAGAACCAGCTCGAAATTTCCTGCGCGCATGCGAGCAAAATTGCTTGCCGGGGTTTCGCCCGGATACTGACGCTGGAAGCTCGCGACATACTCGTCGAAATCAGCCTGCGCAACGGGGTCGTCAACCTGGAATTCTGGCGGGGTTGCGTTGCCCAGAAAATGCCCTCGGTCATCCGGACTCTTATTGGACCGGAGATGCTCAAAGCCAAGCACTCGCGTATAGAAGTCCACAGCGCGATCCAAGTCGTTACAGGGGAGACCGGCGTGGTGCAGACCGATCACCTGGACCACCGACGTGCGTTCACTTACGGCCATGTTTTGTCTCCTGAGATCGTTGATACGGGCTCCGTTGGGTGCTATTGTACGCCTGTGTGAGAGGTCCACGAGAAGAGAGGAACACTGCCATGATCGAAGCAAAACCGGTGGTCCAGGTTACCGGACTCGACCACATCGTCCTGCACGTCAACGACGTCGAGCGCTCGAAACGGTTTTACTGCGACATTCTGGGCTTCGAGATCGATCGCGATCGGGGGCGGCAGGTGTTCCTTCGCGCCGGCAGCAACCAGCTTGGGCTATTTACGCTTCCTGAAGGCCAGACGCTGGACACGAGCACCGCGGTGAATCATCTAGCTCTCCGCATGGCTGACGGAACCAAGGCCGGCGTGAAAGCGGCGCTCGAAGCGCAGGGAATCAAGGTTCACGGTCGCCCAGGTGACGAGGACTGCGTCTATTTTGAAGACCCAGACGGCCATCGCCTCCAGCTCTACACGCTAGAAGACCAGCAAGAGCACTGAGGCAGCCCCTCGGAGGACTCTGATGCCCATTGACCTTGTTATCGACGCCGACGGCCATTGCCAGGAGCCAGAGGATGGACTGGCGGATTGGCTGCCCGCGGAGTATGTAAGTCGAGCGCCCAGGAAAATCACTGACAATCTGGGCCAACCTCGAATGCTGCTCGAGGGTCGGGTGTGGGGCAAGAGCGAGGGCCTCGGTCCAGGTGTGAGCGGCCCGTTTGCTCCGCACATCGTGGGTTCACGGCCCGGGATGCGCGACGCGAGCAAGCGACTGCCCGACATGGACGAAGAGGGCATAGACGTCGCGGTCATCTTTGGCACGTCCATCGCGCTCACGGTCAACGGCCTCCAGGACAAGGGGCTCTCGACGGCCGTCTGCCACGCCGTGAATCGCTGGCTCATTGACTACTGCTCGGCTGACCCCAAGCGACTCAAGGGTGTGGGGCTCATTCCCTGCCAGGACCCGAGCCGAGCCGCGGAAGAGCTGGCCTTCCTTGTTGAGCATGGGCTTGCCAGCGCGATGTTGCCGACCAATGTGTACGGGATCAATCTCGGTGATCGTCGATTCGATCCGATCTACCAGGCGGCGCAGGAGCTTGGCATTCCGCTTTCTGTACATCCGCAGACGGGTCACGACGGCCAATACGGCGTCTCAGGCGTCATGGGCGCGGGCAGCGAGCGGATGGAGAAGTACAGCTACGTCCACGTTACCGCCTTTCCGTTCGAGCTCATGATCGCGCTCATGCACATGATTGGCGAGGGCGTGTTCGATCGCTTTCCCAACCTGAAGGTTGCCTTCATGGAGGGCGGCTGCGGCTGGCTTCCCTTCTGGATGGAGCGACTTGACGAGCACCAGGAAAAGCTTCGGCCACAGTGGCCTGACCTGCAGCGAAAGCCGTCCGAAATCATCCGCAGTGATCAAGTCAGCTTCACCTGCGAGCCCGAGGAGCAGACGCTGCCCTACGTTCTGGACTTCGTCGGCGAGAGCCAGGTCATGTACGCGTCAGACTACGCGCATTGGGACTGCGAGTTTCCTGAATCCGTGAATACCATTGCGCGGACGCTCACTGGCGATGGCACTCGCCTACGCAAGGTTCTGGGGAATAACGCGGCGCGCTTCTTTGGCTTCAAGCCCGAAGAGCTGCCGAGCTCATCGGTGTACTTCAAGGAGCCAGTGGCGCAGCGATAGATGTCGCAGAGCACTCCCAGGCCGTCGCGCACCTCACTTCCGTGCGAGTACACTAGGCCCCACTCTCTCAAGCTGTCTAACTGGCCTAATCGTTCGGTACGAGGCATCTGCCGTTGAGCAATTACCAGTCTGACGTACCGCCTCGCGCACCTGATGACCGCCTCTGGACAACGCGGCCGTTGCGACTGTCGGCTCGTCCAGCCCGTGGGTCCACCGCGCTCGCGCGAGACAGCGGCATCTCTCGGCTCTCCACTGATCGTGACCAGCTACGACTCAATCTAAGCCTTCAACTCGCGGAGCGAAGGCTCGAGCTCACGAGAAGCAGCGAGCGATTCCCATCGGTGGTATGTAGGCAAAGTAGTGGCGAATGACTCCGCTGAGAACGTTCTGCTTGACAACATCGAGTTGCTGTTTGCCACCGAAACTGACTCAGGACCCATTACGACTACTTCAGGCGCTGCTCGCAATCCCACCATTGTTTCGGTGTTGTGGAGTAAGTCCGACCCACAAACGGCCGGTGCACACTTTGACTGGCGAACTGCGGTGTGGCACCTGAGAGTCCCAGTGATTAGTACGCATTTCAGTCAACTCGCGATTCCGTCTCGGCTGCGCCCGCAGAACCTTGAGGAGCTACTCGATTGGGTTGGCGAGACATTGCACCGCGTTGACCGCGCCGCGTTCTTCACGCGCTTGGATACCGGGCTGGCAGTGCAGTACTTCTACGAACCATTTCTGAAGGAGTTCGATCCTCAGCTGCGCGAAGCAATGGGCGTGTGGTTTACTCCGCCTGAGGTTGTTCAGTACATGGTGGAGCGGGTGGACCGCGCGCTCCGTGAAGAGCTATCGATTACCGATGGGTTGGCCGACCCTAGGGTAGTCGTGCTCGATCCGTGTTGTGGTACGGGAGCATATCTCGTTGAAGTGCTCAAGCGTGTACACAGGACGCTGCTGGAAAATGGTGGCGATGCATTAGTTGGGGATGATGTGAAGCGCGCCGCCCGGGAGCGCATTTTCGGGTTTGAGCTCCTTGCCGCGCCGTTCGTGGTTGCCCATCTCCAGCTAGGTTTGATGCTCCAAAACATTGGGGCTCCTTTTGCCGATGATGGATCCGAACGGGCGGGCGTGTACCTCACGAATTCGCTTACCGGCTGGGAGACCCCCACCGGGGCACGCACTCACCTCATGTTTCCGGAGTTGGAGGCGGAGCGAGACGCCGGCGATCGGGTGAAACGTCACACCCGCGTACTCGTGGTCCTGAGCAATCCGCCGTATAACGCTTACGCGGGTGTCAGCCCGAAAGAGGAGCAAGGGCTTGTCGAGCCCTACAAAGTAGGCCTGGTCAAGAAGTGGAATCTCAAGAAGTTCAATCTCGATGACCTTTACGTCCGGTTCTTTCGTATCGCAGAGCGTTGCGTGGCGGAACAGACGGGGCGGGGCGTGGTTTGCTACATCTCGAATTTCTCCTACCTGAGTGACGCTTCCTTCGTCGTTTTGCGTGAACGCCTGCTCAATGCGTTCGATGATGTTCGGATCGACTGCTTGAATGGTGATAGCCGACAAACGGGAAAGCTAACAGCCGAGGGAAAGCCTGATCCAATCGTGTTTTCGACGGAGTACAACCGCGAGGGGATTCGCGTCGGCACAGCCATCGCTCTCATCGTGCACAACCCGAGTCATACTCCCGCAACTTCAGTGCAGTTTCGACAGTTCTGGGGAGTGGAAAAACACTCAGATCTAATCGGAAATCTCAAGTCTTCTAGCTCGACCCTGTCGACCTGCACCACTGCGAATCCAGTCGAGGCGACACGATTCTCGTTTCGCCCTGAACAGAGCTCTGCAGACTATCTCAGTTGGCCTCGTGTGAATGAACTGTCGAGAGGTGAAACCTTTTCCGGGCGCTGTGGAAAAGCGCAAAGGCGCGCTGATTAGTATCTAGCGCGACGTGCTTGAACACCGAATGCGCCAGTATCTTGACCCGACAATCGACTGGGACTCCGCCCGTGCAATCGTTCCCAGTCTCACTACGGACGCTGCACGCTTCGACGCCAAATCTGCCCGCAAATTGCTTATGGCAAGGGAAGGCTTTGATTCGGGCCATATCGAAAGGTTCATGGTCCTACCGTTCGATGCCAGGTGGTGCTACCACACGACAGTTCGCCCCATTTGGAATGAACCGCGACCAGCCTATTCGGCCCAACTCTGGAATGGAAACGCATTTGTCGTTACGCGTCGCATTGCAGTAGCCAGCGATGAGGGCCTTGCCATAATACTCGGCGATGATCATGCTTTTCTGAAGGACGCGTATTACATTCCACTTGAAATAAGGGATGTTTCGAAATCATCCGAAACGCAGCCAGGACTGTTCGAGTCGAGTGATGGCGTTATCGATTCACCCCAACCGAATCTGAGTATGCGCGCCAATGCCTACATCGCCCAGCTCGAGCTCGCTGGAGCAACGAAGTGGGATCGACACAACCTACCGATATGGCCGCACATTCTGGCTGTTGGGTCTGCTCCTCTCTACATGCATGAGAATGGAGAGGCAATGCGCGACAACTGGCCCCGCGTCCCTCTCCCAGCGACGGCTGGAATTCTCGAGAGCTCGTCGAATCTGGGTCGAAGACTCGCCATGCTTCAAAGTACGGAAGAGGCGGTTCCTGGCGTAACCACAGGCACCGTTAGCCTTGAGCTTCGCTCGATTGCGCCGCTGACCGCTCTTGGGAGTCACTCCTTGAGCCCAGGGGCGAGTGACCTGGATGTTACTGCCCGTTGGGGATATGTAGTAACCAGCGGAATTCTCATGGGCGCCGCCGGCAGCGTGTCGAGCGCGAGTACACACCCGCAGAACTGCATGTCATCGAAACGGGTGCGGCGGCCATGGGTATGACGTGCGAGCAAGCACTCGAATGTCTCGCAGAATCCACGTCGGATGTCTACTTGAATGACGTGGCCTACTGGAGCAACGTTCCCGAAAAAGTCTGGCAGTTCACTCTGGGTGGCTCGCTCCGCGCCCAATCACCACGGGACATCATCTTCCCGGCCGAGTACACTAGGCCGCACAGCTAACGCGCGAGGAGAGGGTGCAATGGCGCAACTACCAATAAGTCTGGGCTTCGGCTCGAATGTGCGGACGCGGCCCGTGCTCGATGGGCTCATCGAGCCTGAGGGAATCGAGCTTCGCAGTACCGCGGTGCATGGCTCAGAGCTCTTCTGGCGCCAGCTTCGATTTGCGGAGTTCGACGTTTCGGAGATGTCGCTGTCATCGCTTCTGATGCTCACCGCTAGCGGCAAGTCGCCGTGGTGGGCGTTGCCCATCTTCACGTCGCGACAGTTCTTCCACACGGGAGTTCTGGTGCGGACCGACAAGGGCATCAATAAGCCTGAGGACCTCAAAGGCAAGCGCGTGGGTGTGCCGGAGTATCAGCAGACCGCCGCGCTCTGGGCCCGGGGGGCACTCAAGCACGAGTTTGGCGTGGATCCGATGGACTGCGAATGGTGGATGGAGCGGGTAGGTGAGCTGAGTCACGGTGGCGCCACCGGCTTCACGCCACCACCGGGTCTCAACTTCAATAAGATTCCAGCAGAGAAGAGCATCGGCTCCATGCTGTTGAATGATGAGCTGGATGCCACATTGCTCTACTTGACTGATTCAAATCTGGTGGATCGCAGCCGCGTAGAGCTCAGCGGAAACCCTCTGATTAAGCCTCTCTTTCCTGATCGCGAGGCCGAGGGGGCGCGTTTCTACAAGAGTACGGGACTCTTCCCAATCAACCACGGGGTTATCGTACGTCGCTCGATTCTCGATCAGAACCCCTGGGTTGCTCAGAGTATCTTCGACGCGTTTGAGAAGGCCAAGAACTCGGCCCGGGATAGGCTGCTCAGCCTGTCGACCGTGTATAGCGACCTGGGACTTCTTCCGTCCGAAGACCAGACGAATCTCGAGATCGACCCGTACCCATACGGAATCAAGGCCAATCGCAATGTACTCGAGACCGTGACAAAGTGGTCCAATGAGCAGGGCTTGACACCGCGGGTCATGAGTCTCGAGGAGGTGTTTGCCCCGTCTATCATGGGGACATAAGGCCGTTTTCCGGTGGCGTGGGTACCCGCCAATGCCCGGCGTGATGACCGGCGGACACAGAGCCCCGCGCCACGAGGGAGTTTGATTCGTTCACGCCAAGATGCGTTGCGGCGGTAGAATCTCTCAGCGGCTCGAAGCCGCGATTATTGGCCCTTCCTGCCTCTGCCAGCGTTCGCGGGGGCGTACGAAACTGAGGAGGATTGAGCGATGGCGAACATAGTTCTCGGCGTGGCCACTTCGCATGGCCCGATGCTGAGCACGCCCTGGCAGCAATGGGATCAGCGGGTTCAGGCGGACAAGCGCAGCTCCGAGCTGTGGTTCAAGGGCAAGAACGTCACGTTTGACGAGCTCGTTGACCTGCGTCGCGACGAGAAGCTCGAAAACGAGATCACTCCTGAGAAGATGGAGGCCCGTCACACGGCCTGTCAGAAGGCAATCGACCAGCTTGCGGAGGTCGTTGAGCGGGTCAAGCCGGACGTTTGCGTGATCATCGGCGACGATCAGCGCGAGCTGTTCCACGACACAAACATGCCGGCCTTCGCGGTCTTCTGGGGGGACAAGTTCATGAATCAGGCCCCCACGGAAGAGGAGTTGGCCAAGATGCCGCCCGGCATTGCTATAGCCAATTGGGGGCACTCACCGCCCGAGCCGATGGAGATCTCAGGGGCACCGGACCTGGCCACCACCATGCTCAGCACACTGATGGACGACGAGTTCGACGTCAGCCATTTCAACCAGCTTCCTCAGGGCCGGCACGAGCATCCGTCCATTCCGCATGCCTACGGCTTCGTCTACCGTCGGATCATGCACGACAATGTCCCGCCGAACGTGCCCGTCTTCATCAATACCTTCTACCCACCCAACCAGCCGACGCTTCGTCGCAGCTACAAGCTGGGCAAGTCGATCGGTAAAGCAATCCGCGAGTGGGACAGCGATAAGACCGTGGCTGTGTTCGCCTCCGGCGGCCTGACCCATTTCGTTGTTGAGGAAGACATCGACGAGATGGTCCTGAACGCGTTCCGCGAGAAGGACGACGAGGCGCTCATGAACATGCCTCGGGATCGATTCAATTCGGGCACATCGGAGATCCGCAACTGGATCGCCCTTGCAGGAGCCATGGCGGATGGCGATCTGGAGATGTCACTGGTCGATTTCCAGCCGTGCTATCGCTCAATCGCTGGCACGGGCAACGCCATGGGCTTTGCTTATTGGAACGGCGCGAAATAGCGGCCGGGGTGAGCCAGCGAGCATCGACAACCAATTCGACTAAGTTTGCCGCTCTAAAGACCGGGGAGAGGCCTCCGCCGGTCTTTAGGCGCCGCCCGGTGCGACTACGCCAAGGAGCAATCGCTCAATCGACGCTTTCTGCATCCGTCGCGCAAAACGTCCGTTTTAGCGCTTCTGGGTGCGTCTCTCCACTATTGATCGCATCTCAAGCATCCAGTAGGATAGGCCAACTGATCAGCAGTGTCTCATCCAGAGACCGATATGCCGTCGTCAGCCACTCCCCCTTAGGCCGCGCACGAAAGAGCTTGTATTGCTGTCATCGGCTACGCGCGTCGCAAACTCCACAGGCCGAACGCTCGACCGTTCGGGCGTAGTCGGCGAGTCATTCCGGTCGGGACTCGCGTTTTACGGTCTCGCGGCCCGAATTCTCGATGTCGTCATCATCCTCCTGGCTCTCGCGCTTGCAGAACGGGCGCGTACCACGCTGGGCTTCGGGCAGACGATTTCTTCCGAGATAGAAAGCTTAGATTCGCTCATCACCTTCATGGTCCTGACCATTTGGGTCGGTGCTTCCGCACAGCTGGAGCTCTACCGCATCGATCGGTCGATCCATCTCTCGGCACAGTGTATTCGAGCGACCGGCGTTTCAATCGCCGTCGCGGCTCTCTTTGCGGGCGCTCTCTATCTGACATTTCGCGATGTTTCGCGTTTACTGTTCGCGTATTTCTTCGTATTGAGCACGCTCGGGGTAATCGCGGTACGGTTGATTCTGACGTCCCTCGTTCGTTGGGCAATTCCCATGCAGCAGCGCGTCGCCGTGGTGGGCACCGGTCCCGTCGCGCGGACGATCGCCCACAGTCTTCGCCGCGCACGGTGGGGCAGCATCCCACGTAGCCAGTTGGTTGGTTTCATTGATGCTGGCGAACATGAAGACAACGCAGTGGATGTCTGGCGAGAGCGCGAGCCCGTACTGGGCGAGGGGACGACACCGGCGCTGCTGGCCTGGTGTGCCCGCGAACACGAGATTCATGAAGTTGTTCTGGCATTACCGCCAAATAGCAGCCTGCGGACATCCGAGCTGATTGCGCGATTGCGAGAGGCGGGCGTGGGCGTGCGGATGGTTCCTGATGTCATGGAGTACGCTGCCACGCAGGCCCGGGTAGAGAATGTGGGTGGTATCCCGGTGATCTATCTTCGCGACCCGGCCATGCAGGCCGTTGAGCAAGCCGCGAAACGCTCCCTGGACGTGGCGCTCAGCGCCGTGCTGCTCGTGCTCATCGCTCCACTGATCGCGGTTATCGCACTGGCCGTGCGTCTGGACTCGTCCGGGCCAATTCTTTTCCGCGCATCGCGAGTGGGCCAGAACGGACGCATCTTCACCATGTACAAATTCCGAACAATGCGTGATGGCGCACCACCACCTGAGCCGCGAGAGCTCGATGGCTCTGGACAGCCGGTGTACAAGTACGCCGATGATCCGCGTGTAACCAGTCTGGGGCGGTTTCTTCGTCGAACCAGCCTGGATGAGCTTCCACAGTTGGTCAATGTCTTGCGTGGCGACATGAGCCTCGTGGGGCCGCGACCGGAACAGCCGTTTATCGTCGAAGCCTATAGACCTTGGCAGCGTCGTCGGCTGGAAGTTCGCCCCGGCATCACCGGCTGGTGGCAAGTGCAGGGAAGGGGTCTCCCAATGCACTGGCACACGGATTATGACCTTTATTACATCTACAACTACTCGCTGGGGCTGGATGTCAAGATTCTGGCGCGAACACTCTGGGCCGTCATCCATGGGCGAGGCGCCTACTAATCAGACAGCAATTTTCTTGCGCCCACCAGATACGGGATTGATCTTTACACCCCCAGACGCAGCAGTTGGATGCAAACCCGGGTCCT
The DNA here is from genome assembly GCA_963765765.1 of uncultured Chloroflexia bacterium. Classification (GTDB taxonomy): domain Bacteria; phylum Chloroflexota; class UBA6077; order UBA6077; family JACCZL01; genus CAVXYC01. The sequence continues at coordinate 162,617 of CAVXYC010000030.1, read as the reverse complement.
CTAGATAAAGTCCATCCTCGCGAGACCACAGGGATCGTCGTGAAGAACGGCCTTCAGTTCGGTGCGTATCAATCTGCGACCGCCCTCATATTTGTTGAATGGTGCCGAAAGATCAGTAACGGGCTATGCATCACACGACGGGGCGCGCATTCACCTGGCCGATCGCCCGCGATCGGGTGATCGGCGTCGCCGCGTTTCGCTAGCGCCAGTCTCACGTTACCAACCGCACTTCTTTCAAATTGAAATCCAGGCGCGTGGCCTGCCATGATGTGATGTCCCAGCGCCGTGGCTCATGCGCTGCGCATGTCTAATGACTCTCAAGACCTTAAACCGCACATCCCCCGCCAGCCCGGCCATTCGCCGGACTGACCGACTCTACTGGCGCATGCGGAACCGCCACTATCACGAGTGGGTGGAGCGTCACATTGCTTCAATAGTGCCCCCAGGCTTGCGAGTGCTCGATCTCCACTGCGAGGCAGGCGATCTGCTGAGCCGAGTGAAGCCTAGCGACGGATTAGGAATTACGCAGGATGCTCGCCTGGCGGCCACCGCACGCCAACATTATCCGAATCTCGAAATCCTGATCGAAAAGCCGGAGAACATTCGGCTGGATCGTCCGTTCGATTACATCCTTCTCCCGGATCTAGTGGGCGAGATCCCTGATCTATGGGCGTTCCTGCGACGGCTCCACGAGCAGTCCAATTCCGATACACGTCTCGTGATGACGTTCTACAACTTCGTCTGGGAGCCCGTGCTGAAGGCCGCTGAGTTAATGGGCCTGAAGCGTCCTCAGCCGAATCTGAACTGGCTGGGCAAGGGCGACGTCACCAACCTGCTTGACGTCTGCAATTTTGATGTGGAGCGGCTTGATGTCGGGCTGCTGTTTCCAAAGAACGTACCGATCATAGAACCGTTGGCGAACAATGTACTCGTGAACGTGGGACCGCTCCATCACCTGGCGCTGGTGCACAGCGTCGTGGCGCGACCACGGCCGCTGCCCGAGCCCGCCCCGCTGTCTTGCACCGTCATCGTGCCCTGTCGGAATGAGCTGGGCAACATCGCCGACGCCGTTGAGCGCCTGCCCGATATGGGCACACATACGGAGCTGATCTTCGTAGACGGCGCCTCGACCGACGGCACCCGCGATGCGATCCTGGAGCAGATCGACCGTCATCCCGGCAAAGACATCAAGCTGATCGACCAAGTGGAAACGCCCGCGCCGGAGGTCCAATCGACGTCAAACGGAAAAGTGACGATGCTGGCGGCGGGCAAGGGAGACGCGGTACGCAAGGGTTTCGCGGCGGCCAACGGAGACGTGCTCATGATTCTCGATGCCGATCTCACTGTGCCTCCAGAAGACCTGCCGCGCTTTTACCTGGCGCTGGCTGAAGGTCGAGGTCGATTCGTTAACGGCTCGCGGCTCGTCTATCCAATGGAGCACGAGGCGATGCGTATTGTCAACCTCTTCGGAAATAAGTTCTTTAGTCTGGTGTTTACCTGGCTCCTTGGACAGCGTATTAAGGACACACTGTGCGGAACGAAGGTCTTGCGTAAATCGGACTACGAGAAGATTGCCGCGGCGCGGAAAGAGTTCGGTGACTTCGACCCTTTTGGAGACTTCGACCTCTTATTTGGCGCTGCGCGCCTCAAGCTTCCCCTGGTCGAGATGCCCGTTCGGTATCGTGCGAGGGTTGCCGGCCACACGAAGGTGCAGCCGTTCAAACACGGCATTCTTCTGCTTCAAATGTGTGTTGTAGGCTTTCGCCAGTTGAAATGGATGCCCTGGAAGCGCAAACTCCGCTCGCTCTGGACCAGCTAGTCGGGGTGCCCCATAGTCCGGATACGGAAGTACCGATCATGACCAACGCGATCCTGGAATCGCGCGAGGACGTCATGATGGGCGATCCTGATTGTAATCGGACGCTCCACGATCGGTTGGCCGGCGCGGTGGCTAGCATTTGATGATCGGGCAACATTCTGATAGTGCAGGCGCTGGCGAGCGGACGTATCCATGGCTCGCTTTGAGCCCGAATCGCGCGAGCCGCACGTTTCAGGCAAGTGCCGTTATCGATGCCGTCGCCGTCGCGATGCTGCTGGCATTCTCGCTCTCGCTCCGTCTTGCCACCTCTGGGCTGTTCTCATCGGGCATATCGACCGATGAGTACCGGTACTCGATTACCGCTCAGGAATGGATACGCATCGCGAGTGGAACATCAGGCATGAGTTTCCGCGATATTGTGGTGCACCATCCGCTGGTGCCGGTTTTCGCCGCTTTCGGGGCGATCGTCGCCGGTAATGACCCACTTCAGGCCGGGCGGGGGCTTCAGCTCATGTTCAACGCGGCAACGGTTCCAACCCTGTACCTGCTCATGAGGTGTACCGGCTTGCCGTTAGGCTCAGCGTTCTCAGCGGCCGCGGGCCTGGCGGTTATGCCAGGGTTCTGGCAAGCCTCCGCGGCATTTCTCCCTGATAGTCAACTCGCCTTCACCAGCACGCTCGTCTTCCTGGGTCTGGCAATGTGGCTGCGCGGCGTGAGCTCGGGAATCTGGCTGGCCGCTGCCGCGCTGGGAGCGGGATTCCTCACAAAAGAGCACCTGCCGCTTGTCATAGCTCCGGCTCTGGCGGTGCTCTATACCGCTTCCATCAGATACACCGCGGCGTCTCTCCGCGTCACGTCCATGTCGGTGGTCACTCTCGGATGTGGGCTGATGGTCGCGGTCATCCTGAGCGCGTTTGGGCTCGGGGTGCCCCGAGCGATTGTCTTGGCGGTCATCGGCGGATCGTTAGCCGAGCCATCTAGCCTCGATGGGCTTCCTCCGCTTGCGCCCTCTCTCGATGAATCCGCTGGCGGCTCGTGGATCACGTCACTGTCGAACGCACTCAGGACAGGCTCGTTCGGCCTCGAATGGTTTGGCAGCGCGTTTGGCGTCAATGTGGTTGGCGGAGCAATTGTCGCGATCGGCCTGGTCGGGTCGGTTTGTCTGGCCATTACTGTTCCACAGCATCGATGCCTGAAGTTGTCTCGGAGAACCGTCACGATGCTGGTCGCCGTCACCATTCCGGCGGCCCTATTTCTCGGGCAAATTGTCGCTTCCGCAGCCTGGGATGCGCTGCTGGCCGCGGCCGTTATGACACTGATGGTGCTCTTTGCATCTCTGAGCTTCTCGCGCAAGTCGCTGCCCCACGATCACGAGACGAACGAGCCAAGCGCGGGCGACTCTCGCCTTCTCCAAGCATTTCTGGCAAGTCAGGCGATCTACATTGCCACGACCATAGGATTTTTTGCACTGCGCTTGGAGCAGGTGAGCTTTCTGCCACGCATGTTCCTGCCAATCATGCCGTCGTGCGCGGTGTTCTTTGGCATCGGCTGCCTGTACATCGGACAAAGCTTACGCGCTCTTACGACTCGCCTATCGCCGGCGCTGCTGGTGGCGTTCGGAATTCTGGCACTAGGACTGGTGGTAATCCCTGGCGGGCCGATCACAAAGGGCATTACCGCGGTTCTGGCCCTTGTTGCGCGCGAGCGGGAGTTTCGCGGGTTTCCAGACGACCCGTACTACCAGCGAGTCAGCGGCGGCATTCGGGTCGCCACCTTCCGTAGGGCCGAGCCGTGGCTGCGATCCAACGTGGCCCCTGAAGATAGGACGATTACGTCGAAGCCCTACCAGTTAAGCTGGCATGGTGACCTTGGAATTACCGGCTTCCGCGGCATTCGAGCCTGGGATGAGATCGCAAGTGATCGGCGACGTTACCTTTCGGATGACATACTTCGCTCAGGCAACTACGACTGGATCATCGATTTCAATCAGTTCGCCGTTCAAACGGAGTCGCCCGAGGGCCGGCGTTCGAGGAAGACTACCGTTGGCTGCAATCCAGGCCATACCTCCAGGAAGCGTATACAGCTAGAGACGAGCAGGGACGAATCTTGCTGTACGCATTTCGACATGCCTCTGAGTGATGTAGCGCGAGGCCTAGGATGGCGCGCCGAGAGGCCGCTACCGAACCCATGCGCAAGCTCCTAATAGACAGCGAAGGCCGCCTCCGCACGGGCTGGCGCCTATTGGTCTTTGGCGCACTGGCCATGGTGCTGCAGACAGCCATTGTGCTGCTCATCGGACTCTTTATCGACCCGAGGGCCTTGATTCAGGGTTCCCTCGGCTCATCGGATCCGATTGCCCTTATCTCGAACGGTGTTGGAATCGTCGTGGCCACCATCACGGTGTGTGTGGCCCGACGTTGGCTGGACCGGCGCTCCTTTGTGAGCCTCGGTCTTTCACTCGAACGCCCGTGGATCAAGTATCTCCTTGGCGGCGCGCTGCTGGGAGTCGCCTTACAAGCGGGCATCTTCGTCACCGAGCTGGCCCTGGGCTGGATCGCGATCGATCAAGTCGGCTGGCGAGGTCGCGGTAGTCCCCTTGTGGGGCTCATGATCATGGTGCTTGTGTTCCTGGCTGTCGCCTGGAATGAGGAGCTCATCGTGCGGGGGTATCTGCTTCAGAATCTGGAATCCGGATTGGGCACCACACCCGCTGTCGTGATCTCGTCAGTTATCTTCGGGTTCTTGCATATTTTCAATGACAATTCGAGTGTCATCGCGAGCCTGGGAGTTGCGTTCGCCGGTGTTCTCCTGGCCGTCGCTTATCTCGTGACTCGCTCACTCTGGCTGCCCATCGGCATTCACTTCGGATGGAATTTCGGCGAGGGACCACTATTCGGGTTCCCGGTCTCGGGGATCGACGCCGGGGGACTTGTCAGCCATCGCGTCATCGGGCCCGAATCCATCACGGGTGGCGCCTTTGGACCGGAGGCTGGTCTCGTCTCTATCGTCGCCGAGCTCGTCGGAATCGGGCTGTTGTGGCTTTGGTACCGCCGGCAACAGGATATGGAGCTGACCGAGAATACTTCTGCGCCCTCGACTTCGAGCCAGGACGACCCCACAGTGACAGACTAGCGCGTGCCCGTGGCCAGGATAGCCAGCGCCCACGCTACGCCAGGCACAATGCCCAGAACCGTGACGGCCACGCCAGCCAGCATCATAGCTGAGCGCGACGTGGGTCGCGCCACTTCTGGTAGGCGAAGCGACGCGAGCAGGTTCGGGATAGGTTTGAGGTAGTACAGGGCACCTGCCACACCGCCGGCCACGGCGATAGTCGTGACCAGTGGTCCCGCGTTAGTCCAGGCCGGACCGAGGACGGCTAGTTTGGCCCAGAAGCCTGGGGTGGGCGGTACCCCCGCCAGCGACAAGAGTGCCAACGTGAGCGCCAGGGAGCGGCCGGCACCCAGCCCTTCCGCGGTCAGTCGTGAAAGTGGCACGGCTCCGGAGCCTCGCCCCGAGATGGCGGCAAATGTGAGCAGTGACATGGCAGCGTAGCTGAGTCCATAAAAAGCCGCGGCTATTCGTCCTTCAACACCCGAACCGGCAGCGAGCGCAATAAACCCTGCGTGGACGACCGCTGAGTAGGCCAGAAGTCGTCGAAGGTCCTGCTGAGCCAGGGCCCCCACCGTTCCCCAGACAATGCTCAGCACTCCTATGACGGCGAGCACGTCGTCGAGCTCCACGCCCGCCGCCAACGCCAGCCGGCCAAGAGCCAGTGCCGCGGCAAGCTTCGAGGCGGCCATGACAAAACCAGCAATACCGGGCGAGGCAGCCGTATAGGCACCAAGCGGTCCCCAATGGAGAGGGACTAGGGCGAGCTCGAACGCGATCCCTACGCCAATTAGAGCAATACCCGCGACCACTAAGGGCGAGGGCGACCCCGAGAGGCTTGGGAACGCAATGCTTCCGGTGGCCAGGTAGACCAGCCCCAGACCAAAGAGCAGCGCTGACAAGCTCACGGTAGCCAACACAAAATATTTGAAGGCCGCCTCGACGGGTGCGCGGCCAGCGCTCATACCAATGAGCACGACAGCGCTCAGAGAGAGTACCTCGAAGCCCGACCGCGAGCTGCAAGAGATCTCCCGCGGCGGCGAGGGCAACTCCGCCGCTCGCTCCCAGCAGCACCAGCGCTGCCGATTCGGGTCGTTGCGCAGGTAGCTCGAGCTCCAATGTGGGCACTAGAAGGCCGACAATCGCGGCCACGCCGGCCAGACCCAGCGTAGCAATACGTGTCGTCGGATCGCTAAATCCCACGAGGCCCGCGCAGACGGCCGCAATGAACGTCAATGCCGAGACCAGCCCGGCGCGCTGAGTGAGAGGAGCCGCGCATGCAAGAATGACAAGCGCGCCAATTACAAGCACAATAACGGCCATTAAGTGGGGCGGAATGGAGGAGAGCATTATGAGGCTACTCTCGGGAACGCGATCATCCTCGCACCCAATTTTGGACTGCGACGGTTTTCGCCGCACTTTTGACAAGTGGAGCCTCGTCGTGGCCGGCTTCCAGCCTCTCGGAAAGGCGGCGAAGGCCGCCGCAGACCACAGAATATCCGCCTCATCCTCGCAGTCCAATCCAGACGATCGCCACGATGCCGATGAGTGAGGCGAGCAGATATCGGCCCAGATGACCGCTGTGAACACTGGCGAGCGAGCGCGAGATACCTTCCGCAGCCGCTGCGATTGGCTCCACCCAGCGAACGCCAACGGGCTCCGCTTCGGTGGAAATCGAAGATACGACTTTTCCGCGCCAAAAGGCGGCAGCACCAAAGCCGACTATCCCGAGCGCGAATGCCGCCAATCCGATTGGGCTGATGGCGGAAACCGGCTCCGCATGTTCCACAGCGCCAGCGAGTAGCTGACTCAGAATTGCGTTCGGCCATTCGAGGTAGCCAAGCAAGAGGGCACCGGCAGCCAGGGGAACGAGTGGCCAGCGCATGGTCGCGGGCTCAGTCTCATAGTGCCCTTCACCCGCATGCTGCTGGGACTCAGGCCCGTGGAACACGCCGAAGAACAAGCGGCCGCTGTACAAACCGGAAAGGAGGGTGGCTCCCGCGAGGAGCCAGGCCACTATCGGCCCTCGTTGCAGCGCAGCGTCCAAAATTGCGTCCTTACTGAATGCGCCGGCAGTGAAAGGAACGCCGATCAACGCCAGCGAGCCGATGAGAAAGCCCGCGTAAGCCCATGGGAGCGCGCGTCGCAGACCGCCGAGATTCGCAAGCTGCTCTTCGCCGTTTCTATAGTGAATGACATTTCCGGCTGAGAGAAATAGAAGCGCCTTGAACGAGGCATGCGTCACCAGGTGAAAGAACGCCGCGAACGGCGCACCGAGGCCAATCGCCGCGAACATGAACCCGAGCTGGCTCACGGTTGAGTACGCCAGACTGCGTTTGAAGTTGCCCTGGAAAAGGCTGATTAAGGCTGCCAGGATAGCCGTCGCGACACCCAGGATAAGGGTCGCGTTGAGTATCGACTGGGAGAGTGCCAGTAGCGGCGAGGTCCGCACCAGGAGATACACACCCGCGGCGACCATTGTGGCTGCGTGGATGAGTGCGCTCACTGGCGTGGGACCCGCCATCGCGCTAGGTAGCCAGAAGTAGAGCGGCCCCTGAGCTGACTTCGCGCAGGCACCAATGAGAATGAGAGCTCCGAGCAATCCCGGGCCCGCCAGACCCGCCGTGCATTGGCCGGTCTGCAGCGTTGTCAAGTCGCCGCAGCCAACCGGCAATAGCACGATCGCCAGCATCAGGGCAGCGTCGCCTATCGCGTTCGCCGTAAGCGCCTGGAGCCCAGCCTTCAACGGCCTATCCTGACTATCAGGTCTGCTATTCCAGAATGAGATCAACAGGAAGCTTGTCAGACCCACGCCCGCCCAACCAATGAGCAAAACAGCCAGATTACCGCCGAGAACCAGGAGCGTCATGGCCGCCAAGAACAGGTCCAGGAAAGCAAAATAGCGCGCCTGGCCAGGGTCGCCCTTCATGTATCCGAGTGAGTAGACGTAAACCGCGGTAGAGACAAGTCCCACAACTGTCAGCATCGCCGCCGCCAGGGAATCGGCGCGCAGATGGAACGCGCCGTCGGGCAGGAATGGCAGCCAGTCGGGAAAGCGCGCCTCCGCGCCACCGCCGGAAACGAGTGCCACCAACGCCACGAGACCAAGCACCGCGCCGGGCCCGGCACGCTCAAAACACCTTTCGGCCGCCCTAAACCTGACGCTGTAAGAAGCAGACCGGGCAACGTGAACAGCCAGCCCCAGAGGAGCAATCCGCTCAACCGTGTACCTCGCTGGGCTCATCGATGTCAGCGCCCTCACGATCGCGGAAGAGCGCCAATGCGATCGCCAGGCCCACAACGGCCTCGGTGGCCGCAACCACCAAGACAATCAGCGCCACGGCTTGCCCGGTCGCAGCGCCATGCACCCGAGCACCAAGGACAATGAGGAGATTGGCCGCGTTGAGCATGACCTCGATCGACATGAGCAGCGAGATCGGATTGCGGCGATAGAGGACACCTCCGATACCGATCGCGAAGAGAATCGCGGAGGTGGTGAGGAGGAGGTTTTCAGTGGTCAATTGAGACGACCATTGAACTGACTAGCCGCGATGTTGCAACCCTCATCGCACCCGCTCCTGCCGGCGCCAGATCACCACGGCGCCAATCACTGCCACGAGGAGCAGGGGTGCGGTGAGCTCAAATGCGACAATGAGCTGGTCAAACAGTGCGCGACCAACCGATTCAACGGAGTGATCTGTCGTCGCCGCCGCCACAGGGGCGCCCACTCCGATCACCACGCCCAGCGTCCCGAGAACGATAGCCACCATGACCAACGCCGAAGCAGCGCGACCGGAGACAAACGCGCCCATCGAATCCGCCTGTTGGAAGCAGCGCCACAACAAAAAGGAAAAGCACCACGATGGCGCCAGAGTAAATCACGATTTGCCCCATCGCCACGAGCTCCGCTGAGAGCACCAGGAATAAACCGGCGAGACCCAGGGTGTGTCCCAGCAGCGCCAGGGCAGCGTGCACTGGTCGGCGAGAAAGCACAACGCCAAGGGCCCCGGCGATAGTCAGCGCCGCGACGATCGCCGCGGGGACGAAAAGGTCCTGCAAGCTAGCGCCGCTCCCTCGCCTCAGGAGCGTCCTCATATGTACTGCTGGGATAGTGCTTGCGGTATGTCTCGAGAAGCGTCGTGTGGACGCCGCGCTCGTCGATAGAGCGGTCCACGTCCGCGTGATACTGGTTGCGAGGAGCGTACTTCTCGGGGTCCAGCAGCATCTCTTTGGTGTAGATAAAGCTCTCACGGTTGAAATCGGAGAGCTCGTACTCCGGCCCCAGCTTGATGGCATCCACAGGGCACGCTTCCTCGCAGTAACCGCAGAAGATGCAGCGAATCATGTTGATTTCGTACCGTCGCGCGTAACGCTCACCGGGTGATACCGGATGTTCGGGATCGTTCTCTTCGGCTTCAACGAGGATCGCCTGCGACGGGCATGCCCCCGCACAGAGCTCGCAGCCGATGCAGCGCTCCAATCCATCTTCAGTGGCATAAAGTCGGTGCCGTCCGCGGAACTTGAGTGCCGGCTGGCGCTTGACTTCCGGATATGACAGCGTGACCGGGGGCCGCAGCGTGTGCTTGAGCGTTGTCCAGAAGCCGAGTGCGACCGCGCGCACACTATCCAGCAACACGAGCTGTTCTCCTTCTAACCGAACGCGGCAACGGCCAGCGCCGTTAGTGCCACGTTCAGCAGTCCAAGCGGCAAGAGTACCGACCAGGAAAGCCCCATCAACTGGTCATAGCGAAGCCGCGGCAGTGTCGCGCGCAGCCAGACGAACAAGAAGAGAAACGCCAACATCTTTAACAGCAGCCAATGCGGGCCGGGTACAAAGGGTCCCAGCCAACCACCCAGGAAGAGCGTCGCCGCCACGGCGGAGACCGTAATCATGTTGACGTACTCGGCGATGTAATACATCGCAAAGCGCATCCCGCTATATTCCGTGTGATAGCCGGCCACCAGCTCGGTCTCTGCCTCAGGTAAATCGAACGGCGCACGGTTTACCTCTGCCACGGCGCCGATGAAGTACAGCGCGAATCCTAGCGGTTGGAGCAGGATGTACCAGACAGAGCGCGACTGCGCATCGACGATCCCCCCTAGAGCCAGCGTGCCGCTGATCATCACCACGCCAACGACAGCAAGCCCTAGGATCAGCTCGTAAGAAACGACTTGCGCGGCCGCGCGTAAACCGCCCAGAAGCGAGTACTTTGAGCCTGATGCCCATCCGCCGAACACGACCCCGTACACTCCAAGGCTGCTGGCGCCAATGAGATAGAGCACGCTGACCGGGAGATCGACAATTTGCGGGGCGATCGTCACACCGCCAAGCTCAACCGGTGGGCCCAACGGGATAACCGCGAATGAAGCGAGCGCTGCGATGAGCGCAAGCGCCGGCGCGATCGGGTAGATCAAACGATCCGCCGCTGCCGGGACGACGTCTTCCTTGAAAAACAGCTTGAGCGCATCCGCGAGTGGCTGCAGCAAGCCCGATGGGCCGGTGCGATTCGGACCGAGTCGGACCTGCATTCGACTGATGACACGCCGCTCAAAGAGCGTCATGTACGCCATGCCCGTGAGCAGCATCAGAATGAGCACAGCCGAGCGGATAACATCGATGGCCAGCTCAGTCACGCGTCGGCTCCAGCACCGGTCTCAACAGCGTGCGTCCATAGTCGGCGTGCGCCGCGGCTATATCGGCACGAATGGACTCGAGGTCTGCCGGAACCGGCACATCGAGTTTTTGCGCCAATCTCACCGCGAGCTCCCAGTCAGCCAGCGCCTGACCCGGCATGCGGGCACCGGCGCGTAGCAGCTGCACTCGACCTTCCAGATTGGTGAACGATCCGTCTTGCTCGTAGGGATGCGCCAGGGGAAGCAGCACGACCAAGTTTCCTACATCCCCCGCGCCGGCTCGGTAGGCAGCCTGTATTGACTCGCCGTTGAGTGGGCGTGGACCCGTGACACCATCTCCGAACCGTAGCGTACAAGCCGAGCCCGCGGTTGTCGGAATCTCGGGCGCAAGGTCATGTAGGCCGCGCGCATTTGCGCCAATGGACGGAATGCCCACCGGCGCATCACCAAAGACAGCCTCCAGCCGCTCTGCAAGTGCGCGCGTCGCAGCCAGCGCGTCTGAATCCTGTCCAATCCGAGCGCCAGCCAGCACAGCCGCGGGACGTCCGTGAAAGACCTCCAGAACGCTTGGATCTGGAATAGCTTGCTCCGTACTCACAGTTGTGGGATCTGACATGAGTCTCTGCAATACAGCCGTCTCCTCGCCCGCCGGCACTCGAATCCAGTGCGCCGTGTCGCGTTGCAGACCGTTCTCAGCGCCAATAACGATGAGCCTTGCTCCGGCGGCCACAGCTTTCCGAAGCCAGAGAGCCAGGATCGGTAATTCCGTCCACGGATCCAGGCCAACGAGGACGATGAGCTTGCAGCCAACAAGTGACTCCATTCGCCCGTGCAAGACCCAGGGGTTCGTCGGCGTTGATTGCCTTTCACCGTCGAACGCCGTATGAATCTTTTCGAGTACCCAGATCGCCTCGTTCGAGATTTCTGGCCCCACGGCCAGTCTTATACCCTGGGTGCGGATGACGTCGGCCGCGCGGTCCAATGCCTGATCCCAGGTCGTCGCACGCATCTGACCGTCAACCCGCTCCATCGGCTCGAGCTGACGATGCTCCGAGAGTGGCGGCAGCGAATCGAACCTGCCCGCGTCGCACAGCCACTCGTCGTTGACTTCCAGGTTCTCGCGCGGAACGAGCCGCAGGACGTCGCCTCGGCGACTGTGAATCTCGGTATTGCAGCCCACGGCACAGCCCGAGCAGATGGACGGCGTCCGATCGAGATCCCATGGGCGCGCGCGAAACCGATACTGTCGGCTGGTCAGCGCTCCCACAGGACAGATATCGATAGTGTTCCCGGAAAACAGCGAGTCGTACGACTCGCCTTCGAGCGTGCCAATGACCGTGAGGCCGCCGCGATTGATCGCGGCCAGGGACTCGTCGCCGGGAATCTCCTGATGGAAGCGCACGCAACGGTAGCACATGATGCAGCGCTCGCGATCCAGGAGAATGCGATCGGAAAGTGGGAACGCCTTCTCGGCTTGCCGCTTCTCCTCGGTGAAGCGGCTGACGCCCAGACCGAAGTTGAAGGTATTGTCCTGCAACGGGCATTCGCCACCCTTGTCGCAGATCGGACAGTCCAGCGGATGATTGGCAAGCAGGAGCTCGATGACACCAGTCTGCGCCTGAATGACCTGATCGGACGTCGTTGTCACTACCATGCCCTCCGCCACCGGCGAAGTGCAGGCGGTCTGGAGACGGGGCATCTTTTCGATCTCAACCAGGCACATACGGCAGGCGCCAACAGGCTTGAGCTTCGGGTGGTAACAGAACACTGGAATCTCGATGCCGACCTGCTTCGCGGCCTCGACTACCAAGGTTCCCTTGGGTACCCGGACTTCGCGCCCGTTAATGGTGAGCGTAACGAGGTCGCTCAATTCGCCCAGTCCTCGGAGGGACAATGGCCCAGCTCGAAGTGCTGAAGATACTCATCGCGGAAGTGCTTGATCGTAGCCGTCACGGGACTCGTGGCGAAGTCACCGAGCGCGCACAACACCTTGCCGCTCACCTCGCCCGAGAGAGACAACAGTAGATCCAGGTCTGCTTCCGTGCCCCGCCCGCGTTCAAGCCTCAGAAGCACCTGATGCAGCCACATGGTCCCCTCTCGACAAGGCGTGCATTTGCCGCAGGATTCATTGCGGAAGAACTCCACCATGCGAGCGGCCGCGCGCACGATGCACACCGACTCATCCAGCACGATGAAGCTGGCCGAGCCAAGCATGGAGCCGGCGTCGCGAATGCCGTCATAGCTGAGCTTGGCATCCAACGCTGACTCAGGCAGAATCGGCGCAGAAGCGCCGGCCGGCAGGACGCCCTTGATCTTGCGACCTTCCGGGACACCTCCGCCATAGTCCTCGATCAACTCGCGGACGGTAACCGCACCCAACGGCAGCTCGTAGTTGCCGCGACGATTCACCGTACCGGAGAGGCAGAAGATCTTCGGGCCAGTATTTTGGGGCGGCTCACCCACCGACTGATACCAGGCGCTACCTCGGGCGAGAATGTGTGGCACGTTGGCCAGTGTCTCCACGTTGTTGACGCACGTGGGGCGACGGTACAGGCCCTCGACAGCCGGAAAGGGGGGCCGCGAGCGCGGCATGGGTCGCCGGCCTTCCAGCGACTCCAGCAACGCCGTCTCTTCGCCGCAGATATAAGCACCCGCGCCACGAAACACGTGAACCGTGAGATTGGTCTGTGTGCCTAGTATGCCCTCGCCCAGCAATCCGGCTTCTCTTGCCTCAACGATTGCCGCGTCCAACCGATCGGCTGCCACCACATACTCACCGCGGATGTAGATGAACGCCGTCTGAGCGCCAATGGCGTAGCAGCAGATCGCAATGCCTTCGAGCAGCATGTGCGGCTCGGTTTCCATGATCTCGCGGTCCTTGAATGTTCCTGGCTCAGACTCATCCGCGTTCACGGCCAGATACTTGGGCCCGGGATCTCGTGGAACAAAGCTCCATTTCGATCCAGTCGGAAATCCCGCGCCGCCTCGACCGCGCAATCCGGCCGCCTTGACCTCGTCGATAACCTCATCGGGCGTCATCTTGGTCAGGGCCGTCTCGAGCCCCTGGTACCCACCCTTATCGCGATACTCTTGCAGCGAGAGCGGCGTCGGGCGGCCCTGATTGGGAATAAGCACGGGCTGATAGTCGATCACCACGTCAGCTCTCCGTCATTTTCCTGCGGTGTGGAGCCCGAGGTGGCGCGACCGACGCCAACACCCTGGAGGGCAGCATTCTCGGCCAGGAGCCGCGCCCGAATCGTGCTCGCGAGCTCGCGGGCCGAATCTCGAGTCAGGTTTTCGTGATAGTCCTCATTCACCCTGCACATCGGCGCTCGATGACAGGAGCCGAAGCACTCGGACGTGCGCTCCAGCCGAATACCCTCGGCTGTCGTCTCGCCCGGTGGAATGTCCAGCTCTTCGCTGAGCCATCGCAGCAATCGCTCAGCTCCAGACACCGCGCACGGCACCTGTACGCACACCTCGACGTGCACACGGCCGTGATTCTCGGTGTGGAGCATCGAGTAGAACTGCGCAAGCTCAGCCGCCGCGGCGTGCGAAACACCGACGAGATCCGCCACCCTGGCTATGGCTTCGGCCGGCAGCCAGCCAATCTCCGCCTGGGCATGCTTCAACGACGGCAGGAGTGCCGTTCGATAATGCGGGTGATAGCGTTCCACCTCGGTGCGGATTCTGGCCTCGGTGGTTTCAGATAGGATCGCCATCGGCTAGCGGTCGATCTCCCCCAGGACCGGGTCGATGCTAGCGATGATTGCGATGAGGTCGGCTACCAGGCCGCCTTGCGCCATGATCGGCAGCGCCTGCAGGTTGGCGAAGGATGGGGCTCGCTCGCGCACCCGCACGGCTTTGTTTGAACCGTCGCTAACGACATAGAAACCCAGCTCTCCACGAGGGGACTCAACGGGGATGTACGCTTCACCAGCCGGAGGCGTCATACCGGCGGTCCACAGCTTGAAATGGTGAATCACCGCTTCCATAGACTGTCCGAGCTCTTCTCGCGGTGGTGGCATCACCTTCCGATTGGAGGTCTTTACCGGGCCGACGGGCAATTTGGCTATCGCTTGCTTACAGAGCTTCACGCTTTCGCGCATCTCCTCGATCCGCACCAGATATCGGTCATACGCATCACCGTGGGAGCCCACGGGAACATGGAAGTCAAATTGATCGTAACCCGAATACGGACGCGCCTTCCGAATATCGTGCGATATGCCGCTGGCTCGCAGGATCGGACCCGTAACCCCCATGCTGAGCGCACGCTGTCCATCCAGGACACCAATGCCCACCATGCGGTCCCTGAAGAGGGGATTGTGAGTTAACAACGCCTCGTACTCGTCGATTCGGGCCGGCAGGTCATCAAGAAATTTTCCTACGCCCTGGAACCAATCCTCGGTGAAATCATCGGCCAGACCACCGGGCCGAATAAAGCTGGTCATCATGCGCGCGCCGCTAAGCGACTCGAAGAAGTCCAGTAGGACCTCACGCTCGCGAAACGTATAGAGCAGCACGGAGCTGGCGCCCAGATCGATCCCGGTAGTGCCCAGCCAGACGAGATGCGAGTTTAGTCGCGTCAGCTCGGCCAGCAGAACCCGACCAATAATGGCGCGCTCGGGAATCTCGCAGTCGAACAGAGCCTCGACAGCGAGCGAATACGCCAGGTTGTTGCCCATCGGGTTCAGGTAGTCAAGGCGATCCGTCACAGTCAGCGCCTGGAGATACGTCAGGTTCTCCATGGTCTTTTCGGTGCCGGTGTGCAAGTACCCGATGATGGGCTTGCAGGAGACTACGATCTCGCCATCCAGCTCGAGCTCTAGACGCAGCACACCATGGGTCGAGGGGTGCTGCGGTCCCATGTTGATCCGCAGGGTATGAGGTGCGGTCGACGAATCGACGCCCGGTCCCTTGCCGTTCATCGGGCTTGGCGTCAACGTTGAGCTCATCGCTTCGGCAATCTCAGCGGCACCCGGGCGCGTCTCAATACTCACGAGATGTTGTCCGAGAACTGAACCGGCTCGCCGCCCAGATCCACGTCCCGGCGAAGCGGATGCCCGTCCCAATCGTCCGGCATCAGAATTCGAGTAAGCCCCGGATGTCCATCGAAGCACACTCCGTACAGATCGAAGACTTCGCGCTCGTACCAGTTGGCCGCTTCAAATTGACTTACGATCGATGGCGCGTGCTCGGCGGTGCGCGCCTTTAGGCGCAGCCAACGCTGATCCTGCATAGAGTGAAGGAGGTATTGGAGCTCAAAGCGATCGGCCCGACGCGGCTCGTCCACAGCCGTCAGATCAATGAATCGACCAAATCCTGCGCCGATCACTGCATCGACCAGCCTCGGTATGGCATCCACCGGAACCCGTAGAAAATCAATGCCATCCGCGGACGTGCCATGCTCGAGATCCGTGAGCGTCAGCGAGTCGAGCGCCTGATCCAGCCTCTCGGTCATGCGCGCGTCGCACCTTCGTGGACGCGCTCCTGCAATTTGATGATGCCGTCGAGTAAGGCCTCCGGACGCGGCGGGCAGCCTGGGATGTACACATCTACGGGAACGATCTTATCCACACCCTGGATGATCGCGTAGTTGTTAAAGATGCCTCCGCAAGCGGCGCAATCGCCCATGGCGATGACCCACTTTGGTTCCGGCATCTGGTTGTAAATCTCGAGCAGTACAGGCGCCATCTTTTGGGACACACGGCCTGAGACAATCATGAGGTCCGCCTGACGTGGGCTGGGTCGAAAAAGCTCAGATCCAAAGCGAGCGATATCGAAGCGCGCCGCGGATGTGGAGATCATCTCGATAGCGCAGCACGCCAGTCCAAATGTGACCGGCCAGAGCGACTTCTCACGGCTCCAGCTCTCGAGCTTTGAGAGCAGGAATCCATGCGCTCCGTCTTTCTCATGGCCCGGCCCATCCGACGCTGCCATATTCAGCGCCATTTCAGCGCGCCCCGAGATCGAGCGTAGATATAGCCCACGCCGAGAACGGCGAAGAACCCCGAGAATGCCAGAATTCCATTCCAGCGGAGCTCCCGCAGGATGACCGCCCAGGGATAGAAGAACAACGCTTCAACATCAAAAATCAAGAAGAGCATGGCTACGAGCGCAAAATGAATCGGCCAACGGGCCGCCGTAGGCTGAGGTTCTGAGACACCACATTCGTACGGCCGTGATTTAGCCTCCGATGGGCGCGACGGAGATAGGCGGCCGATAACCAGCAATATGAAGCCGGCCAACAAGACCACCAGTGCAAGGTAAACCAGGAGCGACGAGTAATCAGTCACTGTGAAAGAAACACCGGACGCCTAGCATCGTTGCCAGGCCACCAAGCCAAATCGGCTCGGCGATACGCGAGCCTCGCGCTCGCGCAAGTGGCTTTACCAACCGCGAGGGGCTCGCTAAAGTATACGGGCCGTTTCAGGCTCTCGGCAAAGCACGCGCATCACGGAGACGAATCTCCCATTGCCCGTCCAAGGGGCCGGATTAGACGATGTGAATATCCTAATTCCAGGGCTTACCACTGCCCGAGTAGGACGGTGACCTCGCCGTCCGTCATCTGGTGAAAGTCGCCATACCAGGAGCCTACCGCGCCGAAGGGCTGGGGCGTGACCAGGACCACCACCTGGTCGGACTCGCTCTCCAACCGGTGAAGGGCAGAGCGCGGGCAGACCGGCACTGCCAGAGCAAGATGCGCCGGCCTCTGAGCTCGCAGTGCCCTCAACGCCACAAGCGTAGTTGCACCGGTGGCTACGCCGTCATCGACGACGACCACTCGGCGTCCCTGCACATTGGGCGCAGCGCGCCCCTGGCGGTAACGCGCGAGTCGCCGGTCGATCTCACGGCGCTCGGTCTCGATAGTTGCTTTCAAGACATCGTCGGCGACTTGCAACCTATCCAGGACTGAATGGTTCAGCTCGATATGGCCAGTCTCCGCCAGGGCTCCCATTGCGAGCTCTGGTTGATCGGGGGCGCCAACTTTTCGGACAAGGAAGACATCAAGAGGCACATGCAGAGCGGAGGCGATCTCAGCGCCAACCGCGACACCGCCGCGAGGCAATCCGAGAATCAGCTCGACGCCGGGCAGTCGATCTCTGGACAGCCTGCGCCAGCGCTTGACCCGCCGCTGCTCGGTTCGCGAACGGCAGTTCCACGACATCATGCGCGCCTTCCGCATGCATCAGGAGTCGTGCGATCTAGGCCAAGGGCGGTTCCGGCATTGGCTCAGGATCAGTCTCAACGTCCGGACCCGTTGGTCCCGGCGTCTCGTCGTCGGTATCGATCTCGTACACATTCAACATCAGCATGTGGGCCTCCACGTTGTCTCTCGGCCTTCTGTATGTCCAAAGTAATTGTACTAACGAGTGATGGTCATACCGAGCCTTGCGCGGAGCGCCGGTGTGCAGCGCATTCCAGGTCGTGTTGGCCATAACGCATCGCTTTCGCGCCGATACACTCGCTCAGTCCACACAGCGGGCGAAGCCAATTCCGTGACTCTCATCCTTTCTAATTCCTTTCCTGGCGGTGCGCTCTGGTGAATCGGCTGTTACCAATTGTGGCATTAGTCCTGGGAGTACTTGCTCGTCGGCCAATCGAGAACCTCTTGCGGCGCACGCTGCGCGGCGACAGGAATTCACAACGCCGATCAGGGAACGGTCTGCCCACGGCGCCCAAGCCTGCGCGCCCAACAACAGAAAACCCCAATCAGACCTTTGCGCAGAGCGACCATGTTGCCGTAACTGCCCCACTCTCAGATGGGTGGTATCGGCGGCTTGAGGCGACAACGTGTCTTTCTCCGGCGACTGCCGCGGTCTTGCTCGTGTTCGCTATCGTCCTCGTGTTATTCGGCCAACGCGGAATTCTTGGCCCTACATTGAATCCTTTCGCCGTCACTGCGTATGCCGTGGGGCTGTTGCTGTTCGCAGCACTAAATGAAGCGGCTCGCCAGGCCCAGAATCGTTTGATCGAGACTGAGCCTCAAGTCGCTTCTCGTGTCTCGCCTGAGAGCATGGGAACGCCGAACTTGCGCGCGCTTCGAGGTCGGCGAAAGGTCCAGATGTTGCTCGTAGCCACGGCCGTGGTGCTCGGTTTGATGGTATGGGCGAGCATGCGCGGACATCCTCAGGACGCGAGCTTCCTTCCCACAGTGGTGGCCTGGCTCGTATCGATCGCGGCGGCGATCGCCGCCGCGATGGTCGTGCACTCGCTATCGAGAGGGAGCGACAAGGCGCCGGTCAAGGCCACCGGCGTGAGCTGGCCCACGGTGATACTGGGAGTCATTCTCGTGCTCGCCTTCCTTGTGCGTGTCATCGATCTGGACCACATTCCGTATGTGTTCGGTGGAGATGAAGGATCCCAAGCCATGTCTGCTGTGGCAGTGCTGAACGGCTTGACAAAGAATCCGTTTGGCACCGGCTGGTACTCGGTGCCAAACCTATTCTTCTTCCTTCAGGCAGGAGCCCTCTGGATCGTTGGGGACTCGGTCTCGGGGGCCCGCATGATCGCCGTTCTCATGGGAGTCGCGGCCGTCTGGGTGACGTTCCTGTTGACGCGCCGGCTCTTTGGGACAGTGACCGCGGTCATCGCCGCGTTGCTGCTGGCCACCTTCCACTTTCACGTTCACTTCAGCCGACTCTCGTCTAATCAGATCGCAGATTCGCTCGCAATCGTCGCGGTCCTCTACGCGCTGGAGCGAACAATCGATAAACGTCGGCCGCTCGATGCGCTACTCGCCGGTATCGCAATAGGACTCAGCCAGTATTTTTCCTTTGCTGGACGGTTTATTCCGTTCGTCGCCGTCGCGTACGTTGCCGCGGCCTTCGCCACCGCGCGATGGGCCCAGGGGGATGCACGGAGCGCTGGGCCGCGAGCCATCCCGGCCACGCTAGTGTTGTGGATCATCATGGGCGCGGTCTTGACCTACGCCCCGCTGGCAGCGCATTTTGCAGACAATCCAGATCAGTTCAGCTTCCGAACGGATGATGTCTCGATGTTTAGCTCCGGCTGGCTGGAGCGCGAGATGCAGATGACGGGCCGCGGTGCCATCGATCTGACGCTCAACCAGATATGGCGTGCATTTCTGCTGCCGTTTTATACGGAGCCTGGTGGCTGGTACATCAATCAGCGACCGTTCGTTGGTGTGCCGATGGCGGTGTTTCTAGCGCTCGGACTGACGCTGACGACCCTCAGTTTTTGGCGCGGGCCTTATCTGGGCCTGGCGCTCGCGTACTGGGCGGGCACATTCGGCCTGGGGCTTACCGAGGACCCGACACAAACACAGCGATACGTGGTGGTGAGCGGATTGATGGCGATCATGTGCGCCGTTGCCATCAGCACCACAGGACGGATTGCTCAAAACCTCGCCAAAGCATCGCCGCGGTTCGTGCTCTCGAGCGTCGGTCTGTGTGTGGCAGGGCTTATGGGCTGGAATCTCTATCATTATTTCGGGCCTCGAGATACGCGGCTCTACGGGGACAACAACTCGCTCGTGGCTACGGAGCTCGGCAATGCACTGCGGCCCCTCCCACGAGAAACCACCGTGTACTTCCTGGGTCTTCCCCGCATGTCATACGGTGGCTTTCAGAGCCTGGCTTTCATTGCTCGTGGCGCCCGCGGAGTTGATGTCGCCGAACCGCTAACCGAGAGGACCCCGCGGCCGACAGTCCTCGGGCCAACGGTCTTCGCAGCCCTTCCTGAACGTATGCGCGAGCTAGAGCTTGCGCGCCAGTGGTTTCCCGGCGGCGACCTCAAGGAGATACGAGAAAACGGCCGCAATCCGGTTCTCTGGATCTATTCCTTGAACATCCCCTAGCGATCGACCGCGTCAGAGATCGTCTTCCGTCTCCTCATGCGGGCGGATACCAAGCCGACCGACGAACCAGAACAGCACAAATCCAAGAATAACGTCAAAAAGAGCGATGAGCGCGCCATAAACCAAATTCTCAGTGCCAACCAGAACGGCAACGGCTGCGATGAGCGAGATTGTCGTCCACGTAAAGACGACGAATGAGCGAGCATCCATGGGGCCATCGTACGGCAGACGATGATGAGCGGCGAGCGTTCACGCCGCTTAACTCGCCGCCCCGAGCCTATCGACCGTCCGACGGCGCCGGCTATACTCGGCCCGGGAGGCCGAATCGATGTCGGAAGTCTGGCGCGACATCCTGATCGTTGACGCGTTCACGAACCGGCCCTACGCGGGCAACGCGGCCGCGGTGGTGCCCGACGCGGCCGGCCTGTCGGGCTCTCAAATGCAGACCATCGCGCGCGACATGAATCTTTCCGAGACGGTGTTCATCACAGTCTCGACACGGGCCACCGCGCGCTTGCGTTTCTTCACTCCACGTACCGAGTTGCCCCTGGCCGGCCATCCCACCCTGGCCGCATGGCACGCGCTAGTGGAGTTGGGTCGCGTGCATCTGGACACCGGATCGACAATGGTCTCCCAGGAGCTCAATGTGGGCGTGCTCCCCGTCGAGATCCGGCCGGGTCCAGAAATTTTCATGACGCAGAAGCCACCGGAGTTTCTCCACCGAGTGGATCCGCGGCCTCTGGCCCAGGCTCTCCGCCTGCACCAGAATGCGTTCGATCCGCGCGTTAGGCCCACCGTTGTCAGCACCGGCACGCCCCAGCTCATGCTCCTCCTGCGCTCCCCGGCGGATCTCCAGGCGCTTCGCCCGGACATGTCGCGACTCGCGGACCTCGCCCGTGAGGATCAATACGCCGGACTGCACGTCTTCACACTAGGAGGTGTGACTGCGCGCGGACACGCGCAAGCCCGTCACTTTGCGCCGGCGATTGGCATTGATGAAGATCCGGTGACCGGTAGCGCGAGCGGCGGCATGGCGGCGTTCTTGATGCACAATCGTCTTATAGAGCGCACGGAATTCATGATCGAACAAGGGCACGTGCTCGGCCGCCCGGGCGAAGTCCATGTTGAGGTCGATCGTGATGGCGAGACCGTGACCGCCGTCAGGGTAGGTGGCGAGTGCGTCACGGTGCTACGTGGCGCGATTCGCGACCCCGAGACTCTATGACCATGCCCGAGTCATTTCGCCTTGTGTCGGTGGCCGAGATGCGTGCGCTGGAGGCCGCCGCCATGGCCGCGGGAGTCAGCGAGCACGAGCTGCAGGAGCGCGCCGGCTTAGGGATCGCGGAGGTCGTTGCAAGCATGCGCCGACGACCGGGGACTGTGGAAGCCCTGGTGGGCAAAGGCAACAACGGCCGCGACGCGGTGGTCGCCGCCAGCGATTTGGCACGGCGCGGCTGGCGCACTCACCTCTGGCTCACTCCGGGCCACAGTGTGACAAACAACGAGCTTCAGACGCTGGTAGAACGTCAGATCGCCTACACACTCATCGCGGCAGAGGGCGAAACGTCGGAGTTCTCGAGTGCCCTTGAAGCCGCGGACGTCGTTCTGGACGGACTGCTCGGTGTGGGTGCGCGTGGAGCCATGCGAGCCCCACTCTCCGGCGTGGCGGACGCGCTGAACGCCATTAGCGCACGAGCGACTCATCCGCTCGTCGTCGCGGTTGATGTCCCGAGCGGTATTGACGCTGACAGTGGCGAGGTTGCCGGCGCGGCGGTGCGCGCCGAAGTAACCGTGACTCTCGGAGCCGTGAAGACAGGCCTCTTGAGCTTCCCGGCCGCCGACCTTGTGGGACGGCTCGTCATTCGCAGTATCGGTTTAGAGACTTCCACGCGGGAAAGCATCCCCTACCGAATCCTTTCCAATAGTGAGCGGCCTCGTCCGCCGCGTCGAAGCGCTGGCTCGCACAAGTACGACCATGGCCGTGTAATGATTATCGGCGGCTCGGCGCGCTACATCGGTGCCCCCTTCCTGGCAGCGGCAGCGGCCGCCCGCTCGGGTGCTGGGTTGGTGATTCTCGGCACACCCGATTCCGTGCAGCGCGTCGCCTCCATCCAGCTTCCAGAGGCCACGTACACTGAACAACCGGTGGAGCCCGAGCGGGATGCCGATGAAGCTCTCAGGGCGGTTCGTTCCGCTCTGAATGACGTGAACGCAGTGGTTATCGGTCCGGGCCTCGGGCGCTCTGAAGGGGCTGCGCGATTCCTTCATTTGTTTTTTGAGTACCGTTCACAGATGCCCAATCCGCCGCCAACGGTCGTGGATGGGGACGCGCTCACCATGCTCGGCGACTGGGACGGCTGGCAATCACAGGTCGGCTCGGGTCTCGTGCTCACGCCGCACCATGGTGAGATGGGCCGACTTATGGGCGTGCGGTCCCGCACCGTTGGGACCTTGCCCTGGGAGATCGCTCGAGAACAGGCGGCCGATTGGAAGCAGGTCCTCATACTGAAGGGCCCGTTCAGCGCCATTGCCGGTCCTGAAGGCGATACCTGGGTTTACCCCTGGGCGAATCCCGCGCTGGCTACGGCAGGCACAGGCGACGTGCTGGCCGGTCTGACGGGAGGGTTGCTGGCTCAAGGCATGGCACCCGCTGAGGCGGCCAAACTGGCCGTATGGGCGCATGCACGGGCCGCGGAGCGAGTAGTCAGACGGAACCGCTGGCGGACACTGCTGGCATCAGATCTTCTGCCGCAAATTCCGAGGGTACTGAACGAAGTGCCCGGTGAGTGCCTTGAGGCGCCGCCCGAGCTGACCCGCCGCCGATTACTACCGAGCCGTTCCCTCGGCAAGCTTGGCTCGCTTTCGGGCAGCGCGTGAACCGCGACGCTTTGGTGGGGCCACCCTCACGGCGACAGGCCCATCTTCCTCAGTCACTTCGACCGCGCTTACCGTCGTGGTCACAGGCGTCCGCACGCGGCGCGGCTTCGGCAGCATTCCGCTCACGCCATTTCCGAATGAGCATGGGAACCACCCACATGCCAACGAGCACGACACCGACGGTGATCCGCTCGTCACCCAGCACGGAGCTGAGCCAGAGCGTTGAGGCCATGAGCACGAGGAAGTAGCCCAGATCACCCAGAATCGCGAGCGCCCAGCCCGTGACTGGTCCGTGTCCGGCCGCGACAGCGGCCGCCCGACCGGTCGTCATTGAAACGGTGAAGCTCACCAATGCGATGCCCAACGGTCCACGCTTACCCGGCTCGGAGAATCCCGCGGCGCCAGTTGCTCGCGTAATGCGCTCGCCGATGCGTCCTATCCAGCTCACCTTGCGGCCGAGCCAACGGAAGAACATCACGTACGGCTCGGTCATAATGGCGCCGAGCACGTCCGAGACGGCATAGAGCGCAAACGTCACGAGGGGTGAAACTCCGGCATCGCGCGCCATGATGACGCCGAAGGGAATTCCGCCACCGATCGGGAACATGAACAGAAGGAATGCGCCCAGGGCACCCTGCGGCCATGCAGCCGGGAGTGGCGCGCCGGGGTTGACTAGTGCCTGGAGCAGCTCATCGAGTGTTATCTCCACGCACGCCGCTCCAGGAAGCTCTTGAACAGCGTTGGACGGTAATAATCAGGTTCTCAGTCTAGCGAGTCAGAATCACGACACCGGTTTCCGCGAAAGCCGAGAGCCGCGGATGTGCAACGACCGGGCGGTTGGGAGTTGATGACACAAGCCTTGAGCGCACTCGGGAGAACGGCTCGTGTCATTCAGTATAGTGAACTAGAGCCAGAAGCCCTCAGTGTTATAGGCACATCCGCGACGCGAGCTGTGACTGGTGAGCTCGATTGCCCCGAGAATTGTTCAAGTCATGACCTGCGCAACCCTTGATGAGAGGCTGCCCATGGTAACGATCCATACCAAGAGTCACGAGGATCAATTTATCCTCGACAACTCGACCGTCCGCCGATTTATCGACGCAGTGAACGAGATTCGGTTCCAGGGGATGGACCCGCACGCCACCGTAGATGCGATCCGACCATACTTCGCGGAGCTGATGGCGGATCAAGATTGGCTTCCTGAGATGTATCAGGAGCCGAGTGCGGATAGTGGCATGGGCGCTGGCACGGGAATGTGGCTACTCTACCGGGCTGGCGACGGGGGGCTCGCGTTTTCGTCCCTGGTGCTACATCCTGGCAAGTCCACCCCGGTGCACGACCACCTTGCCTGGGGTCTCGTTGGACTCTACCGTGGCCTGCAGGATGAAGTGGTTTTTCAACGCCGAGACGATGGCAGCCACGATGACGTTGCCAATCTCGTGATCACCGAGCGGAACTCCCTGACGCCTGGCGATTTCTACGAGCTCATGCCAGAGAACGATATCCACAACGTCACGACCACGTCAGACGTCACATCCGTCTCCCTCCATCTTCTGGGAAATGACCAGGGCTGCATCTGGCGCCATCGGTTCTATCCAGATGAGAACAAGGTCGAGCCGTTCCGATCGGGTTACGTCAATATCGACTGCGACAAGACCGAGTAATCAGACGGGTGGGACAGGAAGAGATCCTTGTCCCACCCGTCCAGTTTTCGAGTCTCGACCGCATGCCGGTATGATCACTGCATCGACACTGGTGTCATGGCACCGCGGTCATGTGTTTGCTCTGTTCAACGTAGAAGGAGGCCTCTGAATGGTTCAGGCAGTACCCAAGCTGCGTAAGATCGACGCGGATAGTCATTTCTTTCCGCCAGCCGATTTCATCGATCTCGGCACCGCGCTCCCGTATCTCAGTCCAGAAGCGCTGCAGATGGTTGAGCGCGATGTATCAGTATTTACCAATCCAAATGCGCGCAACGCTGGCTTCCGAGCCACCGCGGCCGGGCAGCGACTGGCCGGTAGCGCTCCTGCCGCGGCTCGTGGTGGCCCCGTCGGGCACGGCGTTGTGGCTGATCGTGCCAAGCTGCTCCCCGAGACCGGCTTCGATATGCAGGTGCTGATTCCGGACGGAATCTACGCCAACCCATTCGGATCGCCGCTGGCCCGACAGGCGGAGCCGGGCATGACCCACGCACTCTGCCGCGCGTTCAACGTGGCCACATCCAAGGCGCAGAAAGAGTTCCCTGAGCAGTTCATAGGCACAGCGGTCGTTCCCTTCCGCGATGTCGAGGAGTCCTGTGATGAGGCTCGCTACGCTGTCCAGGAGCTGGGCCTTAAGATCATCTGCATCAACGGCAACTGGCAGGGTCGCAACTACGACGAGATCGAGCTGTACCCCTTCTGGAAAACGGTGCACGACCTTGGCGCCGTGCTCTACGTGCATCACAACCCGTTCAACTGCTCGGTGCGCGACCATCTGCCCTCCACCTACACGTTGGGCTGGGAGCGGATGCGCCGTTTGCACATCAGCAACTATCTGGGATTCGCCTTTGAGTACATGGTTGGCATGGCCAGCCTGACCTCGGTGGCGTCCTTGGAAGAGTTCCCGAACCTCAAGTTCGTCTTCTTCGAGGCCGGCGGCTCATGGCTACCGTGGGCGATGTACACACTCGACCGCGTCTACGGCGTGGAGCCGCAGTGCGCGCGCTGCACCGAGAAGCCGAGCGATCTGATTCGTCGCTCATGCTTTGTGGCCGCCGAGCCGGACGAGGGCCCTCTCGCGGCAGCGATCTCCTCGATTGGCAGCGAGAATTTCGTTCTGGGCAGCGACTATCCGCACCCGCCCTCGACCTACCCCAACACCGCCGCCGGCCTGGAAGAGATGGAAGGCCTGTCCCAGCAGGACAAGGACAACATCCTCGGCGGCAACATCCAGCGGCTGCTGGGCATCAACTAATAGGTATTCGCCTGGTGCCCGGTGTCGGGCTAGCCTGCCACCGGGCATTGTCATCCTGAGCGACGAGCGAAGGATCTCTCCCGCCGGTATCTGTGCGCCGTTGGGAAGATTCTTCGCTCGTCGCTCGGATGACAGTGATTTTTTCAACTGGCAAGGACACCCCACTGACCGCCCCTGACTCCATTGACCTCCGCGCCGTGGCGCCCGGCTCACAGTTGGGCGACTTCTTGCGGCAATTCTGGCTTCCGATCTGCCCAGCCGCCGACCTGCCTGAGGGTGCCGAGCGACCGGTCCGCGCCCAGCTTCTGGATGAGCGGCTCGTGGCCTTTCGAGACGGCGAAGGTCGGCTCGGTCTGATTTACGGCCTGTGTCCGCATGCGCGCGGCGACATGTTTTTCTCCTCCATTGATAACGATGGGATTCGCTGCAATTACCACGGCTGGAAATTCGACGTGAATGGGGTCTGTCTCGAGACTCCGATGCACCCGGACGGATTCGGCATCGACACCATCGCCTACTCGGTAGCGGAGCACGACGGACTGATCTGGGGATTCTTCGGGGCTGGGGAGCCTCCATCGCTGCCGAAGCTCAGCGGCGGCACCGAGCTCAAAGCCGAACGCCGGACCAGGCCCTGGATGGACACTATTCTTAGCGAGCTCCTGAGCTCAACGGATTCGCCCATTGACGTTGAGCGTGACGATCACCAGGTCAGAGTGCTCGCCGCGGGCACGGCCGTGGCTTCCTTCGCCCTGCCGGGAGTGGTGACGCACCACGATGCAAACGCCCCGACTTTTGTGCTGCCAGCCACGGAAAAAGCCAGCGCCGTGCTTGGTGGAACTGCTGACCCGTCCGCATCCGAGCATGAGCATGCAGCCGCGGTGCGAGACGGTATCGAGAACATGCTGCGCGAGGCGATTGCAAAAGCCTCGTAAGCGAGAAATCTCGGCCAATCACGATCCTGGCGCTATAACACCACCGCACGCAGTGGAGATGAGAGATGGCCGCAAAGACTGAGATTGCCGCCGACCAGCTGGTACGGCGTATCCTGGACGGCGAGCGCGACTTCAGCGAGACGCGACTGGTCGCTGTCAACCTGGACGAGGCCAGAGGTTACTCAGAGATGATCGCCTATCTTCAGGAACAGGACCTCCGGGCCAATCCGCTCAACTTCGAGCGCGCCGATTGGCGCGGCGTCCGGGCGGTTGGCCTCTTCTGGGAGCGCACCAAAATGGCCGGCGATGGACCTGAGCGGCGCAGATTTCCGTCAGGCCAGCCTGCGAGGAGCGGACCTTCAGGGCGCCAACCTGCAGCAGGCGAATCTCAGCGGGGCAACGTTCGTGGTGGCGAAGCTGGGTGGGGCGAGCTTTAGGAACGCCCTGATGCGCGGAGCCGATATGTACGAGTGCAATGCCACCGACGCGGTACTCCAGAGAGTGGATCTAACGGGCGCGCAGCTTCCCCGAGCGACGTTCCGCAATGTCGAATTTACCGGCGCAACACTGACCAACGTAAATTTCTACAAAACCGATCTCCGAGGAGCGAAGGGCCTGGCCACCGCACGTGATTTGGCCACATGCAGCTACTTCAAATCAATCGTCACGCCGGCGGAGCACGAGATCATCTGGGCCGCGATCTCCGCTCAGCCCATGTTCGAGCTGCGCGAAGAGTAGGCTTTCCGAAGGACCTATCCCTGCCCTCCCACCCGCGGGGAGCCGGAGAGTCTGCGCGCAGAATGGTTCGGTGGCCGGAGAATCTGGTGGGAATCTGGCTCCCTCCCCGCGCACGGGGAGGGCTGGGGTAGGGGCCTCCCCAAGTCACAATCGCGTGCATTGGCCGCCGCCCGACCAACTTTAAGACAATCTTCATATGACCCGTTTCTGATCTTTAGAGCTAGATGCTTCGGGGGTGAGACAATGTTTGTTGCGTATGGCATCAACACAATCAGTCGCCCCGGAGGCAGACGCTACTACTCCAGAAATCGAGGTGCGGGCCACGACGCTGGCGCCTGAAGCAATCGAATCTGAGCCAAGCAGTATCCGAGCGCCCCGACCCGGTCGCTCAGCAGCGTCTTTTCATCGCTTCACTATCCCAACTATCGCTTGCTTTGGTCAGGCACGCTGGTCTCTCAAACGGGCGACTGGATGGACCAGATGGCGCTCAACTGGCTGGTCTATCAGCTCACGGGTCTGCCGTGGCGCTGGGCATATTGAACTTATGCCGCTTCGTGCCGATCCTGCTGTTCACGCTCATCGGCGGCGTGGTGGCCGACCGATGGCCCAGAAGGCGACTCCTCTTCAGCACACAGGCGATTGCCATGGTGTTGGCATTCATCCTCGCCATTCTCGTCTCCACCGGGCTTGTCCAGTTCTGGATGGTACTGGTGATCGCAGTGGGCCGCGGCACGATGATGTCATTCAACCAGCCGGCGCGGCAGTCGCTCATCTCAGAGCTCGTCCCTCGATCAAGCCTGACCAACGCCATTGCGCTCAACTCGGCCACACTCAATTTCACGCGGATTCTGGGACCCACAATAGGCGGAATCCTGATCGCCACCGTCGGGATCGCTGGAGCGTTCTACGCGAACGGGTTCAGCTTTCTGGCTGTGCTTGTGAGCCTGATGATGATGGATATCCCTCCGACAAAAGCTCGCGCACGTAAGGGCATGGTCGGCGATCTAGTGGACGGCTTACGCTACCTCATGGGCGAGCGGCGTCTGCGAACGCTCGTGCTCTTTGCTCTGGTTCCCATGGTCCTGGGCATGCCGTACATGACGATGCTTTCGGTCTTTGCGCAAGATATTCTGGGCGCGGGTGGCACGGGTCTGAGCATCCTCACCGCGGCCACTGGATTCGGCGCTCTGGGTGGTGCGCTCATCGTCGCCGGTGGTGCGCTACGACAGCGGCGCCGAGTCATGATGATCGCGCTCATTGGCTTCGGCGCATCGCTCATCCTGTTTGCGTTCTCGCAGTTGCTCTGGCTCTCCGCGGTGGCCCTGGTAGCGGCCGGGCTCGCGCAGCAGGTCTACATGTCGCTCAACAATACGTTGATCCAGGAGTCTGTGGACGATGCCTATCGCGGGCGCATCCTCAGCACGATGTTCCTCAATCGCGGGATGGTGCCCTTCGGCTCGATGATCGCCGGCTTCGGCACCTCCCTCGCCGGCGCACCCGCCACCATTGGCGCCATGGCCGCCCTGCTGGTTCTTCTGGGCGCCGGCTCCTTCCGAAACGTCAGCGGATCAGGCGCCGCCGGTCATCAAACGCCCAACTAATCAAGACCTGCCTGCCTACCGAGGTGGACGCGCGAAAACTAAACCCCCACAAGTGACCGTGTCATCCCGGGCACCATACGCTCGCGTGTTTCGGGACGCTTTGAACCAGCAGCGGATACGTGCCCAGCCATCGTTATTCCGAGGAACGAGGGGATCTCGCGTACATCGGCTGCCGCTGTAATTGACTCGTCCGACCAATCCCGCACCGGGCCTTGCTGTTCGCCAGTCCCCAACCCCTACCCGCTTAGAGGTAGGGGGAGAGCCAGGCGATGATCGTCGTAGCCCGGTGGATTGTCCCTACAACTCCGAACTTTTGCCCCAAGCGGTCAAAGATTGACACGCTGACCCACTTCTGCCTTCAATGAAGGAGAGCACAACAGTGAAGGAGGCGCCATGCTGAGCCACGCCGACAATCAGGCCCTATGCAGTGTAGGCCCGGGCACGTTGATGGGCGATCTGATCCGTCAGTACTGGATTCCAGCGCTGCTGGCCAGCGAGCTTCCGGAGCCAGACTCGGCGCCCGTGCGTCTGCGCCTGCTCGGTGAGGACCTCGTGGCATTCCGCGATACCAGCGGAGCCGTTGGCCTGGTGGCCGAGAACTGCCCGCACCGCGGTGCTTCGCTATTCTTCGGCCGCAACGAGGAAGAAGGCCTGCGTTGCGTCTATCACGGCTGGAAGTTCAACGCCAGCGGCACCTGTGTAGACATGCCTAATGAGCCGCCGGAGTCCAACTTCAAGCACAAGGTGAAGGTCACGGCATATCCCTGCACCGAGCGCAATGGGCTCGTTTGGACCTATATGGGTCCGCGCCAGACCCCACCGCCGCTGCCGGATATGGAAGGCAACATGCTGCCCGAAGGCACCTACTCGGTGTGGGCCGGCATGCGCGAGTGCAACTTCGTCCAGGCGTTCGAGGGCGATATCGATACCAGCCACCTGGGCTTCCTCCATCAGGGCAGCTACGACCCGGCGGAAGCGACCCCGGACACGTTCTCATACTATGGGATCGCTCATCGAGCGCCTAAGTACGCCGTTGTGGAGACGGACTATGGCACGATGTACGGCGCGTATCGGCCGGCCACGGAAGACACGTACTACTGGCGGATCGCCCACTTCCTGTTCCCCTTCTGGACCATGCCGCCCACCAACGTGCTGGGTGTGAAGATCGTTGCGCGCGCCTGGGTGCCCATTGACGACGAGCACACCATGTTCTTCATGCTGACCCCAAAACTGGGGACAGTCGGCAGCACCGCCGCTTCCGCCCCGGTCGCGGCAAACCCCTTACTCTCACCCGCGAAGCTCCTGCCCAACACGTCCGATCCGCACGGCCGCTTCCGCCTGGAAGCGAACAAGCGCAACGACTACCTGATCGACCGCGCCGCGCAACGCTCAGGCCAGAGCTACACCGGCATCGGCGGTATTCATCTGCAGGACCAGGCCGTGACCGAGAGCATGGGAGCGATCTACGACCGAACCCGCGAGCACCTGGGTACTAGCGATGGCATGATCATCCGCACGCGCCGCCGACTCCTCCAGGCTGCGCGTGACCTGCGAGAGCACGGCGCCACTCCGCCCGGCGTGGACGATCCCGCCGTCTTCGGCGTCCGCGCCGGCGGCGTCATCCTCAAACGCGACGCGGACTGGGTCGCCGCCACCGAGCACCTCCGCCGCGCCTTCGTGGAGCACCCCGAGCTGAATACGGCGATCGTCGGAAACATCCCCGGATCGTAGCCCCCGCCGTCCGTAGCGCGGAATTCATTCCGCCGTCCCGCCACGATGGTTTTATCCTGTGATTCGCCAGAGGACGGCGGGATGAATCCCGCACTACGAACGATCAATTGCGCTGCTATGATCTCACCAGGACGGCAGTCCACGAGGATCTGCTCCAATGGCAACGAACCCACATGGCGTCCTCCTCACCTATGAGGACTACGCTGCAATCCCGAGTGATCGCAATCGATATGAGATCCTTAATGGCGTGCTCTCGGTGACCCCTGCTCCCTCAACATTCCACCAGGACGCTGTTACCAATCTGACGCGACTACTCTCCGACTATGTGCGGCGGCAGGGGTTAGGGAAAATCCTGGTCGCCCCATGTGACGTGCTCCTGAGCACGCACAACATCGTACAGCCCGATATTCTGTTTGTCGCCCGCGAGCGACTGCACATCGTCGAGCCCGCGAACGTCAAAGGCGCTCCCGACCTGGTGATCGAGGTGCTCTCACCCTCCACGGCGGTAAACGATCTGAACGTCAAACGGCAGGTCTACGCCGAACACGGCGTCCAGCATTATTGGATTGTCGATCCGAGTCCGCGGTCCATCACGGCACACACCCTGGTCGGCGACGTCTACGAGCCCACCAGGGAATCGAGCCCGAATGAGCCGTTCTCCGCGCCCCCGTTCTCTGAGCTAGCCATCGATCTGGCCGAGGTCTGGGAGTAGGCGCGGCTCCGGTGGTGAGCCCGCGCTACTGGATCAACACCGTCTCCCGCGACCACGTCCAGCGCGGCATGGAGGGCGCGCCCAAGCGGGCCCGTGTCATCCGCGGCTTCACCCAGGCTAACCACGGGCGCTCAACTAACCTACGCAAGCTCCAGCGCGGCGATCTCATGGTCTTCTATTCACCAAGAACCACCTACCCCGACGGCGCTCCCCTCCAGGCCTTCACCGCCCTCGGCCGCATCACCGACGACGAGCCCCACCAGGCCGAGATGACCCCGGACTTCCGCCCGTGGCGCCGCAACCTCGAATTCGTGCCCTGCGCCGAAATCCCGATCGCCCCGCTTCTGGATGACTTGCCCTTCATCATCGATAAGCGCCGCTGGGGCTTTATCTTCCGCCGTGGCCTCTTCGAAATCAGCGCAGAGGATTTCGAGCGGATTGCGACCGCGATGGGCGTCAAGATACCTGACTCGTAGGGCGACGGGCCGGCGCGTGGATGTCGCGGGGTGCAGCGACGGTTGGATTGGCCGTCAGCACCTTGCGCCACGATCCGCTTCCGCTCGCAAGGCACAGGGAAATCAGCTATCAACTATCTTACTTCCCACAGCTTAATGTAACCTCCGACGCTTCCCTCACATTGAGTTCTATCAACTTCCAGTCGCCCGAGTGAGTTCCCAGAGCACGTATTCGTTCAGCGTCGCTCTACCGACAACAGCGATCAGTCACGAGCAATTCACTCACGGGTTGCGCGACCTACATACATGCGCCTTACACGAGATTCGTACCCCGGCCTATTGAGCTGTAAGTCACCAGCTTCCAATGCTAAGTATCTCAATCTCGCTCTTCGCTCCATCGGCAGTCGAGGAATTGTCACCACGATTGATATCGCCCGGACCCAGCCAGGTATGCTCCAGCCGTCGAAGTAGCTCATCACCGCGGATACCTGTAGCCGTATTGAAGTTCGCAACACTGTAACGAAATTCGTCCATCGCCCAATTCATCTGGTATGTAATCGGTGTGCACCGCTCGATTTGACTACCGTCGACGCGGTTTGTCGCGGCCCTCCGTCCGATGAAGTTGTCTCTAATTTCAAATATTTCGTCTAGCAAGCTCGGAACCGTCGGATCTGCTGGGTCTTGTTCTGACGATTCGCCCTCTTGTCGCCATTCCGGAGAACGAGCTCCCGCATTTTCGCAACGGCGTTGGGAACATTACGCGATTGATCAAATTTCTCGAAGAAGGTCTCCAGCCTCATCGGCTGGTTCAGCTGAGCTCGCCAGGGCGGCGCTGCAGTTCCTGCTTCGAGCGCGGCGCGGGTCTCGGCGATCTGGGCGAGAAGCTTTTCGTATTCCGGCAGGAGATGGTCCACGTCGCCAGGGCCGGTGTCGGAGGTCGTGTGGGTTCTTGAGGTCGAGGTTGATAGTTGCCGGCCTTGATCTGGTCGATCGGAACGCGCCAGGCCTGCTCGTTTTCCACGCGGTTTGTCCCACCACGACTCGCTCGGCCGTCGAACTCCTCGATGCGAATCGGCTTGCCCTTGTTGTAGCTCTTGGCGCCCGGTGGATATGGATGCTCGTAATACCAGACCTCCGTGGTCGGCTGCGCCCTTCGTGAAGAAGAGCAGATTCGTGCGAATGCCGGTGTACGGGATTGAACACGCCGTTGGGCAAGCGGACAATCGTGTGCAGATTGCACTCGGTGAGAAGCGCTTCCTTGATGCGCGTCTTCACGCCTTCGCCGAAGAGCGTGCCGTCGGGCAGCACCAGGCCGGCGCGGCCGCCGGGCTTCAGGAGCCTCATCAGCAGCACGAGGAAAAGGTCGGCGGTCTCACGGTGCGGAACTCGGCCGGAAAATTGGCCTCGATGCCGTCCTCTTCCATGCCGCCAAAGGGCGGGTTGGTGACGATCACGTCCACGCGTTCCTTCGGGCGACCAGTCGCGCAGCGGGCGCGCCAGCGTGTTGTCATGGCGGACATTGGACGGGACGTCGATGCCATGCAGAAGGAGATTGGTCATGCACAGCACGTGCGGCAGGTGCTTCTTCTCGATGCCGGCGAAGCATTCCTGGATGGTTCGCTCGTCGACCTCGGTCTTTGCCTGCTTGCGCAGGTGCTCGATGGCGCAGACGAGGAAGCCGCCGGTGCCGCAGGCGGGATCGAGGATCGTTTCGCCGAGCTGAGGATTGACCTGCTCGACGATGAACTGCGTCACCGCGCGCGGCGTGTAGAACTCGCCGGCGTTACCCGCGGACTGCAGGTCCTTGAGCAGCTTCTCGTAGATGTCGCCGAACATGTGGCGGTCATCAGAGGCGTTGAAGTCGATGCCGTTGATCTTGTTGATGACCTGCCGCATGAGGGTGCCGTTCTTCATGTAATTGTTGGCATCCTCGAAGGTCATGCGGATCAGGCCGGCGATCTTGTCGCCGCCGCCGGTCGAGTGACTTGAGCTTGGGGAGCAGCGTGTTGTTGACGAAGTCGAGTAACCGCTCGCCGGTGATTCCTTCGTCGTCGCTTGCCCACGCAGACCAGCGCAGATGATCCGCTAGCGGCGACCTGTAGTCGTCGCGGAGAAGTTCCAGCTCCTTCTCGCGGTCGTCGAAGATCTTCAGAAAGAACATCCAGCCGAGCTGTTCCAGGCGCTGCGCATCGCCGTATGTGCCGGCGTCCTTGCGCATGATGTCCTGGATGGTTTTGACGAGTTGGAGACGTTGGCCATAGACTCAGGCTGCTTCCTTGATAGAGCTGCGATTTCGAGTTCGTGGATGGCAGTGAGATACTTGCTGCCTTGCCGCCGAACAGATTGACGATCTCGACCGGTGTCCCAAACGTGCGTCAGCGGGTCCACCTTGAGAATTTCGAGCGACTCGACGCTCTTCGATGCCGCGCGTCGGCGTATTTCTCTAGCAGGGCATCGAGTACGGCGCGCGCTTTGTCGCCGTACTTGGCGAACACGTTGCGCTTGCGGACCCTTTCGGCCCGCTCCCGCCGCGTGAGCGGCGGCTGATCGAATGCGACGTGGCAGATCGAGATCGAAGGCATCGATAGTCGTGGCCCGACCTGCTCCGCCAGTTCATCGAGGAATACGCCCTGGCTGGCGAGTTCGTCGATGATGGTTTGCTTGCGGTCGGCATCATTCCAGGCGTTCAGGAACGCGTTCAACGACGCGTATTCCTTGCGGACCGTCTTGCGCGTGTAGTCCGTGAGCGATTCGGTGATGAGCTTGCCGTCGGCATCGAGATACTGGACGCGCTCGGAGACAACGCGAGACTTCCACGTCGTTGACGTAGTACTTCGCTGGCGCGGTCCGTCGGAGCGACAGGTCCACCGCCGTCATCCGGAGGTCTGCGCCCTCGTCGCCGGGTCTCGCTGCCGGCCGTCTGGCGTTCGTCAGGCGGCACGGGCGGATCGCCAGCCTTGGCTCGTAGATTTGCACCGGATCGCCATCGAAGTTCGGATCGGCAAACAGCGCCGTGGCGCGGCGGAAGTCCATGATGGTGAAGTAGAGCTTGTTGTAGTCCTCGTTGATGCGCGTGCCACGACCGATGATCTGCTTGAACTCGGTCATCGAGCCGATGTGCTTGTCGAGAACGATCAGTCGGCACGTCTGCGCATCGACGCCCGTCGTCATCAGCTGCGAGGTGGTGGCGATGACCGGGAATGTGGACTCCGGGTCGATGAAATTGTCGAGCTGCGCCTTGCCTTCATCGTTGTCGCCCGTGATCCGCATGACGTACTTGCTGTTCGCGGCGGCGAGGTCCGGATTGGCGTTCACCAGCGCCTGCCGCATGCGTTCGGCGTGATCGATGTTCTCGCAGAAGACGATGGTCTTGGCGAAGCGATCGGTGGCCTTCAGGAACTCGGTGATCTTGGCGGCGACGACCTCGGTGCGCTTCTCCAGGATGAGCGATTCGGTCGAAATCCGTCTCGTTGTACTCGCGATCTTCGATGAGCTGGCCGTACTTATCCGTCTTGTCCTTTCTCAGGCCGCCACCCTTCCAAGTCCTTGTCGATTCCGATGCGGATGACCTTATAGGGGGCGAGGAATCCGTCGGTCGATTCCCTGCCTGAGCGAGTAGGTGTAGATCGGATCGCCGAAGTACTCGATGTTGGAAACGTCTTTCGTCTCCTTGGGCGTGGCCGTCAAACCAATCTGCGTGGCCGAGGAGAAGTACTCGAGGATCTTTCGCCACGAAGCGTCGTCGGCCGCGCTCCCGCGATGACACTCGTCCACCACCACCAGGTCGAAGAAGTCGGGCGAGAACTCCTTGTAGATGTTCTGCTCTTCTTCAGTTCCCGTGACCGCCTGATACAGCGCGAGGTAGATCTCAAACGCCTTGTCGACCGTGCGATTGGTGATCTTGGTCATCGCCTGACCGAACGGTTTGAAGTCGTTCGTCTTTGTCTGATCGGCCAGGATGTTGCGATCGACGAGGAAGAGGATCCGCTTCTTGGCACCGGCCTTCCATAGCCGCCAGATGATCTGGAACGCGGTGTAGGTCTTGCCGGTGCCGGTGGCCATGACGAGGAGAATGCGATTCTCGCCGCGGGCGATGGCCTCGACGGTCCGGTTGATGGCGATCTGCTGGTAGTAGCGCGGCACCTTGCCTGAGCCATCCTCGTAGTATTCCTGAGTCGCTACCTCTTCTTCGGCTGGCGTGAGTCCTCTCGCTTTGCTGTAGCGTGACCAGAGCTCATCCGTGAAGGGAATTGATCCAGCGGAATCTCGCGCTCAACGGTTGGCCCTGTGCCGGTCCGATCGTGCTCCAGGAACGCGTCGCCATTGCTGCTGTACGCGAAGGGGATATCGAGGAACTCCGCGTACTCGAGGGCCTGTTGCATCCCCGCGCCGACCGCGTGGTTGTTGTCCTTCGCTTCAACAAGGGCGAGCGGAATGCCGGGCTTGTAATAGAGGATGTAATCGACCTTTTTGGCCGCGCCGCGACTCACTTTCTTTCCGCGCACGATGACACGGCCGCGCGTGAAGTAGAACTCCTCGCGCAACTGGGTCATCTTGTCCCACTTCGTTCCATCGGCACCGCAGATGGCGGGCGTGATGAACTTGGTGCGTATGTCTGTTTCGGTGAGCTCTTTTTTGTTCATGCGATCGCATTCACGCTGCTTGCTTCACTGCGCGGCGAGAATCTTTGATGAGATGATGGCCGAAGTCAAGTCGTGCGTGCCGCGATCCAGCCATCGGGTGTCATCACGGAAATGTGTTGGTTAGTCCGCGCCTGGGCTGACTATCCAGGGTGATAAGCGTGCTGCCCGTATATGCTGCGACGGCTGCGTAAACTGCGTCAGCACCTCGCAGCCCAGTTCTCCCGCAAGCGCCGAAGCAGCAGATGCGAGGTACTCGTCTAGGGCGTGCCATCGATGCGCCGCGATGCTCACGATCTCGAGCGTGACGTTGCGAGCGTCGTCGCTGTTACCTGTCTTTCGGGAAGTTGCCCCGGCGATCTCGACCTGTAACAGCAGCGGAGACTCAAGAGGACTCATTCGTGCTAAGCGCAAGTGTGAGGAAGCGCGCGCATATATCCTGACTTGGCTCGTGCGGATCAGCGGCGGCAAGCCAGATGTTTGCATCGACCGTGAGACTCAACGGCGATCATCGTTGAGGATCTGAACCAGAGTCCGCGGATCCTGCGAATGACGCTGCATCTCGTCTCCCATAGCTCTGAGATTCACTACCCAAGCCGCGGCCTCGTCGGGTGTCATGTGTCGCTTCGTTGACTCATTCTTCCGATGCGACTCCAAACCGGCGCGAACAAGCTCTGGCACAAGATCTTTCAGCTTCTTTCGACGCCTTGCCGCCTCGATCTTCACTTCCTCCATCAGCTCGTCTGGGAATTCCACGGTGGTCTTCATGCGAGTATTTTTCTGTAAAAATGGCCGGCTGTCAATCGAGACTACTGACGGATGTATTCTTCTAAACGGATTTCGCGCACACCGGGGGCTGGACTTGGACGCGAGGCTCAAGCTGGCGCTGCGCATCGACGCGGTCATCTAGGCTCTTTCTGCTGGTCGTGGGGTTCTTTTGCACCGGGTAGCTGGAGGTGGAGCATAGCTGAGCCGATTGGCCACATGCAGAACTACATGATCTCGTTGTGGTTCGTGGCGCCGGTGGTGGCGCCTTTCAATGCGAGCCGGACGCCGCTGGAGCGGACGGCGGCGATTCAGCTTTACTTACTCGGTCTGGCAGCGATTGCGCTGAGCACAATTCGGGGTGAGCCGCTGGAGTTCAAACGAGTGCGGACGTTCCGCCGCTGATTGCCGTAGCTGTGAGCGCGGGACTTGTGATCTGGGCGCACCCGAAGCGAGGAGTTCTGGTTACGGTTTACGCCTGGTTGTCATCCTGGAGCGCAGCGAAGGATCTTCCCCGCCGGGGCCCTGGAATCCGTTGGGCAAGATCCTTCGCTGCGCTCCAGGATGACAAGAACCCTGATCATGTTAGGTAGCCGTCGACTGTGGCAGCTGGGCGGATAATTAGCTCGCCGCGTGGGCGGCTTGCCGGTGCGCGAGGCGGACCTTGGACCACTTCAGGATCACCGCGCCGAAGAGGATCCCAAATCCGATAAGCTTGGACGATTCTTCGGACACGGACCACCAGAAGCGCTCTCGCCCCTGATGTACGCCGAAGGTATCGACGAGCTGCGAGAGCACGAGAACGCCGCCGCCCAGGAGCAGGTAGCGGAGGACTTCTGGATCCGCAAGGATCTCCCGGCGAAACCACCAGCAGATGCCGAGCACCGGAAATGCGTACGCGATGAGTACGACATCGCCCCAGCCGTTCAGGAGCGGAGGACGAGGGAAGCGGTGGGTTTGAAAATAGTTGCCGAGCTGCTCGTGAAACTCGAATGTTTCGTCGAGCGTCAAGAAGATGGCGCCGGCGGCGGCGACGAGCCAGAACGCGGCGCCCATTGAGTCGTTCTCGTCTTTACGCGCACGGTACACTGCGACCGCAACGACACTTAGCGCAAAGATCTGAAAGGCGTTCACCCAGGTGACAATGCCACCCTCAACGAAGTGGAGGTTGGGACGATTGCCCCCGGCCTTTGCAACTGCCGCGCAAAACACCGCTTCTATGACTACGATCAAGAGTATTGCGCGACGCGCTGTCATTGAATCCCCGGGACGCGGACAGGACCTGCCGATTATAGGACAGAGTGCCTTCGGGCGAGTGAAGAGTGAAGAGTTAAGAGTGAAACGCGGGATCTGGCGAGCACGATCCCAGGAATCACCGGGACTCTGTCCACTGTTCACTCTTCACTGTTCACTCTTCACTCGCAATCGTGCCTGAGACAGGCGCGCTCGGAGTGGCGGCCAGCGCGCAGGTATCCATCGTGGCGCCGGGGCGCGAAGTCAACCAGGACGCCGTGGGTCGATGGGCGCCTGACCTGATGACCACGCGGGCGCGCATGGGCGTGGTCTACGTGGTGGCCGATGGCGTTGGTCCGCGCGACAGCGGCCAGGTGGCCAGCCAGACAGCCGTGGAATCCACGCTCGAGACCTATCGGCGTGCGTTCGACGGCTCACCTACGGCCACACTGGATCGATCGTTACGGGAGGCCGGTCAATCCATCCTGGGCCTCGCGGCCAACGACGCATCGCTACGAGGCATGGCATCCACGTGCACCGCGGCCGTGGTGCATAACAGTCGACTCATCATCGGCCATGTGGGCGACAGTCGCGCATATCTCATTCGCCATGGCCGGGCGCGGCAGCTAACTCAGGATCACACGTGGGCCGGGGAGCAAGAGTTGCAGGGCCTTGACCGATCGCGGCTTCAGGATCACCCACTCAAAAGTGCTCCAACCCGTCTACTTGGCGCAGCGGCGGATGTGGCGGTGGACCTTCTAGAGGAGCCGCTCCAGGACGGTGATGTGATTGTGCTGTGCACCGATGGGCTCAGCGCTACGCTCGACGATGCCGCCATTGCTAGAGCTGTCACGGTGAAGACGCTCGTGGCGCGGCGGATCGACTCGTGCGCGCGGCACGTACGGCCGGGAGCAGCGACGACATTAGCGTCATCGTCCTGATCGTCGAGCCAGTGGTGCAGGCCACGGACACTCCCGCGCCGTCGGTGGCCAGTCAGCCAAGCTCCGTTGAAGCTGCTTTACCCGAACCAATCTGGAGTAGCCCGGCCAAGTTCGCGGGCATCGTCGCGTTAGCCGTTGTTCTTGTTGGGCTGGGGGCCATCTGGCTCTACCAGCTCGCGTTCAATCAGCGTATCTACCCGGGCGTGCACGCCTTGAGTGTGGACCTGGGCGGACGCTCCGTGGACGAGGCTACGCGGGCTCTGGAAACACAATTCGCTGAATACGCCCGCCAGGCGATCACGCTGGAAATTGCCGGGCAGGAGTTCTACCTCGCGGCCGGCGAGCTGGGTGTCCGGTTCGACGCGGCCGCAACGGCTCAACGCGCACTCCAGATTGGCCGCAGCGGCACTCTGGCTCGACAGCTTTTTGAACAGGCCCGTGGACTGGTTCTGGAGCGCGATACTCCGTTGGTCTATCAGGTAGATGATGCCCGAATGGAGGCCGCGCTCACGCCCCTGGCTGAGCGGGTGGAGTCCACCACCGGCGTGGCCCAGGACGCGGCCATGCTCATTGAGCCATCTGGAACCGTTCGAATCCAGGCGAGCAGGGCCGGTCGAACACTGGATCGATCCGCCAGCGCCGAAGTAATCCGTGATCGGTTGCAGGCGCTGGGCGCGGGAACACTTCGCCTTCCTACCGCTGAGGTTCCTCCCAACGTGTCAGAGGCTGACCTGGCCGCCCCCCGAGCCATGGCAGAGCGAATGCTGGCGCAACCTCTCACGGTGACCTCCGGCAATGAATCGATTCAATTGGATCGATCCCAAATTGCATCCATCTTGAGTGTGCGAAAAGCGCACGTCGACGGTCGCTCACAGGTGTCGCTCCATCTGCTGGATGGTGAGACAAGCCGACTACTGCGGCCACTCGCTGAGCGCGTGGCGC
This sequence comes from uncultured Chloroflexia bacterium, assembly GCA_963765765.1. Taxonomy (GTDB): domain Bacteria; phylum Chloroflexota; class UBA6077; order UBA6077; family JACCZL01; genus CAVXYC01. Next base: position 121,714 of record CAVXYC010000030.1, on the reverse strand, counting down.
GCCCTCCCGTCCACGCGCGATTCAACTGGTCACCGGGTGGTCTGAGCGTGGCCGTGCCAGGAGCTGACGGCCAGCAGCTCGATCTCAGCACAGCGGCTGCTGCCCTGGAGCAGCAGGTGCTGATTCAGGGCGGACCCGCGACACTCCCCCCACAGCCGGTACATGCCCTGGGCCTGGACGACGCCGGGTACGCTCAATATTCGTGAGCTTGTACTGGACGCGTCGCTGCCGCTTGGCGGGCTCGATCAGTGGACTCGAGCCAATACGGATCGGGCGCTGGGCGACCTGCACGGTCGACTCGTCTTGCCGGGCCAGACCTTCTCCTTACTGGACGCGCTGGGTACCGTGAATGAGGGCCGAGGATACCGATCGGCGCCGGATGATGCATCCGTGATCGCGCGCGGAGTGAACCTGGTCGCGTCGTCACTTGCCCAGGTCGTCTTCTGGACCGGTTACGGCATTGAAGAGCGTCAGGCTCCGGCCCACTGGACCGTTCGGGCAGGCGAACCACCGCGCGGCCAGCCAGGCCTTGACGCGGTAGTGGACGCGGCGGAGAACCGGGACTTCCGATTCACGAACAACACCCCGCAGCCGTTACTGATTCAGTCCTCCATATACGGAGACAACGCCATTGTGGCGCTGTACGGCACCAGGCCCACCTGGACCGTGCAAGTCCTGGAGCCTGTGATCACCGCAACGACGCCGCCGGATGACGAACCGGAACGGCACGAAGATCCGTCGGCTCCCATGGGTCAGGAGGCGTGGATCGAGGATCGGTCAGATGGCTTCAGTGTAAGTCTTCAACGCTCGGTGATCGCATCGGGCGAGACGAGCCCACGGACGCTCAATCTCACCAGCAGGTACGCCCCGGCCCGTGGCCGGATACTCGTTGGTACGAAACCGTCGGAGCAAGCGTCCGCTCCTCCGACGCCCTGAGCCACTACATGCGGCTTAGAAGCACACTTACGCGATCGCACAACCGACACAGAACGATGCCTGGACGACCGAAACGTCGTGGTGTGAACCACACCAAATCATCACCTTTGCAATGCTGACACCGAGACATGACCCACTCCTCTGACATTCGTGGTGACGCCTGAAGCACCTTCTATGCCAGATTCTGGCATGAGGTGACATACGGCCAATAGATTGCACAGAAGTGAATGGGTGGGAAGGCTTGAGCTGAGCGCAACAAAAAACGGGGATCGATAGACCGATCGATCCCCGTCACATTGAGCGCGTCCCACGGAAGCGCTCTTTTCAACTACCGCTTGAGTTGCCTACGGATCTCCTTGAGGAGGACATCAGCGTCGTCCACGAGCTTCTCAACCGGCTTACTCCGCGAAAGGCCTCCAAGCTGGTTGCTCATACGACCGACGAGGTCCTTTTTTTGTTGGCGCCTGCGCCGTATGAAAAATTGCGCCGCCGCCACGACTGCTGCCATGATTACCAGAAACACTATTGGGCCACGACCCATGATGTCCCTCCACAAAATTCCTGAGATCCAGTCCGAGCCGCTTCGCACGGTCAATCTAGTCGGCTTGATAGTCACGCACGTCTCATGCCGCGATGGAGATTCGGAGGACCTGAAAACCCCCTGAACTTTTCGGCCTAATAATCGGAGAGCTTGGGTAAGAGCTCAGAGCAAATGCGCGCGTAGTGGTCGATATCTGACGTGACCGGGCTGATGATCAGAACGTCCGCCCCGACCTCGAGATACGGACGTACCTGCGCGGCGCATTCGTCCACCGAGCCCAGCACGCACTGGTCCGGATTTGCTCGCGCCGCGCTGTAGTAATTTGCCTGGTAGTCGAAGGCTCGCTGTCGAGCTCGCTCTCGATCGTCATCCAGGCTCACCATCATGAGCGTCGCGCCGCTCAGCGCTTCGGGATCGCGTCCCGCTGACGCCGCCGAATCTTTGACGGTCTCCATACTCTCTCGAAAACCCTCGGCGCCGCGACTGGAGCCGCCGATGAACCCATCGGCAATGCGGCCGGCGCGCCGCAGCGCCGGCTGGGCGCTGCCCCCGAACCAGATGGGAATGCGTGACTGGATCGGGCGGGGTCCGATGGGCCCGACATCCATGGAATAGAACTGGCCCTGATACTTCACCGGCTCGCCGGACCAGGCCAGTCGCAAGATGTCCACCATCTCCTCGGCTCGGGTGCCGCGATGCTCGAACGGCACGCCGGCGGCCTCAAAATCATCCGTACGGCTCCCTACCCCGAGGCCCAGGATGACGCGACCGCCTGAGAGCTGATCCAGCGTGGCGATTTGCTTGGCCAGCATCGCGGGACCGCGCAACGTGCCCAGGAGCACGCTGGTTCCCAGCTTGACGCTGGTAGTGATTGCCGCGGCCGCGGCCAACCCGAGTAACGGCTCCTGATTGCCGAAGGTCAGTCGATCGATGGTCCAGAGGGAATGAGCACCGGCGTCCTCAGCCAACCGCGCGCAGCGAAGCACCGTGTCTGGCGAATGATCCGGTGTGGAGATAGGTAAGGTCAGTCCGATGTGACCCATTGGTGTAGCTCCTAAGCGAGTGAGATCAGTCCTACGCCGGCGAACGCCGCGCCAGCACCAACCCGTTGGCTCAGCGCCAAACGCTCCCCCAGAATGACGTGTGCCAGAAGAACCGTGACGATGGGATACAGCGATGCCATAACCGCGATTAAACTGACCAGCCCTTGCGATGAAGCCACGGCGAAGAGCACGGCCGCGGTCACATCCAACAGGCCAATGGCAATCAGCCCGACTGTATGTGGCCGGGCCGTCTTGAACGACGGCCGCCTCGCCAGCAGCAGTACTGCGAATATAGCCATGGCCGTGGCGCGCTGGACCAGCGTCGCCCAAAAAGCATCGTCCTCACTCGCTCGGTGCATCGTCGTGAGAAACAGTCCGAAGCCCAGCGCCGCCACTACGGCAAGGCCGGCCCCCGTCGCCACGGTTCCACTTGATTCACCGGGCTTGGGCGGCTCACGCGCCGCCAGGACAACGCCCAGGATGGCCAAGACGATTCCGAAGATCTGCCCGGTGCCTGGGCGTTCACCTAACAGAATGCCGTAGACAACGGGAACGGCGGACCCCACGGCCGAGATGGGCGCCACGACACTCATCGTGCCAATCGCCAGGGCTCGGAAGAACGCGCCAATGCCAACCGAGACGGCCACGCCGCCGGCCACTGCAAAGGGGACGAAGTCCGAATCGGGCGGACCACTGCCGCGGATCATGACAATGATACCGATCGCCAGCAGACCGACTAACTGAGCCACAGACAAGACCACCAGTAACGGCAATACTCGTGACTTCAGCCCACCAAGAAAATCACCGACTCCCCAGGAGATGCTGGCGAGAAATGCCAGGAACAAAGGCAGCATTCGACTATGGTCGCATACTCGACGAGCGGGCTACTTGGAGGTGCAAGTGTTGGGTGAGGGGCTCGCAATCGAAGCTACAACTCCGACCGCAGCAAACCGATCGTCCGTTTCCACCGCGCGACGACCGCGTCCGGATTATGCAGCTCATAGGTCACGCCAGAAGTGAGCGTGGCATATGGCGCCACGTCCTCCGAGCACGTCCACAACGGCGAGGTCGAAGACACTCAGTGGAGGCCCGTCAAGTTGATCGATGCTACCCGCGGGGCTGGTCAGACAGCGAATGACGTAGCTGATTTCCGCGTGCACCAGGGCCAATGCGCATCGACCGTCTCGATCCAGATTTTTTCGTGTCGTACTGGTGGGCCAGACGGCTAGACGCATCTTTGACGGTGCGGTTGCTAGCAGCTCGCCGACGCTGATCAATGCCAGGTAGGGCCAGCCGTCATCGGATACGGTGATGCAGTGAATGGCATCGCCCACCTTGGTCTCCAGACGCTCTCCATCCAGAAACTCCACCAACACGGTGGGCAATATGGACCCGATCGAACGCGTCACAAGCGCTCACCTCAGCGACATTCGCAAACTGTGAATCCATCGTAATGCGGTTAGCAAATTAGATCCTTGCCGTGGATTTGCGGAAAGCATAGGCTTCGGTTAACTCGCTGACATAACGCAACCGACCTGCCGGCGAGCTCGATAGTTGTGGAGGCCTCACAATGATGAGTTCGAGCAGTAGCGGTTCTCGCGGACGGTGGGAGGACTACGTAGAGCAAGCTCGTGAAAAACTCCCGGAGCCGCCTCCCGGGATCATGGACGCTTACGTGAAGTGGATCCCCTGGATCGCCATCATCTTTGGCGCTATCGGCTTCATCTTCACCGTGGTGTTCGGTCTATTCGGCGCCGTGCTCAGTCCGTTTCTTGTCCTCGCCGGAGCAGAAGGCCTCCGTGCCGGCATGGGTAGTGTCTTCGCCATCGTACTGGGTGGCATCGGCAGCGCTTTGAGCTTCGTTGGCGGATGGAAGATGAAGGCACATGAGCGCCACCGGCTGGTGGATCTACGGCATAGGTCTGGCCGTCGGCCTACTGAACGATCTCGTCTCATTCTCCATACTCGGTCTGATCATCACGCTGGCGTTGGTCTGGATTCATATCCACGTTCGCCCGCGGTACGTCTAGCCTTCTCTGGGCACAACAACATGCGAATGGCGGGCGAATCGCCCGCCATTCGCATGTTTAGTCACGTCAGCGCGTGTGCTCCAGGATGTAGAGCCCGCCATGGTACCGATCAGTCACGTAGACCAGTCCGTCAGCTCCCACCAGGATGTCGTTGAACGCGGGCGCCTTCTGCCCGGTCGGCGCCTCGGGCACGTAGTAGGCGATCTCTCTAGGCTCAAGCGGATTTGAGATGTCCACCACTCGCACGCCCGCATTGAAGTAGGTCAAATAAATCGTATTGGGATCCTGAAACGTCCCCGGCCTGCCCTCGTGAATGTTATGAGGGCCGAACCGGCCGCCGCGCGTAGCAAAATCACCTTCAGGTACTGGGAACTGAGCCGCCACCTTAGGATTGCGCTCGTCAGCGATATCCACCACCCACACCTGTTTCTGGACTTCCTGACCAGGATCACGCGTGGATTCATCGGTCACAACCAGGTAATTGGAATCGGCGATGGGTAGCGCCGTGTGGGTACAACCACTGACGTCTGCGCCGAAGTCGAGATGGCTGACTAGCGACGGCTTGGTGAGATCGGAAACGTCCAGGATCACCAGGCCGGAATCCCACCAACCGACATACGCACGATCGCCACGGAAGATGGCGTGGTGCATGGCGCAGCGTCGACCCTGCGGCCAGGTTCGCTCTTCACCCGCGGCGGCATTCATGCCCGGCATTCCACCAACGGCCAACCTCCTTCGGATTGGACGGATCGGAGAGGTCCGCGGCGATGAAGAACTGGTCGGTGTAGCCCTCGTCGCTTCCGCTCATCGTGACGAATGGCTCATGCCAGTAGGTCATGCGATGCACGCCCTTGCCGGGCGTGTTGAAGAATCCCACTTCTCGGGGCTGATCGGCCTTCGAAACATCGAAGAGTCGCAGCCCGTGCGCCCATTCCTTTGCGTCGCGCTCCTCGGGGTTGCGCTCGTTATTGACCACCAGAATGTCGCCAACGATCTGGACCTTGTGAGAATGGGTCCCTGGCGGGGTGAGGATCTCGTTCACGACCCGTGGCTTAGTCGGATCGCTCACGTCCACAATTGACGTGCCCACGCGGCTGTCACCCATGTGCGCCACGAAGGCGAAGCCATCCTTCAGATTGATGTGCATGCCGTCACCGTGGCCGTTCATGTCCGTGTGGCCCACCAGTCGCATGTTCCAGGTCTCTTCGCCGCGTCGCGTCTCGGTCGATGTGGTCTGCATCTTCGCCTCCCAACGCAGGGGATTCCTGGGCATCGTACGCCCCGGCGGGGTCGGGGACAACGATAAGCCTCCTCGTACACCGCTTTCCGTGAGTCGCCCTCACGAGTGAGCGTTGAGTGCACTACGTGCGGTGGGAATAGCGACCAGTAAGGACGGGGATTCGGTAGCATTTTGGAGGCGCCGCGTACTCAGCGGATAACCTTGGAGGAGACTTACATGGCGCGCGTGCTGGCGATCTCGGCACATCCTGATGATGAGCTTTTTGGCGGCGGATATCTGGCCAAGCTCGCGAGCGAAGGGAATGAGCTTCATCTGCTCGTGACCACGCGCGGCGAGGGTGGCGAGGTGGGTGAGCCCCCGCTTTGCACCAAGGATCGTCTGGGGGAGGTGCGTGAGCAGGAGCAGCGCCGAGCGGCGGCAGCCCTTGGCGCAGTGGACGTCTATTTCCTCGACTTCGTCGATCCGCATATGGAGATCGATGGGGTGGCACAGAAAATCGACGCCACGCCCACTCAGTTCACGGCCGCGCTCCGCGAGCAGCTTGATCGCTTGCGGCCGAATATCATCGTGACCCATGGAACCAACGGTGAGTACGGCCATCCGCAACACGTTTACACGCATCAGTGCGTCTTTCAGGCCATCCGCGACCTGGCGCCCTGGCAACCCGACGAGCTACTCACCTGGTGCGCCAAGGACAGTCGCAACGAGCGCGATCGAGTGACAAATCAGGGCGACCCGGCCAGCTTTTCACTGGACATCACATCCTGGTTCGATAAGAAGCTCGCCGCGGCCGAGTGCCACGTGACCCAGCACGCGATGTTCCTGCGCAACAGCAAGAAGGACAACCTGGCCGACACGCTACAGAAGCGGGAAGCATTCAGGCGCTGGTGAGGCGACCCTCGTAGAACGAGTTCCAGCCGATGAATTTGTACTGCGGCGGTCTTCGCCCTTTAAATCCAGATTGGAGCGGTCCGTGAGATCGGCTTCCAACCGGCCGAAAAGCGGGAAAAGCCACTGCAGCCAAAACTAGTCCTTGACATCCTGCCCTGCCGCACTACCATGTCCGGTGCTGGCGGCGATCCGGCCGCCTGGCTGTGCGGGAGGTGAGACCGTGGCAGATACAGAGGCCATTCTGGTAGGAACCGTGGGTCAAGGCATCCTGGCAAGTCGAGACGATGGCGACACATGGGCGCGCGTTGGCATCGGTCAGGGCATGCACTCGGACGCGATCATTCGTTGTTTGGCGCCAGATCGCGCTCAATCCGGCGCGGTCTTCGCCGGATCTGATCGCGGACTCTATCGGTCAGAGGATGCCGGCATCACCTGGACGCTATTGGATACGGCCATGAATGGCAAAGCCGTCTGGGTGTTGAGCGTTGATCCAGCCGATCCGACACGACTCTACGCAGGGACAGGGACCCCCAATCCAGCCGGGATCTATCGATCCACGGACGGTGGCCAACGCTGGGAACAGCGACCGATGGAGGTAGCCGAAGATTGCCCGGCCGTCGGGGTCCCGAGGTTCACAGGCATCGCAATCGATCCCACCGACACTCGGCGTATCTGGGCCGGCCTTGAAGTGGACGGCATGCGCAGCAGCACTGACGGCGGCGAAAGCTGGTCGGCCGCGTCAGAGCAGATACCAAATCCCGACTTCCACAGCGTGCTGGTAACGGCTGGGTCCACCGAAAACGGTATTCGGGGTGGTCAACAATGAGGTCTGGCTGAGCCGTGACGATGGCGAAAGCTGGCGCCCCGTAGGAATGCGCACCGTCTTTCCATACCAGTACCCGCGCACCATCGTGGCGCGGCCGGACGATCCGAAGACGGTCTATGTGTGTATCGGGGACACCACGCCCGGACGCATTGGCACCATCATGCGCTCCCGCGACGCGGGTGACACCTGGGAAGCACTCACGTTTCCCGAGCAGCCTAACTCGGCGATGTGGACCGTCACCATGCACCCGGAGAACCCGGACCACATGCTCGCCGCGACGCGTTATGGCTACCTCTATCGAAGCAATGACGGCGGCGACACGTGGACCAAGCTCTGGCGCGAGTTCAGCGAGGTGTCGTCTGTGGCGTGGATGTCGAGTTAGCCCTATACACCTAGAGAGACGATACGGATCTCCCTGTCATCTTGAGTGCAGCGAAAGATCTTTCCCGCCGGCGTCAATGAGCTCGTTGCGGGAAGATCTTTCGCTGCACTCAAGATGACAGAGTAAACCGTTGGCACTTATCCCCAGGCCCTCGCGGCCATCGCCTCGATATCGCTGATCGCGTCGATCACTACCGGGCCGTCCGCTGCCAGGGCATCACGTAGGGCGTCGGCCAGGTCGCCGGGCTGCTCCACACGAACACCGCGGCAGCCGAGACCTTCGGCCACCTGGACCAAGTTCGTGGGATGGAACTTCCACATCTCGCCGGCGCGGCCGCGCTGCTGACCGCCATATGCCTCATTGAATAAGTGCGTCTCCTGGTTGAGGGAGGCATTGTTGTTCACCACAATCACCGCGTTGATGCCGAATCGCGCCGCAGTCTCCAGCTCGGCTAAGTGGTAGTAGAAGCCGCCGTCGCCAGTGAAGCAGATCACTGGTGTATCTGGAAGAGCGCATTTTGCGCCGAGCGATGCCGGGAATGCCCAGCCGAGCGATCCCGCCGCGCGCAGGAAGCGCTGGCCCGGCTTGTCGAGCTCCAGCGCCTGAGCTCCCCACATCCCCGAATGTCCGGTGTCCACAACCACCACTGCCTCGTCTGGAAGCGAGTCGCCGATCTCCTTCATGATCCGCTCGGGTCGCATGGGCACGGCGTTTGAAGTGCGTTGCAGCTCCATCTCCGACCGGTACTCGAGAACGTATCCCTGAATGAGGTCAAGCCATTCGGCGCGAGCCGCACGCGGCTCGGCCGCATCAATGAGCTGGCGCAGCACGGCCCTGGCATCGCCGTGGAGTGAGACTTGATTGGGATAGTTGCGTCCGAGCTCCGCCGCGTCAATGTCGAGTTGGATGACGGTGGTACCCGGGCGGGGAATCTTCCAGTTGTTAGTGACCTGGCTCCCGGTATGGCTTCCTACAAAGAACACGAGATCGGCTTCGGCGATACTCCGATTCGCGCACCAGCGTGAGTAAGTGCCGGGGACGCCGACCGAAAGTGGGTGATCACCCGCTATGCTGGCTTTCGCCTGGAGCGATGTGGCCACGGGGATGTTGAGCTTCTCAGCCAGCTCTACGAGCTCGGCTTCTGCGCCCGACGCGCTCACCCCACCGCCAGCGACGATAATCGGGCGCTCGGCTTCGGCCAGAACCCGTAGCGCCCGCCGCACCATCTCGGGATCAGCGGATGGCCGATACGGCGGATACACGCGATACGCGTCTTCAACGACGAGCTCCAGATCGGCTTCGCTTTCCAGCACCTGACCGTGCGTGCCACGCATCTGAATGTGAACAGGCCCAGGCGAGGTGGTTGCAGCCCGGAATGCCTGCCGCAAGGTATCCGGGAGACGCGGAAGAGCATCCAGATACATGTTTGCATGGGTGACCGGCTCGAACATCGGGAAGTCTTCGATCTCCTGGTAGAGATGTCGATAGCGCGAGCTCGCGTCCTGACCGCCGGTGAGCGCGATTACCGGCGAGCCAGCCATGTACGCATCGCGCAGACCGGCCGCCAGATTGGCCGCGCCGATCGCCTGAGCCATACAGATACCCGGGCCGATGGGACGCCCGTGCATAACCGTCTGCCATATACGCGGCGGCCTTCTCACCATGCGTCATCACGCGCCGGATGCCCATGTCCTCCATCTCGGCAAGCGCCGGCAAGAGCATGGTCGGCACAAAGAAAATGTGGGTCACGCCGTAGCCCTGCATCATCTCCGCGAAATAGCGTGAGCCGGTCATCCGTGGCATTGGGGTTCCTCTCTATTGATCAAAGGACATCAGGGACCGTCCTCGAAGTTCCCGAGGTCGCTCACGTCCCTTCAACCGAGCGAGCTGACGCTAAGCGTCTGGATGCGTGCTGATAAACCTGGCGCCGTATGCTGGGTCAACCTGCGGCGCACGAACTTCCACGCCGGCGGCCTCTTCCTGCAATTTGACCGTGATGCTGTTATCCATCTCCGCCCAACCGCGATTCATTGCCTGGACGGCGATCTGGAGCGCCAGGTTGGCCACCGGCATCGGCACATTGAACTCTCGACCGAGCTCGGTGGCCAGCATGATGTCCTTGTGCGCCAATGCCAGGGCAAAGCTGGCCGGTTCATACGTATCGCGAAACGTCGTGCGCGGAATGCCCTCGTGCAGCGAGTTCATGCGTCCCAGGCTTCCGCGTCGGATGCATTCCCAGAGCGCGTCCGCATCGACGCCAGCCTTCACACCCAGCGTCAGACCCTCGGCGATTGCCTGGCGAACACCGTGGCCGATCATGTTGTGGACCAGCTTGGCCACGCTGCCGGCGCCGATAGCACCGGCGTAGAAGACCTTGTCACCGATGGCGTCCAGGATCGGTTTGACGCGGTCGAAAACATCGCCGATCCCCACCCACCATGACCGCCAGATTTCGCGTGGCCGCGCCCGATTTTCCGCCGCTGATGGGCGCGTCCAGCACGTGCGCACCCTTCGCGCGGAACTTGGGCTCGATCTCTCGGATAAGCGTGGGACGGCTGGTGGACATGTCAATGTAGACACAGCCCGGCCGGATGCCTTCCAGGATTCCACCTGGGCCCAGCGCTACCGCTTCCACTTCCTTTGGGCCGGGCAGGGATGTAAAGATCACTTCGCTCTCACGAGCCACCTCGGCGGGGCTGGCAGAGGCGCGTCCGCCACGCTCAACGAATGGCTGCGTGAGCTCTATCCGCAGATCAGAAACGATGATCGGACAATCAGCTTCTTGAACGTGTCGGGCCATATGGCCGCCCATGTTTCCCAGACCAATGAAACCAACCGACTCCATGACACCCTCCCCGGCGAGACGTGCTTGCGGCGCGGAATGGCCAGTACTGTAGCACGAGGTCAGGCGAACTCCGACCCGCCGGCCTTGATGTCTAGTTCATATGTTGTGGGGTGAGACCCTCAAACAGATCCGCTTCCTTCTCCGCCGCGTCTATCCGTGATGCGAAGCGAATAAAGGACTCTCTATCGAACAGCTCTGCGAAGAGCGACGGTGGAAGCTGGGAAAAGAATACGTCTGCGCCCATCTGGGTCTTGTGAGCCATGAGCGCGGCGTGTTTGATCTCTACCCAGCGCGAGATGTCGATCGTCGCCGTGACCACGTCGTCCTCCACGCCGAACACGGGCTCCTCACCCTCGAATGGCGGCTCCAGTCCTGCCGCGCGCATTTTTTCGCCGAAGGTCTTGAAGCCGGAGCGAGCAACGGTTGTGTAGTACAGCTTGAGCGGCGTCCATGGATCTAAACCAGGCTCCGTGTAACGACGTGGATCGCCGGCTGCCTCCCAGGCTGCCACGGTGATCTGATTGGCTCGCACATGGTCCGGGTGCCCATAGAAGCCGTTGTCGTCATACGTAACCAAAATCTCTGGCCGCTCGGCGCGGATGAGCGCAACGAGACGGCCGACGGCCTCGTCGAGATCGGCCTTGTGGAACGAATCCGGATGCTCGTTCTCAGGCAGGCCCAGCATGCCGGAATCGCGATAGCCCAGAAGGTAAAGCTGACTTACGCCCAGGATCGAACAGGCAGCCTCGAGCTCGCGTCGGCGCACTTCGCCCAAATTCTCCGGCGTGGCTAGTGATGGATCGCCGATCTCACCCAGCTCGCCGCCCGTGCACGTGACCAGCACCGTGCGTTTTCCTTCGGCCCCGTAGCGGGCAAGGATGCCCCCCGTGCTGCTCGATTCATCGTCTGGATGAGCGTGAACGGCCATGATCGTAAGCGGCTTGTCAGTCATGCCTTCATTATGCGCGCATGTGACAGTCGTTTAACGATGCGATACATTGTGACGAGCTGAGCTGTCCGCTCCGCCGATTTACGCCGGAATTGGACGCTGCTATGCTTTAGAACATCGTCCGCCCAGCACCGGGCACGCTCAATGGCGAGCAGGATTCGAGGAGGAATCACCGTATGTCCGACAACCCACATAATCTCGATCGCAACATCTCGTTTGAGCTGGCTCGGGTCACCGAGGCAGCCGCTCTTTCCGCCGCGCGTTGGATGGGTAAGGGCGATAAAAACGCCGCTGACCAGGCCGCCGTCAACGCCATGCGCGTGACCCTCAACAACGTCGATATGGACGGCATTGTTGTCATCGGGGAAGGAGATAAGGACGAGGCGCCGATGCTCTACATCGGCGAAGAGATCGGCAACGGCAATCCGCCCCGAGTAGATATCGCCGTGGATCCTGTTGACGGAACCACCCTGCTATCCAAAGGCTTAAACAACGCCGTAGCGGTGGTCGCGTTGGCCGAGCGCGGCACCATGTACTACCCGCCAGGGATCGTCTACATGGAGAAGCTCGCCGTAGGTCCAGAAGGCAAGGGACACGTCTCGCTGGAGCTCAGCGTTGCCGAAAACATCCGAGCTCTCGCCTCCGCCAAGCACGTGGATCCGGACGACATCACGGTGGTAGTGCTGGATCGCGATCGGCACGCGGGGCTCATCCAGGAGATCCGCGACACGGGCGCCCGAATCAAAATGATCAGTGACGGCGACATCGCCGGCAGCCTCATGGCCGCCATGCCCGACACTGGCGTCGATCTCCTCCTGGGCATCGGCGGCTCGCCAGAGGCCGTAACCTCAGCGTGCGCGCTCAAGTGTTTGGGTGGAGACATCCAATGCCGACTCTGGCCACGCAATGACGGCGAGCGGGAGGCGGCGGAGAAGCTCGACCTGCCGCTAACCAGGGTCCTGAGCATTGATGACCTGGTCAAGGGCGACGATGTTTTCTTTTCGCTCACCGGTGTCACCCATGGTGAGCTTGTACAAGGCGTACAGTACATTCCAAACGGCGCCACCACCGAGACGCTCGCTATGCGATCACGCTCTGGGACGGTTCGACGTATTCAGTCGGTCCACCACTTCGATAAACTCATGCGCTACTCCGCGCTGGCCTACGACATCGTGGAGGAGAAGGGCCGACTTAGCCACTAACCGGCAACACCCGATCCGAGGTTCGATACAGAGCGGTCTTCCTGATGTTTTCCTGAATTGGAATACGTGATGGAGGCCGCTCTTTTGCGCTAGAGGAGAGACTGACATGCATCGATTGCTATTCGCCATCGCATTCGCGGTCGGTTGGGCACTATCCTCCTCGTCTGCTCATAGTCAAGACCTGCCTATCTTCGACACGCATCTTCACTACAGCTCCGATGCATGGACCGTCTATGCCCCGGAGGAGATCATGGCGCTGCTTGACCAGGCCGGCGTGTATCGAGCACTAGTGTCGAGCACGCCGGATGATGGCACGCTCATGCTGTGGGAGCGCGATCCTGAGCGGATCCTTCCGGTGCTGCGACCGTATCGCACGCGCGCAGACATGACGACCTGGATGTACGACGCGGATGTCCTCGAGTACTCCATGCAGCGTCTGAATCAGCACGCGTATGTAGGTCTCGGAGAATTTCATCTGAGTGCCGGCGACACGAGCGCCCCAGTCGTTCAAGCGTTCGGTCAGGTCAGCGCCGAGCGCGGGCTCTTTCTCCACGCTCACACCGATTCCATAGGCGTGCGGCAGCTCGCGCTCACCTATCCCGATGCATCAATCCTCTGGGCCCATGCGGGTATGAGCGCCGATGCATCCACCGTGAGCCAGGTTCTGACCAGCTATCCGAATGTGTGGGTGGAGCTTGCGCTCCGATCCGACGTGGCACCGGGCGGTCGCCTGGATCCACGCTGGTCGGCCGCATTTCAGCAGCACCCGGATCGATTCATGATCGGGACGGACACGTGGATCACGCCGCAATGGACGCGTTTACCCCAGCTCATGGCGGCCGTGCGTGGCTGGCTCGATCAGCTGCCGCGCGACCTGGCCGAGCGGATTGCATTCGGGAACGCCGAGGGTTTGTTCAAGTAGCGCGGAAGACAGAATCGGCGCCAGCAGGGTTCGCGCGATCGGGCGCCTTAGTAGACGAGTAACATCTTGATGAGCGAGTATCAACCGGGCACGGCGCGTGCCTCAACAATCATAGTTACAACATGCAAAGGGTCGTGATGGCGTCAGCCTCCACCTCAACGTCCCACTCCTCGGGCCCGCTCAAGCAGTGGCTTTTGAAAACCCCGGGGGTCGAGATGCGGGCGGGCCCGTACGAGAAACGGGATCCGCACCGAGGGCATCCTTGGTGGCGGGTCATGTGTCTCACGGGAGTGGACTACTTTTCCACCCTGGGCTACCAGCCCGGTATCGCGGCGCTTGCCGCCGGCGCCGTGTCCCCTATCGCCACGCTGATCCTCGTGGCTATCACCCTTCTTGGCGCGCTGCCCATGTACCAGCGCGTGGCGGCGGAAAGCCCGCACGGTGACGGGTCGATCTCCATGCTGGAGCGGCTACTCTCCTGGTGGCATGGCAAGCTGTTCGTGTTGTGCCTCATCGGGTTCGTTGCCACGGGATTCATCATCACCATCACGCTTTCAGCGGCCGATGCCACGGCGCACATTATGGAAAACCCGTACATGCGCTTCACGCGCGGCCATCAAGTGCTGCTCACGCTGATCCTCATCAGCTTCCTTGGCGGTGTATTTCTGAAGGGTCTCACCGAGGCCATCGGCCTAGCCGTGGGGCTGGTGGTGACGTACCTCGTGCTGAACGTGATTGTCATTGGCGCCGGCCTGTTTCAAATCATTGATCATCCCATCAGCCTGTTGTCCTGGCAGGCCGCGCTGTTTCGCGAATACGGGAGTCCGATGGCCATGATTGGGGCAGCACTGCTGGCGTTCCCGCGACTCGCGCTGGGTCTCTCCGGCTTCGAAACGGGTGTCGTCGTGATGCCGTCGGTCCGCGGCGATCCGCAGGATGATCCGGAGCATCCGGAAGGCCGAATACGAAATACACGCAAGCTGCTGGCCGCCGCCGCGGGCATCATGAGCATCATGTTAATCACCAGCAGTTTGGTGACCACGGTGCTGATACCCGCACATGAATTTCAGGAGGGTGGCGAAGCCAACGGGCGTGCTCTCGCCTATCTCGCGCATCAGCTCTTCGGCGACGGCTTCGGCACGCTGTACGACCTCAGCACAATCCTCATCCTGTGGTTCGCTGGGGCCTCCGCCATGGCGGGTCTCTTGAATATCGTGCCACGGTACCTGCCGCGCTACGGCATGGCACCCGACTGGGCGCGGGCCACACGCCCGCTCGTGCTGATCTTCACAGCGGTCTGCGCCGTCATCACGCTGATCTTCAGGGCAGACGTAGAAGCGCAGGCCGGCGCCTATGCCACCGGCGTCCTCGCCCTCATGACTTCGGCCACCGTGGCGGTGGCGCTCTCAGCACACCGCCACGGTGAGCGCAGGGCAACCGTCTGGTTCACGGTTATCGCCATCATCTTTGTGTTCACCACCGTCGTGACCATCATGGAACGACCCGAGGGCGTGAAGATCGCGGCGCTCTTCATCCTAGCGATCGTGGTAGTGTCCATCATTTCGCGGATCTCACGGTCCACGGAGCTACGAGTCTCAAGCGTGGTCATGGATGAAACGGCAGAACGCTTCATTACAAGAGATGTGGCCCGCGGCGAGTTGCGAATCATTGCGCATGACACGGATATCCGCACGCCACAGCACTACGAGCAGAAGGTGCAGGAGCAGCGCTCCTGCAATCGCATCCCAGAGCACGACCCGGTGCTGTTTCTGGAAGTGACCGTGGTGGATCCATCCGAGTTCTCAGGCGAGATCACCATCGAGGGCGTAGAGGTCGCCGGCTATCCCGTGTTGCGGGCTCGGAGTAGCACCGTACCGAACGCCATTGCCGCGATTCTGCTCCACATTCGCGATATGACGGGAAAGATTCCCAACGTTTACTTCTCCTGGGCCGAGACTCCGCCGTTGATCCAGGTCTTTCGCTTCCTACTTTTTGGTGAAGGCGACGTTCCGCCTGTGACCCACGAGGTGCTTCAGAGCCAACGAGCCGGATCCTGCCCGTCGGCCTGTCTGTCACGTCGCCTGAATCACGGTGAAGCCCCTGGCCAGGTTGTAGTCCCGCCCCGGGAGCGTAGCTCCAACTGACGGTCAGCCAACAGATTATTTCCCTGGACCTCAAGGACTCGACTCCACCGTGTGAGCGTGAGCTTGGCGGAATCGCGGCACGAAGTCTGCTTTATCCTCACGCACGAGTAATGCAAGGGTGAATACAGACAGCAATACTGCCCCGGCGCCGCCACCCATGCCGGACGAGCATCAAGGGGCCTTTGCGGGGGCCCTGGGCACGGCCGCGACCGCCACGCAAGACGGACAGCAGCGCACGTCGTTCACGCTCTCGAGCTGGGCCCTGGCGCGCTATACGCTCGTCGTCGCATTGACCCTCGCATTCCTCTATCTGCTCTGGACCATTCAAGAAGTGCTACTGCTTCTTGTTCTGGCAATCCTCCTGGCAACAGCCATCGAGCCAATAGTGAACGGATTGCGGCGTGGACCGTTCAGTCGAAGCCAGGGGATCATCATCGTGTACACCACGATTTTCTCGATTCTGGTGATCATCGGCCTGTTTGGCGTTCCCAGTCTGGTTACCCAGAGTGCGCAATTAGTCGATGCGATCCCGAGCAATATCGCGTCGCTGCGCTTGCTCGCGGATCAAATCGAGGTACGTCCACTCCGGCTGGTGCTCCTTCGAGCACTCGACGAAGTTACACCGTCCATCACTCGGAGCATTCAGGAGCCGACCACCGTGGCTGAGCCTGAGCAGCTCAAGGCCGTCGGTGGCGTGGCTGCCCATTCACTTTTGAGCGTTGTGACGGTCTTCCTTTTGGCGTTTTATTGGCTGACGGAGCGTGCCGCCATCAAGCGCGGGCTGCTCAGGCTGGTACCCTCGGATCGGGCGCGTAAGGTGAACGCTACCTGGCTGGACGTGGAGGATCGCCTGGGCGCCTGGGTCCGCGGTCAGCTTCTGGTCATGTTGGCTGTTGCCGCCATGGCGGGTGTGGCATTTGTGGCTCTTGACCTTCCCAATCCGCTGCTGCTGGCCGCGTTGGCGGGCCTCTTTGAGCTGATTCCCATGATCGGGCCATTCCTGGCCTTTGTTCCGGCCATTCTTGTGGCTGTGACGGAGGATCCCGTGAAGGCGCTGATACTGATTCCAATTGCCGTTGTGATCCAGCAGATCGAGGGCAATTTTCTCGTACCGCGCATCATGAGCCGTACCGTTGGCGTCAGCCCCCTCACCGTGATTTTGGGAATCCTGATCGGCTCAATTTTGTACGGCGCCGCCGGGGCCTTCCTTGCGGTACCCGTGGCTGCGGCAATCCAGGTGATTCTCAATCACACCCTTCGGCCGGCAATCGAGGAGGGCTCGGAGTCAGTACCAGTTTCCACGAGTGAGCTCCAGGGCGAAAGTGAGCCCATGTTGGAGAACGGCAGCGCCGATCGGCAAGTAGTGCAGATGGGTGAACGCCGCCGGTAGGACGTGACCGTTCCAGTTGCATTTGCCGCCGCTCGACACAATGTCAATCGCCGTTCATGCATACGTGATGACCGCTCTAGAAGCGTATCGACACGAGCTGATCGTACCGCTTATAGCCTTGAGTGGACTGTCAGAGAGGCCGGAGACATTCAGCAGCCGTCCCCTGGGGCGTGCTTCTTAAGCGCTACGGGGCAGCGCTGGACTCCGAGATCACAACGATTGTTCTTCCTAATTGAGGAATTTGACGCTAGAGCTAGCGCATATGGTGCTTACTTAAGACGGCTCATGAGTCCGGTGAGCGTTTTACTCACCACTGGGCACGTCCGCCCCGGATACGCCGCGGGGTGACACCCAACGATTCGTCAGGTCGGCACTCAGCGTGGCAACGGGCGCGTCGAGCGGACTGCCGTTGGTGTCCGCCACGCCAAGTCCATCCTGAATTAGCTCTCGGATGAGCGATCCAACCAGAGCTGTCGTGACGACATTCTCGGGCTGCCCGGGCTGGGCGACCACCCAGTGTTGGAGCACAGCCCGCTCAAACCTCTGGGCCACGAAGGGACCGAAGCTCTCCGGTGGAGAAGCTGGCAATCCGTAGCGGTTGATAGCGGATTCCAGTCCCCAGGCTCGCGCCGCCACACCGTCCGGTGGCGCCAGGTAGGCTGCCTTCAGCGATGGATCGGTGAGCCAGCTCAGGCGCACCTGGCGAGCCCGCTCCGGATCACCGTTTGCCACGACACTCGCGGGCAATGGAACCTGCCTCACCGCGTGCATCCAGCCGTCGTAGCCCAGTCGAGAGAGAATCTCAAATGCACTTGCACGCTCAACTTGCCCTCGCTCTGGCTGCCAGTGAAGCAGTGCGTGCTCGGTGAGCTGATACACGCCACCGTCCGAAAGCTGGAGGCGACCGGAGAGCGGCCGGCCGAGCTCCGCCTCGCCTCCCAGGCGCTGATACTCGCTCCACATCGGGATTCCGCCGTCATCGGTCACGCGGTAGCCCGTCTGACCGGCCAGCCGGCGCTGGGCGTCATCTTCACCGAAGTAGCGGCCGCCGCCAATGTCCCAGTCGCGTAGATGTGAGACGACCAGCTCTCCACTTGCCGCCTTCCAGAGCACCGTGCCCTGCCCCAGCGATGCCGCTACTCGAGTGTCGATCGACGAATCGGCGATGCGAGTCAGTGTATTCGAGCTCAAGCCGTAAATCACCAGCACCTGTGAGCCGTCAGGGCTCTTTTCATGCCAGAGCAGCGTGTGATCGAACGCCTGAAGGTCGCTCCGCACAGCCGGGTCCCCCGCCCAGAGCTGAATATCGCCCGTGCGCGTATCCAGTGCGCGGATAATGCTTTGCTTACCGTTACCAAGCTGCTCGTCCCAGGCCACCATCTGTCCAACCTGGACCGGCTGTCCCACTGCCCCCCGGAAGAGGCTTGTGACTTGTCCTGAGCCGAGATCGTACTGGTGGATCTCACGGCCGTCTGACTGGGCCGTGGCTTGCTGCACGACGTAGGTAATGGCGTTGTCGGAAGCGGAGACTCTCGAGATGGATCCGATCGTCCAATCCACCACCTGATGCGCTCCAGTGGTTAGCTCCATGAGGTGAAGCGCCTGAAGATTGCCCGCGGCGCTTACCCAGAGTACGCGATCACCGGCCACAACGAGATCTGAGTATTCACCTGGAACACTTGTGAGTCGGCGCTCGTCGCCAGTGGACAGGTCATAGATGTAGACGTCACCGAATGAACCGTCCTGGATGCTTTTGCCGCTGTTCCAGGCATTGCGCGTGTCCACCCACGCCAGGTGATTGACCCCGAGCGCCGGGCTGAACTGCTCACCCTGGCTGGCATCTCCAACCTGGAAAGCGAGACCCACCTCGGAGTCGTAGCCACGAACGTGTCGCTGGTCGCCGTCTACCTCGGACCACGCCACGATATCGCCGACAATATTTGCGCTGGTCACATCGCCGCTGGCTGGCACGCGAATCGCTCCCATGAGGTCCGCGGAAGGTATCGCTAACATGGCAGAGCTTCCACTGCCGGACATACGCGCATCTGAATTTGGTCGGAAGAAAAACCGCGCCGGGTCGAGGCGATCACCGTTGGAAAGCCGCTCCAGCGAGACGTGCAGATGCGGGAATTGTTCGGTCCCCTGTCCGCCCAGGACGCCCACCCACTGGCCCGCCTGCACCTGCGTGGCCGTGGCGATATTGGGCGCGAGCCGATCCATGTGCAGAAGTCGCACGCGGAGATCAGATGATCGATTCTCGATCACCAGGCCATTCGGTCCGCCGGCCGGATCGTTGGTGCGCTGTAGGGTTCCCTCGACGGGAGCGAACACCGGCGAGCCGCGACCGTTGCTCGGCGCGTCGGGGATGATCACGTCCCAGGCCAGGTGGCGTGTTCCGAATCGCTGTTGCTCCGCGGCGGTGCGGGCTGGCTCGCCGGGCGATTTGCTGACGTCGCCCCAGTAGTCCAATGAGACATTCGTTCGCGCGAGCGAGATGCCGAGCGGCGAAGCGAGACGTGCGACGGCGGCGCCGCCGCGGCCGAGGCCCGTGCGCAGACAATCGGTGGCGCCCTGGAATCGCCGAACGTATTCGTAGCCATCCACATTTCCGTCAGACGCGCCGGTGATGTTGCCTCCGCCATCGATCGCGCCGAAATACGCGGCGGCAATGCGATCGGTGCTGCCCCAACGGGCGCGCAAAAGGCTGATGTGCTCGGCTGCTCGGCGGAGATTCGTGGTGACGTCAAATGGATCGTCACCCGTTCGAAACTTGTCCGGCATAAGCTGCATCAGGCCCATCGCCCCAGCTGGCGATACCGCTTGCTCCCCGGACCCTTCCACAATCATGAGTGCGCCCACGATCTCAGGGTCGACACCGGCAGCCCGCGCAGCCGCCTCCAACGTGTCCCAATACTGGAAGGGACGCAAGCAGGCATCCTGGCCGTACGACACAGTTCCGCTGGACGCGGCCCGGAACTGCGCAGCTTGCGCGGTTGACGTTGGCGTCGGGGTCGCCGTCGGGGGTGTAGCAGTGGGCGAGGGCGTCGCGGAAGCTTCCGGTGACGATACAGCCTGCACTGCCGACGTTGGGCTGGCCGTCGCGGAGGCGGTCATTGATGGAATTGACGTGACCGTGCTCGTGGGGGTTGATGTAAGCGTAGCACCGCGTGCCCCGGCGCGCGGAGTGGCAGTACGGGTGGCCGCGCGAGGCGTTGCCGATGGTTGTGTTCCGGCGTTCAGACGCCGCAGGGCCTCGATGTCAGCGGCGCTCGGAGTCACTGTTGGCGGGACCGTTGCCGATGCCTGAGGTTTCTGGGCTTCGATGATGTTGGTAGGAGCGGCAGCCGTAGGGCTGCCCGCCGTGCCCGGGGATGTGACCTGCAGCGGCACGGTGTGCAGCGGCTCACGCGCCGAGGTGGCCGAAGGCAGAGCTGCGTTGGTTGCAACCAGCACGCCGAGGGCCAATCCTACGCTTGCGCTATGACGCACCCACCGAGCTCTAGGGATCACTGGCGCAGGATGACCAACGGATGAGACTCCTCTGTTTGCAGCACGACGTGGGCGAATACGTTACACAATTTAACCAAAATGAGGCCAAATTGCATCGCGTGAGGGCAATCGCCAACTCGTTTGAGATGAGAATGTGTGCCCGCGAGCCAAGAACGGGTCGGGCTATAAGACCCTCTGTGTGACAGCCTTAACTACGTCATGCAAGAGAGTCGTTACGTTTATGAAACGGTTATGCCCGGTGACGGTTTTGCGATGCCGCCGGACGCTGTTGTGCCGCCGAGTTGACGAGAGACTCTAAAGCTATCAACGGCTAGGATGCTGGAAACGAGCTCGAGCTCTACTGGCTTGTCGACGACGCTGAAAACCAATTCAGAATATTGTCGCTGACAGCGGAGCTCACGAAGCCTTCGTGAGCTGCCGTTCGGGAGAGTCTCGTTCGGGAGAGTCTTTTGTATCAAGATCCCGAATGAGAGAATCGCGATACGTGCGGAAACTGTCCAGGAATAGACCGAGCAAACAGGTCAGACCGAGCAAACAGGTCGGTTGACAATTGTCCTCCGTCTGAAGTGAGCCGTGCGTTTGGCAAAAGGTCGTCAAGTATGGCAAGAGAGGGCGATCGGGGAGTCCCTGCTCGATGGAGGCGATCTGGGAGTCTCCATTCTGGACGACTACTTCGACATCCTGCGCGCCCTCCCGTGTTTTTCCAAGCTCGATGAGCACGATGTGAGCGTTTGGAACGATCATGTGCAGGACGTCGACATGCTCGCCGAGCGTCTACAGCCTGCGAGGCCCTTGTCCTCATCCGCGAGCGCACTGAGATTCGAGCGCCGCTGCTCGAGCGGCTTCCAGGTTTGCGCCTCATCAGTTAGCGAAGCGTCTATCCACACATCGACGTGGACACTTGCACACGTCTGAGGATCATCGTCTCATCTGACCAGCGCGCCGGTACGCCATCTTACGCCGCGGCCGAGATGACCTGGGGCCTCATTCTGGCTGCCGTCCGCCAGATCCCCAAGCAGGTCGCTGCGCTCAGACTGGCACCTGGCAAACGAGGAGGGCAGCACGCTACGAGGGTAGACGCTCGGAATTTCTGGCTATGGGCGTATTGGCGAAGTCGTGGCAGGTTACGGGCGGGCGTTTGGTATGCGCGTGCTCGTCTGGGCACGCGAGCCATCGCGGAATCGGGCCGTTGCGGACGGTTACGAGTCCGCAACGAGCAAAAGGCCTTCTTCGACGGTTGCGATGTGCTTTCGCTGCACATGCGACTGTGCCTGCCACACGCGGCATCGTTACGGCCGCGGATCTATTCCGTATGAAGCCCACGTCATTGCTGGTGAACACCAGTCGAGCGCCCCTCATCGAGCCTGGAGCGCTGGAATCGGCTGTCAGGACGGGCCGACCTGGCATGGTCGCCGTTGATGTCTTCGAAAAGGAGCCGCTGTCGGGCTCCGGTCATCCGCTACTGAATATGGGGGACGTAATCTGTACGCCGCATATCGGTACGTGACCCGCGATGAATACGAGGTTCAGTTCAGCGACACCTTCGATCAGGTTGCACCCTGCCGCTGCTCGATGACGCGACACATCATCGCCGAAAGCAAGGACTGGTCACCGCAACGGTGGTGCGCGTGCAGCCCGGCTCGGACGGTTTCGACCGCGCCAACGGAACGACCGACCTGTAGCGCAATGTCCTCGGCTGAGGAGCTCGGATCATCAAGCAGGCGCGTGAACTGATCTTCGCTCCATGGTTCTGTTGAGGTCATCGTTTCCCCCTAGTCTCGGCAGGTGCAGTCCGCAGACTGAGGGCGAGAATCCCAAGGCCCGAAATGAGCGCCACGAACCCAGCGCCGGCCCAAAACGATTCGCCGGACATGCGACTACCCCCGAGGACATTGAAACCCTGCAACATCCAGACGGCCCCCAAAAAGGCCAGGATGCCACCACCAATGATGCCAGTCCATCGACGCATTGATTCCCCCACCGCTTTCGATGATCGATGTGAGCATACGGCGATCGGGAGAGCGCGGGGCGTTTCACGGGGAGCCTCTACAGCTCTCGTCAGTAAAAAGTTTCCTCGCACAATACCAGGGGCCCTTCGCCCCTCGCGCGCAAGGGTCACGATGAACTCGCTCCGCTCGCCCTGTGCGCCCTTCACCCCCGCTCGCTCTCTGAGCCAGTAAGGAAGGCAAGCAAGCCTTCCGACATCAATGCTCAAAGGCACGCTGGAAAGGGGGTGAACGAACGATGGAGCACATCAAATCAGACAGCCACAACCCAGGTGATCACAATTTCGGGATAGGCGCGGTCTCGCGCCCAGCATCTCCTGATTTGAGCGCCGCAACCAAGCGCTCGAACTCCCGCTCGAACTTGGCGTTGTCCTGCTCCCAGCCCATGAAGTCGGCTGCGAACCGCGTCCTGACCTCAACTGCCTTGCCGCTCGTCCACCTACCACTGAACAAGTAACCATCTAAGTCGAGGGGGATGAGCGCGAGTGTCTTTGTTCCGCTGTAGGTTACGGCCGCCAGGTCTATACTGGCCGGCATGGATCCGTGGAGTCGTCGAGACTTCCTGCGCGCCGGCCTCGGCCTGCTCGCCGGCTGCGGGTCGCGTCGGCAGAAGCCGGTACCTGACATCCAAGGACAAGGACACGACCATGCCAGAACTCCTCGTCGATTTCATCACCTCCCTCGACGGCTACGCGTCGGCGGATGGCTGGCCAGGATGGTGGGGGCTGGAAGGACCCGAGTACCTCGCCTGGCTCGGCGAGCAACCTGAGGTCACGTACCTGATGGGAGCGAACACCTACCGACTGATGTCGGGCTTCGCCGCCGGAGAGACCCCAGCGGGGACGGACGAGTTCACCGCCGACGAGGAGGCCTCCGTCGACGAACTCACGCAAGCGTCGAAGGTGGTGTTCTCTGCTTCTCTCGAGGAGCCGCTCACGTGGGCAAACACCACGCTCGTGCGCGACGAGGCGGTCGAAGTCGTCCGGGCGATGAAGGAGGACGGCTCGGGCCTCCTGAGCACGATCGGGAGCATCAGCCTGTGCCGGTCGCTGCTGCGAGCCGGACTCGTCGATCGCTTCCGGGTCGTCATGTTCCCGGTGATCACCGGCGCCACGGGCGCAGAACGCATCTACGACGGCTACCCGGACGTCGCCCTCGAGATGATCGACAACCGCACCTTCGACGGCCGTATCCAGCTGGTCGAGTACCGGCCCAGCGTTCTCGAGCACCCGCCGCTTGACGCCAACGCATGATTCGAGGAGGCAGCCGGGATTCGCCAGAGCGCTGCTCTCTAGATGGAAAGGGCGACTCGGACGCGGCGCCGCCTACGTGGACAAGATCCTCAAAGGGGCCAAACCGGCCGATCTCCCCGTCGAAGAGCCCACGACCTTGGACTTCGTGATCAACCTCAAGGCCGCACAGGGGCTCGGGCTCACCATCCCACAGTCCGTCCTGGCTGAGGCGACCGAGGTTATCCAGTAGCAGACTGGGTCGGCGAGCATCCCGGCCGCCAAGTTCCGATAACCCCCACCGCTCGTTCCTATAACCCCCCATTATCGAACGGAACAGGTCACTAACCTGGTTCCTAAGAGCGCTACGCCACGGTTCCAACTGCCACTGCGTCCCTACCATGATTGCGCGAGCAGCTAGCGGAGAGCCCGCCCAGTTCCGAGTACCATAGCGCCCTCACTTCGGGGCGTACACTAGCGCCATCATGACGCCACTCGGACCATCGAGCACCCGTCGCCGCTTCCTGAGGGGTGGCCTGTCCGTGGCCGGCCTCGGTCTGCTGGCCGGCTGCGGGCTGGTATCGCCACGCTCTCAGCCGGCGGTTCGGACACCTCGTATCGGCTATCTGTCGGTCGGCGAGCAGGAAGGGGCCGACGCCTTGCGGGAGGGCCTGGCAGAGCTGGGCTACATCGAGGGCAGTACGGTCACCGTGGAGTGGCGAGGCGCCGATGGGCAGCTCGATCGCCTCCCCGGCTGGCCGCCGAGCTCGTGAACATGCCCGTCGACGTGATCGTAGCCTCCGGGGCAGGCCCTATCCGGGCCGCGATGCGTGCCACCAGCACCATCCCCATTGTGATGGCACAGACGAACAACCCGGTGGCGGACGGCTTTGTGGCCAGTCTCGCCCGGCCAGGAGGCAACGTCACCGGGCAGACCAGCATCGCCCGCGAGCTGATTGGGAAGCGGTTGGAAGTCCTGCGAAAGACACTCCCGTCCGTGTCACGGTGGGCGTTATCTGGAACCCTGACCCTGATCTCAACCAGGCCGGCCAGGTGCAGATAGCGGAGGCCGCGGCCGGCCCCCTGGGGCTGACGCTGTGCCTCTGGAGGTGCGTGAGCCCGCCGCCATCGAGGGCGCGTTCGAGCGAGCGGTGCAGGAGCGCGTGGATGCGCTGACCCTGGTGGACAATCTCGTGCTGGCGAGCAATGTGGCGCGTGTCGGCGCGCTGGCGCTCACGCACCGGTTGCCCATGATGTCGGCCGATCGGCGATTTGTGGCAGTCGGCGGACTGATCGCCTACGGGGCAAATCGTCCCGCCCAGGAGCGACGCGCCGCCACCTATGTGGACAAGATTCTGAAGGGCGCCAATCCCGCGGAGCTACCGGTGGAGCGGCCGGAGAAATTTGACCTGGTGATCAATCTCAAGACCGCTCAGATGCTCGGAATCTACGATTCCTCAGTCGGTCCTTGCCGAGGCAACGGAACTAATCCAGTGACCTTGTTCCACGTTCTACAGCGACGCGATTTCCTGCGCGGCGGCCTGTCCGTGTCAGGCCTCGCTCTGCTGGCCGGCTGCGGGCTGCTCCCTCCCCAGGCCCCAACGTCCGAGCCGGTGCGCCTGATCGGCGTCCTCGGTGATTCGCCTAGCGCCCGTTGGGACGCGTTCTGGGATGAGATGCGGAGCTGGGCTGGGTCGAGGGGCGCAACCTCGCCGTGGAGTCCCGCTGGTCCGAGGGGACTCTCAACGGTACGGGCCCTCGCGAACGAGCTCGTGCGCGGAACGTCGAGCTGGTTGCGTACGGCCTCGAAGGCTAGCGCCGCCGCCAAGCAGGCGACCAGTCACCCTCCCCCTCGTGGCGATCCTCGTCTGCGGCGAGCGATTGAGATCGGGCTCGTCGACAACATCGCGCGCCCGGCGGGAATATCACCGGGATGGCCGGCGTGAGCGGGCGCAGCTGGAAGGCAAGCAGCTTCAACTCTTGAAGGAAGCGGTCCCGCTCGCCTCCCGCGTAGCCGTGCTCCGCTCAGCCCGCGCCCACCCCACCGCCGCGGAGCGCGCGCGAGCGGGCGCTCCAGGAGGCCGCGCCCTGGGCTGGGCTACAGCTTCACATCGTCCCATCCCGGACCTCAGCGGCCTCGACGAAGCGTTCGCGGCCATGTCCGCAGACGGCGCCGATGCCCTCAAGATTCTCACCAACCCTCAGTTCGACTCTGCGTGGGGACGCCTCGCCGAGTTAGCGCTCCAGTATCGGCTGCCGTCGATCAGCAGAAAATCCGGGTTCGCTCGGGCCGGAGGCTTGCTGGCATATGGGCTGAGTCGATCCGAGGTCTACCGGAGTGCGTCGCCATACGTGGACAAGATCCTGCGCGGCGCTCGCCCCGGCGACCTGCCGATGGAGCGGCCCACGGTTTGACTTCGTCATCAATCTCAAAACAGCGCAGGCCCTGGGGCTGACCATCCCGCCGTCCATCCTGACGCAGGCCACCGAAGTCATCCAGTAGCAAGGCCCGCTTTTTTCGTTCCGATAACCCCCATTATCGGACTGACTCGCGGGTCTCATAACGCTTCTTCTGCGAACCAGAGCTTCCCAAGCTGATCTCAACCCCGCTTACTTTGGGGTCGCAATAACTCCCGATTGACATGGTTATGCGAACCATGTTTTACTGGAGAAAGGCTGTTGTGCCGCGGGGCCCGTCGTGAGACTCTGGGGTCAGGTCGATCATTCTTTGGTGATCGTTCCTGGAAGGACACCAGCCAGCTCTATGACCATCACCACCACAGCCCCCACGTTAGAACTCGCGCTTGAGCAATTCCTCCGCTGGTTGCAGGCCAGAAACAGGAGCGAGCTCACCCAGAGTGCCTATCGCACGGATCTGAGTCAGTTCATTGACTGGATCCACGCCAACAACGCCACCATCGCCGCGGTGGATCACGTAGCTCGGGTGGATGTGCGGGAGTATTTGGCCTGCCTGGGCGAGAAGAAACTCTCGGGCGGTCTCTCGAGCCCGCAAGCTGGCCGCGATCCGAGAATATTTCCGTTTCGCGCGGGAAGATCTGCAAGTCATCGCCCACTCCCCTGCTGAAGGCTTGGACACACCCAAGAAAGAGAAGAACTCCCGCTCCATCCTGGCACCCGATGAATATTCCAGAATGTTGGCGCAAGCTGGGGGCAACCCCAGGGACTTTGCCATTCTCCAGCTGTTCTTGCAGACAGGGATCAGGGTGTCCGAGCTGTGTAGCCTACGGCTTGAAGCGGTCGACCTGGAGCACCAGCTCATCACTGTGGTGGGTAAAGGCATGGTGACCCGTCAGATCGAGCTGGAGAAGAAAGGCATGCAAGCCATCAGGAGCTGGCTGAAGGTCCGACCTGACGTGTCCGATGACCATCTCTTCTTGAACCAGTATGGTGAGCCACTCGGCCAGCGTGGAGTGCAGAAACTCGTGACCAAGTACCGTCGGGGTGCTCAGATCACCAAGCGGGCAGGGTGCCATTCCTTCAGGCATACCTTCGCGACCTATAAGGCTCAGCACGGGGTGAGTGCCTTTCAGCTCAAGGATTGGCTGGGGCACGCGCGACTGGACACGACCCAGATCTATGTGCACCTGGCCAAGCGAAGCGGCCGAAAGGCCATGGAGAAAACCAGCCTATGAGCGCCACCCCATCCTCACAGAAGGGAGTGGTGAGCTGATGGGTAAAACCACGTACCTGGTGATTGCCAAGATGGCTGGAAATTTTGCGATGGTGGGCCAAACCAAAGACCCATCAGAAACAGTCGAGCAGGTCATCCAGCGCGCCGCGAGCAAGCCTGAATCAATGCTTCCTGAAGCTGATCCCGAATCACAACCGCTGCGCGCACCCGTCTGCGCGGTGCATCAGCTTCCCATGACGCTGATGCATAGTCGCCGCGGCCCCTTCTGGAGCTGCCATCAAAGGAACGACGATGGCTCCTGGTGCTCTTATAAACCCTGAATCATTAGGGAGTCGGCCGCGCAACCTTAAGGTTCGGCGACCCCAGAGGATGCGTTGTTGCATTGAAGAAAAGCAGCTCAGCCTTTGGTAATTGCTGATGGAGAGCAAGTTTCCGCTTCCTGATACTCTCAGAGTCGCTGGGCAACATCCCAATTGCTATGGGCCTCTTTCCCCAGCCGTCGATCGCTTCAACCAAATGCTTGTCACTATCTCCAAGTGCCTGTCCGAACACCACCAGCGGGCCATCGTGCTGCTCAAACTCTCGATAAGCAAAAGACAGATAATCAGAATGGTGAATGGACGCAAGCTTATTTTGAGCTGTTCCCTCGGTTATAAACAACGGGGTGTAGTCATCACCCATCAATGTTCCAAATTGATCTAACAGTGTACTGCCAAAGTCACTCTTGGACTTAAACGTTTCACCGTCCTGAGCACGATACAGGTGCAGAGCTCCATGAAGAAATAGAAGTCGCGTTACGTCAACTCGTCTTGTATTAGTATCTGTGTTGTTAAATCTACTGTCCTTCCCCCAGAAGTAGTCTGGAAAATCTTTATACTAACCATCCATAATAGCCCAATATATTATTAAATCGTAGTTCGTTGAGAATATTACTGAATGCATTCTGAGTGATTCTCTTATATTCTCAAACATAGGTTTAGCAAGATTATGTGGTATATGAACATGTTTAACAGCGTGTATCAGTGCATTTTGAACGCTCTTGTAGCACGATTGTATCGTTGCAGTTTCTATGTTTAGTGATTCGCATACGGTCCTGGCAGTCATCAGTGCTGATAATACTTGTTCAAAATTCTGAGTCTTCATTGACTCGAATATGACCTGGTCAGTTTTGGTTAGCGAATGCCACAGACCACGCTCTTCAGCATAGGGTCTCAAATACTTATTCACCTTCCCATATGGACCACCTGATAGAGACGTTTCATAGAGAGAGGTGTATTGGAAGTCGTCCCAAACTGCACGACTAGCCCCGTTGCCAACTAGAATGCCTTTCCATTCATGCCGCGGTTCAGTCTTGTCCCAGGAAGGCAGCTTGTCGTCAATTCGGAGACTTCGCATCCATGATCCAATGAAGAGTTTATATGGTTATCGGCACCGCGGCTCGATTGCCCTATTGACATTCTGTCAAGTTTCGTCTACTCTGTACAAATTTGTACGGACTATGACACTTGGAAAGGAGGTGCCATGTCGGAGCGTGAACCTATGACTCAAACGATCAAAGCATCCGAAGCCCGAGCCCAATGCAGCGATCTGCTCAACCGAGTCTTTCGCCGCCAGGCGCGAGTGCTCGTTGAGAAAAGCGGTATCCCTGTCGCGGCCATTGTCTCCGCTCAAGATCTGGATCGACTAAACCAAATGGACGCCGAGCGCCAGAAGGATCTAGCGATCCTTGATGCCAGCCAGGCGGCGTTTGCTGATGCCCCAGGTGAGCAGGTAGAGCGTGAGATCTCCAGAGCGATCGCCGAAGTCAGAGCTGAGAACCGCAGGACCACTCTGAGTTCCGATCGCGGGTGAAATGCGCTGTCCTGGACACGAATGTCCTGGCTTCAGGCTTCACTGTGCGCGATAGCATCCCCGATCGCCTGTTGCGCCTGTGGCTAATTGGTGAATGGGAACTAATCGTCTCGGAGCCCATCATCGTGGAGCTCGAGCGAACCTTTGAGAAGCCCTATTTCCAGGCTCGCTTGAGCACGCAACAGCAGGCGGACAACGTTGGTCAACGCGTACGCGGAAGTTACGCCCATTAATGTGGTCAACCCCGATGTGCTCAGTCACGCGCGGTGAACATTGAACTCTGCGCATCTTGCCTTAAAGACGCGCCGAATTCCTCACTGTAATCAAGTCTGGTTCATCGCCGACCGGACGTCGCTCGCTACTGCTGTTCCATATACGTCAGCTGCCATACGTGCCCGTCAGGGTCCTGGAGGCTCCAGCCATACATGCTGCTTTATCTTCGGCTTCCACTCTTTGCCGCCCGCGGCGAGTGCCGTGGCTACCATATCGTCCACTTCCTCCCAGCTCTGGCATGAAAGGCAGTTGATCACTTCCATGGACTTGTGAGCATCACTGATGTCGCCGGTGATGAGGCCCTTGAAGTGCGGCTCGGTGAGTAGCATGCAGAAGATGTTCTCATCCACGACCATGCAGGCTCCCTCATCATTTGTGAAGTCGTTGTTAAAGGTGAAGCCGAGTTTGGGAAAAACCTCCTTGGAGGCGTTCAGGCCTTTGACCGGCAGACTCACAAAAACCATGCGTATGGTTGTGTCTCTCCTCTTTTCCCCACACGATCGATTCGCTTGGTTTGCTTCTGCTCTATTGTTAGATGAGGCCACTGACGATCGACTCTGAATGCGAGATAATCTGAGTAACCATCCTTTCAAGACTCGCGAGGAGCGAGCGGCTTGACCGCAATTCCCGCAGGGACTGTGACGTTCCTGGTGATCGATATTGAAGGCTCCACTCGCCTGCTGCATGCGCTTGGCGATGCTTACAGCGACGTGCTTCAGTCGTATCACTCCCTGGTTCGGGCGACGCTCGCGGAGCGTCGGGGCCACGAAGTCAGCAACGAGGGCGATGGCTTCCTCTTGGTCTTCGCCCGTGCGCTCGATGCGGTAAACGCGGCACTGGACATCCAGCGGGCGTTGGCCGCGGCATTGGCAGCGGCGGCGGGTCCCATACGCGCGCGTATGGGCATCCACACGGGACAGCCCGATGTGGTCGGCGGCAACTACATCGGGCTCGACGTGCACCGGGCCGCGCGTATCGGCGCCGCCGGCCATGGCGGGCAGATTCTCGTCTCGCGATCCACGCGTGAGCTCATAGAAGCGGATCTTCCTAACGGCGTCGCGCTTCGCGATCTGGGCGAATACTGGCTCAAGGATCTGCCGCGCGCGGAGCACCTAGCTCAGCTCATCGTGGCTGGAATGCCGGAAGAATTTCCAGCGCTCCGTACCGGCGGACATCACGCTCCGAGCCTGCCGGAGCAGTTAACGACGTTTATCGGACGCGAGCGCGAGCTGGCGGAGGCATGCGCTGCCCTGACTGACTGTCGGTTGATGACGCTCACCGGACCCGGCGGGACGGGCAAGACGCGCTTTGCCATTCAGCTCGCCGCGCTGACCGCGGACCGCTACGCCGATGGGTTGTGCTTTGTACCCCTGGCACCCATCGTGGATCCCGATCTCGTCATTCCAACGGTGGTGCAGGCGCTCGGTCTGCCAGACGTGCAGGGACGACCTTCGATTGAGGTGCTAGCCGATCACCTGGGCAGCAAGCGCATGCTCTTGATACTTGACAACTTCGAGCAGGTGCACGCTGCCGGCGCGGCCCTGGCGGCTCTCCTGACGCGCTGTTCCGGGTGCACCCTGTTAGTGACAAGTCGCATAGCACTCCGAATCTCGGGTGAGCGTGAGCGGACGGTCCCGCCACTTGACCTGCCGAGCGTGCAACCGACCGACGCAGGGTCACTCACGACGCTCGATCGCTTCGCCGCCTCCGAGGCGGTCCGTCTATTTGTAGACCGCGCTCGCGCCGTGCGGCCGGACTTTATGCTCACTTCGGAGAACGCGGCGACTGTCGCACAGATCTGTCACCGGCTCGATGGACTGCCATTGGCCGTGGAGCTGGCAGCGGCTCGTGTCCGAATCTTCTCCGCTGAGTCGATGCTCGTTCGGCTCGGAGGCACGCTTACCGATCCCGACGCGACGACGATTGCGGGCGCTCCTCAGGAGACCCAATCGCCGCCGCGGCTGCAGCTCCTGACCGGTGGGAACGTGGATTTGCCCGATCGGCAGCGCACGCTTCGTAATACTATCGCCTGGAGCTACAACCTGCTCCCATCGGAGGACAATTGTTGTTTCGACGATTGGCAATCTTCGTTGGCGGGTTCACGCTCGAGTCCGCCGAAGCAGCGGCTGCCGCGACCGTTGGTAATCAACGTTGGTCAATCGTCGAGAACGAAGTCGTCGATGGGGTCGAGTCGCTCATCAGTCAGAGCCTGATCAGACCCATGGACGCGGCATCGGGCGAGCCGCGCTTCACCATGCTCGAGACCATTCGGGAATACGGCATTGAGCAGCTCGAAAGTGAGGCTGAGCTGGCTTCGATGCGAAGGTGGCAGGCAGGCTACTTTTTACAGCTTGCGGAGGTGGCGGAGCCGCTCCTGCGTGGCCGAGCACAACTGGCCTGGTTGGACCGCCTGCAGGCCGAGCACGATAACCTGCGGGCTGCGCTCACTTACTTTTTCGCCGATGATCGTGCCCACGATGAGCAGCTTCGCTTAACGGGTGCGCTGGCCTGGTTCTGGCCACAGCGGGGTCATATTAGTGAAGGGCGGCGCTGGTTGCAGCAGGCGCTTGAGCGATCCTGGCGGGTGGCGAGGCGAGACTCAAGGCGCTCTACGGGGCAGCCTGGTTGGCACACATCCAACGCGATAGCGCCGCGGCTGAACACTTCCTCGAGGAGGCCCTGCCTCTCGCTCGGGAGCATCACAATCAGTGGGCTGACGCCTGGGTTCTTCACGTCATGGGGCGTGTTCGGTATTTCGAAAACGATGCCGAGGCCGCCAGGCGCCTGGGGCAGCGAAGTCTGAGCGTGGCCGAGGCGTGCGGCGATCGGTGGCTGATGGGCTGGTCAGTGCACCTGCTGGCGCTGGCCGCGCACATTGGCAATGATCTGGACGCCGCGTGGGAGCACTACGGCCGCGCTGTCGCGATTCGGCAGGAGATCGGGTTCCTGGAAGGTGAAGCGATCTGTTCCCACCTCAAGGGCCTGGTAGCGTTTCGGCGCGGAGACTATCGTCCGGCGCTGGAGCTCGTACGCTCAGGCGTCACACAGCTTCAGGGCCTGGGCACACCATGGACCGTTCACAATGGCCTGGCTACCTGGGCAGCTCTGATCAATGCACTCGGCGATCCAGAGCGGGCGGTCCGACTGATCAGCGCCGTCCATGCGTTCAGCGCGGCCATCGACGTCATGCCGATACCTCTAGCCGAGTCGGTCATTACGGAGACGACGGAATCTGCTCGGGCGCGGCTGGCATCGGACGATTTTGAGAAAGCCTGGACCACCGGACGAGCGATGTCCATTGACCAGGCCATCGACGAGGCAATTGCCTTCCAGATACCCGTGTCCGAGACAGACTCCGTCCCCTCCAGCGAAGCGTCCGATAGGTTGAGCACACGCGAGCGCACCGTTCTCGAGCACCTCGTGACCGGAGCTACCACCAGGGAGATTGCCGACGCTCTGGTGGTCAGCGTAGCGACCGTTGACCGGCATCTGACGCACATCTATACCAAGCTCGGTGTGCGCAGCCGAGCGGAAGCGATCGCCTGGGCGCTCCGCCACGGGATGGGCGACTGAGCGCAAGAGCTGTTCTCACGCACCCTGATGGATGAGGGAATTCCCTCACCGTGACCAAACTGAGAATCACGGAAACCCCGGATGGCGGCCCATGTGTCGGGATGTAGTCTGCCAGCGAGCGAGCAAATGTGACGCTCACGGAGGTAGAGACATGATTCAGACTATGACTCGCACCACTGAGTTCCGACCGTCGCCGTTACACGAAGGAGACGATCGTTTCGTGCCGCTGGCCGCCGAGCTTGGGGCGCGAATTGCGCCCCTCGCGGCGGAGCATGATCGCGATGGGTCCTTCGTGTCTGAGCACTACTCGGCCCTGCGGGAATCTGGGTATACGCGGCTTATTGTTCCTGAGGAGCTTGGTGGCCTCGGCGCGTCACTTCGTCAGACATGTTACGCTCAGGCCGAGCTGGCCCGGTACTGTGGCTCCACGGCCCTCGCGGTAAACATGCACCTGTACCTGGTGACGACCAACGTGTATCGGTGGAAGCATGGAGCGCCTGGCGCGGATGGACTTCTTAAACGCGTCGCCAACGATGGCCTGATCTTGATGACCAGCGGTGGCTCTGACAGTCTGTGGCCCAGTGCCACCGCCGTAAGAGTTGAGGGCGGCTACCGAGTCACGGGGCGCAAGGCGTTCTGCAGCCAGGCACCGGTCGCCAATGTGCTGAGCACGATGGCAGCGTATGACGATCCACAGGAGGGACGCATCGTCCTGGCCATGGGCATTCCGCGTAACAGCGAAGGCTTTCAGGTGCTGGAGACGTGGGATGCGTTGGGCATGCGTGGCACGGGTAGTCATGACATTCAGCTTGACGACGTATTCGTCTCAGAGGCGCAGATCGCGGCGCGTCGACCCTGGGGCCGGTGGGACGCCGCATTCCACAATGCGCTGACCCACTTCGGACCGACCATGGCCAGCGTCTACTTCGGAATCGCGGCGGGCGCTCGGAATGAAGCCGTCCGTGTAGCTTCTCGCCGTCCCGCGCGCAACGGTGATGTGCCGACCGAGGATTCTGCCTTGATTCGGCTCGTGGGTCTCATGGACTACAAGCTTCGTGTAGCCTGGTGGACGCTCATGGGCAGCCTGACTGAGCTTGGCGAAGACTTCGACTACTCCTTGAATGAGCAGAACACGAACGCGGCTCTCATCGCCAAGCGCTGCGTCATCACCGAGGCCGAAGAGGTCGTGGACCTGGCGATGGAAGCGGCGGGCGGATCATCGTACTTCAAGCGATCGCCTCTTGAGCGTGCTTACCGCGATGTTCGCGGGGGCAAGTACCATCCGCTTCCTCCGGAGAAGACCCTGGTGTACGCTGGGCGGAGTGCGCTCGGTCTGTCAGTGGACGAGGTGTGGTGACACGCTTCTGCGAATACGTATGTCGGGGCGGGATTAGAGCTCGCGGGAAGGGACCCTACCCCAGCCCTTCCCGCGAGCACAATGAGAACATCGCTCCGCAGGCAGGAAGCGGGGGAGCTACTCGGAAGGCTCCATGGAGGCAACCATGACGAACTCCGAAGATCGCTGGCAACGCATCAACGAGCATTACGGCCGTCATGATCTGTACGAGGTCATCCTAGAGGAGCTGGAGAAGGCCGGAATCGACTCAGCTCATCCGTCAACTGACGATCTGGCCGGGTTCGACCAATTCCATGGCGGCGGCAAGACGGCCACTCTGGGACTCCTAGACCTGGCAGACCTGCCGCGGAGGGCGAGCATTCTGGATGTGGGCGGCGGCTACGGCGGTCCCGCTCGCACACTTGCCGAGCTCCTGGACGCCCAGGTTACCGTGCTGGATCTCACCGAGGAGTTCATCCGCGTTGGTGAGCGGCTCACCCAGCTCACCGGCCTTGGCGAGCACGTAAGTCATCGGCACGGCGATGCGCTGAACATGCCTTTCCCCGACTCCACCTTCGATGTGGCCTGGTCACAGAATGCCACGATGAACATTAGCGATAAACCACGGTTATTCCAGGAGATACACCGCATTCTCCGACCGGGCGGCCGGATGGCGATCCAGGACGTCCTCGCCGGCCCCGTGCAGCCGATTCTGTTCCCGGTCCCCTGGGCGCACGACGCTTCGATGAGCTTCCTCTGCAGCGAGTCGGAGACGCGAAGCATGGTAGAAGCCGCTGGATTCCGCATTGTTCACTGGGAGATCAATCCCAGCACAACGCCTCGCGATGGCGTAAACCCCGGGTCAAAAGCTGCCGAGCTGGTGCGCCACGTGGACGTAGGACGGCTCGTGGGCACACGAAATACAGATGAGAACCGCGTTGTCCAGGCGTGGTACGTTGCGGACCGGATGAGTTGAGGTGATCACCATGACCCGATATCCTGCGTCACAGTGGAGGTCGGCATGATCACCAAGGTCTCGGTGTTATACGTGGGTCAGATCGAGCTCGAGAACGTCGGGCTGCAGGGCACGCCGGCTGACGACCGTCGCTACTCGAACGACCAGATTGTTCAGGCCTATCGCACCGCCACCGAACTGTCCCAGCTCATGGATGAGCTTGACTACTACTGCTTGTGGATGGCTGAGCAT
Organism: uncultured Chloroflexia bacterium; assembly: GCA_963765765.1. Classification (GTDB taxonomy): domain Bacteria; phylum Chloroflexota; class UBA6077; order UBA6077; family JACCZL01; genus CAVXYC01. The sequence goes on along the minus strand of CAVXYC010000030.1, from coordinate 85,736 downwards.
CACTTTCAGCGTGAAGCCTATGAAGTCATCCCCAACCTGATCCTCTTTGGAACCTGGCTGGCCTCCCAGACGCGCAAGCTCAAGTTCGGATGTGCGTTCAATGTGCTGCCCATCTGGCACCCGCTTCGGATCGCTGAGGACTACGCCCTGGCCGACATCCTGACGGACGGACGTATTGTCTTCGGCGTAGGGCGTGGCTATCAGACGCGCGAGGTGGAAACGCTCGGCGCGCCTCTGCTCGACGGCCAGGCGAATATGGAGCTGTTCGAAGAGCAGATGGAAGTGCTCTTTAAAGCCTTCCACCAGGAATCGTTCTCGCATCACGGCAAGCACTACCAGATCCCCGCGCAGCTTCCCTTTCGCGGCTACGTCCCAGAAGACATCACGCTCGTCCCGCGGCCGATCCATCAACCGGTCGAGATCTGGCAGCCAATCGCCAGCGGCAAGTCCATTCCGTTCATGGCTCAGAATGGCATCAAGGGAATGGTGACCCTCAACGGTGAGCTGATCACAGACCAGGTGTTCCGCGCCTACCAGGAAGAGGCGGCAAAGGCCGGCCGACAGCTTCAGCTTGGAGAGGACCTGTGTCTCGGCGTTGGTCTCTACCTGGCCGATTCGCAGGAGGAGGCGGTGCGTCGCGTAGAGCCGTATCACGACGAGCGATACAAGTGGTTTGGACCGTTTGGTTTCGTCCGTTACGCAGACGAAAACGGTCGTACCTGGGGCACGCCGGGCGCTCCAGCCCGCACGCCAAGTATTCATGACGGCGTCAGGCAGAAGGCCTGGCTGTGCGGTCCCCCATCACTGGTGATCGATCAGATTCGCGAGTACCAGGAGAAGTATCCCGGTCTGGATCAGCTCATGATCCATTGGGCCGAGGGCATGCCGCCCGAAGAGTTCAAAGAACAGCTCCGCTGGTTTGCCCGCGATGTGATGCCCGCCATCACGAAAGGCGCATAGAGTATTCATGAGCGCGATGCACGAATGGACAGACGATCCATACGAAGCGTTCATCGGACGATGGAGTCGCCTGGTGGCACCCGAGCTCCTCGATTGGCTCGACATGCCGACGAGACTGCGATGGCTGGACGTCGGTTGCGGCACTGGTGCATTGAGCTCAGCGATTCTGGAGCGGTCCGATCCGTTGACGGTCGATGGCTGCGATCCATCTGAAGCGATGCTTCCATTCGCACGAGCGCACGCTGTCGATCCGCGCGCAAATTTCCGGGTGGGTGACGCTGGGCGGCTTCCTTATGACAGCGGACGATTTGACGTGATCGTCAGCGGTCTGGTGCTGAATTTCATTCCGGACGTCTCGCAGGGACTTGTCGAGATGGCCAGAGTGGTCAAGCCGGGAGGCGTGATTGCCGCGTACGTCTGGGACTACGCCGACGGGATGCAGCTTCTGCGGTTCTTCTGGGACGCGGCCGCCGCCGTGGCCTCGGGCGCGGCCGAGCTTGATGAGGGCAGGCGCTTTCCCCTGTGTCAGCCAGAGGCTCTAGAGTCGCGGTTTCGCGACGCCGGCCTCGCCTCCGTCAAAGTTCGCGCAATCGACGTACCGACGAAGTTTCGCGATCTCGATGATCTGTGGCAGCCGTTTCTTGGCGGCGCCGGCCCAGCCGGATCGTACACGGCTTCGCTCAGTCCTGCCGCTCAGGCAGCCCTGCGCCAGCGGCTTCAGTCCAGCGTTCCCGTCGCAGCGGACGGGTCCATCAGTCTCATCGCTAGGGCCTGGGCAGTGCGCGGACAAGCCGCTTAGGTCTGTGTCGAATCTGATTCGTTGGAAATGAGGCAGGCAACAGGATGTCGAAGCAATGCCTACCTCTGTGATGACAATAAGCATCGCAATCCATCACAAGCTGGCAGAGACTATCATCGGCGCGATGACGCATCGTAGGATTTCGCGACGATTGGATCGAAGGAGCAAGCAATGGCCGCCATCAATGCCAGGACCCTCGTTGGAGAAGCCACCGAGATCAACGAGACTGCCGTGGAGCGACTACGGGAACAGCTAGCCGGGGTGCTTTTGAGCGACTCGGACGATGCGTACGACGATGCTCGCCGAGTCTGGAACGGTAATATCGACCGGCGGCCGGCGTTGATCGCTCGCTGCACGGGTACGCCGGATGTGCAGGCCGCGGTGCGGTTCGCCGTTGAGCAGAACCTTCGACTGGCCGTGCGGGGCGGTGGTCATAACGCCGCGGGCCACGCGACCTGCGACGGCGGATTAGTGATCGACCTTTCGGGAATGAAGGGCGTTCATGTGGACCCGAGTGCTCGCACGGCACGCGCGCAGGGCGGCGTACTGTGGTCGGGATTCGATCGCGAGACGCAGGCTTTTGGCCTCGCTACGCCTGGTGGCACCGTCTCCAACACAGGCATCGCGGGTCTCACTCTAGGGGGTGGCGCTGGATTCCTTTCCGGTCTCCACGGACTAAGCTGCGACAACCTGATCTCCGTAGACGTTGTCACCGCGGACGGCGAGGCGCGCACTGCCAGTGCGGAGGAAAACACCGATCTCTTCTGGGCGCTGCGAGGAGGCGGCGGAAACTTCGGCGTAGCGACATCATTCCACTATCAGCTCCATGAGGTAGGTCCGACCGTGTGGGGCGGTCTCGTGCTTCATCCGCGAGCCGCCGCGAAGGACGTGTGGAAAGCAGTGGCCGATTTCGGCCGTGATCTGCCGGACAGCACGTACGTGCTGGCAGGGTTGCTCAATTCACCAGATGGCGATCCTCTGTCAGCGATTGTTCTGTCCCACAGCGGCTCTTTGGACGAAGGCGAGCGCATTCTGGAGCCAATCCGCAAGTTCGGCACCCCTATCGCGGATCTTGTGCAGCCGATGCCCTACACCGCGCGTCAGAAGATCTTGGATGATCCCATGGCTATCCATGGACTCCAGCGCTACTGGAAATCCGGCTTCGCACGCGAGGTCACGGATGACATCATCGATCTCCTGATCGAGGGCGCCAACAACATGTCATCCCCTATGTCCGCGATCATCGCGTATCCGCTCCACGGCGCGATCACGCGAGTGGCCCCCGATGCCACCGCCTATGCGCTTCGCGAGAAGCTCTGGGACGTAAACGTCATCTCACAGTGGGTTGAAGGGGGTTCGGACGCGCACGCGAAGTGGACGCGAGACATCTGGGAGAAGGTCGAGCCGCTCACCACCGGAACCGCATATACCAACCATATGGGCGGTGATGACTGGCAGCTTCGCATTCGCGCCTCATACGGCTCCAATTACGATCGACTGGTGTCGGTAAAGCGGAAGTATGATCCTGACAACCTGTTCCGTCTGAATCCCAACATCAACCCTAAGTAAGCGACGCGTGTAGTGAGGGCTTTAGCACTGTTCTGCCGCTTTCGGTAGGTAAGTCGACCGCCGAAAAAGGCTAAAGCCCCAACCACGAACACGAAGGAGGGAGTCATGGCCGAGGGCACGCTACGCGTTGGCAACGTCGAGATCATCGAGCTGACGGACGCCCATGTTCGCTTTCCGATGCCGCTGCGACAGCTCTTCCCCGGGGTGAGCGAGGAGAGCTGGGCGACCTATCAAGAACGTTACCCGGACGCGTTCTATGGACCTGATACGTGGCACGGGCACTTTGGCGGACAGCTTGTCCGCTCCAGCGGCCAGACTATTCTCGTGGATACTGGCTTTGGGCCGACTCCGCGTGACCTCTTCGACAATCAACCGGGTGGGCTGCTCGATGATCTCCGCGCGCAGGGTGTGAGTCCGGAGGACATCGACGTGGTCTTCACCACACACGCTCACCCCGACCATGTCGGTTGGAACATGACCTCGGATGGGAAGCCCACGTTTCCGCGCGCACGGTATTTCATGCACCAGGCGGACTGGGATGCGTTCCATACGTCAGAGGTCCAGTCGGCCTTCCATATGCCGTACGTGGACCAGACCATCACCCCGCTGAAGGACTTAGGAGCGCTGGAGCTGCTCAACGGCGAACGCGCACTTACGGCCGAGATCACGGCGATCCCGGCGCCGGGCCACACCCCGGGACACATGGCGCTGCTGATCACCTCCGGGAGCGAGCGCGCCATCATTCTGGGTGACACCATGGGTCACCCACTTCAGGTGACTGAGCCGGACGTGCCATTTGGTTTCGACGGCGACCTTCCCACGGCCGTGTCTACCCGCAAGCAGATGCTCGATCGACTGGAAGAGTCCGGGATGATCGGTGTGGTCTGCCATTTTCCGGGCAGCGGCTTTGGACGCGTGATTCGGCTTGAGGGCCGACGATACTGGGAGGGGATCTCCTAATCAACGACAGAGCCGCAACCCGTGAGGGCGGGCGGTTCCCGCGTACACCGCCCGCCTCATCCGGGGAGAGTCAGCAGGAACCGCACCTCACGGTTGCAGCTTTGTCCCCAATGATTCCCGTTGTCTCGCGCGGTAACGCCGCCTCGACATCCGTGGAGAAATCGCATGGAGCTTGTTAAGTCACCGGTTCGCTACGCGTACGGACAGGAATCGGAGCAGTTCGCAGACCTGTACCTCCCTGACGGAAAAGGGCCGCATGCCGTGCTCATTGTCATCCACGGGGGTGGATTCCTGGCGAACCGTACGCTCGCGGGGATTGCGCCGGCGTGCGCGGCGCTCGCGGAACACGGCCTGGCCGTGTGGAATGTGGAGTATCGCCGGGTCGGGAACTCGGGCGGAGGTTGGCCCGGTACCTGGGAGGATCTCGCGTCCGCTGCCGATCTGCTTCGTGAGCTCGAGGCGGAGCATGACCTTGATTTGAATCGGGTCGTTGCTCTGGGGCATTCGGCGGGGACTTCGCTCGCCTTCTGGCTTGCCGCCCGACGCCGCCTGCCACCCACGAGCCCGCTCTACCGCCACGACCCGCTGCCGATTGTCGGTGCCATCGCGTGCGCGGGAGGACTGGATCAGCGCGCCGCGTTCGCTTATAGCCCTGGCGGCGGCGTCTGGAAGGAGCTCTTCGGTGGGAGCCCCGACGAGTTCCCGGAGCGCTACGGGTCGACATCTCCCAGGGATCTCCTTCCCCTTGGCATTCCCCAACTCTTGATCCACGGCACCGCCGATCAGGTCGTGCACATCAGTTGGAGTACGTCGTACTTCAAAATCGCATCGGCCTCCGGTGACCCTGTCCGCCTGATAACAATCGACAATGCAGACCACCTCGGTATTCGGGATCCAGTCTCGGAGTATTGGCCGCCTGCTCGTGATGCGATCCTGGAGTTCTGCGCTGAGGTTCAGTGGGACGTGCACCGAGTGAACGCTTGATTTCGTGCTGACTTGCTGACGGCCATCCCTGTTCCCATTGTCCGTTGATTAGTAAGCCGGTAAGCTTGTCCCAATCGAGCAATGAGTCATCGCTGTGGAGGTATCGTGGCGGCGGACAAGCAGCCATCGAGCGATCGCCCGGTGTTTACTGGCACACACCCCAATGGTCGAATCAAGCCGAATTCTTCACAGCCAGATCCGATTGCTGAGCACGGCTACCTCACGCCCCAAGAGCGTTTCGGTGTCGTAGAGCGGGGCAACCCGTTGCCCTATACCCTACCGTTGGGTCGACGCCTGGAGCTTGGGCTAGAACGGGATACCTGGCAGCTCGAGATCGTTGCCGATCCCGAGAGCAATACGAAGCTCGAGCAACCGCTCTCCAGGGAGTCTGGCTCGACGATTGACTTCGAGACGCTCGTGAAGCTCGGCCAGGTGCACGGAGTGCAGTTCTTGAAAGGACTCTCGTGCAACAACATCGGTGAGCCGCTGGGAATGGGTCTATGGGAGGGTGTTCCACTCCGAGTGCTGGTGTGGATGACTCGGCCGGTCGTCAATGTGCGGCGAGTCTTCTATTACGGCTACCACAACGATGATCCGACTCAGATGTTCCGCAGCTCATTGCCGATCGGCCGGGTGCTGGAGGAGCCGCCCGGCGAGCTGCCAGTCATTGTTTGCTACAAGCTCAACGGCGAATTTCTCACCGGCCAACGCGGCGGGCCAGTACGCATGGTGGTACCCGAAACGTACGGATTCAAATCGGTCAAGTGGCTTCAGCGAGTGGTGCTCACCAACCACTACGCGGCAAACGACACCTATGAGGATGGGAACAACGACATCGACAGCGCGATGAAGACATTCGCTCGCTTCGCTCAGATTCCCACGACGGCGCGAGCTAACGAGCCGATCCGCATCTCAGGAGTTGCCCAGGTGGGCGTGTCCGGCCTCTCGCGTGTGCAGTACGCGCTCCAACCCGAATCTGACCCGCTTCCTGAGGATGATCCGACATTTAGCAACGCCAACTGGCAGGACGCCCAGATCCTTCCGCCGCCGGAGAAGTGGGGAACGATGCTGCCGGATGGCAGGCTGCCCGGCGTGCCGCTTCTTTTCGACCCCGCGTCCGGAGCATCTACTCAGTGGCCGATGCGCTACACGGTGGTGCACTGGCAAGCCGCGATACCCGCGGTGGAACCCGGGACATACAGGTTGGTCTGCAGGACAATTGACTGCAACGGTATCGCCCAGCCGATGCCGAGGCCGTTTCCCAAGAGCGGACGAGTCACGATCCAGGAAGCCATGCTTGAGGTGGCGGCGACCTCCTGAGCAGAGCCGCATGCCGTGAGGGCGCGGCTCCTTCGCGAACACCTCATTCATAGATATCGCGAGGGGAACCGCACCCTCACGGCATGCGGCTTTGCTGGTCCGGGTTATCTACCGCTCTATTGACGCGCCTTCAGCGGAGTGTCTTGCGGGCCGCCCTTCTTCGCCTCCCACTCCATGAGGAACTTGTCGTAGGCTGCCTTGAAGTCGGCTAGCGAGGCGCCATCGGTGAGCATGCGCATCACGCCGGCGTTTTCCACCTCGCCCGCCAGCTCTGACTGCGCCGCAGACAGGAGATATTCCGGGCCGCGTTTGCCGCCGCCTACTACTTCGGATTTCATCTCGTCGGGGATGCCCGGGTGGACATCGGTTCGGACTGTGCGCGCCTGGTTGGTCCGCGCGATCAGGTCCATGCCCTCCTTACTCATGACCCAGTTCATAAAGACGAGCGCGGCGTTCATATTGGGCGTGTCTTTGATGATGCCGATCCCGCTGGCCTGTGAGACGATCGGCGTGTCTGGGAACAGCACCAGCTTCACCGGTGCGCTGGCCTTCACCGCCGGTGACAGCGATGAGGTGGCGCCAGTACCGAGACCCACCTCGCCGCGACCGATAGCCGTGGTGGCTTCCACAGGATTGGCGAAGAGCTGTGGACTTTGAACGTTGTAAATGCTCCAGAGATGCTCGATGGTCAGGCCCTTACCCGTGTAGCCGTGGCGTGCCCAGACGGTACCGATATCCTGCGTGGTCTTCGGATCTACCCATCCGATCTTGCCCTTGAAGCGCGGGTCCGTTGCGTAGTCGCTCCAGCTTTTCGGTAGCTCGGCTTCAGGTATCACGCCGGTGTTCACCGCGATGTGGGCGAGGTAGTCGCCGAAGCGCGTGCCCAGATAGTTCTTCTCCGGGCTCATGAACCATGGATCGACAAGCCAGACGTTGTCCGGATCCTTCAGTGACGGAATCGGTTTATCTTTGAGATTGACGAAGTACCCTTCACGCTCGATGTTGCCAGGCCAAGGCTGAGAACCTTCATACAGGTCAGCGGTCGGGCGCCCGGCTTTCAGCTCTTCTTTGATTCGCGAGTACATCGGGCTACCTGCGCCGGCAATGAACTCGACCGTTATGCCAGTTTTCTGCTTGAAAGCATCGGCCAGGACCGTGCCCTCAGGCCCGGACAGGAGCCGGCCGTAAATCGTGACGCGGCCTTCTTTCTTGCCGGCCTCCACGACGCGGTCCCATTCGGCATCAGTGGCGGGAGCGGCCGCTGATGCCTTTTCAGCGGCCGGGGCAGCGGCTTTTTCGGTCGCTGGCGCCTTCTGGGCCGGCGCGGCGGCTGGCGCGGGCGCCGATGGTGCGCTGCACGCACCGCCAATCAACACAGAAACCAACATGACTCCGACGAAACTGGGTGCTTTCACGGGCATCCTCCTGTCGCGTATCAAGCGTGGTCGGCTGTAGCTGATGCTCCACGGCGCTTCTCTCTGCGCCCATCCTGCTCGCTACTATGCGCCGACCCTGAGGAGGTGTCAACGGCCGGTGAGAACCTATTGGAAAGCGGCAAAGACCGCCGCAGTCCAAAGTGGGTCTAGGTTGCTCTCGGTCCGAGCGCGGCGATGAGGTCGCGTGGCGGTCCAAACAGAAGCTCGGGCATCTCGGCAGAAGGCCCGTGGAGCAATGGCGCATCTGCATCGCGAACGTGCCGGTCGAAGAACGCCAGTAGCGAATCACAAATCACGCGCCAGGCGCGCGCTGCATCGATGCGTACGAGAGCCAGGCCGGCCTCGATCATAGATCCAGGCACCGCTGGTAGGAATGGAAGATCCATGAAGCTAATATGCCCGCTGCCTCGTACCAATAATCCATACCCCGGCGCGCCAAGCTCGAAGACGGTCTGCCACCCGCCGATGGTGAGCGCCCGCTCCGCCTCGCACCATTCCACAGACGGATAGGCGCCCATCTTGACGATGTCCGGGCAGGGCATGGCCATCTCCGCGTGGTCCGCCAGTATCTGCATCGTCGGTCGCTCTAGGCCCGTTTGACCTATGGCGCTCCAGATGCCTCCATCGAGATTTGCCACTGCCCGGGCAGCGCTCGTTTCCCTGAGCGAACTCCAACGCCGCGTTCCCTCCCAGAGAGTGGCCAAACGCGGCCAGACGATCAAGGTCCATGCGGCCTGCCAGCGGATCGGCGCTGCGATTGAGCGTTTCGAGCTGCGCGGCTACAAACTGGATGTCGGCCGCTTGACGTTCCGCAACCTGCGCCCGTTTCTGGTGTGTCTGCTCTGGAATTCCATCGAAGGGACCGAGCACCGGCTGCATGCGTACGGAGTCCATCGGCACCACCCGTCCATCAGGAAATACGCTGACCGCTGACTCATAGGTGTGATTGATGCCGGCGACGATATATCCATGACTCGCCACCTCTTCGAGCAATGCCGAGAGAAGCAGCGGCGGAAAGCCTGACGGCGAAAAGAGAAGGACCGGAAAACGCGCACGCTCGGATGCGACCGGCGCCTCAGCGTACGCGTGACTCGAGACGCCCTCCGTTCGAAAACCCCAGAACTGCGCAGCGGTGTCCCACCCGGGAGGGAGATACTCCGCCACGGCTGCCGCCGCATCTGGATTCGCCGGGTACCAGAGCCAGACGATCAGCTCGCGCGGGTCACCGTTGGGCTCGTGCCGTTGAGCATCAACCCAATGAAAGCTGCGTCGCCCAACGCGATACTAGCCGGTAGGAGGCGGAAGACTGCTCAAGCCCAATTCCGGAAGCCGGGTACGGCTTTGAGTTTGAGCCGCGTATGCAACGGGTACGGAGTGGCATTGAAGACGGGATCAGGCAGGTAGAACCTGGGACGTTCGGGCATGACGACTCCTGGACCTAGCGACTCTCTTTACTCGGGGAAGCAGGCGTTTGCCAGCTTAAGCGCTTCCGTGCTCGGCGGCAAGAAGCCCAGAGTGACAGGTGCCTTCGCGGCGCCGGGTCAGTCCAGATGCCGTCGTAACCGCCCACGATTCCTCTGCATGCCCTCTGGAGTGCCCCCACCAGACACTCCCCGGAGTACCTTTTATGCACCCTCAGTTCGCTGGCGGTGCTCTTCCGCTTCCTTACGCTCTTCTAACTGCTGCCAGACATGCTCCGGGGTTGGTCGTTCCCCGCTCGGAGCGTGGGTCAACACTCCAGCCACGATAGCGATAACGCCCGGGATAATGTCATACAAGCCACTGAGCCAGGATAGACCTTCGCCCGCCGGGCCGATGAGCAGGCTCATTAAGATTCCGAAGGCTACGTGGATGCCACCAGCGATCAGAAGGATCATCCGTGAGAGTCGCCAATTCGTATCGGCTTTCCACGCCGCGAACAGGTATGTCGCCGCGGCAATGAAGGCAAGCACCCCCCAGACGGGGCCAAGATCACCATGGCCCTGTGGCACCGCGATAGGCCAGGTCAGGAACGCGTACGTCAACATGGCGGCGCCAACCGCCAGGATCAGGGCGAGGTTGTTCCATCGTGAACGGTAGAACTTTTCACCATAGCGAGTGGGCTTAGGAACTTGCATGGTCGTCTCCTTACGCCCCGTAGTGCAACATCAATGCCTGAGGAAATTTGGTTCCCCTGGCATTCCTGGGTCTCGTGAATCTTTAGGAACATTTGCGCTCGCCGAGCTGAATTCTGGCCGAACGATGGAGGGCGACCATGTAGTATCCGAAGCATCACTTACCACTCGCGGCGTGGGCTCTAGAGGTATCGCATGACACTCGAGTCAAGCCTGATTACGACAACGGCCTCACTTCCAAACCGCATGCGCGCGGCTGTGCTGTTCGGACCGGACGACATGCGCATCACCGAGAAACCAGTGCCGGTGCCCGGTGAAGGTGAAGTGTTGGTCAAGGTGGCCATGTGCGGTACCTGCGGCACCGATCTGAAAATCCAATCGCATCCATTCCCGGGACAGCCTCCATACGGCGCGTTCACACCAGGACACGAGTGGACCGGAACGGTGGTTGGTTTGGGGCCGAATGTTGACGAGCTCAGTGTTGGTGACCGTGTTGCCATCCACGCCCATCGGGGCTGCGGTAGATGCGAGAACTGCGTCCTCGGCATGTACACCGCCTGCTTGAACTACGGGAATGTCGCCAAAGGGCACCGCGCCACCGGCATGACCGTGGACGGAGGGTTCGCGGAGTACGTCACACATCACGTGAGCGCGTTGTACCGTATGCCCGAGCACGTCACCTGGGAAGACGCGGTGCTCATCATGACCGCTGGCACCAGCATGTATGGACTTGACGCGGTGGGCGGGTACATCGCCGGCGACTCGGTCGTGGTGATTGGTCCCGGCCCGGTGGGGCTTATGGCGGTGCAAGCGTGCAAGGCGCTGGGCGCCGCTCAGGTCGTATTGGTTGGCACCCGGTCTAGCCGACTGGAGATGGGCCTTCGTCTTGGGGCAGACCACGTCATCAATGCCCGCGACGAAGATCCCGCCGTCGCCACTCGACGAGTCCTTGGTGAGCGCGGCGCGGACCTTGTGATTGAGGCGTCAGGATCGGTGGATACGCCGCAACAGTGCATTGAGATGGTGAAGCGCGGCGGGAAGATTCTCTTTCTGGCCTTTTATTCGGAGCCCGTAACGTTTGATCTGAGCTCGGCGATTCGTGACGATGTCACGCTCTACACCACTCGTGGCGAAGGCGCGGCGGCGGTACGTCGGGCGCTCTCATTGGCATCGCAGGGGAAGCTCCGGTGCGGCGAGCTGGTGACGCATCGATTCCCTCTGGATCAGATTCAGGAAGGTTTCCGGGTGGTGCGCGAGCGTGAGGGTGATCCCATCAAAGTGGTCTTCATACCCTGAAAGGACTCCCGATCTAATGATCGCCGTGATCTTCGAAGTCTGGCCGAACGACGGCCGCAAGGAAGACTACCTGAGCATTGCCGCCGGGCTGCGCCCACGACTGGAGAAGATTGACGGGTTTATCTCCATTGAGCGGTTCCAAAGCCTGGCCGAGCCGGGGAAGCTGTTGTCGCTTTCAATCTGGCGCGACGAGCAAGCTGTGGAGGAGTGGCGCACGCTCAAGATACATCGCGAAGCCCAGGCCGAAGGTCGAGCGGGCATCTTCAAGGACTATCGACTGCGCGTAGCGGGTGTCATCCGAGACTACGGAATGACTGATCGTGACCAGGCCCCACCAGACAGTCTGGCAATCCACGACTAGCTGGAACAGGCACAATATAGGTGTGGACGACCATGGATACCTCGAAGTAGCGCCAGCCGCGGATCTCGCGGACTACGTTCAGAGCGTCTGGTTTCGGCGAGTGAGTCCCGTGGAGGCGGAGCAGCCGGCTCGCATCCTGCCCGACGGGTGCATGGATCTCATCTGGGTGGAGCACGAGATCACCATCGCGGGTCCGGACAGGGTTGCCTGGGCCGCACCACTGGCCGCCGGCGAGGAGATCGTTGGCGTCCGATTCCACTCCGGCGTGGCGCCGTCGCTACTTGGCCTGCCAGCGTCCGAGCTGGTGAGCCAGCGTGTGGCAATGGAGCTCGTCTCGCCGGATTGGGCCGAGGATCTTCACCGGCGACTCGGTGAATCCGACTCCGCTCAAGATATCGGTGAGAAGATCCAGGCCTCTCTCCGCGCTCGCCTGGGTGCGTCGGTGAAAGTCGATCGCGCGGTTCAGCATGTCGCGACCAGGATTTGGCGCTCCGATGCCGAAGTATCCTTCCGAGTCAATGAGCTCGCGGACGCCGTGGGCCTGAGCGAACGGCAGCTCAATAGACGCTGTCACGACGCATTGGGTTATGGGCCAAAGATGCTGGCGCGCATTGTTCGATTCCAGCGATTCCTGACCCTTGCCAATTCTCAGTGTCAGTCAATGGCTCAGATGGCAGCCGAATGTGGCTACGCCGACCAGTCGCATCTCACGCGTGAGGTGAAAGAGCTTTCCGGACTACCGCCCGCGAAGCTACTGGCGGAGCGAATAGGGCTTCAGAGCCCGTAGCACTAGAAAGCTCCCTCGCCCACGGGGGCGAGGGAGTGACGTACGGTCAACTCAGCGGCGCGTACAGATCTACGCTGTTTCCATCCGGATCCCGGATGAGTGCGTAGCGCTGACCCCAGAAGGCGTCCCATGGCTCCTTGTGGCCTTCGAAACCGGCCTCAACAAGTGACTTGTACAGTGCATTCACCTCATCGGGTGAGTCCATCTGGAACGCCAGACCAACGCGTGCGCCACCCGTTGGCGGGGTCCATTCGGGATCGAACGACCGAATGACATCCTCGCGGTCCCAGGCGATTTTCAGTCCACTGCTGACCTCGGCCTCGACGTGTGGCTCGGAGTCAGACGCTGTTGGAATCGCCAGGCCCATGGCGCGGTAGAAACTCAAGGCGCGTGGCATGTCCTTCACCACTATGCCGATAACATTCAATCTAGGCGGCATGACGAAGTCTCCATTGTATTCAGCGCGTAACAGCGGCTTTGCGAATTCGGCTGTAGTACCACCAGGGCCGCGCGGGTGCGCCATTAGCGTAGTCGACGATCGCGGTCAGCGTATCCAGGAGGCATGGATCGAGGCGTTGGCCTTCCACATCGCAGAGCCTCGCGTACAGCCGATCCGCATCTTCTCCCCGCAGTTGTTCGGGGCTATCGATGCCGCTGCGCATCAGCATGCGTGCAACCTTAGGACCCACATTCGGTAGTGCGCGTAGCGCTGACTCGCTCATAGCTGAACGATACCCGGCGAGTGGCCGCGAGTCTTGAACAAATCGGACATGTCCAGGAATAGATCCGCCCGGCCGGTAGACGGATCAGATTGTTCGCGCGATGTCCGTGACCGTGGAGTACCGTTTAAGCGTGCTCGCCACAACGTCCAGAAGGTCGTCGAGCTCAAACGGCTTCGCCACGCTCAGATCCGCTCCAAGCTCGAGCGATTGAGGAATGGCCGCACGTGACGCGGACAACACGATGAGGCGTGCTTCAGGAGCGAGCTTCAGCTCTCGCTGGCGGCGACGAAACGTGACGCCATCCATGAACGGCATCATCATATCCAGAATAATGAGGTGCGGAGTCCAGACCTGGAGTCGCTCCAGCGCTTCTTCGCCATTACCTGCAACCGTCACTTCGTAGCACTCATCGGTGAGCGCGATTCGGAGTATCTCGCGAATCGCCTGGTCGTCTTCGACAATCAGGATTCGAGCCCGTTCAAGCATTGACCGCACCAGACCGATCGTTGGATTCGTCATGAGACATTAAATCTTGCTCCGTACATGGCAGCCAGAGTGAGACCGTGGTTCCGCGACCTTCACCCTCGCTCTGCGCCCAGAGTCGGCCATTGTGCAGCTCGGCAATGCGGCGACAGACGTAGAGGCCAAGCCCCATACCGGGGATGTTTTGCGCGGAAGCGTTGGCGGCCCTACCAAACGGTTTGAAAATAGTCTCTTCTGAGCCGGCCGGTAGGCCGATGCCTTGATCCTGAACCTCCAGCGTCACCCCACTATCGCTGCGCAAGAGTCGCACATCGATGATCCCGCCATCGGGCGAATATTTCTCGGCATTCTCCAGGAGGTTGGCAATGATCTGCTCTATGCGCGCCTCGTCGGCCAGCACATTAAGCCTATCCGCCTCCGTCTCGAGTCGAATCTGGCAGGTTCCGCCAAACGCACCTTGTTCGAGGCCCTCGCGCACCAGCCCAACGATGTCGAGTGGTTTGGGCCGCACGGACATTTGACCGGCTTGTAAACGCGAGACGTCCAGCAGGTCGCTGATGAGTCCGGATAGTCGGCCAGCGGCGTGGTCGATGGTGCGCAGCGTAGCTTCCAGACGGTCTGAATCCAGCGTGCCTCGCTGATGTGACCTCAGGGCAAGCTGGGCGGCGCCCTTGATTCCTGTTACAGGTGTACGTAGCTCATGCGCGGCGATTGAAAGAAATTCGTCACGCACCTTGACCGCGGACTCCGCTTCACCCCTGGCGCGGACCTGTGAAGTCACTTCATAGGCGCTTAAAAACACTCCCTCGATGTCCCCATTTGCGGCCGTGAGGGGCACGTAGACAAAATCGAAGAAGGCCTGCTCGTTCCTGCCACCGTGATCGACGCGCACCGGGATGGCGCTACCTATAAATGGCGCGCCGGTCTCATACACGCTGTCAAGCTGCTCCGCGATGATCCCGCCACCAAGATTCGGCAGCGTCTCAAGCAGTGGCGACCCAAGTGTCGGCTCGGAGCCGACGAGGTCTGTGAACCGCGAGTTCGCCAGACGGACGATGTGCTCGGGCCCGTCCATGACACAGATCGCCGCGGGCGCTTGCTCAAAGAGCCGCTGGAGCCGATCCCGAGCATCCTTCTCCTGCTTCCCGACTTCGGTGCGTAGCTCGGCAAGCTTGACATGGCCTTCGACTCGGGCAATGAGCTCCCGGGTCGAAAACGGCTTGACCATGTAGTCATTGGCTCCGGCCCGCAATCCGTCAACTCGCGTATTCTCACTGGCGCGCGCCGAAAGGAAGATAACCGGTATCGCTCGCGTTTGCGGATCTAATCGCAACTCACGCAGCATCCCAAAGCCATCAAGCTTCGGCATCATGATGTCCGCCAGGATGATCGACGGTGCCCAGCTCCGTGCAACGTCCAGCGCCTCGGACCCGTCCGCCACGGTTCGCACCTCGTAATCGGCAGCGAAGAGCTGTTGCAGATAGGTGCGCATGTCTGCATTGTCATCGGCCACCAGGACCCGAGCGAGCCGGTTCGCCAGCGCTTTCCAATGCTTGTCCGTTGGCACGTTCGCGAGTGTCCGAAACGTCTGACGTGGAAGGCAGCCACCGCAAGGCCTCTTCCAGATATGGACGCGTTGAATCGCTCATACTGGAGCCTTCAAGCGGCCGCCCAGCGTCCAGCGATGACACTCGTGGAATGGTTACGAAAAAGGTGGTGCCCGCGCCCATAGTGCTCTCGCTACGCACGCTGCCACCGTGAAGTCTCACGAGCTCCTGAACGAGCGCCAGGCCGATTCCAGCGCCCTCTTGCGTACGGGCCTCGGGTGTCCGAACTCGATGGAACCGCTCAAAGATGTGTGGCAGCTCGTCTTCCGGAATTCCTACACCTGTGTCCGAAACCTGCAGCTCGATCCCCTTCGAAGTCTCTCGCAGCGATACTTTAATGTGGCCATCAAGCGTGAACTTAAGAGCATTCGAAATGAGATTGAGGACGATTTTCTCCCACATCTCGCGATCGATCGAGACTGGTTCCTCAAGCGGTGGACAATCGATGACAAGATTCAATCCGGCCTGCGTGAAGGCAGAGTCGAACATACTCACGAGCTCAACGGTATAGGCCGCAAGATTTGTGGATTCTCGATTCGCGATCAATCGGCCGCCTTCGAGTCGCGAAACGTCCAATAAGTTATTGACCAGTCGAAGTAGTCGCAGACCATTTCGATGAGCCAGTTCGATCTTCGATCGGACGTCGCTCTGACTGGGCGTCTCTTGCTCTAACAGGGTTTCCAGCGGCCCGAGCATGAGCGTGAGAGGGGTCCGCAGCTCGTGGCTGGCGTTGCTGAAGAACATCGACTTCGCACGATCCAGCTCAACGAGCGCTCTTGCACGCTCGCGCTCGAGCTCGTGCGCACGCGCCGTGGCAATACCCGCGGCCAGATTTCCCGCGATGGTCTCGGTGAACCCGCGATATCCTTCGTCGAAGGCACGCCGCGGACTAATTCCCGCTACGAGGAAGCCTTCATACCCGAGCCCGCCGGGCCCCATGATGGGCAACACGATAGCCGACTCGGCGGTAGTAGCGAGGGGGCCGCCCGGTAATGGCGGCTCGCGCTGGTCGAGGTTGCTGACAACGATACTCGGCGCGTGTCGAGACACCGTGTGAAACGGCCAGTCGGTCGGCGAGCTCGAATTGAGGCGCACGTTCCGAGGGCTCCACGGGCCGTCTTTTGGAACGCCGGCTGCCGCGGCGAGGCGTGCGTTCGTGCTGCTCTGGCCACACTCGTAGAGCAGGACGAATGGAATATCGTGCGGGTTCTTGGCAAGCGCCCGAGCCGCGGCTCGATATGCTTCCGATCCGGTCTCGGACTGATGGAGCTCGGTGGCAAGCTCACGCAATGTCCGTAAGCGCCGCTCGCTCACCACTCGGGCGGTGTCTTCCGCAACTGCACAGAAGACGCCGCCGATTTCGTCGGAATCATCAGGCATGGGGCTGTAAGAAAAGGTGAAATAGGACTCTTCTACATAACCGCTGCGCTCCATAAGCAAGAGCAGACGATCGGAATACGTTGCCTCGCCATCATTCATGACCTTCCGGGCGAGCGGTCCAACAACGTCCCAGACCTCCGACCAGACCTCACGCCCTGGCCGCCCTAGAGCGTCAGGATGCTTGGATCCCAGGATCTGACAATATGCGTCGTTGTAAAACGAAAAGAGCTGCGGTCCCCACCAGATGAACATCGGGTAGCGAGAGCCGAGCATGATCTGCACGCCAGTTCGCAGGCTTTGCGGCCACTGCTCCGGGGGTCCAAGCGGCGTTCGCGCCCAGTCGTGGCGGCGCATCAAGTCCCCCATATCGCCGCCGTGAGCAAAAATGATGTCCGTCCATTCGGAGCCTTCCCGGGGCTCGCGTATTCTCGCCATGATCGCTCTCAGAAAAGTGAAGCGCTCCGCTTCACCCAACGAAGCCGCGCTTCAAGGTAGCCAGGTCGTCTCCATCCGGCCGCGTAGGCGCGCAGGAGCTTGGCGTGCACTAATGGCATCAATCGTGCCAGTTTGCCAGGGCCTCCCGCCGGCAGTCGAGCTCTGGCGGCCTTGCTGTCCGCAAGTTCCAGCTTTGCTGAGGCGTCTTTTGACGACATTTCGTATCACACGCAGAGTCGCTATAGGGCGGACGCTAGCGTCAGTCGGTCCGCTTTTTCTCTTCAGCGGTTGTCAGCCCGGGGCCCGGAGGTCAATGGAGCAGTTAAGCGATACGGCTGCCAGCTCTATTGCGGCGGCCCCGAGGGCTTCAAGCTCGTCCGAGGCGGAGTCAGGTGCAACGAGGGGTAGCTGCTTACTGAGTCCAGAGCAGACTGAGGGGCCTTACCACATTGACCTTGGACTTATTCGCTCGAATATATCGGAGGGGCGTCCCGGGATTCCGCTGGAGCTGTATTTCCTGGTGCAGAGCACGGGCAAGTGTCAACCAATTTCGGATGCCTCTGTCGAGATCTGGCATTGCGATGCGCTGGGCCAATATTCGGGATTTGGCGAGGAAACGTCCCAGCGTCTGGGCGAGCAGTCTGGACCTGCGTCAGACGGTCCGACTGGTATCCCATCGGCGAGACCCGACGGACCGCTACCCCGAGCTTCTGATGCTCAGCGCCCTGATAATAGTCTTCGATTCTTACGCGGCGGCCAGGTTACTGGACGCGACGGTCGCGTGACCTTCAAAACTATCTACCCCGGCTGGTATCGCGGACGCACTGTGCACATACACGTCAAGGTCCACAACGGCGCGAACGATGTCCATACCGGCCAGCTCTACTTCGACGACGCGCTCTCCAGTGAAATCTATACCGAGGCACCCTACTCATCGCACCCGGGGCGCGACACGACGAACCGGACAGATGAGATCTATGCAAGCGGCGGTCAACATTCAACGCTGGCGGTTCAGAATACGACCAAGGGCCTCGCCGCAAGCATCACGCTGACCGTGAAAGCATAGGGACAGAGCGGATCAGGGTTTCTCGGATTAGCCCGAAGCTTCTGAATAGCCCCTGCCAGACCGCGCTCACCCTCCTGACTCAGCCCACGGGCCAATGCCGCCGTACCGCTCCGGAGTGATGTGCAAGATGCTACCCGGCGGTGGATTGTGCATTGGCGGGAACTTCACGTCTGGACCAAGATACCGGTGCGCCAGTTGCTGAAGTAGCTCAGCGGCGCCTCCCTCGGTCACTCGAGCGCGGCCATGAATCACGAGATATTCAATGAGCCCCATCCGGTTGAGTGAATCCGTCTCCATGGAGAGACTCACACGGGGATCTCTTATCGCGTTCTTGATCTTCTGGCCCGCGCCGAGGTGAGCCATGACAATCTCGTCACCATCGACGCCCACCCAGACGCACGTGATCTGCGGCCCGCCGTCCGGATCGAGTGTGACAAGGTGGGCGAGGCGTCCGCTTTCGATGACATTCTTCACAGCTTGAGGTATTGGTGACATTTCGCTCTCCATGGCGCGCAGGACGCTTCAAAATGCTCATTTTTCAGGACGCAAGGACTCGACATGACCTGACGGTACGCGCATGATAGTTGCCAGGGCCGCTGTGGGAAGAAACGTTGGCTCATGTTCGTTCTCATCTCCATCAGGCTGACGCAAAGGGCAGTTTGATAAGAAAGGGATCCCGTCATGATTCCCGTATTCGTGCTCGCAATCGGAACACTACTCTTTAGACTCGCCGGTCGGCTTGGAGTCCGTCACCTATCCACCTGGCGGGACGCCGCTCGCTGGGGGATCGCGGTGATGCTGCTCTTCACGGCGTCGGCACACTTCACCGATACGAAGCATGATCTCGCGGCGATGATTCCGGCGCCATTCCCTCAAGGCCTAGGGCTGATCTACATCACTGGCGTCCTGGAGATCGCTGGGGCTCTTGGTTTGCTTCGGCGTTCCACGCGCCGAGCCGCCGCTATCGGTCTAGTGCTCATGCTGTTGGCGCTATTTCCCGCCAATGTGAACGCCGCCATCAATGACATTCCGTTCCGCGGAGAAGCGCCCACGCCGCTCATTCCGAGAATCCTGATGCAGGCGTTGTTCATAGGGATCCTGTGGTGGACTTCAATCTGGCGCCCAGCCTCCAGCGAATCACGCTCTGCTCCTGAGCCGAGAGTCGCGTGAGGAGCAGTGGCATGAAGCGCTTCGCGCCAATTGCTACTAGACCGACTTGATGTACTCCGGATGCGTGTACGTACCGCTGATGTTGCCGGGGAATTGGTAGTCCGAAACGATACGTGGATCCACTGACGCCTCGGCCGGAATCCAGAACAGCGGTACGTTCATGTGCCGCTCGAACGCCATGTCCCCGAGCTGGCGCCAAAGAGCGTCGTATTTCTGCGGATCCAGCGTGAGCCTGATCTGGTTTTCGTAGAGATCATCTGTCTCGGGGAGCTCCAGGCCGGCCCGCGCGCCAATGTTGCTAGCGGCGTTGTAGACGCCGAAACCGAGAAGCTGGCGCACGCTGCTCACGATGATCACCGAGTGGTTGTCCCACTCCAGCTTGCGGGTCTTGACCTCGATCTGCTGACCATCCATCTGGACCAGCTCTACGTCAACGCCGATCGCCCGCCAGTAGCCAGCGATCGCCTCGGCCATGTCTAACACGGCTGTGAAGAAGGAGTTGGGCCGCAGGATGATCGCGTGCTTCAGCGGCTTGCTCGGGCCGTATCCGGCCTCGGTCAACAGCGTTCGTGCCGCGGCCGGGTCGTACCCGTACTCATCCTGGAACCGTTGCTCCCACGCAGGGTTCCAGCCCGGACGGGTGGGGTGCCAGAAGGTAAGTTGCATCGGGTCCGCTTTGCCACGCACGAACGCCTTGTTCAGCTCATCCTTGTTGATCGCCTTGTTCAGTGCCTTGCGTACGCGCACATCGGCGATCGGCGTATTCGGGAAGACGAACTTCTGGGAGGGATCGGGGTTGAGCGTCTCCTCGTTGAAGATGCTCTTGTTGGCCCAGACGCCGTAGAAGACCATGAACGCATGGAGGCCGGGCGCCTTCCCCACGATCGTCTTTGCCCCGGCTTGCTCTGCCTGCGGGACCAGCTCTGGTGGGAGCGCGGCAATCTGGATCTCACGAGCCTGCAGGCTCGCAGCGCGCGTGGACGGCTCGCGAACCATCCGATACTCGAACTCCGGGAAGTCCGGCTGGACACGCCAGTGCTGGTATGGCACCCGCTCAAAGCGAATGTACTGGCCCTGGGCGCGCTCCTTGTACTGGTAGGGCCCCGTACCGGCTACCGCTTCCTCAGTGAGTCCCGGCCACTGGGAGCGTGACTCGCCGTCCGCCTTGCTCAGGATCTCGAATCCCCACTCGGCTTCCCCGAGGGCCGTCAAGAAACCCGGATCCGGTCTTGGCCATCTTGAACACGACCTCGTAGTCGTTCACGACCTCGATGTCCTCGATAGCCGTCCGGAAGTACGGCGCCTGCCGATGGAGTGAGTCGGGCGCGGCGATGTGCTTCCAGGAATAGACCACGTCCTTGGCGGTGAATTCGCCCTTGCCCTTGTGGAACTGCACACCCTTGCGAAGCTGAAATCGGAACGACTTGCCGTCGGGCTCCACGGCCCAGCTCGTTGCGAGCTGTGGGACATTTTCTTCGCCACTGGGTGAAACGCCGGTCAGGTACTCGTACATCGGGCGAAGCTGCCAACCCTCGGGTTGACCGATGTCGCTCGGCTTGTTGCTCTCGATGTTGGGTGAAGCCAGCGCCAGAATAACGCGCTGCGCGCTGGGCTTGGCGGGCGCCTGGACGGCGGCAGCGGTTGGCGCACCCGCGGGTGCGCTGGTCGCCTTGGCGGCCGCTGGAGCGGACGTCGCGGGGACGCTGGTGGGTGCGGCGGGAGCCGCCGGCGCGCAGGCGGCAGCCAGGCCGGCCGGCAGCGCCGCGCTTGCTAACGCCAGAGCACGGATGAAGCGACGGCGTGAGAGGCTCCGCGTCATGTTATTGCTCCTCTGTTAACAGCGAGTGGTTGTACTACTTGTTCGTCGTGCGGAGTTGGAGTCGCGCTCCGGAGCGATCTAAGCGTAGCCTCCTTTAGCTCCAGAGCGCGAATCCAAGTCCGCAGCCCGTTCCGCCGGGAGTACGGTAACCCGGGACGTATTCCAGAAAGCTCATTTGCAGATGCTCGGTGGCGCCGGCGGCAGCCATCCAGGCGTGGACTTCACCCGTGGAGCGTTGCCTCCAACCCGCGGGCAGCTCGGACAACGCATCCACGTCATGCGTTCGCAGCGCCTCCACTAGGCGGCGGTCCAGCTCTTCGTCTAAACGACCCACGCTCAATCCACCAGTCGCGACGACCGCCACTCGCAGGTCATCCGGCCATTGCTCAACCGCGCGTCGGGCCGCCTGACCAATGTTGTAAAAGCGCTTCGGCGTCGGCTGGTTAGGCGGCCAATGGACGTTCAGTATGAGCGGAACGATAGGCACGATCGGTTTAGGCATGAGCCGCTCATAGAGGAACCCAAAGCCGTGACTCATGCCTTTTTCGGAGTTGAATCCCGACGAGTGCGCAACATCGAAGTCTTGCTCGATCAGCGAGCGGAGCAGGCTCAAACACAAGTCGGACGCCACGGGATAGACGCCTGGTTGAGAGCCCCATTGCCAGGAAGACTCTCGGGCCACGATGTCTGACGGATCAGCGATGGTTCTTGGAACGATCGGACACTCGCTGGCAGTGTAGACCAGGATGGCCGGACGATTGTCCTCGTGGATGATCTCGTCTTCATCGTCGCCGATGAATAAGATGACGTCCGGCCGGCTCTCCGCCAGTCGCGTCTTCAGCGTCTCCAGGTCTCGCTGGCTTACCGAGTACGTCTCATTCCAGGCTGGCTGCGTGACCAGGTCGGCGATCTTCGGGTCCGCCGAGGCCAGAAGCTCATCGTATGTGATCGACTGTCCGTCCCGATCCAGAAGGCGCGAGCTCTTTGTGTCCCGCTCCCACAGATGATTCCAGAGATCTGGCGGCATGCTGAGCATGGGACTGCGCGATGTAGCGAGCCCCAGTGTGATCGTTGCCAATGCGTTTCACTTCCCATTCTACTTGCTGGCTTTGGGCTCAAGCAGCGTAGGCCCGTGAGTCCGGGTTGTCAACGATTCGAATTGCATCACAAGTTTTCTTCTCGAACGGGAGGCCGGATTCGTGCAGCGAGCAACCGTGCGCGACGATGCGGCGGCGGTGCGGCCACGCTAGCGGCGTGGTCCCAAATCGGACCGGGGCCGCGTCCTCGATGAGTTCTGCGCGGCGACCGGCTACCATCGCGTCTATGCCCGAGCGTTGCTGCGCGGCCCGGCCGCGGAGGCGGCCGGGCCGGGACCTCCCACGGGCGCCCACGTCGCTCCACGGCGGCCGACGTCCGACTCCTGCAACCTGCTTGGAGGTCACCGACGGGCTGTGGCAAACGCCTCGCGCCCTTTCTCCCCGAACTGCTGGAGCGTCTCGGGAGTGTGACGTCCTGCCCGGCGAGGCCACACCGGCGGTCATCCATCGCGTTGCCGGGGTGAGCCCGACCATGTTTCTTGGTCCATCCGCGGATCTCGCATTCGGCATAACCGCCGGCTTCCTCGTCGGGTTCACTTAGGTGGCCACGTCGCTCGGAACCACATTCATGTTCGCGCGACGCCCTCTCAGACTGCTGGCCATTGACGCCAGGTATCACGTAGTGACCTTCACCATGATGGGCGCCATCCTGGGCACCTGGCACTAACCCCGTACGCGGCCTCTAGCAGGAGAAGAACCAATGCCTACGTTGACGGCGTGAGTGACGGTTGGCTTCTTCGCGGGCGCATGATATGCAAGGCAGCGGCGAGGAGCAGCAAAGCCGCCCCAATAAGGTCTGTCGTCGTACTGGCGTAGAGCAGCGCAAGACCGCCCGCGGCCATGAGCACGCGCTCCGGCATGGTTGCCTGATGGATGAACCATCCGCCGAACGTGACGGCCAACGCCGCCACGGCGATGCATGCGGTGAGGAAGGTCCAGATAGCGATCAGGGGGTTCGCTGATAGGACACCGCCATCACCTAGGAGCAACAGAGTGGCGCCATCGCGGTTCAGCGTGAACATGAATGGCACAAGGAATGCCGGGCAGGCAGTACTTCCAGGTGCGCATCATTGTGCGGAAGGGATTGCCACCCGTGATCGCGGCGGCGGCAAATGGAGAGAGCGCCGTAGGCGGGGAGACATCCGAGAGAACCGCGTAGTAGAAGATGAACATATGTGCGGCCGCCTCCGGCACGCCAATCTCTCGAAGCGCCGGTACGATCATCACCGCCGCGATGATGTAGGAAGCAGTGACTGGTACTGCCAGACCCAGCACCCATACGGCCAGTGCTGCATACAGAACGGTCAGCAGCGGAATACCGCCTGATAGCGCCACGATGATTCCGGAGATCTTCAGTCCAAGTCCGGTGAGTGTGACGATGGAGACGATCAGTCCAGCCGCGGCTGTCGTGGCAGCAACTGAGAGCGTCCCTCGCCCGCCCGACTCGAACGCTTTGAGCAAGCGGAAGTCACCAGATCCGGGTGCGCCGAATGCGGGGATCGCAACGCCTACGTTCAGAGCCCTCAGCACAGCTATGACAGTCACAACCCCCGCCGCGGTCATCATGGCCCAGAAGGCGGCACGCGAAGGAATTTCACCGGTCACAAGGACCACCACGCCAACGACGCAGCCGACCGCGAGCGCGCCCAGTGACGTCAAGCGTGTCTCGGGTCGTACAAAGCTCAGAGTGAACGCCACAACGATGGACCAGAACACGGCCATGTACGGCGTAAGCCCAATTGCCATTAAGATGGCGACGGCGACGAGTGATGAGAAGTGGTAGCCGTACTTCAGCGTGAGCTCGCCGAGCGCCATGGACTGCACTTCCACGGCCCGTGTACCCATGCGCCGAGAGTCCGCCTCAATCATCAGCAGGCAGGACAGGTAATAGAGGATCGTCGGGACGATAGCCATGACGAGCACTTCGAGATATGAGATGCGCAAGTACTCGGCGATCAAGAAAGCCGCCGCACCCAGTGTAGGCGGCGAGAGAATCGCGCCCAGACCCGAGGCTGCCAGAACACCGCCAGCGGTATCGCGGTCGTAGCCCGCTCGGCGGAGCATCGGCCACGCAAGGGAGCCCAACGTGACTGTGGTTGCTACACCGCTACCGGAGACCGTCCCCAGGAGGAATCCGGTCGGCCACCGTCGTACGTCCGGGCCCGGAGCCGCTGCGTGAGTTTCCGAGTGCCGCGAACGACCAGTCGATAAAGAACTTGCCCGCGCCGCTGTACTCGAGCACCGCGCCGTAGATCGTAAAAAGGACGATGAACGTCGCGGCCACATCCAGCGGGACGCCAAAAATGCCTTCAAGCGTCAGGAAATTCTGACCGATGATCCTCGGTACTGCGTATCCGCGATGGTCGAACGGCTCGGGCACATATGGGCCGAGAAATCCGTATAGAAGGAAGAGCACCCCGGTGAGTGGAAGGGCCCATCCCGCAGTCCGTCGCGTGGCCTCCAGGATCACCACAACCAGCAAGATACCCATGGACACTTCCATGGCCGTGGGATTCACAATGCGCTGAAGCGCGGACTCGTAGTTCATCACGAGAAACGTCAGGCTAACGATCGAAGCAAGACATAGGGCTACGTCATACGCGGGTACCGCGCGACTATCTCGTCGAGTTCGATACGCGTACAGGGCTAACCCGGCCAGCGTGATGATGATCCCACCAAGCACCGCTGGTTGGGTGAGATCCTCAAAAAAGCGCGCTTTAGCAGCGGCGGGCGCGGTCGGCCAGTAAACGCCGAAAAGCCCGACGCCGATCCCCACCGTGACGAGAAACTCGATCAAGCTCCGACGACCATGAATGGCATAGAGCACGAACGAAAGCACCAGCACCAGCAGGAGGAATGTGGCGCGATATACGTGGGTGGTGACGCTGTACTGAGTCCAATACAGCGCGTAGATCGAGATAGCCGCGGCCAGCACCCAAGCCAGCAGACCCCAGAAACCGGTCCGACGCTCCGTGCGTGACTCGGACTCGTACTCTTCGATAATTTGATTGACGCGATCATTCGAGATCGCGTCATCAACCTCGCCGGGGGCCTCGGTCCGTCCGCGTGCGGCCATGAGCGGGCCGACTACACCACGACCCGAATCGTGATTGATGTCTCTATCGGCCGATTCCAGGTGAGCGAGCTCACACACTCCCCCACGGATGACTGGCCGCCGTCCCTGTGGATTCGCTGATCACCAGACACCGCGCTCTTGATAGAACTTGATCGCGCCGGGATGGAATGGGATGGACGTGGGCGTTGCGGCGTCCTTCAGATTCAGAGACCGGGCTTCGGGGTGGATCTGGGATACCTCAGCGAGGTTGTCGAAGATCGTCTTGAGAAACTCGCCGACCTGGCCCTCGTTCATGTTGGCGTTGACGAAGAGGATATTCGCAATGCCGATACCGGGGACATCGGCGTCCAGACCCGCATACGTAGCGCGGGGCAGGGCAAACGACGTGTAGAGCGGGCCGAACTTTGCATTGAGCGGTTGGATGTATGGCACACCAGGAACGAACGTGACGCGAATCCCCGGGGATGTCACCAGGTCAGTCACAGCCGCCGTTGGTAGACCGCCAATCCAGAACATTGCTTCGACCTTTCGGTCTTTCATCGCCGCGGCCGATTCAGCAACACCCAGGTTGTCTCGCGTGATATCGCGACGAGGATCCAGTCCAGCAACCTCCAGAATACGGTCCGCTGCCCCCTCGGTGCTACTCCCCGCGGATCCGACCGAGATCCGCTTGCCCTTCATGTCTTGCACGGTCCTGATATTGGAATCCGTGAGAGAGATGATGTGAATGTAGCTCTGATAAAGCGAGGCCACGGCGCATGCGGGAATCTTGCCCGTGTCCTTGTAGACGTCGGTTCCATTGAACGCATCGTAAGCAGAGTCCGCCGTGGTCATTCCCACATCGGCATCACCATTGTTGATCAGCTTCATGTTGTCCACGGAGCCGCCGGTGACTTCCGCGGTCATCTCGGTGTTCGGCATTTTGGCTGTGACGATACGCGCCAGTCCGCCACCATAAGGAAAGTACACGCCCCCCGTGCCGCCCGTGGCTATGACCATGCGCGCCTTGCCACTCGGTACAGGCTTCGTGGCATTTGCTGATACGCACGGCCCGGGATCCTGCGCCGGGCGGGCGCCCGAGGCACTCGAAGACGCGGCGGCTGCCGCTGGAGATGCCACCGCCGCGGGAGATGCCGCGGCTGCCGCGGGACTTCCAGCGGCGGCGGCGCCCTGCGTCGGCTTGGCGTCCGCCTTGGATGCAGTAGTGGGCGTCGCACCAGCCCCGCCTGAGCAGGCGGCTACGAAGATTGCCAATAGGCCCAGTAAGCTGAACAGCGGGAGCGGCCGAATCATCTGCGGTCACCTCGAGTTCCTGAATGAACGACGTGCGATTACGGGATCAGGGCCGCGCCTGAAGAATCCACGCCAGGGCGGTTCTCGCGCACCTCGCTTGGCCGACAGGCGCAAAATCTGCGCCATGGCACGGGGTCACACGATCCATCCGTGTGGCGCGGGAAGTGCGAACTCTCATGTGCGACGGCGCTCCGGATGTGCCTGCACCACTCGACCA
Source organism: uncultured Chloroflexia bacterium (assembly GCA_963765765.1). Taxonomy (GTDB): domain Bacteria; phylum Chloroflexota; class UBA6077; order UBA6077; family JACCZL01; genus CAVXYC01. Next base: position 58,785 of record CAVXYC010000030.1, on the reverse strand, counting down.
ATCCTTTAGTTCTGCCAGCAGCCAGCTATGTCGGGAAACAGCCGTGATGATCTCCCAGGAAATTTCGACATGACAACTACGTTCCAGCGCAAGGGTATTCATGCTTCAGTCGTCCGATGATCTCCTGGCTGGTAGAAGTCTCCAGATAGCAACAGAGGTCAACGGCTCCGAGTTGTCGGGTGGGGACACCGAGCTGGCGCGTCGGCAGCGCGTGCTCGCGGAGACCGCGTCGATCACTCGCAGCATCGCCGATGCCGTCACGCTCAAGGAAGGTGACATCTTCCTTCTGAGCGAACGGGGAGGTCTGATCCCGCTGGGGGGACCACACGGCCTCGGCCTCTACTACCACGATTGCAGATATCTCAATGGATAGGAGATCACGATCGCGGGTGCTCGCCCGGATACGCTGCTTTCGAGCACCCAGCACGGATATATGTCAATCTCGCAGCTTTCGATTCAGGAGATTCTGCTTCCTGATGGACGGATGCTGAACAAGGAGCACCTCGCTATCGAGCGGGAGCGGACTATCCAACATGATGAGCTCGTCGTTCACGATCTGTTCACCTTTCACAATTACGGTGCCGAGCCGATCTCCTTCCCGCTCGCACTGACATTTCAGGCCGGCTTCGAAGATGTGTTTGCCGTGCGGGGCGCCATCAGCGAGCGCCGAGGATCGCTCAAGCCTCCACGCTGGCAAAATCATCAATTGCTCTTTACCTACAACGGAACAGATGGACTCCACCGCAGCCTGGCCATTAGTTTCTCGGTACAGCCTCGACGACCGACGTCTAATACCGGGAACTTCCGCATCATGCTGGGACCGCGCAGTAGTAAAAAGCTGCTCGTCTCACTTGCGGCGTCCGAACTGCCTCACGAAGTGAGAAGTCTGCCGAACCGGTCACCGGACCTGCGTGGATTCCAGGCTCACTTGCGGCGTGCGTCTGATGATTGGCGTGCGGGTGAGACCCAGATCGGCGGCAGCAGCCTCACGCTCAATGCCATCGTGGATCGCTCACTGCGCGACTTGCGCATGCTCCGCAGCAAAGTAGGCGATCATGAGTACTTCGCGGCGGGGGTTCCGTGGTTCGCCACGCTCTTCGGTCGCGATAGTCTGATCACCGCTCTCCAGACACTCGCCTTCGATCCTCGCATCGCCGAACAGACTTTGCGGGTTCTGGCCAGCTACCAGGGACGCGAAGTGAATGAATGGCGCGACGAAGAACCTGGCAAGATCCTTCACGAGCTTCGCACGGGCGAAATGGCTCGCACTGGGGAGGTTCCACATACACCGTATTACGGATCAGTGGATGCCACACCTCTGTTTCTTCTGCTTATCGCCTGGCATGCTTCGTGGACGGGAAGTTTGTCGCTTTTTCACGAACGCGGGAGAACATCGAGCGCGCGCTGACCTGGATCTCCACATTTGGCGATCCTGACCAGGATGGCTACATCGAATATGAACGGCGATCGGGCGTGGGGCTCACCAACCAGGGGTGGCGCGACTCGTGGGACGGCATGCCAAACGCGGATGGCACACTGGCTCGCCCGCCGATAGCGGCGCTGGAGGCCCAAGCCTACGTTTATCGTGCCAAGGTGGATCTGGCCGATCTATTCCACCGAGCCGGTGATCCAGAACGGGCCAAGAGTTTGCTTCGTGAGGCGGAGGACCTGCGCCTCCGCCTCAACCGCGACTTCTGGCTGGAGGATAAGGGCTTTTACGCGCTCGCGCTGCAGGCCAGCAAGGAGCCCGTAGACTCGTTCACGTCCAACCCCGGTCACGTACTCTGGTCCGGAATAGCGGAGGAGGACAAAGCGGAGAAAACAGTCAGGAGGCTCATGTCGCCTGACATGTTCTCCGGCTGGGGTGTCAGGACACTCTCAGATCGCGAGATAACCTACAACCCAACCGGGTACCACCTGGGCACGGTCTGGCCCCACGACAACTCGATCATTGCTGCCGGATTCAAGCGCTACGGGTTCAATGAGGAGACCATGAAGCTCGTTGACGGCGTCATTGGCGCCGCGATGCTCTTCTCTGACTACCGGCTTCCCGAGCTGTTCATGGGCTTTTCACGCAGCGAATACGGAGTGCCGGTGAGCTATCCCGTGGCATGTCGTCCTCAGGCCTGGGCCGCCGGCAGCGTCCCTTATCTCGTTCGAACGATGCTCGGACTGGTAGCGGACGGCTTCGAGCGTCGGCTTCGCATCGTTCGGCCCGTACTGCCCGAATTCGTTCATCACCTCGAAGTCCACCGGCTTCAAGTCGCCGATTGCAGCGTCGATTTACGATTCGACCGGGCAGCCAATGGCAACGTGGCTGTAGACGTGCTTGGTCTCCGAGGCCCACTCACGGTTTCCATGGAGCTGCATCCGCCGCGCCGCGGGCGATCTCGCTGAGGGTCGACCTCAGGTGTTGTCGCCGCCTGGCATCATCCGGTTGCCGGGTATCGAGTCGCGAGACACCGTACTCGCGGCGCCACATTCGGCGCACTGTGTTAAATAGTGACCGTCACTGTTGACCAAAGGAGACCGTCATGGCCGAGGCACCGAAACCAATTCGATTCAATGCATCGTGGTCCACGCAGTTCCGCTTCACTCAGGCTATCGGCAGAGGTCTCTCCGAGCTGATGTCGGTGACCGCAACGGTGCTCGTCGGCCGTCGCGGGGATGAAGGGCTGGCTGAGGGCGAGGTCGATATCGTCTACACGAAGTCGGTGAACAATGAGCATCAGTTCAACGGGCGCGGCTTCTTCAGCAACGGGCCTGCCAGGCCCTGGCTGAGGACTATCGCCTGGCTGCCTCAGGAAGACCGACTACTCTTTGCCGTGGCGCCCGAGCTGAATATCTCCACGTTCGAAGAGCTGGCTGAACGGAAGCCCGCGCTCAAAATGGTCGCACAGACGGGCTCCACCGAGCCGTTCCTCAAGGCCTACGGCTTCTCTTACGGAGACATCCGTTCCTGGGGTGGGAGCATTGGCTCCATGGAGCATACGGCGCGTGACGCCAAAGAGCGACGTGATCGCGGTGAGCTCGATGCGTTCTTCGGCGATGGCAGCGCCTACGACTTCTCCGCGTGGACCTGGGTTGCTCAGCACGGATACCGATTCCTCGATCTCCGCGAAGACGTGATGGCCAAGCTCGAGTCAGAGCTAGGCCTGCGGCGTATCACCACGCCCGTCGGGTTCCTTCCCGGCATCACCACAAACCTCATCTCGCCCGACGACTCGCATATCGTCGTAAGCTGCCACGAACGGCTGGACGATGAGATCGCCTACAGCCTGGCCAAAGCGATCGATCTCAAGAAACGCGACATTGAGCTCTCCTCAATCCAGATGGACTACGGGGTGCGTGGGGTGCTGCCCATCATCGAGCCCACCTATTGGACCTCCCTTACGGGTCAGATCGATCGTCAGTGGGATGAGAAGATCACTGGCGCCCCTCTCCATGATGGAGCCCGGCAGTACTACAAAGAGATCGGGGTGCTGTAAAGCCGCTAACGGCGGATCTCGTGGGCTCTTGACAGGTTTTCAGATGCTGGGGCGATCAAGAGTGACTGAGTATCTCAGCGGCGCTATGATGGCCTCGTCGCTGCGCATTCGGCATCGGCCGAACACGCAACCGTGGTAACCAGGGAGGACACATGCCAGAATTTTCGCGCGCGGCCATTATCACCGCACTCAACGAGCCGCTCCAGATTCAAAACGTTCCGATCCCGGATCTCAACCCCGGATCGCTCCTGGTCAAAATCGACGCATCCACCATCTGCGGCACGGACGTGCATCGATGGCATGGACCGCTGGCACAGGGCGATACGCTGCCGATGATCACCGGGCATGAACCGTGTGGCTTCATCGAAGACATTGCCGGCGAGCGCACCGACATTCTCGGTCAGCCACTGAAGAAAGGCGACCGGGTGATCTGGAGCTACGTCGCCTGCGGATCCTGCTACTGGTGCGCCGTGGCCTGCCAGCCGTGCGCCTGCCCCGGTCGCATGTCATGGGGCCATCATCGCAGCGATGAGGCACCCTATCTGCTTGGCAGCGTCAGCGAGTACATGTACGTTCCCAAGGAATGCCTCATCGTCAAGGTGCCTGACGCGGTCTCGTCTCCGTTGGCGGCGGCCGCGGCGTGCTCATTCCGAACGGTGATGCACGGCTTCGATAACCTGGGCGCGGTCAAGCCGCACGAGACGGTGGTGATTCAGGGCAGCGGTCCTCTGGGCAACTTTGCCGCTGCCGTGGCACGCGATCACGGCGCCAAGCAGGTCCTGATGATCGGCGCACCAGCGGCACGCCTGCATGTGGCTCGAGAGATGGGCACCGATGACGTGCTGGACCTGGAAGACGTGACAGACCCGGCAGACCGTCGCACTTGGGTCCGCGACCACACCGACGGTCGTGGCGCGGACGTGGTCATTCAGGTTGCCAACTCACTGGCCGTGCCCGAAGGCCTGAATATGCTCCGCACAGGCGGTCGCTATGTCAACATCGGCGGCGGTGGTAAAGCGTCCATCGACGTGAACCAGCTCCCGCGCGAAGGCACCGTTTACACGATCATGTCTGGAGAGCCGCGCCACTGGCTCCAGGCGCTGGACTTCCTGGCATCGCGACGCGACAAGTACCCCTTTGAGCAGATGATTAGCGCCAGCTACTCGCTGGACGAGGTCAACGATGCCATCCAGGCGATGGCTAAGTATGAGGTGGTAAAGGCAGTCATTTATCCCAATGGGAATTAGGAGTTAGAGATGAGGGGCTAGGGGACGTTGAATTCATCGCTCCTCCTGCTCCTGGCCCTCAGCCCTTAGCCCCTAAGACGGAGGTTCCTGATGTTTCGGACTTCCTCGCTGAAAGCGATCGCAATCCTCGCCGTTGCTGCCAGTGCCTGCTCCCCCGCCGCCGCTCCGGCGCCCACCTCGGCGCCAAGCAAGCCGGCCCAGACGACTGCCAATCCAGCCGCTGCTTCAGCCCCTGCGCCGCAGGCGGCGCAGCCGAAAGCCGAGCCAACTAGCAAGCTGGATGAGTACTACCAGCGTGCCAAGACTAGCGGCGAGATGAAGATCGTTCACTACGGCGGAGGCGTCGGCCCCGAGTACGAGCCCATGGCCGCGGCCTTCCGTCAGAAATACCCGGGCACCGAAGTGGAGATGGTCAGTCTCCGAGGTCCGGAACTGATTCAACGATTGACCGCAGAATCAAGTAGCGGCAAATATATCGCCAACGTTGCCAGCGCCGGCGCCACCACGATGCTGGGTGTAGAACAACCCGGGTTCCTCGCGGAGTGGGAAGGGCCGCCGAACAAGTCTGATCTCCCGGAGCTGCCTCTTACGGCCGATAAGACCCGCTGGGGATACAGCGAAGGCGTTTACGGCCTCGTGATCAACACCAACCTCGTACCCGCCGAAAAGCTCCCGAAGTCTCGCCAGGATCTTCTAGATCCGTTCTGGAAAGGCAAGGGCAAACTCCTCATCGAGGACCCGCGCGCGGGCGGTCCGGGCATCGAGTTCTTCACCATCACCTATGACGAGCTTGGCTCCGACTACCTCGAGAAGCTCAAGGCGCAGGAGCCCACATTCGTTCGAGAACGAGACGCCGCTCCCGCGCAGATTGCACGCGGCGAATACGCGATGTTCATGCCCGTCTCCATCACGAAGGAGATCTTCGATCTGGAGAAGAATGGTCCTGTGAAGGTGAGCTGGCTTCAGGACGGCGGCTCCACCAACGTCACCACCAACCTCGGTGTGGTCAAGGACGCGCCTGGCCAGGACCTGGCCAAGCTCTACGTGAGCTACTGGACCTCGCCGGAGGGCCAGCAGGTCATCGCCGAGAAGGTGCAGGTGTACCCGGCGCTCCGGACGGCTCCAGCTCCGCCCGGTTGGCCATCGATTAACGACATCAAGCCCCAGCGGCGCACGTCAGATCAGATCAATCGAAACAATGAGTACGCCGAGAAGTTCGACCAGATGTTCTTTAAATAGCGCGAAATGATATGTGGTGCATCATGGAAGATGAATGGGAACGATTGGCCGCGACTCATCACGATCACTCGTTTAGCCCAGGCCCGGTTACACCTGATACCAGTGGCCCGAAACACGGCTTCTGGTTGGTGCGGAGGGACAGAGCGACGACCAGACAGGACTATGCCTTGGCACACTCGTATGATCTCGAGCGATTCGTCGATGCCCAGAACGCGAACGGTACGTAGGACCGTGCAGTCGACGAGCTTCGTCGTGGCCGAAAAGCAACCCATTGGATGTGGTTCGTGTTCCCGCAGATCACCGGCCTTGGGAGCAGCGAGATGTCGCGCCGGTTCGCAATCTCATCGCTGGATGAGGCCATCGCATATTTGGAGCACCCGGTGCTCGGCCCGCGGCTCAAAGAGTGCTCGAAGCTCGTTCTCCAGGCGCAGAGTCAGGGCGCGGAGCAGATTTTCGGTGGCATCGACGCGCAGAAACTGCATTCCTCGATGACGTTGTTTCTGCGAGCGGCTCCCGACGAGCCATTGTTCAAGCAGGTGCTCGACAAGTTTTTCGGTGGCCGAGTCGACTCGGCCACCGAAGGGCGCCTTTAGGCGTTCAACATCGACGCCGCGCTACCCTGCCTGGTCTAGTCTGCCAGCCCTCGGTAGGCACAAGAGGCCCTGACGTGTTCTGCCGTCAGGGCCTGTCGGCTGTGAACAGGGCATCGCCTAATTCAATACCGCTTTTGCGATCTCCTGACTCTTCTCGATCTCGGGAAGAATCTCCTCCAGATCCAGCAAGACGAAATCCTGGCCCTTTGGCGGAATGACGCCGGGATCGAATGGCTCCACATCTACCCGACGGCTGTTGTCCTGGATGTTCTTGCCAAAGGAGGTACTGCCTTCCTTCGTAAGCACCCAATTGATGAAAAGCTTCGCCGCTGCGGGGTGGGGTGCGCTCTCGAGATAGTGCAGGATGCTCGAGCCGCTATAGAGATAGTCCAGCTCCTGCATCGGGATCCATTTCACGTTCTTGCCTACGTCCAGCGCCTGCATGTCCTGGAGAATGGGCGTGCTAATGGCTCCCAGACCTATCGCGTAGCGACCCCGAGCAACCTGCTCGGTAAGCTGACGCGCATCGGTGTTGAGCACAGCTTCCTGGTCGAGCCACAGTTGGCGGATGATGCTGTCATCTTTGACGCGCAGCCGTAGTGTGGTAGCCAGGTTGAATCCGGAGCCCTTAGTCCGGGGATCGCCAGCCAGGATTTTGCCCTTCCACTTGGGATCCAGCAGATCTTTAAACGTCTTGATCTCGCCATCCCTTACCTGGTTGGAATCCACCCATAGCGACTGTGAGAGCGCCCGAGTAATTGCGTAGTTATAGCCTTTGTCCTTGTCCAGGAAGCCGCTTTCGAAGCCGTCCATCCAGTTGCTGTCCTTGACCACTTCAGGGTGAACAAGCAGCGGTCGAATGGGCGCTAGACCTCCATTGGGCTTGACCTGCCGAAGCATCTCCGGGGCCGGCATTAAGGCCACATCCCAGGCGTAGAGATTGGCCTTGCGCTCCTGCAGCAGGCGCGGCACGTAATCGCGTGACGATGACTGAAACTGGGTGTGCTCGACTTTGACACCCGGGTATGCTGCTTCGAAGTCATCCATCACTTTTCGATAGCCGGTCCCCGCGTATGTAGCTACGGCAACCGAGCCCTCTTTCTTTGCCGCGTCAATGACCGCGTTCCATTCCGCCGTGGATGCGCCGGCTGACGCTGGAGCGGCCTGCGCCGCCGGAGAGGCAGCGGGTGAAGCCGCCGGTGAAGCCGCAGCGGCAGGCGAGCCCGCCGGCTGTAGCCGCCGCCTCTGTTGGCTTAGCCGGTGCGGCGGTGGGCGCGGCCGGCGCAGCCGGCGAGCAGGCCGCCACTAATGCCGCGGCACTGCTCATACCGACCAGGCGAAGAAGCTCTCGACGTGAGAGCGGCGGATTTGTCTTCATCAACAATCCTCCCGTGTTCAGCGAGCGCCCACCGGCTCGCGGCGATGCTCGGGAATGGCGTCCCAGGTGGCCAACGTTGCCTCGATGAGCTCCGCATCTCGGCTGTACCCGGCCTCACCGGGCCGATAGGTCGGTCGACGCGTGCGACCGTGCTTTACCTTCTCCATGGGGAAGCTCAGAAACGAGGCCTTGTGCGCGTCGCGGAATACATTGATTGGATCCTCACCCTCGCGCACGCGCTCCATCTGCTGCTGGAGCATGAACCGGAACAGGATCACGCCTCGATCCGATTCTCCCAGCTTTTCCAGATGCCGCTTGGCAATGGCGCCCTGAGTGAACCAGGCCATGTAGTCCTGGTTAAAGGTGTAGTTCAAGATCCAGTTCTTCTCGTCTTCTCGTAGCGGCACCACGCGACACGGCACACTCTCCTGCTCTGGTGCTTCCTGCCCCGGTGCCGCGGGAAAAATGTACTGCGAGACGTGATACGTCCGCTCATCGTCGATAGGCACGCGAAACTGCATCGTGTAACCAAATTGGTTGCCCGTGAGCAGCACGTTGGGGAAAAGGATGGGGTGACCGACCTTCCAGTCCTCTTCCTCACCGGTATCGCCTTCCACCATGCGGCGCTTGATGATTCCATACTCAAACTGATCGAACGCGATCTTCCTGGTAGGGCGCCCGGCAGTGCCGATATACGCGAAGCTCTGCTCCTTGCGCATAGTGGCTACGTAGTTGCCGAAGTAGTTGTGGAGCCACTCATTGTGAATGGGATCCACGGAGTTCTCCTGGCACTGCAACCAGTTGCACGGCAGCTCCGTCACCGCGATATCGCGAACGGCGTTCGTCCAGGTAAGCGGCTCCCACTGTGGCAGCTCCGGCGCGGGGAGCGGCCCCATGTAGGCGAAGATAAGCCCGGCGAGCTCTCGTACCGGATAGCTCTTGATGCCGCACTTCTGCCGAAAGAGGGCCTCGGGGTGAACCGTGTCCTCGAATGGCTGCTCGATACACGCACCCGTCTCGTTGAACTTCCAACCGTGATACTGGCATCGGATGCCATCATTCTCAACCACGCCTATGGCGAGATTGACCCGCCGATGAGTGCAATAGCGATCCAGGAGTCCAAGGGTGCCGCTCCGATCTCGGTAGAGCACCAGCTCTTCGCCGAGGATCATGAGCTCCTTGGTGCGGAAGGGGCTCTCGTCGAGCTCCACACTTGCCGCAACGGGATGCCAGTAGCGTCGCAGCAGCTCGCCTCCCGGTGTACCGGGCCCGACGCCGGTTAGCTGCTCATTCTCTTTCTCGCTTAGCAAGACCCAGTTCCTCTCCCACCGCCGAGTTGAAAGCAGGCTACTGGCAATGGGTCCAGTCGTCAAGTAAATCCTATGGACGTTCGCGAGTGTCCGGGATCGCCGGCATCCTGTCAGTCCGCTAAGCAGGCTCTGACTCCCGCTGCATGTAGTGAGCGCTTCAGCGCTTTTTCATGGAATCCGTGAGCGAGCGAAGCGATGCGGACTTCGATCACTGGGAGGCTACCGGTTAATCTCCTCTGCCGAAATCCGCATCGCTCCGCTCGCTTTCTGCCATCCGCGAAAAAGCGCTGAAGCGCTCACTACATGCACCGGAGTACTTGTTTCCGACCCAGCGCGCCGCGGCGGGGTGAGGAGTCGTTAGACAGACTGGGAATCACTTCGGTGGCTCTCCTGACGGCTCGGGCGACTGCGCGTCGGCCTTCCTGGATTCGTCAGCCGAAATGACGCAGCGCAGCCCAGGTCTCGGGCCACGGTTGACGAAGACCCTGACACAGGAATATCTCGGGGTGGTCACGGCTCTCCTCGTTCTTGATTCCGGATGCGAAAGAGACAAGGGCCGCGAGCTCGCACTGTTCGAAGAAGGTAAGTGCGGCTTCCCGTCGGTATCCCAACAAGATGAGCCGCGCCGGCTCGGGAGTGCCCAGCCCGCGGTACCAGGACGTGTTGACGCCGCTCAGTGGAGCAGGCAATCCACGGCTCGGGCCGTACAGATTCAGCGCTCCCACTTCGCCGTAATTGGCAGCGAGTATCGCGGTGGCCGGCCGTTCTGTTTCGGGTATCGAGAAGTACACGTCGGCAGTGATCTGGGTCAGCTCCTCCCAGCCAATCTGCTCAGCAAAGTTGTCGTGGACCTTCGACGAGATCTCCCACAGTGACGAGCCCACCGGAGCGATCGGGAGCATCAGAGCGGCGCTCACCAGCCCACCAACGGCCATCAGCAGTCCAACACCGATGGTAGCCAGACGCCTCATGTTTCTCGATCTTCGAGCAATTACGTCGTCCAACACCACGGCACCTGCCGCCAGGAGCATCGGGTAGGCCGGAGCCAGGTAATACCCGCGGCCCTGTGACACCAGAAACACGACGAACGGAACGACGTACATCCAGCCCAGCGTTCGAAACGGTGCGCCCGATGCCGAACGAAGGTAGAACCAGAGCCCACCGAGCCAGAGTGGCAGCGTGACCACACTGGCGCCGACGAAGAGCTGATCCGACAGGTACGATTGCGTGCGTCCGATGCGCACATCACGATCGTGAATGCTGCGCAAGAACTCGAGCGACACGAACCCGTGTTGCGCCTGCCAGATGAGGTTCGGCGTAACGATCACGAGCGCAATCAGCGCTCCGACGAGCAGCCAGCCTGATCGCAGCAGACGCCGAGCCGGGTGAGAAGAAGACCGACTGCCAGCCCAAGCGCGCACACGGCAATGCTGTACTTGGTCATCATGCCGAGGCCAAACAGCACGCCAATTGGTACCCACCAGACCTCATTTTCTGACTTGAGCAGGCGAACAACGGAGTACGCAATGGCAACCCAGAGGAGGTACTCAAACGAGACGTAGAGAAACAGCCCGCCCATGAGTACCGAAAATGGCGCGATCGCTACCGCCGATGCAGCTATCGCCTGAGCCCTGAGACCACCGCCAAGCTCGAGGGCGATCAACCCTGAGAGAAGCACCGCCGTCGCCTGGGCCAGTGACGGAAGAGCCCGAAGCGCGGTCGGCGATGTGCCCAGCAGCTCGGTGGTAACGCGGGCTAAGAACGGCGTGACCGGTGGATATGAGACGTAGCCCCAGTCGAGGAAGCGGCCATCATCCAGAAACCCGAGCTCGTCGCGATGGAAGCCGTACTGGTGATTCGCCGCGAGATGGACCAGCAGTATGGTCAGTGAGATCAGCGCCACGCTTGGCGAGCCGCTGAGCAGCTTCATGAGCTATCTTCTCGAGCGTACCGGCTCGGCGCCTTACCCCAGCGGCCGCGCTCGCATGCCAGGCCCGCCCTTTCCAAGGCGCACGTCATCCGCGGAATCCTGGTCCACACCCACGGGCCAACGGCGCTTGAGCGGATCGGAGACGTTGAACCCGAAGCGGCCGATTTGGCTGATCTCGATCTCGGCGTGCTCGCCGTCCTGGAGCGGCCCGATCCCCTGGTGGTTGGTGCCCAGGAAGAAGAGGTCGCCCGGATGGAGCGTCAGGATACCCGTCATCCATTCGATGCTCTCTTCGATGGAGTGGGCGATGTCGTTCATCGGGTAATCATGCCGCGGCTGGCCGTCCACCCAGAGCCGCACCTGCAAAGCATGCGGATCGGGAACCTCATCCCAGGTGGCAATGCAAGGTCCGATCGGCGCAAACGTATCGAACGACTTCGCGAACTGCTGCCTGGCGCTCGGCGGGAATCTGCCTGACACGTCCACACCACAGGTGTAGCCAAAGATCGCCTTGAGCGCATCGTCCCGCTTGACGTTCTTGACCGTGTGGCCGATGACCGCAACGAGCTCCGCCTCGTGATGAAATATGTTTGCGTCGTGCGGAGGCAGCGTCACGATATCGCCGTCGCCTATCACCCCATCCGGTGACTTGAGGAATCCCCACATCTCGCCCTTCTTGCCAACGCCCTCACCAAAGTTCCCGCCCATGGCGACGATCTTGCCAGGCTTCGGGACTGGCGGCCGCAATTTCACTGAAGACAATGGAACACCGCTTCCACTCTCGAGCCGAGCCAGCAGATCGGACCGTACGGTCATGAAGTTCGTGATGAGTCCTTCAACGGTGAGCTGTGGCGTCGGTCCAGCGACGGGCTTCACCACATCATTGACGTCCACCACCTCATCGTTGCGCAACAGTCCCACTCGATAGTCGTCATAGAGTACGATCTTCATGTCAGCAACCCCCTGTCGATCCTAACTGGTCACCGCATGATAGTGACATCAATGCTGGTCCAGGAGGGCCAAAGTGACGGACGGCGCGTCCCTTTACGGCGCCGAGACCTCCCTCAGGCGATCTCGAGGAGTGGAGCGATCTAGCTAACGCCCGTAAGGGTCACTGCGTCAGATCCTGGAGCGAAGACGAGCGCGGTGTGTCGCGCCCTCAGGGCAGCTTTCGCGCTGAGTGTTAGCCGTCCACCCGCACGCACCATTTGCCATCGTGCTCCTCGATGGGGAAGACGGCCATCGTTGGTCCCCCCTTCGGCTGCGTACACGTACCAGTCTCCACGTCAAACGCCCAGCCGTGGTCGTCACAATAGACGGAGCCCTTGTAGATAACCCCTTGCTCCAGAAGCCCACCTTCATGAGGACAGCTTCGCTCAAAAGCAATCGGCTTGCCGTCTACGAGCGTGACGATGACATCTCGCCCCCCCACCTTGACGACCTTCATGTTCAATTCCGTGAGCTCATCGAGCTCAGCCACGGGTACGAACGTAGCACTCATTCAGATCAACCCTCGAACGCGCGATAATTACCGCTGGTTCTCCAGAATCAAATGACCGACGGCAGTATTCGACGCCGGCACATGGTAGAAGCGGTGCTGAACCTTGGGTGCCTTGCCGCCCGGTTCTGAGTCGGCCATCGCGCCACGGGCAATCAGCCACATGACCAGCTCAATCCCTTCCGAGCCGGCCTCGCGTACGTAGTCGATGTGCGGCTTCTTGGACAGCTCCACCGGATCGGCGATGAGCTGGTCCATGAAAGCTTTGTCGAACTCCTTATTGATGAGTCCGGCTCGCGGGCCCTGGAGCTGGTGGCTCATGCCGCCGGTGCCCCATACCTGGACGTTGATGTCCTCGTCATAGGACTCGATCGCCTTGCGGATTGCGCGTCCGAGCTGGAAGCAGCGATTGCCCGAAGGGATGGGATAGAGCACCACGTTGACGGCGAACGGAATTACGGGGCAAGGCCAGGCCTGGGGCTGCCCGCACATGAGCGACAGCGGTACCGTGAGGCCATGGTCGACATCCATCTTGTTGACGATCGTGAGATCGAAGTCGTCCTGAATGACTGACTGTGCGATGTGCGACGCCAACGCCGGATGGCCTACCACGTTGGGCACTGGCCGCGGCCCCCAGCCTTCGTCGGCAACTGCAAATTCGGCCGCGCAGCCGATGGCAAAGGTGGGGATGATCTCCAGGCTGAACGCGGTGGCGTGATCGTTGTAAACCAGGAAGATCACGTCCGGCTTGTTTTCCTTCATCCACTTGCGCGAGGGCTCGTAGCCATCGAATAACGGCTGCCAGTACGGCTCAGAGACCTTGCCCAGATCCATCGCCGCGCCGATGGCGGGCACATGCGAGGTGTAGACGGAAGCGGTGATGCGTGCCATGTTGGTTGGTGCCTCTCCTAAATCAGCTTGCCGTCGCCGTGGCCCTGCGGCTGGTGATCCGCCTGAGCGGTTCCGTTCTCCCCAACTACGCGATTGCCCTGGGGCGAGCGCCCGCCACTGACCATCATGTCCCGATACTCTTCCTCCGTCATGCCGGTCATGCTGCCGGCCATCTGCTGGAAGCTCTTATCGTGCGTCGCGCCGAGCTTGGCAAGAAAATAGATGTTGCCGCCGGCCTTGATGGCGCGATTGAGGTCGGCCGTTAGCACCGCCTGTTTCTGCTCGTCGGTCATCGGCCATTCGTCCACGTAGGCCCGCGGATCAGCCTTGAACCGCTCACGGTTCTCGGGCTTCATGAGCGACATACAGAACTGGTTCAGCCAGTAGCCCTTGCTCGCCTGATCCATGTCGAAGATCGTCGTGCCGGGTACATCAAGGTAGGGTTTGTGAAGCGCCATCAGGATTTCCTTTCAAGCCCCAGTATAGGCGGGGAGGATCCCCACCTCATCGTCTGAAATTATGCGCTGTTCTGGCTCGGCGCCTTGGGAACCAACGTCATCAACGCCGCGCCGATGGGTGCGAGCAAAGCCGAGAAAACGATCATTGGCGCAAGTCCCACCTGCTCCGCCGCCGCGGCCATCGGCGTCACGATGATCGCACCCAGGCCGATGGAGAGTCCGAGCATCATACCGCTCATCATGCTTACGCTCCCGGGGATGCTCTCCTGGCCGCGTACCGTGAGCACCACGAACGAGCCATTGAGTAGGAAGCCACTCATCGCCGCGCATATCCAGAACGTTGGACCCACTTCATTCTGAAAGGCCAGCGCCAACGAAAACGGCGCACTCAAGAGCATGCTGCCAATGATCACACGATCTCGACCGAGTCGATCAGCAATTGAGCCGCCCACAAGTCCCCCGACAGCGCCAGCAACGAGATAGACGGTGAGGGTTTGAGCCGCCTCCAACGAATTGGCGCCTTTCCCCGCAGCATAGAGCGGGAGAAATGTCTGGAACGCGGTGACGGCCCAGGAGCGCGTTGTGACAACCGCGATGAGCCCGCCGAGTATTCTTCGGTGGCGCTTCAGAATTGTCCAGAGCGAATCCTGCGTTGGCCGAACTGATGCAGGCCTTACCGGGGCAAATTTCCAGACCAGCGCTCCACAGATCAGCGCGGGGATGGCGAGAATCCAGGTACCGCCGAGGCCCGTCTGGCTTACGACCAATCCCACCATCAGCGGACCAAGCCCAAGGCCAAAATTGCCTGCGCTGATATACACGCTCATCCAGAGGCCACGCCGATCCGGCGGCGCGGATACCGATACGAGCCCCGCACTGACCGGATGCCATAACGCGGTGCCCAATCCGTTGAGGAACATCAGAAGCGCCAGGATGGGGAACCCTGATACCAGGCCCAATGCCGAGGCGGAGAGGCCGCAGAGAAGAACTCCAGTCCAGGACATCCAGCGCCCGCCATGGGCGCGGTCTGCCGCGTGACCCAGAAGCGGCTGGACAAATGACGATGTAATCTGCTGGATCATCACCAGCACACCGGCCAGGCTGAGACTTATGCCGAGGCCGGGCAAGAGCACCGGCAGCAGAGCCGGCAGCACAAACGCATAGGAGTCATTGATCGCGTGCGATCCGGCAAGGAGCGCGACGCCCAGTGTGCGAGTGCGGGTGGCGGAGCCGGCCTCGGTCTCCGCGCTTCCGGAGGGTGAAGGAACACTCATATCAAGGCTGAGTGTACCGCTGAGCAGCAGGCGAGCGCGGACTCAACCCTGTGCGCGGGTCTCCGCACCCGCTGGCCGCCAGTTTGACCAGACCAAAACTGCGGTGAAATCAGTGACCGGGACCGCCGACATCGTGTCGACCCGGCCCACGAGGGCCGCCTCACGCACACCAAGACGTCTAGCGTCGGAGTCGTCTCGAGCGGCCCTCGTGGGCCGGGTCGACACGATGTCGGCGGACCCAGGGGCTGAGGTCAGCGAGCGTTATGATTTCAGATCATGCCCGAGACACCATCGCGCCTCACTCGCTCGATCAATCCCATGCCAGAATTTGTCCGCGAAGCTCTGATGGCGAATGAGCTCATGGGTGCTTACGATGCGCGCCCCGAATATCAGCGCAACGACTACATCGGCTGGATCATGCGTGCCAAGCGCGAGGAGACTCGAGCGAAGCGACTGCAACAGATGCTGGACGAGCTACGCCAGAGGGACGTGTACATGCGTATGGCCTGGCGTTCACGCTAAGCCGTCGCTCACCCCCGCGAAATTGCAAATCAGCTTGCAAGTCCCAGGGGGCTGGGACAGGCGAGACGCCTGTCCCACCGAGGAAAAGCGAGCTATTTCGCCGCCTTGATCGTGTACTGGTGCGTCCAGGTGCCGGTGATATTACCCGGGTAGGTGTACTCCGACACAATCTTCGGATTGGCGACTGACAGGGCGGGCAGCCAGAAGAGGGGTATCGCGGGCTGCTTGGTGAACATCGACTCGCCAACCTTGCGATACGCCTCCTCCTGCTTCCCTTCATCGAACGTGCTAACCGCGTCAAGCGTGTAGCGGTCCACGTCTACATCCTCGTAGCCGTTATTCCGACCACCCCATGTGAGGAAGTAGCCGGTCAAACCCGTGAACATAGAGGAGTTGGTGGAATTCATCTGGATGTGGTTGGAGTACTTACGCTGGCGGGTGTTGTTGCTAATCTCCGTCGGGTCGGTGGAGAGCAGCTCCACTTGCACGCCAATGGCCCGCCAAAAGCCGCCCACCGATTCCTGCACATCGGTGGCAGGGCCGATGGACGGAAGCGTTTGGACGAACAGATTCGTCGTCAGCGGCTTGTTGGCACCGAAACCCGCTTCCGCCAGCAATGCCCGCGCGGCGGCGGGGTCGTATCCGTACTCCTCTGGCCAACGCTGCACCCAGGAAGGGTCCCATCCCTGGCGAGTTGGGTGATGCATCGTCAGCATCATCAGCTCAGCCTTGCCACCAAAGAACGCCTTGTTGATCTCATCGCGATTGATCGCTTTGTTGAGCGCCTTGCGTACCCGTACGTCCATGAGTGGACTGTCTGGATACTCCCAGCCAGCGTCCGGATTCTTCGGGTCCTTCAGAACGCAGCAGTAGTAACGCATGAACGTGCGCAACCCGGGCAGCGTGCTGCTGAGCGTCTTGAAGCCCTTCCGCTCCGCATCGACGACCAGATCGTCCGGAAGGACCGTGAGATGCACCTCACCTGCCTGGAGCGCGGCCAGGCGCGTGGACGCCTCACGCGAGAATCGGTACTCAAGCTCGGGGAAATCCGGTGTGATCCGCCAGTGCTGATACGGCACTCGTTCGTAGCGGATGTACTGGGATTGAGCTCGCTCCTTGAACTGGTAGGGGCCCGTACCGGCCAGCGGCTGGCCCTCCATCGCGGGCGCGCCCAGCTTGTCAAAATGGGCCTTACTGCGGATCTCGAAGCCGTTCTCACCCTCGGAAATGATGTTCAGCAGGTTCGGGTCCGACCGCGAGAGGTGAAACACCACCTCGTAATCGTTCACAACCTCGATATCCTTAATTGCTGAGTCAAAGAAGGTGCGCCAGCCGTTGATCACATCCTCCGTGCGCATTTGCTCACGGGTGAAGACAACGTCTTTCGCGGTGAACTCGCCGTTGCCGCCATGGAACTGCACACTCTGACGGAGCTTGAAGCGCACCGAGGATGTCGCCTCGTCAAATTGCCACTCGGTGGCGAGTTGCGGGGTGTATTTCCCGGTCTGCGGGTCCACTCCAACGAGGAACTCGTACATCGGGCGCAGCGCCCAGAGGTCGGTATTGCCGGTGAACTTCACATCGTTGGATTCGCGGGCAGGCGGAGCAAGCGCGATAACGACGCGATTGGTGCTGGGTTGCGTCTGCTGCTGAGGCTTCGATTCGCCTGCCGCCCCGACGGCAGGCGCAACCGCCGATTGGGTAGGTTGAGCCGCCTCACTTTTCGGCACGGCCGTCGGCGCGCTGGGAGGCGCGGACGGGGCACTGCACGCGGCGGCGAAAAGCGCCGCGGCCGCAAGCTGAGCGGACTTATGGAGTCCAAAACGGAGATCGTTGCCGTGCATGGGTCACCCCCACGGGACCGCGCTCTAACTATCGAGCGCCTGAGGCTCCGAACCGTGATGAGGCCAGTATTGCGCGCCGATGAGGATGGCGCAAGGATTTAAACGATGGATGGCGCGAATCTGAACAGTTACCCGAGCAGTGGGGATCCTGACACCATGCCACTTGCCTCCACGCGGTCGGCGCCTTATCGGGGAGTTAGCCCACCCAGGATCATGTCGACGTACTGAGCGGCAATCTCCTTTGGGGTCAACGGGCCGTTGGGACGATACCAACGGCCTGCGCTCAAGCCGATTCCGATGATGGCAAACGTCACGAGTTTGGCGTCCAGCGGCCGGAATTCACCGGCGTCGATGCCCTCCTGGAGGACCGCCCGAAGCTCCCGGTCATACTCATCACGCGCGGCGAAATGCTCCGCTTGATGCTCGTCCGTGAGGCGGTGGAGGTCGGCCATGCTCATGGTGGTACCGAACGCCCGCTCAGCGCAGAACCCAACGTGGAATTCGATGGCGGCGGTCAGCTTATCCGTCCAGGTAGGCCCGGCCGTTTCCAGCGTTGACCGAAACCCGTTGAGCAGGTCGAGCATCGCCTCCTGGAGCACGTCGAACAGAAGCTGCTCCTTCGTGGAGCAGTAGAAGTACAGCGTGGCGATGTTGATCCCGGTCTCCGCCGCGATGTCTCGCATGGAAGCCGCTTCATAACCGCGAGCAGCGAAGTGCTGACGCGCGGCCTGACGTATCTGATTCAGTCGGCTGACCGGGGCATCGCGCTCAGTACTGCTCTTCACGACGCTCTGCCTTCACGAGTCTCCACGGAGCTCACGTCCATTCCACTATTCTATGTACTTGCCTGTAAGCCGCGGCGAGCCGGCCGACCGTGCGGCGGCGTCAGGACTGCGTGCCTCCGGATTAGGTGGAGCCGTCCAAGCAGCGCGGTGCTCGTTAGACAGCTCCACCCCATCCGGACCTACTTCATCGTGTAGACGTGCGACCACGTCCCGCTCACGTTTCCCGGGAAGATGTATTCGGACACCACCTTCGGATTGGCGACGATCTGGGCGGGAATCCAGAAAAGTGGAATGTGCGAGTGGCGTGAGAACATCACCTCGCCAGCCTGCCGCCAGGCCTCATCCTGCTTCTTCTCGTCGTACGTGCTCACCGCGGCGTTCACCGCCGTGTCCAGATCGAAATCCTCGAAATAACTGGACCGAGAGCCACCGATCAGGAAGAACCCGTTGATGGTGGTGTACATCGCGCCGTTGCTCGACCGCATGGAGAAGTGGTTGGTGTATTTCCGCTGCCGAGCCGCGTTCCGGATCTCCGTAGGATCCACCTGCAAAAGCTCCGGCTGAACTCCAACGGCTCGCCAGTATCCGGCAATCGCCTCCAGCATATCCTCGGCGGCCGGAATGGACGGCTGTGGCTCCATGAGAATATTGGTTGGCACTGGCTTTCCAGGCCCATATCCGGCCTCGGCCAGCAAGGCTCGCGCAGCCGCTGGATCGTAGCCGTAGAGCTCCGGCCAGCGCTGCTCCCAACCGGGGTCCCAGCGGGCCGGCTGGGGTGATGAGCCTGGATCATCATCCGCTCACCCTTACCGGCCAGGAGTGACTTATTGAGCTCGTCGCGATTGATTGCCTTATTGAGCGCCATTCGAACGCGCCCATCCAGGAGCGGTGAGCCCGTGGCCTGATAGCCTTTGGTCGGATCCGCTGGGTCCACAACCTGGCAACAATAGGTCTGGATGAACGCCCGCAGCCCGGGCAGGCTACTGCTTATAGAGGTGAAGCCCTTCTTCTCCGCCTCGGCCAGGAGATCCTGGGGAAGCTGAGCCAGGTGCAACTCGCCGGCCAGGAGACCAGCGAGTCGTGTAGAAGCCTCTCGCTGGAAGCGATACTCGAACTCCGGATACGCGGTCTGGACGCGCCAGTGCTGGTACGGCACACGCTCGTAGCGAATGTATTGAGCCTGCACCCGCTCCTTGTACTGATAAGGGCCGGTTCCGGCGTACGGCTGTCCTTCCATCATGGGGGCACCCATGGCGTCCGCGTGGGCCTTGCTGCGGATCTCGAAGCCCGCATCAGCCTCGGAGAGGATATTGACGAAATTGCTGTCCTCCCGGTTGAGGTGGAAGACCACCTCGTGGTCGTTGACGACCTCGATATCCGTCACAGTGTTCTGATACCAGGGAACCCAGCCATTCAGGGTGTCGTCCTTTTTCATCTCCTGCCAGGTGAAGACGACGTCCCGGGCGGTGAACTCACCCATGTTCTTATGGAACTGCACGCCTGGTCTGAGCTTCATTCGGAACGAGAGCTGGTCCGGCTCGAGAGCCCACTCCGTGGCCAGCTGAGGGATGTACTTGCCCGTCTGGGGGTCGTAGCCGATGAGATACTCGTACATCGGCTTGTGCTGCCAGACGTCCAGGTTCCCGTCCAAGCGGACGTCATTGCTCTCACGCCCGGGACCTACCAGGCTCATAACGAGCCTCTGTACCGTGGGCTGGCCAGGCGGGTTCTCAGCTACCGGCGGGACGGCTGCCGGATTGGCGGGCTCACTCTTAGACGCCGCGACGGGCGCGGTGGTGGCGGGCTTCGATGCAGTTGGCGATGCTGCCGGAGCCGCGCCGGAGCATGCCGTGAGCGCGACAGCGCCGAGACACCCCGCGAGCCGCACGAAGCGGCGGATACCAGACGATCGAGACACAGTGAACCTCCCATCGAACGATGAGACTGATCGTCCCTACGCGACGATCACACGGACCCGGACCGGGGCACTCACGATGGATCAAAGACAGCCGATTGGATCCCTTTCACCAGTTGATTCTGAACGTGGCGCAGTGCCTCCACTGCTCCTCTTTTGCGCACCTCAGATCGATTTCGGCAGGGCAGCCCAGTACGGCTCCCGAAGCTTGCGACGGTAGAGCTTGCCGCTTGGATCACGCGGAAGCTGGTTCGTAAATTCGAATGATTTGGGGAGCTTGAAGCGGGCGAGCTTGCCCTCGCAGAAGCGCAGCAGCTCGTCCGCGAGATCCGACGAGCCCGTGTCCGACGGATTCAGCTCGATGACCGCCTTGACCTCCTCGCCCCACTCCGCGTTAGGAACGCCGAAGACCCCGACGTCTACGACGCGCGGATGTGTGATGAGCACGGCTTCGATCTCCGCCGGGTAGATGTTCACACCGCCGGAGACCACGATGTCGGCCTTGCGATCGCACAGGAAGAGAAACCCGTCCTCGTCGAAGTAGCCGATGTCCCCGACGGTCGTGTACTTTCCGCGCCGCGCCTGGCTGGATTTCTCCGGATCCTTGAAATACTGGAACGGTCCCCCGGAGCCCACAAAGCACACGGTCCCCACCGCGCCCGGCGGTTGCGGCTGGCCGTCATCGTCCAGGATGACGATCTCCGCCCCAGGCCAGGGCTTGCCCACCGTCCCTGGTCGGGACAGCCAATCTTCGGGAAAGCCGACCGTCCCGCCACCCTCAGTGGACGAGTAGTACTCGTAAATGATTGGCCCCCACCATTCCAACATCCGACGTTTGACTTCTGGCGGGCACGGCGCGGCCCCGTGGATGATGTTGCGCAACGAGGACAAGTCATAGCGGGACTTAACCTCATCGGGCAGCGCCAGCAGCCGGGCAAATTGCGTGGGAACGAGGTGCGAGAGGGTGACGCGCCGCTCTTCGATCAGCGCCAGCGCATGCTCGGCGTCCCACCTATCCATCTCGAGCAGGGTGTGGCCCAGATGGAGCGACGCCGAGGCCATCACGTTTGGGGCAGTGTGATACCAGGGACAGGCGAGAAGGTGGACGTGGTCGGGAGCAGGCGCGATCCGATAGTGCTGCAGGCCCGTGGAAAAGCCCTCGAATTCGTCTGGCGCCAGAGTCGGCAACGGGCGGCGAACACCCTTGGAGCGACCGGTCGTACCAGACGTATACATCATCATGCGGCCGGCCGTAGTGGCCTGGGGCCGCGTCGTGGGCATGCCCGACTTCAGCTCGCCGTACGCGCGAAACCCGGCAATCTCCCCCACAGAGAAGCGCCCCCGAGCGGACACATTGAGCTCCGGGGCGGCGTTCTGAACCGCCTCCGCGAAGCGCGCGTGGGCGAAGAACGCCTTGGCTTCGCAGTCGTTGACGATGTAGGCGACTTCCGGGCCGACCAGATGATAGTTAATCGGCGTCATGTACCAGCCGGCTTGCATGATGGCGAGCTGCAGCTCAAACGCCTCGATTGAGTTGGGGAGCATCGCGGCGATGGAATCTCCCGGCTCGAGTCCTAGCCCACGGAGTCCGTGAACCACCTGGTTCACGCTGACGAGAAGCTCGCCGGCGCTCACCTCCCGCCCCGCGGGATCGATGATCGCCACGTGGTGCAGGATCCGCTTCAGCTCGCGTCCAGAAGTTGGGAACAGGCATGCACCCTCCTCGAGCAATCTCTCGAGCCGCTCAGACGGCTAAATCTGCGCTGGATAACGATTACGCAAAGTAAGCCACTCTGTCAAGCGTTTGATTGATTAGCCTTCGCGTGCCCTACGACACTCCCCTGCGACTGGATCTGACTTCGCAGGCGCGGGCCTTCGCCGTACGATTCCGCCGCGTCGAGTTCACGCGTTGAATGCCGAGCAACAGAAGATTGACTCAGCCGACGACGCTCCCTAGAATCAATCGATCGCTTGATTACCTGGAACCCGCAGGGGTAAACCGAGAACGCCCGGAGGAGCAACATGCCTGAGTCGCGCGTCGTTGAATCGGTCGCTGATGCCAAGCCCCTGGTGGGACAGGAGCTGGGCGTGGGGCCGTGGTTCGAGATGACCCAGGAGCGGGTCAACGCCTTCGCGGATGCTACCGGCGATCATCAGTGGATCCACGTGGACCCGGAGCGCGCGGCCAAGGGCCCGTTCGGTGGCACTATCGCCCACGGCTACCTGACGCTTTCGCTCACCCTGCTGCTAGGCCGGGAGATGGAAGGCATCAAGATCAGCCTCAAGAGCAAGATGAGCGTGAACTACGGCCTCAACCGCGTGCGCTTTGTCTCGCCGGTCCCCGTGGGTAAGCGCATCCGACTGCGTAGCAAGCTGGTCAATGTGGAAGAGCCCGGCCCGGATATAGCGCAGCTCACCTATCAGCACACGGTGGAGATCGAGGGCTCGGAGAAGCCGGCGCTCGTCTCGGAGTGGATAGGGCGCCACTATCTCGAGGCATAGTCAGCGACCGGGAGGCATCATGGCGGAACGGGCCGTATAAGAGCTCATTCAACGCACGCAGAGGGTGGCATTCGTCTGGAGGATTATGGTGGGAATGTTAGATGGGAAAGCGGCGCTGGTCACCGGCGCCGGGCGTGGCATCGGTCGCGGGATCGCTATAGCACTGGCGCTCGAGGGTGCCCGCGTGGTTGTCAACGATCTCGGCGTTCACCTCACGGGCGAAGGCGAAGAACGGTCACCGGCGCAACAAGTGGTTGACGAGATCGAAGTCACCGGCGGCCAGGCCGTGGCCAACTACGACTCCGTGGCCGATTTCGACGCCGCCACGGCGATGGTCCAGCAGGTAGTGGACACGTTCGGTCGGATCGACATCCTGGTCAACGTCGCCGGCATCCTGCGCGACCGCATGATCTTCAACATGACCGAGGAAGAGTTCGACGCGGTGGTGGCCGTCCACCTCAAGGGCTCGTTCAACTGCACCCGAGCGGCCTGCATCCACATGCGGGAGCAGCAGAACGGTCGGGTGATTAGCATGTCGTCACCCGCCGCGCTGGGCAGCGCCGGCCAGCCGAATTACGGCCCTGCGAAGGCTGGCATCATGGGCCTGATGTGGTCCACCGCGCTCGGAATGGGACGCTACGGCGTTACCGCCAACTCCATCATTCCGACGGCCGCCACCCGCATGACCGACACCACCCCGCGCGGAAAGAAAGTATTCGAAGAGACCGGCAAATGGCCCAGTGAGCTGGCTATCGGCACAGAGCGTGACCCCGACAACGTAGCGCCCCTGGTCGTCTACCTCTCCAGCGACGCCGCGGCGGAGGTGACCGGCCAGACGTTTTACTCACAGGGCTACAGCTACGGGATCCTGCAGCAACCGACGGCGGTGCGCGCCGTCCAGTCGACCGGGCGGTGGGATGCGAATGAGCTTGCGCGTATTTTCCCAGAGACGCTTGGTAAGAATCTCCAGCCGCCAACGGGGAGTACCTTCATGAACGTCTGGAACAAGCACGAAGAAGGTCCTTGGACGGACCTCGGCGGAGGACGGCGCTTCTGGGAATCGCCGCACGCTGAGCCATGAGCGAGATTTCAGGCAAGGTCGCGATCGTCGGCGTCGACGAGTCCGACGAGATCGGGATCATCCCGAATAAGCCGGCAGTCCAGCTTCAGGCAGAAGCCGCCCGTAATGCGCTACGTGACGCTGGCCTGACGCTCCGTGATGTGGACGGGGTCTTCTCGTCCGCGCTGGGCGGTGGGTTTGCCAGCGTCGAGATCGCCGAATATCTGGGCATCCAACCACGCTACACCGACAGCACGAGCGTGGGCGGCTCATCCTTCGTGATTCACGTCGGTCACGCCGCGTTGGCCATTGCCCACGGACTGTGCGACGTGGCACTCATCACTCATGGTGAAAGCGGCAAGTCGCGAGTTGGGATGCCGGGGATGCGCTCCGGTGGCCTGCGGTCCCAGTTCGAGGAGCCGTATGGCATTCCCAGCCCGGCAGGCTCGTATGCCCTGGCCTGTAGCCGACACATGTACCAGTACGGAACAACGAAGGAGCAGCTTGCCGAGATCGCCGTTGCCACCCGCGCGTGGGCGACGCTCAATCCCAAGGCCTTGATGCGGGAGCCTCTCACAATCGAGGATGTGCTCTCCTCGCGCATGATCACCTGGCCGTTCAACCTGCTGGACTGCTGCCTGGTCACGGACGCTGCCGGCGCCGTCGTGCTGACCAGCATGGAGCGCGCCCGGGATCTCCCGCGCACGCCGATCGCCGTGCTGGGGTTCGGCGAAGGCCATGACCACTCGATGATCAGCCAGATGCCCGGACCTCACGCATGGGCCGGGGCGCATCTCCGCTCCGCGCGCCTTTAGCATGGCCGGCGTAAAGCACGATGACATTGATGTAGTCGAGGTCTACGACTCGTTCACCTACACGGTGCTCCTCAGTCTGGAAGACCTGGGTTTCTGCGCAAAGGGCGAGGGCGGGGCGTTCGTCAGCGGCCAACGCACGGCGCCCGGCGGAGATTTCCCGCTCAATACGAGCGGCGGCGGGCTCTCCTACACGCACCCTGGCATGTTCGGGATCTTCCTGCTCATCGAGGCGGTACGGCAGCTCCGACACGATTACGCCGACCAGGGGAGTCGTCAGGTCAAGGACGCGCGGATCGGGCTGGTTCACGGTACTGGTGGCGTGCTCTCGGCTACCGGCACAGCCATTCTCGGGAGGGTCTAGCCATGGCCGACTATACGAAGCCGCTCCCCACTCCAGACCCGGTCACCGCCCCGTTCTGGGAGAGCGTCAAGGCGCACGCCATGCAGATCCAGCGGTGTGGCGGCTGCGGGCAGTACATCTTCTACCCGCGGTCTTTGTGTCCGAGCTGCATGTCCGAGGAGCTCGTCTGGATGCCCGTCTCAGGTCGTGGCGTGGTGCACGCGTTCACCATCCCACATCGACATCCCAATCCGGCCTTTGGCGCCGAGGTCCCCTATGTCGTCGCGCTTATCGAGCTCGAGGAGGGGGCCCGCATGCTGACCAATCTGGTCGACGTGGACCCCACGCCCGAAGCCGTCCGCGTGGGCATCCCGGTGCAAGTCGTCTACGATGACGTGACCGACTCCATGACGCTGCCCTCGCTTTCGCCCACGCTGAGTTATCCGCAGATTCACGCAGATTTACACAGATAGAGAGGGATTCAGAGACTTACGCTGTGATCGGCGCCGCGATGGAAGTGCATCGTGAGCTGGGTCACGGTTTTCTTGAGGCCGTTTACCAGGATGCGCTGAGCGTCGAGTTTGCCGCACAGGCAATTCCATTCGAGCGAGAGAAGCTGCTGCCGGTCCATTACAAAGACCGCGTGCTTCCGAGCTACTATCGCGCAGACTTCGTGTGCTTCGGGATGGTCCTGGTGGAGTGCAAGGCGCTCCAGGCGCTTACCGGCATCGAGGCTGCCCAGGTGATTAATTATCTTCGAATCACACGTCTTGAGCGCGCCGTTCTTCTCAACTTCGGCACGCCAAGCCTCCAGTACAAACGCCTCGTTCTAACCCCTAAATAATCTGTGTTCATCTGCGTAAATCTGCGGATATCAATCCCACGAATTCACAGGGACGTGGCCGCGAATGAGGTTCCGGGCGATGGTGCGCTTCTGGATCTCATCCGTGCCTTCGAAGATGCGCAGCACCCGCACTTCGCGCATGATCCGCTCAATCGGCAGATCGCGCGTGTATCCTGTGCCCCCGTGGATCTGCATGACACGATCGACCACCCGCCAGACCATCTGAGCGCCGCTGATCTTGGCAATCGACTGGTCATGCCGCACGTCGGCGCCTGTGTCGGCCTTCCAGGCGGTGTGGAGCGTCACCCATTTGACCTGTTCGATCTCGATGGCGCTGTCAGCGATCATCCACTGGATCGCCTGGTAATCAGCGATCGGCGACCCGAAGGCAACCCGCTGACGGGCGAAGTCGATGCCCATCTCCAGCAAGCGCTGGGCTGTGCCAACGGACCGCGCCGGTATCTGGATGCGACCGTTTCCGATCCAGCGCATCGCCAGATCGAATCCGCCGCCTACTTCGCCCAGCACCGCCGAATCCGGGACGCGGACGTCGACAAGCTCAATCTCCGCCGCGGCCCACGCACTCATGAATTTCATGGGCGTGCTGGACCAGCCCATCTCTCGATCCACGAGAAACGCGGTGATGCCGCCGCGATGTCGCTTCTCCTTGTCCGTCACCGCGAATATGATCGCGAAGTCGGCATCGCTGCCGTTGGAGATGAAGATCTTCCGCCCGTTGATGACCCAGCCCGAGCCATCCCGCACGGCCATCGTCTGAATATTCGTGGCATCCGAGCCACCACCCGGCTCCGTCAGGGCGAAGCAGCTCAGGCGCTCGCCGGCGATCACGGGTAGAAGGTAACGCTCCTTTTGCTCGTCATTCCCGGCGAAGAGAATGTTGTCCGCGCTGCCGCCATACTGAAAGGGCACCAGTGCATGCGCCGTCTCCATGGCGATGAGCGCGGTCATCAAGCGCCCCACGTCGGCTCCGCCATACTCTTCGGGCGTCATCAGGCCCCAGAGACCAGCGGTCCTGGCCCGCGCTTGAAGCGCCTGCAGCCGCGCTCGGTCCATGAAGACGCGTCCTTCGGCGTCGGCCTTCTGGACTTCCGCCTCCAGCGGCATGAGCTCGCGTCGGACGAACTCGCGAACGGTCTGGAGAATCATCTTCTGTTCGGACGAGAGGCTGAAATCCATCAGAGTTCTCCTGAGATCGGCGATACGATGACCGCCGGGTGCATGTGCTAGCTCCGCGCCGGTTTGATGTTTGTGATATGTCCGCCGTTGGAAGCGACGGCGCCCGGAAACACGTACTCACCAATGACTCGAGGGCTCACCAGGATTTCTGATGGTAGCCAGTAAAGCGGAATGGAGCCATGTTGCTCGAACATCGCGTCGCCCACGGCGCGGAAGTATGGGCCCTGATTGCTCGGATCGATAACGTCGCGAAGCTGTAAGAAAGGCGCATCGATGCTAGGGTCCTCATAGGCGCCACCGCGGGGTCCGTAGGACGTTGCGAATACCGTGATGGAAAGCAGCTGCGACGCCTGCGTTCCGGCTGGTCGCAGATGGTTCGTGAACTTGAACTCCCGCTGACCAGCGGCGATCTGAGCCGTGTCCATCTGAAGGCGCTCGACCTTGATACCTATCTTGTCCCAGTAGCCCGCGATTGACTCAACTACGTCCTCCGCCCCTGCATACTGTGGCACGGAGTGCACGAAGACATTTGTCGTGAGTCCGACCTTGCCGGCCTCGGTGAGCAGCTCGCGCGCCTTCGCCGGATCGTAGCCATACTCATCAGGGAATCGCTTCTCCCACTCCGGGTTCCAACCGGGCCAGGTAGGATGGAAATGACTGTTGACCATCGTCTCACCCTTCCCCGCGAAGAACGCCTTGTTGAGCTCATCCCGGTTGATCGCTTTGTTCAAGGCACGACGAACGCGCACGTCCATGAGCGGGCTATCTGGATTCTTGTAGCCCTGTGCAGGGTCGCCTGGCTGGTTTACGAAGCAGCACGACATGCCCAGATAGGCCCGCAGAAGCGGCGCACGGTTACGCAGTACCTGAAACCCCTTTGTC
Source organism: uncultured Chloroflexia bacterium (assembly GCA_963765765.1). Lineage (GTDB taxonomy): Bacteria > Chloroflexota > UBA6077 > UBA6077 > JACCZL01 > CAVXYC01. The sequence continues at coordinate 30,773 of CAVXYC010000030.1, read as the reverse complement.
TGAGCTTCCGCCATCAGGTCCTGAGAAAGTGTGGTTCCGTGGATCTCTCCGGCGAGGAGACCGGCCAGACGCGTGGACGCCTCGCGCTGGAAGCGCAGCTCGAGCTCCGGAAACTCAAAGGACTGCCGCCAGTGCGGACCTGGCGTTTGCTCGAACAGCACCATTGAGGCCTGACGACGCTCTTTGTACTGAACGGGGCCAGTTCCCACGAGCGGTTCTGTCTCCATCGTCGGGGCCCCCCGGGAATCGAAGTGCGCCTTGCTACGCATCTCCATCCCGCTTTGTGCCTCCGAGATACCGGGTATGAAATTGCCATCCGGCCGAGCAAGTCTGAAAACCACCTCATGGTCGTTGATCACGTCGATCTGCTTCACCAGCGTGCGCCAGTAGCGGGACTCACCGTGCAGCGAATCCTCCCTTGCCACGTCTTGCCAGGAGAAAACGACGTCAGCCGCGGTGAATTCACCAAAGCCTTTCTGGAATTGAACGCCCTTCCGTAGCAGGAAGCGCACCGAGGTGCCGTTGTCCTCGATGCGCCACTCGGTCGCAAGCTGAGGAACCAAGCCGCCAGTGTTGGGATCCGTACCAATCAAGTACTCGTAGATCGGCTTGATCTGCCAGGTATCGAACTGCCCGAGGTGCCGCACGTCGTTGTGCTCGGTCAGAGGAGGGTTGAGTGCGAGCACAAGGCGGTTCACGGCCGGCTTCGTCACAGGCTGCGCCGCGGGTACGGCGGTCGGCGGCACGCTCGCGACGGTCGGGGCGGATGCCTGTGACTGCGCTGTCGGCGCCGATTGCTGAGCGGGCGTGGGCGCCACTGGCGCGCAGGCGGCCAGGAGCATCACGGTTAGGAGGACCGCGTAGCGCGGATGCAAATGGACTGGCCAATGATTCATGGCAGAGCTCCCGCTTCGTTGTTCGACCGATGCCGCTCGATCGGGCCGGTGCATGCCCCGCCGGGCATGCTGTGCTCGTTCGATGCCTTCGCTGGGGACAGAGTATTGCAGGGAAAACAACTTCGATCAAACATTTGATTGATGCGTTTGGCCGGCATCGTACACACTACACTTGGTGACATTGCTGCGAACGTTTCGCAGTGCAGAGGTGGACATGGACAAGGTTGTCGCGTCGCCCGCAGAGGCAATCGCTGATCTTGCCGACGGAGCTCGCATCGCGATCTCCGGCTTTGGACCGTGGGCGGGAATTCCGGCTAGCCTACTTCAGGCCGTGCGCGAACGCGGCACACGCGGTCTCACCCTCGTTGGCAACACGCTCGGGTCAGGCAGCAACGATCTGGTCACCAACGATCAGGTTGCGCACGTGATGGTCTCGTTCACAGCCCGCGCGGGTACCCGCTCACCGGCCGAGGACCGTATCGCGGCTGGCGCGATGACCTTCGAGATGATTCCTCAGGGCACGCTGGTGGAGCGTCTGCGCGCGGGCGGCGCCGGACTCGCCGCGATCTACACGCCCACCGGCATCGATACTCCGGTAGCGGACGGCAAGGAAGTGCGGTACTTCGATGGCCGCCCATACCTGCTCGAGACGGCCATCCGCGTAGACTACGCGTTCATCACCGGCTATCGCGCGGACCGCTCGGAAACGTGGAGTTCAAGGGCAGCAACCACCACTTTGGACCGAGCTTCGCCAAGGCCGCCACGGTCACGATCGTGGAGGTCGACGAGATCGTCGAGCCTGGCGACATCCCACCAGAGCGCATCGGGCTTGCCCGGTATCTTCGTCCATCGCGTCGTGGAGAAAACTCGCCGTCCGCCGTTCTCCAAGCCCGAGCGACGCCCTGCCGACGTACCTCGACAGTATCTCGGCAAGACGGCCTGGACTCGTTCTCAGATGGCCGAGCGCGCGGCTGCACTCCTCCCGGAGCATGCGTACGTCAATCTCGGGTTGGGCATTCCCACGCTCGTCTCGAACTTCATTGGCGGTCGTGACATCATCCTGCACGGTGAAAACGGCATTCTGGGTTACGGCCAGGCGATGAGCGATGACGCGACCGAGTCAGAGACGTTCAATGCCGGCGGGCAGTTCGTGGAGCCTCGACCGGGCATCTCGTTCTTCGATAGCGTCACCGCGTTCGAGATGGTGCGGTCGGGTCGAGTTCAGGTGGTAGCGCTCGGCGCGTACCAGGTGGATGCCGAGGGCAGCGTGGCGAACTGGAGCACGCCGGGCATGGTTGGCGGCGGTATTGGCGGGGCCATGGACATGGTGGCCGGTGGTGCCACGGTGATGATCCTACTGGAGCATCGGGATAGTCGCGATCATGCCAAGCTGGTGAGGCGCTGCACCTATCCGCTCACCGGAAGCCGGTGCGTGGATATCGTGGTGACGGACCTGGCGGTCCTCATCCGGCGTGATGGGCAGTTCGTGCTCGAGGACGTGGCGCCCGGGTTCACCCCCGAAGAAGTGGTGGGACTCACGGAAATGGAACCAACCATCTCACCGGCGCTGCGTCGCTAGCGTTCCCCACATCGACGGCGATGCAGCAAACATTCACATCTCCCCCGCACGCTTCCATGCCGCCCGCGTTTGCTACCATGCCCAATCGCATCGGGAGAAGGGCGCACGTGAAAGCATCGACAGGACTCCGGGCCGCACCGGTTCAGCTCGGTCCAGGCGATCCCCTGTATCCGCCCCTCCTTGATGCTCAGCCAACGATCACCTACGTCGGCAATATCGAATTGCTCCGCAAGCCATCCATTGGCCTGTTCTGCTCCGTTCAGTGCCCCGGGCGGCTGGTGAACGAGACCTACCGTCTGGCGCAGCGCCTGCGCGACGCCGGCATCACCGTGGTCGGTGGATTCCATTCACCCATGGAGCGAGAATGTCTGCGGCTCCTGTTCAGCGGCTCGCAGCCCCTCATCATCTGCCCGGCGCGCGGGATCCAGAGCTACCGCATTCCATCTGAATGGCAACACGCCCTAAGCGCCAGGCTCCTCGTGCTCTCGCCATTTGGGCCTGACGAGCGCCGTGTGACCTCCGAGCTGGCCCAACGCAGGAATCGCTTTGTGGGAGCGCTGGCTACCGAGGTGTTCATCGCCTATGCCGCGCCGGAGAGCGCTACGCTGAGCTTCGCTCACTCTTTAGCAGCAGGCGGTAAACCACTCCTTACCCATGGCGCAGCGGAGAACACGCCGCTGCTCGAACTGGGCGCTCGAGCGATCACCGATACCGACTATCCCGCGCGAGCGGACCACGGCCAGATGCCGCTGTTTGATCAGTGAGCTCGCTGATCTCGAGCTGCGCGGTAGCATCCTGCCACGCATCCATTGACGGCAGCTACTCGCTATAGGATACGCTCCGGCTTCGGGAGAATCCGTCTCCGCCTTGCAGACGGGACAGGGCTCTCGGTGATTTCAGGCAGTCCGGCACACGTGCCCCGGTCCCGGAGCACGAGAGGCGCGCTCCGGGGCCGGACTCTAAGCTTGGGTCAGCGTATTGCGCTCGGAATACCCGCGGTCGATAGCCACGCGGTCGGACGGAAGCTCCAGAGTCCTGGCTGTGTGCCAGTCGGCCAGGGCCACCTTCCAGTCCACATCAGCCGGTAGCACCGCCGAAGCCGAACGGGCTGAGTACACGCTCGCGTCTTCGACGCCGGGTGGCACTTCGCCGCGCTCGCGCAGTGCCTTGGCCGCGTTGACCAGCCGCCGGCGCGTCTGGATGATCATGGTGTCCGTCGTACCGAGATGCTCGCGCGTGCGATCAACGATCCGACCCATGCTAGCGGTCATGGCGCCATCCTGCAGCCGCACCGTGGGAATCCCGGTGAAGTTCATGGTCTTCTGGACCTCGCGGTCCATCAGGAAGTCATTCTCCGGGTTGGCCACCGGCCACCAGTTAGGGAACGGCTTACCATACTGGGTCGGCTTCATGGGCCCCATGCCATTCACATCCGGCACTTTGTGAGCCTCTTGCACGACCTTTCGATCGCCCGGCATGTCCCGGAAGGGATGCCAGCGAATGCCCCAGTGCATGGTGGTCTCATCGTCGATCGGCGTGTACATATGCGACGGGACGAAGCCATCCTCCGTGCCCGGGAACATGGTGAAGATGGGCATCAGGAACTGCGTCGTACGCCAGTAGACCGCGTCGTCGTTCTCCACCCGGCGCGCGCCGTAGAGCAACCCGTGCGGGGTATTCACGATCTCCAGACGCGGCGCTTTGTCCTTGTGGAACACCCCATATGTGGCCGGGTCGTCGGCCGAGAGTCGTCCGTGCAGGAAGTAGAGGTGGCTCGTGTCGATGTCACCCTCGAGCCCCTGCATCCAGTTGCAGTGGTAGATCCCCTTGAAGGCGTGGTGGACCTGAGTCTCAGGCAGCCGACACCACTCGAATTGGGGGAGCTCCGGCGGATTGTCCTGTCGGGGCCCCATATACGCCCAGAGAAGTCCGCCCCAATCAGCCATTCGGTACGCGGTGACCTTGACCTTGTGCTTGAAGTTGGATTCCGGGGGCTCGTTCGGCATGTCCACACACGCGCCTGAGGTATCGAACTTCCAGCCGTGGTACACACAGCGGAGCCCCGCTTCCTCATTGCGACCGAAAAAGAGTGACGCGCCGCGATGCGGGCAATTCTCGGCAACCAGGCCCAGATTGCCGTTAGTGTCACGGAACGCGATCAAGTCTTCGCCCAGCAATCGCACGCGCTCAGGCGCGCCATCGGGCGTCAGCTCCCAGGAGTACATGGCCGGAGCCAGTACTGCCGCATCAAGTCGCCCATGACTGTGCCGGGGCCTACACGCGTAAGACGCTCGTTGTCTTCCTTACTCAGCACGGAAACACCCTCCGCTCATCCAGGCTCAGGACAAACTGTATGAGAGATTCTATACTGCCAACGCTCCTATACCTCGATGAGCCTGATCCGCGGCACGCGCCAGGCAATGACGAGCGCCAGGACGACGACTGTGGCTCCCATCCAGGTAGCCGTATTGGGCGCACCTATGAATTCCGTACTGACGCCGGCGAAGAGCGCGCCAATTGGTCCTAGCCCCTGGTTCACCATCCAGATGCTCATGACTCGCCCGCGAAGCTGATCCGGCACCACCACCTGGACAAGCATGTTGGCCGTGGTCATGTAGGACATTTGGAATGCCCCCATAAAGAGCAGCGCCAACATGGCCGATGGCAGCGTTTGCATGTGCGCGAAGACGATAATCGAAGCGCCCAACAACATGAGCTCACCCAGCATGAGCATGCCTTTGCGCTTCATGCGATTGCCGCCAGCCGCCATGAGAAATGTCGTGATGACCGCCCCAATGCCCGGAGCGGCCAGGAGCAATCCGAGCCCATCGGGGCCGACGCCTAGCACGTCCTTCTGAAAGACCGGCATCAGGGCACTAGTGATCGGCAACGAGAGCATGTGCGGGATGAGCGTGATGAGGATAAGGCCCAGCACCAGCGGCGTTGACCTGACGTACTTCAATCCTTCGCGCAAATTGGCCAGCGCGGATGAATTTCGAGCGTTCGCCGGTGTTGGAGGCGCTTGCATGAAGTACACGGTAAACATCAGCAGGCTATAGGCGAATGCCTGAACGAAATAGTTGCCGGCCGCTCCGAACCCAGCGATGAGCAAGCCGCCCAGGGCCGGCCCTACCACCTTCATGATGTTGAAGCCCATCGAGTTGAGCGAGAGCGCATTGACAAGGTCGCGCTTGGGGACAAGGTTTGGCACAAGCGTTTGCCGGACGGGCTGCGTGATAGACCACATCGACGCGGTGAGAAACGTGAAGAGGAACAGGTGCCAGACTTGCACCATGCCGGAGAGCACCAGCAAGCCCATGACACCAGTAGTGATCGCCAGAATTGGCTGCGTGAAGAGAAGCAGGCCGCGTCGATCCAGTCGATCCGCGGCCACACCCGCCAGCGGCCCAAAGACGAGAAACGGGACGGCCCGGAATCCGTTGAGCGCGCCCAGCAGCGCGGCCGATCCTGTCAGGTCGTACATCAGCCAGCCAAGCGTGACTTCCTGAATCCACTGGCCGGCGCTCATAAGCAGCGTGCCGATCCAGAGGAGACGATAGTTTCGATGACGTAGCGACGAGAAGATCAGGCTGAAGCCGCGAGGCTGTCTTGTGGACGCATCATCCTGGCTTCTGTCCGCCGATGGAGCTGATGCCAGTACGGGCGGAGTGATAGTAGCCGGGCGGATCGGAGCGGGTGCCCGTCCGAGAGCATCGCTGACCAGCGGAGCGGCTTCGCTTACAGGCTCCACATGACTCCTTCTTTCAATGCATTGGGCGACGCCCCGGACGGCGGCATTCAGACCCTCTTTGAAGAAAGAACAGAGCCGCCGCTAGTATGGACCCACTGGCTCGATGGCGCATCGCGCTCAGCAGCCTACGACCGCTCGCGATGAGCATGCCCTCGCGGCGAGCGCTTTGCTACCGAATACCAGAGAGCAGGGGCCGTGGTTGAGCGGGTCGCTGAGCAACCCACCCAACCGCAACTTGCTCAGACGACGGGCGCTACCTTCAAGTGCCAATCGGTGAGCTGTTGGAACACATCACCCACACGGAGCACGGTTGCCTCATCAAATGGCTTGCCCACGATCTGTAGGGAGAGGGGCAGACCATCGTTGGTGAACCCCATCGGGATACACAACGCGGGCAGGCCCATCACGTTCCAGATCGACGTGAACGATGGCACCTTCGCGTAGGACTCGAAGGTCAGCCCATCGATCTCTGGCGCACCAGTTCCACGGCTGAGCATCACCATGACGTCAAACGGCCGCATCAGCTCGCGGATCGTTTTCTGTCCATACTGTCGCACGCGCTGCGCCTGAACCACGTCTGAGGCGCTGTACATTACTGAGCTGCCAACCGCATCGCGAGTGTGAATGCCGTAGTCACCCCACTTCTCACGCAGGTCGACCATATGGAAGGACGCGCCCTCGCATCGACTCTGCACGCGACCGGCGAACGCGATTTCGTCGTAATGAGGAATGGTCACCTCGATTGTGCTGGCACCGGGCTGCAACCAGTACCGAAACCGCCTGCTCGAATGCCTCCACGGACTCCGGGAGTACACCTGCCACTCGTGTGTGATGCTCGCGTTCGATGGCGATTTTCACACCCGCGAGGTCCCAGTGAGCGCTGCCAGGTAATCCGGAATGGGTACGTTCTGACAGGTTGGATCGCTCGGATCGTATCCGGCGATGACCTGCAGAATCATCGCGCAATCCCGCGCGCTCCGCGCCATTGGTCCAATGTGATCGAGACTGAAGCCGAGCGGGACACAGCCTGACTTGGGCACGAGCCCAAACGTCTGCTTGAGTCCGCTAATGGCGCAGTACGCGGCTGGTCCACGAATGCTGCCGCCAGTATCGGTTCCAAGACCGCCGAGGAACATACCCGCCGCGACTCCTGAGCCAGTGCCCGAGCTAGAGCCGCCCGGCCAATGCCCCTCGTTCCACGGGTTGCGTGGTACTGGAAACGGCTTGTCTGGATCAGGAAGTCCGGTGGCAAACTCCATCGTCGTCGTCTTGCCGGTAATGACAGCGCCGGCTGCTCGCAGCCGAGCAATCACGGGCGCATCGCCTCGTTGCCCCAGGCAGGATCCAGCACCAGGCTCTGCGCGGTGGTCGGAGCATTGTCCGTGGCGATGATGTCCTTGATTCCCAGGGGGATGCCTTGAAGTGGCCCTTTATCGACGCCGGCCGCCAGCTCTTTGTCTGCTTGGGCCGCCTCTACCAACGCTGACTCATCCATTCGTCGCAAATAGACGCCAAGCGCATCATCGAGTCGATCGGCTCGTTTGAACGTCTCCTGGGTGAGCTCGACGCTAGTCAGCCTGCCACTTCGCAGGGCAGCGGCAGCATCCGAGATCGTGACTGGCAGCTCTGTCACGATGCCACCGCCTGTGCCATCAGGGGAACCTTCAGCTGCCAGTCAACTGCCTGCTGATACACGTCGCCTGCTTTCAAGATGGTTGCCTCCTCAAAGGGCTTGCCCACGATCTGCATGGAGAGCGGCAGGCCAGTTGAGCTGAAACCACACGGCAAGGCCACGGCCGGGATGCCGATGAGGTTCCACATACCCGTGAAACTGACCGGCATGAGCAGTCGCGTCTCGTGACTCATTTCGGAGATTTTGTCTGCCGGAGTTGGCGAGGTCGGGGTTATCAGCACGTCCACATCGGCCATGGCCGCCATGACGGACTTCTTGAAGTAGGACCGGAATCGCTGTGCCTGGACGTAATCCGGGCCATTGAACAGCGCTCCTCGAGCGATGGCCGTACGTGTGTACTGGCCGTACAGCTTCCAGCGATCTCGCAAATCGTCGTGGTGGTATGCCAAACCTTCACTGGCCCAAATCAGGTTGTTGGCGCTCTTGGCTATGTCGCAGTGCGGAATCGTGATCTCACTCACGATAGCGCCAGCGCACTTGAGGACTTCGATACCCTCGAGTACCGCTGCCTTGATCTCCGGGTCGAGCGTGGGGGCATCGAAGAAATAGGTACTCGGCACGCCAATACGCAAGCCCTCGATGTCTCCAGTCAGCGTCGCGGTGTAGTCTGGTACCGGCTCATCCGCGACCGTTGGATCGCGTGGATCGTAGCCGGCCATTACTGAGAGCAGGGCCGCGCAATCCCAGGCCGTGCGAGCCATAGGACCAATGCTGTCAAGGCTATATCCGAGAGCCACGCAACCGTACTTTGGAACCCGCCCGAAGGTGACCTTGAGTCCCGTGTGACCATTGGCGGAGGCAGGTGCTCTAACGGATCCGCCCGTGTCTGTGCCTAGCCCCCCTAGGATCATCCCCGCGGCGACGCCAATTCCGGTGCCTGCGCTGGAGCCGGCTGCCGAATGCTCGATGTTCCAGGGATTCTTGGGCATCGGAAAGCCATTGTCGGGATCAGGCAGCCCGCACGCGAATTCACTGGTAACAGTTTTGCCCATGATCACCGCGCCGGCGTTCCGAAGTCGCTCCACGACAGGGGCGTCCCAGTGCGCCCCCCAGCTCCGATCGAGAATGTGGCTATTGGCCGTTGTCGGTGCATCACGCGTGGCGATGATGTCTTTGACGCCCAGAGGAATGCCCTGCAGCGGACCTTTGTCGATGCCTCGATCCAGGTCTCGATCAGCTTCCTTCGCGGCCTCGAGAGCAGCCTCGCCGGAGACGGCGATAAACGCACCAAGGGTGGGGTTCAGATGCTCGATCCGCTCGAGCATCTCTGTGGTGAGCGTTTCGCTGGTGAGTAGACCGTCGCGCAATGCGGCGGCAGCGTCTTTAATTGTGAGGGGAATGTCAGTCATTCCGCGTCCCTTTCATAAATACGTATGTGGCGAAGCCAGGGCGCCACGTCGGCGAGCTACGCTTACTTCTCCCAGGACGCGTCGAAGATCAGCGCCGGGTCTTCGTAGCGTGTTTCGGGGATGTACAGACTGTCGGCGCCCGCTCTCATGGCCGGGTAGATTCTGACGAAGAGATCGAGCTCTTCATCGCTCATCGTGATCTGGGCCGCGTCGAGTAACGCTTTCACCGTCGTCCGTACGTCGGTAGTCTGTGCAGTTGTCATTTTGAAAAGCCTCCTAAAGCTTCTTTCATGAATTGCGAACCTGAACGACCTCTAGGTCCGGGACGGGCGGGACGCCCGCGCTCCCAGGGACTCGTGCTGCGCCCGCGGCATCGCCATCCTCCGAGTAGAGATGACAGGCAACGCGGTGCCCGGATTCGAGCTGGAGTAGCGGCGGGCGAGACTCAGCGCATACATCCATTGCATGTGGACAGCGCGTACGGAATCGGCAGCCGCTCGGAGGATTCAGAGCGCTGGGCAGCTCTCCCTCAATAAGATCCTCGTCGTTCAGCCTGTGGTCGAGGTCCAACCGCGGGCTGGCGGCGAGCAACGCCTGGGTGTAGGGGTGAAGCGGACGGCGGTAGAGCTGATCCGCGGCAGCCGACTCGACGATGTGACCCAGGTACATCACCGAGACGCGGTCGCTCATGTACTCAACGACGTTCAGGTCATGACTGATGAAGAGATACGTTAACCCATGCGACTGTTGCAGGTCCTGCAGGAGACTCAGCACCTGCGCCTGCACCGATTTATCGAGCGCGGCGACGGCTTCATCGCAGATCACGAGCTTGGGATGCAGCGCCAGGGCTCGCGCGATATTGACCCGCTGCCGCTGACCACCACTGAGTTGATGTGGGTAATACGACGCGTGATTCCCATGTAAACCGACCTGCTCCAGCAAACTTACCGTGCGCTCGGCGATGTCAGCCTTGTCAATGCCCTGCGCGCGCATAGGGAAAGCGATGATCTCGCCAATCGAGCTGCGCGGATTCAGCGACGAGTACGGGTTTTGAAACACCATTTGCATGTTTCGTCGAAGCTGCTTGCGGCCCGCGCTCTTCCGCCAGTCAATCGCCTGTTGCTCTATTTTGATCTCGCCTGAGTCGGCGTCCACCAGCCCTAGAATGAGCCGAGCCAGCGTGGACTTACCGCACCCGGACTCGCCCACGATGCCCATCGTGGTGCCAGCTTCAACCTCGAACGAGACCTTGTCCACGGCGGATAGGTAGCTCGTTTTGCGAAACCCGGTACTTACCGGGAATGCCTTGCTGAGCTCACTTACTTCGAGGAGCGCGGTGGCGCTGGGAGCGTCGATCGACGCATTGGTCGTTACGTTATCTGTGGCAATCGTCATCAGGAGCTCTTGATATCCATCGCGTCGCGAATTGCGTCGCTCAGAGTGTTAAATGCGACCGAAGTAATGAAAATCATCAATCCCGGCAGCGCCACCACCCACGGGTTCATGTAGATCATCGGTCGCAGCGAGTTGAGCATGTAGCCCCACTCCGGAGTGGGAGGACGCGAGCCGAGGCCAAGGAAGCTGAGGCTCGAGGCGATGATCATGCTCAGGCCCACCAGGCCCGCCGAGTACACGAAGATCGGATTGAAGATGTTCGGCAGTAGCTCCGAGAAAATGATTGCGGGAGCTCCAGCACCGCTCAATCGAGCTGCCTCGATGTACTCATCCACCATCGCCCTGCGCGTGGCCGCTTCGGCAACACGAGCTATTGGAGCGATGTACACGATGCTGACCGAAATGATCACATTGAGCAGGCCCGGTCCAAGTGACGCGCCGATGGCAATCGCCAGCAGAATTGCCGGGAGTCCGTAAAAGATGTCCAGGCTGCGCATGAGGCCTGACCGAACCGCGCCGCCGACATATCCGGCGAACGCTCCAATGGCCGTGCCGATGGCAGTGGCGATCAGCACCGGAGCGAAACCCGCCAGCAGGGAAAGCTGCCCACCCCAGAGAAGTCGCGAAAGCATGTCGCGGCCCTGGTCGTCCGTGCCTAAGATATGGTCCGGATCGCCGATCGGCAGCAGCCGATCGGACACCTCGCCCACGTTGGGGTCATATGGTGAGATCAAACCGGCCGCAACACAAGTCAACACCAGCACGGCTAAGACTGACATGGAGGCAACCGCGATTCGGTTGCGCCGGAGTCGGCTTCGCACATCCGCCCAGTAGGAGCGCGGTGCGACCGGAACATCCGACTCAGCCCACGCTTGCGCAATCGCTGAGGGAGTACCAGTCGGCAGTGTTGCCGGCAATTCCCGAGTTGGAAATGTTGTTGCCATTTGACGCTACCTCCTCTCCTTAAGTCGTCCCGCGCTGGCGCGGATCGATCATCATCTGCAGGAGGTCAACCAGTACATTGAGCACCACAAACGTCATCGCGATGACAAGCGTGGCGCCCTGCACCACACGCAGGTCTCGGGCGCTGATTGCCGTGTAGACGAGCGAGCCAATGCCTGGCCAGCTGAAAATCGTTTCAATGAGCACGGCGCCGCCCAACAAATTTCCCACTTGTAGGCCAGACGTCGTCAGCACTGGCGACGCGGCATTCTTGATGACGTGGGGCAGCACCTGATACGCGCGCAACCCCTTGGCTCGCAGCAATTCGACGAAGTCAGCGCCAAAGGTCTCCGTCACACTCGCACGAGTAACCCGGGCCGTTACGCCCAGCGTCACCAGCGAGCCCGCAATGAGCGGCATGATCAGGTGACTCAGGAAATCGAGCGCACCGCCTTCCGAGCCGTGCATCCCCGACCCAGGCAGAACCTTGAGCTGCGCGGAGAACACGATGATCAGCAGAATCGCTATGAAGTACGAGGGGACGCTAAGACCCGTGAGTGCCAGTGTCGAGACCACCCGGTCAGGCCAACGTCCGTGGAACACCGCGGCGGTGATGCCCGCAATGATTCCCATCCCCAATCCAACGACCGCGGACGCGATCGCCAGGACGGCGGTGTTCTGCCATGCGGCAGCGATCAGATCGGAAACGTTGCGGCGTCTGAACGGCGAGTAGCCGAAGTCCCCACGGGCCAGATCACTGATCCAGTTCACGTAGCGCACAGGTAGGGGCTTGTCCAAACCAAGCTGCTGGGCAAGCTCTTCCCGATCTTTCGGCTGCGCGCTCTCAGGAAGGAGCCCCGCGAGTGGGTCTCCAGGAAGTACCGAGAGCAGCACGAAGATAACGATGGACACGCCGAACGCTGTGAGAAAGCCCATTCCCACACGGCGGAGTAGTGCAGAGATACTCACGCGCTCTTCTCCATGTAGACGTTAGGGATTGGGATGTTGGTGGCGCTCATGCCGATACGCAAGACTCCACCGCTGCCCGTGCCCTTGAGCGAATAAGTGTTGAACACCGGTGCCTGCGCGCCGCCGGCCGGTGCCGCGACTTTGGGGGCCGCGCCAGTCGACGAGCTAGGGGCCGCTGGCCGACAAGCGGCCAGCAGGTCCACGCTCAGGGCACCGAGGCCCATCAGGGCCGCGGTGCGAAGAAAAGATCGACGATTCGTTGTCACCTCTACCGTCCTTCCGAGAGCTAGACGCTGACTAGCTCAGTGGACTTGACGCCCACAACGGCGTCCCAGTCAACGGAATGCTCGAAGGCGTAGGCGACGCGCATGACCAGCGGATCGTCGAAGAAGCGACCGATGATCTGCATGCTGCCGGGCAGTCCCGCGGCGGACTTGCCCACTGGCATAGACAACGCTGGATGACCCGTGTAATTGAATGGCTGCGTGTTTGTTGACGCGCTGCGACTCATCGCCGAGAGGTTGTCCTCGACAGCCTCAAGGAACGTCTCCGGACGATGGTTCTTCGGCGCGGTCATCAAGCAGGTGGGCATCACCAGCACGTCCACATCCTGCAACGCCGCGTCGTACGCCTTGATGAAGGCATTGCGCGCGTTCTGGCCCTTGGCGTAGACGCGCCCGTTGTAGTTCTTCCGCGCCATCTCCGCGGCGATCAGCGACATCTTCGTGCGCGGCGCAAGCGTGTCCGCGTGTGACGCCCACATTTGGTTGATCGCGGCAATCAACGAGGACGGGTAGTACGTCCGAGTGAATGCGCCGAAGAAGCCGGTCTTGAACAGCGAGAGTGGCCCCTCGCCCAGCGCGTTCTGTGCTGCGCGCATCCCGATGTGCTCAGGAATCGAGAGCTCGGTCACCGTGGCGCCATTTTTCGTCAGCACATCAATGGCTGCCATGAACATGTCTTTGACTTCGTCGGTCGCGCTATCGGTCCCCTCCTTGACGATGCCGATGCGCAGGCCATCCACACCATCCCTCAGGCCGCTGAGCACGTCCATGGTCTCCGGAACGTCGCGCGTGGAGCGTGGATCGTACGCGTCATATCCGGCTGTTGCCTGGAGAGCCGCCGCTGTCTCTTCCGCGGTTCGGGCCATCGGTCCCGTGTAATCGATGCTCTGGTCCGAGCCGAAGCCGATGCCGAAATGGGAGATGAGTCCGAAGGTGGGCTTGAGGCCCAGAATGCCGCAGAAGGCGGCGGGAATTCGGATGGAGCCGCCCTGGTCACCACCAAAGGAGATGTCCACTTCACCGGCCGCCACGGCGGCGCCTGAGCCAGCGGATGAGCCGCCGGTGACGTGCTCTGTGTTATGAGGGTTCAGCGGACGACCGTAGTCGCCGATCGCACCGCCTGTCCCAAAACCACCTGCCAGACCATTCATCACGTTCTTGCCGATGATCGTGCCGCCCGCCTCGAGCACCCGATTGACGATGGTGGCATCGAAGTCAGGAATGAAGCCATCCAGCGCGAAGGTCCCCCAGCTCATGGGGATGCCGCCAACGGCGACATGGTCTTTGAAGCTCACAGTCTTGCCGGATAGAAGACCTGAGTCCGCGCCGGGGATCATGCACTTCCACATCCAGGCGTTCAGCGGATCTTCATCCGCGCTTGGCCTATAGCCCGGCGCGCGAGCCGGCGAGTACATGGGCGGCGCGTCTTCCGCGATCCGCGACTGCACAAAGGCGTCGAACTCATCGAGCTGCGCCAGGAGATATTTTTGATACAGCGCGGCCTCGTCAGCTCCCAGGTGAATCCCCAGTGACCTGGCGACTTCCACTACTTCTTCAACACTCGGTACTGCGTACATCTGGTTTTTCCTCTTTCAAGTTATCCGTGCTTAACAGTCGACGTTGGATCGAACGAAACCGCCTCCCATTCGTGTATCGCTATCTCTTCAGGTGGCGCTTCGAGCTTGGGCGCTTACGACTCAGTTACGACGCAGCGCGCAAAATGCGTTGCTGACAGCGAGCTCAGATCCGGCATGGATTCCCAGCACTGCTCTTGGGCCAACGCGCACCGCGGAGCGAAAGCACAACCCGGGGAAGGCGCACCATATTGGGCGGTGAGCCCGGAATAACTGCTGGCCGCTCCTTTTGCCCGGGCTGGACATTCGCGGCCAATAGCCCCCGAGTGTACGGATGCGATGGCGAGCGAACGATCTCGGATGCGAGTCCCGATTCAACGACCCGACCGGCGTACATCACGATCAAGTCATCCGCGATCTGGGCAGCCACGGCGAGGTCGTGCGTGACAAAGACAACACTCATGCCGAGCTGCCGCTGAAGGTCAGCGAGAAGCCGCAATATTCGCCCCTGGACCGTGACGTCCAGCGCCGTGGTCGGCTCATCCGCGAGCAGCAGGCTGGGCGTAGAAGCCAACGCCATCGCAATAACGATGCGCTGACGCATGCCACCGCTCAGCTCGAATGGGAATGCCTTGAGTCGTCGTTCTGGCGATGGGATCTGCACCAGCTCGAGGAGTTCGAGCGCTCGCGCCTTCGCTTCCCCTGCGTTCATCGGCGAGTGGCGACGAATGGTCTCCACAAGCTGCTGCTCAACGGTGTAGATCGGGTCCAATGCCGTCATTGGGTCCTGGAAGACCATCGACACCACGCCGCCGCGGATGTCCTCGCGCTCGCTCGCCGGGAGCCTTAGAAGGTCCACGCCGTTGAGGAAGATCTCGCCGTCGATGCGGGCATTGTGGGGCTGAATCCCGAGAATCGTGCGCAGGAGCGCGCTCTTACCAGAGCCAGACTCCCCGATGATCGCCAGAACCCGACCGCGCTGGAGCGTGAAAGACATCTCATTCACCGCTCGCAAAGGTCCGGCGTAGGTATTGAACTCAGTCGTCAATCGGCGGACGTCCAGCACCGGCGACTCCGATGTGGTCGGCTTGACCGCCGCGGGGCGTTCCATAACCAGGCTCATGATGCGTACTCCCTGAGTCGCGTGAATTCAAGAATGGACGGCGCGGGAAGGTGCTTCATTTAAACGACCTTTCTTCATCGATTGGTTCCGCGTTGTTGCAAAACAGAATTTGATTTCTTGATTAAATACATCGCCATTAGCTCGTTCATTCTTTCGAGTGCTGAGTGACTATAATTCACTATTAATATTTTGAATGCTTCAACATCGATTCATAATAGTTATTGGAAAGAGCATCGGTTGATAATCGATGATTAGTATTCCCCATGAACTCTCTGTATGCGCAACTTACTTCTGTGCAAGTGTCGATTCATGAGTCGGTTGACTAATTCAACATAGGCATCGTAGCACTCACGTCCAGCCGGTCATTGATGTCGGGCGCACAATAAAATTGATCGCATCATAGAGGTTGGTCACAAATGTCTCTGGCAACAACACATGGTGTCTAATATTGATGGTGGCAATAGGAAACTATTGGTCCAATTATTGTGAGAGTGTGTTGTTCACGGTCGTTTCGGGAGGCCGACAATACGAGTGAGTCGATTCAGCGTGGACCAGATCATGGACATCCTCAGGCAGCACGAAGCTGGCGTTCTTGCTGCCGATCTCTGCCGTAGACACGGAATCAGCGAGCCCACCTTCTATAGGTGGAAGCAGAAGTACTCAGGCCTGAACGTGAGCGAGGCTGAGCGGCTCCAGCATCTCCAGGAGGAGAACGCGCGACTGCAGCGACTGCTGACAGCCCAGTCGCAAGACAACGCCATGCTCCGGGATCTGACTCCAAAAAACTTCTGAAGCCCGCCGCGTATCGCCGCGCGGTGGGCTTTCTTCAGGTCCAGTACGGAGCATCGGAACGGCGAGCGTGCTCAGTGGTCGGCGTCCGTCAGTCAACGCAGAGATATCGACAGATGCGCGCGCCCACGAAGCTCGGTTACGCTAATGGCGGGTATCGGAACGAGACCGCCCGGCCAGAAGGGGTAACGTCTAGCAGAGCGTGAGAACATATCCGCCGTCCGAGACGGTGAATTGCCGAGACGATACCTTAGCGGGACGGGCGTTTCTGCCCGCCCCACCGGGGACAATCGCCTCTTCATTGACACGTGAAGATGGTCAGGTGCTCTTGTCCATATAAACGCCATAGAGATCAACCGTCCACGACTGCGGCTGGATGAAGTTGCGAACGTTGTTGTTCATCACCCGAAGGTTCTTGTCGTGCACGGTGATGAGCGCGTAACCATCCTGCATGGCGGCCGATTGGATGCGGCGCAGGAGCTCGTTCTGCTTGTCGAGGTCGAACGTGCGCTCCGCTTCCACCCACATCGCGTCCGCTTCCGGAGTTGACCAGCCGGATGGATTGCAGCAGCCCTGCGGCTGGACGGCGAAGGACGTGAAGCTCCGCACCATGGCCGGCGTTGACAGGCTCTGCGAGATGTGGATCATGTCGTAGCCGGACCAGTCAGGGTTTTTGAACCCGGCTCGGTTGGCCGTCGTGATGGTGTTCCACTCCAGTGGTACCAGCTCCACATCGATGTTGAACGCCTTTAAGTCGGCCTTGAGCCGCTCGTTCATTGGGCCGGGCCACATGTTCCCCGAGCCGCTTGTTGGATACGCCATGCGGGCCTTGAAGCCGTCCGCATAGCCGGCGGCGGCCAGGAGCTCCTTCGCCTTGGCAGGGTTGTAGGTGAAGCCTTCCCAGGAGTCGTCGTAGTACGGATGGCCCTTGTGAATGTATTGGCCGGCTGGAAAGCCGAATCCATCGATGACGGCCACCTGAGAATCGCGGTTCACGGCGTAGTTCACGGCTTGCCGAACGCGTACGTCGTTGAACGGTGGCCGGTCGATGTTGAGCTTGTACGTCATGATGTGGGGGTATGGGCCAGTGATGATCTGGAAGCCCATGTCCTTGAGCTGAGGCACGGCGTTCGGGGGCGGGATCTCCGCCCAGTCAATATCGCCCGCCTGAATCCCGGCCAGACGTGCGGCGGGCTCAGGCATTGGGAGCAGCACCAGCTTGTCCAGCTTCGGCTTGCCCTGCCAGTAGTCCGGGTTCGGCTCCAACTCCATCACCTGACCGTCCACGTATTTGGTCATTTTGAAGGGGCCAGTGCCGGAGGCGTGCTGGACGTAATCCTTGCCCCACTGCTGAACGGCGGTTGGACTGGGCAGCAGCAAAACTGTCAGGTCCCAGAGCAGAAAGGAGTACGGCGCCCTGGTTGTGATAGAAACGGTGGAGTCATCGATCACCGCCACGCTTGCGATGCCGACCGTGTTTTGCGCCGCGGCCGAGGCGAGGGCCGCGTTGTACTGTGGTGCGCCCTTATCGATCACGCGATCGAGCCCGAATTTGACTGCATCGGCATTGAAAGGCGTGCCATCGTGGAACTTCTGTCCCTGGCGGAGCTTGAAGGTCCAGGTGAGCTTGTCGTCGGACACCGTCCAGGACTCAGCCATGCCAGGAACGGGCTGGGTCCACGTGGCATCCTGCTCCGTGTTGAGACGAGTGAGCCCCTCGTAGATCTGCGAGCCGACGAAGCGCCGACCTTCACCGCCTTCATTGGTGGGCGTGTCAGGGATCGGGACGTTGCCGGCAGTCATACCGATGCGGAGAATTCCGCCGTTGCCGTTACCGGCAATGGTGCGAGTGTTGAAGGTCGCGGCTGCCTCGTTTGGCGCAGCCCCGGTCCTTGCGGAACCGGAGCTGCTGGATGCGCTGGGGTTAGCGGCCGGCCGGCATGCCGCCGCGAGGCTTGCGCCCAGCACCACGAGGGTAATCGCGGCGCTGGTGCGAAGAAGAGATCGGCTATTCACGGCCACAGTGGGGTCCCTTTCGCGAGCTAAGCGGTGACGAGCTCAGTGGATCCGACGCCAATGACGGCGTTCCAATCAACCGAGTGCTCGAAGGCGTACGCCACCCGTAGCAGCAACGGGTCATCGAAGAACTTACCCACAAGCTGCATGCTCACCGGCATGCCTGCGGCGGACTTGCCCACTGGCATGGCCAGCGCTGGGTGGCCCGTGTAATCGAACTGCTGGGTGTTCTGGAGCGTACTTGGACCGTTGTAAGCTAGGTTGTCCTCGACGGATTCCATGAACGTCGTCGGTCGATCGTATTTAGGTGCGGTCGTGAGGCGCGTCGGCAACACCAGCACGTCCACATCCTCTAACGCCGCGTCGAACATCTTGATGAACGCGGCGCGCGCGTTCTGCCCCTTCGCGTACACGCGGCCGTTGTAATTCCTGCGCGCGATCTCCGCCGCTATCAACGACAACTTGGTGCGCGGCGCCAGGGTATCCGCATGAGAAGCCCACATCTCATTGATCGCGGCGATCAACGCCGGCGGATAGTACGTGCGTGTGAACGCCCCGAAAAAGCCGGTCTTGAACAGCGAGAGTGGGCCCTCGGCGAGCGCGTTCTGCGCCGTCCGCGTCTCATAGAAGCTTGGGACCGAGACCTCCGTGACGGTGGCCCCATTGCCGGTCAGCACGTCAAGCGCAGCCATCATCTGCTCCTTGACGTCCGCAGAAGCGGGATCCGTACCTTCCTTGATGATCCCGATGCGCAGTCCATCCACGCCGCCCTGCAGACCATCCAGCACGTCCATGGTTAACGGCACGTTGCGCGTTGAGCGCGGATCGAGCGCATCATATCCGGCTGTTGCCTGGAGGGCCGCTGCCAGATCCTCGGCCGTTCGGGCCATTGGACCAGTGTAGTCGATGCTCTGATCTGACCCGAACCCGATACCAAAGTGCGAGATCAAACCGAAAGTCGGCTTGAGACCAAGGATGCCGCACCACGCGGCGGGGCTTCGGATAGAGCCACCCTGGTCACCACCGTAGGAGATATCCACCTCGCCATTAGCCACGGCGGCGCCGGAACCGGAAGAGGAGCCGCCGGTCAGATGCGCAGTGTTGTGCGGGTTGAGCGGCCGACCGTAATCGCCGATTCCACCGCCCGAGCCGAATCCGCCAGCAAGGCCGTTCATCACGTTCTTGCCGATAATCGTGCCGCCGGATTCGAGCACGCGACGGACTATGGTGGCGTCAAAGTCCGGTATGAACCCGTCAAGCGCGAAGGTGCCAAAACTCATCGGGATGCTGGCGACAGCGGTGTGGTCTTTGAAGCTGACTGATTTACCCGCCAGCAGACCCGAGTCTGCGCCCGGGATCATGCACTTCCACATCCAGGCATTCAGGGGGTCTTCCTGGGCGCTGGGCCTATATCCAGGCTCGCGCGCTCCGGGATACCTCGGCGGCGTCTCCTCACCTTCGATGCGCGACTGAACGAAGGCGTCGAATTGGTCGAGCTGCTCGATGAGATATTTGCGGTATAGGACGGCTTCGTCGGCCCCCAGGTGGATCCCCAAGGACTTTGCCGTTTCCAGGACATCTTCAACACTTGGTACTGCGTACATCGGTTCTCCTTGTTCGACTTACCCGTATTTGGTGGCAATGGCGCGACAAGCGGTACCACCTCCCATTCGAGTACCGCTAGCTCATCCGTGGAGGACAGGTGGTTGCTTTGCGACTCGCTGGCGAGGAGCGGGGGAGGTGCATTGCGGTCAGCGAGCTGAGGCTGATAGTGACTCCCAGCATGCTCCTGGGCCAATGCACACCCCGACGCGAACCAGCATCCCGGAGTAGCTTCGCATTAACGAGATGCATGCATATCGGTCAAATTCTTCAGATACTCCAATCCAATCGAAGTAACTATTCATATAAAGAATTCAGCTTCAAATGTATTTTGATAACTATTACGTTACTGCTACTTCAAACTCATTCTGGAAAAATCAAACAATACCTATATAGCACGCACAATTTGCGTATTGAACTGCTAATTAGCAATCAACGATCTGTGTTTCCAACATCGACATAGGCATGTTACCAGCAGATCTGAGCCACTCAATGATGCAGAGCGCACAAGAAAATTCGCCGCAGCATAGAGGTTGGTCACAAATATATTCTCTGAACACATGGTGTCTAATAACCATGGGAGATTCAAGGACTTGATTGGTCCAATAATTGTGAGAGTGTTGTTCACGGTCATTTCGGGAGGCCGACAATGCGATTGAGTAGATTCAGCGTGGACCAGATCATGGACATCCTCAGGCAGCATGACGATGGCGTACCTGCTGCCAAGCTCTGTCGTAAGTACGACATTAGTGAGCCCACCCTTTACCGGTGGAAGCAGAGGTACGCGGGCCTGGAAGCTGGCGAGGCGCAGCGACTACAGGACCTGCAGAGCGAGAACGCACGACTACAACGGATGCTGGCGGCTCAGTCGCAAGACAATGCCATGCTCCGGGAGCTGCTCCAAAAAAACTTCTGAAGCCCACCGCGCGCCGCCAGGCGGTGGGCTTCCTTCAAAACCAATACGGGGTATCTGAACGCCGAGCATGCTCAGTCGTTGGCGTGCGTCGGTCGACGCAGAGATATCGGCCGCGCCGCCGGCCGCGATAGTACTGGTCCGAGACTTACCAGACGAACTCCGAGTGCGGGTTCCGCGCGATCTCGTCGATCATTCTCGCCTCCTCCAGGTGACCCTGACTGGCACGGCGGAGCGCAACTACTATCAAGATAAACGCAGGCCTCCAGAGCGTCCTCAGGGTGTACACTGCTCACTCCCGGAGGTGGGCGATGAACAAGGTGGTCGGCTCCCCACAAGAAGCGATCGCGGACATGCCGGACGGGGCCACGGTGACGGTGGCCGGGTTCGGGTTGGGGCATCGGTTCCCTACTAGCTTGCTCGAGGCACTCCGGGACCGGGGCACCCGCGACCTCAGCCTGGTGTGCAACTCGCTGGGCGGCAAGAACGATGTGCGCCAGCAGCTCGTGGAGCGGCACCAGGTGCGCAAGCTGATGGTGGCGTTCTCCGCTCGACCCGGTCTCCGCTCAGCGGCTGAGGAGCAAATCGCGGCGGGTGAGATCGAGCTGGAGATGGTGCCGCAGGGCATGCTCGTGGAGCGCTGCCGCGCCGGAGGCGCCGGCATCCCGGCCTTCTACTCGCCTGTGGCCGTCGGAACCGACGTTGCCGCGGGGAAAGAGGTCCGCGAGTTCAATGGTCGTAAGTACGTCCTGGAGCAGGCCATCACCGTGGACTATGCGCTGGTCCGAGCATGGCGTGGCGACCGGGCGGGCAATCTCCAGTTTCGCGGCGGCAGCCAGAACTTCAACCCTAGCTTCGCCAAGGCGGCGCGTGTGGCCGTTGCCGAGGTGGACGAGATCGTGGAGGTCGGTGACATTCCGCCTGAGGCGATTGATCTGCCCGGGGTGTTCGTCTCCCGGGTCGTGCAAGCCACTCGCACGGTGAGTGTGGAGGAGTTGTGGGCGGGACGGCCGGCGCGGCGCACCGAGGAGACCGCCCGGACCTACCTCGGCAAGCCCGGGCTCACTCGCTCGAAGATGGCGCGCTGCGCGGCGAACCTGCTCGCCGACGGCTCGGTAGTGAACCTGGGTATGGGGTTACCCACGCTGGTATCCAACCATCTCAGCGGCCGCGACGTGCTGTTACACGCGGAGAACGGCATTCTCGGCTACGGCTCCATCGTGGACGGCGATGACATCGACCCGGACGTGTACAACGCGGGCAGCGAGTTCGTATCGCTCCAGACCGGCGCGTCGTTCTTCGATAGCGTGACCTCGTTCGAGATCGCCCGCGGGGGGCTCCTGGACGCGGTCATTCTCGGTGCCTACCAGGTAGACCAGGAAGGAAATCTGGCCAACTGGAGCACGCCCGAAATGGTCGGCGGCGGAATCGGCGGCGCCATGGATCTGGTGGCTGGCGCCAAAGCGCTTATTGTGCTCATGGAGCATCGCGATAGTAAGGACCGCGCCAAGCTGGTACGGCACTGCGACTACCCGCTCACCGGACTTCGGTGCGTGGACATCGTGGTGACAGACCTGGCCCTTCTTCGACGCACGGACGACCTGTTTACTGTAGAAGCAATCGCGCCGGGCTATACGGTAGATGAAGTGCTGCAGCTCACGGATATGGAAGTGCGCGTGTCACAGCACGTTGGAATCATGCGGTAGGCGCTTCACGCCCCTTACCAAGTAGATACATCGAAATAGATTGTCGAACGTGCCAGAGCAAGAGCATGCAGGTGCTTAGCGCGGCGGGAGGATGAATGACCATACGCGGAAAGGCCTACATCGTAGGGGCCTACGAGCATCCGGACCGGATCATTCCGGACAAGTCCACCAGCCAGGTCACGGCGGAGATCGCGCTCGGCGCACTGACCGACGCGGGACTTACGCTCGCTGATGTGGATGCTTACTACTATTGTGGCGACCTCCTGGTGGGCGGACTGGTCATGGCCGAATACCTCGGCCTTGACCTGAAGTACATCGACTCCACGAATGTGGGCGGATCATCTCCGCTGTATCACGTGGGCCACGCCGCCGCCGCGATTGCCGCGGGGAAGTGCAATGTGGCGCTGATCACGTTGGCCAATCGGCCGAAAAGCGCCAATGTCTCGCGTCCTGTGACATTCTCTCCTGACTACTCCTTCGTGGACGTATTCGGAACCAACACCGTTAGCCAGTACGCCCTGGCCGCTCAACGCCACATGTACGAGTTCGGCACCACAAGCGAGCAGCTCGCCGAAGTAAAGGTCGCCGCTTCTACGCATGCTCAGTACAACCCGCATGCGTTGCTTCAAAACGTCGTCACCGTGGAAGAAGTCGTGAGCTCACGGATGATGAGCGATCCGCTGCATCTCCTGGATTGCTGCGTGGTGACTGACGGTGGAGGAGCGATCGTCGTCGTGAGTCCAGAGGTGGCGGCCTCTCTGCCGCGCCATAAGGTCAAGATCCTGGGCCAGGCTGAGGCGCCCAAGCACACGATGAATGGCCGCGTCGATCTCACGTTCACTGGCGCTCGATGGTCCGGCCCGCGTGCATTCGAGGAGGCTGGCGTGAGCCACGCTGACATCGACTACGCCTCCATCTACGACTCGTTCACCATCACGGTGGTCGAGACAATCGAGGACCTTGGCTTCTGCGACAAG
This sequence comes from uncultured Chloroflexia bacterium, assembly GCA_963765765.1. Classification (GTDB taxonomy): domain Bacteria; phylum Chloroflexota; class UBA6077; order UBA6077; family JACCZL01; genus CAVXYC01. Next base: position 7,215 of record CAVXYC010000030.1, on the reverse strand, counting down.
GGTCAGGGGGGAAAGTTCGTCATGGACGGCGCGCTCCAGTCGCCGCACGGCAAGCTGCCCTTCAATACCGACGGCGGTGGCCTGTGCAGCAATCATCCGTCGCGCGGGGGAATCACCAAGATCATCGAGGCGGTACGCCAGCTCCGTGGTGAGACCGCCCCACAGGTACAGGTGCCCGATTGTCAGATCGCACTTGTCCACGGAACGGGCGGATCGCTCGGCACGCGCATGGGTAGCTCAACACTCATCCTGGGACAGGAGGACGCTTGATCATGGCCGAGAATCAGCTTCCCGCACCGGCACCAGTCGTGACAGCGGAGTCCAAAGAATTCTGGGATGCCACCGCCCAGGGCAAACTCTTGTTGCCGAAGTGCCAGAGATGCGGCACGGTCTTCTGGTACCCACGCCCCATCTGCGGCGACTGCGGCAGCATGGACGTGACCTACATTCAATCGTCAGGCCGCGGCACGATCTACACCTACACGGTGAATCGTCGCGGTGCTGGCGACGTTGCAGACTATCGCGGCGCCGGCGCGTTCGTCCTGGCGTACGTGGAGCTAGAAGAAGGCCCGCGCATGCTCACAAACATCGTGGACTGCGATCCTGACTCTATCTCGATCGGGCAGACCGGTGGAAGTGGTCTTTCACGATACTGGGCAGGGAAACGCGCTGCCGAGGTTCAGGCCGACTCAATAGCAGCGGTCCACACACGCGGACGCTTCGCGCAGCGCAAGAGAACAGCAGACCGGGCTCTGGAGCCCGGTCACTTTCTTTTGCCTCGGTACGTGACATTGGTCCGGAGCCGACGAGTGCTGCGACCATGCGTCGACGGAAGCCAGGTGCGCGGAGCCAGTTCGGCGAGCTCGAACGGCCCCGGCCAGTCGAGATTCGGGCCCTTCCCCCGGCATGAGGGAGTCCCTCACCGATATAGAATGCCCGAAATCACGGAAACCCGTGATCTCCCCTGCAATAGCCTGGCTTATGCTGGATGTTGTTAGACTCGTGTCGTCCGGACCGTCCGATGGCGACAGAGTTGCGAACGAATCGCCGGCGACGATGTCGTCAATCTCACACCATCGATGGAGGACACCATGCGTGCATCGAGAAACGAGTCTTCGCTTCTGGTCGAGGCAGGGCCCGCTTCAGTGCGAGGACTGGATTGGGGCGGCCAGCGCGTTGCCGTTGTTTCTGTCCCTGCAGGCACAGACTTCGGCCCGCTCCTTCAGGGGCTTCCGGGCGACCGGTGCCAGTGCCCACATTGGGGATACGTGCTCAAAGGCCGCTTGCGAATGGACTATGGCGACAGCCAGGAAATTCTGCAGGCCGGCGGTTACTATTACATGCCCGCCGGTCACACCGGCGTGGCCGAGAGATACCGAGTTTCTGGAAGTCGCCCCGCGCGACGAGCACCAGCGAACCGTCGAGAATTTCCGGCGAGTGCTCGCGGGAGGCTGAACATCCAACGCCCCTGCGCGCCTACCAGTGGGCGGGGCCGGTAAATCAAAGAAGGGATGAGCCCGATACCGAGCTCATCCCTTCTTTGACGTTCCATCAGTCGTCGGTCACCCACGGGTACGGAGACCCGCGCCACCGATGACTCGAGCTACTTGAAGAACGTGTTCTCGAACATCGCGACGTACTCGTTCTGCTTCGCTCGGTGGGTCTCGTTACGGGAGCTGGGTTTAAGCTCCGCGAACGACGGCCAGCCGCCTGGTGCCTCGATTCCCTCTAGCACGGGGTACACCTTGACCTTGTCGACCTGCTCCCGCTGACCCTCAGGTGAGGTCAGCCAGCTAATCCAGAGCTTGGCGACGTCCTGGCCAGGCGCATTGGTGATAACGCCGGCCGTAATGTCCGTAAAATGAGCTCCGCCGTCTCGGAAGAAGGTCATCTTGACCGGCGCGCTCTTCTCGAGCTCGATGGCCTCCTGGTTAACGCCGGTGGCCAGGAAGATCGCGAATTCACCACGCGCCACCTGTGCTGGCGCCGCCTCAGCATCGCGCGTGAAGCTGATCTCCTGTGCCTTCAGGCCGTCCAGATATGTTTGACCGAGCTCCTCCGCAGTGAGCACCCAGAAAGACTGGCCGCCGCCCGCCTGGCGAGGATCGCCGGAGTAGATCTTCCCCTTGCCCTTCCAGAATGGATCCAGGAGCTGCTGCCGCGACGTTGGGTACTTGTCCGGCGGCACGAGCTGCGTGTTGACCACATTGCCGAACATGCTGACAGTGAAGATCCAACGACGATCGTCTGAGCCGCCTTCAGGCGCGGGAAGGGCGTCCGCTGTCGGTGGACGCCACTTTACGAACATGCCCTGGCGCTCCATCTCGGTCGTCGTGGTCACGCCGGTGCCGGCGACGTTGGCAACACCCTTGCCACTGGCCATCTCGGCGCCGATGCGCTGGATGATCTCGGCGCCGCGCATACCTGTTGGCTCAACCGTGGTCCCTGGAAATTTCTCCATGAACACCTTCGCCAGCGGCAAATATTCCTGATACAGGCCGTAGTGGACGACCTTCATCTCACCGGAGGCCTTGGCAGCCTGATAGTACTGATCAAGCTGCGCCTGAACGGCGGCTTGACTGGGAGCTGAAGCAGCGGCGGCCGGCTTAGCAGCGGGTACGGCTGCTCCTGGTGATGCCGCTGCGCCGGGTGAAGCGGCGGCAGCGGGCGACGCGGCGGCCGCCGGCGAAGCAGCTGCTGCGGGCTTATCGGTCGGCTTGGCGGGCGCCGCGGTCGGGCTGGCCGGCGCGGCCGGGGAGCACCCGGCGAGCACGGCGAGCATCATGCCGATCGCCAGAGTCCTGGGCAATGTACCAAACGTCATCAATCATCTTCCTCCGCTGGCAGGTATCACCGCGTGTCGACGCAACGCGTCGACGGCGGGCAGCAACGCTCGTCTCAGCAGGATTGACGAGCGCATCTCTGTTATCTATCTATAGGTTAGGTGCGGCCAAGGAATTCACGCATTTGTGACGCGGTTCCAGATTTTGCACACTCCTGCTCGAACAGCTCCAAAATGCGCGGGTCCTCGTCTTCGTACTCCACTTGCATGCCGCCTTGCTTTACGGAAACGTCGGCGCCTTCACGGGTTACGCGCTGCGACCACATAGGATAACGGCGGTTCCCGAAGAGATACACGAGGTAGCGCGCCGGTACGTCCGACGTATTGAAATGCTGATGATAGGTGGGTCCGTCAGGTGGTGCAAAGAGAACGCCCGGCCACCAATCCACTTTGTTTGTCGCTACCGGATCTTCTCCATCCAGCCAGAGCAGACTGTAACCACGGCCGGTCACAAGGAAAATGTGCGCGCCGGCATCGTGTCGATGCGCCTTCTTGTACGTACCAGTCGGAAACTCCGAGATGTGCCCGTGCATGGTGCTGTCGGCAAAGATGAAATTGATGTTGTTGCCGCCTGCCCCACGGGCATGCCACTCGGGCAGCTCAAACGTGCGCAGATCCGGCACAAAGTTCGTTTCCCATTGGTGTCGGCCCGCGCGTACCGCCCGGAACTCGCCGTCACCCTGGAAATATCGCTCCTCGCCAAATCGCTTCGGTAACTGCATTGAGTTATCGAAGACGAAGTTCACATCATGGAAGATGCTCATCATGAGGGGCAGGTCAGTAACGCCCGCGAATCGAGCCGGCTCCGTGCCCGAGCCGTTGAAATGCTGGTGTTTGGCATTCATTGGAATGCCAAAGCCCGAGCCTTCGCTCCACTCAAACGTGTGCTTGCGGCCGTTGGGCATCTCGATGGTCGTGGCGCCGCGCCCCGAAACGACGTACACATTCTCGTCGTACATGTGCTGCTGGGGCTTGAGGTTGCCGCCTGGCGGGATTTCGGAGACATAGCTGGTGACTTCCCAGCCACGGCCGGTGAGATGAATGTACGCGCCTAAACCGCCCACTCGCTCCCAGGGCTCGACGGCAACGGTTTTGCAATCGATCGCATAGCCTTCAACAACCGGCACGCTTTCGGTCTTCAGGAAGTCCGCGTACGGATCGACGTTGTAGTAGGTTGAAAGCGCTTCGGGATCTGGAGCGGATACGGTGCGCATAGGGGCCTCCCGGTTGACGCTGGCTATTCAAGCACCGGTGGGAAGGACTGTCAACCAACGCGAGAGCGATTGAAGAGTTAAGAATGTGGCGATGGGAACGCTTGGCCGTCACCCCGCCAATCTTCATTTTTCATTCTTCGTTCGCCTCGTTACGGTGTGTGCTGCTTCAGAAACTCCCGCACCCGTGCAAATGCCTTCGTCTTGGCTTCACCCTCTTTCCACTCAGGGATGAACTCCGCGTTGGGTGCAAGCTGAGCGAGCTCCTCCGCGATCTCGTAGGGATGTGCCTGATCGTTTCCAGGTAGCACGATCATCGGAGTCTTGCAGGAGCGGACGAAATCGCGGTCCACGCTGTAGACGAAGAGCGGGCCGTAGAGGTTGTCGTGGTACTGCTTGAGGACTTCAGGAGTTGCCTCAGGATGCTCGGGCAGCGCCGCGACCCAGCGATCGAAACCGCCACTCTCGGTCCTGGGAGTGTTCGCGCCGATCGGCTGCTGCATCACCGCGCAGGTGAGCCGATCTGGCTGGTGCTGCATGATCTTGAGCGCAAACGACACGCCGATACAGGCGCCCATCGTGTGCGCTCGCTCAATGCCAAGGTGATCCAGCAGGGCAATTTGATCCGCGTAAAACGTCTCCCAGTCATCCTGAGCGGTGATAGGAGCATGCGACTGTCCAGCGTTTCGCTGATCCATCGCGATGACTCGATACTCTGAGCGCAGCTCCACCGTCGGGTCCCAGGGGCTCCGATGCCAGGCGTCAATCGTTGATTGAAGGGACCCTGGCGATAGAAGAAGCACCGGATATCCTGAGCCGTACTCCTCGTAGTAGAGCGATGCGTCGCCGCGAGTGAGGAATGGCATGGTTGTTACCTCCAGGTGTTGTGGGCGAGAGCATGTCAACCCACCGCCGGCGGGCACTGTAGCACGATCGAGACGCGATTGCGCCTTTGACTGCATTGAATCGCCTACGCCGCTGGGTGATGGTTTTCAATGATTTGCGGCGCATCGGCTCGTGCCGATGTGTTTGGAGGCACATCCCAGCTATGACAGCCTTGAAACAGATCATGATGAGGGGCTGCGCTCGCTGCCGCGCTCCTGCCCGCAACAGCCCTGATTCAGGATGACAGGAAGGCCGGGCCGACGAGTACCGCCAGCTAAGCTGAGGTCATGGAATCCAATCCCCAGGTTAGGAAGCTTCAGCGCACGCTTCGTCCCGCGCCCATCTATCCCACGCTCGAGAAATGGATCGCCCGCGAATCGATTCCTTTCTCCTTAGACTCCAGCGCGACGTTCAGCGCGACGGTTGATCAGGTGATCAAGTCATTGAGTGATTCCGTAAAGCTGCTTGGCTTCGGGGAAGCCATGCACGGCAGCGAGGACATCCTCAAGCTTCGAAACCGGCTCTTCCAGCGATTGGTGAGTGCGTACGGCTTCACTTCCATCGCTCTCGAATCCAGTTTTCCCCGTGCGCGCATTGTGAATGAATATGTCGCCGGCCTGGGTCCTACTTCCTATGACGCCCTGCAGGACGCCGGATTCAGCCACGGATTTGGGCGGCTGGAGGCGAATCGCGAGCTTGTCGAGTGGATGCGCGAATACAACGCCAGGACATCCAATCCGATCAAGCTTCGGTTCTACGGATTCGATAGCCCTACGGAGATGACACACACCGATAGTCCGAGGCCGCTTTTAGCGTTCGTCCTCGAGTACCTCGACTCAGTGCATCCATCCAGTGCCCAGGCACATCGCCAACGAATCGAGCCACTGCTTGGCGAAGACGCCGCCTGGGAAAATCGCGCGGCGATGCTGGACCCGACGCAATCTGTAGGCCTGTCTCCGCAGGCCGCCGCATTGCGAATCGCAACGGAAGAGCTGATCGTTGAACTGGAGGTCCGCCGCCCCGAGCTCATCGCAGGTAGTGACCGGGCGAGTTTCTTGGAAGCGCTGCACTACGCGTCATCGGCCCGGCAGATGCTGACCTATCATGCCGCGATCGCCGCAAGCACTGACGATCGGCTGGTCCGCGGCCTCGGCATGCGCGATCTCATGATGGCTGACAATCTGGCGTACATTGCCCAATGCGAGGCTGACGGCGGACGCGTGTTTACCTTCGCCCACAACATCCATCTTCAGCGTGGTCCGGCGCAATGGCAGCTTGGCAGCAGCATGCATTCGTGGTGGCCTGCAGGGGCACAGCTTCAAGCGATGTTTGGATCCGGCTATGCCGTCATCGGTTCGGCCGTGGGGAGATCTGGCACCCACGGCATCCACCAACCGGAGCCCGGAACACTGGAGGCGCTTCTGAGCAGCACCGGCCCGGCTCGCTTCATTCCAACCTATCGGGGCGAAGCCCTCGAGCAGGAACTCATCTCTGCCCTCGCCACACGATCCGGGAGTACCAAGAACTCAACCTACGTCCCGCTATCTCCTCAGAGCATCGCGGACTTCGATTGGCTGTTCGTTTTGAACGAGGCGTCGTAAGGGACGTACCACTCTGTGGTGCGGTCTAGCAACCGCCAGCACAAAACATCGTGACTGGCGGCGACCGCGCCACCGGGATTAAGATCAAGTCGCTTCAGCCAGACCGGCTCGGTTCTTCGCTCACCGCGGGCTGCTGACGCGCCATGCCATAGCAAATGCCCGCGAGCAGCAAGTAGCCGAGCGCAACGTCGGCTGCTTCCCCGATGCCCAGCTTGGCACCGTGGATGAATCCAAAGTACGACAGGACAGAACCAGCGAGTGCGTAAATCGCGGCAAGCTTGAAATTTTTGTCGATGATAGACGCCGCCACTGACGCCAGGATCATGCCTGCCAGAATGGCGCCCCCGCCAAGCACCTCCATACCGCGATAAACGACGCCGGCGTCCATGAGCTTATCCATGCCCACCTTTGCCGCTGACGTTCCGGCGGCGTTCAGCGCGCTATCCACCGTGTTCTGCGCCCAGGAGGCGATATTCGGAATGAGCGCCAGGATAATCGCCGGTGCATGCTCACGCGGTGTCACCTGGAATGCTTGGGCACCGATGACCACGCCGATGTAGAGGAGGATCGGAAGAATCGCGACCAAAGGAATTACGGCCAGCAGCAGCGCCACCAGGCCCAGCAGACAAACGAGACCGATGCACAGGCCCGTGGCCAATGAGTAGCCGATGCGCCC
>CAVXYC010000029.1:0-184760 GCA_963765765.1 uncultured Chloroflexia bacterium | reverse complement strand
GAGGCTGTTCGCTGCCCCGGCGGCGCTCACGGCCGCATCGACCGCGGGATTGAGCACTTGCGGTGTCCAGCCGCGCATCCGGCGGGTGGACAGGCTTCCACGCTCACGGCGTTTGGGCATCCAGCGTGTTCACGAGTCAAGCCGGGCCATTTCTGAAGGATTTTGGCCAGCTTCGCCTCGCGCGGGTGTAACATGCGCCTCCGCCTCAGGAAACCCAGAGCCCCACTCGCAAGAAGAAGGAGGGCGACCCCATGAAGCATCGAGACGTTTCTCGGCGCACCTTGTTGAAAGGTGGCGGCGCAGCGCTGGCCGGGCTGTCGCTGCAGGCGGCGAGTCCGGCCCACGCCTTCCCACAAGACGACCAGCGAGAGCAACACGAGAAGCACGGGTGGGATGATGACCAGCCTGACCCGTCGCAATCACTGGGGAGGCCCGGCGATGTGGTCCTCCCGTGGCTCGACCAGCCCCCGCCGGCCCCCTTTCCGGACCCCCCCCTCCAACTAGTCTGGGAGGAGCTCGACTCCTGGCTCACCCCTCCCGCGGCATTCCACGAGGTCACGCACTACGGCATACCGAGTGGCCTTGATACCCTCGCCGCCACGTGGCGAGTGAGGGTTGCCGGCCTGGTCGCGCATCCCCTGTCGCTGTCGCTGGCAGACATCAAGGATCGCCCGCGCCGAGAGATCGACTTCACGTTGGAGTGCTCCGGGAACCACGGCACCACCCTGGCCTTTGCCACTGGCTTCATCGGGAATGCCCGCTGGGCCGGCACTCCCCTCGCGCCGGTGCTGGAGCAAGCCGGTCTCCGCAAGGACGCCGTCGAGATCGTGTTCTACGGGATCGATCGCGGAACCCAGACGATCCGCGACAACGCGGGGATCGTGAGAGGTGGGCTGACGGGCACCGTCGAAACCGATGCGGGTGGCGGACTGGACCTGACGGTCACCGAGCAGTTCGCTCGCAGCATGTCCATCGACGATGCGCTCGACTCGCGCAATTTGCTGTGCTACGAGATGAACGGCGAGTCCCTGCCCGAAAAGAACGGCTTCCCGATCCGCTTAATCGCGCCGGGCTGGTATGGCGTGGCCAACGTCAAGTGGCTGACGCGCATCGAGGTGCGCAACCAGCGCCATGCGGGCAACTACATGGCGCGCGACTACGTGACTATCCGCGAGGAGCAGCGCAACGGCGAGCCGTTCTGGACGTTCAGCACCGTGAGGCACGATCGCCTCAAGTCGGCCCCCGCCAAAGTCGTACGTCGCGGCAGCCGCTACGTCGTCCTTGGCGTGGCCTGGGGCGCGCCCATCGCAGCAGTGGAAGTGCGCATCGACAACGGACCGTGGATGCCGGCGAGGCTCTTCGGGCCATTGGCGCATAGCCGGAACAGGCGCGGCCTGGCGTGGAGATTCTGGACGTTCGGCTGGGGAATGCCTGCCGCGGGCGAGCACGCGGTGACAATGATGATCGTGTCGGCCGCGATGCGCATGTTTCCGACCGGCGCAAGGATGCGGCTGCACCAGTTTCCGAAACCGTCACGATAGCCTGAGATCGGCACCGGCGGGCTGATGACGATGTGATCTGGCCTCTCGAGATTGGAGACGCGGGTGTAGCGGATGTTCAGCACCATAATGACGGGCGTGGGCTGCGGGAAATGATAGTCCAGCTCGTAGCCAACCCTGAATTTCATGACGTGCCCTGCGCGAAATGTTCCACCGATGCTATTGCATCGGTGCGCGGCCAGACGGCCCCGTGATCCAGAAAAGCGAGTGTAGACCAATTCGGGCAGCCGGACCGATGTAGTTTGTGGGGAGCGAGCAGCGGTGCGCAGGCCGCATCAAGCACTTCAGGGAGTTGACGATGGACAATTCGACGCCCGTGTTCTGGATCTGGGTTGCCGCCGTCGTTCTGTTCGCGGTGGCAGTGACCGTGGTGTACCACTTCGCGAGAAAAGCCTGGAGATGGGTCGCGAGGCGCAACGGCTCTACGTGACGATGGCGAGCGCGAAGCAAACGACCCGCTCGGGCAAACAGACGAATTGCCACAACCAAACCGCAGTAGATCCGTGTTTCAGTGGTAGCGATCGCTGGAAGCCGGTCCCGCGGAGCATGCCGTGCGCCCCATCGCGGTAACACCACCAACCGATTGCGCGCATGTGTTGCCGTCAGCGGATTTTGGCGACGCGTTTGCGATTGACGTTCGCAATGCCACGCTGGATGCACCTGAAGCCACACGCCGGGTGTTTGCCGGGCAGCCGGGCTGGATTGCAAAATTGCTTGCGATACGCAACATCCTTGTCAAGCCGCTTGGGCTAAAGCCCGGTGCTGATCGCAATTTGCCTGCGAGTGGTCGCGTCGGTATCTTTCCACTTGTTTCATCTTCTTCAGAGCGCGTCGTGCTCGGTTTCGACGACACGCACCTCAACTTCCGCATCATCGTTGATGTGAAGGCGTTGGACGAGACGACCCATCGCGTCACGGCCACTACACTGGTTCACCGGAACAACATGCTCGGTCGCGTGTATCTCGCTACCGGATGCCCTTCGATAAGCGATCGTGCCCACGATGCTCGCGCGCGTCAGCGATGAGGCGGACCAAGGCATCGCTCGATCAAGATTGAGTTAGTGCGCGGGGAGGAGAATTTGTACCGATGCGTTCTGGGCCGTGAACTCATAAAACTCACTGTCGCAAGGTCCGTCCGGACTTCGGGCCAAAGCCGACGTTGCCGCGCAACCGTGCTATTTCTCAGTTTGACCCTGAACGGACTTGTCATTGTCCCGAGGAGATCACGGGCTACACGCTGCAGCCGCAGTCTGTCGGCCGAGTTCGTGCAGAGTCCGGCAGTACACCATTGCCGTTGCCCATCGTGTGGGGGTATTGGCAAGGTGTACTCGAATTCGCATGAGGCGAAGCGGCGACCGCCGCGTGTGGATCGACCGGCACGTCGAAGGGCGTTGGTACCTTGGCCTTAACAGCTGACGCAACGTTCGGGAGTGCAAATGCCGCGCGGATGCCTTTGTTATGCTCGCTTGCCTCATCACAGTGGAGCGCGCCGCAGCGGCCGATGGGCCGACGTCGGGGCGCTTATTGTGCCTGGTGCCTGTTTCGTGCACTCGGTTTCCGAGAAAGCGCGGACCATCGACCGCATCGAACTCCAACTCATGCAGGTGATCGGAAAAGATCGCAGTCCGATCGGGGGAATCCGTGTTCAGCTTGGCATCCAACCGAGGATGGCGACGACGCGATGCCCAGTGGATTGTCGGCCCCATGCGTGGGAGTGGGACGAAAGCTCTCCTGCACTCTGAGCTGCGGTGATACCGACAAGCACGGTCGGCTGGGGCGATTCCGTACCGAGCCTGCTGGCGTTGACCGACTTCGGCTCGTCATCGAAACGCCGCTGGTGCTCAATGGCTGCCCAACCGACCAAAAGCCGTTGCCGTGAGGGGCTCCGTGGTCGGCAAAGCCTTCGTGCTGCGCCTCGCGGAAACCAACAATTGTTTCCACTGATGGCTGAACGTGATGATGATGCTAGTCGCAACAATTTCACCCAATCCTTGGGCTGAAGCGGCTGCTCCAGCGCCACAATTCTCATCAGTGGAAACAATTGTTGGTTTCCGCGAGGCGCAGCACGAAGGCTTTGCCGACCACGGCAGCCCCTCACGGCGAACGGCTTTTGGTTGGTTGGGCAGCCAATCCGAGCACGAGCGGCGTTTCGATGACGAGCCGAAGTCGGTCAACGCCAGCAGGCTCGGTACGGAATCGCCCTAGCCCACCGTGCTTGTCGGTATCACCGCAGCTCAGAGTGCAGGAGAGCTTTCGTCCCACTCCCACGCATGGGGCCGACAATCCACTGGGCATCGCGTCGTCGCCATCCTCGGTTGGATGCCAAGCTGAACACGGATTTCCCCCGATCGGACTGCGATCTTTTCCGATCACCTGCATGAGTTGGAGTTCGATGCGGTCGATGGTCCGCGCTTTCTCGGAAACCGAGTGCACGAAACAGGCACCAGGCACAATAAGCGCCCCGACGTCGGGCCCATCGGCCGCTGCGGCGCGCTCCACTGTGATGAGGCAAGCGAGCATAACAAAGGCATCCGCGCGGCATTTCGACTCCCGAACGTTGCGTCAGCTGATACTAAGGCCAAGGTACCAACGCCCTTCGACGCGCCGGTTCATCCACACGCGGCGGTCGCCGCTTCGCCTCATGCGAATTTGAGTACACCTTGCCAATACCCCCACACGATGGGCAACGGCAATGGTGTACTGCCGGACTCTGCACGAACTCGGCGGACAGACTGCTGGGCCCGCAGTGTGTAGCCGTGATCTCCTCGGGACAATGACAAGTCCGTTCAGGGTCAAACGAGAAATAGCACGGTTGCGCGGCAATGTTGGCTTTGGCCCGAAGTCCGGACGGACCTTGCGACAGTGAGTTTTATGAGTTCACGGCCCAGAACGCATCGGTACAAATTCTCCTCCCCGCGCACTAACTCAATCTTGATCGAGCGACACCTTGCTTCGCCTCATCGCTGACGCGCGCGAGCATCGTGGGCACAATCAGCTTGTGGAAGGGCATGACCGCAGCAAGATATACGCGACCGAATAGGTTGTTTCTGTGAACCAGTGTGGTTGCTGTGACGCGACGTGTCGCTTTGTCCAAAGCTTTCACATCAACAATGATGCGAAAGTCGAGGTGCGTGTCGTCGAAACCCAGCACGACGCGCTCCGACGACGATGAGACCACTGGAAAAATACCGACGCGACCACTCGCTGGCAAATTTCCATCCGCACCGGACTTTAGCCCCAGCGGCGCGACAAGGATATTGCGTATCGCGAGCAACTTTGCGATCCAGCCGGGCTGCCCAGCAAACGCTCGGCGTGTGGCTTGGGGTGCATCCAGCGTGGCATTGCGAACGTCAATCGCGAACGCGTCGCTAAAATCCGCTGACGGCAACACGTTGGCGCAATCCGTTGGTGGTGCCACCGCGATGGGGCGCACAGCATGCTCCACGAGCTGGGTCCAGTGATCGCTGACACTGAAACACGGATCTATGGCTGTCAGGTTGTGGCAATTCGTCTGTTTGCCCGAGCGGGTCGTTTGCTTCGCGCTCGCCATCGTCACGTAGAGCCGTCACGTTTCGCGAGCCGCCTCCATGCCTTTCTTGCGAAGTGGTAGGCCACCGTCACTGCGGCCGCGAACAAACCGACAGCAGCAATCCAGATCCAGAACACGGGCGTCGAATTGTCCATCGTCAGCTCGCGAAGTGATTTTGCCAGAGCGGCGTGTTGGGCAAACCATCGCGCTTGGCCTCGTCAACGGTCAAGAAGATCGAACTCCTCATCAAAGAGGTCTACACTTGCGCATGCTCGATCACGCGGGCCATGGTCGGCACCGACGGCGTCGCCTCGATCGACTTAGCGCAGGGCGCATCATGAAATTCAGGATTGGCTACGAGCTGGACTATCATTTCCCGCAGGCCACGCCCGTTATCATGGTGCTGAGCACTCACTACACCCGGGTCTCCGATCTTGAGAGGCCAGATCACATCGTGATCAGCCCGTCGGTTCCGATCTCAGGCTATCGCGACGGTTTTGGAAACTGGTGTAGCCGCATTCTGGCACCTCCCGGAAACATGCGCATCGCGGCCGGCACGGTCATCATTGTCACCGCGTGCTCGCCCGCGGCAGGCATTCCCCAGCCGAACGTCCAGAATCTCCACGCCAGGCCGCGCCTGTTCCGGCTATGCGCCACTGGCCCGAAGAGCCTCGCCGGCATCCACGGTCCGTTGTCGATGCGCACTTCCACTGCTGCGATGGGCGCGCCCCAGGCCACGCCAAGGACGACGTAGCGGCTGCCGCGACGTACGACTTTGGCGGGGGCCGACTTGAGGCGATCGTGCCTCACGGTGCTGAACGTCCAGAACGGCTCGCCGTTGCGCTGCTCCTCGCGGATAGTCACGTAGTCGCGCGCCATGTAGTTGCCCGCATGGCGCTGGTTGCGCACCTCGATGCGCGTCAGCCACTTGACGTTGGCCACGCCATACCAGCCCGGCGCGATTAAGCGGATCGGGAAGCCGTTCTTTTCGGGCAGGGACTCGCCGTTCATCTCGTAGCACAGCAAATTGCGCGAGTCGAGCGCATCGTCGATGGACATGCTGCGAGCGAACTGCTCGGTGACCGTCAGGTCCAGTCCGCCACCCGCATCGGGCTCGACGGTGCCCGTCAGCCCACCTCTCACGATCCCCGTGTTGTCGCGGATCGTCTGGGTTCCGCGATCGATCCCGTAGAACACGATCTCGACGGCGTCCTTGCGGAGACCGGCTTGCTCCAGCACCGGCGCGAGGGGAGTGCCGGCCCAGCGGGCATTCCCGATGAAGCCAGTGGCAAAGGGCAGGCCGGTGCCGTGGTTCCCGGAGCACTCCAACGTGAAGTCGATCTCTCGGCGCGGGCGATCCTTGATGTCTGCCAGCGACAGCGACAGGGGATGCGCGACCAGTCCGGCAACCCTCACTCGCCACGTGGCGGCGAGGGTATCAAGGCCACTCGGTATGCCGTAGTGCGTGACCTCGTGGAATGCCGCGGGAGGGGTGAGCCAGGAGTCGAGCTCCTCCCAGACTAGTTGGAGGGGGGGGTCCGGAAAGGGGGCCGGCGGGGGCTGGTCGAGCCACGGGAGGACCACATCGCCGGGCCTCCCCAGTGATTGCGACGGGTCAGGCTGGTCATCATCCCACCCGTGCTTCTCGTGTTGCTCTCGCTGGTCGTCTTGTGGGAAGGCGTGGGCCGGACTCGCCGCCTGCAGCGACAGCCCGGCCAGCGCTGCGCCGCCACCTTTCAACAAGGTGCGCCGAGAAACGTCTCGATGCTTCATGGGTCGCCCTCCTTCTTCTTGCGAGTGGGGCTCTGGGTTTCCTGAGGCGGAGGCGCATGTTACACCCGCGCGAGGCGAAGCTGGCCAAAATCCTTAAGAAATGGCCGGGCTTGACTCGTGAACACGCTGGAATACCCGAACGCCGTGAGCGTGGAAGCCTGTCCACCCGCCGGATGTACGCCGCGCTCGACGCGCAAGTGCTCGATCCCGCGGTCGATGCGGCCGTGAGCGCCGCCGGGGCAGCGAACAGCCTCGAGAAGATGCTGGTTCACCAGATGACTGTCGTGCATTTCCTCGGCATCAAGCCGGCCGCCCGCGCGCTTGCTGACAATCCCACGCTCCGCGCGGTCGATCAGGTGCGCCTGATGAACACCGCGGCCCGAATGTTCGACAGCTACCAGGCCGGGATGCAGACGTGGCAACGCTGGGAGGCCGGGGCGTCGCAAACCGTCACCGTGCAGCATGTGCACCAGCATGTTCAGGTCGCCGACGGCGGGCTGCTCTACCACGATCACGTCGGCGGTCGCGGGCGGGATCTGTTCCGGGCGGTGCGCGCGCGTGATCTCGAGAGCTTCGTGGCGAAGCCCGTTCTGGCGCCCTACCGGATGATTGGCGCGCATGGCGGCCGACGGCTTCGCTGTACGTACGGTTCTTGATTTTCAGCCGGGGCCATTCTTCGAGCCGAAGCGCAACGCTGAGCCAGAGCAATCGCGCGTGCAGTAACCGCGCGCCTCACACGCTGTCATCCCGCGATGACCGCACAGGCGGTGCTTCAAACGAAGGTGGGCGGCTAACGGGCGAGGGGCTTGACATGCCAGCCCCGTGGTTTGTGTGGCGTAAAGCGTGGGGCAGAGCCGCCAGAAAAGGGACTCTGCCCCAGGCACCAGATCCGGGGCTACATCGTGACCAGATGCGGCGTCGGTGTCGGTGTCGGCGTGCCGACCCGAACCTGCGCGTATCCCGATGACTGCGGATCGCTCAGGGCGCTGTAGATCGCGTAGGCGGTCTCCTTGGGTCCTCCCAACGAGAAGTCACCCTTGGGCGTGAACTTGCCCGCGATCCCCTCCCAGTGCTGGCCCTTGCTCCAGTTGACCGACTTCAACAGGTCGAACCGCTTCTGAAGCTCAGCCATGCGCACATACTTGTCGGGCATGGCCACCAACGTGTGCCCCATCGCGCCCAACGCGGCCATTACGGCCGGCGCGGACGCCACCCCGCCCTTCCGGTTTTCCAGAGCGGGACCGAAGGTATCCGTCAGCGCCTGGAACCACTCCATCGCCGAGGCCGGGCAGGGTGCTGCAAAACATTGCTCGCCGTGGCGTTCTTCGCGCACGGCATGCTCTTTCCTAATCCGCCGGCCGAGATGGTCGAACAGATGAACGCCTCGATTCCCCCGGCGCTCCGAATCTTCATTGGTGTCGCCGAGGTGTTGGCCGCGATCGGTATCACCCTTCCTGGCATAACGCGGATCAAGCCGTGGCTGGTAAAGGGCGCGGCCGCAGGGCTGACGATGGTGACGGGCAGCGCGACCATCCTGCACACCGTGCGCGGGGAGGCGAGCTCGGCCGCCACGACGGCTGTCCTCCTTGCGCTCGCGACGTTCCTGGCGTACATGCGCTGGAAGGTGAAGCCCATCGCGCCGCGGACGCCCGCCGGGCCACTTCCGGGCGCAGCATCGCGTGCATCCGCGACGCCCCCCTAGTTGGCAAGCACCTCGAAGTGCTGCACGCGTGCTTCCCGCTCGAGCAGAAAGTCGTCGTCCCCAGGGTAGTATTTCGCGCACGCGTAGTCTTCACCGGCGAAACGTTTGATCGCGTCCACGGAGTCCCAGAGCGTGACGAGCAAGAAGTGCGAGACGCCGCCCTCCGTCATCCTGAGGACCTGAACACCCTTGTTGCCCGGAGTCGCGGCGTATTCCTGCACGCCCGTCTGGAGCAGATATGCGTAGTACGCATCGCTTTTCGACGCCGGAACCCGACCGTGCCAGAGGCGCGCAATCATTCGTCGCTTCCAGCAAGGGTCTGTTCGAGCGCGCTGGCGAGCGTTTCCGCGCACCTGCCGTCGCTGTCCAGGTTCGGATCGTAGATCGTCAACTGCAATCCGACGGTCCGTGGATCGCTCACGAACGGACGAATGAGGCCGACGAGCTCGTCCACCGACAAGCCTGACGGCTCTGGCGAATCCACCGCCGGCATCACAGAGGGATCCAGCACGTCAGCATCGATGTGAATCCAGATGCGCGATACGTCAGTGAGTCGCGCCAGCGTCGCCGCTGCGACTGCGGCCACGCCGCGACGGCGGAGAGCAGGAGCGGGAATGTCCAGCACACCTGCGGCACGCAAGGCGGCTTGGCCGTAGTTATACGAATCGTCGCGTCGCCCGAGGATCGCGAGATCGCAGCCATTGACGAGAGGGATCTCCGCAAGCTGCGCAAGTGCAGAATCGCCACGTCCGACCGCGAAGGCGGCACACATCGACGCGGCCGAACCCGTGACAGATTCCTCGGGACTCGCGAAGTCGGCGTGGCCGTCAACATACACCAGTCCAAGCCGCGAATCGGATACTTTCCGTGCGCCCAACAAGCCGCCCAACACGATGCTGCAATCACCTCCGAGGAGCAGGACAAAGCGCCCATCCATTACCGCATGCGCCACCCGCGCAGCGATGTCCCTCGAATAGGTGACGAGGGCCGCCTCGTTCCGAACGCGGCCGGGCGGGCGCGCGAAATCGACGTACTCCGGCGGTACGACGTCGCCGACGTCATCGGCTTGGAGCCGGGCCGCAAGGCCGTGCGCTCGAAGGGCCGCGGGGGCGCGATCGAGCCCGCGCAACTGGCCATCGTCGTACGGCCGAATTCCGACATTCGACGGAGCCCCCAACAGCGCGATTGCTTTCCTCACAGTGGACCTCCCATCACCGTCTATCGAGATATAGATGGTAAAGTCAACTCTGCTCACCTGTCAATTGGGTTTAGCTGGTGAGGCACGCCTGGGCCGTGGCATCATCGACGCATGCCTGGATATTCGTACCCACTGGTCGGCGGTGATCCGGCGTTGAATTTCCTCAACACGATTCACGATTGGACGACGGTCGAGCGGCGCGACTATCTGGCGGACTACGCCGACGCGCTGCGGTTTGGTGAAGCCTCCGGTCTCTTGTCACCTGCCGAGGTGCGGCGGCTGCACGGTGCGGCGCCCGCGGAACTGCGCCGGTTGCGCGACCTGAGGTTGCGCCTGGAGCGTATATTTCGGGCGGTCGTGGAGTCGCACTCGCCGAGCCGCGAGGATCTTGACGCGCTGAGGCGCGACGCCGCGGCCGCCGCGGCGATGACCATCATCAATCGGTCGAGCGACCACTACACACGCACCATCAACTCGGGGCGCGCTGGTCACGCCACGCTGCGCCTGCGGATCGTGGACGCGGCCATCGCATTGCTCACGGCGCCGCCTGGGACACTGAAGCGCGTCAAGGCCTGTCCCGCCTGCGCCTGGTTCTTCCGCGACGACACCCGGAGCGCAACGCGCAAGTGGTGCAGCATGGCAACGTGCGGCAGTGCCGCAAAGTCACGCAGCTACTACTGGCGGACCAAGCAGGATTCATCGCGCGCACCGACAGGCGAATCGGCTACCGGCGCCCATTGAGGCGACCATCGTGCGCTTGAAGCAGTATCCCGGCCGGGGCGCGCCCAAGATCCGTGAAAAGCTTCGGCCGCCGCGAACGTGCTCCAGCAGCGGCCCGATTCGACGACCTCATCACGCGGTACAACACGGACCGGCCGCATCAGGCTCGTCACCTTCATGCAGTACGACTTGGGTATTTCGACGATGAGACCTGTCGGCCAGAGCCGATTGAGAGCCCCGTTCGGATCGAAAGCGTCACCCATGTGACGGGAATAGACCCTTACTGGGCTGGCTCGCCGCATTGGACGATTTCCGCAACTGTAAGCCTGGGCCTTCAGCCCACGAAAGCTGATGAAAGTCGGCAGTGACGAATTTCGCCCCTGGCTCATTCGGGAAGCCGCGTAAAGGCGTATTCAATCGGGGGATGTGGCCCCCGGTTGCCTCCGCTCGGCGACATTCGCGCCGAACCAAAGAGACAGCTCCGCTCAGCCCACGAGGGCAATCGAAACAGCCCAACGCCACGACGTCCCCGGATACAGCGTTCGAATTGTCACGCCGGCGCCACATACCGCCGTTTGCTGCCGTGTATACGCGGGAGCCGCCGTCCGTTCACGTCGCGATGGGTGTGTCGGGAGGTCGGGGTGTCCCTCGCTAGTCAGAGCGAAGCCCGTTTAGGACTTTCCGTCGGACAGCTTGAGCGACGCAAGTGCCGTTTCGCTCAGACCAGCGGCTTAGCAATGGCGGCTTCGTAGGCCGACGGCAGCCTGGAGAAGACCGACCCCCTGGGCGCCGGCGCCTCCAGGTGGAGGTGCCGCAGTTCCTCCATGAACTCGGACCACAGCTTCGGGCCTCCGTCCTCAAGGATTTTCGCGCGTACGGAGAGCTCTTTCGAGGCGGGTGTGTGACGCAGGCCCCAACCGCCCATGTGGGCCAGCAAGGGCACCAGAGCGATGGATGCTTCGGTCAGGCTGTAAATGACCTTCTGCTTGTGGCTGGGATCGTCGCGACGGGATACCAATCCGGCTTTCTCCAGGCGCGTCAGCCGGTCGGCCAGAATGTTCGAGGCTATCCGCTCCTCCGACCGGGTCAGCAACTCGCGGAAGTGACGGCGGTTGCCGAACATCAGGTCGCGGATGACGATCAGGCTCCAGCGATCCCCCAGCGCCTCGAGAGTCAGATTGATCGGGCAGCCCGAGCGTGGGGCGTTCATGCGCACTCCAAAAACCAATTGCGATATGAAATCAGTCGATCTAGCTTACAACCGATTGCATAACGCAATCAGAACCGCGCGGATGTGCCGCGTGAGGAAAGGAAGTGGTATGGCTAAGCTCGTGTTCGGAATGAACCAGTCCCTGGACGGCTACGTCGACCATATGGCGTTTGCGCCAAGCCCCACGCTCTTCCGCCACTTCATCGAGGAGGCTCAGGGGCAGGCGGGCAGTGTCTACGGTCGCCAAATGTATGAGGTCATGCGTTACTGGGACGACGATCATCCTGAATGGGATGCAGAGGAACACGCCTTCGCGGCGGCGTGGCGGAACCAGCCGAAATGGGTCGTCTCGCGCTCGTTGAAGTCGGTCGGCCCCAACGCCAGGCTTGTTGAGGATGATCTGGAGGGCGCGATCCGCGAGCTGAAGGCCGAGCGCGACGGGGAGATCGAAGTTGCTGGCCCGGACCTGGCGCAAAGCCTGACCGAACTTGGCCTGATCGATGAGTATCGAATCTACCTGCACCCCGTCGTGCTTGGTCACGGCAAGCCATATTTCGCCGGGCCCCGGCCGCCGCTCCGCCTTATGGCTAATGATCGGATTGGCGAGGATGTGATCAGGTTGGCCTACGTTCCTGCTTGATCTCGCGACTCGCCGGATGGAAATCGCCGCTGAAGTCTGGTCTTGGGTCGACGTTGTTAGGCAACCTGATGGTTGCTAATCGGCCACTGGCGACATCGCCAGTCCTTGCCATTCCAGTTTCGCGGCTGCTCTTACGAGGAATGCGGGGCCTTGCAGGGCGCATGCAGCGGCGGTCCTGTGGACTCATGGTGATGACTGGGATCCGACTGGCTCCTCAGGCCACGCTGACACCATGGCACGCTGTGCTCATCATCGTCGGGACACTGGTACTCGCCCTCACCAGAAATAATGCCGGTTTGGATCATTGCCGTTGCGGCGGTGCTTGGTTTGGTGCTTCGGTAGCGTTCCGTAGGTGCGCATGATGAGCGCGAGCTCCGCACAACCGCCGGCCTGCCGCCAGGCTCGGATAGAAGAGCTGACTCGTACTGCGATTTCTATGACCTACGTCAGCTGGCGCGTCTGGAGATCCAGATGTCCTCGCCGCCGAACGACTCGGTATGGCGCGTCGACGCGAAATAGAGGCTGCGCCCATTTTTCGAGACGTGCGGCGAAATGTCGTCGAACGGCGAGTTGACGAGCGGACCGAGGTTGACAGGCACGGACCACTCCTCGAACTTTGAGGCCGTGACGGAATCCGAGACCATGCCCAGTCCGAGAATGACGACAGCACCGATGAGCGCGTGTGTGCCAGCGAGTTTCATTGCCTTTTCCTAATTACGTGCGTGAACCTTTTCGAATTGACGCTCTACCGTTCATGGCGCCCGTGGATCCGCAGCATCGCATTCAGGTTGACGTAGTTGGCGATCGCCTCGCCCACCGCGTCGCTGACAGTGACGGTGCTCGGGTAGTGCATCCCGCCCCAGATCGCGCGCGTTGTTTCCGTCCGTCCGAGCCTGCGAGATGCTGGTATATGTGCGATTCTGCAGTCCCGTCGTCAGCGTGAACGTTTGGTCATCGGCGAAGTGGCTGAGAAGCACGGTCGCCGCCGCGCCGTTCTGACTCGGATGGCCGGCGGGATACTCGGGGTGGCATGGCGTATTGACGAGCGGCAACCAGTCTGCGGCGGCGGCGGTGCCCGGATTACCGTCGGCTTCCGCCAGTCGAATCGCCGTAACCGGCCGCCATGTGACCTCGGTGGAGACCTGGCCGTAGTGCCGCTTCGCGCTCCAGATCGTGAACGCGGTGTCCGCCATGGCGATGTTCAACACGGCGAGCAGCCTATTACTCGCCGAGATCGACAGGTGCGTGGCGCGTGCAATCTGGTTCGCTGCCTGATTCCAGTGCACGCTGGCGTTGCCCTCCCAGAACGGCGCAAGGCCGGTCTGTTCGTCGGAGCGCTGCGAGCTCGTGTTTTGACCGAGCGCTTTCACGCTGTTGACGTCGTCTGCGTAAGTGGGGCTCCCCAGACCTCGCGGGGGTCCAGGATCGAACTGGGTCGTGCTGGCGACGACGAACGGTGAGGTGAATGCCAACCCAAGCGCGGTCATCGCGACGCATGACCCGCCCGTGGGCCGCCACTGGCCGACGGCCAGTCCGCCAGTGAACGGAGGAGAAGGAGGGGGACTGAACCCATCAGTCGCCCGCCAGGAGAGCACGGCCTGCGCGACCTCCATTCCCCAGGCGATGCCGCGTTCGCGCGATAGGCCGCCGTTGCCACCGTCGTCACTCAGCGCTGCGAGTGAAGCCTCATAGCGGGCATCGAGAGCCTCGCGTTGGAGAGGCGACAAGGACGGAAAGATGCCGACGAGCGCGGAGTATGCGGCAGCGATGACCGCTGCCCGACGCGACGAGCCATGAGGCGCAGTGCTAGTCACGAAGATTGGCGTGTAGCGTCGCTCGATTCCGTTGTAGGCATCGAAGATCGCGGTGTGAACGATCGCGCCGAGCCGTTGACTCGACGAATTTGCGGTATTAGTCGCAACGAGCGTGTCGATGAAAACCTGGTTCCATTCGAGCACCTGGTTCACGGGCACGGAGTTCTTGGACTCTGTCGCCGTTTTCGCAGTCGAGGGGATGAGGAGGGCAATCCCGACAATGAGGATGGCCCCACGCGCTTGGTTGCAACTGGTGTTCATTGGCTCTCCTTCACGCGATAGCACCGGGAATCCTTCGCCCGAGGTCCGGCGGCCTGCGATACAATTCCCGCCACGCCGCCCGACGCGCCGATCCTGCCGGCGTCAGGGCTGACAAGTCCTTACAACCGGCCTTCGCTTTTCTTCGGAATTGTTCCGGCTGCCATGAGCGAGCCCCCGAAGCCCGCATTCGAGTTCGGTCCCTTCTCGCTGGACCCGGGGAAGCGGCTCCTGCTGCGCAACGGCGCAGCCGTGCCGCTGGCTCCAAAGGTGTTGGAAACGCTTCTGGTTCTCGTCGAAAACCGCGACCGCGTGCTCGCGAAGGACGAATTACTGGACCAGGTCTGGGGTGGCGCCAGCGTGGAGGAGGGAGGGCTGACGCGAAACGTCTCGATTCTCCGGAAGACGCTTGGAGAGAAGCCCGACGATCATCAATTCATCGTTACGGTGCCCGGTCACGGCTATCGGTTCGTGGCGGCTGTAAAAGAGACAAGGTCGAACGAGCCACCTGCTGAGGTGCGGGGTGAGCCCATCCAGCAGAATGGACGGCCCAGCCGTCCGCTGGCGCGGCGCTGGTTGGCACTGGCCGGACTGGCCGTCCTCGCCCTCGGAAGCACCGTTTACATGCTTCGCCCTGCGGCAACCACCGTACGCTCCCCAATCACCTCGCTGGCCGTGCTCCCCCTGAACAATCTGTCGGGCGACCCCACGCAGGACTACTTCGCTGATGGCATGACTGAGGCGCTGATTGGAAACCTTGCCCCCATCAGCGCTCTCAGGGTCGTGTCACGCACGTCGGTGATGCGGTTCAAGGGCACGAGGACTCCTCTTCCGGAGATTGCGCGGGAGCTGAAGGTGGACGCGGTCATCGAAGGTTCCGTGCAGCGGACGCGCGACCGCGTGAGGATTAGCGTCCAGTTGATTCATGCAGCCTCCGATACGCACTTGTGGGCGCGCGAGTACGAGCGTGAGCTGACGGACGTGCTCAAGTTACAAGGCGAGGTCGCACGCGCTGTGGCGGACGAGATCCGCGTTCAGGTCACGGCAGAGGAGCGTGCCCGGATGGCTTCTGCCGGGACGGTCGATCCGACCGCGCATCAGGAATATCTCCTCGGGCAGCACTATTTGTGGAAATTGACAGAGGAAGACCTGTCAAGGGCGATCGAGCATTTCGAACGGGCGACACGCCTCGATGCAGGCTACGCCGCGGCATATGCCGGGTTGTCTCACGCCTGGTGGTGGAGAGGCGTGTGGGGTGCGAAAACGTTCAAGGAAACCGAATCGCCATCACGAGCCGCGGCGCGAAAGGCTTTGGCCCTCGATCCCAGACTTGCTGAAGCCCACGTGTCGATGGGCCGCCTCAGGTTCGGTCATGACTGGGATTGGACAGGGGCCGAAAAGGACTTCCGTCGCGCGTTGGACATCGACCCGAACAACCTCGATGCGCACTTTTTTTCCGCGATGTTGTTCATGGCGCTGGGCCGCTTCTCCGAGTCGATCGCTCACGTCGAGAGAGCCGAGCAACTCGATCCGCTGTCGTCGACGGTTCACTCAGCGTTCGGTAGGGTCTTGTATCGTGCCCGCCAATACGACCAGGCCATTCCTCATCTGAAGCAGGCGATCGAATTGGAGCCCCGCAGTTCCGATGGATATGGTCGGCTGGCGGACGTATACGAGGCGTTGGGGAGGTTTGACGAAGCGCTTGCGCTCTATGAAAAAGTGAACGTTCTGAGAGGTCGGCCGGTCCGCGGCCCTGATATCGCAGTCGTGTTCGCTCGGATGGGCAAACGATCTGAGGCGAACCGCATCGTGGCCGCCCTGCGCGATACCGGCCCGCCCGCACAGGTGGCGCAAGCGTACGCTGTACTTGGCAACAACGACGAGGCCTTCCGCCTTCTCTTCAAGCACGCGGCGGAACGTAACAGTCTGAACTACGTGAAAACCGAGCCTCGATTCGACAGCCTCCATTCGGATCCACGATGGCAGTTATTGCTTCGTCGCATGAACTTGCCGGTGGACAGCGAACGGGACAGCACCGTCAAATGAGGCGGCGATCCCAATCGTTGCATCCCGGGCGGTCGAAAAACAGGTGCCGTTCAGCACTCAGACCGTCGAACTCGTAAGCATTTGAAGCAACGCGGATTATGTCGAGGTGGTGAGGTGGTTCGCCGCACTGGACGATTTCCGCAACTGGTTAGCCTGGGCCTGCGGCCCTCGAAATGCCATGAAAATCGCCGCGGCACAATAGCGCCGGTGGGAGCGGCGAGATCGAATCGAGCCAGTGGAGCCATTGAGGCCGAGCAACTGTTTGATCCGGAGCGTGCGTGATTGACCGAATAATTTGGCGCCGTCGAGTTCCACCGGGACCGGCGACAGCCCGCGACCCTGAGCACAGGGCGACGCCCCAGAGCATGCTCCCCAACGTCACGACGGCAACACGCCTCAGCCTGCGAGGTTCGAACTCGATTCTCTGCATGTGACCGTGGATTCTACTGGATCACTTCACCAGCGCGATGTTGTTGGGCCATCGCACGCGTTCTCGGCCCCATGTAATCATCAAATTCGATGCGACTTTGATGAGGACGCGATTGCTCGATCTCGCCAACGTTTCGCGGCTCGACAGCTGGCCGGTCACGCACGTCTTTGGAGATGAACCCTTTCTGTCGGATCCGGTTCCGCATTCCGGGAATGACGCGTCAGCCCGCCGCTTCGAGCGCGACCTCGCGCGTGCGGAGACCCGCAGGCGGCGCGTCTTCCACGACCACTTCCTCGCGTGCGAGCAGCCGGTCGGCCAGCCACCCGTGTGCGTCAGCGTCCGTCCGGGCCAGCAGCGCGGCGAGATGTGTCATGCCGTCGCGCCTCGCCTCGCGTTCCTGCATCGTCGGATACGAGCCGTCCTGGCGCTCTCTCCCGGTGCGATACGATCGCGACGATCAGACGCTGGAACTGGAGAATCTCGCGTCGGAGCCGTGCGGCTCATGGAGGTTCGCCCGCTCAAGTAGCTGGCGGACGACTGTCGCACCGGCTCGGCCTGCTCCGCGGTAGAATGGCGGGCACTCGCCAGCCCAAATGCCCGTCTCTGTGCCCACGCTGCCGATCAGAGGGTTTGCTGCCCCCCGCCACAGACCGGCCGCGGCCGCGTTCGCCTTCGTCATCGGCACCCTGCTCGCGCTGCCGTCGGCTTCGTGGGCTCAAGGGCTGCGCGCGGACGTGATCGCGGCCGAGCAAGCCGAGAAGGCACGGCACCTCGGTCCCGGCGCGCCGACTCGCGCGGAGCAGATCGTCGCGAAGGTGCGCGACACCTTCCTGCAGCCACGTGACGGGCTGTACCCGTTCATGGATAGCGTTTACGGCGGCGGCGGCTTCACGCTCGGCGCCGGGTTCCTCCGCTACTACGGCGATCGGTCGACGGCGGACGTGCACGGGCTGTACTCCATCAAGAACTACAAGCTGCTCGAGGTCACGACCACATCTCCCGGCCATCTGAGCGGGCGGCTGGCGCTCGATGCCCGGGCGGGCTGGCGAGACGCGACCCGCGTCGGCTACTACGGCCTGGGCATCGAGACCGATGAAGACGCCCGTGCGAACTACCGGTTCAAGGAGTCCTACGTCGGAGGCACCGCCACGCTTCACCCGGCGCGCTGGGCCGTGCTCGCCGGCGGGGTTGGCTACGAGCATTACCATCTCGAACCCGGCCAGGGCTCCGAGCGCCCATCGATTGAAACCGAGTACACGGCCGAGACCGCACCCGGATTGGGCGCGAATCCCGGGTTCGTGCACAGCCAGGTCACCGGCGCCATCGACTGGCGCACCTCGCCGGGCTACAGCCGCACTGGCGGCTATTACGGGCTGACCCTGCACCGGTTCGACGATCCCGACAACACGTTCACCTTCAAGCGCCTCGACGCGAGCGTGGTCCAGCACATCCCCGTGCTGAACGAGACGTGGGTCCTGTCGGTATGGGGCCGCATGCAGGCCACGTTCGACGACGACGACGTGGTGCCGTACTTCCTGATGCCATCGCTCGGCGGCGGCAGCGTGCTGCGCGGGTACTCCACCGGACGCTTCCGGGACCGAAACGCCCTCATCACGAGCGCCGAGTGGCGCTGGTTCCCGAACCGCACCGCCTTCGACGTGGCTTTTTTCTTCGATGCCGGCACCGTCGCGGCGCACAGTGCGGATCTCTGGTCGGAGCGCATGCAGACAGACTGGGGCGTTGGCGGGCGCTTCCACGGGCCCGCACAGACCCCCTTGCGGGTCGAGGTCGCACACAGCTCCGACGGATGGAAGCTGATTGTGTCGGGCAAGCCGGCTTTCTGATCGACCCATGGCCTCGACCTCCGCATCACGGGTGTTTTCGCACGGACCCGGCGTCCTCGTGCTGGCGGTGTGCGTCATCGCCCTGCTCGGCACACGTGCGCCGGTCTCGGGATCGAATCCCCGCTTCTACGACGACGACCCCTTGGGGGTTGAACCTGAGACGCAGAACGCGTCTGCGGTGAAGGATCGCGACATCGATCTCGTCAGCGACGTCCTGCTGAACCTGTTCACGAAGCCCGGCGATCCGACCCCGGACGTCCGCGCCGGGGACGTGAACACGATTGACGAGGTGCCGGATTCGAACTGGTTCACCAACCGCATTTACGCGCGGCCGTTCTCGGTGGCCGATCTCGAGCGCGGCGCGAACACGATCGCGGGCCCGGCCCTCGGTCCGTGGACCGTCATCCGGCCGAAGACCGCGGGCGTCGCGCCGGGGTTCACGGTCACCGATGCCAACGACGAAGTGTGGTTTCTCACGTTCGATCCGCGGGACGAGCCGCGTGCCGCCACGGGAGCGATTGCCGTCGCGATGCGCCTGTTCTGGGCTCTCGGCTATCACCAGGTCGAGTCGTATCTGGCCGTGCTGCACCCCGACACGCTGACCATCGCCCAGGGCCTCAAGTACCAGGTGCGGCCGAACCACGTGCGGCCGTTCACGATGGACGACGTGCGCGCGGTGTTGAGGCGCGCGGCTCGCAACGCCGACGGCACGTACCGCGTGCTGGCCGCGCGCAAGCTCCCAGGCCGCATCGTTGGTGGGTTCCGTTATCACGGCACCCGCCCCGACGATCCGAATGACATCGTCCCGCACGAGCACCGGCGATCGTTGCGCGCACTGAAGGTGTTCGGCGCGTGGACGAACCTCATCGACATGAAGGCCGGCAACACGCTCGACAGCGTGATTGCCGAGGGCGGCCGCACACGCGTGCGGCACTATCTGCAGGATGTGGGATCCACCTTCGGCACCGGCGCCGAGGGGCCGCACCAGTTCCACGAGGGATGGGAGGACCTGTACCGAGGGAGAGCTCGCGTGGAAGCGGTTCATCAGCCTCGGCTTCTATCTGCAGCCATGGCAGACGGCGTCCTTCGATGAGCGGCCCGAAGTGGGGCGGTTCGAGGGTGAGGCGTTCGACCCGGAGCAGTGGCGATCCCGAGTGCCTACCGCCGCCGTGCTGCGCGCGCGAGACGACGACAGCTTCTGGGCGGCGCTGCGCGTGATGGCGTTCTCCGACGAGATGATCCGCGCCGCCGTGAAGACGGCTGAGTTCAGCGATCCAGCGGCCGAGCGGCTGCTCGGCGACGTGCTGATCAAGCGCCGCAACACCATCGCGCGCGTGTACCTGTCGAAGATCAACCCCGTTGTCAGGCCGGCGCTCGACGGAGAAGGCACGCTGACATTTGCGAATGCGGCCGTTGACGCCGGTGTCGCTGCCGCGCCGGCGCAGTACCCGGGCGACGTGGTTCTCGTTCGACAACGCCACCGGCGAGACAGCGTCGATCGGCGAGACCACGTCCAGCGCACCGTCATTGACCGCGCCTGCCGGCCTCCCCGGCTCACCCGGCACGTTCGTGCAGGTGGACATCACGGCCGACGGCGGCCCGGCCGCCTGGCAGCGCCCAGTGCACGTGTGGTTCAAGCGTGTGGCCGAGGGCTGGCGCTGGGTGGGGCTGACGCGGAGGCCTTGAGGACGACTGACAGCGCGGCGCGTCGCTCAGGAGCGTCGCCGAGCTGCTCGGCCACCAGTCACTCAAGATGACGATGCGCTACGCGCACCTGTCGCCGGCCTTCCTGTCCGCGGAGGTGGGCCTCCTCGATCCGCCTGCGCCGCCCAAAGCCAAATCGAAAAGGGCAAGAAAAGGGCAACGTCTCAGACTAGGCCTCCATGCAGCCGACGCCGATCGAGTTTTGGCGAAGGACAGCATTCGGGAGTCGGCGAAGCTGACGCCCTCTGGCGGATCCCGCGCCGACGACATCATCTTCATCGGGAGCGATCCGCCGTCGATCTTCGCGCAGCCCCTCTGCCCCAACATCTGGCGCAACGGGCAGAAGATCGGGAACGAACCGGCGGCCCCCTCGTCTGGCAGCCCG
Organism: uncultured Chloroflexia bacterium; assembly: GCA_963765765.1. GTDB lineage: Bacteria > Chloroflexota > UBA6077 > UBA6077 > JACCZL01 > CAVXYC01. The sequence continues at coordinate 163,948 of CAVXYC010000029.1, read as the reverse complement.
TCCTCCACATCGGATTAGCCGTTCTATCTCTTCATCTCTTCCGCCAGCCGCTGTAGCCCGCCGGCGGCGGCGCCAAACCCTGTCGGGGGTGCCGGCGCATAGCCCTTGAACCGTTCGGGAATCGTCCACTCAGCGGCGGCGGCCTCCGGCGTCTTACCCGACTTCAGCGCCGCCTGCGCCCACGACAGGAACTCCTGGTTGAAGTCCGCGTACTCCTTCACATCTGCCCACGTGGTCGTCGCATCGCTGTGGCCGTTGATGACCGTGTCGACGTTCTTGATCGCGTTGTAGCCCTTGTTGAGGGTCTCTGCGTAGTGCAGGACGGTGCCGCCGTTCGCGCCGTCGTAGAACGGCAATCCCTTGCGCGCGAACAGGTCCCCGAGGTGCGCCGTGCGCAGCGCGGGGAATACGACCCATGCGTCCCCGTTCGTGTGGCCCGGTCCGAAGTAATACAGGTCGATCTCGTCAGCACCCTTGCCGATGGTCATCGTGTCCTTGAAGGTCCGCTTGGCCATCCCGCGGTTGTCGTTCTGCTTGAAGATTTCCATCTTCTCCATGTTGGTTTTCGTGTTCTCCTGCACGACCACGTCCACGGTCGCCGGGAACTCGACGTTGCCGCTCACGTGATCGCCGTGCGTGTGCGTGTTGATCAGCATCGTGATCGGCTTCGGCGTCAGCTCCTTCACCTTGTCGATGATCGGCTGGCCCCAGCCCGGGTTCTTCGCATCGACGACAGTGACGCCGGCGGACGTGACGAACACGGCGACGTTGCCGCCCCCGCCCCTGAGCACGTACAGGTTGTCTTTGAGCTTGTCGACGGTGATGACCTTGGGCCCATTCGCCGGCGGCTGCGCCCTCAGCCCCGCGAATGCGCCGACCGCGATCAGGACACCCAGCACGATTCCACGTCTCATGAGACTCCTCCAGGAAAGAACACCCGTTGCACGAACCAGAACGCGCCGGCGGCCATGACCACAACCGATCCGGCGAACGCGAGCCGCCGTCCCGCGGCCTCGTTGTGGGAGCGCAGCGCCGATAACGCTGTCGCGACACACGCGACGACCAGCAATTGGCCGATCTCGATGCCCGCGTTGAACGATACGAGCGACAGGCCGAGCGCGCGCGCCGGCAGCTCCATCTCGCGAAGCACGCTCGCGAACCCGAACCCGTGGATGAACCCGAACGCGAAGGCAATCCACCCCCGCACGTCACGTCCATCCCTCTTGAGCAGCGTGTCGGCGCCGACGTACACGATGCTCAGGGCAATTGCCGGCTCGATGAGACGCGCGGGCGGGCTGACGAGATTCAGGGCAGCGAGCGACAGCGTGATGCTGTGGGCCGCCGTGAAGGCCGTGACGATCACGGCCAGCTGGCGGACCGACCCGCCGAGGAGCAGCAGTCCCACGAGGAACAACAGGTGGTCCGGGCCGATCAGGATGTGGTGCACGCCGGCTGGCAGAAACTTCCGCACTACGGCGCGTGCGCCCTGTCGTGTGCCGGGAAAGTACTCGAATTCGCGGTGGTCTCCACCGAGCATGACCTGGGTCAGCCCCTCGTCCTCGTAGATGTTCAGGAACGTCTGATGTTGCGGGTTGTACGGGAACATCGCCGCGTGGACTCGCAGTGTCCCCGGGCGGTCCGCGAGCGCGTACCGGAACGGCAGGCGCAAGGAATTGCGGCCGGCGAGCAGTTCGGGCGAGGACCACTGCGGCTCGAGCTCCCGGCCATCGGCGCTGATGCCGAACCGGCCGGCCAGCAGGTCATGCACTGCGGTGGCGCGCTCAGCCGCGAACGCGGGATCCAGCAATCGTTCGGCGGGCTGGATATCGAGGTCGTGGGCGAGGTCGAACACGTGGAGGGTCACGCTGCCTTCGAGCACGCCGGCTTTCAGCCGAAGATCGAGATAGCTGAACGGCACGGGTGCGCCTCAGCGCCGCGCACCCCGGCGAGCGCGGCCAGCAGCACCGCACAGAGCAGGGGCGGCGCTGGCACCGAACGCCGAACCGGCAGGGTCCCCGCCTGCTGCATCGAACCCGGTGTCATTGGCGCGCAAATGCTACCGCAGAACCGCCTGCAGGGATGCTGATCGCGGTCCAACGACGCGGGGACACGCACTGCGACGAGATCGAGAACTCCGCGTTCAGCCTTCTGGCACGCCGGATTGTCGCGGATGCGGCCGGCCGTTGTCGTTCGCCAGAAGTGCATCTAGCGCTTGAGCCGTGTTGATCTTTGCATGTCTCGGAGGACACGATCACCCAGTACTGCGAACCATCCTCTGGGTCGCGAGAGCGCTCGCCCTGGCCTGCCCGGCCACCACGAACTGGTGCTCGAGCCGTACACGGCTGCGGCCATTCGGAACCTCGTGAGAGACGGGCTCGGGGAAAGGGGGCGTCACGTTTCGGCTCCTCGAGTCAGGCCAGATCGAAATCGCTACCGGTGTCTCTGATGAAGGGGTGGGCGCTTACGCGATGATCCAGCGCGTCGCGGCCGCGGGACTCTCAGTCTCCCCGCGCTCAGTTGTGGTCACGCGTGAGACCACGGCCACGGCATTGCGCGATCCTGTCATTGGGGACACGCTCGACGCATGTGGTTGGGCAGGCCACCCTACATGGCGCCGTGCGCTTCAAAGGAGGTTCTGGAATCGCTGGCCTCCGAGCTGCTGGGGTGGCCATTGAGCGGCACGCGGTTGATCGACGGGCGTTTGATCAAGCCTCATCAGCCGGACCAGACGGTGGAATTTCAATATTGCACGGAGCCTGATGCTCGGACCCAAGGTGGAGATGAACCACGAATACGACAGTGCCCTTGACTCCACCATCGAGGTAGTTAACCAATTTCTCCGCGCTTATCGTTGACGTTGAAGTTGATCCCGAGACGGGGCAAACGACGGTGCACGGCGCAACCACCGTCACGGACGTGGGCACCGTGATCAATCCAATCGCCCATGAGGGTCAGATCGATGGTGGTTTTGTATTCGGCTTGGGCGCCACACTTATGGATGTAGATGGTGCTTGAGGACGGCAGGGTTGTGAACCCGAGCCTCGCCGAATACAAGATACCCACGGCAGGAGATGTCCCCCCATTTCGGATGACCTGCTGCCTGGCAATGATGGCCCGGGACCATTCGGAGCTAAAGCTGTCGGAGAAGGATCCAATGTCGGCGTTGGTGCGGCTATCGCTAATGCTATTCACGACGCTGTTGGCGTACGACTCACAGAGTTGCCGATGACGGCCGGGGAAGTCCACGCCGCTCTGACGTAGTCGTTTCGTCAGCTTCTACTGTGCAGCTCGCGATCAGATGTAGCTGGTGACTGCGTAATTTCTCCGCTTGACGGGTCCAACAGCCGTGTGACCGTGCTGGCCTCGGAATCCTGATGGATATGAAAGATGCGGTCGGCTGGATACGCTTATTCGCGTAAGCTTTTTTTGCCGGGAGTATTCAGCCTCGGCTCGCATCGAATTCTCACCGGGATGAGTTTAGAAGGGACCACGCCCAACCCAGATGAGGAAACTCGATGCTCCTCGATGGAAAGGTCGCACTTGTCTCTGGGACGGGACCCAACATTGGTGCTGAGATCGCGCGTACGCTGGGATCTGAGGGTGCCAAAGTTGTCTGTCTCGACTTAGAGCAGAAGTATGCTGACGCGGCTGCCCAGTCAGTGAAGGACGGCGGCAGCGACGCTATCGGAGTCTCTGGCGATATCACGCAGCCTGCCGACATGGAACGTGCTGTGGCCGAAGCTGTGCGCGCGTTTGGCCAGATCGACATTCTGATCAACGACGCAGCAATTACTGATCGAAAGCCATTTCTGGAAGCCGACCTCGATACGTGGAACCGCGTGCTCGGGGTGATCCTAACCGGTACCTTTGTCTGCAGTCAGCAGGTGGCACGCCAGATGGTCTCCCAGGGCCAAGGCGGAGCGATCGTGAACCTTGTCTCCACATCCGGCCACCGGGGAGAAACAGGTCGCATCGCCTACGGTGTGGCAAAGTCCGGCTTACTCAACCTGACTCGGTCCATGGCCATGCAGCTTGCGCCCCACGGCATTCGCGTGAATTCTGTGACACCAACCCAGAGCGGCACGCCCGTTGGGCGACCTGATGTGTGCACCAAGATCTCCACGCTGCGAGCCCCCGCAGAATATTCCACTCAAGCGCTGGGGACGGCCACAGGATCAGGCGCAAGCCGTTCTCTTTCTCGCTTCGCCGATGGCGGAGCTTCATCACCGGGATCGACGTCCCGTGCGACGGTGGACTGCTGGCGGTCTTCCCGACAGGCTAGAGAAACCATCCACAACAGTGCGTCCCATCGCACATTTCAGGGTCTCAAGCGCTCCATTGCCAAGGACGAACGCGCACTTGAGATGAGCAATTGCACCTCCACTGCACTTCTTGTCACACCGACAGATTTTTGTGACGACGGTTAGGGTCACCTGAGAGATTTTGAAGTTTCTGTGAACTCGAAGGATTTCGGTCTACCAGCAGCTACTCCGGTATCAGCGGCGTCATTGAGCCGGTCAACCGCCGGGGGCTGCGGCATTTTGGGGAGATCGATCCCATGAAGCCGATCTTTCCGTCGCGATGGTGAAGGCGCGCCCCGCTCTCCGGTGCCTGTCGTCGACGAAGCCGGCCCCAGAAAGCTCAGACGCGGCTCCTGCCCAGAAGCCCGTAGGTGCTGTCGCGCCTAGAAGCCGTCCCGCCTCGACAGTGGCCGCTTCTGCGAAACCCAAGTTCGATGCCCTCCTGGAGAAGGCCGAAAGCGAATGCGGGCGATGGTCGCCTACGTTCATCGCTTTCCGATGTCGAGCCCGACGTTATCAAGGTGTGGGAAGAACAGTTTGAGAAGCGCTTTGGAATAAGGTTGCGGCTTGAAAACGAGCCAGAGACACGTGACCCAGGAAGTGACTCCACGGTTTCTTCAGGCCCACAAATCTGGAAAGGCTATTCTCGACTCGTTCAGCACAGGGACCACGGCCACGCAGACCAACCTGATGCGCGAAGGAGCGTTACGGATCCCGCCGTGGGAGGCCTGGCGGAGAGTGGCCCATACGACCGATCTACGCGCGCTCTACCCTGATTCGGGTGGTGGTCCAAACGGCACAAAGCTTTCCGACCATTGCATGCTCAGCCGTCAGGGGATTTACACCTTCGTCTACAACACCCGGAAGTCAAGGCAGATGAGGTAAAGAGCCTCACGTGGGATGACTTGCTTACTGAGCAATGGCGCGGGCGCGTGGCATTCCAGGACGGTGCGGGCGGGCTGTACATCATTCCGTTCCATAAGGACTGGCCACCGGAGCGCATGGCTGCCTATGGCAGAACCTCGGCACTTATGGACTCAAGTTACCTCCAGGCGGAAGTGCTGGGGTGGTTCAGGCAGTCAGTCAAGGTGAAGCCGACATCGGAGTCACGGTGACTTCTCAAGCCCAAGATGAGATCTCGAGAGGTGCGCCCCTTGCATTCACCTGGCCGGATGTCGTTCCAACCAATAGCTTGATTACCTGCCTCCCCGCACTGTCGGCAAATAGCCCGGATCTTGCTGACCTGTTCTACGGCTGGCGAAACTTCGAGGGCGAATGGATCATATCCGAGCGCGGCGGGAGCGGTTCTCGGCCATTCTTTGCACCCGAGGCCGACCGCTACGAGATCGGAAAAACGCTCCGCGACGCTGGGCTCACTGCAGAGAAGAACCTGTCCGAGCCTCGCACTGAGAAGGACGTAGAGCTGCTTGAGCAGTATCGTCAAATCGCGCTAACCGCGATGAAGACTGGCATCCAGACGGGAACCAAGGTGCCCTACCCCTGGGGATGCGCGAAGAACCATCCTTCGTGCGTCCAGAGCTAGACGCTGGTTACGGACTGGGGGTGCGCTTTTTCCCTGCGCCACCCCACCGCGCCCGGCATTATCCCAGTAATCCGGCGCCGGCTTCGGCTGGCCACCAGCAGGACGGGAGTCATCAATGGCCACGGAAGCCCAGGCGCGGCGAGGCTCGCTAGAACAGGAGCCCCGAGCCGAACGGTACCGATTCGACTTACCATCGATGGTCGCAAGGTAGCCCTCGCGGCGTCATTGGCGGTGTTGCTGCTGCTGGTCGTCGTACCAATCTGTGTCATGGCAATCGCAAGTCTTCGTCCGGCTCAGACACTGCCGTTCGAGGGCCGTTCACGTTCTCCAACTATCTGACTATCTTCGGCGATGCCCAAACGCCCGCCCTATTTCGGAACACAGTCGTTTTCGCGATAGGGTCGTTGCTTGTCGCGCTGCCCATTGCATTCACCTTGGCATTTCTGACCGAGCGAACCGATCTTTCCGGGGCGGAACGCCTTTTACGCACTGATGTTCATCCCGATGAGCGTGCCGGTATTCGCGACGGCTCTTGGATGGGTTCTGCTTCTCGGGCCACGAGCGGGCACCATGAACGAGTGGCTTGCGTATTCTCCTGAATCTCAACACGCAGGAAGGACCGATCAACATCTTCAGTCTCGGAGGGATGATCTTCGTTCAGGCAATTGGGATGGTCCCGTCGATGTGGCTGCTCTTGATAAGCGTGCTACGACAGATGGATCCGAGCCTGGAGGATGCCGCCGCGGCGGCCGGCGCTGGTCGGGCGAGAACCATTGCGTTCGTCACTGCGCCGCTTATGGCGCCCGGCCTGCTCGCGGTTACGGTTCTATACCTCATAGTGGGAATGGAAACGCTTGAGACGCCACTTAGCGCTCGGACGCACGGCCGGTATCGACGTGCTCGCTACGCGTGTGTACGAGATGCTCCATTCGACGGATGGTTTCTCTATCGGCCGCCGGCCACTCTCGGCATGTCCGGGATGGTTCTGGGTGTGCTGGGGATAAGCGGCTACTTGTATTTCCTTCGCCGCGCCAACAAGTTTGCCGTTGTCACGGGAAAGGCGTACCGCCCGCGGAGGATTGCGTTGGGACGATTGCGGTGGCCCGCGCTTGCCATGGTCGCTGTCTATATGGCACTTGCCGCGGTTATTCCGTTCTCGATTCTCTTGGTTACCAGCTTCCAGCAGTTCTACCAACCTCTCGTACCGGACGTACGAATAATCTGGACAGTCAACAATTACCAGGACCTGCTGGACTACCGCTTCTTCGGTCAATACTTCGTGAATACGATTGTGGTCTCGGCCTCGGCTGCGACGGTGACAATGCTATTGGTCACGTTCATTTCGTGGCAGCTCGTCCGCTGGCCATCGTGGCTTAGTCAGATCGTGAACGGATTGGCCTTTTTGCCGCTCGCTATTCCGGCGGTGATCTCCGGACTGGCATTCTTCTTGTTGTTTATCGGCACACCTGTATTTGGATCCATTGCGCTACTTGTGGTCGCCTATACGGCGCGCTTCATCGCGTACGGCACTCGCCTCATGCACGCGGCGCAGGTTCAGATACATCGAGAGCTGGAGGAAGCAGCACTGACATCCGGTGTGAGTCAGGTGGTCACCTTCTTCCAAATAAATCTTCGTCTCTTGATTCCTGCGTTCCTCAACGGTTGGCTTTGGATACTTACTCACGCGGCACGCGACTTCACCACCGCGCTGGTCGTTGCCGGCGGCGGAGTGCTCCTTGCTGGAAACGTCATCTATGACCGGTTTGCCAACGGAAGGTTTCCGGTATTCGCAGCGATGATGGTAGCGCTGGTCACATTTAATCTGGCCGTCGTCTACATCGGACGGAAGTGGATCTCACGAGCAATCGGGGAACACTAGGCTCTGTTGCGCCGCCCAAATGCTTGACCAGCGACTTTAACTCAGAACCACTATGGCGAGTTCGTGGTCGCTCCTCTTCGCTTCGCTCAGACACTCATAGCCCGTAAAACGCCTTGGCGTTTGTGTGAAGTATCTTTTTCGCCTGATCCTGGGTGATTCGCCCCTCGTTCGCCCAGCCGTTCACCTCGTCGAGCGCGCTAAGGTTCGCCGAAATATCGGTGTGGCTGTAGTCCGTACCGATCATGAGGTGATCCTCAGTTCCGAACTTGAGTAGCGTCCGGATGTCATCGATCGGATCGATGGCGACGAACAGGCGATTGGACTCAAACAACTCCGGTTCGAGGTCATAGAGATCGGGAGATTGAGATTGCTGTCCGCGCAAGGCGGCACGCTTCTGCGCTCCGAGCTGAGAGATGGTGTAGGGAATCCAGGAGGCCCCGGCCTCGATAAGACCGAATCGGAGCTTGGGAAACTTCTGGGGCAGGCCGGCGTTCACGAGTGCGATGAACGCGTGCATGATGGGGAAGCCGCGGTCCCATTCGGATCCGGGCAGGGGATGTCCGGTGGGATACAGAGGGGAATGTCCAACTCACTGGCTTCCTCATACACCGGAAAGAAATGGGGATCCGTAACCGGCCGATTCAGGTCAAATCCGCGCTTGAAGATTCCGCACGCGCCATTGTCCTTGGCCCACCGCAGTTCCTCGATGGCCCTCTCCGGCGACAGAAACGGCAGCACAGCCGCCCAACGTAAGCGGCCATTGGACTGCGCACACTTCCCAGCGAGCCACCGGTTATACGCGCTGGTCAATGCCAGCTCGGCATCGGCGTTGTTGGTGTTGTACCGGATGAAGAACGTCGGGAAGATCACCTGCATGTCGACGCCCATCTTGTCCATGTGAGCGAGGCGACCTGGCACATCTTCGAGTTCTCGAAATACTCGTGGAGGATGGTTGACTTCATCGCGGATTGCCCGGTTTCGCAGTCGACCCTCAACCACCCAGCAGCGGCTGTTCACTGAGTTGTAGCCGGCGCGTCGTCGCCTCCTCGGCTGGCAGCGTGGTTGTTACCGGATGAACTTCTCGAACGGGGTTCCCTCGAGCGCGCTCCACGTGCTTTCGGATTCGTCGACATGTGTGTCGGCATCGATCATGGTCATTCGTGCGTCTCCTTCTCCGGGCTTGACGACTCTCTAGCCGTTTTTGAGTTCCTTGCGGGAAGCTGATCGATCGACTCGGGATGGCTCGGGCGTTTCACTCAGTCGGCACCCCGTGCCGACGCCTTCATCGGGCTGCCACCCTGGCGTCCTTACCGTCTGAAAAATATCTTTCGGTTTGCGCAAATCGGTGCTACACTGCCTGCCCAGCGACCAGATATCTGCCCGGAGTTCCCAACAAATATCGCCTCTGCTGTGAGTTGTCAACCTGCGGTTCCCTGGCAGGCAGATCTCGACCAAGGATGTGTCCCGTGAATCGACGATCGAATCCACAGTTACGAATGCGACGCCGCGAGTTCCTGCGCTTCGCCGGACTGGCTGGTGTTGCTGCCCTAGCGGCGGCCTGTGGTCAGGCCGCAACGTCAACTCCGGAACCCAAAGCTGCATCAAAGCAGGATGCTCCCGCCGCAGGGAAAGCTCCAGTCCAGTCGGCTAGTGGTACGGCCGAATGGGACAACGTGGTCGAGGGCGCCAAGAGAGAGGGCCAGGTAGTGGTCACCACTCTGGCGGGGGATGGCTACCGGAAGGTGCTGGACAAGTTTCACGAGGCCTATCCGGCGTCGAAGTAGAGCATAAGTCCGCATCATCAGCCAGTTTCCTGGCTCCGCCGATTTTGCAGGAGCAAGCGGGCGGGGTTTACTCCTACGACGTCTGTTTCCTGTCACCCGGTGGCCCGATTATGGGCAGCATGATGCCAGCCGGTGCCTTTGATGATATCCGTCCGGCGCCATCCATCCCGATGTGACAAATGACGCTTCCTGGATTGGTGGGGTGGATGCCTGTTTCATGGACAAGGCCCGTCAGAAGGTCTTTGGCAATACGTGGGACCAGAATCAGACCATCATGTACAACTCCGACCTGGTCAAAACGAAGCCGACCACCATCAAGGACTTGGCGGATCCGCAGTGGAAAGGCAAATTGGCCTTCATGGAGTACCAGACGGGGTTTACATACATCGTCGCGGTCGGCATGAATCACCACATGAAGGACGAAGCGGCGGAGTGGCTCAAGAAGATCTTCGTGGACCAGGAGCCAACATTCCTTCGAGAGGGCCGGCAAGCGACGGAGGGACTTATCCGGGGCGAGTTCGCGTTCGCCACGGGCCCAACGCTCCCTATTCTCGAGCAGTTCGCCGCGGAGGGCCTCGGCAAGAATGTCGTTGCGCTGGACGTGCCCGAAATGAAAATCGTTACCGGGCAGGGGGTGCTTCTCTATACCAAAGCGCCCCATCCCAACGCCGCCAGGCTGCTCATCAACTGGCTGCTGGGTAAGGATGGCGCCCTGGCTGTAAACGAGCACATGCGCTTCAACAGCCGTAGGGCCGATGTACCGCCGGCCAATGCCAGTGTGCATCCAGGCACAGACTTCGAGAAGATAAAGCGTGAATTCCTTTTTGGAAATGTCGAAGAAGCACTTCCTCTCCAGCAGCAGGCGGCGGACCAGATCAAGACGCTTATCGGCGCATAGATTGATGCCCGCCTTGATCTTAAGACTCGGTTGTGGGGCGCTATGAGCACGGCCAGTCCTGAACTGATTGCACAGCCGGCGCCGCACGTGCGGCGCATTCAAAGGCTCGAGCTTTCCACCGTTCTCCTAACACTTGTCGCGTTGTTCGTGCTCTTTGTAACCGCCTATCCCATCGTTCAAATCGTCATCCAGAGCTTTAACGCAGCAATCCCCGGTCAGATGCCCGTGTGGGGCTTAGATGGTTGGCGAGCCGTCGTCAGCGATCGCGGGCTTCAATCCGCAGCGTGGAATACCGTCACGCTCACCGTCGTTCGTCAGGGCATTGCTCTTGTGGTTGGAGTGTTCATTGCGTGGCTCCTGGCTCGCACTGATCTCCCTGGCGCACGCGTGTTCGAGTTCCTCTTCTGGCTAGCCTTTTTCTTTCCCAGTCTGACCGTCACGTTGAGCTGGATCCTGCTGCTGGATCCGCAGTTCGGGCTGATCAATCAGTGGCTGCGTTCGATTGGCCTGGGTGGAGGCACGTCTGGTCCGATGACGATTTACTCCTTCTGGGGCATCGTCTGGGTACAGCTCATGGCCACGACCGTCGCAGTGAAGGTCATGCTCCTCACACCGGCATTTCGGAACATGAATGCTTCGTTCGAGGAAGCGTCGTACATTTCGGGCTCCAGTACGCTCGGAACGCTCCGACGGATCTTCATCCCGCTGATGCTGCCCGTGATTCTCGCTGTGCAGCTCCTTGCGATTCTGCGCTCATTGGAAGCATTTGAGATCGAGCAAATCCTCGGCGGTCGCATCAACTTGCGCGTCTTCAGCACCTGGATCTACAGCGTGTTGAATCAGCAACCACCACGGTATGACGCGGTAGCAGCATTAGCGGTGGTGACCATCGCGGTCTCGATGATACTTATCCTGATGCAGCGGAAGGTCCTGGCTGACCGTTCCTATGCGACGGTAACCTGGAAGTTCGGCGGACAGCTTATCCCATTGGGTCGATGGCGTTGGCCCTTAAGTGCGTCAATCGCGATCCTGCTCGCCTTGATTGTCGGGGTTCCAGTTGTGTTCGCCATCATGGGTACGTTCATGAAGCTCTTTGGCTTCTTTATGGCGGATGGCTGGAGCCTTCAACACTGGAGTGCCGCGCTCAATGACCGGGTGCTGGGGCGCGCACTCGGAAACACGTTAACTTTGGCAATCAGCACGGCGCTCGTTTCCGTGGTACTCCACTCGTTTCTGGCATACGTCCTCGTCCGCACCAAGTTCTTTGGTCGAGGAGCTCTGGATATGGTTACGTGGCTCCCATTTACAGTGCCCGGGTGGTTCTGAGCCTCGGACTGGTGACCATGCTTCTCCAGCCCGGTTTCCGACCGATCTATGGAACCATGGCGGCATTAGTGCTGGCGTTGGTCATCGCTAGCATGCCCTTCACGGTCCAAATCGTGAAGAGTGGTCTGATGCAGCTTGGCACCGAGCTTGAGGAGGCGTCCTGGGTCACCGGCGCTAATGCCTTCCGTACATACTTACGCGTCGTGCTGCCACTACTCAGCCCCACGTTGATCGTGACGGCAATCATCACGTTCCTCAGCGCCAGCCGCAACATTGCCCAAGTGTCGCTGCTCTCCACCCCATCAACGCAGCCTCTCTCCGTGCTGCAACTGAATTATCTGGTCGAGGGGAAATACGAGGTTGCCTCCGTTCTCTCCGTGATCTTGCTCGGAATATCCCTCATACTCGCACTGCTCGCCCGAATCTTCGGTTACCGTGGGGTAGGCGGCTAACCTCAATAACAATCGCAGTGGACATGTTGCCTGCCCGTGGCATGAGAAGCCAGGAGGTGTTGGTGTGGACTCTAACACTCGTTCCAATGGTGTTTCGGGGCATTCGATCCGAAGGCGCGACTTTATCCGCCTGAGCAGCCTGGCCGGTGTAGCGGCACTCGCGGCCGCCTGTGCGCCGGGCGACACCCGCGGCTCAGCCCACCGTAGTGGCGCCACAGACGGCACCAGCCAAGACGGACGCCGCGCCCGCCCAAAAGGCACCTGCGCAGCCAGCCAGCGCCACTGCCGAGTGGGAGACGGTTTTAGATGCTGCGAATAAGGAAGGCAAAATCGCCGTTACCACTCTTTCTGGCGAGGGGTACCGTAAGGTTCTCGACAAGTTTCAAGCCGCCTACCCCTCCATTGAGGTGGAGCAAAAATCCGCTGCATCGGCAAGTTTCCTCGCGCCGCCGATACTCCAGGAACAAGCCGGCGGCCTCTTCTCATACGACGTAGCCTTACTGTCGCCTGGCGGTCCCATTATGGGCAGCATGATGCCGGCTGGAGCCTTTGACGACATTCGCCCGGCCATCATCCATCCTGACGCGAAGAATGACGCGGCCTGGATCGGTGGGCTGGACGCTGGATTCATGGACAAGGCGAAGCAAAAGGTCATCGGGATCACCTGGGACCAGGTCCAATCGCTCTTCTACAACACCGATCTCGTGAAGGAGAAACCCCAGAGCATCACGGAGATGGCGGACCCGAAGTGGAAAGGCCAGCTCACGTTCATGGAGTATCAGGTTGGAGCCACCTATCTGATCGCGGTGAACATGAACTACCACATGAAGGATCAGGCCGAAGAGTACCTCAAGAAGATCTTCGTCGATCAGCAGCCGGTGTTCGTGAAAGATGTGCGGCAAGCCACGGAAGCGCTGGTGCGAGGCCAATCGGCGTTTGCTAGCGGAGCGATGGGGCCCATCCTTGAACAGTTCGCCGCCGAGGGCCTGGCCAAGAACGTGGCGCCGCTCGACGTGCCCGAGATGAAATCCGTGAACATGTACGCGGTGTTGCTCTATACCAAGGCGCCCCACCCCAACGCCGCACGAGTGATGATCAACTGGCTACTCAGTAAGGACGGTGGTGTCGCGGTCACGGAGCACCTGAGATTCAACAGTCGCCGAACAGACGTCCCGCCTTTTGATGTAGCTGTGCATCCAGGCATGGACTTCGAGAAAGCGAAACGCGAGTATCTCTTTGGCAACGTGGAGGACGCGCTCCCGCTGCAACAGCAGGCCACGGAGCAGCTTAAGGCATTGATCGGCGCCTAGTCCCTGGTTATGGGGCGTAATTAGATCGCTGTGTCGGCGGAGGTGCCTGCCCGACCGGGCTCCGCCATCCTGGGCGCAGATAAAGGCAGCACCGCGGCGTAGGCATGGCGTTGTACACCTGGTGGAGCAGCGGGATCGGGAACAGCGGCACCAGCGCGCCGGGCCCGTCCCCCAGAATCCCGCCGGTCCCGTTTCGGAGGCCCAGTTGCAGGTACTGCACCATCTTGGCCACGTGCTCCACGACATGGAACCCTTGAAATACCAGCGCGAACGTCACGAGGGCGAAGGCTGCTTGCCCAACGCGACGTGGCCCGTGCTGGTGCAGGCCGAGCAGCATGTAGAGCGCGGCGAGCAGTGCGAGGTAGGCCACGTTATAGATGAAGTGGACCGGTTCGATGTCCGCCACGCTGCCCAGGATACCGTTGCCGTTGGCGATGCCAAAGAGATAGCGCTGAACGACCTGCGTGAGGCGCTCCACGAGGTGGAAGCCCTGGATCGCCAAGAGTGCGAGGGGAAGACGAGGCGGGTGCGTGGCGTGACGACGTCCCGCGTGCGCATCTGCGTCGCGATGGCGCCACGGTCCATGGACGCCTCCTCTGCTACCTGCTGCGGCCCGCCGGATTCGCCGCCCGGAACCCGAGCCATTATCCCACACGTCCCGAGAAGGCCGTTGAAACGACGAGCCAGCGTATAGCGGTCGAAGAGCAACTGCCATGTCGGCCGAGCAGTGGAAGCACTTCTTGCTCCGCAGCGTCGGGTTCGAACCCTCCTAACTCAGCCTGCTCTCACCGCGGCCGCGAGTATGCCAGACTGTTCGCATTTCCAATGATATTCCTCTAAGCAGTGACCTTGGAAGGCCGTAGCGGCGGCTATGGACTCGCCGGGACAGCCCACGCCGAGTCTCCCCCCAGCGCCTCTTGCTTGCGGTTCGAGCGAATCCGGAGTACACCATGACTGGACGCATTTTGAAAGCGCCGTGTAGTATAATGGCACAGCGCATAGCGCTCGGGGACTCTGGATCACGGTGTCTAGGTTCGAATCCTGAGTTCGGCAGCCAGACAATCATTGAGCAGGCATCGAATCGGCCTGCTCAAGTTCACTTCTGAGCCAATTCACGCCCCGCGGCGCCAGGTTACTGCGAGCGCCGCTTTTTTCGAAAACATGGCACCGGCTACGATCGAAGCGTGTCTGAAGTCATCACCTGTCGTCGTGGCGTACGAGCGACGCGAGCACGGGGAGTCGTTCGTTGCGGATCTGCTTGATCCTTCGAAGCCTGCGACGGTTAATAGTCTCTTCTGATCGTTCCAGCAATTTCGAGGCTTCAGAAGTGAACGCCCTTTGCCACGGGACCACGTATCAACACCACTGTGCTGACGTACTAAGGTGTGGAGACACCGGATCTCTGGATCACGGTGTCTACGTTTGAATTCTAGTTCGGCAGCCAAACTCAGTATTGAAAATTACTAGACGCGGTTGATTGGCACAAGCTGGACAAATTGCCTCCGCGGCCGGCCGCCAAGACGTGGCACAATCGTTCCAGCTCAGCCTGCGCTCCGAGAATAACTCGCCGCAGACAACTGAGCCCTAGCTGACGGCCCCGGGCTCGCGAATTTCGGGGCGGGAGCTCTATACCGTAGTTGTGGCGCAGCTCGGGCAGAAGCCGTAGAAGTCCACACGGTGTCGGAGGACCTGGTAGCCGCTCTGGGCGAGAGCTGGCTGGGCCAGGTGGTCGATGTCTCCGATCTCAAGGTCGTCGATACGGCCGCAGCGGGTGCACATCAGGTGCGGGTGGGAATTCGGGATGTTGGCGTCGTAGCGGTTGGGCCCGTCACGGAACTCCAGCTCAAGGACCTCATCGAGAGCCTTGAGGGTATCAATGGTCTTGTAAACCGTGGCCGGGCTCATCATCGGGTAGTCGGGTTGGAGCCGCTGGTAGACCTGCTCGGCGCTAGGGTGCTCAGAGCTGCCAACCAGGGCGCGCACAACCGCCAGCCGCTGCGGAGTGAGGCGATGCCCCTGTGCCCGCAGCCTGGTCACGATCTCCTCGACTCTGGCTTTCGCCTGCTCCTCGGTCATGCTCGGCGCGAGGTCCCGCATCCCTTCCGGTATTTTCGACTATTCTACTCCCAATTATAATTACACAGGGAATGACAGCGATCACGGGGAGCCACCGCGCTGCATGCGTAGCGCATCGTGGGAAAGCTGATGACCGGCGGCACAGCGGTGGGGCGGTGAAAGTCGTTGAGAACTATTCTCTACAGGCATTGACTTTCCCGAAGTCGGGGAGTATTTTTCGCTGTACCGAGCAAATCATTCCACGGGGAACGTCGCAGTATAGTACGGGGCGAAATTGCGAGTGGTCGAGAGGAGGTGCACCGAGCCGATCTGCGGTAGAAAGCCTTGCTCCATCAAACACCGCGCGGCGGGCGAACCGGACGAGGTCTGAGCACCGCCACATCAGCGTTGCGGTCAGCGATATACGGGGACGAGCGCCGAGACCCGGGCTAGCAGATCGACAGATTTGGTCATCTACCAAAGCCAAAGCCCTGAGTGTGTCGCTCGCCTTGTATGACGTGCGGCGAGTTAGCGCGGAAATGGGTGGTGCGACACCAGGTGGGCGACCGACGTTGGATCTGAGCAACAAACGTTTAGAGCTATGAGCCATTAAGAGGGAATCAGCTAGAAGAGGAGAAGGTCCACGATGCCTGATACAGAACCGACCAGAAGCGTCAGCGAGAGTGAAAATCCGGGGATGCCGACCCCGACTCCGAAGTCCAGGCCCAACACCAACCAGGATTGGTGGCCGAATCAGCCTGATCTCTCGGTTCTCCACAAGAACTCGGCCCGATCCACGCCACTAGGCGAGAACTTCAATTACGCGGAATCCTTCAAGTCTCTCGATGTCGATGCGCTAAAGCGTGACCTCATCGAGGTCATGACGACCTCGCAGGACTGGTGGCCGGCCGACTACGGCCACTACGGGCCCCTTTTCATCCGAATGACCTGGCACGCCGCGGGCACGTACCGCATCGAGGACGGCCGCGGCGGCGGTGGTGAGGGTATGCAGCGGTACGCTCCGCTGAATAGCTGGCCCGACAATGCGAATCTGGATAAGGCGCGCCGGTTACTCTGGCCCATCAAGCAGAAATACGGCCAGAGGGTCTCCTGGGCCGACCTGTTGGTCCTGGCCGGCAACGTGGCCATGGAGTCAATGGGGTTCAAGACGTTCGGTTTCGGATTCGGGCGTCCCGACGTCTGGGAGCCTGAAGACATCTTATGGGGGTCTGAGACGACGTGGCTCGGAGACGAGCGCTACAGCGGTGATCGTGAGCTGGCCAAGCCGTTCGGCGCGGTGCAGATGGGCCTCATCTACGTGAATCCTGAGGGGCCAAACGGCAACCCCGATCCCCTGGCCTCCGCTCGAGACATCCGCGAGACCTTCCGTCGAATGGCGATGAATGACGAGGAGACGGTGGCCCTTATTGCGGGCGGTCACACGTTCGGCAAAACCCATGGCGCAGCCCCCGCTCCCGACTACGTCGGGCCCGAACCCGAGGGTGCCCCCGTTGAGCAGCAGGGAATCGGCTGGAAGAATAGCTTCCGCAGCGGCAAGGGCAGCGACACGATTACCAGTGGGCTCGAGGGCGCATGGACGAACGAGCCAACAAAGTGGGACCACGGGTTCCACGAGAACCTGTACAACTACG
Organism: uncultured Chloroflexia bacterium; assembly: GCA_963765765.1. Lineage (GTDB taxonomy): Bacteria > Chloroflexota > UBA6077 > UBA6077 > JACCZL01 > CAVXYC01. The sequence goes on along the minus strand of CAVXYC010000029.1, from coordinate 146,748 downwards.
ACTGGGAGCTGACGAAGAGCCCGCCGGTGCGAACCAGTGGAAGCCCAAGAACCCCGAAGCCCAGAACACCGTGCCGGATGCGCATGACCCCTCCAAGCGGCACGCGCCTATGATGCTGACGACGGACCTGGCGCTGAAGGCGGATCCGATCTACGCGGAGATCACCAAGCGCTTCCACGAGAATCCGGACCAGTTTGCCGATGCGTTTGCCAGGGCCTGGTACAAGCTGCTTCACCGCGACATGGGGCCCATCTCACGGTACCTTGGACCGTGGGTTGCGGAGCCGCAGCTGTGGCAGGACCCGGTGCCGCCGGTCGATCATGAGCTGATTGGCGATGCAGAGATCGCTGACCTCAAGCAAAAGATCCTCGCCTCGGGGCTGTCCATCTCGCGGCTGGTCACCACCGCCTGGGCGTCCGCGGCAACGTTCCGCGGGACCGACAAGCGGGGTGGCGCGAACGGGGCGCGGATTCGCCTTGCGCCACAAAAGGATTGGGCGGTCAACGAGCCGGCCGAGCTTGCTAAGGCGCTGCAGGCTCTGGAGAAGGTCCAGCAGGACTTCAACGGCTCACAGTCCGGTGGCAAGAAGGTCTCGCTCGCGGACGTGATCGTTCTGGGCGGCTGCGCGGCTGTCGAGCAGGCGGCGAAGAACGCGGGTCAAAACGTGACGGTGCCGTTCTCGCCCGGCCGCACGGATGCGTCGCAGGAGCAGACGGACGTTGAGGCGTTCGAAGTGCTCGAGCCGAAGGCCGACGGGTTCCGCAACTACATCCACAACGGAGAGCTGCCGCCGGAAGTCCGCCTGGTGGAGCGCGCCAGCTACTTGACTCTGAGCGCTCCAGAGATGACGGTCCTGGTCGGCGGCATGCGCGCTCTCGGTGCCAATGTCGGCGGGACGAAACACGGCATCTTCACCGACCGGCCCGAAGCGCTGACCAACGACTTCTTCGTGAACCTGCTCGACTCGAGCACGGAGTGGAAAGCGTCCTCGGAAGCGAACGTATACGAAGGTACCGATCGCTCAACGGGCCAGGTCAAACGGACGGCCACGGCTGTCGACCTCGTCTTTGGCTCCAGCTCCGAGCTCCGAGCCCTCGCCGAGGTCTACGCCAGCAGCGATGCGAGCGAGAAGTTCGCGCGGGACTTCGCCGCCGCGTTCGGCAAGGTGATGAACCTCGATCGTTTCGATCTTGCCGTGTAGGCATCGCAGCGGCCACTCGCTGCGCAGACCGGCGACTAGGCTCGAGTCCTAGCCACTCGAAAAGAGCCGTATCGAGTTCATCGATACGGCTCTTTTCATGTCCGCTGCGGCGCCAGGTTATGTTGAGCGGCTCACACGCGCTCAGCTATCCGAACTAGAGTTGGAGTTGCCCCGGTTTCCGCCACCACCGCCGCTGGAAAGGCTCCCAGATCACCTAGATCGATATTGTTGACCGCCGAGGCAGGATCGTCATCCTCAATGATGTCGTCTTCGTCGTCAGACCAGGCAGTTCGCAAGAAATCTGTCACGGTGTCCTCCTGAAGATTACGCGAACGGGTTCCACCTGGCTCGAACTTTCGAATCGCTTTCGATTCCACGAAGACCATCGCCAGTCAGAAATTCGGGTTTTTGGGTCGAAGGCAAACAGCAGCAACGCTCGGCCCTGTCAGACCGTTTTCCTACGGCGCAGGGGTGGACGGAACAAATCATCCCTGTGTACCATTACTCCGTTCTGAATCGTGGCGCATTCGTCTAGCGGCCTAGGACACCGCCCTCTCAAGGCGGAGACCACGGGTTCGAATCCCGTATGCGCTACCAGCCCGCCAACCTTATTTGTGGCGGGCTTTTTCGTGGTAAATCGCTCTTATCCGATATGCTTACTATGATTCGCCTGTAGGAGGCTTCCATGCCGGCTCTCGGTGCTCCTGAGCTCATCATCATTCTGCTTCTCGTCGTGATCGTCTTCGGCGTTGGCAAGCTTCCGGAAATCGGCGGCGCCCTGGGTAAGGGCATCAAGGAATTCCGAACCGCCACCGACGAGAAAGACAAGAAGCCTGATAGCCCCACCTCTAAGGATTCCGCGGCGTAGTCAGTAAGCCAATCCCGGGCAACTTCTCCCTACCGGGACAGCGGCCCATGTTATTGATGAGAGGATGGGTGATGCTTGCCGGCGGCCACGGAAGCCGTCTCGGAGGCGTCAATAAAGCCCTTCTCGCCGTGGGCACCCAGCGTATCGTTGATCGCGCGCTCCAGGCGGTCCAGCCCCTTGTGGATGACGTCGCGATTATCGTCAACGACGACGCATTAGCCCCGCTCAACCTTCCACTCTTTCACGACGCCTCGCCTCACGCCGGTGTGCTCCCGGCCCTCCTCACCGGATTAAAAGCAAGCTCCGCTGAACTCTGTTTGGTCACGGCGTGCGACATGCCCTTCATCCAGGTACCGCTCATCACGCATATGTTTGAGCTGTGCAAAGGCTACGACGTGTGCTTGCCGTACACCGACGGCCGACCGGAGCCCATGTTGTCGGTGTACCGACGGGATCCCTGCATCCAGGCAATCCAGGAAGCGCTTGATCGTGGCCAAATGCGGATGATAGCGTTTCTCGATGATCTCAAGGTGGCCAGGCTGGAGGAGTCTGAGCTCAAGGTACATGATCCCGAGCTGATTTCATTTTTTAACGTCAACGAGCCCAATGACCTCGCCACAGCACAAGAGATCGCTGCGAGACTCGACCGAGCGCGGTAGTAGTTATAGTCAGCCGATTCCCGGCTGATCGACTTTGGACTGCGGCGTTCTTCGCCGCTTTCCCACGAGGCTGGAAGCCGTCCTCGGTATTCGTTCCGCTCGGTATAAAAGCGGCGAGGACCGCCGCGGTCCAAACTGCTAAGTCAGCCAACCCGCCAAATAAAAAAGCGCCCCCAAGGAGGGGCGCTTTTTCTGGATCGAGGAAGCTTACGATTCGGTTTCGGCAGGAGCTTCGTCGGTGGCTGGCGTCTCCTCAACGGCTTCGGCTTCCGTCTCGGGCTCTTCGGCCTCTACAGTGGACCTCACGGCACGGGCCACAAGCTCATCCGGGTCGGACATGATTTGTAGCCCATCCCCGACGCTCAGGTCGCGGACGAAGATTGACGCGTCAACATCTTCGAGGGCCGAGACGTCTACTTGAATCTCTGATGGAATGACCGCGGGGAGGCCCAGCACACTCACTTCGGAAAGGTTGTGCACGATGACGGCCTCGTGAAGGCGAATCGCCGGAGCCTCGCCATGAAATGAGAGCGTCACGTTTACCTGAACGGGGATATCCATCGAGACTCGTTGGAAATCCACGTGGAGCACGTGCTGTCGGGTGGGATGCCGCTGCACAGCGGAGATCAGTGCGGGCTCTTGCTGGCCCTCAACGTCCACCGACACAACCTGAGACCGTGAGTGGGTCGCGAGCAAGTGCTCAATCTCTCGATTCACGAGCTGAACGGCAAGCGAGGCCTGCTTTCGTCCATACACGTTAGCGGGAACCTGTCCTTCGCGACGGAGTGCCTTAACCTTCTTGCCAAGCGCAGTGCGGCGCGATGCCTTGATTTCAACTAGATCAGCCACAGCGATAACTTCCTCTTCCAGGAGCTCTTCTTGTGAATTGGGTTAACCGTGTGAGTATAGGGCCGAAGTATGCCAACCGGCGAGCGAGACGTAACAATTCCGATTGGCGTCGTCCACATACCCTCAAGCCATCTGCGCCGGACGCCAATCTCTGACTCTGAGGCTGAGTCGCGGTGATTCGTTCCAGATCTCTCGCCGGGCTTCGAATGCCACGTCGAGACGCTGGCCCTGACTTGGCGGCGGCAGTTTGGGGCGAAACGTGATGGTTCTCATGACTTTCCCCGAACCACGCAAGTTCATCGAAATATGCCCCTTGCCGACGATTTTGTGCGAGATGACTTCGGCTCCGTGCCACAACAGTACCGGCCCAGGATTGGATTCCCCACACGGGTCGAGTACTTCCAGGGTCGCGACAGTCTCGAAGTTGATGGTCTCCGGTCGCACGAGAGCATCGATGATTAGTGGTGGCTTGCGTTCCCCGGGAACGACCATTGGCTCAAAGTAGCGCTCGAGCGTGGATCGGAGATCTTCAAGTTTGTCCGGAGAGATGGAAAGTCCGGCCGCTCGCGGGTGCCCGCCGAACCTGCCCAGAAGCGGGGCAGCGGCGCGTAGTCCGTCCGCAATGTTGAACGGCTCAGGGGCCCGTGCAGAGCCCTTGAGCTGACCGTCGACCTCTCCCAAGACGATCGCTGGAAGCTGGTAATCGTCCACCAAACGGGCAGCGACAATGCCTGCGATACCGAGAGGGTAGTCTCCCGAGACGATGACCACGCCATGCGGCGGGTGGAGCCGAAGCGCTTCACGAGCGCGCTCAACGAACTCATCCGTCTGACCCTGACGCTCGATGTTGAGTGTGTTCAAGGATTCCGCTAAATGAGCCGCCTCTTCATCACTCTCGCTATGAAGAAGGTCAAACGCGTGACGCGCATCGCCCAACCTTCCGGCCGCGTTCAAGCGGGGGGCTAGATAGAACGCAAGCGATTCAGCCGTGGCCGTGGACAGGTCAACGCCGGCCACTCTTGCAAGGTGGGCAATGCCCGGGCGATTGGCTCCGCGCCGCATGTAGGCCAAACCACTGGACACCAGTACGCGATTCTCGTCGATCAACGGAACCACGTCAGCCATAGTGCCGAGCGCCGCGAGATCCACGACGTTCATGACCGCTTCCTGAGCACGCGCGGTGCCCAGACGATCCGCCATGGCCTGAGCGAGCTTAAACGCGACTCCCGCGCCAGACAGATATTTGAATGGGAATCCGCAATCTGGCTGGTTGGGGTTGACCACGGCCGTGGCCGCCGGAATATCGGGCAACGCCGGATGATGATCCGTGACCACAATGTCCACACCGCGGGAGCGAACGTGAGCCACCTCGTCGATCGCGGTGATCCCGCAGTCCACGGTCACGATCACCGCCGCTCCGCCATCCACCAGCATATCGAGTGCCCGGTGATTGAGTCCGTAGCCGTCTCGAATTCGATGCGGAATGAATACATCTGGCTGGACGCCGAGTCCTCGCAGGAAGGCATACAGGACGCTGCTCGCGGTGAGCCCATCCACGTCGTAATCGCCATAGATCGCGATCCGCTCATTCTGTTGGACGGCTCGGAGCAGTCGATCGGCCGCTTCAGCCATGCCTTTGAGCATGAAGGGATCCCGTAGAATGCCCAGATCGGGCATCAGGAAGCGTCGCGCATCCTCAGGAGACCTGACGCCTCGATTGATCAAGAGCTGTGCGAGCAGCGGTGTAGCGCATTCGAGACGCGCTAGCTCTGACGCGACGGCGCGCGAATACCGATACCATTGGTAGGCGCCGCCAGCCTCGGCAAGTGGCAGCTCTCTGGCGACTGGATCAGTCATTTGAGTCTGACTGCATTTGGATCGCCGCGCTTACATTGGATCTAAGGGCTGGTTCCATTCTCACCGACTTCTTCGCGGTCCCTCCGTCGCTGGTATTGACGCTTATCATCTCCTGGTTTCACGGCTCACTGTTCTTTCTAGTAGGTGGGGCTCGCGGCCGACAATTGGTCTTTTACCTGGCAGTGACCACAGTAAGCGGCGTCATAGGGCAATCTCTCGCCTCGACATTCAGGTTTACCACACCATTGGATGTGGGCGACTGCAGCGTCATTGTCATCGCATTCGCCTGCTGGCTGGCATTCGCACTGACCCGCCTGAGAAGAGGAGTCCTTTCGCCCGGGACTCACGCGCACTAGGGCTCCGATGGGACAGTCGTCGGTACCCGTCCAGGTGAAGGTCTCGAATACGGAGCCGCTGGATGGGTAGGAACGCCGCTCCCAGGCCGCATCAGGCTAGTAGCTGCCTGCCTCACCATCGCGGCCATCACTCCAGAGCGTAACAGCCGCCGCCGCGGTCGTCCGCGAATGTGTGAGGCTCAAAGCGAGTCCAAGGGCGCCGATCGTTTCCGCACGCGCTCGCGCTCTGCCGTGAAGCTTGATCCTGGGACGATCGCCAGGATCGCGAACCACCTCAATGTCCCGAAAGTCCACGGACCCGGTTCCTAACGCTTTCATTACGGCCTCTTTGGCCGCAAAACGGGCTGCGAGTGACTCCGTCCGCCCCTCGCTATCCTCGATCTCGCGGGCGGTGTACACGCGAGCGAGGAAGCGGTCCCCGTGGCGCTCGAGGATGCGCTTGATCCTATCGATCTCGACTAAGTCGAGACCCGTTTCGATTCGCGTGAACACGTTCGGATTATAGGTGTCCTCCGCGGACCATGTGTGTTCTATTCCACAACTTCCTTAGCGCTTTCGCGTCATACTTGGCGCCGAGGCTGTGACAAATAAGCGGACTCTGGATCGGACGTTGACTTTTTGTCACAGTCAGGCTAGTATGCGCAGATGTCACCGTTCCACCAGGTTTTGCGGGCCTTCCGGGAGCATGCGGGGATCTCCGCATATCGTCTCGCCCGTCTCGGCAATGTCAATTCCGCGTACATCTATCGAATGGAGCGGCCCGGTGGTCAAATACCGCGACGCGATCTCCTCAATTCGCTGATTTCCGCTCTGGAGCTTGGGGAATTAGATAGCGAGCGCCTTCTCGTAGCCGCGGGCTACTGTCCCGACGTAGTTAGCCGCCTCGGTACCTGGGATGAGACCCTTGGCATCGTGGCCAACGTGCTTGCTGACAAGTCGTTGAGTGACGAGGACCGCGAAGAGTTCCGCCAAATCATTCGAGTTGTGGCGTCCAGATGGACAAGCTCTACTAAGCCCGTGCGAGCGTGACGTTCCGGCCGTAGTAGCGCCACCCGCCTCGGTTGGACAGCAACGCCCCAGCGTCCGATCAAAATGATCTGACTCTGACGACACGTGTCTATAATCTGGTGATATGGGCTTGTCAACGCTCCTTGACGCCATCGAGCGTACTCTCAGCTCAACGCTGGAGCGCGGCCCGCTTCGTATCTTCCAGGCTCGCCTAGAACCAGTCCACGTCGTGCGACACCTGGAGCAACTTCTCGATCGACATTCCCTGGTAACCGACGATGGCGTCATCGTTCCTCACGAGATGGTTGTGCGCCTCAACTCTGCTGATGAAAGTCGCCTTATGTCTGCTGGGAACAATGTTCAGGCGGATATCGCTGCTCGGCTTCAGCGATCAAACAGGACCCACGGACGACGAGTGCTTGGACCGGTCTCCATCCACATTGAGGCCGACTCTTCCGTTCATGTCGGCCAGATACGGGCTGAGGTGGTCCGCTCAGATCCTCTCGAAATTGACGCGGATGTACCACTCCCCGCCACTTCACGAATTCCGATTGTGGCCCGTGTGGCTCCAGGTGTTCGCATAACGATGCCAGACGGAGAGGTCGTCTCGTTTGCAAAAGAGGTCGTCTCCATCGGACGGAGCGCAGAAAACGATGTCGTGATCCCAGACTCGCAGGTGAGTCGACATCATGCGGAGCTTCGCGTGAATGCCGTGAATCTCGAGTTGCGTGATCTCGAGAGCACCAACGGTACATGGGTTCAGGGGGCGAGGATTCAATCCATCCCGCTCACGTGTCCGGCCCGCGTACGGATTGGTGGAGCCGAGATCCAGATTGACACGCCGCGAGCGTAGATTGCCGTCGGTCTTCGAGATTCCCGCTGAGTTCATTGTGCTGGGTCTGCGGATTGCCATCATCACCGCGCTCTACGGGTTCCTTTTCATCGTGATTCGTGAGATTCGCAAAGATTGGAAACGCACCACCGTGACGCGCTCCAGCTCGTTTGGATTGGTGGTATCGAGCAGCCAATCAGACAAGGTTGAAGTCGGCCGGGTCTTTGAGCTTGACGACCGAAATTCGATCGGTCGCCTCCAGAGTTCCGCCATTCGACTCGACGATGAGCACATCTCCGCGCGGCATGCCGAAGTGTTCGTGGGTGCGAACGGCACCTGGCTACTGCGCGATGCCGGAAGCACCAACGGCACTCGTCTCAACGGAGAACCGGTCAGCGGACAAGTGCACATCAAGTCCGGCGATCTTATCGATCTCGGCACTGTGACGTTCCGATTTGAGCATATCGGTCGATGAGAATGTACTCTCGGGCTTCGGAGCTTGGACTTTTACTCTGGCCATGTCTCATTGCGGCGCTCGGGTTCATACAGCTCCACGTGATTCGTGGAGGACCCTGGACCGAAACTGAGACGATCACCGCGTCCACCGTGCCACTCGTGGCACTTGTCTCGCATGTCTGGCTTTCAATCCGGCAGCCACGGGCCGATCGAGTTCTACTGCCCATTGCACTCTCACTGGCCGCCATAGGCCTGGTCATGGTGGCTCGGCTTCAGCCTGAGCTTGCCAGTCGCCAGGCAATCTGGTTGGGGCTCGGGGTAGCGGGCGTCGTCCTGGGCGGGTGGCTGGCGAATCAGCGCTCCTGGTTGTTGCGGTATCGTTACACCATTGGCGCGCTCGGGCTTGCGCTCACGGCCGCGACGCTCCTGTTCGGCGTCGATCCAAACGGAAGTGGCGCACGGCTGTGGTTTAGCGTTGGCGGCGTTTCCCTTCAGCCCGTTGAGCTCTTGAAGGTGCTCCTGGTGGTCTGGCTTGCTGGCTACCTGCACGAGCACGGTGACGTCATTCGATTCGCCAACAGCCGACTTGGGACCTTGCGGCTTCCACCGCTGCCATATCTCATTCCCCTGGGTATCGTCTTCGCGCTCACCGAGCTATTGCTGGTCGTTCAGCGGGATCTGGGTGCCGGACTCCTTATCTCCATTGTGTTCATTCTGATGATTTACATGGCATCGGGACGTTTGAGCCTTCTCGTTCTCGGAACGACAGCACTCGTCGGTGCAGGCTGGCTGACCGCATCGTCCATCAGCCACGTGGCTTCGCGGGTCTCAATATGGTTGGATCCGTGGAGCCAGGCGGACACGGCTGCGTACCAGATCGTGCAGGGACTTATCGCGCTGGCAAATGGAGGCTTACTGGGCACGGGACTCGGTTTGGGATCACCCACCCTCGTTCCGGCCGTGCACACCGATTTCAGTATCGTCGCAATCGTCGAGGAGATGGGGTTGGCTGGGGGCCTCGCTGTCCTGGCGCTCTATGCGTTGCTTCTCCACCGCGGTTTTCGGATCACGCTCGATTTGCGGGACAACTACAGCCAGCTTCTGGCCGCGGGCCTGACCACAGCCCTGGGGGTGCAGACGCTTTTGATTTTGGGTGGTGTGCTCAAGCTCATGCCGCTTACAGGGATAACACTGCCCTGGATTAGCTACGGCGGTAGCTCAATTCTGGCCAATGCGTTGATCGTCGGCATGTTGCTGGGCCTGGGGCATTCAGGTGAGCGTATCCATGGATAAAAGCATTCGACACGTTGGCGGGGCGCTTCTGGTCGGTCTTGCGATATGCGGATTAACACTCGGTTACTGGGTTCTTTTGCAGGGTGCCAGCCTGCTGGGCCGCCCAGATAACGTTCGCAACCTCGATGAGGCAGAGCGCGCCCGCGGAGCGATTCTCGCGCGTGGCGGCGAACCAATCGCACGAACCAGCATTCGCAACGACGAGCCCGTTCGAGAATATTCGCTCGGGTCAGCTGCGCACGTTACGGGCATTCATAGTCTGCGCCTCGGCAACACCGGGTTGGAAGATCGGTATGACGACGTACTGCGAGGTAGCCGAGGCGGCGTCATTCAACAGATTCGTCATCGGTTTTTGGGCGCGCCCGTTCAAGGCGCGGATCTGGTGACGACGATCGATGTTCCTGTGCAGCGAGCGGCGGCCGAAGCGCTTGGCAATAGGCCCGGTGCGATCGTTGCTCTGAATCCGCACAGTGGTGAGATCCTGGCAATGGTCAGCCAACCGGGCTTCGACCCCAATAGCATCGAGCGGGTCTGGGATACATTGCGCCAGGACCGCGCGGCCCCATTATTGAATCGTGCGATCCAGGCGGTCTATCCACCGGGCTCCACGTTTAAAGTCATCACTGCCGCCGCTGCTCTTGACCGTGGCATCGTGGATTCAGAGACGGAATTCAGATGCACGACTGCCGCCCAGATTGACGCACTGAGCGTTGACTGCCGCAATCATTCGCACCTGGCCACAGTGAATTTTCGCGAAGCATTCGCCTGGTCGTGTAACCGTACGTTTGCTCTCACCGGTATGTTCCTACCGTTGGGCGCTCCTCTCGCGCCGCGATTGGACGATCGTTCCGTCGCTACCCGTCCGTGGGCCAACCTGGACGTGCGCGCCTCGGCGGATGCACTCACCGGCTATGCGCGGGCATTCGGCTTCGAGCGACCCCAGGTATTCGACCTTCCTGTTATGACGAGTCGGATGAAAGGTGACGGCGAGTGGTACGCGTCTCTCCTGGCTCAGTCTGGCTTCGGACAGGGCGAGGTCTCGGCTACTCCACTGGAGATGGCGCTTGTCTCGGCGGCGATTGCCAACGATGGTGTTGTTCCGACGCCCTATCTGGCGGAAAGAGCCGTATCGGCAGATAAGAGCGAGCGGCCGCTCAAGCCAACCTTGGCCAACGCGTTGGCTCCGCTTCAACAGCGCGCAATCAAGTCATCCACAGCGTCTGACCTGAAGCGATTCATGGTGGACAGCGTGGAATACGCCTACGCCACTCAAGCGAAGATTCCGGGAGTAATCGTCGGCGGAAAGACTGGCACGGCCGAATCCGGCCCGGGAGAGACGCCGCATTCGTGGTTCATAGGCTTCGCTCCGGTTGAAGACCCGCAAATCGCCGTAGCAGTCATTGTGGAGCATGCTGGCAGCGGATCCGACTTCGCCACCCCGGCGGCACGCAGAGTTATGGCCGCCGCGCTGGGGAAATAGCCGCGTCCGGAGACTCACAATTCCTCTCGGTGCAGACTCTCTGGAACCGCCGACATCCTGACGGCCCGGCCCTCAGAGGTCGCCTTGCGGAAACCAGAGCACCGGAATCCGAGTCGTCTTCAGTCGGCCCCGTGAGGCCCGGGCCGTCAGGATGTCGGCGGTCCCAGCGACGTGGACGTTCTCGCCATCATCGATGGGCGTGATCCAGTACCATTCATTCGGTCACATGCGACGCCATTCAGCACGCCCAGACACATCTCCGATCGAGCGCCTGGCGGAATCCAGCGCGGATTTCACTGCCGCGACGGTCAACGGACTGCAAGAGGTCTCGAGGTGCCGGCGTACCTTCTCAGCCCGTCGAGTCGCGGTCAATGCGATTGGCCATGGAACCCGCTCGACGGTCAACCGCCTGTTTCCGCGCACGTCACCGCCTGCCGATACCACAAGTCCGGCTATGCTAGCTCTACTTCGATTCATGCTCTCGGCCAGCGTACCAGCTTCCTCAGCCTTCTTGAGGACCATCATGGGCAGTACGGTTCGAGCCGCTCCGGTTGTCTGGAGAGTCTCACAAGACAAGCGTGCTCGTTCGGCCGGGGCGATGCTCGTGCGAATTGTATTCGGACCTCGATCCAGACCGAGTCGCTGAGTATGACCGCCGCGCCTGAGGCAACGTGGACGGACGATCTACTGGTCGTGACCGAATCCACCAATTGGCTCCACGAGCGCACGATCATCGTGGATCACATTCGCGATGGTCAGCCATTCGATCGAGCCGAAGTGCTGGTTGGTGCGGAGGCCACTACTCGTTCGAGACAACGTGTGGGTGAGCACGCGGGCCGTCTCCTTATCGCCGAGAACGGAGACTTAGTGGAGCTCGTCTCGCGCTCCGGACTATTCTGGGGCGCGTCGCTCATTGACATGACTGAGCTTGCGGCGGTCCTGTTGCCGGGCGCTTCATTTGAGGTCCTTGGTGAGGATATCCCGATCGACGATCGGTCTTCCATCGATGACGCGCTGTCTGTTGGAGCCACGAGTCTCCTTGCCGCCTTTCAACGGCTCTATCGCCACGCACTGGAGCTCGATGCAGCAACGTTGCAGCTGATCGTACGACTCGGCAGCCCGACCGACTGGCCGTTGCATCCATTCTTCGTGGAAGTGGAGCGTGAATCGCGCCGAAGCGCAACCGGCGGTATCGATGGTACGGGCGGCATCAATGTCGCCCAATTACCCACCGTTACTCTGCCACTGCCTGACCCTCTCCCCACAACGTCACGGCAGAACCCGATTGAGCTGGCCGTCGCCCGTGCAGCCCTGAGCGGCGGGGGAGCGCTGGCCGGGTCCCTGGAGCATTTCGAGTCGCGACCATCGCAAGTTCAGATGCTCGAAACCGTGACGAGCGTAATGAACGAGGGCGGACATGCGCTGGTTGAAGCCGGAACAGGCACGGGGAAGTCATTTGCGTACCTCGTGCCAGCGGCGCTTTACGCGGACCAGAACAACCGTCGAGTGGTGGTATCCACCAATACGATCAATCTCCAGGATCAGCTCTTCCTGAAGGATGTGCCTCGAGTCCTGGAATCGCTGGGATTAGATATTCGCGCCGCGGTCATCAAGGGGCGATCCAACTATCTCTGTCTGAGACGTTGGTGGCAGCTTCTCACCAGCGACAACCACACGGAGGCCGAGCGCACACTTCTAATCAAGACCGTGCTGTGGCTGCCTCACACGCAGACTGGAGATAAAGCTGAGCTGCGTCTTAGCTCGGCGGAAGAGCAAGCCTGGAGCCGATTGAGTGCTCTCGCGGAAGCCTGTACGCCAATGCGCTGCCAGTACCACCGAGCGGGAGTCTGCTTCATCGCCCGTGCACGTCGGACAGCAGAAGCGAGTCACCTAGTCATCATCAATCACGCATTGTTGCTCACCGATACGCTGAATCAGGCTCACGTTCTGCCCGATTTCGACCATCTCATCATCGATGAGGGACACCATCTCGAGGATGAAGCGACGTCACAGCTCGGTTGGACCGTGACCGGGCGAGAGCTCACGCGCCATTTGGACACGCTTCTCGACTCCCCTTCCGGGCCGGGCGTGCTCCGCGCCGCACTCGCAGTCGCGCGGCAGTCCGGCAGTGCCCTCACCGTCAGCTACACGGATGGTGATCGAAGTGTGCAGCGCTGCCGTAGTGCCGTCGACGAGCTGATTGTCCTTCTGAATGAGTTTCTTCAGAACCATGGGCAAGTGGGCGATGGCGGTCAGGTGACATTGCGACTCACTGAGGCCACCCGAGCGCAGCCCGATTGGTCGCATGTCGAGATCGGCTGGGACGGACTGGCTCGGTCACTCAGCGGCCTAGCGCTGATTATCTCTAAGGTAATCTCGGCACTGGAACAGCACACGACGGAACGCGAGGATGCGGATGAGATTGCTGGCCTGCTCTCCGCGGAGGCGGGTTTCTGGGACCTGGCGCGTACCCAGCTTCATCGGGCGCTGGGAGAAAGCGGAAGTGACCCAATCACATGGCTGACGCGGGGGCGAGGTGACGAGCTATCACTATCGCTAGCTCCGCTGGAAGTCGGTGAGACGCTGGCTCGCTGTATTTTCGGAACGAAGGCCACGGTCGTCGTCACATCAGCCACGCTAACGACCGCCGGGAAATTTGAGTACGTTCGCGGACGCATGGGTGTTGGGGAATGCACCGAGCTGCGGGTTGCGTCACCATTCGACTATGCCCGCACGACCCTCGTGTGTGCGCCGTCGGACCTTCCTGAGCCGAATCAGCCGAACTATCAGCGATCGGTTGAGTGGGTCACTGAGCGCGTCGTGTCCAGGATTCGCGGACGGACGCTTGTGCTCTTCACATCTCATTCGCAGCTGCGTTCGACGTATGAGGCCATCAGAGAGCCACTCAACGAGCAAGGAATCCTGGTGCTTGGCCAGGGTGTCGACGCAGCCTCGCGAGACGCCTTATTGGAAACATTTCGCAGTCGTCAGCCTGCCGTGTTGCTGGGCACCAGCAGCTTCTGGGAGGGCGTGGATGTGGTTGGAGAGACGCTGAGCTGCGTCATCATTCCGCGTTTACCGTTCTCCGTGCCGACCGACCCGGTGTTCCAGGCGAGGAGTGAGCTGTTTGAGAACCCGTTTCGTGAATATGCCGTCCCGCAGGCGATTCTGCGCTTTCGCCAGGGGTTTGGGCGGCTGATCAGATCGCAGCGCGACCGCGGCGCATTGCTGATCCTCGACCGCCGTGTGCTATCGAAGTTCTACGGCAGCACATTCTTGCGGTCACTGCCCGAGGCCAAGCTCGACACAGGATCCGGTCGTCGCGTTGCGGAGACCATCGAGCAGTGGCTGGCGGGTGCGGCGGTGGCTACCGGCTCGTAGGTCTAAAAGTTAACCGCCGTCATACGGCTCATCACACTGGACCGCCCGCGCTGAGTTTCTCGTGGTTTGTAGCTAACTCCATGAATCCGGAGGATCGGAGCCTTCAAACGTCATCACACGGGTGATCTGGCCGCCGCGACGATAGACGCGTGGAAGTCGCGGTCCCAGACGGCAGAGCGCCTCGTGCGGGATTGTGTCTGCGCATGCCGCGAATTCATTCAGCGTGATTTCTTCATCACCCTGTGAACCCAGCGCCGTGACCTCGTCACCTTCGCCTGCATTCGGAACGTCGGAGACATCAACGACACATTGGTCCATGGAGACGCGTCCGATGATGGAAACGCGCTGCCCTTGAACCAGCATCGTACCTCGATTCGAGAGCGCCCGTGGCACTCCGTCGGCGTAGCCAAGTGGAACAAGTCCTCCGCGCTTTGGAGTCTGCACGGTAAATGTGCGACCGTAGCCAATGGTAGTACCCGGTTTCAGGTCGTATGTGCGAGCGAGCACCGCCTTGAGCGCAGCGGCCGGGCGAAGCCCATCGGAGGGGACGTCGGGCGACGGCGAATATCCGCTCATGGTTATTCCCGTGCGCACCATGTCAAACCGCGCCTCCGGTACACGGATGGCTCCAGCGCTATTGGACGCATGGATGACGGAGAACCCCAATCCCAGCCCGGCAAGTTGGGAGCGTACGTCGGTAAAGCGCCTGACCTGGTCGTACGTAAATGTCAAATCAGCTTCATCCGATGATGCGAAGTGCGTATACAGCCCCTCGGCCTCGAGCCACCCTGAGCACAGTAGATACCGACCCAGTTGGAGCACCGATTCGGCCTGAGCACCGAAGCGGGTCAGTCCCGTGTCCACCTTCAGATGCACGGGTAGCCGACGGCCAAGACCTTCAGCGACGCGGTCCAGCAATGCGGCCGTGGTCAGATCAGCGATAGTGGGCGTCAGACGGTGTTGACAGCACAGAGCGACTTCGCCAGGAGTGATCGCCGAGAGCACAAGTATGGGTAGATCCAATCTCGCGCGCCGTAGCGCCACGCCTTCATGGACCCGTGCAACGGCAAGCTGGCTTGCTCCGCCACGCTGCGCGGCTCGACTGACCTCCTCCGCGCCAAGTCCGTAGGCCTGCGCCTTCACCACCGCCGCCACACGGCATCTCGGCCCAACCAGGTGACGAAGGAAGCGCACGTTTGCCTCGATTGCGTCCAGATCGATTTCCAACCAGGATGGGAAGGGGACGTTCATTGAAAAGGTATGCCGTTCGGGGATTCCTGGAGGGGTTGTCTCTTCTGGGAGACACCTGGTATGCGCTAGTAGCCCTTGTGGGCGAGTATCTAGCCAGCGGGTCGGAAGAACGCCCATTCTTGCCGAGCCAGCGGCTGGCCAGTACAATTCCTTAGCTGACAGTTCAAGAGTCAAGATACGAGCGCGCCGCAACGCCCCTCCATCTGGAAGGGGCGGTTTTGTCATTTGGGGCGTGTGAGACCTGGGGAGAATGAAGCGTGGCTGGAGATTCGGGCGATAGGAAATTCGTCGAGCAGCTTCCTCGCAGGTCGGAAGATTATCAGCCGGTGGTACCTTGACGTCATCGCCAAGGCGGAGCTGGCTGACTACTCCCCGGTCCGCGGCTGCATGGTCATTCGACCCTATGGCTACACCATCTGGGAGAACATGCAGGGCCTACTCGACGCCCGCTTCAAAGCGACCGGCCATACCAACGCGTATTTCCCACTCTTTGTCCCTGAGAGCCTACTGACGCGCGAGGCCGATCACGTGGATGGATTTGCTCCCGAAGTCGCCTGGGTCACGCATGCGGGCGGTGAAGAGCTCGAGGAGCGCCTGGCAATTCGGCCCACCTCCGAGGCGATTATCGGCACGATGTATAGCGAGTGGGTTCAGTCGTGGCGAGACTTGCCAGTGCTCATCAACCAGTGGTGCAACGTGGTGCGCTGGGAAAAGCGTACGCTGCCGTTCCTGCGCACCGCCGAGTTCCTCTGGCAGGAGGGCCACACCGCACATCGCACCTCCGATGAAGCCGAAGAAGAGACGCAGCGCATGCTCGAGGTCTATCGTGACTTCCTGGAGACGGAGCTCGCTATTCCGGTGATTCCCGGTCAGAAGACGGAGTCGGAGAAGTTTCCTGGGGCCAATGCCACCTACACCGTTGAGGCCCTTATGCCAGACGGTCGCGCGCTTCAGTCTGGTACGTCTCACTTTTTCGGCCAGAACTTCGCGCACGCATTCGACATTAGCTTTCAGGATTTGGATGGCGAGCGTCGCCATGCCTGGACCACAAGCTGGGGACTGAGCACACGGACCGTGGGCGCGCTGATCATGGTTCACGGCGACGATGCGGGACTGATTGTTCCGCCCCACATCGCGCCTATTCATGTGGTCATCGTCCCTATTCCTGCAAAAACGCCCGAGGATGAGCAAGCTATTAGGGACGCGGTAGGGCGTATCGAGACTGCGCTGAGGCCAACGTTTCGCGTGAAAACCGACTGGTCTGACAAGACTCCGGGCTGGAAGTTCAATGAATGGGAGCTTCGTGGCGTGCCCATTCGCCTTGAAGTCGGCCCGCGCGACGTCAAGAACGGCGTTGCCATGATGGTTCGACGCGATAACCGCGCCAAGCAGACCGTGGCGGAGGCTGATCTCCCGCACAGTGTGGCTGAAACCCTCGAAGACATCCAACGCTCGCTCTTCGAACGTGCGCGCGCGAACCGCGATGAGAATACCCACACGGTGGACTCAATGGACCAATTTGTGCAGGTCATGCAAGGCTCTCGAGGCTTCATTCGCGCCAGGTGGTGCGGAAGTCCTGAATGCGAGGCGGCGATCAAGGAACAAACTGGCGCCACGATTCGTTGTCTTCCCCGCGGAGAGGTGGAGGACCCGGGCGCGTGCGTCTACTGCGGTGCGCCGAGTGAGCGTCGGGCGCTCTTTGCGCGGGCATATTAGACAGGCCGCGTAGCAACCGAGGAGCCAGACGGCTCAATCACGGAATGAGTCTTCGCCGAATCGCCTCTGCGCTTCGGTATGGTGCGACTGAAGCAAGGGCGGTAGGGCAATGCAAGACGATCAACATCAACTAGACGTCGAAATAGAGAACGAGCGTGATGCGAAGGAGGTCTTCAACGAGGCCCTTCAGCTCGTTGCCGCCGGCGAGCCCCTGCGAGACGAGCACTATCTTCAGCTAACACACATCTCCGGCGATCGATTGGATTCATTCAAGCTCATCTGGGACAAGTTCAGTACGGCTGAGCGCCACGCAATTCTGAAGCGCCTGCGAGATCACGAGGAGAACGATCTTCGACTCGAGTTTAACGAGGTCTATCACCTTGCCATGCAAGACGATGACCCTGAGCTAAGGCTTGCGGGAATCAACGCCATCATCGAGGACAAATCAGGATGGCTTTTCGGCCACCTGATGAAGCTGCTCGAATTTGATCCAGACAATCGGGTGCGTGAACGAGCCGGCCGCGCACTAGCCCCGTTTGCTCAGAGCATCGAGCTCGGAGAATGGGATGAGGAAGATGCGGACGAGCTAGAAGCACTACTGATACGGCTCGTTCGCCGTGAACAGGAGCCCGTCGGCGTCAGAGGCGCCGCGCTGGAGGCTGCCGGTCACCTGTCCACCCCGGAGGTCGCGGCCGAAATCGACGAGTTGTTCCATGACGATGCCTTACGCATCGATGCCATTCGTGCCATGGGCCATTCTGGCGAGCCGCGCTGGCTCTCGCGACTCTTACGTGTAGTGGAGGACGAGGACCCGAAGGTTCGACTGGCAGTGGCGACTGCCTGTGGCGAGATTCCGGATCAATCCTCGGTCCCGGCGCTCGTTGAGATGCTGGACGATGAAGAGGTGGAAGTACGCCTGGCGGCTATCAAGGCGCTAGGCGAGCTGGGCGGCGACGAGGCGCGCGAGGGATTGGTCTACGCTTTTGACGACAAGCGTGCCGAAGTCCGAGATGCCGCATCGCTAGCATTGGCCGAGCTAGATTTTTATGAGGATCCGCTGTCGCTCTAACCATGGATGTTATAGGGCTACGGACGAGACCAGCCCAGTTTAGTCGAGTTAGCGCTCGTACGCGATGGGACAGGGGACTCTGCCCAATACGGTTTAGTTTAGTTAAGGATTGGAGATCGCCCGTGAATCGGTGGGACAGTCGTCTCGACTGTCCCACCGGCCTCCCACCGCTTAACTGAACCGTATTGGGCAGAGACGCCTGTCCCACCGAAAACGGCCGCTGCCGTATCGCTCGCGGTGCCAACACTACAGCCAAGGCAGCACTACGGAGATAGGTCCTTCTCGAACCAGTGATGAGCGTAAGGCTCATTGCTGAACGCGGCGACATCTTTGTAACTAGAGCTTCGGTAGAGAGTGATAGCCTCATTCAGAGCGCGGTTGGTCTCGAGACGGACAACCTTCACTCCCTTGGTTTGCGCCTGACGCTCCAGCTCTTCCAGTAAGCTTCGACCGAGCCCGAGACCCCGTGCTTCAGGTGAGATCCACATTCGCTTCAGCTCGGCCGGCATCAAGATGGAACTTGAGTGCTTCGCACCCTACGGGGCGGTCTCCCAGGTGGGCAATAACGAACATGCCAGCTGGCGGGGTCAACTCGTTCGGCAATTCCTGCCTCGGTGAGACGCGCCCGGCGAACTCTTGCGTCGCAGGGACTCGGGGCGACCGACACCAAGCCTTGCTGCTCGAGCGAACGGAAGATTCGACTCGTAGACCCTGAGTCAAAGTTAAGTCGGGCTCGAAGGTCGCGGACATCGACACCTTCGTGCTCAATCTCCCGCTGCGTCCGTGACTCGCCCATCGGCCGGGCACGATCGAGAAATCGGTCGGTCATAGCGCCTATACTCGCTGCCACCGTGCGACAGAAGCTACGGACCCGTTGAATCGACTCAGTACCCATTTCTCTGACTAACATCAGAGAAATGGGTACTGACAACGTGCGAAGCCGAAGGCTTCGCTCAGGCGGCGACTACAACAGCGGCCTCAGCCTGTGTGACGCGCTTGGTGCCTTGTTCGATCTCCTGCCAGTAATGGCAGGCCACGGTGTGATGTGAATCCACCTGGATCAGTGGCGGCTCGTCGGTCGTGCAGTTGGCTTCAGCATAGCGACACCGCGGATTGAAACGACACCCGCTGGGCGGGTTGACCGGGCTCGGCACGTCGCCCCGCAGAATCACCCGCTCGCGCTTCCGTTCTTGAATCGGGTCGGGCACGGGAATGGCGGAGAGCAGCGCCTGCGTGTACGGGTGTAATGGGCGCTCGTACAAACTGTTGCGATCGGCCACTTCCATCATCTTGCCCACATACATCACGGCGACGCGGTCCGAGATATGGCGCACCACGGCGAGATCATGGGCGATGAACAGATAAGTCAGTCCGAGCTGCTCCTGCAGCGATTCGAGCAAGTTGATGACCTGCGCTTGAATGGAGACGTCCAGAGCGGAGATCGGCTCGTCGCACACGATGAAGCGCGGCTCCACGGCCAGGGCGCGGGCAATGCCAATCCGTTGCCGCTGGCCGCCGGAGAATTCATGCGGGTAGCGATTGGCGAAGTAGGGGTTCAGTCCGACCAAGCGCAGGAGCTCTTGCACGCGCTCCTGCTTGGCTTTCCCTTTCGCCAGTCCGTGAATCTCGAGAGGCTCGGCGATGATGCTGCCCACGGTCATGCGCGGATTCAACGACGCGTACGGATCCTGGAAGATCATCTGCATCTTCCGCCGCATGCGCCGCATGTCACCGCCCTTGAGCGTGGTGAGCTCCGTGTCATCGAAGCGCACGGACCCTTCAGTGGGCTTATACAGCTGCAGGATGGCCCGCCCGGTGGTGGACTTGCCGCAGCCGCTCTCGCCGACCAATCCGAGCGTCTCGCCTTCTTTCACGTCAAAGGTGATGTCGTCCACCGCTTGGACCCAACCGACGCGGCTCTGGAACACAATCCCCTTGTGAATTGGGAAGTACATCTTTAGCCCGCGCACGTCCAGCAGGCTACTGTTGTTGCTACTAGGCTGGTCGCCGAAGCCGTCGCTGGTCGTTGGGGACTCAGACAAGATCGACATGTGCAGGCTCCTTGGCGACGTCCACCCAGCAGGCGGCGACGTGGGCCGGTCCGACCGGCTCCAGCTCAGGGTTCTCGTCCAGGCAACGCTCCACGGCGTAGGCGCAGCGGGGTGCAAAAGGGCAGCCCGGTGGCGCATCGATGAGATCGGGTGGCAGCCCTTCAATCGGGATGAGCTTCTCTCTGCGTGGCTGGTCGATGCGCGGGACGCTCCGAAGAAGACCCAGCGTGTACGGGTGGCGCGGATTGGCAAAGAGCTCCTCGGCGGTACCGGACTCCACGATGTGCCCCGCGTACATGACGTTGATGCGCTCGCACACGCCGGCCACCACGCCCAGGTCATGGGTGATCAGGATGACCGCCATCCCGAGCTCTTTGCGCAATCGCGCGATGAGATCCAGAATCTGCGCCTGAATCGTCACGTCGAGCGCGGTGGTTGGCTCGTCGGCGATGAGCAGCTTGGGATTACAGGACAGGGCCATGGCGATCATTACGCGCTGGCGCATGCCACCGGAGAACTGGTGTGGGTAGTCATCCACGCGCGAGCTGGCAGACGGGATACCGACCAGGTCGAGCAGCTCCACAGTGCGTTCGCGGGCCTTGGCGCCGTTCAAGCCTTCATGAAGCTCGAGGGCTTCGGAGATCTGGCGTCCGATGGTGAGGACGGGATTGAGCGAGCTCATGGGGTCCTGGAAGATGATGGCGATCTCTTTGCCCCGCACGCGGCGCATCTCCTCGTCACTCAGCTTGAGCAAGTCGCGGCCGTCGAACAGGATTTCTCCCTCGCTGATGCGGCCGGGAGGATTGGGAATGAGGCGCATGAGCGACAGCGCGCTCACGCTTTTGCCGCAGCCGCTTTCGCCCACCAGTCCCAGCGCTTCACCCGGCTTTACCGTGTAGGAGACGCCATTGACTGCGTGCACCACTCCGTCGCCGGTGGCGAACACCGTATGCAAATTCCGCACATCCAGTAGTGGTGCCTCGGGAGGTGCAATTCCCGTTGACGCGGAATGTGTTTCAGTCCGTTGTTCCATAGTTATCGGTCCTGCGTTCCCCATCGGAGTCGCGGCTTCCGTGCAGCCGTCGCTTCGTCCAACCTGCCCACCGGCGTCGTGTGCGGAGCTGAATGAATTACGTCGGGATTCTCATCGACCTCGTGTGCGATCTGGAGCATGACCCGAGCGAATTCGTCCAGCGTTTCTTTGCTCTCCGACTCGGTAGGCTCGATCATCATAGCCTCTTCGACTATAAGTGGGAAGTAAACGGTGGGCGGGTGAATTCCGAAGTCCAGGAGGCGCTTAGCGATGTCGAGCGTGCGCACCCCAGCGCGCTTCTGACGCCTTCCAGTTAGGACGAATTCGTGCATGCAGGAGCGAGGGTAAGCGAGCTCGTACGCGTCCTGGAGCAGGCTTCGCAGGTAGTTTGCGTGGAGTACGGCCGTCTGGCTGATCTCGCGCAAACCATCGCTCCCCTGCATCAGAATGTAGGTCAGTGCACGCGCGAGAATTCCGAAATGCCCGTTGAAAGCTTTGAGCTTGCCAATGGAGCTCGGGCGGTCCCAATCTAGAAAAAATGCCCCATCGGGATGCTTGCTCACCACCGGGACCGGCAGGAATGGCTCCAGCTCGCGTGTCACAACGACCGGGCCATCTCCGGGGCCACCGGCGCCGTGCGGCGTGGAGAAGGTTTTATGGACGTTGATGTGGAGAACGTCAATGCCCATCTCGCGGGGCTTTACTGCTCCAAGGATCGCGTTGAGGTTCGCGCCATCGCCGTACACCAGTCCACCAGCACGATGGACGAGCTCGGTCACCTCGAGGATTCGCTGTTCAAATAGGCCCAACGTATTCGGATTGGTCAGCATGAGGCCCACGGTCTGATCGTCGGCTTCGCGCTCGATGACGCTGACGTCGACGTTGCCATGCTGATCGGTGGGAACGGAGACTGTATAGAAACCGCACATCGCCGCGGTGGCCGGATTGGTGCCGTGCGCGGAGTCCGGAATGAGGACTTTTGCGCGATGGCCTTGACCGCGAGCCCGTAAGGCAGCACGGATCATGAGCATGCCGCACAGCTCGCCATGCGCTCCGGCCGCGGGCTGCAATGTTGCAGCGTCAAATCCAGTAATCGCCTCGAGGATTCGCTGGAGCTCCCACATGACCTCCAGGGCGCCCTGGACCGTAGACTGAGGCTGGTGCGGATGGACCGAGAGGAAGCCCGGCAAACGAGCGATGTCCTCGTTGATCTTGGGGTTATATTTCATGGTGCACGAGCCGAGCGGATAAAAACCGTTATCGATGGAGTGGTTCTTTGTGGACAGGTGCACCGCGTGGCGCATCAGGTCCAGCTCGGAGACCTCAGGCAACGGCAGCGCATCGCGCTGCAGGTCGCTCGATAGCTCGTATTTGGGAGGGATGTCATCCTGACCCGGGAAGTCGGTGCCCTGGCCTCCCGGGGCGGCTAATTTCTGAGATCAGCGGCTCGGTCATCGGGCACCTCCGATCTCTGACAGCGCCGAGGTTAACTGACTGATGTGTTCACTTGTATTCACCTCAGTTGCACACAACAAGAGGCAATGCTCGAATTCCTTACCCAGTGCATCCAGTGAATATCCAGCAAGAATGTCATGCTCCAATAGGGCGGTCTGTGTCTCCCGCGCGGCGCGGGGGCCGGCGACCACGAACTCATTGAAGAAGGGCTCCGGGGTGAGCACTTTGTACCCGGGCAGAGCGCCGATGCGTTCGGCCGCTTCGGCCGCTCGTGCATGTGAGAGACGTGCCGCGCCCCGCAGTCCCGAAGGTCCCATAGCTGTTAGATAGGCCGTCACCGCGATGGAGAGAAGTGTTTGGCTGGTACAGATGTTAGACGTTGCCTTCTCACGTCGGATGTGCTGCTCACGCGCCTGGAGCGTAAGCACAAATCCGCGGCGCTCCTGATCGTCCGTCGTCTGGCCGACGATTCGGCCGGGTAACTGTCGGAGATGCTTTTGCTTGCAGGCCATGTAGCCGACCCAGGGGCCGCCATACTGGAGGTGAACGCCGATTCCCTGTCCCTCGCCCACGGCGATATCGGCGCCCCAGTGGCCAGGCGTCTTCAGTAACCCTAGAGACACCGGATCACCTGTCACTACGATGAATAGGGCGCCGACTTCCTCAGCCCGTTTCTGGATCTCGGTGAGGTCCTGGATATCTCCGAAGACACTGGGCTGCTGCACCACGATACAGGCCGTGTTTCCATCGACAAGGTCAAGCACTGACGGCGCGACGATTCGGCCGCCTTCCAATCGCGGTGCCGGGGAGACGACGTGTAGATCACGACCTTCGAGATACGTCTCCACGACTTGTCGGTACTCCGGATACACCGAGGCGGCGAGGACCACTCGATCGCGTCCGGTAATCCTGAGCGCCATGAGCACCGCTTCCGCGAGACCACTCGCACCGTCGTACACGGATGAGTTCGCCACGTCCATTTCGAGAAGGTCGCAGATCAGGCTCTGGAACTCGAACATGAACTGCAGCGTGCCCTGACTCGCCTCCGCCTGGTACGGCGTATAAGCGGTGTAGAGCTCATTTCGAGCGACCACGTGGTTCACGATGCTCGGTATGAAGTGATCGTATGCGCCTGCGCCTATGAAAGTCGGTTGTTGCCGTACGTGTCGATTGCGCCCAGCCAGGCCCGACATCTTTCGGAGCACTTCGAGCTCTGAGATGCTGGGCTCGATCTCGAGCGTTGGAAAACGGAAGTCTGCCGGGATATCCGAGAAAAGATCATCAACGGAGGCCACGCCGATCTGGCGCAACATCGCCGATCGTTCGTCGTCTGTCAGCGGAATAAATGCCATAACCCGGCCTGGGTCCTCCCTCGAACTTCGTCGACGTGGAACCACGCGACGGGTGCACGCGATATTTCGCCTGTGAAGCTGGCCTCAGTCGCCGGTAAGGTCCGCGTATTGCTCAGCGGAGAGTAGCGAATCGAGCTCACTCAAATTGTCGGGCCGCACGCGGATCATCCAGCCCTCTCCGTACGGCGCGTCGTTGACGCTCTGAGGCTCGTCCACGAGTGTGTCATTGACGGCGGTGACCTCGCCCGTTAGCGGCGAGTAGAGGTCTGACGCCGTCTTCACCGACTCCACGACGCCAAACTGCTTATTCTGCTCTATGCGAGTGCCCACGCTCGGAAGCTCGACGTATACAACGTCACCAAGCTGATCCTGCGCGAACTCAGTGATTCCGACCACTGCCTCATCGCCGTCGACACGAACCCATTCGTGCTCGCTGGTGTATTTCAGTTCTGGCGGATTCACAGATTCTCCTTCTAGCTGAGCGTCGCGAGACGATTACCCGCGTTTAGTCCGGTGAGCGTAAAACGGGACAGCCACAATTTGAGCCGGCGTGGCTCGTCCACGAATCTCGATCTGAATCTCGGAGCCTACCGCTCGATCGCGGTCGTTGGCAACGTAGGCAAGACCGATCGGGGTGTGTAGTGTTGGCGACATCGTGCCGCTCGTTACGACGCCGATGTTCGTGCCGTCATTGAGTACTCTATATCCCTGCCGAGGGACTCCTTGCCCCGTAAGCTGGAAACCCACGAGTCGCCGGGCCGCCTGGCTCTGACTGAGCTCCTGAAGAGCTGCTTGCCCAGCAAACTCGCCCTTTTCCAGCTTTACAACACGGCCGAGCCCAGCTTCGTAAGGCGTCGTATCCTCGTTCAGCTCGTGACCGTAGAGCGCCATCCCGGCTTCCAGACGAAGCGTGTCCCGTGCGCCAAGACCGCAGGGTGCGGGCGAAACACCGCCACGGGATACCTGAAGGCCTCGCCAGAGAGACGCGGCGTCATCAGCGGAAACGATGAGCTCGAACCCGTCCTCGCCGGTGTAGCCCGTGCGAGCGATGAATGCGGGCGTCCTGTCTATCTGACTATCTGCGCCCGCGTAATACCGAATTGCCGAGAGCTCGATGTCGGCGAGCGGTTGCAGATACTCCTCAGCGAGCGGACCCTGCACGCCTATCATAGCGGTGGCAGATGTCGCATCAACCATTTCAAAATCCCACGATCGTGCACTGTGAAGCGCCTTGATGCGATCGAGTATCTTCTCTCGATTGGATGCGTTCACCACCATCAGAATCTCTGGATCTAGACGATAGACAACAACGTCGTCGAGTACGCCGCCGTCGTCAGCACAGCACAACGAGTACTGAGCTCTGCCAGGAACGAGCCGTGAGACGTCATTGGTGGTGAGGTGCTGCACAAAGGACAACGCATCAGGCCCGCGAAATCTGAGACGGCCCATATGCGAAAGATCGAAAAGCCCCACGGCCGTTCGAACAATCGTGTGCTCGGCGATGATGCCCTGATACTGAACAGGCATCTCCCATCCGCCAAACTCAACGAGGCGAGCACCCGAGGCGACGTGCTCGTCGAAGAGCGCCGTGCGAGAAAGAGGCAATTCAGACATTAAAAGTAGAGATCCCTGGGCGATCCTACGAAGTCAGCCGGCGGGTGTCAAGGTAGACCGCCGCGGTCCAAAGCGGCTCGTTCCGAGCCGCAGGCCAACTCTATTTCCCGTGACAGCGTTTGTACTTCTGACCGCTTCCACAGGGACAGGGATCGTTTCGGCCAACGCGTCGTCCAGCTTTTACTGGCTGCCGCGTGTCTTCCTCACGGTTGGTGGTCATCGCTGGAGCGCGGCGCTGCGGCGGCTGTTCCTGAGCGCGAGGCTCAACGTGGAAGAGCAGATACACCACGTCATGCTGGATGGTTGCAAGCAGGTCGTCGAACATCGACGCTGACTCGACCTTGTACTCCACGAGCGGATCGCGTTGGCCATAAGCCCGGAATCCGATTCCTTCGCGCAGGTCATCTATAGCAGTCAGATGCTGAATCCAATGACGATCGATAACGTTGAGCATCCACGCTCGTTCGATGAACCGAACAACGTCAGCGCCGAAGCGCTCTTCGCGCTCGTCATAGGCTTTGTTCGCTAGGTCCATGAACATCTCGTGAAGGTCTTCCGCCGTGACGCGTCCTTCGGTTCCAATGGTGATCTCGCCGGGGAGCGGGAAGATGGCGGCCACCTGCCGGACCAGACCCTCCAGGTCCCAATCCTCAACACGCTCAGCAGCCGTGTGGGTGGCAATGAGATCAGTGAGCTCATCGCTTAGCCACTCCATGAGCATCGGACGATGCGATTCCTCTTCGAGAATGCGCGTGCGATCCGCGTAGATCACTTCGCGCTGTCGATTGAGTACATCGTCGTATTCCACAACATGCTTGCGGATGTCGTAGTTGTAGGCTTCGACCTTTGATTGAGCGTTCTCGATGGACTTGTTGACCCAGGAGTGCTCCAGAGGAACGTCTTCTTCGAGACCGAGCTTGCCCATCATCCCGGCGATGCGCTCGCCCCCGAAGCGCTTCATCAGATCGTCATCGAGCGCAATGTAGAACCGCGACGAACCCGGATCGCCCTGGCGACCCGCGCGCCCCCGGAGCTGATTGTCGATCCGACGCGCCTCGTGGCGATCGGTTCCGATGATGTGCAGTCCGCCGACCTCAGTGACCTTCACGCGGTCAGCCTCGCACATCTCTTTTCCGCGTTGGAACGCGGCAGCGACCTGTTCGGGCTCGGCCGTGATGCGATCGACGCCTTCCTTTCGAAGGAGCTCATCGGCAACACCGTCCGGGTTGCCACCCAGCAGAATGTCAACGCCACGGCCGGCCATGTTCGTTGCAATCGTCACCGAGCTGGAGCGCCCTGCCTGTGAGATGATGTGCGCTTCACGCTCATGCTGCTTTGCATTCAGCACCTCGTGGCGAATGCCGCGCCGAGTGAGAAGCTGCGCTATGAGCTCCGACTTTTCAATGGAAGTGGTGCCCACCAAGACAGGCTGACCGCGCTTGTTTCGCTCCTCGATTTCTTCAACGACTGCCTGATACTTTGCGTCAACGCTCTTGTAGACGAGGTCCGACGCGTCGTCGCGAATCATGGGACGGTGCGTGGGGACGGTCAAGACATCGAGGTTGTAAATCCGACGAAATTCCTCCACCTCCGTGGACGCGGTCCCCGTCATTCCGCCCAGCTTTTCATAGAGCCGGAAGTAGTTCTGAAACGTGATCCGTGCGAGAGTGACGTTCTCGCGCTGAACGCGGACGCCCTCCTTGGCTTCAATGGCCTGGTGAAGGCCCTCGCTGTAGCGGCGACCGGGCATGAGCCGGCCAGTAAACTCGTCAACGATGACGATCTCGCCGTCTTTGACCACGTACTGGTCATCACGCTGATATGTGAACTGGGCCTTCAGCGCGTTCTCGAGATAGTGCGCCAACTCGTAGTTAGCAACGTCGTAAAGGTTCTCTACGCCGATCATCTGCTCGACGCGAGCGATGCCTTTCTCCGTGAGCTGAACCGCCTTGTGCCGCTGTTCGATGGTGAAGTCTTCGTCCTCACCTTCCCGTAAACGCGGAACTACGCTGGCGAATCTTCGATACTCGTCAGCGGATTCCTCGGCCGGACCAGAAATGATGAGCGGTGTTCGAGCTTCGTCGATCAGGATATTGTCGACTTCGTCAACGATTGCGTAGTAAAGCTCACGCTGTACCTTGTCGTTGATATCCCAGACCATGTTGTCGCGTAGATAGTCGAACCCGAACTCATTGTTCGTGCCGTAGGTAATGTCAGCGGCATACGCTTCACGCCTGTGCGAGCAAGGGCGAAGGAAGCGGACCGACGGATCCTCAGCCGGGTAATCAGGGTCGTAAACGAATGCAACGTCGTGCTGGATGACCCCAACGGTCATACCAAGGGCATGATAAATCCGCCCCATCCATTGCGCGTCGCGTTTGGCGAGGTAGTCGTTCACGGTCACGAGATGCACGCCGCGCCCCGCCAGCGCATTCAGATAAAGCGGAAGTGTGGCGACGAGCGTCTTCCCTTCACCCGTTCGCATCTCGGCGATCTTGCCTTCGTGGAGCGCGATGCCGCCGATGAGCTGGACGTCATAGTGACGCATACCCAGCGTGCGTCGACCGGCCTCACGAACGGCGGCAAATGCTTCGGGGATGATTGAATCAAGGTCGTCGCCAGCAAGGACGCATCCACGCAGCTCCGTCGTCTTATCACGAAGCTCCTCGTCAGAGAGTGCCTTGAACTCTTCCTCGAGATCGTTGATCTCGGTGATAAGCGGTTCGATGCGTTTCAGCTCGCGGTCGTTGGCGGTGCCCACGACACGCTTGATCCAGGACAGCATTGGCTACCTCAGGGGTTCCGTCACCTCATTATAAGTAACGAACAGACGTTCCAAGGGAAATGGACGCTACGCGGAGCGCACATGAGCGCGGCGCACGTAGACGCCGCACTCACTTTCTGACTTCAGTTTGCCATGCCAGATCGAAGTCGGTGGTCTACGGCGTGCCGCGTCAGCGGCATCCGATTAGACAGCCGCGCCGAATAGTGCGCCTACGGAGCCGCCAGTATGGATGCGACTGATGGCCTCTCCCAGCAGCACACTCACGCTGATGACGCGCGTCCGAGCCCTCCGGCTCTCGGCGGTGATGGGAATCGTATCGGTTGTCACGTACTCCACGAGCTCGGCCTCGGCAAGACGTTGCACGGCCAGATCGGAGAGTACAGAATGCACAGCGCTGGCATACACCTGGGCGGCACCATACTCGTGGCAGACCTGAATCGCACCCACCAGAGATCGTGCCGTATCTACTTCGTCATCCACGATGAGCGCCGTTTTGCCCTTTACGTCGCCAATCAACCGCAGCGATTCGACATTACCGTCGTGCACCTCGCGACGCTTCTCTACGATGGCCAGGGGCGCATGCAGCAGCTCAGCGAAGTTGCGGGCCTTCTTGGCAAATCCAATGTCCGCGGAGACCACGACAGGGTCTTCCAGTCCAATGCCTCGGAAGTAATCGCACAGGAGGTAGACGGCGGTGAGCTCATCGACTGGGATCTTGAAGAACCCCTGGATTTGACCAGCGTGGAGATCAATTGTCAAAACGCGATCAGCCCCGGCAGCCTGAATGAGATCCGCCAGCAATCGGGCCGTAATCGGAACTCGAGGCTGGTCTTTCTTGTCTGATCGACCGTAGCTGAAGTACGGAATCACCGCTGTGACTCGCCGGGCGGATGCGCGTTTCAGCGCGTCCAGCATGATGAATAGCTCCATCAAGCTCTTACTCACCGGAGCGCACGTGGGCTGAATCACGAAGACGTCATGCTCACGGACGTTCTGGTTGATCCGGACAAAAATATTCTCGTTGGTGAACTCAAACACATCTGCCCGACCAAGCTCTACACCGAGGTAGTTGCAGACCGACTCGGCGAGCTCTCGATGGGCATTTCCGGAAAAAATGGCCAGATCGCGATACACGGCTTCTCCGAAGGATCACGTGGAATGTGGCGAATATATCAGATGCCTGGATGCTGAGATCAGACGAGATCATGCAGCCTTGCGGCGGCCGAAACTAGCTCCTTCCCTAAAGGATCCTCGTGAGTGGACGGTGCCGAGCCGAGCTCGTCATCGACCGCAGGATCGCCCAACAACATCGCCGTTAGCATGGCCGAACCCTTTGAAAGAACGTCTAGGTCGTAGCCTCCTTCCAGTACGAACACGATGCGTCCCTGACATTCTGAATCGGCCATTTCGGTCAGTGCCGCCAGCAGCTGACGGTACCCGTCGAGACTGAGCTGGATTCCTGCCAGGGGGTCGCGCCAATGGGCGTCGAAGCCAAGCGAGATCACAAGTGCTTCTGGTTGAAATCGCTGAAGGGCCGGACGGATGACCTGATCCATCGCACGTCTGTAGGTGTCGTCTCCAACGCCAGGCGGAAATGGCAGATTGACCGTGGCACCTTCCCCCAGGCCGATGCCCGATTGGTTCAGTGCGCCCGTGCCGGGATAGTACGGATACTGGTGTGTGGAGCAGTACAGGACGCTGGGATCGTCGTAGAAGATGGCCTGTGTACCGTTCCCGTGATGAACATCGATGTCCACAATCGCCACACGTTCGGCAAGCGACTTATGAATCGCTGATCGCGCACCAACAGCGACGTTGTTGAAAAGGCAAAAGCCCATTGACCGATCGGCCAGGGCGTGATGACCGGGTGGTCGTCCCAGGCAGAAGGCCCGATCAAGCTCTCCGTTGATGACCCGCCCGAGCGCCTCCACTACTCCGCCCACGGCCCGTGTGGCCGCCTCCCAGGAGCCGGTTGAGACGGCGGTATCGGCGTCGAGGCTAGCCGGACCCATCGCACAAGCCTGCTGAACGCGTCGCTGATGCTCGAGGGGATGCACAAGACCGATGGTCGCACTGTCGGCGGGGCTGGGCTCCCAGGTCACCAATCGATCGGTGAAGCCACGATTGCTCAGCTCACGCGTGATGGCCTCCAACCGCTGGATCGATTCCGGGTGCATGGGCCCCGTATCGTGCTGGAGAAATGAAGGGCTGTAGCTCAGGCCAACACGTCTCTGAACGTGCAACGACCCCGCGGTGACGGGGTCGTTGGGCCCTAGCTGCCGTGTCATCGTTTCCTACGATCCAGCCGCCGTGCCGGGCAAGAGTCGCGGCGTCGGTTGTGGACCTGGCCGTGGAACGGCTTGCGGCTCATCGGAGTCGCTGTTGGGCGTCGTAGGAGTCGGAGTCGGCGGATCAAGGGGTGGGAGACCGAGGAAGATCTGCTCGAGCATGTCACCCTCCAGAGTCTCGTGCTTTACAAGCTCTTCCGCCAGCGTATTGAGAACCTCACGGCGCTCCGTAAGAATCTGTACCGCCTGGGCGTAGCCTGCGTCGATGAGTCGCCGAATCTCTTCATCGATGGCTTCGGCCACTTTTTCGCTGTAGTTCTTCTGCTCGCCAATTTCGCGACCGAGGAACACAAGCTCTTCCTTGTGTCCGAGCGCCACGGGGCCGAGGCGCTCGCTCATGCCGTATTCCTTAACCATCTTACGCGCGATGTTGGTGGCAACCTCGATGTCATTCTCGGCGCCAGTGCTCATCTCCCCGAAGACGACACGCTCCGCGGCGTGACCGCCGAGCGTCGCGGCCAATCGATCTTCGAACTGCGACCGTGTCCAGAGATATCGATCTTCGGTCGGGAGATATCGGGTGTAACCACCCATCATGCCACGGGCGATGATGGAGATCTTGTGGACAGGATCATGGTGGTCAAGGAACCGACCGACCACGGCGTGCCCGCCCTCATGGAAGGCTGTGACCCACTTTTCCTTCTCGCTGATGATGCGGCTACGCCGCTCAGGTCCCGCGATGACCCGGTCAATCGCCTCTTCCATCTCGGGCATGCTGACGGTCTTCTTGTTACGTCGAGCTGCGAGAATGGCTGCTTCATTGATCAGGTTCGCGAGATCGGCTCCCGAGAAGCCTGGAGTCTGCTTGGCGAGCACGTCCAGCTGTACCGTCTTGTCTAGCGGCTTGCCCTTCGCATGGACATCGAGGATCGCACGCCGGCCTCCAATGTCTGGTTGGGGAAGCACGACCTGACGGTCGAACCGCCCTGGCCGTAGTAGCGCCGGATCAAGAACATCGGGGCGGTTCGTAGCAGCTATGACGATCACGTTTGTATTAGTATCAAACCCGTCCATCTCGACGAGGATCTGGTTCAGGGTCTGCTCGCGCTCATCGTGGCTTCCGCCCAGGCCAGCGCCGCGCTGTCGACCGACGGCGTCGATCTCGTCCACGAAGACGATACACGGCGAGTTACGTTTGGCTTGATCAAAAAGGTCACGGACTCGGGACGCGCCGACGCCAACGAACATCTCGACAAACTCAGACCCTGAGATGCTGAAGAACGGCACACCTGCCTCGCCAGCAACGGCGCGTGAGAGAAGCGTCTTGCCTGTACCAGGCGGTCCAACGAGCAGCACGCCTTTGGGAATGCGAGCGCCCAGAGCGGAAAACTTTTCGGGATACTTGAGGAACTCCACAACTTCCTGGAGCTCTTGTTTCGCTTCCTCCACGCCGGCGACATCGGCAAACGTTACGGTGGGCTTGTTGCCCATAAACATCCGAGCGCGGCTCTTCCCGAACGAAAGCGCCTGGTTATTGCTTCCCTGAGCCTGCCGCATCATGAACAGCAGTATCGCTCCGAAGAAAATCAGAGGCAGTAAATTGACGAGGAGCCCGAGCCAATTGCTGAACTGCGGTGGATCGGCAACCCGATACTCGACTCGCGTAAGTTCTTCCGGTGTTACCCCGTAACTGGCCAGCACCTGCGGAACGGTATCCTGCCGCTCCTTGCGAGCGGTGAACTTTCCTTGACGGCCCGGAATCTCAATTGTCAGCTTGTCTTCACTGACATCGATCCGTCGGACCTCACCACGCTTCACCGCTGCTGCCAGTTCATTCAAACTTATCTGGCTATCACGTTCCCCTGTGGGCTGGAAGACGGTGAAGAAGAGCGCAATGATCGCCACCAGGATAATAAGGTAGACGAAACTGTTGCGCAGCCACTTAGTATCCATTCGTTAGGCCCCTCCGAGCCCCCCGGAATACTCGTCAAAACACATGCCAAGTCCGGGCTGGGCCGCCTTCTGCTCATTATAGCAAACGGCAATTCGCTTACTTATGTGATTACGTGACGCGACAAGGGGTCGCGTGTCTCTCTTGAGCCTACTGATACACTGACGGTTTGAGAATGCCGATATAGCTCAAATTTCGGTAACGCTCGGCATAATCTAGTCCGTATCCCACCACGAACTTGTCTGGAATGTGGAAGCCGACGTAGTCCACGGTGATGTCCTGTGCTCGCTCGCGGTCCTTCAACAGTAATGCGCAAACCTTGACGCTCGCAGGTTGCCGGGTTGCGAGATTGTGAAGAATGTACCGCAGAGTCAGCCCAGTGTCCACGATGTCCTCGACGATGAGCACATCCTTCCCTTCAATCGGCGAATCAAGATCTTTGAGGAAGCGAACCACGCCGCTGCTTTTCGTGCTGGAGCCATAGCTCGAAATTGCGATGAAGTCTGTATGGATTGGCAAGTCGATGACGCGAATGAGATCGACAAAGAACGGCGCCGCGCCCTTCAGCACACATACAAGAACGAGTGGCCGTCTCTGATAGTCGCGCGTAATCGCTTCGCCTAGCTCTCGCACGCGCTTCTGGATCTCATCTTTAGCCAGGAGGACCGATTCCATATCGTCCTCCGGTGCCCAGGAGCCGGCATTGACCGAGCTCATCTCCCGTTTGTCCTCTCAGCGTCCTTGTCCGTAACAGTGTCTGAGAGTCGAATAATGTCCACGGTAGAATTTGAGACGCGCCATTGGAGACCCCCGGGCAACCGCGTTGTGCCGGAGCCAGAAAACGCCAGACTCATGCAGCGGTTGACCTGTTCGAATGAGAGAGTCACCTGCGATTCCAGGTAGCTTGCTGAACGTCGTAGCAGTCGACTCGCGACCGCTCGCTGGTAGGCAAGAAATGTCTCCAGATCGATGCTCACCGAAGAGGCGTTAACTCTGGCCTGGGTCTGCCATTCTTGCTCGACCACTGTTTCGATGAGCCCAATGTCGTCGCGAACGAGCGAAGCGAGCCTACGGATCGCCAGTCGAACAGAAGGATTGTAGGTCTCGAGCAAGGGGACGAGATGATGTCGAATACGGTTCCGCGTCAATGCTACGTCCGCGTTCGATTCATCCAAGATCCACTGTAGACCATGCCGTTCGCAGTACGCCGCCGTTTCCCAGCGCTCCACGTCGAGCAATGGGCGGATAAGCGTTAGCTCTCCCTTGATCCGGCCAAGTCTTGGTGGTGTGGGGCCAAACGCGGTCACCGGAAAGTTTTGTCGCGGTTGAAGTCCCACCAACCCTTCTGCCCCCGCTCCCCGAAGCAGATGGAGCAGCACAGTCTCCACCTGGTCGTCGCCTGTGTGGCCGGTAATCACCGGACCACCACCAAGCGTCTGAGAAATTTCATGCAGAAGCCGATAACGAACGGAGCGGGCTGCCCCTTCAATATTGGCATGGGTTCCTGCCAACCACCGTTCTACGTTGTATCTGCGTTGCACGATCCGAGCCCCAAGATTTCGGGCAGTGCGCGCAACATGCGCCGCATCGGATGCGGAAGACGGCCTCAGACCGTGATCCACATGAGCAGCGCATACGTCAACGTCTTTCGGAGCGGAGGCGAGCGCGGCATGCAGAAGTGCCAGAGAATCCTGACCCCCAGAAACTGCCACCAGAACGCTTCCCCTATTCGGAAGAAGTCGAGAACGGAAAGCATCCGCCATCGCCTCTCCAATCCGGTCATTTTCGGTGCCGGTCTGGAGTCCCACCGAACTCAGGGACGTGGCGTTGGCGTCATTGCTCGGCCGACCTGCGCAACGGTCGCGGTCACCGTGGGCGCAAGTAGGATCACAGGCGTATCGCCCGGCTTGATTAAACCGAGCTCCTCGCGAGCGAGTGACTCGATCGCCTGGTCAGTGCGAGCCACGGCGATCGCAGTCTGCAAGCGCTGGTTCTCCAACCGAGACTTGCTGACATCATCCTGAACCGTCCTCGCCTCAGCCACGAGGGTCCTCGTCTGCAACCAACGGCCGCTGATCGACACGGCGGCGTAAATCAACATCGGGATTATCAGGAGCATGGCCAAACTGGCCCAGCCACCACGCCGGCGCCCTGACTCCCTATCTGCCAAGGCTACACTCCAGGTCCCTTATGGGACTCATGGTGCCCACGACAATCCTGAGATGGCGTCGGCTGAGGCTTCGGCGATCAGAGTGCGCTCATTGCTCACAGTCAGGTGTCTGTCATCTATGGAGACATCGACCACCATGACGTCAAAGCTTCCATTTTGACCCGAGAGGAACGCGATGGATTTTCCATCAGGCGACCACGCTGGACTACGGGACAGCTCCAGCTTGGAGAGCTGCACTTCCTCGCCATCCTCGACGCGACGTGCGTAGACGTTCGATCGCGGGCCATTTCGCGCGGCGAATGCCAACCATTCTCCATTGGGAGACCATGCTGGATCGTATGCGCCGTTCTGATTCTCAGTAAACGGCTGCGCCGACTTACCCGCTTCCCATACGTAGACCTGCCCCGGCAGTGGCTGACCCGATGGACTTCGAACGAAGCCGCTGATTGCCAGTCGCTTTCCATCCGGAGCCCAGGCCACACTATCCACCATTTCGAATGCGCCTCCGAGCTGGAGCTGTCGACGGGCTTCGCCCTCGGTGTTCATCGTCCAGGGAAGTAGGAAAGGACTTCCGGTATCGGCCATGAAGGCGATCTGTGTTCCATCAGGCGTCCAGGTAGGGCGGAACACCCAATCATTGTCATCGAGAAGGCGGGCTTGTCCTCGGGTCAGCCTACGATTCTCTGAACCGTCGTCCTTCATGACAAAAATGTCTGAGAAGTTTTGGCCTCTATAAACGTAGGCAATCGAGTTGCCGTCAGGGGAGAACGCGGGCTGTCGCCATGTCTCTCCAGTCGTAAGCTGACGAGTTCCTCCCGCATCCCAGAGCCAGATGTTGCCGTCACGCACGTAGAGAATGCGTCCCGCCGGCGCTATCCGCCCAATCTGCGGCTCGACAGAACGATCGCGAACGGGCGTCCAACCACCAAGCAGAGCCGCAATAAGGAATGCGGACGCTGCCAGCGCGCCAGCCAGGAATCGGTAGATCAGTGACATCGGGGCAGGACGATACCACACGTATCGGGTCGGTTCAACGCACTGGTTTCAACTGTACTTCGTTGCATCATTTGCCGCAGCGGCCCTTGGAGCCGCGCCTTATTGTCAACGAGCACGTGCGGTTTCGCGGCTCGGTAACGCCGCTCCGACGACGTCACGTATATGTTCCAGTTCGTGACTTGATGCGTACGAGTCGAGTCCATCGATGATCTCGGTGGATGCGCGAGGATTGACGAAGTTAGCCGTGCCGACCTGGATCGCGGTCGCCCCTGCCATCATAAATTCCAGTGCATGATCGGTTTCTGAGATCCCACCTATGCCAACGATTGGGACCCTGACAGCCTGGGCGATCTGATAGACCATCCGCACGGCAACGGGCCGGACCGCCGGCCCCGACAGTCCGGCGGTGATGTTCGCAATGCGTGGCCGACGACGCTCCAGGTCGATCTGCATCGCCACGAGCGTATTGATCAGGGAGATCGCATCGGTCCCTTCGGCTTCTACTGCTCGGGCGATCGTGACTATGTCGTTCACGTTCGGAGAGAGTTTCACCATCATCGGCAATGATGTGTTGCGCCGCACTGCCCGCGTCGCCGCCGCGGCTGACTCGGCGTCATCGGCGAAGAGCCTACCGCCGCGAGTGATGTTCGGACAGGAGATGTTCAGCTCAAGACCTGCCACCCCCGGCACGCCGTCCAGCGTGGCCGCGAGATGCTCAAACTCATCGAGCGACTCACCCGAAACGTTGACGATGACCGGAACTGTCCAGGTCGCCCAGATGGGCGCCATTTCAGAGACAACCCGATCGACGCCAATGTTTTGAAGACCAATGGCGTTCAGCATCCCGGCCGGTGTTTCGGCAATGCGCGGGGTTGGGTTTCCTGCGCGCGGCTTCACGGTAACGCCTTTGGAGCACAACGCGCCTATTCGGTCGACATCGACGAGATCGCGATACTCGGTGCCGTAGCCGAACGTCCCTGAGGCGACGAGGACCGGATTCCGCAGATGCAAGCCACGAGGATGGTTAGGAGCCAGGTTGACATCAAGCCTAGAGGTCATTCCAGGTCCCCCAGTGCACCGTTGACGAATCGAAGACTGGCCCATCGCGGCAGACGCGCTGATAGCCACGACTGGTTGGAATAACACATCCGAGACATACACCCATGGCACAACCCATTTGCTGCTCCAGAGAAACCTCCACGCGTGTCTCGGGGCGAGTGGAACATGCTGTGTGAACTGCCTCCAGCATGCCTGTAGGGCCGCAAGCGTAGACGCAGTCTACCTGATCGAGATGCTCAGCAATGAGCTCGGTAATGAATCCCTGATGACCGAGGGTGCCGTCCACAGTAGCGGGTCGGTAGCGGATAGACTCGGGAACTCGATCACCAGGAAACACGAACGGTGCTGTCGCCGCCCCAACGAGAAGTGTTACCTGTGAGCCCATGTCGAGAGCATCCCGAGCTAGACCGAGCAATGGCGCCACACCATAGCCGCCACCAATCATGAGGAGATTCTTCTCTTCGGAGCGCAGCTCAAATGGCTTTCCAAGCGGCCCGATTACGTCAATCGTCTCGCCGGGCCGCGTGGCGGAAATCAATCCGCTGCCTCGACCTACATCGCGAACCAGAATCGAAACACCGTCCTCATGAATGAGGTAGATACTCATGGGCCGTCGTAGAAGCGGGTCATAGGACGACGTCGTGCGAACGTGGACGAATTGGCCGGGTCTGGCGCTGGCTAGATCGTCGGCCACCAGGCGCAGAATGAACGTGCGCGGCATGACCTCTTCTGACGAACGGACAAGCGCGGGGACAATGTTCACGCTTGCGCCCCCACCGGCTCGCTCTCGACAGGCTCCTTCAAATACGTGTCCAGGGGGAAAGGTGCAAGTGATGCCCCGGGACTCGACAGCGCGTGCATTACGGCCCGAAATGTATCTAATGAGGTAAAGCACGGTACGCCGCGTTCGACCGCCGCTCGGCGAATCTCAAATCCGTCCCTGAGAGGACCACGACCGGCGGAGACAGTATTCACGACGCCGACGACCTGCCCCCGTTCGATTAAATCCACGGAGTTCGGATGCCCTTCGTCGAGACGTCGATGCACCAGGTGTGAGACGATTCCACCTCGCTCCAATGCGGCCTTTGTTCCCTGCGTCGCGTAGAGCGTGTACCCGAGGGCTGCGGCTTGTCGGGCGAGGGGGATGAGCTCGTCCTTGTCACGGTCTGCCACTGAGATGA
This sequence comes from uncultured Chloroflexia bacterium, assembly GCA_963765765.1. GTDB lineage: Bacteria > Chloroflexota > UBA6077 > UBA6077 > JACCZL01 > CAVXYC01. The sequence goes on along the minus strand of CAVXYC010000029.1, from coordinate 108,537 downwards.
AGAGACCGCCTTCGGGCTTCGGCAGGAGCGATGCAGCGGTGAGGGCCTTGATCAGCGCGGTCTCCTCATCCCGCCCGAGGCCAATGACCTCGCCAGTCGACCGCATTTCGGGCCCAAGATAGCTGTCCACGCCGCGAAGCTTGGATGTCGAGAATACGGGCGCTTTGACCGCCACAAGCGGCTTGATGCGTGCCAAGCCCGGCTTGTATCCCTGCTCGATGATTGAGTCGCCGAGCATCGCGCGGACCGCGATATCCACCATTGGTATGTCAGTGATTTTTGAAAGGAACGGAACGGTGCGGCTTGAGCGCGGGTTGACCTCGAGCACCAGGACCTGGCCCTGGAAGACTACGAACTGAATATTGAAAAGCCCGCGAATCTGCAAGCCCATTGCCAGGCGCTCAGTGAAATCGGCGATTCGCTCGAGCTCCTCCTCCGTAAGGCGTTGCGTGGGGTAAACCGCCATACTGTCGCCCGAATGAACCCCGGCACGCTCGATGTGCTCCATGATGCCCGGGATGAGGACGTTTGTACCGTCGGAGATCGCGTCAACTTCGACCTCGCGGCCCTCGAGATATTTGTCCACCAGTACCGGGCGACGGAACGACATTTCTCCGGCTTGGCGGAGGTAGCCGAGCAACTCTTCCTCGTTGTAGACGATTTCCATCGCCCTACCGCCCAGGACGTACGATGGGCGGACGATGACCGGGTAGCCGATCGTGGATGCCACGTGGAGCGCATCTTCAGTAGTAGTCACCGCAGCGCCTGGCGGCTGCGGGACGCCGAGCTCGGCTGCCAACAGCTCAAATTGCCGGCGATCCTCTGCGACGTCGATGGGTCCGCGCCCGCCTCCAAGAAGATGCACTCCGGCTTTCTCGAGCGGCTCAGCCAGGTTAATCGCGGTCTGCCCGCCAAACTGGGCCGCCACGCTGGGTAAGCCGCCGTCCTCACTGGACTCATTCTCTAGAATGTCAAGCACGGATTCAGCATCGAGTGGCTCGAAATAGAGACGTGAAGATGCGTCAAAATCAGTACTCACCGTCTCCGGGTTGTTATTTATAAGAATGCTGGGAACATTTGCATCACGTAGCGCGCTCGAACCGCGAACGCTGCAGTAGTCGAATTCGATGCCCTGCCCAATTCGGATAGGCCCTGCGCCGAGCACTACCGAGCTTCTCGTTCCCATCGGCTCCGCTTCGTTCTCGTCCTCGTAGGTGCTGTAGAAGTACGGCGTTTCAGCATCGAATTCGGCAGCGCAGGTATCCACCATCTTGTAGGCCGGGATGATTCCGTGAGCCTTGCGTAACTCGCGCACCCGGTCCTCTAGCGAGTCAGCGAGCTCAGCAATCTGCGCATCTGAGAAGCCCAGCCGTTTCGCATCCCATAGCAAGTCGGGCGTCAAGCGCTCCGCGAGAAGCCGGCGCTCCATAGCCACAATGTTGGAGAGCTTGACCAGGAAGAAGCGATCGACAAGCGATATGGCCGCCACCTCGTCAACCGATTGGCCGCGCCGAAGAGCCGCCATAAGCGCCCATATCCGCTGGTCGGTCGCCTGTTTCACCAGGGCGGTAGGTGGAATCCGTTCTGCTGAGTGCCAGGCGGGATCTTCCCAGCTCAGTGGCTTGTCGCCCACGTCCAGCGAGCGCACCGCTTTTTGAAGTGCCGCCTCGAAGCAGCGATCGATGGCCATAACCTCGCCGGTGGCTTTCATCTGTGTCCCTAACACGCGATCACCATCTCGGAACTTGTCAAAGGGCCAACGCGGGATCTTTACCACCAGATAGTCGATCGACGGTTCGAACGCGGCCGTCGTCTTGCCCGTCACGGTGTTTCGGATCTCGGCCAGCTTGCCACCAATTGCGATCTTGGTCGCGACCCGCGCGATTGGATAGCCTGTCGCCTTTGAGGCAAGGGCCGACGATCGCGAAACGCGCGGATTGACCTCGATTACGTAGTACTGCTCCGAGTGCGGGTCGAGCGCGAACTGGCAGTTGCAACCACCCTCGATCTTGAGCGCGCGGATGATCCGCAGGGCTGCTGCCCGCAGCATCTGATATTCGCGATCGGAGAGGGTCTGACTGGGGGCAACTACGATGGAGTCGCCCGTGTGGACGCCCATCGGGTCGATGTTCTCCATATTGCAGATGACGACGCACGTGTCATCTGCATCCCGCATGACCTCGTACTCGAGCTCTTTCCAGCCCATCAACGAGCGTTCCACAAGCACCTGGCCAACCGGGGAGAGTTGCAGGCCGTACTCGGCGAGACGCTCAAGCTCCTCAGGCGTATCCGCGAAGCCACCCCCTGTGCCGCCCAGCGTGAAGGCGGGCCTGACGACAACGGGGTATCCGATCTCCGCAGCAAAATCCATCGCCTGCTGGACAGTCGTCGCGGCAACACTTGGAGGGACGGGCTCTCCTATTTCGATGAGGAGCTGTTTGAACTCTTCGCGGTCCTCGGCAGCGATGATCGATGAGACCGGCGTGCCAAGTGGTCGAACGCCAAGCTCTTCCAGGATTCCCGTTTTGGAAAGCGCCACTGTCAGGTTTAGACCTGTCTGGCCGCCCAGCGTTCCGAGCAGCCCTTCAGGACGCTCGCGACGAAGAATCTCGGATACGACACCTAGCGTGAGTGGCTCGAGGTAGACCGCGTCCGCGACCCCAGGGTCGGTCATGATGGTGGCGGGATTCGAGTTGACCAGAATGGTTCGAATGCCCTCTTCACGAAGAGCGCGGCAGGCCTGCGTACCCGCGTAGTCGAATTCGGCAGCCTGTCCGATGATGATCGGACCGCTTCCGATAACGAGTACCGATGACGGCTTACCTGGCATTAGCGCCTCTCTGCGGAATCACGAACTAGGGCCAGAGGAACTCGTCAAAGATCGTTGCAGCATCCTTGGGCCCAGGGCCGCCCTCGGGATGAAATTGGACCGTCCTTACGGGAAGCTCACCGTGAACAAGTCCTTCCACTGAACCGTCATTGAGGCTGCGGTGACTGACTCGGAAGCCGGATTCCAGTAGCTCGCGCGTCTCCGCGACCTGGAACTCGTGATTCTGGCTCGTGATGTAGACACGTCCGTTGCGCTCATCTTTGATGGGGTGGTTAGCGCCGTGATGGCCAAACGGCAGCCGCGTCGTTTCGCCACCGCCGGCGCGGCCAATGATCTGGTGTCCTAAACAGATACCCAGAAGCGGCGTTCCCGATTCGAGCAAGCGTGTGGCGGTCTGAACCGGCGCATCGAGTAGTGCTGGGTCACCTGGACCATTTCCGATGAGCACGCCGTCCGGTCGTGCGTCCATGAGGGTCTCCGCCGAAACGTCCCAGGGAAATGGGACGACTCGGGCTCCACGTTTCTCGATCTGACTCACAATGCTCCATTTCACGCCACAGTCGACGACCGCGATGCTCGGCCCATCGGACTCCGCAAGCATCGATGGCGTATGGCCAGACACTTCGCCCACCATGACGGGCAGCGTCAACGCACGAGCGCGCTCCGCCAGTGACTCACGCGTCACTAGATCGATCTGTCGCCTCGGCACTCTTGCCAGCACACCTCGAAGCGTGCCCAGCGTACGTAGTCGACGAGTAATAGCTCTGGTATCCACCTCCGCCAGCCCCGGAATCCCGAACTCGGAGAGGTACGCGTCAATCGTGGTGTGCGAATCCCAGTGATGCGGCTCCGGCGACGCATCCCGAACGATGAGTGCAGCCAGCCAGGGCTGGTCTGATTCGCGCACACGATCCGAGACCCCGTAGTTGCCGATCTGCGGATGCGTCATCACCACCATCTGACCGCGATACGAAGGATCTGTGCAGATCTCCTGATAACCCGTGAGGCCGGTGTTGAAAACGACTTCGGCGGCCGTTTCCCCGTCTGCTCCAAACATCTTGCCCACAAAGCTGGAGCCATCCTCTAGAACGAGCGCTCCCCAGCGGGGCGAAGAAGCAATCTGAGTCACGGTCAAGCGGCCTCCCGATGTACCACGTCGCCTGCGACGATTGTGAGGAGCACGCGCCCCTTGAGCTGAGCACTATCCAGCGGCGTGTTGCGTCCGCGAGACATGAAGCGTGCCGGATTCACCGTCCATTCCGCATCCGGACGGAAAACGACCACATCCGCGCGGGCGCCCTGTCGGAGGGTCCCGGCGTCGAGGCCCAACACGCGAGCTGGCTCAGTGGTGAGCGCGGCCAGCAGGCGAGGGAACGATACTTCGCCGCTCTCCACAAGCTGGAGTAATAAGGCGAGTGCCGTTTCCAGGCCCACCATGCCTGATTCCGCTTGATCGAACTCGCAGAGTTTATCTACGAGCGTGAGCGGAAAATGGTCCGTCACCACGCAATCGAGCGTGGCGTCGTTCAATCCTGTGACGAGAGCCTGCCGATCCTCCTCAGACCGAAGCGGAGGCGACACTTTGCAGTTGGGATCGTACATTCGAGCAGAGTGTCCTTTTCCGGCAAGCCAGGCGTCGGTCATGGTGAGATGGTGAGGTGTAACATCGGCGGTCACGGGGATTCCAGACTCCTTAGCCCTACGCACCAGCTCGACGCCTCGAGCGGTGCTGACCAGGGTGAGGTGCAGCCGACCGCCGGTCAGACGTGCGAGCGCAATGGCTCGAGCAATGGCAACCTCCTCCGCCTCGGGCGGAATACCAGGCAGCCCCAATAACGTCGCTTCCGGCCCTTCGTGCATGAGTCCCCCGTAGGCGAGCTCATAATCCTCGGGCTGCTCGATGATCGGACGCTCCACAATTCGACTGTAATCGAGCGCGTGCTTGAGCATGCGAGCATTGCGAGTGTGACGCGGTGAATCGGTGAATCCGACTGCGCCAGCCGTTGCCATCCCAACCATCTCTGAAAGCTCTTCCCCGCGCTGACGTCTGGAAACGGTTCCGAGTGGCAGAATCCGGATTGGCGCTGAGCTCCTTGCCGCGGAGATCAGTGATTCGACATCGGAAGCCGTATCTACTGTGGGGTCGCTGTCGGGCGTTGCGCAGACCGTTGTGAATCCCCCGGCCGCCGCTGCTCGACCACCGCTCGAAAGCGTCTCTTGGTGCTCGTAGCCCGGCTCGCGTAGATGCGCGTGGAGATCAATGAATCCCGGCGCTACGATGCAGCCCTCGGCATCCACGAGCGTCTCACCGTCCATCGGCGCGGACGATCGCGTAATCCCCGTGATAACACCGCGCTCCACGATGACGTCGCCCACCGTATCCAGGGCGCGAGAAGGGTCCACGATGCGGCCGCGGACGATGCGGAGCCGGCCGTTCATGAGTGGGGTCCTGGCGTGAGGGCGACCCCGCCCCAACCCTCCCCGTGCGCGGGGAGGGGGCCGGCTTCCCGAGAAATTTCCGATTCGACCGCGCGCCATATGCAAGAAATTCTCAAATCCGGCCCCCTTCCCGCGCACGGGGAGGGTTGGGGTGGGTCGCCCGATTCCTGTCTGGATGACTGGACATCAGGCGCGACCCTCCGTCAACCGCGGAACCCCGCCGCAAAGCAGATACAGAAGAGCCATTCGGATCGCGACGCCATTGGTGACCTGGGCCTCTATAAGTGATTGCGCTCCGTGAGCAACCTCGGGGTCGATCTCTATACCTTCATTCATCGGACCGGGATGCATTACGAGTCCGTCGGGCAGCTTGCGTCGTACCCTGTCCACGGTCAGGCCGTATCGCTGGACGTATTCGCGGATGTTGGGAAGGAGACCAGCCTGTTGACGCTCCTTTTGCAGTCTGAGCACCATCACGACATCCGCGCCCTCAATAGCTCGATCCGCGTCGAGATCAACCTTCACCTCACCGGGCCACGATCCTCGCGCTACGGGAGGCACGCATGTGGAAGGAAGCAGCGTGGGTGGGCCACAGAGCGTCACATTGGCGCCTACCTTAGTAAGCCCCCAGATATTGGAGCGCGCCACGCGGCTGTGTAGGACATCGCCCAGTATCGTGACCTTGATTCCGGCGAGCCTGCCGAAGTGCTCTCTTATGGTGAAGAGATCGAGAAGTGCCTGCGTCGGGTGAGCGTGCCAGCCATCCCCTGCGTTGAGCACGCTGCCGCCGAGCTCGTGAGCGGCGAGATATGGCGCGCCTGAGGCAGAATGCCGCATGACCAGAGCGGTTGCACCTAACGCCCGAAGCGTACGCAGGGAATCTAGCAGCGATTCACCCTTTTCTACGCTGCTTCCGGATGCCGTGACATTGACGGTATCCGCGCCGAGACTCTTGGCAGCCAGCTCAAAGGAGATCCGCGTTCGGGTGCTTGGCTCGTAGAAGAGATTGACGACAGTCTTCCCTCGGAGTGCCGGGACACGTGGAATTGGACGCTTGAGAATCTCCTTCATCACTTCGGAGATGCTCAACACGTGATAGATCTCGCCAGTGCTGAAATCGTCGAGATCGAGAACGTGCTTCCGTCCGGGCCATTCGCCTTTGGGAAAGGCAGCTTCGGCCGCCTCAGCGATAGCCTCGGCGGGTCGCTCCTCGAGCAGGCGCTCGTCCACCGTCATCCGTCATCCTCCTCCGGCGAGTCAGCCTTTTTTCGAAGCAGCACCCGATCGGCGCCGTCGGTCTCCGTGAGCTGCACTTCCACGAGCTCAGCTCTCGAAGTTGGAATGTTCTTACCCACGTAATCCGCTCTAATAGGAAGCTCGCGGTGGCCGCGATCCACTAGCACCAGAAGCTGGATAGAGCGTGGTCGACCGTAATCGATGATGGCGTCCATCGCGGCTCGTACGGTGCGACCGGTGAAAAGAACGTCGTCTGTGAGAATGACCGTCTTATCGTGCAAATCCACCGGTATTGAGGATGGGGCGGGCGGTCGCGGGTGCCCCGATTCGATGTCATCCCGATAGAGCGTGATGTCCAGCTCGCCCACCGGCACGTCAATGCCCTCGAACTGCTTCACGAGATCGTGTACGCGATGAGCGAGCGGGACCCCTCGAGTTCGAATTCCAACTAACACGACGCGCTCCGCGCCGGCGTTTCGCTCGACAATCTCGTGAGCCATGCGGGTGAAGGCGCGGCGAACTTCATCAGCGCCCATGAGCTCCGCGGCCGGAGCGTCAGCCAGATCAGAACGGCGTAGCGACGCCATGGCGTGCCTCCGTCAATTCCAGGCAATAAAAATCCCCGAATGCCCTATTCAAGGCATGTCGGGGCCCAGACTCGCTATGAAGTGTCATGTCGCCGCCTTTCCGGTCTCTGGTACCGGTTTAAAGGTGACGTCCACGTCCGATATCGAACGTATCTGTCTGCTACGAGAATGATACGCCGGGCGCGGTGTACCGTCAACCAGAACGGACCTTCGTAAGCGACCTACGAGAGAGGCTAGGACACGTTCAGCTTATTGGACGGCATGCACACGACTGGAGAATCGATTGTATAGTATGCACAGGAATGGACCCTGATTGATGCGTTCGAATAGCCGATCTTTGGTCACATTAGCCGAGGTATTGCGGCTTGCCCTGCCGCCCGGGACGGAGGTGCTCGCGGGGCTCGACGAGCTTGAGAGACCCATCACCTGGGCGCGCTCCCTGGGATCGCGTCCGGTTTCGCTCGGATCCATCGAAGCCGGCGAGCTCGTGCTGGTACAGAACTCCGCCGGTCAGTTCAGCTCGGATCCACGCCTGCTTCCTCGACTGATCCGAGACCTGGCAGAAGCCGGTGTCGGTGCTTTCGTGCTGAGCGACCGGTGTCCAGATGACGCGACCGCCGCGGCCAACCAGGCCCTTACGCCCCTACTGCGTCTTCCATCGGACACCTCTCTCGCAGAAGCCGAGCGTTCGATCGTAAGTCTCATTATTGACCGAGACGGGCAAATTCGACGGCGACTCGAGCAGATCTACGAGCACCTCGTGTCCTGCCTCATGGATGAGCAAGGGTCTGTTACGGTGGCAGGAGTTGTAGCCGAAGCTACTGGTAAGCAAGTCGTTGTGCTTGACGAGTACGTCCACGTCCAGGTGAGCGTCCCCAACTCAGAGCCGCCTGCGTCGTTGCTGGCGACGTGCGCTCAGCACATTCAGTCAATGCCTCGCGGATCTCGTCGCTCTGCGCCAATTCCGCTGGCTGACTCCAGTGGCGTTCAGCAGGAGACGCTCATTATCCCACTCATGCTCAAAGGCACGGCGGCGGGATATCTTGCACTGATCGGCGTCGCTGAATCCTTCAATGACTTCGATACCGAGCTGGCGCATCGAGCGACGTCGGTCCTGGCAATGGAAGTCGCCAAACAGCGTGCCGTTACGGAGGTTCAGCTCAGAGTTCAGGGCGACCTGGTTGAAGATCTTCTAGCGGGCACGTTCCCTTCCGAAGAGGCGGCAGTTTTCCGTGCGCGAGCCCTCGGGTATGACCTGAGTTTGCCACATGTCGTGTGTTGCTTCAGCGTAGCCTCTGGGCCTGTGGACGACAACGTCATTCGACCGCTCCGTTGGCTGGAACCGGCGCGACGCGAGCTGCGCCGCATTGAGCCGGCGGCGCTCCTCCGCGACACCGGACCTCGACTCTCCGCTTTGCTTCCGTTACGTCGACTTCAGTCCGATGACCAGATCCAGGAGCGGGTCGAAGAGATTCGAGGGGCACTTACATCGAGCCTCGAAAACCTTGCTCTCTCCGCAGGAGTCAGTCGAGTCTGTAGAAGTCCGGCCGAGTTCGCGGCGGGACACCGACAGGCGCAACAAGCGCTCGTTGCCGCTGAGCTTATGCACGCCGGCGACTGTACGGTTCACTTCGATCAACTGGGCGCCGATCGGCTGTTGCTCGAGCTTCGATCCAGCCAGGCATTGCGCGAGTTCGTCTCAGACGTCATCGGCCCGCTCGAAGACTACGATCTCCAGCATAGATCCGAGCTCGTGTCAACGGTTGCGATGTTCATCTCATGCAATGGAAATCACGTCCGTACGGCTCAGGAGCTTCACCTCCACAGAAATTCGCTGCTTTACCGGCTCGACCGAGCACAGAAGGTGCTCGGTCGGGAGCTCGACGATAGCGACACCCGATTAGCGGTGCAGCTTGCGCTCAGGGGCCGGCGCTTGCTCGCGCATACTGGATCAGACGAATCATCCTTCGGCCTTCCGGCTGAGGTGCAGGAGTCGATGAGCCCCAACCAATCACGAAAGAGAGCACGGCATGCCTAGGACAGCGGACGAGGTTTTCGAGACAGCTCAACGCGAAGGCGTTCGCTTCTTGAACTTCCAATTCACTGACATTCTTGGCGTCATCAAGAATGTCACGATTCCCGTCCACAAATTTTCTGACGTTATTGACCACGGTCTCTGGTTTGACGGGTCGTCAATCGAAGGATTCACGCGAATTCACGAGAGCGACATGTACCTTCAGCCGGATCTCGAAACGTATGCGTTAATCCCATGGACCACTGGTGATTCTCGAACCGCGCGCGTCGTCTGCGATGTCTACACACCTGATGGCGAGCCGTTTGCCGGAGACCCTCGAGGGGTGTTGCGACGTCAGGTGAATCGCGTGGCCGAAATGGGCTTCAAGTTCCAGACCGGACCTGAGCTGGAGTTCTTCCTGCTCAAGAGCAACGGTACGGATCTGATTCCATCTACGCCGCACGATAACGCAGGCTACTTTGACGTTACGACCGACCAAGGCGACGACGTGCGCAAGGAGATGGTCAACGCGCTGGAGGCGTTCGGCATCGTCGTGGAAGCGAGTCACCACGAAGTGGCCGTTGGTCAGCACGAGATCGATTTCAAATACGGCGACGCGCTGACGACGGCCGACAATGCGGTGACGTTTCGGATGGCGCTCAAAGCCATTGCTCAGCGGAATGGCTTGTACGCCACGTTCATGCCCAAACCGTTCTTCGGTATCAACGGCTCAGGGATGCACACGCACCAGAGCCTAGCTGACGTCAAGACGGGCGAGAATCTCTTCTACGACTCCAACGACGAGTATCAGCTCTCAAAACTGGCGCGGCATTTTATCGCTGGCCAATTGAAGCATGCACGCGGCATGATCGCGATCCTTGCGCCGTTGGTGAATTCGTACAAGCGACTTGTTCCGGGCTTCGAGGCGCCGGTGTACGTAAGCTGGGCACGGATTAATCGCTCGGCGCTCATTCGGGTACCCCAAACAACACGGGGGAGATCTGAGGCAACACGAATTGAGCTTCGCTGCCCTGACCCCTCGAGCAACCCGTATTTGGCCTTCTCAGTAATGCTGGCAGCCGGACTTGACGGTATCCGGAACGAGCTCGAGGTTCCGCGGCCCGTCGAAGAGAACCTCTATCAAATCGACGATGCAATGATGGACAAGTACGCGGTGGCCGTACTTCCAGGTACACTTCGCGAAGCCCTCGATGAGCTCACCAAGGATGAGGTCATCCGCGAAGCTCTAGGGGAGCACGTTTATGAATGGTTCTCCGAAGCCAAGCGTGCGGAGTGGGATGAGTACCGTCGCCAGGTCAGCCAATGGGAGCGCGACAGGTACCTATCGACGTTCTGAGTCCGCCTTATCGGCTCACCTGAATAAAAAAAAGGCCGCACCCACAAAAGTGCGGCCTTACTCGTAGTGAGCCCTAAAAGTCGCCAGACTGACTGGCCACATCCGCTCGCAATCGGCGGACAGCCGTGGAGATCGACTCCCAGTCGAAGCCGCGACGCTGTAGGAATGCTCCGAGTCGCTGCTTGAACTCACGGTCGTCCAGAGAAGCTAGAGCCCGGGCTCGCTTTTCGCCTGCACGATAGGCGAGCTCGGCTTCGTCGGTCGAATCTTCCGTTGCGTTCTGGATGGTCTCAACCGCGACGCCCTTCATCCGCAGCTCTTGATCGATGAGTCGTCGGCCGCGTGGTGCACGGCCTTGCCGTTGCTCCACCCAGTAGGCGGCGAAAGCCTTGTCGTCCACGAGATCCAACTCACCGAGTCGATGGATGATGTGATCCAAAATCACGTCGGAGTAGCCCTTGGATTTGAGTCTGGTTCGCAGCTCCTTCTCAGAACGAGGACGGTACCCCAGAAATTGAAGCGCTGCGTCAAGGGCCCGAGCGCGCTCATCTCCATCGCACAGTCGTCTGAACTGCTCCGAAGAAATGAATTGGCCGACTCGCAATGAGTCGGCCATGTCGAGCCGAACGCTGAGCGCGTAACGGTCATCCAGGAATACGTTGACACGTTTCCCGCCGCGTCGCTGCTGAGGCTCTATTGCGGTAATGAATCCTTCCACGAGCTATCCCCGTGCTCCATGTCCAGGGGGCTAGGGGGCACCCCTTAGAGGAGATCTTCCGATTCTTCCTCGTCAAGTGGAATCCCGTTGGCCGGCACGAGCTCATCGGGCTCCCGCTTCACAGTAAGATCACGGATCTGCTGCTCGATATCCACAGCAACTGAGAAGTTCTGACGGAGGAACTCCTTTGCATTCTCACGCCCCTGTCCAAGGCGCATATCCGCGAACGAATAGAACGCGCCCGTCTTGCGAACGATACCGAGCTCCGTGCCGACATCGAGTAGTCCGCCGGCCTTGGAGATGCCCTCGTTGTACATGATGTCGAACTCAGCCGTGCGGAAAGGAGGCGCAACCTTGTTTTTCACCACACGGACACGTGTCCGACTGCCAAGCACTTCTGTGCCCTGCTTGATTGCGTCGATGCGCCGCACATCCAGTCGAACCGACGCGTAGAACTTCAATGCACGGCCGCCCGGCGTTGTCTCAGGATTGCCAAACATGACGCCAACCTTCTCACGGAGTTGGTTGGTGAAGACCACAGCCGTCTTGGATCGGCTAATAGCGCCGGTGAGTTTCCGCAGGGCCTGCGACATGAGTCGCGCTTGAAGACCAACGTGCGCATCGCCCATGTCACCTTCGAGCTCTGCGCGTGGAACTAGCGCCGCAACAGAGTCAATGGCCACGATGTCCATTGCTCCACTCCGAACCAGCGCTTCGGCAATCTCGAGCGCCTGCTCACCTGTGTCTGGTTGAGAGATAAAAAGCTCTTCTACGTCCACGCCACAGTTCTTTGCATATGTCGGATCCAGGGCATGCTCCGCGTCCACAAGAGCTGCCACGCCGCCGTTGCGCTGCGCTTCGGCAATGACGTGCTGAACGAGGGTTGTTTTCCCTGAGGCTTCTGGCCCGTAGATCTCGGTGATTCGGCCGCGTGGAATTCCGCCAATGCCCAGCGCCAGATCGAGCGCGATCGAGCCAGTGGGGATCGATTCCACGGCCATCCTGGCGGACGCCTCGCCCAGACGCATGATGGATCCTTTACCAAACGCCCGCTCGATCTGAGAGACTGCTAGCTCGATAGCCTTGTCTTTGTCTTTGTTCGGCTCGCGCTCCGCCATCCCTAACTCCTTACGCCGTCGCTCTCTGGGAACTGCACGATTATAGCACAAACGTTCTAATTTTCTCTTGCCGCGTATTTCAGAAGCGACTCAATTGCACATTCGACTGAATGCGCTCGGTTGGATTCTCGCGACCCTTGCCAGACCTCACGCCGCGGCTCATCATCGCCAGACGGACCGCTTATAGCAATGAATACAAGCCCGACTGGTTTGTCCGGTCGAGCGCCGCTTGGCCCCGCTATACCCGTAATTCCAATGCCCAGATCTGAACCGAGCCGCTCCCGAGCCCCGCGAGCCATCGCCAATGCTACGGCGGCGCTTACCGCACCGTGCTCAGAGATCAGCTCCGAAGCCACTCCAAGCAGTGAACGCTTCGCTGAATCCGCGTAAGGAATCACGCCGCCCATAAAGACATCAGAGCTACCTGGCCGGTGCCGAGAGTCGCGCGCTGAGCTCACCACCGGTGCACGATTCGGCTACGGCGATAGTCCAGCCCTTCGTTCGAAGCTCGTCGAGCAATCGCTCGACGAGGGCATCTTCATTCACGACGGAACAGGTGCCGGCGATGCAACCAGATCGTAGTCCAACGCACGTTCCACGCGAGCGCGGACGATGCTGCCGATTTCGGCTCCGCCTTCTATAAATACGAGTCCGTCCACCTCTGGAGCATCGCGGCGCGAACGCCCGACAAGTGTAGGGCGACCGCTCAGACTGCCGCGTCCCTCGACCAGAACGTCCAGCTCCTGGCCGACCATTGATTCCAGTCGACGGTGTGACGCATCCCGAGCAGTCTCCATGAGCATCCGCTTACGGCGGGCCTTCTCACGCGCCTTCACCTTGTTGCCAAGCTCATACGCCGGAGTGCTCTCTTCATCCGAGTATGTAAAAGCACCAACTCGATCGAATGACAGTGTGGCTACCGACTCTCGGAGATGCTCGAATTCCTCCTCGGTCTCGCCGGGGAAACCCACGATGAAGGTGGTGCGAAGGGTGATGTCCGGCACGATCGAGCGCATCCACTCAATAAGCTCACTTGTGGGCTTATGAGGACGCCGCATGCGGCGGAGCACGTCGTCGTGTGTGTGCTGAAGAGGCAGATCGAGATACCGACAGATCTGAGGGCGATCGCGCATCTCCGTGAACAACCGTTCGGTGAGTCGCGCGGGATAGGCATACATCACGCGCAGCCAGGAGAGCCTCGGTACTGCATCAGTAATTCGAGCCAACAGGTCGGGAAGGCCTTCGCGACCGAGACCGAGATCGTGTCCATAGTTAGTGCTGTCCTGCGAGATCAGGACACACTCCTGTACACCCTGATCCACCAACTCCTGAACTTCACGTATGATCAGATCAGTCGGCTTGCTAATCAGACGGCCCTTCATGGACGGAATCGCACAGAAAGCGCAGCGCTGATTACAGCCGTCACTGATCTTGACGTAGGCGCTCGGCCCCTGTGCCTGACGCCTGGGCATTGCTAGATCAAGTGCTCCGGTCGGGGCCATTTCTAAGAGATCGAGTGACGAGCCAGGCTGGCGAGGTTCCCATGGTGTGGCAAGCGATTGAGCCACGATCTCTGGGGCTGATCCCCAGTTGCGTGCACCCCAGACCCCATCAAGCTCGTGAATCTCGGCCGCCAGCTCAGATCCGTACCGCTCAGTTAAGCAGCCGGCCGCGATCAGTCGCTGCCCAGGTTTCTTTGCCTGAGCGAGCTCCAGGATCGTGTTGATCGATTCTTGCTTTGCGGCATCGATAAAGCCGCAGGTATTGACAATAACCACGTCGGCATCGTCAGACTCGCTCCGCCGGGCACCCGCATCTTCGAGAAGTAGCTCAATCCCCTCGCTATCAACCTGATTTTTGGCGCAGCCAAGCGTGACCACAGAGTAGCTCTTACCCTCGAGCTCCTGACTACTGCCGTCCCCAGAATGCTTCAATTGCCTGTCCTCGAGCGCCCAATGCGCCCTGCGAAATTCCATTCACCGTGGCTATCACACCGATTGCGTTGCCCACGCGCATTCGGACCGACTGGTCCCCGTTGAACGTTCTCGTGTACCCGGGGCGTACCTCTTCTGCCAGTATCTGCTGGCCATCAACCCACACTGCCAGCCAGGTTCGGTCCGCAATCCGCACATCGACCTGGACGCCTCGAACTGGTGTGGCGGCGGCGACCGGAGCGATCGTCGCCACGACCTCTGTCGGTGTACTAATCGGCTGCGGCGACTCGGCGACTGGACTCGCTGCTCCGGGGTCCACGATCAACGGTGGCGGCACAGGACTTGGAGCACCGGCAAGTCCAGGTCGAGGTGTCGCGGTGGCATCCGCCTGCCGAACACTTTCGACAAATGAATTGTATTGGCTCCAGAGGTAACCGAGCAGGAGTAACACGAGGATACCACCGGTGACGATTCCGAGGAGCCGCGTGGAGACGGGCTTGGGGTTGTTGATCCGCGTGGTCGCCGACTGGATCTCCGTGGGCTCGTCACTACCCCGCATCGTCTGGTAGAGGTCCACCATGGGCTCGGGGTCGATCCCGAGAAATTCAGCGTAGGTGCGAATGAACCCGCGAGTATAAACGGGTGCCGGAAGTGCGGCTACGTCTTCTTTCTCCAGCGCATCGAGGAACCTACGATGGATCCGTGTCTCCCGCTGCGCATCTTGAAGCGTTGCATGCCGGTCCAGCCGAGCCTGGCGAAAGCGTTCGCCTAAGGCCCCCATAGGGTCCCGGTTCCCGTGGGTGCTTCCCGCTCGAATTCTGACGGTATGGTCACCCACGGCGAATGCCTCTGCCGCGAAAAGGTTTGTTGATCTGAGGGGAGAAGGGACGTCTCAGCGGCGTCGGAGAGGCAGCTTCGGTGTGACTTCAGGAGTTCAATTGCGAGCTTCATGATGCCTGAGTGAGGGATAGAAATACGTTGACAGCATTGGAAGGCACAACTATACTGCGTGCATTCGACATGTGTCCGCTGGCTATTGAAAGGCGCCCTCGAACAAGAAGCCTTATGTTCTGTCTGATCTACTCATTTACGTGTGGCGTGAGGGGCTTATCCCGCTAGGGTAGTGCATTTGTCCTTCACGCCGTACTAAGCAGGGGAAGCGCCCCTGCTTTTTTGTTTTCCACTTCTTCCGATCCGCAGACGCGAGACAAGTATAGAAAGGCCGGTCGAACGATGATCATCTCGATGCAGCTCGGCGCCACTCCAGAACAGGTGGAAGCCGTAAAAGCGCGAATCGGCGAATTTGGACTCGAGTCGCTGGTCTTTGATGGATCGGAGCGCACCGTCATCGGCGTGAAGGGAACCGCGTTCGGCCCGGAGCTGCTGGAATCACTACAGCTCTTCCCCGGAGTTGACGAGGTCACTCGCGTGACCAAGCCCTACAAACAGGCGAGTCGAGAGTTCAAGTCCGAGAATACGATCGTCAATGTTGGTGATCTACGCATTGGCGCCGATGAGCTCGTCATCATGGCCGGTCCGTGTTCTGTGGAAAGTCGCGATCAGATGCTTGCCACGGCTCGCTCGGTGAAGGCCGCCGGTGCACGCATGCTGCGCGGGGGTGCCTTCAAGCCGCGCACATCGCCGTACAGTTTTCAGGGACTCGGTGAAGAAGGCCTGGAGTTCCTGGCCGAGGCAAGGGCGGAGACGGGTCTACCCATCATCACCGAAGTGATGTCGCCCGAGGACGTGCCACTTGTAGCGCGCTACACCGATGTGCTTCAGGTGGGCGCCCGAAACATGCAGAATTTCCCACTCCTACGTGAGGTTGGGCGAAGCCACAAGCCAGTCCTGCTGAAGCGAGGACTGGCCGGCACGCTCGAAGAGTGGCTGATGGCGGCCGAGTACATTCTCAATGCCGGCAATGACCAACTTATGCTCTGCGAACGGGGCATTCGCACGTTCGAGCCATGGTTACGCAACACGTTCGACCTGGCTGCGATCCCGTACATCAAGCGACTCAGCCATCTGCCAGTTATTGCCGACCCGAGTCATGCCACCGGTAAGTGGTATCTCGTCAAGCCAATGGCGATGGCAGCGGCAGCGGCGGGCGCAGACGGTCTCATCATTGAAGTTCATCCTTCGCCGGATCACGCGTTGTCCGACGGCCCACAGTCATTGAACTTCGAGAATTTTAGCGGGCTGATGGACTGTATGCGCGCGCTGGTTCCAGCAGTGGGTCGGACCCTACCCGCGGCCCAATCAGAGACCGCCGTTGCGAAGGCTTAACCGAGTTGGCGTTCGCCCTTCCACGCGAGGTCAGACGCCATACTCGGCGGCGCTCCGAGCATGTAAGCCGTCCAGATCAAAATGCCCTTCGATCATATGCTACGATCGCACTGACACTGAAAATGCGCACCAAGCAAGGAGCCTGATCGATGAGTCTGAAGGCACTGCGGTTACAGACCGCGGGTGAGAGTCACGGTCCGCAGTGCACGATTATTCTGGACAACATACCGGCTGGACTTCCGCTCAACGCGGACCAAGTTAATCGGCACCTGACGCGCCGCCAGGGTGGATATGGCCGTGGCGGTCGAATGAAGATCGAGCGGGATCAGGTCCAGTTCGTCTCAGGTGTACGTTACGGCGAAACGCTCGGTAGCCCGATCGCCATGGTTGTGGCCAATCTAGATTGGGCGAACTGGGCGGGCAAAATGGATATCGCCGAACCGACCGAACGCGTTGCCAAGGTAACTAAGATGCGCCCCGGGCATGCCGACTTCACCGGTGCGGTCAAGTACAGCCACGACGATGTTCGCAATGTCCTGGAACGCGCCAGCTCACGTGAAACGACCTCGCGCGTTGCAGCGGGCTCAGTGTGCCGGGCTTTTCTGGAATACTTCGGTATCGAGATCTTTAGTCACACGGTGCGAATCGGAGAAGTCGAAGCGCACGTACCCGACGAGATCCGTCTGGATAAGCGCGGCAGTAAGAATCCGGCCATCGCCTCGTTCTTTGAATCGGTCGAAGAATCGGCGGTTCGAACCGGTGACTCCGCATCGGCGGAGCGCATGATCGAGGCGATTGATGCGGCCCGCTCAGAGGGCGATACGCTCGGAGGGGTCTTCGAAGTCGTCGCCTACAACGTTCCGATCGGCCTGGGAAGCTTCGCACAATGGGAGGACCGCCTGGATGGTCGGATTGTGGGAGCGCTGGGCAGCATTCCATCAATCAAGGGCGCCGAGGTGGGTGACGGATTCGCTGAAGCAGCTCGCCGAGGATCAAAAGTTCACGACGTCATCTCCTACAACGATGAGCTGGGTTGGCTCCACGATACAAACAACGCCGGCGGCACCGAGGGCGGCATCACGAACGGCGCCCCGATAGTAGCGAGGGCGGCGGCGAAGCCAATTGCCACGCTGATGAAGCCGCTACCGTCCACCGACCTGGCAACTCGGGAGAGAGCTGTGGCGCACGTAGAGCGGAGCGACGTGTGTGTCATTCCGGCCGCGGGTGTCGTGGGCGAGGCTATGCTCGCGATCGTGCTGGCCGATGCATTCCGACAAAAGTTTGGTGGTGATAGTATCGCCGAGATCGAGCGCAACTACCGGTCCTACATTGCCACGTACGAGCCAGCCGTCGTCTGAGAGGCTCGCACCTAATATCGTTCTGATCGGTCTCAGCGGCTGTGGCAAGTCAACCGTCGCCTCCTGCCTCGCGGGTCTGCTTGGATGGGCCAGCATTGATACCGACGTTCTCATTGAGGCCAAGACACGGTGCGCGATCACACAGTTCTTCGCGAATTTTGGCGAGGACGAGTTTCGTCGGGTGGAAGCCGATGTCGTGAGTCAAGTGATGCGTGGGGAGAAACAGGTCGTCGCAACGGGCGGTGGCGCCATCCTTCTCCCAGCAAATCGTGAGGAGCTTTGGGAACGCGGGTTTGTTGTGTATCTAAGGACGACGCCAGATGCGCTCGTCGCTCGACTGACCAATCAGGGAGCGGGTGAGCGTCCATTGCTGCAAGGAGATCTGCGTGATCGCCTGACTTCGCTCCTGCAAGCCCGATCCAGGTACTATGAGCAAGCCCACGCCGTGATCGCCACCGATGAAGCGTCACCGGACACCGTCGCGGAGATGATTGTAAAGGCTTATGAACACTCGAGCTGATCACGTCATCACTGTTGGTGAGGGTAGCTCCGCCTACGACGTCTATATCGGATCAGGCCTCCTGCCGCGTGCCGCCGATCTTATCCAGACTGCGGGACTCAAGGGCACGGCGCGCATCGTGGCGGATCGTAACGTTTGGGCGCTTCATGGTGAACATCTTTTCGAGGGATTCAAGCAGCTCGGAATCTTGCCGCCAGTTCTAGAGATCGAAGCCGGTGAAGATAAAAAAAACCTCGAGTCTGTGGCGGCAATCTACGATTGGCTTGTGGAGCAGCGCGCCGAGCGACGTGATCCGATCATCGCTTTTGGTGGTGGCGTTGTTGGCGACATGGTGGGGTTTGTTGCCGCGACATATTTGAGGGGCGTACCGCTGGTACAGATTCCGACAACGGTGCTTGCGCAGGTGGACTCGAGTGTGGGCGGAAAGACGGGTATCGACCATCCACGCGGCAAGAATCTAATTGGCGCCTTTTATGACGCTCGTATCGTGATCTCGGATGTGAACACATTAGAAACGTTGCCGGATCGCGAGCGGCGCGCCGGGCTCGCGGAAGTCGCGAAGATGGCGGCGATACTAGACGCGGACATGTTTGCGAGGCTCGAGCGCGAAAGCGCGGCGCTGGCCCGCGGCGAGACCGAGTCCCTCATCGACGCTATCGCGCGTAGCGTTGAGCTCAAAGGTCAAGTCGTCACGTCTGATCATGAAGAAGCAGGCCTGCGAATGATCCTGAATTACGGTCATACCGTAGGCCACGCGATAGAGGCTGCTACGGCGTATCAGCGTTACTTACATGGAGAAGCTGTCAGTATTGGGATGGAGGCGAGTGCGTCGATCGCTCAGTCCGTCGGCATTCTTAATCAAGATGACGCCGCTCGACAGCGCGCACTCCTTCATGCCTTGGGCCTACCGCTCTATTGCGAGGTGACTCCTGACGCACTAGCGCCGGCGCTCACGCTGGACAAGAAAAATCGTGCTGGCACGATAAACTGGATTATGCTGACCCGTATCGGGCACGCAGAAATCCACTCTGATATTCCATCAGCATCCGTACAGGCTGCGTTGAACCGGGTCTGCACCCCTTAATGGCCGAAGCGCCCCACAAGTTGGATCGATCAGAGATGCACGTACGATCTCTAAGGACAATAACGCTGTAACGTGGCCTTGGATCATTTTGACCACGATGACGGCGGCGCAGGCGGATTGCCCAGGGCCGTAGCGTTCTTCCTCGGATTCGCGTTCTCCATCTTTGTGGCGGGTGGCTTCTACTCTGGGTGGCTGTTCATTGCCAATTACCAGGAGCTTGCCAACCGAGGTCGCATCACGGTGGCCGTTCCGGGCACCGCGCCGATTGTTCTGCAGCCACCAGACATCGCCCGGCGTGGCCCTTCTCTGCCTTCGCTTCCACTTCCAGCCCCAGTAACCATCCTTCCAGAATGGCAGGGGACGGAACGGATCAATATCACGCTGCTCGGTGTCGACCAGCGCGACGACGAACCTCTGGAAGGTAGCCGTGCTGACACCGTGCTGTTGCTGAGCATCGATCCGGTCAGTAAGACCGCGGCGATGATCTCCTTTCCCCGAGATCTCTGGGTGAGCATCCCAGGTTCTTACAATCAGCGAATCAATGTGGCCCACTCGGTCGGCGGCCCGGAGCTGTTGCAGCGGACGCTGGATGCTAACTTCGCGATCAAATCCAAATTCTTCGGCCGCGTGAGCTTCCGCGGATTCGAGCAGATTGTGGATACCGTCGGCGGGGTTATCGTCGACGTAGAACGTCCAATCAAAGACGATGAATATCCCACTGAGGATTACGGCTACCAACGGATTTACATCCCCGGGGGCCCGCAGTTACTCGACGGGCGAACAGCGCTTCAATATGCGCGATCACGCCACAGTGAGAATGATTTCGGTCGTGCCCGCCGACAGCAACGCCTGCTGGTGGCTCTGCGCGATCGCGCCATGCAGCTCAACATGCTGCCTAAAGCGCCTACTCTCATCGGCCTCGCACAGCAGACAGTCTCCACAAACTTTTCGCCTACGGAGCTGCTTGCACTCGCGCGCCTCGCTTCGGAGATCGACCGAGAGAAGATCGTCAATCTCGTCATCGATACGCAATACGCCGATCCGTTCACAGGCCCCCAAGGGGAGGACCTGCTCCGTCCACGTACCGCCGATATCCGCCGTGCTATTGAGCGCGCTGAGACTGAATCAGTGGCCAGTCGGACAGAAGGTGTTCGAATCGAAGTTCTCAACGGCACACAGCGACAGAATCTCGCCACCAACGTTGGGGTCATGCTGCGCGATCTAGGTCATCAGAACGTGCGTGTCGGATCCGCCGACCGCACGGACCTCCCAGAAAGCACGATTGTCTACTTCAACGGAAAGATTGAGGCCGCGCGAGCCATAGCGGTGGCACTCCAGCTTCCGGCAACCGCCGTTCGTTCGGGCGCGGGCGACAGTCAACTGGACGTGCGCGTAACCCTAGGCCGCAATTTCTCGGCGCTTTAACTGCCTTCGAGCGCGGCTGGCTTCGCCGCTTGACCCGAGCCTGAAGCGCTGGCACCGAGTGGCTCCACGCAGAATGACACCGGCCCGACGACGCGCTTTGTCTGCGACAGTCTTCGTCGCTTCATACTGAGCGGAGCGACACAGGTTACGACTTCCGGCCTCGCGGGAAAGCGGCGAAGACCGCCGCAGCCCAAAGCGTAGGAGGGTGCGACCGCTCTTAGGACACGACCCGCACGACGGCCACAAGTGTCACCAGCTCGATCACAATTGTGCTGATCGCGAGAAGTCGGGCTGCGCCGCGCTCGGTCGTGTAAATTGCCGCGCAGATAACCGCATTGATCAGCAGAATCGCGCCACCTACCCCGGGGAAGCGGAACACGTCCGCTTTAGGCGCCACAAAATTTGGGTTAGCCATGGCGTCGAAATGAATCGGCATGAGATCCGGCAGAGACGCAAAGCGGGCCATGATCCAGGCAACCATCAACGCCACGAGCACAATGGATAAGACCGCGGACCCGAGCATGACTGCATCTCGAGGGACCGCTTGGACGCCCGGTCGGATCGCCTGACTCGCAGCTTCCCGCTCGGGACTGCTGGCCTCAGCGGATAGTATGAGCTGTTGTCGGAACTCTTCGATACTTGACGGGGTTAGCGCGTAGCTTGTTGTATCGGTGAGCACCAGAATAATGTCGTCGGGTCGACCACTCGTGGCATAGATGCGGATGAGGCCGAGTGCGCGCGATCTGCTTGCCCCTACCCTGTAACCGGGAAGATCCAGTCCACGAACATGTAATGGCCCAAGGCGCCCACCGCCGAGGATTCCATCGATTTGCCCATAGGGAATACGCTCTTCCCGATCCAACCAGGTAATGACGAGCGCGTCGGGCTCCAGTGAATAGCGGAGAGTAAAGTATCCCAACGCGGCCACTGCAACCGCACCGCCGAGACTGAGCGCCATTGCTCCAATGAGCAAGCCAAAGAACATGCCCAGGCCCACGTCTTGGCGTGTCGCCAGCCAGAACACCACAGCGCTGAGCACAAGCGAGAACGCGGCGATGATAGCGAGAAGTCTGCCAGCGTTGGATGGTCTGGGATTCCAGACTATCGCCATCGGGCTAGGCGCGGAGTCAGCGTCGCGTACGGCAGCACCCGTCATGAATGAATGGGGCGCGGCTCGTGCCGAGCACCCTGAATGGCATCACGATATCACGCTGAGAAACGCTCCGACAATTGAACCGCCCTGGAATCGATGGGGTTGGTCAAAATGGAGGTTCATAGAGTCCGCGGTCTTCACGATTCTGCGGGTCCGCTTCCGACGTGGGCGTCTCGGAGCTTCAATTTCTCATCCCGGTGATCTCCTGAGCTCGACCCCTGAGAGCCGCCACGATGTGGACCTCAGGAGCGAATTCCTACCGAAGCGCTCCGACTGGTAACATTCCCGCTCCCCCTACCATCGTGAAGATTGTCCTGAACGCGCTCCTTCTTTCCCAGTCCGCGTCGTATCGGTCAGCGGGCATCAGTCAGTACATCTATGAGCTGCTAACACAACTCCGTCTGAGAGCACCGGAGCAATGCTACGAGGCGTTCGTCACTTACGAGCCTACCGAAATTTGTCTATCCCCGACACCAAATTTTCGGACGACCGTGCTCAGCTCGGCTTTTCGAAAACCCTCGATGCGCGTCGTGTGGGAACAGTTGATTCAGCCGCTCGTCCTGGCTCGTCGACCGCCAGACCTGATCCACGCTCTGGGCTACGCACTTCCGCTCGCCTGGAAGGGCCGATCCGTCATGACCATCTGCGATTTAAGCTTCGTGCGCTACCCGCGGCTGTTCAATCGTTCCAACGCTATGTACCTGGCGACCATCGCCCGACTTTCGGCGCGAAAAGCTACCACGGTCCTGACTATCTCAGAGAGCACCCGCCGGGACGTCATCAGACTGTTCGGAGTGGCACCTGACAAGGTTGTTACAACCTACTGCGGTGTGTCCCACCGGTTTCAGCCCGCGCCGGAAACTCAGATTCAGGCATTCCGCCAGCGAAACCAGCTTCCCGAAGAGTTTTTTCTCTACGTTGGAACGATTGAGCCTCGGAAGAATGTAGCGGGCCTGGTTCGAGCGTACGCTCGCTATCGGCGTGATGCGGAGAATCCGCTGCCGCTCATTCTGGCAGGTGGTCGCGGTTGGAAAGATCAAGAGGTATTCGATCTCGTGGATCAATTGGGACTCGGGGACAACGTCAGGTTCCCGGGGTTCGTACCTTCCGAGGACCTGCCCCTCTGGTACTCCGCGGCAACTGCATTCGTTTACCCGTCTCACTATGAAGGGTTCGGGCTGCCAGTGGCAGAAGCTATGGCTTGCGGGACACCCGTGATCACAACCACGGCGTCATCGTTGCCTGAGGTGGTGGGAGAAGCCGGCAAACTTGTTCCGCCAGAAAATGAAGAATCGCTGACTTCAGCTCTCTCCCAAATCGCTTCTGACTCTGACCTGCGCCGTAGACTATCATTGGCCGGTCGAAAGCAGGCAGCTCGATTTCGCTGGGAGCATATGGCGGCGGAGACCGCCGCCGTTTATGAGCGCCTGACCAAGTCCCCTGGCGGTCACGCAGGTGAGTGACGGCACGAATTCCGTGATTGAGTCCCTGATTGCGCCTGCCACACCCAACGCCTCAAATGCTCCTGAGTCCGTTCGCGTCACCGCGGAACGGCAACAAGCGCGCTTGCGACGACTGATTCCGTTCGCTCTACTCCTGGTTGATTTCGCTGTCATAAGCGGGGCGTTCTATCTCGCCTGGTATCTCCGCTATGTGGCTCAGCTTGGGGGAGACGTGGAGCCAGAGGATTACGTCCCGTACTCTGTCTATGCCCCACTTCAGCTGGCTCTTGCGGTCATCCTGCCACTTCAGTTTCATTTTGCGGGCCTTTACCGCTTGCCGACACGGTCCATCGTGGACATCGGCCCGGGGGTTGTAAAGTCCACTGGCTTCGGCGTCATGATGCTCTTCGCGGGCACCGCCATGCTTCGTTATCCGGCATCCTCGCGTTGGACATTTATTTACGTCTGGGCGCTCGCGAGCCTGGCGGTGCTCCTTGGGCGCGCGCTCATAGGAATGTTGATTAGCACCTTGCACAGGCGAGGCACTGCCGTGGAACGAGTGCTCGTCGTCGGAGATAGCAATCGGGGCCGGATGGTGATGCAGGCCCTCGCCGCGCAGCGGAATCGCGGATATTACGTCGTTGGCTTCCTTAGTGAATCGGCACGCGACGATTTCGGTCGCTTCCATGCACTTGGAACGATCGATGAGCTTGCAAAAGTCATTGAGAGCTTCGACGTCACACAGGTGATTGTTGCGCTCCCGCCAGCGCTGCACGAGAAAGTTCTGGAAACCTTGGATCAATGTCGACGGGGCGGACTCACTTTCAAGGTCGTCCCGGATATGTATGAGATGAGACTGAGTCTCGTTGATACTGACACAGTGCTCGGCATTCCGCTGATCGGTCTTCGAGAGGTCTCGATTCAGGGTTGGAATCGAGTGGTGAAGCGAGCCATAGATGTCGTGCTGTCCTCGGCCGCTCTGCTTGTAGCTTCCCCGATCATGGCGCTCATTGCCCTCGTGATCAAGATTGAATCTCCAGGTGGACCGGCCATCTTCCGCCATACACGGGTCGGTAAGAATGGTGAGCCGTTCACCATGTTCAAATTTCGGTCAATGAAACCCAACGCGGCGGATGAACGGACACTTCTGGAAGAGAAGAACGAGGCTGTTGGACCGCTGTTCAAGATTCGTCAGGATCCCCGACTGACTCGTGTCGGGCGGTTTATACGGCGCTTTTCAGTGGACGAGATTCCACAGCTCGTGAATGTGCTGCGCGGTGACATGAGCCTGGTTGGTCCGAGGCCTCCGATTCCCTCGGAAGTCGAGCAATACGAGGAGTGGCACAAGAAGCGACTCGCGGTATCACCAGGCATGACCGGGCTGTGGCAGGTCAGCGGGCGAAGTGAGCTCGACTTCGACGAAATGGTGATGTACGACATCTACTACATCGAGCATTGGTCGCTTTCGCTCGACCTCCGGATCTTTCTCCGGACTATCCCCACGGTCCTCTGGGGTGGAGGGGCGTTCTAGCCGACTATGCGCGTAGCACTCGTCCACGACTATTTGAATCAGTATGGCGGCGCCGAGCGTGTGCTCGAGGCCATGCACGAGCTGTTTCCCGAGGCGCCCATCTTTACCTCCATCTTTGATCCCGAGGCCATGCCCGCCAGCTATCGGCGGATGGATATCCGGACATCGTTCATGCAACGGCTGCCCGGCGTCATGTCTCGTCACCAGAGCTACCTGCCGTTCTATCCGCTCGTGTTCGAGAACTTCGACCTGAGCGGGTTCGACGTCGTCATCTCCAACAGTAGCGCCTGGGCAAAGTCAGTCATCACCAACCCCGAGACAGTGCACATCTGCTATTGCCTGACCCCGATGCGATGGGCGTGGCGATATCACGATTATGTAAATCGCGAGCGACTGGGGCCGCTGGCCCGTATTGCCCTGCCGCCCGTTATGAACTATCTGCGCATGTGGGACGTTGCCGCTGCGAATCGAGTGGACTCATTTGTTGCGATCTCGCGAGCCGTGGCCGACCGTATCGAAAAGTTCTATCGTCGCGACGCATCGGTTATCTATCCGCCGGTCGATACAGAAGCATTTCGCCCAGCAGGAACCGTCGACGACTTCTTTCTCGTGGCGTCGCGACTGATTCCCTATAAGCGCGTTGACCTCGTCGTAGACGCGTTCAACCATCTTGGGCTTCCGTTGAAAATCGTCGGAGATGGCAGAGACAGAGCAGGCCTTCAGGCCACCGCTCGCGGCAACATCGAGTTCCTGGGACGCGTAAGCGACGCTGACCTGCGCGATCTTTACGGGCGCTGCCGAGCATTCATCTTCCCGGGGGAGGAAGATTTTGGCATTGCTCCGGTCGAAGCGCAGGCCTGCGGGCGCCCGGTAATTGCGTTCGCCGCGGGCGGAGCGCTTGATACTGTTGTGGATGGCACGACTGGAACGTATTTCTTCGATCAGACGTCTGATGCCCTGATGGGCGCCGTCCGAACATTTGAGATGCAGAGCTGGGACTCCAGACTCATTCGTTGCAACGCTGAGCGCTTCAGCCTCAACACCTTCCGGTCAGAATTCACCACGCTTGTCGAAAATCTTTTTGTGCAACGAACTCAGCGCAGGAACGCAGTCGAACGAATTGGCGTCAGCTCTTAGCTCGTTGTAAGCGTCTATCCCCTGTCGGTATAGTTGCGCGTCCCAGAAATTGGATTGAGCCCTTTGGAGCTTTCACACTACGCGTCCGTTCTTCGCCGTCGATGGTGGCTCATTGCCGCTATCACGGCCCTTTCATTCGCCGCCGCTTCCCTTGCGGCCTGGCGGGGTCCCTGCGCTTTTCAAGCGAATATGCGAATGGCTGTCAGCGTGGTACCCGAACCGCGGCGCGAGGGTTACTATGGATACGACAATTACTACCCATGGCTGGCTTCCGAATACCTCGCCGACGACCTGAGCGAGCTCGTAAGAAGCCAGGCGTTTGCCGAGGACGTGAGTGCTGAGATGGGCTTCAGGGTCGATCCAGCGACACTTGCAAATGTCGCCAGGACCAAAAAGACCCACCGTATGCTCGATCTGAGCATCTGTGGCTCAGAGGGCCCTGGTACGCTGGCAATCGCTGAAGCGTATGAGCGAGTTCTCAATTCTCGGCTCGGCGACTACATGGGAATGCTGCAAGCGAACAACGGCCTGGTCCGTATCATCAACCGTCCCTCGCTCGCTCGGGCATCAGGAGGGGCCGCGCTCATTGGAGAAATCCTTCTGCGGACGGCAATCGGGTTCCTGTTGGCGGTGGGACTGGCATTCCTTCTTGAATATCTGGACGATCGGCTACGCACCCGACGAGAGGTTGAAGATTTACTCAAATGGCCGGTCATCGGTGAGATTCCCAAGCAGCGATCCCTCCCATAGCGATCGGAAGCATCAATTGTCACTACTGTGGGGCCGCTCGTATAGTGGCGGCGAGTGGAGCGCTTGAACGCCGCATGATTCAGCTCCGTCCTTCAGACGTCTTCAATGCATTGCGACAGTATTGGTGGGTGGTTGTCGTAGCCGCTGTCGCGGCGACCGGCTTCGCCCTCCTCTACTCGCGCATCCAGACGCCGATCTATCGCTCGAGTGTGCGCCTCGAACTTTCAGGGCGTTTCGATTACGGAGCCCAGCTCGCCGTAGAGAAGACACTGCGTCCGCTGGCGCAGCGAGTTCGCACTACAGAAGTCGCGCGCGAAGTCGACCAACGTCTGCGTCTTGACCTGGGACCGGACCGCCTGCTGAGCAAGGTGCGCGCGGAAGCCATCGTCGACAACGTTCAGGTGCTGATCGAAGTAGATGATACGGACCCGACAATGGCGGAACGGCTGGCATTGGAGTTCGCACGCGTATTCGAGGAGCAGCACGCGGCTCGCAATCAGGGAGTTCCTCAGTCAGAGAGAACGGTAGTATCCATGCTGGACCGTCCGACTTCTGCAGTCCTGGTCTGGCCGCAAACTCGAGCCATTGTACCGGTGGCTACCGGGCTCGGCATCGCCTTCGGCGCGCTCCTGGCATTGCTTCTTGCCTATGTGAACGACACGATCAATTCCGCTGAGGACGTGACTCGCCGATTGAACCTCGCCACGCTGGCGTCGATCCCGGCCCCCGCCGATGCTATCGCATTGCAGCTCAGGAACACCGAGCCGAGCTCAATCGCAGCCCAAGGGAGCCCCACCTGATGCCATTATTTGGAGCGAAGGCACAGACCGAAGATAGCCGGCGGCTCGTCACCGCGATCGACCCCCACTCCGCGGCGGCAGAGGCGTATCGAACGCTTCGCACCAATCTCGAGTTCTCCGGGCTCGATGCGCCAATCCGCACGGTCGTGATCACGAGTGCGGGTGCGAATGACGGCAAGTCGACTGTACTTGCGAATCTCGCGGTGGCGATGGCTGAATCTGGAAAGACGGTCTTGGCCGTGGACTGCGATTTTCGCTCACCCACCTTGCATGCGCTCATCGGTGGTCCCCAATCGCCCGGCTTCACCAATGCACTGCTCGGTGGAAGTCTGGACGACTCCATTCATCCGACTGCAATTCCGGGCCTCAGTCTCGTGCCAACCGGGCCGCTCCCACCCAACCCGGCTGAAGTACTCGGCTCGGCCCGCCTGGACTCCATCTGGGAGGGCCTGAAGGAGCGGGCTGATATTGTCTTAGTCGACACTCCCCCAATCGGGCTGGTGTCTGACGCGGCACAGATCGCTCCTAGAAGCGATGGAGTGCTACTGGTGCTTCGCTCGGGGCACACGCGTCGCGAGTCATCGCAGAGTGCCAAGCGCCAGTTAGAGCAGGTGAAGGCACGCATTCTGGGGGTCGTACTCAACGATGTACGACCATCCACGATCTTAGAACGCTATACCGCTCGAAGCTGATTCGACCGGTGAGGAGCACAGGAGGTTCTACTCAATGAAAGGCGTCATTCTGGCAGGCGGCTCGGGGACGCGGCTGCATCCGCTGACCCGGATCACCAACAAGCACCTGCTGCCGCTGTACGACAAGCCGATGATCTACTACCCGCTGCAGACGCTGGCCGACGCCGGCATCGACGAGGTGATGCTGGTCACCGGCGGCAACAATGCCGGTGATTTCCTGCGCCTGCTCGGCGACGGCCACGAGTTCGGCCTGCGCCAGCTCAACTACGCCTACCAGGAGCGTGCCGGCGGCATCGCCGAGGCGATCGGTCTGGCCAAGCGCTTTGTCGATGGCGACAAGGTCGTCGTCATGCTCGGCGATAACATCGTCGACCGCAGCATCAAGGCCTCCGTGGACAACTTCGAGCGGCAAGCCCAGGGCGCGCGGATCCTGCTGACCGAGGTCGCGCATCCGCAGAGCTACGGCGTGCCGATCATCGAGGGCGAGCGGATTCTTTTCATTCAGGAGAAGCCGCAATTCCCGCGCTCCCATTACGCGGTCACCGGCATCTATCTGTATGACGCCGCCATCTGGGACATCCTCACCACCCTGAGCCCCTCGGGCCGTGGGGAGCTCGAAGTGACGGACGTCAATAACGCCTATATCGACCGCGGGGCCATGGAGTACGACATCCTGGACGGCTGGTGGGGCGATGCCGGCGAATCAATCGAGACCTACTACGAGACGTTCCGCTTCCTGGCCGAGCGGGCGCGGGGCGGCACCGCCACCGACCGAGATCGACCCGACCGATGCGCCCCCCCGGGACCAGCCGCGGCGGAGGCTGTCGCGTCATGAAGGTCGTCATTACCGGGGGCGCCGGCTTCATCGGCTCGCACTTTGTGCATCACCTGCTCGCGACGCAGCGCGGGGCGCACGTGACAGTCCTGGATGCGCTGACCTACGCTGGCAATCGCGCCAATTTGGCGGATCTCGAGGGGCAGCCGCGCTACACCTTCGTCCACGGGAACATTGCCGATCCGGCTCTGGTGGATGGAGTGCTGGCCGGCCAGGACGTGATCGTGAACTTCGCCGCCGAGACGCACGTGGATCGCTCGATTCTGGATGCCGGCGGGTTCATCCGGACCGACGTCGAGGGCACCTGGGTGCTGCTCGATGCCGCGCGGCGGCACGGATTGCAGCGGTACCTGCAGGTGAGCACCGACGAGGTCTACGGACACGTGCCGGTGGGGGCATCCACGGAGGACGATCCGCTCGAGCCGCGCAGCCCGTATGCCGCCAGCAAGGCCGGCGGGGACCTGATGGTGCGCGCCTATGGCGTGACCCATGGACTGCCGGTATTGATCACCCGTGGGGCCAACACGATCGGGCCCAACCAGTACCCCGAGAAGGTGGTCCCGTTGTTCACCACCAACGCCATCGACGATCTGCCGCTGCCGATCTATGGCGATGGCGGGGCGCTACGCGACTACATCGACGTGGCCGATCACTGCACGGCGATCGCCACCGTGCTAGAGCGCGGCACGCCCGGGGAGATCTACAACGTCGGGGCCGGGCACGCCATCAACACCCACCAGGTGGCCGACGCCATTCTGAGTATCCTAGGGAAGCCCGCGAGCCTGAAGAAGCTCGTCCCGGATCGCCCCGGCCATGACCGTCGCTACAGCGTGGATTCGTCGAAGACGCGCGCGCTGGGGTGGGCGCCGCAACGAGATTTCGCAGCGGCGATGGAGCGGACGGTGCACTGGTACGTAGCGAACGAGGCGTGGTGGCGACGGCTGAAGGACGCCAGCTTCCAGGAGTACTATCGTCGGAACTACACCGCCCGTGAGGAAGCCGCCGCGAGCTCATCCCGATAGATTCGCACGAGTCTCGCTGAGCTCCGGCTCGGGTGATCGCGGTGTCGTCTGCGATCGGTCTTTGAATTTGAAGTTAGTGTGGTGGCAGCTTCCTCGTGACGCCATCATGAGCGTCCCAGCGCTGAGCCGTACAGGACTGCTGTGTGGCCAACAACCACAATGCACTGGAAGGACCACCGCGGTTGTCGCGTGACATTGGCGTAAACACCTTGACCGTATAATTCCCGCGCCATTGCGCGAGATGGGGGTAGGATGCCGGTTTATGCAGTTGTCGGAGGCCAGTGGGGTGACGAGGGGAAGGGCAAGGTCATTGACATGCTTGCCGGCAAGGCCCATGTTGTCATTCGTGCGCAAGGTGGTGACAACGCGGGACATACCATCGTCAACCCTCAGGGGAAATTCGCGCTGCACCTCGTGCCCGCCGGCATATTCAATCCGTCAACTCTCTGCGTCATAGGGCCTGGAGTCGCACTCAACCCCACCGCGCTCGTGGCCGAGCTTGATGAGCTGCACGCACGTGGCGTTCAGACCGGAAATCTGCGTATCTCCGACCGTGCGCATCTCATTCTTCCTTACCACGTCCTGCTGGACAGTCTTCAAGAGGAAGAGCGCGGAGATGGTGGGCTTGGGACGACAGGTCGCGGAATTGGTCCGACATACGTCGATAAGGTAAGCCGTAAAGGGATTCGTGCGGGGGACCTTCTGGACCCAGACCGCTTCCGCTCGAAAGTCGCTCACGCGGCCGAACATATTGCACCTATTCTCGGCACTGCCGGCCTCACGCTCTCCGTCGAGGACATCTGCGCGAGCTACCTCGCCATCGCCGACCGACTGCGCGGCCAGATTGGCGAAGTCTCGATGGCAATCCAGGATGCGATCGATCGCGACGAGACGATACTCATCGAGGGGGCGCAGGGATCTCTTCTTGACCTGGATCACGGAACGTACCCTTACGTCACTTCATCATCACCGACTGTGGCTGGGCTCTGCCTTGGCGCCGGTATTGGACCGCGATATCTCAGTCAGGCACTCGGAGTATTCAAGGCGTACTCAACGCGCGTCGGAACCGGCCCCATGCCCACTGAGCTGGACGACGACGTGGGGACCTTCCTACGCGAAGAAGGACATGAGTACGGAACCACGACGGGGCGTCCTCGACGATGCGGCTGGTTCGATGCCGTCGTCGGGCGGCATTCGGCGATCGTAAACGGATTCGACGGGATCGTTCTCACTCGACTGGACATCCTGGACAAGCTGGAGGAGCTCAAGGTCTGCGTTGCCTATGAGCTAGACGGCGTGACGATTCATCACATGCCGTCAAGTGTTGAGGAGCTCGATCGCTGCGTGCCGATCTACGAGACGCTACCCGGTTGGAGTCGGCCCGTTGCGCATGTCCGCGAGTGGGACGAGCTGCCGCTCGAAGCGCAGACGTACGTCAAGCGGCTTGAGTCTCTTATGCGCGTTCCGATTACACACGTCGGCATTGGCGAAAGTCGCGAAGACATGATCGTTCTCAACGCGGACGGGGACTGAACCGGTCCAGCTCTCAGATATCGTGGTGGAAACGGGCCGATAAAATTGGCCCATCCAAACCTGTCATACTTAAACAAGCCGGTCAGGCATCCCCCCGAGGCACGGGCATGCTTGATGCGCACCACGGTGACATTCCCAAACCGTGACCTCGTCCAGCTGTGCTCGTCCAACTCAAGTTGGTGGCGATCCAGTATTCACGCTCCGAGGTGTCTAGTTACCTGTGATTGATCGATCGGTGCTGAAAGAGAACCAGATGTTTCTGGTGACTGATCCAAGCGGCGATGTTCGGTCAGGAAATATTGACGGTCAGGGACTGTACTGGCGCGACACACGGTTTCTGAGCATTTTTGAGCTCCAGATCAACGGCGCTCAGCCCCAGCTTCTCAGCGCATCGGGCGAGCACAATTTCATGACCAACCTTCAGTTTGCGAACCCTCGGCTCGTGGACTCAACAGGGAATCTCGTGCCGCCGCGCACGGTTAGCATCCGCCGCAATCGATTTCTTCATAACGGTCTCCATGAGCGTCTGGGATTTTTCAACTACAACTCCCACGCCGTTACCTTCGACGTCGTACTACGACTAGGTTCCGACTTTCGAGACATGTTCGATGTGCGCGGTTATCTCAAACGAACTGAGTTCGGTGAGATTTCCGCACCGGCGTCGAGTGACGGTCAGCTCGTCTTCGGGTACCGCGGTCTGGATGGCACCGAGCGTGAAACAATTGTCAAATTCGACCGAGAACCCACTGGACTTACCTGCCATACGCCCGAGCCGATCAGTAATGACCTGAGGGAGCTGCCCGGCATTAGCGGTGCTGGCGATCCGCGTGTGGATACGCGGGTGGATCCGGCCTGGGCTGACGTCCACTTTCGGCTGGAGATTCCACCCTCGCAATATCGTGTGATCACCACGCTGATAGAGCCACACATCAAGGATGAGGCAATCGAGAGCCCCGGGTCGCGCGGCTTAACGCTTGACCAGGAGTTCCTACTCATCCGCGATTCGTATACGGTGTGGGCCGATAGCAGTACCGTCATCCGTACCGACAATGAACTGCTCAACGCGGTCATCCGTCGTTCGGCAAGTGA
Source organism: uncultured Chloroflexia bacterium (assembly GCA_963765765.1). Taxonomy (GTDB): domain Bacteria; phylum Chloroflexota; class UBA6077; order UBA6077; family JACCZL01; genus CAVXYC01. The sequence continues at coordinate 75,647 of CAVXYC010000029.1, read as the reverse complement.
CCTCCGGCTGCTCAGCGATCAGGTGCCGGATGGATATCTGCCATCGGCGGGAATCCCCTGGTTCAGTGTCCCGTTCGGCCGAGACAGTCTCATTACGGCGCTGCAATCGCTTCCTTTGCATCCCAACATCGCCTACGCGACGCTCCGATTTCTGGCCAAATATCAAGGCTCACGTGTCGACCACTGGCGCGACGAGGAGCCGGGCAAGATTCTCCATGAGATTCGCATGGGGGAGGTTGCCAATCTCGGCAAGGTCCCACATACGCCTTATTACGGGAGCGTGGATGCAACGCCTCTCTTCCTGATCACACTCAGCGAGTACGTTCGATGGACGGGCGACATGGGTTTTGCGCGGTCGATGCTGCCGCATATCGATGCCGCGATCGGTTGGATTGATAACTACGGTGACCAGGACGGTGACGGATTCATCGAATATTGCTCACGCTCTGAAACTGGCATACGAAACCAGGGCTGGAAGGACTCGCACGATTCGATCTCATATCGCGATGGCCGACCCGTTGAACCCCCAATTGCGCTCAGCGAAGTCCAGGGTTATGTCTACGATGCGCGGATGCGCATGGCTGATCTCTTCCAGCTCCTTGGGCTGACTGATCGGGCCGAAGAGCAGACCCAGGCAGCTCGACTATTGCAGGAGCGTTATCTCGCGCGGTTTTGGATGAAGGACGACTCCTACTTTGCCATGGCATTGGGTCCGGAGAAGGAGCAGATACATGCGATTGGCTCCAATGCGGCCCACAACATCTGGAGCGGCATCATCCCTGAGGAGCTTCGTGCCACCGTGGTGCGACGCATGATGTCTGAAGATCTGCGATGTGGTTGGGGGATCAGGACACTCAGCAGTCACGAGCCCAACTTCAATCCGATGAGTTATCACAACGGCAGCGTTTGGCCGCACGACAACTCGATCATCATCGCGGGCCTTAAACGAGCCGGATTCGACTATGAGGCTGCAATTCTTTCCGGCGAAGTCATTGACGCGGCGGTCCGATTTCCAAGTTACCGCCTTCCAGAGGTCTACTGCGGTTTCGCCAGGGACCGTCGCTACTTCTCCATGCCTGCTCAGTACCCGGTCTCGTGCAGCCCACAGGCTTGGGCGGCCGCGAGTGTGTTCTTGATTGTCCAGAGCGTACTTGGTCTGGATGTGGATGCACCTCGGCGGCGCATGACCGTGCGGCCCCTCCTGCCAGCCGGAGTGACGATCGTTGAGATGAAAAATCTTCGTGTCGCAGGTGCATCGATCGACATTTCGGTTCACCAAACCGGCAATGGTATTGACGTTGAGACGTCAGCCAACGGAGGACTGAAGATCATCGTGGAAGAGGTGCAAGCGACGGAGCCGCAGCTCGTCTCGCGTTAGCTGTCAACCACTAGCTCCCGGATGCGATCAGCCACCCGATCTGCCGCATCAAGGGGGAGCAGACGCCTGGCCGCTTCCCCCAGGGCCGCTCGCATCTCAACGTCGGCGATCAGACGAAAAACGCGATCAGCAAGCACGTCCGACGTGAGCGTCTCCTCGTTCAGCACGTCAGCGGCGCGGCGCTCAGCGAACGCCCTGGCATTAGCCAGTTGATGTGAGCCTGGCATAGGTATCACAATCGCAGCCAGCCCCAGGGCGCCGATCTCACTCAGCGTTCCAAGTCCCGCGCGGGACACGACGACGGTCGCGGCGTGCAAAGCGTCAGCCATCTCGTCAATGAGGAATGCGCGCTGCAGGTAGTGCGGGGAGCGAAACTGGACTTCAACCTCCCGCCCCTGCCCTGTCAGATGTACCACCTGTACATGCTGAATCAGCCGTTCCGAGGCCTGAGCCGCGAGCTGATTGAGTCGCAGGGCGCCGGTACCCCCTCCCGTGATGAGGACCAGCGGACGTTGTGGGTCGAGATCGAATCGGGCGAAGAATCGATCGCGGTCGCCCTCCAATACGGACTGGCGTACGGGGTTCCCACTGAGCCACGTCTTAGATTTCGGGAAGTGGTGGATTGTCTCCTGAAAGGTCACGCTTATAGACGTGGCGGCTGGTACAAGTAGGCGATTCGCCAGTCCCGGAATGGCGTCCTGTTGATGAATGACCACGGGCACGTTGGATAGCCGCGCGGCCCAGAGAGGTGGCACGCAGGCGAAGCCGCCTGCTCCGAAGGCGACATCTGGTTTGAATTGGCGAACGATCCCGAAGGAATGGGTCATGCCGCGACCTACATTCGCAACATCCCAGACGTTCTGCAAATCGAAGTACCGACGCAGCTTACCGCTCGGGACACTCCGGAATGGGATTCGAGCAGATTCCACCAGCGCACGCTCCGGCCCCGTGCTCGTGCCAACGTACAGAAGCTCGCTGGACGAGTCTCGAGCCCGAAGCTTTTCCGCGACCGCGAGAACCGGCGTTGCCGAGCCTCCGGATCCGCCGCCCGCGAGCAGTACACGCATAGGCCGTAGATCTTATCAGGGCTTTCGTCCCCTAGACCGACGCCAGACAACTTCGATTGAACGCGTATCGATTGGACGCGTATCTATGAAATCATGGTGACGCTCAGCCAGATACAACCGGGCGTTCTTGACGCTTCAATACCGACGACATAAGCTATCTCTGAAGCATTTCCGAAGAGATTGATAGATTTTGACAGATTTTTGGGGATCGACAGACACATCTCGAATGGAAGTCAATCCCAATGTGCGCTGGGTCAGTATCCGTAGAGCCTGCGAGCTGCTCGGCGTCAATCAAGCGACGCTGCGACACTGGACGGACGAAGGAAAAGTACGCGCCTACGTCACTCCTGGCGGCCATAGGCGATACCTTGAAGACGACCTACACCAACTCACCGAGGCGTCTCCTCCTATGGAAGCCAGCTTGAGCGCCGCCCTCCTCTCCAGTCGCGAGCGCTACGGTCAGATAGAGCGTCGTGGCCACCCTGACCATGGCTGGATGCAGGATCTCGAGCCAGTCGAGCGTCAGCATTTCCGTACGCTGGGCTCTTCAATGCTCCACCAGCTCACGGCATTCGTGCTGGCTTCTACCAAACGCGAGCGCGAACGCAGTCTTCGCGATGGAGCGGGGGTCGCCACTGAATACGGTCAGGTCGCGGCTCGGCTGGGCCTGTCTCTCCACGATGCGATGCAGGCATTTCTTTTCTTTCGGAATCCGGTCGTAGAAAGCGTCACACGCTGGTTTGGAGATCAACCCCAACGTGGACCGCGTGTGGCTGACGCGCTCATTCGGGTCAATCAGTTTATGGATCACGTCCTGCTCAGCATGACCGAGGCGCACGAAGCCGCGACAAGGACGGTTGCCGCGAAATGACTCGCCTCTATCCCATGTTCGTTCGGGTCGAAGGACTTCGCTGTGTGGTGATCGGTGGCGGAGCGGTGGCATTGCGCAAAGCCCGCGGGCTGCTGGACGCGGGAGCCGACGTGACGGTGATCGCGCCTGGGGTTCACCCCGACCTTCGTGATCTGGTGGATAATCAGGCCATCCGCTGGATCCAGCGCGAAGCGCATGAACAAGACCTGGATGGCGCGAACCTGGTGTTCCTGGCTACTGACAGCGCTCAGGTGAACGCTCGGCTTGAGCAAGTCGCTCGTCACAACGGGTCCCTCGTCAATCGAGCAGATTCGCCGCATGACGGTACATTCCATGTCCCGGCCGTCGTAAGGCGCGACGATGTCACGGTAGCCCTCTCCACATCTGGACGAAGCCCGGCATTTGCACGACTTCTGCGGGAAGAGCTCGATACGCTATTGACAGAGGAGCGCCTGGCACTCCTGGAAGTCATCGCCGAGGCGCGTGAGTCGGTTCGCGGATCGCAAATCTCGACAACTGGAGACCAATGGCGAGAGCTCATGCACGATGCGTCAATCCTGGCTCACATTCGCGCTGGACGCCGTGCCGAAGCAGTCAAGACCATCGTTTCGCGTCTTGAAGCCACAGCGCTCAATGGAAGCCTCAAATGACGCTCGTGTCCGTGGGCGTAAGCCATCACACGACGCCCCTCGAGCTGCGGGAGCGATTGGCCTTTCCTCCAGATACCCTGGGCCAGGCGATTGACCGCCTGGGACAATTTGCCCATGAGGGTGTCATTCTCTCGACCTGCAATCGAACTGAGATTTACGCGGACGTCGGCCACCTGCGCTCCGGCAGTGAGGCGCTGATCCGTTTTCTCGCTGATTCGCGCGGGGTGCCGGGACTGGAACTAGAGGAACGCACGGAGACCTTTGCTCAACTGGAAGCAGTCCGTCATTTACTTCGCGTGAGCTCCGGCCTGGAATCGATGGTGATTGGTGAGCCGCAAATTCTGGGGCAGCTTCGGTCGGCGTATGATATTGCACGACAGCACCAAACTCTAAGTCCGACGATGTCCCGCCTCTTCGAGCAAGCGCTGGCGACTGGCAAGCGCATTCGGACTGAGACCGACATAGCCAGGAACGCGGTGAGTGTTAGTTATGCGGCCGTCGAGCTTGCACGAGATGTCCTCGGAGATTTGCGCGGCCTCACGGCTCTCGTCATTGGCGCGGGCAAGATGGGTGAGCTCACTGTCCGCACCCTGCGAGCTCACGGCGTTAGTCGCTTGATCGTCGGAAGCCGTGGTATGGCAAGTGCCGAGCGGATTGCGCGGAGACTGGGCGGGGAGCCCTGCACGCTGGACGACATCGACGCTGCGCTCGCCCAATCAGACATCGTCATCAGCTCCACCGCATCTGGAGCTCATGTCCTGGAGCGTCAGGACGTTGAGAGAGCCATGCTCCAGCGAATGGACCGATCAATGCTCATTGTGGATATCGCCGTACCCCGTGACGTGGCGCCTGAGGCGGCCGAGGTTTCCAATGTCCATCTCTTCAATATCGATGATCTGGATGGAATCTGCTCGCGCAACCTCGAAATTCGGAAGCTCGAGCTTCCTCAAGCTGAAGCGTTGATCGAGGACGAGGTCGCGAGCTTTGAATCCTGGCGGGAAAGTCGCGAGGTGACGCCACTTATCCAGTCGCTGGTCAGTCGCGCCGAGTCGATACGGCAATCAGAGCTAGACCGGGCACTGACACGTCTGTCAGGCCTCTCGGATCGCGACAGAAACGTCGTGCAGGCGCTCTCTGTGGCTCTCGTCAACAAGCTTCTGCATGATCCCATCATTCGACTCAAGTCGAGTTCGACCGAGCACGATAGTCGTGCATACGCGAGAACAGTTCGCGACCTCTTTAGCCTGGCTGACGACTAGTGCCAACGGGGATGCGCCCGCAGCGGATAGCCACCCGCGGCAGCACCCTGGCGCTAAAGCAGGCGCACTCTGTTGCAGATATGCTTCGGCCGCTTCTCGGCAGACAGGAGCTGTCTATCGAGATAGTCAGCACACGTGGGGACGTCCGCCAGGACATATCTCTGGCCCAGCTCGGTGAAGGCGTATTTGTCAAAGCACTTGAAGAAGAGCTCTTGAGTGGACGAGCCGATATTGCCGTGCATTCTCTGAAGGATCTGCCCTCAGAGGAAGTATCCGGCCTGGTGATCGGTGCGGTCCCGGTACGAGAGGATTCGCGCGATGCGCTCGTCACTCGCGATGGAACAGATTTCTCCGACGTGCCGACAGGCGCGATACTGGCGACGGGCAGTCCGAGAAGAATTGCACAGCTACGGGCGCTCCGTCCTGATCTGCAATTCGCTGGAGTCCGGGGAAACGTTGACACTCGCCTCCGCAAGTTGGACGAGGGGCAGTTCGATGGCCTGGTCATCGCCGTCGCTGGATTGAGTCGCCTCGGGCTTCATCAGAGAATCTCGACGGTGTTCAGCCCGGAGCAATGCATCCCGGCGGTCGGCCAGGGTGCGTTGGCGATTCAATGCCGGTCCGACGACGCTGAGACGCTCGCCCTGGTGGCCCATGTGAACGACGAAATAACGAATACCGAAACTCGGGCGGAACGATCGTTTCTGGCAGCTATTGGGGGAGGTTGCCGCGTGCCTGTGGGGGCCATTGGACGACGAAACGGTGACGAGCTGCATTTGTTGGCGGTGGTCGCCGATGAGTCCGGGCAGGACGTGGCACGATCGGAGAGGACCGGGCCGGCGTCAGATGCCGATCAGCTCGGAAGGCTAGTTGCAGACGACCTTTCAGCAATAATGGCGCGACTCGCGAATCCAGGGCTGGGCGGTTCGTGATCTGGCAAGTTGCACTGGTGGGAGCGGGGCCTGGCAACCCCGGGTTACTTACTGTTCGCGGTAAGCAATGCCTTGAGGATGCTTCCGTGGTCGTTCACGATCGCCTTATCCCGATGGAGGTCCTCGACTTTGCGCCTCCTTCTGCTCGGCGGATCTATGTAGGTAAAGGACCGCGCGATCACGCTGTGCCACAGGACGGGATCAATGACCTGCTTGTCGAGTTGGCGCAGGCCGGGGAGAAGATAGTCCGGCTCAAGGGCGGTGATCCGTTTGTATTCGGACGAGGCGGAGAAGAAGCCCTCTGCCTCCGCAAGCACGGGATTCCATTCGAGATCGTCCCGGGTATTAGCTCGGCCCTTGCAGCCCCGGAATTCTCCGGCATACCCGTCACACACCGCGGGATCGCGGCATCATTCACCGTGCTCACAGGTCACGAGGATCCATCAAAGTCGGAGTCTTCCCACCGTTGGGACGCGCTCGCCAACGGTGCAGATACGCTTGTCGTGCTCATGGGAGTTGAGCAGATGGCGGAGATTGTCGAGCGACTTATCCGGTCGGGCCGCGCGCCAGACCAGCCTGCTGCGATCATCCAGTGGGGAACAACGCCACGACAGCGGACCGTGACTGGAACGTTGGCGACCATAGCTGACAGGGCTCGAGCACAGTCAGTCAAACCACCAGCCATTCTCGTTGCGGGTGACGTCGTCGCGCTCCGTGACCAGTTATCGTGGTTCGAGGACCTCCCGCTTTTCGGCCTTCGAGTTCTAGTTACGCGGTCGCGAGAACAGTCAAGCTCCTTCGTTCGCTCATTGCGTGAGCTAGGAGCCGCGCCAATTGAGCTGCCTGCGATCGATATTCAGCCGACCGAGCACTTGGAGACGTTGGACGCTGCGCTACATAGCCTGAGCTCTTTCGACTGGGTGGTATTCACGAGCGCCAATGGAGTGAGGGCGACGATGGACCGCCTGCTCAATTCCGGGAAGGATGTACGCGTGCTCGGTAACACGCGCATCTGCGCCATCGGACCAGCCACCGCGCGAGCGCTGCGGGGCTACGGCCTGCAGGCGGATGTGACGCCCCCAAAATTCATTTCGAGCGCGATCGTGCAGAAGCTCGGGGAAGTAGGCGTAAACCACGCTCGAATTGCGTTGTTCCGAAGCGATATCGCTCCGACAGAGATCGTCGATGGACTCAAGGAGCTGGGGGCTTCTGTCGAATCGTTTGTCGCCTACAAGACGGTTCCGGCCCCGCATCGCGCGGAGGAGCTCCGCGGCCTTCTTGACCGATGCGAACTTGACGTCCTGACGTTCACCAGCTCCTCCACCGTCGCCAACTTCGTGAGCGCGGTCGGAGAAGAGCGTGAGGGAGTAGCTCGGAACATTCCGAGTATCTGCATTGGTCCTACAACCGCCGAGGCCGCCCGCAACGCAGGCCTTCGCGTGGAGTCCGTTGCCAGTGACTACACCGTCGAGGGTTTAGTGTCCGTCGTCGTGGACTGGTGGTCAATTCGGAGACAGGAGAGGGGGCAACCGTGACGAGTGCATTTCCGGCCCTGCGCATGCGACGCTTGCGGCGAACAGAAACGATGCGACGGATGGTGCGCGAAACAGCCCTTTCCCCGTCTGATTTCATCTATCCGTATTTCGTCACTCCAGGACGAGGTGTCCGTCAGCCGGTCTCATCAATGCCAGGCGTGTCCCAGCTTTCGGTGGACGAAGTTGTGGCGGACGCCCGTGAGGTTGCGAAGCTTGGAATTCCCGCCGTGCTCCTCTTTGGCCTACCCCAATCGAAGGACGAGTTTGGTTCTGAAGCTTATGCACGGGATGGCATCGTTCAGGTCGCCATACGGGAGCTGAAGGAGCATTGCCCCGATCTCATCGTGATTGCCGATCTGTGTCTTTGTGAGTACACCAGTCACGGTCACTGCGGCATCGTGGAGGACGGCCACGTTCGGAATGACGCCACCATCCAGCTCCTGAACAAGACAGCCCTGGCTCAGGCCGAGGCCGGTGCGGACATCATTGCACCGTCCGACATGATGGATGGCCGAATCGGCTCGATCCGGAAAGCCCTGGATGAAAAGGGATACTCGGAAGCGGCCATCATGGCCTATTCCGCCAAGTTCGCATCCGGCTTCTACGGACCATTTCGCGAAGCCGCGGATAGCACGCCACAGTTCGGCGATCGCCGCTCCTATCAGATGGACTCGGGCAATGCCCGTGAGGCGATGCGAGAGATCGAGCTGGACATAAACGAAGGCGCCGATTTCATGATGGTGAAGCCCGCGCTCGCTTACCTCGACCTGATTCGCATGGCGCGAGATCGATTCGACCTGCCGCTTGTCGCCTACAACGTGAGCGGAGAGTACGCGATGGTCAAGGCTGCCGCGGCAAACGGCTGGCTTGACGAGGAACGAGTAACGATGGAGATTCTTACCGGTATCAAGCGAGCGGGCGCGGACATGATCATCTCGTACCATGCCCCCGACGTGTGCCGATGGATGTGCGCATGAGCGTCGGCCCGAACTCAAAGCACCTTTTCGCCCGCGCACAACATGTAATTCCCGGCGGAGTCAATAGCCCCGTTCGCGCGTTTCGTTCGGTCGGCGGTCAGCCACTGTTTATTGAGCGCGGCGCCGGGTCACGCGTTTTTGACGCGGACGGTGGCGAATACATCGACTTCGTCGGATCGTGGGGACCATTGATTTTGGGCCATGGCCATCCATCGGTGGTCGAGGCCATTCAGCGCACCGCGAGCAATGGCACGAGCTTTGGTGCACCCACCGAACGAGAAGTAGAGCTGGCTGAGCTCATTACTGACGCGTTGCCATCCGTTGAGATGGTTCGGCTGGTCAATTCCGGTACTGAAGCGACGATGTCGGCCATACGCCTTGCGCGCGGCTTCACTGGTCGAAACAAGATCATCAAGTTCGATGGGTGCTATCACGGACACGCCGACGGCCTACTAGTAAAAGCCGGATCCGGACCGCTCACTCTTGGGTCTCCGGATAGCCCTGGCGTCCCACCTGGGCTAGCGAGCGAGACGCTCAGTACCGGCTACAACGACCTTGAGAGCGTCCAACGGGCATTCAATCAATTCGGTTCAGACATCGCCGCGGTCATCGTTGAGCCCGTGGCGGGGAATATGGGCGTGGTGCCCCCTACAGACGGATTCCTCCAGGGGCTTCGCCAGATCACAGAGCGCTCCGGATCGCTGCTCATTTTTGACGAGGTCATCACCGGCTTTCGCGTCGCCTATAGCGGCGCTCAAGGGCGATTCGGCATCACCCCAGATATCACCTGCCTGGGAAAGATCATCGGCGGAGGCCTGCCTGTGGGAGCCTATGGAGGGCGACGGGATGTCCTGCAATGCATGGCACCCGCCGGACCGATCTACCAGGCAGGAACACTCTCAGGGAATCCCATCGCCGTCGCTGCCGGACTCGCGACTCTTCGAGCGCTTCAAGAGCCTGGCGTTTATGGCCGACTCGAGAAACTCGGAGCCCGGCTCAGTGATGGAATCGCCTCAGCGGCGAAGGCGCACGGCATTGAGATGTTCTCAAACAGAGTTGGCTCAATGATGACGTCTTTCTTTATCGGCCAGCCCGTGTTTGACTACGAGAGCGCCAAGAAGGCCGACACAACTCGATACGCGCGCTTCTTTCAAGCCATGCTCGCCCGTGGCGTCTATTTCGCGCCATCTCAATTTGAGGCCGCATTCGTAAGCCTCGCGCACCGCGACGATGACATTGATCGGACAATCGATGCGGCGGTGGAAGCGTTTGCGGAGCTCTAATTCCCCGAACGGGGAGCCGCGGTAGGTGTCGTTAGCCTGTGGCTCATGTTCTTGAGTTGACCGTGAGGGAAGCCCTTGAGCAGTCCTGACCAGATTTCATCAACGATTGACCCGGTTTCGAGCCCGATCCGCATGTCGCTCAATGGCAAGCTGAATGAGCCGATCGATCAAATCGCCATAGCTCAAACCTGACGCTTCCCAGAGCTTGGGATACATGCTGATATTGGTGAATCCCGGTATCGTGTTGATCTCGTTCAGCAGTACTCGATTCGTATCTTGCTCCAGAAAGAAATCAACTCGCGCCATTCCCGCGCAGTCCACGGCATCAAATGCCTCAATAGCCATCGCGCGAATTTCGTCTGAGATTCCGTTACTGATCTCAGCCGGAATGACCAGTTTCGAGCCCTCGTCGAGATACTTGGCCTCATAGTCGTAGAACTCATTCGCGGGAATAATTTCTCCGACTACGGAGGCGATAGGCTCTTCGTTCCCGAGCACGCTGCATTCCAGCTCGCGAGCATTGATATTCTGCTCCGCGATCAGCCGATCGTCAAACTCAGCCGCAAGCGTCAACGCGTCCCGAAGCTCGGTTCTCGTGCGTGCCTTGCTGACCCCAACGCTGGAGCCGAGGCGTGCGGGCTTGATGAAGGCCGGCAATCCCAGCGTCTGCTCAATCTCGGCGAGAACAGCTTCCGGATCGCGCTCGAACCGCGAACGGCGAATTTCGATAAAGTCAGCCAGGGGCAATCCACGCGCGCGGAATTGCCACTTCATCTTGCCCTTGTCCATACCCAGAGACGATCCGAGTACCCCAGCGCCCACGTAAGGCAGGCCGGCGATCTCCAGGAGCCCCTGGATAGTTCCGTCCTCACCAAATGTGCCATGGAGTACGGGAAATACGACGTCGACTGAAGCAAGCTCGCGAAGCTGAGAAGAGGCCGCGCCCTCTGACCAGGTCACGAGACCTCCGTGAACTGGGTCAGGGAGCAGCGCTGCCGGGAGAACCTTTTCACCGCCGTCACCTGACGCGAGGAATTTGTGGGTTTGACCGGACTTGAGCGCCGCGAGTGGATCTCCAGACGCGAGCCAGCGCCCTTCGCGCGTGATACCAATTGGCACGACCTCGTACTTAGCCTGGTCGATGTATCGGAGTATCGACTCTGCTGAAGCCAGCGAGACCTCGTGCTCGCCCGATCGTCCTCCAAAGAGGACACCCACCCGAATCCTTTGACCCAACGTCCTTACCTCCGCGCGACCGAGGATAGGTGGAGGCTCAACTCAATCGCAAGGTGTCATAAGGACCCGTGTTAGAATGGTGTGACATCGGTCCAGAAAGGCTGACGTCGATTCAGTGTTTCCATTCTCATCGCTGACTGAGTCTTCTCCCGAACGGAGACCCTCTCGTTCGTGCATGGAAAACAAGGAAGTCGACGGCCGAATCCACTAACGTGTTAGTGACATCGCGCTCAACCCGCGCGACAAATCCTTCGGTTCACAAAGCCAATCTGGCTAATAGGAGTGGATGTGGCGGCGATGTTTGTGGGTCGTATGCGTAGAATCTCCGTTTTATTTCACAGGTCCACCAAACAAAGCCACATGGGGAGATGACCAGACACGCATGGGTCGTGTAATCGGGAGGATTATTCGTCGCCTCACACGCGCCATCGTACTTCGACCGATTCTGGGAATCGGCCTACTTGTTATCCTGGTTCTTGGCGGCGCAGCGGGCGGGTACTTATGGCTGAGCCCGGGCAAAATGAATCCGTTGGACACGGCGGTCCGTTCAGGTGACAACGGTGCACCGATGTCTGCTGGCGTAACGCACCAAGCGCCATCATCGACCGAGAACTACCTCAAGGGAAATCAAAACTTCAATGCGGAGCTCATGTGGACCGCTCTCGCACCGGAAGCTCAGGAGCGATTTCGAGCGCGGGGCGCCACAACACAGGAGCTTCAACAACAGATGGACGCGGCTCGTGATCAAGGAACGAAGCTGGAGGACTTTTCATACATCGGCGGCCAACAGTTGGCCGACGGGACCAGCATGCACTTCTACCTGGTGCTCACAAGGGGGCCGCAGTCCCGAAGTGATCAACTCTACATTCCATACGTGTTCACGCTTGACCGTGGCGGAAAAATCGCTCGGGTTCAGTAGGGAGGCCCGTACATGGCCGTGAAACAGGCCAGCATCTATCACGAGGACGACTACGACGAGCTAGATCGCAAAATCGATGTGACCCTTGGTCGCGTTGGGGCGCTGATTCGCTTCCTGATCACCGTCGCGGTGATCGCGGGAGTCGCCTACCTCGTTTGGCAAAACTGGGAGCAGTGGTCGTCGGCCATTCTGTTCGGCGCGTACCTGATCTTCCAGCTCTTCTTTGCGATCATGTTTATGATCATCCAGTTCGTGGCGCTGTTCTGGTTTCTAGGAAGGACGCGCGTCTACTGGATCATGCCGGGCGAGACGGGCGTAGGTTTCCGCGACTACCGCGGCAATCCCGAGATTCTCGAGATCGCCCGACGCGTGGTGACTCTTCTTCGCGGTGTGAAGTCATTTCGACAAATGGGCGGGCAAGTCCATCGCGGACTGCTACTCGTCGGGCCTCCTGGAACCGGTAAGTCTTATCTCGCTCAGTGCATCGCCACAGAGGCTGGCGTTCCGTTCTGCTACTGCAGCGCGCCTAGCTTCCAGAACATGTTCATGGGTATCGGCAACTTCCGCGTCATGATGCTGTTCGGCAAAGCACGCAAGCTTGCCAAAAAGTATGGGGCGTGCATCATCTTCATCGATGAGATCGACGCCATCGGCGCCGCCCGAAGTGGCCAACAGCAAGGCTTCGGGATGATGGGCATGGGCATGGGCGGTGGCTCAGGCCTTCTGAACGAGCTGCTCATGCAGATGGATCCGCCACCTAATGACCAGGACTGGAAATCCCGCATGCTGCGGAGGTTTGGACTGCGCACCAAGAAGGCCGAGATCCCGGCCGTACTCACGATGGGCGCGACAAACCTCGCCAACGTTCTTGACCAAGCCCTGCTCCGCCCCGGGCGGTTCGACTGGAAGCTCAAGGTGGATGCGCCAGATTTCGACGGACGCAAAGAAGTGATCGACTACTACCTGGCAAAGGTCGTGCACGACCCGAAGCTCGATACCGATCGACTAGCGTCCGAGATGATTGGCTACACACCCGTTGAAATCAAGTTTGTCATCAACGAGGCGGTGGTCGTCTCGCACTTTGCCGGTCGCGAGATGGTCACGGTCGAGGATCTCCGGGAAGCCCGCGAGATGCGCGAATGGGGTCTCCGTCAGCCCATCCGGAGCATGAATCAAGAAGACAAACGACGCCTCGCCTATCACGAGACAGGCCATGCACTCGTGATGGCCAAACTACTCCCACGTGAGCGCCTCGAGAAGGTGACGATCGTGCGGCACGGTGAGGTTGAAGGCGCTCTCGGATTCGCAGTGCCGAAGCCGAAAGAAGAGATCTACACGATGACCAAAGACGAGCTGCTGACACATATCCAGGTCTCACTTGGAAGCCGTGCTGCCGAACAGCTCTTCCTGGGCATTGAGATGACGGGCGCCAGTGGCGATCTTCAGAATGCAACACGGCTCGCAGGCGCATACATCGCAATGTACGGCATGAATGGCAGCCTGTATAGCAATCTCGCGTTTAACGAGGCGCAGCCCGATCCCAAGCTCAAGCGCGAGATCGAGCGGCTTCTGGACCAGCAGTTCGCCAAGGTGAAATCTTTCCTGGACGATCACCGCGACGAGGTCATCGCCATCGCCGAGGAGCTTCTTGTCAAAGAGGATCTCACGGGCGATGACGTCATCGAGATTCTGGACGGCCTCGAGCAGCGCAAGCGCATCGCCGCGGTCACTGGCCCCACAAATGGAGCAATGATTCACCCGAGCCCTGAGCCGTCACTTTAGGTCGATTCAGTCGTAACTGAAAGAAAAGGCGGGCGATTAGATCGTCCCGCCTTTTCCTTGTTCCGTCGCACGCACTCTCAAGGCTGCGCGCCATTACTTTGTTTCACCAATCGGCGTTTCAGTAATCGGCGAAGTCGTGGCCCCTTCCTCACCGGGCCCATCCGTTGTGAGCTGCTGCCATTCTTCTACGATGAGTGCGATTAGAGCCGCCACTGGCACCGCCAGAATGGCTCCTGGAATGCCGCCGATTGTGCTACCGATGAGCACTGCCAACAGGATAACTAGAGGTGGAAGCCCCACAGAGTGTTGATGCACTCGGGGGACCAGGATGTAGTTCTCGAGCTGCTGGATTGCCAGGTAAAGCAAAGCGACGACGAGCCCGAGCCAGGGCGAGATCGTGAGGGCCACCAGCACCGCGGGGACCGCGGACAGAATGGGCCCTATTGTTGGTAACAGCTCCAGGACGCCGGCGATCACGGCCAACACGATTGCGTAGGGGATACGCAGTACAAGCAGTCCGATGAGCGTCACGATGCCAATGACAAAGCCGAGAAAGACCAGGCCACGCACATACGAGCCCATTTGAAGCTCCGCACGATCGAACACTCGCCTGGCGGTCTCTGAATTGTCGGGCCGCAGTGTGCGGCACAGCCAGGTCACGGCCTGATCTCGAGAAAGCAGCCAGTAGTAGCCAATTGCTACCGTTGCGAAGGTACCGAGTATGGCGCTCAATGCCATCAGCGGGACACGGATCAAGAATCCCGCGGCCTGATTGAGAAAGCCTGTCAACTGAGCGACTTGATCATTGAGTGAGGTGGACGGAAGCCCGTTGGCGCGCAGCCACTCATCAAGTACGCTCATCGTACTCTGTGCTTGGTCGAGATATCGCGGAAAGTTTGTCGCTAGCGCACGGAACTGGGCGATGAATGGCGGCACGAGGAGGAACCCGAGAGCCGCGACGCCGCCCACCAGTGCGAGATAGGGAATGAGGATCGCCACGCCCCGGGGCATCCATCGTTGCAGCCCGTCAACCGCGGGGCGGAGAGCCGCGGCGATGATCCACGCCACAAACAGCAGCGTTAGAACGTCGCGGATAAGATAAAGGACGAATAGCGTAAGGCCGATTCCGTAGAACGCAATGGCGAATCGAACGCCGCCGCTCCGCCCATTCATTGACGCATCTTAGATGATCGGATTGTCGGCTGAGAACCTTCCTTGAGGTCAGTGGCTCGATCCATAAGCTCGCGCGCGGACGCCAAAGCTGCATTCCCGGCACCTGTCCCAGCCAGCATCGCGGCAAGCTCTTCGGCTCGATCGTCCGAAGCAAGATTTGAAACCGCAACGTTGGTCGTGTCCAGCGAGGTCCTCTTTTCCACACGTTTGTGCTGATCGGCAAATGCGGCAACCTGCGGCATGTGTGTGATACACAGAACCTGGTGATGTCCGGTAAGCTGCCAGAGCTTTTCACCTACCACAACGGCGCTTCGGCCGCCTACCCCGACATCAACCTCATCAAAGATCAAAGTTGCCCTCGTGTCGACCTGGCTGAGCACGGTCTTGATTGCCAGAGAGACGCGCGCAAGCTCGCCACCGCTGGCAATCCGTGCCAGCGGTCTGGGCGGCTCGCCGGGATTTGGTGCAATGAGTAGCTCCGCGTGCTCCACACCCGTCTCATCGAAGCTGTATCGCCCAGAGCTGCCGCCGATGTCGACCTTCAGACCATCGTCAGTTGGTTCTCGTGCGAACTTGACCTCCATGGTCGTGCCCCGGAGGCCAAGGTCATCAAGCTCGGTTTTGATCGCCTCAGCGAGCCGCTCCGCGGCTTGTTGACGCTGCCTGCTGAGGTCCGAGGCAATTGAGGACGCCTGCTCTCTCAACGTCATCTCTCGATCGCTGAGCTCATCGATCAGAGCGTCGTGATGCTCCAGGCGCGTAAGTCGATCGCGAGCTTCCTCCAAATACTCCAGAATTCCGACCACCGAATCGCTGTATTTTCGCTTCAGATCGGCAATCAGGAGAGCCCGCTCTTCAACTGATTCCAGCTCGCCGGCATCTTCGGCAAGCCGCTCGAGATACGCGGCAAGCGCTCCAAGGACGTCTTCGGCTTGGGCTGAGACCGTGGCAATTGAGTCTGCTTCCTCACTGAGCTCTGGGTCGTGACGCGAGGCGTCTCGAACGTGGAGCGCCGCCTGACCGATGAGCTCCACCGCGCCGAGCCGCTCTTCCTCGCCGCTGAGCAACGCAACCGCGGAGGTCAGGGCCGTCTGCAGCCTTTCCGCGTTTCTCAGGCGCTGGCGACTGGACTGGAGCGTCGCCTCTTCGTCCGGATCCAGGTTTGCCGCCTCGATCTCGGTGACCTCATGTCGCAGCAGAGATTCCTCGCGACGAGCCCGACGCATCTCTTCCTCCAACAGCGATCGTTCCGATCGCACACGACGAAGGTCACGTACTACGGTCGCCATCTGCTGTCGAAGAGGTAACAATCGAGCGTATCGATCGAGAAGCTCTAACTGCTCTCGTGCTCGGAGCAATGAGAGATGCTCGCTCTGACCGTGAATATCCACTAACCACTCACCCACGCGCTGAACCACTGATAAGGGCACTGCACGGCCGTTGATGCGGCTTACTCCGCGGCCGTTGCCCGTGGCAATCTCACGAGTGATGATGACTGAAGTGTCTTCCGACTCAATACCATGCTCACTCAGAATCGTTGAAATCTGAGTCCAAGCGGCCGAATCTGGCTCCAGATCGAATACGCCCTCAACGGTAGCTCGGTTGGCGCCCGCATGAACCATGTCTGGATAGACACGGCCGCCAATGAGAGCCCCGATGGCATCAACAATGATTGACTTGCCCGCGCCGGTCTCACCCGTAATCACAGTGAAGCCGCTTGTCCCAGGAAAGCGTTAATCGATCAACAATCGCGAAGTTGCTGACGGATAGGTCAGTCAGCACGATCCCATACTACCGATGAAGTTTTGCTGCGATCGATCGATAAAAGACCCCGCGTGGGCCGCGACGGGCAAATCGGGTCTGACGGTCCGCCAGCTTCACGCTGACGGCCATGTCTGGCGCCAACGGAACATCCTCCTGGCCGTCCACGGTTAGAAGAGCCTGCTGCCCTGGTAGCGGCGTGAGCTGGATGGTTGAGGATTCTCCGACCACCATGCTGTGCAAAACATTCAAATGAGGAGCAATAGGCGTCAGAACCATACATCTGAGCTCTGGCGCAACTACTGGGCCGCCTGCCGCGAGTGAGTAGGCCGTAGATCCCGTGGCGGTCGAAACGATGATGCCGTCTGCCAGGTAACGAGTAACGTGCTCATCATCAACGGCTACGTCGACACGCACAGCTCGAAGTGCGCCACCCCGTGCGACCACGATGTCGTTTAGCGCATATGCGGTCTGACCATCGAAGTGACCCTCGAGCATGGCTCGCTCTTCAATCCAGTAGTCACCTTCCAGGTAACTGGGGAGAACCGTGAAGAGCTCGCTGGGGTCTACTTCACCGAGAAAGCTCAACGTTCCCATGCGAACGCTAAGGACGGGCGTCGCTGTGTCTGCGAACCAGCGCGCGGCACGCAGTGTGGTTCCATCACCACCAAACGCGATGACCAGGGTCGTGTCCTTAGGACATTCGGCATCAAGGTCAAACGCCGGAAACAACGTCGCCTTATGGCATCGCTCCTTCAGCCACACCGCCGCCTCTTCGGCCATCTTCACCGCGTCCTGCTTGAACGGCTGAAACACCAGTGCAATGCGACTCACCCGATCAAACTCCGATGCGCCTCGAGTACCAACAGCTCGATGCGTGCCGTCGATACCGATGGCTCACCTGGTTTGCTGGTCCAGAGTCCAAGAAACTCAATATTTCCGCGGCCCTCTCACCGGTGAGTAATCGAGCCGCACGAGACGCTCGCCACATTGTTCGCCCCAGTCAGCAAGGCCCTGTATCACCTGAACATGGTCCGTCGCCTCGCGCACAACACCACCTTTTCCCACAGCATCCCGGCCTGCTTCGAACTGCGGCTTGATTAACGTGATGATCGGTGCTTCAGGGGTCGCCACACGGCGCAGCGCTGGTAAGCACCAGGCGAAGCGAGATGAACGAAACGTCAGCAGTCACGGTACCTGCCGGTTCTGGAAGCGCATCCAGATATCGAGCATTGACGCGCTCCATGACGACGACCCGCGGATCGCTGCGCAACCGCCAGTCTAGCTGCCCGTACCCGACATCGACCGCGTACACGCGCGACGCGCCACGCTGGAGTAGACAGTCGACGAATCCACCGGTTGATGCGCCCGCGTCCAGACAAACCTTGCTCGTTACGTCAATTTCGAACGTATCGAGCGCCCGCTCGAGCTTCAAACCGCCGCGGCTGACGAACCGAGCAGGCTCATCGATCGATAGAGCGCGCTCGGAGCCGACCGGTCGTGATGCGCGTCGTTCCGTCTCCCCGTCCACCCGGACCACTCCCGCCAGAATGAGCGCCTGAGCGCGCTCTCGAGATGGCGCCAGGGCGCGTTCGACGAGCGCAACGTCGAGCCGAACGCCGGCTTCGGGGATTTCGCTGAGCGTGCGCCAACGGCAGGCTTCGTTGAAGGAGACACGGTACCTTTTTGTACCAGTTCCGAGACCAGATCGTCAGCCCTTCCGGCAACCACAACTCACGACGGAGCCGCACCCTCACGGGATGCGACTCCTCTCGCGGACAATTCCAGCCCACGAGAACCCACCAACCATCAACCGAGCCGCGCACGCGAGTAAGCGGTTTCTCTCGCGCCGATATGCAAGACCGCTGTGGGTGCGAGAGAAACCGCTTACTCGCGTGCGCGGCTCGGCGGGTAACGGGCGGTGCTGAGTGAGATCGATCTGAAAACAAAACCCCCGGCTGAATTAACCCGGGGGTTCGTGTTCATCTCAGCGCGAGGCCGAAATCACTCAAGGTATTCGCGGAACTTCAACCGCAGTCGCGGCTGTCGAAGCTTGGCCAATGCCTCGGCTTCGATCTGGCGTACGCGCTCACGGCTCACCCCAAGCTCCTCGCCAATCTCGCCAAGCGTTCGATCGCGACCGTCGTGAAGACCGAATCGCATCCGCAGCACCTGCCGCTCGCGAGGAGTGAGCTCCTGGAGCGCGTCCTCCACGTGATCCTTCAGCATCGCTTCGGACGCGGCTTCCAGAGGGGCGCGAGCCGACTTGTCGGCCACGAAGTCCGCGATGGTGGACTCTTCCTCTTCACCGACGGGCGTCTCCAGCGAGATCGGCTGGCGCGCCGCCCGCAGGATCTGCCGTACACGCTCGCCAGTTGTCTCCATGTGCTCGGCAATCTCGTCCGGGTTGGGCTCGCGGCCGAGAGTTTGCTGGAGATCGCGGGCGGCCTTGTAGACGTCACCGATGAGCTCGATCATGTGCACCGGTACGCGCACCGTGCGCGCCTGGTCGGCAATCGCACGGGTGACGGCCTGACGAATCCACCAGTAGGCGTACGTGCTAAAGCGGTAGCCCTTGGTGTAGTCGTACTTCTCGACTGCGCGTCCGAGACCGATATTGCCCTCCTGGATCAGATCCAGCAGGGGCAGTCCACGGCCCATGTACTTGCGCGCCACACTGACCACCAGTCGCAGGTTGGATTCCGTAAGTCGCTTACGCGCCTTCTCTCCAACAACAACGTTGGCATCGAGGTGATCCCGCTCGCTTTCGTCATCCACAACATCAACGAGTGAGACCTTTGCAAGCTCGCCCGATTCGAGCTCCTTGGCGAGCTGCACCTCTTCCTCAGCCGTGAGTAAGGGTACACGGCTGATGTCCCGCAAATAGATAGCCGCGGGGGTCTCGGGTACAAGCTCCTCAGCCTCGAGAAACGGAGCGCGAATGAGCACACGCTCTTCGGTACCCGCGGCATCTACCGATTCCGCGGTGAGATCCGAGCCCTCCGTCCATCCGAGCGTTGTCGGCGGGGGAGTGTCCTCTTCTTCATCGTCAGACTCGAGCAGCTCAATCCCTGCTTCCTCGAGGATCTCGCGAACTTCGTCGATGTCGAGCTCGCCTGGGGGCGCAATTTCCATAAGATCTTCAACAGTGACGTACCCGCGGGTGCGGGCGATCTCTAGGAGCTGATTGCGGCGGTCTTCGCGTTCGGTAGCCAAGCGCGCGCTCGCCTGTTGCGTCAGAGAGCTCTTGTGTTTGGAATCCGCAGGGACCCGTTTACCCACAGGAGCCAGACGCACTGCGTTCTTCATCGAATCCATCGCCTTTCTCTTACGCACCGCTCTTACGAGCTACACCCAAGCGATCACGTCGTGCGGTGATTGCACGAGCGAGCGGCATGAAGTGTTTTACGCCGGAAGCTCAGCGCTTAGGCACGTTGACAGGATCGTATGTAAGTTTGAGGTGATGATGGACGCGGACCTGGCGCGTCCTCGAAACTCCATCACGCCATTGTGTGGAGGATATTGGGCTGGTGGTCGACAGCGTTTGAGCGATCACGCGGGCTTTATCGGTCACGCCTGTCCCGACCACGCTCCCTTAGTGCTGTCGCCATTATACTCGCTCGTAACCCGATTGTAACCCGTTTTTGCACCACGTCAGCGACGTATTCCGGGCATCAGGCCGCCCATTCCCGCGGGCATGCGGCCGCTAGACATGGCCTTCATCATCTTCTGCATTTGTTTGAACTGGTTCAGAAGCTGGTTAATATCTGTCGGCGTCGTACCGCTCCCTTTGGCAATTCTTCGCTTGCGACTCCCACCGATGATCTCCGGGCGTGCTCGCTCGGTCGGTGTCATCGAGAGAATGATCGCCTCAACCCGCTTGATTTGCTTGTCTTCAATCGTGGGCATCTGAGAGCCACGCATAGCTTGTGATAAACCCGGGATCATGCCCAGGATTTGATCCAACGGCCCCATCTTGCGGACCTGCTGAAGCTGATCCAGAAAATCGTTCAAATCGAACGTATTCGTACGGAATTTCTTCTCCAGCTCTTCCGCACGTCCCTCGTCCACAGTCGATTGAGCGCGCTCGATGAGTGTGAGCACGTCACCCATGCCGAGAATTCGCGACGACATTCGGTCGGGATGGAACGGCTCCAGGCCGTCCGGTCGCTCACTTACGCCCATGAACTTGATGGGAACGCCTGTCACCGACCGAAGCGAGAGCGCCGCGCCGCCACGAGCGTCACCGTCGAGCTTGGTCAGAATCGCGCCAGTTACGCCCACGGAGTCGTTGAAGGACGCCGCGGCGTTTACGGCGTCCTGGCCCGTCATAGCGTCTGCCACAAACAGGACATCGTCGGCATTGACTCGCCGCTTGATCTCAGCGACCTCTGACATCATGGCTTCATCGACGTGCAGGCGTCCCGCGGTATCGATGATGACGTGCGTCAGCCCCTGCGATTTCGCCTGAGACACTGCCATCTGAGCAAGATCTGGAGGGCGTTTCTTCAAGTCACTGAGGATCGGCAGCTCGAGCTGTCCAGCGAGAATCTCGAGCTGCTCCACGGCCGCGGGCCGGTAGGGATCGGCAGCCACAAGAAGCGGCCGTTTGCCCTGCTTCTTGAGCATCAGTCCCAGCTTCGCGCTCGTGGTCGTCTTGCCCGAGCCCTGTAGGCCGACCAGCATGATCACCACTGGAGGGCTTGACGACGTGGCCAGGCCCACAGACTCTCCACCGAGCATCTCTTGAAGCTGATCGTGAACAATCTTGACGACTTGTTGCGCGGGTGTCAGGCTTTCGAGCACCTCGGAGCCGACCGCCTTCTCACGAATCGCCGCGACGAACTGCCGAACGACTTTGAAGTTGACGTCCGCTTCCAGGAGCGCAACGCGCACTTCACGGAGCGCCTCGTCCACATCCTGTTCGGTGAGCTTGCCCTTGCGCCCAAGCCGATTGAAGACGTCCTGAAGCTTGTCAGAGAGGTTGTCAAACACGGTTGGGCTCCTTCAGCAGAGCGGAGACAAACGCTTGGGGCTCAAACGAAGAAATATCCTCGAGCGTCTCGCCAGTGCCGATGTAAAGAATCGGCAGGTTCAGTTCGCGTACGATTGGAAAGATCACGCCGCCTCGGGCAGTCCCGTCGAGCTTTGTCAGGATGATCCCGTCCAAACCTGACGCGTCACGGAAATTCTTTGCCTGCGAGATGGCGTTCTGTCCAGTTGTCGCGTCGAGTACCAGTATCGACGAAATTCGCTCCGCTCCATGCCGATCGATCACACGGCGAATCTTGCGGAGCTCTTCCATCAAGTTGGTTTTCGTATGGAGCCTGCCGGCCGTGTCAACCAGAACGATGTTCGCGCCACGAGCTTTGGCCGCGGTGATGGCGTCGAATACGACTGCGCCTGGATCGGCGCCTGGCTGGTGGGCTACCACCATCACATCGGCTCTATCGCCCCAGATTTTCAGCTGTTCGATTGCCGCGGCGCGAAACGTGTCTCCGCCGGCAAGCAGAACCTTGTGACCTTCCTGAGTCCAGAGATTCGCCAACTTGACGATGCTCGTTGTCTTGCCTACTCCGTTGACGCCAACGATCAGCACAACGTTGAGTCCATCCACCAGCAACGGTTGGGACTCGGCTTCACTGCTCAGCAGGTCGACGAGAGCTTGCTGGAGAGCCTGTTTCAATTCCGAGTTAGTGCGGATTGATCCGGAATCCACCTGACGCCGAAGCGTTTCGAGAATTTCATCGGTCGTCTGAACGCCGACGTCGGCCCCCAGAAGCGCTTCCTCCAGATCGTCCCAGATTTCCTCGTCGAGCGTCTCTCGTGTAAAGAGCTCAGCGACTTTGCTGAAGAAGCCCTGGCGGGTTTTTTCCACACCCTTGTCTATTGCTTTGTCTGATCCAAACCAACGATTGAAGACCATTCCCTTGCTACCCCTCGGCCGCCGCCAGAACCTGGTCCAGCTTGAGCGACACGACGCGACTCACTCCGTGAGTGTCCATGGAGATCCCGAACAACGAATCGGCGATCTCCATCGTATTTCTATTATGCGTGACCACTATGAATTGCGTTCGCGAAGACCACTCGCGGATGATATCGGCGAACCGTCCGACGTTCGATTCATCCAGCGCCGCGTCTACCTCATCGAGAACGCAGAAGGGCGTCGGATTGACCTGGAGCAGGGCGAAGACCAACGCAACGCTTGCGAGTGCTCGCTCCCCACCCGAGAAGTTGCCAAGCGGCTGCAAACGCTTGCCCGGCGGCTGAGCCACGATATCGATCCCACTTGCAATTGGTTCGTCCGGATTGCTCCAGACGAGACGCGCTTCACCGCCTTTGAAAAGCCGCTCGAACGTGCGTTGAAAGGCGTTGTTCACCTCGGTCAGCGTGGCATCGAGCCCGCCCTGGATGAGCACCTCAAGATCCGCCATCGCGGACTTCAATGACTCAGAAGCTCGTTCCAGATCAACGGACTGCTGAGTCAGGAACTCGTGCCGATCGATAAGCTCCTGATATTCGGACAGGGCCGCATCGTCCACCGGGCCCAGGCGAGAAAGCTCCCGCTTGAGGCGACGAACCTCTCGTTGGAGCTCGGATGGGTCAGTCTCAGGCTCAGAGGGTGACTTGTCTGTGCGGTTTTCAAACGAGAGTGCCATTTGGACACTCCGGTCATCACCCAGGTCTTCCAGCTCATCGGCGATTTCACGTTCGAGCCTGATCAGATCCTCGATCGTTCGTGTGAGCTCCAGCCCGGCGGCATCATGAACCGTTTGAGCCTGCCTGACTCGTGCGCGGATTTCGTTCATTTCCGCGCCTAGGACCGTCCGCCGTCCGGCAAGCTGGTTCATGGTCGAAAGTAAGCCCTCTAACCGCTGATCGGCTTCGGGCAAAGCGGTGTCGATCTCAGCAATCCGCTTACGATGATCGGCGGTCGATTCGATGAGCCTTTGACCACGGGTTTGCAGTCCCAATTGAACCACCAACAGCGCCTGACTCCGCTCCTGTATCTCGACTTGAAGTCGCGCTTCGCGACGCTGCTCGTCGGCTACTGACTGAAGTTGAGCCTCAGCTCCAGCGGCCAATCGTTGGTGCTCCGCCATTCGGGCGCGTAGTGCAGTCAGGTGTACTTCATCGGACTGAGCCGCGGTTTGCGCCCGGGCTCGCTGCTCTTCCAGGTCAGCCGAGAGCGTTGCAATTTCCGCGATTCTCGACTCAGCAGTCGCAATGGACTCTTCCAAAGTTCGCAGCTGGTTCTGAGCGGCCGAGTGCCGTGCATCGGACGCTGTCCGCGCCTGCTGCGCCAGGCCCAGAAGTCGACGCTGTTTGTCGACCTCAGCCGTGGCCAGATTGAGCGAGGAGCGCGTTTCCTGCGCTTTGTTTCGGAACTGACCACGCTGCTCTAGCTGGTGCTGATGCTGGCTCTCCAGCTCAGCCAGACGCACCCTCTCCGGTTCGGAAGTCTCTCTGGATGCTGCGATCTCTTGCTCGATTGCCGCAAGCTCCGCCCGACCAGCGACGAGGCGTACCTGTCGCTGATCGCTGCCGCTCCGCCACTCGCCGTTCCATCGCAACACGTGACCATCACGAGTAACAAGCTGCCATGGGACATTCGCCGCATCGCTTGATGCAAAATTGTCAGCGACGTCGATAGCGTGCTCAATGGTGTCGAGCATGAGGGTGCACCCCAGGTAGCGCCTAACCACCGCTCGGAGGTCAGCATCACATTCAGCGACGTCTGTCGCGAAACCGAGGAGTGCCCCTTCGGGCAAAGAAAGTCGACTCACAACCTGGTGGAGTCGACCGACCGACCGCTCCATAGACGCATCGTTGAACTCGGACAACACGAGTGCTGCCCGCTCGTCCGCGCTCATAACTCTTTTCGCGAGCTCACCGGCCGCTTCGAGAGTATCCATCACAACGTAACCGACGCGATCGGCAAGCGCAGCGGAGATTAGGCGCTCGTACCCGTCTCGTACTCGAAGCGAGGGCCCAAGCACACCGAGCACTCCGCGGCTGGCCTTGCGTAACGTCTCTCCTGCCGCGTCGGTGACGAGACGTTGGAGCGACTCATCGAGCGCGGCGCGCGCCGCCTCAAGCCGGGCATGCTCCTGCTCGGCAGCGCGGATTGTTGTACGCACCTTCTGTAGCTCGGCATCCAGTCGTGCCACTTCGCGCTCCGTCTCAGTGAGCTTGCTCTCCGCCAGCTCCAGCTCGGCCCGAGCCTCAGTTGATCGAGTATTGGCAGCTTGAACCGCTGTCTGTGCCGTATCGACTGCCTCGTCCAGCCTGGCTATTTCGTCCACAACTCCGGCATGCGCGGCCCGCAGCCCCGCAGCTTTTTGCGTTGCCAGGTTAAAGCTCTGCCGCTCCCGCTCGACTTGGGAGTGAAGTTGAAGAAGCTGCGTATTCGATGAGACGAGAGCATCACGTCGCGATCGGGCCGCGGCACTTGCTGTCCGCTCCTCATCCTGAATGGCGGAGAGCTCACGTTGCGCGTTTGCTCGATTCGCTTCAGCTTCTAGGCGACGGGCCTCCAGCGATTCCGACCGACTAACCAGGTCTAACTGCTCACGCTCAAACCGTGCCTGACTCTCACTGGTGGCCCGGGACTCCGCTTCCAGAGCCAGTTCTTGTTCTCGAGCGCGAAGTAGCTGACTCTGCAGTGCATCTCGTTGTCCACGCAGGTCTCTTACGAGCCGATCGGCCTCGGTCAAATCCTGTCCCAGGGATTCTGACTCGGTTTCCAGTGCTCGCCATTGCAGATCGCGAGCCGTCAGCTCCTCCTCCACAAATCGTAGCGCCACCTCAGTCTCGCCGCGGCGTTGCTCCGCCGTTGTGCGATGCTGAAGAGCCGTTCGATACTGGTGTCGGTAGAGGCGCCGACTTACCACCTGCAGCTCTTGACGAGCTTCCCGAGCACGGCCCGCTCGGTCGGCATGGGAGCGCATGCGACGGACCTGTGGATCGAGCTCCACCAGGACGTCCCGGCAACGAGTCAGATTCTCTTCTGTGGTCGAGAGGCGGCTGCGCGTCTCATTCAGCTGAAGCTGATGACGACGAACATCAGCGGCATTTTCCAGCGCGATTCGGCGCTCCTCAGGTTTCTGCGCAATGAGCTCGTCAACGGCGCCCTGGCCAATGACCGTGTAGTTGTCCGGCCCGAGCCCCACCGTAAGAATCCGTTCGGTGATGTCACGAAGTCGGACACGCCTGCCGTTGAGCAGATATTCACTTTCACCGGATCGATATATTCGGCGGGTAATTCGAATTTCCCCGAAATCCACGCCCATGCGGCCCTCGGAGTTGTCCATCACGAGGAAACTTCAGCCATACCCACGGGCGCACGCGAATCGGAACCCAGGAAGATCACCTCATCCGCACGGCGACTTCTCAGAGCGCTAGGGCGCTGCTCGCCCAGGACCCATCGAACGGCTTCAGCGACGTTACTCTTGCCACTGCCATTTGGTCCTGCCAGGACCGTGACATTCCCGTCGAAGAGAAATGTCGACTTATTGGCGAAGCTCTTGAATCCAACTATTTCCAGACGGCGAAGCTGCATTAAAAATCCTCGACGTCGTCAGATTCGAGAATGGAGGAGATTGCGAGATTAGCCGCGTCCTGCTCGGCGAGCCGCTTGGTTCGGCCCGTTCCCCGAAAAGTCAGTTCGGGCGAGATATGCACTTCACACGTAAAGACGGGCTCGTGCTCAGGACCGCCCATGGAAACCACCTTATAGCGCGGTACCCGACCGAAACGTACCTGACTGAGGTGCTGCAAGCGAGATTTAGCATCGAGCAAGGGGCTCTCCGGTGATCTCGAGGCCATTTCGGCCTCGAAAAACTGCCAGAGAAAGTTGCGGACCGCCTCGTCACCCTTTTCGAGATAGATTGCGCCCACCAGTGCTTCAAAGGCCCGCGCAAGCAGGGTTGATCGCGTGCGGCCACCACCCAAGGCCTCGCCGCGTCCCAGAAGTAGATAGTCCCCCAGGTTAATCTCCCGCGCCCAACGCGCCAACGTCTCCTCTCGAACAAGCGTGGAGCGAATCACCGTCAGATCTCCTTCAGACCGATCCGGGTGTGAGCGGTATAGCCAATCCGAGATGACGGCTCCCACGATGGCATCACCGAGAAATTCGAGGCGCTCATTGGAACCGTCAGCTTCGGCTGGTCGCTCATTGAGATAGGAGGTGTGGCTCAACGCCAGACGCAACAGGTCCCGATCGCGAAATCGGACCTTGATACGTCTTTCGAGCGCTGAAAGCGGGGGAGTCTCGGTTGGATCGCTGGCGGTCACCCGTCAGCCAATAATTGCAAGCGTATGATCGTCCTCGCCAAAGGGAATCACGTCAGTCCCCGCCATTCCACTAGGCAACGGTTGCACTGGTAAAGGTGAAGCCATCGATCACAACGGCCGGGACTACGTCCGCCCCCAGGAAGCTCTCGATGGTCTTGGTCTGAGATGCGATCGCGCGAACGCTACTGAGCGCCTCAGGAACGCCCTGGGTGAATCTGAGATTCCGGACCGGACGCGTGCATTGTCCATTCTCAATCAAGAACGTGCCGTCGCGTGTCATCCCGGTGAGAATGGCCCGCTTGGGGTCAGCGATATTGACGTAGTGAAAGCGCGTGACCCATAGGCCGCGGTCGATGCCCCTCGCCAGGCTATCGCGGTCCGCGGTACCCGGTTGAAGACGCAGATGTCCCGCAAATGCCCCGAAGGTGTTTGGGGCCGGCAATCCATGGCCGGTGGAGCCTGTTCCTGCGAGAGCACCACTGTATGAGTCGTGAACGACCGCTCGCGCGACTCCGTCCGCCACGATCGTGACGGCTTGAGACGGTACGCCCTCAGCATCAAAACTTCGTGCCAATGTATCGGCAGCCCTGGGATCGTCCACGATGGTGACGTTCTCACCGAAAAGCCGCTCGCCCATCCGTCCAGCAAAGAGCGACCGTTCTTCAATGTAAGCTAGTCCACCGAAGGCTACGTACGAGAGGTAATCGAGCATCTCCGCGACGGCGTATTCCTCCAGCACAACCGTGTACTGACCAGGTTCAGGGTCAATAGGGTTACGTCCCCGAATAGCGCGGTCGATTGCTTCTCGGCCGGCGGCCTCAGCGTCGATAGAGTCGACGTTCATGGAGGTACGCTCTGCGAAGCCTGAGGAGTCTTCGCCGGTCATGACGATCTTCAGATTACTGCCCGTCCGGCGCTCGTAGCCGAACACCCCATGTGAATTGGCAATCGCTATCGTACTGGAGCCCGTGGAAAAAGCCCCCGACGCATCAAGATTGGACTCAATTGAAAGCCGACAGATAGGCGCCACACGCTCGGCTCTGTAAGTCGGCGAACATTCTGCGGTGGCGTCGACGTATGTGGTGGTTGGCGTGATCGAAGCTGGTGATGGTAGCGAGACAAATCGCTCGTCCGCGGGAACTCTGGCCGCGGCAGCCATTGCGGCGTCGAGCGCACCGTCAATTGCCGATGCCGACAGGTCATGTGTTGAAGCCGTGCCGATTCGCTTCTCGACAACGACCCGAATGCGAAGTTCCGAATCCGTCTCGGCTACATTCTGATGGATTTCGGATCCAGCAAAGCGAGTCAAGCTCTGGTCGTCGTCCACCAGCAGCACTTCAGTCTCGGTAGCCCGAGATCGAGACAGCACGCCCTCGAGCAGCGATCGCGCCTGTCGTTCGCCGAGCATTAGCGCACCACCCCGACTCGAACATTGCGGAATCGCGCAGGTGCCGCGCCGTGGCCTACGTGCGCGGTTTGCGAAGGCTGACCCTTTCCACAATTGGGCGTGCCCCAGACGTTCCACTCCCGACAGACGGCGTCACAGGAGCCCCAGAACTCAGGAGTGATGCCGGCGTAGGATGGATTACGGATCATCTCGGCAAGCTTTCCATTCCTAATTCGCCAGGCGATCTCGGTACCAAACTGGAAATTCAGTCGCTTATCGTCGATGCTCCAGCTCTTATTGGTCTGCAGGTAGATACCGTCGTCCGTATCCGCGATGAGGTCTGCAAACGACCACTCGCCCGGTTCCAGATTGATATTCGTCATCCGGATGAGCGGGATCCGATTCCATCCGGAGGCCCGCATGGTTCCGTTGCTTGACTGACCGATTCTGGAGGCTGTCTCGCGAGACGTGATGTAGTTCTTGAACTCACCATGGTCAACGATGTTCGTACGTTGCGCCGGGACGCCCTCGTCATCGAAACCGAACGTGCCCAGCGCCCCGGGTACAGTCGCATCCGCGACGATGTTGACGTGCTCCGAGCCGTACTTGAATCCAGGCCATTTGTCCGTCGTCAAGAAGCTGGTCCCCGCGTAACTGGCCTCCATGCCAAATACGCGGTCGAGCTCAATGGCATGACCGCAAGATTCGTGAACCTGTAGAGCCGTCTGCGTAGCATCCAGAACGATGGTCATGCGACCTTCGGGACACGGAGCCGCGGTTAGGAGTTGAACGGCTTCATCAGCGATCCGCTCGCCATTTCCGGGCAGATCCATTGCTTCGATGATCTCAAATCCGGCTGGTGCCCTGCTGGCGACCGAAGCTATTGGGATAGGATCGCTTCTGTAGGTCGTTTTCGTTGATTGCCGTAGCTTCAATTCCGCCACCAGTCTCCACCAGCGTCTGCTCGACATATGAGCCTTCACTGCTTGCGAAGACCTTCTCAATTCGAAGGCAGTCCAGCGAGGATTCCGCGAATGCAATTCCAGGGGCTCGTCGCATGGCCGAGTCGGCCTGCTGTAGGAGGGCAAGCTTCTCATCGAGCGATACCGTGAATGGGTCACGAACGACCGCTGTTCGGTATATCCCGATGGATTTCACAGGCAGCCCAAGATCGATCGGGTGGCGAGACGCAAGCCCGCTCGCACGTGCGATGTCCACGGCGAGCCGAGCCACCCGATCCACCTCGGACGGCTCCAATCGCGAGGAGCTAGCAAAGCCCCACGCACCATTCACAAGGGCGCGCACGCCGAATCCCTGTGTGCGGTCGTCGCTAACAGCGTCGAGGTTCCCGTTCTTGACGCTTACGACCTGTCGCTGTCGGTGCTCAATCCTGATGTCGGCATAGCTCGCGCCGGCTTGCGTGGCAGTATCAATTGCCCGTTGGGTGAGCTCTCGCATTAGTGAACCCTATGTGCGTGGGGGTTGCCAGGCAGGCTGCTCGCTCTTAGAATTTGAGTGCATTCTCACCTGCGAATCCATGGAGCGCGAACCATGCCGATGTACGAGTATACCTGCAAGCAATGCGAGGAACGGTTCGAAGTTCTGGTTCGATCCTCTAGCTCGCCAGCACCGATTTGCCCCACCTGCGCCGGCGAAGTCTCACGACAGTTCTCGACGTTTGCCACAGTCGGCTCGGAGAAGAGTGTGGGCCTGCCCATGGCGGGCGGCGGAGGAGGATGCTGCGGCGGGGGCTGCGCCTGCGGCCACTGACGCCGCATAGCATCGAGACTGCATGAGCAGTTACCAGGTCCTCGATCCGGATGAACCGTACTATTTTGATCCGACCGTCACGCTGCTCGTGCGGGATCTCGAGTCCGATAATCGGCGTAAGCGCTCATATTCTGCGCTCCGCCAGAGTCTGAGAGATACCGACGAGCTTATGCTCGTCAGCCCAGATGGAAAAGAAACTGTCGGTACCGTTGCGGATCTACTGACTTCGGGGCCGCTCAAGGAGATTCGCGTCACCCCGCTCGCGCCTGACGCGGCGCGCAGAAGCATTGCCGGAGCCCGCGCCATCGTTGCCCGCTTGCGCGGCCCCGGCGGATGCCCGTGGGACCGTGAACAGACGCCCGAGACGTTGATTCGGTTTGTCCTGGAGGAGGCCTATGAAGCTGCCGAAGCAATTCGTCAGGGTTCTCCGTCCGAGATCGCCGATGAGCTTGGAGATGTGCTTCTCCAGGTATTGCTGCAATCAGAGATTGCAAACGAGACCGGCAAGTTTAATTTTGCAGACGTGCTCGAGGCATTAACCGACAAGCTGGTCAGGCGTCACCCACACGTCTTTGGCGACGTCATGGCCGAATCCTCCGATCAAGTTCTGGTGAATTGGGATCGGATCAAGAACTCCGAGAAACCGAACGCTCGCAAGGCATCTCTCGATGGTGTGGGAAAAGGGCTTCCCTCGCTCATGGCCGCTCAAGCCGTACAACGTCGAGCTCAGTCAGTTGGCTTCGACTGGGCTGAGGGTGGAGCGAGGGGCAAGTTCGAGGAAGAGCTAGCGGAGTTACGCGAAGCATCGACCGCGCAAGACGTGGAGCACGAGCTTGGTGACGTACTGTTCATGGCCGCGCGCATCGGACTTGATCATGGTGTCGATGCTGAGGCAGCACTGGCAGCGGCTATCGGCAGGGTCCAATCGCGTTTCCGACATGTGGAAGAATGCTTACTGAGCCGAGGATCCACTGTTCAGGATGCCGATAGCGCCGAGCTGCAGTCATTGTGGTCCGAAGCTAAGAACATCGAGCGCGCCTCGCTCAACGGGCACGAAAAAAGCGACCGGTAATCGGTCGCCCTTACGCAGGTCTATTGTTGCTGGTCGGGGTGGGCGGATTCGAACCGCCGACCTCATCGTCCCGAACGATGCGCGCTAACCGGGCTGCGCTACACCCCGTCAACCTGTCCCGGTGGACTTCAGTATACGAGCCGGGCGAGCGAGCGGACAAGCGCGAGATCCGCTTATTCAGCATAGGTGCACGGTAGCTTCGAAGTTCGCGCTAAAGGCACCCCACCCACCCTCCAGAGTGAAAGTGCGCTATTCAGAGTGGGTGGAACGCCGTTCTCTCCATCTGGGACAAGCTTGACGCAGGAGCCCAAGTGCGCTCTTACTGCACCGCCCTCACCGAATACTCCATTGGCTCCATGGTCATGGGTGTTACTCCACTTACTGAAACGATCGTGCGGCCACCCACTGGGCTAATTGGCACGGTAGTCGTCACTCCAGAATCGATCCAGTATCGAGCGACGCTGGTTGTTGCGCCGGTACCACTGATGAGCTGTACGAGCATGCGGGATGGCACACTGAGCGGCGTGCGTACGAATCCCGCTGCTTGCCAGTTCAGCTGATCCTGTTCGCTTACGGATTCATCAATGCTGATGTCGTCCACGATCCACCCTTGACGGGATGTGCCCTGATCGGTGATGTACTCGAATCGTACGAGTATCTCGGCGCCCACAAAGCCGCTCAGGTCGATCTGCTCGTCCACCCACCGCGGTACCCTGTCCCCGCCACTGGAACCTGTAAATGACGGACCATACGCGTTTCCAGTAGGGTTGGCGGACTTTGTCTTGAGGCCTTCCAGCGCCCGCCAGGTATCTCCTTCGTCCGTGGATACCGCGACGTAGCCGTGATCGAATTCCGGCTCAGTGTCAAACCAAGTTCGAAAGCGAAGCTGAGCGGCGGAACGTCCACGCAAGTCCATCCGACGTGTGAGCGTGGCATCAAGCGAGTCCGCGCGGTTGCTCCACCACACCTGGTTGGTTTCCGCGCCTTCAGCGGGAACGATCTTCACTGCTGAGGTGGCCTGAATCGCGAGCGTCGTTACCCCGGGCATGATCTCGAGATAATCTGTCCCATACTGAAATACGGTATCTGACCACTCACCGCTAGGTGATATCTGTCCGACCGTAGACGCATCTGGATCCACCTGGGAGTAGCGATACGCGGCGGGTCGCTCAACTCGTTGCGGATCGCCAACGTTGGCCACCAGCCAGTCTCCAAAGAGCTCGTCGAAGCGCTCCCCCTCACCCTTCTGAATCAGGAAACGCTCTATCGACGATGGAGCACGTCCGGCGCGGACGATTGCTCCGAGAGCATCCAGCCCGAATCGGTCGGCAACATACTGGGCAATGAGAAACGACCCGTCATATTGACCAGCGAATGCGCTCGGATCGTCACTCCAGGCCAGAAGGGGACGGTCCGGGCGGCGGGCGAAGGTGCCGCCGCGAGTCGC
Source organism: uncultured Chloroflexia bacterium (assembly GCA_963765765.1). Lineage (GTDB taxonomy): Bacteria > Chloroflexota > UBA6077 > UBA6077 > JACCZL01 > CAVXYC01. The sequence goes on along the minus strand of CAVXYC010000029.1, from coordinate 42,852 downwards.
GCTACCTCGCACCGCTGAGGCAACGACCTCCGACATGCCCTCATCGAACCAGCCCTCATTGGAAGGATTTGTCGTCCACTGGAGAATGTGCTGAAGCTCGTGTCCAAGCGTCTCATCGTAGGCCGATTGCCCGGGCTTGAACGAATCCAAGTTGATCACGATCATCGCGGCTTCGTTGGAGTAGGGATGGATTGCCCGTGGGAGAGCGTCCACCGACGAGAAATATCCAGAAACTCCATGAATTCTGGAGTTCAGCACGTGGATCTTACTGTCCGCTCCGATACTTGGAAGTGTCACGGAGCCATAGAGCATCTGGAGAACTCCGAATGCCTTCGTTTCGAACACCTCGGCCGATCGTTCAAACGCCGCTTGCTCAACGCTAAACCCGTCTTGCAGCCACCAATAGGCGTGTGGGGATGCATAAACAAGCGTCGCCTCGACCGTTTCGTATCGCGACGTGACTTGGTTCAAGACCTGAAATGAGCGATGATCCCCAACCGAGATCGGCGGCGCTGGTGATACTTCTAGGTTCGAGGTGACTCCGAGAAACCTATGCGCCAGTGATATGGGATCGCGGGCCGGGAGATCATCGGTGGGCCCGACAGCCGTTGCGCCAGGTGCGACACTCGATCCGAGCATCGTGAGCGCAGCCGACAATGAGACACCAGCACACCATCTTTTGAACCGGCGAGACTGGATGAGCGAGCCAAGTATTCGCGAGAAGATCATGTGTGGGACCAGGCCGAGTGATGGGCATCCGGCCCGACATCGCTGCCGACCGGGGCTCCCACATATGGAAACGAAAGGGCGATCCCGGAGTTGCCTACCGGCCGCTGCCGGCGGCAATGGGTTCTAGCTGCGTCTGAGGCTCTCGCACCGGCTGCTGGTCGCGTAGCTGCTGATAAATCTGGGTGGTGGACAGGTTTGCGTGGCCAAGCAGATATCGCAGATGCGGCAACGATATGCCGTCGTTGAGTCGATGCGCGGCAAATGAATGTCGCAGCGTGTGCGGTGTAACCAGCGTCGATAGACCCGCATCTCGCGCGAAGCCCTTCATGATGAGCCAGAAGCCCTGTCGGGTGAGTCGCTGACCTCGATGATTGAGAAACAGCGCTTGGTTGTCTAGTGCCCGACTGAGCTGACCTCGTCCCGCCACGGTGTACTGCTTCAGCGAGTAAGTCGTGTCCTCGTCAAGTGGCAGTGTGCGCTTGCGCTTGCCACGCCCCGTACACAGGACGGTGCTCTCCTCGAGATTCAGGTCGCACAGATCGAGAGAGACCATCTCCGTAACCCGCATTCCCGTCGCGTAGAGCACCCGCAGCATCGCGCAATCCCTGAGCCCCTCGGGCGTATGCCGCTTCTCGACCTGCAGCATGAGATTGGAGACGTCTTCCAGGGATAGGGCTCGCGGGAGCGCTTTCTTGACCTCAGGGGCACCCAAATCGGCTACAGGGCTGCGGCCCACTTTTCCATCCCGTACTAAGAACTGATAGAGCGATTTCACCGCCGCCATCTTTCGGGCGATCGTAGCGGCCGAATATCGTCGCTCGTCACGCAAATAGCTGAAAAAATCGAACACTGCCGCCTGCGACACTGCCGATGGCTGAGTCTCGCTGGCCGGTGTTCCATTGGTCGAATTCAGGAACTGCCCGGCTCTTGGAGTTTCCAAGTACTCGGTGAATTGCGATAGGTCGTTTCGGTACGCCGCCAGGGTATTGGGAGCTAATTGCCGCTCGCCCTGCAGATACTCGAAGAAGCACTCAATTTCGCTAGTCACCATATCTCCTTCGATAAAAACCTTGGGGCGGGCTTCGGAACGGGCGAGAGTGTAGCACAGGGCAAGAGGTTGAACCATTGGCTAACGCCTGCCACCCCGAGGTCGCGTGTTGCGCGCGCTGGCACGCTCGCGTCTCCATTCCCAAACATTGAAATAGTGCCTCCGACTGTACTCAGGCGGCCCCTCAATCTGGAAGCCCACGATCGTCGCGAGAATCTCGTTCCAGAAGCTTGCATCGCGAAGAACCTTTACCGTCGCCGCTACCGGTCTCACGGAATCCAGCACGCCATTCAAGAGATGCTTGGCAATCGCCACCTGAGACGGACCTTCCTCCACGCCTACCTCACGAATGGTGAGACTGTCGTCAACGCGCAATCGGTATTCGATGAAACCGCCTATCCGTGTCTGACGCTCGCGTGGGTCAAAAAACTCGAGAAGTAAGACTTCGCCTCGTTCAATAGAACCGCGGAGACTTGGCGGTCGAGCCCCACCCTCGGGATGGTTGAGCGTGACAGTCACTCGGCCTCGAATCTCAGGCTGATCGTCGAGAGTCGCGGCCCTCAGGCTGAAACCAACATCCATCATGAGCAGTGCCAACGCCCCCGCAAGGGTCGGAAGCGTACTGGGAATTTCGTACAAGCTGCAAGCCCTAATCTGTCATCAGGGCTAGAGGAAGGAGTTATCGGAGTGTGAGCGGTCGACGTACCCTAAGCCAGCGCAGGAAAAGTAACCCGTCGCATTGGGGAGTAGTGAAGCCCTGCGCCTCAAGCGTATATCGCCACTTGAACAATGTGAGACGCTGAAGATCAGTCGTGCTCAAAACAGACTCGGGACGAGCCTGTTGAGTGGCGCTAGCACTCGTGGTTGAACCGACGGCTCTTGAGTTCATAATCCAAAAGTCACGATGCGGTTGTGCAACGTGCCATTGACCCCCCAATTTCACGCCACACAACCGTCATGGTCACGGTAGCTCTTCCCCATCGCCCCGATGCCGGAGCTACTGGCTAGGTCCACCGCCACCAGCATCATCCGCACTATCGCATCACAGGCCCGTTACGCTGGGCGTCCACTTTCATCACAGTGGCATCACAGACCGATACGCGGGACATGAACCGGCCGGAGTTAGTCTCGCGTGTGCACTTTGCATCACTCGATGTCCGGGTAGTGTTGGGGCGCAACGCGTGGAAAGCGGAACACTATGAATGGCGATGATCTTCCGATCATCGCGCGGGATTAGAACATTGTTTAAACGAGATTGGCGCAGTGTCTAGCGACGTCCGGGATGAACTGTCTGGGCTAATTCTTGTTCAGAACGTAGCCGACCCCGGGTCGAGTGATTACGTAGCGCGGGTTGCTCGTGTCGGGCTCAATCTTGCCGCGAAGCCGAGCAATATTGACCCGCAAGAGGTGCGCTTCGTCTTTGTACTCAGGTCCCCAAACCTTCGTCAGCAGATCGGTCTGCGTGACGACTCGTCCGGCACTTTTCGCAAGGTGCGAAACAATGCGGAATTCAGTCGGCGTGAGATTCGCGGGTTTATCACTGATAAGTGCGAGCTGCTGAGCGAAGTCAACAGTGAGCTCACCTGTCTGGAAGGCCGGCTGCCCCTGGTCAACAGCATAGAGCTTGGCTCGACGAAGCACCGCTCGCACCCGAGCCATTAGCTCATGTTCGCCAAATGGCTTCGTCAGGTAATCATCTGCGCCAGCGTCAAGGCCTCTCACCTTGTCCTGCTCGTTGTCGCGTGCCGTAATGATGATGATCGGCAAAGTCGAAAATTCGCGCACGCGACGCGTGACTTCAAATCCATCGATACCCGGGATTCCGAGGTCCACCAGCAATAAGTCGAGCTCCTGCGCTTCGCACGCGGTCAGGGCGGCCAAGCCATCCATGGCCGTAACGGTGCGATACCCATTCAGCTCCAGATTCCGCTGAACGAAGCGAAGAAGGCGTGGGTCGTCATCTACGACAAGTACGGAGGCTCTCTTGGTATTCATCAATCTTTTCCGTGAATCGGCAGCGAAATATAGAACGTGCTGCCTTTCCCAAGTTGGCTTTCCACCCAGATCTTTCCCTGGTGGGCATCAATGAGACGACGACAGATCGCCAGACCAAGCCCCGTCCCGCCGATACGGTGCTTGAGCTCACCTTCCACTCGATGAAAGCGATCGAAGATTCTACCGACCTCTCCGCTCGGGATGCCAACACCCTCGTCGGTGACGCTCACGATCAGATATCCCTGATCTTGCTCGGCGCGCATAAGGACAAGACCGCCGTCTGGAGAGTACTTTATGGCGTTCACGAGCAAGTTCATGAACACCTGCTCCATACGCTTGGAGTCGGCAAGAATAACGGGATCAGCCGCCCAATCTAGGCTGACATCATGCTGCTCTGATCGGCGGCCCGCTCGCCTCACCGCGGTGTCCGCGATTTCGCGCAAGCGGATCGGCTCCCGCCGCATCGACAACATGCCGGCTTGCAGACTTGAGAGGTCGAGAAGGTTTCCAATGAGCTCGTTCAGACGATCGGCTTCTTCATCGATGATCGTGAGAAACTCTTGTCGCTCTTCATCGCTGAGCCTGGCGGCATGCTTCATCAGCGTTGTGGAGTATCCCTTGATGGAGCCGAGCGGTGTCCGGAGCTCGTGGGAGACGGTAGCAAGGAGCTCGTCTTTGAGACGGTCCAGCTCTTTGAGTGCCGCCACTTGACGCGCTTCCTCAACGAGGTGGAGATTCACAATCGCCAGGGCAGCATTATGCGCCAAGGACGTCAGCAGATTGATCGTCGTGCGATCAAATGCATCAGCCTGATGACTCTCCACTTCCACTACCCCGAGCGGAGGGCCCTCTTTGGATGGCAGCGGCACTGCGATTCGAACGAGCGTTGGCGGGTGCCCGCGACGCGCCTCCGGATCGTCAGGGCCATATTCCGCTGAGGCTGCTCGCGCGTCTTCGAACACCTGAGACGCGAGGGCGGTTGGACCGATTGGCCGCGGGGGTCTACCCCCTTCGTCGTTCGGCCTGATGTTATGAACTGCTCCACGGAGCACGCCGGTGCTGGTATCAGTCAGGTAAACGGTGGCGGAGCGATACGCCACCACGTGTCCAAGGATGACAAGAAGCTCATTGCAGAGCTCATGCGTAGAGAACGTTCGACTGGCAGCCTGTGCGATCTCAAAGAGAGCGGACATTTCCTGAAGTCGATCGTGTTGAGCACCGTAAAGCCGCGCATTGTCCATTGCTACCACGGCCTGGACGGCCAGTACTTCAGCTTTCGCCGTGTCCCGCTTCTGGAATGCGGTGGGGTTCCGACTGCTGCAAAAGACGAGCGCGCCAACCGGCTGATGGTCCTGACGCGTGAGCGGTACGCCGAGAACACACTGAGAGTGGAACATCGTGTTGAGGAACGGGTTGGAGTTGCGTGATCCCAGCGCGTAGGGGATGACCTCCGGATCGCCGGACCGTACCACCCGCACAGCCACCGACTGAAGATCGTTCAGCGAGATGCGCCGGCCAACGAAGTCTTGACGAGGGCGGCCCACCAGCTCAACGAGCTCGAGGTCCTGAGCCCTACGGTCAACGAGCCAAAGTACCGCCAGGTCGGCGCGCATGATGACTGCGCCAATCTTACAGACGTGCTGGAAGACGCGCTGGATCTCCAAACTCGAGTTGAGGGCCACACCGAGATCGCGGAAGCTCTCCTCATTTTCGATGGTGCCTTCAATATGCGTGAGAAGCGATGAGTTTTCGCAGACCGTGATGATGAGTCGTGCAACGATGAGCCCCGCCAGAACGTTTGAGGCGAAGTACACGACCAGCGAAGGCGGCGAGAGCGTCACCGCCTGACTGCTCCAGATGGCCAGCAGCAGCAAGGCCGCGGCGATGGACGGGATGAGGTGGAGCCGACTGCTGAAGAGCATCGACGCGTCGGTCTGCTCAGCGCCCATCACGCGATCTCCGCGTGCTCCGAGATAGCCCGCGTAACACAGCGACGCGATGCCGACGATCCAGAATGGAACCCCGATCCATCGACTTGGCAGAATATGGACCATAGCCAGTGCTTGAGCGCAGGCGCCCCCCGAGATCACAACGCAGCCCCAGGCAAACGCCGCCGGCGGCGTTATCCGACTGCGGAGCAAGAATGGTCGCGCCACGATGATCCAGCCAAAGGCAAGACATACGTAGGCACTGGCAAAAACGCCCGATTCAACCATGGCCGCGCCGCGACTCGTCAGGACGATGCTATCGGCGTCACTGATGACGGTGACGCCGATAACGATGGTGAAGCCCAATACGAGAATGTCGGCCACAAGCTTCAGCGTTCGAAATGTGGTGAGCTCGCCGTCTACGCGGAGAAGCGCCGCCGCCAGCAGCAAAGGAACAGCGCAGATCAAAACCCGCTCTGCCCACTGTTGCGCGGGCGTACCGAGCGTGCCGCCAACCATGGCAAGCATTGCTAGCCCCAGCATCAGAACTCCGGCACCTAGCCAGGCGGCGAGCCAGGCGAGCTTTTCACGCGGCTCGACTGAGAGATAGGCAAGCCCGGATGTGATCGCCGCCACAAGCGCCATGGCCGACGCGAGCATGGCGAGGAGGCTTCCAAACCAATCGCCAATCATGAGGGCCAGCTCGAGCATCGCGATTGCGATGACACTCAGCGCTACAAGGGAGGTGACGCTCGAGTCGAGTACTGAGTTTGCCGGCCTGCTCGGGGCGGCTACTCGGCGCGGTGAGGATGCTGCCGTCGCGCCAGCGTCAGGGAAATGAACCCGGGCGGGCTCATCCTGAATTCGACGGGTGCCGGACCTTCTCGTTGGCGCCTGGACGATGCTCATGAATACATCGGCCCCAAGTTAGCGAACTGGGGCGACAAGCTCGGATGGTATGCTTTTCCGATGCCGGGAGCAAGTCCAAAACTGAATATAACTCGCGCTTCATCGACCGACGACGGAAGGGATTCTTACGCGTCGCTCCATGACGCCATCTTTCGTTGGTACGATGGCAACAGCCGCGAATTACCCTGGCGGCGGACGCGTGATCCGTACCAAGTACTCGTTTCGGAGATCATGCTCCAGCAGACGCAGGTTGACCGGGTACTGCCGAAGTACGAGCAATTTCTCCAGCGATTTCCAACGCTTAGCGCCCTGGCTGATGCTCCGCTCAGTGAAGTCCTGAGGGTGTGGTCCCCACTGGGCTACAACCGCCGTGCGCGATATCTCCACCTTGCCGCCAGGGCGGCTAAGGAGCGCTTCGACGGCGTGCTCCCTGAGACGCTCGCGGATCTGCAATCGCTGCCCGGCCTGGGTCGATACACAGCCGGCGCCGTCGCGTGTTTCGCCTTCGAACAGCAAACAACGGTCGTAGACACAAATGTCCGTCGGGTGCTCGGTCGACTCATCCTGGGCGAGCGTGATGGAGTGAGCGAGTCGATCGCCTGGAAGCTCGCCGAGGCGGTCCTACCTGTCGGAGACGCATACCGCTGGAATCAGGCTCTCATGGACCTTGGTGCCACAATCTGCGGAGCGGTAGTCCCCCAATGTGAGCTCTGTCCCGCCGCTGCGCTCTGCCGCTGGCGACGAGAAACCGAGTCGAGTGGAGGGCCTGTCCGCAGGGTCCGGGAAGCTCGAACTGAGTACGCCGCACGCCCCGATACGGGCGCGGCCCGCAGGCGTTGGCGCGGCCGTATCGTCAACGCGCTTCGAGCATTCGATCACGATGACTTTGTCGAATGGCGCGCAGTTGTGGCCAACCTACCAGCCGGACACGAATCCGAAGAAGTTGATCTCGCGGCTCTTCTGGCCAGCCTCGTGGATGACGGTCTCGCTGAGCAGACTGAGCTTGGCGGCGAGCTCGTCGTCCGCCTCCCACACTGACCGCGACCGCCGATAGCCTGTCGCTCGGCCCCCAAGGTCCGCTATCGATCCTACCGCTCCCGCTAGTCATGGATTTCTCAAGGCGGCCCTCGCGGGCCGAGCGACAGGATGTCGGCGGTCGCGGTCTCATGTCCGGACTTCAGATGATCAGCATGGCATCGCCAAAGCTAAAGAAGCGATAGCGCATCTCGATGGCCTCACGGTAGCAATCGAGTAGGCGATCCCGCCCCACGAGCCCGCTCACCAGCATCATGAGTGTGGATCGCGGAAGATGTAAATTCGTGATCAATCCATCGATTGCGCGGAACTCGAATCCGGCGTGATGAACAGCTCGGTCCAGCCCTGCCAGCCCTCAGCTCCGCCGAAGCGCATCGCTGACTCCAGCGCGCGAACAGTGGTCGTGCCGACCGCGATGACCCGTCCGCCGCGCTGCCTGGTCTGTACGACAGCGTCGATGATTCTGGCTGGAACGTCCACCATCTCACGGTGCATCGTATGAGCGCTGACATCCTCGGATTTGACCGGTCGAAATGTCCCCAGACCTACATGAAGCGTTAAGACCTCCCAACGCACGCCGGACTTCCTCCAATCGTTCCAGGAGGTCAGGCGTGAAATGGACTGGCCGGCGGTCGGTGCCGCTACAGAGCCAAGATGGTCCGCGTAAATGGTCTGATACCGCTCCGATTCCCCGACCCATCCTTCTACGTATGGCGGTAGCGGAACAGCGCCTCGCTCCAGCAACGCCACGTCCGGATCGGGATAGTCGCCTCGTACCTCGACGATACGCCCACCCTCGATCCGTTCGGTCGATGACGTCCAGCGATAGCCTGTCATCAATGGTAAGAAACATGCCCGGAAAGATTCGACGCCCGGGCCGAACGAGGACTTCCCAGCGGCCGCGGGCCACCTGATGAAGCAGCAGAATCTCAGCGATTCCACCGCCCGGCCGGCGGGCTGTGATTCGGGCAGGAATAACGCGGCTCCGGTTGGCAACTAACAGGTCTCCGGGCCTCATGTATTCGAGAACGTCTCGAAATGTCCGATGCTCCAAACCGCCTGCTCGGGGAATGACCATGAGGCGGAGCTATCGCGCGGCTCTACCGGGGCCTGCGCTATCAGCTCTGAGGGTAACTCGTAGTCAAAATCGGCCGTAGATAGCGATTCTGTCTCGTCCCGCGTCATTGACGCCAGAACACACGCGCGACGATGTTGAGCACGACCGTCAGGACCACGCTTACGACGATGCTTGTGACAATCGGGATATAAATGCTTACGTTGTCTCGCTGCCAGAAGATATCGCCGGGTAGATTTCCCAGGCCAGGCACCCGCCCAGCAAACAGCATCACCACGCCCATCACCAGAATGACAAGGCCGAACAGGATGAGCGATTTAGCGATGGAATCAAGTGGCATATTCTGTTCCGTGCTGATCAGTACCAGTTTCGCGCTATCTGCATCGAACCACTGTCATGCTGCTCGGAGTAACGGGCTGACTCTGCTTTTATCCGTGAGGAGTCGTTCTCTCCGGGCAGACAGGCGGAACGGCGTTGACTCGGAGAAAGTCAACCTCAGCATCTCTCAACGAGTATATCAACCCGTACGAGCCAAATATTCTGTCAACTAACACGCTTTCATTTGAGATCCTAACTGAGTGTCAACAGACGGGTGCCCGAATTGGACGCATCCGCACTCCACATGGGGACATCACCACACCCACCTTCATGCCGGTGGGCACGGTTGGCACCGTCAAAGGTCTGACTCCATCGGACCTTCGAGCGGCAAACGCCCACTGTGTCCTTGGGAATACCTATCACCTGGCGCTTCAGCCCGGTGCCGCGCGCGTTGCCAGACTGGGCGGGATCCAGCGGTTCACAGGCTGGAACGGCCCCATGCTCACCGATAGCGGTGGCTACCAGGTATTCAGCCTTTCGGACCTGATTGACCTAGAGGAATCAGGCGTCACCATTCGCACCCATCTTGATGGTCGGAGGCGACGATTCACCCCCGAGTCAGTCATCGGCCTGCAGGAACGCATCGGGGCGGACATCATCATGCCCCTCGATGTCTGCCTTCCGGCAGGTGCGGATGAGTCGGCCGCCGCGGCAGCGGCCGATCGCACCAGGCGCTGGCTGGAACGGTGTCAACGCGCCCAGCAACGGGATGACCAGTGGCTGTTCGGAATCGTTCAAGGCGGAATGTACGAACGCGAGCGCCTACGCGCCGTTCAGGAGCTTGCGGCAATGGACCTGCCCGGCTACTCCATCGGGGGATTGAGCGTTGGTGAATCGTCAGCACTCACAACTGAGCTTGCCCAGCTATGCGCCGATGCGCTGCCAGGGAAGAAGCCGAAGTACTTGATGGGCGTGGGTATGCCCGCGCAGATCGCTGCTTATCCAGGATTTGGGATCGATATGTTCGATTGCGTCCTACCCACCCGCCTGGGGCGTGGCGGGTGGGTATTTCACGGCTGGCGCAAGATCAGTCTGGTTCGTGGACCACTCGAAGATCCACATGGCCCGATCGATCGCGCCTGCGATTGCACGACCTGTCAGCGATATAGCCGACTAGCGCTGCGCTCGATGTTCCAGACTCGTTCTGCGCTGGGCTGCCGGCTCGCCAGCGTCCATAACGTGGCGCATTTGATGAATCTGGTCGCCCGCGTGCGCACGGCCATTCTGGAAGGTCGCTACGCTGACCTGCACGCGGAAGCGCTCTCAGCGATCGGCTAGGCCGCCCTCGATAATCGAGCTATGCCTCGGGCTCGTCAGGAACAATCATCTGCCCATCTTGCTCTAGAAGCTGCTCTTCAGTCGTGGGAATTGGCAGCTCGAAATCTTCGTCAGCCATGTCAGCCACCTCGGTTGGTCGAACTAAGCCGAGTATAGCTCTCGCTTTTGATTGCAACTGTGCGCTGCGCGACGATTTCATTGTCAAGCTGGCGCAGTATGATGGTCATCGATACGTTGCCGCGGTCGGCCGCGTCTTCAGGCCATCCAGGATCACGTTGAGGTGGGTTTCCAGCAGTCGATCGGTATCCAGGGGATGCAGGCGGCCGAAGAGCGATTCCCACAGGAGGGCGACCAGGGCTCCGGCGATCAGCGGCTGCGGGAGTTGGACCAACGCCGTCTCGCGAAACTCGCCTGCCTCAACACCGTGCGCAATCAGCGTGCGCATCACGGCGAGACCTCGGGAAACCACCTCGTTGTAGTAGAACTCAGTCAGCTCGGGGAAGAGCAATCCCTCCGTCAGGAAGACGCGTAGGAGCCGTCGCAGGTCTGACCCTAGCAGCTGCCGCTGGAGCATGAGGAACGGGCCGCGTAAGAACTCCTCCACCGAGCCTGAGTGAGCCTGAGCCAGGCGCTCTATTTGATCGAGCTGAGGCGTTACCGCTCGTTGCACGACCGCCTGGAACAGCTTCTCCTTGCTGGCGAAATACAGGTAGATCGTGCCTTTGGCTACGCCAGCGCGGCGCGCGACGTTCTCCAACCGAGCGGCCGCGTAGCCGTTTTCGGCGAACTCCTCCAGCGCCGCGGTCAGGATCTCCGCAGGCCGCGACTCCTTTCGCCGCTGCCGCGGTTGCACAGCCTCCACATTGGCGCGGGGCCGCCGCTCATCGTTCGAGCTGCGAACGCTGGCTGGTTTTGACTCTTCGTGCATTGAATGTTTTGACTACTGACCCTCGAGTCAGTAAAGTTCAGTAAATGACTCGTGGGTCATTAATTGTAGCGCCAGTGAGGCACGATGACTCAATCCCCACCCGAAACCGCCTCCGCGCAAGAGTATGTCCTACCGCTGGAATCGCTTTCTCGTCACCAGATCGCTCTGGTTGGGGGGAAGGCCGCCAATCTGGGAGAGCTTCTCACCGCCCGCTTGCCGGTGCCGCCCGGATTCTGTGCCACTACCCGTGCCTACACCGCCGCGACCGCCGTCGCCCAGCTTGACGACGCCCTGGACAAGATCGCGACTCTGGAGATTTCTACTTCGGCACCCCAAGCGCAGAAGATCGAAGCAAGTGGCGCACCTGACGATTTCGCCGACGTGGCAGCGAGCATCCGCGACTCCATCACACGAGCCCCGGTCCCTCAAGACGTTGAGGCGGCTATTCGCGAGGCTTACGCAAAGCTGTGCGAATCCTCGAGAACACGGGATGTCCCGGTCGCCGTGCGCTCATCTGCTACTGCTGAGGACCTCACCGGCGCCAGCTTTGCGGGTCAACAGGACACCTACCTCAACATCGTCGGTGCGGATGCGGTGGTCGACGCCGTCCGCCGTTGCTGGGCATCGCTCTGGACCGACCGTGCCGTGGCCTATCGCGCCCGAGCCGGAATCGACCCACACGGTGTCCAATTGGCCGTCGTCGTTCAGCAGCAGATCCAGTCAGCGGTCGCGGGCGTGATGTTCACGGCAAATCCGATCACCGGCCGTCGCGCTCATGCTGTGATCGACGCCAGCCCCGGCCTGGGCGAAGCCGTCGTGTCCGGCGCCGTCACCCCGGACCATTTCGTCGTGGATACGGCCACAGGGAGCGTCCTGGAGCGTCGCCTTGGCAGTAAGCAATTACGCATCGAGTCGTTGCCAGGCGGAGGGACGAGACGAGTGGAGCTCTCGACGTCGCCCGACACTGCCCAGACCGCGTGCATCTCTGACGCTCAGCTTGGCGATCTGGCAGCGCTTGCCAGAAAGGTGGAGCAATACTATCGCGAGCCGCAGGATACTGAATGGGCGATCGACCCTGACGGCTTGCTCTGGATACTCCAGGCGCGCCCCATCACCACGCTCTATCCGCTGCCAGAACCGGTGACCGCGGATGCCGACAACCAGGGGCTCCGGGAACGACGCCCTGCACGTCTATTTTTCTTTCAACGTCGCCCAGGGCGTCAATGGGCCACTCACGCCCATGGGTCTGCAGGCGTTCAAGCTGCTTGGCTCGGCGATAGCTCAGATGTGGCGGGTCCCCATCTCGGATCATTTTGCGGGCCCACCCGCCATCGTCGTAGGCCGGACATCGCATGTTTTTCGATATCACGACCCCCTTGCGCAACTCGGTCGGCCGTGAAGTGCTGCGCGCCGCCTTCACACAGATGGAGGCAAGGTCGGCCGTGGTGCTCGAGTCGGTCATACAGGATCCACGCCTGGGTCGTGCTCGCGGATCTCGCATCGTCGTCGCCCGTCAGGTCGGGGCTTTCGTATTCCGCTCGGGCCTGGCTCAGGGGATCTTGCGCGCAATGATCGATCCCGAGGGAAGCCGGCGCCGATTGCGCAAGCGCCAGGATGCGCTGATGCGACGTTCAAAGCTCCCCGCGAATTCAAGCGCCACCCAGCGGATCGATCGCGTTACCGCGCTACCGGCTCGCTTCGCTGGCGAGCTCTTCCCATACCTGGCGCCACTCGTCGTGACCGGGCTGGCCGCCTATGCGATTGCCCAGCGTCTACTGCGCGGAGTGGCGACGCCGGACGAGCTGAACGCTCTGCGTCGCGGTCTGCCCCACAACCCCACCACTGAAATGGACCTCGCGTTATGGAACCTGGCCCAACGCATACGCTCAGATCCTGCGGCGTCACGGGCGCTGGACGGTCGCGCGCCCGGTGACGTGGCGCGGGGCTATGCCGGTGGGCACTTGCCCACCATTCTCCAGCGTGGACTGGGGGAATTCCTTGCCGCTTATGGCCACCGCGGCGTGGCCGAGATTGACCTTGGTGTTCCGCATTGGGGCGATGATCCGACCCACATCCTCGGGGTGCTAGGCAACTATCTCGCTTTGACGGACCCCGCCCTTGCTCCGGACGCGCAGTTTCGCCGCGTCGCCGCGCAGGCTGACGCGTTGGCGGTAGAGTTGGCCGCGCGAGCAGGTCGACCGGAGCACCATGCGCGGTAAGGCGGTGTCATTCCTGCTCAAGCGCTACCGAGAGCTTGGTGGACTGCGCGAAGCGCCCAAGTTCTATCTAGTCAAGATGCTGTACGCGATGCGTCACCTGCTCGTCCCGGTGGGGCAGGAGCTGCTAGACCGTCGTCGCCTCGAGCGGGCCGACGACGTGTTTCTGCTCACACTTCCTGAGCTGCGCGCGGCTGCCGCCGGCGCGGACCTGCGCCCGATCGTTCAACTCCGACGCGATGAGATGGTGTTCGAGGCACAGCGCCGCCGCGTGCCGCGGATCCTTCTGTCGGACGGTTCAGAGCCTGAGGCCATCGGCAGCCGTTCCGATCACGATACGACAGCTGCCGGCCAGGGCACGCTCGAAGGAACCGCGGCCTCTTCGGGAAGAATCACGGGCGTTGCCCGCGTCATCCTCGATCCGCATGGAGCTCACCTGGAGCCAGGTGAAATTCTGGTAGCGCCCTCCACGGACCCGGCTGGACCCCGCTCTTCCTGACCGCCGGCGGTCTGGTAATGGAAATGGGCGGCCCCATGTCTCATGGCGCAATCGTCGCGCGCGAGTACGGCATCCCGGCGGTTGTCGGAGCTCCCGGCGCCACCGAGACCATCACGACGGGCCAGACCATCACCGTCGACGGCTCCAGCGGGCTCGTGCTCTTCAGTCCCTAGCGTCCCGGCGGCGCAAAGCGCTCTGGAATGCGCGGGCGAGGCGCCGCTTTCTCGATATCCCGCCCGGAGTTTGGGAATCCCGGAAAGCGGTGCTCCGCGCACGCACGCCAATGCGCTTCGCGCCCACGGATCTCCCCCTGGATTTTCGCCCTTGCATTCCTGGCTCCTTCGACATATAAGGCTTGCCATGACTTCCTCAATTGAATTTGCGCAGATCAACGGAATCCAGCTCGCTTATGAGCGAAGCGGTCAAGGCTTTCCGATTCTCTTCATTCACGGATTCCCAAGGGACCGCAGGCTCTGGCGCAAAGTGATTCCCCAGCTCACGGACCGCTTCGACGCGGTGGCTTACGACCGACGTGGATACGGCGAATCAGATCGACCGCTAGATCCCGACAGTTACGTCAATGAATCTATGGCCGCGGATGCTATCGAGCTCACTCGGCAGCTCCGGTGGGAGCGCTTCATCGTTGTTGCGCACGACCTGGGTATGCCGGTAGGCCAGCGATTGGCGGCGGATCATCCGGACAAGGTGGTAGGTGCAGTGCTTCTGGACAGCCTGCCGCAAGGCGCCGGACGTGCGGATCGTCGAGATCCCAGCGGCCGAAGCTGGTACATGGATTTCCATCGCCAGCGCGGCGTGGCGGAGCAGCTCATTGGACAGAATCCCAGGCTGTACTTCTCGCTCTTCCTGGCAAGGAATACACATCTATCGCCCGAAGATCATGAGATGTTCCTGGAGCCATTCACCCGCCCGGGTCGGTGGATGCCGTTCTGGCTGACTACCGCCACATGTTGGAGGATGACAACACTCGCTGGGCGGAATGGTTTGATGCAGGAAACAAGATCCGCACTCCGCTGCTGATCCTCTGGGCGGGGCGCGGCCCGTCCGCAAACGCTCCCGTCATGGAGGCATGGCAACGCATTGCCGAGAACGTTCGCGGTGAGGTGGTGCCGGACACGGCCCACTACATCCAGGAAGAGCAGCCTGGTGCAGTCGTCAGCCACATTCGTCGGTTTGCCGATGAGCTGGGCATCCCGTGACCAAAGCAGACATCCTGCTTCTCAATGGAGCCGTCCACACGGTCGACTCCCAGAATTCGGTGGTCGAGGCGGTCGCTATCTCTGGCAATCGCATCATCGACACGGGGTCATCTCAGTCGATTCGGTCGCTGGCCGGAGACTCCACGCAAACCATTGATCTCGCCGGCCGCACCGTGCTGCCAGGCTTCATCGATGCTCACGTCCACATGGGCGCGTACGGCACAAACAAACTGGGCATTGATTGCAAAGCCGCGGGAATGCGCTCCATCGAAGAGATCAAAGCAGGCCATTCGCAAGCGAGCCCGCACCGTGCCGCCCGGCACGTGGATTCGGGCGCACGGATACGATCACACTCGTCTGGCCGAGCAACGCCATCCCAGTCGATGGGATCTCGATGAAGCTGCGCCGGACAACCCGGTCATCGTGGTCCGCACCTGCGTGCATATCGCCGCGGCGAACAGTCGAGCGCTTGACGCTGGCGGGTATTGACGATCGACACGCCCGACCCGCCGGGCGGACGATACGAGCGAGCTCGGACGGCAGGAACGCAGGCGTCGCTATAGACGCTGCTATCGGACCGTTACTCGCGGCGTCCGGTTATTCCCGATCCGAATTCAAGTCCGCACTCCAGCTTGCGAATGAGGATTTCCTGCGCGCAGGAATCACGTCGTGCCACGACGCAGGCGCGATGAGCGACCAGCAAATCCCAGCGATGCTCGAATGCGTCCGCGAGTCGAGTATTGACGTACGTGTGTACTTCATGGTCTGGCTGGCTCTCGGAATCAAGCAAGGGCCTGCGGTATCTGGAGACGGGCCTGTTCACGGGCTTCGGAAACGATAAACTCAAACTCGGCCCCTTCAAAGTCATGACGGATGGAGCCAGCTCCGGCCCAACGGCCGCCACGAGGCATCCCTATACATCGATGCCATGCTCGTGTGGCATTCTCTATTACGAGCAGGATGAGCTCGACGATCTCGTGGAGCGGGCGCACACGGCCGGCTTTCCAGTGACTGCCCATACGGTGGGTGACCGAGCCATAGAGATGATGCTCAACGCTTATGAGCGCGTCCTTGCAAAACACCCTCGCGAGGACCACCGCCATCGACTGGAGCATTGCGCAATCTGCCCGCCGGATCTGGTTGAGCGAATCGCTCTACTTGGTGTTGTGCCGGTCCTGCAGCCGGCGTTCTTCTGGGAGTTCGGTGATGGCTACCATCGCAACTATGGCCCCGAGCGAACGCATCAAATGTTTCCCGCGCGGTCGCTCCTTGACTCAGGAGTCACAGTTGTGGGGAGCTCTGACACACCGGTGACCGACCATCGTCCGCTCTTCGGCATTCAACAGGCGCTGCTGCGCGCCACCATGGACGGAAGCACCGGCGGCGAGCACGAGCGCATCTCACTCAATGAAGCGATTCGCATGTACACGATCAACGCCGCCTTCGCGAGTTTTGACGAGAGCTTGAAGGGCAGCCTGGAAGCAGGCAAACTCGCCGATTTGATCGTTCTGGACGGACAGCTCGCGGAAACGGCAGCCGCCGAGATAAGCTCGCTTCCCGTGACGGGCACCATGATCGATGGCAAATGGTGCTACGGGCCAGACTAGCGCTTAGTGAGCCCGACAGGATTTCAAGGAATTCACCGGGACAGCCGTAAACCCAAGGAAGCTGCCGTCCGACTGACTCGCATGAAATTTTGCGCTTGCGCCCCGGCACTTCGACTGCTTCCGGCAAGACACCAAGGAGTTCGCCTAGTCGCGGGCGTTCACCACTCCCGCTGAGCGAGGAGGAGGTTCCTGCCATCTGGACGCTCTCCGGGGTGCGACCGCAAGCCTCGCTCGACGATGCCGGCAAGGCTGCTCTTCTTGCACGCGGAGTATTGGCTCGAGCGGCGACCGCTCAAATCAATTCCAGCGTCGTAAGGTGTCGTAGGATTGGCACGAGGCCTGCCGGTGGAGACTGACGGTGCGACTGCTCGCCACTCTCCTGCCGCGGGGAACGCCATCTGAGAAGTCATCGGAACGCGGGGCCATCTAGAGCTCCCCGGCGGGGCCGGATCGCGGAGCATTAGGAAGCGAGGTACACCCCATATGCCGGTACGAACGACCTGGAAGGCCGGTATGAAACTCCTGCGTTCGGAGCGCCGCGGTCCTGACCGCAGCGCGGTGCGGCTTGAGGACACGACGCTAGATGCCCGCGTTCGAGGAGGCCTGATCGCATGACGACCGGTGCAGAGCCCGGGCTCATACTCCCGGTGAGTGCTCGCGACCATATTGCTGGGTCGTGGGAAGCGCCGAATATTCTGGTCGAGTACGGCGATTTCGAATGCCCCTTCTGCGCGATGGCCTACCCTGAAGTAAAGGAGGTCCAGAGAGCTCTGGGTGATCGTCTCCGCTTCGTCTACCGCCATTTCCCCAGAACGGTCGAGCATCCCCACGCTCACCTAGCCGCCGAAGCGGCCGAGGCCGCCGGCGCACAGGATCGATTCTGGGAGATGCACGACCTGCTCTTCGAGAACCAATCGGCGCTCGAGCTGGACGCCCTGGTTGGTTATGCGACACGGCTCGATCTGAACACGGATCAATTCAAACAGGACCTCGAGACGCATGCCTACCATGAGCGTGTGCGAGAGGACGTGCGCAGCGGCATCCATGGCGGCGTCCACGGTACTCCCACGTTCTTCATCAATGGAACGCGCCATGAGGGACGATGGAAGAGCGAAGAGCTTCTGGGTGCAATCCAAGCATCGGAGCAATCACGACGCTCTGATGGTCTTGTGCCGCCTCCAGAAGTGACTGGTGACAAGGTGGATGAGGCATCCTGGGAATCATTCCCCGCCAGTGACGCGCCGGGGTGGAGAGACAGTACGTGATCACGGCAGATTGACATGAATCGTGGCCTGCACGGTCGGATCATGGCCTCCACCAGCATCGACGCCGATCGGTGCTAGAGGATCCACGTGCTTGCGCAGCAGCTCCGGAGATATCCTCTCTAGCTTAGGCACATCAGCTCCTCACCGAAGATGGCGCGTCCCCGAGCCGCGCCATCAAGCTTCGTTCGAACGGACCGTCGTCGCCTTCATGGACCTCGTCGAAGCCGCCGGTCACTAGGCCTGCCTCAAGAAGGCCTGGGCCGAGATCCTGGGCGAACAGCCAAATCCGCCCACTGAGCGCGTCGGTCAGCGAGTCGGTGGATTCTCGGTAGCCATTTGGGCGACTACGAATTGCAGTGTCGGCGCGTGCGCCCTGACTCAGACGTATGCTCTCGCCCGGTACTGGACCGCTTCCGCAAGGTGCGCAGCCTCGATGTGGGAAGTACCGGCCATGTCCGCGATTGTGCGGGCAACCTTGAGCACGCGGTGGTAGGCGCGAGCGGATAGGCCCATCCGCTCGACAGCGGTGCGAGCAAGATTCTGACTCGTCTCGTCTAGAGCACAGTATTCGCGGACCTCGCCCGCGGTCATGTCGGCGTTACACATGAGCGACGTCTCCGCGAATCGTGATTGCTGCACCGCGCGAGCAGACTTCCACGCGGGCGCGAACGGCGGAAGATGATTCTGAGACCTCCGTGCTTGCAAGCTGCTCGTACTCGACCCTGGGCACATCGATGTGGAGATCGATGCGATCCATAAGCGGGCCGCTGATGCGCTTGCGGTAACGCGCCACCGTGCCGTCGCCACAGCTACACGGCTTCACGGGATCGCCGAAGTAGCCACAGGGACACGGATTCATGGCCGCGACGAGCATGAAGTTCGACGGGAACGTGACGGAGCCACGAGCTCGGGCGACGGTCACCTGGCCATCTTCGAGCGGCTGGCGGAGCACTTCCAGCACGTGGTGCCCGAACTCAGGAATCTCGTCCAGGAACAGCACGCCGCGATGCGCCAGGCTGATCTCCCCGGGCCGAGGCCAGGACATGCCTCCGCCAACGAGTCCAGCGTGACTTATCGTGTGATGCGGCGAGCGGAACGGCCGCTGACGCATCAAAGGCTGTCCATCTTCAAGCTTCCCCGCGACGGAATAGAGCCGAGTTACGTCCAGCGCCTCCTGCAGCGTCAGCCTCGGTAGGATCGAGGGCAGCGCTCTCGCCAGGAGCGTCTTTCCCGCACCAGGTGGGCCCACCATCGATAAGTTATGACCACCGGCGGCCGCGATCTCGAGCGCTCGGCGCGCATGCTCCTGACCGCGCACGTGGGCGAGGTCGACCGGGTACTGATCATTCGGCTCAAACGCGTGGACGTTTGGCTCGGCTGGCTTGAGGGCGGCCTCTTCACGCAGGTGGCTCACAAGCTCGCCGAGCGTCTGAACGGGATAGACGGTCACGCCTTCCACCAGCGCCGCCTCGGCAGCGTCAACGGCGGGAACGAAGACTGTGTCCAGCCCCTCATCGCGTGCCACGGACACCATGGGCAGCATTCCCTGTGTGTGGCGGACGGTCCCGTCCATCGAGAGCTCGCCGAGAACGATCGATTTCTCAGGCGGCGCGGGACACTGCCCGGAAGCTACCAGCACTCCGAGGGCGATCGGCAGATCGTACGACGGTCCAGTCTTCCGCAGCTCGGCCGGCGCCAGGTTCACCGCCAGGCGCCGATATGGAAAATTGAACCCGCTGTTGCGAATTGCCGGCCTGACGCGCTCGCGTGCTTCCTTGACCGCGGTATCCGGCAGCCCCACAACGTTGAAATTGCTCATTCCAGGGGAGATGTCTACCTCCACCTGGACCAGCGCGCCATCCATACCAACGACGGCGCTGGTAAGCAGCTTGGCTAGCATCCTCGAGTTTTCACGCGGCGGATGATAGCAGGAGCAGGCAAATTCTCAATCGGCAGGGCCGGCTGGATGTATGTTCACGATGTATGGAATGCCCCATAGTTCGCAAACAGGTCTACATCAAAGAATCGCAGATCGAGAGATCCAACGAATCGCTGCTCAACGTCGCTGCACGGAGTCGAAGTAATCCGTGTTGCAGTGGACCGTATGCCAGGTCGGATAAGCCGTCCAGCATCGCTCGAAGTCTGGACAGCCGATGAGCGGCAAGCTCGAGCAGCTCACGCCGAGGGGCTGTCAGTCACCCTCGTCCACTAGCTCTACCAGTACCGCATCGCCCCCTTGAACAGCTCAGCCAGCTCCGCCTCACCGGCTGGCCGAGGGCGAGCTTGGTCACTCGATGCTGGGGCAGTGTACCTTCGACGAGGGTCGGAATATCGTCCTCGGAGTAGCCTACCGCGGTAAGGCCGTTCGGAATGCCGAGCGCCTTCATGATCTGGATGACGGCTCCGGAGAGCACCTCGCCGGCGTCCATGGGCGTGGCTTCTCGGATATCGACGCCCATGATCTCAGCCGCCTGAAGATGGCGCGCGGGATTCGCGGTAGCCGTCCAGCGGAACACTGATGGCGCGTTGAGGATCACTGACATGCCGTGCGGAATGATCGGATGATCCACATCGTAGCCGTCTGGCTTGAAGCTTCGGACGTTTCCTGACACCGGATACGACATACCGTGCGGGAGATGAACGCCGGCATTTCCAAACCCGATGCCCGCGTACGTCGCGGCCAGCATCATATTGCTGCGAGCGTCATCGTCATCTGGATTGTCCGCCGCTTTGACGATGTTCGCGGCCACCATCTCGAGCGCCTTGGCGGCCCAGAGATCGCTGATCGGATTCGATCCCTGATAGGCCGGCCGATATGCGGGATCTTCTGCCGCCTCGCGTTGGTGATACGGCAGGGCTGTCATCGACTCGAGTGCATGGCTGAGTACGTCGAGACCGCTGCACGCCGCGACCATCTTCGGCAACGACCTGGTGTTGTTCGGATCCACCACACCGATGGTCGGGCGCAACGCGCGATGGGCAATGCCAGTCTTGGCATGCATCTTAACCAGATCGAAAATGGAGACGCCCGTCGTCTCGCTGCCCGTACCGGCCGTCGTGGGCACTGCGATCAGTGGCTTCAACGCACCGGGAATGGGTCGTCCCTCACCCACTGGCGGATTTACGTACGCAAGGAAGTCGGCCGGGTAGGTGGAGTAGAGGTTGGCCGCCTTGGCCGTGTCGATGCTGGACCCACCACCAACCGCGACGAATCCATCGAAGTCGTCGCCCATCGCACAGTCGATCGCTTCTTGGAGTGAGCCATCGGTTGGCTCCACACGGACGCGGTCGTACAGGAAGTAGTCGATGTTGTCCGCGCGAAGGCTTTCCAACGTGGTCTTCACGGCATCGCTTTCGCTCAATCCGGGGTCCGTGACGACCATGACCTTCTTCATCGCCAGTCTACGGGCCTCGAAACCGACCTCTTTGGTGGCCCCCACACCAAACTTGATGCTCGAGGCGTCCATCGTGAACAAGCATTCGTGCGCCATAAGGCAGTCCGCTCCCGTTGATTTGTGTCCCGAACATGAGACGTGGTGGTCCGATACCTAGTATCTCAGCAGACCACCATGCCTGGGAAGTGGTAACCCAGATGTCAGGGAGATTCGTCTGGAGCGCGGTCGTCCCGGCCGTCTGTGGGCTGTCGAGATCGCCCTCTAAATTACGTCCCTCGATCAGGACTCCGACTGCGGCCTCGACGGCCGCGCTCCGAGGGACAGCGTTCGGCGCGAGGGCTACTCGCGTCCGCCGATCGTCGAGATCTTGATCATGTTCGTTGACTTCACGAGACCTGACGGAATGCCCGCGGCCACCACAACGGTGTCGCCGGAATGCACGATACCGCGCGACTCCGCGACTTGCTGGATCTGCTCGATGAGGGCGTCGGTGCTCTCCTCCTCATGCTGGACCTGAATGGGAATCACCCCCCAGATGAGAGCAAGCTGACGAATGGCCCACTCATGGGTGCTCATTGCGACGATCGGAACCGCTGGGCGAAACCGGGAGACGCGACGGGCGCTGCCGCCCGTTTGCGTCGGCGTGAGAATCGCCGTGGCATGCAGTTCGCGCGCCAACATAACGGCCGCGTGCCCAATGGCCGCGGGTACCGTCACGTGTCCCTCTTCGCGTTCTGACGGAAGGTAATCGCGCGAGGCCAGTCTGGTCTCAGCGGTGCGCACGATACGATCCATCGTCTGCACGGTCTCGATGGGATATTGGCCAATGGCGGTCTCTTCCGACAGCATCACCGCGTCAGTGCCATCCAGAACGGCATTGGCTACATCAGCCGCTTCCGCGCGGGTAGGTCGCGGATTCTCAACCATCGAGCGCAACATCTGGGTTGCGGTGATGACCGGTTTGCCAGCCTTGTTGCACCGCTCGATGAGCGCCTTCTGGACGAGTGGTACACGCTCGAACGGTGTCTCCACAGCCAGGTCTCCGCGCGCCACCATGAGACCTTCGGCATTGTCAAGGATGTCCACAATGGCTCGCAGCGCCTCATGCTTCTCAATCTTGGCAATGAGCGGGGCACTTCGGCCGACTTCGGTCATGATCGCCTTGATCCGCAGAAGGTCACCGGCAGATCGGACGAATGATGCCGCGACATAGTCCACCCCCTCTGCCAGGCCAAATCGAAGGTCGTCATTGTCCTTCTCGGTCATAGCCGGCACATCGAGTGACCGACGAGGGAGATTAATGCCCTTGTGCGAGTCCAGCATCCCGCCGTGGATGACGCGGGTCTGGACATCGGCATCATTCACACCCACGACCTTGATCTCGATGTATCCATCTGCCAGGAGAATGGTGTCACCAACGTGCGCCTGCTCTACCAGCTCGGGCAGGCTGACGGATGCTATCTCGGCAGTACCCTTTACATCGCGACGGGTCAGCGTGAAGGTGTCGCCCGCACGCAGCATGACAGGCTGCTCCATGTCGCCGACGCGAATCTTCGGCCCGCTCAGATCCTGAAGAATAGCAACCGGCGCCTTCAGTCGGTTTGAGGCGGCGCGAATCCAACCGATACTTCGCCGATGCTCCTCATGCGTACCATGAGAAAAGTTCAATCGAGCCACATTCATCCCAGCGCGGATGAGCGACTCGATCATGGTCGGGCTACTGGTTGCCGGACCAAGGGTACAGACGATTTTTGTGTGACGAATCATGTGCGACATCCTCTGAGCAGCCGGGAGTGGCCCAATTGCGCTGACGATTCCGGCGGATCATAACAGCGGAGCGGCGGCGTTCATCGACTCGCCCCCATCACAATATTCTGGCATGCACGGTGCGTTAGGTAGGCGCATGGCGACAACGTCACTATCGGCTACGCTGCCCGACGTTGAAGACCTTGAAAACGCAGCCGAGGCGATGGGCTTGCGCTACGTCTCCGATGCGCAGCCCGGTATTCGTCGCCTTCGGCATCGTTCATCATTCCGCTATGTCGACTCAAAAGGGCGGCCCGTTCGCGACGAGCGTACACTCGAGCGTATCCGGTCGCTCGTCATACCGCCCGCCTGGGAAAACGTTTGGATCTCGCCGTATGCCCGAGGCCACATTCAGGCCACCGGGACAGACGCACGAGGCCGCAAGCAATACCGTTACCACCCACGTTGGCGAGAAGTGCGCGACTCGGAGAAATTCGACCGGCTCCTGGAATTTGGGCAGGCGCTGCCCGCTATTCGCGCGCAGGTCCAGTCCGATCTAGCGCTTCCGGGCTTGCCACGCCCTCGCGTCATCGCGGCAGTCGTCCAGCTTCTCGATGAAAGCCTGATCCGCGTAGGGAACGAGCTCTATGCGCGTGAGAACAAGTCATTCGGGCTCACCAGCTTTCGCAATCACCACATCACGTTGGCCGGCACTGAGATCAGCTTCCAGTTTCGAGGCAAGAGCGGGCTGGAGCATGCCGTCAAACTTCGCGACAGACGGGTGGCCGCGGTGATCAAACGCTGCCAGGAGCTACCCGGCCAGCATCTTTTTCAGTATCTCGACGATGACGGCCAGCGCCGAACGATTCAGTCAGACGACGTCAACGCCTACCTACGTTCGATCACCAACACCGACCATACGGCCAAGGACTTCCGCACCTGGTGGGGCACCGTGATCGCCGCGGTCTTCCTCAGAGAGATAGGCCCCGCGGATTCCGAGCGAGCCATCGCATCAAATCTCGCCCGAGCATCCGAAACCGCCGCCACCGCCCTCGGCAACACCCCCGCCGTCTGCCGCAAGTGCTACATCCACCCCGCGGTCGTTGAGGCGTATCAGCGAGGCGAGACAATCGGCCGTCGGCGCAGGAAACTCGGCATGACCAATGATGAGGCCGAAGTGCTCTTCATGCTCGAGAATCGTTAATTCCAGCTTTGGACTGCGGCGGTGTCCGCCGCTTTCCATCCGAGCGAAGCGACACGGAAGGCGGCTTGCAGCCCCGTCAGAAACGGCGAAGACCGCCTCAGTCCAAAGTAGACGCGATTGGTGCTTTGACCCCCTTGGTATAGGACGCGGCTCCACGTCCGATTTCCACCCCGGAATGGTGCGCCTGGCCTTAGTCGGGCTTGGCGGTATTGGAGATCGCGAAACCCCAGCCACGAGCATTCGGGTGTCCAGCTTCCTTATTGAGATCAGTGCACGAATGGGAATCATCAATGAATCGATGCACCGACTCATAGCACCATTTGAAGAAGCTCCAGGCCGCTGGTATGAGCGCCCCTGGGACGACGCACACGGGAAACTGCGAACCGTGGCGGCTCATGCGCGATGAAAACTTTATGGTTCGGACCACGAGACAGGCCTGCATCTGCGACCACCGGGGACTGGCAGTTGGTAGAGCAATACCCACGGCGAGCCTCAATTTTGTTCCGCTTCTATGATAGAGAGGGGATACAGGTCGGGACGTGCGAGTCGTTGACGGTTCAAATAGAGCCCGAGGCTCAACGTCGCGTTAACTGCCTCGGCGGTCTCATCGTCGACGCCAAGAGTTCTCAGCCCGGTCAGAGCTCAGGTGGATCCCATTCCCAAGAATTAGATAGGAAGGGTGAACGGGGATCCAGCCCCGCGCGGGGCCTGTCCAGGGGCGCTCGCCATGGGGAGATGTGTTGAGGTGATTGTCCGCCAATTGACGTCAGAGAGAGTGAAGGTTTGGTAAAGGCCATCATGGCCTGATTGCTTACTTCATTCGCCATTCTCCTCGGTCCAGACTACTTCACTCGAACTCGCAGCATTTGTAAGTCTGCTCCAGTAGCACAGTCTGAGCATGATCCACCAAAAGAATATGCCGGGCAGGATCAAGCACTTCACTAAATGACATCAATCCGTGCGCTATCCTATTTCGCAGATTATCACCGTAACGTACTACCAATAGTCCTTGAATATTGAATAGGTAATCTTCATCAAACAAGTTATTGATTTCGGGTAAAAACATTAGCCTGTTGAGATCATATTCCTCTTGTACTCCGAGCTGACTCAACTGCGATACTATGACACCGTTACTTCCCAGCACATATCTCAGCGAGTTTTCGAATTGCGGCAGCAGCAAATGAATGGATTCCGAGAATCGTCCGTGCATTCCATGCCAAAGTCCAAGTGCGACGAGGCGCTCTCTTCCTGGCGGGAAAATTGGATTGCCGACTGTCAGTTCTTGGAAGTCGCGCAGTGACGGATTGTGTTCAGTCAGTATTTGATAACGTCGTGGTTCGATAGCACAAACCACGACGCCCTGCCGATGCATCGACGCATGTCGGTGCATATGAGCCGTTAAGGCCGCTGCTCGGTCAGTCTCATTATCAGTCAGTATGGGCGGGATGCTGACTATTGTCTTCCCGGCTTGGTCGACGGCACGGTTGGTCATGATGTAATTGAGAGGGTGCTTTGCCGACAATTCTTCCACCAAGGACTTCAAATTACTCACCTTCGGGACATCAGGGTCCACCGCGAGCACTAGGAGCGCCTCCTGAAGACTTAGCCCCTTTACATCTAGTCGTGCCTCTTCAACCAGTTCAGATACGTCCGACTCATGACTCACTCGTCGAAGTTCCGACGAAATCCCTTTCTGGTACTTGAGTAGTTCCCTATGAAGAGCCGTACGCCTTTCCTTCGTTTTCGGGATCTGGCGGAATTCCTTGATTGCCGCAGCTATGTGAGTCGATGCAACCATGTAGCTAGCGGATTTACCCGTTAACGCATCACGCGCTTCGTGTACGTAAGTTTCTGCGGCATTCATTCTTGCGCGGCGTTCGTCGGATCTAGCGCCGGCTCGTACACTCCATCGGGCCATTTGTTCCCAATTTGCTCGTGCGCGACGCCAATCTCGCACTTCTTCTGCTGCATGGGCGGCGACATCAGCGAGCTTGGCGTACTTTGACGGTTCTCCACGATGGGATAGCTCCAGTAGCTCCAGAAGCGCGGGTGTCATAAAGGACCCGTCCTTACCTTGGTACTTGTCAAGCACTGCTTCAATATGTGAGACCACAAGCGACAGTAAGTCCTCGCCACTCTTGCCCAAAAAGGTAGCCAACCTAAGAGCCCGTTCTATCCGGGTCCTGGCTGCAGACCACTCAGTTGGATTTTCGAGGATCACCGCTGACTCCAAATATGAGTGCACTGCCAGCCGCAACATTTCAACGTCTCGACGAGCGACCCATACAACGTCAGCGAGCCGGGATCTTAAATCCGCGTCTCTCGTGATTGGAGCAATCTCACTTAACAAAGTGAGATGTTCGGCTGTAAGGTCATCGACAATCATGGTTCGGTACTCGTGAGTGGTCATCATGGGCACAAACGGCGCATCAAGAGAATCGGCATTCAAACCCATAGAACAAATGGAACCGATGAATCGAAATACGGTTTTCGCCGAATCGTCTGCCTGTTCTCCCGCAGTCTTTGCATGCTCCAAGAGAATGGTGCTGTAAGCCTCCACATTCCCTCTCCGCGGATGACGCCACTGCTTCCTGCCAGGGAGTGTGATCAAGATCTTCCTTCGACAAGACGATCAACGGTGTCTCCATATCGTTCCCCAAGTTGAATGGCATATTCGTTATTACGGATTCTAGATGCCGAAGGTTCAAAAGTTGGAACCCGTACAGTAGAAAACGGTTCGGAGATCAACAGGCATTCGCGCGCGTCGGCCATTGCGATGGACAGTCGGAAGTCAAGCTGCGCGAATCGCGGACCGCGTCAGTGGTTGTCGTATCGTGGGGGTGGGGAAATCGGAAGCGAAGTCGCGTCCTATACCAAGGGGGATTCGCGCTTTGACAGGCTTGCACACGCAGCCTACACTCCCGGCCAATCTCGGCTCGGAGACTTTGACATGCTCTTCATTCACAACGACGTCGTGCAGCAGGTGCTGACTATCGAGGACGCCATTCGCTCGCAGGAGGAGGCGTTCCTTGGCCTGATCACACGGGATTCGGTCCATCGGACACGGATCGATATCTATGTGCCGGCGAGCGGGAAGATGGCTACTTCCGCTGGGGAACGATGGAGGGCGCCAGCAAGACGCTGGGTGTCCATGCGATCCGAATGAAGTCGGACATCGTCTATTGGCCTAAAGATGAGCAGGGAAACTGGACCGAGGAGAAGTACTGCGTTGAGCCGGGTATGTACTGTGGTTTGATTTTCCTGGTGAGCACACGCAATGGCGAGCCGCTGGCAATGATCAATGACGGTTACCTGCAGCATATGCGCGTCGGAGCGGGCGCCGGCATCGGTGCCAAGTACCTCGCTCGGGAGAATTCCAGGACCGTGGGGATGCTGGGCTCAGGCGGTATGGCGCGGACGTATCTTAAGGCCTTCTGTGCCGTTCGCCCCGTGGAGAAAGTCCGGGTTTTCAGTCCCACAAAGGCGAATCGCGAGTCGTACGCGGCCGAAATGAGCGAAGAGCTCGGCGTTCAGATCGAGCCGGTGGACTCAGCCGAGGAAGCGGTGCGCGGCTCGGATATCGTTTCCTGCTGCACCGACGCGATGCAGCACGTCATCGATGGAAGCTGGCTGGAGCCAGGGATGCATGTGACCAACCTGGGCAACTTCGAGCTGGACACCGCGACGTTCGAACGCGCGAATGTGACCATTAAGCAAGGTCTCCCCGGTGTCATTCCTAATGACCCGAATCAGCGCGTGGAGATCGGACGCGGCCACTCGCCCGTGGCATACATCGCCGGAACCGATGAAGAAGTGGCGCGACTTCCGAAGCCGCCGGTGACGAACAGTCGGATGTTTCGGGGAGGAGCGCTACCCTTACTTCGTTGATCTGGCCAGCGGAGCGGTGCCCGGACGGACGAGCGATGAGGACATCACGATCTACTTGAACGTTGGGTACCAGGGGCTACAGTTTGCGGCTGTAGGGGCAGCGGTGTACAAGGCGGCTAAGGCGCGGGGTCTCGGGCGATATCTGCCGACTGAGTGGTTTTTACAGGACATTCGGGACTAGTTCGAGCTGATCGGAACCCCACCCCGGCCCTCCCCGCTGCGGCAGGGAGGGAGCCTGTTTCCCGAAATCGCGAATCCGGCTCCCTCCCTGCCGCAGCGGGGAGGGCTGGGGTGGGGTCGCGTCTCGAATTCAGCAGCCGTCGATTCCTAAACCTCCCCGGTAATGTGCTTCGGCAGCCAGAACTCCAGGACCGCCGGGACGCCGTTTTTCTCGATCTCGCCGAGGGCCCGATTGATCGCCGGAGCCACTTCCTTTGGATCTGACACTTTCTCACCGTAGGCACCGCTGGCGGCGGCCTCCGCGGCGTAGTTGGGCGATGGATCGAACCAGCCGCCGGTAAAGTCGGTCTCGCGAACGGCGTAACCTTCGGGATGGTTCTCGATCACCGTCCTGGTGCCCGTGCTGTAACCACGGTTGTTCATCACCATAAAGAGCACGGGGGCCTTGTGGAAGCCTGATGACCATGTCGTCACTGTTGGATTGGCGAACATCCACGAGCCATCGCCGCAGGCAACGGCGACTGTCCTGTCCGGCGCGGCCACCTTCACCCCGACCGCCGCCGGCGCGGACCAGCCGATGCTGGATCCACCAGTACCGTGCAGGGTACCGGGCTGCTGGCGATTGAACAGCGACGAGTCGGTCAGCTCATGCAGGATCAACGCATCCTGCCCCAGGGTCTGACCGATCTGGTAGCTCACCCATCGGGTTGTGAGATTGGCGGCACTACCGTCACGCTGCGCGGCATCGATTCGCTCAGCCAGCCTACGCCGACCAACTTCCTCATGCGAGGCCCGCCGAGCGTCGGCTCGGTTCCGCTGTTCGGAGGTCATCTGCCGCTTGATCTCTTCCAGCAGGGCCGGAATCGCCTTGCCCGAATCGGCCGTGATGGACAGATCCGAGGGCAGCTCGTAGATCGGTGTCATGCCTTGAATCGGATCGAGGTCCATGGCAATGATCCTGGCATCCGCAAGCGGCTCCGATTCTCCGGGCATCCATGGCACAACGACGTCCAGTAGCAGTGCACAATCGACGTCAGAGGGGAATGGCTCGCGACCACCGCGGAAAAGTGGGTGGAAGCTGGGGAAGCTCATCTTGAATGGGTCAGCCAGCACAAGCGCGCCGAGTAGCTCGGCCAGCTCGATAAGTGACGCGACGGCCTCCGGATTCCGTCCGAATCGCGAGGTCGCGATGACAGGCTTCTCGGACTCCAGGAGCCAACGCGCAGCGACCTTGAGCTGCTCAGGATCGGCTGCTGGAGAGATCGCCGGTTGCATGCGATCCAGTAGCGGGAACCGCCAGGTACCGCCCACGTTCTCCATCGCTACTTCGCGCGGCACTGCCATGTACGCGGGCCCCTGCAAGCCAGAGAGCATCACCTGCGCGGCGCGGGTAATCACCGTGCCGGGGTTGTCATAGGATGCCAGCTTGTGGTCCCACTTGGTGTACTGGCGAACGATCTGTCCCTGGTCAGGGATCTGCTGATACCACTGAATGAAGGAGTTCCGAGCGCCGGGCACGCTACCCGACTCCGCCGATGGCGGATATCCCGACATCATCAGCACCGGGTAGTTTCCGCGCGACGCGTTATGGATCGCCCCGCCGTAGTTCAGCAGACCGACTTCCACGTGCGCCGCCGTCGCTGACGGTCGACCAGTAATCACCGTCTCTCCACAGGCAGCGGCCAGACAGGCGTTCTCGTGCGTCATCGTCATGATGTCCGGCGTCGGACGGCCCAGCACCTTGTTCTTGACGTGCGCCTCCTGGAAGAACCCGAGCTCAGTGCCCGAGACGAACCAGAGTCGGTCGATTCCGGCAAGCTTCATCGCTGTCATCAATATTTCAGACTTCTCATCCGCCTGGATCTCGTGCCAGGAGGATCGCGTACCGGATACGACGGGCTGTTGGGCGATGGCCATGCTTGTACGCTCCTTAGTTCCTGGGACCCCGGGCGTCACGCCCGTCCCGATCTGACTTCATTTCACTACGGATGCTGACATATTTCCACGCACGGATCGGGACGGACGAGACGCCCGCGCTCCCAGGGGTTCACGAGGTTGCCGCGCCAACCGCGGTCAATCGCGCCAGTCGTTCTCGCCAGGCGGGCAACACCTTCGGATTGCGAACATAGAGCGGCTCTTCGCCTCTCAGACCGCGGAGTGTGTTTTCCACGGCGGCAACCGACAGCGCCTCGTAACACTCAACTGAGTGTCCGATCTTATGTCCAGTAGCGATCACTCTGGGATGCTGTCGAAGCGGATTCTCTGCCCGCGTCGGCTCGATCTCCCAGACGTCGATTCCAGCCCCGGCAATGGCGCCAGCATCCAGCGCTCGGATGAGCGCGGCTTCATCAATGACCGGTCCCCGCGCCGTATTGATGATGTATGACGTGGGCCGCATCAAACCGAGCTCTCGATCAGAAATCATCCCGCGCGTCTCATTTGTGAGCGTCACCTGGACGGAGACGACGTCTGACTCGTGTAGAAGCGTTTCAAGATCAACGAGCGTAATGCCCAGCTCGTCAACGTCGGATTGCTTGAGATACGGGTCGTAGGCGATGAGCTGCGTCTCCCAGCCTACAAGCCGACGGGCAACCCCTCTACCGATATTGCCAACGCCAATCATCCCGATCGTCCGCTTAGCCACCATGCGGCCGACGTCGGGCACCATCCATCCGCCCTGCTTTACGGCTTCCCATTTTGACGGGAGCTGCTTCAAGAGCGCGGCCGAGAGCATGACGATTGCTTCGGCCACCCCCTCGAAATTTTCCGGTACCGCGCCGTATCCGATGACGATGCCGAGCTCGGTTGCAGCCTCAACGTCAATCTGTTCCGTTCCTATGACGGGACTGCTGCCAATCTTCAAGCGCGAACACGCCTCGAGCACGTCACGCGAGTATTGATCGCGCAGCCCGGCGACGAAGGCGTCAGCATCGGAGAAGAACTCATCCTTCTGCTGATCGGTAAAGACTTGCATGCCCACTGGCGGCGGTGGTGGCGTCTGTACGACGGTGCAGCCCGCATCCCTTAGCGGCTGAACGATTTCGTCGGTTCGAGCCATGCCACTGGAGACAACTACCTTTGGTGACATTTGCGCTCCTTTGCGGTACGAGTCGTGATGCCTGACATCGGGGAAGGACCCCACCCCGGCCCTCCCCGCAGCGGCAGGGAGGGAGCCGGATTCTCTTTTTCTAAACATGCTCCCTCCCTGCCGCTGCGGGGAGGGCCGGGGTGGGGTCTCCTCAGCGATCCGAAAGCTCAAGCCCTCATCAGCGTCCGGTCGCGATACTTCTCCATCAATTTCTCGAAGTCCGCTTCCGCATCCACACAATCCAGAGCGCGAACTCGATAGACTTCGCCATGATGTGCCGGGTATGGCTCAATGCCCTCCTGGAGCTGGCGAGCCATTCGTAGCAGAATGCGCCGCGCGGTGATCACGGCCAGGTCGGCTGTTCCAAGCCGCTCCTTGCTTCGATCCATGATCGGCCCCATGCTCTCCACCACGGCGGTATCCTGATTTCGCGTGCCCCAGATGCCAGTGAAGTTCTCTGTCTTCTGCATCTGGCGGTCGATCAGGTAGTCGTTGTCCTTATTGGCCTTTGTTCTGAATGTGCCGGGGATCAGGCTGGCAAACGCTTGCGCGCCCGACGTGTAGGGGAAGAGCTCCTCTTCGGTGAGAGCTTTATCAGGGTTGTAGGTGTAAGCGAAGACCCAGGTGCGCTGGTCGTCTATGGGCACCCAGCATCGCCCGCCGCGCGGCCATTTCGGTCCGGGGATCAAGCTGTAGTCGGGTAGCAGAAACTGCGTTACGCGCCAGTAGTAGTCGCCGTTCCCCGTCTGCCGCCGGGCGCCGTAGATCAGACCGTAGTCCGTCTCCTGCAGGAGTAGCTTTGGCGCTCCGTCTTTCGCCGCAAGTCCGCGGAAGCGCCCCGTGCCCTCCACGGGATCTATTCCACTGTGCAAGAACGAGATGTGCGAGGTATCGATCTCGCCCTCGTAGCACTGAACCCAGTTGCACTCCTGAATCCATTTGCCGAGATAGCGGTGATCGTCAGGCACCGCGCACCAATCGTGTTGAGGAAGTTCGGGGGTCTTACCTTTGGGGCCGAGATACGCCCAGATCAGACCGCCCCATTCCGCCGTCTCGTAAGCCTGCACGCGAACCTTGTGCTTGAAGTTGGATTCGGGCGGCTCGTTGGGCATATCCACGCACGCGCCGGATGTATCGAACTTCCAGCCGTGATAGACGCAGCGCAGTCCGGACTCCTCGTTCCGTCCAAAGAAGAGTGACGCGCCGCGGTGTGGGCAGTTCTCCGCGACAATGCCGACCTTGCCGTCGGTATCGCGAAAGGCAACCAGGTCCTCCCCGAGGAGACGGATGCGTACCGGCGGACAATCCGGCTCCGGCAGCTCGGACGGCATGAGTGCCGGAATCCAGAACCTCCGCCACAGCTCGCCCATGAGCGTTCCGGGACCAACGCGACAAAGAAGCTCGTTATCCTCGTGCGACAGCATTGTCGACTCCTCGGAATTCGGAATCGGATCGGCGCAACGCACCGACCCGCCAGGTTTATTTACTGAGGGTGGGTCTTCAGCCAGTCAATGTATTCGGCAACACCCCGCTCCACCTTGTACTCGGGAGCGTAGCCAAGGTCCTCCCTGCTCTTTGAAAGATCCAGCACAGGATTCTTGGGGCCGGGACGAGGATTGGAGCCAGGCTGCATGGAGATCTTTGCATCAGGGACGATCTCCCGGACAGCGTTGATGAGTCGCTTGTGGTGCACGGTCTCGCCACTGCCGAGGTTGTAACAGCGCTGAGTCAAGTTTTCAGCCATGTGAAGCTGGACGATGCCCTGCGCCAGGTCCTTCACGTAGCAGAAATCCGTCTCATCGTCCTCATAAGGGACGCCGCCGGGAACTCCCGTGAAATCCGCCTCGGTGCCTTTTACCGCAGCGTGACACACTCGGCTAGGGATATTGACCATCGAATAGTAGAGGGGACCCC
Organism: uncultured Chloroflexia bacterium; assembly: GCA_963765765.1. Classification (GTDB taxonomy): domain Bacteria; phylum Chloroflexota; class UBA6077; order UBA6077; family JACCZL01; genus CAVXYC01. The sequence continues at coordinate 9,330 of CAVXYC010000029.1, read as the reverse complement.
AGACGCCGCGAACTCGGAAGGCTCGAATGTCGATCTTGGTTCGATCGGCGAAATGGAACCCCAGGATCTCGAACGCCTTCTTGAAGGCCTCGGTGGCGTTGCGCGAATCGATGGGAAGGAATGCATCCTCCCGATATGGACCTTCAGGGAGCCCCAGATAGGTCTGCGAGGAGCTGGCGAGCGTCAAACGCCGTACGCCCAGCCGCTCTGAAAGGTCCAGCACGTTGAGTAGCCCCAGGAGATTCGTGCGGTAGTCGTCCATTACGGAAGGCGTTCCGAATCCCGGCGCCACCAGATGGACGATGCTATCGACCTTGTGCGAGTCGGCGATCTCGTTGAGACGAGCGCCGTCGATCACGTCGACCTGCTCCGGAAAGACCCGCTTGCCGATCTCGTCCTTGATGATTTCCGGCTCACGCCGCGTGTTGTGATAGGTCAGAACGACGCTTTGCCCGGCGTCCAGGAACTTGCGCGCGGTATGTAGCCCGATGAAGCCCATACCGCCCGTAATCAGAATCATGGAGACTCCTTCACATTTGAACCGCTGTCGCGGCCATACTCTTTCAAAAGCTGGTCAGCATAGTAGTCTTCCCATCTCTCGACTTGCTGACCTGCACCATATGCTTTGTCCAGCTTAACCAACATATACGTCAGCTCGCTGCGGACAATGCCATGTCCGAGTAAGTCAGCTAGATTGGAATGATTCACTAACCAATCGGAGTACCACGTAGCCCAGTCAGGGTCTTCGCCATCAACAATCTTGTAGACGATGTGATGAGTTTCAGCAGCGTCGTGAAGAAGGTCGCCAATTTCTTTGGACTTGTCTTCCAAGTCGAAACCTCTGACAGGTAGATGGACACCAGTTAAAGGAGCGTTAAGTCAACTATTCTGATGAAACTGGCATCGAAAACTGGCACGTACTTGGGTCAAGCCGCCATCTCGCTCCCCGCGTTCAGCAACGCCCGAGCATAATGGCACTCGCCTGGGCGGCCCAGTGACAGGCACTCAATCGTCACTGCGCGTGACTGCCCAGCCAATGGAGATATTCGACGACGCCCCGATTGATGTCATACGCAGGCGCGAAGCCTAACTCCGCTCGCGCTCGTGAGTTGTCAAGGTAGCGATTTGGAGATTGGGCTGCTCCGCCGCCTGGATCCAGCTGAACCCTGGCATGGGGGTCTGTATCCAGAATCGCGTCACGAAGCTCTCGCAATTTCACAGCCTGCCCAACGCCAAAGTTGTAGACGCGGTGCGCCGGGTTGTCGGCCATTTGTAGTAGTGTAAGTCCACTCGCGCAGTCCTTCACGAACAGGAAATCCATTTCGGCTTCCTCTTTCGGGACGCCGCCAATCGCTCCCTCGTAATTGGGCGCTTCTCCGCGAGCAGCCGCGTGACACAAACGGCTGGGAAGATTCACCATCGAGTAGTAGAGAGGCCCGTAGATGCCCGGGACTCGAGCCGCGGCTACGTCTATACCGGCACGCTCCGCGTAGTGGAATGCCAGAATCTCCCAAGCCTTCTTGTAGGCTTCGGTCGCACTTGTCGACTGCATAGGAAGGCGGGCATCCTCGACAAAGGGCCCTTCCGGAAGCCCGCCGTAAACCGCTGACGAGCTCATCAGCGTCACGCGCTTCATCGAATACCTGCGACCGGCCTCCAGCACGTTGAGCAAGCCTGGCATGTTGGTGGCAAAGTCCTGGGCGGCGGTGAGTTTACCGTAGCCTGGCATTGCCAGATGAACGATGCCGTTCACACTGTACTTCTCGACAACATCATTGAGCTGGGTCGCCCTGGCAACGTCCACTTCCTCAACGTGCAAACGCGAGCCCAGAGCGTCACTCCAGATCTCGGGCTCTCTACGCGTGCTGTGGTAACCGGCCACTACCTCTTCCCCGGCGTCGAGGAGTGCCCGCACCGTGTGCATTCCGATGAAGCCGCAGCCGCCAGTAACAAGAATCATGGCTGTGCCTCGCGATGATCTGCTGCTTGGACGACGCTCGGCACAGGCTAAACCCCGCCGCGCACTCGGCGGAAGGTGCTTTTCTCCAGATCGTAAAAGTTTCGCCAGACGGTCTTCAGATCGTGGCAGCGAATGATGACGCTGATGGACTCATCCTCGGTGCGCAGGTCGTGAATGCCGCCCGGCAGAATCCCGTCAATGCGTCCGGCGCCGGCAACCCATTCCGCGATCGACTCCAGCTCAGCCGGGCCTTCCCAGGTATTCCGCTCGATGGTATTCAGTAAGCGGTATCGCCGGAATCGGATGGCTCCGTCATAGACGCCGTAGACTGCCCAGCAATCACTATGGTCATGCGCTGGGCGCTGGACACCCGGTTCGCCCGTGCCGGCGGTGATGACGAAATCCAGCTCCGGGTCCTTGTACATCGTGATGCCGCGATAGCCATTTGCGGCGATCTGCTCCTTGATGCCGTCTCGCAGCTCCCGATTGTCCAGGTATTGCTTCAGGCCCCGACGAACTCCGCCTACGGTCTCCGGAACATTGTGTCCGCTCAGAATGGAGTTTCGCGTGTCATCGATCAGCTCATCGAGTCCGTACCCGGTCTGCACAGCCTGCGTCATTCGAAGCTCCCCGCGCTGAAAATTGCCCTGGCCCCGATTATAGGCCCCGCGAAGGCTTGACTCTCCTATCGGGCTAGCGTGAGGCGGTTCAGCTTTCGAGAAAGTCCGTAACGAAGGGATCCACCGGGTACTTTCGGAGATTGTCCACCGTCCCCACCTGGACGAGTCGTCCTTCGCGCATGATAGCGATGCGATCGGCCATGGCGAATGCGTCGGCGATGATGTGCGTGACCAGAATCGTCGTCGTCGCTAGCTCCTGATGAAGCTGCTTGATCTCCTTGCGAACTTTCACGCGGCTGGGGGGATCCAGGTTCGCCATGGGCTCATCCATGAGGAACACTTGAGGAGACGTCGTTATTGCTCTGGAGAGCGCAACGCGTTGCTGCTGACCGGCCGAAAGCTCACCCGGTCTCCGGCTATAGAGCTCTTCTCCAAGGCCTACACGCCGAGTAATCTCTTGCGCGCGATTGACGATCTGCTCCGACACCCATTTCCGCACCTTTAGCGGAAAGCTGATATTGCTGTAGCCCTTTTCGTCCAGCACCTTCATATGCGGCCAGAGTGCGTAGTTCTGGAAGATCATCTGAACATTGCGCTTGCCCACCGGCACTTCATTGGCCCAGACATCACCGAGATAGATGTGTCCTGAATCGAGCTGTTCGAGACCAGCGATCAATCGGAGCAGCGTGGTCTTTCCGCAGCCGGACGGTCCGACAAGCACCATGAACTCGCCAGGATAGACCTTCAGAGTGAAATTGCTGATCGCGGTCACGTCATTGAACTTTTTGTTCAGGGCCTCGAGGCGTACTTCGATCACCGTGCAACGCGCTCCCTGCGATACAAAGATTCTGGCTCAATCGTAATCGATAACTCATCGCCAGTACGCCTAATCGCCGGACAGCCATTTCCCCGAGTGCCTGGATCTCCTGAGGCACAAATCGTTGGGATTGCACCCGGCTCATTCCCAATCCCGGGTTGTTGATCACCAGGCAGAGGGACAAGCGGGCAAGCCCCGTGCTACCGCCGAAACCGATCCGCTGGTATCCTGCCCCGGATGTCCGCTGTCCTCAGGCGCCCCTGGCCGGCTCGCCTCCCATTTTTCTACGGCTGGGTGATTGTTGGCGTGGCACTGATCACGGGATTCACCTTTGCCGCTCAGAGCTGGTCCATCGGTGTCTTTGTCCTGCCCATGGAGCAGGAGCTCGGCTGGCCGCGCGCGTTTATCTACGCGGCGCTCACTTTGCGGGGACTTATCGCCGCCTTTCTTGCCCCGGCCGTGGGCAAGCTGCTGGATCAACGGCATGGTGCAAGGATCATCTCGCTCGCAGGAGGTGTGATCTGTAGCATCTCACTCGCTCTCACGGCATTCGTGAGCGCGGAATGGCAGTTTATTCTTCTTTTCGGTGTTTTCGGGGGCATCGCCACCGTTGGGGGCGGGTTTCTCATCATCCAGGCCATCGTCCCGAAATGGTTCTTGCGCAAGCGGGGCACAGTCATGGCTTATGCGACCATGGGCTCCGCCATCGCGGCGTTTACCGTGCCGCCTCTCGTGAACTTCTGGATTGACAGCTTCGGCTGGCGCGGGGCCTGGGTAGCTATGGGAGCGATGACACTGATTCTTGGCGGCCTTCCGTCGGTGCTCCTCCGACGCCAACCTGAGGACGTCGGCCTTCTGCCGGATGGCGACTCTCCTCACGCAAGGCACGCGTCCAGCCAGCCGCGAGCCGACGATGTGAGCTGGAAAACGGGCGATGCACTGAGAAGCGGCACGATGTGGCTGCTTGTGTTCGGAATCTCCATCGGGAGTCTATCAACCGGTGGCCTGCCATCTAACCTGGTTCCGCTATTCGTGGAGAAGGGATTTCCTCGGGAGGTGGCAGTCATCGGGTTCAGCACGTACGGACTGCTCTCCATCATCGCCCGATTCGTCTGGGGCCCGATAGGTAATCGGTTTCACGTGCGCTATGTGCTCATAGCGATCGCGGCATACTGCGCGATCGTGATGCCGATTGGCATTTTTGTCACGGGCGGTATGACCTTTGTCTTCGCCGGCATGGTTGGCTTCGGCATCGGGGCATACGTCGCATTCAATCAGCTCGTCTGGGCGGCGTACTTCGGTCGCGCCAACCTGGGGGCTATCGGGGGTATCGCTCGTCCCTTCAGTGCCGTTGTCAACGCTGTCGGTCCGTTCATGTTCGCGTTCCTGTATGACCAGTCGCACAGCTATGACTCGGGCCTAGTCATGGCCATGATCTCCTGGATTCTCTGCCTGACGGCCCTCCTTCTCGCGCGCCCCCGAGCTGCCTAGTCCAGCGGGCTCCATCGAGCGATTCAGGCTCGAAGCTGCCTTCCAGCTAGCGCCAAATCCATCACCTTCTGTCAAGACGCATCGTTCAAGGGGTGGAGTGTGCCGCTAAGAGCGTCGAGGTGCGCGACAACCAGTACTGCTCGAGGTTGCGCACCAGAGCCGGGCTCAGGTGGCAGAACGCTTGCTCGCGCGCGTAGGTGGCCATGTACGCCTGAAAGACGGAAAGAGGCTCCTGGGCCACCCGTATCGCCTTGCGATTCCCGGCGGCGCTCACAACCCCTGAGCTAGAGAGCGATTGCGTCACACGGCTTATCGCGGCATCCATCTCATTGCTGGGCACGATCTCGTCGCAGAGCAATTCGCCCTGCGGGCTTTCAGCGTCGAACCGCTCATCAAACATGATTCCGCGACGCGCCATTCGATCTCCCACGAATCGTGGCAAGCGTAGGTTGGCAGCGCCCGGAATGATGCCCTCCTTGCGTGCCGGCAGGTTGAAAAAAGCGCCACGCTCCGCCAGGACGTAGTCCATCACGAGCAAAAGCTGGCACCCTCCACCGATGGCAAATGCCTCCACAACGGCAATCCATGGCTTTTCTACGCCCGTCTCCCCTTCCGCGGGACGGAACTGCTTCGGGGGAGTGTCCGCGGTAAATCTTGTTGACCAGCCCCAGATCTCGGGTCATGTAGAAAAGGAAGGGCAACCGCCCTTCATACAACCGCGTGAGATTCAGCCCGGCATTGAACACTCGACGGCCCGCGAACTTCGGGTGCGTGACGAGCCCGCCTCTCAGCACACCCGCGTCACACGCGGGGTCCAGTATCACGAGATCGATGGCGATCTCAAGCGCGCGATTCGTGTCGTCGTCTTCAGCGTTGAGATAGGCAGTATTGCGGTGCTCGACGATTCCTATGTTCCCCTGCCGAGTAACCGTCGCCAGATCAAGATCCACATGCCCCGTTCGCCGAAAGCCTTCCAGCAGATCTGATGCCTCAGGAGTCGGTCGAAGCATGCTATGCACGAGATGGGCGCCCGCCCTGTGATCACTCAGAATCTGCCACAGGAACAATCCCTGGTCGATCTCGTGCCCCGACTTCTCCTTGAGCGGCAAGCTCGCTTCCCGCGACATCAGGTCAGCGTCTGGAGTAAGCCCGGGGTACCGATCCGCGGCCAGCTTAACCAGCTCCTCAGCCCGAATGGCTCGCGACGATCCCGACGTAAGCGCGCCATAGACGTACTCGGCATTCGAGCGAAGGAATTCCGTTCGCTTTTCACGCAAGCGGCTCGTGATCATGTCAGCCGCTGCCTGCTCGTCTTCAGTACGGGTCGCACGAAGTGGGAGACGGCCGAGCAAAGCGTTCCCCAGGCGGATATACGCTTCATACGGTAACCAGCCTTTTTCTGAAGCACGCTGCTGGTTCCGTATTGAGGGTTGGGGCGGCTCAGATTGCGCCCATACCGCGATATCGCTCTCAGGGAGCCCCACAGACGCGAGGGTTCGCCAGCCGTCATCCGAAGGCATCACATCGTCCACGCTCCCATTCTACATTTGGGATTCGCCGTCCTTGACCGGTGATCGCGTGGGACCTATTCTCCCACTATCCGCGCGAGGTGCCGCTTCATGCTTTCTTCAGAGGACAACGAGCTGCTCTGCCGCGTCGGCAAAGGAACCCTCATGGGGGAATTCTGTCGGCGCTTCTGGACACCATTTATGTTGCGCGAGGAGCTGCCCGAGCCCGATTGCCCGCCGGTCCGAACGCGACTCTACGGAGAGGATCTGGTTGCCTTTCGCGACTCGACCGGGCACGTTGGGATCGTTGCGGAGAACTGCCCGCACCGAGGCGCCTCGTTGTTCTTTGGTCGCAATGAGGAGGCGGGCCTACGCTGCGTCTATCACGGGTGGAAGTTCGATACATCCGGCGCGTGTGTCGATATGCCCAACGAGCCACCCGAAAGTAACTTCAAACACAAGGTGACGCGTGACGGCTTACCCGGCGCGGGAAGCCGGCGGATTCATTTGGACCTATATGGGACCGCCGGAGCGGCAGCCGGACGAGCTCCCTCACATGGAGTGGATGGACGTCTCAGCCGCCCAGCGATCCACCGCCAAGCTGATGTACGAGTCGAATTTTGTTCAGTCCATCGAAGGTGAGATCGACACCGTCCATGCCTCGATTTTGCATGCGAGACTGGACGCGGAAGAACGCGCAAAGACCGCAACCGGCCTCGGCCAACGGTATATGTACTCACCGCGCTGGGCACGCTTCACCGTGAAACACTCGGATGGCGGAATCTTCATCGGCGCGGCCCGCCCAGCGACGGAGACGGAGAACTACTGGCGCATCAGTCACTGGCTCTATCCGTTCTTCACGCTCATCCCGCGCGATCCAGGCGCCCCGGTGCGCTGCGGCATGTGGGTACCACGAGATGATGAGACAACCTGGATCTTGCTTGCGCGCTGGCACCCCACGCGAGCTCTTGCGGAGGTCGACGGAGCTTCAGGTGGCAACTTCGAGATCGATGCCTCGCGCAACCTGATTCCGGGGAGTTGGATCCCAACGGCGAACAAGTCGAACGACTACTTGATCGACCGAGAAGAGCAACGCACGACGACGTTTACTGGCATCACACTGCACTCAGGCCGCGCCCAGGATGCCGCCATGGTGGAGTCCATGGGCGCTATCTACGATCGATCGCACGAGCGACTGGGCACAACGGACGCAGCGATCATCCAGATGAGACGCTGCCTTCTCAAGGCGGCCCGTGACGTCGCCGCCGGAGCCGAGCCGTACGCAGCCACACATCCTGAGCTCTACCACGTCCGTTCCGGCGGCGCGCTCTTGCCAAAGGACATGCTCTTCCCCGACCAGGATGAGGCGACGCAGACTCGATCTATTGCTACAGCCCCAATAGACACCAGACACCCCCGCGGCGTGAACTCGCTCCTTTGGTCGATTGCGTCGGAATGTCCGCGAGTGGGGCTGACACTCATAAAATAAGGTAAAAATCATTAGTAACAGGAGGCCTCATGGCACGTGAATACAAGGTGATCTCAGGGGACACGCATCTCGAGATCAACTCGAATCGCTGGACGAATCGTGTTCCCGAAAAATATCGCGATCGCGCGCCACGCGTTGTCCGACTCGACAACGGAGGCGACGGCTGGTTGGTCGAGGGCCAGGCGGTGCGCGAGATTCCCTTTGACCTCTACGGCGGCAAGGGGCGGGCGACCTGGCGACCCTACGGTCAGAATTACGAAAGCACCCCCGGGACCGGCAGTGCCGAGCAGCGCATCAAGGAGCAGGACGACGACGGTCTGGATGCCGAGATTCTCTTCCCCGGACAGGTCTCGGGACCTCGCTTCTGGAGAAACATCAAAGACGATAACGTCTACAAGGCCGTCGTGCGAGCCTACAACGACTACCTTCTCGAGGAGTACTGCTCGGTTGATCCCGATCGACTTCTTGGGATTGGCGTGCTTCCATGGACCGGCGTAGATGACGCGATCGCTGAGATGGAGCACGTTGCAAAGAAGGGCGCCAAAGCGGTGCTGCTCGGTGTCTTCCCCAGTGGAAAGGGGGTACCGACACCAGAGGACGACCGCTTCTGGAAGCAGGCCCTCGAGATGAAGATGCCCATCACGATCCACGTGGACTTTGACCGGAACGGTCCGCGGGCTGGGGCTCTTCTGGCCTACCCCAAAGAGAACAAGCAGATCCGCGACAGCGTCGGGCCGCTAGGTGACGTCGCGGCCCAGACCGCCAAGTTTGCCCAGGTCGGCGCGGTGAACGCCGTGCAGATGGTGCTGGACGGGCTGTTCGACCGGTTCCCCGATCTGCGGATCTTCATCGCCGAGACGAATGCAGGCTGGATCCCGTGGTTCACTCATATGGCCGACCAGCGCTTCGACAGGCACAAGGGCTGGTCCGAGGAGCTCCTGGGATGGAAGCCTTATGCGCGAGATGTTCCTCCGAGCACATACATCAAGGAGCATTTCCTGTGGGGCTTCCAGTGTGACCCCGCTGCCGTGGAGATGCGCCATCGGATCGGTGTGCAGAACCTGATCTGGGCCACGGATTTCCCGCACCAGGAGTCGGAGTATCCGAACTCGAATAAGGTGTTGGAGCGGAACTTCGCGGGCATTCCAGAGGAGGACCGTTGGGCCATGGTCGCGGGTAACGCGATCGAGTTCTTCCACCTGCCAGCGATTACGCCCGCTGGGAAGAGCGCCAAAGAGGCAGTTACTGCCTAACCGAACAAGGACTTTGGTAAAAAACGCTGCCGGCGAGGAATCCGTCGGCAGCGTTTTTTTCTTGCGCTCCTGTGAGGACCTCGAGGTCCCCTCACCGACCCTCTCGCAAAAGGAGCTCAAGGGGCCTGAAGCTAAAACCGCCCGTTCGACTTCTCTGAAGCGAGCCGGACGTAGAAGTTCCAGGTGGCCATC
>CAVXYC010000028.1:0-210612 GCA_963765765.1 uncultured Chloroflexia bacterium | reverse complement strand
GGCTCGCATCAACGAGATGAAGCCCGCGTAGCTTTCATCATTCTAGTAATCTAAAAGATGGACGCGCCACGGCGCCGTCCTTCTTTTGTTGTGCTGGCGTGAAGCGCCGACTAGTTGGGAAGGTCGAGCGGGCGGCCTGCTTATCCTGCTTCTCCGCTGTGAGCACGATGTACGCCAGGCTCTCCACCACGGCGTCTCGCAGCCTGCGCAGGTAATCCAGTTGTGATCCTCGCGGTTCGGCGCCCACTGTCCAGGTCGCGATACCCACGAGCAACGCGATGCCACAGTCATCACGTACCCCGCTGACCTGAAGGTCTGGACGGATCCCCCAGCACCCCAGGCGCGGGTTATCTCCATCGGGGCGTCGCTGCGGCGCGTAATAATCGACCACCGTTTCAGTGATACGGTCGTGAGGGAGGACCACGCGTGCGAGCAATGCGGCTCTCGTAGGCCGAGGTCGGCGCAAGTGACGAGCGTATCGTCCATTAGCGCCCACACATGAACGAGCTCCGTATCAGGCTCCAAGGGGACACGTTGGTTGATGGGACCGACGCGAACCGTAAATGTGCGACCGCCGATCCGTACGCGCTGCGAAAGGGCGAATTGCCGGAGATCCGGCAGCGGATCCTCCCGGCCCTCCGTGGCGGGGCGGTATGCGTGAAGTGACTCTGAGTCAGAGAACGACATAGTGAAAGTGTACTTCAGGGATTAATTGAGCCGAGGAAGTAGAGGCGCAACGTCAGGCTCGTAATCGCGCTCGCCGCTGCGAATATTTGCGATTGGCGTTACGATATGGTCCACGTCTCCGTCGGAGGGTCCCATGTTCTTCGATCCGCGACTTTACGAGCTGACCAGAGGTGTGCGGCTTCGCCTTCTGGCAGCGGGAATGCTCGGGCTTCTGGCGGTTGGGGCTGGCGTTGCACGGCTAGCACTCTCGGGCTACGCAATAGCGCACGTCCTGCAAGGCGCCAATATCTCCGAGCTGGTGCCTCTTCTTATCGGCGTAGCGGCGCTTGTCGTGCTGCGATCGGCCTTCCAGTATGGACGCGACATCGTGGCCCACCAGACGGCGGCCATTGTCAAGATCGGACTGCGCACCAGGCTCTACCGGCATGCGTTGGCCCTGGGGCCGGGCTATTTCGATCAGCGCCGAACTGGCGACGTATTGCTCTCCTTTGTGGATGCCGTTGAACAGCTTGATGTCTACTTTGGCCAGTACCTTCCGCAATTGTTCGTCGCGGTCGTGACACCGCCATTGATCTTCTTGTTCATGGCCACTCTCGACCTTCAGGTGGCGCTGGTCTTCCTGGGATTTGCGACTGTCACGCTCCTCGTCCCCGGTGTCCTGCGTGTTAAGAACATGCGCAGCAGCGAAGCGCGCCGCCTTGCATACGGGGTGTATGGCTCTGAATTCCTGGATAGCATCCAGGGACTGAGCACACTCAAGGCCTTCGGTCAGGCAAAGGCGCGCGGCGCAGTGCTGGCGGACAAGGCGCGCCATCTCTACAAGACCACCATGTGGATCCTTGGGGTCAACATTGCCACGGGCGGCCTGAGCATGCTTGGCGTATCCGCTGGAGCGGCCACAGCGCTCGCGCTCGGGGCCGTCAAAGTCAGTGGTGGCGAGCTTCCACTGAGCTCATTGGTTGTCATCCTGCTGCTCGGTGTCGAGGTGTTCCGACCGATTCGCGAGCTCGTCCAGCTCTTCCACACGGGAATCCTGGCGCAAGCGTCTGCGCAGGGAATCTTTGCACTGCTGGACACCCCAATTACGATTCACAATGCTCCGAAAACCGTTGCTGCCTCGGCCGAAGTGCGCCCGGAAATCATCTTCGACAACGTCGTATTCGGGTACCAGGGCGGAGCACGTCCAGCCCTCAAAGGTATTTCGTTCACATTGAAGGCGGGCGAGACACTCGGCGTGGTTGGCCCAAGCGGCGCCGGCAAGTCAACACTCGTCTGGCTGCTCTTGAGATTCGTCGACCCACAGTCCGGGCGACTCCTGCTTGGTGGTATTGACCTTCGCGAAATCCAGCTGGAGAAGATCCGAGACAACATTGCGGTCGTGACTCAGGACACGTATTTGTTCCATGGCACCGTCGCGGAAAACCTTCGACTTGGAAAGCCGAACGCGTCACAAGAAGAGCTTGAAGCCGCGGCACGATTTGCAAACGTTCATGAGTTCATCAGCTCGCTGCCCAACGGCTACGAAACAGTGGTAGGGGAGCGAGGCGCGCGGCTCTCGGGTGGGCAACGGCAACGCGTAGCGATTGCCCGAGCGCTGTTGAAAGACGCGCCGATTCTTGTTCTGGACGAAGCTCTATCGAGCGTCGACGCGGAGAACGAGGCAGCCATCCAGGAGGCACTCGATAGGCTGATGGTTGGTCGAACGACACTGGTCATCGCCCATCGCCTTTCCAGCGTCATACGTGCGGATCGGATCATCGTCCTGGAGCACGGCCAGGTTGTTCAAACGGGTACCCATCGGGAGCTCATTGGCCAGAATGGCCTGTATGCGCAGCTCATGGCGCCTCAGCAGAGTGATGTTGCTGACGCGGTGGACGCGGAGCAAATCCCCGCGGAGAACGGACACAGTGCTGCGCCGTCTAGTGTGCCGAACGGCGTGACCGCAATCCAGTTTGCCCGGAATGGCGATCCCGCGCATGGGACGATTGACCACGGCGGACACGGCGAGCACGGATCAAATGCTCACGATCACCACCATGACCGAAGCGGCGACCACGCGCATGCTGGCGTAGCCCCGGGGCATGACCACGACGAGACCAGGAATGGTCACCCCCAGACGGATGTGACGCCCGCAACGGTTACCCAGGCGGATGGCGCCTTAAGCAACGGATCTACCCAACCCGTATCCCACGCCAAAACCGGCGCTCGTTCGCAGGGTCGGAGCGCAAGCGGCGACGACATTCCTATCGCCTCAGTTTGGGGACGGCTTTTCGCCATCGTCAGCCCATGGCGAGGATATCTGACACTCACCTTTGTCACGGGTCTGGCGCATCACGCCGCGATCATCGGACTTGGAGCGACGAGCGCGTTGCTCGTCGGAGCGGTTGCTGCTGGCCAGGGCTTGCAAGGCTGGCTCGTCGCTCTTGGAGTCATGGTGGTACTCTCCGCGCTGCTGACCTGGGCGGAAACCTGGTTCGCGCACGATCTCGCCTACATGCTGCTCGCCGAGATGCGAATCGACGCCTACAACACTATTGAGCCTCTTGCCCCCGCCTACCTGGTGCGTCGACGAAGTGGAGACCTGGTAAGCATCGCTGGTGGCGACGTCGAAACCATCGAGCTCTTCTTCGCGCACACGATCACGCCGGCATTCGTCGCGGTCATGGTCCCAGCTTCAGTGTTGATGATCCTGGGGTCGCTGTCCTGGCCAGTTGCCCTGGTCCTGTTTCCGTTCCTTATCGCGGTTGGCGCGAGCCCCTTTTTCGCGCAGAAGCTCGCCGAGCGTCTGGGCTCAGGCGTCCGACATGAGGTTGGATATGTGCATGCGCACATGGTGGACAGTATTCAGGGACTCAAGGAGATAGCCGCCTTTGGCCAGGAGAATGCTCGGACGGAAGCTATCACCGCGAACGGTTGGAAGCTGGCCGACATTCGCGGCCGATTGCTCAGTCACCAGTCGTTCCAGGCGGGATTCATCGAAGCCATGACCGGTCTGGCGGGGCTGGCGGTGATGACTACTGGTGCCGTCATCATTTCACAGGGAGGGTTGCCGCGCTGGTATCTGCCGCTTATCACGGTGCTCTCACTCGCGGCCTTTGGGCCGGTGACCGAGCTGGCAAAGACCGCCAAGCAGCTCGTAGAGACACTCGCGTCAGCTCGCCGCCTATTTGCCGTTCAGGACGAGCCCGTGCCGGTTCTCGACGGTCCCGGTATACCCGGTGCGCTCAATGCGGGTCCGCCGCGCATCGACATGGAAGCTGTGAGCTTCCGATATGGCGAGGGGGAGCCACAGGCTCTCGCGGACGTCAACATTCAGGTTGAACCAGGGCAAACCGTGGCGCTGGTGGGATCTTCCGGAGCTGGAAAGACCACCTGCGCCCACATGCTCATGCGATTCTGGGATCCAGAGCACGGCAACATTCGGCTGGACGGTCATCCGCTCAACGAGTTTGAGCTCGACGATCTCCGAAGTCGGATTGCGCTCGTCTCACAGGATACGTACCTGTTTAATACGTCATTGATGGAGAATCTGCGCCTTGGCAATCCCCAGGCGACGGACGAGGAAGTCGTTGCCGCGGCTCGTAAGGCCAACGCTCATGATTTCATCGATGCCCTGCCCGACGGGTACGCTACCTCCATCGGTGAGCGCGGTGTGCAGCTCTCAGGGGGACAACGTCAGCGCATTGCGATTGCTCGTGCAATACTCAAGGATGCGTCGCTGCTGATTCTGGATGAAGCAACGTCACACCTCGATGCGGTGAACGAGCGAGAAGTGCGGGCCGCTCTCGATACGCTGATGGAAGGCCGGACGACGGTGGTCATCGCTCATCGGCTCTCCACAATTCGTGATGCAGATCAGATCGTTGTGCTCGATCGGGGCAATGTGGTGGAGCAAGGTACGCACAGCGAGCTTCTCCAGCACAACGGCCTGTACAGCTCGCTTGTGTCTCGGCAGATCGTCTCGTCTGAAGATGATGAGCCGTTCCCCGAACAAGCCGCGGTCTTCGCCGCAGAATCGCTGCACGGACACGGCCACAGTCACTAAAGGGGCGCGTGAGAGTGTAAGCCTCCCGCGCTACGGGATGCTCTGTTACGCGTCTCGCGGAGATGCTCGCATTGCCTCGAGTCGCCGTTCAGCCTACCCAGACGCAGGCGTGGATGATTGTTGGCCGCTTTCCCGCGAGGGCTGGAAGCGGACGTGCGCGTCGCTTCGCGAAGTGCCACTTTGGGCGTCTCAGGACGAGCCGGGCTTCGGTTCGGGAACCACTTTGATTCCGACTTCTGGTAATCCGGTGGCGCCGTCAGGGAGCGGACCGCGCACCTCCGCTGGCTGTAGTCGGTCCTCTCCATCAGTTGCGCGTGCCCACACCGTATAGCTACCGGGCTCAGCGTTCCAGGAGTATCGCCACAGTCCCCAGGCATTCCTACTTAGTGCCGGCTTCATCTCCGCGGGCAGCCAGGTTTTTCCCCTGTCCAGGCTTACGTCCACAGATGAAAGACCACGATCTCCGGCAAATGCAATTCCGCCAACCGTCACAAGACCCGCCGGTACCGAAGGCTGCTTTCTCGGAACATCTATGCGGCTGCTGGTCTGGTAGATGGCAATATCGCTCCAGCCTTTCCCCTGCCAGTAACCCTTGTGGTCGTAATTGACCAGCTCGATTCGTTTCACCCATTTTGCGTTCATCATGCCGTAAAGACCCGGCACAATGATGCGAACCGGCGCACCGTGCTCTTTGCTCAGCGGTGTGCCGTTCATCTCGTATGCTCCGATAGTTTCGGGGTGCATGGCGCGATCAACACGCAGACTCACCTGGTAATCATCAGAGCAGTGGAACACGACCTTCACCACGCCGGGCTTGAGCTGAGCTTGGGCGAGAAGGTCCGCGAGGCGGAACCCCTTCCACTGCGCATTCCCGATGAGCTCGCCGCCGATCTCATTGCTGATGCACTGGAGCGTATAGAAATCCGTAATCGCTGGTAGTCGCGAGACCTCCTCAAAGCTCAACACCTGTGGCCGCTCCACAAGGCCGTCAACGCGAAGCTGCCATGTGCGCGTATCAATCACTGGATCGAGAAAGCTAAGGTTTTTCGAGACGGTGAAGAAGTCGGCCGTGGGGGTGATCTCTCGCGGGAGCCCGGTGAGTCCAAACGATGCGTCGGACGTCGCAGGGCCGGTCCCATGGCGAAGCGCTTCATCCAGGGCTTCCGCCGCCTGCACCTCTGCCTCACTGGGGACTGTCGACTGTTGTAGGGCGTCACTAACTCTCCAGCCGACAACGGCCACCAGGCTACCGGCGGTGACGGTTCCCAGCCAGCTAAAGAATCGGCGTCGATTGACCGAGTCTGTTGTTCCCGCTGCTGGCTTGAGGTCCCATACCAGGAACAGTAGCAAGATGCCAAAGCTCAAGAACGCGACGAAGGTTGAAACCGCGACGCCGGGGGCATCTTCCCTCGATGCGCTACCGAAGATTCCGAGCCCAAGCGCAGGGAATAGAAGTAGCCCGAAGGAAGCCCACAGCCCGAGCACCGTCAAGAGCACCCGTCGGCGGCGCATGTGACGCGCGTACCACTGTCCGATCACGCCGCCTACGAGAAGCTGGCCGATGATCATGATGACGTACAGCACGGGCTTGGCAGTCTGCCTCATGCTACCCAGCAGGGACTCGAAGTACGCGGCGGGAAGAATTCCAAGGATGCCGTCGGCGAGAAGCTCCAGCAGGGACGGGACACCCGTGGCGACCCGCAGAACGAACATGATGAGCGTCATGAATGCCGCGGTGAGTACGCCGGCTAGAAACCCCGTCTGAGCGGGAGTTGGAGCTCGAGTCATTCTGACCCTTCGTCGAGAATCGGGAGCGCGAGTCTCAGGACCCTAACTGATATAAATGCTACGGTATGACAGGACGTGAGATTGCTATTGTCCCCGATTCGGCACGGGGCAAACCCAGGAGTAAACTGACGATGACTGATCGACCTCTTATTGGAGTAACGCTCGGCGATCCCGCGGGCATCGGTCCCGAGATTGTCGCCAAGGCGCTGAACGAGCAGCCCGCGTACTCGGTCGGACGGCCACTCGCTATCGGCGATCGCGCTCCTCTTGAGTGGGCAATTCGTTCGTCCGGTCTCTCTCTTGACGTCCGTAGTGTCGCGATCCCTGATGAGGGCATCTATGAGCACGGTACGATCGATCTCCTTGATATTGCCACGCCGGGAATCGCGGACATCAAAATAGGTGAGATTCAAGCCACTGCCGGTAAGTCAGCATACGATGCGTTCGATAAGGCCATCGAGCTGGCGCTGGCCCACGAGATCGACGCGATTGCCACAGCTCCGCTGAACAAGGAAGCCCTTCAAATGGCGGGATCCAGGTATCTGGATCACACCACGATGCTCTCGGCGATTACCAAGAGCCCTGATTCGCTGACAATGTTCTCTGTGCGCGGATTGATCATCTTCTTCATGGCCCGCCATATGTCGCTGCGAGCATCTTGCGATGAAGTGACGGCTGCAAACGTGCGTCAGGTCCTTGGCCGCGCCGATCTTGCGATGCGAACCTTCGGCCGACCAAACGCCAGGATCGCGGTGGCCGCACTCAACCCGCACGGTGGTGAGAACGGTATGTTTGGTGAAGAAGAGATCGAGGACGTCACGCCCGGTGTTGTGCAGGCCCGTGAGGACGGGGTGAATGCCTTCGGCCCGGTGCCCGCGGACGCCGTATTTCACCAGGCACTCCAGGGCAAGTACGACGCGGTGATCTCGCTCTATCACGACCAGGGCCATATTGCCGCAAAGACTCTGGACTTTGATCGCACGGTCAGTGTTACGACCGCACTGCCGTTTATTCGAACATCAGTGGATCATGGTACTGCATTCGATATTGCAGGGAAGGGCATCGCAAGTGCCACCGCCATGCTTGCGTCCATTGAGGTCGCCGCTGAGTACGCGCAGCTTCTGGCGAACCACAAGGCGGCGGCTTGATAAATCCGCTCCAATAGGCGCGTTCCAGAGAACGCGGCGACGGACCACAGGAGGCTGACATAGCAGTCGAAAATGAAGAGAACGTCTATTTCGAGGACTTCGACATCAGTGATGACGTACTCGATGCGCTCGATGACATGGAGTTCGAAACGCCGACTCCAATTCAGGAGCTGACGATACCACTGCTGCTCCAGGGAAAGGACGTCATCGGGCAGGCGCAGACCGGGACGGGCAAGACGGCGGCGTTCGGAATTCCGATAGTTGACCGCGTTGACAGGGAGCGTCACCAGGTACAGGCATTGATCCTGGCACCCACTCGCGAGCTTGCCGCTCAGATCGCTGACGAGCTCATGGACATCGCCGAATACCGAAAGCTCCGGATTGTCCCTGTGTATGGTGGCGCCAACATGAACCGGCAGCTCACCGACCTGAGACGGGGCGCCCAAATTGTCGTTGGAACGCCTGGGCGGATTCTGGACCATATCTCACGCGCCACGCTGACTCTCGAACATGCGACGTATCTGGTCTTGGACGAGGCCGATCGCATGCTTGACATGGGCTTCATGCCGGACGTGGAGCGGATCATCAAGCGCATGCCTCGCAATCGTCAGACCGCGCTGTTCTCAGCCACAATCCCACCGCTCATCAAAATCCTTTCACGGCGCTATATGCGGAACCCGGAGCACGTTGCGGTGAAGCCGGAAGAGCGCACGGTCTCTGAGGTCGATCAGATCTATTTCGAGGTGGCAGATCGGGACAAGCCACTTGGATTGCTGGAAGTGCTCAAGACGTATGCGCCCGAGCAGGCCATCATCTTTCGCCGCACCCAGATTGGTGTGGATTGGCTCCAGCGTGTCCTCAGTGCCGAGGGCCACTACGCTGAGTCGCTCCACGGCAACATCCAGCAGAGGGTTCGCGAACGCGTGCTGGACAAGTTTCGCGATGGTGAAGTGAAGTTACTCATCGCCACAAATGTGGCAGCTCGAGGTCTTGATATTCCAGACGTAACGCACGTGATCAACTACGACGTGCCGGAAGAGTCAGAGTCGTACATCCATCGCGTTGGGCGCACCGCGCGTATGGGACGGAAGGGCATGGCCATCACCTTTGTCAGTGAATGGGATGGCGAAGCGTTCGAGGCGATCAAGAAAGCAGTAGGACCGGCCCTGCGTCAGGAGCGGCTGGCCCTCTATCAATAGGACCGAATCGATAGGGGAGAGCATCGATGAATTTGCACTATGACGGCGAGATCTGGATCAAGAAGGTGGAGGTGGGTACGCTGGGGAACAATGCCTATTTCCTTATCGACCCGGACTCCAAGGACGCGCTTCTCATCGACGCGGCATGGGAGCCCAGTAAGCTCATCGCAGAGGCAGAAGGGCTCAATGTGCTCAAGGTGTTGACGACGCACGGGCACAAGGACCACCACCAGGCGTTTGATCCAGTCCGCAAGGCACTGGGTGTTCCCGGTGGTATTGGTGAGATCGATCGTGACATGCTTGCCTCGCCACCAGACTTCACGATCACGGAAGGCGACGAGTTCGAATTTGGCGGCCATAAGATCGTTGCCATGCATACACCCGGGCACACCCCGGGCGGCACGTGCTTCTTGATCGGCAAGCATCTTTTCAGCGGCGACACTCTCTTTCCGGGCGGACCCGGTAACACAAAATCGGCGATGGGCGACTTTCCACAGATCATCGAAAGCATTCGCACACGTTTGTTCACGCTGCCGGAAGACACGCTGGTCTATCCCGGTCATGGCCTGGACACGACGATCGGTACGGAGAAGCCGCATCTGCAGGAGTGGATCGATCGAGGATGGTGACAGCTGGCGGCCTGTGGCGAACGATTCGAAGCCGAATTCCGTGCGAGCCGCGGCCACTGTCATCCTCCGCTGCACTCAGGATGACAGTAATACTTAAAAAGTAAACGTGGACGTTTCGGTCTGTCCTATCCCCAAGCCATTGCGTCGGTAATGCGTATCGTCTCGCTCCTCCCTAGCTCCACCGAGATCGCCTTTGCGCTTGGTCTGGGCGATCAGATCGTTGGTGTTACGCATGAGTGCGATTATCCTGCGCAAGCTCTGAATAAGCCCAAAGTTACCATCACGACACTTGATCGCGAGGCGACAAGCGCCGAGATCAACGCGGCCACCACAGGGCATCTGGATGCCGGCACGACCAGCTACGGCCTCAACCTACAACTGCTTGTGGACCTGGAGCCGGACATCGTTTTGACGCAGATGCTGTGCGAGGTCTGCGCGGTGCCTCACTCGCTGGTGCAAGGCGCGTTGCCAGCGTTCAGACATCGCCCCAAGATTCTCTCCCTGGAGCCCGCGACCTTCGCGGATGTGCTGAGCAGTATCAAGACGGTCGGGGATCATACCGATCGCGTAGCCGAGGCTCGTGCGCTCATCAGCGATCTTCGCTCGCGTGTGGATCGCATCGCGATCAGTGCTGCGAGTCGACTGCCCGTGCGGACGCTTTGCCTGGAGTGGCTCGATCCACCCTGGTCGGCGGGTCATTGGGTTCCTGACATGGTGGGGCTGGCGGGAGGTGTTGAGGTGCTGGGTGCATGCCGCCAGCCATCGCGGCGTGTCACCTGGCAGGACGTCATCAATGCTGAGCCCGAAGTCATCGTGATGGCGCTCTGCGGTTTCGATCTCGATCGTACGTTGTACGAGATCAGACGAACCGGGTTGCCGGATGGCTTGAGGGGGCTATCCGCCGTACAGAACGGTCGCCTCTACGCTGTTGACGGCTCCGCGTACTTTACGCGTCCCGGCCCTCGTCTGGTCGATGGCATCGAGATTCTCGCAGAGATCATGAGCGGCGGGGACGACGTTGGACGGTTCCAACAAGTAAACGTCCCTGGACCGTGGGCGTCCCCGCGTCCCGATCCGCCATCGCCGATAGCCAGCAAGTCACCCGTGAACTAAGTGCCTCGGACTGGGACGGGCGAGACGCCCGCGGTCCCTGGGGCAGTGGTGGTGACGCGAGGATAATCCTCGCTTCGCAGGCTATCTCCTGGAGCAAACAGGATCGGGACAGACTGTCAATACTGTCCCGATCCTTCATGTCAGACGAGCTTATTTACTGCGACCGGGAACGATCGCAGTGGCCGGTGAATACTCAGGTTCAGTCTTCGATCCAGAGGTCCGCTGGAGTGCCATCCCGCAACCGGGCGTAGCCTCGATCGGTGATCCGGAAGTGAGGAATGGCGGCGGTGGTCAGCACATCCACGGCGAGTAGTGGATCTGGCCACGGACATCCAAGATTGTGGAGCGCGGACTTAACGCCACGCAGCTGCATCACCAGGTCTTCCATCGGCGCCTCACTGATGATGCCGCCTATCGGTGCGGCGACCTCGGCGATAATCTCACCATTCGCCACTACTACCGCGCCGCCATGAATCTCAGCTAGCCGGTTCGCCGCAAGTGCCATGTCCGATCGGTCTGCTCCCAGAACCACCATCGATGTGGACTCCCAGGACCAGGTGGTGGCAACGGCGCCGCTTCGCAGCCCATATCCACTAGCCCAGCCGAGAAACGTATCGTGAGATTCGTGAAGGCGGTCGATGCAGGCCAACCTGCAGATTCCGGGCTCTAGCACTTCCGCGATTCCATTCATACCGCGGACGACTTCGCGTGTCTCCCGGGTCACGAGCCCGGTTATGTATTCGATGACGCGGGCTTGACGGGTCTCGCCATCCGCCAGGGGAGTGACGAAATCTGCGTCGGATAGGTGACGACCAAAACCTACCGAATTACGGAATGCGGCGGGAAGCTCGACGGCGCGCGGCTTAGCGGTCAGCTGTCCATCGCGCGCCACAATGCAGCCACGACTCATAACCCAGGTGGGCCGAATGGTCCTTACGTTAGGCAGCAGCACAAGATCTGCGCAGCGACCAGGGGCGATGGAGCCGACGTGGGCATCAAGTCGGAAATGCTCCGCCGGATTGATCGTGACCATCTGGATCGCCTTCACCGGATCCAGCCCTAATTCAATGGCTCGCCTGACGTTTCGATCGATGTACCCATCTTCAACGAGCCTCTCGGCGCCCACGCTGTCAGTCACAAGAACCATGCGCCGGTGGTCCACGGGTTGTTCCCACAACGGCGCGATAGCCTCCAGATCTTGACGTATCTCTCCATCACGAATCATGAAGTGCAGTCCGAGGCGCAGGCGCGCAAGCCCCTCGTCCGCGGTGATCGGCTCATGACAGGACGATATCCCCTGGCAGACATAGGCTTGCAGCTTTGCGTCGCGGGCGCCCGCCGAGTGGCCCTCCACGGTTTTCCCCATCTCCAGGCTTGCCTCGATGATGCCCTGAAGTCGCGATTCATCACGCTGAAGATTGCCCCAGTACACCTCACCGATACCCAGAACGTCTGAACGAGCCAATAGCTCGCGATACTCGTCCAGCGGCGGAGCAACGTCCTCGAGATGGGGCTGAAGAGCCGCGAGTACCGGCAGCGTGGCGAGAATGGTTATCGGCTGGTCACGGATAGCGTCTAGAGATGCCTGGATACCTCTGAGTCCAAAGAGCGAGCCGAGCTCGATCGTCTCAGTGACGATGAGAGTAGTCCCTCCCGGGACCGCGTATCGCAAGAACTCTGGCACGGAGTAGCGCGTGGCCAGCATGTGACAATGCGTGTCCAGAAAACCGGGCGCCAGCGTCTGACCGTCTGCATCGATGACTTCTGTGGCTGCGCCGATCGTATCCACAGCATTGCTATCTACTCGAGCGATGCGTCCACGCGCGATCGCCACGGCTTGGTCGGGAAGAATCTCGCCCGTGAAGACATTGACCATGCGGGCATTCGTGATGACGGTCTCGGCAGGCTGATTGCCCAGCGCAACGTGAGCGAGCCATCGACGATCGGATTGTGAGACTGAAAGAGGCTGCATCGGTCGGAGTATATCGCCCACATATAATTGACCGATCGGAACGAGTTAGAGGAGACACACCATGGATCGTGCCGCGTTTCACGGAATCTTTCCGCCAGTCATGACGCCGCTGCTCCCAGACGAGACGCCCGACCTCGCGTCGCTGGAGCGTCTGCTGGGCTTCCTGCTGGATCAGGGCGTGCACGGTTTGTGGGTACTGGGTACGACAGGCGAGTTCCCGACGCTGGACGCACACGAGCGTCAGGCGGTGTTGGAGACGGCAGTGAAGTTCGCGGCAGGGCGTGTGCCTGTGATCGCGGGCATCTGCGATGCCAGCACCAAGCTAGCAATTCGACACGGCCAGGCAGCGCTACAAGCAGGTGTGGACGCCGTTGCGGTAACGCCTCCGTATTACTATCCCAACAGCCAGGATGAGCTGCTCGCGCATTACCGCGCAGTTCACGCGGGCGTAGATCTGCCGCTCTTCATTTACAACTTCCCCCAAATGGTAAAGGTCAAGCTCGACGTCAAAACGGCCGTTCAGCTTGCCGACGAAGGGACTGTCATCGGCATCAAAGACAGCCAGAACGATCTCCAGTGGTACCGTGATACGGCACTGGCCACGCAGGCTCGCGGGCTCGATTTCCGTATGTTCGCGGGAACGCGCTCACTGATCGATGCAAGCATTCTTGCCGGTGGTCATGGCGCCATTCCCTCGGTTTCGAACATCGCTCCAGCGGCTTGCGTGGCCACATATAACGCTGCCCAGAGCGGCGATTACGCGACGGCTGCGGAGCAGCAGACGATGGTCATCCGCTGGGACTCGCTGCCATCGGTTGCTCAGGGAGGATCCGCAAATGGTGCGTCGTTCTCGGCGATGAAAGTGATCCTCAAGTCCTGGGGGTTTATCGACCACGATACGGTGAGTCAGCCGCTGCGCCCCCTGGCAGAGTCCGAGCGCACTGAGCTGCTTAGACGTGTAGCGGAGCTGCCAGCGCCGGCGCTGGTGTAGACCGCAGGATCGGAGTGGGCGCGGCGCTGGCAATGCCGCGCCTTGTTCTTCGCTAGGTCGTCAAGCCTACGAGGAAGACTCCCACACGCAGTGCTAGGCGATCGACTTGACATAACGATTTCGCTTCCGTCATAGTACGCCGCCGAGATGACTATACCCCTTCGCGCTGTTCGATGTGTCGTTGACCATTCGTCTTCCATTCGCGGCTTAGTAAAGACCGTTCTAGGTCGCTCTTCGTCGCTTGCTTTGATGCCGGTAGCGGCACTTACTGTGCTCACGGCCTGCTCGATGGGCGGACGAGGCGACAACGGTTCTGGAACTACAGGCGCTCAAATCGCCCCCTCGATCGCCGACAGACCGGCGCTCATGCTTCCCACGTGGGTACAAAGTACGCGGCCGGCGACTCTCTGGGAGGAGCCCGTGGGCAGCTCGGTCTCCAACGCCGACGTTCGGGCGTTCGACACATTGGAGGTTCTGGACGCTCAGGATGGACGACTCCTGGTTGTGAGCGAGCTGTCGCAGACGGAGGGTTGGGTCGACGTTCGCAATGTGCAGCCATCCGACGCACCGGCGCAGTGGCTTCAGAATCACCGAGTAACCCGCCCGTATGCCAACGCCTCGGACCCGACGCCGACTGGTCCTGCCATTGCGCAATTCACGTATCTCCGCCAGGCCGGCGAGCCGGATGGTGATCGCATTCCAGTACAAGTGGATCCGCGTGACGCACGCGCTCCAACTGTCTGGCTCGACACGGAGGCATTGGGCCCAGCGGGCCCGCCTCGGCGGGTGGTCTACACGGGACCGGCCGGTCAGGCTCTAAGCGTAGGGACTGGACCGACGAGTCGCGATGCCTTCCTGGAAGCTGTCGGTAATGCCGCGCAGGAATCTCAGTTTCGCTCAGGCGTGCCTGCGTCCGTGACCGTTGCTCAGGCGATTCTCGAGTCAGATTGGGGCGAGAGCGCCCTGTCGAAGGTCGCAAACAATTACTTCGGTATAAAGGCCAGCGGTAAGATCGGCAGCGGCGGCGTGGTGTGGATGCGCACCTGGGAAGTGATCGGCGGCCAGGACGTTTACCTACAGGAGCCTTTTCGCGCGTATCCATCACTCGAAGACTCCGTAGAGGACCATGCAAAGCTTTTCACCGGTCTCCGCCTCTACGCCGCGGCGATGCGTGTGGTCGATAATCCACTCTCATTTGCCCAGGCAATCCACGCCGCCGGCTACAGTACCGATCCGAACTACGTGTCAAAGTTAACGCGACTCATGGACCAATACAACCTTGGGCGTTGGGATCGGGGCCCGTCAGACGGCTAAGCCGGACTGAATCAACTGGACGCCCTGTCATCCTCTGTCCGGATGACAGGGCGAGTTCGGACCCGCGGGGCTTGATTTCGGCTAGTTCCTACTGGACGGTTGGGAGCGACTCGATCACGCGCTGCAGGTCGGCCATCCAGGCCTGTCCGGTTCCGCGCGGGAGTCGCACCTGGTTGGAGCCGATCCGAGCATCTGGCGCCGCGTTGACCGCGGAGCGGCGTTGGAGTGGGTTGATCTGATCATGGAACTGGATAATGATCTCATCTCCGGTCGCCGCGACCTCGCGGACTCCTGCGTTGGCGGCGCTCATCCGCAGCCCCACAATGAACAAGAGGTTCACCAGCGGATCGGGGAGTGTTCCGAAACGATCGGAGACCTCATCCACGATAGATGCGAGCGCCTCTGCCGTAGATATCGAGGCGAGGCGTTGATACAGATTCAGCCTCGAGGCCGCGTCCGAGACGAAGTCGTGCGGAATGTAAGCGGCGATCGGAACGTCGATCGACGGGCGCGGCCGGGCTCTGGTGGGTGGCGGAAGTCCCTGGTGCAGTGCTCGGAGCGCCTCCACGGACTCGGCTAGGAGCCGCGTATACAGCTCGAACCCGACAGCACCGATGTGGCCACTTTGCTCCGCGCCGAGTAGATTGCCGGCGCCTCGGATCTCAAGGTCCTTCATGGCGATGTGGTAACCAGCGCCCAGCTCAGTGGCCTCGAAAATTGTGCGGAGGCGCTTCTCGGCGATCTCACTGAGCTGTGTATCGCGCGGGCAGAGAAGATAGGCATAGGCCCGCACGCCGCCTCGCCCGATCCGGCCCCGAAGCTGGTAAAGCTGGGCCAGACCAAAGCGCTCGGCGTGGTCTACGATCATCGTGTTGACATTGGGGATATCGAGGCCCGATTCGATGATCGTGGTGCATACGAGAACGTCGTACTCACCCGCGGCGAACTGCACCATCGTCTCCTCCAGGGCGCCCTCGGACATCTGGCCGTGCCCTACGCCGATGCGCGCCTCAGGAACCAGCTCAGCCAGCCGATTGGCCACCGTGGCGATTGTCCGCACCCTGTTGTGCACCATGTAGACCTGGCCGCCGCGCTCTAGCTCGCGAATGATGGCCTCACGAATCAGAGCCTCATCGGACTCCATGACGTATGTTCGGATGGGAAGCCGCGCCTCTGGCGCGGTCTCAATGCTGCTCAGATCGCGGACGCCGACGAGCGCCATGTGGAGCGTGCGAGGAATGGGCGTGGCGGTGAGCGTGAGCACGTCAACCTCGCGGCGCAGCTGTTTCAGACGCTCCTTGTGCGTCACGCCGAATCGCTGCTCCTCGTCGATAACCACAAGACCAAGGTCCTTGAATTTCACGTCCTTCTGCACCAGACGGTGTGTACCGATGACGATGTCCACGGCGCCCTCGCCGAGAGTTTGAGACGACCTGACGCTGCTCCTTTTCCGAACGAAAGCGCGAAAGCGATTCCACACGCACGGGAAAGGCCTCGAGCCGCTCCTTGAATGTGGAGTAGTGCTGCTGGGCAAGCACGGTGGTGGGCACCAGAACTGCTACCTGACGGCCATCCATTACTGCTTTGAACGCGGCACGGAGTGCCACCTCCGTCTTCCCGTAGCCAACATCGCCAACCAACAAGCGGTCCATGGGGCGAGGCCGCTCCATATCCTTCTTGACTTCCGCGATGGCCGTGACCTGATCTGGGGTCTCCACGTATGGAAACGACGCTTCCAGCTCCGCTTGCCAGACCGAGTCCCTGGGGTAAGCGTGGCCGGGAGAGACTTCGCGGGCGGCGTAAAGTTCGATCAGATCCTGAGCGATGACTCGTACGGCTCGCTGGACGCGCTGTTTAGCACGAGTCCATTCTCCAGTGCCGAGGCGCGTGAGATGGGGATTCTGCTCGCCGCCGCCGATGTAGCGCGACACGCGGTCTGCCTGGTCCACGGGGACATACAGTCGGTCACTGTCGGCAAACTGAAGCAGAAGGAACTCGCGACCGCCGGAATCACCTTGATCCTGCTCCTGCGCCCCAGGCGCGGTGAGCCGAGCCAGGCCGAGGTATTTCGCGATGCCGTGGTCAATGTGAACCACCATACTGCCCGGTTCCAGGTCACTCAGAAAGGCTTCGCGCGATGTGCGACTCGGCCGTCGGACGTGACGATGCTCCTTGGCCCATCCGAACAGCTCGCGGTCGGTGAAGACGGTTAGCTTGAGCTCGTCCGACCGCCAGCCATCCTGAAGAGACCCGTGTACTAACGGCACCGGCGCATCGGTTGCCGGTGAAAGCTCCGTCACTTCATCTGCCTGGACAGTGACAACCCCGGCCTCGTTCAAGACTTCAGCGAGCCTCGCCGACTGTTGGGAGACGATCACTATTTGATGGCCGCGGTCGCGCAGCCCACGCGCTTCTGTAACTAATGCACGATGCCGCCCCGCAAAGCTGCCAGGATGCACGAACTCCACCGTTTCATCGTCGGGGTCATGCATGAGCGTGACTAGGCTCATCTTATTCACTCGCCCCAGCACTTCGTTCCACGTTCGGTAGGGCGGGGCATCTGATTCGTTCCATTCGTTCCGCATGAGGAGCTCGGCGTGCAGACTCTCGGCTTGCTGCTCGAGCTCGCGTGTCGCGACCTCGATCTGGCGCGGTTCATCTAGAACGACGATTCCGCCCTCCGGCAGGTAGTCGAGGATGCTTGCATCGCCGCCGCGCTCGTCTGCAGGGAGGATGGACAGCGACTGAAGCGTCTCTCCAGAGCGCTGGGTGGCGGGATCGAAGACCCGAAGCGATTCGATCTCATCGCCCCAGAATTCAATTCGGCAGGGCGACTGCCCCGGTGGGTAGACATCTACGATACCGCCGCGTCGGCTGAATTGCCCCGGTCCGTCCACGATCGGCGACGGCTCGTATCCGAGCTCGAGCCACTCCTCCATGAGTCTCGCGGGTGGAATGCTCGTGCCAACGTTTAGCTCGCGGCTGGAAGCACGAAAACGGGTTGGATCTATGAGGCAGTCCAGGGCAGACCGGGCTGCCAGGACAATGAGCGGCGCGGTGTCTGATACGGAAAGCGCTCGAAGTGTCTGCATACGCGGGCAGATGTGAGCTCGGCGTCGTACGCCAGGTGCTCATAAGGGAGGGCATCTGGAACGGGGAAATGGATCACTGATTCTGGGCGCGGATGCCAGGCGGCCAGGTCGTCGACAAACCGTCGAGCCTGGTTCGGCCGCGCCGCCACCAGGAACATCGGAAGGTTTAGCGTGGCTTGCAGTGCGGCCACGATGTACGGTTTGGCAGCGTCCGAGACAGAAAGAGACGCGTTGGCTGACTTGCCAATTTTTCCGATCTTCTTCCGAAATCGATCCGATCGCTCGAGCGCTCTCGTGAGCTCCGAAAGATTCATCCGTTGAATCGGTTCATCGTTGCCGTGGCGCCGTCCTTTACCCAGGCAATGGCAGCTTCCGCGGCTCGCTCAATGCCCTGTTTAAGGAATTCCGCTTCCTCGCCGGTTGCCGGCTCGAGCACGAAACTGCGCAGTTTCGAATACCCTTCCGGGCTGGCGATGCCGATCCGCAACCGCGGAAAGTCCGACGTGCGACATTCCTGAATGATGGAGCGCATGCCATTGTGAGTGCCGGCGCTCCCGCGTTCGCGCATGCGGATGACTCCGGCGGTGAGATCGACATCGTCGTAAATCACCAGCATGTCGGTGGGATTGACCCGGAACGATTGCATCAATCGCGCCGCGGCAAGGCCGCTGTTGTTCATAAACGTCTGCGGCTTAGCCAGGATGATGCGCACGTAGTTGATCTCGCCCTCGGCCACCTGACTCTCGGCTCGCTTCTGATTGAAACGCCAGCCCTGGAGCTCGGCAATGCGCTCAACGCACATGAACCCGGCGTTGTGCCGGGTATGAGCGTACTGAGAGCCCGGATTCCCCAGGCCAATAAGGAGTTTCATTGGTTCAATTTTTCAAGGTTCTGGGCGCGCAGCGCTTCGGACTGCGTGCGCGTAGCACTGCTTTCTCAGCATCCCAACCTAGATAGGGAGTGCGGAAAGCAGCACCACGCGCACGCAGTCCAAAGCGCTGCGCGCCGCGGCTAGATAGTTAGTATGCGTTACGGTCGGTGACGACCGCGCGAATGGTCTTCAGAAGTATCTTGATATCGAATGCGAGCGACCAGTTCTCGGTGTAGAACACATCGTATTTGGTGCGTTCTTCAATGGATGTCTGGCCCCGCAATCCATTGACCTGCGCCCAGCCAGTCATGCCAGCCTTTTCGTTGTGTCGCTCGGCGTATCGCGGAATGATACGACTGAATTGTTCCACGAACACCGGGTCGCTCGGGCCTCGGACCCACAAGGCTCATCTCACCGACCAGGACATTGATGAGTTGCGGCAGCTCGTCGAGGCTCCACCGTCGGATGAACCTGCCGACGGCCGTACGCCGCTCGTCGTCGGGCCTGGCCATCACCGGACCGGTGGAATCCTCGGCATCCTGACGCATTGATCGGAATTTGATAAGCTGGAACGGCTTACCGTCCAGCCCTACGCGCTCCTGCGCGTAGAACACGGGGCCCTGACCGCTGGTGAGCTTGACGAGCAGCGCCAGAACCAGCATGAGCGGCGAGGTCAACACCAGGATGACGCCACTCACCATCAGGTCCATGGCGCGCTTCAACGCCAGGTTCCAACCACGTAATCCGATATCGCGAACCTGGAGCATCGGTAGCCCTGAAAGGTCGCTCGTCGTTACTTCAGTTGACATAATTTGCAGAATGTCAGGGAAGACCTTGATGTTGATGCGCTCCCTGGCGCAGTTCGTGACGATTTCCAAGACTTCCTGGTGGCTCAATGCGGGCTCCGCGACGATGAGCTCCGTAGCACGCTGGTCGCGAATGATCCTCACCATATCCTGGATGGGCCCAAGCACGGGCAAATCGCTACTCTGATCAACGCCTGGAGAGGCGAGGAATCCAACGACGCGGTATCCCAGCTCCGGCGCGTGTTCGATTTTGCTGCTGATAATGCGTGCCGGCTCGCCGCCACCCACGATGATCACGCGCGCTGAATCGAGTCCGCGCGCACGAAGGAACCGAATGGCGAAGTCCAGGATGACCCTACCGAACCAGGTCAGTGCCATGGCGCAAAGCCACCAGTAGACGATCATGAGCCGAGGTAGCTCCAGGCTGCGATAGAGCAAGGCAGTGACCGCCAATGCGATGAAGAAGCCAATGGACGTTCCCAGCATGACGCTGTAAAGCAGATCGACTCGCGAGAAGCCGCGTCGAGGAATGTATAGGCGATTCAACGCGAAGGCGATCACGACGGTCGCGGCGAAAATGAACGTGAGCTGCGAGTAGTCATCAGGCGCGCTCACGGTCAACAATGTCTGTCGCCCCTCGCTGCGCAGGCGTAGCCAGTGCGCAAGACGGAACGAGACAAACATCATCACCAAGTCGGAGGCAATGACACTAAGTACGGAGAAAAATTTGATAGGACTCATAGGCAAGAGGACGTACGTGTACGGAGTGTTGGTGGCGCCTTACTCCACGCTTGCCGCCGCATTAGATAGAGGACGCTAATCGCAACTCGAATTGCCACGACATTATTATGTCCCAACGCGCCTCTGATGCTCAGGTCGCAGAGAGTTCTGCATCACGGAGATTGAGCACCGGAGCCGGATGGCGGCGCGCACGAGGCCATTCACGACTGATGAGTGCTCACGTGCGTAGTGCTTGCGATAGAAGATCTCCATCGCCTCGTAGAAGGCGATCGTCGCGGCTTCACTACGTCGACGGCTCGATTCGCCCTTGCGGTGCAGCACGGTGACGTCAGGGTTATACAGAATGGACCATCCTGCCTGTTTCATCCGGAAGGCCCAGTCAAGGTCCTCGCCGTACATGAAGAACTGCTCGTCCAGCAGTCCCGCTTGCTCGATTGCCGATCGTCGAACCAGCATGCAGGCTCCGACGACCGCGTCAACTTCCGCGGGATCATTGGGGTCCAGAAACGTAAGGTTGTATCGACCGAAGCGCTTACTGCGTGGAAAGAGCTTGCTCAGGCCAAGCATGCGGTAACTCGAGACCTCTAGCGTGGGAAAGCTTCGGCGGCATGCCAGGTCCAGAGAGCCATCCGGACGCAATACACGCGGTCCGACGACCGCGGCTTCTGGATGCTTATCGAGGTAGTCGCAAAGCTCGGCGATCGCTCGCGGCGGCAGCAGAGCGTCGGGATTAAGCAACAGCACGTAATCCCCGCGGCACTCGCGCATGGCCAGATTGTTGCCGTATGCGTAGCCGCCGTTCCGCTCGGATTCAATCAGGCGGATCCACGAGAAGTCGCTGCCAACCATGTCGGCCGAGCCGTCGTTCGAGGCGTTGTCGACTACGAAGACTTCCATTGCATCTGGCGGGATGCCTGCTGATCGCTGGACCGAGCGCAAACAGGTACGCAGGTCATCGCAGGTGTTGTAGTTCAGAATAATGACCGAGACTCGTGGCGCGCTCGATACCGTGGTAACCGAGTTTCGGCGGACGACAGTTTCTGTGCTCATTGGTCGGACCTGAGTCCCCGCTGCCGCGTGTATTCCCTGACCGTCGAGTAAAGCATTCGAGGCGTCAAATCGGGTTCGGCCATGCGGAAGTAGTACATCGGCTCATCGGTCCAGCTGTAGTCCGCTCGCTTGAAGAACCAGATCGCCATCACGCCCATCCAGGGCCATTCTTCCCGTGCGCGCTCGAATGCTCGAACGGTATATCGCGATTGGGTGTCCTCACTAACCCTTCCGAATATGGCTGGTTTGGTGACCGAATCAGGCTGGGCATTCCAGCCTACCTCGGCCGCCCAGATGGGCTTGTGGGCGTCATTGTGACGAACCATGATCTCTCGCATCAGGCGCGGTCGCGAGAAGTTCACGTCGTCATCCTCTACTCGACGATCGTCCGGACCAGATCGAAGACCGTACGCCTGCATGGAAAGAATATCGAAGTATTGCGCCGCGCCAAGTCGATACATCTCATCGAGGTACTTCAGGTCATTCATCGCTGAGGTGCTCTCCTCGATCGTGGGGGCAAGCGCCGCGGAGATGATTAGGGCGTCGGGGTCGACTCGCTTGATGCGCGTGGACGCGATTCGGAGCAGCTCCACGTATTCGGCCGCGTTGACCGGTCGGTGCCCCCACTCGCTGGTGAGATTCGGCTCATTCCAGATCTGGTAGTGCTCCACGCGTCCGCGATAACGCCGCGCCACGGCCTCCACAAAGTCGCCGTAGTCTTCAAGGTTGTCCGGAGGAGTGGCCGGCCACTCGTTTCCAGGACGCGCCCAGGGCGGCGAGGTGTCCAGGCGAACGATGAGTCGCGGACCATATTGCTCGGAGAGGGATACGATGGCGTCGTACTTCTCCCAGGTATCTACGCCGACGACCCGATCGATGAATCCGCCTTTCCGGACCGGTTCGATGTTGTCCCACGGGAACTGCTGACGCATCCAACCAATGCCGGCTTCGCTGATCATCTCCACCGTTCGGCGGCGGAGCTCCACGTCAACTTCCTGCTCGAGAAACGTATTGACGCCGACGGGATTTTTAACTGTGGGCGATACGGGCGCGTTGTCGGCTGTATCTATGGCGGGTGCGGTGAATCGCGACACGATGGCAATGATCTGATGCCGCTGCTCCAGCCCTAGATGCTCGAAAATTGGTGTCCGCAGCACGGCCACGAGGCCAACGATGGCGAAGCTGATCGCGAATGCGATGAGATATCTCATAAACAAATCTGATCGTAGAGTGCGTTCAAGCGTTTAGTGACGACGTCCTGTGTGTAACCTCGCTCTACTGTCGTACGGGCATGCGCCGCGAGAGATTCACGCAATGGTCGGTCGCTCAGCAGGTGGAGTATCGCTTCGGCGAATGATGCCGCGTCGTCGGCCCGCAGATAGTCCCGTCCCTCGGCCGCGTCGATACCCTCCATACCGAGTCCTGTGGAGACAATCGGTATTCCATAAGCCATCGCTTCCAATGCTTTGAATCGGGAGCCGCCGCCTACCTGCAGCGGCAGCACACAGATTGTCGAGCGCTCCCAGTAGGGAGTCATGGATGGCACTTCGCCCGTCACAGCGATTCTCGGATCGTGCTGGCCGCGGTGAACGAGATCCGCCCGCGGTCTTCGCCCGGCAAAGAAGCACTGCACGTCGGGAATCTCGCACACGACTCGAGGGAGCACACGCTCAATGAACCACGTCGCCGCGTCCGCGTTCGGGCGGAAATCCATGGTCCCTGGGAAGAGCAGCGTCCTTTCCTCAGTCGGTTGCTCGCACCGCAAAGGATATGCGGTTACGTCGATGGCGTTAGGAATGACTTCCGGAGTGCATTGGGCGATGGAGCGAAGCCGCTCTGCATCCTCAGGGGAGACGGCAATGACAGCGTCCGATGATTCGCAGACCGTTCGCTCAAAGGCCCGGAGTCGATTCGCCTGGACAGCGGAGTACGCCGCGGCATGTGCGCGCCTCCACCGAGCTCTATCGAATTCGAACGCGCGCTCCTGGAGTAAGTACTCCACGTTATGGTCGTCAAAGACAACGCGATAGCGGGGGGACCCGGGCGATTTTGCGACATAGCGGGCTAGCTCGATTCCCTCGACTTGTACGACGGCGTACTGATGCTGAGTAGTCCACTGCTGAAATGCCGAGGCGAATTCTTCGGACCAGAGGCGGTGTGCCATATCGGGTAGTCGGGACTGCAGCAACGAGACTGTCCGCGTCCTGATCGAGCGGGGCTGTATAGGGACGCGATGCACCCGTCGGCAGAGTCGCCGCAGCTCCGCGTCGCTTGCGCTGTCGCTCTCACCGAAAGTGATGAGATCTACTGGCCCACGCATGGCGGCGGCTCGAATCATCGTTAAGTTCCGCATGGGTGCGCCCTGGTTCGCGGGCAGCGGTGGGCCAGGCGTCAGAAAGAGTGCCGCGCTCACGCCGCGACAGCCCGATACACATCCAGGGTTCTGGACGCCGACCGAGCCCAGGAGAACTCCTTGACGCGTTGAAAGCCGGCTTCTTGGAGTCTTGTTGCCTCGGACTCATCGCCGAGGACCGACTGAATCGTACGTGTGAGCGCGTCTACATTTTCCGACTCGAACAGCAGTCCTGCATCCCCAACGACCTCTGGAAGTGAAGATGCGTTTGAAGAGACGACCGGTGCGCCGCACGCCATTGCCTCCAGAACCGGAAGCCCAAAGCCCTCGTAGATTGACGGCGTCACGGCGACGGCGGCGGCTGAGTAGGCGATCGCCCACTCGGATCGCGGTTGATCTTCAAGTACACGAACGTAATTGGCAACTCGCGAAGAAAGGATGCATTCAAATGTCGGTTCATACAACCACCCGCGGGCTCCCAGGAGAACGAGCAGCACGTCATGCTCACGCCTGAGTCGGGCAAAGGCGTCGACGAGCAGGGGCAGATTCTTCCGCGGCTCAAAGGTACCCGCGTAAAGAATGTAGGGACGATTGATGCGATGATGAGCCCGCCATTCATCGATAACGGCCTGATCAGTGACGGGTGCCAACGATGGATCGACTCCGTTTTGGATGACATTGATTCGAGCGGGGTCGGCGTCCAGCAGGCGTGTAACATCGGACGCGGTGAATTGCGACACGGTGATGACGGCATCTGCAACGCGAGCTGCCTTGCCTATTTGTCCGTAGTAGGCACGGCTTTCTGGCGTCACCATGCCGGGGTAGAGCAAGAACGCCAGATCATGAATCGTGATCACCCGCCTCCATGGACCACGCATGGGAGGTATGAAATCTGGACTGTGGACGAGCGATGGCCGTATTCGAAGGAGCTCCAGGGGTAAGGACATCTGCTCCCACCGATGGTGCGCAGGCGTGAGCAAGGATGCGTATCGGAGTTTTGCCACGTCAAGATCCGGGCTCGGGAGCCGGCCGCTGCGAAGCAGCGTCATCTGCTCATGTGGCTCAAGCATTGGAACAATCTGACTTACGAGCTGGCGCGTGTACTGGCTGATACCACCTGCTGTGTAGGAGAGCAAGCGGCCGTCCACCGCGACGTGCAGCATAGATCAGCGTTAGTCGACGATCTCGCTCGATCCGGTGATCGACGGCTCACCACTTCCACCGGCCCGCAAACGTGGCAATCGCAAAAGGCGCAATGCCACAAACCCCAGGATAGCCGTGAATATGCCAATCCAGTACATGCCCGCGCCAATCAGCATCCCAATGGCGGCTACCAGCCAGATATTCGCAGCAGTGGTGAGTCCACGAACCGTGGATGTCGTTCGAAAGATCGTCCCAGCACCCAGGAACCCGATGCCCGAGACGACTTGAGCAGCTATGCGCGTGGGATCTCCATTTACGCTTTGACTTCCAAGTGTGCTGACTGACGCAACCGTGAAACATGCTGATCCAGCGCAGACGAGCATGTGCGTGCGGAGTCCGGCGGGTCGGCCTATCTGCTCGCGCTCGAGTCCCAACAACCCACCCATCGCAAACGCCAGTGCGATGCGCACCATGAATTCAACATCGTTGGTGGTGAGTGGGGGCATGTTCTCCAGAGGCAAGCGAAGTCTACCACGGCCCTCACGGCGTGAAACGCTTTAGTGCACTCTGAAGCGTTTCGCGCCGGACGCTATTCGCGATTCGGTCGTGGCCGTCGGTTTGACGGTCGAGGGGTACTGGGACTGCTCAGCCGATACGGCGGTGCCGTAATCGCGAATACTGTCGATAGGCGTTGATCGAGCATGCGCGAAC
Organism: uncultured Chloroflexia bacterium; assembly: GCA_963765765.1. Lineage (GTDB taxonomy): Bacteria > Chloroflexota > UBA6077 > UBA6077 > JACCZL01 > CAVXYC01. The sequence continues at coordinate 184,959 of CAVXYC010000028.1, read as the reverse complement.
AGATTCGCCGCTCGTGCTGCTCAAGCGGAACGTTTGTGGTTATGACAGTGGCAAGACTGGCGTTGTAGCGGTGATTGAGGATCTGAAAAAGCTTCTCCTGCGCCCACGGCGTAGTGCTTTGCGCGCCAAGATCGTCCAGGATCAGTAGTGGCGCATTCCGCACGTCCTCGAACACCTGGTCGTAGCGCACTGGGCTATCGGGGGCGAAACTAGACCGAAGATGATCGAGTAGATCCGGCACGATCGCAAAGCAAAATGACTCGCCGCGCGCACCGGACTCATTGGCTATTGCCGCGGCAAGGTGCGTTTTCCCTGACCCGGGCTCTCCAATGAAGACGATCCAATCTCGGGGATTTTGAGCGAACGGCCGTGCGAGCTGTAGCGCTCTACGAAGGTTATCGGCGTGCTCGGGCTCACCCGGTCCTCCGCGAGGGTCAAAGGTCGCGAAGGTCATCTCGCGGAGCCGAGCTGGTAGGGTGCCAAAGCGAGCGGCACTATCGCCGGGCCAATCGGCAACCTGGCACACCTGGGAGAGCTCGGGATTAGACAGACGTGAGCGGCTGCGATCATCCATCTCAGCGAGTCGGAGTGACGACGTAATCACGGTCGGCAGCTCGGCGTTGTAGCGATGATTCAGGACCTGGAACAGCTTCTCGTCTGCCCACGGTGTACCCGACTGAGCACCGAGATCATCGAGGATCAGAAATGGAGCGTTGCGGACGGACTCAAACATCTCGTCGTAGGTCACGTCGCTCGTAGGAGCATAGGTTGCCCGCAGATGATCCAGAAAATCTGGAACAACGATGAATAGCGCCGGCTCCCCTTGCTCGACGCGCTCGTTCGCGATGGCGGCGGCGAGCGATGTCTTACCGGAGCCCGCGGGTCCGATCAAGACAAACCAGCCCTTGGGAGCGGCTGCGTAAGCGCGAGCCCGTTCGAGCGCTGAGGCGAAGGCAGGCGGGTCAGTCGACGGAGCAGAATCGGCCAATGAATCGAATCGCTGGCGTCCGAGGGGGCCAAGCTGGCTCAGCCGGCGGAGTCGTTCAACTCGCGATTCTTTCGCACTCGTCGCGCGGCAGCTACACGGTACCAGCGTGCCGAAGTCCGGGTGACCTACGGGTGCGTCGTTGCGAAGAAAGCCGACATCGCGACACATTGCGCAGCTCGGTTCGGGATCTGGCTCAGTGTTTGACGTATCGTCCGTAGCGACCCGAGACATATGCTCGAGAATCTTCAGGCGGCTGAGTGTCTCGCCCAGGCTCTCCACGTGGTCCGGCTCCCCGCCCATTCACGCCCCAGTTCTCCAGGATGCGTCGAATGTAGCGCCAATTGCGTTTATTGTAGCCAACGGCCTCACGGAAAGCGTCTTCAATCCATTCGGCTGAGTAGGTAAGCTCGGCTTCGCGCAGCTCCTCCGCGGCAAGCGGAGTCAGCATGCCAATATTGTCCTCATAGAGCTTGAAGATACTGGGCCGTGCTTCTGCCGGTACGGCTGGAGCATGCGGAATACCCAGTCCGGGTATCACGATCGTGCCCGCCGCGATCTGTTCCGCCAGCCGATGGTTTTGGGGAGTGTTGAGCAGCACGCACGCGTCGGACCGATCATCCCGCTGCGCATCGACCTGAAGAAAGATTCCGCGCTCCACGGAACTACGGAGTGCATCTTCCAGCGTGACGCGCGGGTTTCCGGAATCCGGATTCTGGAGTGCAACGATCAGAGCGCGATCTGCGCGAATCTCACTCAGGAGCGCGTATCGTGGTGATCTGCGCGTTTCCTGAAGCCTGCGCCAGAGATGCAGGACGAGTTTCAACTCAGCGAGAGAATCGATTTCCTGGAGAAGTGGCCCGAGTAAAGGAGCGGGAACCGGCACGAAAGCCATGCGCTGAGGAAAACCGTCGAATCTCCTTTTACTCATTCGCGAAAGGTTTCGAGGTCCACGAAGCGCGTCGTGCGGTCCATAAAAAGAAGATTAATCTGACCAGTAGGGCCGTTGCGGTGTTTAGCGACGTGCAGCTCGGCAATGCCCTTCTTCTCAGTTTCTCGATCGTAGAAATCCTCACGATAGATGAAGAGCACGAGATCGGCATCCTGTTCGATGCTGCCGCTCTCTCGTAGGTCTGAAAGCATTGGAATCTTCGGGGATCTCGATTCCACAGCTCGGGAAAGCTGAGACAGCGCCAGGACGGGGACGTTCAGCTCGCGCGCAAGAGCCTTGAGCGAACGGGAGATCTCTGAGACTTCCTGTACGCGGTTGTCCGAGCCAGAGCCGTTGATAAGCTGCAAATAGTCCACGACGATCAGATCGAGCTGTCGATCGGCGTGCAGCCGGCGCGCCTTGGAACGAAGCTCAACGATGGAGATTCCGGGCGTGTCATCGATATAGATGGGCGCATCGCCGAGAATACCGATAGCGTGGGTTATCTTGCGCCAGTCGGAATCGCTGAGCCGACCCTGCCGAATTCGAGACGAATCGACGGTGGCCTCAGTGGCAAGCATGCGTCCCGCGAGCTGTGCCTTCGACATTTCAATGCTGAAGACGGCAACCGTCCCGCCCTGCGCTCCGGGGTCTCCGCGTCGGATGGCGGCCGGAATAGCAACATTCTCAGCGATATTTAGCGCGAGAGACGTCTTTCCCATACTGGGGCGAGCGGCCAGAATAATGAGGTCCGACCGCTGGAAGCCGCCCGTGATCTTGTCCAGATCGATGAACCCCGTGGGAATGCCGTGCCGATTTGAGTCGTCATCGGCGGAGCTCGGAAGCTGGTTCAGGTAATCCTGCAGAATGTCGCTGAGTGACTCGAATTCACGCGTGATCCGTCGTTGAGCCACGTCCATGAGGAAGCGCTCGGATTGCTCGAGGGCTTCATCAACGTCGACATTGTTCTGGTAGCCAATGCCGGCAATTCGCGCGCCCGCGGTGATAAGCCGACGCATGACGGCCACTCGCTCAACAATGCGTGCGTAGCTCTCAACGTGAACAGACGTAGGAACCACGGTGAGAAGTCCTGAGAGATAAGCGAGCCCGCCCACCCCGTCATACTGTTCGCTACGCTGGAGCTCGGTGACCAGGGTGAGGTAGTCCACCTGCTCACGGCGGTTATAGATCTCGAGCATAGAGTTAAAGATCGTCGCGTTCCGCTGCCGATAGAAGTCAGTCGGCGCGAGGAAGTGCGCGATCAGTTGAATGGCATCCCGGTCAATCAGGATGCTGCCCAGCACCGCCTCTTCGGCCTCGATACTATGCGGCGGAACTCGTTCCGCGGATGAATCGAGATCGATGCGTTCAATCGCCATTGGCGTGCTGGATGACGCTACGTCAGTCTTGTGCCGGCTGAACGTCAACCGTCACTTGCGCGGTCACGTTTCTGTGAATCTGGACTCCGACCGTGTGACTACCGATGTGTCGAAGCGGCTCGCTGAGCTCGACTTTTCGCTTGTCGAACTCATGCCCCCATTTCTTACCAAGCTCTTCGGCAATGTCCGCCGCGGTAATCGAGCCGTACAAACGACCCTGGTCACCCATCTTTGCCCTAAGCACGATTGGCTCCGCGCTCATACGTGCCGCCTCCTCGCGCGCTAGGGCTTCTTCAGTCTCGGCGCGACGGTCAAAAGCGGCCTGCTTGGCCTCGGCCGTCTTCACAGCGCCTTCGGTCGCGACGATCGCGAGTTTGCGGCGTAGCAGGAAGTTGCGAGCGTATCCATCCGCGACGTCCTTAACTTCCCCGGCCTTGCCCACACCCTTTACATCCTGGCTCAGTACGACCTTCACGCTACGCTCTCCAATGCTCTCTACGGCCCGAATTATACGTCCGCCGTCATACGGCCACTGCTCTCTGCCACTCCATCCGTCCGGCTCATGGTAGCATCGCAAGCACTATGGCTCAGAGTGATATCGTCGCTGCTGTGACGCCCGTGTCAGCATTTGGTTCGGGTGCCTTGCACGCGATCGCGTCCGGATTTTTCTACTATTACTCGGGCACGTTGCATCTCGTAACGAGCCGGGCTGTTGTTCTGACAAATGACGCCGGCCAGCAGCCCGAAGAGCTGAGATTACGGCTCCATAACAATCCCGACGACCTGACTCAGCATGAAGAAATAGTCGTTCCGCTCCAGGTTGATGGCGAGCCGGCATGGCAACAGCATCCGACCCGCGCCGGGGAGGTGGACCTCATCACAGTTGAGCTGGACGGCGATGAGTTGGAGATGCAATACGTCATTCGGGCATTCAGTATCCTCGATCAGGTGCCTCGTGAGATGGAGCTACCACTCGGTGAGGATGTGCTGGTGGTAGGTTATCCCGAAGGCCTGTTTGACGACGTTCACAACCTGCCCATTGTGCGCAGCGCCAGCATCGCGTCCGTCTATCCGGTCCCGTTTCAGGGCCAGCCGCTGGGTGTGATCGACGCGAATTTGCCGGCTTCGACCGCCGGTGCGCCCGTGCTCACCCGAGGCGCGTCAGCAGTCCGGACCCAGGATGGCCAGACAACGATGGGGTCAGGCGAGAATCTGCTTGCCGGGATTCTGTCGGCGCGGAGTCCATTCGCCTCAGGCGATTCCACGCAGCGAAGGGCCGCGCTCAACGCCATGTTTTACCCATGGATCATTCCCGAGATCATCAGTCAGCGCGCGCAGTAGCGCAACGGAGCAATCATGATTGTTACGATTGAGGACCTGCGGCGCCGCGCGCGCCGACGTTTACCGCGAGCGGTCTTCGACTTCATCGACGGCGGGGCTGAGGACGAGGCGACGCTCCGTGTCAATCGCGCCGACTTCGAGCGAGTGACCTTTCGTCCACGCGTTCTGGTTGACGTCTCCAAGCGTGACCTCAGTACTAGCGTGCTCGGCGCGCCACTTCAGGCGCCAATCATCCTGGCGCCTACGGGCCTGGCAGGACTGGTTGCTCCTAGAGGGGAGATCCTGGCTGCCCGAGTGGCAGCGCGGCGAGGGCTCGGATTTACGCTGAGCACGCACTCCATGACCTCCATCGAGGAAGTTGCGGAAGCGGTGTCAGGCCCCAAGTGGTTTCAGCTCTACGTCGTGCGGGACCGCGAAGTAACGCGCTCACTCATCGAGCGGGCACGTGCAGCTGGATACACGGCTCTGTGTCTGACTGCCGATGTGCCGGTCATCGGACAACGAGAACGCGATATTCGCAACGGCTTCACGATTCCACCCCGCGTAACGCTCCAGAACGTCTTCGACACGATTCAGAAGATTCCCTGGATCATCGGTGCGGTCCGTGGGCCGCGGGTGACCTTCAAGAACTTCGTGGATGCGCCAGGATCGGGTCGGAATGATGCGATCTCACTGGGTGCGTACGCGCAGAGCCTTCACGATCCCTCGATCTCGTGGAAGGACCTGGAGTGGTTTCGCTCGGTCTGGCAGGGGCCAATGTTACTGAAGGGCGTGATGTCGACCGAGGACGCACGACTTGCCGTGGACCACGGCGTGGAGGCGATTGTGGTTTCCAATCATGGAGGCCGTCAACTCGAGGGCTTGCCTTCCTCACTCGAAGTTCTGCCTGGGATTGCCGACGCAGTCGCGGGTCGCGCTGAGGTGGTCTTTGATGGCGGCATCCGTCGCGGCGGAGACATCGTCAAAGCGCTGGCTCTCGGCGCGACATCGTGCATGATCGGCCGGGCATTCTTGTACGGCCTCGGTGCTCGGGGTGAAGAGGGCGTTGAGCGAGCCCTCGATATCCTTCTTGCCGAAATGGACCGTGCGATGGCGCTTCTAGGACGCCCGACTATTGCGGATCTGGATCGGAGCGCGGTAAACGCATCGAGGCTATATTCGGAGAGGTAATCGGGGTGGGGTCCTTCCCCGAAGGATCCTCAGTCCTTCTCTAACCCGTGCCATCGCTCAAACAGTCCTGCATCTATTCCAAACAGATCCAGCGCTTTGCCGAGTGTCTGGTCCACGATGTCCAGAATCGTCTTCGGCCGATGGTAGAAGGCAGGGGACGGAGGGAGGATTACGGCCCCGGCAGTGGTGCAGTCGAGCATCAGTCTCAGATGGCCTGCATGGAGTGGTGTTTCTCGAGCGATCAAGACAAGTCGGCGACGCTCCTTCAAGCACACATCCGCGGCACGCGTGAGCAGATTGTCGTTCAAACTGTTTGCGATCGCCGAGAGTGAGCGCATGCTGCATGGAGCTACGATCATCCCCTCGGTGATGAAGGATCCGCTCGCGATAGCGGCGCCGACATTCCGATCGTCATAGAGAACGTCAGCAAGGGCTGCGATCTCTGAATAATCTTGCTCCATCTCGTATTCGATCGTCGTTCGAGCGGCGGAGCTCATTACCAGGTGGGTCTCGATGTCGGGAATGCCATGGAGCACTTCCAGGAGGCGAGCACCGTAAATGGCTCCTGTCGAACCGCTGATGCCAACAATGACACGCCTAGCCATTCAGCATCACCTTCGCTACACGGCCAGCTAGCGTGTTAACAAGTGCGACTACGACGATTTCCCGCCGGCGCGCCTTTTGACGTCGAGCAATCGCGAGCCCAGAGCCGACGAGCTGGCAGATGCCGAGCTCTGGGAGCCTTCGCTCGATGGGCTGATCTCGCCCTCCGGCCCATGCAGGGTGGGAATGGACGCGTTGCCGCGGTTCCGAGCTCGGAAAAGGCGGGTGCCAACATCACGCGTCCCAGCCTCCCGCGTGTCGCGCCAGCGGTCTTGTGCCATCACCCAGCCTCGCTGAACGTCTACGAATGCGAGACGGAGGCGTCGAGCCGCGATATCGAACATAAACAACAGAGCCGCGAGGGCCAACAGCCAGGGCCAGAGCTCACGAGGCTGCCCGGCGCTAGCTTGCTCGATGGCGAATGCCTCAGCCGGCTCACCGAGCACTTTGCCGCCGCTCGCGCGGGCAAGCTGGGCGAGCAGCTCTGGGTTCGTTCGCAGGTCGCGATATTCAGGAGAGTATGGCACCACAAAGCCAGCGGGACGCGCACCCAATAGCTGGCCTGCCTGGTCTTGCTGAACAACATTGATGAAATGCGCACCCTCTTGATTAACTGGTACGTGCGCCTCGTATCGGCCCGGAGCAACTTGAGGAAGGGCAACGTCGGTTTGGGTCTGATCTGGCCGGACGACAACAGCACGAGTGGACAGGAAATTGAGATACGTCTTGTCATCCGTGCTGGAGTCCACAGTTATCCGCACGGCACCCTGTTCCGGACTGACTGTGATGGCCGTGTTCCGATCAATCGGAACAGGGAGTGTGCGCTTCACCATCTGAGCCCAGAAGCGATTGAAGTCCGGCCAGCCCACCCAGTCGGTCGACCAACGGTTCTTCGCGTCGGAAGTCCAAGCCACCACACGACCGAGCCCGTACTGCCATTCGGAGAGCAGCGGGTCGCCGAGTTTGGAAACGAGCACGATCTGCGAGCTTGGCTTGGGTGTCGTCGAAACGTAACCACGGAGCGAGGGGAATTGACTCGCGTCCACACCCTCCATGATCGGGCTTGCGCCAACCTGAAGGGGTTTAAAGTCCTCCTCGACTATTGCTGCTCGAGCTACTTCCTGAGTTTCCTTCACCACAAGCTGCGGCAGATCGAACGGATCATTGCCCTCGTAGTAGCGGCCATTGCCCATCTCGGCAAGCCGTCGGAGCAAATTGAAGTCGGCGTCTGAACCGATGGCTACAGTGGATAGCGTGATTCCCTGAGCGCGCATATTACTCGTGAGCGTCTCGTAGTCGCCGCCCGTAGAAAGTCCATCGGTGAGCAATATGATGTGCTTCACTTTGGCTTCGAGCGGAACGAGCGAGAAATAGGCGGCTTCAGCAGCCGGATAGATCGATGTACCGCCCCCCGGACTCAGCGTGCCTATAAGTACTTGAACTGCCTGAGGTCCGTTAGGAATGTCGGCTCCTGTAGCCATTTGTTGGAATCGTCGAAGGCCAGAATGCCGAGCTGATCTTGCTCACCGAGGAATTCAGTTGCGCGTATGGCTGCTTCTTTGGCGAGATCCATCTTTGATGCACCAGGGCCGCCCGCCATGCTCCCTGAAACGTCGATGACCAGATTCAGGGCAACGCTGGCGGTGAGCGTGCGGCCTCGCAGATCCATACGTACCGGCAGTGCTTCTTCTAGAGGAGTGCGGCCGTAGCGGCCAACACCGTAGCTCCGTTCGCCGCCAACCACGACCAGTCCACCGCCCAGGTTCTGAACGTAGGACGAGATCGAGCGCATCTGCGGGAGCGTCAGTCGATTCGCCGGAACATTGGCCAGGACGACGCTTTCGTACCCACGCAACACCGCGGTATCGATCGCCGTTTCCCCTACAGCTTTAACGTCGGTAGTCAGGCCCGCGGACCGTAGCGCCTCAGCAAGATAGCGGGTCTCTCCTGGCTCGCCTTCGATGATCAGAACTCTTGGTCGGCCAGCAACGACGGTGTAGCTGCCGGCTTCATTGTTCTGTGGGTACGTGTCGTTTGGTGCTTCGAGCTGAACCCGGAAAAGATGAAATCCCTGAGTTTGAGGCTCTTGCGGCAGGACGAATGTATTGTTACCGGCCGTCACCTCGACGTCTTGCGTTGAGATGAGCTTACCGTCGGAGATCAGATGGAGTCTTGCGGGCCCGTCGACGGTGGATTCGATCGAGACCGAGGCGGAGAAGTTTTCGCCTTCTCGTATGAACGATGGCGTCTCTAGCGAACGAACGAGAAGCTCAGGCGAGCTTCTCGTTCCGAGTGGCACCACCGAGATTGGTACATTAGCCGAGGCCGCGATGCGACCCTGATCGGCAACACTGTCCAGGTTCTCATTGCCATCTGAAAGCAGCACAATCTTGCGGAGTCGATCCGTGGGCAGTGCGGCCAGTGCTAGACGAATGGCGCCAGCGAGGTTCGTTCGGCTGGCATCCACGACCGAAGAGAGCGGCGCGATATCGTGCGAACTGCTCAGTGGGCGCTCAATCGCCGTGTCGGCTCCAAAAGCGATAACCATGGATTCATCACGATCACCGGCTGATTGCAGGGCTTGCCGCAGCCAGCTCAATTGACGATCTCGCCCTCAGTGCCAGTGCTGTCGGACACGTCGGCCAGGAAGGCTACCGCAACGCGATCTGCCTTCGTGTACACCCGCGGTTCAGCCACGGCCAGCACCAGGAGCGCTGTCACGATGAGTCGCACGGCCAAGACCATGCGTCGCCGACGCAGCGGCAGGGTGTTCCTGCTAGCGCGATGCAGCACCACCAGCAATGGCAGCACCACCAGCATGAGGAGCATCAGCGGTTGGGCGAAATCGATCGTCATTTGCGTGATCTCATCATGTTCGCCTGTGGAACCACCACCACTCGAACAACAGCAGAAGAATTGCTGGCGGAACCAGCCATCGCCAAATTTCGCGATTGATCTCTATTTGGGCGATATCCGGAGTGGCCCTCTGGGCACTTTCTGGAATCGATTGCGGCGCAATATTGGACTCGCGCGCATCGGTTGGACTCACCGCGAACGTGTCCTGGGCGATAAGCTGCGCGCCGGCCTTCTGTAGCACTTGATAAATGCCCGGGATGTCAGTGTCCTGATAGGTTACATTCTGTCGCTCGGGCCTGAACTCCGTGGTCGTACCATCGGGGCGGTTGACGGTGATCGTGTCCGCCAGGAGCAGCGGCTGAACGTTTACTGGGTCGCCGAGCTTGAGCTCGCGCATATTCACCTGGCCACCAGGCTCGAGGTAGCCGAGTACATTTGACATAAGGATGGGGAATGCCGACGAGAGTGGCAAATTCGTCTGCCTGAAGTCAAACGGGAAGAGCACCACGCGTTGAGTTTCCTGCTCGCCAGCCAGCATCAGGCTCACATCGTCCGATTCGATGAGCGTGCGCATCCATGATGGCGGAGACACGCGGATCGCTCGCGCGATCCCGATGTCACGTAGATCGACGAATTGGAGCAAAGGATCATCACGATTCCACTGTCTGATACGCGGTCGCCGCGCCTCTCCCTCGAAGACGAAATTTGACGTTTCGGGTGGATTGATGATGAGCATGTTCGATGGCGGCAGGGCCTCGGGTATGAAGCTGTCGAAAATCACAACGTCGTATCGCTCGGTATCGACCGAAAGATACCTTCGGGGCGCCACTCGAAACACTTCCGCATTGCCCAGCAGGTTCAGCACTTTCTCGAGGTACAGGTTTCCGGCTGTCACCAGCAGCACCTGTGATGGACGACGAACATCCAGCACGGCGTACGCTCGGTCATCAAGCGCAAGTCGATCTGTAGAAGCCAGTCTGGCGTCCACTGCCCGAGCACCCAGCGGGAGATCGTTGAACACGAATTCCTGAGTTGCGCCCGGCGCCACCCGCACGTCTCGTGCGTCCATCGGATTGTCATCCGCGAACAATGAGAGAGTGGTTCCAAGCGATCCGCTGCTGAAGTTGGATACACGTGCAAATACCTGGTAACGGCGGGCATTGAGTGGATCCGGCCGTGCCGAAAGCGCTGTTAGCGCGTAGTTCTCATTGTCTCTACCGATAGGAATGAAGCGAATGGGGAGATCCGACTCTCTGATCGCCTCGAAGTCGGGAACCGCTCCATCCGAAAAGAGATATATCTGACTGCGAATTCGTCCGGTACCCAGTGACCCCGCGAGCGTTATCGCCTGAAGGAGGCCGCTACCCACCGATCCGACCTGAGCTCGATCGATCGCTAGCTCGGCGGTGCGGCGATCCGTGACGGCGCTTGCCAGCACTTCTGCTTGCGTGCGCGCTGCGATGACCGTCACGGTCGAGCCCTCCGGGAGTCCCTCCATCACATCACGCGCCTGACGTCGAGCATCTTCGAATCGATTGGGCGGAACATCAGTCGCCTGCATGCTCGCTGAGCCGTCAAGCACCAGAATCGCATGAACTGGCTCTGATGCTTGGGCGATGTACGTCGGTCTTGCCAGGGTCAATGTGAGCAAAATGATGAGCACAAGCTGGGCGATGAGGAGCACGCTGACGTGGAGTCTCTGCCACGGTTCGTGCGCCGCTAGATCGCGCAGCAAATGCTGCCAGAGAAGAGTGCTGCTCACGTCGAACTCGTGCCGCCGCGCTCGCAGCAAGTAGAAAAAAATCAGAACCGGGATAAGCAAGCCAAGGGCCAGCCCCAAAGGTGCGAGGAGTGTCACCTCAGCGCTCCACGTCGGCGCAGTCGATCGAAGAGCACGTGCTCCAGTCGGTCGGCAGAGCTCACCGGCTCATAAATGGCCCCGAGGTGGAGGCACATGCGCTCAATCTCTTGTCGCCACTCTGAGAGTCGCGTCCGATAGCGATCCAGCGCTTCCTGGTTCAGGGTGATGGGTATCTCCTCACCAGTCTCACGGTCAATCAAGTTGAGATCGCCGGTCATTGGCGGATCGAGCTCCTGGGGGGCGAGCATGTGAAGGACGATGAGCTCGTAGTGGTGGTCGAGGAGGGCACGCATGCCGTTCTCAATCGACGGGGCCAGGAGATCGGAGATGAGGAAGGTGACACCTGGTTCTGAGCTTCGCCGGGCGTAGGCCCTCAGGCCGGCGTTTACGTCCGTGCCACCTCGAAATCTGGCGGCGTCAAGGTATTCCAGGAGTGAAGACGTGTTCTTACGGCCCCAGGCTGGGCCAAACATGTTGAGCTGCTCACCGTTCAACACGGCTGCCTGAATGCGGCTGGAGCCTGAGAGTGCCACGTAGCCGAGCGCGGCGGTAAGCTGTCGAGCCATGGCCGCTTTATTGGGGGCGCCCCAGTCCATGGAGGCGCTGCCATCCACGAGCAAGTGAACGGTGAGCACCTCTTCCTCTTCGAACATCTTGACAAAGAGTGATCCAGATCGACCGTAGATATTCCAGTCGACCTGACGAGGATCATCGCCAGGGACATAATGCCGGTAGTCGACGAACTCTATCGAGGTGCCACGCCGGATACTCCGTCGATCACCTTTGCCATGGCCCATAAGCCGGTGGCGGCTAACGATTGAGAGCCGCTCTAGTCGGTCAAGAAGAGCCGAGTCGACGGTGGTGTTTGGCATGGATCAACCAGGCTCAGGTAGCGCGTGTGGCGGCGAGCACGTCGAGAATGACGCGATCTGTGGTCACGCCCTCCGCGTCTGCCTCGAAGTTCAGGATGACTCTGTGCCGCAGTGACGGTAATGCTGCGGCACGCACGTCATCGTAAGACACATTGAAACGGCCTTCGAGTAGCGCGCGAATCTTGGCACCAAGCACAAGCGACTGAAGTCCGCGAGGGCTGGCGCCGTAGCGTACAAATCGCCTGGAGGTCTCAGGACTATCTTCTCGCTCCGGGTGCGTTCGAGTTGTGAGCTTAACGGCGTAGCTGAGAACCGCTTTTGCGATGGGCAGCTCGCGTGCGAGCTCCACCATTCTAAGCACCATCGTGCGATCCGCAACGGTCTGAACATCCACTGAAGCGGTGCCCGTCGTGCGCTCCGCTATAGCCATGAGCTCATCTTCCGACGGGTACCCGACGGTCAACTTGAAGAAGAAGCGATCGAGCTGGGCTTCCGGCAATGGGTATGTGCCTTCCATCTCGATCGGGTTCTGCGTGGCCATGACGAAGAACGGGCGCTCCAGTGTGTGACTCACTCGAGCCACCGTAACCCGATGCTCCTGCATGGCTTCCAGCAATGCCGACTGTGTTTTAGGGGTGGCGCGATTGATCTCATCTGCGAGGACGATATTCGCGAAAATCGGTCCAGCCTGGAATTGAAAGCCGCGCGCCCCGGCTTCCTCCGCGATGATGTTGGTTCCAGTAATATCCGCCGGCATCAGGTCGGGCGTGAACTGAATCCGACTGAAGTTAAGGTCCAGCACCTGAGAAAGGGTCCGCACGAGCATCGTCTTTCCCAGGCCCGGTACGCCCTCCAGCAGGGCATGCCCGCCCGCTAGCAGGCACGTGAGAATGCCTCGCACGGCCTCGTCCTGCCCAACGATGACTTTCGCTACCTCGCGCTCTATAGCGCGGGCTATTTGAATGAACTCCTCAGGCGACATCAAACTGGGTGATGCACCCGACTGTTCAACTGCGGACGGGGTCGTTGATTCAGTTTGCGTCATTTTGAGCTCGGCGCGAGAGATGAGAAGTAGTCTTTGACGAGGTCCTTCAGACCGGAGGGAATGTAGCTGTTTTGCAGTGATTGCGTGGCTTTCTCCTGGTAATCGGCGTAGACGCTGGAGTAACCCACCTGGGCGTCATTGCGATACGCGTCGTCCATTGAGGACCCGGCGTACACCTCTCCGGGATCAAATTCGCCACCCGGGATGACATCTTCGCGGCCCGTACTGAAAAGTGGGTCGTATACGGTTTCGGACCGCGATCCAGGGCCATTGCCGGCACTGGAGCCACCCGGTCGATCGCCGCCCATCTCATCGTCGTATTCACCGCCGGAGCCACTCATGTCCGAGGATTGCCCATCCACTGCACCGCGCTGGCCAGGTGCCTGCATTCCGGGCGCCTGGCGACCCCGAGCAGCTTGAAGCGCGCGGCTCACGGCTGAGCGGCTCTGTTGGACCTGTGAGAGGGCGCGATCACGCTGTCCACCTGCGCGGAGCTGGCCATCAGCAGCGTTAAGCTGACCGGCGGCCTCACCCATCGCACCACTAGGATCGCCGTTAGGGTCATCCAGTGAATCGCCACTCTGGGAAAGGCTCCGTCCGAGCGCCGGGTTGGAGCGAGACGCGCGGTTCCCCGCGGTGCGCAGTGAACGCGAGAGGCGGGAGCGATCCGCGGCGGACATATCCGGTACTTGCTCGGCGAGCTTTCTAAGCTCCTCAGCAGATTGCTTATAGTCTCCGCGGGCAAGGCTCGTGGCGAGCGACCGCGTATTCTGATCCAACGCCAATGATCCAGCCAATGACGAAAGCGCGTCATCCAGCTCGTCGCCGCCGGCCCCCTGTGAGCCCAGGATCTTCTGCTCTATAGATGAGAGCGCTGCCATGGCTTCCTCGCCACTCGAGGAGCGCTCATTGAGAAGTCGTGCACCCTCACGGAGCTCCTGCTCCAGCTGGCTGAGCTCCTCAACCGGATCGTCGAGATTCGAGGCTGCTACCTGGTCCGCTAAACGGTTCAGGCGCTCCGCTTCTTGCCGGACGGCCTGTTGGACCTGTTCTCGCTCTCGTACCGCTCGCTCCATGGGATTCGGCGCGGCGACGAGTAGAGTGGCGATCACGGCGAGAGCACCTACAATCTGTAGCTCACGGAGAGGCAGTTTCACCGGAAAGGCGTCAAGCGCCTCAACCTGGCGAACGTGCTCTACGGCGTCGTGCAATTGGAGGCCGGCTAACGGGTGCGAGTCCTTACTTCGCTGCAACTCGATTGCCGTAATCAGTCGCTCCTTCAGGCCAAGTCGAGCGTCAGCGCGGCGAGCGATGTTCTCTATTGGGATAGGCCACACAAATGCAGCAACGAGCCCGGCTACGCCGAGAATGGCGGGGGGTAACACAAGCCACTGCAGCTGCACGCCCAGTGGCGAGAGCCGCATTGCCACGAGCAGAGCGCAATCGGCCACCAGTCCCAGCACCACGCCCCTGAAGAACCAGACTACGGCGGACTGGAGCTTGATCACTCGAGATATCAGGTTGAGACCTTCACGAAGCGCGACGCGGTCGTTGAACGAGGCCATCGCCTGTGAGCTCATGCTTGCTCTCCTGTACGTGATACGCGCGAGCCCAGACGGGATTTCAGTCCATCGCAGGGATCTATGACGATCGCTGAAATGAGCGTCAGGATGAGGCCAGTCACCAGAAAGACCACCGACGTCGAAGTCCAACGCGGGAATCGCAGCGGAAGACTACCCATTTCAATCATAGGCTGATCAAGCAACGCGCGATACTGAAACGGCAGGATTTGAGCTACTTGAGCGCTGATGGTGTCTGGGATGGTGATCAATGAAGCGAACGGGTTCAGGATCAATAAAGGACGGACAAATGCCTCCATCTGAAGCGACGCACCGATGAGGTAAAGGCCGAGCGTGCCGAACGACAGAAGGAATACCGCGCAGTAAGCAAAGAGTGCCGCCAACATCGACGATCGGGTGAATGACGAGATGAAGACACCCAGGCATATCAGCAGCCATAGTGAAGTGAGCGTGACAGAGAGGGTTGGAATGATCTCCGCCCAGCCAACCCCGCCGTAATACCAGGCAATGGAGAACCCCGGGGCTGTCGTAAGCATCAATAGACCTACGAAAATACTTGCGGCGAGGACCTTTCCCATAACCACGCCGCGGCCGGATGAGCCGCTGGTGATCAGGATGTCGAACGTGCCTTCCTCTTTTTCCGAGGTTATTGCCGAGCTACCGATGGCTGGAGCAATCACAAAGAGTGCGCCCAGCAGGCACAACCCCATCGCAATGAACAGGAACACTCCACGATAGCCGACGATAAGCGTCGGGAGCGTTGTGCCGCCACCTGAGCCCACGCTGGATCCGATGACCGGAACGATAGTGGGAACGGTTGATACCAGCAGCCAGAATGCTCCGATTGTCAGCGCCGAGAATGACGCAACCAGGATCGTCAACACGGCGTACGCCACACGGCTTTGCAGTCGGGATGAAAACTCTTTGGCGAGAACGGCAGACCACATTAGCTCGACCGCTCTGAGGTCATTTCGGCCAGCCCCGCTGAGAGCTCATCCATCAACTCGCCCCCGTGCCCGAACCGCACCACCCGAATACCCTCGTCCAGGAGCTTCTGGAGCAGGTCCGCCAACGCCCGATCGTCGCCAATGAGAAGAAATGAGATCTCCTGATCTGAGGTTGTAACCTCGCGAACAGTTGGCATCGCTCCCAAGGTCTCCGCGGCAACTTCCAGTTTTTCCAGCACTCGCAGTCGGACTCGCTGTTGCGGACGGCTCGCCGTAGCCAGGACCTCAGTCATCGGTCCGCTGTAGCTCACCTGTCCATCGTTCAGCACGAGGACATCAGAGCAGATGTCGGCGAGGTCACCAAGGAGGTGGCTTGCTATCACGGCCGTTATCTGCATTTGGCTCAGCTCGCGAAGCACCTCTCGGAGCTCCAGGCGACCTCGGCCATCAAGTCCAAGCAAGGGATCATCAAGGAGTAAAACGGCTGGGTTATGGACTAGGGCCCGGGCCAGGGCAAGACGCCGTGTCCGTCCGCGCGACAGCGAAGACGCCAGTTCCCCCCGCGCATCGAAGAGATCAACCACGCGCAGCATGGCTTCAACCGCCTCTCGACGCTCCCAGCTCGCAACGCCCGCCGCTCGGGCAAAGAAATCGAGGTACTGCATGACCGTGAGATTAGGGTAGATGCCGAAGATATCAGGGACGTAGCCTAATCGACGCCGCGCGAGGGGCGCCTGCCGAAGGACGTCAAGGCCGTCGATCATGACAGAGCCAGACGTCGCCCGAGCCGCCGTCGCCAGAATACGGAGCAGCGTTGACTTGCCGGCGCCATTAGGTCCTACCATAGCCAGGGGCCGGCCAGCCTCCACATCGAAGCTCACATCGTCAAGCAGCCGCCTATGCCTCACCACGTACGTGAGATGCTTAACGGAGAGGATGCTCATCGAACGAGCCCGAGAGCCGTGACGTCGAACCGCGTGAAGCTGACACCGGTGGTTCTGGAGTCGGGAGCCGGTCGAAATGTGTAGCGAACTCGCACGTCGCCTGCGCCGGAAACAAACCGGGCCGGCTCCATGAACTCGTTCACGCCGTAGCTGACTGACCAGTCCTCCCATTCCGACGTCCGCCAGTTGAAGAGTGAGATGTCCCCAATGGCGGTTGCCGCCGGGTTACCACCCCGAAAGCGTCCATCCACGTTGAGATAAAGACGGTCCAGAAGCATGCGGCCATTCGCTAGAGGCAGTGAGAACTGAAGCGCAAGCGATTCACCCGGCGAAAGATCATAGCTTCCGTACTGCTGTCGACTGGCGGTGTTAGCACCGAGTTGACGTTTCGCCACGATTGGTGCGGGGATTTCTCCCTCGAACCCTTTGGGCAGCTCGATGGGCAGCGACGCGACGTAGAGTGCGCCATCGATATTCGTGGCCCGGCCGCCCTTCAGCTCGATCGGTACCCCGCTGGATTCGAGCCACCCAATGAGACCGAGTCCGGGCAATTCAAGACGATTGAAATTGAACCCAGTTCCAAGAAGCGAGTCCAGCACGTCACGTCGAGCGGTATCTGACGGGATCATTTTCGGCTTGGGTGCATTGGGGTAAAGCAGGCTCGCGAATGACGTTGGTGGGCCGTAACCGGCCGAAAGCGCACGCCCCATACTTACCGAGATATCGCGAGTTTCTCCCGCGGCCAGGTCGCCAATGCGCGTGGCTTGGAAGTCGAGTACCAGGTTCACGTCACTCAAAGTCTGCCCGAGACGATTGGTGATCGTTCCGCTGATCGTTCCGCCGTTCGCGATGAGATGAGATTCGAGCGGTCCTTGATATTGAACGAGACTGTCAACGGACGCAGTGCCCAGTGAGCCCGCCTGGAGGTACATATCGACGATGGAGGGCTGGGCACCCTCGAGCACTTTCGTCCCGCCACTAGCGGCTTCCATCGTTGGATCTCTCGGGAATGGGAAGTACAGACTGGAGATCAGTGATGCGTCATTGGTAGCGATATCGAACCAGCCAGGCCGACGTGCCAATACGCTGACGTACGTGCGGGCATGACCAATCTCGCCCGATTGCCCGGCGCGTACCAGCGAGATTTGATTCGCGACTACGTCTGAATCGCGATTCACTGTGCTCATCGCGAAACCGGCTATGACTGTCAGCACTGTCAATGTCGGTACAGTCACCAGCGTCCACATCGGCTGTTGGTAGCGCCGGATTAGCAGATAGTTCCCCGGTCCAACCAGGAGCAGGTAGACCAGCAGAATTCCCACAAGACCATTGGGTGACGGCGGTGAGATCGTGGATACGTCGATTAAGGCATTGCGCGGAATGCGTCCCCAGCTACTGAAGGGGCTGGACGCAGCGGCGCTCAGACCAACTCCGCCCGAAACGTGCGAAAGGACGTATCGCCACAGTCCCACGCTTCCTGGCCAGCTTCGAAGCGGCTCACCCGCCGGATCAAGCGCTAAATAGAAGACTGTGCCCGCTCCGCGTCGCGCTGAGACGAGCACTGGCACGCCGTCTTCCTCAACCAGCACGGTGCCGTCTTCAACTGAAGCCTGACTCGCGAGCCACGGTCCGCTATCGGTAAGCTCGGTATTCAAGAAATCGGCCATGCCGTCCAGCCGCTGCACACTCGCTAGGCCGTTCAGTTTCACAGGTAACAGCCCCGTCGGAAGTGCCGATACGGTCCGTTGCCACGAGGGGCCACCGGCGAGCACGAGCAGGCCGCCATTCTCGACCCATGTAGAAAGTGCCGCCTTCTGAAGGTCGAGCATGCTCTGCGTGGAAAGGTTGGAAAGAATCAGGCAGTCAAGGCTCGCCAGGAGCTGTGGGCGGGTTGGTAGATCGCTGACGTCGATGCGCGCCACACGGGCACGTCGAAGCGGAGCGGGAAGCTCAAGGCTGGGCAGAAAGTCGAGCGCGTTGGACGAACGTGAGAGAACCCCGCATATGAGATCGCCGGGCGCAACTCGGGTTAGCGTGACATCTTGCTCCAGGTGAGTCGTCGTGCCTTCGACGAGCTTGGCCTGAGTGCGAATCGCAGAGCTTGGTAATAGAATCTCGACCGTTAATCGCTTATGCGATTTCCGCGGCAATACCGCGGGCACACTGTAAACTGTGGGCGGACGAGTGTAAGTCCCGCGATTAGTTGTCGTATCCTGTACAGAGATCTGGAGCTCGCCGGAAATATCAGGACCGTCGTTGCGAAGCTCGATCTCGACAGGGACCCAGCCTCCAACTTTGCCAAGCCCATCAAAACCCGCGCGAATTTGCATGCTGACAGCCGCGCCCGTCTGCGCCGACACGGAGGTCGGTAAGATCGAGGCGAACAGCATGCCCAGAGCCAGAGCAAGGGGTGGCCAGGCAATCGTGACTCGTTTCCCCACCGGAAAGAGTCGATCGGGGGGGCCCATATAGGGCTCATTATACCAGCCGTACTTGCCCAGCCAGTTGTGCAACGTGTCCAATTTACGCCGACCTCCGAAGGGTCACAGGACAGCTACTCGCGCTCTTATCACGCTGGACGACAGCATAGCGGAAGTACATCCGTGTCGCTAGCATTTGAAAGGTGCAGATTAACAATGATGCTGAACGAGTCGAATTCTCCGATTCGGGTTGGTTCAAAAATTCGTTGTAGAAATCAGCGCTTTGCTCCGGCGATTACGGGGCTCATATGAACGCATCAGGGGGATGCATGCCTCGCACCGTTCGATTCGTACCGCTTCTTGCATTTGCGCTCAGTGTGATCGTCGCGGCCCCGGCGATTGCGCTGCAGATCGTGCCCAATCGATCGATTGGGCAGAAATCTGATGGCTCTATGTTCTTAATCCAGGATGGCTTACGTTATCCCATTGCTCTCGCGGCGCTCACTGACGAGGACATCGATGCGATACCGCTGGCGTCGGCAAGCGGAGATCTCCCAATTACGCCCCGTCTCCCTACCGCCGGGATAGAACGCAACGTCATCGAGCCGTCAGACACTTTTGGTCTGGATCTGACCCGACCAATTCCGCAGGGAGTGATATGTAAGTGCTCGGTTGATCGGCGCGGTCGTATCTCGACCTTCGAAGTCTCGATCGATGAGGTCGTTCGGGACGCATGGCCGCTGGTGCAAAAAGCGAATCGATTCAATCGAGCGCCCGACGATTCGTTCAATTATCTCGCTGCCAAGCTCAGCATGGTCTACCTCACCGGTCCGTCGGACGATGCGTTCCAGGTGAGCGGAACAGATTTCAAGCTGGTGGGAGCGGACCGTGTGTTGCGCCAGACGGCATCGATCATTGAGCCCGAACCTCGACTTTTTGGCTCGATCTATCCTGGCGCCAAAGTCACGGGATATGTGGTTTATGAGGTGCCGAAAGGTGAGAGCGCTCAGGAGCTTCTCTTCGAGACCAATTTCAATGGTGAGCGCGGCATCTGGTTTTCACTTGGTGGCGCCTGAGTTTATGAAGCAGAGCCCGATGAGCACGGCGGACATCGCTGTGCTCATTGTGGCTCACGGTAGCCGCGATGAAGCAGCGCGAGGAGAGTTTCTCGATCAAGTGAGAGCAATCTCGCGAGAGCTTCGAGGAACGACTGTCGGGCACGCGGTGCTTGAGTTCCCCGGCTCTGACTCGCCGTCTATTCAAGCGGCAGTGGATGCGCTCGCCCGGGAGTCTCGAGGGCTCATAGTTCTGCCGCTGTTCCTGTTTGACGCCGGGCATGTGCGGCGGGATATCCCCGCGGAGCTCGCGGCGGCTCGTGCGCGGAATCCTGAGCTTGTGATTACGATGCTTCCGCAAGTGAGCTCCGGTGATGGACTCCTTGAAGTGCTGGCTGACCGAGTCCGATGCGCTCGGAACTCGGCTCCAGCGTTAGCCGAGGATCCCTGGGCCATTCTGCTCGTGGGCGCTGGAACCAGCTCGCCTGATGCCAACGCTGAGCTCGCCCGCATGGCGGCGAAGCTAAGCGACAAGCTTTCCACGCTGGTGGAGCCTGCGTTCGTGAGCTTGGCCCGGCCAACGGTGGTGGATGGGATGGCTCGCTGCGTGGATCGTGGCGCCCGTCACGTGGTGACGGTCCACTACTTTCTGAATACGGGAGTGCTGGCGCGCCGTATCGAGCCGCAGGCGCGGGCTGAAGCGGAACGTCTTGGTGTAGAGCTCACGATTGGTGAGCATCTCGGCGCCCACCAGATACTCGCCAAGGCGCTTGCGGGCAGAATTCACGCTGCCCTCATGAGCCAGGCTGACGTGAGCAATCACGAAGATGCTGAGAACGACGCAGAGCAGTCCGACGATATCACCAAGACTTGAAACCCAGAGATTGCCCATCGAATCGATCCACATCAGAATCCTCCAGAACAAGTGTTCGATGAACGTATGTTCTAATAACCCGTCAGTGGCTGCAACGTAGGTCGCGTTACGGCGGCGTCACAAGAGGATCTCTAGAGAAGCGAAAGCCCCGCGCGACATCGATGTCGCGCGGGGCTTTCGCTTCTTGCTTAGAGGGTTCCTTAGTAATGGATCACGATAGGCGTGCCTACGCCCGCCCAGTCCCAGAGGAACTTTGAGTCGTTGTGCATCATCCCGAGGCAGCCATGGCTCCCCGGCCGACCGAATCCGTTCGGCGGGCCCCACCAGTTATAGTGAATCGCGGCACCATCGAAGTTAAAGTACTGTGTCCAGAGCACATTCTTGAGAAGGTAGTTGTCGGTTACTCCAGGCGCACGCCGGGAATCCATGGTCTCGTTCGCCACGCGCCTAAGTATTCGATAGAACCCTGGGGACGTCGTTCCATTGGTTCCGGCGGTCACCAGGGCATTCATCACTGGTTCGTCGCCTTGATATGCCGTGATGTTCTGCGGCACTGCCAGCGACACCTCTAGCCAACGGCCGTTCTCCGCGAAATCTGCCCAGGCCGGCGGGTCCACAGGACCAACGGAGGCGGCCGGGATCCAGGTCTGAACGTCGTGGCGCGGATCCCACACCTTCAAGCGTGGGCCATCCTGTTCTGCCTGAACCCGGAATAGCTGGCCGACTTCTACCTCGTCAGAGATCTCCCGGGAGTCTTTTCCGCCGTTGAACGTCTGTGTGCGGGAATGTGCACGCACCCACCAGGTCGCGTATGGTGTCGATTCTTCCCTCTCCACACCGCATACCTCGCTAGAGCCTTGTCGGTCGTCGACGATGGCGGCGCACGCATCGACTTCTTCAGCTGTGAGCGGACTCAGCAACGGCCCGAGCGCCGCGAGTGTAAGAACGAGAACGATGCATTGCCGAATCACGCGTGACCCTCCGAAGCTCGACTGAGGCTGATCGATCTTCCCAACCTGTGAGGCAGGAGTCAAGCCGGATCAACTGATCTAAAGACCCGTCTTTTGAAATTGAGACATTACTGTAGCCGCCAATCACCTGACCTGGATCTAGGTGTTCTTAGGGGGAAGTTGACACCTCGCGCCCCTGTTTTCGGCTGGCTCGGCGAAGCGGAAACGTTGCCACGAACGCGAGCATGTACGCAGCGGCTCCCATCACGAATACCAGGCTAAGCGAGAGTGAAGACGCGGCCGCTGCTCCAAGCGGAGCAAGGAGCATGGCCAAATTTCGCGGGAGCGGGCTGAGGCCCATGACCGAGGCGCGTAGTGAACGCGGGACGTACGCGTTCATATGGGCGTAAAGCACAGCCTGTGTGCCCGATTGAGGTAATGCTCGAAGAAGCTGCGCCGCCACCAGAAGAGGGAGACTGGGTGCAAAGGCCATGGCCAACACGGCGATAGCCAGCCACGGCGTAGTGATGGCCATCCATCGGTCCGGCCCCAGACGCTCTCCCAGACGTGCCACGAATGGCGTTGCAACCCCGGTCACAATCCCATAGACCGCCATAATCTGACCTATCGTGCTCGGCAAGTCCGGCCCGTCATAGCGCCGCTCAATGAGAATTGGGACATAGGGATCGATGCTCGAAACTCCGCAAGCCATGAGAAACCAGAGAATGAAATTCCAGCGAATTGGTGGGGACTTGATGACAAACCGCCCGACCGTTCCGAGCTGTTGGCGGATTCCGCTTCCAGCTCCGCGCACTGGCGATTCCTTGAGGAACACCATAGTCAGTAGGAAAGCCAGTCCTACCACCGCCGAGTTGATCATGAAGAGCCAACGAAGACCATAGCGCTCCACGATCAGGCCCCCCAGAAGCGGCCCCACGCTTATTCCGATAGGGACAGCAGCCTGGATAATTCCGATGGCGCTGCCTACGCGTCGATCGGGAGTGACAAGCGATTGAGCGGCAAACACGATGCCAATATTTCCGTAGGAGAGCCCCAGGACCATGCGGAGCAGGATCACGTGCCACAGGTCGGTCGCGACGGCCGCCATGGCATAGCCAATCCCATCGACAACCATGCTCCGGACGATGAAGAGCTTGCGGCTATATCGATCCGCCAGTACGCCCCACCAGGGAGCAAGCGGTACAGCTACGGCCAGGGAGGTCGCGACGAGCACGCCGGTCCAGAACGGCACTTGCTCCGCGGGCATGCCGATCACTTGCCTCAGGTACAGCGGCGTAAACGCGGTCAACTGACCGAACGCGGCCGTCTCCAGAAGCACGGTGACGAAGAAAAGGCCCGCGGTGAAGCGCCAGTCGGCGCGCACATCGTCCCAACGGCTCGCTTGGTTACTCATAAACCTCAACACACCGCGCGTCCGACTCCGACGGCACGGACGATCGTTGGCTTAACCGACGTAAGATGTGTTTAGAGACAGATGGACTCAGGTGATTAGTCGGCGATGCAGCCACGTGACGGATGACGAGCTATGAATAGCAGCGTATCGCCCGACGAGTTCTGCCGCGCCATGATGCACGATTATGAGCGCCAGTGGAAATTGGCGCAGGGTCACGCTCAGAGACATCCGCTGCGCATCAAGATAGATCAGCTCGAGGCGCTCATGCAGCACAAGATGGGCCAGGAAGACTTTGAACGCATCCTCATCGAGGGCGTGTCAGGTGACGACTGGGAGCTGGGCCTGTTGTGCGCCGACCTGGAGCCGCGTTGGCGGGCTGCCAGGGACGGCAACCCCGTTATCGGGACATAGGGAGCTTGCCGTCTCCGAATACCGCGAACGCCGCCCAGAAAGAGGGATGATCGGAACGCTGACGGACGGCCAGCATGGCGCTACGCATCGCGCGGGAGGCCGACGCTCGGTGCTTGAGCTCCGTATAAAAGTCGATCATCAGCGCTACCGTTCCCTCATCGTCAGCCGTCCAGAGACTCGAAATGAGTGATGAACAGCCAGCTCCCAGGATGGCCTGACTGATTCCCATGATCTCGCCGCCGCCCTGATCTGAGCTAACTCCTGTCTCGCATGCGAAGAGCGTAATGAGAGAAGTACCCGGCAGATCTCGGCAAGGTCCGCGGCGGTCATCCAGTCATCGGCAAACTTGATTGCTGAAAATGCGGGATTGTCCTCGCGAAATGCCCCATGTGTGTGGCCATATGCACGGTGGAGGCTCCCGCGGCGTGCTTCCGAAATTCTGCAATGGTCGGGCGATCCTCCAAAGTTTGAGGGCATCGGGCATCAACGCGCTGAGCTGCTGAACCTCACGTGCCACGCCAGGAAGAGTTCGATCGAAGATGCCAACCAGTAGAGCCGACCCCAGCTCGCGCTTATAAGGCTGGCTGTTCACCATTCGTACGTTAGCACTGGGCGCGTACTGCGCGGAGAAGCGATCGGCCATGTAATCCTTCCCATTCACGATGAATGCAATAACGTCCGCGATGTGGGCCCCGCCGCTCCAGCCTGGAGCTCCGGTAGAATCCCCGGCGTATGGCGCAGTTATCGGTACGAGAAGCCGCGGCCCAGCTCGGTGTTCATCCGACACGGGTCACTCAGTGGGTAGCCAGCGGCAAGATCCGGGCTGATTGGGTCGACGGTCCCCATGGCCGTGTCAGACTCATCAGCGACGATGCACTTGCGGCCGTGCGCCGGGAGCTGGGGTCCCGAGAGGCTGATGATGCGAGCCCTCAGACTGCGGACCCGTCCTCGCAGGAAGCGGAAGGAAATCCCGATTTACTCGCACGCGCCCGTGCGGTGGAGTCGTACACGGCCGGCTTAGCGACCACTGCCATTGCGCCGGCCGTCTCGCGACTTGTGGAGACGATTGAGCAGCTCATCAAAGAAAACGGTGACCTGCGCGAAGAGGTGGGCTCCCTCAAGGCGCGTCTGGAAGCGGCTCAGCCGACCTTAGGCGACCCTGTCGATGTCAGACACGACGATGCCCCAGCGGCGGCTGTGAGTGGTCTGGCATCGGAAGAGTGGGAAAGCCTGCGGAAGCGATTGGACCGGCTCAGCGCGCCGGCCGTCACCGCATCTCCCCTAGAGTCTACGTCCACACCAGCTAGCTCAGATGAGAGATTCGCACCGCAAACCCCGGCGTCGGTGCCACCTTACGAGCCGCAGCAACGCCTTGACAGACCGACCCGCCGCCTGCGGCCGGTGCCGCCATGGACCCGCGTCATGAGCTGGATTCGCGGGTTTTGAACCCTGCGTGGCTTCGCGGCCGGGTGAGCAAAAGGCGGCTCGGGAGAGCCAGGGGCAGAGGGCCACAACCTGAATGGTCAACAAATATGGGCGACTTGAAAGTCGCCCATTAGCATCCTCGGTATATAGTGGTTAGTTACGCGAATCTTGTGAGTGCTTGAATTCGATGGACCGACGGGTCCAGTCCACGATGTACTCGCGGGTCGCCTCGTCGATTGGCAACTGATGTACGGCTCGTTCGAACTCAACCAGCGCTGATTCCGCATCAGGACGATTAGAGGGCGGCTTGCGGTGCCCTGAGAGCTCGAGGACCATGTCTTGGTCCCATCCCAGAAACTCCGCGAGCCTGAGACACGTGGCCGGACTCGGATTTTGCTCAGGATGTGTCAGAATCGCTGAAATTGTGCCCGGACTCAGGCCCATCATCTGTCCGGCGCGTCGCTCGGAGAGTCCCCGGCGTTTCAGCTCTGCGCGAATCCGACGGTTCAGTTCCTCGCTCATGTGGGTCATGATACCAGCGGCTCCGGACCCTGTAAAGAGGCGCGACTGTTCGATAATCCCGATTCACAGGCCCCGTTCAGTGAGCTGCGAAACGGTTTCCCCACATCGCCATGCGCCCGTCACAAGAGAGTCCGCATCGGCGGCTGCGAGCTCCCAGGAACCGTTCTCATTGCGTGCCAACTCGATACATCGGCGATGAATATGCTGCCCTAGCTCCGCGGCGATGGAGGCCAGAAGATACGTGCCGCTCCGATAATCCACATCCTCCGCTGATCCGACCAGGCGTTCCACAAGCTCACCCGCGATGTTAGTCGCTCGGGCTTCAAGATCGTCGCGTGCAAGCACATCTGGCCTCCATCTGCCGTGGGCCCGAAATCCGTCTTCGGAGCTTACGCAGACATGTTACGACGCTTTGAGGTGACGCTCTTCTGACGAATGCTCCCGGAATCGAAGCATGCCCGTGTCGTCCGGCTGAACGAAGAGGCTGCCGCCGCAGAAACCACAGATGGCACGTTTGCCCTCTTTGCGCATCGAATGCGCTGAGGGATCTCGATAAAGCTTGTGCCGGTGAAGCTGGCCGACAGCGCGCCCACAGAGCATACAGACAATATCGTAGATCTGATCCATTGAGTCACTCCCTGAGTCTTGTCAGATGTCCTGGAGCACCCCCTGGGCAGGAATCGTGCCTGCTCGTGAAACTTACTTCATAATGGCCGGCCCGCTGGTGCCGCCGCGCAGATCCTCGTAGTACAGCGTGCGCTCAACGACAATCGCCTTGTCCGCGAGTATGCGCGCGGCAGATCGGCTGTTGGGGGCCACGCGGCCCACCTCCACCGTACCTCTGCTCAACGGGCGGAGCTTCACTGCCTCAATCTTGGGCGGGCCACCAGTTTCAGGATAGAAGGTGAGCTCCACGTTGACGTTCTGATCCGTAGGATTAAGCAATGCGATGGATTGCGCGAAAGGCGGTATGGTGTCACCCTCCGCCAGGTACCATTCGGTGGCCGGCTGCGTGACACCGCTCGCGATATGACTTCCCCCACCGACGTAGATCGATCGTTCAGCGGCGATGGGCACGTCTGACTCGAGCCGGATGGAGAATTGCGCATCCGGGATTAGATCGTTGAGCTTGAGTGTACGTCGCGTGAAACCCGGCACTGGGATGATGTGCTCGGACGGGCGTCCGTCCGTACGAATAATCTGAAACTTGACGTTCGCTGGCTCCGCGTTTGGATTGAAGAGCGCGACCGTAGCGTCGAACTCATCACGCGTGTCGCCCTCGGCGAAGTACCAGACCCTCGAGGGAGCCTTGGTGCCAGCATTCGCATCACCGCCCCGGCCTCCGTCGAAGTAGACACCGCGCTCTACGAGTACCGGCACGTCCGCAGTCACAATGGTGGAGAACGCGCCTCCATCATCAACCTGGGCCGGTTGAATTGACACACGCGAGTTTTCAGGAAGCGTGATGGGGAATTCCGGTTCAGGGCCGTTCTCTCCGAAGGTGCGAATCGAGATCTGAGCCGGGCGCTTCTCCAGATTAGAGATCACGAGAATCGTCTCGTATACCTCATCTGCCAGGCCTTCCGCGAAATACCAGGTGGTAGAGGGGCTCCGCACTGCCGCTAGAGTCGAAGCATCGTGACCAAACAGGACCGTTCGCTCAACATACAACGTGTCATCGGCATCTACTTTGATTGAGAAGTCACTGTCTGGAACGAAGTCGTTGGCCCAGATTGTGAGACGTCCAAACGGGTCCACGCGCAACGGCTGCTGACTTGTGCGACCGTCGCTCGTAGTGAAGTTGATCCGTCCGGAGACCGATGACTCGCTGGGATTGAAGAGCACGATCCGAGTCTCCGCGTTGTTTCGAGTTCGTCCATCGGCAAAGTACCATTGCCGTGGGCCACTGACGGCGGGTGACCCAATCGCCGGTGGAGTAACGGGCTGTAGCGGCGCGGCTGGTGCTGACCCTGAAGGCGCCGATGCCGTTTCCACGGCGTTTTGTGGTTCTGTTACCGGCTTCGGTACCGATGCGTCGATGCTCCGGAGCGCGCGCCCAGGATTCAACCGTCCGACGCCTGTGGCTTCGTCTCGACCAGCCGGGCCTAGATCGTCGGCGGTATCCATAATGATCTTTCGAACGTCGGTCTTCGAGAGCCTCGGATCCGCGGACCAGAGCAGCGCCGCTAGCGCTGAGACATGAGGCGCCGCGGCAGAAGTTCCGGTGCCCGAACCGTAGGCGGCGCCGGCATTACCCGCCCGCCAGATTGTACTGGCGATGTTCACACCTGGTGCTGAGATGGACACGTATTGTTGGCGCTGTGAGAAGGGCGCCGGAACGTCGCGATCGTCAAGTGCGCCAACGGCGAGCACCTGAGGGTACGCGGCGGGGAATACAATTGCATTGTCCCGTTCGGCCGTGTTTCCAGCGGCTCCGACAACGAGGGCACCACGCCTATCCGCGAACTCCACCGCTTCCTTGAGCGCCAGTGAGGGGAACGGCGTGCCAGAGCTGACATTAATGATTCGTGCGCCCTGTTCCACCGCGTAGATGATGCCTTTGGCAACGGCCACATCGGGACCAAGCCCCTGGGAGTCCAGCACCTTCACAGGTAGTACGCGACTCCGTGGCGCCATGCCGCTCACCCCTTCGCCATTGTTCGCTACTGCCGCGATGATGCCTGCGACGTGGGTACCGTGTGTGCCATCGTCCGAGGGATCAGAATCGTCATTGACGAAGTCGAAGCCGCTAAGCAGATTTGGCCCAAGGTCGGGGTGCCCCCGATCGACGCCCGTATCGAGCACGGCAACGATGACGCTTGGATCTCCTTGCGAGAGCTCCCATACGGCCTCCATCTCGAGTTTACGGAGATCCCACTGATAGTCTCGATACAGAGGGTCGTTTGGCGCCACTTGGGCTTTGAGCTGGACGCTTGGGCCGATCTCTCGAACGTCCGGATGTTGAGTGAGGCGGCTGATTGCCGAGTGCGACACGCTGGCGCGGACCGCGAGGTCAATGATGGGCAAGGGCGTCAGGACGCTCGCAACCCCCAAATCGTTCTCTCGGATTGAGGCGAGAACGCCGGCGATTGCCTCCTCGCTGGAGACTTTGATGGTGAAGTGTTCTAACTGCAGGGCTATGTCAAGTGTCGGCTGACGGAATGGCGAGCACGCCGCCAATATGAGGAATACGGCGGTGATGACCCCGAAGCGGCTCAAGCCTATACGAGCGACTGCCACAGGTCCGCGATAGCTTGAGTCTGCTGCGAAGAAAGCGCGGGCTTTCCCTTGCGCAGGTGCGTGCGGAGCTCCTTTGCCGATGTAACCGGGACGCTGCTTCCATCGATTCGAAGGCGCGCCCTCGGATTGACGAAGACGATCGAAGGCAGAATTGGTACGTCCTGCATGACCTCGGTTCCAAACTGCTTGGTCATGAAGGCCTGAACTTGTGCCGCTGCTCGTCGGGCATCAAGGGTAGGATTCTTGAGCGCGGGCGTAAAAAAACTTCCTATGAAACCCCAGCGCCCAGGCTCCCTTGACCATTGGTCTGAGCGACACGTGATCAAACCAGTCTGTGGACGGGCGATGAGAGGCACGATACCCTGTGGTCCAATCACGACGTAATCAGGCAGGTTCGGATGAAGGAATGCGCCAAGTGTGTAACGTTTATCCAGACCCTTCAGCGCCTGAACGAGCAGACCATCGAATCGGTAGCGCGGACCCCATCTGCGAAGGAGATGCTGTCCAACCGCATACAGGCTGAGACCAATGAGCATCGTTGCGTAGACAACCCAGAGGTACTCCTCATCACGCGAGATAAAGAGACCACCGGCGAAGCAGAGCAGCGCCGCGAAGTGAGCCGCGCTGGCAATGCGAACGCGGTTCTGGATGAGTTTCGAATTGCGGACAAGATTCATTTTGTAATGAGCCTAAGAGCTCGATAGATTCGATCTGGAGCCCGGGCTATTATCGGGACCGGCCAGTGGCTCCAGCAATGAGATGAATGGTATCGGTCCGTATGAATAAATGGCTTCAGTCCCAGCGAAAGTAACGCACAGTTGCGGCAAGTGCAGCGGCGGACCAGGCAAACAGCGGAAGCAATGAGTCGCTGATCGTTCCATGGATCAGCGCATCGGCGAGCAGATCGTCCATCGCAAACGCGGGAAGCCAGGGGGCCAACGGTTGGAGCCATCCCGGAAGTGCGTCCAGTGGCACTACCAGCCCTCCGGCTAATAGAAACAAGAGATACAGGCCATTGGCCAGCGCCAAGGTCGTTTCCGCTCGCAGCGTCCCTGCCATTAGCAATCCAAGAGAGGCGAAGCAGCACGTGCCAAGTACGACCGCCGGAATAGCTGCCCACCACGAGTAAGGCGGATACCAGTGCAAGAAGAACGCCGCGATCGCCGCGATAATGCTGATTTGCAGTCCTTCAAGAATCAGTACGGCGGTGATCTTGGCCGCAATGAGCCCTGATCGAGGCAGCGGTGTGCTTCCGAGTCGTTTAAGAACGCCGTAGTAGCGTTCGAATGCCGTGGCAATGCCAAGACTTACCATGGCGCTGGAGATGACAGCGAGCGTTGTTATTCCCGGCACCAGGGCGTCCAACGATCGTTCGGTGATGCCGCCGAGCGTGCCTGCGCTGCCCAGAAACGCGAGAAGTACCGGTGGCACAATGAGCGTCAAGAGGACACTCTCGCCCCGCCGTAGCGCGAGGCGTAACTCCATGCTCGTCTGCGCGCGCACTGCCTGAAATAGGGTCGATCGCGCTGTCACTCGACCGCTGTCTCTACCCTTGTGAGTTCCAGAAAGGCTTCTTCGAGTGAGGGGTTTCCGACTCGAAGCTCTGAGATGAGTGCATGCTGCTCTTCAAGCGCACTGGTGAGCACCGCGACGAGGGCAGGAGTGGGTTCTGTCTCGATCACGTACCCATTCCGCTCTGAAGCGCGAACCGTCTGACCCACGCGGGCACCGAGACGCGACAGGTCCAACTTGGCGTTGGTGCGAAAGCGCAGTACTGCTCCGCCGGTCGCGGCCATGAGCGAGTCCGGTGTTCCGCGAACGACGACGCGACCGCGATTGACGATCAGTACATCGTCCGCGAGCTGCTCAGCCTCGTCCATCAGGTGCGTGGTGATGACCACGGTCACTCCTGCATCGCGGAGCCCCCGGATCGTTGCCCAGGTGGCCCGTCGTGCCAGTGGATCCATTCCCGTGGTTGGCTCATCGAGAAAGACGAGCTCCGGACGACCTATAAGCGCGAGTGCAAGTGAGAGTCGTTGTTGCTGGCCCCCTGAGAGATAACGATAGCGCTGGCTCAATGAGTCATCCAGTCCCACCTCGTGGATGAGCTCAACTGGATCGCGGGGATTTCGGTAGAAGCTTGCGAAAAGACGCAATGCTTCCATTGGCCGCAGCTGTGGGTAGACGCCGCCCTGTTGGGGCATCACCCCCACGCGATGGCGCAGCTCTGCTGAGTTATCAACTGGATCCAGCCCCAGAATGCGCACCTCGCCGCGATCCCGCTTGCGATAGCCCACAAGGATCTCCACGGTCGTGGTCTTGCCCGCGCCATTCGGGCCCAGCAATGCGAATATGCTCCCCGAGCGCACGTCAAACGAAATGTCGTCAACGGCGACGCGCTGGCCGTATGCCTTGTTGATGTGCTCGACATGAATCGCAATCGGCGATTCGGTGGATAGAATGTGACCGTGCCCGCCGCGTTCGAACGCAGTGGTCGCAGTCAAGCTGTTTGAGGAACTACTCTGCATGCGTGAGCTAATGGCTCAATGGATGCCGCTTGCTGACGCAATTCTCATTGCTCTGAGCGGCGTATTTCTGGTTCGCGGCCTAATGTTTATCAGGCGCCGTGAGATACAGCGGCACCATCGCAGCATGCTTACCGCAACGGTGTTCGCGGCGCTCTTCCTCATAGTCTATGTCATCCGCTACATTCTCTTTGAGCCGAAGATCTTCGCGGGTGAGGGCGCGGTTCGGGTGATCTATTTAATCATCCTCGTGAGCCACACGATCCTCGCTACCATTCTGGGACCATTTGTGCTGGTCGTACTGTATTACGCGTTTCGTGGACGATTCGACCGCCACCGCCCACTGGCGCGCATCGCGGCCCCGATCTGGGGTTACGTGGTGGTCACCGGCTGGATCATCTTTTTGATGCTCCATCTCGCCTGAACGGCCACATTTGCAATGCTTGATATCCCAACGACGCGCGGCTAGCATCGAAGCATCACCTGGAGGATGCTTCGATGCTCAGCCACGAAGACAACGAGATACTGACGCACGTTGGGCCTGGATCTCCCATGGGCGAGCTGTTTCGCCGATTCTGGATACCAGTATTGCTCTCGCACGAGATACCTGCGCCGGATTGTCCTCCCATACGCGTACGAATCCTGGGCGAAGATCTGGTCGCGTTCCGGGATTCAAGCGGAGCTCCTGGCCTTATCGAAGCGTATTGTCCCCATCGTGGTGCGCCCATGTTCTTTGGTCGCAATGAGGATGGCGGAATCCGCTGCGTCTATCATGGCTGGAAGTTTGACGTTTCCGGTCAGTGTGTCGAGCTTCCAAATGTGCCCGAAGGCGATGAGTTCCGTGATCGGGTAACCATCCAGGCGTATCCGTGTGTCGACAAAGCAGGGCTCATCTGGGCATACATGGGGCCGGGAGACAAGCGACCTCCATTCGTCGAGTACGAGTGGTTGGACCTACCCGAGACCCATCGGTATGTCAGCAAGTTCGTAGTCAACTGCAATTACTTCCAGGCTGTGGAAGGTGACTTCGATCCAAGTCACGCCTCTTTCCTCCACTCCACTTTGGATGGCAATCGCTCCAACAAAGCAACGCAGGTCTTCCAGCGCGATTCATTCTTTGACAAGATGCCACGGTACGTTGGGGTGGAAGACACGGAATATGGCCTGATCACATACTCCAGAGCGGTTCTGGCGGACGGCAATCAATTCATCGGCTGCACGCATTTCATGATGCCGACGTACAGCACGGCCGGCATTGCTTCGCCCGGAGTGTTCTCCAGCAACATGCGCATCCCAATCGATGACGAGAACGAAATCCACTTCCGTCTACGTTGGAGCGATAAGCCGTTGCCGGACTCAGAGCTCTACGAGATCAAGTACGGTGGCTACACCTATCCTGAGATCATTCCCGGTACCTGGACACCCAAGGCCAATAAGTCCAACGATTACCTCGTGGACCGCATCGCGCAGAAGAACATCTCCTACACCGGGCATTGGGCCCTTCCCAATCCAGGACCTGGCGATGGTCGAGGATCAGCGCGGCCCTCGGATGAACCGTCAACTCGAAAAGCTCGTAAGCTCCGACGAGGGAATTATTCGAGTTCGGCGCCGCCTCATTGAAGCGGCCAAGGCATTGATGGACGGGGTTGAACCGGAAGCTCCGTGGAAACCGGGCGCATACCGGATTCGGAGTGCGCGACTATCATTTCCGCCGGAGACCACTGTGGATGACGCGCTTACCGAGATCCGAGCGCGAGCGTTTGCCAATCAGCGCGAATCGGTTGGAGTCACGGCATAAGCCAACACTAGACACTGCGGCAGCACATAAGAGGGGCCTCCAATTGGAGGCCCTTCTTATATGCTGCCGCGGCGCCCGGTACCCGATCCGTTGCGCCACCTAGATCAGGGGTCGGAATTAGTTGACGCTCCTTTTTGACGCGGCTAGCATCACTTAATTCCAGTGCACCCAGGAGAAACTCAGTCAGCTCTTTCTAGTCATGACCATGTAGATACGGGCAGGGCCCGGGTTGGCAACGTAAGCGGGAGGATCGTGTGACACGGCGTTTCTTACGGCTCGAACCATCGGTACGATTCCCAGCGATATTGGCCTCCATTGCAACTGCGGCGATGTTGCTTGTCGCGGCGTGTGGTGAGAAAGAAGCGCCCGGCGCGAAGTCAGGCGCGAGCTCGGGTGCTCCCACAGCGGCCGCACCTAAAGTCGCGCCCGGCGCGGGCAACGACGCCAGTAAGACCACGGCAGCCGCGCCGGCGGGCGGAGCTAGTGCGGCCGCTCCGGCAGCAGCCAAGAATTACAAGCTTCCTGACGTCATAAACTGGGTCACGCTGGATGTCGGCTCAGCGACCTACAACCAGCATCAGGCCGTGGCCCACGGTGTCTCCGGTGTGGAGAAGAACACCATCCGATTGATTCCCACAGGTACGGACCTGGGACGCCTTCAGATCTATCGAGACGGCCGTGCGGACTTCGGCAACGACCCCGGCATCTACGCAACCGAAGGAGTCACGTTTTACTCAGCCAAGGAGGCTGGGCCGGTCCCTGTTCGGCTCGTGGCCCTGAACTGGCCAAAGACAAATCAGATCGTGGGCTGCGCTGGCGATCTTGGGATCAAGGAGCCTCAAGACCTCAAGGGCAAGCGCATGATCTACGTAAGCAATTCATTCGGATTCAATCTCAACATGGAGGCCACGCTCGCGGCGGGCAACCTCACATGGGACGACGTCAGGCGTGTGGACATCCCGAGCTATGGCGGGGCCGGGACGCGCAATCATGGAAGACAAGGCCGATTGTGTGTGGACAGCCACCAACACTGGCTTCGTCTATGAGATGGCCAACTCGCCGCGCGGCTACACCCCTGTCTACATGAAGACGCCTGAAGAAGACCCTGGTATGTGGGAGCGATTCAAGAAGGTCAACCCTGGCCGCCAACGTCAACAAAGCCACAATTGGCGCGCCACCAGTGTCGGAAGAGAACCCTCACATTGGCAATGGTCCACACTTCGCCACGATCGCAACACTTGCAAGTAAGGACACGGAATACGTGTACGCGATGAGCAAGGCGATCTACGAAGCGTTCCCCGAGTTCAATGGCACCTACCCAGGCGTGGAAGGATTTGGGCCGGACCGAATTCGTTTCGATGCCATTTATTCTCCCGTTCATGACGGCGCCATCAAGTACCTCAAGGAGAAGGGCTGGTGGAGTGAGGCGGCCGAGAAGCGACAGCAGGATCTGCTCAAGCGGGAGCCTGTGCTAAAGGCTGCCTGGGACAAGGCCAGTCAGGATCCAGAGGGCAAGGATCTTCAGGGTGACGAATGGGAGCGCTTTTGGATGAAGGTGCGGGTGGACGCACTCAAGAGCGCGGGTTTGGACCCATACTGGGAAGACCCCTTCTGGTTGCGACTGAAGTAATGGTCAATCCCGTCTTCTCCCCAAGGCGGCGTCAACGAGTATTCGCCGGCAACACCGTGCGTCACATGCGCGGAGTTGCCGGCTTCTCGCAGCAGTCAATCCAGATCGAGGCTTCGCGCTCATGATCGCCAACGAAGAATCTGAGCTCCATCGACCGC
Source organism: uncultured Chloroflexia bacterium (assembly GCA_963765765.1). Lineage (GTDB taxonomy): Bacteria > Chloroflexota > UBA6077 > UBA6077 > JACCZL01 > CAVXYC01. The sequence continues at coordinate 150,023 of CAVXYC010000028.1, read as the reverse complement.
TCACGGGCGTTTGGTACGTCATGGTCATCATCGGCACCGTGATCGGACTACTGCTCGCCCTCAACAACATCTTCCAGCCCGTCGAGGTCTCAATCGGTGGGTTGACAATCCCGTTGACTGCCCTGGTATGGGAGTTCACTTACCTCTACGTGCTGGTTGGCATCTTCACGGCCATGGGATTCTTGATGTTTCCCGCAACCGCCAGGCACGCGGATAGGGTGCAGTGGTACGACGTGGTGTTGGCGCTCTTAACGCTCGGCATCACTTTCTACTTTGGCTACAACGCGCCATTCATGAATCAGAACGGCTGGGAGTTCCGTTCGCCCGCCCCGGCCACGATTGCTGGGGGCATTCTCGTATTGCTCATTCTGGAGTCGGTGCGGCGAACAAACGGGATCTCGTTCGCGCTAATCGTGGGCGCATGTGCCGCGTATCCGCTCGTTGCAGGGGTGCTGCCGGGACCGATACGAGGTCTGGGCGTCTCCTTTGAGAACACCATTCGCTATCACGCATTCAGTCCGCAGTCCATCATGGGGCAGACAACACAGGTTGTGGGTGGCCTGCTTATTGGTTTCACGGTGTTTGGCCTCGCGCTCTTCATGACGGGCGCGGGCACCTTCTTCACTGATATCTGTATGGGTCTACTGGGGCACGTTCGCGGCGGTTCAGCTAAGGTGGCGATCTGCGCCAGCGGACTCTATGGCATGCTCAGCGGCAGCGGCGTGAGCAATGTGCTTTCTACTGGCACGATCACTATCCCGGCCATGAAGAGGACGGGGTTTACACCAGAAGTGGCGGCGGCCGTCGAAGCAAACGCCGCCTCGCATGGGGCCATGACTCCGCCGGTGATGGGCGCGACAGCCTTTCTGATGGCGATCTTCCTGGGGATACCGTACTCAACTGTTGCGGTAGGGGCTGCAATTCCTGCTGTGCTTTTCTACTACAGCATGTTCGTTCAAATTGATAGCTATTCAGCGAAGCGAGGAATGAGGGGGCTTGACCGGAGCGAATTGCCCAGCATCGGTCCTACGCTACGCTTCGGCATTCCCTACATCTTTGCGCTCACGTTACTTGTGGTCCTCTTGATCGGCATGAAGCGTGAAGCGCAGGCCCCCTGGTTCACTGCCGCTATTCTCATTGTCATCACGCAATTCCGTAAGCAGACACGCTGGAACTGGCAGAAAGCTGGCGCCTTCTTCGCGGCGGCAGGCAGGCTACTCGCCGGCCTTGTGCCACTGCTCGCCGCGGTCGGCATGCTTGTCGGCTCCCTCTTCGTAACTGGCACCGCTGCCTCAATCACAAGTGATCTCGTGCACCTCTCCGAGGGCAATCTGGCGATCATGCTCATCATGGGCGCTCTGATCTCGTTTGTACTCGGCACGGGGTTACCAGGATCCGCCGCATACATCTTCCTCGGAATCATGCTTGCTCCGGCACTCGTCAGGCAGGGGCTGAATCCGCTGGCGGTGCACATTTTCCTGCTTTACTGGGCGAACCTCGCGGACGTGACTCCGCCAACGGCGATCTCCGTCGTCGCTGCCGCTGGGGTTGCCGGAAGCCCGGTCGATGAGGACGATGGCGGAGGCTATGCGATTAGCTTCCATCAAGTATCTGCTGCCGTTCTTCATGATTTTGAGCCCCGCGCTTGTCTTACAGGAGTCCACATTCATGCAGGTCGTGGTGGAATTCGTGATTGTGACCATTGGAATCACCATCATTGCCTACTCAATGCAAGGCTATATGCTGCGCGTAGGAACCCTCAGTGAGACAATCCCCGCACGGCTCATCCAGGTGGTGCTCATCGTTTGCAGCATTGTCCTGATCATTCCGGACTTTAACGTCCGCGCTGTGGCGCTGAGCGTCATAGGAGCGCTCTACGTGCTTCTCCTCTTTGCGAGTCGACTGGGCTGGGCGACTCTGGTCGCAAGACCTACCGGTATTGCCCCGGACTCCACGGTGGTGGTGGGAGTGCAGGGCGTTCGGTAGAGGACACTCCGGAAGTGAAAAATGTAGGCGGCTGGCAGCATCCCCTCAAGGAGTTGGCACCAGCCGCTAGGTTTATGCCCTGTTCGAATGTCTGAGCGCCTCTTCAGCGGATGAGTCCGCAGGGTTAAGGCAGGCACCGGCGACGAGCGCTACAACCTATTGTCGTCGAACATCGTGGAGATCGCTCCGCCTACGCCACCAGGCGCTTGAGCAGACGGATTGTCTGGTCCACGTCCATCTCCTCACCGTTGAGGAGACCTCGCACATTTCCATCGCGATCTATTGCAATCACTCGGTTGGTGTGAGTGATCTCGAAGCCTGGCTTGAGTGGTCCGGCCGGTGTTGGTCCTCGGAACGGGAGTTTGAATCCCTGGATCAGGGTCTCTTCGAGGACCGCACGCTCGCCTGTGAGGAACTTCCATCCTTCGCGATGTGCCCCTACATTTTCGCCGTACTGCCTTAGCACGGCCGGCGAATCACGTTCGGGGTCCACGGTCATAGAGAGCAGCAAGACTTTCGCTGGGAGCAAGTTGTCGCTGGTGAGCCGCTCCTGAATCGCTCGCATGGTTGACGTAAGAATCGGGCAGGTGTCTGCGCAGTTCGTGTAGATAAAGTTCACTAGGGCAACACGCCCGGCGATATCAGCTCGAGTGAACGGTGCGCCGTTCTGGTCAGTCAAGCTAAAGTTTGGAGCGGGCCAGTAGTTCGGGATCTCGGGTTCTGGCTTACAGGCGAGACAAAGCGACACGAGGATCGCAAGCGCCGCAATGAGTTGTCTAGCCCGAAGCCGGGCAGGGCGATACGAGGTGAGCATGGACATCTGGTTGGCCTGAATGGCGGGCGCAGGACGCGCTATTCGGCTTCCTTGGGCGCGGCTTCCTTCGGCACGTCGGCCTTTGCGGGAACGGTCTCAACAGCGGTTGCGGGTGCCGGCTCAGCGTACGGACCGAGCTTGGCCCGCTTGAGCTCATCCTCCAGCACGTATAGGACCGTCCCTGCTCGCAGTCCACTGGGGAACGTTTCCACGTCACCAGTCTGGAGGTTGATCAGAGGCTGATTTGCTGGGATATCAGGAAAATACCACTTCCCAAAGATCTTGACCTTGGCGCTCTTTAGCTTCGCCGAGTCGATTCCAAATCCACCCGCCCACTCCATGGCCTTGGCGTTTAGCACCATCGTTTCAACCCTTCGGGACGCGTCGCGTCAGAGAATGACCTGACGGTCGATCACCATGGCTGTGAATAAGAGCGTCAGGTAAAGCATCGAGAACTTGAACATGCGTCTGGCGGAATCGGATGTCTCGTCTCGCCAGAGCCTGTAGGCATAGTAGAGCAGCAACGCCCCGAGAATTGCAGCGCCAACCAGGTACACCGGACCGAGAAGCTGGACCGAGAAGATGACGAGCGTGAGCGCTACGACGAGCAGACTATAGAGCACGATCTGTCGTCGAGTTTCCGACTCACCTAATACTACCGGCAGCATCGGGACACCAGCACGTTTATATTGCGGCTGCATCAGCAGCGCCAATGCCCAGAAGTGTGGCGGCGTCCAGAAAAAGATAATGGCGAATAGATAGATCGCTAGCAGATCCAAACGACCCGCAACGGCAGCGTATCCTACGAGTGGCGGGACAGCGCCGGCAGCGCCGCCAATGACGATGTTATTAGGCGTGGAGCGTTTCAGCCACTTCGTGTACACGATCACGTAGAAGAGCAGTGCTCCCAATGCGAGGCTGGCCGCGAGCAGATTCGCAAAGGTTGTCAGGATCACGAACGAAAGTACGCCGAGCGTGACGCCAAAGATCAGCGCATCAATCGGGCGGATCACCCCGGGGGAATCACGCGGGTCGTCGTTCGGTCCATCAGGAGATCGATATCGCGATCGAAATAGCAGTTGATTGCCGCCGCGCCGCCGGAGGCCAGCGCCCCACCGAGCAGCGTCCAGAACACCAATGACAGAGGCGGCATGCCGCCCTGAGCGATCATCATGGCAGCGAGCGTGGTGATGAGAAGAAGTGACATCACGCGTGGCTTAGTGAGGCTCACGTAGGCCATCACAATGTTCGGACTAGACTTTGGATCACTCACGGCTTCTTCAGAGGTTGCCTCAGGAAGCGCTCGAACCCGCACGTAGGTTTGAGCGACGAGCGCCACGATGGCCACCCAGACCGCTGACGCGCCTGCGAGATGGAGTGCCTGAGTCACGACGCCGACACCTGTGGATACGGCCACGGCTCCTATGGTGATCTGGAGCAGCGCCAAGGCTACTGCTCCAATCGCAATCTGGCGAACCGATAGATCGAGCACTTTTAGCTTCACGGCCTTCACCGCGATCACGATGAGATGCGCCGTAACAAAGTACGCGAGCATTCGGTGGGAGAGATGAATATCAATGAATCGATTGGCGCCAAACGGTAACACCTGACCATTGCATCCCGGAAATCCGGTACAAGCCCAGCTCGCGCCCTGCGCCCGGACAAAGGCGCCAAGGAGAATGAGCAGGAAAACACCAACTGCTCCCGCGCGCGCCAACCGATAAAACTTTCGAAGCGCGACTGGATCGGCGGCCGACGAAGCCGAGGGGCCGCCGGACAACACGCTGATCCAGGTGAGGCCTCCCAGGATGAGAATGGCGAAGCCCAGATGTACGAGCACTGCCAAGCTGTTAAGCTCGAGCCAGACGACGATTGCGCCGAGGGCGATTTGGACAGCCAGGAGAATCGGCAACGCCGTGGCCGGCAGACGGATTGCGCGATCGGAGCGTCGCCATAGCCAGGCCCCAATAGTCGTGGCCAAAATGAGCGGTGAGACTATCGCTCCGACGAGTCGATGCGTGTACTCGATGAGCGCGGTACGCTCAAGCGGAGGGACGATCTGACCGTGACAGGTCGGCCAATCTGGACAGCCGAGTCCTGAGCCGGTGACACGCACGATTCCGCCGATGACGATCAGTGTGAACGTCGCGGCGACTGTGAATGCAGAGAGCTTCTGGTAACCCGGCACGTTGCGTGGCTCCAATCGGTGCGGGGCGTCAGCCCCACCTGGCCCGTGTAGTAGCCAAAGCCGATTTCCCCAAGCACATGATATGCGTACGGTGCGCAGAGCGCATATTTTCGGTCACCGTACTGCTAGCCCAAATAGACCCAGGCAAGCTTCGAGCTGGGGAGCGCCGACATCCTGTCGGCTCGGCCTCAAGGGTCGCCATCGAACGCCCCTGATCCAGTGTTGTGGCTTCCTGGCGACCCTCCAGTGGGCCGAGCCGACAGGATGTCGGCGCTCCCGGTCAAAACTCAAGCCTTCGGGTTCAGTCGCGTTTACCGCGACTCCTCGGTTTCAGTCGTAGCTGAGCCCGTTTGAATTCTGTATCCGATCCAAAGCGCGCCTCTGGCTCCTCCACCTTGTAGAAGGAATCCAGAATAAAGTCTTGCACCGATTCATCATAACCAAGCCAGAAGCCGTGAACTTCTCCGTTTTCATCGAGCGCAAAACCGGACAGCGCCTCGATGTTGCCGGAAAGCATCGTTCCCTCCTGCTGTAGAAGGAACAGTGTATATCGGCGAACTCCGCGTTCTTCAAGAAGTCGCCGAATGATCGAGAACGTGCTTGTTTCCTGCGTCATTTATACGTCGATCTCTCCAGGCCGCGGATGTAGCTTTCGCGACGGTCCGGATGAAAAAATGTCGTGATCCGTTGTCCGTCCGAAGTGAGTGAAGTAAATCGATTCGTTGGGCTGTGATAATAACCTTGTCGTTGCACTCGCGATTCCCGATCCACGTAGGTAAACGCAGTTCCCACAACTACTGTGTCACGAGCCGCGCGATCATAGTCCGCGACATTCGAATAGGGGCCTTCCTGCCCGTGCTTCGAGAAGTGCTCTTGAAGCTGTCCTGGGGCCCAGGTCGCGTTCTGGGCCAAAGGCTGACGTTCGGCTTCGGTGGATGCATTCTCGATGTTCGTGGCAACGGCAATTCCCCCCGTCGACGAGGTTCTTCCACCGGCTGATTGACACGCAAGGATGAGGGCAACGCCGAGCATCAGGCATACAAGGAAACATAGCCCGCGCCACCTGGCGAGCAGACTAGCCACGGCTCGCTGTGCCCGCTCCGTGCCCACGCGCTACTTGCCCTCGCTCGTGATGAGTCGCGTGAGCTGAGTCAGGCTCGTGACTGGATCTTGTCCCACATTCAGGCGAATCACTCGGCGACCGTGCGCTTCCAGCGCCTGGAAGTCGCCTACTGCCTGGGCGCCGTTCAGGATTCCGAAACTGTAGGGCGATCCGGGGATCGGCACGTCCTCGGCAACGTCGCCAACCATTTGCACAAACATTCCCGAATTTGGGCCTCCTTTGTGAAGCTGCCCTGTGGAGTGAAGATATCGCGGGCCGTAGCCCACCGAGGTCGCTGAGCGACAGGCGTCGCGGGACGCCATACGCAGCTTTTGAAGCGAATCCTTGATGTCCTCCTCGTACGGCAGGAAAGCCAGGAAGGCCAGGTAATCCCCTTCACCCGCGGATCGGATAAATGCAGCCACCTCATTGAGTGTGCTGGATGCCACGTTTGGAAGCTCCCCAGATTGCTCGAAGGCGTCTAATGCCAGCTTGGTGCGATCCTTTGCTTCCTGCACGTTTGGCTCGTCGAAAGGGTTGATCTTCAGCACGGCGCCCGCCACCGCCGTGGCGAATTCCCAGCTAAAACTGTGACCCGCGAGGTCGTATGCGGATTCAAGCTTGAAGTGAGCCACCGGATGTCCAGCGGCGGCAATTGATTTGAGCAGCTCGCGATGCTCGTCGTCATCTGACGGCAGGTTCACGAACACTCGGTCGCTGCCGTAAACATCAGGACTTCCGAGCTTCTCGCCGACAATTGGCACGATGCCCTTTCCGTTCTTCCCGGTGCTTTCAGCGATGAGCTGCTCCACCCAGAGTCCGAAGGCCGATGCGGAGTGCGGAGTGACAAGGGTCAGCTTGTCACGACCCGCTTGTGCCGCGTTGCCAAGAAAACTACCCAACCGCAGCCCTACGTTCGCTGAGTGACCATCGAAAGTCTGACACAGGGTGCGATGATTCAGCGCATGTTCGATAATGCCGTTCAAGTCCATACCGAGCAATGCCGCGGGCACGAGTCCAAAGTATGACAATGCGGAGTAGCGTCCGCCGATATCGGTTGGGTTGATGAAGCAGTCACGAAATCCGCGCTCCCGAGCTAGCGATTCGAGATGCGAACCGGCGTCTGTGATGGCGACAAACTGCTCGCCCCGCTTCCCAGCTCGTTCCCAGAAATAGGCCAGGTGTGTGAGCGTCTCAACTGTCGTCCCTGACTTACTGGCCGCGATGAAGAGCGTTTTCTGAAGGTCGATGGCCCGCTCGGTGGCGAGTATGGTTGCTGGAACTGTGGTATCCAGCACTGTCAGCCCCGGAAAGCCCGGCGCATTGCCAAAAGTGCGTTTGAAGACCTCAGGCGCTAGCGAGCTCCCGCCCATACCCATTAACACTACGTGCTGGTAGCCATCGTCATGCGCCTGATCAGCAAATGCCCGAAGTCGGCGGATCGCTTGCTTCATCTGCTGGGGAACATCCAGCCAACCTAGTCGATTGCTGATCGATTCGGCCACCTCAGGATCCGTCGTCCAGACGGACGTGTCGCGCTTCCAAATGCGCTCTGCCAGAGACTCATCTCCAGAGTCAGGCCCGGTAGGCGAAATTTGAGCGAGAGAGCCTGGATCCATGGTGAGGCGATCTTCATCCTCTTGGAGAATCATTTCCCGCTTGCGGTCGATGGCTTGCAAGAGTGTGTCGAACGAGGACGCGAATGACTCCACGCCCTCATGCTGAAGCTGCTCGGTAATGGTGTCTAAATCTATCCCGTACCTAGAAAGTGCGCCGAGCTGTTTCCTGGCGATGTCCACTCCCTCGGTGACGCTCTGTCGGACGTAGCCGTGATCGTCAAAAGCTTCAATCGTCGCAGGGGGCATCGTATCGACGGTGTCTGGCCCGATGAGCTCCTCGACGTAGAGCACGTCTCTGTAGGAGGGATCCTTGGTACTGGTACTTGCCCACAATGGTCGCTGGACCTTAGCGCCGCGAGCGGCAAGACGATTCCAACGAGGTCCCGAGAATCGTTCCAGGTAGCGCTGATATGCGAGTTTGGCGTTCGCAATGGCCGCGGTGCCTCGCAGTGAGTCCACCTCAGCGTGCTCCTCGTCGGTCAACGGTTCGGCAAGTTTAGCTTTCAAGGCGGCATCGACCTTGGTATCCACTCGACTGACAAAGAAACTGGCAACGCTCGCAGGCAAGCGTTCAGATCCCGTGCTGAAGTCGCAAAATCGCTCCAGGCCTGATATGTACGCATCCATCACTTTGTCGTACACGGCTTGCGAGAAGAGCAGCGTGATGTTGACGTTGATGCCTTCCGATGTGAGCTCTTCAATCGCGGGTAGGCCGGCTGGCGTCGCGGGAACTTTGATCATGACATTCGGACGGTCAACCTCTTTCCAGAGCCGACGACCCTCTTCAATCGTCCCCTTTGTGTCGTTGGCCAGCTCAGCATCGACCTCAATTGAAGCGAATCCATCGGCACCCTGAGTCAGATCGAAGACTGGACGGAGCTGATCGCATGCCCCGCGGATGTCATCCACCCAGATTGAAATCGCGATGTCCCGTGCTGATGTTCCCTTCCTGACGAGCTGCCGAATGACCGGATCGTACGACGCACTGGAGGAGATGGACTTCTCCATAATTGTCGGGTTTGACGTCACGCCGGTAATGCCACGAGCGATGAGCTGCCGAAAATCACCCCCCAGGAGATCAAGCGAGATATTGTCCATCCAGGGGCTCTGGCCGGCGAGATTCAACTCCACAAGAGGCGAACGACGCTCGAGCGCGCGTACTTTTTGTACGCGTCGAAGATGTCGTTCTTCGGCGGTGAACTGTGCACGCATCCAGGTGGTAACGATGTCGTTGGCAAGGGCCGGCCCAACGACTCGAGCGCCGATGCAGAGTACGTTCGCGTCATCGTGCTCAACGCTCTGATGGGCTGAGTAAGTATCTGCGCCGAACGCGGCTCGGATTCCGGGCAGTTTGTTGGCAGCGATGCACGCACCTTGCGCGGAGCCACAGAGCACGATGCCACGCTCCACGCGTTCGAGGATTACAGCTTCACCGACGGCGCGAGCGATATCGGGATAGTCACACGGCTCAGAGGTGAACGTTCCAAGGTCGATGACCTCGTGACCGGACTCAGTGAGGAGTGCCTTGAGTGGTTCCTTGAGCGGGAGCCCGGCGTGGTCTGAGCCTATCGCCACGCGCATCGATTTAACTCCTTAAGCACTACGCCGGGGCCGTCCCGCAACGTTCTTCGTTCACTCATCAATGTGCTCGCCAGCCCGCGGACTCCGAGATGGTCCTGTGCGAGATTCGACGATTGGCACGGCGTCTGCACTTTGAGCAACGGCATTCGGCAAAAAACGCATACGCCGAGTGGAATTATGACACTCATGACACCTCCTCTACCTTGTTCATCTGAATTGCCGCCCACTGCATGCTCCGGACCAGACTGCAACGCGCATTCGGACTGCTGCGCCGCGGCGGCATTTTACGGTCAAGCAATTGACCTACTTCAGGAATCGGGTTGCCGTTTTCTCGTAGGCGGAACGTACGCGCTGCGCCGGTACACGGGGATTCATCGGCCAACGAAGGACCTTGATGTGTTCTGTCTCAAGTCCGAATATCCTCGCATCTTGAAGGTGCTAGGTGAGGCAGGTTTCAGAACTGAGGTCACGAACCCTAACTGGATTGCGAAGATTTTCGATGGGGACCGATACATCGACCTGATCTTTTCCTCAGGCAATGGGATATGTGACGTTGACGAATCGTGGTTTACCTTCTCCCCTTTGGGGACGGTTCTTGGGAGGCTCGTCCCCCTGATGCCGGCTGAAGAGATGATCTGGTCAAAAGCGTTTATTCAAGAACGTGAGCGTTTCGATGGCGCCGACGTGCACCACCTGATCCATTGCCAGGGTGACCGACTCGATTGGCAGCGATTGCTGGATCGGTTTGATCCGCATTGGGAAGTGTTGCTGGCTCATCTATTGAACTATCGGTTCGTCTATCCCTCGGACACTTGGGCTATCCCGAATGAAGTCATGGATGAGCTGCTGAGCCGTGCGAGTCGATTGACCGAGCCTTCTTCTAGATTCGGCATGACGTGCCGAGGTGACCTTCTCTCAGACAAGCAATATCGTGTTGATTTCGCGGAGTGGGGATACGACGAGATCGGCGATGCGAAGTCCTCGGCCAGGGTCTCCTGACTCGTGCGCGTGGCGGCAGTCGGAGATCTCCATGTGCGTGAGGCACATGAGCGATCCCTGAGAGAGCTCCTGCTGGTCATCGCGGCATCCGCTGATGTCCTGCTACTTTGCGGCGACCTAACCGATCATGGCCTTGAGACCGAGGCCGAGGTGCTTGCCGAGCAGATCGTGGGCGCACGGATTCCCGCGTTCGCTGTGCTCGGAAACCACGATTACGAGGCGGGGCAAGAAGAGCTGGTGATGCGGATGCTCGAGGAGGCCGGCGTGTGCTTCCTTGACACGGATAGCTGCCATATCGATGGCGTCGGCATAGTTGGAGTCAAAGGCTTTTGCGGTGGCTTCGGACAATGCATGCTACAGCCCTGGGGCGAGCCAGCAATCAAGCAGTTCGTCTATGCAGCCGTTGAAGAATCGATGAAATTAGAGCGGCAGCTTGCTCAAGTGCATGCGGACCGAACCCTCGTGCTCCTTCACTATTCCCCGATTCACGAGACAGTGGAGGGGGAGCCACTCGAGATCATTCCATATCTCGGCTCGTCACGACTCGCTGAGCCAATCGACCGCTTTCCCGTGGATGCCGTTTTTCACGGGCACTCACACTACGGGATGCCACGAGGCTCAACGCCAGGTGGCAGACTCGTATACAACTGTGCGCTTCCGCTCATGCGGCGTCTATCGCCTGAGCAGCCGTTCGTGACAATAGACGTCTAACGCTACCGAAGCGTCTAAAGCCTACCCGACCCGTTCGCGGAACTGCTGAGCGGAGGCCGCGAGGCTTTCAGCGGTTTCTATTCGGTTAACGATGCCGCGTACTTCCAGAGGCTCGTGCGCGATATTGATGGCGAGATCTCGATGGACGTCCTTCGGAACCATTCCGCCCAGCGTCACGATGCCGCCATTGACTTCAACGCGGATGCGCACCAGAGCTTCAGGGGGAAGCGAGCCCGGGTTTCCCAAAGTCTTCGACGGATCTCCTCTTCGAGATCGGAATCCGTTTTGAGCAACGGTGCCTCATCGAAGTCCGCAAGGTTTATCTGAACGCTTCGGTCATTGAGCGCCACAATCGTATCGGCGCTGATGCGACGTGGCAGCATGCGGGGGTCCATTGGCACGATCCCCAGCTCCACCACGGTGCCATCGGTGACGCCAGCCCATCCGATCATCCCCAGCGTTTCCGTCCCGTGTCGAATGGCGAGGTCAGTTCGCAGCCACACGCCGTCCGGTCGGCCGCTGATCCAGCTCATCGATGTTTACGGTGAGCCAGGCGCGTGAGCCATTGGCCCTGATGAGGTCGCTAATGTCCGCCCAAACCGTTCGCTTGCTGATGAATCCCGTTCGTATACCAATGCCAAGTACCGCTCTATCGGCGGGTCGGACGATCACGCCATCCAGATTGGACGTTCCCTTGGGAAGCTCTGCTTCACCACTGAGATCGATGAGCCACACTGGGGTATTCATTTGCGCTCCACACTTAGGGGTCAAATCGGGTTGAGTTGCTGCCCGATTATTACTTTGAATTGCCTGACGGCGTCAGCGTCTGAAAGGTCGCTCCGAATCCGACATCTGATCGAGTAGTCGCATGATGATCTCGACGCCAGCGAGGTTGACACCGAGGTCCTCAGTAAGCCTACGGATCTTGCGTAAGCGAGCGAGCTCCCCCGGCCCGTAACGTGGCCGACGATTTTCAATGGGTGGGGATATGAGGCCAAGTCGTTCGTATCTGACGAGTCTGGTGATGGTAATGCCAACCGTTTGAGCCGCATCCTCTCGGCTCAGCCGAAGTGTGACCTGCTGCTCCACTGATGTCATGCGGCGCTCTCCGCTGATGAGGCCGCGTCGTCCAGAGACGCCAATGACTCTACGAGCTCGCGTTGCTCAGCAGTGAGCTTGGTTGGGAGCGTCGCGTGCACTTCCACGTGAAGGTCTCCGCGTCCCTGACTGGCTCCCATGCGCGGGATGCCCTGTCCACGAAGCCGAAACGATTGGCCATCTGTAGTGCCAGGCGGGATTTTCAAAGCGACTCGCCCAGTGGGAGTGACCACCTCGATCTCCCCACCGAGCAGCATGCGGGTGAACGGAGCGTGTGCAACGCTCTTCAAATTCGCGCCGTCGCGTTCAAAGCGGCCATCCGATCGCACTCGAGTGACAAGAAAGAGATCCCCGGCCGGCCCGCCATTCTCCCCTGGCTCGCCCTGTCCCGCCAGGCGAATGCGCGTACCGTCGTCTACCCCCGCGGGAATGGTCGCCTCGATTCGCCGCGTGCTACCGCCGGCTCGGGGAACCTCTATCAACCTCGTCGAGCCAGTGATCACCTCGGGGAAATCGACTTCAACCAGGGCTTCGATGTCTCGACCTCGCAACGGTCGATTGGAGCGGCGTCCGCCTGCGAAGAACGTCTCGAAAAAGTCCGAGTACGGCCGATCCGTCCCGAATAGGTCTTCCAGGTCTTCCGCATTTGTCGTGTAATACTGGGAGCGGCCTGCCTGCTCCCGGTTGCGGAACATGTCAGACCATTCGCCCGGTGTAGCGCCTGTCTGGCCGGCGGCCTGCTGGGCGCGTTGCCAGGAGTCGTAGTCCTTCCAGCGAGCTCCAAGCTCATCGTATTTCGAGCGCTTTTCCGGGTCAGAAAGAACTTCGTAGGCCTCGTTAACCTCTTTGAATCGCCGTTCGGCGTTTTTGTCACCCGGGTTCACATCTGGGTGAAACTGTCGCGCTAGCTTTCGGTAAGCGGTTCGGATGGCCTTCTCGTCCGCAGAGCGTGGAACCCCAAGGACGTCGTAGTAATCGCGAAACTCAACAGCCATTACGCGTCACCTGATTGAGACACCACTTTGCATATTCTAGCGTCTGACGTTGGGCCGATCCGAGCTTTTGCGGCTCGTCTGGGCGGTCAAACTGATGCTTGCGCTTCGCGGACCACTTGCCCACAATAGCCCGTAGTCTAGGGCTCTGTCCCGAGAGCGCCCATATCGTGTAATGCTCTCGGGACGGATCATTGGGAGGGAGAAGGATGCAGCTTATTACAGGTGGCATGGGGTTCATTGGCCTGCACACTGCCAAGGCCATTCTCGATGCGGGCGAAGATGTAGTGCTCACCATGTGGCACACGCGACGAGAGCCGGACTTCATCAAGCCATACCTTGGGAATCGTGCCAAGGTAGAGGTCGTCGACGTCGTGGATCGCAATGCGCTCGTCGAAGTGGGTAAGAAGCACAACGTCGATGGCATCGTCCATCTAGCCGTGCCCGGCCTCGGTGCGCTGACGCCGGCGGAAGACTTCAAGACGAACATGGATGGCCTCCTCAACATCCTCCAGGTCGCGGAGGATCTGAAAGTAAAGCGCCTCTCTGTTGCGAGCTCCACGGCTGTTTACTCAGGATTGGAGAAAGGCCCCTACACCGAGGATGATCGCCTCCCCATGCAGTCGGGTAATCCCACGGAAGCGTTCAAGAAATCCTTCGAGATTCTCGGCTTGCACTACGCGGATCGAGCGGGCATGGACGTGGTGATGATGCGGATCGCCGGGATCTGGGGCCCGCTGTATCACAGCATGGCCAACCTTCCGAGCCGCCTCACACATGCCGCGGTAAAGGGCACCGATCCCAATCTCGCCGGCGGCCGCGGCGGTGTGCCGTATGCCGAGGACGCGGGTGATCTGTGCTACGTCAAAGATTGCGCGCAAGGCATTCAGAAGGTTCATTTATCCGGCTCGCTGCCGCGCCGTATCTACAACGTCGGCGGTGGTCGCGCCACGACCTGGGGTGAGCTGCTGAGCGCCGTGCAAGCCGCAGTCCCGGGCTTCAATGTTCAACTCAATCCCGGCAAAGGTCCCGGACACAAAGAAAATCCTTACCTCGCACTGGACAACACCACGGCTGACACGGGCTACAAGCCCGCATGGAGTTTGAACGACGCCGTGAAAGATTACGCGGAGTGGCTAAAGGCCGGAAACCCACAGTAGGTAGAGGCCTCGGGAAGGGTGAGGGGCGTTCGCACTTTCCTCACCCAACCCTCTCCCAGGCCTTAGCGCTGAACCGCTCAGTACATGAGCGGTGAGTGAGTCGCGTGTCCCACTACGAGACCCTGAAGCTCACCTCATCTAGTTCAGCGACTTCATCGGCCGTGAGCCTCCAACCCAGCGCACCGGCGTTTTCTTCGGCCTGTAGTGCGTTCTTCGCTCCAGGTATCGGAATGGCTCCTTTGCAGATCACCCAATTTAGTGCTACCTGAGACGGCGTGCGCTCGCGATGCTCGCCGATGCGACGCAGCGTGGTGATGAGCGGCCCCATCGCTCGAAGTCGGCTAGGCGGGTATCTTCGGCCGCGAATCCCTGGAGGCGGATTCTTTTCCGTGTACTTGCCGCTGAGCATGCCCATGGCAAGCGGACTGTAGGCGATCAGGGAAACGTTTAGCGCCAGGCAGGATGCCAGAACGCCGTCTCGCTCCGGCGATCGATTCAGCAGGCTGAACGCGACCTGATTGGAGGCTAACGGGATACCTCGCGCGTGGAGCGCCTGAACCGCCCGAGCCATCTGGCGCTGGTTGAAATTGGAGACGCCCACGCTCCGGGCGAGGCCCTTCTCAACCGTTCGTGCCAGGCCGTCCATCCACCTCTCCAATGGAATCGGTGGCAGTGGCCAGTGAACCTGATAGAGATCCACTGGGCGATCTATTAATCGCCGAAGGCTTCCGCGTAAGGCTCGCTCAACATCTGTTACTCGCAATCTCCATGGGAACGGGAAAAACTTCGTGGCAACGACGATCGACGGATCTCCGTTGCTGAGCTCGCCAAGCAGCTTTTCGGACTTGCCCATCCCATAGATCTCGGCCGAGTCGAAGAGCCGAATTCCACGTGCCACCGCGGTGTTGTAAGCGGCCCGGATGTCATCGTCGTTGTATCGGTCTCCATACTGCCACCACACGCGATCCCCCCATTGCCACGTGCCAAGGCCCAACGGCGGGACGTTGATGCCCGTGAGCCCAAGGGGCACGAGCTCTGGGTCTGGGGATATGTGGGTCTGCATCATTGCTCCTGTTGTGATGGTGCGTGCTGGCTTGTCTATCCGGATGCGAAGTAGACAATCCCATCCCGCGCCGCTCTGAGCGCTCGTTGTCTCGTCTGACCGCGAGCCGATCGTGGTTATCGGAGCGCGACGTGAAAGCCCGGTTCAACCACTTCAAAAGGGCACTGGACTTCGGCATATGGCCGCACTCTCATCCAAACAGCTCTGGTCGTGAGCGCCATACTGCATCTCTATTATCCATGGACTCACAAGCTGGCCGTGCCGAGGAGGCACGAGCCACCCGCCTGGATGCACCCGTGTCTACTCAGGCTGCTTCGGTGCAGCTCAATGTGGCTACGACAAACTTCACCAACGGACAGTCGCTCATCCTTAACATGCGTCGAGCTCCGCAAATCCAGCTGCGTTCTCGTGTACTGAGTGTCAGCGCGATCGGCGTGTGGTCGGCCGAGAGTCCGCGTGTTAAATCTAGTCGCCCGATCTTTTTTGAGGACTGACTTCGCATCGCAATCCTGACGGGACATCGGGCTCATGCTATCGACCGGAGCTGGGCGCTCGTCCAGGCACGCGCTGTGGGCTCGAGCTGGCGTGCGAGCGCTAACCAGACTCCCTGACCTCGCGGTTGTGGCCAAGGGATACGAGGCCAGCATTCAGGAAGCGACTGGCTCTCAAATGCCGGCCTATGTGCCGTTAATCGAGCATGTTCCTGAGTAGCGTTGGCTCAATATCTGATGCCAGGCAATCCATGAGGATGGTGTCGACGTAGCCACCGCCACGGCGGCGAGACTCGCGCCGCCGTCCGATTAGCTTGAAGCCCGCCTTGGTATAGGCTCGGATACCAGCCTCATTTGTCGCGTAGCAGCGGAGCATGACGTTGTGTAAGCCCAGCCCCGAGAACGCGTAGTCCACAACGAGTCGCGTCACTTCCGTCCCGTAGCCCTTTCCCCAGGAGTCCTTCTCACCAATCATGATTCCGAATTCGGCCGTGCCGTGGCGGAAGTCGATCTCGGTAAGTCCGGCATTGCCGATGGGGCGAAGCGATGGCCGCTCGTAGACCGTGAAGCTGACCTGGTCGGACGCCCGGGAAGCGTGCTCATACCAGGCGGACTCACTCTCGGAAGTCATCGCCAGCCAGCCGACGCTGAGGGTCTTGGTGACCTCAAAGTCGTTCATCCATCGCTCGTAGTGCGGTAGTAAATCCCTGCGCAGCGGACCCAGTGCCACGGACGCGCCGATGATATTGAGAATAGGCACGCCGGCTATTTCATCGCTCACAATGTGCTCCGCCGCTCGCCCATGACTGGTGCCACGAACGCGGGGCCATGTCTAAGTGTTTATTGAGCGTAGCAGACCGCGCAACGGGAGTGAGCTTGGCGACGATGACAGTAGTAGAAGACCTGCTCATCGGCGTTCATCGCGGAGATGAACGGGCTATCGAAGAACTGGTGGTGTCCCATCAGAACGGGATCTATTCCTATGCGCTCTCGATGGTTCGTGACTCCCGCGATGCCGAGGAGGTGGCTCAAGACACCTTCATTCGAGCCGTTCGAGCGGTTCGTACGCAGTACACAGATGAGCAAGTTGAGACGTTGCAGGTTCGCCCGTGGCTTCTGAGAATCGCCCGAAACCTCGCGCTCAACCGCCTGCGGGCCCGTAAGAGCCGACCAATCACTGATCTTCTCGATGATGGCCATCAAATCGCTGACCCGTCGACATATGGAGGACCAGAGCTGGATGCGGGGGATGAGAAGTTGCATCGTGGACTTGAACGGTTGGATTGGTCCGTTCGTGAGTGGCTAGAGCTGCGCTTTGTTCACGATCTCACTTATGCGGAGATCGCCGCGGTGAAGGGTGGAACCGAGGCGGCTGCCCGCGGGAAGGTGTTTCGAGCGCTCGCCAGTTTGAGACAGCTTTGTTCGGAGGACGAGAGTGTTGAAGTGTGAACAGATCGCCGTATTGCTCGATGCTTTCCGGACATCTGAGCTGACTACCAGTGAGCAGCACGCAATCGAGCATCACATCGCTAGCTGCCAGAGCTGTCGTGCGGAGCTTGATGAGCTGAAGCGCATGTCGGGCTCGCTCTTGAAGCATGTTTCGTCAGCTCCGGCCTCAATCTGTCGTGCGGTGATCACCGCGCTGGGCGATCGGATCGGTGCCGTTGAAACTGTGTTGGGCCAGGTGTGGGTAGGTTTCAACGAGCGAGGTTTGACATTTGTCTCGCTCCTGCCGGCCCAGCCAATGGATGCGCAGGCAGCATACCGACGCCGGCTCGGACGCGAAGCCACGCTGGCCGATGTGCCGCCCAGGCTCGGCCATGCCGTGAAGGAAGCCGCTGAGGGACGCTGGTCAAAGGACGTGCCCGTGGACCTCGATGGCTTGCCAATGTTTGAGCGATCGGTGTTAGAGAAAATGAGGACGATTCCTGTGGGAGAAGTCAGGCCGTACGCGTGGCTAGCCGCTGAAGCAGGCAGTCCGCGCGCGGTGCGGGCCGTGGGAAATATCATGAATCGCAATCCCGTACCGCTGATCCTGCCCTGCCATCGTGTTGTCCCCTCTACTGGCGGGGTCGGAAACTACGCCTATGGCAGCGGCGTCAAGCGCGCACTGCTCCAGCGAGAAGGTGCCTCCCCCGATGCCATTGACGAGCTGGCGCATCGTCGCGTCAGATACCTTGGAAGCGATACGACGCATATCTATTGCTATCCAACCTGCCGAGATGCGCGTCGAATCCAGGCCAATCATCAAGTTCCGTTTGAAAACGAGCGCGCCGCGAGCGCCGCCGGATATCGGCCGTGTAAACACTGCCGACCTCTGGCGGTGGCGGTGTAGGGAGAGTGCCGGAGCTCTACGGATGGCCGGCGGAGGGCGATACAAGTTGCTTTGGGGGATTCCGATGACAGCTCGAAGTAAACGCGCCTCGCGATCCTACGATTGCCTCAATTACACACCCTTTGATTCGACTTATGGACGTCTCTGGGTCGCGTATTCAGGGCGAACGGTCCGATTTTCGGACCTCGACGTCGAGTACGAAGTCTTCGAAGAGAAATGTGAAGGTTTCCTGGGACAACGGCCGACCCAATCGGACGACGTGCCAGCTCCGCTTTCTCGATCCGTCAAAGACTTCTTGAATGGCAAAGGACGG
Source organism: uncultured Chloroflexia bacterium (assembly GCA_963765765.1). Taxonomy (GTDB): domain Bacteria; phylum Chloroflexota; class UBA6077; order UBA6077; family JACCZL01; genus CAVXYC01. The sequence continues at coordinate 131,571 of CAVXYC010000028.1, read as the reverse complement.
TTCAGAGGCGCGGTCGATCTCAGCACAGTCTCGCCTCTCCAGCAAAAGGCGCTCCGCGAAGTCATGGCAGTGCGCCGTGGGGAGATTCGCTCCTACTCCTGGATTGCCAGAGCAATCGGCGCCCCTCTCGCCGCGCGGGCAGTGGGCGATGCCATGGCAACCAATCCGATTCCGGTGCTGGTGCCATGCCATCGTGCCGTCCGTACTGACTACACGTTGGTGAACTACGGTGCGGGCGGAGTGGAGAAGAAGCGAGAAATACTGGCCCACGAGGGTGTAGACGTGGACCAGCTTGCTCGAAACGCAAGGCAGGGAATGCGCTTCAACGCCTGTATCTCAACGCGTATCTTCTGTCTGCCGTTCTGCTACGCCGGGAAGCGCGTCAAGCGTGGGAATGAGGTGACCTTTCCGACGCCTGCCGCGGCTGTGGCCGCGGGATACCGCGCGTGTAAACTCTGTCGTCCTGCCTGATATGCCCTCTGTTTCATTCACCGTCCCGACAACTCAACCATTCTCATTTGACCTTGCTCTGAGGTATCTTCGCGGATCCCCTGCTCGAATCGTCGAGCGACTCGGCGAGCGCTCGTACCATCGTCCCATTGCACTCGAGGGGAAGCCAGCGCTCATGAGCGTGGAATCCACAGAGGCAAATCCAACCGATCTGTACGTAACGTTGCAGGGCGAGTCGCTTCCAAGGGACGCGGAAGGCATGATGCGACCAATCGTGCAGCGAGTCTTCGCCACTGCGGTTGACGTCAGTCCACTGCTCGACTCACTACCTCGTAAGGACGAGTTTGGACAGGAGCTGCTGACGCGCTTCCGCGGTGTTCGTCCAGTGCTATTGCCCGACATCTTTGAGACGATCACCTGGGCCATCATCGGCCAGCAGATCAACGTCATCTTCGCCGCCAAGTGCAAGCGGGCCTTCGTTGAGCGCTTCGGAACATCGTTCAAGATCGACGGAGAGTCATGGATGCTTTTCCCGACACCGGAGCGCGTGATCGATATCACTGAAGCCGAGCTTTCTGAGATTCAGTTCAGCCGACAGAAATCGCGCTACATTCTCAATCTGGCATATGAGATCGTCGAAGGGCGACTCGATCTCGACGCGCTTTTCACCATCCCAGCCCAGGCGGCGCTAGACCGATTGGAGCTGCTCACCGGAATCGGCCGGTGGACGGCCGAATACGTGCTCATGCGTGGGATCGGTCATCCTGACGTCATTCCCGCTGGTGATGGCGGTCTTCGCCGCATTGTGGGTCAGCGGTACGGCATGGGCCGATTGGCCAGCGAAGCCGAAGTCCGCACGATTGCTGACTCGTGGGCCGGCTGGCGCAGCTACTTCGCGTTCTACCTCTGGTTTACGCTCCAGGAGGGGGAGCGAGTCAAGCGTGAAGCGAGACTGTTAAAGCAGGCGGCTCGCTCAGTAGCGTGAGCACTCGGACATTCGACACCTCCACTCATCGGTGACGCTTATCGGATGTAGAGGAATACTTTCTCGGGTGAACCGATCGTCTCACAGACTTTCGCTGGTCCGGGACGCGCAGGCATCTGCCAGCCGCGTCAACTCGGCGAAGAGCGTGCGGGCTTGCCGCAGCCGACCGTCCCAGTCGCGTGGGCGGTTCAAGTCCAGTGCGTCTAGGAGGCCGTCGAAGCCGACCTGGTAGGCCAGCTTCTCCTGCTCTGAAGCGTCGTTCTGGAGAATCGCGTTAACCGTGCTGTACGGGAGCGTGAGGTAGAACGCGGCCTCACGATGGTGTCCCTCGGTGATCAGCTCGGCGATCGCCTCATCGACATACGGGCGAAGATGCGGTTGCACCTTGAAGCTATACGGGACAAATGTGCGCCTGACTTCGACGGCACGATCGAACGCCCGCAGCATCTCGGCGTGGTAGCCCTGGACCTCCCGCAACGTGAGGTCGGCGACGCCGCAGACGTCCAGCATCCCGGCGTACAGGTCAGGCCGTCCTTCCGACTCTAGCGCGCTTTGCATCCCGCTGAGCGCGCGTCGGCTTGTGGGCATCTCGAGGCGGGCCACGGCCAGCAACCCGGCCAGTCCCAAGATCGTGCCGACGAGCGCGAACAAACGCGGATACGGGGCGGGCGCCTCGCCCATGGATTCCAGGGCTTTCCGGGCATCTCGCTTCTCGGCTTCGCAGCGTGCCTCCACCCACCGCCGCTCGGCATATCGCCGGGCAACCTCCCGTTGGAGCGGCGCGAGGAATCCGATCGGATCGGCGAGAATCCGGGTACGCGCCAGATTCCCGGCGCGATCCGGCCGAGCGAGAATGGCCTCTGCATCCCGGTGCTCGTCGAGGCCGATGAAGCCGACCTCGAGCATGAGGCCTTTGTAGGGCATTTCGAGGTTGTCGTCAGTCTGCTTGGTCCCCGAGTCGAGCACCACAATGAGATCGACGTCGCGATACGTAGCGAACATGGCCTCGTCCGGCATCGTCGCGAGGCTACCGAAAAGATACGCTCCGCGGAATCCGGGAAGATGCTGGCCGTGCTCGTTGACCCATTCCTGGACCAGATCGCCAACATCGCTCACTCGCATCACTGTCGTCACTCTGAACTCCCCTCTGCCCGACCGCATTGTCCGCAACCCGGCGAGGCGTTTCAGCTCGCCGGCGGTACGAATCTCGGCGACGCACCTCTGCAGTCGGGGATTACCGTTGTCCCGGGACGCGCGACATGTGTGTCGCGCGCGGGCTGGTATGCGAATGTGGAAGGCGGTGATCCTGACCTCGCGCGCTGGTGCAATCGGTGCAGATTGCCTTGCGCCACCTCGGGGCAGAGCACATCACGATTGTGGCCTCCAAAGTTGAGCCGGGAGCGCCCGAGTTCTGGGGAAGTCTCGGATATGCGCCAGATCCGGCCATCGAGCGCCATGCCAAGGACTAGAACTAGCCTAGCTGCCCCCTCGGCGGTAGCCAGGCTAGCTCTGCAGCTCGGGCTATGGCCTGTTCGCGGGACGCTACGTCCAGCTTCACGTAGAGATCCGCGACGTGCCGATCTACCGTGGCTTGAGAGATACCGAGGGCATCGGCGATCGCTCGATGTGAGTGCCCGTCCGCGAGATACCGAAGAACGTCCATCTGCCGTGGCGAAGGCATTGATCTACCCGCGGCGCGATACGATCGCGCTCGGGCCAGAACCCTGGCCGCAATCTGGCCCGAGCTTCCACTGCGCAGACGGATGTGTTGGAGCAGTCCCGGGACAGCAGAATTCAATTCGGCAAGGTCCAACAGGAAGACGTTGGTGGTCAGATACTTGAAGGTCGGCACCGGACAGTCGCCGATGAATATAAAAGTGGAATGTTCCGTGGCTTGCAGGAGGCTCATTGGACCTGGGCAGCTATCCACTTCAAGCGTGTCGCTGACGGCGATTATCAAGTCTGGCTGGAGGCGCGACAGAACCACGACGGCTTCGCGCACGGTCCGCGCTTCACCGACAACACGGAAGTCGGGATGATCGCCGACAAGCTCGAACAACCGTGCGCGACGCGCATCGACTGCGTCCACCATCACCGTGGAGATGCTCATCAGGGTCGAGTCCTAAATCGATGTGGCAAACAGAGGGGCGGCGTATCAGACCTCCCGGGCAATAGTCATCCCAAAGACCTTCGCAGCGCCGGAGCTCTTGAGCATGCGAGCACACGCATCGAGTGTAGCGCCAGTCGTCATGACGTCATCGATTACAAGCAATCGAAGGCCATCTGGGTTCAGATCTGCGCGCACCCGGAACGCGTCACGCACGTTTGCGCGTCGCTGGGCGACATTGAGCTGAGTCTGTGATGGGCCTTCTTTAATGCGCTCCAGCACCGGCATTATCGGCACATTCATGACTTTTCCGATAGCTTCGGCCAGGAGCTCTGCTTGGTTGTAACCCCGCTCCCTAAGCCGCCGTGGGCCAATGGGTACCGGAACGAGCGCATCCGGTTTGAGCGGTCTAGCCTGAACCGTCTGAAGACATAGATCCCGCAGCACGGGTACGAGGTAAGTGCCCTGTTTGTATTTCAGCGTGTGAATCGCGTTCCGCAACGGACCATCGAACACGAGATCCACTCGTACTGAGTCCAGGTGGATGCGGTGTGTACGGCATCGCTCGCAGACTCCTAATCGACCGGGAGGCGCCGCGCAGTGTGGGCATCGACGTTCTGGTAGCCGCTCCAGTCCAGATCGACATTCGGAACAGAGATCGCTATCCCTTCTCCCGCAGCCTACGCAGCGCGATGGGAAGAGCGTTGTAAGCCCCGCGGCCCAGACGCTCCGCAGCGCCTGCACTACGGTGAGGCCAGTGCGCGTACGAGTCCTGCAAGCTCCGACCAGTACATAGCTGAGGGACGCGCCGATGAGAAGCACGGCGAGCAGCATGATGATCAGATAGATCCGCGGCGAAGACTCATCGATTCTCATGCGCGGAGTGTGCAGCAAATCTGAATTGTGCTCAAGGTTATCGTCGCTGGCGCCCCGGAATTAGCTCCCTCGCCCCGGCAGATGGTTGAGGTGCGGGTTGCCAGTAGACCCCATCCGCTCCACCCGCGCCCCAGCTCTCTGTTAGGGGACGAGGACGCTTGCGCCTCTCAGAGCGTCAATCGGGCCATGTTAGAATCCGAAAGCGTTTTTCGTGAGAGGGTGGCCGCCGGACGGATGGAGATATCTGAGATTCAGCGCGTGCGCGGCACGTTAGACCTGCTGCCGGACCGCGCCGCGCGGCTCGATTCGCTCCAGTCGGAGCTCCTCCAACACTTCGAGTCATACGGGTATCGACCCATCAGCACACCGGTACTCGAGAATCTCGATCTCTTCCTTCGTAAGTCGGGCGAAGAGATAGCCGCTCGGATGTACACGTTCACCCACTGGAACCGGCGGTTGTGCTTGCGTCCCGAGTTCACCGCATCCGTGATGCGTGCCTACGTCAACCACCTCCAGGACCAGCCGTTACCAACGCGGCTGTACTACGCTGGGCCGACATTTCGATACGAGAAGCCTCAGCGGGGGCGATACCGCCAGTTCACCGAAGTGGGTTTGGAATGTGTCGGTGGACCCGCCCCCGATGCAGATGCTGAGGTGCTGGCGATTGCTTGCGGCGCGTTAGAGCGCATCGGTCTCACCGGGCATCGTATAGTGGTTGGTCACCTTGGCGCGGTGCTGGAATCACTTCAACAGCTTGGGTTGGAAGAGCATGCCCAGTCGGTGATTCTGGGTCATATGGAGATGCTTATCCATCGGTCCGCCGACCGCGGTGCTGTTCGAGAGCGCATGCTCGATCTACTGGGAGCGCCTTCTGGTGAACCGGACGGCGCCAGCCCGAGCACCTTGTTGGATGAGCTGGGGCCGGGCGACGCCACCCGGATGACCATTGACCTGCTGGAGCGTGCCAGTTTCGGTCTCGAGGGAAGCACTCGCACCCCGGAAGAGATCGTGCAGCGGCTCCTGCGTAAGGGTGAGCGTCGGAAGTTGATAGACCAGGTGGATCGCGCCATGGAGTGTGTACTGGCGCTGCATCGCGCCGCGGGTCCGTTGGAGTCCGCGCTTCCCGCGACGCGCGCCATCTTTAAGGAACACGGCCTTCATTCGACGCCGCTTGACGAGGTGGAGCGTGTGCTGGACGTGTTCGATGCGTATGGTTACAGCGGCCATAACATCGTTGTGGACCTCAGCCTCGCCCGTGGATTGCGCTACTACACCGGGCTCGTCTTCGAGATGTATCACGATGGACCGCGCGGACCCGTTCAACTCTGCGGGGGTGGGCGCTATGACGGTCTGGTGCGCGCGCTGGGCGGGAGAGCGCAGGTGCCAGCATGTGGCTTTTCCTTCGGCCTGGAACGAGTTGAGCTGGCGCTGGAACAGGAGCGCGGCGCTCCATCGAGCGCGAATGTCGAAACCATCCTGGTGGCCCCGATCGAGCAGGAGGACACTCCAGATGCAATCAGGATCTCGCAGACACTCAGAGAACAGGGGCACCGCGTTGAGCTGGATCTGCGGTATCGAGGCGTGCGTGGCAATTTGCGACACGCCGACCGCGCGGGTGTGCGTCACCTCGTCTTGATAGGCGCTCGGGAGCGCGCTGATGCGATGGTGCTACTGCGAGACATGGAGCAGCGGGAAGAACGGCTCGTGCCCGTGGCCGAGCTGTCTAGAGCGCTCACGTCCACAGAGCAGACGGTCGTATGAGCGACACACGCCTTCGAATCGCGATCCCATCGAAAGGGATGGAAGACGCGGCGCTCTCGTTTCTATCGTCGTGCGGTATCTCGGTCAATCGCAGTAACCCACGGCAATATCGCGCGACCGTGCGCTCGCTAAAGGGTGTCGAAGTGCTCTTTCAGCGGGCGCCTGACATCGTTGAAAAAGTAAGCGAGGGCAGTGTCGACGTAGGGATTACTGGTTACGATCTCGTCCGCGAGCATGAACGCGAGGATGACAGCGTCATCATGCTGCATCCGAAACTCGGCTTTGGCCACTGCTCACTGGTACTGGCCGTGCCAGAGGGATGGATCGACGTCAGTGGCGTGACTGATCTGGCAGAGATCTCGGCGGACCTGCGAGCGCGCGGACGCGAGCTTCGCATCGCCACGAAGTACGTGAATCTGACTCGCCAATTCCTCTTCGATCGAGGGATCAACTACTTCTCCATCGTGGAGAGCAGTGGAGCGCTGGAAGCCGCACCGGCCATGGGATACGCGGATATGATCTGCGACCTCACATCGAGCGGGGTGACACTGCGCGAGAATCGATTGAAGCCAGTGAACGGTGGGGCGATTCTGGAATCGCAGGCATGCCTCATCGCCAACAAGATCGCACTCCGATCTGTTGACGACAAGCTGCAGCTCACCAGACAGATTCTCGAGCTGATTGAAGCGCATTTACGCGCCCGAAGCTTCTACTCGCTCACGGCGAATATTCATGGTGATAGTCCTGAAGCAATTGCGCACGTCGTCACGAGTCATGGCGAGGTCGCTGGGTTGCAAGGGCCCACGGTGGCGCCCGTTTACAGGCTCGATGGGCAGAGCGGCTGGTACGCCGCCACGATCGTGGTGGAAGACAAGGTGCTTCAAAAAGCTGTGGATGCGCTGCGCAAGGCCGGCGCTGCCGATGTGACAGCGATTCCATTGCGCTACGTGTTTCAGCACAAAGCCTGGACGTTTGAAGCGCTTCGGCGCCAGCTCTTCGGCGAGGCCGAGGATGAGGAAGCATGATCGAGATTCGACAGTTCGAAAGTGCGCGGGCGGCGCGTTCCGCGATGGTGAAGCAGCGCATGATCGACGACGTCCCGCTGCCTGAATCGGTGCAGGCGCGTATTGCCGATGTGTTCGGTGAACGAATTGGCGTGGAAGAGGTGGCTCGCCGCATCATCGCCGATGTCGCCGCGCGTGGCGACGAGGCGCTAAAGCATTACAGTCGAGCGATCGACGGAGTGGAGCTGCCAGAGCTCGTTGTGCCCCGGGAGCGCCTCAAAGCGGCGTTCGAGTCCATCACTCCAGAGCTTCGGAACGCCCTGGAAGTTGCCGCGGATCGTTTACGCGACTTCCATGAGCGCGCACGCCGCAACTCGTGGCTCGATTATCGCGGCGACGGCGCCCTCGGGCAGATTATTCGACCGCTGGATCGAGTCGGGATATACGCGCCAGGCGGGCGCGCGCCGTATCCCAGCTCCGTGCTTATGGCGGCGATTCCAGCAAGGGTAGCCGGGGTCGGTGAGATTGTGATCGCATCACCGCCGGGGCCCAGCGGCGAGATCGCGGATGTCCTCATGGCGGCCGCGCATCTGGCCGGCGCAGATCGCGTGTACCGACTCGGTGGTGCACAGGCCATCGCGGCGCTGGCCCTCGGGACTGAATCCGTCGAGCGCGTGGACAAGATCGTTGGCCCCGGAAATCTCTTCGTTGTCGCCGCCAAGAGGCTGGTAAACGGATTCGTTGGTATCGACGGGCTTCCCGGACCAACGGAGTGCGTGCTCATTGCCGACGAGTCATCAAATGTGGAGTACCTCGCATCTGATCTGTTAGCTCAAGCCGAGCACGATCCGATGGCACAGCCAGTGCTCATCGCAACCTCGCCAACGATCGTTGAGGATGTTCTGGCGGCTGCCGAGCGACAGCTAGAAAGCGCACCGCGCGCGCAGATCATGCGAGATTCCATTGCCGCTCGAGGCATGACCGTTGTGGCCGACTCAGTCGAAGAGGCTATGGAACTGGCCAATCTCTACGCTCCCGAGCATATGGCCATCTGCACACGGGATCCCTGGAAGCTCCTGCCGGCCGTCCGAAACACGGGAGGCGTGTTTGTGGGTGAGCTCGCCGCGGAGAGCATTGGTGATTACACCGCCGGACCCAGCCACATCATGCCCACCGGTGGCACGGCTCGATTCGCCTCGCCAGTGAACCTGGATGACTTTGTGAAGATCACTTCGGTGTTCGCCATGGGCGAGTCTGATGTCAAGCGCTTGGGACCGCCGGCCATGGATTTGGCACGCGCGGAGGGGCTCCACGGACACGCTTACGCGATCGAGCTGCGACTAAAGGACCTGACATGAGGACGTCGACTCAGCGCCCACGCTCGCTCATTCGCGACGCCGTCGCGTCCATGACGCCATACTCGCCGCCAGAAGATCCAGATCGACTCGCAAAGCGCCTCGGCATACCGGTCAGCCAGGTCATCAAGCTGGACGCGAACGAGAATCCGTACGGCGCGTCTCCAAAGGTCGGCCATGCGCTGGCCGAGTTCAGCAACTACCATATCTATCCGGATCCGGATCAGGAGCACGCACGTGAGGTGCTCTCGGGCTACGTGGGTGTAGACCCGCAATACCTTTTCCTGGGCAACGGATCCGACGAGCTGATCGACTTGCTCATGCGCGCGGTTCTCAATCCCGGCGATGAGGTCGTGGATTTCTCCCCGACCTTTGGTGTCTACGCATTCGTTGCGCAGCAGTACATGGCGCCACTGATCGACGTTCCGCGTGACGAGCGGTTCGATATCGATCCAGATGCTGCGCTTCGGGCGATCACACCAAAGACCAAAATCACGTTCATCGCATCGCCGAACAATCCAACAGGCAACCCTGCGTCTCGGGAGCTTCTGGACCGGATTCTTGATACGGGCGTTCTAGTGGTCCTGGACGAGGCCTATGCCGAGTTCTACGGCCAGTCGCTGGCGCCCATGGTTGCCGAACGCGACAACCTGGTGCTCTTACGGACCTTTAGCAAGTGGGCTGGGCTGGCTGGTCTTCGGCTCGGTTACGCGGTGCTTCCGTCCAGCATCTCGCCCCACATGTGGAAGTTGAAGGCGCCGTTCAATATCAATCAGGCGGCCGTGGTCGCGATGGAAGCGTCGCTCAATGATCGGACCTGGCTCCAGGAGAACGTCGCGAAGATTCAGGCCGAGCAGAAGCGGATGACGAAGCTGCTAAGTGAGATCGATTACCTCACCCCATATCCCTCGGCGGCGAACTTCATGCTGGTGCACGCGGATGGAATCTCGGGGGCGGATCTCACTCAGTATCTGGCTGACAACGGCATCCTGGTGCGCTTTTACAACTCGGCGCGACTTCGAGAATTCGTGCGCATCAGCGTTGGCAAGCCGGAGCAAACGGACAGACTCATCCAAGCCTTGCGATCGGCGCCGCGCACGTGAGCCGCGTCGGTTCGAGCACTCGAGAGACCCGTGAGACCAGCATCACGATTCGCTGGGAGATCGACGGCACCGGGATCTCAGACATCTCCACGGGTATTGGATTTCTGGATCACATGCTGGACAGTCTGGCGCGCCATGGTCGATTTGACATAACCGTCAAGGCAACCGGGGATCTGCATATCGATGATCATCACACCGTCGAGGATATCGGCATTGGCCTCGGCCGAGCATTCGCGGAAGCTCTTGGCGAACGACGCGGAATTCGGCGCTTCGGGCACGCCATCGTGCCGCTCGATGAGGCGCTGACGATGGCGTCAGTGGACTTGAGCGGACGGGGAATGGCTGTCGTCGACCTTGGCTTGAAGGGCGCAGCCATCGGAACGTTGAGCACTGAGATGGTGCCGCACTTTTTCCTCTCCCTCGCCCAGGAAGCCCGCATCACGCTTCACGTGCACACCATGATGGGGGAGAACGACCACCACCGAGTGGAGTCGGCGTTCAAGTCCATGGCGCGGGCACTGGACGACGCAACGCGTTTTGACGAGCGCATCGCGGGCGAGATCCCGAGCACCAAAGGCGTCCTGGACTAATCCTCCGATTGACCACCGAAATCATCAACGCACTAACAGAGCCGCATCCCGTAAGGGTGCGGCTCGGAGGCGGCTTTGGGTCGTCGATTGTTGGTGAGGATGGCACGGGTGAGTTGACATCATGATCGATCTGCACCTGCACTCCACCTGGTCCGACGGCCGGCTTACTCCAACGCAGGTCGTGCAGCGGGCGGCAGAGATTGGACTCGAGGCAGTTGCCATCGCCGATCACGATGTGGTCGGTGGGACGGATGAAGCGCTGATCGCCGGTCGCCGACTTGGTGTTGAAGTGATCCCAGCCATTGAGCTCACCGTGCGATGGGGCCGGCGTGTGGTCCATCTTCTGGGCTACGGAATCGTTCACACGCACTCCTTGCTCAGTCGATAGGCTTGGAGCAGCGGAGCGGGCGATGGAGATGCACGTCGCGGAGCTTCGCTCTGAGTTGCGAGACGAAGGCCACGATGTTCCTCTGGAGTCTCTCCAGCGGGCTCATAGTCGTTATCCCACGGGAACCTCGGTCGTCCTGGCACTGACGCGCGAGCGTCTTCTCGGCGAATTGAAGAACCCGTGGAAAACCCTGCGGCGTGCAGCGCAGCAGCCCGTTACTGCATCAATCGAGGACGGGATCGATCTCATTCATCGCGTCGGCGGTGTAGCAGTTCTCGCCCATCCGGGAAAGATTATTCGCGGCGGGCCAGTTCTGGCGGCCCATCAGGTCGAGTCACTCATGCGCTCCGGCCTGGACGGCCTCGAATGCTGGTCCGTGGCGCATTTAGACACAACTCGAGATCATTTCCGCGCTATCGCTGACCAACTGAGTGCCATTGCCACCGGTGGATCGGATTCACATGGCCGAGCGAATGGCGTCACCATTGGCTCGCAGGCCGTTCCCAGGAGCTGCTTCGACGACTTGCGATCGACGATATTGAAGCGGCATAAAGCGCGGCCAGACGATTCGAGCGCAGTGTGACCCGAAGCCGGGCTATCTTTCCGCTTGGCCTGGTTGTTCGGAACGGGCTCGAGCCAGGCGGACCAGAGCTTGACCGTCTGCGATCGTGGCCGTGTCGCCACTATCTTCAACGGAGACAAGGGCGATATTCGGGTCGTCGTCGAGCTCACGAGCCTCAAAGAGACCTTGAACGCATTCCAGTGCGTCCGACTCCGTTCCGAAGTCATCAAGCAGGTCACCGCTAAGTGTGTCCCAGAGCTGGTAGCCGCTCATGCGCTTAGTGTAACCCGTCGAACGCGTAGATCCGGCGCCAAACCAGCAGATTCAAGGGTGATTCTCCTATTTCGCACCAGGGAATCATTGTCATGCTCTAGCGGTTAGGATTTCGCCTCCGACAGCGTGAACCGATAGTCTTCGATCACCGGATTCGCCAGCAGCTTGCGGCACATACTGACTACTTGATCGCGCGCTGACTTACGGTCCGGAGACTCCAGACGGATCTCGATGAGCTTGCCTGAGCGCACGTCGGTAACTTGCTCAAAACCGAGCGACTTCAGCCCTCCCTGGATGGCCAGGCCTTCGGGATCATTCACCACGGGCTTGAGAACGATGTTGACTTTAGCCAGCCACAACACGCTGATATGCCTCTCGATACTTTTCCGCGGTTCGGCTCACCACCTGATCGGGGAGCGGTGGCGGCGGAGGTTCTTTGTTCCAGCCAGTTGATTCCAGATAGTCGCGCAAGTACTGCTTGTCGAAGCTCGGCTGCGATCGCCCCTTCTCGTAACCATCCGCCGGCCAGAACCGGCTGGAATCGGGTGTAAGCGCTTCATCGATCAGGGTGATCTCTCCATCGATGAGTCCGAATTCGAACTTCGTGTCCGCAAGGATGATCCCGCGCTGTCGAGCGTGCTCTTCCGCGAATTGGTAGAGCGCGATGCTCAGCTCGCGAAGGCGGTCCGCCAGTGACGCACCAACGATCTCACGCATTCGCGACATCGGGATGTTCTCGTCGTGGCCGCTATCGGCCTTGGTCGCGGGTGTGAAGAGCGGCTCAGGCAAACGCTCTGCCTCACTCATCCCCTCCGGGAGGGGCTCGCCGGCCATTGTTCCATGACGCCGATATTCAGCCCAGGCGGACCCAGCCAGATAGCCGCGCACCACGCATTCGATGTCCACACGCTCGGCTTTGCGCACCAGCATGGCTCGCCCGTCGAGCTGGTCGCGGAAAGGCATGGACGCTCGATGGGAAATCAGAGACGTCGGCGCTGACGAGATGATTTGGAACTATTTGATGCGTGTGGCCGAACCAGAACTCCGAGAATGCTGTCAGTACGATGCCCTTGCCCGGGATCGGTTCGTTCATCACCACATCAAACGCTGAGACTCGGTCGCTGGCCACCATGAGCAGATGATCGTCAAGATCTACCATCTCGCGCACCTTCCCGCGCGAAAAAAGCGGAAGGCCAGGAAGATTTGTTCTGTCAGCGTCGGCGGAAATGGCGCTCCTGGCTGAAGGCATGGATGCACGGCTAATGTCCCCGTAAGGTGAGAGCGTTTGACGCGTGTGGGAAGCTGAAGCGCTCTCGGTGGGGCGGGCCTCTCTGTACCCGCCAGACAGCAAAGCCTGGTAGTGTCGGGTACAGAGACCCGCCCCACCGAGAGCACTCCCTGGCTGCCAGGACGACAGACCGTGTTTTACAGAGCACTAGAGCAACCCCAGTCGCTTGAACGGCACATCGATATTTCGCAGGTGGTAGTCCAGCGAAAAGAGCTCGGCAAGCTGCTCGGAGCTCATGTGCTCGCGAACTTTGGAGTCTTGAGCAAGGTGCGACTGTAGGTCGCCGTCGCCCGCCCACACCCGTTTCGCGTATCCCTGAATGATCTGGTAGGCGTCGTTGCGTTGCATGCCCGCTTCGACCAGTGCGATTAACACGCGTCCCGAGTACACGAGACCTCGCGTGGACTCTAAATTGGCTTTCATCTGCTCTACGTTCACATCCATGTCGCTGACAATGCCCGTAAACATCTGGAGCATGTAGTCGAGGAGAATGCACGAGTCAGGCAGGATCACGCGCTCAACTGACGAGTGGCTGATGTCGCGCTCGTGCCACAGAGCGACATCCTCGAGAGCCGGAAGCGCATTCGCTCTAACGACCCGTGCGAGTCCGCAGATCCGCTCTACCAGCTCCGGATTGCGCTTATGCGGCATGGCCGACGAGCCCTGCTGACCCGAGCCAAACGGCTCTGCGACCTCGCTGACCTCAGTCCGCTGTAGCAGTCGAATCTCGAGCGCTTGCTGCTCCAGCGTAGACGCCACCACTGCGAGTGCCGTCATGTAAGCGGCGTGGCGGTCCCGCTGGATAATCTGTGAAGACACGGGCGCTGGCTTCAGTCCGAGTATCTCGCAGGCGCGCTCTTCAATCTCCGGCGGAACATTGGCGTGCGTGCCGACGGCGCCGGAGAACATTCCGATGGAGATCTCCTCGCGCGCACGCTTCACCCGCTCGCGATTCAGCCGATGCTGATCAATCCAGACGGCCAGCTTATGGCCGAATGTCGTGGGCTCCGCATGCACGCCGTGCGTTCGACCGATGGCCGGCGTGTCTTTGTAACGCAGCGCCTGTTTCGTGACCGCTTGCTCCAGCGCATCAAGATCGCGCTCGATTAGCTCGGCGGCTTCCATCATTTGAATGGACGTCGATGTATCCCACACGTCTTGCGACGTCATGCCGTAATGGATCCAGCGCCCGGCAGGACCGATGCGCTCCGAGACCGTTCGTATAAAGGCGATCACATCGTGATGAGTCTCCTGGTACAGCTCGTCCCATCGCGCCATGTCGAACGTGGCACCACGAATCTGAGCCATGTCCTCCGCTGGGATGACACCAGATGCAGCCCAGGCCTCGCACGCGGCGATCTCCACCCGTAGCCAGACCTCCATCTTGTGCTCATCTGACCAGATGCGGGCCATCTCGGGATTCGAATAGCGAGGAATCATGGATGCAAACCTGTTGTCGTGGGACTTGTCCCGCGAGCTTCTGGATCAGATGGGAGTCCGATATCAGTACGCATCTGCGAGCCCTCGAATGATATGGCCTGGATGCCTGCGTACGCTCGCGCGCGGGCGGCGTGAATATCCTGGCCCATCCCCGTGACCGTCAGCACGCGTCCGCCTGCCGTTACGGTCTCCCCGGACGAATTCACGGCCGTGCCTGCCTGAAATACGAGAACATCCGAGGGTGTGTCATGCAAACCCTTGATGATGTCGCCCGACGTCACTGGGCCCGGGTAACCGTGTGACGCGAGCACCACTCCGCAGGCTGTCTCGGAACGGAAGGTGACTGTTTCAGGCTGGAGCTGCCCTCGCGCGGCAGACTCGCAGATGTCGAGGAGATCCGTTTCGAGCAGCGGCAGGATCACTTGCGTCTCAGGATCACCAAAGCGGCAGTTGTATTCAATCAACCTTGGCCCATGGGCTGTCAGCATGAGGCCTGCGTAGAGTACGCCGCGGAACGGATAACCTTCTGCCACCATGCCGCGGACAGCGGGAGCTATGAACTGTTCCGCAAGCGATGCAACGTCCACATCTTGAACCGGAGCAAAGGCTCCCATGCCGCCCGTGTTCGGTCCTCGGTCGCCATCAAAGATGCGCTTGTGATCGCGCGCTGGCGGCATCACGGCATATCGCTCGCCGTCGGCAAAGGCCAGAAGCGAGACCTCGACGCCCTCCAGGAACTCTTCTACAAGCAGACTCTTGCCCGCTTCGCCGAGCTGGCCCTCGAGCAGATACCCACGCACCACTTCCTCGGCGGCCGCGTGATCGCCCGCGATGGCCACGCCTTTGCCGGCGGCCAGTCCGTCGGCTTTGATGACGACCGGGAGCTGAAGCTGTTCGATGGCCGACATGGCCTGCTCGTAATCGGAGGTCGCAGACGCGTTTGCCGTTGGAATTCCGTGCCGATGCGCAAACGCCTTCGTCCAGATCTTGCTGCTTTCGATCCGCGCGGCACTCGCGGTTGGACCAAAGACAAGCAGACCAGCCGCGATGAGCGAATCCGCCAGCCCGTCGGCCAGAGGCGCCTCGGGGCCAATGACAACCAGGTCGATTGCGTTCTGGCGACACCAGTCAGCCACCGCTGTATGGTCAGCGGGATCCAGCGGGACGTTCTCAGCCTGCAGCCTTGTGCCAGCATTACCGGGTGCGCAGTACAGGGACCCAAGCCGCGGACTCTGCCGGAGCTTCCAGCAGATGGCATGCTCGCGGCTGCCGTTGCCGATGACAAGGACGTTCATGCTCGTCGCTTGGGTGTCTTCGGTGCCGCTGCTCTCTGCACCTGCCACGCAGACGAGCTGGTGGAACGGCCGGCCCGGAGACCCGCACCGCCGAGAGCCGTAGCGGCTCATTCCCACTCGATGGTGCCGGGTGGCTTCGAGCTGATGTCGTAGACCACGCGGTTCACGCCGGCGACTTCGTTCACGATGCGATTGGAGATGCGTGCCAGTAGGTCGTACGGTACACGAGCCCAGTCTGCGGTCATGCCATCGTCGCTGGTCACGATACGCACCGCTACGACCTCGTCGTACGTTCGCTTGTCGCCCATCACGCCGACTGTGCGGACTGGCGTAATGACGGCGAAGCTCTGCCAGACTTGTCGGTATAGTCCGGCCTGCCGAATCTCGTCCATCACGATGAAGTCGGCGCCGCGAGCCTTCTCCAGACGCTCAGGCGTGACCTCGCCGATGATCCGAATTGCGAGCCCGGGGCCCGGGAATGGCTGTCTCCAGACCATGTCTTCTGGCAGTCCCAGCGCAGATCCCCACCTCGCGTACCTCATCCTTGAAGAGGTAGCGGAGCGGCTCGATAAGCTGGAAGGGCAGGTCCTTGGGCAGTCCGCCGACATTGTGGTGCGATTTGATGACGTGCTCAGCGCCAAGACCCGACCCCGCGCTCTCGATCACGTCCGGGTAGAGCGTGCCCTGCGCCAGGAAGTCGCGATCACCGTATTCGCCGGCGATCTCACGAAAGACCTGGATAAATTCGTCGCCAATAGCTTTGCGCTTTTCTTCGGGGTCGATGACGCCTCGGAGTCGGCGCAGGAACCAGCCCGTCGCGTCCACATGGCGGAGGTTCATGCGCATGTTGCGCTCAAAGGTTTCCACAACACGCTCAGGCTCACCACGGCGCAGGAGGCCGTTGTTGACGAAGATGCAGATGAGCTGATCGCCGATAGCTCGATGCAGCAGGCTCGCGACCACGGCCGAGTCCACACCGCCAGAAAGGGCGCAGATGACGCGGCCGTTTCCGACGCGCTCGCGAATCTCGGCGATGTTGGATTCAATGAAGATATCCGGTGTCCACGATGCTTCGCAGCCGCACACGCGAAACGCGAAATTGGCCAGCAGATCTTTGCCGTTTGCGGTATGGACGACCTCCGGATGGAACTGGAGACCGTAGATTCCCTTGCCATCGCTCATCGCAGCGACCGGCGAATTCTCGCTCTGGGCGATTGTCGTCAAACCCGTGGGAAGCTGGGTGATGGAGTCGCCGTGGCTCATCCAGACCGAGAACTGACTGGGGAGACCTTCGAAGAGTGGCGAGTGCGCAGTCGGCGACATTGAGCGACGGCGTGCCCGTACTCGCGTTTATCGCTCGGAGCCACCACGCCATCGAGCTGATGTACCAGCGCCTGCATGCCATAGCAGACGCCCAGTATGGGCTTTCCGCTCTCCAGGATGAAGCGCGGAATTGTCGGAGCGCCTTCATCGTAGACACTGGATGGTCCGCCGGAAAGGATGAACCCCTTCGGATTCAGCGCCTTGACGCGTTCTTCGCTGACGTCGTGCGGAAGCAGCTCGGAATAGACGTGAAGCTCACGCACGCGGCGCGTGATGAGCTGACTGTACTGGGAACCGAAGTGAATAACCGCGATGCAATCGCGGCTTACCTGGTCCCGCGATCCCGATGACGCGGGACTGGACGTGGTGCCAGACGTTCCGATCTCGAGATAGGTCGAGATCTCGAGATCGTCTGAAACAGAAACACGATGCGAACCGGCCTCACCCGTGGGCGAGGCCGGTTGATTGGTCGGATTGTCGCTGCCGCCGTCAGTCACGCTCTAGCGTGCTCCAGCAAGCTGCCAGATCTTTCCTTCGGTCTTGATGGACGGTGCAATAACCAGCTCGGCATCATGCATGTCGCGAAGCGCGGACGCGCCCACAACGCCCATACATGTGCGGATGGCCCCGATCAAGTTCTCCGTACCATCGGTTCGAGACGTCGGACCGAACAGCGTCTGTTCCAGTGTGCCGTGAATGCCTACCTTGATGCGCGTGCCTCGTGGCAATGCTCCGTGAGGCGTGGCCATGCCCCAGTGGTGCCCCTTCCCAGGCGCTTCCGCACACTGTGCAAATGGGGAGCCAAGCATGACGGCGTCCGCTCCGCTTGCGATGGCCTTACAGAGATCGCCGCCGGTGCGCATACCACCATCGGTGATGATCGGCACGTATCGGCCGCTGCGCTCAAAGTAATCATCGCGCGCTTCCGCGCAGTCCATAGTCGCGGTTACCTGAGGCACACCGATGCCAAGGACCTCGCGGCTCGTGCACGCAGCGCCAGGGCCAACTCCCACGAGAAGGGCGCTGATGCCTGTCTCCATGAGCTCCGTTGCCGCCGTGTAGGAAACACAGTTGCCAACGACGACCGGCACGGGCATCGACGCGCAGAAGCGCGCGAAGTCGAGCACCGGACCAGAATGTGTCTTGAAACGCGCGGTCGAGACGGTGGATTGCACCACGAAGATGTCTACGCCGGCTTCCACGGCAATGCGGCCGAAGCGCTCGGCCGTCATCGGTGTAGATGAAACAGCCGCCGGAACTCCGGCGGCTTTGATGGCGTGAATCCGCTCAGCGATAAGCTCGTCTTTTACGGGCTCCTGGTAGAGCCTTTGCATGAGGGCGGTGACGTCGTCCGGATTAGACTCGACGATCTGTTGAAGCGCATCCTCGGGGTGCTGATATCGTGTCTGGACGCCCTCGAGGTTCAGGACAGCTAATCCGCCAAGTTTGCCAAGGGAGATGGCAAAGGAGACATCCACGACTCCATCCATGGCGGAGGCGATGACGGGAAGTCCGAGACGGACCGCACCGATGCTCCAAGTCACATCTGTTTCATTGGGATCCACGGTGACATTGCCGGGCACAATTGCGACGTCATCGAATCCGTATGCATGGCGTAATCGGTCTGACCGCGTACGGGTACTCGGTCGTGTTAGATGGGCCTCAATGGTGTCGATGAGTCCGCCTGGCATTGTCTCCCTCTCCTGGCGAAGGTTACAAAAAAGCCCAGTTTCGCCCGGCTAGCGGCGCTTCAACGCGCTCGCAGCCTCGCAACTGGGCCAACCGTGGATCGCTTGGTATCAGCATACCAATAGAGCGTCGGACCGTCAACGATTTCTTAGTCCTTCCTGGCGAAGCGCGAACCAACGCTCGCTACAACATATTGTATGTATGCAAGTGACTCAGGGCAATATGTTGTATGTAGAAGCCGGCGCTTCGACTGACAGCTCCAGACGCGATCCCAATGGAAAGCTCCCGATCCTATAATTTCTGGGACTCAATATGGGAACCCTTTATGTCGTTGGCACGCCAATCGGGAATCTGGAGGATATGACCTTCCGGGCCGTACGGGTTCTGCGCGAGGTCGATCTCATTGCCGCCGAGGACACGCGCACTTCCCGTGTGTTGCTGAAGCATTACGACGTGACAACGCCAACCACGAGCTTCCACGCCTTTACAGGACAGGGCAAGGTCGAGCGGCTCGTGGAGCGTCTTGGCGCGGGCGACGTAGCGATCATCTCAGACGCCGGCATGCCCGGTATCTCGGATCCGGGATATCCGCTGATTCGCGCGGCCATCGAAGCAGGCCATCCTGTGGTGCCAATACCGGGTCCATCGGCCGTCCTCGCGGCGCTGGTCGCCTCAGGACTTCCAATGCACGCTTTCACTTTTCTCGGATTTCTGCCGCGCAAGTCGGGTCAGCGCCGTTCTCTACTCACTGAGCACGCCGCGCTCGAGCATGCGCTGATCGCATTCGAATCGCCACACCGCCTGCGATCGTCGCTCGCCGACATCGCGGCAGTGTTTGGAGACCGCCCAATGGTCGTTGGGCGCGAGCTGACAAAGAAATTTGAAGAGCTCGTTCGGGGAACGACGACTTCGGTGCAGGAGCATTTTGAGCGACACGAGCCTCGCGGTGAGTTCACGCTGGTGATGGCCGGGGCTGGGCAGGGGGCTATGCTAGAATGACTGCCGCCTATCGGCTGGTGGATACACACGCGCACCCGATGGATCCGGAGCTCGAATCAGATCTCCGGGGGCTTCTGGAGCGCGCACGTGAGGCAGGGGTCGCGGCAATCGTGTGCGTGGGATATGACCTTGATACCAGCCGGGCCGCTGTTGAGCTGGCCCGAAGCGAGGCGATGTGCTTCGCCTCCGTTGGCATCCATCCAAACTACGTGCGCGCGGCGAAGGACACCGATCTGAGAGCAGTGGAAGAGCTTGCGGCTGACCCAAAGGTCGTCGCTATTGGTGAAAGCGGGTTGGACTACTTCAGGGATTTCTCTGACGCCGGTGAGCAGCGCGATTGGTTCAAGGCGCACCTCTCACTAGCCCAGAAGCTGTCTTTGCCGATCATTGTGCACAATCGCGACGCGGACGACGACACATTGAGCATATTGAGTGACTGGTCCAGCAATCGGGGGCCTGGCAGACCGGTCGGGGTCCTGCATTGTTTCTCCGGGGATGTCGCACTCATGCAGCGTGGCGTAGATGCAAATCTGATGGTCTCATTCGCAGGCCCGGTGACCTTTAAGAACGCCAGGGCACTTCCTGACGTCGCGGCGGCGGTGCCGTCAAGTGCGTATGTGACCGAAACGGACTGCCCGTACCTCTCACCGCATCCATTTCGCGGTTCGCGAAATGAGCCTGCACGCGTTCGATTGGTGGCGGAGAAGCTGGCCGAGCTGCGCGGGGTGTCAATGGAGCGGGTTTCGCAAGAATCGACTCTAAACGCATCGCGGTTGTTTCCTGCAATAGGCGAATGGCTCTCTCGTGGTGAGGTGGCTGAATGACGAGCACCGCCCCATCTCTTACGCTGATTGAGCAAGAGCTCGCTGCCGTGGAAGAGACGCTTATTGAGACCGCTCAATCCGAGCATCCGCTCATGGGTCCCATGCTCAGTATGGTTCTTCCGGGGAGTGGTAAACGGATGCGTCCCGCCCTTGCGCTCCTCACTGCTCGACTGGGTGACGCGGCTCCGCAGGCAATGACCAACATGGCCGTGGGCGTTGAGCTCCTGCACGCCGCCAGCCTGGTGCACGATGACGTGGTGGATGAATCGGCGCTTCGTCGTGGAGACGAGACCCTCTTTACTCGGGTCGGAAATGCACTAGCCGTGCTCGTGGGTGACTATCTCTTCGCGCAATCAGCGTCGCGCTGCGTTGCGACGGGTGACATGCGGGTCATTGGCCTCTTCGCCGAGACGTTGGCAAGCATGTGCCAGGGCCAGATTGAAGAAGCTTCGCGGCTGGGCAAAGCGCATCGAGTTCTGACGCGAGATGGCTACTACCAGACCATCTGGGGCAAGACCGCCTCCTTATTTGTATTAGCGTGTCAGGGATCAGCAATTCTGGCCGGCTTGAACGACGACCAGATCCAGGCGATGCGGAGCTACGGAGATCGTCTCGGGCTTGCGTTCCAGGTGGTGGACGACATTCTCGATTTCATTGGCGACGAGCGCGTACTGGGTAAGAAGGTTGGATCGGATCTTCGGCAGGGCATCGTCACGTTGCCCGTACTTTGCGTTCGAGAGCGAATCGCCTCCGCGGAATACGAGGCGTGGTTCGACCGCGATCCAGACGACATGGAAGAGTTCATCGAGCTCGTGCGCACCAGCGGGGCGATTGACGATGCGTACTCCGAGGCCCATCGCCTTATAGAGGAAGCGCAGCAGTCGCTCGACATTCTTCCGTCAGGTGAGGCTCGAGATACGCTGTTTGAGATCGCCAGCTATACCGTGGAGCGCCCGAGGTAACCAGAACTCTCTGGACTGCGGCGGCCTTCGCCGCTTTCTCGCCGGCTGGAAGCCGATCGACTGAGCCTGAGCTAGCTACGGCTCTCCGGACAGAGCACCAAGTACGGTGGCAGCCCAAATCGTCGATTGCGTGGTTGTTTATAGCCGGGCGTGACGCAGACGGACCTACGGGTGCGCCACGAGAAGCCGAGCACATTTATATATACTCAGAGAGCGTTCAAGACGAATCGCAGCATCAGATGGGGCCGTAGCTCAGCTGGGAGAGCACCTGCTTTGCAAGCAGGGGGTCAGGGGTTCGAGTCCCCTCGGCTCCACCAAGACATTGGGCTCCACTCAATATAGGTGGGGCTCTTTTCTTTGGCTACACAGTCATCTCGCAGCTGCTACAGCGTTGCTACAAGCAGACTCGGTTGGCCTAGTCGCTTGGGCATTCGTCGAACACTTGAGGTGATCGAGCCTGAAGCCCCTTAAGAGCCCGCCCCAGACTCCTTAACTGCACCGCTTTTGAACGTGGACCTATACTTGCAGTACAGCGCTTAGCGCGTTGTGCCTTACAAGCAGGGGGTTCGAGTCCCTTCCGGCTCCACCTGTTTTTCGTTGGCTCACGCCAAGGAGTCATGGGATGCCAGATCGGCTCCACATACGTCCCGGCGATTGTGAACTTTAAGGCATGGACAACAGGATCAGTCAGGATTAGAATTCGCCCAGACAGAGGAGGTCGTTATGGTAGCCTTCATTCGAGCCCCGGGGGACCGGTCCATCCGATCGTACATCGATCCTGATCGTGGCACTATCAGTCGGGAGACGTACGTAAACCCGGATATCTTCGATCAGGAGATGGAGCAGATCTTCCAGCGCTGCTGGCTTCTGCTGGGACACGAGAGTCAGATTCCGAATCCCGGCGATTTCGTTGTCACGCGCATGGGCACCGAAGAGGTGATCATGGTGCGGGATCGCAAGGACAAGCAGATCCGGGCGTTCCTCAACTCCTGTCGCCATCGCGGCGAGAAAGTCTGCCGATACGACCAGGGCAACAGCTTGGTGTTCACCTGCCCCTTCCATGCCTGGACCTATGACACCAAGGGCAAGCTCGTGGGCGCCGGCTTTCAGAATTCCCCTGAGGCCTACACGGACACGCTGAACAAGACCGAGTGGGGCCTGGTCGAAGTCGCCCAGCTCAGTAATTTCTATGGCCTCATCTGGGCCACCTGGGATCGCAAAGCCCCGTCATTCCAGGATTATATGGGCCCATTCGCGGAGAGCCTACGACACTGCCTGCAGTCGAGTGATGGCGAGGATGCCGGGCTGGAAATGTTCACCCCGTTCCAGCGGCATCGCCTCCCGACCAACTGGAAGGTTCCCGGCTTCACCTCGGTGACCGATCTCACTCACACCGCCATGACCCACCGCTCTGCCGCGGCAGCGGGCCTCCATGAGGACCGCGGTGAGGGCAAGGAAGTGGCGTCGGTCAAATTCCCGCAAGAGAAGTACGCCTGCGGCGACCAC
Source organism: uncultured Chloroflexia bacterium (assembly GCA_963765765.1). GTDB lineage: Bacteria > Chloroflexota > UBA6077 > UBA6077 > JACCZL01 > CAVXYC01. Next base: position 108,791 of record CAVXYC010000028.1, on the reverse strand, counting down.
AATCTGGGACACGGCGGAATGCTGACCCTGTACAACGAGACGGGCGTTCCCCCCTACACCAATGAGTGGTTTGAGCCGGGTGTGGACGACTACTTCCGTGAGCAGACGGCAAAGAAGGCCGAGAAGCTCAAGGGCAAGATCATGCCTCCGCACGGCTGGGGTGGCGGGCACTTTGCGATCTGGCCGGCTGTAATGGTTGATAGCTGGCGTATCCGCTACTACCACCCGCACCAGGTGGGCATGACGGAGCGCTGGACACTCTCTGGCGTCGACAAGAACGCCCCGGAGCATGTGAAGCAGGCATTGCGCCACTACTCCGAGCGCTTCAATGGGCCAGTCGGGTTCTTCGAGTCGGACGACATGGAGAACTGGAACTACGTCTATCCGGCCAGTCAGGGCGCCACGGCGCGGAAGAACGACTACTTCTTCCGCAACGGCATAGGACATGGCCGGTACGACGACCGGTTCCCGGGCGTGGTGATCAACGGCTCCTACACGGAAGAGGCGCACCGGGCGCGGTTCAGCCGCTGGTTGGCCTTCATGGAAGCTGAGAGCTGGGACGACCTGTATCCGGTGAACAAGACCGCCAATCATCGGATCTGGTAGTAAGGCTCAGATGACCGAAGCCAAGAAGTACGATATCTCGGGCCAGCATGGAGCTGAAGAGTTCCGTACTTTGCCCGAGGGCGTGAAGATTACGCTGATCAATGGATCTGTGGGCGAAGTCATTGCCAATCCGGGCGACGGTGGATTCGTTCTCGTCACCTGGTTAGAGCACACACAGGATCCATCGAAGGTGGGCGAAGAAGAGTACGTCTTCTTCAACGAGGTTCGATCAGCAGAGGGATAGTTAGCGAGGCGGGTCAGCTCGAGCGCGCGAAAGCTCGTTCGGGCTGACCCGCCTCAGCGTCTCCGCGATTCTCATAGGAGCAGCACAATGATTGAGAGCGTAGGAGTGGACGCGGCCCGGCTGGAGAGACTGGTTCTGCAGCAAGATGTGGAGCAATTCCTCTACCTCGAGGCGCGCCTACTCGATGAGCGCCGGCTCAATGAGTGGTTGGATCTCTTGCACGATGATCTCCACTACTGGATGCCGATGCGCCGAAACATCAAGTTTGGCGACTGGGACATGGAGTTCACCAGCGCCGAAACCGAGATCAACTGGTTCGACGAAGGCAAGGACATCCTGGCCGGCCGAATCCGCCAGCTCAACACGGGCATCCACTGGCCAGAAGAGCCGGTCTCGCGATTCGAGCACTTCATCAGCAACGTTGAGGTAGAGCGGGTCGAAGGCGACGAGATTCACGTCAACAGCAAGTTCTTCTGCTACCAGAATCGGCTGCACGACGAGGTGAACCACTTCGTCGGACGACGCGAAGACATCATGCGACGCGATCCGGAAACGAAGTTCAAGCTGTATCGACGCAAGATCATCATCGCCATGAACGTGATGATTCCCAAAGTCGTCAATACGTTCTTCTAAATCGCTTCTTCAAGGAATCTCTAAGGGACTGCCCTTCGCTTTAGCGGGCTAAATTATCGGCAGGGTGACCATGACTGCACGAATAGAGTGGCGAACCAAAGGCCAGGGCGATGATGCCCTGTTGTTCGTTCGAGAGTACGGCGAAGCCGGCGACACGGTGATGAAATCGTGGGGTGCCGATCAGGGCGTCATTGCCGATTTCCTCAACGACATGGACGACCTCGAGACCGCCGAGGGGCGTCTAGAGACCGACGTGAGTCATCGCAATCCGCAACAGTGGGGCAAGCTCGTGATTTCCCGATCGGTCGATGGCGGCGATGTGCTCGATATCGATCCCGAGCCCTACTGGGATGGTATTTATTACTGGTTCCGGGCGCGCGGTGTGGATCCGCACCCATGGCGTGGTCGCTCGAGTTCCTAATATCTCCATACTCTCGAGAGCACCGAGAACTGGCCACTGATAGGCATCCATGACCGAACGCATTGAATGGCGCACCAGAGACAAGGGCGATGACGCCCTTATCCTGGTCGGACAATCCGGGGGTTCGGAGGCGGTGTTGAAAGCGTGGCGCGCCGATACGCCGCTACTCACCGATTTTCTGAACGATCTGGAAGGTCCCGACAGCTCCGCAGCGAGCATCGACGTGGGGGCTGCCCGTCAGAATCCTGAGCAATGGGGAAAGCTGGTCATGTCGCGAGCCCGTGATGGCGGCGATGTCCTGGCTATCGATCCTGAGCCTTATTGGGATGGGATCTATTACTGGTTCCGCGCGCACGGGTTTGACCCCCATCGATGGCGAGGGACTCGGAGCTAGCTCCGCGGGATCCTAGCCGGGAGCGGCGGGAGCTGATCAGGTCGCGATCGACCGGCCCAGTAGCCCTTGAAGAGCTCACTACATGCATTGAGGTGTCCACGCCTCAGCGTTGTGGTTGGGGCGTTCCTATGCTGGAGGATATAAGGGAAGGTCAGCGGCGGCGGTTGAACCACTGACGGATATGTGTCCAGATGGTGGGTTGGTTGTAGTCGATGACTTTGCCACGCCACCGCTTCTGGTAGCCACCGCGTCCTGGCGAAGTGACTGAGAGGACCAGGGCCAGCACAAACAGCAGAATGCTAAGGATACTGGCGTAGCCGGCGAGCGTCTTGGAGAAATACTGCATCACCAATGAGATCATCAGGAGCAGAACGCTGGCAATCATGAACTGCTCCACGGGTGATCGACGGAGAAAGCCGCCGAACATACTGCGCCATGATTCGGAGAATGCGTGCGACCATCGTTGGAACCGCCGCTTGACAGAACGGCGCTCCCGATCTTCCATATGTCGCAACAGGTCGTCGATCTCGCGGTTGATGCGGTCGGTCATGGCAGGTGAGTCGCGGAGGGTGTCACTCGGCAGTGTGATTGCGCTGATTATAGCATCGTAAAGCTTGTTACCTAGGTAATCCTTCGGATCACAATATCAGGGTGGTGGAGCAAGCGGCATTGGACTGGCGGCTTCGACCTGAACCAGGTAGTCAGCTCGGATCCACCCCTGATTTCCTTGCGCGTCTTCCACCTGACGCCAAACTTGTGCCTGGACTGTCTCCTCAGGGCCCAGAAGCATTACTACACCGTCCTCGCGCACCAGCCCCGCGCTGGGGGCATTGACCGACGGCTCACGTCTTATCAACGCGCCTTCACCGTTGGTATTCACGATTCTGGCGCTGCGGACTACAGGCGTACTGGGTGGCAAGGGTGTGATTGTTGGAATCGATGTTGGGGCAATGGCGCGTGGACTCGCGGCGGGAATTGGACTGGAGACCACTACGACGGGAGTCGCGATGATTCCGCTTCGTGAGAGAGAGGACAGAGCGATGACTGCCACGAGTGCGCTCGCGATCAGCACAACTCCGATAACGATTGGGAGTCCGATTCGTCGGGATGAACGCTCCGGGGAGCTGGCTCCCCGGAGCGGCCTTGCGCACCAGTCGCAGACGACCGCATTCTCAGGATTTCGTCCACCGCAACCCGGGCATTGAATCATCGCAAACGACAATCCCCCACAACGTTCCCCTCAACATTTGCCGAAAAGGGTCGAATCATCTTGTGAGCTGACAATTGAGACGGAATCGAAGTGCGGGCAGCCTCGATCCAACTGTCGACGTGAGGACGCCCGTGCTACCATTTCGAATGTTATTCTTCTGTTTAGAAGAACGGAGAAATATGTGGCGACTGTGATCGCCATCGCCAATCAAAAAGGCGGTGTCGGCAAGACTACCACGACGGCCAATCTAGGTGCCGCGTTGGCTCGCCGAGACAAGCGCGTCCTGCTGGTTGACATGGACCCGCAGGGAAATCTGACCAGCGCATTCGGGCTTGAGAAGCGCGTCACTCATACGGTTGCTGACTCCCTGCTTGACAGGAATTTCCCGTTGCCCGTGCTGCCCGTGGAGAACGGCGGCGTCAAGAAGCTGGACGTTGTGCCAGCGTCGGTCCCTTTGGCCAGCGCAGAGGCGGCCCTGATGAACAAGCTGGGACGCGAGCTGCGGCTGAGAGATCATTTACTGCAGGTGGATTCCAGGTACGACTTCATCTTGATTGACACTCCCCCATCTCTTGGACTTCTAACCATCAACGGGCTTGTGGCGGCTACCCAGGTGGTTATTCCAACAGAAGCGCGATTCTTCTCACTACAGGGTCTTCAGATGCTCGAGGAAAGCATCCAGGAGATCCTTTATCTGAATCCCCGACTCAAAGTGTTAGGCATTGTGCTAAGCAAATTGGACCGCAGACTACGCGAAGAGCGCCAGGTGTCCGAATATCTACGTGAGCGATGGAGCGGTAAGGTGTTCGACGTTGAAGTTGGGACAAACAGCAAGATTCTTGAAGCAGGATCGGCCGGAACTTCGGTGTTCCAATATTCCGGTGCCGATAAAGCCGTCGATATCTATACCACGCTCGCGGAGGAGGTCATTCGCCGTGTCCAAGCTTAGCGGTGGGTTTGACCCCGGGCGGGTTCTTGACCTGTCTCGACAGGAAGCAGTGGTTCCGCGAATCATCGATTCGCCACTGTCCTCTCCTGCAAAGGGCTTTACCGAGGTCAAGATCGTAGGTGTAGGCGGGGGCGGCGGGAACGCTGTGAACCGCATGGTGGACGCCAGTGTGCAAGGTGTCGAGTTCATAGCAGTAAATACCGACGCACAGGCGTTGGCAGCCTCCAACGCCTATCGAAAGATCATCATCGGTGCCAGATCCACCCGCGGCCTGGGTGCCGGCGGCGACCCGAGCGCGGGCGAGCGGGCAGCCGAGATCGAACAAGATGAGCTGGCTGGAACGCTCAGCGGCGCTGACATGATCTTTGTTACCGCTGGCATGGGGGGCGGAACGGGGACTGGCGCCGCGCCAACGATTGCTCGGATTGCACGCCAACAGACTCACGCTCTCACCGTCGGAATCGTAACGCTGCCATTTCGGTTCGAAGGTGCGAAACGTGCTCGCATCGCGGCCGAGGGAGTGGAGCGACTTCGAAATGAGGTCGATGCCCTCATCGTTATCCCGAACGACAAGCTGCTCCGGCTGGGTGACGTTCGCATGACCGTGGTGGACGCATTCAAGATGGCGGATGACGTTCTTCGTCAGGGTATCCAGGGTATTTCAGACCTGGTAACAATGACTGGGCTCATCAATCTGGACTTTGCGGACGTCAAGTCGATCATGTCTGACTCGGGTCCTGCGCTCATGGCCATTGGCGAGGCTCGTGGTGAAGACCGAGCGGTCCAGGCGGCCCGCGCCGCGCTCAATAGCCCGCTTCTCGACGTTTCAATTGAAGGTGCCCGTGGCGTCCTTTTGAACATCACTGGCGGTCCGGATCTGGCACTGAGCGAGGTTGCCGATGCCGCCGATGCAGTCAGAGAAGCAGTCGACGAATCAGCAAACATCATCTTTGGCGCTGTTGTCAATCCCCATCCGCAGCCTGATATAAAGATCACCGTCATTGCAACTGGTCTGAAGAAGCAAGCAGACCGGCGTCGGGAGCAAACGTCCGTGGACTCCATGAGTCGGTCGCCCCGGCAGACGAGGGCGGAGCGAGAACAGTCAAATGACGATTTTGACGCACCGTCGTTCCTTCGACGTCGGAGCGGTTCAATCCAGGACGACTGAACGCTCGCCAGCGAATGAAGAGTGAAAAGCTAAGCGTGAAGGAATTCGGTAGCTCTGTGAAAAGCCGAGTTCTTCACGCTTAACTTTTTCACTCTTTACTACTTTCTCTGGCGGTTCGCTCTAGGCGGGAGACGGTCTCCGAAGCACACGCCAATCTCACGGGCCTGCCTCACAAGCTGGTGATCCTGCGGCACTTTACGCACTGATCCAACGGCGTCACAAATCGGCACGTTGACTATCTCCTGGCCTCGAAGCGCAACCATCCGGCCGAACTGCTCGGACGCCACGAGCTCAACCGCCGCCGCACCAAATCTGGTGGCCAGAATCCGATCAACAGCATTCGGAGTGCCGCCTCGTTGCAGGTGGCCGAGAATCGTGGTGCGCAATTCAACGCCCGTTCGCGCTCCCACTTGTCCGGCAAGCCAGGCACAGACGCCAGAGAGCCGAGCGGCGGCTCCCGGCACCGTGGCAGGCTCCATCACCTGCCCTAATCCCGGAATCACACTACCCTCGGCTATCACGATGACGCTGTATTTGGTCCCCAGATCGCGTTCCCGATATCGGATGAACTCACTGACCACTTCGATATCGAAGGGAATCTCAGGAATGAGAATCGCGTGGGCGCCCCCGGCGATTCCACTCTCCAGTGCAATCCAGCCGGCATCCCGACCCATCACCTCGAGAATCATGGCTCGATGATGACTTTCCGCGGTGGTGTGCAATCGGTCCAAAGCATGCGTGGCGACTTCCACTGCCGTATGAAATCCAAACGTGTAGTCCGTGCATGCGAGATCGTTATCGATCGTCTTCGGAACGCCCACGACCGGAACGCCAAGATCGGAGAACTGCTGAGCGATCGTGAGCGAACCGTCCCCCCCGATCGCAACCAATGCGTCCAAGCCTTGGTCGCTGATCGCCTTCAGAACATCGCCTGAACGGTCATCAGTGACGACCTCCCCATTTTTTTCAGATACATAGGCGAATGGGTTGGAACGATTCGTCGTTCCGAGAATTGTTCCACCCTGAGCGAGAATTCCTCGCACATTGGAGACACGAAGTCGCCGAGTGCCCTCACGCCTGAGCAAGCCTTCATAGCCATCTTCGATACCCACGACCTCCCAGCCATGGGACACGATGGATGAATACGTGACAGCTCGGATGACGGCGTTGATACCGGGACAATCCCCGCCACCACTCAGAATTCCGATTCGGCGGATCACACTGGGCCTCCCCGGGAAGCATCTGACCGCCGATTATACGGATCAGGACCGATAGCGCTTACTCCTTCATGTGGTCGATGGACATCATGATCTGGTTGTCCCCTCAAGTCATCTCTCCTGTAGAATTGGGCCTGTTCTAGGATCATTCATGCTTGATGCATCTGAGCGAACGGGCGCGCCGAGACTGCCGGCGAACCTCTTCCGAGCCGCGGTAGTCATATCTTTTCTCATCCTTGGAGCCCAGCTCTGGCGACTCCAGATCGTTGACGGCCCGAATTTTCGCCAGAAAGCGGACAACAACCGCGTTCGTGTGAGCGCAATCAAGCCTCCCCGCGGCGTCATTTACGATCGTCGCGGTCAGCTTCTCGCATCCAATGCTCCGATTTTCGTCGCATCCATCGTTCCGGCTGATATTCCAGCTCGCCGTGAAACCGAGATTTACGACCGTCTCGCGGCGCTTCTCAGCATGTCGCCCATCGACCTTCGACGGGTCATCGAGCGACGCCGATCTGACGACGATCTCTTCACGCCTATTCCAGTGAAGTACAACGTCGAGCGCACCGCGGCACTCCGTATTGAAGAGCGTCATGAAGAGCTGCCAGGAGTGGTTATCAGCGTAGAGTCCACCCGAAAATACAGCGAGGGCCCGTTACTCGCGCACCTGCTGGGGTACACCGGTCTCATCTCACCTACTTTACTGTCGCCAGCAGAATACCGCTCGAAGATCGATCGAGAAGGCTACACGATCAATGACCGCATCGGCGCGGCCGGTCTCGAAGAGCAGTACGAAAGCGTGATGCGCGGGCAGCCTGGTCGCAGGATGTATGAGGTCGAGGCTAGTGGACGACCGGTGAACGAAATTCGGATTGAAAACCCAGATCCTGGGCGCAATCTCATTCTCAGCGTAGACCTGGACCTGCAGCGAGAAGTGTCTCGCATACTCCAGGAGGGGCTGAACGGCGAGACCACTGGCGTTGCTGTCGTTATGAATCCGAAGACCGGCGACATCCTCGCGATGATGAGCTTGCCGACTTACGACGACAACATCTTTGCTGACGATGATCGTGAAGACGAGCTTGAACAGCTATTCAAGGACCCTTCTCAGCCATTCTTCCATCGAGCCGCGTCTGGACTGTACCCACCTGGGTCCACGTTCAAATTGGTGACTGCCGCGGCGGCGTTGAAGGACGGCATTGCAAACCGCAATACGGTGATCGAGAGCAAGGGTGCGATTTTCGTGCCGAGCGAGTACGACCCGAACTATCGGCAGATCTTCCCCGATTGGTCCGTCTTGGGCCGACTCAATATGATTGGCGGCCTCGCAAACTCGTCCAATGTGTATTTCTTCTATCTCGGGGGCGGCTACGAGCCCGAGCGCTTTCAAGGACTCGGCAACGAGCGACTCGCGGCATACGCGCGCCAGTACGGCTACGGAAGCATGACGGGTATAGACATACCCAATGAAGCGGCTGGAGTCATTCCAGATGAAGCCTGGAAGCTTCAGCGACGCGGAGAGCGGTGGGTCAAGGGTGACACGTACAACATGTCCATTGGTCAGGGATACGTGTTGTCAACACCGCTTCAGGTAGCCAATTTCACCAACGCGCTGGCGAACGGAGGGAAGCTTGTTCGGCCGCGTCTGGTGAAAGAGATCGCGGATACGGACCGACAGCAAGTGCGCACGGTACCTCCTCAGGTCATTCGAGATATCGACATGTCGCCTCAGCACCGGGCCACGATTCTGGAAGGCATGGAGGCTGGGTTCGCGGGCCAGCTTCTCAAGGATTATCGCGTGCCGGAGCTGCGTATCGCTGGCAAGACCGGAACTGGTGAATACACAGGGCCTCGCGACACGAATGGCGCGCTACCAACGCATGGCTGGTTCACTGGCTTGGCACCCGCGGAAGATCCTGAGATCTCGGTCACGGTCTTTGTGGAGAAGGGCACGGGCAGTAAGAACGCCGCGCCCATCGCAATGCGGATTATCCGGCAATATTTCAAACTGCCACAGATGGACCAGGGCGGATCCGCATCAACACCAGCCCCGACTCCCGCGCGCCAGACCCAGGCGCCGATCCCGTAGCCCTCGGACTCGTCGTCTCAGTCGAGCGTCGCTCGTCCGCGCGCTCGGGGCTGGCCGTTTAGGAACGCGTGGCTCAGTGGGACGATTCGAAACATCACCCAGACATCCGAGCTGCCATCTGAACGGATTCGTTCGGCCACTCGTTCTGCGATGGTTCGGCCATAGCGCACGAACTGCTCATCGGAGCTGAGCTCAACCCACAGCTCGATCTCCGTGGGCTCAGGATCGACCACAATGCGCCGAATGACGACGCTCGAGCGCGACGATCGGAGGGCCGCGGCAATCTCTTCCGCCACACCCTCCTGGAGTGATTCGAAGGCAGATTTGGACCCTAGAAAGTCAACAAAGATCATGATGTACCTTGCGCGATGCTACCATGCGGGACCTATTGCCTGACAGATCTGAACGCGCAGATTACTTCTGCTCCACTCCTTTCCGCGCAGGACCTTCTCGCAGTTCGAGTGATCTCTCGATCGCGATTAGAGTGCCGGGGTGCACGGTAGTAAAGCTGGCTGCTAAGTCAGGTCGGTAATCTAAGTCAAGTCGGTAATATCAGTTGCATGACGGATGCGCCATGGCTATCATGAACCATCGAATCCACTTGGCACGAGGGTCGCTTGTTCAACCAGGGCGGTGAAATGGCCGCGACATCCACCGGCTTTCCCGCCGCTTCCAAGCGATCGCATAGGACCACCGTTCGGTGGATCTGGGTAGCCGCCGTCGTTCTTCTGATCGCGTTCATGGTCGGAATTGGTGTGGCCTTCGCCAACGGCATGGATCCGATGATGTTGCTCCAATACGGCTATCCCGGCATCTCTCTGATCATGTTCTTCTCCAGCGCGACGGTGCTTTTGCCAGCACCAGGCTTCGCTGCCGTCCTCGGTGCGGGAACCATGATCAATCCCTGGGTTGTTGGACCATTTGCCGGATTGGGAAGCTCAATTGGAGAGATGACAGGTTACATCGTCGGGCTCGGTAGCCGAGAGGCAATTGAGACTCGGCGTGGCAAGTGGTGGACGCGCGCTGAGGATTGGATGAAGAAAAATGGATTCATCACCGTGTTACTGTTTGCTAGTTTCCCGAATCCATTCTTTGACGCAATCGGAGTGATCGCCGGCTCACTTGCTCTTCCGATCAGTAGAGTATTTCTGGCCTGCCTGATCGGCAATACGATCAAGTACACTTCTCTTGCACTCCTAGGAAATTCGGCGCTCGGCCTGCTCAAGTTCTTCGAGTAGTCTGTCGCCTTTCTGATTGTTAGGCTGACGGACCATGGCTGTTCGAGTGTCGGCTGACCCTACCGCCGGCGTCGTTTCATTGGCATCATTGAGCGCTCTTTCCGAGCAGGATCAAGAGCGGCTTCACCTTGCGCTAGACAACATGCCGTTGGTCGCTGACCTGAGCTCGGCGGACCTCATGTTGCTCGTGCCCATGGATCGCGATGAGATGCAAGTGGTAGTCCATGCGCAGCCGCACCCGGTCCCCTCTCTATATTCGCAAAGTCAGGTTGGCAAGCGAGTTGGACGGGCCGAGTCGCCGCTCGTGTTTCGCTGTATCGACGCTCCAAACGCGCATCACGAGCGAGCGATCGTCATCTCCGGGGTGCCTACCATGCATGAGGCTATGCCGATCATGGGTGACCGCGGAGTTATCGCCGTACTCGTGAGCGAGATGGCCATGCTGGAGCATGAGCGTCAGCGAAAGCGCGACATCACGTTCCGCCGAGCCATCGCGCACGTGCGGGAAATGCTTCGATTGGGCCTCTTGCAGGGTGGCGAAGCACTGGGGCGCCTTGGTCTTCACGATGGAGTGCTGATCATCGACAAGGGAGGCCAGATTCGCTACACCACCGTGGTTGCTGAGCATCTTTACCGTCGACTAGGTTATCCAGATTCCATCGTGGATACTCAGCTTTCTGACCTTGAGACGAATGAATACATCTGTTTCAAAGCCATGGAACGGAATGTCTGCATGGAGCAACAGGTCGAGGAGCAAGACCAGATCTGGATCAAGAGAGTGATTCCGATCGTGCCGATCCATCGTGATGGTCTAGTTGGACGGTTCCTTGGATTGCGCGACGTCGCCCCGGGTGCAATCGTCGCTATTCAGGACATCACCGAAGAGACCCGAAAGGAGCAGGAGCTCAAGATCAAGTCTGCGATGATCCAGGAGATTCATCACCGAGTGAAGAATAATCTCCAGACGATCGCTGCCTTGCTCCGACTTCAGGCTCGTCGCACAGACTCCGAAGACGTGGCCGCGCTGCTCCAGGAGTCCATCAATCGCATCCTGAGTGTCGCATTCGTTCACGAGTTTCTCTCCAAGGACGAGACGAGCGCAATCAACATTCATGAAGTGTGCAATCGAATCCTCGGTGAGGTGACGAGAGGCACATTGGATCCGGCCAAGCGCATCTCACTCAAGCTGGAAGGCCAAAAGCTCTTCATGTTGCCCGCTCAACAGGCAACCTCATGTGCGCTCATCATCAATGAGCTACTTCAGAATTCTGTGGAGCATGCTTACGCCGATCGCTCGGAAGGAACGATAGTCGTGAGCCTCGAAGAGACCGACGATAGCATGCTTATCGATATCCGCGACGATGGGCGAGGACTTCCAGAAGGATTTGACATCAATCGGGGTGGGCTGGGACTCCAGATCGTTCGAACACTCGTCCGGGAAGATCTCAAGGGCGATCTCAGCATCGAAAACGACGGTGGAGTGCGTACCTTGATCTCCTTTCCTCGAGCCGAGCAACTGCCAACTGACTAGCACTTGTTGCTGTCCGGGAGAAGACATATGGCACAACATCGCATCGTGATTGTTGAAGATGAATCGCTGGTTCGCCTCGACCTCAAGGAGATGCTCGAGAACCAGGGTTACCTCGTAGTGGGTGAAGCCTCCGACGGTCGCAGTGCAATCAATCTTGCCCGTGAGCTGAAGCCGGATCTGCTGCTCATGGATATTCAGATGCCCGGGGAGCTGGATGGGATTGGCGCAGCCAAAATCCTCGCCGAGGAGCGAGTTGCGCCAGTTCTCCTGTTGACCGCTTACTCAGATCGCGAATTTGTCGATCGCGCCCGTGAATCCGGTGTGATGGGCTACATCGTGAAGCCGTTTGGCGAAGCTGAGCTAGTTCCGGCGATTGAAGTAGCCCTCGCTCGGTTCCAGGAGTTCCGCTCGTTGGAGCAGGAGCTAGGGGACACTCGGGAAGCTCTGGAGACGCGCAAGCTGGTGGAGCGCGCCAAGGGTGTGCTTATGGATGCGCAGGGTCTGAAAGAGACCGAGGCCTTCCGAAAGATCCAGAAGTTGAGCATGAACAGCCGTAAGTCCATGCGCGAAGTTGCTGAAGCGATTCTCCTGGCGCACGATGTGAGCGCTTGAGCGGATCACTTTCCACGCTGAGCTCACTCTGAGACAGGTGAAGAGTTCGTGCCTCCCCCGGTTCTTCGCTCTTTGTTCGCCTTGACTCTATTTACCCACGGCCCCGATTGGTATCGAGAACCCCGCGAGGCTGGCAATAAGAAAGCCGACGGCTGCCACTAAGGCCAGGGTCATGACGGTGACGAACAAGGCCAGCACGACGCCACAACCGAACTTGAAGCCATCTCCGATTGACAAAGCGAAGGGGGTGTACACGATGTCGTCGGCGGATGCTTCTGTTGAGCGTGTCACAGTAGAGGGAAACGACTCCGATACCTGGGCGCCATTCGGACCTGACGGTGTGGGCACAATGACAGGCGGTGCCCCAGCCGGCTGACTCGTGGGCGAGCCCCCTAACGGCGAGACCACCGATGAAGCCACGGGCTGAGCGCTCGTTTCAGCAGCGGCGGCAACTGATGCGCTGTTCGCTGCCGCAGCGTGGACGTGCGTGGTAGACGACTCGCTATCTGGACTTACACGCTGAGCCTCGAGCGTCTCTTCTGAATTCACGGTGGTGGGAGTCATGGACGGATCATCGCCGACTGGCGTCGAGGGGGCTGTTGATTCGTCCGCGGGTGCGGATGTCTCTGCTTCGGCTGGAGTGCCATTCTCTGGAGGCTGCGCCGGCCCCTCCGGGGAACGAGGGGCGTCGCCTGTGGTGGGGGCCCGGTGGGCCGGCCGGGTGTGGGCTGCTGACTCAAGAAGACCTTCCGCTGGAGGATCGCTGGGCGCTCGATGGCACCTGCTCATGTGCGTGGTATGACGAACGAACTAACGGTCCGGACTCGACGTGCTCAAAACCCAGCTCGACGGCGACCTGCTTAAGCTCAGCGAACTCGTCAGGGGTGTAGTAACGCTCGATTGGTAAATGCCTGGGGGTGGGTCGGAGATATTGACCAACGGTCAGTACATTCACGTTGTGCCTCCGGAGATCGTGAAATGTCGAGATCAGCTCATCGCGCGATTCTCCGAGACCCACCATGAGACCGGACTTCGTCACGGCCGATGGTACGCGGGTCTTCGCCCGTTGAAGTAGCTCCAGCGATTGGTGGTAGATGGCTTTCGGTCGCACTCGTTGGTAGAGCCGCGGCACCGATTCCAGATTGTGATTGAGAATATCTGGCCGCGCATCCATGACCGTCTCAAGAGCTGACCAATTGCCTTGAAAATCAGGGATCAGCACCTCGATCCCTATCTCAGGGTCCTGTTCGCGAAGTCGCTTGATCGTTCGGGCAAATATCTGGGCGCCGCCATCAGGAAGGTCATCTCGGGTGACAGAAGTGATCACAACGTGGCGCAGCCCGAGGCTCGAAACAGCTTCCGCAAGTCTCTCAGGCTCGTTCTCATCTAGGGCAGGTGGCCGGCCCGTAGTGACGGAACAGAATCCGCAGTTTCGAGTACACACATCTCCGAGAATCAGAAACGTCGCAGTACGATTTTCCCAGCACTCACCAATGTTCGGGCACATCGCTTCTTCACAAATCGTGTGCAAGCCTCGCTCTCGCATCAGCGACTTGAGCTCACGGTAGTGATCGCCCATGCGCAGTCGAACGCGAAGCCAGTCAGGCCGGGAGCCGCGCACCGACGGGGCGTCCGGGCTTATCGGTTGCGTGCGCGGGACGTGGTCAAACACGGGCAATTCGAGCATTGCGGGGCTCAGGATACCAGATGCTTCCAGGGGCGCGCGATCAGTAGAGTGATGTTCCGCGATCGAATGACTCCAGTCGCCGACGCACACTCTGCAAGAATCGCAACCCTTGCGCACCATCGGTGACCCGATGGTCAAAGGACAGGCAGACATTCATCATCGATCGGATGGCAATAGCATCATCCCTTACCACGGGGCGTTTGACGATTGCTTCCATCGTGACGATGCCTGCCTGGGGCTGCGGGATGATCGGTGCGGACATGATGGAGCCCAGGGCGCCCGTGTTATTCACCGTGAACGTTCCACCCTGGACGTCGGCAGGCTGAAGCTGGTGTTGACGGGCTCGAACCACAAGCTCTCGTGCTCCGTGGGCAAGCCCCGCGATGCTCTGGCGGTCTGCATGATGGATTACGGGGACGATGAGACCATCTTCGACCGCAACAGCGAGGCCGATGTTGATATGTCCCTTCATGATGATTCCGGCATCTGACCAGCTGGAATTTATGATTGGATGATCCCGAAGCGACTCGGTCACTGCCTTGATAAAGAACGGCACAAAAGTAAGCTCGAATCCTTCTCGATCCTGCCAGTCTTTCAGTAGCCGCTCGCGGGTGCGTACGAGCTCACTGACGTCGACTTCTACCAGGCACCAGGCGTGTGGAGCTGTGGTAACGCTTCGAACCATATGCTCGGCGATCGCGCGACGAATCGTGCTGAGCGGCACCAGCTCATCGTGCTCTCCCAGAATGGGCTGGGGCGCTGTCGTTGGCTTGTGCTCAATCGCGGGCTGCGCATCAGGAGAGGCTGTAGTCGCTACAACGGCTGCAGGCTTATCGGCGGACGGGCGATTCTCGATGTAGGCGAGAATGTCCTGCTTTGTGACGCGGCCCCCAGAACCAGTGCCTTCAATTACGGAAATGTTCACGGAGTGCTCTTGAGCCAATCTGCGAACCAGCGGCGAAGCACGGTGCTCACCTCCAGAGTCCTGGAGCCGAGACGGGGACGTAGGGGCCGTGCTCCCCGTCTCGTGAACGGGCTCGGCGACCTGTTCCGGCGCGGGTGAGCCCTCAGCAGATGCGCCGGGTTTGTCTCCGATTACCGCTATCGTGGTGCCTACGGGAACGGTCTCGCCGTCGTTGACCGCGATGGATTCAACGATTCCGGCCACTGGCGAGGGCATCTCGGCAGTTACCTTATCAGTGATGATTTCGACCAACGGCTCGTCTCTGCCTATAGACTCGCCGGCCTGCTTGAGCCACTTCCCAATCGTTCCTTCCGCAACGGACTCGCCGAGCTGCGGCATGGTGATATTGACCGGCATCTACGTCTCCACCTGAGGGCTAATAGGCCGCGAGTTTACGAATTCCGTTGACAACGTCAGCTACATTGGGAATGACCGCGGATTCCAGCGACGGTGCATACGGAATATGAGAATCCGCGCCGGCGATGCGCATTAACGGTCCATCCAGCTCCTCGAAGAGTGCTTCGCCGATGTAGGCCGATACTTCAGCGCCCACCCCGCCAGTTTTGCCGTCCTCATGCAAGATGAGCACTTTGTTCGTCTTCGTAACTGTGGCAGCAATCCCGTCGCGATCAAGCGGCGCCAGACAGCGAAGGTCAAGCACTTCCACCGAAATGCCCTCCCGCTCCGCTTGGTCGGCAGCCTCGAGAGCGTGATGCACACCAACGCCGTAGGTGATGACGGAGATGTCCGTTCCCGATCTCTTCACGGCCGAAGTGCCGAGCGGTATGACGTACTCGGCGTCGGGGACATCCAATTTCGACCGTCGGTATGAATGCTTGTGCTCAAAGAACAGGACGGGATCGTCATCACGGATTGCGGCCTTCAGAAGTCCTTTGGCGTCATAGGGATCCGAAGGAATGACTACCTTCAGCCCCGGAACGTGATAGAACAGCGCCTCAACGCTCTGCGAATGATAGAGACCGCCGCCGACGCCTGCGCCGAATGGGGCCCGGACTACCAGTGGGCAGATGTTCTGTCCGTTCGAGCGATATCGGATCTTCGCGGCCTCGTTTACGATCTGGTCGAATGCGGGATGAATATAATCCGCGAACTGGATCTCGGCGACCGGCCGTAGTCCATTGAGTGCCGCTCCAATGGCGATGCCAACGATCCCTAGCTCGGCAAGCGGAGTGTCGATCGCGCGATCGGCGCCAAACGTCGACTGAAGACCCTCGGTCACGCCAAAGACGCCCCCGTGCTTACCAACGTCCTCGCCCAACACAATGACGCTGGAGTCGCGCTTCATCTCTTCTCGCAGCCCGTCTCGAATGGCCTCAACCAGCGTGCGCTCCGCCACCGCAACTCCTTCGCCCAGGCTGAACCCATCATAGCAAGCCGCCCCACAGAACAAACGCTCGGCGATTAGAATGAGCGCATGGAGAGCGGAACGGTCCTCGATCGGGCCTACTTCGAACGAGACACCGTGACCGTGGCGCGAGAGCTTCTGGGGACTGTGCTTGTTTTCGAACGTCCCACAGGTGTCATTTCACGCGTGCGAATCGTGGAAACGGAGGCGTACGTGGGGCCGAGGATCGCGCGAGTCACGCATCGCGGGGCCGCACTCGTCGGACGGAGGTGATGTTCGGCCCAGCGGGACACGCCTACGTTTTCCTGATCTATGGATTCCATAATTGCCTCAACATCGTCACGGAGGAAATCAATATACCGGCTGCCGTATTGATTCGTGGCGGAGAGCCTCTGCAGAACGTCGAAAAACGCACAGACGGCCCGGGCCGGCTGATGTCAGGCGCTAGGAATTGACCGTCAGTTTACCGGCCACGATATCACTATGCCTCCGTTGTACCTCCAGGCTGAGCGCAATCTTGATCCGCTAGACGTCGAGTCCGGACCTCGTGTGGGTGTGGCTTACGCGGGCGAATGGGCCACGCGGCCCTGGCGCTTCTGGATACGCGACAATCCCTGGGTGTCTCGGCCACCCAGACGAAGCATTGGTCTAGGTGATGCAAGCCCCGGAGCGGTGTAAGTGGATCCAACAATCTTTGAAGACATCGGTGGCATTCTCGCCACGGCGTTCTGCATTGCCTTTTTCGGCTCGTATGCGGTTGCGCTCTTCGGCGGCCGGCGCCGACTCCGGGCGGCCGCCGCCTGGGTGACTGAGCTGATTCAGCCGCTAGGTGGTACGTCGCAGGTACGATGGACGGCGAGCTCGGCGTTTCACATCACCGCTTCAGACCAGGACGCGCCTTTTCAGCGCATGGTGGTGACTGTGCTGCTCAAACCACGGGATTTGATTGCCTTGCTGATCGTCAATCGGCTTCTTCGGCGAAACGACCTGCTCTTGCTGCGCTTTGAGCTACGACACCAGCCTATCTGGGGTTTGGAAGTGTATCGTCCGCGAACGCTGCTCTCGGGACTGGCACAGAAAGAGATTCAGACTGAGCAATGGGGCGTCAATGAGCTATCCAGTAGCGATCACCGCGTGGCTCACGGAGGCGGCAAGGCCGAGGCGCTGTGTGAAGTGCTGCTCAACACGCTGGGAGAACAGCGCGGCCGACTTTGGCGACTCGCCGTACGTCGACAATTCCCACACCTTTTGCTCGCCGTGGATCTACCTGAGATGACGGCTGAAGAATCGGCGCGCCACCGAGACCTGGTCCGTCGGCTTGTTGCGGCGCTGGAGCCCTACTCGACGGTTGTAACGACGTCGTCGGAGGCCGGCGCGGAGACCGACGCCGCCAGTTGAGTCGAGTCGCGCACAAGGTGCCGTAGCGCTTTCAACCGAACCGCTAAGGACAGTTAGACGCGCGTGGAAGCTCTCTAACCCAGGTGAGGAAGCGATTCGATGGAGCTGCCGAGACGCTTGAGATACTCGGCGCAATAGCGACGATAGTTATTCGCCGTGCGCAAAATACGCTCGTATTCCGAATCTTTAACCTCTCGGACCACTTTGCCTGGCACGCCAAGAACAAGCGATCGTGGCGGTATGGTTGAGCCCTCGGGGACCAGCGCGCCAGCGCCGATGATCGAGCCTTCACCGATCGTGGAACGACTCAGTACCACCGCGCCGATGGCGATCATCGAATGATCGCCGACCTTTGAGCCGTGCACTACTGCCCGATGAGCCACAGTGACATCGTTGCCGAGAATCGTTGGCGCGTCCGCATCCGTATGAAGTGTCGAATTGTCCTGAATGTTGACGCCCACGCCAAAAACGATGTCGTTACTGTCGGCTCGAACGATGGACCCGAACCACACGCTACAGTGATCGCCCATAGTGACGCGACCGATGATCATGGCACCAGGAGCGACGAACACGGTATCAGGCAAATTGGGCCAATGATCGAGATACGGTAGCTTGGTCATTGCTTCTCCGAACGTAGAAATTGAGTCGGTGATCAGGGGCGACTGGTGCGGGAGAGTATACTTGCCTCTCGTGACCGGTCAGATTTCGCATCCGCCCGAAGCCCAACCCCGTGGTCATTCCGGCGTCTGGAGCCGTCGCTCTACACCGCGTGAGATCGGTCGTGGACTCTCGGCTGCGGAGAACGCCGACACAGCCTTGAATAGCCTCGTTGTTCCTCCATCAGGCCATGCGCATGTGGTGGGCATCACCGGCCCCGCTGGCGCTGGCAAAAGCACACTCGTTGATAAGCTCATCGACCAGGCACGTGCCGATTCGCTACGGGTCGCGGTTATTGCCGTAGACCCGTCCAGTCCATATAGCGGCGGAGCGATCCTGGGCGACAGGGTTCGGATGAACCGGCACGCCGGAGATTCCGGCGTGTTCATTCGCAGCATGGCGGCAAGACATGCCATGGGTGGTCTCGCTGCCGCGACGCGCGATGCCATCAACATCTTGGATGCCTGTGAATACGACCTGATACTCGTCGAGACCGTGGGCGTTGGGCAGAGTGAGATAGACATCGTTCGAACCGCTGACACGGTCGTTGTTCTCGTTGCGCCGGGGTTAGGTGATTCGGTGCAGACCCTCAAGGCGGGCGTTCTGGAGATCGCGGATGTGCTGGTTGTCAATATGGCCGATCGGCCCGGTGCAAGCCAGACGATGGCCGAGCTTCGGGCGATGCTGACACTTGGTGAGCGCGCCGATAAGAGCTGGGGCGTTCCAATCATTGAGACCATCGCGACCGATGGGACGGGGCTAGAGACGCTCTGGCAGACCATCGTTCGGCATCATCATGTGTCGGAGGATTCCGGAGCACTGCTCGAGCGGCGTGCAATGCATGCGGAAGCACATGTCCTCGACCTCGTGCTGACGCAGATGCGTCAAAGATTCGATCAGGCGGTTCGTGAACAGGCCGCGCTTCGCGATACGATTGCCACTGTCCGCTCAGGACAGTCGGACGCCCATCGTGCCGCCCGAATCATCGTGGATCGATGGTTCGGGGAGCAGACTCCTACGAGGTAGCATCGTGTCTCAGACCGATCGAGGAAAGGACCCTACGGGCGCAGACTCCACCTCAAGCTCCGATCCTGTCAGAGAACGACAGGTGGAGTGGGAGAACGGAGCGTATGCCGCTTCGCTTCGAGCGGTCCCGCAGCGAAAAGAAGAGTTCACCACGTTGTCCGGCGAGCCTGTCGCACCGGTCTACACGCCCAACGACGTCTCGGAGCACGATTTCTTGCGAGACGTCGGATTTCCAGGGGACTTCCCCTACACGCGCGGTCCCTACCCCACAATGTACCGGGCTCGTCCCTGGACCATGCGTCAGATTGCCGGGTTCGGAACGGCCAGTGACACGAATAGTCGCTTCAAGTTCCTCATCGCTCAGGGGCAGACGGGGATCAGCACCGATTTCGATATGCCCACGCTCATGGGCATTGACTCGGATGACCCGCGCTCGCTTGGCGAGGTAGGTCGCGAGGGTGTAGCGATCGATTCGGTCGAGGACATGCACGAGCTATTCGACGGAATCGATCTCGGAAAAATCTCGGTTTCGATGACGATCAACCCGAGTGCGTGGATTCTTTTGAGCATGTACTTAGTAGTGGCCGAAGAACGCGGCATTTCGCGTGAATCGCTTTCCGGCACCGTCCAGGCGGACATACTCAAGGAGTTCATTGCTCAAAAAGAGTGGGTCTTTCCGGTGCGGGCAAGTATGCGCATCGTGCGAGATCTGATCGTCTATTCGGTTCAGAACCTTCCGCGCTACAACCCGATCAACGTGTCCGGCTATCACATCCGCGAGGCCGGTTCCACGGCCATCCAGGAAGTGGCGTTCACGCTCGCCGATGGCATTGCCTATGTTGAGGATGTCGTGGCAGCCGGCCTGGACGTTGACGATTTTGCGCCGCGACTGGCGTTCTTCTTCATCGCTGAACGAGACTTTTTCGAAGAGATCGCAAAGTTCCGCGCGGCACGCCGTCTCTGGGCCAGAATCATGAAGGAGCGGTTTCGAGCCAGAGAAGCCGGAGAGCATGCGGTTGCGCTTTCATTGCCAGACCGCGGGATCTTCGCTGACGGCCAAAGAACCGCTCAACAACGTCGCGCGTACCTCGGTCCAGGCTCTGGCGGCGGTACTCGGTGGAGCTCAGTCGCTGCACACAAACGGCTGGGATGAGGCGTTAGCAATACCGTCTGAGCACGCTATGCGAATCGCGCTGCGGACGCAGCAGATCATTCTCGAGGAAACGGGCGCCGCCAATACCATTGACCCATTGGCCGGTTCGTATTTCGTCGAGACTCTCACCGATAGGATCGAGCAAGGTGCGCGTGATTACATCGATCAGATCGACGCACTGGGAGGCACGGTCGCGGCGGTGGAGCAGAACTTCCCGCAGCGGGAGATTGCCGACGCCGCGTACCAATATCAGCGCCAGAAGGATCGCAATGAGATCGTCCTGGTGAGTGTGAATCGCTATCAATCCGAAGGTGGCGAAGGAAAGGCCGCGCCATCTGAGCTGCACAAAGTCGACGCGGACGTTGAGTCGCGTCAGATCAAACGCGTACGGGCGCTGAAAGCTCGGCGCGACAATGGGCGCGTAGATCGAGCACTTGCGGCATTGCAGGACGCGGCCAGACACGACGACGCGGATGACCACAATCTGATGCCTCCGACTATTGAGGCAGTTCGTTCACTGGCAACGGCAGGTGAGATCATCAATGCCCTCAAGGTGGTGTACGGTACTCACGTCGAAGCGCCGGTGTTCTTAGTCGAGTGAGGCAAAGGATCCAGCCATGACGGTTTTCGGGAGACCCATCCGCGTAGTGCTTGCCAAGGTGGGTCTCGACGGTCATGACCGCGGCGTCAAGGTTGTGGCACGGGCGCTGAGAGATGCTGGCATGGAAGTGATCTACACGGGTCTGCATCGTACGCCCGAAGAGGTGGTGTCTGCGGCCGTCCAGGAAGACGCCGATTTTCTCGGGATCAGCATTCTCTCGGGCGCTCACATGACCATCTTTCCGCGCATTCTCGAGCTCATGCGTGAGCAGCAGGCTGAAGATATCGTGCTCTTCGGTGGCGGCGTGATGCCTGATGAGGATGCTGCTTCGCTTCGAGCCCAAGGCGTGGACGAGATCTTCTTACAGGACACTCCGACTGAGACGACCGTCCGGTGGATTGTCGATAAGCATGCCGAGCGTCAAAGCGCTGGTGCTCTTCCGTGAGTCAATTTCTCACCAGCGCCGAAGGTGCATGGCCTCCCGAGTATTCTCCAGAATTCCGGCCATCAAGCGACGATCCTTACTGGAATCGGGAGCTAGAAACTGAATCGCCGGCACAGCGCGAGGAGCGGATCCTGCAAAAGCTGCAAGGACAGGTCGCCTGGGCTTACGATCATTCGCCGTTTTACCGACGTAAGTGGGATGCGGCGGGAGTTATCCCAGGCTCACTACGGTCGCTTGACGATCTGAACAAATTTCCAGTCGTCTTGAAGGCTGAGCTTCGGTTCGACCAGGAGCAGCACCCACCGTTTGGATCTTATCTCTGCATCGATCGAAACGACGTCGCGCGAATTCACGGAACGAGTGGAACGACCGGTAAACCGACTGCGTTTTGCGTCGGTAAGGATGACTGGCGACGAATCGCAAACTCCCACGCTCGGGTCCTGTGGGCGATGGGAATTCGTCCTGAGGACACGGTATTTATCGGGTCGTTCTTCTCGCTCTACATGGGGAGCTGGGCAACGTTGGTCGGCTGTGAACGCCTGGGCGCCACCGCGTTTCCATTCGGGGCCGGTGCTCCCGGCCAGACGTTGCTGGCGGTTCGCTGGATGCGAGAAGTTCGGCCGACTGCGTTTTACGGTACGCCTTCGTATGCCCTGTACCTCGCTGAGGTTGCTCGGAGTGAAGGAGTTGATCCGCGCGAATTCGGCCTGCGCATTCTCTTCTTCTCAGGTGAGCCAGGTGCTGGCATCCCTGCGACTCGCACTCGCATCGAGAAGACATTCGGCGCTACTTGCCATGATTCGGGCAGTATGGCCGAGATGACGCCGTGGGCACATCTCGGTGAGTGTAGTGAGCGCACCGGCATGCATCTCTGGCAGGACATGGTCTACGGACAGGTTTGCGACCCGGAGACGTATCAGCCCGTTCCATTCGGACAAGAAGGGACGCCAATCTACACCCATCTCGAGCGAACGTCGCAGCCGATGATCCGTCTGGTAAGCGGCGATCTCACAACCTGGACAGACGATGCGTGTCCGTGTGGCCGTACATACCCACGATTACCCCGGGGCATTTACGGTCGAATCGACGACCAGTTCACCGTTCGCGGTGAGAATGTGCTCCCGAGCGCGATCGAGGCGGTGCTGCTGGCGACGCCGGGATATGGCGGCGAGTATCGCATCATCGTGAGCCGCCAGCAGTCGATGGATGAGCTGGTGGTTCAAACCGAAGTCGATGCTGAGACGTATGCCGATGATGTGCGACGAGAGGCGTTCGAGTCGCACCTCGTTAGAGAGCTGCGCGCGACGCTTGGACTTCGAACAACGATTCGAATAGAGCAGCCAGGCACTCTCCCCAGGACGGAATTCAAGGCCCGACGCGTGATCGACGATCGGGATCTGTACCAGGAAGCGACTGGGGCTAGCTCCTAACATCCACCCCCTAAGATACCGGCCGAACGCGGTCCAGACGTCCGGCCCAGCCGCTTTTACACTGGGCGTGGGCTACTCGATCAGGCCAGCGTGACGTAAAAGCGTTCGGTGGTTTGGCAGGATTGCTGAAAGCTCCGCACGGGGGACATATCGCCAGCCGTCCACCTCGGGTGTAGGGGCAGGCGTACCGTTGACGATGGCGCACTCGATGAGTAAATCAAGCTGCTCGGCCTTGTGAAATGAGGCCGCCAGTGTTCGGCCGGCTGTGACCTCGAGGCCAGACTCCTCGAGGATCTCTCGTTCAATGCCTTCTTGAGGAGTCTCATGTGACTCGAGATAGCCGCCAGGGAGGCTCCATGAGTTCCGCCGCCTGTACGTATGGTGGAAAAGCAGTACCTCATCACTCGCATTGTGGATGTAGGCCACAACGCCCACGAGGAACCGAGGATGCGTATGCTCTATGTACGCCCTTCGCACGACACTGGGAATTGGGAAATACTTCCAGACCAACAGCAGGGCGCGGTGCCTGGATTCGGGCGAAGCGAGGATAGAGAGCGGGCTAATTGTTGGCGGGGCCAGTGCTTGCTTTGTCGAGGACCGCCACATCCGCGAAGATCGGTACTTTCGCGCGGAGGGCGAGGGCAATGGCATCACTGGGGCGTGAGTCGATCTCGACCTCCTTCCCGTTCGAGTTCATGATTACCTTGGCGTAGAACGTTGTGTCAGTCACATTATTCACGACGACACGATTGAGGTCGCCGCCAAGGCCCGACACGAGACTCTTCATGAGGTCATAGGTCATCGGGCGCTCAGAACGCATGTTGCTGAGATCCGACTGGATGGCAAAAGCTTCAGCGGGGCCAACGGTTACGGCCAGTCGCCGTGTCCCACGCTTTTCACGTAGCACGACGTTGTATGAGCCGGTTTGCCGAGTTTGCTCGATGCGCTCCACTGACATTTCGAGATTCTGCCCGGTGTTACCCAGACCTTGTCCCGGCATACGGAGCATCCCTTGCCAGTAGGCTACCGTGCCACCACCTAAAGCGAGCACCAACAGCATCAGGAGAGCGCCCCAGTGTTGTGCAATACCACTAGCGGATCGCACGATCGTACGCTTGATTATGCGTCCAATCAAGCCTCGCCCCCTGAGTCTAGGTGCCTGGATTGTAGCATAAGGCCCGTTGCACTTCCGGAAGTCGCCACCATACTGGACAACCAGATTTAGCGGTGCTGAAACGTTCAATACTCATCGCTCAGGCGAACGTAGCCCACGCATCACACCCCCAATGCGGAGCGGATCGGCACGAGTGCAAAGTAAATCGCAAATGCAACCGCCACTCCATAAAGCAAGGGGTGGACATCGCTAGCTTTTCCTCGAACGAGTTGGATGAACACGTAGGTGATGAAGCCCCCGCCAATGCCGTTGGAAATGCTGAAATGTAAACGGCATAAGTGCGATGGTGACCAGCGCAGGAAAACCTTCCTCCACGTCGTCGAACGGAATCTCAAGGACGAGCCCGGCCATCAGGAACCCGACGATAATGAGTGCTGGAGCCGTGGCATGCGGAGGAACGGCGACGGCGATCGGAGAAAAGAAAAGCGCGGCCAGAAATAGGACCCCAACGACAACGGATGTCAGACCGGTGCGACCGTCCTGGCTGACGCCCGCGGCGCTCTGGATATACGTCGTGGCTGAGCTCGCACTGCAGATTCCGCCCAGAGCGGCTGCAAGTGAATCAACCAGAAGGACCCGGTTGAGGCCTGGAAGTCGGCCACTTTGTATCCAGCAAATTGGCCTCTTCGCCAACGCCGATTACCGTACCCATGGTGTCGAAGAAGTCCGAGAGCATCAGCGAAAAGATCGTGAGCACCGCCGCCGACACACCGATGTAACTGAAAACGCTGAAGTTGAGTCCCTGCCCGATGGTAGAGAACTCAGGCGCACCACGATGGCGCTTGGCACGGTCGCCATACCCGGGAATCGTAATCGCCGTAGTTCCAGTTATGGCATTCACAATGACAGCAAAGAGTGTTGTGTTGGGAATTCCCTAGAGCAGCGCGCCGAGCGTGCCACGCGCGAAGAGCCGAGCGTCAAGGCGAAGCCTACGACTGTGACCAATTGCCGCGGTGAGTCCATCGGCGCAATCGCGACGGGAGTACCAGATATCTCTGGAGCCCCAGACAATGAGCTCGCCAATCTCTAACCCGATGAAGAGAATGAACAGGCCGATCCCAACGCTGATTCCCTTATTCAGCGAGTTTGGGATCGCGTGCATCACTGCTTCACGGAAGCCGGTGAGGACCAGAATCGTAATGAGCGCCCCTCCATAAAGATGACGCCCATGGCGGCCTGCCAGGGTAGGTTCAACCCGGCGATGAGGGTGAACGATACCACCGCGTTGAGACCCTAGCCCAGGAGCAAGCGCGAAAGGGTAGTTACTAAAGAGCCCCATGGCGATGGTCGACACCGAGGCCACCAGACATGTTGCGGCGAGTGTCGCTGCAAACGGTGGACCCGATCCCTGGAGGGCGGCGCGCTGGCAAAGGTCAGTATTGCTGGATTGACAAAGATGATGTACGCCATCACCAGGAATGTCGTAACGCCAGCCAGTACCTCCGTCCCGACGGTCGTTCCACGCTGGCGCAGTGAGAAGAACGCCTCGATTGGCGATGGCGGCGTTGTGCTTAATCGATCTCGAGTTGTGCCTGGAGTCGCTGTTTCTGCCATGGAGGATGTGCCTTCCGCTGCTGATGTTTGGGGATCGGATAAGCGCGGAGTGTAGGAACATGAAGCTCATCTATTTCGGACTCCAGGCACAGCTCGTTCCACCGATCAGCGATGATCTTCGGGGCTTTTCGGCGAAGCGTTCTGGCTATACTCCTGGTACGCTCCGAGATTGCGATAGGAGATGCCATGAGCCAGCTTGTCGAAGTGCTTCGCGAGCGTGGGCTGCGTATGACTCCGCAGCGTCAGTTGATTCTCGAAGCCATTGAGTCGCTCGAGGGGCATATCTCCGCGGACGCCGTCCACACTCGCGTGACGGAGCAGTTTCCTCAAATCAATATCTCCACGGTCTACCGTACACTCGACCTATTGGAGGAGATGGAGCTGGTTCGTCATACGCACTTCGATGACGGTGTGGCGCAGTACCATCGCGCCGAATCCGAGCTCCATCAACACCTCATTTGTCGAGGCTGCGGGACCGAGCAGGAGCTCGACGTGGACATTCTTCGCCCGCTAGGCCAGTCACTGGACCAGCAGTACGGATTTGAGCTTGATCTCGCGCATTTCGCGCTGATTGGCCGGTGCGCAAAATGTGTCGCGGCCTCGGCAACCGCCACGCATCATCACTAGTTGCTGAGGCCCTTCGTACCTCAGCGGTGTGCGTGTCAGGACGGCTTTTGCGTCCAGATTTTGTATAGCGTCTGACCGACCTCAGCGATGAACCGACTCTCGCCGGCGGAGTCATTAGAGCCCGTCGTGAATACTGCCACCACAAACCGCCCGGTTGGAGCGTAGATAATGCCGACATCATTTGACACGCCCTGATACCAGCCGCTCTTGTGAGCGATGCGTGCCTCGGAAGGCAAGAGCTGTGGCAGTCGTGTGGTGTCGCGAGTGGCGAGCAGTAGGTCTCGCATGGCGCGGCTACTGGAAGGCGACACTAGCTGCTCAGTAGTCATTCGCGTGAGTAGCGCCACCATGTCACCTGGGCTGGTTTGATTGAGCTGCCCATTGAAACCCGGAAGTGCTGCGCCCTCAAACAGATTTCGGAGAATCGTGGATTTGAATCCCAGCTGCGCCATTGTCGCGTTGATCTTGCTTGAACTCACCAGGTTGATGAGCCGGTTGGCGGCCTGATTGTCACTCAGTACGATCATATTGCGCATGTCGTTACGAATCGTATCGTCGAGTTTGAGTGTGCCTGCTTCAACCTGGCGCTGAACCTCGACGAGCACGGCGAGCTTCGCAACGCTAGCGGCCGGGAACGATTCCCAGGCGCGATGCTCCACTCGTTCACCTGTACTCAGGTTCACAGCAAGGATACCAACGCGCGCTCCTTCCGGGACCTTGGTCTGGATGAGCTTCAGAATTGCAGTCTGGGCGGATCCGACGGCCGTTGGAACGGCTGATGCCTTGGGCGGCGCCGCGAGCGCTGACGCAGATGGACTTGCAGGGGCCGCTGAGGCCGGTGGGAGCACAATCTGCTGACCCACACGCAATCGATGGGGATTTTCCAGTTCATTGAGCTCCAAAATCGCGGCGATCCTGATGTTATTTGTCGCGGAGATTGATGAAAGTGTGTCACCTGGGCGCACGATGTATTCACGTTTGCCCGACGCACCTGCCCCCGAGGGCAGCCTGAGCGCGCTGCCCTCGGGGATGCGATTTGGATTGGAAATCGAGTTGAGCGAGACGAGCTCATCGATCGCTACGCCATAGTTCAACGCAATTGAGCTCAACGTATCGCCGGATTTCACAATGTGGCGAGTTGGTCCATCAACGGCTTGGACCGATTCCACCGGCGGCTGAACCAGCGGTAACAAGAGGAGGAGGCCGAAGAGAGGCCCCCAAAAGAGCAGTCGGGAATGCAGCTTGGAGCCCACAGGCAACACCTTGCATCGCGCAGTTGCGCGTGGTGCCAGTGTAGATACGAGCTTGTCACGCCGCCGCTACAGCCAGATGGTGAGACGACACAGTTTCGATACGGCGCGGTTCTTCGCGATCAGGGCAGGTCGAGCTTCGTCCAATTGAAGGGGTCGACGTTAGCGCCGCCGACCCAGACTTCCCAATGAAGATGCGGTCCGGTGGAAAGTCCAGTGGTACCGACACGCGCCACCTGTTGTCCAGCCTCTACCTGTGCATCCGGCGAGACAAGGATTTCCGAAAGATGCGCGTACAACGTGTAGATGCCGTGACCGTGATCAATGACAAGAGTGTTGCCCCGCACTGTGAGCGGATCTATGAGCGCGACGCGTCCCGCCTGGGAGGCCAGGACCGCTGAACCTTGTGGCGCGGCGATGTCTACCCCCGCGTGGCGACCAACCGTGGGGCCGCCATTGAAAGCGCGCTCCGTGGCAAACTCGGTAAGGATTGTGCCCTCCGTGGGCACTCTAAAGCGGCCTGTCCAATGCGGTGGCTCATTGGATTTTGCAAAAATACCCGCGAGCATGGTTTCTTCATCGGCGCGGAACTCAGGTTGGAGTAGTGTCGCCAAAGCGGGAGGGATCTCAACATCCTCAGATGGGAAATCACCGCTGCCGATGCTAAGAGTGGTGCTCAATCGTGACTCGTTTCCGGCCTCGTCGCGCCCCACAAACGTGAGCGACTTCTGGCCTATCGGGGCGTCCGGACTGAAGCTCACGATTGCCCAGGCGTAGTCGTTGCCGAGGTCCAGTGGAAGTGGTCGGTCGTCGCTTGACGCCTCTACCGCGGTCGGCTCATTGGAACGCAACCGGATGATGGCCGCCGATCCTTGCGTCAGCGTATTCGGCTGGATGTCCCAGGTGAGGCTTGGTGGAGTGTTGTCGGATTGGATCGTGATCGACGCTTCAGAGCGATTTCGTCGACGAGAGCGATCTTCCGCCATGACGCTGATCGTATGGAGACCGTCACTCATGATGGATGTATCAAGCTGCAAGGGCGTCTGGGCTGGAATCTCGGAGCCATCCAACGATGCACTAACGAGGCTTGCTCGGTCGGCAGGGCGAAGAGTCACCTGGATGCTTGTGCTCGCTCTAACGGCTCGGGCAGGACCCGAGAGGGTGACCTCCGGCGGATCCTGATTGGACCACCACCATTGCAGCTCATCGGGACGCCACGGCACTCCCGCGGAGGAACAACCCGCCATGACGATGAGGAGAAAAATGAGCGCTGTGAGGCGAATCACAGATGCGGCGAAAAGATCACGCCGATTCGCTCTCCATGCCTATTCCCCACATGCGCTCGAGATCACGTCGTGAGTAGCACTGGAAGGCCATGAGCGAGTGCGTGCGCTCAATGCCATCGATGCGCGCGAGTTTGCTGGGAACGGCATTTGCCATCTGGTCGTACTGCTGTACACGCACCATGGCAACGAGATCGTACTCACCGGTGACGGAGTACACCTCGGATACCTCAGGAAGCTGGAGAAGCGACTCGGCGATATCCGGCGTCCGCCCCATTGTCGCTCGAATCAGGACAATCGCCGTTACCATACGTGCCCTCCGTATCGTCGGATTCTAGCACAGCGATCCAGGCTGGGCATCCTTCGGACGCCCAGCGTCGGGCACAGGCGCATACCAGAACATCCACCGTCGAGCTCATTGTCGATGTGGGCGGTCTTGCCCGACATTCAATCCATTTGGGCTATTCGGTCGTACTACACACGATGGAGACCAACTCGAATCACTGACGTGCTCTCCCGGCTTCTATATACTGCCCTCATTGCTGCCGCACGCGGCCGGATCCAAGGAGTGCGCAGGGCATATCCGTGCAATCGTATCGGGACTCAGGAGCGAGCGACGAATTCCTCGTTGGCAGGCTCCGCACGAGAGATGTCGATGCCCTCGAAGTCCTGTATGCACGGTATTCCCGATCCATCTATGCACTTGCCGTGCGTCTCGTCGGGGATGCACACGTCGCCGAGGACATCGTCCAGGAGTGCTTCCTCAAGCTGTGGCGACAACCAGAGCTTTACGCCCCTGAGAAGGGCAGGGTGACGCCCTGGTTATTGGGCATGGCTCACCACCGAGCAATCGACTGGCTTCGGCGTCGAACCCTTGAACGAAGGCACGAGGCGGAAGGCGTGGATCCCGTTGAGCACTCTGGTGTTGGCGGAGACCCGGGAACACTACTGGACGGTTCAATCCGGAGAGATGAGGTGAGCCGTGCCCTGGCGAGCCTACCCGATGCGCAACGAGTAGCACTCGAGCTGGCCTACATACGAGGAATGACTCAGACGCAAATTGCAGAGTATCTGGGCGAGCCACTTGGAACCATCAAGACGCGCACGCGTCTGGCCATGCGCAAGCTGCGAACTATACTCGAACCGCTGGCATTGGAGGAGACTCTTTGAGTCAGTGCGAGTTTGAAGATCGCCTAGATGCGTTCGCGATAGGCAGTCCGGACGAAGATGAGCGGCTTGAGATTCTGGCCCACATGCGGGGTTGTCCGGATTGCGCCAGCACCGCCGGAGACTATCTCGAGGGGCTAAGTGTTCTGGCCCTGGGAATGGGAGAACGAGATCCCCCTCGGTCGCTGCGGCAGGTCATCATGGCAGAGGCGGCTCGGAGCGTCGACCGCCGTCCAGCTTCCAGCGCGTCTACCCGCTGGTCTCAGTGGATGATGGCGGCCGCCGCGGGTATCGCAGCGGTCTCTTTGGCTTGGTCGATCAAACTCAATAACGACCTCGAGACGCAACGAA
The DNA here is from genome assembly GCA_963765765.1 of uncultured Chloroflexia bacterium. Lineage (GTDB taxonomy): Bacteria > Chloroflexota > UBA6077 > UBA6077 > JACCZL01 > CAVXYC01. The sequence continues at coordinate 78,349 of CAVXYC010000028.1, read as the reverse complement.
CTACCCTGACAGGTCTCAGCCGCCGCTACGACACGATCGTGGGCGTGCTTGCGGCGAATAGAGTGACGATCCAGAACATGTCCGCAAGTGAGTCTGCACCCGGTTCGATGGGCCGCATCTTTCTAGATCGAGGAGACCGGCTCAGGGATGATCATGCATAAGCTTCCGCCGCTGGGCGAAGGGCAGTGCTACCAGCTCTGGTTTGTGGGGCACGGCGAGCGTGTAGATGGTGGAGTGCTTCGAACAAATCCGGACGGCAGCGGCTACACAATTATCCAGGCGCCAGGACCCGTGAGCAGCTTCGAGACAATCGGAGTAACGCGAGAACCGGCCGGCGGGAGCAAATGGCCCACGTCCGACCGGTTACTTGGAGCTGGAATTTAGCTGGCTAGCTGCAGGGCTTTGCGGTTCCGCCACCATGGACGGAATCAAACGACTGACCGCACGCACATGACTTCGCGGCATTCGGATTCCGTACCTGAAAGCCGCCGCCCATCAGCGCGTCAACATAGTCAATTTCTGCGCCTTCAATATGCTGCATGCTGAATGGATCTACGACGACCCGCACACCATCGAAGCTGTATACGCGATCGTCATCGTCGGAATCGTCTTCAACCGTCATGCCGTATGAAAAGCCGGAGCACCCGCCTGGCTGGACAAATACACGCAGCCCGAGCTCGTTGACATTCTTTCGTTCGCGAAGCTGTTGGAGATGCTTGAGAGCATCATCTGTCACTGTGATCACATGCACCTCGATAATACCGAGTGAATTGCTCTGATTATAACAGCGACGGGAGTCGCCGATGATGTGGATACGCTGAGCTGATTGGTGCGTAGAGCTAGCCCCGTGGCTACTCGCTACAATACTGGCCAATTGGAAGCCAACGGGAGATGTGAGTGAACCGAAGCGATCTGGGCTATCACCCGGCGCTCATGACGGACATGTACCACCCTGACTCAGCCTATGTGAGCTGGAGAGTGGGTAAGAACGGGATGACGACGTTTGACCTGTATGCACGTCAAGCGCCATTTGGCGGAGCGTTCCATCTTGTGGCAGGTTTGGAGATGGCGCTCGAATACGTACGCGAGTTCCACTACACGGACGAAGACCTCGCGTTTCTCTCGCAGATCCGTGACTACGATCCCGGTTTCCTGGAAATGCTCCGAAAGCTACGATTCAGCGGCGAGATCCTGGCGATGCCCGAAGGCTCCGTAGCATTTCCTAACGAACCACTGCTGCGCGTTACGGCGCCATTTCGCGAAGCGATCCTGCTGGAATCCGGTTTGCTTCAGGCTATGAATTTCGCCACGCTCGTTGCCACCAAGGCCGCGCGCATTACCTGGGCGGCGCGCGGCCGGCCTGTTGCTGAGTTTGCACTCCGTCGGGCGCATGAGCCCTTCGCGGTCACGAGATCGTCGCGCATTGGCGGATTCACGAGCACGTCATTTCTAGGTGCAGCGCACAGGTATCGTTTGCTCGCCACAGGGACTGTACCGCATGCGCTGACACAGATTTTCGATGAGGAACATGAGGCGTTCGAAGCGGTCGCGGCCACATTTAATCGCTACACGCTGCTCTTAGACACCTACGATCCTAGACGAGCGATCCATATTGCCGTGGACGTTGGTCGCAAGTACCGTGACAGACTGGGCCATTCTCTCGTCGGCGTACGGTTGGATAGTGGTGATCTGCTCGAAGACAGCCGTTACGTGCGCTCCGTTTTGGACGAGGCTGGCTTGTCAGACGTACGAGTGCTGGCAAGTGGAGATCTCGATGAGTTTCTCATCGTCAAGCTCCTGGACGCCGGCGCACCGATTGACGTTTTTGGAGTGGGGACAAGCGTTGGGATCGCGGCAGGCTCCACCGAGCACGGAGTCGAGGGCGGCGCCCTGGGCGGTGTATATAAGGCCGTGCAATACGTTGATGAGCGCGGCGTCAGTTTTCCCAAAATGAAGGTCGCCGGCGAGAAGAGTACCTGGCCTGGAATCAAAGAGGTCTGGCGTATCGGGAAATTCGATAGCGATATCATCCAGCTCGCGGAAGAGCCCAAGCCCTCCGCCGATGCTGAACGGTTGCTCAAGCCAGTCGTGCTTGATGGCGACGTCGTGCCCGGTAGTCTGCCGCCACTGTCAGAGATCTGGGAGTTGGCTCAGCATAATCTCCGAACGTTGCCGGAACGTTATCGACAGCTCAACCCGACATCACCGTATCCGGTGCATTTCAGCGAACGACTGCTGAATCTCCGAGAATCCATCATGGTGAGCCAATCCAACGGCGGACCAGGTGAAAATCACCCGGTTGCCGTTGACGCCAGTGAAGAGAGCGTGGTTTGACCTCTGCGCTCAGCTCGTGAGCCGGCTTTTTTCTCGTCGATATACCCCGCAATCGCGACCCCTCTTTGATCCATAGTCGAGACGGGTAACAGCGTCCGACCAGCCCAGTGGGTCACGTTACCCAATTGGAGTGCAACCGTGACGGATACTATTCAGCTGGAGACCCGCGACCACCTAGCGATCCTGACCCTCAACCGCCCCGACGCGATGAATGCGATCAACACCCGGATGGCGGAGGAGATCGTGCAAGCATGTCAACAGATCGCTGAGGACGGTGAGACCTGGGTGGTTATTCTGAATGCCGCGGGTGACCGCGCATTCTGCGTGGGTGCTGATCTCAAAGAACGCCAGCACATGTCCGTGGATCAATGGCGCGCGCAGCGCCCCACTATGCTGCGCGCGTTCCGCGCTCTCGTGGCCGTTGAACGACCAATGATCGCCGTCGTGGATGGATACGCCCTGGGGGGTGGATGTGAGCTTGCACTCGCCTGTGATTTCATCATTGCCGGCGAGCGTGCGCAATTTGCTCTTCCAGAGGCGAAAGTGGGCATTCTTCCGGGCGGGGGCGGAACGCAGCTTCTCCCCCGTCGCATTGGACCAGCCATGGCCAAGGAGCTTATGTTCACGGGGCGTCGGATTGATGCATCTGAGGCACTCAGAATCGGTCTGGTGAACCGAGTTGTCTCGAGCGAGCTGGTGAACCAAACTGCAAGGGAGATCGCTCAGGAGATACTAAGCGTTTCGCCAATCTCGGCTCGACAGATCAAGCGGGCGGTGGACCGCGGCCATGGCGTGGACCTCTGGACTGGCTGGGCGCTAGAGGAGGAGGCGTACGTCGCTTGCCTGTACAGCGATGACAGGAACGAGGGAATTGCCGCGTTCCACGAGAAAAGGCTGCCCCGTTTTCGGAATCACTAGACGCCGAACGGCGTCACGTGAGCTTGTTGGTCGATGCCTCGATCCAGCATCTCCACGAGATGCCGAACAAGTTCGGGCTCCGATTCGGAACGATCGAATAGCTCGTCTGGATCGGCTGATACTTCGTACAGCTCGACCTGACCATCCGCGGCCCGAATCAGCTTCCAACCTCCGGTGATGAGCGCCCTCGAGCCTGTATACGGGCTCTCGGAAGTAACGATTCTGTCGGCGTACTTTGAGCGGTCAATCGCAGATACCAGGCTCAGACCTTCCATCGTTGATGGAACGGGAATCCCTGTTAGATGCAGAATCGTTGGAGCTACGTCCATGACACTGGACGGCTCAGGGACTATTCGATTCGGCGCTAGAACCGCGGGGTAACGGATCAAGAGCGGCACATGAATCTCTGAATTGTAGACGGTTGATCCTTCCAGCCAGGCGCCGTGATCGCCAAAGCTTTGACCGTAGGACCCCACAACGATGACCACCGTACTCGAGTCTAAACCAAGCTGCGTGAGCTGTTGCAAAATCACGTTGAGCTGCCTGTCAACGAAGCTCACTTCATCGTCATAAGAGCCGACGACGCGATTAATCTCGGGCGCCGAAAGGTCTATCGCGCCTTCACGAATTCGCTGCAAGACCTCCAGCGAACGCTCATGGCAGTCAGCGCAATCTGTTCCTTCAGCTGATGAAAGAGGCGCCGAATACGGTGATTGCGGATCTCTGAAATGCACCCACAGGAAAAACGGATCGGTGCGCCTGCGCTCGAGCCATCGGGCTGCCGCCGAGGCTGTAATGTCAGCTTTGCCGTCCAAATTGCCCTCGCTTCCGTCCAGTTGCGAGAGGTCGAAATCGGCAGCACCTGGCAGGGCAAGATATGATTTCAGTCGCCGGTAAGTGGCCGCCAGCGCTTGAGTTCGAGAGTCGGCGAGGTACCGAGGTAGGTTGATCGTGTAGTCCTCATAGGTTTGGAAGCCGCGGTCAAGCCCGGAGTATGACGGCTCAAAGTTGAACCAGCTATAGAGCCCGGTGGTTGTATAGCCGTTTGCGTGCATGATCTCGGCGAGCGTCGGAACGTCATGAGCGAGCGTGTCGAGCAAGTCTGACCTGATGCCGTGCCTTTCCGGGCTGGTGCCGGTCATGATTGATGCGTGAGAGGCGGAGCTGCCGGCACGCGGAGTGATGGCAAGCTCGCTCATCCAGCCTTCGCGAGCGAGGCTGTCCATCGCTGGTGTTTTGCCGGCGCTATAGCCATATGCACCGAGGTGATCGGCGCGAAGGGCGTCCACGCTCACAAGTAGTACGTTGGGGCGCACACCCGCCTGCAGGTTGCTCGCCACCGCGGCAGTGGCACCCGTGCCTGTGTCTGTAGTGCTTTCACGAGTTGTGGCGTCGCGAAGCACTTGCATGACAGCCATTGGGGTCTCGAAACCCCGATCGGCGAGATCACGCATGATCCCGAACAGGGCTATCAATCCGATCGTCATTGCGAGAGCAGGGACCGCTCGTCGAGTCACTAGCACTGGCCGATGAGGCCAACGTGCAGATGTCGAGAGTGCGGCGAACGTTACAACGGCTACCAGAAGTGTTCCGACCACGATGAGAAGTTGCCCGGTGATCGCATTTGGAATTGTCGCATCACGAGCAGTAAGCTGGGTCCACTTAAGCGCAAGGACGGAACCAACGGCGAGAATCCCGGTGGCGCCAATAACGGGTGCGAGATCGCGAAATCGTGGCACGTGGCCCAAGCCGCTCGCGACGAGCCCATAGATGAGCGCCAGCATTGCGCAGACACCGCCAATTACTATCGCATCGATGACTATTGCGTAAGACGCCAATCCCAGGGTGTCCAAGGGCCGACGCGTCGCGATCGCGACGAGCAGGGATTCAGCCATGCCACCCACCATGCCCGCAAGTCCCCCGCACATGAGTGCGTAGAACACCAAGCGCGCGGTGTTCGTAGCACGCCGCCAACCAGTCGCGACGCGCGCTCCGACAGGCGCATCGACGGATGCAGGCTCTACCGTCACGGGTGGTCGAATGGGCAGGCGGATAGTGAAGCGAGCCCCTTTTCCGGGCTCACTCGCGACACTCAGCGTGCCATGGTGGGCTGAGACAAGCTCACGCGTGATAGTCAGTCCTAGTCCGTTCCCGCCAGCACGCCTGGAGCGGGATCGATCGCCTCGATAGAAACGCTCGAACACGTGTGGGAGATCCTCAGCCGGAATGCCGGGCCCCGTATCTTGGACATGAATCACTACGTCATTGCCGTCGTGCTCCGCGATCACTGAGACATGTCCGCCGCGAGGTGTATGAGCAACCGCGTTATTGAGAAGATTGCGAAGCGCCTGGCTGAATCTCCCTGCGTCTACCCAGATGCTTGGAATATCTGAAGGAATGCTTGTGCTAACCCTCAGCTCTTGTTCTGCCGCAGCCACTGCGACAGCGCGAACGTCGTGTCTGATGAGCGCCTCGACAGATGTGAGTTCTGGTGAAAGATGGAGCTGACCCGCTTCTGCAAGCGCAATATCACGTAGGTCATCGATGAGACGCGTGAGCTGCATGAGCTCGCCGAAGAGGAGATCAAGGATCTCCGGTGTGGGCTCCGCGACTCCATCCTGGAAAGCCTCGACGTAGCCACGGATCGTGGTGAGCGGCGTTCGAAGCTCGTGCGCGATATCGTTAACCATGTTGGAGCGTAATCGCTCAACGCGCCCAAGTGAATCGACGAGTGAATTGAACGCGACAGCGAGGGCTCCGACTTCACCTCCCATGCTCGCATCCATGTGTGAGCTGCGCTCGCCCGCTTCGAGGCGCCGAACCGCGCCGGTAAGTGTTTCCAGTGGAAGAGCAAGATGGCGCGCAACTAAAAGGCTGACCGCCAGTGCGGCGAGAAGGCCAACTCCAAGGGCGGAGAGGAGTGATGCGCTTAGCTCGGAGACGAACGCGTCGCCGCGGGCACCAAGCTTGCTGGGTGCGTGCAGAGGATCGATATAGAGAGTGCCGACCGCGACGTCCCCCGAGCGGATAGGGACTACCTGATGGCGCCAGTTTTCGCGAACGCGCTGGCCATTTAGCTGACTTTGACTGTCGACGATGATGACGTCGCGCGAGTCGGCGAGGACCACCGGCTGACCCACGAGGTCCGCAATCTGTGCAACGAGAGGATCGACTCCGTTCCAATCTTGACGACGACTGTAGTAGCGACTCAGCAGTGCTTCAATTCGCTGCGACCGCGCAGCCGATACGTCCTCGACATAATCCTCAAAACTTGATGTCGTCGATTGATGGAGCACCAGCCCCGCGGTGGCCAGGGCAACACTGAGAATGAACGACGAGCCAAGGAGTAGTCGGAACCAGAGCTGCTTATGCATGGACCCGGGCATCAAGCTTGTAACCGACACCGTAGACGGTTTTGATGTAGCTTGGCTCCCCGGGGAGCGGCTCTATTTTCTTCCGAAGACTGTTGATGTGGACGTCGACGTTGCGCTCGAATCCATCGAAGTCGTGCCCGAAGGCGCTTTCGATGAGTTGACCGCGAGTGAATGCCTGACCCGGCGATTGCAGCATGGACTGAAGAAGACTAAATTCGGTTGGTGTCAGCGGGATTTGGTCGCCTCGAACGTATGCGACGTGTTCCCGCAGGTTGAGCACAAGATCGCCGTGTCGAAGCTCTACTGGGCCGGGCGACTCTTCACCGGGAACTCTGCGTAGTACAGCCCGAATCCTCGCCAGTAGCTCACGGGGACTAAACGGCTTCGTGACGTAGTCATCCGCGCCCTGATCCAAGCCTATGAGCTTATCGCCTTCCGTGGTGCGAGCGGTGAGCATGATGATTGGCACGTCCGACTGCTCGCGAATTGTGCGACATACGCTGAGTCCGTCAATCTCCGGAAGCATGAGGTCAAGAACGACGATGTCGGGCTTGGTGCGACGGAACTGAGTTAGCGCATCCCGACCGTCGAATGTGGCGTCGACCCGGTACCCATCCTTCTCGAGATACATCGTAACGAGTCTGACGATGTTCTCGTCGTCGTCCACGACCAACACACGTCTCTTTGGCATGCGCTCGCTCCCGTGAAGATACTACGAGAACAATATTAAGGCCGGATCAACTTTATGCAAAGGATTTTATGCCACGACATCGATCAGACGTGCACGATTACTGGTATTCCGTTCTGACCCCAATCCCAAAACCATTTCGCGTCATCCAGTGCGAGGCCCAGGCATCCGTGACTGGAGGGTATCCCAAAAAGCTCCGGATCACGCCAGTAATTCTCGTGAATTGCCTGTCCGTCGTTCGTGAAGTACTGCGTGTATTTCACATTTTCCACCCGATAGCTCGCGCGCGCCGCATCAACGGAAAGCAATCGATTGCTTTCCATAGTTTCCACTTCTCTTCGATAGAGGATTCGATGATTCCCGACCGCGGTCTCCCATCCAGGACGTCCCCCCGACGTCACGGTCCAGTACACCGGTACCGTACCTTCATACGCCGTCATAACTTGAAGGGTGATGTTCACGTCGATCCATTTGCCCTGTGTGGGCGCCTTGGCCGGCGGAGGCGGCGCCCCCAGGTCGATTCGACGAAGCAGTGGCCCATAAATGTAGGCGTCATTTCCGAGCTTAGCCCAACCTGGCTGATCGCCAAAGACGTCTGTTCCTTCAACCCAGGCATCGACAGCTACCGGAGTGCCGGCCGTGAGCTGACCGATTACAGTGCTCCGTGTATCTGGCGCGGAGCGGACGTTTATTCCGTCAAGTCCAACTTTGCCCCACCATTTGCCCAGTACCGAGGGCCCGCTGGGCTCCCCGACCGGGCCGACGGCTGACGCATCAACGTACATCTCTTTGTCAGCCAAGCGCTCCACGACCCGTAGTCGCGGGCCGCGCTGAGGCTCCACAACCTTGAACCAGTGACCGGGCTCGGCGACGCCTAGCGGCAATGCCTTGTCGCCGCTACCGGTCCATAGTGGCGCGGGCGAATGGTTTGATACCCAGAGTGGCGCAGATGACGCAGACGCGGGAGCCGATCCGGATGTCGCGGGGACTGGAGATGCGACAGGTGACGCCGAGGGAGCCGGAGGCGACGACAGATCTGGCGACGCAGTGGTCGGTGCGACAACGCTCGCTGGTTCAGGCGGTGGGGCTCCACGCTCCACGTCGTCCGCATTCAAGAAGCCGTTTCGCTGAGTTGTGAGCTCCACAACGGGCAGTCTACCCTTGCTAACAGGGCCTGTAACCGCAAAGTAAGATTCCGCGGGAATCGAGACGCGAGACTTGGCTTTTGCGTCGGCACCGTCCCACAGACGTGCTTCTCGAATCGTTTTAACCCAGTAAGGAAATGAATCTTCCGCGGCCAGTCCACTCGCCGGGGGCCCGCTCATAAGCGTGACCGCGATTACAGTAATGAAGGAGAGAAAGGCGCGCCAGAAAAGGGTACGCGACATTCCTGTCGCGCACGCCACCAGAGGTGTGCCGGAGTTGGGCATTATCAGAACCGATTCAGTCGCTTGCTGTGCGAACGGGGTTTCTCACCGCTTCCAAAAGCTGCTCGAGGTGAAACGGTTTTCGGACTACCGGTATTCCGAAATCCTCGAACTCCTGGCGGTGAGCTTGAATGGTGTCGACGGCACCGCTACAGATAACGATTGGGATCGAGCCCAGTTTCGGATCCTCTTTGATGATCCTCATGAGCTCGATGCCACCGATGCCTGGCAGGCCGAGATCGAGCACAATAACGTCCGGCTCGATGTTTCGGATGCGGTCCAAGCCATGCGGCAACCGCGCCATCGAATGAACGGTAAATCCCTCGAGCATTAGCACATCACCAATGAGCTCGCGGATCTCCTGATCGTCTTCGACAATGAGCACGGTCGACATATGTACAAGTTCCCTGGCGCTTTGTATCCATCCCTGGCGCTTTGTAACTCACAGGCGCCTTTCAGCGCCAGCCCGTGTGGCGGTGCAGGATCTGTGCCGAGGCGAATTAGCAATTAGGCATCGCAAGTCTGCCGCAATGGGCGTGTGCAGCTAGCAATCGTCTCGTAGTCGCGAGTCGAACCGTTCGGGATTCTCCGGGTCCGCTACCATTGAGTGCCATGACAGTTGAAGTTGCACCCGGGATCGTCGCCCTCACCTCACCATTCCCAAACGAGCCTCGCATGACTGTGAATGCCTACGTGCTTGATGGCCCGGATGGCTGGATTCTCGTGGACACGGGGTGGGACGCTAACGAAGCATTGCGGTTGCTCGAGGATCATCTCGCAACGCGCGGAGCAAATTGGTCCGTGATCGATCTGGTGCTGGTCACGCATCTGCATCCTGATCACTTCGGCCTCATCGGGCTTACTCAGGAGCGCGGTCATGCGAAGCTCGCCTACCATCTCCTCGAGTCTCAATTCATGCAGCCGCGCTTCCTGAGGTTTGAGGAGTGGGAGCAGCAGATGTTCGCCTGGGATCGTATGAATGGCTGGCCCACCAGTGAGCAATTCCCCCGTTCGCCGAGCGTCCAGGCTGTACTGCAGAGGTTTAAGGCGCCCAAACCGGATTTCGAGCTTGTCGGAGATGAGGTTTTCGAGAACGGACGCCACCGACTGCGCGCGGTGTGGACTCCTGGGCACACCCCCGGCCATTTATGCTTCTTTGAAGAGGTGAATGGTCTGCTGTTCACTGGCGACCACTTGCTGCCCAGTATCAGTCCGAATGTTTCGCTCCAATCGAATGGGATGGGCAGCCCTCTCGCTGACTTTATTGATTCGTTGAAGCTGGTGCGGGAGCTCCCCGCCGCCACGATGCTCCCAGGACATGGTTCGGCATCATCCAACGTGACGAGTCGGATCGACGAGCTACTCGAACACCACGAGCATCGTCTGCACGAAATCCAGTTGGCGATAGGCGCACGGGAGCTCAGGGAGCCGGCAACCGCCTTTGAGATCGCAAATCGCGTTCGTTGGACACGCCGCGACATCACTCTGGATAGACTCAGCCCGCACCATCGTCGATTAGCGCTGGGGGAAACGCTCGCGCATCTGGAGGTGCTCCGAGGCCGAGGTGTTATCAATCGGCAGGCACTCGCAGGCAGAATAGTTTACGGCGGGTCTGCATGATGAAGTCGGAACGACCGAGCTCCGCGTCGGAGACCGAACAACCGCTGGTCCTGGGACCGGATGTTCTGCGCAAGTCGCGCGATCCCAAGGCGCCGGACGTCACTGTGGCCGATCATCCGCAGTATCGGCCGCTTATGGAGGATCTTCAGGTTGCTCGACGTACCGACAACGAGTGCATCTACTTTGACGAGAAGCACACTGCGAGCTGGATCATCTATCCACCGCGCTCACGCTACTCGTTTGTGCCGCGACCAAGTTCTGACGCTACGGTTGTTGAGTATCGGCGTTGGACGCCGATGACGCGCTCAGTTTTCCACCAGCTCACGGTCTCCACCGGTTGCGCGGAGCACGGGGCTGAGTGCCCGTCCACGGTGGCAGTTTCAGTAGCTGTGCGGGACGGCTACAACCCCTTCCTTTAAATCGAGCGCCGCGGTGATTGTGGTGCCGCCGAGTCGCTAACGTTTTGTAGCAGCGTTTCCAGCGTTGGGATCTATGCGCAGCACTGTTGGTGTGGGTGGGAACGGGACATCAGGTAACGGTTGAAGCTGTGTGGCAGGTCCAACCGTTGCCACGGAGATGTTTCCGCCCGCGCCACCCGCTCCGGCGCCAGCTGCTGCTCCGCCTGCGCCACCGCCTGCTGCTCCACCCGCGCCACCAGCTGCTGCTCCGCCAGCTGCGCCCGCACCGCCGGCACCACCAGCTGCGCCGGCACCGCCCGTTGCACCCGCGCCGCCCGCTGCGCCACCTGCGGCGCCGCCAGTGGCTGCTCCGCCAGCTGCGCCACCCTGCCCACCGGGCTTCGGAAGGGGCGTGAGGTACGGTCCAATTGGATTTGCATTCCCTGCAGAGGGCGTATCGGCGGGCGCCACAAAGGGCGGCGGGGGCTCGCGGGGGACGAGCGTAATGGCTGGCTTTGGAATGGCGACTGTGGCCGCGGCCCCCCCACTGACCGCTACGGGAGATCCTAGATCGCGTCCCGTGCCGCCGCCTGATGCCATCGGCCGCTGTGTGGGTGACGCGGGTGGCTGCGCCACTGCCGTAGGACTACGCACCGGAGATGCCGCCGCGGGGGGAGCCTGCACAGTGGGAGCTGACGGCGGCGTATTCTGGCACGCCAGAAAGAGCAAGGAAATGACCACAAGAAACGCGGGTGGGAGGGCGCGACGGTACATGCTGCGTTGAATCTTAACCGGGAATCTGGTGCCAGACCACAATGTGTCGGCTGCCCGGGGAACAGATCGCTACTTCAATCCGCTCGGAAACACCTGGGAGAGTAGCTGATTAGAGATGCTGTGACTTCGTCTGCGCTCTCGCAATCGAGCGACGACGTGACTAACGCCCATGGCCAGCGCCGCCACAGCCACCGCGGACGCTATTGCCACCGCGGTCTGGGCTTCGCGCTGCAAAGTTGACGGCGATGACTGCCACGTTGCACCACGATTTCCGAGCGGCATCATCGTCTCCGTCACTATATCTCCACCCGCCGCCGAAGCTTAGCTGTTCCCCGAACCTGACGCAAGAGCATGGGGATAACGAATTCGGCACAGCGAGGCCGGCGTTGGTCAGGCCACAACTTTGCGCTTTTGTTTGACGTAATCCACCAGAATGTACTCGCCGAGCCGTTCGGGGGCCGCATAGAAGGCTCGTCCTTGATTGATCTGCGTCATCTGCTCAACGAAGCTCATCAACATGTGACTACGCTCGAGCATAAACGTATTAATGGTGACCTTGTCTCGAGTACAGCGGGCAACTTCCCGAAGGGTCTCCTGAATCGTGCGATAGGTCGGCGGGTAGGCGAACTCGGGGTAGGTTTGACCGGGCTCAAAGTGAGCTGTGGGCTCCCCGTCGGTAATCATGATCACCTGACGATTGCCACCCTTGTGTCGCGAAAGAAGCTGGCGGGCCAGCATGAACCCATGCTGCATGTTTGTGCCATAGACCCACTCGTTCCAGGTGAGCGTGGGTAGCGATTCAGCCTTGAGCTCCTTGGCAAACAGAGAAAAACCAATGATGTACAGGTTGTCGCGAGGATACTGGCCCTTGATGAGGCTGTTTAGTGCAAGAGCCACCTTCTTTGCTGCAAGGAAGCATCCGCGCAGAATCATTGATCGACTCATGTCCACCATAAGGACCGTGGAGCACTCCGTCAGATGCTCCGTCCGGTAAACCTCAAAGTCGCGCGGATCGAGTCGCTGCGGGACCATCGGTCCGTTGTGCTGGACCGCGTTCATGAGTGTTTGTCGAATATCGACGAGGAACGGATCGCCAAACTCGTAGACCTTTGTCTCGTCCACGCGGTCGGTTCCAGCACCTCGGAAATCAGTTTCGTGGTTGCCGAATCGATTGTGACGCAGAGTGGCGAAAATATCCTTTAGCGCCTTTTGACCGATGCGCCGAATAGCTCGCGGAGTCAGCGTAAGCTCATCCCCTTCTTGCTCGAGGTCAGCCGGCTTCCTGAAGCACCTTGGTGATCTGCTGGAGCTGCCTGAGCGTCTCCGCGGCTTCATCTCCCAGCAGCTCCTGAACGCGCTCAGCGTCGACCTTATCGACTTGCGCCGACTCCTCGGCGCGCCGTAGCTCACGTTCCAGCTCATCCATCTTCTGCAGTTCCTGCATGAGCTGCATGGCTTCTTCAAGGGTCACCGGCTCATCGCCGGAGAATGGATAGCCCTGACTTGACCGCTGATTGGGAGATAGCAGCTCGAGGTTCATAGCCAGCTCAGACATCTCATGCTGGAGCCCAGGATCCTGCATGAGCGACTGCATCATGTCTTCGAGCTCGCGACGTTGCTCAGCCGACATGGATTGCAGGAGCGACTGAAGCTGCGCGTTGCGACGCTGCATCTCTTCAATGAGCTCGTCAAGTGAATTTGCGTTTGGGAAAGCGTCGCCCCACTTTTCCTGGAACTTCTGAAAATCGGGCTCGCCACCATCAAGCTTCTCTCGAAGCATCTCGTTGAGGTCGCGCATCATGGAGCGCAGGCCCTGCATCTGTTCCGGGGTCATAGATTGGAGCGATTGCTGCATACCCTGGATCTGTTGCTGCATCATTTGCTGCTGCAGCATGTCCATCAGCTCCTGGAATTGCTGACGCGCGTCGGGATCCATGAAGTCATAGTCGCGAAGCTCTCGGATTGACCCGGCGGGACTGTCTGGCAGCCGATCGAGAAACTCTCGTTTCTGATCGGCCAGCTTCTCCAGCATCTGTTGAAGCGCACTATTGTCCGAGTCTTGTTGCGTCTTTTCACGACCGGATTGAACGCGCTTCTCGATGCCCTCGCGCTCAGTTTGCTTGACCTTCTCTAGCCGCTCCTGGAGGTCCTGCATGAGCGAATCCATATCATGGCGTTCGAGCTGATTCTTGCGCTGCTGGCGAAGCTGCTCGAGTAGATCGCGTAGGCCATCGACTCGGTGCCCTTCGCGATCTTGCGTACCCCAACGGAAGAGGCGTTGGACTGCGCGCTCCATGTCGCCATCGGCGAGCAGATCGTCGGCCATGGCATCCATGAGGTCGTCAGCGTCCAGCTCTGCGAGCTGTTGCGTTCCGTCCCACCGCGAGTAGCGGAAAAGCATGTGTTAGCTCCCGTAGCGGAAGCGCCCAGCGGCGCTGCCTTGCGTCCGGTCCTTGTTTAGCTTCCTGCTCAAATGCAGGCCTTCCAGCACAAACTCCATGGCTGATGCGACGGACGATGGGTTCCCCGCGGCGCCCAGTCGGCTCATTGCCGGCGAGAGCCCGGCAACCTCGGAAGCCTGCGCCATGTACTCCAATGACGGCATGTCCGGGGCGACCTCGATGTGCAGACCGCGATCGAAGCTCTGGATGAGCTCCTGCATCTCAGTCACGTTCATGTGCCGATTGAAGACATTGAGCACCGCGCGTTGGATCAGCTTATCGATGACCTTCTCTTCAGTACCCTCACCGACCGAGTCGAGCTCGATTTTGCCGGCTGTGGATGTCACTAGAGCGGTCAAATCGCTGACTCGTGGAGTGACCTGCGCCTCGCGCAGGCGGATGGATCGCTTCAGAGCGGCGGACAGCACAGTCTCATAGTTACAAATGGAGACACGTACGCTCACGCCGGATCGTTGGGAAATGTCCGAAGATCGTCGAGCCAGGTGGGTGATCTCCGCCAGGATCTCTTTGATGTAGTCCGGGACGACCGTGTTGAACCCGTCTTCCTCGAAGCTCGTTCGCTCCTGTTCCATGATGGCGATCTCGTGCTCGATAGTATGCGGGTAGTGCGTGCGGATCTGAGCTCCGAAACGGTCCTTCAGCGGAGTGATGATGCGTCCGCGATTGGTGTAGTCCTCTGGGTTCGCGCTGGCTACGACAAAGAGATCGAGTGGCAGGCGCACCTTATAGCCGCGAATCTGAACGTCGCGCTCTTCCATGATATTGAGCAAGCCAACTTGGATCCGTTCTGCCAGATCTGGAAGCTCATTGAGCACGAAGATGCCGCGATTGGTGCGAGGCAGCAGCCCGAAATGGATCGTGAGCTCATCGGACAGATAACGACCCTCGGCCACTTTGATAGGGTCAACCTCACCAATGAGGTCAGCGATCGTAATGTCCGGTGTCGCCAGTTTCTCGCCATATCGGCGGTCTCGGCCGATCCAGGCAATGGGCGTCTTGTCGCCGAGCTCCTCTACCGTGCGTCTTCCAAATTCGGAGATCGGGGCGAGGGGCTCATCGTTGACCTCGCTTCCCTCGATGACAGGAACTTCATCGTCGAGGAGCTCGACGAGCGCTCGAGCCATACGTGTCTTCGCCTGGCCGCGTTCACCCAGGAAGACCACGTCCTGCCCGGCTAGAACGGCATTTTCGACCTGCGGTAGGACCGTTTCCTCATAACCAACGATTCCTTCAAACAAGGTCTGACCGTGTTGAAGTCGCTGAATGAGGTTTTTGCGCATCTCCTGCTTGACGCTGAGCGGACGATAGCCACTCTCGCGAAGCTCACCGATGTTTGCTGGACGAGCCATTCCTGATAACTCCCTCCCGAATCCGGGTGGTGGGGTAATTCTGAAGTTATTGCCGGTACAACGAGCGGTCCCGAACTACGTTACGGGAGATTGGTACATGCCTCTCCTACTATCACCCCCCGGTGGCTGAGAGTCAATCGTCGTTCGCCGAAGCTAAGGCATAGGTGATCCGTCCGAACACGCTTATGCGTATGCATGGCGTCCGTATCGCCGAGCCATCACAGTTGGCGATGAAAGGTAAAAAAGAGCCCGTTTTTGCGCACGAGTCAATCCTCGCAGCGTGCCCGTGCCGTCCCGTGCGCCGAGTCGGCTGATTAGGCCCACGCATTCATTCGAAGCCAGCTTCTTACTTGTGGCGATTGCTAACTGTGAGAGATGGAGACCAACGTGAATCCCACGTACCATTCTCGCCGTGGGATGGTGCTCGGAACATCTGGGTTCTGGACTCATTTCGACGGCCTCCGGCCAGGGGCAGCCCACGCTCGAGATCCTGGTGAAGGATGACTCGCAGCGGCGGAGTGTCCTGGAAGTGAGGGCTCGAACTGCTCAGAGGGTGCTCAGGACCTCACAATAGCTCCTAGCACCGCACCAAAGGCGAGATGAAGGATCAGCGTCACAAGACTGAGGCGAGATGATCCGGCGTTCAGGCCGAAGATTCCAGCTCCGGAAAGCGGAAACACGACAAGGTTCATCAAAACTAACCAGACGAGTGATCCAAAGACGAGCCCGCCGGCAATGCCGCTAAGAATACCGACGCCCAGCCACGTCATCACGACTGGCTTCAAGGTGGCTGAGTAAAGAAGTCCCAGCAACGCCCCGTTGGCAAGGTGAAAGGTGATGCCCACAACCCACCAGCCAGTCTTTTCGCCACCCAGATAGCGCTTGCCTGTCTCCGCAATGTCGAAGCGGGGGAGGCCGCGAAAACCCTCCAGCCAGTAGCCCGCGATCGCTTGCACATAGGCTCCAACGACCCCGCCGAAGCAGGCAAGAAGCGCCTCGCTGAGATTCAAAGTCCCTTCACCAGAATAGACTCCAGTGGAACACACTGCCCTCGACCTTGAATCCCCGAGGCACCTTCCGAAGAGTGGTGCGCACCTCGCCATTTACGTTGCGCACTTCTACGTCCAGCTCGCTGGACCCCACGCGAATGCCGCTCAGCCGAAGGTAATTGATGGTGTCCGAGAGCGGTGGAAGCATTGGCCGGATCTCAATTCGTCGCTGTTGTACGTCTGCCCGGAGGCCCAGCATTGTTGTGAGTAGTAGTGGGATAGCGCCGGCCGCCCATGCTTGAGGGCTGCAAGCGGTGGGATACTCGATCGGGAACCCAAAGTCAGCTCGCGGATAGCCACCGTAAAGCTCGGGCAGCCGATAGAGCTCAAATCGCTCAGCCGCTGCAAACACCGACTCAACCAAAATATTCGCCTCATGGAAGTACCCGTAGCGTCGAAAGCCGTCGGCGATGAGCGCCGTGTCATGAGGCCAGACGGTTCCCGTGTGATATCCAATCGGGTTGTAACCACCTTCATCTGACCCCATTGTCCGCACACCCCAACCGGAGCACATAGCTGGGGACATGAGCTGTTTGACGACTTCCTCTGCGCGGTGGCTGTCGGCGATGCCAGACCAGAGCGCATGGCCGGCGTTTGAAGCGATGCTGTCTACCTGGCGCTTCTGCCCGTCTAGGGCCAGCGCGTAGGTTGAACGAGCATTCATCCAGAAGTCTAGATTGAACCTTTCTCGAAGCTTTTTTGCTTTGAGACGCTCTGAATTTGCGAGATCGTTGTCGTCGAGAAGCTCGGCCAGTTCGGCCATGCCCAAGCGCGCTGCATAAGCGTACCCCTGAACCTCACAGAGCGCGATCGGCGGCTCAGCAAGACGACCATCAGAGAATCGAATTGAGTCCCAGGAGTCCTTCCACCCTTGATTCTGGAGGCCATGCGCTCCTCTACGGATGTACTCGATGTAACCATCGCCATCATCATCCCCGTAGCGGTCCATCCACTCCAGGGCACGCAAGGCAGCCGGCCAGAGCTCACGAACCATCTCGAGGTCCCCGGTCCACCGAAAGTGCTCCCGAATCTGCATGAGAAAGAGTGGAGTTGCATCGATGGTCCCGTAATACGGGAAATGCGGAATCAGGGCCTCATGTCCGGGGGACGAATCGGATCGATATTCATGAAGGATCTTCCCCGGCTCTTCCTGCGTCGTCGGATCAACACGTTCGCCTTGCAGCTGAGCAAGTGCTCTGAGTGCCCCTTCAGAGACGCCCGGTAGATACGGGAGCGTTTGATAACCGGTGATGAGCGCGTCGCGTCCAAAGAGCGCCATGAACCACGGGATTCCGGCTGCCACGGCATTCGCGTGCTCCGCGACATCTTCTCCTTTGAGTCGTAGGGCAGCAAGATCCCGCAGCGCCCGATCGTAGGACTGCTTGAGCGGAAAGGAGTCAGTCTCGAGCTGGGGCGCTTCATTGACAAACTGCGCCTCGGCTTGAACCAGCGTATTCTGAGCGCGATTCAGATCACCTGACCGTCGTCGTGGATAACGGGGGGCCTCATTGGGTTGATGAAGAATGAAGTCAAGACTCAGGCGGGTAATACCGCGGCCGGGCAAACCGAGCCTCCAGACGGGACGGTGGGGCGGGTCTTGCGGCTCAGGAGGAATCGAGAATCGAATCTCCGTCATCCAACCGGGATGTCGATCGGGAATCGACAAAAGGAGCCGGCTTGGATCGGACGGGATGTCTGAGCCCACCAGAGCATCCGAGCCGTTCGTGGGAGGCGGATCGTCGCCAATGTGCCCCCGTACTTGAAAGATGTGAGCGAAGTCTGCCTCGAACGCCATATTCAATTCGAGATTGATGTACTGATCCAGGAAGCTGGCAATCTCGAGCTCCTCATGGAGCCCGTGATCCACGGTGCGCGTTCGGGTGACGACGAAACTACCCTGAGGCCAATCCCCAAAATGTGGGT
Organism: uncultured Chloroflexia bacterium; assembly: GCA_963765765.1. Taxonomy (GTDB): domain Bacteria; phylum Chloroflexota; class UBA6077; order UBA6077; family JACCZL01; genus CAVXYC01. The sequence goes on along the minus strand of CAVXYC010000028.1, from coordinate 60,033 downwards.
TCGTCAGGACGTGAACTGACCGCTGATGATCCACGAGCCGCGCCGTGAGCGTGATGAGCTGAAGTCCAGACAGGCTTAGCTCATAGTGTGAAAGGAACCGAATGTCCCGACTATAGAGTCCATACTCGGTCCCGGGTTGCACGTTTCCGGGTCGGTTGACGATGAGGAAGGTCGTGCCTTCGTTGATTGCTAGTTCCACAAAATTTCCGCGTCGACGCTTATGATGCTCGGGCGCGCTCGATCATCATGCCACCGAAGCGAGCCAGGCGGCCATCGTTGAAAACTGAGGTTGCGGTGACCGGTGTGCGTCGCATCAGGCGGGATCGGTATGCCTATTCCACCTCACATTCTTCGTCTTCGCGACCTCATCGGTCATGACACGCTTATTGCCGTTGGAGCGGCGGCGGCGAAAATCGCCGCCGCTGGCCGAGTGCTGCTTGGGCGCCGGTCTGACGTAGTAGACGACGCGATCTAGGGATTCCCCGGTGGAGCCATGGAGCCCGGCAAGAACATCTCGGAAGCTCTCCGTCGCGAAGTCCTGGAAGAAGCGGGGCTTGATGTAGACATCCGACGACTTATTGGCGTGTATTCGGAACCCGAATTCGCGGTGACCTATCCCAACGACGACCACACTCAATACGTCGTCCTATTCTTTGAATGCCAGGTCCTCAATGGGATCGCACGCCCTGACGACGACGAGATGCTGGAGTGGCGTTACTTCTCGCAGGATGAGCTGCCCTCACTTCGACCGTGCTGTATCGCAAAGGCCAATGACGCCTGGGCCCCGTCACGTGGAGCCAATCATTCGCTAAGAGGATTGGTCGTTGCTCGGCGGTATTTTACGGCCGTTCAATTCTGTATCGTGCTGCCCGTTTAAAGTAGGCCGGGACCACGCGTTGGACAAGCAAGGTATTTCGTCGCGAGAATCCCTGCTATCCGACGAACCTGCATGGGAGTCGGAACGGGATTGCATGCTGAGCCTGAGGACGGCGCGGGAGTGTTGACTGCCGCCGTAGACCGAAAGCCCGTGGCATGGCGCTAAGGCTAAGACAGAAAGCCCAGGCCGTCTGGCTCGGCGGCCCTTTCGAATTCGATCGTTTCGGTGCTGGAGTCAGCGAGTTGACTCAGGACCCTGGACTGCGAACTTCGATCCCGGCAATGTTTTCCAGCGGCAATACCATGGCGCTCATGTCGTTGTCCTGGAAGCCCAAACCGCGCGCTTCTATAAAAAGCTGCTCGGCGAGTGATGTCATAAGGAGTCGCGTGTCCAGCTCGCCCCCGAGATCGCGGATGACTCCAAGATCCTTGAGGATCAGCCGAATCGATGTGGCCGGATGAAACTTGCGCTGAAGCACCAGCGGTGTATTGCGGTTCAGCATGGTGCTTCCACCAAAACTGGTCCCAATAACGTCTAAAAGCACTTGCGGATCTGCGCCCGCTTTGGTCCCGAATACAAGGGCTTCCGCGGCGGCGGCAGTGTGCACACCCACCAGAAGCTGATTGACGAGTTTCACGATGGTACCTGAGCCGCTGGGGCCACAGTAGTGGATGTTCTTCCCAAGCGCCGCGAGCACCGGCTGCGCCGCATCGAACGTCTCACGCTTCCCGCCGGCCATCATCGTGAGTGTTCCCCCCTGGGCGCCAGCAGGACCACCAGACACGGGTATGTCCAGGAAACCAGCGCCTTTTCCCTCCGCTGACTCGGCGATGCGACGACTGAGGGACGGACTCACAGTGCTGTGGTCGATCAGAATTTGACCTGAGCGCGCCCGCGATACAAGGCCCTCTTCACCGAGGTATATCGTCTCCACTGTATCGAGGGTCGGCAGCACCGTGAGAACCACATCGGATCTCTCACCCACCTCGGCCGCACTGCTCGCGGGAGTCGCGCCTTGTTGCGCAAGCTCGTCTACGACGGCTCGACTGCGATTGTGTATGACCAGTTGAAAGCCGGCCTTGAGAAGGTTAATGGCCATCGGCCGACCCATTTTCCCAAGACCAATTACGCCAACAATCACAGCTTCCTCCTGTCCTGTAACCCGGCCGAGTGTAGCACAGCAATCTGATGCCAACGCCCCACGGCCGGCCGCCTTCTGAGCGGCTTCGGTGCGCTGGCCGTGACTGGTTCAAGGCCAGCGCGTGCACTGACGATGTGCGGTACCGCGGGATTCCGCCCAACGGACTTTGCAGGCACGCCGCTGGCTGTGGCCGCCAGTGTGGCGATGGCGGCGAGCGCGGTCGGCGGATTGGCCGTTACGGTGTTTATGACTCGATTTCGCTCGGGAGAGCGCGCCATGAGTCCGGCTGACTATAAAATCGACAGCACGCTCGCGCGCTGACGATGTCGATTGAGCGCGGCGGCGGTCAGCAACGAGAATCGGGGATCACGCTGACCCGAGGGTCAGTTACCTCGGCGTGACGACATCGGACTGCTGCCCTCGACGAATTCATCGGACAGAGATTTCGGCTGAAGATTGGTGGTGACTAAGGCTGTGTACAGACATCTCTATGAAATCGTCACCCAGCGCGCCAAGCGCTTGCCGGATGCCGTCGCCTTCGGCAGTCAGCACGGTCTGATCTGGCAGACAATCACCAGCCAACAGCTCCTGAACCGAGTCAACGCCCTCGCATCGCAGTTGAATGACCGCGGTGTCCAGGAAGGCGATCGCGTGATTCTCTGGGTTCCCAGCAGCTGGTGGTCGCCTGTCTACTACTTCGCGGTCTGGAAGCTCGGCGCGATCGTCGTTCCGTTCGATCGGGAGATGAACTCGGATGCCGCTGCGCGCATCGTGGAGCTTGTCGAGCCTCGGTTGATCATCGTCGGCTTCGGCGAGAAGCCGACGTGGGCAAACGGATTGGAAGCCACGGAGTGGTGGGAGCCGTCGACCGAGCTCGACCGTAATGACGATGGCCCGGCATTGCCAGCGGAAGAGCTTGCTGTCATTGCGTTCACGTCGGGGACCACCGGGCAATCCCAAGGGCTGTATGATCAGCCACGCCAATCTGTGTTCTCAGGTGGATGCGGTTCGAAACAACATCCCCATTGACGAGCATTGTCGACTGGCAAGCATTCTGCCCCTTTCCCATCTCTTTGAGCTTACGGGTGGAATGCTTTACCCCTTGGCCAGCGGCGCCGCCGTTCATTACATACCGAGCCGTCGTGCACCTGACATCGTGCGGGTGTTTCAGGAGCAGCGGGTCACGCACATGATTGCCGTGCCGCAGATTCTCAGCATCATGGGGCGGGCGCTCGAGGACCAGCTCTCGGCTAAACTGCCGGCCGCTGTTGTGGCCAACGCCGCTCGATTGGCAAAGCGCTTGCCGATGAGCGCCCGTCGGAACGTCTACTGGCCAGTCCACCAACAGCTTGGTGGACATCTGCGTTTAATGGCCGCGGGCGGCGCCGCTCTACCGAAGGAAACGCAGGAGCTCTGGGAGCGCATGGGCGTGCGCATCGTCCAGGGATACGGTACGAGCGAATGCTCGCCAGTCATCGCTTGCGGATTACCAGATGGCACCACACCCCTTGGCAGCGTTGGTCGGCCTGTCCGTGGTGTTGAAGTGCAACTGAGCCCAGAAGGTGAGCTGCTCGTCCGCGGACCAAACGTAATGCGCGGATACTGGAGGGACCCAGAGCGAACGGCGGAAGTCCTGACAGATGGCTGGTATCACACAGGTGACCTAGCGACGATCGACTCCGAGGGGAATATCTCCCTGAGCGGTCGAGCCAAAGAGCTCATCGTGTTGCCATCGGGCCTGAAAGTCTGGCCGCAGGATGTTGAAGACGCGCTACGTCTACAGGCCGGGGTGAAGGATGCCAGCGTCATCGCGGTACCCACGGCCAGTGGCGGCGCCACGCTGCATGCCTATCTTCTTCGCGCGCCCGGGGGTGTGGACGCAGACCCATCGGTCCTGGTGGCCCGCGCAAACGGCACGCTCGCTCAGCATCAGCGCGTTGCCACCGCATCGTGGTGGCCGGAAGCCGACTTTCCGCGCACCCCAACGCTGAAAGTCCGTCGTCATCTGCTGCCGATGCCTTCGCCCGACCAACACATCGAAGTGGATACCCTGGCGGCCAGTGATGACCCGGTCGCGCAGGCGGTGCGTGGCACTGCCCGCGTGGCCACCGTGGCTGAGGGGCAGCAGCTTGCCGAGCTCGGGATGGATAGCCTCGGACTGGTGGATCTAGCCCTCGCGCTTGAAGAAAAGACGGGCCGACCTGTAGCCGATGGTGATCTCCGGCTCGATATGACGCTGGCCGATATTCGAACGATGCTCCAGCAGGCTGGCTCATCGGCCGCTACCTCGGGCGTAATACGGAACGGAGCCACGCCGCTCTGGCCATATGGCTGGGGACGCGCCTTTCGCACGCTGGGCCTGCCCTTTCACCTGGTCTATAGATTTGGTGTCACCAAGACTCACGTCCTCGGCGGGGAGAATTTAAAGACTATCGGGCCGAGGGTCATCATCGCGGGCACTCACCATAGCTTCGCGGACATCCATCTGGTGCAGCACGGACTGGCTGCAACGCCGGCTCGTGGTCTCGCGAAAAAGCTTGTCGTTGTCGCCAGCGCGGCCAATCTAGCCGACATTGGTCCGGCTGCCTGGATTGGGGTACTTGCCTTCGGCACATACCCGCTCAACCAGATGGGCGAGCGCGATGCGAGCTTGCGGGGCCTTGCGAAGCTCATGCAGCAGGGCAGCGCCGTGCTCATCTTTCCGCAGGGTACGCACTCTGATCCACCACTCGAAATTGCCAACGACCCGCTGGTACAGTTCCGACCTGGCGTGTCGCACCTCGCAGAGTCACTCGATGCCGATGTGATCCCATTCGGCATTGCCGGAACGGAGCGGCTCATGCCCGGCGCATCTGGAGCACTATGAAGGCCTTGTCATAGGTGGAGTCCCCGTTTCCATCACTCGCGGACCACTCGCGATTGCGTTCGGGCCACCGCTGCGCCTGGACGAGGGCGAATCCCCGAGGGAGTTCGCCGCACGGCTTCAGAGTGTCTGTTACGCACTTACGCGTCAGGCTGAGGCCGAGATCGATCCGTGCCTACGGTAGGCGCAGCGTCTTACGCCGTGATGGACTTGTTGCGGGAGTCCGCGCTGTTGCATGGTATTCTGAGCGCGGTGGCGCGCCTGCGTGCCGCCAATTGATTACACGGCGCTGGCGTATCTCGAATTGGCGAGCTGCCCTGAAGCCGGTAGCCTCTCGCTAATTTGAAGCACACACATTGACGGCCATACGACTTCGATTCATCGTGCTCCTGGTTGGGGTGTTCCTACCCCTGACCAATATTGGTACGTCTGTCGGTCAGCCCAATGTCACCAACTTCGCTCAGCCCGACGCGGTCAACGTCGCTAAGCTTCCACCTGTTGATCCCATCGACTCCCGATTTGGCATCGTTCAGGCGGCGCATTCGCCGCAGCTCGCATTAAATCGCCGGTGCAAGCTGGGAGCGAATTATCTTCCCGTGGTCGCTGATTCAGAAGGAATCCGCCAACGAGTGGAACGAGCTGTATTTCACGGATGCGCAAATTCGGGCTCAAGCGGCGCGAGGCGTCGAGCAGGTCGGCGTACTCATCTATACGCCACACTGGGCCGCGCCCAACCCAGCCGTGGGCAAACCAGTTGATATTCCGAGAAATCTGAATCTTCCGCACGATCACCCCGACAACTATTGGGGACAATTCGTTCGGAAGATCGTCGCCCGGCACCAGGGCGTGGTGGATCATTGGATCGTCTGGAATGAGCCCGATCTCTACGATCCGGTTATTCGCTACACCTTCTCGGGGTCATATGAGGAATACCTACAGCTGCTCAAAGTCGCCTATCTCAACGTCAAAGAAGTGAACCCACGCGCCAAGGTGATCATCGGCGGAATGACGTACTGGTGGGACAAAGAATATGGTCGGACGCCCTACCTGTTGGGCCTCATGGAAGTGCTCAAGAACGACCGCGAGCGCGAGAAATACGACAATTACTTCGACATATTGGCGGTCCACACATACGGCAACCCGCTGAACTCCTACACCATTCCGATGTTGGCCAAACAATGGATGGAAGCTCGCGATATGAAAAAGCCGATCTGGATCAATGAGAGCAACGTCGTGCCGTTCAATGATCCTGTGCAGCCACTTCCCCCGGGACAGGCGCGGGCCACGCTGGATGATCAGGCATCGTACGTTGTTCAGAGCTACGCCATGGGCATAGCGGCCGGTGTGGAGCGTCAGGCGATTTACAAGATGGTGGACGAGGAGGCCGAGCAAGGCCAGTACTACGGCCTGGTGCGGAACAACGGCACAACCCGACCTGCCTACACTGCCTTCCAGGTCGTGGCTAGCTATTTCGCGGCGGTGAAAAGCGCCTATTACACCTGGCCGGGGCTGCCCGGCGGGCGAAGCCTGACGACATCGATCGCATACTCGATAGCGTGAAGACGCGGACACAGTTCATCTGGCCGGCACAGGTCAGTCAAGTCGTGATGGAGCGCGGCGATCGACGAACGACTGTGCTCTGGAACAATTCGCCGTCCGAGGTGGAGACATCCTTTGAGGCTGCATCGAAAGGGGCGACCCTGGTCACAAAGTACGGTCAGACCATGCCTCTGGATCCGCGCTCAGGCCGTTACTACGTGACCCTTCGCGGCTCCACCAACAATTCGGACTTGCGTGACCAGTCGATTTATCTCATCGGCGGAGAGCCCATCATTATCGACGAGCCAGTCCAACCGCTTCCTGAGCGGGTTCTCGCTCGCATCGAATCGATCGTTCCCGTGGACGACAAAGCTCCTTACGAAATGGAGTGGGCCAATGTTTCGGCGGTTCTCTCGCTGCCGGGGACGAATGATCCAGTCCCCTGCCGATGGAATCCTGACGTTCAGCTCTGGGGCCGAACACCATCGGGGCGCAGCGTCATGCTGGGCTCGGCCACGCGGAAGCTCATCACTGAGCAGGGCCGGAATTACCCGGTCTGGGAGTTCAATGAAGTGAACGTTTCCGGGGCTACCGATCCGGAGGGAAGGAGGCTGGTCTCGCTTCAGATCAGGGTTGAAAACATGACGACCGAGGGCGAGGCGTGGGTATTCCCGGATCGCCCGCCGGTGATCTCAGCGTCACCAGCACCTGCGCCGCCAACTCCAGCCCCGCGAATCGTCCTTTCCAAGAGCTGCGAGTAAAGGCGGCTGGTGGACGCCGTCAGGACGTGCGATCGGGATACCGCGTTCGCACTGTGGTGGTAATCCCCCCGCGCACGTTGAATTGGGCGTCGATGCGCATCTCCCGCGGGTCAAGCGCGGCTACCAGGTCTTTTAGAACCATGTTGGTCACATCCTCATGAAAGTGGCCTTCGTCACGAAAGGACCAGAGGTAAAGCTTGAGTGATTTCAGCTCAACGATCCTTGGTCCGGGGACATAGGTGATGGTAAATGTGGCAAAGTCGGGTTGGCCCGTCATAGGGCAGACGCACGTGAACTCTGGACACACCATCTCAACTTCATAATGGACGTCGGGATGAGGGTTGGGGACAACTTGGAGTGATTTGCTTGGCTGTGTCGGCATCCTGCGCTCGCTCGGGAATTGTCGAGATTATAGGTGAGGCAAATTGACCACCGGCTCACCTGTGTACTCGACCGCCGATGGGGGCGTCTTGCGGGGAGTCTCTCAACCAATCGGCGTCTTCGATTCGGGCGTCGGGGGCCTCGCGGTGCTGTTCGAGCTCCAGAGACTGATGCCCGGTGAGTCGTTTCTTTACTTTGCCGACACGCTGAACTGTCCGTGGGGCTCCCGACCGGACAGTCAGATTGTGGAGCTGGCCACGCGGGCAAGCCAGACGCTTGTCGATGCGGGTGTGAAGCTTATTGTCGTCGCCTGTAACTCCGCTACTACGGTTGCTCTGACATCGCTACGCGAGCGATTTTCGGTGCCCTTCGTTGGCACCGAGCCTGGAATAAAACCAGCCACTGCGAAAACGCGCACGGGTCGCATCGGGGTGATGGCCACGCACGCTACGGTTCGGTCTGGCTCACTTCGCAGACTCAGCGAACAGCACGCGAGTGGTGTTGAGCTGGAGCTTTTTCCCTGTCCGGATCGCCTGGTCGAGCTGGTCGAGCGTGCCGCGATCGATGGCGAGGAGACTCGTTCTGTGCTCCGCCCCATCATCGCTCAAGTGCGGATGCGGAAGGTTGACGTGCTGGTGCTCGGCTGCACGCATTACGCGTTTCTGCGACCAGTGATTGAAGCGATGTTGGGTTCGGAAGTCTCGGTGCTGGACACAGGCGCGCCCGTGGCTCGACAAGCTCAACGCATACTCCAAGGCGATTTCCTGGCTGCACCTATAACGAGACTGGGGAACGTCCGTTATCTGGCATCGTCGGGGCCCGAAGACCTTGCAAGAATCGCCGATACGTTACGTCATGCGGTCCAGATGTGACGAACGCGCTCACGCGACAGAATTAGGCTTCGCGATCGTTATTACAGAGCCAGACCAATGCCGAATAGCTCGGTGAGACGTCCTGCAAGAAATGAGTATTGATCGGTTACCAGCAGGCACCCCAGGATGACTAAAAGGATGCCGCTGAGGATCTCTATGGCTCCCAGCCAGGGTTGAATTCGCTTGATTCCGCGCAGGGCGGGGGCCCAGACAAATCCCACAAGCAGAAATGGCAATCCCAGGCCTATCGCGTAGGTGAAGAGCAGCACCATTCCTTGTTCGGCAGTGCGCTCCTGACTTGCTAGAGCCAGAATGCTGGCCAGAAATGGCCCGACGCAGGGTACCCAGCCCGCGGCGAACGTCGCGCCCATGAGCGCCGCTCCGAGTAAACCGCGGCTTGGAACGCCTCGCACGTCGGCCTGCACAGTGCGGTAGAGCCAGGGAATCTTGACGACCCCTGCCATGTTCAACCCGAAAACGATCACCGCGAGCCCGCCGACACGTGTGATCAGCGGTTGGTATTGGGCGAGTGCTCGCCCGGTCGGCCGTGGCGGTGGCACCCAACAGCATGAAAACGACGGCAAGACCACAGATGAAGGCGATTGTGGGAGCCAATGCGGCGAATCGAGAGCTTTGTGCCGTGGTTCGCGCATCCGCCGCGGACGTACCTGTGATGTATCCGATGTACACCGGAACCAGCGGAAGTACGCAGGGCGAGATGAATGAGAGAAGTCCCGCGCCCAGCGCAACGACGAGAGACAGGGCATTGAGCTCAGAGACGCTGCTCATTGGTGCGAGGACCGTCGATCAGGCTGTTGAGGGTTGGAAGACTTCGTTGAGATCGCTCTCTGATGCTCCTGGAGGTGTCCACCTGCCAGGACAAATATAGAATCGCCAAACGTTGCTGCCGCCAGCCCATGCCGTGCCGTTGGCATCGGCGGATGTGATTGCCACGAGTCCGTGGCCACGTCGTAGGACTCGTTCTCATTGAACGTCTTGACGGGGTCTTCGCCTCCGAAGACGTAAACCCGCCCATTCAATGCAGCACCGGCGATGCCACTACGTCCCGTGAGCATCGGGGCCAATGACCGCCACGTGTCGGACGCCGGATCGTAGGCTTCGTTCATGGTGAGACTCATTGACATGTTCGAGGCGCGTCCACCAATGACGTAGATCTGGCCATCCCATACAGCGGCGGAAAGATGGTCTCGCGGCGTAGGGATGGGGCGGATAGCGTACCAGCGATCTTCGTCCGGCAAATAAACTTCATTCGTCGGAATGTTTCGGCCCGCCTCCCCACTTATGGCGTACAGACGGTCACCGACTGCCACCATCCCAAGAGCGCCTCGAGCGGTGGCCAGTGGAGCGATCGCGGCCCATTGATCGACGCTTGGGTCGTAGACAAACGCTGAAGTCACTGGCACGTTCGTCGACGTATCGTATCCTCCCACGACGTAGAGTCGCCCGCCAATTGACGCGGCGCTCGTGTGATGTACACCGCGCGGGAGAGGCGCAAGCGATTGCCACTGGTCCGACGCCGGATCATAGGCTTCATTGAGATTGCTTCCATCCGCGTACGCGCCAACGACGTGAATACGTCCCTGAACGAGCGCGGCCGCGACCTCGCCACGGCTTGATGGCATGGGGGCCCTGATGGTCCACGTTCCACCCGATTGTGCTCTGGAACGAGGTGATTGGAACGTCAGGTATAGCGCCGCCGTGGCGCTAACAAGAGCGGTACGGGTGATAAACCGCCGTCGAGAGAGAGAAGCCTGAACGGACATACTAGGGCTCGAGATCACAATACCATAGCGAGAATCTCATCAAGGCGCCACGCATTTCAGATCTTTGCGTTGACGCTCAATGCCGCGTGCTGATAGGTTGGCTTCGGCATGACCCCGAGAGAGCTGCGCGCTTCACCTGTGCTCGTTTTGGACCTCGAGACAACGGGTTACAGCGCCGACCACGATAGAGCCATCGAGATTGCAGCGCTGCGATTCGAGAATGAAACTCTTGTCGATTCATTCCAATCGCTTCTCGACCCGCGCATGCCGGTACCTCCGCGAATCCAGCGAATGACCGGTATCTCGGACGCAATGGTGCAGCAAGCACCCAGGCTCGAAGATGTCATTCCCAGAGTCCTGCAGATGCTGGAAGGAGCCGTGCTACTGGCACACAACCTTCCGTTCGACTTCGGATTTCTGCGTAGGGCCGCGGCAACAGCTCGGCTCGAGATCAGTGCCAGCCGCATGTGCACGTTGCGTCTCGCCCGCCGCGTGATGCCGCAGCTCGAGAGTCACCGGCTCGACATGCTAGTGGATTCGCTGAATTTGTCACGTGAAGCGACTCATCGCGCTTTTCCGCACGCACGACAAACGGCCGAGCTCTATCGCCGACTGGTTGCCCTGAGCGACGACGCAACACTTATGAGCTGCCTGGAAATGGGTGCCAGGAGCGATCGCGCGCCTCGAAATCCCGAGCTCTGGCAGGGGCTTCCTTCAGGCGCAGGTGTGTATTTATTGAAGGACGCTTCCGGGCCGGGTGATCTACGTCGGAAAGTCCATGAATCTACGCAGGCGGGTGCAGGAGCATTTACGCCACCGCTGGCATCCGCAGGCGCGCCTGCGCCGCGAGATCCGTCGTGTGCGTCATGTGGACGTCATTGAGACTGAGACGGATCTAGAGGCGCTCTTTATCGAAGCACGCTTGATCAAACGGTATCAACCAATCGGAAACAGCGCCGACCGATTAGAGCGTTTTGGAGCTTATCTGGCGGTGGACCGAACCGTCGCCCTACCGGGATTGCGAGTCGTCGACGCCTACGACGTGAAGGCGTCCAATGTGTACGGTCCATTCGGCTCACGCGGCATGCTTGAATCCGGGTTGCGGGCTCTGTCAGATGCGGTCGGCCTCTGCGCTCACGGAGATCCAGTGAAGTGCAAGCCAACGATTCCGCGGCACTGTCTTGGGCCCTGCGGGCTGAATCGCGAGCCATCGCAATATTGTGATGCGGTCGATTCAGCGCTTTCTCTCTTGCGCGGGGATGACCAGAGTCTCTTAGACTACCTTCGTCGGCGGCGAGACCATGAAGCGGACGGCCTCAACTTCGAGGCCGCGGCCGCCTTGCGCGACCGAATCTTCGCATTGGAGCGGCTGGTTGGCGATGAGCGCTGGCGGCAAGATTGCCGTGCCGTGAACGTCGTGTTGATACTTCCGACGGAACGGACAGGGCTGAAGAAGCTTGTCTGTATTCGCGAGAATCGGCTTGCTGGGACTCATCGTATCAACGTCACCGCTGAACATAGTGAGGTCGTTTCAATACTTGACGCGACATTTCAATCGGCCGATCTTCCCCGCGCCAATCTTAACGAGGTCGCGGAGGAGATGCGCCTCGTACAACAGTGGCTTCGACGCGTTCGCGTACGCCATCCAGTGATTCCAGTGGATGTGTCGCACGTTGCGAAGGCCGCTGCGACTATCGTGTCTACTTTGCGCAACCCAGAGTCTGCATTCTCTCGTTCGGTGATAGTGTGCTTCCTCGATTCTCAGGGCGCATCGTGATAGTGCGCTCGCTCCTGACGTTTATCGTTACCTTTACGTCCTTCGTGCACGGGTGGGTTCCTGAAACGACTTACGCGGACGCCCGATCTGACACCCTTTGGGCGGCCTACCGTGCATCTGACGTCGGCTCACTGAATTACCGCCCGCAGCGTTGTCCGGTGGATCCTGCCATGCAGCGCCAGACGACATGGCGAGTGGACGGCGTTCCATCCATTGAGGCCATGCGAGATTCCGCCATGCGAACGTGGCAACGCATGGAAGTTCAGTTCGATGGGTTTGTGAGCCCCGTTTCCAGTTTTCGCCCCGGAGCGGACTACCCGGAGGTCTACATTCGGGACGTCTCGACCATGCTGCCCGCGGTGCAGTACTTCTATGGACCGCAATTTCTCGAGGCCGGCCTGGGTGACTTCATTGGCTCACAATACGACCAGGTGCCGGGCGATCCCGAAGACCGACTCTGGGGAGCCTTGACTCCCGGACGTGGGGCCATCACTGCGATTCTTCGTGCGGATGCACCGTCCAAGATGCCCGTCGTGTCGGATGAGGAGACAAGTCTGGTGCGCGCTGCCTCTGTTTATTACAGAGCGGTTGGCGGCGCCGAGTGGCTCAAGCAGACGTCTCATGGCAAGACCGTGCTCCAGCGCCTCAACGCGGCCATGGACTGGGTATGGGCCAATCGCACGGATCCCGGGACCGGACTAATCAAACGTCGGCACACCACGGATTGGGGTGATGTGCCAATGGAGGGTGGTCCGGCCCGAGGATCCATCCCTGTCGATGCAAATGTCTGGACCGCGTCGATTTATGATCAGTCGATCGCGTACGAGGCATTGCGTGACCTGGCTGCGATGAATCGCGCGGACGGCGATGCAGGCACCGCGGTTATTCTCGATGATCGTGCTGATGCCCTGCGTATTGCGACGCAAGTCAGTCTGTGGCAACCCGCCCGAGGCTTTTTCCGTACGCACATTCATCTGACGCCCTTTACGCACTCGTTTGACGAGGACGCCATTGTCAGCATCGCGAACGCGCACGCGCTTTATTCCGGAATCACGGAAGGAGTATCCGACCAGCGGATCGTCGAGAACCTTGAGCGTGCACGCTTAGCGAACGGCGTATCCAAGCCCGGTCTGACGCTTTCCCAGCCATATTTGAGCGGCCTTTTCGGTCATCCCAATATGGGCGCGTGGAGTTACCAGAACGGCGGTGTCTGGGATTGGTGGGGCGGATTGCAAGTGACCGCTGAGTTCCAACAAGGTTTCTCCGGGCTGGGCTTCCAACATCTGCAGCAGATCGCGGATGATTGGCAATCACATGGCGGCGATGTCTGGGAATGGCAGCACGCTCTCACGCGCAAGGATGCCGGTTCAGGGGATTACGCGGGCGCCGCGGCTACCGTGACGGAGGCGGTTATCGCCGGACTATTTGGAGTGCGCATGGAGCCAGACGTCCTCTGGCTGGGCCCGCGGTTGGGTGGTCGAAGCGGTGCTGCTCAGGTGGTGCAGCCTTCCACCGGCTGCTGGGTTGCCATGGCCCACAATGCAACCGAGCAGGAAATGGTCATTGCATACGAGTCCAACAAAAGCGGTGAGATGCGTCTCAGCGCCCTCGTGCCTGATGGATCTGAAGTGGACTCGGTTCGCGTTAATGGCCGAGCAATCGACTACGTGCCAGTGTTACGAGGCCAGGATCGCCTCATCGTCTTAATGGGACTCGCGGCTGCTCGCGGCGAGATACGGGTTGGACTTCGATCGCCCTCCGCACCAAGAACGCCAGATGAGCGAATCCCGAGGCCGTCGTCCTCTCCGACTCCCGAGCTGCCGTCCACCGCGCCGGAAGCGATTGGTCAGTAAGGCCATTTGGGCGTCCCACGAGACCGGCTTGATTGTTTCAGATATGAGGCGGGACTGAGTTCGCGATAGACGCAGTTTTCGCCAAACGCACGTGGACTGGCACCGGACTTGCAATAATGTGCCAAGGTGCGGTACTGTGTGCATGGTCTCGGTTGGTGCCGCGTGACTCCGGCCGCGCGTGCGATCTAAGCAGAAGCCCTGAGTAACGCATTTGGTGCTGTGGCTAAATTCAGTCGCGGCGCATCCTGAGTGCTAGAGACTCGGGCAAGCGCCAGAGGTCCAAACTCAATTCGGCATCATCTCATAGGGACCTGCCAGCCGCAAGCGCTGGAATGACATCCGCGGAAAGGAACTGTGTGCCCAAGTCACTGAAAGAGGCTTTACTGGAGCAACTCGGAGCACTTCAAGAGCGCGGCCTCGCGCCGTCTGAGGTGCCGGATGCGGAAGAGCCAGACGAGCCGATGTTTGAGGCGTATAACTCAGGCTCTGGGACAGCGCTTGCCACCCGCCCACGTTCGGCGAAGACCCGGCGCCCCGATGGGGCTCGGAGAGTTGATCAAAGATCGCCACGCGGCCGCCGTACTCAATTTGAGGGTGGTGGCGAGGAATTCGAAGATCCGGATCGAGCGGGAGCGCGTGGAAAGCGCCCGGCTAAGAGCGCGAATACTCGATGGCGTCGGTCTGAGCCCGAGATGGAGATGTCCCCCGCCGGCCCAGCAGCCGCGCCGGCCGCTCCAGTAAGCCGTACCGACCTATTGCGTGAGCGTGCTGAACAACGCCGACGCGACGAGACAGAACGCCAAGAGCTTGTCGATGTACTCCAGGGCTACCGGGGCGCACCGATAGACGAAGACGCAATTACTGCGTTTTTCGCTGCACTTACGGAAGAAGTAGGCGCTCTGCCTCCGCTCCGAGTTGTGCTTCATGCGGCTCGCGCGGCTGAGACGGATCAGCCCGACAAAGTTGGCGACCAGGTGCGGGTGTACTATCGCTCCGCACGCGCTCGTAGACCACAGCAAGCGGCCGCCGCGGTCTAGTACCAGGCTTCATTGCCACGGTAGGCCGGTCAAGCCCTCAATTGGGACATGCGGCCACCGTGGCCTGAGCGGATGCGCGGAGCTCGACGTCGGTTGCGCGGCGCACTCTCACGTCGAGCTCTTTCCGAGTTGGATCAGAAGCTCAAAAAACGTATGGTCTGTAAGCGCTCACGCATGTGAGCGGAAACGCTGAGCTTCTCGCCCTGGCGTCGGCCATTGTAGGAGCATTCGCGCAGATCGCCACGAAAGGTGCCATGGGTGCCATTCCTCCGTGGCTGTATCTCCCTATTCGATGGCTCACCTCGCTTACCTTCCTGCTCCTCATCGCTACGGGGCTCAATCTCTGGCCCACCTTCCAATGGGATGAAGGATTGGGCTATGCGCTTGCCGGAGCGATTCTGGGGCCCCTTATCTCGTGGAATCTCTACACTCGCGCGGTGAGCCGGCTGGACATCTCGGTCGCCTTTTCAATCACGCAAGTGTCCGTCCTCGTCACCGTTGCCATTGCGGCTGTGTGGCTCGGAGAGCGACCCAGCGGGGCCACCGTGGCCGGTGCGGTCGTCGTTCTCGTAGGAGTCTGGCTTGTGCAAGGGAGTGTTGGCGGCCGCGGCACAAAGACCGTGAGTATCCTTGGTATCGCCCTTGCTGCTGGAACGGCGCTATGCTGGGGTCTTAACAATCCCCTTTGGAAGCTGGCCGTAATGACCTTGAGCGAGGTCCAGGTGAATCTCGTACGGACCGGGCTTGCCAGCGCCGTGTTCGGGGTGTCGCTCGGCGTCATTGCCCTTGCCTCCTCGGGCGGGCGCGGCGCCTTGCGAACAGTAAAACCGAAAGGTCTTCTCGGCGCCGCCTGTGCCGGACTGCTCGCCGACGTTGGAGCGTTCTGGTTTCAGTTCAGCGCCCTGAAAGCGGGCGACGTTGCGCACCGTCGCCCCCATCCTGAGCAGCAGTCCGTTATTCGTCGCTTTGCTCTCCGCGGGGCTACTTGGAGAGCGACTTCGGCGCACGCAGCTTATAGGCGTGGGAGTGATTGTGGCCGGCGTCCTTCTGGTGGGCTTCTCGGCGCAAAGGTGAGGACCCCGGTGCGCCCTCGAATCAGCGCAGGACGGACATTCGCCGGAGCTACGTCGCTTCCGGCCGCCACCTGGATATCCGCCGTGTCCCCACGCGGGCTTGGCATACCAGGCGGCCGCATAGGCACGACACCGTGTTTGGCGGTTGCCGGCCCCGCGTTCTGAGGGGCGTCCTCAAGCGCCGAATTTGGAATGGTGCAGATGGTGGTTTGACGAGTTTTTTGGAAATTCTCGAATTGACTCCGAGAAGTGATCCCTTTTGGTCTTTTGGGCGTTACAGTGAGTACGAAAGTGCAAAGGACAACTCACCGGATGCTCCGCGTACACCGATCCATCCAAGTAGTTCTAGCGGCTGCTGCGCTGACAGTCTCAGCAATGCCGGCCGCAGCCGCGAGCCTGGTTGGGCCACTAAGTGGTGTGGGTACGGGGAGTGTCGCGTCAGGTGGCGTTCTTCAGCCGGTGGGTGATGGGCGATTTCGAGTGACCGGCCGCGAGTATCAGGTCCGAATGAGTGCGGACGAAGCATCCGGTTGTTTTCGTGGTAGCTTGCGAGTATCTGAGGAAGCGGTGCTGTCTGTGCCTCATTATGCTGGGTCTCATGAAGGCACCATGGAGATCGCATCGGATGCGGGTACGCTGCTCCTTCGGTACCGTGGTGATGTCAACCGCTACGTCGGCAAGGGCGACTGGTGGATCGTTCGGGGCACTACCGGTTGTGCTGACGTCACGGGGTCAGGCGACTACATGAGCTCGTTCAGTTCTGGTCAGTCCGCAGAGTATCGGCTCGAGCTGCACGGTCGCGTAGCTCAGAGCGACTAAAGGCCCGGTAGACCAGCGCACCTCGATTTGCCCCTCATCGCGCGGCCGATGGCTGCGCCCAGGAACGCTCCACCAATGATGTCACTGGGATAGTGCACTCCGGCGGCGATTCGCGCTCCTCCAAGGAGCGCACCGATCATTGCAAAACTCCAGCCGAGCTCTCTCGATGTTCTGGCTATGGCAGTCGACATGGCGAATGCCGACGCGACATGCCGAGAGGAAACGATCGACGATCTGCATGCGCCACGAGCTCGAGCATGTCATCTAACCCAGCAAACGGGCGGACCCGAGGCAATGCTCGGCCGATTGCCTCGACCACCACATAGGTCAGGCCGACGCTCAAGAATGCTCGCTCAGTACCGTGGCGTGCCTGCGACCTTCGCGTCAGCCAGAAGCGCAGCCAGCTCAGCGTGAGAAGCGTGGCCGCCGCCCACGAGCCAGTTGTTGCCAGCGTGGAGGCGGCGGAGGACAGTCGTTGGGATTTCCTTGTGGCAAGGTTAACCCGTCGCGCAAGCGCGCGGTCAAGCGCTGTCAAGGTTTCAGTGCTCAATTGCATCAGAACCATCGATGTCTCGCGCGCTCGGCCTCTGCGAGGGCCGTGGGGAGTCGTCGGCAACGATGGGAATCGTAGTGTGCGTAAGACGTCCCAAACGAGCCGAGTCGACATTCCAGGCGCATTGATTCTATTTCAAGGCTCGATTCGTGTGCGTGCTAGCATCTGCTGCCAATGACTGAGATCGATCGCCATTTTACCGTTGCTGTCTTCGTCGTCTCGGACCGTCGAGTGCTCTTGCACCGTCATGTGAAGCTCGGGATGTGGCTACCGCCTGGTGGACACATCGAGCCAGGCGAGCTTCCGGACGAGGCCGCTGTTCGCGAAGTGTACGAAGAAACGGGAGTCGACATAATGCTCAGCGGCTATCGCGGTCTTCCGATCGACTATCCTCGCCAGCTCATTCGACCGGCGGGGATTCAGTTGGAGGACATAGCTCCGCGACATCAGCACATAGATCTGATTTACTTCGCGGTGCCTCTTGAGTACTCTCAGATCGACCCGGTCCACGCAAGCTCAGTGCAGGCGGGATGGTACGCGCTGGACGAGCTCCAGAAGCTGGGCGTCAACGAGGAAGTACAAGGCTGGTGCGCTCGAGCGATCAGTGCGCGTGATAAGGCAGACGCGTGACTACGAGTGAGGTGATGACCGCTGGACTGGTATACTTGTCAATAACCTAGGAAAACAGTCGGATTATTTGGGTGTCTATATCCGTGACGATTATTCGTCTCTAGAGTGACCATGACAGAACCTCTTACGATCGTTGACCAACTCAACCGTCCGTTACGCGATCTCCGCATCTCAGTGACAGACCGGTGCAATTTTCGCTGCGTCTACTGCATGCCCAAAGAGATATTCGGACCAGACTTCGCATTCCTTCCGTCAGCGGCGCTGTTGAGTTTCGAAGAGATCACCAGGCTTGCCCGCATATTTATCGATCACGGAATGCGGAAAGTCCGACTAACGGGCGGCGAGCCGCTTGTCAGACGCGATATTGAGCGTCTGGTGGCGATGCTCAGCGCGTTGCCCGGCCTCGAGGACATCGCGCTCACGACCAATGGCTCTTTGCTGGCTCGGAAAGCTGTGGCTCTGAAGGAAGCAGGCTTGAGCCGCGTGACGGTCAGCCTTGATTCGCTCAACAACGAGACGTTTCAGGCTATGAACGACGTGGCCTTTCCAGTTGAGAACGTCCTCGAAGGCATTGAGGCGGCCTCGTCCGCTGGACTCGGCCCAATCAAGGTCAATATGGTCGTCAAGCGAGGGCTGAACGAGCAGGACATCGTTCCCATGGCGCGATATTTCCGTGACGCCGGGCATATCGTACGTTTCATCGAGTTCATGGATGTGGGACACACCAACGGCTGGCGCATGGACGATGTGGTATCCGCTAAGGAGATCGTTCAACGTATCAGCGAGGTCTTGCCACTGGAGCCTGTACCACCGACCTATCCTGGGGAAGTCGCAAATCGATTCCGCTACGTTGACGGATCAGGCGAGGTCGGAGTCATCGCCTCGGTGACGCAACCGTTCTGCCAGGGCTGCACCCGCGCTCGTCTTTCGTCTGAAGGCAAGCTGTTCACTTGCCTGTTCGGCGTCAACGGTGTCGACTTCCGCGAGGCGCTCCGTCGTGGCGACACGGATGACCAGATTGCCTCCCTCGTGCGTGGCACCTGGCAATCACGGACCGACCGCTACTCAGAGCTCCGCTCCGAGGCCACCACCGATCTCCCCAAAGTCGAGATGTCGTATATCGGCGGCTAGGTGAATCGCGCCCCGGACCCGTGGCCCCGGTGGCGCGGTCTCCGCACCCGCTCGTCAAGAAGTGGTCGATAGCGGCAGCTACTCAGACCGCTCCACTTTCCGACCCAGGCATCAGATCGATAGGCCCGTAGCGCCGGGCATCCTGCCCGCACGCAAAGCGTAGATTTCTCAACTAGATACCCAGGCTTGGCGCGGGGGCAGGATGCCCGGCGCTACGGCTGCTGAACGTCAGTATCTGGAGATACTGGTGGGCTCTGGCAAGATGCTCGACGCCACCGAGCAAGACACTACGGTTTCTGCAGCACCGTGGGCGTCTGACCGATCGGAGTCGTATAGCCGGGGACGCGCGTGATGACGTTACGCGACCAGTAGAGGTAGACAGCGGTCAGCACTACGAGCGCGGTGAGCAGCAGGTTTCGACGCATGGATATGTCGCCCGAGTATAGTTTCCTCGGAATGGTTGTGCATGCTTGATGCTCCGCTGCTGCCCGGCAATTTGCTTCTGTTGCACGGGATGGCGGGTGGCTGGGATGAGCTCATCATTCTGGCGGTTGGCGTGATCCTGGCGGTTGTTGTTGTGAAATGGACAAACCGCTCTTCGCGGGACGACGAGGCGGATGACGAAATCATCGGCACCGCTGACGGAGTGAACGAGAAGCAACCCGAGCAGCCCTGAGCATGCGCTCTCGCGTTCTGGCGTCTCTAGTGCTGCTGGGCGTCTGGCTCATCTGCCCTGAATATGTCTCGGCTCACGCTGAGCTTCTGGGCTCCGACCCGCCGATGAGCTCCAGCCTGGATGAGCCGCCCTCGGAGCTTCGGCTCTACTTCTCCGAGCCAGTCGCGGCCGGGATGACCGATCTCTCGTTGCTTGACGCCCGCGGTCGTCGAGTAGATCGCGTCGTAGGCCGAATTGACACCGAAACGGGTCGAGTGTTGAGCGCGCCCGTGGAGAATCTGCAGCCGGGCGTCTACACGATCTCTTATCGTGCGCTGTCTGCCATCGATGGTCATATCGACCGCGGAGTGGTCACGTTCGCGTTCGGGACGAGCGAGTCAGCGACCGGGCTAGGGGTAACGGAGGTACTCAGGCAGCCATCCCTTTGGATTGGAGCCGCTCTTCGCCTGGTCGGCTACATCGCCGCATTATTCCTGGTTGGCATCCCGGCTTTTCGAGTCTTTGCCGTCGGGCCCGTCCGGCCGTCTCTCACGTCGCAACAGCGGGTGGCCGTGGACAGTCGGTTAACTCGGCTAGTGTTCTGGAGCTCGTTGTTATTCGCGTGCTCCAGCCTGGCTCTGCTCATCCAACAGGCCGTGGAGCTGGCTGACGAAGCCTCGTTGAGCTCCATATTAGCGTCGGCCGAGAACCTGGTGGTGCGCACGCGTTACGGCGCTTTCTGGCTCGGGCGGATGGCACTGGGCGCGGCCGTGTTCGGCGTGCTGCGCTACCAGCAGCGGCTGGCCGAATCAGAGCGAGCGCAACGCTGGGGCGGCGCCGTGATTCTGGCGGGGCTGGCGCTGTACACGTTTGCATCGCTCTCCCACGCGTCGTCGGCCATGGACGGCTCATGGGTTGGCGTCGGGCTGAGCTGGCTACATCTTGTAGCGATCGGGCTCTGGTTGGGCGCTGCGGTGGGACTCGTTCTGGCCGCTTCGACCGGTGCAGCGTTGGTGCTGGCGGGGCCAGTTGCACGGATGGCTCTGGGGTCATTCGTCGCGATTGTCTTGAGCGGCTTTGGTCAGACACTGGTGCTTGTGGGGGACCCCCGTGCGTTGATCGAGACGCTGCCAGGCCAGCTTCTGCTGGCAAAGCTCATCACGGTAACGGCGATCGTCGCAATTGCCTGGCAAGCCAGGAGGCTCGTTCATGCCCACCGTGCACGGACGATCGATTCGGTTGCCGCCGTCGTTCGAAGGACGAGACTCGAGATTGGTCTGGCCGCTCTAGCGCTCGGCGTTACGGCGGTCCTGGTCTATCTTCCGCCGGCCTGGCAGACGTACCAGCAACAGCTTCGCGCCCGGCCGATTGAGACGCGGACTGTGGTTGGCGATCTCAACTGGCTGACGCGGATTGATCCCGGGCGGCCAGGTGAGAACACGATCGTTCTCCAGCCGCCGGACGAGTTGCGCGGGAGGATTGTGTCAGCACGGGTGCTGGCTACGTTCCAGGATGATGACTTTCCGCCGAGTGGAGCTCGGCTCGATCCGGACGAGAGCGGCGCTCTCGTGGTGCGCGGGCCAATGCTGAGCATGGCGGGTGGCTGGTTGCTGGAGAGCGTCGTTCGGCTGGATAGTGGTGAGGACCTGTTGGTTCGAGCGCCGCTAAGCCTGGTAGGGCCCGGTACCCCCGTGCTGCCGCCGCCCGTCTTGCGTGGTGGAGCACTGACTGCCTCAGTGATGGTTGCACTCGGACTGATTGGGCTAGGTCTGGGCATGTTTGCGTTCGTTGTCAAATCGCTGGGAACACGCTCCGGTGAGGCACGGGGCCTCATCGCTGCCACCGCGGCAATCGTGCTCCTTGGCGGCTACGTGGCGGTGCGGCCCACTCCGAGCGAGGCAGTAACCACGCTCAATGTTCGCCGCTCTGTGAATCCGATCTCCGCGACTGAGCAATCGGTTGTTAGAGGGCGGGAGACTTACGAGCGGGCCTGCGCGGAATGCCATGGTCGTGACGGTCGGGGTGACGGAGCTCGCGTCGCCGAAAGTGGCGGGAGGCTGACGGATCTTCGGGTACACTTGTCCGCGGGACACTCGGATGGAGACCTGTATTTCTGGATCTCCAATGGCATTAACGGAACTGAGATGCCCGGCTTTGCGAACGAGCTCTCCGATGACGATCGCTGGCACCTCGTGAACGCGATTCGGGCCATTACAGCCGAGCCGAGGCTCTGACTCAGACGTTGCTAAACGCATGCTAGGACGCTTGATCGGAACCTGCCTTGTGGTGGGTCTGTTGGCGCTGGGAGCCTACGGCGCAACGGCGTTTGGTCGATCGATGACGATCGCCCCGCAGACGCCCACAGCGACGCGCGAGCTGAGCGGTCGCGTAGTCATTCCCATGGATGCCGGCCTCTCCACATTTGAGCTTCCATCGCTCAAGGAAAACCGTCTGCTCAATCCGGACCGAGGCGCTTCCGTCACATCGGCTACCTGGGCTCCGTCCGGTTCTGAGATCGCCTACGGCTACTTTTACCGTAAGCCGGGCGATCCGGCGACCAGTGCGGAGATCTTCGTCATTCCCGCCGAAGGCGGGGAGCCGAGCGATTCTGGTTGAACGGGACATTCCCGGCGCGCAGGTGGATTTTCCCGCGTGGTCGCCAGACGGGAAAACACTTTACTTCAGCACATTGAAGCAAGAGGGACAGCGGTTCGTCTCCCGAGTTGAGAAACTTGACCGCGAGACGAATACTCGGACCTCAATCACCGAGGGTTACGCGCCGTGGGTGTCCCGAGACGGCCGTCAGGTCTCGTTCCTACGTGACTCACGCCTCGGCCAGGAGCTGTGGATGATGAGCACTGATGGCGGCGAGCCGCGGCAGCTCGTCCAGGGCGGGCCGATTCACCGCAATCTCATCGCCGCGATTTGCGCCCGATGGGAAGTCGATCACTTTCGCTGGCGCCAACCCTGTTGGATCAGCCGAAGCGCCCGGCCATTTCCTGGTGAGATTGTTCGACGTGCCTGTCGCCTATGCGCATGGAGACCCGTTTGACGTCTGGGCCGTTAATACAGAGACGGGGGAGACGAGCAAGCTTGCGCCGAGCGGCGAAGATGAGCCTGCCCTGGCGTGGTCCCCCGATGGACAAGATTTCTTGATGTACGCGCCCGGTGGTATCTACCACTTCGATGCGAGCGGTGGAGCAGGTCGAAAGATCTCCGATCGAGGCGGGTACGGCGGCATAGACTGGGCTCCGCTAGAGCAATGTGACAAAATCCCCCTGTCCCTCTGGGAAGGGGGATAAGGTGAGGAAGATCAGAATTGCACAAGCGCCACATCTGGACCATCGCGTCATCGCTTTTTCTAGCAACCAGCATGTTCTCATCTATGGTGCCGCGTTCCGTATCGGCTGAAGTTGCGGTTGGCGCCGGCCTGGAGCCGGCATTTGCATTTTTTAGCTGACTATGACCAGGCGCAAGGCGCTGGCCTGGTGGCGGCCCTGGACGCAGCGGCCGTGCAGGTCAACTGGTCGCGCGGTCGTGCCCCCGGCGGCCAGCCCACGGCCTTCCTGCCTCGCGGCGGCGCCGTGATCAACGGCGGAACGATTTTTATCGACAGCGGCTACGCGGACGCCTCGGCCGAAGCGCTCGCCGCCCTCATGGCCCACGAGTCCCGCCACGCTGTGGACCTCATCCAGGCAGGTCGGGCCCTTGATCCCACCGCGTGCATGGAAAGCGAGATCCGCGCGCACCAGGAGCAAGCCCATGCCTGGGCGTACCTCACCAGCCCCACCGGTCGTGAAGGCGCGGAATCGCCACTGGAGCAAGATCTCAACGACCTCCTGGCCGCCATGCCAGCAGGCCCCCAATCCGTCCAGGACTGGATCATAGCCCGCGGCCTCTCGCGCTGTTAGTCGGGCTCCCGCTTCGAGCACCGCGTAGCGCAGCGTCGTGAAGCTCCTCCTCGGTGGCGCGGGTCTCGTACCCGCCAACTCACTCGGGTTATCCGTAGCCCCGGGGATCCTGCCCGGACGCGTAGCGCGTTACCCTTGGATGGACTTCGGCGCTCCGCGAGCGGTCAAGATGCCCGAAGCTACGGGAAGCGAGGATGACTGGCGGGTACGGAGACCCGCGCCACCGAGGACCCAACGCGACGGCCCTCGCGAGGTACCGCAACGCCTGCTCGCCATTCCGCCATCGCGCTTCGCTATAATCTTCGGAGCCAGCCGAAGTGGCGGAACGGCAGACGCGACGGTCTCAAACACCGTTGAGGGCAACCTCATGGGGGTTCGAATCCCCCCTTCGGCACCGGTTATCAAGTTCAGATTAGCCGCGGCATATGTCAATTGCCGTGGCCTATTCTTTCTACGTGTCCCAATGGCTGACCAACCAGCCCACGTCGGGGGCTCCCGAGCCCGCCGCAAACCTCCTCCAATCCGCGGCGGCTTCCTGTCGAGTTCGCCGAGGGCATGGGTGTACAGATCCATCGTGATGGCGATATTCGTGTCCCAGGCGTGCGGA
The DNA here is from genome assembly GCA_963765765.1 of uncultured Chloroflexia bacterium. Classification (GTDB taxonomy): domain Bacteria; phylum Chloroflexota; class UBA6077; order UBA6077; family JACCZL01; genus CAVXYC01. Next base: position 35,769 of record CAVXYC010000028.1, on the reverse strand, counting down.
TGCGGCTTTGGGATGGATGCCCGCGTTAACATCGCCGTAGCGCTCGCGTGGCGGAGATCGTGGAAGCGAATCGAACTGCTCAGCCCCCCGCGTCGTAGAGCCGTTTGAACCGATGGCTAACCGCGCTCGACGGTAGGCCAGACCCCGAACAGTGGCGAAGACGAGGTTGCGTTCGCCGTTACGCACCCAGCGCCTGCCGCTCCCAAGTCTGCCGATCGCGGTGGGCACGAAGCTCACCAATCGCGTCCGTATCGAGCTTGACGGTGCGGCGGCGACGCGATACTTTCTGGCTCACCATATGTGGGCTCGCCGGCGGCGGACGAGACCAGCGTTCGGCGAATAGTCAAGGTCCCGCGCTCCAAGTTTACGTCCGACCATTGCAGGGCCAGCAGTTCGCCGAAACGGCAGCCCGAGTGCGGCCACGTTAACCAGAGCGCTCGCAAGCGGTCCATCGGAGGCCTCGGCCGTTTCAAGGAGCCGCACAATGTCCCACGGCGTGGGCGGGATGATCTCTTTGCGTGGCACGCGTCGGGGCGTCTACAACGTCGGCGGCATTACGGGGCACATAACCCCACTTCATCGCCATTTCGAGTGCTCGATGAAGGACCGCGTGCAGTGATGGACGGTGCGGGGTGCAAGGCCGGCATGCCTGCTTGTCAGCATAAAGCGCTGAATCTGGTCCGGCTTCAATTCCACGATGTGCGGTGTTTTCCGAGGCCTGGGCATTAGGTGAAGGCGGAACAGGCTTGCTCAGGTCCAGTCCAGGGTCTTTGGCCGGACGCTTGTCTTGATTGCTCCGAGCCACCTTTGAGGTACGCGCAACCGTCTCACGTTCCTGGGCGGCCCCCGCGAATGTGCCGTTTATAGTCGCTGTTTCAGGTCGTCGAGCCGCCGCTGCACCTCGCCCGGGTTTTGGCGTGAACCGTTCGCACGTCCGGTGTACCGTCAGACCGGGTGCCCACCATGACCCGCCCGCGCCAGAGTCCATCCTTCCGGCGCCAAATGCTCCCTTCACCGTTGCCGCGCTTACATCCCCTAGCTCTCCTCTCGTACGATGGATCCCCGCTGCGCAAGGGCTTCACGTACCAAGCCGGACGATCATGACTGTTCAATCGTAGCGTCTTCCTCATTCGGCCAATCGCTTAAGTGAGCGTGCGAATCTGCTGGGAGCCTCAATTTGTCGCCACTCGATCCATACTCCTCTGCCTAATTGTGGTGTAGATGTGGCTAGTTATCGCACCATAATGGCACCATAATGATATGGATGGAAGGCCAGTTCACGTCAGGTTCGGTCCCGGGTTCTCCAAGTACGCTGTTGCCCGCAACTCTTGACCGACGAAGAACCCGATCGGACGCGACGATTCTCTCGTTGCGCAATGGTCGAGTCACTTGCCACCTCTGCTGCGACGTGGCTTTCGCGTTCTGCCGTATGTGTCGGTCGGGCTGGTCCCAAGCCAACGGCAAACATGCTCACCGTTGACGCTCAACACCATCTCTTAGCGGCGTCCAGGATCGCACTGGAGCCCTGGATCTCCCCCGATTTTACTCAGTGGTTGGACCATAAGAACACTGTAGTCTAGGGTGCTGCGAAGGTCGTCCAAGGCCATCATGGCGCCCACCATGTGCTGAGTGTGGCTCTCATCTCCGGGGTGTATCGCAAAGGGCAGGTTGTCGATGACCATAAGCTCTGGCGCCTGCGGCATACGTTCCAGACTTTTCCGTAGTTTGCTAACGTCGCCCGGTCGAGGACGGAGATTGGGCCGAGGAGGATGTGCAGGGGAAGCCAGGCTAGCGTTGGGATGTGCTTCACTCCAGTCGATGAGCCGCTTGCTGATTGTCTGTCGGCCGTCAAGGTGGCAGGACGCCGTGGTACCGACACGTACTTGGTGCCGCAAATAGCGAGTGCCACTTGCTACACAGCACGCGATATCTGTGACGGCGTTGAGGCCGCTCGGCGGAATCTTCGCCCGTCAGGACGGTCAGGCTGCGGGCAGGGACAAGTCCCTCCACAATTGGAGGCCGTGGGGAAATCGCGAGCAGATCAGCGGTGGCCCAGCTGCCGAGCATGCTGGGTGGAGTGTCTGGAGCAACGTCTTTCGTTTATGTCATCAATTCACGTTCTCGTATTTTTCTCGCGGGTCGTAATGCTCATTATGGGCCGCGGCGCCCGTCTTGTGATCGATAACCTTCCTGCACTTCGGCTTCTGTACAGCGGCAAGCTCGCGCAAGATCACGCGTCGAGCCCAATTCGCCACGGTTCGGTCGTCTGCAGCTGCCACATCCCGCAGCATGGCCAGGGCGGAGTGGGGCAAGTAGAGTTGCAGGGGTGATAGGTTCTTCGCTGGCATGGTGGTTCTCTCGGGTCTACGAAACGATAAAAGCCCAGACGGATAACGGGCCTTGCTCGATTGAGGGCCGTCGCGGCAAGGTGGCGGATGTATCCGCTTTCCGGTCATCGTGCGGGCGGGTCGGTATCCCGGTGCCCGATCCTAAGGGCTTCAATTTCCAGCTTAGCGGACTGGGAATGTGCTGTAGCAACGGTCTTGGAATGTCAAGCTGGGGATAACTTGGCAGCATTCCAATCCTGATTGGTGGCAATGAATGGTGATTGAGGATGCGCAGCAGCTTGCCCATGCAGGCGGTGAGCGCCACCTTCGTCGGTTTCCCGGGAGTGCGCAGCCGCTGATAGAACGCGCGCAGCGCGGGGTTGTGCCGCACGCCGACCAGGCGCCCATAGACAGCGGTGGCCGGAAGATGGCCCGCCCGCCCCAGATGCGCGGCGCCCGCCACGCATGGTCCCACTGTCGCGGCTATGCGGCGCCAGGCCCACCAGCGCGGTGATCTCTTTGCGGCCCAGTCGGCCCAGCTCCGGGCGCCCAGGAGGGTGGCCGCGATGGTGGGGCCGATGGCCGGCACCGTCCGGGGCCCGCTGGGCCTTCCCGTGCCAGACCGGGTCCCTTGGCCACGCGCTCGGCCAGCTCTTTCTCGATCGCGGCCAGCTCCGCTTCGAGCCATTCCACGTGACGGGTGATGCCGGGCGGACACCGACCCGGAACCGCCTGCCGCAGGCGCTGCCGTTGGGCTGACGCAGCAGAACCACGCAATTGCCGACGTCGATCCACCAGCGCCTGCAGCGCCTGCGTGGCGGCGTCGAGCGGCGGACGCACCGCGGCGGCCACCGCCTCGGCAAAGTGCGCCAGCACGTGCGCATCGAGGGCGTCGGTCTTCGCCAGGCGACCGTTGCGCGCGCGAAATCGCGATGGGCGTGGATCACCACCGCGACGGGCAGTCCGGCCGCGGTGAGTGCCGTGGCCAGCGGCCGCTCGAGCCCACCGGCTTCGAGCACGATGCGCTCGGGCACCAGCGGTCCCAGGGTGTCCACCAGGGCGGCGCACCCGTCGTCCGTATTGGGTACCGACCACCACTGGCCCGACGGACGGAGCGCGACGACCAGCTCCGCTTGGGCGACATCAATCCCCACGACGACTGGGGGTGCGGCGGACTCCGAGCTCATACCACGCCTCCTCATGGCGACACTGGCAGTCGGCGGCGTCCCCAGGCGGAAACTTGCAGATACGGGCTGAGCGCCCCGGAACAGTACAGGCTCACGGGACGACGGGCAAAGGTGAGGGCCCAGGCTACAAAACGGTCTCACCGGACCCAGTGCGGATCGGACTCTCACCTCCGGCCGACTGCGTTCCAGATGGGCTCGCTGGCCCCGCCAGTTATCCCACCCCGCGACGACGGCGACTTATCCCCATCTTTCACGCTTCGCGTTCAAGATACAAGTGGGGAGTGCTGGACAGTGCTTTTCTGGTCTAAGAATGGCTGCCAGCTATCGGGGCGACGCTATCGGCTGTCGGCACTTCGGTCCGAAGTCACTGCGCTCGCGACAGAGCACGTTCATCAATGCGAGGGCTGGGGTGGTAAGGCAAAGGGTGTCGGAACGCACAGCGCCCTGCCGCCTCAGATGAAACTAGCTTTGGTCCTATGGAGAAACTGGGCAGGGAACTGAGGTCAGTTGTCCACAGGTTGCATGAAAAGGTTTTCGGACCTAAAGTGCACCACCTGCGTGATGTCCACTTCGCGTGACTCCCAGCGGCCTGAGATTCGGAGGCTATGGAACGCCCACTCTTCAGTTCCGGCATTCACGTCCTTGAGCAGTTCTTCAAGGACCACCGCGATGATCCAACGGGTCTTGACCTCCTTGACGCTGAGCTCGAGCACCGCACTAGGGACCGATCGAAGCGGCTCCACCAACTGGTGAAGGCTCGCCTGAAGGAGTTGCGGGGCAGAACCCCAGTCATAGGCACCTCAGACGATCAGGAAATTGCCACTCTGCCTTGCCCGACCGTAAGTCCACCAGCCAGCCCATCCGCTGATCGTTCCGAACCCGTCGAAGGCGGTGCTGCGGTCCCACCTCCGCCCCGGTATCGACAGCGCCACAGCCCCCGATCTCCAATCGCGCCACTGAGATTCTTGCCTCCTGGACGGCTTTGGAGGTGCTCTCACCGCCTTCGTTCGTCCGTCCTGCTGACCTTGTCGGAGGAGACTCGAGTCCGAGTGCCGCCCTAGGCGAAAACGAACTGCCCTGGGAGCGGGGCGGCGGAGGACGACCTGGTGCACGTTTGTACGACCAGGTGATCTTGGGCTCGATTGCGCTGGAACCGCCGGTGCAGTCAGTTGCTTGCCATGTATGGAGACAGTCGCGAGGAACGGCCACAGGTGCGGGACGGGCTGCCCTCGCGCTCGTCATTCTCGATCGCGACGGTCGGCCCGTGGAGTCCCCCGCAGTCGGAATTTCAAGCTTCGGTTGGGGGGTGATGACCGCCTTGCAAGGTGACCTCGCTGCCCTTGCACATTGGAAGGATGTGGAGCGACGGTTAACAGAGACAATCGAGCACGCCCTGCTCGGTCCAGCCGCCTCGGCGCCAGAGGATGATGGACGGCCAGGCCCGATCACGCGGGATCGCCTGATGGCGGCGTATCGAGTGCTGGTGGACAGTCTCAAACTTCCCGATGCGTGGTTGGAGCCGCCAAGCATCGCAGTCAGATCCTACGTCCACTTTCGAGACTCAAATCCTCCCGAGCCACTGCTCCTCAACAGCTTCTATCTTGAGGACCTGGCAGCGGCGCGAGACCTTCTTGTTCAGGAATCTGCGCCCCAAACGCTGAGACGATATCTGGGTGTGGAACGACCCGATCGGCGCATGGACTTGCTGAATGACCGCTCGGCGCTCGACCTCGCGGTAGCACCCGCCATAACGCCTCTGGCGCGCTGGCCTGGCCCTGCCCGGCACCCTCTAGCGCTTCTCCAACAGGCGGCGGTGAATGTAGCCCTTAGCGGAGGCCGAACCGACCCGGTGCTGGGAATCAATGGACCGCCGGGAACCGGGGAAACGACGTTACTGCGTGATCTCGTTGCCGGCGTAGTCGCCGAGCGTGCCGAGGCGCTCGCCCAATTCGATGATCCCGAAAAGGCATTCGACCACTCGGGGCAACAACTGCGGGCCGGGAACGCCTGGATCCATCTCTATCGACTTCATTCCTCCATACGAGGCTTTGAGATGGTGGTCGCGTCTTCAAATAACCGCGCAGTAGAAAACGTCAGCTCCGAACTGCCCGGCGTGGAGGCGATTGCCGCCGATGCGGATGACCTTCGGTATCTCGCGACATTGTCGGATGGGCTGCTCAAACGCGATACGTGGGGGACAATTGCCGCAGTCCTTGGCAATATGCAGAATCGTGCACGCTTTCGCCAGACGTTTTGGTGGGACGACGACACAGGGTTGAACACGTATCTCGCCACCATCGTCGGATCACCTCGCAAGGTGCAGGTCACTGATCCGCAGACGGGCATTATCGTGGAACGTCAACCCCGGATCGTGACACAGGAACGCCCACCTCGAACGCACGAGGAAGCCCTTGTCCGATGGCGCCGCGCCCGCAAGCGCTTTTTGGAGGCGATAAAGCGGGGCCGCGAATCGCGAGAGTGGCTGGAGGGGCTGCGAGGCGATCTCCTGAAGCTGCCGTCGCTCAAAGATGAACAGGCGGCGGCCGAATCAACATTCAGGATCGCCGAGGAAACTGCTCAGTTCGCGAGAACCTCATTCTCTGATGCCCAATCTGCTGAAACGGACCAGTCTCGACGAGCCAGCGAAACTGCAGAGGCGGTACGCACTTCACGACGTGTGCCGACCGGGATTCTGGTCACGGCTCTTCAGAAGGCCAGTGGCGCGCGACTGGGAGACGCGTCAGCGAGACCCTCAGCGTTGATGCACTCCAAGCTGAGGAACGTCGGGCCGCCCTAGCAGTAAAGAGTCGTGACATGGAACGGCGAGTGCACGAAGCCGAGCAGGATCGGCGGTCCGCAGAGGCCCGATGCGCATGCGGCGCGGGATCGATTTCAGGAGGCGGACAGGCGAATTACCAATGCGCGCGAACACGCCGGGATCGTGCTCATAGACAACAGCTTTTTTGAGCTAGAGCACGAGATTCGTCAACGACTCACCCCTGGTTCCCGCCGGAGGCGCAGCGTGCTCGTGATGATGTCTTCGTGGCTGCGATGGAACTGCACCGCGCCTTCATTGATGCCGCTGCCAAACCCTTGCGACATAACCTGAATGCGCTAATGCAGGCTTTCACCACCCAGACACTTCAGGGAGCCGAGCGGCAGGCACTGCTGCCCGACTTGTGGGCATCCCTGTTCCTGGTAGTGCCCCTCATCTCCACCACATTCGCCTCGGTCCATCGGATGCTCGGCAAGTTGCCGCCGCAGAGCCTCGGCTGGCTGTTCGTGGACGAGGCAGGCCAGGCATTGCCCCAGGCCGCGGTGGGGGCGCTCCTTCGGTGCCGTCGCGCAATCTTCGTGGGAGATCCCGCGCAGATCGAGCCCGTGGTGACGCTTCCGGACGCCTTGGGCCAGGCGATTTGCCGGCGACTCGGCGTCGATCCGGACATCTATTCGGCACCGATGGCGTCGGCGCAGACCTTGGCGGACTCAGCATCGCCCTATACCAGCCAGTTCGAAACCCGATTGGGCAGCCGCGATGTAGGCGTTCCATTGCTGGTCCACCGGCGCTGTTCCGAGCCCATGTTTGGCATCGCGAACGCGATCGCTTACTCGGGGCTGATGGTGCAGGCTAAGGCGCCCAACCGATCGGCGATTCGAGATGCGCTGGGCCCATCTGCCTGGTTCCATGTTCAGGGGACAGGAGAGGATAAGTGGTGTCGTGAAGAAGGGGAAGCGGTCGTCGCCTTGCTCCGGTCAGTTGACCGCGAATGGGATTGCCCCGGAGCTCTACATCATCTCCCCGTTCGTGATCGTGGCAGACCACCTACGGCGACTCGTCATCCAAAGTGGCGTGTTAGACGGTACTCCTGTGGACGACCCTCGCCGATGGTGTCACGAGCGAATCGGGACCGTTCATACCGCCCAGGGTCGCGAAGCGGAAGCCGTCATTCTCGTGCTCGGAGCGCCGTATCCAGCACAGACCGGTGCGCGGAATTGGGCTGGCGGTCGACCCAACCTCTTGAACGTTGCAGTGACGCGTTCGAGGGAGGTGTTGTAGTCGTGGGGAACCGTGACCTCTGGCAGAGGGCCGGATGCTTTGCCGATCTCAACAGCCGCTTTCCCTAGAGTCGTCGAGAGAGCCGCCGCAGCCTCGACGGCTCGATCCAATAGCGGTGCGACTTGGCCGAACTCGTTTTCCCCACGCACACGTCTTGTTCTCCACACGTTCGTCTGTGACACCATCGCTCCCGATGAGTGCGTGGCAATCTATACTGACGAGTGGCCTGCCTACGGCAACCTTTCCGACGAGAACATAGTCCATGAAACCGTCAACCATCGGACTGAAGTATGGGTACGCGGTGACGTGCATACTAACGGCGTGGAAGGCGTCTGGAGCCTGTTCAAGCGCTCGATCATCGGCAGCTACCACCATTTGAGCCATAAGCACCTAGAGGCCACCTCATGAAATGGCATTCCGCTTCAACAACCGTCACAAACGCCTACCTGTTCCGTGACACCCTCCTACGACTCATTGGTTCAAAAAACCTGCCCTATGCTCAACTTGTTGGCTAGTCACCGAAATCCACCCGAATAGAGCTGTCCATGAAGGCCCGCTGTTGGGCATCGCCACTTCCGTACTGGAATGCCTGCGTGAAAAGCGTTCGCTTCACCCCCGGAGTGTTCGGATTATCGGCCTGCCACGTGACGGCATACGCCCCGCTCACGGCATGCCCAATGGACGGGAAGTCGGCTGGGAATCTGGCTGTGTATTCATAGATCCAGCCGCTGCCATACCGTGTCTTCTGCCGCTGCGGCGTAATTCCACTCGCTAGCACCGCCGCCATCCGGCCCCGCACCGAACAAGTCACACCTGTCAGGAATCCAGCGGGCACGCCATAGTCACGGATCGTTGTGACAGCGAGACCCGCTTGTGTGCGTAAACCACTCTGCATGAATGGTAGCTCGGTATCCACGGTACCCTTATCCACGGGTCGACGACCAGCAGCGCCTCGCGATTCTTGATCCGCCCTATCGTCGCGTCCCGTTACTCCCAATAACCACCACGCAAGGCGTCCAAACATCGGCAGAACGAGCAGAAACACGCCCAAAAACAGCGTCGCCTGAAGCCACAGATAGGGAAGCCATCAATGACGGTTGCAGCACCGGGCTGATCACCGTCGCCACCACGATCGCGCCGCCGAGCTGCCAAACTGCCAATGCGCGGCCATAGAGATCGAGGGCACGCGCAAGGGTTTTCCCAACCCAGTGGACGACGGGAACCATGCTGCTTAGTGTAACTAGCCTTGCGTCAAATGATCACGGAATGTTCATTCCGGTAGGGCTGGCGCTCATGGGATTTCTCGCTCAAGCAGGTACGTGCCGGGAGCGCGCTCGTTTTCCCAGATTTCGATAGACATGGATTCGTACCGATGCATTTCCACCTCTAGCTAGTGATAACGGTCCCTTATCGCTAGTCAGGATAGCGTAAGTCCGATGGGGCCGTTAGCTTGGTTGAGTAAGGAGGGAGTTTGGGTTTCCAATCAACCCTGAACCCGCCAGAATTGAAGGACAGCCACACAGATGCACGAGATACGGCCTCGGGGGGTGGTCCTGCACAGTAAGACCTCCGCATCGTCCACGAGAGCTGCATCAAGAGCGCCGCGGCGTTCTGCGCCAGCCGACCCAGCTAAAGTCAGCGGACCTGTTCTGCCTGGCCGAGCGCATGGAACAATAGGTGCTGAGGGACGGCTGAGCCGGGGATGATCACGCCGCGTTCACAACAGGTGGGCGCACGACTGAAGGGCTTGCGCATCGAGAGCGGTCGGCCGGTGGAGGAGATCGCTCGGGATCTCGGCATCGCGTCTCAGGCGTGGCACCTCTGGGAGACCGGGCGCTCGGCGTTCAATGTGACTCGGATCGTCCAAATTGCCGGGGTGTTGCGCATGCCGCGTCGGTACGTGGCCGAGCGACTGCTGGAGCGAGCCCCGGAGACGCATCTTCTCTGAGCAGCGCTCAGGGTGCTCAGATTACGTCTGGTTTTCATAACGAGGCTTAGCAACTCCCAAGAGCTTCGCTGACCCGAATGAGCTTGGGCGCCTCAAGGAAACCCGGTAGGAGCTGGGACATCAATCGGGCGGAATGCTGCGAGGTTATCCTCTAAAGCTGCGAGTGCAGCTAGGATGTGAGGAAGGAACGGTAACGCTACTTGGCAGTTGCGTGGTACGGGAAATGGGAAAGGCGGTGGCAATCGTTTCCCATTCCAACTCGGCCTCGGTCAGATTGGCGTTGACCAGGTTGGCTTCGGCCAGATTGGCCAAGATCAATTCGCTCCGGAGACACCGCCCGTACGGCCCCTGTACAGGTTAGCCATGGACAAGAAGCTTTCGGAAAGTTTGGCCACAGTCAGATTTGCCCTAACCAGGTTGGCCCCGGTCAGGTTGGTCCCGGGCCCGTCTACCCCCATCAAATTAGCGTCGGTCAGTTTGACGCGCCTCAGGTCCCCGAGCAGCGGTGACCCCGGGCAGGCTCGCCCCGGATAGTATTGGCCCCGGATAGGTTGGCCCCGAACAGAACAGTTCCTGAGAGGTTGGCTCTAGTCAGGATGGCACTCCGCAGGTCAACCCCGACCAGATTGATGCCGGTCAACACGATAGGCCGCTCCGTTCGAGTCTACCGAGTACGGTGGAGGTCGTTTGGACGTCGACTCGTGGCTGAGATGTCATTTTTTTTGATCTCAGTCTCGAGCACGCGGCACGTTCTCGCGCACGTACGCTGCAAGCACCTCGGCAACTAGGGGCAAGTAATCGTCATCTGAGCCCCGCGAGTCAGGCCAATGCGTTCCAAGGCGTAGATACCGCCGAGTCGGATTTCGATGTTCGGTTCGGCCTTCCTGTCGTCCCCCCATTGACGGTGCGCCCAAGTTGGTCGATTGCCTTGGTGAACCGGTCGGTGACCTGGCCCAGCTGGTTAGTCTGGAGCGTCCGGTTCGCGACTTCCAGATTCTGCGACGTGAAGTACAGATTTTTTCGGGGTGAACCACACGTTGGCGAGCCCTACTACGGCGACGGCCAGACCGACAGCAACTTGCGCGAAGGCGATGCGACCGGAACGATTCTATCTGGAGCAGATCCTTCTCGAGCCCGAGGCGGTCCTTCTCGATGGCGAGATAGTCCTTGGTAGCCGGTCTACTGGCTGGTTTGGACCAGGCTTGGCCACCACCATCCCTCCGATCGCAGTACGGAGTGCGGTAGTGCGCTGGGTCTGATCAGTCCAGCTTCCTGCCCGGCCCGGACCACGATGATCACACCGATCAGCACCAAGACAGCCACGACTACAAGAGCACCTACACTCGTTGGTGTAAACCGCTGCATCGGCACCAGTGTAGCGCGATTTCTTCACGGCCGAGTGCAGGCCAGTACCAGTGGGTCGGTACTGTCTGATTCGTCAATATAGGAAAGGCTCCCCGTTCTGTTGAGAACGATAATCACCACTATGGTTACCACGGAGGCCCAAAACGGGCCTCTTTTGCTGTCCTGCACCCTCTGCACCCGGTGCTGCCCCCTGGCTGCTTGGGGGCGCAAACGTGACGCTGCACCCTTGAACTGCTGGGGATGCACTGCGCTACCGTGCAGGGGATGCGTGCTAGGGGGTGTGCATGGCCTGGGTGCCGATGAAGGAAGCGGCCGACCGTCTGCGCTGTAGCGTCGATACGATCAAGCGCCGGACGCGGCTCGAGCCCGAGGATCCGCGCTACCTCGCGACTGAGCACGAGAACCTGCCCCGCGGTGGGTACAAGATCCTGGTGGAGATTCCGGACGATGCGCCCGCACCCCAGGCTGCCCCGGATGCTGCACCCCCGTTAGCACTCCCTGCATACGTCGAGCCGCCAGCCCAGACGGATGCGAGCGCCGTGGTGATTCTCCTACAGCACCAAGCCGAGGCCCACGAGCGTGAGATAGAACGGCTTTCAGAAAGTCTTCAGGGGGAAATGGCGCGCATGCAGGGGATGCATGCAGGGGTGATCGCGGCCAAGAACGAGGCCATCGCAGCGAAGGATGAGACGATCGCCGTGCTGCATGTGGAGCGTGATGCTATGCAGATTCAGATTGAGAAGCTCCGCGAGCAACTGGCGAGGGCGCAGCAGCGGCCGTGGTGGCGGTTCTGGAGCGAGTGACGGGCTCGGGCCCGATGAGGCGCTCCAGGAGCTCGTGCGGTGATTGATGGCTGAGACGGGGCTCGCCGCTGCAGAGGGTGGAACGAGGTCACTGGATCAGCTCAGTCGCCTGGTTCAACACGGATGCGGGTATCGTGAGTCCGAGGGCCTGGGCGGTCTTGAGGTTGATGACCAGGTCGAACTCGGTGGGCTGCTCCACCGGCATGTCCGCGGGATCGGCGCCCTTGAGGATCTCGTCGGCATACGTGGCGACACGGCGGAATTGGGCGAGCCGGTTCGGCCCGTAGGAAATCAGCCCGCCCGCGTCGGGAAAGATGCGGTCTTGAGCCAACACGGGCAGCCGGTGCGCTCTGGCGAATTCAACGATCCGCCCCACCTCACCTGCGAAGAGTGGTGACCCGCTCACCAGGAGTGCTTCGGCATGGTCCTCGACGGCCATCTCCAAGGCGGCTGCGAGATCGGCGGCGGTGATAATGTCCGGCGCCATGAGCTGCACGCCGAGCGACTGGGCGGCCTGCTCCACCTCCTGAAGACCGCCGGTAGACTGGGATGCGATCGCGTTGGTGAGAAACATGAACCGCGAGGCGCTCGGTGCGAGCTCCCGCAGCATCTGCAGACGTTTCCCCATGGCCTGCGGCGTCTGGGCGCTCATCCCGGTTACGTTCCCGCCGGGCCGGGCCCAGGCTGGCGACAAACCCGGTTCGGACTGGATCGGGCGCGGCGGCGAAGACGATCGGGGTCGTGCGCGTGGCACCCACTACCGCCTGGGTGTACAACGTCCCGGCCGACACAATCAGGTCCACCGGCAGAGCCACCAGCTCAGCGACCATGGCTGGAACCTGCTCCGACGACTCCGCCAGGCGTACCTCGATCGCGATGTTCTGGCCCTCCGTGTACCCCAGATCGCGCAGGCCTACGCGGAACGCCTCGAGCTCGGCTGTCGGCGCAGCGCTTGGCGCCAGGTACCCGATCCGAGGAACCTTCGTCCCGCCGGATGCGGACTGTCCTGGGAGCGACACGATTCCACAGCCAGAGAGCAAATTAAGGCTCGCGAGGGCCAGGCCGCCCCTGAGGAAGCGGCGACGGGTGCGGGCGGACCCGGTTGGCGTCATGATGGCGCTAGTGTACGCCCGCGTGGTGCTACAAACTTGGCCTGGGGTTCTTGGTCGGGGGTTTCGTACTTCAGGGGGCAGACGTTGGGCAGATGCCCAACGTCCAGGGGGCAAGCACTGTGCAGGCGCCTATACAGGCCTCGCAGGAGGCCGAGGGGCGTCCGATTGGGGCCTGGGATCGCTTACGGCGTTCCTGGAGACGGTGACGGTGACGGGGCTCGGGCCGGCTGAGGCGCTCCAGGGGGGCGTGTGGGCGTGGTACAGCACCTGCGATTCCCAGAGCGAAGCCCCCGGTGGGTTAGCACGGCCGAGGGCTTCGCGGGGTGATGGACCGGGGCCTGCACGACCTCGGTCCGTGCGCATCGTCGCACGGGAAACCGGCACCCGTCAATAGGCATTGAAGAGCCCCCGAAAGATGTAGCAGACGGGGGCAAACATCAGGGTGTCTCCGTGTGCCAACTCTTTAGCAGGGTCAGAAAAACGCCCTCATAGCGTGACGAGAAACGGCCTCCGCGGGGCGGGGTGGTATCAGAAGACCTGTGGGATTGTGCGGCACCGACGCATGTCTTTTGGCTATGCTCCTGCGGTCCAACTGACCGAGCAGCGGGCAGTGCGGAGTGTCCGCTACAGAGGCAGGCTCGCCGACACTGGACCAGCACAGCACGCACATCAGCAAGGAGGGGGAGTATGAAACGTCGCGTAGTAGCGGTCGCCGTGGGGGCGGTCATCGCGTTGAGTTCACTTTCGGGCGGAGAGCAAGCGTGGGCTGAGAATCAATCTTCGAACTCAGTCCCGGCTCCAATGTAATACCGACCGACGATGCCAATTGCATGGGGGCAACGACCGCAATCTTCGGAGGGTCGCCTCAATCGCCCAACGGGGGGACCGAGTCGATAGGCGAGGGCACATCGGGTGTTGTGCTTGTTCTTGGTGGGCGGGTCATGGGTGAACTCTGGAGCCACGGGGCCTCTACAGATTGTAATTCCAGGGATCCGGGGCCGTAGTCGATCGTTTCAACTCCGAACCGGCCTACCCGGACTTCTGGTACGGCGATCCGCCGCGGGAAGTGAAGCCGAGCACCTGGGACGTCGGGAAGCACCAGCTCTCCTGAACCGCACGCTGGTGCTAGGGTGCCCGGGCGATCCTGGAAGAGGAACCGTGGAGGCTCACTGCGCGTCTGGCTGAGTGGTCCACCTGGTTTTCCGCCAGGGTGGACCCACCTCCACGTAGAGAGCGCCACGTTTGGTCAGCACAAGCGTGGCGCTCTTTCGACGCCCCGAGGTGGGGGGGAACGGTGTCCTAGATCTCTACTCAACGAAGTTGGTGTCTATCTGCGTGCATTTTTATGTCAAGGTGCATCTATCTAGACGTCACTTTTTGCAGATACTGGGGGAACAGCGCAGCCAGCGGTGTGGGTCGGGTGGCGGATGTGGACGAGTTAGAGGCTACCGGAGTTCCTTGCAGAGGTGTGAAACAATGAACCCCCATAGGACGAACGATCAGGACCGAGACGCTCTGCTCGAGCGATTCCGGGTGGCGCTTCACACCGTTGATCGGAGCCCGTCAGACGAGGCCTTCGGAGAGCTGCGATCGGCCGCGGCCCCCATCATCGACAGGCTCCGAGCGGAGTATCGGCCTGCCGGCCATACGGACGGCGATTGCACCGCGATGTTCCGCTGGCTGCGTGCCAAGCTGGCGGACCGCGAACCGGCTGCCTCGAGATCAGTAAGGCACCTGGACTGGACCGAGCGTGCGAGTCAAGGCGCTCACTGAATCCAGTCACTAGCCCGACGGCTTGGTGAGCACCGCATCGACGTGTGTTTGAATGGTGGCCCGATCGAGCTCGAGGCAGGTGGCGATCGTCTGGTTATCGCATCCTTCCGCCACGAGACGGAGCACCTCGATCTCGCGGGCAGTCAGACGTTCGGCGAGCTCTGTGTCAGCGCACTGTGGAGTGTCCACGGCCTTACCCCCTTTCCGGGGTCAACGCATTCCCCTGCATGGAGAAATGCACGGACACCATAACAGGGAGGATGCCTCGAGGCGGAGGTAATGCCCACCGGTTCGTTATTGACCCGACCGGACTGAGCTATACCATGCCCTCAAGGAGTCTCCCTATGGTCTACACCCGGTGTCCACGGTGATCGGCCTGATCATTGGCATGACGATCGTTAGTATCAGCGCGCTGCTCTCCGTGGGCCCGCGGCCGGCGGAAGCGCAGCAGGACCTCGCGCTCGCGGCGCAGAAGGCCCAGGTGATGGCGGTGATCTATCAACTGGATTCAGCCGGGTTGCATGACCTCGACGTGAAGCTCAACAACGGTGAGTTCGTCGCCGGCGCGCTTGGCCGGGTGCGCCGCGCCCGGATCGCCACGCAAGCGACGCAGTGGCCGCAGGAGGTTCAGCCCATGGCCACCGAGCTCGTCCAGCATCTCCAGGCGCTCGAGGGCACGCTGCGCGATGAAGATGTTGCCGCGGCGGCCCGTCCGGTGACGGCGGCGCACGATGTCGAGCACAACCTGTCCGATAAGGTCTATGGCTGGCTCAGTGGCGCCCAGTCACCCGGCGGGCACTAGAAGGCTTCCGACCCGGCGTTTTTCGGCTACCCCTCACCAGAGCGCCGTAGCGTGAAATCTGAGCGATCACCGGCAACCCGGTGATCGTGATTGAGTTGATGCCCTAGAAGCACCAGCGAGGGTTACAGCGCAGATCCTCGACCCACCCCATCCAGCGCTGGCGGCGCAGATAGTAGTCGCGCTCCTGCAACTCTTGTACGTATTCCCACCCATCAGAGACCAATATCTGCGTCTCTCTTGGAGGAATACAGCACTCATGGTGAAGTCGATACTCGTACCCGACGAGCTGATCGGCCGCGATGGCCAGTAGCCACCCCACAACGATCCCGACGTACAGCAGGCGCTTCGAGCCTTTGAACATCGGCGCCAGTATAGTGGCCGCCGTGTGGAGGTGAAGCGATCCTGCTACCCGCGTTGGAAGACGTCTGGCTGGATCCGAAGATGACCGACACGGCCGAAGCGCTGACCATGCTGATGCCCTACCCGGCCGAGTCCATGCAGGCGTTCCCCGTCTCGAAGAAGGTGAACAGAACGAGCGGTCAGGGGCCGGAGCTGATTCAGCCGATCACCTCAGCGTGATCCGCTCGGAGACACAGAGTGTCGCCAGATGCACACCGGCACTGTCGCCCGGTTGACGGCGCCCCGTCCCCGCCAGCGGTAGCCTGAAGGCACGAACGAAGCGGAGGACCATCATGGATATCGGCTTGGTGAATGCACTACAGCATATGTACGAGGGGAAGAACGCCAGCAGTCTCACACCCGTGGTGCTGCAATCGCCCAGGTGACTCACGGGGCACCCTCGAACGCCCCGGAACAGCGGATCCAGGCAGGCTCTTCCATGTGAAATGGAGGACTTGAGCACATCCCGCCATACTCCACGACAGGCTCGACGGGCAGACGGGGGACACCGCGCTGACATGGACGACCAGCCAGAAGTAGAATGGCCGCACTATGCTCCCCGCGCTCATCTCCGCTCTGCTCGCCGCATCGCTGGTCCACGCTGAGGCGACGGTACACCCGCTGAGCATGCTCACGGCCATGACCGCCTGCTTCCGGCAGGGAGCCTCGCCACCGTGTCGGCGTGCACCATCTCCGGTTGCGAGCGTACCCCCTACGCCCGCGGCTGGTGTCGTGCGCATCCATGCGCTGGTGGCGCCCCGGGACCGTCCAACGCTGCAACGGTTCGTCGATCATCCTGCACGAGCGTGACGAGCCACTCGTCATCTCCCGCTATGCCAAGAATCTGCCCACACTGGAGGGTGGTGACCGGGTGGAGCTGTCAACCGACTCTCGCGGCTTCGTGATGAGTGCCGTGATCTTGAACGCGCCAGAATCGCCCCAGGGCCACACAGATGCACGACACACAGCCTCGGGGTCTGGAGTGGTGTCCAAGCAGACCGTCCGTGCGGTGGCGTTGAAGGCCGCGGTGGACTTCGCCAGCGGCCGCGAGCTCACCAGCAAGGATGTCACCCGACTGGCCGAGTATTGGGAGGCGTGGCTCGTGAGAGGGGAGGGCGTGATGGAGCTTACACGCGGGGAGAAGCTGGCTCTCATTGTCCGTGTTAACGTGGCAAACGGCGCGGTCGAGGCGGTGCAGAACCGGATAGCCCAGCGGAGAGCGGGTGATGATCCAAAACCCCTGGATCTCGCGTTGACTCAGGCGATAGAGGATCTCGAACGCGCGGACGCAGCCATGGGCAAGGCGCTGGGTGATTCTCGCGCCTACGCCACCGTTGAAGCGCGTCAGCGGGCGCTCGCCGCGTGGGTGGGGACATTACCGATGCTGAGGTCATCCAGGCGACGAGGATCGTACTCGCGGAGTCTGACTCACCATAAGAGCCGAGATGTGATTGCCGAATACCTCGCGCTGCGGGATGACCAGCTCGCGCTGCTCTTTGTGCGGGTCGACCATGCACGGCCGCGGGATCAGGATGGTCAAGGTGGCGCGTGGATTGCGGACCGCTGAGCATGGCCAGTCGGGATCCGATGCAGCCAAAGCGCCAATGGACCGCCGAGGCGCAAGCGGAGCTGGACTACTACCGTGCGGCCATACCCGGTGCCACGGACGAAGAACCCCCCAGGTTCGCAGCCGGTCAGGCGCGTTGCACCCTGACGATGCCCGTTGGGTGTGGCTGGAGCGCTGCAGTGCTGGCGCTGAAGTATGCCGTAGAACCTTGGCCCAGGTAACGCGGTTGCTCTTGCGCACGTTTACCCCTGCCGCGTCTCGTCTCGGCCACCACGGCGCCCCCCGGTACTACGAACAAACTCTGAACTTAGGCGCGGCGTAGGGTGGGCGGGCACCAGCATTCAGAGTCGCGCGTAGGCGGCTTGCTACGATGAAAGCATGGATGACCACCTCTGCGAGTGGCGACGGCGCCATGATGAATACGCCCGCGCACTTGAATACGCGCGCGTGCTGGTCGCTACGAGCCGCGAGCTGTGCGAAGCTGCGATGGAGCTCTGTCGCCAGCGGATGGACGCCGAGCGGTCAGCCGAGAACTAACCTGCTACCGGCGTAACCTGGCCCCCACGGCGCGAGCAACGCGCCGCAGGCCTCCTCGCTCACAGTCCTGACTCGCCCCCACAAGCGTGCGGCCGCGTTCTGCGCCAGCCGGCCCGAGCTCAAGTCAGCGGACCTGTTCTGCCTGGCTGAGCGGATGGAAGCGTGGGTGCTGCGATGAGGCCTGACCAGCCCATTGAGCCGCAATCCCCTGCCGAGGACGTGGCCAGGGTGGAACGCCGTCCACGACCGCGACCGGGGCGTCCCCCAGCAAGGAGACACCACATCATGACTATTTCCGATTCCGAATTCAACAACTTCATCAGCGTGCTATCGGAAGACGCGGCCGCGGTGTGGGATGACGCATCATGAATTGGACGCTGGGCTTAAGAAACAATGGTGCTGAGGGATGCGTGATGAACTTAACTGAGGAGCAGCAGCGGCGCCTAGACATTGTTGTTCGATTTAGGGTCGCCCGGACACGGATAGAGACGGCCACGGATCGAGCGGATCGCATGCAAGAGCGCCGGAAAACGCATCCGGATTCTGATGCGGTGATCAACGCGTCCCGGGTGAGCCACGAGGACGAGCTGCATGAGCTCGAGGAGTTCGACCAAGCCCAACGAGCTCTGGATGATGCGACACAGGGCCGTGAGGCTTGTTCGCTCCAGGGGAGCGGGGTTCAATCACCCGCTGAGTGGATAGGGATTTCAGAAAGCCAGCTCGATCACTTCGTCAGAGAGGCGCTCCGCGAGGAGTTAACATAACAGCGGCCTGCTTGTGGAACAATGGGGGGCCGATGGGGGCGTGACGATGCAGCAATGGCCGCCCGGAGTTGGCGATTCTGTTCGAATTCGAGCCACCGGCACGGAGAGTGTTGTGGACGGGATCGAGGGATCAGGCGACGACGCGGTCTACCTGATCGGCCCCCGCGTGGCGCTGAGCACCGACCTGCACGGAAACGTCTGGCAAACGTCGGTTACGCCTCTGCGCTGTTCTCTCGCGCAGATCGAACCGAGAGAAGGTGCCGACTAGCCAGTCCGTTACGTCTGGTTGTGATAATCAGTACCGGGTCCAATCTCCCCGGGGAGTAGACTGGGGCTGGCCGATGGGCAGCCGGGGTGACGTTGGGAGACGTGCCCACCCCGGCGGCCCGGGACGCCGTCGGGAGGGGAGGGGCCCGCTCACCGGTGGTGCTCACAGCATCAGTGACGTAGGAACGGCCTGGGGGATTTATTCACCGGCCGCTGCAAGGGGCGCTACGCGCGTGTATGTGCCCCCGGACCACGAACAAAACACCGGACTTAGGCGCGCGTGCGCGCCCCCGGGCGTAGTGCGAACAAAAGTATGACCCCGCACAATGACTGGCGATCCTCGCCGATGGGATCCATAGGGTCTCTCGGGTCATGTGCAGGTCGAGGGTCGGCCCAGTTGTCGTGGTATTAAATTCGCAACTTTGGTCGGAGGCTGGGATGCGATTCTTGACGCCTGCACTCGTTGCGCTCCTCTTAAACACCGTTCTGCCATTTGTTGCTTTAGCTGCACCTGATCCTCAGGTGCCCGGCAAATGCGTTGACTGGTGAGATTGCGTCCATTGGGCGGTCGGCGCGGCAGACCGCAATCACAGGTTTTCCACCGCGAGTCGACATTGGGAAGGCTGCCGAGGCCTTGCGAAAGATGTGCGAGCGAGCGGTCGACCGTCATGGAGATAAGGGTGCGGACTGCTTTCTGGTCGCGATGGAGGTTGTGGCCAGCATGCAGGTGCACTATCCGGGACTCTCGGGCTTGGCGTACTCGGAAACGTTCGACTCATGCGTCGCGACGTGAGCAGTGACGGGGCTGGGGCCGGATGAGGCGCTCCAGGAGCTCGTGCGTCGGTTGGAAGCTGAGACGGGGCTCCACAGTCTTGAGGTCCTTGAACTGATGGTGGAGAGCCTTCAGGATTTGATTGAAGAGCAGAGCGAGAATGCGGATGCGGTCGCGCGGCTCACCGCGGCGCTGGTCCAGGTGAACGAGGCGATTGATCGCCGGCGGGATCAACGGTGGCTACCAGGGCGCCATGAACAACATCGAGGTGCTCAAAAGACTGAGAGGTGCTCAAAAGACTGAGCCATCGTGCGGTCAGAAGCGGTACGACACGCTCAGCGGAGAGCCATCACCGGTGAGTCTTATCCACAGATATTGACCGGCCGTGTCGTAGTACCAGCTGTCCACGGGTCGGTCAAACGCATCCCAGGTTGCTATCTCATCGACGCTCAACTCCGAATTACGCTGCTGCGCTGACACGGACGCGGGGGCGGACGACTCTTGATCCGCAGGACGAACGAGTCCTGCCCCGCGCCTATCTGTACCGAGCCGGAGAACATCTGGCGCTTCACCTCGATATCGATCTTGTGACTGGGGTCCGGATAGTAGGCAATGCGAGAGTGAGCCGCGGGATAGATGAGCAGCGTCAATGCGTCAGCCGAAGCCGCGCCGCCGTGCCCCCACGTGTCGTCTTCAACCTGAAGAGGCAGAATCGCACCGGAGCGGATGTAGAGTGGCGCCCTGTCGAGCGGCATTGACACCTGAAACCGCGCCCCGCCTTCCAGGATCTCATCGTCGTCCCAGAAGTCGTACCAGCGCTCGCCTTCAGGCAGCTCCACTACACGCTGCCCCCCCACGCCCGTCATCGGAACGACCAGCAGGTCAGGGCCAAGCTGGTATTGACGATTGTTCCGATTGGTCTGACGGAGTATTGGCGTACCCGTTCGATGCGCCTCGATGCCCAGGCTGTACAGATATGGCACAAGCTCATAGTGAAGAATGGCGAAGCGCCGATAAATGTTCAGCACCTCGGGGCCATACCGCCACGGACGATGCTCGCCTCTACCGCCGTTTTCCATGAGCGGACTAAGAGCGCCAAGTTGTGCCCATCGAACGAACTGCTCAGCGTCACGCTCGCCGTAAGCGTAGCCGCCGATGTCGATCCAACCACGGCATAGCCGTGCTCGGCGGAAATAATCATGTTGTCCACTGCCTCGTCAATGCCGTCATTGCCCCAGGATGGGTTCTGATCGCCTACCCAGCCAGCCGGGTTCGCATCTACAGGTGCAAAATTTTCCTTATCATCGAATGGCCGCGCCAGGATGATGCCTCCGGGTCGCGGCTGATGGTGTACCTGTAAAAAGCTCGATAGTAGGCATCTCCGTACTCCGCCTGGGTCTTGGTGCCAGCGGCGGTTTCTACATCTGATGGAAGTTGGCGTTCGGCATAGTCCACCTTCCAGCCTGAGACTCCCAGCGACATGATCTTATCGAGCTGCTTTTCCCACCAGGCGACGGCGGCTGGATTGAAGAAGTCGATGCCGCTTCCTACACCCTTCAACCAGTTGTAAGTCTGACCGCGATTGACGAAGTAGCCGGCCGCGTACGCCTCGTCGTAGTTGTCGGCCTTGCCGAGATTGGCTCCATCAGTAGACGACACATTGATCATTCCGGTAGCCCACAGAATGACTCGAATGCCTCGTTGTTTGAGCTCGGACATGAGCTCGGCAGGCCTGGGGTAATTGGGTCCGAATTCAAAGGAGTTGTAATTCGTGGCCCACGGGCTATCGATGACGACCGCCCCGAGCGGGATGCCCCGGAATTCGATAACCGTCCACGAGATCAATGACGGCACGAGCATCCTGGTCGTCGTCCTCCCAGGCCCAGGGTAGGAACACCCAGCGCGGAGTAAGCGGCGGCCGAGGTTGACCGATTCCAGCGAAGAGCCATCGGCCCCAGAATCAGCGAGCATGGCGCTTTGGGTCGAAGTCGACAGCGTCATGGCGAGCAGCACAATCAGCGCGCTAACCATGCGCTGGAGACTCATCACGAACGTCTCTCCAGCAGGCACCGAGGTTCCGCCTGCATCAGAATCCTGACGCTGTGCGAACTGGGGGAGCCATTACAGAGGCGGAATGTCATGGGCGAAGGATGATGAGTGCACCGACGTTAGCGCGCCTGGCAGTTGAGTCGCCAGATCGCGCTTTGCGCCGGGACACTTAACCATCTTCAAGGCAGTGGCGGCAAGTGTGAAACCGGCACCCGTCAATAGGCATTGAAGAGCCCCCGAAAGATGTAGCAGACGGGGGCTCGACGGTCGAAATTGCCAATTGCAGCAATTTGGAGCACGGCGGGGCGGTTGACACTATTGACACTCCCCCGCGTGCGCTCAGCGACGGATCAGACGCTCCAGCATGGCCCGGCTCGCTCGGAGCTCCTGGCGCGGTACGTCGAGCCTCGATGGGGGAAGAATCCCCTTCCGTACCAGACGCCGCCGCGCAAGCTCGAGCGGAATGTTGTTGATGACACGCCCGCCAGTGCGATGCTTGACGCTCTCGACGGCCGCGCTCGGATTCATGACCATGGCGACGACCGAGCACTCCAGTAATTCGACTTCCTGAAGGATCCGGATGATGTCCGACTTCTAGCCGGCCTTGTGCTCAACGATCCGAATCAAACGCGAGCTCCGCCCTGGCAGGAATCCGGTCACACCTAAGCTGCGCCGTGTCGATACAGCGGATGGCATCACCAGAAGCTGCCAGGTCCAGCCTGCCAGAATGGCCATATTACCAAGCGCATTCATCATCGTAAAGCGGTGGACAAGATCGCTCGAAAGTGACGCGGCGATACTTCCGTCATGCAGCATCATATTGGCCAGAAGGGTGGTGGAGACCGCGAGTAACGGTTTCCAGACCCATCCATCGAACGGGAGCGCCAGCGCCAGGAGCGGTATTACGAGAAACGAGTGATTTTCGTGGAGCTGCGTGGAGAGGCAGAACCAGCCAAACGCTTGATACGCCGCCAGCAGGAACAGCCTGCCCCGCCGCTCAACCCGCGCCTGGCGCAGCACGCACATCGTGAATGCCAGCACTAGCGCCATGGACGCTTGCTCATACGTGATTGACCCGATCCACGGCACGCGATCGAGCAAGAGTCGACCATCGGCAACAAGCCACCAGAAGTTGTGCGCATTGACGGATGCATACGGCATGTACTGCGCGATGGCTGGCGGAAGCGTCAGGAGCTCATCGAGGCGCTGACTGAGAATGTACGGAAGAATCACGAGGCCAAGAGTCAAGCCCGCGATCAGCCCACCCCCCAGGATTCTTCGCCTTCCTCCCACGTTGAGCTGACGAAAGCCGAACAGCGGCATGAGAATCCAGGCCTGAGGCTTGCATAACGCGGCAAGAGCCAGCGCGAGCCAGGCGGCACCCATACTCCAGCTCGGCCAGGCCGTACGCGGCAAGGATGCCAAGCGAATGGAGTCCGTCCGGCGCCCCCCACACGGCTGAGCCAAAGATTGCGGCCGGGTTGAGGAGATACGTCGCGCTTGCGATGGCCGCCCACTTCTCAGAGTGAAGTCTCCGAAGGAGAGCGAAAAGCGAGGCCCCAAGGGCGAGATGCGCAGCGACCGCAACGCCCTTGATCCCCGCGGTGAGGGTGGAGCTTGCCTTCATGCGTTCAATGTCGAAGCCGGGATCGATCCACTGAGCGTAACCATGACCAACGGCCGCGTAGACGTACACGAAGACCGGCGGATACATCACATAGTCGCGCGTGCTCTTCCCGGTGTACGCGCTCTCCACGCCGTTGAGGGTGACCTTCCGAGCCCAGTGCTTGTAGTGGAGGATGTCGCTTTCATTAACCGGGTGTGAACACCAAGGCGCCGCATATGAGCGCCGATACCAGCCAGGTCGACCAAAACAGCGTGAGCCATCGATGCAGGCGCGGCGGAGCGACGTGGAGAGCATGTGACATGGTGACCAATCGGAAGTTGTTGTACGGATGGTGACTCGGAGAGATGGGATGACTTTGCCTGCCGCTGACCATCCGGCCTCGCTGAGAGCGTCACGTTCTGCGTCGACGCAGGACATGATAGCAGCCGAAGTCGAGTGGCCGGTTGTACTCCCTGGCTATCTTGACTCTCGTGCTTCAACCGAAGCGCTCAAAAGAGCTTCGGCCAATCGCTGAGCGGCAACATCGTGACCACGCTCCGTCCACTGGATATCAGATCGGTAGAAGAGGCGATCTGGGAGTCCGCTTCCTGGAGGAACGTGGGACGAAGATCCACGTATGAGAATCGATGCTTGGCCGCGATGGCACCCATCCGTGGGCCGGGCACATCGAGATTCCAACCGCCGCAGGGAGCGACTTGCGGGTACGAATCTCATCCCAGTCGTCGGGGATAGACCTTATCCGGCGGAGGGTCAAGTGTCAGCCGATTACTCCAGAGGGAGGATCATATGCCACGCCTCGACCTGTTGCCAACGATACAACCGTCATCCCGAACCGGTTCCAGGGCAGGCGACTCTAGACCATGCGTCCGTTGGCACGACTGGCCGCTACCTGCACGCCAGGCCCACCGAGAGCAGCAGCAAGTACCTCGCTATCTAACGGCTTGTTTCCAAGGTCGCGGAGGAGGGAGTCATGCAGCGGTGGGAGTACCGAGAAGTCTTCCTGAGCTACCAGGCGTCACAGTGGTCCGACAGTTCAGGAGATAACGGGGCACTCGTCACGGATGCAACCCGGGATACTTTGCCAGGGAGCTTCTGGACGACCTGGGCGAAAATGGATGGGGAGCTCGTTGGCGTTGAGAACTACCCTTCAATTGGCCACGGTAATCCAAGCAGTGCGAAGTGGATCTTCAAGCGCCCTAAGCCCTGACTGTCTCAGGGAGTGGCTTTGACGTACACTGCCGCGTCATGACAATGACACCTGACAGCGACAGCCAGCCAGCGGGTGAGGCAGGCGAATGGGTGGACACTCGGACTGCCATGCAGCGCCTGGGTGTCAGTGAGCGGACGTCTCTTCCGCCGCATCGCGCAAGGTCGCCTGACTCGGCGAGAGACGGAGAGCGGGCGGATCGAGGTCTGGGTGTCACTGACAGACCGACCGTCAGTGACACCTGACAGTCAGCGCCAACGGCAGGACGATGACAGCACCGAGCGGGCGATCGTGCTCGTGGATCGCTTCAGCATGGCTGTCAGCCGCCAGCTCGAGCCGGTGATGGCAGAGATGGCCGCCATGCGCGAGCAGATCGCCAGCCTGGCCGAAGAGAAAGGTCGACTAAGCGAACGGGTCGAGGACCTTGAGCGTCAACTGTCAGAGCAACCGTCAGTGACCGTTGACAATGGCAGCCCGCCTGTCAGCCCTGACACGGTGCCATCTGTGACAACCGATGACAGTCAGGAGAGCCCGGATGCTCAACAGCAGGACGCCCAAGGACCCCAGGAGACGCACACAGCGGACTCACAGCCAGCCGAGGAGCGTCCGGGTAGGTTCTGGGTCCGCTGGCGGCGGTTCTGGACTTCTTGAAACAGGGAGCGGGCATGTGGTGTCGAAAGTGTGGGGCTTTTCCCTCGGGAATGCGCTGGTGTCACGGATGCGAATCTCGACTGCCTGAGCCTGCCGAACTTGACCAATCGGATAACGAGGTTCAGGAAGCGGTCAAAGCGCTCAATGACGGGAAACCACCAGACGAAGTATTCCGACGTTTAGTAGCGCAGGGGTGGACGGACCAAGGAGTGCGACGCATGTTCGCCACCCTTAGCCAGATGGCCGACGAACAACGGCCACAGGTGGCCTCCGAGCCTGAGAGTGGTCAACGGCCCTGGTGGCGGTTTTGGGGCTAGGTGGCGAGCGGCAAAAGCCTGTTGTGCTGTGTCGCTGGGGTGACTGTGTCGAGGTGGATCTTAAGCCGGCGGGTCATTTCCTGGAGGTCGGTATTGAGGTCCTCGGAAACGATGATGCCCGCGTGCGAGAGCCGCGCATTCGCCCACTGGATATCGAGTCGCTCGAAGTCGGCCACGTTGAATGTATAGATTGCGCGTCCCTGACTCGTCGCATACGCGAGTTGATCGTAATCGCTGATGCGCTGGTTGGCTCGCCCGACAGACTGGCAGCTTTCGACGTCGTAGCCGAGCGCTCGTAGAGCCGCGGCCAACCGCGGAGTGATCATCTCGTCAGTGAAGACAGTGATTCCTAAGCCGTCCATTAGCGGCTTAGGACGCGCTCCATGCTATCGGCATTCCGCCGAATGTCCTCATCCACGTCGGTGGGATGAAGGATGTACCAGTCGAGGGCTGCTCGAATAACCTCGGGCTTGAGCTGCGGGAACGCTTCGAGGACGCGATCGAAGTCGTGGGTCTGACGGTAGGCCAGCACGAGCGACCGTACTGGGATCCTGGTGTCACCAATACAGGGATACCCACCACTCACACCGGGGGTCTCCTGTATCAGTGGCGCGCTACCGACACGTATGCTCTCGATCTTCATACAGCATCCACCCCTAGCACAGTTAACGTGACGTTAACCGCCGCTAATAGCCATGCTAGCACCTTAGAGGTGCCATAGAGATGCTTTCCGGAGAGCCTTTAGGAGACGGTGCTGACTAGCCGGTCCGTTACGTCTGGTGAAGAGCAGCGATATGCTCACGCTCGCGGAGAAGCTGGAGGCGTGGGTCCTCCGCTGAGGCCTGACCTGCCTAGCGATTACCGCAATCCCCGGCCGAGGGCGTGGCAGGAGGTGGTATACCCATACCACGACCGCGACCGGGGCGTCCCCCAGCAAGGAGACATCATTATCATGACACGCAGCGATCAGGGCGTCTAGCCGCTGCGGTCTAGCTCTGCCACCACCCGGGCGGGTGGTCTGGAAGGGAGCCTTCGTACGTCGCGAGTTGGAGCTCGCCGCCCGTGGCGCTGGCCGGGAGGCCATGGGCTTGCCAGTGAACCGAGAGCTCGCCGGTATTCACGCTGCGGCCAACATGGGCAGAAACGCTGGGGCTCCTCATGAACGGGCGATCAAAGCGAATCTGCAATCCACTGAGAGAGAAGCCGGGCAGGGGTGATCTGATCGGGGTGAAGCCGCTGAACGAATTCAAGGTCGTCCATGGCTCAGTGTAGCTCGCCGCGGTGATGCAGGCGACATAACAGCATCCTGGTAACCATAACGCACCATACACAAGCCGCCCGGTGATCTCACCGGGCGGCTGATTCGTGCGGGGTGCGGGATCCCAGCGGATGCGCCGGGCGCGCGCCGTACGACGCGTACGATTAGGGATTGTCGGTGATGCTTGCGGCGAAGGCTTTGTCGGTGAAACGTGTCCGCTCGTTCGTGCAGACCAAGCGGTCGCCGTTGCGATCGGCCGCCTTGGCCTGCTGGACAAGGCCCAGGTAGCGAAGATCGCCGGCATCTGCATGGAACTGAAAGTCCGATATAGCGACCGGGGCACACTGCGGCTCAGGCGGCTCAGTTTGCGCGCTCACGGGCGCAGCCGAGGTCCCGGGCACCGCCAGCGCGGCGATCAACGAGAACGCGTAGACGAGACGTCGCATGAGGAACTCCTCTGGAGGGCTCCGAGACCCCCACGGCAGTCTACGGGGAGGCGAGAGAAAGCACAATGCCCTGTGCCATGGCCCGGCCCCGCGCTACGTGGGGCTTGCTGGACGCCCCACTCGGCGCTAGACTGGCGGCCGGGACCGGGGCGCGGACCCGGTCGGAGGCGGCGATGACGAAGACGACGTTGCATCTGCCCATCGCGTTCCTGGTCGGGCTGCTCGCGCTCCTCCCGGCCACCGCCGCGGCCGACCACGACGACGACCTGACACCCGCCCGATCCGCCCGGTGGGGGCGGAATGATCCCGGCAACTCGGCGGAATGATGTCCATCGATTCCCCCCACGTCCCCGGGGCCGCTGACCCAGATGCACGTGGTGTTCCAGATCCCCGGACCGGATCGCCCGGAAGAAGTCGATGCGCGCTTCGGTGAGGCCGGCGGGACGGTCCATTTCGGTGATGGTGCCTCGACCACGGTCCTGGTGGCGGAGCAGCTCCATCAGCCGGCGAGCTGCTCCGACGTCGACGACGACGGCGTTGGCGGCCTCACCCGCCTGACGGTGCCCCTCCGCGATGTCCGGACCGGGGACTCGTACACCGCGACCATCCTGCCCACCAACGGAGAGGCGGACACGCTGGGCCAGCACCCGGCCACGGTCACGCTCACCGGCGGGGGCCGGACGCTCACCGCGGTCGGGACGCTGACCATCCGGCAACTGTTCCGCTGAGCGAGGGCCGAGGCTTCGCATACGGGCGATGGCCTCCTCATCCGTTACGTCTGGTTGTGATAATCACGCTTAGCGCGTTCTCAGATTTCCAGTCGACTAGATAGTCTTTGCCTCACCGGGGTCTGGATGGTGCCCGGACCGTTAGCTTGGTTGAGTAGGGAGGGAGCACGGGTTTCCAATCAACTTGGAGCGCCGAGCTCCGGCAAGCGGGCATGCTAGCCCGCACGCAGTGTCCTGTACCGAGACTGCCGACCCGTTGCTTTCCTGTTGGAAGCAGTTCCACAACGAACAGCCGTAAGCCCCGGCCCGCTGGTCGCGTGGATCACACGCCTGGCTCGCCGTGTTCCGCGAGGTCCAGTCCCGGAAGCAACACCGACCCTGACTGTTTTTCACCCCGAAGGTGTGCCGCGTCAGAGACCTGCCAGGCCGCGTCCCTGACTATCCCAGAGATGGATTCACATCCCAGTCTCGTCATTTCAAGCAGTCTGGCTGCCAGATTCCAACCTGGCGAGTTACTTAGTGGAGACCCGGCAGGGGTTCACGAAGTGGGCGATTAGTTCGGCCACTGTTGGACCCCCTTTCGCTCTGCACATGATTCGCCGAAGCGGGTACAGAGCTAGCCTATTTTACTCCGTTGACCTCAAGAGTAGCCGTCAGAGCGCCCCTGTGGCGGTTCTGGTGAGGGTCTTGAGTGGACTTCCTAGCTCACCTCCGCATCCTCATCCTCAGCAGGGTAGTAAAGCTGGTGGTCCTCATCCAGTCGGACGCTGTCATCCTCAGCGAGCTGATTGACGACCTCGCTCAACTCCCGGCGCGGGACGTCGAAATAGGCTTCCATCTCCCCAAGCCGAAGTCCTTCAGGATGGTCGGACAAGTAGCCAACAATGTCATTTCCAGACGGGATTTCTCGCCGAGACGTGGTCGCATCTTCGGCGCGCGGTGCGAATCCCTTTCCTACCGACCAATGCCGATGAGTGGCCACCCAACACCCTCCATCTTCTTCCGACCAGTGAGTGGTGATCTGTGATCCAAGCCCCATCGAGACGTAGCTCAACGTGAGTTGATTGATGCTGACCCCCTCGCTCGGCCCGTTCTGCGAGTGTTTGATGGACCGACTTCGGCAATCGCAAGAGCAGTCGACCACTAAAGCGCGACTCCGCCAGTTCGTCGGACGGAGGCGGAACCGGCAAACCCGCTTCGATGACACTCTCCAGCCATCCGGCCATTGCGTCTTTCAGCATGGCGAGTGCGTCCTCGGGCGTGTCGCCCGCGGTAAAGCAGCCATCAAACTCGCGCACCGATGCGAGATAGCCATCCTCCGGAGTTCCGCGAATATCGAAGTGATAGGGCCGCCGCATGATGGCCTGGATCTGCGCTTCGTGCTCACTCATCATCGTCCTCGCCTTCCGTCAATCGGAGCGCCTGCACCACGTAGACGGGCTTGACGACCCGTGTACCGGGAACAGTGAGCCGCTGAGCGCCGCGCTTGAAGATGTGGTG
This sequence comes from uncultured Chloroflexia bacterium, assembly GCA_963765765.1. Lineage (GTDB taxonomy): Bacteria > Chloroflexota > UBA6077 > UBA6077 > JACCZL01 > CAVXYC01. The sequence goes on along the minus strand of CAVXYC010000028.1, from coordinate 6,306 downwards.
GACTTCCCCGAACCCGATCGAGCTCGAACCCGTACGCATCGAGGAATTGGCACAGCTCTTTAATGGGGAGCGACTTCCGCCGTTGCTCAACCCGCCTCCGAATCTCCGAACGCTTCACCCTAGGATGATATCACCTGCGATATCACAGGCGAGAGCCATATTGTGCTCACGCGCGCTTGTGATGCGGACGTAGCGCTCACTAGAAACTCGGAGCCGTAGACTGGGCGACGTGACACCACTACCTCCCAGAACCTTCCACGACACGTCTCACACGCAGCAATGGGCACGTCTCATCGGGCGCGCATGGCACGTCCCACGTCGGGCTCAGCATCACCGAGGCGTCAGTGCGCCTGGGCGTGTCATCGAACACCGTGCGCCGCTGGTGTAGCTCCGGGAGCTCGGTCCGAGCGTTTCGAGCGCCCGCAAGGCGAAGTCGTGCGCGTGCTGCTCGATCCCGAGGACGTGCCAGAGCAGGTACCTACACAGGTACCTCCCATGGGAGCTACTCAGGTACCTAGCGAGCTCCAACGGGCCGACGCGATGGCCGCGTATAACACCCAGCTCCTAGGGCCGTTAGTGGCGCTGGTGGAGCGCCAAGAGGGCACGATCCGCGAGCAGGCGGAGGAAGCTGGGCGGCTCAGGGCCCAGGCTTAGGTTCGAGACGCGGAAGCGGCGCACCTGCGGGAGCAGGTGGAATCGCTGCAGACTGGATCCATACCCGAGGGCCAGGCGCCCGGGAGTCCAGAACCTCAGGAGACGCACGCAGCCGCGCCCCAGCCGGCGGAGGGGCGTCCGACTGGGGTCTGGGCTCGGTTTCGGGCGTGGTGGGGCGCAGGGTGAGGCGATGGGGAGGGATCGCGGCTGCGATCGCCGCTCTAGTGGTGGTGGTCGCGGTAGGGGGCTCTGTCGCGTGGATCGTGCCCGAGGCCTATTCCGGGGAGCCCAGTTGACAAGACTCAGGCGGCCCAAGTCATGGACGCCCGCGCCAAGCTGCTCGGCGTCCTGGTCGTCTTGGTCGGCGGATTGGTTGGAGTTGGAAACCTGGTCTTCGTCCAGAGGAACCTTTGGGCGACTCAGGACACCCTGAAGGTGACCGAGAAGCGGCTGGAGGTCGACCGCACCAGCCAGATCACCAATCGCTACACCCAGGCGATTACGCAGATCGGGGCGGACCGCGATGGAGGACCCAATCTCGAGGTCCGCCTGGGGGGCATCTACGCGCTGGAGCGCATCGCCAAGGACTCGCCGGCGGTATCACTGGACGGTCATGGAAGTATTGGCCGCCTACATCCGTGAGAACGCGAAGGCGACTGCCGGCTCGAGCGGTATCAAGGTGGACGATTCGGAGGGGGAGCTTGAGGATCCCCCTTTGCGGACCGACATCCAGGCGGCCCTGACGGTCATTGCCAGACGGAAGGTGGTCCCGACTGATCACCCTCAATGAGCTCCCATTCGATCTCTCAGATTCGGTACTCCGTCGAGCTTGGCTTTTCGGGGGGCACCTCGAGCAGGTCTTACTGCTCAATGTGCACCTGGAATGGGCCTCACTGCTCGATGTGCACCTGGAGGGGGCGCACCTGGGCGGGGCGCACCTGGAGGAGGCCGACCTGGAAGGGTCTTTCCTGGTGGGGCGCACCTGGAAAGGGTAATCGGCCTGACGGCAGAACAACTCGCCAGTGCGCAAAGTCACGGCCGCAACGCGATCCTGAACGTTCGAAGTACAGCGGGAGGCCGGCCCCAGGTGTACTGTCGGTGCACAAGGGCATAGCGGGCCCATCTGACGACGATTCCGTGGCCGGCAGGCGGCTACAGGGCTGGGGCCGGATGCGGCGCTCGGAGAGCTCGTGCAGCGGTCGGAAGGGGGAACACCGGGGCTCACGGGCCTGGAGGCTGTCCCGAGATGATGGCGAACAGCTTGCAGGACCTGATCGCGGAGCAGAGCGGAGGGCGGTTGCCGGCGGCCCGTCGCGGGGCTCACCGCGGCGCTGGTCCAGGCGCACGCGGACAATCCACCGGCGGATTGCCGAGGGCTAGGACGCGTAGCCGTCGACAAAGTCACGCGGAGGTGTGGATTGCGCGGCGGAACGAAAAGAGACCCATCAACCGGTTGCCCCGTTTTAGTGCCAGGCCTATTTATTCCTTAACCCACACAATTCCACTTTCTAACCTGGTCGCCTCGAGAGTACTTACGATTTGGTGGCAGCCGCCGCCGCGCTCGGCTTTTTGGCCCCTGGTAGCGGATGAGCCCGACGTTTTTGCCGGCTCCTTTTCTTCACTAGGTCCGGACGGTCGGCCAGGATCGCCGCCACGTCGGTCGCTGCACTCATTGGTTCATCCTACGGTGAGGAATTCCTGACTGAAGCTCTGACCTTCAATGCGACCAGTAATCTTGAGTTGTCCCGAGCTTCCTAGGGTTGCATCGAACTCAGTGACATTGCCCTGCTCATTCACGGTGATGTGGGCGAGACCAGCCGACTGGAGCGCACGACCGATGGTGTTCACGAGATCGCGGATGCTCCCAGCTTCACTCACGCCCTGCGGAGCTCCACCACCGGACGGGCTCATCATCGTGCGGCGGGTACATGACATCGAAGAGCCCGCGCCCGTCAGTATTCAAGGCGGCCGCGAACTCGCGGGAGGCGATATGATCCGGGATGGTGTTTGTCCCATTTCATAGAACTCATAATTCTGCTGGAGTGCGGCCAGCGCTTTGGCCATGTCCATTGCTGAAGCCCCTGGCGCTTCGGGCGCCCCGCGCAGGCGCCTCCCGGCCGCTCGCTGGCTCTGAGGGGTACGGTCAGATGTCGCCATACGACCCTCCGTCATCGATCTACAAAGCAGGCTACAACCTAACACTGCAATGGTGCAAGGGAATTTCTGCTAATGATGCTAGCCTCAGCTACGAGAAACGGCTTTGGGGATGCCGCGCTATCGAAAACCTGCAGATCGCTCGCGCCGTGGCGTTGAAGGCCGCGGTTACTTTTCGCCAGCGTCGTGACCTGAAGTCCTCCGACGTGACCAAGCTGGCCGAGTGTTGGGAAGGGTGCGTTTCCGTGAGCTCGCGACACAGCCTCACCCCAGTTCACCACTTTTATGCTCGGATCTCTTGGGGTGCAGGAGCCGCGATGCACTCTGCGCACTCACTGATGTAAAGCAGGTATCGGCTATGATATTGAGAACGTGGTGCAGCCGAACTGGAACTGGAGCAAACACGCGACTAAAGCTCGTCGGGCATTGTGATGTTGGCTGCCATAAGCGCGGTATTCCTGATGGGGGCAGGTTAGACCCGCGAGTGACATCGTCTCTCAGAAATTCACCCTGGTGAATACAGCGGGGGATACGATCGGTGAATTCGCGGCGATTGACGGTTTGCCACTTTTAACCTGGAGATGCCCCCCTCTGTTGCTGGCAATTCGAATATATCTATCTCACTCCATAGCAGGACTTACTCTCTGGAGAAGGGGTGGATGATCGTTCGGGAAGTCGTGCCGAGCATCAAGTTGAGCAGGGGACGCCAGTTTATTTCGGATACTCGCTTCACGCAAGCTGAACTAGATCTGACGATCAACCGCTTCGAATCTAATATCCCGATGATCAGGCTCAATGATCATCGGAATATCTTTTGGCACACGCCTTCACCTTCACCGTGCAAAGGCCCTCAATACAGCGGCCCGAGAATGCCCCTGTTCGGGTCCGGCCGGTGTTGTCGGTACCCTCTCAATCTGCGCCGTGACAGGAGCAATCACTGTTCATCCGCTGCATGCAGTGGACTCGGACAACGGAAGGACTCGGGCCAGCTGGTGGGCCCCAAGGTGATGGCCCGAGCCCCAGTGTCGCAAGCGAGACTGGCCTGCGCGGCAAGTGCTACAGCGGGCTGGCAAAATACGGCACAGCCATCCTGTGCAGCCCCTCGGCAATGTAACGACGTTGAGCTCAGTCTCGGCCATGCCCAGAATATCTGATTTGCTAACGAAACCCCTCACCAGAGCGCCGTAGCGTGAACTCTGAGCGTCTGCAGGCCTCCGGGGCTGACGTGATGGAGTTGATGCCCAAGCACCAGCGAGGGGTCACAGCGCAGATCCTCGACCCACCCCATCCAGCGCTGGCGGCGGCAGATAGTAGTCGTGCTCCCTGCAACTCTGGTCACATTCCTACCCTCATTCACGAATACCTGCGTCTCTCTTGGAGGAATACAGCACTCGTGGTGAAGTCGAGACCCGTATACCCGACGAGCTGATCGGGCCTGACTGCCAGTAGCCACCCCACACCAGATCCCACGTACAGCAGGCGCTTCGAGCCTTTAACATCGGCGCCAGTATAGTGGCTGCTGTGTGGAGGTGAAGCGACGCACAGCGCACCGGGAAGGATGCTGGTCGTCGGCTGGTTACTGGTGCTGGCGACCGTCTACGTGTTCCCTGATCTTGTCTATGAGCGACATCAACTCAATGACCGCAGCGACGCCGCGCTGCGTCGCATTTGGGATGGTTCGCTTTTGCGAGACGGCTGGCGGCTGACCGTGCTTATTATAGACTCGGACGATCCTCTCATTCGTCAGGTCCAGTTATTACGCATCCGCTTGCCCGACGCTCACAGCTGTATGATAAATGGCATCAGCGGGGCGGGGGGCGGCGTCCGTCAGCAACTGTGAGCATTCCGCGGCGGGGGTGCGGGCGTCAGGCAATCTCCGGCATTGTTCCCACGCTGGCTGATCATTGCCCGCATCCGCCCACTGCCCGAGCTGCGCGAGCAGGGGCTGGCTCCGGGATATCGTCGACCTGGGTGGTGTATGCCTGGGAAACTCGACCTGTTCTCTACTACCTACGTCAGAAGAGCGGTTGTAGAGCGACTCAGTCAGGAGACGCGGTTAGCTGAAGTGTGGAAGTCCTAGTGACGATTGCTGTGACAGCAGGGTGTGTGCCGTCCGTGATTGCACGGCCCGGATGATATTCGGGTCGGCATTGAGTGCCTGCCAGACAATGCATGTCCACTGGATGTGGAGAGAGTCGATCAACGGTGATGACGATCACGGCGTCATCATCGCCGTTGATCGTTTCCGCGTTGAGCATTCTGAGCGTGACCTGTTGTGCTCGGAATGAAGCTGTGATGTCGTAACGAGCCCCGTTCTGTTGCGGGCCTCGATACGGATGACGACATGCTTGCTCGGTCACCAGTGTCCACGGTGCTCTCCCCTGCCGCTGGTTATGCGGGGAAGATCGGCATCGATGGTTATCTAGCCTGGTGCACGGGTTTGTAGGGCGGCTACTCGGGCGTCGTTGCTGCGGTCCTCGGCACCGTCCATGATGTACATGCGCTCATAAGATATGCGCTTGACGCCGGGGCCGAGCGCGGAGGCAACTGCTTGATCGCTTCCCATCCTTCTACGGTGGGGCGATCGATTGTGAGCAGCGCGCCGTCGCGGTCCCATGGTCGGTCAGGACCGTGACAGAGCGAAGTGGGATGTCGCGCTCTTTAAATGGGCCGAGTAGGTCGTGAAGTAAGCCGATCCTGTCACGGGCTTCTACCGGATAACCACGGTTGCCGAATTGGTTCGGGTGGAGTTCCACTGCTGTTGTCGTCTTGGTTGGGACGATCGTTTCAGGAGATCGAGTAACCCCTGGCCGTGCATTTCAAAGCCGGTCCCCTGGCCGATGAGACGCTTGGGCAGCCTCGTCGCCGACCGCGAGGTCGGGCAACGCGAGTTCGATCAGATGTTTCGTCTCTTCCTTGGTCATCTTCAAGGCAGAGCCGACCTGAACCAGCGTAGAAACCGTGGTGTTATTGGCTCTGCCCTGTTCGATGGTCTGATACCAGGCCAATGAGGTGCTGGCCGCATGAGCTGCTTCTTCTTGGGACAAGCTTTTGTGACTTCCGAGCTGCTTTCAGTAGTTGTGGAGTTCCGGCATCAATGTTGCTCCCACTGTTTTCTCCCCCCCGTCGTCCTCCTGGTTGATTGCTGTTTTTGGCTCGCAATGGGACGGGACCCCTCTGAAGGGTCCCGCCAGAGTAATTCAATCACTGCGACCGTTCTGTTCATGGCCCACCGTCGCTACTCCTTTCACGTCGACCACTAGCCCTTGACTTGGGCAAAGTCAGGTAGGTACACTGGTGTTGAGACACTGGCTTGTTCAACACCATGGTTAGGCCGTTGGTGTTCTGGCCGCAATCACACACTCACAGTTCGCGCTTGCAAGATCCGTGCGAGCAGCAACTGACGCGGGAATCTGGAGGTGAATTGATACGTAAGCGCGGCCGGGATCTTACTCTGTACCCGATCGATGAAAGAGTTTTCCTCATGACCGTTGACTA
>CAVXYC010000027.1:0-249650 GCA_963765765.1 uncultured Chloroflexia bacterium | reverse complement strand
CTTATAGCACCCGTCTAGTCGAGCGTCAATTCACAATGAGCGACGAAGACAAGCGAAGTCCCATGACAGCGCGACCGCTATGACCAATCAGGGTCGGGTTTGAGCGCGCGGGCCGGAGCGCTGATCAAGGTCCAATCCTCGGTTCGGGTACAAGGCTAAAGGGTGGGTCTCCAAATACAACTAGCGTCTCTACGCCGCAGTTCTGCCAATGCCTATCCGTCCAATGCTTTGGGCGATGAGCACCACGATTAGGACGATGGCCGTGTTGACCAATGCCGCCGCACTGGCCATTTCCCACTCTGATGCGCGCCAAAGACTCAGGAAAAGCGTTGGAAGGACCGTGGAGTCAGGACCGTAGAGGAACGCCACCAGAGCCAGATCGCTGAAGGACACGGTAAATTCGATAATCCAACCCGCGATGATGCCGTTCCGCAAGAGCGGCAGCCAAATTTGTCGGAACGTGGTCCACCATGGTGCGCCGTGCACCCGGCTGCCTCCTCCAGCTCCTGACCGATCTGCATGACCGACGCCGACATGATTCGCGTTTGCGCTGGGAAGCCCCGGATGATCTGCGCGACGATCAGGAGCGCCAAGCTCCCGTAGAGGAACGCCAATGGCGTGAAGGCGACCGTCCACAGGATGCCAATGCCCAGAGCCAGGGTTGGCACTGCCCACGGCACCCACGCAGCCAGGTCGAGCAGGCCGCGTCCCCGAAAGTCTGTGCGCGCAACCACGTACGCGACAACGGTGTAGATGATCATGCCTAGGGAGGCCGCAACGACTCCCATGACAATGCTGTTCACGATCGCGCGTCGGGGCAGCTCCAGGGCGAAGAGCCGTTCCCATCGCTCGAGGCTGTAACCCGAGAGAGAAAACAGATCGCTGCCGAACCTGCTGGTGAAACTCGTCTGGATGATCACGGTGAGAGGCAAGATCAATGAAACGAAGACGTACCCAAACACGAGCGCAAAAGCCGCCCACCGCCATCTTCCAAGGGACATCACCCGCGCTGAGTAACTCCGACCAGAAACCGTTGTGTAATTCCGCTGGCCGACAAGCATCCAATTGAGGGCTACAAGCGATGCCGTAATGATGAGCAGTACGAATACAAGCCCGAACGCAAGGTTGTAATCGGCCGGATATCTATCAAGACTGGCATAGATTTTATTCGTAAAGACGTAGATTCCAGCCCGAGAACCGAGGAAATACTCGACCTCGAAGGAAGAAAACATGCGAGCGAGCGCGAGCACGAATACCGCGACAATCGCGGGTCGCATGATTGGGATCATGATCCACTGGACCACACGCCACTGAGAAGCGCCGCTCATTGTTCCCGCCTCCTCAAGTGAGGCGTCCATCGAGGAAAAAGACGGGAGCAAAAAGAGTATTAAGAACGTTGACCAACCCAGGATGCTGACAAAAATGACGCCACCGTAGCTGTAGATATCAATCGGTCCGGATGTTCCCGGAAACGACGGAAGGAGTCGCAGCAGCTGATTGAGATAGCCCGTGCGAGGACTAGCCAGAATCGTCCAACCAAGGATTTTCCCCAGGATGGGCGTGAAGAACGAGATCCCGATGAGGACGATCAGCTGGGTTCGGAACGGACAATCGGTCCTCGCCAGAATCCATGCGATCACAATGGCTAACGCCGTCGCGAGGATCGCTCGGCTCAGCGCCAGCCAGAGACTCGTCCAGATCACGGCGAGATTCTGGGTATCGCTAACGATTCGAACAAGACCATCAAGCGTCCAGGTCCCCGGCTTGACCTGGCGGCGCATCGCGGAAGGCGCCAATAAGTACCGCGACGACCGGACTTACTGTGAAGAGGGCGACCAGGATCGTCAGAACGCTTAGTGCAAGCGCATTCATCGAAACTGGGAGGCGTAGACCACCTCGCAGCCAATTCGGCCTTTTGGATTGACTTGTAATTACATTCGGACGGGTCGTCAGCATAAGAACGCGCGCGACAGGCCGAGTTTCAAGACCAGCTCAAAGTGGCTCCATAGAACCCGGCATAAGCGTCCGGCGGATGAATTGTCTACGCCACCCCCCAACCGCCGTTGAGAGTAGCTCAGTTGAGCGGAGCCGACGAAGGTGGGCAAGTTCTTCAGTAACTGAACAGGCCGGATTGCTGAGTCCAGTTGATCGTATCCAGAATCCCTCGCTCGCTCTCATCCGTTGGCCAGAGCATGAGCTTGCGGGACTTGAGATCACGCTCAGGGTGAACCGGCACATCCGCTCGAGCCACCGTATTGCCCCAGTCAGCCAGGTGCTGTTGCGCATCCTTGGTGAGCCAGTACTCCACCCATACCTTCGCGGCGTTAAGGTGCGGGGCGTTCTTGAGCGGTGTGTGGTAGTACTGGCTCGTGATGCAGCCGGGTTCGGGACACCAGGTTGTCAATGGGGCACCACGCTTGATCGCGTCCCAACGCATTGCGCCGATCAACAATGCGTTGACTTCGCCACGCTCGAGGTCTGCATCTCCTGCCGCCGTGGCAACCAGCCTCGGCTTTAGCGCCGCCAACTCTCGAATCCAGGATTCTCCATAATCCGAGGCCTGCGCTTGACTGAGTACGTAGAGTATGTTGCCGCCCCACCCGGGTGAGCGCGGATCATTCATTGGAACGGTGCCCTGGCGCAGCTGGTCGACCCAATACGGATCGCGGACAACGTCCCACCATGTCTTTGGGAACTTGTCCTGCGGCACCAGCTTTGTGTTGATGATCATCCCGGAAAAGACGATGTGGAATACCGTCAAGCTTCCTTCGACGCCCATCACTGGCCAGTTGTAGGTGATCGAAGGGTCAACGGCGCTCGGCGGTGTGTACGGTTCAGTAAGCCCCCGCCAACCGAGGATTCGACCAGTCTGGCCTGCACACTGGTAAAGGTCCCGGTGACCCGGCGGAGCCGCCTCCGCGGTGATGCGCTCCACGGCTTCGGCTGGTGTTAGGTAGACGTAGTTGACCTTAATCTCGGGGTAAGTCTGGTTGAAATGCTTGACTCTACCCTCGGCCTCTTCCGCTTGGACACAGGTGTACCACGTGAACTGACCTTCATTCTTCGCCGCGGGCACAATCGCCGTGTCGAACTCGGAACGAAGCCGTGGAAAGTCCTGCTCCGTGGTCGATGCCTTGGCCGCTGGTGCCGGAGGTGGAGGATCGATTTTCGCTGGCGCCGAGCCAGTGCTCGTTGACCCGCCCCCACAGGCAGTGATTGCGAGTAGTACGGCCAGTGACGGCGCCGCTAGAGATAGGGCCCTTGGGAATGCTTGCAGTTTCAACGTCCCTCCCCTCAGATCAATTCGACCTTTGCGTTACTTCCGAGTTGTCCATCGATACTCACTCGAAGATTGATTGGAATCGCTGCAAACAATCTCCAGTCATTGTGTTCTGGCGGAATACCATCGAATCACCGCTGCAGGTGGGCATGATGGCTGGGCGGCAGGCACTGTCAGCCTTGAAAGAACCGCGAGGTGGGTGGCCAATCCTCTTGGAAAAGCCGCCCGAATCCTTGGACTCGGTCCCGTATGCCCGCCATGCGTAGGCCGATCCATGTCAGCGCTTGCATACTGGCCACTACCGGTGCACCTAAATCATCTTCGAGTGCGGCGATCATGCCGGCACTGGGCATGAAAGCGCCTGTGATCCAGACCCCATCCACCGACCCGGCCTTTCGAAAGAGCTCTTTTGCAGCCCGGTAAGGAACGGCGAGAGGCGCATGTCGGACGGCTTCAGGTGGCGTGGTCCTCACGGCATCGTCGGCCACTACCTCGATCCCAGCGTTCGCCACGTAACTCATGAGCTGATCATGAATCTCGCTCCCATATCTGTCTGGGTTGAAGCCGGTCAACATGGCAACTCGACCCATCTGAAGTTTTTGCATGCCCTCAACGCATGCCCCGATGTCCGTGATCATAGGAACGGTCGTTACCCGCTTTATCTTGGAGAGGACTTCCGCTTCGAACCCCCAACCGTGCGAGACGATTGGCGGTACTCCCGCCTGAACGATGGCATCAACGCCTCGCTCAACAAGCCCACGCACCGCTGTTTCCGCGTTCCCAATCGCCCGGTCATAGTGTTCCTGGCTGGAGCCGCCCACATCCAAGGTCGTGTGGACCATGATCACGCCAGGCGGCGCCATCGCATAGAACTCATAGGCATTCGTGTCGGAGACGCGGCCAGGGATGATGACCCCTACTGACGCTCTCCAGCCGTAGCTCGCCCCGGGGGCAGGTGCGGTAGGCATGATCGTGGCTCCTCAAAGCTTGAGCACGCCCCTCCGCCGTCTGAAGCACAGCAGAAGGTCCGTGGCCTAAATGCGCTCCCATTATTGATGTGGAGCGGTTGACCTGTCGAGCTTTGTCGCGACATTCATCGGGGGCATCGGACTGTTGGGAGTATTCACGGAGATTCCTTCACGGTTACTGAAACAATTTGAATTTCTTGACAGGCGGAATGGGCGGTGGTACGTTCGCCAGCGTCCACCTGGTGAATGAGTTTGGAGGACTGCGTAGAATGACGCACCGTCGGACGCTCGCTTTACTGATGCCACTTGTCCTCAGCGCAGGCCTCTTATTGAGTTGCGCGCCTGCGAGCCGACCGTCGGCCACCGGCCAGTCAACGACTGCCAGTGCTCCCGCCCCGAAGGACGTGCAACAAGATCCATCCGGCTTCCAATGCGAGCCGGGCAAGGAACACTGGCGCTCATCTGGCACACCAAAGCGAGGTGGACAGTTCATTCGCACAGGTGGACAGGGTCAGGGTGCTTTACCCAACCTCGACTTGGTCACTGGCGGCGGCCAATCCATTCAAACGATCTCTCAGGTGTATGAAACGCTCGTCCGCCCACGAGCTTGCTACTACCAGGACACGGCCATGGTGCCGAGTCTTGCCAAATCATGGGATGTATCAGCAGACGGACTTACCTGGACCCTGCATCTTCGCGACGACGCGCGCTGGCATAACAAGCCGCCCGTTAATGGTCGGCCGTTTACATCAGCGGATGTTGCATGGACCATTGAGTATCAGAAGGCGGCGGGCCAGTTACGTTCGTATTGGACGTCAGTGAGTCACGAAGAACCTGACCCCTACACGGTAGTGCTACGGCTCCCGGAGCCAGATGCGGAATTTCTAGGAAAGCTTGGCGATGACGTCAATGTGATTGCTCCTCGAGAAGTGAAGGAGCAATTCGGCGACTTTAAGACTGTGGCAATTGGAACCGGGCCCTATATGCTCAAGGACTTCAAGCCGGGCCAGATGGTCATAGTGGAACGGAATCCAGAATGGAGAGGGCCGGTGCCATATATCGATGAAATTCACACGGTGAACTTTGGAGACTACACGGCCGAGGTAGCGGCTGCACGGTCCGCCCAATTGGACTTGAACATGAACGTCGGATTCCGAAAGTTGGAAGCAGACGCGATCAAGCAAGGGAATCCGAAGACACAGAAGTTTGATGATGTTGCCGCCAACCCCATCAGTCTGTGGGTGAACCATCGCAAGAAGCCCTTCGACGATGTGCGTGTTCGGAAGGCGATTTCGCTTGCCATTGATCGAGATGAGTTAATCGCAAATAACCGTGGCGGGGCCGTAATCTCGGGATTCCTGCCATTGGCGACGGGCGATGCGGCCTGGTCGGAGCCCCAGATTCGAGAAAAGTTCAAGACAGATCGCGCGGAGGCTCAGAAGCTCCTTGCTGACGCTGGGTTTGGGCCCGGCGAGTTGAAGTTTACGATCACCACGGGAAGCCGATTTATCAACGACGCAGTGGTGGTACAGCAGCAGCTTCTGGCTGCAGGTATAGATGTGGGGCTCGTGGATCAGGGACCGGCGAGCACATCCCTCATCTTCGAAAAGCCGGAGTGGGAAGCCGCGTGGACCGGCCAATCACCATCGTCGGTGTTTGTGGATCGATGGCTCAGGACGGCCTACACAGGCGACAGCCGCAACTGGACAGGGTTTAGCGACCCGCAGCTCGACAGGTTGATCGAGAGCCAGCGCCGAGAACTAGATCCGTCGAAGCGCAAGCAGCTTATCGGAGACGCGCAGGATCGCATGTTCGAAAGCATGCCCTACATACCGGCGATAAGCTTCATCTACTACCACTTCTACTCTTGCCGCGTGGCCAACATGCCGCCGACCCATCCATCGGCTGCCGCCATCGGGATAAGCGAGGCGATGGCTCGACGAATCACAGTGCTAGGTGGTCCCCGACTGCGGCGAGGGTAGCCCTTACGGGTCGTGATAATCTCTGATGGCTGAGTACTGCATCAGGCGTGTGCTGGCGCTGTTCCCTGTGTTGCTGGGTGCCTCCGCCATCATTTTCTTCTCACTCCGCCTGTATGCGCCGGTGGACATCATTGAGGAGAAGCTCCTTAACAGTCCTGGTGCGCACGATCCGGTGGTGCGGGAACGACTGCGCCAGGAGTTCGGCCTCGATAAGCCAATTCATATTCAGTATGTGACCTGGCTGTGGGGTGCCGTACGAGGTGACCTCGGAACATCCTGGGGATCGGGGCGGCCAGTCGTTCAGCACATCGTCGAAACCCTGCCAGTCACATTCGAGATTACGCTTTTCGCGATGATCATCGCTGTTGCCATTGGTGTCCCACTGGGCGTCATATCAGCTGCCAACCGGGGCAGCTGGTTCGACTACGCTTCGCGATTCATCGCCGTGATCGGCCTATCTATCCCGAATTTCGTGATCGCGACGGTCCTGCTCCTGGGACCAGCAATGTTATGGGGATGGGCCCCACCTATTGGATATGCTGCGCCCTGGGAGAACCTTGGGAAGCACCTCACGCAGATATCGCTGCCGCTCCTGGCGCTCGCGGCCTCGGTCAGCGCAACAAAGGTTCGGATTCTCCGATCGTCCATGCTTGAAGTGTTCCGCAACGACTATGTTCGAACCGCGCGTGCGAAAGGGCTGGTAGTGGGGCGCGTTGTCTACGGACACGCATTTCGGAACGCCTTGATTCCAGCGGTGACCGTGCTCGGTACTCAACTCGGAGCGACCCTGGGAGGGAGCGTCGTCGTCGAACAAATCTACTCGCTGCCCGGACTGGGGCAGCTCACGCTCACGTCAATTCTTCGCGGTGACTTTCCGCAGACCCTGGCATGTGTCATCTACCTGCTTATCGTCTACCTGCTCGTCAATCTGCTAGTGGACATCAGCTACGTGTGGCTGGATCCGCGAATTCAATATCGATAGATCATGCATCGTGACAGACGTATCAATCCGAGGTCATTGGCAAGACTAATGTCCCGCGCCAGGTAGTTCGAATGGTTCAAGCCCAAGGTCAGGCGCACGAGCTTGCTCTGCCATCAGCTCTTCCCGTTCCGGTCCGGGTCGGTCCCAAGAAGCGGTCGGCGGCCTGGCGGATCCTGAAGGACCAACCTCTTGGGGCAGCCTCCTCCTGCGTGCTTCTGGTGGTTTTGTTCTGCGCGCTGTTTGCGGAGGCTGTGGCGCCGCAGGATCCGCTCAAACAATCGATCAGGGATTCGCTGCAACCGCCAGGATTTGTGGATCAAGCAGGTATGGTCCACTGGTTAGGCACCGATGGTCAAGGTCGTGACGTGCTCAGTCGACTTATCTTCGGCGCACGAATCTCGCTTGGCGTTGGAGTGGGCGCAGTGCTTGTAGGGACCCTGGGAGGGCTGATCCTGGGCATTATTTGCGGGTATCGTGGCGGCGCTCTGGACCTGGTCGTTCAGCGGATCACCGATTCCATGCAGGCAATCCCAACGCTCATCCTCGCGATGATGTTGGTGGCGATATTTGGCAAGGACTTAAGCGTGACGGCGCTCGCAATCGGAATCACTCAGATTCCACGGGCGAATCGGATCATTCGGAGCGACGTGTTCTCGGTAAGGCAGGAGCAGTACATCGAATCAGCACGAACGGTAGGTGCCAGAGACCTTCGGATTCTCATTCAGCACATCCTGCCCAATATCGTGGCGACAACCACGATCGTGTTCTCGACGAGCATTGGGGCCGCGATCGTTACGGAGTCCACGCTGAGCTTTCTGGGGCTCGCGGCGCCGCCGCCTCTGGCCACCTGGGGCGGAATGCTGACCGCTGATGGGCGGCAATACATGTTGGTTGCTCCCTGGCTCCTACTCTCTCCAGCGGTCGCTTTGAGCGTCACGGTCCTCGCTTTCAACTTTCTGGGCGACTCAATCCGAGATATTCTGGACCCGAAGCTGCGAGGCCGTGACGATACAGACGACCAACGGGCGAAGAGGAATCACGGGACATGCAGGAGGAACAGATGGGGATCCCGTACTCCCAGGGCGCTTCATACGGCTGGCGTGCTCGAGTGGCTCTACTCGTCCCACCAGTCGTTGCGGACACCAACATCCACGAGTTTTATCTGATGGCACCGCCGGGAGTAACGCTCATTTTGTCATCGTTGGGTCTCACCGTCACGAATCAGGAGGGGTATGACCGAGCGATCGCCGCGGTCGACGAATGTGTTGCCCGAGTAGTGGAACATGGCGCCGATGTCATACTTCAGGCGGGGGTGCCCCCGATCGTGACGCATGGATGGGGTTTCGAAGACGAGGTCCGCACACGGGTCGCCAAGCTAACGTCAATTCCATTCATCACCGACGTTGGGGCCTCAATCAAAGCGATGCGCACGGTAGGGCTTCGACGAATCGTAATGATGGGCAACTCCTACAGCCCTGAGCTCGTCGATCACGTCCGCCGGTATCTCCAGTCAGCGGGGATCGAGCTTGTCGCGAATAGTCAGCTAGCGAATGTCCGCTCGCCCAGCGCAGGCTGCGCGCCGTTGGAAGTTGTTTTTCGGGGCGCGAGGCAGCTTTATCAGGAACACAGGGGCCAGGCTGACGGCATCTGGCTGACGCAAGCCAATATCCCGAGCGTGGGTGTCATTGAAGCCCTTGAGGAAGATCTTGGTGTACCAGTGGTTACGAGCGCTCAAGCGCTGGCCTGGGCCGGCTTGCGGACCGCCGGTATTCACGAACCTATTCAAGGATTCGGCCGCCTGTTTGCTAGGGAGTCAGCGGCCGGGTAGGATCCGGTGCACTAGGCCTCGCGCAGCGACATCGGTTCCACAGGCCACGGTGTGATGGGTGGATCGAAACTGGGAATGACCATATCTGGGGTGAGATCTGAGATGGTCGCGGCTCCAACGTTCGCCATCGTAGCGCCGATCTCCCTGGAGAGGATTTCGAGCGCCCGACACAGCCCCTCATCGCCCCCAGCGCCGAGTGCCCACATCATCAATTTGCCAATCAGAACTGATTGAGCCCCTAGAGCCAATGCCTTAACTACATCCGTGCCGCGCATGATTCCGCCGTCGAAGATGATCTCGGCACGACTGTCTACGGCTCTGACTATTGAAGGAAGCACGTCCAGCGTCGCAGGTAGCTGGTCTTGTCGCCTTCCTCCATGATTGGACACATGGATCACGTTGACGCCGTGCTCCACGGCGAGTTTGGCGTCATGTTGTGAAAGGATTCCCTTGAGGATCAGTGGTAAGCGCGTGTTTTCACGGAGCCAGGCTAGATCGTCCCAGGTAAATCGTCGGAGATAGTCGTTTTGTTCTGAGCGATTCACCACAGTTGGCATGGGTTCAACGTTCGGACGTTTGCCGCCTCGTGCACGATCCTCGAAATCGTTCTGAAGATAGCGATCTCTCAGGCCCGCGTCGGGGCAGTCAACGGTAAGACAGATCGCATCATACCCAGCGTTTTCCACGCGTTGCACAAATCTACGAATCCAATCGCGATCACCATAGGTATAAAGCTGGAAGACGATAGGCCCTCGGCAAGCAGCACGAACGTCCTCGAGTCCGGGCTCAGAATTGGTCCCTATAAAGGTGATCGTGCCGGCACGGTCTGCAACCCTCGCTTGCGCCACCGCGCCGTCCGGATGGAATAGCTGGATCAAACCGATCGGAGCCAGCATCACGGGCAGAGTCAAACGATGGCCAAGCACCGTCGTCGAGAGATCCCTCGAACTTACATCGCGTAACAAGCGAGGGAGCAACGCGAGGCGATCGTACGCAGCGCGATTCCGTCTCAGGCTAATTTCCGATTCGGGACCACTACCGGAGAACTGCCAGAGGGGCGACGGCATAGCAGCCCGAGCGGCCTGAACAATGTCGGGAATCGTTTGCCAGTGGTCAGAAATCGTCATGATCGCCTTTGGTCGCAACGAGCGTGTCGTTTGGCCCGCCCGCGGGAGGCCGACGAACTATCGCTATTACGTAGGTCGCGCGTTAACCCCGATCGAATGCAGTCGAGACCGGTCGGGACTTTTCTGAATCCAAATCATACACCCCACGTTCGACTGCCTCAGAACCCGACAATCTGAGATTGCGTTATTCCCGACGCCTCCATTGCAGGACGGGTTAACCGAGTGATTGGCAACCTGCCCAGCAGCAGGATGGAGAGATCGTTCGCAGATTGAGGCAGAATGCCTGTCAGCGCTGGAGGTACTATTGGGTGGTGCTGCTGAGCGCGTCAACTAGTGGATGAGCGGGAATTAATGGACGTTGCGTGCGGCGGACCGGAGACTTAGGCGAGTCCAGCGACTTCATCAGGGCGATCTCACCGGGGCCCGCGTGGCACATACTTAGCACAGCAACAACCACTGGTGTTTGAGGTAGGTCTGAGAATGGCCCAGATCGTTGCCGGGTTTGGTGTACCACACAATCCGAACTATCCCGACTTGGTGCGTCGAGAAGGTCCGCATTTGGAGGTTGCCCAGCTCTATGACGCCGTAGCCGATCGCGTGACGAAATCGGAGCTGGACGTGCTCGTCTGCTTTAGCTCTGATCACATGAACACCTTCTTCCTGGACAATCTGCCGCTCCTGAGCGTGGGTATCACTGACCAGGCGGCCGGGCCCAATGACCAGACTCGAATGCCGAGCTATGTTGTGCCCGTTGATGCAGAGCTTGGTGCTCACATTCGCGCGACGGGTATCGGACAGTCTTTCGATCTCGGCGTTGCCCAGGAATTTGATCTCGATCACTCATTTCTGGTTCCCCTCCATTTCCTCCTCCCGCAGATGCGGACTCCCATCGTCCCGATCTTTCTGGCAGGTATTGTGGAGCCGTTACCCAGGGCGGATCGCTGTTATGCGTTGGGACGAGCGGTACGAAGCGCCGTGGAATCATGGCCTTCAGCAATGCGAGTTGGCGTTCTTGGAAGTGGCAGCTTTTCGTTGGACATCGGCGGCATCCGGGGCGCTCCGGGACAGATGACCAGCTACCCTGACCCTGAATGGGTCCAGTCAATCATGGAGGCACTAGAACACGCCGCTCCCAAGGACTTGGTTTCGCGTGCGACGACCGATCGGTTGGTAAAAGCGGGAAACGTCGGCGGGGAGCTCCTCAATTGGATCGCCATGTTAGGTGCGATCGGCGAACACCGCCCCAGCTTCCTCGAGCAGCAGTCTGATGCTGGGCATGCATACGCCGCATGGCACTTAGCCTGATGAGCAGACAGACACGTTCGGAAGCAGGGAAGATCATCCCAACACAACGCGAGGGGCCTCACATGAGCGTTTATTCAATACTGAAGATCTGCCGGCAGCTTGGTAGAGATGAGGAGTTTCGAGAACGCCTGAAGATCAATCCCGCGGCAGCACTTCAGGAGTTCGTGCTCACTGATGCCGAGCGAACTGCGCTGCTTAGCGGTGACGTTCGGACTCTGCACGACCTTGGAGCGCATGGTTATCTGCTAAGCCGACTCGCGCGAGCCGGAATCGCTGGACTCACCCCCGAAACATACGTTCTCCGAATGAAGGGAACCGTAGCGCCCGATGTCTCAGCATCCGGCTGAAAAGCTGGGCGATTTCCAGCGGCGTGCGGAGTTGTCTTGCTGAGTCCGAGGTGATCGCGCATCCGATTGACTCGGTGAACCGGCGGTGCTATTCTCGCGGACATTCCTTGCCATTTAAGGTGAGCTGAAATGGGCTTTATTGATGCCGACGCTCATGTGGACGAAACCCTCGAAACATGGGACTACGTGCTGCCAGAGGAAGCGCGCTATAAGCCTTACCTCTTGGAGCCACCGAACGGTAAGGGATTCCTGGCGCGCGATAAGCGTCCGCACAAACTCTGGATGGTGGCCGGGCAATTACGGCTGAAGCGTGATCGCGACGACGTTCAGACTGGAACGACTGAGGCGACTCGAGAGCTGTTAGACGTTGGTGCTCGCCTGAAGCATATGGATGAGATGGGGTTCGATGTACAGATCATTTACCCCACCATGTTCATTCACGTGGTCACGGATGAGCCGGAAGTCGAGATAGCCGTGCACGGAGCCTACAATCGGTGGTTGGCAGCGAGAACAAGCAGTGCCAACGGCCGGCTGCGTTGGGCATACCTTCCACCAGTGCTGACGATGGATCGCGCGGTCAAAGACATGGAGTGGGCACGACACAATGGTGCGTGCGCTGTCATGAAAAAGGGGGTGGAATACAACCGCCCCGCAAGCGACCCCTACTTCTTCCCGCTCTATGCGGAAGCAGAGCGTCTCGACATGCCTATCTGCTTCCACACTGGAGACGGCAACAACGTCTCGAACGCAAGCGAGAGCGCATCGATGCAGTTCTACAACGTGCTAGCCGCGTTCCACTCCCTGGCCCAGGCTCGGATTCCGGAACGGTTCCCCACCTTGCGCTTCGGCTTCATCGAGGCGGGCGCGTCGTGGATTCCGCTGTTGCTCAAGCAGCTCGGCATGAGGGATGGATCTTCTAAATACCCGATCCCTGATTTCAAAGCCGGATTCTTGAATACCATCGGTTTTTCGTCACATGCGATACCGAAGACGACGTCGCCTGCCTTGTGGATCAGTACGGCGCCGAGGACAACATCATGATCGGGACGGATTACGCGCATGGCGATCTATCCGGTGAGCTCAAGGCCCATGAGGTGGTGGTCGACTGGGGGAGGAGCGGAAAGCTACGGCCAGGCGTCGTGCCAAAGATCGTGAGTGAGAACGCTCGGCATTTCTACGCGCTCGCGTAGATCCTCTGCGCCGTCAGAGTTGAAGGCGCTACTTTTCTAGAGTGGGAGTTGCGAGTGGGCATTAGGTATTCCCCGGGAGCCGCGTACGGCTGGCGCGCCCGAATCGGCATGGTATTTCCATCGATCGTCGCGGATACGAATGTTCACGAGTTCTACCTGATGGCGCCGCAGGGGATTGAGCTTGTTATTACCGGACTCGGAATGACCGGACTTGGCCAGGCCCAGTACGACCGTGCGGTCGCCAATATGAAACCGGCCATCCGCATGATCGCTGAGCGTGGCGCGGATGTGATTCTCCAGGCAGGAGTACCTCCAATCGTGACCCACGGGTGGGGATACGAGGACGAGGTCCTGGCGCGAATTCGAGAGGTTACCTCAGTGCCTCTCATCACCGACGCGGGAGCCTCGGTAAGAGCAATGCGGGCTCTGGGCCTGAAATCGGTGGTTATGGTGGGCAACGCGTTCAGCGAAGAGATCATTGCCCATATGCAGAGCTATATGCAGGGCGCAGGAATCGACATTGTGGCGACTGCGCAAGCTACAAACGACGCTGGCCATGCCAGCTCGCTACCCTTAGAAGTGATATATCGCAAAGCCCGAAGTCTCTACGAAGAGAACGCATCCGACGTTGATGGGATTTGGCTCACCCAAGCCAGCACACCAAGCGTCGGGGTGATCGACGATCTTGAGCGTGATCTGAGAGTGCCGGTGGTGACGAGCGCCCAGGCTCTGATGTGGGCGGGCATTCGAAGAGTCGGAATTCGCGAAAAAGTCGAAGGATTCGGCCGGTTGTTCCTCCTCGACTAACAATTGGTGAGTGATTCGTCGGGCAGCCCTCTTTGTCGAGTAATTGACAGGTAAACAGAAGGCATGGTTCGGATACTTCGACCCGTAAGCCCTTCTGCCATTTCGTTATCCCTGAAAGAACCGGGAGCGCGGGGGCCAGTCCTTCTCGAATAGCCTTCCGAAGCCCTCGACGCGGTCTCGAATTCCCGCCATGCGAAGCCCGATCCAGGTGAGCGCCTGCTTGCTGCTTACAACGGGGACGCCCGTGTCCTGCTCGAGAGCGTCAATCATCCCACAAGACGGCATGAAGCCACCGGTAATCCAGATGCCATCGGCGGAGTCAACCGAGCGGTAGAGCTTCTTGGCGGCGCGGTAGGGTACAGCAAGAGGTGCACGCCTTACCGCTGTAGGGGGAGACGTATAGACAAAATCGGACGCTAGAACTTCGATTTCAGCGTGGCTCACATAGTCGGTCAGATAGTTGTGCATCTGATCTCCGTATCGCTCCGGATTGAAGCCGGTCAGCATCACCACCCGCTTCATTCCCAGTGCGTACATTGCTTCGATGCATGCGCCGATGTCGGTGATCGCGGGTACACTTGTCAGAGCCTTGACTTTCGCTAAAACGTCCGCCTCGAACCCCCATCCATGGGTGATGATCGGAGGCACGCCGGCAGCCACGATCGAATCGACTTCACTTTCGAGCAGGATCTTGACGGCGTCTTCTGCTCGGCCGATGGCCGCATCGAAATACTCTTGTTTCATCCCCTCCACATGGAGAGAAGTGTGTGACATCATCACACCAGGCGGCGCCATCATATAGAACTCGTACGCGCTGTTTTCGGCCGAGCTATCGCCCGGAAGAATGAAGCCAACCGTTGCGCGCCAGCCATAGCTCGCACCTGGAGACGTCACGATGCCCACGGTACTTCCTCCCTGTCGGTTATCTGGGTGGCGTCGCCGAGAGGTCTATGTTAGTGAACTCTGCCAACCCGACGTGCATGACAGTACTGGGAAACGGTAGGAACGTCAAAGTCTGACCCGGAGGCCCGACCAAAAACCATGACGTGGGGTCTGGGGGCGGACTTGACCAAGAGCTCGGCGAGTTGATCGATTCCCTGGGCCATAAGACTCGGGACTCGCGAGCCCTGATCTGGCTTCCTACGAGGGCAATGTGTTGCCTTTACCATCATGATTGACGATTGTCTAATAAGGGAGCATAATGTATTGACTCAACGGTTATGGGTCAGGTTGAACCGAAGAGGTTCCCACTCGGGCGATACCCTTATAACATCGCGATCAGTCGCAAGGAGCTGGCGATCAGGTGCGCTCACCGAAAAGAGCCGGGGAGCCGATTCAGAGCTTCGTCCGTCGTCTCATTCGCGAACAGAGTCAGGTCCAGGGTTCTGAGCGCTTCTCTGCCGAACGGCTTGCCCGAGGACTTCGATCGTTTGGAATCTGCGGACACCATGACACATTACGACTCCCGCTAAACGTCGGACACTTCGTGACTGGCTTAGTCCGATTCGATCCATTGTCACTGCCACCTTTGTGAGCAACTGCGGCGGCGGAGCTGCATCGAATAGTGGTTTCGACTGCGTTCGACCACCTAAATAGCAAAACCCGGCCGAAGCCGGGAATTGCGACTACCTATCTTCCTGTACGTTTTGGAGCTTCCACGACCCAGTTCGAACTCACCAGAGCCCGCAATGGCCGCCACCGAGACTAGTTAAACCCCATTCAGGTGCGCTACCAGACTGCGCTACGGCCCGATGCGTCTCGGGAGACGCGCCTTGAGTATACCGCCTTGGGGCGGACCCCGCACGCGGACCGTAGCACCGGGTCGGAGCTTGCTTCAGGGGCGACATGGAGCAGTGCATGAACAGATGCGCTTGTAATGCTCACTTACTTGAGGATCGTGTAGACGATCTCCAGGGCGGGGTCGGCGATGGTGGACATGCATTGCGAGCTGAAGCCGTCGAAGTCGAGATCGCCGTCGAAGGTGCTCCAGAGGAGGATGCCCTGCGCCTCATTGTCGGCCGATTTCAGCCAGCCGTAGGCGATCGAATTGATGTTCCAGGGTGAGTTGCCGCCGCGCGGCGGCCCATTCATATGAGATGAGCTGATTTGTCAGGCCGCGCCACGCGATCTTCGGGATTCCCAGGCCGCCACGCAGGTGTCCTTGGAGCTCACGTTTTCGATGATCGGGGACTCCGTCCAGACCAGGTTGTGGCTGGACGACATTCCATAGCGCTTGTTGGCCTCCCGAAGCGTCGAGAAATCAAACGCCAGAGCGGTCTCATAATTCGCATTGGTGTGCAAATTGGGATTGGGCTCGTAGGAGATGAACCCGATGGTGAGTCCCAGTCGTGTGATGGGGCGATTGTTGCCGCGAATCGACTCCGCCACTCCAACGCTCCGACTGTAGCTCGGCTCCATTCGAAGGCCATGCTCGCCGATCCCCATTCCCGCGGGGCGATCACACGCTTTTACGTTGTGGGGGCGCGGAGTTGGGGATGTTGAAGATGAAGTCAACAACCTCGGCCGGAGGCGTTAGCGAGATACATGTATGACGACCGATTCTCCGACTTCGGTATCTCATTGACGCGTGGGCTAACTGCGACCACAATGCTGGAGGTAGCCTGAGATTCCGCCAACCGGGCAATCGAAAAGACGAGGAGGCAGCATGATGGCTCTTGATATCCAGGACGCTCCGGCTCAGGAGGCGGCTATTGCTCCACTGGCGGAGCGAATGGACCCGTACGCGGAATGGCAAAAGCGCGAGGGTGTGCCGGTCATTGGCGGCGTGTACGTGCGCAACCTGCGCACGGCGGAGCTGGGTGATTGGCCGCGCAAGGGCGTGAAGGGCGCGATCGTCTACCTGGACGGCGACGATCAGTGGGACTCACATGTCGTCGAGATTCCGCCGGGCGGCTCCACCAACCCGCTGCGGCACCTGTACGACGAGTGCGTGTACGTGTTGGGCGGTCGCGGAGCCACGACGGTCTGGTTCGATGAGCAGACCACGCAGACGTTTGAGTGGGGCGAGGGCAGCTTCTTCGCGGTACCCACTAATTGCCGCTACCAGTACCACAATGGCAGTGGCTCGGAACCGGCGCGGCTCTACTCTGTCACAAGCCTGCCAGTGCTTCTGCGCCAGTTTCACGACGAGTCGTTCATCTTCGAAAACAACCACGCGTTCAGGGACCGCTACAACGGCGAGCAGGACTACTTCAGCGGCGAGGGCAAGCTGTGGCGCGGCCGCATGTGGGAGACGAACTTCGAGCCGGACGTGCGTCGCATGAAGCTGTGGGAGTGGAAGGAGCGCGGTGGCGGTGGCACCAACGCGTTCTTCATGCTCAACGGTGGGACGATCGAGTCGCACATCTCGCGGTTCCAGGCGGGGACCTATAAAAAGGGGCATCGCAGCCCACCCGGCTCGCACATCTTTATGCTGGAAGGCGAGGGATACACGACCACGCAGCGCGGCGATGACGAGCCGATGATTCGCTATGACTGGGAGCCTGGCAGCCTCTTCCTGAGCGGCTGCGGCTCGGGCGGCTGGTACCACCAGCACTTTAACGTCTCGCCGGCACCGGCGACGTACATCGTGCTGCGGCTCACCAAGTCCCGAAAGTTCGTAAACAACCGCTGGGAGATCGACAGCCGCACGGATCGAAATTCCGCAGACGTGGATGTGAAGGACGGCGGCATTCAGACGGAGTACCCGGACGAGAACCCGGAGGTGCATGCGGTCTTCGAGGAAGAGCTTCGCAAGCGCGGCGTGCCGTGTCGCATGCGGAACCTGTCGCCGTTTTGCACAGGAGATCCCGCGGATTCCTGGTAGGGCGCCGTGGTCGTGTGCGGCCCGCGCTGGCCGGTGATCAGTCGCTACTCGTCAGGTTCCGCGTCTAGTAACCGCAGAGTCGTTGTCATCCTGGAGCGCAGCGAAGGTTCTCTCCCGCCTGGGTCCTAGAGTTCGTTGGGGAAGATCCTTCGCTGCACTCAGGATGACAATCGCTAGTGCTTGATGACAGATACCAGCTCTCAGGCTAGACGGCCGGAACGCCTCCCAGGACGTCCCGCGTAAGCTCGGGATGATTGACGAACCCCTTACGGAGCTTGGCCGTTGCTTCCACCCAGCTCGCTGATTTCGGAATCATCACAGCGCCAGATCGAACCGCGTACGCGTTAGGATTTTCCGACCCGGGCGGCGGGGTCCCAGACTCCTGGAGTGCTCGAGCGGCCGCGATAAGCCGTCGGCGCGTGCGAATTATCATGAGATCGCTCGTCCCAAGGCGCTCGTGGGTTCGATCGTAGATCGGTCCCATACTCTCGGTCGCGGCCTGATCTTGCATGAAGATGCTGCTGATACCGGTATAGCTTTCGTTGGTGCGCTGAGCTTCACGATCAATCTGATAGTCATTGGCGCGATTCGCAACGCACCGGAATCGACCGTACCAATCGGATGTGTTGGGTAACGTCTCGGTCATTGGCACTTGCTTGCCCTTGAGCTTCCCGGCTGGTCTATTGGTGACGGCATTGATTGACAGTGCCAGGGTGTGCTCGTCGTCCATCGGCACCCAGGCTCGTATGCGGATCTCCAGTCCGAGCACGCCGGTTGGCGTCATCGCGTAGAAGGGGAATAGCGCCTGAGCGATGCGAACGTACGTCGTGTCCGCGTCGGCTGGTCGATACGCCGCGTACATCGTTCCGGCGTCGGTATCGACGACCTCGTAACGAGGCGCTCGATTACTCAGCGCTACACGGGCCCAGGATCCCTCCGGCGTCTCCTCCGGCGACACGCTGCCGAGATGCAAGAAGCCGGTGTGGCACGTATCGATATCGCCCTCGAGCGCCTGCATCCAGTTGCATTCCCGCTGATAGATCTGGATGTTGTATTCGCCATCGGGCAGCATGTTGGGCTCGATGTTCGGCATCGGCGGAGGCGTATCTTTACCGCCCATGTACGTCCAGATGATGCCGCCGCGCTCCACACATGGATACGCAGTGACTCGCACCTTGTGTTTGAAATTGCTTTCTGGCGGCTCATTTGGCATGTCCACGCAGGTGCCGTCAGCATTGAACTTCCAGCCGTGATACACGCAACGCAGCCCGGCCTCCTCATTGCGACCAAAGAACAGCGACGCGCCGCGATGCGGACAGTTCTCTTGAACGAGTCCTATGGTGCCATTGGTATCCCGGAATCCGATGAGGTTCTCACCGAGCAGTTTCACCCGGAGTGGGGGTCCATCAGAGTCCGCCAATTCACTGGAGAGCCCCGCGGGAATCCAGTACTGGCGCATCATCGTACCCATGGGCGTACCCGGTCCCACTCGACACAGCAGCTCGTTCTCTTCGCGGCTAAGCATAGTTGGCTCTCCTTGAACGGATAAGAGAACCGGGTACCATGCTGAACGCAGACAGTCAATGAATTGGATGAGTCGCGAGCTCGCTAGAGTCGTGCTCGTCGCACACACCCACGGGAATCAGCTCTCGTGTACCATGCTCGCCAGGCTGTAGTCCTCAACTGCTGGAGGGAGCCGCATGATCATTGATACTCACGCGCATGTCACCGGGCCCGCGGAGCTGTACGCGTTTAGCAGGGAGCTGCAAGCTGCGCAGGGTCCATTCCGACCGAGCCGGCCTGATTTGCCTGATGAGCTCATTGCCCAGAGCCTCACCGGCCACATCTATGAGGTCGATAGCGTCGGAACCGAGCTTCAGCTCGTATCACCGCGACCGTGGGCTGTCCCCACGGGAGATCGACGTGAAGCAGTTGTGGAAGCGGTGACACGAGCGGCCAATGACATGATCGGTCGCGCGACTCAGCTCTTCCCTGAGCGCTTCCGCGGCCTGGCGGCGTTGCCCCAATCTCCCGCGACGGGGTTAGCCCGAGCCGTTGCGGAGCTTGATCGATGTGTAACCGAGCTCGGGTTCGTCGGCTGCAAGATTAATCCAGATCCAGGTGAAGGCGCCGTCGAGACTCCGCACATGGGCGACGAGTACTGGTATCCGCTCTACGAGAAGATGGTGGAGCTAGACGTGCCTGGACTCATCCATGGCGGCCCGTTTCGTTTTTCGCGGGAGCCGGAGCTGGGATACTTCATCAGTGAGCAAAGTGTCGCCGCGTACGGCATTCTCCGCTCCCGCGTCTTCAAGGATTTCCCCAAACTCAAACTGATCGTCGGCCACGGCGGCGGTTCGATTCCCTACCAGGTTGGCCGAGGGCGTGCCTTCCGCTTGAATGAGATGGCCCGCGGAGGACAGGAGCTGGAGAGTTTTGACACGACCATGCGTCGGCTCTACTACGACACCGTGCTCTACAACGAGGAATCGTTAGAGCTTTTGTTCAAAGTCGTCGGTGTGGATCGATGTCTCTTCGGGAGCGATAAGCCGGCCAATGGCTCGGTTACAGATCCGGAGACGGGGCGGTCATTAAACGACATAAAGCCAATGATCGATGGCATAGCGTGGTTGACGGATGCTGAGCGACATTCGATTTACGAAGACAATGCGAGGGCTGTTTTTACGAGACTCGTAACTTAAGCCGTTCCAAGGAAATCCCAGTCCCGGCCCCTCCCCGCGCACGGGAGGGCCTGGGGTAGGGTCTTCTCGTCCGCGCCTCGAAATATCTAACCTAATTAGTTCTCCTAATTAGTTCTAAGGAGATAGCAACAAATGCTCCGCTACCTCTCCAACGACGACGTTCGAGCGCTCGTCTCGGCCGACGAGGCACGCCAGGTGATCCATGACCTGTTCCGCCATGAGTCGGAAGGTGCGGCTGAGAACCATCCAACGACGGAGCTTACGATCCCGAACGGTTTCTTCCGGATCAAGGCCGGTGTGGCTTACGGCTACCAAGTCTTTGGCTTCAAAGCCTATGGCGGAATCGCTCGAGCGAGCCGATATCTCGTCCACGTCTACAGTCTCGAGACTGGGCAGCAGCTTGGTATCGTCGACGCCCGGCAGCTTACTGAGATTCGGACAGGAGCCGTGTCAGGATTGGGTACGGAGCTGATGTCGCGGCCCGAGTCGTCAGTAGTCGGGATGATCGGCACCGGACGTGAGGCCCGTGAGCAGGCCCTGGCCGTGAGCCGCGTGCGTCCCGTGCGTCAGTTCCGATGCTGGAGTCGGTCAGAGGAGAATCGCGCCAGCTATGCGCGCGACGTAAGTCAGAAGCTGGGTGTTGAGGTAGTGCCCACGACCACGCCCGATGAATGCGTGCGCGACGTTGATATTGTGGTGACTATCACCAGTCTGCGAAGGACCCAATTGTGGATGGCGAGTGGCTCCGTGATGGCACGTTCGTTTGCGGTGTCGGCGCCACTACGCCGGAGCGACGTGAGCTCCACAGCAATGTTGTGGACCGCTGCGGAACGATCGTTGTGGAGCATCTGCCCCAGGCGCAGGGTGAGTGTGGCGAGCTACGCGACGCTGTCGAACGCGGGACCCTAACCTGGGACCGCGTGCACGAGCTCAAGGACATCGTGTCCGGTACGATCCCTGGCCGAGCGAGCGCCTCGGAGATCAATCTCTTCGACACCATTGGCGTAGGGACTGAGGACATCGCTATCGCGAAATTCGCTCTCGAGAAAGCGGAGAGACTCGGCGCCGGCCGTGAAATCGATCTTTAGGCGTGATCGGGAGAGCCCTGCGCCGCGGGCGTCCGGCCCGTCGCAGGCTCTTTACGGATTTGCGCGAGCCGCTACGAAGCCTTCTTAAAAGCCTCCATGACTGGACCCACCAGCGACTCGATCTGGCTGAGCTCGCCGGTGGCCGGCAATAGCACGAGGCCGTCTACGCCTAGCGCGGCGTAGCGGGTCATGGCTTCCGCTATCGCCTCGGGTGGTCCAACCAAATCGAATTCGGATTGCTGCGCCGTGCCACCGCTGGCCCGTGGACGACGCCCGTAGTAGTACATTTGATAGTCGGCGATGCGCTCCTGGGCGCGCTCCATATCGTCGTCCACGCAGAAGTAGCCCTGGGCGTAGAGCAGTGGCTTTCCGCTTCGTCCGGCCGCGGTCCAGGCGCCTTTGAATTTCTCGAACATCTGCGCCTGAATCTCGACGCCGCGTGGCACGCAGAGATGTCCATCGCCAACGCGGGCTCCGCGCGCCATCGCGGCATCGCTAAGAGCCTCCGAAAAGTAGGGGGATGGAGCCATTCACCGGGCGCGGACCGATGGGTGCGAAGCCCTCTACGAGCGATTCACCTGCCCAGATGCGGCGCATCGTTTCGATGTCCGAGTCCAACCGCCGCCCGCGCGTATGAAAGTCCTTGCCAGTAACGGTGTAATCCTCTTCCCGGCTGCCTACGCCGAGTCCCAGTACCATGCGTCCCACCGGACATCACGTCGATCGACGCTGTCTGAGCGCCCAGGAGAATTGGGTCTCTAGTCGGCCCGAGTAATACGGACGTGCCAAGCGTCACATGTGAAGTGACGGCCGAGACTGCCGCGAGGGCGGTATATGCCTCGATGAGTGGGAACATGACGCGATCAATGACCCAGACGGAGTCAAGGCCGCCCTGATCGGCGATCCGCGCGGAGTCCAGAATGGCCTCGGGGCTGGGATTTGGAGTTGAGGTGGGGAGAAAGATGCCGATCTGCATGGGCTTGTTATCTCCTTCAATGTGAACATGGTGGCCGCCTGTTCCATCGGAGACGGAGGGGACGGACGCTCGATTGTCGCGTATCGTCGTCATGGACCGGGTGTAACCAAGAGTTGTGGGTTTGGGGGCCTAGGCGGCCCGGGCATGGAGCGTGGCGTGGTGGGCCCGGAGTACGGCCAGCGATTGGCCTCCGGCGCTGGACCAGCGACAGCCCGGCCGTTTCATCCGCTGCTGGACGAGGTGTTTGGCGGCCGATTCCACCGCGCCCGACCCGATGGGCAGCCCCTGAGCTCGAAACTCCGGATACCGCATCCGCTGGCGATTGCTCTGGAAGTACCCGCGCTCCGTGGCCACCACCCGGCGCGCCTCGGCCGTCGGCGGCACGAGCTCCCGCAGGCGCGCCAGCACCGCTGCAGCCCCGGCGCTCCACAGCCCGGCGAGGCTCACCGCGACCCAGTCCGCGGCCGCGGCGGTGCCCGCGCCGAAGACCGCCCGGGCCACGGTCCAGACATGCTCGCTGGCGTGGTACCAATCGACAATCTCCAGACGCTCGCCGAACTGCTCCGCAGCCGCCGTCCAGATCCAGCGCGCGCCGTCGCCTAGCACGACAACCGCCCGCAACCTCGCCAGCCCGGGCCCGGTGACCGGGCCATCGACGCCGAGGATGTCCAGGCCGCCCCGCCGCGCCACTTCGGCGCCCCAGCGCCCGGCGAACGGCCCCACCGGCTCGCGGGCCGCCACGTAACTCGGGGCCTCCAAGCGCTGCCGTTCCGGGGGCGCAGCCGGATCCCAGCCGCCGACCACGCCGAGTTTGACTTCGTGCCAGCCATCGTTGAAGCGCACCAGCACGCCATCGGTTTCAGCGACCAGCTGGTGCGGGGCGGCGTCCACCGGCCCGGCCGGGGCCCGCGTCCGTTCGACGGTGGCGCGGTCGGCCTGCTGAGCCTGATCGAGCGCGGCCCCGGCGGCCTCGGTCTGGGTGCGCACCGTCTCGGGACTCACGGCCAGGCCGGTCAGGTCCTCGAGCAGGTCGGCGGCCTCGGCAAACGCCGTGGCGCCCCCCAGCCGGACCAGCCAGGCGCGCAGCGGGCCGCTCAGGCGCTGGTGCGGCGCGAGGCCCAGCGTGCGGTCGGTCGGGCTCCAGCCGTGGCGGCAGGTCGGGCAGTGCGCCCACGGGCGCGACCAGCGGACCGGGCCGCAGACCGTGACCACCTGGCGGGAACGCCAGCTGTGCGTGGGCGCGGTCGTGCCGCACTCCGGACAACGGGACCGGTCGCGCTGGAGCCCGGGATCCAGACTGCGCTGGGTAGCCGCGATCATCCCGGCGACCAGCGTCGGGGCCACGGTGCGCAGCTCGGTCTGGACCTGGCGCTCGAGATCCGTCAGAGAGGCATCGCGGTGGGCGCGCGCCCAAGCCGCCAAGCGGTGGGCACAGGCGGCGAGCGGTGCGACAATCGTCTCGGGAAGGTTCTCCGCGTCCATGCGACCTTCCTCGCGGCCGGGGCGTCTCACTGCCCCGGCCGCCTCGGCATGAGAATCCGCGTTCGCAGCGTAACCCATCCGCTCCGGTCTCACCACCCGCTCTTCAACAACTTTTGGTTACACCCTCATGGACCCAAATCATCGACGAGCGCGCGGATGCGCGGTAAGCTAGCGAGCGCGTCCACTCAGCGCAGGGGGAGCAATGCGAATTCACAATTTGTATGAGGATGACCAGGGAATCTCGCACTGGCGCGACGTCGAGGTTGAGTGGGCCGATATCAAGGACGACGGACGGAAGGAATCGGCGCCGCAACCGGCGTCAAGCATCATCTTTCGATACGTTCCGCCGACGTACGATCTTGACTGGCACCCCGCTCCGCGCAGACAGTACATCATCAATCTTGATGCGGGTGTGGCCATCACCGCGAGCGATGGCGAGTGCCGCGAGATTGGCGCAGGCGAAGTTATTCTGGTGGAGGACGTGAGCGGGAAGGGACACCTGTCCAGGGCGCTAAACGGACAGGTTCGCCACAGTATTTTCGTGCCGATCGAGTAGTGCTCGATTCGGCGATCCGGGAATGGAGTAGGTTGTGAAGCTACTGTATTTTGACGAGTTCAAGCTTGGCGTATTGAAGGGCGACAACGTCGTCGATATCTCATCTGTTGTAGCCGACGTTCCGCACATTGGCCCTGGCGATCTCATAAGCGGCGTCATCGAGCGCTGGGACAGCCTCAAGGGGCCGATCGAGCAGGCTGTGGCCGCTGGCCAGGGGGTGCCGCTGAGCGGCGTGAAGATCCGCCCGCCGCTGCCCAAGCCGACGAACATCGATTGCATGGCCGTGAATTACATGGAGAACGGCACGCGATCTGAGCCCGCTCCGATCAACGCCTTCCACAAGTCCCCCAGCGCGATCATCGGCGAGGGCGACACCATGGTCCTCACGGATATTCCCGCCACGATCTTCGAGGGCGAGGCCGAGCTGGCATGCGTCATCGGGAAGACGTGCACCAACGTCTCTGAAGCCGATGCTATGAGCCACATCTTCGGATACATCAACTTCATCGACGGCTCAGCTCGCGGTCTGCCACCGGCCGCGAACTCCTTCTATCAGATGAAGTCACGTGAGACGTTTGCGCCCATTGGCCCTTATCTCGTGACCGCCGACGAGATCGCCGATCCGCTCAAGCTGCACGTTCAGCTCTGGAACAATGGCGAGCTCATGCAGGATTACAACACGGATGACATGGCTCATAAGATCGCCAAGTGCATCTCATGGATCAGCTCCATTCACACGCTGGTCCCAGGGGACATTCTGGCGTGTGGCACCAACCATCGCGGGCTCAATCCCTTCATGGACGGCGACAAGATCGAGCTCGAAGTGGAGGGTCTGGGTCGTCTGACGATCAACGTGCGTGACGATCTGAAGCGAACCTGGAAGCGCGAGACCCGCCTGCAGCGCCAGGAGCAGGGCTTTGACACGCCCACCCCGCAAGTCAGCGGCAAGTACTCGTAGCAGTCTGGTCAAGGGGACATCAAGGACCGTAGGGACGTCTTAGCATTGTCCCTGTAGTCCTGATGTCCCTTAGTCCATTTGGAAGGAGTTCTCCATGCGCATCACCCACGCCACATCACGCGTTCTGTCCGTGCCCACTGCTAGCCCACTGATCGTCGGTGTTGAGCAGCCAGACACCAGGCGAGAGTTCGTCACGTTGGAGTTGGGCACCGATGAAGGGCTCGTGGGCGTGGGTGTCACGTTTTTTGGAGGCGCCATCTGGCCGGCGCTCAAGGCCGCCGTGGATTCGCTTAGCGAGTTGATCATCGGCGAGGACCCAACGCGGACCGAGGCGATCGCGGCCAAGCTCAGGACCGCTGCGAGTAGCTCTGGTCCGGGCGGCATCTTCACGTTGGCGCTTTCGGCAATTGATATCGCCTGCTGGGACCTGAAGGCAAAAGCCGCGGACAAGGCCCTGGCCGCGCTCCTCGGTGGCCTGCGAGACCGTGCACCCGCCTATGCAAGCGGCGCCATGATGCGTGAGCTGGATCTGGAGTATCTCAGCAAGGCGGGGCCGCGTCTCGTGGAGATGGGTTTCCGCGAGATGAAAATGAACTGTGGGGCCGAAGCCACGGTTGCTGAATCCGTTGAGCGCATCCGCGTGGTGCGCGAAGGCATAGGTCCGGACGTTCGCCTTATGTGCGACATCAACCAGATGTGGAGCGTGAACCAGGCGATCGACATCGGCCGGCGGATCGAGCAATATCACCTGACATGGCTTGAAGATCCGGTTGCCCATGACGACTTCCAGGGGCTCGCCCGTGTGGCTGACGCCCTGACCATGCCCATCGCCACAGGCGAATATCACTACGGGATCGTGCCTTTTCGGCATATGCTGGAGATGCGCTCACTGGACATCGTCATGATCGACGTGCTGCGCGCGGGTGGAGTCACCCAGTGGCTCAAGATTGCCGGGATGGCCGAGGCGTTCAACCTCCCCGTGGTGAGTCACTTGCTCCCAGAGCTTCACGTGCATCTGATCTCAGCCATCCCGAACGGGCTCACCGTGGAGTACATGCCCTGGACACTTCAGCTCTGGGAAGAGACACCCAGCCTGCAGGACGGCAAGATCGTGGTACCCAATCGCCCCGGCCACGGCCTTGCCGTGAGCCAGGAGACGATCAGGAAGTATCAGATCGCTAGTTAGTGAACAGTGGAAAGTGACTCGTGAGAAGCAGAGACTCGTTGCTGCATTCACCATTCGCTCCCCACTTGTCTCTTACTTGGCCGCTTTGATGTACTCCGTGTGGGTCCAGGTGC
Source organism: uncultured Chloroflexia bacterium (assembly GCA_963765765.1). GTDB lineage: Bacteria > Chloroflexota > UBA6077 > UBA6077 > JACCZL01 > CAVXYC01. The sequence continues at coordinate 222,947 of CAVXYC010000027.1, read as the reverse complement.
CTGAGATGGAACCTGGCCAGACATAGTCTGCCACGACATTAGGGTTCATCACGGCCTGGGCCGATGTCCAGAACAGCGGGCTATTCGTGTGCCTGGTGAAGATGATCTCACCGAGCTGACGGTATAGCGCGTCTTGCTGCGACTCGTCCAGAGTGCTCCGAAGCTGGCCGAAGAGCCGATCCACGTCAGGATCGTAGGGAGTCATGATCTGAGTGGAGCCGGCATAACCGTAGGATAGGAACACCCAGATGGAGAGGTACTGGCTGGAGCTCGTGTTCCGCATCCGGTAGTGCTGATTGTAGCCTCGGGCGCGGGTGGTGGCGTCCACTGACGAGCCTTCGGTGGTATCGAGGGCAACATCTACGCCCGCGGCACGCCAATACGCCCCGATCGCCTCGCCCATATCTCCCTCGTAGCCTTGCAGGCCACCTGCCGCGTTGATGAGAAAGGTCATCTTGAGGGGGTTAGATGCTCCATACCCGGCCTCTGTGAGTAGCGCTCGCGCGGCGGCAGGATCGTATCCGTACTCATCAGCGAAGCGCGTCTGCCAGGATGGATCCCAGCCCTGGAGCTTGGGGTGATAGTTCACTGGGGCATAGATCTCGCCCTTGCCGCCCAGGAAGGCCTTGTTCATCTCATCTCGATTAATCGCTTTATCGAGCGCCTTACGAACGCGCACGTCGCCAAGCGCTGATTCGCGCACGCCGCTACTGGGGTCCTTGATATCGTTGAGGCCGCCACCGTAGGAGTGGAGAATATTACGGACGCCGGGAAGCTTCGACGCGACCACCTTCATCCCTCGGCTTTCAGCCTGGGCCAGCAAGTCCTCCGGAAGTGCAGTGAGGTGCACTTCGTTCGCCAGAACACCCGCCATCCGAGTGGATGACTCTTTCATATACCTGAACTCTAGCTCGGGAAAGTCCGGCGTGATCCGCCAGTGCTGGAATGGCACCCGCTCATAGCGAATGTACTGTCCCTGGGCCCGCTCCTTGTACTGATACGGCCCGGTCCCAGCGATCGGCTTGGTCTGCATAGTGGGCGCGCCGTTTTTCTCAAACCATGCCTGGCTGCGGATTTCGAAGCCGCCCTCGTTCTCCGAGTGCGCACGCAGGAAATTTGCATCGGGCCGGCTAAGGTGAAAGACCACCTCGTAGTCGTTCACAATCTCAATCTGTTTGGTGATCTCGTCGTAGTAGCCACGCTGGGCGTGGAGCGAGTCGGGGAGAATGAGCTGGTCTCGAGAGAAGACGACATCCTTGGCAGTAAACTCGCCGGCGCCGTCATGGAACTGGACGCCGCGGCGCAGCTTGAATCGTACTGTGGGGCCAGCTGGGTCCACCTGCCACTCGGTGGCAAGCTGAGGGACCAGCTTGCCCGATTCGTGGTCTACACCGATCAGGTATTCGTACATGGGCCGCAATTCCCAAACGCTGGGCATTCCGTGATTGCGGACGTCGTTGGTCTCGCGGTCGGGCGTGGTAACAGCCATCACCAGACGGTTCACCTTTGGTGCCGCCGGTGCTGCTGCCGCGGCGGTCGGCTGTGCTGCTGGCGCGGCAGCAGCAGTAGTCGGCTTGGCGTCCGCGGCGGCTTTTGGTGCGGCAGTCGGGCTTGCTGGCGCGCCGCTGCTGCACGCCGTAACTAAAAGCGAGAGCGCGATCGCGCCCATCAATTGTTTCGAGCCTGCCATGTATCTCCCCTTTGGCACGGACATTACACGCTGATCCGGTGGGTGTAATTGCTCGTATCGATGTCGGTCAAGCATTACTGGCCGGGGGGATCGTAGAATTTAGCCGTAACTGAAGGAAGCGGTGAATCAACTGGAGGCGAGGGTGCCCAACAAACCAATCAAGTTTTCTATGTTCGATTGGCTGGATGAGTCGGGACGCGGAACGGCCGACGACTACGAGAACCGACTCGTCATGCTGGAGTATGCGGACCAGGCCGGGTTCTACTGCTATCACCTGGCCGAGCATCACGGCTCCCAGCTCTCCCAAACACCATCGCCAAACGTCTTCTTGAGCTCAGTGGCCCAGCGCACCAAGCGCTTGAGGCTCGGCGCGCTTACGTATCTTCTGCCGCACTACCATCCCATTCGCCTGCTGGAAGAGCTGTGCATGCTGGACCAGCTTAGTCGCGGACGCCTTGAGATAGGCGTCAGCCGCGGCTCGTCTCCGCACGAGGCGGCGCGCATGGGCGTGAAGCGGGAAGATTCACGCGGCATCTACGAAGAGGTGCTGCAAATTCTGGTGAAGGGGTTCTCAACCGGAGTGCTGGATTATGAAGGCCAGTTCTTCCATCTAGAGGATCTGAAGACCCATCTGCGCCCGTATCAGAAGCCGTATCCGCCAATGTGGTACCCAACCACGAACCCGGAGTCAGTGCCGATTCTCGCCGCCCAGGGCTTCAGTACGGCGTTCAGCATGAATCTCCACGGAAGCGTGGAGCAGATAGCGGATCAGATTCGCGTCTATCATGAGTCGTATGACGCGCATCGCGGAGATCCGACTCGAGTCAATGGGCACGTGGCGGAGCCGTTCTACGCCCTTTCGTCGCTTATTCACGTTGCAGAGACTGATGCGAAGGCTCTGGAGCAGGCACGCACCGGCCAGGCCAAGTGGTTCGATAATTTCACCCGTCGGTATTTCGAGCGTGGCGACGACAAATATGCCTCGGCACCGTCATTTGACGACCTCATCGCTGGCGGCAAGATCATTGTCGGCTCGCCGGCCGAAGGTTCGAGAGCAGCTTGGCGATTACATCGAGCGAACCGGGGCCAACTACTTCGCGGGAGCATTTGCCTTCGGCGATCTGACGCGCGAACAGATCCTCACCTCGGTGGATCTCTTTGCGCGAGAAGTGATGCCGGCCCTGGCCCAGCCAGCAGTGGCCCGAGTGTAGGCGAGTCGGTGGGACAGGCGACTCCGCCTTCCACCGACCCGACACTACATCGAGCTGCATCAATATTCATGTTCGTATTACGATAGGCGCATGTCACTAATTGAGCACCCACGCATCGAGCTCGGTCTCGCTATCGTGCTCACGGTGGTCGGCATCGTCATGACAACATGGGCTGTGCTTTCACACGCCGCGCTCCTCGTGGCACCCGGCGCCTTGTTCATTACAGTCGGCGGCGCATGGACTGGCAATGCGATGGCACGGCACGGTGTCCACCTGATCCCAACCCGGGGAGCCGGCGCTTCGGAAGTCGACGGTTAGTCGTGCCCACCCGAGAAATTGCTTGGAACGTTGGCGAGATACCACTTGCGGTGATGTATGCGCTCGTTGCCGTGCAGGCCCTGTTTCTCGCCTACGGCGCATCCATGCGCTACCTAGCCTGGCGAAAAGGCCAGCCCTTCAAACCCCTGGGAGATGCTGGGTCTCGTCTCAAGCGCGCCATGGGGGTGGTCTTTCTCCATCGGCGGATTCTCCGCAAGGGCTACGTCTACGCGGGCTTGATGCACCTGTTTATTTTCTACGGCTTCGTGTTCCTGTTCATCGGCACTCTCATTGTCCTGCTCGAGGCAGACATCGTCAGGCCGTATCTCGGCATCAGCTTTTTCCACGGCCCCTTCTACATTGCCTACAAGATCATCATCAACTTCTTCGGCCTACTGTTCATCATTGGATTGTTGATGGCTGTTTGGCGCAGATATGGCCAGGACTTGCCGAAGTTCCGCAGGAGCCTGAGCGATGATGCGATCGTGCTGGGACTCCTACTGGCTCTAGGCATAACGGGTTTTCTCCTTCAATCACTGCGGCTGGCAGCGACCCGAGATGACTCCGCGGCGATCCACTGGGTCTCCTATCCGCTGGTGCTGGCGCTCTCTGGCGCAAGATCCTGGTGTGCTCATGACCGTGCATAGCGGGACGTGGTGGTTCCACCTTGTAGCTACGACGGTGTTGATCGCCTACATCCCGGTCTCGAAGCTCTTCCACATGTTCACTGGACCAACAAACGTGTACATGCGCGCGGAAGAGCCCAGGGCCCTGGCCTCAATTGAAAACATTGAGGAGCAAGAGCGATTCGGCGTCGCGGCCATCAGTGACTTCAACTGGAAGCAGCTTCTGAACACGGACGCCTGCATGCGCTGCGGCCGATGTCTCGATTTCTGTCCGACGTTCAGCACTGGCAAGCCGCTCAAGCCTCGGCAGCTCATCGTAGAGATCGGGGCCTATATGTCCAGCCAGAATAGCATGCTGGCCGGACCCGCTGGCCCGGTCCTGGCTGAGGCCGGAGTGAAGGGCGCCGAGTTGACCGCGCCTGGTCAACCCACGCTGCAAGGACCTTTCGCCGGCGGCATCGCTGGTAGGTGACGTTGTGTCCGAGGACGAGATCTGGGACTGTACTACCTGCCGAGCGTGCATGGAGCAGTGCCCCGTGCTCATCGAGCACGTACCGCTGATCGTTGAGCTTCGACGCAATCTGGTGCTGGAGCAGAGCCGCTTCCCGAATGAGCTGACGATGATGTTCAACAACCTGGAGCGAAACGGCAATCCATACTCTTTCCCTGCCAGTACGCGAGCGGATTGGGCTGATGGGCTTGACGTTCCAATGCTCGCAGAGGTGGAGGACCCGTCCAGTCTGGAGGTCATCTACTGGGTTGGGTGTATGTCATCGTTCGACTCGCGCAACCAGCGCCTGGCCCGTGCGCTGGTCAAGATCTTCCGCGCGGCCGACGTCCCGTTTGCCATCCTTGGTCTCGAGGAGACATGCACCGGTGATCCGGCGCGGCGCGCGGGCAATGAGTATCTCTTCCAGATTCTCGCCCAGCAGAACGTCGAGACGCTCAATCAGTACAAGCCAAGGCGAATCGTGGCCAACTGCGCCCACTGCTTCAACTCACTCAAGAACGAGTACCCGCAGTTTGGCGGGCATTTCGAAGTTGTCCATCACACGCAGTTCATCAACGAGCTCGTCTCGGCTGGACGACTGAAACTTCCCGAAGGCGAGGCAGGTGAGTTCGCCTACCACGATCCGTGCTACATCGGCCGGTACAACGACGTGTACGACGATCCGCGCAACGTCCTGAAGATGGCGGATGGAGGGATGATCGAGCTCGGTCGATCACGCGATAAGTCGTTCTGCTGCGGCGCCGGTGGCGCAAGGGCGTTCATGGAGGAGAGCCGTGGTGAGCGCATCAGCACCAATCGGCTCAAGGAAGCATTGGACACCCCCGCCAAGGGCATAGCCGTGGCCTGCCCATTCTGCGTGACGATGTTTGAAGACGGCGTGCGCACGCTGAACGTGGAAGAGACGTTTCAGGTTCGCGATCTTGCCGAGATTGTCGCCGAAGCACTCGACCGGGCGTGAAGAGTTAAGAGGGAATGTTAAGGTTAAGAAACCAATGCGCAGCCTTAACTCTTAACTCTTCCCTTAACCCGGCCTTACCAGAGTCTCTCCGAAGCAATCCTAGCCCCCTCAGCCATCGCCTCGAATTTCGCGTAGACCACGCGCTCGTCCACGCGATTACGGCCGATGAATGTGCCGAAGCCACAGTCCGAACCGGCCATGACGTTTTCTCGGCCTACGAGGCGTGCGTAGTTCTGAATCCGCTGAGCGATCAGCTCGGGATGCTCGACATAATTCGTGCTCGAGTCCAGAACCCCGGGGATCACCATTTTCCCTCGGGCAGCTTCACGCTCTCGAAGAGCGCCCATTCATGTCCGTGACGCGGATTGGCGCCCTCGAACGAGATTGCGCTCGGGCGAGCAGTCACGACGATGTCGAGGATGTCGGCGAGCGGAATGTCGCGTCGGTGCGGTCCTTCGTAGTTGCCCCAGCACAGGTGAATGCGCATTTGCTCGGGAGGAATGTTTGCCACGGCGTGGTTGAGCGCCTCTACCTGAAGCGTGATTCGATCGCGGAATTCTTTCAGCGACATCTCGGCAAAGATTCCGCCAGTCCTTGACATGGCCAGGTCAGGGCAATCGAGCTGAAGCACAATGCCCGCGTTCGCGATCGCCTCATACTCGGGGCGCATTGCTTCTGCTAGCGCAGCCAAGATACTCCTCGATCGTGCCGTAGTACTGATTCTGGAGAAAGAGCGCGATCACTCCCGGAGAGGCGGCCGTCATAAAGGCGTCCGTGGGGCCGTTTGGTCCAAGTACCTCTATGGCAGCCTTGAAATTGGCGATGTCGCGCTGGACCGCTTCCGAGTCCTTGAGCGTCACTGGTCCGGTACAGGCGGGAGTGCGACGATTTTTGCGGTATGGGTCCTCGTTGAGTCGCTCATAATACTCCGGAAACTCATCTGCCTCAGCCTGACGGCGCACGCCTCGCCCCTCGCCGTCGAAGCCAGTCAGTCGGTCCTTGACGTAGTTGGAGTACCCAGGTTTTCCGGTTTCCCCATCGCTAACGACGTCGACGCCAGATTCAACCTGGTGCCGCACGATTTCCGCCGTAGCGGACTTGACGCGATCCGCGAGGGCTTGCTCATCGACGTGTTCACCGCTTTCCTTTTGGTAGATGAGCTCGACCAGGTCTTGTGGTCGTGGAAGACTGCCGGTGTGAGTGGTGAGGATTCGTTCCGTGCTTCGTTTCACTGCGTTTCTCCCCTCGTACTGCCTATTTGTCCCGGCCTGTTATCTGATCACGCGTCGGCCAGGGCTGGAATCACTCGCTCAGAAAAGAGCTGCAGCGGCTCAACGTCAAACCAATCGGGAGTGCGGTAGATCACGTACTCGCAGCCTGCCTTTGCATATTGCGCGAGTGCATCGATGATGACATCTGGTGTGCCAAAAAGTGTGTTCTGCGGAATGATGTCCGCCAATCGCTCCTTCTTGGCCGCGATTTCCGCATCGCTCTGACCGATCAATAGCGTGGTGTAAATGCTTCTTGTGATGCCATCGTATGGACGCTCGAGCCGCTCGCAATGCTCACGCAAGAGGCCAAAAAGTCGCTCGACGTTCTCTGGAGTCCCCTGAACGTTGCACATCTGGCCGTACTGCGCCACAAGTCGCAGCGTTACTTTCTCCCCGCTGCCGGCGACCATGATGGGCGGATGCGGTTGCTGAAGTGGCAGCGGTGAATCCTTCACCTCATCGATGGAATAGAAGCTTCCCTTGTACGTAGACGGCCGCTCCGTCCAGAGAGCTCGTATGATCTGGAGCGCCTCTTCAAGCCTCTTGAGGCGTGTCGGTCCATCCTCAAAGGCTCCCCAGCCGTAGCCCTCGTATTCGCGCTTGTGCCACGCTGCGCCGACGCCCAGAATGGAACGACCTCGGCTGATGTGATCCAGCGTGGTGGCCATTTTCGTGAGGAGCGCGGGATTGCGATACGGCACGCCAAGCACGAGCTGACCAAGCCGAATGCGCTGCGTGATGGCTGCCACCGCGCCGAGCGTGGTGAAGCATTCCATCACCGGCTCTGGCACCGGATGCGCCGGGTAACCGCCCTCGTACAAAAAGTGGTCGTACAGCCAAAGCGAGTCGAAGTGGGTCGAATCGAGGCCGCGTGCCGCACGCTCCACGCTGTCCCAGGGACTTTCCCCTTCGCGCGCGTAATACGGGTTGAGCTGAATGCCAAATTTCATCGATGGTGCTCCGCGATTGCTCTGGCAGTCCAGGTGTCCCCGAAGCTCCCTCGCCCTTTGGGAGAGGTTCGGGGTGAGGGGCTCGCGGTGGCGGACGTCAGCCTACCCTCATCCCAGCCATCTCCCAGAGGGCGAGGGAGCTTATTGCGCTTTGTCAGATAGCGCATCAGCCCCCCAGTTCTTTCCGGACCGTTCTGGCCGCGCTCACCATGGCGCTCAATTTCCCGTCCGCTACGTTGCGCGGCAAGTATTTCATACCGCAGTCCGGCGCAAGCACGAGCCTCTCAGGGGGCACGTACTCCAGTGCGGCGCGAATGCGGTTGGCTACGATCTCCGGTGGTTCGATCGTCGGATCGCCCAGGTCAAGGACGCCCAATATGATGATCTTGTCCGATACTGCGCGCAAAACTGAGAGATCGAGCCTTGGCTGCGCCGCCTCAATCGAGATCTGATCCAGGGCCGAGTCGTTGAGCTCAGCCAGGAATGGGTAGGCTTGCATGCGGTTGTGCACGATGTGCGCGTAGCCGAAGCAGCTATGCAGCGCTGTGGTGCCCTGGACCCCTTGGAGCGCTCGATTGATCGCTTTCAATGCATAGGCCCGAGCTTGCTCGGGTCGGGCCTGAAGGTACGGCTCGTCGATTTGCACGACGTCAGCGCCGGCGGCAAAGAGGTCCTTGATTTCCTCATTGATCGCTGCCGCTACGTCCATGGCCCAGGCTTCGACGTCGGGGTAGTAATCATTCTGCGCCTGCTGCGTGACGGTGAATGGACCCGGCAACGTGATTTTGACCTTGCGGTCAGTGTTGGCTCGCAGGAACTCGAGATCCCGCACCTCGATCGGGCGTCCGCGACGGATTGGCCCGACGACCCGGGGGACGGGATTAGGATGTCCCGTGCGGTCTAGCGCCGTACCTGGATTCTCCGGATCGAGTCCTTCCAGCGCGTTCGCCAGCCGATTGGAGTAGCTCTCTCGCCGGATCTCGCCGTCGGAGATAACGTCGATTCCAGCTCGCTCCATGGCTCGGATCGCCACCAGCGTAGCATCATCCTGGGCTTGCTCGAGAAAGGGCTCGGGAACTCGCCAAATCTCTCGAGCTCGCACGCGTGGTGGTAGCCGACCGCCGAGATTTTCGCGATCCACAAGCCAATCTGGCTGGGGATAGCTGCCCACAACGGTCGTTTCGAGTAATGTCACAGATGCCTCCGAGGTGTGCCTATGGGCCCGCTAGCTCGGAGCGGACCATTCGGGCGACCAGCCAGTCAGATTGCGGGTAGCTCCGCACCAGGGTCGTCGGAAGAAGCCGACCCATCCACACTCCCTCGCCTCGCTTCGACGCCCAGTATAGCCGGTGAATCAGGCCGAGAAGACGGGTACGCGCAGCCGTCTGGGACGCCCGGCATGGCTTTTGCTTTTAGTAGAAGTGCAGGGCTCCGTTCCGGGCTCCGCAATTCTGGTCGAGGTTCACCATGCAGACCAGTTGTGATGGCCACGCGATCCGAGTTCTCGATACCTCTCGTGGTGTGCTCGTACGTATGCCGTTGGACGATCGGAACGCTTCGGGGATCAAGGTCATGGCGCAGGGCGACACGCTGCTCATCGCGACGGACGGCCACGTGGAATCTGTCCGCCTGCCGCGACCGGCCATCGCTCGCGGCATCCGGGCAAGTCACGACAGCGGCGTGCTCGTGGTGTACGTCCCGCTCGATCGCGGTATCGTGCCGAGCTGGAAAGTTGGGCGGAGTGAGCCGAGGCGCGTTGCGCCGGAGCGCACAGAAGTCATCAAGCCTGCAAAGCGAGCATCGGTTCGTTAGGGTTGCCACCTGGGGCGTGTCTCCGTAGGCGCCCGTCAGCGGACCAGACCGCCCTACGGATCGTGGATCGCTATTCTGCGACGGTTCTCATCAAGGAAATGAGCTCGTGTTTGAGCTCGAATCCGACTCCCGGGGCATCAGGGAGTCGCGAGTAGCCGTCCTCGATCGGGATGGAGTCGGCGAATCCGCCGAACGGCTGGAAAACCCCCGGATAGGACTCATTGCCCCCAAGACCCAGTCCCGCGGCGATGTTGAGTGACATCTGATGTCCGCCGTGCGGCACAACCTGGCGCCATGACCAGCCGTGCTCCGCGAGTACGTCCAGCGTACGCAGATATTCCACCAGTCCATAGCTGAGCGCGCAGTCGAACTGGAGGATATCTTTCTCCGGCCGCATCCCACCGTAGCGCAGAAGATTTCTAGCATCCTGGTGAGAGAAAAGGTTCTCTCCCGTGGCCATCGGCGGATCGTAGACCGCTGCTACTTTCGCCTGGAGCTCATAGTCGAGCGGATCGCCGGCCTCTTCGTACCAGCGCAGATTGTATGGAGCCAGAGCCTCCCCATAAGCGATTGCCTCGGACTCGTCAAACCGACCATTGGCGTCAACACATAGACGCTGCCCGTCGCCATCGACGACCTCGAGTGCTGCTTCGATCCGCCGGATGTCTTCATCCAACCTGGCGCCGCCGATCTTCATTTTGACCGTGCGATAGCCCAGGTCTATGTAGCCGCGAAGCTCGTCCTGCAGCGCCGATAGGCCTTTTCCGGGCGAGTAATAACCCCCAGCGGCGTAGACCCACACTTTCTCATCGACCTGGCTATTGCGATACCGTTCCGCGAGCACCTGATAAAGCGGCTTGTCCTCGATCTTTGCCACTGCGTCCCAGAGCGCCATGTCCACGGTGCCAACCGCGACTGACCGCTCCCCATGTCCGCCGGGCTTTTCGTTTGCCATCATGAGCTGCCAGATGCGGTGCGGATCGAGATTGGATCCATCGTCATTGACCAGCTCTCGCGCGCCAGCTTCCATGATGCGCGGGATCATCCGATCACGCAGGATGCCGTTTGCCGCATAGCGCCCATTGGAATTGAAGCCGTATCCGATTACTCGACGACCGTTGCGTGTCACGTTAGTGACCACCGCGACAACCGTCGCGGTCATCTTTGTGAAATCGATATAGGCGTTTCGAATCTCGCCGCGCATGGGCGCCACGATCTCGCGAATGGCTTCAATGCGAACGGAAGGTTCAGCCGCTCCTGACATGACGATGGCTAAGCTCCTCGGCGTAATGACGTGAGTTCAGAGATGATGCCCCGGATGGTCATGCCCCGCAAGGTGGGTTCTTCCTGGGACCGCGGCCGTCCCGGCCATCCCCTGGCCGTCGAGGCAGCCACCTGGCCTAATCGTTCGCCGATGGGGGATGCGGCCTCGACGGCCGCGGTCCCAGGGCGGGTCGACCCCACTCTCGGAGAGCATCGCAGGCTTCCTCGGGTAAACTTGCCGTTTGCAGACATGTTTAGCGCAGGGCACGGAGCCGCTATGGCTGAGGACGGAATCGTGTTGAATGCCACACGCATGGTTCTAACCAAGTCCGAGATCGCGGGGTAGGCGAACGTTGGTCGCCAGCCATGCGGGCAAACCGGCCGCTGTGACTCCGAACGCACGTCGCTCGTCCGGCCTGTGGCTCATCCCCGTGCTTATTCTGGCGCCGGCATTCGCCCTTCGCTGGCCGTTTGTGACGTTGCTGCCTCGCTTCACTGACGAGACGCTGGAGGTCTTACACAGCGCGGCGATTGCCCGAGGTGAGATTCTGCCGCTGACGAACTACGACACTTACTACGGCGCGCTGTTCAACTACCTGATTGCCATACCGATGGCCGTGTTGGGCACCGACCCGCTTCTTCCGAGATGGATCGTCATGGCACTTGGTGCGCTCACCGTTTTACCCACCTTCCTGCTCGGTCGAGAGCTTGGCAATCGGATGGTTGGGGCCGTGGCAGCATTGCTCATAGCAGGAAGCAGCGCCCACATCGCCGTGAACAGTCACATCGCCTGGAGCAATTGCATCACTCCACTGTTCACGACATTGACCTTCTGGCTACTAGTTCGTGCACAAATGCGCGGAAGCGGTCCCGCGCTCGTCGGAGCTGGGCTCGCATTCGGTCTGGCGCTCCAAACTCACCCCGCGGTGATCGCGCTTGCACCGGCCGTCGCTGCCTTCACACTGTGGCGAGGGCGGAGCACGCTGTCTGTTTCGTGGATGGCGCTTGCTTTCGGGGCCTTCCTGCTTGGATACGGCAACATGATTGCCTACAACCTGGCAAGCAACTTCGACTCGCTCAGTAGTGCCCAACGTATCAGCAATGAGTACGCTCTGGCGGACGACGCCGATTCAGGTTGGCGAACAGTCGGCTCGATGCTGCTCTTGCTTGCCCGCCTAGTCGGCGGAGCCGTGGATCAACGGCCGGACGTGTTCAGCTACCTCGTTGATCCCGGCGTAGTCGTCGGCGGGATATTGGCAATCGCCGGACTGTTGCTGCTCTGGCGCCGTGGCCAGCCATTGCCGCTGCTGGCAGTGGTGACGTTTCTTGTACTTCTTCCGCTTGTGAACTCAAAGTTTCGAACGTTGGTGACGATTCGCTATCTAATGCCGCTGTACCCACTGATCGCGATAGGTATTGCGGTCACAATCGATGCTCTCGCGCATCGATTTGGGGTGCGATCAGTGCCGTTACAGCGAGTCGTGATGACTCTTGCCCTTGTTGCCATTCTCGTGCCCTCCTTCTCCTCGCTGCAGCGCTACTACGATCGCCTGCTTCGCACTGGCGACACCAATGAGCGAATCCTGCGCCTGGAGGGCGCTATCGCGGGAGCCCGTCGACCTGGTGAGCTCGTCATTGTGGACGAGGATATGGGCACCGAGCTGCCCGGAACTGGTGTGACTGAGATTCGAGGCTTCCGTTATTTACTGGCCATGGACGAGGTGCCGTTCCGCGCTGAGCGGATAGCTCCGCGTCGCCTGGAGGATGCGCTGCAAACCGCGCCCAGCGTGCTGGCGGTGCTCAACGGTCGTGATCTGGAACAAGTGGAACGTCGACTGACCGCCACTCCGTTGGAGGGTCGCGGGCGTGTCGCGACAGGCCGGGGTAGCGACTACCAGGTGTATCGGCTGGAGCGATGAGCATTTCAAGCACCGTTGTTTTGTCAGCGCCGGCGGGGCTTCTCCGGTGGGGTGGACGGCTTCGGCGGCAGAGGACGTCCATCGCACCGGAACCCTTTGGGGACCTCGGTCAATTTTTGCGGCCATAAAGCCCTGATGCTTCGCCACGTTGCGCTGGCTGCGCTGCTCATCATGGTTGGCAACGTTGTGAGCCGGCTGCTCGGATTGTTCCGCGAGCTGGTCATGGCCTGGCTCTTTGGAGCCACCGGCGCCACGGATGCATTCGTCGCTGCGTCTGCCGTGCCTATGATCGTTTACGACCTGCTCATTGGCGGAGCCATCAGCGCCGCCTTAGTGCCCGTGCTCGTGGACCAAAGGCGTGATGAGGAGCGCCTGGGCGAGACAGTGAGCGCACTGTTGACGCTAGCGGCGGTGATGCTCGGGATTGTTACTGGCGTGCTCATGCTGTTTGCGCCGCAGATCATGGGCATCCTTGGCAATGGGTTCGATCCACAGCAGCGTGAGCAGTCCGTCTCCATGGTTAGGGTCATGTTGGTGGCGGTCGTCTTCCAGGGCCTCGCTGGGGTGCTCATGGCGACCCTGTTCGCCCAGCAGCGCTTCGCCGCGCCGTCCTTCGCCCCAGCGCTCTACAACGGGGCCATCATTCTCGCGGCGCTTGCGCTGCACCCTATGCTTGGCGTCGAATCACTGGTGGTAGGTGTCGTTCTGGGGGCGGCACTGCAGCTTGCGTTGCAGTTGGCGAGCCTTCGACGTCTCCGATTCAGAGTCACCTTCGGGCTGGATCGACCGGAAGTGCGAACGGCATTGCGGCTCTACGCGCCCGTCGCAGCCGGAATGGTTGTCACTATCGTTGGAATTGTGATCGATCGATATCTCGCGTCGCTGCTCGTGGACGGGAGTATGACGATCATGGGCTACGCCACAAGGCTGATCCAATTTCCACTTGGGCTTATCGGGGTGGCTATCTCGTCGGCAATTCTGCCGACGCTCGCTGGATTCGCAAGCGCGCAGGTTGAGGGCGGCGAGAACAGCCTGGGAGACTATCGGACGTCACTTATCTCGGGAATCCGATTGGTCTTCTTTCTGATGGTGCCCGCCATGGTTGCCATGATGATGCTTCGTGATCCGCTGGTGGAGCTCGTCTTCCAGCGCGGGCAGTTCACCGCCGGTGATACGAGCCGAACGGCGCTCGTATTACTCGCGTACGCGCCCCAGCTTCCGCTGACGGCGATGGACCAGCTGCTGATTGTGGCGTTTTATTCGCGCAAAGATACTCGGACACCGGTCATCGTGGGCGTCCTGACAGTAACCCTCTACCTTGCCACGGCGCTTGCACTTCTCCAGCCGCTAGGGGTCGTGGGACTGGCATTGGCGAACGCCGTCCAGAACGGTGCGCACGGCCTCATTTTGCTGGCGCTCATTCATCGTACGATTGGAAAAGTAATTACCGCCGACAGCCTCGGATTCATGGCTCGTCTCTCAGTGGCCGGCATAGCAATGGCTATTGTGCAGACGGTTGCACTCGAACCGGTTGCTTCCATTTCAGCATCACCATCGTTCGTACTCGCGCTTCTAGGCGGGCTCGGCCTGGTGGTGTACGTCGGCCTTACGGTCTTGCTCAGGGTCAGTGAATCACGACTCCTGATCGGTGTACTGCGTAAACGTAGCAATGTATAGCGAACAGATCGTGGCTACCCCAGGAATCGCTCCCCAACCGGGAGCCGTGATGGCTTCGTGATACCAGCTCATCGGCTCGAAATATGATTGTGATACGCGGACCCGCATACTCGCTCCTGGAATGCCGTGTCCGTATCTGCGTCACCTTGATACGCGTCGGTCTCAGCACGATCGACGAGGAGCCATTCGGATGCGGCGCTCGTCCGTCACCTGAGTCGGACCTTCCACTCGATCCATCCACGCAGAAATATCTCTGTAACGATGACGAGCTCTTTGCGTTCTGCCGCCATTATCGGCGCGGCCAATCTTCGTCACTTTCGGGACCAACGTCCGACGCAGCACGGAAAGTGGGCGCCGTCGCTTCTGCAGCGCGGCGCGTAACGACCTAACGCCTCGCCGTGACGGGCCGCTTCGGCAACGTCGCTCGGCTGTTAGGGCTTGATGGGAGTCGAGTCGCCGGCTGCCGTGACGATGCCCGAAACGCTCAGATCGTTCTGCGTCGTCCGACCTTGAGCGTCGCGAAGCTTGACGTACATGCGCGTAGCGGGATTCTTCACCGTCTTTTGTGAGGCGAAGGGCTCCCAGTCCGCGCCGGCGAAGTCCTCGTTTTGTGAGATCTGCACGTCCACGGCCTTGCCCATGTAGTTCCCCTGGCCGCCAGGCGTACACAGCTCATTGGTGAGCGTGATGTCCACCGTCAGGTCGACCTTGCCAGTAGAAGCAAATGCTGGAAGGACATTGGGCCGACAGCCGAAGTTCATGACCCAGAACTGCCCATAGGGGCCGCCCTTGACATACGCCGCTCCGACTTCCCGCCAGACTGGTTTGAGAAGAACCGCAGCATGGGGCTGGTGGCCGAGGAGCCACCCCATCGCGGCTTCAACGGTTGGCCGTGCAGAGATCGTCTCGATGACAAGCCATGGAGTGCGCGGTGGGACGATGTATCCTGCTTTTGTGGCGCGGTCGCGTGGGTCCAAGCCTTCCGGATTTGTGTGCTCCATATACCCGCGCTTGGCCATGTCCGCCGCGTGAGCGTTGGATGCTTTTGCTAGCTCCGCGTTCCACGCCAGCGGATTCAGGCCTCGAGCCACGCGGGTCTCATTGAGGATCTGGACCATGCGCAGCTCTGGGCCATCCTTGGCATCGGATGCACTGAGCTCGGAGGTGGCGTCGGAGCGGGTGGAAGCGGTCACATCCTGTGAGTCGCCGCTTTTCAGCACAGTCAGGAATTGCGAGTTCGACCACCCTGACACGCGTCCCGACTTAACCGGATACCAGGTCAAGCCGTTGCTCTCCATCGGAGAGCCCGTGATCTCAACCTTTTCACCGTCTTTCAATGTGGTGAGGACATTGCTCGTGGTACCTGGGCCGGAGCGCACCCTGAGTCCGCTTCCCTCTGTACCACTTACAACCGCCGACGAACCTGCCTGAAACTCGTCAGCACCAAGTCCAATGCGCGGTGTGGAGATGACCAGCAGCATTGCCACAGTGCTGAGGACGAGAGGACGTAGGATGAACAGCGACTTCATCGAATCCATACCTCGCGGCCGCGGGCTAGCCGTGTAATCGTTTCATGCTCCGAATTGACGTTGCCTGCGCAACAAATGACATGAAAAAACCAGAGGACACGCCTCTGGTCAACTCGTGTCGACCGACGCTACCCCTCTCTCAATTGCACGTCTATGACGTGTGTGCCTGCGGAGTTAGCTGACGGGTTCGGACAGAGAGATTAGCCCGCCGCGATGGACCTCAGAGGGCCTCCTCGCGATTCACCCCAGGAAAATGGTTCCCCCGCTCTCCCGCGTACGGGAGATTCGGCAATATGGAAGTAGGATCGCCCCTGATTGCAAAACGTTCGCTCAGTCCATGAACGACGGGGCCAGTCTAAGGAACCCGGCGATTCCGCGTCAAGCCCACCTGACACGGTTCAGGACCCTTCGCGCACGTGCGTTACACTCGCTCCAATCATGTTGAATGGGGCTGCAACCGATGCCTGAGCAGGAATTGACCGCGCGGTTTGACGTCACCACCATGGACGTCGTGTATCTCGAGCTGGATGGCGCGTCGTACAGTGCCACGATTTACTGTCCTATTGGTGTAGAGCGCGCCCTCGGAATCGTGGATGTCCACGGCGGCGCCTGGACCACGGGCGATCGTCACGGCGACCGCAACGTTGCTCATGGTCTCGCCCAGCGCGGCATGGTTGTCATGTCTCCTGACTTTCGAGTTGCACCTGATCACCCCTACCCGGCTCAGGTCCAGGACGTGAATCTTGCTGTGCGATGGCTCAAGGGACATGCCACCGAGCTTGGCTGCAATGCGGAGTCCATCGGAGCATTCGGCTCCTCCAGCGGCGGGCACACGGCTATGCTTGTCGCAATGCGTCCGGGCGATTCAC
The DNA here is from genome assembly GCA_963765765.1 of uncultured Chloroflexia bacterium. Taxonomy (GTDB): domain Bacteria; phylum Chloroflexota; class UBA6077; order UBA6077; family JACCZL01; genus CAVXYC01. The sequence goes on along the minus strand of CAVXYC010000027.1, from coordinate 206,343 downwards.
GCTTCGCGTCTCATGTGAGTGCTGGGGCGGCCAGCGATGCGCGACTTCGATACGTGATCGGCGGTTGGCCAATTATGGATCCGTACTCGCGTTATTTCTTCGCCATTGAAACTGGTCGCCAGGATCTGATCACCCGCACAGAAGGCTATTTCCACGATCAAGAGGAGATGCGTCAGGGCAATCCCCACATGATCCTGGATCGCGGCGATCCCGCCGAGCTGCCACCCGTCCTGCTCATCCAGGGAACAGCGGACACCAATATCCCGCTGATGCTAACGCTGAGGTTCGCAGCCAGCTACGTTGCTCGTGGCGGCTCGGCCACCGTGGAGCAGTTTCAGGACATGCCGCACAACTTTTGTAGAAAGGGCGGACCTGAGACTGAGCGGGCAATCGATTTAATGCGTGCGTTCATAGCGGAGCATACGTAGCGCGTTGAGCTTGGTAGTGTCGGGCATCTTGCCCGACAGCGGACTCATCTTTTATTCGGCGGCAAACTGTCGGGCATTTTGCCCGACACCACCAATACATCCAGTAGCAAAAAAGGGCATCCGTGCAGTTGCACGGATGCCCTTTTTAATTCGCTACCCGAGCATCAGGCTTTGGTTTGTAGGGAGTGGTAGCGGAACTTCACGCGCGCTTCGCGGAGCGACGTGCCCTTGAGCACTTCTTCCTCTATCGCCTTTTCCGCGACTTCGATCTCGAGCGCGATTTTCAGTACTTCCTCAGCACGGGACCACGGGATTACCACGATGCCATCGGCATCGCCGATGAGCAGATCGCCAGGGCGGACCTGCACGTCGTTGAGTCCTACCGGCACGTTGACATCCACCACCTCAACGCGATCCTTGCCCGTTCGCATGGTGTGGCTGCGGCTGTAAATAGGGTAGTTGACCTCGATAGCGCGCGCTACGTCACGGCAGACGCCGTCAATGACCGTGCCCGCCACGCCGCGTTTTTGCGCCGTCAGCGTCAGAATGTCTCCCCAGACAGTGGCATCCAGGCGGCCGCCATTGTCCAGGACTACGACATCTCCCGCGGGCACATCGTCGATGTAGTCGCCAACGGTGCCCTTCTCAACGTAACCGATCGGCCGGTACTGCAGGGTGAACGCGCGGCCACAGAGCTTGAAGCTCGGGGTCAGAGGCTTGATGCCGAGGGCGACGCCGTGGATGCCCACACGGTCGATTGCGTCCGACACGGCGGCGGTCGGAAGTCGTTTGAATTCCTCGATGATCGGATCTGCCATCAATGTGCTCCTGTCATTTGCTCGTAGTTGGTGCCCATAACTTCCACGACGGATTTGCCAGCTTGCACGTCGCGGGTCATTGCCGCTTCGCGTGCCGCCATGGCTTCCGCCTCGTTCACTACTTCCTCTGCCCGTGCTTTCGGCAAGAAGACGGTTCCGCTTCCATCGGCGAATGCTATATCGCCTGGGGAAACCGACACGCGGCCGATGCTTACTGGAATGTTGAAGTCTTCCTCAACGATTCGACCGCGCGCTGTTACCGATACGGCGCACTTCGCATACACGGGGAAACGGATCTCATGACTCTCGTCCAGATCGCGGATGGCGCCATCGCAGATCACTCCCGCGACGCCTTTCACCTTGGCGGCCTGGGAGAGAATGCCACCCCATCCGGCGGCGTAGTCACGGCCGGCGTGATCGATCACGATGATGTCGCCTGGCTTCGAAGTCTCAACCGCCGCTGTGCACAGATGCCGGATCGGTGGCTCATCGCCCTTGGTCTTGAGCTTCACCGTCACAACTGGCCCGGGAATTTTGGGGCAATGCCACATAGGCTGAAGTCCGATGACCGCACCGTTGATCCCGAGCTTGTCGAGTGTGTCTGAAACGACGCAGGTATCGAGCTTGAGTAGTCGCTCGACGAGATTCTCGGTCGTCGCTGCCATACCTCCTCCTTCAATCAGTACACGGCCACTGCGTGGCACGAGGCGAGCGGCACATTGCGGACAATGCCTCTCTTCAGTCTCTCACGCGGGCAGATTGCCTGCGCAGTATAGAGCCTTGGAGACCTCCCATTCCCGCGATGAGGTGACATAAAAACGGAGGGGCAGTGCCCCTCCCTTCACGTTATTGTGCTCAGCGGCTTTGCCGATGACCTATTTCCACTGCGCCCAGGTCCAGCCGCCACCGGTTCCGGCGGGTGATCGGTAGCCGGCGACGTACTCGATGAGCTCGAAGCTTCGATCCTGCAGTGCTCCGGCCACGGTAATCCAGTTCTTGATTTCCGAAGTTCCGGACTGAAACATCGTCTCCGGAATGCTGGTCACCCTGGACCAATCCTTGGCTTCGAACGCGTCGATGACCATCCGGTCCAGCTCCTCGAGTACCACGAAGTGGCTCAGGCCGCCTGAGGCCATGACCAGGACCTTTTGATGCGAGTCCCAGCTTTCGATCGCCCGGCGGATGCCCTGGCCAAGATTGAAGCAGCGTTTGGCATTCGGCTGATTCGGCGGATAGAAGGTATTGAGCATCACCGGCACGATGGGGATGCGGTGATCTTTCATGATGCGCCGCTCAACAAAGCTGAAAGCGTGACCCACTGAGTACTTCTCGGGCTGCATTTTCATTGTGGAAACGTCGAAGTCCTCGGCGACAAGGCTCTTCACAATGTGCGTGGCGAGCTCGGGATGGCACTGGTAGGACTCTTCTGTTTCGGAGTACCAGCCCCACGCAGCCGCTTGGAACGACGGTGGCAGTGTGGAGAAGTCATGGGCGTGGTTGATGAGCTTGTCGCCATGGAAGATAGAGATCGACGGTCGATTGTCTTCGAAGAAGAACTCTTCCTGATCGTCACCAACGATGACTACCACATCTGGGTTTGCCTCGCGCAGCAGATCACCAACGCGGTCAATGGCTCGCTGCGATGCCTCGTGACGCTCATTCCAACGGTCCATCGAAATGAGCTCCTGCATATTTGCAGGTACTTTCTCGAGGAGCTCTTCATATGAATAGAACTTGCCGTCTTTCCAGAGCAGTTCAGGATTGCCCATGTCGCGCTCCGCGTGCAGCGGATAAATGTCTGGGGGAGTGCTCAGCATCGGACTATGGGCAGTCCCGAGCCCCATTACGACCTTGGCCACGATTTCTCCTTAACACTAGGGGCAGTTACGAATGCCCATCTACGAAAGTTATGTATGTACTAATGTCAGTGTACTTCGATCTGGGTTGCGAGCCAAAATCCGCCGCTCTTAGCCCAACCGCATCTCTACTAGCGCGAACGTTCTCACAGTCATGTTGATTCCCCTATTTTCCGTCTGTACGCTGATAAGCATGTTCCCATCGCCGCGCACGGCGATCCACGGAGGGGAAGTGTGTCCACGGCCGTAGCGCTCTCTGACGAACTTGATCAACGACAATTGCTCGCGGCGCTTCGTTCAGTACAACGCGGCGACTTTTCCGTCCGCCTGCCGCTCAGCCACACGGGTATTTCCGGTGAGATCGCCACGGCCTTCAATGACCTGGTGGGATTGAATCAACGCACCGCTAAAGAGCTGGAGCGCATATCGAAGGTGGTAGGACGCGATGGACGCATCGGCCAGCGCGCCACGCTTGGTGAGGTTGGGGGAGCCTGGGCCGGCAATGTCCAGAACGTCAATCTGTTGATCGACGATCTGACCAAGCCCACCGTTGAAGTCGGTCGCGTGCTCGGAGCAGTAGCGCGCGGCGACCTTTCGCAGCGCATGGCCGATGAGATTGATGGGCGCCCCCTGAAGGGCGAGTTTCTCCGCTCCAGCAAGACCGTAAACGCAATGGTCGATCAGCTCAACTCCTTCGCGTCGGAAGTGACTCGGGTGGCTCGCGAAGTTGGATCTGAGGGCAAGCTGGGCGGACAGGCCAGCGTGGCCGGCGTCGCGGGTACCTGGAAAGACCTCACCGACTCGGTGAACATGATGGCCGGCAACCTGACCAGCCAGGTACGGAACATCGCTGAGGTGACCACCGCCGTTGCCAACGGCGACCTCTCGAAGAAGATTACGGTGGATGTGCGTGGAGAGATCCTGGAGCTGAAAGACACCATCAACACGATGGTGGATCAGCTCAACGCATTCGCGTCCGAGGTGACGCGCGTGGCACGCGAGGTCGGATCCGAAGGGAAGCTCGGCGGTCAGGCGGATGTGCGCGGCGTCGGTGGCACCTGGAAGGACCTCACCGACTCGGTCAACATGATGGCCGGCAATCTCACCGCGCAAGTACGGAACATCGCCGAAGTGACCACGGCTGTCGCGAACGGCGACCTCTCCAAGAAGATTACGGTGGATGTGCGGGGAGAGATCCTGGAGCTGAAAGACACCATCAACACGATGGTGGATCAGCTCAACTCATTTGCATCAGAAGTGACGCGCGTTGCTCGAGAAGTCGGCTCGGAAGGCAAGCTCGGTGGTCAAGCCGAAGTGCGCGGGGTAGCCGGAACCTGGAAAGACCTCACCGACTCCGTCAATACCATGGGCGGCAACCTGACCAGCCAGGTGCGCAACATTGCCGAAGTCACGACCGCCGTCGCTAATGGCGATCTTTCCAAGAAGATCACGGTGGACGTGCGCGGAGAAATCCTCGAGCTCAAAAACACCATCAATACAATGGTCGATCAGCTCAATGGGTTCGCTTCGGAAGTCACCCGGGTAGCGCGCGAAGTCGGCTCGGAGGGAAAGCTAGGCGGCCAGGCCGATGTTCGAGGTGTCGGAGGCACCTGGAAAGACCTCACCGACTCCGTGAATATGATGGCCGGCAACCTGACCAGCCAGGTACGGAACATCGCGGAAGTGACTACGGCTGTCGCGAACGGCGATCTCTCCAAGAAGATCACGGTGGATGTGCGGGGGGAGATTCTGGAGCTGAAAGACACCATCAACACGATGGTGGATCAGCTCAACGCATTCGCGTCCGAGGTGACGCGCGTGGCACGCGAGGTAGGCTCGGAGGGCAAGCTGGGCGGCCAGGCCGACGTTCGCGATGTCGGCGGGACGTGGAAGGATCTCACCGACTCCGTGAATACGATGGCCGGTAACTTAACTAGCCAGGTGCGGAACATCGCCGACGTGACCACCGCGGTGGCCAACGGCGATCTCTCCAAGAAGATCACGGTGGATGTGCGCGGAGAGATCCTGGAGTTGAAAGACACCATCAACACGATGGTCGACCAGCTCAACGGCTTCGCTTCTGAAGTCACGCGCGTTGCTCGAGAAGTCGGCTCGGAAGGCAAGCTCGGTGGTCAGGCGGACGTTCCCGGCGTCGCCGGAACGTGGAAGGACCTGACTGACTCGGTGAACATGATGGCCGGCAACCTGACCAGTCAGGTCCGCAACATCGCTGACGTCACGACGGCCGTGGCTAACGGCGACCTCTCCAAGAAGATCACGGTGGACGTGCGCGGCGAGATTCTGGAGCTGAAGAACACCATCAATACGATGGTGGACCAGCTCAACGGCTTCGCCTCCGAGGTGACACGTGTCGCCCGCGAGGTAGGCTCCGAAGGCAAACTGGGCGGGCAGGCGCAGGTCCGTGGCGTAGCTGGTACCTGGAAAGACCTCACCGATTCGGTGAACACCATGGCGGGAAATCTCACGAGCCAGGTGAGAAACATTGCCGAAGTCACCACCGCCGTGGCTAATGGAGACCTCTCCAAGAAGATCACGGTCGACGTGCGGGGTGAGATTCTCGAGCTGAAAGACACCATCAATACGATGGTCGATCAGCTCAATGCATTCGCGTCCGAAGTCACGCGCGTTGCTCGCGAGGTGGGCTCCGAAGGCAAGCTCGGCGGCCAGGCCGATGTTCGTGGAGTGGGAGGCACCTGGAAAGACCTCACCGACTCCGTGAATATGATGGCCGGTAATCTCACTGGACAGGTTCGCAATATTGCCGAGGTGACCACGGCCGTGGCCAATGGCGACCTCTCGAAGAAGATTACCGTGGATGTGCGCGGGGAGATCCTGGAGCTGAAGGACACCATCAATACGATGGTCGATCAGCTCAACGCATTTGCGTGGGAGGTCACCCGCGTGGCTCGCGAGGTCGGTACGGACGGCCGTCTGGGCGGCCAGGCCAACGTACCTGGCGTTGCTGGCACCTGGAAGGACCTTACCGACTCGGTCAACATGATGGCCGGAAATTTGACCAGCCAGGTTCGCAATATTGCCACTGTGACCACGGCCGTGGCGAACGGCGACCTTTCCAAGAAGATCACCGTGGATGTGCGCGGGGAGATCCTCGAGCTGAAAGACACCATCAATACGATGGTCGACCAGCTCAACTCGTTTGCATCAGAGGTCACCCGCGTGGCTCGCGAGGTGGGCTCGGAAGGCAGACTCGGAGGTCAGGCCCAGGTGCGCGGGGTGGCCGGCACCTGGAAAGACCTGACCGACTCCGTGAATACGATGGCCGGCAATCTTACGGAACAAGTCCGTGGTATTGCTCGCGTCGTAACGGCTGTGGCCAACGGCGATCTGAAGCGCAAGCTGACGTTCGAAGCTAAGGGCGAAATCGTTGAGCTGGCGGACACGATCAACAGCATGACTGAGACGTTGGCCACCTTTGCCGACCAGGTCACGACCGTGGCCCGTGAGGTGGGTACTGAAGGCAAGTTGGGCGGCCAGGCCAATGTTCCTGGCGCCGCAGGCACGTGGCGCGATCTCACGGACAACGTGAATCAGCTAGCGGCCACTCTGACCACCCAGCTTCGGGCTATTGGCGAGGTGGCAACCGCGGTCACCTCAGGCGACCTCTCGCGCTCTATTCAGGTGGAAGCCGAGGGTGAAGTGGCATTGCTGAAGGACAACATCAACGAGATGATCCGCAATCTGCGTGATACGACGCAGAAGAACACCGCGCAGGACTGGCTCAACACCAATCTCGCCAGGTTCAGTAGCCTACTGCAAGGCCAGCGGGACCTTCAGACGGTGGGCCGGCTCATTCTCTCTGAGCTTGCTCCCCTAGTCGGGGTTCAGCACGGCGCGTTTTATCTCAACGAGATCATCGATGGCGAGCCAACCCTGAACCTCCTTGCAAGCTACGCCTACCAGGGGCGTGACGATCTCCCGCGGTACTTCAAGCTCGGCGAGGGGCTGGTTGGTCAGTGTGCCCGAGAGCACAAGCGCATGTTGCTCACTAACCTGCCGGCGGACTACATCCGTGTGAGCTCCGGCCTCGGCGAAGCGGCTCCGCTGAACATCGTGGTGCTTCCGGCGCTCTTCGAAGGGGAAACCCGCGCCGTCATCGAGCTGGCCTCGTTCGAGCCCTTCAGCGAGTCGCACCTTTCGCTGCTCGACCAGCTCGCCGAGAGCATCGGGATCGTGCTCAACACGCTTGTCGCTAACCTGCGTACCGAGGAGCTTCTCAAGCAGTCGCAGGCACTCACGCAAGAGCTTCAGCAAACGAACCTCGAGCTAGAAGAAAAGGCGCGACTACTCTCCGAGCAAAATGAAGAGGTGGAGCGCCGTCGTCGCGAGATCGAGGAGGCGCGTCGCGATCTGGAGCTCAAAGCCGAGCAGCTCGCGCTGACGTCGAAATACAAATCGCAGTTCCTGGCGAACATGTCGCATGAGCTGCGAACCCCGCTCAACAGCCTTCTGATCCTGTCGCAGCAGCTCGCGGATAATCCCGACGGCAACCTCACGCCGAAGCAGGTTGAATTCGCGGAGACGATTCGGTCGGCGGGTGATGACCTCCTTACCCTGATCAACGACATCCTTGATCTCTCCAAGATCGAATCTGGCACAACGGCCATCGATATCGGTCAGGTTCGGTTCGCCGAGATCAGAGATGAGGTGGAACGGACATTCCGCCAGGTAGCGTTGCAACGTGCGCTGGACTTCGACGTTGAAGTGGACCCTGCCCTGCCCACGGCCCTCTGGACCGACGCTACCAGACTCCAGCAAGTCTTAAAAAACTTGTTGTCCAACGCATTCAAGTTCACCGACACAGGTGGAGTACATCTCCGTATCGGTCTGGCCGATGGCGGTTGGAGTGAGAGCCAGGAGACCCTCAACCGGGCGCGTTCGGTCGTAGCGTTCTCTGTGAGGGATACCGGAATCGGAATTCCGCCTGAAAAGCAGTCAACCATCTTCGAAGCATTCCAGCAGGCTGACATGGATACGAGTCGCCGATTCGGCGGCACCGGCTTGGGCCTGTCCATCAGCCGCGAGATCGCCATGCTGCTGGGTGGCGAGATCGGACTCGTTAGCCACAGCAATCAGGGCAGCACGTTTACCCTCTATATCCCAATATCGTTAGAGCCCGTCGCGGTGGTGAATCGACCTGAATCTATCTCGAGTGACCCGCATCGCGATCATCGTGGCCGAACGGCGCCGGTGCTCGAACCGGACGCCGGTTCTGCCCGCAGCGCGTGGTCAGCAATCTGGTGCCGTCACCTCGGATGGTGACGGCCCGCCGGATGATAAAGCGCCTCACTTCGATGACGATCGTGCCAAGATTAACGCGGGTGATCGTGTGCTCCTCATCATTGAGGACGACGCCGCGTTCGCCCGCATTCTTCTGACTGCTGCGCGAGAGAGGGGTTTCCTCGGCCTCGTCGCCCTGGACGGCCGAGTCGGGTTGACGCTGGCGCGTGAATATCAACCCGATGCCATCACGCTGGACATCCAGCTTCCTGAGCTGGGCGGATGGAAGGTTCTAGATCTCCTCAAGCACGATCCGTTTACCAGGCATATTCCCGTTCACGTGATCACTGCGAACGAGCACCAGCAGCGGGCGCTACAGGAGGGAGCCATCGCGCATCTCCAGAAGCCGGTGACGAAAGAGACGCTGGGCGCCGCGTTCGATCGGCTTATCGGATTCGTAGATCGAGATCTTCGTAGCCTGCTGGTGGTGGAGGACCATGACATTCAGCGGAACGCGATCATCTCGCTTATTGCCGATGATGATGTTCGAGTGGTCGGCGTTCAGACCGGTGCCGAAGCACTTCAAGCGCTGTCCGATGAGCGCTTTGATTGCGTTGTGCTCGATCTCGGACTGCCGGACATGACGGGGTTTGAGCTCATACAGCGGATCAAGAACGATGTCGATGTCGCAGTTCCTATCGTTGTGTACACGGGCAAGGAGCTTACACGCGCGGAAGAATCCGAGCTGCGCTCACTTGCAGAGACCATCATCGTGAAGGACGTCAAGTCTCCGGAGCGATTGCTCGATGAAACGGCGCTGTTCCTGCACCGTGTTGAGGCGCGTCTTCCCGAGTCAAAGCGAAAGCTCCTCAGAGACGCTCAGCGGCTTGATCCGGCCCTGCAAGGTCGAAGCGTGCTGATCATTGATGACGATATGAGGAACATCTTTGCGCTCACGAGTGCCCTGGAGCGCTACGGGATGCATATCTCGTACGCTGAGAACGGTCGTGACGGTATCGAAGCGCTTCAGTCCGACGAACCCGCCGATATCGTCCTCATGGATATCATGATGCCGGAGATGGACGGATTCGAAACGACCCAGCATATTCGGACTGACGACCGATTTGCCAATCTGCCGATCATTGCTCTTACCGCCAAGGCGATGAAGGGGGACCGAGAGAAGTGCATTGAGGCCGGCGCATCCGACTACATCACCAAGCCGGTCGACATTGATCAGCTCATCTCACTTATGCGGGTTTGGCTGTATCGGTAGCGGTGCTGAACGATGGTGAAGCAGCTTCACGTGACCAGCGTGCTGGATAGCACCGAGTCCGAGATTATCGATGTCTTGCGCGAAAGCGGAGGGTTCGATCCAGGATCGCTGGATGTCGTCCACCTGAGAAGTCAGCTTCGTGAGCAGGTGCTTGGAGAGGGGCTCGAAACCACGAGAGGACTTCGCGAGAAACTCCTGCACGACTCGAGCTCTCGAGATCGGCTCATCCGGCGGCTCACTCGTCCTCAGCGGCAAATCTTTCACGACCCCGATTTCTATCGCAGTTTCCTCATAAGCATCGTTCCGTTGTTGAGAACGTATCCGTTCATCCGAATCTGGCACATGGACTGCGGGGCGGGCGAGAACGTCTACGCTATGGCCATCCTTTTTCGAGAAGCAGGTCTTTACGAACGATGCCGTCTCTATGCGACTGATAGTGACGACAGGGGACTTCGGCGTGCCCGTGAGGGTGTATTCGATCTTGCGTCGCTGGCCCGATCGGATGCGGGATATCGGGAGTCCGGCGGTCACTTTTCATTGCGTGACTATTACACGGTAGGGCAGGATCACGTGGAATTTGATCCATCTTTGCGTCGAAATATGATTTTCGCTCAGCACAACGTCATGACTGACGGCGTGTTCAATGAATTCCACGTCATCGTGTGTCGCGACGTGTTCTCCATGCTCGACCCCGCGGTGGGGAATCGTGTAATTGAGCTGCTCCGTGGAAGCCTGGTACGGCTAGGTTTCCTGAGCCTCGGCGAAGCCGAGCAGGCGCCCAGCGTTGATAGCGGCATGCGATATCAGCAATACGGTCCCGCCGGAACATTTCGGCGAATGTCATGATTCCAACCGATGTCGAGCTTCGAGATGGCTTAAGCCAGAGGCCGGGGATCTCCGAACCGAGGGTGGTCAATATTCTGCTCGTGGATGACGAGCCGAAGAATCTCACCGCGCTGGAGTCGCTGCTCACGGCTGCTGATCGCCGCCTCGTTCGGGCCGATTCCGGACCCCAGGCCCTCAAACATCTCTTGCAGGATGACTTCGCGGTGATACTCCTCGATGTGCAGATGCCGGAGATGGATGGATTCGAAACCGCCGAGCTTATTCGCGGTCGCGAGCGGTCCCGCCACACGCCGATCATCTTTCTCACCGCGGCCATCACCGGAGAATCTCACGTGGCCAAAGGCTATTCGATCGGCGCGGTGGACTACCTCATCAAGCCGCTCGATCCCGATGTCCTTCGCTCGAAAGTCACCGTATTCATTGACCTATTTCGCAAAACCGAACAGATTCGCCAACAGGCGAACGAGCTTGCCGAGACAACAGCCTTACTCAACAGCGTCCTCGAGGGTGCTACTGGGTTCGCAATCGTCGCCTTAGACCTCAACGCGAACGTCGTGGCGTGGAACGAGGGCGCCCGACGAATCTACGGATACGATGCCGCTGAAGTTGTAGGTCGAGCGCACTTCTCGATGCTGCATGAGGTGCCAATCGGGGGCACCGAGTCAATGGACGCTTTGCTTCGGGAAGTGGAGCGTAACGGTCGGGCTGAAGGCAGTCTGGAAGGAATCTCTCGCGCGGGTCGTCGATTCGATGTGTCGCTTGCGCTTGAGCAGCGACTCAGCGCTGACCGCACACTGATTGGTTTCGTCGCCATTGCCCAGGACGTAACTGCTCATCGAGAAGCCGAGCGCCAGGCCGTGAGGCTGCTGGAAGAGCGCGCGGCGCGAGCTGAAGCGGAGCGCGCGCGAGATCAGCTTCAGCAAGTGGTAGACGTACTTCCCGAGTGCGTTCTGGTGGTGAATGCGACGGGAACCGTTACGATCTGCAATGCAGCCGCCCGCGGGTTACTCGGACGAGTGCCGCCACCTGAAGATCACTGGGCGCTTCAAACGATGGGAAGTATAGATCCCAAAGGACAGGAGCGCCCGCTCGAACGCTATGCGCTGGTGCGATCGGTGCGCGATGGAGAAATCGTGCGCGGCGAGCAAATAACACTTCCGCACGGCTCGACGAACGAGCGTGTCCCAGTGTTGCTCAATAGCGCTCCTGTGCGAGCTTCAAATGGCGCCATCGTTGGCGGTGTCCTCGTATTTCAGGACATCACCGCACTCAAGGAGCTGGAGCGCCAGAAGGACGACTTCCTGGCCGCGGCATCCCACGATCTGAAGAACCCGTTGGCGATCGTCAAGGCGCGCGCGCAGCTTTTACAACGTCAGGCTGAGCGTGTTGGGAGTGATGAATCGGCGGCAATGATCGATGGTCTGCGTGCGATCGACATTGCCACGAGTCGTCTTGTGGGCATGGTGAATGAGCTGTTAGATGTGGCTCGGTTGCAGATGGACCGTCCCATCGATCTCGAGCTCAAGCGCATTGACCTTGTGGCGCTGGTCCGCGAGACGGTCGCGGAGACGCGGGCTTCCACCGACCGACATGAGCTCAAAGTTGACGCGAACGTTGACAAGATTTCTGGCCAGTGGGATCGCGATCGCATCGAGCGCGTCCTCGTCAATCTTCTCACGAACGCCGTGAAATACAGTCCCGAGGGCGGGGTCATCACCACTTCCATCGACGTGGAAAAGGATGAAACCGGTGCGTGGGCCCTGATACGCGTTTCCGATCAAGGGATGGGAATCCCTGAATCGGATCTGGCCAACGTATTCGATCGATTTTATAGAGCCAGTAATGTCTCCAGTCGAATTGACGGTGCGGGCATCGGACTGACGGGCGTGAGGTACATCATCGAGCGACATCGCGGAGAGGTCACCGTCGAAAGTAAGCTCGGAAGTGGCAGCATATTCACCGTCCGACTTCCCTATACTCTCGATGCGTGAGCCAGCAACCGTCTTTGATTGCCCTCTATACCTATGAGCGATAGCCGGGTTACCCCCGCCCGCGTGCTCGTGGTGGAAGATGAGCCAGACCTGCGCGATATTGCCAGGATCGTGCTGGAGGAGGAGGGCTTCGAGGTTGCGACCGAGTCGGATGGCAAGTCCGGGTTGGAGAAAATGCTCTCCTGGAAGCCGGATGTCGTACTCCTAGATATGGGGCTGCCCGTCATGACCGGCGAGGAGTTCGTTGCTGGTATGCGTGCGCGTTCTCCAAGGCCACCACTGCTCATCGTCATGAGCGCCGCCGGCACAATTGCCGAGCGAGCCGAGCGTCTCGGCGCGGTTGGCTGCGTTGCCAAGCCGTTCGATCTCGAGGAGCTCAGCTCGGCCGTGCGCGAGGCACTAGGCAGCGTCTGAACCTCCGCGCTCCTCATTGCGCAGAACTTGAGTCAATGCACTTTAGCAAGCACTAAGCAGTGCTTCAGACCGCCAACAAATCCCTTTCACGAACTGGCCTGCGTTACATGTAGGCCAGTACGGGCTAAGTGGATTTTTAGCTCACAAAAGAAGCCAATGAGCGGCTGCCTCGCGTCGGGCCTGGCACGCCCGGTGGAAACTCACCCAGGGCGCTATCTCGGCCCGCGAGACACAGCGTCTTGGCTCCTCCGACAAGGGCGTGATTCTGGATCGCTGTCTGATCATGTCGGAGATCGGGAAGGTCGAAAATGGCCAGGACCCCATGCGGTACTGTTCGAGACCCAGCCAGGAATACCCACTGGATCACTCTTCCACGTGAAGGCGCTCTCGGCTACAACGTGCGTTCCGAAGACGTCCCGGCCGCTGTCAAGCACGATTACGGGAAGGTCTAAGAGTTAATCGATCTCATCACAAGAGCCGTGGAGCGCGTAGCGACCTCGATCTACGGCTCTTGTGAGGCACGGCCCTCGCGCTGATCAGTCCGATCGGCTTTCAATCCTGTCCATCACCTGACTCGCGAGTGACCAGGCGTCATCGACAAGCGCATCGGTGAGGAAGCCACGTTGGTACGCGCGTTCCAGGTCCGCTTCGTCCACCACTCTTGGAGGCTCACCGGGCATGTGCAGGACATCGAGCTCAAGGTCCACGTAGCGTACGCGACCGGGATAGAGCTCTGCCGCGGTGGCCAGGTTATAGAGATCGCCCAGGTGGCGACCGTCGGCGCGAAAGTATTGTCGGACGGCAATGCCGGAGCCAATCTCGATGTCCACTCTGCCAAAGTCGCCCGACATGCGCGGAACGTCAAGCGAGTCGTAATTTCCCCCGGGGTAAAACCGACGATCCACACGGAGGTTTCGCCCGTCGTATGAGCCCACCATGCCCTTGAGGTCATACTCCTGGCCCGCTGGCTTCACGTGCTCGACACTTATTCGCGTGCCTGGTCGAATGTGTCGATCCACCAGGTCCCGTTGCAACGCAGCACTTATAGTATCGAGCCGATCCGGCTCCTTCGCGAGCTGACGTTCGGCAGCATCGACGCGCTCAGATGCGACCATCTTGAGTTGATGATGGAGCATGACTGTTGGAAGAATCCGGCGCCTCCGGTCGTCGAGCTCCGCTTTGACCGATGCTGGGAACTCTAACGACCATGTCCTATGATCGCGCGCTGCCCGGCTTACCGCGCGCGGGAACGCCACCCTGAGCAACTCGAGGAGGGTGCGGACATCTCTCTCTCCACCGTCCAACGTGATCCCCTGCCGATCTTCCCGGTCCCTCAACTGCACGGCAGCAACGTTCGGGGAGCTGCCGAGTCCCAGCCGCTTCTGGATCACCGGCGACGGGTTGGCAATGGGAACGTCGAGATCGACGAGCAGTGACGAAAGTGCCGTGGCGTAGATGCCCCGGACCTGCGTCGAGGGGAGTGACGAAGGCATCCTAAGAGTCTAACCGCGAGGAGTACCTTGAAATGCGCTCACTAATCGAGGCTTCATTGATTTCCCACTCTCAAACCAGGAAGGCTGAGTTTCGCTCAGCTCAAGTTTGATCAGGCCTGCCCCGGGCCCTCATTCTTAGGTCGCAAGTCCACGATACGCTGTGCCTTGAACGTCGTGCGCTCGAGTGTCCCGAATTGTTCCAAACGAATGTCCGGCGTGACCAGGAGCTCTTCCCGTAGGGCGCTACGTAATCGTGCAAGGACGGACTCATCGCTGACCTGGTTCACTTCAGCAACCACGGTGCAGCGATCCGTGCCGACGTTCTCATCGCGAGCGAGCTCAATGCGGAATTCGTCTGAGAGCTCTCCGAAGGATCGGACGACCTTTTCAACCTGCACGGGATAGAACTTGGCACCGCGATAGATCACCAGATCATCGTGTCGCCCCATGATGCCGCCCAGGGAGCGGCCATGTGTTCGTCCGCAATCGCAGCGTGCGGATGTGTAGCGAGCGTAGTCATTGCTCCAGTAGCGAAGCATCGGGGTAGCCTCGCGACTCAGGTGAGTAATGACTACCACGCCAATTTCGCCCTCCGCGCATGGTTCCATGGTGTCGGGATTGATGATCTCAATCAGATGATGGTCTTCAGCCCAGTGGATGCCGACTTTTGCGACGCATTCCGAGGCGAAGGTTGGGCCGATCTCTGCCAACCCGTAGTAGTCATACGCATCGATTCCGAGACCGCGCTCGATCTTCCCGCGAGTGGACGCATTTTCCGTCCCCGCCTCTCCGCCAAAGCAGCCCAGCTCCAACGTAATGTCGTCCGGCGCTACGCCATGCTCCCGAAGTGCTTCCGCGATGTGGAGCGCGTACGACGGGGTGGCGAGAAGAACCGTGGATCCGGCCAGCAGATAATCGATCTGTCTGTTGGTGAGCGCGGCTCCAATGGGGATGACGAAGCAGCCCATCCGCTTGGCGGCATAGTGCACCGACATGCCGGCCACCCACAATCCGTAGGCGAACGCGTTCTGCACGATGGCGCCTGGCCGCACGCCAAATGACCACATGGTTCTGGCCGTGAACTGAGTGATATTCTCGCAATCCGCCTGGGACCAGATGGTGCTCACCGGGACCCCAGTTGTTCCGGTGGACGGATGGAGCTCACTCCAGTTAGCTCGAGCTCCCACTGTGTACCGACCGTAGGGCGGATGGGCGAGCTGCTCATCTCGTAGCTGTTGCTTGGTAACGATTGGGATTTTTCGCACGTCGTCTAGCGATTGAATGTCGGATGGAGTGGCTCCCACCTGCTCGAGCCGCGCGCGGTAGAATTCAGAGCCATCCCAACAGCGCTGAACCTGCCACTGCAGCTTTTGTAGCTGCAAGTTGGCAAGCTCGTCGCGGCTGATTGTCTCAATCTTTTCGTCCCAGAATTCCGCGCGCGGATCGATCACAGATACCTCCAGCAATTAAGCGTTCACAGTCGGCAGTTAACGGCTCGCGGTGGAATGATGACAGCTCACTGTCAACTCGCTACTCGTCGATTCCAGCCATGCGCATCGCATAGGCCATGGTTTCATTTGAATTGTAGTTCCGCAGCGCGGTGAGCTTCTCCGCCTCGATCGAGCCCTCGGCATGCACAGCGAGGACCTCCTGGTAGCCGCCAAAATCTGAGGCCGTGAGATCGGCCAGCACATTCATGGCCCTAAGTCGAGCCTCCGCCGTAACTTCGCCCGCGCCGAAGTATTTCTCAATGTAGCCGCGCGTTTCGGGGCTCTTGAGGTCTTCTGCCGCCGGACCGGTGACGAGCAAGCCGCCGGCGATGTCCTGTGCCCAGCTCACGGCCTGGTGGTAGCCGCTGGCGAAGTGCAGCTTGGCAAGGTTCACCAGCATCGGATCGGGTACGGCCAGGCCCGGCGCTTTCATATGGCATTGCGCCGCGGCGGCGTGAGTGAGCGCTCGCAGTGTCTCTGCGTATGCGACCAGCCGCGCTAGCTTGTCACGAATGTGACTGACGCGCGTCAGCCCGTTGTACTGGGCGAGCAGAAACGCCGAGCCCACCAGCAGGTCTACTAGCGGGAGCTTGTATGAAATTGCCGTGAATCGGTGGAACTCCACGAAATCCACGGCTACAGGCCCGGCGAACTGCCACTCCCCGGCGAGAAAGACTCGCTCGTTGGGGACGAAAACGTTCTCGAACACCGTGAGTGTCTCGAACATTTTTCGACCCGATGAGAGTGGACGCTCAAACGCATCGCGCGGGCCCGTACCGTGGGGGCTAGCGATCAGGGTGACCCCTGGCGTGTCTGGCGTTACCGCGAATGCCACCGCGTAGTCGGCATCTCGCTCGCTCATCGCGCGGGTGGGCAAGACGATGAGCTCATTGGAATTGACCGAGACCGACGTGTGGACCTTTGCACCTGAGACGACGATTCCGTCCGGCCTTCGTTCCACGATGCGAACGTAGTAGTCTGGATGAGATTGATCTGAGGGCGAGCGCGACCGGTCGCCCTTGACGTCCGTTTGAGCTACCGCGAGGGCAAGGTCTTTTTCTCGACACATGTCTAAAAAGCTCTGGACGCGATGGAGATACGAGGTGCCGATGGCATCATCCATCGCCTTGGTAGCCAGGTGCAGTCCGAACAAGGCGTCGGTGCCGATTTCCTTGATCAGCACCACGAGCGTTCGTCCCTCTCGCGTGGCTGACTCGATGAGAGCGCTACGTTTCAGAAGGTCATCTGCCGTTGTGGGGAGATGGAAGTATCGACTGTACTCATCAGGTCCAGAGCCGACGACAGCCAGGTCTCGGAACTCCGGCTGCTCCGCCATTTCGAAATCGATAGCCGCATGGGTTACGGCTTCAGCCATAGCAGGATGGGTGGTAACGTCGTCCACGCGCTGTCCGCGAAAGAAGACGCGACGTGCGTCCTGAAGGCTCGCACGATATTCAGCAGTGGTGCGTAGAGGCATGCGTTGAATTCTCCAACAAGAACAGCTCCGTTCGGGAACCCGTGACTACTATCTCCGGGGGGCTGGCGCGCGTCAAGCGCAGGCCGCTGAGCATGGTGTGGATCGATGTCGCATCAACAGTGGGTCCGGACAAAGCAGCTAGTATGTGCCGAGGAAGTAAGGAATTGATCTGGGTATCGAACGCGGACATCTATCGAGGCAGCTCTTAGTGGACTCGATAGAGATCCGCGGCATTCAATGCTTCGGGTACCACGGTGTTCACGAGGAAGAGCAACGGCTCGGCCAGCGATTTGTCGTGGATCTCGTCCTTCTTCTGGATCTTCAGCCGGCATCGAACCACGATGAGCTGGAGCACGGGGTCGACTACGGTCAAGTGGTTCAATGCGCGCGAGATATCGTGGAAGGCAAGCCATTTCGACTCATCGAAACACTCGCCGGGAGAATCGCGGAATCAGTGCTGAATGCGTTCGCGAGCGTGGCAAGCGTTCAGGTTTGTGTCCATAAACCGAATGCTCCAATTGCGGGGCCTCCGGTTGGGGACATCGCGGTGCGTATACTGAGGGATCGATCGCGATGAATGCGTCATACCAGCTCCCGATAACGCCCAATAAATTCGGTGTCAAGAAAATTGCCGAAGCTCCGTCGAACCTCGTACCATCGTGGTCGTGCTGCGAGCGTGGCGCGCTCCGTCGCGACATGCGTCACGTCCTCAGTGTAAGGGCCCGGGATTGAATCGCGATTTCCAGCTTAATTCTCCCAGTGTCGAGAGCGTTCGAACGGTCCTTACATCTCCTAGCCGCTTCATTGGCGTCAATGCCATCGTGGCTGTTGGGGCGCTCATTGTGCTCCTCGTTGGATTCCAGATCGCCTACGCCGGACGAGTATTTCCTGGCGTGCGCGTCATGGGCGTGGATCTGGGTGGGCAGACTCCGGAACAAGCTCAGGCATCATTGAGCGAGGTGCTGGATTCGTTCGACAGTCGCGTGATCAAGCTTCGCTTCCAGGATCAAGAATGGCAACGTCGCGGAGGCGAATTCGGACTTAAGCGTGACGTTCGGCCGCTTGTTGAATCGGCTTATGAACTTGGACGTGAAGGTAATATTCTCTCGCAGCTCGTCCAGCAGGTGTCGCTCTGGCGGACTGGACGCAATCTCGATTCGGCAGGAGTTCTTTACGATTCTGCTGCTGGACTTGTCTTCGTGGAGGAGCTGGCTGGTCAAGTGAATCGATCAGTCGTGGACGCCCGGCTGGAATTTCGTCCGGACGGCTCGATCGATCAGCAAGGCTCTCAAGTCGGCCGTGAGCTTGATGTGGACGCCACCTGGCGGCGACTCGATGAGGCGCTCTCGCATCCAGGCCCGCAGACAGTCGAGCTCGCTGTTAATGAGGTGGCACCGCGTGTTGGCGATGAAAAGATTGCGGATGCGAGCAACAAAGCCGTCCAGGTTTTGAGCTCGCCGCTTACGCTGCGTTTTGGGAATCAGCAGTGGCAGCTGGATTCACGCGCGCTTGTCAAGACACTGAAGATGAATACGGACGCGGACGGGCGAGTCAGCGTAGACACCGACCGGGCGGCCATTGAAAAGCTTACGGAGCAGATCGCTGCTGAGATCGACCAGGAGCCCCAGGACGCGCGATTCAGCTGGGCCGGTGGAGCGCTGGACGTGTTGCGCGAGTCCAAGGACGGTCAAAAGTTAGAACGGCCCGCTACGATGGATCTGCTGACCGCTCAGCTCACCGGCCCTGAGCGGGTGCTCAACCTCCCGGTGTCCGTCGCGCCTGCCGCTGTCCGTGTCGAGGACAAGGCGAAGCTGGGTATCACATCTCTCATCGAAAGCTCGCGCACCAACTTTGCCAGCGGCCTTCCACCAAAGAAGCACAACATCCAGCTGGCGGCGTCGCGCTTGAACGGTGTTGTGGTGCCCCCTGGAGAAATGTTCTCCTTCAACAAGGAAGTCGGCTCCACAAGTCTTGACGCGGGATACCAGGTAGGTTGGGGAATTGCCGCGTCCTCGACCGGGCATAAGACCGTTCCTTCCGTCGCAGGTGGCATCTGCCAGGTGGCGACAACCCTGTTCCAGTCCGTGTTTTGGGCTGGCTATCAGATTGAGGAGCGTAACTGGCACCTCTACTGGATTCCGTCCTATACGTCGCGCAACATCGTTGGCTTGGACGCCACGGTTGACGAGGATTCGGGTCTGGATTTCAAATTCATCAACACGACCCAGAATTACCTGCTGGTGCAGTCGTGGATCGATGCATCGCTGAATGTAAATTTCGCGCTTTACGGAACACCACCCCCCTGGACAGTAAAAGTCGAATCGCTCCCAAAAACGGATGTAGTGGATCCGGTGGTGGGCACACTTATTCAAGAAGAGCCTTCAATGCCAAAGGGGCAGAGAATCGCCGTTGAGGGCGCCCAGGCGGGGTTTGCTTCGACAGTCGTTCGC
Organism: uncultured Chloroflexia bacterium; assembly: GCA_963765765.1. Taxonomy (GTDB): domain Bacteria; phylum Chloroflexota; class UBA6077; order UBA6077; family JACCZL01; genus CAVXYC01. Next base: position 186,548 of record CAVXYC010000027.1, on the reverse strand, counting down.
CGTGTTATCCCGAATGACGGTGATGAGCGGACACTTCGCATGACGAGTCGGTATCGTCCTGCCAGGAACGTCATTATGGTTGGCACCGGCGGTGCGCCGGCCAGTGCGCCGCGCACCGAAAGCGTCAATGCGCCTGCCTCGAGCGCTGTATCGGGTACCGCCGTACCGGCAACCACAACGCAGGCTCAACCGACCGCGAGACCATCACAGCCAACCTCTGCGCCCTCGGCGGCAAAGCCTACGGCGCCTCCAGCGGCGCAGCCTACGGCCGCGCCTAAGTCAGTTGCTCCTACTGCAGCGCCAACCGCGGCGCCCGCCAAGCCAACCGCGGCTGCCGCGAACCCCACTGCGGCTGCCGCGAACCCCACGCCGGCCCCAGCAAAGCCAACCAACGCTCCGGCCACTCAGCCAACCGCTACCAGCCGCTCGCGATAGTAATAATTCGGCTGCTTCATGGAAGCCGGCTGCCGCCTCATGCTCGGTTGTCCGTATGTTACCGTACTCGCGCTCGTTGGGCGATTCTTGCTGCCCAAGCGATGAAGAACCGCGTCACGCAACCCCGGTCTCTGTGTCATCCTTCGCTTTACTGCCATGAATGCCACAATCTCCGGTCGGGTCGCGCGGTAGGCTTCAGCTAGTGACAACTACTCAACAGGGCCCAGAATCCATGCTCGTTCAGTGCCTCGGAAGCGGCTCTACATAGCTCGCATGGTGTATTGGTTGGCGCAAACGAGCCTGAGACAGAATCATTCTCGAGCATCGCCTGGACGGCACAGAGTGGGAGCCCAACAACATTCGGAAAGCAGCCCCGTACGGCCTCGACTGGTCGAAGCTGAGCATCCTGGATTGCATAGCCGCCGGCCTTGTCGAACGGCTCGCCGCGTGCGATGTACTGCTCGATCTCTTCGTTGTCGAGCTCACGCATCTCAACTTCAGTGGCCACGATGGCTACTCGGTCATCGGTGACAGACTCTGAGCGAGCTTGGCCCATTGCCACCGCCGTGATGACGGTATGTGATCGTCCCCTGAGGTTCGTAAGCATGTCGCGCGCTTCGGACTCACACGTTGGCTTGCCCAACGGTATTCCTTTGAGCGCCACGACCGTGTCTGCCGCCACGATGCTCACATTGTCAAAGCTAACTTCGAGCATCGATCGAGCTCGATCAAGTTTCGCTTTTGCCAGCCGAAGGGCCAGCTCCTCGGACGTCTCTCCCAGAGCAGGCGACTCATCGACATCGGGCGAAACGGTACCGACAACTCCGCAGACAATTGGAAGAAGGAGCATGCGCCTAGGCGACTGCGATGCGAGAATGACCGCGGGATCCATCTTCCCTCTCGTTGTTAAACTGGCCGTCCGCGGTATTTCGCTAGTCATGCGAATAGCCCATTGCACATCCCGTATCCTTGATGCTGTGGCCTCAGCCATGCGGGCTCGCACGTCTCAACAGTGCTATGAGTGAATCCGAGCTTTCTACATCCAAGTCCGCAACCTTTACGAGCCTGTTGGACTGGCTTTCTGAGCTCCTCGAGAGAGAGTCGTGGCTCAAAATGACGCCCGCGATTCTGTGTGTCGCGCTGATTTTCAGCGAGATCCAGTGGTCGACACCGAACATCATGGGAGTTGATGGCTACTTCCACATAAAAATCGCCGAGATCATGCGCCAGAACGTGATCCCGGCGCCGATTTATTTCCCGTGGCTTCAGTTGACCATCTTGAATCCAGCCCAATTCACCGATCACCATTTACTCTTCCATATTCTCCTGGAGCCGTTCACGCTTCTCGATCTGCGATTAGGCGCAAAGCTGGCCGCGGCCTCGTTCGCAAGTATCGCCGCGCTCGTCGTCTACGGGCTGATGTACTGGCAGCGGGTGCGTTGGAGCCTTCTCTGGCTGCTACTGCTATTAGGAGTATCCGGGGCATTTCTCTATCGATTGAGCATGACGCGCCGGCAGGCGATCGTATTGATTCTGTTTGTTGCCCTTATCGTAGTCGCCTTCTCACGGCGTGACCGATTCGCCCTCCTCACGGGGTTTGTGTTCTCGTGGGTTTACGACGGGTTTTTGTTGTTCATGATCGTGGCTGCGTTCCTCATGCTGGGACGCTGGGTGGATGACGGGGTCTATGGACGGGCGTTGCGCTGGCTCTCCGTCGCAGTGCGCGGTGAGGTGAGTTTCTCCGGACGGGGGGCCATTCGAGATTTGGTGCGAAGAAACTTGCCGCATCTATCGCTCCTGGGCTTTGCGACGGCTGGCGTGATTCTTGGCTTGATCGTTAATCCCTACACGCCGCGCAGCCTCACCTTCGCCATCGAACATGCGCTGCCCAAGTTAGTGCCGGTCGGGGACTTCATCGTCGGCGTGGGTAATGAGTGGTACCCGTACGAACGCTCGGCGCTCCTACGGGCCGCGGGCGCTTCTCTGGCCGCGGTAGCGGTTGGTTTCATTCCGCTAATCGCAACATTACGGTACGAACGACGCTGGGATGGACGAGTTGTCGCACTGGCGCTCCTTGCCACGTTCTTTACCGTGCTGCTTCTCCGCTCACGTAGGTTTGTGGAGTATCAACCTGCGTTCGCCGTTCTTTTTTGCGCATTCGCCTGGTCGTTTCAAATTCCCAGTGTGCTTCGAGAGCGAATTCGAGCGCGCGTGCCACGATCAGTCCAGGCAGGGCTATGGGCTCTTGCCTGGGTGCTGCTCCTGGCAGGGACCGTTGCGTTGCTGCGGCCTACCATTACCTCTGCTCAGAATTCGGCGCGTGCCTCACGATCCGCGGATACGTTCGCGGGGGCCGGTCAGTGGCTGGAGGCAACACGCCGGCCGGATCTCGCGTCTTCACTACGGATTGGGACGACTTTCCGGTGCTCTTTTATCAGAACACGCACAACACGTATCTAATCGGTCTAGACCCCACGTACATGTACCAATACCAGCCTGACCTTTACCTCACCTGGCGCGCCATTACGCGAGGTCAAATTGACCTGCCATCCAGCCTCATACGCGACACGTTCGGAAGCAAGATCGTGCTCACCGATCGCGATCACTATTCCTTCTACGATGTTGCAGCGGCGGACCCCGGGATGCGCATCGTTTATCGAGATGGCACCGCCATCATCTTCGCGATTGAGTAGGGATCGGCACGTTTCTGCAGGTCTCAGGAGGCGCGCATCTCTCACGAAGTCGTGATGCCAGACTAGAATGAGAGCTCAGAATTAGGGGCGGCCGATTGTAGTACTGGGCTCGTCCCCTGTGCCTGGATCTCGAGCTGGCGCATGCGCAGTGAACATGCCCGAATTCCATGTCTCGTGGCGCTCCACGTTACGATGACCGGCCCCTGATTCTGAGCAATTGCGACTGAGGAGCAACTATTCCTCACAGGGCCCGTTAATGGTAGAGTACGCATGCGCAACTTTCTGGGTGGGCGTAGGCTACCCGAAGATGGACTGGTGGTTACGCGGCAGAAGTGCTTAAGAAGTCGACCAGTCCATATTGGAGGGATCGATGAAGCGGTCGTTGACGAGGTCCGGTGGCCTGTCTGCGCTCCTGGCGTTGGCCCTCGCGGCGTACGCTGGTCGAGCCGAACGAGATCATTCTCGCCAACATAGACCGACCTGTCACCGTGAAGCTCTACGGTAAGGACGCGCCGTTCCTCATCAAGCAGAGTGGCGTGAAAGTTCGTGACTATGTTGAGGTGAGCGGCTACAAAGAGAATGAAAAGCTCTTCTGGGCTGATTCTATCAGTGAGCCGGACGACAACAGCAACTAGTCGGACCTCAAGGCGTGGGCAAGTCGCGCAGGCTAATCAGCCTGCGCGATTTTTCCCCCGTACATACGTACTTGAACAGGAGCATCGGGACACCGAGAATCGGTCTATGGATAGGACAGGGCGGACGATACGTCCGCGGCAGCTTGTTGGACCAATAACTATCGTGATTGCGGTCCTCTCGGGGTTCCTATTAGCGGGACGTCTTGCAGCCTGGCAACAAGATGACGGCTCTTTTGCAGGCCATGCGTACGAGGATCAAACACCGCAGACCTTCGCGGCAAGTCCTCAAGACCTACAGTCAATTCCAGAATCGTATGCCAATATATCGGCGGAAGTGGGAGTATCCGCGCAAGCTGATGTATTACCGCCGCTTGAACTATCCCCGCTCGCTGAAGTATCGCCGCCAGCCGATGTATCCCATCAGCCTGGTGCGTCGGCTCCCGCACTCAACCCGCCGGCCATTGCTCCGGCACGTCCGCGATTGACTGGAGAGCTGCCTCGATGGCTCCGACTCACTCGAGAGTCCGCATTGTGGTCGGCGGCAGATGGCGGCGTTGATTTCACAAAGATTCCTCAAGCCACCACTGTCCGCGTGCTCGATCGTCAGGGCAATCGGTTCCGCGTGTTTTACTCCGGAGATGAGGAGCTCAAGCGGCCCGGCGAGGCGTGGCTAGACGTCTCAGACACGGCTGAGGCCGTCTGGCCGAAGTTCGTTCGCACGCGCTCGTCGGCAATACTCCGAACCAGTCCCACCGAATCGGCGCCTGTGGCTCTCGCCATCCCGCCAAGGACATATCTTGAGGTCCGGGAGACGTCCGGCCGAGATTGGGCGCACGTCTTTCTGGCTGCTCGTCCTGACAATGGCGAACCTCTGGACGCCTGGATCGATGGTGAGGATGTCCTGGCGACACCGCGCGATCCGTCAGAATACACGGAGTATTCCGTGACGCGTGATCTGGTGCGGGATCAGGAGCCCGACGCATGGCTGCGAGTGCCATACCGGACGCAGCTAGACGGCTCATCCTATGAGGCAGCAAACTGTGGGCCGGCGGTGTTGTGGATGGCGCTCCAGGGCCGGGTCGCCGGGGTGCCGTCTCCTGCGGTTCTCCGTTCAGAGGCGTTGAGCTACCAGAATATCGATCGATGCGATGACTGCGGCGTGTTCATCGAGCATCTTGCGGCGGTGGCAGATGAGCATGGTGCACGCACGCTCGGGCTGTTCGAGAGCGGGCAGAGCGGGTTTCACCGCTGGTCCGCTGAGGAAATGCGTGCCCAACTACGTGATGGTCGCGCTGTGATCCCGCAGGTGATGTACCGATTTCTCAGCGGCCGCGAAGGGTCCGACTACTGGGGCGATCACTACGTGGTCGTTACAGGCTACGCTGGCGATCGGTTCATCTATCACGATCCTATTGACTCCCGCGGTCCCGGTTCATCACGGACGATCTCTGCCGAAAGGCTTATGAAGGCAATGGAGAACAGCGATTATCCATTTGCCGCGTTCGCTGTCGGCTCATAGCTTTCGTCTTCCAGATGAGCTGCGCCTCTTCTGGATAAACCTTCGACGAACCCGGCTCGGCGTAGCTCTCTCCACGGCTCGAGCATCTGAAACCCGAGATCGAACACAATGGTCCGCCTTTGTGCAGTGTGCACAGAGGATGGCCATTCATTTTCCACGTACTTGTACGATGGCTCCAACCTCGGTCCAACGTTACTCTTAGCAACAACATCTGGTGCTTGGCTCTTGGTCAAGAACGCTGACCATGGGCAGAGCGCACGAAGCCGTGCCGAACCAGAGAATGCGACGGAGGGAATCCTGTTGGATGCGATAAACTCGGGCGATACGGCTTGGCTTCTGATGTCGACGGCACTTGTCGTGCTCATGACACCAGCGCTCGGTTTCTTCTATGGCGGCCTCGTTCGACAAAAGAACGTGCTCGCTACGATCATGCACAGCTTTTTCATACTGTGCCTTGTTAGCGTTCAGTGGGTCCTGTGGGGTTACACGCTGGCGTTCGGCCCCGATGTGGGCGGCGTCATTGGCGGTCTCGATTGGATTGGTCTTAACGGTGTAGGCCAGGAGCCAAATGCAGATTACGCGGCAACGGTTCCGCACCTTGCATTCATGGCTTTCCAGATGGCCTTCGCGGTCATCACACCCGCTCTGATTACGGGTGCATTCGCCGAACGCAAGCGCTTCAAGGCTTTCGCGATTTTCTCGCTCCTCTGGGCCACTCTCGTCTATGACCCGCTTGCCCACTGGGTGTGGGGCGTCGGCGGTTGGATCCGAATGATGGGCGCCCTGGACTTTGCTGGTGGCACCGTGGTGCACGTTAGCTCAGGCGTGTCTGCGCTTGTCGCGGCCATGATCCTTGGTCGTCGCATTGGCTTCGGCGAAGCCAGCATGGATGCGCATGACTCCACCATGACGATCCTTGGCGCGGGGCTGCTCTGGTTCGGTTGGTTCGGATTCAACGCTGGTTCTGCGTTGACGGCGGGCGGACTGGCCGCCTCGGCCTTCGTCGCCACGAATACCGCAGCGGCAATGGCCGCGGTAACGTGGGTGACCATGAGCTGGGCGCGGACAGGTCGTCCCAGCGCAATTGGCGCCGCCATCGGAGCGGTGGCTGGTCTGGTGGCCATTACGCCGGCAGCGGGCTTCGTAACTCCCGCGGCGGCGGTCATCATCGGCCTCGCCGCTGGTGTGGTCTGCTTCCTTGCTGTTGAGCTCAAGTCCAAGCTGGGTGTTGACGATTCGCTCGATGTGTGGGGTGTGCACGGCGTTGGCGGAACGCTGGGCGCCATTCTCACGGGCGTATTCGCAACCACAAGCGTGAATCCCGCTGGCGTGGACGGCCTGCTCTACGGCAATCCTGGACAGCTTTTCATCCAGATCGCGGCGGTCGCGGTCACATGGGTCTACGCAGGCGGCGTCACGTTTGTCCTGCTGAAAGTGATCGACGCGACCATCGGCCTACGGGTTGGTGAAGAAGAAGAGGTACTCGGCCTCGACCGTAGCCAGCACGGCGAGCTGGCATACCAGGGGTAGTAGATTCGGAAAGGTTCAAGAGAGGTTTACTGACATGGACGCACTCATCCCAGTTGCACTCATCGGATTCGTTGCACAGTTGCTCATGTGGTTCGGCCTTCCCGAGCGGCCTGGCACGGCCGAGATGTTCCCTGTGGTGGCTGAGCCGGAGGCAATGGCCGCCTAGTCTGGACCTCTCGATAATCGAGCACACAGCAAGGAGCCCCGCGAATCATCGCGAGGCTCCTTGCTGTGTGGCCATTTCACCCGATCGTCCTCGGGAGCGGGACTGCTTGCCTAGTTCGATGAATCTCTCCGTCAGTTGGATCTCAATCGGGGGAGAATGTCCCCTCTACGATGAGCTAGTGTCTGGAGGCGACGACTCGACGTAGTGGCGTTCCCTCATGGGCGCAATCTAGATTTCCGCACACGTGCTCGCGAACTAACTCTCGAGCTCATGCCCGTCACGAATCGCCACTACTGCGGTATTACAGCGGCTACGACCGGCCCCTGCATACGGAATGTACAAAAAGGTCCTGCAACATTTCTGTTGCAGGACCTTCTCACGCCTAGCAACTTAGCCCTTACGCGCCAGCCGCGCTTCCTTGAGCGCTGAGACCAGCGCCGGCACGACCTTTTGATAGTCGCCGATGATTGTGTAGTCCGAGTGCTCCACGATGGGAGCCTCGGGGTCGGTGTTGATGGACACCACCAGGCCGGCTCGCTGGATACCGATAGTGTGATTGAACACACCTCGTACGCCCACGCCGACGTAGAGCTTCGGTGCGAGGACCTTGCCCGTGAGCCCGACCTGCTGCTGCCGTGGCAGCCAGCCCGCGTCGACGACGCGTCGCGTTGCTCCGACGGCACCGTCCAGAACCAGCGCCAGCTCATCCACGTAGTGCAGGTTCGATGGGTCTCCAAGACCATTGCCTGCGCAGACCACGACATCGGCGGTGTCCAATGCCAGACCCGCGGCACCGGCCTCCACGTCTCGACCGACCACTTGAGTGCGGGCATCCGGGAGGTTGTCGACCGGCAGATTCACAATGACCGCCGCTCGATTCTCGTCGGGGATCCTCGGATCCAGCATGCCACCTCGCACGGTGGCCATTTGCGGGAAGGTGTTTGAAATGATGGGCGCCACAATTGTCCCGCCGAACGCGGGTTTGAGCTGCAGGAGTCGCCCTTCGGCATCCAGGTCCAGGCCTACGGCGTCACCGGTCAGGCCGAGACCTAGCCTGGCTGCCACGCGGGGAGCGTAATCGCGACCATTGCTGTGAGCCGAGATCAGCAGCGCCCACGGTTTGTGCGTCTCGATCGCTCGCGAAACAATCTCCGTGTGAGCCTCGGTGTCGTACGATTCCAGTCGCGAGCTTTCGGCCAGGTAGACCGTAGATGCGCCAAATGCAGCGAGTGTGTCGACGTATTTAGCGACATCATTCCCGATGAGAAGCGCGGCGACTTGACCGCCGATCTTCCCTGCCACCTCGACAGCTCCGCCCAATAACTCCAGCGTGACTGGGCTGACCGTGTCGTTCACGATATCCGCCGCGACCCAAACGCTCTTACTGGGGTCGGCCGATGCGGAGTTGGCGGGGACGGGTTGGGGAGCTGACTCCCCAACCCAGGTGCCAAAGAGCCCTCGAGCAAGCATGAGATCGACGATCTCCTTACTCGCACTCTCGGCATCCTCACCATCGATCTTCTTACCCTGCCGGTTGGGCTTCACCGAATAGATTTCTGCCACCCAGGTGGGGGACCCTTTGAATCCCACTTCCTCAGGAGAGAGGCCGAGATCGGCAGGAGTGAGACGCTCCACCGGTAAGTCTTTCACGCGATCGATGTCATCCGGCGTAACGCGTGGGGGGCGGATGAGTCGCTCGGCGGCGGTGAGCAGGACGGGCAAGTTGACCTCAACAGTTTCGATGCCCTCATCCGTCTCCCGACCAACCGTGGCCCTCTTGCCGGCCTCGTCGAACTCCAGGCTGGTGGCGCCCGTCACCTGGGGAATTCCAAGTAGCTCGGCAAGCTCGGGACCGACCTGGCCCGTCTCAGCGTCGACGCTGTACTTTCCACAGAAGACGAGGTCAGGCTCTTCCTTCTTAATGAAGGCTGCCAATGCCCGCGCCGTTGCCAGCGTGTCCGAGCCGGCAAAGGCAGGATGACATAGGTGAACCCCGCGATCCGCGCCAACGGCCATGCACTCGTGAAGAACGTCAATGGCTTGCGGTGGGCCCATCGTAACCGCGACGATTTCTCCGCCGAACTTCTTCTTGAGCTCGGCGGCCATGCCCAGGGCTCGACGATCGTACGGGTTTATCTCGTTCATCACGCCTTCTCGGACGATGGTCCGAGTCTCTTCGTTAAAGCCCACCGACTCAACGTTCGGGACCTGTTTTGTGCAAAGAATGATTTTCACTCGGAGAAGGCTCCTCTCGTGATCGCTGCGATCTCGATCATGCCCGGCGTGAAATCGCCGCTGATCACAATAGCAAATGGGCCGGCAGGTTCGCGAGTGCATGTCTCCGAAGCCCGCTGATCCGCACATCGCGGCCGGTGAAGCGCATGGTGGCGTCCGCACTGCCGACCTGCGTGCCTTGGGCCTTACGCCAGATGACGTGATCGATTTCAGCGCCAGCGTGAACCCCTATGGACCAAGCCCACGGGTTCGCAAGGTGTTGCACGAAGTTCGGCTGGATCGGTACCCGGACGTTGAGTGTACTGACCTCGTGGAAACGTTGAGTGCCCACCACGGTCTTCCAACCGATTGGATCGTCCCCGGCAATGGCGCCACTGAGCTGATCTACGCAGCCGCCAGAGCGTGGGCTACTCCGGGCAGCCGTGTGGGTCACTGCCCGCCGACGTTTGGCGAATATGAGGCCGCCGCTCGATCCAACGGCGCGGCCGTGCACGCCATCGGTCTAAAGGACGACGACGCCATGAGTGACCTTGCGGAGCTGTCGCTGCTCTTCCTCTGTCACCCAAACAATCCGACCGGTGAGCTCATTCCTTCAGACCGGCTAAAGCAGGCGCTGGGCGCGATGTCCGGAGTGGTCGTCCTTGATGAGGCATACATCCAGTTCGTGAGCGGCGCGCCATCAGCACTATCACTGCTAGATGAGCAACGCAATCTTCTGATTGTCCGCTCCATGACCAAGGATTACGGACTCACGGCGCTCCGCCTTGGATATGCCGTTGGGCACCCGAGCCTGACCTCGCAGATCCGCTGCCAGCTCCCCCCATGGAGCGTCAATGGACTCGCTCAGGCTGCAGGGATCGCCGCGCTGCAAGATTCAGCATATCTTGACGTAACATTAAGGAAGGTGCGAGAAGCGAAGTCAGGACTGGTGCGAGCGCTCGAAAACGGCCATTGGGACGTTTCGGCGGGCGAAGCCAACTACGTGATCGTAAATGTCGGCTCCGCTCGACACGTTCGGCTGAGCCTGGCCAGGCGCGCCTTGCTGGTGCGCGACTGCCAATCGTTCGGATTGCCGGAATACATCCGGATCGCAGTACGTCGGCCGGGTGAGAATCGTCGGCTTGTGGCGGCGCTCGCGGACCTACGATCCTCGGGTGAACTGGCGCCCAGAGAACGAAGTACAATAGCGAGCATCGATGTGTGAGGGGAGCTCCTGATGGCAGGTGAGACAAATCCATTTGGCGCCCGAACGACGCTTCAGACGCGCGGTGGGGCCTACACGATCTATCGGCTTGGTGCGCTTTCGGATAAAGCCGACCTGAGCCGACTTCCGTATTCAATAAAGGTATTGCTTGAGAACCTGCTGCGGCACTGTGACGGCTTCCTGGTCAACGAGGATGACGTAGTGAACCTGGCCCGCTGGAACGCAAAGAGCGTTGCCGAACAAGAGCTTCCATTCCGCCCCGCTCGCGCACTCCTTCAGGATTTCACCGGCATCCCCTGTGTCGTAGACCTCGCTGCCATGCGCTCCGCAGTCAAACGGATGGGTGGCGACCCTCAGAAGATCAATCCAACCGTTCCCGTGGATCTTGTTATCGATCACTCAGTACAGGTCGACTACTACGGCATCGATGACGCCTTCGAACTCAACGTCAAAAAAGAGTACGAGCGAAACGGCGAGCGCTATGCGTTCCTCCGCTGGGCGCAAACGGCATTCAAGAATTTCCAGGTGGTGCCTCCGGGTACTGGCATCATTCACCAGGTCAATATCGAGTACCTGGCAAGCGTCGTCCAGACGCGCGCGGTAACGGCGGTCGGGAAGCCTATCCGGACACCGTGGTAGGAACCGACTCTCACACCACGATGGTCAATGGTCTTGGCGTACTCGGGTGGGGCGTGGGCGGCATTGAGGCAGAGGCCGTCATGTTAAGCCAGCCCTTCTACATGCTGGCGCCGCAAGTCGTAGGTGTCCGTCTCACCGGCCAGCTCCGAGAAGGCACCACGGCCACCGACGCCGTCCTTACAATCACCCAGATGCTGCGTAAGCACGGTGTGGTTAGCAAGTTCGTCGAGTACTCCGGGCCGGGCTTGAATAATTTGAGTCTCTTCGACCGAGCCACGATCGCCAACATGTCGCCTGAATACGGTGCAACATGCGGCTTCTTCCCCGTGGATGACGAGACCCTTCGCTATATGGTTCTTTCCGGTCGGAGTCCTGAGCAGATTGATCTAGTTGAGCGATACACCAAGGAGCAGGGACTCTTCCGCGAGGCGTCCTCACCAGAACCGATCTTCAGCGAAGTGTTGGAGATGGATCTCAGTACTGTTGAGTCTAGCCTGGCAGGTCCCCGGCGCCCGCAGGATCGTGTGGCGCTGACGGACATGAAAGCCGGATTTGACGCGGTGCTACCGACGTTCATCTCGACTCCTAGCAGCGGCGGCGGCACCGCTGTCGCCGAGAAGGTAACGGCGCGTAAGGCCCTGGTAACGATCGAAGGTCAGCAGGTGGAGATCGGCGATGGCGCGGTCTCCATCGCCGCCATTACGAGTTGTACCAACACCACTAATCCATCGGTGATGGTCGGTGCCGGGCTCCTAGCGAAGAATGCCGTTGAGCGCGGCCTGGAATCTAAGCCCTGGGTAAAGACCAGCCTGGCGCCGGGCTCCACGGTTGTCACCGACTATCTCGAGAAGGCCGGACTCTGGGAATATCTCGATAAGCTCCGATTCAACCTGGTCGGCTATGGCTGCACCACCTGTATCGGCAACAGTGGCTCCGTGTTGGACCCGATTGCTCTTGCGAGTGAAGAGCATGACATCGTCATGTCCTCGGTTCTCAGTGGGAACCGGAATTTTGAGGGCCGCATCAATCCGGTCGTCAAGATGTCCTACCTAGCTTCACCGCCACTCGTCGTTGCGTACGCCCTCGCCGGCACGGTGGACATCGATCTCACCACTGAGCCAATCGGCACCGGGAAGAATGGCGAAGACGTGTACCTTCGCGATATCTGGCCTTCTCAAGAAGAAGTCAGAGAAGCGATGGAGCGAAGTATCTCCCCGGAGATCTTCAAGGCGCGCTACTCAAACGTCTTCCAGGGCGATGCCGTCTGGCAGGGACTTCCTGTGCCCGAAGGTGACCTCTACAGCTTTGACGAAGACTCAACGTACGTGCGTGAACCGAATTACTTCGACAATCTGACCCCCGAACCAGGTGAGCTGAAAGATATTCGAGGCGGTCGGCTGTTGGCGGTACTCGGAGATTCGATCACGACTGACCACATCTCCCCAGCGGGTTCTATCAAAACGGATGGGCCGGCTGGTCGCTACTTGATGGAGCACGGTACGAAGCCAGTGGACTTCAACACCTACGGGGCGCGGAGAGGCAATCACGAGGTGATGGTTCGCGGGACGTTTGCCAACGTTCGGCTTCGCAATCAACTTGCTCCTGGCACAGAGGGCGGCGTCACCACGTATCTGCCTACCGGCGAGGTGATGAGCATTTACGACGCCGCGATGAAGTATCAGGCTGACGGAGTTCCGTTGGTTGTGATCGCCGGCCAGGAGTATGGCTCGGGCAGCTCACGCGACTGGGCAGCCAAGGGTCCTATGCTCCAGGGCATTCGTGTCGCTATCGCGGAGAGTTACGAGCGAATCCATCGCAGTAATCTCGTCGGCATGGGCATTCTGCCGCTTCAATTTATGCCAGGAGAGAATCGGACGACGTTGGGGATCAACGGCGACGAGGTCTTCGATATCGAAGGCATTGCCGAAGGACTCACCGTTCGAAAGATTCTCACTGTTCGCGCTCGGCGCCCTGACGGTTCGGAAATCGTGTTCAAAGCGGATGCGCGCCTCGATAGTCCCATCGATATTGAGTACTACCGACACGGCGGAATCCTTCAGTACGTGCTTCGGCAGCTCACGCAGGCGTAGGCTTCGGTCAGTCTGGCCCAGTTGATCGAAGGTTTTTCGATAGCGACCTCCTTTCAGCGATTGAGAGGAGGTCTTTCATATCGGTGACGCTGAGGGATTCCGGTGGGACAGGGAGAGACGCCTGTCCCACCGGACTGTCTACACTAATTCGAGGACTGACGGACTCAGGAGCGTTGCAGCAATCGTGACTCTTCTTCGCCGAGCCCGTCTCGCGTCGGCTGGCTTCCTGATCGTGCTGCTCCTGGGAGCCTCGGTGAGGTCCTTTCTTGGAGAGAACCTCCCGACCATCCAGCGCATGGTGGCGAATCCGTTCCAGTCGTATGACGCCAGGGTGGATTACCGCTGGAATGAGTTCTCGCGCTTCATGCGATTCATTGATGCACGCACCCCCGAGGATGCCGTCATCATGTTCCCCACGGGAGGAAGGACTGGCTTCTTCATCGAGCGCCGCTCATTGGCCGGGTACTTTCTCTACCCACGAACGGTCATGTCGGCTGACTTCATCACACCAAGCTCCAGAGCGACACATGTGGTGACCGCCGATGGCGCGCCGTCATTCTTGGTTCCCGGCTCGCGGAGCACATTTGCATCGGGACGGATCTCAGACGAGACAGTGCAACCTCTCAAGGGGAATCGTGACGTTCGCCTGACGATCTACGGCCTGCGTGTGCTGGACGAGCATGGTGTTGTGACAGCGTCCGTAGAATACGCCAATGCGACCTCGCAGATGGCGCGGCGCACGGGGGGGCGGGCTACGCGCACGTCGCGCGCTCATGAAGTAGTCGACGGTCCGTACGGCGTGGGCGAGGTCTTCGATTTTCAGTATCGAGAGCCCACGGAATTCGATGTCTGGCGCATGCCGATCGATTTGGAGGCTCGAGTGGGTCAACGAATCGATATGGAGCTCGACTACACGTTGCGCGATCCGGGGGTGCTTCTTACACTCGAGCCGGCCCAGTCGGGAGCGTCCGCGCTCATTGCTGAGCCGCTATTCGCGGATCGTGAGGAGAAGCTCCACACGCTGCGGATCCAGGATGTCGTCCGTCGGTTCCAGGAGAGCGCAGATGCAGGGAAGGGCGGGGTACTTCCGGGCCGAATTCGGTTCGAAGCTCGTTTGCTGTTCACCCCAGGCGTGGACGCTGTGTATCCGGACACGGGGCTCATTGAGATTAGTCGTGAGGATGGAACCCGGTGAGCGGCTCGGTAATCGGAAGCTGGACGCTGGCCATGTTGGTGGTTGGCTGGACAGCCATCGTCGGGTTCGGTTGGGCAACACTGATTCGTCCGAGATCGCGTCTAATAGAGCGGCTGGCCCTTGGCTATCTCCTGGGATTGGCTCTCATTGTGGCGACAATGCTCGGTTGGCAGCTTAGCGGGCAGCGCTACGCTCGGGCACCGCTATTTGTCATCTCGGCTCTCATTGCTTGCGCGCCGATCGTTCCCCTGGTGATCCTGCGAAGGAAACAGCAGGGCGCACACCCGGAGTCGATGCCTTCGCCTGAGCCACCCCCATCGAGTGCCGACCAATCGCTGTGCTCCGTTGTACTAAGCCGGCTGCTCAAGGTCGCGATTGGAATTGTTGTGGTGGTGAATCTTGCCGTCGCGACGTATCAACCCACGTTGCGCTGGGATGAGCTCAGCCATCATATGTTGGCGGCAAAGATCTTCTTCCATGAAGGCGGCGTGACGCGAGAGTCGGGCATGCTGACGCAGGACGTTCGCACATATCCCCCATTCGTACCCCTCGAGCCGGACGTGGTTGTACGAGCTCACCGGATCGGACGATCCATCGCCCAACCATCTCGTGAGCTGGGCGATGTTCGCTTCGTTCCTAGCGCTCTTTCATGCCCGCCTTCGCGACTTCGCCTCCGCTACGACGAGTGTCTTGTTCACGCTCATTGCAGGCCTTCTCATGTTCTGGGGTGGCACGGAATCACTCATCGACTTTCCGCTCATAACCTATGGCGGGTTGGGGGTGCTCACCGCGGCTTCAGCATTGAAGCGCCGCGATGTGCAGCTATCGCTGGTCGCCGGGCTGCTTCTTGGCGTGGCCGGTCTTGTGAGACCCGACGGACTGAGCTTCGGGCTGATGAACCTGGGATTGTTCGGCGTCGTTGCGCTCTTAACGATCCGGCAATGGAAGGCCGCGACGATGATGATCGTCGCCGTTGCTGGCCTCGTCATCGCCTTTTCGCCTTGGGTGATCTTCAAGAGCATGTTTTGGGGAGCCGCTCTCAGTCGGGACACGTATCTTGGCGGCGGCTTCGGGGAAATGGTCTTCGCCGCGATCTCTCGCGGATCGATTGATCTGAATACGCTCGTCAGGGTCGTGAGCTTTGTTTTTCCCGAGTACAACCAGACCTACGGCTACGTGATGCTCCTGGCGATCCTTCTCATACCGCTCGGGCTGCCAGATCGCCCACCGAGCCTGTATCTCTCAGCGGCTCTACTCATGAACGCGACGGTCTACGTGATCGCTCTTTACGCTTTCCTGCTGGCAGGTCGCACGGATCTGGCCCTGCGTGAGGAGACCGCGGTTCGCTTTGGAACGCGGTTGCTCCCCCTATTGGTGTTCACCATTGGGGCAAGCCCGTTGGTGGACGATGTGATAAGGCGAGCAGTTTCCTGGCGACCACGTCGGAGCGGCGAGCTGAAAGCCGCAAACGCTTGATGCCTGGATGATGGTGAGTGAGCAATCAATCACTTCCTCACCCTCATCCAGGCCAGGAACTAGACTAGACGCTATTGGGCCTCGCGCACTCCGTCTTCAGAAGCTCTGAACACACGCTCGGCCGTTACGGGTAGCTCGGTGACGCGGAAGCCGGATGCGTCAGCCACGGCGTTTGCTACTGCGGCTGCTACCGGCACGATGGGCGGCTCGCCCACACCCCGCAGACCAAATGCCACTCCTGCCGCCTGACCGGGGTTCTCGACCATGACGACATCGATGTTGGGAATCTGGTGCGAGTTCGGCAGAGTGTAGTCGAGCAGACTGCCGGCGAGTAACCGGCCATCTTCGTCGTACACCATGTCCTCATAGAGAGCGCGGCCGATACCTTGCGCCACACCACCGTGAATCTGGTCCTCGATTCCCGAGGGGTTGATGATCTTGCCAACGTCCTGGACAGCGACGTAACTGATGACACGCGGAACCCTGGTATCTGGGTCCACGCGCACCGTGGCCAGATGAGCGGCGATCCCTGGGTTTCGGGCGGTAATTGCGACGGTACCTCGGCCTTGCACGGGTGGGTATTTGGCCGACATGGACATTGTCATGCTGGCCAGTTTGCTGAGGCTGATCGTGCGCTCCGGTGCTCCGCGAACTTCGACGTGATCGTTCACGATGTTCAGGTCTTCGGGCGACGCTTCTAATTGATCGGCAGCAATGGCCAATACTTGCCGGCGCGCATCAGCAGAGGCGTCCGAGACCGCCGAACCGATTGTCAGCGTGATTTTGCTACCGCCCGCCATGCCTGAGAATGGGGCCGTGTCGGAATCCGCGTTCACGACGCGAACCTTTTCAAACGGAATGCCGAAGGCCTCGGCGGCGATAAGCGCAATGCCGGTATTGGTCCCCGAAATATCGACCGAGCCCACGATTACCGAGAGCGTCCCATCGGATTCGAGCCGCGTCGTTGCCGCCCCAGGGCCGGCGCCGCCCATCCATCCGCCCACGGCTACTCCATAGCCCACGTTGGGCTCTTTGGTCCGATTCTTCCAGGCGGGATGCTCCTGGAGCGCCTCCAGCACCTGCTTCAGGCCCATGTGTGCCCACTTGGCACCATTTGGCAAAGGGTCACCGGGCATCGAAACGTTCTTGAGCCGGATTCCGATAGGGTCGACATCAAGCTTTCGTGCGAGCTCTTCAATGGCTGACTCGATGGCATACGTACCCTGCACCGCTCCAGGTGCACGGTAGGCGCCTTGCGGCGACTTGTTCGTCACCACTTCAAAGCCGCGAATACGAAGATTGGGTACCTGGTAATAGGCGCCAACCATCAAGCATCCATTGGCCATGGGTGACCCGGGGAACATTCCTGCGTCGAAGACGACCTCAGAGTCCAGGGCCGTAAGGGTGCCATCTTTCTTGGCGCCAAGCTTCACCTTGATGACGGCTTGTGGCGATGGCGTGGTCGTCAGAAACTCATCAATCCGTGTCAGAGCTACCTGGACTGGTCGCTTCTGTGTCATTGCGAGAGCCGCTGCCAACGGCTCCAGCAAGACCGTTTTCCCACCGAATCCACCGCCCACCGGCATCGGGACAACCTTGAGCTGGTGACTTGCAAGTCCGAGCGTAGCGGCCGTCTCTTCCATGACGCGCCAGATGCCCTGCGTCATTGTCCAGACGGTGATTCGACCCGTGGAATCGACGGCTGCGACCGACGCATGCGGCTCGATATAGCCCTGGTGAACGATTGGGATGCGATAGGTCCGCTCAACTGTGACGTCTGCCTCGGCAAACCCGGCGTCCACGTCCCCGCGATCCATATTCGCGGTTGACGAGATATTCGTCGCTTTTGCGTCCGCGCTAGGCCCACCGCCTGCGAGGCCGTGCGCCGCGCCTTCTCCCTCGTCCTCCAGGAAGCCATCGGGCCAGACCATCGGGGAACTCGGATCCAGGGCCTGGATTGGATCGATGATCGCCGGAAGCTCCTCGTAATCGACGATCAGGCGCGTAACCCCATCTTCGGCAGCGGCTTCACTTTCGGCAAGGACGACAGCGACCGGCTCGCCGCAGTAGCGCGCCTCTCCGTGAGCCAGCATGGCCCGAGCGCGAGAGCTCGGCTCCACCTTGATAACGGCTTCCAGGTCCTCCGCGGTGACTACTGCCACAACGCCCGGGCAGGGCGAGCGTCTCACTGGTATCGAAGCCGTTGATGCGTGCGTGTGCGTACGGGCTCAATGCCAATCGAGCGAAGAGCATACCCGGAAGATTGAGATCCGCGGAGAATCGGGAGAGTCCGGTGAGCTTCTCCGCGGCGTCCACGCGGCGTACTCGGGACCCAATGATCTGGTCGCCTACAGCGCCAGCCGTCATAGTTTGCCTCCTGGGGCGTACATGAAATTCAGACCCTACAATGGGACTGAGGGACTGAGCTCAATCGGTGGAACATGGATGGGCGGAGCAGAATCTGCTCCGGGGCCGGCCGTCGGTATGCCCGTACGCTCATTTGCCGCCCTGAATGCCCGATGATATACTGGCCCTGCCAGCGCCGCAAAGAGGTGTTTGTGCAGCCCAGCTTGAATGCCTGGCAGGCAATTGCTGTCGCAACCCAGTTCGGTGTCACCCTTGCGGTGGCGGTAGGGCTGGGTATCTTTCTGGGTAACGCAGTTGACACCCGGCTCGGTTTCAATACTATTCCAGTGTTCACGCTTCTGGGCGTATTTGCCGGTCTCATTTCCGCCATCGCAAGTACGATTCAGGTTATGGGTGCGCTCAATCGCCGGAATGCCCGGCAAGTCAACGGGGAACGGGAGAAGTGAAGCTAAACTTTCTGGCTCTGCTCGCCCAGGAAGCTGCAGCCGAGCACGGGGAACATGTCGGTCCGGAGACCACGAATATCTTCGCGATCGCGGGCATTCCGGTGTCGGATACAGTCTTTTCTGCCTGGTGCGTCATGGCCGTCCTTGTCATTTTGGCATGGTCGGTCACCCGTAATCTGAAACTGATTCCTTCTGGGTTTCAGAACCTGGTTGAGCTCATCGTCGAAGCCTGGATGGGCATCATTGAACAGGTGGCCGGCGCGCGCGGCAGGAAGTTCTTGCCGCTCGTGGTCACGGCATTCCTCTTTATATTGATGTGCAACTGGCTTGGGACGCTTCCGATCTTTGGGAACATCAATTGGTTCCGCTCCCCGAACAGTGATTTGAACCTCACTGCCGCCATGGCGATCATCGTATTTTTTACCGTCCAGTTTTGGGGAATCAGGAGCATGGGCATCGGCGGGTACCTGAAAGAGTTTGTGGTGCCAAATCCGCTCCATATTCTGACGGAGCTCAGTCGACCGGTCTCGCTTTCCCTCAGGCTCTTTGGGAACATCTTCGCCGGTGAAGTGCTCCTCAAGACGATGCTTGGCATCGCGCCGTATGTCTTGTTCGTGTTCCTCGGGCTCGAAGTCTTCGTGGGCATGATTCAGGCGCTCATTTTTGCCATGCTTACGCTCGCGTTTCTTTCCATCGCCACCGCACACGGTCATGATGCGGCCGGCGATGAGCACCATCATTGATAGGTATTCTGGGAGGTTGGGGTCATGACGGATCATCTTCTTATTCCGCTTGCTGCGGGTCTTGCTATCGGTATCGGGGCTCTCGGCCCTGGAATCGGTATCGGCTACGGCGTGGGTAAGGCCATGGAAGCCATCGGGCGCAATCCCGAGGTGAGCGGCCCGATCCTTGTTCCTATGCTCGTAGGCCTGGGCTTCGCGGAAGCGATCGCGATCTACGCGCTCGTTATTTCGTTCCTGCTCGTCGGCAGAATTTAGATTGTCGTAGGCGCGCCCCAAGATCACGTAACACGGGGCGCGCCGACAATGAACTATGCAAGTTCTAGAAACGCTGGGGATCAATCTCCAAGGTTTCCTCTGGCATACCGCGAACTTCCTGGTTCTGCTGTTCCTGCTGAGCAGGATCCTGTACAAGCCAATCGTCAAGATTCTCGACGACCGTGCGGAACGGGTTCGAGAGAGCATGGAGCGTGCCGAGCAGATCCGCGCTCAATCAGAGCGGGATGAGCAGGAGCGACTCGCTCAGATGGACGAAGCCCGGCGGCAAGTGCAGGCTATGCTCACACAGGCTACGACCATGGCTGAGCAGGTAAAGGCGGAAGCACGGCAAGTCGCGCAGGAAGAGGCTCGCCGGATCGTCGAGCGGGCACAGGCCGAGGCCACCGCGGAGCGTAATCAAGCGATGTCAGAGCTTCGCCAGGAAGTGGCGGAATTGAGCATTCTCGCGGCGGAGCGAGTAATTCGAGCGAATCTCGATCATCAGACCAATCGCCGAATCGTTGAAGAATTTCTCGCAGAGCTGCCCGTCTCTAATGGCGGGGTGCGGTAAGGGGCCCGAGCAATGGCACTGGTCTCGGGTCGTGCGCGGCGGTACGCGGAAGCCGCGTTCGAAGTAGCGAGAAGCAGCGGCTCTCTTGACGACTGGGAGGAGCAGCTCGCTGCTGTCGCGGCCATTCTAGCGGATCCCGCGCTCAATCGAGCTTTCACGAGTCCAGTAGTACCTCGCGAACGCAAGGAAGAGCTGATTCTAGCCACATTTCCCGAAATGGAATCGCGAGTTCGAAACTTTCTGGTGCTCCTGGTCCGGCAGGACCGGCTTGGTGTGCTTCCTGACATCCTCGCCACGTTTCGGGCGTTGCTGAACGAGCATCGAGGAGTTCAGGTTGTCGAGGTCACGACCTCGGAGCCGCTCGAAGCGTCCGAGCGAGACGAAGTCGCCGCACGGCTAGCCCAGCATCTCGGTCGCCAGGTGGTGATCGAGACTCGTGTTGATCCAAATATTATCGGCGGTCTCGTTGCTCGCGTTGGTGACCAGGTGCTCGACGGAAGCGTTAGGGGCCGGCTCGATCGACTGCGCGCAGCGCTAGTGCAGTCGGCCTAAGGCCTGGCTGCGCGAACAGGAGGCAGAGGACAGAATGCGATCGCAAGAGATCGGCGCGATTCTTCGGCGTCAGATCGAGGGATACGACGAGTCGCTGGCCGCGACAAATGTCGGCCAGATCGTCGAGGTCGGTGACGGAATCGCTCGAATCTGGGGGCTTTCCAACGCAATGGCGGGGGAGCTACTAGAGCTGCCAGTGAAGAATGAGGTCACCGGCGAGCCAGTGATGGCTATTGCTCTCAACCTCGATGAGGACACCGTTGGCGCCATCATTGTTGGCCCATACTTCGACCTTGAAGAAGGTATGGAGGTCAAAAGCACCGGGCGCATTGCGCAGGTCCCGGTGGGCGATGCTCTGATCGGCCGCGTCGTCGATGCGCTGGGTAACCCAATCGATGGCAAGGGGCCTATCGCGACCACTAAGTTCCGACCAGTCGAGCGCGTGGCTCCTGGTGTGGTGCTCCGTGAGCCGGTGGACACCCCGGTGCAGACGGGAATTAAGGCCATTGACGCCATGATTCCTATTGGTCGCGGTCAGCGAGAGCTCATCATCGGCGACCGCCAGACCGGTAAGTCGACGATCGCGCTCGATACGATCATCAACCAGAAGGGCGGCGACCTTCTCTGTATCTACGTCGCCATCGGACAGAAGGAATCGAGCGTCGCTGAAGTTGTGGGCATCCTCGAAGAGTACGGCGCTATGGAGCATACCGTCGTGGTTGCCGCGGCTGCCGCCGATCCCGCCCCAATGTGGTTTCTCGCCCCGTATTCGGGATGTGCTATCGGCGAAGAGTTCATGGAGTCAGGGCGCGATGCGCTGATTATCTATGACGACCTAAGCAAGCACGCCTGGGCGTATCGTCAGGTGTCGCTGCTGCTTCGCCGACCCGCTGGTCGTGAGGCGTACCCGGGCGACGTATTCTATCTCCATTCTCGCTTGCTCGAGCGTGCCGCCAAGCTCAACAAAGATCAGGGTGGCGGATCGATGACGGCGTTGCCGGTCATCGAGACACAGGGTAATGACGTGTCGGCCTACATTCCGACCAACGTCATCTCGATTACTGACGGTCAGATCTATCTCGAGCCTGACCTGTTCTACGCAGGTGTGCGACCCGCATTGAACGTCGGTATCTCCGTATCTCGTGTGGGTGGCAAGGCTCAGACGCGTGCCATGCGCCAGGTGGCTGGCAAGCTGAAGCTGGATATGGCTCAGTTCAGGAGCCTGGCCGCGTTCGCGCAATTCGCATCGGAGCTGGACCGAGCAACGCGCGCACAGCTCGAGCTCGGCCTTCGCATTACGGAAATTCTGAAACAGCCGCAGTTCTCGCCTGTGCCATTGGAAAAGCAGGTCTTGATCCTTTTCGCCGTGACAAATGGCTTTTTGGATGATGTGCCGGTTGACAAAGTTCAGCAGTGGGAGGCTGACTTTTATCGCTTTATGGACACCGCGCATGTCGAGATCGGCCGGGCGATCCTTCAGGAAAAGGCCATCTCGGATGACACGCTGGCGCAACTTCGGGCGGCGATCGAAGAGTTCAAGCGAACCGTGAGCTACTCCTCGTAAAGCAATGATGAGGAGTCGAATGCATGCCTAGTCTTCGTGACATACGCCGACGAATTCGGTCAATCAAGAATACGTCGCAAATTACCAAGGCGATGGAAATGGTGGCAGCGTCGCGGATGCGACGTGCTCAACAGCGCGTCACGTCCGCTAGACCGTACTCAGAAACGATGCGGTCGCTCATCGAGGGGCTTGCGGCGTCCGTCGGCTCTAACGCCGGGGCCGAGCTTCATCCGCTCCTCGTCCAGCGCCCCATCGACACGGTTGGGATCGTGCTCTTCACAACCAATCGTGGCCTGTGCGGCGGTCTCAATACCAATGTGATCCGCCGCAGCTCGGAAGTGATTCTGGAGCAAACGCATCCTGTTGAGCTCTTGACGGTTGGCCGCAAGGGCCAGGACTTCATGGCTCGCAGGGGGCATGAGCTTCTTGGTACGTTCACGGGGATCACGGACTCGCCATCATATGACGACATCATCCCGATCGCGCGAGTGATCCTGGATAGCTACAACGCGGGCGTCATGGATCGTTGCTACCTCGTGTATCCCAAGTTCGTAAACACACTTACGCAACGGCCGCAGGTGGACCAGCTCCTGCCGCTTCAGCCGCCGGGGGCGGGCGACACCAAGCCAGTGGACTACATCTTCGAGCCAGACCCGAGCGCTATCCTGGAAGAGCTGCTGCCTCGATTCGTTGAGGTTCAGGTCTACCAGGCGTTGCTCGAGACCCAGGCCAGTGAGCAAAGCGCGCGCATGATTGCTATGCGCAATGCCACAGATAACGCCACTGAGATTGTAGACTCGCTCACCCTTACCTATAACAAGGCTCGCCAGGCGGCGATCACCCGCGAAGTCACCGAGATTGCCTCGGCGGCAGAAGCAATGGCGGCGTCGGCGCGCTAGAGCTTAGATAGCCCGTCGGTTCGTAGCCGGCGGGCAACGGAGCGAGCGCAAGTCGCTCCATCTTGAGATTGAAAAACTCGGGGGACAGCCCAGGCACCCCCGCATCATGGAGGCAACAATGGCGGAAGGGAAAGTGCTCCGAGTCATCGGCCCCGTTGTGGACGCCGAGTTCCCAGCAGATGAGCTTCCCCAGATCATGAACGCAGTGGAAGTCTGGCTCGACGAGAGTGGCTCAGAGAAGCTCACCGTGGAGGTTCAGCTTCACCTCGGAAACAACTGGGTTCGCTGTGTGTCCATGGGGCCCACAGAAGGTCTTCGGCGTGGCTCCAGGGCGGTCGATCTCGGCGCGCCGATCACGGTGCCCGTGGGCGAAGCCACGCTTGGCCGCATTTTCAATGTGCTTGGTGAGCCGATTGACGATGCGGGGCCGGTGAATGCCGATACATACTACCCAATCCATCGACCTGCCCCCTCGCTGGTTGAACAGCAGACTGCTCCGGAAGTCTTTGAGACTGGCATTAAGGTTATCGATCTCATCGCTCCCTTCCGTAAGGGCGGTAAGGTCGGTGTCTTCGGCGGCGCCGGCGTGGGCAAGACCGTCATCATTCAGGAGCTGATCAACAACGTCGCCAAGCAGCACGGTGGTCGCTCGGTCTTTGCCGGTGTGGGTGAACGAACCCGCGAGGGCAATGACCTCTGGCTGGAGATGACCGAGTCGGGTGTAATGGACAAGACCACCATGGTCTTCGGCCAGATGAATGAGCCTCCGGGAGCCCGTCAGCGCATCGGCCTGACCGGGGTCACAATGGCGGAGTATTTCCGCGACCAGGGCATGGACGTGTTGCTCTTTATCGACAACATCTTCCGCTTCACCCAGGCGGGCGCGGAAGTGTCGGCGCTCCTTGGTCGCCTTCCTTCGGCCGTGGGCTATCAGCCAACGCTAGCCACCGAGATGGGGCAGCTTCAGGAGCGCATCACGTCGACCAAGACAGGTTCCATTACATCACTGCAGGCGATTTATGTGCCCGCGGATGATTACACGGACCCCGCTCCTGCCACCACGTTTGCTCACCTGGATTCGACGATTTCGCTCGAGCGCTCGATCGCTGAGCAGGGTTTATTCCCCGCGGTGGACCCTCTGGCTTCCACTTCGCGCGTGCTCGATCCTCGCATCGTAGGCGACGAGCACTATCAGGTCACACGCGATGTCCAGAAAGTGCTTCAGCGATATAAGGACCTGCAGGACATCATTGCGATCCTCGGTATGGACGAGCTTAGCGAGGATGACCGACTCACCGTGTCTCGTGCTCGCAAGATCCAGCGGTATCTTTCACAGCCGATGTTCGTGGCCGAGGCGTTCACTGGTACCCCAGGGAAATACGTCAAGCTGGCGGACACGGTGCGCGGCTTCCGTGAGATTCTTGATGGCAAGCATGACGAGCTGCCTGAGCAGGCTTTCTATATGGTAGGCACCATTGAAGAAGCTGCCGAGCGAGCTGAAACCATGGCGGCGGCGTAACCGGATTGTCACGAATTTGACATACATTCTCTACTTGTGATGGTAGAGTGGTGTCGGTGCGAGCCGTTAAGCTCGCGAACGAACGGAGCATTGGAACATGACACAGGCATTTGGTCTAGTGGAAGCGTACTTCGACGAAGCTGACGACGACGCAAAGATGAACGGCGAAGAGACTGCCGAAGAGGGTGTGGATATTCCGGACGACGTCAACCCGGACATGCCCGACGCGTAATTTCTCAACGATCTGAGATGAGGGCCGCCGCAGCGGCCCTTTTTCGTGACTGGTTCAACTAGATGTCTATTGAGCGCGTCAATCGGACGGTGACAATCGCGGCTCCAATCGAACGAGTCTTCGGCGTCCTCTCATCGCCTGAACAAACGACGAAATGGCTTGTTGGAGTTCGCTCCGTCAGAGTGCTCACGCCTGGAGAGATTCGAGTTGGGTCGGAGACCCTGTCCAATGTTGACGCTCTGGGTCGGTCGTGGGAGGCGCGAGGTCGATGCGCGGTGTTGGAGTCTCCATCTCGTATCGTCATCGAAACCGTTATGGGGCCTGGCTTCAAGAGTCGGTCCGATTCGCGGCTGGAGGCTGTAACGCCGTCCGAGACCGTGCTACATGCCGAGTTGGCGTTTGAGCGGCCGAGTGGGCCCGTCGGCATGCTGTTCAACGCATTCGGTGCTCGAGACCGCATTGAGCAGGATTTCGACAGGTCGATACACAATCTTCAATCATTTATCGAAAGCACCAGTGACGTATGAGGCGGCTGGGCGGCGAACCGGAGATACTGAGCAACTTCTTAAGCGTTGCTCGCTGATTTCTGAAGCCTGTATGCTCATTTCGCACGGTAGACGGGGCTTTGGACGGAGGATGGATGGCGAAGTTGCGCGTTGAGATCGTTACGGCGGAGCGACAGCTCCTGGCCGAAGACGATGTGGACATGGTGGTGGCTCCTGGGAGCGAGGGGACGATCGGTATTCTCCCGAAGCACGCCGCGCTGCTTACGCTGCTGAGCCCGGGCGTACTGCGGATCAAGAAGAACGGCCAGGAGTCGGAGATGGCCGTGGGCGGCGGTTTTCTCCAGGTAAATCGCGACAGGGTCCTGGTATTGGCAGACACTGCCGAGCGTGAAGACGAGATCGACGAGACACGAGCCCAGGAAGCCAGGGACAGCGCCGCCGCTGCTCTGCAAGAGGCCACGCGGGGCGGAACGACAATTCAGATTCAGGCTGCACGAGTTGCCCTGAGCCGCTCAATGGCGCGGCTGACGGTTGTGCGCCGCCGCCGCCGGATGCCGGGCTCATGATTGTCCAGCCGAGCGAGGCCGACAGCAGTCGTCCGGCTCGGCCAGTTCGCCTTCGAATAGAAGGCAGACATCCCCTACGTGGAACAGTCCAGATTGGCGGCGCGAAGAACGCGGCGTTGCCAATGATGGCCGCCTGCCTTCTAACGCCGGACTGGTGCATCCTCTCCAATATTCCGAACATCGAAGACATTCACACGATGGCCGGAGTCATGGATGGACTGGGCGCTGAGATTCGATTCCTCGGTCCCCATGAGGTAGCCATTCGCGCGGAACGGATTACCGAGACCCGATCTCCCGATCTTCTCGCGAGGCGTATGCGGGCTTCCTTCCTCGTCCTGGGCCCCCTTCTAGCCCGAGTTGGTCATGCTGAATCGCCTCATCCGGGCGGCTGTGCCATCGGTGAGCGACCGGTCAACGTGGACGTCCGCGGCTTCGAGGCAATGGGGGCAAAGATTCGTCACGTGGACGGTTGTTACGTGGCGGAAGCAAACCGCCTAGTGGGACGAAAGTTATATCTTGACTACCCGAGCCACACCGGCACTGAAAACCTGCTCATGGCCGCGTGCCTGGCTGAGGGCAAGACGATCATTAAGCACGCCTCTATGGAGCCTGAAGTAAGCGACCTTGCCAACTTTCTAGTAGCCATGGGTGCCAACATTTCCGGAATCGGCACTAGCGTGCTGGAAGTCGAAGGAGTGGAGCGACTGCATGGAGCAAACCACGCAGTGATGCCCGACCGGCTTGAAGCCGGTACGTTTCTGATTGCTGGGGTTATTTCAGGCGGCGAAGTGACCGTCTCGCAGGTGATCCCAGAGCACCTCGATGCAGTGACGTACAAGCTGCGCGAGGCCCGCGCCGCGGTTGAAGAGAGTGATGAGAGCGTGACTGCTGCGTCTACAGGATCGCTGGAGGGTGTGGAGATTCAGGCGATCTCTTATCCAGGATTTCCCACGGATCTCCAATCCGCGTTTTGCACACTTCTCACTCAGGCTCGGGGCGTCAGTTTGGTGCATGAACGTGTTTTCGAGAATCGCCTCGGTTATGGGCTTGAGTTGGCCAAGATGGGCGCCAGATTCGAGGTGGCTGGGCAGACGGCGCGAATCACAGGCCCCACACCGTTACACGGCACGGACGTGCGCGCATTGGACATCCGCTCAGGCGCCGCGGTAGTACTTGCGGCGTTGGCGGCCGACGGCCTGACCACCATTCACGACATTCATCATCTGGACCGCGGTTACGACGATCTGCTCGAGAACCTGACGGGGCTCGGGGCGGTGGTCGATGCGGAATTCGGGCCGTCATCATAAGCCCAGGCGGCCAGCATAACTCAGAGTCTTCTATGTTGAGCCGCTTTCCACAGCGAGCCTACACATCACGCGTTTTGCTACAGGTGATACTCGCTTCACGCACTAGCTTCACGGGCCCGACGCGCTAAATGTTTGGTAAGCACATCGGAATTGACCTCGGCACTGCGAACGTACTTGTTTATGTTCGCGGTCAAGGCATTGTGTTGAACGAGCCTTCCGTTGTCGCCTATTCCACCGCGGACAATCGTGTGATGGCAGTCGGGACTGAGGCTCGCTCTATGCTGGGACGAACACCCGGTCGCATCGCCGTATCTCGTCCGATGCGCGATGGCGTCATCGCCGACTACATGATCACCGAAGCAATGCTGCGATACTTCATTCGAAAAGTCTGTGGACGCTTCAGTATCTTCCGCCCCGTTGTCATGGTCTGTATACCGGCGGGTGTGACCAATGTGGAGAGCCGCGCGGTACTGGACGCCACAATTCAGGCTGGCGCTAAGGAAGCGCACCTCATTCCGGAGCCTCTGGCAGCGGCGATTGGCGCGAATGTGCCCATCCACAGCGCCAGCGGGAATATGGTGGTGGACATCGGTGGGGGAACTACCGAGGCGGCCGTGATCTCGCTCAACGACATCGTTGTCAGCAATTCAACCCGAGTTGCCGGCAACAAAATCGACGAGATGATCGCCACCTACATTCGGAAAAAGTACAACCTCATCGTCGGCGAGCGTACCGCAGAGGACGTCAAACTCCAGATCGGCAGCGCTCTGCAGCTTGATCCGCCGCTCGAGATGGAGGTCCGTGGCCTGCATCAGGTTGAGGGGCTCCCGCGAACACGAATTATCAGCTCCGAGGAAGTGACCGATGCAATCAGCGACGCTCTCGTTTCTATAGTCACGAGCGTGAAGACTGTGCTGGAGCAGACTCCTCCTGAGCTTGCCTCCGACGTGGTGGACCGTGGCATGATCCTTACGGGCGGCGGCGCCCTTCTAAGAAATATCGAGAAGCTTCTCGTGCGCGCTACGGGAGTTCCCGCTTATGTGGCGGATGATCCGCTGACGTGCGTTGCCATTGGCTCAGGTCGGGCGCTAGAGCATTTCACTGTGTTTCGAGACAGCCTGACCCCGGTTTAGTGATTGCCTAGGGTCCACGATCCAACTAGGGCTTGGTGCCCGTCAGCATTGTGACGGTGCCCATGCCCAGCATTCTCCGCGTGATGAAGACCAGGCCGGCTTCGCGCATCTGGACCGCCAGCTCATAAGGATTGTGGAATGCGTCTACTGAAGCCGGAAGATAGCGATACGCCGTGTCGTCACCGCTAATGAGCCGGCCGATAAGTGGAACGAGGCCGCTGAAATAGATACCGAAGAGCTTGCGCTGCAATGGATTATCCAATCGTGTGATCTCAAGGCAGACAACACGCCCGCCCGGGCGAGTCACTCTGGCCATCTCGCGGAAGCCCTCCACCGCGCTCGTGAGATTCCGCACGGTGAAGGCCGATGTGACGCAATCCATGCTGGCGTTCGGGCAGGGCAGGTGCAGTGCATCTCCGACAACAAACTGGACCCGGCGCGCCGCGGGCGTGGATTCAAGGGAACGCTGCCCCTGGCGAAGCATTGCCTCGGAGAAGTCGCTCGCGATGACCCGTCCGCCAGTCATCCGGCGGGCGAGATCGAAAGCGACTTTTCCCGTGCCGGTACCAACGTCCAGCGCCACGCCATCGGTAGGCGGAGCTGCCGCTGCAACAGCCAGGCGCCGCCACCATGCATCCTGACCGAACGTCATGACGGTATTCATCAGATCGTAACGCGATGCAATTCGACCGAACATCTCGCTGACGAAGCGGGAGCGATCCTGGCTATTCGGCAGAATAGGATGTGGCTGGGACTGGGTCACTGGATGCCTACAGATAAACGCTGCATCAGCGCGCGAGCACGGCTGCCAGCGTGAATCCGAGAACGATCACGCCAATGTAGCCATTGATATTGAAGAACGCGACATTCAGTTTCGACAGATCGCGTGGGGAGACCAGACTATGCTCGTACGCTAACAGCCCAAGCGCGGCTAGCCATCCGGCCCAGTACAGCGGCCCAAGATTGAGCATGAAACCGACGCCGGCCAGCGCGAGCAGCGTGATGAGATGCGAAATGCGCGCGGACCATAGGCTTTTGGCTATGCCGAAGCGCACCGGGACGGAATGCAAGCCGTTGGCGCGGTCGAAGTCGACGTCCTGGCATGCGTAAATGAGATCAAAGCCCCCCACCCACGTTGTTACGGCGATGAACAGGAGCCAGGCCGGTGGGTCGATGGCGCCTGTCACGGCCAGCCACCCACCCAGTGGGGCGCCTCCATCGGCAATGCCAAGCCCCAGATGGCAGAGCCAGGTGAACCGTTTGGTGTAGTGGTACAGAGTGAGGATGATCATCGCCACGGGCAGCAGCTTTACTGCCAGCTCATTAAGCTGCCAGGCAGCGAAGGTGAGTACTCCGGCCGAAACGCCTGCCGCGATCCATACCTTGCTGACGCTCAGTCGGCCGCTAGGAATCGGACGTATCGCGGTGCGCGGGTTCCTGGCGTCAATCTCCCGATCGATGGCGCGATTGAGCGACATGGCCATCGTTCGCGCCGCGGCCATCGCAACCGTTACCCAGATCAGCTGGTGCCAGGTAGGCCAGCCGCCGGCCGCCAGCACCATCCCCAGGTAGGCAAACGGCAGTGCGAAGATGGTGTGCTCGAATTTGACGTTTTCGAGAAGGAGTTTCAGTAGCCGGCTCCTTGATCAGATCCGCAAGAAGTGTAACGAATGGAAAATTTCAGGGCGCACCACCGGGGAGTCCTGGCCGGGTGGGTTACCCGAGACCTAAGCATGGGAACTTAGCGGATCAGCGGCGTATTGCAGAGGGTGCTGACGACTAGATCCCGTATTCACTCCACCGACGATCCACCAGCGCTTTGATGTCTGGCGACATCACGATATCGGGCGGCCACTCCCGGGTGTAGCCGTCCGCGGGTGTCTTGCGCGTGGCGTCGATACCCAGCTTCCCGCCGATGAGCGGCTGGGGCGAGGCGTGGTCGAGGACGTCAACAGGGCCATCCAGGATGACGAGATCTCGCCGTGCATCGACATTCGCGGTCACCCGCCAGGCAACCTCGGAAAGGTTCTGCACGTCCACGTCGTCATCCAGAACGATGATGTTGCGAGCGAACATCATCTGCCCCATGCCCCAGAGCGCATACATGACCTTGTGCGCATGACCGGGGAATCTCTTCTTGATGGAGACGAGCACAAGGTTGTGGAACACGCCCTCCGCCGGCATATTGACGTCCACGATCTCCGGGGCAACGAGCTGCATGAGCGGAAGGAAAAGTCGCTCCGTGGCCTTACCCATGTAGTAGTCCTCCATGGGCGGCTGTCCAACGATGGTCGTGTGATAGATCGGATTACGTCGGTGCGTCATCATCGTTAGATGAAAGACGGGGTAGTTGTCGGCAAGTGAATAGTAGCCGGTGTGGTCGCCAAACGGGCCCTCGACCCGTAGATCATCCGGATCCACGTAACCTTCCAGTACGATCTCAGCCTGCGCGGGCACTTCGATATCAACGGTGCGGCATTTCACCGTCTCGACGGGGGCTCGGCGGAGGAAGCCGGCGAAGAGCAGTTCGTCGATTGTTGGTGGCAACGGCGCGGATGCGCTGTAGACCGTGGCTGGATCGGCGCCAATGACGACGGCAACTTCCAGCCGCTTACCGGCTTCACGGTAATGATCCGCACCGCCCTTGTGGATCTGCCAGTGCATTGCCGCCTCTCGCTCGTTGTAGACCTGAACGCGATAGAGCCCAACGTTACGGCGGGCGGTGCGCGGATCGCGCGTAAACACTAGTCCAAGGGTGATGTAGGGGCCACCATCATCAGGCCAGCAAGTGAGAACCGGAAGCTGCTTCAGCGATGGCTCTGGAACGATCACTTCCTGACACGGGCCGTGCGATACACCTCGCGGACCGATGCTGGCGATATCCTTCAAATCTCCAAGCGCGCGGAGCTTGCCCGCAAGGTCGGATGGCGGTGCCATGGTGACGAGCTTCCGAATGCGTTGAGCATGCTCGTCCAGATCGTCGACTCCCAGTGCCATGCTCATCCGACGCCGTGATCCGAGCGCGTTGATCAGCACCGGCATTGTTGAGCCTTCGACGTTCTCAAAAAGAAGGGCGGGGCCACCCGTCTTCATGACTCGATCGGCAATCTCGGTGATCTCTAGATGGGGACTGACCTCTGCGGCGATGCGTCGAAGCTCACCAGCCTGCTCGAGTTGTTTGATGAATGCGCGAAGGTCTCGCGGCGCCATGCAATCTCCGATTCTGTAGATTGCCGGATGCTATCACGCGCCCTTTGGAACGTGGGACTGAAGTGAAGGGGCAGACCGTGCACAACGCAATCGCCCTTTGCAAGAAGTGGCTTCGAGTGCGGTGCGTGGCTCGCCCTCAGTTGCACCTTGCGCAGACTGAGACGAGACAAAACGCGGACTCACGACACCGGCGCACCAGGCAGTCTTCGGGCAAAGTGGTTGAGCCTGGGCCAACGTCCAACGCACTCTCCGGTTGCATATAATGGCCAACGGACCCCCTGCCAAGGAGACGTGGGCGAACTTTGCTTGAATCTTATGGTCCTGTTGCGCTCTTTCTCATCGTTGCGCTGATCTTTCCGATGGTGCCACTGGGGCTTTCGCGGCTCGTGGCGCCGAAGCGTCCGGACACCGTGAAATCGCAGCCGTATGAGAGCGGCATGACCACAATCGGGCCAACGCACATCCAGTTCCGCACTCGTTATTATCTTTACGCGCTCATCTTCGTCATCTTTGACGTGGAGGTGCTCTTCCTCTTTCCGTGGGCCGTGGCTTTCGACCAGCTTGGCCTTTTCGCCCTGATTGAGATGGGCATCTTTGTCGCGTTCTTGCTTGTAGGCTACGCCTACGCGTGGCGTAAGGGTGACCTTGAGTGGATGTAAAGGGCGCCCAACGGAGCCAGGCCAATGTCAGTAAATAACCACGACAAGTTCAATCAGGAGTATCCGAAGGTCATTAACATTGACGACGACCGGACGACGCTCGATTTCGCCCAGCCCCTCCCGGCAGATCAGATTCTCGAGTCTCGACTTGACGTTCCGTGGGACCTCAAGGGCCACGCAATGGTCACCTCGCTGGACTCGCTCATCGCCTGGGCGCGGACTTCATCGCTCTGGCCAATGACATTTGGGCTCGCCTGCTGTGCTATCGAGATGATGGCCGTAGGTACTGCTCGGTTTGACATCGCCCGATTCGGAGCAGAGGTGTTTCGTCCGTCACCGCGGCAGGCAGACGTGATGATCGTCTCGGGCACCGTCACAACGAAGATGGCGCCCGCGGTGCGCCGACTCTATGACCAGATGTCGGACCCGAAGTACGTCATTGCCATGGGGACCTGCGTGATCGCCGGCGGCCCTTATCAGGGCTCGTATAGCACCGTTCCGGGGATCGATAATTTCCTCCCGGTTGACGTGTACATCGCGGGGTGTCCGCCCCGGCCAGATGCGCTACTGCACGCGGTTATCCAGCTTCAGCGCAAGATCAATATGGAAGCCACCGCTAACAAGAGCTAGAGCGGAGACAAGAAGAACGTATGGCTGATGAACCAATCGGCAACCCGCTCGCTAAGACGGACGACATTGCCAACTTAACTCCGTCGGAGCGCGCGCGGATTTACAAGGAGCGCGCCGCCGCAGCGGGTATTGGCCGTGCGCCGGCAGCGGCAAGCGCTGATGCGCCCGCCCCGGCAGCGGCACCTCCGCCCGCGCCAGCCGCCGCTGTACCGTCCGCTCCTGCGCCCACGGCTCCTGCTGCACCAAAGCCGGCGGCTCCTGCACCTGCCGCGGCTGCCAAGCCCGCGCCGGAACCTAAGGTAGAAGAGCCTGAGCCAGATCCCTCCGAGCTCCCTGTGCTCAAGGGCATTGCCCCCGATCTCAAGTGGGAGCGTGTTCATGGATACGTTGAAGTGACGATAGATCGTGACAATCTTGTCGCGGCGGCGCGAGCCGCGCGTGATGAGCTTGGCTACGACTATCTGTCATCCATAACGGCCGTTGACTGGAAAGATCGCCTGGAGCTGCTCTATCACCTCTACGGGTATGACTATGCGAAGCAACCGGGTTGTCTCGTGCTCAGAGTTTCTTTGGAGCCTGAGGCGAACCCGTTGGTCGATTCGCTGACCCCGTTATGGCCGGGTGCCGATTACCAGGAGCGCGAAGTCTACGACCTCATGGGCATTAAGTTCGCCGGACACCCCGAGCTTCGACGCATTCTTCTGGACGACGATTTCCCAGGGCACCCGCTGCGTAAGGACTTCGAGATGGACTTCCAGTACGTCCTGGTTCACCATCTTCGTTATGGAGCTGAGCAACAGCGCGAAGCGCCGCTCTCGGGACGAACGTCGGAGTATGACCATGGTTGAGGGCGCGATGACGGTCGTTATTCCGCGGTGCGGCTCGGCAGCCTCAGGACTGGCATCGGAGTTTGAGTATGTTTGAGGGCGCGACCATGGAGGTGGCGGAAGCCACTGAAGAGGGGAAGATGACCCTCAACATGGGACCACAGCACCCCAGCACGCATGGGGTATTTCGACTGGTCCTGCAGCTCGACGGCGAGACGGTTATTTCCGCGCGACCCGTCATGGGCTACCTCCATCGATCTACCGAGAAGCTCGGTGAGGCGCGAACGTGGGTCCAGGCGGTAACACTGACAGACCGCATGGATTATCTGGCCCCGATGTCCAATAACCTTGCCTATGCATTGGCCGTAGAAAAGCTTACCGGTCTCGAGATTCCTGAGCGCGGTGACTTCATCCGAGTCATTACGGTCGAGCTGAATCGCTTGGCCAGTCACCTTGTGGCAATCGGCACATTTGGCGCAGACGTGGGCACGTGGTTCACTCCGCTGGTGTACGCGTTCCGTGAGCGCGAGGTGATTCTTGATCTTTTTGGGCTGTGCGCGGGCGTGCGCATGAACCCGAGTTACATACGCTTTGGCGGCGTCGCGCGTGATCTGACTCCCGAGTTCATCGAGAAGGCCCGCGCTTTTGTTGACGAGATGCCGGGCAAGATCGATGAGTATGAGTCACTTCTCACGAACAACGAGATCTTCAGGGCGCGTACGATCGGCGTTGGGTACCTTCCACCCGATCTCGCCAAGGCCTTTAGCATCACCGGTCCAATCGCGCGCGCCAGCGGCATCAATTACGACGTCCGACGTGCGGAGCCCTACGGAATCTACGATCGCTTCGACTGGGACGTCCCGATTCGATACAACGGCGATTGCTACGATCGCTACCTGGTTCGTGTCGCGGAGATGCGTGAGTCAGTACGCATTCTCAAGCAGGCGTTAGCGGACATTCCCGAGGGTGAGTTCCGTGCGCGGCTACCCAAAGTACTTCGTCCCCCCAAAGGCTCTGCATACGCCCGAATTGAGGCCCCCAAAGGGGAGCTCGGCTTCTTCCTGATTTCTGACGGCACCACGTCGCCCTATCGATTCAAGGTCCGTGCTCCCAGCTTCATCAACCTCGGCGTCCTGTCTCAACTCGTCATTGGACATAAGGTCGCGGATGCAGTGGTCATCCTGGGAAGCTTCGATATCGTTATGGGCGAGGTCGACCGCTAGTGGATTTCATCTACAACCCATTCGGCTTTATCCGAGACCTGCTTTACGGTGTGTTAGTCAGTTTCATGCCTGACTGGCTCGCCAGCGCCATCTTGAGCCTCCTTGGCATCGCCATTCTCTTCGCGATCATCCCGGTTGTAGTGATGGCGCTGGTATATTTCGAGCGCAAGGTCATCGCCCGTATGCAGGATCGATATGGGCCGAACCGTGTAGGGCCGTTCGGACTCCTGCAGCCGGTCGCTGACGCGGTGAAGCTGCTGACGAAGGAAGACATTGTCCCCGCGGGTGCGGACAGGCTGTTGTTCGCTCTCTCGCCAATCATTGTCCTGGGCGCTTCGCTCATGGTCTGGGCGGTTATTCCGTTTGCACCAGGGCTGGCGGTGGCGGATCTCAACGTCGCGGTCCTCTTTGTTATCGCCATGAGCGGCTTGCCGAGCATTGGCTTCGTCATGGCGGGCTGGGCCTCTGACAACAAGTACTCACTGTTGGGAGGCATGCGTGCGGCTGCTCAGTTCGTAAGCTACGAGATACCTGGCATTTTGGCGGTCCTTGTACCTGTACTCCTGGCTAGCTCGATGTCGCTTCAGGACATCGTTAAGGCGCAGTCCGGAGGTCTGTGGTACATT
The DNA here is from genome assembly GCA_963765765.1 of uncultured Chloroflexia bacterium. Classification (GTDB taxonomy): domain Bacteria; phylum Chloroflexota; class UBA6077; order UBA6077; family JACCZL01; genus CAVXYC01. Next base: position 150,896 of record CAVXYC010000027.1, on the reverse strand, counting down.
TTTTTCTTCCCCATTGGGCCGCTGGCATTCCTAATCTTCTTGATCGCTGGAACCGCGGAGAGCAATCGGACGCCCTTTGACCTGGTAGAGGCTGAATCAGAGATCATCGCCGGTTTTCATACCGAATACAGCGGTATGCGTTTCGCCCTGTTCTTCTTGGCGGAGTACGCCAACGTCTTCGTCATCTCGGCGCTGGGCGCGGTGTTCTTTCTGGGAGGCTGGGACGGGCCGATTCTGCCGCCGTACATCTGGTTCATGGGCAAGGTGAGTGCCCTGATCTTCGTATTCTTCTGGTTCCGCGGAACGTTGCCGAGACTCCGCTACGACCAATTGATGCATTTCGCGTGGAAGCGGCTCTTCCCGATCGCATTGGCGAACGTCGCATTGACGGCGCTCGCGGTCGCGTTCGTATTGCCGCACCTGATGCCGAGGTAATCGACGATGCTGGGACTCGGAATTCTGGCGGGCATGGCGACGACGCTTCGGCACTTCTTCTTCTCGAAGCCGGTGACCATTCAATACCCGGAAGAGAAGATGGAGATGCCGCCCTGGACTCGTGGTCGGCCCCGCCTAATTTACGAATTGGAGAACGGTGAGCTCCGCTGCACCTCATGTGGCGCATGCGCGATTGCGTGCCCCGTGGATGTCATCAAAATTGAATATCAGGCGGGGCCCGATCGCAAAAAGGTGCTCGATCGCTTCGACCTCGATATGGGCGGCTGCATTGAGTGCGCTCTGTGCGTTGAAGCATGTCCGTTCAGGGCGATTGTCATGGCGCCCGATTTCGAGCTTGGGACATACGATCGCCAGCAGTCGCTGGTGTTCAATATGCACCAGCTCCGAATTCCGGGTACGCCTGAGGTTGATGCTGCCATGGAGTACATCCAGGGTGTGAAGCGCGGAAGGTCTGGTCAGGAAGCTTCAGCGGCTCAAAGGCCTGCTCCGGCCGCTCGTGCAGCCGGAGCGGCGGCCTCCACTCCGGCCCGCCCAGCACAAACGTCAGCCGACGCCCCCCCGCCGGGTTCGCGACCTGCGCCCGGAGCTCCGCTCACGCCAACAGGGACTGAAGCGCCACCGGCGCCCGCTGCTGTCGCGCCTTCGGCTGCGCCAGCGGGCCCTGGAGGTCCTCTCTCCAAGACTGCTGATCTCGAGGGGCTGAGCGCCTCCGATCGCGCCCGAATCTACAAAGAGCGCGCCGCGGCGGCTGGGATCGGCCGAGGCGCCCCAAAGACTGATGGGGGCACATAGGCATGACGGACGTATTCGCAGCGATCACATTCTGGGTCGCAGTCGTCGTCTGCCTGTGCGGTGCCGTAGGAATGCTCCGCTCAAAGGAGATGGTTCGAAGCGCCCTGGCACTCGTCCTTTCGTTTGGCGGCGTTGCCGTGGTCTATCTACTGCTCAACGCCGACTTTCTAGCGGTGGCGCAGATCCTCATCTATGTCGGCGCCATCATGATCCTGATGTTGTTCGCGATCATGCTCACACCTGGCCAAGTTGAGATTCCAGGCCTCGCCAGTCAGGGGCAAACCCTTGCAGCGGGTATCTTGTCCACGGTGGTCTTCGTGATCACCACAAGTGTCATGTTGATAACGCCGTGGCGCATCCGGACTGATGTGGTCAATGCACCTACCACGGAAAGGATAGGTCAGCTTCTGCTAACCAACTACGTGCTGCCGTTCGAGATTGCGTCTGTGCTGCTGACCGCCGCACTCATTGGCGCGCTCGTGATCGCGCGGGAGAATTAGCCAATGTCACTTTTCCCGCTCACACTCCAGCATTTTCTGGTTCTCGGAGCGGCGCTGTTTTCGCTGGGCATGTTTGGCGCGCTTTCACGGCGGAATGCCATCGGGGTGCTGCTCTCAATTGAGCTCATGCTCAACGGCGTGAATATCATCATGGTGGCCTTCGCCCGATATCTCCAGCCTGCGCAGGAGATGGCTGGTCAGATCTTCGCCATCTTCATCATTACGGTCGCCGCTGCTGAGGCGGCGGTTGGATTAGCTATTGTGATCGCGGTCTATCGACTCCGCCGTACGGTGCGGGTCGACCAGATTGACTTGTTGAAGGGATAAGACCGTGATCAATCAAGCCTGGCTCATCCCGCTCCTACCCTTTGCCGCCTTCGCGTTCATCATTTTGTTCCTGCGACGGCAGAAAGAGGCGGCCGCGGCGTTGGCTACAGCGGCCGTCGCTCTGTCGTTCGTCATCTCGTTGTTGGTCTTTCAAGAGGTCATGGCGGGCAATGAGCTGGACGTCAGTATCCCGTGGCTCTCACTGGGAGCCACGGAGTCGCTGGTGCTCGGCATGCGAGTCGACCCACTGGCGGTAATCATGCTGGTTGTCGTCACCTCAGTCAGTTTATTGGTTCACCTATATTCGCAGGGGTACATGCGTCACGAGCACCATGGACATTGGGAGCTCGATCCCGGATATGGGCGGTTCTTTGCGTTTTTGTGTCTCTTTACCTGCGCCATGTTGGGGCTGGTGCTGTCCAATAACCTGCTGGCCGTGTATCTGTTCTGGGAAGGGGTTGGGCTCGGATCATTCCTCCTTATCGGATTCTGGTATGACCGTCCGCCCGCTGAGCCGCAGTTAGAGAATGAAGTAGACAAGCGTCCTTCCCCTTTCGAAGCGGCCAAGAAGGCGTTCGTCACCACACGACTCGGCGACTTTGGTTTGCTCCTTGGCATTCTCTATATCTGGTGGAGAATCGGGGGCCTCGGATTCACCGAGATCGAGCAAGCGGCGGCGACTGGCACTTTCACGAGCGCCGATGTAACCATCGCTGCGCTGCTCGTATTCGCTGGGGCGGTCGGTAAGTCCGCTCAATTCCCGCTCCACGTGTGGCTGCCGGATGCCATGGAGGGCCCAACACCCGTTTCCGCACTGATCCACGCGGCCACCATGGTTGCGGCCGGCGTCTACCTGATGGCCAGAATGCTGCCGATCACCGAGCACTCGGCTACCGCGATGATGGTGGTGGCCGTGATCGGCGGATTCACGGCCATCTTCGCGGCAACGATGGGTGTTGTGTCATTTGACCTCAAGCGGGTCATGGCCTATTCCACCATTAGTCAGCTTGGCTACATGATGCTGGCGCTGGGAGCCGGAGCATACTCAGCCAGCATTTTCCACCTGTTTAATCACGCGTTTTTTAAAGCGCTCCTATTTCTCACCGCGGGGAGCATTATTCACGCCGCCGGCACGCAAGACATGCGCCTTCTGGGCGGTCTCTGGAAGCCTCTCCGTATCACCGGTATCACGATGGTGATCGCGGCACTTTCGCTTGCGGGTATCCCGCCACTCAGTGGGTTCTGGAGCAAGGATGAGGTCCTGCTGGCAACGTTTGATAGGGCAACTCACGGGGAGCCCGTCTTCGTTGTGCTCTTCGTCTTCGCCATGATTACCGTGTTCCTCACGGCGTTCTACATGTTCCGAGCGGTGTTCATGACATTCAGCGGCGAGCAGCGCGGCCACGAGCACCCTCACGGGTGGGTGGACAAGTACCCCTTGATGGCGGCTCCCCTGCTCATCCTTGCCGTACCCAGCGTACTGAGTGGTCTATGGGGCGCGCCACTCTTTGGGAACGGCTTCGGAAACTTTCTAGAGCACGGCCATCCGGAGCATGTGGAGCCAAATGTGATGGTTGCGGGCGGTTCAGTACTTCTCGCTGTCGCGGGCATTGGTCTCGCATGGGCGATGTACTACAGAAAGGCACTTTCGCCGGCCACAATGACAGCGGTATTCCGGCCGATATACGTGGGCGCCATTAATAAGTATGGATTCGATCGACTCTACAACGCGCTGATTGGCACCATATTCATTGGTGGCGCGGCGACGCTGGCGAACTTCGACCGGCGTGTTATCGATGGCGCGGTCAATGGCATCGCGCGAGTTACGGTGAACGCTGGCGGCGCTTTGCGCCTGGCGCAGACGGGTCGCGTGCAGTCGTATGCCCTGGCAGTTTTTGGCGGACTCGTCATCATCGCGTTCTTTATGGTGGTGGTTCGTGTCCGTTAACGCCACCGCGAATACTTCTCCTGTAGGTGTCATCGTGAGCTGGAGCCGTCATGTCGCTTGAGACCCTCGTCCTTCAGCTCGTTGTCTGGCTCCCGATGCTCGGGGCGATCCTCATCGGGATCATTGGTGGCGGCGGTACAGGTGCACCGCGACGGATAGCCGCGATCATTACGATCGCGACACTTGGATTGTCTATCTGGCTCTTCGCGGCCTTTAACAGCGCGATTGCTGGGTTTCAATTCGACGGCGGATTCATGTGGCTTCCGCCGATTAGGTCCTACTACAAGCTAGGAGTGGATGGGATCAGCCTTCCGCTGCTCGTCCTCAACACGTTGCTGGGATTCCTGGCCGTTGTCATCTCGTGGAATCAGACTCATCGTCCGCAGCTCTATTTCTCTATCCTGTTGATCCTTCAGACAGCAGTCTCGGGCGTATTCACGTCGCTTGATTTCTTCCTGTTCTTCCTCTTCTGGGAGCTGGAACTGATTCCGATGTACCTGCTCATCGGCATCTGGGGCGGACCTCGCCGCGAGTATGCGGCTATGAAATTCATCGTGTACACGGTGGTCGGCAGTGCCTTCATGCTGCTGGGCATTCTGGCGCTGTTCTTCTTCACAGGCGGACGTAGCTTCGACATGGTCGAGCTTTCTACCGCGGCTCGCTCACTTGCGCCGAGCGTCCAGGTTGGATTGTTCCTGCTTCTGGCGATCGGTTTCGCGGTAAAGGTGCCGATCTTTCCGTTCCATACCTGGCTTCCGGATGCTCACGTTGAGGCGCCCACCCCAGGGAGTGTGCTACTCGCAGGTGTGCTACTGAAAATGGGCGGCTACGGTCTACTGCGATTGTGCGTGAGTGTGCTCCCTGAGGCCGCTCAGCAGCTTTCCTGGCTCCTGGCCGTACTTGCGGTGGTCAATATCATCTATGGGGCCATGGTGGCGCTGGCTCAGACCGACCTCAAGAAGATGATCGCGAACTCCAGCATCAGCCACATGGGATACGTCATCCTGGGTCTGTCTGCGCTGACGCAAACTGGTTTCCAGGGCGCGGTGTTCCAGATGGTTACACACGGAACGATCACAGGGCTCTTGTTCATGATGGTGGGTGTCGTCTACGACCGTACGCACACGCGCGAAATTCCTCGAATGGCTGGATTAGCCCAGCGCATGCCTGTGGCCGGCGCGCTCTTTGTTGTGGCCGCGCTTGCTTCGCTTGGCTTGCCAGGAATGAGCGGCTTCGTCGGTGAGTTCCTGGTGTTCATTGGCTCGTTCCCCGTCTGGCAGTGGTACACGGTCATCGGAGCGTTCGCCATCGTCATCACCGCCGGATATCTCTTGTGGATGCTGGAGCGAGTCTTCATGGGTCCGCTTGGTCAAGAATGGCGCGACTCACATCTCACTGACATGTCCGCCCGTGAAGGGTTTGCCGTCGGCACGCTGGTTGCGGTCATCATCCTGGTGGGTGTGTTCCCCAACGTCATTGCCGAGATGATCGCCGGCGGAGTAACTCCTATCGCGCGGTTGTTCGGATAGGTTCGGACGGAGGACGACTTGAATCTCTCTCTTCTAGCTCCTGAGCTTGTCCTGACAGTGTGGGCCTGTGTGGTCCTGCTGGTGGGCGTGTTCCTACCGGCTGGAGCATCGCGCCGGCCACTGCTCTACCTTGCTCTGGTGGGCGTGGTTGGTGCCATGGGCGCGACAGGAGCGCTCATTGGACGCAGTGAGACGTCATTCTTTGGCGCCTACACGGTTGACAACTACTCGATCTTCTTCAAGTTCTTGTTCCTGCTGGCTGCCGGCCTCGTCCTGCTGGCCTCGGAGACATTTACCGATCTGGTGGAACAGTACGAAGCCGAGTTCTATTCGGCGATCCTTTTCTGTACAACCGGATTCATGCTGATGGCGAGCTCCACGGAGCTTATCTCCATCTTTGTGTCGCTCGAGCTTACCAGTCTTTCATTGGCGTTCATGGCAAGCTGGGCGAAGCGTGATCTGCGCTCCAGTGAGGCGGGTCTGAAGTTCTTCGTCCTCAGCGCCATGTCGACGGCCATTCTGCTGTTCGGAATGGCGCTACTCTACGGCGCGACCGGCGTCACAACGCTATCGGGCATTCGTGGTGCGCTTACTAGTGATACCAGCGCCGCGGCGCTGCTGGCGTTGTCGATGATCGTCGCTGGCTTCGGGTTCAAGATCTCGGCCGTGCCATTTCAGATGTGGACCCCTGACGTTTACGAGGGGGCGCCAACGCCAGTTACCGCGTTCCTCTCGGTTGCATCAAAGGCCGCCGGTTTTTCTGTTTTGTTGAGGATTCTCGCGGTCGCACTTCCATCTATCCAGGGCGACTGGACCGCGCTCATGGCCGTGCTGGCGGCATTGACCATGACCATCGGGAATCTTGCCGCGCTCGTCCAGAGTAATGTGAAGCGCTTGCTGGCCTATTCCAGCATTGCCCACGTGGGTTACATGTTGATGGGGCCAGCCGTCGCGACGCAGGAGAGCTATTCGGCTGTTCTTTTCTATTTGTTGTCCTACATGCTGACGAACATTGCGGCATTCACCGTCATCATCATGCTTTCGCGATACATCCCGGACGAGGATCTCGAGTACTTTTCGGGTCTTGGTCGACGGGCGCCGCTGCTCGCGCTAGCGATGTCGCTGGCGTTGCTGTCGCTGGCGGGCCTGCCACCGCTGGTTGGGTTCTTCTCCAAACTGTATCTGTTCTGGACAGTGGCGCAGAGCGGCATGTACTGGCTGGTCTTGTTGGGCGTCGTGAATTCCGCCATCTCGCTCTACTACTACACGCGTGTCGTCCGCCAGATGTATCTGGTGGAGCCGACTGTGGACAAGCCGGTCATCGTGGATGTTGGACCTGCCCTCACTCTGCTCACGGCCACCGCGGGTGTTCTCATTGTGGGGATTTTGTCGGGGGTGTTCATTCCACTCGCTGTCCAGGCGGCCTCATCGATCATCCCTTAGATTCGTCCAACGCATCACGTAAAACGGCCCCTGAAGCGTCTGCTTCAGGGGCCGTTTTCTCTGTGCGACTAATGAATTGTGCTGTCAGCGCCTGACAGAGCGGACCTGTTCAAAACAGGAGCTGCAATAGACTGGTCGGTCGCCACGCGGGAGGAAAGGCACCTGCGTGGTTTGTCCGCACTGCGCGCAGACGGCGTCGTGCATCTCACGTCGTGGGCGATAATCGCCCATGGCGCCACCGGTGTCGCGTTGTTGTCGCCGGACCGAGCGACAATCAGTACAGCGGCCAGGCTCATTTTGCAGGCCCTTCATGGCGAAGAACTCCTGCTCCCCCGAAGTGAAGATAAAGCTGGCACCGCACTCTCGACACACCAACACTTTGTCAGTAAACGTCACGTCTCCCTCACCTCCTTTCCACGTCTAGTCGGGCTTGGTAGTGCGATGATCCGCGGCGTTACGGGTTGTGCCGGTGGTACTGCGCCGAGCCAAAACGGCGCCTCGGGTAATCGATCTCGCCAGGCCGCGGCCAATATACACCAGGTATTTGCACTTGACAAGGAATTCAATCTTTGAGTCTTAGATATTCGAGTCGAGAAGCACCTTCTCCGCGCCAAGCATCAGGAAGAATCAGCCGGGTGTGACGTCGAGACTGTCAGGTTTGGCACAATGCGGCAGTATCTTCATCATTGCTCGATGTTTTGGGCGCTAATGAGTCAAGACGCCAACACTGAAGCGCACTATCAAATTCGACGGCGCCTGGCGGTAGTAATCGTCGGATTGCTCACGGCCGCGGGGTTGAGTGTATTCCTCTGGCTCGAGTTTGGATCGGAAGTCGCGCTGGCAACAGCCGCGGGACTAGTTGTGGGCTTCACACTTGGCGTGATCTTCTCGATGCTCTGGCGTTTCGAAGACTAGAAGTCTCAAGATGGGCAATTACGTGAGTGGGCGCTTCGCCGGCATGCCTGGTCGTCTTGGAAATCTATCTGGTGTTGGTGATACTTTTTCCGCAATTACGAGCCCTCGTCCATCGTCGAGTTCGGGAAGGTTTACAGGAATCCACTGGAGCGCGGACCCGCCCACCAGGTCGAAGGCTGGTTGAGCTAACACGCTTTCACTTTTGAAGTCTTCTCGTCGCGGCGCGATGCAGCGTCCGCCAATGCGAGCCAGCGGCATGCACAGCTCCGCGATGAGCGGCAGTGGACCAAGTGCTCTCGCCACCGTCACGTCGTAGCGCTCCCGATGTGCAATGTCATGCCCGAGTATCTCAGCTCGTTCGCTGATGACGCTGACGTTTTCAATCTCCAGCACATCCAGGAGATGCCGGAGAAACATCGCTCGTTTGCCGCGGGTCTCCACGAGCGTGACACGCAAATGGGTCATCACCAGGGCGAGAGGAAGGCCCGGAAAACCGGCGCCGCTGCCGATATCGACGACGTTGCAGCCCGGCAGGGAGAGAAGGTCTCGCGCCCCGGCGATGCAGCTCAGCGAATCGAGGAAGTGTCGACGCTGTATCTCGCCTGGCGAAGTGATGGACGTGAGATTCACTCGCTCGTTCCACTCGATGAGCTCGTTCTGGTAGCGACCGAACTTTTCGAGTGTGTGATTCTCTAGCGGGATGCCGATCGTCTCCGCGCCCTCCACCCACGATTTGGTTGGGATGCTTGAGGGCTCATCGGGGCGATCCTTATAATGGTTCTTGTCCCTGGACATATTCTGCTCACTGGTGAACTATGGCTGTTGACGTAACACTATCCGAGGCGATGTCCGAGTATGTGACAGTCGTCGCGTCGGAGCATCGTCCCGCTGTTGCTCGTGAGCTTCAGCGCTTTGGACGTTGGTTCGGGTCTGATCGACCGGTCCGCACGGTGACCCGTCTTGATCTCGAACGATACCAGGCGCAGCAGGAAGATAACGGTTCTGGAAACAGCACACGCCTCGAGCCACTCAAGGACTTCTTCACATTTGCGCGCAAGCGCAAGCTGCTCGATGAGGCGGTTGCCACGGCGCTACGCATCAAGCGGCGCACCAACAGCGCTACCAAGAACGACTCCGACCGGCCCGACGAGCCAACGATTCAGCTTACGCCCGCAGGTCTGGAGCAGCTCCAAACACAGCTGGATCGACTTGACAACGTAGAGCGGCCGGCAGCCGAGCAAGAGCTGCGGCTTGCCGCCGCGGACAAGGACTTCCGCGAGAACGCGCCGTATGACGCGGCCAAACAGCACCTCGCCGAAATCCACCGCAAGATGAGTGAAATCAAGTCGACAATTGCGGCGGGCCAGGTTGTAGAAGTCACCAATTCCACTCGTGTGAGTATCGGCTCAACTGTTGTGGTCGCTGATCTCGAGGAGGACGAGGAGATTACGTACACCCTGGTCGGTCCGGGAGAGATTGATGCCCGTAAAGGGAAGATCTCCATTCAGTCGCCTGTGGGCCGCGCCCTGGATCGCCGAGGCGTAGGAGATACCGTAGAGGTAGAGGTGCCGGCCGGCGTAGTTCGGTACCGCATCGAGCGCATCGAACTCAAGAGCTGACCTTCGTCGAAAGAGGGCGGCGCACAGGCGTGATCATCAGCGAGGTATCGTGGATCGCACCAACGCCGGGTACCGCTCTGAGGAGCACCATTGGTGAGTGTCCGCCTCTCGGCGGCTGTAGCCGCCGGACAGGCCGCCGCGGCCTTGAGTCGTCGATTCGGTCTCGGTGGTGGCACGGTCATCGCGGGGCACGTTGCGCAGCGTCTGGACCCCAGAGCGCTGCAGACGATTGCTGCTAGCCTTCCCTCGGGGTGCCTGGTAGTTTCAGGCACAAATGGAAAGACGACCACCTCGCGGCTTCTCGCGAGTATGCTCACGTTGAGTGGGCTGCGCCCCCTACACAATCGAGCCGGTGCAAACCTCATCACGGGTCTGACAACGGCCGTGGTGGAGAACGCCGGTCCTCTCGGACGTCCGCGCGCTGGGATCGGCGTGTTTGAGGTGGATGAAGCCACCGTTCCTGGGGCTGTGGCTGAGGTGGTTCCTCGACTCATAGTTCTCACCAATCTCTTTCGAGATCAGCTTGACCGTTACGGTGAAGTGGAGTTTGTCGCGTCACTCTGGCGGAAGATGATCGAGACGCTCCCGCCGTCTACCACGCTCATTCTCAATGCCGATGACCCAATAGTCGCATCGTTAGGGCGCGGTCGAGAGAATGTCATCTATTTTGGTGTGGAAAGTTCTGACGTGGGCACTGGGGAGACGCCGCATGCGCTGGATGCGCGCTTGTGCGCCTTTTGCGGAGCCCCGTACGAGTATCTCTCCAATTTTTACGGGCACCTTGGGCACTACCGCTGCACATCCTGTGGCTGGAGAAGGCCGGATCCGGATATCCGAATCACGAAGGTGGAGACTCACGGCGATCGCGGATCGCGCGTCACAGTACAGACACTGGCGCAGACGTTTGATCTCGATGTGAAGCTGCCTGGTCTGTACAACATCTTCAATGCGTTGGCCGCTACAGCCTGCGCTACAGCCCTGGATATTCCGTCCCGAGTCATTCAGCAGGGGGTGGAGCGGTTCGAGGCCGCGTTCGGCAGACTGGAGCGGGTACTGATCGAGCAGCGCGAGCTGCTGCTGGCCCTGGTGAAGAATCCCGTGGGGTTTAATGAGGTGCTTCGATCGGTTCTTCCGGTTGATGGTACGTTCCAGCTCGTTCTGGCAATCAACGACCTCTTTGCTGATGGCACGGACATTTCCTGGCTCTGGGACGTGGACTTTGAGGTGCTCGCGGAACGGCCCATCTCAATTGTTTGTACGGGGCTTCGTGCGGACGATATGGCGGTGCGCCTTAAGTACGCCAATGTCGAGCGACATCGGATCGAGGTGGAGCCTGACCTGACTCGAGCGTTGGAGCTCGCTCTCGCGAAGACTGAGCCGGGCGAGACGGTCTACATGCTGCCCACCTACACGGCAATGCTAGAAACACGGAAGCTCCTGCGTAAAACCGGGTACGTCCGCGGATTCTGGGAAGACTGATGCACCTCTCTATTGGTCATCTCTACCCCGACACCATGGGACTCTATGGTGACCGGGGAAACATCATCACACTCGTCCGTCGTTGCGAATGGCGAGGAATCAACGTTTCCGTCACGCCAATCAAGGACGGCGATTCTGTGGAAGCGGCAGCGTACGACCTTTTGTTCTTCGGTGGTGGGGCCGATCGCGAGCAGTCGGTCGTCGGCAACGATCTTCTCTCGATCAAGGGCGATGGTCTGCGGGCCGCGGTGGAGTCCAACGTGGTGGTGCTCGCCGTTTGTGGCGGCTATCAGCTTCTTGGGAAGTACTTTCGCACACTCGAGGGAGAAGAGATCCCAGGGCTCGGCATCCTTGATGCCTGGACGGTGGCCGGTACGCGCAGATCCATTGGCAATGTTGTCGTGGAAGCGATGGTCGGCGAGGACCGGCGAACCCTCGTGGGATTCGAAAACCATAGCGGACAAACATTTCTGGGCGAGGGGTGCCAGCCACTGGCGCGAGTTGTGCAGGGCAATGGGAACAACGGCATTGACCACACAGAAGGGGCCGTGTATCGCCAGCTTTACGGGTGTTACCTGCATGGATCGCTCTTGCCCAAAAATCCATGGTTTGCCGACCACCTCATCCTTCAAGCCCTCAAACGACGCGAACCAACCCTGACCGAGCTCGACCCCCTTGACGACACGCTCGAGCGGCGTGCACATGAATCGGTCGTGGCCAGAGTGAAGAAGCTGGGAACCGTCCGGACGGGCGTTCGCTAGCGTGAAGTCGGGGATGAACAAGCTGGCTGTGGCCTCACTCGTGGTGATGGCCGGATTCCTGGCCAGTAGGTTGCTCGGTCTCGTCCGCAACATGGTCATCCTGAATCAGTTCGGCACCGGACGAGAATTCGAGGCCTACGTCGCGGCGGTCACGGTACCGGACATCATCTTCCAGGTGCTTGCCGGAGGTGCCGTGGGCTCGGCATTCATTCCTGTCTTTAAGACCTATATCGCCCGCGATGGACTGGACGACGGGTTTAGGCTGGCTCGAACGGCGATGACCGTGGCGGTGGCCATCACTATCCCCGTGGCGATACTCATGGCCATTGTGGCCCGTGCGCTTAGCGGATCTCATCGTTCCAGGATTTGACGCTGAGTTGAAGCAGGAGACCGCTGACCTCATGCGTATCATGCTGGTCTCACCGGCTCTGTTCGCCGTGAGCGGTTTTGCAACCAGCGTGCTCAACTCGTTCCAGCGTTTCGCCATCACTGCCCTTGCTCCCGTGGCTTACAACCTGAGCATCATTCTGGGAGCTGTCTTGCTTCGCCCCTTTGGTATCGAGGGCGTGGCGGTCGGTGTCGCGGTAGGTGCGCTCCTACATCTTCTGGTGCAGGTGCCCGGACTCTATTCCCTCGGCATGCGTCTGCGCCCGGCGTTCCAGATTCACCATCCGGGGCTCCGCGAGATTGGCCGTTTGATGCTGCCTCGCATGCTCGGACTGGCCGTGGTCCAGATCAACCTTCTCGTGAATGTTGTGCTTGCGTCCATCCTAATCTCGGGCAGCATCGGGTATTTGAATGTGGCCTGGACACTCCTTATGAGTCCGCTGGTGCTCGCGATGGCCGTGTCAACCGCGGTGTTTCCAACGCTGGCCGAGGAGAGCGCTCTGGAGCACACTGAATCCGTTCGGGATCTCTTTCTCCTCGCTCTTCGGATGATTCTCTTTCTGACGATTCCCGCTAGTGTGGGGTTGATGGTGCTTGCTGAGCCCGTGATCAAGCTGTTTTTCGAGCGTGGCGAATTTACAGCCCTTTCAACAACGATGACCGCGGGTGCACTTGTCTTTTATTCAATTCGGACTCGCCGGTCACGCGTCCGTTGAGATTGTCGATCGTGTCTTCTATGCAAACCATGACACCCGCACGCCTGTAACCGTGGCCGTTGGCGCGATTTTGCTCAACATCGTACTCAGCCTGCTCCTGATGAATACCGAGCTCAATTATCGTGGGCTGGCGTTGGCTCACTCACTCGCCGCGTTGACGGAGGCGGCACTACTGCTCTGGCTATTGGCTCGGCGGGTGGGTGGATTGCCGATGTCTACGCTGTGGGGTGGCCTGGCGCGCATTCTCATTGCCAGCGCAATGATGGCTCTGGCTATTTGGGCACTGCCTAATCTCGTGTTCGGTGGATTTTCAGCAGCCTCGAGCCAGATGCAGGCCTTGCTCCTGGTTGGCATTTGCGCCTTCGGCGCAATCGTCTACTTCGGAGTGTCGGCGATTCTCAAGTCGGAAGACCTTGGGTCCCTGGTAAGTCTCGTCCGAGGCCGAGCTTAAGCTCGAGCATTGCCTGCACGGCGACTTGGAGCAAGACCGGGTGGGCGGGTGGCGAAAACGGCCAATGACAATCACCCTCCGTGACGCACTCCAAAATCGCTTCGCGCCCGCTATTGAAATACTTCAACCTTGACACGGGTCATTGCTAGCATCACTGAGTGTCGTCCTCCAGACGGAGGGGACAGGGAGAGAGTCGATGCTCGTGAATCGTGTCGCGGCGCTAACCTGGATCGCACTCGCGGCCGTCGTCCTTGCCGCTTGCTCCGGTGGGGCGGTTGCCCCAGGAAACGCCTCCACCAGCGGTGGAGGGTCTGCCAGCGTCAACTCCCCGGATGTGAAGGCCAAGCTGGACGACTTCTACACGAAGGCGCAGGCATCGGGTGGAGTGAAGGTCTCACACTATGGCGGTACCGGGTCCGAGTACGATGAGATCGTCAAAGATTTCCACAAATACTATCCCAAGATCGAGATCGAGACGGTCCTGCTGCGCGGTCCCGAAATGATCCAGCGTGTTCAGGCAGAGGCAGCGAGCGGCAAGCTCATAGCCAACGTTGTGAGCCACGGCCAGACAACAATGACCACGGTCGACAAGCAGGGCATGTTGGAGCAATGGGAGGGCCCCCCAACGGCCTCGCAGCTCCCAGAGATTCCGTTGACCTCAGGCGGCGTGCGTTGGGCTACTACGGAGAGCCTATTCGGCTACATCTACAACACGCAGTTGGTGCCGGCGGATAAGGTCCCGATGAAGAAGGAAGACCTCCTCGATCCGTTCTGGAAGGGTAAGGGAAAGATTCTTCTCGAGGATCCGCGCGCCAACGGACCAGGACTTGACGTTTTCACGATGATCTACGAGCAAGCGGGGCAGTCCTATCTGGAGGCGCTGAAAGGGCAAGAGCCGACATTCGTTCGTGACCGCGACGCCGCCCCACACCAGATTGCCCGAGGCGAGTACGCCATGTTCTTGCCGCTGGGAACGACGCGGGAATGGTTCGACCTGGAACGGGCTGCCCCGGTGAAGGTGGAGTACCTACGAGACGGTGGCTCTACCGTACTGACGGGCACCATTGCCGTTGTGAAAAACGGCCCGTCTCTGGATGCGGCCAAGCTCTGGGTGAGCTGGCTGACCTCGCCTGACGGGCAGCGTTCTATGACGGATAACCTCTACTCGCATCCCGCGCTGCCAGGTGTCGCGCCGTCTGCCGGCCTACCGCCGTTTAACGAAGTGAACCCGAGCAGGCGGACGCCCGACCAGATCTCTCGCAACAACGAGTACATCGAAATCTTCGACAAGGCGTTCTTCAAGTAGCGTCACGACGGACGGGACGGAGAATCGACAGCAGGCGATTGACAGCAGGGATAGACTTCAGTCGCCCCACGTCGGATCACCGCCCGCCGTCCGTATAATCGCACTATGATGTCCTTAGATCGCGGCTGGTGGTCATTCCTCGGCTACGATGACCAGCGCGATCAACCTGTAGTCAATCGCGCTGTCCTTCGCCGAGTGGCAGCCTATGCACGACCGTACGGTGTCCGCGTTGCTGTGATGCTTGCCACTATCGTGGCCATCACGCTGCTTTCGCTCGTTCCTCCTCTCCTGATTCGCCAGCTCATCGATCACGCTCTTCCTTCGGGAGACTTCCGCCAATTGAACCTACTGGCACTAGGCATGGTTCTCGTACCGGTCATTTCTGGGCTGTTGGGAGTGTGGCAGCGTTACCTGGGCTCTTGCATCGGTGAGGGGATCATCTTTGACTTGCGTAAGGCCGTCTACGGCCATATGCAGCGGATGTCGCTGCGCTTCTTTACCGAGAGCAAGACTGGTGAGCTCATGGCTCGTCTCAATAGCGACGTAGTTGGCGCGCAGCAGGCTGTCACAAGCACGCTTGTCAACATTGCCTCGAACTTGATCGCGGTGGTCTCCGCACTCGCCATCATGATTACGCTGGAGTGGCGCCTCACGCTTGCAGGCGTTCTACTGCTGCCACTCTTCGTGCTTCCGGCTCGGCGTGTGGGACAGGTGCTACGCAGGGTGACCCGTGAAGGCATGGGTCTCAACGCTCAGATGAACGCGCTCATGAATGAGACTCTGAACGTGAGCGGTGCGCTACTCGTCAAGCTATTCGGGAGAGAGCGCGCCGAGACCGAACGATTTGCTGAGCGCGCTGAGCGAGTTCGAGACATCGGCATCCGTTCCGCTCTCATTGGCCGTTGGTTTTTCCTTGGTCTCAGTCTGGTGAGTGCAGTGGGGATGGCGGTCGTCTTCTGGATTGGGGGCTACTTCGTTCTGACGGATGCGTTAACCATAGGTACCGTCGTGGCCTTTGGCGCATATCTTGGACAGCTCTATGGACCGCTTGCCGCACTGACGAATGCGCGTGTTGAGTTTGCGACGTCGCTCGTGAGCTTCGAGCGTGTTTTTGAGGTGCTCGATCTGCCAACTGAGATAAAGGAGCGCGCCGATGCCATAGAGCTGACGCAAGCGGAGGGTCGAGTCCAGCTAGAGCACGTCTGGTTTAGCTACTCTGAGCCTCCAGCATCGGCACGGCTTGCCGTGCTTTCAACGGCACCAAATCGAGGCCGACGTGGGCATGTCGAGGATGTGCCTTTGAGTGGCCCACGCCCGAAGAAGGAGATCGCGACCACGGAGCCGGGTGAAACCCGTTGGGCACTTCAGGACGTGAGTTTTGACATGCTGCCCGGGCAGCTCGTTGCGCTCGTGGGGCCGAGCGGAGCGGGTAAGACCACCATGACCTACCTCCTTCCACGACTCTACGACCCAACTCGCGGACGGATCCTCCTAGACGGGCATGATCTGCGTGATGTTTCGCTCGAATCACTGGTGAATCAGGTCGGCATGGTGACGCAAGAGACCTATCTCTTCCATGACTCGATCCGCTCCAACCTGCTCTACGCCTCCGCCGTGGCGACAGACGCGCAGTTAGAGGAGGCGTGCCGCTCTGCCAACATCTACGATTTCATCGCCGGTCTTCCAGAAGGATTTGAGACCATCGTCGGCGAACGAGGCTATCGTCTTTCCGGTGGTGAGAAACAACGACTGGCGATAGCGCGCGTCATTCTCAAGGATCCACGCATCCTGGTACTTGATGAAGCAACTGCTCATCTCGATTCTGAATCGGAAGCGCTGGTCCGTGATGCGCTTAGCCGGGTGATGATCGGCCGGACCAGCCTCGTGATTGCCCACCGGTTGAGCACTGTGCTGGCAGCCGACACCATCCTCGTGCTGGACCATGGACGGATCGTGGAACGTGGATCGCATGCGGAGCTGATACTCCAGGGGGGCTTGTATTCGCGGCTCTACGAGACTCAGTTTCGAGCGGCGCTCGAAACTGTTGAGGCTGGATAGTCCATGCCCGGTATTCCCCTGGAGATTCATCGACTCTCTGCTCGGTCGTTCAAGACCGGGAGACGAAGAGACCGCCACAGACGCTGATGTGAATGCGGAAATCGATCTGCTCTCGCAACGGCTTCGGTCGGATGACTCACTTGCGGAGAATTTAAATCACTCGGCGGTTGACGCACTCAAGGACTGGGGGGTAGTGATGCTCCAGCATAGCGCCCCCGATGCAGACGGTCGTTCCCGTCGAGACGTAAACGTGCAGCTCGGAGCGGTCAACGGCGCGGTTCGAGCGGTCATTCGCGACATTGATGGAGCGTTCGCGACTCTCGGAGATGATCCGGGGCAACGGATGGCCTGGCGCCTCCGCTCCCTGGAATCGGAGATCTCATCGCCGCTCTATTCACTCGAAGAGCAGACGTTCGTGCGGGCGAGACTGGAGCGTTTGCTCCATGACCTGGATAGACCAGGAGCGCCGGCCCCCGCCGTGGATACGATTCCGCGCCTCGTGGCGGCTCTCACCCCGCCCGAGGGTTGACGTCCCGTCGAAATATTCTGGCGCGGGCCTCGCTGTTGGTCCTCGCCGCGGACATCGCGCAGTCATTGGGATTAGGCATTCCGCACTGAGTTTGACGAGACCCCACCTCTTACTAGCTCGCTTGATGAAGGGGTTCCCCTCTTCAGGACTCATCCTCAGGAATCTCGACGAGTTAAGTTCCAGGCCATCATGCGACGCAACCGTTATCGTTGTGAGTCGTTGAACTGCTCGGGGAAACTAGCGGGCTCGTATCTCCGCCTGGTACGCCTCCCTGAATGCAACCCTGATATGAGAGGTCCTAATCGCTTGAGAAAAAACTTCCTTGGTAGACGTACATCATTATTCTTCGCAGTGCTTCTGGGCTTGTCGCTCATTGGACCGGTCTGGGCCGATGACGGCGACGAAAAGAAGAAGGTCGAAACAAGTAACGAGGTCGACTGCGAAGACAAGGATAACGCTGCACTTCCCGAGTGTCGGCCCGTAAATCCGCCCGTTGTCACCCAGGAGTCTGCCCCGCAGCGCAGTCTGAGTCAGCTCCATCGTCGCCTGCGCCCCGTCAGACGGGCTCTGGCCTTTACACGGGCCCAGCTACGGATCTCGTCTTCAAACTTGCGGATGCTGGTAAGGAAGCAACTCAGTACCGATTTGAAGACGGTGCTGACGATAAGGGCACCTGGGCACGCGGTCGATATGAGCGCCGAGACGATACCGGCTCAGCGGACACGCTGGGACCGAGAGTTATCGATCACACCGTCTACGTGACGAAGACTG
Source organism: uncultured Chloroflexia bacterium (assembly GCA_963765765.1). Lineage (GTDB taxonomy): Bacteria > Chloroflexota > UBA6077 > UBA6077 > JACCZL01 > CAVXYC01. Next base: position 132,909 of record CAVXYC010000027.1, on the reverse strand, counting down.
CCGATCAGGCCAAGCAGCTCTTTAAGGATGAGACGTCGAAAAATGAGCGCTTTCCCGAGCAAGCGGCTCGTGATGAGCGGAAGGGCTCATTCAAATTCGATATCCAGAATATGGTCGAGCAGACTTCGGCGCTCAGCGCCTGCAACGACTGTGATGGAAAGGATCAGCTCATGCTCCATCACCGCATCGTGCAGCAAAATAATAACGTCGGTTTCAGTCCTGTACCTTTACGGACGCGACAAACGCAGGCAGCGAGGAGATTTGACGCAGAAGATCGCCGAGGTGCTGTGGGCATACCATGTTTCTCAGCGTATCGTGAACAGCAAACGAGTCTCCATACGGAAGCCACGCGGCGAAAGTCGCTCGCGCGTGGCTTTTTCTTTTTGCGCAGTCATCAGTAATTCATTGCCCGGCTTAACCCTAACTCAATATTGACCAACTGCTGGCACGCCAAGTTTCCTCCTAACTCGACCTAGCGTAGCGGGGCTCGACCAAATCATTCAAGGGCGACGCTGGCTTCATACCGCTCGCATGCAAAGGCTAGCGCGAGGTTGAACTAAACCAGTAAGACATCGGTTCGGCTTGCGCGAACGAAGGCCACGTGCTCGCTCTGGAGTCACGTGTTGCGGGGCGCTTACGATGCCCTGGCCATCCTTGAGCGCAATGGCGAATGCCTGACCAACCAACGGTCGCTCCTCGTGAGGACGAACACTGTGATGAGCGTCTCGGCAGCCCGTCTTCCCGGGAGTCGCCACTTTTCCATTCCGCGGCGCAGTACGCATCGTTATCAACTGCTATAACGCGAAGGGCTGCTGCAGGGGTTGGGTTTCCCTCGAATGTGGAAGTGGCAACATATGCACGATTGCACTGAACACACCAGCGACGAGGCCGTCATTTAACGAACAGGTTTACCGCCTCGTCAGGCGCGTTCCGGAAGGCCGAGTCATTACCTATGGCTCAATTGCACGCCTGCTGGGCGATCCGCGAAAAGCGCGAGAAGTTGGGTGGGCAATGGCCGTGTGTCCGGAAGACGTGCCGGCGCATCGAGTGATCAATCGATTCGGCGCCGTCAGTGGCGATGCGAGCACTACCGAGGGCGCCCATCGTCGGTCGATGCTGGAAGTGGAGGGAGTCCTGTTCGACCCACGAGGTCGGTGCGATTTGAGCGTCTATGAGTGGCTGCCCAGCAACGTGAAAGTGACAGATGCCTGAGCTGCCGGACGTCGCCGTTTACGTTGAGCGCATCCAGTCACTGGCTGGCGGGCAGGTGCTCAACAAAGTACGCATTGCCAGTCCGTTCCTCGTTCGGACCTTCGATCCGCCCATCCACGCGGTTGAGGGCGCCACGCTCGTCAACGTGCAGCGGCTTGGCAAGCAGATCGTGCTCGGCTTCGACAACGATCTGTATCTTTCGATCCATTTGATGATCGCCGGTCGACTCCACTGGAAGGAGCCGGGAGCTAAGGTCCCTGGAAAGATCGGACTCGCAGCATTCGATTTCGCTTCGGGTACCATGACGCTGACCGAGGCCAGCAGTAAAAAACGCGCGGCCATTCACGTCGTGCGAGGCGCCAGTGGCCTGGCAGAGCTCGATCGGGGCGGTCTGGAGGTACTCGAGTCAAGCCTCGCTGAGTTTGCCGAAGTGCTGCGCTCAGAGAGCCACACAGTCAAGCGGTCGCTCACCGATCCTGATCTCTTCAGCGGGATCGGGAACGCGTATTCGGATGAGATTCTTCATCGTGCACGCCTTTCCCCAATTCGTCTTACGCGTCAGTTGACGGATGAGGAGATCGAGAGGCTGTTCGATGCTACCCTGGTGACGCTTCAGCTCTGGCTGGAGCGGCTGCGCGCTGAAGCTGGGGATGGTCTCCCTGAGAAGGTGACGGCATTTCGGGCGGAGATGGCGGTCCACGGCCGATACGGTAAGCCCTGCCCGGACTGCGGCGCGCCCGTGCAGCGAATCGTCTACGCAGAGAATGAGTGTAACTACTGCGCCCGGTGCCAGACCGGCGGAAAGCTCCTCGCGGATCGAGGCCTGTCCCGATTACTCAAGGGCGATTGGCCGAAGACACTTGATGAGTTAGAGGCGCGCAGGGCGAAATAAAAATGGGGCCAGTGGCAGGCATATAGCCCTCCACTGGCCCCATATTGCACTCTCAAGCAAAGGTGCTGGCTACGCTTTACCGACGGGCAGGAACTCTTTCATCTTCACTTCGACGCCGTGCTTGGCACACTCTTTCACGAAGGTATCGTGAATGTACGGATCCTGCTCGTCGTACTCGAACTGGTCCCCGCCAATGCTGACGCTGCGCTGACCCATGGGCAGATTGTTGGGGTCGTAGGTGAGCATCTCGGTGTTGCCACTGAAGCGCAGGGCCAGATAGCGAGCGGGTGATGCGCCAACATTGAAGTGCTGGTGGAACGTTCGATCCGGGGGAATGACCAGGCTGCCGACGTGCCAGTCGTACTTCTTGATCTCCTCACCCTGCTTCCACATGAGTGAGTATCCCTCGCCGCCGATGACGACGACGTGCGCTCCTGGCCCGTGTCGGTGGCCCTTCTTGTACGTGCCCACCGGGAACTCGGAGACGTGGGCGCCCATCTGGTTCTTGCAGAGCGTGAACTTGATGTTCCGCCCGCCCGCGCCGCGCGCCTTGTAGTCCAGAAGCGCGTAGTCAGGAACGTTCGCGACGAAGTTGGTCTCCCAGACCATGCCGGTCTGAGTACCCTTGCCGCTGAAGTAATCCTCCTCACCGGTGAAACGATCCGTGAACTTGTAGTCGCAGTTGAAGACGAAGTCCGTGCTTGCGAAGGTGTTGATCGATACCGGAGCGCTGGTGACACCGAGGTATCGGACATTCTCACTGCCCGACGCATTGAAGTGCTGATGCCACGCGTTCAGTGGAATCCCAAAGAGCGCGCCGGGTCCCCATTCGAAGTGATGCTTCTTGCCGCCGTCCGTCCAGACGGTGGTAGCACCACGTCCCTGGAGAACGTAGATCATCTCCTCAAACATCTGGTGCTGCGGTGCGCTCTCTTTTCCTGGCGGAATCTCCATCACGTAACAGTCGTTGGAGATATCACTGGCGTCGTGGTTGATGTAGGCGCCGCGTACATCGCGACGAGCCCACGGCTGCACTTCCACAGTCTTGAGGTCTTCGATGTACGATCCCTCGATCAAGGGGATGCCTTCGCTCTGGACAAATTTGGCGTAGGTACTTCTACGGCCAAGCATTGGGGTTGCAGTCACAATGAACTCCTTTGGTGCAGCAATTGGCCCGCATTGCCGAATCCAACTCTAGCAGGCCGCGGCCAAAATTGAAAACGGCACTACTTTCCCGCGCGGGTCTTCCATTTCGCACACTCTTCATCAAAGATTTGTCGGACGCGCGGATCCTCTTCCTCGTATTCGATTTGACTCTTGCCAGAGCCCACGCGTTTGTCAGGCTGAAAGAGCCGCGGCATGCTGAATTTCCGGCTGCCCCACCGAAAAGCCAGATAACGAGCCTGGCCGTCACTGACGTTGAAGTGCTGATGCCACCAGACGTCCGGGGGAGAGAAGAATGCTCCGGGTTTCCAGTCCACTTTGATCCAGTCCTCGTCGTCCGGCCACATCAAGCTGTAGCCCTCTCCGTGCAGGATCAGAATGTGGGCGCCGCCGCCGTGACGATGACCCTTCTTGTAGTTGCCCGGTTGAAATTCGGAGACGTGCGAGCCGAACGTGTTGCTCGAGAGCTCAAAGCCCATCGAGGTGCCGCCGCCGCCGCGCTCGACCCACGTCTCGAGTCCAAGTGATCGGACATCGGAGAGGAAGTTGATCTCCAGGCTGCGGGTCTCGAGGTGCCGGCCGTCTCCACTGAAGAAGTCACCGCGACCGTCGAAGCGATCATTAAATCGGAATGGATTCGCGAAGATGAAGTCGGGATTGTGGAAATAGTTCATCAACAGCGGCGCGGTGTGAACCGCCACGAACCTGACTGGGTCACCGGCCTGGCCGTTGTGCATCTGATACGCCGCGTTGAGCGGAACGGCAAACAGACTGCCGGGACCCCACTCGAAGGAGTGCTTCGCCCCGTCTTCGGATTGCCACACGGTCGTGGCGCCTCGGCCGCTGAGGATGTGGATAATCTCCTCGTAGAGATGCCGCTGTGGCTTGAGGCTCTGTCCCGGAGGGATCTCTGCAACATAAGCGCCGGACGTTTGCTCAGAGCCCGTTAGATTGATGATGGCGCCGCGGCCCTCGATCATCTCCCAGGGGGCTAACTCAACGGTGTTGAGATCTTCCACATAGTGGCCCGTAAGAATGGGTACGCCTTGAGCGGCAGCCCATTCACCGTACGCGTCAACGCGCAATCGGACCTCTGTATCAGCCATGTCTCCTCCCGTGCTGATGAGCGTGGCGTTAATCGATAGCGGGCAGAAACTGATTGATGTTGGTAGAGAGGCAGCGTCGGGCCATGCCTCTCTACCAGAGCGTGAACTACTGCTTCGCCCCCGAGTACGCTTCAGCGACTTCCGCCGCGTCGGCTGTGACGATCTCCGGGAACACGAGTGACTTGACAACGACTGGAACCACGAACGCCGGGCGGATGACTTCACCGACGTCGATGTAGTCGAACTCCTGGAGCACGATGCTATCGATGGAGATGATCTGCCCCTGGACCCCGAATTCTTCGCGCATGATGTCGCCGATGAGCTTGCCAAAGTCATTGGCAAAGACCAGCACTAGAGGCTGTTTCGTGGCGATCGTGTTCGCGAGACCCTTGGCAATGCCCTCTGCGATGTTCCGCAGGAGCGGATAACGCGGAGTGCCGGCCCAGTCGATGGCCAACGCAACAAGGACATCACCTTCCACGATGTCGAATCGCTGGAATGCTCGCTGGATACTTTCCAGCACCTCGTCTGGCGTGACGTCTTCACGCTCGGGCAAGTGCGGGTAGATGACCTGAAGATTGTGGAAGGGGAGAACGGACTCATCACTGATGGAGATCGTGTTGCCGCTGACCTGAACGGTGAACTGCGAGGCGCCGATCACCGTTGCGCGAATACGCTCGTCCGTAGATTTCATAGCGGCGGGTAAGCGGCCGTCCGCGATGCGCTTGCGCACTGAGGCCGCAAGAGAGAGGGCAAGGTCGCCGTAGTCGGTGTTCTCACGCTCGTAGATGTATTCGGAGACACCACCTGAGAAGGTGACCAAATCCACGGGTAAGTCTATCGTGAGCTCTGGTGTAAGCATGAGCTCTTGAGCCAGAGGGCTGAGCTTTTGCCGATTGGCAAGCTCGAAGATGCACTCGGCCAGGCGGTCGCCAAGCTTCTCTTCATCTTCCTTTGACAGAGTCTCGTCGATCTTGAGATGCACTCCGATCGAATCGGCAACGATGTGGGCGGCGTGCTCAACTCGAGTCACCTTGCGATTTTCGTCAACGGCCACAAGACGTCCACCGACGTTGATAGCGGCCGTTTCGAGAACCTTGCCGTTGGTGATGAGCGCGAATTTGCTGGTGCCACCGCCAACGTCGATGTTGAGCACCGTTTGGGCAGGGTCGCGGGAAAGCGCCACGCCACCAGAGCCGTTGGCCGCCAGGATAGCCTCGAGGTTGTGACCGGCCGATGCGCAGACGAACTTTCCAGCCTGAGTGGCGAAGAGGTCCGCAATTGCACGTGCGTTACTTCGCTTGATGGCCTCACCTGTGAGGATGATGGCGCCGGAGTCGATGTCGTCGGGTGAGAGCCCGGACTCCTGGTAGGCCGTGGCAATGAAGTTGCCCAGGCTCTCAGCATCGATCGTATTGTCAGATCGGTAAGGTGTGAGTAGGATTTCAGATCGATAGAGGGCCTCGCGATTCACGACCACATAGCGGCTGGAAAGAAACTGCCCCAGGCGCTGTAGATGGAGCCGTGAAAACATCAGGTGCGATGTCGACGAGCCAATATCAATTCCGACCGTGGTCAGCTCGATATTGTCGGCATAGTAAAAATCGTTCTTTGATGTGGGCGGCGACCAGTCCTCGTCCTCGAAATCCTCGTGGTCGTGGTCGAAGTCCCAGTCATGCTGAAACCGTTCGCGTAGCTCGTCAAACATCTGTGTCCTCTTTCCTCCTATAGGTGCGTATCCTACCGCCGATTTGTGCTCAGTGTGGGGTGTCTGCCTCGATTAGCTCAGTCAATCGGTCCACGATGGGCCGCGGGGTTTTCATGTACTCCTCGATGAGCGACTGCACTTGTTCGCCTGACACCGCGTCCACATCGAATTTGAGTTGACGAGCATCAGAGAGGAAGTCGGCGTCAGACATAGTGTTCATGAATGCAGCGCGCATCGTGCTCAGCACCTTGGCATCCATATTGGGCGGCAGGACGAAGGCTCGAGACCAGGTGAATGGCCGCTGTGCGAGAGCGAGGAGCTGCTGATATTCAGGTGAGGCCTCTTTGAAAAGATCTTCCGCGGCCGGTGGCATTCCGGACAACGGGTCCTTGATGCGGGCATCGCCAAACTGCACAAGCGGAATGAGGTTCTTTGCCTTGAGGTCATCCGCCTTCTGAATGGCGAGCGACGAGTACGAGATGACGATGCCATCGACCTCGCCACGATCCATGCCCAGAAGAATGGAGGCCGTGCCATTGTAGCCAAAGATCGGCTGAGTCTTGAGGTTCAGGGCCTTGTTCAGCAGCAACTGGTAGGTGTGCGGCGAACTTCCAGGACCCGTGTGTCCGATCTTGACCTCTTTGGTGGCCAGGTCTTTCCAACTGGTCACCTCTGGTTTGCTTGTCATGGTCAATGCCTGTGTCTCGGTCGCGGTGCTACCAAGCCAGTTGAGTTTGTTGGCATCGTAGCGAACGCCTTCTTCGGGGCCCTCGCCGCGTAGCTGGTAGCCCGGGATAAAACGGTCCACCAGGCCAATAGTCAGACCGTCAGCTCTGGACTGATAGACATGATTGGTGCCGATCCGGTGCGATCCGCCGGGCATGTTCTCCACTATGACGGTCGGATTGCCGGGAAGCTGTTTTCCGAGATGTCGACCAACAAGGCGTCCCCAGTTGTCATACCCACCGCCAGGAGCTTCGGCTACCACGATGGTGAGGGTCTTGCCCTGCCAGGTCGATGCGAGCGATGGATCTACTGTGGACGTGGATGTCTTGGCCGCGGCGGCAGGTGCGCCCGCGGCGGGAGATGCGACCGGTGATGCGAATGGGGAGCCAGCGGGGACGGCTCCCGGAGATGCGGCTGGTTTCTCGGCTGCCGCGGTGGGCTTGGGTGCAGTAGTGGGACTCGCCGGCGCGCTCGGTGAGCATGCTGCAAGTAAGGCGCCCGCCATGGAACCTAGAACGGAGAGCGCTACGCCGCGCGGCCGACGGGACTGGATCAACTTGAAACCTCCTGGGATTGGGACATCAACTATCCACACAAACGTACGCGGCGCGCCGAGCTCGGCGCGCCGCGTACCTGTAGATCGGGCAGCGTGGTTGTGGCTCCGCGCTGCTATGTTACCGGACCGGATCGCAGCCTAGTCGAGACCCAACATCTTGATGAGCTCGCCTGGGAAGAAGGGCAGGTGCCCGATCTGGTCAAAGATGAAAAAGATGAAAGCGTACGCGCCGGCAGCGCCCAATAGAGCCCCCCACCACTTTTCCTTCGAAACGACGAAGAGGTAGATCGCGGTATAGAGCGGAATCCCGATGCGCATGCCGATGAGCCAGATGACCACGAAGAACGCGAAGAACCACGTAAGCGCAATAACAATGTCTTTGCGCGTGTGCGGGACGACCTCAGCATCTTCGAGTGCTGCAAGCTCGTCAAGCTCGACCCTGAGCTGGGCCAGCCGATCGGCCTCGCTGACCGTGGTGGCCGGTTTTACGGAAGCCTGGCGGACATCGTCGGGAACTGCGCCCGTTGACATCCCCATTGCCATAGACGTAGCGGGCCCACCCCGTGCCCTTGGTTTGAAGAGATCCATGCCTAGCTGCACGATTGCCAGCGCAAGCATGGGCCAGGCAACGACTAATGGGAAGGCCTTTGCTCTGGCCGGAAAGCTCTGGATTTGTACAACGGCGATGATGAATACAAGCAGCACGAAGAGGCTCATTATGGCAGGTAGTCTCGCGATCCAGAAGTCAGCCCTAGACAACGTCCACCTCCTTTACCTTCAACGCGCGCATCGTTCGTTTCTTGAGAAAGTCCGAAATCAGCGGGCCAGCGAGACCCAAGATCGAGATGATGCCAAGCACGATGACCAGAGGTCGCGTGACCCATTCGCCACCAGGCCACAGGGATTGCGAGAGGAAGTAATTCCGCTCCGCGAGATCTCCCAAGACAAGACCAAGCAACAACGGTGGGATAGGCCAGCGCCAGATCGTCATAAGCATGCCCATTACGCCGAAGAAGAGCATCACTACGATATCCAGCCAGGCATTGTTCGCGGTGAATGCGCCAATGGCAACCAGGAAGATCAGAAACGGCACCAAGACAGAGCCTTTGGCAAACGTGATCCAGGCGAGTTGCTTTACAAAAATTAAGCAGAATATCACCGTGATGATGTTGGTCACGACCATCGTCCAGACCATGCTGAACGTCACGTCCAGGTTTGTAGTCAACATGGCGGGGCCTGGGGTGATCCCAACGATGAGTAGCGCTCCCAGAAGCAGGGCCATGGCTGCGCCCGCGGGAATACCGAAAGCTACCGTTGGAATGAGATGGCCGCCTTCGCGAGAGTTGTTCACCGCACCGGCCGCGACTAAACCCTCGATGGAGCCTTTGCCAAACGCTTCTTTGTTCTTCGATGTCTGGTAAGCGTGCGCGTAGGCTACGAACTGCGACGTGCCGCCGCCTACCCCCGGGATCATAGCCAGGACAAGGCCAATGAGGCTTGCCCGGACGGTCAGCCACCAATAGGTGAACGTGTCCTTCACTCCCTGCATGGCGCCATGGATTTCCGTAGGCTTTACTCGAGCAATGGAGGTCTTCTGCCACATCATCTCTACGATGGATGGTACGGCGAATAAGCCGACCGCAACCGGGATAAGCGGCACGCCCTGGAAGAGATACGGCTCACCAAAGGTGTAGCGAAGCCGCGCGGTGCCTGGGTCCTGGCCAACTGTCGCCAGAATGAGACCGAAGCCAGCCATCAAAAGCCCCTTGGTAATCGACCCACCACTCAACGCTGCGACGAAACTCAGTCCGAGCACCGCCATCATGAAGAATTCGGGTGGTCCGAAGCTCAGCACAATGGGGCGCACGAATGGGATCACCAGCGCCAGTCCTATCGCGCCGATGATCGCGCCAACGAGCGACGTGAAGAGCACGATGCCGAGAGCCCGCCCGGCTTCACCCCGTTTGGCCATCGGGAAGCCGTCAAAAATGACCGCGGCTGAGCTTCCTTCACCAGGGACACCAAAAAGAACTGAGGTGATGTCACCTGTTGTCGCGGTGACCGAGTACATCCCCAGCAGAAATGCAATTGCGGCAACGGGCGTCATGCTGAAGACGAAAGGCAGCATGAGCGCCATTGTTGCCGCGCCGCCAATTCCGGGCAAGATGCCGACCCAGAATCCGATAAACATTCCGATAAACATGTACCCGATGGTCGGCCATTCCAGAATCTGGAAAAGGCTACTGTAAAACGCGTGCCAGACGTCGACCTGTACCGCTTCAGGTGGCATCGATGCTGTGCTCCTTTAGTTCGTGTGCCACATTCATGTTCATGTCCTGGCCACCTGCCTATTGGCCACGTAGTCCGAAATCCACTCTCGCATTTTCGATTGGCCCCCAGCCCCGGCACACTCCCTCTCGAAGAGCTCGAGAATGCGCGGGTCCTCATCCTCATACTCAATCTGAATGCCGCCGTCCTTCATGGACACGTCCATACCCTCGTAGTTCTTGCTCTTCTTCTCGGTCACCTTATAACGAATGCCGCCAAAGTCGAGAGCGAGATACCGTGAAGTTGCGGTTGCGGTGTTGAAATGCTGGTGGATTGTGGGCCCGTCTGGTGGCGCGTAAAGCGTTCCGGGCTTCCAGTCCACGCGCACGGTATCAATCGGATTCTCACCGTCATGCCATAGCAGTGAGTATCCCTGTCCGGTCACACAAAAGATGTGTGCGCCCGCGTCGTGCGCATGGGCTTTCTTGTACGTGCCCTGACCAAACTCGGAAATGTGCGCGTGCATCGTCGAGTTCGCGAGAAGGAACTGGATGTTGTTGCCTCCCGCCCCCCGTGCATGCCATTCTGGCAGCTCGAAATTGACCAGGTCGGGCACGAAGTTTGTCTCCCAGTGATTGCGGCCGGCTTTCACCGGGTGGTACTCGCCCTCACCCTGGAAGAACCGATCCTCGCCCGCTCGGTCGTTGAAGACGAATGGGTTGTCGAAGATGAAGTCGGTGTTGTGGTAGATGTTCATGATGATGGCCAGGTTGGTGACGGCAGCAAACCGTGCCGTCTCAGTTCCTGAGCCATTGAAGTGCTGATGCTGGGCGTTCATCGGGATGCCGAACAGGCTCCCCGGGCCCCACTCGAACGTATGTTTCTTGCCGTTCCCAAGCTCGATCGTGGTAGCGCCGCGACCCTTGACGACGTAGATCAGCTTGTCGAACGCGTGGCGCTCCGATTTCAGATGACCACCCGCAGCGATTTCCGACACGTAGCAGCTCAGATAGTCACTGCGTCCAGCCAGGTGCACATAGGCCCCAAGACCTCCCACCCGCTCCCAGGGCTCGAGATCCACGGTAAGCGTGTCGACAGCGTAGACGTCGTAGATGGGAATGTTCTCACTCTTGACGAAATTCAGATAGGAATCGACTTGATAGGTCGTTCCAAGTGCGTTTGCAATGGCCATTGCTGTCTCCCTGGGTGGTGTGCCCGTCGCACATCAAAAAAGACGGGACATCCGGGGGAATGCGCGCCGAGCAGCTCCCGGCTTCAAATTCCCGCTCGGATACTACCCCGTCTCTCCAGTCGGATTCCTACTTCGCGACGCCTGATTAAAGGTGACCGTCCCACCCGATGTCAAGTGTTACGCTTCTGTGACGCCGAAACGCTTGACAAAAGGCCCATGCTCGCTCCAATCGCACACAGGATCTATTGACATAATGCCACTTTGCATTGCGAATCGTGCAGGCAGCGCAAATAGGCGCCTCGTTCCATACCTGCTCCGTCGCGTAACATAGGCTCTTCCTCTATTATGGCCGCGGTTCTCTCCACAGCTCGGTCCGTCGCTCGGCCCAGATCGAGCGCAATGTTGCTTGGCGAACGGACAATCGACGTCATTGCGTTCTTGGCGGTCGTCACCCTTGCTCTCGTGGTCCGGTGGCCGTACCTATCGACCGCCCCGCGCTTCACGGACGAGATTCAAGAAGTCCTACGGGGCCTGTTGATCTCCCAGGGGCGGCTTCTCCCGCTCACCAGTGTCGATTCCTACATCGGTGCAATCCAGAACTATGCCGTTGCGCTCGTCTTCTTGGTCAGCGGCCAGAATCCCTGGTCGCCTCGGCTTATCTCGTGGTTCCTGGGCGGACTTACAGTCGGCTTGACATACCCGCTAGGTATGGAGATCGCTCGCTCGGTCGGATTAACGCGGACGCGCCTGGTTGGAGCGTTGAGCTCCATGATGCTGGCTATGGCCGGCGTCCACGTCATCGTGAACAGTCACATCGCCTGGTCGAATTCGATGACGCCATTCTTCACCACGCTGGGTCTCTGGCTGGTTATGCGCGTCGTGCGAACTCGGGCCGCCTGGCCAATGGTCATTGCGGGCCTCTCGTTCGGCCTTGCACTTCAGACTCACCTACTTGCAGGGATGTTCATTCCCGCGATCATCCTTTTCGTCATCGTGAAGGCGCCGTGGCTGCTGCGCAGCCGATGGACCTACGTTGGCATCGGGCTTTTCATGCTCGCGTACGCAAGTGTCCTCGTTCACAACCTGATGTACCTGGGCGATACGCTCACTCACGCGCAATACATTCGTACCCGGAAAAATTACCTGGCGGATGGCCCACTGCCTGAGTCGGACTTCATGGCTATTGTGCGGAATGTCGGACGATCCCTCGGAATGCTCGGTGAGACGCTCGTGACGTCAATGAGCACGGTTGACGATTGGCCTTTGCCGGTCGACATCGCGCTGGTGGGTTTCGGACTTGGTACAGCTGTGGCGGCCCTTCTCTGGGCCGCGAAGCTAGGACAGCCGCTTCCGTTGCTCGCGCTGCTTGGCACGCTGCTTATTCTTCCCGTAGCGAACCCCGGCCGTTACTCGACGATCACCGATGGCCGGTACGTGAGCCCACTTCTGCCGCTGTGCTACGCAGCCATCGCGGCAATGATTCTCTCGATCTCGGGAAGACGTTGGCTTTTCTCAGGGGCCGTAGCACTTCTGGCCGTCGTGTTCCTGATTCAGCCAGTCGGTCCGATGCTGAGGTACGTCTGGCGCATCTCATTGGAGTCTCCAACCAACCAGGACATCGCTCGATCGGTGGCGCTCATCGACTCGCGCGCCAGCGATGACGATGTTGTACTTCTGGACAATAGACTGAATCTCGGCGCGAGGAACATCGCCAGCCTGCGAGAGACGCGTGCCGCTTACGACGGTTTCTCGTATCTGTTACCGTTTGAAAAAATCCGCATCATCACCACGCAGGTCTCGCGTGGTGCGGTGGAGGAGCGATTGCGGCGTCGTGACCGTCTATTCGTCATCGTGCCGCCGGGTTATCGCTCAGAGCTTCAAGCCGGTCGAGTGACGGCGGTTCGCTCTTCCGATGCGCCCCTACCGATGGATCCGGCGTCAAGCAATCGGCCGCTGTATGAGATTTATTTGGTAGAAAGCCCTGGCTCTGCCGCGCAGACACCGCCTGAAGAGGGCGCAGCTACAGCCGCGGAGTAGAGCGCCTCATAGCACGGAGCCTTGTGCCATATGCCTAGCTATCCATTCAAATGCAGCCGCGTGAAGGCGCCATCACCGCCCGACAGCAGTTCGGGTCTACCGGGGCCAACTCGGAATTCTTTGCGCTGAAGAAAGAGGCGTAGTGCAACCGTCGATTGCGGCGATATATGCGGCCCTTTCCGGGTGCCACATGGTTATTCACCGCGATCGTCTGTCTGATTTCCAGGTGCGCCGTAAGAGGGTGTACTACGCCGGGCGTCCGCTACGACAATCCTGAGCTGCCGGGGTTCCGCCCAGTTTCACCTTAGCGTCGAAGTTGCCGCAATCCCAATCCCGCAAATCCGCCTACCAGCGTGGCCGCGAAGTTCACGGCGTCGTTAGTCATCCAGGCATAGCCACTCATGAGCTCGGCCGGTTTGCCACAGTGAACGGGATTCTCGATGCGCGCGCTGCATGCGGAGCAGCAATACCGAGCTTGGGCTAATGCTCCCAGCAGCGAATCGACAATTGCCCCCAGCACTCCGGCGAATACGATGGGGGATATCTCCCGTTTATCGCCTATCGACATGGCGACGATGAATGCACCGCCAATCGCGCCAAGTGTCCCGATGCTCGTCACTCCGCCAGATTCCCCAGCCTCGACCGGCTCGTCGCGATGTGATGAGCCGCGGCGTGCCTCCCCAACGTAGCCCTATCTCGGTAGCCCAGGTATCCGCCGCGGCCACTGCGAGCGCGGCTGACGCAAGAGAGCTCCAATAGGCTGGAGCTCCGAGCAGACGCCCGCCCCAGGCGATGCTGGCAACGCCTCCGTTTGCCAGCACTTGAGTCGCGGTTCGAGCCGGCGCGTGTCGCTTCCCTTCGCGCGGAAGGTGGGAGAGCGCGGTCGATGTAGTGAAAAACACCATCAATTCCCGAGCGGCGGGCCATCCGTTGCTGAAGGCCAGGGCGCCGACCAGGGTCGCTGCCACACCGCCAGATGGTGAAAGGCTGCCTCGCCGCTCCGCCAAACTCGCCACGCTCCCGGCTAGTCCAAGCCCACCGAGAATCCTCAGTAGCCGCTTGTTCATGCGCTTCTGAGCGTCAAAAAGAGCCCAATAAGGATGATGCTGCCCCCGAGCATTGTGGCCGGTGCCGGAACCTCAGCGAGAAATGCCCAGGCAAGTAGCGATGCCCCCACCGGTTCGCCGAGAAACGCGGTTGACACGATGGAGGCGGGTAAGTGACGCAGTGTCCAGTTGAATAAGGTGTGGCCGCAGATCGTAGGTACCACGGCCAGTGCAAGGAATAGCGGAATATCCTTGGCGGGAGGTACCAGGGATGCTCCGCTGATGACCGAGGCCGCGCCTAAAGCCACGGCGCACACGCCGTAGACCACGGTGGTATAGCTCATGAGCCCGAGATGGGCGCGAAGCGTCCTCCCGATGATGAGATAGCCCACCATACTCACCGCGCCTCCGAGGGCCAGTACGCAGCCGAGCGCATTGGCGCCACCTCTGGAAAGCTCATCGATCCCAATGACGATGCTTCCCAGCATCGTAAGAACAATGCCGAGAATGCCGAGCGTGGGGACCACCCGCCCCAGCCAGGATGCCTCCGCAAGCGCGACAAACGCGGGGTGCGTGCTGACAAGTACCACGGAGCTTGCGACCGACGTGAACTGCAGTGACGCCGTCCAGAGGCCGAAGTGGGCGGCGAGAAATAGACCCGAGGCGACGAGTTGCACGGCGTCACGCGCTTTGACGCGCGCAAGATCCTCTCGTCCGGTAAGCATGAGCGGCAGTATGAGGAGCGCCGTAACGAACACCATGCGGTATGTCGCGATGACAAGCGATGGTGATTCCGCGAGTCGGATGAACAGTCCCGACGTGGAAACGCCCAGGACGGCAGCGACAAGTACCAGATTAGGTAGAAATGACCTGACTTCCCGCGTCACCACGTGGGAAGCAAGCTGCGATCCGGCAGCTTGCGATCGCGTGTCCAGTTCTGCAGCTCTGCCAGACCCTGAATTGCGCCGTCAATATCGGCTTGCGCGTACGCTTCCCGACTCAGCTCCTGAAATTCGTCCTCGTCCAGGACGACCTCACGACCGTCGGGATACACGAAGAGATCAAGTGCCAGATCAATGTAGTGAAGCTCGCCGGGATGAAGCGTGGGTGGTCTCCCGATGTTGCAGTACCAGCCTTTCAGTACGCCGCCATCAGAAAAGATCTGGAAGATGTTGAACCAGTGGTCGTAGTAATAGAACTCGACGAATAGATCGTTGGGCTCGAGCACGACGTAACCGAGATCGCGCGGTCCGCGCGTGAACCTCGCCTCGATGACAAGCAGTTCGTCCGTGGAGTGGATGACGGTTCCATCCCAGACATAGCTAGGGTCTCCACCATGGAGCAGTTTCCGGACGGTGAGGATGTCGCCCGGAGCTGGGATGGGTGCCGGTGAAGCCATGTCCCGGCCAGTGTAACGGAGTTCTCAGGGATTCGCCGGGATCGCCCCATTAGTCAGCTCATCGAACTGATCCTCATTGATGATGGGTGTCCCGATTTGCTGAGCCTTGCGAACCTTTGAGCCCGGGTTTTCCCCCACGAGCACATAACTCGTTTTCTTGGAGACGTTGTCCGAGACGGTACCGCCAAGCTCCTTGATGCGCGCCTCGACCTGAAGACGAGAATGCCGTTCCAGTGTCCCCGTCACCACGAATGCGAGTCCTGCCAGGGTCTGCTCGCCAACGGGCTCTATCTTCGTCGTTTCCATCGTTAGTCCGGCGTCGCGCAGCTTCTCGATCGTCTCTCGATTCTGCGGCTCCTGGAAATAAGCGAATACGGACGCGGCAATCTTGGGACCGATGCCATCGACCTCGAGAATCGATGTCTCGTCCGCGTTCATGAGCGCGTCCATGCTACCGAAGTGGTTGGCCAGCAGTACGGCCGTTTGATCTCCGACGTAGCGAATCCCGAGAGCGAAGAGCACTCGGCTGAGCGGTCGCTTTTTGCTGGCCTCGATCGAGTCGATCACATTCTGGGCGCTCTTCTCGGCCATGCGATCGAGAGACTGAATCTGCTCGCGGGTCAGATGATAGAGGTCGGAGAAATCGTGGATGAGCTCGGCTTTGAGCATGGCAAGGACGAGCTTCTCGCCCACACCGTCGATGTCCATGGCGCCGCGGGATACGAAGTGCTTGATGAGCTCATAGCGCTGCGCGCGGCACACACTGCCACCGGTGCAGCGGTGCATAGCCTCGCCTTCCGGCTTGATCACTAGCGAGTTGCAGACCGGACAGTGGGTGGGCATCTTGAACGGGATTTCTTTACCCGTTCGCCGAGCAACGACGGGGCCCATCACCTGCGGAATGACTTCACCCGCACGTTGGACGATGACCCAATCGCCCTCCCGAATGTCCTTGCGGTTGATGTCTTCTTCGTTATGGAGCGTGGCCAGCTTGATCGTGACACCCGCCACCTTCACTGGCTCCAGCTCCGCAAACGGATTGAGGCTGCCCGTTCGACCGACGTTTATTCCGATCTTATTGAGTTTGGTAATTGCCTGAGTCGGGGGGAATTTGAACGCTATTGCCCAGCGAGGCTCTCGTCCGACTGCTCCAAGCTCTTCGTGGATGTTGAGGTCATCAATTTTGATCACGACACCATCGATGTCATAGGACAGCTCTTCGCGGCGCTTCTCCCAGTGCTCGCACTGCTCAATGACCTCATCAAGCGTCTCAACTCGGCGATTTGCAGGATTGGTTTTCAGTCCCCACTTACGGAACATCTCGAGGATTGCCCAGTGACTGCGCGGGAGTGCACCGGTGGTGTACCCAAGCGCGTAGACGAAGATGTCCAGAGGGCGCTTAGCGGTGATGCGAGGATCGAGCTGCCGTAGAGTGCCCGCTGCAGAGTTACGGGCATTCATGAAAAGCGGCTGCCCCTCGGCAAGGCGTTCTTCGTTGACCTTCTCGAAGGCCGATTTCGTGTAGTAAACCTCGCCGCGTACCTCTACTTCTGCCCGGTGGCTCGTCCGTGAGACGTAAGGGCACGCTGCGAATGGTGCGAATGTTCGCGGTCACGTCTTCACCGCGTTGACCGTCGCCACGAGTAGCACCGATGCTGAGCTGCTTTTCCTTATAAGTCAGGGAGACGGCCAGGCCGTCAATCTTCGGCTCGAGAACGAAGCCAGTGATTTCGCGACCAACGATGTTCACGGCACGCTGATACCAGGCGCGCAGCGATTCGGGTTTGAATGCATTTGCCAGGCTCAGCATCGGAATGTGGTGCTGCACCACGCCGAAGGATTCCAATGGCCCCGCGCCGACTCGCTGTGTGGGTGAGTCAGGTGATTGCAGCTCCGGGTGCTCCGCCTCCAGGGCGCGCAGCTCGTTCAGCAGCACGTCGTACTCGCCATCGGTCACAATCGGGTCGTCGAGTACGTAATAGCGGTAGTTGTGCTGGTTGATCTCCTGACGTAGCGCTTCCACACGCTCCTGGACGGCGGCTAGATCCTCAGTCATGCGCTGAGTATAGAGTGCACTCGGGCGCCCGCGCGCCTGGCGGCTGCCCTCCTGGGACCGCCGACATCGTGTCGGCCCGGTCCCTCAAAGGGCCGCCGGACGACGCGGCTCGCCGCTCAGGCGGTTCGAAAATTTCGCGCCTAGTGACACTGCCAGGGAGAAATTTGATGTACGTCCATCTCGAGTTGAAGACTGTGTCTCCAAATCTGCGTAACCAGGCAGTTGAACGTCTCAGTCGCCTTCACTGTCTGATGTCGAAGGCTGATGGTTTTTTGAGTGCTCAGATGTGGGCGGATGTGAGCGATCTCTCGAAGTACATGGTCACCCGTGCATGGCGGGATGCCGAAGCTCACGCTCGTTACCGCGCCTCGGACGCGGCGAAGGCGTTCGCTGCGAATCGCCCCCCGACACCGCTGTGGGAAAACACTGCCGTCCAGGAATGGTTATCAACGGTCGCGGTTCAGAGCTTTGGAACGGGGCAGTTCTTGGCGCGCGCAATGACTGATTCTTCATCGCCGGGATTCCCAACTCCTCCGCAGGCGCAATTTCGCGACATGGCCCAGACGTCTGGAACCGTCTCTCTGATGTCGCTCTGGCGATTGTCCCAACGGTCGGAGCTCGACCAGTTGGGGTTGGGGCGCCGTACCGATCTCTGCGGCTATGAGCTCATCACGGAGATTGGGCTCAAAGATTGATGGCTTCTGGCCGACCGGATGCGCTGGCGGGTGCGCCCAAAACTTGTGACATTTCTTCGGCTCGTACTCGTGAGAGAGGCGCCTGGCCTGTCCGTTCTGCCTGGCGAAAGCGGAGACCGGTTAGGTGAGGTGCCTGTCCCACCCCTGCCGCGAGTCCTATCACAAGTCACTGCCCTGCCCGGACGGGTTGCACAAGTTCTGGGCACACCCTGCGCTGGCACGTGACTTGAAGGTGCTGGGGGTGGGTGCTACAGTCCGAATTGGTTGTCGTGAGAGTCGGGGCAGTCGATAAAAGGAACTAACACATGCTCAAGCTTGGATACAAAGCCTCGGCCGAACAGTTCGGGCCGCGGGAGCTCATCGATTTCAGCGTGCTCGCCGAGGAGCATGGGTTTGACAGCGTCTGGGTAAGCGATCACTTCTCGCCGTGGCGGCATACAGACGGCCATTCCCCGTACTCGTTCTCATGGATGGGCGCGGCAGGGCAGGCTACGAAGTCCATTGCCATCGGAACCAGCGTGGTGACACCCACGTTTCGCTACCACCCGTCGATCGTAGCGCAGGCCATGGGCACACTGGGCGCTATGTTCCCCGATCGAGTTCTCCTAGGCGTTGGCACGGGCGAGGGGATGAACGAGGTGACCGCCACCGGCGTTGAGTGGCCAGCCACTTCGGAGCGATTTGCGCGTCTCAAAGAGGCCATCGCGCTGATGAAAAAGCTCTGGACGGATGATCTGGTCACCTTCGAAGGTCAGTTCTATAAGACGTACAAGGCCACGATCTACGATCGACCGGAGAAGCCAGTGCCGGTGTACGTCGCGGCGGCCGGCCCCGCGGCGGCCAAACTCGCTGGGCGCGAGGCTGAGGGATTTATTTGCACCAGCGGAAAAAACTGGGAGCTGTATCGCGAGACGCTTATTCCAGCGGTCAGAGAGGGCGAGGCTCAAGCCAATCGACCTGAAGGTACGGTGGAGCGATTGATCGAGATTAAAGTCTCCTATGACTCTGATAAGAATCAGGCCATGGAGGACACCAAGATCTGGGCTGCTCTGGCGCTGGCGCCGGAAGACAAGGTGGGTATCGACAATCCCAGAGATATGGAAGAAAAAGCCCGGCTCGCGGAGCCGTATGCTCATAAGCGCTGGATTGTCGCCAGTGAGCCTGACGAGGTGGTGGCGGCCATTCAGCCGTATCTCGACCTCGGCTTCACCCACCTGGTGTTCCATCATCCAGGAGATGACCAGACGCGCTTCATCAAGCAGTTCTCCGAGCAGGTACTGCCCAAGCTGCGGTCGAAATAGCGAAATCCTCCATCACGCCGTAGAGCGGGCGTCCCTGTCCGCCCGCTCTACGGCGTGATGGACTGTTGAGGCCGCGGCGGGGCCTGTATCGTTAGACTAACCTCGTGGCTGGTGTCCTAGCGCAAAGCGCTGCTCGTCCCAGGGCTGGTCCTATGATCGCGTCGGAGGGCGCCCGCGATGCCCTCATCGCAGGCGGTCTCGCTCTCTTCGCATTCATTCTGCGGCTTCCGTACCTCTGGGACATACCGAGGCTGACGGATGAGCTTCAGGAAATCCTCTGGGCTCTTTCGATCACGCGCGGTGAGATTCTTCCGCTCACCGCGGTGGATTCGTATTACGGTCCGTTGTGGAGCTACCTGCTCGCCGCTGTGTTTAAAGTCGTGGGGATCTCCGACTGGGCCCCACGACTGGTCGCCACGATTCTCGCAGCGGCCACGGTCGGGCTCACCTACCTGATCGGCCGGGAGATCGCGGGGCGATGGGCCGGATTCGTGGGCGCTGCCCTCATGCTCACATCTGGTGGCCACATCATCATCACCAGTCATACGGCGCGTTCCAATGGAACGACCCCGTTGCTGCTCATGCTCGTGGTCTGGGTGCTCTTACGGGCGATTCAGCGCGACAACGGCCGGTATCTCGTCGCCGCGGGATTTCTTTTTGCCCTGGCGATGCAATCACACATTTCCGTCATTGCCTTTGCACCCGGTCTAGGCTTGGCGCTGTTGATTGGTCGGCCGAAACTTCTCGTCAGCCCATGGATTCTGGGTGCGATAGCCGGGGTGCTTATCGGCTACAGCAACATGATTCTCTACAACGTTCAAAATAACTTCTATTCGTTCGTCCATGCTCAGCATTTGCAGGAGGGCTACACCGAAGGCAAGCGAGCGGATCTGACCTTCTATCTCACGAATATGCAAGCGTTGCTACAGTCGCTTGCACGGCTGCTCAGCGGCACCATCGATATCGCCAACAGTCCATCGCGCTTCATTTACAGTCTCGCGGCTGCTCTCGGTCTCGGGCTACTGGCAGCCCGCAATATGTGGCTGCCGCTCCTGTTTTGCGCGTCAGCCGTCCTGGTTCTCCCCTATTTCAATCCCGCGTTACGGACCCATTTTGAGCGGGCGATACCTTATACCGCTGCTGCCGTTCTGCTTCATTGCTATCGGTGTAGCAATCGATTGGATTGCACAGAGACTTCCGTCGGCGCGGACCGTGCGAGCCAGTCTCGGCGTGCTCGCTGTATGCTTCCCGCTCATTCACCTTCACTGGTACTACCAGGAAGTACTGGCGGATGATCGGACAAATGCTCCGCTTTACTCGCTCGCAGATAGCGCCAGGGCTCTCTTCCAATCGGGCGATCTCGTATTTCTCGATGAGGTTCTGGAGCAAGAGCCGCTCACCGGCGGAGGGAACGACCTGAAGGCGTTACGTATGCTGCTCGAGGCGCGTGGCCTGCGGTATGAAGTGGCGAAGCTCAATGCCGATGGTATCCGGGAATACGCCGCGCTACGGGCAAAGCGCAGTCGTAATCATGGATGTTCGAAAACGGCAACAGGTGGATCGATTGGCGAATATCACCGCAACCGGGGCCATAGAGCTTTCGGCATCAGGTAGCGGCCGACGGTATGGGGCGTTTCGATTGACTCCTGGGGGGAGCGACTCTCATTGAGTGCTGAGACTATTTCCGAAACAGCGGCAGAGGGGGCGGTGATCGATGCGAGCCCTTCGAAGGTAAACACAGAGGCCAAAAGAGAGCCAGAGTCTCATAGCCATGATCGCGGCCGCGCTTGTGCTGCTGGTGGTCATTGGCACAATCCTATGGTCTGCCTCCTCCACACCGAACGGCCGGTCTGTGGTCATTACGATACGAAATCCCTGACTGGCGAGTTGACACGAGCCACGTGTGCGCGGCGAATGTCCGGCCAGCAGCTCTTGACTTGAGATTTCCATGACATTTGGCGTGTCGGAGCGCACGCGAGTATTCGGAATCATCGCTCTGGTGAGCTTGCCGCTGCTATTGCTGGCCGCTGTCAACCTCTGGCAGAGCGTTGGCGAAGCGCAGGACCGAGTTAGCACGGAGCGTGTCGCGCTAGCACGCGCCGCGGCATTGACCGCCGGCCAATCAATCAACGCCGATCTCAGGAGCTTGCGCCTTGCTGGCCAGGCCATTTCCGCGCAGTTCAGACAGGGCGCTGACGTGGAAGGACAAGAGCTACGGGACTTGGTGGATGCTGAGTCCAATATCAGCCAGCTCATACTTTTTGACTACTCCGGTGGGAACATTGCCGCAAGCGATCCGGGCTTCCGTCACGCACTGTTCAAATAGGCGACCGAGAATATTTCCGAGACGCGCTAGCACAGCGAACCGCCGTCAGCCGAGTTGCTTTACAGGGACGGATCTCCCAGCAGCCAACGCTGATACTGGCCACGCGTGAGGACTTCACAGAAGGTCCGCCGGCTGTGCTGGTTGGAAGCGTGTCGATGCAGCGGCTCAGCGAGGACCTCCAGGCGCACCTCGCGGAACGAGGTGTGTCGATTCTCATCGTCGATGCCGCCGGCCAGGTCATCTTGCACCCGGACCCTTCGGTCGTGCAGCGGATGCCGTCTCTTCGGGGTCGACATGACGTCGATGCGGCGCTTGGTGGGGCGGCGGGAAGCGTTGTCGATCGAGATATGGATGGCCAGCAGATTCTCAGCGCCTATGCGCCTGTTCCGGGTACGCAGTGGGCGCTGCTCATTCAGCAGCCCACCGCGCTGGCACTGGACGCCGCTTGGCGGGACCTCGCCACTGGAGCGGGCCTCCTAGCCACTGCCGCGTGCATCGCTATCACGATCGGAGCTTACCTGGGCACCCGCCTTTCTGAATCGTACGAGCGGGAGCGAACGGCCCGAACGGCCAGTGAGCGCTACGCGGCCGAGCTGGAAGTGGTGACCAGCGAGAATGAGCAGCGACGCCGATTTCTCGAACGCTTGATCGTCTCAGCGCCTATCCCGATTGCGATTACCCAGGGGCCCGATCATCGAGTGCTATCCGTCAACCCAAGCTACCAGATGTTGAAGCCCGGCACAGACATGGTGGGGAAAACGATGGCGGAGATTTTTCCTGAAGTCATCAAGCAAGGCCTGGTCGATCGTCTCAATGAGGCATTCACCGACAGGGCGTGAATTCACGGCGATCGACCAGGCGCGTATGTTCGCAACGCCGAGCTCCACGAACGAAGAGCGCTATTTTACGATTGTTTATGCCCCATACGATGACGTCCACGGGCATCCCGATGGGGTACTGGTCATCGCGGTGGAGACAACCGACGCGGTGCACACTCGCCTGCGTATGGAACGCGAGAAGGACGAGTTCCTATCAACCGCCAGCCACGAGCTAAAGACGCCACTGACTGCGTTGGCGTTAGCCGCGCAGATGATTGACCGTGTTCTCAGCCGCCGAGAAGGCGGCGAGGACACTGAGCGATTACAGCGGAGCGTTCGAGGGATGATTCGACAGGTTGACCGCGCCGGTGACCTCATCAACGATCTTCTGGAAGTGTCGCGCTTGCAGAGGAGCGGCCCAACTATTCGCCGGCAAACGGTGAATTTGAATGAGCTCGTCTCGGCCGCTGTTGAAAGAACGACCGACGCTTTACCAGAGGACTCAGGGCATCAGATCCATCTACGTCTCGCGACTGGCGCGCTGCTGTTTCAGGGAGATGAGTCCCGGCTCGACCAGGTTTTGACGAATCTGCTTTCAAACGCGGTCAAGTACAGTCCGGATGGTGGTGATGTTGACATCGTCCTTGACCGAGCGGGCGACTGGGCTGAGCTCCGTGTTGCAGACCATGGCATGGGCATCACCGAGGACGAGCGGGACATGCTCTTTCGTCCGTTCAGTAGGACCGTGACGGCTCGTGAGAGTCCCATCGAGGGAACTGGACTCGGGTTGTACATCACGCGTCAAATCGTGGATGCGCATGGCGGTACGATTCGCTACGAGCCGACACCAGGTGGTGGAGCTACCTTCATCGTCCGGTTACCGATGGTTCCACCAGACGCCGAAGCGGATGCGGGGATGATCGCATCCGCTCCTAACGCGAACCCATAGACAGTCGCCCGGGCTGTCTGAGGCCCTTCTATACAATCGCGTCATGCGAAACGCCTCCCTCGTCTGCACCGCTTGTGGCGCTAACTATGCGATTGACAGCCTGACTCAGCGCTGCCAGGTCTGCAATGAACCGGTCGAAGTCCGAGGAGACGTGCGCGATGCACGGCTGCACACAAATGGAACCCTCCTTGAACGATTTCAGGAGTTCCTGCCGTTCTCCGACATCGACCCTCATCTGAGCCTCGGAGAGGGAAATACGCCTCTGATACGTGCCAGGCAGATTGGTGCGATTCTGAGAATCGGCTCGCTCAGCCTGAAAGTGGAAGGGCAGAACCCAACCGGCTCGTTCAAGGATCGTGGCACCGTGGCCGGTGTGGCCTGGAGTATGGCTCGCGGGATTCGGCGCATTGGCACCGTCTCCACGGGCAACATGGGAGGCTCGGTCGCGGCATTCGCGGCGCGAGCTGGCCTGCCCTGCACGGTCATCACGAGTCCGGACATTCCTTCTCAGAAGCTCGGTCCAATTGGCATCCACCGACCTGTTCTGCTCCGCCTTACCGATGGCTACGGTGACGCTTATGACACGTCGATCCGACTTCGACAGACAACCGGTACTTACTTCATCAACTCGGACGATCCGTTTCGGGTCGAAGGTCAAAAGACACTCGCGCTGGAGCTTCTTCAGCAATGTGCTCAGGAGCCGCCGGACGTCGTTGTGGTGCCCGTAAGCTCAGGAGGAAATGCGTCGGCACTCCTGAAAGGTTTTCGAGAGTGGGCGCAGGCGGGACTCTGCGAGTCCTTACCGAGATTGCTCTGCGTCCAATCCACAGGATGCGCACCCATTGCAACGGCATACGACGAATCTCAACTGATCCCGGCGAGTGTGGGCCAGCCCCATACGATTGCGCACGCCATCAGCAACCCAAACCCGCCCAGTGGCGCGCGCTTGCTGCGTGAGCTGAGGGTCGGTGAACGCGGGATGGTGATTGCCGTGTCTGATCGTGAGATTGAGGCCGCTCAGGCGCTCCTGGCCGAAGAGGAAGGCATGTTTGTTCAGCCGGATGCAGCCGCCAGCCTCGCCGGTCTCACCAGCGCGCTTCGCCGAGGCCTTGTAGGGCCGTCGGAGCGGGTCACACTTATCCTCACCGGTCACGGGCTCAAGGATCCATCCGTCTTCGACCGAAGGTTAATTGACGTCATAACAACTTCGTCGGGCGATCTGCGACAAGCTCTTACCAGCTAGAAGCCGCGGCTCTTGGGATGCCGCCCTTCAATTGAATGTGTAGGATTCGGCGACGCCGCTCGGGTGGTGTGGAGGTGGCAGGGCATGAGCGCATTCAGGCTCTTTGGAATCACGGCGCTGGGAATATGCATCGCGATGGTGACCATGTTCGCTCCGTTGACGAGTCATGCTCAGCGCAACACCGGTGCGAGCCTGACGGTGCTGCGCGGCTCCGCGGCCGTGCTCAAGGCCGACGGTTCGCCACTATCGCCAGCGCCCAGTGGTCTGATGCTGGGCGTCAATGATCAAGTCGCGACCCTCGCGGGCTCCGGCGCCCTGGTCACGTTCTTCGATGGCTCTGAGATTGAGCTGGGCTCGGACGCGGCGATCATCATCCGCGAGATGTCCCGCCAGGGCACGTCACTGAGCTTCCGGATCGAAAGTATCGTTGGCTCATCCGTGCACCGCGTCATCCAGTTCACCGATCCTGTGTCCTATTACCTCATCGAGACGCCCAATACGGTGGCGGCCGTCCGGGGGACGGAATTTGGACATCGGAGAGACCCGGCCGGAGACGTATCTGTTGCCGTTGCTGATGGCACGGTGGACTTTCCCGGCCCGGGCCAGCAGCTTGGCCCGGGAGAGCGCCGGTGGGTTACGCCCAGGGGCGCCGTGCAGAATGGAAAGTTCCCTCTTGGCTCCTCCCTGTTCAACGCGGTGGCCGAGGACGTTTCGAGTGGTGGGAGCGAGGGCCAGGAAGACGAGAGTGACCGGGAAGAAACGGAGCGGGAGCGCGGCAAGAATTAGGTCCGCGGTGCCTCCCGAAGGGAATGTCGCTGGCCCGAGTCCGGCCGAGTCGAGCGGATATCGGCGGTCCCGCAACTGGAAAGGCCAGCACGCGCATGGTCGTGATACGGTAAGAGGGAGCTTAAACTCCCCCTTACCGTATGTTCTGTATTCGCATGTCCTTCATACCTGACGCCATGAGTCTTCGCCGACTTAGCGATCAGAGCGTCTCATCATGATTGAAGAGTCCACCGCCAATCTGAAGTCGACAATCGTCGAACAGGGCGATGATGCCGGTTTTCCGGCGAGCGCTCGGCGGCGGAACGTCCTGGTCACATGCCTCGCTTCGGCCATTGCATCGATCGGCTTTCTCTTTGTAATGCCGATTTTTCCCCTCTATATCCACACACTCATTGATGGTGATCTTGCCGAGGCGGCGGCCTGGTCTGGGCTCGCAATTGGTGTCTCGCCGCTTCTCTCTGCCTCTACCGGGCCGCTCTGGGTCTGGATCGGTCAGCGGGTAGGCCAGAAGGCCATGCTTATGCGTTCGGTCGCATTCATTGGTTTTGCCACGGCGCTTATGGCCTTTGCGACGCATCCCATTCACCTGGTCCTTGATCGAATCATTATCGGCCTGTTCGGCGGGATACCTGTCGCATCGATGGCAGCGATCACGGCGTCATCCCGACGTCATGAGCTGGGGCGAGCGATCGCAATGCTTCAGTCAGCGCAACAATTCGGGCCGACGCTCGGGCCGCTTCTGGGTGGCGCGCTGGCGACGGTATTTGGCTTTCGTGCGAGCTTCGTCGTGGCCGCGGGGTTGTTTGGAATGGCTTGCATCGTCACTGGAATGATGTATCGCAATCCGCCTCCCGTGGAGGCGTCGCCTCCACGGGCCGGAGAACCCTCAGGCGCCAGGCCTCGCACGTTGCGATTCTGGGCGCCATTGGCGGCGCTCTTCATCGCGAACTTTGTGGACGGCAGCTTCATGTCGCTGCTGCCCGTGGTCATCGGGCCGCTGGGCGCTCCTGAGGAGTCGCTCACGCTCATCGCTGGCGCAGGCGTTTCTTTCGCTGGGCTAGCTGTGGTGGTTGCAGCAAATCTCGCCGGACGACTCGATGGTCGCATCCCGGCGTTTACCTTCATCGCGCCCGCGCTGGCCATCGCGGCTGTGCTGGTCTTCGGACTTCTATTCGTGACCCTGTGGTGGCAGTTCGTCGCGGTCCGGATTCTCATCGCGCTCGTTGCTGGGGCCGTTCCCACGCTGGCATTCAGCGCCGCGGCCCATCAGGCTCCGGCATCTCAACGGTCTACGGCGGTTGGTGTTGCCACCAGCATCGGCATGCTGGGCTGGGCTGCGAGTCCCTACATCTCAGGCCTCATGGTTGGGTATGGACTCCACTGGCTCTATTCCGGAGCCGGAATAGCCATGATTCTCGCCGCGATACTGGTGTGGCTCGCGGGCCGATCAACAAATCACCAAGTGGCAGTAAACGGTTGATACCGGGCAGAGGTCCGAGGCTTTGCCATCATCTGCGTCCCCAGTAACGTGCTAAATGCTTACCGAGCGCGGGTCCCGGCTTCCCAGTCCAGCAAGCAGACCGATGCCTACCCACAGGATCATGAGCAGCCAGTCTGGCATCGTGGTATTGGTGTTGATCAGGAAGATCGTAAGGAGTGTGCCGAGCATCGCCAGTACGATCGAGAGCTTAACTCCCGGTCGGCGGAGCTGGACGTCCAGTACCTGGCTCGCGAAGACTCCGGCAACGAGCCCCATGAAATACGCCCCTATTGAAATCCAGAGCATCGTTACAGGCTAACCACCCGATCCGCCTGAACAACCAGATTGGCGAAAAGCTTTGGGTTCATGAACTGCGCGTTCTTACCGGTCAGGTCCGTCTCAGACACCCCACGGGCGCCACTGCAGGTGCCTCAAACATAGATGGGGATCTTGTGCTCGATGACCTTCTCGAGCAGCTCACGCACGGTTGGCCAACCCACGCCCTGTACGGCCGCCGCGACGCTGTCCTTCATAAGGTAGGTCGCTTCGCCGGCCAAGGCGATCATCGCCTGGTGACCCGCCTCAATCGCTCCGAGGGCGTCGCCAAATGCCAGAGTTGCCCGAGTTGGATCATCAGACCCGAACGTACTTACATAAAGAATGAGCGCCAAGTGTAAGGACCTCCATCAGCGGGCCGCTGCGGAGATTGTACGGCTGGCGCGTACTACAGATCAGAGCCGTTTCACGTCGACTGAGCTATCAATGGGACTTACTAGCGTTGGTAGTCGTGAGTGCCGTGGACGGCTGGAAACCGAAGACCAGAGCGCCGGCCCCGAGGAGAACTAATAGCCCCTCCGAAATTGGTGACATCCGAAGCCCCAGGGCGCGATCGACTGATAACCGGCCAGGGCCCGTAAGGAGCAGTGAGGCGGCTATGATCGAATTCGTCAAGGGAAGCTCAGCGCCACCCTCCGTCACCCATATCGGTCGGCCAGCGTGCGCCCTTACTGAAGACATGATCATTGAGCGGAGGATTGCCAGTGACCCCAGCGGATGTAAGAGTCCCAGCGCAGTCATTCCACCGCCGGCGAATTCCGATAAGCCAGCCAGGATGGCCCAGGGGCGCCCTGGTCTAAGTCCGAGCGATTCGAGCCAGTGTCCAGCTCCTTCTGGTCCCGGCCCATTGAACCAGCCAAAGAGCTTCTGACCTCCGTGAGCCATCAACGAGCCGCCCAGCCCAAGCCGTAGCACCAACAGGCCCGAGTCAATCATCTCGTCCCCCAGTGCACCAAATCCTTTCGGCTGCGCGTGTGCAGATCCACACCCACCGCGATTACGACGGCGTGAAAACACGGTCCCTCGCACTTGCGTGGTACACTTTTTTGATCCATATGGGCGTGCAGGTCCTGCGCGAGGGGGCATCAGAAGAGCTCGCGACCAAGCCCGCTACGTCGGCTAACGTCTCACTTCCTGAGCCGCTCGAGATCTTTCTCGGCGTGGCCGGAGCGGTCCCCGTCCGGCTCAAGATTATGGGCATGGTGCTGGCAATCGTGTTGCTCCTCGGATTGAGCATGCTCATGAGCATGCGCTCGTCCCTGGTATCCGAGCTGGAAACGCTTCCTGAAGCTCAAGCGGCACAAGTGACAGAGCTCGTATCGCGAGGCGTAGTGGTCGCAACGATTGGCACTGGGCTGATCGGAATAGCGGCGGCCACGGTGCTCACTTATCTCCTGACACAGCCAATCAAAGAGCTGGTTGACGTTGTAGACGCAGCAGGGCGAGGCAACCTGTCTTTGCGCGCACGGATTCGTACTCGCGATGAGATTGGCCGCCTCTCTGGAGCGTTCAACGGCATGATCGAGTCGCTTCAGCGGTCTCAGGTCGAGCTTCAGCGCTCACACGCGGAGGTCGTCCGCCGTAACCAGGAGCTCTCAACGCTCAACGCCATTGCTCTGATCGTGAATCGATCCCCGTACCTGCGCGACGCCCTGGATGAAGCGTTGCGTGCCGTGCTTTCGGTGATGAACCTGGATCATGGACGGGTTTACATCGGCGATGGTGTTGATCGATTGGTGAGCGCAACCGCGCGTCGCTCGCCGCTGTCAACGTCAGTGGAGGATACCGAGGCCTGGGAGCTGGGTGAGCGCGCCTCGGAAACGCTCAAATCCGGCCAATTCGGGATGCGGGAGATTGCTCTCCGAGTTCTGCTGACAGTTCCGCTCGTGGCGAGTGAGCGGACTCTGGGCGTCATGGCCCTGGCAGGGCAGAGAGAGAACGCGCCCTCGGCGGAAGATCAGCGGCTGCTCCAGGCTGTGGGTAATCAAATCGGGATGGCCATTGAGAAGGCGCAGCTCTGGGAGCAGCTCCAGGAGAAGGAGCAAGTTCGCGCGGGGCTTCTGCAAAAGGTCATCAGCGCACAGGAAGAGGAGCGCAAGCGCATCGCCCGCGAGCTTCACGATGAGACCAGTCAAATGCTCACATCGCTCGCCGTTGGCCTGAAGCTGCTCGAGGGAACGCCCGATCAGGATCGCATGCGGGCGCATGCCGCCGAGCTGCGCGAGCTGGCCGCCAGTACGATTCGCGCCGTCCACACGCTCGCATTTGAGCTGCGACCGAGCGTCCTTGACGATCTCGGCCTGGTAGCCGCGGTCGGACGCTATTGTCGCTCGCTCTCCCAGCGCGGCCTGGACGTTGACTTTCACGTTGCCGGGATGGAGGATACGCGGTTGGCTCCGGAGCGTGAGACGGCCATGTACCGCATCATCCAGGAGGCACTCACCAATGTCGTCCGGCATTCCGAGGCGACAGAGGCCAGCGTCGTGCTGGAGCGCCGCGCCGACTCCATCATCGCGATCGTGGAGGACAACGGTAAAGGCTTCAACGTGGATCAGATGCTCGATTCCTCCATGCGCGATCGCTCCCTAGGTCTATACGGGATGCACGAGCGAGCGACATTGGTAGGGGCAAAGCTGACCATCGAGTCCACGCCCGGCAGCGGTGCCTCGGTGTTTGTCGAGACGCCGATCGAATCCCGCGCCAAGGCCGTCTAATGAGTATCAGCCCTCCTCGCGTGATTCGCGTGCTCATCGTGGATGACCACGCCATTTTACGGTCTGGCCTGCGCATGCTCCTCGGAGCGCAGCAGGACATGGACGTCGTTGGCGAGGCTTCGGACGGTGCCGAGGCGGTGCGTCTCGTTGGCGAGCTCCAGCCGGATGTCGTGCTGCTCGATCTCGCCATGCCTGGCACCAGCGGCCTGGACGCTCTTCGGCTCATCAAGCGAGACGGCTCGTCTACACGGGCGCTCATTTTGAGTCAGTACGATGACGAGAGCTATCTTCGCCGAGCTCTCGAAGCCGGCGCATCAGGATACGTACTGAAGAGAGCCGCCGACGTCGAGCTGCTTTCCGCAATTCGAGCGGTGTCGCGTGGAGAGGTCTATCTCGAGCCCATGCTGACGCGTCTGGTGGTGAATAATCTCTTCAGGCGAGGGGACGACAACGCGGTTTCGGTGAAGGTGCCAGCCTTGAGTGATCGCGAGCGTGAGGTCTTGCAGCTCGTTGCGCTCGGACACACCAATCAGCAGATCGCCGATCAACTGGCTCTGAGCGTCAAGACCGTGGAGACGTACAAGGCACGAGTGATGGAGAAGCTCGGCGTCCGCGGTCGCGCTGCTCTAGTGCGCTACGCGATGGAACAAGGCCTCATCTAGGCTGCACAGGGCATGTAGTGAGCGCTTCAGTGAAGCGCTTTTCGCGGTGAGCCAGCAGCGAAGCGACGCGCGCTACGAGAGCTCAAGGCTCATCCGTTCGTAGTGGGCTCTTGTCGCATATTCCCGCCGCCTCGCTCCGCTAGTGTTGATCGCCGAAATAGCGCTGATGCACTTGCTACGAGCATTGGGCGCTCACCAGCAGGATCGGGCCAGGTGTGCCCTACAACCCTGTCAGGTTTTTCCTGACGCGGCAGTTCGGAATTCAGGGTTTTCCCCTCTACCGACTTCACTGGCTCAACGGTCACAATCTTGCGAACGCAAGGCACCGCGCCCGATACAAAAGCCGGCGGTCACACGGAATCA
The DNA here is from genome assembly GCA_963765765.1 of uncultured Chloroflexia bacterium. Taxonomy (GTDB): domain Bacteria; phylum Chloroflexota; class UBA6077; order UBA6077; family JACCZL01; genus CAVXYC01. The sequence goes on along the minus strand of CAVXYC010000027.1, from coordinate 101,874 downwards.
TGGTTGTAAATCCGCGAACCCGACAGCGACAGATTGTTACGCGCTCACTGGCCGGAGAGTCGTCTGAACCGGCTGCTCGACCATTAGGCCGTTGGACTGATGACGGCGCAAGAGGCGCCGTGTCACCAGCGCGTGGCACGATGCGGGATAGCCTCGGAAGCTATCTGCGTGAAGTTGGGAAGGTCAATCTTCTCACGCAGGCCGACGAAGTGGAGCTTGCCGAGGCGATTCGTGCTGGCGTTCAGGCCACGGAACAGCTTGATGGCCCCGGTCTGACTCTCGAGAAGATCGAGGAGCTCGAGGGTGTCATTGCGCGTGGGGAAGCGGCTCGGCAGCGTTTGATCGAATCGAACCTGCGACTTGTCGTTCGAATTGCCTCGCGGTACCAGGGGCGTGGACTCTCGCTCGAGGACCTGGTGAGTGAAGGCAACTTCGGACTCATGCGCGCCGTGGAGCGCTTTGACGAGCGCCGCGGTTTCAAGTTCTCAACTTACGCCTGTTGGTGGATCATGCAGGCGGTGGGTAGGGCTCTAGCGGATCATTCCAGAATTATTCGCTTGCCAGTCCACCTCCACGTGGCGAAGCAGCGGCTCGCCTGGCTGGAAGAGGACATGAACCGTCGGCTCGGGCGAGAGCCGCTTGAAGCGGAGCTCGCCAAGGAGCTCAACATTTCTGTTGACTCGCTGCGCGCATTACGCGCATCCGATCGCGAGCCCGCGCGTCTCGAAATGGTCCGCCATGAAGACGACGGTGAGGAGTTGGGCGCCTCTCTGGAAGATGGCGATCCGGGGCCCGTCGACGAAGCCATCGAGGATCTCATGCGGGATGACGTGGTGCATCTACTAGATCGACTACCTCTCCGCGAGCGGCGTATCCTGGAGCTGCGATACGGGCTGGCTGATGGCCACGAGCACACGTTGGCGCACATCGGTCGCAGTCTGGGGCTCACTCGTGAGCGGGTTCGCCAGCTCGAGCGGCAGGCAATCTTCCGTTTGCGCCAGGAGCCTGATGTGGATTCACTGGTAGGCTACCTGGAGTAGGCACAGGCAAGCGTATCGGCAGCTCGAGTATCGCGGCAGGCCGTATCTCGAGCTGCCGATACGCTAGCCGCCCAGTGGAAAGCGCTCATTGAGCTGCCACTCACCATTGATGTTCTCGCGCATGAGCTGGACTTCATGCGCGAGACATTGAATGGGCAGCGACGCGCTCACGGACTCAATCATTAGAGCTCGTGTGGCATCGTCGCTTGAGTGGGCGACCGTCAGGTGCGGAATGATGGTCGGATGCATCCCGCCGTAGGGCGGGGCATCAGGGAATTGATCAACTAACGTCTGAATCAAATCTCTGAACGGCTCATGCGGAGCCGGTGTGAGGTAAAGGATTCCAGGAAACTCGCCCACCCCGGTGAGCTGGAAGTCAAACGGAGCCGTCCGGCGAAAAATGTCGCGGAGCTCCGCCAACGCTCTTGCATCGCATCGATCGGACGAGAGGTACGGGAAAATCAGAGTCACGTGCGGTGGGACACCGTGCAAGGCACTCGGATCGAAGAGTGAGCGCCACCGACCGACCACGGGCTCAGCTTCAGGGACCGCAACCAATAGCGCGGTGCGTAACAGTACATGGGTCACATCGCGAGCATAGGCGAAGTCGTTAGAAACTCGCCATCCCACAAGAGGATCACTGATTGACCAGTTGTGTTTCTGAAATCTTCTTACCGACCCACTTGTTGTGATTCTCGTGAGTCTGGAAATCGACCGGACGCCGCCGTTCCGCGCCTGAGGGCGCTACACTTCGCGCGTGTCAAGTGGTCCAGAGCAACGTTGTATTTTGCATGCCGATGCGGACAGGTTCTACTTCGCGGTGGAGGCAGTCGAGCGCCCTGAGCTGGCGCGTCTCGATCGTCCCGTAATCATCGGGCATGATCCGCGCCAGTCTCCACGGGCGGTTGTCACCACGGCGAACGATGCCGCCCGCGCGCTCGGCATCGATAGCGGGCTCTCATGCCGGGTCGCCCTCAACCGCGCTCCAAATGCGATGTTCGTGCCCCCACGCATGGAGATCTACCGTGAATACTCACGACGATTGATGGCCGCGCTGAGATCAGAGACAGATAGTCTCGAGCAGCTTTCCGTCGACGAGGCATGGTTGAACTGGCAGGCTTACGGTTTCGATTCAATATCCGCTATGAGTCTTCGAGCGCACGTACGCGACGCCACTGGCCTCTCCGTGTCCGTGGGCGTGGCTCCCACCAAGCTGTTAGCCAAGATGGCCACGGAAGCCGCGAAGGCCACGTCCGACCGCGTGCTCGTTGTGACTCCGGATGGCGTCCAGGCCTTTCTGGAGCCGCTGCCCGTTGAGTCACTCTGGGGCGTTGGCCCAAAAACGGCAAACCGCTTACGGTCCCTTGGCCTGGAGACCGTTGGCGCAATCGCGGCTGCGTCCATTGATCGGCTGCAGGATTCCTTTGGCCCACGCCACGGCAGGATTCTCGCGGACCACAGCCGGGGACTCGATGAATCGCAGTTGGCGCCAGTGCGAGCGCCGAAAAGCTTCTCTACCGAGCGGACCTTCCCTGGGGACGTATCAGATCGGGCGGAGCTCTGGCGAACGATGCAGCATCAGTCCGCAAGCCTTGCCGAACGACTCGAACGGCGAGGTCTGGTCGCGACGGAAGTGGCCGTGAAACTGCGCTACGCGGATTGGGAAGATGCTGTTCGCCAGACTCGACTCCCGTCGCCTTCGGCGAACGCGGATGTTATTGCCAACGCCGCGGCGTCCCTGATGCGGCGCGCCTGGGATCGGGATCGTGCCCTTCGCCTGCTGGGCCTTCGCGTCAGTCGCTTTGCAGAGGTAGGGCAGCCATTTCAGCTTGAAATGCTCTGGAGAGGATCAGGAGAACGCGACTAAGTGGCGGCTCAGCCCCTGGTTGCGTGGAGTGCGTACCGTTCGCGATCCACTGGTCCACCCCACAGCACCGCATCCATGAGTGGCTCGACGGCGGTCGAAGAGAACTTCGCGATCTTCACGGCGAGGCTCAAGTCGGCTGCCGCGGCGCCGCCATAGAACGGGAGCGTCTCGCGGATCTCCTGATAGTCCGCATGCATCGGGGAGCTCGGCGCATCAGGACTGGACCACTGTCCTTCGATGAGGATGAGCCGCCCGCCTGGTCGGAGCACGCGATGCCACTCGATGAGTCCTCCGGTCGGGTCCGGTAACGTCCAGACAACGTGACGCTCGATAAGGAGATCGAATGAGGCGTCAGGATAGGGCAAATTCTCCGCGTCGGCGACGTCGAATCGCACATCGAGCGCCCGCTCAGCCGCCTTCGCTCGAGCCCGCTCGATCATCTGCTCAGAGAAATCAGCCCCCGTGACGTGGTGGCTGAGCGCGGCAAGCTCCAGAGCCAGAAAGCCTGTTCCGCAGCCCATATCCAGCACATCAATGGGCGCATCGCCAGCCCAGGTTTTCATACGCGCCTGCCATGCCTCGAGCTGCTCGGCTGACTGTGGGGCGTGAGTGATTCCTTGGTCAAACGTCTCGGCCCGGCCCGACCAATGCCGCCGCACGACTTCCTTGACTGCGTTCTTCGTCCAGAACAGCGACATTGTGGGACTCCTCGTCTAGCTTTGTTCAGTCTGACAGGGCTTCCATGGCGATGGAGAGGCGCTGCAATCTATCGCTCTTGGATGCGTAGTGAGACTAGCGCCGTCCATTCAATACTGAATCGCTTCTTCCCGAACTGCAAGCCGCCGTCGGGATCATGGTGGACCGTGCCGCGCAAGTGGAGCAGTTCGTAAATTCGATGCCCGGTCATCCGGCTCAGCGACGTCCATGCGTTCCCGAACGCCGGCAGCGAATCGCTCGATAGCGTCTACGTCGGCATCTGTCAGGCCCGGCAGCGCTCGGGCTTCCAATTCGGCCACGGAAGCGCGCAGAGCCCTGATACGCCTTCCAATTCTCGCCCGGCCTTCCGGAGAGCTTCCTCCGCGGCGCACGGGGCTCCGGAAATTAACCGAATGGCGTCGTCAGCCGAGACCAGGGAGCCACTCCCCCTGGAGAATGGCAAATCGAGGGAAATCCTCCACTGACGCGCCACCACGGAATGAATTCTGCAGGCCTTTCGGGGAAGGAGGACGAGCGGCATCCATCCAAATTCAGCCCGAGGACGTCAGCCATGAACGCTCACCGACTCGCCGTAACAGCCACGCTCGTGGCAACAATCTCTACAACTCGGTTCGCCGAAGCGTCTCAGGGAGGGGGGAGTCTTAGCCCTGATGCTGCTGAACAACAGTTCAAAGCGTGTGGATACGAAGTCATCCCGTCGGGGCAGGTGAGCAACTATCCCGCGACCTTGCTCCCTCGCTTCACGCCGATCGAGCGGCCCGATACGGTGACGCTCTTCGTGGTGCGTGACGCCGGCGAAACAGCGCGCGACGATGGTCGATCGCTGACGACCCTCGTGTTCCCAACGATAGCGGAGGCCGAGCACACATTTCAGGAAGGGGCTCGGCTGACGCGGGTCACCGATCAAGCAGAGCGGTTTGCATCTGAGCATGGGGTAGCCAGCGGACCACCAGTGGTCCCGGTGGACACCAATGTTGGTCCGCCACTGTTTCTGGGACATGGCCCGACCGTATGGCGGCGGAACGTCGCCATTACTCAGCTCACCGCCCCACCGGTCTCGGCGGTACGTGCGACGGCCGACGAGCTGGAGCAGCGCGGACTGGAGGCAGGCTCGGCAAGTGAAGCGGAATTCAGCGCCGCGGTACAGCGGGCGTTGGTAAAGACCAAGCCACGCTCAACGGAGCGGATGCGAAGTCCGGTCGACGGGGATTTCGTTCGCTGTCTGGACCGTCCGTGATGTGATGGCGGTCGCGAGCAGCACCCTTCGCTCCAAATGGAAATTACCGGTCCTGTCGGTATTCGTTCCCAGATCCGCAAGCTCGGGACGGCAGCGAATCTGCTCGCTTCCATGCAATCCCGTTTCGACTGGTATCGGTTCGCAAAGGATCCAGAACGGATGAACTCGACAAGAGAACTGGCAACGAGTTGACAGATTCGTTCCAGCCCACCGTGCTACACAGCGCTCGGACGGGGTCCGCCCGCACCTGAAAGACCGGGTCATGGTGCGGATTGTCCTGGCCAATATCGAGTATCTCCACGAGTGGGACCGTACGCACCTGACGGATCAGACTGGCGAGCAGGCGACTGCAAGCGGTTGCAACGCATGCCCGGGCAGCTCCTCCAACGGTCCGAAACAAGCGCGACCCTGCGCAGCCCAATTTCGGTAATTTCTCGCAGGCATGAAACCTGCTTTTGAGATCCTCGGATTCGGCAGCGTTGCTGGTGTCAAGCCTGCCACCGGGCCATCGTGCATGGAAGTCCGTTCTGGCCCGCCGATGACAAAATCAGTCGGCCTGTGACGAGGAGTGGCGCAATGGGGAGCGACCCCGATCCGACCTCGAATTCCGGCGATGATGGACCAGGAGTGCTTACTCCACTCCAGGAGGACATCGCCGCACTCGTGGCTCAAGGCCTCTCGAACCGCGAGATTGCCGCGCGACTCGCGTTAGCGCCCGAAGCCGTATCCAACGAGATTACGCACGTGTTCCGGGCGTTGGAACTTTTCACCCGCGTACAGATTGCAGTGTGGGCAATTGAGCACGGATTGCACCGTTGACCATCGTCACTGCGGCGGTGGAACCACCGCGTACTCCGACATCACCCAGCTCAGCCCCGGTTGGGCGCCCTACCGGGCGGCGCTTGTAAAACCGAAGAGCACGTAAAGCACTGGGCCTTCGAGCCGCGGTCTGCGAAGCCGGGCTAGCGGTAATCCGCGCGAGATCCGGTGCGAAGCTCGTTTGGTTTCCATTAACGAGTTTCTTGTCGCTTCTTCATTTAGACGGCAATCGTTTATGAGTGACGACGTGGCTACCGGCCGGCACGGCACCTTCCGAGCTATAAGCCCTAGTTCGCCATGGAGCCATCGCTCTGCATCTCATCAGGTCCCAGGCCCCGTCGCGCCATGACCTCTCGGATCCAGCGGTACATGCCCGCACGGTCATTGCCGTACGGACTGCCCGGCAGCCATGTACGCAGCGCGAAGCTCGTTCTTCAGCAGAAGCGCTGCCTCGTGGAGCGCAGCGACGGACGCTTCGGTCGGTGCCGCTTCAGCGGCCGCGAGAGCGGCACGAAAACGTTGCAGCGCACGATCGGATCCCAATCGCAACTCTGCCATCTTTACCCCTTCGTGAACCGGCTGGGCTTTGGCGTCAGGGCCACCGGCAGCAGCGGCTCCTCGCGGCTGGCGATCACCAGCTGGATCGTGGGCGGCAGGCGGCGCACGAGGAGCGATAGCAGCGCATGAATCGCCCCCTCTTGAATCAGGTGGAAGTCGTCGAGCACGATGACCAGCTCATGGCCGACCGCCGCGAGATCGCTGGCCAGGAGGGCGCTGAGCTGGCTGAGCGCAGGGCTCTCGGTCTGCGCGACAAGGTCGAGCGCCTGGCGTCCGGCATCCGGAATGACAGTGCCGAGCGCCGAGACGAGCACGCCGGTAAAGCTGACGAGGTCACTGTCGAGCTCGTCGAGGCTCACCCAAACCCAGGGCCGCCGAGCGTCGTGGAGCCAGCCGGCGAGAGCGATCGTCTTCCCGAATCCGGCCGGTGCGCAGACGAGCATCAGGGGGCGCCCCCAGCCTTCCGTCAGCCGCTCGTGCACCCGAGGTCGTCGGGATGAAATCCGATGGAAGTGCTGGAGGGCGTAGCTTCGTGCTCGGCGCCCCGGGGGCTGTCGCGATTCGTTTCCTGTCATCGTGGCTCCGGCTGATTCCGGTGTCCGCTCGCTCGCTTCAGCAGGAAACCCGGTCACGTCGCTCGGTGGCGGATCGCCAGCCAGCCGCCGCAGCTCCAGTAGGTCCTGCATGGTCACCTGCTCGGTGACCGCGTTCCACTCCCAGCTGCCGATCTGCGCGATCCGCCGCGCCTCGTTGAGCTGGGCCTCGCTCCGGGCCAGCGCCTGCTCGGTGCGCATGAGGGCCGTGATGTCCGTTGCCGCGCCGGTCACGCCGATGATCACGCCGTGTGCGTCGTACAGCGGTTCGACCGTCAGGTCATAGTACGTGGGCGTGCCATGCAGGGTCGCGAGATCGTTTCCCGGGTCCCCACGCCCGTATCCATGACGCGCCGCTTGATGCCCTGTAGCCGCTCCAGCTCGTCCGGCTGGTAGAACGCCGCGTCCGTCGTGCCGATGATGCTCTCGGGCATCGAAATCCGGGTGCGGGTTGTAGACCCAGGTGTAGCGCAGCTCCGTGTCCTGACTGTAGACGACGATCGGCGATCGCTGGAGCGCCAGCTCGAACCGCTGGATGATGGAGCGGGAAGCCGCCTCGACCGGCCGGGACTCGAGTTCACCGCCGTGCGCGCCGCGAAAGTGCTCCACTTCACGCAGGAAGGCGCGGAGCTGCGCGGTGAGGTGGTTCCACTGCGGGGGGCTGACGTGATCCCAGTGACTCGCGTTCCGTCCAATCCTCGACGTCGGCGAGCAGGATCCGGGCGACCACCTCCGCGTCGGGGAGAACTTCCCGCCCTCCACCAGCGATCGGGCCCAGCCCGGCGAATTCGCCCTGCTCGATCCGTGCGTGAATCTCGTCCGTGAGCGCGATAACTTCAGCTGGCGGCATTGAAAGCTCCCCTCCTGGTGCTCAGCTAAGAGTGATCCGAACGCTGCATGGGATGATGTGCAGCTCCATACGTATCTCGCGCCCGATGCCGTTTCCGATGCCGCGCGGGAATCGGATCCGCAGGACTTGAGTCGAAGGCGGCCGTCGGCGGAAGCGGACCCGGCAAACCGCCATCGCGTCACACGAACGTAGGGACCTCGTTCGTCGCGATGCCGCGTCACGGCGTACTGCGTCAAATGCAGGAACTGCTCGACCGGATCCAGCAGCCTCGCCCGCAGCGCGTCGTCTCCGGGACCGCGAGAGCCATAGACGTTGTTCCAGCGGACGTGCACCACGCTCGGCGCCGCTTCTTCCAACAACCACCCGTCCGCATTGTCGACCGACGGGAAGGTCATGGCGCCCTCGGACGGCTCGGCGTGACGCAGGGCGCAGTCCACGCGGTCCTTGAAGCGCCTCCGCCATGGCATCGCCCGGGGCCATCGGCGTCGTCTGCACTCACAGTCGGGACCGTGCTACGCCCCGTGGAGCAACTGGCGCGCGCTCCGTCCCAGCTCACAGCGCCGACCCGGCCGGAGCGGGGGAAGGCATCAGACCGCTCCCAGGCGCGCACATGATCGATGTCGGCCAACGTGATGCGCGCAACACGCTCCGCGTCCAGTGTTCGGCTCGCAACCTCCCCGAGAGCGGGGCAACCTCGCAGGGACCCGCGTGCCAGCGTCCGTCGAAGCTCATCGGCAAGGGCGTCCAACTCCGGCCATTCCATGGGGACTCCGATCGTGCGGGGATGGCGACGGCCCTGCAGATGTCGTGCCGCCCCGAATTACTCCCTGGCCCACTCCGAACGATACAGTCCGCGCTCCACCGCCCAGACCCCCAGACTCGTCCGATTCGGCAGTTCGAGCCGCGTGAGGATGTTTTCCATGTGGTTGGCCACGTGCCCGGCGTCAATACCAGCCGTGCCGCGATCTCCTCGTTACTCAGGCACTCCGCCACCAGCGCAGCTACTTCCTGCTGTCGGCGGGTGATTCGGGCCAGCTCGTCGCCGGCCTCCCGCCGCGCCTGCTGGGCGATCCCGCCGGCCAATTGCTTGACCAGCTCACTCCGATGGGTCAAGTGGCCAATCCAGCCGGCCACGGCGGTGAGGAAGCGCTGGTCGTGTTCGCTGAAGTGCTCTTCGCGCTGGCTCACGACGCTCAGCACGCCGCGCCGCTCCTCCAGGACCTCCATGGCCACGTCGACCTGGCTGCTCACGCCGAGACCCACGACGATGTCATGGCCGTGCTGGTACCGACGCCTCGCGCAGCACGGATCGTCGTGAAGATCAGGGAAGGAAGCTCTCCGTGTGGCTAGCCCCCAATTGCTGGGAGCGGTTCTGGACCTGCCAGGTCGATCGCGGAAAGAAGCTATTCTCTACGCGAAGTTGACTGGCACGACCAGTTCCGGCCCTCATTCCTCGCTGTATTGACGTTGGTGCCCACCGGAGTCGTCGGGCGGCGGCTTTGCGAGCTCATCCATGGACCATCTTGAGCACCGACTCCGCAAAATGCTGGGTCCATCTCCTGGAGCTTGTGAAGGAAGGGGGTGATCGGGACATCCGCCATGGCGCTCTCCTTGAGGGCGACACATCGTCTGCCGACGATCATCCCAGCGTCGAGTCTAATGAACGCCCCAGGGCCGTGCAAGACAGGTCGGTATAATCGAATTGATTATCTCCTTAGCAGATTGGCTGGGAGCCTGAATGCTCAAATCGTGGGGGGTCGTATTGGCCTTATTGGCGTCAGTTACATCCGGTGAGCGACCTGGGTTTGCAGACGACAGCGACGTCCGCAGCTCCGAGCTTGCAAACGGCATCACGGTCCTGACAAGCGAGCGCCCGGAGGGTCAGGTGGTTGCTTTCCACGCGGCGTTCCGCGGCGGATCGCGTGACGAGGACGACGAGACCGTGGGCGCGGCGCACTTCATGGAGCACATGTTCTTTCAGGGTGCGTCGAGGTATGCCGATCAGGCTGCAATTTTCGATAGCGTCACATCTCGCGGTGGTTGGATCAACGCGTACACGAGCTTTGAGCAGATCGCATTTCAGGTCGTCGTGGCTGCTGATGACTTTGACGTCGGTCTAGACGTTCTCTCCGATATCCTGGTCAACTCCACATTCCCCGCGGACAAAGTGGATAAAGAACGCGCGGTTGTCCTGGAAGAGCTGAATCGCGGTCGAAATAGCCCTGAGCGCTACGCCGATGAAGTTCTCACCAAAGCCGTTCTTACGGGCCATCCAGCCGAACGACTACCCATTGGTAGTCGCGAGACGGTGAACAATTCGACGCGCGAAGTCCTGGTGGATTTCCGCGACAAATACTTTGTCTCCAACAACATGGTCATTGCTGTTGTAGGACCAATGACACATGAGGAAGTGCTGGCCAAGGTCGCCCCCGCGTTTGCGGACATGCGCCAGGGTCCGTTCTATGATCGACCAGTTGTGCCACCACCCGCGGCCCGCTCCCAGCGCATCGATTTACAAGCGGGCTCGAGCCAGGCGCGGGTACTCGTCGGCACCGCGGTGCCCGGACTCAATAGCCAGGAGCAGTACCCTCTGGATGTACTGGCGGAGATACTGGGCTCATCGGGGCGCCGGCTCATGACCGATCTCCGTGATCAGCGCGGAATCGTCGCCGACGCGGGGAGCAGCTCATATCAACTCACCGACGTAGGATTGTTCGAGCTTTCCGCCACGGTAGCGCCCACTCAAACCGAAGAGGCCCTGCAAGGGCTACTAGGGCACCTGCGACTCATGCGGGACACGGGGCCAACGGACGAAGAGGTCACCAATGCCGTGCGATTTATAGAAGGAAGAACCGAGCTTGGCATGCAGGGCTCGATTCGTCAGGCCGGAACCATCGCTGGTCCCCACACACTGGGGCCTGCTGCCGGACTTGACGTGTATCTCGCGGGGGTGCGCAAGGTTACTTCGGCCGATGTACTGGCGGTTGCCCGCCAGTATCTGGACCCAGAGCAGCTTGCCGTCGTCGTGGTACGACCATGACTGTCTTCAGCACAACATCGGCTCTCTTCGCCGCTCCATACGTGTTTGCCAGCGTCACTTTGCCGATGGCAGTTATGCCCGGTAGTGCCCCGGGTGGCGCCGACTCTTTGCAGACCGTGTTACCCAACGGGATCGTCGTCCTTACGCGACAACGTGAAGGCGCTGATGTGATCGCCATGCAAGTTCTGGTGGGCAGCGGCTCCCGGGATGAAGCCGACGATGAGGCGGGCGCCACCAAGCTCTGGGAGCAGCTCATGCTCCAGGGCACGCCCACCCGGCCGACTCCTGGAGACGTCCTGCGCCACTTCAGTATCACGGGTGGCATGCTGGGAACTCGAGCAGGCTGGGAGAATTTCTCGCTCAGCACGGTGGCGCGTGGTCCCGACTTTCCTGAAGCGCTCAACGTGCTGGCCGATATTTTGATGAGCTCGGGATCCACCGATGACCTCATCGAGCGTGCGCGTCGCACGTCGCTGGATGACGTGGCGAGGCGAAAGAACGCCCCGGCGCGCTGGATTCGGGACGTGCAGCTTGAGGAGCTCTACGGTCATGAGATCGCTCGACGGACGCCTTCTGGCGATGCCGAGAGCCTGCAAACGCTCACACCTGATGCGCTGCGCCAGTTTCATGCTCAGCATTTTCTCGGCAGTAACATGATTGTCTCGGTCGTCGGTAACGTCTCGCACGAAGATGCCGTGGCTATGGTCGGCAATGCGCTAGGCGCCGTCCCGTCGGGTCAGCGTCCTGTCCGCACGCCGCTTCCACCGGTTGAGGCAAAGCCTGGTTGGAAAGAGGTTAAAGCGGGGTCCGATCAAGCTGAGGTTGTGTTGAGTGTGCCGGCTGTTGGTCGTCTTCACCCTGACTACTATCCTCTGCTGATTTACGACCGCATCATGGGTCTCCCCAGCGGACCCCTGTTCGGCGAAGTGCGCGATCGCTATGGCTTGGCCTATTCCGTGGGTAGCGGGATGATGACGTTTCGTGAGACCGGCGACTGGTCGATCGCGGCGGGCACGGAAGCCGGAAACGCGGAACGATTGCGGGACATCGCACTCGAACAGGTCCGCAATATGCGCGGGGACAAGATCACCGAGGCCAGCGTCGAAGCCATCAAGAGGTATCTTCTTGGGACATTCGTCGTGGGCCTTGAGCAGTACGCCGACGATGCGATGGCCCTGGGTGCCCTGGCCTACAACGGCCAGACCCTTGACGACCACCGCGATCGCATACGCGCCGTGACTGCGGCGGACGTGCAGCGGGTGGTCGAGACCTATCTCGATCCTGAGAAGTTTACGGCCGTCGTTCTGAGGCCCTGATACGCAGCTCGGGCCGGTGGGTCGTCAACGACCTGCCGGCCGCTACTCCCCTTCGACTGGCTCCAGCTCGGACGGCGATTCGTCCTGGGCGATTTCCAGTGCTAGATCGATGAAGACGTCGTTCTCATCCATGGTCATGGCTCAACTCCCAACGCAGAAATTGTAGGCGACCGGCGCTCGGCGGGCTGTCAATCCACCCACACTTTCGGGTGGCTTGGCATGCGTATTGCGCCGCTCTGTCGGGTTCAGCGTGGGAGGGAACATGGCAATGTCCAGAAACGCGGCACACTTGCCGATGTCGATCGCCGAGCGGATCGGTAGTTTGGAGCAGCTCGATGGTCTCGCCGATCGGGTGTCGCAAGTCGTCGGCGACGTCACGACGAAGCTTGGCAGCGGTGCCAGGAACGTGCTCCACGGTACCTGGCTCGGCCATCCATTGCATCCCATTCTCACGGACGTTCCAATCGGGGCGTGGAGCGTCACGTTTCTGGCCGATTTACTGGAGCTGAGCTCGATGCGCAGTTTCAGCAAGGTTGGCGACTCAACGGTGGCCGTTGGTCTAGCGGGCGCAGCCGCGGCAATCGTCGCCGGCTGGAACGACTGGCAATACACATCCGGATCATCGCGGCGAATAGGTCTGGTTCATGGTCTTCTGAATGGATCGGTGACAATGGCGTATCTCGCATCGATGGCGGCGCGTAAATCAGGACATCGAGGCCGCGGCATTGTTCTTTCGATGACTGGGTTTGCCATCTCAAATGTGTCCGCCTATCTCGGCGGAGCGCTCGTTTTTAGCGAGGGAATCGGCGTCGATCACGCAAAAGGAACCAGCTTACCGCCCGAGTTCAAGCGCGTCATGCTGGAGGCAGATCTGCCAGATGGGCAGGTCCGGAAGGGCGAGGTAAACGGCGCGCGGATCCTGCTCTTCCGACGAGGCGATCAGGTTACCGCCATCGCCGAAAGCTGTGCTCACCTGGGGGGCCCACTGTCGGAAGGCGAGCTGGACGGTGACGTGATCACGTGCCCCTGGCACGGATCGAGGTTCAATGTGTGCACCGGCGAGCTGCTCGACGGTCCGTCAGTGTATCCGCAGCCGAGCTTCACGGCGCGGATCCGCGAAGGCTGGGTAGAGCTTCGTCAGTAACGCATGTCCTGAGCGGGGAGCGCCCGTTACATACAATGAATTGGAGGATGGGAGGGATGATCGATCCCGTTGTGCAGCGCCGGCCCCTCGGGGCGATCTCGCTCTCCAGTCTGGACACCGCGAGCTCAAGACCGCGCTCGGATGGCGTCGTCCGCGCGGCGCGGATCCCGACGTCTCACAAAACGGCCGTTTGTTGGACGGAGCTCCGACTGTCCTTGAACCCCCGCGGCCGAGCTCGACGCTTGGTCTCACAACCCGTCAAGTAAACAATGTCTCAGTGACCACCCCGCCCGGCCAGTATTGAGACGGCCTGGGCTAGCGTGAGCGCTAAGCCGGATTAGCGTAGCCAGTCTCGCCCGTCACTGGGAATCTCTCGCCGGCCGCTTTTGGCAAATGATCGACGCACGAAAATGTGGTTCCGATAACCACGTCAATAGGCCATTATCTGGAACCAAGGAATCAGTCTCCGAGTTCACATCCGGAGCTGGTCGTTCCGAGAATGGGGGTTATCGGAACGAATACTATTCTTGCAGACACAGTTAGTTGAACCATTGCTACTACAGCCGTCGGTATCATGAATATTCAATCCGGCGCATCTTCCCCGCGGCTCGACCTGCCGAGGGCGCTCTTCGAGCGCCAGGCTCTGCTGTGCCAAGCGCTGGCGGACCCGAAGCGGCTGGCGATCATCCCCCTGCTCAGAGACGGAGAGGGCACCGTTAATCGTTGGTCGCGGCGCTTGCGTCCGCCAACCGAATGTCTCGCAGCACCCGACCGTTATGCGCGAGGTGGGTATGGTGACCGCCCGCCGCGAAGCGAACAGAAACTTCTACGGCTTGGCCTACCCCAGCCATCGCAGACGCCTGCGACCTGCTGCGCCCGACCTTGGCCCCTCAGCTTGCTCCCGAACTGGAATCAGCGGATCGTGCCTGAGTTGGGTCACGCCGTGCTCGCTCTGAGGCTTGGGGTCGTGATCGGCCTGTTGCCGGGGACGCTTGGTGCCTGCGGCTCGATCCTGACGGTGCCGATCCTTGTCTACCTCATGGGGCGTGCCGGTTCAGGTGGCGATGGGCACGAGATTGGCACTCGACGGGTCGAACGTGGCCACAGGCATGATGGTTGCCAACCAACTCCTAATCTCCGGAGCGGAGGCTCAGGCAGTGCAGTGAGCCCCGGTGAGCAATGGGTGACGCCCACAGGCGTCGCGTTCACAACGGGAGAGGGGAATTCCCGCCCCCTTGGGGGGATTCTCCAGCCCCGCCCAGGCGTAGCGTTGTGGGACCATATCCACGGCAATCAGTGGCATCGAGTGCGCGGGCGGCTCGCGGTCCCCGCCTCTCTTGCCCCCTTCGGAGGATCGCCGCCGTGAGCGAGCTCACCGCCGCCCGGATCCAGATGGAGGTCTCGCTCGCGTTCCACATGGTCTTCGCGGCGGTCGGGATGGCGATGCCGCTGATGATGCTGATCGCCGAGGGCCGCTGGCTGCGGGTGGGAGATCGGGATGCCCTGCGTCTCGCCAAGACCTGGGCAAAGGTCACCGCCGTTCTGTTCGCCATCGGCGCCGTCTCGGGCACGGCGCTCTCGTTCGAACTCGGCCTGCTTTGGCCGCGCTTCATGGAGTTCGCCGGGCCGCTCATCGGGCCGGCCTTCGCGCTGGAGGGGTACGCGTTCTTCATCGAGGCGATCTTCCTCGGGCTGTACCTGTACGGCTGGGATCGCCTGAGACCGTTCGCTCACTGGCTATGTGGTTGGCCCGTTGCGCTCAGCGGAGCAGCCTCCGGCATCCTGGTGCTCTCGGCGAACTCATGGATGCAGCAGCCGGTCGGTTTCGACCTGGGGCCAGACGGCATGCCGATCAACATCGACCCGATGGCTGCGCTCTTCAACCCGGCCTGGCCCCTGATGGCCGCGCACTCGACGCTCTCAACGTATCAGGCGGTCGGGTTTGCGGCCGCCGGTATCTACGCCTGGGCGCTGCTCAAGAACCGACGCTCGAACTGTGCCGGCTACAACGGCCTCGCCGTCGTTATCGCCATGCTCTTAGGCGGCATCTCGGCGGTGCTCCAGCCGATCGTTGGCGACTTCCTGGCCCAGCGGGCACACGAGCATCAGCCAGCCAAGCTGGCAGCCTTGGAAGGCCAGTTCACGACCGAGCGCGGCGCGCCGTTGCGGATCTTCGGCTGGCCGGACCCGAATACCCGGGAGACGTCCTGGGCCATCGAGATCCCGTACCTGCTCAGCGTCCTGGCCGCCCACGATCCGAACGCCGAGGTGCTCGGACTGGAGGCATTCCCACGCGACCAGTGGCCGGAGTCGCGCATCGTGCATCCGGCGTTCCAGGTAATGGTCGGGTCTGGCTTCGAGATGATGGGGGTGGCGCTCTGGTACTGGTGGGCGTGGTGGCGCGGCCGACGCGGCGGGCTCGACTGGGCCGCCCGCCGGAGGCTCCTCTGGGTGCTGGTGCTCTCTGCACCGCTCGGATTCCTGGCATTGGAGGCCGGCTGGATCGTCACCGAAGTTGGTCGCCAACCCTGGGTGATCTACGGGGTCATGCGCACGTCCGACGCTGTCACGCCCGCCGGCGGGGTCGGGATATCCCTGGCCGGGTTTAGCCTGCTCTACGCCGGCCTGGCGGTCACCCTCATCATCCTGCTCCGTCGCCTGGCGCGTGGCGACGAGCCGATGGAGCACGCAGCGGCCGATCCAGAGGCTCCACCCGTCCATGCCTGAGTACCTCCCCGAAGTCGTCGGCGTCGTCGCGCTGGGGACGCTCGTCGCCTATGCGGTCCTGGCCGGCGCCGACTTCGGCGGGGGAGTCTGGGACCTGTTTGCCCGTGGGCCACGCGCCCGGAAGCAGCGCGCGGCCATCGCGACCGCGATGGGGCCGGTCTGGGAGGCCAACCACGTCTGGTTGATCTTCCTGATCGTGCTGCTCTTCACCTGCTTCCCGGCCGCCTTCGCGGCGCTGAGCGTGGCATTCTTCGCCCCCTTCCACCTGGTCCTGCTGGGGGTCGTGCTGCGAGGGGCGGCGTTCGTGTTCCGCGCGCACGGACACGCGGCGATCGGCGCGCGCCTGAGCTGGGGGCACGTCTTCGGCGGCGCGAGCGTTATCACGCCGTTCCTCCTCGGGGTCTGCCTGGGCGCCGTCTCGAACGGGCGGATCCGAGTCGAGAGCGGGCGGGTGGCGCCGGAAGCGGCATGGGCCTGGCTCGACCCGCTCGCACTGGCGATCGGTGCCCTGGCCCTCGCGCTCTGCGCCTATCTGGCCGCCGTCTATCTGACCCTGGAGACCGAGGGCGAGCTGCGCGGGGACTTCCGCCGCCGAGCGCTCGGCGCATGGCTGGCGGCAGGCCTCATCTCAATAGGGACGCTGCTGCTAACCTATGTCGAAGCTCCACGGCTCTGGACAGGGCTGACCAGCCTGCGGGCGGCACCCGTGGTGGCCGGTGGCATCCTGCTGGCGCCGCTGTCCGCCTTGGCCATGTGGAGGCATCGGTTCGCGACGGCACGAGCACTGGCGGTCGGCCAGGTGATCCTGTTGGTGGTGGGCTGGGCGCTGGCCCAATGGCCATACATTATCTATCCCGATGTGACCGTGATCGACTCGGCGGCACCGGCGCCCACGCTCCGCTTCGTGCTCTGGACGCTTGTGCCGGGCATGGGGCTGTTGCTGCCATCGCTCTGGCTCTTGTTCGTGGTCTTCAAGGGCCGAAATCCGGCGAGCGCACCCGACCTTCGGCACCGATCGCCATGAAGGAGCAGCTATGACCTGTTGAAACGTGCGCTCAAGCGTAAGGCGAATGTCGCCTTTCTCATCGGGATCGTGATGATCGGGGTTGTATGGTTTGGTACGTTCGCGATCTACACCTACTTCGATGCACGCGCTCGATCAACGTTTCGCCGTTCCGCGTTCCCCGCGGTTCGCATAACAGGGGGGTTATCGGAACAAGCCTTCGATGCCTGTCTCTTAAAGATTCGATATCCGTGAGTTAGCTGGCCGCCATGGCGCGACGCACTCGATGCTGACCCTCGTCGCGGGCTAGCGGCACTAGGTGATTGTTCCCTGAGTCCTCGTCCTTTACTGTTAGCACGCAGTCCAGGGCTGGTGCCGGCCCTGCCGCTCCTACGTCGCTTCGGCGTGCGCTCACGGAAAGAGATCGACGCGGGAAAATACTGTCTCGAGGCGCTCAGGGGAGACTTCACAATAGTTGAAGCATTCCCTGATGGCCAGCGCGTAGAGCGAGCGTTCGATGTAGCCCGGTCGAGCCATTAATAGGGTTTCGCCCATAGCCACGATTGCGGGTCCGTGCCGCTGCTGCGCGCTTGCTTGTTTCCGATAATGGGGGTTATCGGAACTTCAGTATGGGACACCCGTTGGTGAGTCGGGAGGTGGGGGATGGCCGCGAACTGGCTTGAGCCGTTCTACACCGCGCAGACTGAGCGGTTCCGGCTCGAGGGCATCACCGCGGCCGTTACTGCCACGCTTCGGCGTCCGAGCCGGGTGTCGTAGTCCGGCGCTTGGTGACGATGGGAAAAGACGCGGGTGCTGATGCTGCTGAGCCTGGGCATACGGAGCCTCGAGAACGCAGCCTGACGTAGGCCCGTCGAGATCTACGCCGCTCTCGAAACATGTGTTAGCATATTGCTGACCCCCTCCCAGGGGGGATGGGATTAGCAATGGCAGTAGCACAAAAGAAAGATGTATTGAACCGCGTGGCCTCCATCGAGGGGCATTTGCGCGGTATCCGCAAGATGATCGAGGAAGATCAGTATTGCGTGGACGTCTTGAAGCAAACGTATGCGGTCGAGAAGGCCATCCACAAGCTCGAGGCAGTACTGGTCGAGGGGCATCTCCAGGGATGTGTCCCGGAGGGGTTCGAGGCCGGGCGCTCCGAAGACATGATCCGTGAGCTCACGGAGCTCTATACGTTAGCGCGACGGTAATCGTTATGGCAGTTGAGTCACCTATCGAGTCCCCACGCACGGGACCTTACGTTCCGTGTCTCGGGAATGACCTGCGCGTCGTGTGTTCGGCGCGTTGAGAAAGCGCTCAAGCGCGTTGACGGCGTGGATGACGCGTCGGTCAATCTCGCGACCGAAAAAGCGACCGTCGTTTTCGATCCCAATCTGGTGGAGCTGGGGTCTTTGACCGCGGCGGTTGAAAAGGCCGGTTACGGGATTACCCCCGTTGAACCAGCTCAATCTCAGACTAGTGCACCACTTGTAGACCCTCTCATTGAGGAGCGCGCCCGTGAGGTCGCCGATCTGCGCCGAAAGTGGATAGTCAGCTTGGTCATTGGCGTGGCCATGATGGCCATCATGTATCTGCCGATTCACATCGATATGGCGATCTGGGGGCCGGTGCTGTTGATCGCGGCTACATTCGTCCAGGTCTGGGCGGGGGCCGAGTTCTATCGCGCCGCATGGGCGGCCGGACGTCACGGCGGGACGAATATGAACACGCTGGTGGCCGTGGGCACCAGTGTCGCGTTTGGGTACAGTGCGTTCGTCACGCTATGGCCGGGTCTGGCGGCGCGATGGGGATTTCCCGCGCACCTGTACTTCGAGACTTCGGTCATCATTGTCGCTCTTATCTTGATGGGGCGTTGGCTGGAGGCCCGCGCCAAAGGACAGACGAGCGCGGCAATTACTGCGCTCGTGGGACTGCAGCCTCGCACCGCTCGAGTGATCCGTCAGGGCGTCGAGCACGACGTGCCGATTGAGTCAGTGCAAGTTGGCGATGAGATCCGAGTTCGCCCTGGCGAGAAGGTTCCGGTGGACGGCATCGTTCTCAGTGGTAGTTCTGCCGTTGACGAAAGCATGCTCACGGGCGAGAGCCTGCCTGTCGAAAAGCAGGCGGGGACACAGGTTATCGGGGCAACACTGAACACATCCGGCTCGTTCGTGTTCCGAGCAGCTCGAGTGGGGCGAGACACGGCGCTCGCGCAGATCGTACGGCTTGTTGAAGAAGCTCAGGGATCTAAGGCGCCCATCCAGCGATTGGCCGATGAAGTCGCATCGTACTTCGTCCCCGTTGTTCTGGCACTTGCTGCGCTGGCTTTTGTCGCGTGGCTCAGTTTTGGTCCCGAACCACGTCTGACCCTGGCGATTCAGGTTGCAATCGCCGTGCTGATCATCGCCTGTCCGTGTGCGCTCGGTCTTGCTACGCCAACTGCCATCATGGTTGGCACGGGCAAGGCGGCCGAGCTCGGAGTGCTGATCCGTGGCGGCGAGGCGTTGGAACAGGCGCGCAAGATCGACACGATCGTCCTTGACAAGACCGGGACCCTGACGCGAGGCGCGCCTTCAGTGACAGCGATTCGATCTCTGGGACTCTCGGAGGAAGAGCTGTTGGTGATCGCTGGCGCGGCGGAAGTCGGCTCAGAACACCCGCTAGGTCAGGCGATTGTCAATCGCGCACGAGAGCTAGAGCAGAGCCTCCCCGCGGCGAACTCCTTCACGGCGCTGAGTGGACTCGGCGTCTCGGCGACCGTCCGGGGTGCCGATGTAATCATTGGGAATCGGGCGCTGCTCGAGGAACAGGGTGTGGACCTCACGGTTGGCGAAGAGCATGCCGAGCGCATGGCACGGAATGGTGCGACGCCACTATTCGTCGCGCGAGACGGCATGTTGATCGGTGTCATTGGCGTGGCCGATACGCTCAAGCCAGAATCGGCCGACGCCGTACGGCAGCTCCGGGCGCTGGGGCTCGACGTCTTCATGCTTACTGGAGATAATCGGGCCACCGCCGACGCAATTGCCGCGGAGGTCGGAATTACCGACGTGCTGGCCGAGGTCCTGCCGCACGAGAAGGCTGAGCGAGTTCGCGAGCTCCAGGCAGCAGGACACGTCGTCGCGATGGTTGGCGACGGCATCAACGACGCGCCCGCTCTGGCTCAAGCAGATCTTGGTATTGCCATCGGAACGGGTGCAGACGTTGCCATGGCGGCATCTGACATCACGCTCGTCGGCGGCGATTTGCGCGGGATCGTCAGCTCTATCGCGCTCTCACGCAAAACGGTGGGGGTGATCAAGCAAGGGCTCTTCTGGGCCTTTGCCTACAATGTGGTCCTGATTCCGGTCGCCATGGGCGCACTCTACCCAGCGTTTGGGGTTCTCTTGAATCCCGTGCTTGCCGCGGCCGCCATGGCCATGAGCAGCGTCAGCGTTGTGACGAACGCGCTCCGATTGCGCGGTTTCCGTCGACCGCGATCAACGGCGGATATTCTCCATCCGCCCGTCCGCGAACGAATTGGGGAATATGCCTACCTCGCGGGGATAGCACTGGTTGCTCTCGCCGTTGGGTTCGTGGCGCTGACGTTCTCGCGCCACAGCGCCTTTGCTCAGAACGGAACGTATGCGCCGATCGGAACATCGTCCCCCGTATGGACCATGGATCCGCTTCCGCCGCTCACGGCTGGCACGCCAGCGCAGCTCACGTTCCACCTCTCGGACCCGGCGACCTCCGAGCCCGTGGATGACGTTGTGCTGAGTCATGGCCATCTGGTCCATGCCATCGTCGTGGATGATGACATGCGCAACTTTCAGCACATCCACCCGCAGGCAACCGGTGGGCCAGGGACTTTTGCGCTCGACGTAAGCTTTCCGCGGGACGGTCAATTCTTCGTTTACACGGAGTCCGAGCGTGCCGATGGCAGCGTCGCGGTTGGGCGACAGGATCTCAACGTCGGGTCAGAGATGACCCCGGGCCTGGCGTTGGAGCAGGATTTGTCACCAAAGACATTCGGCCTGACTCGACTGTACCTGGAGGACACGGCCGGCGTGACAGCGGGAGCGCCCGTACAGCTTCGCGTGGCAGCGGATGACTCGAGAACGGGTGTGCCACGCGTCGACCTCCGTCCGTATCTCGGCGCCGCGGCACACGTTGTGGTTATCGGTGAGCAACAGAGCTCATTTGCGCATCTCCACGGACGCCTTCCTGACGCCGCCGGCGATCACGGGCACGCGCCCAGTGCCCGACCGCCCCAGGGGCAATTTGGACCGAACATCGTGTTCGATTACACGTTCCCCACATCGGGACTCTATAAGATCTGGGTTGAAACGCTCGACGTCAATTCAAACCTCATGACGGCAAGCTATGTCTTGTCCGTCCCCTGAACTGCATCAAGGAGCAGCCATCATGGAAAAGACAACGCTCAACGTACCGGACATCTCTTGCGAGCACTGTGAGCACGCGATCACCGAAGCACTCTCACCGATCGAGGGTGTTCAGCTCGTCCAGGTCGATATCCCAACGAAGGCCGTCACCGTGACCTATGATGCCGGTAAGGTCTCAGTGGACAAGTTCAAGGAAGCGCTGGCCGAGGAAGACTATCCAGTAGCGACTAGCTAAGTCTCCGAGTCAGCTCCCTGATAATCTCGTCGGTTGGCGCCAGCGTGAGCTCGTCTCCCACGGACGCGGGCTCGATCACTGAAATGCCCCATTCTCGTAGTGTCGTTACAGATGTGCGCGTCCGTGGATGGGCCAACAGTGCCGGGTTTAGCGAAAGTGCTACCACGATGGGGAGCTGACGCCCGATCAAGTCCGCAATAATCGACAGCGCCAGTGAGTCGGCGATGCCCTGCGCTAGCTTGTTCAAGCTATTGAAGCTGCATGGTGCAAAAATCGCCGGCCCATCAGCGGGGCGCGGCAGAATCAAAGAGTCGAAATACGATTCGACATGACGGTGGCCGGGTTCGAGCATCAGCATGCGTGGACTGATGACTCGGGATGCTCCGGGCGTCATCAGTGTGATGACGTCATCCGTAAGTGGCTGAAGGGCTCGGATGATCTCCGGGGCGCGATACGCGGTGGTGGTACCGGAAATGACGTGGTAAATCCGGTCGGCTCGCACTAGAGACGAATGCCCACAAGTGAGATCATGGGTTTAATCATCGCTCAAATGGTGCGTCTTAGACCTGACCGCGTGATGTGTCACACGAGTCGAGAGTACCGCTCCGATAGCCCGCCATGAACCAACGCTGGCGCTGCTCGCTTGATCCGTGAGTCCAGGTTTCGGGAGTGACGCGGCCCTGGAACTCTTTCTGAATACGATCGTCGCCAACCGCGGCAGCCGCACTCAAGGCATCCTGAATGTCGGTATCGCTAAGCTGCGTGATGAACCCCGTCTCCACGGCATGGTTCGCCCACACGGCGGCAAGGCAATCGGCCTGTAGCTCAGCTCGGACTGCTCGACTCTGTGGACCTTCACGGTCGTTTCCGATCTGGTCTAGGACCCCAACGATATCCTGAATGTGGTGACCGTATTCGTGAGCGATCACGTAGGCCTGAGCGAATGGTCCACCCCGTGCGCCGAACTTCGTCTGAAGCTCATTGAAGAATCCCAGGTCGATATAGACGCTTCCATCCTCGGGACAATAGAACGGCCCGACCTGGGACGTTGCGCTCCCACAGCCCGTTTGAGTCGCTCGACTGAAGAAGGTCGTCTTCGCCTGGGTATAGCGCACGCCGCGCGCGGGCAGCTCAGTGCTCCAATATTTCTGGATACTATTAACGAATCCGACAATCGCGACAATCCTCGCGCGCATTGGCATCCGCGCCAGTGCGGCAGTTTTGAGCGACTGTCTCAGGAGCCTGGTCCTCGCTCGCGGATTGACCTTCGAGCTGAGAGAGCACATCTTCAATGGCCGACTCGCCACCCGGAATTTGCGAGGGGTTCACGCCCAATAGTGTCGCCACGAGAAGGATGACCAGTCCAAGTCCGCCACCTCCGACCACCGCGCCGGTGCGGCCGGACGGACCACGGCGTCCCCCGCCGCGTCGGTCTTCGACCTGCGACGTGTCGAGGTTGGCGTTGTCATCAAACATGCGACCCATCATTCGCTCCCGTCAGAAAGTGGTCGCCGTTAATGCAATTCTTCGGCCAAGTTGAGGAGATCCTGGAGAGCCGACCCTACCCCAGCCCTCCCCGTACGCGGGGAGGGGGCCGGATTCTGTGAAATCTGGAAATCCGATTGCGAGCCGCATCCAGGAATCCTCAAACCAGGCCCCCTCCCCGCGCACGGGGAGGGCTGGGGTAGGGTCTCCTCTTGGGACTTACGTCATTCCGGTCTCTCAGAACCCCTGCCCAGGAGCCTCCCCGGATAGCTTCAGAAACTCGTGCATCTTCCGGTAGAGGAGCTTTTTATCGGCGGGGACGTACGGCCGCAGGTTTTCGTGATTGATGAGTCGGGTCTGCTCCTCTTGCCACTCGCGCCAGCAAGGCTCACACGTTTCGGCGATGATACGCTCGCCCCATTCGCCGGGCATCGGCGCCTCGGTCAACGCATCGCGGTTTAGCCCACAGTGACGGCACTGGATCGACGGCATACTGCTCACACTCTCCTGATATCGACAGCGGTCATGATTGAGATGCAAGGTCCGCCCGCGCGATTGGCGCCGCCGCAGGCGCACGGACCGGTCGACGCATTGGCACCCGCAGGACGCGGAACCAGAACGATAGGATGGGGCCGAGGGTGATGACGAAGACCACCGTCCCGAGGCCGATTGGAGCACCCATCATCCAGCCAAAGAATACGGCCAACCCATCCATCGCAATGCGAACGGGTCCAACATCCCGGTGCAAGCGACGGGAGAGCGCAACCATCAGACTGTCGCGCGGCCCCGCGCCAATTTGTGCCTTCACGTAGAGCGCCGTTCCCATGCCCATGACAACGGCACCCGCCAGCATCATCACGTAACCGGTAACCGGGTCGTTCATTTCGGGAATGACATGGTTGTAGATGAGGAGATCCTGGATGACGCCGCCCAGGATTATGTTCACGGCTGTGCCAACTCCAGGGCGCACGCTCAGTGCCCAGGCCATGGCCAGCGTAATGACGCTCACCACCTGGCCCGCCATTCCGATCGTCAGAGGCGTCTGAAGTGCAATGCCCACGTGGAATGCTTGCCACGGACCCTGGCCGACGTTCGCCTGGATGTTCATGGTGAACCCAACTGAAATAATCACCGGGCCCACCAGGAGAAGGATAAAGCGTGGCCAGCCAACCCACCAGCCGCGTGCACGATGTGAGATCGACATTGGCTACGTTGAGTATTGCCCGATGCTAGACAAGGTCCGTGCTTCTTTCCCTACTGACATGGATCAGGAAGTGGGCCAAACACCGACTCACACCACGCTCCCGCGCTAAAGAGCTTTGCTTCGGCCCATGGACGTGCAATGAGCTTCGTTGAGAATGGCAAACGCTCGGCACTCAATCCGCTGGGAACGCACAGCGTTGGAAAGCCGATCACGCTCCAAATCGCCTGGAACCGATTGTCGCCCGTGGTGGCAGGCTCAGGGGCCAGGTTTGCGGCAGTGGGCATGAGCAGAGCATCCACGGTCTCAAAAAGCTCCAGGGTCGCGACTCGAATCCGTCGCCGTAATCGCTGGGCGTGGAGATAGACCTCTGCCGGTACGAGCTGTCCTAGCTCAACTGCTGCTCGCAGACGAGGCGGGTACTGATCAGCAAACTGGCGATGCTGCATCGCGTGAATCGCGCCAGCCTCCGACTGCATAGTGATCAATTGCGTTGCCAGCATACGCTCAAAGGGCTCTGGCAGCGTCATCTCTACCACGGTGGCACCGGCGTGCCGCAGCTTTTCCGCTACCTCGAGAATGTGCGCGCGAACGTCGGGCTGACTTAGCTCCACGATGTCGGTAAGCAGCCCAAGTCGGGGCGCGGCAGATGTGGCCGCGGCGCCAACGTAATCGTCAACTGGGCGGTCACGCGAGCCCTGGTCGGTCGGATCATGGCCGGCCAGCACCTGCAGGAGCGCCGCGGCGTCCGCTACGCGGCGCGTGATCGGCCCCGCGTGGTCCAGCGACCATGCCAGCGGATGAATGCCCTGGCGGCTGATTCTTCCAAAGGTCGGCTTGAGTCCCACGGCGCCACAGTAGCCCGCGGGTCGGCAGATGCTGCCGGCAGTTTGCGAGCCCATAGCCGCGGGGATTTGCCAGGCGCCAACCGATGCCGCCGATCCACTGCTCGATCCGCCCGGCGTACGCCCCGGATTCCATGGGTTGCGCGTGACCGGTGGATCAGCCAGGGCAAAAGGCGTGGTGACCGTCTTACCGATGACGATAGCACCCGCGCGCTTGAGACGCGCAACCGATGCCGCGTCGGTCAGACGGTGCTCGTCGAGTAAAAACGTTGAGCCACAGAGCGTGGAGAACCCAGCCGCGTCGTAGATGTCTTTCAGGCCCACGGGAACGCCATTCAGGGGACCGCCGTCTCCGCGCGCGGTGGCGTCATCCGCCTGCCGCGCCTGCGCGCGGGCGCCCTCTGGATCCACCGTAACCCAGGCGCGAATCGTTGGCTCGGTTGATTCGATGCGCTGGAGCACGGCGTCGACGACTTCAACCGCCGAGATGTCCTTTGCGCGAATTCGATCGGCAATCTCCACGACACCGAGCTCGTGCAGACCGCTCATGAGGCGGCCTCGTTCTCGGACGACCCTGTGATGAAGTCGGGCTCAACGCCGTAGGCGCCAATCGGCTGACTGGAGATCACTGCGATTGCCTGAGCAGTCGCATCCAGCGCAGCGGCTAACGCGTCATCCGCCCGTGCGCCGAACTTCGCGGCATGCGCGGAAGCGAGACCAGCGCGAATTTCCTCCTGGGACGAATCTGAGCCTGGTGGCATAAAAGTGCTCCTTTGGATGCGCTGGCCGAGGGGCCGCTACGGTCATCGGTACTACTATTGACTTGTTCGATAGAACGGCAGGTTGCCGATCACTGAGAACTCAAAATTGTAGCTGAGCTTGCCGAATGCTTGAGCAGGCTCCGGGAGTGTGGCATGGCTTCCTCAACACACTATGACGTCGTCATCATCGGCTCGGGACAAGCGGGCGGACCGCTTGCTACGGCATTTGCGAAAAAGGGGCGCCGCGTCGCGTTGGTGGAACGGGAACACGTAGGTGGTACCTGCATCAACGTTGGGTGCACACCCACGAAGACGCTGATCGCAAGTGGGCGAGTCTCATATCTGGCTCATAGGGGCGCGGACTTTGGCGTCATCACTGGACCCATTGAGATCGACATGCAAAAAGTGCGCGACCGAAAGCGCAACATCGTCGATCAGTTTCGGAGCGGCAGCGAAAAGTCCATCGAGACAGGTGGGGTTCAGATCGTACGTGGGGAGGCGAGCTTCACCGGGCCCAGGTCAATGAGCGTGAAGCTCAGCGGCGGTGGTGAATCGGCGATAGACTCCGACCTGATCTTCATCAATACCGGCGGCCGCCCCGCGCGCCCAAAGCTTGCGGGGCTGGACACAGTCCCCTGGCTCGACTCCTCGTCAGTGCTAGAGCTCGATACGGTACCCGATCATTTTCTGGTACTGGGCGGCGGGTACATCGGACTCGAATTCGGCCAGCTCTACCGCCGGCTCGGAAGCCGCGTAACGGTGATCCAGCGAGGCGAGCGATTGTTTGCGCGGGAAGATGATGATGTCTGCCAAAAAGTCGCTCAGATCATGGAGCAAGACGGGATCGAGCTGATCTATCAAGCAGATGCGCAGTCCGTCGAATCCGTTGATGGCGAGATTCACATGCATCTGGGGTTACCCTCTGGAGAGCGCAGCGTTTCGGGCTCGCACCTCCTTGTGGCCGTAGGTCGATCGCCCAACACAGAGACCCTCAACCTCGAAGCTGCCGGGTGCAAGTGAACGAGCGCCGGGAGATCGTGGTCAACGATCGACTCGAGACGAGCGCTCCTGGCGTTTACGCGCTGGGCGACGTAAAGGGTGGACCACAATTCACGCACATCTCCTACGACGACTTCCGAGTCATCAAGACCAATCTCATCGATGGCGGAACCGCTTCAATTACGGACCGACTCGTTCCATACACCGTCTATATCGACCCACAGCTTGGAAGGGTCGGAATGACTGAGACCGAGGCGAGAAAGCGCGGGATGGAGATCCGCGTTGCCTCCATGCCCATGTCTCGCGTCGCTCGAGCCCTGGAGGTAGACGAGCCTCGGGGACTGTTGAAGGCGGTCGTCGACGCTCGTACCGACCGAATTCTCGGCTTCGCGGCACTGGGGATAGAGGGCGGCGAGATCATGTCGATGATCGAGATTGCCATGATGGGCAATCTACCCTGGCAGGCCTTGCGGAATGGAATCTTTGCGCATCCGACGCTGGCCGAAGGTTTCAACAACCTGTTTGCTTCGCTAGAGCAATAGCAGATTGACACTTGGACCCCAGCACTCCAGTCACGCCGCGAAGTTCGTTGACACATCTGGACGGCCACACTACAGTGGGGAAGATTCCTTGCACAGAGTTGTTCCTGGAGGTTCCGTCCATGACCGTGGAGACATCCGCACCGGCTCAGACGTTCACCTTGAAAACGCCGCTTCTGGAGCGTGGAGGACTGAACAACGTCGTTGCCCAGACTGATTCACTCTGGATCTGGGTGAAAGTGTACGCGGAGGGCGGCGAGAATCACCTTCACGCGCATACCGAGGAAGATCACGCCTTCATCATCCTCGATGGCGAAGCGACCTTTCACGATCAAGACGACAACGTGATCGTGCGTCGAAAGAATGAGGGAATTCTCCAACCACGGGGCGCCTTCTACTGGTTCACCAACACAGGAGACCGGCCGCTCGTCCTGCTTCGTGTGGGCGCGAGCACCGTGGCCGAGCATGGGCCTCGCCGCGATGATCGGATCTGGCCTGAAGGGATTGTCCCGACCTTCGAGCGCCTTGGTAAGCCCGTTGAGATCCCAGGCAAATTCTTCGGTGATGAAGCCTAGCGCGAATCGCGCGTTCTGGAGTTGCGGAGTTGGGATCTCGGCATCTCCGCTGATGCTTCGAATTTCATTACCGACCGATTAGAGCTGAGTGCAGGTCGCTCGCGGCGGACGTCGCCTACTGGACTGAGCGCTTGAGCGTTCTCAGTCGGCTTGAGAGGTGTGACATGGCAGCGGGAACCGGCGGGTACATTGACGCTGACGGACACGTTCGCGATAGCGACCGTAACTATCGTACGTATCTCGAGGAGCCGTTCAAGAGCCGCACTGGAAATCTCTTCTCACGTGGGGAGAATTTTGACCGCCGCATGAATGGAACGCTAGGAACAGAGCACGTGGATGCAGACGTGTGGCTGGAGCAGCTCGATCTAGCGGGCCTCGAGGCAACAATTCTTTATCCAAGCGGTGGTCTTGGATTAGGTTTCGTCCGTGAGCGCCCTCTGGCGGTGGCCCTGTGTCGCGCCTACAACGACTTCATGCACGCCGAGTACCTCCGCAAGAGCCCACGACTCAAAGCGGTGGCGCTTCTTCCGGTGCAGGACCCGGCCGCGGCGGCAGCCGAGCTCCGCCGAGCTTGCACGGAGCTCGGCATGGTGGGTGGCATGCTGGCCGCGCACGGTCCGTACTTGCTCGGGAAACCTGACTTCGATCCGTTGTTCGGCGAGGCTGAGCGGCTCGAGACGATGCTCGCCGTCCACGCATCGGGAAGCAACCCGTTCGGCACGTATGAATGGCAGGTGGATAGCTTTATTCAGGCCCACATGATGGCGCACTCGTTCGCTCAAATGCAGCAGATCACCAGCGTGATCTTCGAAGGAGTTCCCGAGAAATTCCCCAATCTGCGGCTGGCGTTTCTTGAAGCCGGCTGTACCTGGGTGCCCTACTGGATGGACCGCATGGACGAGCACTACGAGCTGCGTGGCGAGCGTGAGTCGCCCTTGTTGACAAGGAAGCCTAGTGATTACATCCGAGGCGGCCAGTTGTACTTCTCATGCGAAGCCGAGGAGCGGCTCATTCCCGAAGTCCTGAATTCGGTTGGCGAAGACGTGGTTGTATTCGCTTCCGATTTTCCACACTGGGATTCGAGCTTTCCCAAGAATCTGCATGAGCTGGAGGAGCGCAAGGATTTAACCGACAAGCAAAAGACAAAGCTGCTCGGACAAAACGCTCGGGCGCTGTATGGACTGAATTGACGGGCCGCGGCTTTCGTTTCGCTGTTCCATTGGGGAGGACCAATTCTCATCGTCTGACATCGTGAGAACGTCTCGTTAATCGCACGAAGCTCCTGGTCAGGTAACTTGCGAACGGGTTGCTAGCGAGGAGACCGCCAGGAATGAAAGGCTGGTGAGCCATGCCCAGGAGTCTCAGCCCAGTTCTTCGATTATTTATCACAGCGACATCGCTCGCGGTCACCATAGGGCTAGCCGCTTGCAGTGCTGGAGCCACAGCTCCTCAGGCGAATGCCCCGGTGGCGGGTCCAGCGAGCTGGCCTGACATTGAGTCCGCCGCTCGTGCGGAAGGGACGCTCGTCCTGGCCACGCACGTTGGCTCAGGCTATGTCGAGTTCGCTGAGAAGGCACAGAAGAAATTCCCCTGGCTTCAGATTCAGGCGACCTCGATGAAGGCCAGCGATTTCACGGCTCGCTCTATCGTTGAGCAACAGAACGGACAGTACCTCTGGGACCTGCACGTTGGACCGCTTTCCAACATTTTCACTGTGCTGACACCGGCTGGAGCGCTCCAGCCGATCTCCCCATTCCTGGACTCACTTCCCGCCGAATCGCGAGACGCTAGTAAGTGGGCCGGTGGGTTCGAGCTGTTCACCGACCCGGCGAATCCAGTGTCATTCGTCAATCAGCTTTCACTGGGCGGCGAGATACTCATCAATCGGGAGCTCATTCCCCCGGGAACGCTCACAAGCGTCGATGAACTGGTGGACCCGAAATACAGCGGAAAATTCGTGAGCCAGATTCTGAGCGTTTCCAATGCCGCGACCATGAGCCTGGCGGCAATTATGGCGGAAAAGGACGAGGCGTTCGTGAAGAAGCTTGTGAATGATCAGAAGATGGTGCAGGTCGAGACGAGTCGGCAGGCAACCGAATGGGTCGTTCAGGGACGTTACGCGATTGCCTTTGGCGCCGATGTGACGCATCTTGCCGATCTTCAAGAAGGTGGCGTTGGGAAGAATGTGGAGCGCGTGAGCTTTGGCCAATCGGTACTTGCCAATGGGATCAGCGTGTTGAAGGACGCTCCCCATCCCAATGCCACGAAGGTCTTCCTGGCTTGGTTTTTAAGTCAGGAAGGGCAGGACACGTGGGCATCCACCTCCACCGTTCAATCGAGCAGTCGGCGCCTGGACGTGAAGGTCTACAACCCGGACGATACGCCGGACTATCCAAACATGGGCAAGTACAAAGTCATCCAGGGCACCGCATCTGGTGACGCCGTGCTAAATAAGACACTGGCGCTAACGAAGAACGCTCCGCGTTAGCGAGAGCCCGGGAACTGAGGCTTGACACTCCGTAACAATCGCGCCAGGACTGTCAAGCCTTCGTTCTCCCGCTTGCTACATCATCGAGTCTGGCAGTAGAGCACCCAATGGCCGCCGTAAGTCCCGCAACGTCCCCAGTCAGATCGAGAATAAGCCTGCCGTCGATCCGGCGGATTTCTCTTTCAACAACCCTCTGCGTCGCAATCTTGTTGACCGTCGGCTTCCTGGTGGTCTATCCGATCCTGCTCTTGCTACTCCACAGCTTCGAGGTAGGACCTCTAGGGCGGACAACGCACTGGGGGCTGGACAACTGGCGAACGGCCTTCGAGACACCGGGGATTTTGGCTGCTGTCTGGAACACTATGAGCCTGGCTGTGACGCGTCAGGGAATCGCCATCGTGCTGGGCATCATGCTGGCATGGCTACTCGCTCGGACGGATCTGCCGGGGCGCGGCTGGTTCGAGTTTGGCTTCTGGGTGGCCGTATTTCTGCCGTCGTTGACAGTGACGCTCGGCTGGATCATGCTCTTGGACGGTCACGGTGGTCTCCTGAATCGATTGCTTGAGCAGGTCCCATTCATTAGTCGCGGGCCGTTCGACGTCTTTTCGTGGTGGGGCATCGTCTGGGTTCATCTGGTCACGGGAACACTGCCGATCAAGGTCATGCTTCTCACGCCGGCATTCCGCAATATGGACGCGTCGCTAGAAGAAGCGTCCCGTACGGCCGGTGCTGGCACGTTCGGAACCCTTTTTCGTGTGGCGATCCCTCTGATCGCGCCAACTGTGCTGGTGGTCTTACTCATCGGAATGATCCGATCTCTCGAGGCTTTCGAGATTGAGCTCGTCCTGGGTACGCCAGCCAACATTGATGTCTACAGCACGCTTATCTACCGCTCAGTGTTGCGCCCGCCACTTCAATTCGGCGAAGCCACAGTTCTGAGCCTGATGATTCTGGCGATCATGCTTCCGCTGGTGATCGCTCAGCAGCGGTACACAAGTCGACGCTCGTTCGCAACGGTGTCGGGCAAATTTCGAGCGCAGCAAACTAAGCTTGGCTCGTGGAAATGGCCACTGTTCGGACTGGTGGCGACCCTGGTGCTGACCATCACCGTATTGCCAATTGGCTTGGTTGTCATGGGCACATTCATGAAGATTTTTGGTCAGTTCGGCATCTCTGATGCCTGGACACTGGAGCACTGGCGAACGGCGCTCAGCAGCGCGAACTTCATGCGCGCGATGCTGAACTCGATATTGATTGCCGGTGGAGCTTCCTTGCTGGCCATGGCATTGTGCTCCGCCGTTGCGTACATCGTCGTCCGCTCCGCGTTTGGCGGTCGGGGCGCACTCGATTTCCTGGTGTGGTTACCCTCTACCTTCCCGGGCATCGTGATCGGTCTCGGCTATCTCTGGCTCTTTCTCGGGACACCGTGGCTTCGACCGATTTACGGAACGACCTTCCTGCTTGTCCTGGTGGCTACGCTGGGCAGTATCACGCTAACCTCACAGATCATCAAAAGCAACCTCTTGCAGCTTGGGGCGGAGCTTGAAGAGGCTTCCTGGGCGAGCGGTGCTTCATGGTGGTACGGATTTCGCCGGGTCATTCTGCCTTTGATTGCACCAGCGATTGCCGCGGTCGGCGTGCTGGCCTTTGCCTCGGCGGCCGCGTCCACGAGCCATGTAGCACTCCTGGCGACGCAAGGAAATCAGCCGCTGTCAATTCTCCAGCTCAACCTTCTCTCTCACAATGACTTCGAGGCCGCCTCGGTCATTGGTGTGTTCATCCTACTTATGACGGTTGGGGTTGCAGTGACAGCGCGATTGCTCGGTTTGCGAGTTGGCTTGAGCGGCACTCGCTAGCTGTGAAAGATGCGCCTCCTGTTGGCGCGACTCAAGTGCTAAGTGGACAAGACTACTCCTAAAGGATGAGCGGTTTTCGAAATACGCGCTGGGGCGGTGTTCTCGAGAACGGCCGCATCACCGGCGGGATAATTGATCCGTTGGCCACCGGGTGCTAGACTCCAGAGCAGATAGGGCATCGCTCAGAAAGCGAGGCAGGCAGATGGATGCGTCGCACCCCGGACGTGCGTCCCAGACGACCACCGCCGATGATCGAGAGCAGGCGTTTTTAGCGTTCCTGCGCGACCACCTGGCCGACGATGGCTCTTCGCCTGTGGCGATGCCCGGTTATCGATCGCACATCACCGCGTGGCTGCTCTGGTGCCACGAGCGCCAGATCCGCGTGTCCGAAGCGACGGTCGTAGACATCCGCCACTATCGTCGCCTGCTGGCGACCGAAGGCCTGGATCCGCGCGTTGTGTCACACAAGCTGCTGGTGCTGCGGCGGTTCTATCACCACGCCGTAAAGAGCGGTATCGCCGTTGAGAACCCGGCTCTGGGTGTCTATCCTTTCCACGGTTGCTAATCTGACCCGCCCGGGTTCAACCACGGATCTGTTGGCCTGAGTCTCGAGTCCTAGCCAGGACCTCAAACTCACGACCACGCCGCACGTAAGACCGAAGAGACCCTCTTACGAATGAACGGCGCGGGTGCCTCGTAGGCTTCGTTCGAAGATGTTGAACGATTCCATTTAATACTTGACGACTGATTCCCGTGTCCTCGATGTTGGAGATGCACTTTTTAACGGGCGAGAGCCGTCTCGCCTGTGGATGGGAAGCGTGCGGTCCGCACGTGTTCCGAAATCAACCAACTGGTTGCACGGAGTGACGAAAATGTTGACTCGGCATTGGGCAGTGAAGATGGCGGCTACGCCGGCCGTTCTGCTCGGGATGGCTTTCGCCGTAGCCTGTGGCTCGCCCGCGGCAGCACCGGCGAAGCCGGCAGACAAGACGGAGCCCGCCGCTAAAGCCCCAACGAGCGCTCCGGCCGCGCCCGCGAAGGATGCTCCCGCCAAGGATGCCCCGGCCGCGGCAGTAAAGCCATCGGTCAATCGGGTCGCCATCGCGCTGCCAGCTCCCAGTGGTCTGGAGAGTAACGAGATCCGCCATCTGGGTCAGACAATCGCCTGGCAGCTCAAGCCAATGTACGAGTACCTCGTGGGTATGAATGCGAAGACGGGCGCTCTCGAGCCTCAGCTCGCCACGGAGTGGGCAGTCGAGAACAGCGGCCAAGACATCCGATTCAAGCTCCGTAATGGCGTTCAATTCCACAAGGGCAACGGTGAATTCACCGCCAAGGACGTGATCTTCTCCTGGCAGGACGTTGCCAAAGAAGACTCACAGCACGGCGAATCGCCGTATTGGCGCGGAATTGTCAAAGACATCGAGGCGGTCAACGACTACGAGGTTGTGTTCCATCTCAATCGAGTGGACGGCAACTTCTTCAGAGCTGTCGGTGAACCGGAATACGGCATGGAGATCCGAAGTAAGGCCCATGCTGACAAGATGGGCGCACCCACGATGGAGACTGAGCCGTACGCAGGCACCGCCCCGTACCAGTTCAAGCAGCGCCAGCAGTCTCAATTCATTCTGTTCGAGAAAGTGCCATTCCAGCACTGGCGAGCAAATGCCGACTTCCCCGAGTTCGAGTTCCGTCTTCGGCAGGAAGCGTCTACTCGACTTGCCGCGCTGCAGGCCGGCGAAGTGCAGATGGCGGTACTGCCCGAGGATCAGCTCAAGGACGCGGTAGGAAAGGGCATGAAGGTTATCACCGGCCAGAATGCAGGCCTGCGCACGTTCATGAGCTTCCAGTGCTGCTTCCTGAACGACATCAAAGACCCGTCGCAGGGTTACAAGTATCCGAACTCTCCGCTTGCGGACATCAAAGTTCGGCAGGCCATCAACAAGTCGATTAATCGCGATGAGCTCAACAAGGCATTCTTTGCTGGCAAAGCGGAGCCCATGATTCTGAATCACTACCATCCGACACGCTCTGGCTGGAATCCGGACTGGGAGAAGCGCTTCCCGGATGAGTATGGCTACGATCCCGCTAAGGCTCGCGCGTTGCTGGCCGAGGTAGGAAAGCCCATCTCAACGAACGTGCACATTGCGAACCTTCCACAGTTTGCCGGCGCTGACGACGTATCTGAGGCGATTGCCGGATATATGGAGAAGGTGGGAATCAATGTCGAGCGCGTTCAGATGGACGCCGCCCAGCGAGCGGCTCGCCAGCGGGAGCGCGGATTCGACAACCACATGCTGATCGGCGGCACCAGCTCGTTCATCTATATTGGCTCAACGGCCTACACAACGTCTCGTGGTCCACGCGGCGGGGCCATCGAGGATCCGACGGTTGATGGTCTGTTGGACAAGGCGCGAGCCACGCTCGAGGACAATCAGCAGGACGCGGCACTTCGTGAGATGGGTAACGCGATGTTCGACAAGCAGATGCACGCGCCACTGTTCTGGCTGCCGGCAGAGATTGTCGTGAATCCCAAGGTCGTCAGTGATTGGGTGTTCCCTGGGTCGATTACCGGTACGTGGACGCACGTGCAGAACATCAAGCCGGCGGCGAGCTAGGGCCAGACCCCAGGAACGACCCCACCCCAGCCCTCCCCGCTGCGGCAGGAGCGTAACAGAAATCTCGAGAATCCGCTCCCTGCCGCAGCGGGGAGGGCTGGGGTGGGGTCGTTCTGGCATCGCATTCCTGCACTTTGACGAAAAGTTCCGAGTGCATATCTAGCGGAACAATGGTCGGTCTACCGTGATGTGGAACGCATTCCAGGATGCGAAATCATTACACGCATTCGACCAGTGTTGATGCTAGAATGCTCTGCTAATTCGACCTCAGTGGCAGTCCAGCGGGCGCCAGTCCGTGGAGCGCCGATGAAAGGAGCGCGGGTGGCAAAAGCCGACGCCGAACTATTCAAGCAGTCCGCCAGGCGATTTGCTTCCGGGGTCACCGTGGTGACCACGGAGGAGAATAGCCTTATCTACGGTCTGACCGTATCCGCATTCTCCACACTGTCTATTGACCCCTTGCTCGTGCTGGTCTGCATTCGAACGGGCAATCGGTTGACGGACATGATCACTAGTTCAGGCCGCTTTGCTGTCAACATCCTGCGCGAGGAGCAGCGCTCGGTCTCCCAATACTTCGCCACGCCAAGTCGGGAGCCGCAGCGCGCATCGGACGGGTTTCCCGATGTTCCAACAGTCGTGGATCAGTCCGGAGCGCCGGTGATCTTTGGCAGCCTGGCTTACTTTGACTGCGAAGTGCAGGAATTTCACGCCGACGGCGATCACACGATCTTCATTGGCTCGGTCGTTGGCGCAGGGTCGATGGATGGGGCACCCCTGGTGTACTTCGATGGCAATTACCGCGGCGTCCGAGACTGGGAGCCCGCGGCGACGTAGAATCCGACTTAGAAGCGCTGGCGAGCTCTTCAAATCTCTCCCACGGCTCTGGACGAGTCGAGTCAAGTCCAGGATTTCATCCGCCGCTCAAAGGAGCACAATGTGCCCGTCGCGGAAATGAACAAGATGGTCCCCGAGGTCACTTCGTCAGCCCGGGGTGCCATGACCGGCGAGCGATTCATCGAAAGCCTCCGTGACGGTCGTGAGGTCTGGTACGACGGTGAGCGCGTTGACGTTACAACGCACCCGGCATTCCAGGGAACCATCCACGAGATGGCGCGACTCTACGATCTTCAATTCACTGATCAGTATCGTGATGTGATGACGGTGGATTCGGCCGAGACGGGGAATCGGATGAGCTGGTCCTACGTTCTCCCGCGTTCGCTCGAGGACCTTCGACTAAAGCGCCGAAATTCCGAAGCGTGGTTTCGAGAGAGCTTCGGGCAGATCGGTCGGGCCCCGGACTTCATGTCCAACGTATGCGTGGGCCTGTACAACTTTCGAGCCGAGCTTGAACAGAAC
This sequence comes from uncultured Chloroflexia bacterium, assembly GCA_963765765.1. Taxonomy (GTDB): domain Bacteria; phylum Chloroflexota; class UBA6077; order UBA6077; family JACCZL01; genus CAVXYC01. Next base: position 65,620 of record CAVXYC010000027.1, on the reverse strand, counting down.
GATCCTCGCTTCGGCAAGCACGCGGTTGACTATTACCGATATTGCGCTGAGAACGATCTGGCTCTTACGCATGCGCTCGGGGACCCTCAGATCGATCGATCCAGCAACGTCGTCGATGAGCCCGACCTTGGTCTGCGAATCGTAAAAGAGACGGAGGACGGCGTCGTGGTCCGCGGGGCCAAGCAGCTCGCCACGCTCGCCCCGATCTCGAACGAAGTGCTCTCGTATCTTTCGGCTTCGTTCGCGCTGCGTGGCGCTCGAGAGTTCGTCCTGTGGTTCGCGCTGCCAATGAATGCTCCCGGGTTGAAGACGCTGTGCCGCCATTCGCTCGAGTGGACCGCGGATGGGCACGCACACCCGTTTGCAAGTCGGTACGACGAGCAGGACTCGATGCTGTTCTTCGACGACGTGCTGATCCCGTGGGAGCGGGTCTTCCTGCTCTACGATGGGCCGCTTGCTTTACGCGGTCTCGGGCAAATCACGCCGTGGAGCAGCTACAGCAGCCTCTGTCGTCTCTGGTACCGTTGGCGCACCTTCATCGGTGTGACGACGATGATCGCGGAAGCTATTGGCGTCGACGGCTTCCGTGAGATCCGCGATGTGATGGGCGAGCAGATCATGTATTCGGAGGTCCTCCGACTTGGTCTCGCCGGCATGGAGTCCGGCGGAGCAATGACGCCCGGTGGTCTTTTTGCTCCCGCACCAGGGCAACCATTGGGTATCTTTGGAGCACAGTTCTCGGGGCGAGTGCTCGAGATTCTGCGGAAGATAGGGGCTTCGGGCATCATCATGCAGCCAAGCGAGCGTGATCTCGCAATCCTGAGCTGCGCCCGTTTCTGGAACGATACATGCGGGGTCGAAATATTGACGTTGATGAAAAGTCCCGTCTGTTCCGCCTTGCCTGGGATCTTGCGGCGGATGGGTTCGGAGCTCGACAGGAGATCTACGAGTACTGGCACCGAGGAGATATCACGCGGAACAAGACCAACCTGTATCTTGGTTACAACCGGAGTGACATCGTGGACCAGATTCGTCAGCTCATCGCTGAGCCGCTACCCTTTAGAGGCGCCAATATTCTGGCGCGTGACGATTGAACCGGTTAGTATCGATCCACGGACCTGTGCCGCGTTTGGAGAGCGCGAGCACCGAAGCTAATGATCCCCCAGCATTCTCGAAGATGAGGACAAGCGAGGCTCAACGATGCAGCGCTACATTCTGATTCGGCTCGGCCAGAGTGTCATTACTCTTCTCGGCGTGAGCCTCATCGTATTCATGATGGCCCGTATCTCTGGCAATCCTCTGTACGTACTGTTGCCGCCTGAAGCGCCACCTGAAGCGTTTGAGCGACTTACCAAGCTCTGGGGCCTCGATCGTCCGCTGCACGAGCAGTACTTCACCTTCATTACGAATGCCGTGCAGGGCAATTTCGGTCAGTCGTTCAAGTGGCAAGGTCAGTCCGCGATGGGCCTGGTGCTCCAGCGGCTGCCCGCAACGCTCGAGCTGGCCGCGTTCGCCATCATCTTCAGCATTCTCCTGGCGGTCCCTATTGGTGTACTCTCTGCCACCAAGCGAGACACATGGATGGACATGGGCGGTAAGATGATCGCCTTACTCGGCCAGTCCCTACCGCAGTTCTGGCTTGGCATCGTACTTATTTGGGTCTTTGCCGCGAATCTTGGCTGGTTCCCCACGTCCGGCCGTGGCGGTATTCAGAACATCATCCTTCCGGGAATCGCGTTGGGGTGGTTCTCCGTGGCGGCGTTGATGCGCCTCATTCGTTCGTCGATGCTGAACGTTCTGGATACGGAGTTTGTGAAGCTGGCGCGAGTGAAGGGGCTGCCTGAGGATAAGGTAATCTGGAAGCATGCACTCAAGAATGCTTCCATTGCTCCCATCACGTTTTTTGGGGCAATCATTGTGCAGCTCATTACTGGCTCGGTCACCATCGAAACAGTATTCTCGTGGCCAGGCGTGGGTCTCCTCGCTCTCGAGGCGGTCAATGCTCGCGACTACCAGGTGGTGCAGGCGGTCGCCTTTCTAGGATCGGCAATGTTTGTTTTCATGAATCTGCTTCTCGACATCGCATACGCCTACATCGACCCGCGAGTCAGGTACACCTAGAAGGAAGAAGAGGAGACGCATACATGGCGCAAGCTACACTGCCCGCCCCGAGAGCCATAGTCGGTGTTCCCAGCTTCACGTTCTGGTCAAAACTCAAACGTTATCCGATTATCCCTGTCGCGCTTCTGCTGGTGTTCCTGGTCATTCCCGCGCTTTTCGCGGATCAGATCTCGCCGCACGATCCGCTGGAGCAGAGCTTAGTCAAACGATTGACGCCACCCATGTGGATGGAAGGTGGCTCCTCGGAGTACATCCTGGGGACGGACAAACAAGGTCGAGATGTCTTGAGCCGACTGATTCACGGCGCGCGCATCTCACTCGGTGTCTCACTATCAGCTATCTTCGTTGGCGGGACTATCGGCATCGTTGCCGGGCTCGCCTCAGGCTATTTCGGCGGTTGGCTCGATAACATTGTCACCGCGCTCATTGACATCACTCTCTCGCTGCCGTTGATTTTGTTGGCGCTTGTGCTCGTCCTGGTGATGGGGCCAGGCTTTATTACAGTCATCACAGTGGTCTCGTTCCTCTTATGGGCTAGATACGCTAGACAGGTGCGCGCGGAGGTCCTGCAGATCAAGGAGCAGGACTTCATCGCGCGCGCCAAAGTGGCAGGTAGCTCACCGATTCGAATCATGTTCCGTCACGTGTTACCGAACGTTGTGAACACGCTGATTGTCCTTGTGACACTGCAGGTTGGCACCGTCATATTGCTCGAGGCGACGCTGAGCTTCCTGGGCGCGGGTATTCCGCGACCACAGCCAAGCTGGGGCGTCATGGTTTCTGACGGGCGCGATCACATCGTGGCGGCGTGGTGGATTGCAATGTGTCCTGGTATGGCTATTCTTCTCGTAACGCTGTCCATGAACCTGCTTGGTGATTGGCTGCGTGATCAGCTCGATCCCCGACTTCGGCAGGTCTAAGACATGGTTCTCGCTCAGGAATCAGTACAAGAGAAAAAGGTGAGGGACGTTGTACTCGACGTCCGCGACCTCCGGACCTATCTCTACACCCGCTGGGGTGTCACCAAGGCGGTGGACGGCGTCAGCTTTCAGGTCCGTGAGGGAGAGACGCTTGGCATCGTTGGAGAGTCGGGCTGCGGGAAAAGCATGACCGCGCTGTCGTTGCTTCGCTTGGCTCCGAAGCCGGCCGCACGGACCGTGAGTGGCGAGATCCTGCTGGACGGCGTTGACTTGCTGAAGCTCAGTGAGACAGAGATGCGCGATGCGCGGGGGAAAAAGATCTCGATGATCCTTCAAGATCCTCAAACCTCGCTCGACCCACTTTTCACCGTTGGCGATCAGCTCATTGAGACGCTGATGGCGCATCAGAAGAAGTCGGAGTCTCGAAAGTCGCTGTGGGGGCGCGCGGTGGATGCCCTTCGCCAGGTGCGTGTGGCTGACCCCGAGCGGCGGATGAGCGCGTATCCACATGAAATGAGCGGCGGTATGAAGCAGCGTGTCGTCGGCGCGACTGCTTTGCTGAGTCGACCGCGCGTGCTCATTGCTGACGAGCCGACCACTGCGCTGGATGTGACGATCCAGGCCCAGTACCTTCGCTTGCTCAAGCGTGTGCAGGAGGAGATGGGCGTCTCGATCATCTTCATTACGCACGATATGGGTGTGGTGGCGAAGATGTGTGATCGCGCGGTCGTCATGTACGCGGGACGCATCGTGGAGCATGGAACGGTCCGCGAGCTGTTCCACTCGCCCACGCATCCGTACACTCAGGCGCTTCTCGCCTCAGTTCCCAAGATGGATCAAAAAGTTGACCGGTTGTATTCGATCGAGGGACAGCCACCAGCCCTATTTGATCTGCCTGAGGGGTGCCGATTTGCTCCGCGCTGCCAATACGCTGATGACCGCTGCCGGGCGGAATATCCACCCACCTACACTTCTCCGACCGGTCACGAGGTGATTTGCTGGAGACAGGAAGACGTATGGCCAGCGACGCGTTAGTAAAAGTTGACCATCTCAAGAAGTATTTTCCCGTAACCAAGGGCTTGATCATCCAGCGTGTGGTTGGTCATGTTCAGGCCGTAGACGACATCAGCTTTGAGATCAACCGCGGAGAGACGCTTTCGCTTGTCGGTGAGTCGGGATGCGGCAAGACCACGACGTCCAAGCTCATCCTCCGGCTGGAGCGTCCAACCGAGGGCCACATTTACCTGGACGACAAAGACGTCCACAAGCTAAGTAGCAACGAGCTGCGTGAATTCCACACGGACGTTCAGGCGGTGTTTCAGGACCCGTGGAGCTCGCTTGATCCTCGCATGCGGGTTCGCGAGATCATCTCCGAAACGATCACTGTCAACGAGCGGTTATCGGCCAAGGAGGTTGATGAGCGCGTACAGGCGATGCTCGCTCGCGTCGGTCTCAGACCGCAGCAGGCAGGGCTGTACCCCCATGAGTTCAGTGGCGGTCAGCGCCAGCGCGTGGCTCTGGCAGGAGCGCTGATCTCGAATCCCAAACTCGTTGTACTCGATGAGCCAGTGTCCGCCCTGGACGTCTCGGTCCAGGCGCAAATCATGAATTTGTTGAAGGCTCTTCAGGACGATTTTGGAACGACGTTTTTGCTCGTTGCGCATAACCTGGCCACGGTCCGCTATCTGGCCACCAACGTAGCCGTGATGTATCTCGGTCAGATCGTGGAGAAGGCTGAAACGGAAGAGCTCTACGAGCATACGCTCCATCCCTACACGCGTGCGCTGTTCTCGGCTGCACTGCCGGCGGAACCCGGACGTCAAGCGCGAAGAGATCATACTTCCCGGCGAAGTGCCCAGTCCCATTAATCCGCCAAGTGGCTGTCGTTTCCACCCCCGCTGCCCAGAAGCTATGGAGATTTGCTCACAGCAAGTGCCCATTAACCTCGAGGCGACTCCGGGTCATTGGGTGGCGTGTCACCTGTACGGAAAGCCACTCTCGATGGAGACCGCGGGGTCAGCCCGTGGGACCGCAAATGGCTCCTCTACCGGTTCCGCTGTGAGCGAGGCTGCCGCGACCTGATTCTGAATACGCCAGATCAAAAGGGCGGGGATCGGTTGATCCCCGCCCTTTGTGGTCTGAAGGCTTGACGATCTTGGCTCTAGTTACCGTTCGATTCCAGGTCCAGCCTGGCTTGGCGCCCGATTTCCTATCGCCGTCAGGAACATGACGCTCTTGCCGTCGGCGTGGGGGCTAAAGAATTGAATCACGTCGTCATCGAAAAAGGTCAACCCGGTCGCGGCGAGGTTGAGCGCGTAGCTTGCAAGATACAGTTTGCCACTGATGATGCTCGCCTCTAGATGCGCGACTCGATAGCCTCGATCTCCCATAGTTGCGAATACTCGTTCGAGATCAGAGAGAACGTAAACGTTCAACGCGGCGTCAGCGGCAAGCTCCTGACCCAGATCAAGATAGCCCGCCTGTGATCGAGCGTCTCCAGTTCGTAGCGTTTCCAGTGAATGTGTGGCTGGCGTGTATACGTATGCGCCCGGACTCATCCCGGAGACCGCGTTCGCAATGAGATAGAGCGAAGTGGTCTCCGAAGTCGATGCGCCAAGTACATCGCACGGAATACCTTGCGTAGATGCGTAAAGCAGCGCATCTAGGTGGTCCATCGAAATTGGCGATCGCTGAAATCGCCGCGCAGACCCTCGACGACGGATGACGTCCTCGATTGGTCTTGATGCGTCTTCTGACAACGGAACGGACTCTTGCGACGGGCGACTGGAGGAGCTGACGAGGGTTGCCCGCGTACGCCAAGCCGCGACGTCGGCGTTGTCACTCAAACTTGTAGCGCGATGCGTGTCGAGAATGAGTGGCTCAGGAACCTCGTAGGCGGAGTAGGGCACAGTTTCCAATGAGATCGGCTCAACCGATGGCGATGGCGGTGCCTGTGTCGATGATTCCCCGAGAGCGACGAGCGCAATGGCGACTTCGCGCTCAGCATCGAGACCGAGCAGTGCGTTGACAGCGTCGTCATTGAAGCCAAGTACGACGCTGGCTCTCAGGTCGTGGGCTCGTGCAACGCCCAAGGTATTGGCCACCATCGTTCCCGAGTCCCAGAATGCATGCCGATAGGCGCGGGCCTGGTACTTCCACGAGTTTCGCCAGAACGTTGTTGAAAGCACCAGCATCGCGTCCGATCTGCGCGCATGCTCTTGCCCTCCGCACGCCTCGATCAGCGCCGATCGGAAGTCACCCGAGCGAAGGCGGCGTAGCTGACCATCCTGCGGGCCAAACTGGTAGACGCCGGCGTCGAGGCCGTTGAGCTCACCGGTCACCGCGTACACGTCAACGTGATAGAGCGCGCCGGTGCACGCGGCGGCGCGGAATTGCATTGCCTGACCGAAGTGGTTGATTGTCTTAGTGATGCCGGCGGAGTAGTGCAGTAGCGAGCTCAAAAGAGATGTGGTGAGCGGGCTGGACGGAGCGTCGGCGGGAAATGGATTCGAGAGTGCATCCAGAGCGTGTATTCTGGAATCCGGCGCTAGGTCAGCGAGCGCAACGGACTCAGCATCCGTATAGAGCTTGAAAGGCCGCGGCTGATTCTCCCAAATGAGCCGATGTTGATTTGCGCGGACGCTCTCGAGCGAATGCTTGGTCTCCTGATGGAACCATCTGGCCCGCGCGCCGTCGTCGCTCATTCTCGGCTGCCTCTCAGACTATCTTGTTGGTGGGATAGGCGTCTCCGCGCAAAACGGTTTAGTTGAGCGGTGGGACAGTCAGACGACTGTCCCACCGCTTAACGGGCATCTCCGGTCCTTAACTAATCCGTATATCGGGCGTCTCTGCCTGTCCCACCGAAGAACCCCGCGGACGAGGCACTAGACCAGGATTGCCTCATCGAACCGGCTTGCTCCGAGCTGGTCCGGTCCGATGGTGTTAAGGCTGAGCGTAAAGTCGTGGGTCGCTTCGTACATCTCGCGGGTGTAATCCTCCGCCACATACCGCTCGCCCGTACCAAACGCTCGAACGTCGACCCGGCCGTGCCAGCTCGGCTCGAGCTCCTCCAGGAAGTAGTGCTTGTACTTCTCCGGAGCAAGGTCGATGTCACGCTGGGCATGCTGAAGGGCGCGGAAGTATTTCGCCAGATCATCGGCATCCACATCGACTGGTGCCAGGAATCCGATCATGAACGTCGTGTCCACGATGCGCCGACAGCCGATCTGCTCGGCAATGTAGTACTGCATGCCGAAGACCGTGGCGGCCTCGATGCGATGCTCGTCCAGCATGTGGATACGATCGGCCGGGCCGCCGATGAAGCGCAGCTTAATGTCGTCGGGCTTCAGGATCGGCTGCAATGCTTGCATGGTGGTGAAGTGACTGCCCGAGTGATAGCCGACGCCGATCTCGACGTTGGCCAGATCCTCAGGAGTCTTAATCGGAGAATCGCCCGGAACAAAGATGCCGCATGGGCTCACTGTGTAACCGTGGCCCCACATCACGCCGTGTTGCGCCGAGGCGGCCATATTGACCATCCAGTGGCAGGCGCTACTCACTTCGGCAGCGCGGCCGGCCTCCATAGACTCAAATGCGCCCCTTTTGACCTCAGCCGGAGCTTGTTCCGTCGATTGAACTGTTGAGGCTGGCTCATGTAGCCCGTCGTCTCGTCCAAAGACGAACTCATAGTCCAGACCCTCGTCCTCGAAGTACCCCTTTTCTCTGGCCACCCATTCCTGCAGCCGACCGTGCGGCTGAATTCGGAACTTCGACATGACACTCTCCTGCTCACAGAGTACGTACCCTGAAGCATAGCCCGCGCTTACTTATAAGCGCGAGTGATGGCAGGTTATAGTGCGATAGAGATTTTTGATCGATGCTCCTGAGATCAAGCTCTGAGCTGAGCGCATTCCGCCTGCTGGTGTTCGTCACGGTTGTGGAGCAACAGGGGTTTTCCGCTGCCGCCGGTCAGCTCCAGCTCAGTCAGCCGTCGGTCTCCTTCCATATTCGAGCGCTCGAACGGGCGTTTGGAACGAAGCTGGTGATCTACCAGAATCGGCGCGTTGAGCTGACTGCTGAGGGCGAGGTGGTCTATGCGTCCGCGAAGTCGATCCTGCGCGAGCTCGACGAGCTTGACGATGCGGTCCACAAGCTTCTCACCGCCCAGGCGGGCTCCTTGCGGATGGGCGCGAGCATCAATTTCGAGCAGGCATATTTCTTTGCACGCGTTATTGGCCCATTCAGGGAACGTCATCCCGATGTTAGATTCTCCGTCCAGTATGGACACAGCTACCAGCTTGCGGGCCTTGTGGCGCAGCGCGATATCGACCTCGCCTACGTGCTGGATATCCACCTGCCAGCGGGAGTTCGGTACGAACCGCTCCACCAGGCTGATTTCGTATTTCTCGCGGCCCCAGAACATCCCCTTGCCTGCCAGGAGTCTGTGGATCCGGACGAGGTTGCTGCCGCGGGTCTGATCACCGCCCCTCAGGAGAGTGCGGAGTGGACCGCGTATGCCGGGTTGCTGCGCCGGTCGGGCCTGAGTCAGCCGCGAATAGCAATCGAGATCGATGGCATCCAGGCTCGAGTATTAGCAGCTCGCGCCGGCATGGGAATCCTCGGAGCATTCCTTCCATCCTACACGCTCGAATCCGACCTTCAGCCGCTCACTGTCCTCCGGCTCACGTCTTCTCGAGCCTCAGCGGGTTTTGGGATCGTCACCGCGTCCGGGCGGGAGCCGTCGGCCCTGACGGCGCGCTTCGTGGAGTGGTTACGTGCCGTTGTAGCCGCCGGTCCTCCGTCTCACGGAGCGGCCGGGCAACCGTAGCAGTCGGTGAGCCGAGCCTATGACACGGATACCGCAGCACCGTAGAATCTCCTGGCCGGTGGGGCGCGGGTCGGCCGGAAGAACGGAGGCGAGCCATGACTGGTTACTCGATCTTTGAAGAAACCATGGTCGACATGACCTATCCCGAGGTAGTGAAGGCTGCCACGCGGGGCGCGGTCGTGCTCCTACCCAGCGGCGTGGTCGAGCAGCACGGGCCGCATTTACCTATCGGAGTGGATACATACGGTAGCTATCTACTGGCCAAGCTGACACGACGAGAGATGAGTCGCCTGGGTCGGGAGGCGCTCATTGCGCCGCCATTCTATTGGGGCATCAATAAGGTCACCGAGGGTTTCCCGGCAACCTTTCGAACGCGCCATGAAACCGCTGTCATGCTGCTCACGGATATCTTTGACACGCTGATCGAGGACGGCTTCCAGAACGTCTTCATCGTCAATCATCAGGGTGACGCGGGGCATGCGAAAGTGCAGATCGAGGTCATGCAGGCGCAGCATGCGAAGGGCAACAATGGCATCGCCTGGGTGGAAGACGAGCCCACCGCCAAGCGCCACGGAGCGGACCGGAACGGATCCTTACTGGCTGACCTTTTTGATGCCTGAGGACACCGGTCTCGTCATGAGCGGCAAGCTGGGCGTCCATGCGCACGAGGTCGAAACGGCGATGATGACGCGTTGGTTCCCGGAGATCGTCAACTACGATGCGTTGGATAAGCTGGAGCCAACTGAGCTCGGCATGGATGATCTTGTGGCCTGGCGAAAGGGCGGCGAGCACGCGCGACGCGTCACGCCGCTCGGATACTTCGGTGACCCCAAGCCGCACGATCCCGACCTTTGGCGGCTGTACACGATTCGGGCGAGGTTGATGGCTGAGACGATCCTGGAGCGAGTCGGGGCGGCGTAAAATCGAGCGGTCGACGGACAAATGGCGAATTGAAGAATTGAGAATGAAGAATGACCCCCGTCGACGTAGCCGATTCTTACGTCTGAATGACCCGCTTCGACCGGCTCATTCTTAATTCAGCATTCTTAATTCCTAATTCCTCAAGGCAGGAGGTGCCAATGGCCGAGTTTCCCATTGAGCCGTCTAAGACGGCGATACTGTTCTTCGATACCTTAAACGTGTACCTGCACCCGAAGAATCCTGAGGCCAAGGCGGCTGTGGATCCGTCCGGGATCGTCGGCCGGATGCAGCAGCTGCTCGATGCAAGTCGCGCGGCCGGCCTGATCGGTCTTCTATGCACAGGCCGATCACCGTCCCGACGGGCGGGACTTCGCTTCGCTCATCGTAGATCGCGACAACCGGATCCAGAGGGGGGTGCCCGAAGACCATTGGCACTGCCGCACATTCGGGTGAGTGGGAAATCGAGGTTATCGACGAGCTTGATCCGCGCCACGAAGACTACGTCATCAAAAAGCATCGCTGGAGTACGTTCCACGAACGCACCTTGAGCTCAGTCTGAGGACCGCCGGGATCGACACCATCATCTGTGTGGAGGCTCCACTGAGGTCGGAATCGCCAGCACCGCTTACTCAGCGCGCGATAGAGACTTCAACCAGATCTTTGTTCGCGATGCCTGTAGCTCCGGCAGGCCAGGTGTCAATGACTTCTTTATGGACCGCGTGTTCCCCGGATTTGGCCGCGTCCGCACCACCGAGCAGATCGTCAGGGAGCTTCGCTCGCTGGCGAATCGGTTCAGCGGGCTGCCCTCGCCCCCTGGGCGGGGTTGGGGTGAGGGTGCGACGTTGCGATGGCGCAGTTCCCTCACCCCAGCCCCTTCCCAGGGGGCGCGTCAGGCGGCGGTGCCTGATTTGCCCCGGGCACGAAGCCCAGGAGTCCGACGAGTACATAGACTATGCCCGCAATTAAAGCGAAATAGCGCGCCGACACTTGCACACCTTTCTAACTACTGAATCACCGAAATCTAAGCTACCGATTCACGGGGCGGGTTTTGCATGCCCGCGGTCTCTGCTACTCGTGTCTTTGCATCTGCCTCCCTGACTCGAGTGTGATCGCATCCCTGCCTAAACAATGACGTAGGCGCAAATTTCCGCGCGAGGCAAGAGTTAGACCACGCGGCGCTCGGCAGCCCTTGCTGTACCACTGTCCGCCGAGGGCAAGGGGAACGACCATATCCGGTGGATTTGGATGTGCTCGGCCAGAAGTCGACGCGAAGCAGATGCAGCTGGGGAGGGGGCTGAACTCCTGGCGCAGAGCCATGGTGAGAGGCTCGCAACCTCCGTCCGCACAGAGCCGCCCAAGTGCCAGCCTCGCTACCAGTTAACTGGGTGCCATGTAGAATCCTCGGTAGTTGGGCGGCGCACTGCAGCGACCGCTGATCGAACCGAGGAGGCTCGCCCATGACCGCTCCGCGCGTCATCGACGGCGATGGGCATATCTTCGAAGATATGCCTGCTATCGCCAAGCACATCCCTGACTATTACCTGGCGAACTGGAGATTCAACGCGGAAGCGATGTTCCCGCCACTCGACCATCTCCACAACTTCCAGGACCGACTGTTGCCAGGAGCCTTTGCGGGCGGCAAGCATGTAGGCCCGATGAGTGGATCAATTTCATGGACGAGATCGGGCTGGAGTCGGCCGTTCTCTATCCAACCCGCGGCCTCTCAGTGGGCAAGATGGTTGACTACGATTGGGCGAATGCCGTCTGCCGGGCCTACAACAACTGGCTTTCCGAGACGTATGTTCAGCGCGACTCGCGATTCAAGGGCATGGCCCTGCTGCCCATGCAGGAGCCTGCCGCCGCGGCTGAAGAGCTTGAGCGATCGGTGACCGAGCTGGGCTATGTCGGGAACGATGCTCGCGTCCACGGGTCTCCCGAGCCCGCTTGGCGCGAAGACATACTGGCCCGTGTACAAGGTGGCGGATCGCCTGGGCTGCGGCGTGGCCGTCCACGGCGGCGCGCATGAAGGCTTCGGCATGGACCATTTCAACGTCTATGCGCCCGTGCATGCGCTGGGCCATCCAATTGGGCCAGATGGTGTCCTTTGGCAACATGATTTTCAACGGTGTCTGCGACAACTTCCCGAACGCTGAAATTCGGCTTTCTCGAGGCTGGCGTTGCGTGGCTGCTGATGTGCCTTGAGCGTTTCGATCGCTCGTACGAGACGCACAAGCACTATGATCTGAGCGGTGAGCTCATTCGCCTGCGCGACGGTGAGAGCGTCAGCCGTACATCAAGCGCAATATCAAAGAAGGGCGTATCTTCGTTGGCTGCGAAGGCGAAGAGCCCGAGCTCGCGTACGCCATCAGAGAAGTCGGCGCGGAGCCGTTCGTGTTCTCCACCGACTATCCACATGAGGTCACCGTCGAGATGTGCCGCCACGAGATCGAGGAGCTGATGGAGACCGAGGACATCTCGGATGACGCCAAGGACGCGGTGCTCTACCGAAATGCGCAGCGCTTCTACAACCTGAGCCCTGCCGCGGTTCCGGCGTAAGGAGGGGATCATGCGCATCATCGATGCAGATGGCCACATCATGGAGGACATGCAGGCGATCTCCAAGTTCGTTCCGGACATCTGGAAGGATCGTTGGAACTACAACGCCGACCGGCACTTTCCGCCGCTCGACCACCTCCATAGCCAGCAGCTCGTCATGCTGCCGGGCGCCTCGGGCAACGGCAAGTTCATCCGCGCTGCCGAGTGGCTCGAGTTCCTGACCGAGATCAACATCGAGAGCACCGTGCTCTATCCGACGCGCGGCCTGGCGCACGGCAAGATGGTGGATTATGAGTGGGCGGCTGTGGCCTGCCGCGCATACAACGACTGGCTCCATGATGCCTATCTGAAGGTGGATCCTCGATTTGGCGGCATGGCGCTGATTCCGATGCAGGAGCCGCGAGCGGCGGCGGAGGAGCTGGAGCGGGCGGTGACCGAGCTGGGCATGCGGGGAGCCATGTTACCGAGCACCGGGCTGCCCAACCACCTGGGGGCCAAGGAGTACTGGCCGGTGTACGAGGTGGCCGATCGGCTGGGCTGCGCGCTGGCGGTGCACGGCGGCGCGCACAGCGGCTTCGGGATGGACCACTTCAACGTGTACGGGCCGGTCCACGGGCTGGGGCACCCGTTCGGCCAGATGGTGGGACTGGGAGCGATGCTGTTCAACGGGATCTTCGACCACTTTCCGAATGCCCGCTACGCGTACCTGGAAGGTGGCGTCGCGTGGTTCCTGGTGTGCCTGGAGCGGTTCGATCGGAGCTGGGAGACGCACCTGGCGCACGACCCGCGCAATGAGCACTTCCGTCTGCGCGAGGGCGAGCGAGTGAGCGCGTACATGAAGCGGCAGATCGCCGAAGGGCGGCTGTACGTGGGGTGCGAAGGGGAAGAGCCGGCGATCGCGGAAGCGACGCGGGTGGTGGGAGCGGAAGCGTTCCTGTTCAGCACGGACTTCCCGCACGAAGTGACGGCGCAGATGTGTCGGCACGAGATCGAGGAGCTGCTGGAGAACGAGGAGATGGGCGAGGAAGCGAAAGGGAAGATCCTGGCGGGGAACGCGGAGCGGTTCTACCAACTGACCCCGGTGGGCGCTGCTGCCTGACGTCTCAGGACTTTCAGCGTCCCTACGGACGAAAGCCCGGAGCGAGCGAGCTCCGGGCTTCTTGTTTCTGATGCTGAATCGCGATGTGGCTCGACCACCGGTTACTGCCCTACGCATCAGAGTGCCTGTCATCCTGACGAAGGAAGGATCTGAACGGACATCGACGGACGGCGCCGTTGGAAACACGGTGCTGCGCTCTCAGTCGGATGGTTGCCAATGTCCGTTCAGATCCTTCCTTCGTCAGGATGACAGGGCGGCCGAGGGTTGCCGGTGAATAATCCGGGACTGGTCGCTGCTTCGTCAGAGTAATCCCAGCGCCTGCATCTCTTCTTCCTGATCCTTCTCTGAGATGTACGCGATGATCTTCCAGGCTTCGCCTGAGCGCTCGAGAAGGTAGCTGATCTGAAAGGTGACGAGTCGTTCACCTGTCTTCTCGAAACGCGCCCCCCATTCAACCGTTACGAGCTGGTGCCGGCCGCTCAACGGTTTTGAGTCATTGATGGACACGACCATCATCGCGGTCATGCCGATGCTCTCGTTGAACTGATGCAACTGCATCAGCCAATCGATAAACTGTTCGTCATTCCTGAAAACCGCGCTGCCTCGAGGCCCAGCGGCGATGAAACTCTCGGCATAGAAGGCGGCAATCCGCTCTGGCGCGGCTCCCAGAGCATCGGCGCCATAGTTGCGAAAGAAGGTTTCCCACGCGGGGTCGGTCTGGGTCATATGCTCATCTGCGTCCAGGTTGGTGCCAAAGTGAAAGGCCAGACCACGCGATTGGCCGGTCGTCTCGCCTTCTCCCACGATACACCGAGACTCATGTTCTCGGAGCGTGCGCGATGATATTAGCCGCGGGGTTGACAGTAAGCGTTATTTAGTCGTGGAGCAGAGGGCCTGAAACCTTCGTTCCGCAATGGGGATTATCGGAACGAGTGATGTCCGGATAGCTCGCTCCCACCCCGTACTGGGCGCTTGGGCGCTGATGGGGCCAAGTACCTACTGGATGATCTCGGTTGCCTGGGCCAGGACCGACGGCGGAATCGTCAGAGCCCAGCGCCTGCGCGTTCCGAGGTTGATCACCAGGTCAAATTTCGTCCGGCCGCTCCACTGGCATCTCCGCGGGATTGGCGCCCTTCAGAATCCTGTCCACGTAGCTGGCCGCGCGGCGCTACAGGGCGGGGCGATTTGCGCCGTAGGCGATCAGTCCGCCGGCCGCCACCATATCGCGGAGCGGCCGAGCTCATCGGCAACCGGTGCGTGAGCGCCAGCCCGCCGACCCGCGCCACATTGCTCGCCAGCACGAGATTGTCCACCAGGGACAGCGCATCCACCCGCTCATGCACCGCTCGCTCGAACGCGCCCTCGAGGTCGGCGGAATCACGCACCTCCAGCGGCACAGCTCCAGCCCCAGGGGGCCGGCCGCGGCCTCCACCTCCAGCACCTCGCCGGCCTGGTCGGCGAGATCAGGGTTCCAGATCACGCCTACCCGCGACACGGACGGGAGTGCCGTTCGCAGAACTTCCAACCGCTTCCCAGATCAGCTCGCGGGAGATGCTGGTCTGCCCGGTGACGTTGCCTCCCGGCCGTGCCAGGCTGGCCACAAAGCCCTCCGTCCACCGGGTCGTTCGTCTCATGCCATCACGATCGGGATGGTGCTGGTGGCGCGCATCGCGGCCCGGATGGGCTGGCCCCGGAGGCCACGAGCACGTCGACGGGCAGGCCCACCAGCTCGGCGGCCAGCCCGGGGAGCGTTCGACCTGCCCATCGGCGGGTCGCCACTCGACGATGATAGTCCTGCCCTCAACGTAGCCCAGGTCCGCCAGGCCCTCCCGAAAGCCGTCGGCCCATTCCTGTTCGCCGCTCCACAGGTAGCCGATACGGGGTAGCCGCGCCTGACGCTGCGGGCCGATCGGCGATGCCGCCGCGCACCCCGAGAGCAGGCCCAGGCCCGCCACAGCCAGGCCGCCCCGCAGGAAGGCGCGACGAGTCGGTGCAAACCGCTGGCGCATCATGTTGGCCTGCAGCACAGGTCCTCCCGTTCAGAGCTTGGGCGGGCTCACCGGCTGCACAGCCCGCGACGAATACCCAGCATAGCGCGCAGGCCGATCGGGCGCTACGTAGGACTTCGCTCCGAGCGACCTCACCCGTCATCCGTGTACTAGGGCGGATGATGCGGTTACCGGAACTTGCTTCGAAGGAACCATCGGCCGGGGTGCTCGCCGGTCTGCTACTGGATGACTTCGGTGGCCTGCGGCAGGATGGACTGCGGGATGGTCAGCCCCAGGGCCTGCGCTGTTCCGAGATTGATCACGAAGTCGAAGTCCGTGGGCCGCTCCATCGGCAGGTCGCCAGGGCGGGCGCCTCGCAGGATTTTGTCCACGTACGGTGCTGCACTCCGGTAGACCTCGGCTCGACTCGAGCCATAGGACAGCAAGCCTCCCGCCCGAGCGAACTCCGGATATTCCGCGATCGACGGCAGCCGATACTGGAGCGCTAACTCGGCGATGCGTCCCCACGCAGAGTCGAACTGGGTTGCGGAGAATCTTGACGGCATCAGCGCCGGCTGTGGACATGGCCGCGAACGCGTCGTCGAGGCCGCTGATGTTCGGCATGGCGACCACGTGAAGGTGTACCCCGAGGCCGGGCGCGGCCTCCTGGAGCGCCCGCACGCGCGCGCATCCGAAGCCGAAGGTCCTCTGCGCTGCCTGGGCGGAGCACGGCTACACGGGAGGCGTGCGGGACCGCTTCCTTCAAGAGTTGAAGCTGCTTGCCTACCAGTTGCGGCCCGCTTATGCCGGCCGTCCCAGTGATGTTCCCGCCGGGCCGCGCGATGTTGTCGACGAGCCCGATCTCGATTGCCTCCCCGCTGACCAGGATCGCCACGAGCGGGACGGTGGCGGTCGCCTGCTTGGCGGCGAGGCTGGCCTCCGACGTCCCCACTACAATCAGCTCGACCTTCCGCTCGACGAGCTCGGTCGCGAGCGCCCGGTACCGTTGGGAGTCTCCCTCGGCCCAGCGGGACTCCACGGCGAGGTTCCGGCCCTCGACCCAGCCCAGCTCCCGCAGTCCATCCAAGAACGCGTCCCAACGCCCGCCAGGCGCGTCGCCGAGGACCCCGATCAGGCGCACCCGCTCGGACGTTGGGGCCTGGGGAGGGAGCAGCCCGCAGCCGGCCAGCAGACCGAGGCCGGCCATGGACAGGCCACCCCTCAGGAAGCGGCGACGGGTGCTCGATGGTCCGAGTGGCGTCATGATGGCGCTAGTGTACGCCCGTGAAGCTGACGGCGCTAGAGGTTCCCGGGCTCGCGCGCGTTTGACCGACCACAGCGCGTGCACTTCGCCAATATACGTGCCGTCTCCAGGATTCCTTCCTTTGGCGGGTGTAAGGCGCGGCGGCTATCTGGAACCAAAACACTGTGACTCTCTGTAGTCAGGCTCGCGGCCCTCTGGTTCTGACAATGGGGGTTATCGGACCCTGTTTCAAACTATCCGGGGCCTGACCGTGCGCGCTAGGCCTTGGCGGTAAACAATCATCCTCGATGCCCGATGCTTGGGCACGCATGGCTCTCCGGATGCAGATGACGATCACGGCCAGGTACACGAAGGCGTCGAACGACGCGGCGGTCCGGTCGACCCGGAAGCGCCCTGCAAATACGGTGGGGTCGCACCGGTAGAGGTCCTCAGCCCGCTGCTCGAGGGGCATGCATCGGCGGCTGGGGATATGGTGAATGGTTCGATTGTGGGCTAAGGCCGCCAGGTCTATACTGGCTGTCATGGACCCGTGGAATCGTCGAGACTTCCTGCGTGCCAGCCTGGGCCTGACCAGCCTCGGCCTGCTGCGCCGGCTGCGGGGTGCTCCCATCGCAGGGCCGGGCGCCGGCGCCCGCGCCGCATCGGTTACCTGGACCTCCGGCGCTAACCCCCAGAGGTCTACTTCGATGCGTTCCACGAGGGGCTCCGCGGACCTCGGCTACGTCGAGGGCCAGCACGTCCTGATCGAGCGCCGCGACGCCGAACTGGACTTCGAGCGCCTTCCGGCCCTGGCGGCCGAGCTGGTCGGCTCTGCCGGTCGAGGTCATCGTCGTCAGCGGGCAGCCCCGCGGTCCGTCGCCGCCAGCCGGGCGACCTCGACCATTCCGATCGTGACCGCCGGTACGAACGTCGTAGGAAACGGGCTCGGTGAAAAACATGGCCCGCCCCGAGGGCAACATCACCGGCGTGGCGACGAACGCCGGTGAAACGCTCGGCAAGTGGGTCGAGCTGCTCCATGAGACCGTGCCCACGCATCTCCCGCCTGGCGGCAGTGCGAGGATCGGGCCGGGAACCCGACCGCCCAGCAGGGGCAACTCGAGAGGTGGAGCGCGCCGCCCAATCCTCTGGGGCTTCCAGCTCGCGCTGGTATGAGATGCCCCACCTCGACCAGCTTCTCGGCGGTGCTCGTCGACGGCCAGGGCGGGGGGGCGGAGCGGTCTCTGTCGTGCTGTCCGGGCGGCGTCATCGGTGGGGGGACCGATCCCCGCATCGGCGGCGCGGTGTTGAAGTCCGGGCTGCCGGCTGTGGCGGAGAATCGGCTCTTCGCCGCCAACGGCGGCCTGCTGGCACACGGCATTGACTCGCCCGGGCTCGCCCGGCGGGCGGCCTATTACGTCGACCGGATCCTCAAAGGCGCTAGACCGGGCGACCTGCCGATCGAGCTGCCGACCACGCTTCCGGTCGTGGTGAATCTCCAGGATGGCCCGAGAGCTCGGGATCACCGTCCCCCAGTCGGTCCTGCTCCGGGCCACCGAGCTGATCCAGTAGCGAGTGAGCTCGCTCGGATCAATCTCCCCTCTTTGCGCTGAGACCCTAGGCAGGGACGGGCCGATAATGGGGGGTTATCGGACCCTCTTTCAAAACGCGGAGCGTGCGCCGGGAGGGGCGTGAGAGATCCTTCTCTGGATTGGCTCCGTTGTCTGGCCGATCGCCGACCGCGGTGGGTGAATGGTTCGATTGTCGGCTAAGCGGGCCAGGTCTATACTGGCTGCCATGGACCCGTGGAGTCGTCGCGACTTCCTGCGCGCTGGCCTCGGCCTCACCGGCCTCGGCCTGCTCGCCGGCTGCGGGGTCGTGTCGGCGCCGAGTCACGGGGACGGCCAGGATGCCGCGAATCGGCTTCCTGGCCGCCGTCATCCGCGAGGACTTCCTCCGTGGGCTGCGCGAGCACGGCTACGAGCCAGGGCAGAACATCCACATCGAGTACCGCTTCTCCGAGGGCCAGAACGAGCGTCTTCCCGGGCTGGCGAGCGAGCTGGTCGACCTGCGGCCCGATGTCCTCGTGACGATAGGCGGCCAATCGAGCCTTGCCGCCAAGCAGGCCACCAGCACCATCCCCATGGTTGCCGTCGCGGTCCCCGACCCGGTCGGGAGCGGCCTGGTCGCCAGTCTCGCGCGGCCGGGCGGGAACGTCACCGGTTTGAGCACCCTCGGCGATAGCACCGACATGAAGCGGATGGAGCGGCTGAAGGGGGTGGTCCCCACGGCCTCCCGCGTCGCCATCCTGGCCAACCCCGACACTCCAGCGACAGGGCCGCGGCTGGCGAACTTCGAGGCGGCGGCCCAGGTCCTGGGGCAGCAGGTGCGGCTGCTGCCGGCGCGGACGGCCGACGATTTCGCCGGCGCCTTCGCGGCGGCGGTCGACTGGGGCGCCGACGCGCTGCTGGTGCCATCGGGCAGCCCCGCCCTCAGTTACCCTACTCGGGTCGTCGAACTGGCGGCGCAGCATCGGCTGCCCGCGCTCTACGAACATCGCGAGTTCACCGATGTGGGCGGGCTCGCGACCTACGGGCCGAACTTCGCCGAGATCTACCGACGCGCCGCTGCCTACGTGGACAGGATCCTCAAGGGCGCCAACCCGGCCGATATGCCCGTCGAGCAGCCCACGACGTTCGACTTCGTGATCAACCTCAAGACCGCACAGGGGCTTGGGCTGACCATCCCGCAGTCGGTCCTGGCCCAGGCGACCGAGGTCATCCAGTAGATAGGCGCGGAACGCGCCGGACGCCCCCATGATTGCCGGAACGTATCGGAACTCGTCAGCACCCTAAGTTCTTTGAGTTCTCCGGCATCCCGATCATCCTCGCGATGCTGCTCGCTCTTGGACTACGTCGGGAAGTTCCTCACGTCTCCCTTGTTTGTGCCCCTTCCGATAGTGGGCGTTATCGGAACAAACACAGGGAACAAGCGTCGTCTGGGTAGCCGGATTGACTGATGGTGGGCGAGACGGGCTTCCCGCGCTTGGGATCGCTCCGGTGAGAATCTATGATGCTAGGGGCAACGCCTGTCCAGCCGCCGGCCGCTACAATGGTGACGCGATTCTCACGGGAGGAGTGTCCAATGCGCCTAACCGGTATGGACCACCTAGTCCTTAACGTTCGAGATGTCGAGCGCTCACTCAAGTTCTACACCGAGGTGCTCGGACTGTCCCCTGAGCGGGTGGAGTCGTGGCGCGCCGGGAAGAACGGATTTCCCTCGGTCCGCCTGAATGAGACCACCATTATCGATCTTGCCAGGGTCAAAGACGGTCAGGCGCCGCCGAGTGGCTCGCCCAATGTGAACCACTTCTGTCTCTCTACGGATGATGACATGGACTCATGCGTGGCGGAACTCAAGAAACACGGGATCGCCCTCGAGTCAGACCCGCACCGAAACTGGGGAGCCCGTGGTGAGGCCATCTCGATCAAATTCCGTGATCCCGATAACAACCAGGTCGAGATCCGCAGTTACGCCTCGATAGCGAGTGATGTCCAGCCAGCCGGCGTGGGCGCCGAAGCACGCTAGATAGGGAGCTCAAGGAGCGATCTCGGTCCCACGCGTGCTGCTCGGGAGGAAGGCAAGCAGGCTTAGCACAATGACTGAGCTCCGCGACGTACGCAGGCGCGATTTCCTGCGAGGCAGTCTGGCGGCGGCTGGCTTGCTGGCCGGCTGCGGGCTGGTATCGCCACGGTCGCAGCAGGCGGTTCGGACACCTTCTATCGGCTACCTGCGGACAGTCTATCGGGCCCGGCGCTGTGCGGCGCGCTTGCGTCCGTCATCGGCTTGACCACCATGATGACGTTCGTGCCGATAGGTGCACCGCTCTATTTCTCGTGACGCTATTTCGACTTTTTAGAATGGCGCACCACGAACCGGTCGCATCCACTCCGCAACGAGCCAAATGCGCTACTTGAAGAAGAGAGTGTCCCAGCGCACGGAGCGCTCCTGGTCGTTGCCGAGTATCGCGTCCGCCTCTGCAGTGTTGTCTCGGGGCAGGAACGTCACGCCGTCCATACTGGCCTCCGGCTCGACCGCCCGGACGCCTTTACGAACCGCGCCGAATCCCTGGGTCGACATTACGAGCTGACCCTCCTCGGATAGCACCCACTCTATGAACAGCCGCGCGGCGTTGGGGTGCGGCTGGTTTGCAATGTTCAGCATGCTGTTGTAGGTCCACGACACGCCGTCCTGCATCTTCAGGAACTTTATGGGGGCTCCGCTCTTGCGATGCGACACGGCGTCCGCATGGTTCGCAGAGAGGAACATGGCGTACTCGCCGCGGATCAGGCCGTTCCACAGCGGCCCCGGCCCCGTCCGAAGAAAACCTCCTGCGTCTTGAGCTGCTGCAGGAACTCAAAGCCGTAGACCAGGGCCAAGCCGGAGATGATTTGACCACCCCCGCCCGGCTGGCGCGGGTCCTGGGTGGCCAGCTTCCCCTTCCACTTAGGGTCGAGGATGTCGTTCCATACCTTCGGCTCCTGGTCTGGTGGTACCAGGTTGGTGTTGACGGTGACGCTAAGCAGGCTGGCGTTTCGCGGGTTGACCAGGCCGCCGGGCAGCACGAACTCGGGAATGAGGGCCGACGCCTGCGGCGACTCGTAGGGCACCACGAGGCCGGCGTCGATCAGGTCGCGCGTGGTGGAGAACCCGGTGAATGCGATATCCACAACGTAGCTCTTGGCGAGCTGCTCGGCGATGATCTTCTCGCGGCTGATATTTCCGGTCTGCTCCTCTGCTCGGATGTCGATGCCGGGAAAGAGATTGTTGAAGGCTTCCTTTACCGGGTCAAAGAGCGCCGGCGACAGGGTGGTCCCGTACACCACCAGCTTTCCCTCCTGCTTAGCCGCCTCGTAGTACTTTCCCTTCGCATCGGCGAGCGCGCGCGAGGAGTTCGTCGCTACGGGCTGCTCGGGGGTCGGCTCACTCTTCGGCTGAGCCGGAGCGCTCGTGGGCTTCGCGGGCGCGGCCTCAGACTTGGCCGGACTGGTTGGCGCCACCGCCGGCGCCTTTGGGGCCGGCGCGGCGGGGGGCGCACAGGCAGCCAGGAGAAGGATAGCGGCGCCGAGAGGCGGCAGTAGAGACGAGGGCTTGCATCTCATTTCGACGATCCTTTCTTGAAGCATCCATGGGGCTTCGCGCGCAGCGGTTGATGTTTACGGACGAATGGCTGAGTCAACCCTGGCATCGTGCTCCTGGCAGATGCGCCGTCAGTCGACGTTGCGTGCCAGTGTGGCAGCGGTCGGTCTGGCTGTCAACTCTGCGATTTGCCCAGTAGCTTCTGCATACGCTGCCTTCCATCAGCAGTGTGCAATCGGCCATCGGCGTTGCTGGTGCCTTCTTCGCAGAAGACCAATCCATAGCGCCGTTAGTCCCGCGGGCGTACACTAGCGCCAAATGACGCGACTCGGACACTCCAGGACGCGTCGCCGCTTCCTCGGGGGTGGCCTGTCGGCGGCCGGCCTGGGTCTGCTGGCCGGCTGCGGGCTGTTATCGCCACGGTCGCAGCAGGCGGTTCGGACACCTCGTATCGGCTACCTGTGGGCTGGCGGACAGGAATGGGCCGACGCCTTTCGGGAGGGCCTGGCAGAGCTGGGTTACGTCGAGGGCAGCACGATCACCGTGGAGTGGCGGCGACCCGCCGATGGGCAGGTCGATCGCCTCCCCGAGCTGGCCGCCGCGCTCGTGGGCATGCCCGTCGACGTGCTGGTGGCCTCCGGGGCCGGCCCTATCCGGGAGTCGATGCGTGCCACCAGCACCATCCCCATCGTGATGGCACAGACCGGCATGCCGATGGAGGACGGTTTTGTGGCCAGTCTTGCGCGGCCAGGAGGAAACGTCACCGGACAGACCAGCATCGCCCGCGAGCTGATTGGGAAGCGGTTGGAAGTCCTGCGAACGACACTTCCGTCGGTGTCACGCGTGGGTGTTATCTGGCACCCTGACAACCAGGCCGGCGAGCTGCAGATAGCGGAAACCGCGGCTGGCCGCCTGGGGCTGACGCTGGTGCCGCTGGAGGTGCGTGAGCCCGCCGACATCGAGGGCGCGTTCGAGCGTGCGGTGCAGGAGCGAGTGGATGCGCTCACCCTGCTGGACAATCTCGTGCTGAATAGCAACGTGGCGCGTGTCGGCGGACTGGCGCGTGCGCATCGGTTGCCGATGATGTCAACTCCTCAATTTGTGGCGGCCGGCGGACTGATCGCCTACGGGGCAAATCGCCCCGCCCAGGAGCGACGCGCTGCGATCTATGTGGACAAGATTCTGAAGGGCGCCAATCCAGCGGAGCTACCGGTGGAGCGGCCGGAGAAATTTGATCTGGTGATCAACCTCACGACCGCCCAGGTGCTGGGTCTGACGATCCCTCAGTCGATCCTGGCCGAGGCGACCGAGCTGATCCAGTGACCTCGTTCCAGTCCACTCCCCGGCGCGATTTCCTGCGGGGCGGCCTGGCCGTGGCCGGAGGAGTCACAGCCGCAGACATTGACCCGCGTGCTCGCTGAGCTCGAGGGGCAGGAGTTGATCTACCGCACGCAGGATCCGGCCGATCGACGTCGTGCCATCATCACCATTACGCGTGAGCGGAGTCGGGTACTCTCCGACGACATGCGCCACCGCGATACATGGCTGGCCGAAGCGATGGCCCAAGCGCTCACCCCGACCGAGCGCCAGCTCCTCAGTCTGGCAGCCGACTTGCTGGACCGCCTGGTTGACGACTAGACTCGCGATCCGGTCGCAGCCTGCCGTCGGTGCGGCCCGAACCCCGCCGAGCACTGAAAATTCCCCGCGTTTTAGCCTGAAAGTGACAGGCCGCTAAATCAGCACCGTCCGTGAAAGAATATTCTCAGAGCGTGCCGCAGTGGCCTTACAGGAATCAGCGGTTCTGGTATTAGGGTCTCAAGTTTCAGTTACGCCCACATTGAACTAGCCGTTGCGACTTAGGACCATTTAACAGTAGATTGTCTCAAGTCGATTGGTCATGCCCCCGGGCCAGCGTGCTGTAGCCGGGGCATTTTTGTGTCGTGGGAGGTTGGTGTACGCGTGTCAACTGAAGTTGCGAGAACAATGAATCGGCGCAGCGTACTGCGCCTACTGGGTCTCGGGAGCGCGGCGGCGCTCGCCGCGGCATGTTCGTCTCCGGCCCCCGCCTCACCGACGGCAGCGCCTGCAAAGCCAGCCGACGCGAAGCCTGCTGCCTCACCTGCCGCCGCTAGCTCTCCCGCTGCTGCGGCATCGCCCGCGGCAAGTCCAGCCGCCTCACCTGTCGCATCAGCGGCGGGTATAAGCAAGGCGGATTGGGATGCGCTCGTGGCCGGTGCAAAGGCTGAGGGTGCGCTCACATTAGCGACATATGCGGGCACGGGCTACCGTGTGATCGTCGATGAATTTGAAAAGGCTTTCCCTGGCATCAAGGTGGAGCACTCGCAGTTCCAGTCATCATCACGTGACTATCTGCCGCGCCTGCTCCAGGAGCACAAAGCGGGGCTCTACACCTGGGACGTGGCCATGATGACCACGCAGGAGATGCTTCGCCAAGCCGTGCCGGTGAGCGGCGCGGTGCCAGTTCGACCACTACTTGTGCTTCCTGAAGTTCTGGACGACAGCGTCTGGGTTGACGGATTTGAAGGCGGTTTCAACGACATCGGCAAGCAGTGGCAATACTCCGTTGGTCGCGATATCGAGAGCCAGGTCTGGATCAATACCGATCAGGTAAAAGAAGGCGAGATCACCAAGCTGGAGCACCTGCTGGATCCAAAATGGCGCGGGAAAATGGTCGGTGGCGATCCCCGTACCAAGGGCTCAGGCTTCACTCCAACCACCATGATGCGCGTTGTAACGGGTAGCGACGATATCGTGAAGAAGCTGTGGGTTGATCAGGAGATCGTGGTCAGCAATGACGCACGGCAGCTCACCGAGTTCATGGTGCGCGGTCGCTACTCCATCGGCGTTGGTGCCGTGGACAAACGGATTCTGGCTGATTTCCAGGCACAAGGCCTTGGCAACAATATCAAGGTGAACCCGGTTCCTGAGATCGAATACACGAACGCCGCCAGTAACAATATCTGGATTGTGGCCAAGGCGCCGCATCCAAAGGCGGCTCAGGTGTTTGCGAACTGGCTGCTGACGAAGGAAGGCAGCACGATCTACTCCAAGAACGCTAACGTCAACAGCCGGCGCCTGGACGTACCGGCATTCGACGAGAGTGTGCGGCCCCAGAAGGGCGTGAAGTATCTCCGCTCCGACGACGAGTCGCTTCTGGACGCGGGAATCAAAACTCAGGAGCTGGCGAAGGCGCTGCTCAACTAGCTGTCTCCGAGTCTACGCGAGAACCCGAGTCGATGACCTCGATTCGGGCTCTCTTTGTGTTGGCGCTGTCGTACTAGACTTGGAGGTCGCGCGTCGTGGCGTCTCTTTACGGGCGCCACCTGAGACTCACTGCAGGCAAACGCAATTGCGGTCTCTAGGTAGCGCCTGTAAGGGGCGCCACTCCCGATGGTGTGGGTAGTCGGGATGATTGAACGGACTCGCTCATGCCCGCTACTCCATGCTTGCTCCGTTCCTGCCATCCTGAGCGTAGCGAGGATCTTCCCCAACGCATTCCGGGAAACCGTCGGTGTAAGCCCTTCGCTGCGCTCAGGATGACAATCCGCGGCTGGTTAGCAATGGCCAAAGGCGTGGACTCTAGTAGGACTGGCCGCTTCCTTATGCAGTAACCTCTCGTGCGACCGCGACCTCGCCGCGTATGCTAAACATCATCTCCGCAGGGAAGCGTGACGCCGGGGAGCGTCACCCGTCATGGCCGGCGCCTCCCTACTCCGATTGCCGCCGGCGAGGAGCAAGAGCATTGGACCCACGAGCGGCGGCGCAGGTGCGGCATTTTGGCACATCGATCTTCACCGAGATGAGCCGCCTGGCGAATCTACATAAGGCGGTGAACCTGGGGCAGGGTTATCCGGATTTCGATGGTCCCGAGTTCTTTAAGGATGCAGCGGTCGAGGCGATCCGGAGTGGTCTCAACCAATACGCGGTAGCGCACGGCGAGCCGCGACTGCGCCAGGCAATCGCTACGACGTGGGAGCGGCAGTACGGCCGCTCGATCGACCCCGACACGGAGGTGAGCGTCACCAGTGGTGCCACCGAGGCGCTGTTCGATGTCGTTCGCGCCTTCGTTGAGTCGGGTGACGAAGTTATCGTCTTCGAGCCGTTCTACGACTCCTACGTGCCCAGTGTTTTGCTATCTGGCGGGCAGATCAAGGTTGTGACGCTGCATGCGCCGGACTGGTCATTTGACGGGCAGGAGCTGAAGTCGGCCTTCTCTCCGCGCACCAAGCTCCTGCTGTTGAATACACCGCACAATCCCACCGGCAAGGTTTTCAGCGCAGACGAGCTGGCTCAAATCGCGGAGCTCTGCCAGGACTGGGACGTCGTCGCCGTCACGGACGAGGTCTATGACCGGCTCACCTTCGACGATACGGTGCACCGTCCGCTTGCCGAGGTGCCAGGCATGTGGGATCGGACGATCACAATAAACTCAACCGGTAAGACTTTCGGCATGACGGGTTGGAAGATCGGCTACCTGATCGCACCGACGGAGCTATCGTCGGCGGTACGCGCCGTTCACCAATTCGTCACGTTTGCCACCTCGACTCCCATGCAGCATGCCGCCGCAGCGGCGTTGGAGCTGGCTTGGACGAATGGCTACTACGAGACGCTGAAGGCCGACTACACCGCGCGACGAGATCAGCTCACCGCGATCCTCGCGGACTGCGGGTTGTCACCGTTGCCCGTCCAGGGCTCGTACTTCATCAATGCTGATTTCAGCGCGCTTGGCTTCAGTACCGATGTCGAATTTTGCCGATGGCTGACTAGCGAGATTGGGGTGGCGGCGGTGCCGCCATCGGCGTTCTACCTCGATTCGGCACGTGCGCCACGGCTGGCGCGCTTCTGCTTCGCGAAGCGGCCAGAGACACTTGCCGCCGCTGCCGAGCGGTTGAGGGATGTCGGGAGTCGTTTAGCTCAGGCTACAACGAGCGTCTGAAGCGGTCGGTGTCTGGACATACCGCTTACGCATGCTGGGCAAAGCATTTGATGGACTCGCGGGCACGGAGTCCCGCTCTACGGATCGCCCCTTGAAACGACCCGCGACTATGGTTGTGGCGACACTCAAAATAAAGAGAGGTGGAGGGCTCTCGTCCCTCCACCTCTCTTTATTTGAGTCAGCGACGCCGTACTAGCCTAAGTTCCGAGTAGGGCACTTGCGCTGGCTCCAACGAGCTCACCCTTGTGCTCCGGGATCGCATCCCAGGTAGCCAGGGCCTGCTCGATGATGTCAGCGTGCTCGCTCACGCCCGCCTCCAGCGGATGGTAGACGGGGCGGTGCATGATGCCGTGCTTCACGCGCTCACGCGGCACGTTGACGCATCGAGCTATGTTTGCATCGCGAATGACGCCCATGGGGTCCTCACCCTCACGGACGCGCTCCATCTGCTCCTGCAGGAGATGTCGGAACAGGATGATGCCTCGATCCGATTCGCCAAGTTTTTCGCGATGACGTTCAGCGATCGGCTTCTGTGTGAACCAGGCCATGTAATCCTGGTTGAACAGGTGATCCAGGACCCAGTTGCCGTTCTCTTCCCGCAGGGGCACTTCACGATATGGAACAGTCTCCTGCATTGGTCCTTCTTGTCCTGGCGCAATCGGGAAGATGTACTGGGAGACGTGATAAGTGTGCGTGTCATCCATGGGCACGCGCCACTGCATGGTGTAGACGAACTGATTTCCCGTCAGCAGAATATGCGGGAACATGATGGGGTGACCCATCGTCCAGTCCTCGTCGTCTAGAGAACCGCCCTCAACGAGACGGCGCTTGATGATGCCGTAGTCGAACGTGTCGAAGGCGATGCGCTTGTGCGGCTTTCCGAATCGTCCGCCGACACGCCCTCCGCTGTCGCCTTTAATCGAGTTGACGTAACTGCCAAAATATCCGTGAAGCCATTCTGTGTGAACGGGGTCCAGCGAGTTCTCTTGACACTGAAGCCAGTTGCAAGGGAGGACGGAGATTGCGATGTCGCGCACTGCATTTCCCCAGGTAAGCGGCTCCCAGCTCGGTAGCTCAGGCACGGGCGTTGGACCGAGATATGCCCAGACCAGGCCGGCGAGCTCCTTGATGGGGTATCCGGCGATGCCGCACTTCCCTCGAAACGCCGCTTCAGGATGCATCGTGTCTTCGAACGGCTGCTCGATGCACTGGCCCTCGGCGTTGAATTTCCAACCGTGGTATTGGCAACGGATGCCGTCTTCTTCAACGACGCCGATGGCCAGATTCACACGTCGGTGTGAGCAATAACGGTCGATCAAGCCCAACTTGCCCTGCCGATCGCGAAAGAGCACGAGGTCTTCACCGAGGACGCGCACTTCCTTAGTGCGGAAAGGGTTGTCCTCAAGCTCCTTGGAGGCGCCTATGGGGTGCCAGTAGCGTCGCATGAGCTCACCCATTGGGGTGCCGGGACCCACTTGCGTGAGCGCTTGGTTCTCCTTTTCGCTAAGCACGCTTCCTCCTGAATGGTCGTCAGTTAACTTTACTTGCTGAGCGTGGAGCCGCCCAGGCGCAATTGGTTCGCTGACGACCTACAGCATTCCTTGTCTACGACTTGACCGTATGGCAGTCGCTCCGTAGAATCGTGCGATTACTGCTTAAAATCTATAAGTTCATCAATCAATAATAGAGGACGCCCCATGAGCTCCCCGCACATCGTCGACGCAGACGGTCACGTCTTTGAAGACGGGCCGGGTATCGCCAAACACATTCCGGATGTGTACAAGTCAAATTGGCGGTGGAATGACGCAGCGTCACGGATGTTCCCGCCACTCGATCATCTCCATAGTCAGCAGGTGGAGCTTCTGCCGGGGGCGTTTGGCGCGGGTAAGCCGGTGGGCCCGCGCGAATGGCAAATCTTCCTTGAAGATGTCGGTATTGAGAGTACCGTCCTATATCCAACACTAGCTCTCGCACACGGCAAGATGGTGGACTACGATTGGGCCGCTTCCCTATGTAGGGCCTACAACAACTGGCTCTACGATGGCTACGTGGGAGCCGATAAGCGCTTCAATGGCATGGCGCTGATTCCGATGCAGGAGCCGCGCGCGGCGGCGGAGGAGCTGGAGCGGGCGGTGACCGAGCTGGGGATGCGGGGAGCCATGTTACCGAGCACCGGGCTGCCCAACCACCTGGGGGCCAAAGAATACTGGCCGGTGTACGAGGTGGCCGATCGACTGGGCTGCGCGCTGGCGGTGCACGGTGGCGCGCATAGCGGCTTCGGGATGGACCACTTCAACGTGTACGGGCCGGTCCACGGGCTGGGGCATCCGTTCGGCCAGATGGTCGGTCTGGGAGCGATGCTGTTCAACGGCATCTTCGACCACTTTCCGAATGCCCGCTACGCGTACCTGGAAGGGGGCGTCGCGTGGTTCCTGGTATGCCTGGAGCGGTTCGATCGGAGCTGGGAGACGCACCTGGCGCACGACCCGCGCAACGAGCACTTCCAGCTGCGCGAGGGCGAGCGAGTGAGCGCGTACATGCAGCGGCAGATCGCCGAAGGGCGGCTGTACGTGGGGTGCGAAGGGGAAGAGCCGGCGATTGCGGAAGCGAGTCGGGTGGTGGGAGCGGACGCGTTCCTGTTCAGCACGGACTTCCCGCACGAAGTGACGGCGGCGATGTGTCGGCACGAGATCGAGGAGCTGCTGGAGAACGAGGAGATGGGCGAGGAAGCGAAAGGGAAGATCCTGGGCGGGAATGCCGAGCGGTTTTATCGCCTGGCGCCGGTGGCCGCTGTCGCCTAGCGCTCAGCGTGCATATGGGGCCAGTTCGGGCGAACCACTGAACCCTCGAGCCTGAGACGCTAAAATGCTGGCCGTCGTGAGCGCTAAAGCCCAATACTAGATCGCGCGCAGAAGTGCGTAAGTTGGCTGGGGCGCGGTGATCCCACTGGCAAGGACGCTGGAGAATCAGCCGTACCAATCGAGGCGAATCGGTTGAAGAGTCGACATCACAGAGACTTGATGGAATGCGTTTGGAGGATTCAAGGAGCCGGAGTTAACGCTCGTGTCACGCATGGGGCTGATAGACCGGTTGACGACGGCGTAGGCAACCAGACGATCAAGTAGCTCATCAAGAACGTATCGATCGATTCAATCGCATGTCACGGGACGGATGATCGTCCCGCATGACTTAGTTCTCAGACTCAATGTTGAGTGGAGGAGCCAGTGGCCGAAACAATTCTGAAACTCGAGAATGTCGTCAAGGTGTTTGGTAAGACGCGCGCCGTCGATGGCTCGAGCTTTGAGATCCAGCGGGGCGAGTTCTTTACGCTGCTCGGTCCTAGCGGCTGCGGCAAAACAACGACGCTTCGGATGGTGGCGGGCCTTGAGCGGAACGATGGCGGATTGATCTCTTACGGTGGGCAGCCCATCGCGGACCCAACCCGCGGATTGTTTGTCCCGCCGCACAAGCGCAATGTCGGTATGGTCTTCCAGAGCTACGCCATCTGGCCGCACATGACGGTGTTCGAGAATGTGGCGTACCCGCTGCGGCTCCGCAAGATGTCGTCAAACGTCGTCAAGGAGAAAGTGGAAAAGGTCTTGGAGCTTGTGGGCATGGGCGGCCTCGGTGAACGTCCCGCTCCGCTTCTTTCTGGCGGCCAGCAGCAGCGCGTGGCGCTCTGCCGCGCGCTGGTGTACGAGCCCGACCTCCTGCTGCTTGACGAGCCATTTAGTAACCTGGACGCCAAGCTTCGGGAACAAATGCGCATCGAGGTCAAGCTGCTCCAGCGGCAGCTCCAGATCGCCGTCCTTTTTGTGACGCACGATCAGACAGAAGCGCTCACGATGTCAGATCGCATCGCCGTGATGAATCTCGGAAAGACGGAGCAGCTTGGCCCCCCAGCCTCGCTCTATGACGAGCCAGCATCCCCGTTCGTTCGAGACTTTCTGGGGCAGACGGTAAGCCTCAAGGGTGAGCTGGTGGGGGAATCGACAGATAGTCAGATTGGAATCGCCGTGGGCGACGGTCCGGATGCGGCGAAGTTCTTCAGCAAGAAGCACTCGCTTGATGGACTGTCGGCTGGTTCAACCGGCTACATCTCAATCCGCCCCGAGGACATCGAAGTTGAACGCGCCAATGGCAGCTCCAGCCATCCGGACAACTCGTTGATCGGTACGATCGAGACGCTACTATTTATTGGTGACCGCTGGCAGGCGCAGATTTCGCTGCCCTACGGCGATGAGCTACTACTCTTCCTCCCACGCAGTGTCGGCTGGGAAGAGGGACAGAGTGTCCGCCTGACGTTCCCGCCAGATAGGACGCATATATGGCCAGCGTAAGCACAGATGTAGGCGGGATCGATGTTCGCCCCGTTGGGAGGCGCCTGCCCAGGCCCTCTCTCGGAACAGCGCTCTGCATCCTTGTCCTCATCGTGGTCGGCTTTGCGGTACTGTATCCGCTTTGGCTGATTCTTCATCAGAGCTTTGACGTTTCCAAGCCTGGTGAGGCTACGAGGTACGGCCTTGATGGCTGGATCGCCATTTTCAATGAGCGTGGTCTGCGAACCGCGGTCAACAATACGCTCATGCTCTCGCTCACACGCCAGGCCATCGCGCTACCTTTCGCTATCGGTATGGCATGGCTCATCGCTCGGACTGACCTACCCGGTAGTAAGTGGTTCGAGTTCGGCTTCTGGCTGAGCTTCTTCCTCCCGACGCTGACCGTCACGTTGAGCTGGATCCTCGTACTCGATCCTGACTACGGTCTCTTCAATCAGCTCATCAAGCCGCTCGGGATCCACTTCAACATCTACTCGTTCTGGGGAATTGTCTGGACCCATCTGGTGGCACACAACATCAGCGTCATGGTGATGCTTCTGACACCTGCGTTCAGAAATATGAATTCGTCGTTCGAGGAAGCATCACGCGTCGCTGGGGCCAGTACCCTCAGTACGATCTGGCGAATCTTCGTGCCGGTTATGATGCCGGCCATCCTGGCGGTGGAGCTCATCGTCCTGATGCGCTCTCTGGAGTCGTTCGAAGTCGAGCAGATTCTCGGTCCGCCCATTAGCTACCAGGTGATGGCGACGTGGATCTACAGCACGTTTTATCAGCAGACGCCGCGCTTCGATGCGGCCTCGGCGCTAGCCGTGCTGCTGGTGCTTTCGATGCTGCTATTGGTGGTCATTCAGCAGCAGTTTATCGGGAAGCGGCAATACACCACGGTGACCGGCCAGTTCCAAAGCCAGCTTTTCCGTCTCGGCGCAGCGCGCGTGCCTGCCCTCATCTTCATGGGCTTCGTGATGTTCCTGATCATGGGCGTACCATTTGTGTTCGCAACTATGGGTACGTTCATGAAGCTGTTTGGATACTTCACGAACGATCCGTGGACCTTACAGCATTGGCAGACGGCCTTCCGCGAGCCGCTCTTGCTTCGGTCCCTTCAGAACACGTTGATTCTGGCAACGAGTACGGCGCTGGTATCCGTCGTTCTGAACTCGCTTATTGCTTACATCGTGGTCAGAACTCGGTTCTTTGGACGACACACGCTGGACTTCATCACCTGGCTGCCGTTCACGGTCCCCGGAATTCTGCTCAGCCTTGGTCTCCTGGCGATGTTCCTCACCCCG
This sequence comes from uncultured Chloroflexia bacterium, assembly GCA_963765765.1. Classification (GTDB taxonomy): domain Bacteria; phylum Chloroflexota; class UBA6077; order UBA6077; family JACCZL01; genus CAVXYC01. Next base: position 33,223 of record CAVXYC010000027.1, on the reverse strand, counting down.
GCTTTCAGGCCTATGTATGGCAGCTTGTTAGTTCTGGTCATCGCGGGCGTTGTCTCGGGCATGCCACTCGCGGTACAGATCACGAAGAGTAATCTCCTGCAGCTTGGCGGTGAGCTGGAGGAAGCATCCTGGCTCACGGGCGGAAGCTGGTGGCACACCTACCGGCACGTTGTCCTGCCTCTCCTGCGGCCGACGCTCGTCGTCGTGGCTCTCATCGCGTTCATCGGCTCGGCCCGAAATGTGGCGCAGGTAGCGCTCCTCTCCAATGCGCAAAACCGGCCACTCTCCATGCTTCAGCTCGACTACATGGCGGAGGGAAAATTTGAGGTCGCCGCGGTGGTGGCGTGCTGCATCCTTTTCCTCACCGTGGGCCTGGCGCTCGTTGCGCGAGCGTTCGGATACCGAGCGGGCGCTGGCGGAAGCTAGCTTTTCCCCAGCCACGACGCAAAAAGAGCCGCGTCCCGCGGGACGCGGCTCTTTTGCGTCGTGATGCTTGTAGTGAGACAAAAGATGGACCTCTTGGCCCACTCACTGAGCTTGGAAATGGTCGCCGCGCACGGCTATTTACGTGAGAGCAGTTCAGTGCTTTTCACGTTGTCCACTAGCGAGCGAAGCGAGGCGGCCTACGGACGACGTATCTATGGCGACTGGAATTGTCGTGGCAAGGTGCTATTTGCCCAACACTCGAACTCAAGTCCACATCGCTCCGCTCGATCTCGCCGAAAAAGCGCTGAAGCGCTCACTACCAGCATTTCCGATGCTCAAAACTACGGGGTGAAGACTAGACCAGTCCCAGGCCGCCATCAATCACATACACCTGTCCGGTCACGTAGGAGGAAGCTTCTGATGCCAGGTAGACAGCAAGGAGGCCTACGTCTCGCAGACGCCCTTCTCGTCCCAACGGCACTCGTGCGTTAAGCTCTTCTATGTCCTTCTTGAGCTGCTCCGGCGAGCGCTGCTCAGGATCGGGAAACACGCCCGGCCCAATGGCGTTTACGCGGACGCGGTATGGCGCCCACTCCACGGCGAGGTCTCGGGTGAGCTGATTCAATGCAGCTTTGCCCGCGTTGTACGCGGCGCTCGCCAGTCGCCCACGTGAGTTTACGTAGGACGAGATATTAATCATGGTGCTGCCCGGCCGCTTGAGAAGCCCAGGACCGAACGCCCGCGCTCCCAGGTATGCATGGGTCAGATTGAGATCAACGACGTGCTTCCAATCGTCAAACGGCATCTCACCCTCTGGCCCGTGCGGCAGATTGATCAGCGGTTTGCGGATCGAGTCCCCAACGCAGTTCACGAGGATGTCCACGTCGCCGAAATGCTCCTTCGTCACCACCGACAGGGCCGTCATGGACGCCTCGTCTGTGGCGTCCACGGCAAACGCCAAGCTTTCTCGGCCCAGTTCGCTGACCCCATCCGCGACCTTTTGCGCGTTTTCCAAAGTAGCGCTGGCAACTGCCACGTTTGCTCCGGCCTCAGCCAGAACAAGCGCAACGCCTTTGCCGATGCCTCGCCCGGCGCCGATACAAAGCGCACGCTTGCCCTCAAGGCTGTAGTCCTTCAACATGACATCTCCTATTTCTGCTGATGTTTCTGAACCGGCAGTGTACGGCGTATGGCGCAGCCAATTTCACCACCGCCGCGGGAACGTAAGAAGCGCCGCGTGGGACGAATTACCGGCGATGATTCATACTCAACACACTGTCGCGGACAGACTGATGGTCGGTTGTTAACGCCCCAGGAAGTTGGAGTGCAATTGCTAAGCCCACACGGCCTGACCTTTACAAGGGTGCGACATGGCTGATGAACCGCCTGCAACCGGAATAGTCATCCGCCCAATGGGAATCGGCGAGGTTCTCGACGCCGGATTCTCATTAGCCCGCAACAATTTTCGTCTTCTGGTCACCATCGCCGCGTGGGGCGTGATCCCCAGTCAGGCATTGAGCGCCGTGATCGCGCTGGCACTGGCTGATTTCGGCGACGTCTCCATCACCGCGACTGTCTCGGTAGCATCGTTAACCGCTAGCGTTCTGGCGGCGTTCGGCGGGACGCTGGCGGCATTTGCGCTCCAGATCATCATGTCGCGGCTCATCGAGCCTGATGTCTCGACGGTTCCCTTGCGACCATGGCCGCTGTATCGGGCCGGCATCAGTCGCATATTTCTATGGGCGATTTTCATTCTGGGGCTCACCATTCTTGCCATCCCCCTGTTTATCCTCTTCCCTCTGGGCATCTACCTCGCGGTGCGTTGGTCGTTGCTCTTTATCCCATTCGTCTCGGAGCGCAAGGACCCAATCGCATCGATGAAGCGTAGCTGGGCACTCACCTCGCGTGCGTGGTGGCACACTGCCGCGGTCCTCGCCACCACGGGGCTTGTGATGTCCATCCTCCAGGGAGCCGTGGGCGGCGTTCTGGCGCTGGGTGGCGCTGTAGCGGGAGGTCTCGGAGGAAGTGGATTCGGAGTCTTCCTGTCTATTCTGGCAACATCAATCACCAGCTTGCTGTTCACACCATTCTCAATCGCTATCTATACCGTGCTCTATTACGAGCTGCGTGCACGTAACGAAGGCTTCGACCTGGCTCAGCGTGCACATCAGCTCGTTACTCACACCGAGTGAAGCGCTGTGCACTCCTGCTTGCCCTACTGACGGTTGGGTGGAGCGCAGCTGACGTTCGCGCCACGCACTCCGAGGCGCATACGGTCCTTGAGCGAGGACTTTCCGACCTGGAACGGGCTTCGTCAACGGCTGTTGCCGATCCCGCGACCATTGCCGCGGTAATCACATACGTGCGCCAGGAGCCATCAATCGGAATCGAGCGATGGCTCCTTTCTCCTCTCGAGTCTGCACAGCCCGACGTCGGCACCGCTCGTGAACGATTCAAGCGTGCACTCGATCTGTGGGGGACGCAAACCGGACCTATCGACATGACGGCCGAGCATCGGGCGCTCGATGACATCCTGGCCGGCCCCCCCTTTCAGACGAGGGATATCAAGAGCAGCGTCCCGGAATGGCTGCTCCCGCTAATCCTTCTACTCGAGTGGCTGGCGAAAGGGATTGGCAATGTCGTCCGCTGGCCATTCGATCGACTCGGCGACGTCTTTCGAGCGTTCGTGAATGGGCCTGCGTTTTTGCCGTTTATCTCCCTGGCCGCGCTCACGGCAGTCATGTCGCTGATCCTGCTCTATCGGCGTGGACTTCGCTCGGCCCTGGTCGCTGAATCGGTGCTAGAACATGCCGCGTCACCGCTGCCGCCCACCAGCGCTCAGGCCATTGAGCGCGCGCAGCGATTTGCGTCCGACGGACGATTCCGAGACGCCTGTCACTTCGTGTTCATCTCCGCGCTACTGTGGATCGAGGAGCACGGCCAGACGCGGTTCGAGCGATCCGCGACGAATTGGGAGCATCTCGAGCGTCTCGATCGACACTCACCAGTCGCTCTGCATCTCCGTGGACTCATCAATCGATTCGATCGTCTGTGGTACGGCCAGTCAGAAGTATCAGCGGCAGACTACCGCGATCTCGAGGAGCTTGCGCTCAAAGTGCGGCAGGCGGTTACGTGATCGCTGCATTCCGACGCTATCGCGTCTTCACCCCACTGGCGCTTCTCCTTCTGGTGGGCGCACTGGCTGGATTTGCCCTCCAGGAGCGCGAGTCTGAGCGGCGATCTGGGCCATCTTTATCTAGTCGTGATGACCGTCCTCAAGGCTCTCTTGCCCTGGCGATGTGGCTCGAGAAGCTGGGCTACGACGTCCATCGCTTGGAATGGACAGAAGCCGTTCCGGAAAGTGACGTTGACATCTTATTTGTGCTCCGACCGACACGACGCATTCGTCCCAGCGAGAGTGAAGACATCGTTCGTTGGATCAATGAGGGCGGGACGCTGATCTACCATCCGAATGTGCTCCCGGTGACCACGTCGTCGCCCTCGCCGAGTGATGGCTTGAGTGACCGTCTTGATCTCAATGTTCGACGTGTCGCCACGGTAGACAGAGCCACGGTGGGCCTACCGCCTCTGAGTCGCCCGGAGATCACCGAGGTGGATGCGGCGGCCACGTTCGACCTCGAGCTCGAGGGAGAGACCTGGATGCCGCTGCTGGTGAACGGGCAACGTAATCTGGCCGCCACTCGTGAGATGGGCAAGGGCCGAGTCTATGCGTTCACCACTCCGGCGCTCTTCAACAATGAGAGCCTTCCCAGGGGTGGAAATGCCGACGTGCTCCTGAGCTTGCTGGCACGTCACTCCAACGCCCGGCGAGTCGCATTCGATGAATATCATCACGGTTTGGTGCGCGACCTCGACCTGATGACCTCGGTGCGTTCCACTCCGTGGGGCTGGGCTGCGCTCTACGCCGCCGCGGCAACACTTCTCTTCCTCATCTGGGGTGGCCGTCGATTTGGCCCGGCGATTGTTCCGGAAGCCTCGATGGGCCGAAGCACGGGTGACTATGTGTCGGCTCTCGCTGGGTTGATCCAGCGGGCCCGCTCCGTCGGATGGGCCCAGCGAGAATTAGCCCGCCTTTCCCGCATGGAAATCAGCCGCTTGCTCGGCGTGCGGGCCGACATCCCGGTGAGAGACCTTGCGGGCGTGCTAGAAGGGCGTCGGAAGGATGTGTCCACGGACCTGGCAGGCCGGATTGGCGATCTCGAGGGCAGCACGATGAGTGAGCGGGCGCTGCTAGATCGAGCGCGCGATATTGAACGTGATCTGCGCGCCCTGCGTGGAGTGGAGGGACCTCGTTGATCGATGTAACGACTTACTGGGAGACATTGCGCACGGAAGCGGGACGCGTGGTTGTCGGGTTGGACGAAGCGATGCAGCTCGCCACCATTGCATTGTTTTCCGGCGGCCACGTGCTGGTGGAAGGTGTGCCAGGCACGGGCAAGACGCTCATGGTGAAGACGCTGGCTCGCCTCATTCAGGGCGAGTTCAAACGGCTGCAGTTTACGCCTGATCTCATGCCGTCCGACATCGTTGGGACAAGCGTATTCGATCTGGCCACCAATGAGTTTCACGTGCGAACTGGACCGATTTTCGCCAACATCGTTCTCACCGACGAGATCAATCGGGCACCACCCAAGACGCAATCAGCCCTCCTGGAAGCCATGGAGGAGCGTCAAGTCACCATTGACGGTGTGAGCCATCCATTGCCCGAGCCGTTCATGGTGGCCGCTACGCAAAATCCACTGGAGTACGAAGGGACCTATCCACTACCCGAGGCACAGCTGGACAGGTTCCAGTTCAAGGTTCTCGTGGACTACCGAACGGCGGAGGACGAGGAAGAAGTCTTAAAGCGACACCGGAGTGGCAGCTCGCCGGACGAGGTCTCCTCGGAGCTCACGCCAGTGTTGGCACCGGAGGGCGTCATCAGCGGCCGAAAGTCAGCGGAACAAGTGCGAGTGGATGACTCGGTGATAAGTTACGCCACGGCGATTGCACGCGCCTCGCGGCAGTCGCCCGATCTGCACCTCGGGGGAAGCCCCAGGGCTTCTATCGCCGTTATCCGCGGAGCGCGCGTGAGAGCATTGATGCTCGGGCGCGATTTCGTCATCCCGGATGACGTCAAGGCGCTCGTTCCCGCGGCCTATCGGCATCGCATTCAGCTCAAGGCTGAGGCAGAAATCCAGGGCGTAACTCCGGATGAGGCCGTGGCGAGGATCCTGGACAGCGTCGAGGTTCCGCGCTAATCGGATCGAAACTGCGCGACTTACCTGCGCCCACCATTCGACTCTTCGTCCTGGTGATGGCCGCCGGTATTCCCCTGCTGCTCGGGAGCTGGCTGCCCTGGATGCTGGGCCTTGCGCCAGCCTGGATTCTTGCCGTCCTGGTGTTTGTGCTGCTTGATTGGCGCGCCGCGGTACCGTCACACGATCTGGAGCTCGAGCGGCATCACGATCCGCGCCTCTATCTGGATGCCGACAATCTGATCCGCCTGGAAGTAACCAATCGCTCGCGCGCGGGAAGCCAGGATCTGGCTGCGCGATACTCCGCCGGTCTCATTCCGTTCGAGCGCGGTCCTTCTCGAGGGGCACGCGCCAGCAGCCGGCCGAGTCGAGCTCTCGTACGTGACGCGGCCTGTCGCTCGCGGGCGCTACCAATTTGGCGTTGCGGTAATTCGTTGGCTTGGGCCGTACGGCCTTCTCTGGCGCCAACGCACCGTTTTTCTCACGGAGGAGATCCCGGTTTACCCGAATCTCTTGGAAGTCCAGAAATACGACCTGCTTGCTCGGCGGGGGCTGCTGCAGGAGATGGGCTTGCGCAACGCTCGTTACGTCGGTCGCGGAACCGAGTTCGAGAGCCTTCGCGAATACCAGCCAGACGACGATTATCGTCGGATCAATTGGAAGGCCACGGCCCGACGCAGGCGACCGGTGACGACGCAATATGAGACCGAGCGCAGCCAGCGGCTGATCATCATGCTCGACGCGGGACGGATGATGATGACGCGCATCGGTGATCTCACGCGACTCGACACAGCAGTGAATTCGGCGTTACTTCTGTGCCACGTGGCACTCAAGCGGGGGGATCGAGTGGGGCTCCTCAGCTTTTCCGAGACCGTCCAGGGATTTGCTCCGCCGCGCTCTGGTCGGGCTCAGTTTCACCGCATTACCGAGCAGCTTTTCGATGTCCGTCCGCAGCCTATCGAGTCAGACTACCGCGCGGCGTTTACGCGTCTGCGGTCGGTGCTGCATGGTCGAGCGCTCGTTGTGTTGTTCACTGACCTGAATGATCCAGACGTGGCGCGGAGCATCGCCGGCTACATGATCGGCCTCGCCCGATATCACTTGCCGCTGTGCGCCACACTCCGCGATCCCGCCATCGATTCCGCGTTTCAAGCCATGCCTGAGTCCGGTCGAGAGCTGTACCGCAAGGTGGTGGCAGGACGTTTGCTGGAGGAGCGCGGGCTGGTGCTGGATCAGCTCACTCACAGTGGGGTTCTTACGGTAGATGCCGTGGCCGACCGGCTGACGCCGACGACGATAAATCGCTACTTGGAGCTAAAAGAGCGAGCGCTGCTGTAGCCGTGGCTGCCGTGCGATTGCGACTGGCTGTCTCCAGCCATGGGATGGCTGGCTCAGCGTGGAGATGTAAAGGGACGCCTCTACGTTTGTGCTGATGTTGGTGCCGACAGATAGCACGCTCTAGCGTTGGAGCGTCAACTTGGTAGGTGCGCCGGTCTTCGGCTCTCGCCCGACGAGCAAGAGGTACGAGTACATCACCACGCCCGTAAACACACCCATCACCAGCTTCCATGACCAGTGCAGACTCAGCGGCGAGAAAAACCCTTCGATGATGCCTGCGACCACCATGAATGGCAGCGAGCCCAGCAACAGGCGCATGGAGCGTATCCCGGCCGCGGAAAGTGCGTCACGACGAGACTGCAGTCCGGGCCAGAGGATGGCCTTGCCCAGCATCAGTCCACAGGCTCCGCTGATGATGATGACGCTCAGCTCGAGAAAACCGTGCCCGGATATCCACCAGACCAGTGATTCACCAAGCCCGTACGCAGTCAGCGCTCCACTGATTGCACCGATGTTCACCCCGTTGGTCAGCAGTACCCAGAAGGTCAGAATGCCGGCAGTCATGCCGCCGGCCAGGGCCAGGAACGAAACCTGAATATTGTTCGTCATGATGAAGGTTGACATCAGTGAGCGCTGTTCGTCAGGAACGTCAAACCAGTGCCGGCCAGACTTGATCAGTGTCAGTGTGCGTGCCGACACCAGGACCTCGGCAGACTCAGGATTCAGCAGTATCACCGTCAGCGAAACGAATAGTGGGATGAGAAACAGCGCGGCCGCGGACAGCAGAAATCGCCAGGCCGATCGATACTCTCGCGGCAGCTCGTACCGAAAGAATCGCGCGATGGCCGCGCGCGGGGAGGGGGGATCGCGGTAGATTTGTCCATATGCCCGGGCCACAAGCTCATTGACGTAACGCGTGGTACCGTCTAATGGGAAATCGCGGCGGGCAATGGCAAGATCAGACGTGGTGTGCCGATAGAGACGGGCCATCTCATCCAGCTCGTCCACACTGAGTCTCGAGCGAGCCGACCGGGACCGGTCCAGCAGCGTATTGAGTCGATCCCAGCGGGCTCGTCTATTGGCAACGAATCGTTCGATCATTGGAAGGTGTGCAACGCGAGGGGAACTTGAGTAGCGAAGATTATAGGCTCGTCCTCCCTGAGAACGTTGAGCTCACCTTCGACGTGGCGGGAGTGGGCTCCCGCACGATCGCGGCGATCGTTGATTACGCCGTGCTCTACGGCGGTATCGTGGCGGCCGTGATCGCATTCTCCATGAATCGCTCGGCGCTGCGCGGCATGCTTCGTTGGTTGGACCTGCCCCCCTGGGTAAGGGATCTCGGTGATCCGGCCGCGCTGGCGATCCTGGTTCTATTGGTATTCTTCGCCTGGTGGGGCTATTTCGTGCTCTTCGAGATCATCTGGAACGGGCAGACTCCGGGCAAGCGGCTCTTTGGCCTTCGGGTCGTTCGACGTGATGGCCAGCCAATATCAGTGGTTGCCTCACTGGTACGAAACATTGTTCGTGCGGTGGACATGTTCTTGTTTCTCGGACTGGTCGTGATGACCATCGATAAACAGAGCCGTCGACTCGGAGACTTCGCGGCGGGCACGCTGGTAATCCGCGAAGCGAGGGCGGGTGGGCGCTCTCTGATCGACGGCGTTGCGCTGCCCGACAACTCAGACCGTGCGACAAAAATTGCGCCGCTCGCGGGCAAGTTATCGATGGAGCACTACACTTTGATCCGCGAGTTTTTCACCCGCTCGAGGCGTATGAGCGGCTCTCATGCGCAAGATCTTGCCACAAGCCTTGCCCGTGAACTTGCCGAGCAGCTCGAGGTGGAGACTTCCGAGATCGGCGACCCAGTCCAGTTTCTGGCCGCGAGCGCACAGGCTTTTGAGATGCACCACCGATACTACGAGGCGGCGAGCTCCACGCGCGTCTCATAATAGAGCCTCTGCGCAATAAAAAAAGCGAGCGGATCATGCCCGCTCGCTTCTCTAAGCTCGCTTCCCTCACCCCTACGCTTAAGGCGCATACTCTCCAGAGGGCGGGCCGAAGACTTCGTGCTCGAGGCGGCCCTGCTCGGCCAACCATCGCAGGAAGCGAAGCTTTGCCGGATCCGCTTCTCGAACCTTGTCAATGACAACCGTTTGTGTTCTGGACTGCTCTGTCGATTCGTTCATCCCCGCCCCCTTTCGAATACCGATCGCGCCGTCGATGATTAGTGGCCGACGCCCAAAATCCACAAGATCACAATCAAACCAAGCGGAAGACCCATCAACCACAGAAGGATCAAAAACATGGTTATGCGCTCCGATCCATTGAGATCCGCGGAGCGTTTGTGCGCCGCGCACGATGCCCTAAAGCAGGATGCGTGCCCATGTAGATTTGTGACATGGTCCCACGTGGGGCCGCGTCGAGCCGATTAGCGGCCCGTCTGGAGAGCTCCGCTGGGGCTACACTGGAGATTCCCATCAGGGTTTCCAAGGTGTGACATCAGCTTTGACCACATCGCGTAGGTAACTAATCGCCATCCGATTTCGCGCAGGCGTTTCCGATGCGATGCAATTCCCCGGTACCTGCAGTGAGTAGTCCCGCATGTATGCATCGTTGGCGCTAAAGAGTACGCACATGTCTGCTGCGAAGCCAGCCAGGATGAGTTTGCGCGCGCCGAGATAGCGCAAGAGCGTATCCAGCGTGCTATCAAAAAACGCCGAATACTTGGGCTTGAGCACGAAGTAATCTTCAGGCTCAGGGCGTATCAGCTCTGCCACTCGGCGTCCCCGCACGTCGCTGCTCAGGCAATGCTCCAGTACATCGTTGAAGTTAGATTTCCAGCGACCAAAATTGTCGTTCGCGTAAATCGTGGGGATACCTCGGGCGCTTATGGCCTGTTTCATGCTCTTGATGCGGCGGGCAGCGGGAAGGGCGTACCGAAAAAGATCTTCGCCGCCTGGAAATTCGAAGTCATTGATAACGTCGACAAGAAGCAAAACAGTGCGAGAGGAATCGGGCACATGGTCTTTAGGGCTGGTGGGGCTAGTCATCGCCCGCCCCAGCGCAGAAGATGTGCCGCCCCGTGGAATCAGGGAGGATGCAATGGCTTACGCAGTAGGGTCGCTTGATGGGCGTCCAATCGAGCCAGGGATGATCGTGCTCGGTGCGGATACGACGCTCGTCGGGGAAGTCATGAGCATCGACGCCAATACGATGGTGGTCGTGCGACGACCGCTACCCGCGATCACCCTACCGCTGGACATCGTGGATACGGTCGTCGACGATGTCATCGTGCTGACCGTGTCGGCAGATGCCGCCGACTCGTTGGGTGAAATGAACGCTGAGCTTTACGAGACACCGAGACCGGCGGTGGTTTAACGTCCGACGCAAGCCATCGAGATGTCCCGGAGCGCGGCTGTCTCGTGCCGCGCTGTGCGGAATTCTCAGACCGTACAGCGCGTCAAGCCGGACGGATACGGTGTCGCTGCGTCACAGAGCACTCTTGAAGTTGGTTAACCGCACGGCTCCGGTAGCGATAGCTCCGGTTGAGAGCCCTATAAGTTATCTAGCGCAGCCTTGACGAAAGTATGTCGAGCTGAGCGCGGTATTTCGATACGGTGCGTCGGGCGATGTGGATGTCTCTCTTCCCCAGCTCCGTGACGATCTCCGAGTCCGTCAGTCGTTTTGGTGATTGATCGATGATCTCTCGCATAACATCTTTCACGCTGAGCGATGCCTTGAAGAAATGGCTATAGGGAATGATCGAGCCGTCGGGCAGCATCACATGCTTGGCCGCCGTAGCCCGGCTCACGGTGGACTCGTGGACGCCAATAGACTGCGCGATCTCGCTACGGTTCAATGGGCGCAGTGCGCGGATGCCGCTGTTAAGGAACTCTCGCTGCGCCTCAACGATTGCGCAGGTCACCTTGTGCAATGTCTGTCGCCGCTGTCCCACGTACGTCATGAAGAGCCGCGCTCTCTGCACGCATTGTTTGACATGGTCCTGATCGCGGCTGGAGAGATCCTGGGGAATAGACCGGCTGCTCAGCTCTCGGTACATCGGATTGAGCCGTAATACCTGGCGGCGAGATTCCACGATCTCGACGACGAAGTCGTCCTCAATCTTGTGAATGATCACGTCGGGAGTGATGTACATCGCACGGGTCTCGGCGTCGCGCGAATTCGTAGACGAGAAGCCGTGCGCAGGATTCGGGTTGAGTTTGGCCTTCACGAATTCCGCTACGGCATTTACCTGCGGAACCTTGATACCCAGTGCGTGCGCAATCACCGGGAACTTGCGTAGTCCCAGCTCAGGAAGAAAGTCACTGACGACATCTTCCGCGTGTGGAACGCTTACGCCACGTTCTGCCAGGAAGCGGAGCTGAATGAGCAGACACTCGCGCAAATTGCGCGCTCCGACGCCGATTGGCTCCAGCGACTGAAGCACGTCCAAAATGCCGCGAACGCGCTCCTCGGTAACACCGAGCTCGTCTGATACATCACGAATGGACCAGGTGAGATAGCCTCGATCATCCAGACTGCCGACGAGGGCTTCAGCGATCTCCAGGTCGGCGGGCGCAACCAGGGCGGCAAGCTCGTTTAACAGACGCTCGCCTAACGTCTGCTCCGTTGCAACACGAAGCATCGGATCAGTGTCGTCTTCGCTGGTGTAAAGGCCGCCTGAGATATATTCGCGGTCAAACCACTCTTCGCGATCCGCATTGAAGTCCGCACCCTTTTGCCGCTGGATGCACACCGGGCAAATGCTGCCATGGAGCTCAGATCCGCAAATGGAACAGACGGCCACCTCCACCCGTTCAAGGGCAGGATTGTCCGCAACCTCTTCTTCGATCTTCCGCTGGAGGTCTAGCGACGAGAGTGCCAGGATGGAGTTTGCTGCGACGAGGCGTGCTGAGACCCGCTGGCCCTGCTGCATCTCTGTCGATGTATTGAACTGGAGCTCAAGCTCGAGCTCAGGCATAAGTGCCTCCGCTTTTCTCACTTGCCGCGTGGCCTGAAACGGAGTCCATCGCACGGCGGCCGTTACAAGGGCAAGTATCGTGCCATGCGCGTTTTTTGCCTTCGCGACACCAATTTCGGGCCGGGATGGCATGCGTTCTGCGCAAGTTTACTGGTGAGTGGTGTTACCTTCACAGTACGCCACAATTGGAGGACTGACAATGGAGTACCAGTGGTCAGCGGTCCGCAAAGGCATGGATGTTTACGATCTGAATGACGATAAAATGGGCTCGGTAGGCGAAGTCTACGCGGGCGCAACGGTGGGTACAAGCACGACCGGCACGGCTGGAGTTTCAGCGAGCGGCAACTACCTGAAGGTCGACACCGGATTTCTGGGGCTCGGTAAAGACTATTACGTCCCGGCCGAGTACGTGAGTGAGGTTATCGACGACAAGGTGATGCTCAACCTCACCAAAGATGCCGCCAAGACAATGGGCTGGGACAACAAGCCGGCCGCGCTAGAAGACATGGACTGAACAGCTCCGATCATTTAGCTCTCTTCCCAAACGTAACGACACAGAAGCCGCCAGAGATGGCGGCTTCTGTGTCGTATTGTGTTTCGTCGGATTGGCACCGTTATCGCTTTCAACTCTCCACAAATTCCTTTGGGCGCGCTATGCTACGACCGAGGCTCGATGTCGCGGCATTGTCATCATGCACGCTAGGCACGTAGACCGGGCCACAGGAGGTAACGCCGCGCGAATTCAAGCTCCTTGCCCGACGGGACATTGTCGAAATGGGCTGCTCAATTACGAGTAGCCAGGAGGGTCATCCAGATGGCAATAAGCACTGGCACGGGAACCGAGTCGAAACCGCGTCGAGCGGGTGGTGAGGTTACGTACGATCGGTGGATGGAATCCCAGGACATTCCTATTCACCGTGGATACTATGTAGAGGATCTGCGTACGGCAGAGGTAAGCCACTGGAAAGCACGCGGGTACAATGCCGCGTTCATCCAGCTCGAAGGCATGCCGGCCATGTGTGAGGGCCGCATCACGGAGATCCCGCCAGGCGGCGAGCTACCGGCGATGAAGCTCGGGTTCGACGAGCTTGTGTACGTGCTGCAGGGCGAGGGCGCCACCTCGGTCTGGTCTACCGGCTCGTCCACGCCGAGGAATTTCGAGTGGCATCCGCACAGTTTGTTCTGCCTCCCGCGGCATCACAAACACCAGATCTTCAACGGCCGCGGTGATACCACTGTCCGTCTTCTGCATTACAACTACCTGCCAGTGGCTATGGCAGGCAGCAACGGCCCGGACTTCTTCTTCAACAATCCTTACGAAGAGCCGGACAACCTCGGTGGCGACCTCTACGCCGAGGCCGAGGCAGTCAAGGACCACGACGACGAAGCGAACGACCCATTCCTGTGGTACGGGAACTTCTTCCCGGATCTGGCTGCGTGGGATTCTCTAAGCGTCTATCAGCGCCGAGGCGCGGGTGGACACCATTTGAGGATTCAAATGCCGGATTCCGAGCTGTCCGGCCACATGTCCGTCTTCCCCATCGGTACATACAAGAAGGGCCATCGCCACGGGCCTGGCGTGGGCATCGTGATTCCGGCGGGCGAGGGTTATTCGATCATGTGGCCCGAGGGACAGGACAAGGTCGTTATTCCGTGGCACGAAGGTAGTATGTTCGTCCCGCCGAATCGATGGTTCCACCAGCACTTCAACCTAGGTGAAGTCCCGGCGCGTTATCTGGCGCTACACCCAACCTTGCGTCGACAGCTCTTCGGTCAGATGGAGCGAGTAGAGGATCGTTCGCGCGATCAGATCGAGTACTCGGATGAGGACCCGATGATCCGCGAGCGCTTCGAGAGCGAGCTTGGCAAGCGCGGTGAAAAATCGCTCATGCCCCAGGAGATCTATTCCAACCGCGACTACCAGTGGTCCTTCTCCGGCCAGTATTCGAAGCCTACTGCTTAGCGGGCAGGTTGCGGCCCTTGAAGCCGCGATAGGGTTGATGAAGCCGCGCTGTGAATGCTCAGCGCGGCTTCATCCTTGTTAAGTCGGGCGGTTTCCTGAGAGCATTTGCAATTAGAGCGCTCTGCAAACAAACGAAAGCTTATCGAAGGAGATGGGGGCCCCCGGGACGCAGTGCCGCGATCCTAGGTCCCGCAGCAGTCATTGAGCAGGGATGGACCTATAGGAACGGCCTACGTCGGGATGTCCTGCAGAAACATCTCCTGTGGCAGCTCGGTTCCAAGGCCAGCGGCTCTTGCTTGCTCGTAGATCTTGCCGGCGACCGCGGCAAACTGGATGCCCTGGATGCCCGAGCTGGCTCCCGCGTCACCTTCCAGGGTTCCCATGGAGTTGGTGGTGAGCATGGTAATCTCGTCGTCCCGCTCGCGTTGATACGGCCTGCCGGTGGTCCAGTCGCAGCAGTCGACGTAACGAGCGTTCGGATAACGATTCTTACTTGGAGCACCGGCGGGTATTCTGCTTCGCTCGGCTGGCTGGCCGGCGGTGTAGGCCATCACATCGCCGCGAATGCTGAAGTCATCATCGATGTAGTTGCCAATGGACATCGGTGTGCGCCTCGCCAGTAGACCGGCCACCTCAATCCGCGCGTAGCCGGGCAGGCGAGAGCTCCGGTGATCGGACGTTGGTTAGGTGCATGCCTGGCTTAATCCACTCGGGTTCGATGACAGCGTCCTGGGAGTTGGTGCACAGGGCAAGGATGTCGGCGCCTCGGGTCGCGGCTTCGGCCGAATCCATGGCGATAACCTCGCAGCCAAGCCGTTCGGACATCTCATTGCAATAAGCCTCGAGATGCTGGCGGTTTGGGCTGAAGGCCTGAATGCGCTGGATTGGCCGCTCATTCACAGCGCCCACGACGAAATCGCGCGCCATCCCGCCCGAACCGATTACTCCTACGACCTGCGAGTCTGCCCTGGCTAGATACCGCATTCCCAATGCTGCCGTGGCGGCCACGCGAATATGCTGCACCACGCCATCGTTCATGATGGCGAGAAACTCGGCATTGTCCACGGCATACAGGAGTACGAGCCCGCCAAACATACCTGGCTTGAATGAGTACGAGATTCGCCGCTCCTTCCCATCCACGATGGGCCAGGCGAGAATGTCGGGCTTGATGCGCAGGGCGTAGTAACCCGGGTCTCTCACGCCACCTTCCATTGAGCTGAAGCAGAAGAATTCCTCAGGGCGCGATGTCGGAAGAAAGTTATCGATTCGCGGTCGACGGATCGCATCTCCGTTGGCAAACTGGCGGAGGCCTTCGGCGATCGCATCGGTCGCCTCCTTCAGCGTGATGCTCTGTTCTTGGTCGTGGTTATTGAGATAGAGAGGCAAGGCGCGCAGTCTCCCTTAGTGGATGGTTCGTCGGGTCAGGATAACAGCGGCTCTCTGTGTTGAGACGCCGACTTGCAGGATGCGAGAATAGATCGAACCAGATGCCTCCAATGTGGGAATTCCTTCTTCGTCGCCGCTGCCCAAATAACTTCAGGCGCGCATAGGCATATACTGCATTCATCAATCCGCCATCTGACGGGTATGGCGGTTCAAAGAGCGCGTGTCCGCGAGGCAACTCGGGGCCCGCAGGCGAGCTTTGAAGTCGCTCGCATGTTTGGAGTGATGTATGAGATCTCTGCGACGATGGTCGGGTGTTGCCGGATTGATTCCGCTCATCGCGGTTCTGGTCGTCGGCTGCGCGCCGGCGGCAACAGCGCCAACCAGCGCGCCTGCAACCAGCGCTCCAGCCAAGGCGGCCGAGCCGGCTGGTAAGGCTCCTGAAGCCGCAAAGCCTGCAGTGGCTGCACCGACGGCCGCGCCCGCGGCCGCGAGCAAAGAAGGAGCATCCCTCGACGAGCTTCGCGCGGCGGCGAAGGCCGAAGGTGCGCTGAGTATCATCACGCACGCGCAAGACATTTACTCCGCGTGGGTGCCAGCCTTTCAAGCCGCCTATCCGGAGATCAAGGTGGAGCACCTGATGCTCCGCGTTAGTGACGCCACCCCGCGGATCATTTCCGAGCAGAAGAATGGCGTTTTCGCATTCGACGCTCTGGTGGTCCCCACTTCCAACGCGGTAACGCTGCTAGCGCCGGCCGGCGCGTTTCAGGACATGCGTCCACTGATCCTGCCCGCGACAATGGATGACAAAGCCTGGCACGGTGGGTTCAATCGCTGGGCGGATGAGAAGGATTTCTTCTCATTCGTCTCGAGCATTACGCTCAATCAGCAGGTCCTGATCAATCGGTCACTCGTACCGCAATCCGCTCTTTCAACGCTTGACGATTTCGTCAAGCCTGAGTTCAAGAGCAAAATCGTGATGTACGATCCGCGCGCGCCAGGGGCGGGCAGCCTCTCTCTTGGACGCATGCTCAAGGACAAGGGCGAGCCGTTCGTTCGCCAGCTCATTCAAGACGCGGTGCTCGTGGACAATCCCGTGCAGGTCAATGACTTCGTCCAGTCTGGACGCTACCCCATCGGGATCGGTGACGATCAGGTCCGTAGGGCCAAGCTGATTGAAGAAGGCCTCTACAAGGACGTTGAAACGACCGATTACGGATCGTACGCGGCATCGGCGGGAATCGGCATCCTGCGCAATAATCCCCACCCGAACGCCACAAAGCTTCTGGTGAACTGGTTCCTTTCCCAGGAGGGACAGGAAGCCTATGCCCGCGAAGGAAAGACCACGAGCCGCCGCGTCGGTATCGAAGGCAAGTACGCCGATCTGACAAGGGTGGGTGTTCCTGATTGGAACAACCTTGACCAGTATCTTCTGGCAAACGAGTGGAGCGGCCAGGATTACGTCCGCAAGGTCAATGCGATAGCCAAAGAGATGCGGCCCTGATACACACGTGGATGTTTGTAGATGCCTTGCGTCGACAAATCGCCCTGACGAGACGGTGAATTCTGTGCTCGAAGACAGGACACTTGGGCTAGCGCATTCCAATCGCGGTCGGCGCGCCCCGTGAAGCGCCGAGCCTAACGCATGCACGGTCAGGACCTGGCCTGCACGCCACTAATGCTTCGGATCTCCACATGGACCGAGTAGCTCCGGTTGCCGTGCGGCCGTGGTCAATGCGACTGCGCGGCATCGAGGCGGGCACGCTCGCCTGCACGTTCGCTCTGGCGGTAGTCGGCTTTCTCGTTCTCTACCCATTGTGGCTGCTTATTCTGAATAGTTTTCAGGTGGGCACATTTGGCACCGCCACAACCTGGGGCCTGGATAACTGGCGAGTCGCTTTCACCGATCCAAGTCTCTCGGCGGCAATTGCCAACACCATTACCCTGGCCGTGACGCGTCAAGCGATCTCGCTTCTCATCGCTATCCCCATAGCTTGGCTCATCGCTCGCACGGACCTGCCTGGACGCAATTGGTTTGAGTTCGGGTTTTGGATCGCGGTCTTTCTACCACCGCTTACGGCGCTGCTTGGCTGGATCCTGCTGTTCGATGGCTTCAAGGGGCTGGTAAATACGACACTCAAGGTTCTGCCCTTCATCCAACAGAGCCCGTTTGACATCTTCTCCTGGTGGGGAATCATTTTTGCGCACGTCATTGGCACCACCCTTGGCATCAAGGTGATGCTGCTCACCCCGGCCTTCCGCAGTCTGGATTCATCGCTGGAGGAGGCATCTCGCGCGTCGGGCGCCAGCACCCCCGGCACGCTCTTCCGAATACTGGTACCACTCCTGGCGCCCTCCATTCTGGTCGTGACGCTGCTTGGTTTGATCCATGCGCTCGAATCGTTCGAGATCGAGCTTGTCCTGGGAGCGCCCGCCAGCATTGACGTTTACAGCACCAAGATCTACCGATTGATGCGCCTGGAGCCCCCGCAGTACGGCTCCGCCACCGCGTTGAGCAGTTTGATCCTTGTCGCGCTGGTGCCATTGATTCTCGTTCAACAGTGGCTTGTCCAGCGGCATAGCTATGTCACGGTCACCGGGAGGTATCGCTCGGTGCTTTTTCGTCTGGGCAGGTGGAAATGGCCCACGTTTGCCCTCATGGCGCTGCTCGTTGGCGCAATGACCGTCGTGCCAGTCGTCCTTGTAATTCTTGGCAGCTTCATGAAGGTCTTCGGCGCCTTCAACGTGGCGAATCCGTGGACGATGAACAATTGGAACGATGTCCTGAAGGGGTCCGCATTTGTTTCGGCATCATGGAATACGTTCGTCCTGGCGACCTCGAGCAGCGTCGTCGCAATGCTGGCGTTCGCCGTGCTGGCATACATCCTGGTGCGAACAAGATTCTTTGGGCGCTCGACTCTCGATTTCCTCACCTGGATCCCCTTCGTTGCTTCCGGGGATCGTCATGGGCCTGGGCTTTCTGTGGTTTTTCCTGGAGAGCCCAGTGTTCCGTCCGTTCTACGGAAGCATGGCAGTGTTGGTGACGGTTGTGGCGCTCAGCAACATGACCCGATCTGTCCAAATGATCAAGTCCAATCTGCTGCAGCTAGGCGCCGAGCTCGAAGAGGCGTCGCGCGCCAGCGGCGCTGCCTGGTCGTACACCTTCCGACGGATTCTCGTGCCGCTCATGGCACCGATGCTCGCGGCAGTGGGCATTCTTGTGTTCGCCAGCGCCTCGAGAACGGCCAGCCACGTGGCGCTGCTGGCGTCCTCGTCCACACGGCCGCTCTCGCTGATGCAGCTCGACTATATGATCGGCGGCACGTTCGAAGCCGCATCAGTGGTGGGCGTCATCATTCTGCTGTTCACGGTCGGAGTGGCCCTGCTTGCCCGAGTGTTCGGTTTGAATGTCGGGCCGCAGGCAGAGTAGTGGCCCTCAGTGAGTTCAGGGGCGGTCGCCTCTCCAGCCGCGCTAGCAATCCTTAAGTACACACGCATTTGGCAAAGACGCCTGTCCCACCGTCACTTGGTCTCCTCCTGGCGTCGGATCAGTCACCTGCTCATGACTCGATAGGCGGGATTTCCCAGCGCCTATATGTCTGCCGACAAATACACCTCGTGCTGGGACTGACCATCTCAGATAGATGCAGCCGCGCCGCAGTCTATTTGTGCTGCTGATTCACTGACGACCCCCGAACAACTCGGAACCAGTGGTGCCCGTAGCCTTCCATGAGCAGGCGGTATTTGCCGTCATCCAGCTGAAGTGGCTCCCTCTCGTCCAGGAGATCGATCATGTATTGGGCGGCGAAGTCACGCAGATCAAACTCAACTTCTCGCCCCTCGCTCGTGAGGTTGTGTACCGCCAGCACAACCCTTCCGCGCCACTCACAGCAGTGGGCCAGGACAGAAGGCGCGCCCACGTCTATGGGGTGAAGCGTGCCCCAGCCGAACTCGGGGCATTCCTTATGTGTCCGAATCAGTCGCTCAACCCAGTTGAGCAGCGATCCTCGATCTCGGCGCTGCGCTGCCACGTTGACGTGCTGATATCCATAAGGCCCTTTGGAGATGACTGGCTTGACTTGCTTGCGGCGGGGTGCGCTGGTGAAGCCGCCCCCGTCATCGCCAGACCATTGCATTGGCGTACGCACAGCTTCACGCTCGGGTAGCGAAAGATCATCGCCCATGCCGATCTCGTCTCCGTACCAGATGACCGGAGTGCCCGGCATGCTGAACATAAGGCTGAAGGCCATCTCGAGCTGACGCCGATCGCCATGAAGCATGGGCGCAAGCCGCCGCCGGATGCCGCGGCCGTAAAGCTGCATCTCGGGCTCCGGACCCATCTCTGCAAAGGCCTGCTGCCGCTCTTCTTCTGACAGACGTCCAAGATCGATTTCATCGTGATTCCGTAGAAAGTTCACCCACTGACACGTGGGCGGAATGGCCGGCATCTCTTTGAGTGTCGATGCGATTGGGGCTGCCTGGCCGGCCGCGAGGCTCAGGAACATCCGCTGGTTTAGCAGGAAGTTGAACATCATATGAATACGTTCGCCGTCGCCGAAGTAGCTCCCAACCTCGTCGTACGGCAAATTCGCTTCAGCGAGCATGATCGCGTCGCGGCTCCGCCAGGCCAGGAATTCACGCATTTGTTGGATGAACTCAAAGCCATCATTGGGACCGGCCTTTTGCCAGCTTTCTTTCTCGATCAAAAACGGCACCGCGTCCATTCGGAAACCCGAGACCCCCAGCTCCAACCAGAAGCCCATGATCTTCAAGATCTCCTCGCGTACCTCGGGGTTCCCGATATTCAGATCCGGCTGGAAGTCGTAGAAGCGATGGAAGTAGTAGGCGCGGACCTTCTTGTCATACGTCCAGGTGGTGGCCTGAACCCCGGGAAAGACCATGCCCGACTCGGCATCTTCCGGTCGCTCCTTGGACCAGACGTAGTAGTCAAAATACTTGGAGCTGGGATCACGCTGCGCAGCTTTGAACCAGGGGTGCTGATCCGAAGTGTGATTGACCACGAGGTCCACGATGACCCGAATGCCACGCTGGGCGGCCTGATGTGTGAACTCCACGAAGTCACCCAGGCTTCCGTGTCTGGGGTCCACGGTGTAGAAATCCGAGATGTCGTAGCCGTTGTCACGATTCGGCGATCCATAAAACGGTAGCAGCCAGACGCAGGTCACGCCCACGCCCGAGAGATAGTCCAGTCGATCGCTTAGCCCGAGAAAATCACCGATTCCATCGCCATTGGAGTCGGCAAACGTCTCAACGTCCAGGCAGTAAATAATCGCATGCTTGAACCACTGATCGAGCACAGATCCTCCCATGTCACGGGAGCACGCCCGTGTTGATACAGCTTGCTCATCCACAAAGTGTGCCGACTCAAGCTTAGCCATGGCTTTGCGGCGATGACACAGGCTCCGATGGAGGCCGAGCGCGCTCTCGCGGCGCGGGACACAAACCACCGCGCTACGAGAGCGCGCTCTAACCCCCTGATATTCGGCGAAAAAGTGCTGAAGCGCTCCTGGGGTGGACTCGCTCCTACGCTTCGGCCTTCTGCTCGTAGTACTCGGAGATCTTCTCGTACACCTCGTCGGGAAATTGCAGATCCTTGTAGACGTTGCAGCTATCCGGATCGTCCGGGTTCGGGCAGATTGGGAATTCTTGCTCCGATTGCCACTGCAGGATCCGATCTCGCTTGGGCGGGTTGTAGTCGCGTCCCTGGACCTGAAGATAGAGGGCGCGTGCTTCTTCTTCGCTGAAATCCGGATTGCGCTGCAGGTACTCGACCAGCTCGTCTTCGTCCATGAAATGGCGTGCCACCATGGCGAACACCAGGCGGCCATAGTGGCCGATGTCCTCGCCGTTTTCTAGCGAGTCGAGAAGGTGGGCCATCATATCGCTCGAGCGCAGATCCTTGATTGCCATTGTGAGAATGCTCCTTTTGGTATGTCAGCGGCCGACCGCGAACGCACCGCCGATTAGAACGCATGTTCTGCAAGCGGTGTGCCACGTGGCCTCGGCGGTCGAGCAGATTACAAGTAATGGCTGCCAATAATCCGCTCGAAAAGGGGCATCTGCCGTCGTGCCAAGGCGATGACCCTGGTACCATGCGGGCACAGTTATCCGAGAAGCCAGGGCTTACGGTCGTATTCAGAATCCCCTCGCGGCGAGGGCTCAGTGGCGGTATGCGCGCCTAGTCATTGCTTGGGTGATGACCGCTGTATCGTAATTAATCAGGCAAGCAATAACTGGCTTGAGCCACAATTCGAGCACGGTCGCGATACGTGACCAAGCGATTTCGGGATGATTTCCCAGGCTGATCTCGCAATGCTTGATGCGCCGGCATCCACTCGGAACCACCCGGCCTGCTGATGGCCTACGACCTCGCGCTCAGCTCACTCCTGCAGATCGTGTCGCCTGCGCCGGTGCGCGGTCGGGTCGTCAGCTTGTACGGTCTGGCAATCGGCTTTATGGCCTTTGGCGGCTTTGCCCTGGGAGCGATCGGCAGCGTCATCGGCGTGCCCACGATGCTGGGAGTCAGCAGCGTGGCGATCGTGAGCAACCTGCTGCTCCACCGGCGTCGGTTGTTGCAGGTCCGAGAGCACCATCGCGGCTGATCCACACTTAGTGGACCTGTGGGCCGGATGCTCTCGTCTGTCCGGTCTTCAAGTCTGAGACGCATCGACGGCCACATGACATCCTCGCTTGGGGATCAAGTCGAGGCTTCGTTTGTCCGCTGGCTAAGCTCACGAAGAAATTGATCCGGAGGCGTGTAGAAAGGGTTCTCGTGCAAGATCCCACCAATAATGACGAGTGGGTGGGTGCGAAGCATATCCATCACGATGTTCGCCCCAAATTGGGACAAGTCATAGACGCAGACAGTGAGACCTGGGTGCCTTTCGGCCACGTAGTTGCACCGTGACTCGTACTCCACGATCTCGGTGACGCCAGGCACATCCTTTAGCGCCCACTCCTGATTTGACCAGATGCGAGTGAGCGGATATCCCTGCTCCTCATGACTTGTAAGTGTCTCATCGAGCAGGCTCAACATCGCCTCTTTGTTGAAGCTGCCACCGCGCAGGTGGGCCTCTTCCCAGGGGTAGAATTCGAGCTGACCGCTCTCCTGGAGCGCAACCGTGTCCACATCATCTCGTCGCAGTCGCTGGATAATCTCAGCTCGCAGGGCCGGATCAACGATGTACCAGAGTTTGTCGCCGTGGTTCGCCCCGTCCATGATGAATGGGATGAGGACTCCAAACTCTTCATCGGCCGAATTGAAGAATGCGCAGACGTGACCTGTTGGCTCAATTGCCGTCTCGGCCAGCGTAAGGATGTCTCCGTGCCTGCTCATCTCTCTAATCCCCGAATCGGTCCACTCCGCGGCAGATAGTGATGCTAGCACCAGCCCCAGAATTCGGGCAGGTGCATGCGCGACCAACCGGCATATTTGTGCCGATCGACACATGTCCGCGCGGTCTCCATACCGGGGAATGCGAATTGCTCGGTGATGACATCGGAGGAATCGCCGTTCATATCGGAGCGCAAGTGATGTCCACCGCGCGCCACGGGAGTTGTGCTGGTCTCGGGCACCGTCAAAGACCTGGTGGCCGGCTCCGGCATCCGCTTTGACGGCTGGGGTAGGGTCCTCTCGCGAGCTCGAAACTCGCTTGCCCTGCCGTGAGATGTATCAAAAGCGCCTCACCAAAAGGTGGGGCGCTCTCAATTCATCGCTTACGAGACGACCTACTACCAGATGCGGTGGTCCGCCGCCTTGTTGACCGGATACAGGTCGTCCCAGCTATCGGCCTCCATGAAGGCCAGCCATCGACTGAACCGCGCCCGGTGCGCCTCTTCCGTGTAGGAGCCGTTGATCACCACGCCCGGGAACCGCTCGTCATACCGGCCATGGCCCATGCCGTTGCGGAAGAAGTAATCGTTCTTCCGCGCTGTGGCGCCCTGACTGGCGGGATAGACGTAGTTCCAGTTCTCCATGTCGTCTGACTCAAAGTATCCGACTGGACCGTTATGGCGTTCGGAGTGGTGACGCAGGGCGTCCTTTACGAAGTCGGGCGCGTTTTTGTCTACCCCCGAGAGCGTCCAGCGCTCCACCATGCCCACAGCGTGCGGGTGGTAGTAGCGGATGCGCCAGCTATCGATCATGACGCACGGCCAAATGGCAAAGTGACCGCCGCCCCAGCCGTGCGGCGGCATGATCTTGTCCTTATACTTCTCATTCTTCCTCGCCGCCTGCTCACGGAAGTAGTCGTCCACACCGGGCTCGTACCACTCATTGGTGTAGGGCGGAACGCCCGGCTGGTTGTAGAGCGTAAGCATCCCGCCGTGACCCAGATTATGGTCGCCACAGGCATATTTCTCTTTCGGAAATGGAATGCTCGATTTCTCTTTGCCCTCACCGCGATCTTCATCCAGTCCGGCCGCGGCGGCAGATCGGTGCGTCATAGCCGTATGGGTCAGATCCGTTACAGAGGTGAAGCCGGGCACCTTCCAGTTCGTGGGCAGGCGATGGCGCTGGAATGGCGTGAACATCTCCAGCCCCGCGTCCTCGCCGTCGGTGGACTGCAAGCAGTGCCGCAGACTCTCTGCGAACGGCCCCAGATAATCCTGGAATGACGGAGCCTTGCGATCCCAGGTGGCCCAGATCATCCCGTAGAAATTACAGAGCTGAGCCACTTCAACCAAACCCCACTCGGACTTGTTCAGTGTGTCCGTGTAGGCCTCAGGGGAGTTCTGGAAGCCGGCGCCAACGAGGTTGCCCTTGGTGTCATAGGTCCAGGCATGGAACGGGCACGTGAACACCAGGCTGTTGCCCTGG
Source organism: uncultured Chloroflexia bacterium (assembly GCA_963765765.1). Classification (GTDB taxonomy): domain Bacteria; phylum Chloroflexota; class UBA6077; order UBA6077; family JACCZL01; genus CAVXYC01. The sequence goes on along the minus strand of CAVXYC010000027.1, from coordinate 9,035 downwards.
TCGTAGCGGCAGACCTTCTCGCCGCGATGCCGACAGGAGTTCAGGAACGCTCGGATCTGCTTGTCCTTGCGATCCCGCACCATGATCACCTCTTCGGTGCCCATGCGCGTGACCACGAAGTCGCCCGGGTTGGGAATCTGAGTCTCGTGCCCGAGCAGCAGCCAGCAGCGCTGGAAGATCTGCTCCATCTCCTGATCGAAGATATCCGGGTTTACGTACGTCTCCCGGCTGACCGTGCCACGCTCAGGATCGATGAACGACCGGATGGACCGGTCCCCTCGTGATCGGATGATCGATACCATGCCGGCCTCCTTGGTCTTGAGCCAGGGCGGATTCCAATTGGCATCATCACTGCTCGGCTAGAGCAAGTCAAGCAAGGCGCTTCGCGCACGTTAGTGAGCACAATGCGAAAAGCCCCGTTGGCTTCGATTGGACCGAAGCCAATGGGGCTTTCTGGATGACTGCGGCTAGCCCCAGCGCGGCTCTTCGCCGAGCACGCCTAGAGCCGTTTTGCCAACCAGCTCGTGCACTAGCAGTCCGTTGGCGGGGTGGAAGCCTCCGCAGCGGACGTCGCGGTACAGCCGCTCTAGCTCGCTTCGCTTGAACATACCGCTTCCGCCGCTGACGTCGAGCGCCAGGTCCACGATCTTCTTCGCCGCCTCCACACAGTGGTACTTGGTTGCCACCAGCTTGGCCGGCCATTCGCCGCCATGGTCTACACCGTTCGACCAGTCATCGGCCGTTCGTTCGACGTGCGGCAGTGCGCCCTCAAGGAGGAGCGCCATCTCAGCCACGGCGTGCTGGACCTCTGGATGGTAGGCCATGGAGCGGTTAAGTCCGGCCACCGATGTCTTCTTTTTCGCCGATTCGACGGTGAGATCGAGTGCTCGTTTGGCCAGACCCATGTAAATGCTGCCGAACGTGCACTCCGCCCAGGCAAAGATGCTCAGAACGAACAATTCGGCTCCGGGGAAGCCGGGATCGTTGACTCGTGCGATATACCGATCGGGGACGAAGGCGCCCTCCAGGACCGTGTCGTCGCTGCGGGTGGCCCGCATGCCGAGTACGTCCCATGTTTCCTCGATGTGGTAGCCGTCCGTGTCACGTGGCATGAACGCGTGAACCACCTTAGGGTTCGCCGGGTCGGAAGTATCCATGGCGTGGATGCCCATTCGGGTCCAGACCGGTGTAAGGGAGCCGAACATCTTACGGCCGGAGAAGCGGTAGCCACCATCTGCTCGCTCCGCCTTAGCCGTGGAGTAAAGCAGTGGCAGGTCATTGCCCGATTCGCCGTGACCCGCGGCAAACACCTCTCCCGCGGCCGCCTCTTCCAGGATCCATTTGAGGGAGTCATCCCCCATGCGAAGCAGATCAGCGGCCACGCCTGTCCAGTAGAGGTGCATGTTGGTAGCTAGGGCGGTGGCCGGAGCGCGGTAGGCCAGACGTCGTTCCTCGCGGCAGACGTCTGCCAGAGACATGCCGCGCCCGCCGAGCTCCTGGGGTACCGCCAGCATCAGATAGCCCGCGTCACGAAGCTCCTCGAAATCCTCAGCGAAGAATCGATTCTCCCTATCGTAGATTGGGGCTCGTTCGCCGAAACGTTCCAAGAGCTCGTCGGTCAAAATGGGCCTGAATTCGGTCGCGGTCATCGTTTGTCTCCCGTCGTGACGGTCCTAAAAGGCTCGCTACGCGCAGTCTAGGCCACGCTTGCAACCGAGATGTGACAAAGATTGACACTTCGAGTGTCAATTTCCCGACATTCTGACTGGGTGCGAGGAGTTACCGAACTCTGCGTTCCGGACCCTTCGTCCGTCAGTAGCCCAGGCTGAGCACTGATGCTTGGTCGCTCAACTGTCGGGCAAGATGCCCGACACCACCTGACGATCCTGGTTCTCCGACTAGCGACGAGCGCCTGGCCCAGGTATGTAGCGACCGATTCCGGGCTCGTCGACTACCCGACCCTCCTCGGCGATGACTTGGCCGCGCAGTGCGGTGAGCACGGGACGACCGTGGACGCGGCGGCCGTGGTAGGGCGTCCAGCCGGCCTTGCTGACCACGTCTTCGTTACGTAGCTCGCGCTCGTGCGGAAGGATCCACCAGCACGAAGTCGGCATCTGAGCCGGGGAGCAACGCGCCCTTTCTTGGATAGAGTCCCAGCGTTCGGGCCGGCCGCTCGCTGTACAGACTGACGACGTGCTCGATGCTGATCTTGCCCGCGGCAACACCTTCCAGCAGCATGGTGAGCGTCGTCTCGATGCCAGGTAGGCCGAAGTGGCACTCCCAGATGTCGTGCTCGAGCTTCTGCTCGCGAGTTGATGGCGCGTGGTCGGTCTGCACGTGATCGATGGCGCCGCTGGCGATGCGCTCCCATAGTCCGTCTGATTCAGCTGCCGAGCGTGCCGGCGGGGTGAACTTGCGAAACGGACCCTCCGTATCGATCTCATCCTCGCGCAAATACAGGTACTGCGGGCAGGTCTCGATCCTGATGCGCCCGCCGCGTGCACGCTCTCGAACGGCAACGTCTACAACCTCTGGCTGGCTGGCATGGGCGATGACGACTCGGGCGCTGCTCCAGCGCGCGATCGTTGTCGCAATGCTGGCGGCGATCTGTTCAGCCTCGCGGCTGCGCCATTCCAGGATGACGCGGGGATCGGTCCGACCTGCCAGGCGGAGTCGCTCTTCGGCTTCGCCGGTGATGGTCTCGTCCTCACAATGGAGCAGGCACAGGCCATCGAACGCAGGCCACGGTGCGGAGCAGCTCCAGAAGCCTTCCCGGTAGCATGGCGGGCACACCGTGGGTGGTGCAGGTGAAGACCTTGAACAACGTCGCCCCGGCTGCCCACATAGCCGGTAGCTGGCCGATGTCCTCCGGCCAGACGTGCGCGGCAAGGCCGAAGTCCACGAGCGAGCGCCCTGCGAGATAGCGTGATTTCTCCAGCAGGAACTCACGCGAGCGCACCGGCTGAGCATGCGTGTGTTCGATGACGGTTGTGACTCCGCCCACGGCCGCGGCGGACGAGCCGGTGATGAAATCCTCTCGCTCTGTTGGCCCCGGATCCATGAAATGAACGTGCTCGTCCACCATTCCCGGCAACACCCACAACCCATCCGCGTTGATCATCTTCCGAGCGTCGGGCCGGTCAGTGGTCAACGCCACAACTCGCCCACCGTCTACGACGAGATTCGCCTGGACCGATCCGGTGGGCGAGACAACGATGCCACCCTCGACCAGAAGGTCATGCATGGAACAACCTACCCCGGCGCATCCTGGACCTCGTGTCACCGGCCGCTAGCAGGCGCACATCCGGCTGACATCACTCGTCTCGGATGGTTACCAGCACGCCGTCACTGCCGGCCTTGCTCGACCGGCCCTGGCACGCGCTCATTGCAACAAGAACGTCCATTTCGGCCCGCAGCTCCACATAGTCACCCTCGGCGGCGCCTGATGGCTCGTGAAAGAGTCGGTTGTCGGATACGCCGGTGCGCATGAATGGATTGAAGACGTCCTGGACGAAATCCGGTGGGATGCCGAATGGCTTGAGGGCTGTCGCCATCACGTCGAAGCAGCCCGGGAGCGTCTGATCCTCGCCGTATCGTCTGATGTGCGATTTCGTGGAGCAACAGCCGGCCATCACGTCGTGATAGAGCGTGCCTTTCGCACTCGGTTCCGTCGGAAGCGTATTCGCCACAATCGTGAGGAGCGGCCGCTCCCACGGTCCGGTGGAGAGTAGTACGGCTCCGGTCGTGAGGTGGACACCGTACTCCCACGCTGTCTTGGAGCCCCAGAGCCGCTCATGGTGATTCTCAGGGTTCATGGCCGTGAGGTCTATCACCTGTCCCCCCGGCGGAAGCTGAGTGAGACGGATGAGCTGGCCCCTGCGCAGGTTAAACGCGCGGGCCTCGCCGCGCGGAACGTGGACCGCGGGTCCAGAGCCATCGGTCATTGGGACCTCCATGACGCAGCGAAGTAGCACCTGTGGCTTGCCATTCTAGATCACGCAGGGTCGACCACTGTGACCTCAGGTCTCGCTGGTGATCCTGGCATGACCAGGTTCGCCTATGGTGGCACTGAAGAGGTGGCTTGTGCGAGGAGCGACGTCATGAAGCTGACCAGGGGGCCGCCAGGATACCTGCAAACGATTGTCTCGGTCCGAATGGTCGGCATATTCACGGCGTCGCATTCTCGGATATGCTTTGTAGACTGTCCAAGCAGGCGGTTAAGGCGGATCTCGTTGCCGCATTCGCGATCGAGGGCGGCCGCCCGAGTGACGGCGAGTCAGGTAAGTACGATGTCGCTGTGCTCATCAAGACGCTTGGGGGCCGCGCCTCGGCCGACGTGCGACGTCAGGGAGAGCACCTGGGTGACACGTGACAGCCGGCCGTGCAAGCATGCCGAACATTCCTACTGAACCGACGATCGCCGAATCCGGGCGCGGTAACCCCTTCGACGCGCTGCGCATTCCCGAGTTCCGACTCGTCTTCGCGGATGGATTGCTGTCATCCATTGGGATGACCGCGTCCAACCTGGTGCAGGGCTGGCTGGTGCTGTCGCTCTCGGGCGATTCACCGTTCTGGGTGGGCGTGTCGGTCGGCCTCAATGGTGTGGGCCGGGTGGTGTTCGCGATCATCGCCGGGGTTATGAGCGATCGACTCGACCGGCGATTGGTCGTCTTCGCGGCGCAGCTCGCGACGGCGCTAGTCGCGGGGGTGTTGGCGGTCGCCTGTTACTTCGAGGTCGCAACGTTGCCGCTGGCGCTGGCAACCTCGCTGCTCCTAGGCGCCGCGCTTACGGTGGATATGACCGTGACCAACGGCCTGGTGTACGACGTGGCCGGGCCGCAGCGGCTGCTCAACGCCATGTCGCTCCGCCGCATCGCCACCGTCCCGATGATGATCTCCGGTTCACTGGTGATGGGCTTCTTGCTGGCGGAAGTGGGCACGTGGGCCGCGTACGCTCTGGTCAGCGTGGTGCTGTTTCTGGCTCCGTGGGTGCTATTGCTGCTACCGCCGACGATGCGAGTGCCCGCCCCACCCACGGGCTTCCTTAGGCTGGCCGTCGAGGGGATGCGCTACGGCGCGGCGGACTGGCAGATTCGCACGCTCCTGATGGTCTCAGTTGGAATGGAGGCGTTTGGCTTCTCCTATCAGACCATGGTGCCAGTGATGGCGAAGGACGTACTGAACGTTGGCGCTTTTGGGCTCGGCCTGATCTCCGCGGCGAGCGGGGTTGGCGCCGGCCTGGCGATCCTCAGCGTCGCGGCGCTCGGAAACGTTCGCAACAAGCCACGGCTCATCTTCTGGTGCGCGCTCGCCGCCGCTGCGTCCCTGCTGGCCTTTTCGCTCTCTCGCCACCTGGCCCTTTCGATGCTGTGTGCACTCCTGACAACCGGCCTTCTGATGGCCTACGACCTTGGTCTCAGCTCACTCCTGCAGATCGTATCGCCGCCGCGCATGCGCGGCCGAATCGTGAGCCTGTACGGTCTGTGCATCGGCTTCATGGCCTTTGGCGGCTTCGCCCTCGGTGCAATCGGCAGCGTGATCGGCGTGCCCACGGTGCTTGGGATCAGCAGCGCGGCGATCGTGGAGAACTTGCTGATTCATCGACGACGGTTGTTTCGGATTCGGGAGCACCAAGGCGACGCAGGTCGCAGGCGACTCAACGAAGACGTTGAGCCTGCCCTGGAGAGGTGATCCGGCTGCAGACGGGTCTCGCGGCCACACCTGGCGATCTGACGGATGGCTTGCTGCAGTCCCATGTGGATGACTGGGGCAACCCCACCCTGGTAGATCGATTCACCGGATGTCTACGCCTGCCGGGTCACTTCGAGTCAGCGAAGGCTATTCTCAGCGCAATGGAATTCGGCCAGCAAGGCCGTGACGGCTGACACGTTCGATCACTCAGCAGATTTGAACCATCGTGCATGGCAAAACGGAAGCCCACTAACTGGCCTTTCGATGTCGCAGCTATTCGGATCATAAGCGTCACTGCCTTCAAAGTCGTCAGATGGCGGCGGACGCTCCATGGGAAGGACGCAAATTCGAGGAAGTAATTTCGGACGTCCCGAGCAAGGGCGCCAACTGGGATACACATGCCGCCACTTTCTCGGATATGCTTTGCAGGCTGGCTAGGAGGCCTTTAAAGGCGAAACATGTCACTTGTCTCAGGTTTTGCAGCATTCGCCCGCCATCCGAGGCAGCAGCCCACGAACCTCGCGTTCTTTAATGGGTCGATGTATGGCGTGACGATGAGCGCCATGGGGCTGTTGATCCCGCTCTACGCCATTCAGCAAGGGTTCCGTCTTTCGGATCAGGGCATCCTCATCGCGGCGCCGGCTGTCTTCATGATCGCGCTACGCCTGCCGGGTGGTGCCATCTCCGACCGGTTCGGCGAGCGCGTGGTAATCACGTTCGCATTCGTGACGTTGCTCATCAGCGCCTTGATCGCCATTTTTGCCGATAGCATCATGCCCCTGCTGGCGTCGCAGCTGCTCAACGGAGCATCGCGATCGGTGTATTGGTCGGCCGCCCAGTCGTATATCAGCCGCAGCGCTGAGGGCGAGGCTGGCAAGGTCATGGGCCGCCAGCTTGCGTTTGAGTCTGGGGCTGGTATTCTGGGTGGGCTTGCGGCGGGTTTCATGGCTGAGATTTTCGGGTTCCAGCCTGCTTTCGTGATCGCGGCGGGATTGTCGACCGCGGGGCTCATCGTCACTAGCAGCCTCCCTTCCCTGGCTCGGAAAGGACAGGTCCGCTCGATCAAGGACAGCTTCGCTCCGGTCAAGACGATGCTCTTCTCGCGTTCCCTGGCTTTTGCCCACCTGGTGGCGTTCATGGCGGCGGCCTACGCCGGCCTTGTGGGCGGGTTGTTCATCGCGTACTTCCGCGATATTGGCTATAGCGAGGGATTGACGGGCGCCGTCCGGTCGCTCAACGGCCTCGGCACCGTGCTTGTGGCCTATTTCTTTGGCGCGCTCCTCGCCCGATTCGGTGCGCGCACCGTGGGAGTCCTGGGGATGGTGCTTACCGGAGCTATCTCAATGTGGAATGCCAACGCCGGCGGCGTGGTGCTGCCTGTTGTGCTGATGTTTGCATCGGGAATGACCTTTGGGACGCTTCGAACGCTCTACCCGACGCTGGCTGCGCTGAAGAGCAATCCAAACGAGCGCGCCATGGCGCTCGCTGTCGTGAGTCTTTACTGGGCCGTGGCCATGCTGCTTGCACCGCTGGTCTTCGGTTTCATTGCTGACGGCACCAGCATCACCACGTCGCTCACCATCTTTGGCGCGTTCTCCGTGATTGTTGGCTTGTTCTCGCCGCTCGTCTACAAGCTCGGAGAGACGAATACTGCCCAGGCGCCGGTAAGTGCTGAAGCGGTCAGGTCTGCGTAGCTGAAGCGCGCCCAGCCTCAACCCTTTCGCCCTGGAACGGAGGAGACCCCATGGAATTCGGAACGTTCCTGCTCATGCAGTCCCCGTCGGCGGAGACTTCGGCCGCGCAATACGAGCGTGGCGTAGAGATTACTCAGGCGGCCGAGGATCTCGGTTTCGCGAACATGTGGCTGGCCGAGCATCACTTCTCCACATACGGATATCTCTCGCGACCGCTTATGCTCGCCTTGCACCTGGCGAATCGTACCCGGCGGATACGAGTAGGTACGGCCGTCATCGTCGTTCCGCTGCACCATCCTCTAGTGATCGCCGAGGAGATCGCCACGGTGGACCTGCTCAGCGGCGGACGCCTTGACGTGGGTCTGGGGCGGGGGTACCAGCGCTATGAGTTCGAGCGCCTCGGGCAGCGGCTGGACGAAAGTCGCGATCGTTGGGAGGAGGCGGTGGACATCATCCTCCTCGGATCTGGCCAGGAAGCCGTTCCGGTACGACGGGAAGTATTTCACGATCGATGAGACGACGGTCTTCCCACAATGTCTTCAGCAGCCCCACCCGCCTATCTGGGTGACGGCCCAGAGCGCGGAATCAGTTCAGGCAACTGTGAAACGCGGGTTCCACCTTGTGTCCGGCGGGTTCGGCGTGCCGCTGGAGCGCCTGCGCGAGTTTCGGCAGGTGTTCGACGATCAGGTCGCTCGCACTCCTCCCGCTAAACCAATTCACGTGGGGACCCAGCGGCCGGTGTATGTGACCGATAACGAGGCTGACGCTCGCGCCGCGGCGGAGCATGCCCGCTGGAACATGCGTGTGACGCTGAGCCTGCGGAACAACTACGAGCGCGTTGAGAACGGGCACGCCATGGCTGTGCCGTTCGACAACGAGCCAAGCACCGATGACATCCTGGAGAAGTTCAGCGTCATCGGCACGCCCGATACGTGCATTCAGCAGCTCCGCCGAATACACGACGCAATGGGCATCGACCACTTCAACGCAAGTTTCTGGTTCGGCGATCTCACGCAGCAGCAGGTGCTGCGCTCCATGCGGCTCTTCGCCGAGGAAGTGATGCCGGCGTTTCGATAACGCCTCCACGACGAAAGCGATATTTGGTTCCTAGGAATTTCAATCGGATCAGGTTGCTAGTTTGCAACTAAATCCTCGCGGGACGATACCCTCGATCCATTCAGGCTTTTGGATAGTCTCCCGGTCAGCTGACCTGCTCGGCATAGAAAGTGTGAACCCACCCCAAGAGTGAGCTAGCACTCGTAGCCACATTCACTAACACTGATCGCGTTGACTAAACGGTCGAGCTACTTCGTGGGGATGACGATCTAGTCGTCGTCCTCGTCATCGTCGTCGTCGTCATCATCATCACCGTCATCATCATCGTCGTCGCCGCTGTCGTCCTCGTCGTCAGAGGGTGTCGTCTTCATCGTCGTCATCGGGGACAGTAGCGCCTCCAAATTAGCGCGGTATCAGCAGCGCGGCAAATTGTGGGGAACTGACGACCCACCGGTCGGCGGCTGTTTCAGGTGCGGGAGCGCCATAATGGGTAATGCAAATTTGCGATACCAGTGACCGGCCACAGCTCTATTCCGGTGACCAACACCAGGCCAACCTGCTCGCCCGATTGCTCTTTGCCACTGATGGATACGA
>CAVXYC010000026.1:0-92029 GCA_963765765.1 uncultured Chloroflexia bacterium | reverse complement strand
CACGCATTGCTCTCGCCGTCCGGCAGGAACCGCAGCGTCGTCTCGTTCGGGTGGCCGGGCACGTCGAGGTGCGTGACGAGGTCGTACTTCACGCCGTCGGTCGCTGACGACGAGTTTCAGCTTCCAGTCGGCCGGGCCGGGCGGGACGGCTTCCCGCTCTTCGCCGCGTCCTTCGCCGCCTGGCGTCTTGCGGGCGGCGGCGTTGTACGAGACGCCGTAGGCCTTGCCGCTCGTGCCAGGTGACGCGCCACAGCCATTCGCCCTCGGTCAGCACCCGCTGCGGCGGCGTCCAGGTCGCGGCCGTCCTTCGAGAAGCGTCGACGCGCGGCTGCCGGCCCATGAGCGTCTTGTGCCCTTGTAGACCGAGCCGCCGGCGACGATCATCAGCCGGTCGTCGGGCGTGATCGACAGCTTCGGGTCGCGCAGGTCGATGCCCTCCTCGGCGACCAGGGCGACCGACTCCCAGGTCTTGCCGTCGGCCGACTCGAGGACGCGCAGCTTGCCGTCGCCGCCGACGTGGCCGTCCGCCTCGCGGAAGGTGCAGTACCACTTGCCGCGCCAGCGGATCAGGTCGGTGAAGGCGTTGTGCTTGCCCTTGTCCCAGATCTTCGTACCGAGACGATCTCCGGCTTGTCGGCGGCCGCGGCGGGGGCCGAGAGCAGGCAGGCAAGAACGGCGACGCAAGAGAGGCAGAATCGGAGGGGAGACATCGTGCGGTTCCTCGGCGGGTGGAAGTAGCCCGAGGCGAGGATACCATTCCGCGATCCGGTTAGCGACGCTTCGCAGAAGCGTTCCGCACAACGCTTCTGCGAAGCGTCGCTAACCCCCACTCACTGCTTCGGCGGGGTGCGCTTCGCATCTCCTCGAAGAACTTGACGAACTCCTTGCGCGTCATCTTCTCCGGCAGCTTCACCCCGCCGACCGCCAGCATCGGCCGCATCCGCTCGGGGATCTCGTCGGCGGTGACCACGTCGTCGCCGTTGCGCGTCGAAGCCGGTCGAAGAACTGGTCGGCCGGCTTCGGCGGGTTCTTCGCCAGCTCCGCCGCCGTCTCCGGCCGCTCCCAGACGTAGGCCACGAAGCCGACCATCATCTCTTCCCACGTCTGCAGGCCGAACCGCACCGGCTTCGTCGGGTCCGGGTTGAGCGGGTTGTTCGTCGAGTTGTCCCAGTGGGCGACCGCGTGCAGCTTCGTCCCCTTCGGGCAGCTTGATCGGCTCCTCGAACCGGTAGACGTTCTGCCAGTTGAAGTCCCAGCGCGGCACCGACAGCAGCGTCTCGCTTCTTGCCGTCGGGGTAGATCGACCTCGTAGAAGTAGTGCTTGCCGCGCCAGTGCATGTGCGGCGTCAGGCTGATCAGCCGGGCGTCGGCCGGCAGGCGGAAGGTCGCCTCGGCCTTGTAGTGCGGGTCGTGCGGCGGCGACGTCGAAGCGCCATGTTGGCGAACTCGTTCATGAACAGCTCGAACTTCGGCGGCTTCTTGGCGAACGTGATGCCGACCGACGAGCGGTCCTTCGACCTTCGTGCCGTTGGGCGTGTAGTGCATCTCCAGGCGGAGCTCGCAGCCCTTGGGCAGCCGCAGGGCCGTGTCCGGCGGGCAGCACCAGGCCCAGGTCGCCCGGCGCCCAGCCGACCAGGACCGAGATCGTGCCGTCCGGCGCGACACGGGCTGCGTCTGCCCCGCCTTCAGGATGTAGGCGACGACGTGATGCACCACGCCCGGCGCGCCCGGCCTGGCCTCGGCGATCGTGCACCCACTTGTCCTCGGTGAACTTCGGTGTCGATGATCCAGTTCTTGTACGGCAGCACGCCGGTCGCCGGCACCTCGAACTCCTCGGGCATCGTGAAGCACCAGGTCGGGCTTGCCGTGGACCCAGCCCTTCGGCCACTCGATCGGCTTGGGCAGGTCCTTGGCGTCGCCCTGCGGCATGCCGCCGTCCACCCAGGCGGCGAGCGTGTCGATCTCGTCGCTGCGTCAGGCGGCGGTCGTTGGCGAACTTGCCGTACCGCGGGTCGGCGTGCCAGGGCGGCATGCGCCGCTGCGTCGGTCACCTCCTTGATCATGCGGCGCGTGCTTGACGGCGTCGTCGTAGCTCATCAGCGCGAACGGGGCCGACTGGCCCGGGCGGTGGCAGGCCTGGCAGCGCGTTCTGGAGGATCGGGGCGACGTCCTTGGCTGTAACGTGACGTCGGCTTCGTCGGCCGGCTTCGTCGGCCGCGGCCGAGCAGGCAGCCGTCGGCCTCGGTCTCGGCGACGCTGACCTTCTTGCCGGCCAGCACCTCGTCGAGCGCCTCGGCCAGGTCGGCGCGGGTCGCCTTCGGCCGGCGGGCGGCGACGCCGTACGGTCATCGACGCGGCCGCGGTAGCGCAGCGTCGAACTCGCCGTCGAGGACGGCGACGGTCGGGCACGCGGGTGACGCCGAGCGCGTCGGCGAGCTTCTGGCCGACGTCCTTGAGCACCGGGAACGGCACGTCGCGGTCGTAGGCGTGGGCGGCGACCTGGTCGAGGTCCTCGGCGTCGTTGGGGTAGACGGCGAGGAACTGCACCTCCTTGCCGCGGTACTTCTTCTCCAGCTCGATCAGCCCGGGCAGGTAGAGGTTGGACACCGGGCACTCGGCGCCGACGAAGGCGAGGACGACGGCCTTGTGGTTGGAACGTCGTGCAGCGGGCGGTTGCCGCGCAGGTCGCGGAGCGCGTTGCCGTTCGGGACCTTCTCGCCGATCGGGGTGGGCTTTGCCGGCTCCTCGGCCCATGCCGGGAGGGCGACGAGAAGCGTTGCGGTCGCCAGGACCAGACCCAGGGGGCCACGCATGGTCATCGGCTCGTCCTCGCGGAGGTTGGGAGGTGTGTGGATCTCCCCAGTATACCACCCCGGGCGGGCAGATGTTTCGGTGGCCGATCCGGCTGAACCCCGCCTTCAGGCCGGGGCTGTCGGACTCGCACCCCGCCTGAAGGCCGGGATTCAACCAAGGCATCGAGCCGGCGGAACACCCGGCCGGTTGCGGGTTGTACACTGACACAGAATCGTGGACTCCGCCGGCAGACCGTGACGCACTCATCGGATAGAACTCCTTCAACCCGTCGTGCCATCGGTCACCATCCGCGAGCCGTCCCCGAACGTCCCGCTGGAGTGCTGCCGTGAACCGCCATTGCTTCGCTCTCATTCCCGTCCTTCTGTTCGGCGGCGGCGCTGTCCGCCGCCGACCCCGACCTGGCCGACTACCGCACCGTCGAGAAGGCCATCGCCGCCGCCACCGCCCGCCAAGGCCGGGCGCCCGCGCCCGCGCCGCGGCCCGGCTTCCTCGGCGTCCACGTCGCGCCCGGCCCCAACGGCCGGCTGACCGTCGCCGAGGTCGCCGCCGACTCGCCCGCCGCCAAGGCCGGCGTCCAGCGCGGCGACGTGCTCGCTCCGGATCGACGGCAAGCCGACGTCAAGGACGAGGACGCCTTCTACGACCTGCTCGCGGGCCAAGTCCGCCCGGCGACGCCGTCAAGCTCGCCGCTCGACGCGCCAGGACAAGCCGGTCGACGTGACCGCCACGCTCGACGCCCTGAGCCGGCCGATGGCCGCCGGCCAAGCCGCAGGCCGTGCTCGGCGTGCAGGTGGCGACGGTCAAGGACGGCGAGGGCGTGACGATCGAGCAGGTCATCGCCCGGCTCGCCGGCCGAGCGGGCCAAGCTCAAGGCCGGCGAGGTCATCCTCAAGATCGACGACACCGCCGTGACCGGCCCGGACAAGCTCCGCGACGTCCTCGCCGCGCAAGAAGCCCGACGACACGGTGACGCTGACGCTGCTGCTCGCCGAGAAGCGCGGTCGAGATGAAGGTGACGCTCGGCGGCGCGAGGCCGGCCGGCGGCCGGCGGCGGCGGCGGCGGGCTCGGCGGCGGCGCGGCGGCCGCGGCGGCGGCTACTGGACGCAAGCCGGTCTACAAGCTCGCGCATCATCGGCATCGAGTACCCCGACGTGAAGCACAACCAGAAGATCACGCCGAAGGACTGGGAAGACGTCGCTGTTCAGCACGGGCACCTACACCAAGACCAGCGCCACCGGCCAGCCGGTCTACGGCAGCATGAACGACTACTACCTGGAGCAGTCGTACGGCAAGCTCGCAGTCGAGGGCAAGGTGTTCGACTACGTCGAGGTGAGCAAGAAGCGGGCGGAGTACGGCAACGGGCAGCAACCGCACGGCCCTGCTGACCGAGGCGCTCGACAAGCTGCTCGCCCGCGACGGCAAGGACGCGCTGAAGGGCTTCGACGGCGTGTTCTTCATGTACGCCGGCGGCCGGATGCAGGCGGCCGCGCGGCAGCCTGTACTGGCCGCACCGCTCCAGCGTGTCGCTACAAGGGCAAGCGTGGCCGTACTTCATCTGCCCCGAGGGCGGCGAGCGGATGGACAACATCAGCGTCTTCTGCCACGAGTTCGGCCACATGCTCGGCCTGCCCGACCTGTACGCCCGGCCGGAGAACCCCGGCATGCGAGGGCGCTCGGCGTCTGGTGCGCTGATGTCCAACCAGGCGCGGCAACGGCCGGCCGCAGCACTTCTCGCGCCTGGTGCAAGGAGCAGCTCGGCTGGATCAAGCCGACCGTCATCGACCCGACGGTCAAGCAGAAGCTGATCCTGGCGCCGATCGAGGACTCGCCGAAGGAGTGCTTCAAGGTGCTGGTCCGGCCCGACGGCAGCGAGTACCTCCTGCTGGAGAACCGCGCGCAAGAAGGGCTTCGACGCGAGCCTGCCGGCCGAGGGGCTGCTGATCTGGCGCGTGGTCGGCGGCCGGCCGATCCTGGAGGAGTCGCACGGCGTCGCCGGGCCGCGCGGGCCGCGCGTGTTCCCGGCGCTGGTGCCGTACCCGAGCACGGCGAACGACGCGTTCACGCCGTTCACGACGCCGTCGAGCCGGTCGCAGCTCGGCGGCGGGCTGCCGGTCCACATCACCAACATCCGCCGGCTGCCCGACGGGCGGATCACGTTCCACATCGGGTACGAGTACCAGTGAGCACATCCGCCAGCCTGCGAGAGCGCGGCTGTGAGTGACCGCTTGGACTCGTCGTCGCAACCGGTGCTGCGACCGCCCTCAGCGAGCCGTTCCCTGCAGAGCTACGATGGATTCGCAGCTCGTCCTCGGCCGTCCGAGCCTGCCGGGTCCGTTGGCGTGCCGGCCTACGCCTGCCGCGGCGAGCCGAGCCCGCCGACGCCGGACCTGTCCGACCGCCGACCGTAGCGCCGCCAGCCGCCGCGATCAGCCGCCGGCCCGCCGGCGCACCGGGCAGACCGGCTACCTCGGCGTCGCGCGTCGCAGCGCGACGACAAGGGCCGGCTCGTCGTCGAGGAGGTCGCAGCCCGACTCGCCGGCCGCCAAGGCCGGGCTGAAGAAGGGCGACGTCGTCACCCGCGTCGGCGACCAGCCGGTCCGGACGCCGGACGCCTTCCGCGAATGGCTGCAAGCCCACGGCCCCGGCGAGACGGTCAAGCTCGGCCTGCGTCCGCGACGGCAAGCCGGTCGACGTGACCGCCACGCTCGCCGCCACCAGCCGGCCGATGAAGCGCGGCCGGGCCGCAGGCCGTCGCTCGGCGTGCCGCTCGGCCGACGCCGAAGGAGGGCGAAGGGCGTCCGCGTCGAGCCGGTCGCCGCCGGCTCGCCGGCCGCCAAGGCCGGGCTGAAGGTCGGCGACCGGGTCGTCAAGCTCGACGGCAAGGACTTCGCCGCGCGCGGCCGGCTGACGGACATGCTGGCCGAGAAGAAGCCGGGCGACATGCTGACGTTCGTCGTCCGCCGCGACGGCAAGGACGTCGAGCTCAAAGCGACGCTGACGCGACCGCCGGGCGGCGCGGCCGCGGCCGGCGGCGGGCGGCGGCCGGCGGCGACGCCCGGCCGCGCGTCTGGAAGAAGGACGTCCTCCGCCTCGGCCGTCGTCGCCATCGAGTTCCCCGACGTCAAGCACAACGCCAAGATCACGCCGCAGGAGTGGGAGAAGGCGCTGTTCAGCCAGGGCGACGCCTACAAGGACAAGAGCGCGACCGGCCAGCCGGTCCACGGCAGCCTGAACGACTACTTCCGCGAGCAGTCCGACGGCGGCGTTCCGCGTCGAGGGCAAGGTCTTCGACTGGGTCGAGGTCGGCAAGAAGCGCGGCGACTACGTCCAGGGTCGGGCACCAGCAACAAGACGGCCCTGCTGGCCGAGGCGCTCGACAAGCTGACCGCCCGCGACGGCAAGGACGCGCTCGACGGACTTCGACGGCCTCTGTTCGTCTACGCCGGCGAGCCGGTCGGACCAACCGCGGGGCGGTCTACTACCCGCACGCCGGCGTCGTCGCGTACCAGGGCAAGCGCTGCCGCTACCTCCTCGGCCCCGAGGGCGGCTCGACGATGACGCCGATCGGCGGCGTTCGCCAAGGAGTTCGGCCAGCTGCTCGGCCTGCCGGACCTGGCCGCCCGGACCGAGAACGCCGGCTCCGAGGGGCTCGGCGCCGTGGTGCGCCATGTCCGACCGCGCTCGCCGACGCGGCCGGCCGCAGCACCTGTCGCGCCTGGTGCAAGGAGAAGCTCGGCTGGCTCAAGCCGGCCGTCATCGACCCGACGCGTCAAGCAGAAGCTCGTCCTCGCGCCGGTCGAGGACTCGCCGAAGGAGTGCTTCAAGGTGCTGGTGCGGCCCGACGGCAGCGAGTACTTCCTGCTGGAGAACCGCGCGCAAGAAGGGCTTCGACGCCGACCTGCCGGGCGAGGGCCTGCTGATCTGGCGCGTGGTCAACGACCGGCCGATCCTGGAGGAGTCGCACGGCGTCGAGGGGCCGCGGGGCCGACGGCCCACCTCGCCGCGGTGCCGTACCCGAGCGCGGCGAACAACGCCTTCACGCCCGACACGACGCCGTCGAGCCGGTCGCCGCGGGCGGCGGGCTGCCGGTCCACATCACCGAGATCCGCCGCCTGCCCGACGGCCGGGTGACGTTCCAGGTCGGGTACGAGTACCGGTGACATGATGCGACGTTGTTTGTTCGCCGGCCTCCTCGCGGCCCTGCCGTGTGTCGTGCCGTCGCGTGCGGAGGAGCCGGCCGAGCCGCCGGTGGCGGCCGTCGTCGAGACGACGCTCGCCACGGCGTCCGGCCAGATCCGCCAGTTCGCCTTCGACGGCGACGCCGGACACGTTCTTCGCCTCCGACGAAGAACGCCGGCAAGGCCGACCACTTCACGCTCGTCTTCGACGAGCCGGTGGCGGTCAAGTCCGTCGCCGTGACCACCGGCCGGCCGAAGGGCGGCGACGCCCTCGACGCCGGCACGCCTGGAGGTGTCCGCGGACGGCAAGACGTTCGAGCCGCTGGCGAAGTTCGCCGACGGCGTCGCCGCGGGCCGACGCCGGCGGGCAGCAAGGTGCAGGCGGTCCGCGTCAAGCCGGCCGACGACCTGAAGCACCCGCTCGTCGTCCGCGAGATCGCCGTCGAGTCGGACCCGCCGGTGGCGACGTTCAAGTACCCGGTCGAGATCGTGCGTGAACGTCGCCGACGCCCCGGAGATGAAGGAGTGGGCCGAGAAGGCCGCCCGCGTCTGCGAGCGGCAGTACCCGATGATCTGCGAGGAGCTGAAGAGCGACGGGTTCAAGCCGCGGCACCGTCATCACGATGACGCTGAAGAACGACTACAAGGGCGTGGCGGCGGCCGGCGGCGGGCGGATCACCGGGTCGGTGAAGTACTTCAAGGACGCACCCGGACGACATCGGGGCGATGGTCCACGAGACGGTCCACTGCGTCCAGCGCTACCGCGGCCGGGGCAACCCCGGCTGGCTGGTCGAGGGCGTCGCCGACTACGTCCGGTTCTTCAAGTACGAGCCGAAGAAGCCGGCGCCGCTGACGCCCGGAGCGGGCGAAGTACGACGGGAAATCTGGCGGCTACTACATCACCAAGTACTACGGCTCGTTCAAAGCCGTGGACAGCATCAGCTTCACGAGGTCAACGCGGGCGATCTCATGACGCTGCTTGGTCCCAGCGGCTGTGGCAAGACTACGACCCTGCGCATGATCGCCGGACTGGAACGTCCCGATGGCGGCGAGATCTGGTGGGTGACAAGCTCGTGAGCTCAGCGGAAAAGGGATTCTTTCTCGCGCCAGAGAAGCGCGGCATGGGTATGGTGTTCCAAAGCTACGCGCTGTGGCCCCATATGTCCGTCTTCGAGAATGTCCTGACCCGCTACGCATGAAGGGGTTTCCGAGGGGGAGCATCCGTGAGCGCGTGATGTCGATGCTGGAGACCGTGGGTATGAGCGGTATGGAGAACCGTCCGGCGCCACTGCTCTCAGGGCGGTCAGGCGCAGCGTGTGGCTCTGGCGAGGGCGCTAGTGTTCGATCCAGATGTGCTGCTACTGGATGAGCCGCTCTCGAATCTCGATGCCAAGCTGCGTGAGGAGATGCGCTTTGAGATTAAGGCAATACAGACCCGTGTCGGCGTGACGTCGATCTTCGTGACGCATGATCAGGCCGAGGCCATGGTGCTCTCGGACAATATGGTTGTCATGAGCCGCGGCCTTATCGAGCAGCAGGGTCCGCCGAATGAGGTGTATGACCATCCCGGGACTCGATTCGTCATGGATTTCCTCGGTCAGTCTAATCACCTCGCAGCCACCGTTTCGAGAAATGAAGCGGGGCAGGCTGTGGCACGAATCGAAGACGCGGGCGGCGCATCAATCGCGCTACCGAGTGACGCCGATTGGCGAGATGGGGCACACGTCGACCTGGCATTCCGCTGGCAAGACGTCCGTCTTATGCCTCCGAATGGCGATGATCACTGGATTGGCGAGGTTGAGACCGCGGCTTATCTGGGGACGCACGCCGAATACGTCGTGCGCCTTGGCGAGACGACGATCCGCGCAGTTGTGCCAGGCGCGAGTGCCCTCCCACGGGGGTCCCGCGCCCGGTGCGAGATCGACTCGAAGGTTATCCGCGTGTGGAGTCATCCCGGCTAACCAGACTCTTGGTGGGAGAGGCGCCTTTGCCTGTCCAGTCCAGCCTTGGCATATCCGCTGACGAACTGCACTGGCGAATCGCCTTCTCCATGTTTAGTTCAATTTCCTATTCAAGAGGAGCAACAACCTGTCACAATCGCTGGCGTGATCCAACGGAGGATTCTTGCCATGCCCCGACTGTTCAATGTGACCGTTACCGCGTTGGCTGTGCTGGTTTCAGCATGCGCCCCGGCTGCCGCGCCGGCCAACCCTACGGCACAGCCCAGCGCCGCTGCGCCAGCGGGGGGAAATCAGCCTGCTGCTAGTAGCGCCACCGCGGAATGGGGAAGGGTTGTGGAGGCTGCCAAGAAAGAAGGCAAAGTCACGATCTACGGCCAATTCGACCAGGCGGTGTACGAGCAATACATCAACGCGTTTAACAGCAAGTACCCGAGCATCGAGGTCGAAGTCGTCTTCTCCACCGGACCTCAGGCAGCCGAGAAGATTCGGACCGAGGTTGCCGCCGGTAAGGTCCAGGGGGACATGTGGCGCAGTTTCACGGATCCGGCACTCCTCATGGCCCGTGACGGAATCCTGGAGAAATGGCGCTCCCCCAGTCTCACCAACGAGCGGGATCAGTACGCCTTTCTCCCGACTGATGAGGACGATGGCGGATTCCTGAGCAACGTTGCTGCGCAGGTGTCCGGCATCATGGTCAACACCAACATCGTCAAGGAGGTCTGACGCGCCAACGTCGTGGTATGACCTGGCCGACCCGAAGTACAAGGGCAAGATCCTGTGGAGTGATCCGCGGCGGCCCGGTGGCGGCCAGAGCATGACCTGGGCAATGACTGAGAAGGATGGCCAGAAAGCTGTCGACTTCTACAAGGCGTTCTCCACTCAAGACCTGGTCTACGAAGTGGCGGCGCCGAAGCTGGCGGAGGATGTGGCGCGGGGGGAGTATGGGATCGGTGCTCCATCCGCGTGGACGTCATACCTTCCGAAGGCAGCACCACACACCAGGTTCATTCAACCCAAGGAAGGCCTGTATTACTCGGTCGGAAACGCCGTGATCCCGAAGGGCGCACCGCATCCGAATGCCGCCAAGGTGTGGATCGAGTGGGAAACGTCCAGGGAAGGCCAGCAGCTCAAGGCTGACCTTGGTTATGAGGTGGCAATCCGAAAGGACGTGACCGCGAAGGAGACCTGGCTGCGACTGGACACGGCCGGTCCCTGGGCAGGCATCCCCTTTGCTGATCGCCTCACGAAGCAAGAGGCGATGAACGAGCGCGTAAAGAGCATCTACACCTTCGCGAATTAAGGGATGATTGATCCCTGACGGACTCAACCCTAGAAGATAGCGACAATTGTCATCCTTCGCTGCGCTCAGGATGACAACTCGGCTGATAGCGAACGAGTCCTTTTCCTTTACGCCGGACATCTGTGGCGCTACTCTTGTCTCGCGCCTGTGCGCCTACGGGAGATGACATGAGGACGTCCCAGGTTCCTGCTACTGCCATGAGACTCGTCGCCGTCGCGCTCTTTGCCACCGCGTGCTCATCGGCCGCCGCGCCTGTGCCCACCAGCGCTCCCAAAGAGGCCGCGAAGCCGGCCACTGAGGCTAAGCCAGCGGCGGATGCCAAGCCCGCGAGTGATACCAAGCCATCTGCTGCGAGCGCTGACGCGGAGTGGCAGGCAATTGTCGAGGCAGGCAGGAAAGAAGGCAAGGTCACCATCTACGGCCCGTTCATCGAAGAGACGCAGGCGCCGTACATCGAGGCCTTCCAGAAGAAATACCCCGGCATCGAAGTCGATGTGGTGTACGGCACTGGCCCCCAGTCCGCGGAACGCATTAGGACTGAGGTCGCGGCCGGCAAAGTCGTCGCCGACATCTGGCGCGGAGCGACTGACCCCGCGCTGGCAATGCGCGACGCCGGAATCCTCGAGAAGTGGCAGGCTCCAAGCGTCGTCCGTGAGCGGAACATGTACTCCTGGCTCCCGACAGATGAGGACGAGCAAGGCTATATGACGAACGTCGTCGCCAGCACCTCGGGCATCATGGCCAATGTCAACGTGGTCAAGGAAGCCGATCTTCCGACATCGTGGTGGGACCTGGCCGATCCGAAGTACAAGGGGAAGATTCTCTGGTACGACCCACGCCGACCCGGCGCGGGGCAAAGTCTGACCTGGTTCTGGACCCAGACGCAGGGGCCGAAGGCCGATGAGTTCCTGAGGGCATTCGCGCAGAACGACCTCGCCATGGAATCGAACCCAGCGAAGATCGCCGAGGACGTGGCACGTGGAGAGCAGGGCCTGGGCGTACCCACGACGACGAACAACTATGAAGCCAAGAAGGGCCCGCACACCCGCTTCATCATTCCAAAGGAAGGCTCCTACTATTCGATCACGAACATGGTGATTCCGAAGGGAGCGCCACATCCGAACGCCGCGAAACTATGGATTGAATGGGAAGCGTCAAAGGAAGGCCAGCAAGTCAAAGCCGAACTGGGCTCTGAGGTCGTGGTGCGCAAGGATGTGCCCACCAAGGAAAAGTGGCTGAGCCTCGAAACCGCCGGTCCGTGGGCGGGCGTTACCTTTGCCGATCGTCTCACCAAACAGAACGAAATGGGTGAGCAAGTCAAGAAGTACTTCCCTAACCCGTGAGGCAACGTTCGACCCAACCAGAGAGCTTGTTGACCTTCTGGAGTCGCTGTGGCTAGTTCCGTCGCACTTCCCTCGTCTAGAGCTTCGCGGGCTCTTCGAAGACCATCTGCCGCCACTGTAGCCATGTGGGCGCTCACCATCTTCGTGGCCTTTCTTGTGCTCTACCCCCTTTCCATGCTTTTCTGGGGAAGCATTGCCGGCGTACCCCCGGGCGCAGCGGCGACACCAAGCCTGGACGGTTGGGTGGAGGCGTATTCGGACGGCGCCACATACCGAGCATTTGGCAATACGCTGGTTCTGAGTGTGATTCGCACGGTTTTGAGCGTGGGTCTGGCTATTTTTTTCGCCTGGGTCATCACTCGAACTGATGTGCCGTACAAGCGAGTCGTGGAGCTTATGCTCATCGCGCCGTTCGCGGCGCCGACGCTCCTGATGACCATTTCCTGGGCGATGCTAGCCAGCCCCAAGGCGGGGCTGCTCAACCAGATATGGAAGGACATCTTCCACGTTGAGCAGGGGCCATTCAACGTGTACTCCTACGGCGGCATCGTCTGGGTAGGCGTGATTCAGTTCGTCTCGCTCAAAGTGCTGCTGCTCGTCCCGGCGTTCCGGGCCATGGACGCCACGCTCGAGGAATCGTCGACTATGTCGGGCGCCAATCGGCTCAAGACGTTCTTTCATGTCACGATGCCGCTCATGATGCCGGCGATACTCGGCGTGACGATACTGAGCTTCATTCGCTACATGGAGTCGTTTGAGCTGGAGCTGTTCCTTGGCCAACCGGCCGGCATCTACGTCTTTACCACCCAGATCTACACGTTGCTTCACGACTTCCCAGCACATTACCCGCCGGCTATGGCGTTGTCTGTATCGTTGTTGGCCCTCACGTTCGCCCTGGCGCTCATCCAGACACGGCTGCTCGGAGGTCGGAGATTTACGACCGTCTCGGGTAAGAGTTTCCGCACTCAGCCGTCGCGACTCGGGCCCTTCCGCTGGGTCGTCTTCGGCCTGTGCGTGACGTTCTTCCTGGTTTCGTTTGCACTTCCCTTCGGCGCACTCCTGCTGAATTCGCTTTCTCCAGCTACCGGCGTGTACTCGCCCGATAAATGGACATTGGCCAACTACCAGCAGGTCTTCGCCACGAGCAAAATGGTCAACATGCTCAAGAACACACTCATTCTTGGGCTGGGCTCAGCCACGGCCGGAATGTTGTTGGCATCCGTCGTGGCGTACGTCATTGTCCGCACTGACTTTGCGGGGAAGAAGCTGCTCGACATGCTGTCCTGGGTGCCGTGGACGGTTCCGGGAATTGTGCTGAGCATTGCGATGCTGTGGGCTTACATCTCCCTTCCCGGCCCCATCCAGCTCTATGGAACGATCGGCATTCTCATTGTGGCGGTGGTCACGACAACGCTCCCGCTCGCCGTACGGCTCATGACTGGCACTCAGGTGCAGATCGCCAGGGAGCTTGAAGAGAGCTCACGGGTTCACGGAGCGAATTGGTTCCAGACCTTCTTCTACATCATGCTCGGTCTCATCAAGCGCGGGTTCATGGCTGGCTGGGTCATCGTCTGCGTCGACGCTATCCGCAATCTCGGAGTCGTCGTCCTGCTATTCAGCGCGGCATCGATGCCCATCTCCGTCATGATCTTCGTCCTTTTCTCCGAGGGTCAGACGCGGGTGGTGAGCGCCATGGCGGTAATGCTGCTCATGTTCATCATTTCACTGCTGGTGCTCCAGATGCGCCTGAGCGAAGACCGACAAGCGGCCACGCACTGAGACCAGTGAAGAGTTGAGAATTAAGAGTAGGGAGTGAACAGTCAAAGGTGGGGTGACCGCGAGTTCGCCTTAACTCTTCACTCTTAACTAATCACTAAGGAGACAAGACATGGGCACCATCGACGCTGATGCGCACGTCGTAGAGACAGAGCGCACATGGGAATACGCCAATGGCGATGCGAAGCAGTACATGCCCGTCAACGTCGAGGTGAAGAAGCCTGACGGCTCGTTCGAAGACTTCTGGCTGATCGATGGACGCTTGCATCCCCGCCGGCGGAACATCGGCCACGACACGACGACCGGCACGCGAGAGATGAGCGACGTGGATGCGCGACTGGAGCACATGGACCAGCTTGGCGTGGACATGCACGTTCTTTACCCGTCGATCTTTCTACGCCCGCTTACTGACAAGCCCGCCGCCGAGCTTGCGATGCATCGTAGTTACAACCGCTGGATGGCAGATATCTGGTCACACTCTAAAGGGCGACTTCGCTGGGCCGCGATGATCCCGTACCTGTCTCCAGACGAAGCCATCAAAGAGATGCGCTGGGCTCGAGACAATGGCGCCTGTGCACTGTTCGCCCGGGGGATCGAAGCGGATCGGCGCATGACTGATCCCTACTTCTATCCGATCTACGAGGAGGCCTGTGAGCTCGATATCCCGCTTGGCATCCATTCATCTGGGTCCACACTGGACATGTACGAGTGGTGGGGCGACGAAGCAGGCTTCAGCCGATTCAAGCTCACGGTTGTCGGATGCTTTCACAACATGGTCATGGGCAATTTGTCGGGCAAGTTCCCCCGCCTCCGCGCGGGCTTCATCGAGGTCAGCTCGCAGTGGATCCCTTACGTCATCCACGACCTGCGCAAGCGACTCGAGGTCAAGGGCCGCACGCTCACGGACAACGTGCTCAAAGAGAACAATCTCTGGGTCGCCTGCCAGACGGACGATGACCTGCCCTACGTTTTGAAGTACGCGGGCGAAGACAATCTGATTATCGGCTCAGACTACGGGCACAACGATACGTCCACGGAGCTCGAGGCGCTCAAGCATCTCAAAGAGAGCGGTGAAGTGGAAGAGCGCGTCGTCAACAAGATCCTGGATGACAATGCCAGAGCGCTGTACGGCTTCTAGCGAGTCTCCAACGTAGGGGCGTCCTTTTACGGGCGCCACTTCGAAATCCTTACGCGAGATTGCTTCAATTGATGTCCAGGTGGCGCCCGTAAAGGGACGCCCCTACGTTTTTAGCGGACGCGACCTTGAATTGAGACGTCCACAAGTGACGGCGCGTCCAACGAGAGCGCCGCTTCCAGCGCCGGCCGTAGCTCGTCCGGCTTCTCCACACGCCAGCCTTTGACGCCGAGTGACTCGGCCAAGCGATCGTAGCGAATGGCCGGGTCCACGATGTCGGTGTGCATGAACATTCGGTCGTTCTCGGGGCCGAGGTATTCCATCAGGTTGAGCTTGAGGATCCGGTAGCTGGCGTTGTTGCAGATCACCCACGTGACGGGCACCTTGTGATGCGCCGCCGTCCAGAGAGCCGTGATGGAGTACATGGCCGAGCCATCGGCAACAATACCGACCACGGGTTGGTTCGGCCGAGCCAGCTTGAGGCCAACGGCGCCAGGCATTCCCGGGCCAAGGCCGCCGGAGCGCGCGCGGAAGTAGTTGTCCTTCTTCACCTTGAGATACCGCGCCAGCACGGGCTCCGACGTGACCGACTCGTCAAACACCGCGATGTCCTCAGGAAGCATGCTCGTAAGCTCTGACATCAGACGCGGCACCGCTATCGGCACGTCATCCCAGCCCTTGCGATCGGCTTCACGCTGCGCCGCCACGCGCGACTCACGCTCAGCCGCGATTGCATTGGCTCGCTCTTCCGCACTGGCAGGTCGACGGCCCTGAAGCTGTTGAATGAGCGCCGTCAGCGCAGCGGACGGGTCGGCTTTGATCGAAAGCACGTTACTCAGGTTTTTCCCCAGTTCCCACGAATCTAGATCAACCTGGATCACCTTGAGCGACTGCGGAACGTATTCGCCCGGGTCCGGGAATACAACGCGGAATAGCGGTATGCCCACCGCGAAGAGCGTATCGTACTGAGCAACGACATCGCGTATTGCATCGGAGCCGATGAACGGCAGCGAGGAGCTGCTGAGTCGATGGCCTGGCGGCACATTCACTTCTGTTGAATAGCTCTGGTAGATTGGTGCTCCGATGAGCTCTGCCAGCTCACCCACCAGCTCCTGCGCCCCAGAAAGTGACACCTGATCGCCTACAAGGAGCATCGGCTTCTTTGATTTGGAGAGAATCTCGGCGGCGTCGGCAATGCCTTCCGGGTCGGCGCCGACTCGCCAGCGGGTGTGCTGCGTCGGCTCAATGCGCACCTCGGCTTCCTGATCCATCGCATCCACAGGAATGGAGAGGACAACCGGCCCCTGAGGCGGCTCGTTCGCGACTTTGTAGGCACGCCGCAGCGCTTGCGGGAGATCGGCGGCGTGATTAACCTCGTACGCCCACTTGGTCACTGGTCGCGCCATGCTCACGAGATCGCCGGTGAGATGCGGCTGCTGGAACATCGCCCTACTGTCACCCTGACCTACATAGACCACAACGGGAGATTTCCCGATCATGGCGTTGTGCAGCATACCGATGCCGTTGCCCAGGCCAGGTGCAATGTGAAGCTCCACCAGAGCCGGCTTGCGAGTCGCACGAGCATAAGCGTCGGCCATGCTCACCGCCACGCCCTCATGCAGGCACATGATGAACTCGAGTCCCGGGTACTCCTGCAGCATGTCCATAAAAGCCTGCTCGGTGGTGCCCGGGTTACCAAAGATGTACCGGGTGCCGTCCGCCAGGAGCTGTTCCATCATCGCCCGCTTCCCGCTCAGCAGCGCCATGTCGAGACTCCTCTATCTGTCATTGGTCGAGCGACATTGTAGCTTGAGTTCCAGGATGTGGCCGGTGTTGGCCAACACGGAAGAACCCTACCCCAGCCCTCCCCGCGCGCGGGGAGGGCTGGGGTAGGGTTCTTCTCCGGGGAAAGCTTGGAGAGTAGACGCTTCAGCTAAAGCTTCGCGATCAGTTCTCCCTGCATCGCCTCGTGCCAGTTGATGTCCTCGGGCATGAGCATCTCGGCGGCGCGAACGCTATAGCCGGCATCACCGGTGCCCACGGGGTCCTTGCCGTCTTCCACGTCTTTCGCGGCGTCCAGAAGCATGCGTCGGGCGGTGATGATCGCCAGGTCGGCGGAACCGAGATGCTCCTTAGTCCGATCGTAAATCGTCCCCATGCCTTCCTGTACGGCCATATCCTGCGTATTGACGCCATTGATGCCGGTGTAGTTGACCGTTTTCTGGCGCTCTCGATCGATCAAGTAGTCGTTCGACTTGTTCGCGATTGGTATGTAAGTGCCAGGAATCAGATCGTCGTGGGCACGTCCGAAGAATTTCTCTTCTTCATAGATTTCCTCTTCGGACATCTCGGAGCCATCGATGTGATACATCCAGTTGTAGACCCAGCAATGCTCATCATCGATGGGCACCCACATGTGGCCGTGCACGGATGGGACACCTGAAAACCCGGCGTAGGCCCGCATCTGCTGGAATGGCATGACCCACTGGTACGCGCGGACGAAGTTCTTCCCTTCATCCGCCACGTTGCGAATGCTCGCATATGTGAAGCCGAAATCGGTCTTCAACACCACCAATCGCGGAGCCGTGGAACGGGCGCGATAACCAGTCGTCCCAAACGTGGCCGCGCTATTCGCGGACTCCGTCTTGAACATCCGGTGCAGGAACGACGAGTGTGAGGAGTCGATACCGCCTTCCATCGACTGAAGGTAGTTGCACTCCTGGTATGTCTTTGAGCAGAAGGTGCGACCCGCTGGGAGTCGAGCCCACTCATAGTCCGGGTCGGGCGGGCGCTTGTCGGCCGGGCCCATATACGCCCAGATCACGCCACCACGCTCTACGCACGGGTACGCTGTGACCTTAACCTTGTGTTTGAAGTTGCTCTCCGGCGGCTCGTTGGGCATGTCCACGCACGCGCCGGATGTATCGAATTTCCAGCCGTGGTAGACGCAACGGATTCCAGCCTCTTCATTGCGTCCGAAAAATAGCGATGCCCCACGATGGGGACAATTCTCCGCGACCAGCGCTACCTTGCCGTCTGAATCTCGGAACGCCACCAGCTTTTCGCCCAGAAGGCCAATTCGCACTGGCGGACAGTCCGGCACTGGAACTTCTTCCGAAAGTAATGCCGGCATCCAGTAACGTCGGAACGCCTCACCCAGCGGGGTTCCCGAGCCGGTTTGGGTGATCCGTTCGTTCATCTGCTTTGAAAGCATCGTCGGACTCCCTTCACGTCATGCAGGGCAAGATACGGTCCTACCATTTAGCCACGAGCTCCCCCTTAATGGTCTCTTGCCAGTTGGCGTCTTCAGGCATGAGCATCTCGCCGGCACGAACGGAATGACTGCTGGTGGCCATGGCGCCGATTGGATCGCCGCCATCCTGGACCTCTTTGATCGCCTGGAGTAGCAGCCTCCGGGTCGTGATGACTGCCAGGTCAGACGCACCCAGGTGCTCCTTGGTCCGATCGTAGATAGGACCCATAGTCTCCTGAAGCGCCACATCCTGCGTATTCACGCCCTCGATGCCGGTGTAGTTCACGCTCTTCTGGCGCTCGCGGCTGATCATGTAATCGTTTTCGCGATTCCGCTTGAGCTTGAACGTACCGGGGATTAGATCATCGGGATGTCGACCGGTCATGCGCTCCTCGAGCTCAATCTCCGCTTCCGACAGCGATGTCCCGTCCACCACGTACATCCAGTTCCAGACCCAGTGCGTGTAATCGTCGATCGGCACCCACATGTGGCCCTGAATAACCGGTTTGCTGAGGTAGCCGAAGAACGCGCGCTGCTGATGGAACGGCATGACGAACTGGTAGACACGGACGAAGTTCTTCGCTTCGTCCTTGATGTGCCGAATACTCGCGTAGCTGTAGCCGTAATCAGTGCGCAGCACTTCGAGCCTGGGCGCGCCGGCACGAGCCCGGTAGCTGTTGGCACCCAGTGATGGGTTGTTGCCGAACTCGCGATGCAGGAACGATGAGTGCGACGAATCGACGCCGCCTTCCACGCCTTGCAGGTAGTTGCAGTCCTCGAACGTCTTGGAGACGAAGGTGCAGCCTTCGGGCGCGCGAACCCACTCGTAGCCCGGCTCGGGTGGTCGTCGATCTGGCGGTCCCATGTACGTCCAGACGATGCCGCCCATCTCGACACAGGGGTACGCGTTGACTTTGACCTTGTGCTTGAAATTCGACTCCGGAGGCTCGTTGGGCATATCTACGCACGCGCCGGATGTATCGAACTTCCAGCCGTGATACACGCAACGCAAGCCCTCTTCTTCATTGCGGCCGAAGAAGAGCGAGGCGCCACGGTGAGGGCAGTTCTCAGCAACGAGACCGACCTCGCCGCTCGAGTCGCGGAATGCGATGAGCTTCTCGCCCAACAAGCCGACGCGAACCGGCGGGCAGTCTGCCTCGGGCAGCTCTGATGACATGAGCGCCGGCATCCAGTAGCGACGCATCGCATCGCCGAGCGGCGTGCCTGGACCGGTGCGCGTGACTAGCTCGTTGTCCTCACGTGAAAGCATGCTGCTCTCTCCTCATTGAGATCGTATGATCGGCCGTTTCGTACTTATGTAATAGCTATCTCACTTGTACATGGCAAGGGCGTCAATGTCCAAGTGAGCGGCGGCTGGTAATCATTCTGCAAATCCCGCCAGAAGACGCGGAATGATCGCGATGTCGTCAACCTGCTCGATCGTGTCGACGATGTGCGCGACCCGCTCCAGGTTCTCGCGCGGCAAGGATAGGCTGGCATGCTGCGCGCAGTCGAAAAATTTCGCTTCCAGCATCTCGCGCGGCATTGGGTTGGAAGGGTGACCCAATGGCGTGTCGACGCGCTTCGAGGCAGAGCGCCCGTCTATCAAACTTAGCTCCACGATGCCACTTCGCCCCACATCCTCCCTCACTGTCAAATGCATCTTGGCGGTCAGTGCCAGCACTTCCGGCTGGCGCAGCCCGCTGTCGGTCGGCTGCAAGTCGGCCAGCGTGACCGTCCCATTGACCAGCGATTTCGCCGTCGTGAAGTAGATGCTGTCCTCACCCTCCACGGGTGACTGAGGATTCTTGCGCTTGGCCTCAGGCTCGCAGAACGTGCGCGCATGGGCATTCCCGATGATGTGAACATCGCTCACATCATCGGGATTCAGGTTGAGCTCTTCACGAAGCTGGCGTGCCGCGTCGATGAACGGGGCCGCGACATTTGTGTTCGGCCATAGCTTGAAGCCGACGTCTAGCATCTGCCATTCGGTACCGAGACCATCCGCCATGGCGCCGCGGTCGTAGCGACCGTGGTAGTAGGTCTTGAAGAGTCCAGCTTCCCCCTCGAACACGTCGCAATCGCAGTCCAGACCCGCCTCCACCAGCATCGCGCTCAACATGCCCACCTGATTGGAGTAGGCGGCATAAATCGCCTTGGCGGGGCGCCCCTCCAGCACCGGTTGACGGCCGCCGGAGGCCTGCATAAGCGCATGGCCGAGCGTGCTGTGCGTGGCGTGGGCAGAGAAGCCCAGGACGCGTGCGGCGCTCAAGGCGGCGCTGAAACAACCGGGCATTTGTGTTGGCTGCGGCTTGGACTCGCTGTATCCCTCTTCCGCGAGTGAGATCGACAGTCCCAGTCGGGCCATGAGCTCGTTGCCTGCCGCGATTGCGGTCAAAAAATCCCGGCCGCTCACGCCGCCGCGATACTCGGCCGCGGCCAGTGCGGCGGGGATGCTGGTCACACCCATGTGGCCGCTGCCACGTGGACCCGCGACGTCATCGAAATTCAACGCATGCGCGAGCCCGCCATTGGTCAGCGCAGCCATCGGGGCCGGCACTTTTGACCCAATGCCCAGCAGGGTTGCGTCTTCTGAGCCGCCGCATCGCTGAGCTACCTGGACAAGCTCCTTGCAGCCTACGCCAAGCGTATTCGCAGCCAGGGTGGTGCCAAGCGTGTCCAGAAGGATGCGTTTGACCGTCGTGACGACCGACGATGGTAGACGGTCGAATGTGAGCCCCGCGGCAAATTCCGATATTGGACCAACGACATCAGTCGAGTCTGAAGGCACCGGCTACCTCCGTGGATACATGGTCGTTCATGGCGAGTCTACAGGAAGCATCCAGACTGGCCCCCTAAGTGCGGCTCCCTCGCCCTTGTTAGCGCGGAGAGCGACTTTTGGAGTGCGTGTGGCCGCGATCCCGGCTGACAACAATTGCGGAATCCAGAGCGGTGTCGCGGCCACACGCACTCCAAAGCGAATCATGGAGTCGCTCGTACACAAGCATCTCAGCGGCGCGACGCTATCTCCTCGCCGGAAGATACTTCTCAATCACCTCGTCCGAAGAAAGGATCTCGCCCTTCAGAACACTTCGGATGATCCGGATCGCACCCTCCTGCGCCCCCGGCGGCTCCTTTTCTCGGTGAACCATGGTGCAATCTTCAGCAATGACAACCCGGTAGTGGAACTGATGCGCATCAGCGGAGGTCCAGAGCACGGTGTTGTCTGTGGATGCCCCGCCAATGATCACCATGTCGCAGCCCATGGTGCGTAGCGTGTAGTCAAGGTCGTTGAAGGAGAAGCCGCTCAGATAGCGCTTATAGATGAGGAGATCCCGGTCAATCGGTTGGAGCTCATCGATGACATCGAGCGCCTCGGTGCCCAGCACCATGACCGGTGGATCGGCAGATCATCCGTCGGTCGACGCATGCTGTTCACGTGAATGACTTGCACGCCCGCGGCGTACGCGGCGTCTTTGAGACGTCGCACCCGCGCAACCATGTCATAGCCAAAACCACCTGGTTTCCAGCCATAGCCCTTGGCCATATCGAGCAATATGACGACCGGTTTCTTTGGGGCTCCGCGCTCCGCCATCGTCAGGCCTCCACTTGCGGGAATTTGAGACGAGCGTACTGAGTGGTGATTCATGCGTCAATGGATGACGAGGCCAATCCGGCCTCATCGCGAAACGGTCGGCATATGATGTGATAGCTGAATTGCGTTCGGATAAGCAGATTGGGGCCAATCGATGTGCGATGAAGTAGCGCCGCAGCCACTCAACGAGCTGATGGTCCGTGGGGTTGTCGTCGGCCTATTCGGAACGAACTGCTACATCGTCGGATCACGACAGCGCGGTGAGGCCGCTGTGCTGGATCCTGGTGATCGAGCCGGAAGACATCCTCGCGTTGGCGCGTGATCTAGGCGTGCGCATCACGAAGATCGTTTCCACGCACGCTCACCTTGATCATCTGTTAGCAGCACAAGCAATGAAGGATGCGACGGGCGCACCGTTTTTCCTGCATGGCGATGACGCTGACATCCTGGCGAACGTGCCCGACTCGGCTCAACGCCTGCTGAATCGAGAAGTAAGCTCACCGCCTGCCCCCGATTTCTGGCTTCACGGCGGCGAGGACATCGAGATCGCGGGCATGAAGCTGCACGCGCTCCATACCCCTGGCCACACTCCTGGAAGCGTTTCGCTCTATGCCCAGGGCGCGAACCTGCTCTTTAGTGGCGACACTCTCTTCCGAGGGACAATCGGTCGTACTGACTTGCAGGGCGGCGATTACGACACAATCATCCGCTCCCTGAATACGACCCTCGCGTCATTACCCGAGGAGACGACCGTCCTACCCGGTCATATGCAAGAGACGACCATCGGACAGGAGAAGGCGACGAACCCATTCTTTCAGCGGTGAGTGAACATCAGAGCCCCATAGAAACGACCCCGCTAGCCGCCCCGAGGGCGAGGACAGCCAGCGGGGTCGTTTCTGCTCGGTCGTCGCCAGCTAGCGCGCGAATGCTTTGAGCCGCTCCTGAATCTGCTTCATCGCGTCGGCAGGGAAGGGCTTGGCGCCGCCAAGCTGCTTCGCGGCCAATGTCATTGCCGCCGCCTCTTCCATAGCAATGATCCCGCGAGCCGCGGCAGGAGCATCGGAGCCGAACGCCAGAACGCCATGATTTGCGAGCAACACAGCCATTGTTCCGGGATTGTTGTTCACCGCTTCCACGATGTAGCGCACCGATGCGTCTGAGCCCCGAGGTCCCCACGGCGCCACGGGAATATCCTGGTCCAAACCCATACGCAGCAGCGCCTCGTACCGACACGGGATGGGCTCGTGCGCGAGCGCGAAAGCCGTGGCGTTGGTGGAGTGCGTGTGGATGACCGATTGCACATCATCACGCTCTCGGTAGACGCAGGCATGCATCTGAATGATCTCACGCGAGGTGGACGCAACCTCGCCCTCAACCGCGTTTCCTTCGAAGTCCACAACCGCCAGCGTTTCAGGCCGTGTGTTCATGAGCGTGCTCACGCCGGTCAGCAGCATCGTGTCTGTTCCGGGAATGCGGACGCTCGCGTTTCCGTGACCACTGAACGACAGTACGCCTGTATTCATGAGGTTGTTACTGGCGTCGACGATCTGCTTTCGAAATTCCGCGTGTGAGTCTGTCATTGGGTGCCACCTGCCAGGAGATCTCGTGCGTATGGTCGCAGCCTACCATCTGGGGAAATAGGTGTCGAGAACTGCTGCGTAACATGCTCCACTCGTGTCACAATGCGGACACAAATCGAAGGGGAGACTATCGTGCCGCGAATCGAGATGATCACCGACAAGTCCCAGATCCCAGCCGAGCAACACGCCGAGTTCGACAGAATCGTCGAGGTGCTCCATGGCGTACGCGGACCTTTCAGCATTCTCTTGCGCAGTCCGGGCCTCGCCCAGAAGGTCATGGAAGCAGGCGCGCAGGTGCGCACCAAGTCAACACTCACGATGGTGGAGCGCGAGCTAGCGGTACTTTCGGTCTCGCGAGAAAAAGACGCGGCCTACGAATGGGCTGCCCACGTCAAAGTTGGCCGAGAGCACGGCATGCGTGAGGAGGCCATTGAGGCAATGCGTAATAGCGGTGATGTTAGCGGACTCGAGCCAGACGAGCGCGACATCATCACTTATGTTCGCCAGCTTCTACAGACAAACAAGGTCGAACAAGATCTATTCGATGCGCTGCTCAGTCGACATGACGAGCGTTGGCTCGTTGAGCTGACCGCCACCATCGGTCAGTACCAGTACATCTCGGCCATCAATAACGCCTTCGGACTACAGCCTCCGGCGGACGGAGATCAGCTTCCAGTCTAGTTTCCCTGTGAGGCGGGTTCTCTAGACCCGCCTCACGCGTCATCCACAGGAGATTCATTGTGGCAGAAGTCAGAACCGTTTCGGCTCGCCTGCTCGATCCTGCGGGCATGGCGTTTGAAGGGCACACGCCCTCGGGCCACACACTTGCGCTGGATGCTAGCCCTGAGCACGGCGGTGCCGGTAATGGTGCCAGCCCCATGGAGCTCTTGCTGGTAGCTCTTGCCGGCTGCACAGGCATGGACGTCATCTCGCTATTACGGAAGATGCGTCAAGGCGTCACAGCCTACGAAGTGCGCGTTCATGGCGTTCAGGCGGACGAGCACCCGCGTATCTATACGTCCGTGGACGTGGAGCACATTGTCACAGGACGCGGTCTGGACCAGAGCAAGGTCCATCGCGCAGTTGAGCTTTCGTCGACGCGCTATTGCCCTGTCTCTGCCACACTGAGCGGCGTAGGCAGCGTCCGACATCGTGCAACTATCAACAGCAAATCGTAATTTTGGCGTGCGGGGAACGGTGTGGCTCGCTTCGTGCAGACGGGTTGGTTTTTCGCCACGCATACATTGAAGCCGTCCCTTTAACGGTGGGCCACGCGGGTGCTATATGGCACGCAACCATCGGTGGTGCCTGGCATCTGGCCTCGGTTGATGGGGCGCTATGTTGCATTGCATAGGCGCCAGGTGACTTCCAGGAATTCGTCTCTCGGCATACGCTTGATTTGGGCACTTCACTTGTTGCGGGTGTCTCAACCGGCCTTCCGTAGAGTACAGCCGAGTATTGGAGCAAGAGACTGACCAGCGTAGCGCTACGGGGAGGGTTTGGCGGCCCGCTACCGCCGCGTGATGGCCGCCAAGCAGGGGCCTTACCCCCGTCTGCTGGTCGCACGGTCACCCCGCTGGAAGCGGCCGCGAGTCGGGAGAGGAAACGGCTGCGAGCCCGTTATGCGGCGCGCCTGGCGACCGATTCGGGTCCGACGGCCAGCCGTGACCGTGCGAGGGCCGCGCGTATAAGGCTTGGACGTAGAGCCCGTCCCCGCTCGACCAGTGAACGCTGGGGCCGACTGCTCGCCATAGTGGCGTTCCCGCTGGTTATTGCGGCCATGATCGTGTCTTCGTGCCAATCACTTCCCACACGGACGAATTCATTCGTTTCAGGAATTCAAACCCAACTTTCGCGCGGTGCCCCAGCCATCCCCGCGACCGGCCCCCTGGATCAAGGTATCCCGCAAACCAGCATGATCATGGCCCGCGACGGTTCCACCCTGGCCGAGATCAACGACGTCCAGTACGGGCGGCGCCTGGTGGTGCCCCTTACACAGATGTCGCCCTACCTCGTCCTGGCAACCGTCGCCGCCGAAGATAGGCGGTTCTTTAACCACACTGGCGT
This sequence comes from uncultured Chloroflexia bacterium, assembly GCA_963765765.1. Classification (GTDB taxonomy): domain Bacteria; phylum Chloroflexota; class UBA6077; order UBA6077; family JACCZL01; genus CAVXYC01. The sequence continues at coordinate 67,026 of CAVXYC010000026.1, read as the reverse complement.
TGATCCGATTGGGTTCCTGCGAGCGCTTGTCCAGAACGCCACAAGTGACGGACTGGCGTCCGGAGCAAGCACCTTGGAGATGCAGCTCATCCGAAACCTGTACATGCCGGACGAAAAGCTGGAGCAAACACTCTCGCGCAAGGTGCGTGAGGCTGTGGCCGCCCAACAGCTGGATGAGCGCGCCTCAAAGGCTGAGGTCATCGAGACGTATCTCAACTCCGTCTATTACGGAAACCAGGCATATGGCGCCGAGGCTGCGGCGCAGCGGTACTTTGGAAAGTCGGCAAAATCGCTGAGCATCGCGGAGGCCGCGCTGCTGGCAGGCCTCCCCCAATCGCCTACCGCGTACGATCCGCTAGTTCGTTTCGATCAGGCGAAGAAGCGGCAAGCGCACGTCATCGAGCTCATGCAGCAAGCTGAATTTCTGACACCTGAGCAGGCCCAGATGGCCGTCTCGGCGCGCATCGAGCTGGACGAACCAGTCATGCCCGAGACTCGGTTTCAGCATTGGGTGAACTACATCGCCGATATGAGCCGCTCTCGTTTTGGCCCGGATGCCCTCTACACGAGCGGCTTGCGCATTAATACGACGCTCGATCCCGTGGTCCAGTCCATTGCTGAAGACATCGTGGCGCGCAATGAGGACGTCCGGATCCAGGCAAAGGCGAACAACTCTGCAATGGTCGTCATCGATCCGACCACCAGCCAGGTTCTGGCCATGGTGGGCAGCAAAAATTTCTGGGATCAGAGTGTTGCAGGACAGGTCAATGTGGCCATTGCGGGCCGCCAACCAGGCTCGTCCATCAAGCCGCTCGTCTTCCTCACAGGGTTCGAGAAGGGATTGACTCCGGCCGTTGAGACCGCTGATCGGATCACGGAATTTAGCGCGCCTCTTGGCCAGCCGCCGTACATGCCCAAGAATTACGAGGACAAGTACTACGGGCAGGTCACACTGCGTGATGCCCTCGGAAATAGCCTCAACGTGCCCGCCGTCAAGGTGCTGAAATACGTTGGCGTGCCAGCGTTCAAGGACCTTGCAGACCGATTCGGCATCACAACACTGGATGGTTGGGACCCGCAATGGCTCTCGCTCACGCTCGGTGGAGGTGAGGTCCGTCTTGTGGAGCTTACGAATGCCTACGCTGCCATCAGTCGATTGGGCGCTTATAAGCCTGTTGAGTCGCTTCTGGGCGTGCAGTCATCGCGTGGCGATGTCTTCTACTCAGGCTTAGATACGCGCGAGTCACGGCAGATCGTGGACCCACGAATCGCCTATCAGCTTCTCCATGTCATGGGCGACTCGGGCGCCCGTCAGGTCACATTCGGTGCTCAGTCACCACTCAATCTCGCTCGACCGCACATGATGAAAACCGGCACCACGGACGACTATCGGGACACCTGGACCATTGGGTGTCTTCCGCAGGTGTGCGTTGGCGTGTGGATGGGCAACACAAACAACGAGCCGATGCAGAAGCTTTCGAGCTCTCTTACGGCGGGCAAGATCTGGGTGGAGACGGTGCAAACGCTCGCAGATCATTTCAACTACTCGCCAATTCCGTTTGAACAGCCTGACGGGATTGTCGTGACCCGCATCCCCAACGTTGGCGGGACAAGGCCGGGCTCCCCTGACCATGAGGAAGTCTTCCTCGCAGAGCAAAGCGGTCGTGGTCTCCTGGATATGAATTGGATGGCGCCGTGACACGCGGCGAACCAGTCCCGGGGCTGCGGGCGTCCCGGCCAGGGCGATTGGACCACCGGGGAAGGACCGGACGCTCGCGGCCCCACGACTGCTTCCGTCGCATCCGGTGGCAGGCTGGTGTAATGGTGACCCTGGCATGCGCGCTCGTCATCAGCGGCTGCCGCGACGCGGATGACCTAGCGCGCCTCGCACCGCGAATGCTCGACCGGGGCGCGGTTGCGCGTCCCGCCGCGGCCCAAAGCACTACCGCTATGACGCAATCGCCGCAGGAGCTCCCGCCGCGCCAGCCGACCGAAGGATTCGAATTTGAGTCCGCGGGTACGGATGCATCCGGCCAGATGCTTTTTCACATTCGGATTGTGAACGGCGGCCACCCATACCAGGTTGCAACGAGCAAGCTCACGCCGCTGTTTTACGTCGATGGAAAAACATCGGCTGCCTACGTCGCGGAGGCGTACTTCAACTCCAATCCGAACCGCACGCCCTCCTCGATCCAGCCCGGCGACGAGTTCATGCTCCCACTACCCGCTGATACGTTCCTAGTTCGATGGCAAGAGGAGCGAGACGAGCAGCTCGGTCAACCTGCCACATTGCGTGAGTACGTCAGTGAGCGCGGCGATCGTCTTCGGTACTACCTGACCGATCCGTTCCCGCTGCGCTACGAGTTCTCGGGACACGATAACAACGGTACCGCTACCATCCAGCTCCATCCTGATCTAGCCTATCTGCTTGGGAACGGTAAAACCGACATTCTACGTTTGGCTCAGCTCATCTACCGCGTGCCAGACCCGGATATTTTTCAGATGGAGGCAATTCGCGGTCTCGCTGCCACGCTACGCCCTGGCGAAGCAACGACCATCCAGATCGACCGAACGGTACAGCACCTCGATCCTGTCCGCGAAGCCTGGCCGCGTGCGTTTCGTCTGGAGCAAGTCGTGGAGTCAGGAAAAACCCACCTTACCCGCGCCGTATTCCAGGCGGACGCCAATGCCCGGGTGCTCGCCATAGAGGATGCCATCGGCGACCGAACCGGGATTGGTGAGCTCAATGGATGGTCGAGTGTTTCGACTCGAGCTCAATCGCGACGGTTCCGTGAACGTGTTCTACAAAACCGGCCCGGATGATGCTCGAGGCAAGCGCGATCCGTTCCAGCTTCGGGAAAACGAGCGCTGGAGCGCCATCTACCAGCGGCTTGCGCCTGAGTCTGATCCACCAGTGAAGTGGGGCCCCGGCCAGCCGAGCGATCTGCAGCCCTTCCCGTCAGCGCGCGACCCCAATCATCAGGCGAGCGACCCAACCCAATCCTACGATTACCTGATTCCGGGACGCACGATCGTCTACACCTTTCAGCCGATCCGCACGCTCTCTTCCGTTCGGGTGGAGCTCGAGTTCCACGATCTATTGCGTGATATTCGCGACCGCTACCGAACGGAGATCGAGCAAGGCCTGGACTACTTCACGCGCCTGCAGGCGAAGCCACCGAGCTAGCAAGCGTCTTAAGGTACAACCGCTGGGTAGGTGCAGCTGGTAGCGGAATCATCCCGCGCTACCAGCCGGGCTAGCTCCATTCGATTCTTTCGAGACAAACCGCTCAGGCCCGCCGCATGGCCGCACGCCGGGGACCGATAATGGCCCCGTGACAACACGAGAGGCTCCTGGGCCCACGCACCAATCTCGATTCCTGCTGACGCGCTGGTATCCGTCACTGGCGGATCGAGACGTTCGGAACGCGTGGCTATCGCTTGTTCCCTCGCAGCTCGCATTCAGCATGTCAACCGTGGCCAGTAGCTACGCCGCTCTGACTATTTCAGGATCGGCGACGGCCATGGGCTTGGCCGGAGCCGCGCCCGGCATCTCCATGTTCCTGCTCCTAATGGTTGGCGGCATCATCGCGGACCGATTCAATCGCAAAGCGGTCCTACTAGTTACGCAGTTTCTGCTGGGGGCTGCGGCCGCCGCGATCGCGGGACTGGGTTTCGCCGACCGGCTCGAAGTCTGGCACCTGGTGGCGCTCGGACTCACTCAGGGCGTCCTCTTCGCCTTCGGCGGGCCCACTCGACAATCCTTCCTGGCGGAGTTGGCCGGTCCAAAACTCTTGCCGAATGCGATGGCGCTATTCAACGTCGGTATCAATTTAAGCCGCATTCTCGGGCCCGCACTTGCCAGCGCCCTCATGTCCATCGAAAGCATCGGGGTCGCCAGCGTCTTTGCCTTCATGACTCTGATCTATGCAGTGGTGCTGCCTGTCATAGTCGGATTACCAAGCCACCGGCGAGGCGAGGCGCCGCCACCTCCACCGACCTCGCAAAGCGGTTGGGACCAGTACATCGGGGGCCTACGATACATTGCAAGCTCGAGGAGACTCTTCGAGCTCATTGGTCTGGCATTTGCGGGCTCGCTCTTCGGGCTGCCGTTCCAACAGCTCATGCCGGTCTTTTCCGAGAGGGTGTTTGATGTTGGTGCGCCGGGGCTGGGCATGCTGTTGTCCGCTCTGGGAATCGGCGCACTCGTTGGATCGCTGGCAGTCGGTCCATTCGCCGCATCAGCAAAAGCGGACTGGCTGCAGAACGCCACGGGGCTTGGATTCGGGGTTTTCCTGGTAATGTTCGGACTGGCACCGGGGATCATCAGCGCGACCGTGCTGATATTCATCGCCGGGGCAGTCTCGGCCGCATTCATTGCGTTGAACAATGCGCTCATTTTGGCTCAAACGGATCGTGCGTATTTTGGTCGAGTCGTAGCCGTCTACGGCATGACCTTCGCGATCATGCCGATTGCCTCGCTGCCACTAGCCTGGCTTTCTGAACAGATCGGTGCTCGGGCCACGGTTGTGGCCGAAGGTATCGTCCTGACTCTGGCGGTGTTGATAGTCATGGCGCTCAACGCCGCGGGCAGGCGCAGCGGGACAATCGCTACGGACAGCCGACAATAACAAGGAGACCAATGTCAGCGGCACACCATTGACCGAGCTCATGCCATCCTTTGCACGCTCTACTTGCTTCCGTTCCTGCTCGGTTGCGTGCCAAAGCCGCTCTCGCCCGGGGCCTCGCCGACATCAGAGCGTCGGAGCGATCAGCGCTCAACGGTGCTCGACTCGCTTGTCAAGGCATCCACGCCAACATCCACTTCGCGGATTTCCCCTAGCAATACCACGGTCTCTTCTTCGACACGGCCGATTGCCGTCATCATTGAGAACGCGCCAGATGCGCGGCCTCAGGCAGGTCTTAACCAGGCTGATCCAGTAGCGTGAAGCGATGGCCGAGGGCGGTATCTCTCGATTCGTGGCCATCTTCGCGTCCCAGTCCCCAGAGCGTTGGCCCAGTGCGCAGCGCCCGGGACTACGGTTGAGATTCAGTAGCCGCGTCTGGGGAAGGAGTATCGAGACTGTCGCCAGCCCTCTGCCAAGGGGCTATAGGACGATGAAAATGACAAGAGCCGCGCTTATTGCGCGGCTCTTGTCAATACGCCCACGAAACTATTTACTGCGCGGCAGAGGACTCGACGTCCGCTGTGGTTGGTGACTCAGCATCAGGGGCGGTGAGAGAAACAGTGCCGACCATCCAAGGATGGATGGTGCAGTAGTAAAGGATGTGACCTGGATCGAGACTTGATGTGTCAAGTGTCCACGTCATGCCCTTCTGGAGATACTCGGCCTGAGATGGGGAGGAATCGAATGTGGTGGCAGAGGCCAGCTCTCGCGTAGGCGCCTGACCGGTCCAACTGATTGAGGTCACGGTGTGCGGGCGAAACGCGTTCTCGCTCTGCATGAACGTAATCGTGTCGCCTTTCACGGCGTCGACGTGGAATGGCGAATAACCCCATGCTCCCTGCTCGGGATTCCCGGGCACTCGCCGGCGCCTCCTGATCGACGATCGTCACCATGATCTCTCTGGCGCTAGCTGAGGGCGTGACAGCCAGACTCAGCGATGCTGTAAGCGCAACTGCGGCGGCAGCGGAATACATCACCTTCAATCCATTCAATCGCATAAAAATCACCTCCTCAATTCGGCCACGTGAATTCAGCGGGCACCGGGCATCCGCCCGCCATACGGGACGCTATACGGCGAACGGAGAGATCTGGATTCAGTTGCATACATCTTTGCTGCTTTCCGGTTCGGAATCTCAGAACCGGAACGAAGCGCCCCGCTCTGCACATGAGCGTGGCGCTTCGTTGTTGTCAAACATCAGGCGAAGTGAGACCGCTCGCAGCGGCGCTCCTATCTCACTGAGGCACGCTGAATCGCCCGGTAGGACAGCGCGGGGAGCGCCATCCGTGTCGGTGAAGCTCCACCAGTACTGCTCATCATTTCGAGTCCAGCGAGTCTCCGGCAAATAAATGACCGTCATGTAGCCCATCCACGGACGCCAACGCTCCGCCGCCAGCTTGAGAGCACGCACGATGTACTCGCCCTTGGTGTCCTCAGAGACGCTGTGCCAGGCATACGGCGAGCCAGGTCTCGGGTCGCTGGTCCAGCCCATCTCGAGTATCGCGAGCTGCTTGGTGGCATCACCATTCTCAATCAGAATCTGCCGGATGTCTTCGACGTGTCGAAATGCGTAGATGCGGCGTAGCTCCGGCGAGGTTGGGTCATTGTTGGTCAGGTCCGAGCGCTGCGCGACAATGTCTGGATCAGCCTCAGGTTCTGCTTTGAATCCGGCGCCATGCACGCCAACGAGGTCAGTTACCTCCTTGAGCCCGGCGGCGTACATTTCTCGCATGAACACATCGTCCGCTCGCGCGCGCTCGCTGACCTCGGTTGTGGGAGACAAGCCGGCGGAGATAACAAGAGCGTCCGGGTCTGAGCTTCTTGATGGCCTGATGCGCCACGCGCAGGAGCTCCACGTATTCCTCAGCATTCGGCGCTCGATTGCCCCATTCGCGGTCCAGATTGGGCTCATTCCAGATCTGATAGGCCTGAATGCGGCCCTTGTAGCGGGCCGCGAGCCGCTCCAAAAATATTCGCCAATCGTCCAGATCATCCGGCGGCCCTGAGCCGGGGAATAAACGGTCGCCGCGCGCCCAGCTTGGTTGATTGTCAACCCGCGCAATGATCTCGAGACCTAGCGTCCTCAGCCGCTTTAACAATGCGATCAGGCTCATTCCATTCATAAAGACCTTGACGCTGTCCCTCCACGTAGCGCCACTCAAAGCGCTGCTTGATAGCCGTGAAGCCGGCATCGCGCGCTAACCGTAGGTCTCGGGCTGTGGTGGCCGCGTTACCCCAGAGGAACGTGTGTACGGTGTGCGTTGGACTGGCGACTCGCTCGATGGCGACCGGCACCGGCGTCGCGGTGGGCAGGGGCGTCAGCGTTGGTGGCACTGTGCTCGTAGGCGGCGCCGTGGGAAGGACGGTCGGAGTAGTCGGAATCGGCGTAGAAGGCTGACTGGTGGGCGTGGCGCTCGGAGGAGCCGGAATCGGCGTAGAAGGCTTAGTGGTGGGCGTGGCGCTCGGAGGAGGAGCGCTAACCTGGCACGCTGACAGAAGGAGAACGAAGAGAAGGGTGAGAAATCGCATACGGTGTGTCGACGGCAAGCGTCGAGACGGACTGCCTGGTGGGGAAGGGGGGACTCGAACCCCCACTCCTTGCGGAACATGATCCTAAGTCATGCGCGTCTGCCAATTCCGCCACTCCCCCAAAGGAGCACGTCGCGAGGATAACAAACGGATGAGGGGTCGGCAATGTGACCCGCTCGCGCCGCGTCGCGCGGCCCAATGCATGTCGTGCGTGCTTGAGCACTCACGACCTGCACCGCAGTCTCACTTCGAGGGCCGAGCATGCGCCCTCGTTAGGGGCTTGTATGATCAGTTTCCTAACGGGGGGACCATGCGGGGCATTGCCCAGGGATCGTTCTATTCGGTGTATGTGCCGGCCTTTATTCTGGCCCTGGGCACAGGGGTGGCCACGCCCGCGCTCCCGGTGTTTGCCAAGTCGTTTGATATCTCGTTCGGAGCCGCGTCGTTGGTTATCGTTCTGCAGCTCGCAGGCACCGCGCTCTGTTCCGTCCCTACCGGCTTCTTGATCGATCGAGTTGGGCGCCGAAAGGTCATCATCGCCGGTCCAATATTGAGTGCGATCAGCTCGGTGCTTACCGCGACTGCCGGCTCATTTCCGGAGCTCTTGTTCTGGCGCTTCGTCAACGGCTGGGCAACGGGCATGTGGACCATGGGTCGCATCACCATGATCGCCGATGCGGGCGGGGGCTCAAGGGGTCGCCAGATTACGACGCTCTTCAGCTTCGACAATGCCGGTCGCCTGGTCGGTCCAGCGCTCGGCGGTCTTCTGGCAGCCGTCTGGGATGTCAGGATTCCGTTCTACGTTCACGCATTGCTCTCACTGCTCGCCGTCATACCCAGTCTTCGCATGACGGAAACGTCCTCCCGCCAGGCGAATCAGGAAGAGGCGAGAGCAGCAGGGATGTCCACGCGCTCAATCTACCTCTCGTTCCTCACCTTTCCCATCATGGTGCTCTTCGCCACGTACTTCTTGACGTCTCTTTCGCGCGGCGCGCTGTTCGGCGGATCAATGAACTTTTACGCCGTCTACGCATACGACATCGACGCAGCGACTGTCGGTCTGATGGCCGCGGCGGTTAGCGCGGTTGGAATCCCGGTTACGATCCTGGCCGGCCACATCATGGATCGCTTCGGCCGCAAAGCGACAGTGGTACCCGGCTTCACCCTTCTGGGGCTATCGATTGCGCTCATGGCCATCATCACCGCCATGAACTTGCCGTTCAGCTATTTCGTCGTTGCACTCATCGGCATGGGTCTCACGCAAGCCCTTACCGGCGGCTCCATGCAGACTCTCGGATCAGACGTGGCGCCAGCGCATGCCCGAGGTAAGTTCTTCGGAGTCTGGAATACGCTCGGCCAATTCGGCCTATTCCTGAGCCCGGCGATATTCGGCTTGCTCACTGAGCATGCCGGGTCGCCCATCGCCTTCTCGTTCCTTGCCGTGTGCAGTCTCGGTGGGGCAGCAATGGTTGCCTTTCTGATCAAGGAGACGCTGCACAACCACAACACAGCGACGCACTCGGCCTAGGACCTTCGCTAGCCCATGCCCGACGCGTCACTGAGCGACCTTTCGGTATCGATCGAGGCATCATCCCCGGCGGTCTGCCTACCGGCCAAACGGTGGAGTATCTCCTGGACGATTCGGAACGAATCGCCCCGCCCGCTGGAGATCCACGAGCTACGCATACCCCACGATCAGTTCCGAGCCGAAGACTTGGCAATCCATCCGCCCCTTCTCATTCCAGGCGATTCACTGGGCAGCATCTCTAGTGTTGTGGACTTTGATGAGCCACCTGGCTCTACGCTTACCTATCCGTTCCTCATTCTCCGAGCCGAATGGCAGGGAATTCCGTGTCGGCTCTTTGGACGGCTTCGTGTGGAGTCAAGTGAGGATGGGGGTCCACACCCGATATGCGAGGAGGTGACAATCCGCGCCCTGTCCCCCGAACGCTAGAATCAAGGGAATCCCCGCGGAGGCACTGTCATGGCGCTGGCCGAGGCTGATCGCTACATCCTGCAACGCATGCGTGGCTGACACCGCCATTGAAGCGGAAGCTTCGAGGAGACCACGGGTATGGTCTCGAATGTCCTCCGACTCAGTGAGGACGAGTTAGTCCAAACGCTCGAGCGCATTGCCGGAGCGTACGCTGACGATCCCGAATACCAGGCTGCGCGGGCTGAGCTGCCAGCGGACTGGCCGATCTAGCTGCCCACTTCTGGAAAACGGAATTGCGCGAGCAGCAGAGGCGTTTTCAAGAATAAAGGAGCCTGCCAAACGGGATGCAGGTCCGTTGTGCATTCTTAGGCTCCGGAAACAAGGCAGAATTTGGCAGCACTTTTCCAGCAAATCGAGGATATCGATGGCCCGTCCGGGCAGAGGGGATTACACGCACTCTCCGAGCGCGGGGACGACGACCTGCTGGACGCTTACTCGCTGGCGGTCTCACGAGCAGTCGAGCTGGTCGGCCCAGCGGTGGTCAGGGTCGAGGTTGAGCACCGAGCGGCGCAAGGGGCCGGCGCCGGGGACGCCGACAACAAGGTCGTGGGAGCGGCTCCGGGTTCATCATCACGCCCGATGGGCTCATTGTCACCAACAGCCACGTGGTGCACCGCGCGAGCGCGATCTCGGTGGCCCTGGCGGATGGGCGCGAGCTAACCGCGGACCTGGTGGGCGAAGACCCGGATACGGATCTCGCGGTCGTGCGCGTCAGCGCACCGGGCCTTAGCACGGTGGTGCTCGGTGACTCCAACGCCATCAGGCCGGGCCAGTTAGCTATTGCAATCGGCAACCCGTACGGCTTCCAGGCCACTGTTACCGCGGGAGTGGTAAGCGCCCTCGGTCGATCGCTACGCGCTTCCAGCGGTCGACTTATGGACGACATCATCCAGACAGATGCCGCGCTCAACCCTGGTAATAGTGGCGGACCGCTCGTGAACTCTCGCGGGGAGGTGATCGGCGTAAATACCGCCATGATCGCAACGGCCCAGGGCATCTCCTTCGCCATCGCGATCAACACCGCCACCTACGTGGCCAGCAAGCTTATCCGAGACGGCAAGATTCGCCGCGGCGTGATCGGCGTGGCCGGACAGAACGTCCCGCTACTGCGCCGAGTCGTCCGCTTCTTCGACCTGCCAGTGGAGAGCGGAATCCTCGTGATCTCAGTCGAGCCGAACGGCGCGGCGCAACGCGCGGGATTGAGGGAAGGTGACATCCTGGTCGGCTTCGACGGGCACCCGTTAGCCGCGATCGATGACCTGCACCGTCTGCTGACAGAAGCGCGCGTCGGAACGCGTGCGCCGTTAACGGTGATCCGAGGCGCGGAACGACTCACGCTCGAGGTTATGCCCGAGGAGTCCCGACCCGCATCGTAGGAGCCTTGGAGTGCGGGTGGCTACGACTCCGCTTTGGATTCCGCGCACGCTTCAATTTGAGATCGCGAAATCCAAAGCGGTGTCCCGGCCACACGCACTCCCAAAGACAGGCAGAGGCGCCTGTCCTACCGGCGCGCTCTAGCGCGACTGCATTGCGCGTAGACGTACTTGTGGCTGCCTCAGATGTAGCGGGCCCGTGCCCTGCCAGAATTCGCGACGGCCGGTCATGGCCTGGACGTGCCCGTCCCATTCCAAAGTGTAGGCAGTCAGTCCAAGCTTCACCGCGTTGCGGATGCGATCCTTCGCCGCGTCATCGGTGGCAAACTCGCGCAGGATCTCGATTTGATGGCCGCCATGGCCGACGTCCTGCTCGGCGTGGATCTTGTATGTCTCCGCGGCGCGCTCGGAAAAGCCGTAATGCCCGATGAGGTGTGGGTAGACACTGGCGGCCGCCCCGTCTAATCCACCGTGCATGCTCTCGACGAATGCCAGCATTGCGACGCCTTCCAGCGCCGAGCGATGCTGACAATGGTGGGCGATCATCTCGATGGCAGCCATTGTCCCCGGCGCGGCTTCCGCCTGGTCCGCCTCTTCGCGCGCGATACCCCCCTCCTCGAGAAACTGCAGCACGATGTCAACGTGTGAGCGCGGCCCCGAAAGCTCTTCCATAAAGTTCTCGAGCACCGTACCCATGATCTGATACGACTTGTCCGCTACCGCGTTGATAGCGATGTAGCCGAAGTAGATTGGGTTGGTGCGCACCCTCAGGTAATGCTGCACTTCGCCGAGAATAATTTCCTCTCTCGTCCAGCGATGCTCGGCAATGCCCTTAAACCACGGATGCTCTACCATGCGCACTTCGTCGGCATACGTCCATAGCTCTTTGATGAACTCGTCGTTGAACATGACGTGACCTCCGGACCGTCGGGCCATCCAGCATCATCGTACTCGCTATGCGAATCCCGCTTGCGAATACGCGGCTACACGGCGGGAGATTGAGCAGGTTCAGAGGTACGTCGAGTCACACCCGCGTCCGCGAGGAACTCCGGCGTTCGAAGCCAGACCCACATTGCGATGCAGACGGCCAGCCCGGCGCTCGAAACGATGGCGAGAGGAGCGCCGATGAGAGTCGCCAGTGTACCGCTCTGCAAGTTGCCAAATGGGCTCACGCCCCGGGCCGAGATCGACGACAGGCTCATGACACGGCCGCGATACGCGTCATCGACACTGAGCTGCATGACTGTCTGACGGAGCGTCCCAACGGTCATTTCCACGAGACCCACCGAGAAGAGCATGAGCATTGAAAGCGGTAGAAACGTCGACATGCCAAAGACGGCCAAGAACACCGGTTGGAGGATGCTGCCGAACACAATCCAGCGACCATGCGTGCCGCGGTGGCCCAGCCAGATTACCAATCCCATGCCAACCAGGCTGCCAAGGCCCGTCACTGAGTGCAGCATACCCAGGCCCTGTGGCCCGATCTCTAGAATGTCGCGCGCGTAAATTGGCAATAGCGCGCCTGAGTTGACCAACATGCTCGTGGAAGCCTGCACGGCAAGCAGCGCCGCGATCTTTCGATGCGCCCGCGCATAACTGAAACCGGCCTTCACCGCGGTGAATAACGGCCCAGTTCCCCCGGGCACGGAGGTAGTTTTCATCAGGGTCACTGCCCACACCAGAAGCGCCCAGCCGACGGTTTGGGAGTACAGTGCCCCGGCCACGCCAAAATGCGCGATGGTCAGTCCGCCCAGCGCGGGGCCAATCAAGGCTGTCGTCCGGTGGATGGTGGAGTAAAGCGCTATGGCACTGGGAATCTGATGTTTTTGCACCATGTTGGGAAGCAGGGATTGACGCGCCGCTGTCTCAAACCCGGCGCAAACCCAGCTCAATGAGCTAAAGAGGTAGATTTGCCAGACCGCGATCAGACCAAGGTGAACCAACCCTGCCTGAGCCGCCGAGACCAGCAGAGCCCCCCATTGCGTAATAAGCAGGAGCCGCTTTCGGTCCATACGGTCCGCCACCGCGCCAGCGATCATGGAGCTACCGATGAAGGGGACCGCTAGAAAGAGTCCCTGGAGGCCCAGGTAAAAGGCCGAGTTGGTCATCTCCAGGAGCAGCCAGGAGGTGGCCACCTGCGCGGCCCAGCCACCGATCTGAGAAACCAGCGAGGCCGCCCAGAACATGCGGAAATCTGGACGACTTGAGCGCGCTCAGCCGTCCGCCAGAGGCTTGACTGGTGGCCTGAGAAGCATTGTGTGCCACGGAGCGCCATTGTACGCACCTCAATAAGATTTTTTGTGTGCACGCCACGCTGAGTTGGGGGCATAATCGGTGGACGCCGCGTCGTGGCGGCATCAGGTTCCGGCGACAGACCACGGAGGTCTTTAGGCATGGGGATTCGGCTTTCCGGTGAGCGGTCGATTGATCGACGATCGTTCTTGAAGTCACTCGCTGTTGGCAGCGCCACGCTCCTGGCAGCCTGCCAGTCAGCGCCGCCAGCGGCCGCCCCGTCAAGCCCACCGAGGCTCCAGCCGCGCCAAAGGCCGCGGCGCCTGCCAAGCCAACTGAGGCGCCAGCGGCCGCGAAAGCAGCCGCTCCCGCCGCCCCGGCGGGTTGGGAAAAGTCCTGGACTGACTTGATCGAAGCGGCTAAGAAAGAGGGCACCCTCATTCTTCCGGCCCGCCAACGCCGGAAGTGCGCCAGCAGATACCCGCCAAATTCAAGGAGCGATTCGGAATCGAAGTGGAATACCTCGGTGGCCGAACTGGCGATCTACTCACCAAGGTGGAGTCTGAGCGCGCGGCGGGTCAGTACACGCTGGATGCCATGATCGCCGGCGCGCAGAGCATGTACACGCGAGCCTATGGCAACAAGCTCCTGGATCCCATTCCGCCGGCACTTGTGAATCCCGAGGCAAGCGATGGCAGCAAATGGAAGGCCGGCAAGCTCTGGTTCATGGACCCGGACAACCAGTACATCCTGCGCATCACAAACAATGCCTCGCACAGCATTACGGTCAACACAGAATACGTGGATCCAGCGCCCATAAAGCTCTGGAAAGATCTGCTGGCCCCGCAGTACCGGGGGAAGATCACGGCGCACGATCCGACGGTATCGGGGGCAGGCTGGCCCCCGGCCGCCTACTTGATGAAGATGCTCGGCGAGGATTACGTCCGCTCGCTTTACCAGGGGCAGGAGATATCGATCACTCGCGACGACCGCCAGATGTCTGACTGGATCGCGCGCGGTACCTACCCGATCTCAATTCAGCGCCGGCTCCAACGAGGTAGAGCTTCTCAAGAAGGATGGCTTCAAGATCCAGGTATTGAAAGACCTGCCCGACGCGCCCGGCACTGTGAGCGCGGGCTTCGGTCTCATCGGGCTTGTGAACAAGGCGCCGCATCCCAACGCCGCGAAGCTCTTTTTGAACTGGATCGCAATGAAGGAAGGCAGCGAGGTCTACAACAAATCGCAGGTCACGGTCAGCAACCGCACCGACGTCAACAACGAATGGGTCCCCGATTACATGTTGCCCACGCCGGGCGTGGACTACTTTGACTCGTACGACTGGCAATGGACGCTCGACGGGTTCAGCCCCGATGAGCTCGAGAAGATGAAGCGCCTGACGGTCAAGGCGTAAGAGTTCCGAATCGATCGTAGCGCAACGTTATTCCGATTCTTCGACGGTGCCTGAATCAAGCCGACACCGACGCAATCGACACACGGGGCAGAATAAATGTCAAACGATCGTCTTTCCCGACGCGCATTCATCGGAGTGATTGGATTGGGCGGATCGTCGATGCTGATCGCTGCCTGTCAGTCGGCAGCGCCGGCGTCGCCAACTGCTGCCAAGCCGGCAGCTGCTCCAACCAGCGCTCCTGCCACCGCGGTAGCAAAGACAGAGGCGCCGGTGGCCGTCAAACCCGCAACCGAAGCAATGTCTGGCGCCGCCGCGACCGATTGGAAACAACAATGGGACGCGCTCGTGGACGCCGCGAAGAAAGAGGGCACGGTCGTCGTTTCAGGGCCGCCCACGCAAGCCGTCCGCCAGGAGCTGCCCAGGGCGTTCAAGGAGCGCTTCGGGATCGAGCTCGAGTACCTTGGCGGTCGGTCCGGTGATCTCATGACCCGGCTCAAGTCCGAACGCGCCGCCGGTCAGTACACGCTGGACGCGATGATCGCCGGGGCTACCACTCTCTACACCCAGGCCTATCCGGACAAGATGCTGGATCCAATCAGGTCGCAGCTGTTCACGCCGGAGGCCGCCGATGGGTCCAACTGGCGTCGCGGCAGCCTATGGTTTATGGATCCTGAGGATCAGTACATCCTTCGGCTCTCAAATCAGCTCTCGCTCCAGATCTCCGTCAATCCGCAATTCATGCAGCCCAACGAGATCGTGTCCTGGAAGACACTGCTGGAGCCCAAGTACAAGGGCAAGATATCCGTCTACGATCCCACCGTGTCGGGTCCTGGTTCGGCCACGGGCTCCTACATCATCGAGGCCCTGGGCGACGACTACTTCCGCGCCCTCTATCGAGATCAGGAGCCGGGCGTCAGCCGCGAGGAGCGTCAGCTCTCAGACTGGCTCGCCCGAGGCCAGTACCCCGTCAGTCTCGGGCTCAACGCGTCGGAGCTCGAGCCGCTCAAGACGGATGGGTTCAACATCGTGGTGGTGCGAGACCTGCCTGACGCCGCGGGCACCGTAAGCGCCGGTTTTGGCCTGATGGCACTGATCAATAAGCCTGCCCACCCGAATGCGGCCAAGCTGTTCGTCAACTGGATGGCTGGCAAGGAAGGTAGCGAGGTCTATAACAAGGCCCAGGTAAGCGTGAGTAACCGCACCGACGTGGACAATAGCTGGTCGCCAGACTACACAGTGCCAAAGGCCGGGCAAAACTACTTCGATATCTACTCGTGGGAGTTCACATCGCGCGAGCGAAGTCCTGAGGCGCTGGAGCGCATCAAGCGGCTCACGGCGAAATGATGGCTGCAACCATCGCGCCGGCCGGCGTCGGCACCGACACGGTGCTGGAGCTCCGCGACGTGGTCAAGCAATACGGCTCAGTGCGCGCGGTGGACAAGCTCTCGTTCACGATCCAACGGGGCGAGGTGTTCACACTTCTCGGACCGAGCGGCTGTGGCAAAAGCACGACGCTGCGCATCGTCGCCGGCCTGGAGCATCCGGAAGATGGCGAGCTTTTCCTCACCGGGCACACCATCGTGTCCGCGAAGAAGGGCCTGTATCTCCCGCCAGAGCGGCGTAACATGGGCATGGTCTTCCAGAGCTACGCCATCTGGCCGCACTTCACGGTCTTCGAGAATATTGCCTTCCCCTTGAGACTGCGAAAGATGTCCAATGAGGAGCTTCGCGGGCGGGTAGAAGAATCGCTGGAGATCGTCGGCCTCGCCGGACTCGGTGAGCGTCCGGCCACAACCCTGAGCGGTGGACAGCAACAGCGTGTGGCGTTGGCCCGCGCGCTCGTGTATCGGCCAGATATCTTGCTCCTCGATGAGCCGCTCTCCAACCTGGACGCGAAGCTTCGTGAGCACATGCGATTGGAGCTCCGTAGCATCCAGCGGCGACTCGGTATGACGGTCCTGTTTGTTACGCACGACCAGGCGGAAGCCATGACGATGTCTGATCGCGTGGCTGTGATGAACAGTGGGCACTTCGAGCAGGTCGGTCCGCCAGATGAAGTCTACGAGCGACCCGCCTCGACATTTGTGCGTGATTTCCTCGGCCGCGCGCTTGTGCTCGAAGGTGTGGGGCGACGCGAGGGCGGACGCCTGCACGTGACCCTGAGCGGCGAGCAGAACCGCACACTCATTGTGGACGGAAGCGATCTGCCAATCACTGGTGATGCCGTTCCGATCGCCGTCTCGTGCCGCCCAGAGGATGTGCGTCTGGAGGCCGTCGGTGACGCGGCGCCAAACCGGCTCGTGGCCACCGTTGAGGAGGCCGCATATCTCGGCGAGCGTGTGGAGTACAACGTGCGCACGGCGTCCGGTCGGTCGCTCTTTGTATTCAGCTCACGCCGGCAGCAATTCCCTATTGGCACCCAGGTCGATCTGGTGATCGATACGACGGGCGCGTCGGTGTGGCCCCAGTGAGCGCGACGATCGTCACTGCTCCGACGTTCAAGGCGCAGTCCGGTACGGAGCTGCGCGCGCGGCGTCTAATTGGCAATGTACTGCCGCTCCTTGTCGGCATCATCGTTGCGCTGCCACTCGTGCTACTCCTGATCAATAGCTTCAACCTATCCCTTCCCGGGTCGAGAATCTGTCTACGGGGTCCAGAACTGGATCACCGCGTTCAGCGACAGCGGAACCTTTATGTCACTCTGGAACAGCGTGGCACTGGGCGGACTGCGCACTTTAATTTCACTCCCGATAGCGTTCACCCTGGCCTGGCTGATTGCCCGAAGCGACCTGCCCGGACGAACCGGACTCGAGCTGCTGTGCTGGATCGGAATCTTCCTCCCCCACCTCCCGCTGACGTTTGGCTGGATCCTGTTGTTGGATCCAAAATTCGGCCTGATCAATGACGCGCTCAATCAGCTTCCGTTTATCGATGGCGGCGTCTTCAACATCTATAGCTTCTGGGGCATCATCTGGGTCCACCTGGCTTCCACCGGTGTTTACTACAAGGTCGTTCTCTTGCTTCCAGCATTACGTCGAGTAGGCGCATCGTTGGAAGAGGCAGCACGAGTCTGTGGCGCCAACCAGTTCATCACGACACTTCGGGTCACGCTACCCGTGCTGGCGCCGGCCGCGCTCGGAATCGCGGTGCTCTCCTTTGTTCGCAGTCTCGAGGTCTTCGAAGTAGAGCTGCTTCTCGGTAAGCCGGCCGGAATCCAGGTCTATTCCACGCGTATCTGGGACCTTGTTCGGGAGCAGCCACCCAAGTTCGGCGAGGCAACCGCATTGGGGTTCGTCTTCCTGCTCACGCTCATGGGCCTGGCGCTGCTCTACCAGTGGTACATCAAGAGCCGCACATTCACGACAGTCACCGGTCAGGGTTTCTCATCGAACCCCGTGCGACTCGGTAAATGGAAATGGCCGGCCGTAGCAATGTGCTACGGGTTCTTCGTGGTCTCTCTGTTGGCGCCGCTGGTGTTCCTGGTGCTCGGTTCGTTCATGCGCCGGTACGGTTTCTTCAACATTCCCAATCCCTGGACGCTGGCGCACTGGCAGAATCTCTTCGGCGATCCGGTGTTTTTCGGCTCAGTGCGCAACAGTCTCATCATCGCCTTTGGAGTAGGACTGGGGTCGATCGTCATATACTCGCTGGTCGCCTACGCAATCGTGCGAAACCGGTCAAAGGCCACGCAGACGGCTGACTTGCTCGTCTGGGTGCCCTGGGCAGTCCCCGGAATTCTGATGAGCCTTGGCTTATTGTGGCTCTTCCTGGCGACAGACCTGCGCGGGCTCCTCTACGGCACAACCACCGGAATCATCGTGGCCATGGTGATAAAGGACAGCCCCGTGGCTACGCTCTTCTTTAAGGCAGGGATCATGCAGATCGGGGCCGAGCTCGAGCAGAGCGCACGCGTCTGCGGAGCGGGCTGGCTCACGTCGTATAGGAAGGTGCTGCTGCCGCTCCTGGCACCCACGGCCGTGACGGTTGGGCTTCTGGCATTTCTTTCCTCGATCCGAGACATCGGCACGACGGCGCTGCTCTACAGTGCGCAGTCGCGTCCGCTCTCCATCCTCATGCTGGAATACAGTTTCGCTGGAGAGATGGAGCGCGGCACCGCCATTGGGGTGCTGGTGACGCTTTTCGTACTGCTCGTCACCTTGGGCGCCCGTGCGCTCGGCTTCAGGCTGGCGCGAGAACGAACTTAGAAGTTGGCAGTTCACAGTGTCCGCTTTGCCGAAGTGCGTTACTGTGAGCTCTTAACTCCCTAACACCGCAATGAGCTCTACCTGAATGAGCGCACTGCCACCGGTGGCCATAGGCATCGTGTGCCGGACTGGGCGATCGTCCTCTTCCGGAAACATCTTCAGCCATTCGCGGTTGACAAGATCGCGAAGCTGCATGTCTCTCAGGTAGACCGTCATCTTGGCAATGTCGCTCACGCTTCCACCGGCTTCCTCCATGACACGCCGCACCGAGCGGAAGACATTGCCGACCTGAGCGTCCGGATCGTCCGGTAGCTGCTGGGTCTTCGGATCGTGGCCGAAGAGCGCTGATGAGAAGACCATGTTGCCGATCTTCACTGCTGTGGGAATCGGGTTGGAATGGTGCGGGAGGTCAGCGGCTTCGATGACGATCCGTCGTGGCATGCTCGTACGCTCCGTATCTCAGAATTCCCTGAACGCGAGTCCAAGAATGGTCCTCACAAGCATAGCGGGGTTTCAAGGTGACTTACCCGGCCGCCCCCCGACATCAACGGATTTCGTAATGATGAGAGGGACCGCACGCTGAAAGAAATGCGATTCTGCTGCCGCCAAAAAACTCGCCGGGACGAGGAGATTGCAGTAGAGTAAATCGAGAGTTGCGACTATGGATCTCTTTACCTACGACCACGAAGAGCTTGCGCGGCGCGTCCAGGACGGCCTGGATCGGATGACGGTGAATTACCTGCGTGCCCACGGCGCACAGGTTCACCGGGATGACCTCGACTTTCATGGCTTCGAGCACGTTGACCTGGAAGTAAAGTTTGACAACCACCATTTGATCGTTCGCCAAACCAATCGCTCCACGGAATCTTCCCGCAGTACGGCGCCTCCGGAAGCGGATCTCGTGAGCACGTTCGAAAGTACGTTCGATGGCCAACCGGCGAGCGCGGTCTCCACAGGGTTGATCGCACAATGGCTGGCACTCCTCCCTGCCGGCGAGCATCAAAGAAGAGCGAGCAAAGCCCCAGGTTGATCCCAACAATCCATTCTTCTCAGACATCAAAGAACGTCAGAAGAATGAGCCAGCGAACCCCTTTCTCTCCACGGAAAATAAAGCGAGCACCGCTCCAAATCCGTTTGCTCCCGACGACTCGGATAAGAAACGCCGTGCCGCGTTTAATTGGCTCGCTGGCGATGAAGAGACTTAGCGCCCGGCCGTAGGCCGTTATCTAAGGGGCGATTCATTCAATCGAGCGTGTCTCAACTGCCGCTTTCGAACGAGTTGTTTGAAGAGCCGAGCGAATCAGTAGCTGCATTCCCTGCTCGACGATTTGCAGCTCATCCGCGGTTAGCTCGGCCAGCAATCGACGGGTGCGCAAACGCGCGCTCTCACAGATGCGCGCCATCATGTCCTGAGCCGTCGCTGTGAGCATGCAGCGATGCTGCCTGCGGTCCTGCGCATCATGCTGGCGCTCCACAAGGCCGCGCTCCTCCAGTCGATCAACCACCACGGTCACTGTCGCGGGAGTTACCCCGAGGTAGCGCGATAGGTCCGACATGCGGAGGCCCTGCGCTGGCCCCTCAGGATCAGCCCAGGCCAGCGCCATGAGCACCTTGAGCTGAGACATGCTTACATCGACATCAAGCCAGGGATTGGGCTCGACTGGGCCCATTGCGCGGAACATCTCCGGCTCCAGCTCCAGAATGTGATCTATGAGCTGCTCGCGCGCATCGGTGGTTGATTCGATTGCCATGAAATTTACTTTGATGATTTCTAATTGATTATTACGAGTCGGTAATCAGCCAGTCAACTCTTAGATAATGGATCGAAGCCCCCTGATACAATCGATCATAATGCGATTGCAATACGTCCTGACAGCAACCTGCCTTTCTATCTTGTTGCTTTTCTCGGGCTGGTCCGCGAGCTCAGCGGCGGGGGTGCTTCCCACGCCTGAGCCTATCGGTTTTTCTCAGGGCGGCTTGCCGTTGATGGTATATCGACTGGGCGACGGCCCGAACCTCGTGCTTCTTCTGGGCGCTCAGCACGGCGGTCCTGAGATCAATACTTACCGACTCACACAGGCTCTGCTCGAGTATTTCGCAGAGAACCCTGGCGAGGTTCCATCATCCGTAACCCTTGCATTCCTGCCGCGGGCGAATCCCGACGGTCTTGTGGCGGGCACGCGCAGGTTCCTCAGCGGAGTGGACCCGAATCGCAATTGGGGCGGACCAAGCTGGGAGCCTGACGGGTACGACAGCAATGGGCGCTTTGAACGAGGTCTGGGAGGACCCGAGCCATTCTCTGAACAGGAGACTCGCGCCCTCGCAGAGTTCGTCATCCAGCAGCGTCCGATCATGGTGGTGAACTACCACAGCGCCGGCGGATTCATGTTCGGTGGCCGCGACGGGATCGGGGGAGCTCTGGCCGATGCGTACGAAAGTGCCAGCGGCTACTACCGACCGGTGCCAGGCAGCGGCCAGCGATTGCTCGGGTATCGCGCCAGCGGCACCACCAGTAGCTGGTTGAGCGAACAAGGAATCAATGGGATCTTTCTCGAGCTCACCAGCCCAGGGGACCCAGAATTCAACCGCAATCTTGCCGGCATGAGAGCCATGCTGGCCGTGCTTGCGCGGAACACCACCTAGGACCCCCTCTCGCCCACGCCCAGATGAAGCAATAGCTTTCGTAGTGGCGCATCAGCGCTTTCAACGATACGGGCTTCGAACTCAATGTTGATGTACTAGGCGATCCTGATCCGAAAGGCCGCGTCGGAGTCCTCGACGCTACGCTCCCTCTCCGCAATCGCTGAAAAAAGCGCTGAAGTGCTCACTACATGCATTGGTGTGGACCTGTGTCCGCTGCAACCCGCGCCGCGAGCACGGCCACGCGCACTGGTTGGCTAGTGCTATCCTGAGCCCCGTTCGGGAGGACACCTCATGACTGAACGAGAAGAGGTTCGAAAGAACGTTGCGATCGCGAATCGCGTACTGACCGAGGTCGGGCTGGCCAACGGGCCTACGATCTCACTGGGCCACGTCAGCATGCGCCTACCAGGCGAGCCAGACAAGTTCTATGTCAAGGGCCGCGGCTACAAGATCGACGCGCTTCCACGCATGATGCCCGAGGACATGATTCTGTGTGACCTCGAAGGCAACAAGCTGGATGGCCCGCCCAACAGCACCCAGTGTTACGAAGTGAAGATTCACTCATGTATCTACAAGGCTCGACCTGACGTGCAGGCCGTGGTGCACGTTCATCCTCAGTTCACCGTGCTCATGACCATTCTCGGAACGCCGATCCGCGTCATGGCCGGCGGCCAGGGAATGAACATTCTGAAGCACCCCATCAACATGATGCGGCTCTACAAGATCATCCAGAGCGAGGAAGAGGGCCAGGAGGTTGCCGCCACCCTGGGTAACAATCCTGCCATGCTCCTGCTCGGGCACGGCGTCGTCGTGGCTGGCAATTCCATGGGCGAGGTCGTTGGAGGCGCGCTTGGTCTGGAAGAACAGGCCAAGATGAACTGGTACGCGTATTGTGCCGCCGGCCCGAATTACCCGACGATCCCACAAGAACTCGTAGACCAGGTGTTCGCGGGTACCATCCCGTTCGAACAGCTCCCCCACTTCGCAGGGCAGAACGCGGACCAGCATCGACAAGCCGGCAACGCCGTCTTCAACCACTACGCTGAAATCGTCTCTCGTGATTTGAACTAACCTCCAAGGGGAGAGGACCCGTCGTGGGTTTCTCTCCCCATTGGTAAGGACGAATTCAGCCCGCCAATCAGTCTCGCAAGACTCAACTAGTCCACAGTCGCGTCGACGGATTCAACAGATACCATGCGAGCAGAAAGGGTTCCCATGCACCGTGGGCATGAGTCGTCGCCCGGCCAGCAGGCCAGCAACGGTATAGCCGCGCACACTCCACTGACTTCCCGTCTCGGCGTCAACCAGAACGCTCGCCTCGCGAGTGAGCTGAGCGTCACGCCATCAACAATCCGGCTAAATACGGCCGCCGATCCGACATCCCGCGATGATGCGATGTCATAGTGGTCGAGCGCGGACACCGTGCCACGGGACCATAGGACGCCGATGTCCTGCCCGTCCACGACAGCATTAATGGGTCTAAGCTGAGCCAGTCGGGCAAGCTGATACGCGGCGGACTCAGCGCCCAGCGCGACGCCGACGACTCTGTCCATCGGTCCCAGGCGACTGTCGAATAGTCCTTCCAAGAGGAACGGCTGCGCCCCACGGTTGCCATATCCGCTGGCCGGATTCCCACCGTAGCTGCCTTAAAAACTCGTCTCCCTGAATGCACGGTGCCCGTTGGATGCACTCGCTGAAATTCAGCAAACGACGTGGCTATTGATGCGATGGGAACAAGCTGTTGTGGACAGTTTGCGTCGACAATCCTTGACCGCTGACGTGCTGCCACCATGATTCTGTCTGGTGGTCCCACATCACAACGCTCAAGGTGCCGCTGTGATGCCTACTGCAGAATGCGAAAACGCTAGCGGTCAGAATAGCGCGAGTGAAACAAGAAACTCGAGACCCGACATGCAATGCGCATTTCAGGACATCTGAACCTCGTAACATTCGTCCGTGTGCGCCAGATCAGTACCATAGCGGCTTGAAGTAGAACTGCTCTAATCCGTTGCAATTGTCACACCACAATGCCGCGCAATTGACGCGCGGCATTGTGGGATTGGCGATACGCGTGCGACTTATGCCAGTGCGGGTCGGCCTCGACGTCGACGCTGCTTGGGCTGAGCAATCCAGACGAGTAGCGTGTCTTGAACGGTCACGCCGTAGTCGATTTCTTGTCCGATTTCCCTTGCCGCTCGACGGACCATCAGTTTCAACTTACGTAGCGTCTCGCCTGACTCTGGTTCCACTTCTATATTCTGGTCTCCGACCAGCGTACTAATTGCGTCCCGGTATGGCTGTCGTTCTACATAGCCCTTACCAACGTTCCTGAGGCGTTGTTTTGCCTCCGGACCAACCGTCTTCATCCGAGCCATAATAACCTCGCTGGATTGCGTATCAATTACATTCTGCCAGAGTATCAAAACATTGTCGAGTGCGTGTTGACACAATCTTAATTCGTGGAATTGTCGGGATTCCCGCGCCTGGCAGCGCTCTCAGTTCGGCCGCTACCATTTGCGCGCGAGGGGGTGCCAGTGGTGAATACAATCGGTGTCGGGCTATTGGGTCTCGGGGTCGTAGGCGCGGGAGTAGCGCGCGCGCTTACTGAGAAGCGGGAATCAATTGCCCAACGCGTTGGACTCCCCGTCGAGCTACGCCGAGCGGTGGTACGCGATCCGGACCGTAACCGAGAATTCGGCGGGGGTGTTCCTATCACCACGGACGCTGCAAGCGTCCTGGACGACCCCACGATCCAGGTGGTCGTTGAGGTGATGGGCGGAGAGCATCCAGCTCTTGCAGTACATCCTTCAGGCCATCGATGCGGGCAAGCACGTGGTCACGGCGAATAAGGAAGTGATGGCGAAGCACGGACCTGAGATTCTCATTCGTGCTGCCGATCGCGGTGTGGACGTCGCCTACGAGGCCAGCGTGGGCGGCGGCATCCCTGTGATCGGCCCATTTAAGCTGGATTTGCTGGCAAACGACATAAGCCAGGTCACCGCAATTATCAACGGCACTACCAATTACATCATCACGCGCATGGCGCGCGACGGGATGGACTTTGGCGCCGCGCTTCGCGAGGCGCAGGAGCAAGGATTTGCCGAGGCGGATCCGCGCAACGACGTTGAAGGAATCGACGCGGCCTATAAACTCGCGATTCTGGCGAGTCTGGCCTTTCATGCACGCGTCCATCCTGACGATGTCTACAGAGAAGGCATCACCAAGCTGAGCCCTTCTGATTTCAAATATGCGCGCGAGCTCGGCTACGTCATCAAGCTGCTTGCGATCGGCAAACTTGCGGGCTCGGGCATTGAGCTACGCGTCCATCCGTCCCTGGTACCATCTGACGCCATGCTGGCTAACGTGGATGGCGTATTCAATGCCGTTCAGGTCGACGGGGATCTGGTCGGCCGAATTCTGTTGTACGGTCGTGGCGCCGGCTCGGGTCCGACATCCAGCGCTGTTGTTGCCGACATCATCGATATCGCCCAGCGCGCGGGTGCAGGATCCGTCGGCGTTCCGCCGCGTCCATACGATACTTCTCGTAGCGCACTGCCATTCGAGGAGGTACGAACGCGCTACTACCTGCGCATTATTTCGGCTGATCAGCCGGGCGTGATTGCTGCCATCGCCACTATCATGAGCGATTTCAACATCAGTCTTTCCTCGGTCATTCAGAAAGAGCAGATCGAGCCTCTGGATGGTGCCCCTAGCGTGCCGCGAGCCGAAATCGTCTTCATGACACACGAGGCGAAAGAAGCCGCGATGCAATCCGCCATTTCCAAGATACGAAATCTGCCTGTTATCGATGCCATCGGTAGCGTTATCCGCGTGGAAGGTTAACCGCACATGCCGCAGCCGGTCGTTTACATCACTCGACGCATTCCAACGGAAGCGATCGACCTATTGCACAGCGTTGCCGAAGTGCGACAGTGGGATAACGATGATCCAATCCCGCGCGATGTCCTACTCGCTGAAGTCGGCGAGATAGACGCGCTCTTTCCGATGATTACCGAACGCATCGATGAGGAAGTCCTGACTCGGGCATCGAGGCTCAAAGTCGTTGCCAACATGGCAGTGGGATACGACAACATCGACGTGCCTGCTTGCACGAGTCATCAAGTGCAGGTGACCAACACGCCCGATGTCCTCACAGAAACGTCAGCAGACCTGGCCTTCGCATTGCTCATGTCTACTGGCCGCGGGATCGTCCAGGGCGATCGCTACGTTCGCCGAGGCGAGTGGAAGGTTTGGGGACCGCTGCTGCACCTCACACCAGACATCCACGGCACCACGCTGGGGATTGTCGGAATGGGACGCATTGGTCAAGCTATGGCGCGACGAGCCAGGGGATTTGACATGCGCGTGCTCTACTACAGCCGCTCCCGGCGAGAGGACCTCGAACGGGAGAACGGGTACGAGTATGCGAGTCTGGACGACCTTCTAGTCCAGTCAGATTATGTAAGCGTGCACGTGGCCTTGAATGAGGCCACACGTCACATCATCGGCGCTGAGCAGCTCAAGCGCATGAAACGAACGGGAATTCTGGTCAACACTGGTCGCGGCCCACTGGTGGATCAGCATGCGCTCTACGAGGCTCTAAGGGTCGGCGAGATCGCAGGCGCGGCCCTGGACGTGACCGATCCTGAACCGATCTCGATGGACGATCCGCTCCTCACACTGGACAACTGCATCATCACGCCGCACGTTGGGAGCGCCTCGTTCGGGACACGCACAAGAATGGCCACGCTGGCGGCAGAAAACATCGCCGCCGTGCTCAGCGGCAAGCCGCCACTGACGCCCGTCAACTCGGTTGGCTGACGCCCTGTGCGTACATATCGAGACGCGTTAGCTCGTCACGGTACAGCCGCCGTAGAGCTATCGGGGCGAAGATCCGCTCGAAAAATCCGCCTATCCCGCTAGCCCCGTTCCAGCGCGTGTCGAAGCTCACGCGTGAGCCGTTGCCCTCCGGTGTGACTGTGAAGGCCGTCTCCATGCTGGAGAGAGTATCGCTCTCCACCAGAACGCGACCTGGCTCGGGCTCAGTGACTCTCATTCTGAAATCGCGCACTCGCCCAGCAGTCTTGCCTCGAAAACTGATCACCGTCCCGGCACCGTAACCGCCTTCTTCCACGCGAAAGTCGGAAAACGCAGGTGGGAGAAAATTCGGGTGATGCTGCCGATAATCCGCGATGCATCGATACGCGACTTCGGGCTGCGCGTGAATGAATGCATCCACCTTCACTCGGACCTTAGCCATGATTATCCCCATAACAGTAGTGGAACATCGTACGCATCTTGTCGTCTCACGCGGCTAGTTGGAGGTCGTGATGCAGCTCAAGCAGCGCTTGGCCCCTCGCCTCCAGCATACAGTCGAACGTGGGAGCACAGCGCGTTCGATGAACAAACGCTTCGAGCCCCGCCGTGCTCACACGCCCGGGCGGAGACCGTATCGCAATTAGCTTGCTCGCTCATGATCGGAAGTCTCGGCAGAACCGACGAGCTCAAGAATCTCGCGTTCTTCAGCAAGCTCCGCATCAAATGTCTTGTATCCCACCGTATCGAACAGGACCGTCAAAAGGTCGTCTTCGACCCTGGTCACCAAACCTTCGCCCCAGGAGCGATGACGCACCCGATCCGACACATTGAAGGATCCCGACTCGGGCCCAACAACACGGAGCGGTGGCGTCGCGTCTGATTGCGTCTTTGAATCATTGTCACAATTGTCGCAACGCCCGTTCGGATAATCTTCACCGAAGTAATTAATGATGAATCGACGTCGACAATCCCGCAATTCAATGTAGCTGCGTAGCATTTCAACGCGACTCGCTCGTACGCCCTCCGCTGGTCGTCACGCTCCAGGGACACGTCCGAAGGCTGGAAGTCATCCAC
The DNA here is from genome assembly GCA_963765765.1 of uncultured Chloroflexia bacterium. GTDB lineage: Bacteria > Chloroflexota > UBA6077 > UBA6077 > JACCZL01 > CAVXYC01. Next base: position 40,059 of record CAVXYC010000026.1, on the reverse strand, counting down.
CATGAGGCCCACCCCGCGTCGCGTTGACCGGACTATTTGAGCGTCTTCCAATGCTTCAAGTGATCGAAGGAGCGCGGGGCGACTGAGCCCTGTGGCACGGCGAAGCTGCTCTCGCGATTGTGCTCCCCCGGACTTGAGGGCAGTGCGTATCTTCTCGAGATACTCTATCTCGACATGACCGCTCGCACCATGAAATCGTGCCCTCGACAGGTCAGCATCGCGACTGAGAAGTACGCACCTTGCCAGCTCGCCGTCACGCCCGGCGCGACCGGCCTCCTGGTAGTACTCTTCGATACTTGCTGGTGGCTCGAGATGCACGACGAACCGGACATCGGGCTTGTCTACCCCGAGACCAAACGCGTTGGTCGCGGCGACGACTCGGACGTCGCCGTTCATGAATGCTTCTTGCACGCGCTCTCGGTCCGCGGCTCGCCGCTGCCCGTGGTAATACTCGGCGGAGACGCCTCGCTCCTGCAGCCACTCGGCAACTTCCCGCGCGGTGCGGGTGGTGGCGGTGTACACGATGCCGGGGCCTGTCATACAGGCCGCCAGCTCAGGCGTCGACGACTCGATCGAATCATCGCCAAATAAATTCCCGAGCTGCTGCCACTTCTGCGCTGCCGATTCGACTCGCCGCACTTCAAAGTACAAATTCGGACGATCGGTTCCGTGCACTTGAATGAACGGATCGCGAAGGCCTAGCCGCTCAATAATCTCAGCCCTGACCACCGGCGTGGCAGTTGCCGTGAGTGCCAGGACGGGCGGCCGGCCCAGGCTTCGTACCACATCATGCAAGTCGAGATACGCGGGACGGAAATCGTGTCCCCACTCCGTGATGCAGTGCGCCTCATCAACGACGAAGAGCGACACATCAAGCTCCTCCAGGAGCGCCACAGCGGATGGGTCACCGAAGCGCTCCGGAGTGACGTAGAGAATCTTTGCGTCGCCTCGGCGGAGCTCGCTGATATCGCGGGATAGCTCACGCTCCGAGCGCGTGCTATTGATTGCACCGGCGTCAATGCCCTGATCCTCAAGTGACTCGAGCTGATCCTGCATGAGAGCAATAAGGGGCGAAACAACAACAGTGACACACGGAAGTAGCTGCGCTGTGAGCTGATAAATCAGCGATTTCCCACCGCTAGTGGGCAGGACGCCGAGAACATCGCGACCATCGAGAAGCGCCTGAATACACTCCTTCTGCCCCGGACGGAAGGAATCATGTCCAAATTGGTGAAGAAGCTCGTGTAGGCGAGAATTGGACGCCGAGGTATCGTGCATGCCCGCCACTAGGCACAGGTCATACCGCGAAGCGAGTCGTCCGCGGGCGTCATTGCCGCCGCAATCCGATCGTAGGGTGATGCGGGCTCACGCACGTCACCCAGAATTATTACGCGCCTGCCTGGCCCCCAGACATCGTGATGAGACCCAGCCGCGCCGCCGAGAGTGCAGCCTGAGCTCGATCGTGCACGCCCAATTTCGCGTGAAGGTTACAGACGTGATTGTCGACGGTCCGCACGCTCAGCACCAGGTCCTCAGCGATGCGTCGATTGGATTCTCCGGCGGCAAGCCGAGCCAGTACTTCGCGCTCTCTACTGGGAGAGCTCTCTCCGCACATCAAGATCTCTGTCCGACGGTCTCGGCCCACGGCGAGCATGCGAGCTATCTGAGCGCTCACGAACTCGCCGCCCGCTGCCACGGAGACCACAGCGGCGCACAACTGAGCCGCGGAAGCATCTTTGCTGATGACCCCGGATGCGCCGCGGTCCAATGAGCCCCGCACGCTGGGTGCATCTTCCACACCGGTGACCACGAGGACTCGCGTTTCCGGATTCGAGTCGAGAACCGAGCCAGTGAGCCAGATTCCGTCTCGGCCTGGCAATCTCAAGTCAGTGAGAAGCACCTCGGTCGACATCTTCGTACGAGCGACAGTACACATTCAGCATTGGACGCTTCGCCGATGACCTGAATGCCCGATTGGTCTCGCTCGAGAGCAGCCACCACGCCCCCACGATGGAGCGGACGATCGTGGACAACGACAACTGTGACAGCAGCACGGCTCACTGGCTAATCCTTCAATGAGAAGAACGTTTAACGGCCCCCGGTGGGAGAGGGGCTGCCCGTCGAGGCTCGTTTGCGCGGTCGTTCGCTCTACAGCCGCCCGACCGCGGTTTAGTCAGGGTTGGCAGAGACGTCTGTCCTACCGGGCCCTTTAGGCCAGTGCTTGCTCCAAGTCAACGATCAAGTCATTGATGTCTTCAATGCCAATCGACAAGCGGACGAGACCATCCGAGATTCCGAGCTCGGCTCGCTCAGCGCGGGTGAGGCCGCGATGGGAGGATTGCGCGGGGTAGGAGATTAGTGTCGCAACGTCACCGAGTGTCGGCGCCGGGAAGATGAGCTCCAACCGCTCCATGAATCTCAGTACGTCAGCTCGCTCGACGTCACGCAGCTCAAATGCAATGATTGCACCAAACCGTCCGCCAAAAAGGTCCTGCGCAAGCGCATGCCCTGGATCGCCCCGCAGTCCGGGGTAGAACACGCGCGACACTTTCTTGTGAAAGCTCAAGTGCCGCGCGATCAATGCCGCGCTGGAGCACTGCCGTTCAACTCGGAGCAGGAGTGTCTTCACGCCGCGGAGACACAGCCAGGCTTCATTGGGGCCAAGGATTCCGCCAATCAATGATGCAGCGGTACGTAGCCGTTGGAGCGCATCGCCATGTGCGCAGGCGATCCCGCCGGTGGCGTCACCGTGGCCCCCAATGTATTTCGTGGCACTGTGCAACACAATCTCCGCGCCCGACTCCAGCGGTCGGCTGAGCACTGGAGTCGTGAAGGTCGCGTCCACGATGAGCGCGCCGCCAACCGCCCGAGCTCTCTGGCTCAGCGTTGGGATGTCAGAAACTTTCACCAGCGGATTGGAGAGCGTCTCGACCACGAGAGCGGTGAAGGGTTGAGCGAGCGCGTCGTCAAGCGCACCGCTGTCGTCTATATCCACGAGCTCCAGGCATACATCAAAATCCGATTGAAGTCGATTGAGAAGTGCCCGTGTGCGACCGTACAAGTCACGCGATGCGACGATGCGACTGCCTGATCGGATGCCCACAGCCAACAGTGCCGCGTGAATGGCCGCCATTCCGGAGCCAAAGGCCACGGCGCCTTCAGCGCCCTCGAGATCCGCGATTGCTCGCTCGAACGCCGCGACGGTTGGGTTGCCATCGCGCGTGTAGACGTAGCCAGGAACATCACCTCCGAGAATCGCATCGATCTCGGCGACGCTGGGAGCCATGAAGCTTGACGCGTTATAGATCGGCGTGGATGTCGGCCGAATCTCGGCGCCGCGCTGCTCACCAGCATGCACCACCCGTGTTGCAATGCTTCGTTTTCGCTCCGGCTTCATCTACTCGCCCTCTGCCAAATCTTTCGATGGCTCGCCGCTACCCAAGGAGCGCGGCTGCACGATGGCAAGATACCGCATCTTCATTCACAGTTGTCTGGTACCAATTTGCAAGACGTCCCGAGCCCAGGCACGTTGATGGAATCGATTCAGTCATAACCGCTAGATGACCATTCGACCACCCCAATTACCGTCTCGCTTACATCAACTCTGTTAGTCTCACACTGAATTTCGCCCACCATGCAAGCTGGCTTCTCACGAGACGTGTCCCGCATCTATCCGCTGTTCTTCGCGCTGGCAATCTTCGGCGTCGCCGTCCTGGCGCGCGCCCAGAATCTCGAGCAATACGTCACCACGGACGAGGACCTGACGCTCGCCCGCAGTGGCAATTTCGCGGAGGCTCTGGCTGACCGCCGTTGGATGAGAACCTACCAGATCGGCCACCCAGAAGTGACCGTGATGTGGATCGCGACCGTGGCTCTGACGCCTGACTGGGCCCGCACGTTCAGCGGAACCATCAGTCCTGATTCGTCGAGCACCGGCGAACGTGGAGCGACGGATGTCGAATCGTTCATGTCCGCATTGGGGCGAGCGCGCCTTGGTCTCGTTGTCGCGCACGGCGCCCTCATCGCCCTCGTGGCAATGCTCGTCTGGCGTCTCGCGGGACCATCCGCCGGGCTGCTCAGCGGCAGCTTTCTGGCCCTCGAGCCCTTTCTCGTGGCGCACGGGCAGCTTCTCCGCGCCGATGCGCTCATGGCCGAGCTTGCGCTCGTCACCGTATTGTCAGCCTTTGCCTTCTGGCGGGCGGGGGCCGGTGCGTGGGCACTCGGGGTCTCGAGCGCGGCCTTCGGACTGGGCCTTCTGACCAAAACGCCCATTGTGCTCGTAGCGCCGGTGGTTGTGGCCATTGCCCTGCTCTCGACGCGGCGACCGGGGCTGCTTGCCTGGATGGCGGGGAGCATTTTGATCCCCATTGCGCTTTGGCCAGCGATGTGGGTGCGCCCCATCGAGACGATCCAGCGCGTCATCGACTACACGGCGCTCAAGGGCGGGTCGCCCATGGACGCGGGAAGCTTTCTCCTGGGGGCTGCATCGCCCGACCCCGGGCCGCTCTTTTATCCCGTGGCCCTTCTGCTTCGCCTGAGTCCCGTGGCATGTCTAGGAATCGTGGCACTGATCTGGTTGCGGGGAGGACGAAATCGTTCGTTGTCCATGATCCTTCTCGCAGCATTCGCAGTGATGGCAGTTACGCTTACCCTGGCCCCCAAAAAGGCTGACCGTTATGTCATACCAGTCGTCCCAATTGTCGTGACGCTGGGGAGTTTAGGATTCGCGGAGGTGACGCGTCGCGTCGCGCGCCCCGGAAGTGCGGCACTCGCCGGGCTAGGGCTGGCGACACTGAGCCTCAGTCTTCTGAGCGTGCGACCCTATCTACTGGCGTACTACAACCCGCTAGCCGGCGGCGGTTACGTGGCCAGCCGCCTTCTCCTGGTGGGTTGGGGAGAAGGCCTTGACCAGGTTGCGAGCTACCTCAACAGTCAAGAGGACGCGGCAAACTCCACTGCTGCCGTTGTGTACCCGGATTCATTGGATGCGCAGTTCGTGGGAAAGGCCGTGCCGCTCAGCGCCTACGACGTCGCCGATGTTGCCGTGCGTTACGTTGCCGCCGATCAGCGCGGCCTCATGCCGCCTACCCTGGAATCGGCTCTCCAGCAGCTCCAACCGGATTTTGAGGTCGTCATTAACGGCATCCAGTACGCGCAGGTCTACAGACTTCCCTCAACCGAGTTCGAGGGAGGCATCGTGCTGGACGGCATTGACATCTCCGAACGCACCGTGGCGCGAGACACTACGGTAAGGCTAAGAATCCGCTGGAAGGAGCCATCCGAACCCACTCAGGTGTGGAGAACGCGGGTATCCTGGCTTCGCCAGGATGGTCAGCCCATGGGTGAGTCGTTTGGCCCCTGGCGGGAACCAGGCTCAGAATCATCCATGCGCGACGAGAGAATTAGTTTCTTGTCGCCGCGAACACTCGGGCGCTACACCATCGCCCTGGCACTGCAGCGACATGCGGACCTGGCGCTCATGCCTGTGACTCGCAGGCCAGTGGGCCTGGACGCTTCACCAAACCAGCTCGTTTTGCCATCACTTTCGTTCCGGGTTCAGTGAACCGTCACAACGTGGCGGCGGAACGGATGAGCGTTGAGCGGGTTCACTATCGGACTTCCGCGATATGCCTAATACTCGTATGCCAACGGTGCTCGGAGTACACCACTTATGGTGCAGCATTCGAGTTGTTGTGCTCTGCGCCCAAATGCGCAGTAGCATGAGAATGAGGCGCCCGAGGTCCAATATGCCGGGCTTCCCGCTGGAACAACCCGACATCTCCCCCGAGAAGGACCTTGGGTCCCGTCACCGTACCCTATGAGTCCTGAGATTGTCATTCGACAAATATTGGAGACACTCCGCGACCCTGCAATCATTTCCTGAGAAATCCGATTCCAGGGGGCTCGTGAGCCTTCATCCGTTCAGATTCGGCGGATCGGACCCGAATCGGCGACATGCTCCGTGTCATAGGTTGAGGTATGAACAAGCGAATCAAGCGTTCCAGCGGATGCTCAATCACGCGTTCACCATTTGCAAACTGGTCGACGTCCGCTTCGCAATACGGGCAATACTCAAATGGCACGGGCCGTATGTCGGGCACAATCGCATTGCAGTGCGGGCATCGACGGGAATCCGCAACGATCGCGTCCTTGTAGAGGTGCACGCCCTCGACAATGAACTGCTCTATACGCGTGAAGAGCCGTTCGGCCACGCTACTGAGTTGAACTGCCACTGATTTCACCTCCGGGCGATTGAATAAAGCAGTGATGTAACTGCCGATGCGTTCGATACGGGGCGCCTGACCACCATCGACTGGATTCAAACCTAACTACAACGAGAATCCACACTTTTCTTGCCCAATATTGCTCGTGGCCACTGGACGCTTCAGCGTGCAGCGCTGCACGTTGGTGCCCAGGCTCCCTCTCAGCAATGAACGCCGTGCCAGCGTCGGGAATCGTCTCCCGAGCGAGGCCCTGGGCACCTTCTTTCTTACAGATATGCCGCGCGAACCGAATTCATGCCGCGTATCGATATCGTTGAACCTAGTCGGCCAGGAAATCGGGCCGCCTAAGCAAGGTCGCGAGCGGGGCGGCTACCGACGCAGCGCATCCACGGTAGCCCGCCGCGATACCATGCTCCCACGGCGCCGGCCATGCGGAGCTCTCCGTGGGAAGCGCCTTCAGCGTGCAAGGTCATGGCAAGGCGGAAATTGTCCCGGAACCGTGGCAGGCCATCGCGAACCCCGGACCTCGATCAACCTAAAGCCATTGACATGACGAATTTCTAGACTCGTCGATTCGAGCCAGGGCCAGGACCATCATACTGTCCCTACCCCATCACCGGCCTACTGGTCATCATCGTCGTCGTCATCATCGTCATCGTCGTCATCACCCTCATCGTCGTCATCATCATCGTCATCGTCGTCATCACCATCATCGTCGTCGTCATCATCATCATCGTCACCATCGTCGCTATTGTCCGCTGAGTTCGTCGCGGGGGTGGCAGAAGCGGGTGCGGTAGGAGCGATGGATTGCGGAGTAGTCCCCACGCTGCTAACGAAGAAGACATTGAGCGCCGGGTCGTAAGTGCCCTGGAAATACAGCACCGGTGAGGATACCGGCTGCGATGCGGCTCCGGCAGCAGTGACGAGCAACGCCTGCTCAGGGGGCACATTCTCCAATTGGCAGCGCACCGTTTCGCGCACTGTAGGGTCGATGGTCTCTCCAACCTTTTTCGGCCGGTCAACCACAAACTGCGTGGCAAGAGAGACAGTCGTTACAGTCCCCGGCACGACAGTCCCGGCGAAGTTTTCAGGTGGAAAACGTTGGTCCTGCGGTGCCCAAGCTACGCTGGCGACGGGCTCGGCTATGGTTGTTATGACGTCTGAGGTGACTGCTGCCATAAGCCCCACGATGGTCACCAACGCTAACCATCGGACTACCGCTATCAATTGATTCGCCAATAGATCACTCTCTTTCTTGCAGTTCCGGTTCTTAAGCCTTGAGTGACCCATTAGCGCACCACCATCGTCTTCAAATTGAGAGTGGAGCTATCCGGGTCCTTCAGCGCTCAGTATCCGACGGCCTCCACCCAATCGGAGAGGTCAGATGGCACCGCGCCTCGGTGTCTCGGGGCATACGTTGGCTGACGAAGTCGTTGGAAATTACCGCGCCCGACGTCGGCGCAGCCAACGAGCTCAGGCGATCAGCCGGGCCTCGCCATTTGGGTGTCTAAAGATGTTTTGTGCGTTTCATGTAACCGAGTCGTTGCACGCAGCCAGAACTGATGAGGGGACCGGCGGGACAGGTGGACGACCAGACGTCACCGTCAGCTCAATGCCGCTTTTCGGAATAGCGTACGACGTCCCTGCCGATCACTGGGCTCATACTGCGAATGGACTCATTTATGCGCATGGAAGTGCGCCGGAGTAGTCATGTCGGCGGCTGAGGAGCGTTATGGCTGGTATAAGCACGGCCTGCCCAACGAGGTGTACCGCTCGACACGCGGTCTGGCGATGAATACGCGTACGGGGCGCGTGCTACGCGCGGCAGCTCTCCCGTGTCCTCGCTGTGGAGGTGGCGGCGTCGAGCTGACCCTGCCCGGCGAATCGGGACCGTTCTACATTTGCGGCAGCAAAGCGTGCCTCGTCGTCTGGTACGACTCACGCGGTGTTCGGAGTGAGATCGCAGGATTCCGGTCGGGCGACCCCGACCCCACTCCGGACGATGTGGAACCACACTACGAGGACTCACCCGCTGTGTGAAGCTCACGCTGTAGCGAGCTAACGCGGTTGTCGCGTCAGATGTATCCGACTGGTGTTGAAGTGAATGTCTATGAGCTGCGCGACCGCAAGTGAATCTGCCGAAGGTACGGTCGTCGCGTCCTGGATAGCGGCGCTACAAGCCGTCGTCAACAGCGCCTACAGCTTCAATGCCCAGGACAGTTGCTTGACGGCCGAACACAGCTGTCGGATAAAAATCCGGTGCCGCGGTCGCCGACTTGGCACCCAATTCGATCCAGGTAAAGTCAAGGGGCCCGCCGATCAGAATGACTGCGACCCCGGAAAGAATGACGTCACGGTCTCGGTGAAAACGACGGTGCTGCCGCGTCCGCGGCCCTCGCAGTGCGCCTTCTCGTCGACGATGACTCGTCGTTGCGGACGGTGCCCGGCCTTGATGTCGGCAAGGAGGCCACCGTGGAGTTCGCCGAACCACGTGGGCGCGTACAGCTTCAGGAGCCGATCGGTCCATCGGGTTTGCCACCGCGGCCCCACACCGATTCGAGGCTCTCGTCCACGCCAGATACGACGATCTGGTCACCGGCGCGCAACACCTCCGAGGCGTCGGGATTCATCGTCACCGAGTTGGACCGAGATACGGCCACGATCGTCACACGTGACGATCCCTGTTGAATGAGCTCCCCGATAGTCTTGCCGACCCAGCTCTTCGGCACATCAAACAACGCGATGCCGTACCCGGGGGCAACGCTCAAATAGTCGTGCACACCGGGTGCCGCGAAACTGTGGGCGACACGCACTCCGGTGTCATGCTCTGGATAAACCACCCGAGTAGCTCCGACCTGCGCGAGGATCGACCCGTGCAGCTGATTCGACGCCTTAGCCACGATGATCGGTGTCCCGAGCCGCCGTAGAAGCACGGTTGCCAGAATACTCACTTCAAGGTTGCTGGAGATCGCCACGATGGCGGTGTCAAACTCCGCCAGGCCCAGCTCCTCCAATGCCGCGTCATCCGTGATGTCCGCCTGCGCGGCATGAGTCACGTCCTCTGCGATCTCCTGAACGATCCGCTCATCCGAGTCGATCGCGAGCACCTCGTGGCCGAGGCGCGTAAGCTCCCTGGCAACCGCTGAGCCGAAGCGACCCAGGCCTAGAACGGCGACCTGCTGAGTCCGTGCCATGTGACTACTTAATCTCCTTCGGTGTCACCCTATTCGGACACCTTCCTCGGGGCGATGATATGTGCGCGCATGCTCCCGAGTCGCCAGCGCCAGGACCAGCGTCAGCGGGCCCAGGCGTCCAATGAACATACCCAAGCTGAGTATCACGCGGCCGATTGGAGTGGTGTCCGGTGTGATACCAGTGGACAGCCCAACCGTGGCAAATGCCGAGACCGTCTCGAACATCACGCTGAGGAATCCCGCTGGCTCGGTGGCATTCAGTAGGAAGAAGCCAAGGAAGATGAACGCTAACGACAGGAGTGCCACTGCCAGAGCGCGGAACACGTAGGGCAGGGGCACACGTCTACCGAACGCCTCGACCTCTTGTGTGCCGCGTACCGTTGAAATTATTGCGAAGAGGAGAGTGCTGAATGTCTGAACCTTGATCCCCCCGGCCGTCGACCCGGATGAGCCGCCCACGAACATCAGGGCCATCATCAGGATGAGCCCGTTCTCAGTGATCGCGGCTACGTCCACAGAGGCGAATCCAGCGGTCCGAGAGATGGCCATGAACAGCGCATTCAGCAACTGGTTCCCGAACCCCATGCCGCCAAGGGTGCGGCTATTGTTCCATTCCGTGAGCAACAATCCGCCAGTGCCGAAGGTGATGAGTCCCAGTGTTGTCACTAACACGAGTTTTGTGTCGAGCGTCAGGCGCACGTGCCACCGCCGATACTTGGCCAGGTCTTCAATGACCGTGTAGGAGATGCTACCGAGCAATATCAGGCTGGCTACTGAGACGAGGATGGGGGTGTTGGTATTGAATGGCACCAGGCTTCGAAATTCGCCCGTCAGATCGAAGCCTGCGTTGTTGAACGCCGAGATGGCGTGAAACAGGCCCCACCACAGAGCGGTGGGTGCGTCCACCGCACTCAAGAAGCTCACAGTCAATACGGCTGCGCCCACGAGCTCCACTATTAGCGTAAAGACGATGGCCCGGCGGGCCAGAGTGAGAATGGAGCCGAGGCCACCCGCCCCGAGTGATTCGCGCAGCAGGATGCGCTCACGGAGCGTGGCTTCTCGACGCATCAGCAAATGGAGGAGGGTCGAGCTGGTCATGAAGCCGAAGCCGCCGAGCTGAATCAGGAGCAGGATCACGACCTGACCGAACCCGCTCCAATAGGTGGCAGTGTCGACTACAACCAATCCGGTAACGCACACAGCCGAAGTAGCCGTGAAAAGCGCATCCAGCGGTGAAGTCCAGAGACCCGCGGCGCTCGAGACAGGAAGTGTCAGGATCACCGCGCCCAGCAGTATCAGCCCGATGAACCCATAGGCAAACACCACCGCCGGATGTCGTCGCCGTCGCTGTCTGGCTTGCTGAGAAATTGGGATGTAAATCGCATCCGGTCGGCGACGAAGGCGCAGACGGCGATCACCCGGCCGGGCGCCGGCGAGCATCCGGCCACTCTGTCGGATTACTGGTGCCGATCGCTGCAGGTGTTCTCCGTCCTGGGACATGGTGCCTTTCCGCTACTTCTCGGGAACGCTGGTACTTCTCGAAGTAAGGATGATCCTCACCGATTGATACGCCTCATATTGAACCAGTTCGAATTGAGGAGCGACGTTCTACGCACAGCGCGATACTCCACCGTTTCCCTGTCTCTACAGATCGATGGGCCAACGACACACCTGGCAGTCTGGCGGCAAGAATGTAGTACGCGGGCCAGACGGCTGCGGTTCCGCGCGGGCCCCGGCTTGTGACAGACTTCCTTCAGATAGCCGACGAGTCGGAGACCAGTTCGGCTGACTCCATCGGGACCGGGATCAGGTCGCTAGTGCTCAGCACTCGCAGAAGTATTGTTGGACTCATAGTTCGTAGGCCTGATCGAGCGACCGTCTTAGTGCAACATGGCGACACTTCCTCTTCGTTCATCTTATTGCGTGCGGAAAGCGAGCGCTGCGTCCGATCGCACTCACCATTACGGGTGGGACAACGATCTCGATGGGCTGGGAGACGCGCAACATGTACGTAGCCCAGTGTGAGCTGATTGCGCACACGGTCCGCGTGGTCGAAGGGCGTCGTATTCGAGTCAACCCGTCACTGGCCGCTGCAAATACTGTTACGAACGAGCTGCTGAAGTTCCAGCGGCGCATCACGCCGAAACCGATCCAGGATAGCTGCGGGCAGTGGCGAGAGCGAGCGTGATGATGTGCGGTTCGCCACGGCGATCGCCGTCACCTCCCGTGAGTCGTACAAACAGAATCTCTACAACTACCTGGTCGAACGGGCGAAGCGGTCCCCAATACCAGTGTCAGAACCATCACTGGTGACGCTCAATCAGCCACAGGAGCCGCGGCGTCATCCGACGTATGCCGAGGGGCTGATTCACCGACAATGATCGTGACCGCGGTGGAACCCGAGTGATGATCGCGTCATGGCGGCTCCAGCATGGCAGGACGAGCCACCGTGAGACAGAATCGCCGTGTGCAATTTGTACACGCGATCTCGCGACGCGATTGCTATTCTGAAGTGCCTGGGTGAGCAGCCCGGAGTGCAGGCGCCCATGTGGTCGTGCCAGGTCACATGCACTCCCCCGAACGGACTCCGAGCTGCCTTCCGAGCCTATCCTTAGCCAGGCTGTGGTCTAGGCAGATCGGTCTCACAGCCTCATCTCGGTATCGCTGGGCAACTCAATCACAACCACACTATCCCGATGCGTGCCCGGTGTCGCGGGACTTCAGCGCGCGTATGGAACAAATCACCGCGCAACTCAAAGTCTGGCTTGGATTGACCACTCCCCCGAAGGTAAACCGGCGACTTGAGACGGCAATGGAGGCCGTCAATGATGAGCCGCTGATGTTCCCTATCAACCGCCGTCCAGTGACCTGCTGGTCCGATCGCAGCTATCCCAACAACGTCAGCGTGATCAGCACCAACTGTTAGCTGGATCAGACCCGAAGTGCACACCGTTCACTTGCACTTCACCGGCGAGAACCGCGAAGAAACCGTCCTGACCGATGAACTGACGGACGCCGTGCACAGCATGCAACTCGCTCGCGATGCGCTGCTCTCCCAAGAGGATTGGGAGCTGTTGTGCGATACCAACCGTCGCATGGCCGTCCTCTATAACCACCGTCATTGAGAATGGGGATCATCACGACTGGTTGGATGGCCCGACCATTGTCCGAAACCGAACACTCAGGTACCCTGTACGCGCCTGTATTTCCAGCACCTGTGAGGCGCTATGCGCGATAGCCTAACTGAGCGAAGCCTGCTCATCGTCGAGGATGAGTTCGAACTGCGCACCACGATCGCCACGGCCCTGCACGCTACGGGGTGGCGCGTGCAGTGCTCGGCCGACGGTCTCGAAGCGCTCGAATTGCTCCAACAATGGCGGCCTGATGTCGTCCTGCTGGATCTCAAGCTTCCAGTGATGGATGGGTGGGCCTTCCGAGCCGAGGCGGATCGGCAGCGCATGCTGCACGGTGTCAAGCTAGTGATCACCTCGGCTCGAGCCGACCCGCACAGTGAACTGACCAAACTCCGTGCCGATGCAGCACTCGCCAAGCCGTTCGACCTCGACGAACTCGAGAATCTCTTGGATGAGCTGACCGACGTACACCCCGATATGCGTCGCCACGTGGTGCCCGAGGAGAGCAGCGTCCGCGTCGCCGCCGAATATCTCCGTAAGCGACTGATCTGCGGCGACTTCGACCACGTGCCCGCCGCGGCATTTGGTAAAGAGTACGAGCGTCTCGTGAATGCATCTAGAGTTGCCCAGATCGCGCTGATCGATTGGGACGAGTATCTTGAGCAGCCGCGGGGCGAGGTGGGACCGGTCGTGCCGGGCGATCCGGACCGTGTGTCACTGAAGCAGGCGATTCTCACCCTTGGCCGGCTCGCGGAAGGCATTCCGACGAATGGCCCCGAAGCTTCGGGTCAGTCCGCAACATGACGACGTTGACGCGGGCGATGCTGGCGGAGCTGCGGCGGTAGGCAGATTCGATTCCAATTCGCGGCTACTTGTATCCTGTCACGAAGTTTGCGCCCATCGGAAAACCAGTCCATCGGCAGTAACGTATGCCTGCAACGCGGAGTGGCGAGTGAGCACAAGCACGATCGATATCAATTCCAAGATAGCCCGAACCTATGCCGCTATCAGCTCACTTCCGACGATGGCCCTAAAAAGTGCTTTCCCTGGCAGGTCTGACCATCGCTGGTGCTAATCCAATTTCTGGCACGCCTGAATGTTTCAGCAATAATCGTCGACGAGGACGGAGAAGTGATGGGCGATCTGCAACACGTCGTTAATGAGTCGGTCACCGTGTGTAACGGGCTCTTGGCAACTTACGACCTAATGGACGTCATGGACGTCGCATCATGACCAGCCGCGGCCACGGCGACGGCGACGGCTCCACATCAAAGGACGGTGAGCGGTGAAGCTTCTGTCATTGCCGTATCGGGGCAACGACCGCTGGATTAATCCGGAGCAGATTACGCGGCTTCGTGTCCAGGAGGGGTACATTCAGGTCTACATGGCAGACGGAGACTTTGTCCAGACTGACTTGACGATCGACCAGTTGCGAGAGTTGCTTGCCGAGGACGAGAAATGACTCGGCACGGGCTGAATCTACAAGAAAGGCGACGGACGGTCGCAAGGCTCCCGGTGCTGTAAGGATTGCAGTGTCCGCCTGGATGCTCCACCAGGAGAAGATGCAGCCGTCCGGTGCCCGGCTTGCGGCTCAAGAGCACGCTCGTTCAAATAGAGATCCGCAGCAAGTCAGATTTACATAGCTCTCGGGGGTTGTACGCCTGGGATAAGTAGGCCAGAGCATGCGGGAGATGAACTAACAGGGGACATCCTTTGCAATGCCTGCATGGGTCATCAACCGTTGACTCGATGGTGTCGTCCCGCCAGCGAAACGTCACTGTATTCGGCACCCGTTGCGACCCGGCGGGGGCGTATCTCCGCCCAAGCGTTGGACGATCTGACCAGGCAGGCGGTCTCGGAGACGCGCAGTAGCCCAGTATCAAGCGTACTCCAGGCTTAAGTTCTTGCCCGTAGCGCAGTCGACTACGTTGCCGTGTGGATCCGCGAACCATACTTTCCAACTGAGCAGATTTCGCCAACTCGAGAGTCAGTGACGTCCAAAGAGCTCCGACGCTTTGTGTGCTCGCAGTACCAATACCTGGATGCCATGGTGCTGAAGCTCCATACACTCGCCCAGCAGATCGATCCAGTCCCGCAGCTCTTCCAGCATCGTCATCACCCAGCATAAGCCGCGGACAACTCCGACTCCCTCACGGTCCAATCTACGCGGGAGTTTGAGAGGCAGCGGTGGCGGCCATAGAACTATCGGTAACACTGGCAATGCTGCTCGAGCTGAGCCCGCGCGGATTCTGGACATCGGCGTTGGGCGCACGCTACGCTGACGACATACGCGCATTGATTCCCCGGAGCACGCGATGGCTGACGATCTCCCGATCCAACAGGTTGATTCCGATCAAGACCCCAAGCACTAGCCAAGGTCGCGGGTGACGTCCAAACGATCCTCACCCCGAACGAAGAGATTCTTTTCATCGTGCTGCAGAACAGGAGCGCTCTCTCGATGAAAAAAGATTGCGCTGTTGCGACGTCGAATCGCGTCATCCTGTATCGGCCGGGCATGTTCGGGAGCCTGAACTTCTCCGATTACCAGTGGGAGGACATCAAGAACGTTTCCATCAGCGAGGGGATGATCGCCGCCGATCTGACTGTTGAACTGACCGACGGGAGGCGCGCTCGAATCGGAGGCCTCGACAAGAGCCAGGTGCGCCGACTCTACAGCATCGCCCAGCAGAAAGAGCAGGAGTGGCGCGAGAAGCGACGCGTGCGTGAGCTGGAAGAAGCGCGTGCGCGTGCCGGTGGAATCCATATGGCGCAACCGCAGTCCGCTGTGGCTAGCGGGATCCCGGATGACCCTGTCGAAAAGCTCGCAAAGGCGAAAGCGATGGTCGATCAAGGACTCATCTCAGAGGCTGAGTATGAGACGCTAAAGGCGAAGATCGTCGCGTCGTTTTAGTGATGCTCAACCGGGCCACAAGAACCGGGGGCTTCGGTCGCTTTGGGGCCTCCAGGATGCGGGCAGGGCTGACCGTCAGGCCACTTGTGCTCACAGCAAGTGCCCTCTTCGGCACTGCTGTATCGACGACATGCCAGGCGACACACCAAATCGTCGGAGCGAATTCGGGGAAATGGCGCTAGCTCCTCCACGAAGTCATCCACCTGGTGATCGATCCCGAGGTTTTGGACTTCGTCAAGTTCGCTGTAGAGAGCACGCTGCTCAGCAGACAACGTCTTGCTGAACGCCTCGCTGAGGCGGTTTGCTTCCGCTGGCTCATACGGTCGGTGGATCTAAGAGAGACCATCCTGGTGCACGTGTGTGACGCCGATTCCAGAAGGCTCCGCAGACGCCGGCGATCCCGATTCGAGAACGGTCGCGGATGCCGCGATCACCGCGGCCGCCTCGCCTGCGCTCACTGTTGGGGAAGCTTTCCTCCGTTCTAAGCAACCGTCACTGTTACTACGCGGGTATGCCCCATGAGCGGTCACGCGCGGCCATTGCAGGATATCCCGGTCTGTGTGCTTCCAATGGGTGGCTGCCGATGGGTGGAGGGGCTCGTCTGGAAGTCGTTCTGCACCGCGGCGCTCGAGCCGAAGAGGTCGCAACGACGTTTCGCCAGATCGGCCGAGCCCCCGACGAGACGACACGACGCATCGCGGCTCTTGACTGGGAGATCCTGGAAGCTCCGCAGCAAGATTCACCACTACGCGGCGCAGCTCACAGACGAGCGCCGCGGATCGAAGCTTTCCAAGTTCCTGCGCCAGCAGACGGAACAATGCGAGGTGATCTGAATCGACTGTAGCGGGAACGCGCGACTAGCTCGAGCGCACTCAGGCCGCGGGAGCCTCCGCAAAGTCGATCGAAACCCTCATGGCGTTCGGTCAGACACTCGGATCCAAGTTCCAGGCCTGCTCCGCCGCCAATCGGCGCGAGATCTACCAGACGATCGCTTTGCGCGGGTTGGTGCAGCTCGCCCGGGACGACAACAATGATGCGGTGCAGATCGGTCGGAAGCACCGATTCCTGATCGATCTCCCCGCGTGGATTCCAGCTCCTAGTACCAAATACGAACAATATTCGCAGAAGAATAGGTTTCGACTCATTATTCAAGGGCTAAGCGAGCGGCGGTGTGACGCCGTTTGCTTCATTGTCTCGGCTCGCCTCGGCGATCTCCCTGTATCCGTGGGCGATCAGCGATTCGTCCCAGAACTATTGAATGTTGACCTCGAGGTTCGCAGCGGAGGCGAAGGCACGCACCGTTTGCTCGATGATTACCGGCTGCGCCCCGGCTCCGATGGTGATGGCTCCGTGGTTGCCTGTGTAGATCGCGGTGTCGGCGTAGACCTCTTGCACGATCACTGCACCGGCGGGCGCGGGTACCGCGGCGAGGGTGTAGTCATTCGACGTGAGCACGGCGTGGAGCGCCGCTAATTGCCCATTGGCTCCATCGATGACGTTGTTGGTGACGTGGAAGCTCTCGTAGAGCGTCGCCAGGGAAGTCACCTGGCCAAGGGCGAGCTGCCGCAGGGCTTCGTTCATCCCCGAGGACAGCAGGAGCCGATTGAGGCGGTTGTCGCGGATGTGCACAGTGCCGGCCATGCCGGTGCTGACCGCTCGATTCTTGAGCCTCGCATCCAGGAGCGCACGCTCGTCGACGTTGAGCGCGCCATCACCGGCTACGCCGTACAGACTGATGTTCCCGTAAATCTTGTTGTCCACGATGGTGATCGTGCACGGTGTGACATTGGCTGGGTCGGTCAGCTTCTCCTGGAGATCATCGGGCGCGCCGATCTCCAACGCGACGATGTCGGACTGCTGCGCCACGGCGGCCTTGAGGTCGTTGACTGCCGCCGCTACGACCGCCGGGTCGCGTTTGGCACCGATCGTGGCAGACAGGTGGGACAGTCTTGCGGCGACGTTCGCCGAGAGTCGGGCAGCCTCGCCGGCAATCCTTCGGTCGATCTCACGCACCAGGGCGCGACGAGCGGTAGCGGAGAGTCCGTCGATATCGCGAGCCGCGCTGCGAACTCGAAGCGCGTTTTCGCCGGTGCCAGCTACTTGCCACACGCTCTCGAGTGGCCCAACACCCGCGAACAAGGCTCGGAATCGCTCGAATTCGCCTTCAGCGCGAGCTTCGAGCGTGCAGTCGCTCACGCGCACGGCGGACGCGCCATGAATTCTCACCACTCCGACTTTGGGCGGCATGCCACGAATATGCATCCCTTCCAGCGTCACATCGTCCACACTGATCGTGTGGAGGGTCGCGTTCTCCGTCAGCGTCAGGTCGAAATCCGTAAGGCGGAGCGATGATCCGTGGTTCATCAGAATGCCGCTAGTGGACTGGACCCGAGTGGCCCTCCCGCAGCCCACGATCGATAGGTTGAGCGACTTCTCGTCCTCCACCCCGTTCAGCTCCAGACGGTCGGACACATGATCCCCGGGAAGGAGACACAGGCAGATGTCCCGCTCACCTTTCTGCAGCAGATCCTGGAGGGCTTCTTCGAGCGTGGGGTAATCGCCATCGGGACCAATGGTGACGCAGCAACACCGACCGCTCTCCACGGTCGTGTCCGTGTCCAGTGTTGCGTGGAAGCGGAGAAGCTGGTGCGCGATGGCCGTGCCCGCGGGCGTGAGCAATCGCGCCTCAGCCGTCTGAGCGGGAGCGTTCACGTCAAGGGCCCACGTGGCGGAGACGATGCCATTGGCGTCGCTCGTGCGGACGATCGGGCCAACCGATCCGTTAAGGCGGCCGGTGCCCTGAGTGATGCGAAACTCGACCCGCGCACCCTGCACGGGATGAGAGCCATTGGCGACGCGCGCGGTAAGCGGCGCTGGAAGCGGCGCCAGCCCGGCGCCAGCAGGCCTCCCCTCCTGGCCGTCGCCTCCTACGTACATCAGCGTCGTGAGCTGCGTAACGGGCGGGAAGAGGTTTCGGCAATCGCTGATCACCTCAGCGCTGCGAACGCCGCTGGCGTTCTGAGTGACGTCAACGACGGCGATGGGACAGACGTGGTGCGCAACACCGTGCGGCGGAAGAAGCGCCGGGGCTCCACCGGCCTGAGGCCATTCGATGTTCCCAGAGGCAGCGTCGACAATCGCCGCGCGCGCCGGGAAGTGCCAGTAATCACCGCTCACGTACTGCCCGGTGGAGAAGCGAACCTGGATACCCCGCTCCAGGTGCAGCCAGGCAGAGCCGTCGGCCCGAAATACGATCCCCCGGGCAGCGTCCCATCGGCGCAGTTTGGGATGGCGATCAGCGTCCACCCCATCGGCCGTCCCCGCCAGCGGCGCGGCCGCGGTGCGCAACGTTACGACAAGTGTATCCGTGTCGATAGCCTCGATCTGTCGAAGCTGGCGCGGCCGATGCTCCAGTTCGATCCGATCGTCGGTCAGCTCGACCCAGTGGCCGGGAGCGAAGCCGAGTACCTCATCAGGACCGAGATCGCGAACCGTGACCTCTCGTCCGTCAATCCGATCGATCCCGGTGACCACCGACCCGTTCTCTCGAGAGATCACCGCCGTGGCATTAACGCGGCGAAGCGCGGGGGCGTCGCCCGCCTGGAGCTCCGGAAGCAGCCCGCTCAGCGTGATAGTGACTCCGGACTTACTCGCCACCTGGACGAAGGTTGCGTCGAGCGGGTCGCTACCGGCGCCGGTGCGAATGATCTCCAGCGATTCGCCGACACTCAGTGTCGCCGCTGCCTGATTCGACACCACCACCTGGTTGAGACTGCCCGCGGGGATACTCAGGATCGGCAGTATCGACGCGCTGGCAAGATTGACCGCCGCGCCAGTCGCGAAGACTTCCACCCGATAGAACTGGTTCTCGAGGCCCGTGTCAGCCGGCGAGCGGAGGCACCAG
The DNA here is from genome assembly GCA_963765765.1 of uncultured Chloroflexia bacterium. Classification (GTDB taxonomy): domain Bacteria; phylum Chloroflexota; class UBA6077; order UBA6077; family JACCZL01; genus CAVXYC01. The sequence continues at coordinate 20,692 of CAVXYC010000026.1, read as the reverse complement.
ACATGGTGTTGGTAACGCCGCCTCAGGTTCGGCCCGAGCGGCCATGCTGCCGGTGGTGTCGTTGAGAGGAGGCAGTGGTTGCCCGCACGTCCAGGCAGCGTCCACGGCCACATGGCGTGCCTGCCAGACGGTCTTCTCTCGGGCAGACGTCGTCGGACCGCCCAGGGCGACATCGCGAATAGACGGATCGTCCAGCGCGGTGATGAGACGCCCCCAGACATCGAGGCCAATAACGTAGCGGCCGGGCGGGGGCGGCCAGTCCACATCCGCCGTGATCCGATCCGGCTGCTGCGTGTAGTTGACAGCCGTCTCGTTGACGAGCAGCATGCCGGCAACGTAGTAGCGACCCGCCGAGAGCGCCAGGTTGACGCCATCCGGCGAGGTCACGGCGAAGCCAGCCGAGCCGATGGGGCCGCCGCAAGCGCCGATGACGTCTGCCGCGGTCCTTTCGAGCTGGCTCGAGAGAATGTGGTGCTCCTCCTCGAGGTCCGCGTCGGTCAGCAGCCGGCCCTGCTCTTGAAGAACCGCGCTGTAGTGCTTGCGCGGATCGAAGGTCCGTCGGCTGAAATCACCTCTCATAGCGAGCTCCCATAACCTCTACGTTGCGAAAAAGAGCCCCGCCTCGAGACCGAAGCGGAGGTACTCCTGAAGTCGGTGTGTCAGATACGCCTCACGCAGAGGCTGGCGCAGGTGATGAAACACCCCCATCTCGGACTCGTCATCCGCGCCGCGCCAGACGTCATCGGGCGTGCGTCGATCGAGCTGTCCATAGGCTGGATCGCCATAGCGAGTGGAGGTGAACACGGGCCGAAGCTCCTCGGCGTCGCCGTCCGTGCCCGGTACGCACTCGAACCGTCGTGGCGTGCGCGAGCGGGCGGGCAGGTAGGAGAAGCGCACGCATCCCGCCTGCCGTCGGTCGACGAGTACTGGACCCGGCCAGCGTGCCGCCTCACCTTCAGGCACACGTGCCATGAAGATGCAGTTGGAGGCGCGCTCCATTACTCTCGCGTGGACCAACCCGAACACAGTGCACTCGTCGAGCGTGAGGGTGCCCGCTGGCCCGGACGCGTCGGGCGCGGAGGCTAAGGCGACGCCCCCTTCGCCGGCATCCACAATGCAATCCACCAGCGCTATCTGCGAGTCCACGTGCGCGCGGACTCCGCCCTGGATGGAGCGCTCGACCGAGACCACCAGGTCGCCAGTCTCCACGAGTAGACTCGGCGCGTCAGGCTGCGTCGGAGACCCGTCAGCATTGAGCGTCAATCCGGGCACCAGGGTGCAGTGGCGGAGGATCAGTCGCCCCGAGCCGGATACACGGATAGCGGCGCCGGCGATGATGAGTCCGTTCAGCGAGACCTCGGCGCCATTCGACAGCGTCACCTCGAGGTCGGAGTCGAGCACGACCACAGGCATGCGACTATCCGCCGCGCGCACCTCCATAGCCGTCGCATCTGCCGTGATCGTGAGAATCCCTTCGTAGCGGCCGTTATCAGCGATCTCAACCGTTCCGCTGGACGCCGCCAGACTGTCGAGCGCCGCCTGAATGGTGACGTGCCCTTCGCTGCCATCGCGAGCTACCGTCTCAACTGGGCCTTCGATCAGCGCGAAGCTGGATATCCGCTCGTATTCCCCGCCGCCCATGATCGGCGCTGAAGCCGTAGTGGAACGAGACCCGTGGCGGCGTTTCCTGCGGTCCCCCGAACGCTATCTCTCCCCAGCACCGGATCAAGCTGCATGCGGCCCAGCTGGCGTCGGAGAGTGATTCCAGTCGCCCGTGCCGTCGGGCACGTCGCTCAGATCGCACACGTCCACCAGATCGATGGGGATGCCGTCGATGTGCAGCGAGAGTCCGGGCCCGAAGTAGGAATGAAGCTGCGTCGAAAGGAGTCGGCGGCTGAGCGGCATCGGGACGTTGATCGGCTCGGCCAGATGCGTGATCTCGCTCTCGGACAATGGCGAGCTAAAGAGCTGGACAGCCGCTCCGAGCCGATTGAGCAGGAATCGGTGCTGATCTCCGGGCGTCGCGGGCAACGTTTCGACTTGCGTCAATGGATAGGCCCGCAGACGCCAGAGGAAGATGCCTACGTTCGGGATGTTGTATCGACCGCGGCGGCTCGCGAATTCGGCGCATCTCGGCTAGATGGACAAGGTCCCCCTGTAACCCACTCAAGCGGCGTTCGAACGCTGTACCTACAAACTCGAGTCGGTTTGCGTCCCGAACGTTCACCGTCACCTGGTTGTTGGGACGCACGTGGTTCATATGCTGACAGGACGCCAGCAGCTCGAAGTACTCGACTGCTCTTGCCGGCCAGCCGGTCATGTCGCGAGCGAGCTGCTCCAGTACCGCGGCCGTGCCCTTCCGTCGCCGGTAAGCAATGGTGTTAGCGACCTCGGCCCGGGGTGTGAGTCCGCCACCCGTACCGCTGGCCAGGCCATGCAGTCCAATGAGCTCGGCGATGTAGGGCAATACCCATGGTGCCGCTGTCTCGACGAAGAGATCGTCGTAGAGCTGATCGACCCCGTCGGCCACTACGGCCAGCTCGTCGGTGAGCACCTCGAGGTACTGGCGCAGCACCTCCCCGTTCGCCGCGTCGCGCTCGCGATAGACGGCCGGCAGAAGGTTGTAGAGGTGGTCTGTCGCTACCTTCACCAGCCGACCTCCAACACCACGCCGTCCGGAGCGACCGTCAGGATCTCAGCGGCGGGGGCGCCCGGCGGGGCGCCCGGGATCGGTACCGCGGCCGGCAGAAAGACACTCGCGGACGGCAGATCGGTGTCGAGGTGTAGCTGGTCAATGCGCACTGCCTCTACACCCGCGATGGAGTGGATGATCGAGGCCATCTCGCTCAATCCGACTCCCTGACCGAATGTCCGAGCGTCGAATGAATACAAGCTCAGGATCCGCGCCGAGACGGCGTCCCGAACGATATCCGCCTGGTAGTCCGCCGCTACTCGAAGGGTGGCAAGCAGCCGGAAGTAGGCCGGCTGATAGTCGCGAATCTCGAGGGCGACGCGTGTGCTGCCAATGCTCAACAGACTGGCGCGCAGGTTGGATAACAGCGTGGAGCCGGCGGGGAGAGGCTTGCCATCGGCGGCGGCCACGGTAAGAACGACGCCCCGCCGGGCCCCGTCCCACGTCCAGGTCGCAGTCGCCTTGCCAACGCCCGCGTAGTCGCTGGCGAAATCAGCGTAATCCTGGAGCGAGACAACGCGGCCGAGCGTAAGCACACTTCGAGGAGCGTTCTCGCGCGCATCCTCGGCCGCTTGCGGGTCCGCCGCGCCGCTCGCGGGAAGTGGATTGGTCACGGCCTTGAGGCCGAGCGGGCGCGTCATCGGCAGCGTGAGCTGATCGGCTCGAGCCATGCCAGCCAGCCCCAGCCCCGCGCGGTACGAGGCCACGATGTTGTCGATGCCCGTGGGTAGCCGCGCGCCGGCCTCACCATCTCCGAACATCACAGTGGTCTTCCCGTCATCGCCGGTGGAGGCCACGTACACGCGGTCGCGCTTCTCGGTGCCGAACAGCGTGGCGGCCTCATGCCAACGTAGGCCGTTGACTCGGATCTCCAGGGTGGAGCTGCCACCCGTGACCGTAGGGGCTGGCACGTAGGTGAGCGGCGGCTTGCGTAGCGTGAAGCGTTGGAACGGTCGTGCTCCGTCGCCACTACCCAGGATCTCTTGCGCAACCGTCTCGCCGTGCGTCGCATCCGCCACGTTTCCGTAGATCTCAATGGGCGTATCGGCCTGACGGTCGTACACGTTGGTGAGTGGCGCGGTGAGTGTGAGGACATCCGTCTGGCTCTCGCCCAGCGAGGATTCGACCAGCGCAACCTCGCCCACCAGCTCATCGGGCGCGAGCGATGGCACATAGGTCAGGGCATCCGGCGGACCGATGGCCGTGAAGTCGTCACCACTTTCGGGCCGGAGCGTCCAGCGGACTTTGCCCGGCAGTCCCTCCAACTCGTCCTCGATGCTCAGGACTCGAGGCGTCTCGCCGGCGGGCCACGGCGGAGGATCGTCGAATGGCGTGTCGGCCGACTCCGCCGCGCGTGGGCGCTTACCTCGGATCAAGATTCGTCTGACCGCGGGGCTGGCGGGCACCGGCTCCGCCAACGGAATGTGCTGGCCGTACAACGGCTCGACGATAGGGTTTGGAGCAAGCGTGAGCTCCTCGCTGCGTAGATGCACAATCGAGGAGCGCGTGCTGGTTCCGGCGAAGGCAGTCAGGACCGCGTCCGTGCGATCGAGCTCGAGAACCGACACGCGAGCGCTCAATGCGTACGCGGATTTCGCAGCCTCGCGCACCGAGACGACGGCCGCCAGCTCTTCCAGCGGGTTCAGCAGATCGCCAGCATTCGTGAGCACCACCCAGCTGCCCGGTTCGATCCCCTCGTAAATGCTGTCGAGAAAGATCTCGCTGAAGACCACTCCGGCGAAGTTCCACTCGGTCTCGTCATTGTTGAGCGCCGTTCCCAGCTCACCCCGGATCTCCGGATCGAAGAGCCTGGGGTCCGGCGCGCTGAAGCCGAAAAGAGCCGCCGTTCCACGCACTGCAAAGACCCGGACACCCACTCCGTCAACGAAATCGAGGCCAGCCAGACCAGGTGAGAAGTCCACCACGGTGATCTGCTCTTCAGGGATCTGGGATACACGCGTCACACGAACCCGCTGCCAACGATTCGCCGGATCGGAGGTGGACCAGTCGTCGGCGACGAAGATGAGCTGATCGCCACGACGAAGATTGAGCCCGACACCGGCGAGACGTACCTGCTGCTCGCCAGTGCGCGGCGTATGCGGTTCCAGCACTCGTAGCGCTGGGTCGGTTCCACGCCGCCACGGCCTCCAGCGGCTCGACCGTCTCGAACGTCTGCGGAATCTTCATTCGGACCGGGTAGCGTCTGGACCTTCGCCCCCAGCGGAATCGCGGATGCCGGTGGGGAGCCTGGCGCAGTCTCGAGCGTGAACGCGAGCCAGGCTTGTGCGGCCACGCCAGGTTTCAGCTGGTAGCCAATCAGGGCGACCATGTCGCCGATGGAGCGACGCTCGGTCGCCGTACCGAGGTAGTGCTCGTTGGCGATCCGCTCCGTGTAAAACGTGAGGACATCGGCGGCCACCGCCCACGCGTCAATCAGACCGACCGAGAAATCGCTTGGGTCGCGTGTTTTCAGACCGGCAAGGGCCGGACGCGAGGCGCGGGTGAGCCCGGCCAGCATGCTGGCGCGGAAGTGACCGTATGTGCCTGCTCGGTACGCGATCTGAGGCAGCCCCGGGCGATTGTCCAGCTCCAGCGGAGTCTTGTCGGCGAGCCCGGTGCAGCAGTCGCAGCCAGGTGGGTGACCCGTAGTCATCGCCCACCGTCCATCTCGAGCTTGAGCGTGCCCCGCTCGACAAAGCTTGGGTCGTTGTCCAGGCGCGCGATCTCGAGACGACCCATGGTGATCTCACCGACACGCAGGGCGTCCGAGCGATCGTCACCCATCCGACGGAAGGTCACCGGCTGAACGAACTGGACACCCTCCACGGATTGAGCAGCGGCCAGCACAGCGCTGAGGGTGACCGACTCGCCGAAGGTGAAGTTGTCGGGATGGAAGAACGCGGTCGTCCCATCGGGCTGCCGCGATCGGCCCAGGACGTCGAGTATCGCCCGAGCAACATCAGATCGGTAGTAGTCGGGCTTGACGCATACACGAAGCGTGATCTCTAGGGCGACGAAGCGCGGTCCATCGATCTCCAGATCGTGGCCGGCCATTCGAAAACGCTCGAGAAACGCTCGGAGCTCGGCCTCGAACACCGCATCCACGGGGACGCCGTTCAGTCGGTCTACCGTTAAGAAGATGGTGTACCAGCTTCCCGTGTACCGCTCGGTCGCCACGGCCCGCTGGACCTCGGGATGCCGCTCTGCCATGACTGCATAGTCCTCCGGAGTAACGGCCCGCTCCTGGACGCGGAATGCTTGCGGCGCATCCTGCCGGGTTCGATCGATGGCCTCGGCGCCTGATCCGCCAATTGCAGGCAGCGGGTTGAGCACCGACTCGATACGCGAATCCGTGGTGACGATGTGCGCCAACGAGTCCGCTCCGATGTTTCCGGAGGGCCCATTGCCCCGGCGAAACGTCATGTCCAGAACCAGAGCAGCACGCGGCCGCAGTCCGTATTCACCATCGCCGAACCGAAGCTGAGCGACGCTATCGTTACCAACCTCGGCCACGAGCTCAGGGTGAAAGGGGCCGCTGGCAAGCAGGTCCCTGACAGGTCGCCAGTGGCGTCCATCGTCATCGTCCAGGGACACCGACGGAAGCGTGACACGTGAGTCCCACCGTGTCGGCCGAGCGGAGGCGGCTGCCGCCACCGGATCGAATGGCGCCCACACGCGTGGGTCCTGGCCGGTCAGAGCGCGGCCAATCGTGCCGGTCATGGTCAGATCGGGTTCCGGCACTTGAAGCGCGAAACGCGCCGGGCGCGATCGAGATTCGGCGGGCTCACACGCTTGTGCGATAGCCGGCGGTGCCAGTCGGGGATCCGGCTCCGGCACTTCACCGGCCGGCTCGACTCGGAGCGTACGGCCGTGATCGGCCAGGACGATGTTTCCGAGCGCGACGCTAACGTTCTGATGCAGCGCTTCACCATCGCGTGCCGAGATACACAGTGAGAACGGCAGGATGTCTCCCTGGTGCCAGGTAATCTCCGTGACCGGCACCGGATCGCTGTGCTTTGGCTCCTCGAACTGGCCACCCAGCAGGTCCTCGGTGGGCACTACGTGGGTAATCCGCACGGCGTGGCGGTGCGTGGGGTCCGCATCGGCCGGGTTGCCCGTTCTGGGACCAAGGCGCTCCTTCAGAAGCAGGACATCGCCTGGCACTATCGCCGGATGGCCACGCAGTGTGGCTGTCAGCGCGCCAGCTTCCAGGCAGCATTCCTCGTCGCCCCAGGTGTAGAGCTCGATCTCGTTGCATGACGCATCCAGGACCACGTCATGCATCGTTTCGAAGATCACTGGTCCGCGCTCCAGGGCCTCCCGATACGCGGATGAATCCGGCTCCACCCGCGCCCCCTGGTTCGGGACACGTGTCAGAAGCTGCGTACCGGCCGGCACCAGGACTCCCGACTGCCCCGACGCGACTCGGATCTGCACCCAGGTCCGAGCATTACTACCGTCACTGGGGCGGTAATCGACGAGCCGGGCGTGCCGCCGCGCGGAGATACGCGATCGGGCGCTTGCGAGCGTGGATTCCATCGCGGCCGCGTCGAGCTGATAGCTCAGGTGGTCGGCGCTGTAGGCGAGCGCCTCCACCAGCGACAACGCCGAGATCGGACGGGTTACGCTCCCGCCAGTCCGGAGAGATCATGGCCAGTCGATCGAGCATGAGCTGGCGGAAGCTCTCGTAGTCCCGAGCCAGGTAGTCGATCTCGGGCACATCCATGATTTCGGGAGGACAGATCGACTGGTCGGCACAGTCGAAGTCAGACGGGCACTCTATCTTGAAGCTGAACTCGATCTCCGAGAGCCGCTCGTCCATCCCGGCCAGCGTGGCACCGGCTAGCGTCCGTAAACCCAGCGTGTATTGCGAGAAATCACCGGGGCGATCCACACGGACCGTCAGAACGTGCCCGGTCCAGCTGATCCCAGTTGCGCGAATATTCTTGACCCGCACACCTCCGCTGATCACGACGTTGCGTAGGCCAATCGCCAGGAGCGTCGCATCCGGCGGGTTGATCATGTGCACCTGGAGAAGGCGCTGGCGATCCGCTTCGGGCACCCCTGGCCCGTCAACGACTTCGAGGAAATCGATGCCGTTCAGCAAACCACTGGCGCGAACCGCCTCGCGTCGATTCTCATTGCAGCAGAAATAGATCGTCATGGGGCCACCGGTCCGCGGATGCGCTCCGTGTGTCGCTCTTGCGTCTGGCGAACCACGTACTGCACGATCACTTCGAGGAGGGCATCCTGCGAGTGGACCACGACGCTCTCGAGCTGGATCACCTCTGCCAGCCACTGAGTGAGCGCGCCTTCTACTCGGGCCCGAGTAGCGGCCGCGAGTGCCTCACTGTTCGGCTCGAAGAGCAGACCGAGTAGGCCGCTGCCGAAATCCGGTCGATTCACACGCTCGCCCGGGGCAGTGAACAGAACCTGCTCCACCATGTCACGCACGTGGTCAGGCGAACCGGTGGTAGCGGTGCGGCCGTCTGCCCCAAACGCGAACGGGTAGTCGAGATCAGGCATGAACGACCTCCCGACAACTGAGCGCGAAGCGCCCTTGAGTGCGGCGAGAATCGCCGCTTTCTTGTAGCGCGGAGCGCGTCGGCTTCCAGCCTGATCGAAAGCGGCGAGAATCGCCGCACTCCAGGGCGCTTCGCGCATCGGTCAGGCATACAAGGTCTTGAGGCATCATCGCTACGCCCCCCGCACCCGAGTCTGAGTAACCACGATACTGACGGGTGTGCCGTTCGGGGCACACACAGCCTGGCTGTCCTGGAGCAGAACGGGCGCGCCCAGCGAGCGCACGCGCGCGGAGCCCGTTACCCACTGCGCCACGACGCAGGGCAGCGGGGAGCCGGCCACGTTAAACGGGCAGGCGGTGATCGAATGCGGCGAGTTCATCACCGCCAGCGGCTGACCGGCGACGCGAACGCGCGGGCTCGGCATGGTTGGCTGAGCTTGCCCGCCATGAGCGCACAGGACCGTTGCCCCGGCATGGAGCAGAAAGCCTGGCATCAGGTCACGTCCAGCGCGCCACGGTTAATCGAGACCTGGGGACCCTGCAACGTCAATGTCGCGCCCTGGCCGTTGTCGATCTCGATGCCCGTGGCGGTCATTACGATCTTCTGGCCGGTCGATGTCTGGAGTGTGATTCCGCCAACACCTGGTGTGTCGTCGAGAACGATCAGGTGGCCACCCTCGGTATGGAGCAAGACCTTGCTCGTGGCCGGGGGAGGTGTGAGTAGGGTGGTGGGGAGCTCCGCAGCCGATCCCCACCAGGCGCCGGTCCAGATCGGATAGTCGGGATCACCGTGCTCGAACTCGATCCAGACTCCGGCGCCCGACGCAGGCACGGCGAAGAAACCCATGCCCTTGCCGGCGAACGGCACACACGGCATCGCCCAACCGCTCTCGTCGTCGCCCATCACATCAGGGACACGCGCTCGGATCCGGCCCATGGAGAGCGGGTCGTTCACGTCGGTGACGACGCCGCGATACTTGCCGTAGAACTGCCCGTTCACACCCGTACCACCGGTGTCGTGGTCCCGAGACCTTCGCGGCTGATTCGAAACCGCTGGGTGTACTCGCCGCGCGCCAGTTTGTGCGTCACGGAATCAACGGTGTAGAGACCGTCGAGGGTGAGCGCCGGCCCCGCGCACGCCCGCCAGACGGCGCGGTCGGAGCACGTGGCCGTACACCGCTGTGTCCAGCTCACCCTCGCCGGTCACCGCGTTGGGACTATTCGTGGCAGTGGCCAGGGCGGCGGTCGCGGCGTTCGCGGGATTCCGATTGGCGGTATCACGAGTGCGCACCTTCCGAAGCGCCGGCGCGGGCGATGTCGCCAGAGGCGGGATCTTGAGTGACGGCAGCGCGGGAATCGGAATGCTGAGCTTCAGAAACGGATCGACGAAAACCCCGGACGGCGCCACCGGCTCGAGCGCGTCGAATGAGAAGCTCAGCGATTTCACGTTGGTCATCGCGCCCATGTCCTGCGTGAAGGCGGGCTGCGGAATGCCCACTCTGTTCTCGGGTCCCCAGTAGGCGTTGTTCACGCCCACGGTTAGCGGCTCGATGTAGAAGACGAAGCCGTTTCGCTCGGCCATACGCTTCAGATACGCGAGGTCCGTCTCGTGCTGACGAGGTGTTCGCTCCACCTGGAGCGGCACGTCCGTTGTCGGCGTAACCACCGGGACCAGGCCAAACTGCGGATAGCTGGTGATGATTCGCGTAGCGATGACGAAGTCCGGCTGGTTGTCGAACGGCTCGTCCTTCTCCTCGAGGTCCATGGCGGAAGAGATGTCTTGCACGGTTACCGAGAGCTGGCCGTCTCCACCGGCGGAGATCTCCTGGTGGGCTATCACGCCATCCAGCAGAATCTGAGGCACAACGCCCAGGACGACGCCCATGACGACACGATTTCCGGGCGTGAACACCGGATTGCGAAGGAGCGGATAATCGAGCGTCCGATCCTTGATCAGACGAAACACGAGCTGGGCGCCGTCGCCCTTCTCTTTGTCCGCCGTGACCTCAACCGACTCGAGGGCCTGAAGCGCCTCGAACGGCGCCGGCCGCGGGACGGAGGCGCCCATCAGGAGCAAAAGCCGAATGCCCAGCTCGCCGCCCAGTGGCATGCCTATCGCCTCGCCATCGCTATACGAACGACTCGGCCCACGGTTTCCAGCTCGCCGGGATGAATGACCTCGTTGGCGTCGCAGATCATCCAGAACAACGTTGGGTCACCCGTGTAGCGAGCGGTCAGGTTGTCGAGCCGTTCGCCCTCCGAGACCCGATGCTCGACCATGGAAGGCTGATCCTGGTAGGAGGGGATGATCCGTCGACGCTTATACGCGATCGTCCGCTCCTGACCGTTCGCGTCAATGACGGTTAGCTCAGCGGTCTCGACATCGTAGTAGCGACTGTTAGGGCCAAACGCCATGGTTACCCTCCCTGCCCGGTGACGGAGCGAACCGCGGCAGCCACGGATTCGGCCGTGTTCATGGTGCCCAGGACCTCACGGGCGATATGCGCCGCCAGAGATAGCGCGCCCGAGGCGCTCAGGAGTCCTGAGTCGTAGTAGCTGACCACCCGTAGCCCGAGATCCACCTTGGCGCGGATAGGGTTGAGCGCCGTGTCGAACGCTTCTTCAGCGATCGAGAAGTCCGTGACACGGACAGGCAGGATGCGCCGCGCGCCCCAGACAAGCAAGGTGAGCGGCGCTTCCATTGGAATGATCTCAATAACTCCTGCTCGGGCGAGCACCTCGTTTGCGATGACGACGCCCGAGCTCGGGTAGAGCAGCAGCTCCAGCGCAGCCAGAGCCGGCGCGATGCCCAGAGCGGAGGCAATCGGATCGCCGGACTCGAGCTGGTCGGTAGCGTCGATCTCGATCGCCAGCTTAAGCGTCTCCTCCGGCGGCCCTGAGATCCGCAGCGGCCCCGAGCCGGCCTCACCGCCCGTCGTCCGTGCGGTGAGCGTGCGCGTCATGGTTTCGGGGTTGTATTGGAAGACAACCACGCTCGACAGCGGCCGCAGGGGATCTGCCGCGATCAGGGCGCCCTTGAAGACCGGTGGGGAAAGCGGGCTTGAGGTCGAAGATGCTCCCTACCACTGGACCGGATTCGCCGCAGTTGGCTGGGTAACACTCTCGCGCGTGTACAGTTGACCATCAGTCCACCCATTCCGGACCATCACCGTGTGGAGACATCAGCTTTGATTCCCTGCGTAGGGTCTCCAGCTGGCCTCGCCCCACTTCAGGCTCCTTCTCGACTGTCGCGTAAGCCTTGATGTTTTGCGGGAAGGAATCGGAAAGCGAGCATGACGGCGAACGTTGCTGGCGAGTTTGACGACGTCAACTCCCGCTTCCACGGCCGTGAGCAGCTCACGGGCATCGACATATCGCTTCCGAGCATCGTTGACCGTCGTCTCAGCGACGGAGACCCTATCAAGCGCAGCCTGCAATGCCTGGCCTGCTACGGAGCTGCTATCCGTTTCGGCGGGTAGACTGGCCGCTGCCGCCTCTAACTCGGCTTGAGCTGACCTGAGCTCACCCTGTGCGGTGTTCAGATCGGCACGCGCAGAATCTCGGGAAGCCTGGGCGACGACCATGGCAATCGTCGCGTGAATCTCCGATGGCGCGGGATCTGAAAGACGCAGAATGCGCCCTCTGAATTCTTGGACTTGTCCATACTCCGACGTCTAGCGCTTCCAGAATGGCGCCAGCCTCCTGGGCCGCGGCATCTTGCGCCTTTTCCGTACTCGCAAGTCGAGCTGGTCCTCTTCCTCCCCTGCCAACGCGTCGATGGACTCGCGCATCTCGGCCCGTAGTTGGGCGATGTCGTCACGGAATAGGGCCCACGTCGCTAACCGCTGCGTCAGATCAGCCAGCGCGGACGGATCGAGGCCGATCTCGGCGGCTGAATGCACGCGAGAATCTGCTGGTCACTGATGCCCTTCGACGCACCGCCAGTGCTCGCAAACAAGAACAGCGTTTGAACCGGAAAGTGGCAACGCGACTCCATGTTCATCGAGATCCTCCTGGAGCGTGGGTGCTTCCCAGTAGTCGGTGACGACTCCTCGATAGTCGAATTCGTACTGTCCGTTCTCGAAGTTGTACACGTCAGGCTTTTTGACCATCTGGTCGAGCGCGAAGCGAAGACTGTCTTCCATTTTTTGGATGCCGGCTTCCTCCGATTGGTCGCCCCCGACATCGGCACAAGGTTCTCGTCTCCACCTGGGCCGCCGAGGGAATTAGCCACGAGGTGTCCCCGTTCGTAGAAGGGCAAAATTTTCCATCCTGGAACGGGTCCGCTCGCGCCCTGCCCTTTCCCTAGCGATGCGACGGACAACGGGTTGACCTGGAAACCCCAACTGCGGCCCCATGAGGCCATTCCGAGCGGCTTTGGTCCGTGGCCAGGGCTGAGCTTAGTCAGGTCAAGTTCTTCTACGAGGTCGAGACCCTCAAACTTGTGTCGCAGTGCTACAAACCCATCAGCGACGATCTTCCGCTCCTTCTTCTCCGCCGCTTTCTTTTCCTCCTCACTGGCTGAAGGTGGAGCCTTTGCCGCACCGAGGGTCATCACAAGGTCCGACGCCATTTGAACTATCGTCCTGAACTCCACCTTGAGCTCCGCGGCTCGAGTGTCCCCGACGTATAGGTCCGTGTCCTTCGGATTTCTATACTTCGCGTCAAGAGCGTCCGTGAGCTGAGTCACCCTCTTAACGAGTCCGTGGAACTCGCCGCTGGCCATCTCAGGAACGGCCTCATCACCCGCAACCACCGCGCGCAGAATGTGCTCCTCGCCAGGGACACGGAAGGTCTCTGTCACCGTATCGCTGTCGGCTTCTTCGGCTGACGGGACGCCTGCGTCGGCGACCATCGTGGTGTCGGTCCCGGCGTCGGTCCCAGGCGCAGCAACCCCCTTCCCGCCCCCCTTGAACAGCGCCACGGTGCGCTGAATAAGCGCATCGACCGCCTTGTCCACCATCGCCCGAATCTGCTCAACGATCTCCTTCACCCGGGCGCCAACGTTGCCCAGTCCGAGGAGCCGCGCCAGCAAGTCTATGGCGATGGGCAGAAGGCTGCCGAGAACGCTTTCCACCTTCGCGATGGCGCCTTCTAGGACGCCGCGAGCGATGTCGCCAATCGCATCGATGACCGACTGGACCACCTGGACAATTCGGGCAAGCTGGTCGCGTAGGAACGTGAAAAGGTTCCAGGCGGTGATCACGAGTTGAACGATTGCCCCGACCGGGCTGAACAGGCTGGCGATCTTTGTGACCGCCGCGATGATGATCTTCTCCAGCAGGAACGACTTGATACCCTCGAACACGAGGTCTCGGACGGTCGCGACGCTGTCCATGATCTTTGCCCAGAGTCCGCCCCATCCCTCGGTCACGAGCGTCTCGATGAACTCGTAGACGACCTCGAGCCGCTCCACGTTCTGTTCGCCAATGAGCGTCACGGCCTTCTTCCGCAAGTGGTCCCACGTAAGGCCGAGGATCTGGCGTGCAAGATCCAGCACGCCGAGGAGGTCGAACGCCGGAGGCAGCACGATACCGGCGCTCCCGAGAGCACCCGTGAGCCAGCCGATCACACCGACCTGGAGGTGGGCGACGATGTTGTCGGCGAACCGCTGGACGCCACCCACGACCGCGCTGACCAGGTTCCCGAGGAATCCAAGCGGGTCATTCACGATGATGTTGAAGGTCTCTTCGGCGCGTCCGACAAACGCGTAGAAGCTCTCCGGATCGACACCGATAAGGCGGAGGACGGCCTCCAGAACCCGACGCGCCAGGGCGCCCCAATCACCGGTGATGGCGGCCGCCGCAATGCTGAGCGCGAAGGTTATGGCGGCCTGATACGCGTCGATGATCTTGTTCAGACCCGGCGCGCAGGCCTTCCACGAGCGCCGAGACACCGGCCTTGAGTCCATCGGCAACAACGTCGACCGCCGCTTGCGCGGTCGAGACGGCCGTGTCGATGGCGGCGTTCAGCGTTTCGGCCAGCCCCGGGAAGATCTCGCCGATGAGTCCGTTGATGGCAGCCTTGAGGAGCTCGCCGTAGGCCGCGATCGCGTCCTTGATGAAGCCGGCCACGGCGTCGATGATCGCGAGGGCAGCTTCTTTCACCGCGTCGAGTATCCCGTTCACCGCGCTTCGAATGGCGTCAAAGACTTCGCCGATCGCGTCGATCAGCGCGTTGAATGCCTCCTTGACGAAGCTGACGGCTCGGTCCCACCAGCTCTCGTTCTCGGCATCCTGCTCGGCCTCGAGCTTCTTCGCCTCGGCTTGCCGCTCGCCTTCCGCGACCTGGTCCTGGATCTGGCCCTCGGCCTCAACGTACTTACCGTCGATCAAGGCCTGGTCATCAGTCACACGTGTGCCGATCCGCTCCTCATCGGCGAGCCGCTGAACGGACGCTTCCGTCTCGACGCGCTCGACCTCGGCCTGTTGGGCATCGAGCGTGGTCTGGCGCGCGGTCTGGATCTCGGTACGCGACGCCAGGACCGCTGTGGATTGCTGGCCGTCGGCTTCCTCATTGAGCCTGGCGACGCCGGCCTCCGCCTCGGCGACCGCGGTCTCCTTGGCCGTATCCCGCTCGGTCGTGGCTACTTCGGCCTGGCCGACGGCCTGGGACATGCTCGCTTCCATGGCGGCGTGCTGCTGCTCGTCAAATGCGACCTGAACCTCCGGCGGCAGCGCCATCGCGACATACGTTTCAGGCCCCTCGGGCACGGGAGCGCCGCTGATAACGGGTACCGTCAACGCGCCGACCTGATAGGGCTCATCGAGCGATGTTGGCTGCACGCGTTCTGGCCCGGGACCTTCAACGACAGCTTGCGCGGCCCCGGCGCGGGCGCCGGCTGACTCTGCACTGCCCGCGGACTCGATCTCAGCCATGCGCTCGGGGTCCGTCTCACCGCCGAGCGGAATCCCTGGCGGGGGTCCGGGAGATTGCGGGACGTCTGGGTCCGTGGTCTGAACCGCGCCCAGCGATTCCCCGATCTGGTCCGCGAACGCGTTCGGATCCGGGTCGACGATTCCGTTGAACGCGCGCGTTACATCCGCCACAGCCTCGAACGGCCCGGGCGACGGCACATCTGCGACCTCCGGCTCAGGTGCGGGGGCAACGACGCCTTCCTCCAGCGTCACGGCTTCAGCGGGTGGCGCCAGGACGGGAACCGCTTCGGCGGGCTCCTCAGCGCCACTCAGTGATGCGTGCAGCTCAGGAACATCCGCCTGCAGCTCCTGAGTCTCCGTCTGGGCGAGGCCGGCGATGTCGGACTCGAGCGTGCCGGCCCGCTGAGCCTTGAGCGTGGGCGGGGCAGCGGCATACGCCTCCAGAGCGCCCGTGGTGGTGGACGCGGCAGCCAATGCCGCTTCTGCCTCGGCAAGAGCGGCTTCACGCTCCGCTACCTGCTCGGCCGAGACGGTCAGCTCGGGCGACGGAGGAAGTTCGAAGGCATCTTCGGCCGGCGCGGCGCCGGACTCCGTCTGGGGCATGGCACGGAGCCGCCGTCGGACCAGCCGTATCTGCCTGAGTCGACGTCGGTGACTCGGTGACGGCCTCGGCAGCGGGCACGTCAAGCTTCGAGGCCGTAGGCGAGATCGTGGGTGTCTCTGTTGAGCTCGGTGGGCTGAGTCGCAAGAGCGCCAGCGTCCCGGGTCCGATGCCCTCGCCCACCGTAACAGGCGCTTGAAGACTGCCCGACCGGTTGGTTTCCCTGGCTACTCGCGCTGCCTCAATTTCGGCCGGTGAGCCCTCCGGCTCAACCGAGCGCGATACGCCCGGCTTCTCAGACTGCAGCGCGTGCGCGACTTCGTGCGCCACCACCTCCATGGGCGGATGAGAATCGGCCAGAAAAATGACGCCGTCACGGCTCGCCGCCGCGGCGGACATGGAGTGCAGCTCGTCCTCGACAGCCGCCCCTGAGAAGACCTTCAATTGGTCCAGGGGTCGTCCGAAGCGCTCCTCCAGGCGATCGCGGTACGGAAGCTCGATTCGCTGGGCATCAGCCGCGGGAAGCGAATCGACGGCAGACTGTCCGGCTACCTTCACTCGCGCGTTCCCGGCAGGCTTGCGTGCGCGCTCGACGACCGCCGCCATGCGGTCACTCACCGGTCAAACTCCTTGTAGAGCTCACCGGCGAGCGCCGCAGCCAGGCCCGTCTCGCCGCCACGACCGTCCCACTGGAGCGACGGAATGTCGATGACCTGACCGGATCTCTCGTGATCCCAGCCCTGGGGTACGCCCCGCTCGCGGACAAGTCGTGCCAGCTCACGCTGCAGTGCCAGCTTCAGGGCGAAACCATTTCGCGGGCCGACGCCCTCCACGGTGACCTGCTCTATAGCCAATTCGACGGAGACGGATCGCTTCATCGCCATCCGCGCACCTCCGCTTCGGGAAGCGGGCGCTCGAGCTTCGCGTACTCGGCGCGAGCAGCCAGCAGGACGTGCTCCATCCGCACAGGCGAGCCAGTGGCCGCCGCGTGGAAAGCGGCGTTCAACGCCATGTTGCGGATGTTTCCGCCGGCGACGTTCAGCCCGGAGAGACGCTCGTAGTCCAGCCCGTCGGTGGGCGCCTCCCTGGGAAATGTGCGTTTCCAGATCTCGGCTCGCGCCGCCGCGTCAGGAAACGGGAACTGGACTACGAACCGAATGCGGCGTAGAAATGCCGGATCGAGCGCGCTTCGCTGGTTTGTGGTGAGGATGGCCAGGCCGTCATAAGCCTCCATCCGCTGGAGTAGGTAGCTGATCTCGAGGTTTGCATAGCGATCGTGGGAGTCCTTCACCTCGCTCCGCTTCCCGAAGAGGGCATCTGCCTCGTCGAAGAGGAGGATCGCCCCAGCCCCTTCGGCCTCGTCGAATACGGTGCCGAGGTTCCTCTCCGTTTCACCGATGTACTTGCTCACCACGCGGCTCAGATCGATCCGATACAGGTCAAGGCCAAGGTCGCAGGCAAGAACCTCAGCAGTCATGCTCTTGCCTGTGCCACTTGGACCGGAGAAGAGAGCAGAGATCCCGAGGCCACGAGCGTTCCCATGGCCGAACCCCCATTCTCGATAGACTCGCCCGCGCCAGCGGGCGTGCGCGGCGATCTCGCGAACCATCTGAGCCTGGGCTTCAGGCAGGACTAGCATGTCCCAGCTCACCGAGGTGGTCACTCTCTCGGTCAGGTGCTCGAGTCGCGGTCGGGCGCGGGCACGACTTAGCTCCCAGAGCAGCGATCCCGCATCGCCAGAATGCTCACCCACGCGCGAAGAGAATTCCGCGGCGGTCGCTCGAATGGCCGTCGGGTCGAGATGAAAAAGCTCAGCGATCTGGCGAGTCTGGCCATTCAGTCGATCGCGCATCGGCCCCAGGGCAGCCGTCCAGGCCTCCAACCGCTCGTCCGTCGTGGCGGATGGGATAGAGAATCGAACGTCCTCGCGTGAAAGCTCCAGCGGGTGCGTGGAAATTACGATCAACGGCCCGGCGATCTCGTCCGAGAAACGCGCAGCCGGCCTGAGCTGATCGCCCTCGGTGCCAAGGCAATCCAGTACCGGTAGGAGATGTGCAAGCACCGCCTCACGCTCCACCTTGCGGGCGAACGCCAGCCGGTCCACAGTGGCAGACGGGACGTCTTCCGGCTGTAGCATCGCGGCGGTTAATCCAATCGACTGAGCAATGGCGGCGGCGACACCGCGCCCGGCGTCACGTCCTGGAGCATAAAGCTGGATCAGCCGGAGCTCGCCCACGCTGGATGCGGGCGATGCTGGCAACTGCTCCTCGTGCCACCTCTATCTGGCCCTCGGTCAGCTCGGGAGCTGCCTCGGTCCCCGATATCCCAAGCGACTCGTCAACGAAGTGGATCCCGGCAATATAGTGAAGCACGCGCTCGCTTACACTCAGTGGGCACTCGGTGATAACCGCCCCCGGTCCGCTCTCCACGAGGCCCCAGCGTCTAAGCGGCGAGGCCGGCGTGAGTGCCCGCCAGTGGGCATTGGGAAGGACCGCGAGCGCCAGCCCAAACGTTGGTGCGGAATGTCGCGAGTCTTCGCCGCGACCTTCTGCCAGGGCTCGACGTACGCCATTGTCCAGTGCAACGCCAGCGCAGAGCGTCAGCAGGTCCTGCTCGAATCCAGAAAGGCCGAACGCATCGCGCAGAGCAATAAGGGCCGGCGGCCGATCCATCGCCGCTTCGCACTCACGAAGCTCAGTGTCAATCTCGCGGACGTCCGCGGAGGGTCCGTAGACCAGGAAAGCCGTAACCCGACGTATGCAAGCCGCCGTGTAGCGCTGGTTCGCCTCCACCCAGCTCCCGCTCATGGAACGGTCACCCTGGGCGCTGTGTACGTCCCTTGAGCGGGCCCCGGGGCGGTCTCCACGTCGAGCGGACTTTCCGCGCCGTCCACCTGCACTCGCACGAGATAGTCACCAGCGGGCAGGCCCGTGAAGGCCACGTCGAGCGTGTTGGTGACCTCCGGCGCTCCAGGCGAGTCTCGTCGATCGTCAAAGAAGGAGAACGACTCTCCCGCGGCGCCCAGCGCGTTAAGCAGCACGGCGACTTGCTGACGCAAGCCGACCGGTGGATCCACGGTCACATCGATAACTCCGGAACGATTGCCGTCTGGATCGTTCGTTACGTCGGAAATCGAAACGAGATGGCCGCCGCCATCCGGTCGGATACGCGGATGCACCACGACTGGTACGACATTCGACTGGCCGGCTAGTCGGAGCTCGGGCGGCTCGCCCATTGCCCGCCGGTGCTCGACTCGGAGGCCCACAGCGCCGGCGCGAACGGCATCCGGGACCGCTACCTCGATGCGATCGGCGGCGATTGCCGCGGACGGAGGTGTAACGCTTGCTTCGCCGAACCGAACGATCGTGCTCTCGTCGCCTCGCAGCTGACTGCCGCTGATGCGCACAACTGAGCCCGGCAGAAGCGGGATATCTTCACCTTCGACGGGAATAACGCGGTCGATTCGAGGACGCAAAATCGTCGAGACGAACAGGCGCCGATCGCGCACGGGCAGCGCGCGCACCGGCGAAACATCCGGAGTAAGCAGCACGACCGCCGCCTGATACGCGACTGACAGACGGCACTCGGCCTGAAAGAACGACGACCAAAGGTTCGAGAGATCTTCCACGGACAGCGTGAGCGGCATGAACCGCACGATGTCAGGCTGCTCGGCCAGGTCGACGCGCCCAAGCGGGTGATTAGGATCCTCATCCAGTGCGCCCTGCACCATCCGCCCGATCTCTTCGCGGGTCAGGTACGGATGCGTGTGCAGCGTCCGCACGGCCGACCCCAGGAGCCGCTGCGGCGCATATTCGGCCTCGTTGCCAATAAATGAGATCAGGTATTGGAGCGTCAGGGCCGCTTGCGGGCGTTGCATGACGGCGCCATCGCCGTTTCGCGTCGGCAGATCGTCGTTTCGCCAATCGGCATTGGGTTCGACTCGGTACAGAAACACCCGGATGGCAGGATCGGCATTGGGTCCCGCGTCCGCGTCAGGCCGACCGGCCGAGACCTGCGCTCCGTTGAAGTCGAGCGTAGGGCCTCCTGCAGCAATTGCACGAGCGTGGCTGTGACCCCAGCGATGGCCAGGTAATTGCTCAACGTTGGCCCCGTCTGGAAGCGCGCTCGAGATAGGAATCGAGCGTGGTACGCGGAGTCGGGCGCGCCGGTCGCGGGCGCGGCGTCTCGGCCACCGGAGTAGAGGCACGCACATCGATCCGGCCGATGGAGACGCGGATAGTGGTCTCTACGGTCTCGATATCGGGGACCTGGGCAGGCGGAGTCTGGCTCGACTGAATGGGAATCGTGGTCGAGCGTCGGACAACCTCCACGGGACGCTCCCCGCGCGGTTCGTTGTGTCCCGGAGGCGGCGTGGGGTCACCGGGAAACATGCGCGATAGATCGGACGCACGCTCCGGAAACAATGTCCGGGCAGGTACTCGCTCCTCTCCGTGGAACGAGATCTCGGACAGGACCGGCTCGGGCTGGTGAGGAGATGCGCGCTGTGGGTCACGGCGCGGCTTGGGCTCGGGAGGAGATGGACGCTGCGTGTCCAGGCGCGTCTGGGACGCTGGGCCACTCGACCACTCGGGCGACGTGGTCTCGACCGCTTGCTCGAAGGGCAGAGCGGGCTCAAGTCCGCGAGTCTGCCGGGGTCTCGGTTGCACTGGCCGGCCATCGTCGAACGCGATTTCGGGCCCAGACGACTGAGGCGGCGGACGATCCCGAGGATACGAGCGGGACGCATGCTCGGAAGGCAGCTCCTCGTCGATCTCGTCCGGCAGCGGGGTCAGAATTCGAGTGTTTGCTTCAGGCATCGACTCGAATACCGAGCGGCTCGACGGCGCGACAACTCGCCGCTCGCCGAGCGCGCTCGATACGAGGCGGTCGAAGAAGTCAGCCATTGGCCACCCAAAAGCCTCCTTGCCGGGGCCGGCGTCGCGGTGGTGGAGGCACACGTCGATCGAGTCGAGGCCGAGGAGGGCGTGATCCACGGG
>CAVXYC010000025.1:0-125091 GCA_963765765.1 uncultured Chloroflexia bacterium | reverse complement strand
TGCACGAAGCTGGTCCGCTCATCCCGGCTGCGAAGAGACGGACCTCTTTGCAGGTGGCTCCAGGCGCATCGAATAGCTGCGGCGAATACTGATACTGGTCTGCTAGCCGTGGATGGGTCCATTGTCGCCACTACTCGATCGAGTGCCAGAGTCGAAAATCTTCTAGGGCCGCTGGTTGCTCTTCAGCCACGCGTAGGCGCGCCTCCAACGAGACGGACGTTGCCTTACCGCTTGTTCCAGTTGCATGATGAGCGCCTCCTGCTGCCTGATGAGCGCATCCATGGTGGGGAGTTGACGCTGAATCTCATCCCGAGTACTGCATAGCTTCAATTCCGCTTCTAACCGGTGAATAACTTGTAGGCGCTCCTCGGCGGCCTGGCGGTACGCCAGAACCGCGCGCTCCGATTCACGAAGCTGGTGGTGAATAAGTTGTCGCGCTCCTCGGCGGCCTGGCGGTACGCCGAAACCGCGCGCTCCGATTCACGAAGCTGGTACAGTCGGGTCTTCCCGACACTCTCCTCCGACGCGCACTGAGCCTCTCGTGCCAGAACCTGCTCGCGGAGGATCAGGACATCATCTGCCGCGCGGGCGTCGGCCCGATCGTTGGAGATGTCAGCGTCACGCGGGATCGGGCTCAGTGCATCGTCTGAGCGCCCACCTTTCTTGAGTGTGGTTTGCCACCGCTGCATCTGCAACTGCAGGTTCTGCCTCAGCAGGTCGAAGACCTGTTCCTTGCGGAGCAGGAGCAGATGTTCGAGGGCCTTCCGGCGTTCCGAATCGTCGACAACGGCCAGCAGGGGCGAAAGTGAGAGCTGAAATGGGTAATACTGCCCGTACTGGACGCTGAGTAGCCCGTCCTCGAGGTAGTAGCGGAAGTCGTCACGTTCGAGCTTGGCCGCCCAGCGTTCGCGGAAACGCCGCGTACTGTGTTCGAAGTCGGCGATACGCCCCTCGCGAGAGATTGACTCAAAATGGTAGAGGACACTCTCGTGGCAGTAGTGAGTATCGTCCTACCCCCAGTCCCCCAAGCGCAAGCGCGGGTCGTGGTCCTCGTAGGCGTTGACATACAGCGTGTCAAAGCCGCCGACCTGCTCCAAGGCAGCCCGGCGCACTGGCGGTCCCGGCGCCGGTGACAATCTGGAACTGCCGGGACTTGTTAACAAGCGGGTGATGGACCGGGAATCCCGGATCGACGTGGCAGCGGATAGCCGTCTTGACATACCACGACGCCGGCATGCTGGATAGTGTCATTCGCGAAGAGCAGCTTGCTGCCAACGGCCGCCGCGCCGGGGTGTTGATCCGCATAGCGCACCAGATTGTCGAGCCAACTGCGCTGCGGGAGAATGTCATTGTTAAGGAAAACGATGTACTCACCCTTTGAAACCGCGGCGCCTGCGTTACACGCCGCGGCAAAACCTTCGTTCTCGGCCCGAGTTGCCACCCCAATCTGATCCCCGAACTCCTGCAAGACCTGCGGCGTTTCATCAGAAGATCCATCGTCGACGACGATGATTTCCCAGTTGGTCATCTCTGGCGGCGCGGCGAGCAGTGCCTCAATGCACTGCTTCGTAACACTTCGTGCGTTTAAAAGTTCACGGAATAACGACTGAGCAGCGCCGAGTGTCCAACCTATGTTGGGAGGAATCTGACGCTGTCACCGAGGCAGGACTCTGCGCCGAAGCCACGCTGCCAGCCGCGAGGCGCGGCAATCGTACAACGCCGCCAGCGTGTCCCGGGTGGCGGCGTGACGGTCCTTGCACGTCCTCGGATGCGGTTCTTGTTTGCGTCCAACCCGCCTGTAACCTGCTCGGGCTCTTCCCGGATCCGACCCATGCAAACAGGTTCGCACGGACGCTGCAGTCTCCCGCGCGAGCTCCAGTTCTTTGATGCGGCTGTCTCGCTTGTCCAGCGTCGCTTTGAGCTCGTCGATGATCGCACCGCGCTGCTTGGCCTCGGCCACCATGCGTTCGGCCCAGGCGGTTCGTTCGGCGAGCGCCTGCTGGAGCTCGTCAATGACGGCGCCGCGCGCCTCCGCCTCCCGCGACCATCCGCCCAGCCCACGCCGTCACGGTCCTCCATCGTCGTCTGCAACTGGCGAATCGACCTCGAGTCGATGGGAATCAATCAGCTGGCCGCGCCGCTCGACCCAGGCGGCCCGCTCAATTGTTTCGCTCAGGGTGGGCGGCGGTCCGTCGCTGTCAGTGCGTGGATTGCCGGGCCCGGCGACGCGAGTTCAAGGGCTGCCTGGCTGGTTCTGACCGTGTTGCTGTCGTCGAGCGGCATTGCCGTAGGGAGCTTCTGGATTACGGCGAGGGCACCAGCAACCTGGAACATTCGGTATCGCCCCGTGTCGAGTAGCTCATTGACGAAGTCGGCGATGTCGGGAGACTCCGGTCTGTCGTACTCGCCGAACGCGACGTAGCCCCCGTCCGCGACCCAAGGCTTCTAATTCTTAAATAGGTGCGAAGCAGCAACGTGCTGACGAGGGCCATCGACGATAATTAGAGCAGCGGGCCGTTCCGGGCATCTGTGCTCGCGGCGGTCTCCGACCCGCGCTGCCGAGGTCCTCCGTTCCCCCACTGGCGAGGGCGCGGATCTCGACGCCCGGGTGAACTGCCCGCATAGCATCGGTCAGCATAAGACGCCCACCGGCCGACGCATTCGCCGGCCAGGTAATATCGAGCAGGGCTCGTGCTGAGTAAAGACCAGGGCCGCTGCCGTCCAAAGCAACCGGGCTTCAGTTGCGATATTCGTCCATCGGGCATGGAAATCTCCTCGTTCGGAAATTCTGTCATCCAACGAGTCGCTCCCTGCAACTGTGCCCGACGCGACTCGACTCGTTTCTTGCGCGCCACTCCGTTGATCGAGGATGCTTCCGGTTTGATCCAGGGCCGGACGCAGGTCGCGCAGGCGCGGTGTCGTACGCCAGCGGGTGCCGGACGCCGTAGACGTCGAGGCAGTCGTCGGCGTAGCTGTTGGCCGCCCACTCCGCGCTCCAGCGCCCGGTCCAGGCCGTCAGGATCTCGCCAGCCAGCCCCCACCGAAGGGCGTTCTCACCATGCCACGTCCGCACCGAGGCGCCGCGAGCGCTTCTTGGGCGCGCCTGCCATGCTCGACCATCCTGGCGTCCAGGACAGTCGCGGGCGCGCAGCGGCGCGTGGCAGACAGACGATCTCCTCGCGTTCTGATCATTGCGCGGGCCGGCGAATGCCCCACGACGCCGTGGTCGCCCATGCGCGATCACGAGTCGCGGCCGTGATGGCCGGCTGATCCACTTCGCCGCGTACAGCCCCTCGACGATATCGCGATCTGTCCCCGCCTGCCACGAACAGCTCGACGGCCCGGTCCACTGGAGCCGATCGGCCTCGGGTGTCCTGTCGGAGTCATCTGGAGCAGGGCGTCGGCCAGATCGCGCTCGAGCCGGTCGCGCCGCTGGACGAAGTTGACAGACACTTGCACCCGAGCGCGCCGGCCGGCGACTCGGCCAGGAGCGCGCCGGAGGCCGCCGCCCGGGGCGTACCAGAACTCGTCGGCGTCGATCGGCAGCACCCAGTCGGCCCCGCCACGGGCCGCCTCGCGCGCCAGCGCGGTCGTGATCTCCGCCTGGCGATACGGCCCGTCGTCGCGGGTCCAGCGGACGCGGCCGCCGCGGGCCAGCTCCTCGAGGTACGCGGTCGGTCCCGTCGGTCGAGCCATTGTCGACGACGAGGAAGCGGTCCACCCCCTGGGCCAGGTGGTGCAGCAGCGTTGATGCGCAGGATGTCCGCCTCGTTGCGCACCAGCATCAGCCCGACAACGTGCATGCCCGGGCGCTCCTCGGCTGCCCGCCCCGGATTTTTGGCCGTCGTGCCCCGACCGCGCCCACGGCGCCACTCGCCGGACCCGGGTGATCAGCCGTGCGAGTGGTGCGGCGGGGGTCGGCCCGGCGCGAGAAGGCAACTCCTCCGGCGAGATTTGCTGCCCGCCCCGCGCTCGTCGGGTGGTCCGCCGGGGCTCATCGATGACCGCGCCGCGCTGCGCAGCCTCTTGCTCCATCCGCTCCGCCCAGGCGGTCCGCTCGGCGAGGGCTGGCCTGGAGGTCGGCGATGACCGCGCCGCGCTGCTCGGCCTCGGCGACCATGCGCTCCGCCCAGGCGGTCCGCTTCCTCCATCGTGGTCTGTAGCTGGCGAATAACCTCAAAGCGATGGTCATCAATCAGCCGACCATGGCGCTCGACCCAAGCGGTCCGCTCTATCGTCTCGCGGAGCATCATTGCCATCGCCGTAGAGCATTTCCCGGGGTTGAGTCCTGTGACGCGAACGCTCGATCGTTGAATTCGGGTCGGATCTCGGTCGCTGCTCCCGGCGTGACTCGGCAACCCGCAATCTCTGAATCAGCGCGAGTGTGCCGGCAACCTGAACTTTGCGGTAGCCGCCCGAATCAATAAGCTCGTTGACGAAGTCGGTGATCTCTGGGGAATTGGGGCTGTCGTACTTCGCCAAACGCGACGTAACCGTCGGTCACGATCCACGGCTCGAAGTTGGCGAAGAGCTGAGAGACAGCTGGGTAGTCGCGTGGACCGTCGAGATGACCAGTAAAGCCACCGGCCATTCCCACGCCATTTCAGGAGGGTGCGGGCGGACCCGGTCGCCGAACATTGCCTAGCTTTGGATCAGCGGTCGTGTATATTTCGGCATCCCCGCAGGTGGCCTGCACAGCGTCGGCCAGCCTGGCGGTCCACCGATGGGCAGACTCTCCTCGACTACCAACACCGGGTGCGGCTCGCGTCCGGCGAGCGCGAGCGCAGCGGTGACCAACAACAGGCTCGCCTCGGCCATCAATACTCCACCTGCTTGTCCCTGTATTCGGCCTCCCATCGTGCCCGTCATCTCTAGCTTTCTTTCTTCCATCGAGCCAATCCGTCCTACTGGTGACGTGCTTCACTTGGGACGTTGGACAAGTTACCGCTCTTGTTCGATCCACGGCCGGAGCAGATCGCGGAGCCGTGAATCAAACACAACCGGATGCCGGACGCCGTAAACGTCCAGGCAATCGTCGGCGTAGCTGTTGGCCGTCCACTCGCGCTCCAGCGCTCGCTCCAGCCCAATTCAGGTAGTTTCCCCCATCGCTGCACCTGCCACCACCCCCTCTCCGGGCAGCTCAAGCTCCTTGGCTCGCCTGCCATGATCGACCATGCGGGCTTCCAGGACAGTTCGGGCCCGCAGGGGGGCTTGGAAGCAAATGATCTCTTCCGTTTCAATGTCGGCCAGACGGCCGTCCACACCCTGGACCGCATGGTTGCCCATTGCGATCTCGATGCCTGCCGTTGGCCGGCTTATCCACTTCGGTTTGTACTTCAATTCAATAAACGCGATTTGTCGGGCCTCGGCAAGGTCCACCGCGCACTCTGTCCCAATCGGCTCGGCAGGGCGCCGAGTCATCTGTAGAAGCCCAGACGGCGAAGTGTCCCTCTGGTCGCGCCGCTGAATGAAGTTCACGCCGAAGATCCCAAGCGCACCTGCGGTGGAGTTGGCCAGGACACGTCGGAAGTCGCCGCGTGGAGCGTGCCAGAACTCGTCAGCGTCAATCGGCACAACCCAATCGGCTCCACTGTGGAACGCCTCACGCGCCAGCGCGGTGGTGATCTCCGCCTGGCGATACGGCCCATCGTCGCGGGTCCAGCGGTGCCCCCCCCGACGGGCGAGCTCCTTCAGTACCCGGTCGGTGCCGTCGGTCGAACCATTATCAACGACGAGAAAACGGTCGATTCCCTGGGCGAGATGGTGGAGGACGTTGATGCGCAGGATGTCCGCCTCATTGCGCACCATCATCAGCCCGACTAGCTCCATACGAAGCGGCCCCCGGGGCGCGGAACGAAGCAATCGATCCCACCGGTTCCTCGCTGTATCTTTCTCTCGTGCCCTATCCGGGTCGAGCACGCCGCCCACGACTGAGCGTCCTTCATGGGGGCCTAGGCCGTCCGCTCAGCCAGGGCCGCCTGGAGCTCGGCGATGACCGCGCCGCGCTGCTCCGCCTCGGCGACCATCCGCTCGGCCCACGCGGTCCGTTCGGCCAGGGCCGCCTGGAGCTCGGCGATGACCGCGCCGCGCTGCTCCGCCTCGGCGACCATCCGCTCGGCCCACGCGGTCCGTTCGGCCAGGGCCGCCTGGAGCTCGGCGATCACCGTGCCGCGCTGCGCAGCCTCTTGCTCCATCCGCCTTGGCCACCCGGTATGCTGTTCTAGCTTCCTCTTGCAGTGGACCGATACCCTCTTCCAGGATGGCCCGCACGACCGCAGCACTCGGGTTGCACGTCTCGAACTCCGATGGAGCGGGTCCCTCATCTGGGGCCCAGTTCTGCTGCTTCTGTACCACCATCATCCTCCCAATCCGCCGAAACCTGCGGTACTGCCCGGAGTCGAGCGCGTCACGCACGCAGGCAATGACTCCGGGAAACGTTTGAATATCGTAATCATCGAAGACAACGTACCCGCCGTCCACTACCCAGCTCTGGAAGTGGGCGAAGTCCCGAGTCACGTTCACATAATCGTGTAATCCGTTCATGAACAGCAGGCTGATGGGCTGATCCCAGGCTACCTCGAAGGAGCGTTGTTGGATGCTTCGCAGATCGTCCGCGAGACCCGCGTCCGCAATGTTGCGGCGGAAGCGCTCCAGAGTGGGTGAGGAAGCGTAGGTATTCGCTGGGTAGAGTGACCTCGCCTTCGTGCGGGTCGATCGCGTAGACGCGTCCCGGGAACGGGCAGATTGCTTGGACCACGCTCCCGAGCACGACCGTCGATCGACCGCAGCAAGCTCCCGATTTCCCACCACGGCGTGTGGCTGGCGCCCCGCCAGGGCCAGGATGACGGTGCTCATCAGCAGGCTAGCCTCAGCTTCGAACAGCCAACCTTCGATGCCGCGTACGCCCTGCCAGGATCGAGCCCTCCTGCGGCGGGGGGGCTGGGCACCGTGCTCGAGCGAGGCCCCCCACCGGGTCCCTTGCGGCTCTATGACGGTCATCTCGACACGCTCCGTACGAGTTCGATCGATCCAAGGCCTGAGAGCATCGCGTAGCCGAGTGTCGAAGACAAGCGGGTGCCGAACGCCAGAGCACGCCAGCGTCCAGGCAGTCGTCAGCATAGCTGTTGGCTGCCCATTCTCGCTTCAGCGCCTGCTCCAGCCCGGGGTCTTCAGCGCCGCTCCGATTCGGCGGGCATTCCACCAGACCTTGGCCTTGTCTCCGAGCTCCCAGGCGCGACGGCCGTGGTCGACCATTCTTCCCTCCAGGCAGGGCGCGGGCGCGCAGTGGGGCATGCAAGCAGGCAATCTCGTCCGTTTGGGCTGCCGCACCGGCGGCCGCCTACCACGCCGTGGTCGCCCATGAAGACCTCGATGTCGGGTGTCGGCCGGCGAATCGACTTGGTGGTGTACCTGTGCTCAACGAATGAGATTTGCTGAGCCTGGATTAGCTCGATGGCACGCTGAATCGGACCGATTGGCTGAGGAGTCCGCCGGTTGATTGGAGGAGGGCGGCCGGTGAGGCGTCGATCTGGTCGCGTCGCTGAATGAAATTCACGACTTGCACCTCGATCGCTCCAGCGGTCGCTTGAGCCAGGACCCGTCGGAAGTTACCGCGCGCAGCGTACCAGAACTCGTCAGCGTCAATCGGCACAACCCAATCGGCTCCACTGTGGAACGCCTCATGCGCCAGCGCGGTGGTGATCTCCGCCTGGCGATACGGCCCATCGTCGCGGGTCCAGCGGAGCCGGCCCCCACGGGCGAGCTCCTTGAGTACCCGTTCGGTGCCGTCGGTCGAACCATTATCAACGACGAGAAAACGGTCGATTCCCGGGCGAGATGGTGGAGGACGTTGATGCGCAGGATGTCCGCCTCGTTGCGCACCATCATTAGCGCTACGATTTCCATCAGCCTCGCCAGTGCGCGGCCAGCGCCCGCTGCAGTTCCTCGATGACGGCGCCGCGCTGCTCGGCCTCAGCCACCATCCGCTCGACCCAGGCCGTCCGCGCGGTCCGGGCAACTTGCAACTTGTTGATGATCTTGCCACGTTGCTCGGCTTCGGCCACCATTCGATGGCCCCAGGCGTCCCTCGTTCTAGCGAGGGCTCGCTGAAGGTCTGCGATGACTGCATTCATCTCGCGTTGCTCGAGCAGTTCCAACTTCACCAACGTGAGATCAGATAAGTCTCGAAGGCGCGGCAAGCCTTGAAGTATCTCCTCGGACTCTAGATATTGGGACAGGACAAAAAGTAGTATCGTAAAATGGTTGAGCATCTTTGACCTTACGTTGGAGCGTTATGGATTATGTTGTCCAATCCGTAGGTTTCGGAATATCCAGCGTGTTCTAAGTTGCTAGTTGCATGGACGGTATCGACGTTGTGATCCTGAGCCGGAGATTCAGCTGCCGGGGTACCCGCGGGCTTGAAGCAAGCTGATCCCTAGGGCCGGACAAGCTGGAACAATCGGGAGCAGTTTGCTTATATGCCTCCGCTGGGTGAGATGCGATTGTCCGCCATGCAACCGTATCCATCATGGTCGTCGCCGGTGCTTCCCTAGGGGATGCTATCAATGGCGGCAGCGGGTCGGCAAGCTGGTGTAATAGTTCAGGACCTCCGTTACACCCTCTCTTCTGAAGAGTGTGTGTCTTCGAAATGCTGGGTGTTCTGCCTGCCAGGACTGGAGCCACTCGGTCGGGCGTCTGGTACTGGAGCGTCTGATGCGCTCGGATGGTGGTGTAGACCGTATCTCACTCCCGTACCGCCGCCTCACACTGAGATCGCAGCGCTGGACCAAACGCTGCATGGTCCAGGTCGTGGTGCTGACCATCTTCACCGACTCCACCACCGCCAAGGTACACTGCGGCATGGCGAGCCTCTGGGGTCAGAATGGGTGTGGACAGCGCCATCCTCTCGCAGTGTCCCTCGCATTCACCACCCCAACGCTCTGCCACCGCCCAGGTGATCTCAACTGTAGTCCATGGGGGGCATCCGGATAGTCAACTACCGTTGCCCGTTGCTACCAGCGAGTTAACGTGCCAGGCCCACAATGCGTTTAACTCGGTCGCGCGCCCGCCAGTAAAGCGTGCCCAGTTGCCAGACGCGGGTGGCCTGCATTGCGCTTATTTTTGCTTGGAGCTCCGCAATTGTCCCACGACAATCATCCTCAGCAAAGAGGATACGCCGTTTTCTTTGCACTCGCCCTGTGACCCATCGGAAGGGCGATCGAGAGCTTCCGAATGGGGCTCGTTCGCGACTGCGGAAGAAGCGAGATTCTCGCCTACGAGGTGCGCTGTCGTGTTAGCTAAGCGTAGAAGTTCAGGGTCGTATCCCATCTCACGTACACCATCTGTCTGGAGCCATTCGACGTACCTCGCTCTGCTTGCCCCTCGCACATCTGGGAAGGCAGCAGCCACATCATCGCGACATCGATGAGCCAGCAGCAAGAGCGGGCTGAGATTTCCCTCCTCCGGCTGTGGTGTGACTGCCCAGCTCAGAAACGAATTTGGCCTCCCGGCTTTGAAAGGATTCGCAAACCTCGATCGCGTCCCCTCGCCGAGGCCGAGATACAGCCGGGCTAGCCCATCCACCAGCCCACCACGCCGCAACTTTCCTATACCCTTATTCTAACTGGCCGGACGAATCGTAGCCGTCCGCTTGCAGCAGGTCACATGTTCCAGCAGCGCAATCCGGCGTTCCCTTTACTACCTGAATTCGCGTTTGGTACCACGCCAAGAACCAGACGCTTCTTCGGATTGAAACCACTGAAGTGAAAGAACGTTAGCGGCTGGCCATTTACGAGAAAGGTTTTTCCTTGCCCTGGTAAGTATTCTTGAGTGGAGATTCCAATTGGCAACGTTATAGGTCTCATCGCGTAAAATTATGGTTGATGGAAACAGAATAGGTGCATAGTTCATCCATTTTTGATCGTAAAATAATCCCGGTCGAAATTCTCCTCGCGATCCTTCTCTGAAGGCGCTCTTCCCACCATTGTAGACAAGAAATTGCATTCGTTGAAGCATTGACTGCAATGAATCCAAGGTTGAATACTCCGTCGCCCATAAAGTTTTCTTCAGATAGATATTTTCCATCTAATGGAATTGGATCGAGTATGTGCGGTGTCAAAACAATGTCCCCGCATTGAAGTTCACTTCTCAAGGTATTTAAATGGTTCATTATAAGTATGTCTGGATCGAAATAAATTACAATCTTTTCGTCGTACTTTCGTATGAGTTGTAACAGAAACGTTGGTTTCAAAGCTGTGCACAACTCGGTAACATTGTATTTGAAAGCATAATTCGTAGAAGTACGGAAGGTCGAGTCCTTCTGGGTCAACTATATGTACATCAAGTCCGACATCGACCCCTTCTGGTAGGCTGTCGACGACTAGAATATAGAAGTGGCCTGTTAGGCTCATGTTCGAGGTAGGATTGCGCGAGTATTCTCGCTTGGGAAAGGTAGTTCCGCGCGACGATCGTGCAGGCGGCCATCCTCTTCACGCTCGGTGAGGTCCCCGGTGGGGTTGGGAACTGGTTGGTGCTGAGTTAACCCATGTATCACGCTGGTTCGATCCCTTCGATGGGTCAGAGATGAGCCCGTTCTGTACCTTCGTCCGGCGCAGCCCTGCGAGTTGCTCTGGTGAAGGTATTGGAGGCCGGGCCCGACAATAATCCGGCGATGTGTCCCTGCGACTCGGGAATTATGCTCGGCTGGAAGTGTGGCCTTCCGAGGCAGTGGCGATCAATCGTTCGGGTCCTGTTCCGCGACCTGCTGGGGAGTCGCTCGCATGCACTGGTGCCGCCAGGGCCGGTTCATTCCCGTACAGTTCAGGGCGGGTATTCGAGGTATCAAAGATGTCCACTGCAAAGAGCCCGGTTCGCCGGGCCTAGAACGAGGAGGCCGTCTTAGAGGCCGTGCGAGCGGTCACGCGGGGCGGGACAGTAAAGCGGGCTCGGTCGCGCGGACTCTGACTGGAGCACCGTGGGGTCGACGGATCGCCCGGCGGAGGAAAGCCGCAGAGATGGTAATCACCTTCCCCTCAGGATTGTTCCACCTGCCGGGTGCTCCGGCGTAGCGATTGAGTGGGTGCAGACTGAAGCTTACCGCGATGCGCCGTTGACGGACCTCGAATCAGCAAGGTCGCCGAGCGTTTCAGGCCGAGGCCCGGTTGCCCGGAACCAGCGGAGCCTCGACCCCGCCGTGCAGCGCGCTTCGCCCGTCATGCGGTTGGTCGTCGAGCCATCCGCCAGGGGCTGGCGGGCGCGCGTTGCTAGAATTTGCGGTGCGTTTCAGTTGCGGCGACCCGGGCCCGCAGCTCCCCTATCGGGGGACTGGAGCCCGTCGGCTCGCACCCTGGACTTGGGGTTGCACCAGCCGGTCAGGCCAGGTGCGTGCTTGGCTCGTCCATCTGGGAGGCAGGGACCGTGCGCGGCGGCACCGTTGATGCGCAAAGGCTCACGTTCGTCCCGTACTTCTTGCGTGGGAAGTGGTTCCACTAACAGCCGGGGCGCAGCTGGTGCACGATCGGCATCAGAACCCTGCGGCATCGATGAGGACAAAGTGGAGTTACGTGGGTCAAGCTCCGCCAGCACCGACGCGATGCAACCCGGAGGGCATTCGGCGTCTGCCAGATGGCGGCCATTGGTGGCGGCATGAGAAGTAACGGCGTGACAAGGCGGCTCTGATGAATCAACCATCAAGACTGTGCATCTTCACCGTCCGAGGCAGTATTCCGATCATCTCCATCCTGCCGACATGTGCCCGCGCCCGCGGGTCAGGACTCCACGAAGCGGGCCTGTCGACGACCCATTGGGGTGATTCCTATAGTCGTTGGCGCGGATCGCTTTGGTTATGGCATTCTCGCCAAAAGTCGGAATGCCAATATACGGCTGATGTACCAGTGACAGTGTATGAGCGTACTCAATGATCGTCCGAGCCGTCAGCTCTCAAATCGACCTGTCAAAACGCTAAATCCGGGCCCGCCGCAGGTCCTCCATGGACAGAAGCAATAGCACGTTCTGTCTCTCCTCGATTCGCCGCAGCAGTGCTTGGCCTAGTGCTCTCAATGCTGATGGCTGAGTTTGCCTTGCGATTTGCCGGATTCGCCGGAAACAGCAGGCTCTTGCCACGCAGTTACTCCATTCACCAGATCGAAGCCGCAGGATCGGGTAACGCGGCTTTGATGTTCGAACCTGATCTCGGCTGGGTGACCACGCCCGGGTGACAACCAAGGGCGAAACCGCCATAACCGCCAAGGGCTCAGGGAGGACAGCAGATTACACAGACCTTCCTCAGCCTGGAATTCGCCGTTTCGCGGCCTACGGTGATTCGTTTACGTATTGCGATGAAGTCCCTCTGGGAGGACTGCTGGACCCGCCACTTGGAGAATTTAATTCCGAACGCAGAGGTCCTCAATTTCGGGCCGCCAGCCTACGCGCCGGATCAAGCTTGGATCCGATATCAGTTAGGTGGGATCACCGGTCGTCCTTGCGCGGTCTTGATCGGCCATATGGTCGAGAATATCAATCGGGTGGTCAACCGTTTTCGACCTTTTTATTCGGCTATAGAAAATGACATTCCGCTAGCTAAGCCGCGCTATATCATGGACCATGGCCGACCCGTCCTGCTGCCGAGTCCCGCCCGGCAACCTGCGGACCTAATGCATCTTCTCTGGGTCGAAACGAATCTGGGTCCCCACGATGCTTGGTTCTTCCCCGGTACGTTCGTAGCCAATCCGCTCGATGCGCTTGAACTCGTGAGGGTGATGTGGACTGCCTGGTACCGCTGGAGTCGGCCAGAATCCTTGTTGTATTGGACGCCCGAGTGGGCCGAGCGCGTCTACCGGCCGGGGACTGAAGCCTTTGATGTTCTGACCGGAGTAGTGCTCGGCTTCGCCAATCAGGTGTCCATGGACGGAGCGACGCCGGTTGTACTGGTGTTTCCGCTCAAAGAAGAAATAACTGCGTTTCGGGATCGTAAAACGAAAGCGTATACCCCCGAGCAGATGTGTCTAAGCAGTACGGCGTTCCAACTATCGACCTGAACGATGCACTTGTTGGGCAGGAAGGTGAGCGAAATGGTCTTGATCCAATCATAGGGAACCACCTTCGCCCGCAGGGCAACGCGATCGTTGCCCGTGTCCTGGCTGACAAGCTTCCCGCTCTCACCGCGGCGACGTGCGGCATGAGTAAGAATAACGCCTTATCGAGTGGGCAGAAAATCGCCCTGTTCGAGCCAGGCCAGCAGCATCGAAGCCAAAACTCGATGGCCGCTGCCGTTTAAGTGCCAATCATAGTCGTAAAAAGAAGAGGCCAGGCTTTCACTCGCGGCAGCGAGTCCCGCATGAAGAGAAATGACCGGGATGCCGGCGGCGGTAAGTTGGTCGAGCACAGCGGGACCCACTTTGTCGTTGAAGGCTATGTCAGTCTCACTCAGCCCGAGCAAGGACGCGACAGTTAGCATCTTATCGCGCTCACGCGTGGGCTCTACCTGCGAGCGGGTCGGGAGCAGGGCGACGGCCAGTCGCCCTCCATTGGAACGCACTTCGCCATCAAGCCTAATTAAGCTAGCTCCAGCTCGGCTGATGCTTGCTTCGAGAATCCGCGGGTTATGACGGGCGTTGGCTGCCTGCAGCAACCCCTGCCAATAACAGCCGCGGCAGATATGCAGTACCTAGCGAATGTGTCAATTGGATACCCGCTGGCCTCCGCGAGATGACCGGGTAGTTGAAGTCGGCGCCACGGTTCTGCTATCGGCCCGGCCTGGACAAGGTAACGGGCGAGGATTCCGAGTCGCAGCCCGTCGGATAACTCCGCTTCGGATGCCGATTGCAAGCCGCGAGGAGGAATAACCTCGCCCCCAGTATCGATAGACGGTTTTCGGGGGTCCAACAATTCCACTACGTCATTTCCTACGTAGAACACTGCGAGCACCAAGTTGGGTTCGAGTCGAGTGCCGTGGATTTCGTACCAGAGCAGCTCTTGGACTGGTGAGTAGCTGATGACACCAGCGTTAAGCACCTCAAAGTTGCCACCGGGATTGGCCAGATGACTGTTTAAGTTCGCTTCCAGCAGAGCCGTAAAGTTCTCGGAGTTATCAACGTAGCCATCCGTGTGGGAGTCACCGAGAACGAGAATTCGAAATACGCCGGGAGCCTTTGCTGCTTGAGTATCTGCATCGCGCCGCAAGCCAAGATTATTAGTGCGAAAATGCACTCGGCCGAGGGGATGGCCCAAAAAAGGAGAAGACTCTATCGGTATTCGGCGCGTGCTCATGCCCAAGAATTTGCTCGCCTCGCAAACGTCTGCGCCGGCATCTCTTCCCAAGCCGGATCGCTCCACAGGGCCTCTGGCGGCATCTGGAACGTGGTCAGGACAGCAAGTCGCTGAACCGGGGAGGAACCGTAGCGTTACCTCCGCCAGGCCCAAGGCAAGCGCAATGCCGAACAATGTGAGAGTTAGATGGAAGGCAGATCGACAATTCCTCTAGTACTTGTCGTGCTTGCCATGGGCTCCGATTTAGACTGCATTAAGAACTCGTTCAAAGCGGTAAGGAACTTGGCGCAGATGAGGTGATGGAAGCCGAGACGGAGATCCGCCCGGCGCTGAGCGCGGACTCCAGGCGGCGAAAACGCGCCAGCCAGGCCAAAGTGCGCTCGACTACCCAGCAGTGCGCCGAGTCGCTCGGACGCCTCCAGAGAGCGCTGGCAGCGACAGCGCGGCCTTTCCAGCAACCTCAGGTAACGCGGTTATGTTGCTACACAGTACCCGCCTGCCAAAGGCCAAACCTCTAACGCCGTTATGCGGGAGGCGATTCTAGCATGCGCTCCTCCGGCTGACGGTGCTCTCGGCTTTATAGCGTCCGCGCTCAGCCTGCGCCGTGAGCATGCCGGCCAGGATCAGGGCACATCCCAGACCTTCCTGTCGGTGAGGCGCTCACCGGTAAAGAGGTACGCGAAGACCGCGGCAAAGAGCGGCTCCAGGGCAAAGATAAGCGCCGTATGCGTGGCGGAGG
Organism: uncultured Chloroflexia bacterium; assembly: GCA_963765765.1. GTDB lineage: Bacteria > Chloroflexota > UBA6077 > UBA6077 > JACCZL01 > CAVXYC01. Next base: position 110,087 of record CAVXYC010000025.1, on the reverse strand, counting down.
TGAATCGCTGCGCCGCGTCTGGACGTAATATGCGTCGACCGTGGCGAAGATGGCTGTGAAGAGGACGGCCGGCAGCGCTGCACCCGGTTTTCCGGGGGAAACGGCTCGAGCCCAATTGCTAGTGTGATGTCAGTGCAGCTGCCGTGAGCACCTGCACGAACGTGAGTGTCAGCGGGTCCATTCGGGGAGCGAACCTCGCGATGGCGAGAATGTGTCCGGTGAATGCCAGTGCACAGCCCAGCACTAGCAGATCGCCCAGAGTGAACGCGGACGGATCACCGGCTCCGGACGAGAGTAATGCCATCCCGGTGACTGAAAGTCCGACGCCTGCCTTTGATCCGGGCTTGGCCAGGCGCGGAAGAAGCAGGCCTGGCCAAGCTGCACAAATACCACGGTGAGCCCCGTGATGAAGCCGGCGCGCGAGGAGCTGGTGAACTGAAGCCCAGCGTCTGTAGGGCGTAACCCAGGAACAACATCAGGCACACGAGAGTGCCGGCCCATACGGCGCTTCCGCCCGCTCGCTGATTCGGTGGCGCTCCCAGGCTCCCAGGAGCAACGCGGCCAGTGAGAACCGCCATGCCATGAACCAGAACGGCGTCACGACGCGCAACGCGTCCTTGATCATGAAGAACGTGGCGCCCCAGACGGCCGTAACGATGATCAGGGCTACATCCGCCGTGAGGCGATTGGAGGGCGAGATTCGAGTCCCCTCACCCCGGCCATCTCGTCTGGGAGAGGCCGGGGTGAAGGGCGTGAAGGTTCCGCTTAGACCGGCTGCTTGCTCCTGATCGCGTACAAGGCGCTCGGGTTCTCGCCGAGAATCTTGTCGACGAGCCGCGGCTCCACGGTGCCCTGCTCGCGGAAGATCCGCAACGCCTCGATCTCCGCTGACTGGTCCGTGTGCCCGTAGTCGGTACCGATGGTCAGATTGTCTTCCCCGGCGAAGCGGAGGATGTACTCGATGTCGTCATCCGTCTGGCAGGTCACCCAGACCTTGTTCTCCTTCAGCAGGTTCTCCGGAGCGGGTCGGCCGAAGCGTCCGGGGAAGCGTCTGCGGAGATCGTTGTCCATGTACGGGATCCACTGCGCCGCGGCCTCGACGAAGCCGATGCGCAGCTCGGGAAACTCCTGTGGAATGCCGGCCAGGATCCAGGAATGGCATGCCGCCACGGAGAAGACGCGCATGGATGAGAACGGCGATCCGCCTTTGCCGTGGCTCAAGGCCGATTCCATCTCGGGCGAGCCATTGCCAATGTGCACCGTGACAGCCATGTTGAGCTGGCTCATGCGCTCATAGAGCGGGAAGTAATACGGATCGTGGAGAACCCCTTCCTCCTCGATACCGCGCATGAACACGCCGCACGCCCCGTGCTCATGCGCCCACTCCAGCTCGGTCAGCGCCTCGTCCATCTCGCTGAGCGGTAGCACCGCGGCCCAGCACAGCCGGCCATCCGACTGGCTCCAGATGTCTGCCAGCCAGCGGTTGTAGCCCTTGCTGATCGCCACGCGCGTTTCCGGCCGATCGGTCAATCGGCGCAGGAATATCGTCGGATAGAGCATCTGAATATCGATGCCCAGCTCGGTCATATGGCTCAGCCGCGCGCCGACGTTCTCCATGTGCTTCGACGCGTCCGGCGTGGCCATGTTGCGCCCCGAATTGCTGGCCTGGCGGAGCATATCCGGCGAGATGCGATTGGGGTCCCACTCTTCCCGCTTGCCCACGGGCTGCCGCACCGCGCCGCGAATCTTGCCGTCGATCATCCAGTACGGAGTAGCGTCACCAGCGTCATTCGGCTTGGTGACGATCTGGGGTCGGAGCGACTGATCCGAAGCGGGGATGAAATCCCAGGTGCGCTCCGTTTCCACGACGTGAGCATCAGCATCGACAACGGTCATGGTGTCCTCCTCATGAGGATGAGCCTGTGGGCTCGCGACGGAAGCAGACTACCACACGGAGAGGCGAGAGGTCAGAGGCGAGAGGTCAGGTTTGGTTCACGTCACGGGCGTCTATCCTTGATCCACCAAGACCGAGGCGAGAGACGAGAGGCTAGGGCTTGGTTCAGTCAATGGCGGCTTTCCTGACCTCTAGCCTCTGACCTCTCGCCCGGCAGTTGACAAAACCCGGCGCGTCCGTAGACTGGTGTCTATCCCAAGACGGAGCTAGAGCGCAGATGATCTGACAGTCGCGTCCGATGGCCAGCTCACGTGGTCATCCAGGGTGGACGCCAGGCGAGACAAGGGGGCATTCCAAGTTGACACAGGATTCGACCCTTCATTCGGTGATCACTCGGCGACAGTTATTGCGATTCATTGGGCTTTCCGGCGGTGTAGCCGTGATGGCAGCCTGCTCAGCACCGAGCACGCCCGCATCGCCCACCACGGCTCCAGCGGCAACCGCCGTCGCAAAGGCCCCGAGCGGCCCCACCTCCCACCGCGGCTCCTGTCGCGGCCGCGGTAGCCCCGGCTGCAAAGGCAGCGGCGCCAGCCTGGCAGGCGGAATGGGACCAGCTCGTCGCGGCGGCCGAGGCGGAGGGGTCGATCTCCATCGTTACGCGCATCGGCGACGTTTACCGCAACGCCATCATGGCGTTCGAGGAGACCTTCCCCAAGATCAAGATCCAGCATCAGGGGATGATCGCGCTCAATTTCGGCCCGCGCGTCATTCAGGAGCGAAAGTCCGGCCTCTATCAGTGGGACGTGCTCCTGTCCACAGTCACCACTCCGCTGTCCGTCTTCAGGCAGGAGGGGATTCTGGACCCCGTCCGACCGCTGATGTTCCGCGGTGACGTGCTTGAGGATCAATACTGGCAGGAGGGCTTCGACGCAGGCTGGCGCGATGGCGATAAGAAATGGGCGTATGCCTACGGCGTCACGCTGAACCGCTCGATCTGGATCAATACCGACCTGGTGAAAGAGGACGAGATCAAGTCCACCATGGATCTCCTGGATCCGAAATGGAAGGGGAAAATCGTCGCGGCGGACCCGCGCATCGGTGGCTTCGGCAACATGGTCACCTTGATGCGACTCAAATATGGCGACGACGTGGTCAGCCGCCTGTACAAGGACCAGGAGGTGGTGGTGAGTCAAGAAAACCGCCAGACCACCGAGTGGCTGCTCCGCGGCCGCTACTCAGTAGGTGTCCAGGCCGTGAACGAACAGATCCTCCAGGACTTCAAGGCTCAGGGTCTCGGTGGAAACCTGAAGCATCTGCCGATTGATGAGGCCGACCACGTGGCCGCTTCGGGCAACGTGGCGTTCGCGTTCAATCGTGCCCCGCATCCGAACGCCGCCAAGCTGTTTGTGAACTGGCTGCTCTCGCACGATGGACAGACGGCCTGGAGCGAGCGCACGCAGCAGAACAGTCGGCGAATTGGCGTTCCGCCGGGCGACCCTCAATTCCTTCCACCACCCGGGAAGACGTACGTGGAGATGGAGAACGAGGAAATGTTGCCAATTATTGCGAAGACCAATGAGCTGGCTAAGGCGGCGTTGGAATAACCGATCAGCAGACTTACGAGGAAGGCATCAGCATGTACGGATCACGGGCCAGATTCGGCTACCTTTCAGGGCCGATCTTCGCCGAGTCCTACGCGTACGAGTTCTATCGGATGGCTCCTCCCGGAGTAACGCTGATGATCAGCACGCTCAAGTACGAGCAAGGAACGATGGAGGAGATCGAGGCCTGCGTTGCGTTGGGCGACCAGATCGTTCAGGACATGGCCCGAGCCGGCGCTTCGGTCATCATCCAGGGTGTGGTGCCGATCAACCTCGCATTCGGTCCGAAATTTATCGACGACTGGATCGAGTCTACTCAGCAGCGCTGCGGCGTGCCGGCAACCACCAGTGTCACCACGCAGATGCATGCGCTCCAGGCGCTTGGAGCGCGTCGGGTGGCGGTGCTGCAGGTGGGGCCGAACCCGGTCAAGGGGCTGAACGAGTACATGGAGTCGTTCGGTTTCGAGGTCGTTGGCGCCAGGTCGGGCAATTTCTCCCTGGTCAAGATGAGCACGGTGCCGCCGTCGGACACGATGTCGGTCGCCCGCGAAGTGGCGCGAGCATTCCCGGACGCGGACACCATCTACGCCCCGGCGCCGCACCTCCCGTTTGTGGTCAACATCGATGAGCTGGAGCTCGAAACGGGTAAGAGCGTCGTTGGCGCGGGGCAGGCAATCATGTGGGAGGGGCTGCGGCTTTCAGGAGTGAAGGACAGCGTTCCAGGGATTCGGCAAGCTGCTGAGTGAGCACTGAGATGAGCGAGATGTCATCGCATTCCGCGGCGCCGAAGGAATCTAACAGCGATCGCATGTACGGGCATCGCGCCCGAATCGGCTACACGGCGCCGCCCATCTTCATCGAGACGTTCCCGTTCGAGTTCTATCGGATGGCTCCACCAGGCGTAACGCTGTGCCTGACGACGCTTTCGTTTCTGAATGGCACGAACGAGGAATACCAGCAGTCCTTTGACATGAGCCTGCTCGCCGCGGAATCCATGGCGAAGGCGGGGGTAAGCCTGGTTGTGCTTGGCGGCGCCACGCCGCTGGAAGCCGTTCTCGAGCTGGACAAAGTGGAGAAGCTTATTGCTGATACGCAGGATCGATGCGGCGTGCCGATCACCACGGCGCTCACCGCGCAGATTCATGCGCTCCGCACCATTGGTGCGCGCAAGATCGCTACGGTCCTGCCCGGCAAGAGCAATCGCTCCGAGCGATTGGAGTTCTACGGGTTCGAGTCAGTTGGCGTGAAATTGGCCGGCAGGGTCTACCACGAATTCGGTGGGGTGTCCGTTGACGAGCCTGCCGAGCTCGGGCGCGCGCTGATACGTGAGCATCCCGAGGCAGACACGCTCTTCTTTCCAGCAGCGCATTGGCCCGCGGCCGGCGCCATCGAGACCCTGGAGCAAGAGCTCGGAATACACGTAGTCAGCTCCGCGCAAGCAATCGTCTGGGACGCGCTCCGGCGCTGCGGCATCCAGGACTCGATTCAAGGATACGGGCGATTGTTGCGGGAGTACTGAGTTGGGCGTATTGATGAACTCCATTGCGAGAGCGCTCCACTCATCACCAAAGGTCCTTTGCTATCCCGAGGCCTCATGGGCCGGGTGACCATGCCAATTCCAGTGAACCGGGCGGAGATCTCTCATCGACGATCCAGCGCTCATAACTCCGGCCTCCTTGTCATCCTGAGCCGCGGCGAAGGATCTTCCCCGCCGGACTCAGCACACCGGCGGGAAGATCCTTCGCCGCGGCTCAGGATGACCGGGACGCTTGGAGCTGGTGTCCAGCCGTTAAAGCAGGCGACGACGGGTATCCGTGACGCGTGGTCGCTCCCCGAACGCAGCTGGGCGGTTGAAATGGATCAGTGCAGACCTAAGCAGCACAAACAATCACACTCAATAAGAGGAGGGCACACTAATGCGAGCGATTGACGCGGATGCTCATATTGACGAGAACGATTACACCTGGGAATACCTGTCGGACGCGGACAAGCGATTCAAGCCGATCACGTTCGACCTGCCGGACGCCGAGCCGGTCGGTCCCAGTGATGGCCGCAGACACCGGTTGTGGCTGATCGACGGCAACGCTCGACTTCGCCGATTCCGCAGTGACGAGAAGAGCGGCACCACTCAGGCGACCCGTGAGCTGCTGGACGTGGAAGCTCGCTTACGGCACATGGATGAGCTGGAGATCGAGGCGCAGGCGCTCTACCCCACGACCTTCCTCCACGCGGTCACCGACCGGCCTGAGGTTGAAGTAGCCCTGTGCAAGGCCTACAACCGCTGGCTGGCCGATCGCACTGCCAGCTCGCGCGGGCGGCTGCGCTGGGTGGCGCAGGTGCCCATGCTGGATATTGACGAGGCAGTAAAAGAGCTCCAGTTTGCCAGAGACCACGGTGCCTGCGGCGTGATGAAGAAAGGTGTGGAGTGCGGCGATCGATCCGCGGCAGACCCGTATTTCCACCCCCTCTATGAGGAAGCGGAGCGACTCGATCTGCCGATCTGCATTCACCAGGGCATTGGCGATCCAGGTAGCTCTAACACGACCGAGGGCGTTGCTCGCATGTCGGTGCTGAACGTGCTGTCGGCGTTCGCCTCACTGGCCGGAGCAAAGATCCCGGACAAGTATCCCAAGCTCCGCTTCGGATTCATCGAAGCCGGCGCCTCCTGGATCCCCTTCCTTATTAAAGACCTGGGAATGCGGGGCAATGCAGAGAAAGCCGGCTGACGACTTCAAGACGGAGTTTCTGGCCCACAATCGCTTCTACGTCACCTGCGATACCGAGGATGACATCGGCTATCTGCTCAATTTCGGCGCCGAGGACTATCTGATGCTTGGCACCGACTACAGCCACGTGGATCAGTCAGCCGAGCTGCGCGCCCATCAAGTGCTGATGGACATGGCCGAGTCCGGTCAGTTCAGCACGGTCGCGGCGGCGAAGATCGTCGGGGACAACGGCAAGCGGTTCTACGGCCTGTAAATACCACGTCACCCCTGACACAGCGCTTCGGCGCATCACCGGGGCCGCCGACATCCTGTCGGCCGGGCCCTTCCAAATGAGCTCCCAACTCGCCTCCCCGTGCGCGGAGCGGGGACGGGGGTGGGGTGACTCCATCACCGGCAGCGGCCAAGGTCGGCGGCCATCAGCGCCGGGCCGACAGCATGTCGGCGGTCCCGGCTGAGCCCTCCACGCCGGGAATTTGCAACCGACTTGCAGCGTTTTACGTACCATAGTCGACGAATATCGGCGCAAAAAGATCATCGTGATTAGAAAAGATCTCTTGATAATCACGTTGTCAACTTTCAACACCAGGCAGGGTATGCCTGCCGGAAAGTCGGACATTGGTACCCATCGAACGCTTTACGGAACACGGCCGCCAGACCCTAGCACGGGCGCAAGAGATTCTCGTGTCGCTTCGACACAACGCTCTTGACACCGAGCACGTCCTTGTGGCGCTGCTGAGTCAGCCCGAGGGTCTAGTGGCCGACGCAATTCGCCGCATCGGCTGGAGCCCCAGCGACGCGGTGGAGGCACTGGGAGCCGACCTGGAAGGTCGGCCGAAGAGTATGGATAGCTCGCGACTCTACGTGACCTCGCGGTTGGATCGCATGGTCAACGCGGCGGCGCGAGACGCTGATCAGCGTGGCGATAAATTCGTCGGCACGGAGCATCTGCTCCTGGCCGCGCTCGCCGACGCGAACGATCCGGCCGCGCGACTGCTGACGCAACATGGCCTGAAACGCGAAGAGCTGCTCAGCGCATGCAATGCCATTCGGGCAGGTGCAAAAATGGAAGACGCTGGCTCTGAGTCGCGTTTCCAATCATTAGAGAAGTACGGCGTGGACCTCACCGCCCTAGCGCGTGAGGACAAGCTTGACCCAGTGATCGGGCGCGATAAGGAAGTGCTGCGCCTGATGGAAGTGCTGGTGCGCCGGACCAAAAATAATCCGGTGCTCATCGGCGAGCCTGGCGTTGGCAAAACAGCCATCGTCGAGGGGCTTGCGCGCCACATCATCTCGGGCAAGGTTCCTGAGCCACTCAAGGGCCGGCGCGTGGTGGCGCTGGACGTGGGCGCAATGCTCGCCGGATCAAAATTCCGCGGTGAGTTCGAGGAGCGGCTCAAGACCGTTGTCAATGAGGTAAAGGCCTCCAATGGCGAGATCATTCTCTTCATTGATGAGCTCCACACCATCGTTGGCGCGGGTGGAGCAGAGGGCGCCATGGACGCGTCCAACATGCTCAAGCCGGCGCTGGCCCGTGGCGAGCTGCGCTGTATCGGCGCCACCACGCTTGATGACTACCGCGAGGGCATCGAGCGCGACCCCGCGCTGGAGCGTCGCTTTGCGCCCATCTTCGTGGACGAGCCGAGCGTGGAAGACACCATCGAGATCTTGCGCGGTCTTCGGGATCGATACGAAGAGCATCATGGCCTGACCATCCAGGACGATGCCGTTGAGGCGGCTGTCCATCTGTCCGACCGCTATATCCAGGATCGCTCGATGCCTGACAAGGCCATCGACGTGATGGACGAGGCGGCGGCCAAGGTACGCCTGCGTGCTTCAATAGAAGACGCGGACACGCCTCGGGCTCGCATGGCAGCGCTGCGCGAGCAGGAGGATGAGGCCTGGCAGGCGCGTGACTACGAGAAGGCGGCCGAGGTCAAAGCCGAGCGGCTGAAGATGGAGCAGGAGCATCCCGAGCTTGCGGATGAGCCTGAGCCGGAGCGCCGCGCGGTGACACCGCAGCACGTGGCCGAGGTGGTGGCACAGTGGACGGGTGTGCCCGTGCGCAACATCTTCTCGGAAGAGGCCGACAAGCTGCTTCACCTCGAGGATGCACTGCATGCGCGAGTCATCCAACAGGATGAGGCCGTGCAGGTGGTCTCGGACGCAATTCGTCGGTCTCGATCCGGACTCAGCGATCCGAAGCGGCCAATTGGCTCGTTCCTCTTCCTGGGTCCTACGGGTGTGGGCAAGACCGAGCTGGCCAAGACGCTGGCGGAGTTCCTGTTCGACGATGACGATGCGCTGCTTCGGCTGGACATGTCCGAGTATCGTGAGCCGCACACCGTTTCTCGGCTGTTCGGATCGCCTCCTGGGTATGTCGGGTTCGATCAGGGCGGTCAGCTCACCGAGGCGGTGCGGCGTCGTCCGTACCAGGTGATCCTGTTCGACGAGATCGAGAAGGCCCACCCCGAGGTCTGGAGCGCTCTGCTGCAGATTCTGGATGACGGTCGGCTCACCGACGGACATGGTCGCACGGTCGACTTCCGCAACACGGTTATCATCATGACGTCCAACGTCGGCTCCGTTCGCGCGTTCAGCAAGCGGCGAGAGCACCTGGGATTTGACCTCGGGCAATCCGGAGTTCGCGAAGGACGAGGGCATGCAGGCCCGCGTGATGGCGTCGCTGCGCGAGACGTTCAAGCCTGAGTTCATCAACCGCATCGACGAGATCATCGTCTTCGATCGACTCTCGCGGGAGAGCCTGCGGCAGATCGTGGACGGTATGCTACGGCAGCTGCGCGATCGGCTGGCCGAGCGCGAGCTCAAGCTCGAGCTCACCGACGCCGCCCGCGACTGGCTGGTGGAGCATGGCTACGATCAAGACTTCGGCGCCCGCCCGCTCCGCCGCCTGATCCAGCGTAAGCTGGAGAACGAGCTAGCCCGCGAAGTCCTCGCCGACGCCTACCAGCCCGGCGACGTGATCCGCGTGGACGTGGACGCCGACGCGCTCACGTTCCAGACGGAGCGCGACGGTGAATGCCGAAGTGCCGATCGCGGCGTAAACTTCCGTCGAGATAACCACGAAGAAAGCCGCCCGACCGGTCGGGCGGCTTTCTTCGTGCATAGCGATGGTTGGAATACCTGAGCCGCTCGGCAAACGCTCGGTGTGTCTGCCACGGGCAAACTGTCGTACCTGCCGAGAAATCCCATGCGCCTGGGGCGCACACCAACACGCCGATGAACACTGCGACAGAAGGTGTCAGCCAAGCGGATCCCATCTCGCTCTCAAGAAGTCCTTGTGCTAGCCGAAATCGCATCCGGCAGCGGTGTGTTCATTAGAGGGACGAGGGGATCTCCCACATCGATGGATGCGATGCCGTCAAAGACCGATGGCTTCCTACGGCGGTAGTAACCGATAACGCTGGCACCGATGTCCGGCGGATTCCTCGTTTTTCGGAATGACAGGACGCTGGCGAGGCCCAGCAATTCTGGCAATAGGGTATTCGTGCGAGGCACGAAGGAAGACAGGGGAGACGGTGGTATCAGTAGTCGGCATGCCGCGGGTTTTTGGCTGACATGCGGTGGGCGATCCTATTCGACTGAGTCGTCAATTGACTCTGGTGAGTACAAGCTCCATCGAGGGGCACCCACTGACCGCTCTGATCCAACGGACGTGGTGGGCCGTTTGGACTTTGCCGTCTTCGCCGAATTCGGCCGTGCGGCTAGTGATCTGGCCTCGCCAGATCATGGTATTGCCGTCGATCGTGAGCTCGTGCGCGAACATATTGCCGAGGCTGTCAAAGAAGGTGTGAAACGTACTTGCTGGCTTCGCGGTCGTAACTGATCATCGTTCGCAATCCTGCCGTACGCGGTACGAAGCACCCAGTACGGGCCCGGTCCCCATCGTAGACATCATTCGTCGCTATGTCGAGTGGCGGATCCTGCCCACGGGCACAATTTTGCCCACATTGATCCACTTCCCGGTCAGCACCCCCAGCCGGTCGTACTCGGGGCCGCGCGCCTGCCGTTCGTCCTGTGAGCGACTGGTTTCATCCTGTTTCATCGTTGTTCTCCTTCTCGCCGCTATCTCAGCACCCGGTACTTCAGGTGCGTTACATCACCGCCGTGGACAACGCGGATTGGCTCAAGCTTGAGGTTGGCGCCGACAAGAACGCGCTCGCCCTCGCCCCGGAGGAAGGGGACGATGTGCAGCTCGAATTCGTCGATGTGGCCGGCGGCGAGGTACTGATTGATGGTGGTCGGCCCGCCGGCAATCAGGATGTCCTTGTCATCTGCCACCACGGCGCGGGCCTGGGAAAGGGCGGACTCGATGCCATCGGTCACGAAGTAGAAGGTGGTTCCGCCCTCCACGACGAGGGGCTCGCGGGCGTAGTGAGTGTGCACGAAGACGGGCGTGTGGTAGGGCGGGTTGGGCCCCCACCAGCCGTTCCAGGCCTCGGCCGGCCATTCGCCGCGTACCGGCCCGAACATGTTACGCCCCATGATCGTGACGCCGATGTTTGACTGCGCCTCGCGGATAATGTCGTTGTTCGGGCCTTCCTCGCCACCTTCACCGCTACCGAACTTCTCACAGACGAAGCGCTGCTTGAACATCCAATCGCGCAGGACGCCCTCCATGCCGTCACCAAAGGGCTGCTCCCGGGTCTGGTTAGGGGCGGCCATGTACCCGTCGAGGGTCATGCTGCAGTGAAAGCGGACTTTGGTCATGCGTGTGTCTCCTTCAGTGGCCTTGGTACTTCACCTATTTTGACGTCGGCACGTCGCAAGACTCATTGGTCCGTAGCAAACAGAGACGGGATGAATTCCGAGCAGTACGGCGGCTTGTCCCGTGTGCCTGGAACGCCGCACGTCGCAGTTCTTCATCACAGACGAGTACATGGTTGGCTAATATCCAGGCGCAGGGGACAAGCCCCCGCGCTACGAATGACGACCATAATTATCCGAATTGAACAGTACATCGCATGCGATAGTTAGAGGTCGATTCCTGAACTACGTGTTCGCCTTTCGGGAACGAATGGAGACCTCCATGAACACAGCGCACCAGCATCGCGACCATCGAGCGCACGGCAAGCATTCTGGCGACCGTGGACACCACGAGGACCATGATTGGTCCGACGAGGCCTTCGTCACCGACTGGATTGAACGCCAGGAGGCCCACGCTTCCGAGCGACGGCCGCTCTTTGCAAAGATGCGAGCGGTCATCCCGAAAGGCCTAGATGAGTCTTTCCGCTACGCCGACTCTGGGTGCGGGAATGGCGTCCTGGATGAGCTTGTGCTCGACCGTTACTCGCGAGCACAGGCGGTCCTGATCGATGGCTCTGAACCGATGCTCGCGCATGCCCGTAAGCGGCTCGAGCGTTTCGGAGAGCGTGCTCAGTACGTCACGGCGGAGCTCGCTCAGCCGGGTTGGGTGGCGACGGCCGAAGGCCCTTTCGATTAATCGTGATGGCGGCCCGCGCCGTCCATCACGCGGGCAGTCCGGATCGAATTCGCCAGCTCTTCGAGGAGATTCTTGGAGTGCTGGCGCCCGGCGGGGTGTTCATCAACTCTGGACTACGTGCGGTTCGCCAATCCAGTCTTCCAGCAGCTCGGGGTGTGGTCGGGCGAAGACCCCGATGCGTCGTTTCAGATCGCGACGCCTCACATGGAGCTTCCCGCCTCTCTGGAGGATCAGCTTGCCTGGCTTCGGGAGGCGGGCTTTGCCGCCGTGGAATGTGTGTATCGGGAGTTTCAGACGGTCATCGTCGTCGGCGTCCGTGATGAGATTCGAGTGCCTGAAGTGGAGCCGAACGGGTAGCCGGCGAGCGGATCCCGGGTGGGACAGTGCGTCTGACTGCCTGTCCTACCGAGTTCGCTAACGAAAAACTCTATCCGTCGAGCGTCGGCCTCATGCCGGTCATCGTCAGGTTGTGCTCGGCCACCACCTTGCTCGATTCCAGCACGCGGCCCGTGTACGCCATGGCGTCGCGCGCGAGGAAGGCGATCGCCCGGCCAGTGGTCTCCGGCGTGTTGGCCTGCGAGTAGTCGGCACCGGGGCGCGGATTGACCATGTTGCGCTCCACCACCGTCAGCCCGGGGTCGATCGCAATGATCGCGATATTGCGCATCATCAGGTCGCCCGCAACCCCGGCCACCCAGCGGTTCATGCCGCTTTCGTGATGCCATAACCCACGTAGACACGCCCCGGCGAAGGTTTCCAGCCGGGTTCGGGCGGCGGGGGCGAGCTCGCGCCGCCGGACGAGATGTTGAATACGGCGCCGCCGCCATGCTTCTCCATGATCGGGCCCACCAGCTGCGTGATCACGAACGGGGCGCGCAAGTTCGTCCGGTAGTACGCGTCCAGGGCGTCGGGGGTTCCACCCCAGAACTCGGTGCCAGGCATGCCGGTGATGCCCGCGTTGTTGACCAGGATGTCGATGCGCCCGAAGTTTTTTAGCGCCGCATCGATGGCGCTCCTGACCTCGTCGTCGTTCGTGACGTCCAGCTTCACAGCCAGGGCACGGCGCCCCAACGCCTCGATCTCGCGTGCCGTCGCTCAATCGATCCCAGTGGGTTGGCGGCCGAAGAGTCACTGCGGGCGCACACGACAATGTCAGCGCCGTCCTCCGCCAGACACAGGCCGATGCCTTTGCCGATGCCCCGCGAGCTTCCGGTGATTAGAGCTACTTTACCTTCCAACGGTGGAGTCATCCGTGTTCCCTCCTGCTCCTATCCTCGCAGCAATCCGAGCGGGAGTCGAACAGTAATCAGTTGATACTGTGGCGTGGGGCGCCCGCTAATTCGCACGCCATTGGCTGGTAGAGCACGGCCTACGATCAAGACTTCGGCACCCGCCCACTGCGCCGCCTGATCCATCGTCAGTGAAGAACGAGCTGGCCCGCCAGGTTCTCGCCCATGCCTACCAGTTCGACGACGCGATTCGGGTTGACGCGGGCGCCGACGCGCTCACGTTTCACACGGAGCGCGTAGTGGAAGAGGTGCCAATCGAGGCGTGATCCTACTTTTGTCAGGAACATAGAGGCCCCAGTCACGCAGTTTGGCTGGGCCCTTTTGTTGCGCAGGCTCTCGTTCCGTCTGAAGGTCTGAGGGCCGCAACTCAGGATTCCACTGTTCCCAATGCAGCGCGCTCCTTCCGTGAGCCCATCAGGAGCGCGTGGCTTCCAATAGTCACCTAGTCACCACATTCTGGTACTGCCCGTGGTGCGGAGAAGCATGGATAGTCACAACAAAATCTAAGTCTCATTAGTGTGCGGAACCCGAGCCGTGATGACCCGAACACTCATAAACGTAACGGTGATTACTTCGAATCACCTTAGTCATTGTGGCTTCGCCAAATTTCTGAAACTGTGCGGCGATTCATTTAGGCGACTGCTCATATTCCGTCTCGTCGGCGCGCTCGCGCCTGGACGAATGCAATTTTTAGGGAGTGTCCAGTGTCAATAGAGAACGTACGTGTCAGTGGCCCACTTGGCCAGAATTGTCTGGGCATGATCAAAAGACTCACGGGGTTGACAGGATTGGTGCTTGTCGCGACAGGTGCCCTGGCCGCTGGAGTCGGATCAACCGCCGCTCAGGGCGGGCCGACCCTCAGCGTCATCGCCGGTCAGGGTGAAGGGGTGGTGAAGGCTCAGGACTTCGTACCGTCAACGATCCGAATCGCGGTGGGAACCACCGTGACGTGGACCGTCGACAGTGACGATGAGCACAACGTAGTGTTTCTCGCCGGTACAGAGGGCCGCTCGGGCGCGCCGTTCCCCAGCCCGAGGGCGTGCCTGGTCGACCAACTATGCTCAACCCGCTGGTCTGGGATGCCGTGCTCCCTACGGGTGACTACGACGGCAGCCACCTGATCAACTCCGGCGTCCTCGGGCGGGGTCAATCATTCTCGCTGACGTTCAGCAAGACCGGCTCATTCCCGTATCTCTGTGCGCTCCACGAGCGGGTCATGCGCGCGGTAGTGGAGGTCGTGGAGCCGGGCACGACAGGGATTACGACGCAACAGGAAGCCGACGCGATGGCGGCCGCCCACATGCCACAGCATCTCCTCGAGCTTGACGAGATCATGACGACTCGTAACACCGCACGACAGGACGAGGCCGCGGACGGGGCAAGCACCTGGCATGTTAGAGCCGGCACCACTGGCTCGAGTGGACACCTCCACATCGACGCATTCCTGCCCGAGAGATTGAATGTTCGCCAGGGCGATACGGTGACCTGGAAGGTGGATCATGACGTTCCGCACACCGTCACGTTTCCCGAACCGGGCGCTCCTCCGATTGAGATCCTTGCAGTAATGCTCCCCGATGGCACAATGGTGACGCCCGGGGATGGCCCTGCCAGACCCCTCCGTTCAGCCGCGCATCGTCAACATTAATCGCCAGGCAATCGTGCCATCGCCTGGTTACGACGGGAAAAGCCTCTACAGCTCGGGGCAGATCGGTGGTCTCCCACCGTCGCCGCGCGGGCTCGAGTGGTCACTGACGATGGATACGCCCGGGACGTTCGAGTACGTCTGTCTGCTGCACGAAAGCACTGACATGCGTGGGACAATCGTCGTCGAGCCGCGCTAGGCACCGCGTCGAGGTTGGCGCCGGACACTCCGGTGCCAACCTCGAGATTGCAGACTGGAGAACTCTGTTGGGGCGATTCCGCGCGTGTGGAGCACAGGCTGTTCGCGTCCTGCGAGGACTTGGCCCGCGTCCCCTGGTAACGATGGCGGCGCTCCTCCTGGTGGGGACAGCAACCACCGTAGACCTCGCGGAAGCGCAACGACCGTCGTCGCAAACGAGAAGCTTCACGTTCTACGTTCGCGAGGGGTGGATAGCAACGCCTGATGGCTCGCAGGTCTATGTGTGGGGTTTTACCGAGGATCCCAATGGCGTGCCCATGGTGCCCGGTCCGCCGATCGTCGTGGACGAGGGCGACAGCGTTGAGATCACGCTGGTCAACGATCGCGACCCGACCGCTAGCGATCGGCAGCCCTTGGGTGAGGGTCACACCATCCATCTACACGGCCTAGATGTACCAACCGAGCACGATGGTGTCCCGGAAACACATCCCGCCGGCCTCGTTCGCCAGGGCGGCTCCTTCACGTATCGATTCGTAGCCAGCCACGCCGGGACGTACTTCTACCATTGTCACCAGAACAATGTTGAGCATCAGCAGATGGGCATGTACGGGCCGATCATTGTGCATGCGGCGAATGGCGCAAAGACTGCCTATACCCACGGTCCGTCGTTCCAGCGTGAGCACACGCTGGTTCTCGCCGAGTTTGGCGCTGCTGGACACGAGCAGGCGCGGCGGGCTGTGAAAGAGGGCGGCGATCCCTATAACTGGCTGCGTTTTCGCCCCGATTATTTTCTCGTCAATGACCAGATGTCGCTGGATAGATCTGGCACAGTGACAGCTCTGGCCAGCGAGCCCGGCGAGCGTGTACTTGTGCGGGCGATCAATGCCGGCTATATCGCTCATTCATTGCATGCGCACGGTCAAACCTTTTCGGTAGTAGCCACAGACGGCCGCCCCTGGCCGGCCGGACCAGTGACAGACACGATCTGGCTTGGGCCGGGCGAGAAGTACGACTTACTTTTTGATGCGGGTCACGCATCTCCCATCGCACTCCACGACCATGTAGATCAGCCATACCGTCCAGCACTTCCAATCGTGCCAGGTCAGACTTATGTCGACACGACCGCCGAGGAGGCTGTCCGCACACTGACTCTGTACGTCCGCGACGGTTGGAAGACCCTGCCAGACGGTGCCAGCATTTATGTGTATGGCTTCACTGACGACCCGTCCGGGGACGCCAAAGTACCCGGTCCCCCGATCGTCGCGCACCAGGGGGAAACGCTCGACATCTCACTGGTGAACGATCGTGACCCAACCGGGCGCGGCCACGCGCTCCAGATCAACGGTCTGCACGACCCGACCAGCGCGCCTACTCGTGGTCCCCCCGGGTGGCTCCCACACCTACCGAGTGAATGCAAGCTCCGTCGGCACCTTCTCCTACTCCGGAGCGGCAGTCCCGTTTGAGGATCAACAGATGGGGATGTACGGCTCATTTATTGTCAAATCGACGGATGCCTCGGAGACCCTGGACACGCATGAGCCAGCCTTCAGTCAGGAGCTGACGATGGTTCTGAGCGAGCTCGACGCGCCGGGGCATGAGCATACGCGCAACGCCCTGCAGGGAGCCGTTCAGCCGTACGATTGGGCTTCGTACGAGCCGAATTACTTCCTGATCAACGGTCGGGCATACCCGGATACGGAGGTCGATCCCTCCAGCGTAATCCGTGCTCAGCTTGGTGACCGGGTGCTCGATTCGCGCTGTGAACACGGGCCAGGTGGCCCACGCCATGCACCTCCACGGATTCCACTTCCAAATAGCGGCGTTCAATGGTCGGCCCTGGCTGAACGGTCCGATGAAGGACACCGTACTTCTCGGCCCGGGTGAAACGTCTGATCTCATCTTCGTTGCCGATCAGACCGGCCATTTCCCATTGCACGACCATTTTGAGACGGCAAACACCAACAACGGAGTCTGGCTCGGTGGCATGCACACCATGGTCATGGTGAGTCCGGATCAACCGGCGACAAATCATGAGCACGTCTCCGCTACCGCACCAACGGAGACTGCCGGTCCGCCACCTCTCGATGGTCCTACAGTGCTCTTACGAGATAACTTCTACGCCCCCAACCAGCTCACCGTACCCATCGGGACGACGGTACGATGGGAGCACCGCGGTCAGAGCGAGCATACGGTCTCACACCTGCTGGGACAATTTGATTCCGGACCTCTACAAGGAGGTGATGTGTTCACTCACACATTTAGAATCCCGGGGCGCTACGATTACTTCTGCCGCTTCCACATCACCAATCGCGGGACCGTCGTGGTCCAGTAACAGTGTCCACGCCGAACACCAGATGCTGAACACCAGATGTAGAATGGCCGCATCATGCTGCCGACCCTACTCTCCGTCCTACTCACGGCCGCGGCCATCGGCGACGAGCCCACCAACCCCGTGGACATCGTAGCGGCGATGGCTTCCCGAGACACCGGCTGCATCACCATGACCGATGTCAGTGTCGTGGAGCAGCCCACGCCGCACATCCAGTTCCATGTGCTCTCAGACCCGCCGAGCGGCGCATCGCTCCAGTGGACGGCCGCATCCGCCGTGCTGAGTGGTGGACAGCCCAAAGAGAACTACGTCCATTCACGGCACCCTGAGGTCACGCTGTCCTTCGGTATCCTGGCGGACGATCAACCGCAGCGTGACGAGGTGCGGGCCAATCGAGACGCCATCATCGCCTGCTTCGAGAGCGTACTCTGATGTCCGTGGTGACGTGCTCCGTCCCAGGTTGTGACAAGCGAGAAAGCAAGCGCGGGTGGTGCGATATGCATTACCAGCGCTGGCGACTGCACGGGTCTACTGATCGAGTTCCACGGCGGGAACGTCCAGGCCGGTTTGCACCCTGAATGTTCCATCCCGGGCTGCGACCGACCTCAGCAGGCTCGAACATGGTGCCAACGACACTACCAACGATGGCAAGCGACGGGGACTACCGATGATCCCGTCCGACCAAGGCAAGCCCAATGCTCCGTTGATTGTTGCACCAATCTGGCCGAGAAGGATGGCCTGTGCCGTGAGGACTACATCAGGTGGCGCCAGGCGGCTCACGTCAGGCCACCGGTGACGGTGCCAGCAGCTCCGGCACTCAACCCTCTCCCGGCCAACTTCTGGGATCAGATCAGGAGAACTCGAACATGCTGGCTCTGGCTCGCAAACATCAGGAGTGGGTTCGCCCGCTATTGGGACGGGACGACGTGGAGGTCGGCCCACCATATCGCCTCCGAACACTTTGTCGGACCGATACACCGCGGGAAGGTTCTCGCCACCACCTGCCCCGACGGCCATCAGCATTGCGTCTACTTCGGGCACTGGACCCCCGCTCGTCGTGGCCAGCGCTACGATCCCGCCCTGGGCATCATCGGGACAGGAACACTTCCGAACAGCGTCTGCCGCAATGGCCACCTCCAAACGCCCGAAACAGCCGGCTCCGCAAGGATTCGCGCGGCCGCTCCTGTCTGGAATGCCATCGTATCGCCCGGGTGCGCCAAGCCGCCCGGCGTGCGCATGAGGTGAGCTAGGCGCCGACCCGACCAGCGGCGGCAAGAACCCTTTCCAAGTGCCAGAGTCCGGTCGCGACCTCCTGGTCGTAGGGCTGCGTGCCGCCGTGATGGTCGTCCCGATGGTGCCGCATGAGCTTGCGAAACGATCCCCTGCTCACTTCCAACGCCTCTCGCAGCGCCGCTTCGCGGGCTTCAGCGGCCTCGGCTCGATGCCGCTCGTGGGCGAACGTCGCGCACTGCCTTGCCTGCGCCCCGACGAACTCGGCCCGGCGACGCGCCAGCTCGGCCCGAAGCTCATTCCGCTCTGCCTCGGCCCGGTCCGCTCGCTCGGTCGCCTGCTGTTCGATGGATACACTCGACCGGATCGTGAGTCCTGCCGCACCATCCCCTGTCGGGCGCCGATTACGAGTCCGTTCCATGGCGCACCTCGATCCACGGCCGGCTCAGCCCAGTCGAGTCCGGTCAGCCCGGCCATCACTACGCAAAGGTTGCCACCAGGCCCCCGCGTTACTGGGAGCCCCCCAGACACGGGCCGCTAGCACGACTCCCAGAGAACCGCGCGACTCAGCGTTCGGCTACTCACGCCGCTACCCCGTGAGCAGCCGAACTGAGATGTGGGATGCCCCGACTGCATAACCAGAGCCGTTGAGAGACCATGATGGGGTGGTAACAGCGGACTGCGGAAATGCCCTTTGGTGAGTATCGGTCTCACTCAGAGGGAGGTTCCTGTGGTGCTCACGAGAACGGACAACGCCGTATTGTTTTGGAATGATGTTCTGCTCGAAGCGATGAAAGCTCGATTCAAAGAAGCCGCCCGAGCAGCAGGAGTAACGACGGTGCACGGGTAAAGTGTCCAGCTGTTGCCAGAGCCTTTCATCGTACTCGCAGCGCTGGCTCGAGGCGATACGGCTCGAAACTGTGTGAGGCAACTGTACGAGTGTCGGTGGTGGCGCAGGCGCTCGCGCCGCAGACTGTGGGCGAGTCCAGAACCGACGGAGGAGCCCGATGCAGTCGATACGATGGATGCCCAGCCTGGGGGCGAGGCCCGGTTCGACGATGTGCGGTAGCGGCGGCGCGAACATCGGCGCACCACGCGAGTGGACGCGAAAGAGATGGTCGCCGAATTCAGCGAGAAGAACAACGAGTTGCAGGCGACCGTGAGCGGCGAGCACGAGGGGGTCTGACCGCCCCCCGAACACGGCGGCTATTCGGATGGGTTCCATCCCGGCAGATCATGCCTGCCGCGTCATCTACCGAATGCGACCCGAGCTCACGAACCGGAAGGAGAAGACGATGACCTGGATTGGACAGAAGAAGCTCGCGTTTATCCCGCTGTATCGGCCACACGCGCATCCACCGGACCAGATTCCGGCGGACTGGAACAACGAGATCCTGCGTCGGGTTCTGTTCGATCCTGACCCGCAGTCTAAGGCGGACCGATCGCTGCGCGCGTATATCCGTGCCGCGTCGTCGGGACGGGCGGATCTCGACGTGGTGGTGCTGCCGATGCAGGTCGTCGACCAGCAGGATGTGCCGCCCAATATTCTCGAAGGGCAACTCGGCTCCCAATTGCGGAACCAGGGATTCGATGCCGCGGCGATCGTCATGCTCGGCGGACTCGGCGCCGGCACCAGCTCGGGCTTCTGGGTGCGGTTCGTCATGCTCGAAGGCCTCGGCGTGTGGGCCATGGAATTCATGCACTCCCTCACCGGGTTTGGTGATCTCTACCCGTTCGGCGGCAACATGGGCGCCTTCGATGAGATGGCCTGCTCGTTGCGGCACCCATCCTTCGGCCTACACGAAGGCGGCCGTCGGCTGGCTCGATGGGTCCGCCATCAAACGGTACGCGCTCGGCTCGGGACGGTACGACCTGTACTCGGTCGGTCTCACCCAGCCGCCCCCATCCGGCAGGGTGACGGCCGTACGGGTCGGTTCACAGGTTCCGTACGTGATGATCGAAGCACGCCAGCGGGTCGACCAGTTCGACCGCAATATCCCCAGCGAAGGCGTGATTGTCTACCGTGTTCAGACGTCGGATCGGCTCGGTCACGCGCAGAAGCTCGCCCCAATCGAGCTTCTGACGACAACCGCGCTCCAGCCGGGCCAGTCCTTCACGCTGGACGATGGACTCAACGTGCAGGTGGTCGGCGCGTTGCCCGGCGGGTTCTCCGTCCGGGTCAATGATCCGAACCAGCACCTGGTGGATCGCACCGCGGAGTTCGACACGCCGCCCGCCGCGTCGCCGCCCACGGCCTGTGTGCTGCCTGGGCTCGGGGTCCAGAATATCGCCTACCGCGACACGTCCGGGCGGCTGCACGAGCTGTGGCGGGACGCCCAGGGCAACACCGGTACGACGAACCTCACCGAAAACGCCGGCGCACCCAAGGCCGTGGGGACCCCGTTCGCCTACGTCGACACGAGCCGGAACACCGAGATCCTGCTGTACCGCGGCGGCGACGGAACCGTGCGCAGCCTCTATTGGTCGACCGGGGATGTGGGGCACGACGATCTCGGTGGCACCGCCGGGGCGCCCCACGCCGCCGCCGATCCGGTGGGCTACTATGCGGCCGCTGCCGATACGCACCACGTGATCTACCGAACCAGCAACCGCCACCTGCACGAGCTACGGTGGTTCGGCCTGGCTCCCGTACTGTACGGGGGCGACCTCACCGCGCTAGCGTCCGCGCCTCCAGCCGACGGCCAACCCTCGGCGTTCGTCAACGGCAGCGGCGAGAACATCGTGATCTACCGTGGCGGGGGCAACCGTATCCGCAGCCTGTACTGGACGAGACAGGTCCCCCATACGGAGGACCTGTCCGGCTACGCCGGCACGCCCTCGGCCACGGGCGACCCCGTCGCCTACTACACGGCCCACGATGATACCCACCAGATCGTCTATCTTGGCAATGACGGGCATCTGTGGGAGCTATACTGGCAAGGCCTTGCCCCGGTCGTGGGCTGGGACCTCACGGCGCCCTCGGGCGCACCCCGCCGCCGGCCGGTGCGCTCGCCGCCTACTACAGTGCCGGTACGAACACCAAGCACGTGATCTACCGCTCGTCCAACAACCGACTGCACGACATTTCATGGACGCCGGGCGGAGGCACACCGGCGCACGTCGACCTCACGGCGTTCTACGGGGTGCCGCCGGCCGCGGACCGGCCCGCGGCCTTCCCCGTCGAGGGCCCGAGCACGCAGCACGTCGCGTACCGCGGGACCGACCAGCATATCTACGAAGTGGTCTGGTAGTCGCCGTGCCAGGGCCGCGCATCGCCGACGGCTCCGGGGAAGGCCCGAGCCCTCCCGGATCTGCCCATCCACCTCGTCTTTCCGATCGGCTCGTCTGGTCGTCGCAATTCGGACGCCCGGGTGGAGCATATGACGACGGACACGTGCGCACCGGGTCGGGCGCACGTGTCTGGTCTGGGGCAACAGTTGAGAGTCGGCGCTCGCCCGACTGGCACGTCTGAACGTGATCGCCACCGAACTCATATTTACGGTACTACGGAGCCTGTCAAACGTGGGACTTGGCTCGTCGCATCTGGACTGCCCCGACATCCCGCACTGCAACTTCGCCGTGCGGCCGCCGAATCCGCACCGGTTCGGCGGCGATCGCGACGGCGTCGGTTGCGAGCGATAATGCGCGACGGCAGCGATGATCTCGCGGCGCCCGATGATCGCTCGGCCCCTTTAAGAATGAACTGGAGCCCACCTCTCCTCGGAATGCCGCCCCCGAGCGGGTCAGACCGAGTGGCGGAATTCAGTGGCCGAGCGCTGCGCGGCGCGTACTCTCCACGTGCAGCCAAGAGGGCCTTGACAC
The DNA here is from genome assembly GCA_963765765.1 of uncultured Chloroflexia bacterium. GTDB lineage: Bacteria > Chloroflexota > UBA6077 > UBA6077 > JACCZL01 > CAVXYC01. The sequence goes on along the minus strand of CAVXYC010000025.1, from coordinate 87,895 downwards.
GCTATTGCCCGTATGCAACTGTGCAGCGTCAGAACACACGCCGGAGCGGAACGATGCAGGAAGCAAAGGGAAAGCCCGGTGCCGCGCTTGTCGGTTTCGCGGACCGAGTCGGTAACGGGGCCCGTTCTTCTCGGTCTTCGAGCGGTACGGCCGCGACAACTGACGCGATCAGGCACGTACGCGCGGCGTTGTTCGCCGAACATGCCACTGCGGTAGCCCGTCCGGAAGAGATCGTCAGGCCGCGTCGCACGCTCCGAGCACAACTGACACGGGGGTCGGCACATGACAACCGGCACCAGTGACCGCCCAGTTAGCCCGAGTTTGGGTTCCGACGCTGAACCGTCACCGCCTGCTTCGACGACCGAGGCATCGTACGTAACGATCTTCGAGCTGGCCCAACATTACCGTCAGTTGAGTTCCACCGCGACCGACGGGAGTCTTGACCTCGGTAGCCTCCATGGCGAACTCCGCCAGTTCCAGGACCGACAGAATGCCGAGCACTGGGGCGCCATCGGAGATCAAGGATGTCTCACTTTCTGCGGGAAGCCTGCCCGCCGGTGTGATCCTGATGGGCTCACCCAATGATCGGCTGCACATCACATTTCCATCCGACGCTGTCGCACCGACCTGGATCGCTCGCGAGCTTAAGCAAAGTGCCCATAACCGCGTCCTGCCCGTATTCTAGTGCCCCGCCGAGTTGCTCGTCCGCGAATGAAAGCGATGCTGCTGATGGCCAGAATGGGGGTTCTGGGTACCAGATCGTCGTCGCAGCAGTCCAGAGAGCTCGAGTGGCAATGCAGACTATGATGATGAACCGTCGACTGGGTGAGCGGCGGACGGAAAGAAGGAGTAACGATGACCACCGTCAAGCGAATCACCGATCTCACCGACTACACGTCCGTGCTGCCATACGCCAGCGAGATGTTCGGGGTCTACCAGCCGCTGCTCGGATGGAAGTCAAAACGCGTCGAGCAGCGACTGCGGGACGGCTACCAGAACGACAAGCGGCAACTGCTCGAGACGTTAAAGCGTAGGTTCGCCCCCCTCGTCGATATCACCTATGGCGAGAACCAGCAGGTCCGGATCGACGTCGATCCGGGTGTGCTCGTCGGCGGCAAGCTCCGTCAATTCGACAGCATCGTTCTCCTCAAGATCTCGGCGGAACTGCCGCCGTTCGAGCGGCTCGAGCCCGCGGTCTGGCCGGCCGTCATCACGGACGACCGGCTGCAGACAATCCTGAAGAACGACGTCGTCCAGTTCTACACGCGCGCCTATGGAGACCTTCGCAAAGCGGGCGCCGAGACGTTCGACACGCTGATGCGCACACGCGGGACGGACCCTCAGGCGATGCTCGCGCGCAACAACGCGCAGATGGCGGCGTTCGAGCAGCAGGTGCAGTACGAGTCCTCGGTCGCCGGCGTGCTGGCCCATCTTGTCCGCACGAAGGCGTTTGCCGTGTTGACGGACATGTTTTACGCGACGCGCAACAGCATCGAGGAAGCGCAGCAACTGATCGCGAAGGCGATGGCCCAGGACGGTGCGGAGGCGCTGCTCAGCCTCGAGACCATCGATCCGCAGGACCGCGAGCACATCCGCAGCGTGGCATTGTCGCCGATCGCGGTCGTCCATCTGTTCCGCCAGTATTTCTTCGAGCTCGACACGTTCCTCGGCACGCCCGTCAGCCACGTCTGGCTGAGTCCCGGCTCGAGCGTGGAGTTGATCGAAGTCCACACCCGAAAAACGATCGTGGAGAAGACGCTCGAGAGAGTCTGGAGACGGTGACCAAGTCGGAGACCGTGACCACGCAGCAGGACGAGATCTCCGAGGCCGTCAAGCAGGACAACCAGCGGGACATCAAGTTCGGCGCGAGCGTGCAGGCGTCGTACGGCTCGATCGAAGCGACGTCGAGCTTCGACATGACGAACTCGCAGCAGATGGCGCGCGAGAGTCACGCACAAGCAGATGCGCCAGAAGACGGAGAAGCTCTCGTCGGAGATCCGCAAGAACTTCAAGTCGACGTTCAACACCGTCGACCGAGACGAGCGACTCGGTGAGCATCAAGCACACCATGGCCAACACGACGCACGAGCTCATCAACTACGAGCTGCGGCGGAAGATGCGGCAGGTCGGCGTGCAGGTGCAGGATATCGGCACGTTTCTCTGCTGGCAGACGTACGTTGATGATCCCGGCCGCGACCTTGGCGTCGCGAAGCTGATTCACATCGCCAAGCCGGCCGATCTCGACGGCATCCCGCACCCCGAGGAGATCCCGCTGCTGCAGCCGTTCCAGGAAGAGAGGATGGTCACCATCCCCTTCATCTCCGTCGCCGAGCGATGCGGACAACGAAGGGGAGGTCTACGTCGACGGCGTGGAAGTGGACGACTCCGAATGGCATGGAGAACTGGAGAAGATCCAGACGGACTTCCCGCAGGACTTCGTCTGTCCGAAGGCGAACCACATGCTGACGCACGTCGACTTCGATCCCCATGGGCAAGCCGGTCAGCGTGTCGCGCCTCGGCACGCTTCCCAAGTGACGGCGCGTTCATCCTGCATCTCGACTCCGCCGACTTTCAAGGCCAGAACAGCGTTCAGATCAAGCTCGTCCTGCATTGGGCGCCGAAGGCCGGCGCGAACGACGCGGTCACGGCGAAGAATGAGGCCAATCTCGCGGCCTTCAAGCGAAGCCGAACGCGCCGCGTATCAGAAGGCGTACGTCGAGACGGTGAAAGAGCGCGTGACGATCGCGAGCAAGATCCAGACGCGCAACGCCGACGAGCTGCGCGACGAAGAGCGCATCGTCGTGTACCGCAAGCTGATTCAGGACATGCTGCTCAGCGGCGTTGACATGCCGGACGATCGCACCCGTCACGTCATGGCGGAGCTCCTGAACTCGATCTTCGACATCGACAAGATGCTGTACTTTGTCGCGCCGGAATGGTGGCGACCGCGGCTCCATCGCAGCCGGCAGCAGGTGCAGCCGACACCGCCGCGGCCGACCTTCGACATCGGCGGCCTCGCGAACATCGAGACGTCGGTGATGCAGCGGGGGCTGGTGAAGCGCGTTCTGACGGCGAACGCGAGCGTGCCCTCCGGCGTCATGAGTGCGAGCACCGTCGGCTGGGGTGGTGTCGACGACGCGCAGCGGGACAACTACTCCATCACCGAAGACTCCGAGCCCGCGAAGCTGGGCAGCTCGCTCGGATGGCTGTTGCAGCTCGACGGCGACAACATGCGCAACGCATTCCTCAACGCGCCGTGGGTGAAGGCCGTGATTCCCATCCGCCCCGGCAAGGAGCAGGCGGCCATCAACTGGCTCAAGGGCGTCGAGGGGATGAACGGCATCACTGACGACGTCATCTATCACTCCAGCAACCCTGACGAGAAGGACGTGAACGGTGAGCCGCTCGAAGGGCAGAAGCTGATCGACGTGCTGATGGATCTCGCGGAGAAAGATCAGACGCAAGTACGGGAAGGCATCGAGACCGGCAAGTATCCGAAGCAGGACGAAGTGTCGGATCCGGCACTGGTCGACGAAGAGAACACCGTCACCGCCACCCCGATCGACCGCGTCTACGAGCATGGATTCTTTCCGCTGGAGGACAGCTTCCGCTTCAACGTCGGTGAAGAACTACGAGATCTTCGATCAGTGGATCGAGATCCTGCCGACGGACCAGATCGTGCCGGTGGAAGTGAAATACGATCCGAAGACGGGCAGGCAGGTGTGATCGGCGAAGTCTCTTCGATCGCGGCCATCCCGGTCATCAGCGGCATTGTGCCGATCTCGGCGGTCCCTCAGGTTGTGCGGCCTGTCTACGACCGTTGGCGGATTCCGGGTGGCGGATCTGCCGCCATCCGTTCAGCAGCAGTTCCTAGCGGGGGCGTTCTGGCGCGACGTGGCAGTGCGGCGAAGGACGCCGGCATCACGGATCCCGCGGTCATCGCCGACATCATTTTCTTCCTGCTGCACCCGGAGCGGATGAGCGCCGGCGTCGGCAAGCGGATCGCGAAGGACGAGCCGGACTTCTCCAAGCTGCGCGCGGAATGGGAGCACAACCTCATCATCGCCGAACGGATACTCGACGCCCTCGGCGACGCCGAGCGTGTTTCTGCCGGAACTCGCGAGCCGCAAGTACGACGAGTTCATCGCCAAGCACACCACCGGCAAGGTCACGATGTTCATCCATGGAAGAAACTCGGACGGCACAGGCGATCCCCGTGCACCGAAATGGACGAGCGGATTCCGCGATGTGCTCGAGAGCTACGAGCGCATGCGGGAGACCATCGAGTCGCTCCGCGCGGGGGATACGCTCTATATCGCCAGCTGGCGTTTCGAGCCACAGGGGGTGCCCATTCCCGCCGGCGCGGACCCGATCGGCGCGGACCCGATCGCGCGGTCGTGGGCGGATCTCCTGAAGGAGAAGGCCATCGAAGGCGTCACAATCCGGGTCATCATCGCCAAGCATCCGACCCGCAGTCCCTTCAAGGGTGACCTTACGCCCGTGAATAAATTGATTCTGTCACATTAAAGAGCCGCAGAGCGCGATCACTTTAAGTACATCGTCGAGCGACTCATCCCGATGCTTCCATAGTTGGCCGCATCATCAGAAATTCATCGTGGCCAAACGGGGGAAGAGCACGGTCGCCTACTGCGGCGGGCTCGATATCGCGAACGGCCGCCTTCGCGAAACTGGGGGTTCACGTGGGTATGGCACGACGTCATGGCGAAGCTGGAGGGCCGCATCGCCTACGATCTCGAGCGACAGTTCGTGGAGCTCTGGAATCGCGATCGGAGTAAGTTGACGGTAGCGCCGCTGGCGGGATGGAAGCCATTCGAGAAGCTCGCGGCCAGCAGTCCGGGCAGCGACGACAAAGCGGGCGTCCTGAATCCGCATCCCGTGCAGATGCTGCGCACCGTTTCGAACGGGTCGCCCAATCCTTGGGCCTCCTTATGGGCTCCATGAACTGGACATCCGGCGGGACGACATCTGGCGCGGTTACTTCCGCCTGATCGGCCGAGCTACGCGCTTCATCTATCTCGAGAACGCGTATTTTCACGAGCCGAAGCTCGCCGATGCGATCGTGAAGCAGGTGCAGTCGCAGCCGGAGATGATCGTCATGGTCGTGGTGTCAACGGGAACCGACGATCCGCGAACCGGCTTTTTCCCGCAGAACATGAGTGCGCTGCGATTCGAATTCTTACCGGCACCTCCTGCCGCTCCTTCCGACGCATCTGCGCGTTTATACGCTGCAATCCAAGGGCGGACTCCTGCACACGAAGTTGATTCTCGTCAACGACGAAGCTCTGTCCGTCGGCTCCGCCAACGCCAATCCCCGCGGGTTCTTTTTCGACACCGAGGTGAACTTCGTGCTCGACCACCCCGAAACAGTGCGGAGCTTCCGCCATCGCCTCTGGGCTCACAACCTCGGCGTCAACGAGGCCGAAGTGGCCGGCTGGCGTGTCGGAGACTTCTTCCGCGAATGGGACGAGGTCGCGAAAGCCAACGGGCGCTTCGACCCGCCGCCGGTGAAAGGGAAGGACGAGGACGTACGCGTCCGCGCGTTAATGAAGGGCGAAGGCATCCGCGCGTTTGACCCGACCAATCCGAACGCCTGGCGATTCGATCGCGGCCAGCGGGGGCCTGGAAACCTTCCCGACTTCTGGTTTTAAGGTCCACGACGACGTCCCGCACATCGCGCTCATCCGCGACGAGCGACCGGCCCGCCCGAAGCGGCACCCCGCGCGGCGGCGGGTAGTCGAGCGGACGATCAGCTGGCTGTCGCGCTGCCGCGGGATCCTGATCCGCTGGGAGAAGAAGGCCGAGAACTACCTGGGCCTGCTCAAAGCTCGCCTGCGCTCTGCTCTGGCTCCGCCGCCTGACTTACCTGAGATAGTTTCTTAGTGGACGAGGTGCCTATAGCGGCGTAACGCCATTCGTTTCCATTGTTGACAGGTACGGCCCACAACGGTACCGTGCTCGCAAGAAGCGGGGCGCGTGGCACCCTGCGGATGGGGCCACACTCCCTGACGCAGGAGGACCGACCATGGCAGACATCCTGGGTCTCGGCATGACACACTACCCGGCATGATGGCAGGGGCGCCCCTTCCCGGTCTCTTTCGACGTACGCTGGCACATCCTTCCGTCTCGGCGGAGCGAAAGGACCCAGCCACCTGGCCCGCGGCACTGCGCGACGAGGTTGAGCACAACGCGTCAGCCGAGGCGGAACATCGGTCGCGACATCTGGCCGCCTTTCCGGACGCTCCGCTCCGCGCTTGACCGGTTCAATCCCGACGTTGTGCTTATTTGGGGCGATGATCAATACGAGAACTTTCGCGAAACAATCATCCCACCGTTCTGTACGTACATCTTCGATGAGCTGACCAGGCCCTTTGAGCGTTTTGGCGAGGGAGTAGCGAATCTCTGGGATGTCCCGGCTAACACGGAGCTGATCGTCAAGGGCCATCGCGACGCCGCCATGGAGCTGGTGTCAGGCCTTCTTGATGAGGGCTTCGACATGGCCTACGCCTACCAACCAAGTCTCCCAAGCGGGCTGGGACATGCGCACGTCAACTCGATCGTCTTTCTCGACGTAGACCGGCGGGGCTTTCAGTATCCGGTGATACCGGTGGCGATGAACAGTTATGGGCGGAGCGTGATAAGCCATCACGGATTTGTTCGATTCGACAACCCCAGTGCTCCGCCCGACCCTCCGTCACCCAGCCCGCGGCGCTGCTTCGAGCTGGGTCGAGCCACGGCGCGGATCCTCAAGGATAGTCCTTACCGGGCTGTACCTCGTTGCGTCAGCAAGCTGGTCGCACGCTTTCCTAACCGACAAGAATGCGTGGCTGTATCCCGATGTCGATGCCGATCAAGCCCGCCTGGCGGAGCTGAAAGCAAACCAATTTCATGCCTGGCGTGATTTGACGTTGAGTGACATTGAAGAAGCCGGTCATCAGGAATTTCTCAACTGGGTCTGCTTGGCTGGAGCAATGACCGAGCTTGGTGCAAAGTAGCCGGTTAGTGGACTATGTGGAGTCCTACACGTTCAACTCTAACAAGGCCTTTGCCATCTTTGAGCCATGATGCTGACGTTGCGACATCCCCTTGAGCGAGCTGGCCTGATCGGATCAGAACCATGAATCAGTGGCGGGTCGGAAGTGGAGATCCGCGTCGACCGACGAGGGTCTCCACGGTGAATATGTCAAGCGCTCCACGGCTTGATGCCCCAAACCTTGAATTCTGCTACCGCCGCCACTGATTCCTTCGTCATCGGCCCAGATCTGGAACTTCCGTAGGATCTCGGTGCGTTGAGCGTCGGTCACGATGCCTTCCGCGGCCAGCAGTGGCGAAATGTCGGGATTGTCCAGCTGCGCCTGTACGGTAGAAAGGAGCCGCTTGGGACTCAGTGTCTGAGAGTAACTCGGGTATCCCTTCCACCCGCGCCAATCCGATCTCGGTTAATAAGCGCTTGAGACGGCTTCCCAGATACGGATCGCCACCGCGCGTGCAACCGAACTGGCTGGCGCCCTGCCAGCCACGGTCAGAGTCGTCTTCGACCCAGGGTGGTGGAGAATTACCGGCAAGTTCATACACCGCTCGAATCGCCTCGCGCATGACTTGGATCGCCAGTTCCGCTTCCGTCGCAGAAGCCAGTAAGGCTGCTTGATCGAGGACGAACGTACATGCACATATTTCTTCCGCAACTCGTAGATCTCAAGTGCCCGCTGCCAGACTCCCTTCCCCCAATCGATCCGGGGCAAGCAGCATTCTGCCACGGCAGCATCCAGCGTCCTTCTAAAGTCATTCCCTCAGACGCTCCGACACGTTGAGCGCGTCGCCACATACCACCTCGAAGGCCGTCCATGCTGTGATGACAGTCCAGCGGACATAGGTTCCGCGATCCCAGGCGTTCTCTGCCTCTCTTGCGAGAGCTCGCCCGTGCAACGCATCAGTCCAGAGGTGGTAATTAAGTGAATCAACTCGAGTTTCATGCACCCCGGTCTCCTCTCTGCCCGACTGTTTGCATTTCCACTGATCAGTCCGAAGCTCGAGAGTCAGATCCCGTTGTCCCCAGCTTCGGCGCTCTCACACTGTCCGTTGACGCCGCAAGCCCTTCATCGTCTTAGCACGTCGTCGAATCATCCGGCGTCGAAGATCGAGGCGCATTGAGGGGCTGATGAGCACGAGCAGCCAGGAGCGCTACTCCCCGCGTACACGCGCGGGCTGCCAGGGCCAACGGCCCTCGATCTCCACGATGATCGCCCAGCCCAGGAATGTTCGCACCAGCACCAGCAGACCGAGCGCGGCGACGTTCTCCAGCGTTGCCTCCAGCGCCACCGTCCGGATGACGTCCGCCGCCACCAGGATCTCCAGCCCCAGCAGGAGCCATTTGCCCAGCAGGGCCTTGTACTGCAAGTACGCTTGGGAGGGCGTTAGGCGCCGCGCGGCCTGGACGTAGAGGAACCAGACGAGGCCGGCGAGGAGCGGCACGACGATGACCGCCACGGCCAGCAGCTCGATCAGGACGGACACCACATCGATTATCTGCGCCACGACGTGGTCCCACCCGCTCATCGCTCATATCCCCGCATCATCGTCCGTTTGGCCTGCGGCGCACGACGTGACTACTCGGGGCGACCGGCATCTGGCCATCACCGCGCAAGCAGCCCGCCACCTCATCGTTCGGCCGGCACTCTCACTCCTGGCACCTCGCCGCGCGGCGCCGACGGCGGCAATGGCCGCCATAGCGCCGTGCACCCAGACGCCTGGGGTTCATGAGGAACGATAGCAGCGGGGCGGCCGCCACCACCAGCGCCGCTCTATCGTGCCCGCATCAGCGTCAGAATCAGCGGAGCCAGCGTCGGCCCCGCATACCCCGAATCGCGTGTGCCAGTGGTGAACGGCAAGTCAGAAGCGGAGAAACGCTGAGTCAACCCCACCTGCCAAAAAAGCAGGTATCTACCAGCCGCTCCTATTGCCATGCCAACCCTGGTTGGGCAAGATCGTTTGCGTTCCACACGCCCGATTCGTCCAATTGTCTGGCGACCAGCGCCACCGCACGCCCAAGAACGTTTGTGTACGTCGGGAATGAAAGCGGAATCCGCGCAAGGGTTTCTATCCGTGCTGCCGATGCGACAGCCACTGCCGCCACCTGCGACAGTTCTACTGCTCGCTCGCCGACGATGTGACACCCAAGGATCGTCCGCGTGTGTCGGTCAACGATCAGCTTGCAGAAACCAACGGTACGACCGTCGATAATCGGCCGCGCGGCGTCGGCGTAGCGGGCAGTTGCTACGATAACGTCGTGTCCTTCGCGCGCCTGAACCTCGGTTAATCCGACATGGGCGTATTCCGGGTCTGTAAAGCTGCCGACAGGGCTCGTCTGGTCGCCGAGCTCGAACGATCGGACCTCGGACCGCGTTCGTCGCGGCTGCATAACCGTCATGGATGGCGTGGGGCACGAGCATCATCCGACCCGTGATGTCACCCGCGGCGAAGATATGTGGAACGGAGGTGCGCAGGTGAGGGTCGACCGCCACATAGCCGCGAGGCGTCGTCTGCACGCCAGCCGCGGCGAGGTTGAGCCCCACCGTGTCAGCCTGCCATCCGACGGCAACCACCACAACGTCCGCCTCCGCGGCCGAGGTCTCGCCATCCTTCGAGAAAACCATGCGTACCCCGGCGGGCGTCTTCTCAAAGCGATCGATGCTGCCGAATGCCTCGTGCACCGCAATTCCGGCAGCGCGAAAGGCCACCGCCATACCGTCTGAGACGTCTTCGTCTTCGGTCATGAGAATTCGGGGTCCAGCTTCAAACAGTTGAACCTGCGAACCGAGCTCGTTGAATACGGATGCAACCTGCGCGCCGGTTGCCCCAGCGCCGACAACCAGAATCGAGGCTGGAACCGCCGCCAGACCCCACGCGTTGCTGTGGGTTCCCGTGTGCTCGAAGCCCGGGATCGAAAGCCGCCGACTTGTTCCGCCGCTGCACAGGATGATTCGGTCCGCTTCGACTCGCGGTCCGTGCTCCCACTCCAGTGTATTGGCGTCAACAAATCGAACTGTGCCCGCGTGTTCGTGGATCGTCACGCCTGCCCGCTCGAGGTTGGGACGCAGGCTCGCATGCGTCCGCACCTGTGCGATGACCTCCTGGACCCGAGATAGAAGTGCTGGGTAGTCGAGCTTAGATTCACCGATGCGTATGCCGTACAGCCCGAGTTGGCGCGACTCTCGTGCCAGGCGAGCCGCGTGAGCCAGGGTTCGGACGGGTACCGGTCCATCGTTGGCCGCCATGCCGCCGAATGCACCGCGGGTCACCAGCGTGGTTTGCGCACCCAGCTCGGCGGAGCGTGACGCCGCCACAACCCCGGCGGGCCCAGCGCCAACAACCGCGACGTGCATGGTGGTGTTGCCCCCTGTTCTGATCAGCGAGTGGACGAACCCAGCTCGGACTCATGCTATGACTCGAGACTCGATTACACGTGCTGGACTCGACAAACGCGTTGGCCGTCGGTGCCGGTCGGGCTAACTTCCCGCGGTGCGGTCCCATCCATGGCCGAGCGGTTCAAATCATATGCCCCCACGCGGCTACCAACCCACTCCTCACACAACGTTGGATTCCCTGAACGACGCGTCGTTGCGCCGGAAGTAGGCCATGAGCGCGCTCATGAGCAAGGTCCACCTCGGTTGTAGGGAGCAGCCACCCGCCTCTGACGGTGGCCGTGCTGCGGGCCCCCGACCCATCTCTCCCACGAAGAGAGTGACGGTGCTCGTGCCGCCGGCGCAACCCGGCGCCCATTCGATGGTGCTCTCGCCGCAATGTACAGTGTGGGGAAGAGTGGCTCGAGACCGGAGGGACAGATGATGGGCGAGGCTGTCGCGTGTACGACCGAGCAGAACCTGCTTGGCGAGGGGGCTCGCTGGGATGCTCGCCGCGACGAATTGCTGCGGGTGGACATCGTTGCCGGACGCGTCTTCCGCGACCGCGTCGCCGATGACGGTCAGCTGGTGTCTGTCCGCAGCTACACCGTCCCGGGGACCGTCGGCGCGATTGCGCCGATCCAGGGTGACGAAGGGTGGCTCCTGGCCGCTGGTCGTGGCTTTGTCCACCTGTCACCTGATGGCTCGCTGCGTCCGCTCGGCGAGGTCGCGCCCACGGGGACGCGGATGAACGATGCCGCGTGTGATCCGCACGGCCGGTTCTGGGCGGGAACGTTGGCCGACGATCACCATGTCGGTGGAGGCGCGTTGTATCGATTCGATCGGAATGGATCGACCGAGCTGATGCTTGACGGCCTGACAATTTCCAACGGGCTGGGCTGGAGCCCCGACGGCAGGACGATGTACCTGGCTGACAGTGGCCCGCGGGTCATTCACGCATTCTCCTTCGACGGCGATCGGGGTACGATCTCCAACGCGCGAGTGCTGATCGAGGTGCCCGAGGAGGTTGGCGCACCGGATGGTCTGACCGTCGATGCGGATGGCGAGCTATGGGTGGCCATTTTCGGGGGTGGAAGGATCAATCGCTATTCCGCTGATGGTGCACTGGGGCAGACATTGCCGATCCCAGCCAAGCAAAGCACGTCCTGCGCGTTCGCCGGGCACCGGCTCGACCGGCTATACGTCACCACGGCGACTGAAGAATTGAGCCACGAGCAGCGTCGCGCCCAACCGGCAGCCGGATTGGTCTACTGGATGGACACGAACTCGCGAGGCAGACCGGCCGCGCCGTTCCGGCCCGAACCAACCTGGTGGGCCCAGGCGTAAGCAATGTTCATACCGCGGGGCAGACGACATGATCCCAAGCAGACCTGATGCTGCGACGAGCGGGTGTGTCACCTTGAGGCAGCCGCGCGGCGGAGCAGTAATAGTCGCTGTGGCGGGGAGGGTCGGACCTTATTGGCCAACAGTACCGCACCGTGAGCGGTTGCGCTCACGAGATCTCCCGAGCAAGAACTCGCGAACACGGTTTGGTCCGGAGTCATGATGAAAGCACTTGTCGTCCATCCAGGAGTCCCACACTCCGCCGAGCTGATCGACGTACCGCCACCCGATCCAGCCGAAGGCGCCCTTCTCGTGAAGGGCCGTGCAATCGGCATCTGCGGCACTGATCTCGAGATTATCGATGGCGGATACGGCGAGGCGCCGCCAGGCAAAGATTGGTTCGTTCTAGGACACGAGTCTCTGGGCGAGGTGGCAGAGGCACCACCGGGCAGTGGATTTGCCGCAGGCGACCTGGTGGTAGGGGTGGTGCGGCGGCCGGATCCCGAACCCTGCGATTATTGTGCCGATGGCCAGTGGGACATGTGCCGCAACGGCACGTATACCGAGTGCGGCATCAAGCAACAGGATGGCTACGCCAGGGAGGAGTACCGTCTCGACCCCCAGTTTGCAGTGCGCGTTGATTCGCGCCTTGGAGAGCTCGGTGTATTGCTCGAGCCAATGTCCGTGGTTGCAAAGGCCTGCCTGCACGGCATGCACATCCTTCGGCGGTCGGGAGTCCCCCCCAGGACTGCTCTGATCACCGGGGCAGGGCCGATAGGGCTGCTCGCCGCCCTGGTCACCAGGCAGGCTGGACTCGAAACCTACGTCGTGGACATCGTCGACAGCGGACCAAAACCGGACCTCGTCCGGGAGTTGGGCGCCCACTACCACGCCGGCTCTGCACGCGATCTGCCGATTTCGCCTGATGCGGTGATCGAGTGCACGGGTGTTGGCGCCGTCCTTCGCGAGGCGGGGGCGAAAGCAGCGCCAGGCGCGGTGATCGCGCTGACTGGCATTTCGGCCGCCCCGTCCGCACTGGAGGTCGACCTCAACGCGTTCAACAAGCACATGGTGCTGAGCAACAAGGTGCTGTTCGGCAGCGTCAACGCGTCGCGGGCCCACTATGAGGCGGCCGCGGGAGCTCTCGCCAGGGCAGATCCAGCGTGGCTGAAATGCCTGATCACCCGACGAGTTCCGATCGAAAATTGGTCGGAGGTTCTCGAACGTCGGCCCGACGATGTGAAAGTCGTTCTCGAGATAAGCGCGGGCGGCTAGCCTTCTGATCCCCGCGGTGCCGCTACAGGTTGCGGCGAGGAAGAGCCGTCTTAGCGCACTGGCTGTCGTTGCCACTGCGGGCCATGGCAGAGCTCGTCGAACAGGCCCCGAGGCATTAGCGGCTGCGGAGCGATATCCATTCGTGCACGGGGCAGTCCGTGTGCGACCACCGGGAGAGCATGTACCACTGGCCCCGAGAGGTCATCGCCATTCCGGAGTGGGAGGCTGGTGAGAGGGCGAGCGCAGAGTGACCTTGGTGCTGACGCACTCGTCGCCATTCTCAGCAATCAGCGTGACACACCCGAGCTACTGCGGACGAGGTCCGGAAGGGTGAAACGTTTCCTGCGCTTCCTCATTTGAGGATGTCATCCGCGATTCGCCCGGGCAGCATATTGCCGAACGTCCGCGAGTCGCGTCCTGCAACCGCCTCGCCTGACGAGACCGCTCTGCCCAAGCCCACAGCTACGCGGTAACGCAGGCCATCAGGACTAGCCCCAGAACCGCGTAGCCCCGGCCTCGTGGACGGCCAGGGCTGGGTGGCGATGAGCGCGCGTGCTCCCTTCGCTGTTGAATCATCGGCCAACCAACCTTCGCGTCGCTGTAAAACGCTCTGTTGGTGGATTTGAGCCCGCTGTGACGCGCAAGAAGACACTGACACTGGTGGTCAAAGAGTGCGGTACGGCCGAGGTATGATGGTTAGTCCCACCCGGTTCTGGCTGTCCGCGGGTGTTGGGACAAACCCCTGCACCGCCACGTCCGTTTCTCGTCATGCTGTGAAGTTTCGCTAGAGCGCAATTTGCTGCGCTGGCTCGTCGCCCTGGAGCTTCGGCATCAACGACAGGCGAGCTCAGCGCCGAGCGGCCGTGAGAAAGCCCGAGAGACGTCCCGATGCTCGATGTTCAGGCCAATTTCGGCAAAGCAGAATCCCCGGCGAATTCAGCGAGCTAAGCATTAATGCTCTGAACCCGAGCCAATGCTGATCCCTTCGAGACGCCCAAGAATGTGCGCGAGACTGAGCTCGTCGCCGGCTTCTTCCAAACGGCCTGCTTGTGCCTCGTCCAACGCGGATTGGGCGGTCTCAGCGATCTTCAGGGCTTCGCTTACTATCGCACGTAATAGGCTCTCAATACGCTCCTGGTCGCTTGATTTCATGCTTCTCCCTGGATGACTACCAACGCCACGACGGGGTCAATTCCACGGGCTACAAAGCGAGCCGGCACTAGTGTATTTCGCACGAAATTAAGATTGCCAGAATTGCATATAGATGGTCGCCCGCCCGCCCCGTATGTGAACGTGAAATACGAGCACGGAATCTATTTCGGGCTCAGGTTGCGGTTATGGCGCGTGGATTGGCCCCGCAAGGTATTTGTACAGGGTATGGGCAGCAAAAGAGCGCCTACGCTCGTGACTAGCAAACGTGGCGCTCTTTTGCTGGAGGCGGTCATCCTGGCCCCGGAAGGCCAGGTGTACCACGCTTAAGCCAGACGCTCATTGTGCATCCACGGTTCCTTTCCGGGATCGCCCTGCATCCCAGCGCAAGCCCACGCTGCCTGCCTTCCCCACAGGGTTCTGATATCACCCCGCCCGAACAGGGCCATTCTCGCCCCCGTTGTGAACGCTATGGCGCGCCGGGCCAGTGGCGGTGCCACCAGACGGGTGGACGGACGGTACCGTCATTCGGTGTTGATTGACCTCCCGTCACAGCGGATTGAATTGAGAAACTGATTCTGTGCCACTCCTGAGCGACCGAGATCGCGACATTTGTTGCCGTGACTGGAATGAGGCCCGCCTTTGCTCTCGCAGCACGGGCCGCCAGCAGTCGGGATGGCAGGCTTCTTGGAGTTCGCTCTGAGTGAGCCTCGTACGGTGCATCAACCGTTCAACGCAATCGGAGGTGAGCAGTATGCGCGGCGTTACTCGGAGTGGTTATCGGCATGGTGTTGGTACGGCTTGCCCTATCGCCGCAAGTCCGGACGTGAATCCGCTGGAAGTCCAGATCAGTCAGAATGGATCGCGCGCAGACTCACTCATACCACCGCATGTCGTCATCGTGGGTGGCGGCTTTGGTGGAGTTGCAGCCGCCAAAGCGCTACGGAGCGCACCGGTTCGTGTCACACTCATCGATCGGACGAATTACCATCTCTTCCAGCCACTGCTGTATCAGGTGGCAGCCGGCATCCTCGAGCCAGGTACGATCGCCACTCCTATCCGCTCGTTGTTCCGTCGTCAGAAGAATGTCGACGTGCGGATGGCCGAGGTCACGGGCGTCGAGAAGGACCGCAAGCTCGTGCAGTTGTCGGGCGGTGTGGAGCCGATTTTGTATGACTACCTGATCCTCGCCATGGGCGTGCGTGGCAGCTACTTCGGGCACGACGACTGGGCACCATTGGCGCCGAGCATGAAGACGTTGGCAGACGCCGAAATGATTCGGCGGCGGATCATCGGCGCCTTCGAGCAGGCCGACCAGGAAGATGATCCGGAGATCCGCGAGGAGCTGCTCACATTTGTGCTAGTGGGCGCAGGGCCGACCGGTTGTGAGCTCGCAGGTGCGCTCGCAATGCACTTTCGTCGGGTGCTTTCCCGAGAGTATCGGCACATAGATCCGCGCCATGCGCGCATCATCCTGGTCGAGGCCGGACCGCGCGCGTTGGCCACGTTTTCGGAGGATCTCGCCGACGGGGCCGTCAACAAACTCCGCGACCTGGGCGTCGACGTTCGGGTCGGCCAGGCTGTCGAGCTGGTGGACGAGGAGGGTGTCGTCATCGCCGGCCAACGCGTACGCACCCGCACGGTCCTGTGGACCGCGGGCGTTGCCGCGTCACCGGCGGGCCGCTGGCTCGGCGTGGAAACCGATCGCGCGGGACGGGTTGTCGTTGGGCCACACCTTTCTGTCGCCGGCTATCCCGAGATCTTTGTCGTCGGTGACACCGCGCATATCGAGAACGATGGCACGGTCTTGCCGGGCGTGGCGCAGGTGGCGCTGCAAAGCGGCAAACATGCCGCGCACTCGATCCGTGCACGCGTCATGCGTCAACCGCCGCCTGCCCCATTCGACTATTTCGACAAAGGCAACATGGCCACGATTTCGTCGAACTACGCGATCATGGAGAAAGGTCGATTCAAGGCTGGTGGACTGATTGGCAAAGCTGGGTGGGCCTTCATCCACGTGCTCTACCTCGGTCGTGCCGAGAGTCAGCTACTGCTGTGCGTGCAGTGGTTGTTTGGCTTGCTCCTGGGCAGGACGGGGTCGCGCTACATCGATACACCGGCGGTGTCGCGTTCGGACATGGATAGGCCGACACGCGATGCAAACACAACAGATGAGCACCGAGCGTCAGCGCGTTGACAACTTCGGCAAGCTCGAGAGACTAAATCACGCGGCGGCGGGGCGTGCCGCTGAGGCACGGACGGTCTAGCGAGCTTCTGAGACGTCTGGCAGCGGCAGTGCCCCAACTGACACTCTGAAACGGTCACGACCCGATTTGAAGGAGGATCTTCGGCCTCGCCGGAGCTTGGGCTAACCACGGCGCGGGCGCCTAAGAGTGGTAGGTATTCGACGCTGCTCCTCAATGACTACATGATGACGACAACCGCAGACTACATGACGACAACCGCGCGGCCTCGGCGATATGTCAGTCGGGCTGGGCGAGTCTGGTGGCCGACATCATCCGACATCGCCACGCCAACATGACGTACGCCAGCGGCTGATTGGCGATCAACAACTGGCTCACTATCAACACGACCATCGATACCAGGTTCGCAACCAGGATTGCGCTCACCGCCGGAAAGGTGACGAGCGCCACCCCTGCATCGTGCTGGCTACGTAGACGGTAGCAATCTCGCGTTGATTGCCCATGGGTTCACAAGCTCGCCGCGCCTGCTTACTAAAGCCGCTGCTCCAGGTGCTCGCCGACTCGGATCGCGTTCGCCATCGCCGAGCGCGCCGGATTCACGGCACCGATACTCGGAAAGAAACTGGTATCGACGACGTACCCTAGGGCCAGAGCTCCCGCGACCAGCGCGGCTATCTGTCCTTGTATCACCACAACCCCGCCTCCCCTTGGTGGACCGAGTTTGCGGCCCGCAGTGTGCCGCAGCATACACCTCGCGTGAGGCGGGACGGGATGGTGTCCTAAGACCTGGAGGCGTTCCGCGGCGGGGATGCTGGCGTCAGTCGATCTCCTGGTATGGACTATGACGCTATCGCCAATGAGATCATTGCCCGCATTCCTCCACTGCCTCCGTTACGTGAGCAGGCCGGCTCCGGTCGAGCATCGACCTGGTGGCGAACGCCGACCGACTCCGCATGTCCGACCACCTACGTCCAGAACTTCAACGAGCCGATGGAGTGCTTTCTCGAGCGCTGTGAGTGTTACTGGAGGCGGTGCGTCTCACACAAGCTCGTGCAGGCGACGCCATCACTCAGCAGTGCGATGTGGACCAGCAGCACGGCGACACTTTCTCGCGGATTGGACCGTGGCCCGCCTGCCAGCTGGCTCCTGTTACAGGGTGTTGTAGCTTCATCATCGGTCATCCCTGCATCCGGGTCGCCGCGGCGGCGTCTCCGGGTGCCACACCCACATGGGGCTTCTTCTGCCGGGACGCTGAGGGTCATAATGTCCGTGGCATCACGCTGACCATTTCGGCAGCCCTGCATCAAGCATCGCGCGCCAGAGACGCCCGCCACGAGGCGAATCCCGGCTGGGTGCCGACGACGGCGGGGCGACGCGAGGCGACCACGCTGCCACCGAACCGACTAGGAGGTCACCCATGCAGGCGGAGAATGGGATCGTCGTGGTGCATCCGGACCAGGGCCGACGACTCTCCGAGACGACGGTCGTGAAGACGGGCTTGGAGCACGGCCAGGGCGGGCTGACCCTGCTGGAGTACCGTTTGCCGACGGGGCGAGGGTCGCCGCCCCACATCCACCATAACGCCGAAGAGGCGTGGTACATCCTGGAGGGCGAACTCACGTTCTTCAGCGGCGCGTGGACGGCCGTCGTTGGGGCCGGTGCGTTCGTGCTGGTGCCCCGCAATACTGTGCACCACTACACCGCGACGAGTGCCTCCCCGGCCCGGTACCTGGAGCTGTTCACTCCCGCGGGCATGGAGCGGTTCTTCGAGGAGCTGCTCGCTCGGTATGCCGCCCGCGGGGACGGATCGATCCCGCCCGAAGAGCAAAACGCGCTCTGGCGGAAGCACGGCATGACGCTGCTAGAGCCCCAGCCCTAGCGGCGGAAGGCGAAGCAGGTCACGCCGTCGAGCTGATCGCGTCGTTGCGCCCTCGCGCCACGGGACTTCGAGCGACACAGGATCGCCGCCCACCGTGCCGTAAGCCGGATTCTTGACGACAAACGGAGCTCGATCCGTCTCGAATAGCATGGCCACGACGATGACACTGCCGAACGGCACGTTGAGGTCCGTTACGTCCGGAGCGCAGAGATGGCCGCCATGCGTGAGCAGATCGCCAGCCTCGCCGAGGAGAAGGGCCGCCTAGCGAACGGGTGGAGGACCTAGAGCGCCAACTGTCAGGGCGACCGTCAGTGACCGTTGACAGCTGACGGTCGCCCAAACATTCAGCGAGCTGAACGGTGAGGCTAAGTGCCGTACGATCTCGTGGCGATCGAGTCGCGTTCCGCCAGCTTGGCACGAAGCCAGCGGAACATCGCGGCGCCATCGTCGTCCGTATGTCCGGCAGCTCGATACTCCGCTCGGAGTCTGTCCAAGATGGGAGCCGCGGCCAATCGCAGTTCTGCGATGGCCTCGTCCGACGGACGACGCTCAACGGCGCCAAGCGCCACCCGGAATTGCTCGGTCTGTTCGTATCTGCCCTGGTTGTTCATGATATAGCCTGCCCAAGAGTCACCTCAGCGCGGCCGCGCCGGCGCTGTTCGAATGGCGAGCGTGGATTCAATGCAGTTGGCGTGCCATTATACATAGGTTCCCGTGTAGATATATGCATGCTCGTGAGTGCACCGCCTTCGTTGCAGGGCTACCACGGCGCGCTGGCGAAGCGGCTGACCCCGCGGCATGAGCGCGTGCCGATTGTGGGAGCGATCTGAGCGATAGCACCTCGAAGGCGCGCGACCGGGCGTGACTCTTTCAACTCCAGCCAGTGTGAAGGACCGGGGTAAGCAGTGGCTCCCCCGCGCGTTCCCACACGGCGGAGGGTACAGCCGTCTAAATGGCTACTCACTGGTACTAGACCGAGCGTGTTAGCCGCGAATGCGCGTCAAGTTTGGTGAGCACCAGGGCCACGTGTGTTCGAATCGTCGCCCGATCTAGTCGTAGCCCGATCGAGCACCAGGCGGGTCGCGATGGTCTCGTTATCGCACCCTTCCGCTACGAGACAGAGCACCTCGATCTCACGGGCAGTCAGACGTTCTACAAGCTCTGTATCAGCGCACTGTGGAGTGTCCACGGACTTACCCCCTTCCCGGGGTCAACGCCTTCACATTATGCAGGAACGCATATACCACAATCTGATGGAGGATGCATCTAGGCGGACGCTATGTCCACGGGCATGCATCTCAACGTGCCAGGCGCGCTGTGATGTGCTTGTGAGGGCTATGGTCACACGCGCTGCGTCTCCGCCACCATCGCCCTCGCCAACGAGTTCGGGCCAACGATCGGCGAATGAGGGCCCCGAGCTGATTGTGCCGATCAGCCTCGCTTTAGGGCGGCGGTGCTCCGTGCAGATCTAGAAGCATCCCTAGCCGTCAGGAGCCTGCCGCTGCTCTTTTCCCCAGCCCGCGGACATGCCCTGCACCATCGCGGTCTTCAAGTCTTTGCCGCTAAACGCCATTACTCGGTGGCGGTGCCACCAGACCGGTGGACGGACGGCACCGACATTCGGTGTTGATTGACATCCCGTCACAGCGGATTGAATTGAGAAACTGATTCTGCACCGCTCCTGAGCGACCAAGATCGCGACATGCGTTCAGCCGTAACTGGAATGGGGTCCGCTGTTGCCCTCGCGGCACGGGCTGCCAGCAGTCGGGATGGCAGGCTTCTTGGACTTCGCTCCTGAATCGGCCTCGGACGGTGCATCAACCGTTCAACGCAACCGAAGGAGAGCATTATGCGGGTGTTAGTCGGAGTGGTTTTCGGCATTCTGTTGGTACGGCTTGCCCTATCGCCGCGAGTCCGCGAAGATGCTCGGCGGCGACTGACCACCGCTCCGGAGTCGTTACGGCACGCCGCCACATCGGCGAAAGCGGCCCTCCGCCGTCCAGATCGAGCGGGTGGCACGAGCCGTCGATGCCGCTCCCCTCTCTCAGACACTTAAGGATACGCTCGGACGCGTTAAGAAGGCGCCCCCGTCGGCGCCGGAGCCGAAGGCGCCCCCGTCGACGCCGGAGCCGTAGCGAACGGTGCGCGTGACCCCGGGGTCCTCGAGGGCCCGGCGAGTCTTTCGCCCTGTTCTGTGTGGGACCACTTGCCGTGCTCGCGGGCGAATCGGCCCGGGTCCTAGTGGGAACTGCGGTGCGACGCACGCGCTCCGAGGATGTGTCACTCAATGGCCCAGAGGTGGGTGAGGGATTCGCTTCTGCACGATGAGTTCGGGTCCAGTGCAGATTTCTGAACGGTCGGAGCTGACGCGCGGACCAGCGAGACGGTTCCACTTCCGTCCTCAGCCCTCGTTGACGACCATGGTCCTGACCATGATGCTGGCGTTACTCGTGATCACGGTTGGCTCTGTCCTCGAAGTCCAACGTGAGGCCACGAGCCGTGCGGTGAAAGACCTCGGGGATCAGATCTTTCGGGTCACGGCATTGGCGACCGCTACGCGCATGTCGGCGATTTTTCAAACCGCTGCGCCCGTACTTACCGATGCGCGGAATCGAGCGCTGTTTGGTCAGCTCGACGTGGACGATCAGGAGGCACTCGCGGACCTCGCCACCCAGCGTGTCACGGTCTTCGACCAGATTGATCGAATCTACTACGGCGACGCGCACAGCGGTCGATTTGTCATCGCCTCCCGCTCGCGCGCCGATGCTTCGACCGTACTCGGCATGTCGGAGCTGGGACTCAACGGTGGTCGGCGTGACGAATGGCGCATCGGCACTGACGGAGCTCGGGAGCCACTGTTCCGCGACGCGGTTGTGGGGTACGACCCACGGCAGCGGGATTGGTATCAGTTGGCGTCTGTATCCAACCGAACGATCTGGACCGAGCCATACGCATTTCCCGACGGTGTGCGCGGCATCACCGCTGCGCTGGCGCTGCGCGATCAGCCAGACGGCGCCGTTCGAGGCGTGTTCGGCATGGATTTCCGCCTGACTGAGCTCTCGAATACGCTCGCCGCCTTCGGCCAAGGCCGCTCTCATGTCAGTGGCGCCACCTATATCGTGCTTACTCGCGCGGGCAGCACGTTGGCCAGCTCGGTGTCGCCCGACGACATTGTTGGCCAATCAGCGGTCAAGCCCGCTCTGGACGGCCTCATCCCCCGTGCGGGCGCCCAGCCCGTGGACGAGATTTCGGACCTTCGATTTGAAGTGGGTGGGGCTGAATGGCTGGGAAGCGTCAGCGCTCATCGCGTGACCGATGAGTTCGAGTATGTTCTTCTGGGCCTCATTCCAGAGGATCAGCTTCTCGGAGCAGTCACGGACGGATTGCACCGAGCAACGATGGTCGGGCTCGGCATTCTGACCCTGGCCTTGCTGGTGGGGTGGTCTATCTCCCGCCAGATTACGGGCTCCTTGAGCGCGGTTGCATCGAACCTCGCGAGAATCGCCCGATTCGACATGAGCGACGGCCAGCCGCCGCGGTGCTTTATCCGCGAGATTGACACCGTGAGCGTCGCGACCGGCCGGATGAAGGCGAGCTTACGGTCGTTCAGCCGATACGTGCCCCTCGAGCTGGTCCGCGAGCTCGTGGTCAGCGGCGAGGAAGCTCGTCTTGGAGGCGAGTTCCGACCGGTGACGATCTTCTTCTCGGACATCGAGGGGTTCACTCGCATCAGCGAATCCGTCGCACCCGACGTGCTGGTGGAGCATCTCGGGACCTACCTTCAGACCATGACAGCCACGCTGCACGAACACCACGGATCGGTCGACAAATTCATCGGTGACGGCATTCTTGCCATGTTCAATGCACCGGTGCCGCTCCAGGACCACGCCGCCGCGGCGTGCAGGGCCGCCTTGGCGGCGCACACGAGAGTCCAGCGGCTCAATACGGCCTGGGCGGAATCAGGCCAACCGGTCTTGCGGACGCGTATTGGCCTCCATACGGGGCAGGCAATCATCGGGAACATCGGTACTCCGGAGCGATTTGACTACACGGCCATCGGCGATGTCGTGAATCTGGCCAGCCGATTGGAGGGACTCAACAAGGTGTATAGGACGTGTATCCTGGCGAGCGACCAGGTCGTCCAGGCGACTGAAGACGCGTTCGAATGGCGGTCGCTCGACCGTGTCGCGGTGGTCGGTCGCACCAGCTGGACCGGGGTATACGAGCTCCTGGGAGAGCAAGGAAGCGTGGATCCCGACTTGCTTGCCGCGCGTGATCGATACGAAGCGGGCTTTTCAGCCTATGTGTCGCGCGAGTTCTCGCAAGCGGCGGAGCTCTTCGGCGAAGCATTGGTGAAGCGCCCAACCGATAGCGCGGCCGACGAGCTGCGTTGCCGCGCTTTAGAGCTGCAGCGCGACCCGCCAGCAACCGATTGGGACGGGGTCTACCAGGCAACGGCAAAGTAGTCAGCTGCTCCGCGATCACTGATCCAGTGACCTCGGCTTGCCCGGCTGTGGCATGCCCTCGATTCATCTGCCCACCGAGCACGGATGCACCGGATCGGCGAACCTCGGGATAGGATGCCAGCGGTTAGTTAAGCGGCCCGGCAATCGTCGACATCGACACCCGTGTATGGATTGTCGGCGCTGAACATGAAGCTGATGGTGTCGAAACCGCTCCGCCGAGGCCGGCGATCCGACGATCGCCAGCGCGCGACGAGTCGACACTCGCGCTCAAGGCGAAGTCGCGGCAGGCCAGGTGCCAATCGCGGCGTAACGCCACGAGGTTCATTCCAAAGTGCCCAGTCACACGAAATGTGATTGGGCACTCTGTCCTTCGCCATGTAGCGACCCGACTACGCCGCGGGCTGGTGCTCAATGAGGCCCGACGACCTCGCTCAGTTCAACAGCTGATTCTGGCTCACCTGAGTCCACCGGATATCCCGCCTGCTGCCAGCCGGCCGTGCCTCCAGCCAGACTGAAGACGACAGGAAAGTCGGCCTGCTTCAGAAATTGCGCCGCGCGATGCGACCGCATTCCGCTCTGGCAGACGACGAGCGGTGTGGCGTTACTTGGAATCTCAGCCAAGCGGGACGCGAGCTGCCATTGAGGAATGTGATGAGCGACGGGAATGTGCATGCGCTGCCATTCCTCATTCTCTCGCACGTCGAGCACCCACCACTCGCCGCGCTCCACCTTGGGATGCGCATCCTCGACGGAAACGTCCTGCACATGCGGTAGCGGGTGGCGCAGCATCGCCCAGCTCAAGCTGGATTCCCCCTGGTTCGTCGCCATGATGGATTCCATATTCAGCGGCTTCGCCGGCCTCGATCCCGTGAGCTCGCGAACAAACTCCTCCTGCCGGGCTAATTGCAGCATCGGGTTGAATCGTCGCTCGAATCCGATTGTTGAGCTCGGACGGCCACACATCCCGCGACCGCACGAACCCTCAAAGTGGGCCGGAAACACCTCGACGTAGTCTTGAAGTGCCAGAAGCCGCTGGGTACTTACGTACTGTTGCGCGGCGGCGTCCGGGCCGCCAAAGTCGGGCCGACCGACGTCACCCACAAACAGGCAATCACCCGTCAGGACCATGGACGGCTCGGGGCTCCGTGGGGGATTTGTGATCAATAGCGAGATCGACTCTGGCCGATGGCCGGGCGTTTGGAGAACGGAGAGTAAAACTTGCCCCAGGCTCAGCACTTGCCCATCCTGGAGTGGCTCAAACGGGAACCGTACGTCGGCGTCGCGCCCCAGGTAGACCGGCACGCCGCCCTCAGCCGCGAGGCGACGGTTTCCTGACACGTGGTCCGCGTGCAAGTGAGTGTCGATGACGTACCGCAGCGTCATCTCCCGTTCGCGCATGACTTCCAGGTAGGGTTCGATATCCAGTGCTGGGTCCACCACCGCGCACTCATGCGAATCGCGCGCGGCGATCAGGTATGACGAGCACCCGCAATCTTCGTTGAGAAACTGCTTGAAGTACATGTCAGCCGCTCCAGTCCCGCCGGGCTCAAGGCATGAACAACATGAATCGACACTGTCTGGACCGCGTTGTTTCCGTATCCCAGGCGATTCCATTCGGGCTGGTCCGGCTGGGTGCGGCCCGCGTAATCTGTCGCCCGAGCGCGAATAGTGGTCGGACCAGCCTGGTTCACAGTGGTGAGCAGCTCCCACCACTGCCAGCTATGGCGCCGGCGGTCGCTCACAAGCCGCGCATCTTGCCATGGGCCATTGCCCGTGCTTATCTCAACTCGCGCGATCGGCGACGCACCTGACCAGGCCACACCCCGAATCACCAGCTCCCCGCTGTCCACCTCTGAGTCTGGCGCTGGCTCGGTTACAAGGGCTCGTACGCGTTGAAGCGTCACAGGTTCGCGCACGATCTGGCCATCTCGGTGCCATTCAAAAAAGTACCGGGCCGTCTGGAAATGCGCCAGCACAGGCCGATCTCGAACTTCGATATCCGTGAGCCACTTCACCGACGCTACGGCGTACCAGCTCGGCATGATCAGACGGAGGGGATAGCCATGGTGCACGGGTAGCGGCTCTCCGTTCATCGCGTAGGCCAGCAACGCTTCCGAGCTCCGAGCGATGTCAAGCGGGAGACTCCGCTCGAAACGGATGGCCGCCTCTTCACCATCAACCGTCCCGCCATCCGCACCTCGGAACAGTATCTCCCCTTCACTGTGGCGGATCCCCACGCGGTCAAGCACTTCTCTCAACGGCACACCCGTCCATTCGGCGGTGCTCACCGCGCCTAGCTCCCATTGCTCGCCATCGACGCGCGGCTCTAGCTGGGACCGGCCATTACCGGCGCACTCCAGCGTGACAACGAGCGTCTGCGAAGGCATTCCGTGCAGCTCACGCAGGCTCAATTGCAGCGGTCGCTCAACCTGGCCAGATACATTGAGGCGCCAGCCGGTGGGATCAAGGCGTGGAATCTGGAAATGATTGCGCACATAGAAATGGGCATTGGGCATCACCGAGCCGCCGATGAGAGCCGGAATCGAGGTCTCACCGTTCAGCGGATGGGCGCGATGTACGACAAGACCGGCCTCGAGCGCTATCTGGCAGGCGTCTTCTGGATCAACGGCCGGGAGATTGGGATCCAGGTCCGGAAGCGGCGCCGCACAGCCGCCACTGGCCGCCACACGGGCGCACGTGGCCGCGGGGAAGATCTCGACGCTTCCCATGCGAGCAAACGGCTCCATAAAGTCCCGAAGCGCTGACTCGTCATTCGCTTCCAGCGTGATGAAAAGCGTGTGCTCTCCCGAGATAACTGCCTCGCTCTGAATGTGAATGCCGCGATCCCGCGCATTGGAGCGGTTCAAGATATTGAGGAGTCTCGCACCCATATGCGGATCTTGGGCGGGACAGCGCTCAGCGTCATGCTGATGTCGTACGACAAAAAGCGACATAAAGATTCTCCCCTGCTCAGCGCATGATCCGCGGCCCCTTACCGGACCGACACCACGGCCCAAGGCGAGCAGCGTTCCGTGCGTGATGGTATCGGCATCTCACCGTCAAAACAACGCATGGGCGGTGAACACGTCCAGCTAGTCGATGGCGCCAGAACGCACTGTCATGGCACTTTTCCTTTGCCTGCTGGAGATGCGCTACTCGGAGACCGGCCTTACGCCCAGGAATCAGTCTGTGGTGGAGCACGCCACTACGATTTGCTCCGCCCAGAGCAGGGATGCAATTCAGTGGGCACCGCGGGCTGGGTGCAATTCCTGGGTTCAAGGTTCTAGGGCGCACAACCCAAGTGGTCTCTGCATCCATATCAGCGATCTCACGCGACACTCAATGCCGCTCTGGCTTCGCGCTTCAAGTGACGCATTCGACGATCGCGGTGGATTGACTAGAACGTGACTCTTGACAGCCGTGGGGCACGCGTTACAATGGCGTCCGCGCCGTGCTGCTGAAATTCCTGCGGCGTTTGGACCGGGAAGCTCTATGACATCTTCCGCCCTGTTGACCCGCCTCGGCTTCACTGCTGCAGCGCTGCTCCTATCGATATCCGCTCTTTCGCCGGCCGCGCCTGTCGTTGCCAAACCCAGCGAGCCCGAGCAGAATAGGCCCGAGCTCGGGACACCGGGCCAAGACCCGCCCACCTTCGCGGCCGGCGAGATCCTGGTGGGTTTCAAGAAGGATGCGTCCGAAAAGGACAAGAGCGAAGTCCACCAGCGCCGCGGCGCGAGTGTCAAGAAAGAGCTCCCCAACCTCAATACCGAGCTCGTGACCGCACCGCGCGGCAAGGAGAAGGAGCAGGCGGCGGAGTACCGTAAGGAGCCAAAGGTTGCATTCGCCGAGGTGAACGGCCGGTATTACGCCCAGGTGAAACCCGTCGCGCCAGTCACCCCGGCTCCCCCGGCACCCAATGACCCTCTGGTAAGCAAGCAATGGGGATATAACAACAGCCAGGATGCCGACATCGACGCCTTCGAGGCGTGGACCGACGCGACCCGATCAGCGGCGCCGGCTATCGCAATTCTTGATACCGGTACAACGAAGTCACATCCGGATCTGAGCAGTAAAGTGACCCGCCAGGAGGACTTCACCCGCTCTGGAATTGGCGATGTCTACGGACACGGCACCCACGTCGCGGGAACAGCCGGAGCGGCAACAAACAACGGAACGGGCGGCGCGGGAACGTGTCCTGAATGCCCGATCTGGGACTATAAAGTTCTTGATAACACGGGCAGCGGAGACTGGTTTGACATCGCCGCGGGAATCACGAAAGCGGCGGACGAGGGTGCGAAAGTAATCAACATGAGTTTCGGGGCCTATGCGCTCTCCCAGGCAGTTGAGACTGCGGTCAATTACGCCTGGAAAGACAAGGAAGTAGTGCTGGTGGCCGCTGCAGGTAACGACGGGCAGAATTGGGGTTTCTATCCCGCGGCCTATGCCAACGTCATCGCCGTCGCCGCAACCACCAGCCGCGATGGACGGGCAAGTTTCTCAAACTGGGGCGGTAATTGGGTTGATGTGGCCGCGCCCGGCGCAGGCATCCTGAGCACGGTGAAAAGCGGCAGCTACGAGTCCTGGAATGGTACGAGTATGGCCAGCCCACATGTCGCCGGTATCGCCGCCCTCGTATTCTCGCGAGGTACTGATTGTGCGTCGAATACATGCGTGCGCGGTCGAATCGAGAATCGGGCTGACCCCATCGGAAGAACGGGATCCAACTTCCGAGACTCGTGGGCGCACGGACGCGTGAACGCCTGCCAGGCAGTGCGCAACGTCGCGCGCTGCTAATTTCGCCAATGGGTCTGGGGTGGGCGGCAACGATTATCTGGAGACGCCAGATTGTGGGACTAATCCTGGTGTCATTGACGCTTGCCTGGCTCTCGCAGCCCGGAGCAGCCCGAGCCCTGGCCCTTCAGGGTAATCACCTTGGGCCGCTGTCTCTCGATTCCCCTGGTGAGCTGCTTGTCAAATTTCGTCCTGGGGTCGATCCCGTCGCGGTCGCCGCTCGCCACGGGGCAACGATCGTCGGAAGCATCCCCAGTATCCAGGTCTATCTGCTCGCGGTCCCGCCCGGAACGGTGGGCGAGCGCCTCGCGGCCCTAGCAGCCGATCCGGAAGTAGAGTTCGCTGAGTTTAATGGCACCGTCACCGTGCCGGAGCAACCGCCCGCGGATGGACCGACTTGTACTAACCCAACGGTCGCTCCGCTGTCACCGGCCCCGGAATAGCGTTGTTGACAGGTAGCTTCTCGACGGTACGGTAGGTCGCACGCTACTCACTAGAGCATCCAGCTGCCGTAATCCGCATAGGGAAAAGCCTTCATGGGCCAACTCTCATAGCACGGCCTGCATTGGGCTCGCGGTTGACTGGTGGAGCACGCCAACTGTAGAGCGTGAGCGTAGACAATTGACACATGACAGATCGTAGCCAACGGCGCATATTTCGACGGACGCTATGAGCCAAGATAGCCGTCGACAGTTTCTGGGGCGAAGCCTGGCGCTCGGCGGCCTGGCCGCCGCCGTGCTGATCGGTGTCGTGATCCTGGTTGCCGCCCGGGGTGTGATCCCCGGACAACAGCTTCCCAAGCCGCCCGCTCCGGAGACCGACGGCGATTCGCCGTTAGCTCGGATCGGCGAGACGGTAAAGCTGCAGGGCTGGGAAGTGACGCTGCTGGATTTCGCTCCGTACCAGGGGGCGTCATCCAGCCCTTCGGGGACGTCCGAGGTCCGCGGTTCCCTATTAGCGGCTGACGTGCGGGTCAGAAACATCCAGAGCCGGGAATCGGAGTACTCGCTGAGGGATTTCGCGGTCAGAACCGGTGACGGGCGCACGTTCGGGCCGAGCCCTGAGACGGCGAGGATTGAACGCGGACTGGTGACCGGCGAGACGGTTCAGAGCCTTGAAACGTCCGAGGTACGCGTCCTGTTCGACGTGCCGGCCGACGCCCGGGACCTAGTGCTCCAGGTGCTCGAGGTCGAGTTCGGCATCCCGGCGGTCAGCTCCTCGTGAACGAGCATTGGCCGCGCGGCTATTTCCAGGTCACGCGTACCTTGTTCGCTTCGCTTGGGTCCTCTTCCAGGATGCAAACACCCTGCTGGTCACAGCGGTAGAGGATTGCCGCGAAGTGAGCGGAGGATGGCCGGTCGGCCTTGGTCTCTGTTGTGCAGACCGGCTGTGACCAGCACGTGGCCTCCAAGCCGGAGCCGAGGTGTCCGGCCTCGCGCCGGATGACGATGGCGAATTTTTCACCCTCGGAGCGGTTAGCCCGAGCCGTGAGCCTCGCGCTTTGTCCGGTCGGGAGCTCGGTCCCGCTGGACTCCAGCGTGAGAGATCGCGCCGCTTGCTCGGGTGGCCCGGGGGGAACGACAGGCTGGAGCAATGACCCGTGGGCATCGCCCGGATTGAGCCAGGACGCACTGGCGAGCGACGGGCCGGCCCAGGCGGCAGGCAGACCGAGTCCCACAAGAAGCGCGGCCCCCACGAGCACAATTCTACGCCGCTGCATGCTTCGTCCCATGATTCCCTCTTGTCGCATCCTTGAATTCTTCACCGCGATTACTCTGCCATCGCGGACACTTCGTCAGATAGCACGCTCTCGCCGACTGCGTTCACCGCGCTGACCTGATAGAAATAGGTCGTCCCTAGCACGAGGTCTCGATCATCATCGTCGAACCGGTTCGCGCTGAGCCCCGGGGCGATTTGGCCCTTGACACCCCCGCTCGCACTCCCCCGATAGACGTTATAGGTGGCTCCTGAGTCTGAGCTGGCCGTCCAGCTTAGGCGGATGAATCCCTTGCGCACCTGAGCAGAGAGCCCCACCGGTTTGGCGGGGACACTCGTAACCGAAGTCGGCGTGCGCCTGGGCGTATTCGTCGCGGCGACGATGGTGCTAGTCGGCGTCGCGGTGCGCGTGGGTGTAGCGGTGGCCGTGACGGTCGGCGTGGGAGTCGAGCTGCTCGCCGAGCTCACGGTGACGGTGTTGGACCTTGCTCAGCCGGGTGACGCCGTCGTTGGCGAACAACCGGAATTCGAAATTGTCCGCGGTGGTCGGCATGGTAAACGTACACGAGCCGGATGCCAGCGCGGTGTCCGGGTTCCGGCTGCAACTCACGTATTTCCAGTCCAGGTTGGAGGTGTCGACGGCACCCACCCAGTAAAGCCCGATCCAGTCGGTCGTCGTCGGGTTGGCGATCCCGGCCCAGCTCACCGTGGCCGTCCCGCTCGGTGCCACGGTCGTCGGAGTCGCGCTCAGCGTCGTTCCGGATCCGGTCGTCGGCGTCCCGGTCGGCGTGAGGGTCGCCGTCGGAGTAATGGTGGTCGCGGGCTTTGGCGGCGGACTCGGAAGGGTCGGGAGCTGGCAGTACCTGCCCGCGTCGCTGCTGAAGTCGGCGCTTCCATCGACCACGATATTGACCTGGCTACCGCCACCGTTGTCCGCTGCCGAGTTGTCGACATAGATGTTCTTGGTGCCGTTGTAATCCCAGATGCCCGCGCTGTTGTTATATCGGGCCGTATTCGTGCAGATCGCGTTGCTCCCCTGCACGTATGCCCGGCGGTCCGGCGAGTAGAGCTGGATACCGACGTTCTGGCTCCGAGTGACGTTGCTCACCACCATGTTGCTCGATACCCTCTGGGACTGGTCCGGCTCCAGGTCGATCCCGGCGACTGTCTCGACGAGGTTGTTGTTCTCCACCCGACAGCCGTCGATGATATTGTCGCTGCCGTGCGTCAGAGAGATGCCGTTGCGACCGTTGTTCGTCGCGCGGCAACCGCTCAAGCGGACGTTATTGACGCCGTGATTGTTGTAGTAGCCGAGATAGAACCCGTCTAAGCCGTGGCCATCGCTCGCGACGTTGACCACTGTCGAGTCGGAGACGTTGACCAACCGGAGTCCGAAGTACTTACCCGAGGCCGCGCCCGGTCCGGACAAGGTCAAGTCGCGAATCACGATGTTCTTGTCCCGCGTGCTGAGCTCGTCATTGGACACCATGTGGTCCAACGGGGCACCGTCGCGGAAACGCAGGATCGTGGCATCCATGCCGTCGCCAAACAGCGTAATGTTCGAGTACAGCCGCACCTTCTGATCGAGCAGGTGGGTCCCGGCCGGGACATACACCGCGCCGCCACCCGTTCCATTGACATCGTCAATCGCCGCCTGGATCGCCAGGGCGCCGCGCGACGCCACGTAGTCGTTCGAGTTCACGACGCGTGCGCCCGTCTGAGCAGAGACGGTCGCTCCCCCGAGGGCTCCCAGCCTGGCACTCGAGATGAGTGCGACGGAGAAAGCCGCCAGTACGACAGCGCTGAGAATCATCACTCGTCTCGCCGCGGATCTGGTCAAACCATGCCCCTCGCTTGCCCATGAAGGTCCGTGCAGTCTCTCACAATCGCTGACAAGCCGCAAGCCCCATTGGGGGATTCCGGTCTCGAAGCGCAGTGTACGCCCGCGACAATAAGCCGCAGCCTGCATTGGAAGAGGCTTATTTTGGTTGACGAGAACGGACGGTCCACCAGGGGCCCCGGGTTCCCTGTGCCGATCAGGGTTCTGTAATACGGAATCTCGCGCCAAGATCGGCGGTGAGCTCAGATTGCAGATGGATCTGACGTTCCACTCTAGATTCCGGCCGACGTTCTCGCGATCCCTAAATAGACGGGCCGAAGGCGACCTTGCAGTAAGATTGTCGAACCATATGCACCCGGCAAGGAGAGCGTTCGGTGCGCTGCGAGGCCTGCCAGTCGGAGAATCCGACCACCGCTAAATTCTGCAGCGAATGCGGCGCGCGCCTACCTCGCACCTGTCCGAGCTGCCAGTTTCCAAACGCAGCCACGGCCAAGTTCTGCAATGAGTGCGGCACGGCGCTGGCTGATGCTGGTGCGGCGGCTGCATCCAACATCACGCCTTCCGGTACGCAACAGGCTACCTCACCGATAACGCCCGCGACCGCCGCTCCGCCCATCGAAGGTGAGCGTCGCACTGTCACAGTTCTCTTCGCGGATATGGCCGGCTTCACCGCAATGTCCGAGCGGATGGACCCCGAGATCGTGACTGAGATCATCAACGACTGCTTGGGTCGTGCCGTCGCGGTGATAGACCAGCATGGTGGCTCAGTGAACAAGCTCACTGGCGATGGCCTGCTGGCACTCTTCGGCGCGCCAAACGCTCACGAGGACGATCCACCCCGCGCCCTCAGGGCGAGTCTCGAAGTTCAACGCGAGCTGGAGATCCTGTCCGGCGAGCTGGAGAAGCGTCGGGATGTGCATCCGCGATTGCGCATCGGGGTCAACACTGGGCTGGTAGTGGCCGGTATCGTGGGCGGCGCGGAGCGCAGCGAGTACACCGTGATGGGCGACGTCGTGAATGTTGCCGCGCGACTGATGGCGGCCGCTGAGCCGGGCGGGATCCTGGTGGGCGAGTCAACCCAGCGACTTACTCAGGGGCTGTTCGAATTTCGCTCCCTGCCGCCGGTTGAGGTGAAGGGGAAATCTGGGCCGCTCGTCGTATTCGAGCTGACTTCCGAGCTGTCCGAGCCGTCAGGCAGGCGCACCGACTGGCACGCGCCCTTGATTGGACGAGACGAGGAGCTGGCACAGCTCCAGGCGTGTTTCCAACGGAGCATTCGGAGCCGACCTCAAGTAGTGAGCGTCATTGGGGAAGCCGGTCTGGGAAAGACCAGACTCTCCACCGAGTTTCTGCGCGAGATTGCGGAGCAGGTGCCGCCATTGGATCACGCGGCAGCTTCGCCTACGATCTGGCACTTCACATGTCGGCAGGAGCATCGTCAAAGCCATGAGCTCACGTGCCAGCTTCTCCGTGCGACGTTGGGACTTGCGCCTGATGCCCACAGCGAGCTCGTTCGCTCCCGTCTGGAGTCGGTTGCCGCCGACCTCAATACCGATATCGCGCGTCTGGAGCCGCTCGTGCAGCTCATCAGCGCGAACCCGGCGGGCGCCGCTCGATGGGACCGCCTGTATGTTGCCCCAGAGCAAGGGAAGCAGCGACTTTTCCTTCTGGTTCAGCAGCTTATTGCTCTTCAGACCGCACGCGCTCCTCTTCGTCATTGTCATCGACGACGTGAACTGGATGGACGAAGAGTCTCGGGAGATGCTTCGCTTCCTGGTGGAGCGTATTGAGAATCTGCCGCTCCTGATGGTCTTCATCCAGCGCCCCGGCTCGGAGATTCTCGGCGCTTCCCAGGGGCGCGTCGCCGTTTCGTCGATCCTTTTGCTGCCACTCTCCGAACAGGAAAGCGAGGAGCTCCTACGCGACTTCTTTGGCCGAAGCTACGATGTACTGCCGGACGATCTCCGCAGACGCATTTTGACCCGCGCGGGCGGCAACCCGCTCTATCTAGAGGCACTTGCCCGGTCTCTGGTTGAGACCGACGCGTTGCGCCAGGAAGGGGGCTTCTGGCGTCTGGCCCGGCACGCGGCCGACGTGCAAGTGCCGGAGACAATCGAGGGCGTCATTCGATCGCGTATCGACGATCTTCCGTCCGAACAACGGCGGCTCTTGCAAGAAGCGACCGTGCTGGGCCAGAGCTTTGAGCTGCGTCTGCTCTCGGCATATGCGTCCGCGGCGCGAAACCTGGACGAGCTGCTGAGCACGCTGGTCCGCGCCGATCTCCTCATCCAGGACGGCGAGACGATCCGCTTTCGACACAATCTGGTCCGCGACGTTGCGTACGAGAGCTTGCTTATGCGGTCTCGTGAAGAGCTGCATCGCCACGCCGCGGAAACCATTCAGCAACTCTATAAGGACCGCCTGGCCGAGTTCGTCCCCATGCTCGCCGAGCACTACGACCGTGCCGCGGACTTCGATCGGGCCCTTCCTTATCTGCGTGAGTCAGCGGACCGAGCCACGGCAATGTTTGCCCACGCCGAGGCCGCGCGTCTCCACGGTAAGGTGCTGGAATCCCTGCGGCGTCTCGGAGCCGATCCGCTGGACCAGGCAGCAGTGTGTGAGCTGCTTGCCCCGGCCGAAGCCGCCCATGGAAATTTCGATGCGGCCCTGGAGCACTGGCGTTGGGCAGCCGATGTGTACGAGAAACATGGAGAAGCCCGAACGCTCGCCGACGTGCGCCGCGCCATGGGCGTCGCGTTATTCGCTCGAGGCGAGCTGCCCGGCGGCGCGCGAATCATTCGACGTTGCGCTTCGGCTGCTGCAGGATTTACCCAACGGACCACAGCACGCGGAGCTCTATCAGGAGCTGGCTCGTCTGGCGTTTCATCTCGGCGATGCCGTCGGCGCAGCTGAGTGGGCGCGCCGAGCACTGGAGATTACCGAGAGTGTCGGGGCCATGCGAGCCGCCTGCGACGCTGAGTGCACGCTTGGCCTCGCGCTGGCCAGACAGGGCGATCTCAATGCGGGGATCGCCGCGGTCGAGGCGGCACTCGATAAGGCACTGACGCTCAATCTTCCCGCGGTGGCCGGGCGAGCGTATATCAACCTGGCCGTGCTCTATTCGGCCACTGATCCCAGCCGAGCCTCTGAAGTGGGCGACCGCGGGCTCGAGATGGCCCGCCGGGTGGGCGATGCGGTGTGCGCCTCCTGGCTGCACGCCACGCTCGCGTCCAGCTACCACGCGTGCTCCGGTGACTATGAGGGAGCAGTCGAACATGCCGAGAGGTCGATCACCCTTGACCGTCAGCTTGGATTGCGATCCCACCTGCCCGTGCCAATGATTGTGCTCGCCCAGGTCCAGCAGTGCCACGGTAACGCAAAAGGGGCCGAACGCACATATCTTGAAGCGCTGGACCTGGCACGCGAGCTCGATGATCCGCAGATATTATTCCCGTGCTACGATGGCCTCGCGACCCTCTACCTCGAGCAAGGTGACGAACAGCGCGCGGGCGAATTCATGACGCGCAGCCAGGATGTGTGCGCTCGCGCGGGAATTTCGCCAGACGATATGTTCGTAACCCCGTTCCTCTACTGAGGGCAACATACTGTCTTGTGCTCGCAGTTATGAAGAAGGTGCCGGTATGGCTTCAGCAAGCGAACTAACTGGATGTGAAGCCCAGGACTTTCGACTGCCAACCGCGGACAATCGCGAGATTGCGCTTTCGGATTGCCTGTCTCATGGCCCAGCCGTCGTCTGGTTCTCGCGCGGATTAGGCTGCCCCATGTGTCGACGGCACCGCGCTCATCTCACAGTCGGATATCCCACCTTGCGGGAGCTTAACGCCGAGGTACTCGAGGTGACTCCAACGTCGGTCGAGCGAGCGGCGTTCTATTTCTCCAACTATTCACTGGCGTTCCCTTACCTGTGTGACCCTTTACGGGAGACTGCCCAAGCCTACGGGCTGGAGCAGCTTCCAATAACGATGTGGGACCAGGCGAAAGTGCTGATGAGGAACCCCATGGAGGCGCCAAATCTCATGCGTGAAGTCCGCCAGGGTCCAAATCCTGCCCCAGAGGAGAAGGCGGGCTGGAGCAGCGATGATGGCTTCTTCATCATCGACCAGAACGGCACCATCCGGCTTGCACGTACCGGTCGCTCTGGCGGGTTTACCGTCCAGGGCTGAGATTGAGCAGACGCTGCGAGAGATCCGCGCCTGAAACTCTCATCCACCAGCGAACATGGGTGACCAAAGTCAGCTTCTTCAGAGGCGTACGTAGACGAGCCGTCCGCCGCTGATAGCACGAACACTTCAGGCGTGAGGGACTCGGTGACCGACGTGTAAAACGACACGTCCGTATCCCCTTATCTCGGAGTACCTTCGCCACGGGACGCCGACAGAATGATCCATCTTTTGATCGTGCGACACAGTTGCCTTCAGCGCCTTATCTTTCCGATCCTGCTTTGCGTGCTGGTTACGCTCTCGCAGCTTCAACTGCTTTGCCTCGGTCTCTTCCATTCGGATAGTCCGCTCGGCGTCCTCATAGCTAGCGCCAGCACTCATGCGCTCCTGCAGTCGGTCACCATGCCAACTCATGGCAGCATTCTACGTCGGCTGCGCCATGAGCGAACGGCCAGTGCCCATCACGCGCCGGGATCTCCGTGAGGGTAAAAGAGAAGACATCCACGCCGCTGATGGGTTCCCACCCTCGCGGTGTTCGAATCTCTGCGTGAAGCAATGAGCTTCTTAGCAGGATTCGATGCCCGGCCAAGGGCGCTAATGTTAGTAGCATGTTATTAGAATGATATTCTAATGCGACTTCTATGAGCGCGTTGTGCTAAAATATACTCGTCTCAGGCGTTGAGTGTCCCAGCGGCGCGCGTCGCTAAGACCTGGGGGCGAGCAAACTACCAACCGGGTTGAAGTCGCGCATCTCACGGCCGAGCATACTGTCCAGGATGGCCCGCCAACTCAGGGGGACAGACGGATCAGCATCCTGGACGAGCTGGCCGAGGGCCCGGGACACTGCAAGACGCGCACTCCTGACACGCTGATGCGTCAGAAGCATCGAATGACTGGGCGACAGTTGAATGGGCCGTCACCGAAAGCTGCGGACCGAGCTTGAGACTCACTCCGACTATGAATCGTCACTTTTTATTGATCCGCCCATGAAGAAACGAAGGTAACGATGGCGAGACAGACAACCCCTGGATCATCACTCACTGCAGGAACTTGCGCGAACTGCAACGCATCGATGTTGATTCACGATGGCTCGACCGGCGAGGTCACGTGTCAGATGTGTTCACGGAGCTTCGGCTGTGACCGCACTCAATCCGGCCACGAGCACTGTGGCGGTCCCATTGCTCTGAGCTGGGACCCGGCTCTAGCGGCGAAACGATGACCTGCGGATTGCGAGGGCCCAACTGTGGATCAGCATGACAATCTGAGGGCGGCGATGACTCGATGCGCGCGCTGTAGTGGCGCAATGCTGCAGGAGTTGGCTGCCGACGAGGGTCAGCCGAACGGCCTTGACGTCGGGAGTAAATGCATGCTCTGTGGGCATGACAATCAGAAACGCTCCACTATCATCGATGGACCGGAACATCGCAGGCGCCTGGTCCAATTCGAGCGTGACCAGATTCGGCTTGACGGGCTGTACAGCGACCAGAGTGCAACGCGGCCGGACCGCTCGGAAGTAACCCGTTGAGGGTCAGTTCTCACCACAGACGAGGCCGCGACGATGTGGCGAGAGGCTGCTGAGCACGCTCCCGAGAGTGTCGGGAGTGGAGCCGATAAAGATCGATGAGGTGAAATCTGCTTGTGCCGTCTGGAACTGGGTCGAGGGATGACGGCCAATGGACGTTAGCTGCCATCGAGTGTGCGGCTCCGCGACCCGGGGTGTCTCCGCTCGCAATACGCGCGGTGACTTGTTGGCGACAGCCCGTCGAGGACTGGCAGCCGACGGGCCATCGTGAATGAAAGATATTGAGGTCATCCATGGCCAGTACTTCAGGTGTCGGTGACGAACGGACGTTGGGCGATCTTGAGGCGATGCTCTTGCGCCGAGTGCAGACCTACGACGAGATCAAGGGGGCCGTGACCGAGATTCAGGAGCGCCATCTGTACCGCGAGCGTGGCTATGCCGACTTCCGGACCTACTGGTTGGATTACTGGGAGCCGTACAACGCCGGTGCGGCGCCTCGGGTGAACTGAGGGTGACCATGCCCGGTGAGGCTCTGGGCCGGGCATCGTGGGTGAATTGTCCGACGTCCAGTGCTGCGAGCAGCTGGAAAACCGCGACGACGTTTCTGAGTCGTGACCCCGGTTGGGCCGGGCCTCAGCGGAGACGCGCTCAACCTCCATATTGAGGACGAGGTCTACTAGCACCCACCCCAATGCCAAATCGCCCGCCGCTTCGCCGAGCTCCGGACGATCACTCCAGTATGACTCATTGCTGCCATGAAGTTACCTTTTCTCGCGTACTGCCATCAGCCTCCTAAACCGGTGACCAACTCTCTGGCGTGCGGATGCGCGAGCTGGAGCTTCGATACGCCGCGTCAGAGGAGTTGACCTCATTCAATCCGGTCTTTGCCGAGTCGATCGGCCTGCAACCGGACGTGGGCGCTACGGTCTGCTCTTCCTGTTGCGCTCACTATCGTGATGGCCATTCAGCTTGTGGGCGCGCTACTCCTGAGAGCGCTTCTGGTGACTCGGGCCGCGACGGCCGGATTGCTGACCAATCGACTCCCCCGAATGATGCTCATCGCTGCGTTGATTGCCGCGTTCTCGGCGCTGGTCGGCCTGTACGCCTCGTACTACCTGAAGGTCTCCAGCCGCGGCGCGATCGTATTGACGTGCACGTTCTGTTTCGGAGTCGCCTGGCTGGTCAGAACCGGGATGCGGCCGAGCGCTAGTGCACCAGCCAGAGCACTGAGTCGAAGTGATGAGTCATGCCTGATGAGGGATGAGCAATGCTCGGCACCGTCCGTTACTCATCCCTCGACGCGGCGCTGTTCTCCAGCTTGTTCCGCTAGCTTTGTGGGGGCGATGAGGCAGTACGCGTCGGTGACAATCTCTGCCAGCTCATCCCAGTCCACAGGAACATCCAGGTAGACGCCCAGCCATCCGCGATGACCCACATAGGGCGGGCGGAAGAACTCATTCGGACGCGACTCAACCAGAATCTCCTGTGCACCTTCCGGCGCGGCGCACCAGAACGCGACGCGATCATCGTGATGATGATTGGACGTCATGACGAAGGTCTTCTTACCACGGACAAACCATGTCGGCTCGCCATGACTCAACCGCTCGGTGACCTCCGGCAACGCCATGCATAACTCTCGGAGCGTTTCGATGCGATCCTCGTGCATGTGACCTGGCTCCTTTCTCGCTCCAGACTCTATTGTCCCGACGTAGTGGCGTCCCCTTGCGGGCGCCACCTAGAACTCCCTGTTGCGATCGCATCAGGAATTGCGACTCAGGTCGCGCCCGCAAGAGGACGCCACTACGCTGAGAACGTCCGCGACGGTTGACACTCGCTTCACAGCCAACTTATTGTGTCAGCAGTAAACACCTTCGGAGGCCAGCCGTGGCCGTTACATTCCGCCAGCTCCATCCAACCTTCATGGCCGAAGTCGGCCCGATCGATCTGCGCGCCGTGCATGACGCAGAAACGCTGGCGGAGCTGCGGGCGGGCATGGACCGCTACGGCGTATTGGTGTTTCACGACCAGCCATTTACGGACCAGGATCAGCTCGAGTGGGCGCAACGATTCGATGGTGAGCTGCACTGCCAAGACCGGAAGCTCCGTGCTGGGTAAGAATCGCTTCGGAAACGAGGCGCTGAGCGACATCTCCAACCTGGACGAGGACGGCCGGATTCTTGATTCGTCCGACCGACGCCGTATGTACTCGCTGGGTAACCGACTCTGGCACACGGACGCATCCTTTCAGGACCCACCGGGGCGCTACTCCATGCTGCACGCGCGCGTGGTACCGTCGGTGCCGGCGGATACTGCCTATGCAGACCTGAAATCGGCGTACGATGCGCTCGATGATGAGACGAAGGCGCTCATCGCCGACCTGCGTGCGCATCACTCCATCGCTCATTCGCGCCAGACGCTAGGGTTCGAGTTCTCGAAATCTGAGGAAGAGGCGCTCAAGGGCGCTATCCATCCGTTGGTACGGACGAACCCGCGTACCGGCCGCCGTTCGCTCTACGTCGCGTCACATGCCTCGCGGATCATCGATTGGCCCGTACCCGAGGGTCGTCTGCTTCTGCGAGATCTTATCGAGCACGCCATTCAGCCGCGATTTACGTATACGCACCATTGGCGAGTGGGCGACCTGGTGATCTGGGACAACCTGGCCACCATGCACAAGGGTTTGCGCTACGACGACACGAAGTACAAGCGCGAGCTCCGCCGCGTCACGACGCTAGACGTGCCGCTGCCCGAATCGGCAAATGAGGCGGCGAGAGCAGCAAGCCTCGCGGCCGTATAGGCTTCGCTGAAGCAACCCGTTTCGGAAAGCATCGGTCGCTCGCACGGCCACATCGCTACAGATTTGGAATCCCGGGAGCAGGGCGATTCCTAATTTCCCAGTTTTGGAGTGGCGCACCCGTCCGTGTAGCGACACGTGACGGTATCATCTCGCGAAACTTCGCGCGAAGCGCCCGATGGCTGAGAGCATGTCTATGGCGGTCTCGATCCGACCCGCCGTTGCCTCGGATGCCGAAGCCGTCGCGAACATGGGGCGCGAGTTCGTGGACTACCTGCGCGCGCTTGGGGACGCCAAAGCGCATAGTTTGACTGCCGAGGAGTACCTGCGTGACGGCTTCGGTGACGATCCAGCGTTCACCGGCTTGATAGCTGAGCTTGACGGAGACACCGTCGGCTATCTGCTCTACACGCCGGGGTACGACCTCGACCGGGAGGCCGGTTCGTGTCCGTTGTTGAGCTGTTCGTGCGGGCACGAGCACGGCGGACAGGCGTGGGGCGAACATTGTTCGAGGCAGCAACCGATATCGGTCGTAGGCGCGGCTGGGCACAGATGAGCTGGTCGGTGTATGCACCAAATTCCGCGGCTCGGGCATTTTACGAAGATGTCGGCGCACACTACACCCGTGACATGTACGTCATGTACGTTGAGCTGTAAAGCAGCTTTACATCAATGTGAGCCGGTGAGATCGGCTTATTGCAACGGTCCCTGCAATCGGCTAATCTCCTCAGCCTCAGCCTGGTTTTGGAGAGCGATGTGGCACCTAGCTCCATGCCGTTTGTCGGTAGAGAACGTGAGCTCGCGGCGCTGCAGGCTGCCCTCGGCATGGCCGGACAGGGGCGCGGAGGCGTCGCGCTACTCGCCGGCGAGCCCGGCGTGGGCAAGACCCGGCTCGCCCTAGAGCTGACGCATCAGGCCCGCCAGGATGGCTGGAAGGTGTTCTTTGGGCGTGCTTACGAAGCCGAGGGAGCACCTCCATATCTGCCGTTCTCGGAGGCGCTTCGCGAGCACGTGCGAGAGTGCCCATTGGCAGAGCTGGAAGCCCAGCTCGGGGCTGGAGCACCCGAAGTAGCGGTTGTCTCGCGGGAGGTCCTGGGTCGCTTGCCGCGACTCGCCGACAGTCCGACGCTCGCTCCGGAGCACGAGCGGTACCGACTCTGGGAGAGCTTCTGCGATTTCGTGCTCAACTTATCCAAGGATGCCCA
Organism: uncultured Chloroflexia bacterium; assembly: GCA_963765765.1. Lineage (GTDB taxonomy): Bacteria > Chloroflexota > UBA6077 > UBA6077 > JACCZL01 > CAVXYC01. The sequence goes on along the minus strand of CAVXYC010000025.1, from coordinate 47,111 downwards.
GAGCGGCGCGCTGTTCGTGCTTGACGATCTGCAATGGGCTGATCAGGCCACTCTCTTGCTGTTGCGCCACCTGGCTCGACGGGCAGCGGAAGGTCGCCTGCTGACGGTAGGGGTGTATCGTAGAGCTGACGCCACGCCAGGACATCCACTGACGGATCTCCTGGCCGATCTCAGCCGTGAGCCGATTCACGCCCGATTCGTGCTGGACGCCCTCACATTGGAGGAGTCCGCGGAGCTGGTCCAGCGCCTCGCCGGGAGTGCGCCGGGACCGGGCGTCGCAGAGGCGCTTCACCGAGAGACAGAAGGTAATCCTTACTTTCTCACTGAGCTCGTCCGGCACCTCCAGAGCGAAGGTCACGATGTGGTGGACGAGCGAATGGATCCTGCCCGGTGGGGATTTCCGGACGGGATTCGACAGGTCATTGGCAAGCGGCTGTCGCGCCTCAGCCCGCCCGCTGGGCAGCTCCTGCAGGTCGCGGCGGTGGCAGGGGATGGATTCAGCTGCGACCTCCTGCAGGCCGCGACCGGGCTGCAGCCGGATGATCTGCTGGACGCGCTGGACGAAGCGCTGCAGTCCGACTTAATTCGAGAAGAAGGCGACCGTTTCCAATTCGGCCACACGCTCATCCGACAGACTCTCTATCGAGAGCTCAACGCAGCGCGCAGGACGCGCCTCCATCGCCAGGTGGCCGAGGCGATGGAGCGTCTGTACATCCTGTACCCCGAGCCGCATTTGGCTGAGCTGGCTCACCACCTGTTTCAGTCCGGCGGTCGAGAACAGACGCAGAAGGGCATCGAGTACGCCCAGCGCGCCGCCCGGCGCGCCGTGCAGCTCCTGGCCTACGAGGATGCCATGGAGTTGCTGGAGTTGGCCTTGGCAGCCGCTGGAGATGCCAGCCTCTCGCTCGATGAGCGCTGCGATCTGCTGCTCGAGCTCGCTGACGCGCGCCGGCGCGCCGGCCAGTATCAAGGTGCCATGGACGCATTCCGGGAGGCGGCCGGGGTGGCACGCTCAACGGTCGATTCAGACCGCTTTGCACGTGCGGCTCTCGGGTTCGAGGACGCGCTTCTGGGGGCCGGAACGCCGCGTCTGGGGGCAAACGATCCGTCGATCGCGCTGCAGCGAGAAGCGCTGAAGTATCTGGGTGAACAGCCAAGCGCGCTTCGCGCTAGAGTGCTCGCGGCGCTAGGGCGAGCGCAGCTCTTTGCCGACGTTCGGGATGAGGCTGTGCGCGCTACCGATGAAGCGGTGGACCTCGCGCGTGCCGTGGGCGACAACGGTGCGCTCGCAGCCAGCCTTAGCGTCAAATCAATCGTCATGTGGGGGCCAGACGACCCCGAGGGGCGGCTAGCGGTTGCAACCGATCTCATGCTGAGTGCCGAGGCGGCCGGTGACGAAGAGCTAGTCCTGGAAGGTCAGTTGTGGCGGCTACGATCGCTCGTGGAACTGGGTGACATCGCCACGGCTCGAGCCGAGTCCGAGCCGTACCTTCGGCGGGCCGAAGCGCTGCGCGAGCCGCGATACCGCGCGCTGGCTCTCGCCTGGAACGCCTCATTGGAACACGAGCGCGGGGCCGTGCAGGAATCCGACCGGTATTTCCAGCAGGCGCTCACTCTCAGTCGAGCCGTCCAGAGCCCTGATCTCAATAATCTTTTCACTGCCTGGCAGCTGGATGCCGCGCGCGACCGCGGAGATCTGGAGCTGCTCATCCGGCTGCGAGAGGAGGCTGACCCGGCCCGCTCGAGTGATGCCCATCTGGCGCATCTTCACAGTCCTGGTGGACTGTGACCTGGGGCGGCTGGATGTCGCGCGGGAGCGGTTTCCCGAGGTACTAAAGCTCGGATACCAGGGACTGCTTCGGCACTGGCTTACGTTGCGTGTCTTCTCACGACTGGCAGAAATTTGCGCGGCTCTGCGGGACGCGGACGAGGCTGCCAACATCTACCCGCTCCTGCAGCCCTATGCGCGGCAATTCGTGATGGGCGATATGTGCCTGGGGTCCGCGTCTCGGTATCTCGGCCTATTGGCCGCGGTGCAAGAAGCCTGGCCACAGGCAGAGAGGCACTTTCAGGTCGCGCTGGAGCGGAACGAGGCGATTGGACACCGTTACCAGCTCGCGCATACAGAGCGTGACTACGGCGACATGCTACTCCGTCGAGGAAGCCCAGCGGATGTGCGCCGAGCCGAGCAGCACCTGGAGCGAGCCGCGACCATATACCGCGAGCTGGGCGCCGAGCCTCACGCCGATCGCGCCTCCGATCGGCTGGCTGAGAGTGCGTCCTCGAGCCAGGAGGCCAGGCCGGTGGTACGGCCCGCCGGCCTCACCCAGCGCGAAGTAGAGGTGCTGCAGCTCATTGCCTCGGGGAAGACGAACGCTGAAATTGCGGACGTGTTGGTGCTCAGCGTGCGCACCGTGGAGCGTCACATTACCAACGCGTACGGAAAGATTGACGCCCGCGGAAAGGCGGACGCCACGGCGTTCGTGCTGCAGCACGGGCTAAATCGACCCGCGTAATTTCGGAGCGCAGCCAGGGATCGCCGCTTTGGCGACCGCGTCAGCGACCGCTCACTACTCTGACCGCGAAAGCTCCGGTCATCCTGTGCCGTCAGGGCCGGCAGCAGCTGCTTGGCGTCCGGTAGTGATGGACTTCCCAGTCCGTTGGCGGAGCGCCGCCCTGGGTCCGATGCGGTCCGCGTGCGGACAGGATGTCCGCTGGATTTTTCCATGCGGGTTCGAATCCCGGCCCCGGCACCACAATTCTGAGTCCAAACGACCGGCCGCGCAGGCCAGATGACAATCTACTCAGGTGCGCTCGTCTGCCCATTGAAAGGCCATCTCAGAGCTAGCTCGCCGCCTTGTGGCAACGTTGTCACAAGGCGGCGGGGGAAAGAGCACGCTGGAGAGCTTTGGGGAATTGTTTCCCTACGGGTTCAGGGATTTTTCTAGTCCTCGCGGGATGCCAATCCCTAAGGAGTGAGGAATAGTCACGACCTGTGGATCGGCGTGTCACGCGACTTGCTGACCACTACCCTCTGACCCGTCGGGTCGTTCGATGAGCTTGCCGTTCTTGAATACCGCGCCGGCACGGACCAGCGCGACGAGGTGGGGTGCGTTGACGGCCCGCCACCGGGTCTGTGCTGATTCGATGAGCTTGAACGCCATCGCGACACCGGCGGCGCGGGAGCCGGGGCCCTTGGTGACTCGCTGGCGAAGCCTGAACTGGCGAGGAAGTTCCACGACAACACCGTGAGGTCCCTCCCGGAGGAACGCGCGGCCGAGATCGCGGCCCGAACGCTCGCCCTTCTTGACGCTCAGAGCGTCGGGGATCTCACCGCGCTGCTGACCTCGGCGGGGGAGCGCTGAGGTCGAGACAGTTACCGCTCCCGGACTGCGTAGGTCAGGTGGGTCACCCGCTGCGTCGGCTCCGCGCGGACCGGCTCCAGGGCCACGCGGCCCGCGTCCACGCCCTCGAACAGGCGGATTCCGGAGCCGAACAGCACGGGTGAGAGCGCGATCGAGAACTCGTCGATCAGGCCGGCGTTCACGTACTCCAGGATCGTTGCGCCGCCGCCCGCGATGCGGACGTCTCGGTCGCCGGCGGCCTCGCGGGCCTGGTCGAGCGCGGTCTCGATGCAGTCGTTGACGAAGTGGAAGGTGGTCCCACCCGGCCGCTCCCAGGGGTCACGCTTCTCATGCGTCACGACAAAGACCGGCGTGTGGAACGGCGCCTCCTCCGGCCATGCCAGCTCGCCGAGGTCGAACATGCGCTTGCCCATCACGCTCGCGCCGGTGCGCTTGAACGTCTCCCGCGCGATGTCGTTGTCGCTCCCTTCCTCGCCGCCCTCGCCGAGCTTCAGGTTCTCCCGGAAGAACCGCTGCGGGAACGCCCACGCCTGCAGCTCCGACCACTTCGTCATCCAGCGCTGGACCCTCGGGTCCTTCTGACCTTCGGGCGAGAAGACGTCCTCGACGGGCACGGCCTCCGGCGCCATGAAGCCGTCGAGCGACATCGTCACGCTGAAGAACACCTTTCCGGCCATCAGCCCTCAGCTCCCTTCCGAACGATCTCGGTGACGTAGGCAGCCAGGCTGCTCAGGGTCTGCTGGCCGCCCTCGATCGCGTGGTACTTCTCGACCGCCTCGTCGCGCTGCTCCTTGGTGGGGAACACCGTGTGCATCTTGATCCGGGTCGCCGCGCCGTCGGGCACGAACGTCAAGACCGACTCGAAGGTGTTCGGGTCGCCGCGGAACTCACCGTGGAGCAGTGCGATCCGCTCCGGCGAGGCTATCTCGGTCCAGGAGATCCACTCCTGGTAGTCCGTCCCGTCCGGTCCGTGCATCACGAAGTCCCACTCCCCGCCGACGCGGAACTCGAACGCCCGCGTGGTGGTGGTGAACCCCTCCGGTCCCCACCACCGCGACAGGTGCCGCACCTCGGTGAACGCCTCGAACACCAGCTCCCGCGGGGCGTCGATGACCCGGGAGATCACGATCTCCCGGTCGGCCGTCGCCGGCTCCGACCGCGTTTCTTGCCTTGCCCCTGCCATCGGTCATTCCTCCTGCCGTGTCTGCTTGAGGTCCTGCACGTACGCGTCCAGCCGGTCGAAGCTCTCGTTCCAGAACCGCTCGAACCCGCCGGTCCACTCGTGAACCGGTCGCAGCCCGCCGGCGTCAAGGCCGTACACGCGTTGCTTGCCTGCCTTGCGGTCCCGCACCAGTCCGACCTCCCGGAGCACCCGCAGGTGTTTGGACGCCCCCGGCTGGGTCATCCTCAGCTCCTGGGCCAACTCGGTCACCGGCCGCTCACCCGCCCGCAGCAGCACCAGGATCTCCCGGCGCTGCGGCTCGGCGATCGCGTTGAAGACGTCCGACGTCGTCGCTGCTCGTGCCATGACGCAATTATATTCCTATATCGGCATGCGTCAAGTCGGAAGAATCAGGCGGGTCTCGCTGAGCACCTTCAGAACGATATGCGCCTGGAATCCGGTGATCGCGGTCAGGTCCACGCCGGTCAGTCGAAAGCAGCTCCGCGGTCGCGTCAAAGCTCAGGTCGTGGCGGTCGGCCCCGCGGTGGCGGCCCCTGCGGCGGCGGCTGGCCCTCACTCCGATCGGCAAACGTCCGCAGGTGGGCCTGAATCCACGCATCGCAGGCAGCGATCTTGGACTGATAGGCCTCGATCAATTCGAGCGCCTGCTCCAGCGCAAACAGGTGCTCCTCGCGCCAGTCCCCCTGCAACGCCTGAGCAATGGTGGCCGCCGAGTGCTTGCACTGTCCATGCCGCAGCACCTTGCCCCCACTCACGCGATTTTGCCCGGATGATGCGCAGGCCGGTCGCCCCGGTGATATCCTCCAGCACCAGCCCAACTGCCTTCATCTGACCAGCCCCTTCTGCAGGTGCTGGACGTGCTGACTCGCGTACGTCACCAGCATCGCTCGCTGCCGCATGTAGCTGCGCAGCACACAGATCTGATCGTCGGGCCGAAAGGCGCCGGCCAGCAGCCCGAAGCTGTGCAACTGCTGCAGCCACTGGAGTCCAGCACGTCGGTCTTGCGCCCCGGGACGCGCTTGAGCTGGTGGGTGTCGACCAGCTTGACCTCGAACCCGCGCGCCTCGAGCACCTAGAACAGGGGGATCCAGTACACCCCGGTCGATTCCAGGGCGACCGTCTCGATCCCGCACGCCCGCAGCCACTCGGCCAATCGATATAGATCGCTGGTGAACGCGCCGAATTCCCGGTTCCGGGGGCTCGCTCGGCCGGCACCGCACACAGTGGCTGGCCGCTCCCACATCAATGCCGGCCGCGTTCGGGTTCAGTTGTGCCAAGGTCCCGGTGGTCGGAACGTGGCTCCCAATCTGCCTCACGGAGCTCGCAAAAGCGGCGAGGTACCTCACCGCTTTCTACAAATAAAGCACTACGTGGTTTCCGCCAGCTGGTCCGCCAAACGCTCGTGATGTCGGCTGCTCAAAGTTACGTGGTTCCTCGGAAGTCGTCATGGCTGCCTGAGCCCTAATCTGCTTGAAGAAGGCAAACGGAAGGAGATGACGCCGGAATGCCATATTTGCTGATCCGCCACAGGATCAAGGATTTTGAGCGCTGGAAGCGGCTATTTGACGAGCACGCGGCCACGCGAGAGGCCAGCGGCTCCAAAGGCGGGCGGCTGTTTCGCAGCCCTGAGAACTGCAACGAGGTCGTCGCCCTCTTCGAATGGGAAGACCTCGCTCTGGCCAAGCGCTTTGCTCTGTCCGAGAACCTCCGCGCGGTGATGCAGGAGGCTGGAGTGAGCGAGCTGCCCGACATCTTTCTCCTCGACGACGTCGAGTCACTCTCCGCGTAATAGAAGGAACGACCATGACCCAGACAATCGCCCGACCGACACAGGACATTGACTTCGCCTCCTTGATTCGCGAGCAGGACTTCATGCCCGCCCCGCCGCCCGTGCGCGTTGCGCCGCAGCACATTGGACCCGATACGTATCTCATTCACTCCGTGACGCACGCGTTGGGCGCGCCATTGTCCATCTACCTGAACTCCCTGGTCATAGCTGGTGACGAGCCGATCATCGTCGATACCGGAACAGTGGCCAATCGTCACCAGTGGCTGAACGACGTGTTCGGGATTGTCGAGCCGAAGGACGTGCGTTGGATCTATCTCTCGCACGACGATCACGACCATACGGGCAACCTGGTCGAGGCGCTTTCCTTGTGCCCAAACGCCACGCTGGTCACAACTTGGTCGATGGTGGAGCGAATCGGCAATGCGTTCAATCTGCCGCTCGAGCGCATGCGATGGGTGAACGACGGAGACAGCTTTGACGCAGGCAACCGTCGACTCACCGCGGTTCGCCCGCCGAATTTCGACTCCCCGACCACGCGCGGACTCTATGATCACCGCTCGGGCGTGTACTGGGCAGTGGACAGCTTTGCGGTACCGTGCCCTGGCGACCCCGTGCCCACCGTCGCGGACCTGGACCTCGACTTCTGGCGTGACGGGATGGCGATGGTCGAGCACAATGCTGTGTCGGCATGGCTCAGGATGGTGGACGTGGACCGTTACGTGGCGAGCGTCGAGCGCGTCCGCGCACTCGGCCTGACAGCGATCGCCGCGGCCCATAGCCCGGCCATCCCGCAGCCGTTTGTCGACACGGCGCTCGATCTGGCTCGCGAGCTTCCGCTGATTCCGCCACCGCCAGTACCTGACCAATTTGCGCTGGAAGCGATCCTCTCGGGAGGAGAGCATAATTAGTTCATAGGTGTCGCGAGCCGAACCCCGCCCGGGGTGCCTCTCGCGACGCTGTGACTGGATAGCCGACTTACAACATGGAAAGGCGCGGAGCGATGTCTCGCATTAGCCCCTTTAGTGGGATCAATCACCTGGCCCTGGTTACGGGCGACATGGATGCCACAACCAGGTTCTACCGCGACGTACTGGGATGCAAGCTGGTGGCCACCATTGGTCAAGAGAAATTCCGCCACTACTTCTTCTCCATCGGCCCGTGTAATACAATCGCGTTCTTTGAGTGGTCAGGAGTTGAGCCGGGGGTGCCGGAGAAGCCCGCCGGGAAGCCGGCCAGCGGCCGGCAGTTCGACCACCTGTCGTTCAATGTGGCCAGCTACGAGGAGCTGTTGGACCTCCGTGACCGTCTGTCCGCGGCTGGTGTTGAAGTCACGCGCATCGTGGATCATCAATTCATCCACTCGATCTACTTCAATGATCCGAATGGCATCTCACTGGAGGCCGTCAGTCTGGCTGGTGGACCCGGACAACGAGGTGGCCTACGCCGACCCCAATCCAGTGCCCGCGGTGAAGGAGCGCCCCGTTCCAGGTCCTGAGGCAAAGCCGCGTCCGCTGAGCCCGGAGATCAGGGAGCGGGCGGTGGCGGCCGGACTGGCGCGGCCCGACTGAGCAAAGAACTACCGCCGGGCGCGCAGCGCCCGGTTCAGTCCATCACGCGGGGCAAGAGCTGCTCTGACAGATAGTCCAGGTTACGCGGATCCGCGGTGACGTTGCTGAGGCAGACGATGTCCGCGCCAGCGTTGACATACGCCTCCACAAAACGCTCACCCTCGGAGGCATCACCGAGGAAATAGTTGTTGTCCAGGTCGCGAATGCCGGGACCGTAGTAGTGTTGGGCGTAAGTGGCAGCGAGCTCGTAGGCACGCTCGCGGCTTGGGTCTACGCAGCCGTAGACAACGCCAATGATCTTGATCTCACGCGGGTCGCGGCCGATCTCTTCAGCGTAGTCGCGGATCTTCTGAATGCGACGCGTGAAGCCGGGTAGCCCCGCGCCGCTGCTGGCCACGTATCCATCCGCGGATTCGGCGATTCGCTTGAGGGCGGCATCCGCGCTACCGCCCAGGTAAATAGGCAGCGGCTGCTGGATGGGCGTTGGTCCGATCGGCGGAACGTCGTACTGCCAGAATTCACCGTCGTACTTGACCGGCTCGCCTGTCCAGCTCATCCGCAGCAGCTTCATCACCTCGGCAAGTCGGGCGCCGCGCTGTTTGTACGGCACGCTCACAGCGTCGAAGTCGTCCTTGCGGCCACCCAGCCCCAGGCCAGCGATCACACGCCCGTTTGAGATGTTGTCCAGAGTGGAGAGCATTTTGGCCAGGAGAAGTGGCGGTCGCAACGCCCCCACGAGCACGCTCATACCCAGACGGACGTTTGTAGTGGCCCCTGCTATGCCCGCCAGCGCGATGAGCGCCTCATGGCTTGGAAACGGAATGTGGTCGATCATCCAGACCGAGTGCGCACCCACCTCGTCGGCCCGTTTGCCGAACGCAATGGGTGTGTCCGGTCGAACGTCAGGCGAACCGACAGGAATTCCTAGAGCAATAGTTGGCATAGGTGGGGATCCCTCGCAGCGCAGATCACTGCATTGTGCCGGATTCGACATTCCATGTTTGGAAGGGCGGCGGAGCGTCAGGCCCCACAGGCTCCCGAGGGTCGGTAGACCTGGTGGATCACCGAGCCGGTGCCGCCGCCAATAGTGACGGAGCCACCGGGAATGTGAATATCGCCGCCGATGAAAGCAGCGCCCACCAGACCATGCGTTGGCGTGGGCATCGGCGCAAACGCAATCCAGGCACCCGTTCTCGGGTCGAAGGCCTCGTTCTCGTCGTTCAAGCCGCGTGGGTCGGCGTAATTACCCTCGCCACCTATGACGAAGAGGCAGCCATTGGCCACCACGCCAGCCACGCCGCCGCGTGGACCTGGCAGGGAAGGTCCGCTAATCCAGGCCGCCGTGGACGGATCGAAGATCTCCAGCGTGGCCGTGCGCTCGCTGCCGAAACCGCCGCCGAAGCGGCCTCCAGCCACGTAGATCTTGCCATCCATGGCACCCACAGCCAGGTGATTCCGTTGCGTCGGCAGATCGGGAAGCACCTGCCAGGTATCTGTCGCCGTGTCGTACACCGCGAAATCGTTACCGCGAGGCGGACGACCACCGGCGACATAGATCTTTCCATCGACCGCAGCGGCCCCTCCGGCGCTACGGCCGGTTGGCATGGGCGCATGCGTCTCCCACGCGCCTACTTGTGGGTCGAGCGAATAGACCGTATCGAGGTATACCTCAGGCCGGCCGGTGCCAGCGCCCTCAAACTCCCCGCCAATGACATACACGCGGCCGCCCGCAGCAGCCGCCATCGCGTGGTGCATTGCTACTGGCAGTGCCGGGCCCATCTGCCATCTATTTGTGGTCGAATCATAGATCTGGACGTTTGACACGGGAACACGGCCCGGTGGATACCCGCCAATGACGTAGATACGGCCATCCAGCTCTACAACCGCCTGCTCGGAGACTGGCGCAAGAAGGGGTGCCAGAACACGCCATCCATTTACCTCAGGCAGGCCGCCCTCGGCTTGTGCCCAGGTGGGCGCCACCGATGCGATGAGCAACATGAACGCTCCAAGCGCTGCGTGTCCGAACTTCAATGGTTGACAGCGGAAGCGGTGCATCGGGCCTGCTCCAGTTCGAGGATGCTCGGCATGATACGACGCAGGGTGCTTCACACTACCAGCGCTCGCTACCGGGCTCGCCTTTGAACGGACCGACGATGTCGTGGGTTATCCAGCCGCCGTAGTAGCTGCCAGGCTGTGGTACCACCGGCTCGCCGTCCAGTGCGCATTCATCCACTCGGCCTGGATAGAAGGCGAGATACCCACCAATCTGCTCGTATCCGCGCGTTGGAGATGCGTAGCTCCAGGCGGCATCGACGGCTTCGCGCCCGTTTACTCGGAGCGAGTAGTGTTCCGCCAGCCCCTTCCATTCGCAAAAGGTTTGGTGGCCTGACGGCGCGAGCAGATCCATTGCCACGTCCTCCAGCGGTACGTAATAGACGGGTGGGCCGCTGGTCTCTAGCACTCGAAGCGCCCGTACCGAATCCACGATGACGCGACCGTTGAAGACGATGCGTACTCGGCGCGCCGACGGCTCCACGCGCGGGGGACGCGGGTAATCCCAGACGGATTCCTGCCCTGGACCGGGCTCAATGCGTTGTGGGCGATTCATTCAGATTCACCGCGGATTCTCCCCCAAATGGCTGATTTCACAGCAATAACATCAGCGTAGCATGCACGGGATGAACCTTTCCGGACCACAAAAGAGATAGACCCGCAGAGACGCGTGCCAGAGACATCGGGGGAGATCACTGTGGCGAGCAATTCACATCCATCGGAAGAACACTGCTCAGCTGGCCGACCGGCCATCGCGGTTTGGTCGGACTTCTGCGCTGTCGCTCCGAGTCCGGAGCTGAAGCAGCAGATGAAAACGCAGCTCGAGCGGGCGCGATCGCGCTCGGCATCGGCTCAGGCGTTTGGTCTGGCTCGCCAGCCCCGTTGGCCGGGCTTTAATGACGGAGTGATCATCCCGCCAGACGAGTATCCCGCGGGCACCAGCCAGAATGTCATCAGACGCGCCGCTCTAGATCGCGCGCCGCTCCGCGGCGCGGTGCGTGTCATCGTGGTACTGGCCGAGTACTCGGACAAACCGATGACAGAGACCGCGGCGCATTTCAACGATCTCTTCTTCTCTAACGGCGTGTTACCGCACGGGAGCGTGAAAGAGTACTTCGCAGAGGTCACTGGCGGTCTGGTGGACATTGTTGGGGAGGTCAAGGGACCGTATCGACTGCCTCAAACGCTGGCCTGGTACGCCAACAACAACTTCGGCATCGGCAAGCCCACGGGCGCGCCGCGCGCGAATATCATGGCCAAGGATGCCGCGGTGGCAGCCAACCCCGATGTGAACTTCGGTCCGTACGACAACGACGGCAACGGGTACGTTGATGCCTTCATCGTGATCCATTCTGGGAGCGGCGGCGAGCAGACCGGCAACTCCGGCGACATCTGGTCGCATAAATGGACGCTTCCCAGCTCGTTCAACGCGGATGGCACGAAGATCTTCGCCTATCTCACTGTGCCGGAAGACTCGCGCATCGGCGTCTGCGCGCATGAGCTGGGTCATCTGCTGTTCGGCTTCCCCGACCTCTACGACACTGACTACACCTCGGAGGGTGTCGGAAACTGGTGCCTCATGGGCGGCGGCTCCTGGAATGGCGGTGGTGACGTTCCTGCGCACCCTTCAGCCTGGTGCAAGGTGAACCAGGGTTGGGCCACCGTGTCAAATGTGACCTCGAATGGGATCATCAGCATCCCGGATGTCAAAAACAGCCACGCCGTGCACCGACTGTGGACCAACGGCGGGTCGGGCTCTGAGTATTTCCTCATGGAGAATCGTCAGAAAACCGGCTACGACGCCCAGCTTCCAGCCGCCGGCCTGCTGATCTGGCACATCGATGAAAACCAGCCCGGCAACACTGACGAGAACCATTACCAGGTGGGGCTCGTCCAGGCAGATGGAAAGCGCGATCTGGAGCTGGATCGCAATCGCGGCGACGCAGGCGATCCATTCCCGGGAAGCGCTAATGTCACCGCGCTCACCGGCGCGTCTACACCGAGCTCCAATTCCTACGCTGGCGCAGTCACGAATGTGTCTGTCACTGACATCTCCGCGTCGGGCGCCACGATGACCGCCACTGTCAATGTGACCACTAAGGCCGTGGCCAAAGACACCAAGGATCAGAAAGACGCCACCAAGGAGCCCAACAAAGAAGCGAAGGATCTCAAGGATCAAAAGGACAGCCGCAAGGAGGCTAGCAAAGACTCCAAGGATTCCAAGGATCAAAAGGACAGCCGCAAAGAAGCCACAAAAGATACGAAGGATTCCAAAGATCGGAAAGACAACATCAAGGACTCCAAGGAGCCCTGGAAGGAAAGCAAGGATCGGAAGGACTCGCGCGAGTGGCCGCGATTCTTCTGGTCCAGCGATCAACCCGGACCTGGTGAATTTCAGGATCCAGGCTACGGCAGCGGAGCCGATCCACTTGCCACGCTCGAGGAGCGCGTGCGAGTCCTCGAAGAGGCGTTAGGGCTGGGAGCCCCAGGAGTGCCGTTTATCGATAGCAGTCTTCGTCCCGACCTGGCCGGTGGTCCCGACTATGACGGAGGCGATCAATCGATCCAGGAACGCATCGCCGACCGGCGATCGCGACGCGAAGCGTCAGTACGATACCCCGCCGAGCTCGTGACGAGACCCGTTCTGGTGCTGGCCCATGGACACGACGCCGGGGCCAGCGCCGTGGCCTCTCGGCTTGCTGAGCACAGTGGCCGCGAGTCGGTGATTCTCGCCAGACCCGAATCGTTGGGACTAGCCGCGTGGTCCCATCGAGTCACTGCCGCGGGGCAGGCGAGCACGCACATCAAGCTGCCTAACGGAACCGTCGTCTCATCGGAAAATGTGAGCTGCGTCTTCAATCGACTGCAGTACTTGCCGGTGCCTCGGTTCCATCGAGCCACGGCCAAAGATCGCGACTACGCGGGGGCAGAGCTACAGGCGCTGGTAGCGAGCTGGCTCTTCAGCTTCGGCCCCCGCGTAGTGAATCCTTCGGGCCCTCGCGGCCAATGTCGTGGACCACTCACTGAACGCGGCTGGTTATCTCTCGCAGCGAGCGTCGGCTTACCGGTTGCGCATAACGCACGCGCAACCGCCGGTCGCATGCTTTCATTACCAGAACGCGGCGAGCGCATCGATGGTTTTCAATGGCCGGGCGGCGTACGGGGCCCCGCGCCCGCGGCGCTTCAAGTCGACGAGTCCTGTCGTAGCGCAGGCAGTGTGCTGATCGCGGGTGATCACGCCGTTGGGCCGCTCACCGGCCGCTACGAAGGCCCGTGCCTGGCGCTAGCGCGTCTGGCGGACTGCCGCCTGCTCGAAATCCGATTCATCGAATCCAGTGCGGGTCTCGTTGTGCGTGCAGTGGATGCGATGCCGCCGCTTCTGGAGAGTTGGGCAGTGGATGCAGTGGTGAATTTGCTCGCTGGCTGGAATGGGATCGGCGTCCACGTGCCAGTTAAAGAGACGCCTGTTCCATTGCCATCCTCCCCACGCACGGCTCAGATGCGGACGCCCTGATGCTCGTAGTGGGCGCTTCAGCACTTTTTCCGAGATTGCAGACGGGCATGCGCCCCGCGACCGCTCGCTGCTACCGGGCAGCTTCTGATGTCGCCCGTCGCATCGCCACGCTCGCTTCTCGTTATCGCCCAAAAAGCGCTGAAGCGATCACTACATACACCTGGCTGGCACCCCTCCGAGGTGCCCGGCTCTTGATTCTGTTCTACGGCCGCGGCGACGATCCGCCCCTGCAAAAGGCCATTGAAACCGCTCGCGAACTGGAGCAGGATCTGATCTGGCTGGATCAATGCGCACTGGACCGCGCGGACCTGCTCGTAAGCGTCACGGACCATGGCGCAACGGGCGTGCTTACGATAGATGGTCGTAGCGTTGAGCTCGACGCGATCTCCGGAATCTACGCTCGGCCGCTTGATATCCCGCGGAGCCACGCGAATACGCTGGCTCGCGCGCGTTCTGAGACTTTTCATGAGCTGTTTCTCGAATGGCTCGAGCTGGCGCCGACTCTGGTGGTCAACCGCCCGTCAGACATGGACTCTAACGGGTCCAAGCCGTATCAAGCGCAGCTCATTGGTGCAGCGGGATTCGATGTACCCGAGACACTTGTGACCAGCAGCCCCGAAGAGGCTCGGGCGTTCTGGCGTGATCACGAGCGGGTTATCTTCAAGTCGATCAGTGGAGTTCGATCGATCGTCACGGAGCTCGATGAATTGCAGGCTGCCCGCCTGGATCGGCTGCGAGATCTACCAGTCCAGCTCCAGCAGATGGTATCGGGCGAAGATGTCCGCGTTCATGTTATCGGTAAACAGGTGTTTGCCTGCGCTATCACCAGCGAAGCGACTGATTACCGATACGCGCATTATCACGGTAACGCGGCTGATCTATCGCCCATCGACTTGACTCTCGATGTGTCCGATCGTTGCCTGCTGCTCAGTCAACGGCTGCGACTCCCGTTCTGCGGGATAGACCTGCGTCGCAGTCCTTCGGGTCAGTGGGTGTGCTTCGAAGTCAATCCCATGCCTGCCTATACTTACTTTGAGAGGGAGACCGGCTTGCCGATCAGTCGAGCGTTGATCACGCTCCTCGCGAGCGGCACGCAGAAGCCCTGAAGGCAGTACGATGGTTCAGGTTATCGAGAATCTCACGCGGATTGACGGAGAGATCCTGGCGCGCGCGCCTCACTCCTCGCTGGGCGACTATGACCTCCTGAACGTGCGAATCGACGCCGCTGCGCCGGTGGAAGGTCGTGCCGATCTGCTCTCTTCCCACGTGGGCGAGACGATGGGATTCAGCGTGCGACGCGACCTTCTCGGCTCAGCGGCGCCCGGCGATATTCTCCACTGCCGCGCCAAGCGGATCCCCGACGGCGCCATGTGCGAACCACATCCCGACGCGGGCGACTTCCAGGTCGAAGCATCTCATTAGATCTCGCGAATCAGCCAACTGGCCGATTTCCGACGCCCGGGTGTTGGCGTACGATGCACGGGAAGAAGCGCAGCACATCCCACTGCATATGTAGGCGCATCGCGCGTCCACCGGAGGTCATTGTGCCAAGCTTCCCGCCACGAGCAATTCGCCAGCCGCAACCGTTTGATATCGTCGACAACCCCGTTCAAGTCAGTGGCGTCGGTACTGGATTCGAGGCAACATTTGCTGCACGCATCCGCGATGCCGATGGCAACGAGCTGACCCAGGTGAGCATCATGGCCGGTGGCACCGGCATCTGGGCGAATTTTCACGAGGCCATCACGTTGCCCGGCGTGCCCTCAACTCCCCAGGGCACGCTCGAAGTCTTCGAGTTTTCGGCGGAGGATGGCAGTGAAGTCGACAAGGTCACGATTCCGATCACATTCGGAACGAACCTCATCACGGGCTATGTGGGGTTCGCCCAGGTAACCGTTGAGCCGGGAGACACGCTCTCCGCACTCGCCCAGAGCTGGTATTCGGACGCCAGTAAGTGGCCGATCATCTTTGAGGCAAACCGCGATCAGATCGTGAACCCGAATCTCATCTTCCCCGGGCAGACGCTTCGTATTCCGCAGTAGCCGCAAGCCGCGCGGCGGTCATCCCTCGCTCCGACCGGGCATGCGTCTTGCTTTTAGTGCTGTAAAGCATGTGAAGCGAGGTTAAAAGCATGCCGTACGACACTCTGACCGATCTGCCGAGCGGAGTTCAGAATAATCTGCCGAAGCACGCCCAGGAAATCTACCAGGCAGCGTTCAACAGTGCCTGGGATGAATACGGGCACGACGAAGAACGCGCTCACCGCGTGGCCTGGGGAGCCGTGGAGCGTAAATACCACAAGAACCATGATGGTGATTGGGTAAGAAGCGACTAAAAATCAAGAGCGCTTAGGGGACGCCTTTCCGCCATTCCACCAACGCGAGCTCGGTGTTTTGCATTCCCCGAAATGAAGCGATAGCCACTGCTACATCCTCGCCAGGATTGCAAACCAGAGCGCCATACTCTCAAGCAATGATGCGCTCCTTCAGAGAGCAGGCCTAAGGCCGCCTGAACCTCTGCCTGCTGAACCGCGCAGAAATGCGCCGGACCAGCCCCCAGAGCCCGTCCATCCATCACACAGACCGCAGGCTCAGCCAGTGGAATCTTGGCTTTCCTGCCTGCATGGTTGGAACGGCGTCAGTCGCGGTCTGCATTGATGGCCGATGGCGCGTCTTAAGTCTGACAAGCTCATAGAGCTGAACAAATGAGAAGAGCAGACCCAGGCCAAGGCTGTATCCCGCGAGAACGTCCGTGGGCCAATGGTGCCCGAGGTAGATACGCGAGGGGCCAATGAGCAGAACAAACAGTCCCGACATCGTCAGTAGCAGCCTGCGGACCATTTGCTGATGAACATAGAGACGCGCTAGATGCGCAATAAATCCAAACAGCAATGTGTACTGCACGGTGTGTCCGCTGGGAAAGCTTGGATCACTGGGCCAGAAGCTGAGGCGCTGGGAAAGGACGTATGGGCCGCTCGCGATTGATCCAGTACTTCATGCCAGTTACCGCGCCTTCCACCGGAAGTGCCGCCAGAACGATCCACGGCGCCACGCGGAAGCCTCCGCGGAAGAGCGCCAGGGCTCCGATAATCGTCAAAGCCCAGTTTCGTGGCGGCCACCCCGGCCAGCTCACAGCCAGCATGAAGCGCCGCATGCCTGGCGGGCGGATACCCTGAATCCAACGGGTCACACGCTGATCCCAGGGCATCGGCGGAGATGTCCAGTCGCGCTGCGCAAGTTTGTAGAACAACACGAACGCGAGCAGCGAGAGGGGCAGTGAAAAGGCCAATCGGCGTTCCCGTCGCCGCGTTTCCACGTTGACAGGTGTTGTGATGTCCGGCATAGGCGTGTCCCATTATGCCTTTGTTGCGCTCAGGCCGATGAATTCGCTTGTTAGACTCGAAGCGCTGACACGACCTAGCCTGGGACGGCTGATTGGACGTCCGCGGTCCCAGCCAGTCACGAAGACCTAAGGATTATCGCCGGATCAGGTAGGACCATTCGCTCGGCGTGCCGATGAGTGCGCCCTCCGAATCGAGTGCTTCGACACGCCACTCGTATAGGCCTACAGGTAGCATGGATACATCGCGAACGGCACAACGCGCTCGACCATCCCAACGGGGTGTGGAAGTCGGCCGGTTCATGGATTGAACCCACAAAGCCGACCTTGATTCATGAATGATTCAGTGCGTCCGCTCCCCGTGACCGGCACGATCTCCAAGCGATATGTGTGAGCACGTTCAACGCTGCTCCATTGCAGTGCTACGGGAGTCCTCGGCGCGCCATCCGCCACGCTCAGCGTCTCAGGCGCAAATGGCACCGGATGCGGAGAGCGGTCGCTACTCAGGATCACCCGGCCAAACACATGAGGCAGATCACCTTCTGCTGGATTGCCTGAATCTGAAGTCGCCATAGCCCCCTTATTGACGTTGATGGAAATCGACTCAGGAAGGAAAAAACGTGCCTGCCGCCACTCTCCAGTGTTGTCGAGATCGATGGACTTCAGACTCCGTGTAGACCTCGTCCGTCTCAACGTCGGGCGAGCTTTCGTACTGCAATCGGAATGAGCCCGAACCTACATCCAGATACTCCAAGTCAACGGAGGCGGTGCGCAGACCGTTCGGACGCAAACGAGGTGGCAAACCGAAATGGAAGTAGGCCGCGCCCTCCTAGGGATCCATCAGCGGGGACGCTCCCCATTTGCCACCATGCTCTAGGGTGTGCCGCACTCCTCCGGTGCATCGGCCAGAAGCTACAGGTAATTGGCAGCGCCACTCCCAAGGTCCACCCAGGCATCCCGCGAAGGAGATGAATGCGCTCCCACCACGCTACTTCCATGTGAGAGGCTGAGAGCAGCCGCCCTATTGCCGACGCCTCGATTACACTTGAGCGCAGGGGGAACTCTCGCCGTGGAATCCGAAATCGTTCAAACGCCTGAAGGGCTGAGTGTGCTTATTCCGGCTGATGTGGCACAGCGTTATCACCTGGATACGGGTGTCAAGGTGGAGCTCAATCCCGTGGAAGAGGGGATCTTCTTCCGCCCCGTGGGTGTGGAGGCCTGGTTCTCAGTGGAGTGGGAGCGCGCGCTGGAAGCTGTGTTGGAGCGCTACAAGCCAGCTCTGGAGGCGATCAATGAGTGATCAGGGCGGCGGTGGGTTCTCATATCCCGATGTCGATCAGGCCATCCGGTTCCACTATGAGCTCATGCAGCGACTGGGCAAAGAGGTGACGGAGGCGCCAAACGAAGCGCGCGTGAAGTCGACCCTCGATCGAGCAATCCAGATGGCCCAGACGCAACGGGGCGACATGGTCTCCCTCACCGCGTTCTTGATGTACGGACTGATTCGTGACAAGCCGTTTGGTCCCGGAAGTGCTCAGACCGGCATGGCGCTGACCATGGCTTTCCTGCTTCGAAACGGCGCCATGATGATTGCATCCGACGAAGAAGTGGCCGGAGTAGCGCTGAGCATCGGCCGCGGCGAGGTCTTTATTGGCATGCTGGAGCCCTGGCTCCGCGAGTGTATCCGCGCGCTGCCCAGCGGTTAGTCTGGTAATCCGATCAGTGCGCGGCAGTGCGAGTTCTCGCTCGGGTCAGTCGATTGTTCCGCCATTCGATGACGGCAATAATCATCAAGAGAAGCCCGCTTCCTAGTAGGTAACCAGCGAGTACATCGGACGGCCAGTGCTGTCCGAGATATACGCGTGAGGGCCCCACCAGAACCATCAAGCCGAGGCAAATGGCAAGGCTCAATCTCCGGGACCATCCGGGACGGAGTCGCCTCCAGGCAAGGTAGGCGAGCAAGCCGAGAAAAATCGTGTATAGCGTAGCGTGTCCGCTGGGGAAACTGGGGTCCAGGGGCCCATCGGGCAGGATGCCAAGGTCCGGCCGAAGCCGGTTGATGGACTGCTTGATGCCACGAACGATGAAGTGCGATACCCCCGCAACAAGCGCAAGAGGCGCTGCCACCGTGAGACCGCGCAGGTAGAGCAGGCCGCAGATCCCCAACACGAGAACCCAGCTTTGCGGTGACCACCCTAGCCAGCTTACCGCCAGCATGAAGGGCCGGATGCCGGGGGCACTCCAGCTTTGAATTAACGCGGAGATATCAGAATCCCAGGTGGGCGCTGTGCCGGTCCAATCCATCCCAGCAAGCACGCTGAACGCGAGGAGACAGACCAAACCAGCAAGTGCAATAAGCAATGGGAGCGCCCATCCGCGGATCTTGGGGTCCGGTATCATCGACATACGATCGTCCGCCGAGTATTAGCGGGCTCGGCCTGGCTGCTCCGAGGCCGCTGCGCGCCGAACGACGTCTTCCGCAACGCTCGAAAGTGCCCGCCGCCGGATTCCACCGAGGCCGTGGGTCATCATCGCGATGAGACCCGCTCCAAGCTCGTGCACCGTGTCATGACATCCTGAACAGGCGTGTCATTCGCGCGCTCGTGCAAGTACCTGGCCAGATCAAACCAGGACCTCTCGTCGATCGGCAAGGTTGGCGAGGGCGCGGGCTCGGAGATCGTCAAGCTCACCGCGTTCGATCGCGTCGAGCACATCTACGATCACCCGCGCAGTCTCGATACGCGGCAAGATCACGTAGTCAGCCCCCTCGGCGTACATCTGTCGAGCACGCTCCAGCGTCTCAGCGGTCAGAATCACTCGGGCTCTCGGGTTGAGTCTTCGAACCTGCCTGAGCATGGTGACGTTGTCCGTGCCCCGCAGAAAGTCCTCGGACACCGTGGAGAGCACGATGCCTGCCTCTTCAAGTCCTGCATGCTCGAGCGTATCAAGATGACTGATATCGCCATAGACGATGGGGATATCGAGCCTCGTGAGCTCACGATGTACTTCAGGGCTGAAATCCACCACGAGTAGATCGCGTCCGTGCGCCGTACCCTGACATTCATGGATAAACGAGCTAGCCGTACGGTGAAACCCAAGCAAGACTACGTCTCGACCTCCTTCATGAGAGTCAAGTCCGGTCGTTGACTCCAGCCGTTCGTCGATGCCGACACGCTTGAGCAAGGCAACGGTCCTGCGGGCTAGTGCGTGATTGGCCATGATCATGTAAGTCGATAACGTCGACGTGATCACTAATGTGAGCGCCAGCACCGACGTGATGGAGCTGTCTATTTGACCGAGTGACACGCCGAGCGCCGCGATGACCAGAGCAAATTCGCCGGTCTGGGCAGTGGAAATGGAACACAGCGTACCAACGCGCGAGCCATATCTGAGTGCGTAGAGCGTTGGGAGTACGGTGACGAATCGGCTAACAATGACCACCGCCGACAGTACCAGCGCGGCGATGACGATTCCGATCGACCCAATCTGGAGCTGCATGCCAAGCGCGACGAAAAAGAGCGTGACGAAAAAGTCGCGGAGGCCGCGAATCTTGGCGACGACGTCCAGGCTATACGGAAACGCCGAAAGTGTTACGCCCGCTATTAGCGCTCCCATGGCAATGGAGAAATTCGCCAGGACCGCGAAGTAGCCGATGAGCAGACACCACGAAACTGCCGAGATCAGGACAATCTCGGGACTTTTTGGCGGCGAATTGAAAAAGCCGCGGAAGTATGTATCGCGCGACAAGAAGAGCACCGCCGAGTAACGCTGCCCCCTTCAAGAGCGAGAGGACAATAGGAAGTAAGGACGGGTCCTGAAGGTTAGGCTGAACCGCAAGAACCACAATGGCCAGGATGTCCTGCATGAGTAGGATGCCGAGCGTTAATCGTCCATCCACGGTATCGAGCTCGCTCTTGTCCGAAAGCAGCTTTACGACGATCATCGTGCTGGAGAACGCGGATGCAACTCCGAGATACAGGGCTGGCAAGCCAGTGAAGCCCATGAGCAGAACGGCGCCGAAGGCGATCAGTGCGCACACCGTGACCTGGATGGTGCCGACGAATGCCCCGACACGGCCCGAGCTGATGAGCTTTTTCAAGTCGATCTCGAGACCGACGATGAACATCAAGAACGCTAAACCTAGCTCAGCGAGCTCGGCAATCAACTCTTCATCGTGGATGAGCCCGAGTCCGGGTGGGCCGATAATCAATCCTGCGCCGATGTACCCGAGTAGCAGTGGCTGGCCCAGAAAGCGCGCAACGTAAGCGAGCGCTGTGGCGGCCACAATGGCCAGGCCAATATCGATTAACAGTTCCTGACCGTGCACTGCGGGCCTCGCTTACTCATGTTGGACCAGGGAGATGTTCCGAAGGTCGCTTCTCTGGAGCCGCAAGTGTATCAGGAGCTCAGTAGACGACATTCTCCGCCGGGAGAAACTCCTGCACGCACTGCGTTTCATTCTCCGGCAGTGCACTTGGCCGCGGCGTCCAAGGACGACCTGGTCCAGCTTCTCTTTGGACCGGGCTGGAGTATGGCCATCAAGGATGATCGCAGGCTGGGTTGCAGCCGCTATGATCGACAAGGTCTGTCGCTCGTCTACGTGGGCAGCGCGGTCTTTCGTGGAGATGCTGCTACTGATCCTGCCACAGGGGGCGTTGTTCGGTGGTCTGGGATGAGTGGTGCAGCACCATGACGATCACGCGGAAGCCGTTATGGTGCTGCCCAATGGCGAAGGGATCTGGTCATGACAGTCGGAACGGTCATCGTGATCAATGCCGCCCACTACTTCCTTAGACGAGTCGGCCTGACGCGAAAATTGCCCGGGCGTGCCACGCTCTTACACGTTGCACTGCGCGGTGCTTTCTACGGCGTCTCTTACCCTATGAGAATCGGGACATCCGATCGTCGAATAATGCCCATGGAGACGCTGCCTAGCGCGACGCGTCTGGAATTCTCGCGGTACGAGCCTATGGCGATTGCCACGACGTTGAGCTCTTGGGCGAGCGCCGCGATTGTACGTGCGGGGTCACCGGAGCGCACCACGTGGCGCGCCGTTACGCCGGCGCCCTTCAGGGAGGAGCTGACTGACGTGAGGTACTGTTCGGCCTGATCCGCGGATGGTTCATTCTCGCCGGTCAACACTCGGCTGAGAACGATCTCGGCGCTTAGTGCGCGAGCCAGGTCCGACACAGGTGCCAGGACCCGTTCGGCCGAGTCTGAACCGTCAAGTGCTACGAGTACAGAGGCGTCATGACCACCGGGCCAATCTGCTGCGAGGCCCGATGGCGTAATCATCACCGGTACTTCAGCACATTGAATGACCTGCTCGGTGACGCTGCCGAAAAGGAATCGACCAAGACCACCACGACCGTGCGTCGTCATTACGATCAAATCCGCCTGGAGCTCATTCGCGGCGTCCGCGATCACCCGACCAGTTTCTTCGTCCCGGGGCGTTGAACGCCGCTCAAGTGAGACATCAAGCCCGAGTTCTCGGAGGGCCTCTAGCTCGCTTTCAATCGGTCTATCCGCTTGATCCACCGGAATACCTGGCCAGGATGCGTGGAAGAAGATGATCTGCCCCGGGACTCCAGAGATGACTGTGCGGGCGGCAAGAGTGGCTGCGTGCGCTCGATCTGACCCGTCGAGGGGAACCAGGATGCGCATAGTCAGTGATTCCTTTCTTATAGGAGAACCTAGAAGGTCCGTTCGGAGTTCAAATGCACGTTGCCGCGGTTGACCGCCAGGGCCGTGAAGCTCACTAAACTAACACCAGAGCGTCCATCCAAGTTCAAGTTGAGGAGGACGCCCGCGGCGGGCAGAATCCTGGTAGTGGAGGGCAACCGATCCGCCGCTCATCGATCCCGAGCGATGTCGATCCGTTCAGGGGTCGGGCGTCAATGGCCCGACCCTGAACGAGCCGTTGGCTCATCCTGCGAATTGCTCGTAGCCCGGAGCGAGATCAGCACCGTTACAGCAAGGATAACCACGATGGCGCCGAGGGAT
Organism: uncultured Chloroflexia bacterium; assembly: GCA_963765765.1. Taxonomy (GTDB): domain Bacteria; phylum Chloroflexota; class UBA6077; order UBA6077; family JACCZL01; genus CAVXYC01. Next base: position 24,298 of record CAVXYC010000025.1, on the reverse strand, counting down.
AGCCACACGGGCACCTTGTAGATGTCAGTCAGCAGCATCTTGACGCCGACCATCGTGAGGATCGCTGCCAATCCATACTTCAGGTAGATGAACCGCCCCATCATGTCGGCTAGAAGGAAGTACAGCGCTCTCAGGCCCAGGATCGCGAACGCGTTTGACGTAAAGACGATGAATGGGTCGGTGGTCACAGCGAACACCGCGGGAATCGAATCGACCGCGAAGATGATGTCCGTGGTCTCGATGACTACCAGCACGGCCAGCAGCGGAGTAGCCATGAGTCGGCCGTTCTGGCGGACGAAGAAGCTCTGACCGTGAAGGTTTTCGGTCAGTGGGACGAAGCGGCGCATCAGGCGGAGCACAGGATTCTTCTCCGGCTCTACCTGGTCGTCACTGTGCTTCAAGAGCTTGAGACCTGTGTAGACCAAGAAGCCGCCGAAGATGTAGATCGTCCAGTGGAAATTCTTGAGCAGCACGGCGCCCGCGCCAATGAACATCGCGCGAAAGATGACTGCCCCCACGATTCCCCAGAACAGGAGACGATGTTGAAGGCTTCCTGGAATGGCAAAGTACGTGAAGATCAGCGCGAAGACGAACATATTGTCAACGGACAGGCTTTGTTCGACGAGGTATCCGGCAAGGAATTCGGCCGCACTATCAGGCCCGCGCCAGAAGTACAGGATCCCGCAGAAGGCCAGCGCTACCGCCACCCAGATGCACACCCAGGTCAGCGCCTCACGCGGTTTGACCTCATGTGCTTCCTTGTGAAAGACGAACAGATCAAGCGCCAGGAATGACGCGATCAGAACCGCGAAAACGATCCACGCGAGAGTGTCTACTGACACTACTTCTCCTCCGGCTGAAATACGTCAGCCGAAGGTCTCTCTCAGTCCGTTGCGGCGGACCGGTGCCGCCGAGTCAGCTCAAGAGCTGTCCGTGTTGACGACGACACCTCGGGGAGATACTCCCCCTCGGGTGCCGAGAGCTTATCAGTCACCCGGACGAAGCGACAAGTATTTCGGCCGCAAATCGTGATTCAGTCGTGACCCCAGGCGGCAACCGCCCCGTGGTGGGACCGTTCCGACTATGGTAGCCTCGTTCTCAGACGCGGAGTCGTCACCATGTCGCCAGTCACACGCACCCTCATGCTCGCGCCGCTGATTCTGGTGCTCATTGCCGGGCTGGCGATGGTTCCGAATCCGACACCACCGCGTGCGCTCGAGCCCGATTCCATTGCGCTGGCGGCGAGCCCGAGTTCGAATGCGCTGGCGGCGAGCCCGAATGCGAAGAGCGATCCCCTGGCCGAAGGCGAGCGAGCGCGTCGCGACGGCGATATCGACGCCGCGTTAGGCACGTACAAGTCGCTTCTTCAACATACAGATCCGGTTGTGACCGAAGAGGCGCGCACGCGATTGGCCGGCCTCGAATTTGCGCGCGGTCGACACGCCGAGGCAGCCGCGATCATTGAGCCATTCAGTAGCAGTCCTACACCAGCCCTGAACGATAGGGCCTCGTTCCTGACGGCGGAGATTGCTCGAGCTCAGAAGGACTGTTCCGACGCCAGCCGACTGTACCGCGGGCTCGTCTCCAGCAAAGCGCTCCTTGAGCCGTATGCGCGCATGGGGCTGATTCAATGCGCCGAAAGTACCGATGATGCTGCTGCGATGGCTCAAGAGGCTCAAGCGCTGCTCGATACGGAGCCACATCGCCGTTTGCGAATCGAGGCCCTCGAGAAGCTCGCAGCGGCCGAGTTGAAGCGCGGGGACAGCGATCGATTCCTCCAAATTCATGATGAGCTCTACACCCTGGGGACTACCAGGAGCTATCGAGGGACGTTGCTCTCCACCGCCTCGGAAGTGGCACGCGATGCCGGAAAGCGCGACCTGGCGGTAACAATGCTGGCCACGTTGGTACGCGAATACGCCGATCATCCGCGCGCACTCGCGGCGCTGGAACGACTCAACGCACTTCAGGAGTCTTCAGCCGTCACGTGGACGCAGGCAGCGATGGTCCGTCTCAACGCTGGCCAGGATGACGCGGCCCGAACGGGATTTGACGCGGCGCTTACCGAATCAGCAGACGGCCCCGAGTCAACCGCGGCTCGATACAATCGCGCAACCTTAGTTCTGCGCCAGGGTCGAGAGACTGAAGCAGCTCGGGAGATGCGCGCAGCGGCTGAGCGGCAGCCGAGTCACCCGATCGCGCCCGTGGCGCTCCTCAGAGCCGGTCGCATTCTTGAGAGCAACGGTGGAATGGATGAGGCTCGTCAGATTTACGGGCGCCTCGCATCCGCCTATCCAGAGACTACGCAGGGGCGAACGGGACGCTTTCGTCTGGGCCTGCTCCAGTATTTGAAGGGTGACTACTCCGGTGCAATCTCAGCATGGGAGCCTCTGGCGCAAGACACCACCGAGCGTCAGTTCCAGGCGCTCGCGCTCCAATGGCAGGGGAAAACTTTTCATGAACAAGGCAACACTGCCGAGGGCGACGCTCGGTTGATACGCGCGGCAGAGGTCGGGCCGGACACGTTTGGCGGAATGCGAGCTCAGGCAATCCGACAAGGAGACCTCCAGGCGCAGCACACGTTTCATGCCCTTTCGGCGCCTGCGATACGCGCGGCTGAAGTGGACCCTCAGCTTGAAGATTGGCTCAACGCGCAGGGGACGAGTCAAGCTGAGCTAGAGGACACGCTCACAGGCGATCCAATGTATCGACGGGCAAGCGAGCTGATGCGCCTGGGTCTCCGTGATCAGGCGGCCTGGGAGCTTGATGGACTGATCGAGCAGGCGAGCCACCATGCTCAGCCACTGGCGCACAAGCTTCTCGTCGCCAAAACTGAGTCGGCATTGGGATACACCTCGCGAGCGCTTCGCACGGCTGAGTCAGCGGCTAAGGAGCATGGCCTCATTCGAACCGATCTACCAACCACGTTCCAACGGTTGCTCATGCCTCTGGCTTTTGAAGACTCACTTACATCAGGCTCAAGGCGACATAGCGCTGACGCCCTTCTCCTAGCCGCGCTCGTACGGCAGGAGAGCCGGTTTGACCCGTCGGCTCGTTCATCAGCAAATGCACTGGGACTCAGTCAAATCATTCCAGGAACGGGCCAGGGAATTGCCAGTAGACTGGGGTATGCCGATTTCACCGAGAGAGATCTGCTCAAACCCTCAGTGAACCTGGAATTCGGCGCCTACTATCTTACCCAGCAGCTCAACCGCTATGGCGGCCTGATTCTCCCTGCGCTTGCTGCCTACAACGCCGGCGGAGGAGCCGTTGACAAATGGCTGAATGAATACGGCCGCACCGACATGGATCTCTTCGCCGCCCGAATCCCCTACAACGAAACAAGCATGTACTTGCAGGTCGTGTATGAGAACTACGGGATGTACCGTCGGGTCTATGGTCGAAGTGGGCAGTGAACAGTCCGCTTGGACGGCCGCGCTTGCTGCTTGCTTATAAGTCTTGTTCGGGTCGTCTGTAGCATGCGCTGACATTTGTGGACGGGCTCGATCGCCTCGTTCACGTCCGATTCGGCCAGATACCGAAGCCGCACCGTGATCAAGAGCTGAGTCCCGATCTGGGCGAGGGATCCAACTGAACTGACAGAAAATGAAGGAACTCCCGAGAGCCACGACGCCGTTGGCCTTCCGATGTTGGACGGAACACAAACAGCCGTACGACGAATCTGCGCGACCAATCCGTAGGTCTCGTCCCTCGGAAGCATGTGAGCTAAGCAATTAGACAGCCTCCACCAGATCCATCGATTTCTGCCAGACAATTAGATCTTTAAAGGCCGTCGACTGGCTTGGACGGTAAGACGCCGCTCATGCTCTAGCGTTCCCTCGCCGGCTAACCTGCGACTCCCTTCGCATTGCCCACTGCTCACTCGTATCGTTCTTCTCGAGCAAACCCTCTCACTAGCTTCAAATACTCGTCTCGCGTGAGGAGCGGGCGTGATTCGGCTTTGATTCGATGGGCTTCTTTCGCGCCGTCGTAGAGGAGATCAATGGCAGTGAGAGCCATGGCTTTGGCAGGATTGATTGCGGCAATCTGCTGATCGACGGTCCAATAATCGTTACCGTGACCGTTGCCCTTGGCGCCGCCGGCGCGTGGATGGACGACTGGCATGATGGCACCCAGATCGCCGAGGTCGGTGGATCCAGTGGCGTGGCCGGATCCGCCAACGTTTTCAGCGCCTACAACGTCTCGACAATTCGCCAGCGTCAACTCGGCCAGGTTGGGATCGCACTGGAGTGGTAGGTACCCGGGAAGCGTTGTAATCTCCACTTTTGCGCCCATAGCCATTGCTCCGGCTCGCAAGCAGCGATCAACTTTGGCATCCGCTTCCTGGATCGCTTTCAGCGAGCTTCCTCGCACGAACGTCTCGAGCCGCACATCCGCGGGTATGGCGCTCACCGCGTCACCGCCACGCGTGATGATCGGATGGACCCGGATATGGTCCTCATCCCGAAATGTCTCACGCTGCGCATCGATAGCCTGAAGAGCGAGCATCGCCGCCTTGAGCGCGTTGATCCCATTGTGGGGGGCGCCGCCCGCGTGCGCCGACTTGCCGATGAAGCGCACAAACTTCACTACGCAGCCGTTGTAGGTCATGCCTACCGACGCTTGCTTCTCCTCAGGCCGTGACGTGGTGTGTGTGATGGTTGCCAGATCGACATCGTCGAACTCGCCCAGCTTGATGAGCTCGGACTTGCCGGTGAGGAATTCGAGCTTCTTTTCCGCCCGGAGCTGGAGGCGCCACTCGACCTCGATGTACTCCTCCGCGGGAACGGCAAAAAGCACGACGTCCCCGTCGAGCTCATCCATGACTCTTTGAAGTCCCATGCCCGCGCCGAGCATCGATGCGATCTGCGCGTTGTGCCCGCAGGCGTGCGCCGCGTGCGTCCGCGGGTCGGCGAACGGATGATCCGAGATGATCAGCGAGTCCAGCTCGCCGAGGATGGCGAGCGTCGGGCCTGGTGCTCGGCCACGCATGCGAACTTTGACCCCCGTGAGAGCCAGACCATCGCGATGCGCAAGGCCCATGCGGTCGAGTTGCTCGCGCACAAAGGCCGATGTCCGATGCTCTCGAAAGCCGGCCTCTGGATGGTGCATGATGTGCTCGCTGACCGCAGCAATCTCGGGGGCGCGTCGATCGATCTCAGCGCATACGCGAGCTTTCAGCTCATCCTTTGTGAGCGTCACGGGTCAGCTTTCTAGTGCCGCGATCACGTCCGCAACATGGGTCTTGGGCGTGACTTTGCGCCAGATTTTCTTGATCTTGCCGTCTTTGTCTATCAGGAAGGTGGATCGCTCGACCCCCATGTACATGCGACCGTACTGCTTCTTCTCCACCCAGACATCATAGGCCTTAGCCAGCTCACGCTCGGTATCAGCCAGGAGGGGAAAATTCAGACCCTGCTTCTGGGTAAAGTTCGTGTGTGACTTGACGCTATCGGGACTGACGCCCAGAACCGCCGCGCCATGCGATTGCACCGCCGCCAGGTTGTCACGAAACGAACAGGCCTCCACCGTGCAGCCCGGAGTACTGTCCTTGGGATAGAAGTACAGGACGACAGCCTGCTTGCCCTTGAAATCGGAGAGGCTGATGGTCTCGCCGCTGGTACTTGGAAGTGAGAAGTCGGGCGCGGGCATTCCCTCTGTAACGTTACTCTCCGCCATGAATGTTACTCCCCGTCAGTTGACGTCCGGCTGAGAATAACTCCGATCGATCATCCAGGGCAGACGCCACGCCACTGTCAAGCCGAGGATGGTCGCACCTTGCGCCAGACGATCGCACCATAAAGACCGATTGCGATGAGTCCGATCATCGATCCCGCGGCATACGTGGCCTGGAAACCGATGCGCTCGGCGAGAACTCCGCACAGCGCCGCACCGAGCCCGGTGCCGATATCGAAGAAGGTGGTGTGCGTGGCCATTGCGGAGCCCCGCTCCGTAGGGTGAGTGATGTCTACGACCAGCGCACTGAGCGATGGTGTGACGAGCGCGAATGCGATGGCGAAGATTCCCGCGGAGACCAGCATGAGCGGTAGTGAATCCGCGAACGAGAGGAGGAGCATTGATACAGTGCTCAGCGCCAGACCTGGAATGATGGCCGGCCCTCGACCAATGCGGTCAGAGACTCTTCCGGCCGGACCGCGGGCAAGAATCAGGACTCCGCCGTACACCGCGAAGTAGAGACCAGGATCCCCTATCCCTCGGACTCGAGCGTAGAGCGGAAGAAACAGAATCTGTGCGGCGTAGACCATCGTGAACAGGCCCAGGATCACCGCTGGCCGGAAGGCGGCGGGATGGAAAAGCCCCAGGATCAGGCCCTGCGCTGATGGTGCTTTATGGCCTCGCGGCGGCTCCCGAACGAGTAATGAGCCAATGACTCCGAGGACCGCGAGTACAGCGGAAAGGGCATAGAGCGCCCCGAATCCGGCGCTCTCAATCGTTCTGAACGCAATCCACGGCATGATTGCGAGCGCCACGTGGCCCAGGAGACCGTAGTAGCCCAACGCTTCACCGCGCCTTTTCGCGGGAACGATATCACCCACCATGGTGCTGCCCGGCGGTTCCATACCCGGCAAAGCAACCACCGTGGAGCGCCCTGACAATGAGCAGGGCAAGGACGCTGCTCGCCAGCAGATAGCCGCCGCTGGCCAATATCAATGCTGAGAGACAGAACGTCATGACAGCCCGACGGCCCCAGACGTCAATGAGCCGCCCCAGCGGAACGCGCAAGACGACAGCAGCCACATAGAAGGCACTCAATGCCAGGCCCACGTCGCTCTCTGATCCGCCTATGGGCCCCGTGACGAGCAGCGGAAGACTCGTTACGGCCAGCATGTGGACGGCGAAATTCAGGCAACCCGTGATGCACAGGAGGCCGAAATCCCGCGTGAACAGGCGTTCACGCGGGACGCTGGAGCTGATTGTTTGAGAAGTAGTCACTGAAACCGTGCGAGTATACGCGTCGGAATAATGTCGTTAGATCTACCCGACAAGCCAGGCACGTACGTTCTCGAGCTTCTATTAGAGTCAGATTGCGAGATCCAGGTGGGGCGACACGGACGCGCTCAATTCCCAGCCGGCTGGTACTACTACACCGGCAGCGCGCTCAAAGGCCTCCGATCGCGGATCGGACGGCACATCAGGCTCGAGAAGCCACGGCACTGGCACGTGGACGGCCTTCGGGAACATGCTGAAATCGTCTTAGTGCTCTTCACCGAGACCACCGTCCGTATTGAGTGCTCGATCGCTATCTCAATTCTGGCTGGGCCTGGCGCGTTTCAACCGTATCCACGGTTCGGCTCATCCGACTGCCGCTGTCCGACGCACCTCGTTGGGTTCACACACCGCCCGGAGTTCAGTTTGGGCTCTGGTTGGAGTCATTGGATGCCGTTTCCGGCTACCAGACCTGTTAACGAGCGTTAGTAATCCTTTGCTTGCGGCTTAACGGCTGCTCTCGCACAACCGACGTTGCCGTAATCAGAAGATCGCGGAAGGGCCGACTGGATGGAACTGTAGGACACGCGTACGGAGCTAGTTGGAATCGATGGCGGGTGATCCGAAAGCTAGCTGCTGTCCCCCGTTCGTGGTCTTTGGCAGTCCCTGATCGTGAACTGGAAGGCGGATCCAAACGTCGCTCCCTCTCGGGCACGCTACGGGCGCCAAGGATCCCGCCATGAAGCGTCAGGATATGTTTCACCAACGCCAGCCCTAAACCACTGCCGCGAACGGGGATGCGCTAGCCTGCGAGATTATCGACCGAGCGTAGTCAGTCGATCGGTAAGGAGAAAGTGCTCATGTGCGGGTCGTGAGCCCCTCCCATGGATGTCTTTCGCGATCGCGTCCACGGCAGCGTGGAGACTGTGCTGAGCTCCAGGGGCACATCGCTGATCATGCACCCCGCGCGTCGTTGCGCGTTGGTAACATGATTTTTCTGGGCGCCGCGATATGCAGAGACATAGCGTGCGCGAGGTGGAATCGAGGTGTAGCCGCGCACGGATGCGCGCCGCGGGCTTGCACCTGACTGACACGCGACCAACGTGGCAATGTCTCACGTTGGTGCGCGGCTACAGGAGCGCGATCTTACTTCTTGGCCGCTCCTGCGCCGATCTTGAACATCTTGGTTCCGCATGTTCCGCAGGTGCCCTGAGTGGCCGGTCGGCCATTCTTCATTGTGACCTGCTGCGGGTCCTTGATCTCACGAGTTTGTTTGCACTTCATGCAGTAGGCTTCAACTGCCATCGAATGTCCTCCCATTCGTTCGTTCCTTCGAACTCCGACATTATAGAACGTGTGAGCTATGCGCCGACTTGCGGTTGCTCACAATCTCATCTCTCCACTAAGGTATCAGCGCTATGGAACGTGAACGCACACTCGTCATTGTCAAGCCGGATGGGGTCCAGCGTGGCCTCATCGGCACCATTCTGGCCCGCCTGGAAGCGCGCGGTCTCAAGCTTGTCGGTCTCAAGATGCTTGCTGTTCCTGAGTCGCTCGCACAAAAGCACTACGCCGAACACGAAGGCAAGCCTTTCTACGAGGGACTCATTCGCTACATCTGCGCCGCACCGGTGGTGACGGCGGTCTTCGAGGGCTCTAACGCCGTGGCGGCCGTCCGCGCGAGCGTAGGGGCCACCAATCCCACGGCATCTCCGGCAGGCACCATTCGGGGTGACTTTGCCCTTGAAATCGGTCGCAATCTCGTCCACGCGTCGGATTCGCCCGAGACTGGGGCCCGTGAGGTGGCACTCTGGTTTCAGGCGAGTGAGCTTTCCACCTGGGACCGCTCCACGGACCTCTGGATCTTCGAGTAGCGGGGAAGAGCCAGTAGAGCGGGCCTCCGCGCCCGCAAGTCATTTTGGAAGCTGGCCAGAGCGACGCGCGGGCACGGAGGCCCGCTCTAGGGACTCGCTTTGGCTTGCTCTCGTATGAGCCGGCGCAACCTGTCGGGAGTGATCGGCGCGTGAGTCACGCGCACGCCCAGATGCGCCAGGGCGTCATCAATCGCGTTGGCCACTACAGCGGGCACGGGGATGGTCCCGCCCTCACCGGCGCCCTTGATGCCCTCCGGATTGTTAGGCGAGCGGGTCTCGAGGTGTAGCGTGTCCATCATGGGGATTTCGGTCGCGCTCGGTATCAGGTAGTCCAGGTACGTGGACGTCAGTAACTGCCCTTCGCTGTCGTAGTGGAGCTCCTCGGTAAGAGCGTTGCCGAGGCCCTGCGCCACACCGCCGTGCACCTGCCCGTCCAGTAGCATCGGGTTTAAGACCGTCCCGCAGTCGTGCGCCACGATGTAGCTCTCGAGCGTAACCATGCCCGATTCCGGGTCCACTTCCACAATGGCCGCGTGCGCACCGTTGGAGAACGTCGGTGCCTCGGGCGCGAAATAAGTCGTGTACTCGAGTCCCGGCTCGACTCCGCGCGGCAGTGGGGCGTTCGGTGAGGGCGCAATAGCCAGCTGAGCGATGCGCGCCAGCGGTAATGAGCGCTCCGGTGCGCCGCGGACGTGAGCGATGCTCTCACGCATCTCGACATCGTCGGGAGACGTCTCCAGCAGGTGCGCGGCAATGGTAAGCACCTTCTCTTTGAGCCCCTGTGATGCTTGACTGACCGCGTTCCCGGCTGTCACCGCTGAGCGACTTGCAGATGTTCCCACGCCCATAGCGATGGCTTCAGTGTCACCGGTAATGATGGTGACGTCCTCTGGCTTCACGCCCAGGCGCTCAGCGCACACCTGTGCATAGACGGTTTGATGACCCTGGCCCTGCGGCGTCGCGCCGGTCATGACGAGCACGTGGCCATCCGACTCAACGCGTACAGTGGCTCCCTCGAAGGGGCCGGTGCCGGTGCGCTCCACGTAGCAGGCAACGCCGAGGCCTAGCATGCAGCCATCATCTCTAGCAGCTCTCTGTCTGGCTCTAAACGCCGGTTCGTCCACCGCCTGCATCAGCGTGTCCATGGCAGCCGGATAGTCGCCGCTGTCGTATTCGATGGCCGTGCCATCGCGCGAAATAATGGGTATCTTGTATGGCATCTCGTCTGGCTGGATGAAATTGCGAGCCCGCACCACCGCGGGGGGCATATCAAGCTCACGCGCTAGGAGATCTACCATGCGCTCCATGCTGAAGGTGCCGGAAGGACGCCCAGCGCCCCTATACGGTGCATTCCCGGGCTTATTCGTGTAAGCGCTGCGCATCTCAACCTGGACCGCCGGGAAGCGGTACGGGCCAACCATCGTCTCGGCGCTGTTCCAGGGTACGACGATACCAAAAGGTGAATACGCGCCAGCATCATGGAGAATCCTGATCCTGGCGGCTAAGATGGTGCCGTCGCTCCGAGCCGCGAGCTCGATCTGGTGATCTTGCTCGCGCGCTTGATACGTGGATAGGAAATCCTCGCGGCGATCCTCGATCCACTGCACGGGTCTCTGCAGGTGTCTCGCCAGCCAGGGTATGAGCGCTTCCTCGGGATAGAAGCGGTTCTTGACCCCAAACCCTCCGCCTATATCGGGCGCAATTACGCGAATATCGCGTGGTGCCATACCAAGCATCGCGGCCATACAGCGCCGCGCCGTATGCGGAGATTGGGTAGAGTCCCAGACGGTCAGGCTCACGCCCCATGCGGCGGGCCGGTACTCAGCGGTGACGGCCCGAGTCTCCATGGCCTGACCGCTACACCGGCCGAGTGTGAGATGCTCGCGAACCACAACGTCGGCATCGCGAAAGGCGCCCGCCACATCTCCCTGTTCGTGGGTGAGAACGATAGCCAGATTGTCGCCAAGATCATCGTGAACGATCGGCGCACCGGGCTCCAGTGCCTCGATTGCCGAGACAACGGCCGGGAGCGGCTCGTACTCCACCACTATGGCGTCGAGCGCGTCCTCGGCGAGATAGCGCGACTCAGCTACCACCACGGCTACGGCTTCTCCCACGTGATGCACCTTCTCAGAGGCCAGAGGGGTGGGGCTTTTCGCCCGCAGCTTGGAGTGGTTCATAACGAGCGGTAGCGGTTGATTTGCCTCGCCCAAATCCAGGGCGGTGAACACACCGACGACGCCCAGCATTTCCCGCGCCTCTGATGTATCGATGGATCGAATACGGGCGTGGCCGTGCGGGCTCCGCAGGATGGCGGCGTGGAGGCAGCCGAGCGGGCGGATATCAGTCGCGTAGTAACCCTGTCCTCGCAGAAAACGCGGATCCTCGAGGCGCGGCATAGAAGCGCCGATCCAGCCTCCGGCCGCGTGACCCAGTCCTTCATTACTCAAAGCATCTATCTCCGTCTTGAGTCGCAACAATCGCCGTTCTTACCACTCGCGCCGGTTGAGACCGAACGCTTCCAGCGATCATGCCTCACGCGCATCAGCGATCGAAATGTCAATTCACCGATCCCCCGGGGGAATCAAAGGAAACACGAAGGTATGCCGAGCATCGATGCTTACGGCCGCTATGTCGCCCACCTCAACGCTGGCGGCACCGAACTGGATGGAGCGCACGGACCGCTGTTCCGCACCGTCATCAGGAACGATGTCAATGACACTGAGGGTACCGATGCGACGTACCTGCTCAACCCTTGCCTTGGGCATGGGATCCGCGGTCGCGGCGTCCCGCCGCAGCGCGATGCCCTCCGGTCGTACGAGCACGGTGACCTGCGCTCCCTCCGCGCCGTCAGTCGCGAGGACGGACCCGATTGGAGTGGCGACCTGACCCTCTCGAATATTGCCGATGAATCGATTTACCGAGCCCAATGTCTCCGCCACGAATGGAGAGGACGGATGCTCGTAGACTTCGTCGGGAGCACCGATCTGCAGAATCTCACCCGCGCGCATGACGGCAATACGATCCCCCATGGCCATCGCCTCGTACGGATCGTGGGTCACCATCAAAACCGTTGCGCCACTTTCTTTGAGAACTGTCAAGGTCTCATCCCGAACCTCTTCCCGCAAACGTGTGTCAAGGTCGGAGAACGGCTCGTCCAATAGTACGACGCGCGGTTCCGGGGCCAAAGCGCGAGCCAGCGCCACGCGTTGCTGCTGTCCACCGCTGAGGGTGTGGGGATATCGGTCGGCCAGGTTGGTGAGCTGGACACGCTCGAGCAGCGTCGATATGCGATTCTCCTTTTTGCGCCTCTCCAGGTGACGCAGACCGAAGCCCACATTGTCACCCACGGTTAGATGCGGAAAGAGCGCAAAGTCCTGAAAGAGCATACCAACGTGCCGCTTCTCTGGAGGCAGGCTGTAGTGACTATCTGCCACGACCGTTCCAGCGAGCAGAATGCGACCTTCTTGCAAGGTTTCAAGTCCGGCCACCAGTCGCAAGAGTGTGGTCTTGCCGCAGCCCGAGGGGCCAAGCAGGCAAAGGACCTGGCCGTCACCAATGGTCAGCGAGACAGCCTGGACTGCTCGTACTGAATCGTAATAATGCGTCACGGCCTCAAAGCCGACCTCGTCCTGGCCGATCACGCTAACGCCGTGTCTCGCCGGGCCTTGAGCGGCCGATTGCGCGGGTCAACAGAATCACAGGAATAATCCCGACGATGACAATAGCTAGCGCGGCTGTGGACGCCTCGGCAAGCCGCTCATCCGCGGCAAGCTGGTAGACCCTGACAGCCAGCGTGTCCAAATTGAATGGCCGAACAATGACCGTCGCCGGAAGCTCCTTGATCACGTCCACGAAGACCAGGGTGATGGCGGTAAATACGCTCGCGCGCATGATCGGCGCATGCACTCGCTGAAGCGCGCCTAGCGGTGTTGCTCCTAAGGTCCTGGCTGCATCGTCAAATCCCGAGCGGATTCTCGTCAAGCTCGCGTCTACCGGGTTAAATGCTATCGCCAGGAAGCGCGCCTGATAAGCGTAAATCAAGGCGAATCCACTTCCGCTCAATAACAGCCCTGTTGAAATTCCGATCGCGGAGCGCATCGCGCCATCCAGCGCGTTGTCAAACCGTCCCAGAGCTAGCAGGACTCCTACCGCGATGACCGATCCGGGAACGGCGTAACCGAGTGTGCCGAGCGTGGCCGCCAGACGTGCCAGGCCATCGGGAGAGACGCGGACGGCGTATGCCATCACGGTGGCCAGGATAACAGCCGCAACACTGGCGATTCCCGCCAGCATCAGACTGTTTGAGGCGAAGCGCAGAAACGCGGGCCCCAGGTATCGATCGCCACTCTGAATCGACATGTAGGTTAGAAGTCCGGCGGGAAGCAAGAATCCCAACGTGATGGGCACCCAGCAAAACAGCGCTGCGCCGACGGCGCGTATGCCGCGCAGTCGGTATGGCTGTAGTGCGGTGTACCGGCTAGAGGCGTGATGATATTTGGCTCGACCTCGAGACCAGCGTTCGATGAGGATAACGCCCGCGACGATGAGCAGGAGAATCGCGGAGAGCTGAGCGGCCGTGGCCCTGGAGTCCATGCCGTACCAGCTTCGAAAAATTCCCGTGGTAAATGTATCGATCCCAAAATACTGGACGGTGCCGAAATCACCGAGAGTCTCCATGAGCGCGAGGCTGACCCCCGCCACCACGGATGGCCGAGCCAGCGGCAGCGCCACCCTGAAAAAGCTCGCCCATGGCCCGTAGCCCAGTGTCCGGCTCACTTCCAGAGCGCCGACCGACTGCTCAAGAAATGCTGCACGAGACAGCAGGTACACGTACGGAAATAACGCCAGCGTCAGCATGAGAATCGCGGACTCGAGCGACCGAATCTGAGGAAACCAATAATCGCGCACCGTGACGTGAAACGTGACTCGGATCCAGGCCTGGACCGGACCGCCGACGTCAAAGAACGAAGTGTATGTGTAAGCCAGGATGTACGCGGGCACAGCCATTGGCAGCAGAATTGCCCACTCACAGATCCGGCTCGTGCGAAAACGACACATAGTGACGAGCCAGGCGCATCCGACACCCACGCCGAGAACGCCAAGGCCGACTCCTGCGACGAGCCAGAGTGTATTGGTTAGATAGCGGGGGAGAACCGTAGCGACAAGGTGGCTCATCACGGTGTCTGGAGCTGCCATCAGGCTAGAGAGCACCGTGAGAACGGGCACAGCAAGGATGAGTGCCACGGCGATGCTCAATGATGCGAGCGGTTGCACTCTTATTGGCACGTGCAACCGCCTCGCCGAGGAAGTTACGGCCATGTCCGCCCGAGCTCGTCAATCGAAATCATGCTGAGCAGTAGTCTACTGAGACGGACGGGCAAGTGAGGAAGGCGGTCTGGTCAACGGCGTGCGTCAGAGCTTCCCGAAATGTGTTCCCTGGACTCTCCGTAATCCGTCCACTCATCACGTCATTGTCGTCCTGAACGGAGTGGGGTCTGCGTGCGACGAGGCCTGCGTGATCGGCTTGATCAGGGAAGACCCTTCACCGCGTTCAGGATGACGGGGATGCTGTGGAATGAAGGGAATGAAAGGGGGTGGGACGGACACTACCCTCCCACCCCCTTTCAATGCAGTCGAGAATCTATCGCCAGCCAGCGCGATCCATGATCATCACCGCCATCGGATTGTTGACCCCGAGGATCGACGCGTTCAGCTCATCGCCCTGGAACGTGCCCCACGCTTCGAGTACGGGATTCGTCGTGGCGCCCGGGACTGCCGGATACTCGTTGCTTCCCAACGCAAAGATGGTTTGCACGCTGTCGCCTGTAAGGTATTCCAGAAAGGCCATGGCATTTGCCGCGTTTGGCGCCGTTCGGATCACGCCGCCCCCGCTGACGTTCACGTGCGTGCCCCTATCCCCCTGATTCGGGAAGAAGGGACGGACCTTCTGGAACGTCTCCTGATCGACCGGGTCGGTGGACGTGGCCATACGGGCGAGGTAGTAGGTGTTCGTGAGAGCGATGTCCCCAACACCCGCGGCTATCGCCTTGAGCTGATCCGCGTCGCCGCCCTGCGGAGTACGCGCAAAGTTGCTCGCGAATGCCCGCGCCCAGCTCTCCGTTGCCTCAGCGCCGTTGGCCGCGATCATGGAGCCGACAAGCGACTGGTTATAAATGTGGGACGAGGAGCGAACCAGAATGCGCCCCTTCCAGCGGGAATCGGCCAGGTCCTCGTACGTTGACAGCTCGGACGGATCAACACGATCTGCCGAGTACATAATGACGCGCGCTCGGCGGGCGAGACCGGTCCAACAGCCGTCTGGATGGCGCAGGTTCGCTGGGATGCGTGCGTTAATGACGTCAGATTGAGTGCAGGCGAAAAGACCGGCCTGGTCGGCGCGCCAGAGTCGGCCTGCATCTACCGTGATGAGAAGGTCGGCCGGGCTGTTCTCACCCTCAGACCGGATTCGATCGATGATCTGGTCGTCGGTGCCTTCGATCAGATTAACCTGGATGCCCGTTTGCGCCGTGAACGTGCTGAAGATTTGATCGTCAGTGTCGTAGTGACGCGCGGAGTAGACGTTGACAACCTGGGCCTGGGCTCTCGCCACGGTCGGCACCACGCCGAGTGCGACCACCATCGCGGCGAAAAGGGAAAGGACCTGGAGACGATATCGACGAACCACAGCTTATGCTCCTCATGAGAGAATCGAGCGCGGCAGCCTTCGAGCCTGCCTACGCACACTATCAACAGTGTCGTGATCATAGGCTAATGTCTGTGTGGAGTCAATGCTAAGTACTGTCGGGAAGTACAGCGAGCCAGGGGTCCTCAGAGCTCAGCAGTTACTGCTGGGAAACAGGTGGCCTGACGTGAGATTAGCGCGCGGTGAACGCGACCGATGCTGAGCCGTAGTCGGCCGAGCTCCACGGCAGGGTCTTAAAGCGTCAACGATTACATTGCCGCTCGAGACGATACGAGCGTGCGCGTGCGGCGAGCACAAGAACGCTATCCGGAGAACGTTCTCGCCTGGGAGATCGTCGAGAACACTGGCCTTAGCTATAAAAAGGCGAGGATCTTCAAGACGACGAAGCGAGTTGCCGCCGGATGGGATGGTCCAGGGTTCTCATTCTCATGAGCGCGTCCAGTCCTCGGTTTCAGGCCGTAGAGCCGGCGCTCCTACGCGCCCAATCTAGTTCCCAGCTCTCGGCTGGGAGCTCGAGGCACGACCTTCACGGCCGTGCAGCGGGCAGGGACTCTCGCGCTACTCGTCAGAGTCACGGGATCGTCAGACTTGGGACGCGGCTCCTGGAAGCTCGCTTCGACGAGCGCTTTTAATCGCTCGCCTCGCCCCGCATCCGCTCCGCCGCGAGCAGAGTCGCCTTCACGATATTCTGGTAGCCAGTGCAGCGGCAGAGATTGCCGGTGATGCCAACGCGCACTTCACGCTCGGTGGGGTTGGGATTCTCTTTCAGAAATTGGACGAGCGTCATCAGGAAGCCCGGCGTGCAGTAGCCGCACTGCAGACCGTGACAGTCCCAGAAGGCCTGCTGGATTGGGTGGAGATGCTCCACGTCGGGAGCCAGGCCTTCCACCGTCTCGAGCGATTTGCCATCCACCTGAACGGCGAACATCAAACAGGAGCGGACCGCCTCGCCATCCAATAGAACAGTGCACGCGCCGCACACTCCGTGCTCGCAGCCCACGTGCGTGCCCGTAAGGTCCAAGGTCCTCTCGGATGAAGTCCGATAACAGCTTGCGCGGCTCCGCTTGCCCGCTCATCTTCTTACCGTTGACGGTCAGCGCAATAGTCGCGTGGCTCTGCCATGTGTCAGGAAACTCCCATACGCTCGGCGGCGGAGACCAGCGCGCGTCGCACGACGACAGCCGCGACTTCTTTTCGGTACTCAGCGGACGCGTGAATATCGCCATCGGGGTCCAGATCGCGTGAGGCGATCTCACCAGCCTCGCGAAACAGCGTTTCCGACGCCTGCTGTCCGGCAAGTATCTGCTCTGCTTCCGTTGCACGAACGGGTGTTGGATTCACGCCAAAGAGCGCGATGCGGGCCTTGCCTATTGTTCCGCCTGCGCCCGGCTCGAGCAGCGTGACCGCGCCAACCAATGCAAAGTCACCGTGCCGACGGCTGACCTCGTAGACGCGACTGCCAGTGCCGGCTGGCAACGCCGGCACTCGAATCTCGGTGAGCAGCTCGTTCGGCTCCAACGCAGTGGTGAGATACGTCACGAAAAATTCGGACGGAGTGACGGTGCGTGTTCCCGTACTCGACGGCGATCACGAATTCGGCGTCCATCGCTGTCATGACGGCGGGCAGCTCTGCCGCGGGGTCGGAGTGCGCAAGACTTCCTCCGATTGTGCCGCGATTTCGAATCTGGAAGTGTCCAATGAGCTCCGCGGCCTCAGTGAGCACGGGGAACTGATCGCGCACTACCGCCTCACGCTCCAGTTGCCGTTGTCGGGTCAGCGAGCCGATCACCAGGCCACCAACATCGCTTCCGCGAACGTAATCCAGCTCGGCGACTTCGTTGATGTCGACGATCACCTCGGGTCGGGCAAGACGCATGTTCATGAGCGGAACCAGGCTCTGCCCGCCGGCCAGAACCTTGGCGCCGTCACCGTACTCAGCCAGCGCAGAGAGTGCTTCCGCGGTTGTACGAGGCGCAATATATTCGAACTTCGCGGGCTTCATACGAGGGCGGCCTCAATGGATTGGATGTCGAAGACTGAACCGGGCCAATAGTACCACCGTGCCCAGACCGGGCGAATCGCCAGGGGGCAGCTTCATCGGCACTCAGCACTGCCTCTGTGCACCGGAGATAGCGTGAATTAAGTGCGCATTGTCATTGGCATCATTGAGTGGCACGCGGGATGCTAAGGGCGCGCTACACATTGCCAGCAATGCTCCATCGAGGTGGGAAACGTCATTTGGGCATTCTTCACTATCTTCCCTATTCGTTCGTCGGGTATGATGTCGCGAACTTCCGCTTTCAGCGGGCAACGACGCCCGCGAACCGCGTTGCCGCCGCGTGAAGTGCTGGGTTAAGCCCCACGGGCTCGCCATCTCGACGGGACACTCTGCAGCCACGAGCCACGCGTGACCAATTCAAATGCTCAAACTGACCCCGCGCCTTCCGACGCGCCGGTGAAGGCGCTTGTCTGGAAGGGGCTGGGCCACGGCGAGGCCATCGCCGTGGCGGTGGTCGCTCTCGCGCTGCTCCTGGCCTACAACTGGCTTGCCTATATCTGGCTGGACCTCATCGATGAGGGCTACTTTCTGGAGCAGGCGTCGCGGGTTCTTCACGGCCAGCTTCCGTATCGTGATTTCGATACGTACTACACGCCAGCGGTCGTGTATCTCCACGCATTCACGTTTTGGATCACCGGCGAGCAGAGCGTCATTCCCGTTCGGCTCGTGCTGGCGGTGGTTCGCACGCTTATCGCGGTGCTCTTGTACGTTCTGGCGCGACCCCTATCACCGCCACCCATAGCAGTCATTCCGGCGCTGGTGGTTATGGCGGTGGACCCGTTGCCAGTCATGTGGGAGCCGCATCCTGGCACGTACGCCAATCTCACGTCGCTCGTGGTGCTCTGGTCAATGGCGCTTTTTCTGGAGCGTCCGCGACTCTGGACCCTGGCGGTGGCCGGCGTATTCGCGGGTATCACATTTGCGTTCAAGCAGAACATCGGCGTGTTCGCCGTCTTCTCGGTCTGCGGATTCCTGGCACTGCACGAGCGACCTCGACTGCCAGGCTGGCTTACTGGTCCTGGACGAACGGCCGTGGCGCTTGGAATCTGCTTCGCGTTCACGGCGTTGCTGCTCAATTCACTCGACCCGCTGTACTTCATTGTGTTTCTCATACCGCTCTTCACGGTGTGCGGTCTGATGCTGATCGATAGCTTTCGGAAGAGCAGCGCTTCTGTTTCCTCAGCCGAGTTCATTCAGCACCAGGCGGTATTCCTGGGGGCATTCGGGCTTACCACGTTGCTCTGGATCTTGCCGCTGGTAATGGCACTGGGAGTGCGTGGCACGCCGTGGAACCTATTCGTGGGACGCGTCAACACGACTGCGCTGATTTTTCCACTGCTGCCGCCTTCGCCCATATTTCCTGTCGTGGTCATTGGCCTCGGAACGGTTCTACTCGCCCTCGCGGTCCATCGACCATATGGCATCGAACGGTGGTGCTGGTAGGCACGTTTGTGGCGGCCACCCTCGTAGCGCTTAATGTGCCGCATTCTTACCCCCGATCCCTTTCGTGACGACATTCTCGATGTGCCAATCGTCGACCTTCTGAACACGCTTAACATCAATGTCGGCAATCAGCTACTGTACTTGCCAACGCTGGTGTTCTGGCCCACCCTGGGCATGCTTGTGGCGGCGGCAGTCAGTCAGGGCTCAGGGCCGCAGTCCGCTGGCGCTGGTATCTCTTTAGCGGCGTGATTTTCATGTTTGCGCAGTTTCCGCGAGTAGACGAGATACATCTGCTCCATGCCGCTCTGCCGCTGTTTGTCGCTGCCACTGGCCTTGCGGCCACGGCATGGCGTGCGGCGCCTCCATGGTCAATCACTCGATTTCTCGTGCTGGCAGCCATCATTGGGCTCCCTGTCGTGTCCATCTCGTCCACGCTGACCTGGCGGGCAGTGGCATTCATCGTTCCCGATGGGGCAAATCCTCACAACCACGAATACGTGTCGCTGAATATGCCACGCGCCCCTGTGCTTCTTCCCGCGCATGCCGCGAAAAGCTATCAAGGCGTCGTCGATTACATTGATTCTCACACGGCTCCGGGAGAGCCAATCTTCGTATTCCCCGTTGCGCCGATGTTTTATTTCCTGGCTGACCGACCCAATCCCACTCGCTATAACCACCTTCAACCTGGTGTGGCCAATGAAGCAGAGCAGGTTCAAATGATCGATGAGCTCGCCGAAGTGAACCTCGTAGTCTGGGATCACCTGGGCGTCGTGGATTGGGGAACCCAGGTGGCATACAAGACATTGAATGACCACATCTGGTACTGCTTCACTCCCGTGCAGGACTTCCCGCCGTTCGTGATGATGCAAAGAAACGCAAACTGCACGTGAGTGAGCCTTGGGAGTCGACCCTGACCCCTGACCCCTGACCCCTGACCCCTGACCCCTGACCCCTGACCCCTGACCCCTGACCCCTGACCCCTGACCCCTGACCCCTGACCCCTGACTATGCTAGTCTCCCGCGAAGCTGGAGGACGGAATGAGTGACGATGTAGTCAGGCATCGAGACGAAGGATTACGGCACCAGGACACCGTGGCAGCCGGCATCGTAGGAACGACGGAGAAGCTCGATCAGGCTGGATGGCAGACGCCAACCAATTGTCCGCCGTGGGATGTGACGATGCTCATAGCTCACATGACCCGCGGTGCGGAGTCCTTCATGAACATCGTGAAGAACGGCCTCAAGGGCATCACTGACATCACTCAGATCTGCCGAAGAGCGTCAGCGTCGCCATGGCAGAGCTGGCAACGCTTGAGCAGCGCCGACCTTCTCTCCACATTTCAAAAGAACCAGCAGGAGTATCGTTCCCTCCTGGCCGGTCTTTCCGAGGATGAGCTCTCACGACATGGGCGACATCCGTGGGCTTTGCAGCCGCTCTGGTGGTTCGGCGACCAGCGACTCGCGGAGCTAGCTTTTCACGATTGGGACCTACATCGATCCCTGGGGCGGGAAAAGGAGATCGATTCCGGAGTAGCGACATACCTCTTCCCGGCGGTTCTCGAACGCAATGTAAAAACGTTCCACAAGCCCAGCCCGGCGAGCTATGGCCATTGGGTGATTCGAGCCACGGACGTGGAGGATGGTACCTGGCTGGTGGAGCCAGACGACGCGGGGGTGGCAATGAGTCGGCGGCCCGCCGACGGTGATCCAGTGATCTCTGGAGACGCAGCGGCTCTCCTGCGCTGGTTCTATGGGCGAGCCAGCATCGACGAGCTGGAGCAAGCCGGCCGGGTCAGCGTGGGCGGCTCGCGCTTCCGTGCGTCCGCGTGGGGGCAGATGTTCCCGGCACCATAGAGATTGCTTTTGGGAACTTGGGGACAGAGGAGACGGAAGCCTTCTGCCCATTGGCCCGCTTGAGTCTGACTGACTGCTACACTCAAATTGAGCTCGTAGTGTGATTCCTCTCAGCGACGACCCAGTCCGAAGACGCACTCCCGTCGTGATGTTCGCCATCCTTGTGGCGAACATTGCCGTCTTCATCTACGAGCTTTCGCTGGGCGATCGCGGCCTCGAGCAGTTTTTTTACTCCGCGGGAGTCATTCCGACTGAGTATCTGACCGGTCGCGATCTGCGCGCGCCTGCACCAGGCGGGGTGATTTACGTGACGCTCTTCACATCCATGTTCATGCATGGAGGCTTTCTCCACATCGCCTCTAACATGCTCTACCTCTGGGTCTTCGGCGACAACGTAGAAGACCAGTTCGGCCATATGGGCTTTCTGATCTTCTATCTGGTCTGCGGCGTGATAGCGAGCCTCACACACATCTTTATGAATACGGGCTCCAACATTCCGTCCGTCGGCGCGAGTGGTGCGATCGCTGGCCTGCTGGGCGCCTACCTGGTGATGTTCCCGGGAGCAACGATTCGAACGTTGGTATTCCTCGGGCCGTTCATCTTGCTGCCGCGCATCTCGGCTATCTTCATGATCGGCTTCTGGTTTCTCACCCAGGCCTTCGCCGGCCTCGCCTCGTTCGGAGCGCCCACTGAGCAGACCTCCGGAGTTGCCGTCTGGGCGCATATCGGCGGGTTCCTCGCAGGCATCGCCCTGATTCCAATCTTTCGCCGTCACTGACCCATCCCGAGCACATGCAATCCGCGGTTGCCTCCGTCCGAAGGCTCGTCTCCTCTCCGTCGTCCGTGGTGATGGACAAGCTGCGGAGTCGCTTCTGGTCGCTCGCCGAACAGCGCCTTTCGAACGGCTCCGTACCGGTCTCACCGATAGCCCCCGTGTGGAACCCGCCGGCCGCCTCGGCCATCGGTGAAAGCGAACGGGCGCGCTGCCTTGAGTCCGCCAATCAGATCATCGAGGGCGTGCTGCCGATCTTCGGAATGAACGTGCCTTTCGAAGGAACGGCTCCGAACTGGTTACAAGATCCGGCTAGCAAGCTCACCTGGCCATTCGTCCACCACTCTAGAATCGACGTGCTTGACTTGAGCCGCCCCTCGGACGCCCGCGATTGTTTGGGAGATCAATCGGTGTCAGTACCTCATTCCTGTTGCACAGGCGTACGTCCTCAGCGAACAGGATCGATATGCCGACGCCTGTCTCGCCCAAATGGATAACTGGATCGAGAGGAATCCACCCGAGCTAGGCATTAACTGGACGAGCAGCATGGAAGTTGGCATCCGAAGCGTGGTCTGGTCATGGCTTCTTGAAGTGGTTGGTAGTGCCGAAGCTCTTACTGAGGCGCGCAAGGTCGCGAATCATCACAAGCTTGTTGGCACACGGCCGCCACATCGCTCGACATCTGGAGCATGAGGAGCACAGCGGCAATCATTACCTTGCCAATGCGCTCGGGCTCATCGTGCTAGGTAGCGTATTCCGAAATTCTGGTGTGGGTCAGGGGTGGCTTTGTCGTGGACAGCAGATCATGAACACCGAGATCCCGCGGCAGTTCTACGCTGATGGAGTGAATTACGAAGGCAGTGTGGCCTACCACGGCCTCGCACTCGAGATGGCCCTGCTCGCTGAGGTGGCGCTAAGAAGGTCTGAGCAGTCCCTGTGCGCAGTCAGCCTGGACCGCATGGAACGGGCGCTGGATGTAACGCTGGCCGTTAGTCGGTCCGATGGCTCGTATCCGCCCATTGGTGACGTCGATGACGGTCACATTCTGCCACTCGGCCCCCGACCCCCGCGCTCGCACCTGCATTTGCTGGCGCTGGGGGGAGCGCTCTTCAAGCGGCCGGACCTGGCGCACGCAGGTCGCAATGGTCAGGCAGATATCCTGTGGCTTCTTGGCGAAGATAAGTCCCTCGGCGATGTCCCAGGTTCGACTCGCGACTCACGGGCGTTCCCGCAAGGCGGCGTGTACGTGCTTCAGGACGACGCGCACCACCTGACCATCGATTGCGGAAATGTCGGCTCGCTGGGGCGCGGCGGCCACGGCCACGCGGATGCACTCAGCTTCGACTGCTTCGCTCTGGGTCAGCCTCTCATTGTGGACGGAGGCACATTCTCCTACTCGGGCGATCCTGCTGCTCGCCGAAGGTATCGAAGCGTCGCCCAGCACAACACGCTCGCGGTTGACGATCGAGAGACGCCAAGGCCCGTTGATCTCTGGAGCTTTGAGCCGTCCTCCGACCCTCGTCTCTTGCTCTGGGAAACGACCGTGGATACCGATGTCTTCGGCGGATCATATGAGCTTTCAGGCCTGGGAGTTACGCACGAACGATGGATCGTGTTCGATAGGCGGCAGGGCAGATGGCTCGTTGACGATCGGATTCTCGGCTCGGGAATCCATCACCTTGTCCTTCGGTTTCACGTGCCCAGCATCAATGTGAACCTCGAGCACGGCGGCGCACTGGTGAACTATCCGGGAGAAGTCGGACTCGTTGTTCAGCGTGTCGAGGGCGATTGGGCTCGGCCGCGCGTCGATGCGTGCAAGATTTCGTTGATGTATCGGCAGGAGGTGAATGCGTCCGCCATTGTCCTGGAGGGCTCGGCGCAGCTCATGGCGCGCTGCTTGACTGCCCTGGTCCCGTATGAGGGACAATGTCCGGACCGAGATTCGATTCTCGAGTGGGCTCGATCTCGGGAGCTGCCGTACGGTGCCGACCATCCCGAATCGAGACGGACCAAGGAGCAGCTCAGAGGCTGAGTTCGGCAGCCACGAGCGCATCGTCATTCTAAATCGCTGATCGTCTGACCGCGACGATCGCCTCCCATGAAACTCTTCATCCAGATCCCCTGTTACAACGAGGAAGCCACCTTACCGCTGGTGGTCAGCTCGATCCCGCGCGAGATTCCGGGCGTGGACGAAGTACGGATTCTGGTCATCAATGACGGGTCGAGTGACCGCACCGTAGAGGTGGCACGCGAGATTGGTGTCGACTACATCGTCTCCCACCGAGGTAATCGAGGACTCGCAGCCACATTCCAGACCGGACTGGATACCTGTCTCCAGCTTGGGGCGGACATCATCGTCAACACCGATGGCGATAACCAGTATCCGCAGGCGGAGATTCCGAGGCTGATCGAGCCGATTCTTCGCGGCGAGGCGGACATGGTGGTGGCTGACCGTCAGACCGACCAGATCAGCCACTTCTCTGGACAAAAGAAGCTACTTCAGCGAGCCGGAAGCTGGATGGTGAGGCGGCTGGCAGGAGCGCAGGTGGCTGATGCCCCCAGCGGATTCCGGGCGTTCACCCGAGAAGTGGCGGAACGGCTGAACGTCGTCTCAACGTATAGCTACACGCTGGATACGCTTA
>CAVXYC010000024.1:0-13632 GCA_963765765.1 uncultured Chloroflexia bacterium | reverse complement strand
CCCTGAAGGTAACTGTTCAGACTCGGAGGGGTTTAGACGTGGCTGAGGAGGTCGCGACAGGCGGTGTACGGGTTCTGGGCCTGGAGCTGCCAGGTGCCGAAGAGACTCGCCAGCACCATCGTCGCCCTGGTTCCCGGCCACGGCCCGGCTCCCGCCACTGATCTTCCGCCGCGTGACCAGCGGCCGCAGGCTGCGCTCCGCCAGATTGTTGGTCGGGCAGATCACAGGGCTCCGTCACGAACACGAACAGGTCCCCAATAAAACGCTCGAGGCGGGCGCTCAGCTGCCGTTCCGTTTCATCCGGATCGGCCACGACGGGTCGACACGAGATTGAGCAGGCGCCGAGGGTAACGACCGCGGCGGCCTGGGCGCGTCGCTCCGCCGTTGGACACACCGTGTCGCGAGCTTCCAGGAACAGCGCGTGGACCGCCGCGGCCCAGGTTCCGAGCGAGGCATGGTCCGGGAAGTATTACTGGAGGTCATCGCTCTGCCCCAGCAGATGCCGCCCAACAGCGTTGCTTGAGTCCCGGGTAATGCGTGTACGCGGCGTAGAAGTCACTGCACAGCACGCCGTCGAACGCCGTCCCCAGCGCCGTATCAACCATATCCTTGGTGCGGCGCCCGTGGAGGAAGTAGCGCGCGTGCGGCGTGCTGAAGGTCCAGATGTAGCCATTGCGCCCCGCGGTGCGCCGACCGGTCTCATTGGCATGGACCGCCGGACTGGCGCGGATCTGATCACGGATGGCCGTCACCTCGTCCGCGGCGGCCAGGGCCACGCGCGTGACTGGCGGCGGTAATTGCGCCGACACTCAGATGCAGCTGATGGACCGTCTCCAGATAGGCCTGGATGGTCCGCACCGGCAGACGGCCGACTTCGCGCAGCGTGACGATCAGACTGATCAAGCCGATGCCCAGCCGTTGACGACCGAGCACCCGCTCGCCGAGGTCCACCGCAGGGGTCCGGCGCGTCCGACAGAGCGGGCATTCGCGCTCGATGAAAGCGGTGCTCGATGACGCGGGCCGGCCTCGGGGTGATCTCCAGGACTTCCCGGGTGCGTTTCACCCATCCGCCATTGAGCATGGTGCCGCAGTCGGGACACCGATCCAGAGCATGATCGACCGTCTCTGTCGGCGTCGCCCGCCCCCGGGCGACGCCCTGCGCCCGGGTTTCTGGGCTCTGGCGCGGGCCGCCCCGGTGCGGGCGACGGTTTCAGGCCGGGCATCCCGCGCGGACCGCCTTTCTCCCGGCGGCGCTCCAGTTCCTCGATGCGAGCTTCGAGGCGCTTCAGGGTTGCTTGGAGCTCCGCCACGGAAGCGGTTTGTGCGCGCACCAGCGCCAGGAGCTGCTCTCGGGTGAGGGTCTCATACGGATCCATGCCCAAACGGTACCGGCCTGTGATGCCACCATGATGCTCCGACCCCGCACGACCCCGTCACAAATTCGTCCCCCGGAGTCTGAACACTTACCCCTGAAGGCCTGAAGGGTACGACCGAAACTTTTGCAGCGAGCGTGACAGAGAAAACAGCTTGTGTGCGAACGCGCACCGTGGGGTCCTCCCGCCATGTCCCTGTCTAGCATTGCCCTCGCATCAGGTTCTACTTGAAGAAGACCTCCTCCCAGCGTTGTACGCGCTCTTTGTCGGTACCGATTAGCGCGTCGGCCTCGGGCGTGGTGTCGCGCGGCAGGAACACCATGCCTTCCATGTTTGCCTCGGGCTCCACCGCCTTGATGCCTTTGCGGATTGCCCCAAAGCCCTGGGCCGAGATCACGAGCTGGCCTTCCTCAGACAGCATCCACTCCATGAACAGCCGAGAGGCGTTAGGGTGCGGCTGGTTCTTGATGTTCAGCATGCTGGAGTACGTCCAGGCCGCGCCATCCTCCAGTCTCAGGAACTTGATGGGTGCCCCCGCTTTGCGCTGTACCACGGCGTCCACGTGGGATGCCGAGAGGAGCATGGCGTACTCGCCGCGGACCAGGCCGTTCCACAGCGGGCCCGGTGATGGTCCAAAGAAGGGATCCTGCTGCTTCAGCTTGTCCAGCCACTCGAAGCCGTACACCATCGCCATGCCGGAGATGATGCTTCCCCCGAGCCGGGTTGGCGCGGATCCTGATTGGCGATCTTGCCCTTCCACTTCGGGTCAAGCACGTCCTTCCACGCCTTCGGCTCCTGGTTCGGCGGGACCAGGTTGGTATTGACTGCGATGCTGACCAGACTCGCATTGCGCGGGTTCACCAGGCCGCCAGGCAACACGAACTGCGGGATGAGGGCCGGCACCTGTGGCGACTCGTACGGCACCACAAAACCGAGGTCGATCAAGTCCCGCGTCGTAGTGAAGCCGGTGAACGCGATATCCGCCACGTAGTTCTTTGATGTCTGCTCGGCTGTGATCTTCTCGCGTGTGATACTGCCGATTTGCTCCTCACCTTCGATGGTGATTCCCGGGAATTTCTTGCCGAAGACCTCCTTGATCGGGTCCAACAGCGGGGGCGTCAGGTTTACGCCGTAGAAGACCAGCTTTCCCTCTTGCCTGGCCGCCTCGTAGTACTTAGCACTGGCGTCAGCCAGTGCCTGCTGAGAGTCCGTCCCGGCGCCCTCGCTCTTCGGCGGGGCCGAGGCGCTCTCGGGCTTTGCGGGCGCCGCGTTAGGCTTAGCCGTGCCGCTTCGGTCTTGGGGGGACTGGTTGGCGCCGCCGCGGGCGGCTTGGGCGCAGCGGTCGGAGGCGGCGCGGCCGGCGGTGAACAGGCGGCTAGTGAAACGACGACCGCGACGCCCAGCGCCACAAGAGGGAGGGGCTTGCTTCTCATTTGATGATCCTTCCTGGAACGCCCGCGGGGCGTCCCGGACCGGCTGGCATGGCCGACGAACCGCTTGGCCCACCCCGAGTATCGTGCTCCCCACATTCGAACCGGTAATCGAGATTGCGGGTCAGCTTAACGCATGCCGGTCTGACTGTCAACCAGAGATTTGTCAGATCCGGAGCACGCAGCGTGTCGGCTGCATTCGGTGTCGGAACGGCTGGAAATGTGAGTCGCCAGCAGGTCAGGGGGTCCAGATCCATTTCGGTAACTGGACTCGTCATGTTCGTTCATCACGGAAATTGAACGTCAATTGCTTGGCGAATGAGCGAGCTCCGTAAAGTTGTCGTAGCTGAGCCTCTGGCTTGGATACGTACGGAGACTGTGCGTCATGCCAAACTGGACGCACATTTCGGCGAACCGAATGCCGATCGACTTGGTATTCAGGACAGGCACGCCCACCTCTAGCTCAAGCTCCGCGGGTGAGACGATATATGGGAACAGTGCTCCACCCAATGGGATCACGCACTCTGCGCCGGTGTCGTCTACGAGGCCGCGCATCACATCGACCGTATGACGCAGCAGATCGCTTTTCTTCGCCGCCAGACTTTCGCCGTACATGCCGATGACGCGGACGTCGGTGACGAAGTCCTGCATGCCGTAGGAACGCAGAATGCGCCGCGTGTATGGCAAGTGCCCCTCGAGCGGCACGGTGATGCCTATGCGGTCGGCCAGCGTGGTGGCCACGTGCAGTGTCGTGCGGAGCAGGCCGATGACGGGAATGCGCACGGCCAGGCGTCCGGCCTCCACACCCGGATCGAATGTGTTGCTCTGGATGAGGGCGTCGTAGCCGTTGTCTTCCGCCCAGACGATCTTCCGGACCAACGCGGAGGTCTGCATGGCGTGGTGCAGGCCGGTGCGGACGCTCTGCGCGCCCATGGTCACACCTACGCGCGAGCCGGGGTGATCGTCCGGCCAGGCGCAGCTCGACGGTGGTGCCGGGCGAAGCGTAGCCATTGAGCAACTCCTCCACGCGGGCATCAGATTCTTCGTGTTTAGGGTCACGGGGGGTGACGCTGAGGAACATGATGCGCATGGGAACTAACCTCCAATTTGGTGACCCTGGACCGCTGCCTCAGATCAGGAGTCAGGTCATTCGATCAGTAGTCTGACATCCTGAATGCAGTGAAGGATCTGACCGGACATCGGCGCATCGACGCGGTGGTCGGTCCATGACTCCCTGCCGGATCGGGAGATGTCGGTCAGATCCTTCACTGCATTCACGATGACATGGAAAGCTCGTGAGACTGATTGAAGCCTGAACAGGAAGCCGTCAATACGGAAAGCTGCCCTAGGCTGGTGGGTAGTTCTCCCGCCACCACTTGGCGATGTTGTCTCGGCCGGCGAACCAGACTTTGGGCGTGCTCCTGGCGTACTCGAGGAATTTCGCGACGGCCACGGCGCGCCCAGGATGGCCGGAGACGCGCGAGTGCAGGCCCACGGACATCATCTTGGGATGCGTGGCGCCCTCCTCGTAGAGCATGTCAAAGGTGTCCTTAAGGTACTCGAAGAAATGCCCAGCGTTGCCCCAACCGTTGCGCCAGTATTTTCCATCGTTGCTGTCGAACGCATACGGCACCACCAGGAACGGCTTGCCGTTGGCGGTGCTCCAATAGGGCAGATCGTCGTTGATGCCGTCGCAGTCGTACAAGAAGCCCTCTGCTTCGAGGATGTCGCGCGTGTTCAGACTGGGACCTGACTTGGTGAACCAGCCGTAGGGTCGCTTGCCGGTGGTCTTCTCGATGGAGACTACGGCCTTGTGAATGCTTTCCTGCTCGTCTTCCTTGCTGAGGTGCCACTGCTCGATCCAACGGTAGCCGTGGCCGTTAACGTCGTGACCCTGGGCCACGATCTCGGGTCCCAGCGGCGGGTTGTGCTCCAGCGCCAGAGCGCACACGTAGAAGGTGCCCTTCACGTCGTACTTTTTGAGGATCCTGAGGAGTCGCCAGACACCAGCCCTGCCGCCGTACTCCCACTGGGTCTCGGTCTGTAGGCTGCGCGCCTCACGCGGCTTGCTGGACGCGATCTCGCCTGCGGTCTCGTGCGAGTCGTCGCCATACAGCGGCGTGCGCTCCGAGCCCTCCTCATAGTTCACGACCATCGAGATGGCGATGCGCGCGCCGTCCGGCCACTCCACACGCGGTGTCTCTTTTCCGTATCCCACGAGGTCGCGGTCCATTTGCATTCCCCCTTCCGGAATTCGTCCGCGGCGTATAACGCAACAGCATACTCTGGCGCGAAGAATCGCAGTATAGTGGGACCGTTCAAGCCGCACGGCACGCCATATGTACAGCGCCTGAAACGCTACGCCGGATAGCACCGTGCCGTGCCGCGCCCGGGAGGGTGGCTCATGAAGATCGGCATGGTTCAGTTCGCGGGTCGGCAGGAGAAAGACGCGAACATCTCACGCGCGACCGATCTGGTCTGCCAGGCGTCCAATCAGGGCGCGCAGATCGTCTGTCTGCACGAGTTGTCCAACACGATCTACTTCTGCTTCGAAGAGAACGACCGTTACTTCAAGTGGGCCGAGCCGATCCCGGGGCCCACTACCGAGCAATTCTCAGCGGTGGCTCGCGAGCGCGGGCTGGTGCTGGTAGTGCCGCTGTTCGAGTCGGTTGGCGGTAGCGAGTTCTACAACTCGGCCGCGGTGATCGGGCCTGATGGCGAGCTGATCGGCAAGTATCGGAAGAGCAGCATCCCGCTCATTCGCCGCACCGGCAGGACGCCGACCGGGTTCGAGAAGTACTACTTCAAGCCGGGCGACCTGGGCTTTCCGGTATTTCCAACGCCGCTGGGGATCAACATCGGCGTCATCATTTGCTTCGACCGGCATTTCCCCGAGCATTTCAGGGCGCTGGCGCTCAACGGCGCTCAGCTCATCTGCGTGCCCACCACGACCCGCGGCACGCGCGAATCCTCCTGGGTCTTCGAACTGCAAGCCGCGGCGCACAACAACGGCTGTTGGGTCGCCGGGGTGAATCGTGTTGGCGAAGACGAAGACGCGCATCAGTTCGGCGAATGGACGGGTCACAGTATCCTGGTCAATCCGCAAGGGCAGATCGTGGCTGAGGCAAGCGACACCGATGACGAAGTGCTGGTGACCGAGTTCGATCCGGCCGAATCCTACGTAGCGCAACAACAGTGGGGCTTCTTCCGCGATCGGCGGCCGGAGATGTACGCGCGATTGGTGAAGTAGCCGCCTCCCGTTGCGGGGTAATCCAACGCGAGGTAGCTAGCATGAGCAAGACCCGCGAGCGCTCGCGCGGGCAGAGTACCAATCCGGCCGTGCTGGTGCGGGCCACCGGCCGCGGCTTTGGATACATTCACGCGGCCATCGGGACGGCTGAGTCGCGGGCCCTGCAGCGTGATAGCACGCAGACGCTGCGGGTGCGGATTCTCTAGTCCAAGCTCTACGCGAAAGGGAGCTCCCATGAAAGTCGCCGCCATCCAGACTGCCTCGCGATTCGGCGATGTTGACTACAACGTCAGCCGAGCGATCGACCTTGCGCGCCAGGCTGCCGATCAGGGCGCTCGGCTGCTGGCATTCTCGGAGTTTTTTGCCTGCGGCTCCGTCACGGAGCACCTGGAGCCCGAGACTCTTAATGTCGCTGAAACAGTGGATGGGCCAACGATCTCGCGAATGTCCGAGACGAACCGCGATCTCGGAGTCTGGCTGTGCGTGCCGCTGTTCGAGCACGACGTCGTGGGCGGCGGCGCGTATTACAACGCGGTGCTGATGCTCGATCCATCGAGCAACGTGGTCGCTCACTACCGCAAGCGGTTCCTGCCCAATCGTCGGGCCAACGAGCAGTACCTCTTCTCGCCGGGTAACCTGCCCAGCCCGGTCTGGGACGCTGACGACGCCCGATTCGGCGTGAACATCTGCTTCGAGCGGCAATTCCTGGAGACCGCGCGCATCCCGGCGCTCAAGGGCGCGGACGTGCTGGTGCATCCCAGCCATACGTGGGGGACAGGCTTCGGAGGCGCGGCGGAGACTTGGCCGCAGCAGGCCGCGGGTATGGCACGGCTCAACTCCATCTGGGTACTGGCAGCGTGCGCCGCGCACCTGCCCGGCGCGCTGGCCCGGGCGGCCAGAGCTTGCTGGCCGATCCGCGAGGGGAAGATCGTCACGATGCTGGACGACCAGGAGGGCATCCTGGTCTGCGACATCGATCCCGAGTACGCTCGCGAGACCCGGCGCAACGCGCGCATCCTGGTGGAGCAGCGCGTGGACGTGCTGGAGGAGATGGCGGCGCTGACGCCAGCGCTAGAGCGGTCGATCCCCTAACACAGGCAGCCGTGGAGCGGGCGCCCTGCCCGCCAGTGATCGTATGTGGAGTGAGTCCGTACCGGCGGGTAGGGACGCCCGCTCCACGGCTGCCGAGCTCGTATTAAGCGGCGGAGCCACGTGCGCCTAGTTCAGCGTCGCCAGGAAATCCTCCACCCGTCTCCAGAACTCCTCGGGCGCGCTCATGAAGAACCCATGGCCGCGGCCTTCGAAGTAGAAGAGCTGTGAGCCTTTTACGCGCTCGTGGATGAACTTGCCCTGCTCGCGACCCTGGTGCTGGCCGCTCCCGCTCTGGAGAATCAGCGTAGGCACGCTGATCCGCTCCAGGTACTCCTCCCGATCAGGCACCTCGGCCTCACGCACGCGCATATCGCTCACAACAGCGGGGTCCGTCTTGATACACAGACCAGCCAGGCGCGCCTTGAGCGACTCGGGAACGTCTGGCTCAGGAAACCATGAGTCCACCAACCGTCGCGCGCCGGCTTCGCGCCAGTCCACCGCCAGCGTGGCGAACTGCTGGACAGAATCCTGAGGCGTGGACTTCCAAGAGGAGCTCTCAGGTGACCTACCTTGGGCCGCTCCGTAGTCCACAAAGACCATGGCCTTCACGCGCCCCGGGCAATCCACCGCCACCTTATTGGCAATGCCGCCGCCGCGCGACGCTCCGATGATGACGGCTGGCGCCAGTTCGAGTGGTCAATGATCGCAGCGAGGCCATCGCGCAGCTCCTGAGTGTACGCCTCGGCCGGATCCGACTGGCCGTGGCCGCGCAGGTCCATCGCTACGACGCGGTGTCGCCGAGCGAAGTGCTCCATGTGCTCATCCCAGGTGGAATGGTCCACGCCGCCACCGTGAACGAACACGAGGGCCGGTCCACCGTGGCCTTCCACGCGACAATACAATCGAGCGCCATCGCGGGTGACAAACATGTGAGGCCCTTCTGGACACGAGCCGGTTGCCATTGCGCTCCAGCTCAGCGGAAGCCGCAAGATGACCGATCCGCAGATTTATTCACCGATTCATACAGATAGAAAATAAGGATTCGTCTCGGCACTGTCCGCGTTCACCACGACACATCCGCGTCAGTCTGCGTAATCTGGCATTTTCCAAGCCCAAAATTTTGTATGCCGGGAATGTTTAACGAGTCCGCGCCTGGCGCTAGACTGTCGGGCAGTCAGTCGTTCGGAAGAGCACCCCGCTGGCTATTGGCTCAACGTTTGGCGTGCCACGCACGGGAGGACGACGCTACGAAGCGAATGTGGTGGCTAGTCGCGATGATGGCCACGCTGGTGTGGCCCGCCTGTGCTCCGGCCCAATCATCGTCGTCTGCAAATCCCGCTTCGAGCGCATCCAGCGAGGATGGCGCCTGGCAACAAGTCGTCGAAGCGGCGAAGCGTGAAGGCTCCGTGCTGGTGTACGGCAGCGTTCTCCAGGGCGCCGGCGGGACCGACATCGCCGAGGAGTTTGAGAAAGCCACCGGCGTCACCATCGACGTCGTCGAGGCGGCCAGCGGCGCGCCCCTGGCCCAGCGCATTCGCACCGAGGTCGAGGCTGGCGAGCCCACGGCGGACATCTTCAGCGGTGGGTCGATCTTCGTTCACCAGGTCAAGCGCGAGGGGTTTTTCACGCCGATCAAGGACCAGCCGCTGCCGATTTTCAAGGAGCCGGCCACGGTCTGGCGACTCCATCCACTAGCCATGAGCGCGGACGGCGACATACAGATCTTTCGCACCAGCGGCCAGTACGAGGGCGACATCGTGGTCAACACGAATCTGCTGCCGGATGCCGATCACCCCAAGAGCTACCACGAGCTGTCCATCGATCCGAAGTACAAGGGCAAGATCGCGTACGTCGACCCCAAGATACCGCGAGGTCGCGGCGCGCTACGTGGTTTATGGGTACGTCGGCAACATCTGGCAGCTGCACGATTTCTGGTCGCTCTACAACAACCAGTCAATGCTTCTCTTCCCTGGCCCGAGCGATCCGGGCGCCGTCGCGGCGCGCGGCGAGGCGGCGATCGGCATCCCGCCCAATACGGGCACGCTGGCGCAGCTCGTTAAGGCCGGCGCCCCGATCAAGGTGATGTCGTTTCCCGATACCCCGCTGTATGGTGATCCAAACACGATGGGAGTTCTGAAGGGCGGCCAGCATCCCAATGCCGCTCTGGTGTTCATCAACTGGTACCTCTCGAAAGATGGTCAGGACACAGTGAGCCGACTCCAGCAGACGCGCGGTTTGCGGCGCGACGTGCAGAGCTACATCCCTGAGCCGCTGCGACGCGATGTGATTGGCGGCGGCAAGAAGGGCGGCATCTCAGCGCTCTCGCCGCCGCAATCTGAACTGGGCAGTAGCATCCACGCGGCCGCTTATTCCAGAAGCTCCCCGATGGCCAGAGCCCGAGGAGTTCGAGAGCTCCGTGAACCGCTTCATCCAGGATTGGGAAGCCAAGAACGGCGGCCCGCAGAAGGACGTGGTCACACTCCAGGAGTGAGTGGGCCGTTATGACTTGTCATCCTGTACACAGCGAAGGGCCTTCGCACCGGCGTCTCTGGGTCTGGCGGGAATGAGCCTTCACTGTGCTCAGGATGACGAAGTGGCCAGCGACGGAAGAGTCGGGTACGGTGTTCATTCTCGACGTTCAGACGCACCCCATCGGGATGATGGACATCGATCAGTATCGGCCTGACGAAGCCGATTCATTCTCCCCACCGACGATGGATCCGTTGCCGAATCCTGGCCGAGGCTCACGAAATGGGCCACGTGATTGGTATGTGAACGAGCTGATCCAGGCGATGGACCGCTTCGGCGTCAGTAAATCGCTTGTGATGTGCGGCGGTATCCAGGTCACCAATGACAACCTCGCCGCGGCGGTCAAGCAATATCCAGATCGTCTGCTGGGCTTCGCTGGCTACGGGCATTACCAGCCGCGGGTGGGTGACGCGGCGATGACCGCGAAGGCTGTGGAGCACCTCACGCGCGGACTCGACGAGATGGGGTTCCTGGGGGTGGGAGAGCTTACGCTGGAGCGCTTCACCCCCGCGCCACCCGAGGAGCTGTACCTCGAGCTTCGGCCGATCATGGACCTGTGTCGGCGATTCAAGGTCCCAGTCTACATTCACACCGGCTACGACGCGGTTACGCATCGCCTCACTCGCGATGGCGGGGAGGGCAGCACGTGGACGTATGTCCCTGCGCCGCTCAAATATCGCGATCCGATTCACCTGGATGAAGTGGCGCTGGAGTATTCGGACGTACCGATCATCGTTGCCCACATGGGCGGACGCTTCCTGCGGCACGTGGAGGCGGCGCTCATGTTGGGGCTGCGGCACCGCAACATCTATTACTCCACCGCCAATGTGCCGCCGGAGCACATTACCCGGGCGGCCCAGCAGATCGGCGCGGATCGGATGATCTGGGGGTCGGACTGGGCCTGGCGGAGCGTGAAGCCGCCAGCGCCCAGCACACACCTGGGGCACGAAGCCAACCTGGCCGTCCTCCAGCAGGCGGATCTGACACCCGCGCAGCGCGAGGCAATTCTGGGGAGGACGCTAGCGGACCTGCTGAACTTAGAGATCGCGTGAGCAGTCGCGAGGAGGTGTCCGGCATGAGCAAGTCTTTTCTCTCGCAAGTCACGACCTTTCTACTTACGGCTCTGTTAGCCGGCTGCGTGCTGGTTGCCGCCCCCGCGAGCAAATCCGCGGATACCGCCGCGGATCCTGAGTGGCAGAAGATCGTTGAGGCTGGCAAGCGCGAAGGCACTGTTCTGATTTACGGGAACCTGGTACAGGCGTCCGAGAGCGCGGCATTCGCCGATGAGTTCAACAAGGCCACCGGCATCACGCTGGACATCGTCGGCGGGGCCAGCGGCGCGCCTCTTGCGCAGCGCCTCAAAACTGAGACGCAGGCCGGCCAGCTGTCCGCGGACGTGTTCGGCGGCGGCTCGCAGTTCGTGCGTCAGCTCAAGGGCGAGAACCTCTTCCAGGTCATCAAGGACAAGCCGCTCCCGGTGCTCAAAGAGCCCGCCTCTGTTTGGCGAATCCAGCCGCTGGCGATGAGCCGGACGGCGATATCCCAATTTACCGACCCACCAGCCAATACGACGGCCACATCATTGTCAACACCAGCCTGCTGCCAGTCGCGGACTATCCAATGAGCTACCACGAGCTTGCGGTGGACGCGAAGTACAAGGGCAAGATGGCCTACGTGGACCCCAAGATCACCGGCGACCTGGCCGCGCGCTTCGTGCAACACGGCTACGTGACCAGCAACTGGAGCCTCGATGACATCTGGCTGTACTACAACAGTCAGAACATGCTGCTCTTCCCCGGGCCGAATGACCAGGGCGCGGCAGCCGGCCCGTGAGGTGGTGATCGGCCTGGGCGCTAACGCCGGCAACCTGGCGCAGCTCTCCAAGGCGGGTTCGCCGCTCAAGATCCTGGCCTTTCCGGACACGCCGCTGGTGGGCAACCCGCTGACGCTCGGCATACTCAAGGCAGCACCGCATCCGAACGCCGCGCTGGTGTTCACGAACTGGTTCCTCAGCAAGGAAGGTCAGGATGTTGCCGGGAGGCTGGACCAGCATCGCAGCGTCCGCAAGGACGTTCCGAGCTACATCCCCGAGGCGCTCAAAGGCGAGGTCGTAGGCGGCGGCAAATTTGGCCCGACAATGCTACTGACTGACACACAGTCCGAGTTCGCCGCGGACCTTCACCGCCTGGGGCTGTTCACCAAACTACCCGACGGCATCTCCAAAGCCGAATTCGAGAACGGTGTCAACGCCCAGATAAAGCACTGGGAGGCACAGCAAGGAGGCCCGCAGCGAGAAACGGTTCCCCTGTCGGACTAGGATCTCGCAAGAGTGAGTCCGACGGCTCGCAGAAGATCTTCAGTGGTGTCGGTGTCATCCTGAACACGGCGAAAATCCTCCCCGCCGGATTAGAAAAACACCGATGGGTAAGATTCTTCGCTAGAACAGCTGCGAAGGAAGACTTGCTCCATAGACAATTTGGATACGTGTCGCTGGGCGAATGTTGAGGCCAGTGCCATTTAAGCGGGAGCGTCATCGGTCTCTCTGACTTGCTATGGTATCCGAGCTTCGTCACGTCGTAGTGCGGCGGGTGCGGCGCACGTTTCAGGGTCGATCACGTAGACCCAGGTCTACTCATCCGGCCCCAATGGAAAATGGGCCCCAAACTGTCGAAGAAGGATCGATTCGCGCTGCCAAAGAGGGTGTTCCCATACATCACCGGCTTCCCCTCGACTCTGGCCGCCTCGTAGTACCTGGCCCGTGCGTCGGCCAGTGCCCGCTGCGAGTCCGTCGAGCAGCGGCGGTCGAGGCCGGCTCCGTCTTTGCCCTGTGGCCGGACGCTACTGGGTTTCGCGGGGGCTGCATCTGACTTGGCCGCCGCGGTCTCCGGCTTTGGGGCACTGGTCGGCGCCGGCGTACAGGCGACCATGACAAGGATGACCGCGCCGACCACCGCCAGAAGAGGCAAGGGCTTGGATCTCATGCGACGATCCTCTCGAACATCCACGGGGCTTACTGGACCGGCTGGTGTCGCCGACGAACCGCCTGGCCCTCCTCAGCATTGTGCTCCCGTCATTCGCACCGGGAGTCGAACTTGCGTGGCAGTGTGCCAATTGTCGGCTGACTGTCAACAACGCGAATCGCGTCAAAAACGTTTCCTCTCGAAGAAAGATCGGTGCATCAGAACGATTCTTCTCGAACAGGAGGTCGGATCGGTGCGGCGAACGAGCGTGCGGGCGTATGCCGCGGCCCTGCCATCAGCGACGCACCAACTCGAGCGGGGCCGCGTGCTCTAGAAATTCTGCGCCGCTACCGGGTAGCACCGGGTCTATCGCGGGCATTGCTCCGCGCCCCAGTCCGGTGCCGCCGGTGGCCCCGGGACATGGCAGGATGCGGAAGGGTTAATTCACCGGGAAGGCTCTGCATCAGCTCGGAGCGATAGCAGGGCCTTCGCGAATCGCGACGGGCGCGGTCGGGGCGTGATGTAGACTAGCTCTCACACGTGCGGAGGAGGCGACCATGGTGCGCGCGCTTGCCCTCTACGGTCGGCCGTCGGATCCGACGGCCTTCGACCGCTATTACCAAGAAACCCACATCCCCAAGGTCCGCAGGATACCGGGGTTGCGCCGCTACACGATCAGCGCTGCCCCCCAGGCAGTGGAGGGCGAGTCACCGTATCACCTCGTGGCCGAGTTAGATTTCGACGATCTTGAGGCCTTCCAGGGCGCGATGAGCAGCCCGGAAGGACAGGCGACAGTGGCCGACCTGGCGAATTTCGCCACCGGAGGGGTCACCATTCTGCCTCTGCGATGTTCAGGATGTGACCGGCTCGAGTTTGCCTGGTCAACTCCTCGGGGAATCCGCCTGAACATTGGCCGTGCTTCCACCTGCGGCCTGTGCGGTGTAGCCGCCGGTGGCCGGTTGGACAATTTGACTTGCCTTCAGGATGCTGTTTCCAGC
>CAVXYC010000023.1:0-483926 GCA_963765765.1 uncultured Chloroflexia bacterium | reverse complement strand
GCACGATTGGCGTCGCGCCGGAGTCGATCGAGGCGTGCATCGTCACGCACGAGCACACCGACCACGTCAAGGGCGCGGCTGCAGGGGCTCGGCGCTGGGGCTGGGCGCTCTACGCGAGCGATGGAACGATCGACGCCTGGCCCGAGCTGCAGGAGGTGCAGTGCGCACGGGTAGCGCCCGGCGCGAGCGTGGTCTATCGCGGATGCAGCTGACGACGTATGCCACGCCGCACGACGCCGCGAGCCCGATCGGGGTGCGCGTGAGCACGACGCACAGCGGCGTGACCGCGGTCGTGTGCACCGACGTCGGATACGTGAGCGACGGCGTCCGCACGCTGTGCAGCGGCGCGGATCTCCTGGTGCTCGAGTCGAACCACGACGAGGGGATGCTTGGTGCGGGCCGTATCCGCCGTCCGTGCGGGCACGCATCGCGTCGCGGACGGGGCATCTCTCGAACCGCGCGAGCGCGGAACTCGTGCGCGACGTCGTGCACGCAAACCTCGCGCACGTCGTGCTGGCGCACCTGAGCGAGAACTGCAACGATCATGGGCTCGCGCATCAGACGACGTCCGTTGCGCTGCGCCCCACGCGCTTTCGCGGACGTCTCAGCGTGCGATGCAGCACGATGTCGTCGGCCCTTCCTGCCCCGGGCCGCACGCGCCGAAGCCGCGACGCAGTACTCGTTGATGCTGTAGGGCGCACCGGCGGACAACCGCAATAGGGTCCGTCCCGGGTCCGTCCCCAGAGAAACACGAACGGGGGCCCTCGGCCCCCGTTCGTCGTTCGGCGAGCCATGCGTTCGAGCGGTTAGTACATCCCGCCCATGCCACCGCCGCCGCCACCAGGCGCCGGGTGACCAGCCTCCTTCTCCTTCTTCTCGACGATGATCGCTTCGGTCGTGAGGAGGAGCCCGGCGATCGACGCGGCGTTCTGCAGCGCCGTGCGCGTCACCTTGGTCGGGTCGATGACGCCCGCCTGGACCAGGTCCTCGTACGTGTCGGTCAGGGCGTTGTAGCCGAACTTGTCGTCCTTGCTCGAGCGCACCTTCTCGACCACGATCGAGCCTTCGCCGCCGGCGTTCTGGACGATCATGCGGAGCGGCTCCTCGATCGCGCGCCGGATGATCTCGACGCCGATCTGCTCGTCGCGACTCCTCGAGCTTGAGGCCCTTGAGCGCCCGCTGCGCGCGGATGCAGGCGACGCCGCCGCCGGGGACGATGCCCTCTTCGACGGCCGCGCGGGTCGCGTGGAGCGCATCCTCGACGCGGGCCTTCTTCTCCTTCATCTCGGCCTCGGTCGCGGCGCCGACGTTGATGACGGCCACGCCGCCGGCGAGCTTCGCGAGACGCTCCTGGAGCTTCTCCCGGTCGTAGTCCGACGTGGACTTGTCGATCGCGACCGCGGATCTCCTTGATGCGGCCCTGGATCTTCGCGTCCTCACCGCGCCGTCGATGATCGTCGTGTTGTCCTTGTCGACGACGACGCGCTTGGCGCGGCCGAGGTCCGAGATCACCGCGTTCTCGAGCTTGAAGCCGACTTCCTCGGAGATCACCTGGCCGCCGGTCAGGACCGCGATGTCCTGCAGCATCGCCTTGCGGCGATCGCCGAAGCCCGGCGCCTTGACGGCGGCGACCCGCAGCGTGCCGCGCAGCTTGTTGACGACCAGCGTCGCGAGCGCCTCGCCCTCGACGTCCTCGGCGATGATCAGCAGCGGCTTGCCCTGCTGCGCGACCTTCTCGAGGACCGGGAGGAGGTCCTTCATCGACGAGATCTTCTTGTCGTGGATGAGGATGAAGGCGTCCTCGAGGACGGCCTCCATCTTCTCCGGATCGGTGACGAAGTACGGCGAGACGTAGCCGCGGTCGAACTGCATGCCCTCGACCGTCTCGAGCGTCGTCTCGAGGCCCTTGCGCCTCCTCGACGGTGATGACGCCGTCCTTGCCGACCTTCTCCATCGCGTCGGCGATCAGGTTGCCGATCTCCGTGTCGTTGTTCGCCGAGATCGAGCCGACCTGGGCGATCTCCTTCTTGCCGGTCGTCGGGACGCTGATCCGCTTGAGCTCCTCGACGACGGCGGCGACGGCCTTGTCGATGCCGCGCTTGATCGCCATCGGGTTCGCGCCGGCGGTGACGTTCTTGAGGCCTTCGCGGAAGATCGCCTGGGCGAGCACGGTCGCCGTCGTGGTGCCGTCGCCGGCGTTGTCGGACGTCTTGGTCGCGACTTCCTTCACCATCTGGGCGCCCATGTTCTCGAGCGGATCGGAGAGCTCGATCTCCTTCGCGACCGTGACGCCGTCCTTCGTGACCGTCGGCGCGCCGAACTTCTTGTCGATGACGACGTTCCGGCCCTTCGGGCCGAGCGTGACCTTCACCGCCTCGGCGAGCTGGTCGACGCCGCGCTTGAGTGCCGCGCGCGCGTCGACGTTGAACTGCAGTTCCTTGCTAGCCATGGGAATTCCTCTGCTATGCGTAGTCAGTGATCAGCGCGACGACCGCGAGCACGTCGGACTCGCGGAGGATCAGGAACTGCTCGCCGTCGACCGTGACCTCGGTGCCGCTGTACTTCCCGTACAGCACCTTGTCGCCAACCTTGACGTCCATCGGGACGCAGCTTGCCGTCCTCGTACTTGCCGGGGCCGACGGCGACGATCTCACCCTGCTGCGGCTTCTCCTTCGCGGTGTCCGGGATGTACAGCCCGCCGCGCATCTGCTCGGTCTCCTCGGTCGCCTTGACGACGACGCGGTCGGCCAGCGGCGAGAGCTTCACGCCAGCGGCGCTCTTGGTGGCCATAGGTGGTGCGCCTCCATCAGGGTGAATGACGGTGAACGCTTCGAGTCTGGACGATTAGCACTCGTGACTGGAGAGTGCTAACAGCCCGATTTTAGCGAGCGCCGAGCGGCGATGCAAGGCGGAGGGCCGGAAAGGGAGTACGCGCGGCGCGTAAAATGTTTCGAAGACGACTTACATTTGCGGCGCGCGCTCGCCGGCGTGCTCGCTGAGGTCGTCAGGTGCCCGGCTAGCAGCTGCGAAGGCCAGCGCGAGCCCGTGCAGCGTCAGATACGGGTCCACCGCGTCGAACGCCGGCAGAGGGGCGCGAACGTCTCGGCGAGGCCGCCGGTCGCCGATCACGATCGGCGTCGTCGTCGTGCGGCCACTCCGCCTTGATGCGGCGCACGATCCCGTCGATCGACTCCGCCGCGCCGAACATGACCCCGCGCGGATGCACTCCTCCGTGCGCGTGCCGATGACGCGCGCTCGGCGCGACGAGCTCCGTCGCGGGCAGCTTGGACGTGCGACGGAACAGCGTCTCCGCCGACGTCTGCGACGCCGGGCGCGATCACGCCGCCGAGGAAGACGCGCGTCCTTCGTGATGCAGTCGAACGTCGTCGCCGTGCCCAGGTCGACGACGATCGCGTCGCGCGCGTATCGCCGGCTCGCCGCGAGCGTGTTGATGATGCGGTCGGCGCCGACGGTGAGCGGCTCGTCGACGTCGAGCGTGATCGGCAGCGGCGAGCGCGCATCGATGATCTCGACGCGCGTGGCGGGGAGCCACGCGCGACACGCCTCGGCCAGCGGCGCTGTGACCGGCGGAACGACCGACCCGATCGCGACGCCCGTGACCTCGCGGAGCGCGATCGCC
The DNA here is from genome assembly GCA_963765765.1 of uncultured Chloroflexia bacterium. Classification (GTDB taxonomy): domain Bacteria; phylum Chloroflexota; class UBA6077; order UBA6077; family JACCZL01; genus CAVXYC01. The sequence continues at coordinate 480,286 of CAVXYC010000023.1, read as the reverse complement.
TGCCGTGCGAGCAGACCGCGCAGCAGGACGCCGAACTCGTCGGGCGTGCGCGCGACGTCGGTCATGATGCGCCAGTGCGCGCGGAGCGTCGTCGCCATCGTACAGGCCGAGCGTCGTCTCGGTGTTCCCGACGTCGAAGGTCAGGAGCATGGGAGTCGGCTCGGCGAAGGTGAGCGAGCCGGTGCGGTGCCGCGCGACGCTGCCGTCGTCCGACCCGACGAGCAGCTCGCCCGCCGCGGCGATGCCACTGCAACGATGCCGCGCGACGGCGCGCGACGACGGCGCGGCCCCGCGCGATGTCGCGGGCGTGCCAGCGCGCGAGCTCGTCCTCGGTGAGATGCCCGCGTGCGCGCGCCGCCGCGCGACGGAGCGCCGGCACGAGCGCGCACGAGCGCGTCGAGTCGGCGGCATCCGCGGCGAGTCCGGTCGCGCTCGTCCAGATCCGGTGGCGTGCGCACGTTGAGCCCGAACCCGATGGCGACCCACTCCGGGCGGCGCCGCGCCATCGCGTCTCGATCAGCACTGCCCGCGAGCTTACGTCCGCCGACGTACAGATCGTTCGGCCACTTCACGCCGATCGGTCGCCGACGCCAGCGCGTCGAGCGCCTCGGCGACGAACAGCCCGCAGCGGAGCGACAGCACGTCGAGCGCGCGACGCGTCGCTCGGGCGCTCGATCAGCGCGAGCCAGACGCCGCACCGGGCGGCGACGTCCAGCGCCGACCGTGGGTCCCCGCCCCGCCGTCTGCTCGTCGGCGAGCACCAGCGTCCCGGCGCGGCGCGGCCGGCAGCCGCGTCGTGCGCGATGTCCAGCGTCGAGCGCGACCGAGGCGTACACCTCCACGCGCGGAACGCCGAGCAGCGCCGCGAGCTCCGCGGCGGTAGACCCGTCGTAGCGGATCGCGACGTGCGCCGTCAGCGGAGGAAGACAAGGTAGAACACGAGCGCGAGCGACGATGCGGTACCAGCCGAACAGCGAGAAGTCGCGCTTCTTGACGTACGCCAGCAGCCACTTGATCGCGACGATCGCGGTGATGAAGCTGACGACGAATCCGATCCCGAGAACGCCGAAGTTGCCGCTGAGGGCGCGTGGCTCTTGACCAGCTCGAGCCCGTGGCGGCGAGCATCGTCGGGACCGCGAGGATGAAGGAGAACTCGACGATCGTGCGCTTGGAGACGCCGAGCAGCGACCCGCCGACGATCGTCGCCGCGGAGCGCGAGACGCCGGGGATCACGGCGATCGCCTGGAAGAGGCCGATCAGGAACGCGTTCGATAGGTGATCTCGTTGAAGTCGACGTCCCGGTCGTCCGCCGTCCCGGAAGCGCTCGAACACGATGAGCGCGACGCCGCCGATAGCAGCGCGAGCAGCATGACGGTGAGGCTGCCCATCAGAGAACCCCTTGATGACCTTGTAGACCGTGAGCCCGATGATGCCGGTCGGAATGAACGCGACGACGAGCTTCTTCAGCACCTCGCACGTCGAGAACCGCCTCCAGTAGAGCACGACCACCGAGAGGATGGCGCCGAACTGGATGATGATCTCGAAGCTCTTCAGGAACTCCGTCTCGGCCAGACCCAGCGCATGGCTGGCGAGGATCAGGTGCGCCGTCGACGAGATGGGGAGGAACTCGGTGATGCCCTCGACGATGCCGAGCAACGTAGCGCTGGAAGGCATCGAGCGTGGCGGCGCGGCGGAGGTTGAGCGAGACGAGCGGCGTTCGACGGAAGCCGTGGATCGGGCGAGCAGCAGCTTCGTCGTCCGCACGGAGGCTACTGCCGATCGCGTTCGACGTAGAAGGCCTCGTACTGCGCGACCATCTGGTCCAGCGCGAATCGCTCGCGGGCGTCGGCGGCCGCGAGCGTCGCTCATCGAGTGCCAGCGCTGCGTCGTCGCGCGAGGATCCGCGATCGCGGCTGCGGCCATCGCGTCGACGTCGCCGACGGCGCACAGCGCGCCGGTCTCGCCGTCGCGCACGACTTCGGGCAGGCCGCCGGCGCGCGACGCCGACGACCGGCACCCCGGAGCCAGCGCCTCGAGCGCGCTCAGGCCGAACGACTCGCTCTGCGAGGGCAGGAGAAAGAGGTCCGCGCTCGCCAGCAGCGGCGCGACCGCCTCGAGCTTGCCGAGGAAGAACACGCTGTCCTGCACGCCGAGCCGGCGCGCCTCCTGCTCGGCGTCGATGCGCTCGGGCCCGTCGCCGACCATCACGAGCACGCTCGGCACCTCGCTGCGCGACGCGCGCGTAGATGCCGCACCACGTCGCGGACGCGCTTGACCGGCGCGGAAGTTCGAGATGTGCATCAGCACCTTGCGCTCGCCGTTCGACCTGCTCGCGAGCTGCGGCGTGTAGCGCGACCGGTCGTAGACGGTCGGGTCGATGAAGTTCGGGATCACCTCGATGCGGCACGCCGTGCAGCCGAACGCGCGACTGCGTCTCCGTCGCGAGGTACTGCGAGACCGCGGTGAGGCCGTCCGACTTCTCGATCGAGAACTTGGTGATGGCGTGGAACGACGGATCCTGGCCGACGATGGTGATGTCGGTGCCGTGCAGCGTCGTGACCACCTTGATGTCGGGCGCGTCTGCGCGAGCATCTCGCGCGCGATCCACGCGCTCGTCGCGTGCGGGATCGCGTAGTGCACGTGCAGGAGGTCGAGCTGTGCGCGCAGCACCACCTCGTGCATGCGCACCGCCAGCGCGAGGTCGTACGGCGGGTACTCGAACAGCGGATACCGGCCGACGTCCACCTCGTGGAAGTAGATGCGCGGCAGGAACGCGGGAGCCGGAACGGCTGCTGATACGTGATGAAGTGGATCTCGTGGCCGCGCTGCGCGAGCGCGATGCCGAGCTCCGTCGCGACGGCGCCGGACCCGCCGTAGGTCGGATAGCAGGTGATGCCGATCTTCATGCGTGCCATTCTGCCACCAGGAAGGGCGCGCGCCTCCCACTCGGGGTCGCGCGGTCGAGCGGTGACCTCGTCCCCGGCGAGCTGGTGCCGGAACCAGGTCGCTGCCGCTTCGCGTACTGCCGCGTCTCGACGATCACTTTCTGCAGCGCGTCCCGTGGGAGAGCTCGCCTCTCTCGAGCAGACGAATCGCCCGATAGCCGGTCGCGTTCCATGCGGGCGCATCCTCGGGGACGTGACGATCAGCACACGCACCTCGTCCTGCCAACCGTGTTGTAGCATCGCCTTGGCACGTGCCTCGATCTTGACATTTATCGGGCCTACCGCGATGCCGTCTATCAGTGTATCGATGAGATCAACTCGCAGTACGCCGACGAGTGCGGCCGTCCGCCGATCGAGGTCTTTTACACGAACGATCGCGATCAGGCGCTGGCGGCAATGGAATCCTGTGATGTGCTCATGGTCAACTCACTCAAGGACGGGATGAATCTGGTAGCCAAGGAGTGGGCGGTGGTCTCTCAGCGCCCCGGTGTCCTGATCCTCTCCGAGACAGCGGGCGTGGTAGAGGAGGCCTCCGACAGCGCTCTGCTGGTGTCGCCGCTGGATGTCGAAGGGACAGCGAAGGTCATGGCCGAGGCCCTTGAAATCCCGGGAACCGGAGCGCGCCGAGCGTCTCGCGCGTTTTCGCGATCGGGTTGCTCGCTGGACCGCCCAGAGCTGGCTATCAGCGCAGCTCGACGACTTGGGGCTCGGAGCCGTGTTTCCCGGGCGACCGGTCGGTCGACCAGGTCAACGAGGCTGGGGCCGCAAGGCGAGCGAGAGATTCGCGGGTGAAGGAAGTCCACCCGCCGAGTAGGGGTCGCCCACGACGTATCGATCCTGCTCTAGGAACCGCAACAACCGAGCTGTCGTGGTCTGGCGCATGCCGCAACAGCGGTACATATCGAGAGAGCGTAGTGGCGATAGTCAGGACAGCATCCATGTGCCACGGTTCGAGTGGGATTACCCGCCAGAGTCTAGCGAAGTGCTACCCTGACTTCTATGTGTGGACGATACACGTTGGGTGACCCCAGCCCCCCTCATGCGACGGTTCGGCCTCGAAGAATTTGCCGAGACGACGATCACGCCCCGGTTCAACGTGGCGCCGTCGCAGGACATTCCCATCGTGGTGCAGCACTCGAATGGAACTCGGGAGCTGCGAATGGCCAAGTGGGGCTTTGTGCCGCACTTCATGGACGGAAGCCGGGCAAGCGCCCGCCCCCGATCAACGCGCGCGCTGAGACCCTCGCTACCAGTGGGATGTTTCGCGGGAGCATCGCCAAGGGGCGCTGCATCATCCCCGCGGATGGCTTCTACGAGTGGAAGATGATCGATCCCGACAAGAAGACCAAGCAACCGATGTACATCCAGCTCCAGGCACTTCCCCAACGGGAGCCCAGTCGCCTCCCTCCGCCTCGTCGACGAGGTGACCACGACGACAACTGGGGTGGTGATCGCGACCTACCACCGGCGGGCTGAGGCCGCGCGACGAACCAGCAACCGGAGCGGGGCCCGTCAATGATAGGGGCTTCAAGTCAAGCAGAATCACGTCGGGTCGCCAGTCGAGTATCGTGCTCAGGGCATCGACACCATCGGCCGCGCCGCGGACCTCCCAGCCCCATATCCCTGAGTGCATCAGCGATGGCGTATCGGAATTCCAGGTCGTCATCCACGACCAAACTCGCACTCGGGAGCGCAGCGGCTCGATCCCCGACAGGAGGGACCGCGAAGTAGCAACAAATCAGGTCGGGTGTCTCTCCTCACCCGACCTGCATTCAAGGCCAGGAGGCAACCGCAGTGCCACCCGACCCACTTTACGATAAGCGCACTCGGACACTTACTGATGAGTGCGGATGTGCATATCTCTATGGCTTGAACTGGTCGGGCCGGCGGAAGATCCCGAGATGGCAGCCTAGGCGCGCTCGGTCACCGGCGTCGAGCGGGGGTGGCATGCCGATCGCAGAGTCGTGCGTCCTAGGGGACACCTCCCAATTACACCAGTCAGAAGGTGAAACGAGGCGTCAACGCATCTCGCCATCCCCCCGCTCCACCCCTTCCAGCGGATGCCACTCGGCCCGGCATCTCAGGCACGGGCACTCACCATCGCATCCGGAGATCCAGTCGTGGCCGCAGTCGAGGCACATCCTGTCCAGACCCCACTCGTCGTCCCACTCACGAAAGCGCCCATCCTCCGTCATCGCTGCATCAGCGTCAGAACGGCTCGCTATCTTTAATTCAGAGCTATCCATCGCCATCTCCACAGAGGTGCGTCGCGCCCGCAATCGCGCCGTCTGGTTTCGACCAGTCACACCTCCCGCGAGTGCACCTGCCCGAATCAGCCGGTCGCCCCGAGATCCACAACCCCAGCTCCGCCAAACCACCAATCGCGAGACCGATGGCCATCAATTTCTTGGGAACAATCAATCAATCAACTCCAGAATCCCCCATCATGTCGCTAACCGGTGACCGCGCCTTAGAGCGCCGATCACGACCGGGGTACTACCAACAGTTGCGAGGACGAGGTTCCGAGAGACGGTGGCGATGATCCATTGCGCCACGAACGGCTCCTCGTCTCACTTCGTCTGTATTCATCGACGCGCCACCCGCGGATTGCGTTCCAATTCCCTCACTTAGACCCGTCGCTGAGCCGCAGTCCTAGGACACACCACCCCACTTCGCATAGGGGCATTCTCGGCACGCTGTAAACGTGTTCTCGAGTCGCCATGCTTGACTGATCTCCCACGGTTAGCCGTGAGTCACCGGTGCGAGAACCGACCGCCGAGTAATTGTCCTGCCGCGAATTTTCTTGACGCGCCGACCCGCTCTCGGGCACACTGCGCCTCCCATGACTCATCACGAGCTGCAGTGCTTCGCCCTCGAGCGGTTCGCTCATATGACTGAGCTCTACTACGAGCGCGATCAGTCGTGGACGGACGCTGAGCGGCGCTTGGTCGATCACGTGCTGTACTCGACCTATCGTGATTGCGAGTCCGTGGGACTCCGTCCGGTGGCGCGGGCAATGCTGGCGGAGTTGCACGGCAAGGTCGCTTAGCCAACGGACTGAAGACGCCGAGCCGGCGCCAAACGTGCTCAGTTTGGCTCAGACCATCTCATGCTAGGACAGCGAGTGAAACCGGAGGGCGTCCGAGCATTCCGAGCCCGCCGTCGCCGCATCCTTGCGCAGTTGAAACGGGTCAACCGTGCGCTCTCACGTTGGGATGAGTACGAGGCGCAAGTTCTCCTGCCATCCACACCGAAGCGACCGATCACACCGCCGTTGATCTCTCGGGAGGCGCTGAAGAGCCTTCAGAGGATGCTCACCGAGGAGTTATCTCCGATTGAGGAGATGTGGGAGCGGCGGAACTGATCGCTGCGGCGCCAGGTCGACGACACCCTGAGCCGTGCGGACCACTGGCGGCGTGCGGATCATTGAGTGATTGAGCGCGACATCCTGATGTTCGGATTACCCTGGTATCCGACGGTGCTTGATCGCGGACGAAGCGGAGTCCAGTGAGTCTGATCGCGAGAGCTCGTTGGCTAGTGGATCAGCTTAGTGGCCTGGGCGAGTACCGATCGGGGGCTACTCATGCCCAGTGTCCGGGCCGATCTTGAGGTTCACCCCGGAATCGTCCGGCATCAGCTCGTACGTGATCAGGTCATCGAGCGGCGGAACCCGCCAGTTCCACCGCAGGCGGCCGGAGATGGAGCGCATCGGCGCATCCGTCAGTCGGCCGGTGTCACAAACTTGACACAAATGAGACGCCGTGTTAGGGTCACGCAGCTCAGTGGCTGAGAAGCCCAGCACGGGTCCGACCTTGGTACGGCTCGCTGATGCGCTGGGTGGAGCCAATTGCGAACCGGCTGGGCGTGGCCCGGTTGGCCTTTTTTGTTGCCTTCGAGCAGCGGGCAGACCGTCCAGGAGTACTTGCGTGACTCGGGCCGGTATGCGGGCTCGGCCCGAGCGGTTGTGGATGGAGGTGGGGGGCAAGTCGAGCGGGTCGCTCAGATGCGCCGCCCGTAACCACGGAACGCGAGAGAGCGGCCCCGGTACGGCGGCAACCGCCGGGGCCGCAGGCAAGGGAGTGCTCGTCACAACCCATACCGTCTCCATTTTCGCCCTTGGGCCGGCTTCGGGACAAGTGCGATATTGCACGCCATCGGCATGTTGTGGCCTCTCGGGGTGGTCCGATGGAACCTTTCGCGTCTATCCCGAGCTCGTCGACGCCCGTACTAGGTGTCATCGAAGGGCATCGTGGAGACCGGCTCGGGCCTCGGCGGGGGTGCGATGGTCAGCCCGGGCGCAGCGGTTAATCGTACCACGGGGCATCCCGGCCAGCCGCGTGAGGACCACGCTCCACCGCAAGCGGCCGGAGATGGAGCGCATCGGCGCATCCGTCAGCGGGCCTAGGTCAAAAGGCGGAGGGATGTGCAGAATTGTACATACCTAAGCTCGGTGGAGCCGTCATACTGCCAGCGGGTTGCTGCGCCGCAGGACCCTATGTCTCGCCGGCCGGTGAGCCAAATTGCGAAACCGGCTGGGCGTGGTCCCGGTCGGTCTTTTTGTTGCCTTCGAGCAGCGAGCAGACCGTCCGGGAGTACTTGCGTGACTCGGGCCGGTATGCGGACCCGGCGCGAGCGCTTGTGGATGGAGGTGGGGCAAGTCGAGCGGGCGGCTAAGATGCGCCGCCCGTAACCACGGAACGCGAGAGAGCGGCCCCGGTACGGCGGCAACCACGGGGCCACAGGCAAGGGAGTGCTCGTCACACCTCGTACCGTCTCCATTTTGGCGATGGGCCGGCTCGGGGTAAGTGCCATATTGCACACATCCGGGCCGGCCCATCGGCGTGTTGTCGCCGTTCGCGGTCTGCCGACGGGTCCTTCCGTGTCTGTCCCGAGCTCGTCGACGCCCCGTACGAGGTGTCGTCGAAGGGCATCCACCGGGTTCTCCGTCGGTTGCCACGCGAAAGGAGCGTTCACCGACGCAATCAATCCCCGCTTCCGGACACCGGATCATGGCCGGCCCGAGCCGCCCATCGACCAACTGCCCCGGACGCGGCACTGATCCCAGGGTCCACCACGGAATCACCCGTGGCGCGACGGAACACTCGGAGAACGAAACGATGACACACTTCTTATCCCATATGCGACGGTGGCACGTACTCGCCACGCTCGTCGCGGTCCTCGCGGTCACGATCGGCTCCACGGGGCTGGTGACCGCCAACCTCACCGGCAGCACCTTCGACGCCGCCGACGGCAACCTCGTGGTGGACGGCTCGGAGACGGACTGGGCAACGCCCGCGCCCAATCTCAAGACGGGGATCGACACACCCACCGGCCAGCAGGACGACTCGTTCGGCGAGGGGACCTCGGAGAACGACGCCGTCCCGAGCGTGGGGACCGGGGGGATCCCGAACAACAAGAGCGACCTGACCCGCTTCTACGTGGCCAACGAGAAGGTCAGCGGCAAGGACTTCCTGTACCTGGCCTGGGAGCGCGTCCAGGAGCCCACCGGCACGACCAATATGGACTTCGAGTTCAATCAGTCGAGCACCCTGAGCAGCAACGGGGTGACGCCGGTCCGCACCGCCGGGGACCTGCTGATCAAGTACGACCTGTCCCAGGGGGGGACCACCCCGACGCTCGGCTATCACCTCTGGAAGACCACGGCCAACCAGACTGGGGCCAACCCCGGCTGCGAGGCCGGCAACAAGCTGCCGTGCTGGGACTCGGTCCACGCCCTCAGCGGGGCCAACTTCGAGGGAGCCGTCAACACGGCCTCGGTCACCGACCCGATCCCACCGGACGCGCCGCGGACGCTCTCGGCGCGGACGTTCGGCGAGGCGTCGGTCAACCTGACCGACTCGGGCATCTTCCCGGCGGGCCAGTGCGTCAACTTCGGGCGCGCGTATCTCAAGAGCCGCTCGTCCGACGCCTTCACCTCGGCGATCAAGGACTTCGTCGCGCCGGCCTCGGTGAGCGTCAGCAACTGCGGCGGGATCAAGATTACCAAGCAGACGCTGCCGGATGGGGACACGACGACCGAGTTCGGCTTCACCACCAATATCGGTAGCACCACGACCTTCAACCTCAAGGATGGTGGGGTAAAAGACTTCGGGACGGAGGTCACTCCCGGGTCGTACAGCGTCACCGAGAACGATCCGTCGACCCTGGGATACGACCTGAAGGACATCGTCTGCACCGTCGACGGGGCCGGTACAAGCGCAACCACGGACGCAACCAACCCGCGGAAGGTCAACATCACCCTGGGGGTGAATGGCACCGTCGACTGCACCTTCACCAACACGAAGCAGACCAAGCTGACGGTGAATAAGGTGCTGGTGCCGAGCAGCGACCCCGGGAAGTTCAATCTGCAGATCGACGGTGTGGACAAGGTGACCAATGTCGGTGACGCCGGTACCACCGGTAAGGTGCCCGTGACCGCTGGGACGCACACGGTGGGTGAGACGGCCGGCACGGGGACGAGCCTCTCCGACTACACCACCGTCATCGGGGGCGATTGCAGCGCCGCGGGGAGTGTCACGCTGGCGGCGGGAGACGACAAGACCTGCACCATCACCAACACGCTCCAGTCCTTCAAGGTCATCACGATCGTCTGTAAGACGGACAACACGATTTACAAGAGCCGAGTGGATTACGACGCCGTCGGCGGTACTGACGACACGGACACGATCGCATCGGCGCCGGCGAACTCCACCGCCGCGAGCATCTGTGGCATCACCGACGGGATCCACGCACCGGTACCAAGGGGGAGCCACACGGCGACCATAACGATCCCCTAATATCGGCGAGAGGAGCGCTACGACACATCGAGGGGCCGGCCAGGCGGCCGGCCCCTGCTACACTGCAACCCAGGGCCGGTGAATCATGACACACAAGCGAAGCAATCTTGCAGAGCGCACCGGCGCGTTGTCCCTCGGTTTGGCACCAAGACGCGTCCGCGCGCTGCTCCTGGTGCTCGGGTGCCTGGTGGCACCCTTGCTGATCACGGCCCAGTCCTCGGCCAGCCCGGTGGCCCAGCGCGCGCCGGATACCGTGAAGACCCGCGCCGGCGGCGTCCTGACCGGGCAGCTGCTGGCCGTGGACGACTCGCTGGTCCGGACTCAGCGCCGGCACGCTCGGTCGCGCCGATGTCGACTGGATCGCGCTCGGCGCGACGGAGCCGCCGCGCACGTTCTTGGAGCCCACCGCCGTCGACCAGGCGCTACTCGTCTCGGGGGAGCTGCTCGCCGGGCGGATCGCCAGCTTCGACGGCGCCACGCTGGCGTTCGATGACGGCGGGGGCCGTCGGGACGTGCTCATCGGTCAGGTCCTGGCGCTGACATTCTGCGATGCTCCATGCAGCGTCGGGACGTTCAGCCCGCCCACCCCATCGCCAACGACCGCGGGGTCCGGGCTGCTGCCAACACCCTACGGCGGCATCGGCTCCAATGCGTCCCCGTCGCCGACCTTCGTGCCCGGCCTCGCCGGCGGCACGAATGCGTCGACCACCTTCGGACCGAGCCCGAGTCCGGGGCTCGCGGGGTCGCCCGGGACGCCGGACACGTGCCACGGCGACGAGCAGATCAGCTTCTCGCCGGCCGAATCGCGGGTCGGCGACGAGCTGCTCGTCGCCGTCACCTCGGCCCGGCCGTACGCCTACCCGCGCCTGACGGGGACAGAGTCGCCCACGTTCCTGCGCAATCGCACCGGCCAGCTCGGATTCGTATATGAGTGGACGGTCCGCCCTACCTGGCCAGGGACTGCACCAGTACGTCTTCTCCGTCGATTCGACGATCCGCTGCGCTGAGCAGCAGGTGGAGGTGCGCCGGGCGCTGACCACGCCCACGCCCAAGCCGTACGGCATCTACGCCGACAACGACAACAACTCCAACGACTCTAATGATGACGGCGACAACGACAATGTGGCGCCCACGCTGACGCGGATCTCGTTCGCTACGTCGACGCCGCTGCCTGGCGGTCCGAGCCCGGCGGTCGCTGGGACGATGTGCTCGACGTTCGCCAGCCAGGCGCAGGCGCAAGCGTACCTGCGGGCGAATCCGACCGATCCGCTGACGATCGACGGCAATCGCAACGGGATTGCGTGCGAGGGCGCTGACGGGGCGGGATTCATGAGCCCGCCGTTCGACACCACGCCCGTGCCTCGATCCTAGCCGAGTCGCCCGGACGGGCCACGGCTTGTCGCAACAAGCGATCCCTGCTCCTGATCACAGCCCGGCTGGTTCCGCTGATCCCTCGATATCAGAACCTCCCGCAGTCACTCGAACGTGTTTCCTATTGTCACCTGGTTCCAGATAAGTCAGTTTGAACACGGTCATCGAACCACTTTGGGTCCCCTGCAGAATTGACAATGACGCACTCGTCCGATCAAAGCCCGGCCGTCTGCTGAGAAAGAGGGTTGGCCCGGCGTCATTACAGCGAAACGCTTACCCGGAATGGAAGTGCTGCGATGGGTACCGGTTTATCACCGGGCAATAGAACGTGTTTCCTAATGTCACCTGGTCCAGATAAGTCAGGTTGAACAGGGTTATTGGAACCACTTTGGGTCCCCCTGCGGACTTGACAATGACGCGCTCGTCCGATCTCAAGCTCGGTCGTCTGCTGAGAACAAGGGTCGGCCCGGGGTGATTACAGCGAAACGGTTATCCGGAAATGGAAGTGCTGCGATGAGTTCCGGTTTATCACCGGGCAATATGCATCGGGATGACTATTGCCCAATAAGCGAGAAGGACGCTGAAGTTGCGCGTCGGAGCTATTGATGCTGCGCGGCTCGAACAGAGTGCGCAAGTAGAGTACAGTGGCGCGTCAGCCGCGCTATGACGCCCGTCGACGCAGCCGCGTGATCCGGAGCGGGCCGGCCAGTTCATCCCACACATCCTGCACATGTTCCCGCATGTGCTCCAGGTCATCCAACGCACGTCGTATCCGTGCCGCTTGGCCCAGTCAGTAAAGCCGCTGCTCAGGTCACCTTCGACCTGCTTCCAGCTATGCCCTTGTAAGTCTTCATCCATGGCACGCTCGACCCCGTAGCGATAGCCCGGCTCGGCATCCTCCCAATCGCCACCGGTTCGACCCGGACCCTTCTGCCACAGGTCTCGGTAGGTCGGTTCGGCTGCCTCCCACTCCAGCGCCCTGCGTTACTGGTTCGGGTGCCAGGTCCGGATGCTCGCCATCATGGTGGGATGTGCAGCCTCCGCCGTCTTCTGGAGGGCAGAGGCTTGCGGAGGATCGAATCGAGCGACGTCTACGGACATGTGAGCTTCAACGCCGCCCGCCGGCCATGCGGGCGGCCTCGGGCCGCGACCGCAATCGCAGCATCGCGGCGACTCCAAACGCGGGGCCCAGAGCGAGTATCGCGAACGCGCCTGACCAGCCGATCATGCTCTGCGTCAATGGTAGGAGCTGGATGCTCACAACCGTCAGAAGGAACCCAACCGACGTCTGGATTGCCAGGGCACTGCCCACACGCTCCGGCGGAGCGAGCTCGCTTACAGACGCCGAGAACTGCGCTGAGTCGGCGATCACGCTGATTCCCCAGATCGTGGCGACGAGGACCACCAGCCACGGAGCCTGGCCAAAGATCAAACCGGCGATTAGTGCGCTGGTACCACTTACCACCATGGCCACTGACGTGGTCAACGTACGGCCAATGCGGTCCGCCACCACGCCAGCCCCTATGCAACCAAGCGCTCCTGCGCCAATGGCGATCGCTGCCGCGACGCTCGATTGCGTCGTGGTGATTGGCGTACCACTAGCGCGGGTCCATTCGGCAAAGCTCGCCGCCAGGAACGCCGGCAGCCACGTCCACATAGCGTAGAGCTCCCACATGTGACCGAAATACCCGAAGTTCGCCAACCTCAAGGGCGGATCGGCCAGCGAGCGTATCGCCCAACGTAGGTCGATAGTAGATCCGCGGGCTTCAAACGGCCCGCTGGATACAAAGCCTCCGACGAGCGCCGCCGAGATCAGCGAAGCTGCACTGGTGAACAGAATCACCGAGCGCCAGGCCAGCGACTTGACTCAGCTCTAACGCCGCCACGGCATGGGGCAGAGCCGCGCCAAGAGTAAGCGCGCCAACGACCGTACCAATGGCCAGGCCGCGATGCTCGCGAAACCAGCCCGTCATGAGCTTCATGCCGACGGGGTAGACCCCGGCAAGACTGAAGCCGAGCAGCGCACGCAGCAACAACGCCTGCCAGTAGGAGCCGGGTATCAGTATTAGGGCGGCGTTGAGGAGCGCCGCGAGAAGCGCGGCACAGGTGAAGACACGGCGGCTGCTCCAAACATCGGCCAGCCCGGTCACAGCCAGAACCAGCGCCCCCACCACGAACCCAAGCTGGACCGCTGCCGTCAGGCCGGCAACCTCGGAGACGCCGAGCCGCCACTCCGCGGCAAGAGATGGGGCCACGGCCGCGGCGCTGAACCACGTGCTCATGGCACCCACCTGAGCAATGCCGATAAGCGCAAGCGCTCGCCAGCGGCCCTGGTGGGCAACGCGATCCTGGTCAATCATGCGGCTGGCGACTTATGAGACTGATGGGACCCAGGGACAGATTCGCAAGTGCCGTGGGTCCCAAGTGTCTCTTATGGAAGCTCTAGTAGTAGATAGACCGCGGCGCGCCACCGCCAGCGGCAATGGCATCGCCGTTGATCGCCACGGACTTGGGCGAGGCCAGGAAGGTGATCACGTGGGCAACTTCATCCATATGGATCATCTTGCGAATGGAATTACCCTCGTTCATCCGCTTCTCGATTTCAGACTCGGACACTCCCTGAGCCTTCGCCTGCGCCGCTATGACGCCGGGCGTCTTCTCTGTCCAGGTGGTCGCCGGGTGAACGCAGGTCACATTGATGCCGTGCGGACCAAGCTCGTCGGCGACGTTCTTGGTGAGCGACGCAACGGAGATATTGCGCATGCTGCCGATAGCGTTCCCTGAGTTGCGCGCTGCCAGACCACTAATGTTGATGATGCGACCCCAGCCTTGCTGGATCATGTGCGGAGCCACCTCGCGACAGCAGCGCAAATAACCGAGCACTTTGACGTTCATGTCCGCCCAGAAGAGCTCATTGGTGATATTGGCGAGCTTTGGAACAGGCCCCTGGCCGCCCGGTTGGGCCGCCGAGTTGACGAGAATGTCGATGTGACCGAGCTCGGCTATCGCCTTGTCCACCATGGCTTTCACCGACGCATCATCGCCGGTATCTACGAGGATCGGCACCACCTTCTGGCCCGACTCCTCGGCAATCTCCTTTGCCGTGGCATCCAGAACGTCCTGTGTTCGGGCCGCGATCGCCACGTCTGCGCCTTCTTGCGCGAGCTGCCTCGCCACAGCTTTGCCGATACCACGACTCCCGCCAGTGATCAGTGCGGTCTTGCCTTTTAGATCCAGATCCATACGTTTGCCTCCCGTGTATGTGGAGTCGATTCTAGATGAACCGGTACCAAGCAGCGGCGTATCGCGCGGGTGTGTCGGGTCCTCGCGCGATCAATCCGGACCAAATCCATCAACCAGCCGGTGGCGAGTTCGGTTGAGAATCGTCCGTAATTGACCCGTAACCTGACGCGATGCGGCACTGTTTCGGGCATTGTGACGTCGTTGTCACGGCCCACAACGAGCCACATCCACGCTCATTCGTCTAGACACTACGACCGCGGTTGACGTGCTCCTGCCGCTGGCCTGTGGTCGACTGACCTCAGGCTGGAAATCGATGAATTGGCTCCCAAATACCGGCTGGCGCCCGAGCTTGAGCGAGCTTCACGCAAGCCTGACGCCCCACCAGATGAGGGACTCGTAGCCCGTATCTCTGCACTCGAGCGGGCTACCGCTGCTCGTTCAATAGCCCGCTGGGCGAGTAATCGTTCAGGGTCACTCCTGTACCATGCACTATCGTTTCGGCACCTGGATGGAAAGAGCATGAGCGCGCGGTTTGGACTCGTCTTATCGAATCGGAATGTCGTGATCGCCGATGACTCGGCGGAAGACCTCCTCGCCCTCGCGGAATCCGCGGAGGCAAGCGGGCTATCGGATGTCTGGGTAGGTGATTCGCTGGGCGCCAAGCCGCGAGTGGAATCACTCGCGTTGATGAGCGCAGTTGCCGCCCGCACGTCCCGAGTAAGGATCGGACCGGCATGCATGGCCACCACGCCACTGCGCGATCCGCTTCTGCTGGCGTATCAATGGTCCGCGCTGGACAACATTGCAGGAGGCCGAACGGTGTTCGTCGCTTGCCAGGGGCAGGCCAAGCCGGGCAATTGGCCCGGCGAATTTCGAGCCTGGAGCTTCGATCCGGCCACACGAACTCGCCGCATGGTGGAGACGATCGAGATCCTGCGCCAGCTCTCCGGCTCAGAGCATGTCACGTTCAGCGGAGAATTCTGCCGATTTGACGACCTCACACTCGAGCCGCGGCCTGTCCAGCAGCCGCTGCCCATCTGGATCGCCTCGAGTCCTAATCTGAGCCATCCCCGTAACGTGGAGTCTGCTTACAAACGCGTCGCCACCATGGCTGACGGCTGGATGACCATTGGCAAGACCGCCGATGAAGTGACTCGCTCACTGGAGATCATTCGCGATTACGCGGAGGACGAGGGTCGGTCCTTGCCGAGTGACTTCGAGGCCTGCCTCTACCTGAACATGAACATCAATGACGATTCCGAGACCGCCTTTGAAGAGTCACAGCGCTACATGGAGGCCTATTACAACGCCCGCTTCTCCCGCGAGACGTTGGATCGGACCGGCGCGGTGGGTTCCGCAAGTGCATGCATCCAGCGGATTCAGACGCTCATCCATGCCGGCGTGACGACGTTCGCGATCCGCTTCATGAGCTACCAGCAACCTGCGCAGCTCCAGTCCTTTGTCGATGATGTATTGCCAGCACTGAAATAGCGTCAGGACGGCAGAGCCGCATCCCGTCAGGGTGCGGTTCTGTTGCGCCTGCGGCTCCGCGGCTTCGTCAAAGATTGACACCGCCGCCACAAGATGTTTGAATGTCAAACTGCACTAGAGCGCGTCAGCGCGCGCTGATCAGAGAGGACCATTGCCAATGGCGCAAGAAACCGCGACACCCGCCAGCCAGGGCGAGTCGAATGAAGGGCCGTTCCGCGGTGCCAAACCGTACAACGACTGGATCGGCAGCCTCGGGCTCCCAATCCACCGTGGGTATTACATCGAAGACGTCCGCACCGTTGAAGTGGAATGGTGGGAAGAGCGCCAGTGCAAGACTGCTTTCCTTCAGCTAGCCGGGCAGCAGGGCGCGGCTGAGGCGCGCGTGACAGAGGTGCCCCCGGGTGCCACTCTGCCCGCGGCGCGATTCGGCTTCGATGAGTCCGTCTACGTAGCTGACGGTCAGGGCGTTTGCACTGTCTGGGGCGAGGACGGCCAGAAGAAGACCTTCGAGTGGCAGAAGCACAGTCTTTTCATGCTGCCGCATAACCGCTGGCATCAGATCACTAACATGCGCGGCGATCGACCGGCACGATTAGTTCATTACAGCTACCTGCCGGTCGCAATGTCTGTCATCCCCGATCCGGACTTCTTCTTCAACAACCCGTATGGGGACGTCAAGAAGCTCCCAACGCCATCGGGCGAGTACTACTCCGAGGCGAAGATCGAGCACGACACCCTGTGGGGTCGGAAGCGTGCCAAGTGGTACGGCAGCTTTTTCCCAGACATGCGCGCCTGGGATCAGCTCGTGCCCTTCTGGGGTCGCGGCGCCGGCGGACGCGTCGTGCATATCGAGTTCCCCGAGTCACAGATGACCTGCCACATGTCTGTCTTCGATGCACGAACCTACAAGAAGGGTCATCGGCATGGCCCCGGCTTCGTCATCATCATCCCCGCGGGTGAGGGCTACTCCATCATGTGGCCCGAGGGCGAGGAGAAGGTGGTTATTCCGTGGCATGAGGGCAGCGTTTTCGTTCCGCCGAACCGCTGGTTCCACCAGCACTTCAATGTGGGCGAAACTCCTGCGCGCTACCTGGCCTGGCACCCGCTGCCCCAGATGATGGGCAGCGGCGAGCGTGTCGATAATCGCGCTCAGAACCAGATCGAGTATCCCTTCGAGGAGCCCTGGATCCGCGAGAAGTTTGAGTCTGAGCTCAAGGCTCGCGGGCTCACAAGCATCATGCCTGAGCAGGCGTATAAGGACCCCAACTACGAATGGGAGTACTCAGGCGAGTCGTAGACCGAGCCTGTAGCTGGCACAAGAAGCCCGCGGCGAATGCCGCGGGCTTCTTCTTTTCTTCCCCGCCGAGATCACTTTAAGTACCCTACGGCTCCCATGAGTCTCGTCGCTGTGGGAACCCGTGGGCCGCTGGATCGTCAAACTCCGCGCATATGAGCCGATCACCATGCCGGACTTACGCTCGACGGTGCCGGTCATCCAAAATTAGGGCGGGAGAAAGACACTGTGAGAAAAACGCGCATCGCTGATGTCTACAAGAACAACGGACTTCGACACCAGGACGCTCGCATCGGCTGGTGTGCATGCCAGTGACCCTGATTGACGATGGTGTACAACTGCGGCCTACGGGAGCAGTTGATCTTGATTTCGTCTGCTCCGTGGAGCAGGCAACGGAATATCGAGGCCTCATCGGGCAATGGTCGGTAGAGAAGCACTTTGACGCGTGCCGGCGCTTTGATCAGGAGCACTTGATCATCGAGCGCTCGTCCGACAAGACCCCGGTGGGCTACCTCATCACCTACGATCTTCGCCGCGAGGGTCTCGGAATCTACCTCAAGCGGATTGCCGTCGCCACTCCAGCCGAGGGTATCGGCCGACGAGCACTCCGGCTTCTCGTCAGCCATGCCTTTGCGGAGCTCCGGTCAGATTTAGTCTGGCTCGACGTACATCGCACCAATGAGCGCGCCCAGCGCGCGTACAAGGCGGTCGGCTTCATCAACGACGATACCTCGTCGTTCGATCGTACCGCGGCGGCTCCATTTGTCGGGCCCGCCCTGGAAGGCGACATGGTGATGCAGATTCGGTCAAATCCATAGATGGACGGCCGTCCACCGTGGCATCTCATTTCGGATTGATGGCGCTCTGACTGCGACGTCTGTGAATAACACAAGAAGTCCGGGTGAACGCCCCCGGACTTCTTGTGCGCCAGTTATTTGCGATGCGCTCTCAGCGTGAGCGAGTTGAACGCATCGGTGAATTGTGCCCGTTAGTGATACCGCTTTCCATACAGGGCCCTCGCATTGCCCTCGTAGATGGCGTTGCGATCCTCGGGTGACAGGAAGTCGATGCCATCGATGAGCGGCTTCGTGTTGTCATACCACTCGCCGGTGCGAGGGTTGTCCGCCGAGCCGGCGCCCGGACGCTCGGTGCCAAACAGGCAGCGATCAGTTCCGATGACCTTGAACAGCAGCTCGAGCGACTCGACGTTGTAGAGACACGTGTCGTAGTACAGCTTCTTTATGTGCTGGTCGAAAGTCTCCTCACCGTTCTTGCCGCGAAGCCGGGCTCGCCAGCGGCCCACCTGGTAAGGAATAGATCCGCCTCCGTGGCTGATGATGATCTTGAGATTCGGAAAATCATCGAAGACCGTGGATACCGCCAGAGCCAGTATCTGGATGCTCTCCTCGGTGATGAAGTGATTGTGGAATGACTCCCGCAGGTCTTTGCAGCTCGCTGGATGAATCAGCGCGGGGATGTCTTCCTTCTCCATCTTCTCGTAGAGCGGATACCAGTACTTGTCACCCATTGTCGGGGTGGTGTGTTGACCCTCGCTCGGATCAGGGTTGATCATGATGCCCACGAAGCCAAGATCGTTAATGCAGCGATCAATCTCCTCGAACGTGTCCGTCACCGGTGAACCATCACATTGAGGAAGTCCTGCAACGCCGCGGAAGCGGTTCGGCTCGTTCTTGCATGCGAGCGCGATAGCATCGTTGTTAGCCTCGACGAACCAATGGACGATCTTGTCGGGCTTTTCCGAGTGCATCAGTGTGAACGGCCGGGGAGATAGGAAGGCCACGTCTGTGCCGACCTCGTCCAGCAGCTGGATATGGGTTTTGCCCTGCTGCTTCCACCCGGCAACCATCTCCGCCGTGAACCCCGGATGGCCCTTCCCATGAAAGCCGCGACCGTTGAGCAGCGATACCTGGTACTGGCCCATCTGTGGCCCGCCAACCAGGTGTTGGTGCGCGTCGATAATCATCGTTGACTCCTTCTCCGCGAGGTTGGGCATATGCCACCGTCAGCGTGACTTGAGGGCACTCCCCTCGATGCTTACGGGTGCTAGCACCCGGTCGGATCGACCCATGCCTGCTTCATGGACACCTGGTTGTGGTTGGGCTTGCCGAGCGACGAATTCTTAATTCGGCAGGAGATGAAGTGATAGTAGATGCGGCTGACGGTGGGTGCGTAAGGCACCGTCTCGTACAGCCGATCCTGAAGTTGATCGGTGAGCTCCTTGCGCTTGACCGGGTCCAGCTCCTTGGATTGAGCGATGGCGAGCTGGTCAGCCTGCGCGTCGCTGAACTTGATTGAGTTGAACGACGCGCCTGTGCGGATGAAATCGCCCACCCAGTAGTTCAGGTTTGGCTGGCCGGGATTTACTCCCCACCCAAGGTCGTCGAAGTTCAAGCCGTTGATGATTGTCGTGAAGTTGCGACCTTCAACCACGACCTTTGTCTGGATACCAATGGCCGCGAGGTGCTGTTGGGCCACCTCCGCGTCCTCGGCAAACTGTGAGGCCGTCTTGAGCGTGACGTCGATGCTGCCAGGCGCGATGCCGGCTTCGGCAAGAAGCTTCTTGGCACCCTCACGATCGAGTTTGAACTTATCGATCATCTTGGCTTCCGGCCAGGCATATTCCGGCATGGCCGCGGGCACGTAGCCCGAGTGAACCGCGCCGCCGCGATTGCTGGCAATGAGGTCCTCGCGATCCAGCGTCATAAGGACCGCCTTGCGTACGCGCACATCGTTCCAGGGCGCCTTATCCAGGCGGAACCAGATGCCAGCGTGCGTGAACTGAAGCTCCTGAGTGACCACCAGCTTCGGGTTACCGGCCTTCATCGCATCCGCTTCCAGCTTCAGCAGCCCAAACGTGCCGGTGTAGTCGATCTGGCCGCCTCGGAAGGCCGCGACCTCGGCGTTGTAATCCTGGAACTCAACGGTCTTGACTGAATCAAAGTAAGGCAGCGGCTGACCGTCGTTACCCATCTCCCAGTAATCCGGGTTGCGGACCATGGTAGATTCCTGGCCGGGTTTGTAGTCCTGCAGCATGAACGCACCGGTACCGACGACCACCGTGGAAAAGTCGCCGTTCTGCTCCTTCACCTCATGCGCCAACATGACGTTCTGATAGTGGCCGAGCTTGCCCATGAAGTCCGCATCGGGCTGCTGGAGCTTCAGTACGACAGTCTGGGGATCGGGCTCTTCATGCGTGACGCCCTCCCAGAGTGAGCGAACGACGGTGCCGCTCTTGTGGTACTCAATACTCCAGGCCACGTCCGCTGAAGTGAAAGGTCGACCGTTGACCGGCGGCTTGTTCTGCCATTTGGCGGCCGGATTCAAGTGAAGCGTGTAGGTAAGCCCATCTGGCGAGATATCCCAAGATTTCGCCAGACTGGGCGCCATGACCGGATCGCCGTAACGGCAGCCACGCGTCTCGACCAGGGTGTTGTAAATCTGGGGACCAGGATCGCCCGAGCCAACTGCCTTGGTTGGATCAAGCGCCGTAAGCGTGCCTGCACGGGTAATGCTGCCTCCTCGCTTAGCCGGGCCGGGAGAACGCCAATGCTCCTTCCCTGGTTCGCATTGATCGGCAGGAGTCGCCTGCGAGGCCGCCGCTCCTGCCTCTGATTTACTCGGTGGGGCGACGGTCGCAGACGCAGCCGCCGTTGTGGCCGCCGCCTTGGCGGCCGGAGCCGACGTCGGCTCAGAACGGGGCGCGCTGGGTGCGCAGGCAACCAGGAGGCCGACCAGTAACAGTGGCAGGAATCGCGTCATTCGCATGCTCTCATCTCCAATTCGACGCTGGCGGCCCGAGCGACCGTATCTCTAGGCGGTAATGTTCCCACGCTTCCGAGTGAAGATGCGGCAGCAGTGTGTGCCGACTCGAGCGCCGGCATGATGGTCTGTGGCTGCCAAAAGCG
Organism: uncultured Chloroflexia bacterium; assembly: GCA_963765765.1. GTDB lineage: Bacteria > Chloroflexota > UBA6077 > UBA6077 > JACCZL01 > CAVXYC01. Next base: position 459,219 of record CAVXYC010000023.1, on the reverse strand, counting down.
GTCCGATCCAGGCGGCTTCCATGGTAACAGGGAGGTACCGGAGCAACAACTGATTGGGAAGGGGTCCACCCCAGAAGCGCGAGATCGTGTCAGCGCTATCGAGCGCGCATTGGTCCGCGATGGGACGTCCGTCGAATCCCCGTGCTATTGTCTTGACCTGACATTGACGGGCGCTACGCGAAGTGAACTGTGAACCCGGTAAACATGGTCCGATAAACCTGTCCGCGGGCAACTATCTGGACGATGGAAATCGGCGAATTGAGATCAGCCTGGGGGAGAGAACCGTCTGGGAAGGCGGGTTATCGGACCCTGTTTCAAAACGCGGAGCGGGCGCCGGGGAGGGCGCGAGAGATCCCTTTCTGGATCGGCTCCGTTGCCTGGCCGATCGCTGACCGCGGTGGGGTGAACGGTTCGATCGGCGGGCTCAGATTTATACTGGCCGCCATGGACCCGTCGAGTCGTCGCGAATTTCTGCGCGCTGGCCTTGGCCTCACCGGCCTGAGCCTGCTCGCCGGTCGCGGGGTCGTGTCGGCGCCGGGTCGGGGGACAGCGAGGACGCCGCGGATTGGCTTCCTGACCAACCGCACACGCGAAGGTGCGGCGGGCCCGATCGAGGACTTTCTCCGTGGCCTGCGCGAGCACGGCTACGAGGACGGAAGGAACATCCACATCGAGTACCGCTTCGCGGACAGTGACAACAACCGGTTGCCGGCGCTCGGCGTCGAGCTAGTCGACTTGCAGCTCGATGTCCTCGTGACGACAGATCCCGCGGCGAGCCTCGCCGCCAAGCAGGCCACCAGCACCATCCCGATCGTTGCCGTGGTCATTGACCCGGTCGGGAGCGGCCTGGTCGCCAGTCTCGCGCGGCCGGGCGGGAACGTCACCGGGCTGAGCACCATAGGCTATGGCACCGACATGAAGCGCATGGAGCGGCTGAAGGAGGTGGTCCCCACTGCCTCCCGCGTTGCCATCCTGGCCAACCCCAACGGTGTAACGACAGGGCCGCGCCTAGCGAGCTTCGAGGCGGCAGCCCAGGCCCTCGGGCAACAGGTGCGACTGGTGCCGGCGCGGACGGCCGATGATCTCATCGGCGCCTTTGCAGCGGCGGTCGACTGGGATGCCGACGCGCTGCTGGTGCCATCGGGTACCCCTGCCACCAGTTACCCCACTCGGGTCGTCGAGCTGGCGGCCCAGCACCGGCTGCGGCGTTCTACGAACACAGTGATTTCACCGATGTGGGCGGGCTCGCGAGCTACGGGCCAAACTATACCGAGATCTACCAGGGTGCCGCTGCCTACGTGGATAGGATCCTCAAGGGCGCCAACCCTGCCGATATGCCGTTCGAGCAGCCCACGACTTTCGACTTCGTGATCAACCTCAAGACCGCGCAGGCGCTTGGGCTGACCATCCCGCAGTCGGTCCTGCCGCAGGCCACCGAGATCATCCAGTAGCGAGTGACCTCGCTCGCGCAAACTCCCCTCTTTCGCAGAGCCCCCAGGCAGGCACGGCCGATAATGAGGGTTATCGGAACGAGGCTTATCGGAACGAGGCTCTACTCCTGGGGATCTCCGCGCGTGTCGACACTGCGCTAAGAGCTCCCGCTTGGGGCAGTCCCACATCTAGGCTTGGCGCTCGCTCAAAGGGAAAAGGGACGCACTAGTCCGTCCTCGCCTCACCGAATGACGGTACAGCTCTTGCAGCGAGCACTCCATCAGCGTTGACTCTTGGCTGTAGGGAGCATCGAGATGCGCCTTATTGTTAGCGACTTCATGAGCTTGGACGGTGTAGTTCAGGCGCCAGGTCAGCCACAGGATGATCCGGACGGCGGCTTCGCTCACGGCGGTCTGTCCACGCAATATTTCGATCCGTACACGATGGGACCGGTCCCTATGAAGTCATGGACGGAACCGAGGCGCTGCTTTTCGGTCGTCGCACCTGGCAGATCATGGCTGCAGCGTGGCCCGAGCGGGCCGGGCGATTCATTTGCAGATCGAATGCAATCCCCAAGTATCTTGCCTCCCGTACGCTAGGGCAGGGCGATCTCAACTGGGAAGTTTCCACCTTGCTGCCGCCTCAAGATGCGATTGGCGCTGTACGGGATCCACGTAGGCGTGAAGGAGGGCGGACTGCAGGTTATGGGGAGCGCCAGCTTGGTCAAAGCGCTCATCGAGCACGACCTTGTCGACGAGTATCGATTGATGATCGAGCCGATACTGCTTGGGGGGCAAGCGCCTGTTCCCCGACGATGGGAATGCGCGCCCACTTCGACTAGCCAAGACGACCATAAGCGGAACTGGTGTTCACATCTGTACCTATTATCCCGCTGATCAACAACCGAACTAGTGGGCTTTCATTCTGATAATGGGGGTTATCGGAACGTTGACGCGCCGGTGATGACGGGATGACGTGGGTCGCCTCAGCCAGGACCGGGAACGTGTCAGCGTACCGGGTCATCCGCTCCGCGAGCGAGCGCCGCGAGTTGCTCCAGGCTGATGCCATGGACCAGCGGGTCGGCATGCCGATGCACCTGCCGCCACTCCGATCCGTCACGCCGAAAGACCAAGGTCACGCGCAGCGACCAGTCCTGGTCCGGCAGTCCACCGACCTCGCCATGCTGCCGTTCGATCACCACCAGCACGACCAGATCGCCGGACGTGTAGGTCTGCACCACCTCCAGTTCCGCTTCGCCGTTCTGAAAGTAGCGCTCCAGGGCTTCGAGGCGCTCGGGCGAGGTGTCGAAGCCGCGTGTCGGTTCTCCGCCGAACGGTGACATGAGCGTGTAGTCGTCCCCGTGCCGAATCAGCGTGAAGTAGGTGCGCATATCCCCACGGATATAGGCCTTGGCGGCTTCCGCAGTGCGCTGAATGAGTGCGGCAAGTTCCTCGTCGGTGACGTTCCCTGCGCCATGGTCGCATCCTCCTCTGCTCGGGGATCGATACTCCCTGGCCATGAAACCTCTGGGCTACATCGCTATGGCAGCGGGGCTCAAGCTTAGCGGGTCGGCCGATAATAGGGATTATCGGATTGCGGGTTCCCGGGAATGGGGATTACAGGAACCGGACTCGCAGGGAGATGGTAACGAGCGCGGTGAGCCATCAGCGGTGCAGGAAGTGCCGCTCCATCCAGGGGCTGAAAGCGGGCGCGATGAAGAAACCCGCCGAAGCGGGCCTTCTCTCCGTTTCGTCAGTCGCTGGACGTCAGCTACTGGGTGTCACGCACCCCAGGGCGGCATCGGTCGCCGCGCGAATCGCCGCGGCGTCGGTCGAGCTGACCTTGCCCGCCTGCTCGAGCTGCGCGAGCGAGCTCTTGATATCGTCGAGCTTTCGGGCGGCATCCGCCGACTTGCCCGCGGCGAGCTTCGCCTGGGCATCCTGCGCCTTACCCAGGAAACTCGCCCGGGTCCTCTTGTTCAGGGATTCGGCACCCTGGATGGTCGCTTCAAGGGCGGCGAACTGCCCGGTGCACTGGCTGGTCTGTGCCTGCGCCACGGGGGACGCCAGCATGAGCGGCAGCGCCAGGAGCGCGAGAGCGAGCACGCGTATCAACATCACGATCGGGAACAACCTCTATCTAGGGCTCGGCAGTGCCGGCTTAGAGTATACCCACCGAGGCCGGCCGGATAGCGAAGAGCCCCGACCGGTTACTGGCGGATGTCGGGGGCCCGATGGAGTGGACCGAAGGAGTGACTACCACCGGTCCGCTTGACTGCTCGGCAGGCGAGGACTCAGTCCGTTTCTTGATAGGTGCTCCGCGGCGACACGACAGCGCCTGGTGAGGAGACCGCGGCAACGAGGCCACCGCGGTGCGCATCGACGAAGAGGCGGTGCTCGAAGAACAGCACTACGGGCAGGTGCAGCGCATGCTCCAGCGATTTGATCCGACCGAGCTCTCATCGACCTGACGCCATCGCCTGTTAATGGGGATTAGGGCTACTTGCGAACTGTCTGATAAGGCGGATTATCGGATGGTGACGGTTCCGAGAATGGCGATTACAGGAACTGGGTGGAGGCGATGAGCCGGTAGGCCCCAGCCTGGCTTAGCAGCCTGCGGCAGATCTAAAGCCTCAGGAGGAAAACAGGGCCTGTCTAAGCGTGGCAACCAGCAGAAGTCGAATGTTGGGGCGTCCGACCGATAGTGAAGGTCCACTTGGCGAGCATCGCAGATCCGCTCAGCTCAAGATGAGGAGTAGCACGGGGTTTTTGAACCGTTGTGTAAGCCATCTACTCTCACGGGTCTCCTCTTGGCGCATGAATTCATAAGCGCTGGGATCAACCCTGGGTATCCGTCTAGAATCTCCATCTGTTCACGAAGATTCAATCATCACCGTCGAAACGGGAATATCTCCGTGACGAGGCGCGCAGGTTGATTCCCTGCGACAGGTTTCTGTGTGCTAACTTCCTCCACTCGCCGCAATGGGCTCTCGGTCTGATCTCATTGTGCCCTGGCGAACACCTCCGTTTGACACTGTGAGCGGCCCAGCGTATTCCTGGGCGCACCGAGAGCGTTTTGGAGATCACATTGAACATTGGCATCTTGACAGGCGGGGGGGATGCCCCGGGGCTCAATGCCGCGATTCGAGCCGTGGCGCGAAGGTCCTTTCAATACGGCTATTCCGTGCTCGGGGTTCGCAACGGCTGGGCTGGCCTGCTCGACTCGGGCGATACGGAACCACTGACCCCGCGCGTGGTTTCTGGCATCTTGCATATCGGCGGTACCATCCTGGGAACGTCGCGCACCAATCCACTCAAGCGGCCCGAAGACCTCCAGCAGGTTCTTGAGAATCTGCGTCGCGTGAACATCGACGCACTCGTTGCGATCGGCGGCGATGATACGTTGTCGGTAGCGGCTCGTCTATCAGAGCTCGGATGCAAGGTCGTCGGGGTGCCCAAGACCGTCGACAATGACCTGACCGAAACCGACTACTGTATCGGTTTCTACACCGCCGTTCAGATCGTGGCGGACGCACTGGACCGACTCCACACCACCGCCACTGCCCATCATCGAGTCCTTGTGGTGGAGGTAATGGGGCGTGACTCCGGCTGGGTGGCTGTCGCCGGTGGGCTGGCTGGTGGCGCCGACCTCATCGTGGTGCCGGAGGTGGCGACGAACCTTGACACCATCTGCACGCACCTCCAGGATCGCCGGCAACAGGGGAAGGACTTCAGCATCATTGTGGTGTGCGAAGGGCTTGAGCTGGCCGAGCTCGCCTCGCAGGATGCCGGATCTGAAGCCGATGCGTTCGGCCATGTCCGCCTGGATCGGCGGGGCGTCGGTGATACGCTCGCCCGGCTGATTGAACAGCGCACCGGATTTGAGGCGCGGGTCACAGTCCTCGGACATCTCCAGCGCGGCGGGTCCCCGACGGCACTGGACCGCATCTGGGCGACCCGTGTGGGCGTGGCCGCCGTTGATTTGATTCGGGAGGGCCACTTCGGCGTCATGGTGGCGGTTAAGGGGCAGCATGTCACACCAGTGGACCTCCGATCTGTCGCCGGCACCAAACGTGTGGACGCAGAATTTTACGGTCTCGCCGAGGTGTTCTTCTAGACGCTGCTCTGTCGAATTGACAGAATCGCCTGGCGTGTGGATGAGACCAAAGTGTGGAGGTGATGGTTCGATAAGGCGGGTTATCGGAACTTGTTTCAAAACGCGGAGCGTGCGCCGTGAGGGGCGTGAGAGATCCTTTTCTGGATCGGCTCCGTTGTCTGGCCGAGCACCGACCGCGGTGGGTGCATGGTCCGATTGTGGGCTCAAGCCACCGGGTCTATACTGGCCGCTATGGAGTCCGTGGAATCGTCGAGACTTCCTGCGCGCCAGCCTTGGTCTCACCGGCCTCAGCCTGCTCGCCGGCTGCGGGGTCCTGTCGGCGCCGGGTCAGCGGACGGCGAGGATGCCGCGCATCGGCTTCCTGGCCCCCGCGCACCGGGCGACGACTTCCTCCGTGGGGCTGCGCGAGCACGGCTACGAGCGAGGGGCAGCAACATCCACATCGAGTACCGCTTCTCCGAGGGCCAGATCGAGCGCCTCCCGGGCTCGCGGCCGAGCTGGTCGACCTGCAGCCCGATCTCCTCGTGGCGATAGGCGGCCCGGCGAGCCTCGCCGCCAAGCCGGCCACCAGCACCATCCCGATCGTTGCCGCCGCGGTCCCCGACCTCGTCGGAGCGGCCTGGTCGCCAGTCTCGCGCGGCCGGGCGGGAACGTCACCGGCTTTGAGCACCTCGGGCGATGACACCGACATGAAGCGGATGGAGCGGCTGAAGGAGGTCGTCCCCACGGCCTCCCGCGTCGCCGTCCTGGCCAACCCCGACAGTCCAGTGACAGGGCCGCGGCTCGCGAACTTCGAGGCGGCGGCCCAGACCCTGGGGCAGCAGGTGCGGTGGTGCCGGCGCGAACGGCCGACCATTTCGCCGGCGCCTTCACGGCGGCGGACGACTGGGGTGCTGACGCGCTGCTGGTGCCATCGGTCAGCCGCGCCGATCCTCACCTATCGACTCGGGTCGTCGAAGCTGGCGGGCAGCATCGGCTGGCGGCGTTCTACGAGCATCGCGAGTTCACCGATCTGGGCGGGCTCGCGACCTACGGGCCCAACTACGCCGTGATCTACCAGCGCGCCGCCGCCTACGTGGACAGCATCCTCAAAGGGGCCAACCGGCCGATCTCCCCGTCGAAGAGCCAACGACCTTCGACTTCGTGATCAATCTCAAGGCCGCACAGGGACTTGGGCATGACCATCCCGCAGTCTGTCCTCGCTCAGGCCACCGAACTCATCCAGTAGCGAGTGAGCTCGCTCGATCAATCTCCCCTATTTCGCTGAGCCCCTAGGCAGACACGGGCCGATAATGGAGGTTATCGGAACGAGGGCCTCGAAGGTAGTTCCTATTCCTAAATATCCACCACTGGGAGCGCTGGATCGCTCTCTATTACGCTAAGCTCACTGGACAAGCCACCACGCGACGAGGAGGCCATCATGGCCGAGATCCTTGGCATCGGGATGACGCATTACCCGCTGATGCTCTACCGTGGTGATCTGGCGTTCATCCTCAAGAACACCCATCAAGCAGGACGCCGTCCCAGCGCACTGGAAATCTCCGGAGAACTGGCCCGAGGCGATGCAGCGCGAGTGGTCGGATCTGGAGGCCGCGGAAGCCTCACACCGCGCACGTCTCATCGAAGGCTTCCGTCGCGTGCGCGCGGCGCTGGATGAGTTCAAGCCCGACGTGGTGCTCGTCTGGGGGGACGACCAGTACGAGAACTTCCGCGAGACGGTCGTACCGGCGTTCTGCGTGTACGCGTTTGACGAGCAGCCCACCGTGCCGTTTCACCCCGGCGGGGATGAGGTTCCCAACATCTGGGGCGAGTCGCCCGAATTTACGATGCCCATTCGCGGACATCGGGCGGCGGCGATGCATCTCATTCGCGAGCTACTGGCGCAGGAGTTCGACGTTGCCTACGCGTACCGAGCGGCCTACAAGCATGGTTTGAGTCACGCACACATCAACACGCTGGTGTACCTGGACTACGATCGACGTGGCTTCGATTACCCCGTGATTCCGTTCGCGGTGAACTGCTACGGCAGCGGCGTTATCCGCCATCATGGGAACGCGAAGTACGCAATCTTCAACGACGCTATCGACCCGCCGTCGCCCAGCCCCAGGCGCTGTTTCGATATTGGTCGAGCCACCGCGCGGATTATGCTGGCTAGCCCGTACCGCGTTGCCCTGATCGCCTCGTCCAGCTGGTCACACGCATTCCTGGTGGACAAGCACTCCTGGGTTTATCCGGATATGGACGCCGACCGCGTCCACGTTGACGAGCTGCGGAACGGGCACTTCGATCGCTGGCGCGATCTCACCGTGCCCCAGATCGAGGAGTCAGGGCTGCAGGAGTTCTTGAACTGGGTCTGCCTGGCCGGCGCCATGACCGAGCTGGGCTACAAAGCCGACGTACTGGACTGGATCGAGTCGCACGTCTTCAACTCGAACAAGGCCTTCGCGGTCTTTCGACCCAGGTAGAAGCGACGCAGCGCCAATCTCCGCGCTATGGCGCCATTGCGCAGAGCCAACAGATGTCAAATCTGCCAACCACTCGATGGGCGCGCCCTCGACGACCGGCAACGAGCGGCCGACCGCCAGCATCGCCGCGCTGACGTCCAGCCCCACCACCCGCCCCCGCTCCCGCCCCGCGTGGCGACCAGGCGATCACTACGCCGGTGCCGCAGGCCACGTCGAGAACGCGCTCGCCCTGGCCGCACACCGGCCAGGTCGATCAGCGTCGGTGCCCAGGTGGCGAACATGGCCGGGACAAGATGTCGCTGGTACACTTCGGCGACGTTCCCGCTGGCCTCCTGCCATCGCGGGTGGGATGCCATGCGCGCTGTCCCCCTGGTTCGCTCCGGCCCCGACTGTAACGCGTCGGACCGGGCCGGGATACTCTGCGTCAACTCCTTGGAAGATTCCCTGCGCCCCGGCGCCGGTTCGGCGGATTCATGCGATTCGGACCGCTATGGTCTCGCCGTGCGCACGTGCGAGCAGTCCGTGAAGCGCGGATTAGCCGGTGGATTGAAGGGGCGTGAGAGCGAACTGGGGCCCACGTCGGCTGAGTTTTACTGGATGAGCTCGGTGGCCTGCTGCAACACGGACTGGGGCATGGTAAGCCCGAGGGCCTCGGCGGTCGCGAGATTGATAATGAGGTCAAAGGTCGTCGGCCGCTCCATCGGCAGGTCGGCCTGCCAGGGCCCCCTTCAGGATCTTGTCCACGTACACCGCACCGCGACGGTGCATATCGGTGTAGTCGGGCCCGTAGCTCATCAGGCCACCGTCGACTGCGAACTCCCTCCGATCAAAGCTCGACGGCAGCTGATACGCCCGCGCCAGTCCCGCGATGCGTGCCCGGTGGGCGACGGTGAACGGGTCGATCAGCAGGAGGAGCCCCTGGGCGTGCCCCCGGCGCGCGCCTCCGCCATGAGGCCCTCGAGCTCCTCGGGGCCGCGGACCTCCAGCGGTTGCACGTCGACCCCCGAACCCCGCGCCGCGGCCTCCGCCTCCTGCCAGGACACTGCCGTGGACCGGCCGGCCTGATTCCCGAGCACGGCCACGCGGCGGAGCCCCGGGACCGCCTGCCCGAGCAGGTCGAGCCGCTTGGCGGTGAGCTCGTCGCCGATCGTGGCGAGGCCGGTCACGTTGCCGCCCGGCCGCGCGAAGCTGGCCAGGGCCCCGTCCCGGACGAGATCGACCGTGCCCGATACCTGCACGATCGGGATCGTGTCGGTCGCGTCCCGAGCGGCCAGAGTCGCCGGCGTGCCCGCCGTCACGATGACATCCACGGGCAGACGGACCAGCTCGGCCATCATAGCGGGCAGGGGCTCCAGTCGCCCGTCGGCGACCCGCTCCTCGATGACGATGTTCCGGCCATCCGCGTAGCCGAGGTCGCGCAACTGGTCGCGGAACGCCGCCCGGGATTCCGGAGCTGGGGTGCCGGCCGACACATGGCCGATCCGCGGGGGCCGCGCCCCGGGCGGCGGGACCCCGCAACCGCCCAGCAGGCCGCACCCGGCCAGGGCCAAGCTGACCTGGATGAAGTGGCGGCGCCTGTGGCGCGGGATTGGGTCCATGCACCCTACTATGTGGCGAGCCTCGGCCCACGTCAACTGAGGGGGTCGCATGAGGCTGGCCGGCGTGGGCGATCCACCTCTTTTATTTGCAATCCTCAGACAATCGATGCTTAATGTGACATAGCCCCTAGCCTGGAGATTTCCAGGCTCTCAGGAGGAAATCAGGCCATGTCACTGTCTCGCGCAATACGCAGGCTGCTCGGTGTCGCAACGGCGAGCACATTGCTGATTGCGGCATGCGCGCCCGCGGCGGCGCCTTCACCAACGGCCGCACCGGCTAAGCCGGCCGCGGCGCCCACGACCGCCGCGGCCGAAAAGGCGCCCGCCGAGGCAAAGCCAGCCGCCGAGAAAGCCGCTCCGGCACCGCAGAGTAAGGCCGACTCCGGCGCGGCGAAGCTGGACGAGTACTACCAGAAGGCGCGTGCCTCGGGTGAGATGAACATCACCCACTATGGCCCAGGGCCCGAATACGCGCCGATGGTGGAGGCGTTCAAGCAAAAGTTCCCCGGTACCTCGGCTGAGACGGTAAATCTACGCGGTGTGGAGACGTTCCAGCGCATCAGCGCCGAAACCGCCAGCGGCAAGCACATCGCCAACGTGGTCAGCGGCGGGGCTACGTCTCTCTTTGGCATGGACCAGCAAGGCTACTTCGTGGAGTGGGAGGGGCCGCCCACGAAAGATCTGCTGCCTTCGACCATCCCGGCTTCGAAGGTCCGCTATGCCGTGAGCCAAAGCATGTACGGGATCATTGTGAATACGGACCAGGTCCCGGCTGACAAGATCCCGACATCGCGGCAGGAGCTGACGGATCCGTTCTGGAAGGGCAAGGGCAAGCTGCTGTTCGAGGACCCGCGCGCCGGCGGACCCGGCACGGATTTCTTCACCATCACCTACGACAACCTGAAGCAGGAGTGGCTGGACAATATCAAAGCCCAGGATCCCACGTTCATTCGCGATCGCGATGCCGCACCACCCCAGGTGGCACGTGGTGAGTACGCGCTCTTCCTGCCCGTCAATGTGACCACCGAAATCTTGGCCATGGAGAAGAGCGCGCCCGTCAAAGTGTTCTGGCTGCGCGATGGTGGCGCCACGGGCGTGACTAACAACATCGGCCTGGTAAAGAATGCACCGGGTCAGGACGTGGCCAAGCTGTGGATCAGCTGGTGGCTCTCAGAGGAGGGCCAGAAGGTCCTCGGTGAGAAGGTGGGCGTCTACGGCGTACTGCCCGGTTCCCCACCGCCCGAGGGCTGGCCCACAGCCGCGGAAGTCAAGCCGCAGCAACGTAGCGCTGAGCAGATTGAAAAATCGAACGAGTACGTTGAGATCATGGACAAGACGTTCTTCAAGTAGAGTCTCTGACGATGATCTGATCGACTGGCGCTCCATCTGGGGCGCCAGTTTTTTCTCGGTTCCGGAGCTGCCGAGAGGGACCCCCTCTCGGGTTCCTCGCCATTAGTTGCATTCTTGCGCCGTTGGATGCCTAATAGTGACCGTAGGAGGGATCAAGCCATGTCCCGCACCCACTTGCTCTGGAACATATTCGGTCTGGCAACGGCGAGCACCCTGCTGATCGCGGCATGCGCTCCAGCCGCGGCGCCTTCGCCAACCGCCGCGCCGGCTAAGCCTGCGGCCGCTCCGACAACCGCCGCTGAAAAACCGGCGGCCGAGAAGCCAGCCCCCGCCGCGGAGAAACCGGCCGAGAAAGCAGCGCCAGCCGCGGCGACCAAATCAGACCCGGTCGCGGCAAAGCTGGATGAGTACTACCAGAAGGCGCGTGCCTCAGGTGAAATGAACGTCGTCCAGTATGGCCCGGGTCCCGAGTACCAGCCGTTCATCGAAGCGTTCAAACAAAAATTCCCGGGGACATCCGCTGAGTCGGTCAATCTCCGCGGTATCGAGACGTTCCAGCGCATCGGTGCGGAAACGGCTAGCGGCAGGCACATCGCCAACGTCGTGTGGGGTGGCGCAACTTCGCTCTACGGCATGGATCAGCAGGGCTACTTCGTCGAGTGGGAGGGTCCGCCAACCAGGGATCTGCTACCTCAGACTATTCCTCCGTCAAAAGCTCGCATCGCGGTGAGCCAGAACATGTTCGGCGTCGTCGTAAACACCAGCCTGGTTCCGGCAGACAAGATACCCACCAAACGCGAGGACTTGCTGGATCCGTTCTGGAAGGGTAAGGGCAAGCTGCTGTTCGAGGATCCTCGGGGGAATGGCCCGGGCACGGATTGGTTCACTGTCACCTATGACGACCTCGGGCAGGAGTGGATGGAGAAGCTCAAAGCCCAGGAGCCGACGTTCGTGCGCGACCGCGACGCCGCGCCGCCGCAGGTGGCGCGCGGGGAGTACGCGCTCTTTCTACCCGTCAACGTAACCAGCGAGATTCTCGGATTGGAGAAGAACGCGCCGGTCAAGATCGTCTGGCTGCGTGAGGGCAGCACCACGGGCGTCATCAGCAACGTGGGCCTGGTGAAGAACGCGCCCGGGCAGGACGTGGCCAAGCTGTGGATAAGCTTTGCCCTCTCTGAGGAGGGCCAGAAGATCCTGGGCGAGAAGGTCGGCGTCTATGGCGTACTGCCCGGCGCGCCACCACCCGCGGGTTGGCCCTCGGCCGCCGAAGTGAAACCGAAACAACGTACCGCGGAGCAGATTGAGAACTCCAACGAGTACGTTGAGGCCATGGACAAGATCTTCTTTAAATAGCACTTCCAAGACGCAGCGAGGACCCCACCCCAGCCCTCTCCGTGCGCGGGGAGGGCTGGGGTGGGATCTCAGGCGAGCGCCTACAACTTAACCGGCCGCAGTGGCTAACGGCCTCTCAGCAAACCTCGGCATCACTTCTCTGGCAAACAGCTCCATCGACGCAGCCGTCTGTTTGAAATCAAAGCCGCCCAAGGCGAAGCTGCAGATCAGCGTCTCGAGGCCGCCCACGATGCCGTCCAGCTCTTCAAGCTGCTGGATACAGTCGTCGGGTGAGCCTGAAATGCCCATCGTATCGAACGCTTCATCCCAGGTCAGCTCGCTGCGCCAGCGCATGCGCTCGATGACTGGGCGCTCCTTCTCCGGCACCAAGTCCCATCGATCCGCCGGTGGCAGAGCCACGCGACGCTGAGCGTCCAGGAACCAGTTCAGGCGCTCTGCTCCGCCGGCGACGGCCTTTGCCTCTTCTCGCGTGCGGCCAACGTAGACCGGACGGGAGATGATGACGCTGCCGGGATCGTAGGCAAAGCCGGCGCTAGCCAGCGAATCGCGATATAGCGCCAGGTTCTGAGTAATTCCCGCGACAGTTCCGGTGGACCCGCCACAGATCACGCTCTGGCCGCGTCGCGCGGCGTTGCGGAAACCATCCTGTGAGAGAGTGGCCACGGCAATAGGCGGATGCGGCTTCTGAATCGGCTTGGGCAGTACTTCAGCGCCGTTGATCTGCCAGAACTTGCCCTGATAGTTCAGCTCCTCTTCGGTCCAGGCGCGCAGAATGATCTCCAGCGCCTCGTCGAACCGATCGCGCGACTCCTCAAACGGCACGTTGTGTCGGTGAAACTCGGACCACTGGTAGCCGCGCCCAACCCCGAGGATCAGTCGACCGTCGCTCAAGTTGTCTACGGTCGCGGCGACCTCGGCCACGGTCAGGGGGTTGTAGAAGGGCAGAACGACGACGGCGGTGCCGATCTTCAGCTTGGAAGTCACGCCCGCCAGGTGCGAGGCAATGGTGAGCACCGACGAGCCGAGACCGTAGCGGGAGAAGTGGTGGTCGGCCAGCCAGACTGAGTCAAACCCAAGCTCCTCCGAGAGCTTCACCAACTCCACCGTCTCCTTGAATACCTGCGCCTGGCTCTTACCCTCGTGCCACTGGAGCAAGTGGAACGTTCCGAACTTCATGCCTGCCCTCCGCTAAGCGCGATCTTCGTTGAGCGTGGTCGCGTGCTACTAGTCTAGCAGTGGAACGATCAGATGCAGAGCGCCGCCGCACCCGCTGGGACCGCCGACATCTTGTCGGCCCGGCCCCTGAGGGGACGGATCGCGGTGGCCACAACATCTGCTGCCTGATTCACTTGAGGCGGCCCTGCGATGGGCCGAGCCGACAGGATGTCGGCGGTCCCAGTGCCCGTCTAGGTCTGACCTTGCTTCGCCGCCCAGCGCTCATTTGCTTCGGTGAACTGTCGCATCGTCCTCTGGGGATCGTAGGCGCTTTCTTCCCACGTCTCTGGGTCCCATATTCGACGATCCGCGCCAAGAAAATCGCCGCCGTAGACATGGAGGCCGCCGGTGAGTTGCGTGAGCGAGTTGCGAACGGCATGAATACCATGCTCGCCGAGGGTCAACGTATCACGCTCCTCGATTGACCTGCCGCCAACTTGCTCGAACCCAACGCCGGCACGTCGGAAAAAGGTGTTGTCTTCGGTGCCGCCATACACGCCGATGACCGCCCACATGCAGTGATTGTGCGGATTGACTGACATGTCAGGCGCCCAAACCACATTGAGAACGGTGAGCTCCGCGGAACGGTGCAGAACGGTGATACCTCCCTCGGTAGGCTCACCCAGCTCGGCTGCTACCCCGGCGGGTTCCAATACCGTTTGCCGCATGAGCTCGTTCATCGCTGCTTGAGGACTCTGTTCTCTCAGCGCGTCATGACATTTTTCGATAAAGCGCTCGAGCTTGAACATGACCTCTCCCCTTCTGGCGCGAGTGGACTGCACGATGGAGCGTAGACCAATCATGGTCGATCCGCAATCGTCTGGAGCGCGTCACCGTTACAATCCCCATCGGCTGGAGGGATGATGGCCGAGGGTACGGTGCCGCACACGGGCCTGGCGGGGGTCCGACTGATCGATCTATTTCTTACGTATCTCGAGATCACGCTCTCGAGCTTTGGTGGGGCGCTGGCGTGGGCTCGCCGCGTGCTGGTCGACAAGCGCAGGTGGCTCACCGATCGCGAATTCGGGGAGATGCTGGGCGTGTGCCAGGTGCTGCCCGGCGGCAACATCATCAACATGACCGTCTGGATCGGTGCCATGACACACGGGCCGATCGGCTCAATCGTAGCGATACTTGGGTTCTGTGGCCCGCCGGTGATCATCATGATGATCCTCGGGGCCCTCTACGATCGTGGTGCTGAGCTGGACCTTGTGCGTACCGGGCTTGCGTGGCGCCGCGGCAGTGGTTGCAGGGTTCATGCTGACAAACGGGCTCAAGCTCATCAAGCCGTTCCGCCATGAGTACTGGGCCATCGGCATGGCCGTGCTGGCGTTCATCAGCGTTGGTATCGCGCGGCTGCCGCTCATTCCAGTGCTGCTGGTGTTGGGTCCGCTCAGCATGGCCGTCGCCTGGAAGATGGAGCCGAGATGAACACGTCCGTCCTGCTACAGCTCGTCCTCATTATCGCACCGCTCTCGCTGGTTGCCGTGGGCGGCGCCAACACGATCATTCCAGAGCTGAATCGTCAGACCGTGGGTGGACACGGCTGGCTAACGAATGAGGAATTCGCCGCCGTATACGCCATCGCCCAGATGTCGCCAGGACCGAACGCAATGGTTGTGAGCCTGATCGGCTGGCGAGTAGCCGGCTGGGTGGGCGCGGTGGTGGCGGCCGTTGCCGTGGTGCTGCCGTCGTCCATCCTGGCGTACGCGGCCTATCGCCTGGGCCGGCGCGACTCAGTCAAGCCTTGGCTGATGCGTATTCAGCGCGGACTCGCGCCAATTGCCGTGGGGCTCATGGTGGCCAGCGGATTTATCGTCGCCACCGGCGCGAACGCATCGGCCGCCAGCACTGCTCGTGACCGGCATCAGCCTGGTCGTCTTCATGCGCTTCGGCAACATCCATCCAGTACCGGTCATGGCGGTGGGAGCACTGCTTGCGATCGCGGGACTGATCTAAGCGAGTTCAAAAGTCAAAGTGCAAAGTTAAAAGTGGGAACCACAAATAGCGTGGATTCTCGCGGCCGCCACTTTGCATTTTGCATTTGTAACTATTCTAGATGCGCGCCGCTGCCATATCTCCGTGCCGCTCCAGCAGCGCATCGAACTCATCGTCTTCGCTGATCACGTCGATCGGACGAATATGATAGAGGTCGCCATGGTGTGGCGCGTATGGCTCGATGCCGTTCTGAAGGTCGCGCGCAGCCTTCAGAAGAATCCTACGCGCGGCGATGATTGCGACATCGGTAGTCCCGAGGTGCTCCCGCCAGCGCTCCGGAATGAAGCCCATCCCATCCGTCATCGCCATGTCCTGCTCTCGACCTGAGGCAATGCCGGTGAAGTTCTGGGTGCGCTGCATCTCGCGATCGATCAAGTAATCGTTGTCGCGGATACGGCGCGGGCGCCAGCAATCGATCAGCGTGCGGTCCCCGGGCAGCTTGTAGACCTGCTTGGTGAGCCCCTCCGGACTGGAGCTGGCCCGAAAGCGCTCCTGCTCCGTCATCGCTCGATCGGGATGATGGTTGTACTGGAACACAGTGCAGTGCTCGTCGTCCATCGGCACCCAACAGCGGCCGCCGCGGGGATACTTTGGCTGGGGGATAAGACTGTAGAACGGAAGCATGAACTGCGTGCAGCGCCAGTAATACTCATTGTCACCAGTCTGGCGGCGAGAGCCGTACATCATCCCGTAGTCAGTCTCCTTGACAGTGAGACGCGGAGCGCCATCCTGCCAGTTCACCACCGTGCCTTTGGTATTGGTACGGTTCGTCTGGCGGAGCGCCGGCCGGCTGGTCATCGGGATTGAACCAGCGGTGGTTGAAGCTCACGTGAGCCGAGTCGATCTCGCCCTCGGCCGCCTGCATATAGTTCGATTCCTGCATCCAGCTCCGAATGCACCGCTGGTCGTCGGCAATTCGCGCCCACTCGAACTGCGGGAGCTCCGGCTCCAGCTCCTTGGGCCCCATGTAGACCCACACCACCCCGCCGAACTCCTTGGCCGGATAGTTCTTGATCTTCAAGCGCTCCTTGAAGTCGCTGTCGGCCGGTTCGGTCGGCATGCTGACCGTGTTGCCCTCGACGTCGAACTTCCAGCCGTGGTAGGCGCAAGTCAGCCCGCTCTCCTCGTTCCGGCCGAACCACAGGTCGGCCAGCCGATGCGGGCAGTGCCGATCCAGGATGCCGACCTTCGCCGTTGGTGTCGCGAAAGGCGACGAGCCGCTCGCCGAGGATCTGCAGGCGCCAGGGCTCAGAATCGGGGCCGGGCAGGTCGCTGGCCAGCATGGCCGGCAGCCAGAAGCGGCGGAACAGCTCGCCCATGGGTGTTCCGGGGCCGGTGCGGCACAGCAGCTCGTTGTCTTCTCGACTCAACATGTCGGGTCCTCCTGAGGTTTCCAGGCTAGAGCAACCACAGCTGACGCGTGAGTACGATCGCCCCCTGCGTGCTTGGTGCTAGTGCTAGCACTGTACGTCCGCGCGGGCTCAGTCGTGAAGGGAAGCGTCCGAGCCAAGCGATTTTGTTCTTATATATTGAACAAAACGGTTTGCTTAGCAGCATCGGGTGCGATAAACGTAAGCAGTCTTTTTCCCTCTCGATCGAGCTGCGCCTGGTGTCGCTTCGAAAGCTTGTCCAACGACTCGATCTGGAGAGTGGCGTTCTGCTTGCCCTTAGAGACATTCCAGAACCCCGCGACGAATCCATCCATCAGAAATGTCGGACGACCCAGACTCGTCGAGATGATCCTGCGGAAGTGTTCCGGTATGACGCGTGAGCGGTCCGCGTACGCCAGGAGAAGATTGTCGTACTCTGGCAGAAAGCGTACAGGCGCCGCGACGCTGGAGTCCGGTCGCGGTCCATCCGGAATATCGAACAACTCCCGTCCTCGCTCGTCTTTGAAGGTCACCAGCAGCGGGCGAAGCCGATTGATCGGCTCGCTGAGGGTGCGCAGCCCGGACCAGGCTTGAACGTCGGCCACTGTCGCGGGGCCGAACGCCGCCAGATAGCGCAAGATAAGAGGGTCCGGCTCGGTCTCCTGGGAGAGCGGTTGGCCAAGCCAGCATTCCGCTGTGGTGCAGCGGGGCAGTCCGCCTTGCCCCCACACCCCGCGGGGCGGCACCTGGATCATCGGCAGCAGGTAGTACACCGCCGCCGCGAGCGACTCGGCATTGCGCTCAGGCCAGCGTTCCTTAAACACGGCGCGCACTTCGGTCATCGTAAGAGGCCGCTCTTCGACGAGCGATCGGCCAAGCTGGACGACCTCATCGATATCGACGTTAACAAGGCCCTGTCGAAACACGCTGCCCACGAAGAGTCCATGATGCAGCGTGGCCTGCATCACGGGCCGCATCCAGAGACAATCCCGCGCGGTGACCAGATGCAACGTCTGGCGCATGAGCGACAGCCTCACGGCCTGGCGCTGCCTCACCATGTCCGCCAGCTCAGACGCCTTGAATTGCTCGATGCGCGACCACAAGCCGACGTACGGCGAGTTGGGCACCTGGGCCTGCATGCCAGCCAGATGCTCGATCATCTCGGCCGCCGTCAATTGGCTACGCATCAGCAGATGTTGTCGAGCGAGTAAGGCCCTATTGAGTTGGGCGACGGTTAGCGTGTCACCCGGTTTCAGGACCGCCGGGCTCATTGGAAAGCCGTCTCAACTTGGGTGCACTCGCGAAACGGCCCGAGCAGCTCCGCCTCGTCCGCGATCTCACGCCTGGCCCGTGCAGAGAGCTCGGCGAACGGTTCCACCGTCAGGGCGAGCCGCTTGCCCTTCTTCTGGGTCCGCCATGTGCCAACAGCCACGCCGCCGCGCAGGACAACGCCTGGATTGCCGATGGCTCGCCAGACCCGGCGTTGGAGCGACTTATCGGGAATCAGCGTAGTACGGTCTCGCTGGTCCAGGTACGCATCGTATGGAGGCAGGAGTCGGACACCTTCTGCCGACGGCGGATCGACTCAGAATCTTCGCATCATCCGTGAGAATCCAGGCCTGGCGTCCGTTCAGGTCCACCTCCACAAGATCATCGGCAAGCCGGTCCCAGTCCTCCTTCGCTTCCGATGCGGGGATACCCACCCACGCGCCAAAATCCGCCGCGGTGCTCGGTCCGAAGCAGCGCATGTATCGACGCAGCAGCTCGGCGCGTACTTTCGTGGCGTTTGACTTCCGTCGCTTCCCGAGCACCCGATCGGCGCGCACGTAGGTGGACTGTTTGCCCTGGCGGGAGATCACGAACGCACCGTGAACGCCCACAAGGCGGAAGAGCGTCTCTGGCACATGGTGAACCTTACAGCCCGGACACCACGCCGTGAGCGGCTCGGGTAGCTTCTGGGTGATCGCCGCGCTCAGCTCTCCTCGTGTGAGTCCGCCGTCTGCCAGAGCATCGTTTGCTGCCGAGACAGCTAACTCGAGCCCTTCAGCGGGTGTGACCATGGCATCCTTCAGCGCCGCCTTGAAATTCACCAGCGACGATTCGAGCGAGGCATCCGTGCGCGGCAACGCACCGGTCGTGAAAACGTCGACGTCACGCCTGGGAGCCAGCAACGGAGAGATACGCACGCTCAGCACTTCGACAAGCTCGCCCTTCGCGTCGAGCGCCGCATCGAAATCCTCCGGCGTCAGCCCATCCAACCGGGCCAGCAGCCCCAGCGCCGCCGAGCCTGGCGGAGTGTTTCGTACGCCGCATGCGGCCGCGACCTTCTCCAGCGATTCCAGTGGCTCTCGCTTCGCCAGATGGTGGCCTGAGAGTCTGAACGCAAGCGCTTGTTCTCGGGAAACGCGAATGACGTCGGGCATGGCTCGCCTTCAGCTTGCCACAAACTCCTGGCAGATCGTGTCAGGAATTTCACACGGAGAGCCTATCTCCTTGTCCTGCAGAAGTATTCCTTGGGCCACCGCACCCACCGCACGATGAACACCCGTGACGAAGCGCGCCACCAGTTTCCCTGTCATCCCGAGGGACGAGGGATCTCACCGGACATCGGAGCCTTCCGACATCGCGATGGTGCGACCGGCTTCCGACACTAGAGCTCCCGGATGTCGGATGCGATCCCTCGCCCCTCCCATGAACACGCCACTACCCAGTAAGAAGTGCTCTGGAAATCCAGCCGCATCAGTGTTCATCGGAGTGGGCCCCAGGCGCCTGGAGTGTTGGCGCCTGGAGCGTCTCGGGCTGACACGGATTAGTGGGGTAATCCGGAATGCAGTCTGCCGCAATGTGTCCATAAAGAGGTCTGAAGCATGAGAAGTAAAGAAGGTGGCTGAGAGCCGCGTTCGCGAATATTGTGTTTGGAACGTTGCCCTAGAGATTCTCGCTGTACGCCTTCTGCAGCCGACTCGAGCGCTTCGTCGTCCAGCTCCTCGAGACTACTGAAGCTGATTTGAAGCGGCATCGTCGGGTGGATCCTGGAGGGCGTGAGGCGGCCGCCTGGTGAGTCCTTCTCCAGCCGCAGCCCAAGATCCAGGCGATTGCGCGTGGTGGCCTGAACGCGAGCGAACGTGCGCCGCGGCGTGATCAACGAGACGTAGGTCTTGCGCGCCTGCACCTCGACGCCTTCTAGCGATGCCGCCGCGGTGACAATCGCATCGAAAATCGGCCGAAGCTGCTCTCGATCTTTGTACTGGCCATCGATCAGCTCGTCGGCCGAGGCAGTCAGGAAATCCGGATACCCGAAGTCGCTCCATCACCAGGAGTGACTGGGGGTAGCCCGAGACACCCTGCTCATTCAGCCACGCGCGGAGAGCTGCCTCATCGACCGGGTCGTGCTCCTTCACGCGCCGATTCCAGGCGTCCACGTCTTCGCCTGTCCGCTCTCTCAAGAGCCGTGCGGACATCTCCCACATCCCGTGCCAATCCCGCGGTTGAGGCATAGATCTCGCGGCCCGAGGCCGAGCGGCACTCTGGCATAGCTGCAAATCATCAGCAGACACTCAATGACTCGCCCGATCCTGCGGTTAGGTCGAGGCAGTTAAACAATTCCGATATGCTGCGCTCCCGCGTGATGCAAGTGGTGTAAATCTAAATCTAAAGTGACTACCACTCTACCTCCTTCAAAAGCTGCCTCCAATTGTGTCTCTTCTCTGTCCCCGCAGAGACCCAGAGCCGCTGTTGTCTCAGCCTGAATCCCCGACTGATCAACCCTGACTCTATTGCTGAATCAATATGCTCTTCGAGTTGAAATCTGACTTCAGCCAAGTGATCTAAAAGTTAACATCTCCATAAGCCCAAACTTTATCTCTCTGTCCTTAGCTTCGCCTGTGTCTTCCTTGACTTCAAGCTCTTCACTATATTCCCAGTAATACGCGAGCGCCACGAACACTTCAGCCTTATTCAACTGCGACAAGCTTTTCACCATGTCTCCCATAGATCCGCCATGTTCTTCATGCCAGATAGCCATGTCCATCACCCTCATGTCCCTCCCCACCTGAGCGGCACTCTGGCATTGCTGCAAGTTGAATTGACGCCGCTGTTGAACAGCGGCGTCGATTAGTCGCAACTAGCTGTGATCAGCGGCGTGATTCCGTTCGCGACTGCCGCTCTTCAACAGCGGCGTCAATTCGTTCGCAACTAGCTGGAGAACACCGAGGTCTTCGTCTCCTTCTGGGTAATGAACTCCAGCAGCACGGGGGTCCCTTCCTGGGTCTTCTCGATGCCGCGCTTGATGGCGGGGACGATCTCGTTGGGATCGGTGACGCGCTCGCCGTAGCCGCCGAGGGCTTTGGCGAACTCGGCGTAGTTGCCGCTGATGTCGGTGGCGCGGTAGCTCTCGGTGGAGACGGGCATCACGGGGAGCTCGATGGCCATGCTGAAGTTGTTGGAGAGCACTGACATGATTGGGATACGCTCACGTACAGTCGTTTCGAAGTCCATGCCGGTGAAGCCGATCGCGGCGTCGCCCCAGAAGTTCATGCACAGCTTGTCGGGATTCGCCAGCTTGGCGCCCATGGCCAGGCCCAGGCCGTAGCCGAGCTGGGTGCTCTTGCCCCAGCCGATGTAGCTGTTTGGCGTTATCGCTTCCCAGAACGGGCTGATTTGATCGCGCGGGCTGCCGGCATCGTGCGTGAGCATGGTGTTTGGCACGTCCACGGTGTGCAGCAGATCCCAGAGCACGCGGTACGGTGAGATGGGAGTGGACGCATCGGTTAGCTTGGGCATCCATGCTTCGAGCCACGAGGCGCGCATGGACTTGATGCTTGCCGCGATCTCATTGGCTCGACCGCGCGGCTTGTCACCCAGGCGGTCCCGCACTTCCGCGACGAGCGCTTCGAGAGTGAGCCTGGCATCGCCCACCAGCGGGAACGCCGTCGGGTGATTCTTGTTGATGTCCATCGGATCGATGGTGTTCTGGATGAGCGTCTTGCCGACGCGGAATCTGCACGCCGAATGACGTGGCGCCGTAGCTGGCGCCGATACCGCAGATAATGTCCGCATCAGCCAGGAAGCGATGGACCGGCCCCGGATGCGCTCGACCGCCCGCGCCCAGATACAGCGGATGGTTCTCAGGGAAGGCGCTCTTGCCTTCCAGGCTGGTGGTCACGGGTGCTTCCAGCAGCTCGGCGAGCTCTTTGAACGCGGCCCAGGCCTTGGAATAGTGGACACCCTGACCCGCGTACAGGACGGGTCGCTGCGCGGCCACCAGGGCTTCGGCGGCGCGTCGCACGTCGTCAGGATCGGGCGCGGTGCGGATCTTCCGCGTGGGGATGTAGTTGAGCGGCTCCGGCACGTCTTCGGTCCACATGTCCTGCGGGATCTCGACCATGGTGGTCCCGGGTCGGCCGTTCTTGGCCTGAGTGAACGCTCGCCGCATCATCGGAACGAGCTGCTCCGTGCTGGTGAGCGTCTCGACCGACTTGGTCACGTGCTGGAAATTCAGCACGGCGCTGAAGCTGGGGCGCACATTGGCCTGTCCGCGCGGATACCCGCCGGGGATGACTACCAGTCGGCACGGCCTCGCTGTACGCCTGGGCCACGCCACCAAAGGCGTTCTCAGTGCCTGGGCCGTACTGCATGCAGAAGATGCCGACTTTTTCGCCGCTGCTCTGGCGGCTCATAGCGTCCGCCATGTGCAGACCGGTGCGCTCCTGACGCACGATGACCGGCCGGATGCCCGCCGCCGCGCCAGCTTCCAACACGCCGTTCACGGGGTATCCGCAGATCGTATCGATCCCCTCGAGCTTCAAAATCTCGGCGATTGCCGCGGCGACTTTCATGGTGATCCTCCGGATCAGTTAAGAGTTATGAGTGAAGAGTTAAGAGTGGGATCCAATTCTTCACTCTTAACTTTTCACTCTTCACTGGCCCTTCGGGCCGATGCAAATAGTGGTGGGCTGCTCGCCGCGCGCGACGCGAGCGAGGTTTTCTAATGAATGGCTCAGCGTGTTGAGCTGCGCTTCTCGGGTGACGCCGGCCATGTGCGGGGTGACCAGCAAATTGGCGAAGCCGCTGGCGGCGAGCTGAATGATCGGGTCCGCGTCGGGAGCGGGCTCCGTCTCGAAGACGTCCAGGGCGGCGCCGGCAAGTCGCTCCTCTCTGAGCATTTTGGCCAGCGGCACTGGGTCCACCAGCGGGCCGCGCGCGGCGTTGATAACCAGCGCTCCAGGTTTGAGCATGCTCAGCTCCTCCTCACCCACCAGGTGGAAGGTCTCCTGCGTCCACGGCACGTGCACGGTCAGGATGTCTGCTCGGCGCAGCACCTCATCCATTGTGTCACAGTAGGTGACGCCGAGCTCCTTCTCTTCTTCGGCAGAGGGACGAACGATGTCGTAGTAAATCGTCTCGGTGTTGAACGCCTTGGCACGACGAGCCACCCGCTTGCCGACGTTCCCCAGCCCGATGATGCCCAGCGTCTTGCCGCCCAGCTCGGGCAGGCCGCGCGCCATCTGATCGTCCTTGAACGCGACGTATTTGCCATCGCTGAGCGCGCGATGGCTGGGGAGCAGCTCACGCTGAAGCGCCAGCATGCACATCAGCGTCCACTCCGCCACGGCGTCGGCGTTCTGGCCGGACGAGTTGGCGACGATGACGCCGCGTCGTTGAATGGCATCGACGTCGATCCGCTCGAAGCCGGCGCTGGAAAGCTGAATGAACTTGAGGTTCGGTGCTTTGCTCAAGAAATTGTCGTCAATGGTCACGCGCGGATTCGTAAAGATTGCCTCTGCCCAACCAAGCTGTGGCGCGAGCTCATCCGCAGAGAGCATCTCCGCGTATTGCAGCTCCAACCCGGCCGGTACCGGCAGGTTTGCCCGCTCCAATCGATCCGTCAGGCCAATGACAAGAGTCTTCATCGTCTCACGTCCCCTATGAAATCAAGCGCGTCAAGAGGCGCGCCAAGTGTTCGGTCGAAGCGATTCGCCATGGCGGACCGCGATTTCGGAAGTTGTCATCCTGAGTGCAGCGAAGGATCTTCCCACCGTGATCGATTACGGTGGGGAAGATCCTTCGCTGCACTCAGGATGACAGATGCCGCGTCGATAGTTTGTTTTCTAGATACCGAGAATTCGGCGGGTGAGAACCGGTCACGCTGGTTCGGGATCACTGCGTGACTCCGTTACAGACATCCAGCAGCTTCTCGCCCCGCGTGAACCGCACCAGGTTCTCCAGGGCGTGCTTCAGCGCGCGGTATTGCGCCGCATCGGTGATGCCGGCCACGTGCGGTGTGAGAATGAGCCGCTCGAAGCCGGATTTCGCGAGCTGTACCAGCGGGTCGTCCGCGGGGGCGGGCTCCGTCTCGAAGACGTCCACTGCCGCGCCGGCCACGCGTCCCGATTTCAGCGCATCCGCCAGTGCCGCGGGATCCACCACGGGACCGCGCGCCGCGTTGAGCACCAGCACGGAGGGCTTCACCATGGACAGCTCCTCCTCGCCGATAAGGTGGTAGGTGGACTCGTCCAGGATCGTGTGAACCGTGAGGATGTCCGCACGACGGAGCACTTCATCCATCGTGTCGCAGTAAGTCACCTGGAAGCGCTCTTCGTCCTCGGGACTCGCGCGAACGATGTCGTAGTAGATCGTCTGCATGTCGAACGCGGCGGCGCGCTTGGCCACCTGCCGACCAATCCGGCCGAATCCCACGATCCCGAGTGTCTTGGACATCAGCTCGAAATTGCCGTGGCGCATGATGGCCCACTTCATGTCCTGGTACTTGCCTTCAACGATGCTCCGATGCGAGTCGAAGAGCTGTCGCTGGAGCGCCATGCTGACCATGAAGACGTGCTCGGCCACCGTAGCGCCGTTGGCATTGGGTGCGTGAGACACGGGAATGCCGCGTGCCCGCGTGGCTGCCAGGTCAACCTTGTCGTACCCGGCACTCTGGAGCTGGATGACGCGTAGCTTTGGCGCTGCGTTTAGAAATTCCGTGTCAATCGGCACGAGCGGCGTGCAAAACAGCGCCTCGGCGTCGGCCAGTCTGGGAGCCAGGTCCGCCAGTGTCGTCCAGTCGGAATACGTTGCCTCGAGCTCTTCCGGTATGGGCAGCGCAACCATCTCGAGGCGCTCGGTGAGGTCGACGATGAGGGTTTTCATGATTGCGGCGTCGCAATGCTTGTAGTGAGCGCTTTAGCGCTTTTTCGGCGAACGCATCGGCATAGACCACTGGATCCGGCCACGTTCGGCCCACTCATGAATCCGTCGGCCGCATCGCTGTGCTGGCTTGAGGTGTTCGCCGGAAAAGCGCTGAAGCGCTCACTACAAGCATCGTCAACTTCCGCTCCGTGAGGGATGGCGCACGGGTTTGCGACCGCCGGCGAAGGTCACGGGCCGAGCCATACGCGGGACCGGAACTTCCACGATGGCCGGGCGGTTGGCCTGCAGCGCTTCCTGCACCAGGCGGCCGACATCCGTCGGCTGCTCGGCTCGCAGGCCAAGAGCGCCGTAGGCGTCGGCCAGCTTTACAAAGTCGGGGTTTTGTAGGTCGGCGCCGTAGCTACCACCCCATTCCTCGTCCAGGTCGCGCGCCACATTGCCGTAGGCACCGTCATTGAAGACCACGGCCACGGCGTTGATACCGTGCTGCACGGCCGTGGCCATCTCGTTGGCGTTGTACAGGAAGCCGCCATCACCCACGATGGCGATCACCGGCGTGTCCGGATTGGCCACCTTGGCGCCCAGGGCCGTTGGCCACTCGAAGCCGAGATTCCCGGAGTAGCTAGAGGTCAGATAGGTACGCGGCGCGTAGGCGGGCCAGAACGTGCGCGAGTAGTAGCCGATCTGCGTCATCCCGGCGATCACGATGGCGTCTTCAGGAGTACCGGCTCGCAGGCTCTTCGTGATGGACGAGTTCGGCTCGCGCGTGTCGGCCGACGCCACAGCCTCGCGCACAGCGGCTCGCTCTTCCGAGCGCGATGCGCGTGGTGTACCGCCATCCCGCACGTGCTCCAGTAGCTTCTCGAGTGTGAGCCGCGCGTCGCCAATGAGCGGCATCGTATTGGCATGCTGCCGACCCATCTCGTCAGCATCAATATCCACGTGAATGACACGCTGATCCGGACCGAATGGCGGCCGCACCAGACGCGTGCCCACGGCCAGAATGACATCGCAGGTGGCGCCGTAGGCGTTCAACGCGGAGGTGGGAAAGACGCCGGAGCCCAACGACAGCTCGCTGCGCTCATCAATGATGCCTTTGCCCTCGGGCGAAGTGGCGATGCCAGCCTGAAGGTGCTTCGCCAATGCCGCGATTACCTCACCCGCGTTCGAGCCAATGGCTCCGCCGCCAGCATAGATCATCACTCGATCTGCCCGTAGAAGCGTTTCGGCTGCGTGGTGGATGTCGCTCTCGGAGGCAGCCTGCCTACCGAACGTGGCGGGTCCCACCAGCTCAGCTTCGCCATCATCCTCCATCGTCTCGGGCGGCATCTCGATCTCGACCGGACGGGGTCGTCCGCTCAGCAATTGACTGAACGCGTCACGCACCATGGCCGGCACTTCTTCTACCTCGGTGGCACGCTGCCGCCACTTGGTGATACTGGCAATGGCGCCTTGCTGATCGTCGATCTCATGCAGCAAGCCCATCTTCTTGCCGATCTGCCCGCGTGGAACCTGGCCAGCTATCAGCAGTACGGGAGAAGACGCCGCATAAGCGGTGCTGAGTCCGGTAGAGGCATTCAGGATTCCCTGGCCGGGGACGACGAACGCTACGCCGACATGACCGCTGGAGCGCGCATAGCCATCGGCCATGTAGGTGGTTGCCTGCTCGTTGCGCGTATTGATGAATCGGATCGAAGGCTCGTCGCGCAGCGCGGCCATGACGCCGTAAAGCTGAACCCCGGGAAGTCCAAATATGACGCGCACGCCGTTGGCTTTGAGCGATCGAACCAGCGCCTCGCCGCCCGTCATCCACTCCATACTGGCCCACCTCCCGAGATGAGGTGCAGCATAGCAGAGGCGCTCGGGAGTGCGCGTGTGGAGCGGCGACACTGATGGGACAGGCGTCTGTGCCTGTCCAGCGGCTCCGCACCAGTCTTCCCGATCAGGAAACGGATGTACTCATCACGCTGCCTGACCGCGTGAACGCGCCACCTGAGCAATCAGCTCAGGGCGAATAGCGTTCGGCTATCGACCAGTTAGCCGTTCCACAACCGGCGCGAATGGCTCGAGAAAGCTTTCGGACACGAGGAGGTAGGAGAACCCTAGCGATTCGCGGCGCGCCTCGAGCTTGTCGGCCATTTCGTTCGGCGCTGCCCAGCAGGATAAATGGCGATTCCGAGCGCCGGACTTCGGCCTCGTCCATTCCCAGCCACTGAAGCGCTTGAGGATGCACGCGGTCACCCACGGCCATGAGGTTGGCATTGAGCTCAATTTGATCGAAACGACCTCCGGCCCCGTCACGCACCCACTGGATTTTTTCCTCAACGGCGTCGGCGGCTTCATTGGGCCGACCACCAATTCCGACAATGTCAGCCTCTCGCCCGGCCAGGGTCAGGATGCGCCTGGCGGTTCCGGCAATCGAGAATCGGTGGATGCGGCTGCTGGGCGGGCCGGGGAAATAGCGTGCTTTCCGACAGGGTGTAATGCTGTCCATTCTGAGCGATCGTCTCGCCATGGAACAGCGCTTTGATAGCCCCGAGACTTTCTTCAAGCCGCTCGATGCGGCGCCCGGGCGATTCGAATGGAATCCCGAGCTTTTTGTAGTCGGCGTCTGAGCCGGGCGGCCGGCGCCCATACCCAGCTCGAACCGCCCACCCGATAACAAATCAAGGGTGCTCGCCTCACGCGCCGTCATGAGCGGGTTGCGGTAGTCGTTCGCCAGTACATAGGTTCCGACACGAAGCCGGGTCGTCGCAGTCGCGGCCACCGCCAGCGCCGGGAATACCGCCGGCACATGCTCCAGCACGTCGGGCATGACCAGCGTGGCGAAGCCCATCGACTCGACGCGGCGCGCCTTCGCAATCCATTCATCAGCCGATTGTGCCTGTGACGCTACGACGCCGAATCGAAACGGTCGATGTGTAGGCATGGTGCTCCTCGCAGCGGCGCTCTGTCTTGTCGGTCATATCCAGCACAGGTCACGCGAAACACGAGCCCGAGAGCGGGACTCGACAGACGCCTCGGGCTCTGCCGGGTTCGACGCGGTTCGGCTCGAGGAAGTTGCGAGATCGAGGCGGGTCGACGGCCTTAGCCGCGGTCCATCGCTCGTCGGCGCCCCTCGATGGTGGACTGAGCGCCACCATCAGAAGCGCCCTGGAGAGCTTCCCAGGTGGCGTCCGGAATCGGGATGCCTTCTCGCGTGCGCTGCGCCCGAACTGCCGCGGAGCGCTCTCCGGGCAAGAGCACACGCTCCACGTCGGACACCGTGGGCGTGGAGGTGATGCGCTCAACGATGCGCTCCACCGTCGGTGCCCATTCTCCATTCGGCCAGAACGCGTCCGGGTCGATGCAGATGATGAGCAGGGATTGCGAATGCTGGTCGGTGGGTACTTGATCACCGCCGCCCAGGGCGATTGCCAGCATCTCGATAACTACAGAGAGCGCGTAGCCCTTGTGACCGCCCATCGGCAGAATGGAGCCGCCGTTGAAGAAATCAGATGGGTCATTGGAAGGCTCCCCGGAGCTATCGACGATCAGCCCCTCGGGAAGAAGCTCGCCGCGCGCTCTGGCGAGCTGGACGTTTCCAATGGACGTGGCGCCAGTAGAGAAATCCACAATGATCGGCGGCTCACCATTCGGGCGCGGAATGCCCCAGCCCATGGGGTTTGTACCGAGCGCACCGGTGATGGCACCGGTGGGAACAACCGCGGAAAGGTCATTGCCGGTGGCCGTGACGGCCATGGTGAACAACCCGGCCTGGGCGCCAATCTCCACCCATTCGGCCATACGACCTGTGTGATGACTGCGCACGAGCGAGGCCGCTGCCAACCCCGACTCACGAGCTTTCCTCACCGCCAGCTCTGCGGTGAACCGCGCGCCGACCTGGCCGAAGGTCCAGTCACCATCCACTACGGCCACGACCGGCGTATCGCGCAGGATGAACGGCTCCGCGTCCAGTTTCACTCGACCCTGCCTGATCGCCCGCAACATGGTAAGCAGTCGCTGAACGCCGTGGCTGTCATACCCGGCGAGGTTGGCGTCCACCAGCGAGCGGCTTACGATAGCGGCGTGTGCGGGCGATACGCCGGCCTGCTCCAGGAGAGTGGTGGCGAAGGCTGTCAGCTCAGCAGCGGTGAGGGTTGGCAAAAGACAAGTCCATTCGATCCAATTTTGGACTGCGGCGGTCTTCGCCGCTTTCCCACCGAGCGGAGCGACACGGAGGTCGGCTTCCAGCCTCGCTGAAAGCGGCGAAGACCGCCGCAGTCCAAAGTGACTCCGCTACGCCGCGGGAGGCCGGACCTCGTTCATGAGGCCAACCACATTTCCCTCCGTGTCGTTGACGAACGCCATCCAGAGGTCATGATCTGGCATTTTCGCGAGAAGGTGAGGCTCTCCCACCGATTCCGCGCCGCGTCCAACGACGTCCGCATGGGCGGCGTGGATGTCATCTACAACATAGTAGATGACCGATGAAGGATGATCGTGCTCAGGTCCTTCTGGCGGGCTCAACATGAGTCTCACGCCACCGCAGTCGAAGAATGCCAAGGAGGGCGGCGCCTGGAAGAGAAACGTGAGGCCGAGCACGTCGCGATAGAAGGCGACCGCGCGATCCAGGTCCTTGATATTGATTGCGATCTGGCCGATGCGCGATGGTCCCGGTACAGCGTCGGTCATGTGTATCCTCCCGATTGAAGAGGCACCTTGCCTTCGTAGATCATGGGTTTATTGAAACTACTTAGCATAGACAACTATACGCCCGAGCGAGTAATGGTGCAATGAACGAGCCCGGCCCTGTTTCGCAGACTGAGCAGGTAGCGTCGGCGCTCAACTCGGCTGCCATTCACCTGCTTCGGCGATTGCGCAAAGAAGACGAGGCACTGGGCCTCAGCGCCGCCCGACTCTCGGCGCTTTCCGTCGTGGGATTTGGCGGTCCGCAAACGCTAAGCGGACTCGCGACCGCTGAGCAAGTCTCGCGGCCGACCATGTCGCGAATCGTCGCGGCGCTCGAGCGCGCCCGGCTCGTTGAGCGTATTGCTGATGAGGGGGATGGCCGCGTGCAGTGGATTCACATCACGCCGAATGGCAAGACTGTGCTGGAGCGTGGTCGAGGTCGGCGCATAGAACAGCTCGCATTGCTATTAAGAGGATTGCCGGCCTCCGAGATCGCGCTGCTAGGAAGAGCGGCGGAAGTAATCGAGGACGTGCTTAGGAAATGAAGAATTAGAATGCAGAATGAAGCTGAGCGATGTCGGTCACCTTTGGCGGACAACCTAGATCTTCTGCATTCTGCATTCTTAATTCTTCATTCACTCGAGGGGATGGATTGACATGGATCTAGGACTCGCCGGCCGGGTCGCGATCGTCGCGGCATCGAGCAAAGGTATAGGAAAAGCCGTCGCCGCCGGGCTTGCTGCAGAGGGCGCAAAGGTGGCGATGTTCTCACGCGATCAGACGAGCATCGACGCGGCGGCCGATGAGATTCGCGCGCGACGAGCGCGGAGCTTTTACCGCTGACGGCGGATGTCACGAACCCCGAGGACATCCAGCGTGTCGTAGACCAGACACTGGCGAAGTGGGGACAGATCGACATCCTGTTCAACAATGCCGGTGGCCCGCCGGCGGGGCAGTTCGACATGTTCGACGACGCAGCCTGGCAGCGGGCCTTCGAGCTAAACCTTCTCAGCACCGTGCGTCTCTACCGCGCGGTTTTACCTTCGATGAAGGAGCGCGGATGGGGTCGTCTGCTGACACTCGCCTCCAGTTCGGTGAAGCAGCCGATCGAAGGCTTGATTCTTTCCAACGGCGTGCGCCCCGGCGTGGTCGGCCTTTCTAAGTCTCTTTCAAACGAGATTGCGAAAGAAGGCATCACCGTGAACGTGATCGCGCCGGGCCGCATTGCCACCGAACGCCTGAATCACACCGACGCGGCCAACGCCGAACGATTGGGCAAAACCGTCGAGGAAGTCCGCGCGGCCAGCGTCGCAGCGATACCAATGGGTCGCCTCGGAACACCGGAAGAGCTGGCGAACGTGGCGGTATTCCTTTGTTCGGAGAAGGCCAGCTACGTGACCGGGCAGGTCATCGTCGTGGATGGCGGGGCGGTGAAGTCGCTTTAGACGCCCTGCGCATTGCTCTAGAGGGGAGTCCCTGCCCCGCCGGCGGGGGACAGTCGTTTAGCTCCACGCGTCCTGACTGCCACCGGGGAGGGCAGGGACGCCCGCTCTACAAAGGAGACACAATGGAAACCATAAGCATCGACCAATTCAAAACACTGGACCTGCGGGTTGCGAAGGTCCTATCCGCGGAACGGGTTGAGGGAACGGATCGGCTGCTCAAGCTGAGCATCGATCTCGGCTCAGAACAACGAACAATCGTCTCAGGCATCGCCAACTTCCGCGCGCCTGAAGACCTCGTGGGACGCTCGATCGTGATCGTCGCCAATCTCGAGCCGGCGAAGATCCGCGGCATTGAGAGCCAGGGCATGCTCCTCGCCGCCGGCGGACGAGCCGAGGGCGAGGAGTTCTCATTGCTCACCCCGGATCGCGACGTACCGCCCGGTACGGCGGTGTCGTGAAAGGAACGCAGGGACCTCAAGAACCGATTTTCGACTTCATGTCATGGAGATATCAGGCCACGGACTTATGAAGTAGGCAGGTATTCCTGCCTTCCTCCTATGTTCGCTAACGGTGCCCAGCAGGCACTGACTCCGATTCATCCGCCAGCCACTCATGCGCCCAGACGCCGATGGCTTGCACGATCGGGCCCACCGAGGCGCCCTTTTCCGTGAGACGGTATTCAACACGGACGGGCGTATCAGGGATCACGGTGCGGGTGATCATACCCTCAGCCTCGAGCTCCTTGAGTCGCTCAGACAACATGCGATCGGTTAGGCCGGGGATGGCGGCCGCGATGTCATTGAAGCGATGCGTGCCACCGAGCATGATCTGCAAGATGGCGCCGGTCCAACGTCGACCAAGCAGCTCAATTGCCCGGTGATAGACGACGCACAGCTCGCCAACTTCTCCGTGATCCGTCATACGCACATTGTCCTCTGCCCGGGAATATTCTTCAAGTAACTACTGTTTATATAGCTACTATAGCGAGATCAGCCAAGAATCGTTCATTCGATCTCGCCGCGGAGGAAACGATGTCGTACGACCTGGGGATGCTTCTATTGCGTCTCGTGATTGGCGCGCTCATGTTCGGTCATGGCGCTCAGAAGCTCTTTGGTTGGTTCGGAGGCTATGGCCTGGTCGGTGTGGGCGGCTTCTTTGAGAATCAATTCCGGTTGCGGCCGGGCAAGTTCTGGGCTTTTCTGGCCGGATTGAGTGAAGCGGGTGGTGGCCTGCTTCTCGCTCTTGGCCTCCTGAATCCGCTCGGCTCAGTCAGCATCATCGCGGCCATGCTGATCGCCATCATCCTGGCGCACTGGCCCCGCTTCTGGGCTCAGGACGGCGGCCTCGAATACCTGCTCGTCCTCATCGCCGCTTCGCTGACGGTAGCCATAAGCGGCCCGGGGGCATGGTCCCTGGACGCTGCGCTCGGTATCTCGCTTCCCATGCCCGAAACGCTCATCGTTACGCTGGTGCTGGCCATCGGCGGAGTGATTGCAGCGCTTGCGACCAGAGCGCCCGCCGAGAGTGAAGCGGGATCAGAGCTCCAGCGAGCAGCCTAGTCAAGCCACGAAGGGGCGCGGATTTCCGCGCTCCTTCGTGGCTTCTGACGGGGAGAGGATTAATCTATAGGTGAAGGGTCGATAGACCACTCCACGCACTCGAAGTACCCATGAGCGCAACCCAGCTCCCCCTCTTCTCCTGCCACTCGACGATCCCAGTGCCACCATTGAACGCGTTGGCGGCAAGGGCGCGTCGCTGGCCAGCACACGCGCGGCCGGCTTTCCTGTGCCCGACGGCTTCCACGTCACCACCGGTGCCTATCGCGCATTCATGATCGAGAACAAGCTCGACACTGAGGTCGATCGCGTCCTCTCGGAGCGCTCTCAGGACTCGTCAGAATTGCTCATAGCGGCGTTGCGTAAGAAGATTGAGATAACACCCCTCGGAGATGAGCTGCAATCGGAACTGGGTATGGCCTACGTCAGTCTGGTCGGGCGGGATACGGCTGTTGCAGTTCGCTCATCGGCAACCGCCGAGGACCTTCCAGAGGCAAGCTTCGCCGGCCAGCAAGACACGTTTCTCAATGTACGCGGAATCGACGCGCTCGCCTCCGCGGTGCGCAAATGCTGGGCTTCCCTCTGGACTGAGCGGGCGATTCACTATCGCGATCGGCTCGGGATCGATCATCGCGGTGTGGCGATGGGCGTTGTCGTTCAAGCGATGGTGCCAGCCGATGTCGCCGGCATCCTGTTCACCGCCAACCCCGCCACCGGCGACCGAGCCGAGCTAGTCGTCAATGCCAGTTACGGTCTGGGCGAGGCGGTAGTCGGCGGTCAGGTGACGCCGGATACGTACACGCTGAGGAATCACGACCTTTCCATCGTCACCGTTCAGATCGGTGAAAAATCTCAGAAGATCGTTACCAGCACCGACGGTACCGAAATGGTCACCGTCGGTGCTGCGCAGCAAGCCGAGCGTGCGCTGACCGATGCACAGCTCAAAGAGCTGGGCACGCTGGGCATGCGACTCCAGAAGCACTTCGATGATGTACCGCAGGATATCGAATGGGCTTTTGCCGAGGGTCGACTCTGGCTACTGCAGTCACGCCCAATTACGGGACTACCCGCTCCGCCGCTGCGCGACGTGCGATGGGAATCGCCGATCCCTGGAGCTAAGTGGATCCGCCGCCAGATCGTAGAGCACATACCGGGTCCGCTTTCGCCGTTGTTCGACGAGCTCTATCTAGGTCAGGGGCTTGAACGATCGGCCGATCAAGTCATGGACGTGCTCGATATGGGTGTCTCACTTGGCGCCTTCCTGGATAGGCCGCTGTGCATCACGGTCAACGGCTACGCATACATGCGCGCGGATACGCGCATTGGCTGGGACTCCGTGGCCCTCTACGCGAAGGTGTTCTCGCGAGGATTGCCTTCGCTCTTCAAACATGCCGTCCCGGCCTGGAAGGATCAGGCCATCCCGACCTATCTCGCCGAAGTCGACCGCTGGAAAGCGCTTGACCCGCGCCAGACGAATGATGCAATGCTGCTTGAAGGAATCCGGAGCATCACCTGGGCAGACGCCAGCTATTGGTTCAACGCGGCATTGGTCATCGGTCAGGCCAAAGTAACCGACAGCCTCCTTGACTCATTCCTAATTTCGTTCATACCTGGTAAGAATCTTCATAGTAGTCAGCTCCTGCGAGGACTCCCCTCGAAGACACTGGATTCCGAAGAAGAGCTCGAATCTCTAGCGGATCAGGTCCGCCGATCCAGCTCTCTCCAGTCGCTGTTCTCTGAGGCATCGGCCGAGGACTTGCTCACCGTGCTGGAACATCGGGCGGACGCAACGCGACTGATGCAGGGACTGAAAAGCTATTTCGCGCGCTACGGTCACCAGATCTACAGCCTGGACTTTGTGGAGCCGACGCAAATGGACGACCCACTTCCAGTCCTGGTGACGCTGAAGGCCATGGCTGCTCAGTCACGCGTCGACACGACGACTCGCCGACAACGCATTGTGCGGGAGCGCAACGCTCTAGCTCGTGAGACGAGCAGATCGCTTGATCCAATTCGTCGCAAGATCTTCAAGCGGCTGTTGAGTTGGGCGTGGAGATTCGCGCCCAATAGAGAGGAAGCGCTCTTCTACCTGGGCTACGGTTGGCCAACTCTTCGGAAGATGGCGCTAGAGCTTGGGCGGCGAATGGTCGAATCCGGCACGCTGCACAAAGCCGATGACGTGTTCTATCTCAATTGCAGCGAGCTGCAGGGCGGTATCGCGGCGCGGGCGCGTGGCGAACCACGCCGCGATCTGGCGCGTACGGCGAGGGATCGACGAGACCTGAGGAGCTCCCGCTTGCGGCTCCATCCGCCCGCCGCGGTACCGCCCGAGTACAAGTTCCACATCGGCGTCATCGATCTTTCAGCCCGCGAGACGCAGCGACGCAATGAATCAACGACCAACGTTCTCAAAGGCTTTGCGGTCAGTCCGGGTCGAGTCACCGCTCCTGCGAGCGTCGTCATGTCCCCGGCTGAGTTTGGCGCAATGCAACCCGGGACTATCCTAGTCTGCCCGATCACCACACCGGCCTGGACGCCGCTCTTCGCCCACGCCCGCGGTCTGGTAACTGACATCGGCGGCGTACTCGCGCACGGCTCCATTGTGGCGCGCGAGTACGGTATCCCAGCCGTCATGGGCACAGGCCAGGGCACGCAATTCATCAAGAATGGCCAGACGATCACCGTCGATGGCGATGCGGGAACAGTGACGATTGGAGCCATGCCAGACGAAAGGAATACGTAGGGCTCTGTTACGTCCCGTGCGTCCCTTGGCAAAGCGCTGAAGCGCTCACTACATGCCCTGGTGCTATCGTTTAGCTCCGGAGGTTGGCTTGTGTACATTCCGCCGCTCTTCGCCGTTCATGACAAATCGGCCATTTTCGAGGTCATTGAACGGTTTAGCTTCGCCACGCTTGTGACGCACGCGCAGAACGGCCTCATTGCGAGTCACTTGCCGTTCATGCTGGATCGCGAATCTGGCGACGATGGCACCCTCATCGCTCACATGGCGCGAGCCAATCCCCAGTGGCGAGATTTCGTCGACGGGGACGATGCGCTGGTCATCTTCCAGGGCGAGCATGGTTACATCTCACCATCCTGGTACGAGGTGCATCCGAGCGTCCCGACATGGAACTACGCCGTGGTGCATGCCTACGGCAAACCACACATCATCAACGACGAGGCCGACGTTCGCTCAGTGCTGGAACGACTCGTCAAGACCAACGAAACCGGGCGGGACGAGCCCTGGGTCATGGACCTGCCGGATGAATACTACGCCGGCATGGTGAAGGGCATCGTTGCATTTGAGATACCGATCACGCGGCTGGAGGGCAAGTTCAAAGTCAGTCAGAACCGCCCCGCGGTCGATCAGAAGCACGTACTGGATCGGCTAATTACCAGCGATGACCCAGATCAACAGGCTTTGGGAGAGCGGATGAGGGCGACGCTCAAAGAGGTCTGAGGGGCAGAGCGCACATGGTTGGGTCGTGGAAAGAGCCCTACCGGCGATCGCCCTTGGTCATTTCGCGGAGCGAGAGGCACTGAGACGAAGTCCTTGCCTGGCACGGTAGCCGCGCCACTCTTCGAGCGCTCGTTATAGCATCCTGAACAACCTGGGTCCGAGGTGGGACGAGCTCGGCGACTGTCTGGCCCAGCCGAGTGATGGCAATGCTCTCACCCGCGGCACTTCATCATGAAGGCGCTCCGGCTTCGAGTGCGTCGATCTTTTTCATTCACATCGTTCAGACTAACGCGAAGGAGCCGAGCACAGACACAGTGGCCGGTGAAATGAGAAATGGTTCCGCAAGCACGATCTCAATCCTCGTTACTCCACCATGATCGCCGCGCCTCGACGCCTGGCAGGGGTGATTCTCCGGGGAGCAGATTGCCGGAGATTCGCGCGGCCATGAGGGCTTCTTCGGGATCGTCCGCTGGTGGCTTCGGGCTCGTAGCAACCGAGGGCGGCGGAGGGAAGTACGCCTCAACATCGTCATCCGGTTCATAGTCCATGATTGGATCCGGGAATGGCGGCGGCTCCAGGTCGGTGGCGGGCCCTTCGGGCATCGGCATCATGGCCGCTTGCACGACGACGTTCTCCGCGCCGAGTAGGCGGCGGAGGGCAATCTCCAGATCAGCATTAAAGTCAGTTTTTGAGTCAGGCGCCTCAATACGAACTCGCTTCTGCGTGGATACAAGCTCGAGCTCATACGGGTCTTTGCCGTTCGCGGACTCGAGGAGCTTGTGAAGCTTCTCGAGCGTGCGTATGTCGGCGGGCGCATCGCCGGTACGCCGTAGCGTCAACTTCATGGAGATCGGTGGACGATCGGCGTTGTCGCCATTGGCAGTTGCCGTCGCAGCATGGCCATTGGTCCCGTTCGTCCTAGTACTCTTTGCCCCGTTGTTCTGGGAGTGTTCATTCTCATTGGGCGAGGAGCGCTGCATCCGATAGCCATGCCCATTTGGCCGACTTGTTTCACTCTGCTGGCTGTAGAGCGGAGGCGGCGGCTCCTGACCCTCAGGAATAGTCCAGAGGTCAGCAGTCTCGCACAAGATCTGGACCTGCTCCTCGCGAACTTCGACCTTTCCCTGAAGGATGACGACGGCGTCTTCTTTCCAGGCTTCGGCAGTGCGCTCATACGTCTTGGGGAAGGCGATCACTTCCACCGATCCGTGGAGGTCTTCCACGATCACGCGTGCCATCGTCTCATTCCGCTTGGTGATAATGCGCCGCACCTCGGTGATGATCCCCGCGACAGTCACCATTTCTCCGCTGATCTCAGGTGTGACCTGACTGGTATCAACGGTGACCCGTGAGCTTAACCAGCGAGAAGCTCGCTCAAATGGGTGCTCCGAGAAATAGAGCCCTAGGGCTTCCTTCTCCCAGGCGAGACGCTGCTCGGTGCCCGCGGGCGTGATGTTGGGCAAACTGACGCTCACCGCCGGTGCGCTACTCGAGTCTCCGAGATCGAACAGGCTCGTCTGGCCCGCGCCCATGGCCTTCTGATCTCGCTGGCCCGCGGCCATAAACTGGTCGACCGCAGCCAGTAGCTGCGCGCGCTCGCCGAACTCGTCCATGGCGCCACACTTGATCAGCGCTTCGATGACTCGCTTGTTCATCGTGCGCAGGTCCACACGGCGACAAAATTCCTCGAAGGTCTGGAACGGGCCGTTGGCCTCGCGCTCGGCAATCAGCAGCTCTACTGCGCCTTCACCCACATTCTTAACGGCGGCGAGTCCGTATCGGATGCCCAGTAGCGGCTCTCCGTCGGAATCGGACGTGTGACCATCTTCATCGGAGATTGCCTCGACCGTAAACCGCGGCTTGCTGCGATTGACGCTAGGGGGCAGCAGCGGCACTCCCAGACGACGGCACTCGCCGATGACCGAGACCACCTTGGCCGTATCCAGCGCTTCAGTGGTGAGCACAGCGGCCATCCACTCAACGGGAAAGTTCGCCTTGAAGTACGCCGTTTGATAGGAGGTGTAGGCGTAACAGACGGCATGCGCCTTATTGAACGCATATCCGGCAAACGGCTCGATGTACTCCCAGAGCTTCTCGGCAACGTCCTTTTTGTATCCCTGCTTGGTAGCGCCATCGACGAAATGCGCCTTCTCTTGACGCATCTCTTCGGCAATCTTTTTACCCATGGCGCGACGCAGGATATCGGCCTGGCCCAGCGAGTAGCCGGCCACTTTCTGGACAAGCTGTAGGACCTGGTCCTGGTAAACGATGATGCCGTACGTCTCCTCGAGCAACGGAACGAGGGAGTCATCCAGGTAGTGGACCTTCTCGCGGCCGTCCTTCCGTGCGATATACGACGGAATGTGCGCCATGGGCCCGGGGCGATAGAGCGAGATCATGGCCGCGAGGTGATGAATGGTCTGCGGCTTCAACTCCTGGATGTAGCGCGTCATGCCGCGACCTTCAAGCTGGAACACGCTATTGGTCTCGCCGCGCGCCAGCATGTCGTAGGTCTTCTGATCGTCCAGCGGCATGGTGGCCAGATCGACCTTGTTTCCGCGAGTCTCCTCGACGTTGCGGATTGCCTTTTCCAGCATGGTCAGGTTGGCCAGGCCCAGGAAGTCCATCTTGAGCAGACCGATCTTCTCCAACCCCTTCTGGGAGTACTGGGTCATGACCATGTCGTCGTTCTTGGCTACTCGGGCCAGCGGCACGTGGTCCGTAAGGGGATCGCGAGAGACGACCACCCCGGCAGCGTGCGTGGAGGCGTGGCGGGTGACACCCTCAATGGATTTGGCGCGATCCACGAGCATCTTTACGCGAGGGTCGCCATCGTAGAGCTGCGAGAACTCGCGGTTCATTCGCAGCGCGTCGTCGATCTTCAAGCCCACCGGGATTTGCGGGATCATCTTGGTGACGCGATCAATCTCGCTGAGCTGGTAGCCCATTGCCCGACCCGCGTCGCGGATGGCAGCACGTGCCAGTAGTCGTCCAAAGGTCACGATCTGCGAAACGTGATCGCGGCCGTAGCGATCCACGACGTACTGGATGACTTCCTCGCGCCGATCGTCGGCGAAGTCCATGTCGATATCGGGCATCTGAATGCGCTCTGGGTTCAGAAAGCGTTCGAACGTGAGGCTGAACTCCAGCGGCTCCACATCCGAGATACCCAGGAGGTAGAGCACGATGCTCCCGGCGGCGGAGCCGCGCGGCCCGCACACGATGTCGTGCTCGCGCGCCCAGCGCACGAAGTCCCAGACAAAGAGCATGTAGGCGCTGAATCCAGTGGTGCGGATGACACCCAGCTCGTATTCGAGCCGATCCTCGGCCTTCTGGCGGTTGTTCGAATACTTGTCCGGGAGACGGGTCCGACAGACGTGGGCCAGGTAGCTGTCGGCGTCGTGCCCCTCGGGAATGACGTGACCGAGCTCCGGAAATTGCAGGCGGTCAAACTGCAGATTCAGATCGATCTGCGAGGCGATCTCCAGCGTATTTTTGACCGCGTCCGGAAACTCTTTAAAGAGCTCGGCCATCTCCTGCGCCGTCTTCAGATAGAAGACATTGGGCTGCATGCGCATACGCTTTGGATCTTCAAGCGTGGTGTTCATCTGTATGGCGAGCAGGAGGTCCTGCGCCTCGGCATGTGCCTTGGTCGTGTAATGGCTATCGTTGGTGCAGACCAGTGGAAGGTCCAGCTCGCGGGCGAGCTGGGTGAGGCCGGCAGTCACGCGAGCGTCTTCGGCCAGGCCATGCTCCTGGATCTCGATGTAGTAGTTTTTGGGCCCCAAAACATCGCGATACCAGCCGGCCACTTCCTTGGCCTTGGCCATATCGTCATTCAAAATGGCCACCGCTACTTCACCGGACAGGCAGCCGGACAGCGCGATCAGCCCTTCGTGGTGCTTCTCCAGCAGGGCATGGTCGATACGCGGCTTGTAGTAATAGCCCTCGAGATGCGCTTTTGAGACGAGCTGCATCAGGTTGCGATAGCCCTCGGCGTTCTGGGCCAGAAGCACGAGGTGGTTGTAGTGGCGTTCCTGGGCTCCCCGACCGGCCATGTCGCCCGCCGCCACGTACGCTTCCACCCCGATGATGGGCTTGATGCCGGCATATTTACAGGCGCTGTAGAAGTCGAGCGCGCCGAACATGGAGCCGTGATCGGTGATTGCCAGGGCGGACATGCCGTAGTCCTTGGCCTGGTGCACCAGCTCGTCCACTCCTGAGAGTCCATCCAGCATGGAGTACTCGGTATGAACGTGCAGGTGGGCAAAATCCAGGCTCGACACAGGCAGCTCCAGCGTGTCGTCAGTCCGCAAACGACACTTCCAATCTTAGGGCCCGAGGCGTCGATCGGCCCACCCGCCATTCGCCTTCAGCCATGGACAGAGGCGCGTTCCGTTACATGTCTGTAACGTCGATGATCAGTCATACATTGCCTGTCGCATCAGGCGATCCGCCAGTGCAGCGAGCGTGCCGAAAAAGCCAGGCGCCAGAGTCAGATGTCGCGGAAATCTGGGATTCGCCCCTGCGGTCGATGCTTATGAGCTTCGAATACTGGCCCTAGCCTCGTCGCAGTCGTCGCAGCCTTCCTCGGGCCTGTGCAGGAAGATCAGCGGATCGCGTGCGAGGGCTTCGCATGCTACGTTGACGACGTCTCGCGAGCGCATCAACCGAGCATGACCGTGACCAACTGGGCCTTCTGACTGAAGGCCGCGCGTACGGAGCCATTCATCGACCAGGCTGAATCGCTCGCAGCAGTGGTCGTTCTCGCCGTAGTCGACCTGGATGGGGTGGCCGTTCTCGTACACCGTGCACGTTCGTGGGATGCGATACGGAACGTTCGCGATGATTTCAGCCAGGTGCAGCGTCGTGTTGGCATCGTGGCCAACTCCCAGAAGCAGCACCTGACCGTCCAGATCGTGCACGCGACCGATCGGGCTTTCCGGAATATGAGGCGGCAGAGGGAACACATCGACGTTCACGTCGTGCGCATGCGGACCTAGCGCGGCGAATGCATTCACGTGCTTGCTACGCACCACTCCGGGCTGCCGCCAGAATGTGTCCGCGACGATCCCCAAGTCTGGTGAGGCGGGTGTCGAGATCGGGTCGTACGGTGCCTTGTCGTCCGCCGGCCAGGCGGGCATTACCAGTGTTCCGTTCGGACCCAGGACTTCAAGGAGTGATTGGATGAGTCCGAGTGGTCCGCCCTGAACAGGACGCACTGCTCGAAACGACGTATGAACGACTAAAACGCTGCCTTGCTGTACGCCAATCTCGCGAAGCTGGGTGACTAGCTCGTGTCTTGAAAGCTCGTTCGTAGCGTCCATCTGCTTCGGCATGTGCAACTTGCCGCCATGGAATCGGGCATGCTGAGTTGTGGCACGATCGGCCCCGCTCCCGAAATCTATTATCGCTCGGATTCAGCACCGCGGCCTCAGGGGTCCCGCGGACCCGTCGATCTGAACCTTAAATCCAGCGGCGATCGTCTTGACCGTGGAGCGTGGGGTCAATACATGCACTGTGCTCTCCGGTGGGAGCGCCATCCCTTCGCCGTAACCTTCGGCATGCCACGGGAAGAGACTCAAGGCGCGCACGAGACAGGCCCTATTGTCGTGAACAACAAAGGCTCCATCAGGAAGCGTTTCGAGAGTCCCCGGATATGTGACTCGCTGCCGTCCGGTATCCAGGCGCTCAGTGTGCAGCCTCGCGTCGATCTCGTCGGCCAACGGCCTGGGGCCGTTGGCGAGCTCCGGGTTAGCGTGGGCCCATAGCGATCGAAACTCTTCATAACGAGCTCGCTGACAGTAGGCGCACGGTCGGTGACCGGCGGCGAACGCGGTGGCTTCATCCAGGAAAAACAGCTCGGTCCAGCGACCGGGCTGCATCAGATTCCGGCGCCTCCCCTTGAACTGAAGCTGGCAAATGATCCATCGCCGGGTTTGGTACAGCCGGCGAATGTGACCGAGATCGTCATGAATACATCCACGGTTGCCGAGCCAGCGTCCGCGCGCGGACGTGGCGATGGTAGTGCTGAACGGGGTGACACGATTCTGGCGTGGCATGCTTGCTTATCGCGATGATCGCCGCGATGTTGGAGTTGATTGTTCCGCTGTCGATACTGGCTCATCCGCTCGTCGCCTGGCGCTACTGGATACGTGTCGCTGTCGCGGCGTGCTGAGATACCAGTGCCAGAGTACCCGCGCGGCGGCGGCGCGCCACGGATGCCAGATTTCAGCGATGGCCAGGGCTTCAGCGGAGGTCGGGCGACGGTCAAGGCCCTTGACCTCCTGAAGCGCCTGCAGCAGCGCGAGGTCTCCCGTCGGCCAGATGTTGGGCCGGCACAGAACCATCAATAAGTAGATATCGGCTGTCCACGGCCCAATCCCCTTGAGCTGGGTGAGGGCGAAGCGCGCCTCGTCATCGTCGAGCTCGTCAACGGCCGCCAGATCGAGCTGAGACGAATCCAGGGCCGCGGCCAACCCGCGGCAATACGCCGTCTTCTGACGGCTGAAACCGATTGCGTGTAGCTCCGTATCGGACAGCCGAAGGAAGGTCTCCGGCGTTACCGGCCCCGCGGCGGCAAGACGATCGAACGCCGCTCGGGCCGAGGCAAGTGATACCTGTTGTTCCAGAACAATGTAGACCAGAGTAGGGAAGCCCGGCGGCCGATCCCACAATGGTGGATAACTGAACGCTTCTACGACCCGAGCGAGATCCGGGTCGGCCAATGCCAGCGCATCCACCGCTCGGTCGAGGCTGGACTTAGTCAGGCGGTTAGCCGGTTCAGTGATCGTCAAAGGTATGTCAATGTTGAGGTCCCGGAGAACG
Source organism: uncultured Chloroflexia bacterium (assembly GCA_963765765.1). Taxonomy (GTDB): domain Bacteria; phylum Chloroflexota; class UBA6077; order UBA6077; family JACCZL01; genus CAVXYC01. Next base: position 416,215 of record CAVXYC010000023.1, on the reverse strand, counting down.
TTAAGTCTCTCAGAAAATGTTAGCCGCAGGCATCAATCGCGAGTGCAGAGTCGCTCGAGCTGCGCCACAAACTCGCGCCAATCTCGAACGAGCAAATCGCCGTCGGTCTCGCCGTCCCCATCAGGAGCGTAACGAGCGGCGTACATGCCCACGGCCCTGGCCCCGGCCACGTCGGCATCCTCAACGTCACCCACGTGCAACGATTCCGCGGCACGAACGCCGAGTCGCTCTAGTGTGTGCTCGAAAATCCGTGGATCCGGCTTCAAGTAGCCGAACTCATTAGAGAAGGTCAGCACGTCGAAATAACGTGAGATGCCGTGGATGTTGAGGACCTGGCGTAGGGGCTCTCCACCGGTGAACCCGGTGTTGCAGATCAAGCCGATCTTCACCTTGCCCTGAAGCTCCGCAAGCGTGTCTCTAATTGCCGGCAGCAACGGTGGGAGGAACTCCACGGTCACGTCCACGTACGCCGGAGCGATCCGCTCGAAGGGAACTTTCCCGTCCGGGATGCCCAGCTCGCGGGTCACGAGGTTCCAGCGCTGCTCAGGCCCGATGTCCACTCGCTCGCGCTCGATCCGCTCCTTGGCGATGCGGTTGGCGGCGCGAATGCCCGCCCGATATTCCTCGAGCTCAAATGGGTGACCTGCATCGGCCAGAGCGCCCAGGATAATTGCCCGACGTTTCGCGACCTTCTCTGGAGGGTCCTCATCATGGATGATCGTTCCCCAGAGATCGAACGTTATAGCGCGCAACGGCATGGCAGGTCTCCCGACCGAAGTCTAGAAATCCCAGCCCGGCAGCGTCAACGGAAGGAGCATTCGGACGTCACCGTTGGAGCTATTGAAAGGTGTCCTTGGCGTCTCAGGTCGGCGCCGGGCACTGCCCGCCAACCGTGTCTTTTTGTGCACTAGAGGGCGTTGCCCTTGGGAATCTCACGATCATATTGATCCTGAAAATGTCGATGCGTATACTGGCGCAATCCCAGAGAGGTCCTGAACGATGCGTTTGAGTGTGCTTGTGGTCCGAAGCCTCGCTGTGCTGGGGCTGTTGACCCTGCTGATCCCGGTGGGGCCGCCTTCTTTGGCGCAAGTCGGGGAGGGGGCTACCATGACCGTCTTGCGTGGAAGCGTGGCGGTCATTCGGACGGATGGTTCGGCCATCCAGCCGGCCCCATCAGGAACGACCGTGTCTCCTGGTGATGAGATTCGCACCCTGTCTGCATCGGGCGCAGTGATCACGTTCTTCACCGGCACGGAGATCGAGCTCGGGGACCAGACCATTCTGGTGGTCGAGCGGGTCAGTCGCCAGGGCGAGCGCATCGATGTGTCTCTCCGTCAGGTATTCGGGATCTCGGTGAGCCACATGCAGACGTTCGCGGACTCCGGCTCGGCCTACCGCGTGGAATCTGGCGGGGCCGTGGCCCTGGTGCGCGGCAGCCAGTTGGCGGTATATGGCCCCCAGGAGGGCCTCTCGATCTTCATCAATGTGGAGTCGACACAGCCAATCACCGTCGAAAATTGCACGCTGATGTCGGGCATGGGTGTCTGGTTCGAGGTCCCCGTTCGAGATCGCGGCTGCAACTACTTCCGGGCGGCGCTCGACGCCGGGCCATGGAACGCGCTCCTCGAAGGATTCACCACCGCTGAGCAGGCCCGTCAGGGCGACACGCGAGGTCGGCCTGCTGGCCAGGTCCAGGCCGGGCGGGTCAACGAGACGCGCTCGGATATCGACAAGCAGAAGAAGGACGACGATAGTCTTCCAACGTCCACAACAACACCGGGCACCCCTACGCCCTCCGCCACGGGGACACCCACCTCCTCGACGGCGGCGTCACCCACGCCAGGCGCAGGAACGGGCACTCCCGTGCCCTGTAACAACGCGACAAATAGCGGCGGCGAAGGCGTCACTACGACGGTGCACGCGCTGGGTCGAACGAGCGGCACGTTCCAGTTCATCCGCGACGCCTTCGGAATTCCCGATCGATTCGAAGTGATCTACGAGGGCCACGTATTGTTGGATACGGGCAATGTCTCTGGCGCGGCGACACATTCGATCACGTACGGACCAGGCACATCAACCAGCATCACGGTTCGGGTCACCGGACCCACAGGCACCGCCTGGACTTACACCGTAGCCTGTCCAACGTAACTGGTTCAGAAGAGCACTCCGCGGTGGCGCGTGTCTCGCACCCGCGTGTAACCCGTTCTCACTGACTCAGGCGGACTGAGCCGGCGTCAGCTAGGGCAGCCGAGGGACGTGGCGCCCCGAGATTAGAGCGCGATCAGTCCTCGGCGCGCGGCGAGGGCCACGGCCTCGGCTCGACTGGCTGCGCCTAGTTTACTGAGCACCGAGGTCAGGTGGTACTTCACCGTATGGTCGCTGATATTCAGACGCAACGCGATGCCCTTGTTTGGCAAGCCTGCCGCAACGAGCTCGAGCACCTCCCGCTCTCGTGAGGTCAACTCCGGTTGATCGAATTCGTCGTCATCCATGCGCAACGCTGTCCCCATCGAGCCGACCGCCCCAGGCTCAGTTACCGTTAGCCCGGCTGCTACCGCGACAATCGCCGCGTTGATCTGTTCACTCGAAACATCAGCGTCCAGAAGACCTACCGGGCCGCCAAGCTTGAGAAGCTGGGAGCGCAGCAGCGCGCCCCCGCCAAGTAACACAAGTCCAGGCAGCGTCTCGGTCGATACGGTGGTAAGCATGCTCAGGGCCTCCCCGTCGAGCAAGAGCACCTGCGTCTCTTCGCGCGTACCGAGATCAATAGCGTCCACGGAAGGAAAGTCACCGATCACGCGGAATCGCACATCGCCGTCGAGAAGTGCTCGCAGGCCAGCCCGGACTGGAAGAGTCCGGGCCACCAGCGCCACCCGAATCACCGCCATTGGCTGGCTCCTGAGGTCAACCGGCGGCTACCGGGGATTGCTACCGGTCATTCCTGCTCGCCAATCGTGACGGTAAGCCCCTGTACTTGGCCGCCACGTAACACAGTCACCGGCACGGCCTGACCAACTCGTTCAGCGGTAAGCTGGGCGCGGAGCTCCCGTGGCCCCTGGGTAGGCTCGCCAGCGATCGCAACCAGGACGTCTCCCATCAGGATCCCAGCCCGCTCCGCGGGGCTCGCCTCTGCCACGTTCAGGATGAGAAGGCCGCGTGCCTGGTCCACTTGACTCCGCATTGCAGCAGGAATTTCCACTGGCTGGCTGGTGACGCCAAGGTACCCGCGCCGGATTCGACCGTGTTGAACGAGTGTGTCGACAACTTGTTCCACACGGGACAGACCGATGATTACACCGCCACCTTGCCCCCGTCCAAAACCCGAGCTCGCGATCCCGAGAAGTCGACCCTCGCCGTCTACAAGGCCACCGCCAGAATAGCCTGGGTGAAATGTGAGGTCGACTGCTATCAAGGGAAGAGGCGAAGCTCCGCGACCCCGTCGCGGCGCATCGCCCACCGACCGGACCGCTGCCAGGCTAGCCTGCTCCAAGCGTCCTGGGCGCGCTACCAACAATGACAAGCTGCCTACACGCGGCAGCGCGCCCTTTTGAATAGCTGGCGCCGCGAGCTGGGGCACTCGGAGCACTGCGAGATCGTTCTCAGGATCCCTGCCGACCAGGGTTGCTGCCTGTGCCTCCCCGTCCGCAAGCGTCACCGAGATGCCGTCTTCTCTCTCCACTACGTGATCCGCCGTCACTACAATGCCGTCCGTCCAGACAACGCCTGAAGCGCCATATCGTGGCCGCGCATCAACATGCACAATGGACGCGGCAGCACGCGCCACTGTATCGGCGAGGTGCTCGGAAAGCTGGCTTAGCAAGTTGCTGGATTCTGATGAGTCGTTGGTCATGTCCTACTCCCTGGAGTCGCGGCCCAGGGACCGTGCTCTCTGCTCAAATCCTACGGAGCGGAATGGCTGAATCGGATCAGCCGTTTGGCCAGGTCGGTGCCTGGTCAAACGGGGAGGATTGATGCGCGATCTGTTAAGGGTGCCGGGCTAGCGAAGGAGACTGTCCGAGTCGCTTCTCTTGTACTCCCCGCGCCATGAAGGCACCTTCAGCTCAGGGAGTGATGCTCTTCATCTGCTGGCTGAAGTCCACCAGCGCGGCAACGACCTGGCCGAGACGCGCCCGTAGGGCTTCGTCCAGAAGGTTGCCTTCCTTGTCAAACTTCTCGCGAGCTCCGCCAATCATCAGCTCCGGGCGCATCATCAGATACGTCTCGGTCGATTCCAGCACAGGCAAAATGGCGAGCTTTGATCGGATTCCGCCGGAAGCGCCGCCTGTGGCGCTGACCAAAGCCACGGACTTGAACTTCAAAGGATGGTTGGGAAGCGGCCTTGACGCCCAATCCAGTGCATTCTTAAGCACGCCCGTTATGGAATGGCTGTATTCCGCGCAGCTTATGAGCAATGCGTCCGCGGCGCGGACCCTCTCTCGGAATTCGCGCACTGGGCCTGGCTCGTCATCACTTCCGTCGAGATCCTGGTCATAAAACGGCAGCGTCTGGATAGGAAAGATCTCGACAGACACTCCGTCCGGCGCGACGTCATGCGGCGGCTCGTAGCAGCCCCGTATTGAAGGACCTGGCCCGCAACGTACTGGGGAGGCCGAGAATGTGAAATGCGTCAGCCATAGTGCGGCCATGGTAACGCACCGATGCAGCGCCGCACACAAGGCATCGACCGACACGTGCTTCGATGTCGATTCAGGAGCTTGATGGGGACCGGTTTAGTCTGTAGCGGAGGACTCGCTTGCGCTCGGGGGACTCTGATCGGATGAGGACACAACGCCGTTTTCTGTGCCATCTGGGCGTCGACCGCGACGGCGGCCTCGGCGATTTCGGCGTGCCGGACGTTGGGCCTCGCTGGTATCTTCGCCTTCGGCTACGGTCTGTTCATTCTCATCAATGGGATCAGGTGGTGCACCTGGAGGTGCCGCGGGCCGCTCATTTCGCCGACGTCGACGTTGGGATGGCTTAGCATTGGGATCGCCGTTGGGATCTCGATTTGGATCTCGAGGACGGCGGGGTGGACCATCCGGAAAAGCCTGGCCTCCGGGTCGACGCGGGCGGCCACCGAATCCACCGCCGCCCGCCGGGGGAGAAGCCGACCACGGTCACAAGGCGCATTTCTGAAAGGTCGTATCGACAAATCGGGCCACTGTTAGTGGCCATGGCACCGGGTCGAGTGCGCCCACAGGTGGGACACTTCCAGACCCGACCGCTATTCATTGGGGCTGCCATGTTATCGCGATCGGTTCGCTCGCCGCCGCCGCCGCATTGCCGCTTGAATCTTCTCGCGTCGCACTTCGTGCGCCGGCTTGAAACGCCGCTTTCGCTTGTAATCGCGGAGAATGCCTTCCCGCTCTACACCCGCTTTGAAACGCTTGACCAGCGCTTCAAACGATTCGCCCTCTCGCAACACAACCTGCATCGCTTCTCCTTAGAGGTCTACACTACGCAGCCGACGGGTCGGCCGAGTGCTGTGACTTCACCATTATCGGCGCTCCGAGCGCGGACGACCAATGCTTCGGACCGTCAGCTTCAAGAACGCGGTCGCGCATCAGGGACAATGCGCTCATACCGGACCAGTACAACTGTCAGCCGGGGCAACATGCGCTGGTCTGCCTGCTAGACGCCATCTCGCACAATCGTACGAACGCATCCGGCGGCTTGCGCCAGTATAGCATAGGTGCTTGCAAGAGACGCGGTCTGCCGCCCGAATTTCCTACCGCGGCGCATACCTCAATGAAGTCGCGATCAAGATAATGATCACGGCAATGCTCACGATCATGCGCTGATACTGCGTGGCGCGGGCGCGAAATCGGGCAAGGCCCTCATTCGGCAGCGTGATAAGCAGCGCGCAGGTAAATAGGATGAGCGCCAGAAGTATCTTCGTCGTCAGTAGCCAGCCGTAAGTCGTACCGAACAACACTTGCGGCCGAAGCACTTGCAGCGACCCGGCCGCCGCCAGGCCACTCAGGAGAATGACGGCAATGCAGCCCCAGACAATGGGGAAGAAACGCGTCCGAATACCAGCAAATATCTGCTGCTGCGCTTCTCCGGGGACCCGGCGCAACGTGGGGCCGAGCACAAAGAGAACGAACGACGTGCCTCCAATGGCAAGCACGACCGCCGCGATATGAAGCCACAAACTGACACTGACTACTGGCACAAGCGCACCGATCCAAATTGAGATTCGGTCGATACGCTATCCGCTCACCGAGCGCATGTCAATAGCCTTACACACTGGCTGAACGAAGCCAGCCGCTAATCTTCGTCCGATTCCCGGGGTCGTGACTCACGCAGATACTCCTCCAATGACTGGAGGAACTCTTCCGGCGTAGGCAGCTCGGCCTCGTCCGCTGCGTCAAGCGTCTCTCCTGGCTCGCTGTCCGGCTCACCAAGCCCGGCCATGCGCTGAACAAACCTCTCCAATTCCGGGCGCGCGCGGAGCGCTTCGTCAATTCGACGGTCCAGGTCCTGTGACGCTCCCCGAAGCTCTCCCAGGCCAAGCTCCACACGGTGCATGCGCTCCGCTACTCGAAGCAAACGGAGAGCAACCTTTGGATTGGTGCCCCCCTGGAGATAGATCGGGCCGGCAGCCCAGAGGCCTGTTGACGGGATACCGAGCTGCTGCGTGGCGTCAGCCAGCGCAGTCGGAAAACCGGTGGGACCTTCGTATGATGTGTCCTGGATACCAAGCGCTGAGAGCCGCTCCCGATCGCCCGGATCCACTGCCCGCCCGAAGATTGGTGGGCGAAGATTGTGTGGAACCTGCGCGTAAAATGCGCCAAACGTCACCACGTTTCGTACGCCTATCTGCCCGGCGTACTCAGCGATGGTTCGGCAGCATTCTCGCCACATGAGGTCCGGCTCCGGACCAGTGATAAGCACCAGGTCGCGCTCGGCAAATGGTAGCGGCAGTCCGTAGATCACCAGCTCCGGATAACGGAACGCGCGTCGACCTCGATCGAGCATGCTGGTGATTGGCCGCGTGATCGAGTAGCAAAACACCGCCTCAGGATCCAGCTCGGCCAGGCGGGTTACCTCGTACTTCGCCCGCAGATACTTAAGCGCACCTGTGGCGGCTAACGACGCATCCGGCCAGCCCCCGAACGCGGCCAGCAGTAATGGCGAGCGCAGCGACATCTCCTGGTGAATACGAAGCATGGGTAAATTGTGTCACGTGGCCGGTGGGAGCGGCTAGTTTCCGTTGGTTTGCAGGCTCACATCCAACCTGAATGCAACCCGAATTCTTGGCCGCCGCGACAAGCGCGCACTAGAATTCGCGACGTTATGCCCGACCCCATTAGCCGCCGCCAGTTCGCTCGTGGCCTTGGCGCAAGCCTGGCCCTGGCCGCGCTCCCAAGACCCGCGCTGGGCGCCCAGCGGGAGGCGCCCGCGCCGCAAATTGCCGAACCATCGCCTGCCCCTTTCAATGTCTACGCCAACACGATCAGTGAGAAATTCATCAATCCTGCGCTGCGCGACCTGCCGCCGCGGGTGTACGTGCCCCACGAGCTCGGCGGAGACGTTGCGGTCATTGACCCGGCCTCCATGCAGGTGGTCGATCGCTATTTCGTCGGGCGCACGCCACATCACGTTGGTCCGTCGCCGGACATGTCCAGCTTGATGGTCAACGTGATGGATTCCAACCGGCTTGCCGTGATCGATATCCACTCCGGTCGCGTGGCCGCATAGCATTCCGGCGGCTGTTCCGTACAACCTCTACTTCTCGCCTGACGGCACCAAGGCAATTGTGGCCGCGGAATACTTCAATCGGCTGGACTTCTACGACATCCTCACCTGGGAGCCGTTACGACGCTTGCAGATCCCCGGGCGGGGTGTGGACCATGCGGATTTCTCAGCCGATGGCTCGTTTCTCATGGTGAGCTGCGAGTTCGGCGGAGAATTCGTGAAGGTGGACGTCCACAACATGCAGGTGGCCGGTGTGGTCCGCGTGGGCGGGCTGCCGGTCGACGTAAAGCTTTCCCCGCTTGGCGACGTGTTCTACGTTTGCAACCAGGGCCGAAACGGAGTCTCCGTGGTGGACCCGGAAGCGATGCGCGAGATCGCCTTCCTACCCACTGGCGCGGGTGCGCACGGCATGGCTATAAGTCGCGATGCGCGGGCTATCTACGTGACGAATCGTCTGGCAGGTTCGATTTCCGTCATCGACGTGGAAGCGGTCGGCATCGCTCAGACGTGGCGGATCGGCGGTAGTCCGGACATGGTGCAGGTATCCCCGGACGGGCAGCAAATTTGGGTCTCGTCACGCTATCACGGCTGGGTAGACGTGGTGGACTCAAACAACGGAGGCCTGCTGCATCGCATCCGCACCGGCGCGGGCCCCCATGGCCTCACGTATTTCCCACAACCGGGCAAGATCAGCCTTGGTCATAACGGGGTTTATCGGTAACGTCTACGTCTCTGGGGTCTACCCCCGCGCGGTCGACCGTGGCGGGTCTGCGTTTTCGGACGACCTCCGCGTGAAGGTCAAGCCCCTTCGATTGGCGGCTTTTACCCGCCCGATGGCATCCATCATCGCTCACTTCGAAGGTCCTCAATTCTGAGCAGGCAGACAATGGATGGTAAGGTACGGCGGTAAGGACGTAAGAAGTTCGGACATGATTGCCGTCGCGAAGATCACATCTAAGGGGCAGACCACTGTTTCCCGTGAGGTGCGGACTGCACTATCTGTGAGGCCGGGCGATTCGATCGTCTGGGACGTGCATGAAGATGGTCGAGTCGCGGTTCGGCGTGCGCATCCGCTCGACATAGAGCCCCTACGGGGCCTGGAGTCCACGCTGAGCGAGTGGAGCTCCCCGGAGGATGACGAAGCCTACCGTGACTTGTGAGCGGTTCGACCTTGTCCGTCTTCCGCTCCCGTTTGCCGACCGTGAAGCGACGACACGCTGGCCAGCACTGATCATCTCGTCGGCGGTTGTATTGAGCTCGGTCAGTCAAGCTGTGCTGGCCATGATCACCTCCGCCGACCACAGCGCATGGCCTCTCGATCATCGAGTCCAAGATCTGGAAGCTGCTGGTCTTCATCACGCGTCAGTCGTACGGCTCAAACTTTTCACACTGGACGATCGGCTGATTCTTGAGAACCTGGGCCAACTCGGGCTGAACGACCAGTCTGCCGTGAGAACAGCGCTTGGAAGCCTATTCGCTGTTGCAGGGACACAATGAGCGCCTCAGATCGCCAGGTGGCCGATCGCATCATCGCTGCGCTGCGTGCCGAAGACCTGCTGGGCGATGAGACGCTTGCACGAATCAGCCAGCGGCTGGCCGATGGAACGATGACGGCGGACGATTGGGTGCACGAGGTGCAACAGGACCTCAGCACATTGCCGGCCGATGCGAATTACTGAGCTCGGGCTCAGCGGGTTTCGCGGGGCCACCGTGCCGGTGTCGGTGCGATTGGATTCCGAGCGTCCAGTGGTGCTGCTCTATGGAGAGAACGGAGCCGGCAAGTCCACCATCGTGGATGCCTTCGACTTCCTCTGTAACCGCAATTTCGGATCGCTCGAGAACTACAGTCTCGGACTCGGTGAATCCGCTCGCAAGCACGTAACTTCGCTGGGATCATCACCCGAGAGACTCTCCGTGCACTTACGTGCCGACGATGGATCTTCCTGGACCGCTTCGCTGGGTCGCCGCGGGCCTATGGTAGATCCTGAAGAGGGTTGCCCGGACGCGCACATTCTGCGAAGGCGCGATGTTACGAACGTCATCGAGGCGCCGCCAAGCAAGCGCTACGAGGCGCTAAAGGACTATCTGGCGCTCCCCGGCATCGAGAGATCGGAAGCTACGCTTCGGTCGGCCGTTCGCGCCATAGACCGCCAGTACCAGTCCGATGCCCAATTGCTTGCTCAGGCGCAGGACTCGCTGCAGCAGCTCTGGCAGGCTGAGGGGCGTCCAGGCGCCAACGCCCACGACTGGGCCATGAGTCAGGCGGGACAAGATCTCATCGAGATGCGAGCTGCCATCGATGAGATGGTCAACGTTGAATCAGCGTATCGCTCCGCAATAGAAGCGCGCGGCCAGCTCGATCGCGCTTCGCAAGGCTACCGCCAATCCAGTCAGGCGCATGGCACAGCTCGCGAGCAACGCCAGCAGGCGAGCGCTCAGTCGCCGCAAGCAGCAGAGCTCCTGGAGCTCTTGCGCGACGCCGAGGCGTTCATCGGTGCATGGCGAACGATTCGGAACTGCCCGGTGTGTGAGCAGTCTATCGAAGCGGATACCGTTCACGACCGATTGCAGCAACGAATCGCTCGGGCCGGGCAGCTCATGAGCGCCATTGAGGCCACGAGTGTGGCGGAGACCCAGCTCACGCGCAGCTCAGCCGTACTGGAGGACGCTCGCGCGGCGTTTTGTGAGCGTGCCAGGGCCACCATGCGGCTTATCAACCGAGGCCACCTGGACGAGGTGCTAGCCATGCCAGTGAGCTGGAGCTCCTATAGCATCCTGTCGCGTGAGGGCGAAGCGACAGAGACAGCCGAAGCGGAGGCGCGCGCCGCATTGGACGCGACGGCGCCCCTGATCCAGGCGTTAGGCGCGCGACGCGAGTCGACGCAGCGAGCCCTGAACCAGCATTCGGCCATTCGCCTCTCCGCCGAGCGAGTGGATTCGCTGGCCGGGAGCGTGTCCCGTCAGCGCACACTGCTGCGCCGCATGGAGGCGATCTTTCATCGAGTTTCCACTGAGCGCAAGCAGTACGCCGAGGACATCCTGGATGCCGTGGCTGATGACGTAGGCCGCCTGTACTCCAGCATTCACCCGGACGAGCCGTTGGGCCGCGTACGCTTTGCGCTGAAGCGGCAAGCATCGAGCTCCATAGAGCTGGATGCCGGATTTCAGGATCGTGACGATCTTCCGCCGCAGGCGTACTACAGTGAATCTCATCTCGACACGCTTGGGATCTGCGTCTTTCTGGCAATGGCCAAACGTTTCGCCACAGATCGCAGCATTGTCATTCTGGACGACGTGGTGACGTCCGTGGACGAGCCGCACGTTGACCGCTTCATGGACATGCTCGTGCGGGAAGCTCCGCGGTTCAGTCGTCTCATCCTCACGACCCACGATCGCGCCTGGCTGGATCGCTACCGAAACTCCGAGAGCGTCGGGATCATTGAGCTCGGCGAGTGGTCATTGAAGTCAGGCGTGCGAGTGCTTGGCGCCTGACACAGCGGCCGACCTGGAAGTTAGTGATGCGTGGCCACCAGCTTCACCGTCTATCCAAATCGCGGTATGACAGGATTTTCTCAGCGGGGAGTACGGTGTGCGTCACGTGCTTGCCGAGGGTTGCACGCTCAATCCCGAGACGCATCGCTCACGTCAATCGGAAAATTGAGACAGTGGTGCCATGAAAGTTCACACGATCGGCTTTACGAAGAAGTCCGCCGAAACCTTCTTCACGCTGTTGCGCGAATCGGGTGCGCAACGATTGCTTGACGTGCGTCTCAACAACGTGTCGCAGCTTGCCGGCTTTGCGAAGCGGCAAGATCTCGAGTACTTCCTGCGCGAGATCTGCGAAATGGACTACTTGCACCTGCCGATTCTCGCGCCTACTCAGACATTACTGGACACATACCGGAAGCAAGGCGAAGGCTGGCCAGCTTACGAGCGAAAGTTCTTAGACCTTTTGCGCGAGCGCGAGATCGATCGGGCGGTCTTGCCGGAGCAGATAGACGGCAGCGTGCTGTTGTGCAGCGAGGATCAGCCTCATCATTGCCACCGACGCCTGGTCGCCGAGTACTTGCGCGACGCGTGGGGCGGGCTGGAGATTATGCACTTGACCTAGGCGGACGTTGCGGTAAGCGGAATTGCATCCCGCCGTGGCCACACCTGAATTGAAATCCGCTGCAAATTCAGGTGTGGCTCGGTACGAATCGGCTCGGCCGATGGGTGCCTACGCTGGCTTTATCTCGTCGATTCTCGCGCGAACCGCGTCCTTATCCTCAAACCACTGGGCATTGAGCGCAGCGTATTCGCTCCAGTTGTCCGGCAACGAGCTGCCCTCGAAGATCGCGTTCACGGGGCACTCAGGCTCGCAGGCTCCACAGTCAATGCACTCATCAGGATTGATGTACAGCGTACGGTCGACCGTGTCGTCTTCGATATAAATGCAGCTCACGGGACAGACATCGACGCACGACTTGTTCTTCACATCGACACAGGGCTCGGCGATGACGTAGGTCAATTGGCGCACCTCTTCGGAAACTTTAGGGGACAGGAGAGCAGCCTCACGATCATCGCGATAGGCAGTCTCCCTATGAAGTCTATGGCATTGCGCGCCTCCCAGGCGCATCATCTCCTATGTTACGTAAAGAATGTTCAGTGAACGTTGCTACAACGCTACTTTCCGGCGAATTCGATAGGCACTTTCTGTTAGCATCGTTCCGCCCAAAGCAATCAAGCGGCTTATGTCGCCCGGGTGAAGGCCCGCACGTTTCGGAAACCCCTCGGTGGCAGTTCGAGTCGGCATGATATTCCGCGTAACGCCGCTTTCCGAAGTACAACGGTAAACACCCAGTACAACTGGACGTCCTAATCCCGCGGTTGCCGGCCCATATCTGAAGTAGCGAATAGCCTGAGTCAAACATAGCGGGTGGCGTGACTGAGTTTATTGATCCACCCTGATAGGAAGGAAATCCACCATGGCGAGGCACACCACCCCTGGATCTTCGCTCATTGCAGGTAGCTGCTCGAACTGCAACGCGTCGATGTTAATTCACGATGGGTCGACCGGCGAGGTCACGTGTCAGATGTGCGCACGCACCTATGGGTGCGATCGGACTCAGCCAGGTCACGAGCACTGTGGCGGAACCATCGCTCTGAAGTGGGATCCAGAGGCGGTGAAGCAATAGCTGCGGATCCCGTTATGACCCGCCGCGGGTTGGCTGTCTGATGTGGCACCCGCCGCAGGGCCTCTTGGTCGCCACTGTTTGCTGCGTGCTCGCGGTGAGCGACAAAGGGAGCTCCAAGCCAGTGCCCGCCTCCAACTATCAGAGCAATTGCAAGTGCGTTGAAACGGGCCATCCCCTCGAGTGTGGCGCGGCGTTCTAATCGTGTGAAGGCTGCGACCGCGGCCTCCACACGAAGTTGGTCGCGCGACCTGTCAGCCGCATCCACTTCGCCAGAGCATCACTGCTCGACGAAGTGTGACTCGAAGCGCACGCCAGCCACCGCCAGGCAACCCGCCGACTTTCCCCATCGGCGGGCAGCACTCGTTTGTGGCCGCATCCTGTACCGCTACTTAGCGTGGTACGTATCCTGCGCATTCGAGGCTGTATCGGACGAGGGAAGAGGTGTCCATGGCTCCGCGCGATCCGGATGTCATTCTCGTGGTGGAGGATGATCCTGTGATTTGTCAACTCATTCTCTGGATGCTTGACGATCGTGGGTACAACGTTGTCAGCGCCTCCGACGGCCGTGAAGCCCTGAATTGCGCCACCCAGTATCAGCCGTCGCTGGTTATTCTCGACCTTGGGCTGCCAATCTATGATGGCGTCCACGTGGCGGACGCTCTGCGCGCCGGGAATGGCCCAGCTCCCGAGTTCATCGTCGTGAGCGCCGATCGGGATGCTCAACGCAAGGCTGTTTCCATGGGTGCGTCCACGCTCATCCACAAACCGTTTGATATTGACGTGTTGCTCGACGCCGTGGATCAGGTAATGAGCCGCCCGGCATCGCCGAGGCTGACCAGGCCGCTTCAAGGGGTAACTCCTCTATGTTCGCCATGTAGAGGCAACGAGATCGACGGCGCATTCGCTAACAGCCGTCTCGCCATCGATTGTTCCCACGACGTCCAGTTCTGGAAAATGCGCGTCGGTCTGTGCGCACAGACCAGCGCTCGCCGGAGGTTCGCCCCCACATTGCGTGTCGCCATTCTGACGCTGCTGGCAGCTCTCGCTTTCGCGGCAGGCACCCTCGTTCCCGCTAGCCTCGTCTCTGCCCAGGATGATCCGCCAGAGCGTCGCTGCGCCGCGTTGATGGCGTGCGAGAGCTGGGAGATCAACCACGCCTATACCGTGCAGTATGAAAGTGGGTGCGGAGCCAATTGCAGTGTGTCCTACTGGGTACGAGATCCTGACGACGGTCGCGTATTGGTCAGTGTCACTGGCGTGCGGAGCGCGACAGTGGCAGTTCGAGGGCTCAATCGTGAAAGTCATCCGGATGTGCGCATCATCGCGCCGCGCTACGGGCCGACGGATGCGCGTTGCTGTCCTGCCGTCATCGTCGACACACGCTACGTCTGGGATGCGGGCGCAGGCAGCGCTCGTCGTCGCGGATGAACGCGTCATCCCGACGGGACAAGCAGACTTCGAGGCGCTTTATGACGAGCTGCGAGATCAGGGCTATACGATTTACTCCGACGTGCCTTAGCGGATCACATCGGGCGCCAGTGGCAGTGTCGACCTCTCGCCTTGACTCGCATAGGTGAAGTCCCTACGCTCCCAGTACTGACTGTTCCGAGCCGCGGCTCGAAGGGGACGCCATGCTGACACGTGAAGACAACGCGCTTGTGACTCAGGTTGGTCCGGGAACGCCTATGGGTGCGCTGATGCGCCGTTTCTGGGTGCCGGCGCTTCTTTCGCGGCAGATTCCAGAGCCGGACGCGCCGCCAGTCCGGGTGAGAATTCTGGGTGAGCAGCTCGTCGCATTCCGCGATACGAACGGAAGGATAGGATTCGTCGCTGAGAACTGCCCGCATCGCGGCGCCTCGCTCTTCTTCGGCCGTAACGAGGAAGAAGGACTCCGATGCGTCTATCACGGCTGGAAGTTTGATACTTCCGGCGCGTGCGTGGACATGCCCAATGAGCCACTCGAGAGCAACTTCAAGCACAAGGTCCGCGTGAGCCGCGTACCCCGGTAGAGAGCAAGCTGGAGTGGTCTGGATTTACATGGGCCCCCCGGACCTCGAGCCCGAGCTTCCACGGCTCGAGTGGACATTGGTTCCAGATGGCCATCTTTCGGTGATCGTATGGCTGGCCGATTGCAATTGGCTGCAGGCACTCGAAGGCGACATCGATACGTCGCACAGCATGTTTCTCCACTCGGCGACCGACCCGGACGCTCATGCAGACCTCCCGCCGGTTTGAGGTCATGGCAACCAAGTCTCCGCGACTCTCCACGCATCACACGGACTATGGCATGGCGTACGGTGGTCGGTACGACACGCATGATGGCAATTACAACTGGCGTGTGACGCAATGGCTCATGCCGTTTCACACGATCATTGCGAACAAAAGCTGGCCGGTGACGGGTCGCGCCTGGGTACCGATCGATGACTACCACACCGCGGTATTCAGCTTCCGCTACCGGGCCGACCGACCGATCACGGACGATGAAAACGAGGCGTTTGGCTACGGAAAGGCATGGGAGCGGGAAAACGATTACGGCCCCGTCCACTTTCCTGAAGGCGGCGTAACCACCATCTGGAATCCGCAGACCAAGAAGTCGAATGATTACTTGATGGACCGCGAGATGCAGCGCACGCGCAATTACACAGGTATCTTCCGAGTGCCGACACAGGATCGAGCGATGACGGAAGGAATGGGCCGAGTCATGGACCGTACGCGTGAGCGTCTAGGGACATCGGATCTGGCCATCATCTCGGTCCGACGGCGGCTGCTTAGCATGGCGAAGGATCTGAAGGAAGGCAAGGCCCCCATGGCGCCCTACAACGGGGACGTCTACAGCATCCGATCGTACGACGCGGTCTCCGAGCACGGAAACTTCGAACGCTTCCTGGAGCAGCACCGCGAGGGCATGCTAGCGCCGGTGTAACGGGGCGCTACGACAGTTCGCGCCTAAAGCAGGCCCAGGAGCTCCACAA
The DNA here is from genome assembly GCA_963765765.1 of uncultured Chloroflexia bacterium. Lineage (GTDB taxonomy): Bacteria > Chloroflexota > UBA6077 > UBA6077 > JACCZL01 > CAVXYC01. The sequence goes on along the minus strand of CAVXYC010000023.1, from coordinate 400,365 downwards.
GCGATCGAAGGTCGGGCACCTCGTAGTCCGGCGTCGCCGCTGCTTGCGGCGTAGCGCCGCTGCCAGAGGCGTTCCCTCGGCGATTGACCCAAACGGTGGTGAGGCCAAGCTCACGTGCTGGGGCTATATCGTGATACAGGCTCTGCGCGACGTGGAGAATATTCTCGCGGGGGACGCCCAGGCGCTCGAAAGCTACTTCAAAGTTCTTCCTGGACGGCTTGTAACTGCCCACCTGCTCAGCAGTAATGACTTCATCGAATGAGACGGGGAACTGCTTGGCCGTGGCGGCGAACAGATCGGTATCGCAGTTGGTAATGACCGCCAGCTTGAATCGAGTCTTGAGCGCGCGCAGTCCTGGGCCAGTGTCGGCGAACGGCGGCCACGAGGGTACCGACTCGCTGAGCGCGTAACGCTCAGCTTGCGTGGCTGCGAATCCGAGCTGTTCGCCAAACCCGTCAACTACCTGCCCGAGCACCGCGCGATAGGTAAGGTACGGACCGGCCTCGGCTGCCGCCTCAAGCGGAGCGAACCGCTCCAGCACATCGTCATCGTCCAGGCTGATCGAACGCGCCCGCAGAATCGGCTGGAGCGCAGTCAGAATGCCCCGCTCCCAGTCGATAAGCGTACCGAAGCAATCAAATGTCAATACGGAAGGGTCTAGGGATGATCGCACGATCTGGAGTCTTTCAGCACGACTTAACTGGGGAGCAGCGCCGCATCCCGTGAGAGTACGGTCCCTTACTTGATTCCCGAACTAGCCCGCCGTCAACTCACGCGAGGAGGCTCGGACCGACTCTAATCATCGTCGTCGGGATCGAAGTTGAAGATGTCATCTTCCTCGCTCAACGCCCAGCCGGTGATCTGATCCATCACGAATTGGCCCACAATGCTACCGGCAGCGTCGAGACAGACAACGCTGTTGAGCTGGCTGCCGTCGGCTAGCGCCCAGCTTCGCGTCTCGATCGACTCGGCATTCACTTCGGCCAGATCACCATTGCGCAAGTAGACGGAGATCATGCATAGCTCCTGAAGCGGCGTGACGGAGCCGACATCGCTGCCATTGTACGCGTAACACGCGACGGTTGAGAACGGTCGCGTGGGCTCCAGGTCTCGAGTTAACGGCCTGCCGGGCGAGAGCGGTGATAGCTGGGCCGCATGCGAATCGGCCTGGAGTCTTCCGAACGACTAGCTTGCGCCAGTAAGCCCCAGACTGCCACGCAGGCGACCAGTAGCCAGACAATCGGCTTGGAGCCAATAACAAGCTGGACCACCGCGAGAGCGGCAATAGCCATGGCGGCTATCGCAAGCCAGCTTCCCTGCGTCGCGGTATTCGATCTTCGGTGCAGACTCATGTCCACCCCCTGTGGTAAGTCTGATCCGCCTTTCGGCGTACGCTGCCTGGAATAGAATTCGAGGGCCCAACCACTTCGGGAGTCCCACATTCCATAACAAGCGCATCGCGGGCACATTACGTTCCTGACTCAAGCGGGAAAAACGTCACAGAGGCATCACAACGTCCGCAATCAAGGGAGAAACGATGCAGCCTGAAATCGCACGGCATGCTGCCGAGGCCATGCTGGGGGCACTTGGACCGGTTGTCTCGGCGGATTGGTCCACACGCGCCGGTGGGCTGGACTGGGATTGCCGAACTACCATGGAGCACGTCGGACATGCATTGGACCGGTACTCGCTCTATCTCGCCGGCCCTGATTCCAAGCGACTGCCTTTCCAGCTGGTGAGCCACCCGGAATGCACGCCCGCGGATCTCCTCCACATCGTGGAGCTTCGCGCGGCCGTGCTCTGCCAGGTAGCGCGCGCGGCGTCGCCTGAGACACGCGGATACCATACATTCGGCCGCTCTGATCGCGATGGCTACGTTGCCATGGGCTGCATTGAAATGCTCGTACACACGCATGACGTGGCGCGGGGCATGGGTCTCGAGTTCAATCCACCCGCGGATCTGGTAAGCCAGGTGCTGGCTCGTCTATTTCCCTGGGCTCCGGCAGACACAGACCCGTGGCAAACGTTGCAGTGGGCAACCGGCCGCGCCGATCTTCCAGGCCATCCGCGTGTGGGCGCCGACTGGGCGTGGCACGCCTCACCAGTGAGCGAATGGGACGGTGCGGTGAAGACCCAGGCGAGCTATCGGTAGCTAAGCTGAGGGACTTCCGAGGAGGCTGGTTGATGAATGTTGCCGGAGTCGGAGCGTTCACTGAGGGACCGCACCCTTACGGGATGCGGCTCTGCTATTGAGTGAGGATTGCTTCGCCGATATCCGCTAGATTCGGGCGGCTTTGAAGGTGCCAACGGATGTCTGCGGAGCGATCGCTTGGCGGTACCGTCAGGATGGCCCAGGAGACGTCGACCTCTGGGTCGCACCAGGCAACGCAGCCGCTGGCACCGGCGTGCCCGAAGGACGAAGCGCCGGCTGAGCGCGGGATCCAGAGTGAATAGCGATCGTCGTGGATCTCGGGACCTAGGCCCCAAGGACACTTCGTCCATTGCATCCGCGGGCTCACCCCGCCAGGCACACCGCCCGTCTGGTCGGTGGTCGCGGCGGAGACAAGCGCTTCGCTGAGAAACCCGATCGGTGGATTCTTGAAGGCTTCAACGAGCATCAAGGCCGCCTCTATCGTCATGAACACGCCGCCGGCGGGAAGCACCCTGAACTTCCAGCCCTGCACTGGCCGGCGTAGAAGCGCATCTGCCACGTGCGCATCCAGACCAAGCGGCTCGATCACCAGCAATCGGAGCGCCTCGCCGAAGGGTCGCCCGGTCACGCGCTCCAGCGCAATACCCAGCAGCCCGTATCCCTGGTTGCTGTAGAGCACCCGAGTGCCGGGCTCATGCTCGGGTGGGGTGGTCAAGCATGATGGGCCAATCTCCCGCCAGGTTCCAACCGTGACCATCGGCATTTCTGGCAGCCCGGCCGTATGGCAGAGCAAGCTGCGCAGCGTAGCTCGTTCGGCGGCTGCCTCGGGAAGAACGTGCTTCAGAGGCGCATCGAGATCAAGTGCACCCTGGTCAACGAGTCTCAGTATCGCTAACGCGACGGTGAGTTTTGTGAGCGACGCTGTTGGGTACAGAGCGTCAGTGGTGAGTGGAGCACCGTGAATATCGTTGCTCACTATCTTGATGACGGGATCCACGTGGGCTCGCCGCCAGGCCACCGCGATCCCGCTGAGATTTGCCTCTATGAGGGTTTTGCCCAGGAGCGCATCGAGATCGTCGGTGTTTTCAGCATCGAGCGGCTTCTCGAAGATGATGCTCGGAGTGCGACCCACCACCAGCGTGCCCTGACGAACGAAGCCATTGCGGACGTAAAGCTCTTGCGCGGGGACGCGTCGCTCATCGATGTCCAACAATAGTCGATTCGCCCCCAGCGCCAGCGCGCGGTCGGTTAGCGTATCGAGGAGCATTTGATCGTAGCTTCGTCCGAAATACTCAGGGTGGATGCGCATGCGCTTCAGCTCTCCAACACCCGAGGGCAGGACGCGCAGCCCCCCGATCGCGACGATACGATCGTCACACTCACCCACCAGAAATTCGCCAGCTCGCTGGTAGTAATCCTCTATATGCCCGAGATCAGCATCCCAGGGCCCCGGCTCAGGATCTCGGCCGGCGTTCTGGAGCCCTAGTCGGTGAACCTCCATGACGGCATCGTGATCGGCGGTCGTGTAAGGTCGGAGAAGAAGCGTTGGTGTCCCGGACATGGCAGACGATTGTACGAGGACTCGGCGGAACGAACAGGAATTCACCTACGCCGAAGGGCGAAGTGGTACTCCGACGTCACACCTTACGAAGCGTCCGAGCGAGGTCCCCGGCCACCGTGATGATTTGCTCATCCTCGGTTACGACCACGGTGCGCCGCTCCTCCGCAAGTGCGACATAGGCGGCGTCGTAAGCCGTGAGACCTCGAGCGCACCAATGAGCGACGCGGACCAGAGCCGGTTGGCGGACCTCCAGGCCGAGAAGCTCAAGATCGCCGGCAAAACGTCTCGAGCTGATAGGTTTCCCCATCGCCACCCACGGGCAGCGGCGTTCAGCAGCTCGAGAAACACCAGTGGGGGCACGAGAACAACCAGCTTGCCGCGACTGAAACGATCGTAGAGGTCGCGCGCCGGCGCGAAATGTTGCTCACCAGCGGACTTGAACCACTTAACCAGGACCGAGGCGTCCAAAACGAGCTCATTCACCCTCGGCGTGCATAGTGTTCCGACCGCTCATCCCGCATGGCGCGGATCACGGCAGTGGAGTCTTCGGCGATCCCCGCCTCGGTAAACATCGCTCTAATTCGCTCCAGCGGCTGGCGCGATTCGGGCCGGGCTCCCGGGCCAGTGCGGCTCTCCCAGCCCTTTGGCAGCGAGCTCAGCGAGCATCGCGCTTCGGGATACCCTTCGCTCACGCGCCTCTCGATCCAGGCGCTCGAGGAGCTGCGCGTCCAGACTGACCAGTACCTTGGGCATCAAACTCCGCCCCACATGCGATCTTGAGCCAGCTATATCTGGATATCCATACGCGATCGAAGTCAGTCTGAGGTCAGATCTTGTAGTTCTCCCCCGTCGACTCCGGAAACAACTCATCTACTCCGAGCACCCGATCGATGAGCCCCTGCTCATACGAGTACTGGATCAGGGTGGCGATGTTCTCTCGGTTCGCGTCCACCCCGTAGGGCCAGAAGTCTTTGCCCATGAGCGCTTCCGTCTGCTCCCACTCATCCATGAGCCACGGTAGACTTACCTTTAGCGCGGAGAGCGCCGGAGTGGTCACGAAGGTGCGCTTCTTGGCCTCCTCGAACGCCTTCATCAGAGAGCGCGCTACCCAGGGGTTCGCTTGAAGGATGTCCTTGCGAATGGCGATGGTGTGCATGATCGGGAAGATGCCGGTGCGTCGATACCAGTCCTGCTCCAGCTCCTTAAAGTTGGGGAACAGTCGCTTCACGCGGCCGCTACCGTCCATGAACGTGGACGGGTGCCGAGGTGCAATGAGCGCATCGATCTCGCCCGCGGCGATCGCTTGATCCAGCGTGTGGCCCTCGGGCAATGACTCGATGTGGATACCTTCACCCACATTGATATGCTGCTTTTCCACGCGGCCCGGCTCGCGCTGCCCGCCCGTGTGCCAGCTTACGTCACGCGGATGAATGCCAAACTCGTGCTCCAGAATGCCGCGCGCCCAGGTCGCCGCGGTGATCTGATACTCCGGCACACCCATGCGCTTCCCGACAAGATCCTTCGCCTCCTGAATTCCGGCGCCCGCGTGAACGTAGATGCTGCAGTGTCGGAACATCCGCGGACGGGAAGACGGGGATCGCCACGAGATCGTCAATGCCCTTGGAGCGGCGAACGATGTAGCTTCCCAGCGAAAGCTCCGAGACATCGAACTCGCGGTAGCGAACCATCCGCCAGAAGACCTCTTCAGGTTCAAAAGATAGATAGTTGAGCTCAATGCCTTCCGGGCGCACCTCCCCCGTGCGGAGAGCGGAGGTGCGGTCGTAGTCTCCACACCCGAGAGTGAGGGTCAAGGTCATAAGGGATTCTCCAATCTCCGGGACCTATGGGACGGATGGGACATCTGCGACGATCGCCATATGTCCCTTATGTCCTTGCCGTCTCTTAGGTCTTTTTGCCTAGCGGCCCTTCCAGGCCGGCGGCCTCTTCTCCAAGAACGCCGTCATGCCTTCTTTGAAGTCTTCGCTCATATAGCAAGAGAGGATGATGTCCTCGCCGCCACCGGGGCGGCGGTGCTCGGCGAGGCGGCGGACGGCTTCCTTGGTAGCGCGGACGGTGAGCGGGGCGTTTTCGGCGATGAGCGTGGCCACTTCGCGTACGCGCGCCTCGATCTGGTCGGGCTCCACCACTTCGGTAATGAGGCCGAGGTTCAGGCCTTGCTGCGCGTCGGCGAATGTCGCGGTGAAGAGCAGCTCCTTGGTACGCATCGGACCGATCAAGTCGGTGAGCCGCGCGAAATTGCCGATAGCCATGCAGTTGCCCAGCGTTCGGGCCACGGGGGCGCCGAACTTCCCCGAGGGTGTGGAGTAGCGCAGGTCGCAGCTGGCCGCGATGGCCAGGCCGCCGCCGACGGCATAGCCGCGAATGAGCGCGATGGTTGGACGGGCAAGACTTTCGAGTCGACTAAGGATGCGCTCGATACGCTCCTCGTACTCCAGTGCGTGGCGCTCTTCCGAGAAGGACTGGAACTGTGAGATATCAGTACCGGCGACGAACGCGCGATCGCCCGCTCCCTGAAATATCACCACCCGGACGTCCGGGTCGGCGTCGATCTCATCGCACAATTCGTAGAGGCGGTCGTACATGCCCCAGGTCATCGCGTTGCGAGCCTCGGGGCGATTGAACGTGACGAAGGCCAACGGCCCTTCGGTCGTGTAAAGCAGCTCAGACGTTTCGGTTGCCATAGGTTCTCCCGCCGTGGAAGAGCATCACGGCGGGAGGGATGCTACCACGATGAGAACTAGGCTATAGCTTGAACAGCCGCTTAGCGTTCTCTCGCAGGATCTTGACCTTCGTTTCTTCGCTCAGCCGAGGATGGTCGCGCATCTTCTGGAGAGAGCGCGGATACTCGTGGTCCCAGTGGGGAAAATCCGAGGCGTAGACGAACCAGTCCTCACCCGCGTATTGCAGCGTTTCGGGGATCAACCCTTCGCCCGCTTCAAAGTGGACGTAGATGCGTCCTTCCTTGAAGTAGCGACTCGGATCATCGGGAACGTTCGGAGCCTCCACGGATGCGCGCTTCTCGCCCTCCTCGTCGATCCGATCCATGAAGAACGGTACCCACGTGGCGCCCGCCTCAAGGCTCGCGAATGTCAAGCGCGGGAAGCGCTCGAAGACGCCACCCCAGATCATGCTGGTGAGCTGGCGCATCTGCCCGAACGGATGCACGACCGTGTGCGATTCGATCATCCGCTCGAAGGGATCAATCTCCGGCCCGTGCGGGTTGGTTACGTTTGCGTGCAAGGCCAGCGGCACGCCGAGGCGCTGCGCTTCCTCGAAAAGCGGATCGTACATCGGGTGGCCAAAGAGTGGACGTCCGGGTGTTCCGCTTGTGGGAAGCATAGCGGTGACCATCCCGAGCTCGGTGACGGCACGTCGCAGCTCCACGACCGCGGCCTCAATGTCCTGCATGGGTAGCACGGCCACGCCCTTGAAGCGTGGGCTGAACTTCAGATATTCATCGAAGAGGTAGCTGTTATAAGCCTGGCACAGAGCCCCCGCCAGCTCGCGCTCCTGGACGCAGCCGATATTGAGCAGCCGCGTTGGAAAGAGCACGGCCTGCTCCATGGGGCCCTCGTCCATGGCGGCCAACCATTCCGGCGCATTGACCTCATGCTGACCAAGCTTGCCGCCCAGCGTCGAGTCCCAGGTATTGCGCGGCACAAATGCCCATTCGCGCTCACGCATCGCCTTAGGTAGGCGAGCGATGATCAGGTCGCGATTGTCCAGGACATGGCCATCCGCGTCAATCGCTTGAAATGCTGTCATGAAGGGTCCTCCAGCAGCGGAGGGTATCAGGATATGGCTGGCGATCGCACCGGTCTCAGGTCCTGCAATCTGGCACCGGCGTCCTATTCGATTATTTGAAAAACATTCCGTCGAAAAGCTGAATGTACTCGTTGTTCCTGCGGATCTGATCCGCAGAACGGTGACTCGGGTTGATGTCCTGAAGCGAAGGGTAGCCCGCAGGTGAGGGAGCGCTGGGCAATGCGGGGTAGGTCTGTAACTTCTCAGCAATCGCTTTCTGACCCTCTGGTCCGGTGATCCAGCTCACGAAGAGCTTGGCCACATCCTGCCCCGGTGCGTCTTTCACCACTCCCAGATTGAGCGAGACGATCATGGCGCCGCCATCTCGGAACCAGCCGGCCTTGAGTGGCGCGCCGCGCTGGAGATCCAGCTCCGCGACGGTAATGGCGGCCGGAAAGAACATCGCGTACTCTCCGCGCGCGACCTGACTCGGCGCACCGTCACGCTCGCGGGTCCAGGTGATGTCCTGGCCTTTCAAGGAATCCATCCACGCCTGGCCGAGCTGATCGTAGGTGTAGGTAAAAAACTCGATGCTGGGACCGCCGCCGCGGGGATCGTCCACCAACAGCTTGCCCTTGGGCTTGAAGAATGGGTCCAGTACGTCCTGGCGAGTTGTCGGGATGCGGTTTTCGGGTATCTGTTCCGTGTTTACGACGAAGCCGTGAGCATTCTGCGCATAGGGCCATCGCGCTTTCCCCGAGGTAAGAGGAATCTCTGGAAGGTCCGCCGCGTTTGGCGGGCCCTCCCACTCGGCAAAGAGCCCCTGCTGCTCCAGGGTGGACATTGTGGTGGCGCCCGTCGCGGCCACGTTGGCAATGCGTCGACCGCTGGTGGCCTCGGCCTGGAACCGCTGGATCATCTCAGGGCCGCGCACGAGCACACCCTCGACCTGCGTTCCCGGATATCGTTCCTGGAAGAGATCAAAGATAGGCCGATACTCGGGCCCGGCGCTATAGAGGGTCACCCTCAGGTCGCCTGAGGCCCTGGCTTTCTCGTAGTACTCCTGCATTTTGCTCGAGCCGGGGTCAGACGCAGGCGCGGCAGACTTAGCGACCGGCCCGGCGGGCGAGCTACAGGCGGTCAGCAAGAGCGCGGCGGCTCCGGCGGCGACACGTTGAAAGAAAGCCCGAGATATCGTTACGCGCTGTGCCACGGGTCAGGCTCCTCGCGCAGATTGCGAGGATCGTAGCAGAGAAGATCATAGGCGCCCAGCAATACGTGAACCGCTTCAGACCTCGTATGCCGCGCGTATAATGCGCCGCATGGACGAGTCACGCCGCCTGGCCAAATTTGCCGCTGAGACGACATACGCCGATCTCCCCGCCGATGTTATTGAGTCCGTGCGCATCTACATCCTCGATGACCTTGCTGCCGGCTGCGCGGGTGCGCGCACACCATGGTCAGACATGGTGGCCGACCTGGCGCAGGAGACATCCATCGGGCCTTGCACGGTCTTCGGTCGAAGCTGGACGACCTCGCCGGCCTACGCCGCGCTGGTCAATGGCGTCGCCGTTGGAGGTTTCGAGGTTGACCACCCGTTTACCCCGGCTCATGCCATCCCAGCGGAGCCGTCTTTCCTGCAGCGCTGGCTATTGCAGAGCGTGAGCACGCGGACGGCCGGTCATTCCTGACCGCGGTGGCCACAGGCTACGAGATCCTGTGCCGAATCGGTCTGGCCGCGACGCGTGCGGTTGAGGACGAGCGGGGGTTTCACGGTCCAGGCACCAACGCGGCGTTCGGCGCGGCGGCAGCCACCGGCATGCTGCTGAAGATGGATGCGGACACCATACTGCACGCGCTCGGCATTGCCGGCTCGCACGGCGGTGGACTGGTGGAGTTCTTCCGCGAGGGCGCCATGACCAAGCGCTTGCACCTCGGCCGAGGGGCCCAGATGGGCGTGGAGTGCGCGCTTCTGGCGCAACGCGGCTTTACCGGGCCGTCCACGGTGCTCGAGGGGAGTCATGGATTCCTCCACGCTTATTCACCGTCTCCGAAGCCTGAGCGATTGCTCGATGCCCTGGGCGAGCGCTGGGAGCTTTCCCAGATGGTCCTCAAGGCCTACCCGTGCCACATCTCATTCCACGCCGTGATCGATGGACTTACCGCGTTCCGACGTGCCCGTCGCATTCGCACGGAGGACATCAAAGAGCTGAAGGTCGCCAGTGCGAGTCGCATGATGGAAGGTCGTCACTCAGACCGCCAGCCGACCACTCACATGGGCGCACAATATAGCCTGCCCTGGTCAGCCGGACTGGCTCTGTGCCACGATGCTTCCGATCCGCGTGTCTGGGTAAATCTCGATCTCCAGGATCCTGACGTGACCCGGCTCGCGCAGATGATCGAGCTCGACGAGCACACTGACCAATTTGGCAAGCCTGGCCAGCCGGTCGCGGAGATTACCCTAATGCTGGATGGCTCGACCTACTCCATGCAGGTGAAGGATTGGAAGGGCGCGCCCTACCAACCCGTACACCTTTGACGAGATGGCGGAGAAATTCCGCCGCTATGCCAACGGGCTACTGACCACTGGGCGGATAGAAGACGTGATCAAGCGCGTTCAGCGACTCGAAGACGAATCGGACATCGCCAACCTCGCGAGCGATTTCCGCTCGCGCTAATTCTTCCTTCGACCACTGCAGGTGCCGAGGCCGCGGGACCGCGGCCGGTCCGTCTGTCCCGATCGGGATCTCTAGCTATTGGCGAACTTCGAAGTCTCCCGTAGCGACGAGCTTCTAGCCCGGTCGCGTAGCGCGGCATTGAGCCAGGGGCAGCGCCCCGCGTGCGGGCAGGATGCTCGCGGCTACGGATTCTTCTAAAGGCTCCGGACACTTACAGCTACGCCAGGCTGGTGGCTCAGACGCTATCCACTAGCGCCGTCACCTCGTCACGCTCTTCAGAGGTAAGAATCCAGTCGGCGGCCTTGAGATTTTCGACCACCTGCGGTGCCCGCCGGGCGCCCACGATGACGGTACTCACCTCAGGTTGGGCGATCAGCCAGGCTATGGCTAGCTCGGGAAGCGTGTGGCCGCGCGCTTCCGCCCATGGCGTCACAACCTCGATCAGGTCAAAAAGGCGATCGCCAAGAATTCGGCGCGTGCGAGGTCTATCGGCCAGGCGCGTGCCGGGCGGCGGAGCTTCGCCACGTGTGTACTTCCCGGTGAGCGCTCCAGCGGCGAGCGGCATGTAAGGAATGATCCCCACGCCAAATTCTCGGCAGGCCGGCTGCAGATGCGGATCCTGGAGCCCGTTTACGAAGTTCCACTCAGGCTGCACGCTGACCCACGGCGCCAGGTCGTTGCTCTTCTGAACACCCAGACCCCAGGCAAGCTGCCAGGCCGTCCAGTTGGAGCAGCCGATGTAGCGCACTTTCCCCTGTCGCACGAGATCGTCGAACGTCCGCAGCGTCTCTTCAAGCGGCGTGGCCGCATCGAACGTGTGCGCCTGGTAGAGATCGATGTAGTCCGTGCCCAGTCGCTTAAGCGATGCTTCCACGCTGCTCATGATGTGCCCACGTGAGAGGCCGGCGTCGTTCGGCTTGTCACTCATGGTGATGCCGACCTTGGTGCCGATCACCAGGCCATGCCGTTTGCCCTTGATCGCTTTGCCGACGTACTCCTCGGACGTTCCGAAGGAGTACACGTCGGCGGTATCGATAAAGTTGACGCCGTGCTCAATGGCCGTGTTGATGACTTCGATTGATCCGGCTTCCTCGGCGGTCGCACCAAAGGTGTTGGACCCCAGGCCGATCATGGAAACTTTGAGGCCGGACGATCCGAGCTGGCGATATTCCATGGGATGAAAGCTCCTCCGCCGGGTGGCCCGGCGCGGGCCGGATTCTACCATCGGCGGTTGGAGAAGGGATCTGAGGGACGCAAAGGACAGAGAAAGCTTCCTCTATGTCTGCGTTCCAGTTTTTGAAGCCCTAGCAGGAAACCCTGATGCCCAGCCCGTCCCCTCCGCCGCGCGTGGTTACCTCCAACCGCTGTTCTGCAGCAGGCGGCGTGTTGGGCGAAACAACCACACGGATCTCTGTGTCACTCCAGCTCTCATAGGCAGATACCTCGCGGGCAGCCAAGGTGACCTTGCCATCAACGGCGACTCGGCTGGCTCCGAATCCCCGGCCTTTGATGGTCAGCGTGTTGCCACAGATGGCCGAGACTGGGTCCGTGCTTATAACGTTCGGTTGCGGGGTGTCCGTAGCCCTCGGCGAGGGCGTGCGCGTGGGGGATGATGTCCGTGTGGGGGACGGCGTGCGTGTTTCGGTGGGCTCGGGCGGTTGGCTGGCAAACGAGGTCCTCGAGCCCGTTGATTCGAGGGGGCGACGATGTTCGCGTAGGCGATGGTGTTCGAGTAGGTGATGCCGTGCGGGTCGGTGACGGTGTGCGTGTTGCCGTCGGATCACGCCCCGAGGTGGTAGACGTATTGTCATTATCATCAGAATCATTAGAGCCGTTCGAAGAGGCCGCGCGCGGGGTCCGCGTCGCTGTCGGCTTGTAAGGCTCTGTGCTGACCGGTCCGATGCTATCGGCCGGGCTGACCGCTCCGATGCCATCGGCCGGGACCGTGTCATCGACGACCATGTCAGGAGTCTGCCCAATGAAGAGCCTGGCCGTGGCGCATTCGGAGCGCACCGAATCGAGGAACGTAAATTCGAGCTCGCCCTGGCTCGGCAGACCAGGTGAACCAGCTCCACCGATACCCGTTCCATTCCTGGAGCTCACTCTCAAAGTACAGAGGAAGTGAGCTCAAGAGCATAACCTGCGCGGACCAAAATGGCGCGAGGACATCGATCCGAACGACGCGCTCCGGCTGCGGAGCTGGCGGATAAAACGAAATTTGAGCGGCCGAAAGACAGGTAATTCCGACCGACGCGGCGGGAGTGACTGAATCCGTCGCCGGGTCGACCGCTACTTGGAGCTCGTCGGCGGTGCCACGGGGCGTTGGAAGAAGCAGCAGGAGGAGCGTCAGTACCACGGCAGCTCGGGACAATACCTCGACCCGGATTCGGGGTGTCCCGCCTCGCCGCATTTTCCACCCGCCTACAGTGCGCGCTAGGATAGCACAATCTCATCACAGCGGGAAACCGAACCAACGATCGGGAGGACGCTCTTAGGCGGCTCCTTCATTCAGCGTCGGGAGTGCGACCAGGAACGTCGTTCCGTGACCCTCGCCCGAGCTCTCCGCCCAAACTCGGCCACCGTGAGCCGCGACCAGCGCGTGGGTGATGGAAAGCCCCAGACCCAGACCGCCAGCGGCGTCCTTGGCCGCGTCGAGCCGTTGAAATCGCTGGAAGATTCGGGGCAGGTCGTCGGCGCTCACTCCGAGGCCATGATCGCGGATGCTCACGACCACCTCGTGATCCCCCGGACGAATGGTAACTTCGATCGGCCCTCCATCGGGGGAGTACTTGATCGCATTGGACAGCAGGTTCTGGAAGGCCTGCGTCAATCTGTCCTCGTCCCACTCACCCAGCACGGGCTCTGATCGGTGCATCAAGGCTAAGCGGTGAATATCGGTGGATGCCTGGGCTTCGTTGACAAGCTGGTCCAGGAGCGGAACAAGATCCAGCTCGCCTCGTCGAAGCTCCAGCCGACCGGTGTCCAATCGTGAGATATCGAGCAGGTCGCTTACGAGCCGGTCGAGTCGATTGACCTGCTTGACGATCGTCTCCAGTGACGATTCAGTATGCACGCCCCGTTGGAGAAGCTGCGCAAAGCCCTTCAGCGATGTGAGCGGCGTTTTCAGCTCGTGGGCCGCTAGCGCGATAAACTCGCGCTGCATGCGCTCCAGGCGCTTTTGTTCGGTAATGTCGCGGTTGGACTCCATCACAAGTCGCTGACCGTCGATCACCGCGAGTTTTTTCCGGCTCTCTACGGTGACCTGACGCCCATCTCGGGTGTGGTGAATCAGCGCGCCGAGCCATTGCCCTTCGGCTTCCAGCGTGGTGCGGATCTCCTGCCACGGAATTGGATGAATGGTGCGCAGCAGACTGTGTGCCGACTGACCCAATGCCTCATCGGGGGTGTACCCGTATAACGCCTCCGCGCCAGCGTTCCAGGACGTGATGACACCGTCAAGCTCCCATACGAAGATGGGCTCACTCGTCTGGGCGAGCAGCTCGGTGAGCTGGCGGCGCTCTGACTCGCTGCGGCGCCGTTCCGTTACATCGGCGGCCAGACCGCGCACTCGCACAAGCTCATCCTGATCGTCGAACTCGCCTGCACCGCTTTCCTCGATGACAGCAATCGTTCCATCGCGTCGGACGTATCGGTATAGCGTGCTATACGACGCCATTGTTGGCGATAGACCAAGGAACAGCTCCTGATAATGTTCGCGATCAGCGGCATGAACGGAGCTGATGTATCGATTCCAGGTGTCTGCTTGCGGTACATCGCCACCCAATACCAGCGCCCCGCTTTCGGTCCGGTCGATCTGACCTGACTCGATCACCCAGGTGAAGGCGAACATACCGCCCGCGACCATCGCCCGATCGAGGAGCTGTTCACTTTCCTCGAGCTTCTGCTTTGCCTCATATCGGACAGTGCAATCGCGAATCACACTGATCAGCAGACGCTCGCCATCGAGGTCGGCGCCAATGGAGCTCACTTCAACGGGAAAGGACGTCCCATCCGCTCGGCGATGGCGCGTCTCAAACAGAATTCCGTCGCTATTCGCTGTGGCCATCTGGCCCGGTACGGCCGGAGTTGTTGTTGCGTCACGCAGGTCACGAATATTCAGCCGCCGCAGCGTTTCGTGGTCGTAACCGTACGTCGCCACAGCCGCGGCATTGGCCTCAACGATCTGACCGTCCATTCGCATGAACAGGATGAGGTCCTGCGTGCGATCCATCAGCAAGCGGTAACGAAGCGCCTGCTGTTCTCGCTCGTCCTGGAAAGAATCTACCGATTTCTGAGGGAAGGTCATTGACTCCGCGGATGGGGGTCGACGAAGAGCGTCGGAATTAGAGAGCCGTCACATTATGGCAGCCGGCCCATCAATTCTAATTTCATTTATGCAGCTTGCATTGAATTACGACTTCCGCAAGTCACTTCGCACTACACTCTTCTCGCGTATCAGACGGGTCGATACTTCAAGGGAGCGGAGGTAGCGGCACATGAATCTGCCAGTCGTCATGCAGGATGGGGAGCACCCGGTGCTGCTGGTTCGGCGTCACTGGATGTTCCTCTACCCGCGCTTGCTGGGGATCATTTTTCTGGCGCTCGTTCCTGTTGGAGCGGCGGCGGGCAGCATCAGCGCGTTTGCTCCGGTCGATCCGATTCTGCAGCAGGTCGCCACGCTCGCCGGCATTGCGTGGATACTGTGCTGGGGCGTGTCTGCCTATTTCGCCTGGTACCAATACCAGCACGATCTATGGATTTTGACCAATCAACGTTTGATCGACTCAAAGCGACAGAATTGGTTCAATCACGATCTTTCAAGCGCCGATCTAGTGAACCTCCAGGACTTCTCCATCTACAAGAATGGGATTCTCCATACGTTGTTCAACTATGGGGACGTTCGCTGTGAAACTGCCGGATCTACCAACATTTTTACGTTGACCGATATCCCCGACCCCGCGTCTGTCCTGAGTGCCATCGACGCCGCCCGTGATAGTGCGCGGCGCGAGATGTACGCGGTGCGGGGAAACTAAGGCTAGACACGACCGGTGGATGGGAGCCGTCTGTAGGCTTAACTCTCCGGTCCGCTAACCTTTCACGTACGCCAGCTTCTCTGAGACTTTTCCATCGCGGACACGAATCACGTCCACGCCACGCACATGACCGGCCGGGTCGGCGGCGTTCCATTCGAACCGCCAGCGCACCACACAGCGATCGTCGACCGCAAACATCTCCTCGGCAGTGAACGCGTCCGTTGGCGAAGCCGCGAAAAACTCCGCCCAGGCTTCCCGAACGGCCGCCTGACCTTCTGCGCGTTTTCCGTCCGGAGCAGGACCCGTCGTTTCGAAGACGCAGTCCTCCGTCATAAGCGCCATGACGGCATCCACGTCATGCCGGTTGAACGCGGTATTGAAAGCGTTGACCACAGCGAGCGTGTCATCCGCGGATGGCGAGCTTGGCACAATCGACCTCCGAGCGTTAAATCACATACGCGACAGATGCAGACCACTGCACGGTATGATCGTAGCGAGTCGCATGATGACGATCACACACCCGCGCGTCAATGCCGAGGTCCTGCAGAGCATCCGCCTGATCGTGGGCGCTGATGGCCTGCTGAGCGAGCCCGAGCGCTTACGCACCTATGAGTCAGATGGTCTCACCAACTACCAGGTGATGCCCGCGGCCGTCGTGCTTCCACGCTCCACAGCGCAAGTCCAGGGGGTTGTAAAGCTGTGCCACGAGCATGGCATTCCGTTCGTCGCCCGAGGGCACGGTACGGGCCTTTCTGGCGGGGCCCTTCCAGTTGAGGATGGGATCGTCATTAGCCTGGCGCGCATGAATCGAATCATCTCCGTGGATTACGACAACGCGCGCATCGTGGTCGAGCCCGGAGTGATCAATCTGCACGTCACCCAGCACGTGGCGCCGCGCGGGTATTACTACGCGCCGGATCCATCCAGTCAGCAAGTGTGCAGCGTGGGTGGCAACGTGGCCGAAAACAGCGGCGGAGCGCACTGCCTGAAATACGGCTTCACAACCAATCACGTGCTCGGCGCGACCGTTGTGCTGCCCGACGGCGAGATCAGTCATCTGGGCGCCGCTACGCTGGATACACCTGGGCTCGATCTTTTGGGCGTGATGGTTGGCGCCGAGGGCACTCTGGGAGTGGTCACCGAGGTGACGCTTCGCCTCACGCGCCGGCCGGAGACCGTGCAGCTCGTGATGGGTGCATTCGCGACGACCGATCAGGCCGGTGGAGCCGTTTCCGACATCATCGCCGCCGGTATCCTGCCCGCGGCAATGGAGATGATGGACAACCTGAGCATTCAGGCGGTGGAGCAGGCAACACATGCCGGGTACCCGACGAGCGCTGGCGCGCTGCTCCTGGTGGAGCTCGATGGCCCAACGGCCGAGGTGGGGGCGCTCATCGGCTCAATCGAGTCGATCTGCCGATCGAACGGCGCGTGGGAAGTGCGTCGCGCGGCCGATGCAACTGAACGCGCGCTGATGTGGAAGGGGCGCAAAGCCGCGTTCGCGGCGATGGGCCGGATGAGCCCGAGCTATTACGTGCAAGACGGCGTCATCCCTCGCACAACGCTGCCAGCCGTGCTCCGCCGCATCGACGAGCTGTCTGCCGAATACGATATGCGAGTGGCAAACGTTTTTCACGCTGGAGATGGCAACCTGCATCCACTCGTGCTCTACGACGGTCGGGTCGAGGGCGAGCTCGACCGAGCGGAGGAGCTCGCTACCAAGATTCTCCTGACGTGCGTGGAGCACGGCGGAAGCCTGACCGGCGAGCACGGTATCGGCGTCGATAAGATGAAGCACATGCCCAAGCTTTTCAGCGACGACGATCTCGATACGATGCAGCGCGTCCGATGCGCCTTTGACCCGCGGCATTTGTCAAACCCGGGCAAGATCTTCCCAACCCCGCGTCTTTGCGGCGAAGCCGCGGGCCCAGGACACATCCATCCGCTTGTGGAAGCCGGCCGGGCGGAGATGTTTTGAGCGCCTGCCGACGTCAATGACTCACGCATCCACCACTTCCCTCCGACAACAGCTCAATGATCTCGTCGGCGTGGAGTACGTGCGCGAGGGTACGGCGCTTGACGCAATCGATGGCCTTACGCCAACGCTGGTCGTTGAACCCGCTTCAGAGCAAGAAATCGCGGCGGTTCTCGCACGCTGCAGCGAACATGGGCTGGCCGTGGCGCCTCGCGGTGGCGGGACCAAGCTCGGCTGGGGGAATCCACCTCGCGCGCTCGACATCGTGCTCTCCCTCGAGCGACTGGACAACCTCGTAGAGCACGCCCACGGCGACATGACCGCGACAATACAGGCGGGCATGCGCTTCGCGGACGTCCAAACTGCGTTAGCGCAGAACGGCCAGATGCTCGCCCTGGATGTCGAGCATCCTGAGCACGCCACGATCGGCGGCATCGTCGCGACCAACGATAGCGGCGCTCTGCGGGTCCGTTACGGCGGAGTTCGCGACCAGATCATCGGTATTACGGTGGTCCGTTCGGACGGTGTCGTCGCGCATGGTGGCGGACGAGTCGTGAAGAACGTGGCCGGCTACGACTTGCCCAAGCTTTACACCGGCTCGCTCGGCTCGCTGGGCATCATTACTCAGGCAACGTTTCGCCTGTATCCGCTGCCAGCCGAGACGCGCTCGCTGACCGTGGACGTCGGATCAGCATCGGCCGGCGGGCAGCTTATGCTCGATATGCTTAGCTCGACGCTGATGCCAACCGGACTCACGCTTCGTCGAGATGTCGACGGCACGGTGAGCGTCACGGCTCAATTCAGCGGCATACTCGAATCCGTAGAGTCGCAGCTCGAAACGGCACAGAGTATGGTCTCAGCCCGTGGACTCCCGCTCCCTCTGGGCGAGGGTTGGGGTGAGGGTAGAACAACATCCTTCGCCGCCGGCGGAGGTCCCTCACCCCAACCCTCGCCCAGAGGGAGCGGGAGCTCTGGGATGCCTTCGCTCCCCGGGTTGGTGCTCAAGGTCAGCGTGCTGCCAACGGAGATCGCCGCGACGATCGATCGCGCGGTTGAGATCGGCACTGCGAACAGCTGGATCACGGATGCGGTCATCCACGCTCATGGGCTCGGGCGCGTAGCCTGGATTACGCATGGTCAGGATGACCTATTGACCGACGCAATTGAGCTGTTCCGTGAATCTCTGGCGCCCAGGGAAGGTACCGCCGTGGTGATAGACGCGCCGTTGGCAGTGAAGCGCCAGGTCGATGTCTGGGGACCTGTCGCCGATACGTTGCCGGTCATGCGTCGCGTCAAAGAAGAGCTCGACCCGCGAGGCACGCTCAATCCTGGCCGTCTGATAGGGGGCCTCTAGATGGCTCTTGCTAAGCCAGGCGAGTCCGAAACCGGGACCTCGGCCTTCGACGCGCACCGACCACCCGATCCTGAGCTCATTGCTGATTGCGTGCACTGCGGATTCTGCTTGCCCACCTGCCCCACCTACGCTCTGTGGGGTGAGGAGATGGACTCGCCTCGCGGCCGAATCTACCTGATGAAGATGGCCAGCGAAGGCGACGTGCAGCTCAACGACACCGTGGTGCCGCACATCGACCGCTGTCTGGGCTGCATGGCCTGCGTGACGGCCTGCCCTTCGGGAGTGCAGTACGACAAGCTCATCGAGGCCACTCGTGCACAGGTGGAGCGGAATTATCCCCGCTCGCCCGAAGACAAGCTGTTCCGCCGAATGATCTTTGAGCTCTTCCCCTACCCAAAACGCATGCGCGCGGCACTCCTGGGAGTGGCAGCGAGTGAGAAGCTGGGTCTGCGAAGGCTACTTCGAGGCACCGGGTTGTTGGACATTCTCTCCGGCCGTGTGGATGCGATGGACACGGTGCTACCAAAGCTCAGCGGCAAGAGTCTTGAGCCCGTGCGAATTCCATCGCTGCTGCGGCCAGCCGGTACCGCGCGACGTCGTGTCGGCCTTATCACCGGTTGCGTTCAGCAGGTGCTCTTCGGTGAGGTCAACGCGGCAACCGCACGTACGTTGCTTGCTGAAGGCTGCGAGGTGGTAGTTCCGCCGGAGCAGGGCTGTTGCGGCGCTCTGGAGCTCCACGCCGGCGAAGAGGAGCGAACGCTGGGCCGGGCGCGCGACCTTATTGAGGTCTTCGAGCGTGCGAATGTTGAGACTATCGTCATCAATGCCGCCGGTTGCGGATCGAGCCTTAAGGAGTACGGCTACCTGCTGCGAGACGATTCCCTCTGGGCTGACCGCGCCCGAGCATTCAGTGAGAAAGTCCGCGACATCTCCGAGATACTCGTTGAGCTAGAGCCGCGCGCCACCTATCATCCGCTGCCCTACCTGGTCGCCTACCATGACGCGTGTCACTTGCGGCACGCTCAGGGAGTCTATGCGCAGCCCCGATCGGTTCTGAGCCGCATCCCCGGGCTCGAAATCGCCGAGATTGCCGAGTCCGAGCTCTGCTGCGGAAGCGCCGGCATCTACAACCTGGTGCAGCCCGAAGCCGCGCGCGAGCTGGGTGATCGCAAGGCATCCAATATCGGCGCCACCGGTGCGCAAGCCGTCGCAACGAGCAATCCAGGCTGTCTGCTCCAGATCAGCAGCTCGCTGGATCGTTGCGGCCGCTCACTACCCGCGTTGCACCCGATCGAGCTACTCGATGCATCAATCCGCGGCACCGTTCCAAAAGCGCTCGAAGGCGTTCCTAGCCGCAGCCAGCAGAGCCGCATCCCGTGAGGGTGCGGTTCCTCTCGCGAGGCCCCGCAGCGCGGTTGTTACCTCCGGCCAGACTCAGAGCCGCGACCGTAAGAGAGCGGTTCTCTCGTGTAGGCACATCGCCCGCGGTCTGGGAATTCTTGGAGGAACCGCTCCCTTACGGGCGCAGCTCGGACGCTGGCTGGTGATTCGATCTCAGTGACAAGCGCGAACCTCGCCCTCCAACTCGAGGAAGTTTCGGACCACGTTCGTATCCTGGAGTCCTCGGACACTGCTTACGATGTGGACGGGGTCCACCCGGGCATCGTTTGCGAGCCGGATACTGCCGAAGAGGTGGCGGCCATACTCGGTGTTGCTCATCGAGAGAAGGCATCCGTCATCCCGCGCGGTGGCGGCACGCGCATGTCAGTTGGTTTCGCGCCGAGACAGGCAGACATTGTCCTACTGACGAGCGCGTTGGATGGCGTCGTGGAGTACGAGCCCGCGGATCTTACCGTCACCGTGCAGGCAGGCATGCGATTCGGCGCACTTCAAGACATGCTGCGTGAGCACGGTCAGATGCTCGGCCTTGATCCGTTCGCGTCTGAGCGCGCCACGATTGGCGGGGTTGTCTCGAGCAACGCCAGCGGCCCGATGCGTCAGCGCTATGGCACCGCGCGCGATCTGGTCATCGGTGTCCGCGTGGCGAATGCCGAGGGGATGCTCACCAAGGCTGGTGGTCGAGTGGTGAAGAACGTGAGCGGTTACGATCTCAACAAGCTCTACACCGGTTCGTTTGGCACGCTTGGGATCATTGTGGAGCTTTCATTCAAGCTCCACCCGCTCCCACCATGTTTTGGCACCGTTCTGGCGGTGTTCGACTCCCCCGCCCGAGCGCAGGCAGCCGTCCAGAAGCTTGTGAAGTCACCTCTAGACCCAGCGGCGCTCACGATTGTCGATGCGGCCGCCTCCGCGGACCTGCTCAGCCGCAACATTCCATCGGCAGGAGCCGCGCTGCTCGTTCTGGCGGCCGGCTTTGAGAACGCTGTCGCGCGTCAAACTCGAGACGTCGTAGCTCTGTTCGACGATGCGCTGGCAGCTCAAATACTGGACGGCTCGGAAGGTGAGCGGGCCTGGTCGGAGATCCGCCGTTTTTCCGAGCTCACCGATGCACGCGATGACGCTGTTTTGAAGCTGAGCGTTCCGCCGGCGAGCTCGGCGTCAATGATGGAGAGTATGGATGCCCTTGGACGGAGAGAGGGTGCCGAGGTTCAGTCTGTAGCGCAAGCCGGAACTGGCGTCATTCACAGCCGCGTTCTCGGAGCAAACGCGGCAGTCGAGCGCATCGTGAACGAAGGCCGCGCGGCGGCCGTAGCGTTACGCGGCAGCCTTGTGGTCGAGCGCTGTCCAACCGAGCTCAAGTCGACAATTGACGTATGGGGCGAGGTTGGCTCGAGCTTTCGCATCATGACAGCGCTCAAACAGCGATTCGATCCACACGGCATCCTTAATCCGGGGCGATTCGTCGGCCACTTATAATCAAGGTTCTGGCATTTCACACTCTTCAATACATTGAGAGCAGTAGACAACGATGGCAACTGAGACACCCGTTCCGGCGCCGATGGAGTTAGATCGTCGGCTTCTAAAGCAGTGCGTACATTGCGGACTGTGTCTGGACGCGTGTCCGACGTACCGCGTACTCAAGGTCGAGATGGATTCGCCCCGCGGGCGAATCTTCCAGATCAAGTCAGTCTATGAGGGTAAAGTCGCTCCTGACGATCCCGCAATATCAGGAGCACATTTACGGCTGCCTCGATTGTCGTGCCTGTCAAACCATCTGTCCCGCAGGCGTGCAGTACGGCAGCATCATCGAAGCAGCGCGTGGACTGACGCCGCCGCCGAAGAGCGAGCGAAGCATCTCACGGACGATCTTAAGCAAAGTATTCACGTCCAACGCGGCGCTGGATAGCATTGGGACGTTTACACGGCTCTATCAGCGTTCGGGCGTACAGTCACTTGTGCGCAAATCAGGGTTACTTAACCTTGCGCCCAAGGGTCTTCGCAACGCTGAAGGCATGCTTGGCGACATCCAGGGTGGGATCGGCAAAGTGCAGGTTCCCGACATCATCCCGGCGCAGGGTGAGCGTAGGTACCGCGTGGGCATGATCTCCGGCTGCGTGATGAGTCAGTTCATGGGCGAGACGAACCTTGCGACCGCTCGAGTTCTCGCGCGCAACGGCTGCGAGGTCGTGGTGCCGCCAGCACAGGGTTGTTGTGGCGCCCTTCACGTGCATAGCGGCGAGCGCGATGGCGCGCGCGATCTGGCTCGAAAGAACATCGAGGTCTTCGAGCAGGCGGATGTCGATTACGTCATCATCAACGCGGCCGGCTGCGGATCCACGTTGAAGGAATATGGCGAGCTGTTTCACGCCGACGTTGAGTGGCGCGATCGCGCGCAGGCGTTCGCGGACAAGGTCCGCGATATCTCAGAGTTTCTCGTGCACATCGGGCTTCGCACGGAAGGCCTGGGCGAGCTCAACGTCAAGGTGACCTATCAAGATCCCTGTCACCTGGTGCATGGTCAGGGCATTCGCAACCAGCCACGCGAGCTGCTCAAGTCGATTCCCGGACTCGAGCTGGTGGAGATGATTGAGCCCGACCAGTGCTGTGGCAGCGCCGGAATCTACAACATCACCCACTACGACCTGAGCATGCAGATCCTGGAGCCGAAGCTCGGCAATATCGAGCGCACCGGCGCCAGCCTGGTGGTGGCGCCCAATCCGGGTTGCGCCATGCAGATCGCCGGTGGATTCCGCAAGCGAGGCGACGAAGTCCAGGTGGTTCACGTCGTGGACTTGCTGGAGCGCTCCTACCAGGTTGGTGACGCTGCTGCGAAAGCGGCCGTTCCGGCTTGAGCCAGAGTGGAACGTTTCACGTGAAACGCTCGGCGCATAGCGCTGAAGACTAAGGAAACACCGACTCTTTCTCAGAGAGCCATTGCTTACCGAAACTGGACAGCGCCTATCTCAGCAGAGCGAAGCGCACTGAACTGCGTGGACGATCCGATCGAGCTGCGCTTTATCAGCATAACGTGAGCGCGTAGTGCGAGAGCGACGGACGAAGCCGAGCGCAGTTCTGGCGACGGGCGCCAAGCAACCGGGTGTTTCACGTGAAACACCCGTATAGTCAGCTCCATCGTTACAGTAGTACGGTGGAGGTGGTGCGACGGTGCGAGGGAAGCGAGTACCTAGTCCGTCGTGACGGATTCGAACGACGAACTGTGGCCGCCGTAACCGTAATCTTCGATGTGGCGCCAGAGACGGCCGCACGTCGGGCACTGGATATAAGTGTAGACAGCACCGCCGCTCACGTCGCCGTTAAGCAGTTGACCCTTTCGCTGTCTCCCGCAGAGCACCCCGGTCAGCACGGGCAGGGTGGTGCGTGTGCACGGCGCTCGCTCACCCGCCTGCATCCTCAGACGGTCGCGACCGAGCTTGCCTCCAAATCAGCCGTCGCTTACTTCTGTGCCTTCTTCTCGGCGGCCTCGGTCTAGGCCGGTTGCGATCAGGCCGCGTAGAGCGTCCTCGAAATCGAGCGGCGCGAGGCTTACCGGCTTCTCACGTTTGCGGCGTGCGGTCTCGGCCATGCCTCATTGTACTGCGGGGCTTACGCCCCCCTAGCAATCAAGCGACTTTCTTGAAGTTCGTCGATGATGCTGTTCGGGCTCATGTCGGGAGTGACGGCAATGCCGTTCTCGGTGGCAATGCGCCTGAGGTTCTCGGTCATCGCCGTCGGCACCCCACCGTCATCGACCTTCTGTAGCAGTTCCTGCGCCTCGGCAGTGATAGACGAGGGTTGGGCCATCTCCTCGACCATCCTATCGGGTCCGGCTTTGGGCTTTGGCTGGGCGATCAATGCCGGTTTCATCGCTTCAAGGACCACCAGCATCTGATCCCACTTCTCCTTAGTGAGGGGGAACGGCGCAACCAGCGTCGCCCATTCGCCGGCGGCAGCATCGAGCGGCAGATTTATAGACTGCGTGCCGGGACCAGCCGTTGGCGGCTTCGCCGGATTCGCAGCCCGGCTTTTCGAGTTGAGTCCCTGGCGGCGGTGTCGCTTGCTCGCCTCCCGCAGGGTCGATTTTATCTTCGACACTACCAGACATTGTATCAGTCTGGTCTAACCCCGCGAAGGCTATCGTCTGGCGAAACTCGTTGATCAAGTCGGAAGCGGCGGTCTCTGTGAAGCCTCGTTCAGTGCGGAGAGTGAAGCGCAAAGTCACGTCGGACGGGAGTGAACCGTCGGGACCGCGCTCCTGCCACAGCTCAGCATGAATCGGCGGCGTCAATGCCGCCTCGCGAATAAGCGCCGCACGCTGTTCTGAGTTAGGCCGATCATCGATGAGGATGCGATATGCCAGATCAGTGATCCGTGCTTTCCGATTCTCGCCACTCCCTTGATCTTCAAGGAGACCGAACTTCTTCAGTGCGGCCGTTGTAAGCAGGCCGCCGCTGCTCTTAGTGGCGTATCCCCAGTGCTGAAGTATCGCGCTGATCGGCGCATAATGGCGACCCTCTTTAGAGAGAAGCTGCCGTGCTCGTTCTAGCGCCGTCTCCAGGTCAATGGCCGGATAACTCGGGCTGCGGTCCTTCTTTTTCCGCTCCGCTACTGCCGCTTGGACCATGTCTGGCCTCCGTTCTGCTGTAAGTCTACCAGCGTATCTCCGACTTGGCAATAAGAACTGAGAACCATCGCCGTGATTTTATCTTCAGAAGCCTTGCCTCGATGGAGATAAATTGCTAGACTTAACTGACGGCAAGAGAAAAGCCCCCGGAAGATCGCGACTCCGGAGGCTTAGGTCTCGCCCAACTGATCAGACGAGGTGCTCGAATATGAGGAGATCAGCGGCCCCGGAGCCAAGGCTGTCTAGACGCGCGGCTCCGGGGCTTTCCCACCGCCCCCCGTGGTGGAACTGGTAGACACACCCGATTTGGGATCGGGAGACCGGCCTAGCGTCAACTGGTAACCGGTCTACGGGTTCCAGCCCCGTCCGGGGGACCACTACATTATACGTCGTTTTCAGGAGCCCGGGCCTAGTCGGTCACTGGCTCCTTCTATACCAGCCGCTTGCCCGCGGCCTTCTGAATCGCCAGTTCCGTCCGCTTGCCGTCGCTCATTTTCCGCGTGTTGTAGCGGTGGTCGAACTCCGAGACGTAGCGGTCGAGACGCTGCTTGCTCACGTGATGCTGCGTGCCATCGAGTGGTCGCTTGAGCTGGCTGAAGTAGCTCTCGGCGGTCTGCACGTGGGCTTCGCTCCGCACATACTCGCCCGCGCCGTGGTCCACCTTATCATGCTTGGCCATCGTGCGCCCGACCCGGTCGTACGCGTGGAATGAATCGGTCATCAGCGTGGCGCTCGGCTCCACATTCGCCGTGATGACATCGCGCAGCGTCAAGCTGCTGACATTTTTGACCACATGCGGGCGGACTTCCCCGCCGCGCTCCACCAGGCTCACCACGGCGGTCTTGTGGGAGTCCTTGCCGGGGCGTCCGGCCTTGGTGACCTTCCGGACCCCGCCGATGTACGTCTCGTCGGCCTCCACGATCCCGCCGAGCTTGCTGGCCAATGGCTCCCGCTCCATCGCCTTGCGGATGCGATGGCACATGAACCAGGCCGACTTGAAACTGATAGCGAGGGTGCGCTTCAGTTCCAGCGCGGCCACGCCGTTCTTGCCGGCACACATCAGATGCACCGCCATGAGCCACTTGGCCAGCGGGATCTTGCTTTCCTCGAAGATCGTCCCCACGGTGACGGAGAACTGCTGGCGGCACTGCGCGCACTTCCAAACGCGGCGGAACGTCTGCTTGCCGGTGCGCGTGGTGCGGGGCCGTCCTTGGGTTCGAGGTAGTACGTCTCGTCCACCGTGCCGCAGTGCGGGCACCCCGGGCCGTTGGGCCAGCGGATGCGTTCGAGGAGCTTGTACGCCTTTTGTTCGTCCGCAAAGTACCGGGCTATCGTGCTGAGATGCAGTTCGTCCGCCCTGACCGCAACATCACCCGTATGATGACAGCATGCGGCACCCGTCACGGGTTTCAAGCATATAGTAGTTTCACATGAAACGCTCATTACCAAACGGAGCGCTTCCACGGAGCGCTCGATGAAAGCGGTGGTCCTGCGCGAATTCGGCGGGCCGGACGTACTCCGACTGGAGGACGTACCCGCGCCGCGAGCCCGGGCCGGGCGACGTGCTGCTGCGCGTGCGAGCGGTCTCGGTGAACCGCTCGTTCGATCTGATGGTGCGCTCGGGCCAGGACCCGCGCGGCGCGACGCCGCCGATCATCCTCGGCGCCGATCCGAGCGGCGAGATCGTCGCTATCGGCGAGGGTGTCACGACGCGACACGTTGGCGAGCGAGTCGCGGCTACCAGCACCATCCGCTGTGGCCAATGCGCCGCTTGCCTTGCTGGCCGCCCCACCAACTGCAGTCGTACTCAAGTTCTGGGCATACACCGCCAGGGCGGCTACGCCGAATTCGTCAGCCTGCCAAAGGCGGCGTTGCGAGCTCTGCCCGCGGACCTGCCATTCCCCGAAGCCACTGTCATTTACCGGGATGCCCGGCCGCCGTGGCGCAGCTGAATCACTATGCACAGCTCCAGCCCCGAGAATGGGTCCTGGTTATGGGCGCGGCCGGCGCCCTGGGCAGCTTCGTCGTCCAGATCGCCCGCATGATGGACGCTCGCGTCATCGCCGCCGCCGGCTCCGACGAACGCGTAGCCTGGGCGATGAGGAGGGGCGCTCAGTATGGCGTGAACTATCGCTCGGCCAACTTAACCGATGAGGTGATGCGGTTCACTGACGGAGCCGGCGTTGAGGTGGTCTGCGAGAACATCGGCGACCCCACACTCTGGCCTAGCGCGTTCAACAGTCTTGCTCGCAACGGACGACTGGTCACAATGGGCGCGCACGGCGGCGGAATCGTGAGCCTGGATGTGCGGCGGCTTTACGGGATGGGGTTACGAGTAATTGGCGGTACTCGCACCAGGCCCGAGGACGTCGATCGGGCGATGGAGCTCGCCCCACGGCTCACGGCAGGGATCGAGCTCTATCCTTCCGTTAAGCGAGGCGCCGAGGCACATCGCCGAGTGAATCGGGCGAGCCTCGGGAAAGTGCTCCTGGATCCAACGATGGAGTGATGTGCGCCCCGAGTTGATAAGCCGAGGAACGGAACCCCACTGAGGAGCGCCGCTAGGCCCCGGCTTTCCAATCGCCACGCGTCGACTTCGGCAAGCCGAGTGTATCCCTTAAGGTCCTGCCAGGGTATTCAGTACGGAATATCCTCGCCGCTGCAGCTCGGGAACGATCAATCGCACGAAATCCTCGTATGCCCCGGGGACGTGCGTGGCCGACAGTACGAACCCGTCGCACGCTTCGGACACGAACCAGTCTTCGAGCTGATCGGCCACTTCCTTCGGCGTACCGACGAACACCGGGTGGTCATGCGGCGTCCCGCGACCACTCACATCGATGAAGTCACGCGTCGTGGGGTTGCTCTTGCCGGAGATGCGCATGATCCGATCGCGTAGACCTTGCAGCCCACTGATCGAGGCGAGCTCCTCGTCCGACCAGGCCTCGTCCAGCCCCTTGACGGCAAAATCGAAGTTCAGCACCTCGGAGAGCAGCGCCAGAGCGTCGATCGGGCGAAAGAGCTGCTCGATGTAGGCGTGCTTCTCCTCGGCGATGGTGTGCGTCTCGCCGGTGATGCAGTACACCGCCGGCAGCAGCTTGACCTGGGCGGGATCGCGGCCGCGTCTCGGCGATGGCTGCCTTGACTTCCCTGTACTCCCGCTGGCCGTATTCCTTGTTCGGGAAGATCACGAACATCAGCTCGGCCCAGCGCGCCGCGAATCGCCGCCCGCGGCCGCTCTGGCCCGCCTGGATGATCACTGGCCGTCCCTGCGGCGTGCGCGGCACGGTGAACGGGCCGCGACTGCGAATCCAGCGCCCCTCATAGTCCAGGCGGTGCACCTTGCTCGGGTCCGCGAACACGTCGTGCTCCTTGTCGAACACGATCGCGTCGTCCTCCCAGGTATCCCAGTGACCCAGGACCGCCTCCATAAACTCGTCCGCGAGGTCATAGCGGAGGTCGTGCTCGAGGTGGCTGACCTGGCCGAAATTCGCGGCCTCGGAGTCGTTGAGCGACGTCACCACGTTCCAGGCCACTCGACCGCCGAGCATGTGATCGAGGGTGGCGAACGTCCGTGCCACGTGAAACGGCTGGTAATAGGTGGTGGAGTACGTGCCGCCGATGCCGAGGCGCTCGCTGGCCAGCCCCATCGCCGTCATGAGCGGGATGAGGTCCATCTTCACCACCCGCACGCCATTACGGACCGACTCGACGAAGTCGTCGCCATAGCGGTCCGGCATCGCCAGGCGATCGTCGAAGAAGGCCATGTCGAACTTGCCGGCCTCGAGCACCTGGGCGATGCGCTGATAGTAGTCCGGCGGTCATGAAGTCCGGCCCGCTCTCCGCATGGCGCCACGAGCCCGGGAAATTGGAGCAGTTCTGCGCCTGCAAGAACGCCACCATGGTCATCTGTCGCTGATTGGAGACGCTCATGGACCTCCCCCGCTTGCGCAAGGGTGCCACGCCAGGACGCGGGCGTCAACAGGGAGGAGCTATAGGAACCCGGGTCATCGAGAGAACGGAAGGGACACGCGGTCGTCCGCTGATGCTCCTGGTC
Organism: uncultured Chloroflexia bacterium; assembly: GCA_963765765.1. Classification (GTDB taxonomy): domain Bacteria; phylum Chloroflexota; class UBA6077; order UBA6077; family JACCZL01; genus CAVXYC01. The sequence continues at coordinate 371,768 of CAVXYC010000023.1, read as the reverse complement.
GTTGCCTTCGCTGGTGACTTTCCCTCCCGTTCGTGGGATGCTATGCTGCTCAACTCCACGGAGGAACGGACGCATGCGCGAGATACGGGCGCTCTCGGCAACCGGAATGCTGGGCACGGGTTATTCGGCCGAATCATTGGACCGCGCCATGGAGTGGGAGCCGCACTTCATCGGCGTGGACGCCGGCTCCTCGGACTGGGGGCCGTTCTACCTGGGCAGCGGCAGGACGCAGGCCTCGCACGGCGCCACCAAACGCGACCTACGTCTGCTGATCAAGGCCGGCCGCGCGGCTGGCATCCCGGTCATTGTCGGATCGGCCGGCACATCCGGTGGCGAGCCGCACCTGCAGTTCACCCGCCAGATCGTCGAGGAGATCGCTCGGGAAGAAGGGCTCAGCTTCCGCATGGCGCTGATCCACGCCGAGATCGACAAGTCGTATCTCCTGAACAACCTCCGAGCCCAGCGCATCAAGCCGCTCCATCCGGCGCCCGAGATCGACGCTTCGACCATTGAGCGGGCGACCCGAGTTGTGGGACAGATGGGGGCGGAGCCGTTCATGGCCGCGCTGCAGGCGGGCGCCGAGGTGATCGTCGCCGGGCGATCGAGTGATACGTCGATCTATGCCGCCCTGCCGCTGTTGGAGGGGCTTGCCCCGGGACCTGTCTGGCACGCGGCGAAGATCCTGGAGTGCGGAGCGGCCAGTGTGGAGCAGCGTCTGCATCCCGACTGCCTCATGGCCTGGATTCGCGACGATGAGTTCGTCGTGGAGCCGCCCCATCCGGGCATGCGCTGCACGCCCGACGAGCGTCGTCGCGCACACGCTCTACGAGAACGCGGATCCCTATCGCCTGGTGGAGCCGTCCGGCACGCTTGATACGCGCTCGGCCACATATGAGCCAAGTAGTGAGCGTGCGGTGCGCGTACGCGGAAGCCGCTTCGAGCATGCGGAACGCTACACGGTTCGACTGGAGGCCACCGAGTACCTTGGCCATCGGTTCTCGCTCATCGCCGGGCATCCGCGATCCCATGGTGCTGCGACAGCTTGACCCGTGGCTGGCTGGCCTGCGGGGTCGAATCGCGGAAAAGGTCACCGCGAGCCTGGGCCTCGATCTCGATCGTGATTATCAAATGTCGTATCGCATTTACGGCAAGGATGGCAGCATGGGCCCGCTCGAACCCACGCCCAGCATCACGGGCCACGAAGTTGGCCTGGTTGTGGAGGTGATCGCCGCCACCGCTGACAAGGCGCGGGACGTTCTGACCATCGCCGGCCACACAGGACTTCATCACCCCATCCCCGAATGGCACGGGCTCATCAGCAACTTCGCTTTTCCATACTCCCCACCCGAGATGGATGCCGGCCCGGTCTACCGTTTCAGCATGAATCACGTGCTGGAGCTTGATGATCCTCTGGAGCCATTCCAGGTCGAGATGATCGAAATCGGCTCGCCGGCGCTCGCGGGAGCCCGTTGATGGCCACGCTTGGAGAGCTTGCTCAGCTCGTACGATCCAAAAACGCGGGGCCCTGGACACTCACCTTCGATATCCTCTTCGGTGATACCGCCACGTACGAGCGCGTCAAGCGGAGCAGAGTGCTTAATCCCCGGTTGTTCGCCGAGACGTACGGCGTTCCAGAGCATGATGTGTTGTTCATCGAGCACGATAGTGCACTGGCATTGAAAGCATCCATCCCGCGGCCCGTCCCATCCGGTGATCTCGCCGATACGGACGTCTTCGGCGGGCAGCAGCACGGCCCTCTGGTGAACCTCGAAATTCCTGACTAAGCTCGTGGCGCCAGCTGCCGGGGATATCGGGACAACCCTGACGGCACTCTGGTCCCATGTCCCTGCCAAAAGCAACAGGAGGCTTCAATGCAGAAGTTTGACCTTTCCGATCGCGTCGCTATCGTCACTGGTGGTTCGCAGGGCCTGGGAAAGGCCGTGGCGCTTGCGCTAGCACAAGCCGGTGCGGACATCGCCATCGCCGCGCGGGAGCCTGAAGCCGTCACATTTGGCAAGGAGCGCCCGCACCTGCCTGTGGATCCCGCCGTTGAAGAAATCGCCGAATTCGGCACACGCGTCATTGGCGTCACGACGGACGTGCGCGACCCGGCGCAAGTAGACAGACTCGTCAGCCAAACCATGGACACGTTCGGTCGAGTCGATATCCTGGTGAATGTCGTTGGCGGAAGCTGGGGCGAGACGTTCAAAGCCGGCGAGCTCATGAGCCTGGACCTGAATGACGTCATGGAGGCGTACAAGCTCAACGTGGGCACCATGTTCCTGTGCAGCAAAGCAGTTCAGCCCATCATGAAGAAGCAGGGAAAGGGCGCCATCGTGAACATCGCGTCCATCGCTGGGCGCGGCGCCAGTATCAACTCTGCCGCCTACGGCGCGGCCAAAGCTGGCGTCATCAACATGACACTGACCATGGCACACGAATGGGGACCCGAGATTCGGGTAAATGCGATCGCGGTAGGCGGAATCGAGACACCGCATCGTCAACGCTGGGGGGAATCGGCGGCCACGGCCACCGTTGCCAACCGCGCAGTCATGAAGCGACTCGGCACGCCCGAGGAGCACGCCGGCACGGTGCTCTGGCTCGTCTCTGACTACGGTGGATACATCACCGGCACCGTCATCGACGCGCATGGCGGCGCGCGAGTCTAGGCGAGTGATCAGTAATGAGTGATGAGTAGCAATCTGTCTCGCTCATCACTCCTAACTCATCACTTGTAACTGTCATGCAGTTCGGAATTAACTTCTTCTCCTCCGTGCGGCAAGAACAGAAATCAGCCGCGCAGTATTTCGACGAGGCGCTACGGCTGTGCACGCTCGCGGACGAATGGGGCTACAGCCACGTTCGGACAGTGGAGCATTACTTCCGCCCGTACGGCGGAATGACGCCCAACCCGATTGTCTTCCTCTCCGCTGCCGCTGCTCGGACGAAGCGGATCCGACTCGTTACCGGCGCCGTCATCCCGATCTTTAACCACCCGATCAAGCTCGCCGGAGAGCTAGCTATGCTCGACGCCATCTCCGGTGGCCGACTCACGGTCGGACTTTGCCCGGGCGTTCTTGCCCGAGGAGTTCGAGGCGTTCGAGCGAAGCATGGACGAGAGCCGCGCGCGCTTCGAGGGTGGTCTGGAAGCTGTTCGGCGTCTCTGGACTGAGAGCGATGTGGTGTTCCAGGACGCGTTCTATCGATTCGGTCCAGTCACCAGCTCGCCGCGTCCGGTGCAACGACCGCATCCGCCGATGATGGTTGCCGCCATCGGAAGTCCGGCCAGCTTTGAGTGGACCGGGTCGTCAGGGCTATGGCCTCATGGTGGTGCCGTATCTCTCGAAGTTCGAGGACCTCCAGGCGAAGATCCAGCACTATCGCGAGACCTTCGCCGCTCACCACCCAGATGTCCCCATTCCATCCGTCCAGATGTCACTTCATCTCCACGTGGCCGAAACCGACGAACAGGCAGTGGCCGAGGCGACGGGGCCGATGCACCAATACATCGAGGTGTTCCGAGAGAGCGCCGCCGCCTGGGCCGGCCGATCGTCAAGCGACTACCCTGGCTATGACCAGGTCATCGCCCAGCTTGATACCATGACGATCGAGCGAGTCATGCGAGAGGGCCGCGCCCTCATTGGTAGTCCCGCCAGCGTCATCCAGCAGGTTCGACAGATGGTCGATCTTTTCGGCGACATCGAACCGAGCCTTTCAATACTCTGGGGAGATCTCAGCTACGAGATCTCGGAGCGTAGCCTGCGGATGTTCGCCGAAGAGGTCATGCCGCGATTCTGATCACTGCGCCATTTTGAGATAGCAGCTCTGGGAGCGCCCTCCTAAGACTCTGGCTATACTGCTATCGCCTTGAACGCAATCCTTCACTCTGCACTCTTAATTAATTCTTCACTGTCGGGGAGGCCTCTCATGCCCACCATCACCGTCGATGCACTGACCGTTTTTGCGCGCGAGGTCTATGAGGCTGCAGGGACGCCCACCCCAATAGCTCAAACTGTCGCCCGGCACCAGGTGACCGCCAACCTCGTGGGGCACGATTCCCATGGCGTGCAGCTTTTGCCCACCTATGTCGATCGCATCGATAAGGGTCACATCAAGCCGACGATGGATCCAGTGGTGGTCAAGGAGACGCCCACAACGCTGTTCGTAAACGGCCAGTGGGGCTTTGGGCCACACATCTCAGAATGGACCATGCGGAAGCTCATCGAGAAGGCGCGCACGTCGCAGGTCGCCGTGGGCAGTATTCGAGAACAAAGCCACGTCGGCCGTGTAGCCGGTCTACCCGACTATGGCCACGGCGGAGGGCTTTATCAGCATGATGATGGCCGACTCGGGTCAATCGCCTAAGATGGTCGCCCCGTTCGGCGGTCGGGAACCGAGGCTCGGCACCAACCCCATCTGTATCGCGTTTCCCAGTAACCTGCCTGGACCAGTCTTCATTGACATGGCCACGAGCGCGGTGGCCAACGGAAAGCTTGATGTGGCTCGCGCTCAGGGCAAGCCCGTCCCGCTGGGCTGGCTGCTGGACAAAGATGGCAAGCCCAGTACGGACCCGGAGGCGCAGAAAAAGGGCGGCGTGATGCTGCCGCTGGGCGGCCCCGAGGGACATAAAGGCTACGGCCTATCGTTTGCCGTGGAGACGCTGGCCGCCATTCTGCCGGGACTCGGCTTCGGCATCGATCTCCAGGGCCGCCACAACGATGGCGTGTTCATGCTTGTCATGAATCCCGATGCCTTCCGTGAAGGTGGCGATTTCAAGTCCGAAGTGGACGCCTTTGCGAAGTACCTAAAGGACACCCCAACGCAGGAAGGCTTCAAGGAAGTCCTCTACCCCGGCGAGATCGAGTATCGCGTCTCCCAAACTCGCTCACGCGACGGTGTCCCGATTGACGACACGACCTGGAGCAGGCTTAAGGCCGTTTCGGATCGATTCGGCGTCACTCTCGCCGCGGATAAAATAGATGCTAGCTCCTCGACCAGGTGATCCTGCATTCCCTCACCCAGAGGTGGCTGATCCTGCGATGAGGTGGCCGCTGGCCCTTCAAACCGACGCGCGGCGATTCGGTCGAAACAAGCCGACCTTAGGACGGTTCGACCGAATTAACACAATGAATCCGGCCTCGTTAATAGCTGACGTGGCCAGTCCCGGGCTTCCAGCAAACCGGATGACCTCGTCGCAAGCAGCGTCGAAGCGAAATCGAGACGACAGGTTCCCAGATTTTCCGGACGAGCGCGCCCGCGACTGCTTTGTCACGAGGGTCTTAAGCTCCGAACCTCGTTTGCCGCAAGATGCTCGAGTGGCTGCGATGCTGGCCGGTCGTTGGCATGCGGGTACTCCCGTCCCGAGAGCTTCCTGCTATTCTGGGTCCTGGCCCGATGATGGACCGAACCGAACACGGGTCCAGCGTTTCCGTGCCGGGGTCGTGATGGATAAACTCCTCGAACACTGATTTGCACAGGTCAGCGTAGAGTCGAGTGAAGAGCAAGCACGTATGCCACACACTATCGACTGGCCGGCTCGAGCATGCTTACAGGTCGGCCGACCACAAGGCGGACTGCCAGATATCGGCGAAACTCGAGGATAGCATCGTCCACCAGCGTCGCTGACAATACCTCCGTGGCGATCATCCGGGCGCGGATCAGCGAAAGGTCGTAATCCTGAAGCCTTCGCAGGCCAAGTAGCTGGTCGCCTCGTAGTACAGTGTCAGACGCGGAGGCCGAGAGGGCGAACACTCGAGTCAAAGTCCATAAGTCAGCCCAATTCAAATTACGAGCTGACCCGGGGCGAGCGCGACTCGCCGATCCTGTCTGCATGGGACTAACCAACAAACGGCAAGCGAGCTCTTCCTGATGCGAGAATCTTCTCAGTATGTATTGCCAACTGGGCGTGATCGACGACTCCTGGAACCGTCGAGCACGCCGCTCGTCGTTCCAACGTAGCACGTCGCGGGTCACGGGCAGCGCGCGTAGCTTCCAGCGAATCGCGTCCAGCACCACGCCGCGCGTGAAGTAGATCAGCATCGCGGGCGGAACTCGGCCGCCGTTATGGCGGCGCATCAGCATCATCGCCTCACGAAGGCGTGGGAATCCGCCACCAGCGGTTTTGGTGTCCGCATAGTCGCGCGCGCACGCGAGGAATCCCGGAATGCGGCGCACCTGACCACGCTGCGCGATGCGGATCCAGAAATCCCAGTCCATCGCCCAATGCAGTGAAGTATCGAGCTGGCCCACCGAGTCAAGCACGCGGCGACGAATGAACGCGGCCGGCTGGCAAATGTAATCCTTCACCGTTCGCAGACGGCGAGCGTCGAAATCCTCGATGAAATCCCACGGCCGCCGTATGCGCCCACGCTCATCGATAAGCCAGGCATCGCCGTACACCATATCCAGCTCAGGATTTTGCGTCAGTGAGTGCACAGCGATCGGAATGGCGTCAACGCAGTAAAGATCGTCGGAATTGAGCCATCCGAGGATCTCACCCTTTGCCATTCCAAACCCGCGGTTTAGGGCGTCGGCCTGGCCGCCGTCCGGCCCGGATACCCATTTCAGGTGCGGATGCGACGCCGAAAACGCCTTAAGAATCTCGACTGAGCCATCAGTAGATCCGCCATCCACCACGATGTGCTCCAACCGCGGATAGCGTTGCATCGCCACGCTCTCGAGGGTACTTCCGAGAAATCGTGCCTGATTGAAGGAAGGCGTCACGATGGAGACGAGCGGCAATGGGCTGTCATTTTCGGATGCCGCGCGTCCCTCAGGTTGACTGGACACGTCCGTCATTTCTTGACCGCGGATACGGTTTCGCCAATCCGAAATTCCACAACAACGAATTGCTGACGAACGCTTGAAGGACAAGGATGGCGCTGCAAGACGCTAAGCACGCTAGGAATCTTACTCCGTCCTCCGTCCTCTACATACCGATGAGCAGGACCGATCATTTGAAGAAGATTGAGTCTCTAAAGCTTTTCTTCCAAGCCCGACAAAGCGTCCCGCCCAACCCCCGGGCATTCAGGCAATGACCATATGGCAGAAACGAATGAATGCCTGTACGCTATCGCTCTAACTTGGTCATGAATAATGGCTTCCCCGTACATCCCCTCCAGCGGAGTTAAGAGCAACATGACTGAGCGAGATACCTGAACGAGGGTAAGGAGCGCTAGCAGTCCTGCGCTGGCAAACAGAAGCAACGGCAAGAGCGAAGCGCGAATGACCAAGGCCACGTTTGTCTCAGGGCACGTTGCACACCAATGGGAACGTTCGGTCAATTCAAAAGTGATGTCCCGAGCAGGCCCCACTCCGGGCCATCACATGCGCGGAAAAAGCCGAGCGATTGGACATCGAACCGCGATAATTCCATTGTGGATATCCGACAGACTATCGAGCAGCTCAATTGGCTCGACTGGGGCGTGCTCGGCGTCCTGGTGATGTTCATGATCTCCGGGACTCGACGCGGCCTCATCCTTGGACTCATCGACCTTATCGGCGTCGTGGCGGCATTCGCCTTTGCGCTTGCCTACCACCCCTTAGCTACCGATTGGCTTATAAGGTATCTGCCGTTTCCCAGATCACTGGTCAACGGAGCGGCCGTGATTCTCCTGATCCTGCTGGCACAGGCTGTTTACTCGCTGCTGATCGGGACGCTCTTCCGATTGACCTCGCAGGTGTGGTCCGCATTCGACGACATTAGCTGGATGAATCGGCTGCTCGGCGCAGTTCCGGGGTTGATCAAGGGACTCGCGTTCACCTCCATATTCTTGTTGCCATTTGCGCTCTTCCCCCTGGTTCCGCCCGTCTCAGCCGCAATCGAACAATCCACGATCGCATCCGTCCTCGCGCGGACTGCAGTGGAACAAGGGCCGCGCGTCGAGGAGCTGTTGGGTCGCGACATTACTGATAGCTTGACCTATCTGTCACCGCCGCAGACGGACGAAGGCCAGAAAATTAACTTCGGAGCAGTGGGCAATCTAGCTCCGGACCCCGTTGCCGAGGCACGCATGCTGGTGTTGGTGAATCAAGAGCGCGAGCAAGCAGGGTTACGCCCGTTGCAAGCGGACGAGTCGCTACAGGCCGTTGCCCGCGCTCACAGCCAGGAGATGTTTGAACAGAATTATTTCGCGCACATTTCTCCGAACACGGGCAGCCCGTTTGATCGCATGCGCAAGGCTGGCATCCGCTTCCTGGCGGCCGGTGAAAACCTGGCTTACGCTCCTACCGTGCAGGTCGCTCACGAGGGACTAATGAACAGTCCCGGCCACCGGGCAAACATCCTGAGGCCTGAGTTCGGGAAGGTAGGCATCGGCGCTATCCGCAGTGATTTCCGTGGGACTATGTTCTCCCAGGAATTCACGAACTAGCTGAGGACTCCAGGACTGATGGGACAAATGGGACCCATACGTCCCATGGGGAATCGTCCTAGCGGTTCAAGCCCTGATACTTGCGCACGCCCAGTGGCGCAAAAATCGCAATCAGGACCACCACCCAGACAAGGGTGAGCAAAATCGGGTGCTCCGCGGGAAAGCCACCCCCAGCGAACGGATTGGGGTTCCCCCAGAGCTGACGCGTGGCTGCCGTCAGCGCCGTCACGGGATTCCACTCGGCAAACGGGCGCAGCCAGGATGGCAGCGTCTCAGTTGGCACAAAGACGTTCGAGACAAACGTCAACGGCATGATCACGATGAACGAGACCTGCTGCGCCACCTCCACGTTGGGGACGGTTGTTCCGAACCAGACACCGATCCATGACATGGCAAATGTGAACAGCAGAAGCAGTCCGACTCCAGCGAGAAACTCGGGAACTCCCGTGTGCACCCGCCAGCCCACGGCCAGGCCTGAGAGCATTAGCACAATCAGAATCCCACCGTTGTAGATAACGTCGGACACCGTCCGACCGCTGAGAACCGCCGACCTGGCCATCGGCAGTGAGCGAAACCGATCGATGATTCCTTTATTGATATCGTCCGTCATGCCTACGGCGGTGGTGGCCGCTGCAAAGGCGATGGTCTGCGCAAAGATGCCAGGCATCAGGAAGTCCGAGTAAGAGCCGCCACCCGGCAACGGAATAGCCCCGCCGAAGACGAACGCGAACAGCAGCACAAACATGATCGACTGCAGGATCGCGAAAATCGCCAGCTCGGGAATGCGCGGGATGCGCTTGAGGTTGCGCCAGGTGATCACCAGACTGTCGGATATTGCCTGGCTCAATCCGCTGGATCCCTGCTCGGCGTCGAATGACTTCATTGCTTTGGCTGCGTGCCTGTGGTTTCGTTTTCCGCGTTACCAAAACCATCCTCCGCGGCGTGACCCGTAAGGAACAGGAACACCTCATCGAGTGTCGGCCGTCGCAGGCCGATGTCATCGATTTCGACGTGCGACTCGTCGAGATCACGCACAACCTGGACGAGTCGCTGAGCACCGCCATGCGCCGGAACTGTGACCTTCCGGGTGTGCTCGTCCACCGCGCAGTCACCTTCGCAATCACGAGACAGCACCTCGATGGCACGCGCCAGGTCCGCGCGGTTGCGCACGATCACTTCGATGCGCTCGCCGCCAACGGCTGACTTCAACTCATCCGCTGTGCCTCGAGCGACGATCTTGCCACTATCAACCACCGCGATGCTATCCGCCAGCTCATCCGCTTCTTCGAGATATTGGGTTGTCAGCAGTAAGGTAGCGCCCTGGCGCACACGATCACGGATCACGTCCCACATGCCGAGGCGACTGCGCGGATCGAGACCAGTTGTGGGCTCATCCAGGAAGAGAAGGCGCGGGCGAGCAATCAACGCTCCGGCAAGATCCAGCCGCCGCCGCATGCCCCCTGAGTATGTCTTGACCGTCCGTCCCGCGGCTTCTACCAGTGAGAACTGCTCCAGCAGCTCACCCGCGCGCAGTCGTGACTCGGCAGCCGAGAATCGATAGAGCCGCGCGAACATCTCCAGATTCTCGCGACCGGTGAGGTTCTCGTCCACGGCCGCGTATTGACCCGAAAGACCGATGACGGAACGGACCCGCTGAGCTTCACGCACCACATCGAAGCCCGCCACGGTTGCTCGGCCCGCATCCGGCTTGAGTAGCGTGGCGAGAATTCGGACCGTAGTGGTCTTGCCCGCGCCATTCGGCCCGAGGAGTGCCAGCACCGTACCCTCCTTAACGTCGAGGTCTAAACCGTCCAGCGCCCGCACCGTATGTCCGCGGGCGCGGTAAGTCTTGACCACACCCTCGACGGTCACCACGTCGGTCACGACGACGCTCCGAATAGTGCGGGGTTCAGGGAGAGCCGCGCCCGCGCCAGAAGGCGAACGCGAGATTGGGAGCAGGCGAGCATGAAGTCCTGGCCGTGAAGGAGAAAAAAGTGGGGATGATGTAATGGTAGACCCTCGGGAGGATTCCAACCAGCCGTAAAGTGCGCTAGATGGGTGCGCCGCGATGTCACCCCATTGACGCCCAGATCGGCTCATCCTCTAGACTTCTGGCGGTTTGCTCAGCGCTCGCTTGTCGATGGCTTCCTCACGAGCTGGGACTCGGTGAAGGTCATCCACCCTGCGCAGATCGCCAACGGCGAGCACGTCATCTTCATGATCTTCCCGCAAGAGCAGGGCAAGGACCTGCCATATCGCGTGCCATGCATCTGGGACTACGCCAAAACTGAAAAAGTCGGCAGATTATTCGCTACCGTTCGCTTGACACGCACACCATTGCGCGACCGTACGTGGCGGCACCTGAAGTACCCAAGGATCGCGTCGCGGCCCTGCAAACGGCCTTCGTCAAGACGATTCAGGATCCTGAGTTTCTGGCAGACGCCACGCAGCTCAAGCTGGACTCCAGCCGCTCAACGGTCCCAAGCTGACTCGGATCGTGATCGACTATTTCGCCATGTCGGAGAGCATTAAGCCAAAATTGAAGGAGCTCGTCTCGCTATAGTGGGCGAGGGCCCTTGATCCAGACTCCGTTCACGAATCTATGACTAGCGCAACCACGACGATGAGCGCGCCTCGCCAGGTAGCAATGCCCGCGGCGCGCTTTCTCGCGTTCATACCACCAGTACTCGCTCACGTGGCCCTGGCCGCTCTGGTTCTTTTCGCTTTCTCAGAGCTGGTCATGCGTCCCGGAAGAACCGTGGACGGGCATGACATGACCCAGTCGTTCAACTGGGAATCCTTCAACCGACTCGCGCTGGCCGAGGGAAGCATTCCGTGGTGGAATCCGTATCTCCTGAGCGGATTGCCAGCCGCGGCCGACATCCAAACCCAGCTTTTTTATCCCCTCAACCTTCCGTTGCGGCTCCTGCCCATCCAATCGTTCTTCACGTGGGGCATGGTCCTTCACGTCTGGATCGCCGGAGCTGGCGTCATGGCGCTGTGTCGAGTGATTGGGACAGGCTGGCTGCCCGCGTTCATCGCAGGGGCCGGTTTCGCGTTGGGCGGAACCTATGCGCCGCGAGTTCACGCGGGTCACATAATGCTCATTTATGGCTGGGCCTGGCTCCCTGTGGCGCTCGCGCTGGCCATCGTGTCTGTGCGGCGACGAACCTGGATTCCTCACCCCGCCCTTCCAGCGGTTCTCACGATCCAATTTCTCACCGGCCATCTGCAGACCACGATCTACGTCTATGCCGCGGTAGGGGCGTTTTACGTGTATGCCTGGTGGGCCTCCGCGCGTAGCTGGAGCGTCGACCGACTGAACTGGCGAGCCGCGAACCAATGGGTCATGACCCTGGTGCTTCTTAGTGGACTCGCAGCATTCATGCTGCTCCCGACGATCGGTTTGGTTAAGGAGCTGGGTCGCACCGCCGGGCTCAGTTACGATTCCGCGGCGCGCAATTCCTGGGACGCCTTCCACCTCGTCACGCTGGTTGCTCCGGAATCGATGAATTCCATTCGGGCGGAGCCCAACGATGACGTGCGGGGTTCCCATTGGGAGCGGTCGGCGTATAGCGGCGCGCTGCTTGTTCTTCTGGCGCCGATCGGTTTCATCCTTGCCGGCGAGCGCCGACGATACGCCGTCTTTTTCGGCGTTCTTGCATTGGCGGCGCTGGCCTTCTCATTCGGCCGCAATGCGCCATTTTTCTATCTCCATTACCTGGTACTGCCCGGATTGCGCCACGCCTCGCGTATCTTGCCGCTTTTCTCGCTCGGAGTGGTCGTCCTTGGCGCGCTGGGACTCAACGCGCTTATGCAGACGCGTCAATTCTCGAGACCGCTGATCCTGGGCCTCCTCGCCTCGGAGACCATCGTCTTCGGCGTTCTCATCTGGATGCTCCATCTTGATTCCAACGCGCCCGTAAGTGAGGTCCTCGGCGCCGGAATATGGTTGCTGCCGATTCAGATTGCGGGCATTGCAGCGCTCATCGTGCTCCCCGGCCGGTGGCGGGCTCCAATGCTCACGAGTACCCTGCTCAGCCTGTTCCTGCTCACTGAGCTCTCACAATACGCCCGTCCATTCATTCAGGGTCAACGGGTCCCCGACCTACGTCAGATCGACACTTTATTCAATCGCGAGCAAATCGATCGGGTTGTCACCAACTGTGACGGAGTGCTTCAGCCCAATGACATGGCGCAACTCTCCACGCCAACCGTGAACGGCTACAACTCGGTCTTCTTACAGTCCTACTCCGCGTTCACGTATTTGACGATGCTAAACCACATTCCAATTGGCACGAAGCAGGTGCGCAGTATCGCGGTTGACACGAGCCAGCCTGGTCGCATCCCCGAACGCATGGACCTGCTCAATCTGATGAACGTGACGCACGTGCTGGCCTGTAACCCACTTCGGGTCAGTGGTTTCATTGAAGTCCAACGGCGGAATCGCGACGTGCTGTACCGCAATGTCAACGCTGAACCGCGGGCCATATTGACGTGCGGATTCGAGGAGGTCCGTGACCGAGACGCCGCCATCGATCGTGTCCGCGACACATCGCTCGATCTGCGCGAGCGGACAATTGTCCAAACCGAAGGACAGCGCGAACTATCTGAATCGCTTAAGGACGTCAGCAACTGCCGCCAGGGATCCACGGTGGATATACCCATCAAAGATCGCGCCGACGGGGAGCTTGTCGCGAACGTCGTGTCGCCTCAGGGAGGGATTCTGTTCCTGAGCGAACCCTACTATCCGGAGCGTAAAGGTTGGCTCGACGGCGTTGAAATCCCGCTCTATCGAGCGAACGTGGCGTTCTCCGCCGCGGAGATGCCGGCGGGGACTCACACTCTGGAGCTACGCTACGTACCGCGGAGCTTCTGGATCGGCGGGATGATCTCCGCCGTGGCAGCCGTCGGCTGGTTGATTCTGGCCGCGCTCTGGCGTCGCCAAGCTCGGGCGTAGAGAAGATCAACCCGTAGCACGGCCCTTGTGGCCTGTGCCTGGGGCGCATCTTCGACGGAACGGAACGTGATCGTGACCGTGAATCCCAGGCACAGGCCACAAGGGTCCGTACCGCACCACTGCAAGAGGGTACGTAGATTCTCGGACGAAAACGCCCCTGGCCGGAACCACCAGCCAGGGGCATATGTCGCTCGAGCGATTACTCGAAGCTGACGCTTATTTGTCGATCCACGCCTGATCGATGATGTTGGTGAAGAACTTCTCGTTGCCGCGCCAGGCGATGTTCTTGACCCATGGCTGAGCGATGAGCGCATTGCCCCAGGTGGGATTGAAGAATTGCGGAACGTTCTCAGCCAGGTGGTACTGGATCAGCTTTCGCCTGATCCTTGCGCTTGGCCGCGTCAAACGTGCCCCAATACTCCTCGATCATCGCGTCGAACTTTGCGTCGGGCACCTTCTTAAGACGCGTGGTATCCACGGCCCGGGTGCTTGCTCCACAAGATTATCGCCCGCCATGTCGCTGATCGAGAAGCGATTCGCGTAGCGCATGACGGGCGCGTCGAATTCGCCGTTGACTACCATCTGACGAATGTAGGCGCCGTACTCCATCAGCTCCATGTCGGCCTGGATCCCCACGCCGCGAAGCATCGTCACGATAGCTTCGGAAAGCTCGTTCCAGGGCGAGCCGTAGATCGGCGTGAAGATGATCTTCGTCGAGAAGCCATTAGGGAAGCCCGCCTGAGCCAGCAGAGCCTTTGCCTCGTCGGGCCGATACTCCAGGTACTTGCGGTACTCGGGCGGAAAGTCCTCCATCTTCAGCGCCTCGGGATCGAGTGGCCAGAGAATGCCCGCAAAAGCGTCCTGGCTATGCAGGACCGTCTTAATCGAGCGCCTCGCGGTTGATTGCCATTGAGACGGCCTGACGAACCCGAACGTCGCCCCAGGGCGCCCTGGTCCATCGGGAAGTTCAGGCTCTCCGTAAATCGGCTCGGGCACGACTTGACGGTCATCTCGCTGTTCGTGCGCTTCAGGTCCGATGCGGAGCGCGGCCCTGCCGAGGGATAGACGTCCAGCGATCCGGCGCGCATCTGTGCCAACTTCGTGGACTCGTCGGCGATGGTCAGCATCTCCACTCGGTCGACGTACGGCTTGCCCGACTTGAAAGTAGTTCGGGTTCTTCTCGAAGACGGTCTTCACCCCGGGCTGATGCTCTTTGAACATGAACGGGCCCGTACCGATCCATGACTTCTCGGGCTGCTCCAGCCACTCTTTGCCGTCCGGACCGGCATGACCGCGCGGAACGATCCACGCCCAGCCAGTGGTGTACAGGTCTTCTAAAAAATTCGCGTACGGCATCTTGAGGTGCAATTTTACCGTCAGCGGGTCAACTGCTTCGGCATGGTCGAAGACCGTCCGCCCATAGAACGTCGCGCCTGCACCGCCCTGCTTGAATCGCTCCTCGAAGCTATAGACAACATCATCGGACGTCAGCTCGCGACCGTTGATGGGCGCCTTGTTGTGCCACTTCACGCCCTGGACGAAGCTTAACCTCGATGGTCTTGTTGTCCAGGTACTTCCAGCTCTCGGCCAGCTCGCCTTCGAACTTGATCTCGCAACCGCCGTTGGGGTCGGACACGGGGATGATCAGCGGAGAGAAGACCATGTCAGCGGCGGAGCGAGTCGGATCAATCGTGCGCTGCGCGCCCCAGATGTCCCAGCTCGTGGGATCGGAGCGCTGAACGAACGTGAGTGTTCCGCCCGTCTTGATGTTGCCGGGCAGCGGAGTCTGAAGGTTTCTGCGCTGGCGCGGCACCACGCGAGCACGCCACCAGCATGAGCGCCATCAGCGCGGCGCCAACGATGCGCCGATTGCGGGCGACCGCGTCGAAGGGCGCCCGGACTCCCGCCCTGAGCCCTGACACGTGCGAACTGTCAGCCATACCTACTCCTCCCAATTGACCGGCGCAACGAACGCCGGCATTCGCAAGTCTCCGACTTAGCGGGCTCGACCGCCCGCGCCCTGCATGCGCGGATCGAGGAGATCTCGAAGCGCATCGCCCAGCACGTTCCAACCGAATACCGTCAGGCTCAGGAACACGCCTGGCCATATGGCCAGCCACGGCGCGTCGAGCATATACGTTCGGGACTCCGCGCTCAACATGCGGCCCCACGCGGGGAAGGGTGGCGGAATGCCGTAGCCCAGGAAGCTCAGCGTGGCTTCCAGCAGCACCACCGCGCCCGCCCGCAGTGTGGTGAGGATGATGATGGGCACCATCACGTTGGGCAGCAGGTAAAGCAAAAGAATGCGCAGCTGGCTTGCGCCCACGGCGCGCGCGGCCTCCACATACGTATGCTCGCGCACACTCAAGATCGGACCCCCGCACCACTCGGCTCTCTCTGATGGCCAGAAGTCCAAGCACTAAAATCATGTTTTGAACGCTGGGACCAATGATGGCCATGATGAATAGAAAAAACAGGACCGGCGGGATGCTCATCCACGCATCCACAAACCGCTGAACAACTGCGTCGACCCGGCCACCGAAGTAGCCGGAGACTACGCCTAGCGCCGTGGAGAGCATCGTGCCCAGCCCAACGGCGCCAACGATGACGAAGACCGAAACGCGCGCACCGTGGACCAGGCGGCTAAACAGGTCGCGCCCCAGAAAATCGGTGCCCATGATGTGGGCCGCGCTTGGGGCCTGGAGGGTAGCGCCGAAGTCCGGCTCGTCAAATCCGTACGGCGCAATGACGTCGGCGAAGACAGCCAAGAGCAGGCTGACGACGACAATGACAAACCCGAAAAATCCCAGCGGCTTTCTCGTGGCAAGCTGGACCACAAGCTGGATGGGCCAGGGGCGCGGGGTCCGAACCTTCCGGCCGGGGATCGCGAGCGGTTGGGCAATGCTGATTGACATGGAACGGTCAGCTATAGCGAATACGCGGATCGAGCGCGCTGTACAGCGCATCTGTCAACAGATTGATCAGCATCGTCGCGCAGGCAAACAAAAGGATGACTGACTGGGCGGGAACGTAGTCACGCTTCTGTAGCGATTGAAGGATGAATCTCCCCATGCCAGGCAGATTGAAGATCTCCTCAATGACCACCGTACCGCCCAGTAGTAGTGGGATTTCCAGTCCGATTACCGTGATAACCGGGATGAGTGCGTTGCGGATCGCGTGACGTCGGAGCACCACGGTATCGCGCAAGCCTTTTGCCCAGGCCGTGCGCACATAGTCTTCGTGCAGGACTTCCAGCAGCATGGCGCGAAGGAGACGCACGATACGCCCCATGAGCGAGAGGCTCAGGATCAGTGCAGGCAGTAGCAATCCACCGAAGTGCTCCAGCGTGTCCTCATCAATCGGGATAAACTTCAGCGGCGGCGCCCATCCCCACAGGATGGACGGGATGGTGATGGCACAGCGTGGCGATCCAGAAAGACGGGACCGCCACAGCCCCGATGGCGACGGTCCGCAGCGCGTAATCCGCGGCCTTGTCCTGCCTGCACAGCGCTGACCACTGCGATGGGCGCCGCGATGAGCAGCGCGATGGTGAGCGCGAGGAACGCCATCTCCAGCGTCACTGGAACGCGCCAGGCGAGCTCATCGGTGACCGGCTTCTTCGTGTATAGAGAGTGTCCGAGATCACCCTGCAGAATGTTGGAAAGCCACACCAAGTACTGATACGGCGCAGGTCTGTCCAACCCAAGCTCCACGCGGAGCGCGTCCGCCGTCGCTCGATTGGGGTCACCCTGCGACATGATGTCGATCACATCGCCAGGGATAAGTCGGAGCATGGCAAAGACGAGCACCGACACCACCAGGAACGTCGGCACGATCAGAACGAGGCGGCGCAAGATGTACTGAGCCATGGATCAGAGGCTCCCAGAGCTGTATGCACCGTTGGCAAACGGCACTGGTGAAGCCGGGAACGATCGTAGCGCGCCGCCGCCAGCCGGTCAAATAAAAACTTGCGCTCGGATCTAGGCGCGGGCGTCTTCCCCGGGAACACAGGTCGTGGAGATCAGACTGTGGCTGAGGTGAGAACCTCGAAGTAGTCCGGGAAGGTCTTCGCAACGCACCCGGGGTCGAGAATCGTGATGCCCGTCGCCTTGAGACCGGTGATCGCGAAGCTCATGGCGATGCGATGGTCATCGTACGTGTGGATCTCGGCAGCACGTGGCGAGCCCGGGTAGATGACCAGCGAGTCCCAGTGATCCTCAACGGTGATCCCCATTCGCCGAAGCTCCGTGGCCACCGCCACAGGGCGATCAGATTCTTCGTGGTGGGTCTGAGCAATTCCAGTGATCCGGACGGGCTCAGATGCGAATGGGGCGATCGCCGCTAGGGTGCTGAAGACGTCGCCCATTCGCTCAAAATCCGCATCCACCCCGTTGAGCACCTCGGGGCCCCACAATTCCACCGCATCGTCCTCGCGGTGGACGCGACAGCCCATCCGCTCCAGGACTTCCAGAAGTCCCAGGTCACCCTGGGGCGACCGTGGGCCCAGGTATGGCACGCGCACGTGACCGCCAGTCACCGCCGCGGCGGCAAAGAAGTACGAGGCTCCGGATGCATCTGGCTCCACGACGTATTCGCGTGACTCGTACCGCTGTCCAGCGGGTACGTGGAAGCCTGTCTCGCCCTGAACGTCCACGTGCACGCCAAACTCGGCCATGATTCCGGCCGTCATCTCCATGTACGGAACGGACACCAGCTTGCCGTCCACCCTCACGTCCACATCAGATGCGGCGTAGGGCGCGGCCTGCATCAGCGCACTGAAGTACTGACTGGAGATGTCGCCTCGCACATGGGCTGTTCCGCCCGGGATGCCCTGTGCTTGTACGATCACTGGGGGGCAGCCATTATCGAATTCCGCTCTGGACATCGACTCCAAGCTGCTGCAAGCCATCGATGAGCGGCTGGATAGGACGCTGGCGCATTCGCGGAACGCCATCCACAACGTACCGACCGCGGCCAAGCGCAACCGCCGCCGTCAGAAACCTGGCCGCCGTGCCGGCATTTCCTACGAAGAGCGTTCCCTCCGATGCCGGAATACGTCCGCCCTCACCGCGCACGACGTACGTCTGAGAGTGTTGGTCGGCATCGACCGAGATCCCGAGCGCGCTGAGCGCACCATGCATCGCATGGGTGTCATCGGAGAACAACGCCCGTCGAATCGTCGAGTTGCCCTGAGCAAGAGCGGCAATAAGCAAAGCGCGATTGGTCAAGCTCTTGGAGCCCGGTAGCTCGACAGTCGCATCAATAGGATGCTCGACAGGCTGAACTGAGAAGTGCGGCATAGCTGATGTATCGGCTGGAATCATGGGCGCCTGTCTGCCCATGGCGCAAGTGCTTGCAGGATCAGACCATTCTCCGAATGACAGATGGGCTGTGCGGCAGGCCTGCTGGAACAACGAGATAGCTTCGACTCCGTCCACGCGCTCCATGCGTATCGGCTTGGTCCATCACAATTCCGTCACGTTTGAAACGGAGCCTGACTATATAGCACTGCGTTTGACCGCAGCGCACAAGAATTCGGCTAATTGTTTGGGCTTCAAGTAGGAAAGCCGTTGTGAATTTGGCGAGGATTGCCACCGGAGCTCATTTAAATCTGCTCCTAGTCACCCAGGAGCAGCCCGGCTACACTGCGGACCATATGGAGGAGTGCACAAATGGATGCAGTTGACGAGCTACGGAAAGAGGTGGCCCTGGCCTGCCGGGTGCTGGCCATGATGGGCCTGGTGAAAGAAGCGACCGGGCACGTGAGCGCTCGAATCCCAGGGACGGACGAGCTCCTGATTCGCGCCCGTGGCTATGACGAGACGGGCCTGATGTTTACTCGCCCCGAAGATGTCATTCGCGCTGACTTCGACGGCAAGACCACCGAGACCCGTGAAGGTGTGAGTCTTCCGCAGGAGTTTCCGATCCACGGCGAGATATTGAAGGCGCGACCGGAAGTCATGTGCGTAGTCCATGCGCATCCACCGGCGATCCTTCGCTGTGGTCTGGCAGGCATCGAGATGAAGCCGATCTTCGGTGCATTCGATCCCGCATCGTCAATGATCGCCGCCAACGGTATCCCCGTCTACCCGCGTTCGATCACGGTGACTCGCCCTGCCCTGGCGCACGACATGATGGCGATCATGGGCGATAAACAAGTCTGCTTGATGTACGGACACGGCATTACAGCGGTTGGGACCAGCGTCGGCGCGGCAACCGTTCGGTCTATCAAGATGGAAGCGCTCGCGGAGATCTGCTGGGACGTTTCTGCTCGTGCGCCGCTCCGCGACATCAGCGACGAGGATAAGGAGCACCTCTGGGCTCGGCAGCGCCAGGTTGCGACCGAGCGACCAGTCCAGGCTGAGCCAATCTGGAAGTACTACAAGCAGCTTCTGGAGCACCGCGGGCTAGGCATCTAACCCGCCAACGTCCCAACCGCAACGTGCGTGACGCATTCTCAAGCGATGTCCCGAGGTGGGGATCACAGAAACGTATCGCCCGCCCGCGTCACCTTGCGAGACGCACACGCCCGGAGTCAATGGGCGCATCGTTAAATGAGGTATTGTGCAATGGCTGAGAGTTAGCATATACTGACGATCACCATTAGTCGCTGGAGACTTGAGTGAGCGCGAAGACTGCTGGCTCCTGGACCTTTAATCAATACCGAGGGGCGGTCCCCAACTGGTATCGGGTGCTCACCGGAGCGGTGATGGCTGTCGCGGGCATCGCCGCCGTCGTCACGACTCGCCACCTGGTCGGGTAGCCGTGTACTTCTGTTTGTGTCGCGGCATCACCGAATCTGATCTCGAACAGGCTCGACAAACAATTAGCGAATCGCCCACGGCGCTCATCAACGCCCTCGGACTACGAGATCGTGGCTGCTGTGGTCGATGTGCGCGAGAGTTGTGCGCCACCGCGCCTCGCGATCCCACTCTAGCGTATGCTGGAGCGGTCAACCTATGCGCGGCTGGCGATGCGGCCATCGGGACGTAACAATGCAAGCTAAGCCGGGAGTGATCGAGCACCTCAACACGATCCTCACGAACGAGCTCACGGCGATCAATCAATATTTCATCCAATCGCGGATGTGCTCGCACTGGGGATACGAGCGTCTCGCCCAAAAGCTCCGTGAGCTGAGTATCGGAGAGATGCAGGACGCGGACAAGATGATCAACCACATCTTGTACCTGGAAGGCGTGCCAAATCTTCAAAGGTTGGGCCGCGTACGCGTCGGAGAGAACGTCCTGGAGCATCTGCAGATCACCCTGGAGCTCGAGAAAGAACAGCTCGCCGCCCTCGCAGACCGGTATTCGCCACTGCGCCGATGTCGGCGACTACACCACCCGCGGCATTCTCGAAAGCGACATTCGAGACGAGGAAGAGCACGTGGACTGGCTCGAAACCCAGCTCGAGACCATCAGGCAAATCGGCCTCGAGCGGTATCTGGCTCAGCAGATTTACGAGGGTAACTAGTAGGTGAGATCAGTCCCCTCGGTGGCGCGGGTCTCTGTACCCGCCAGTATCACTGCTTGATCCCTGACCTAAGCCACACCACTCGTACGAGTCGGCTTTACCCCACCGACGGAACGGGTTGTCGAGCACATATTGAACCTTTTCATCGAGCTCGCGAGCATCCCGAATGATCCGGTCATAGTATTCGGTCTGCCACAGTGGCATCGTTCGGCCCGTTGCTTTAAGCAGGCTTGTCGCTGTGAAGCCCTTCCAACTCTTCAGGAGCTGCTCGAGCCTGTAACTAGTCTGAGGCTGGACGATTGCGTGGACGTGATCGTCCATAACCACAAACGAGTAGAGCAGATACCGCTGACCGTCAAAGAAGCGCAGCGCGTTGGCAATAATTGTGCGCTCCTCTTCATCGAGTCGCGGCTGCGATTGAGCGAGACGCCAGGTTACGAAGTAGATGGCGCCGTCCATCCGCCAGTGCGGAAGACCGGCGCCTATAGATTCGAACTTCAGTCATCTGCGCACTGGCGGGTACAGAGACCCGCGCCACCGATGAGTGCCACGGCGGACACTCCAGTCTCTCACATCTCCCGCTTCAACCTCACCACATTCAGGGCTTCCTCGTAGTCGGTGGCGGGCATGAAGCGGCCGGTTTGGTAGTGGGCGCCCGCTTCTCGGCCGATTGAAAGACCCTCGTTCTGGGCCGGGTCGCGAATGACGCCGAGAGGATCTTCGCCACGTTCGACTCTCTCGATCTGCTCCATCATGACACTGCGATAGAGAATGATTCCCTTATCGGATGAGCCCAGTCGCTCGGTGGTGCGATCGGAGATCGAACCTTGCGTGACCCACGTCATCATGTCCTGACCTAGCACGGTCTCCACCACCAGGCGGCCATCCTCATGCGCGTACGGCACTTCGTAGACGGGAACTTCCTGGCGCACGGTCTCATCCGGACCGACTGCGCGGGTGAACAGCGAGTAGACCATGGTGTGCTCATCGTCGCGCGGGATACGGAACTCGAGCCGCGGTCGATCCGGAGTACCCAATGAGAGCGTGGCGGGGAAGAGCAGCGGATGTCCGACACGCCAATCGTCAACGTCCTCCGTCTGGCCGGTCAGCAAGCGGCGCTTGTAGATGCCGTACTCGAACACCTCGAACCCGATCTTCTCGTGGTGGCGCACAGATGCCTGGGGCTGCTTGCCCTGTTTCTTCAGCACGTAGTTCATGTACATGCCATGCAGGTACTCGAGATGTACCGGGTCCATGGAGTTCTCAGCCGCCTGCAGCCAGTTGATCGGAAGCTGGGTGATTCCAATCTCTCGATTGAGGTCCGGCCGCACCAGGATGTCCCAGCGGGGGAGTAGTGGCGCCGGCGCCGGGCCAAGGTACGCCCAGATCATCCCAGCCAGCTCCTGAACCGGATACGCGGGAATGCGCACCCGGTGTTTAAACGTGCTCTCGGCCGGCTCCGCGGGTTGCTCCAGACACGCGCCCTCCTCGGAGAACTTCCAGCCGTGGTACGGGCATCGGAGACCGCCATCCTCAGGGATGCCGTAGACCATGCTGGCGCCGCGGTGTGGGCAACGCTCCGCCACGAGGCCCAGCTCACCAACCGGCGATCGATATAGCGCCAGACTCTCGCCAAGAAGCTTCACCCCGAGAACCGGTTCCTTATTCAGCTCCGCCGTCGTGGCAATCGGGAACCAGTATCGGCGCATGACGTTGCCCATAGGCGTACCCGGGCCGATGCGTGTCAGGCGTTCATTTGCTTCTCTGGTGAGCATGGTTGTTTCCTTCGGGAGAATGAGGTCAGCGTACGATTCAGTTTACGGAAGTGTCAACGCATGGCGATGCCGACGCGACGTCGCGTCGGCATGTTTCTTGCCCCTGGCTTTGCCCTTTGCAAGGGCTTGCGGACGACTCTCGACATGAGAAGGCGGGCTTCATGGCTGTGACACAGCTCCCTGACATCAGCAATGGCGACCGTCTGGCGAATGGCGACCGCCTGGCGGCCCTTCATACGACCGGTCTGCTCGACTCGCCACCCGAGCTTGCCTTCGACCGAATCACTCGGCTGGTCACACGTGTCCTGAACGCACCGGTTGCGCTGATCTCTCTCCTGGACAAGGATCGTGAGTTCTTCAAGAGCTGCGTCGGACTTCCCGATCCCTGGTGTACCCAACGTCAGGTGCCGCTCTCCCATTCACT
This sequence comes from uncultured Chloroflexia bacterium, assembly GCA_963765765.1. Classification (GTDB taxonomy): domain Bacteria; phylum Chloroflexota; class UBA6077; order UBA6077; family JACCZL01; genus CAVXYC01. The sequence continues at coordinate 348,764 of CAVXYC010000023.1, read as the reverse complement.
GGGCCAGTACGTTGTAGACCGTAGAGAGCCCTTCGTCGTACCCGATGCCTCGCTCGAATCGACCGTCATTCACAACGGAGCCGTGGATGAGCTTGGCGCAATGGCCTACCTGGGAGTCCCGCTGGAGTTAAGCAGCGGAGAGGTCATCGGAGCGCTTGCCGCGATCGACAGTGTCCCACGAGCGTGGAGTGACGCTGAAATCGACATTCTCCAGGACCTGGCGTCCATGGTCATGACCGAGATCACCTTGCGTCAGCAGCAGGCGAAGCAGCGATCCCGACAGCTCAGACGATCGTGAAACGCTCCTCCAACGGATTCGTCTGCGCCAGATCCTGGACGTGCTGCCCGAGGGAGTTCTCCTCGCCGGGGCGGACCAGCGTTTCCTTCTCTGCAATTCAGCCGGCGCGGAGATCCTTGGGGTGGACGTCACCAACGAAGACTCGATGGGCGCTGTCATTGGATCGTTCATGCCGCGCGAGATGGATGGTGCGCCGATCCCGTTGGACAAGATGCCGATTGCGCGCTCGCTCCTGAACGGGGAGACCGTGCGCGGCGAGCGCATCCTGATTCGCAAGGCCGATAGCGGGGAGGATGTTCCGATCCTGATCAGTAGCGCTCAGCTCCGTGGCGCGGACGACACCGTTGATGGAGCAGTAGCCACATTCCAGGACATTACTGAGATCAGTCAGGTGGAACAGCAGAAGGACGACTTCGTTGCAACGGTCTCTCACGATCTGAAGTCGCCTATTACCGCCATCCGAGGTCACGCGCAGATGCTTCAGCGAGTCGCATCGCGACTGGACGGACCAGACACAACTCGGTTGCTCGACGGACTTAACCGAATTGAGGGCTCCACTCGGCAGATGGTTCAAATCCTGGATGACCTGGTTGACCTGGCGTACCTGGCCATCAACCGCGAGCTGGCTATGCGCCTGGAACCGACGGACCTCGCGGCGCTGGCCCGTGACGCCGCGGCGGACAATGAGGAGCGCAGCGAGTCACACCCCATTCGTGTGGAAGTTGACGAAGAGCTCGTCGGGACCGTCGATGGGCCTCGCCTGCGTCGAGTGCTGGACAATCTTCTCAGCAACGCGATCAAATACAGTCCCGACGGCGGGGAGATTCTTCTGAGGCTCACCACGGTTGAATCGCTCCGAGGAGCCCTGGGTCCGCATTCAAGTGACAGATCATGGTGTGGGCATCCCCCCGGACGACCTCCCCAAGATTTTCGACCGCTATAGCCGTGGAAGAAATGTGGGCGGCATTAAGGGAACTGGACTGGGCCTGGCGGGCGTCCGGCAGATCGTGCTTCAACATGGCGGCTCCACCGAAATCGATAGTGAGGTGGGGCGGGGCACTACTGTTACCGTGGAGCTACCCCTCAGCTCGGACAGTTAGCGTAGCTCCTTCGCGTGAGAGTTCAGATTCGAGGGACGATCCACCGGACGCTCGCCGTAGCACTGGGGCTTGTCCCCTGCGCCTGGAGCTCGGGCTGACGCATTCGCGGTGAACGCTTCGGGAATTCCGTGGCTCGTGGCGCTCCAGGCACAGGGGACGAGCCTCAGCGCTACGATTGACCTCGCCTGCTTGTGAACACTTCCTCCTTTGCGTCTCGGGCGGGAGCAGCCACCGCTCGATCCCGTAGACTGCGCTCGTGAGCTCCTCAATGGATCGCGCCGCCGACCTGGCCCTCGCGCAGCGAGCAGCTCTGGTCAGTGCGCCCGTTGCGCTCGGTTTTTTCCAACGCCTTCGCGAGCTCCAGATAGAGTACAAGTCTGACGGGAGCTACGTTACCGACGCCGATAGGCAAGTTGAAGGAACGGTCCGCTCGATCCTTCTCTCCGAACGGCCCAACGATGCCTGCCTGGGCGAGGAGACCGGCGAAAGCGGGAATAGCCAGAGGCGCTGGATCCTTGACGGCATCGACGGCACCGCCGTGTTCCTGCGCGGCGATACAAGCTGGCAGACACTTATCGCCTTGGAGGAGGATGGCCTCGTTACTGTGGCCATCGCGTCAGTCCCCGCGCTCGGAAAAGTTTGGTGGGCGGTGCGCGACGGCGGCGCGTATGTCGGCGAGATTCACGAAGACCGGCTTCTGAATCCTCAACCGCTTCACGTTGAACGAACTTTGGCGAAGGTCGAAGGCTGTCGGACCGGCGTCGTTCCCGCCTACGAATCGCTAGCACCGATGTATCGGGCCATGGTGGATGACTTACTGGCCAGCGCGCGTCTTACACCGTGGAGGGTGCACGCCGGCCTGCTCGTCGCAACCGGCGAGCTCGATCTCGCCGTCCAGCTCGCGGGCAAGGTCTGGGATTACGCAGCGCCTTCGCTGATTGTCGAAGAGGCCGGCGGCGTCTTCAGTGGGGCAGACGGCATCAGTCACCCGGTATATGGAAACGCCGTATATTCCAGAAATCGATCGATTCATGAGGCGGCGCTGAAGCTGCTTCATTCATAGTCGCAGCGCCGCCCCAACTCAGGACTCGACCAGGAGCACCATGTCCAGCGAACTACCGAAGCCCTGGACCATCCGGACGCGAACCGAGCTCTACGACGCCCGTCCCTGGCTTCGACTGTACGGCGACGATGTGGAGCTTCCCGATGGCCGTCAAGTGCAAGGGTTCTATTCGATCGACATGCCGGACCACGCGATCATTGTCGCGCTCACAAGCCAGAACCGCGTGGTGGTGGAGCGCAATTACAAACACGGCCCCAGGCGTGTCTGCATAAACCTTCCCGCCGGCTATCTCGAGCCAGGTGAAGACCCCATGGACGCAGCCAAACGCGAGCTGCTCGAGGAGACCGGCTACGTAGCCGAGGACTGGTCATTCCTGGGCGCATTCGTGGAAGACGGGAATCGAGGCTGCGGCCAGGCGCACATCTACCTGTCACGACGAGCGCGTAAGGTAGCCGAACCGGCCTCCGGGGATCTGGAGGACATGGTCATCGACCTGCTGACGCTGCCTGAGCTCTTCGAAGCCGCCCGACGCGGCGAAACCCCAGTGCTCGGAATCGTCGCCGCGCTCGGGCTGGCGTCGGAAGCGTTGTCGCGAGAGGGAAGCTGGACGTAGCGGCATCTGAGGCTGGGGCGACCGGTGGGGCCCCACCCCGCCCCGCTCACGGGGAGGGAGCCTGACTCTCCGTTGACGTTTGCCCTCAGACTTCCCGCGGAACACCCGCGCGGTGCAGATCGCCGGAAGAAGCGCTGGCTCGATAGACCCTCGTCATCGCCTCGACAATCGCCGCCATCCGCTCGCGTAGCTCCGGCGGTGTGATCACTTCAATCTCTGCCCCAAATGGCAGCAGATCGGTGTACGCGTACTCCGCCGACTCCAGGGGACGGAGACGCACACCCAGCCATCCGCGTCCGCCGGCCCCTGACTCTCCCGTACGGAGCGCATGATGGCCGAGCCAAACAGATGCTCCATCATTGCCAGCCCGTGAGGTGACACGCGCACGCGCGCATGATGTTGACGATTGCGCGCCTCGAAATCATCAGACCACGTTTGCCAGAACGCTGCCAGGTCGAACCCCCTGGGCCGCTCGAAATGATCGTTCGAGCGGCTCGATCTCGAGAATACGCGCCGCGCGGTAAGTACGGATCTGACCATCTACCGAGGCGACGACGTACCAGGCACCTCCCTTGAGCACCACGCCGAGCGGCTCGAGGGTCCGCTGCACTTCGCCCTGCCAGCGGCGATACCGCACACGCAGGGCACGCTGCTCCCAGACCGACTCCGCCACAGCAATCAGGTGCGCCGGCTCATCCGCGTCGGTGAACCAGTTGGCGGGATCCAGGTGAAATCTCTCGGTAACGCGCCCTGCGCGCGTTCGCAGCTCAACCGGCAGAGCGGCCAGCAGCTTCTGCTCGGCAGCGGCCAAATTGGGCCCCAAACCCAACGCCTGGGCCGGTCCGTGCAGGCCTGCCAGAAACACGGCCTCGGCTTCCGCGGGCGTTAGGCCGGTCAGCCTGGTGCGGTAGCCATCCACCAGGTTGTAGCCGCCGGCGGGGCCGCGATCGCCGTACAGCGGCACCCCCGATGCGGCCAGCGCATCGAGATCGCGGTAAATCGTTCGAATCGAGACCTCGAGCTCATCGGCAAGCTGCTGCGCTGTGAGCTTGCCCCGCCCCTGCAGGAGCATCAGGATGGAAACCAGTCGACTTGCTCGCATACCCGTAAGATCTCATCTAATCCTGCCATATCCTGACAGTTTCTCGTGAGACCATGCCGTCAACCGATCCGAAGGAGATGTGAAAGATGACTAACTACGTGCTGATTGGCGGCGCCTGGATCGGCGCGTGGGCATGGAAAGATGTCGCTAGGCATCTTCGCGCACACGGACACAATGTCTATCCGCTCTCACTCACGGGTCTCGGAGAGCGGGCGCATCTGGGACGGCCCGAAATCAATCTCGACACGCACATCACCGACGTGACGAATCTATTTGAATTCGAGGAGCTCATCGACGTTGTACTGGTCGGTCATAGCTACGCCGGCCTGGTTGTCACCGGCGCGGCCGATCGCCTCGGGTCCCGGCTGAGCGCGCTGGTGTATCTCGATTCAGCGCCGTTCCTGGATGGCGAATGCCATCTGGATCCGTACCCACCGTCCGCGCGGGAGAATCTGGAGCGCGCAGTGGCCGAGTACGGCGATGGCTGGCGCCTACCGTTCCCCTCGTTTGAAGAGCTTGGCGCTAACGCAAGCCTGAACGGATTGACCTCAGAGCATCGAAGCCTCATGCAGCGCCACGCCGCCGATCAGCCGTTCCAAACGTATACGCAGCCGCTGCATCTAAACGGCACGGACGAGGGAACCTATCAGCGCATCATCGTTGCCTGCGAGGACGGTCAAAATCTGCTGACCTTGCCAATTCCCCGATTCCAGGCCCTCAACACGCCACCGTGGCATGTGATTAAGTTGGACACCGGCCACTGGCCGATGTTGTCCCAACCGATCGCTGTGGCCGAGATACTCGAAGGCATCACGGCATAATTCTGCCCAATTCAGCAACACCAACAGAACCAGCAAAGGAGTACATCGACATGCCAGGCCAGGCTCCCCCTCTCACTGATGAGCGCGCGCTCTTACTTGCCTACATCAAGCAGCAACGGGATGGACTCCGATACGCCGCCTACGGTCTCACCGAAGAACAGATCAGGCTTGCCCCGTCAGCGAGCGCTCTGTCCGTTGGAGGACTCATCAAGCACGTTGCGCTAATGGAGCGAGGCTGGATCGACCTGGTCGTGCAGCGCGATCGCGGCGGCTCCGACGAGGACAAGTGGTCCGACTACGCGCGGGGGTTCGCTCTGACTCCAGATGAGACGCTGGAAAGCGTGCTGGCGCTTATGGATGAAGTGGCCGCCGAAACGGAGGCAGTAATCAACGGCATCAGCGACCTAAACCAACCCGTTCCCATCCCCAAAGGGGTGCCGTGGTACCCGCAGGATATGGAGGCCTGGACCGTCCGCTGGGTCCTTCTCCACCTCGTCGAGGAGGCCGCGCGCCACGCCGGTCACGCTGACATCGTCCGTGAGTCCATCGACAAAGCAACCATGTATGAGCTCATGGCCGGCGCGGAAGGCTGGCCAGAATCGCCATGGATCAAGCCCTGGAAGCCGGCCAACGCGTAGTCGCCAACCGCAACAGAGCCGCATCCCGTATGGGTGCGGACCCCTTCGAAGAACCTCAATCGCGATCACATCCATCAACCAGCCTCCGAGCCGCGCACGTGAATAAGCGGTTCCTCTGACGATCTCTATGAATGAGGTGCTCGGGAGAGGATCCGCTTACTCACGTGCGCGGCTCTGTCCGTGGGAGGGGATGTCGCGGAGGATCCGCACCCTCACGCGGATGCCGCTCTGCTGTGAGCGGGAGGGTTTGACGCTCCAACACCCCTCCCGTAGGATTCGGCCACTATGAGTAAGACTGATCACAGGGTTGCAATCGTCACCGGGGCAGGTGCCGGCATTGGTCGGGCAGTCGCGGAGCGCCTGGCACATGAGCGCAGGCCCGAGGAAGTCCTGACGAAACAAGGGTTCCACATTGTCGCCGTGGATTTGGACGGGGACGCTGCCGCGGAGACAGCTCAGCCAATCAAGGACGCGCCCGAACCCATGAGCTTCCAGGCAGATGTCTCCGATCAGCGCCGAGCGCGCGAAATCGTGGCGCAGGTGCTCGAGAAGTTCGGACGCATTGATGCTCTGGTCAACAATGCCGGCCTTCCGAATCGCGATCCGATCCTGGAGCTCAGCGAAGAGTCGTTCGATCGCACGATCTCCGTACATCTGAAGGGCTCCTACATCTGGTCGCAAGCCGTGGCGCCAGCCATGATCGAGGGTCAGTTCGGACGCATCGTGTGCATGTCCTCCGTGAGCGCAAAGGTGGGGGTGCTGCCCAATTCGCGCGTGCGCACCGCGTACGCCGCCGCCAAAGCCGGCATGCTTGGCCTCGTCCGCGGATTAGCCGTGGAGCTTGCTCCGCACATCACCGCGAATGCCATCTGCCCGGGCCGCATCGTCACCGGCATGACCGCGGATGGACTGGTTGGCCCGAACCAGGAGGCGATCATGGCGGCCATTCCCGCCGGCCGTCTGGGCAAGCCCGAGGACATCGCGCACGCCGTGGCGTTCTTCCTCTCCGATGGGGCGAGCTACATCACCGGGGAAGTCATGGACGTCAACGGTGGGCTCTATATCGACTGACCATTAGGAATGAAGAATTAAGAATGCAAAATTAAGAATGGACTGGGTGCTCAGCGTCCGTATACTCCATTCTTAATTTTCATCTTCATTCTTCATCGACCACCGGGAGGTCTCGTGCTTACCAAAGAACAAAATGAACGCCTGACCCGCGTCGGTCCCGGCACTCCCCTCGGCACGCTCCTCCGACGTTACTGGTGGCCGGTGGCCGGCGTCTCTGAGCTGATTGACCGTCCCACCAAACCCGTCCGTCTCATGGGCGAAGACCTGGTGCTGTACAAGGATCGCAAGGGACGGTATGGCTTGCTCGGCCAGCGTTGCGCGCATCGCAGTGTGGACCTGAAGTACGGCATTCCGGAAGAAGAAGGCCTGCGCTGTCCGTATCACGGGTGGCTGTATGACGCCACCGGCCAGTGCCTGGAGCAGCCTGCCGAAGAGCCGGACAGCAACTTCTATCAACGCGTGCAGACGCACGGCCTACCCTGTGGAGGAGCTGGGCGGACTGATATTCGCCTACCTCGGCCCCGGGCCCACGCCGCTTCTGCCTCGCTGGGACCTCTACGCGATGCCCAATGTGATTCGCGACGTGGGCGCCACGATGATCCCATGTAACTGGCTGCAGTGCATGGAGAACTCTGTGGACCCCACCCATGCGGAGTACCTCCATGGCTGGTTCTTCAAATACTGCCTCGAGGAGCTTGAGCGTCAGGGTCGTCCGCACCCGGATTGGAACGTCTCGCACGTAACGCCATTTCTCAAGCACCACGTCAAGATCGATTTCGATCGATACAAGTACGGAATCATCAAAAAGCGGCTGCTTGAAGGCGACGCCGAGACAACGGATGACTGGCGGCTCGGCCACCCGCTCGTGTTCCCGGATAAGGTGCGCATACCGGTATTAGGCACCGGGGCCGCCTTCCAGATCCGTGTCCCCATCGACGACACTACAACCTGGCACCTCGAATACGAAGTCTTCTTCCCTCCCGACGGTGTGAAAGCGCCAAAACAGGATGTCGTCCCGCTCTACGATCTGCCGCTCCAGAACGATCTCGGCGATTTCCCGGACTACATCCTGGCGCAGGACATGCTTGCCTGGCCGGCGCAGGGTCCTATTGTGGATCGGTCGGTGGAGCGCTTAGCTGGGTCCGATCGCGGCCTCCTTCTCTATCGGCGCATGCTCCTGGAAGAGATCGAGAAGGTTGAGCGCGGCGAGGACCCGATCAACGTCTTCCGCGATCCGGCGGATAACGACATCATCCCGCTGGCCACGCACGACTACGGCCACAACATGACGCTCAATATGGACGCCGTGCGCCGCAAGCCATCCGGCAACTACAGCCCCATTACCGAGCTGCTCGAGGAGATGTACGGCGAGCGAGCGCCGCTTCCGCGATAGCCCTCGCTGCTCTTTTGGACTGCGGCGGTCGTCGCCGCTTTTGACCGAGGCAGAGGTAGTGGCGCTCATTTACGGGCGCCACTTGGGAATCCCTAATCCGATCGCAATGCACGATGCACAGGTGGCGCCCGTAAATGGACGCCACTACATCTAGTTCCCGTTCCAAGCACAACACCGCGCACGAGGCGCATAATGCTGGCTTGAAGAAACGTTCGATGCCCGGCGTCATGTGACGCGGGCCATCCCGTCGCGCCGATCCTTTGGCGCAGGCCAGATCACCAACAAGGAGGGAAGCGTGGGCGACTTTCTCAGTAATCAAGAAATCATCGCCGCGGCCAGGAAAAACCTCGAGCAGGGGCCGTGGGATTACCTCGTGGGCGCCTCGGAGTCCGAGACGACGATGCGGCGCAACCGACTCGGTTTCGACAAAATTGCGTTCCGGCCGCGCGTCCTGGTTGACGTCTCGTCGATCGATACGTCAACCACGTTTCTGGGGCACAGGCTGAGGATTCCTGTGCTGCCCGCACCAATCGGCTCACTCCAGGTCTTCCACCCAGGTGGTGGTGCCGAGGTGACCCGGGCGGCCTCCGAATTCGGCACGATGCACGTTCTCAGCTCCGTGACGGAGCCGACGCTGGAGGAGACCAGCAAGGCCGGCGATTTTCCGAAGACATTCCAGCTCTACGTCCGAGGGGACTGGGATTGGTGCAAGGACATCCTGACCCGGGTCAAGGAGTCCGGTTACGCGGCGCTGTGCGTCACGGTGGACACGGCCCATCTCTCGCATCGAGAGCGCCCCATGCTCGGCCGCTACGCGCCACCCACCCAGCGCTCAGCCGCTGGCCGCGAGTTTCAGGCCGCGTCGACCTGGGACACGGTGGAGCGCATTCGCGACTTTACTGGGTTGCCGTTCATGCTCAAGGGCATTGCCACCGCCGAGGACGCGTCCATCTGCGTGCAGCGGGGTATTGACGTGGTGTGGGTCAGCAATCACGGTGGTCGACAGCTCGATCATGGCCGTGGAGCCATCGAGACGCTACCAGAGATCCACGCTGTCACGAAAGGCAAGGCCAAGATCATTCTGGACGGCGGCATTCAACGCGGCACCGATGTGCTCAAAGCCCTGGCCCTCGGCGCGGACGCGGTGGCGATCGGGAAGCTTCAGGGCTGGGGCCTGGCCGCGGACGGGGCAGCTGGCGTGGTGCGAGTGCTGGAGATCCTGGAGAGCGAGATGGAGATCGCGATGGGCCTCCTCGGCATCACCGCCCTGGACCAGCTCAACTCCTCCTACGTGTGCCCCGCCGACCCGGTCATGCTCCCCCACGAGATGAGCCTCTTCAGCAACATTGTTGAAGGGCAGATTCGGTAAGTCAGGCCATGTCCAAGCGGTGCATCAGCCCATCCACGGGCTGATGCACCGCACACCGCAACGTCTCCGACCGGAGCGCCCGGTAGGAGGCGGCCGCGTACCGATCACCTAGGCGTTTGACGCAGTGACGTCTCCTTGCGGGCGCCACTTGAGGATCCATTGCCGACGATCGCAACAGCGATTGCACCCCCAGACGGTGAATCCTGTCTCCTCACCTCACAAAACGCTTACGTGGTGGTTGATTGCGCGACCTCAAACAGCAGCTTTAGCGGGCTCGTGCGATCGCAGAAAGTCGCGAACATGGCTCACAACCTTGGCCTTCAGATCTGCTGACTCTTTCCACGGGTACACCGAAACTTCGGCCCTGGGTGCCAGCTCGGCAATCTCCATAGCCACGGCGTATGGGTGCGCCGGGACATCGTCCGGCAGGACCAACATGGGCGTCTGGCACGAGCGCACGAAGTCGCGGGTCACGCTGTAGACGAAGTCAGGCTGCACGCGGTAGAGGTTGTGTAGATACGCTTCGATGGTCTCCATGGTTACGTCGGGTCGCCGTGCGAGAAATTCGGGAGCCCAGTTGTCGTGACCGGAGCGGTACATAACGTCCGGATCCTCCGGTCGGTGTCCTACCGGCTGGCAGAGCACACCGGCCACCACGCGGTCGGGGGCACGCTCCATGATCTTCAGGGCGAACGGGCCGCCGATGCAGTAGCCCATGAAGAAGAACTTATCGATGCCCAGGTGATCCATCACCGCGAGCTGGTCGTCGGCGAATGCTCCCCACGGGTCGTCCACCGGAATGGGTCCACTGGATTCACCCTCGTTCGCGTTGCGCTGGTCCATGGTGATGCATCGAAAGTCGTTTTTGAATTCCTCCATCGAATTGAACACCGCTGTCTGCCAATTCTTTACCCGTGAGTTCAACCCGCCACCCGGCGTCACAAGAAGCGGGAAGCCGGAGCCGGCCTCCTCGTAACGAATGCGAACGTCGCCCTTTTCGAATATCGGCATGGCGGTGTCTCCTCAATTTGTCGATTCGCGTGCTCACAATGACACGTGTCGCGTGCGACCCGCCAATCGTATCCGAGCCGGCCGCGGCGCGGGAGCTACGTGGACCTTCGTGCATAGTAAAGGCGGCAGAACATCCGTGGAGGGGTACTTGTGATTCACCCGCAGATTGACGGCTTCACTCGCATCTTGCCCGTCATTGGCGATCCGATTGCTCAGGTGCGTGCGCCGATCATCTGGAATCCGCTCTTCCGGCACAACGGGACCAATGCCGTGTGTGTGCCAATGCGGGTGCCGGCAAACTCATTGCAGTTTTTCTGGGATGGTATCCGCACCCTTCCCAATCTGCTGGGGCTCATCGTCACGATCCCACATAAGCCACCGGTACTCTCGCTCGTGGATGAGGCCACACCACGCGCACGCCAGGTTGGAGCGGTCAACGCGGTGGCAATACGCCCCGATGGCCGAACAGTTGGCGACATCTTTGATGGTATCGGCTTTATCGCCGGGCTACGGGCATCGGGCCAGCGAATCGAGGGACGCCGGGCGCTCATCGTTGGGTCTGGCGGCGTCGGATCGGCAATCGCGTTTGCAGTCGCGGAATCTGGCGCGCAAGGCGTCGACGTCTCGGATATCGATGAGTCTCGCTCTCAGGCATTGTCTACGCGGCTACGAGCGGCAGGCTACGTTTCCAGCGCGACGTCCTCCGACCCGACCGGTTACGACCTCGTCGTCAACGCCAGCCCCGTCGGCATGCGAGAGTCCGATCCGCTGCCCTTGGACTGCGAGCGGTTGGACCCAGCGGCCATCGTAGCCGACGCGGTGATCGGCTCAGGCTTCACCCCGCTGCTCATGGCCGCCCGTGAGCGCGGTTGCTTCGTCCAGCCCGGCGCCATCATGACCGATCAGCAGATCGAGCAGTACGCGCGCTTCTTCGGATTCGAGCAGGGAGACTGGAGCGCCGAGACGATCGCCCGGCTCACGGCGACCGGGTAACAGCGCTCCGCACCAACAAATTCTCGCGGAGATACGGATCCGCCCCCGTACGGGGGCGTCTTAAGAAGCGCTCACTATCAAGCGCGGGCCTAGCCCTTCGCATGCCCAACGGCGCCAACTTCAGCGAGTAACGGCTTCCGGGGTGTGCGCGCGGAGAAAGTCGCGCACCTGTTCCACGGCTTGGGGAATCAGCTCGGGCGGTCTTTTCCAGGGGTAGATGCTTACTTGAGCATTCGGTGCGAGGCGCACGGTTTCCATAGCCACGGCGTACGGGTGTTCCGGAATGTCGTCTGGCAGGACAAGCACCGGCGTCTGACACGAGCGCACGAAGTCGCGGGTCACGGTAAAGACAAAGTCCGCATCCGATCGGTACATCTTGTTCAGGAATGCGTCGACCATCTCCATCGTGATGTCGGATCGGCGGGCACACAACGCTGGTCCCCATCTGGAAATGTTGTTGTTATAGAAAAGGTCGGGCATCTCCGGACGGAATCCGCTGGGCTGAGCCAACACTGCCGCGACGATACGCTCAGGCGCCAGCCGCAGTAGGTTCCAGATGAACGGCCCGCCGATGCAGAACCCCAGCACCATGAACTGATCGATGCCCAGATGATCCATCAGGCCGAGCTGGTCATCGGCGTATGCATCCCAGGGCCTATCAATCTCGAGCGGGCCGACTGACTCTCCGCCCGGGGCGTTGCGCAGGTCCATCGTGATGCAGCGGTACCGATCCTTGAACTCTTGCAACACATCGAACGGTGCGTTGCCTTTGAAAAAGTCGAGTGTCGCGTTCAATCCCCCGCCCGCTATGAGTAGCAACGGGAAACCGGAGCCGACCTCTTCGTAGCGGATGCGGACCTCGCCCTTTTCGAAGAACGCCATAGTAGTCACTCCCTACGAAGATTCGATTGCGCGCTCATAGTGTTGCTGACCGGCTACATCCGCGCAATCGTAGCGGAGCGCGTCCACACGAAGCTGCCCGGCCGCCACTGCTTAGCAGAATGCTACAATTACTAAGCATAGGAGTCATGTAGTGTCTTCGCAGACAGTAAAGGTGAGCCGGCGATTTCAGATAGCCGTACCCAGCTCGGCGCGGGAGCGGCTCAACATCAAGCAGGGAGACCGCCTTCTCGTGGATGTTCAAGATGGCGTCCTCATACTCGTACCAGAACCGTCGAGCTACACCGATCGGCTCGCGGGTCTCCACAACGAGATTTGGCAGGATGTCGATGCCGAGGCTTATCTGGAGGGCGAGCGGAACGCGTGGGACAAGTCGGCGAACGACTAGCCGCGCACAGCCGCATTGCTCTCGATACCACCATATTCATCTACCACTTCGAAGCAAACCGCCGATATCTGGCGTTGACTACCGAGCTATTCGCGGGCGTGGAGGCAGGGATCTGGTCAGCGGTGCTCTCCACCGTCTCCATCATGGAAATACTAGTCCACCCCTGGAAATTGAACGCGGGGGCCGTAGCGGCAGAGTACGAAGCCCTCATCGTGAATTTCCCCAATCTGTCGATCGCGGATGTCACGCGAGATGTTGCCCGGGAAGCCGCCCGACTGCGAGCGACGCTAAATCTAAGGCCCCCGGACGCTCTCGTCGTTGCCACCGCCATCATTCACGAGGCGACCGCATTCGTCACGAACGATCGAACGCTCGCAAGAGCCCGAACGCGCTTCGATGTGCTGCTGCTTGACGAGCTTCTTGACGGGCCGTAGGGAACATCGCCCGAATCTTGGTGCCCATCATGGCAGTCGCGGGTCGATCACCGCCGGTCCGCCATTTGACACGCTGCCCGCCACGAGCAAACGTTGCTCTTAGTCAAGCGTCCACTCGTTCGAAGAACCACCGCCAACGCGCCTCTGGGCCGGGACCGTATGGCTTACCCGCCTCAGCGTACAGAACCGTAATCAAACGGTCCGTCGTCAGCACAGTAGCGCGGGCATCGTCCGCAACGGGCGAAATTCGCCTCGCGATATCGGCGGCCATGAACTCAAGTTCCGCGCCGGCCAGGCGAAGGTCAGGATCCATAGCTTCAACCATGGCGGCGCAGATTTGCTCGAAAGGCGTAACGACGCGGGACATTAGTCACTCAACAACGCTTGGAAAGTTGGTTCGCAATAGCGTCAATTCGATTGGCTCGCTATAGCGTTACCTCCTCGCAGAACGCTAAATTCCTCGAATTGGCGTGGCGGCATACGTTCCCTAAGCTTCCAAACAATACTCATCGGCTTCGCGCCTTCGTAGTGCTCAAGGATACCTGGTCCGAGAGCCACATACGCGTCGTCCTGGCGGCCCCGTACAAAGAGCTGAAAGGTCCAACCGTTTCCGGGGCTCTCGATGTATCAACGGCCGGCGACGGTCGATGGAGCGGCCGAATTCTGACTCTGCCAGTGAAACTTTTCGGGGCTGACCGCGTGGTCCCGGTAAGCGATGCGATCATGGAAGCCACTGCTTTTATCCAAGGTTACAAACAGAAGCTCCGTCCTGCGATCCGGGAGGGCAAGCACGCCACTCTGCGAGGGAGGCCGCCTCCCGGCCGTGTACCAGCCGAACGCGGTCAGAATCTCTCGGCGCGAGTAGCGTGCATGGAGACACATCGCGATGTCTTCAGCATCAGGAAGCGGACGGTATAGCAAGCGCGCGCGGGCATCGAGAACCTCACCAAGTTCTCCAAGCTCCGTGAGCATCGCGGGAGCGGAACGTAAGCGTTCTAGGAACTCGTCTCCGGAACCGACACGGTCATTTGTCCCGTCCACCTCGTAGGCCAGCATCTGCAAACGATCAAGGTCCCGTTGACCTGAGGCGGAGTACTGGATCGACGGGTCCGCCACCTGGCGCAGGAGGTGTATCTGTTCCGGGTCGTGCCTCATGAAGCAATGCCGAGAATCGTCTGCCAAAGTACTGTTCTTCTGCGCTCTCCGATTCTCCGTGCAGACCGGCCGCGCGCTTAAGCGCCGTCCAACCACTCGCCCCAGATTCGCGATAGAGATCGTCCAAATCGATCGCTTGCTCGGTGAGGAAACTCCCGAGTCGAATTGGCCGACCGAGTGCAGCGTACCCCTGAAGCTCAGTACGAAGGCGAGTCCAGGTCTGTTGCGATAGGGTGCGTAGGTTCCTCAGAACTTGTTCACGCGTGAGTCGTCCAAGTTGGAAATGGCAGCCTGCTGGAAGCTGCGAAAAGCCATCCTGGACCGATCGCTCCAGTTCCCGTCGGGTGAGAGGCCGGTGAGCGGGGTAAATAGACGATCAAATCGGAATTCCGCTCGGTGTCGGCCGACGAAATCGAGTATCAAGCAGCTCTCTTTCCCTGGCGCAAGTCGATGACCTCGTCCGATCTGCTGCTGAAATACAACGGGGCTCTGTGTCGGACGCAACAGCAGCAGCGTGTCCACCTCGGGCAGATCAATACCTTCGTTGAAAAGATCCACCGTGACCAGCGCGCAGACCTTCCCGTTCCGGAGCATTGCAGGCGCCCGCCGACGCTGGTCCGGGGCGTATCGCCCGTAATACAGAGCGTGGGTAAACCGGCCGTTCGAGCATCTGCGTCATGTACTGCGCGTGTGCAACAGAGATACAGAACACCAACGTCTTCGAGGCTGCAGCGTCGCCCGTGAGCCGCTGCCACTCGTCAATAACCAGGCGGGCGCGTGCATGATTTCCAGTAACGAGCCGATCGATGGCCCGAACCTCCTCATCCGTGCGCCCCCACGGCACTTCCGAGAAGTCGGTCCCATCGTCAATCCCGTAGTACTCGAACGGCGCCAGTAGCTGCAGGTCGAGCGCGCTCCAGAGACGTAGCTCAACGGCCGGTGAGCCGTCCGGGAGGTTGCTGAAGTACGGCAGGATCGATTGCCCATCCGCGCGCTCAGGTGTAGCCGTAAGGCCGAGCATGACGCGCGGCTGTATCGTGGTCGCGAGCTGGTGGAAGCGACTAGAGGCCATACGATGGCATTCGTCGATGACCACAGTGTCCCAATAATCCGTTCCGAAACGGTCAACGAGTGCACCAATCGCAACGCCGTCAATCGTTGCAAACAGATGATCGAATGAGTCCGGTTGGTTTCCGCCGCCGAGAACGTCGCCGAAGGAATGTCTCGAAGCACCTCGCGGTAGGTTCGCAATGACTGAGGTCGAATCTCCTGTCGATGCGCGACGAAAAGCAGGCGGGGGAACGCTCCCTCCACCAGATTCCCGCCGGTAGTCGAACGCCGCGACCACGGTCTTACCTGTTCCTGTGGCCGCCACGACCAGATTTCGGTTCCGACCGTGCTCTCGCTCAAGCTGGAGCTGATCCAACATTTCCTGTTGGTATGATTTCGGCTGGAGGTCGAAGAAGGTCGGTTGCGCGATAAGTGAGCCGCCGGACTCGCGGACGAGCGCCTGTTTCAGTGCTACTCGGTGCTCCGTGTTGGACGCGTCATAGGCTTGAAACTCATCATCGTTCCACAGCGTCTCGAAATGGGCGCGGGCTCGTTCGAACATCGCCTCATCGCCTCGTTGGGTGAACTTCACTGTCCACTCAAGTCCGCCCAGCAAGGCTGCGCCTGAGAGGTTCGAGCTCCCGACGTACGCGGAACCGAATCCGGTGTTTCGATGAAAGATCCAGGCCTTAGCGTGCAGACGGCTCCGCCGGCCATCGAGAGAAATCCTGACCTCGCACCCCGGAAGAGCGGAAAGTGCGTCGATCGCTGCCTGCTCGGTCGCGCCGGTGTAGGTGGTTGTCAACACTCGAACGCGCGTGCGTTGCTGCCCCCGTGCATCGGTGGCGGTGGCAAGCCGCAGAATATCGAGCATCTTTCGGACGCCTGCCTGTGTGATGAAGCTCACCAGGACGTCGATCTGATCGCAGCTTCCTATCTCCCTCCGCAGTTCGGAGAGGAGTGACGGGGAATCCTTCCCAGCCGTAAAAAGCCAGGGCTTCGCCAGGCCGGTTTCTGGAGATACGACCGGCACGCGCGTCCGATGAACCCCACGTAGTACGTGTGGCGGTTCTGGAATGGAATCGACCGCGTCTTGCGTCCCCTCGGCTGCGCGACGGATATGAGCCAGCAAACCATTGATGAGCTCGAGTTGACGCTTGGCCTTTTCGGGCTCTGACCCACTCAGGTCATCCAGGACTCTCTCGAGTTGACGCGACAGTGCGTCACTGAGCCGAGATGCGGCGTCGATCGGTGACAACTTCTCCAGCGTACGCTCGGGTTCGGCAAGCGATTCAACATCCTGAGCCAAAGAGCCAGTGACCAGCGCGTCGTAAAGCCCATCAGAAAGCGTCACGATGGGTGTTTCACTAACACTATTGCGATTCCCTCAAAACCCGCCCTGGTACTCGTGTGCGTCTTTCGCCCGCTCCTCGCCATGATGTTCGGATCTCAATTTCGCATCTCCCCTTCCACGGCCACCCAATCGTCATTCTGCAAGGACCTTCCGCGCAAGCGCCCCACTCGGCCCCTGGTATTGTCCGGGCCGCGCAATGGGTTGACCGCATCGACCGTGCATCACGATTCAACGTGCTGGTTCGGGGACCATCATGCCGATGTGCCGGCTCCGGAGGATCGATCGAGGAGTGACCGCACGCGCTCGGTAATTTCGCTCCGATCGTACGCGCGGAAGCGGGCCTGGAGGTTGGTGCTGAGGTCCCCGGCGAAGAAGCGCTCGTAAAGGACCTGACGCCCCGCGAAAGAGCTGCACGCGAGGTCCCAGGCCAGCCGAAAGAGCCGCACGCGGTCACGACCGCCGAGCGTCGCTCCCTGGTAGTACCGTTCGATGTCCGCCGCCAGCTCCGGCTGCTCGAAGTCGCGTTCCGTCGGCGTGGCCATGAGCCCGCTTGATCCGATGAGCTGGAGAATCTCGATGAGCCGCGGGTAGACGCGCGGGAAGTAGTTCCGCGCCGTGCCCATGATCTCGGGATTCGGGTGGTAGTAGCCGAGCTCGTCGCGCACGGCGTCGGCCTCGGCGGCTCGGACGAAGGATCGCAGCGTCACGATCGCGTCCACGATCTCACCGAGAAGCTGCTGATACGCCGGCATCTCCGTCCGCCCGATCGCCTCGGCCACCAGGCTCGCGACCCCGAGCACGAACTCGGCCTTGGCCACGTTCTTCGTCGTGAACTGGTGGACCCCGTGCATGAGGACGGGCGTCTCGCGGAACAGCCGGTTGCACAGCCCGATGTCGCCCTTAAGAAACACGCGCTCCCAGGGGATGACCGCCTCCTCGAAGATCACGATCGGCGTCCATCTCCTCGTAGCGGCTCGACGAGGGGTGGTCCATCGTCGGAGCGGCCGATGTCGAAGCTCTCGCGGCAGATGAACTTGAGCCCGGGCAGCGTGACCGGGGCGGCGAACGCGAACGCATATCGCGGGGCATCGCTCGGGTCGGTTCGCGACGGCGAGGGGAAGATGAGCACCTCGTCCGCGTAGGGCGCCAGGGTCGCCAGCATGCGGGCGCCGCTCACCACGAGCCCCTCGGAGCTCTCGCCCGACGATGTGGAGGGGCACGTCTGGGATCAGCCTGCTGGGACTGCGTGCGCGCGCGGTTGATTCTGCGGATCGACGAGGGCGTGGGTGGCGCAGAGGTCGCGCTCGCGGCACAGCTCGTAGTAGGCAGCGATGCGCTCGGCGAACTCGGCCCCGTTGCGGCCGAAGTACGGGGCACTGCATGCGCAGGCGGCCAGCATGGCGTTCAGGAAGTCCGGCGTGCGGCCGAGCATGCCACCACTCGAATCAGCCCAGCGTTTGAACATCCGCCGTCGACGGACCAGGTCGTCGGGCGATCGCGGCTGGATGAATGCCATGCTGACCGGGTCGCCGGTGGTGGGCGACGCGTAGGTCATCTCGTCGCGAAGGTCGGGTCGCACTGCAGGTCGTAGAGCGCGGCGAGCGTCGCGGCAGTTCGGCCCAGGATCGGGTGCGCGGTCACGTCGGCGACGCGCTCGCCCTCGAACCAGATCTCGCGGCTGTCTCTCAGTCCTTCCAGATACTGGCGCCGGTTCGCACCGCCATGTCGTCCCCCTTAGGGTGTTAATCGCTGCCCGGGGCCTATTTAAGGCCCCTTCGAGGGATAAGCTCGGTCCGCCTGGGCCAAGGCGGTTGGTGAAATTCCAAGACCAAATAATCTCGCGACCGTAGATTGACAGGACATCCAGCTTCGTTAGCAGGAGCGACGTCGTCCAAGCGGGCCACCGGAATTTAAGGGGTCAAAGAATTCGTCACGGAGAATCAGCCTCCAATATCCGCCAGAGAATAGCGAAATACTCCACGTATCGTCGACGCGAAGAGATAGGCACGATCCGCGCTGAATGCCAGGCTCTGGACCGAGCCGATCTCGGGCGAGCCGAGCTGGGTCCAGGCGTTCCCGGCGTTTGTCGAGAGCCACACCTGGCCATCCCCTGATTGGCGCCGGGTGCCCACCGCCACACGGTCAGCCTGTGCGGGATCCACAGCCAGACCACCCAGGCTCTCATCCGTGTCCGACGCGAAGACATCTGTCCAGGTCACGCCACCGTCATCGGAGCGCACCATGAACCCGTCGCCCGGGGCGGCGCCGCGATTTTCGATGAGATAGGCGCGGCTCGAGTTCGTCGGGGCGCTCACCAGCAGGCGCGGGAAATATGTGGACCGTCGCAGAACCTCGGTCCAATTCGCGCCGCGATCCAGACTTCTCCGGACCGAGCCGCCGCCGAAAAGCTCTCGTCCAGCCATGCACGTCCATGAGCCGAACACCAGATCGGCAACGCTGGCATGGGGAGCCAGGATGGGTGCCTCCCAGATACAGACGGCTCCGTTGAGGGGGCCCTCGATCTGCGTCCAGTTCTCCCCTCGATCATCGCTTCTCCATACCTGGAAGCTGCCGCTGCCCTGCGCCATGGCCGCGTACACAATGCGCGGGTTAGCCGCGCTCACGGAGATTCGAAGAACTGGAACATTCGATTGCAGCACCAGGGTCCAGTTGACCGATTCGCCGACGGAGCGATAGATCCCTTCCCGGCCGGCCGCGAAGAGTACCGACTGGTCCGTTGGGTCAACCACAACCGCATCAACCGCGGCATTGCCGATCGAAGGCCCGGGTGGCAGCGGCACGGATAGCCAGGACATTCCGCCGTCCTCGCTGCGCAGAAGCTCGCTCGATGTTCTGGCGAATAACGCACCCGTTCGCGGTGCATCTAACCGCAACACCGATTGCGGCAGCGGCAGTTGCTCCCAACCGAGCGGCATGGGGCCTCGGGCCATCACCGCGTCGCTTGAGATCGGCACTATGAATAGCGTTGCAATAGTGAGAGCGCATGCTAATTGACGCATAGGATGCTCCAATTAATCTGGCTAGACCTTGCGCCAATCCTTTGCCTCCGTCAAGCACAAACGTACTGGTTGAGTTAGTCCATCAAGCTCGAGCCACGTGCGGACTGGTAGTGTCCGGGCGTATGCTGCGAAGCAGACGATTCAGAACATGGGTGGAGGTGCTGCGAATGGAAGTTCATGAGCTCGGACACGTGGTGCTGACGGTTTCCGACCTGGCGAAGTCGGTGCACTTCTATGGCGACGTGCTGGGATTCCGCCCTGTCCGTGAGGGTGAGCGGAGCGTCATGTTCTCGTCCGGCCGCACGCACCATGAGCTGCTGCTGGTCCAGGCTGGACCAGACGCCGGACCTGCTGCCAGAGCGCCGCTCGCTGGGAATGAGCCACTTTGCGCTCAAGGTCGGTGACACCGACGATGAGCTACGCGCGGCCCTTGCTGAGCTGAAGGCCGAAGACGTCAAGATCGATCGCATCACCGATCACGGCGAGTCCCACAGTATCTACCTGCGAGACCCAGACGGTAATCAAGTGGAGATCTACATAGACGTCCAGCCCGCGCGCTGGCGCGAGGACCCGAGTCTGGTTGGGCAGGGTGGCGATCCGGCGTGGACGTTGTGATCTGATCGGGGACCCCACCCCAGCCCTCCCCGCTGCGGCAGGGAGGGAGCGTGTTTAGGAATTAAGGAGAATCCGGCTCCCTCCCTGCCGCAGCGGGGAGGGCTGGGTGGGGTCGTCTCGCGACTGCAGGACGACCTACGGATCCTCCACGTTCAGCAGCGCATCCGTCCGCCGCACAACCTGCTGCTTTTTCAGTGCTTCGATCTCCTCAGGCGTATAGCCAATTGATGCCAGGATCTCGTCCGTGTGCTCGCCGAGGCGCGGTGGCTGGAGGCGCACCTCAAAATGCGTCTCGCCCATGCTTATCGGCAGAGCGGGCACTTTCAGATCCGGGTGGCCCGGCACGTCCAGCGGCATCCAGTGTTCGCGACCGTTCATCTGCGGGTCGTCCACCAGATCCATCGGCGTGTTCACCGGTGCATACGGCACCTCGGCATCGTCCAGCATCCGGGTCAGCTCATCGAAGCCGTATTTCACCGTCTCGCCCGCGATCCGTTCGGCGATGAGAATGCGCTGCTCCGCTCGTTTGGTGTTGCTGTCGAAGCCGGGATCCTTGGCCCAGTCGTCAAAGCCGAGTACTTCACACAGGCTCGCCCAGTGCCGGTTCGCCGTCACGGCAATGAACACGTCGCGTCCGTCACTGGTGGGAAAGAGCTGATAGACGCCCCAGCCCATCACGCTGCCCATCCCGTCCTTTGGCGCAGCGAATGGCAGCGGCGTGATGCCCGAAAGCTGCGCCCGCGCAATGTGTTGATTCATCCAGAAGACCGTCGTCTCGAACAGGCCCGACTGAATGGACTCGCCCCGTCCGGTGACCTGTCGACGATACACGGCCGCCAGAATGCCGACAACGCCGTACGTCGCCGCCCCGATGTCCACGATGGAAGCGCCGGCGCGTAACGGCCGCCCGGGCGGCCCGGTCATATAGGCCAACCCGCCCGCCATCTGGGCCAGCTCGTCCAGAAACGGCCGTGAGCCGTACGGTCCGGGCAAGAAGCCCTTGAGCGAGCAGTAGATGATGCGGGGATTGACTTTGCTGCCCCACTCGTAGTCCACTCCGAGGCGGCTCAACGCGCCCGCGGCGTAGTTATCGAGCACCACGTCAGATTGCTCTACGAGCCGGCGGAAGATCTCCTTGCCGTCAACGCTTTTGAGATTGAGCGCCAGGCTGCGCTTGTTGCGGTTGTAGGCGTAGAAGGTGCTGCCCTGGTTCGGATGGCTGCGCGAGGTATCGCCCGTGTCGGGCTGCTCGATCTTGATGACTTCGGCGCCCAGGTCAGCCAGGATGAGGCCACATGAAGGGCCGGCCACGATGTGGCTGAGCTCCAGGACTTTCAGCCCCTCCAGCGGCAAAGCAGACTCGGTCACTCGACGTCTCCTCGCCGCTTCTGTAGCGCGGTGGTCTTGTGCCCTCGCGCGCCCGGAAGCCCGCCCGTCAGAACGGACAGCGCCCGGATTCGACAGCGATCGTGGCGCGGGGCACAAGACCACCGCGCTACAGGCCCCTTCCCATTGCCTACAACGCTCACGGGCGCTCCGCGGCCGCGCCGATCGACTCGCGCACGTGGCCGTTGGACGAGGGCGCCTCGGCAATCTGTGACTCGGGCCGCTGCCAGCTCGTAATCGGCGCCTTCCACGGCGAGGGGGCGCCCGGTATGCGCCGGGTCCCTTGATGAAGTGCCGCGCCTCGTCCAGCGTTTCGATGCGCGGCATGTCCATCGCGTACAGCTTGTCATAGCGCGGACGAGGGCCGCAGCGAGACACGAATCCGTACAGAGGGTGTCCCACCACCTCCTCGGCCAGCCAAACTACCTCGATCAGCTTGTACAGGTCCACGCCCGTACTGATGCCCATGTCCTCGAGCATATGGACCAGGTCCTCGGTGGCCATCATCTGCGCCGCGCGACCATTGCCGCAGTACGGGCAGCCGGCCATGCCGCCGATGGCGGACTGGAGCCGCAGCGTGTCCGTGCCGCTCGAGCACGCGCAGCGCCGCATACGTGGAGGGGAGCGCCATGCCGCGACCATTGTGCAGGTGCAGGTTGAAGTCTACGATCGACGGCCATTGGTCCTTGATCGCCTCGATCTGCCGCTCGACGTGGTGCGGCATGTTCCAGCTCATCGGGTCGGCCAGGTCCACGCGCGTGACCGTAATGCCCGCTTCGGCCCAGAGCTGATACTGCCGATCCAGCATGTGCATGCGCTGTTCCAGGCTGAACTCGCCGGTCCAGTTGGAGCCCCAGGCGGCGCCCAGGCCAATGCCGCCCTGCGTGGCGCCGTGCTCCTTCGCCCGAGCGATCCGCTCAGGCCAGCGGGCGATCTCCTGCGCCTGCGTTCGATTCGTGTTGCGCTGCACGAAGACGTCGCACATGTGGACGCTCGTACCATGCAGGCGCGCCGGCTCGGACAGCGGCGGCGTGAATGCTCGGGCGCGCTCAACGCCGCGATCGTTCAGCGCCGTGTACGTGTACCGCACGCCTCTTTTGGATGGAACCCGCTCACCAGGTCGTCCACTTCGGCCATCTGCGGCGTCCACTTCGGGCTCACGAAGGAGCCGACCGCGATCTCCTTCAGGCCGGTCTCGGAGAGCGCGTCCAGCAGGCGAATCTTGTCCTGCACCGAGATCTCTGCGCTCTCGATCTGCAGCCCGTCACGCATGCCTTCTTCGGTGAGGATGATTCTGGGAAATCCGGCCATGGGTCTGTCTCCTAGCGTCAACCCACCCTAGTAGGTGGCGCGGAAAGCTGTCAAGCGCAGAGAACCACCCGAGTCTTAGGTAGCACAGGCCACAAGGGCCGGTGCTACGTCGGCAGGCGGAAACTCACGCCCGATTCGTCGGCGCCGGCGATATCTCGGCGTGGGCAATCATGCTTCTCGCCAGCTCCGTTGTCAGCTCGGCGCGGAGCGCGGCAGAGCCAGGGTCGTTCCACAGGTTTCTCACTTCCTCTGGATCGCCCTCCCGATCGTACAGCTCACCCCAGGAAACTCCGTCATAGAGCGAGAGGCGGTAACGCGAGGTGAGCACACTGCGCGTGCGCACTCGATCCGGAAAGCCCATGTAGTACCGCTGCCCCTCTTCCTCCACAAGAAGCGACTCCCGCCAGTAGGTCGCCTCGTCGTGCAGAAGCGGCATCAGCGACCTGCCCTGGATTCCATGCCACGGTAGTACCTCGGCTCGGGCCAGGACGGTGGGCGCAATGTCGGTGGTCTGCACCAGCGCGGTGGAAGTACCCCCATCGCCATTTCCGGCGCCGGGGTCCATCCAGATAAAGGGAACGCGCGTCAGGCCACGATAGTGAATCGGTCCCTTGAGCAGAAGCTGGTGGTCACCCATAAAGTCGCCATGGTCGGAGGTGAAGAGCACCACCGTGTCGTCGGCCAGCGCGAGGCTCCGCAGCGCATCCAGCACGCGGCCGATGGCCGCGTCCAGAAAGCTGATCGACCCGTAATTCAACGCGAGCGCTTCGCGGGCCTCGCGCGCAGTGCAGGCAAACGGCGCCGGACTGTTCTTCACAGCCGTTCCGTCATCGCGCCTGTCCCAGAGCCATCGTACGTGCGGCGGCAGGTCGTGATGCGGAACGTCGAACGAGGCCGGCAGCGGCATGTCCTGGGGTCGATACATATCCCAGTAGTGCCCGGGCGGGGTAAACGGGTGATGCGGGTCAGGGAATGAACAGTAGAGAAAGAAGGGCTCGTCGGTCGCGGCAAATTCACCAAGGCGGCTGATGGCCCGATCGGCCACCCAGCTCGTGGGATAGAGCTCCTCCGGCAGCCGCGTGCGCCAGGCTTGCCCGGCCGTTGTGAGCGCAACGTCGGGCGTGGGGAAGGCGTGCTCCGCGCCGATGAGCCGATCGGCTTCGGGCGATTGTTGGCGAACCCAACGCCGCCAATGACCATACTGGCCGTCACCATGCTCGATGCATAGGTCGACGGTCTGGAATCCATAGTACGGAGTTTGGATCTCAAAGTCGGGATGCTCTTCCCAGCGGCGCCAGACCTCCTGACCGTGCTTGTTCGGATCTTCCTGACGCGCCTCGCCGGCGTGCGGCGGATCGCTCGGTCGAGGATATTGCCCGGGTGCATCCACGATGTTCTGCAGATGCGACTTCCCCACGTGCGCCGTGCGGTAGCCTGCCTCTGCCAGCGCTTGAGGCAGCGTGCGCTCGGCCAGCGAGAGCTCGATCCCGTTATGGCGAGTGCCGTGACACGACGGCATCCGCCCGGTCATGAGCGAAGCGCGATTGGGCATGCAGATGGGCGAGGCCACGTGCATCTCGTCTGCCCGCCAGCCACGCGCCGCTAACCCGTCAATGTTGCGGTGTGGAGACAATCGAATTGCCGTAACAGCCGAGGTGATCGGCTCGATGCTGATCGGTGATAAAGATGATGAAATTGGGACGCGTCACAGGCCGTCCTCCTATCGCAATGACTCTACACTGGGACCGCCACGCTTGACGGAATCCCGGTGCTCTGATCTACCCTCGAACCCGACTGGTGACTCTGCGCATCCTATCCGCGCGGCCATGGCGGCCGTTTGTACCTGGTTTCAGGGAGGATTGCCTGTATGCGTCGAACCCTTAGGTGCCACACAATCCTGGCCACGCTACTTGTGGCCCTGGTGGCTTGCGCTCCCGCCGCGCCGCCTTCCCCAGCAACGAAGCAGGCCGCCGCGGGGTCTACCGACCTCACGAACTGGGACGAGATCGAAACTGCTGCCAAAGCTGAAGGTGTGCTGGTCTTCACCAGTACAACGGGATCAGCGTGGCAGTCCTTTTCCGAGCGAGTGAAGCAGGCGTTCCCCTGGCTTGACGTGCAGTGGGTGCCCATGAAGCCGAGCGACATGGCGCCGCGTGTGATCTCGGAGCAGCGCCAGGGTCAGTACCTCTGGGATATGTATTTCGGAGCCACATCTAACCTCTTGCAGGTTCTGACGCCCGCGGATGCGCTCGAGACCATCACACCGTATCTCGACGTCCTGCCCGCGGAGCTCAAGGACGACTCGAAGTGGGCCGGAGGATTTCACCTCTACACCGATCCGAACAAGCGCGTCACGCTCATCGACTACTTCACCATTGGCGGTGGCTTTCACGTGAATCGCGAGGTGGCCGGGGCGTCAGAGATTCGTACCTGGCAGGATCTGCTTGACCCGAA
This sequence comes from uncultured Chloroflexia bacterium, assembly GCA_963765765.1. Taxonomy (GTDB): domain Bacteria; phylum Chloroflexota; class UBA6077; order UBA6077; family JACCZL01; genus CAVXYC01. The sequence goes on along the minus strand of CAVXYC010000023.1, from coordinate 323,225 downwards.
ATGGAAAGACAAGATCATCGCTTACGATCCCACCGTTGGCAACGCCGGCAGTTTCGCGTACGCGGCGCTTCTGGCGAGCAACGGCGAGGATTTCGTGAAGAAGCTCGTTGCTCAAAGTCGCTATCTGGAAACTCGGAGCCAGGTGACTGAGTTCGTCATCCAGGGCCGCTATCCGGTGGCGATCGGCCTGGACGACGACCTCCACCGCCAGTTCCTGGACCAGGGTGTAGGCAAGTCCGTCGAGCTTGTGGGCCGCGACGCCTCCCCTTACTTGCTCTCAAACGGTATTTCGATCTTCAAAAACACGCCGCATCCAAACGTGTCCAAGATGGTTTTGCGGTGGCTGCTGAGCGCCGAGGGCCAGGATGCTCGGGCATCAAGCGTGCTCAACAGCAGCCGACGGCTCGACGTGAAGTCGTACGACCCATTGACATCACCAGACTATTCGAGACTCAATGAATTCAAGTTCCGACTCGGTACCACGGACGGAGAGGAGATCACGAAGAAAACCCTGGAGCTGACCAAGCAAAAATAGCAGTGTCGAGCGGCAACTGCAGAAGGAGCGATGGATGAAGACCGAAACGAGAACCGACGAGTCCAGCAGCCACCTTGATGGCTTCAACAAGTTTGAAATCCGCCCACAGTTGATGGAGTACGGGAAAAAAGTCACGATGGGCGCCAAGACTGACCTGATCTCATGCAGCATCCAGGTCATCGCCAATGGCGGCGAGACTAACATGCATGCGCACGGCGGGAATGACGCCATCTGGCTCGTCATGCAGGGCAAGGCGCGCTTCTACACCATCGGTCCTGATGGCAACCACGATGAGCTTGCCGCCGAGCTAGACAAGAATGAGGCCCTCGTGATCAAACGCGAGACGCCCTACTGGTTTGAGAGCGCGTCGGATGAGAACCTGGTCATCCTACGCTTCGGAGCGCAGGCGCAGAACGAGCCACCGCGACGCATCGATCACGATGACCGACAGTTCACTGTGCCCGGGGCCGAGGGTGGCGTTCAGCGAGAGATTCGGTTTATCGATAAGTTCTTCGGCGACGATTAGACGAAGGACAGTAGTCAGCACTCGTAGCACGGGCCCTTGTGGCCTGTGCCTGGGACGCCATTGACGCCCTCGCGGTCGGAGACGGCAATATCCAGGCACAGGCCACAAGAGCCCGTGCTACGTTGGCACTTCAGGAGCCGACCGACCAGCCCTCTCCCCACCGCTCACTGTAGGTCACTTCTTCAACCGGTCGTCGATTGGTGGGACCGTACTTCTTCCCATCCTGCGGATAGCCAAGCGGGATCAGCGCGGCCGTGTCGACATTTTCCGGGATGCCCAGCAGCGCCTTGATCTCCTTCTCGAAACCTCGGTGCGGGCGGGTGGTCAGCACGCTGGCCAGCCCGAGTCCGCGAGCAGCCAGAAGCATGTTCTGCACAGCCGGGTAAATGCTGGCGCCACGGGTGACGTCTCCAGCCGAGCCGTCGTGCTCGGTGCAGCAGAGAATCAGCACAGGTACCTCGTGCAGATGCTCGCCCAGATAGTTCGCGGCGGCCTCATTGCGCGACATGGTCTGCGCGTCCCGATCGTTCGTGGTCGCCGCATGGCCCGGACGGCTGGTAGCGGCGTAGTGGGGCTGAATCCAGCGCTTTGTCTCTGGGTCTTTGATCACGATGAACTTCCAGCGCTGCTGGTTGCCCCCGTTGGGCGCTCGAATCCCCGCGTCCAATACCTTGCGGATGAGCAGATCCGGAATCGGGTCAGGCTTCATGTAGCGTAGCGCCCGCTGCGTATGGATTGCTTCGAAAAGGCCTAGCTCTTCAGCCATAGTTGTGCGCTCCTTCGTCTCAGCTCATACTCTGCGTTCCAGTGTGGCGCGCATATGGATTCGGTGGCAAACTCACCGCTATCAGTACATGGGTCCGTCGTAGCCCAACTCAACCGACATTCCGAACCAAACGGGAACTCGTAAAGCCCCGTAGCGCGGCGGTCTTGTGCCCTGCGTCCCAGGGGATCCTCAGTCGCGTAAACCCGTTCGGACCGCCGGATCTCGCGAGGCGCGGGGCACAAGACCGCTGCGCTACGGGGCTTTCTGCGGGCGCGGCAGCCATCGCGATAGGGAGGTTTCGCATGATCCAGTCACCGACAACCGAGCTCGGCCAGGCCGGTTTTCAGGAGTTGTTCGATCAATGCAGTAACTGGGGGCGCTGGGGAGCGGAGGATGAGCGCGGCACACTGAACTTGATCACGCCCGAACAGACGAAACGCGCGGCAGCCCTCATCAACCACGGAGTCACGGTGAGCTGCGCCTGGCCGCTTAATACCGTCCCCGATCCAGAGAATCGCTCGCCGGCCACCCACTTGATGATCCGCGCCGGCGATATCGTCGAATCAACGACGAATCGATCCACCGCCGACTATCTCGCTCTGGCGCCACATGGTCTGGCGCACTCGCATCTTGATGCGCTGTGCCACGTGTCCTGGCAAGGCAAGCTCTACAACGACCGGCCCGTGAGCGTGGTGACTTCCAACGGTGCCACAAGGAATGCGATCACGATCGGTCAGGATGGTATCGTCTCGCGTGGAATCCTTCTGGATATTCCGCTATTAAAACAGGTCGACTCGCTTGAGCCCGGTACTGCCATCACGCCGGCGGACCTAGATGCCGCGGAAACGGCCGCCGGGCTGCGTGTAGAGTCAGGTGACGTGCTCCTGATTCGCACGGGGCGTCACGCGCGGCGGCGGCTCCACGGCACCTGGGACACCGGGCAATCTGTTAGCCGGACTGCACTTCACGTGCGGCCCCTGGCTCAAGGATCGGAACGTCGCGCTGCTCGGTAGTGACGGCATCAGCGACGTCCGCCCGAGTCCGGTGGAAGGCGTGAGCCTTCCCATCCATACGCTCACCCTCGCCGCTCTGGGCATGCAGCTCTTGGACAACCTCAACCTTGACGACCTGGCCGGGGCCTGCGCCCGCTTCAACTCCTGGGAGTTCTCCCTCACCATCGCCCCGCTCCGGCTGGAGCGGGGCACCGCCTCAGCGGTCAACCCAATCGCGGTGTTCTAGCCCCCGGCACCCTCGCCCTCTGGGAGAGGGTTGGGGCGATGGTGCCGCCCGTAGGTTGGGCGCTCGAATTCCCGCGTCCAGCACCTTGCGTATGAGCTCATCCGCCAGGTTGCTCTCTCCCTCGCGTCGATTCACCGGACGACCGTGAGTTATCGGCGTGCGCGGCAACCGGGTGGCAATCTGAGCCGGCGTGGAATCGATGACTAGCGAAGGCTCCTCTTGTTCTCTGTTGCTCGGAGCGCCTAGACGGATGGTTGGACAGCCGCTTCGGCGAAGCAACCCGCTGTGGTGACGCGGGCCCAGAGGGCGACGCCGCCGTCGGTCTGCTCAAGACCACGCTCTTCAAAGATCTTCCGACCATCGTGGAAGACGGTCGCTTGGTCACCGAATAGCTCGAGCCGCAGCTCGTGCCAGTCGTTGCCGCGCAGGCGAACGCGCTCCTCGCGCAGGTCACGCCGTCGCCCGCCGACGTACCGTTCCAGCCTATACGTATCGTGGAGGGCGCTGGCCTTCATCAGGTAGAAATTCTCGGCGTCACGCAGTCCGAACGCCAGGCCGGTGTCCATGGCGGTACCGGCGCCGAGCTGCGGGCGCTCCGAGTAGAAGGTGCTCGTGGCGACGAGTCCGGCGGACCCGCCGTAGCGGACATCGGGCGCCAGGGCAAGCAGTCCCATCTGCTCGCTACCCGGCCGGACCGGCACATCGTTGACTTTGCAGATGCCGCGCGCGTCCTGTCGCCAGTCGCCAACCAGGGTGGCCACTGGGACAGCGTCGGTCATGTTGGCCGTAAAGTCCCAGGACGCGGGAGTGGCCTCGCCAGACGGCCCAGGCGGAAGGGGCCCGCGATCCATCAGCCAGCCGGCCGCGACGATAGCAGCGATGGCGAGCCCGATGCCGACGCCGATTTGAAAACCGTGCTCGGCGAAGAGCCTGGCCAAGCGGCCAGTGAGCCAATCGGCGATCTTGCCGAACTCATGCCGCTGCTGTTCCGTGGCGTGATGGCGGTACAGCCAGAAGGCGAGAAGTGTTCCGAAGATCGCGCCGGCGTCGTTGGTCAGAATGTCAGTGAGCGTGTCGGCGTTCGACTTCTGTAAGTTGGCGTTGCCGAACCAATCCAGCGTGAACTCAACCAGCTCCCAGGTCGCGCCGAGCGCCATGCCGAACAGCATCGCGCCCGCGGCAGCAAGACCGTCGGGGATGTCCAGCTCGTGAAGCTCGCGGTAGCCGAGCAACAGGTAGGTCGCCACAGCGCTCGCCAGAAAGATCTCGGACGAATGGACGAGCTTGTCCCAGTAGGAGAAGATCTCGAACAGCTTGAACGACTCTGAAACGTACTGGAGGAACATGGCCGCGACGAAGGTAAGTTCGAGCAGACGTGGGACGTGCCACTTGGAGAAGTGGCTGATGATCGGGGGAAGCATCGACACCGCGAAGCCAAGGGCCGCGACAACCGCTCCCTCCCGGTTACCCTGCAGCAAGTGGAAGATGCTGATCGCGGCCAGCAGCCAGCGCAGCCCCCACGCCTGCCAGTGCCGCCCACCCAGATCGTGGTCGTGTTCAGTCTCACCCCGACCGGCAGTTGGGGCTAGTTCATGGGAACGATCAGTTTGGAGTCTCACACCACAGGTACCGGTGCGTCGGACCAGACTCTTGACTCTTCTCGCGGGGCGCGCGGTTTTCGCACAAGTGCACCCACCCGGGGATCACTATCCGAACATCCGCCGGTGCCCTCCGAGGTGGACCGTTGGCTCTCATACTGAGAACCTTTGATCACCACTCGATCAGACCGGCCTGACCGGGACGAAATGCTCGGAGTTGAGACGAACACAAGCATCTGGAGGTTGGCGCGCATGCAATCGAAGCGCTCTCAGTATTGATAGATGCATGAGGCATGCCGACTTGAGCCGGGCACCGCCTCAGTGGCGAACCCAATCGCGGTGTTCCAACCCCCGGCGCCCTCTTCCTTTGGGAGAGGGATGGGGTGAGGGTAGACCGGTATCCCCATCGCAAGGCCATCCCCAGAGGGAGAGGGGCGAGGGTATGCTACCGAATCGCCCTATACGCCGATTGCGGATCACCGTCAGGGCGCTCAACGAGGATGATGGGGTTTCCGCCGACAACGAAGTCTCGGCGGTCGGCCTCGTTCGAATTCGCCGTGGCGGCAGTGAGCGTGAGCGGGTACTGGCCGTTATTCGCCAGCACTGTGGAGGCTTCCCCGTATTTGGTCACGCGGAGCGCATGATCCGTTGTCGCCGGGATCGCGACGTCGATGTCCACTGGCTTCATGTTCCAGACTACGGTCACGACCTCATCTAACCTGTTCTTTAAAACGGCGCGCGCGAGGCCGTTCGGCTCAGTGGGGAAGAGCTCACCTTCGTAGACGTCCCGGAAATATTTTGTGGCGACCTGGAACGCGGTCAATGCCGGTCTCGCTGTGCCATCGTTGCGCAGCAGGCCAAATGGCTCACCGCCCGCTTCGAAGTCGGTGCCGTCGGTCATGCGGTTGACGCTAACCTTTTCCACTCCCAGAGCGAGATACGTGGCAAATGCCTGCACGACGTAGGACGCCTGCTCGTCCAGGCTGGCGCGGAAGTTCGCCTTGCTCGCTGGCCAGTTCGGATCGTCATATGGCACCGCGTTTGTCTCACCGACCCAGATAGGCTTCTCCAGCCCACGCGCCTTGAGTTGATCGCGATACCAGCCGACCACCCGCGGAATGTCGTTGGAGCGACTATAGAGGTGTAGATTTCCTGCATCCATGAATCCGTCGTACTTCTTGGCATCCGGGTCAGCGGCGATAAGGTCCAGCATTCGGCCGATAGTGGACCCATAGTCGTACCACCAGGCCGCCCCGAACGGCAGCACTTTGGCTTGCGGATTAGCGGATTTGATCGATAGATACGCGACTTTCAGAAGCTGGACGTAGTCGGCCGTGGTACCGCTCCAGGTGCCCCACTCGCCGCCTGAGATGTCCACCTCGTTCCAGATAATCCAGTTGTCGATGCGCCCCTTGTAGTGCTCAGCAAGCTGGCGCGTGAACTGCCCCCAGTAGTTATCTGGATGGTTGTAGGGAAGGTACAGGTTTTTCGGAACGCCGTTGGGAGAGCCGTCGGAGCTAGCCCAACGCGGCGTGTTGAGGATGGCACCCACGAGCTCTCGCCCTCGGTCCACCTCGTTATTGAGATGCTCGTCATGCCCTGTGGAGAAGAGGTCGAACTCATTGGGACCGCCCTTCTGAAATTCGCTCCACCAGAACAGAACGCGCGACCAGTCAGCTCCGGCCGTATCGGCATGGTCAGCCGCCTGCCACGCCTGATTGATGCCGAATCGCGATCCAGGATCAGCCGCTCGGGCTGGCACCGTTTGCGTGAACAAGAGAAGGGTGGCCAGAGTCAGCAAGAGGCCGGTGGTGAATAGGGAGCGAACAGATCGTCTCCTGATTTGAGCAGCTTTGTGCTGCCATGGCCGGCGTTCAGCGCCCGTCGAACATCTCAACACGCGATGGAGCTCTCTTCCTGGACCGCTTGTCACGAGTTCACTTCCGGCGCCGTGGGCCAGTAACGCTGTCAGGGCCGGGACATTGGCTCCCTGGCGCGCCTGCGCGCGTATTGTGAGGTACCGCGGGTCATTGGATCCACATCCTTTCAGGTGGAGAAGCGCAGCACAGATATCCGGCGGAGTACCGGATAGCCCAGCTGGGTATGGTGAAACCCAAGGGTGCACAGGACCGCGAGATCAAGTAGCGCCTGGAGCCCCCTTGATTTCGCGGCCCTCATCACGGCCCCAATCCACATTGATCGATGAACCACCGCTTACAACGGCGAGGTGGATCGCCGTGGGCCGGACCAGGCGGGGGAGAAACGGCAGACCCAGGCGGGCGATATACTCCTGGCCCCCATGGATGCTTCCCCGATGCTCGGCGTCGCGGCCGGGCTTATCTCGTCACTGTGCTGGGCAATGACGACGCTAACGGTTCGTCAGCTCACCCACAACGTCTCCGCGATCGTCGTCAATGGCTTGCGGACGGCTGTCGCGGCGCTCCTCGTGCTGCTGATCGCCATTCCGTTCTGGGCGATGGCTCCGCCGGCGATGCCACGCTGGAGCTCACTCGGATTCATGGCCATCTCTGTAATGACCGGCCTGGCGTTTGGCGACGCGATGTTCTTCGAGAGCATTCGTCGCATTGGCGTCTCGCGAGCCATGCCCGTGGCTATGAGCTTTCCCCTTATCTCCACACTCCTGGCCGCGGCATTTCTGAACGAGTCGCTGACGATTACGATCGTTGGCGGTACGTTTCTGGTCATCGTCGGCGTCGTTCTGGTGGTGACAGAGAAAAGCGAGAGCTCAACCGTGGAGCGACTGGATCGCCTTGGCTATATCCTCGCTGGCGCGACAGCCGTGTCCTGGGGGCTCACTGCCGTGCTCGTCCGACCGTCGCTGGAGGACATGGACGTACTTACGGCCTCGGCCGTGCGATTGCCTTTTGCTAGCTTGCTGATGCTCCTGGTCGTTCGAGGGCGAGTGGTGAGCGCCATTAGAGAGCTAAACAGTCGACTCTGGCTGCTCATTCTGGTCGCCGGAGTGCTCAGCGTGGGCGCCACCCTGCTGTTCGTCACGGCCATCAGCCTGGCCGGCGCAGGCAAGACCGCGTCCCTGAGCGCCACCTCGCCGCTTTTTGCCGCTCCGCTCGCGGCGCTGTTCCTGAAGGAGCCACTTACCCGCCGACTGATTCTGGGCACCCTCGTATCGGCGGCCGGAGTGTGGCTACTGCTTTAAAGCTCACGTAGCACGGGCCCTTGTGGCCTGTGCCTAGGGCGCCTCTTCACCGAAATCGATCGTGGGTGGGGAATCCTAGGCACAGGCCACAAGGGCCCGTGCTACGACTGCGTCCGCACAAAATGCCAGACGCCTAACTGCCAGTGCCCAGGTCACTCTGGGATACCATGCCGACCATGTGATTTTTGGCGTTGACGACCACGAGTCGACGAACCTGCTTCTCTTCCATCAGGCTCGCTGCCTTACTCACATCGTCATCTTCGCGGCAGGCAACGACGCTCGTGGACATAACGTCTTGCACCCTCGTGGTCCTGGGGTCCCGCCCCATGGAGGTTGCGCGGACCGTGATGTCGCGGTCGGTCAGCATGCCCATTAACCGATAGCCATCGCAGACAGGTAATGGTCCGACGTTGAGCAGCTCCATCCGAGCGGCGGCAGCCTCCAGCGTGGCATTCGGATGAATCACTACGACGTCTCGGGTCATGATTTCTGTCAGTTTCATGCCTCGTCCCTTCCTCTGACAGCCGATGCTGGACTCCAATGGAACCACGAGTTTCGCCGATAGGGCCAATCGGCGAGAAGCGTCCCGCCGGGCTGAGTCGACGCAGGCTTCATGCCAGGGCGACGCGGGCAGGGCCAGCAGACACTCGGCGAGTCGTTACACAAGCTCGCGAATTTTGGCTCCCATGGCGTTCCTTAGGATAGCCATTCGATCGGGACCGCCCTTGGCCAGGGCTTCGGCGAAGTGCACTGCTTGCTCACGGGTAATCTTGGGCGGTAGGGGCGGCTCGTTGGCGTCAACCACCGCCTCCACCAATACCGGCCCCGGCGCGGCCAATGCCTCGTCAAGAACGCGGCCGCAATCCACCGGGTCCTCGATTCTCAATCCGCGCGCTCCGCAAGCTTCCGCCGCGTGCACGAAGTCGATCGGCTGAAGATCCACCTCGTACTCGGGATTACCAAGGAAGGCCATCTGCTCCCACTTGATCTGACCCAGGTAATTGTTCTTCACAACGATCACCTTGATCGGGAGTCGGTATCGTACCGCCGTGGCCATCTCCGCCATGAGCATGGAGTAGCCGCCATCGCCAACGAACGCCACAACCTGCCGTTCGGGGTACGCGACCTGGGCGGCGATGGCGTACGGGAGCCCGCAAGCCATGCTGGCCAGGGTGCCCGAGACCGTGTGCATCTGCTCACCCCGAGCGGGGATGTGACGCGCCCACCACGTGGTATTGGTACCGCTATCCGCCGCGAGGATCGCATCGTTGCGGAGCCGCTTGCCGAGCTCCCAGGCAACCACCTGAGGCTTCATCGGCTTGCTGGTCTGCGTTCCTTGCTCTTCCATGAGCTTCCACCAGTCACGCATGCCTTCTTGCGCCTTCTCGAGGAAGCCGCGCTCGTCCTTACGGTGGAGGCTCGGTGAGAGACCCTGCAGAGTCCTTCGGCTATCGCCTACCAGACCGACCTCAACTTGATAGCGAAGACCAATGCGCTGTGGATCGAGGTCGATTTGCACCGCCCGAGCTTGTCCGGCCTTGGGGTAAAACTCGAGGTAGGGGAAGGACGAGCCAACGATCAGCAGCGTATCGCACTCTTCCATCGCTTCTTGTGACGGTCGGGTGCCTAGCAGCCCAATGCCTCCGGTGGTGTATGGACTGTCGTCGGGAACCGCGGCTTTCCCCAGCAACGCTTTAACGATGGGTGCTCCCAGCGCGTCCGCCACCTGCTCTAGCTCAGCGCGCGCGCCAATCGCTCCCTGGCCGGCCAGGATGACCACTTTTTTACCCGCATTGAGCACGTCGGCAGCGCGCTGAAGATCGGCACTATCCGGTAGGCCGGCCCCATGCGCGAACACGTTTGATGAGTGATGCGGCGCCTTCTTCACGCGCGGCGACATCTCACTGCCGGTCTGATCTTGTAGGTCCGCGGGGAAGCAAATGTGGCTGACGCCTCTATAGCTCAGCGCTGTTCGACACGCGAGCTCGGCTACGTTCTCCACGTGCGCCTTGCTCATCACTCGGGTGTTGTAGACGGTGACGTCCTCGAACACTCGGGTGAGGTCCACGTCTTGCTGCGAATGCGTATCGATCAGATCGTGATAATGGTGACCGGTGATCGCCAGCACAGGCGCGCCGTCCATCTTGGCGTCATAGAGGCCGTTGAGCAGGTGGAGGCCACCCGGCCCGGATGTCGCCAGGCAGACGCCGAGTCTACCGGTGAACTTGGCGTAGCCGCACGCCATGAACGCCGCGGCTTCCTCATGGCGAACTTGAATGAAGCGGATCTCGTCCTTGCGCTTCCGAAGTGACTCCATGATGCCGTTGATCCCGTCACCCGGAAGACCAAAGATGATCTCCACCCCCCACGCGCGCAACACATCAACAAGTACGTCGCCAGCCGTGTCAGCCATTGTCCGTCCGATCGCTCGTTATCTCGCCACGGGCCGCAAAAGGCGGTGCAAGGGATATGCCAGCCGATTTCCCGCGGCACGGGCTCTGCAACCCAGGACACGACCTTAGCGCTGGACCGAACCATGACCAGACGAAACGAAGAAGTCAGCCGGATGCTCGATGACATCGCTCGGCTACTCACGATCCGGCGCGAAGATCATTTCCGCATTCGCGCCTATACGCAAGCCGCACGGGCCATCGAGACCCTGGCTATCGATATTGGCGATCTTCACCGTGACGGCGTGCTAGAGGGGATTCCTGGGGTAGGGACTGCGATTGCGAAGAAGGTGGCTGAGTTTCTCGAGACCGGCCACCTGGGCTATTACGAGCAGCTCAAGCGCGAGCTGGCCCCCGAGGCCGAGGAGCTCCTCGACGTCCCAAGCATTGGCCCGGAGCGAGCACGGATGATCAGTGAACGGTTAGGCATCACGCACCTGATTGATCTGGAGCGGGCGGCACGCGCTCAACGGCTACGAACGCTCCCGGGCATTGGACCTGTGCTGGAGCGACGGATAGCCCAGGAAGCGGCCGAACTGCGAAGAGCGCGGACACCCGCGGGATCAAGCTAGCACTTTTAGAGTGCGGCGATCCTCGCCGCACTCTAAAAGTACGTGGCTAGGGCCCCGAGACTACTTCCGCGCGGGGCCGCGGCGGCTCTTTCGCCGAGCTCGACCCTAAGGAGCTGAGCGCAGACGAAAGCTCCTTCTCAAAGAAATTGAAGAAGCCCTCCTGGTTCGGACCGATCTGATGGAACCAGACGTGGTCATACCCTGCATCCGCGTACGACTTCGCTTGAGCGACAATCCGCTCCGGGTCAGGTCCGCAGACGATCGACTGTGCAATATCTTCTGGCCGTACAGTCTGTGCCGCCTGCTCGAAGTGGAGCGGGAGCGGCAGCTCTTGCGAAAGCTGCCCGGAGATGCCCGCGTTTGGCCACCACTTGTGGGCCGTCTCTATCGCGGCCTGTTCGCTCTCTGCCCAGCACACGGCAACCTCAGCGTACTTCGGCAGTGTGACGCCGGCCGCTTGATCTGCCTCTTGAAGCAGCTCCGACTTCGGAGCGAGCCCGATAAACCCATCGCCGCATTCGCCTGCGAGCTTCGCCGCGGTTGGTCCACTTGCCGCCACGAGAATCGGTGGAAGCTGATCAGGTAGCGTGTAGACCCGGGCGTTTTCCACGTTGAAGTACTCTCCGTAGTAGCTCTTGAATCCGCCCTCCCAGAGCGTCTGAATGATCTCAATCGCTTCGCGAAGCATCTCCGACCTTATCGGCGGCTCCGGCCACTTTTCGCCGATGATGTGCTCGTTCAAGTTCTCGCCTGAGCCCACGCCGAGCATGAACCGTCCGGGCATCATGCAGGCAACCGTGGCCGCGGCCTGGGCAATGATCGTCGGATGGTAGCGGAACGTCGGACAGGTGACGGCGGTCCCAACTTTGAGCTGCCGGGTCACTTGCGCCACCCCGCCGAGTACTGACCAGATGAGCGGGCTTTGCCCCTGCTGATCTGTCCAGGGGTGGTAGTGGTCTGAGATCATCGCAAACTGGAAGCCGACCTCCTCCGCTCTCGCCGCGTGTCGAAGAAGATTCGGCGGATCGTGCTCTTCACTGGACAACTTGTAGCCAAATTCCACAGTGACCTCTCAAGCTCGTAATAGTCCGGTAGGGCCGGCTTGATACGACCCGATTGCACGGCGCGTACCAGCAGCAAGCCATTTGACGGGCACTGCACCGCCCAGAGAATATGCTAAGGTCCGCCGAGCGCACGCTGACCCAAACCCCCACGGAAGGCTCTCTTGCCGGTGACACCCATGCACATCCTTGACGCTCGGCAGTTTTCGGCCGAATGGCTTCAGGACACGCTATTCCCTGTGGCCGATACCATGCGGTCCATTCACCAGCTTGGCGACTCACGCGTGCTCAGCGGAAAGCGGCTCTTCTACCTCTTCTATCAGGCGAGCACGCGTACGCGGCTGTCCTTCGAGAGCGCCATGACGCTGTTGGGCGGGACCGTAAGTGGTCTGGAGCCGTATCGGGAGGAGCGTGACGACGAATCGCTCGAGGATCGCATCCGTGTCCTGAGCTGCTATGACTACGACGCGATTTTGCTTCGCTACCACGAAGAGGGGGCGCTGCTCGAGCAGCGAAAGTTTCAGGCGTGCCGGTGATCAACGCGGGCGACGGCCCAGGTCAGCACCCCACGCAGGCGCTGCTGGATGCTTACACGATCCGCCAGGAGCTGGGTCGACTTGAGGACCTGGACGTGGCGCTGGTGGGCGATCTCACACATGAGCGCACCGTCAACTCGCTGGCGCATATCCTGGCAAAGTTCCCGAACATTCGCCTGCATTTCGTGTCACCGACGACGCTCGCAATTCGCGCTGAGCTGCGCGATGAGCTCACCGCGGCCAATGTCGAATTCGACGAAACCGTCGACTTGAGTGCCGTGGCGCCTAACGTCGACGTGGTGTACTTGACCAGAGCGCACACCGAACGAATGGTCATGGCCCAACGCTACAACGCCGCCGACGAGACTTATCGGATCGATGCCGCCGCTTTGGAGCGTATGCGGCCGAACGCCGTAGTGCTTCATCCTCTACCGCGGGGACCAGAGCTGGATTCCAGCCTGGATTCCGATCCGCGCATCGCCTGCTTCCGTCAAGCGGCCAATGGACTTTTTGTGCGAATGGCGTTATTGAGCTTGCTGGTAGCGGGCCAAAGCTGAACCAGGCAGTCACACGGCGCGTGGCTACGTCGCCTTCGATCCATTCGAAGACCCGCCTGAGGACCTCAACTTCGCAAGCACCTTCTCCAGCAGGTCGATGGGCAACGGGAAGACAATCGTCTGGCTCTTTTCCGTTGCGATCTCAGTCATCGTCTGCAAGTAGCGAAGCTGCAGTCCCGCCGGGTGACTGCGAATCACGTGCGCGGCGGCGGCGAGCTGGGTGGCCGCGTCATACTCACCCTGAGCGTGAATGACCTTTGCACGCTTCTCACGCTCGGCTTCGGCCTGCCGTGCCATAGCCCGTTGCATCTCGTGTGGCAGCTCGATATCGCGCACCTCAACCGAGGTGACTTTAACGCCCCATGACTCCGTTGAGAGATCGATAATCCGTTGGAGCTCCTGGTTGACCTGGTCTCGCTTTGAAAGCAGCTCGTCGAGATCCGACTGACCAAGCACGCTACGGAGCGTCGTCTGAGAAATCAGCGAAGTCGCACGGTTGAAGTCGAATACCTGCACCACGGCGTTCCGAGGCTCCACGACCTTGTAGTACACGACAGCATTCACACGCACCGTCACGTTGTCGCGGGTAATGACTTCTTGCGCCGGAACATCGAGTGTGATGACGCGCAGGTCGACCTTCACCATCCGCTCGATACCGGGAATGAGCAAAATCAGTCCCGGGCCGCGGGGGCCGGTTAGTCGCCCGAGGCGAAACACGACTCCGCGCTCATACTCCTGAACCACGCGAACTGAAGACAGGAGAAGGAAGACGGCGAAGACAACAATGACGATGAAGAATGCGTTCATGAATTGCGCCTCCGGCACGCGCTACGTGAGCCTAGCACGCTGCAGGTGATGGACGCATCGAAGAGCCTGGCGTCCAGGGAAATCCAGCCCGGCACGTCTTTTGCTTGTCCTTTCGATGGACACTGCCCCACCGGGGCAGTTAAGGAGTAACAATTATGGCCGGCTTGGACGACAAGATCTCAGGTAAGGCGGAAGAAATCAAAGGGAAGGTGACGGGGGACAAGGTCGACGAGGCCAAGGGCAAAGCCAAACAGGCACAGGGCGAGGTCAAGGACACGCTCGGTGACGTTCGTGACGAGATCGATAACAAAGATAGTGAAGAAGCCCGACGATAAACGTCTGATTCCTTACTTCTGAAAAGCGAAATAACGGCCTTGCCTCCTTTGTGTTGCAGGGCCGTTATTTCTATTTCGAGTCAATATCTTGGGTGTGCTGGCTGACCCCGCGTTGAGTTGGCACGGATCTTGCTTGCTAGCGATCTTTGCCTTTGGACGATTCAGCAAGGAGATCCTTCTCAAATGGTCGACCCCACCATGCTCATTATCTGGACTGCCCTTGGATTGGTCGTGGGCTGGTGTTCCGGTCAGTATCTCTTCGGATATCGCTTAATCGATGATCTGATCGGCGGAGCTTTCGGGTCGATTTTTGGCGGCGTTGCGGCCCACGCGTTGTTCGGCGACGCACTGGGTGGGCCTTTAGGCTCGATTGCCCTGGGAGCCGTGCTGGCTCTTTCACTCATTCTTGCGTTGCGCATCCTTCCTCACCATCATTTCACCTGACATCTAGCGGACCCTCGGCGGCAACTGTCGCTTTGGGTCGCCTTGCTCTGCCTACGAGGACTTCCACCACGTACAACAGTCACCAGGTGAGCCCCAGCGAGTGCCGCGATTTACTTGACCTGGTCGGTCGTTGCGAGCCGATGATCATGGCGGCTGCCGAAGGTGTGTGCGTCCTTTCGCCAATGTGCGATCTCGTCTTCGCGAGTCCGCGGTTGGCCGACATGCTCGGGCTGAGCGCTGAGCGCCTGCTCGCCGGCACCATGAGTGACCTGGTGCACAGCGATGATCGACAGCTCTTCTGGGACATGGCGTCGGATTTGAGTAGCACTTCGGCCAGGCGCTTTCGTTGTTGCTTGGTTCGCCATGACGGTACGCGGCTTCCCGTGGACGTGAGTCTGCTGCCTCTCTTTGATGGCGGCGTTGAGTCGCTCGGACTGCTAGCCATGTTCACTGACGTAAGCGCAGAAGCGGGTCTGCAAGAGGCTCTGTCTTCGGCCGAAGAGCGGATCAAGCTCGCAAATCTTGTGGGGAGGATCGGGCACTTCGATTGGGATATGAAGATGGACAGGGTCCTTTGGTCTGAGGAGATACCCGAGCTCTTCGGCGCTCAGGCTGGCGACCTTAAGTGCAGCATGCAGGATCTCATCGAACGCACTCTTCCTGATGACCGGGAGCGATTGCAGTTAGCGCTCGCAGCCGTCGGCGGTGATGACATTGACCAGGAGGTGCGCGTTTGCCACGCGGACCAATCAGTCCACTGGCTTCGCTTGCGAGGCCAGATAACTCAAAGCGTTGATGGTAAGGCCGTCCGCATGCTTGGGATCCTGCGCGACACAACCGAACGGAACGAGGGTCAGGCCGACAGGCTCGAGGCCCTCGTGTCCGAGCGACAAGAGCGAGACAAAGCTGAACACGCGCTCTTGAGATTATCGTCCCTGCAGGAGCTCACGGCGGCGCTCTGTGATGCCAGGACACGCCATGACGTGGCTGAGGTCGTGCTGCAGCGCGCCGTGCCGCTCTTTGGGGCCGCCGCGGGTTCTATCGGGGCATACGAGACAGAGACAGAGTCTCTCCGACTGCTCTGGTCCGTTGGTTACACCGATGAATTTCTAGAGTCCCATCAAAACTATCCGGCGAACGAAGACTCGCTCGGAGGCCTGGTAGTAACGGGCCGTAGCCCCATCTTCCTGGAGTTCGTCCCGGAGGCCCAGAACCTCAGCCCTGCTCTTCGCGAGCGTCTACGTCATAACGGCTTTCTTGCCGCCGTGGCAGTGCCGCTCGTCTTCGAGGAGTCGGTGCTCGGGTTCCTGGCCTTCAATTACTACCATCGCCAGACGTTCCTGCCTGAGGAGCGCTCGCTTCTGAGCGCCTTTGCCAATCAGTGCAGCCATGCTCTGGTTCGTCTCGGCGCGTATGAATCGGAGCTTCGCGCCCGCACCGCCGCTGAGGAGGCGCTTCGACAACGTGAGCTGTTTCTCTCCGCTGCCGCTCATGAGCTCAAGACGCCCCTCACGAGCCTACGCGGATTTACGCAACTTATTACTAGGAGGCTTAATCGCGGAGATACGCCGACCTCGGCCGAGCTCAATCGATCGCTCCAGGTGATCGACCGTCAAGCAGTCAAACTAAACTCGCTGGTGGATCAGATTCTCGACGTCAGCCGTCTGGAGTCGGGCCGTCTGGCACTTCAATTCGAGCTTGTGGATCTCGTGGACCTTACACGGGGCATCGTGAGCACCATGGACTACCGGACAGAGCGCGGTTCGGTGGTCATCAACGCTCCTGATGAGCTTCTGGCAATGGTCGATCCAGACCGTATTGAGCAGGTCCTCGTGAACCTGCTCAGCAATGCGCAGAAATACAACCATCCTGATCGCCCCATCGAAGTCGACGTTCACCAGGCGGGTACGGAGGCAGTCATCTGTGTACGCGACTTCGGTCCCGGCTTGAAACCGGAGCTTCTCGAAGGTCTCGTGCACCCGTTTCATCAGTCCGGGACGGCCGATCACCTCAATGGCCTTGGGCTGGGTCTCTATATCTCGCGAGAGATCATCAATCGCCACGGCGGCACCCTCACGGCGCAGTGTCCATCCGATGGCGGAGCGCTTTTGGTCATGCGGCTGCCGATTGAGAGAGCCGGGTCGTCGTAGAGACAACCTGGGGCCCGCCGATCCCCTGTCTGACCGGACTTTAATGCCGCCAGCCGACTCCCCTGAACCCGGCGCCCTAGCTATCCGATCGCGGACGTAGGGGCCGCGCCGACAGGATGTCAGCAGTCCGTGGCGCGTGCCGCCCGACTTCTAACCCGAATGAGTTGCTCGCTACGTCCGCTGGCTGGCTTCTGCTTCCCGCTCGTGCACCAGGTCCAGAAGCAACTCGTGAAAGCGAGACTCGCCCGATATTTCAGGATGGAAGGCCGCGGCCACCTGATTTCCTTCGCGCGCGGCAACGATGGTCCCATCATCAGTTCGAGCCAGTACCTCGACGTCCGCACCGTAGCCCGTGATGGCGGGAGCTCGAATGAATACCGCATGGACCGGTAGGTCTCCCAGCGTCGGTACATGCAGATCGACCTCAAAGCTGTCCCGCTGCCGGCCAAACGCATTGCGCGCCACCTGAACGTCCATCGTTCCAATGAGAGGACCGCGCTTCTCCGTTGCATTTCGGGCAAGAAGAACCAAACCGGCGCACGTGGCCAGAGTCGGAAGTCCGTTCTCAACGAGATCCCGAATCGGTTGTAGCAACCCAAAGGTCTCGAGCAGCTTTCCAACAGTGCTGCTCTCGCCCCCGGGCAAAATCAGCCCGTCAAGACCACGAAGCTGATCCGCGGTGCGTACTTCCACCGCAGTAGCGCCAAGCTTCTCGAGAATCGCCTTGTGTTCAGCGAAATCGCCCTGAAGAGCGAGTACACCGATCGTTACCATCCGCGCGGCGCCATCAACTCCTGTTCAGGGATGGTTCGCAAGTCGATTCCGCGCATGGGCTCGCCAAGACCCTTGGATACCTCTGCGATAATCGCCGGGTCCTGATAGTTCGTCGTCGCCTTCACGATGGCCGCGGCTGTTCGTGACGGGTTGTCGCTCTTGAAAATCCCGGAGCCAACGAAGACACCCTCGGCACCCAGCTGCATCACCAGAGCAGCATCAGACGGAGTCGCGACGCCACCAGCACAGAACAACACCACCGGTAGCTTCTCGTCCTTCGCCACCGTACGCAGCAGCTCATACGGTGCGCCGAGATCACGCGCCCGACTCATGAGCTCTTCGTCACCCATCACCGAGATTCGCTTGATCTCGCCCGTTATTGTGCGGAGATGTCGCACTGCTTCCACGATGTTGCCGGTGCCGGCCTCTCCCTTGGAGCGAATCATGGCGGCGCCTTCACCGATGCGTCGCAGCGCTTCGCCAAGGTTGCGCGCACCGCACACGAACGGGATCGTGAAATCTTGCTTGTAGACGTGGTTCTCCTCGTCAGCCGGCGTAAGCACTTCTGACTCGTCGATATAATCCACACCCAACGCCTGCAGGACCTGAGCCTCCACGAAGTGCCCGATCCGGCATTTGGCCATCACCGGAATCGTGACCGCTTCCATGATCCCCACGATCATCTCGGGATCGCTCATCCGCGACACACCGCCAGAGGCGCGAATGTCCGAGGGCACACGCTCCAAAGCCATGACGGCGCAGGCCCCGGCGTCCTCCGCGACCTTTGCCTGGTCGGGAGTCACCACGTCCATGATGACTCCGCCTTTCAGCATCTGTGCGAGGCCCGACTTCACAGTCCAGGTTCCGGTTTGCGCCAAGCCGTTCGTGCCGTTACCGGTCATGTGTTGCTCCTTCATGCCATCCAACTCTCACGGTGCCTGGAGATCAGACATCCTTGCACGCGGGGTGTTCCCTCGCAGGGTGTTCCTTCGCAATTCACAGCCGCGCCGCCGCGCCGAAGGCGTACTCGGGAATCGCGACAAAACGAGAACGGTGGACTAAACAGAAGAAGTCTAACAAAACCTGCCGCGCGCCTTGGAAACTACTTTTCTCTAAGGCAGTATTGAATCCTTTGAAGCGTCATGCAGCCGAAGACATGAAGGCCTTGACGCGAGTGTGCCCATTATTCTCACGGGGCGTTTTCTGGCTGTCCAGACTCTGCTTTAGAGGGAAACTCCTCTTCTCTTTCTAGTCAATGTCAACCACTCTGACTGTTCTTTCAGGCCAATGCATAGTGCTAATACGACAGAACGACCTCCGCAATATCTTGGGCTGCAGAATTGCCTAGGTACCTACATCTTGTGCTCTTGATCGCGCCGTGGGACCAGGCGCCTGGAGCCATTCATGAGCAAAATCATGTCCGTATAGCAGCGGACATACCGAAATCCAAATCAGTTCCTGCTCATAACGACACGGAATGAGCACACGGAAGGAATTCGACTCCGACAGTTTGTCAGCGGCGCTTGTCGGAAACTATCAGGCGGCTTGCTATGCTGGACTCGCCCCGCGGAGTGCGGTGCAGGAGATAGGATGCCCGAAGCTAAATCCATATGGCAGGCAGCGCTCGGGCAGCTCCAGCTTCTCGTGAACACGGGCAACTACGAAACGTTCCTACGAGATGCTCAAGCGGTCTCGTTTGACGGCCGCCAGTTCACCATCTCCGCACCGAATCCCTTTATTCGAGAAGCTCTTCAGACGCGTTTTGAAGGTCTGCTGCGTAAGGCGCTTGGCAATGTCCTCGGGGACACTCCGGATGTCCTGGTCGTCGTGGGCCGCGCAGGCATGGAGCCTACTGGCATGATGCTCGGCAAGCCAGAGGTCGTGCATGAGCGGGCCGCCCGAGCACCGGCCCTCCACACGGGCCCCGCGTACACCTTTGACACGTTCGTGGTCGGCGAGGCCAATCGCCTAGCCCATGCTGCTGCCAGGGCTGTCAGCGATAGACCGGGCCAGGATTACAACCCTCTCTTCATCTATGGAGGAGTGGGACTGGGTAAAACGCATCTTCTCAAGGCCATTGAAGCCGCCGTGAACCGTGGAGGCCACTCGGCGCTGTACGTCTCCTCTGAGAAGTTCACCAACGACCTTATCGAGGCCATCCGTGAGAGTCGTACCGAAGAATTTCGGCACAAGTATCGCCAGCTTCAGATACTCCTGATCGACGACATCCAGTTTCTAGCCACGCGCGAGCGAACCCAGGAAGAGTTCTTCCATACATTCAATGACATCCACGCTGCCGGCGGACAGATCGTCCTCTCCAGTGACCGGGCTCCGAAAGCTATATCTCCGCTGGAAGCCCGTTTGCGATCGCGATTCGAATGGGGCCTTATTGCGGACATCCAGCCACCGGACCTGGAGACCCGCATCGCGATCTTGAGATCCAAGCTCAATAACCGCGCGGGCGACGTGTCCAACGACGTCCTCGAAGTCCTGGCGCGCAAAGCCCCAAACAACATCCGCCAGCTCGAAGGCGCGCTCAACCGGGCACTAATCCATGCACAGCTTCTTGGTGCGCCGCTTACCCCTGCACTCGCCCTCGACGCAATAGAACGCCTTCTTCCCGATCAGCAGCGACAACCCATTACCGCGGACACGATTCTCCAGGCCGTTTGCGAGCATTTCAAACTGCCACTGACCGCCCTTCAGGGAAAAGCGCGTGACAAAAAGCACGTCGTCCCTCGCCACCTCGCGATGTACCTCCTGCGCGAAGAGGCGCGCCTCTCGCTCCCAGAAATTGGGGCCATCCTGGGCGGTCGCGATCACACGACTGTAAGGCACGGTTGCGAGAAGGTCCGCCATGACCTCGATCTGCTCCCCGAAACCTCGGTGGATCTCCAGTCCGTCCGCTCGCTGTTCTCCTAAGTCCAGTTTCGCGATCGGTATGGATGCGGTAGGCGTCATGCTGCCGGCCGGATAGGACTAGCCCGGATTATTCACCGGTAATGAGACCAACTCGCAATAGGGGCTCGGAGCAGCTTCCTGCGCCGCTGTTGCGTTGTGTTGCGGGTTGCCGCAAGGAGCAGTTTCAACAAGTTCGCCTGCCCCGAACTCCGGTGAATAATCCGGGCTAAACCTCCGGTCTCGACTCTGATTGAAGACGCCACCGCCATTGATTACCCGGTGCGCCACCCGTTCGCCTTGTCATCCTGAGCCCGGAGGCGAAGGATCCTTCCCTTCCGGGCTCTAGGATGACAAGGCGAACGGAATTGGGGGAGATGTCGGTGTTTATGGCGGCCGCGTGCGTGATTCGCAGGCCCAGTTATCCCAGTCCTCTGTGGATATATCGATCTTCAGCGGGGATAACTCTTGAATTTGGACGGGCATATCTGCCCTCGCCCTCAGCACTTATGCACTCTCCGGAACCCGCCCACAGCCCGCTGCCCAACTATTCCAAACACCTCAACAGTTATTCGCGAACGTATCCCCAGAAAACTTGGCCTGATCCTCGAACCAATCCCCTGTATCCCCGTAATACCCTCACTACTACTACGGCTACGGCACCTCCAATAAGAAAAGGTGATGTGTTGTGGAATACTGAATGCACGCAACAACAAAGTACAGATGCCGAACGGGAAAAGAGGAAGGCTGATTGCCAACGCTCATCGATGAAGCTCGTTTATTTGTGAAGGCCGGAAACGGAGGCAATGGCTCCACGAGTTTCCGGCGCGAGAAATTCGTGCCTCGCGGTGGACCGGACGGAGGCGATGGCGGTCGTGGTGGGAGCATCTTCCTGCGCGCCGTGCCAAGTGTGGGCACATTAATGGACCTTCAACATCGTAGTCACATTCGGGCTGAGAACGGCGGGAACGGAGCTCATCGGAAGAAGCATGGTCGCAAGGGTGAGGACATCATCATCGACGTCCCCCTTGGAACGGTCATCACGGACGAAGCTGATAGCTCACTGGTAGCAGACCTGCGGTTCCCTTTTGAGGAAGTGATGGTGGCGCGCGGCGGTCGAGGCGGGCTGGGCAATACACACTTCAAATCGCCAACGAATCGTGCCCCGCGCATCGCGCAGAAGGGTGAGCCCGGTGAGGAGCGCTGGATCACGCTCGAGCTGAAGACGCTGGCCGACGTGGGTATCGTTGGTGAGCCAAACGCCGGTAAGTCGAGCCTCCTCGCGGCGGTATCCGCGGCAACACCTAAGATAGGCGCATACCCGTTCACAACGCTCTCTCCAAATCTCGGAGTAGCGGAGGTGGATGAAGAGCCCATCGTATTGGCCGATATACCGGGCCTCATCGAAGGAGCCCACGAAGGCGCCGGCCTTGGTCTCGTCTTTCTCAGGCACGTCGAACGGGCCAGGGTGCTCCTTCACGTGGTGGATGGATCAACAGATCCCGTGGAAAGTTTCGATCGCGTGCGATCCGAAATGAGCCAGTACAAGACGGAGCTACTCGATAAGCCCGTGCTCATCGCTGTGAACAAGCTGGATCTTCCAGCGGCAGCGGAAGCGTGGGATCAGGTGCGAACCGAATTCTTGCAACGCGGTCTTCCTGTTGTGGGCGTGTCGGCAGAGACTCGAGATGGAATCGACGAGATGGTCGCCAGGCTTTCGGAGATGGTGGCCGCGGTTCCGGATGAGCGGCCGATGGCCGCGGACACCATGAAGGTCTATCGATTCGCGCCGGAGGAAGAGCGATGGACCGTGGTGAAGGAAGCGGACGGAGCGCGAATCGTAGGGAAGCGGATAGAGCGACTCGCTGCGATGACGGACATGGACAACCCGGAAGCCGTTGAGCATTTCGAACGACAGCTCGGTCGCATGGGCATCATCCAGGCACTGGAACGAGCGGGTGTGGGCGCTGGCGACACGGTTCGGATCGGGAACGAGGAGATGGAGTGGACGTAGCGCCGAGGGTGGTCGGAGCCATCGGCGGAACATTCGACCCTCCGCACTACGGCCACCTCGTAGGAGCCCAGGAGGCGTGTGCGCTTCTCGGGCTGGATCACGTGCTGTTCGTGCCGACAGGACGGCCCCCGCATAAGCTCGGCGAGCCGGTCAGCTCCACTGAGGATCGGGTGCACATGACGGAGCTGGCCATCGAAGGCAACCCGCTGTTCCGCCTGTCCCGTGCTGATCTGGATCGACGCGGACCGTCTTATACCGTGCAGCTCATTCCGCGGCTGCGGAAAGAGGTTGGCACGGGTACGGAAATAGTGTTCCTAATAGGGATGGACTCACTTCGAGATCTTGCGAGCTGGCGTGAGCCGACCGCGATTCTCAAGCAATGCCGATTGGTTGCGTTTAGCCGTCCGAACTATCCGCCGGTAGATCTCGATGATCTGGATCGGGAGGTGCCTGGCGCACGTGACCGCGTGGTGATTCTGAGAACCCCGGGCGTAGATATATCGTCGACCGAGCTTCGAGGACGCGTAACAAGGCATCAGCCGATTCGATACCTTGTGCCGCCTACGGTGGAGTCGTACATCCGCAAGAACGAGCTGTACCTCGAGCACGCCGACGCCGGCCAGGCAGAGCGAGATTCCGCCGTTGAAGGCCGACGCGTTCTGACTAAAGCGTTTCGGGCCTATGTAGTAACGTCATGCCGCCACGATGACCTCAACTCGGTTGGGTTCTTCAATATCTCTGAGTTGCTCAACCGTCTGGGCGGATCCAATAAGCAACAGCCGAGGTCCCATGACAACGCGAGGAGCAAGCCTTCGAATATGCTCCGCCTGGGAAGCATTCCGAACCACGGTGACTAGACGACGCTCCGATCGCATGATGATCTCGGCGTCGGGCACCAGCACACCGGCTTGCCAGGCCTGAGGATCCGGCCAGCGGCGGATGACGCACCTCTCCACTGAGCTATCCGGGGCATGGATAAGGTCTCGTAGAGCAGCAGCCGATACCTCGAGATCATCCCGCCACGCCACGTCCCTGGATCCAGGACCACGGAGCATGGGCTCGAGCTCTTTATTGAGACGCAGCGTGCCACGCCGTTGCTTGAGAACCAGATCCGCTTCGACCTCCGAGACCTGCTGTTGTCCCCGCTGAAGAATCTGCAGGAGAGTGCGCGCGAGGCGGTGACCATGACGACCCCAATTACCGAGAGCATCCTGGCGACCCACGAGAGTGACGCGAATGCCGCTGCTGACCATAGAACAGCGTAATTCAACGTCGTTCGATTGGCTTAATCGTTGGAGGCATTCCAAAACATCCGGATCGCCGTCGTGGATAAGGAGGCGTGCCTCGGCGCTATGGCGGATGAGACTCAAGATGGTCATCGTGTTGAACTGCGCGGAAATATCCTCAGGACGAGGCACTGGACCGCGACGCTGGAGCACGGCTCGCTCAGGAGCGTCGAGTACCATTAGCCGCTCGAGCGTTGCCACAGAGAGGTCCAGGTCCTCAGCCAGCAGACCAATCTCGCTTTGACGCTCTGCCGGGTGAAGGAAGCCGTGACCAAAATCATTTGCGAAGTCGAAAAGGTGAAGACGAAGGGCAATAGAACTGCCGAGTCGACGGACGTTTAACCGCTCCAGCTCCATGGGCTCGAGCTCTTCCGCGAGCGTCGGCGTGTGGAAGGTGTATGACCGACCCAGGCATGTGACGATGGAGCGAGCCATCTTATGGTCACCCAGAAAATGCACGAGAACCTCCGGGTCGAACGCGCGGCGCTCCTGACCCAGCATCGACTCGAAATGCTGGATGACGATGTCGATCTTGGGCAGGATGGATCGATCGCGGATGAGTCGCGGGTGCACGGTAGGATCGTCGGTGGTGCGGCCACGGATCGCTAAACGAATGTCCGAGAGCGGGAATGCCATGGTGTGCGGACCGTTACGAAGCCAGCGCCGACCCGGCTGGTCGTCGTGATCGTGCAGCGCGGCCCTCAACAGTGCGTCGACTGATGATCTCGTAGAGCAGAGCCGAGCGTGGCTTGGGACGAAGCACTCGGCCGAGACGCTGGATATACTCACGCGTCGCGGAGCTGCCGCTCACGATGATGGCAACGGTAGCGTCCGGTACGTCTACGCCCTCATTCAGGACGCGACCAGTCACAAGCTTCGTGTACCGTCCGGAACGGAAGCGGTCCAGGATCATGCGACGCTCCGTGACATCGGTACGATACGTGATGGAGGGGATTGCCAGCCCGCGGCTAATCTCCTGAACCATCGAGGTGTACTCAGAGAAAATCAGCACATGCTCTCGCCGGTGCTTCTCCAGCAGGCGGGCAACTTGATCGACCTTGGCCTGTGCATTGAGGGCCAGGAGGCGGGCCTGGTGATGAGCTTGCAAGGCGCGTCGGGCGGCCGGGCTCAAAGGCGGCTCGATGAACGAGCTGTTGAAAGAAATTGACGCCATAAATCTGCTGCCGACGCGTGGCGAGATACCAGCGGAACTCGGCCATGAGCGCGTCATAGCGCATCCGCTCTTCAACCGTGAGATCGACAAAGACACGCTTTTCGACGTAGTTAGCGATATGGCCCGATTTCGCCAGCTCGGCGGGTAAGCGGCGGTACACCTCGGGACCAATAAGCTGGTCGAGGTCATGATGAGAGCCGTCCCGTCGTTCCGGAGTGGCGCTCAGGCCGAGACGTAGCGGCGCTCCAACTTTCTTCGCGATTGCCCGATACGTGGGCGCCGGGAGGTGATGCACCTCGTCCACCACCAGTAGCCCATAGCCATGTAAATCGCGACGGGGCATAGCCGCCGAGTCATAGGTGATGACAGTCACCGGGGCAGTTGTTCGCTCGCCTCCACCGATGACACCGATGCCATCCGCAGGAACGCCCGCCCGCTGTTGCAACGTCTTGCGCCACTGCTGCAGCAGCTCGATGGTGGGAACCACCACCAGCGTCCGGACGGGCGCTTGCTCCATGGCCATCATCGCGACAACAGTCTTCCCTGCGCCCGTGGGAAGCACCACGACTCCCCGTCCCTGAGCTTCGAGCCAGCGCTGTAAAGCCTCGCGCTGATACACCCTGGGCGTGACCTCGAGCTGAATCGAATAGGGCAATGCGAATCGGTCCAGGACGTCCGGATCGATCAGATCGCTCGGCTGATCGGAGAGAGCGTCAAGGATGAATTCGGACTCGTTAGTCGGGTTCTCGACCGTGTCGAGATCCAGTGTCGGAGAGGAGAGAGTCAAAAGAGATCCCTGACGTTGTGATCGGTTCAGCGAGTGATGAGCTCAGGCGGCGCGCTGAAGTAGCGACTCGGCCGCTCGGCCAAGTCGCCGCTCCCGCTCGGGGCCTATCCAGTACACCTGCTGCAGCTTGTGGGCGCGCGCCGCTCGGGCGACGCCAGCAATGCTGCGAATCCCCAGGTCTTCGATGAGCCGGGTAGCGGTCTTTGGACCAACGCCCGGTATTGTGAGGAGCTCCAAGAACGGCTTCGGGAACTGAGCCACCAGATCGTCGTGGAACTCCATGTGGCCCTTGCTCACTAGCTCACCGAGCTTACGGCGTAACCGTGGGCCCAACCAGGGGAGGTCTAGCTCGCCGGTTTCGGTGGTGTGCTGATCGGCGCGGGTCGGAAGGTACAGCAGACCCAGGGCAGCCCGGCGGTACGCGCGAACGCGGTACGGGTTGGCTCCCTGCGTCTCAAGGAGTGATGCGATTTCGAAGATTTGACGCGCAGCTTCACGATTTTCCATGGGTTGTGTATCCAGAACTAATGTTCTAATTATAGTAGAAACTCGCATTTATGTCTAGTTAAAAGGGGGCTTTGGTGGAGCGCGGTTTGGGGAAACGCGGTACCATCCAACGGAGCGGCTGCGACAGTGCAACGCGGGACCGGGAGGGGTTTATTCATGCGCAACGGTGTGAGAATTTTCGATGCCGACACCCACGTTCGGTGCGCTGCCGAGGTGATCGAGCCATGGTTGGACGCGGCGACGCGCGAAAAAGTCGGCGACCTCGATAAACACAAGGTCGAGATCAAGATCGGTCAGGCCGGTGAGAAGCGGCAGCCACCATACAAGCATTACTTCCGCTTTCACCGCGGCGAAGGCTGGGGCGGCTCCACCCCTCGGCACCTTGGCGAGGCCGAGCCGCGTGCGGACACCGAGCGCGACTTCCAACAGTTCATGGGCTCCCGCTTTCCAACCGAGGGCGCCAACGAGGACCCGAAGATCCGCCTTCGTGACATGGACGAAGAGGGGACCGACGTGCATCTCATGGTTCCGACGGGACCCAACGAGCACAAAGATCCCACCGTGGAGATGGGCTTCATCCAGGCGAATCACCGATTTCTGGATGAGTACTGCAGCGCGGATCCCACTCGACTCAAATCCCTCATTGTGACAACCGGACGCTCGATTGAAGATTCGGTCAAAGAGATTCATGCCTGGGGATCCAAGCGCTGGTCGATCGGCGTGTTCCCGCATCTACCATTGGACTTCCCGCTGGACCATCCAGACCTGAACCCCATCTGGGAAGCGGCCATGGAGCACGGTCTGCCCGTGGTCCATCACAGCTTCGCCGCCGGTTATCCGGGCTACCGCGATTTGTGGTCCAACCCATTTCTCGGTCGCCTGTCATCCCACCCCTGGGGCGCCATGCGCGCGGTGGGCTCGTTTCTGGCCGGCGGGGTCATGGATCGCTACCCCGGCATCAAGTTCGTGGTGCTGGAGTCTGGATTCGGCTGGCTGCCCTTCTGGGCCAAGCGCATGGACGACCAGGTGGATTACATGGGGTACGTGGCCGAGGGTCTCAAGCACAAGCCCAGCGAGTACATGCTGAGTGGCCAGTTTGCCGCGTCCATCGTGCTGCACGAGGGCTCCGACATGGTGCGCATGTGCAACGAGCTCCTGGGCGACGGGGTGCTTATGTTCGGCTCAGACTATCCTCACGCAGAGTCGCGGTTTCCCGATTCCGTAAATCTCGTGGACGGATGGGATAACATCCCCGCCCCGTCCAAGCAGAAGCTATTCTGGGATAACGCGGTGAGGATTTTTGGGGAGCCGTAAGCCGCAACGGCGTCTCGTAGTGGCGTCCCCTTGCAGCAGAGTGGTCAGGGATTTCTAGTTGGCGCCCGCAAGGGGACGCCACTACGAGACGCTCCTAAGGGTGCCGTTCCCTAGGTCCTAAATCGCAGCGGAAGACGCCGTAGGAGATGAAAACATGACAGCCGACCTTGAAGGGAAAGTCATCGCCATCACCGGCGGCGGTAGTGGTCTTGGTCGGGCCGCCAGTCGGTTGGCAGCCCAGGGCGGAGCGTCGCTCGTTCTGGGCGACCTGAGCAAGGAAGGCCTGGACACCTCGGCCGACGCGATTCTGAGCGACGGTGGCAAGGTATCTACGCTAGAGATGGACGTCCGCGATCCCACCGACTGCCAGCGATTGGCTGAGCTGGCCCTGGAGAAGTATGGCCGCCTTGATGGCGCCGTATGCGGTGCTGGCATCAGTGGCAATGTGCCTGTCATGGAGATGTCACTGGAAGAATGGCGCCGCGTGATCGACGTCAATCTCACTGGCGTTTTTCTGAGCACGCAAGCGATGGCGAGAGCGATGATCCAGGCGGGCAACGGCGGTTCGTTGGTCACCATCACGTCTGATCTGGCAATTCGTGGCCGACCGACGAGCGCGCATTACGTGGCGGCCAAAGCCGGGGTCATCGGCCTGACCAAGTCATTCGCATTGGCTCTGGCCGCGAATAATATTCGCGTGAATGCCCTGGCCCCTGGTATCACGGACACGCCGCTGGCGCGCGCTGGCAGAACTCAGGACATGATGGACGAGCGCGCCCGCGATGTCCCGTTTGGACGCATCGGTCAACCCGAGGACATCGGCGATGTCACCTGTTTCTTACTCTCCGATGCGAGCCGGTGGATGACCGGCCAGACGGTCTACGTCAACGGCGGCATGGTGATGCCGTAATTGGACAAATCCCCTCAACAAAGAGGCGCGGAGGATGAGCATGCTGTACGAGCTACGACGATACGAGGTGATGCCGGGAAAGCTGCCGGCGCTCACCGAGCGTTTTGCCGATTTCACGGTGCCCAAGTGGAGCGGCGTCGGGTTCCGACTCGTTGGTTTCTGGACGCCCGATATCGGTGTGCCTAGCACCGAGCTTACCTACATGCTGGCCTGGGAGAGCCTGGAAGAACGCAAGGAAAAGTTCGAGACGTGGCACGCGGCGCCGGGTCGAGCGGAGCGCTGGGCAGCTTCAGAGAAAGATGGACCGCTGGTCAAACGAGTCCACAACATGCTGCTCGAGCCCACGGAGTTCTGTCAGGTCGACCGAAAGGTCCCCGTCGGCGACCCGATCGAAGGTCGCTCCCCGTACATCTTCGAATTACGGCAGTACGAGGCGATGCCGGGAAAACTGCGAAATGTGGTGCGGCGCTTCGGTGACTTCACCTCGGATCGCTTTGCGCACTTCGGCTTCCGCCAGGTGGGGTACTGGACGCCTATTATCGGCGGACACAGCCACATGCTCATCTACATGCTCGCCTGGGAAAGCCACGACGAGCGAGCAAAGAAATTCGCCGCCTTCCGCGCTGACCCGGAGCGCGAGCGCGTCTTCAACGAGAGCGAGAAAGACGGACAGATCGTGGAGCGCGTGAGCACCGCGTTCCTGCGCCCGGCGGCGTTCTCCCCGTTGAGGTAGAACCGAGCGAAAGCCCCTCCCGTTCGGGAGGGGCTCTCGCTCGTTTATCTCATCGTCCCAGGCACGGCCTTGATCAGCCCTTAGCTTCAGCGTACCGACCGAAGTTGTCCAGAATTGCCTGCCAACCCTGACGCTGCAGCTCGGGTGTGTTCTCCGTCTCCGCGTCGAATGTCTCCTTCACGAGGACAGTTCCGGCAGGCTGTTCGATAAACTCGATCGTGACTTGGCGGTCATCGTCCATTCGGTACTCAATAACCTTGTTGGGCTCGACACGTGTATACGTTCCTTCGAAGTCAAAGCCCATGCTGCCGTCCTTTGCTTCCATGCGGGCAGAGAACTTGCCACCTTCGCGCAAGTCCACGGTACTCCGGGTGGTGTGCCAGTCATCCTGAGCGGTGTTCCATTGTTTGATGTCTTCGGGATTGTTCCAGGTGTCCCAGACGGTGTTTAGCGGCGCCTTGACGACAGTTTCTACAGTGATCTTCATCGCGCAACATCTCCTCTAGTGCTCAATTGAGTCTCTCAGGTGTCTATGGGACGAACCGATAGGACCAAAATTGACACCATCGCGGCAGATCCTCTGGTGCTAGCCTGCGAGGATTCTGGCAAGCTCGCGTACGGATGACAACTTCTCGAGGTCATCCAGCATCGCGAGTAGATCCTTCGCGGCAGACTCGCTCAAGACGCGGCGGGCGTTGCTGGTGAACTTGGCGCGAAGCTCCGACGAGCTGAGCGGCGCCTGAGCTCCTCCGCGGGCGAAGTCGATTCGCTTCTCCAGGACCTCTCCGTTGGTCAAGGTTATCTTCACAACCGCGGGTCGGCTCCCTGGGACGGTAGTCTCCAACGAGGGATCGTGCGCCATGGTCACGCGGGAGGCCAGTGCAAGCACGGCTGCGTCGCGGACGGCGTCATCAGTGAATGTGTCCACGGCCAGTTGGCCGTCGATGACGGCGCGAGCCATGATGTACGGCAGGCAGAATTTGCCCTGAATGCCCGTCTCCGGGACGCGGAAGACGATTCGGCTGGCCGTCTGACGAGTCACCGCTACGTCGATGCTCTTGATGCGGTTCGGCTCCAGCGTGTGCTCCCCGCGCAGAGCGAGCATCGCATCGATGGCGGAATGGACGAGGCCGCCGCATGGATATGGTTTGTAACGCACGCCCTGCTCGACTTCGAACGGCGCGCCCATCTGCCCGAGCGGGTTGAGGTCCAGCGACTGACCGTGCGAGAAGGCGTGGAAGAAGCCTGCGCCTGGCTCCAGTGAAGCCGCGTTACCGGTAAACCCTCGCTGTGCCAGACGGCTCGCCATGACGCCATTGCGAGCGGCCAGACCTGAGTGGAGCGGCTTGCTCATCGTTCCGAAGTTGGCCACGAGTCCGCTGGCCATGGAGGTGACGATGCCCAGTGCCAGGCGCGCCCGCACCGCTCCAAGTCCCAGCAGGTTGGCCGCGGCCGCGGCGCAGCCTACAGAGCCGGTCGAGCCCGTACTGTGCCATCCCAGATCTTCATTGTTGGCGGGCATGCAGCGGACCACCTTGGCAGTGACCTCGTAACCCGTGGCATACGCCGCGATAAGCTCCGCGCCAGTGGCATTGCGCGGCTCGGCCGCGGCCAGCACCGCGGGCGTCAGGCCAGCCATCGGCTGACCCGCGGTGACGAAGCTCGAGTCGAAATCCAGGGCATGCACGGCTACGCCATTGACGAATGCCGCGGCGGCGGCCGGCAATCGGAACCCGTGGCCGATGACGACCGACTCGTCCTTACCGCCGTCCTCGCGGGCGAGGTCTGTGACGATCTCCGCGTCTTCCTCGCGGCTGCCCGCCAGAGCGACGCCGATGGCGTCCAGCATGACGTCCTTCGTGGCGCTTACGGCCTCTGGCGTGAGGTCCTCGTAGCGCAATCCGCTGATGAATTCGGCCACCTGGCCGGTTACGTCAGACATCGTGACCTCCGCTTACATCACCCGATTGCGCAGGATTCCAATCTGCTCGATGGTGGCCACCACCTCATCGCCGCGCTTCAGGAACATCCCGCGCGGCATCCCTACGCCTGGAGGTGTACCCGTGGAGATGATGTCGCCCGGTTCGAGCGTGATAAACGACGAGAGATACGCGATTTGTTCCTCCACATTGAAGATCAGATCGTTGGTGTTGGAGTCTTGCATCATCTCCTCGTTGACCGAGAGACTGAGACGCAGGTTGTAGGGATCGGAAATCTGGCTGCGCGGGACGAAGTACGGGCCGGTGGGCGCAAACGTGTCACACCCTTTGCTCTGCAGCCAATCCCAGTAGAACGGCCCCTGACCCCAATCATCTCGCCGGTGCGTGTCTCGGGCTGAGATGTCATTGAGAATCGTGTAACCGGCCACGTGGTCGCCGCCTGCTCCACTGAGACATTTCGCGCTGTCTTGCCGATATAGGCCGCCAGCTCAACCTCCCAGTCCACTTGCTCGCTCATCGGTGGAATGCGAATGAAGTCATTTGGTCCAATGACGGCGGTGGGCGGCTTCATGAAGAAGAAGGGGTTCGTGCGCGTCTTGTCCGGTACATCCGTGCCCATCTCACGCACGTGCGAGGCGTAATTGGCGCCGGCGCAGAAGATTTTGCGTGGACGAGGCACCGGCGGGCGCAGGATGACGTCTTCCGCCACCAGGCCCTCAGCTTCGTCGACCGTTCCGGGCAATCTCCGCGAACAGTGGCTCCCATTGGGCCCATCGCTGCAGCACGTCGAAGATCGTCGTCGGTCCGTCGTGGCCGATAAGACGGCGAGCCGAGGGATGCATGTCGAACGCGTAAAAGTGCTCATCGACGAGCAAGGCCGCCTCGGTTGTCCCTTCGCCGACGATGACCGAAGCGAGCTTCCAGCGACGCGATGAAGCAGGTTCCTGAGTCATTCCATGATCACCTTGTATACGCGTGTACGCTCGACGGGCATGCTACCATGCGGACCATCGCCGTCCGAGGAGGATGCCGTGTTGTATGAGCTTCGTACCTATGATGTGATGCCCGGGAAGCAGCCGGCTCTGCTCGATCGCTTCGGTAGCTTCACCAGCAAGAAATGGGTGGAGTACGGGATTCGCCTGGTGGGCTTCTGGACGCCTGAAGTCGGTGTTTCCAACAACCAGATCGTCTATATGTGGGCCTGGGAAAGCTTTGAAGAGCGCACGGCCAAGATGAGCAAGTGGCAAAGCTCGCCCGAGCGCGCCGCGAAATGGGCTGAAACCGAGAAGGACGGCCAGCTCGTCAAGCGCGTCAACAATACGCTTCTGGAGCCGCACAACTTCTCGCCAATGGAGAAGGGCGAGCCGTACGGGCCCAGTATCGAGGGGCGCCAACCGTACATGTTCGAGCTACGAACGTATGAGGCAGTGCCTGGCCGTCTGGGTGATCTGGTGCGCCGCTTCAGCGACCACACCGTGCACTACTTCAAAAAGCACGGCTATCGGCAGGTGGCCTACTGGAAGCCGGTCATTCGGACCAAGCAACCAGCTCTTGATCTACATGCTGGCATGGGAGAGCTACGACGAGCGCAACCGCTGCAACGAGGCGTTCCAGAAAGATCCTGAGAAAGAGAAGGCCTTCGACGCTAGCCTCGCGAATGGCCCCATCCTGGAACGCGCCGAGAACATCGTGCTCCGGCCCACGTCGTTCTCACCAATGAAATGATACGCGGCTCTCGACCAATGACAGAGCCGCGATCCCGTAAGGGGGCGGTCCCCTCGCGACCGCGTTCGCATGACGGCGTTGGGGATCATCAAGAGGGAACCGCACCCTCACGGGATGCGGCTCTGCTACAGAGGGACGCATGAATCAAACCGAGCCCATTGGCCCGCTCGGCCTCCACGTGGGCCAATCCGCCGAGCGCGTGAAGACCGTGACGGAGGCGGACGTACGCGCCTTCGCCGAGATCACGGGCGATTACAACCCGCTCCACTTCGATGAGGACTTCGCCGCGAAGACGCGCTTCGGCCGTCTCGTTGCTCAAGGCGGGGTCGCGGCCGGGCTCTTCAATGCTCTGGTGGCTATGGACCTTCCCGGGGCAGGCACCGTATTCATGAGCCAGACGCTTAATTACCGAGCCCCTGTCTACCTGGGCGACACACTCAGGGCGCGAGTGGAGGTGCTGAGCCTCAAACCGGACAAACCGGTCTGCCAGCTCAAGTTCGAGGTGTTCAACCAGGACGGAGTATCCATCCTCGACGGCGAAGGCTGGACCTACACGATGAGACCGGAGTCGGGCGAGCATGGCTGAGCACCCCGTCGATCTACTGATCATTGGCGCGGGGCCGTACGGTCTAGCCGCGGCCGCGGCTGCTCGAGCGCGCGGCCTATCCGTGCGCGTCCATGGACGCCTCCTCGACCTCTGGGAGCGCCATATGCCGAAAGGCATGGTGCTTCGCTCTGGGCTCGACTGGCACATCGATCCGCTCGAGCGGCTTACCTTTGCGGCGTTTGCCGAGGAGCGAGCCATCCCGACTCAGCAGCTTCATCCCCTTGCCCTCGACGTCTTCCGCGACTACGTGCGATGGTTCGTCGATCGCACCGAGCTCGACGTTGACGTGCGCTATGTTCGGAGCCTGGAATCGGCCAGCTGGGCCTTCACCGCCACACTTGAAGACGGCTCCACCGTCGAGGCCCAGAATGTATTGGCGGCTATCGGCTTCGAGCCGTTCTGGCACATTCCGCCCGAGTTGAGCGAGATACTTCCGAATGGCCGCTACGACCACACCTGCCAGGCGGTAGAGTTGGAGCAATTCCGCGATCGCCGCTGCCTGATCCTGGGCGGTCGGCAGAGCGCGCACGAGTGGGCCGCGCTGCTCGGTGAGGTCGGTGCCGACGCCGTGCACCTGGTGTATCGCCATGAGCCACCGCGCTTCGAGCCATCAGACTGGTCGTGGGTGTACAGCCTGGTCGAGCGCGCCGAACAATCGCCTGGCTGGTTTTCGGCCATGACGCAGGCGGACCAGGATGCTCTGCGCCGGCGATTCTGGGTGGAGGGTCGACTCAAACTCGAGCCGTGGCTGGCGCCGCGCCTTGCTCACGATCGCATCCACACGCACCCTGGAGCAATGCTTGCCGAGTGTCGTCTGCGCGCGGATCATTCCCTCGCCGTGACACTCACCAATGGCGCAGTCGTCAATGTAGATCAAGTGATTTTTGCTACCGGATATCGGCCCGATCTAAGCCGTGTGTCGTACCTGATGCATCCGTCAATTCGCGACAGCCTGGAGTTGGTCGACGGATTTCCGGTGCTGAATCCGTGGTTTCAGACGACTGTTCCGGGTCTCTATGTCACGGGCCTCGCGGCCACCCGTGACCACGGACCGTTCTTCGGTTTCGTCACCGGCTGTCGGGTGGCCGCTCGGATGGTCGCGGCGCACGCGAGTGGGGCGCGCCTGAACGGATAAATTAGCCGGGGCGGGCACCGTATTCATGAGGCAGACGCTGACCTGCAGGGCCCTGTGTATCTGGCGATGTGCTCACCGCGCGTCTCTCAGTAGGCATCGATTCGTATCTCTTTTGAGCCAATGTCCGAGAGCATATCGAAATGAGCTAGGGCCATCATCTGGCTCGCTCTTACAGAACGCAGCCATGACTTACCGTACAATCCCGAGCGACATTCCACAGAAGTCCTTCTTCACGTGAAATCAGTGCTTTCGCGTGCATCGCACTCAGCCGACGAATGCTTGGATCAGCAGATCCGTCCATCTGATTGGGAAACGACTACATGACGCCAGAGCGTATCGATCGCGCCACCAAAATCCAGTCGCGACGCGATTTCTTGCGGTTCGTGGCTATCGGCGCAAGTGCTTCACTTTTCACCGCGTGCTCTCCAACACCGACCGCGACACCCACCGCCAGCCCAGCCACGATGCAGTCAACGCAACCCGCAGCCTCGCCGTCAGCTCCGCTTGCGCCGAGTCCCTCGAGCTCGCCACCGGCGTCCAAGCCTGCTGCCAGCGCGGAGACCTTCGACCAGTCGGCTGTAGCAGCGTTCTACGGCGGAAAAACGGTCCGTATGATTATTGGGTACGGGGCGGGCGGCGTAATCGATACGTACACACGGATGATCGCCAGATACATCCCAAAGCACATCCCAGGAAATCCGACGGTGATCGTGGAGAATCGCCCTGGCGCGGGCAGCCTGATCGCCGCCAACACGGTCTACACTGCGGAGCCCAAGGACGGCACTGTGGTAGGCAGCTTCACACTAGGCCTGCTCCTGCAACAGATCACTGGCACACTAGGGGCAGAGTTCGCTGCTGACAAATTCCAATGGCTAGGCGCAGCTTACGCGGATCGCTCCACTTGTCTGGTTCGCTCCAGCGTGGCGCAAAACTTCTCTGAGCTCGTAGGTGGCAAAGAGCTTGCCACAGGCACCCTCGGACAGGGGTCCAGTGATCATCAGTTCCCGGTCTCTCTCAACGCGCTCGTGGGAACGAACTTCAAGCTCGTTGCCGGCTACCCGACTCTTGCCCAGGCACGGCTGGCCTTCGACAATGGCGAGATCGATGCGTACTGCCCCTCCTTCAGCGCAGTGGTCGCCCTGGACCGTGAGCGGTTAGAAGGACCCACACCGGCCTTAAGAGTTCTTGCAGTGACCGGAGAGAACCCTCCTGATCACCCCTACTTACGCGGCGTGCCCAATGCCCTGGATTTCTCAAAAACCCCGGAGCAGCGGACCTTGCAGCGCATACTATCTGTCCCACTGGCGTTCCAGCCTCCATACGCCATGGCGCCTGAAGTGCCGCGTGATCGCTTCCTGGCAATGCGTCAGGCATTCGCTCAAGCACTTGTTGACCCTGAAGCCGTGGCCGACGCCGAGCGTCTAAATCTGCTTCTCACTCCACGATCGGGCCAGGAGATCGAGACTGCCGTGCGCGACATCGTGTCAATGCCCCAATCATTGCGCGACGAATTGAAGCCAATCCTCTAACTAGCAAATCGGAGCGCACAATCTGTAGTGCTGCGCGAGTCGTTGGATCGCAGCGGCAACCGTCGCCGTTTCGTGCCTGGCGGCTGACGCCGGCTTCAGTAGGACGATAGTTGGCCCTGCATAATCCTCCTCTCGGAAGCGTCGGGTGTGCATCAGATCGCCACGGCCCGGTAGGGCTGCACCATCATTGCACGGATCCTGGATTCGTGCATGCGATCAACAATGGCAGCCTCTACACCACGATGGTCGCTGGGGCCTGGCCACGCTCGAATGCTGCCTGGCCATTCTGGAATCAGGTCGAGAGCACCGTGAGATCGAGCTGAAGCATCAGATCCTGTTGGTGATGCTTACGTTGCCGACTTCACGCTGCCCTCGTAGAGACGTTGAATACGGCTTAGTTTACGAGATGGAACGGAGTCCCGTCCGGTGGACAGTCGTCTCGACTGCCCAACTGGACGGGCTCTGGATCGGTATGCCAGCAGACTACAGGTTCGAGGCAGTACCAATCCTGAAGCTGGTTGAATTGCCCGTCTACTCGCCTGCAGGCGCCGGCTGCGCATGCCGTAGCGCAAACGCGGCCATGACCGCCGTACCGAGTACCAGCACCGCGCTTATTGCCGCGGTGACATCCAGCGTGTGGGCGAACACCGCGCGCGCCACGCCGATCAACGCGTCGCCGGAGACGTTGCCCAGCTGATGCCCCGCGGTCAGAGCGCCACCAAGTGTCTGAATGGCCGCGTCGGCAGCTTCTTCCGGCACTCCTGCCGGTATGGACGAGGACATGGTTCCGCGGTAAATGGCTGTCCCAATCGTTCCGAGGATGGCTATACCGAGCGCTCCTCCGAGCTCCGCGCCGGTCTCTGAGAGTGCCGCGGCAGAGCCCGCGCGCTCGGGGGGCGCCGTGCCAACGATCAGGTCCGTGGACAGTGTGACCGCTGGTGACAAGCCCAGGGACAGGATCACAGATCCAATGACAATGGCCGCGAGGCCAGATTCGCCGTGAGCCTGAGCGATGACCAACAGACCGGCCCCGGAGACCGCCAGCCCCGCGGCAATGGCCGTGGACGGCCTCATCCAGCGCACCAATACGGGTGCAAGCATTGATCCAACGATGAACCCCGCGGATGAAGGCAACGTCCATAGGCCAGCGACCAACGGTGTGAGTCCCAGGACAAGCTGCAGATACTGCGCAATCAGTATGAAAGGTCCGAACGCGACGAATACTGACAGCAGGTTAATGCCACACGCGGCGCCGAAGCCGGGCACCTTGAACAGGCCGAGGTCGATCAGCGGATCAGTCAGCGTGTGCTGTCGGTATATGAAAGCCAATCCAGCTACAAGGCCCGCGAGAAGCGCAAAACCGGCGATTGTGCTGGGGCCATCTTCGGCGGTCCTTTTCAAGCTATAGATGACTGCCAGGACGGCTGCGAGCGACAGCGCGGCGCTCATCAGATCCATTCGACCGGCATTGGGGTCTTTCGACTCGGGCAGGAGCCATGGCCCTACCGCCAGGAGGAGCACCATAAACGGCACGCCGATGAGAAACGCGGAGCCCCACCAGAAGCGATCCAGCATCAGACCACCCAGCACAGGCCCAATCGCGGCACCCACTGAGTAGCTGGTGGCCCAGATCCCAATCGCAAACGTGCGCTGACGCGGATCCAGAAACATGTTGCGGATGAGTGAGAGTGTGGACGGCGCGAGCGTTGCGCCGGCGACGCCGAGGAGCGCTCGGGTGGCGATGAGCATGGTAGCGCTCGTGGAGAACGCCGCGAGCACCGAGGCGAGTCCGAACGAGGCTGCACCTACCAGGAGAAGCCGCCGGCGGCCGATGCGATCGCCCAGTGTACCCATGGTGATGAGCGTGCCAGCCACGAGGAAACCGTAGATGTCCACGATCCACAAAAGCTGTGTGCTGGTGGGTTGGAGATCTTCCGTCAGCGAGGGAAGCGCAAGATTGAGAACCGTGAGGTCCATTGAGTAAAGCAGGCATGGAAGTGCGAGAACGGCAAGTCCAATCCACTCTCGTCTGCCGGCTACTCGGGCCTGCTCCCTGATCAGGGACATTGTGATACTCCAGGTGCGAGAGCGGCCACGACTGATGGCTGAGGCGCTCGACGCTTGCTTTTCTACATAGGTGTCGAACGAGCGACACCGTATTCGACACTTGATTCGCCCGCGGTGTCGGGGCCGAGAGCGCGACCGAGGCTCTGGGTGATTCAGCCGCCGGGATGCGGCTCTGAACTTAGAGTGAGCGCAGGAACTCGATCAGAGCGTTGACGTCAGATCTGGGCCGCCCGCGTAGACGATAGCGTGCGGCGCGGGCTTCGCCGCTGTGCAGCTCTATCACCTCGCGCAGGTCGGTTGACCGACCATCATGCAAGTAACGAGTCTTTTTGCCCAGGCCCCAGAGCGGAGTGGTGCGCCAATCGGCGCCACCAGCCTGGCCCTGAACCACGTCGTCTGCAAGATACTCGCCCATATCGTGAATCAGCATATCCGAGTATAGCGGCAGATCTCGGTCGCTCAGCGCGGGCTCCGAATGGGCGCCGGATCGCAGCGCTGGTGTGTGGCAGGCCGCGCACCCAACTTGATGGAATACAGACTCGCCATAGCGAACGGACTCAGGGTCTGTCGACCTGTCAGGCGGCCCCAGGAGCAGCAAGAAATCGACCAGCGCACGACTGCGCGAGCCATCATCTTCCGGATCTTCGCGCGAATCGCAGTTATCGGCAGCACCGCGCCATGCCGACGATTCATCTGGAGCTTTCGGGTTCGTAATCCCCAGCTCGTCCCGAAGCGACCCCGACACGAAGTCCTCGAGCGAGGCTGCCTGCGCCTTCCAGCCGAAGCGACCCACACGACCTCCGTCGTAGTTCAGCCGCCCTCTGACCTCGCCGGGGTCGGCGGCCGCGCCCAGGTCAATCTGGGCGATGATCGCTTCCTCATCGACAGCCTCCATAAGACCCAGGCCATACAACGGTGGCGGTTGCCGATGTGCTTTCACGTTTGCCTCTTTCGGCACGGATTCTCCCTGCAGGCGGCAGCCGGGAAGCATGGAGCGCACGGTGCGCTGGCTGCGCACCGGCCCCCCGAGATGCGTCAGTGGATCGAAGCCGCCCTCACCGTCGCCGCGGCCGAAGAGCACAACCTGGTGATTCTCGTCCAAGCTCGAGCCGCCCGGCCCCGGTGAGCTATGGCACTCCGCGCAAGCTCGAGCGTTGAAGAATGGGCCCAGACCGTCATCGGGCGAGTGCTCATGCGTAAAGACGCCCCGACCAGCTTCGAATCGAGCCAGCTCGTCAGGACCGATCCCCGCGATCGGCGCGGCATCGTCCTGGCCGAGAACCGGCGCGGTCAGCCCGACGATGAGCGCGGTGATGACCGTGCTCGCCGCCGCAAAGGAGTAGGTTCGGTGGCTCAACATTGGCCCGTGTGCTGGATTTGCGCACCGCAAATAGTAGCCTACGCTTCGCCAGCGCAACGCGATTCAAAAGCTAAAGGACCTGGGCGGTTCGGACTCGCCGACATCCAGTCGATCCGCTTCGGAGGTCCGCACGATAGACACCACGGACGGCGTAAATCGCGGCGTAGGTAAAAGCTCAGTTGCGCCCGGATGCAGCGCTAACTGCCTCTTGATCTGGCAGGCAACGCGGGTCGATCTCACAGCACATTCCATCCTCGGCGTGATCCGGTCTCTCAACCTGAAGAGTGGTGTGCTGGATATTGAACTGGGTGCGCAGAATAGTCTGCAGGTCATGCAGCAGTGAACTGCTGGACACCTCATTGGCAATCACGTGCCCGCTGAGGGCAATGAAGCCGCTGTTGATCGTCCAGATGTGTAAGTCGTGCACTGAGACGACGCCGGGGACCGCTTCCAGCGCGGTCTGAATTTCCCGCGTGTCCAGGTGTGCCGGCGTGGACTCCATGAGGACGTCTGAGGCGGCTCGGAGTAAGGACCATGCGCGCGGAAGAATGAGCAACGCCAGAATGAGCGAGATCAGCGGATCAATGATCTTCCAACCGGTGAGGAGAATCACGCCACCTGCTATGAGCACACCCACCGACCCGAGCAAGTCCATGAGCACATGCAAGAAAGCGCCACGCACGTTCATGTTGTGCTGCGCCGCGTCGTGTAGAAGTCGGGCGCACACCGCGTTGACGAGGAGGCCGCCGAGCGCGAGAACAAGCATTCCGGCGGCCTGAACTTCAGGTGGGTCACGGAATCGGACGACTGCTTCCCAGGCAATGAAGACCGCGATCCCAATCAGCGCGACACTATTAACCAGCGCCGCCAGAATCTCGGCTCGACGGAACCCGAACGTGCGACCGGATGTTGCCGGGCGCTGCACGAGGCGGGCCGCGATCACGGCGATGATGAGACCGGCGACATCCGAGGCCATGTGGCCGGCATCGGCCAGCAGTGCGAGGGAGTTCGTGAGCAGCCCACCCACGATCTCGGCCGCCATATAGGCTGCCGTGAGCACCAGCGCCCAGATCAGTCGTCCATGCAGATGAGCGCCCACCTCATTGCCGTGGTGAGCGTGTTCGTGTTGCTGGTGATCGCCACTATGGCTAGGTGCCAATTGCTGCGCCATCTCAAGTTCCGTCACATGCGCTACGATTTGATTATCGTCGAAATCAGCGGCGAATCGTAGTGCCCCGGCTAGCGCAGCAGGTCCGCGAGCTCGGTGATGATTCTGTTCGGAACGATCGATTTGAAACGCTCCGCCACCGCGGAGCCGTTCCGATTCACCCACACACCATGGATGCCGAGATTTTGCGGGGCGGCAACATCCCATTCGATGTTGTCCCCGACGCACCATGCATCCACGGGGCTGGCGCCCAAGGCCCGTAAAGCATTGCGG
Organism: uncultured Chloroflexia bacterium; assembly: GCA_963765765.1. GTDB lineage: Bacteria > Chloroflexota > UBA6077 > UBA6077 > JACCZL01 > CAVXYC01. Next base: position 282,270 of record CAVXYC010000023.1, on the reverse strand, counting down.
TAGACCCGTTCGTCTGGCTTGCCAAACCCCTGCTCGCCTTCGATCATGATGCAGTCAAAGTACTTCGCCAGATTGAACCGCTCCACCTTCCAGCGTTGCGCCGCGGCTGAGCCGTTGGTGAGAAGGGCAAGCGGTATGCCGCGCTCGCGCAACTTTTCGAGAGTCTCCAGCGCTCCGGGGAAGAGACAGATAAACTCGTCACGTTGGTCGCGATAATGGTCCGCGATTGCTCGGGCAAGCGACGCGTCGGCGAGGCCGAAGGTTTGAAGGGCGAGGTCCACGATGTGCGCGGAGGCGGCCCGTAGGTCGGAGCGGCCGATGCGGTGGCGTTCGGGGTCGTCCCAATACCAGATTCGCGTGACATCGACGGCCGAATCGAGCCGAGCTGCCTCAACGCCGGCACGGGCGGCAAACGTCTCACACGTTGCCCGCCAGCACGCCGCCACCCCTCCGGTGTCATCCAGGATGGTATCGTCGAGATCCAGCAGAAGCACGTCGGGAAGTTGCGCCACGGCTGCATTGTGGGCGCTGCCTTGGTGCTGGTCAAGCGTGAAGCAGCTACATACATCCAGCTTGGGGGAGGGCACTGAACATTCCGTTACCCGATACGGCGATCGAGGTACAGGCAGCCTACGACAAGCTCGCCAAAGTCTACGCGGAGAGCAACCACGGCGCGATGCCCGCGGACCTGGAGCGACTCGGATCGACCCTCGTGGAGCGTCTTGACCGGAGGCACTAATCGTCGATATCGGCTGCGGCACCGGCCGGGACATGGCTTGGTTCGAGTCTCATGGAATGGCGGTCATCGGCGTCGATCGTTCGGCGGGAATGATTGCGCTTGCTCAACAAGCCGCCCGCGGAAGCCTCGCGGCGATGGATATGCGGCAGCTCGCCTTCAATGATCACTCGTTCGACGCCGGATGGTGCTGCGCCTCGCTCCTTCACCTGCCAAAGGCGGAGGCGCCGGCGGCACTCGCCGAGATGCACCGCGTCCTGAAGCCGAGGGCGCTGCTCATGCTGAGCATGCAAGAAGGCGAGGGCGAACAATGGGAGCCGGGGTATGGCACAAATATCCAGCGCCTCTTTGCCCGCTATTCTGAGAGCGAGCTCGTGGTCATGCTCGACCAAGCATCGTTCACAGTGATCGAGAAGGGCCGCCTGGTCCAGCCGACTCGCACGTGGCTCACCTTCTTGTGTGAGGCACGTAAGCTTCAGGCCCCACTGGTACTTGTGGTGGATGAGCATCCGTTTGAAGAGAGCGCAACACGTTGATAGAAGCAATGCTATTTGACGCAGACGGCGTGCTCCAACGGAGACCCGATGGTTAGAAAGACGGGTTGAGTGGCTATGGCCGGCCTACGCAACCCGAAAGCGCTGAACGTGATCAGCTCCGTTCGTGACTGGGCCATTCGCCAAGGAGACATCCTAGCAGCGGCGGTTGTCGGATCGTACGCACGAGGAACCGAACGTCCGGACTCCGACGTTGATCTCGTCCTGTTGGTCGCGGATCCCGCGCCCTTTCTCCATCGCTACCGCACTGGGTCGAGGCTTTCGGTGCTATTACATCGATCTCTTGCGAAGACTGGGGCCGGCTGAAGTCATTACGCGTCTTCTATCAGGAGGGTACGGAGGTCGAATTCGGTATCGCCGGTGCGGATTGGGCCAGCACCCAGCCCCTAGACGCCGGTACTGCCGGAGTTGTCTCGAATGGGCTCGTGATTCTGGCCGATCCCCATGGACTACTGGATACACTGAGGCGCTGCGTGGAGCACGGGACAACGCTGGTCGACTCCGTAGGCCGGCCAGGGTCGCCGAGAACTGATGGCTATACTGACGAACCACCGTTGATGGCTGATCGGAGGCCCGCGATGAACACCGAGAGCCAGTCTCGCAAAGCGCAGACGCAGGCCCTATTCAATGTGTTAGCTCCAACGTATGACACTACAGGGCCAGCATGCTTTGCGCACTTCGGCCGAGAGCTCGTGGAGCTTGTGGGACTCGACGCAGGTCAGCGCGTACTCGACGTTGCTACGGGGCGCGGCGCGGTGCTCTTTCCCGCCGTTGAACGGACGGGTGAGTCAGGCGAGGTCGTCGGGATCGACCTCGCCGAGACCATGATCAGCGAGACAGCAGCGGAGATCGATCGACGCGGCAGCTCCGCCCGAGTGCTGCCCATGGATGCCGAGCAGCTCGATTTCGCCGATGCATCGTTCGATCGCGTCCTGTGCGGATTTGGCGTGATGTTCTTTCCTTCACAGAGCCAGGCTCTGGCTGAGTTCCGACGTGTCCTCAGACCCGGAGGACGCATTGGTCTATCCACCTGGAAGACAACCCAGGTGGACGACCTCGGAGCGGTGCTTCACTCCATGGGCCTCAGCAGTGGCATGGCGCCTGGATGGATCACAGAAGCTGAACGGTTGTCCGAGTTGCTCGAATCAGCCAGGTTCGAAGGTGTCCACGTGCAAGAAGCATCGAATGTGTTCGTCTATGCCGATCTCGATCAATACTGGCACACTGCCATGACGACCGGCCTCAGGCGGGATCTCGCCAAGCTCAACGAGCCTGATGCCTCGCGTGTGCGCGAATCGCTGGCTGAACGGCTCAATGACCGTCAGCACGCAGATGGCCTTCACATCGAGGCGACGGCTCTACTGGCGGTCGGCGATCGCCCGTAGTTGACTCTCGGTTGAGTCAGTCAGAAATTAACGGGCCCCGTGGACCCCTCAATCAAACTGACGTAGTAAGACCAGCGGACCTGGAAGCCGACCATCGGTCCCGCCAGTCGCTCGATCTCATCTGGTGGGATCACGCGCGGCTCGCCAAGCTGGGCGGCCATGTAGTTGGCTCGGGCAAGACGCTCCATGTGGATCGCTGCCAGCGTCGCTTCCTCGACGGTCGGGGAGACGGTGACAATTCCGTGTCCCTGAAGGTGGCCCAGAGCGTAGTCTCCCAGGGCTTGCGCCAGCGCGGCGCCTTGCTCAGGAGTGGAAACGAGCTCGGGCGATGGGTAGATTGGGATCCCGCGGGCAACCAAAGGCCCTTCCACATGGAGAATTGGCAGGATAGGACGGCTGACGATTCCGAAGATGGTAGACATGGTCTGGTGCGTGTGGACGATGCCCATCACATCCGGACGCGCCTTGTAGATCTCCGTATGGATGAAGCGCTCGCCGGGTGGTGGATCGCCGCCCTCGAGTTGATTGCCTTCCAGATCGATGACCACCATCTGGTCCGGACCGAGATCGCCCATACCGTGCACGCTCATCGAGTGGCGCGGCTTGATGATGATGCGATCGGTACCCGGAACTCGCGCGCTCGGGTGGCCGAGGTAGTCGGCCAACCCGAGTCTGAACAGGATGCGGCAGGAAGTGGCTACCTGCTCTTTTAAGTGCGCTTCGGTCGGCGGATCAGCCGTCACGCAGGCTCAGGCCCGAGCCGCGGCCGGCTCGTCGGCCGTGACAGGCGGCTTTGCTCCACCCCAACCGTGCTCCGAGATGTCGATCATCACGCCGTCCGGGCCCTTCCATTTCTCCTCGAAGAACGACGTACCGGCGGGGGTGATGTCGCCTCTCGGCTCAGCACCAGCCTCCAGCAATCGCTGGCGTACCTCTTCGGCCTCCTCCACCCAGAAACCCATATGGTGAATCCCCATGACGTTTGGCCCGAGACCGTCATGCCGATCCGCCGCGGCCGGGTCTTTGAACTTCAGGATGGCCACGTTGAGATCACCGTCGCTCAGATAGTAGCCCTCCGCGATGGGCGACTGGACCTTGCCAACCTCCTTCATCTCAAAGACGCGCTTGTAAAACTCGGCGGTGGCTTCAGGATCCGGCGTATGCAGGGCAATGTGGCGAAGCTTCGGCATGGGTCTCTCCTTTGTGCAGGCAACCGTTCGCTCGACGTGCCGTCATCATAGGCCACGTTTCCGCTCAGGTCCAACGAATGCCCTAGGGCTGCTGGTTGAGGATTCTCGGAATCGCCAGCGTGAACCAGAACACCAGCGCCATGTCCGGCAGGAAGTACGAGTTATCCACTGAACCGTGGACCAGGAAACTCATCATACTCCCAGCCGCTCCGATGGCCAGCGCGCGGACCGTCGGCTCCTTCGAGTATTTAAGGATGTCTCGAATGCCGGCCGTGAACTGAGCTAAGAGCCAGAGCACCGCCGCGAAGCCAAGGACACCCAGGCTCAGCCAGAAGTTCAGCGCCCAGTTGTGCGGGTGGGAAAGGTTCGGCTCCATCGCGGCGTCCGGCAAAAGATAGTCTTGCTGATAGCGATAGAGGAAGTTGTCGAGCCCAATCCCGAGAATCGGATGATCGCGCAGCATCGCAAGCGAGGCTTCCCACAGTTTGATGCGGATGAACCCCGTGCCTCGGGTTGGATCAACTCGCGAGGCGATGCGCTCAACACGAAGCACAGTGAGCGCCAGGCCAATCAGAACACCGCCAAGCGCAAGCAGACCGATCGCAAGCCGCGACCCTCGCGTCATCCAGACCACCGCCAGCACGGCGGCCGCCGTTCCCATCCACCCGCCTCCCGAGAACGTGGCCGCCAGTGCCAGCGTAAGAACTGCCGTCATCGCGGCGTACACAGACCAGCGTCGTCCCCCTGACAGCGCCATTGCCAGACTGAACGGGATGGCTCGTCCCAGGACGAGCGCGAAATGATTCGCGGATGGATGAAATCCCAGCATGCGCTGCACGCCTTCCGCCTCCGTGAGCCCGCGTCCCATCAGTGCGAGGCCAAAGGCGACGATTGCCAGTGCCCCGACGACGCCCACGAACGCCGCCACCGCTCGTCGCACCCATGAGATATCGAGGGGTGTTGCGCGGAGGAGCACGTAGAGCGTCACAGGCTCCACGATCAACAGTCGCAGCTCTCGCAGGCTCTGGCGCGGGTACTCCGTCACCAGGAACGAGAACAGCGCCGCTAACAGGAAGAGGGCCACCGGCCACATCTCGTACTTCCCCAAACGCGGAGCACCGTGGGCGTCTTTATCTGTGATTCGACAAATGACTGCGCTAAGCACGGCCAGCGAGAGAAGGAGCTCGGTAATCGGTAGCTGGATCGGACCGACGATCACCGGTAGCGCGGCGAGCGGCATGGTCGCGACAACGGCGATAAGCAACCAGCCGTGGACTGATCTCATGGTGCGAGGCGACGAGTTACCGTCGTCCCCACGCGCGTATTCCGCACAAGAAGTCCAAACGGACCACACAGCGGCCATTCCGAATGTTGAAATGCCGTTCGTCTGATGAAATACAATTGCCGGGCGATGACCGGGCCGTGCGGCGTGCGGCGCAAATCTGGATCGTGTACTGGACGTGTGGTGCAGCGTAGGACATTGATGGGCGCCCGGACCCGGCGCATTTGGTTGCGAGGTCAGGCTTGATCGACGTGGCGCTCGACCGGAGGATTCCGGTGCCGCTGTACTACCAGCTTCAACAACAACTCCGCCAGGCAATTCTGGACGGTACCATTGCGCCAGGCGCATCGTTGCCCCCGGAGCCAGATCTGGCGGTAAGCGCCGGCGTCTCCCGATTTACTGTTCGCCAGGCCGTGGAGCAGCTCGTACGAGAAGGGCTGGTACGGCGGGAGCGCGGCCGCGGCACTTTTGTAGCCGATGCGTCGGACAGCGTCACCAGTGTCAAGGGATTCCAGTTTACGCATATTCTGGATCGTCCGCTCGAAGATCTCGCCATCCGCGTGCTCTACTCACGGATGATCTCTCCGCCAGACACTATGCGTCAGCTTTTACCGCCGGGCGCCTCGGGCTCGGTCCACGAGATCGCACGGGTGCATGAAGCGCGACAGAAGCCAATCGCCGTAGAGGTGATGCACCTGCCGACATCGCTGGTTCCCGAGACAGACCAGGTCGACCTTCAGGCGTCTCGCCTGCAGCCGATCCTTGAGCAGCAATTTGGCTTACGCGTGAGTCACGCCGAGGAATCGCTCCGATCGGTCAACGTGAGCGGCGATGCTGCAAACTGGCTCGGACTCTCGAATGGCGCCGCCGCCTTTCGCATCGAGCGTCGCTCATGGGCGGGAACCAGTCTCATGGAGATGTCTTCCATCACGATCCCCGGCCAGCTCGGTCTCTCGCGCATCCTGGACTCGTCAGCTCAGTTCACCGCGTTTTGCCTGACCGCCGCTCCCGGCCCGGGATCCGCCGACATCGCCCGGTGTGACGGGGCGGGCTGGCGACCACGACGGCGCCGTCCCAGCGGCGATGGAAGTCGGGTCGGCGCCGCCGCCAGCCCGTACCTGGCCGCGCATTTCGCCGGCGCCGGACCGGCCGCCAGGGGAACAGCATCGGCACCCGTTGCTGAAATTCGGAGTAGTCCTCAAACGCGTCACCGAGGACACGCTCTTCCAGACGCACTCGCCAGCCCTGTAGAGCCACAAAGAACACAAATGCTGCCGCGGTGAGCGGTGTAAGCACGGGCAAGAGGACACCCAGGGCGGCGATCAGCTCACCCAGGTACACCGGGTGTCGGACGTGCTTGTAAGCGCCCGATGTAACCAGACCGCGAGCCTCCGCCGCGAGTCCGAAGCACGCGCCCAGGCTGCCCACGGCGTAGACCGCATAGACGAGCCCGGCGATCACCAGCACACTGGCGGTCACCAGCACCCATCCGTCCTCTGTCACGCGCGGCTGAGTCGCGGGGTAAGCCATCATGAAGGTGCCGGCCAGTGCGACCACGAGTGGCAGTAGTCCCGCGCGCTGCGTCCTTGGCGACTTGCGTATCAGGCACAAGACGGCCACCAACAGCAGGAAAATGCAGGCGACGACCTGGTGAACGATGTCCAGTCGGAAGACCAGGAGGGCCTGCGCATCATCAGCGGCAGGCGTCTCACCGAGACGTCGAACCAGCAAACTGGAGCGACCGACCGCGACAAAGCCAAAGAACGCGGCAGGGACGAATCGATCGAGAACTGTCCGAAATGCCCAGCTCAGCACCAGCGCAAATCGAATGGTCGGTGGCAGGAAATGCCGGGGCGTTGACATCGTCGGAGGAAACGCCGACTGGGGGATGGTTCGATGCGGAGGGAGCCGGCCCTGCAAGGAACGTAATCTTCCCGTAACCATCGCAATTCGAAGGATTACGGGAATCTAGACGTATAGAGTGAACAGATTTTTTGAATGAAGCTGTTGTAGTGAAGTGGATCGCCAACGGAGGGAGCGGGCGCCTTGTCGACGAATTGAGCACTCCAGCCCCTCGACGTTGGGGAAGTCGACAACGAGAACGGTCTTGGCGTCCATCCCAACTGCTCCGATACCGCTTCTTTCAGTTACATTGCGCATTTCATTTACGCAGTGATGGATCAATTCTGAGACTCGGGTGGCAGACCCGTGACGAGTCACAGCTGGACGAAGTGGCGATCGAAACTCGGGTGCTGCGTTAAGAACCATTACTCCACCGGCAATGGTTCTATCTCCATAGTGGTGAACATGTTCGTGGTGTGCCTCAAAGTCACGCTTACGATTCTTCACAGCCTTCCGATGCTCCGTCATGACGCTCTTGATCTCAATGGCAATCTGTACGGTGGAAGGTGTCACTCTCACCATGTGGCCGATGTCTAGGTCAACCGTTACGGCAGGGGTTCCGATTACAAAATCTACATTCCAAGTACGAGCCGAATCATAGGTCCATATTGACATCGTAGACGACGCGGCCTTCCGAAGCTCGTTGTTTCAAGAGTGGGTACGCAGACAGAAGGCCCTCGACGATAAGTATCCCGAGAGCGTTGGAGTGCCTGGCGGATCTGGGGTGATATCGAAACTGATTGAGATGCTCGAATTGATGCTCTCGCCATAGACTTTTGGCGAAGTACTGAGCGACGTTCGAAAAGCCGAATTGTCCGTGATGTTCGTGGCCCGAAATCGCCCACCGCGTGCTCGATCGATCGCGCATCTTCAAACCAGATACGGCGACTGTCAAGCCGAGTTGAGCGTGGTTCCGGTACCGCCGAAGGATCTACGACAGTGTCGCCGACGAAGGAAAACATACTCACCAACCGCCGAGGTATCTCGACTCGATACGGAGCAGGGTGATCACGCGTACTCGCACCCGTCACGTCGGTCCAAATGGGTGAGAACCAACGGAAATAATCGTCCTTACCGATTCGGCTGTTCGTCTCCATGACCGGCGGTGGGCTTGCGGTATCCACCTGGCTTTCTAAGCATGACAATCGTTTCGCGATCGTTTTTTATGATCCCGCCAGGTAAATAGGGCTTGCCCAAGAATCTTGAGCTTCGGCTAGCCTCGAGTGCAATGTTGGCGACCTGGTACAAATGATGGCGTGCGTGAGTCCAAGCCGAGCTTGCGCGCACGCACCTGAATGTCTGCGGCTAGCGGTAGCACATGATGTCGGCCCGCCTTCGCCTTGAGAGACAAAGTCGCCCACGACGGCGCACACTCGTCCACCGGGGGCGAGGATCCGATGGCACTCGCGCCACACCTTGTCGAGTTCGTCTAGAAATGTCTCATATGAGGCGAGATTTCCGAGTTGACCTTCCTGGACCGGATACTCTTTCAAGTTGCCGTACGGTGGCGATGTGACAACTAACTCTACGGACTCGTCCGAAATCACTCGAAGATCCCGAGCGTCGCCCAGGCGAAATTCGTGTTTCGTAGGACACCCGATTGAAATCTAACCGCCTCAGTCGCGTTCGAGCCGTCGTATCAGTCTGACTCATAGGGGATGATTTCGTCACATTCAATCCGCTTCAAGGTGCAGTATAGTCGGGCTGCATATCTAATTGCCCGGCCAGTTTCGCCGAGTTCTGCACCTGCTACGAGACAACGCTTGAGGTAACTTCGTCCAGAATCAGTACTCTCGGATCGGCCAGGATGGCTCGATCGACAACCACACCCACCTTGGCGCGGTCGTGGTAGCCCAGGGATAGCCGCTCGGCGGTGGCTCTTCGGTCGCTTCGTTCAATTCACCAACTTTCGCCCGGCGACCGCGGCGTGATTTCTGACAACGCCAGATATCAGAAGGTAGCGCCCCATTCACCCTGGCGTCATCTAAAGCTGGCGGGAAGGGGTCACGGTCGAGTGCCGTGCCAGCGCCTCAGAGGCGTTCGTGAGCAACCGCGAACGCGGCCGCCGTCATGCTCGAGGAGACACTTAGGTTGGCGAAGATGTTCTGGACGTGCCGCGGAATGGTGTGCTCCCTGATGACGAGGTGCGCGGCGTCCGGGAGACACACTGCACGCCGGCGGGCCTACCTCGGCTGTCCCGATTCCACCTTCCGATAAAGGTCCATGACCGTCTGCATCTCCTCGGCGCCCTGCTCCATGCCCTGCAGGCTGTATTTGTCTAGCTGGCTGTAGTCCGGAACCGTGCCCAGTGCCACGGCGTCCGGATGCGGCTCCACGTCCACGCGGATGCTGTGCGCACTCTCAGCGTTCGGCTCAGTATCAGCGATTCCCTTGATGAACGCGTCCTGGCCTTCCTTGGTGAGGAACCAGTTCACGAACACCGACGCGGCTTGTGGATGCGGGGGCTTTTTGAGTATGGCCGCCCCTTGCCCGAGCATGTGCTCGTGCCCGCGCACGTAGGCCAACTGCTGGCAGCCGCCCGAGGTCTTGCAGTTATCAATGGTTGCCTGGTCCGTGCCGACAGCCAGCGGATACTTGCCGTTGATCAGGTTCTGTGTCAGCAGCCGCGCGTTCTCGATGTACACCGTCTCCTGATCGTTGAGCAGCGTCCAGATAAAGTCTTCACCGCGGGCGCGTAGCCAGCCCGTCAGCGGTAGGCTGCCGCCATGTTGGCCATTGGGCGTGCGAATCATGATCTTGCCCTTGAACCGCGGCTCCACAAGCTGGTCGATGCTATTGAACTGAGACTCAGGAAGGAGGTCTCGGTTGACCCACACATCTCCGGACAAATTGCCCCGATTCAGTAGAATCAGCGGCTCCTTTGTTCCATAGAGTAATTTGCCACCCCGCCAGTTCTTTGGATCAGTCACCTCTGGCAAGATCAAGAATGGTGGCATGGGCTCCATGCCACCTGCCGGCACAACGACCTCAGTCATGGTGCTCGTGGGCGATAGCCAGACGTCATAGTTGAACTGGCCGTTCTGCTGCTCGGTAACCACCTTGGGGCCGAACTCACTCGGCCGGATTGCCACGTGCTCCACAGCGACGTCGGGGTACTTGGACTTTGAATGCTTCGATAAGGTCGCGGTAGAGCAGGTTGGTGTGGGTGACCACCACCACCGCGCCTTCCTTCCTGGCCGCCTGCGAGCGTCTGCTCCCACTTAGCCTGGGCGCCTCCGGCTCTTTCGAGCCCGACGATGACGGCGGCGCCACTCCCGGCGACGGCGCCTGACTGCAAGCCGTGAGAAAGACGGCCAGCGCAGCGAGTACGGACAGTCTGGGTACGAATCGACGGGCAACCATGGCAGCTCCCTTACGATGAACCGAGGCGGCGTATGTCCAGCGGAGAAAGCGTAGTCCCGGCAAGGACGCGCGTCAACGATTTCAGTGTAAAGAAGCGAAATTGGACACGAGGGACAACAAAGACCGTCCCCTGATGTCCTTGTCCCTCATGTCCTTGGCCGCGATTGTTGCGGCAGTAGGTATCCCCGTGACGATCTCGGCGGGACACATCATGGATCGATTCGGACGGAAAGCCACGATCGTTCCAGGGTTCGCCGCGCTTAGTGCAGCGATGGTCGTCATGGCGACTCGTTGCCTGGTAGGGACTGCCCTTCACCACATTCGTCGTGGTGCTCATTGCTGTCAGTTTGACGCAGAGCTACACGGGCGGCTCGATGCAGACCCTGGCATCAGACGTGGCCCCGGCCAATGCTCGCGGCAAGTTCTTCGGCCTCTGGGACCTCATGGGGCAAGGCGCCACGTTTATCAGCCCCGCGGCCTTCGGCTTTATCGGTGAGGCCTTTGGCGCGCCAGCCTCCTTCGCCTTCCTCGCGTTCACGAGCATCATGGCTGCCAGCCTGGTTGGCTTTGTGTGACCGAGACAGTAAAGAAGCGCGAGACCATTGCCGTGCCCGCCTAGTCCAAACGAGAATCGCGGGCGCTTGTCCCCTGTGCTTGGTCCTGAGGACCGCGAAAGCATCGCAGCACGGAGCGCGCCCTAAGAGTTCGCGCGCTCGCGCTGTAGCTGTTCAGAGTTGAAGGAAGCTACGGCATCGTCGGCGCGTAGCACGGGTCCTTGTAGCCTGTGGCTTGGATGCCATCAGCCGGCGGCTCCGGTCCCAGAGTTGCGATCTCGGCGGGCCGCAATCCAGGCACAGGCCACAAGGACCCGTGCTACGCGCAACTACGGTGGCTCGCCACCGCGACCGTGAACGCTCACCTCGGGCTAAATCCTTTGACAGCCTCACGCCCCTCTGTCCTAGTTGTGCGAAAGGCGCCGCGACCCCACAAAGCGCCTTCAGAGCAGCTAATCGCACCCGCGGCTGCCGTGTCGGAGGTCAAGCATGCCAGGCCAGGCTGGGGGCAAGTCATATCCCCTCGTTTCTCGTCGTAGGTTTCTCGTTGGATTGTCGCTGAGCGGAGGCGCCGCGCTCCTGGCAGCCTGTGCCGCTCCCGAGGCCCGAGCGCCGACTAGCGCGCCCAAGGTTGCCGAACCAGCGGCCAAGACTGAGGCGCCAGCTAAGCCAGCCGACAGCGCGCCAAGGCTGCCGCTCCAGCTGCACCGAGCCGGAAGTGCGTCGGCGCTTGATGCCCTGGTTGGCCCTGCAAAGACGGAGGGCGAGGTCGTTATCTACATGGGTCGGGCGGGCTCGCGGCAGCTTCGCGACGCGGTTGCCGAGTTCGAGAAGAAATATGGCGTCAAAGCCACCGCGGTGGTCGGCTCCGGTACGGAAAGCTCTGAGAAAGTCCTGGCCGAGCGCGACACCGGCCTCTATACCGGGTGACATCTGGATGGGCGGCCTCACCACCATGAGCTCACGCCTTATACCCAAAGGCGTACTCGATCCCATTGCGCCGTATCTGGTTCTTCCCGAAGTCACTGACAAGTCGCTATGGTGGAAGAGACCACCATCACTATGGCGATCTCGATCAGCAGCGGATATTCCTATTCGCGGCCAGCCCGAACGCGATGCTTTCCTACAACACGACCATGGTCGAAACCGGACGAGATCACGGCCTGGATGGACCTACTCGACCCGAAGTGGAAGGGCAAGATCGTTCTCGCGACGCTACCGTGGCGGGTACGGGCAGCGCTCTGGCCAACTTCTATTTCCATCCGCAGCTTGGTCCGGATTGGTTGACGTCGGCTATTTACGGAGCAGGAAGTCGCTCATCACAAAGGACGGGTCGTCAAGGCGCCGAATGGCTGGCTCTGGGAAATACCCGCTGTATTTCATCCAGTCTGGCAACGATCCCCGCGAGCTCAAGGACCAGGGCATCCCTGTGGAAGAGATCGTTACGCCGCTGAAGGAAGGCGCGTTCCTGGCTTCCGGCGGCACTGGAACGATCGGTATGTTCAATAAGGCTGCGCATCCAAATGCCGCGAAGCTTTTCGTCAACTGGTGGCTCTCCAAGGAAGGCCAGCTCACTGCGATGAGCACCAACCCCGAGGACGAGTCGTTACGGGAAGACATCGCCAAGGACGCTGTGCTTCCCCAGTACCGGCCGCGTTCCGAACGCTGACTATCTGTACCTGGACGCTGATCCGGCCACTCTCGAAAAGGATGCCGAGGTGCAGGATTTCATGAAGAAGATCCTCGGAGTCTGTGCGCACCTAACGGCGCATACCGCGCACAAGTTTAGGAGAGGACGAACATGGCCCAGGCTCAACCACTTCCCATTCCTCCGGCGGATCCCAAGACGCATAGGCGGACCGAGCACCGGCCTGATGGTGATGTCGCTGATCATTCTGGTGATCGGCTTCTACATCATCTATCCATTGTTGCTGATTTTTATCAATAGCTTCAATATTGCGCGCATTGGGGAGCCGGCGCGCTACGGGCTGGACAACTGGACCGCGGCATTCGCAGGCGCAGGGATTTTCCAATCGATCTGGAATACCGTCTTTATCTACGTCTGCTACATGACCGTGGCATTCCCCATGGCAGTACTCATTGCCTGGCTCCTGGCACGCTGTCGGATCCCCTTTGCCGGTGGTTTGGAGATCATGTTCTGGATCAGCTACATGCTGCCGGGCCTCTTCACTACTATTGGCTGGATGCTGCTCATCGATCCTGATCTCGGGCTGCTCAACGTGGCGCTGAAGCAGTGGGTGCCGTTCATCAAGGAGAGCCCTTTCAATATCTATACGGTGCAGGGGATCATCTGGGCGCACCTGGTGAGTACGGCAATCAGCACGAAAGTGATGCTCCTGACGCCGTCGTTCCGCAACATGGACGCTTCCTTTGAGGAAGCCAGTCGCGCGTCGGGGGCTTCAAACTTGGTCACCATGGCGCGCGTGACGCTTCCGCTCATGATTCCGGCCATGACGGTGGTCTTCATGCTCAACATCGTCCGGATGTTTCAGACATTTGAAATTGAGCAGCTCATCGGGACGCCGTTCAACTTTTTCGTCTACTCCACAAAGATCTACAACCTGGCCCGCGGTTCAGAACCACCTCAGTACGGTCAGGCAACAGCGCTGGCCAGTATCACCCTGCTGCTCATCTTCGCCATCATCCCGATTCAACGCTGGCTGCTGCATCGTCGCGACACCACCACGGTCGGCAGCAAATTCAAGTCGGGACTCATCGACCTGGGGCCATGGCGCTGGCTGGCATTTGCGTTCATCGCATTTGTGTTGTTCATACTGAACATCGTTCCGCTGGTCACCGTGATCCTGGGCAGCTTCATGACGCGCGCTGGCTTCTTCCAGATCAACCCGATGTTCACCATGAAGCACTGGGATACGGTGCTGGGTGATAACCAGTTCCGTCAGGCGCTGTGGAACACCTTCTTCATCTCCGGTGCCACGGCCATCATCAGTCCGTTGCTGTTCTCGATCCTGGCCTACATCCTCGTCCGCACACGCTGGCCCGGCCGTGGCACATTGGACGGCATCATCTGGGGATCGGCCGCAATTCCAGGCATCCTTGCAAGTCTAGGTCTTCTCTGGGCATTTCTGGGCACGCCGTTTCTTCGCCCGCTTTACGGAACGCTCTGGGCGCTAGTGCTCGTGGCCCTCCTTCAGGGCAAGCTCACCGGCATTCAGCTAAACAAAGCGACGTTCCTCCAGCTTGGACAGGACCTGGAGGACGCGGCTCGAGCGTCAGGGGGGAACTGGTGGAACGTGTACTGGCGCATCTGGATTCCGTTGATCCTGCCGACGCTCATTCTGGTGGGCACACTTCACTTCGTGGTGACAGCCCAGTCCACGAGTTATGTTGTGATGCTGGCCAGCAAGGAGACGAAGACGCTCTCGCTGTTGGCCCTCGAGTTCGCTTCTGGAGGCGTCACCATGCGCGAGGAGGCCGGCATCATCGGCCTGTTCATCGTTGTCATGACGCTCGGCGTCGCCCTGATCGCACGCGCATTCGGCATGAAGGTAGGCATCCGGCATTAGTAGGTCGCGTAGTCGTAAAGATGGGCTTCGGAACGATTCTGAGCCACCTCTTTACGACTCAATTGGGATCGGGTACGCCAACTTCCGAAAGCCTGATCCACGCATAGGGGCGGCGATCAAGCGCGCGCTCGGGGATCTGGCGCCGGTACTCAATGTAGGCGCCGGCGCCGGATCCTATGAGCCAGTTGACCGCCCACTCATCGCGGTGGAGCCATCGTCGGAGATGATCCGGCAGCGACCATCCGACGCTGCCCCCGTGATTCAGGCCAGGGCAGAAGCACTACCGTTCTCCGATGACTCGTTCGCCGCAGCGCTAGCGGTTCTCACCATTCATCACTGGGTTGATCGAGGCCGTGGGTTAGCCGAGCTCTGCCGCGTATCCCACGATCGCGTTGTGCTGCTCACGTTTGATCCAGATCTGACTCAGCCATTCTGGCTCGTCGATCGATACTTTCCTGAGATTGCCGACATTGACCGACGCACCATGTCACCAATGGAGGAGCTTCGCTCACTGCTCGGCCCAATCGAAGTATGGCCCGTGCCTATTCCACACGATTGCACCGACGGGTTCATGGGAGCATACTGGCGCCGCCCAAACGCCTATCTCGATCCCAGCGTACGCAGCGCCATCTCCGCATTCGCGATGATTCCCGATGTCGACACGGGACTCCGCCGACTTGAAACAGACCTGAGAAACGGCACCTGGGATGCCCTTTTCGGGCATCTCTCTAATGAGACGGAACTGGATCTGGGATATCGACTGGTGATCGCAGACCTGAGTTAGCGGATCTGCTGTTCGCACCGGGGCAGAAGTCCTTCAGTTTGGCTGGCGGCTCAGCGTGTCCGGTGGCGAGGGTCTCTGTACCCGCCAGTGCACTGCGCACGGATTCTGGCGCGTACAGAGACCCTCGCCACTGCACGACAAATGCCCAAGGCCGCCCAAACAATAACGAACGGAGCCGGCTCTCGATGAGAACCGGCTCCGTATTCAGGACGATCGTGCGAGGAGGCTGAGCCTAGCTCGGCAGCGTGAAATCCGCATCGTATTCGTCGTGGACGGGGATCTGGTGCTTGAGCTGGATCTCCTTGTGCTCCTTCCCCGACTCGAGCACGGCCAGGCAGCACTCCAGTGTGGCAAGGCCCCAGCGGCCATCGTGGTAGACCGGGGTATTGTTGTTGATGGAGTGGACGAGCTCCAGGATTTCGGCTCGGCGACCGACGACGCCCTGAACTTCGTTCAGGTTGATATCGCGGCGGCCCTCGTTGCTATAGACCTGGATCCCGTACGCAGAGTGGCGAATGTCGCCCTGCTCGCAGCTCACGATGACCATCCCGAGATCGCTTGGCAGCCATTCCTTGGGTCCGCTGCTGCGGAAGACGGCCTCTTCGGCTCGCCCGCCGATGCGCAGATCGTTCTTGTCCTCATACTCATTGCGAGTACCGGCATAGAGCGACTTGCGGATCTCAACGCGCTCGGGCGCGGTGTAACGCTGCGCATCGGTCCCCCACGGCACCAGCTCATGCGTGAGAAAGTAGCCGTAACCATCGTGAACGATGTTGGCCGACGCGCCATTCTCGAACTCGAAGAGGGCCGAGTAGTAGCCGACGATTGGCCGAACCTTGGACCACTGGCCGGTCACCGCGCGCACGCTCTTCACCTTTCCACCACCCAGGAGACGGATCGTATCGATCTGATGGGGACCCTGTCGGTACGGGATGCCGCCACCCTGCGTCGGATCGAGCTCATCCGACGTGCGCGGCCGAAGCAGCCAGTCTGAGTACGCCCAGATATTGATTGCGCGCACATCTCCAATCTCACCGGACTGGATGACCTTGCGCATCGCGCGGATCGGCGTGCTGAAGCTCATGGTATGGCCGGCCAGCAGCTTGGTGCCGTTCTTTTCGGAGGCCTCCACCATGGCCTTGCCCTCATCGAGCGAGATCGCCATGGGCTTCTCAACGACTACGTGCTTGCCGGCATTCGCTGCCATGATCGTGTGCGGCGCGTGGAAGCGATTGGGTGTGGAGATCCACACCGCATCCACATCCGGATCGGCGCACAGCTTCTCCGCCGAATCGTAGACGTGCGTTCCGGGATAGCGCTCCGCGAACGCGCTGCAGACTCGGGGCTCGATATCCGCACCCGCGACGATCTTCACGTCGTTCGGGAGTGACTCCAGCGCGGGCAGGATTTCTGCACCGCCCACGCCTATACCAAGGATTCCAACGTTCAGCACCTTCGATGGCGCATTCGCGGCCATAATCAAATCTCCTCACTCAGTGTGGCAGGGGCCTCAAGCGGCAGTCTAAATCCCGAACCGGTCGGCGTCAAATTTGAAGGAGGTGAAATTTCGACAGGGCACCATGCCCAGACCGTCGCTAACCTCTATAAGGAAACGTTTCCACTCATGTACAATCGGAGCCATCGAAGCGATGCACACGTCGCTTCTTGGAGGCAACGATGCTTACCAAAGAGGAAAATGAAGCGCTGGTCCGCGTAGGACCAGGCACTCCGGGAGGAGAGCTACTCCGCCGCTACTGGCACCCAGTAGCGATTGCATCGGAGCTGACCGATGAGAACCCCACTCTCACAGTGCGGATTCTCGGTGAGACGCTCGTTCTCTTTCGCGATCTGAGTGGACGCGTCGGCCTGCTAGAAGACAAGTGCGCTCACCGCAACGCCTCGCTGCTTTATGGCCGCGTGGAAGAGCGCGGAATCTCATGCGTCTATCATGGCTGGCTGTTCGACACTGAAGGCAACATTCTTGAGACGCCACCCGAAAAGAATGATGCCATCCTGAGCCACGTCAAGCAGACCAGCTACCCGGTGGAGCGATTCCTGGGAATGTATTGGGCGTATCTCGGACCACTGCCCGCTCCGGTCATCCCTCATTACGACACGTTCACCCGAAGCGATGGCAAGCGCAGCATCGTAGTACATCCGGATCTGGATGCCAACTGGTTCCAGGCCATGGAGAACTCGGTTGACCCGGCGCACCTGCAGGTGCTGCACCAGGAGTACATCGGCCGCGGCCGCCAGCCGGTCAACACTACGCGCGGCTTCACCGACGATGTGAAAGATTTCAGCTTTTACGTCAACGACATCGGCATCATGAAGCATCGCGAGTATCACAACGGCTCGGTAGAGGAGCACCCGCTCATCTTCCCGAACATCCTCCGACAGGGCCCGTCAACTCAGATCCGCATCCCCATCGACGACGAGCACACGCGCCACATCCACGTGCTCTTCGAGTACACGGGCAAGATCGAGGACAACGAAGCCGATCCGCCGGTGGAGTACCTCAAGCCATACAAGAACCCGCCGGATAAACTGCACCCTTTCACCCGTTTCGACGGTCGATCGGTGCTGGCGCAGGACCATTTAGCCTGGGAGACGCAGGGCCCCATTGCCGACCGCACGAAGGAGCATCTCAGCTACTCCGATCGCGGCGTTGCCCTGCTCCGCAAGGTTATGTTCGAGAACATCGAGAAGGTCAAGCGCGGCGAGGACCCGCTGGGCGTCATCCGTGATCCCAATCACGAGATGATCGACACGAACCTCGTGGACGGCTTATTTGGCGCGGACGGACGCAACCGAGCGGGCGCCCCGCCCACCCCGGATGCCGCGGCGGTGCAGTCTTACCGCCAGTAGTCAGGTTGCTGTAGGTAATCGAAAGGCGGGGCGACTATGTCGCCCCGCCTTTTTGCCATCGATCGGGCGCCAAGCGGTTCGGAGAAGAGCTTCGCGCCTAGTACTTTGCTCCCTCGACAGGCTCGGCGAGCACCTGCTCTAGCGACGTAGCTCGCCGCCATTGGTTGGCCGGGCGACTCACGCCTTCCCAACCAATCTGATCCATGGACGCATAGACCTCGAGCTGATAACCATCTGGATCCAAAAACTCGATACCCGGGTTACTACCCGCGCCGCGTCGACCTTCGTACACGATCTTCACGTCGTTAGCGCGCAGGAAATCGCGAATCTCGAATAGCTCCGCAACGCTGCCGACTTCCAGCGCCAGGTGGTCGAAGCCGACACGCTCACGCCCCGGGAGACCTTCGCCTTGGTCAGCAGCGGCCAAAGCGATGCTGTGGTGGTCTGAGCCGTGACGCAGGAACACCATCCCGCGCTCGTTTCGGTCTGAAATTGAGAAGCCCATAATCTCGGTCCAGAAACGAGTACTGCGCTCTACGTCACTAACACGAAAGACGACGTGCCCGAGCTTACGTACCTTTATGGGCGTGGACGTGCCCGTTGCGCTACCGCCAGACCTGCTGAATCTCAATCATTGCACCGCTTCCTTCTTAGCGTGCCGCGGCCATCGGCGCGCGACTTGTCAGCCAACTATCGATCGCTGCCCACAGATCATCCGTCACGCCCGTATAGAAATGGTCTGCGCCCGTAATGTGCGAGAAGCTCAAATTATCCTGCGTCCGTGCCAGACCGCTTATACGATCAGCCAGGCCCAGGAAGGAGAATCGATCCGGGCTCTCCGGGCCTTCGCCTTCCTTAGCACCGATCGTGACCAGAATCGGAATACGTACATTGGGGAGGAGCTTGACGATGTCAAAGCGCTCCTCAGGACCATACTTATCCAGGTACGTCTTCGCGGCAAGCAACACGTTCGTTGGAATCGTGACTGGAAAGACCGCGTCAGGCTTCCCTTCGGCAACCAGGCGCTTTGCCTCGTCGAAGTAGGCCGTGAACAGATGGCCGTCGGGGCGTGACACATAGTCGCTATAGGAGAACTGCGGCGGTGACGTAGCGATCGCCCACACCACTCGTGGGTCACCGTCGGTTGACAGGAAGTAGATCGTCTTCACCGCGCCGAGACTGTGTCCCCACAACGCAATACGCTGAAAGCCAAGCGACACGGCGTGATCGATCCACGCTTTCCAATCCTTGCGGCAGTCATCCACCGATTCGAATGCAGCTCCAAGGCGGCCCTTGGGGCTGTTGTAGGCCAGGTCATGGCCACGGTTGTTCACGCGCAGGATTGCGCATCCCTTCTCCAGCAGATGATCCCCCAGCGGGTCGAAAAAGTGTGGGTTGTAGAAGTTCCCGCCCACACCGTGGTGCATGATGACCACATCCGCACCAAGCTGGGATGCCGCTCCCACGGCCGGTCGCCGCAGTGCGCCATGCAAGAACATGCCGTCTTCCGTCTGGATGCGCTCGAGCTCAATCTGCATCGCCATCCCTCAGCGTGAGTTGACTGCTGTGAGCATTGTCGCACCAATGCCGGAAGAAGCGCGATGCTCAACCCGACTTCAACGAGCTCGACGGGCTCTAGTCAGACGCCTGGCCGAGACGCTATGCTCTTGGAATCAACAGGAGGAAGCCTGCATGCTCAATGAAAAGGACAATGAGGTCTTAACCAGGGTTGGCCCCGGCACCCCCATGGGTGACCTCATGCGTCGATACTGGCAGCCCATCGCGGCCTCGAAGGAGCTCGAGGACAACCCGTTCCGCACCAAGGAAGTGACGATCCTAGGCGAGGAGCTCGTGCTCTATCGAGATCGGAGCGGCAATCTGGGTCTCATTGAGCGTTTTTGCTCGCACCGTCGCGTGAACCTGGCCATTGGCGTGGTGGAAGAAGACGGCATTCGCTGTCAGTATCACGGCTGGAAGTTTGACGAGACTGGCGCGTGCGTACAGCAGCCGTTCGAGGACACGATGCATCCCGAGGCGGCGTTCCGAGCGAAGTGCGGACTGCAGGGTTACCCGGTGCGCGAGCTAGCCGGACTCGTCTGGGCATATATGGGCCCGGCTCCCGTTCCGGAGCTTCCCGGCTGGGAGCCGCTCACCTGGACAGACGCCGTACGCGACATCGCCGTCACCGAGCTTCCCTGCAACTGGCTGCAGTGTCAGGAGAACTCACTGGATCCCGTACATACCGAGTGGCTGCATGGGTACTTCGGGAGCTACGTCGCTCAGCTCAAGGGACAAGGGTTCCGTATGGGCGGAAGCATCGGCAAACCCCATAAGGTGATCGCGTTCGATGAATTCGATCACGGCATCATCAAGCGACGGATGGTTGAGGGCGACACTGGCGAAGATGAGGACTGGACCGTGGGGCATCCCATCCTGTTCCCCAACATGCTGCTCACGGGAAACCAGTTTGGCTACACGATGCAGTTCCGCGTGCCGATCGATGACCACCGGACGTACCACGTGTCGCAGTACATTTATCCCTTCGCGCCGGGGCAGGAAGGACCGGTTCAGCCGCACGTGCCGTATAGGGTCGTACCGCTACGGGAGGGCGATGGAAACTGGGTGTTGAACTACACCTTCAACCAGGACTACATGGCCTGGTTCACACAGGGGTCCATTGCCAAGCGGCATCTCGAGAAGCTGGGCGAGTCGGATCGCGGCATCATCCAGTTCCGCTTCATGCTGCAACGGGAGATGGAAAAGGTTCGTGAGGGCGAAGACCCCATGAACACGTTCCGAAGCGCTGACAAGGCACGCTGCGTGAGCTTCCCCATGGAGAAGGTCAAGCACGGTGTGACTCAGCGACCGAAGTATCGCCCCGGTGAGGCTGGCGTAAGCGAGCATGCCGATCTTATCGAGCAGGCGCTCGCCACCTGGGACAAGAATCCGGAGACTGCTCTCGCGGCTGTCCGGAGCTGACGTCACCTTCTCGTAAGTACGAAATATGGGGCGCAGGATATCCTGCGCCCCATATTTTTGTTATCCGAACTTTCAAGCCCACAATCTTCAGTGGATCGGGAATTGACAGGCTACCTGTTAGTTATTCGATGATCGTTTGTGCCTGCTCGCGCATGTACTGTTGCAAGTAGTACGGGCCGCCGCTGCCGCGCCCGGACGAGGCCGAGCCTTTCCATCCACCGAAAGCCTGCGAGCCCGGCCAGGCGCCTGTGGTCGCTCCGGCGCGCCGATTCACATAGGCAACGCCCACTTCGATCTGATCCAGGAACTGTCGGGCTTCGTCCTCGTCTTCCGTATAAATGCCCGCGGTCAAGCCATAGACGGTGTCATTCGCCAATTTCATTGCCTCATCCAGTGAGCTCACTTCGACAAGGCCTACGAACGGCATGAACTGCTCCTGCCGCATCAGCTCGTGCTCGTGCCCGAGTCCTTCGACAACCGTTGGCTCCACAAAATGGCCGTTGGCAAACTCGCCGTCCATCAGTACCGCGCCACCGGTGATGATGCGACCGTCACTCAGCGAGAGGTCAATGGCGCGCCGGAAATCCTCCACTTTGGACTGGTGGATGACTGGCCCGGTAAACGTATCGCGCCGAGTCGGATCGCCGACCACCAGCTTCTCCGTACGCTCGCGGAGCAGGTCAATGAGACTGTCCCGCACTGTACGGTCCACATACACGCGTGAGCACGCGCTGCACTTCTGACCGCTGAATCCGAACGCCGACCGTGCAATGCCCTCCGCGGCTTTGTCCAGGTCGGCATTGCGCGTCACGATGGCGGGGTTCTTGCCGCCCATCTCAACGATGCAGGGTCGTGGGTAGCGCTGAGAGAAGCCGCGGTACAACGTCATGCCGGCCTCGTATGAGCCTGTGAAGGTCATTCCGCCGACGCGCGAGTCGTCCGCCAGTGCCTGACCAACTTCCGCCCCTGATCCGGTCACGACGTTCACAACCCCATTGGGCACGCCGGCCTCGGCGAGGATGCGCGCGATCTCGATGCCCATCCAGGGCGCATCGCTGGATGGCTTCAATACCACCGTGTTGCCAGCGACGAGCGCCGCGCCCACGGGCCCCATCGCGAGCGCCATCGGGAAATTGAAAGGCGAGATCACCAGCCAAACGCCATACGGTCGCATAACGTCATATGGTTTCTCACCTTCCGAAAGTCCGGCCATTGGCATGGCAAAACCCTTAGCGCGCTCCATGTGATCACAGTAGTAGCGCAAGAAGTCGGCTGACTCCTCGATGTCCCCCAGGGCCTCCATGCGCGTCTTGCCGACCTCGTACGTCAATCGCGCCGCGTAGTCGTGTCCGCGGCCGCTGATGAGATCCGTGGCGCGACGGATGATTCGGACTCGCTCCTCCCAGGGGATCCGAGCCCAGAGTCCTGAAGCGTTTCCTGCGCAGCGTCGATCGCCTGACGAGCATGCTCGGCCGTGCCACGCTGGAACCGACCGATCAACATGCGTGTATCGCTTGGGCTGCGCACTTCGAACTGCCGCTCAGCCCGAACCTCCTGACCGCCTATGTACATTGGGTGCTCTTGCCCGAGCAGCTCCCGCTGCCGGCTCAACGCTGCATCGAACGTCGCGTGAAGCTCCTCACTCGGTGATGCAAGCGTGGCATAGGTGATTTTCTGTGTCTTTTGCTCCTCAGTCATGGCCGCCTCCCGGCCGCCACTCTCCAGTAGCGCCTACGATCAACATCCCACATTGACGACGCGCAAGCAAGAACACGCGGGCGGCGCAAAGCGTCCTATCGACCGCCGATCTCGCGAACGTTCAGGACGGCGAACGATCCGGTTTCCGCGAGCCGCATGGTGAAATCGCCGGGCATGGGCAGATTCGTCTCAACACGAGTTGGCTGCGAAGCCGGCACCGGGAATGCATCAATGATTTCGTCCACACGCAGCGTGTACGGCCCCTCATCCGAGGTGATATTGAGCACCGCGGCGCCCACCTGCGCGGAGTAAACCCTGTCCTTGAACTTCCCATCCTGAATAGCCACCTGAAGCTGTTGAACGTTTTGCGGCGGTGAGCTCTGGGCCGTCGTAGAGCCGGGAGTAGCGTTAACGAGCGAGTTGGATGTCCCCGATTCGCTCCGCGTTGTACATCCCACGCTGGTTACCAGCATGAGTGCAGCCAATGCGATAGCCTTCATAGCACCGTGTCACCTCGAGATAGGGAATGCCCCTCAAGTGCACCGTGCGTGCCAGCGCAAAGTCCTGGAGCTAGAATCGCTCCCGCAGTACTTGCTCCATCGCGGACCAGACTTCGTGAGGGCCGTCCGCGGCGTTCACCACGGCCCAGTGATCTCGCTCAGCAAGCTCGATGTAGGCGTTTCTCGCCCGGACGAGCAAGTCTTCCTGCTCTTCGTACGTGTCGCGCGACCGCTGCTTGCGGGCCATGGAGACTTCCGGTGTGATGTCGAGGAGAATGACGAGATGGGGCTTGGGTAGACCTTGCTCAAGCGACTCCATCCATTCCATGGAGAGTCCCTGTGCGGCACCATATGCAAGGCCAGAGCCTGTGTAGCGGTCCAGCAGGATGGTTGCGCCCTCTTCGAGCCAGGTCTCGAGAAGCTCCTTGCGCTCCCACCGATTGGCCACGTAGAGAAGCTGTCGGACTTCGGCCGTATGACGATGCGCGCCCTCGAGGAATCGCCCGATCTCGCGGCCGATCGGCGTCGTGTAGTCGGGAAATTCCATGCGCTCCACGCGCAAGCCAGCCGACGTCAGCGTCGCGCCCAGCAAGCGCGAGACGGTCTCCTTCCCAGCCTGGTCGATTCCTTCGATGGCGATCAATCGACCGCGTAGTGCTTCCCAGCTTTGCAATGCTTTCTCCGCGCTCAGGGTACCAAAGCGTGGTCAGGAGTGGCGAACGCCCGCGAACAACAGCCTCTGCGACGACGCACCATACCGGACCGGGAGCGCCGACATCCTGTCGACCCGGCCCAAATGGCCGTCTGCAGACGTCTCTGACTCCGGCGGACTTGGTGCTCGCGGCGGCTCAGGGGGCCGGGCCGACAGGATGTCGGCGCTCCCGGGCTGGTACAGCCGCTCGTATCTACAACCGCGTCCGTCCTTTTGATCTCGTGCGCCACGCCGCTAAGCCGCCCACGGCCACCAGAAGAGCGGCCGGCGCCGCGGTGATGATTCCAGGAACGTATGAGCCAGTAGCATCACGGGCGGCCGCGGTAAGCCACGGGCCAGCAAGACCGCCCATGCCAAAGCCAATCTCGAGAAGGCCGCTGATGCGTCCCAGCGTCTTCCCGGGAAACACGCGCGCCTGAATACTCCCGAGACCAACCGTTGTGATGCCTCGGCCGGCGCCCGCGCCCAGCAGATACAACGCGATGAAGAGCGGCGTGTCAGGTCCAGCCAGGGGGAGCGCCAGGGCTCCCAGGGCCGCCATGATCCCGCCGGTGAGAATGAGCCGTGGCGCTCCCACTCGACCAGCCAGCCATCCACCCATCATGCCGCCGACCGACATCATGCCACCCATTACACCGCCAATTGTCGCTGCCGCGATTGCCGGTGTCCCCACGCTGGTGAGATAGGCAACCTGGTGGGTTGGCAGCAACAATGTGTAACCCATAGAAGCCAGCGCGAGTAATGCCCAGGAAAACGCCACTGGCTGGTTACGAACCGCGTCAATCATGCTGTCGCCGGCGGCGTCTTCCCCGTGCTCGCGACGCTCACCGCGCGGTGCGATCAAGAGCACCAGAAGGACGAGCATCGCGGCGATGAACAGTCCGATGCCAACCTGAGCGAATCTCCATCCCCCAAAATCGATCATGAGCTGAATTGCAGGACTGACCAGGAGCGCTCCGACTCCTTGCCCCGCGGAAAGCACGCCCAGTCCGAGTCCAATCTGCCGTGGCGCAGTCACGGCCAGCATCTTGAGGTTCGCCACGTACCCAGCACCGCTCATGCCCATGCCGATCAAGATGCCCCACGCCAGATAGAGCTGGACAATATCCTGAGCAAAACCGGCCAGGATCAGACCCAGCGTGAGCACGCTCAGACTGATCAGCATCGTTTTCCGAATGCCAATGCGGTCAAGCAGCACGCCCGCGCCTATGACAGAGACTGCATATATCGGCATGCTCATCGCATAGGCGCCGGTCGCTTCGGAGGTAGTGAGCTGCAAATCCTCGGCGAACGCCGGGTACATCACAGCAAAGCCAGCGCGAATGCACATGATGCCAACGCCTATGCAGAACGCCAGCAAGAGCGGCCCGCGGTGGGATTGGTCGGAGCGCTGTATTGTCAATTGCACCGAATCAGGGTACACCGACCACCGTCAATGGTTAAGCGAATTCCTGCTGACGAAGTAGCCGTCGCCGATGTGCGTCAGAGATCCACCCTAGCAATGCACCTCTCACAGGCGCGAATCGCGATGCCTATCAAAATTGGCAGGCACGGGCATGTTTACCATCTCCACGGTTATCCCCTTCACCTGGAAATAACGCGAAGCAATTAGCGTCAGCCATGACCCGAGGACCGTGTTCGATCATTTGTAGTCCTGTCAACATGCGGGATACAGTTCCCAATGCGGCGGCGTGCGCGACGCTTGAGCGCGGAGGAATCATGGCAGTTGATGTTTCGGCCGGCACCCGATTTGACGTAGGGGGAATCCTCCTTGACCAGCCGTTCAAGATTCGGCGACTGGGTCACTTCGGTTTCAACGTCTACAAGCTCGATGAGTGTGCTCAGTTCTATCGCGACCTTCTGGGGTTCCGCATCTCTGACGTGGCTGAGTTCGGCCGACGAACCTTGCCGCCCGAGGTGTTCGAGGCGCTGGGCAGTCCTACCACAGGCTACTTCATGCGTTACGGCGGCGATCATCACGCCTTCGTCTTGTTCAACAGGGCGGTCATGGACGCTCGCGGCCACGATCGCCGATTTGGCGAGGACATCACCATTAATCAGATCACCTGGCAAGTTGGCAGCCTCCGCGAGGTGGGTGATGCGGTCGGGTTCTTCGCGGACCACGGTGTTGAGATTCAACGGACCGGCCGCGATATGCCGGGTTCAAACTGGCACACCTATATCTATGATCCGGATGGCCACACTAATGAGCTCTTCTATGGGATGGAGCAGGTAGGCTGGGACGGTGTAAGTAAGCCGAGGTCGATGTATGGCCGCGGGTTCCGTGAAAAGCCCGTCCTACCACAGATGGCGGAGTTCGACGAAGTCCAGCAGGCACTCTCCGAGGGGGTCGATCCGCTCTCAGGCTACCGCTACGTGGACGCTCTGGAAGCGACGTATGACGTGGACGGCGTGCTGTTACCACGGCCGTTCAAAATCGTCCGCATTGGCCCCGTGCGTCTCTTCGTGACTGACGTTGGTCGATCGACCGACTTCTATCAGCGGGTGCTCGGCTTCACATTGACTGAAGAAATTGATTATGACGGGCAGCGCTGTACATTTCTGCGGAGCAATACAGAGCATCATTCTCTGGCGCTCTATCCAAAACAGCTCCGCACATCCCTCGGACTCAGTGAGCACTCGTCGTGCATGTCGTTCGGGGTCCAGGTTGCCAACTATCGACAGCTTCGCGAAGGAATTCAGTTCCTGCGGGATCGCGGCGTTCGTATCGTGGAGCTACCGCCGGAGCTGAGCCTGGGCATCGACTACTCGGCATTCGCGATCGATCCCGAGGGTCATGCGATCGAGCTGTTCTACGGTATGGATCAGATCGGCTGGGACGGACAACCACGGGCGCGCCAGCTCCGCCGTGAAGGAAGCATTGCCGACTGGCCAAAGGCCATTGAGGCTCGCTCAGACACCTATATGGGCGAGCCGTTTCTGGGCCCCTGGGGCTGAGTGGACGAGAGGGCTAGCCCGGATTATTCACCGGTAATGAGACCGACTCGCAATAGCGGTTCGGAGCAGCTTCCTGTGCCGCTGTTGCGTTGTGATGCGGGTTGCCGCAAGGAGCAGTTTCGACAATTTCGCCTGCTCCGAACTCCGGTGAATAATCCGGGTAGAGGTCAGTGATGGACGCGGACTTCGGAACCACTCCTTGACCTCTGACCGCCTCTCGTCTTCTCACACCGAAAACTCAGCCCACACCGCTCCGTGATCCGAGGCGCTATTCGCCTCGCTAGTCACGGTTGGGAAGGAATCCTGAGCGCCGTTGGTGAGGGCTTTGAGACCAAAGATCCCGCGTCGCTCGACGCCAGCTTTCACCAACGCGTTCTTGAGTGGCTCCGAGACGAGAATGTAGTCGAGCTGCGAGACCTCGGAGTCAAAGTGGTGGGTCCATCGCGCCGCCAGGTCAGTGGGAAACTGCAGGGCTAGCACATCGTGCAGCAGAGGCATCGTCAGTAGTGGCTGAAGCGGCGGCCGGGTGGGCATGTCGTTGAAGTCCCCGGCGACGATCACGAGATCGTTGGCAAGGTCGTACTCGTCGAGAATCTCCTTCACTCGGGTCGCCTGCTTCGTACGCTTGGGGTCGGTGGCCGCATCGCCGCCGGACTTGCTCTTGAAATGATTACAGAGGATGTGCAGCAAGCGACCATCTGGCAATTGCATGGCGACTTCAAGACAATCGCGACTGAACGTCGGTGAAGTCGCCGTTCCATCGTACACGTGGGTCTTGAGTCTCACGATCGGAAAGTTTGTCAACACGGCCACATCGATTCCACGATCGTCATTTCCGTCAATGGACATGCCGTATTTCAGTTTGCGAGTGCCGAGCAGGGCGCGATTGAACGCGAGGAGACTCTCGCGGTTCTCAACCTCAACGAGGCAAAGCACGTTGGGTTTGATCTCCTTCAGCACGCGCGCTGTGTTCTCACGGGTAAGCTCTGAGAACTCGGCGCGCTTGAAACAGATCTCCCCGTCCCATTCCGCCGCGCCGCGCGCTACAACCCGGGTGGTCGCGGGGTTGAATTGACGGCTGCTGAACAAGCGACCGCGATTCTCGCGAATTTCGATAAACGTCCTCAGCTCGCCGTAGAGGACGATGATTCGCTTCTTGATAGCGGCATCGTAGACGGACTTACGCAGCAGACTATCGAGCTCGCGAATCTTCTCGAGCTCTGTGGAAATCTCCGCGTCATCCGGGAAGTTGAGCACCTTGGCCCGACTGAAGAGATTCTCGGTGTTGAAGCTGGCAACGCGGATCGTCTGCGGCATGACCTACCCCCTGGCCGATGCGTAACGACCCAGTATATCGAGGCGGCACAGACACCCGGTAGTCAAATCGGGGAGATTTGGTGGACAGAAAAGCGCAAGGGCCGAGTTCTTGCGAACTCGGCCCGCGCTCTTGGAGGGGGTGGGGGTCTAGAGAGGGTCTTGCTCAGCACGCTGCTGAACACTCATATGGTACGTTGCCGAGTTACGGAACGCTTCTGTACATCGCCAGATGGTCTGAAATGATCGCCAGACGGTATCGGCGCTGCGCCAGACGGTGCTTGAACAGCATGAGGGGGTTTAATCGATGCAACCTTGAGCCGTATTCTCCGTCTCATCACCCAGAAGGGCAGGCATACCAATGACTCAGGAAACTGAAGAAGTTCTCGAAATGACCGAGATCCCGGAAGAAGTGATGCAGGAAGAGGGAATTACAGTTGAGGATCCAGCGTAGCAGGGCAACTTTCCATCGCGACCGGTGATTGCGCCAGGGGCACTACACCGAACCTGTGATGTGATCGAGCGCAGCCGCGGCATCCGGAACAGGCGCCGCCTCCGCCGCATCCACGGCAGCGTCAAGCTCTAACTTGACCTCCTTCAAGTACGCCTCCTCGCGGTGATCGTCCCACAGACCAACGCTCTCGAGATAGGCCTTGCAACGTGGCAGGGGATCACGCGCACGGGCAGCCTGGATCTCTTCCTTGGTTCGGAAGTCTTCACGCCCCACGTGGCTCGTGTGAAAACCGAATCGGTAGACACGGCATTCGATGAGTGTAGGCCCACGGTGACCACGCGCTCGGTCTACCGCTTCTTTCATGGTTTCGTAGACGGTCAGAATGTCCATGCCGTCAATCGGCAAACCCGGGATGTTGTAGCTTGCGCCTCGGCCAGCCACGCTTGGCACCGCTGATTGCAGCTCAAAGGGCACTGAGATCGCATAGCGATTGTTCTCGCACACGAAGATGACCGGAAGGTGATGGATCCCAGCAAAGTTAAGTCCTTCGTGAAAATCGCCCTTGCTGCTCGCGCCCTCGCCAAAATAGACGACCGTTACATCATCCTCGCGCCGCAGCTTCGTCGCTAACGCGGCGCCCACGGCATGCGGAATCTTGGTTCCCACCGAGCTACCGGATGTCAGCATGCGCAAGCTCGGACTCGTCCAGTGCCCGGGCATCTGCCGGCCTCCGGAGCTTGGTCCATCACGACGAGCGAAGATGTCCAGAAACATTTCCGCGGGTGTCATTCCCCGCGCGAGCACCGCGGCCGTGCTGCGGTAATAGGGGAAAAAGATGTCGGTCTTGCGGAGCGCCCAGGTGGTGCCAACCTGCGCGGCTTCGTGCCCGTCGCACGGGATGGCGATAGCAGCCTTGCCCTGCACCGCCAGGCCCGACCAGCGCTCACTCATCTTCCGCGCCAGCATCATCTGCCGATACATCGTAACGATGTCGTCATCGGAGAGCCCGAGCCGTCGGTGACGCGAGTCGACGACAGACGCCTGCTCGCCTACGTGCCCATTTCCAGCGGAGATCCCACTCGATGAACTGGTTTGCACCTACGACCTCCACGAACCAGACGTGACGGGCATCCTGCGTCCATCCTAGTTGTGCCACTCGTCGGAGGGCAAGAATGGGTCCCAGGGTACTACGGGTTCCCCAAGAACTTCTCCAGCGCTTCCACGGACTCGGGCTCATCGAGCGTCGGTGTGTGGCCTACGTCTGGAACGTGCGCCAGCGTGCCGTTACGCAATGTTTGAACGATCTTTTGCGCTTGAGCTTCTGAGAGAACGTCACTGACCGTGCCGCGAAGTAAAAGCGCCGGGCAGGGTAGCTCAGCTAGAGCCTTCCAGAGCACCGCGGGATCGTGAGCCGTGCCGGCGGCGGCGCGCTGCCGAAGGAATTCGGGATCGTTCTTCGCGATCCATCGGCCGTCATCGCGCTGCTTGAAGGTATGCTTGGCGCGCTCCTGCAGCGCTTCCTCGGACATCCGCGAGGCCGCGCCGGCCGTGTCTCTGAGGTAGCCCACGGCTTCCTCGTAACTCTCGAAGGAATCGGGCGCTTTGCCCGCTTCCCGAGTGATTCGATCGGATCCGGCCTCTCCGTCAGGACCGATGTCGTTGAGGATGAATCGGGTGAGGCGATCTCCTTGGTCGCCGCGTATGTCATACCAATACGTCCGCCCATCGACGTGCCAATGTAGCTGAACGTTTGGAGCCCAAGCTGATCGACGACGCCGGGCAAGGTCAGAGGCATAGTCGCTCATCTGGTACTTGCCGTCAGGTGACCAGGCGCTGTCACCGCGTCCGCGTACATCCAGAGAGATCACGTGGTAGCGATCGGCGAATCGCCGGGCAAATCCATCAAACGCATGAGCGTTACCGCGTAGGCCATGGACACATACAAGGGCCGGAGCATCGGCATTGCCCCAGTCCAGGTGATGAAGCTCTAACCCATTCACTGTCAGCATTCGACTCGTCGGCGCCGATATGGTGGTCATGCGATATCTCCCGTCGCGGATCTTGTCATGGTAGTGATTCCGAGCTGAACGGTCGAGTTATCCCGTGGAAGATCGTAGGGCGAAATAACCAGGACGCCGCTGTACGTACTCGGACCTTCGCCCTATCCCTCAAATGCACGCGCGGTAGATAATCGGATTCGTTGAGGAGTTAGCCATTGATCACAGGAGAGCCGCCCGCTCAAATCAAGGACCAGAATGAGCGGGTGCGCGGCGTACGCAAGACGTTCGCCTCCCTCCAACACCGGAACTATCGGCTTCACTGGTTTGGCACCATGGCGTCGTCTTCAGGCGACTGGATGGACCAGATTGCGTTGAACTGGCTGGTGTACGACATCACCGGATCCGCCCTTGCCCTGGGTGTCATGAACGCCATTCGAATGATCCCAGTCCTCTTGTTCACATTAGTCGGCGGAGTCGTGGCCGACCGCTGGCCACGACGGCGTCTTCTCATCACTACCCAGACCGTGGCAATGCTGCTGGCCCTGCTCCTGGCCATTGTCGTGTCAACTGGGATCGTTCAGTTCTGGATGGTCCTGATAGTGGCCTTCGGGCGCGGCATGATGATGTCGTTTAATCAGCCTGCCCGTCAGTCACTGATTTCAGACCTCGTTCCGCGTGAGGACCTCATGAACGCGGTAGCGCTCCACGCGGCCACAAATAATTCCACCCGGATCGTGGGGCCAGCAATCGGCGGCATCTTGATCGCCTACATCGGCGTGGCAGGAGCTTTCTATGTCAATGCGCTGAGTTTTGTGGCGGTACTCTGTGGTCTGACAATGATGCAGTTTCCTCCGCAGACGCGAAGGAAGCACCGAGGTGTCCTCGAGGACCTCACCGGGGGTGTCACTACATCTGGAGTCGTCCCAACATTCGCGGGTTGGTACTACTCGCCTTGATCCCGATGGTCTTTGGCATGCCGTACTCGAGCATGCTGACCATTTTCGCCAAGGACGTGCTGCAGATCGGCAGCCAGGGTCTTGGTTTTCTTACTGCCTGCAATGGACTTGGAGCTGTGGTGGGAGCACTCGTCGTTGCTTCGCTCGGCATACAACGTGGGCGCCGTCGGCTGATGTTCATTGGGCTAGTGGGGTTCGGGGTTACGCTGGCGATATTTGCGCTCTCGCCCTGGGTCTGGCTCTCGGCTATTGCAATCGTCGTCGTGGGTACCTTTCGGCAGCTCTACAACGCCCTGAATAACACATTGATTCAGGAGACCGTGGATGAGGAATTCCGTGGTCGAGTGTTGAGTACATTGTTCCTGGATCGAGCGGCAGTGCCACTCGGCACGCTGATGGCAGGGGCTGGCACGGCAATGATCGGAGCACCGATCACCACGGCGCTCATGGCTGGTGCTCTCATTCTTCTGGCGCTGGGAGCCCGTTTCTACTTGCCCAGGGGCGGAGTTCAACGCGCCTGAAACTCAGACTTTGGACTGCGGCGGTCGCCGCTTTCTCGCCGGCTGGAAGCCGAATGCGGACACGCTTTGCGCTAATCGAAAGCGGCGAAGACCGCCGCAGTCCAAGGAGAGGAAGGTCGTGGCGGCTCCTCCGCTCCGACAATCAACTAGGCCAACTGTGCTTGACACCTCCCGCCGCCACAGGTACTGTGCGCGCAACGCACCACGAGGTGGAACGTGTCGCGTTACCCCCCGCTCTTCACTGGCACGAGAAAGGGTTGGATGCGATGGATACTCTAGCGCCGCTGGCGACGCAGCTCGCGGCTATTCTGACGCCGTTTTTGCCCCAGCTCATCAAGTCCGGTCAGGCCATTGCAGAAGGCGTTGCCGACCAGGTTGATAAGCAGAAAAGCTCTCTTGCCGAGGCTCTATGGGCTCGACTCTTTCCCAAGGTGAGCTCTGCTCCAGCGGCCGATGAGGCGGTGAAAGACGCCGCCGCCAACCCCGAGGACGCCGACTATCAGGCCGCGTTGCGAATACAGCTTAGAAAGCTTCTGACAGATGATACTGAGTTAGCCGGGGACCTTCAGGGACTGCTGGAGCGCGCAAAGGGCGATGCTGGAACGGTGAACGTGTCAGCCGGTGGAGAGCGAAGTGTAGCGGTAGGCGGGTCCGTCCAGGGGAGCACCATCGTCACGGGTGACCGTAACCGCCTATCAGAGTAACGGTGCTCAATGAACCAGCCCGACCGCAAAGACATCGATTCCCAGGTGGGAATGCCTTCGTCTCCTAAGCCGCTCGTCGCCGATCCTGACGTCGCCAGGGCGTTGAGTGAGCCACCGCTGGGCGACGGCAGCGTGACCGTGAGCGGTGACGTGGTGGACTCCATCATCGTCACAGGCGACCAGAACAATGTCGTCGGTACGCTCATCGTAGGATCCGAAGCCGGCGTCCAGGAGCTCGATGTCCGTTTCGAGCAAAGAGTGGCCGGTGAATACGTTGTCATCAGCAATATTGGTGATGAGCGCCGCCCAACGGTCTCGACCTTCCGTTCTCCTTTCTCCGAGCTGGAGCTGATCGGTGCCCGCGCGGCTCGGCGGCGCGGCGAGCTAAATGCCGATGCCCGCGCGTACGGGGAGCGCCTGTTTCGCGCACTGTTCACCCCACCACTGCTCAAGCTGTACAGACTGTGTCAGGATCGACCGAACCTCATCCGTTTGCGGCTTCATCTCCATGACGCGGCGCTCAATGAGCTTCCCTGGGAGCTGCTCTGGAATGAGGAGTCTACGCAGTGGCTTCTTCAGCGCGGAACGGTCGTTCGGAGTACCGACGACAGCGCCAAATCCCGAAACGTCGGACCGATTGCGACGCTCTCGCCCTTTCGCGTGCTCGTGGTGGATGTACAGAGTCAACATCGGGGGGCGGATCAAATAGCGATCAATGCCGCCGCCATGGAGCGTTCCGTCGCGGATATGGAGCACGCACGGAGACTTGTACTGACGCGCTCCGCCCCGTCGAACACTGAGGCCCTTGAGAACGCGATCGTCGACGCGGCTGGCCCGGAGTGCTCCCTGGACGTTATCCACGTACTTGGTACTGCCGAGGGCGACGATACGTGGTCGCTTACGCTGCTCGGGGCGCTGATGCAGCGATACGGTGTGCAAGTCGCGGCATTCTCCACAGCCCCATCACCGAGCTCATCCACATCGGAAACCCTGGTTCGGAGCGGGCCGGCCCTGCTGGAGCAAGACCTGGCCGCCGTCATTGGCGTGCCTCTGAAGGGCATTGAAGAGCAGGACGCGCGGACCTTTCGCACCTTCTATTCGGCGGTGCTGGATGGCGCACCGGTGGATCTCGCCCTTGCCGCCGCCGTCAGACGACGGTCACGGGGGAGCACTTCGCCGGACCCGCTCACGGGCATTCCCACGTGCTATTTGGCCGCCGGTGAGGCCATTCGCTTCGACGTCCCATCCCCACCGCCCATTCCACTTACCTGGAAGACGTGTCTGCCCTGGATGCATGAGCGAACGTCCGTGATCGGAACGGTGGTGGCGTCGGTCACCCTGGCGGCGATGCTCGCCCTTGGCCTGCCTTCACTGTGGCCAGTCCTCTTTCCTGAACCGCTTCCGGTGATGGGCGGCAGCATGAACATCGCCGTGGCGGAATTCGGCCAGGCTGGTGATGGTGAAGCAGTGAAACCGTGGGATCGCGGCGCGGAGCTGGCCAGCCGATTTGCGGCTGAGCTGAACGAACGACGCGCTCCCCTGGATCAGGCGGCGGCCTCGGTGGCTGGGAGCGCGGTGGAGATCCGTGGGCCAGAGTTGACTGGACGCATCACGGGAGCAACCACCAGCGAGCGTGAGAAAGCAGCGGAGAAGCTGGCATCCAGCATTCAGGCGGATCTCATCGTCTCAGGCAAGGTCATTGAAGGTGGGAAGCGATTTCTTCCGGAGATATTCGTCTCAGGTCGCCAGGGCCTGAATACCATTGACCCCGGTTTCTACGCCTTTGGCGATATTCGATTTCGGCCGGACGCCAACCTCTTTGTTAGCGTCAACGATCAGCAAGAGCTTCAGCAACGGCTCGCCCAATCCACGCGATCGCTCGTCCAGTTCATTCTGGGTGTCAACGCATTCGCCACTCGGAGTTACGAAGAGGCGTCATCGAACTTCAAGGACTCAGTAGATGCGTCGGGCTTGGACCTATCTGCCGAGAATCTCTCGTCACAAGGCACGCACGGCCTCGAGACACTGCTGTTGCTGATGGGCGATCTCGATAGTAAGCAGGCCGCCGCGTCGGCCGGCCTCGGTCAAAGGCGCGCACTATTCGAAAGCGCTCGCGCACATTACGAGCAATCGCTGGAGCTCGATCGCGAGTTTGCGCGCGCCTACGTCGGATTGGCGGAAGTGACCTTTCTTCAATCTGCCGGCTCCTGTCCCAGAAACTCGCCGGCCGTCGACATTGATGGCTTGAAATCGGCAATCGACCTGTATAGGCGAGCGCTAGCATCGAAGCACCAGACGCCGATCGCGAATATCGAGCCGAAGGTGCACTTTGGGATTGGTCGCGCCACGTACTGTTTGTCCCGCGCGGGACTGGAGGGCTACAGCTCAGCCGATGCTCGCCGTGAGTTGCAGCGAGTCGTCGACGCCTACGCCGGCCGATCCAAGAGACAGCCGTTTGAAGGATTGGGCGATCGAGGCACACGCCATGAATGGCGCCATCACGCTGATTGATGAAGATTACGAAGCCGCGGCCAGAGCCTTTACTTCGGCCATTGAGCTCAGCAGCATCCAGTCCGCCCGCGAAATGGGCGGGGAAGCAGAGCGACGTTATCTGTTCTGCCGAAATCTGGGACGCGTCCACGCTCATATCGGGACCGTAGCGAGAAGCGGGGCAGACCTACCTCCGGTCGCGAGTGAGCGTGCTTGCCAACAGCAATTTCAGACCGGCTTCGACCTTGGGAAGCAGGGCTTATAGCCATGATTGGAACGATATTATGTGCGCCATCCGTCCGATCCTGATAATTCTTCTCGTGTTCCTTGGTCTCGCGCCGTTCCAGGCTCAATGGCTTGACGGAAGGCCTGGAATCGCCGCCGCGGCGCCGATGGACCAGGACGGTAACGAAGAAGACGTCCCCGACGAGGTGTTGGACGACTTAGCGCTGCTATTGAACTGGGCCGGCGGCGGGGCGAGCGGGGTCATCGGGCGGGGCTGCGGCGTGACCAGCGACGCAGGCTACGAGGCACCATGCGAGGTTTCGCAAAACCAGATCATGCGTGTGAATCGCGATGCCGCGCTCGAGGCACGAGGATGGGCCAGTCAGCCGCGACCAACGTTTTCTCTCCGACTCGCAGACGGCCGAGAGCTTACACCGGTGCATGATGAAGCAGATGTGGTCTTCTGGTGGATACCGCTGGATGCGTCTCTGGGCAACGCCGTGCTGCTGATGCGTCAGGGTACGAACGTTGCGGAGTTTCCGGCCAAAGTAACCGCACGCACCGGAGCACCTCTGGTAGCAGCGGGCTGGGGGCGCGAGGGGCCCGATGCGCCTACTGAACTCCTGCCAACCGGCCGGGCCGGAGCTCGCCTCAATATTCGAATGACGGGCTTTCCCGCGAATCAAGATGTGGCATTGCTCCTTTTCCGACTTGTGGAGAGCAACGCGCTTGGGGCATTTGCGCTATTCGATCGCCCACTTGTCAGTGTGAACAGCGACGAACACGGCAACGCGACGTACGTCTGGGATACGGATCGAGATCAGACGCCTGGCAGTTACGCGATTTATACAGTCCCCGATTCGGCGACCAACTGGTTGTTCTCTGATCAAGGCATACAGCTCTGTATCGCGCCACGCAACGGGCCTGACGAATGTGCATCGCCGGCAACTGCCGTCGGTCCGCGCGAGCTGATGGAGCCGCTTGTCGCTCAGTCCGTGGCGCACGCTGCCCAAACATGGGTCAGACTAGGCAGAGACGCCACTCGCCCGATCTCCGATCTGGAATGCGCCTACTCTGGCGCAGCACTTTCCGCGCGTCGGCAACAGCTTCAGAATCTTCGTGCCCTGGGCGACGTCCTGGATGCTCGATTGACCCGGAAGGTGCAAGTTCAAAGTATGAGCGAAGCTCAGCCTGACGCCTTCAAATCTGGATTACTCGCCATTGTGGAAGAACGATGGGGTGGGAAAATCCGACACTCGAATGGCTCAGATGAAGACATTGAGCCGAAGCGCCAGATCTGGCGCTATGTTCTTCAACGCAGCGAGGGCGGGCCGGAGAGCTCAGACGATCCTGCCTGCGGCAAAGGACTCATCATTTCTGAAGCCACGCTGCAACCGTAAGACCCGTTGGCCCAGCAATTGCCAGCGATCCGTTGTATTCGCTGAAGCAAGAGAGGGAATGACGATGTCGATGACCCAATCCGCCGCTGACATCGTGCGGCGCTCGTATGAGGCCTTCGCTCGTAGAGATCGTGCAACCGTCGAGTCAATCCTTAGTGACGACTTCACCTTCACCAGCCCTTACGACGATCACATCAACAGATCGACCTACTTCGAGCGCTGCTGGCCATTCGGCGATACCATCGACAGCTTCGAGATCCTCGACGTGATGGAATCCGGGGACCGAGTCGTCATCATTTACGAGATCAAACCGAAACACGGTGATGTGTTTCGGA
Organism: uncultured Chloroflexia bacterium; assembly: GCA_963765765.1. Taxonomy (GTDB): domain Bacteria; phylum Chloroflexota; class UBA6077; order UBA6077; family JACCZL01; genus CAVXYC01. The sequence continues at coordinate 244,858 of CAVXYC010000023.1, read as the reverse complement.
ATTCAGAGCGCCTCAGGGTCGAAGCTGGTCAGATAAAGGAAGTCGAGGTCTTCTTCGGCGCCCTCGCCGCTACCCGGTCCACTGAGAGCATAGGGAACGCCGACGACCTGGCCGCCATTCAAAAACTCATCGAGCGGCGGGGGGATGCGCTGCGATCCAGAAACGTCGATGACCTTTACGAGCAGGTTGCGCCTGAGAACCTGGCGTTTGACGTGGTGAATCCGCTGCAGTACACGGGGTCCATCGAAACAAAAAAGCGCGCGCAGGAATGGTTCTCCACGTTCGACGGTCCAATCGGATACGAGGTTCGCGATCTGCAGGTGGCGGCTGGCGGCGATATCGGGTTTGCGTACTGCTTGACGCGCCTCAGCGGGACCACAGCACGCGGCCCACTCAACATGTGGATCCGCTCCACAACATGCTTCCGTAGATTCGATGGCAAGTGGATGGTCGTCCACGAGCATAACTCCGTGCCGTTTTCGCCCACAGATGGGAAGGCCTCGCTCGGCCTCGAGCCTTAGCATGCCAGCCCCCTCCCCCAAAGGGCGAGGGGGCTGGCACGGGGATCTAGTCCCGACTAGCACGCCCAGACGATGCCACCGTAGCCGATGATTTCATCCTTGATCGGCTGCTACACGGCGATGCCGGAGCTAACCGGAGAGTCTGCGCGCGACAAATCAACCTTCTAATTCCCCGAGGCCGACGCACACCGGGCACGTCCACAGCCTAGCGGCCGAGAAGAAGCCCCCTCGGTACGTCACGGAGACCATCCATCCGGAGAGCCGGCTGAAGAGAGCCAATCAGCAAAGCTCGTCGCCAAGTCTGCCACTGACCTGAGAATCGCAGAGCCTCGTGCGTCACCGCCGACGATTGCTGACCAATCAAGCGCCAGTGGATCGGGCTCCATAACTGCATCAATTGGCTCTTGCCGGGCGAAGGACGAGTCGAGCTCTGCATCCTCCTCCACAGGAAATCCAGCTACGGATAGGTCGTCTCGCGTGAAGGGGAAAAGGATCGCGCGATCGATTGAGTGACTAAGCTGGAATGTTTCTGTCATGAGCAACTCCGAACAGTGAAATGATGATGGCCGTTGAGGGTTGGTTCAGGTCAGCGAAGAGAGTTTCGGCAAATCGAAGATGGCAAGCCGCGGTGATTTCTGACTTCTGCCGTTTTCTTGGAGAGCGGCCCGAATCACGACAACGTCGTTCTTTTGCCTTCGATATCGGAGAGAGCGGGGTTCTGGTTCATCATTTGATGGACCACGGTTGTTCACCTCGAACGTTTCTTGGGCGTCATCCGCGTCTACAGAGGTACTGAGAATTAGCGGCAGTGTGTGCCATTGTGTCTGCGGACTTGCGTCGTCCTGAGCGCTGGGGAAGGAAAGCGATACGCACGCATAACTGCCGCTGCGCCTACACCAATCGAGATACCCTGAGTAGACATCCGCGCGTTGAGGCGCTTTAACAGCGGCAAAATGCCCCGCATCGTGGGCTTGCAGGTTATGCACCAACCCAAGCTCAGGGAGAAGCTCGCGCAACGCGACTCCGCGACCACCCCATTCCCGATCGCCGTACGGGCGATTAAAGAACGCGTTGTGGTCTGCAAGGTAGGTCGCCTGGTCATAACAACCGAGGCGCTTGAGTGCCCGAAAACAGCACCATTGCAGTTCAGGCGCACCTTGTCCAAGCGGCCCTACGGCAACCTGAACCCTGGGGAATTGCTGCAAGATCTCCTCTACGGCTTCACCCCACCAGACCGCATAGCTCTGGATCGCATCTAGATCTAACCTCGGCCCAAGGCCTCCCGCCGACCCAGCGTTCCCAGGCTCATTGGTGAGCGGCGTTCCTCCCACCCAAAACAGGCGCTCCGGGGAAAGCCTCGGCGCAGCGACTCCAGGCACTCACCTAACGATCTGGACCGACCGCCCGATCGACAGTCGAGCGCATGGGCCGGTGCAGTTTGGGCCTGCGACGCTATCGACGGTCTTACGTGGATCCACGCGTGCGGGAAATCATCCGACAGCCGCTCCAGCGTCTCCGAATGCGCCTGACTCGAGACTGTGAATTGTCCGATGCGAAGCTGCCGAAACCGCGCCCAGTGCGCATCTGAAAGGGGGTCGCTTGTGTCGGGAAGGTTAAGTCCTATAACCATCAGAACGACCGACCCGAGATCTCTGATCTGATACACACGTTGTCACCTCCCAACGAGACATCGGCTCCACGAGGCAGGACATGGCCGACAGTGATGATTCTCAGCGCCAAGACCGATTCATTCGGAGAGCAGTCAGACGCCGCGAATCGCTCGGCGCCTTCGATCCAAGTACAAACGACGAACGTGACGAAGTCCTGCTCGCCGAACGACTTCCGTAACTCCCTTACAAGTCGGCGACTAACTTTCACTGCTCACCCTCGCGCCCTGAAGGCCAGATACGCTGGGCACTCCGTCGCATGTGCGCGATGCCGTTGAACACGATCCGACGCGCGTTGGTCTCCGTGACTCCGAGTGCGCTGGCAATCTCTCGGGACGAGACATCGTCAAAGTACCGCAGCTCCACGGCCCGCCGCTCGCGAGGCGTAAGCCCATGCAGGCATCGGCGCAAAAGGGCCAGCTCGTCAGCGGATGGGTCAATCTCGGTGTGTGCATCCACCAGATGATCATTCAGCGGAACAAGCTCCATACGAGAAAAGCGCAGGTAACGACGGCGGGCACTCAGGAAATGACCATAGACGAACCCCGAAAATGTTTCCGCGCCGTACGCCTGCCCCAATCCCAAGACCACCGCCGCGCAGGTGTCAGCGACGACGTCATCGCTCTGCTCGCGGAGCGAGGTAGGGGAGCTGAGCTGACGATGCGCCCAGCGAGCGACACGCCGCTGAAGCGCCTGAAACGCCTGATGGTCGCCGCGATCAAAGGAGAGCCGTGAGTAAATCGCACTCCAGGCCAGATCTCCGTCGAGACTAGTCTGATGATCACTCTCGTCCAGACACGGCCGATCCCACTCGGGCGTGTTCAAAGGAATGATGGCTGTGTATGCCGGCGCAACGGTTGTCAGCTGTGGATCGAAACGGGCTTCATTCACTGTCCTCATGGCTGCCTCCTAGGAGTCATCTGCGGCCATGCTAGAGAGGCAAAGTTCCCGTCACGCTCCAGCGAAGTTCCAGATAGGACCAGTTCCAAACATTTCCGCATAGGCGCTGAATTGACGTCCGAATGTCCACCCGCATGAGCAAAACAACCTGCTACCATCACGTCATTACGGCGGTTGACCATCCCAACACGAGACCACTGAGGTGGCGGTGGCGGAAAAAGAGCCAGGCACTGGATATCCGGTTCTAGGCTGACGATGTCAGCCAGATGGGCCAAGCCGTGCCAGTCGGCAAAGCGCTACCTCAGGGCACGGTCACATTCCTTCTCACAGACATCGAGGACAGCACCCTTCACTGGGAGCGCGATCCACTCGGGATGGAATCCCACCTGGCTCTACACGACTCCATCGTGAGAGCCAACGTCGAGCGGCACGGCGGAACCATCTTCAAGACGACGGGGGATGGCGCTTACGCCGCCTTCGCAGGGCGTCAGACGCCCTGACAGCCGCACTTGACACGCAGCGCGAGATCACCCGCCAGGCGTGGTCAGAAAACGCCCCACTGAGAGTCCGAATGGCGCTCTTGACCGGCGTTGCCGGGCAACGAGACGGGGACTACTTCGGACTGGTGTTGAATCGCGCATCGCGCCTGCTCGCGCTCGCCGGAGGGCAGCAAGTGCTCCTGGGTCCCTCCACTGCCGAGCTAGTCTGGGATCATCTTCCGCCCGAAGCCTAGCTCCGGATGCTGGGGCAGCGGCAGCTGCGCGGTGTGAAGCGACCGATCGAGATCTATCGCGTAGTGGCTCCTTACTTGCCAGATGACGAGCCGATCCGGGAGCTGAGACCTCGCCCGCTTTCCCGTTCGACAATGAAAGGAGCTCAAGCCGAGCGCGCCACGAGTGCGTCCATCCGCGTGCACCTTCTGGGCCACTTCCGCGTGCTGGTCGATGGCCGCGAGCTCACGGATGGTGTCTGGAAGAAGCAGAAGGCACGGCAGCTCCTGAAATGCTTGCTGACCCGCCCACACCGACGCATGACCATCGACGAAGCCATCGATCTCTTCTGGCCCGAGGCACCGGATTTTGAGGCCGCGCAGAAGACGCTCCGTTCCACGCTCAGCGCTCTCCGGTCCGCGCTGGGCGCCTCCGGAGCGGCCCGTGGCCAGGGCCTTGTGATCACCCAGCAGGGGCGGTTCTGGTTCCCCCCGATGCCGACATCTGGGTGGACGCAGACGCATTTGAGCACATGGTTGGAGCCGCACGGGCATCCGAGAACTCCCTCCCGATTCTGGAGGAGGCGGATAAGCTGTATAGCGGCGATTACCTGGCCGGTGATCCGTATGAGACCTGGGCCGAGGAGCGGCGGGAATCGCTCCGACGTCAATGGGTGGAGCTGCAGCTCAGCCTGGCGGAGGCCCGCGAGCAGCGCGGCGATGTCGAGGCGGCGTCGAATGCCCTGCGGCGCATCCTTCAGTCCGACCCGTGCGATGAGCGGGCCGCACGGGCACTCATGCGGCTTTTAGCAATCCACGGTCGCCGCTCGGAAAGCCTCCGCGTGTTTGACCGGCTCGATGGAAGCACTACGCGGTATCGAGATTGAGCCAGAGGATCGCACGATGATCTTGCGGGAGCAAATTGCCGCGGGCGAATTCGAGGCGATCATTGAGCCGCGGCCTGCGCAGGCGATACCGCCACCCCCGGCTCCGGCACAGGATAAATCGCAGCAGGTCAATCCTCCGCATACCAAGTCGCAAACCTCCGCGGACCCTCCACCGTATCTGCCGTCCTACCCGTTTCGGACGCCAGAACAGCTCATTGGTCGGGTACCAGAGCTGAACGTGGCTGAGCGTCTCCTGGAGCAGGGACGCCAGTCCCTCCAGGTGCTTCTCCTGAGTGCACCTGCCGGGACCGGCAAGAGCGCCCTGGCAGGCGCCATCGTCCGGCGTGCCCAACGCATGGGCTATTTGTGCCTGGTCGGTGGCGGCTACGAACAGCAGGGCGTGGTGCCGCAGGGCCCGTTCCACGACGCGTTCGCCGACTACTTACTGGCTGCACCTCCGGACTGGATCCGCTCCAAGCTCGGCGCAGTCGCGAACGATCTCGCCGAGATCGTCCCGGAGCTTCAGCAGCACTTATGGCTTGCAAATGATCCCGGTCGCACCCCACCGGATCAGACGCGTCTCTTCAGTGCCGTGCATACCCTGCTGCGGGCATTAGCAGCGCAACGGCCAGTCTTGATCTGTCTTGAAGACCTACACGCTGCTGACGCCGCCACCTTCGACCTGATCCATTTCATCACACGTCAGGCTCGTCGGCTGCCGGTCGTGTTACTAGGGACATTTCGCAATGATGAAGTGCAGCCATCTGAGCCGCTGGGCCAGCTCGAGGCTGTGCTATTGCGTGAGGGCGCGGAGCAGATCAGGCTACCGCCCCTCGCCCGCGATGATGCCGGACGTATGGTGGAACGGCTCCTTGATGGCCCTGTCAGTCCGCTATTGATTGCACATCTTCATGATGCCACGGGAGGAAACCCTCTCTTCCTCGAGCAATTCGTCCTTCGCCCTGAAGGAAGACGGCCGGATTGACTGCCTTGACGGCGTCTGGCAGTCAATAGGCTCGCTTGGTCAGACTCTTCCGCCTATCACCCAGGCCGTCATTGGCCATCGCCTGAACCGCCTGAGCCCGGAATGCCGTGAGGTACTCAATGTAGCAGCCATCCTGGGACGGGTCATCGACTATGAAGCGCTGGCGGGAATGCTGCAATCGGCAGGCCACATCGATATCGTGAGACCCTTGGAAGAAGCCATAGCGACTCAGCTCATCCAGGAGACACCTGCCAGGGTATATCTTCTCGCACGGACTGCTTCGGGAAGTCCTGTACGCACATCTCAGTCGCCCACGGCGCATGCTTCTCCATGCCCGCGCCGGCGCCGTGCTTGAAGAGCTCTGAACGGCTCGTCACAGCGCCCAGGAGAGCTTGCTTATCATTATGTCCTTGCAGGCACGAGCTCAGAATTGCGAATCAAGGCAGCTCCAGTACTCTCTGGATGCCGGGCCGGCAAGCGGCGAAGTTGTTCTCCCACCGGGAGGCGCTTCAACATTTTGATAATGCAGCCGAGCTCTTGCCACTCGTTGAGAGCGAGCTCAATCGGCGACGCACTTTGAGCTGGCGATCCAACGGGCACATGCGTCTCGATCGATGGGCTATTGGGCGCGCGCCTTAGAGTACGCTCAGGAAGCCCGCGATTATTCACCAACGACCCGATAGAGCGCGCCCAATCACATGAGATCTGCGCCCACGCACTGCTTCAGATGTCACAAGGGTCGTTAGCTCACGAAGAAGGCGACGCGGGTCTGGCGGAGTTAGCCAGAGATAGGGGCCGAGCCTGGCGTGGCCCGAGTGCGCTTCAGCATTCAGGAGCACCAGGCGCAAGTACTGTTCCTGCGTGGCCAGGGGCACGCATTGCTCGCTCTCGGCCGCGAGATGTTGGAGGACGCTCAGCAGTCCGGCGAGCCGAGTGCGCGGATTGCCGGCCACAAAGCGCTTTCGGCCGCAAACATTTTGCTAGGCAGAATTGACGACGGCATCCGTGAGGACCAGATGGCGAGGGACATCGCACTGGGACAGGCTGACGTCATTGATCTGGCCGTACGCGAATCGAACCTGGCCGTGGACTATGCAATGGCGGGGCATTTTTCCGTGGCGCACCGGGGCTTCCAGCGCGCCATCGACATCTGTCGGAGCGCGGCGGCAGAACATCGGGCGGTGAACTCTCTGCTGTGGCTTGGACGCGTGAATCTAGCGGAAGGCGACCTGGAGCAGGCGCGAGCCAACGCGGATCTCGCGCTACGACTTGCTCAGGATGTGGGTGGCCGATTTCTGCCTGATTGTCACAACGTCGTTGGAGCCGTGCATATCGCGGATTCGAGCTGGACCGCCGCCGAGGCAAGCTTTCAGCGCTCGCTGGCCCTGCGAAACCGCGCCGATCAGCTCGCCGGAGCATCCTCAGTCTCATCGGCCTCGGAGAGGTGTACATGCACCAGGGGAAATGGGAAGCGTCACGTCAGTCGTACGCTGAGGCGATCGACATAGCGGAGTCGATGGATCCCAGTCCCTACCTCGTGGCGGCCAGACGTGGCCTCGGACAGCTACTCACGTGGCTTGACGACGACAAACAAGCTCTATCGCAATTGCGGAGTGCTATGGAACTGGCGGACGCTATGCCCAGCTCCATCGAGCGACCGCTCACAATGTTAGCAGTGGCAGAGTGCCGGGGATACCTGCCATTGCCTGAGACCCGCCTTGAAATGGTGAGTGGAGCGCTCTCGATAGGTCTGCCTGCGAGTGCCGTGATCGCTGCCCATGCGTTACTCGCCGAGCTCTGTCATGTTCTTGGAGACTCCTCGACCGCGAAGTCCAGCGCTGACTCCGCGGTCGACCTTGCAGAATCCTTCGGCAGCTCGTACCTGTTGGGGCAAGCCCGGCTCGCGCAAGCCAAGCAGGCTAGCTACACCCGTGATCAGGCAGATGCTGTCCTGCGCCACTTCAACGCCGCCCTTGCCTACTTCAAACGGACAGACTCTGCGGTTGGCTACAAACTATTCGCTGACGCCGCCGGTGATTGCTCCGCCCGCCTGCGAGAAATCGGTCCGCGGATACGAGAGTTGCTGGACAAGCCTCGGGTTACACAGCCCACATCATCCGCTTCCGATCCCGCATGACCTGACTACGGTCACGCCAAAGTTCCCCTGTTGAATCTTCCAATTCGACATCGACTCCCCGATCACGTGAAACACAACCCGCCTGATCTTCCACTACTCCATGAGGCGAGTGCCGCACCCGCGTCCTTCCAATCGGGGGCGCGGGCACGTGAAAATCATTCGTGGCCGTGTAAAGGATGACGAGGTGTGGACTGTGGTTAGTGAGGTCCTCTCCAGTTGGCAGATCCTTGTACCCGTATTCGAGGGTCTTTAGAACGTTGTGTGTCTGCTCTATTGACTGCTCGGGCTTGTGCGGATACAACCACGGGTTCCATTTATATGCGCAGAGCTTGTCCTCATCCGGGCTCTTGAAGTCACCAAGCCTCTTCTCGATATCAGCGACATCTCCTTTCTGGCCACTTTTTGGCGTTCGGAACTTGACGCAATCCTTCTCTGGCTTCTGGGTAATAGGGTCACCTTTACCTATACTATGCTCCGCGTAGTAGCCTCCAACACGAAAGGCCTCGTTTCCCTGGTAGTCCTTAAGGTAAACACTTCCTAGCTTATACGAATACGGACTCTCAGCGATTATCTGATTGCCAAGCTCGATGGCAGACGCATAGTCAAACCCGTCGGCATTACTTGCTCCTGCGAGATCGGTGATGATGGTTCTGATCGCATCACCGTCCCAAGCCGCACCCTTTGACTGCAGTCGCACAAACTCTGCCAACTTATCGAGCGCTTGGGAATCCCACTTGTACGGCTTATTACTCTCCTGGTCTGCTTCAATCTCGGCGCTGACATCTGGCCAACCATTCGGATAATTAGTCATCACGGTTCCTCTCTATCACAAAATCGCAACTGACATGCCACTCTGTGCAACATTCCGAAAGACTATTGCTCAGCGGATGATGATGTTCCATCGAATCGATAAAGACTGAATGAGCTTTCAAGGTGCTCAGAGCCTTGATGTGTTTATTGATTAGCGAGCCATGCCATCCTTTCTTACCGAGGATATGTGTTGTCTTACGCAGACTCCTATCAGCGACACCACGCTCCAAATATCTGGTAAGTCGATATGTTTCGACAGGACAACGCACACAAAGCAACGTGGCCATCTCAGCTAGTTCCACTCGCGCCATTCAATTGAATTCATAGGTCGATGATCGCCCAATGCGTTACAGCCTTTGAAAGATGGAGAAACCAAGATTAGATCATGTGCAAGTCGACGGCACGAGTTTTCTCAACCGCCTCAATCAGACCGGATTTGGAGTCGCACGAGCAATCCGCTGAAGCGCGCTTATTGAGGGAGAAAAGAAGTATCCGCCCCCTGTCAGCGTCACCCAAGGGGAATCTATTTCAAGCTTTTTCTGTTCGCCATTAGCTAGCGGTATGTTGAACGTTCGTGGCCGATGATTGCTCAGGTCATTCTGTCCAATGAACGGGTCATAGCCGGCTTCGTCTTCCTTGAAATCGGGATCGCTGGCCCAGTGCGTCGTGACGAATTCAAACTGGCGAACAATTGATGTTTGGTAAGCGATGAAGTACAGACCCCGTTCAAGGTCATCGCTCCGTAGTTGAACTGGCGTTGGGCCCGAAGCCTTCCCGAATGGAATTCCCCGTCGAAGCAGACGATGCGTCTGTGTATCGGCTTTACTCAGTCGCCCGCGGGCAGTGAGTTCACCCTGAACCGTGGGCTGGACCGTATCGGGTGATGAGTCGTCCCTTGGATACACCTTTCTGATATGGGCGGCGAAGGGGCATCTGAGACCGTGGGGATCCATTGGAGCGAGGGGAAGGTGTCCTGCGTTTGGTCCCCGACACGCATCCCGTCGAGTCGGATGGCTGATGAGGCCGTTTGAAATGCGAAATGGTTATTGGCGCACTCGTTTTCCCCCAGGTCGGGTAAATCACATTCTGGAGTCCGAGAAACGGGTGCTCCGCTCGGCCATCGACCGACCAGCCGGGCGCCTAACCAAGCCGCTCGATCGGTGGAGTCGCTTATTGCTTCGGGGGGAAGGTCGAGATTTTTCGACGCGCTCTCAAGAAAGCTGTGAAACGCATAGACATCCTGCGTGAGACGACGGAATACCAGGAATGAGCTATTTCTGGCCCACTCGGGTCCGGCGGACGACTCTGGGCCTCGTTCAGTCACTTCGCCACCGGCAACCTGGGTCGGATAGCCAAAGACGAATTCACCGGGCCATAGGAGATCCTGTCCGGGCAGACCCTGCTCACCGTTGCTCGGATTCTGCCTTGGCGTCAGTACGTCACGAGGGTCCGTGGATAGGGTTCCGCGCAGTCCCGGCTGTGAAATACCATCACGATAGCCAAAATGCTCTTTTCCCCCCGGGAGCTTGGCGCCAACTTCCACCCCACTGTCTTTGTGAAAGAGCATGCGAGGCTCTCGTACGTAGCGAGGCAGATTTTTCGGGAAGGTGATCGGGGCACATTTTTCGAGCTGGGTGCGCCACCATACGACCTCCTCACCTAAATCCCCGCGGTCATCGCTGGCGATGATGATGAGCACGTCCGCCTCATTGTCATCTCCACCCACGACCCACTCGCGTGTACTTCCAGATCCAGTGGCCGGCTCCCCGAGCTGCTTTGACCTCTCTTTTAAGCCTTGACGGAATGCCTCATCCTTAAAGTCATCAGGCGACGCAAGCTCGAGGCTTGTCCCATCTGTTAGCTTGCGTAGGCCGACGTACGAGAATGCGATATTGACCCACGTAGCTCTCACAGCTTGCACCGGATTCCCTCGACGAGATCCCATCCCGTTTGCTTGCCGTTGTTCGATTGCCTTATAGAGGCGATTGAAGGCAAGTACCTCGGTGGCTGATGCAATCCGCGGAGCGAGCTCACCGAGTCGCCATCGGAAGACCCGGGGGTTCTCAATCTTCAAACCAAGAATGGATTGGAAGGGTTTGTTGAAACCCCCGAGGATATTGCCCTGAATTTCGTCAGTCTCGAGCACGACATCGTCAAGGGCCCCTGGGCGAGAGGCGATCGATAGTCGACCGCCAGGTTTGGAGCTGACGCCTTCTGCGTATCGGCGAAATGCGCTCGTCATATCACCAGCCTCTCTAGATTCCGTGCGTCGCCAGGAAACAGGAAATTGCCGTCAACGATAGCACCGTGGCCAATAATTGCAAGGTACCCACTGCGTAACTTCGTTACGTCCTACTTTGCGCTGCTGCCCTTGCAACGCATTTCATCACGGCCTGGACATGATAGCTACGGGGCCAGACATGAGGGACATTCGAAGGCAGAGGTGTTTCCTGACCCTTCGGCCTGGCTAGCTCCGGCTCCGTCGACACGATGTTGCGCTTGTGGTAGGGTGGGTCTCGGCTTCGCGTACCGCCGAAGTGCGCTGTACGGCCAATGCGCACGACTTCGGTTCCACTCGACCGTCCCTGACGATATTGCAGTGTGTTTTCAGGGATGAGAGGGAATTCCGCAATGGCATCCGTTAGAGTTTCGGCTGTTCCTCACTGCATTTTCGTCGGTCCTACTCATCGTCGGCTGCACTCAGTCCTCCACGCCTTTCCCGGCGCCAACGCTTACTCCAACATCATCCGCACATCAAACGAAACCAAATCCGCGCCGTCACCTGAGGCAACCGCCGCAAAACCCGTCTCCGACCTCGTCAAGTCAGGTGGCAATGTACGAATTGGATTAGCTCAGGAACCGGCCATCCTCAACCCGATCTTTGGCAGTCAGACGGTAGCCACCGTTGTTGCCAGCACAATTCTGGAGGGCTTAATTGCGTCAGGGGCCGATGGAACCTATGTCCCTGTCCTGGCGCAGGAAGTTCCTTCACTTACCAACGGTGGTGTGTCACAGGACGGGCGGACGGTTACGTGGAAATTGCGATCTGGCGTTGTTTGGTCGGACGGTAGGCCGTTTACGAGCAAGGATGTCGCGTTCACCTACCAAGTCATGATCCTCCCGGAGAATCCAGTAGTCCTTCGTGCCGGCTATTCTGAGATCGAGTCGCTCGTGACACCCGATGACAGCACGGTGGTCGTGACGTATAGGCGACCGTACGCTCCGTATCGCGAACATTTCCCATGGATTCTGCCAGAGCATGTCTTTGGCGGGAATCCCGCGATTGATAAGCACGCCTTTAATCGGGCCCCGATTGGTACAGGCCCATTTGTCTTTAATTCCTGGGAGAGTGGGACAGCAATAACCGTAACTCGCAATTCACGCTACCGAGACTCCGGGAAGCCTCACCTGGACTCGCTCATCTTCAGGTTCATTCCGAGCCGAGAGGTTGCGATTCAGTCATTCAAGATTGGCGAAACCGACGTCCTTTGGAACCTGGCCGAACCAAATATTCCCGAAATCGAGAGCATCGCTGACGCAGTGATCGAGCCAAAGCCGAGTCCACGGCTTGAACGACTCGTACTCAATACGAGCTGCTCATCAGGAGATGGGCAAGGCAACCCCGACTGTCCCCACCAATTATTGGGTGACCTCCGCGTACGCCAGGCCATCGAGATGGCGATTGACAAGAAATTGCTGGTGGATACGTTGCTTTACGGCAAGGCGACTGTGGCGACATCCGTCATACCGCTTGGATGGTTCGCTCCTTCACTTCCACCGAGTGAATACAACGTGATTCGCGCCAAGCAGCTTCTTGATGATGCTGGTTGGCGAGTGGGGACGGACAATATCCGCACACGCGAGGGTGTGCGAGCGAAGATTGAGTTGCTAACCACTTCTGGCGATCAACTGCGCGAACAGACCCAGCAGGTCATTCAAGAGCAGCTACGAGAGGTCGGCATCGAAGTTGAGCTTAAGACCGCGCCATCTGCGGTTGTGCTTGGGACCTGGCAAGACAACGCACAACGTGCGCGTGGAAATTTTGACATGCTCATGGCAACCTTCAGCGCAACCGGGTTGGAGCCGCATAGCTTTCTCCAGGGCAACTTCCACAGTTCTCAAATTCCAACTGAGCAGAATCGTGGTGGCGCAAATTTCCACCGGATAATGGATCCTCAGATCGATCTGGCCCTAGCTCAAGGTGAATCGACATTGGATGAAGCTCAGCGAAAGCAGGCTTACGGCGTCGTTGCTGAGAGAGTGAGTGAAGGCAAGGGTCAAATTGTGCTTTACAACCGGCTGCAGCTCGACGCATTTAAGAAGTTTGTGAGAGGTTGGCAAGTCAACGTCTTCGCCAACAATCTCACCTGGGACGCTGCAAATTGGTGGATCGACAAATAGACATGAGCGAAGACTGAAGGCAACAGTTGTCGGATGCTCGACGAATTTCGAGCTTCGGTCCGGGCAGTTAGTGAGTCTGCAATCCGATTCTGGATCCCGAGGGTCGAATCTACGCTCAATCCAGCCATGCCTGGCAACGGCATCGTCCAAACAAGCCCTCGCGGCCTCCGCGGAGGAGGCCGCATGCCCGGCGGACCTCTTCCCGTAGAGTAATATCCGCCGCCTGACGTACACAGCCTTGATGCAGATGCTGCGGCGTTCAATTCAATGGGATCAAGCGCTTACCGGAACAGAGTTCGCACATCGGCCCACTCATGCCGAGCATCAGCCGCGGGCCCCATGTCGAGATCGATGGCGAGCGAATAACCGGCATCCTCCGCGTCCACAATGTCTGGGACGCTTGGGGGCAGGAGCAAGATGAGACCCAACCCAATTGCCGCCACGATTCCCAGAATGGCAGCTTGCCAGGCTGCGGGCCACGGCGATCCTGTGGCCACTGATGTCTGTGTCTGACCAGTTCGGTCATCTGGAGCGTCCAGGCGGGCCGAAAGCACTGGTTCATCTCTAAATCCGACGAATAGCGCCTCCTCGAAAACCGATAGCTCATGAAAGGAGAGTCGAAACTTATGGGGGGAGAAGTCTGATTTTGGTCCCAAATTGTCTTTGAAAATATGTTCGCTCATTGGTGCCATGCCTCATCTTGGTCGCTGCCGAAGGACGGATTCTCTCGCTGATCGAACGTGATCGGGGAAAGCCAGCTCGGTATCGAAAGTTCACGGCATCCGCCTCACTCCGGGCAGCAGGCTGATCGTAGGCAGAGGCTCCACGAACGCGTCCCGATCTGGTCCGTCTCCTCGGGCACCTCGATTGAGAGTTCCTTGAGCGCCCTTACCTTGAGGTTTAACCTCGCTTGGCCAGTCAAGCGACCTCGCTGTGGTTCATATGGCCTTCGTTCCTGCCTTTCTCAAAGATCCACGAACGCGGCGAGAACTTGCATCTCAGGAAGGTCAGCAGCAGAAGGACTCGTTACGCCGGCCTGTGCGATGCCCCGACAGGGCCGCCGCCGATCGCTGGCCCCGAACTCTCAGGTCCATCAATTAACGGGGCTATCCCTAAGCGAGCTCGTACAAAAGCACGTGGTTGGCGTCCCGTTTTGATGCCCGGTTATGGCGGCTCAGCAGCCGACCGATTAAGCCCATCGAGACTCGGGTTCCGCCCTGTCCGCCGGAAGCTGTTCCGGAGAAGGCCGTGTCCATGCCTTTACTGGCGACGCCGTGTCCCGTGCAGATTAGAGATCTAGGTTGTCTGGCTGAGGGGACGTCAACTCGGTAAATGTCTGGGGGAACAACCGAGTGACGTGCCGAAGACTGCTGTCACGCGCGGTGTCCACCTGTGAGAGCTGATAACTAACGCGCCCAGTCGATGCCGCCGTAGCCCATGATCTCGTCCTTGATCGGCTGGACCTGTCCAGATTCGTCCAGGATACCAAGGCCTCGACCACCATATACGGCAACGCCCGAACCGTCGGGGGACCAGGCAAGCGATGGGTCGTCCTCCGCTAGACGAACGACGTGGAGATCGCGACCGTCTGGTCGCACAAGCCAGATATCCCACGGTATGCCATGCCGACGCGGAGCAAATAGCGTGGACTGAATGGCGCCAAGCGCACTCGAGATTCCAGGCTGGCGCGTGGGCTGAGGCGAGACATCTCGCGTCGGATCGGTGACGGTGGCGAATACGATCCATTCGCCATCAGGCGAGAACCGGGGATACGTAATCAGGAGAAACTTCCCCGCGGGAACGAGCGGCTGAACGCCCTGCCCATCCACGCCGCCCACATAGAGCACCTCACCTCGATCAGCACGAATGAAAGCCAGTCGGCTGCCGTCAGGAGAAAGGGAGGGTGATCGCGCGTTGTCAATGACCGTGGAACGGGCCGAGCCATCGCGGTGCGCGCGCTCGATCCGGTTTTCGACGCCGAAACGGACGGTCTCCTGGCGGTCGAAATAGAGCCACTGCCCGTCCGGGGTCCACACAGGTATGTCGAGAATGATGCCTGACTTGTCTCGCTTCACCGAGCTCAGCATCTCGCCACTCGAGGCGTCCACGATATCGATGTCCTGTCCGTAAGCGAGGTCACCAGGCGGGCGCGACGATCGAGCGACGGCGAGCCGCTCACGACCAGGCGACCAAGACACGCTCGAAATCAGTGCGTCGCCCTGCAGCGTCAGTATCTGCTCCTCGCCAGAGCCTGCATTCAAAAGGAGGAGATCTGCGCCCCTGGGAAGAGCGATATGGCCTGATAGAGTCACCGGTTGAGCAGCCGCCGGCGTGCCCAGAGAGCCAAGCACGAAGAGCCCGGTGAGAAGGGCAAAACAAGTGGCAAACTTCACACAATCAACCCTTGAATCGACTGCCTGGAGATTTGATTGGACTGTACATCATGCCTTGGGACACCCCGACATGCCTGGGAGCGCGGGCGTCCCGCCCGGCCCGATGCGAACGGCTCACCGCCGGCTGAAATGCGGCAGCACCAACCGGACTGTACTTAGAGCATTCGTATCGGGTCTTCCATGCGAATCCAGGCAAAAGCGCCCCCGGTACCCGTGCCGTACAATGCAGGAACGAATTCAGGATCTGGAGGACGTACTTGCTTACGAAGGAACAGAACCGGCGATTCACTGAGGTAGGTCCGGGCACACCGATGGGCAACCTGCTCCGCAGGTACTGGACGCCGTTCGCCACAGTGGCGCAGCTCGACGAGCACCCCACCCGCGTGGTCGATATTCTGGGCGAGCATCTGATCGCCTACAAGGATCGCTCAGGCGGTTACGGCCTCATGCAAGAGTACTGCCCTCACCGCAATGTGAACATGCTGTGGGGCATTCCTGAGCCAGAAGGTCTGCGCTGTCCTTACCACGGCTGGCTTTTCGATCCGCAAGGCAACTGTCTCGAGCAGCCCGCGGAGTCGCCAGATTCCACCTTCAAAGATCGAATCAAAGTGCTGACCTATCCCGTAGAGGAGCTGGGCGGCATGCTCTGGGCCTGGCTGGGCCCGCTCGACAAGAAGCCCATGGTGCCGCGCTGGGAAGCCTTCGTGAAGGACGGCGTCCGCGATATCGGCTGGGCCATCCTCCCCTGCAACTGGCTCCAGATCATGGAGAACTCACTGGATCCGGTCCACGTGGAGTGGCTCCACCAGTACTTTGCCAACTACGTGCTGGAGCGCCTGGACCGACCTCACGTCG
The DNA here is from genome assembly GCA_963765765.1 of uncultured Chloroflexia bacterium. GTDB lineage: Bacteria > Chloroflexota > UBA6077 > UBA6077 > JACCZL01 > CAVXYC01. Next base: position 228,593 of record CAVXYC010000023.1, on the reverse strand, counting down.
ATCCCAGCTTCTGGCGAGAGCGCACAAACGTCCAGAAGCACGCCAAAATCGGCTTCGATATCTTCGAGCACGGCATCGTAAAGCGACGCGTACTCGAGGGCGATGACGAGAGCCATCCCAACTGGGCTATCGGCCACCCCATCTGCTTCCCCAACATGCTGCGTCAGGACCAGATCCGCGTGCCGATCGACGATACCCACACGCTCTACTGGTGGTACAACGTCCACCCTCGAGACGAGGGCGAGCCGGAGCAGGCCAAGAACGAGATCCCGCTCTACGAGGTTCCGCTTCCCGGCGTAGGACGCGACGGCCTCCCCATCTGGGACGTGATGGACAACAACTCCGGCCAGGACAATTTCGCCTGGCAGTCTCAGGGCCCAATCACCCCACGCTGGACCGAGCATCTCGGTGAGTCCGACCGCGGGATCATTCTTTATCGTCGATTGCTACGCGATCAGATGAAGATCGTGGAGCAGGGCGGCGACCCGATGAACACCTTCCGCGACCCGGCCACCAACGTCTCTATTTCCGTGCCAGACGATCACCGAGGCGCTGGCCGGAAGAAGGGTGAGATCTCCACGGGTCAGGCCGTGAAGTACAGCCCAATAGCCCAGCAGCGTGCCCGCAAGGCCGGCCTCGCCACGCCTGAGAAGGTGCGGAAAGAGCTGGCCGGCTTCGGACAGATTCACCCGCGCGACTGAGCAAACTCCGGAGCAGACGCATGAATATCAAATTCATTCGACCGGGCATGGAGTGCACCCTATCAGACGGCAGTCTGATCGAGGTGCAGTCGCTCATGCCCGATGAGATTCACGTTCGAGTGAAGTATCTCGACTCGCTTGATAATCCCGAGATTCCGGTCGGAGACGTTCGCGAGATCCCCTTCGAAGAGATCATCGGGGAAGTCTCCGGTTCGCATACCGAAGGCCTGACCTAAACCGAAGTGCCGCTTTCTTGGCATCCCAAACGGGTACGGGAACCATAGAAAGCGGCGCTCCGCGCACGAAAGCGCTTCGCGCCTGAGCGACATACTTGAACTACGTTCGCGACACCCAGGAATTTTTCGAGTCGCGAGCTGCCGGCTGGGAAGACCGCTTCCCGGACGACGATCCGCTCTTCCAGGCGGCCATTGCCGAGCTCGACCTGCGGTCTGGGGCCCGTGTACTGGATGCCGGCTGCGGCACCGGCCGGCGCCCTTCCGTTTCTCAAGAGTTCCGTCGGGCGCGCAGGTGTGGTGGTGGGAGCCGACCTCACACCGGGCATGATTCAGCGGGCCGTTCGCCGTGGCCGTAGCTCGGTCTCGCATCTCCTTGTGGCGGATGTCATGCGTCTGCCGTTCGGCGCCGCACAATTTGACGTTGTCTTCGCCGCCGGCCTACTACCTCACCTGGGCGATCCGCTGAGCGGCCTGCTGGAGGTCGCCCGCGTCACCTCCGGCGACGGGACTCTCGCCATCTTTCACCCTATCGGACGCGTCGCTCTGGCAGCTCGACACGGAGGAACGCCTTCGGATGACGACACGCTGGCAGCCCCCGTTCTGCGAGGTCTACTGGATGCATCCGGGTGGTCAGCTCAAAGGATCGATGATGGTGTCGATCGGTACCTCGCGGTCGCCATCCGTCGCGAGATTCCAGCGTAACGCGCGTTAGCGCTCCCGCGGAGAAGCACCGATGAGCGCCACCCAGGCATCATTGAGGGCATTGGCGAGAGCCATACTGGCGGACCGCTCTTCGTGAGAGAGCCGTGGCATCCACTCGATTGCTAGGCCGCTCGGGGTTTTCCCAGCCAGAAAGTCATCCAGGCCGGACAACACCATTTCCCAATTTACGGCCAGCCCCCAGAGCTCCGGCGTGGGATTCGCAATCATGTCAATCGGAATGGGTCCGTGCACAAGCTCGAGCATCGTCCCTGACTGATGAGGGGCGAATCGAAGTCCAAGCTTACTTTCGAACTCGCCATACACCCATGATAGCGTGAGCTCGCGGAGCGGATCGCACCGCCAAATCTCCCCCACCGCGTTCCCCACGAGCACGTAGTAGCCGCCTTCACGGAGATCACCCTCGAGCGGCAAATACCATCGACTTACTTGCTTCGGATCGGTCAATGCGCTCCACACCCGTTCAACGGGTGCATTGAGCGCGCGGCGAATCACGAGAGTCTTGTGGTCGCCTGGGTGATCATGGAGCTCACGACCGGGGAGAGAATTGTCAGCGGAGAGCTCTATCATTGGTCCCGCATCCTATCACGTCAATTCCAGGCGACAAGCAACGAGGCGCCCTAGGGGCGCCCCTCGTCAAGACTCCGATATGCTGGAAGAGCTCAGGATCGCTTGGCGTTGAAGTCGAGCTCAAGCCGAAGCTCGTCCTCCACACTCAAGATCGTAGCCGTCCGCGGAGTTTGCATGCCAAAGTCGGTCATCTTGACGCGCGTCGTGGCAGTGCCAGTGACTCCATCCGGCGAAAACTGGGCATTGACGTCCCACTGAACGGGACGCGTGACACCATGGACGGTGAGATCCCCGAGAAGCTGGAACGAGTCCGCACCCGTAGCTGGTAGCGGCCTGAGAAGATCTGTTACTTCACGCAGCACGAGCTCGGCGTTCGGATATTGCGCCGTCTGAAGCGTGTTCTGCTTGATGAAGTTATCGCGATTACCGCGATCACTGGTGAGCGTTGAAAGATCAACGACGACCTTCGAGTCATCCGGAACGATGGCGCCATCGCTGGTGAGCACGATTGCTCCGGTTACCTGTCTCGTAGACCCAACGGCTTCCGCCGCGTGGGTTGGTTGGCGAACGTTTCCCGGGCGCGATAGCGAATCTCACTTCCGCCCGGCTCGAACACGAAACGCATTGAGTTAGCGGCTGTGGATGAGCTGGCGGGCGCAACAGCAGCCGGGCTGGGATGCGGGTGCCGAAGGAGACGCTGCCGGAACCGCTGGCGATGCCGCCGCGGCCGGACTGGCAGCGGCCGGAGGGGCGCTAGGCTTCGATGTAGGCGGTGCGCTGGTTGGACTGGCCGTTGGTCCAGAGCAGGCCAGCATAAGCGCTGCGAGCGAGATGGTAAGTCCCGCGCGAATTCTGGACGAAAATACCAACCGAGGGGACATGAGCTCTCCTGAAGAACGTTGCGAGCGTCGAATGGGGCGAGTTGTCTTCAAATGCGACTGCCCTTAGTCAAATAAACGAACAAGCTCGCAAGAACGGATTGCAGACAATCCTGCTCTAAGTCCAGTGGCACGTTTTGTACCGGTGGGTCTGCCATCCGAACTACTGTTCACGTCAGTCAGATGTGGCGTCTACCGTCTTCTGAGATGCGGAGCGCCGCATCGGCATGTAGGCCAACGCAATGAAGGCAGTGACGACCGCGACGACCTGTGCCTCCTGCAATCCGGCAAATAGCAATTGCTCCTGGCGCACAAACGTCAACGCGAATCGAGTGCCTGCGTAGCTGATAACCACCAGGAGAAAAGCTGCCCCCGCCATTGAAGGTGCGGCGCAAGCCAGAGTAGCGCTCCGAGAACTGCCGACAACGCCACCATCTCGTACAACGGATATGGATGCGTCGGTATACCAATCAGACCTGCGGGGATCGAAGCCTGCTCGTTCCAATACACCATTCCACAGGCACAATCCGTCGGCGCACCCCACGCGTCCCATTTGCGAGACAGCCGAGCCGCCCGATGATCTGCCCGACGAGAAGCGCGGGCGCCGCCGCGCCGAGCAGCCGCCACACGGGTAGTCCAGTACGGCGGGCAAAGATGCGGCCCGCGAGAAGCCCGCCAATGAATCCACCGTACGCGGCCATGCCGCCTTGTCAGAGATACACAATTTCGAGCGAGCTCTGAGAGTAGTAGTCCAGGTGATCGAGCACGTGAAAAACACGGGCGCCGATGAATCCACCGACAATTGCCGCAGTCACCCCCCGTTCGATGATGGCCATGTCCAGCCCCGCTCGGTCAGACCGATACATTCCATACCAGACAGCAAGCACAACGGCCAGCATCGTAAGAATCCCATGCCAGCCAATCACAATCGGGCCGAGTGTGAAGATGGTTGGATCTAGGGTAATGTCAATGAGCATGCGGTCTACTCACGCCCTTTGGACCGCGCCGGTCTGGGGATCATCATCCAGACGGAGCCTCAGCCACCGTGTCTACTTCGGCGAACTTCCGAATGTAGTTGATCAAGTTCCAGCGATCCTCTTCGCTGAGTGAATCGCGGTACGCCGGCATGGCGGTTCCTGGCACTCCGTTCGCCACCCAATCAAACAGCTCTCCGTCGGTGTGACCAGCGGCCATGTGAACGCGAAAATCCGCCGGCCGCGGATTTAACGTGCGGCCCACAGGTCCATCACCACCGCCAGCCACGCCATGACACTCCGCGCAGCCCGCGGTTTGATACAGCTCCTGTCCGCGCGCCAGCGATGCGCTCGAGGGTGCTACGGGATTGCGAAGCGAGCGTAGATCGGGCGCGAAGCTTGTGGACCGCGCCAGAACAAGGGCGCTCGTCAATGCCACCACCATGCTCGCTGTGGCGTACCCCTGGCGAAGATTGCGGGGCAGCCCCGAAAGCTTCAGGCACCACAGCCCGATTCCCAGTCCTAATATGAGCAGCGCCAGAGTCACGGGCGTGTAGGAAGAAGTGAAGGACGGCAGCGGAATGGCAGCGCCGCCGTCATTCGCGATGACGCCAAGATCAAATCGATAAGCGGCAATGGCGTCCTCGCGGTTCAAACGGCGCACGGCCACCTCCACCTGCCAGCGGCCGCTCACGCTTATATCACTGCCGTCCACCACATACCGACCTTCGCCGGCCGGCTGCATTGTCCGGGTTCCCTGACCGAGGTCCTGGTCGAGATACGTGAAGCGGAGCTGTACTCTCTGGACGTTGGCCGCGGGGGCCCCTGACGGTTCGGTGACAACGGCGGTGAATGTATTCGGGCCTACACGCCCGGGGTCTATCGTCAATGTGGTGGGCAGCTCATCGGCCGTGCCGCTCAGCTGCAGCATTCTGGGCTGCCGCGCAGCAATGTCTTTACCCGGCTCCACGCTGGTAAGGACGCCGGTGGCGACGAAAATGAGCGCGCCAAGCGCTAGCTCGGCAACGAGCGCGAGACGAAATCGGCGGCTTAGCTCGCCCATCTGCCCCACGGCGGATTTGCCACGCTGACCAAGTGCTTCCACGAAGCGCGGGCGGTAGAGCCACAGGTTCAACGCACCAAGCGCCAGCATCGGTGCCAGCGCCAGCATCTTGGCGATGAGTGCGCCACCGTACACGTTACCGAGTGCTTGAGGGCTCCCCACCTGAACCGCTGAATTGAATACGCCGGTGACGACCAGGATAGCCACGCTCGTCAGGGCCAGCGTGGAGAATCGCGGTACCACGCGACCCAGGAGCTGTACCCGCTCTGGTGTTCCCGCGGAGAACGTTTGACTTACCAACAGCGCCAGTGCTGCCAGACCACCGATCCAGAACGACGCCCCAAGCTGATGGAGCCAGTCCATGGCCACGGTCAGCTCCGCGCCTCGGGGCAGCGCGGCTGAGTGGCTGGTCAAGCTTGTGAGGAGTAACGTGGCCGCCCCCAACGCAAGCACTCCAGTAGCCAGCCAGGTGCGCTCTGCACGCCAGAAGGCCTCTGCCATGAGAATGACGAGCGCAATCTTGCCCAGCCAGATGAGGCCTGTTCTATTCGTCAAATAACGAATTGCCAGCGCGGTAGCTGAAGGGCCTTCAGCTACGGTCAACGTCTGCTGCGCCAGCCAACCCGCCGCGCCAACAATGGCCAATAGGGCTACAAAGAGCGCCAGCCGACGCACCTTTCGCTCCCAGGACTCGACAATCTCGTTAACGCCTCGCGACGACTCCGTGCCGCGCAGAGAGGGAATAATGATCAGTCCGAAAAACGCCGTGAGGCCGGTAAGCGTCAGCGTGCCGAAAAACATGAGCGAACGGAAGAGAACCTCCAGCGGATTAGCGCGCGCTTCCTCGAACTCCACGACCTCGCCGGTCCCGCCGGTGCCAACGACCAGGGGAAATATTCCTCGAGCGGTGTGGCCGTCCACTGCTGACAGCGTCTTCCACGTCACGAGATAGGTCCCATCACCAAGCGATGGCACCGAGATGGTCAACGATTTTGAATCACCTTGAACCGGCGCCGTATCCCGGTTGTCCACCCTACGGCGGGCGGAGTCCACTACCTGGAGCTCGCTAAACGACGGATCGAGATCCTCCGTGAAAATCACACGAATCCGACCGGGCGCACTAAGCTGTCCACCTGATGCTGGATCCGAGCGCACGTACGTGGCATGCGCCAACGCATCTCGGGTCGGAGCGAAGCCGCACACGAGCACGCATGCCGCGGCAAGCGCAAGAGCGCATTGCCGCGAGGCTCGCAGGAGATTCGTATCGGACTCCTAACTTCCCCCGTGCGCGGCCGGGGCAGCCGCTGGCGACCGGCTCGGTGGGAGCAGCGACCGAAAATACGAACGACTCAGTGGCTGGGTGACCATCTTCGGCGGAAGATGACGTCCAGGTCACGGTATACGTACCGTCAACCAGTGGTTGCACACTGGCCACGACTTGTTTGCGATCCGGATCGGTCTGGTCCACGGCGGCATCGGCGTTGTCGACCCGATTTCCAAGAGCGTCCGAGACAACAATATCGTTGCCTCGAAGAGTGAGCTCCTGGGTGAACCAAATGCGTACTTCCGAGACTGCCGCGACAATAGAGTCCGGAGCTGGATCCGACTGAACCGGCCTCGCGTGCGCAAGAGCAACGGGTGGTGCGGATCCGATCATGCAAATGGCGAACATGAGAAGCGCGGTAGTGATGCGCATGGTGAAATCCTAGGTTATCCTCTCGAGTGTTATTGACACCTTCGGGAAGTCACGGTGATCCCGAAAACGAGTGCTTCAGTGGCCCTGCGGAGCCGTGGGCGCCTGGCCGGTGCTGAGCCAGGTGTAGACGGCGTCCGCAAGGATGTGCGCGACGTCATGCACTTCTTTGGCATGCGGCGCGCCGGCGGAAACGTCTTCATTCCGTAGTGCCGCCTCAAGCGCCATCATCTCACCAACAAGCGTGTTGGCCTGTTCCTGCATTTCCGCCGGCCACATCGTGGACTGCACGGCAATACGCGCCTTACGGACCTTACCAAGTGCGCCGGGGACGAGCTCACCGTTGTTGAGCTTCACGTCGAGATCGTGCAGACCTGACCCGTCCAACTGATATGCCACTGTCATTGCCTGTGACTTCTGAATAGCGAGCTGCATATCCATCTGCGCCTCGGTCGGCCGGGCGCCAGCGACGAAGAAGGTCAATGTGCCCATGATCACGGCACCGCTCACGGCGCCAATGAGAGCTGATAGTCGATGGAGCTTCATTCCGAGCCTCTTTCAAGACAATTCAACGCGTGCACGCAAAGCAAACGCTAACGTTCTCCGTGGCAACGCGACACAGGCAAGCTAAGCACTTGCCCTATCAGACTTCGTTGGGAGTTGCGCTTAGTTGAAAAGAGGCCGGGCGCGAGGAGGTCCAGCGGGAGGCGCCACGGAGACACTCACTAGCATGCGACGCACCATGGGAAGCAAGGTAAGTAGGGGAAACAACTGCAGGGTCAACCAGACGCTCGCCGTGCCAGAGATCATGCCGTCAAACACTGCGCCCATGAACGAGCCGTGCTCGCTCACAGTGAAGGAGAATCCTTCGTGGAACCCCAGCGTTGGCGGAGAAGAATCATTAACGACGCCATGATGGTGGCCATTGACGTGGTGATGCTCAAACAACGGGTGGACCGTTTGCCCCCAATGCTGGTTGGCTTCGCAGAGACAATTCACTGGCACAACTGTAGTAAGCCCAGCGAGCAACGTTAGGCAGGTCAACAGCCAAAGGCGTCGAAATCGCGATGACATCAACACGTACTTAGTCTCACCCTATCCAACGTGTACGGCGAGCGCAAGGTTTTGGTTCCGTCGTTGTCGTCACCGAGCGGGAAAACAGCACGGTGCGGGCACGAGTGGAAACGATGCACAATGAGAATGAGGAGATCGCCAACCCCATGCGCATCGTTAGCTGGAACGTCAACGGCATTCGGGCCGTAGCTCGAAAGGGCTTCTTTGAGTGGCTGGACCAAACGCGGCCAGATGTCCTGTGTATCCAGGAGACCAAAGCAGACCCGGCCGCCCTTGGCGATGAGATCCTCGTGCCTTTGGGGTATCACAGCTACTGGGCCGTAGCTGAGAAAAAAGGCTATAGCGGCGTGGCGACCTTCTGTCGTGAGGAGCCGCAAGCTCATCGCATTGGCCTCGGCATCCCGCGATTCGACTCGGAAGGCCGAGTTGTCGTCACCGATTTCGGCGCATTTGAGCTTTACAACGTTTATTTTCCCAATGGCGGCCGGGGACCAGAGCGCGTGGCTTATAAGATCGAGTTTTACGAGGCTTTTCTCGATCAGGTCCACGAGCGAATGGCGGCCGGCAAGCCCGTGATTTTTGGCGGCGACGTCAATACTGCGCACCAGGAAATAGATCTTGCGCGGCCCAAGGAGAACTCGAAAGTTTCCGGATTCCTGCCGGAGGAGCGAGCGTGTCTCGATTATTGGCTCGCCCAAGGCTGGGTAGACACGTACCGGGATTTCTATCCTGATATGCGCGATGCGTATACATATTGGGACCAGCGATTCAACGCACGGGCTCGCAATGTCGGCTGGCGGATCGACTACTTCTTTTTGAAGGAGGAACATATGTCGGCCGTTCAGGGGGCTGGCATCACGCCCGATATCATGGGCTCCGATCACTGCCCCATCTGGCTCGAGATCGACGAGTCGGCCCTGCGGCTCTGATCCGCGCAGGTGGTAGTGGAAAAGCTCTAACCGGAGGCTGACCCCCGTTGCAGGCGACTTCCTCATGCGGTCAGCCGCTCTAGAACAATTCCATCAGCCCAGTTGGCACTGACCCTGCGGACTAAGCAATTGAATGCCTGCCAACGTGGAGGAATGGATGGAGTTCTACAACGTGAAGACGAAGTCAAAGGTGAACGTGAATGAGAATCAGGTGAAGAAACAACGCTTCACTCGCGAGACCTCGGGCGGTAAGAAGCAGACGCGGTTTGCCCTGGTTGCCGAAGTGGAAGGAACAAGGCTTTTTCGCTTCGTGAATCAGGACACGTTCGAGTCGGTGAAAGCGCCTGAGCTGAACTAAGCCTGCCTTTCTGGATCGCAGCGGTCTTCGCGCTTTCTGCTAGCGCGGAACGCATACGCATTCGGCCGCCCGCCGGCTCAACAGCGGTCAAGCCGCCGCGGTCCAGGTTCTTGCCTCACTCAACGGCATACTCGCGACGCCGGGACCACTGGCCGCCGGGAGTTATGATGAGCGCGCTAGATGCTCAACCAGCAGACGATCGGGCAGCCGAAATCATCGATAGGATCGCTGAGCAGGGTCATCGTCAGTCGAGCTCATAGGCCGCTGCACAGAAGTGCGGGCGACGGATCTCTAGGCGGCTGCTTACCCCTACCGGGAGAACGCCAGCTACGCTTGGGCGAACGCGGAGAACAGCGCGTCGAGGCCTACCTGGTTCTCCAGATCCCAGAGGAGCGCGAGAGCATGCCGCGCACGCGTCTCGCCCAAGCGCGGCGTGCATGCCTGCATGAACTTGGCGGCAACCTCCTCATCTGACATCGGATTCTGGAGATGGCCTTTGGGGTAGCTCGCCTCATCGGTGATTCGCTCACCGGAGCGAGTCCGCACATCAATGCGGCTCGTCATGGTCGTCGGAAACTTTGCTGTGAGCTCCGGATCCTCACTAACCGTGATGCGCTGCATGATTGGCCGAAGCTCTGGATCCAGAATGCGCTCCATCTCAAAGCTTCGAGTGCCGATAGTGCCGTCCTGCAGCGCCACAGCCATCAAATACGGCAAGCTATGGTCCGCGGTCTCACGCGTGCGTGGATCCCACTTTGCCGTCTCACTCCCAATTTCGCTGTAGGTCATCCAGTATGTGCTTACGTGGATGCTTTCAATGTCTTCCATGGCGACCTTGCCCCGCAGTGCAACTGCCATCTGAACTGGCACCTGCGAATGCGCTTCGGCCGGGTAAAACTTCAAGTGAGACGTCTCAATGGCGAACGGCTGGCCGCCTTGGTTTCCAAGAGGTCCCAGAGTGAGCGGGCCAGTCACCTGGTCCCAGATGCCGTGATGTCCTTCAAATGCTTCTGTGGGCCCTGCCATTCCCGCGGCTGCCATCATTGCCGCCAGGACGCCATTGCTGGCAGCCAGCGGTGTAGCCAGGCCTTTCCACATGCTTAGCTCGCCGGCGCGCGTCTGGCGAGTAGCAATGTTGGCTGTGACCGCGATGGAGATCGCCTGACCAAGCTGATCGCTAGTCAGTCCCAGAATGCGGCCCGCGGCCGCCGCTGCACCAAGTACGAGATAAAGACTTTGATCCCAGCCGCGCTCACGTAAGTTCACCTGGGCGGCAATCGCTCGGAACATCTCGTACGCCGCGACCGTGCCTAGCATGACCTCGCGTCCGCCCAGCCCACGGTAATCCGCTATCGCTAACACGGCACCGAACGCGTCGCTCGGATGCCCAGAGCCCTCGGCAATGATGGTGTCGTTCCAATCCAGGAACCGCACCATCGCCCCATTCACAAACGCCGCCTGCTCGGGCGTGGTACGAGTTCCGTCGCCCAGCACCCTTGAAGGATGCGTACTGGAGCGAGATCGAGCCATACGGCGTGCGATGGCCACGGGCTCAGCGTCAAACGAGGCCGTGGCACACGCGAGCGTATCAATAATGCGGCGCTTACACTCGTGGATTGCCGATGGCGTGAGCGCGTCATAGGAGATATCCGCTGCGTATGACGCGAGCAATCGTGTAGTTGCATCCATACTGGTACCCTCCACCATCGTTGGGAGCGGCTCTTTCTCATGTTGGAGCGACGCTCATCGCTCTCCAAACAAATTGCGCGCGATGCAGGGTAGCACGATCGGGCTCTGAAACCGACCTTATGCGACCAGGAGCCAGCAGCGCGCGGCATGCCTATTGCGACCCACTACTCCATCTCATAGAGGCATTCCAGGGATACGAACTGGTCTGTCGCGGGAGTGAGAATCATGGCAGTAGCCACAGTGCAATTAGCGGACGCCGTCCGCGGAAAGAAGATCCGATTCACATGGCAGGACGGACCCACGAAGGGGTCCAGCCACGATCACGAGTTCCATGAGGACGGCTCTGTGGAGTACCGCGCCTCGAACGCGAAGAAGGGCGAGAAGTGGACCCGCGAGAAGGAGTACTCAGCGGTCCAGGTGTCAGACGACGTCTATCTCGTCTCCTACCTCGGCGCATCAGGCTATACGCTGACGGTCGCCCTGAACTTCAAGAACCATCACATGGTTGGAATCGCTTCGGGCGTTAAGGATTGGTACCCGGTCGAGGGCACCTTCGAAATCCTTTAGCGTACAGGCGGACACGCAAGCCCGAGTGCCTTCAGACACTCGGGCTTATCTCTGCCAAGATGATTCGAGCGTGCGCGCGGTTGCGGGATTGGAGCCAGCCTACGCGGCCGCTGCTGAGAAATGGATCTCCAACCGGACATTGTCCGCGACGCTCGACACGAGCGGAACCTGCGGTATTGCGATGCCCCACTCGGCGTACCGAATGACCGTACTAGCGTTGCCTGAGACTCGGCCGGGGGTTTCCCGAGTCACCAGCGCATCGAAATTGACCGGGCGCTCGACTCCACCTATGGTGAGGTTGCCGCCAATCGTCATCGGAACAGTCTCGCCGATAACCGCGCTGTCCAGGCCCGTAAGCCGAGTCGGTGTGAACCTCACCACCTCATGCTGATTCGTCTTGAGCACAAAGCTTTGAATGGCCCGATCCCGCTGACTGCTATCCGTGCTGAATGTCCGTGCATCAATAACGATCACGCCCGAGGCCTCGTCTGCCCTCTTTGAATCGATGTTGACATGGCCTGAAATCTCATGTGTCGCGCCCACAACTGTCTTCGGCGAGCCCGCGAGTACTTCATCGATGACGAATCGCGCTTCTGACTCCGCCGCGATAATCTGGAGTGCCTGCTTATCGGCGCTGTCGGCTGTCGATCCCGGCGCCAGCGCCGCTTGCTGACCCACGTTCGCGGATCCGCTAGCCGTCTGCCCCGTCGCGAATGCAATGGTTCCAATAACGGCAATGAATCCGATGGCGGACAGGAACGCCCATCGTACCGATTTCACAATGTCTCTCCTAGTTTGTCTAATACACGGGACATGTCAACCCGCGGCAACACTCTACGAGGCGTTCCTTGGAAACAGCTTGGAGCGCTGTGGAAAGGCAGTTTCCATCCGAGGGTCTCCTCTAAAGAACGATTGAACGAGAGGAGGCCTCATTGATTCCGATTAGAAGTCAATCAACTCGATATCGGCATCGGCGAATACCGCGGAAAACGCGCAATAACAACCTGGCGCCTTCGTCGGCTCGTGGCGTGAAGATGGTGAGATGTTTGATGCGTCATGACTTTACCGACAGCGAAACTGTCATGACGGGGAGCTTGGATTACTTGCACGAGGGCGCCGAGTGGCAACCCTTCTGGGCGCCCCACGCTCACCAGGGTCTAGCGACGCGCTCGATCTAACGGATATCAGACCTCAACCGCGCGACTGACTTACGGTCACTGGGCAGGGCGGGCTCACTGCCATGGTGCTTCTTTCCAACGGTCTGTACAGTGAGACGCTGTTCAGGATTCCGTGGCTCTCAGTAGGTCAAGCGCCGTGAGTTTCGTGCCGAATGCCTCGCTGTCGATGTCCGGATAGAGACGACCGACCCCAACACAATATTTGCTCACGCTGCTGGGCGGCTCTTCAATGGCTGTCATTGACTGCAGGAACCGCGACTCGGGATTCAATCCGCTTTGCTTTACCTCGGCAATGACAACGCCTGGAAGGGAGAAGCCCATTCCGTTGTGTTCGAATCGCAACCCGAAGTCCAGAGTCAGCCGCTCAGCGTCTTCCTTGTGCACGAGGGTAATCCGTGTGAACTCATTCTGAAGAACCAGGTGCAGGGATGCCGCGTCAAGCTCCAGGAAAGGAGCCACGAACTCAACTCCTGCGGGCGTGAGCTCAATCATGAGCTCAGGAGTAGCAGTGCGGACCTTAATGGTACGTCCCTGATTGTCTTTGGACTTGACCTCCAGGAAAGAAGTGCCGCTATCGAGATAGGCACGACTCCGGACCTTATGACGGATAATCTGCGCGGTTCGATGCTGCTCGTAGAGATGCCACAGCGGCGTATCGAAATAGATGGTGCGATATCGATGCTGTCGAATACCTCGGATGTCCAGCATACGATAACTTTCAAGAAGCTCAGGCAGAATTGAGAGCGCTACCGATTCTGCAAGCAGAAACTTAGTGTCGATGCGATTCAAAAGCGCCACTCGGTCTAGCTGTTCCAGACTAGAGCCCTCGAACTCTTGCAGGATCGAATCGAGAGGCGGAACAGTTGATTCCATCGCGTGGAGCATTGGGCGCAACGGGACGAATTCAGAAGTCATATTGTTCGGTAGCGGAACGGACGAGATCAATTGGAGGCTCCCTGAACTTCAAGAAAAGGGTGAGCCTCGCCCACCAGAGCATATCTCTGGATAGCCGAAGGCACAACAATCTCAGCGTACAAACGCTACCTTGGAAGCACCTGCGAGTTCCGCGTAATTATCACTGTAACGGGCGAACAACCAGAACAGTACATTCGTTTCGTGCAAAGTTATGCGCGGTTCTCCGACCGGATACCGGCGCAGTGTCCCTTATGCCGCGGTCAAAGTGACCTTATGGCGGAGAAGTCCTGCCATAGGCAAGTCTCCGACTAATGCAGTTATGTACTGGTTAAGCGTGGATATCCCCGTTGTTCCCGAGAAGACGCCTGAGCGGGGCTGAATGGCATCGAACCAAGGGTCTGGGAAGCTGGCCCTTGCAACAATGGGGTGGCTCGAACGACTTGCCCGTTGAGAGCGGTATCGGGGATTGCGCTTCGGGCATCACTACTAGCTTGGACTTGGAGCATGGCGTCGACGCGGCCGATGAGCTCCGCGCCGACCGCTTGATGTATTTGGTCGAGCGGAATGGCGAATCCTTCCTCACTTACATCGCGTCAATAGCCGATCTTTCGAGCGTCACAATGCCACCTCGGGACCAATAAGCTCTGCGAGTTGCATCCACGCTGTCGGCGACTTCCGCGAGCGCCCTATTCCGACAAATGAGCTGTCGCCGACGGCATCAGGGAGCACAGTCGCTATCGATGGGATGGCCCACGCAGCGGTCTGCGTGTCAGCGGCCGATTCGAACGAGCTCTTCGCGATAGCCGCCGCGACAGGTGCCACGGGGGCCATTTCGTTCGTCGGCATTACCGTGAAAGTCTCGCTGGATGGCCGTCTCTGTAACCCACTCCGGGACTGCCACCTCAGCTCAGCGATTTGACGAGCATTCCAATGGCGCAAGACCACCGCGCTACGGGCTATCTCACCTTCTGTCGCTGTACGGTGCCGTGTTCACCGGACCAGAGTGGAAGCGTCGTTTCGCTTGACGACCCATCTCATGCCGACCATACTGAGACCGTGCACTTGACGCTTTAAACGGGTCCGGAGGTAGAGCCATGGCCAGTGTTATCGACGCTGACACTCACATCGCTGAACCACAGGAGATGTGGAATTTTCTTGATCCGGCGTGGTATCCGCGCCGCCCTGTCGTGGTCCAGGTTCCCAACGATACGCTCTACGGTGGCGTCGACCGGATGTGGCTTATCGATGGGCAGATTTATCCCAAACCCGCTGGCCGGGGCGGCAACTTCCTGGTCACCCCTACCTCGCAGTCAAACGTTCGAGATCGAGTAGATGTCAAGGCACGCGAGCTCCTTGACCTCACCATGCGGTTCGAGGATATGAAGGCAACCAAGGTGGACGTTCAGGTCGTCTACCCTACCCTATTTCTGGCGTACCTCACACATGACGCCCCGTACGAAGTGGAGCTGTGCAAGGCTTACAACCGCTTCCTGGCAGATGTCTGGTCCAAAGCTGACAACAAAGTTCGCTACGTCGTCATCCCGCCGCTCCGTGATATCGATGCGAGCATCGCCGAGCTACGTTTCGGTAAGGAGAACGGCGCCTGCGGTGTCTTCTTCAGAGGAATCGAAGGCGATAAGACACTGGACGATCCGTATTTCTTTCCCGTCTACGAGGAGGCTCAGTCACTGGGGTTACCTATCTGCATCCACCAGGGCCAGGGTGCGCCGGCGCTCAATAACCTCATTGACATTCGCCGCAGCCACACCTTCACTCACGGTCGGCTTCCTCCAATCGTGGCATTCCGTAACCTGGTAGCAAACAAGGTTCCGGAGCTGTTCCCCCGATTGCGCTGGGGCTTTATTGAGACCGGCGCTTCCTGGGTCCCCTTCGCGATGTATCAGCTTCGTGGAACACTTCGCGCGCAAGAGGATTTCTGGGGCCCTCGACTCTTCGATAAATACAACATGTGGATCTCCTACGAAGTTGAGGAAGATCTACCGTACCTCATGAAGTACATCGGCGAAGATCACCTTGTGGTCGGCACTGATTACGGGCACCATACACCGGGGACAACCGATCGGCTCTCAGCCGACCCTTCGGCACAAGTCCACCTGGTCACTCAAATGCGAACGCGAGAGGACATCTCCTCAACCACCGCGGAGCATATCTTGAGAGACAACCCCTCAGCACTCTACGGAGTCTAGTCAAGAACCACATTCCCTCGAGACGAAATGCGGCCAGCAGGTTCTGTGGATGGCAAACCTGCTGGCCGCTTTTCGTGTGAGCTCATTACGACCCTGGAGAGCCACCGCCCAGAGCATTTCGGGCATATGTCCAAGTACCGGTGGAATCCTTGGTTTTCTTGGCCGCTTTGCCCGCCTCGTCAAGCCGCAGAGCCAGATCCTGAGGTCGGGCCTGGATTAGCTCAATTCCAGCCATTGCAGCTGCTTGCGACTCGATCGTGTACGACAGCTTGTAGGGCAGATTGGGACTAAAATCGCCACTCGCGGAATTGATCTGGATGTAATAACGCCCGTCCGACACGCCAAAACGCGGAATTGGCGAGGAGCCACGCCCTCCCCAACGGCTTCACGGCCTCGGAACCGTCGGTTCTAAAGAGACCCACGCGGTAGACCCCGGGTGGAGTCACGTCGACGCGGAGGGCGCCGCCATTGCCCTGGACATTAATCGCGTACACATCCCAGTCGTCGAACGACTCGATGAAGCCTTGCACCTCAGTATCGGGCTCAAGGGTGCACGGACTGCCGGACTGATCGTTAGGCTCAGCACAGGGATCGTCGCCCGCTTATGCGGAAGCAACGCCCAGAATGAGTGCGGCCACGACTACAGAAATCAGCCCCAGGAAGCGAAGCGGCAATGTACTACCTCGTGCACGTGATTGGGCACCATCATGACGTGAGGCCGCGGCATCCTAGCACAACATTGCATGCCTGGCCCCTCGTTGTTCAACGAGTGCTTGTACGTTCCGCCTCGCGGAAGCACTTCCGGACGCGTCACGTGTGTATCACGCTTTGGTGTGAAGCGCCGTATCCAGCGCCTGCTCGTAGTTGAGCCGGCGACCTCGGTCCCACTCGAATTCCAGCTCTTCTGACGTGAGTAACGACTTCACGATCGCCACACCGTCCTCGTAATCGCGCTCGTTCGACACCTCACGGGTCATGCCTAGCGCATCCATCTCGCCTTCCGCGGCACCGAATAGATAGGCGGCTCGCTCCCCATTCCCCAGGTGCGCGGACACACACGCCAGGCCCACAAGGCACTCCAGAACGCCCCGACGGTCGTCAAGGTCCTGAAAGAGCCCAAGACTTTCACGGAACAGCGCTTCCGCTTGCACTGGCTCGTCCTGGTAAAGACGGACGTACCCCAGATTGTGCAGTGCGCTGGCCATACCGTTCTTGTTGCCAAATCCACGGAAGATGTCCAGGCTCTCGGTGTAGCGAGCCTCGGCCTCCTGGAAATTTCGCTCGAGGCGAGCGATGTCGCCCTTGCCATTGAGCACATGCCCCAGGGCCCACCGATCCCCGGTCTGCGTCCAACGGCGCAAGGCTCTATTAAGATGCGCGCGCGCATCTTCGAAGCGGCCTTCCTCCATCGCAATACGGGCAAGCACTGCAGGGGAGAGCGCTGCGCCCCATTCATCCCCAAGCTCCTGGAATATGCTGGTGCTTTCCTGGGCGTACTCCTCCGCCGCCGTCCGCTCGCGTAGTGCCCAGCTCCGCATTGATCGGAACATCAGCGTGAGCGCCAGCCCCCAGCGATCATTGAGCCGACGCTGTTCCCGCTCAGCCTGGCGTAGCATGTCCACTGCGTCGCGCTGATTGGCATGCCAGCCGACGGCCTGAGCGCGAACCGCGAGAATGCGTGCGGCCAACCACGGGTCGTCGTGCTCCTGCGTCAGTAACCAGCCGCGCTCCAACACTCGCTCAGCGTGCGGAAAGTCAGCCTGGAGCACCGCCAATGAGCCTGATGCAAGGGCTAACCGCGCGCTGTAGGGGCTGCGATCATCCTCCCCCAGGACTGCCATTGCTTCACCCACCCAACGTCGACCCTCGAGTAAGTGACCGCGCAGATACCAGAACCACCACGTTGCCAGCACGAGTCGCGCGAAAGGCTCATGACTTGCGGATTCTTTGTACGTTTCGAGTGCCGCCCGAATATTGTCATGCTCCACAGCAAACTGGCGGAGCGATTCCGATTGCTGCCGGCCCGTTAACTGGGGCGCCGCCGCTTCCGCGAGCTGCAGGAAATATTCGGCGTGACGCTCTCGAACATCGCGATCGAATTCGCTCGCATCGAGCTGCTCCAAGCCGAATTCCCTGATGGTATGGAGCATGCCGAAGCGCCCTTCCAGCTCGCCTTCTTCCTGGCGGATAAGACTCTTGTCCAGCAGAGAGGCCACGAGGTCCAGCATGTCCGGCGCCATCTCCTCCGGATCGTTCGGGCCGATGCCCACGTACTCCGCCGCCTCCAGCGTGCAGCCTCCGCTAAAAACGGACAGGCGGCGAAAGAGTCGACGCTCTGATTCGTCCAGTAGCTCGTAGCTCCAGTCGATCGCGCCGCGCAGCGTCTGCTGGCGCTCGGGCAGATCGCGCGCGCCACCGGTCAGCAAGTTGAGTCGGTGGTCGAGACGAGCCAGCATCGCCGCGGGCGAGAGTAGCTTGATACGCGCTGCCGCCAGCTCAATGGCCAGCGGCAAGCCATCCAGTCGACGACAAATCTCTGCGATGGCGGCCACATTGGACTCGTCCATGACGAAACCGGGACGCGCAGCAGTGGCACGATCTACGAAAAGCGCCATAGCTGGCGACACATTGACACTGTCCACCGTGACGCTCGAATCCGCGGGAACGCTCAGCGGGGCAACCGGGAATTCATATTCACCTGAGATGCGCAACGATGCTCGGCTGGTCACCAGCAGCTTCACGCCTGAAGCCGAGGTGAGTATCTCGCTCAGCACCGACGCCGCGTCCAGGACCTGCTCAAAATTGTCGATCACCATGAGCAAGCGCTTTCCGGCCAAAAAACCGATGACGCCATCCAGCGGTCTGGCCGCCGCACTCTCCGGGATCCCCAACGCCGATGCAATCGCGGTTGGCACGATGTCCGCTTCGCTTACTGCCGAGAGCGGGACAAAACACACACCGTGTTCGAACTCCTCTGCGAGTCGTCCAGCGGTCTCCAGCGCAAGGCGACTCTTACCCGTTCCCCCCGGTCCGGTCAGGGTCACCAGAGAGACACGCTCGCGGAGCAACAGCTCGCGGAGCCGCTCGAGCTCACTCTCGCGGGCAATGAACTTTGTTCGCGCTCGAGGAAGATTGTTGACGTGCACGGTGCTTGCACGCAGCGGTGGAAAGGACTCAACGAGCCCTTCACCGGCAAGCTGCGAGATACGCTCCGGGCGATCGATGTCACGCAGGAAATGCTCGCCTAGATCGAGAAGCATGAGTCCGTCATTGAGCTCATCGCGCACGAGATCCGCGGTGATCTGACTTAGCAGCACCTGCCCGCCATGCGCGGTACTGAGAAGTCGCGAAACGCGATTCAGCGGTGGGCCAAAGTAATCGTCATCACGAATCTCGGCAGCACCTGTGTGTACGGCCATGCGCACGTGCAGCGGCTCAATGCCCACCCACTCATGGGTATTGAGACTACGCTGGGCGTTGGCGGCGGCGCCGATCGCATCAATGGGCGATGAGAACGCCGCGCAGAATGCATCACCAATCGTCTTGAACACGGCGCCAGAACGAGACTCAATGGACTGGCGCATGACTTCATCATGGTGTGCCAGGGCAACCGACATCGCCGCGGGTGCATGCTCCCAGCGGACGGTACTTCCTTCAATATCAGAAAACAGGAACGTAACCGTTCCGGTTGGCAACCCGACCACATGGCGCTCCGGAGAAATGACCATTGGTGAGCCGAATTATCGCAGCAATTGGAATGACTGAAGGATTGAGCAGCCGACTACCCGAACGAGCGTGGAACCGGCCTGGGAGCTGGGGGCTGGCATATGGGTCATGGGGCCAGTGACCGCAGTATCTGCAGCGCCGCATCCATTGACGGATCGCTCTCTTCCGTCCGCGGATCAGCAATCGGGACATCCGGCTCTATTCCGCCTTGATCGAGGTGCGTTCCAGCGGGGCTGATCCACCGTGCGGCGGTCACACGCAATCCGGCGCCATCACTGAGCTGGTGCAAATACTGAACGGTGCCTTTTCCATACGAGCGCTGTCCCACGAGGGTGGCCCGACCCGAGTCCCGCAGGGCAGCGGCAATGACCTCTGAGGCGCTTGCAGAGCCGCGGTCCAGTAGAACAACAATCGGCCAATCCACCGACGGACGATCGTTCCGCCGGTCATAGGCGTATCGCTGACCTTCAGCATTCTCCTGCCACACAATGGGATTGATGGTGGTGAGCCGGGCTGGCCACTTCCACAGCTGGCTCCAGCAAGCCGCCCGGATTTCCGCGCAGGTCAAGAACCAGACGATGAACGCCCTGCTGCGTCATTGAATCCAGGGCGCCTGCCACCTCGGCGTCGGAGCGCTCAGTAAATCCCGTCATTCGCAACAGGCCAATACCAGGCTCTATGAGGTTTCCGCGCGCCGAGATCAGCGGAATCTCGTCACGCTCGATGGCAAGCTCAACGGTCTCCGTTCCACGTAGAAGTAGGAGCGTGACCACGGTACCCTTGGGCCCGCGCACGCGTCCCGAGACTTGCTGCACCGTGAGCCCCCCAACATCCTGGCCATCAACCGACAGGACGACGTCACCCGCCAGCACACCGCTCCGCGCCGCCGGGACTGCCCTCTATAGAGGAAAGAATGACGATGCGGCTGTCACGCGCATCGATGTATGTTCCAATTCCCTGAAATCGCCCACTGAATGCACCCATCTCCGACTGCCGCTCTTCGGGCGTCTGAAAGAGCGTATTGGAATCGCCGAGACTCTGGACCATCCCACGGATCGCCCCGTAGGTCATGCGCCGCTCATCCAGCGCGGAACGATTGACGAACTCGTCATTCACCGTGCGCCAGGCTTCCCGGAAGAGAGCCATGTCGGGCCGCTCGCCCGTCGTAGTCTCGGCCGCTTCTACTACCGGCTGTGAGGTGTCCGCGGGTGCTTGTAGTCCCGGAATCTGGATCCGCGGGCTAGTCACGGCGCCGATTGGGACGCCCAGAGCCACGCCCAGGACCAAGATCGCCAGGCCCTGGGACACCGATCGAGGAGCAGCCCTGAACCGCATTACGCGGCCTCCGTACGCGTCGTAGAGCGACATCATGATACCGCGCGACGCTCCGCCCACCGTCTAATCCGCGAGCCAAAACAGAGTCGAATTCCCTGCGGGGTCGCGTGTGTGGGGATGTTGGCGAGAAGAACCGCTCGCTAGGTGCGCGACTGGGACGGTGCGCTACCATCTAAGGCAGACATGGAACTTCCCCCTCCACTGGACATTCTCAAAAGTCGTCTGCAATTTAGAACGTTGGATGCCGTACCCATCGTCTCATCAAACGATCTCGCGCCGTGGCGACCGGGGGCAGTGCTCATCCTTGTCTACCCTCTGGAGAACACACCCTACCTGGTGCTAACACTTCGACCGGGTCACCTGCGTCGGCACGCCGGGCAGATCTCACTCCCCGGCGGGGGATATGAGCCCGGTGATGGCTCGCTATTGGCCACGGCCTTGCGGGAGACCGAAGAGGAGCTCGGCGTACCGCGCGACTCGGTTGAGATCTGGGGCGCGCTGGATCATTCAGTCGTCACCGTCAGCGCGTACCGCATCACGCCCTTCGTCGGGTTCGTACCTCACCGACCAACGTTTGCCCCCAGCCCGGACGAAGTGGCGGAGATTCTGGAAGTACCACTGACGCTGTTGACCGACGCAACCGCCATGCGTGAGGAGGTACGCCAGCTCGGCACCGGTGCTCGGACCGTTTCGTTCTACCCCTGGGGTGAGCACAAGATCTGGGGCGCCACTGCTCGCATTCTCGGTCAGTTTGCGCTCTTGCTCGACGAGAATGCTCGACAGCCAATCGAAATTTAGGCTGAACGGAAGGACATCCGGTCCAGCGTGGACTGCGGCCAGTATCGTGCTTCGGGGAACCGAGATTGGGATAAGAGTGCACAGAGCTCCACAATCTCGCCACGTTTACAGCGCTTCCATGCCTCCCTTATAGTCAACTGCACCCTGCAGTAGTTAGCAGCTCCGGAACGTAATTCAGGCGTGATGATCCGACGGCTCGCTCGCCGGCCGTCGGCTGGTACGCTGACTTCAAATCGATATGTCGCGAGTAACGAACCGCCGGCGTCGATCGAATGTAAGCCCCTTCCGCTGGGTTAGTGGAATTGTGCTTACCGGGATCATGGTGTCGGTCTGGCTCCACTTCAATCCAGGGATGCTCTACCTACCGGGCTCCCAGCCTACCGCGACCGACGAGGGCGCAGAGGAGACTCCCGTCTACCTGGGCGCTGACGCGCCACAGTCGGTTGAGTACCCCACGTCAGAGTTCGCGGCCCTGGCTGAGCCGGCGCCCGAGGCCCAGGCGCCCCGGAAGGACACGGTCGAGTACGCAATCCAGGATGGCGACTCGCTCCTTACTATCGCCGAAGAGTACGGGCTTCGCGCAGAAACCCTGGTGTGGGCCAACAATCTCGACAACCCCGACTTGATCGTGTCCGGGCAGAAGCTCAAAGTCCCACCACTTGATGGCTTGTATTACACGGTGCAGCCGGGCGACGGGCTACATGCCATCGCTCTGCGCTTCGGTATTGACATGGCCGCGGTGTTGACACAGAACCAGATCGATGATGCCGACAGCGTGATCGACGGTACGCACCTTTTCTTGCCAGGCGGGCGGCCGCTCGCTCCGGGTCAATCGGATTCTGTGGTGGCAACGCCTGACCCGCTCGTCGCGATCGATTCTGGCGAGTCGCTTCCAATGCCCGAGAATCTGGACGGCCTACTGGCCGCGGGCTGGCTTCAGGTGAGCTCAGACACAGTGCTTTTCAATGGCGGCGGACGCCGACTTCACTCGCTGCCGGCCGGAGTACGGCTGGAGCGATCTGGAGGTCTGGCAGGACGCCGCATCCAGGTGCGTGACCCCGGGGACGGACGCACGCGCCAGGCAATGACGGGTTACGTCGATGCCGCTATGGTTCAAATTGGTCGAGCACCTGCGCCCCGTGAGCTGCCGCGATCGTATCCGCAAGCGACCCGTATGGATATCTCGCACGTGTTTGTTCCATACAAGTCCCAGCTTGACGGTGGTCCATGGGCTCTAGCCAATTGCGGCCCCACCTCGCTGAGCATGATCCTGGAGACCTTCGGCGTTTCAATGTCTCCCGCGGAGGTTCGACCCAAGGTACTTTCAGCACAGGGCATCTTCGGCAATGGCACTGGCACGTTGCTCACGGCCCTGGCGAAGGTGGCGGAGAGCCATGGCCTCAAGGCAGTGGGCCTCTACGACGGCAATGACATCAACCGCTGGACAAACGATGAGATTCGCGAGCATCTACAGCAAGGCCAACCGGTCCTTGCTCAGGTCTACTATCGCCGCCTTCCCGGCAATGAAGGCGTGGCCTACTATGCCGACCACTATGTGGTGATCACCGGCGCCCTCGACGACGGATTCCTCTACAACGACCCGATCAATCACGATGGCCCAGGCTGGGATCGCGTCATCAGCGGCGAGCGCCTCCGTTCCGCGATGGATGCCAGCGACGCCCGCTACAAGTACGCCGCGTTTGCCGCGGCGCGCGGGTAGGCCATTTCGGCTGATGGAGTCCTAGTTTCCCTCACCCCGACATCTTGCAGGGGACCGGGAAACAACGTCGCGATTTAGCCACATCTGTCCAGATCATGCTAGTCTCGCTCCGCCGTGAGTCAGCGCCTCTCTCCAGTGATGAATCCGCGACCATACTACGCCGACGAGCTCGTGCGTCTGTTTCAGGCCGACTGCACCAATTTGTCGTTCCTGGCCAGCAACAGCATCCAGCTCGTAGTGACATCACTGCCCTACAACCTCGGCAACGACTACGGCACAGCCCGGGATAACGCCACCTACCAGAGCTACTTGAGCTGGGTGGATACCTGGATGCAGGAGCTCCGACGCGTGCTGGAGCCAGGAGGCCGCGTGTGCCTGAACATCCCGCTTGACATCAATCTCGCCTTCGACGCAAACGGGAAACGAGGCACCACCAAGCAGCCGGTACTGGCACCGCGGTCATCAGGGACCCGGCGTTGCATACCTGGAACAGATGTTCAACGGGGTGACTCCAGCAAAACATGGTTCCTATAACCATGTCAAGGCGGCATTATTAGGAACGCGAAATTCGTGGTTAATCTCAGGTTTTCGGAGAATGGTTCCCAGAATGGGGGTTACGGGCACCAGCGGTACTGATAATGATGGTGATTATGGAACTCGGGATCCCGTTAAACGGCAAGAGGGAGCGACGGTCCAGACCGGGATTGCATCTGGGCGCCCATGATTCACGTGCTCCGGCGGAGGTGACGCGGTGGCCATCAACCCTATCATCCGCGAGGCGACATTCCAGACGCGATGAAGTCCATGAGGTCGTTCGGGTCGGTTAGTAGCCGAGGTCGATCAGCGCGAAAGTGCCGGGTCCGAAAAGTTACTGGTTAGTCGAGCACTTTGGCGTAGCGGTCAATGTCCGAGTCGGGCTGGTAGCCAACACTTCGCCAGAATTCAGGAGATCCTGGTTCACGTCGAACGACCAGGCTGGTGATGCGAGTTGCGCCGCGGGTCTGGAGCGCCTTCTCCACCGCCTGAACGAGCATCCGCGCGATGCCTCGGCGACGGAAGTCTGGATGCGTCGCCAGGCGATACATGCCGCCGCGCCAACCATCCCAACCGCCCATGAGGGTTCCAACGAGGGTATCGCCCGACCACGCCAGAAGGAACAGGTCGGCGTCGCGCTCGAGTCGAAGCCGCAGCGCTCCCACTGAGTCCCCGGCAAGCGGAATGATATGAGCCAGATCCCACAGCTCCAGCACAGCCCCAATGTCCTCAAGACGGCAGGGCGCAAGGCGAATACTCTGGTCGATCATGTCCTCTTCACTTTCGAGTCGCCTGGCCCAGGGCCGGGACGCACTTGGATCACCTCAGAAAGCCTACTTTGTTCCTCTGACGCCGTGCACAGGCGCTATGCCGAGTCCCCCGTAATTGCCGACATCACGTCCTTGGCGAACCAGCGGAGCTACTCATTGAGCTCCTCCGGCGGCATACCCTCCGCCCAGTGAACCATGAGCTGCTGCTATCGGCTTCTCGGTGGCGCCGTTCGGGTGATGAGCAGGGGTGAGACTCAATAACCGCTAAGGGAGACCTAATCGTTATTTAGCGTTTTCCTGAACCGTGGTTACAGGAACCGGCTGTCTGGTAATGGGGTTATCAGAACGAGGATCTGATCCGGCAGGCTTCGGAGAAAAAAACGAGCGATAGAACTTGGGACATAGTGAAGATTGTGCTGGGTTTCATCCTTGGGCTCATGGCTAAGGCGGGCATCGATCAAGCGACGCTTCCAAGACTCCAGTAAGGGTCTTGGGCGCGCTTGCGATGGGACATGACGAGCGTGAGCCCGAAGGCAGCTTATCCTAGGTGTTGCGCTCACGATATAGGCTGCGCGTGACTTAACGACAGAGACCGCACCGGTTGTAGTAGCCCTACTGGGGGTTACAGGAACCAGAGCGGTTCCCGATTGCAGTCCGCACTCTCAAGGCAGTCCGACGGTGTGACATAATGCCCGAGAAAGCCCTCCGACGAGAGGGCACGAGGGAGCCATGACTCCGGACATGTTGCCCGCATCAGTCGTTGCCTGCGCCATATGCGGCGGAGCGGTAGACGATATTGTCATGCTTGTGGGATCCGGCGTGGGCTTGACGGGCCTTGCCATCGGTTTCGAGATCGCATTCACCAAAGCGTCGCGTGTCTTCGGTTGGCAGTTCGCCGAGGATTCCGCGACGTCGGAGAGCGAATCCGACGTCCCCACGGGCGCAGACCCCCCTTCGCAGACTCGCCGCTAGGCATTCGCACGCCCTTCCATCTCTCGGGGCCTGCGTAGCCTCGATGTACTCAAGGTGAGCGTCTTGTAGTAGCTCATCCTCGATCAGTTCCAATGCGTTGGTATCGCGATCATCGACGCTAAGGAGTACACGAACGCCACCGACCCGAACGGCCTGCTCGGGGAGCCGTCTCAGTATTTTCGAAAGGTCACCTGGCGTGATGGCCGTATCGAGCCCAGTGTCGGGATGAAGACGACCAGTGTAAGCACCGGCGGATCCATCGAGATCTTCCACTCGGTCGCCGATCGCGAGCTCCGTCAACGAGTACCTCTACGGATTTGAGGAGCTTCGTATGATCGACGGGCATATCTTCGGACGGGGGACCGTGATCGTTCGGGTATCCCGGAGACTCACCCCGCTCAGGCCGCGGACTACGAACGCGTGCTTGTCACCATTCTGGGAGAGTGATCCCAGACCGCGAGCGTCGGCGGATAGACAGCACATTCGCACAAACGGAATTCGTCCATCGCCGTGCAACTTGGATACGATGGCCGCGAAAGTCACTCAACGTGCGATCGCCCGCGCAGCTCTGCAGCCCGAGGACTGCTCGTCCGTATGCCTTTGCCCGCCGTCAACCTATTTGTCCCGATTACGATGCAGCCCGTTCTCACCCTTCTGCTTGGGTTCCTGGGCGCGCTCTACTTCGCTGGAGCCACCCGCTTTTGGGAGCGGCCCAGTCGCCGCTCTATCTTGCCGATCTGGCGCCCCGTGGCCTATGCGTGCGGGCTGGTCGCTGTGGGCGTGGCACTGTTCAGCCCCCTCGACGCATTCGCGACGCGATACTTTGCGGCGCATATGGCGCAGCATCTGCTGCTGACGCAGATCGCCGCTCCGTTGTTGTCACTCGGCATTCCGGTTGTGCCGATGCTCTGGGCGGTACCGCCCAAGGCACGTCAGGCGCTCGGGGCGGCATTCGCTCGTCAAACATTCCTGGCAAGCCTGGCACACCAACTCACCCGTCCGCCCGTGGCATTGGCCGTTCATACGGTGACCGTCTGGTTCTGGCACATTCCGGAGGCCTATGAGGCCGCTCTCCGATCGAACCTCACCCACGATCTGCAGCACGCCACGCTGATGGTGACGGCGCTGTTGTTCTGGTGGCCGGTGATCCACCCGATCCCGGGCCGTCCGGGGCTCGCGCATGGGGCGCGGCTGCTCTACATCGCAGTTGCGATGGTCGTGCAATCCAAGGTGCTGGGAGCCCTGCTGACGTTCTCAAACAAGCCCATCTATCAGGTCTATCTGGAGCGGCAAGATGGCCTGGGGATCAACGCGCTGGTGGATCAGCAACTTGCCGGCGTCCAGATGCTGGTCGGGTCGGCAACATTGATGCTGATCGCCGCATCAACCGTGTTCGCTCGTCTCGCGGCGCGCGAAAAAGTTTGAGGAAGTCGGATAAGCTCCTCAGAATATGAGCATGTCGCACGCACAGCTTCCGGTGTCCGCTTTGCTTGCTCTGCGCGGGGTCTTCGGCGGTTGGGATGAGCTGATCGTGCTCATCGCGGGCGTCATCGTGGCGATTGCCGTGGCCCATGTTACGCAGCGCACGGCGTTCCGAGACGACGAGGACGATCTCGCATCGCCGAACGAGACGCGGTCACTATGAGGGTGAACTACCTTCGTTCCCCCGGAGGCCGTGGATCGATTGTCGACGTCATAGAAGCCCCGCAGCTATGTCCACTCGCCCGCGGGCGGCGTGCAGGTTGGTGAGGACGTCGGTGCGCAGCCGTCGCATCCGGCTTGGAGTCATGCTCCTTATTGGGCTGGGTGTCGCCCTCGCCGTTGTCTGGTCCAGCCAGCGGAGCGGGGCATCCGGCCCCATGGTGCGCGGCGTGCTGCTCGATGTTCAGGCATCGTCCATGATTTACGCGGAGCAGGTGACGCTCCGTGATGACCGCGGCGAGATCTGGGTCTTCGATGTCAGTCCCGAGGTGATGCACGACCCCGAGAAGCGTCAGAGCGCCGCGCACCTGCGCCAGCACATGGCGGCCGCCGATCCGGTGCGCGTGTTCTATACACAGACCGCAGAACGTCCGCTCGCGGTGCGCATCCTGGACGAGTGATGGACTTAGCCTGATTTCGACCGAAGGCCGTAGGGTAATGGTCTGGTTCTTTAGTGAGAACCGCTCGGCGTCACGCCGCTGAGCCAGGCATAGACCTTGTTGGAGAGATCGTGCTCCAGGTCGTGAACCTCTTTGGCCGACGGCTGAGCCTTCGCCGCATCTTCATCGCGTAGCCCGGCCTCCAGGCGCTGCATCGCCTCGACCAATACCGCGGCGTCGCTCTGAACGCCATGTGGCCAGCTCGTGGCCTGGGCAGCGATCCGTGCGCGGCGGACCTGGCCGAGCGCGCCGGCGGGGATGTGTCCCGCGGTCAGATCGACATCGATGTCATGCAGCCCCGCGGTATCCAACTGGTAAATCACGGCGATCACCTGGGTCCGCTGCACCGCGTCCGCAAGGTCCGGCTGTGCCTCGGCGGGCTTGACCCCCATTGCGCTACTCAGCGCAACCAGAGTCATGATGGCGCCAATGACGCCTCCAACGAAGAGCGATGCTCGATCAAGTTGCATCCTGTGGTCCTTTGGTTCCGTCCGCGTATCAATGGAACGAGCGGCGTGTTACCGAGGCGTCGCCGTGTGGTCGTGGTGGGCGAGCTCGGCATGGTGGTCGCGCCCATCATGGGTGTGCGGGTCGACGTGGACCGTCACGCTACTGAGCTTGGGGACAGCGTGCAGCATGGCATGGCGGGCGCGCTCGGCCACCGCGTGGGCCTGGTTCAAGGGCAGACTACCTGCCGCGGTCAAGAGCACCTCCGCGTGCATGGTATGCCCGATCCACCGGGCACGGATCTCCGAAACACTCTCAACGCCCGACGCTGATTCGGCCGCGCGTCTTGCTCGTTGCAACAGCGCCGGATCCACCGCGTCCATCAGGCGATGCCAGATCTGGCGGGCCGCGTCCTTCAGCACCAACAAAATTGCGACCGTGATTCCCAGACCCACGAGAGGATCCGCCTGGGGAAAGCCGAGCCAGACACCGATGGCACCCAGGAGAACGGCGAGGGAGGTCAACCCATCCGTGCGGGCGTGGTAACCGTCGGCCACGAGGGCGGCACTGCCGATGCGCTCGCCGGTGCGGATCCGATAGCGGGCCACCGCCTCATTGCCAATACAGCCGATCACCGCGGCAACGCTGACCCAACCCAGGTGGTCGATCGCCTGGGGGTGCAAGAGCCGCTGGAACGATTCCCATGCCGCCACCCCGGCGGACCCGGCGATCATCAAGAGCACAAAGACCCCCGCAACGTCTTCGGCTCGACCAAATCCATAGGTGTATCGATCCGTCGGACGCCGACGACTGAGCGAGAAGGCCAGCCAGAGCGGAATCGCCGTGGAGGCGTCGGCCACGTTGTGGATGGTGTCTGCGAACAGGGCGACCGACCCGCTCACGACCACGACGATGACCTGAAGGAGGGCAGTGAGCCCCAACACACCGAGCGAGATCTGGACCGTCCGAATGCCCTCCGCCGAACCGGCGAGCGCGTCGTCGAGACTGTCCGCGGCATCATGGCTATGACCGTGGAAAAATCCACCAAGGAAGCCCGTTGACGCCGTGTGATCGTGGTCGTGTGGATGTTGATCGACGTCAGTTCGCCGCGGGAAGTGCGTGCGCGCATGCGTCTGGCCATCAGAACGACGGGAGCCGCCGGATCGGATCTCTATACGGTGATCGTGCTCGTGGTCACCATGGGAATGACTGTGATCGTTAGCCATGACTCTCGCGCAGCTTGCCGTCTTGAATGCGAGTTTATCATGACAACTCTAAAATGATTACCGAATGACGGTTCACTGGCAGGTAAATCGAGCCTACTACAATGAGCAAATAACTGCTCTATCTATTGCATATATGGGCATTAAATAGGATGCGCATTGAACTACATACGCATTGATGGTTTTAGAACTGTATGGACCTGAAAACGGCTGTTGTGAAAATAGCCTATGTCTCGGTGCTCGTGGGGCTCATCGCCTGGAATCAGCTTGGGGCGGATGCCGCAATTGGATGGCTTTCCCACCAGGTAACCAAACCGCCTCCGTCCGAATTCGGGACCATTACGCGGGACGGGATGGATTGGATCTGGCGCATTCACGGTAGACCGTGATCGCATTACTTGCGGCATCTAAGGGGAAGGCTGGGGGCGGGCTACGGCACACCGCAGTCGAGTTGGCAATCAGGATATGCGCTCAGCTTGAAGCGGTGGAGACTCGGTCTCCCTCTTGTGTAGTATGTAACTGTGGTTACAAGCAATGATGCGGGACGGTGGGTGATGCTTCTCTATAGGGTGCCGCCGAAACCCACTGCCGGCCGCGTGGCCGTTTGGCGGAAGCTGAAGCGGCTTGGCGCCATCCTGCTCCACGACTCGGCCTGGGTGCTACCGGCGCACACCCCGGACACTCGAGCAGCTGCAGTGGTTGGTGGGTGAGATTGAAGAGCTGGGCGGTGAGGCCATGCTCTGGAAGGGCGCGCCCTGCGTTGATGGGCACGACGAGCGTCTGGCGGAGCAGTTCAAGGCGCAGGTGGACGAGCTCTACACAGAGATCGCGCAGGCCCTGACCGAGGCTGAGCCCGACGTCGCTGTACTCTCGCGCAGGTACCAGCTTGTGCGCCAGCAGGACTTTTTCCATTCGGAGCGGGGGGAACGAGTGCGCGCGCTGCTCGTCGGCGAGCGAGGAGGGGAGCAATGAAGTGGGTCACGCGGGCCGATGTAGGCATCGACCGAATGGGCTGCGCCTGGCTCATCCGACGGTTCATTGATCCTGACGCCGAGTTCCTCTTTGTCCGGGCGCCGCAGGAGGCGCTTCCGGAAGGCGCGGAACCGTTCGACATGCCGGGTGTTCGACTCAGCCATCGAAAGGGGCATGCGTCATTCCGCACATTCCTGGAGGAATACGGTCTGGATGACCCGGTGCTGATGCGCATCGCACGCATCATCGATGAGGTCGACACAGCTTCTGAAGTGCAGGTTGAGTCCGCTGCGCCAGGTATGGATCTTATCTGTCTGGGCCTGCATCGAATTAGTCGTGATGACCAGGAGGCAATTGAACGAGGTCGCATGGTGTACGAGGCGCTCTACGCGCAGCTCGCGGCCGAGACACCGTAGCGCGAAAGGCATGGGGGAACGGATGTATCCGCGCGACTCACTCAGGCTGTCACGTACGGACGGTGGGGACGGTTTCAGCAATTTTGGAGAACTCGGGCCTGCATGCCCGGAGCACATTGCAGTCGGGTACTCGACCCGGAATGCGACCTGAGAATCTCCTTGATTGGATTGCATTCGCGTTCCTGCTGATTGGCGCTTTCGCCTGGGGCTACTACGCGACGCAGGTGAACATCCTGACAGTAATTCTCGGGCGTATGTGGGACCCGTTGGACGACCTGGCCTTTGTCCTGATCGCCGTTTCGGGCGTGTACTGGCTGCGGCGCGTGTTTCCGCGGCAGTGCCAGGCAATGGGGAACGCCGACGCCAGACGGTTACCGTGAACCGACGATGGAAGCCGGGCGAACCGGCTCCGAGGCGATGTGAAGGGGGCTTGCATGCGACCAAAGACGCTGCCGGACTGGATTGCGTTCGTCCTTCTGCTGATCGGGGCGTTCTCCTGGGCCTACTTCGTGACCGACGTGAACATTCTAGATGTGCTCCTGGAGCGCATCTGGGACCCCATGGACGATATCGTGTTCGTCCTGATCGGAATCTCCGGCGTGTACTGGATCTGGCGGGCATTCTTCAGCCGCGCCGATCAAACATGAGCGGCTCTGAGAAAGGAAGCTGACGATGGATTCGGTTCACTCTGTCTCAAGCGCCGCCGCCCCGAGCTCACGCGGGCGTCTCTGGCCGCTGGTGGCGTATTTCCTGAAGCTGGGGACTATTGGTTTCGGCGGCCCGCCGGCGCTGATCGGCTATATGCACCGTGACCTGGTGGAGCGTGAGAAGTCGCTGGACGAGGACACCTACAAGCTGGCGTTGGCGCTTGCTCAGATCATGCCCGGACCGCTCGCGGCACAGACCGCCATCGCCATTGGCTACTTCCAGGCCGGCATCCTCGGCGCCACGCTGGTTGGGGTGGCGTTCATCCTACCGTCGTTCTTCATGGTCATCGGCCTGTCGCTGCTGTATGTGGCATATGGCGGGCTCTGGTGGATGCAAGCGCTGTTCTACGGGATCGGCGCGGCGGTGATCGCGATCATCGCCATCGCGGCCTACAAACTCGCACGCAGCACCAACAAGCGCGACCCGTTGCTGTGGGGCATCTTCGCGGTTCTGGCCATCGTCACGATCTGGGCCCAGGCGGAGCTGGCCGAGATCTTCTTGCTGGCCGGACTGGCAGCGTTGCTGGTGTGCGCTTGGCCGGGGCGGGCAAAGGCGCTGGTTATCGGTCTCGGTACGGGCGTGCTTGCAGCCGTGATCTGGGCGACGAACGTCCTGGTGCTCAACGCCTCAGCGCTGGATCGCGGCGGCGATGAGCTGACGCAGATCCTGCTGTTTTTCACCAAGGCCGGGGCGTTCGTTTTTGGTAGCGGCCTGGCCATCGTGCCGTTCCTGAACCAGGGCGTTGTTCAGCAGTACGGGTGGCTGACCGAGAACCAGTTCCTGGACGCCGTGGCCGTGGCCATGGTCACGCCCGGACCGGTCGTGATCACGGTGGCGTTCATTGGCTTTCTGGTGGCGGGATTCGCCGGTGCGGTGGCTGCGTCCATCGGGATCTTCGTGCCCGTCTACCTCTTCACGATCATTCCGGCACCGTGGTTTCGGAGGCATCGGGAGAATCCGCAGCTCAAAGCGTTCGTCTCCGGCGCGACGGCGGCAGCGACGGGGGCGATCGCCGGCGCCGTTGTCGTACTGGGGCAACGGGCACTCGTCGATGTGCCGACGGCCCTGATCGCCGTGGTGAGCCTCGGTCTTCTCTGGCGATTCAAGTTGACGGAGCCGGTGCTGGTTGCTGGCGCGGGAATCGTCGGGCTCATCCTGTGGCCGCTGCTCGGCAAGAGCTCATAGGCAGTCTTGAGTGACGAGTCTAAGGGAAAAGCAGGGGAATCACTGCGAATCGACATCCCGCCAGAGCGACGAGCCAGTTCGCTCCGCCAAGCCGGTGGCAAGAGAAATCGAATCCGAGGTGCGCTCACAATGAACGAGATCGGTCGAATCGGGATCCTCGAACGCGGCGATCCCACCCAGGTAATGCCCAGGCTCGCCGAGACGAGGTTCGGGGCGATTTACGAGGCGCTTGTTTCGCAGGGCGTGGATGTAGAGCTCGTCCATTTCGCGGAGGATGCGGTTAACGCTATCCGTGAGCGGCTGCTCGAGTTGGATGCCGTTCTCGTCTGGGTCAATCCCATCGATGACGGACGCGACCGATCAGTGCTGGATCCGATGTTGCGCGAGCTCGCTTCACGAGGGGTTTTCGTGAGCGCCCACCCGGACGTCATCCTGAAGATGGGGACGAAAGACGTCTTGTATGACACCCGCCACCTCGCCTGGGGCACGGACACGCACCTCTACCGGAGCCTGGATCAGCTTGGCCAGCAGCTCCCCGACCGGCTCCGCTCCAGCGGAGCGCGCGTGTTGAAACAGCACCGAGGAAACGGCGGAAACGGTGTTTGGAAGGTGGAGCTGGTAAACGATGCGTTGACAGGGGATGAGACGATCGTCCGTGTTCAGCATGGGACGCGCGGCAGCCGGGTGGATCAGATGCATTTCAGCGAGCTCCTCGACGTATGTCGTCAGTACTTTGAAGACGACGGCCACATGATCGACCAGCCATACCAGTCGCGGCTGGAGGACGGGATGATCCGCTGCTATCTCTCCTGCGACCGAGTGGTTGGATTTGGGCAGCAGTTTGTCACGGCGTTGCTCCCCCCTCCGTCCGGAGAGGTCGCTGCTCCCGCCTCATCACCACGCCTGTACTACGGACCCGCGAAGCCAGAGTTTCAGCGGCTCAAGGAGTTACTCGAGAGCGGCTGGGTAGCTCAGATGCAGAGCGCCCTCGGGATCGAACGGGAATCGCTGCCGGTGATCTGGGACGCGGACTTCTTGCTGGGCCCGAAGACCGATACAGGTGAAGATACATACGTGCTCTGCGAGATCAACGTCAGCTCCGTCTCTCCTATGCCGGAGGAGGCTGCCGCCCCGTTGGCCGAAGCCGCCATTGCGGGCATGCTGGCCGCAAAAAAGCGTCGGTACTCATGAGGCGCCCGTTCTGATAATGGGGATTATCGAACGGGCAGGGCGTGGAAAGATCCGTGTCCCTTAAACCTGCGCCGCGAAATAACCATAGGACTCCAGACACGGAAGCCGCCATCCCGGTCTGAGTGAGGCGGTATGCACTACGGAGCTGAGTGGCACTGATCCCGCAGCGAGCCGCGGCGTCGTGTAACGAGATAAGCTCCTCGATATCCAACGGCCCGGGCTGTCGATGCAACCGGGACGATAATAGGCGAAATCCGATTCCCAATTCGCCGCTGGCATGGTGCCACTGGGTTTGCCAACGATGGAGACACGGAAATTCGATCTCAACATCGAGCGGGTGCTTGAACAGTGGACGGTGGCGCACGCCATCCGCGAGGTCGTCGCCAATGCTTTAGATGAGCAAGCGCTGACCGTGACGACGGAACCAGCGATCTACAAAGAAGAAGGAAGCTGGCACATCCGCGACTGGGGCCGAGGGATCCGTTATGAGCATCTAACTCAGAACGAGAACCGCGAGAAACTCGCCCATCCCGAACGTGTAATCGGGAAGTTCGGGGTGGGGCTCAAGGATGCACTCGCAACGTTTCACCGGCACCGCGTGCGAGTCGTACTTCATTCCCGCCATGGAGACATCTCGATCGGCAAGGAGCGGAAGCATGGTTTCGATGACTTGGCGACGCTGCACGCGTTGATTGGTGGACCCAGCGAGCCAGAAATGGTCGGAACGGACGTCGTTCTTGATGGCGTCAAGGACCAGGCCGTCGAAGATGCCAAGGATCTCTTCCTCCACTACTCCGGCGACATCGTCTTGGAAGAGACGTCGTTCGGCCAGGTGCTCAAGAGAGAAAAGCGCAACGCCCGGATCTACGTGAATGGCCTCAGAGTTGCCGAAGAGCCCAATTTCCTGTTCTCTTACAACATCACTTCGCCGACGAAGAGCCTGCGTCAGGCGTTGAACCGCGAGCGCACCCATGTTGGTCGGTCCGCCTACACCGACCGAGTCAAGTCAATTCTCCTAGGAAGTCAAGCGGAGAACGTGGTCAATCTGCTCGCAGAAGACCTGCAGCGATTTCAAACAGGAAAGTGGCACGATGAGTTGCAGTGGCAAGACGTGGCGCTGCACGCGTGCACCATTCTGAACTCGAGCCAGCGTGTCATCTTCCTTACGTCGATGGAACTCTGGAGTGCCCGAACCTTCGTGGATCGAGCACAAGAGGATGGTTATCGTGTGGTTGTGGTCCCAGACACGATCCGGGCGAAGCTACCGAGTCTCACCGATATGAGTGGTCAGCCGATACGAGACTTGGGACAGTACCGCGAGGAGTGGCAGCAGAGTTTTCAGTATGCTCTGGTGCCGATTGAGCAGCTGTCCGACGCCGAGCGGGCAGTGTGGGATCGAACCCGGGAAATCCTGTCCCTCGCCGGAGGCAAACCCCAAGTCGTTCGCGATGTCCTGATTTCCGAGACGATGCGGCTCCAGAACCACGGCTACAACGAGGCCGTGGGCGTATGGGATCCAATCGAGCAGCGAATCATTGTCAAACGGTCTCAACTGGCCGACCTGGCAACCTATGCGGGGACATTGCTCCACGAGGTCGCCCACGCGCGGAGTGGAGCGGACGACATTACTGAGGAGTTCGAGCAAGCCCTGACCAGTGAGCTCGGCAAAGTCGTTGCGAATCGAATACCGAAATGATCGAGGTCGGCTTCACCGTTCAGTAGCGTCCGAAAACGTCCGATTGGGAATGGCTCGTCAATATCCCCGGTTGATGTACGGCTACCGAAGACTGTCGCTTGGAGTCAGTAAGCGACTAATGTCGCCCAATCTCCATTTCGCGACACCGACAACCATGCAACGGCAGCAGCCAAGCCGCGGCGACATTTATGTAGAACACTAGTTCTATAATGGGGGTGCGTGTGGTTTCACCATTGGCGACGTTTCGGGAGGGTGACCATGGACAGTCGTTACTCGGAGACAGGCACCTCGGGCTCGAGCACATCGGATGACTTGCTGCGATGCGTCTACATCGAGCGCCTCCAGCGCCTCACTGACCTTAGGTCTGACCCGGAGACCTTTGAGTGTTCAGAGACAAAACAGCTCGTCAACTTCGCGACGTACTCAACCTACCGCGACTGCGTAGAACTCGGTATGCGGACGATTGCGCGTCGGATTTTGGGTTTACCGCTCGAATGATCACCGCTCCAGAAGCTGCGTCTCGAGACTGTGCTCCACAGGCGCGGGAGATCCAGACGCCAGGGCACTACAATAGTCCGACACTTGAAGCGGATGGACCTGTGGAGCCCTATTTCCGAGACGAATTGGTCACCATCTATAACGCCGACTCCACGCATCTGCAATTCATTGATGATGAGTCGGTCGACCTCACGGTGACATCGCCGCCATACAACCTCGACATGTCCTACAACGGCTATCGAGATGACGTGCCCTACCACGCCTACCTAAAGTGGATTGAAGATTGGGCCGCCAGCTTACTGCGCGTCTCTACCACTGGGGGACGGGCCTGTATCAACATCCCCCTCGATACCAATAAAGGCGGGAAGAGGGCAGTCTACGCCGATTATGTAAAAGCGTTCCGAAACGCCGGTTGGGAATATCAGACCACGATCGTCTGGAACGAGCAGAATATCTCCCGGCGAACCGCCTGGGGCAGCTGGAGGAAACCATCAGCTCCCTTCGTGACAGCTCCGGTTGAGATGATTCCGGTCTTCTTCAAGGAGACCTGGAAACGGCCTGACCAAGGAAAGACCTGGGAAATTGAGGCCAAGGACTTCATGGAGTGGAGCCTCGGAACCTGGACGTTCTCGGGAGCGAATCCGGTGCGAGTCGGGCACCCCGCACCGTATCCAGAAGAGCTTGCCAAGCGCCTGATCCTCCTGTACTCCTACAAAGAGGACATCATTCTGGATCCATTTTTGGGCTCGGGCACAACCTGTGTGGCAGCCAAAAACCTGGGCCGTCGCTCTATTGGGGTCGAGATTGACCCCGGTTACTGTGAATTGGCCCAGACTAACGCTGGAGCCCAACTACCGCTCTTATAGTCCAATGGTTCGGTCAAAGGCTGCGCGACTACGTCCTTTTGCCAGCGCAGTAGGTCCTCAGGTGCCTCACTAAAAGGTCTCACCTGAGGACAGAAGCGGGTCGCAGGGTTGGTGGAGTAGGCACGGTCGAAGTAGGTCTCGATAATTTGTCGATTCTTACCATTGCCGCCGCACTCAGCTAACTCGTCATCCAGGTCGGCTGTCACAAAGCCTGAGCGCAGTCCTGTGTCACGCGTGGCCAAACTCCAAAACGCCGACTCGAAGACGCGTTCACGCAGGCTTGTCTTGGAAGAAATGATTCCAACGGCACGCCACTCGTGATTAGTCGTCTTAGTGACCAGCACGATGTCATTGTGCGGCCAGACATTAATTGAGCTCTGGATGCAGCGGCGTTTTGCTGGCAGCTTGAGGAACTCAATGAGATTGGGAAGGGCTGCGTGTAGCTCGGTCTCGGTCAGCGCCAATAGTCCGTGCGGCGAGGCTTCTTCATTGATCCGATTCTGCACGTAACGCTGATAAAAGTTCCCTGAAGCTGACCGCCAGCTCTGGTCAGCAGAGTTCTTAGCCGCCGCCGGATCCTTCCCACCGTGTTCGAGAAACTCTGCGTAGACGCGCGTATAAATAAGATGTCCATCAGCCAGGGCATCTGAACCGTCAGGTAGGAGCGGTGTTACCCGCTCCGCTATTGCACGCAGAAGTGATTCAGCTCCGTCCACGCCCTTACTTTTTGGTCGCAAAAGACTTAGCGCGTTGATCTCACGAATCAACACGCCA
Organism: uncultured Chloroflexia bacterium; assembly: GCA_963765765.1. Lineage (GTDB taxonomy): Bacteria > Chloroflexota > UBA6077 > UBA6077 > JACCZL01 > CAVXYC01. The sequence goes on along the minus strand of CAVXYC010000023.1, from coordinate 190,869 downwards.
TGCTTTTCGCGAGAGAGTAAAGGCCTTCGGTCCAAGTTAACTCGCTCCTGTCTGACCTATATACAAGGACGCGCCAAGGCGTCCCTAGAGCGTGAACCTTACTGGCGTGCCAGAAGGGTGTCAAACTCTGACGGTCAAGTATCGTCCGCGGACGCGTCCTGGACCAGCGCGTGATTTCTTCAAAGGGGTCATCCACATGACAAACCAAAGCTTCGATGTTCGGAGCACGTCACGAAGCACAGCTGAAGTGGAAGACATAGAGCACTTACCGACGACTCTGAGCGCAGAACCTCTCACGCGGGGGATTCTTCGGAGCGTGATAGTTGACAACAGCCACGATCCGGAAATGCGCGCCCAAGCGCTCCCGGTTGCGCCCAGGCGCCGGGCGTTCTACACTGAGCCTCGTTGCGCACTTGATAGTAGGACACCTTCTGAGGGGGAGCAGTGAGTACTCACACCATTCGCTTTGAGCTCAATGGCGAGCAGCGCGAGGCCACCGTGCCAGCGCACCGCCGTCTTATCGATCTCATTCGAGATGAGATCGGTCTGACCGGGACGAAGGAAGGGTGCAGCGTGGGCGTGTGCGGCGCATGCACCGTCAATGTCGATGGCGAAACCATGTCGGCCTGCATCATGCCGGCCGTATTCATCGACGGCACAAAGGTCACCACGATCGAGGGGCTGGCTCCGGACGATGAGCACTTGACGCCTCTTCAGGAAGCGTTCATCAAGTGCGGTGGCTTCCAGTGCGGCATCTGCACGCCCGGACAGATCATGTCCGCCACCGCGTTGCTGGAAGAAATCCCTCTTCCGAGCGAGCAACAGATCAAAGAGTTCATGATGGGCAACCTGTGCCGTTGCACCGGTTACTACAAGATCATCGAATCCATTCAAGTGGCCGCTGACGCTATTGCCAAGGGCGAGCCCGTGATGGGACGCTAAACGATGAAAACCTTTGAATACTACACGCCGACGACTGTGGACGAGGCGCTGTCCATCCTGGCGCAGCACGGCGATGACGCACACTTTATGGCCGGCGGAACATCCATGATGCTGCTCATGCAGCAGGGACTCGTGCAGCCCGGCCACGTGGTTGGCTTGCGCGGTGTGCAGGGCCTACGCGGCATTAACAAGACTGCAGATGGTGGACTCGAGATTGGCGCCACCACGTCGCACCGCCAGGTTGAGCTGTCTGATGACGCATACGCCTACTGCCCGACGCTGCCGGAGAATTTCGCGCGCGTCGCGACGATCCGTATCCGCAATCAGGGAACCGTGGGCGGTAACCTCGTCCACGCCGATCCGGCCCAGGACCCGCCGTCCATGCTGATGGTGCTGGATGCGCAGGCGGTGATCCGCTCGACTTCCGGCGAGCGCACAGTGCCCCTGGATGAATTCTTCGTCGATTACTTCGAGACGGTTGTCCAGGAAGGTGAGATGCTCACCTCGGTGAAGCTCCCTCCTCTCCCTGCAAATGCACGAACCTGCTACGTCAAGTTTCTACCGCGCACCGAAGACGACTACGCCACCGTGGCCGTCGCGGCACGTTTGCAGCTCGACGCCAGCAACCGCGTCGAAGATGTCCGCGTAGCGCTTGGCGCCGCGGCGCCAGTCCCGCTCCGAGCGAAGCGCGTTGAGGACGCCATTCGCGGGCAAACCCTGACGGAGGCGATCATCGACGACGCCGCCGAGCTGGTGACGGAAGAAGTCGATCCCATCGCCGACATCCGTGGCTCGGCTGAATACAAGCGTGCCATGGCGCGCGTGTGGACATCGCGTGCGCTGAAATCGCTGCTCAACAGCACGCCTCTGGGTGGCAAGCACGGCACGCTCATCCCCGCGCGAGCCAGGGGCTAATCGTGAAGTTCGAGCACAGCGTATCGGTCCAAGCATCCAAGACAAAGCTGTTCGAGCTACTCATGGATGTGCCACGGGTCGCGAAGTGCGTTCCAGGCGTCGAGGGCGTTGAAGCACTCGGCGACGACAAATATCGTGGGACGCTCAAAGTTTCGGTCGGTCCAATCAAGCTGGCGCTTGAGGGCGACATTGCCATAACGGAATCTGATGAGGGCGCCGGCAAAGCTGCCATGCGCGCCGACGCTGCCGACAAGCGCGTGGGCGGTGCGGTAAAAGCCACGATGGATATGCAAGTCGACGAAGCCTCCGCGGATACATCCAACCTCACCATAGTTACGGATGCCCAGGTCATGGGCCGCATCGGCGAATTCGGTCAGCCAATCATCCGCAAAAAGGCCGACCAGATCATGCAAGAGTTTGCCAAGAACTTGAGCAACGAAGTCAGCGCCTAGTCAAGCGCCTCCGCTCTCATTGCCTCACCCACGCGTAAGGGGCACGTCCTAAGGCGTGCCCCTTCGCTTTGCTATCGCGGGTTGCTCGAGAAGATGGAATTCGGTCCGCAGATCGAGGATTCTCCGAACCTCATTAACAAGCCAGATCAGCGATCGGGCAGGAAAGTGGCCTTCGTATTGGCACGGTGGACGGTGTCAATGCCGTAAGTGCGTCCGTGGTACGATCTGCCAATCGGCCGTCGGTCAGCCTCGGATTGGGCCTCCCCATTCGGCTTGACGACGGATTCACGGTGAATCGCTTCAATGAAGACTCGAGCCACACGAGGAATCCGAACATGACTCATCTTCCCGACGCTCCGGACCTGCCAACGACGCTCACGCCCGAAGCCGCGAAGGTCTTTGAGCAGCCCGAGCTACGCGTGGAGGGCCGGCTCAAGGTCACCGGCAATGCACGCTATACGGCCGATCTCAAACTGCCTGGCATGCTGGAGGCAAAGTACCTGCTCAGCCCGTATGCCCATGCGCGGATCGTCTCCATTGATACGAGCGCTGCCAGAGCTCTGCCGGGCGTGCACGCTGTGTTAACTGGCGCTGACGTGGCCGGCAAACGGTTCGGCCGCAATATTTTCGACTGGCCGGTACTCGCCGACGGCAAGGTGCTGTTCGCGGGCGAGCGCGTGGCAGTTGTGGCCGCCGATTCGCGTGAGATCGCCGAGAACGCGATCAACCTCATCCAGGTGGAGTACGAGGACCTCGAGCCCGTGCTTGATTGCGAGCAAGCCCTTCGCTCGGATGCTCCGATTCTTCATCCCAATGCAGAGAGCTATCACGTGGAGAGTCTGATCGGCGGAAGCAACCGTCCGTGGCCTCCCAAGGAGCATGCCAATCTCCAGGGCTACACCTTACAGACCAAGGGCGAGCCGGACATCGAGAAGGCCTTCGCTCAGGCGGACCGCGTCTTCGAAGACACGTATACGGCGCCGCGCCAGCACCAGGGCTACATCGAGCCGCACGCTAGCGTCGTCTGGGTGCAGGACGATGGAATGGCGCGGGTATGGTCTGTGAACAAATCGCCCTTCGGTCTGCGCCGCCAGCTTTCGGTGGTCACCGGCGAGCCGCTGGAGAACATCGTCGTGGACTGCATGTTCATTGGCGCCGACTTCGGCGGCAAAGGCTTCACGATGGACGAGTTCTCGCTGTACTACCTGTCCAAGATGACCGGGCGTCCGGTCAAGTCCGTGATGACGTATGCCGAGGAGCTCGGCGCCTGCAATCCGCGTCACAACACGACTATCACGCTACGCACGGGCGTGATGAACGATGGGCGCATTGTGGCGCACGAGTACATTGGCTACTTCAATGGCGGGGCCTATGCCGCGCCAAAGCCAATGATGTGGCCTATGCCGACCTGGGTCTGTCTACAGGCCTACAACGTTCCCAACACGCGGCTGGAGCAGTTCGTGGCCTACACGAACACGACTCCCGCCGGACACGTGCGCGCGCCGGGCGCCATCCAGATGGGCTCCGCCGGCGAAGGGCACATCGATCGTATCGCTCGTGAGCTTGGCATCGATCCGCTGGAGATGCGATTCAAGAATGCCCTACGAGAAGGTGATCGCGGAAACGCCGGCGAAGGCTACCGCAACCCTCGCGCAATTGCCGTGCTCGAGACGATCAAGAATGAGACGAGCTGGGGTCAGCCACTCAAGCCGAATCGCGGACGCGGCGTGGCGCTGCTTCATCGCGAAGTGGGCCAGGGCAAGACGGGCATTATCTTCCGACTGCGCGAGGATGGAAAGATCGACGCGCTCTATGGAACGCCCGACCAGGGAAGCGGATCGCAAACCGTGGTGCGCCGGGTCGCGTCCAGTGTGCTGAGCGTGAAGCCCGAGCGCATCATGCCGCGCTATGGCACGACGTCGGAGGCGCCACTGGATCCGGGTGCGGGCGCCAGCCGAGTTACACACATCATGGGACGCGCGTCGATCGCCGGCGCCACCACATTGAAAGCCAAACTTGAGGAGCTGGCCGCTGAGCTACAGGGCTGGCCGGCCGAGGATGTGCATCTACGGGACGACGAGTTCGTAGTTGGCGACGGCTCATCAGAGCGCGCCAGCTTTGAGGAGATCGCCGCTCGGATCGTGGCCTCGGGTTCGATCGAAGTGAAGGGCGAATACGACAGCGGCCATACCGTTCCCGATGCGGGCCATGGCGAGGACGACTACAACTTCTACGCCTACATGATCGAAGTGCAAGTTGACCCTGATACGGGCCAGGTTACCGTGGAAGACGCCGTGATGGCCGCGGACGTGGGCACGATCATCAACCCCGTGGCGCACTCAGGGCAGCTCGAGGGCAGCTACATCTACGGCATTGGACACGCCACGATGGAGGAGATGGTCGTCGAAGACGGCCGCATTACTAATGTCAACCTCGGCGAATACAAGATGCCCACTCAGATGGACCTTCCACCGCTGCGGGTGGTCTACGTCCCAACGGATATCGGGCCGGGGCCCTTTGGCGCGAAGTCAGTGGGCGAAACGGTGAACAGTGGAGTAGCACCAGCCATTGCCAATGCCGTTTACGCGGCGACCGGCGTGCGACTCATGACGCTACCCGTTACAGCGGAACGTGTGTTCGCAGGGCTCGACGAAGCCGAGTAGCGAGTAACCAGTAGCGAGTACCGAGTAACAACGGGGAAGCGGTCAGCGGGAGAATTTACTGGTTACTCGCTACTCGACGCCCGTCGCCACGGACAGATGATCTAGGTACCGAGCTTCTCCAGAAGGGTTCGGGCTACCGCCAATGACGTGGCCTCAGCGTTGGCCTCATCGAGATCATCAGACCCGATGGTATAGAGATCCGGGCCTCCCTTGACCAGCAAGAAGGGCATGCGCTCCTTGGCCAGCTCGGGATCCGCGACTTGAGCCCACAACGCCGTATCCCCGATGCCCTGAATCGGTCGGTAATTCACTTCTTCATCACCGCGCTTCACCAGGGCAATCTGTTCCGGCGAGATCTCGTTCGGTGCCTCGGCATCAAAAGCGTCAACGGCTCTCGTAACGATAATAAAGCCCGACTCGCCGGTGAAAATGCAGCTCGTGACGCGCCCAATCTCGTTCACCGCGCCATCAAATGGCAGCAGCGTTGTCGGCGCTCCGACCGCACCCGTCATGTCGGCCTCTGTGATGAGCGGACAGCCCTCCCCTTCAGCATGGGCCTGGCCCGGCATCACTGACATCATGAGCGCGGCTGCAGCAATGAGCGGCGCGACACGGGTTCGAATCAATGGGTTGTCTCCATCCTTGGGTTATGTTGGCAGTGTACAGCGCAAACCGGTGGGAAGGTCACCCCTGGTCCCGATCATGTCCGCACATCGATTGGATTATCGGCTGCGGAATATTTGTGAAAAGGCAGGCGTGAACGGACCGCCAGACAGCTTCATTGCGGGCAAGTAAAAGCCCGCTCCCCTTATCAGCGGGACGATACGGCCGCCCGTCCAGGCGCGCGACCTTCCCGCCGGCTTCACTTAGAAACAATACCCCTGGCGCATGATCCCAGGGGAGAGTGCGCCAGAACAGTGCGAAATCCTGCACTCCGCACGCGACCGCGGGGTACTCGTGACCCGCACAGCGCATCCCGGGTAATACTTCAGCAAAGCGAGCGCAGTTTTCCTCCATCAACTTGTGCAACGATCTAGGGAGAAACCCGGTAAGCACCGCTCCACGCATCAGGTCTAAGCTCTGAACATCTTCGCTCGCCCGCAACCAGCGGGAGCCGAGAGACGCTCCGCCGCCTAATTCCGCGAAAGCGAGCTCGCCGCGGACTGGATCGAGCATCCAGGAAGCGACTGTTTCTCCATTTCGCACGAGAGCCACCATCATCGAAAACTGATCGCTCCCCGCAACGAAATTAGCCGTGCCATCCAGCGGATCCACCAGCCAGACCGTTCCTTCGTTCAGTCCCTCGAGTAGCCTGGAGTCGGCAGCCACAGCCTCCTCGCCCACAACCCGTGAGTCTGGCAAGAGCTTCAGGAGGCCACCCGCAAGGCGTGCTTCAGCCTCGCGATCGACGACAGTAACGATCTCTCCGGGCGACTTCTCCCACCGTTCGTCATCCCGGAGAGCCCGCAATCGCGGAAGCACGATGTCCGCCGCGACTTCGCGGAGAAGCTCGGCCACTTCCTCGTGCAAGATGTCTTTCATATTCGGAGCAATAATAAACGGGGTATCCGGGACCGCCGACATCCTGTCGGCTCGGTCCCAGTCCAGGCAGATAAAAACGCCGCGGACGGAAACGTCCGCGGCGCGTGTGAGAGGGGAGCTCGCGAGGAAGTCTCAGTCCCTGCCATCAAGGGACAGCAAGGACCGGACTGTACGAGCAATCAGTAAAGCCGATGAATCAGACCGCCGATGGTTTCCACGCGTGCAGCGCGTAACGCTCACGCTCCGGCGTGCTTCCCCAGAGCACGGCGTCATCGAGCGGCTCAACTGAAACGTTCACGAAGCCGGCTTTTTCGACGACTACCTTCAGCTCCCCGGACGGTCGTCCCCCATAGAGCGGAAGCGCATCGCGGATCGACGCGTAATCCGGGTGACCCGTGGATCGCCAGTCACCTTCAACCAGCACCAGGTGAGCGCCAGCTCGCAGTACGCGCAACCAGTCCTCAAGGGCACGAGCAGGTTCCGGCATCGTCCATATCACGTGGCGCTCCACAACCAGGTCAAATGACGCATCAGGAAACGGAAGCTGATCGCCATCCGACAGTCGAAACTCCACGGTCAGCCCCTGAGCCGACGCCTTCTCGCGTGCTCGGTCCAGCATTGCCGAAGCGATGTCCACACCGGTTACGGTGTGACCCAATTGCGCGAGCAGTAGCGCCAGAAAGCCGGTGCCGCAACCGACGTCCAGCACCTCCAACATTCCGAGTTCAGACCATGCACGCAGCCGCTCGAGCCAGCCACTGGTCTGCTCGTCCGAATGAAGACCATGGTTGGGGGCATCGTCAAATGTTGCTGCGCGTTGGCCCCAGTGCTGCCGCACGATCTCCTTCACCGATGCCGGGGTCATTGATTCCTGGGTCAAGAGTGACACTCCTTTCGTGATCGCCTATGGCTCGAATAGGCGTGATCTGTGGAATCTGATCCGAATCCAGCGAGACACGCGCTTCGATGCCGTAAACGGTAGACAGTAAATCTGGCGTCAACACGTCGGCGGGCTCTCCGCTGGCCACAACGCTGCCGTGGTGAAGGACCACCAATCGGTCGGAAAAACGCGCGGCCAGGTTGAGATCGTGAACGGCGATGATCACGGTCATCTCGCGCTCAAGTGCGACACGTCGCACCAGTGAAAAAAGCTCGAGCTGACGCTGGAGATCCAGGCTGCTGGTTGGCTCATCGAGAAGCAGGACGCGTGGCTCCCGAGCCAGCGCCTGTGCAACAGCCACCAATTGCCGTTGTCCACCACTCAGCTCATTGAGGTAGCGCAGGCCGAGCATATCGAGCCGTAGCTCCGTAAGAATCCGCTCAACGTGCTCCAGATCGGAATCACTCACCAGCCACGACGATGAATGTTGCCGAGCCAGAAGCACCGCCTCGAAAACCGTCAGGGCAGCGGTACTCGGGTACTCCTGCGGCAGATAGCTCACCACGCGGGCACGTTCGCCCCCACGGTCGAATCGCTCCGCGGGTGCACCGTCGAGCAAGATGCTGCCATCGCCGTGCAGCATTCCCGCGATGCATTTAAGCAATGTCGATTTTCCGGCCGCGTTGGGGCCGATGAGGGCCGTGACGAGCCCGGATTCGATATCGCCCGTAGTAATTCCGTGAAGTACTGGCGACTTCCCGTATCTGAACCAGAGGTTCTCGACGTTGACTCTCATGACCAGAGCTGCCGTCGACGGGTGAAGATCAAGCTGAGGAAGAACGGAACGCCGACGATCGACGTGATGATTCCGATCGGGATGATCACGCCAGGAATCAACGATTTGCTCACAATCGAAGTGACCGAGAGCAGCAAGGCTCCGCAGATCAGCGATGTCGGGAGAAAATAACGCTGGTCCTCGCCCACCAGCATGCGCGCGACATGGGGACCGACCAGGCCAACGAATCCTATAGTGCCCACAAACGCTACCGGCGTTGCCGCCAGTAGCGACACTCCAAGAAGTACGCCGAGCCGAAGCCTGCGCACCGGAACGCCAAGGCTGAGGGCTCGCTCATCACCGAGACGCAAGGCGGTGAGGTGCCATGCCCAGCGTGCGAAGCATGGCGTCACACAAAAGCAATACACCCGCGGTGAGACCAACCTTTGGCCAGTCCGCGCGCGTCAGACTACCCAGCATCCAGAACACGACCTGCTGGAGTGCCTGTTCCGATGCGACGTACTGGAGTAATGCCAGCAACGCGTTGAACATAAAGACGAGAGCAATGCCCAGAAGCACCATGGTCTCCGCGTTGACGCCGCGCAGCATGCTGCATGAGTAGATGAGCAACGCAGCGATGAGCGCCAGGACAAACGCGTTACCCGCCACGAAGAAGATCCCGGCAAACGGCAGAATGCTCACACCCAGCACGAGAGCTATAGCCGCGCCAAATCCCGCCGCCGCGGACACTCCGAGGGTGAAAGGGCTGGCGAGCGGATTGTTCAGAATCGTTTGCATCTCCGCGCCAGCCACCGAGAGCGACGCGCCCACGACGATCGCCATGAGAGCCATGGGCAGACGAATCTCCCAGACGATGACGCGCTGTTGAATATCGCCCGCGTCGGGCAAGACAATAATTCTGATGACGTCGAGATCGTCAGCCCGGACGGGCCTATGGCGACGTCCGTCAGGACGGACAGGACCAATGCGAGGCTCATGCCCGCCAGAATGAGGCGCTTGCGGCCCGTGATCCGGCTGTACGTCTGGCGACCGGTCGCCGCGCGCCAGATCGTACTGCCTGGCACGGCGCCGGCTTTTGCTGTCGGCGTCATGGTCTGGAGAGACGCTACGAGCACTCATAGAATCGTCGGCTATCCACCGATACCCACCCAGAACGTCCCGCTGTACTTGATCGGAAGAAACCGATCGTGGAGATCCTGGAACGACTTTTCGGGGTCGAGCTCAGCGAACTCCTGGGGGTGCAGCCACTTGGCGAACTGCTGCAAAACGGCGAAGTGGTAGGGCGAGTTATAGAACTGATGCCAGACGGCAAAGAGCTTCTTGTTCTTGACAGCCTGAAGGTTGCCCCAGCCAGGTTGGTCGGAAAGCTTTTGAAGCTGGGCGCGCGCCTCGTCGGTCTTTGCGCCGTAGCCCAACCTGACAAACTGGACATCCGACCGCTTGGTAGCGGATTGGTCCCAATTGGAGCCAGTTGCAATGATCAGCTCGGGATCGCTGGTCAACACCTGCTCAGGGTTGAAGGTACCTGACCATCCCATGATCTTCCCCGACCCGAGGTTATTCCCGCCGGCCCGCTCGATGAGCATTCCGAGGTTTGCCCGACCGAATGTGGCACAGCACTCGATCAGCCCAGGAGCGCGGTGCATGAACACGCTAGGAATCGGGGTCTTGAGACCGTCGACTTTCGAGAAGACTTTATTGGTCTCTCGGAGATAAAAATCGACGAACTGCTGCGCCTGCTGCTCCTTGCCGAGCATGCGGCCGAGCAGGATGGTGCTGGGCACCGTGTTCTCGAGCGGCTGCTGTCGGAAATCGAGGACAACGCTCGGGATCCCGGCCTTCTCCAGCCTGTCCATGAGCCCGGAGCTCTGAGCCGGTCCGTAGGTATCTACGCTCAACACCATGACGTCGGGCTTGAGCTCGATCGCCTTTTCGGCGCTGAACGCTCCGCCGGCGATCGTCCCGAACTCGGTGACCTTGTCCATCTGCGGAAAAGCTTCACGGTACTTGTTCCAGGTATCCAGATCGGCAGTGCGAAGGTCTTCCTGCCAACCCACGAGATGCTTGAACGGATCCTCCTTCTCCAACAAACTCGAGAGGTAAATGAGCCGCCCCTCACCAAAGATCATGCGCTCCACAGGCAGTTTGAGCTGGACTGTTCGGCCAACCACATCAGTGACGCTGACCTGGCTTACAACATTTGCTTTCGCGGTCGGAGCCACAGGAGCAGCCTGGCTGCATGCCGTGAGCACCACAACGCCAGCTAGGGCCAGCGCGGAAAGGTGTAAACGCCGAAGCCGGGCGAGGCGCCGCGCTGACACAGAATGAACGAGACTACCGATGGAACCCATTCTCTTATCTCCTAAAAGTTGGAATCTGGAAGCGCGCAATCTAACGCAAATGTCCTCGCGCCAAAGACGTCATCGCCCCTCATGTGTGGACCAGGTCTCATTCCTGATCCAGTCCGGCAGCTCTGTCTGAACGCTAGGCGCGCCCAATCGTCGGCGGACTACATCCCCAAGCTGATGGAGGAGATCAAAGACTAGCGAGCCCGCCAGCACGATGAGCAGCCCGTGGGATTCATCGAACAGCGGAGCAGGTTCATCCGATTTGGCTGATTGACGGACGGCGCGCTCAGCAACGCTCACAAGACTTGCCTCAGCGGGATCAGCGTCCCACCAGGGACGCCACGAGTCAGACGCTTGCAGCATGATTCGTGGCCTCACTGGACTTTGGATATCCCAACCAGGTGGTGAAATCGGACGCCGGTCTGCGCGATTTCGAGGGAGCCGGCGCCGATGGGTAGCCTACGTACACAAAACCGAGAACAAGTGAGGAGGCGGTCAGGTGGAGAAACTGTTTCACCTCCAGAGCGGCGCACGCGTCTCCCGTGCGCCAGACTGCGGCGAGACCCAGCTCATGCGCCGTGAGGAGCATATTTTGAATAGCCGCAGCGCCAGCACAGACCTCTTCAATCTCAGGCACCTTGGGATCGGGGCTCGGCTCGACGCCAACCGCGATGATCAGCGGAGCGCGCAGAACCTTGGTTCGCGCGATCTCGTGGAGTCGGTCTATTTCATCTGGCGACGGCTGTTCCCTCCGAATCTGTGCCCTGACAGTGGCCGAAGCTAGCTCCAATCTCGCATCGCCCGCGAGCACGACGTATCTCCAGGGCTGGGTGAGTCGGTGATTCGGCGCCCAGGTAGCGGCCTCGAGCATCGTCTCGATGAGCTCGCGGGTCGGAACATCCTCGCTCACGCGTCCGGAGCTCCGTCGGGAGCTGATGACCTCAATGACGCTGGAGCGGCCTTCCGCTGTTGGAGTTACCGGGGAAATGGTCATCACACCGCCCCCTGATGAGTCCGGAAGGCTCCGTCTCGATGCTCTACGAGACAGTTGTCCAGCGAGCCTTCGGCGTGAGCGTGAGCTTGATCCAGATCGTCCTCGAGCTCCCCGTCGAAGAAAATCGGCAGGTCGTTCACAATCGCCAGCGTGAGGCACTGACACGGCTCTGCCGGAATGTCGATTGGGCGACCATTCTGCGAGCACTGAACGGTGGCCCGGATCACGCCGGGAGCAATTGAGTGGAGCCGAACGGACTGCAGAGCGCAGCCGAGCGAGTCTGCAAGCCGTGTTGCAAACTGAAGAGACTGTCGTCGTAACGTGGCGCGGCCGGCCAGCTCGTGAACGAGGGCGTGAGCATCGGAGTTGGAAATCGACAGGCCGAGCGATGGGCCATGGCTATGAGCTCCGGTTGTCAGCACAACGGTGGCGGGCAGCGACTCGATGAGGGATGGTCGAACCTCGCGCACCTCGAGACGACAGACTGTGCCGAACATCATCGATGCCATGTCGACCACTCGAATAACAGCGTTGAGGGTGAAAGGATAAGTAGGTCAGCGATGAATGTCATGACATCAATCTCCCCCGCGGGAATCGAAGCCGAAGCTCCAAGGTGGACACAAAAGCTGGTTCCGCATCGCGAGGACCAACCGCGGTTCGGCGCGCCGCCCGTCCAATTCGCACATGCGACTGCCCGATATTAGTGCACACTAATCTATTGCGTCAATATGTCCAGATTCTGCGTTTAGGTAAATACTGAGCATCGCCCTCCAAGCTCGCTAAGCTAGGGACTCGACAATGCTGCAATTCAGCCTGTGGACCCACCGGCGACTTTTCTGCTCGCTCCGGCGTAGAGTGAACGCAATGACCAGTTCGTCGTGGGCACGAAGTTGATACGTACAGCCAGCAAGAAGGACATAGAGCGCTACCGGGACAATCTCCAGAACGAGACTGACGGTGCAGCGCTGTATCGAATGCTGGCCGACGCCGATCCGCAAGCCGAGCTGTCTATCGTGTATCACCGACTGGCGATAGCCGAAGAAGGCCACGCCAGGCTTTGGAGACGCAAGCTCGGGGAGGCTGGCCAGGACGTATCAACGATCCAGCCCAGCTCCAAGGTTCGATTCATCGGCTGGCTGGCTCGAAAGTTCGGCGTGGGCCTGATCCTGCCCCTGGTGCAAGGCATGGAATCGGGCGGAAGTATCGCCTACGAATCGCAGCAAGATGCGCGCGCCCTGGGTATGGACAAGGACGAGCGCTCACACGCGCGGATATTCCGTCACATCGCGCACGGCGGCCGATCAGGTCTCTCCGGTCCGTCCGTGGCTCAGGTCGAGAGACGGCATCGCGCTGGAGGCGGTAATGCGCTACGCGCCGCTGTGCTCGGCGCCAACGACGGCCTCGTATCCAACCTCAGTCTGGTGATGGGAGTGGCTGGGGCTACGCTTGGTCGCCAGGAAGTGCTATTCACGGGCCTCGCCGGAATGCTGGCCGGCGCCGTGTCTATGGCGTTGGGGGAATGGCTTTCGGTGCAGAGCTCGCGCGAGCTTTACGAGCGCCAGCTCAGTATGGAGAAGTCCGAGCTGGAGGAGATCCCGGATGAGGAGCGCCAGGAGCTGGAGCTGATCTATCTGGCAAAGGGCCTGGGGCCGTCACAGGCAAAAGCCATGGCGACGCAGATCATCTCCAATCCCGACACGGCCCTGGACACCCTTGCGCGCGAGGAGCTGGGCATTGACCCGGGGAGTCTGGGCGGTTCTGCCTGGACCGCGGCAATGACGTCATTCGTGCTGTTTGCCATTGGCGCCATTATTCCCGTGCTGCCTTACGTATTCTTGGGGGGCATCAGTGCCGTGGTTGCCAGCGCTATCGCCAGCGCCGTGGCTCTATTCGTCATCGGCGCTGGCATCACGCTGTTCACCGGCCGCCAGCCACTCGGCTCCGGCATCCGCCAGGTGGCCTTCGGTCTCGCCGCCGCGGCCGTGACCTTCAGTCTCGGGAGACTCGTTGGAGCCGGACTGGGGCTCTAAACTCGGCGCGAAGCGCCGTGTTAGTCAGGCAACAGATGAAATGCGTCGACATGCCTTGGTCGAACGATCGCGAAATGCCGACGGTCGAGCGTGGCTATTTCCTTCTCGCCATGTCTCTCGGCACTTGCTATCACTGCAGCGTCAACGGTTCCTAACGGTAGATCCCGGTATTTCGAGACGAGCTCGGCAATTCGGAGCCAATCACTGGCTTGGATTGGCTCCGCGATAAATGCTCCGCTGGCGAAGTCTCCAAGAAGGCGGACCTCCACCGACGGCCCCAGTCGCGTCCCGAGAAGATACGCTACTTCAGTGATAACGAGCTGAGGCACGATAAGCGGACCATCGTGAGTCTCGAGCAATTCGCGACAAGCGGCGTGCCATTTGTCATCCGCGTCGATGAGAGCATAGAGCGGTCCTGCATCGACTATGAGCGCTATTTAGTTAGCTCCTCACCGAGAATTTCCTCAATTCGCTCTGAGATGTCGAGCTCACCGCTGTGACCTGAGCCTGCCGAGAGAAACTTGCGCCGTGAAGTTACCCCGAGATGCGCTTCAATCGCCTCCCGCGTAAGCTCTGAAATGCTTACGCCGCGTCGCGCCGACTCGTTCCGGAGCTTCGCATCCACATCATCAGGCAACTTGATCGTCGTACGCTTCATGATATGCCAGCATACCATTTAAGCATTTGCTCGATTACCTATTGCGCGATTTCCAGGGGTCCTCTTTGGCGGAAGGTCAAAACAACAAGCGCCCCGGCTCGGACTCCTTGCCATGGCAGCACGCCGCTCGCGCTATTGAATTCCTAGCGGAGGTCGCCCTGTTTGCCGAGCGGACGGTAATGATGCTCCAGAAACCGCGACCAGCCCTTGGCGTTCCTTGCCTCAACTACCCAGATAAAGCCATCGTCCTCGGCCGGCCAGTAGACCATGCGTGCCAGGCCGGCAGGCATCTGGGCTTCGAAGCCGATGGCCTCGGGGTGACAGTCGCTGACGTCAGCCAGTCGACCGACGGAGCGTTTGCCATCGGACGTGAATGACCAGAACGTGACCGTCCCGTCATCTCCCATCCCAATCAGCGCGATCTCCTCATATGGCTTTCGAGTCTGGCCGCTGGATGCGTCACCGTACTCCCAGCGCGCCCTCAGGTGGACGAAGCTACCTGCCATGACCGGCTCGAAGATGCGCGTGCACCGAACGGGACCGAGGTCCGATTCGGCGCGCGTCTGCCACTGGCCGAGCAATGGCTTAAGCACACCAAGCTTCCCGCGGCCCTTCTTCCATCTGTTGCTCATTCACTGTCTCCCTGAAGCACACGGATCACGGTGATTGCCAGACACCGGCGCCAATCGAATCGATAAAAGCAATCTCTATTCGCAACCATCTCACCGCGTGTCCATCTCCGCCCGCAGCGCCAGAGCCATGGTGAGTACCTCCTTGTGCGGGTGACCACTGGTCGAATCATTCTCATGCAGCCGCCCAAGCGCTTCGCGGCGCGTATAAGTCCAGACCTCACAGTCACCGGCTTCCGACATTACTGACACGATCTCGCGGTGATAGAGCGGTACATCCTCCCAGGCATCCGCGATTTCTAGCTCGCGCTCATCCAGAGAGATGATCACACCGGCCACCGTGCCCTCAGCATTCGGCTTGATAAAGAGAAATCCGTCGGCATCGGAGCAGTACACCGCCCAACCTGAAAGTCTCGCAGAGACCCCGCTTATCTGGCGTCCAAAGAGCGCCTGCTGGATCCGCGGATCGCCCAGTGTCCCGTAGACGAATAGAGGGGGCCGCGCTCGGTTGCTCATCGGCGCATTCGGCATGTCACTGAAGTCCAGAACGCGGCGGGATCATGTAGGATCATCGCGGGTCAGCGACCATTTTCTATGAAGTGAGCGTGAGATGGAATACCGAGAAATAGGAACAACCGGGATTCGCATTTCGGAAATCGGGTTCGGCTGCGGCGGCAACGCCGGACTGATGGTGCGAGGAACGCCAACCGAGCAGCGGGACACGATTGCCCGGGCCATCGAGCTTGGCATCAACTATTTCGACAACTCGCCCGACTACGGCGACGGCGACGCGGAAACCAACCTGGGCCGAGCTCTGCGCGAGCTTCACGTACACCCGTTCTTGAACACCAAGGTAGAGATTCGCGCCGAGAATCTGGACGATATCGCCGGCCATGTAGTTCGCTCGGTGGACGCAAGCCTGGAGCGGCTCGGTGTCGATTATGTCGACGTTCTGCAAATCCACAACGCTCCGGTGGACCCCGCGCCAAAACTCGAGGGGCGCGTATACGCCCGCATCGGCATTGAGGATTACCTGCGCCCCAATGGCGCCCTGGAGGGCCTGGAGCGCGTGATGCGACAGGGCAAGGCGCGGGCAATCGGCTTCATTTGCCGTGGCGACGGCATCGGACCGGTGCGCCGTCTGCTGGATCTCGGTGTCTTCGATATTCTCAACGTCTCTTACCATCTCATGAACCCAACCGCTGGCTACCCCAAGCCTCGTGGTCTGGACGTGACCGACTGGGAAGAGGTCATCGACGAAGCCGAGTTAAGTGGCGCTGGCGTTGCGATCTATAGTCCGCTCAACAGTGGCGCCCTGACCGACACGGCTATCGCCGGAAATCCCAGCCATCCGCTGGCAACGGTCCGACGCGCCGCAGATTCACCTGAAGCGCAGCGTCTCCGCGATCAGTCGGCCTCCTTCAGCTTCCTTTCGCGCCCTGGCGAGCACTCGTTGGCGCAAGCGACGTATCGCTTCATCCTTGCCAAGAGCGGTGTTACGGCTGTGCTGGGCGGGTTCTCTGAGGTCGACCAGATGGAAGAGCTCGTGCAAGCATCCGGCGCGGGACCGCTCTCTGAGGTAGATATGGCGCGCGTGGAGATGGTCTGGCGGGCAAATCTCGGTGTCGGAATGAGCTAGACGTCCCATAAGTGCCTTGTCCGCGTGACGGCGCAAAGGCTAGCGATCAAGTACGTCGCGTAGCGCTACCTGATCCAGCGACTCCACCACCATGTCCGCGTGACGAAAGTCCAGCGGGCGGGTGACTTCATTGGGCACCGCGATGCAGAAGAGCCCGGCCGCTTTAGCAGCCGTGACACCGTGCGGAGAATCCTCGATTGCTATCGCTTCGTCGGCGGCAACACCGAGGCACTCGATGGCCGCGAGATAGACATCGGGATCGGGCTTGGTTCGAGTCACGTGGTCACGACATCGTACGCCTGCAAAATGCTGCAGCAAGACCCAGCCGCTCGAGGTGTCCTTCCACCCAAACGAGCGATGAGCTAGATGCAACAGCGCACCGCACTGATTCCGCTTGTGCATCCAGCAACCAGCGCTCCACCCCTGGCCGCGGACCCAGCGCGTAGATCATCTCCATGCAGCGCTCACGTCGACGAGTCAGGATGATTTCGCTATCCAGGCCGATGCTCACGAGCTGTTCCAGATGCGCAACGACATCGAGCATGCCCCCGTGGCGTCCCACGAACTGGCACCAGAAAGCGTGGTCCAGCTCCAGCTCGTGCTCGGCAAAGATTTCCTGCCAGGCCATGAGATCCGGAGTCTCCGTATCGAGAATGAGCCCGTCAAAGTCAAAGATCAGCGCGCGGATGGGCATACTAAATCTAAGACTCTAGGCGTACGATGCGAATACATCGCGGCGTGAAGACGGAGGACATGTGAGCATTCTCACCGATGAGCATTTGTGCGCGCTTGGACGAGTGACCGTGAATGTCGCCGCCCTAGAGCAGTATCTCCGAAACATTATCGGCGAGATGATCTCCAGCGACCGACAGGTGGGCCAGATCGTTACTTCCAAGTTTTCGTTCTACGAATCGCTGCAGACATTCGAGTCGCTCTGTCGCCGCGAGATCAAGCGCCGCGGCCACAATCCCGCGCTTCTGCAACGCCTGGACACGTTGTTCGATGACGCCAATCGGCTTCGCGACGATAGGAACGATGTTATTCATTCGGCCTGGCGGGCGGACTCGAACGGTGAAGCTCGCATCCTGCGGCCGGATGCATCCGTGCGCAATGGCCAGCACCGACCACAGTCCCAGTTCATCTCAGCAGATGCCATCAACGAGGTAGCCGAGCGCGCCATCAAGCTGCACGCGGAGCTCGATCGGCTTGTGCGAGAGGAGCTACGGCTGCTGACCAATCATCCACGCTAAGCGGACCTGAGGCTAATTCCAAGTCAGTCGGTAGATCGCCACGTCGCCGTAGTTCTTGTGTCGAACCACGAGCTCGAATTTCGACCGTGCGTCGAGCTCGTTGTATAGCAGCCGCTCCACACGCCGGTCTGTGGCGATCTTCGCATCGGTGATCACGATGTCCGGACGAGTCTCCTCGAGAAACTGCGCAGGCGTCATGTTCATTTGCCGCGAGAGGCGCTCGAACACGTAGATGTCGGTGTAGGGGTGCTCTTTGAGACCTATCCAATACACGGGTGGCGCGAGGATGCGCGCCCCTGGGCCAGCAAGCTCATCCAGTCGCGCGGTGAGCTGCGTGTACTCCTGCCCCGCGCGATATCGTCGCGCGCGGATGTAGTTCTCCCAGGCGCGATCCTCGACTTTGAGCGGGTAGTAGGCAGCTAGAGACGTGAGAATGACGAACACGCCGCTGGCGAGCACGAACGATTTGGCGGAAGTTGAGCTAAGGAACGAGGAGACCCCACCCCAGCCCTCCCCGCGTGGCAGGGAGGGGCGGTTCGTCAATTCCCTAGCCCCCTCCCCGCCACGCGGGAGGGCTGGAGTGGGGTCTCGCCCTCGAAATCCACCCGAACGAAACATCCTGAATCAGTTTCCCAACAAAAAGCATGTAAAACGGGTAGGTCAGCAGCATGTAGTACTTGGACTTCGTGCTTACCGCGACCACGAAGAAGACAAACGCGGCAACCAGGCCCAGCAGGATCACGCGTGAGCCGCGATCACCCCGGGCGGCCCACACGAGCGCGGCCAGCACGCCGACCGCGACGAGGGCCAGCTCGAGCTGCTCTTCACCGAAGTAGTCCCAGTAGCGCGCCAGCTCGTTGCCGAGCAACGCTCCAAATCCCCCACCTTCTCGCCCTGCTGGTGGCGCCTTATCCACACCCACCCAGTAACGCAGCCCGGCGATGAAGCCGCCGGGGTCGGGAACAAAGCGGAACAACAGATATTGAGCTGCCGCCAGGACCAGCCCCACGATCAAGAACCGAATGTGCGGCTGGCGCCAGAATCCCCAGCCCTGGCGAACAAGCAACACAGCGCCAACCATGGGCATGAGTCCCAGGGTGTTGGGATGCACGTCGAACGCGAGGCCCAGCAGATACCCTGCCAGAAGCATCCACCGGGGTTGAGATCGAGCGACGGCAATTTCGGCAAGTAGTACCGACGCGAGTACGAGCGTGATGACCTGAACGTCCGGACGAAGCGTGTGACTGGAGACTAGAAATGGGTCGGAGACAGCCAGCAGAATTACGGCTGCCAGCCCGGCAGCCCGCCCCCAGTAGTAGCGACCCAGGGCGTACGTTGCCAGCAGCAAGCCCGCCGCCCACAGAAGTGAGGTGAGTCGAGCCTGAAAGACTCCGACACCCGCCGCTCGGAAAATCAGCCCGGCCGTAAAGCCCTGGATCCCGCCATTGCCCCACGTGGGGAAGCCTCGATGCGCGTTCATACGCTCTGCCGAGGGATCGGCTCCCGTGGCAGCCCAGAAGATATTCGCCTCACGGCCCTCGTCGTTGATCAGAGCGGGCCAGCGTGTGAGCCCGGGGATGAGTGCGACGATATACGCCAGGATCAGCGCGACGACAACAGCATCTAACCAGTGGATCGCCGCGAGTCGAGGAAACCGCGGACGATTCCGCGGAATGTGCTCACTGGCGATCACACTGAGTCACCTGGAATGGATTCAAGCTCTGTCTTTCGACTGAGTCCGTCTTCGCCGCTTTCATACCGAGCGGAGAGAAACGGACGTAGGCTTCCAGCCTCGCGAGAAAGCGGCGAAGATCGTCCCAGTCCAAAGAAGGATGGGGTTTCCGCGGCGCTGGTGGACGGTGAGAGCACCGCGTAATACCCATCCTCGTAGACCATGGGCCAGCCGCTCGGGAGATCGCTCGCCAAAAGCGAGTACCCAGTCAGTCGCAACACCTCGAGTTGCTGGGTGGCGCGTATCTCCACATCGTTCCAGCCGCTTCTCAGCGACACCGTTCGGCGCACATCCGCCCAGTCATCGCGCGGGAGCTCGGCGTCCGTCATTGGCAAATCGGCACCGTTCACCGACATCGCGCCGGGCGATGTCGGACCGCGACCACGCCTCTTGACCCGTAGCAGGAAATCCGCGGTTCGATCGGACGGACTCCAGATCGAGAAGCGCGCCTGATCGCCAGCACCCATTGCCAGAAACTCGTAGTGATTTGACGTGGTGAGCCGACCAACTCCACGGCCGTCACCAGCAGGCACGAGGCCACGCGCTGGAAGATCGATTCCAGCGAGGCGCTCCCCCGACTGTTTCACGAGCAGATACCGCGAATCATATTTCAATGCGGTATTAGCAAGCTCTGCTGGGTCACCGGAATACGCGTGAGTGACGTCAGTCTGGCGCTCGGTCTCACCAAATCCGCTCAAGCGTGCCACGTCAAAAGCAAGCTTGATCGCCGCCGTTCGATGCAGATAGACGACCTTCTGTCCAGCCTCATACCAGACGAGGGTTGCTTCGGTAACTGGAGATAGCACCGTAGCAGGTCCATGAGCGCGTGCCTCGTGCGCCAGCCAGGGACCAACGGCGAAATTTCCGTTCAAATCCCATTCCTGGTCCACGAACTCCGGCTCATTCCAGAATTGAGCAATCCGATCCCAGGTGCCGCGAGACGCGGGGAGCGTGGATACCAAACAGACGGCCGCGACGAGACTCACGGCCGCAACTCCGCGAAGTCGGAACGCGGGTAGCACGCCGCACACCAGTGCAAAGGCGGCCATGAGCACGAGCGGTTGCGAGGCAAACTGCCAGAGTCGGCGCGGAAAAAACGTGTCGCCGCCCGGGAATCCGCTGGGCCGAAGGATTGCCAGCAACACGGGCGCAGTCCACCAGACGAGTAGTAGCAGGGACGATGGGTCCTTGTGTCGAATGAGCTGGCGGGCGGTCATGAAGATGCCCAGCGGCCCGAGCAGGAGAATGAGGCCGAACTCCATCGGGAACTCGGCCAGGCTGAGTTTGATCGGCACGCGATACGCCGGCATCTCCACGCTGAAAGATTGGCTGGCCATAATCGCCTGAAGCTCCCAGACCCACCAGAAGGCCGAAAGCCCGGCGGTGAGCGCACTGGTGATCACGCTTACTCGAAGCATTCGCCCGAGCAAGTCCGGCCGCATCATGAAGAGCAGGCCCAGGTAAAGCGCTAGGAGCGGTGCGGCGAACACGGCGGTTTGCGTGTGCGCGAGCACCATCAACGCAAACGCGATTCCAGCCAGCCACGCGCCTGGACGCCAATCATGAACCACCGCTCGGTAAACGCACACCAATCCCAGCGGCAGCAGCATGAATGCGATGTCTCTCGGAAACGTCGGGAAGAAATTGTGCTGGCCAACAAAGAGTGAGTCCACCCAGACTCGGTCCTCAGTGGTCTTCCACCCGCCGGCGAATGTCGCGAGCACCGCGCCGACAATGGAGACTGCCCGGTCAAGTCCCAGCGAGCGGGCCGACCAGTACGTTGCCAGAGGAAGAAGCGGCGCAAACAGAATCGAGACGATTCGAATCGCCTCCGTAATGCGAACGCCGGTAAGTAAGCCAATGCCGGCCGACATCCAGTGCAGCAATGGTGAATAAAAGGCCGGCATTCCTGGGTACGGGCCGCCCGGCATGAGCTCGCCAGCCTGGATCTCAGCCATGAGCGCATGGTGGTAGATCATGTCGCCGGTCCAGAACCACGTCTTGGGCTGTAGCAGCCCGCCCTGCAGCACCAGCGCAGCCAGACACAACGCGACCATGGCTACGCGAGCGGACGCGGCGGACATGTCCGTGGATCGCGTGGGCGCCACAGCCCGCAACGTCCCGAGCAACGATGCCCGAGAATCAGCGATGGTCATCGGCACTGCCAGAAACAGCGTCGCATCCCGTGAGGGTGCGGTTCCTTCTAGATTTCCCCAGCCGAGGACGTGAGGTACCCGGTGGAGGAATCGCACCCTCACGGGATGCGACGCTGTCGGTGGTTGCGGAGATCATCGCCCCGCCGCCAGGCGCGCCTCGGCCCCTTGCAGCTTCTCCAGAAGTACCGGGCGATCCGGTCGCCGGGCAACGGCCTGCCGATAGAACTCCACTGCTTCGGCGAGTCGGCCCTGACCCTCCAGGGATTCGCCGATCCAGCTCCAGAGCGACGCATCCGAATCGTCTCGCGCAAGCGCGGCGCGGAAGTGAGGCTCTGCTTCGGCGTAGCGCTGACGGTTCATGTAGACCGCGCCAATCTCCACTTCTGGCCTGTCATAACTCGGGTCCACCCGACTCGCAAGGCTGAACCAGAAGATTGCCTTGTTCGCGTCACCGCCGCCGCGGCCCTCGTTGATGCGGTACGGCTCACCGCGCAGTACAAGCTGACGGGCCAGAGAGCGCGCCGCCTCGGGATTGAGCTGTGTGGCGGAGCTGAACCAGCGCAACGCCTCCTCCAGGTCGCCACCGCTGTTGAGCACCGCCACCGCCAGATTCGACATGTGGTCCGGATTGTCGGGTTCCAGCGTGAGCAGTGCCGCGTGGGCGGCGACCGCCTCGCGCCATCGGCCTCGGGAAGTGAGCTCATCCGCCGCCGTCCGCAACCGCGCAATGTCACCGGCGCCACGCCATTGCTCAATGGCCTGCTCGGTAAAGCCAAGCTGCTGGTACAGACGACCCAGGATGAACCGGTCGAAGACGCCGAGCCCTTCGGATCCAGACGCCTGCTCGAGCGCCTGATGGGCCCCGCTCACATCATTGCGCACCGTTCGGGTCCAACCGAGGTTGCGCCACGCCGCGATGTTCTTGGAGTTCAGATTGGTGGATTGGGTGAGCCAGCTCTCGGCGTTTCGAAGTGCGGTCTGCCTGGCATCCCCGCTGTAAGCTGGCCAAGCAAGCGCATGGACGAGCTCCAGCGACCCAGCGTTGAGAGCGAGCCCGCTCATCCATCGGCCTCCCAATGAGAGTCCGAGAAGCACGCTGGCAAGCGCCACCACCGCTACACCGCCAATCCCCACGAGCTGTGCTCTGGGCCAGGCAACGATCTGATTGGCAGTTACAGGAACGCAGCGGCTGGCCACCGCCAGGAGCGCCAGCATGAGGGTAAAGCTCAACGCGGATGTCACCACTTGGTCCGTCAGGCCGTAGAGTGCCGATCCGACAAACGCACCACCAGCGCCGGCACCCGCGATCCAATTGGATCCATGTGAGTTCGTGATCGATCGAACAGCAACCGCGCAGCCACCCAGCAGCAACGCCACAAGGCCCAGGGCGCCCAGCAAACCTTGCTCCGCATACGCTTGCAGCACCACGTTGTGCGCGTGCGAGACGGTATAACGATCGGGCATCGAGAAATACCAGGCAAACGTCTCGGCGTAGGTCCGGGCGCCCAATCCGACTCCCGTGAAGGGGAAATCGCCCATCATGTGCATCGTGCGTCCCCATACGGAAAGCCGGAAATCCAGCCAATCCGACTCCACCTGTCGTGAGAGCGTGCCGCGAACAATGAGCACACCCAGCAGAGCGAACGCTCCAGGAATGGTCAGCCAGGCCCAGCGGGTTCGCGTGCTGCCAATGACGGCGCCCACAAGGGCGAGTGCCAGAATTGCTCCGCGAGACTGCGTTGCTAACAAGAGCACGACGTGCAGTACAGCCCAGGCTGCACCCGCTAACCGCCACTTTAAGGGTGCCCGGCTCGAGGGCCAGGGCGATCCCGAATGGAGCCGCAACGAGCGCCAGATGCGCCAGGCCATACTGGTGTACCGCGAAACGCGCATTGACCTCCAGCGTGTCCCCGCTGATGCCGGGGAATCCGCTGAAAAGTAGGGTGAAGGGCTGAAGAAGACGCGTGAACGGGCTGGAGGGCAACGATCCCCGCAGAAGCGCCAGAACCACAAGCTCGGCGATGCCAACGACCGCCACCAGCAACGCGGCGCCACGTTGCACCGCGGCCGGGGAGCTCATCAAAGCCAGCATTGAGAACGCCAGCACGATTGCCGCGCCGTATCCGGTGAATCGCACCAGAGCGGGATCTGTGAATCCTGCCGCGCCCAGACCCACAACCATTGCCACGGAGAAGAGAAGCAGTCCAGCATTGACAGCGGGCGAAGCGAACGCCACCCGCTGATGCACAAGAAGAAGCACAGCGCCGAGCCCCACGACAGCCGCCGGCCAGGCCAGGACGTTTGGATAGATGGCAAGCGCTGCCGCGCAGACAATTCCCAGCCAGGGAATGATGCGAAGGTTCGATGCTAGAGCTTGCTCGGAGGGGGCGGAGCGTCGCGCGCGCTGCTCACGCCAGGAGATCGCTGACATTCGTTGCTTACGCGATCAGGCTCAACGCCGAAAAGGTGACCAAGGGGCACACGCAGTCTAGCATGGGGCCCGGCGAGGCAGCAAAGCTAAGCAAACTTGACGTCTGCGTCTACGCCTCCTATCGTAATGTCAACAACAGACGTTCCGCCCGCGGGGGAGCGAGCAGCTGAGAGGCGGGGTCAAGCCCACCAACTCATAGAACCTGATCTCGATAAGCCGAGTGGTCTAGCCCTCGGAAGACGAGCGTAGGGAAGCGGGCTCAGCGGACGACTGTCGGCCACTGGCGTGGTCGCGTCGTGCGTTGGACATATCTCCTCCTCGAGCGGCAGTTGCCATGGTGCAACCGCCGCTCATTTGCGTTCGCGCACGCGCGACGGACTGACTGGCTGTGCCCAGAAGGAGGAACCAACGGTGGCGGCGCTCGAAATACGCGACGTGCATAAATCTTTCACCGGCCGCGGCGCGCACGTCCACGCCCTGGGCGGCGTGAGGCTTGTGGCAGCCCCCAACGAGTTCGTGAGTGTCGTAGGCCCGTCCGGCTGCGGCAAAAGCACGTTGTTCAACCTGATCGCGGGACTCGATCGTCCGGATCGTGGCGAGATCTCCATCAACGGCCGTATCGCCAACGGCCACTCGGGGCTTGTGGGATATATGCCACAGAAGGACTTGCTATTCCCCTGGCTGACGGTGCTCGACAACGCAACGCTGGGTCTGGAGATTCAGGGCGTATCTCGGCCAAATGCGCGCATGGAGGCTCGGGCGCTAATCGATCGTTTTGGCCTGGATGGCTTCGAGCGACGCTATCCGGCAGAGCTCTCGGGCGGTATGCGCCAGCGCGCGGCGTTCCTGCGAACCGTGCTCTGCCGGCGTGACGTAATGCTGTTGGACGAGCCTTTTGGTGCACTGGACGCGCTGACTCGACAATCGATGCAGGAATGGCTGCTCTCCCTCTGGGATGAGCTTCGACCCACCATCCTCTTCGTCACGCACGATATCGACGAGGCACTCTTTCTCTCGGATCGCGTCTACGTCATGAGCCCCCGACCGGGCCGCATGGTGCTGGAGCTAGAGGTGCAGCTCCCACGCCCGCGCGACTATCACCTGCTGACTGAGCCGCATCTCGTGCAGCTCAAGGCGCAACTTTTGGATGCGCTGCGATCGAGCAACCCAGGTGAGGCGGCCGCATAATGCCGCGGCCAATTGGCAGCCCCGACGTAGTGGCGTCCCTTCACGGGCGCCACCTGAATATCCCTGTTGTGGTCGCTGTCCTGGATCCCGAGGTGGCGCCCGTGAAGGGACGCCACTACACGCCGATCATCGGATCAAGCGGGTCGTGCCACGGTGCATGTAGTGAGCGCTTTAGCGCTTTTTCGCGGATATCCGCAGTCCGGGATCGGAGACACTGGGAAAAAGCGCTAAAGCGCTCACTACATGCACCGGGATATCTCCGATGATCGGCAACGCCGCTCGGGTCGTGGATTCCCCGCCGAACATTGGCACAGCACCGGAGGCCTCAACAGAGCCGGCACGCCGCTCGTTCATCGCGGAATACGGCCTTTCCGGGTTGCTGATCGTCGCCATGATCGCCGCGTGGCAGATCGGTGTCGGGATAACTGGCGTACCAAAATGGCTGCTGCCGTCACCACTCGACGTGGCCAACACGATCGTCGCGGACCGCGAGCTCATCACCATGCATGTGGGTCGCACGGTGCAGGAGGCGACCATCGGCTTCATCGTGGCGGCCATCCTTGGCATCTCACTCGGGTTCGCAATGGACGCCTGGCCACTTGCTCGACGGGTACTCTACCCGCCCCTGATTGGTTCGCAAACGGTGCCAATCATTGCGATCGCGCCGCTGTTAGTGATCTGGTTTGGCTACGACATCGTCCCCAAGGTCATGGTCGTCGCGCTGATCTGCTTCTTTCCGATGGTGGTGAGCACGATCGATGGGCTGGCGAGCGTGGATCGGGACTACGCCAACCTGGTGCGCGCAATGGGTGGTAGCGAGCGAGAGGTACTGCGCCGCGTGCGCATTCCCGGAGCACTTCCGTCCATTTTCTCGGGTGCACGCATCGCCGTGACGTACAGCGTTATCGGCGCAGTTGTTGGCGAGTGGGTAGGCGCCAGCCGCGGCCTTGGAATCTACATGGTTCGGGCCGCCGATCAAATGCTCACCGAGCGCGTGTTCGCGGCGATCGTCCTGTGTGCCGTCTTGAGCATTGCATTCTTCTTGCTGATCGCTGGCATCGAGCGATTGGCCATTCCGTGGCGGCAAGTCGGTGGCCGTAAATGACCTTGAATAGAAGCTGAAGTGGAGGGGTCCTATGACATTGGTTCGAAACGTCGCCCTCGCGAGCACGTTGCTCGCGCTAACTGTCATGCCTGGGAATCAAGCCGTTCCAGTGATCGCGGCGCCGGCAGGCCAGACACTCCCAGCCACGCTCGTGCTGGACTGGTTCCCCAACACGAACCACGCCGGTATTTATCTGGCCAAAGCAAACGGCTGGTACGAAGAGGCGGGGCTGGATCTACGCATCGAGGCCCCATCGGACGTCAACGCGGCAACGAAGCTCACTGCCAACGGCACGGCCGAGCTAGGCATCAGCTACCAGTCTGCCGTCACGTTTGGGCGAGCACAGGAGATACCTGTGATGTCCGTAGCGGCGCTGGTCCAGCATAACCTGGGGGCATTTGTCGCGAAAAAATCCAGCGGCATCACTCGACCACTCCATTTCGAAGGAAAGCGCTACGGCTCGGCCGGAGTTCCGCAGAGCCAGGCACAGAATCGCACCATCATGCAGTGCGACGGCGCCGACCCCAGCAAGGCTGAGGAGGTGACGGTTGGCCAGGGCATCGCTCAGGCGTTGCTCGCAGATCGCGTTGACTACATGTCGCTTCTCTGGACGTGGGAGGGAATTCAGCTGGAAATGGGCGGCACCGAGCTGAACTATATGCACTTCAGTGACTGGTGCCTGCCTGATACGTATAACATCGTCTTTATCTCCAGTGAGCGCACGATACGCGACAAGCCGGAGACGATCCAACGCTTCCTGACCGCCACGCAACGCGGCTACGAGGCCGCGGTATCCGACCATGCGCAGGCCAATGCAGTGCTGCTGGCGGAAGCGCCCGATCTGGACGCCAACCTGGTGAGCGCGAGCATGGGTCGACTGGCGCCGTATTTCATCGATGAGAATGGTCGGTGGGGATACCAGAACGCCGAGCGCTGGGTGAGCTACGCAAACTGGGCGTACGAGAATCAGCTCATGCAGAAAACAGTGGATGGATCCGCGGCGTTCACCAACGCCCTGCTGCCTCAATAGGAGAGGTCGGAGGTGGCGTCCCTTTACGGACACCACCTCCGAATCCAAGACGACGATATCCGTTGGAGATATTCAGACGGCGCCCTTAAAGGAACGTCACGACGTTTCCAACTGGATTCGCTGACCATGAGCTAGACTCGTCGGCATGACTCCTCTGGCGGTGGCCCTGGTGCTTACCTCAGCATTGGCGCACGCGAGCTGGAATCTGCTGGCCAAAAACGCGAGCGAAAGTCGCCTGTTTCCCTGGCTGTGTACGATCTCGGCCGCTGTGGTCACTGCCCCGCTTGCGATTGCCCAATCAAGTGCCACTGGGGTGTGGCCGAGCCCGGGATCTCTGATATACCCCACAGTGAGCGGGCTGATCCATGTAGGGTACTTTGCCGCACTAGCTCGCGCCTATCGTGCCGGCGATCTCTCACTCGTCTACCCGCTTGCTCGGGGAAGCGGACCGCTCCTAGCCGTCGTGCTGTCCGTCGTGGTCATTGGGGAACGGCCTTCAATCTTGGCAACGATCGGCATCGCAGGCATTTTGCTAGGTGTTCTCTGTCTTACGGGCGATCCAAGGACGCTGCTTAAGTCAAAGAATGGCGCGGCAGTCGGCTACGCGCTGCTCACAGGAGCTATCATCGCGACCTACACAGTATGGGACAAGCATGGCGTGAGTACTCTACGGGTACCGCCACTCATCTACTTTACTGTGTTGATGGGGACCTGTGGACTCTTCCGCACCCCATGGGCGCTACGCGATTGGAAGCGGGCCCGCGTCGAGATCTCCGCCTTCTGGAAACTATCCATTGTGGCTGGCGCGCTCATCGCACTCGCCTACACGCTCGTCCTCACCGCGCTTATTACCAGCCCCGTGGCCTATGTCGCGCCCATGCGCGAAATTGGCATTCTCTTTGGCGCCATTCTTGGTCATAAGCTACTCGCCGAAGGACAGACCGCTCAGCGCCTGGCCGGCTCCGCGCTCATGATGCTGGGAGTGGCGGCACTGGCGATCGGATGATCGCCGTCGCGAAGCACCACCTCCCAACCGGCTAACCCGGCCGGAGGGTAATTCCCGCAATTGGGCGATCGCGGGAGAACCACACCCTTACGGGATGCGGCTCTGTTTTCAGATGTTGTCAACCACCGCGTCGCCCATCTGGCTAGTGGAAAGAGTCGCTTCGCCAGGCTGCGCGATATCGGGGGTCCGAGCGCCACCGGACAGCGCGCGCTCCACGGCGGACTCTACGACCGCGGCCTCGGTCTCAAGGCCGAGCGAGATGCGCAGCATTAACGCGGTCGTGAGTATCATCGCCAACGGATTGACGATGCCCCTCCCCGCGATGTCGGGCGCAGAGCCGTGAATCGGCTCATAAAGTCCGAATTTGCCGCCCGCTGCGAGCGTCGCCGAGGGCATCATGCCAAGCGAGCCGGCGAGCATCGATGCCTCATCGGAGAGCACGTCACCGAATAGATTGTCCGTGACAATGACGTCGAAGTCCTTCGGCCGGCGAGCCAGGTGCATGGCGCAGGCATCGGCGTACATGTGTGAGAACTCGATGTCCGGATAATCCTTGGAGACTTCCGTAGCCACGGTTCGCCAGAGTCGAGAGCTGGCCATAACATTGGCCTTGTCCGCCGAGACGAGCTTCTTGCGGCGACCTCTCGCCAGCTCGAAGCCGAGCTTTACGGCTCGGGCGATCTCGTCCTCGTCGTACTGGGTGGTATCCACACCAATGCGCTTGCCGTTCTCCGTCCAGACTTTTTTGGGCTCGGCGAAGTATGTGCCCCCGGTAGACTCCCGCACGAAGATGAGATCCACACCACGGATCACGTCTTCCTTGAAAGTCGATGAGCCCAGCAACGGGTCGAACAGCTTGACCGGTCGCAGGTTGGCAAAGAGCTCGAGCTGCTTGCGCAGCCCGAGGATTGCATCCTCGGGCCGGGTTGCGGCGGTGGGATCATCCCACTTTGGGCCGCCCACGGCACCCATGAGCACGGCGTCGCTCTCACGGCACATTTGCACCGTCTCAGGCCGCAGCGGCGTCCCAAACTCGTCGATGCCGGCTCCACCAACCAGGTCATCCTTCACGGAGAAGGTGTGACCGTATTTAGTGGTGATGGCCTTGAGTACTTTGAGCGCCTCAGCCATCACTTCAGGCCCAACGCCGTCCCCGGGGAGGACGGCGATATTGAAGGCAGTCACGCCCTGGCCTCGATCTTCTTGCGGGTGTAGGGGACGAGACCGCCCGCGGCGATGATCTCCTTCAAGAATTCGGGGTATTGGCTCGCTTTGTGGACTTTCTCCGTGCGCTGGTGCAGGATCGTGCCCTCGTCCATGTCCACTTCGATCATGTCGCCCTGTTGCACGTCTTCCCAGAGCGTGTCGCACTCTAGAACGGGCATGCCTACGTTGATCGAATTGCGCTGGAAGATACGCGCAAAACTGGGCGCGATGACCGCCCGCACGCCGCAACCTTTGATAGCGATAGGTGCATGCTCTCGCGACGAGCCCATACCGAAAAGCGGTCCGGCAACGATGAAATCGCCTTCCCGGACGTTCTTTGCGAAATCAGGATCGGCTGTCTCCATGCAGTGTTGCGCCAGCTCCTTCTCGTCGTTGCTGGTCAGATAGCGCGCCGGGATGATGACGTCGGTGTCGATGTGTTCACCAAACCACCAGACGCGACCAACGTGCTTCATTTTCTACTTCTCCTCATGAGAAGTGATGAGTAATGAGTGATGAGTCATGAGCAGGTCCGTCCCACTCATCACTCATTACTCAATACTCACCACTCGAATTAGCCTTGAATGCTTTCCGGCGGGACAATCTCGCCAGCCACAGCGGCTGCCGCGGCAACGGCCGGATTTGCCAGGTAGACGCGAGCGTCCTTGTGGCCCATGCGACCCGGGAAGTTACGATTGCTGGTGGAGATGCACACGTCGTTCGGGCCCATGACACCCATGTAGCCGCCCAGGCAGGGGCCACAGGTGCCCGCCGCAACAACGGCGCCGGCGTCGGCAAAGATCTCGATCAGGCCTTCTTTCAGCGCCTGCTTATAGATGTCCTGAGTAGCCGGAATGACGATGCACTGAACGTCGTTGTGGACCTTCTTGCCTCTCATGATCGAAGCGACCACTCGCATGTCGCTGATGCGGGCGTTGGTGCAGGAGCCGATGAAGACCTGAGCAGGTTTCACGCCCAGCGCCTCGCGCAACGGATGCACGTTGTCAGGTGAGTACGGAAAAGCAACCTGCGGCTCCATACCGGTCACGTCGATCTCGACTTCGCGAACGTAATTCGCATCAGGATCGCTCTCGAAGATCTCGACCGGGAATTTCGCCCGATCCTTGATGTACTCACGCGTGATGTCGTCCACGTGGAAGAATGCGCCCTTCGCTTGAGCCTCGGCAGCCATATTGGCGATTGTGAGTCGATCGTCCACCGATATCTGCTGCAGGATCGGTCCGTGGTACTCGAGCATCTGGTAATTAGCGCCCTCGACCCCGATCTCGCTAATGACGCGTAGCACCAGGTCCTTGCCAACGACCCAGGGGTGTTTGGTCCCGGTCAGGGTGACCTTGATCGTCTCGGGTACACGCAGCCAGACCTCTCCCGTCGCCATGGCAACGCCCGCGTCGGTCGATCCGAAACCCGCGGCGAAATTACCGAGCGCGCCGTACGTCGGCGTATGCGAATCCGCGCCAACGATGAGCTGCCCAGGAACAACCACGCCTTCCTCAGGCAACAGCGAATGCTCGATGCCGCCACGAGCGTTCGGGAAAAACCACTTGATGTCCTGCTCCTTCACGAACTCGCGCAGCTGCTGCACATTGATAGCCGAGGCGATGTCCTTGGCAGGCACGTAATGCGACTCGACGAAGGTGATCTTTTCCCTGTCGAAGACCTTCTTGACGCCCAGGTCCTTCACGGTCTGCACCGCCAGCGGCGCTGTGATGTCGTTGCACATCACCAGGTCTACCTTGGCCGAAACGAACTGCCCCGGCTCGACCTCTTTCTGGCCAGACCTGGCAGCGATGATTTTTGAGACGGCTGTCATTGCCATGTTGCTATCGCCCCTTCCCCCTCTTGTTCCCGCAGCTCATAAGGTAACGCAGTCTTGATTGTATCGATCACGCCATCGAGGTTGTAGAAGATGTCGTTGGCTCGGATTCTCAATACGCTCAGACCGAGATTGCTCATATATTGGTCTCGACGCTTGTCATGGTTTTCTGCCACTTCAGTGCCGTGGGCGGTGTTGCTGTCTATTTCGATGATGAACTCTGCTTCAGCGCAGTAGAAATCGGCGATGTAGGGGCCTATCGGATACTGGCGCCGAAACTTCACACCAAGCTGATTGGCGCGAAGGAGCTTCCAGAGGATGCGCTCAGGTGAGGACATGTTCCTACGAAGCTCGCGCGCTCGTTGGTAGGTAATAGGAGGCGCCCTGTGCCGTTGATTTCTCATCGGAGCCCTACCCCAGCCCTCCCCGTGCGCGGGGAGGGGCCGGAGACTCAGAAATCGAGAACCCGGCTCCCTCCCCGCGCACGGGGAGGGCTGGGGTAGGGTAACTCTCGCGGATCACATCGACCTTTTGCTTCACATCTCCGCCAAACAACTCGGGGGCAGGACATCCGCCCCACCCCCGAATAACTCTTGATGCCTGAAGGCCTCAGCCCGCGCTCACCGTCATCCGCCCCATAATGCCCTTCAGATCATCGTCGTCTACTTCCTTCTTGTAGTCGGCGACATCTTTGAACATCGCGAAGCAGTCTTTGAGCTGCTCGGGCGTGAGGGTGTAGCCCAACTCTCCGAGGCGCACGCGGAGAGCGTGACGACCGGAGTGCTTGCCGAGCACGAGTTTGGTCTGACCGTACCCGATGGCGTCAGCGCGCATGATCTCGTAGGTGTCGCGATCCTTGAGCATGCCGTCCTGGTGAATGCCAGCCTCGTGAGAGAAAGCATTCTCTCCCACGACCGCCTTGTTGCGCTGCACCATCAGGCCCGTTAGCTCGCGAACCATCTGACTGGTGGGATGAAGCTGCGTAACGTCGATGTTGTGTCCCACACCGCCGAACGTGTCGCTCCGAATCGTGAGCCCCATGACAATCTCTTCGAGCGCGGCATTGCCGGCCCGTTCGCCGATTCCGTTCACGCAGCACTCGATCTGGCGTGCGCCCGCACGCACGGCGGCCAGCGAGTTGGCTACGGCAAGACCAAGGTCATTGTGGCAGTGCACAGAGACCGTGATCTTGTCCGAATTACGGACGTGACCGAAGATGCCCGCGATGAGCTCCCCAAACTCGTCCGGAACGGCGTAGCCAACCGTATCGGCGATGTTCAGTGTGGTCGCGCCGGCCTCTACGACCGAATCGAGCACCGAGTAGAGATAGTCCCAGTCGGAACGCGTTGCATCCATCGGACTGAATTCGACGTCGTTTGTGTACGACTTAGCGCGCTGGACCATATCCACGGCCTGCTTCTGCGCCTCATCGCGCGTCATCCGGAACTGGCGCTCCAGATGAATATCGGATGTGGAGAGGAAGGTGTGGATGCGCGGTCGCTCGGCATCTTTGATGGCTTCCCAGCAGCGATCGATGTCTTCAGGCACGGCGCGCGCCAGGCCGGCGATGATCGGCCCTTTGACTTCGCGTGCAATCCGCTGCACAGCGGCGAAGTCATCAGGCGAAGCGGCCGGGAAGCCTGCCTCGATGATATCCACACCGAGACGAGCAAGCTGATGCGCAATCTCGAGTTTCTGTTCGGACGTCAGTGACGCGCCCGGCGATTGCTCCCCGTCGCGCAGCGTGGTATCGAAAATGAGGACGCGGTCCATCTGACGCTCCCTTCCTATTTGTTGATCCAGGGCATCATGGCCCTGAGCTCAGCGCCTACTTGCTCGGAGGAATGCTCCCTGGCGCGACGTCGCATGGCGTTGAAGCTGGGCCGACCGGCCTGGTTCTCCAGAATCCATTTCTTGGCAAATTCGCCATTCTGGATCTCCGCCAGAAGCTGACGCATGTTGGCTTTCACATGATCGTCGATCACGCGCGGGCCAGCGGTGTAATCCCCGAACTCAGCAGTGTCTGAGATCGAGTAGCGCATCATGCCCATGCCGCCCTTGAAGATCAGGTCAACGATGAGCTTCATCTCGTTGATGCACTCGAAATAGGCCATTTCTGGCTGGTAGCCGGCGTCCACGAGAATCTCGTAGCCCGCCTGCATCAGTGCAGTCACGCCGCCGCACAGCACAGCCTGCTCGCCAAAGAGATCTGTCTCGGCTTCTTCCTTGAACGTGGTCTCCACGATGCCCGCGCGGGCGCAGCCAATCCCCGCGCCATAGGCCAGCGCCAGCGCCTTGCCCTGACCGGTGGCATCGTGCTGAACCGCCAGAAGGCCCGGGCACACCCACGCCGTCTTTGAACATGTCACGCATGACATGGCCCGGGCTCTTGGGCGCAATCATTGTCACGTCCACATCCGTTGGCGGGACCACTTGATCGAACAGAATGCTGAAGCCATGGGCAAACATGAGCATGTTGCCGGCCTCGAGGTTCTCCTTGACGTCCTTCTCGTAAATCGCCTTCTGGTACTGGTCAGGCGCCAGGATCATGACGACGTCGGCCCAGGCCGCGGCTCGATCGGTGGTGGCCACTTCCAGGCCATCTTTGCCGGCTTGCTGCCAAGACTTGCTGCCTTCGTACAGGCCCACCATCACGTTGCAGCCGTTGTCGCGCAGGTTCAGCGCGTGGGCATGTCCCTGGCTGCCGTAGCCGATGATGGCGATCTTCTTGCCCTTGATAAGCGAGAGATCACAATCCTTCTCGTAATACACCGTTGCCAATTTAAATCTCCTCCCCCATGACTCGTTACGCTACGACTTGCAGCTTGCTCGAATCAGCGGCCGCCACGCCGGCGCCGCGGGTCATAGCCACGACACCTGTGCGTACCATCTCTTTAATTCCGTAGCCGCGCAGGAGCCCGACAACGGAGTCGATCTTATCGGTTGGGCCCGTGACCTCAACGGTCAAGGATCCCAGCGCCACGTCCACGACCTTGGCGTGATAGATATCCACGATCTGCATGATCTCGGCGCGCATGGCGGCGTTCTTGCTGGTGACCTTCAGGAGCGCAAGCTCGCGCTCCACGCTCTTGTCATCCGTAATGTCCGAGACCTTGCGGATTTCGATGATCTTGTAGAGCTGCTTGACGACTTGTTCGATGCCAGTCTTTGAGCCGTCCACCACCATCGTGATGCGTGAGATGTGCGCTTCGTGCGTCCTGCCGATGGCTAGACTGTCAATCGCGAAACCCCGCTGACGGAACAAGCTCACTACGCGATTCAGCATGGACGGGCTGTTTTCCGCTGTCGCTACCAACGTATGCTTCATCAGGGATGACCTCCGCGAGGGACGTGCCTGGCACGACCATCGGCAACACGTTCTCTTCACGCGAAACCCGGAAATCGATCAGCGCGGGCCCCGGGTAAGCCATGGCCGCTCCGATTGCCTGAGCCATGTCTTGCGGCTTCTTCACTCGCCAGGCAGGAATGCCGTACGCCTCAGACAGCTTGACAAAGTCAGGCGGTCCTTCCAGGTCCACTTGCGAGTAGTTGTGATCGAAGAATTGCTCCTGCCACTGGCGCACCATGCCCAGATAGCCGTTGTTGATGATGGCCACCTTCACCGGCACGTTTTCGATCGCCATGACGGCAAGCTCCTGCGAGACCATCTGGAAGCAACCGTCGCCGATGACGCACCAGACCGTCTTGTCAGGCCGCGCATACTGAGCGCCGATAGCCGCGGGCAGACTGAAGCCCATCGTGCCCAGGCCACCGGACGTTATGAAGCGATTCGGCTCGGTGAATGTGAAATGCTGCGCCGCGAACATCTGGTGCTGACCGACGTCGGCCACGATGATCGCGTCGCCGTGCGTCGCGTCCTGCGATCGCGCGCATCACCTGTGGCTGATACAGCACTTCGGCGTGTCGTCCGGGATAGCGACTTGGGCGGATAGGTCCGCCGCCACTCATCGATCTGCGCCAGCCACTCGCTCTTGTCCGCGCACGCGTCGATCTCTGGCTGCAGCTTCTGGAGCACCCGCTTCACGTCGCCCACGATCGGCACGTCAACCTTGACGTTCTTGCCGATCTCGGCTGGATCGATATCGATGTGGACGATCTTGGCATGTGGCGCAAAGCGCTCGAAATCGCCGCAAGCGCGATCGTCGAAGCGATTGCCGATGCCAATGATCAGGTCGGCGTTGTGGACGGCGTAGTTGCAGTGCACCCAGCCATGCATGCCCATCATCTGCAGCGACAGCGGGTGCGTTTCTGAGAACGAGCCGATTCCGAGCAGCGTCGTGACGACCGGGATGTTGGTGGCTTCGGCAAACTCACGCAGCTCATCGAACGCGGCAGAGAGAATCACACCGTGCCCGGCGATGATCACCGGCCTTTTAGCTTGTTCGATCAGCCGCACCGCCTTGCGGATCTGGGCGATGTTGCCCTCGGCGGATGGCTGGAAACCGGGCAGGTTTACCGAGTCTGGATACTTGAACTCGGTTGTTGCCACGAGAATGTCCTTAGGAATGTCCACGTGCACCGGACCGGGTCGACCCGTGCGTGCAATATGGAAGGCTTCCTTCATGACGCGCGGCAAGTCCTCAACGCGACGCACCAGATAGTTCTGCTTGGTCACCGGAATCGTGATACCGGTGATGTCGGCTTCCTGAAACGCATCGGAGCCGATGAACTTGCTGGCCACGTTGGCCGTGATAGCCACGATCGGAGCCGAATCCATGTGCGCGTTCAGGATGCCAGTGACTAGATTTGTTGCGCCCGGGCCGCTCGTCCCGAGACACACGCCTACGGTGTTTTTTGCGCGCGCATAGCCGTCAGCCATGTGCGCCGCCCCCTGCTCGTGTCGCACGAGTACGTGTTTGATCTGTGGATACTGTGACCAGACATCGTAGAGCGGCATAATGGCGCCGCCGGGCAGGCCAAACATGACCTCCACGCCTTCACGCAGCAGGCTCTCCGCAACGATTTGCGATCCGTTGAGCCGCATATGGATGCTCCTCTCTCACACAGGTGAGTCACGCTGAACGGGTCTACCCTGACCCACCTGAAGCTCCGCGGCTACGCTGACGCTGAGCCCACCTTCTTCTCTTCCCCGTACCCTGGCCGCCGATCGGGGCGACAAAAAACCCTCATCCCCGATAGACAGGGACGAGGGTTAAGCCTCGCGGTACCACCCTGGTTAGCGCATCGGAGCGATTGAAATCTCCGAAGTTGGCTCACTCATAACGGTCTCTCGCCCGTCACCCCGTTCACAGTTACTTCTGATGTCATCAAGTTCACCGTGACCGCTCAGGGGCGAGTTCAGCGCTTCTGGTGTACCGGGCTCTCACCTAGCCCCGGCTCTCTGGACACCTCGAGTCACGTAGTACTCCCCGTCGTCGCGTTTAATATTCAGCTTTCAGGGTCTGGAAACTGTACCACGACCGATATAAATGTTCAACAATGATCATCGATCATCGGCCACTTGCATTGGTTTCACAAGCTTACGCTTCCGTAGCTTCGGGCTTCCAGCCGAACGCGTAGCAAAGTACACAGGTACAAGCCGGCGTTATGCGCTTGGGCTGGAAGCCCGAAGCTACGGAAGCATTTGAGAACGGACCTAAACATGATCGAGATGCGCTCTCTCAACTTAGATTCAGCCCAACAGGCCGTCTCAGCCGTGCTTGAGGCCGGGCGATCCAAGAACCGCAAGGTTGCCATTGTCGTGGTGGACAAGTTCGGTGATCTGCTGGCCTGTGCCCGCATGGATGGTCTGGCTG
Organism: uncultured Chloroflexia bacterium; assembly: GCA_963765765.1. GTDB lineage: Bacteria > Chloroflexota > UBA6077 > UBA6077 > JACCZL01 > CAVXYC01. Next base: position 153,663 of record CAVXYC010000023.1, on the reverse strand, counting down.
GCCGATACGTGAAAGCTGCTCACCGCAAGGCGTATACGGCCGCCGTCTTCGAGCGGGACACGTTAGGTCTCATGGCCTGGTGGAAAGAGAACGAGGCTCGCGGACATCAGGGTCCACACGACTGGAATGATCCAATGCTCACCACGCTGCCGGGTGGATTCGTGGTAGTCCACGGCGACCAGGTCGTTGGCGGCATAGGGAATAGCGGCGGCGCCAATGGAACGCCGGGGCTGGAAGATGTGGACTTCGCCGAGTTCGCCCTGGCGGCGCTGGGGCCTGGGTTCAGGCATCGCCTAGACTGGTCCTGACGAAATCGGCGATTGAAGACAAACATCAAGAGCGCACGCACAACGCAACGAAAGGCGAGGCGACCGACCTGATGCTCTCCGAGATCTTCGGCAATCCAGACATTGACCCAATTCCCCTCGGCATCCGCGTCGGTAATCTTGTCCATGCGTCGCGGATTACCGGAATCGACCTCCAAACCGGGCAACTCGGAGATAGCGTCGAAAAGCAGCTGGAGCTCGTCCACGACGGTATCAGGCACGTGGTGGAGGCCGCCGGGGGAACGCTCGACAATGTCGCCCAAGTCAGCTTCTTCCTGAAGCAATTCGACGACCGGCCTCTCATCAACCCGCCCTGGGTAGCCATGTTCCCCAATGATCAGGATCGCCCGACCTACAAGTTCATGGCCGCGGATTTACCGGACGGCACGCTCGTTCAGGCGGAGATGTGGGCCGTCCTTGATGGACGACGCCGGGTGATCTATACGCCGCCTGTAGCCCATACCAATCCCATCCCCATGGGCGTCAAAATCGGCGGCTACGTGTTCTCGTCGAGAATTCTGCCGTTTGAGCCCTCCACCAATGCTCCCGGTGATGGCCTCGAGCGCCAGTGCGAGCTCGTGTTTCAGAACCTCCAGACGTTTCTGGGAGCCGCCGGAATGGATCGGTCGGAGCTGCGCCAGGCGCGGCTCTTTGTTTCGGATCGTGCACTCATTTCGACGGTGCAGAAGCACTGGAACGCGTTCTTCCAGGGAAGCGCGGATCGCCCGGTCGTTCGTACCGTTCTCTATCCCCAAACCCCCGCGGCAATGGTCTACATCGAGGTCATCGGTCAGGAGGCACAGTCCGATGCATGATCTTCTGTTCCGCAACGGTCGTGTAATTGACGGTAGCGGCGCACCGGGCAGGCATGCCGATGTGGCCGTTGAGGGAGAGCGCATCGCGGATATCGGTGATCTGACAGGTCGCGTCGCGAGGCGGACCATCGATCTCGAAGGACGTTGTATCGCGCCCGGTTTCATCGATATTCACACCCACTGTGACTTCACGCTTCCACGTTTTCCACGCGCTGAGGCGATGGTACGGCAAGGTGTGACCACGGTGGTGGGCGGGAATTGCAGTTTCTCGCCGTTCCCCGTCACACCCGAGCGACTCGAGCTTATGCGCTCTTATTCCGCGTTTCTGGACGCCGGCATCGATTGGAGCTGGAGCACAGCGGCTGAATACGCGGCGATGCTGGGATCGTTGCCGCTGGGCTGCAACATCGCCCTCCAGGTGGGCCATGGCGCGGTCCGCATCGCCGCGATGGGATTCGAGAACCGCGCACCGACAGTTACCGAGATGGAGCACATGCAGGCGCTCGTCGCGCAGGCCATGGAAGATGGGGCAGTGGGACTATCGTCCGGCTTGATCTACTCACCCAGCGGTTACAGCGACACGACCGAGCTGATTTCCCTGGCCGAGGTGGCCGGGCGTTTCGGCGGCTTCTATTCCAGCCACATCCGCGGTGAGGGCGCAACACTGCTGGACTCGGTGACTGAAGCAATCACCGTGGGACGAGAAGCCCACGTGCCCGTACAGCTTAGCCATCACAAAGCTGTTGATGAGCGGAACTGGGGCCGTACGGAGCAGTCGCTCAAGCTGATCGACGCCGCGCGCGGCGAGGGTCTCGACGTCCTGGCCGACCAGTATCCGTACACCGCCGGCAGTACGACGCTTTCCGCGCTCCTACCTGGCTGGGCCGTGGAAGGAGGAGTGGAAGCGATGCAGGCTCGGCTGCGCGATCCCGCCACCCGATCTCGCATCCGCGAAGATATCTTCAAATCGGAGCGTTTCGGCGCCGAAACGGTGCTGGTCGCGTCGATTCCGGATGGCCCGTTCAAGCAGTTCGAAGGCTTGCGTCTCGCCGAGATCGCCGCGCGGCGCGGTGAGGACGCGGTTGACGCGGCGCTCGACCTGATCACCGCCGAAGGAGCGCGGATCGGCATGATCACATTCTCCATGTCCGAAGACGACGTGCGCCGCGTGATGCAACACCCATCGGTGGCCGTTGCCAGCGACGGGTGGACCCTGAGCCCGGACGCCGGCGGCAAACCGCACCCGCGCAGTTACGGTACGTATGTGCGTGTGCTGGGTCACTACGTGCGTGAAGAGGGAGTGTTGCCGCTCGAGGAAGCAGTCCGAAAAATGACATCGCTGCCCGCCACCCGGCTGGGCCGTTCAGATCTGGGTCGCGTGGTGCCGGAATGCCAGGCAGACCTCGTCGTGTTCGATCCCGAGACCGTTGGCGAAGTCGCTACATACGAGGATCCGCATCAGTATTGCCGCGGTGTGGAGTACGTCCTCGTGAACGGCCAGATGGTCATCGAGAGTGGAGAGGACACCGGCGCTGCCGCTGGGCGGGTGATGAGGCCAAGGTAGGCTTTGCTTGTACGAGGGACCCCACCCAGCCCTCCCCGCTGCGGCAGGGAGGGAGCGTGTTTAAGAAAAAGGAGCATCCGGCTCCCTCCCTGCCGCAGCGGGGAGGGCTGGGGTGGGGTCCCTCCTGAAGTGGGTTTGCTCGAATACGGGCAGTATTAAGCCTCCTCCACATCGCCGTCGTCCTTTGCTTCCTGGCGCGTGGAGATTCCCATCGACTCGGCGAAGCGCCGATACGATTCGAGTGGATCAGCGTACTTGCGATGCCCGGCCGCAAACGCTGCGGCCCCCATCAGGAGACGCTCTCGGCCGGCGTGGGTATTCCGTTGGAAGTCTTCCAATTGCACGAGACTAATCTCCTGATTGTGCGGATCGTTGCCCATCTTGCTGGCCCCGTAGGCGATTGTAGAAATCAACGGCTGGTGATCGTGCTCCGCCTTTAGATAGGCCTGCACCAGCGCCACCGCGTCATCCGGCCGCAGTCCGACAATGGCCTCGTCCAGCTTCTCCAGCAGCTGCCCCTGTGACCAGCCGCTGGCGGCGCGCGGCGCCTTGATGTGGCGTGGGCCGTTGCCGGGGAACGCCTGCTGGCCCTGGTAGACCTCGTTAACGAACGAGCCCGCGACGAACAGCAGTTTCGTCATGTGCGGGTGATCGAAGCGGTCGTAAAACCAACGGACGGTGTTGACGTACTCGTAGGCATGCATCGGCATGTTGTAGGCCAGTGGCGAACCGCATTCGAGGATCGTCTCCGTTGCCGCCAGCTGAATCGCGTCGATAATCGACCGAAGCGACTTGCCAGCTTGAAGCAATTCACCAATGTGCTTGACGACCGAAATCTCGTTCCCATGTTGGATTACGTCGATCGTCTGCTTGACGTCACGGCGTGAAAGCGGCTTAACGTTCTTGTGCCGCATCTCGACGTCCTGGCCCTGCAAGACCACGCGGCTGAAAGTACAGGCCATCTCGTACATCGAGTACCAGTGCGGCCCGACCCCAAGATCCATCACGCCGGCGTAGATGACATCGTGGGCCTTGTCCCAACCAACGGTCTCCGCCAGCTCGATCGTCGCGCGAGCCCGGTACGAGCGGTGCCCCGTGGTGAACGACAGCCGGAAAACCGTCCGATCCTGCACATCGATAAGGCCGGCGAACATCAATTGGGCCAGCACTTTCTCGCGATCGGCCGGATTTTCCAGCAGGTTGAGAAACGCCCCGTACGCTTCGTCCACCTGACAGCGCATTACCAGGGTCAGCCAGTGGTCGAGCCGCTCCTGCAACGAGCCATCTGAGGGCCGCGCTTCGCCGTCGACCCAGTGCGCGACGGGCGGCGTTGGCGTACCTGAGAGCTCCGTGTTGTAGACGCGGTTGTAGTGACCGGGAGCAAGACCACGCACCTGGTTCCACGGATCCAGTCCGGTTGGGATGTACCAGATGGTCTGGGCCATCGGTAGAAAGGCGGCTTCATCTGGCACGAGCTTTTTTAGCTGGAGAGCGGCGCGCATGCTTAGCAGGCAATGGTCGTTGTTGACGAACCGAATGTCGCCGTTGTCATTCCATTGGTGAAACGGCACATGGGTGAAGGGCGCGTGGATCCGAACAGTCTCGCGGACCAGCTCATCAACAGGCCGGCCTGCCTTGATCAGCTCATAGAAGATTGAGCTGGCGCCGACCTGATCGCGCGCGAGAATCCGTTCCTCCAGCCGCGAATAGGCGCCGTCTGGCTCGTGCTGCGCTGGCGCTGCCATCGTCACCGCCATGGTGCGTCACCTCCAGGGGTTCGGTCGTACGGTCGGCGTGGACTTCGCTGGTGGCTCATCCAACGCCGAGTGGAGTTGTCGGATGCCAGCATTATGCATCTAAGCGACTAAGGGGCCGTAGTACGATTGCATCGAAGTGAGGAGGCTAAACCATGTGGTACGTCGTCATGAGCAAGAGCATTGTTCCGCGCGAAACGATCGCGGGAACCGAGCCGGATAACCTTGCCTGGATGAAGACTCAGCACGAGGCAGGCAAAGTCCTCTTTTCGGGCCCAACCACCGAGGGTGTGGGCATCTGGATTCTCCACGTTGGATCGCGCGAAGAAGCCGAGGCGCTCGTGAAGACGCACCCATGGGTCGAGCGCGGTTGGCGCGAATGCGAGATTTACGAGTGGCGAGTGACCCAGGCCCTCGGCGTCGGCCATTTCACACTGGACAGCGTTCGCTCAGCACGATAGACGAGAGGTCAGGGACTAGAGGTCAAGGAGTGAAAGACGATCGGAGCCGGTCCATAGCCCCTAACCTCTAGCCCCTGACCTCTCAGCTCAGAGGCTGGCGGTAATCTCCAGCCGAACCACCGCACCGGCCGGTAGATCAACCTCGAGCACGTTGAATGCTGGCGCACTCGCGGCATTCGGAAAGCGCTTGGCGAAAGCTGCCTGCACAACGTCACGATGGCTAGCGTCGGGAACAAAGGCGTTCACTTGAGTCAGGTTCGCGATGTCCGCGCCCGCCTGCTTCAGCAACGTTTTCACGTTTTCGAACGCCAGGCTAGCCTGCTCCGCCGGCGATTCGGGCATGGAACCAGTCCTGGTATCAGTCCCCACTACCCGCGATGAAAAGATCATGGACCCGATCCGCGCTCCCATGGACATTGGATCGCCGTGCTTCATGCCCGGGATCTCGAGCACCGTGCGGCGGGAGCCACGAATCGCAGTAACGTGCACTTGTGTCAGCACGCCTTCCGGGCAATGACGCGGGTAGGTACTTGTGCGGCGGACGGTCCGCCGCGTCGGGAAAGAACTCGGGCCAGATCTTATTGAGCGCTTCATGACCCGGACCGAGCTCCCGCACGTACACCGTCGCGTGAGCCACGTTGTCCAGCGTCGCGCCAGTCTGCTCAAGGGTCAGCTCGGCATTGCGGAGCGATTGCCTGATCTGCTGCTCGTAGCCCTGCAGTAGCTCGCCGCTGGCGAAATCTACGCCGCGTAGCTCAGGCAGGTAGATGACGGGACCAATCTGCACACCGGCAGGCACCGGCCGACCCGGCGAGAGCGGCGTGCTCATTTCCAGGAATGCCGGACCGTCCAGAAGTGCGGCACTCATCTCCAGCATTACTTCCATCTCGGGCCGTACGAACGATTGCACGATTCGCTTGGCAACGCCGGGAAGCTCCACCTCGGTGAGCTCGCGCAGACGAGCGTCCACCGTTTGCGCAACATCCAGCTCACGCATGTAGGCCGTGATCTGCTTGATATCCCGAGTAGATCCGCCCGCGAGCTCGATCAAGGTCTTCAGATTCTCATAGGCAAGCTTGACCTGCGCCTCCGCTCCGGACGGCACTGATTTTGTGGATCGATCAGTACCGTGAACGCGTGAGCTGAACACCCACGGCCCCAGTTTCACCGTGGGGTCTCGAGCCGAGACGCCTTCGATATCAAATCGCGATCGTCGCGCCCCCGCATAGGCAAGCATCTGCATCCAGGCCTCGACGCCCTCCGGCAGCGCGTCAATGAGGACCTTAAACGCCGGGCGGTCCTGAGGGTCCGGATAGAGCGCATCCCACGGCTCATACACGACTTCGCGGTCACCGGGATCGCGGATGTAACCCGTGGCTCGAGCCACGTTGTCCACACTCAGCCCAGCTGCATCGAGGACAGCTTGCATGTTCTTGATAGCTTGCCCCATCTGCGTTACTGGACCGGCTCGCCGGGGCTTTGGCGGCGGCGGGCCCCAGGCCCGAAATACGCCAGGAGTAAACGGCGTCGCCGACACGGATCGCCAGCGGCATCACCTCACCCGCCGTACCGGCAAACACTTCGGAGAATCGCAACGTCTCGGCCATTAATAGTCACTCCTTGGAGGGACCGTACCACAACGCGGTCGAAGGACGCCTGAGTTCGAAGTGTGCATCACAACAAGTAGCCCCGGGTGCGAATTTGCCCACTTTGTAAGGGTTCGCTTAATTTAAAGCGGATGGATAGAGCGCTTCGGGCCATAGCGGAGCCAAGACGTCGGGATATTCTGCGCATTGTCCTCGATTCAGAGCACACCGCGGGAGAAATCGCCGCGTGCTTTGATGTGTCGCGTCCAGCGATATCCCAACACCTACGCATCTTGAAGGATGCGGGGCTCATCGTGGAACGACGACTGGGAACGCGGCGCCTCTACCGGGCACGCCCTGAGCGCTTTACCGAATTGCGCGAATTTCTTGATGAGCTGTGGGGCGACAGCCTGGCACGACTCAAGGAGGTCGCGGAATTGGAGCGCGGAGGAATCGGGCATGACCACTGAGCAGCAAGACGCTGTGGTTCGCGAAGTGCGAATTTCGGCGCCGCCGGAGCTCGTATTCATTCCGCCCGGCTCAACCCGCGTGGAGGTGGATCTTATCGCTGAGGGCAAGAGCACGCTCGTGCGACTAACGCACCGTGGGCTGCCCGCTGAGGCTGCTGAGCAGCACGCAATTGGCTGGGAGCATTACCTGGAACGGCTCGTCGTGGCTGGCGAAGGCAGGGACCCCGGCGCGGATCCCTGGCTCAACCCATCCTGACGCCCAAATACATAAGTCGCTGAGCCTCTAAGTTTTCTTCTCTCCATAACCGCTGAAGGCCTGATCTCCACGCTCCCGTAGATCCTGCTCCGGTCCTGCAGGCGCGTAAACCACCACGTAGCGCATGGGCTCATTGCCAGTGCACGCAACCTGGTGCGGCACGCCGATGGGCGCAAAGATCGCCATATCAGGGCCGATATCCCAGGTTTCGTCACCGATCGTGATGGTGCCCTGACCGCTCAGGATGTACCAGGCGTGCTCGACCTCATGCTGGTGCATCGGTCCCACGTAGCCGGGCTGGAACGAGTTGACCAGGAGCGAGAAATGCTCAGCGCCACTCATCTGCTTGTCGATGAGAATGCAGAAATCGCCTCCGCCGCCCGGAACGGGCAGCTTGCCTTTCACTCCCTCGTTGAAGTGAACCACATACTTGTTCATCCGCGCCTCCGCGTTAGTACATCTGACTGACCTAAACGGGGATGCTAATGACGCTTCCTCCCCGTGTCAATGACTTGGAATCTGATCGGACAAGGGCCTACAGAAACTACCCTGATGGGCTGGATCACCTCCTCCATTTCTGGCGTTTTGCAAGTTAAAGTGCAGCATGCTCTCCCGGGCGAGGAGATGGAGATCGAGGTTGGACAAGAGAAAATTTTTGAAGTCGTTTGCGCAAATGGTGGGAGCATGCGCGCTCACACCACTGATTAGCGAAACGGCGTATGCCACGGCAGATACGAAGACGACGGCCCCTGAGACGGCCGCCGCTCGACTGCGGCCATTGCGGCGGACGTGGGGTCAAAACGTCTTTCGCGCTGCCGGTATGGTGCGTATTGCACCGCATATGCCCTCGATAGGATGTACGAGGCGACGGGCCTCTGGATGAAGGTGCGCGGCAGTGCCTACAAATGGACCGCGGAGGCGCGCGCCGCTGGGTGGACCGTGGGCAAGAAGCCCGAAGTGAATTCCGTTCTGGTCATGCAATCGCCACCAGGCTACAAGTACGAGATCAAGCGCAATGACGGGGTCGTCTACAAGACAACCCTCCCGTCGCTCGGCCACGTAGCCTGGGTGGAGGAATACACCAACGGCTGGGTGTATGTTCGAGATAAGAACTGGAAGCGCGGCCAGATCGATACCCGCTGGATCAAAGTGGCCGGCGCGCCAGTGGACTTTATCTACGCGTTTCGGTGATCCGGCACCCGTACGGCGAGACCCCACCCCAGCCCTCCCCGCGCGGCAGGGAGGGAGCCGGACCAATAATAACAGACATGCTCCCTCCCTGCCGCGCGGGGAGGGCTGGGGTGGGGTCTCGCAAGGTCTTCCAGGACGAGATCTACTTACTCGCCCCTGGCGCACACGCCTTCATTACCGCGGCCACTGAGTCGACGCCCGGCCGCGCGGCTACGACGCGCACCACGGCGGTGTCGAGTCCCTCGGCAATGCGGGTGAACGCGGCCTTCGCACCAGTGGGCGTTCCGTAGTAGCCCACCTTAAGTAGCAGGTCTCGGGGGAACGCTTCGATGATCGCGTCTTCTGACTCACCACGATCGCGCATCGCTTCAAGCTCTCGCAGTGAATCTTCGAAGCCCATTCGGCCGAAGTGCCCGCGATATCCGTGCTCCAGCGAAGCACCCGGGCGAGCCATCGCATAGCCCAGTGTCGCCTTTGTGTACGCCCTGCGCGCCACGTCTTCGTCCTCGTCAACGCAGATGCGGATGTACTGCATGATGTTCACCTGCGCGGGATCTCGACCGGCCCGGCGCGCGCCCTCTGCAACCTGCTCGCGACTCCAGGCGATTTGATCCGCCGATGACCAATTCAACGCTACGCCATCCGCAAGCTCACCCGCCAGGCGCACCATTTGTGGGCCAAGTGCCCCCAGGTAGATCGGCACGCGCGGCGGCTTGAACGACAGCGAAGCACCGCGCACTGTGAACGCCGTGCCTTCGTGATTCAAGGGCTGGCCATCCAGAAGCGTGCGCAAGGCCGTGAGATACTCGCGCATCATGCCAATCGGCTTGAGCGCCGGCCAGTTGTTCTGACGCCGAGCATTCTCGTCGTAGATCGATCCGGAACCCACGCCAAGAATGAACTTCCCGCCGCTGTGCTCTGCCACCGTCCCGGCCGCGACGGCGAGATTGACGGGCGACCAGCCTGGCACCGGCACCACGGAGATACCAGTACCGATTCCGCCTGGACTGATCTCGTCGCTCGTACGCCACCAGTGACTGCATATCTGGAAACCGTCCTGTGTGACGTTGTGTGGCGTCCAGGCCGACTGATAACCCAGGCGCGTCGCCTCCGCGACGAGTGTCTTCTGTTCATCGAACGACAACCGAAGGCGCTGGTCCAGGCCGATGCCAATGTGCATGAGCGGCTCCTCACGTAGCTGCGTTGAACCAATTGTTGTGCGCGTCACCCGCCCACTCAAGAGCGATGACTCGAGATGCTACAGCACTATCGTCCGCAATCGATGGGATCGACGATAGGAGTCAGTGGGTCATCCCAGCACGCGGTGTATGTGGATCCACGGAAGAAACGCACGCCGTCCCACGGGAGAACCATGACCTCATTTGAGGCGGCACTGCTGCGAGCAATCCACAAGAGTGAGCCATCGTCCAGCAGGCGAATCTCCCGATAAGCGCCGCATGCGAGATCATCGCCCACCCGCGCCGGGGTCACCCCAACGAGAACGCAGCCAATGAGCTGAGAGGGGGGCAAGATCTCAAGCGGTCCAGAAGCGCGACAGAGAGAGATTGGATTGACGTCAATCTCGCCTAGGTTGATCGCGGCGCCGTCCCATACGAAGACATCCATGGGTATTCCATCCCATCGATTCTCTTCAGTGGCCAGAACATCGACGCAGGCTTCGGGAATGCTCGCCTGGGCGTGAGCGGGCAAGGGCCATACGCTACACGCGAGCGCGAGCAGGCTGCAGAGCGTAAGCAAATGACGATGCACGGTACGTCGGAACCCCCGTCCGGCTCTATATCGCCAGTATAGTCGGCCATTTGGCGGGCCAGGCTAGCGCGTCCGACTCAAACGTATTGGGCGGCACATGCATAGGGCACCGCCCTATCCGTGCCAGACGGTCCATACAATTCGCGTCGCCGTAACGATGCCAAACGCACAGCCAGCGAGAAGCGTCACCGGCGCCATCCACGTGCGTGACCCAAGCAAGACCAGCGCACCAAGCGTTAGCGGCGCTGCCGCCGCCCGCCAGAACGAGAGCTCCGCTTCCCAAACAATCCCCGTGCCGAGAAAGAGCAGCGCGGTGGCAAAAACCCAGCCCATGCAAATGGCGCGGTGGGAACCCGTGGTGCGCAGCGCCCAGAGACATGCCGCGGGAAGCGCCAGCGCAAAAGCAAAGCCTGCGAGCTGAAGGATGTCAGTTGTGGTATCCGACGTAATAAGGTGAAGTGCGACCGACACAATGCCACGGAATGGACCGCTCAAGAATCCGATCGATACGCGAATCGGAGTTTCGCTCCACAGGGTCGTGAGATGGATCTGCCAGACGACGAACAAGCCAAGAGGAATGAGCCACGTCAACCACCATCCTCGGCTACGCAGCTCTGGCGCACAGGCGGTCACGAGCGCCACGGCGAGCACGAGCAGGATTCCATGCTCGTGCGAGAGAACGGCCAAGGCTTAGTGCCAGGGTGGTGGCCACCGGCTTACTTCGCTCCATTGCGATAGCCGCCGTCACCAGGCAGACCGTGAGCAGAATCTCGCCAAGGTCATTGGCCAGCGCAATGATGGACGCGGGGAAGGCTGCGATCGCAAGCCCCCAGAGGGCTCGACGTCCATGGAGCCGTGCGTAGTGCGCACCCAGCCAGGCCAGCGTCGCGAACGCTGCCACATTGATCAGCGCGAGAATTGCTGGAAGAAGCGTCGATCGACCGAGCGATAGTACCCACGCGATGGCTGGATACAGAATCCGCTGCTGGCGGTATGCTGGCAGATCGAGAGACATGCCCTCCGCCGCGCGCTCTGCCGTAAAGGGATCCAGCGCCAGTCGATATGAAAACTGACCGTCATACCCGTTCCCCTGACGAATAGTTGTCAGGCTGGGCGGAACCGACACGGAGTCACTGAGCGATGTGCCGGCATTCACCAGCGCGGATAGATCGAAGTGCTGCGGCGCAAGGACCGCAGTCAGGAACGCCACAGCAAGGATTGCTGCGATGCCAGCAACGGCGCGCGGCTGTATGTCGCGAGAGAGAGACGAGGGATGGCGGACGACCTCATCCGTCTCGAGGAAAGTCTCAGTTATCAATAGATTATCGGTAGCTATAGGAAGCGTTTGCCTGCGGTGCGCCGTCGTTCGTCGCAGCTACAGCCCGTACAGCGCCTTCGGATTGTCCCAGGTAATCTTCCGATATTGCTCTTCGTTCAGAATGCCGCTGGTGCGTAGGTTGCGGATGGCCTCGATCTCTGTTGACTGATCGTTGTGGCCGTAGTCGGTGCCAATCAGGCCGTTGTCCTCGCCCACGTACTTGATCAGGTAGTCGATATCGTCATCGTTCTGGAATGTGACATAAAGGCCGAACTGATGCATGGCATCGGCCGGAAACTCTTTGCCCTGAGCAGCCCAACGCCGTTTTAGGTCCTTGAGTACGAACGGGACCCACTGCGCGGCCGCCTCGGCGTAAACGACTCGGAGGTTGGGAAAGCGCTGTGGCAGTCCATTCATGATGAGCGAATGAAATGATCCAACATTCGAAAGCCGGAATTTCCAGAAGGCGCCGCCACCGTTGCGCTGAGAAAGTACGTCACACATGTACGGATTAGAGTTGGCGATGTGAACTCCAATGGCCATGTTCCGCTCGCTGGCCGCATGGAACACCGGGTCGAAGTACGGATCGTGGGTCAGGCGCTGGCCCTCAATGCCGCGCATGAAGACAGCACAAGCACCGTGCTCGTGAGCAAACTTGAGCTGCGCCACCGCCTCGTCGATGGTCTGAAGCGGTAAGGGCGTCACCCAGCGAAGACGACCTTTGCCCTGCTCCCAGATGTCCGCCATCCAGCGGTTGTAGCTCTTGCACAGAGCGATCTCGACCTCTGGTCGATCGGCCACGTGCTCGATGAAGACGGTGGGGTAGAGCACCTGAATATCCACTCCCAGCTCGTCCATATGCTTGAGTCGAGCGGGGATGTTCTCCATTTCGCGCGTTTCCTGCGGAGTATCCATTCTCCGCCCGGCACGCTCTGACAGCTCCTGAAACTGCTCAGTATTGATGACTTGTCGAGCCAGACCGCGAAGCTTCCCGTCGATCATCCAGTACTCGCGCTTGCCATCGCCGGACGGACGCACAAGCTGAGGCATGAACTCCCGCTCAGACGGGTCCATGTGCTCCCATGTATGGATGCTCTCCACCACATGAGCATCTGAGTCAATCGTTGGCATGGACCAGTCTCCTCCTCGAGCTGAGCCGCCGAATCGCTGAATTCGCCCGCGGCAACGTGTTGTTACGGAAACTTATGCCACAGTTGACTCGTGCCGTCTAGTCTGTCGCCGCGCTGACTCTTTGGACACTGACCGTATCAACCACCGAGCCGAAGACACCAAGTGCGTCGCTTCCCCGAGCATTTTCCAATTGGCGGGACCGCGACGAGGAGAGAACTGGCCAATTGCGGAACGTACGAAACAGGTCACGGGGTCGAGCATCAGTTCGGAGCCCACACACAATTCGAGGCTCGGAGGCGCGAGGCCTGAACAAACGCCCCTAGCTATTGCAAGCGTTCTGGGCTTACGCGGCTAGGCCACCGGTCCTGAATATGACAAATGTCACAGAATCTTCACTTGAAACATGACGCGGGCCACTGGAAGCAGCCGCCTCACAGGTCTACTCTGGCGGCAGTACTGAGAAGAGGACCTGCGATATGAACGTCTCCGTGCTCAGGATCACGCTGATCTCCGTCCTCGCAAGCGTCGTACTCGTTCCAATCGAGCTGGCCCGGCTCAATTCGACACCATCGGACGCCCACGCCCAGACCGCCGCACAGCCCAAACCAGCACCAAGCGAGGACCGCGTGGGTTTCCCCGAGGGCTATGAACAATGGCCCCAACTCTACGTCTTCGATCGACCGGACAATCGCCAGGTCCGGGTAATTTACGGCAACGCGGAGGCCGCGGCGGGAAATCCTTCCGCGCCACCCAATCAGGTATTTCCCTATGGCTCAATCATGGTCATGGAGACGTGGCGCGCCAAGCTCGATGCGAACGGCAACCCGGAGCTCGATGTCGACGTCGCTTCCAGAAGGAGCAGCTCACGGGAATATTTGTAGAGCGCAAGGAGCCCGGTTTTGGAGAGGCCTACCAGGTCGCGCGCGCGGGTGAGTGGGAGTGGGTGGCCTTCCGGCCCGATCGCACATATGCCACGCCACCTCAGGACAGCCACGCGTGCGCGCTCTGCCATCAGGACGCTGGCGCGACCCGGGACTGGGTGATGCGCGCCAACCTCTACTTCAGTGGGGCGAGCGGCGCGGTGCCAACCGACACGCTCGGGGCAGCAGCGCTCGGGCGCCTGGGGATTCAGAGCTACTCGTTTCTCCCCGCGACCGCCGCGGTCCGGGTGGGGTCCACGGTAACATGGACGAACGATGACCCGCTGGCGCACACGGTGACAGGGACTGACAAGGGCTTTGATTCCGGCCGCATGGGCCCAGGCTCGACGTTCAGCGTAACGTTCTCGGAGCCGGGCACATTTGAATACCTTTGCACGCTCCACCAGAATATGAAGGCACGCTTGATCGTGGAGTAGCTCAACGGAAGATATTCGCCTCCTGCGCCTGGCCGGCCTCGCGCTCCCACTGGGGGTCTGGGTCCTGGGCATGCTGTCACCACCGCGGGACGGCCTGACACCAGAGTATGTCGTCACGTTTACGTCCCTGGCGGGGTTGATGGCGCTGGTCGAGCTCCGAGCGCCAGGCACCGAGGCGCCCTATTGGAAGCGTATCGGCTGCCTGTTGCTGGAGCTCGTAATCGGGTACCTGATTGTGCGCGCGCACGGGACCCTTATTCGGCCGACGTTGATTTACCTCGTCCCGGCCAGTCGAGCGCTGCTGCTCTTCGAGGAGCGGCCCGGCGTGCTCCTGAGCCTGCTGGTATGGGCGGCTTACGGCGTGAACCTGCTGCAGTATGCCTGGCCCGACCGCCTGGCGGAGCTGCCGGGTTACGTCTCCTTCGTCCTGCCGCTTTATCTGCTCACGATCGTGCTGACGCTCGCCGTCCTGCGACAGGCGTCCAGCCGGCACCGCCTACAGGCGCTTTACGACGAACTGTCCAAGGCGCACCAACAACTTCAGGACCTTAGCGAGCGCGCCCGCTTGGCCGCGGTTGCACAAGAGCGGAACCGCATGGCACGTGAGATTCACGACTCACTGGCCCACTATCTAACCGTCATCAATGTGCAGCTCGAGGCGGCCGAAAAGCTCGCGGCCACCCAGCAGGAGCGGGCTCTGGCCGCGGTGCGCCTGGCGCGCCGTCTCACACTAGACTCGCTCCAGGACGTGCGTCGATCCGTTGGCGCTCTAAGAGCAGCGACCCTCGAGGAGCTAAGCCTGGCTCACGCGCTAGAGAAGCTCACCAGAGACTTCTCGGATGCGACGACGATCGAGGTGGAGCTGCGGATTTCACTCCCACCGGATCAACACGTTCCGTCCGACGTTGCCCAGGCGCTCTATCGAGTTGCCCAGGAAGGGCTCACGAATGTGCAGAAGCATGCCACTCATGTTCGCCAGGTGGTCGTGGCTCTCGAGGGCTCTAGCACATTGGTCTCCGTGTATGTGCGCGACGATGGGCCAGGGCCGACGATGGCCGGCTCCGGACCTAGGCAAGGCTTCGGACTTACCGGGTTGCGTGAACGCGTTGAGCTTTGCGGCGGCCAACTAAGCTTTGGTACGGCGGACGGAGGCGGTGGGGAACTCCGGGCCGAGATTCCAATTGGGAGCGCGGCACGTGCGGCAGCCTGACGAACGGCGCATGCACGCCGGATGAAGCCGATTCGCGTCGTCATCGTGGATGATCAGAGCCTGATGCGGGAAGGGCTGCGGACTCTTCTGGAGCTGCACGCCGACATCGATGTCATCGGCGAGGCGGCGGATGGTCTGGAGGCGGAGCGGGTGGTGCGGGACCATGAACCGGACATCGTGCTCATGGACCTGCGCATGCCCCGACGCGACGGCATCGCAGCAACCAAGGCAGTCCTCGGCCACCGAGGGTCAGCGCAGATTCTCGTCCTGACGACGTTTGACGATGACGAGCTCGTTCTCCAGGCCATTGAAGCAGGGGCTGCCGGCTACCTTCTCAAAGATATCGGATCGGACGCTTTGGCCGAGGCGATCCGGACGGTCGCCCGGGGCGAGTCACCACTGCAGCCCACCGTCGCGCGGAAGCTCCTGCACCATCTGCGAGCGCGCCACGCCGGCCGCGTTGCGACCACTGAGCCTCTTGCCCTCGGTAGCGGCGAATCACTCACCCCCCGTGAGCTCGAAGTCCTAGCGCTCCTAGGACGTGGCGCCAGCAATCGAGAGATCGCCGCCCATCTCATGATCTCCGAGGGCACGGTTCGGAATTACATCTCAGTGATCCTTGCCAAGACAGGTCTGCGGGATCGAACGCAGGCCGCGATCTTTGCCGTACGCCGCGGACTGGTGCCCGACGATGTCGGAACGGAGGGCTGACACATGCGACGTCCTGTGCCTTGTAACCCTCGTTAGCAATGTGCCCGTGCGTCCCGACTAGAATGGCCTCGGGCGGCGTTCAGTGACTACGTCAGCAGGAGCTTTATTTAGTGTCTCAGGTTCGTGCTTCAATCTGTCAGCGACGGCTCTGGACAGTCTGCGCGCGCCCCTCGCCCGCGACGTGGCTGTCGGCGCTGGCGATCGTCATCATGGCTGCCGCCTGCGCGCCTGCCGGCGCGCCGTCACCAACAGCGACCGTCTCGGTTCCGTCACCGACCGCGCGGGCAACCGAGCCCACCGCGGCGCCCACCACGCCGGTGGCGTCCAAACCTGGTCCCACAGTATCGGCCCTGCCGTCTCCGCTGGCGTCCGGCTTGTCGGGGCCCACGCTGGCCAGTGGCGTATATCCCGGGCCTTACTTTCTGGGATCCGCGGCCTCGGCGATCGTGCTCGACGAGTACGCCGACTTCCAGTGAACGGGCTGCGGCCGGTTCACCCGTGAGGTGGCCCCACAGCTCATCGCAGCCTACGTCGATACCGGAAACTGCGTATCGTATGGCATGACTTCGCCTGGATTGGCCAGGAGTCCCGGCAGGCGGCCCAGGCGGCGCGCTGCGCCGGTCAGCAGGAGCAGTTCTGGCCGTATCACGATTATCTCTTCCAGAACCAGCGCGGCGAGAACGGCGGTCAGTTCAGCGCAACGAATTTCAAGTCGTTCGCGGCAGCCATAGGACTCGAGCCGGTCGCGTTCGCGACCTGCCTGGAGGCTAGCGCCGATCTTTCGGCTATCCAGCAGGACCTGGCAACGGCCCGCGTCCACGGCATCAGCGCCACACCGTCGTTTCTTCTCAACGGTCAGCGTCTCGTCGGCGCGCTCAGTGCGAGCTCATTCATGCAGGCCATCGAGGCCGAGCTCGCCCGAGGCAGTCGATAGTGGACGCGTTCGCCGTGCATCGGCACGCGCCTCACGGTGGCTCGGGCGTGCGGGTTGAGGTCCGTCTGAGGTCACGGTCATGATCGAATTCGGCCACGGCATGCTTGAGGCGGCGTTCGTCGCGGCATTCGCTGGCGGAGTCCTCTCCTTGCTCGCCCCGTGCAGCGCGCTCCTCTTACCAGCGTTCTTTGCCTATGCGTTCACAAGCAAGTCAGAGCTCCTCGGCCGGACGATGCTCTTCCTCGCCGGACTCTGCACGATCTTCATTCCCCTCGGGCTCGGCGCGTCGCTCGTGGCCGCGCTGCTGCTCGACTATCGCGACCAAACGATCCTCGCCGCTGGCCTGCTGTTAATCGGCTTCGGCGTGCTCGAGATCACGGGCACAGGTTTCACCATCATTCCGCAGCAACTAGCCGGACGAGTTCAGACCGGTCGCGGCATGCTCTCCGTGTACCTCACCGGCCTGGTATACGGCGTCTCGGGCTTCTGCGCGGGACCGCTTCTGGGGGCCGTGCTCACCATTGCCGGGTCAACCGCCAACCCGCTTGCAGGAGCCGCCCTGCTCTTCACGTATTCGCTTGGGACGGCGGCGCCGCTGTTCGTCATTGCCTGGCTGTGGGATCGATTCCAGCTCGGACGACGCGTCTGGCTCCGCGGTCGGACCCTGCCCATCGGACCACTCCACACGCACACAACGAGCCTTCTGGCAGGCACGCTGCTCATACTGCTCGGGGCGAGCTTCATCCACCTCCAAGGCGCTTCAGCACTCAGCGGCGTCTACGCCTCTGCTGGATTCGATGACGCCGGCTTCCATGCCCAGGCATGGATCGCAGAGCAAGGCCCGAACCTCGCTCCGGTGGCCTGGCTGATCCTCGCCGGCTTCGGCCTGGCGGGCACTGTTATCGCCCTTCGCTGGTTCCGCCGTTCACCCACGACAGCTAGGTCTCCAGGTGTGGCCACGCGGACAGGCTCGCGCACTGGAGAGCCGGCGCGCTCTCGGGGTGACGCCCGCGTGGAATCGTATGGCCCCCACGCTTGACATCTTCGTCTCCGCCTACTGTCTGGGTTGTGAGCGAGCCACCAGCCTCGCTGAGCAGGCGCGATGAAACGGATGGCTTACGGTGGATTTTTAGTTGAAGTAGAAGGATAGCAACTTTAAATCATATTCTGTCGTAAAGAGCTTGCATAATAAGTTCTAACGTCGTCCATTAGGCGGAGCAAACGACAGATTTTGATCTCCTTGTGCTCGGCGGCGGGTCCGCTGGGTTGACTGCGGCCAACTTCGCGGGTCGGCTTGGCCTGCGTGTCGGCATTGTCGAGGAGGAGCGCCTGGGCGGCGACTGCACCTGGTATGGCTGCGTCCCGAGCAAGACGCTGATTGAATTGGCCAACACGCACGTTCAAGCCCATCGGCCAGGACTAGCCGATCTCGGACCTATCCAGGCTCGAGTTCAGGAAGTCGCTCGAGTTGTCGGTCAGCAAGAGTCTTCCGCGCAGCTCAGCCGACTCGGTGTGGAAGTCCTCACTGGTCGCGGGGAGATGCAAGGACCGCACACGGTGTGCGTGGGCCAAGTGGCTCATTCCGCGCGCCGCATCATCCTTGCCACTGGCGCCTGCCCCGCTGAGCCACCGATCGAGGGCCTGGCAGACACGCCGCACTGGACGTACCGTGACATCTTCAACGTCACCCAGACACCGGACAGACTCATCGTCCTGGGGGCTGGGCCGGTTGGTCTTGAGCTGGGCCAAGCATTTGCTCGCCTGGGCGCGCGCGTCACCATCATTGACCATGCCGATCGTGTCCTGACCGTGGCGGATCCGGCCGCCAGCGAGACGCTCGCTCGAGCACTCGTGGACGATGGCGTGACGCTGCTCTTGAAGCACGCCGTCACCCGCATCCGGTCACATGGCGCGGAGATCACAGTCAGCCTCGGCGATCGAACGGTCACGGGCGACGGATTGCTGGTGGCTACTGGTCGGCACCCAAGATTGCGGCAGCTTGGTCTGGAGCGCGCGGGCATCACGATCCGTGCGGGTCGGCTGAAACTTGACCGCAATCTACGCACATCGCAGCGGCACGTGTACGCCGCGGGAGACGTTACCGGGGCGTCGCAATTCACGCACTTGGCTGGTTGGCAGGGATTCGTCGCGGCGCGGAACGCGCTTCTCCCCGGGGCGTTGCCAGGCACGGGATCGGCGCTTCCCTGGGTCGTCTTCACAGACCCCGAGGTCGCGCATATCGGCCTGAGCGAGATCGCCTGCCGCGCGAGGAACGCCGACACGAGGGTGCATACCCTACCGCTGGACCGCGTGGACCGCGCACAGACGCTGGGCAGTACGCGCGGCTTCATTAAGCTCATCTGCCGAGCGAACGGCCGGCTCATCGGCGCCACACTCGTGGGCCGTGGTGTGAGCGAGATGATCAACGAGCTCGCCGTTGCTCTGCGGCTTGGGTCCTCGGTGGCTGACCTTGCGGGCACCATGCATGCCTACCCAACATTGAGCTTTGGTCTTCAGCAGCTCAGCGCCGACGTGACCCTGAAAGCACTCACTCAGGGGTGGAGAGGTGCGACTGTGCGATTCATGGCGCGGCACCGGTGAGGCCCGTCGAGTGATCGGTGAGCGCGCTCACGACGTAGTACTGATGGATCGTGATGAACGCGAGGTTCATCTGTCTGAGCTGCGCGGGCGACCGCTGGTTCTGGTGTTTCTGCGGTGGCTGGGTTGAATACCGTGCCGAGAGCATCTCGCGCGGTTGCGCGATCATCAAACCGAGCTAGAGGAGCTTGGAGCTAGAGTAATGGCTATCTCGTTCGAATCACCTGAGCGCGCTGCCCTTTTTGCGGACCGAGAGCATGTCCCATTTCCTCTTCTGCGTGATCCGACCCGGCGCGCATACGGGGCTTTCGGCCTTGGAGCGGGGCGGCTTCGGCGAACTCTGGAACTGGCGGAGTCTCATGGTGTACGTCCGAGGAATTTGGCGTGGCCGATCCCTCCGTTTGCCCCGAACCGACATTACCCAGCTTGGCGGCGATTTTGTCCTGGATAATGCTGGCCGAATCGTCTTCGCCCACCGCAGCAGGGAGCCCGCGGACCGCCCCAGTCCTTCTGCGATAGTGGACGCCGTTCGGGCGGCGGCAGCCGCTCACCGCCGAGAACAGGAGCATGTTCGTGATTGATTCGCCACGGAACGCGGATTACGTGTTCCATGAGCTCACCCGCAGTATTTGTCCCGAATGTCGGCGACCGATCGACGCTCAGGTGCTCCTGCGCGACAATCAGGTCATCATGCGCAAGCGCTGCCCTGATCACGGCCGGGTAGAGGCGCTGATCTACGGAGACGCCGAAGCTTATGTGCGACTGGCGCGGTTCAACAAGCCAGGCACGTTCCCGCTTGCGTTTGGCAGTCAGGTTGACCGCGGCTGCCCGCATGATTGCGGGCTCTGTCCGGACCACCAGCAGCACGTTTGCCTGGGAATCATCGAGGTCAACAGCGCCTGCAACATGGACTGTCCATTGTGCTTTGCCAACGCAGGGGTAGGCTTCAGCCTGACACTCGATGACGTGGAAGCGATCCTGGACAATTTCGTGGCGACCGAAGGCCGGCCGGAAGTCGTCCAGTTCTCAGGTGGCGAGCCGAGTATCCATCCTCAAATCATTCCGATGCTCCGGGCGGCACAGGAGCGCCAGATCCCGCATGTCATGCTCAACACCAACGGGAAGCGCATTGCCCGTGATGACGCGTTTCTCGCCGAGCTCGCGGCCGTGCAGCCGTCCATCTATTTTCAATTTGATGGTTTTGCATTGGAGACATATCAAATCATCCGAGGTGAGCCGGACCTCCTGGATGAGAAGCTGCGGGCGCTTGACCGACTCGCCTCGATCGGCTGTCAGGTCATCCTGGTGCCGGCGATCGAGCGGGACGTGAACCTGCATGAGGTCGGGCGCATCGTTCGCTTCGGGCTAGAACATCCGGCCGTCCGTGGCGTCAATTTTCAACCCGCGTTCCACGCTGGCCGTCATGGCGCGCACGACCCACTGAAACGAGTGACGATTCCAGATATCATCGGCGCGCTGGAATCTCAGACAGAGCAACTTTTTGTCGCCTCGGACTTCGTTCCTGTCCCCTGTTGCTTCCCCACGTGCAACGCCGTCACCTACGCGTATGTGGACGGCGAGAGGATCATGCCGCTGCCTCGGCTGATCAACGTGGAGGACTACCTGGATTACATCACCAACCGGGTCCTGCCCGATCTTGGCGCGGATATCCAGGGCGCGCTGGAGGGGCTGTGGTCGAGCTCATCTGTACCCGGCTCGGACACCGCGGCGAGCAACTTTGCGATCTCCTGCGCGGCCTGCGATCTTCCCGATGGTCTTAGCCTCGGATCGCTTGCCGAGCGCGTGTTCATGATTATGTTCCAGGACTTCATGGACCCATGGACGTTCAATCAGAAGAACCTCATGAAGTGCTGCAAGGCGATGCTCCTGCCGGATGGGAAGCAGATCCCGTTCTGCGCGTACAACAGCGTGGGCTATCGCGAGCAGGCCCGGGCGCAGCTTGCCTGGCGTCAGCGGGAGCGACAGCAAGCTGAACATGAAGGCCGCACCGCACGCGTGATCCCCTTGAGCTTTTCGTTCGATCCTGCCGTGACGGCTGCGCGTCTCGATGTCTGAAGCGTTGCCCTCGCCCGACATTCTCAAGGCCTGCTGCGCGGCGGCGTACCAGGGCGATTGGGCGCGCTGGCTCCTGGCTGGCTCGTTCCATCCAGGTGGGACGATGCTCACCGAGCGGCTGGCAGAGTTGATCCTGCTATCTCCGCGGGATCGCGTTCTGGATGTTGCCTCCGGACGGGGCGAGTCGGCGATCCACCTCGCCCGGACGGTGGGATGCTCTGTGACCGGCGTGGACTTCGGGGCTGAGAACGTGGCCCTGGCTGACACGACGGCCAGGGAGGCGGGCCTTGACGCACGGGTGCATTTCCATCAAGGCGACGCCGAGCGGCTTCAATTCCCCGACAACTCGTTCGATGTCGTTATTTGCGAGTGCGCCTTCTGCACGTTTCCAGACAAACCCACGGCGGCCAACGAGTTTGCGCGCGTCCTCCGCCCCGGCGGCCGGCTGGGCTTGAGCGACCTCGTCCGAACGAGAGCTCTGCCCGCTGAGCTCCTGACGCTCCATGCCTGGGTAAGCTGCATTGCCGATGCTCAGCCGCTGGAGCAATACGTACGCCAACTGGAGCAGGCTGGCTTCGCCATCGATCGCACAGAAGATCACCGAGCCGCGCTCGTTGCGATGGTGCGCCAAATTCGCCTGCGCCTGACCGGCGGCGAGTTACTGACGAAGGTTCATGGCATCGGGCTCGACCGTGTCGACCTCGACGAGGCCTCAGCGCTCGCCCGCGTCGCGGCGCAGGCCGTCGATCAGGGGATTCTGAGCTACGTGCTGCTCACGGCACGTTTGCCTGATCCCGTCATTCCTTAACATGACAACAAGGAGAGTTACCTTGCTGTCCTTGACTGAAGAAGCTTATGCCCTGTTGACGTTCTCGCGATACTCAGGATCCTCAGTGGCAGGTAGGCTGTGAGCGGTGAATAACGCGGGCTAAGCGAGTTGAGTGCCGTGAAGTGAGCTATACCGAGTGCTTGGAGCACATGAGAGGAAGCGCATGACCTGGATCAGAACAATCCCCGACGACGAGGCTGACGGGGACCTCCTACATTACTACGAGAAGATTCGTCAGCAACGCGGCCAACAGCGGGTGCATCCCAGCCCCTCCTCGCTCCACAGCCTCAATCCGAAGGCTATGTGGCACGCGGCGGAGCTGATGTGGGAGGTCATGCGCGGCCCTTCCGGACTCACCACGCAGCAGCGCGAGATGATTGCCACGGTTACCTCGCTGACCGCGAACTGCAAGTATTGAACGACCGCTCACGCAGAGGCTCTGCGTAAAGAGGGCGGCGATGACCTGGTGGCCGAAACGCTCAAGGCTGACTGGCGGTCAGCGGACCTGAGCCCGGCAGAGTTTGCGATGTTGGAGTACGTCGAAAAGCTGACGATTAATCCCAGCGGCATGACCGCGGCGGATGTGCAGACGCTCCGCTACCATGGCTGGACCGACCGCGACATCCTTGACATCGTGCAGGTCTGCGCGTATTTCAACTTTCGCCTGCGGGTGGTAGACGCCCTGGGCCTCGAGCTCTCAGATAGCACGGTCGAGTCGGCTGTTGCCGGACGCGAGCGCGCCAGTCGTCTGGCAGACGTTCGTGACGCGGCATTGCCCAAGCCGATCTGGCAACTCGAAGGGGGATGAATAGTTCCACGGCGAGAGCCAGTACTGCACCGGACGCTCTTCCACACAATGGGCGCCCTACGGGTAGCGCGGCGATCTCGCTCCACGAGCCCGGGGATCCCGGCACCGGAACATGTATCCCCATTCCTGCGATCCCGGGCGTCGTGCACAAATCGCCGCGCTATCTTCGGACACCGTATCCCTACCGCGTGCCCAGTTTGCTTGGAGGAAGGAGCCGTCGAACATCAAATAGGCTGGCGAGCGTGGAGCGGTGACTCAGCGGGCCGGCTCACGAAATGCGCTCGCGGTCATGTCTGTGTGTGGCGCGGCCAGGCGCATGCCGTGCGCCACCGTATTGAACGATACGTAGTGCATCACGCCGGCCGTAAGCTCAACCAGCGTGGCGTCGCTCATCCGGAAGTCGTGCCGAAGCTGTTGCGCAAGGTACCCGGTCCAGTACGAGCTCTGACGGAACATCGCCACGGCGAGGGCCGTGCAGACCTTGGCGGCAGCGTCAAGCTCCCCATCCCCCATTATGAGTCGGTCCTTGGCCCAGGTTGCCTGTAGAAAGCGCGGCTGGTGCGCGATGGTTCGCCAGAATGCCGGCGCGGTTGCGGTGTCCAGGTGCTCGCGGCTCCAGGCGGCAATTGCTTCGATGGTGGAAATGGCATCGCCCAGTTCGGCATCGCTCAACGGAGCAACGATCGCAGTGGCCGGGTGCGTGCTCCCAGTTGGCACATCGGAAGGAATACGCAGTCCCTCGGCCGCGGCACACACGCTCACGGTGTGCTCGGACACTGCGAGGATCTCGGTCACGCCCTTCTCGGTCAGTCCCAGCCGCAGCACGGCGGCTACATGGCTGCTAAGTCAATACTCGCACCGATTCGCCATCGAGACGGCGACGTGCATAGCTTGTTTGGTGATCTCTGGCAATTGGCCCTTGATCCGAAAGCCATACAGTGTTTGCTGGTGATTCGCTTCCAGGTATGTGGGCCAATGTGCTTGCGCGCGAAAGATCTCCCCGAAATCATCGGGAGCGCGCCCCATACGCTTGGCGATCCGCTCAAGGACGGCGCGCTCTTCGGGCGGTAGGTCTTCTGCATTGGCAAAGCGGAGTGTTGGCATCGGGCCTCCCATTCATCAACCGCGGTGGACTCCTGGTGATTCTATGCTCCACGTCCTCACAACTCCACGGTCCGATCCCCACCCTCAGCGCTATCTAGGCTCGCTCGACGCTCCGGTAACAATGGAGGAATACGCCGACTTTCAATGACCCGGCTGTGGAAGATTCACCCGTGAGGTGTTACCACAGCTCATCGAACGATACGTCGGTACCGGGCAGCTACGAGTTGTCTGGAATGACTTTGCCTGGATCGGCGAAGAGAGTCGAATGGCCGCGCAGGCGGCGCGTTGCGCCGGGCAGGAAGAGCTATTCTGGGACTACCACGATCTTCTCTTCTGGAATCAGCGCGGATACAACCAGGGCCAGTTCTCATCTGCCAATCTGAAACAATTCGCCGTGGATCTCGGATTGAGCCCGGAGCCATTCAGCGCCTGTCTCGATTCGGCCGAAGATTTGCCGTCGATTCGAGACGACCTTACTAACGGACGGAGTATCGGCATCATCGCCACGCCGGTCTTCGTCATCAACGGTGAGCGCCTCGTTGCCGCAAAACGTCGAGACCTTTGCCCAGGTCATCGATGCGAAGCTGGCTGAAATCACCCGCTGACCCGTGCGAAGCGGCGTGGAGAAGGCCGCTTTGGATTCCGGCGACATCACCGATACGGGCAGTGGGTAGAGTGGAGGGCGGCCCTACCCACGCCGCACCGCACTCTGAAGTGCTTTGCGCTGATCTAGAACCGGCGCTGCACCCATGAAGTAATGAATGGCTCAGGCCAGTAGACGTTCAAGACGTTTTCCATAATGATCACCGACACAAACGTCGAGAGCGCGACTGGTGCGAGTACCCACAAGGCCTTCTTCCCCCGCCATCGAAGCGACGCGGTGATATAGATCGCCGGGAACACGATGCTGGCGAGCTGCAGTCCCAGAATACCCATCAGCGCAATGAACCCGATGATCCAGCCAACGATGGGTAAGAATGCTCGGAATGCTTCCTTGCCCGTGCCGGTCCGCATGCCGATGTCCATGATCTCGTTGGCGCGCTGGTCAGGCCTGAGCAGGTCCGTAATGACTAGCCCCACCAGGATCAAGAGAAACCCTGAGCTGGCCAGCAGCGGGAAGAACTGCGCCGGCCCTGTATAGCGCAAGCTCTCTCGGAAGATGATGCCGCCGGCCCAGGCCGCCAGCGCCAGCCAGAGTAGATGCTCCCAGCGCCAGCGAGGGCGCACTGCAAATCGGCGTGGCCGTTCTGGTTCATCGGGTGGCATGGCCGCCGCCATGCCACCCGATGAAATCGGAGGAGCTATCGGTGCATCGAGGTCAATTCTCGCCACGGCCTGCTCCACCTGCTGCTGAGTGGAGCGAAGCATCCGGATCATATAGACCGCGAATAGCACGGCCAGGATAATGATCGTCAGGGCGTACGGGCGGGTGACGAAGATTAGTGGACCGCCGATACTGATTGCCGTCCAGAGATTCTGCTCCAGGGCCCTCCCGAGCACGAACGCGAGAATCAGCGGTGGACGCGGCCAGCCGAACCACTTCATCGCCATGCCGAGTGCGCCCATGCTCAGCAGGGCCACGATGTCACCCCAGTGCGAGCGGGCTTGCACGGCGCTCAGGAACATGAGCGGCAGAATCATCCCGGCAACAAACTGGTATGGGATCAAGGTCAGCCGCGCGACCTGGCCGGTGATGAACAGGGCGAGGATCGTACCCAGCAGGTTACCCAGGCCAATGGTCAAAACGATGCCCATGGTGATATCCAAGTTCTGACCCAGCATGCCCAGCCCTGGAGCGATGCCGTAGGCAATCATTGCCGCGAGGCAGAGCGCCCAGCCCGAGCCACCAGGGATGCCGAAGGCCAGAGTCGGGATAGCTTGCCCCGCTTCTTTGGCGCTCTGGGCAGACTCCGTGAAGAGAATGCCATCCATGCTGCCCTTGCCAAACTGCGACTTGTCCTTGGAGAACGCGATACCGAGGGCGTATGAGAGCCACTCAATGGCCGCACCGCCGATGCCCGGGATGGCGCCCATAAAAACGCCAAAAAGGCTCTGTCGCGGAATCGTGCGCCAGCGCTGGAGACCCTCCTTGAAACCGATCCAGACTTCACGGTTGGACACCGATCCCGGCCTGGGCCACGGCGGACTTACTCATCGCCAGGTCGACGATCTCGGGAAGAGCAAAGATCCCAAGAATCGTCGGAATTAGAGGAAGTCCGTCCACAAGATAGAGCTGACCGAGGGTGAATCGATCGACCGCGCTCGTGGGAGTGGAGCCGATCGTTGCCAGCAGCAGTCCGATCATCGCCGCGCCGAGGGCCTTGAAGACGGCGCCACGCGCAAGAACGGCCACCATGGCCACGCCGAACAACGCCAGGGCCGCGATCTCCGCATAGGAGAAGCTGGTGATGAACGGCCTCATCAGCGGTAGCGCGAACGCCATGGCTAGCGCCCCAATGAGCCCGCCAAACATGGACACGGCATAGCTGGCGCCCAGCACGCGCGCGCCGAGCCCTCGTCGCGCAAGCTGGTGCCCTTCCAGGAAATCCACCGCCGTGGCGACGCTGGGATACCCGAGCAACACCGCCGGGATGATATCCATGGTGTTCCCGAGCGAGAGCAGGCCTGCCACGAACACCATCCCGATCACCGGGTCGACGTTCAACACCAGGAACGGCAAGGAGATAGCAATGACCGTGGTGCTGCCAACGCCCGGGATCATGCCCAGTGGCCCGGTGATGAGCACCGTCATGATGAGCACGAACCAGTACACCGGGTTCGGTGAGCAGCTCGGCCATAATCTGGATTGTCTGCCCGAAGGTATCCATACTCAGCCCAACTAGTGACAAGTGATGAGCAATGAGTAGGAGTGCATCCTGGACTCATCACTCATCACTCGGCGGTCTCAGAATGGCGACTTGTATCCGGGCCGATACTTGATCAGGAGCTGATCGAGCTCCTTCATATCAAATGACTTGGCGATCCTGTTGAGCTCGGGTCCTGTGATAAACGGGTCGGGGTCCCGTCCCATGATCTTGGTGAGGCCGTCAAGGAACGCGGCATCCTTCAGCGCTGTCGCGAGGGAATCCGAGTAGACCTGTTGAATCTCGGCGGGGGTACCCGGCGGAAGGAAACCAGTGCGGTAGAGCTCGTTTTCGCCGGTGCCAAGAATCTGGTAAAGGCGCTTCTGCTCGTCCGTCATGAAATCGCGGACGTTCTTCACGTCGGACGGCAGGTCCATCTCGCCGTTGTTCACAAACTTGATAGACGGACTTGCAATGATGGCGAATGGCTCGACGTACTTGTCCGTCCACCAGCCAGGCCGTTGCTTTGCGTACTGGATCCAGGCGCCACCGGTGATCTGGCTATCCACGTCCTTGCGGTCAAAGGCAAGCAGGGTCTGCGCAGTTCCAGCCTGAATGCCATACACCACACGCACCGGCAGCCTCAGGAAGTCCTTGAGCATGTTGATCTCGTAGCTGTCGCCTTCGGTGGGCGTTCCGAACGTGAACTCCTTGTCACCACCGATCGCGTCCTGGATACGCTTGTATGGAGCGGTTCCGAGAACCACCCAGAGCGATGGCCGCTGCTCGAAACTTCCGATACGCACGAACTCGTCGAACTTGTAGCGAACTTCCTCGGGTCGCGCGAGCTGCACCTCGGGGCCGCCACCGCTACCGTAATAGACCGTCATGCCGTCAGGTTTGGCTTCCCACATGCCATTGGCCGCGATGATGGCGGAGGCTCCAGGCTGGTTTGTCACCGTCATCCGTGGGTTGCCTGGGATGAACTTCGGCCACTCCTGCGCCAGATAACGGGCCTGCTGATCGGAGCCGCTCCCGGGCTCATAGCCCGTGATGACGCGCACGGTCTTATCTTTGAAGTAGTCGGGCGCTAATGTCGCCGCTTTCTCAGCAGGCTTGGCGGCGGCTTCCTTTTCCGCCGGCTTCGCGGCGGGCGCCGCTGTAGGAGCCGCGGCGGGCTTTGCCGGCGCGGCGGTTGGCGAGGGTTGAGCAGCAGGGCTACAGCCGACAATGATTGCGAGCAGCCCGATGAGAAGCGATCCGCGGGACATGGCACCTCCTGACGACGTAGCCAGGCCGAGCTCGGCCTGGCATGACGTCGAACCAATCGAGGGTTGTGCTGGGATGACTCTGTGCCCGGAAGTGGGCACTGCTCTGCTGGGCTATTGAGCCGGAGCCGTGGTCGTGCGGTGTGTTCACCCCCCGTTGCCGGTCCATGTGGGCCGGCCGGCATCGATCTAACAGTCGATACTACCGGGGATCCAATAGGCCCGCAACAGATTGCACCAGGCGGAGCGCCCTCGGGGCGGCGTAGGGAAGTGCCGCTTCGGATTCCTGCGATCTCGCATGGGTGCGGTTGCATGTGCTATTGCCGTCACCGAGCATTCAGGTTAGTCTGCGATGCGTCGCTGTAAGGCCCGTCGTGAAACTCCATCGGAGGCACATCCGTGATTTACCGAAACCTTCCGGGATTTCCCGGTGCATTGATATTGCTCTGCTCAGTCATCACTGCCTGCTCACCCCCAGTAGCCAGCACGCCCACAAGCGCACCTACATCGGCGCCGAAGCCGACTGCCGCGTCGTCACCAGCCGCAGGGCCGGCATCAGCGCCGGCCGCTTCTCCAGGTGCATCGCCAGCTGCCTCACCGGTGAGTGCCGCGGCTGCAAAACCCGCAATCGCACTCGCTGATTCAGTGACCGAGGCAGCGCGCCGCGAAGGCGCTGTCGTGATCTATGCCTCGGGCGAGCTTAGCCAGTGGGAACCGATGAAGGAAGCCTGGAACAAGCGCTACCAGGGCATAGATCTGCAGGTCGTGGCTCAACGTGGGCGAGATAGCCGCGAGAAGGTCATTGCTGAGCAAGGCGCTGGGAAGGTCGTCGCGGACATTGTCTCAGCGGGGCCCGATTCCACGACCGAGCTGGACAAACTTGGATTTCTGGACGCGTTTCAGCCGCCGGAGCTGCAGGGCGTCCTAGAAGACTTCCGCGACCCACGAAATATCCTTATCCCACGCAACTTGAACCTCTACGGGCTCACCGTGAACACGCGCGCCCTACCAGAGGGGCAGGCCCCGCAGCGATGGGCTGATCTCGTCGATCCGAAATTCAAGGGGAAGATCGCCATGCAGGATCCTCGCGGCAGCGGTGGTGGCAACACCGTCCTCACCGCCATGCTCAAGATCTACGGCGAGCCGTTTCTGCAGAAGCTTGCTGACCAGCAAGTCTTCATAGGTTCTCAGACAGCCGATATCCGGAACGCCCTCATCCGAGGTGAGTACACCATTCTCCTCACGGACACGGCTGAAAACGCATATCGCGCCGCAACCGAGGGCGCGCCCATCAAGTTCATTCGCCCTGAAGAAGGCGTGGCGATCACACCGATCAGCGTGACGGTCGTGAAGAACGCGCCACACCCCAATGCCGCCAAGCTATTCGCCAACTGGATTCTCTCCGAGGAGGGCCAGACGTCGGTTGCCGCGGCGGGAAGCACACCCGTTCGAACGGGCATACCGGCCAAGGCGCCCGAATACAGCATCGACGGAGCGAAGATCCTGCCCCGTGACGATCAGGATTCCGATCCGGCATACAACGCCGAGCTAGCGAAGATCTGGGAGAAGTACTTCTTCCGTTAGCGCAACGGACGGGAGACGGAAGTCGCACGGGGGAGACGAGGGATGGCGACGAAGGAGACGCCCCCGGCTGCTCGGCATCCGCGTCGACAAGTCGGCGCGCGAAGTGTTGAGGGAAGCACCATGATTACTCACGCCGAAAAACTGCTCTTTCCAGAAGACGGCATCACCAAGGGCGAGCTTGCGGACTACTACGAGGCTGTCGCGCCGCTAATGCTGCCGCACGTCCGCGGGCGTCCGGTTTCGATGGAGCGCTTCCCTTCCGGCATCAGGGCCAGCGGTTTTATCCAGAAGGATGTCTCGAAAGGCTTCCCAGACTGGCTGCAGCGAGTGGAGGTACCGAAGAAGGGCGGTGTCGTCCATCACCCGCTGGTTGACGACCTCCAGTCACTGCTGTGGCTCGCGAACCAGAACTGCATCACGCCCCACGTCTGGATCTCGCGCGTGCCGGATCTGAATTACCCAGACCTGTGCGTCTTCGACCTCGACCCGTCAAGTGAGGATGCCGGGAGCGTGTGTGCAGCCGCGCTCATGGTCCGTGACCTCCTCGCCGAGCTGGGCCTAGCGAGCTGGGTGAAGACATCCGGCTCGAAGGGCTTCCACATCGTCCTGCCGCTGGACGGCAAGGCCGGTTTCGACGAGCTCTGGAAGTTCGCCGACTCAGTCGGTCGGGTGCTCGTGGGTCGCCACCCCGACCTCCTGACTCAGGAGTTCATTAAGGTGGAGCGTGACGGCCGGATCTTCGTTGATATCGGGCGCAACGGCTACAGCGCCACCTTCGCCGCGGCCTACGCGGTTCGCCCTAAACCCGGCGCGCCGATCTCCGCGCCGTGTACCTGGGATGAGATCGAGAGCGGCGCCGTTCACCCACAATCGTTCACCCTGCGCAACCTGCCCGAGCGTCTTGCAGCCGCGGGTGACGTCTGGACCGACCTGCACAAACATGGACGCTCGCTACACCGGCCCACCGCGAAGCTCCAGCAGATCCTCGATGCGCTGCCATCGGCCCCGCCGCCGCACACATCCTTCCGTACCTTCGGGAACCGGCAACGCGGCCAGGCTCGTCAATAGAACGGCGATCTGATCCACGTCGATCTAACGCTCGATTAGCGCAGGATCCAGCGATGGCGTACTGGACAGGTAGAGCCGCCGGTGCCACTCGGTCCGTGCACCGGCCGATCCTCAAGCCGTGGTACGCTTCGCAGCATGAACACGCAGTCGGGGACTCCCGCGCCACGGCGTACCTTTCAGCGGCGCCCTATCTCCGCCAAATCACCCCTCGAGGGCCGGCAGCTCTGGCGTATCGGTGATTGGGGCGGGGCGAGCGAGCAGATTGGCAAGCAGTGGGAAGCGCTGGGCGCACGCGCGCTATTGACACTGCTTGATATCTCGCGACCGGGTCCAGACGGTGAGATGTACACGCCACGTGAAGCGGTCATCATTTCGGCCGCGCCTGATTTAGCGGCTCAGGTTCAAGCCAATGGAAAGTCGCACGCGGACGCCATTCTTGTCGGAACGCTCGATGCAGCCATCATCCTGGAGCCCGTGGACTTCAAATGGACGCTGGAAACGGCTGACACCAAGCAGGTGAGCACGCCGGTTCTTCAGGGATTGCTTGACGAGCCGCCTCCGCTACTCGAGCGTGCCCTGCAAGCCGCCGTTGGACGCGTGAGCGCCATAGCCAGCGATCCGCGCTTGCACGACGGGATCTTCCTGGCGCCGGATACCATGGCGAATCGAGCGCCACCTGACGCCAAGAGGACCAATGGACCCCGCCTGGGCTGCGCTGGTACCGGTGAATTGGACTGAGTTCTTTCCACCGCTGATTGGCTGGAGCGTCGCAGAGGAGCTTTCCCGTCTCGATCGAACCCCCATCAAAACGCTGGAACAGGCAGAGCGATACTATCGCCTGGGGGCGGGCGTTCGTGGCGCCATACGAAAGCTGGCCGCGGGGATCTTTGGCGCAGAGGCAGCCGACTTTGACGATCTCGCGGCGCTGGCGTCGCTCCAACGAGAACGCAAACTCCGAAGCGTCGTCGAGATCATCGCCCACCTGGACCGGGCCCTGACTGGTCGGGGGAGCTGATCCAGAAGCTTCGCTCCGTTGAACGCGGCGCCTATCCCTTCGGTCGTTACGCCACGGATCTCAAAGGCATGGGCTTTGATTCCAAGAGTGAGGACCGTCGCTGGCGAGCGATCTACGGCGGTGTCATGAAGCAGCTCGGAACTATGATTCGTGCAGAGGGCCTGAAGCTCGTCCAGGCAGGTGACACGGAGCTGCAGGCGCTGACGAGTCTCGAAGAGCGCGGAGCCGAATGGCTTCCGCTGGCACGACAGTTGCTTCGCAGCGCGATGACTGCCAGCTAATCATGATGAGCATACGACCGGTTTACATGCCATGACTAATCGACTAATCGACGAGACCAGCCCCTATCTACTCCAGCACGCGCACAATCCGGTGGATTGGTACGCCTGGGGTCAGGAGGCGCTGGATCGAGCGAAAGCTGAAGACAAGCCTATTCTCCTTTCCATCGGCTACTCCGCATGCCACTGGTGCCACGTGATGGAGCGCGAGTCGTTCGAGAATGAGGAGATCGCGGCGCTCATGAATCGCTATTTCGTGAGCATCAAGGTGGATCGCGAAGAGCGTCCGGACCTGGACTCCATTTACATGTCGGCCACGCAGGCGATGACACAGCATGGCGGCTGGCCGATGACGGTGTTTCTGACGCCGGACGGCACGCCGTACTACGCGGGAACCTATTTCCCGCCAACCGATCGGGGCGGTATGCCGGGCTTTGCCAAGGTCGTCGAGTCGCTGGGCGAGGCCTATCAGAATGAGCGCGAGCACGTGCTGGAAAACGCATCCCGCATACGCACGTACCTTCAACAGCAATCGGCTCCCCACGGAGAGCGCGGCGAGATCTCAGAAAGCGTCCTGGCACAGGCTGTGACCTCGCTCAAGCAGGGGTTTGACTGGACGAACGGCGGCTTCAGAGGGGCCCCGAAGTTTCCTCAGCCCATGAACCTTGAAACGCTGCTGCGCTCATGGCGACGGACCGGCGATGACGACGCGCTCCATATGGTGGAGCACACGCTGCACAAGATGATTCGGGGCGGAATCCACGATCAGCTCGGCGGCGGGTTCCACCGTTACTCGGTGGACGCGAAATGGCTGGTGCCACACTTCGAAAAGATGCTTTACGACAACGCGCAGATCGCACGGCTTCTGTTGGAGACCTATCAGGCCACTGGGAAGTCAATCTACCAGCGCTCGGCCATCGCGATCCTCGACTACGTGCGGCGCGAGATGACCGATCCTTCCGGTGGGTTCTATTCATCCCAGGACGCGGACAGCGAGGGCGAGGAGGGCAAGTTCTTCGTCTGGACTCCGGCTGAGGTCCAGGCGGTGGTTGGACGAGCCGACGCGTCTGTCGTCTGCCGGTATTTGGACGTCACTCAGTCGGGCAATTTCGAAGGCAAGAACATCCTCAATGTACCGGAAGAGCCCGAGGTTGTCGCGGAAGCGTTGTCCATGACGGTGGAACAACTCGAGGCTGTGATAGCACGCGCTCGTGCGCGACTCTTTGAGGCTCGAGAGAAGCGCATCAAGCCTGGCAGAGATGACAAAGTCCTGACATCCTGGAACGGACTCATGCTGCACGCGTTTGCGCTGGCCGCACGGATGTTTGGCCGCGGCGACTTCCAGATGGTCGCTGAGACGAATGGTCGATTCTTACTGAACGAGCTTCGGCGCGACGGTCGACTTCTGCGCACCTGGAAAGACGGAAGAGCGCAGCTCAACGCTTATCTCGAGGACTATGCCTTTCTGGCTGACGGTCTTCTTGCACTGCACGAAGCGACCCTGGATCCATCCTGGCTGATCGAGGCGCGGGGCCTTGCTGACGCGATGTTGGATCTGTTCTGGGTGTCCGGCGAAGGCTTCTACGACACGGCCCGGGATCACGAGCAGCTCGTAGCTCGACCGCGTGACGTCTTTGACAATGCCACCCCGTCAGGCACATCAGTGGCCACGGAAGTACTACTGCGACTCTCCGTGTTGACCGGCGACTCTCGCTACGCACAGCGTGCCCAGGAAGTCCTGGAATCTATGGCAACGCTCATGACGCGGGCACCCGGCGGATTTGGCCGACTTCTGGCAGCGCTGGACTTCCAGCAGGCGCCGCCGCGCGAGCTGGCGATCATCGGTCGTCTGGATAGCACCGATACTCGCCAACTTCTCGATGTCGCGAGTGGTCCATATGAGCCTAACCTCGTACTCGCCGGGTGTGAGGAAGGCGATCGTCGCGCTCGTGCCTACCCGGTCCTCGCTGATCGCACGCTTCGCGACGGCCAGGCGGCGGCATATCTGTGCGAGCACTACGTCTGCAAAGCTCCCGTGACTTCCCCGGACGAGCTCGCCGCGCTCTTGAGCTAAGAACCGGCCAGGATTTGAGCTGCGGCGGTTTTCGCTGGAAGCCGAGCTCACGGGCCGCTACGCTTTGAAATGAAAGCGGTGAAGACCGCCGCAGTCCGGAGTGCTGGTGGGCATAGGTCATGCGAAGCGCATCCGTCTCGAAGATTCAAGGCATGAACGATGGAGAACGCTGATGAGTCCGCTCGCAAGTCGAATCATATTCTTGTCCCTCGCGATCGTCCTGATCGGGCGCTTTTCTGTCGCTGATCCAGTGGAAGCCCAAGTAGATCCGTCCCTGTCAATTGAGACGGTGGCCCGGGGACTCGAAGCTCCCTGGGAAATTGCCTTTGCTCCAGATGGTCGTGTCTTCATCACCGAACGACCGGGCCGTATCCGCGTGATGATCAACGGGCAGCTCCAGGACCAGCCATGGGCAACCCTTAATGTGGCCAGCACCGGTGAGGCAGGCCTTATGGGGCTTGCGCTTGATCCCTTATTCGCTTCCAATGGCTGGATGTACGCGGCCTACACCTATCGGGGGGCTGATGGCAGTCTGGTCAACAAACTCGCCCGTCTCCGTGAAGATCCAGCCACGGGCACTGGGGCCGAGGATGCCGTGCTGGTGGATGGGGTGCGAGCGAACTCGGTTCACGACGGAGGGCGCGTTCGATTCGGCCCTGACGGCAAGCTCTACTGGACGGTGGGTGATGCCGGGACAGACATGCTGGCGCAGGATCCGGCGATTCCGAATGGCAAGATTCATCGACTGGAAACAGACGGCTCAGCTCCGGCGGACAATCCCTGGCCGGGATCCACCGTCTACTCATACGGTAACCGCAATGCGCAGGGCCTGGCCTGGCAGCCCGGGACCGGCCAGCTCTTCGCCACCGAACACGGGCCGAGCGGTCGCCCCACCTGCTGCCTGGACGAGGTGAACCGGATAGATGCCGGCCAGAACTATGGCTGGCCGGTGATCACAGGCGACGAGCAGCGTGAGGGCATGATCTCGCCAATCTGGCAGAGCGGATCCAACGTGACGTGGGCGCCAGGCGGGGCAACGTTCGTTTCGTCAGGAAGCTGGTCAGGGTCGCTTCTGTTCACGGGCTTGCGCGGCCAGTCGCTTTATCGACTCATACTAGATCCAGAGGACTCACACCGAGCGATAGGTCTGGAACCCGTGATCCAGGGACAGTTCGGTCGCCTGCGCGACATCGTCGAAGGGCCTGATGGCGCGTATTACCTGCTCACGAGCAACCGGGATGGCCGCGGGTCGCCCTCAGCGGATGATGACCGCGTCCTGCGTCTGACCATTAGCTAGCTCTCGCGGATGCCCTGCCACTCTGGTGGGTGGACGTCCTCGTCCGCCGCGTCCGTCGAGGTCGCACTTCGGGATTCCAATCGGCAGTGTTGAGTTCTATGGGCGGCCTCGACGCTGCGGACGAGGACGCCCACCCACCAAAGGGACTCTGCTCTACCGTCTACAATTTTTCGGCACGCGCTTTGCCCTGCCGCGCAACCCAGAGATCCGGTGGTACCCCCGCGGGGGTACCACCGGCGGGTGAAAATGGCTGGCAGAGTGCTACCCCGAGGTGGCGGTCGCGGTGTCCGAGGTCGGTTCGTGTCTGGTGCGCCGAGCCCGTGCGAGAGTGTGACCCGGGCGCCCCGGGGAACCAATCACTGTGGCTCCCGAGAGGGAAGCACGTGAAGCCCGCTGGTTGATGAGCTGATCACGCGTGTCGACGAGGCTCGGCGGCGATGAGCTCGGTACGTTCGCGGATCTGGGACTGATCCATTGACGTGGCCCGATTGCTGCAGATCCGGCCAGCATGCCAACTCGAAAGACCACGGGGACCGACGATCAGAATGAGGTCGGCGCCGCTCCATTCGTTCCGGACTCAGCCAGCCTCGCCGAGTTACGTGCTGCTGTCCAGGAATGCCACGGGTGCGATCTCTACAAGGACGCGACTCAAGCAGTCTTCGGCTCCGGCCCAGAGAACGACCGGATTATGCTCGTCGGCGAGCAGCCCGGCGATCAGGAAGACCGTCAGGGAGCGCCATTCGTGGGTCCGGCTGGCACGCTACTGGACGAGGCGCTCGCCGAAGCCGGAATTGCCCGCGACAGAGCTTATGTGACTAACGCCGTCAAGCACTTCAAATTCGAGCCGCGCGGGAAGAAGCGCATCCACAAGAAGCCCGGGGCATACGAGATCAACGCCTGCCGCCCCTGGCTTGAGGCCGAATTCCGCGCCGTCAGACCAGCAGTCGTTGTGTGCCTCGGCGCCACCGCGGCACGGGCCGTCCTCGGACCGAAGTTCAAATTAATGCAACAGCGTGGAACCGTCATCGCCTCTGAACACGGATTCAAAGTAGTGGCCACAATCCATCCATCGGCGATCCTCCGATCGCCCGACCCTGATGCACGCCGCGCCGCTTATCAGATGCTTGTGGATGATCTGAAGGTCGCGGCCAGGGCGCTGGAAGACCTTGGCGAGTTAGTCGGTCGCGACATTAACCCGTAGTGGCGCCCTTCACCCGCGTCACCTGAGTATCCCTTCTGCCGGTCGCTGTCATGGAAATCTAGGTGGCGGCCCTCAAGGGACGCCACGTTGATCGCGATCCTCGCTTAGCTTTCGACGAGCCGTCGCTTAGGCTCGGCTCACCGTGGCCGAGTGACCGTATCCACCAGTGCTGGCTTGCCAGATTTGACCACCTCGAGGGCCCGCCGCAACGCGGGTCCAACCTCCGATGGATCCTCGAACGGACCCTCACCGTGCATACCCATAGATCGCGCCAGCGCCCCGAAGTCAGGCGCGGGACCATCGATCGCCTGGCCAATCCACGCGTTGTCAACAGGGGTGCCGCGGTGCTCGGCCATGCGAATCTGGTGCTCCCAGTCGTTGTAGTAGGCGCGGTTGTTGTACATGACCGTCAGCAACGGCAGCTCATTGTTCGAAGCTATCCAGAGCGCGCCGGCATCGAACATCAGGTCGCCATCAGGGTTGAGGTTGACTACCACCTTGCCGCTGCCCTTGTGCGCCAGCGCTACGCCGAGAGCGATCCCAATCTGTGTGGACGTGCCCAGCGCTGAGCCCGGGTAGCGATCAGGACGGTCGAAGTCCCAGAGCTTGAAGATCCAGTTGGAGAGTGACGCCGAGGTCATCACCCAATCCTCGTTCTTGATGACATCCCAGACCTCGCTAGCCAGGCGCGCCGTGCTCATGGGCGCGACATCCCAATCCTTCCTGGCGTCCTCCTGCCATTTGCTCCAATGCTGCTCGTGAGCGGCGCGGATCTCATCCGCTCGTCCACGCGCACGACTTTGAGCCGCGGGGTTAGACGAGATCTTCTCCGCCACGCGATCCGCCAGCAGCGGGAGGGTGACGGACGTGTCGGCAATGATCTGGAGATCCACCGGCACGAGCTGCTGCCACTCGTCTGACCACTTGCTGATACTGATATCGCGGTAGCCAACCTCGGCGATCTTGCACCCGGGCCCGGTCACGTATTCGGTCTCTCGCGTTAGTCGATTGAGCCGCACAAGCGGGCCGTACAGATCTTTGAGGTCGAACGCCACAACGAGATCGGCGCGCTCCAGGAAGGGCTGCTCGAAATCGGTCACGTTCAGGTGATGGCGGTTCGGGAAATTCAGTCGCATGCGCTCATCAATGACCGCCGCGCCGGTCGCTTCCGCTAGCCGGACGAGATCGTGGAAGGCCGATGGGTTGCGCCCGGCATAGGATGCGAGCAAAACGGGCATCTCAGCGTTGACCAGCAGGTCCGCCAGCTCTTCCACGGCGGCCGGATCGGGATGGGCCAGGGTCCCGGCAGTTACTTTCCGCGGATCCGGAATGGCCACTTCTTCGCTGAGCGGGTCTTCCTGAAAAGCGCTGTCATACACGAGATACACCGGCCCGCGCGGCTCCTGGGTGGCCACACGGTAAGCCCGCGCAAAAGACTCCGCCACCTCAGTAGCGTTCACCGGTTGACGGTCCCACTTGATGTAGTCGCGGATCGGTTGCGACTGCATCACCGTGGTGTGGATCCAATCGATATGAGGACGTCGGCGGGTGGTGTCCATCGGCCCGGTGGCTCCTAACAGCAGGAGCGGAACGCGATCGAGGTACGCGTAGTAGACGGCCTCGGCGCAGTGCAGGAGACCCACCGTATCGTGGACGATCGCAGCCATCGGTTTCCCGGTTGTTCGGGCGTAACCGTGGGCCATGAATACTGCGATCTCCTCATGGTTGCACAAGATCATCGGCGGCTTATTGCCACCGTAATTGACCATTGAGTCGTGCAAGCCCCGGAATGAGGACCCTGGGTTGAGTGTCACCCACGGAATCTCGAACTTCTGAAGGAGATCGACGATCAGGTCTGAGCCGTAACGCGTCATGACACCATCCCATTCTAGGGTTCGCCACTCGGTCCTTGGCAGACGCGAGCAGCCGAGGAATGAGGCCAGCGTAGTTCAATTTCGCGGGATGCGCAAACGATTAGGGACTGGGGGTGTAACCAAAAGCTTTGAGAGCTGTGGTGAGAACGGAGCGGATGGGTTACGCTGCGAACGCGGATTCTCATGCCGAGGCGGCCGGGGCAGTGAGATGCCCCGGCCGCGAGGAAGGTCGCATGGACGCGGAGAACCTTCCCGAGACGATTGTCGCACCGCTCGCCGCCTGTGCCCACCGCTTGGCGGCTTGGGCGCGCGCCCACCGCGATGCCTCTCTGACGGATCTCGAGCGCCAGGTCCAGACCGAGCTGCGCACCGTGGCCCCGACGCTGGTCGCCGGGATGATCGCGGCTACCCAGCGCAGTCTGGATCCCGGGCTCCAGCGCGACCGGTCCCGTTGTCCGGAGTGCGGCACGACCGCGCCCACGCACAGCTGGCGTTCCCGCCAGGTGGTCACGGTCTGCGGCCCGGTCCGCTGGTCGCGCCCGTGGGCGCACTGCCCGACCTGCCGCCACGGCTGGAGCCCGACCGACCGCACGCTGGGCCTCGCGCCGCACCAGCGCCTGAGCGGCCCGCTGCGCGCCTGGCTGGTCCGGCTGGGGGGCGCCACGGCGTTTGCCGAGGCCGCCGACCTGCTCGAGGACCTGACCGGCCTGGCCGTGAGTCCCGAGACGGTGCGCACCCAGACCGAGGCCGCCGGGGCCGCGCTCGATCAGGCTCAGCAGGCCGACCGCGCCACCGTCGAACGGACGCGGGCCCCGGCCGGGCCGGTGGACGCCGCCCCGCACCAGCTGGTCGCTGAAACCGATGGCGTGCTGGTGCGCTTCAACGATGGCTGGCACGAAGTCAAACTCGGCGTGGTCGGCGGCTGGGATCCGGCTGCGCCCCCGGAACGGCAGCGCTTGGAGGCCCCGAGTTACGTGGCGGCCCGCGAGCCGGTGGGGCCGTTCACCGGGCGCTGGGGCGCCGAAGTGGCGCGGCGGGGCGGCCTGGACATCCTCGGCGTCGATGGCCCGGTCACCGGGCCCGGGCTGGCGAGGTTGCGGGCGGTTGTCGTGCTAGGCGACGGCGCGCGCTGGATCTGGACGGCGGCTGCGGAGCAGTTCGGCACGAGCCGCCGGTGCGATTGATACGGGCGCACTTCGGTGCGTGGGGAGCGCCCGGCCGGCACTCGGTGCTGCAGCGCCTCCTCCAGCGCCGACTTCCGGATGCGCTGGAGGAGCGGCTTCGTTCGGAGCTCATGTCGCCCACACCGGGTACTCGTGTTGTGGTTTCGGCGCAGCGCTCTGCCAGAGTGCGAAAACGGTCAGGGCTTTGACTCTGGCCATGGGGTGTCCCTCCTTCCGATGTCTCGACCACTGCAGCGGAGCGTCCGCCCGTGCTCTTTCCTCAAACTCCACAAGAATTCTTGCTACCCGCGGCGCACTCCACGGCGCGTGGCGCCAGGTGCGATCCTCAACAACGCTCATCTGTTGATTCGAGAGCTGATTCTTACAGAGGGCTTTCTTCTTCTCTTTGTGACCGGTGTCGCCAAGTACCATCTCCGGGACACTGTGGCCGTTACTGTGTCAGGTTCTTGCCGGTAGCTTCGTATCGAATGCCGTCAACATTTTGTCGAGCCAGAATATTGAGCTGATTACGTGCCCTGAGCTTCCGCCACGGTTGCTTGATGGTTGGACGGCAAGAATGACAGCAGCCAGTGGAGTGCCGGAAGCGAGAAGATGGCCACCACGCTCACGGTCATGATTCGAAAGTAGTCGCCGGTTGGCTCCCAATACCACCAGACGTATTTGAACACCACGTACGAGAGTAGGCCACCGAAGCAGAACAGATTGCAGCGTGTCTCCAGTACGGAATCCCCCAGCAGCGCGGCAAAGCAGATCAGCATGAGCAGGTACCAGGCGTGCCACCAGAGCGCCGCGATCACCAGATAAGCCATGGTCACTCGATAGGCTGCGCGGAGCCAGGGTTGCCAATCACGAGCGAGCCAGTGATGAGTCATGTGTGACGAGTGATGAGCGGTTACGGACTCATTCTGATGAATGGAGGCGGAGCGCGGGGCTGGTGAACGCAGGTACGCGACCAGACACCAGACGTAAATCAGCCCGAAGATCGCCGCCGAAATGAGTGTCGCGTACTGGTTGGCTGTTTCGAACTCTATGCCTTGGAGTCGCAGCACCTCACGGAGCAGCGTGGCTGGGGAGGCTGTGAACCAGTGACCACGGCCTAGAAAGCTGAGCGTGGGCAGGCCCACCCAGAACGGCAGGTAAGCGGCGACGACCAGCGCTAGCGATGCGGCCAGGCCGATGGTCGCGGTCCGGATTGAGCGTTGAAGTGTGTCGGCGCGTAGAACGCCCGCCAGCATCAGCGGGCCGAGAAGAATCACGGGGACCTTGGTGAGTGCCGCGGCGGCTAGTCCAGGAAGTGCTCCCCAGCGCGGACCGACAATAAGGCAGAAGACGCTCGCCATCATCAATACCGTCAGAATTGAGTCATTGTGGCCATTGCCGGCAGTTTCGAAGAGCACTAGCGGGTTCCAGGCGAAGAACAGCGTGCCAGCAACAGCACGGTTCGGTGCAATGCGGCGGAGCGTCAGATAGATGATTACCGCGGTGAGGAATGAGCCGAGTATCGCCGTCACCTTGAACGCGCCGATCGCAAACAACAGATCGTCGCCTGCGAGCGCGGTCGGCGCTAAACTGATAATCTGCCAGATTGGACCGTAGACAGACGGCTCAGCTTGCCAGGGTGATAGATAGAGGAACGGATCCTGAGGGAAGTCGCGCGGTGGCTGGATGAATGGGTTTCCACCGTGGATCAGCGAGATCCGGCCATAGAGAAAGTAATCGTAAATATCCACCGCCGCGGTCGGATACATGCCTCGGAGTACCGCACTGAACACTACGTGTCCGGCCAGCACAGTGAGAATCGCCTCGGCAGACTTATCCCCTAGAACCTTCTGCTGCGCCACCCAGGCCAGCGCGAAGAGCGCTCCGAACGCGGCCATGAAGATGAACGTACCCTCTGGACGGTACTGAGTGATCCAGGCGTAGTCCACGTGGCCCTGGGCGTAGTACTGAGCCAGCGGGAACGGCACAGTAAAGAATTGCCACCAGATAACGCCGCTCAGCGTTCCGCAGCCAAGAAGCCAGGCGAGGGGTGAATCCAGAGCCGAGCGCGAGGCGGGCAGGGGAACCTGCATTGCGCCGGTCACGGAAGGTAATGGGCAGGCACGGCTAAGCCGATTCTATCATGCGTGGGAAAGAGCTCCTGGGCTTACTATGTACGTAGTGATCGCTTCATTTCGGCGATTTTTCGCGAGCGCTAAGAGCAAGCGAAGCGACGCCGCCTCCGATCACGATCGGCGGGCCAATTGCAGTAGAGGGCTAACCACGCTTTCGCTTGACGCATCGCTCCGCTCGCTCTCTGTCTTCGCGAAAAGCTGCTGAAATGAAGTGCTCACTACTTGTCTCAAGCGTACCCCTCTACAAGGCTGCTCATTGAATCTATGGATCCAATTGCGGACACCGCCTAAATCTGACCTTCACGTTCACGTTAGACAGCGCTGAGCTTCGGTCGTAAAATACCTAGCGGTCGGCACTGGATCCATCTACGTCCAGCCGACATGAGGAGCCTTGATGTCCCAACCGCGCTCGGAAG
This sequence comes from uncultured Chloroflexia bacterium, assembly GCA_963765765.1. Taxonomy (GTDB): domain Bacteria; phylum Chloroflexota; class UBA6077; order UBA6077; family JACCZL01; genus CAVXYC01. The sequence continues at coordinate 111,217 of CAVXYC010000023.1, read as the reverse complement.
GGCTGGTTTCCATGAACCAGATCCTGTCGCTGTATCTCCCTTCCGTGCTGCTCTCACTGGGCACCAGTCTCGTAGCCCCCGTGATCCCCGGGCTGGCCAAGTCGTTCGATGTTGGGGTGGGTGTGGCTTCGCTGGTGTTCGTGGCGTCAAACGCTGGCCAGCTCGCGGCGACGTTTCCCACGGGCGTGCTGATCGATAAGGTTGGTCGCCGACCGGTGCTGCTGTGCGGGCCGATGCTCGCTGGCATCGCATCCTTTATGACGCCGCTGGCACATAGCATCGGCGAGCTGCTGTTCTGGAGATTCCTGGCGGGCGTGGCGCTTCAGATCTGGATGCAGGCTCGTCTGGTAATAATCGCCGATACGGCCCGACATCGCGAGCGCGCCAGGCAGCAGCAATGGATGATGGGGGTTGGACAGGCAGGGACGCTCTTCGGGCCATCGGTGGGTGGTTTCCTCGCGGCCGGATTCGGGTTAGCTGTGCCATTCATGGTGCACGCTTTCCTCACGGTGCTGGCGATTATCCCGAGTTTCTGGTTGGTCAGGGAGAGTGATCCCATGCGCCGGAAGCGAGTGGAGGGCGAAGCACCCGCTGCCGCGTCTGAGGGGAACGAGTGGGGTCGAGTCATCGCCTACATGCTCACCTTCCAGATGATCACTTTCCTGGCCATCCAAACCCTGGCAAATCTCGCCCGGGGTGGGTTCGATCAGGGCGCGCTGAACCTCTACGCCGTCTACAACTACAACCTCGGTCCTGACACGCTCGGCTTGCTCAATACCGCGGCGGTGGCCTGCGCCCTGCCCATCCCGTTCCTGACCGGCTATCTCATGGACAGAATCGGTCGCCGCAAGGTTATTGTTCCTGGGTTCAGCACCTACGCCTCGGCGCTCTTCCTGATGTCCCTGACGGCGTTCTTCGACGTGCCGACCGAGTACTTCATGGTGTGCTATGTGCTGGTGCAGGCCAGTCAAGGCATGACGGGCGGAACGATGCAGGTCCTGGGGACCGATCTTTCGCCAACATTTGCACGGGGCCGCTTCTTCGCCATCTGGCGGACGTTTGCTCAGCTTGGCGCCACGGTGACTCCGGCAGCGTTTGCCGCCATCGCCGAGCATTTCGGATTCGGCTACAGCTTCGTGTACCTTGGCATGTGCGCTGTCCTGGTCGCAGCAGGCGTGGGCATAGTACTAGGGGATACGCTGGCGCGCCACGATCGCGAGGATCGGGCAAAGACGGGCGAGGTCGCGGCGAAACCCGCCAGTGGATCCTAGGGTCAGATAAGAGGAGAGTTTACTCCTCGACCCGCTCGAGGACGACGACCGGAATCTCGCGCTCCGTCCGCGTCTGATACTCGGCGAACGATGGGTAGACGCCCACCATCAAGTCCCAGAGTGGCGGCTTCTCGTCCGCCGTGGCCGTGTGCGCGCGGGCTTTGAATCGGTCGCCCTTGACCTGTACTTCCACTTCTGGGTTGACCATCAGGTTCTGATACCACTGGGGATGCTCGGGCGCACCCCCGCGCGAGCCGATGACCAGGTAACGACCACTTGACTCACCGCAATTGATCGGCTAGGTGTGCTGCTGGCCGCTCCTGCGTTCGGTGGTCGTCAGGAGAAGCCTGGGTCGGCCGTTCCAGATATGGCCGTCCTCACCCTCGTGGCGGGATAGCGATCCCTGTGCTCCTTCTGCCAGCCCACCGGCCGACAGGCGCCCTTTTATGCGTGTAACTTACAAACCGCTTTCGTTAGCTTTCCATCACGCAAGCAACCGCTGGACGAGAATCAAAACGAAGGCCGACTTGCAGTCGACTGGACCTTGGCAGTCACCGCCTGATCTTGAGCTTGCCAATTTTCAAGAGTCCGTTCATCATCTCGAATAGCGCGAACTCGTTACATGACGCCGCCTCAGTAGTTGCCACTTCCCTATGCGGACTTTGCTATGGAGTGCGTGAACCTATGCCAGATTATGAACTCAATCGACTAGGTGAAACCCAATTTGAGCACCTAGTCCAGGCGCTCGCAAAGAAATTCATCGCGCCTGGGACAACCACGTTTGGAGCTGGGCCTGACGGAGGTCGCGAAGCCACTTACTCGGGGCGATCGACCTTCCCGTCCACGGCTGACCCGTGGGACGGCAACTGGATCATCCAAGCGAAGTTTCATGACACGAAGCTAGTCCGGCCCGATCAAGCCCGGAGGCTAATTGTACGGGACTTGAACTCTGAGCTTGAGAAAATCACTGGCAAGTATCAACGTGACTGTGACAACTACATACTTGCGACTAATGTTGCACTCTCATCTGTTCCTGATATTGGAACGCATGACCAGATACAAACCCAAGTTATCCCGAACTTCTCGACTGTAATTCGACATATTCAGGTTTGGGGTTATGACGATATTGCCCGAATGCTAGACCTAAGCCCGGAGATAAGACGGACCTACTACCACCTCTTAACGCCCGGTGACGTTCTGGCAGAACTCCTAGATGCTCAAAATCGGTCCCGCTCCTTTATGGCAGAAACGGTCCAACTCTACATTCAAGGATCCTTCGACCACGATCAGTATGCTCAACCAAGCCGGTGAAATCGGTGAGCACCCGATTCCTCTTCGTCGCATATTCATCGATCTGGACGTCCCGGCCCCGGAATCTCGAGGACCTGCGGTTCACCTTCCATGGCCGCACCACGGTAATTGCGACTGGCATGCGGGTGGACCAAGTTCCCGAAGCTATTCCGGCGGCCCAAAGACTAATAGGGGCGGGACCGCTTAAGTCAGTTCTTATCGGAGGGCCGGGTCAGGGAAAATCGACGCTCGGTCAATTCATTGCCCAAATCCATCGTGCCCATATTCTCAAACGTAGCGAAGAGTTTGGCAGTAACACTGATGATTTCACGCCTCGGGTCTTGCGAATTCCAATCCGTATTATTCTCAAAGATTATGCCCAATGGATAACAGATACCGCGGGATCACATCATGTGGAACGGTTCATTGCAACGATAATCGAAGAGAGATCTGGACGGTCTGTTAGTCCTGAGCAAATCCAAGAACTGATCAAATCTAACCCAATACTTCTTATATTGGATGGTCTCGATGAGGTAACAGACAAAGAACTCCGAGTATCACTGTTAAATTTGGTTGCAGAATTCATTAATCGCCTGGACAATGTTCTTAAGGCGGATAGTCAGATCATAGCGACATCTAGACCTACTGGGTATTCAGATAATTTTAATCCGGAGGAGTTCGTTCACTTCACACTCGTCAATATGTCAACGGAAAAAGTCCTCGAATACACGGAGAGGTGGATCTCAGCAAAGAGTATCGAGCAACCGAAGGGCCTGGCGTTAAGAGCAATGATCAAGGATTGTTTGGCAGATCCAAACTTCCAGTCGCTTATGACAACACCACTTCAGGTCACCATCTTTATTCTAATCATATTGAGTGGCGGCACGCCGCCAAGGCAGCGAGAAGAACTGTTCAACGAATACCTAGAAGTCATTTATAAGCGTGAACGTTCGAAGTCCAAGACAATAATCCAGACAGAAAAGAGATTACTCTTCGGGCTGCATCAGTACTTGGCATATATATTGCATCGAAGGTCAACGGCCGCAGGCGATACGCGGTCAATTTTAGGCGAGAATGAATTCAAGGCGGAGGTTGTGAGATTGTTGCGGTTCAATAATCCGTTTTCTGGAGAGAAGGAGGTTAGTGAGGTTGCAAATCAGCTGATCAGCGAAGCCCACGAACGTCTGGTTTTGTTAGTGGAGAGCGAACCCGGAGTGTACGGTTTCGAATTGAGATCGATTCAGGAGTTTTTCGCTGCGGGTCATTTGGTCGATTCGGCAAGCGGGAGTGAGCTTCGGTTTAAACGATTTCAATCGATTTCTCTTGCACCGCACTGGCGCAATGTTGTTTTGTTTTTCGCAGGGCGCGTGGGCCGTGCGCATTCGGGTGAGGCGGCGCATGTTCTCGAAGGTTGTCGCGATATAGATCGCAGCGGGGTTCACCGGTTTGCGTTTCGGGGCGGCTGGCTGGCGTTGGAAATTGCTAGCGACCGATCGTTCGCGCCGAATCGGATTCTTCAACGTGGGGCACTTGAATACGCTCTGCGGCTAGCGACGGTTGGTCTGGACAGGTTGCGCTTTGCGGAGTTGAGCAAGCGTTTAGGAGAGCTGCCGGCGGAGGATATCAGGGATTTCGTTAAGCCGATATTGTCCGATCGCATGAGCGAGGTGGAGTCCAGGCATGAGTTGCGCCTGGTCCAACTATTTCACACCATGTCGGGTGATGATCGGCGCGCAAGTGAGGTGTTGGCTTCGCTGGTTCGTGCTGGCGTCCTAACCGACGGAGAGCGAGTCGGGTTGCTCGCCGAGTGGCGCTGTGGAGCTCCGGCGTGGCGAGATGTCCCGGGTGTTCCGGACCCATCCTTGCCGCGTTTTCGACGCTTGTGGGTTCAGACTTTTCTTGCGGATTCAGAATACGTGGTTCGGCTCATAGAGGAGCGAATACTCTCAACCGACGCTGGTGCTGCTATCTTTCGGTCTGCGGTGGGTGACGCGGGATGGCGATTTCCCACAGGTGGCATTGAGATCAGCGAGGAATTGTTCGACAGACGCGATTGGCTTGGCCAACTGCGGGCCGTATGGATGTTCAGTCAACTGATGATTCTTTATAACGATCATCAAAGAATGTACGCGGCCAACCGAGTTCGGTCGACGCGGTCTCAATTCCTACAGGCCCCGGGAGCGTTCGCGACTGAGCTATCTTCGCCCCTAGACGATGTAACTGGACATCTCCCGAATGCGCAGTTGATCGAGATCGCGACCGACACGTCATTATTGCTTGAGTTTCGCGTGTCAGCATTCATGCTGCTATGGCGACGCGTGAACCGCCACCCAGGACGAGCGCAGGACATTCCAATGGACTTCTTGGATCGTCCTTTGTTTGTAGGTAAGGATCTCGAGCAAGTGGACCGTTTCGCGTACTTGGTCGGGTTTCCAGATGTCTCACGTATGCGATCGGACTTGTTGAGGGCCATCAAGCAAACTCAGGGCATTGCGCTTAGTCGCGGAGCGATGAGGTTGCGGGCAACAATCTCGACCGAGTCGCCTGAGCGCTTGCTTTTGGCATATGTAGTTGACTCGTTCGGCCCTAAAGAAATAGCTAAATTCCGAGAGGGACTGCGTGCCACGGATGATGTGCGTTCGGGATTAGTGTCATCTTCCCTAGAGCCCGGGTCTACGTAGGGGAGTTCGGTTAGGTAGTCTCCGTCTCCCAATGACTGACGGGGCGTTGCAGCCGTCAATTGTATCGGCGATTTTGGATACGGTTACCTCAGTGTGGAGCGGAAACGTGTCGGGTCACTGGCGTGGCTGGGCGGTACTTGAGCGACTTCTTGTAGCCTACTTTGCTGTCGCTCCGTCATCGAGGTTGAGTTCCGCTGTTGAGGTCCTCTCAGCGCCACTTGAGCGGCTTTTCGAGATCGCGTCCGCAATTCCATCAAGCAGGCGTGAAGTCATTACGCTAGCCAAGTTGGCGGTCCTGTTCGCGCGATATCCTGCCTTCGATGCGACAACTAGCAAATTGCTCGTTCGTTTGAGTGGAGCCGAGGAGTATTTGTTCTGCGCCGAAGACGGAGCTGCCACAATGGACCCGTTGGCGCCAAGGATTCTTGAGCGACTACTTACAGTCGCTGCCAGAGGTCAATCCCCGCATTCGACGGGACTCTTCCGCCTGGTCCATTTGTCCGGCATTCTAACAGATCCCTCAGGCGCAAGACCGGTTAGAGTTCTTCGGCTTCCCAAATCGCTTGACAACGTGGATCAGTTGACTGGGAGAATTCCAGAGTTCGGTCCCACAGCCCAGTCAGGCTTGATCAAGTTAATCGCTGCGACCAAGGAACCGATCTCGCGAAGAACGGTCGCGCGAATATTTGAGTCGGCGTCGTTGGAAAATGGAGCATTGACTGGGGCACTCGTTACTCTGTTGAGACGGATCATGAGTGGGTCAAATGCCGAGGAGTCAATCGACATAATGGAATGGTGTTTAAGTCTGCGCACGCATTTGGCTCAGAACCTGGTGTACGCGCTCGTCGAGATCTATCTTTCGATCGTCGGGACTGCTGAATTGGACATGAGCGAGCTTGAGACAGATCTTGAGCTTCCTTTGACACTTCCCATTTTTTCACCGCTCGGGCGTTCGGAATCTCTCCCTTAGAGATGTCGCCCGTAGATCCGTATTAGGTTCACTCGGGCGATGCAGTTGAGCATTGAACGCGAGCCAACATTCGCACCTGTTCCGGTTCTTCGCTGTCTCGCAGAGCCTCGCGCGCCGGTGACTCCGGCAGGGTTTGCCGCCATGGCCGAGCGTTTTGGATTCGGCTACAGGTTCATTTACCTTGGCATGTGCTCCGTGCTGGTGGCCGTGGGCGAGGTGCTGGGCGATACGCTGGCCCGGCATGATCGCAGGGATCGTGAGAAGTCAGGTGAAGTCGCGGCGACGTGATCCACTCGTAAGAGCTAGTCTTCTTTGCCCTTCTCGTGCTTGGCTTTTGCCCGCGCCTCGTCGTCATCCGGTCGATTCTGGACTTTCGCCGTGTCGTTTTGGTCTCGAACAATGTGCCAAACAATCGAATCCGCATAAGAGCCCTCCCCGCTCGATTAGGCAAGCCGTATTCTCGCGGAGCGGGGAAGCTGTTTCGGATGCCCACTTCGCCGATAGGCCTGCATGCCCTCCGCGGTGGGCATCGCAAAGGGTGGGACGATATCCGTCGTTGGGCCAGTATGCCCCAGGCACACCGGACTGGAAACTAGTTTCCGACCCGTTCCAGGACAATAACCGGGATCTCTCGCTCGGTGCGCGTCTGGTAGTCGGCGAACGACGGATAGACGCCCACCATCAGATCCCAGAGCGGCTGCTTCTCATCGCCTGTGGCGGTACGGGCGCGCGCCTTGAATCGGTTGCCCAGGACCTGTACTTCCACGTCTGGATTGACCACCAGGTTCTTGTACCACTGGGGATGCTCTGGCGCACCGCCGCGCGAGCCGACCACCAGGTAACGACCGTCTGATTCACCGTAGATGAGCGGCGTGGTGTGCTGCTGACCGCTTTTCCGTCCGGTGGTGGTTAGAAGCAGTGTCGGTCGGCCGTTCCAGATGTGACCATCTTCGCCGTTCGTATCCAGATACCGCTGCATGTGCTCTTTTTGCCAACCAACGGGTCATCCACCGGGTGTGCTCTGGGTCATCTCCCAACTCCTCGCTTCATACAATTGATGAAGTCTCCCACACGTATGGGAATACTGACCACAGCAAGATGCGTTCTAACGTTCGCGAACCACTACGACTGATGAAGGACTCGTCATGACCGAGAAGACGCGCCGCAAAGAGCTTGTCGATGAGTACAAGCAGAATCGACCGGAGGCGGGCGTATTCCGGATCGTGAACAATCGCAATAACCGAGTGCTCGTTGGCTCCACTTCCAATCTGGCTAGCATGGAAAGCAAGATGCGATTCGCCAGGAGCACGGGATCGGCATCTGCGCTGCACTTCGCACTCAAGGAAGATGGCCGGAAATTCGGCATTGAGGCATTTGATCTGGAGATCCTGGAAGTGCTGGATACGAAGCCCGAGAGCACCAGCGACCAGATCCTGAGCGACCTTGCGGTGCTGGAATCGCTCTGGCGCGAGAAGCAGGACCCGAGCCTGCTGTACTAGCGGCCCCTTGAGACTGACATCCCATTCCGGGACCGTCGACATCTTGTCGGCTCGGCCCGTGAGGTCCGCTGGCGGAATCACTGAGACCGGATGACTGTGGCGATCGCGCCGCGGCCCTCCGAAGAGCCGGGCCGACAGGATGTCGGCGGTCCCCCGCATTCACGGGACGCGCCACTGCGATAGCGGCGGGTGTAGAGTCTTCGAACACGAGATCACATGTCTTAAGGGAGGCTCTCATGCCCCATTCTGAGACCAAAGTTGCCGGCCGAGCTCGGCTGGCCCGCGATAGTCAGCAGTGGGTTCTCGATTACCTGGTTCAGGAGACCGGCAAGGTCTTCCATTTCCAGGGTGAAGGCCGCGGGAATCTACCGCGCTCTGTCCGTAGCCACGCCATGATCAGTAAGCACGTGGGCCAATCGGCACGACGCCTGGAGGGACTGGCGCGCACAGAGGCCGAGGCTGGGCATTCAGAGACCGCGCTAGACCTCTACTATCGTGCTGCCGTCATGTGGGCCGCCGCGCAGCACGTCATTTTCCAGAACAACGATGAGAAGCGCTACCTTTATTCCGGAGTGCGGCGATGCTACGACCAGGTGTGCGCTCTGGCGCCCTATAAGCTGGAGCACATCGACATCCCGTGGAACGGCACACTTGTCTCGGGGAACCTCCACCTTTGCCCGGGCGATGAGCCGCGACCGCTCATCTTCTATATCCCCGGCTGCGACACCATGAAAGAGGGCTGGCCGCACCCGCAGTTCAATTTCGCTCATATGCGCGGCATGCACGTCTTCTCGTTCGATGGGCCGGGGCAGGCGGAGTGCAACTTGCGCGGTATCAAGCTCACGTCCAGCAATTACGAAGAGGCCGCCAGTACAGCGATTGATTACCTGGTAAATCGGCCTGAGATCGACGCCGATCGTATCGGCGTATACGGAGTCAGCTTTGGCTCCCACTGGGGGCTGCGCCTGGCCGCGCGTGATTCCCGTGTGCGTGCAATCGTGGCGCCGGCATCCACGTACGGCGACAAGAGAGTGCTCATGAATCTCGAGTCGCCTCGCTGGAAACAGCTCTTTGCCTACCTCACTCAGAGTGAGACGGAAGAGGAGCTGGATGCCGTGGTGAGCGACATGACGCTGGACGGTTATTTGGACAAGATCACCTGCCCGACGCTGATGACGGTCGGTGAGTACGATCCGCGCAGCCCCATTGATGAGATCTTCGAGCTGTTCGAACAAGTTACCGCGCCGTCCGAGCTGTGGCTCTTTGCCGATCAACATCACATGCCGAATATCGGCGGAACCGAGGCTGGCACCACCTGGTCAGCGCCGACACACGGTGTCATGTGTGATTGGCTGCGCGATCGATTCAACGACAAGCCGGTGGCGCACCCTGGCGAAGTGCTATATATCGAACGGGTGGAGCTGGCCCCAATAGTCCGACAGTGGCCACGAAGCGAAGGTGGTACGAGTAATGGACACGATGTCTGCGGAAACGATAAGTACGATCACTTCCGTTGAAGAGCTCGAGGCCTTGTACGGCCAGCCCGTGGAAGCATCGATCGTTAAAGAGGTGCATCGTCTCACCGATGACTATCGCGCTTTGATCGCGGCGTCGCCGTTCGTTGCGCTGGCAACCAGCGGCCCGGAGGGTCTCGATTGCTCTCCGCGCGGCGACAGGCCCGGATTTGTTCGAGTTCACGATGACGTGACGCTGCTCATGCCGGATCGCCGCGGGAACAATCGCGCCGATTCGTTGAAGAACATCATTCAAGATCCGCGTGTCGGCTTACTGTTCATGATCCCGGGATCCGGCACAACACTGCGGGTCAATGGCCGAGCGATCCTCTCAACGGACGCGGATCTAGTAGCCTCGTTCGCAGTGGACGATAAGCCTCCGCGCTGTGTCATCGTGATTCATATTGAAGCGGTGTACTTTCAGTGCTCACGGGCCATTGTGCGGTCGGACATCTGGAACCCCGAAAAATACGTCGAGCCCACCACGCTCCCTTCGCCGGGAGACATCCTGGCAGGCCTGACCGATGAGCGGCTTGGCGGGGCAGAATATGATCGTGCCTGGCCGGAGCGCGCCCGGAATTCGCTGTGGTGATGATGCCTCGCTAGAGACCCTTCCGGCGAGACGCGCTCAGCTCCGTGAGCTTCCCATCAAGCGCGTGATCACGGTATGGAGCTCACGTTGCGGGTAAGGTCTTCGCAGGTCCACCACGGCCCCTGTCGTGACAGGTAGTTCCGCATGCGCCTGCGCGAAGCATGCGGTGGAACACCATCTCACGCACTCATCGCGCGAGCGCTTTAGCTTGGATTGATGATGAGCTCCCGCTCCACGGTCATGTCGGACCAGTTCTCGGCTCCGCCGAGTCCGTGTTCGATATTCCAGGTCATCACGTCGAAGATGCGGCCGGTCACCGAGCCGGCATCCTGCGCAGCGAGATACATCACTATCGGCACGATGTGCTCGGGCACCATTGGCCGCGGGCCCAACGCATCGCCTCGCTCCAGCCGTGCGCGATTCTGCTGGTCGAATCCAGTGGTGCGCGTGTGCCCCGGAACAACAACATTTGCAGCTACGTTGTGCTCTTTCACTTCATCCGCGAGATAGCACGTCATATTCGCGAGTGCCGCCTTGGATGACATGTAGGGTTGCTCTCGGCTGTTGGGGCGTAGCGCTGTATAAGCGCCCCCGTTTGAATCAATGATCATCCCGCTGCTGACAACGCTGATGATGCTGCCGCGCCGTTGTTGAATCATTGGCTGGATGAATCGGCGAATCACTCGCAATGTGCCGAAGACGTTGACGTTGTACATGCGGAAGAAGTCGTCATCGCTGGTCTCCAGCGTCGTGATCCTCCCGTGTGGCGGGAAGAGGTCCCGCTGACGCATCGCCGGCGTTGTTCACCAACGCGTCCACCGCACCAAATTTCTCGAGGGTGGCCGCGTAGGCCGCATCAATCTGCTCGTCGCTCGTCAGATCCATATCAAGAGCCAGCGACCGATCACTGGCGCTAAGCTCGTCGCGAACTGCCTCGACACCGCTCCAGTGACGGTCGGTTGCGACGACTCGGGCACCCTCGGCCAGAAATTCCCGCGCATAGGCCGCGCCCATGCCTCGCGCCGCCCCGGTGATCACAACGACGCGATCCTTCAAATTCAGTGGAATTTCCATATCTGCCATCCATCTCCTGTGCTTCTAGATCGTCTCCCGATGCACTCGATCCATGTCATCAGCGCTGTCTATTGACAAGCCATTAATGGCGGCCGTCACTAGAAGAGCAAACCCACCCTACAGGTGCATCGCGTTGGCCGGCTCAGTCGGATTGCGGTACTCTCAATCTAACCCTATTGAGATTTCAATAACATCGCGGAGGCTCGCCCATGTTACGCATCGAAGAGAATGAACGATTGACCCAGGTTGGCCCGGGCACGCCCATGGGTAACATGATGCGTCGATTCTGGCAGCCCGTCGCGACCGAATCGGACCTCGATCGTGAAGAGGTGATGCTTATCCGCCGCTTCGGTGAGAACCTGGTGCTCTACAAGGCGTTCAATGGCACCATGGGACTCGTCCAGGAGCGCTGTCCGCACCGCTCCGCCTCACTTGCATATGGCACTCCGGACGATGAGGGCATCCGATGTCCATATCACGGCTGGTACTTCAATGAAGAGGGGCAATGCCTCGAGCAGCCCTTTGAAGAGACCGTTAACGCCGAAGCGCGCTTTAAGGACAAGATCACCGTCACGGCCTACCCGGTGCAGGCGATGGGTGGGCTGATCTGGGCGTACCTCGGCCCCAGAGAGAAGCAGCCGGTGCTACCGCGCTGGGAAGGCTTCGTGTTAGAAGGGCTGAACCGAACCATCGGGGTGTCCGATCTGCCGTGTAGCTGGCTGCAATGCATGGAGAATTCGCTGGACCCGGTGCATTTCGAGTGGCTGCATGCAAACGTCATGAACAATGCTGCTCGTCGCAAGGGCGCCACCAAGAAAGCAATGAACCCAGCGAAGCACCTGGCTATCGACTTTGACGTATTCGAGTTCGGCATCTACAAACGTCGTCTGCTCGAGGGAGACGATCCGAATACCTCCACCGATTGGCTGGTCGGGCATCCGGTTCTGTTCCCGAATACGCTGGCCGTGACTCGATCGCTGTTCCAGATACGGGTGCCGATTGACGATACGCATACCTGGCACATCAACTACGGCCTGAGCCCAGTGGCCGAGGGCAAGCGGCGCCCACGACCAACGTGGTGCCGGTCCCGTATCTGACCGATGAGGGCAAGCTCATCACGGACACCATCCTCGGGACCGACATGCTGGCCTGGGTAAGTCAGGGGCCCGTGACGCCGCGCAACATGGAGCACCTGGGTGTCTCGGACAAGGGTGTCATCCTGTATCGGGGGATGCTGAACGAGGCGATGGCTGCTGTTGAACAGGGCGGCGATCCACCGTGCCTATTGTGGGATGACTCGCGCAATTGGCCGATGCTGCAGTACCACGATGAGAACGAGCACGGGAAGGCGCGCGCGGCGTTCACCATTAAGGATGGGTATCAGGACACGCGCACCTATGCGCCCAGCGCGGCGTCACCAACGGGCGCGCGTTAGCGTTCTCGGCGTGGGGAAAGCCCAACTTCTGCCAAGCGAAGATGAGTCTCGGTGGCGTCCCTAAACGGGCGCCACCGAGGATTCTTCAAGAAGTCTGCTTCCGCGAACCAGGCGACGCTCGTATAGGGGCGCCACCTGCGGCATCGCAGGATCATCTCCCCGCCCACGCACATTTCACGGGAGGATCTCATGACCACTCCGGTGGCTCAGGTGCCGCAGCCCAACCGCCCGTCACCTCGCTCCGTTTCGGCATCGCCGGCCTGGGTATCGGTAGCGCCATGGCACTGCCGTGGCTGGAGCGAATGGCCGCGACGCAGGTCGTTGCGGCCGCGGATGTCCGCCCAGAGGCGCGTGAGCAGTTCACCCAGAAGTACGGCGGTCGGGCGTATGACAGCGTGGAAGCGATGTGCCAGGATCGGGAGATCGATGCTGTCTGGGTAGCCACACCGAACGATCTGCATTGTCAGCATGTAGTAGCGGCCGCCAATGCGGGCAAGCACATCGTGTGCGAGAAGCCTATGGCCACCTCCGTGGCTGAAGGCTTGCAGATGGTGGACGCTGCCGAGCGCAACGGCGTCAAGCTGGTGCTCGGGCATCCGACTGATCTGAACCCGGCCATCCAGAAGATGGTTGAGGTCGCACGGTCGGGTGAGCTGGGGCGCATCACGCAGTTGGCTCACTGGATGTACTCCGATTGGCTGCTCAAGCCGCGTATGCCCGAGGAATATGACATCAATCGGGGCGGCGGTGTGATCTATCGACATGGGCCGCATATCGTGAACACCGTTCGCGCCATCGGTGGTGGCATGGTCCGTAGCGTTCGCGCAAGCTGGGGAGCCTGGATGCCGGAGCGGCCGGCGCCTGGGAATCACAGCACCTTTCTCGAGTTCGAGGACGGCACGCCAGCGACGATCTCCTACGGCGGCTATGGCTACTTCAATACGCAGGAGCTTGCCTGGGGCATCGGCGACCGCATGTACAGCGCCGAGCAAGCGCATTGAGGTCCGGCGTCAGCTTCGTGACGGTAGCTTCAACGTATCCGGAGCAAAGGAGGAGCAGCGTGTCGAGGCGCGCTCATCCAGCTCCGCCACCGCGCCGGGCCAACGACGGCCTACCGGCCTCAGTTTTGGCATCCATCTCGTGAGCTGCGAGCGCGGCATGCTTCGTCACTCTCAACATGGGCTCTTCGTCTATGACGACCATGGCATGCGTGAGATCCCAGTGGAAGGCCAGGAGATGGAGCTGGCCGAGATCCGCGAGCTGCTCGACGCCATCAACACCGGGCGCCAGGCCAAGGACGATGGCCGCTGGGGGCTCGCCACGCTGGAGGTACTTACCGCCATCATGCAATCTGGACGAGAACGGCGGGAGATCATGCTCGAGCATCAGGTGCCGGTGCGGTAATCACGTAGCCTCTGGTTGATAGGCGCCATAGGTTAGATCGACGCTTATCCCACGGATAGAGACTGTTCACCGCACCCGACTCATGACTCGATCTCCGGCAATACCTCTCGCTCAATTCTCGGATCGGGCGCAAACCAGATGGCGGCTACCAGCGCATACAGGCTGAATGCCGAGCCAGTTGTTCACGAACGAAAGAGGGATGGCAACCAGGTAGATCACCACTGAGATCTTGCCCTTGAAATCCCCGCCCAGCGCATTTGCCAGTGCGGACCCCCTCTCGTGAAGCGCCAGAAGCGTACGTGCCAGGATGTAGTAAGCGATCGCCGTGAGGCACAACACCGTCCCATATAACGCGACCGGTACGGGTGCAAATTGATTTTCACCCATCCAGCCGGTGACAAATGGCACGAGCGACAGCCAGAATAGGAAATGGAGATTCGCCCACAACACCCGACCGTCCACGCGCTCTGTCGCGTGCAGCATATGGTGGTGATTGTTCCAGTAGATTCCCAGGTAGATGAAGCTAAGCATGTGGCTGATAAATACGGGCCACAGCGGTAGCAATGCATCGATCTCCGTGCCCTGGGGGGCTTTCAACTCGAGCACCATGATGGTGATCACAATTGCAATCACACCATCGCTGAACGCTTCCAATCGTCCGGTGCTCACTCGTGCTTACCTCCCACACTCGTCCTTGTCATACCGACGTCCAGAGCACGAAGCCTGCCGCCTCAACGTCGACCCCGCGGGAAGCCTTTGCCGAGCCTTTGATGGTTAGGCCCCTATGGCATTGACAGCTCTGCGAACCCTGGCTTGATTCCAATTATCTGGCCTTGATCGCTGAGGTCGACATAATTTGTGTGTCCCCACTTGTAAGACGCACCGCCCAGGGCGAAGAGCACTACGCCCTGCACGTCGGCGTCCCACATCCAGGGCATCCAGATGCTGGAAGTAAATTGGTCCCAGCCTGCACCACCGTAAAAGGCGGCGATGAGGTTCTCGGCGGCGTGACTCGACGAGATCGTCGCGCCGGCGCTATCACGGCTTGGCACTTGTGTGTCGCGGTGGCGCCAGCCAGACTCGGTGACGAGGACCTTCTCGAAGTGATTCACGCCAAGTCGTCGCAGATGGTGAATCTCCGACCGATATGAGTTGATGCCGCGATTCGTGAGTCCCGGAACGGGCGGCGTGCGCAGCGGCTCATCGGTATAGACATCGTCGATCCGATACTCGGCTTTGTTGGGGGGCTCCTGAAAAGGGCCCATCGGGTAGGAGTGTGCTGCCCAGATGTCGATGCCGTTCCAGACTTCGGGTACCGCCTGGTTCATGGCATCGAGAAAGGCATGCGCCTCGATCGCTTCGAAGCCGTTGATTGCCACGCCGTGGGTATGTGGTGCGTACTGATCCAACGCGCCGTTGAGCACGAGAACTTTTCCCCGTCCGTCGGCATGGAGTGCTGAGCTGACATCAAGCAAGAACTGGGCGTACTCCGCGGGGTTCGGACTGCCGCCCCATTCATCGCCGCGATTGGGCTCATTGCCCACGGTGACGTAGAGCACTCCCGGGTAGGACAAAGCGCTGATGAACCGCGCAAATTCTTGAGCGACCTCGTGGTAGGTGCGCCGTTCGCGTCTTTCGGCGGCGCCTTCCAGCGCTCATTCTGAGGATCGGAGTAACTGGCCAGACGGATCATTGGCTTGAGCCCATTGGCCAGCGCTCGATCGATGTAGTGCTGCCACTTCGCTGAATCGAGATCTCCGAGTCGGATGAGCTGCAGACGTAGCCGCCTTCGCCCACCAGCGCACGCGTATACGCGAGATGGTCATTCCAGACCTCGGTAGGCCACTGGATCTCACCGTCGTCCAACAGGAGGTGCATGCCCCATTTTGTGGGAGCTGCTTGCCGTGCTCGGCGATCCAGGCAGCGTGAAGGGCCGCGGTACCGGTTGGCGAAAGGCTAGCTGACCGGATGTACTCGCGAAGGACGAGCAGGCATCCAGCGACGAGTCCGAACATGCAGAGGGCGCCGATGATCAAGGAGCGACGACGGATCACTGCCTGGTCGATACGCAGCTCGTCAGTGCGCGAACGTCCATCCAAGACGTAGTGGCGCTTCCTTGCGAGCGCGATCTCGAAATCCTCGAATGCGATCGGTGTGAAGGATCTCCGACTGGCACCCGTAAAAGAGCGCCGCAACGCCATGATGATTCTGTGCAAGGATCGAGCTCGACATTGGGCGGTGAAGCTCAGTGCCGAGCCCGGTGTTTCTACTGCCCGGCCAGGTCCCGATCGAGCTCCTTGGTGACCTTGTCTGAGTAGTACATCCAGTTGCCGTTCACGTTGGCTCGCGCTTTCCCGGCTCCGAACGAGTCGGCGAAATGCGCCAGGTCCGGAAGCTGAGGACGGTTCTTGCCTTCCTCAATGAGCTCCTCCGGAATGTAGGCGTGATTTGGACCGGCGGCACAGTAGGCAATCCAGTTCATACGTGCCTGCTCCTCCAGGAGCCACATGTTCATGACAGCCTGGTCGACCGACGCACCGGAAGTCGTCGCGCCATGTCCGAAGAGCAGCACCGCCGCGCCGTCGCCCATGGCGTTAACCACGTCCATGCCTTCCTCGTCGGAAAGGATGATCTTGTTGTGCGGATAGACGGGCAGCGGTTTGCGGACCAGATCAATGCCTTCGTTGCACATGGGCACAAGGGTTGCGCCCAGGATGCCCATCACCACCGCGTAACGTGGGTGCGAATGCACCACGCCCTGCACGTCCGGTCGTGTGCGGTACAGGCAGGAGTGCATTTTTACTTCGAAGCACTGAGTGGCATTCGGTGGTCCGCCGACTTTATTGCCTTCGAGGTCCACGACGACCATGTCTTCCGGAGTCATTTTGGCTAGCGCGTCAATCGTGTAGCCGCGACCCTTCACCACGAACTTATCTGGATCGCCAGGCACGCGCATGCTCGCATGGCCCAGCGTTGCGAGCACTCCCGATGCCAGGCCGATCTCTGCCAGCACGCGGTTCGCAATAGCTACTTGACGCTTGACGTCATCTAGCTCCGTTGCCATTGAATACGTCCTCCCATGTTCGACTTCGAACATTTTCTAGGTCCGCCAATCATAGCGGCCTGGGCGGTCTCAGAACATGCAGCGGTCCGACGGTCGTCGCGGACCACTCAGGCGACGTTCGGGACGAGCGCCCTCTCCGCCATAAAGCTCAGTATCGCCTGGTTAAAGACAACGGGTTGGTCCCACATGGGGTTGTGACCGGCGCCATGAACGATCTGCAGGCGAGCAAGTTGAATGCTTGCCCTGATCTCTTCGCCTAGCTGCACTGGAAGGAGACGATCTCCCGCGCCCCAGATGACCAGTGTCGGGGCCGCAATCTGATTCAACTTCGCGCGTGCGTCCGCTTGCAGCAGATCTCGGGCGGCGCCGATCAGGCTCATGGGGCCTGCCCTCAAACCATCAGACAGAACCACAGGTAGGAAGGATGCTGACACTGATGTAGCCGCTTGGCCGGTTCCAAAGCGCAGCGCTATGCCCGTCCGCCGAAGTGGCAGAACAGCGGCGTTGACCAACATCAGCCGGTTCACTCGCGCCGGTGCGTCGGCCGCCAGACTCGCTGCGAACAATCCGCCCATAGAGTGACCCACTATGGATGCTTGTTCGATCTCCAACGCGTCCATCAAGCGCGTCAGAAAGTCCCCACTTGCTTTAAGTGCCACGCGTGGCGCGGAGCGACTCCTGCCGAAGCCTGCCAGGTCTACGACATGGACCCGGTAGTGCTCCGCGAGCGCCGCCACGTTTCTTGACCACCACCGTCCCGATCCGGATAACCCGTGGATCAGCATCAGCGGCTCGCCCGCGCCGTTCACCTCGTAATAGACCGAAATATTGCCAACTTGAGCGTAATGCCCGTTTACTGAGCCGCCGACAACACCTCGAAAGCGCATGGTCTTCACGACTAGTGCACCGTCAGGATTGAAGAGTCGGGTAGAGATGGTGGAGCTTGATGCGGGCATCGTCGGTCGTGAAGCGCCAGGAGACGGTCACCTGCGCTGCGTTGCGGTCGGCGACCCAGGCAGCCACTTCGGTTTCCAGCGTCGCTGTATCGGGGATACGGCGGTCCAGGCATTGGCGGGCGACGGGACTGAGCTCGATCTCGGCGATATCCAACCAACTGCCGTGTTTCGGGGTGTAGTGCAGCTCCAGTTTGGTCAATTTCTGCGTCGGCGCCGAGCCGGCTGCGATGAGCGCGGCGCGCGCGCCGCGCTGTTCTGGAGAGAGGAGGAGACGTGCATGCTTGGGCATAAGCCCAGTGTGGCCCCGCGGCCATCACACGACCGTCTCGATACTCCGACCTGACATCTCAATCATGACAAGGTACTAGGCAAGGTCCGGACCGTTGGAGCTCGAACAGTCCACGACGTTTTGAGCAGGCACTCAGGCGCGAGCATCACCTGGTTGAGCTAGTGGATCAAGCTGCGCACGAGCGTTGCGACCCGGCCAGGAGCATTGTAATTCAAGGCATGCCCCGCCCCAGGGATTTCGGCAGATTCGCCGATTGGAGTTACGCCCATAAGCTCCCTGACCCAGCCCCCCGATGCCAATGTATCTCGCTCTCCACGAACAATATGGGTTCGTGCCCGTACATGAGGAAGTGTGACTTCAATGTGATCCGTCAGCATGGTGTATATGAGCGAAAGTGCCCGTGGTACGCCCATGGCCCAGAGGTCCTGAGCAATGATCCATCCGAGCGAGGCGGGCTCGAATCGGACATTCGCGAGTCCCCTGGCAGCAAGCACGAGGGCGTTGCGCGCGGAAGGCTCCACCATCGGCCCAAGCAAGACCAGCTCGCTCACCCTTGCAGGGTACGTTGCTGCCAGATGCGCGGCAATCTGGCAGCCAAATGAGTTCGCCACGATAATGGCTTGTTCCAGGCCAACCGCCTCCATCCAGCGGTCCAATGACGATGCAAGTGAGGGCACATCAGTCGTTCCACGCGGCTTGTCACTTCGACCGTATCCGGGAAGGTCCGGAGCAAAGACTCGAGTATCGGTGGCCAGGCACTCCGCGAGCGGTTCCATATAACGACTGGAAACCACCAGGCCGTGCACCAGCACTACCGGTGGTCTTCGCACCGGAATGGGGCCGGCCGAGACCTTCGTATGCATGGTGATGCGATCCACGTCAATGTATTGGCTCACGAGCCGCGTGGATGACGGTGCCCGCGATGCCGGGCGTGCCCATGGAATGGTGCGTTCAATCATCGTCATACCGCTATGCCTGAGATGGACTTTTCGCTCTCAGCGTCAAAAAAATGGAGATTGTTGATATCCACGACCAAGCTAAGCTCCTCTCGCGGGCGGGCTTGCGTTCGCGGATCCACTCGCGCCGCGAACGCGGCGCTGCCGCTGGACAAATAAAGAAATAGCTCATTTCCGAGCCACTCGGTGACTGAGACTCTGGCACGGAGCGGCGCGCCGGATATCCCGGGCGGTGCGAAGTCTCGAGCATGAATGTGCTCAGGCCGGATCCCCAGCGTGATGTGCTGGCCAATGTACGGCCTGAGGGATCCGACGGTGGAATCCGGAACCGGAAGCTGGAATGAACCGCTATCGATCCGTAGGTCCCCTTCGTTCGCCTTGACCAGCACATCGAAGAAGTTCATCGCCGGGCTTCCAATGAAGCCACCGACGAAGCGATTTGCGGGGCGGTTATAGAGGTCATGGGGCGTTCCAACTTGCTGGATGACGCCCTGATCCAGGACGGCTATCTGCTCCGCCATGGTCATGGCTTCCACCTGGTCATGCGTCACGTAGACGAACGTGGTTCCGAGTCGATCGTGAAGCTGACTGATTTCGGTGCGCGTATGGACGCGCAATTTCGCGTCCAAATTTGAAAGCGGCTCATCGAGCAGGAAGACACTCGGCTCACGCACAATCGCGCGGGCTAGAGCCACGCGCTGGCGCTGACCTCCGGAGAGCTGACCCGGTTTTCGGTCGAGGAGCGACTCGATGCCAAGGATCCTCGCCGCGTCATCCACTCGTCGACCAATCTCGCCCTTGGGCGTCTTTCGGATCTGAAGGCCAAAGGCGACATTGTCGTACACCGACATGTGGGGATATAGGGCGTAGGACTGGAACACCATGGCTATATCGCGATCGCGGGGCGCCAGCTGTGTGACGACGCGATCGCCTATGTAGATCTCACCCTTCGTCGTCTCGTCCAGTCCTGCCAGGAGCCGGAGCGCCGTGGATTTGCCCGAGCCTGACGGACCAAGCAGCGCAAGAAAGGTGCCATCTTTAACGCCCAAGTTGAAATCGTTCAGGACCGTGACGTCGCCGAACCGCTTGAACACATGCTGATAGTAGATGCCCGCCACTCTTAGCTCCTCATTCGCCTTACCCCTTCACGGAGCCAGCCAGGATGCCGCGCACGAAGTAGCGCTGGAGGGTGAGAAAAACTACCAGTGGCAGTGCCATTGAAATGAATGCCGCGGCGGTGAGAAGCTGCCAGTCCTGCCCGAGCGAGTTCACAAGGTTGCTCACCGTCACGGTGAGCGGCGCAACACTCGGATCTCCGCCCAAATAGATGAGCGCCACCAGCAGGTCGTTCCACACCCAGAGAAATTGGAATATCGCCAGGGAGGCCAGCGCCGGCACGGATGTCGGCAACACCAGGCGGAAGAACACCGTCACGGGCGATGCCCCGTCGATATACGCCGACTCCAACATCTCCCGTGGCAATTCACCGAAGAAGTTGCGCAGCAGATAGATGGCAAAGGGCAGACCGTAAGCTGTGTGGGCCAGCCAGATTCCGACAAACGTCCCGGTGAGTCCGGTGGCATTGAACAGGCGTAGGACGGGGATCAGCGTCATCTGGAGCGGAACCACCAGGAGACCCACGATGATGAAGAAAAGAAGGTTTCGGCCCGGAAAGCTCATCCAAGCGAAGGCGTACGCGGCGAACGCGGCGATGAGCAGCGGGATGACCGTGGCCGGCACTGTGATTACCAGGCTGTTGATGAAGCTCTGGCCGAGATTGTTGTTCGTCAGCACGCGCTCGTAGTTTTCTAACGTGAAGGTGAAAGGTGGGCGGAGCGCCGTCCACCAGCCCGTGCTCGACACCTGTCCTGGTGGTCGAAACGAGCTGACTAGAAGCGCGACAGCCGGAGCGAGCCAGACCAGGCTAATGATCAGAAGCGCCAGGTGTACGGGGGCGGAGCGAAGCCAGTGCTCCAGTCGCTCACCTGTGAGCCCGCGTCTACGCGGTACAGCGATAGTGGCCACTAACGGCGCTCTTCCTGAGCGCGAAATCGGCTGATGTTCAAGATCATGACGGGCACAATCGCCGCCAGAAGCAGCACCGCAATGGCGCTGGCGCGACCAAAGTTGCGGAAGTTGAATAGCTCCTTGTACATGCGGTTGGCGATGACTTCTGTGTCGTAGTTTCCGTTGGTCATGACGTAGACGATGTCGAATGCTTTGAGGGCAAAGATGATCATGGTCGTGACGACAACCGCGATCGTCGGGCTCATCATCGGCAGGATGATGCGTCGGAAGATCTGGAGCTCAGTGGCACCGTCAACTCGCGCGGCCTCGATGACGTCGCTCGGGATTCCTTTAAGTGCAGCTGAAAGAATCACCAGGCAGAATCCCGTCCACGTCCATACGCCGGCGACGATGAGTCCCAGGTTGTTTACGGACGGATTGATCAGCCAGGCCTGCGGTTCGAATCCGGGGATCAGGGCGGTGAGCACCGCGTTAAGAGTGCCGGTTTGGGGTATGCCTGGCGGCCGATAGTCGTACATAAAGCGCCAGATGACACCCGCCGCAACGAACGAGATGGCCATAGGCAGAAATATCACGCCCTTTGCCACGCCCTCGTACGGAACCCGGTCGGTGAGTATCGCTGTGAGCAAGCCAAGCGCTACGGTCAAACCGCTGAACAGGACGACCCATAGCAGGTTATTACGCAGAGCGATGAGCATGCTCTGATCGGTGGCGATGTACGCGTAGTTGTCCAGCCCGACTGGACGTGTGCTGTCGGCGTTGAAGAAGCTGAGCACGAGCGTATGCACCGATGGATAAATCAGGAAGACGGTAAGCAACAGCAGTGCAGGGCCGATCCACAGCCAGGGGCGAATACGCCTCTGGCGTCGTTCCGGAAGCACACGCAACGCCCGCTCGGCAAGGACGATATAAAGAGCCGTGGCCGCTGGCGCGGCCACGATAACAAGAAGAGCAAATAGAAGCCGATCCACCCAGACGTTCTACCGACTGTAGGTGTCGGCTTGCACGCGGTCCAGGCTCGCAAGAATCTCATTCAGGCGGGTCGGATCGTTCACGTAATCGAGAAGACCGCGCATGAACGCGTTGTTCATCCCCTCAGGCATGAGGTCCGAGGCATCGAAGCGCACCGTGCTTGCGCTTGTCATTGTCTGCGCGGCCTTCGCCGCCATGGTGTCCGGGTACGCATCCGCGCCCACCTGACGATTTGGCGAGATGGCACCGCCACGTCGAGTCCAGATGGACTGCGCCTCCGGCGTCACGAGGTATTGCATCAGAGCCCGGGCCTGAGGAGTGTCTTTGAACATTCCAAACAAGTCGCCAGCGACTTCGATACTGCTGGAAGCCTGCGCCTGGTCGAAAGGCGGGAACATGAAGAAATCGAAATCCTGTGCAGCCTGAAGGTTGGGATCGGATTTCGTGTAGAAGCTGGTAATAAAGCTGCCCTGTTCGTGCAGATAGCAGCGCGGCGGAGTGGTGAAAAGCTGAGCGCCGGCGTCGCCGAAGTTGGTGGCAAGCATGCCCTGCCGACCGCCGAATACCATGGACGGATTGCCGACGATCTGACCCCATGTCTGCCAGGCGCGTTGAATCTCTGGCGATGTCCAGCGAAGCTGACCAGAATGCCAGCGATCGTATACGTCCGTCCCAGACTGTCGCAGCACGATGTTCTCGATCCAGTCCGTGCCAGGCCAGCCGCTGGTGGCGCCACTTTCCAGACCGATGCACCAGGGAGCCGTGCCGGATTGAGCGATGCGCTCGGAGAGCGCCATCGTCTCGATCCCAGGTACGCGGAACGGCGTATCCGGCCTGGTTGAACGCTGCTGGGTTGTGCCAGATCTGACCTTTCAGGGCGGTCTTGATGAAAATGCCGACCAGCCGATTGTCCACCTGCCCGAGGCGAATCCAGTCCTGGGAGTAATCAGCTTGCAGGGATGTCATATCCACGACGGAGCTGAGGTCGATGAGGCGCCCACCACGTGCCAGCTCGGCCATCTGGCCCGGGCCAGGGAGTCCGGCCACGTCGGGGGGATTGCCGCCCTGAACTCGTGTCGTAAGTACGGCACTGAGATCACGGGTTCCTTCGTACTGAATGCGGACACCCGTGCGATCCTCGAACGGTTTCACCATGGCAAGGAAGCTGTCCTGCTCGTCGCCGCCCCAGGTTGCCAGCACGTTCACGGTGCCGCCGATGCGAGACGCATCCGCTCCGCCGGTTTGTTGCTGAGCGCTCTGGCCACAGGCTGAGATCACCACGCTCAGCGCCAGTGCGCCCGCCACGGTGCGCAGACTAGTGAAACTCCTCTTCCATGCCATTGCGCCCTCCCACTGGTCGCTCCGGCATCATTGCCGTCGACCGCCGCGGATTACCGATACGGGTCACGCTGTCTGGCTCGCGAACGCAGTGCGCGTGCCATTTGGGGGCATGGCAATTACTTCCGTCTGATCGACTGTCGCGTTATAGAGTGGAGTCGTTAGGCGAATCGCTCCATCAACCGAACCAAGGAGGGAAGCTCGTGAAATTTGGATTCGTGCTCCCCGGCGGAGATGCCCGGCAGCAGTTGGAGCAGGCGGTCATCGCCGATCAATCGGGCTGGGATGGAATATTCGTCTGGGAGACGAGCTACGGGGTGGACCCCTGGACGCTCATGGGTGCCATGGCCCAGCGCACATCGCACGTCAAGCTGGGCACTATGCTCACGCCGCTGCCCTGGCGGCGGCCCTGGAAGCTGGCCGGTCAGGCGGTCACTTTGGACCAGGTCTCCAATGGTCGCGCCATCCTGGCTGTTGGACTCGGCGCGGTGGATGACGCGCTCGGCAGCACGGGCGAGATCACCGATCTGCGTACGCGTGCTGGGATGATGGACGAGGGAATCGACCTGATCGCCGGCTTGTGGAACCAGCAGCTCCGATATGACGGGCAGCATTACCAGGTGAACCTGGAGGCACGAACGGACCTCGCTTCTTCTACTGCTTCAGTACAGCAACCGCGTGTGCCGATTTGGGTGGTCGGTGCCTGGCCAAGGCCAAAGTCAATGGAGCGTGTGCTGCGATGTGACGGTCTTATCCCGCAGGCGATGGATGCGAACGGACCGCGCGAGATGCGGCCCGACGATGTTCCCGACATCATCGACTGGCTTCGCGAGCACGGCCGCTCGATCGAAGGCTTTGACATCATCACGGAAGGCGAGACGCCAGTCGATGACGCCGCGGCTGCCGCCGAGTTCGTCGCTCCCTGGACAGAGGCCGGCTGCACCTGGTGGCTGGAGACTCGCTGGGGGGATTTACAGATATCTCCCGAGCGCACGGAAGAGGTGCGCAGACGTCTGGAGGCGGGTCCGCCCAAGGGTCAATAACGGCGGGATACGCCAGAGCAAATGACAGCGATCCTTGAGCAGGCAAGCTGCTGCTCCACGAGCCTGGCACATCGCAGCATGACAGCCCGCGCAGCGCCTTGCCGATGCATTGGCTGGTAAGATGCGCGACGCGTCGTCGCTAAGCCGGTGCAGCACAAGGACCAGTACCTGACCAATTCCCCTCCTCCCAACCGACATCTCATCTTCGGCCTCCTCTGCTGCGGGAGCTTTCTGGGCGCGTTCAATTCGTTGTTCGTGATTCCACTACTCCCATTGATCGTGCGAGATTTCGGTGTAGACGTATCGCTGGGCGGGTTGCTGGTGGCGGCACCGACGTTGATCAGCGCAGGTACTGCGCTGTGGATTGGGCCCGCGATGGATCGCCATGGCCGTAAGCCGTTCGTCATCGTGGGACTGTCGCTGGTCGGCACGGCGATCTTGATGGCAGCCTTGTCACCCAATTTCTGGATGGTGGTTGGCCTGCGGGCGATCGCTGGGCTTGGGATGGCTGGATTGATGCCGGCAACGATCTCGGCCGCGGGTGAGTATTTCCCTTATGAAGAGCGCGGCAAGGCGATGGGCTGGGCTATTTCCGCGAACGGCGTGGCCCCAGTGGTTGGAGTGCCGCTGGGCGCGGCAATCGCTGGGTTCACTTCGTGGCGCTGGACATTCGTCCTGCTCGGAGCTCTGGGGATTATTCTGGCCCTCACGCTCTGGCGGAAGCTTCCGACTCAAGCCCCACGAAGCTCACTTGCGCCTCGGCCGTCGGCACTGGGCACATTACGGAATCAATCCGTCGCGTTCGGTGTCCTGGGCATGGGCCTGCACTCAGCGTGCTGGTTCTGCGTGCTGAGCTTCATGGCAGCGTTCTTCTTCGATCGATTCAACCTGGCGGAGTGGGCGCTGGGCGCCCTGAACTTCACCACAGGCTCCGCCATGATGCTCGGCAGTACCCTTGGCGGCCGTCTGGCCGATCGATTTGGCAAGCGTTCCGTGCTACTCAGCGCCGGGCTGATCAGTACGGTCTTCGGCGTGGCCCTGACAACACTGGCGCCGACGATTGTGGCCGGCTTCGTGTGTCTCTTTCTATTCGCTCTACCGAATGGCGCGCGCGGAAGTAGCACTCAGGCAGTGATGTCGGAGCTGGAGCCAAACGCTCGAGCGACCGTGACGTCACTCTCTGGCGCGGCTGGAAATCTGGGCGCCTCCGTGGGGGGCGAGCATCGCGGGCATCGTAGTGGGCCTCCTGGGCTATACCGCGATTGGTCCGACGGCTGGACTGTTGAGCCTGCTTTCGCTGGCAATGTTCTGGCTCTTCGTTAAGGAGCGCCAGCCCGAGCGAGAGCTCGTCACCAGCAAGAGCTAGGCTCTTCGTGCGCTACGCTGTTGCGCGCATCGAGGGCCCGGCGACAGTATCATCAGGGCTCAACGACACAGTGAGGCGAGGAACATAGCCGTGCAGATCGATCCGGAACAGACTCCGTCGGCAGCGTACAAGGTGCTCATTGGCTGCGTCGTGCCTCGCCCCATTGCGTGGGTGTCGTCGGTAAGCTCGGAAGGCGTGCACAACCTGGCGCCATTCAGCTTTTTCAACGCGGTCTGCTCCAATCCGCCCACGGTGATGTTCTCTGCCGGCTCGCGAGAAGGCGTGGCCAAAGACACCGTGCAGGAACGTCAAGGCGACCGGCGAGTACGTGATCAACGTAGTCAACGACGCTCTGGTGGAGCAGATGAACCTGACGTCCGGGGAGTATCCGCCGGATGTGGACGAATTCGCCCTGACCGGACTGACGAGCGCGCCCAGCATGAAAGTCAAGGCGCCGCGCGTGGCTGAGGCCCCCATCAGCATGGAATGCCGACTTACGCAAACGATCCCAGTCGGCAACGACGGCTACTTCGTTGTGCTCGGTGAGATCGTGCACTTCCATATCGCCGATGAGGTCTACGATGCCGCCACGGGCCGCATCAATATGGAGAAGCTCAAACCCGTTGGCCGACTTGCCGGGCAATTGGTACACGCACGTGAACGATCTATTCGAGATCGTGCGGCCTAATCCCGGACTATCGAGGCTGAATCGCGGCGTGACTCCGCGCACGATGGCGAATGTCGAATATTCCGTCAGGTCAAGCACTGTGATCCGGGCTGCGGGCTCCGCGGCCCGCTCTCGAGTTAACGCACACCCTCCCACAGCGCCCGCTCCGCCGAGCGTGGATCGTCCACTATCTCCGGCGCTCCACCGAAGCGCATCGTCGCCCGACGGCTAAGGTCGTATCGCGGCCAATCGCACTCACCGTTTGTGGCGAAGGCGACCCAGGCCGCGTGCATGGTGTCGGCGAGCCGCTGAGGTGGGTCGGCTCCCCACAGCGCTTCAGTCTCGTTGCCCAGCGTGTCGAACACGAATGGGATCTCGAGCGCATGGCAGGCGCCGAGGCGTCCGTTGAACTGGGGCGAGCGCCAGGCGAATTCATACATATATGTTGGGGCGCCGTTCTTGACATGGGCGTTAGCCAGATTGATGGCAGGGATGCGCCAGTACCAGTCGGTCTGTACCGCCGCCAGCAGGTCACCTGGGCTCCCGTCCGGATCCGCGGCGCGATAGGTGGTCAGGGCCCGCTCGATTGGGAGACCGTAGGCCGCGATGGCGCCAGCCAGGGCCTCGGGGGTGATCTGGTCGATCACGTCGCCGGGTACCAGGAATAATCGGTGCTCGTCGGTGTTCGTGCCGATCAGAAGGTCGATGTCCGCGCCGGCCCCGGCGCCGATGCGCTCCATCGGCGGCGCGGGGACGACGTCGCCGTCAACTACCGGCTGCCAGGGTAGCATCGTGAGAATCACCTCCAAACCCCAGCGGGACGGGTCGGGATGGGCCGCCAGGTCTCCCTCCAGAGCGGTTTGAGCCTGAAGCAGGCGATCAATCGGGACCGCCGCGATCGCCTCACGCGTGGCTTCCACGCCAAGCTGCTCAGCGAGGCGCCGGGCTATTTGTCGCGCGGTTGAGGCTGAGCTTACGTGCTGCGCTCCGCCACTCTGGGCGATGGCGCGCTGAAACAGCCCCTCAGCTCGGGGCATGGCCAAGAGCGTGCCGACGCTCAGGGCCCCGGCCGATTCGCCGAAGATAGTGACGTTATCAGGATTCCCACCGAAGGCGGCGATGTTGTCTCGTACCCACTCGAGCGCGGCAATCTGGTCGAGCAAGCCGCGGTTGGTGTTGTCGTCGCCGAGATACAGGAAGCCGTCGGCGGCGACGCGGTAGTTGATGGTCACGCAGACGACGCCGTCGCGGGCGAACCGACTGCCGTCATACCAGGGTGACCCACCCGTTCCGTGGTACGCGTACATGCCGCCGGGAATCCAGACCATCACCGGCTGCGCAGCGGATCCGAGATCCGCGGACCAGATATTGAGACTCAGGCAATCCTCGCCGGAATCGACAGATTCATTGAGAAGCAGCGCGATTTGTGGAGGGTAGAGCGGCTGAGGCGACTTCGGTCCGTAGGTGAGCGCGTCGCGCACGCCACTCCAGGGAGCGACCTGTTGTGGCGGCAGAAAGCGATTGACTCCGAATGGCGGCGCCGCATAGGGGATGCCTTTGAAGGTGTTCACGCCATCGACAACGGTCCCGCGCACCTCACCCTGACGAGTCTTGACAGTTGCATTCATGTGGGCTCTCCTTCAATCGGTCAAGGCCGGAGACGGAACGGCGGGTAGCGGTCCGTCACTAGCATCAGGGTGTACGCACTCACCCGCAGCGACCACCGCAACACTCCGACGACGAAGTCGAAGAGCGGGCGTGGGTAACGGCCGGTAAATAGGATGGCGAACCAGGCGATGATGACGCAGATGACGGCCGCGAGCGCCAGGAAGGCCAGCGCAACAAAGTGCGGGATCGCAAGGAGCCATTTCACGAGGGCATCCAGCGGTTCAGGCCGTCCCGAGCATCCGGATACGGAATGGTCAGATGTACCGCCTGCTCCTCGTCCGTGGCCGGGTACTCATCGCGCAGAAGTGCCATGTAGCTCGCGACTCGGTAGCTGAATGCCGAGAACGCCACGTTCCACTCGTACCACCAGCGAGGGTACTTCTGTCGGAAGAGCAACATGACCATCACCGGGAGCACCAGGACGCCTGGCGCAGCAAGCTGGTAGGTCACCTGCCCATCGCCCTGGCGGATCGATTCGCCGCTGAGCAGCCCCAGCACGATGGCGATAGGGATTACGGTGAGCGTCCGGAAGAATGTTGAGAGGCGATTCAACTCCCTGTCGGGGTAATCGATTTCAAGGTCGATCGGATAGTCGGAGGGCTGGGGTACTTGTGGGACTGAGGCCGGCGGGTCGGTGTTCGCTTGCACGGTGTACCTCCAAATCTGACCCGCGGCCGCGGCCCGTGCCGGAGTCGCGGTGCCAGTAGGTCAAAGATAAGCCTATTGCTGCAGACTGTGCGGACGGTCCCGCGCAATAGGGGAGAAATCGGGTAGTGTCGCAACTGTGATGGACTCGTGGCGCCCATCGAGGCGGAAACCGAATCGGGCACACTCCCCAAGCGATGAGAGATTAGTAGGTGGATTCGCGCTCAATATCGGCGACCCTCCACATCGTCAATCCGATTGCTATCACATCGAGTCGGGCGAAGACGGCGAGGCAGCGCTATGCTGGCACTCGAACCATGGAACTGATGCCACGACAGGGCGGGGATGTGGCCGCGAGCACTCCCGCTCCGCACCAGACGGAATCGCGAGCGACGTACTGGACGCAGCCTGAAACCGATGTCCTGCGAATCCTCAGAACACGTCCAGAAGCAGATCCAGCCTTTCCGGCCGTCAGCGATCGTTCACGATGAAACGATCGCATGCCGAAGATTCTGAGTGATCCATGACCGAGTTTGCCCCCGAATTACTCCTTGATCGCGCATCCTATCCCCACACGCCGCGCCGGGTACGGCTCGTAGAAACGCATATCTCCTGGGTCTTTCTGGCAGATGACCGCGTGTACAAGGTCAAGAAACCCGTTGACTTCGGATTTCTTGACTATTCGACACTGGGCCGACGCAAACACTTTTGCGAGGAGGAGGTGCGGCTGAACCGTCGCCTGTGTGCGGATGCCTACGTCGGCGTCGTCCAGATTGTCGCGACGCCCGGTGGCCTTCGAATCGGAGGGCCGGGCCCCGCGGTGGAGTATGCGGTGGAGATGCGACGGCTGCCGGCGCGTCGCATGCTTGATGCCCTGCTCCGGCGCGGTCAAGTGGGTGAGGAGATCATTGACCGCGTGGCGCGTCGCATCGCGGCATTCCACGCCAGCGCGGAGAGCGGTCCTGAAGTGGACCAATACGGATCCATTCAAACTGTTCAAGCTAACTGGGAGGAGAATTTCGATCAGATCGCACCCTACATCAGTCGCACCATCTCCGCGAGTCGACTCGATGCACTACGGCACTACGTCAATACGTTTCTGAATCGAAACGCTGACACTTTCAGGCAACGGCAGGTTGACGGCTGTATTCGCGACTGTCACGGTGACATGCGTGCCGAGAGTATCTGCGTGACTGATGGACTGTGCATCTTCGACTGCATTGAATTCAGCACTCGCTTGCGAAGCGGCGACACGGCATCCGAAGTCGCGTTTCTGGCGATGGACATGGATGCCCGTGGGAGGCCCGATCTGGCGTACTGGCTCGTTGACCGCTATATCGAAGCGAGCCACGACACCTCGCTCCGGAAGCTACTCCTGTTCTACGCCTCCTATCGCGCCTTTGTGCGAGGGAAGGTTCAGAGCTTTCGGCTCGAGCAGGCGGTGGAGGATGAGCGGATCCACCGGTCAGCGCAGCGGCGGGCTCGGCACTACCTTCGGCTCGCCTGGACGTACGCGCGTGTTTCTGACCGGCCCCTGTTGGTACTCGTTGTCGGTCTGCCGGGTACCGGCAAGACGACGGTCGCCCGCTCGTTGGCGATGCGCTTGGGAGCGGTCGTGTACTCGTCCGATCGCGTCCGAAAGAATCTCGCAGAGCTCGAGGCGACGCACCGGACACATGACGAGCTTGACACAGGCCTGTACAGCGTTGAAATGAGTCGACGGACGTATGCCAGGCTGCGCGAGCTGAGCGCGGAGTCCTTGGCGGCTGGTCAATCGGCGGTGGTGGATGCCACCTACTGGACTCAAGACGAGCGTGCGTCCATGATTGACCTGGCACGCGTGCGTGGTTGCCCATGCTGGATCGTGGAGTGCCAACTTCCAGAGGCCGTGGCGCTACGGCGGATAGTCGACCGACAGGCCAGCGGTGAGGGTGCTTCGGACGCGGACACGAACATCTACATGGCGCAGCGGTCCCGATACGAGCCGATCCTTCCTTCGGAGGGAAACCACGTTGTGGTGGACACGAGCGGGCCCATAGCGGGTGTGGCGAATCGAGTGATGGAGCCCATTCTCCGCAGCATGACAGCTGATTCAGGACCCGCTGCGGAAAGGAATGAGGCAGTGTGTTGAGCTCCAGGCTCTTCCTCCCAATCCGAATCCCCACACCATCGACTAGGCTTTGGCCTTCAATCGTCCGTCCTGGCACGGGCCGTGCTGACCTGGGGGCGCGGCGTCCGGTACGACTCTGCACGGCTGTTCATACGGGCATATTTCCTGAGACCGGCAGGTTCTATTGGGCCGGTGACTTCCCGTGAAAGCAGTCCACCAGGCGCAACCCGAACGGCGAATCTCTCAGCTGGAGCAATGGATGCAGAACGGTGGACGAAATGACTCGATGCGCGAGGTGTTAAGCGGACTCTTCCGCAATATCGGCACACTGGCACGCGCCGAAGTCGATCTCGCAACGACCGAAATGTCGGGCAAGGCATTCAGGATTGGCAAAGATGCCGGTTTCGTGGCGGGCGGAACGGCGATGGCCTACGCCGGAGCGCTCGCAATCATGGCCGCGATGGTACGAATACTGGAGTCGATCTTTCCCCGCTGGTTCGCGGCTTTTGTCGTCGGCCTGCTCTTTACCGGCGGCGGCGCTTTCCTGGCGCGGAAGGGCCTGGAAGGCATGAAGCAGACCGAGCTCGCACCCGAGCAGACAATCCAGACGATCAAGAAGCTCACTGATTGACCGTCCGCCGCGACTCGTAGCACCGGGATTGCCGAGTAGGTTGAAGCGGGTCGACTGCTCAGTCGGTCCGCTTACTCACGCCTACTAAGCTCCATACCTCCAGGCGCCACCGGCCTACCTGTAGCGCGCTGGCGTCTATGAGATCATAAGGTCCGCAAACTCATTCTGCTGAGAATCGCTGCCTGAGCCGCTCAGGTCTGTCGTGTGACGCATCTCAGTTCCTATGGCTGGCGTGATGCACTGAGCTCGGGGGCGGCGAGGCGGACCATCCATTGTTCAGAGACCAACAGCCGCGGCTGTCTTGGCCGGCCCGGCCTGAGTTTGACACCCGAGCGGCGATTCGGTAGCGTGGCGCAGGACAACGCGACCGTATTCGGTGTGAATGAGACTGTAGCCATGAGCGAGGCCCAGCGCGAGAGCACGGGAATGGGCGGCTTCGCGCGGTTCTGTGTCCGGCTCGTGGCACCGTATTGGCGTCATATCCTGGTGGTCCTGCTAGCCATGGCCCCAGCGGTGGCGTACACCGCGGTCTATCCGCTGATCCTGCAAGCATTGATCGATCAAGCGATCATACCGGGCCAGGGCGCGGTCGCCGTATCGCTCATTACCGGCCTCGTCGCCTTGCTCGTACTCACCTGGCTCGGTGACGTGCTCCATCAGTACCTGGTTGCGCGCCTCGTGGCAGACGCGGGAAACGCCCTGCGGCTTCGGGTCTTCCAGCACCTCCAGGACCTCCAGGTGCGGGCGTATGCCCGCTTCGAAGGCGGCGACATTCTCGCCCGCTGCATGGCGGGCGCCGAAGCGATCGAGCAGGCGCTGACTCTCGTATTCTCCAATCTCCTGCCTCAGGTGGCCACCATTATCGTGGGCGGCGCGGTGCTGTTCTGGATCGAGTGGCGACTGGCCTTGCTCTGCCTGGCACTCATGCCCATCGTGTATATCGGCCCTCGCATTTTCGGTCGGCGGGTGGAGCAGGCAAGCATAGAGCGCCAGTCGGATGCCGCAACGTTGGTTGGCGCCCTCCAGGAGAACCTGGCCACGCAGCTCGTGGTCAAGGCGTTCGGGCTGCGGGAGGTATCGCGGGAGCGGTTCGAGGCCGGGACTGAGACAGTACTGGCTGAGCAGCGTGCGATTCGGGTTCTTGAGCAGCTTGCTCGTCACCACGCTGTGGCGGAGTGGTGCGGTGCTGCTGGTAGTGTGTCTGAGCGTCGGATCGCTGATGGCGCTCCAGGGCACGCTTTCGGTGGGCTCACTGGTGGCCTTCTTCGAGCTTCTGTGGTGGATGGTCGCCGCGTTCCAATCGCTGGCTGACGCGGTGCCAACCCTCCAGACGGCAGCCACGGCCCAACGTCGCCTGGACGACGTGCTCGGTCAGCCGACTGAGTCTGCAGCTTCGCCCGGGGCGCCTGCGCTGGCGCCTCTGATGCGGCAGATTGAGCTCCAGGACATCTCCTACAAATATGACGATGGGTCGCTGGCTCTGGACCACGTCTCACTGGAGCTCCCCGCGTTCAAGACTATCGCCATCGTTGGGCCGAGTGGCTCGGGGAAGAGCACACTATTGAGCATGCTCCTGCAGTTCTATGAGCCCAGCGATGGGCGCATCCTGTTGGACGACAAGGAGCTGGAACCCGATACGATCCATTCATTACGCCAGCAAATTGGGATTGTCTTCCAGGAGAGTCTATTGTTCGACGCGTCGGTTCGAGAGAACATTCGGTTGGGGCGACTCGATGCCAGTGATGAGGATGTCGAGCGCGCGGCCCGGGCGGCGGAGCTCCATGAGGCCATCCTCGGCCTTCCGGATGGATACGACACGCGGGTTGGCGAGCGCGGCGGACGTCTCTCCGGCGGCCAGCGTCAGCGGCTTGCGCTGGCCCGGGCACTTATCCGATCGCCGCGAATGCTTCTCCTGGATGAGGCCACCTCGGCGCTCGATCCGCTAAGCGAGTCGGCCATCATCGAAACGCTCCGCCGCCTGGACGGAAGCTGCACGATCGTCTCGGCCACCCACCGGTTGGCCACGGTGACGGACTCCGACTGCATCTTCGTGCTCGAGCGCGGCCGTCTCGTAGAGGAGGGGCAGCATCAGGATCTGCTTCAGGCGGCCGGGTTGTACTCGCGATTGTGGGCCCGGCAGGACGGATTCGTCCCCGCGAGTGAAGACGGTCGGCACGCACGGGTAGAAGCTCAGCGCTTGCGGAGCGTTCCCCTGTTCGCCGACCTGGACGAGGCCGACCTGATCGCGATCGCGGACCGCTTCATCACCGAGTGGTTTGAGCCCGACCAGCCGATATGCGTCGAGGGTGAGGTTGGCCAACGCTTTTATCTGCTGGCGCGTGGAACGGTGGAGGTGCTGAAGGACGTTGATGCCGGTCCACCGCAACTTCTGGCCGTGCTTGACGCTGGCGAGTACTTTGGCGAGATCGCGCTCCTGGAGGAGGTGCCGCGCACCGCGACGGTACGAGCTCGCTCCCGTTGCCAGGTGCTCACACTTGACCGTCAGCAGTTCCAGAATCTCCTGCGAGTGGCGCCCCGACTGCGGACGACGTTCGAGCAGACCGCCGCGAAACGTCGATCTGAGATGGAGCAGTTTGTAGATGCCTGGAGGCTCCCTCGCCCGCTGGGAGAGGGTTGGGGTGAGGGTCCACTGAGATCGCCCACCGAGAGCCCCTCACCCCAACCCTCTCCCAGAGGGCGAGGGAGCCTCCAGGAGGCCCCGCGAACGGAGCATCGGGGATGAAGGTAGCCGTGCTGCAGGCCTCGCGAGAAGGGAGCACCGCCAACTACCTCCCATATGACAGCCGCGTGGACCTTCGACCGTGGCTGCGAGGACACGATGTGGAGGACGTCTTCATCAAGAAGATACGGGCCGTGGCTCAGGTGAGAGCGACGGAAGCGGACGTTTACGTGAACCTGTGTGACGGCTCGTGGGAGGAAGACACCCCCGGAATCGAGGTCGTCCAGGCGCTGGAACGACTCAAGCGCGCCTTCACTGGCGCCGATTCGGTCTTTTACGACCCGACACGCGAGGCAATGAAGCGGGTGTGCGCGTACTGGGGTGTCGACACTCCGGCTTACGCCTTCGCACGAGACCGGGCCGGGGTGGAGCAAGCGCTCGACTGCCTGCGCTTCCCGTGCATCGTTAAGCCGGAGCAGGGGTATTCCAGCGTGGGAGTCACCGAGCATTCGCGCGTGGAGAACGCCGCCCAGTTGCGTGAACAAGCGGCCGAGATGATCGGCACATTCGGCGGCGCGCTGATCGAGGAGTTCATCGAAGGACGCGAGTTCTCGGTGCTCGTCGCCAGCAATCCATTGAGCTGGCAGGAGCCGCTCACCTACTTACCCATCGAGCACCAGTTCGAGCCGGGCATAACGTTCAAGTCGTTCGACTACAAGTGGAAATGGCCGGCGGCGCATGTTCGGCTACCGTGCCTGGACGAGGAGCTTGGGGGCCGGCTGCGTGAAATGTCGACAGCAGTGTTCTTGGCGTTACGCGGAAATGGCTATGCCCGCACGGACATCCGAGTGGACCGCGAAGGACGTCCCTATTTCCTGGAGATCAACCCCAACTGCGGCATCTTCTATTCAGATGAGGACGGCGGCACCGCGGACGACATCCTTATCCTGGACGG
Source organism: uncultured Chloroflexia bacterium (assembly GCA_963765765.1). Taxonomy (GTDB): domain Bacteria; phylum Chloroflexota; class UBA6077; order UBA6077; family JACCZL01; genus CAVXYC01. The sequence continues at coordinate 76,119 of CAVXYC010000023.1, read as the reverse complement.
TACAGGCAAGGAGCGGTTTCTCCAGCAGATGATCGAGTTCGCCTTTGCCCGGCAACGAAGCCTGGAGCGTCCTTACCGAGTCTGTCTAGATCCGACGCGCGGGCACGGCATGTTCGCCACGCGAGACCTGGCAGCCGGCGAGGTCATCTATCAGCTCGAGGAGCGTCCGCACGTGCTGGTCTCACGCTCACGCGTCGAGCGCACCTGGAGTCCCCGCTATCGAGAGTTCTTTCGCGACTTTGCTTACCCGCTGACGGACGAGATCTATGCGCTCTGGGATGACGATCCTGATACGTGGAGGCCGATCAACCACTCGTGTGATCCCAACGCCTGGGTTACGGGCCTGGACCTATGCGCTCGCCGTGCGATAGGCGTCGGCGAGGAGATCACCATGGATTACGCCACCATGTACACCGAGCAGCAGCAAATGTTTGACTGCACCTGCGGCACGGCCCAGTGTCGCGGCGTCTGGCGGGCGGATGATCACCTCCAGCCCTGGTTCGCCGATCGCTACGGTGACCACGTCACGGACTATGTCCGGAGCAAGCAGCGAAGCCACCGCCGCTAGATCACTAAAAGCGCTCCGCACCGGGCATTAACGGGCACTCGGCTTTCACCAGTGGGGCGCGGCGGTTCCGTCATGACGCCAAACTTCGCACCGAGCAATACGCCGAGCGAGCGGCACAGCACGAGCACCGAGTAGGACTTGCAAGGCCCGCGGTCCTACTCTGCCAGTGGAGAGATCCGGGCGCTGCTGGCGCTCGCGCCAACGCCGCGCCGGCCCGGCTCCCGACACGGCGGGGGCTTGACCGCCGGTGGCACTGGCAGTGTCGGATTCGCATGAGTCTGCGGCGACGCCAGCAGCAGTGTGAACGGCTGGCCGTGGTGGATCAAGTCGACTGGCTCGCCAGCAACCAGCTCGTACTGAGTGTGATTGGAGCTGACCTCGATGCGAAGGCGTCGACCGCGGTACAGCAGGTGGAAGCACAGCCTGGTGAGCCGCGCGGGCAGTCGAGGAGCGAACGCAAGAATATCGCCGTGGTCACGCATGCCGCCAAACCCGGCGACCGCGACAAGCCAGGCGCCGGCCAGCGAGGCGAGGTGCAGACCATCGTCTGTGTTGCCAGAGAGGTCGTGCAGATCGATAAAGGCCGTCTCACGGAAGTAGTCATAAGCGAGCTCCAGGTGCCCCACCTCCGCCGCGACGATTGCCTGAATAGATGCGGATAACGACGAGTCCCGCACCGTGATGGCCTCGTAGTGCTCGAAGTCACGCCGCTTCTGCTCGAGCGTAAAGCGGTCGCCGCAGAGGTACAGGGCCAAGACGAGGTCGGCTTGCTTGACTACTTGACTGGAGTAGAGAAGGTAGTACGGATAGTGGAGGAGCAGCGGGTAGTCGTCGGCTCCGGTCGCCTCGAAGTCCCAGCGGCGGTAGCGGGTGAAGCCTGCCGACTGGGAGGTTACGCCCAGCTCTTCGTCGAAGGGCACCACCATGGTGCTGGCTGCCCTCCGCCACGCGTCAACCTCACGTTCGTCCACGGCGAGCTCAGCCGCTCGTTGCGGGTGCCGGGTCACTACATCAGCGGCGGCTCGAAGATTGCGAGCCGCCATCAAGTTGGTGAACACATTGTTGTCGGCGATCGCCGTGTACTCATCCGGCCCGGTCACGCCGTCGATCCGAAAGCAGCCCTCGGTATCATGATGTCCCACCGAGAGCCAGAGGCGTGCCGTCTCGACCAGTAGCTCCAGGCCAAGCCCGCGATCGAACTCGGTATCGCCGGTCGCGGCGACGTAACGGCGCACCGCGTCGGCAATGTCGGCGTTGATGTGGAATGCCGCGGTAGCGGCCGGCCAGTAGCCTGAGCATTCCTCGCCGCGAATCGTGCGCCAGGGGAACGCCGCGCCTGCTAATCGCAGCTCGCGCGCTCGTGCTCGTGCCAGGTCGAGCGTCGAGTGTCGCCAGCGCAGGGCGTCGCGGGCCATTTCCGGCGCGGAGTAGGTCAGGACCGGCAAGGTGTAGGTCTCCATGTCCCAGAAGGTGTGCCCATCGTAGCCTCGGCCGGTGAACCCCTTGGCCGGGATCGCACGTTGCTCCGCGCGGGCGGCGGCCTGGAGCACCTGGAAGAGTGCGAATCGCACCGCCTGCTGCAGCTCGGGGTCACCGTCTAGCTCTACGTCGGCTCGATCCCACACGTCGCCGAGGTACGCACGCTGGCCGGCCAGGAGCCCATCCCAGCCAGTTCGCTTAGCCGCCGCGAGCGCTCCGTCCACTTGATCCCGCAACCCCGGCATGGAGCGTTCGCTCGACCATCCGTAGGCGAGCAGTTTGATCACCTGCAGCTTCTGCCCCGGGGACAGCTCCGTGGTGATCGTGACCCGCGCCAAGTCCGGCTCGCACTCTGCCGCGGTCACCGTCCCTGCCGGGCCTTCGATGATGTGGTCCATCCCGGCTGCCATCCCCAACCCACTGACGCGCGTCCGATGACCGAGCGAAGCCTTGAGGTCATGGATCGCGTGATACTCCCCGATGAGCGGCGATCTCAGCGCGGCGGCTGCACGAGGGTCGTCGGTCTGCTGGGGTACCGGTTCGTTGGCCACCAGGACAGACTGCACGACGACGCCGACCGACTCGCCGAGCGGCTCGACCTCGTAGTGGATTGCTGCCACCGCACGCTGGACGAACGAGACGAGCCTTGTGGAGCGGACGCGGACAGCCTGGCCGGCTGGAGAGACCCACTCCACCACCCGCCGCAACACGCCGTCGCGTAGATCGAGCTCCCGTTCGTGGCGCAGTACGGTGCCGTAGCGAACGTCGAACGGCTCGTCGTTGACGAGGAGGCGCAGGATCTTGCCGTTGGTCACGTCGATCAGCGACTGGCCCTCTGTGGGATACCCGTAGCCTCCCTCGGCGTACGGCAGCGGTAGTGTCTCGAAGAACCCGTTCAAATAGGTGCCGGGGATGACGTGCGGCTCCCCTTCGTCGAGGTTGCCACGCATTCCGATGTGCCCGTTGGACAGGGCGAAGATCGACTCGGTCTGCGCGAGCAGGTCGAGTCGCAGGGTGGGCTCCACAACGGCCCACGGCTCGACCGAGAATACGTCTGGCTCGATCACCGTGAGGCCAGCAATTCGCTCAGGTCGGCAACGACCTGGTCGGCGCCGTGATCGCGCAGCGCCTGGGCCTGCCCAACGCGGTCGACGCCGACAACCAATCCAAACCCACCGCCCCGTCCCGCTTCGACGCCAGCGATGGCATCTTCGAAGACGGCACAACCGTGCAGGCTCGACACCCAACGCGGCCGCGGCGGCAAGGAATAGGTCCGGTGCTGGTTTCCCGCGCAGGTGGGCCTCATCGGCGACGATGCCATCGATGCGCACCTCGAACAGGTGGTCTATGCCGGCGGCTTCCAGCACCTCCTGGCAATTCTTGCTCGCCGAGACCACTGCTCGCCGCAGCCCGGCATCACGTACGACCTTCAGGAACCGGACCGATCCTTCGTACACCTCGACGCCGTTTTCCCTGATGAGCTCTTGCACCAGGTCGTTCTTCTGTCTCCCCAGGCCATGCACTGTCAGTGCCGTTGGCGGATCGTCGGCCGAGCCCTCCGGGATCTCGAATCCCACGCGACGCCAGGAAGCCACGGACCCCATCGAGCCGAAGTTTACCGTCGACGAGCTCGGCATAATCGCTGGCAATCTCGAAGGGACGGAATGGCTCGCCGGCCTGTTTGCTGCGATCGAGCAAGTACGCATCGAACATCTGCTTCCAGGCTGCCGCGTGTACCTTTGCTGTTTCGGTGAGTACGCCGTCCATGTCGAACAGGCAGGCCGAGATGCTATCAGGCAACACGAGTACGAGCGATGTAGCCCGTGGTCGCGAGTGTGGCCGACCATCACTGCGAGGGTCTCGGTGATCAGCGTGCATGATGCTCAGAAAAAACCAGCCAGTTCGGAGATTCAGACTCCCGAGGACGAGTTTAGTCTCCCTCGTATATCGAGCCAGCTTTATCGTATATCCACATGGCTCGAAACGGGCTCAAACCGCGGGCTCAAGAGTACATGAACCAGTCAACTTTCAAGAATGGGAGCCTGGACAACCATTCCAACTCGCTCTTCTGAGGGGTAGGGTGAAGAGAGCGAACGGCTCAGGGAGGGCACTCGTGGCGAAGGATCCAGTGTGCGGTATGGAAGTCGATACGCAGACCGCTCGACACACGACAGAGCATCAAGGGACTACCTATTATTTCTGCGCTCCTGGTTGTAAGAAGGCGTTTGATGCCGACCCGGCAAAGTTCCTGGCGCCCGATTACAAACCATCGATGTAGCGATCCCAGGCGGGGGTTGCCCCAACTATGTCGGCTCCTGTGACAGGCTCAGCAGATTCCCGTCTGGGTCTTTGAACCACGCCACGGCGACACCGTCGGGCGTGGTCCACACGCCGTCATCGTCCTGCTGCAGGCCTTCGAAGCGCTCGAAGCTCACGCCGCGGTCTTCTAGACCGCGAATAGAGGCATGAATGTCTTCGACACGCCAACCCAGTGCTGTGTATGGGATGGGGCTGACCGTGTGAACCTTTTGCACCCGCAATCTTGTGCCGTTGCTGTCGAAGACGAGGGCAAATGCGTGCTCATCGATGAGGGTGAGGCCCAGTACGTCTCGATAGAACTCGCGGGCAAGGTCTGCATTGGCCGTGGCCACAAAGGCCATCAGGTCGCTTGACTGCAGCATGTCCTTGTTAGCCCTGACCCGCTGGTGATGCCTCCCGCACTCGCGGCCGAACCTCCGTAGCGAACCATTCCATTGACTCGACCATCCCCGTCACTGAGTCGCGTGGCTGCGGGATCAGCATGAAATCGTCGCACCCGAGCTTTTGATAGCGGCCAATGCGCTCGGCGGCCAGGTCGGGATCGCCGGCGATGTCGTAATCAAGCGAGGCTTCTGGGTTTGCCTGCTGTGAGACATTCAACCGCGACGAGATTGCCAGCGATTCACGCGACCGTCCGACTTCCGCGAGAAGCTCATCAAGCTGCACCAAACACGCCTGAGTCTCATCCACGTTTGTTCGCAATCCCTGCCAGCCATCGCCGAGACGGGCTGTGCGCCGCAGCGCCGGTAGCGAGTTGCCGCCCACCCAGATGGGTGGACCGGGCCACTGCTCCCCGTGATTCATCGGTCGTTGGACCGGTTTGGGGAGCGACCGCAATGGCTCAAAGCTGTAGTGCGCTCCTTGATGGCTCGTGGTTGGGTCTTGAGCCCAGAGCTTTCGATAAATGTCGATCCATTCGTCTGTGATTGGACCGCGTTTGTCAAAACGCGCCTCACCCAATGCCTCAAACTCCTCGCTGAGCCAGCCCACGCCGATGCCCAGGATGACTCGGCCGTCCGAGAGCGCGTCCAACGTGGCGATGGTCTTGGCCGCGTAGACCGGGTTGCGGAGCGGGATGACCAACACGCTGATACCCAGCCGCACGCGCTCTGTTGCCCCGGCGATCCAGGCAAGAGTAGTCAGCGGCTCGTAGTAGGTGCCCGCGCCCGGCGATGCGAAGGGACCGCCACCACCGTAGGGGTACACCGAATCGGGTTTCTCGGGAGCAACGACGTGATCGGAGACCCAGACAGAGTCATACCCCAGTGATTCGGCCGCGCTGGCGATAGCCCGCATGTTCGCTGGCGCGGCCATGGCTCCCGCGGACGGCAGAGAGATACCGAATGTGGTTGTGGTCATGTGCTATGTACCTCCGATGGGAGCGGATGAAGAAACGAGGAATCACGGAACACGCCGCGACGCTCCCGGGCAACCGGACACAGGCGAGACGCCTATCGCACCGTCAAGCGCCACGGATGAGTCATGGTCCCCACAGCGTCGAGCTGAGGAGACCAATCATGAATCGATGACAAAAGTCTACGGCTGAGCGCGGCTAGAGCCAGCGACCCACCCCGCAGCCGCAACCGGTGCCGGCCGGCGTGCGGTAACCCGGCTCGTAGGCGAGGGTCTCCATAGGTGTGTCGCCCATCATGCCTGACACTGCAACCCAGTTGAGAATCTCAGTTGTCGCCGACTGAAGACGAACGCGGGGCAGTGTCGAGAGCGTCTGGCTGTCGCATTCCCCCAGCGCATTGAGGACCTGCCGGTCAAGCTCCTCATCGACCACAAAATGGCTAAGCCCGCCGGATGTGGCAATGGCCACTCTCAGGTTGCTGTCCCAGCTATGAACGGCCTCACGCACCGCCCGACCAAGCGCGTAAGCCCGGCGGGGGCTGATCCAGTTGGGTGGATAGCACGTGTTGATCGAGATCGGCACAATCGGCGGCATCTTGCCGGCGAACCAACGGTTGATCGGAAACGCGAAGGCGTGCCCGAGACCCTGGGGCCGAGGGGCTGTTTCGCGACCAAAGTCCAGATACCACGTCGCGGGACCGATCTTGCCGCCGTATTCCTCGCGCAGGTAGCGGGAGTGGGACACATCGAAGTCCTGGTCCATCAGTGACTCGATGATGTGCAGGCCAAGCTTGGCATCGACCGGATAATCAATCGCCTCCGTCCCATACACGGCCGAGTACATCTTGTTCGCATCAGAGGCGGAATCAGGGACCGGTCGCGGGAGCATCGAGATCGAATCTCCCCAATAGACACTGATCGACGGCATGTTGTCATCGTAGAAGAGCTCGTTCTGATCGTCGCCGACCATCACGACCACGTCCGGGTTTACCTCCGCGAACGTCTTGCTCAGGTCGTTCAGCGCGGCCTGAATAGCATCAGCTCGTTCTTCGAATCGCTCAACGGTGGCGACGCCAGCGAGGGCCGGATCGGCCTCAGCCATCATTTGCTCGAACGTCAGGTGTCGACCGTGTGGCGGCTTCACCAGCTCTCGGTTCCGCGGATCGTTCTGCTTGGCGAACTGATCCCAGAGAGGTCCTGTCAATGCCATGAGCGGACTATGTGACGATGCAAATCCAGCGACGATCTCGGCCATGAGTCATCTCCTTCCAGCAACGCGAGGCTGTGTGAATCCATTTGCCCGATGCGGCCGGTGGCGATCCTAGCTTACTCCCTGCGCGGTCCACACGTACATACATCAACCGATTCGCGGGATGATCTTTGACGGATGCCGGCGCACTCTTCTCCTCAAACGGTCGAGCTGCTGGCTCACGAGCCGTTAGACACTCGTAATGCCGGAGACGGACAGAGCGGTCGCTCGTTCTTATATAAGGAATTGAGATCGCTCGCGGGCGCTGTGGCACTGCTGCCGACCCCGTACTTGCGCGGGCTGTGAACCCGACTTCCACCAATCCGCTCCTCCGTCTCCTCCATGGCCATCACCTGTGTTGTAGCACCACGAGGGCGGGCGTACACTACTGCCATCATGACGCCAACCGGGTCCGCCCGCACCCGTCGCGGGTTCCTCCGTGGCAGTCTGTCCGTGGCCGGCCTCGGTCTGCTGGCCGGCTGCGGGCTGCCCACTCCCCAGGCCCCAACGTCCGAGCGGGTGCGCCTGATCGGGATCCTCGGAAATTTGTCTGGTGACCATTGGGACGGGTTCTGGGATGGACTGCGGGAGCTGGGCTGGGTCGAGGGCCGGAACCTCGCCGTGGAGTCCCGCTGGGCCGAGGGAGACTCCCAACGGTGGCGGGCCCTCGCGACCGAGCTCGTCGAGCGGAAGGTCGAGCTGGTTGTAGTGCAGACGTCCGGGGCCAGCGTCGCCGCCAAGGAGGCGACCGCCACTGTCCCGCTCGTGGCGATCCTGATCAGCGGGGAGGCAATCGAGAGCGGGCTCGTGGACAACATCGCGCGACCCGGCGGGAACATCACCGGGATTGCCGGCGTAAGCGGGCAGCAGCTGGAAGGCAAGCAGCTTCAACTCTTGAAGGAAGCGGTCCCGCACGTCTCCCGTGTAGCCGTGCTCCGCGTAACCAGCTCAGATTCAATGCAGAGGCGCACGCAGGCGCTCGAGGAGGCCGCGCCCGGCCTCGGGGTACACCTTCACGTCGTCACCATGCCTGACATCAGCGGCCTCGACGACGCGTTCGCGGCCATGTCCACAGCCGGCGCTGATGCCATCAAGATTCTCAACAGCACCCAGTGGAACTCTGCGTGGGTGCGCGTCGCCGAGTTAGCGCTCCAGTATCGGCTGCCGTGTATCACCGAAAATCGGGAGTTCGCTCGGGCGGGAGGCTTGCTGGCCTATGGCGTGAGTCAACCCGAGATCTACCGGAGTGCAGCCCCGTACGTGGACAAAATCCTGCGAGGTGCCCGCCCCGGCGACCTGCCGATGGAGCGGCCGACGGACTTCGAGTTCGTCATCAATCTTAAAACAGCGCAGGCCCTCGGCCTGAAAATCCGGCAGGACGTCCTCCAGCAAGCAACCGAGCTCATTCAGTAAACCGAGGCGCCTAAAGCAAATCACTTGACACAGCGGGAATCTGTTACGACCCGTCTCGAGCTCCTGCGATGCGGCATCGCCCTAGCCGTTCTTGGCCTGATACCGGGGTGCATGACCCTGCCGATCGGTCCACAGCGCCAGGCCCGGCTCCCCCGTATCGGTATCTGTCCGGCGGCGCGCAGGACCGGGCCGACGGCTTCCGGCAGTGTCTGGCCAGGGGATCGGCGCAGCTCGGACGGAGCTTCCCGAGTCCGTAATCGCTCCTTGTGCGGTTTCAGTCGGGTAGTCTCAATTACTTCGTCGCAATCGAAGTAGTAAGCTATTCTCCACCAGTGCCCGTTCAGGAGAGGAGTCATGACACGATTTCGCCCGTACTCAATGTTCATGGTCGCATTCGCGGCGCTCGGCGCGGTTGCCATTGTGCTATCGCCAGTGCCCTCCGCCGCGCAAGGAAGCTGGAGCGAGCGAGCCGATCTGCTGCTGCGCCGCTCCGAGATCTCCGTCACGGAGAACAACGGAAAGATCTACGTGATGGGCGGTTACCCGGGTGAGCGCATCGTCTCGGACGAGGTGCAGGTGTACGACTCCGCCACGGATAGTTGGAGCCTCGGGCCGGCCTTGCCGATGACGATGCATCACACCATGGCCGCCACCATCGACGGCAGGGTCTACATCATAGGCGGGGAGGCAACTCTCGGCGGCGGTCAGCCCGTTTTCCTCGATCTAACTCACGTCCTCAATGAGGAAGCAGGAACCTGGGAAGCCCGCGCGGAGATGCCGACTCGTCGCAGTGGCGGTGGAGCTGCTGTTATCGATGGCAAGATTTACGTAGCCGGCGGCCGTCCACCTAGCGGCGCTGATTTCGCGATGTATGACCCCGCCGCCGATACCTGGACGACGCTGCCGGACATGCCCACCGCTCGCAATCATCTAGCGGTGGGCGCCGTTGACGGCAAGGTCATGGTGGCTGGCGGTCGTTTTGGTAGTGGCGTGGGCAGTGAGATGACCGACATCGTCGAGGTCTACGATCCAGCAACGGGCTCATGGTCGCCAGCAACGCCCCTCCTGAAGCCTCGCGCGGGAATGGCGAGCGTCGTTTCCAATGGCTGCTTCTACGCGGTCGGTGGGGAGGGTAACGATCCCGACCCCCGTGGCATCTTCGAGGAAAACGAGATGTTCAACCCGCGGACGAACGAGTGGGTGCGGCTCCAGCCGATGCCGCTGCCCACGCATGGCTTGACCGGAGCCGCTGCTATTGGCGGCTCTGTCTACATCCCGGGTGGCGCCATTGCCCGCGGCGTGAGCGGACCAGACGTATCTCTGAAACTACAGGTCTATAAAGGCGATACCGTCTGCGAATAATCGCGACGGCGACTTCCTCTTCCCCTGGGAGAGGGTTGGGGTGAGGGCTCGCGGTTGAGGGACTCGGGGTGAGGGGAAGCCAAGTCCCCTCACCCCAGCCCTCTCCCAACGAGAGAGGGAGCCGGCTTACGTGTCCAGCGTGCCCTTCGCGTAGAAGCGCTCGGCCGTCATGAGCTCCTTGGTGATCCCCTGTTCCTGGCTGAACTGGAAATAGATGTCCATGGCCTTCGCGTTGGCTTTGACGCCGTGCGCGTAGATGTCTCCGTAGGCTTTCAGCTGATCGCGCATGGCTTCCCGACTGTAGTGCAGCAGAGATGAACTCGCCTTGTCGCTCAGGTGATCGTCATAGGCCAGCTCTTTGGACTCATTGAAGGCGTCATAGAGCTTCTTGCTGAGGCCTGGGTGCGCATCGTTCAGGGTGCTACTCATCGCCATTGCGTGCACGGGTGTGAAGATTCCCTGCTTGATCAGCGCGTCGTTCTTCTCGCGGTAATCCGGGAACAGGCGCCGCACGCCGGAGTCGCTCTCGAGGAGCTTCCAGGCTTCGGAGTCGGTGATGTCGCCGGTGATGGCGTCCACCTCACCGTCCAGGAGTCGGCGCCACGGTGGCTTGGGTGGCCCAGAGGCGATTGTGATCTCCGGCTGTGGCCCATGGAGATCAAAGGGGTGCTTGCCATTGAGAAGCCAATTGATCTTGAGAATATCCACACCGTGGTCGCGCGCCAGGAACCCGCGTGTGTAGATCGTGATGGTGCTACCGTAGCCCACGCTGGCGAACGTCTTGCCCTCGAGGTCCTTGGGGTTATTGATACCGCGGTCGGTGCGCACCCAGCAGTAGTTCCAGTGGGGCTTGCGCTTGATGAACACCGGCAAGCAGGTGATCTTCCAGCCGGAGTCAATCGCTGGGACAATATCCCCGATGTTGGTATCGACCAGACCGAACTCGCCGTTCTTGAATTTGTCTTTCGCGTAATAGCCGCACGCCTCCATCGGCGCGCTGGGGACGAGTGTGACGCCGTCGATGTTCACTCGACCGGCCATGAGTGGCAGGATCTGCTCGTAACGGAAATTCGGCAGCGATCCCTGGGCCTCGAGCGCGACCTCAAGCGCGGTAGCAGTGGTCATGCAATCTCCTCTTCATATAAAGACAGTGTGAGCCGGGACAATACCCGGATTTGGCGGATGCGTCAACGGCGACGGGCGACGGCCGACGGGGAATGAGGATATCGCCGCCTATGTTCCGCGGACGTTCCTCCGTCCTTCGTCATCGGTCGTCCGTCGTCCGTCTAGTCCTTCAGCGTGACGCCCTCGCGCTTGGGGCCGCCCTGGGCGTCTTCCCACTTCTTGATGTAGTCGTTCACGCCGCTGGTGAATTCGGCCTGGCCGATGCCCTCGGTCAGCTTCTGGAATAGCCCGCTCGTGTTGAGCTCGACGGCCAGCAAGGACTGCGGCAGCGTCAGCGCGACCGATGGACCGCGCTTACCGCCACCGACGACTTCGGGAGTCAGCGCCTGGTGTGTGTACTGGGTCACGTCGCGCCGCATGGTCCCGGGGAGCTGCAGAAGGTTGTTGACGTAGTCCTGGCCCTCCTTGCTGTAGAACCAGTTGATGAAGACCAGCGCGGCGTTGGGGTGGGCGCTTGACTTCAACATGCCCATCGTTGTCGGGTTGCTCACGATCGGCGTATCGGCAAAGGCCAGGAGCTTAATCGGCGCATTGGCGCCGGCGAGCTGCAGGAGATTGCCGTATGTGGCGCCGATAGCGATGTCAACCTCGCCTCGCCCCGCCGCTGCGCCCTGTTCGCCCGGGCCGGGGAAGAGCATCATCTGCTGGTTGGCATACAACGTCCAGACGTTGTCCATGCTATACGCCTGACCGACGTAGCCCTGGCGAATGAAGACGGCCGCCGTATCACCGGTGGTCTTCGGGTCCACATAGCCAATCTTGCCCTTGAACTTCGGGTTGGTGGCCAGATCGTTGTAGCTCGTCGGGTAGTCGCTCGCAGCGAGCTTGCTCGTGTTGACGGTGAGATGCGCTGGGTATTGAGTCATTGCGCGGCTCACCAGCAGCTCACCCGTCTCGCTCATGTAGCCGGGATGGACCCTCCAGGTATCGGCTGACTCTTGGAGCGCGGGGACTTTGTCTTTGAGTGAGACGAAGAACTGGTCTTTCTGCATCGGCAGCAGGAACTGCGAAGAGCCTTCAAAAATATCCGCCGAAGGAGCGTTGCCGGCGACCTCAGTACGAATGCGCTGAGAGAGCGGTGCGCCCAGACCGCTGATGAAATCGACGGTGACACCCGTTTTTGCTTTGAACTCATCGGCCACCTTCGTGCCTTCGGCGCCGGGGAACAGATTGTGGTAGACGACCAGCGTTCCCTCGGTTTTGGCCGCGTCAAGGACCTGTTGCCAGGCGGTGCTTGGCTCGCTGGCAGCGCCAGTTGGCTTGCCCGCGGGGGCGGCCGAACTGCAGGCGACGAGTAGCGCGGCAGCGATTATCAAAATGGCGTGGCGCGCGGTGTGAGTGATCACGGATGGACCTCCTGCACGAATGCGCCGCGAGCTGACTCGCCGGCGCCGCGGTCAAAAACCAGTGATCAGTGGTCGCGTAGCAGCCGGCCCCAGCCGGGAAGCCGATCATCGATGCCACTGCGGCGCAAGGACTCCCAGATGATGGCCTGACTCGCCGTCAACACGTTCACGCCGAGCTCTTGCTCCAGCTCATCGATGACCGAGTTGGTGGCCCAGTGGGGGCAGAGAAAGTGGATCGTGTCGGCGTCAGGGTGCGTCTTCACCAGCTCGCGCGCGATCGTTCTGGCTTTGTCGATCGGGACCTTGCCCCAGTCGTTGGCCAGCGGAAATCCGGCGCCAGCACAGCCGACGACCTCGTAGCCGTTCTTCTCCATGAACTCGTAGCCGCCCGGGGCGCCGGGCTGGACCATGGCTACCTTCTTAGCTCCGAGTGTCTCGAGCGCGTGCATCTGCGAAGTGAAGCTAGTGGCGATGGGGATACCGGCAGCCTGTTCGGTCTCCTTGATCAAATTGTCCACGTTGTCAACGCCAACGGTGAGATTGATCGGCAATCCGCCCAGCACAGCGAGGTTCATGCCCGCCTTGCCCATCTCTCGGACGGCCCGCAGGCTGATCTGCATGCTCTGCTGCATCTCATCCGCGGTCACATCGAGGATGGCGAGCGTAGTGACGCCCAGCGTCACGCCCTCCGGCACCATCCGATAGAACTCGTACGGGAAGACCTCGGTCACCACTGGCGGCGACGTATAGCCGATGCGAGCGCGATAACCATAGACAGACATTGAAACCTCCGGTTGACTTGATGGACACCAGGGTCGGGCCGGGACGTGTCCGGCCCGGTTGTCTGCGGATCACGAGACCTGCGGGCGCGCTAGCACTCTAGACCCGGGTCGGAGCCCTGTCAACGCATTTTTCGGAGTCGGCGAGTCTCGCCATTTCCCAATAGCGCAGAGTCACACGTAGCACGGGGGCTTGTCCCCTGTGCCTGGAGCGCCCTCGCCCCACGTCCGTTTAGTAAACCCGGTCTCTCCCAGGTACAGGAGACAAGCCCCCGCGCTACGTGTAGCGCCCCCACATGCTCGAGGGCGCTCATTAGACAGACAGCCAAATTGAGACAGACAGCCAAATTGACAGCTTCCGGGAGCGGTCGTACAGTGCGGCCAGGTAGCGGGCGAGTCGCGCGATTGTAGGAGTCGCCATGGACCAGGATCGGCCAGTCGGGGATCAGCCCGCGACACTTACTTCCGAGCAGGGCGCCTCGTACGGGTGGCGCGCTCGCATTGGCTTTATTACGCCGTCGGCGGTGGTCGAGAACAATGCCTACGAGTTCTACTTGATGGCCCCGCGCGGTGTGACCATCGCACTCACGCCGATGGGGATGGACGTCTTTGCGCCCGGTGCGGCTGATGATTTTCTGAGTCGTCTGCCGGCGGCGACGCGCGAGCTGGTGAATCGCAAGGTCGATGTCCTCGTCCAGGCCGGCGTACCGCAGATCGTCACGGGTGGGTGGGGCTTCGAGGACCGCCTACGCGATGTCGTTGCGGAGGTTACCGCCCTCCCGGTGGCCACCGACATCGGGGCGTGTATCGCGGCGATGCAGGCGCTCGGTATGCGCCACGTGGCTATGCTTACCCCATTCGACGATGCGCTGCACGAGCAATTGAGCCGATACGTCGCCAACGCCGGGCATTGACGTTGTCTCGGCGCGCTCCTGCCGCACACCGGAGTTTGCTGACTTCACGATCGCGCCGCTGAGCTACCCATATCGCGCCGCGCGGGCCCTCTTTCAATCGGCAAAGAGCGCGGACGGCGTTTGGATCACCGGGGCTGCGCTGCCGAGTGTCGGCATGATCGACGCTCTCGAGACCGACCTGGGCGTTCCGGTGGTCTCGAGCATGCAGGCGATGTTCTGGGCTGGGCTGCGGCTTGCCCACGTTTCACCACGAGTCGCCGGATATGGCCGGCTGCTCCAGGAGGCGACCTAGCGATCAGCCCGACTTAGACGACCTAGCAGACGCGGTCATTTGAAAGGGGACAGCGATGTACGGTCACCAGGCACGAATTGGGTACACGTCACCGCCAATGGTGACGGAGGTTTTTCCTCGGGAGTTCTACAAGGTTGCTCCCGAGGGGGTGACGCTGGCGTTTACAACGCTGGCAGTGCTGGAAGTCAAGTCTGACGAGATCGATCAGAGCCTGGCGCTCAGCCTGCGCGCGGCTAAGGAGATGGCTCACGCCGGCGTTGACGCCGTGGTCCTGGGCGGCGCGCCAGTCAATTTGTCGGTCGGCCTCGATAACGTGGATGACCTGATGCGCCGCACGTCGGACGAATGCGGTGTGCCCGTTACCACCAGCCTTACTGCTCAGATGCGAGCCCTCGAGGCCGTCGGCGCTCGCAAAGTGGCGCTGGTATCACCCGGCAATCGGTCGGCCGTGTCCGAGCATATGGTTCGCGAGGGCTGCGAAGTGGTGGACGAGCGAGGCGCCGACTACCCGTTCATCCAGGTTGGCGCGATCCCGAGTGACGTGCCGGCCCAGCTTGCGCGCGAGGTCGTGGGCGACCACCCGGAAACAGACACGGTCTTCTTTAAGTGCGCCCATTGGGCCACCCTGGACCAGATCCAGAAGCTGGAAGACGAGCTCAACGTCAACGTGCTCAGCGCCAGCCAGGCCATCATCTGGCACGCCATGCGGCTCGTGGGTTTAACGGAGTCAATTCCCGGCTACGGTCGATTGCTCTCACAGCATTGATGTTCTCAAGCGCGATGTAACGCGCATCGCGCTGGCCCGCATGCAAAGGAGGTCGTCCTGATGCGCACGCTTCGTTCGAGTCTCAGCTTCGGCGTGATCGCGGTGCTCCTGTCCACCGCCTGCATGGGCGGACCCGCCGCTCCAAGCAGCTCCCAGTCCGGGGCGGCGCCGAGCAGCACCGGCTGGCAGGCAATTGTGGACAAGGCCAAAACCGAGGGAACGCTGCTGGTCTACGCCCAATGGTTCACCGGCACCGAGGCAACCACCATCGCGGAAGAGTTCAAGCGGGTGAGCGGAATTCCTGTCGACTTCATTACGGGCAACGGTGCCGTGCTGGTTCAGCGCTACTACACGGAGACCAAGGGCGGCGTTCCATCTGCCGACGTGATTGAAGGCTCGCCGCAGTTCCTGTCGGACCTTCGGCGGGAAGGCGGGTTCGTCCCCCTCAAAGACCAGCCGATGCCGATCCTCAACGACCCGCCAGATGCCTGGCGGACGCCGCCCACCTTCATGGGCGACATGGTGGACGTGGTGGTCAGCCGCCCGACCAAGGCAGACGGACACCTGACCATCAACACCAACCTGCTGAAGCCCGCCGACTACCCGACCAGCTATCACGATCTGGCCACCAATCCGAAGTACAAGGGCAGAATCGCCTTCAACGATCCCAAGACGACCGGTAATGTCGCCGCGCACTTCGTCAAGCAGGGCTACATCTCGAAGACGATGACGCTCGAGGATGTCTGGTCCTTATATGCCAGGCAGGAATCCATGCTCTTTGCTCGGCCGGGGGATCAGGAAGCCGCTGTGGCGCGCGGCGAAGCCTGGATAGCCATTGGCTCGGGCAGCGATCGGCTGGGCAGCATTGCTGAAGCGGGCGCGCCGATCAAGATCCTGGCGTTTGCTGATACGCCCATCGTGGGCTTTCCACAGATGATGGGCGTGCTCAAGACCGGGCAGCGTCCGAATGCCGGGATGGTCTTTATCAACTGGATGTCGAGTCGTGAAGGGCAGGAGTTCATCAAGAAGCTCAAGGGCAGCGACGACGGGCCACGACGCGACGTTCCCAGCTACGTGCCGGACCTACTCAAGGGCGAGGTCATTGGCGGAGGGAAGTTTGGTCCAATCGTGGTCGCGAGTCCCGCTCAGACGGTGCTCGGTGCTGAGCTCAACAATGGTGACATCTTCCAGAAGCTGACGGACGGAATTCCGTTGGCGGAATTCGAGTCCAAAGTTAACGCCGCCATCAAAGAATGGGAGAGTAAGCAGAACGGACAGACGGGCGGGGAGATCACGATTCCGCAGTAGGCCTTGAAGTGCGGCGCGCAACCGCGCCCGCCATCCATCCCCTGCAAAGACAGGTGATGGACGTGGTGCTTACGCACATGAGGACATACCCAACAATGGTCCTCGATTTCTTTGACGAGATTTGCCGTCGCGGTCTACGATGACCACGCAATCTCACTCGCCGGCGAGCAGTTGGCGCCCTCCGCCGACTCTCGCCTCAACCCCCAGGAGCTTCACCGTGCTCAACGCTACTGACAACGCACTCCTCACCGGCGTCGGCGCGGATACACCGATGGGCCAATGGCTACGACGGTTCTGGACACCCCTCATGCTGGCTGATGCCTTACCGGAGGCCGACGGTGCGCCCAAAGAGGCGCGCATGTTCGGCGAGGACTTGCTGGTGTTCCGAGACACCAGCGGGCGCATCGGGGTCATCCAGCCGCTCTGCCCGCACCGTCAAGCGCCGCTGGTCTACGGGCGAAATGAGGAAAACGGCCTCCGCTGTATCTACCACGGATGGAAGTTTGATGTGAACGGCATTTGCCTTGACATGCCAAACGAGCCCGCGGATTCAGACTTCAAGCACAAGGTGCGGACAACTTCGTACCCGGCGCGGGAAGTTGCCGGCGTGATCTGGGTCTACATGGGCCCGAAGCATTTGCAGCCGGAAGTTCCGGACATGGAGTGGATGCGCGTCCAGCCTGGCCACCGCAACATCGCCAAGTTCAATCTGGAAGGCAACTGGGTCCAGGCGATGGAGGGCGACGTGGATTCCAGCCATGTGCCCTTCCTGCATTCCCAGCTCAGGTATGACTCGCCGCCGGCCTACAAGTCGCGTTTCTTCGTCGGCCAGCAGGATGGCTATTACGTAGGGAAAGACACTGCACCGCGCTGGATCATTCAGCCGAATGATGTGGGCATGATGATCGCCGCGCGCCGTGACGCCGATCCGGACACGTACTACTGGCGGATAAACCAGGTCTATTTCCCGTATTACACGCTCGTCGCTGGGGCGCTAGACCAGAGTATGTTTCTGGCCCACTTCTGGGTTCCCACGGACGACCACCACACGGACATCTGGACGGTGTACTGGTGTCCCGAGAGTCCCTTGAACGATGAAGAACGGGCAATGATGTTCAGCGGCCCTTACGCTCACATTGGAACGTACAACCCGGAGACGGGCGGTTTGTTCGCGAATCGGGAGAATCATTTCTTCCAGGATCGCCAGTTGCAGAAGACCGAGTCGTTCTCAGGAGTCCGTGGCATTCGGGAGCAAGACGGCTGCGTGACCCTGGGCATGGGCCCCATCGTGGATCGCACCAAGGAGCATCTGGGCACCGCCGATATGGCCGTGATCGCCTTGCGCCGCATCCTCCTTCGGGAAGCCAAGAAGATGCAGAACGGAGAAGAGCCGTTTGGGCCGAGCCACGGCGCGGCCTATCGCGATCGCGCGTGGTCGGGATTGCTGCGCCGTAATGACAACTTCTTGAGCGATCCGGAAGCCCGGAAGATGATGGAAACGATTGTTCCGTAGCCGGACACAACAGAGCCGCATCCCGTAAGGGTGCGGTTCCTTCATTCCAGGACATGAGGATGACACAAGAGGAACCGCACCCTTACGGGATGCGGCTCCGATATCGAGAAATTCGAAAGGACAATGAATGACTGAACTGGACCTCGCGTTCTGGGACTCAATGGGTGCCTATCAGATGTCCCAGGCGCCCCGCACCGCCGATGTGTACGACTACCACGTCAATCGAGCCGTGCGGTTGGAGGAGCTCGGCTTTCACTCCTACTGGATCATCGAGCACCAGAACTCACCCGTGGGCGAGATCACCTCTCCCAGCGTTTATCTCACCGCGATCGCGATGCGAACCAGCACCCTCCGCTTCGGCGCGATGATCTGGCAAATTCCGTTTCACAACCCCATGCGCCTCGCAGAAGAAGTGGCCATGCTTGACCACCTCTCGCACGGACGCGTGGAGTTCGGCAGCGGCATCGGCGTTCACGAGCACGAGTTCATTCGCTGGGGGTTGGACTATTACCAGCGTGCGCCTATGTCCCTGGAAGCCATGGAGATCATCATCAAGGCCTGGACAGAGCCAGAGGTGACGTACCAGGGCAAGTACTGGAGTTTTGACGAGGCCCTGCCCGCGCCCAAGCCGTACCAGCAACCGCACCCGCCCGTCTGGATTGCCGCGCACAGCAACGCGTCCATGGAATACGCCGCCAAGAATAATTGGAACGTCTCGCAAAACCTCGATACCGATGCGGTGGTGGCGGAAAAATTTGAGTACTACCGTCAGGTATGGCGCGAGCAGAACCATCCCGGGCCGATGCCTCGGATCTTCCTTCAGCGCGCGATTTTCGTTGCCGAGACTGATGCCAGGGCTCGCGAGCAGGCCGAGCAGTATGTGATGACTATGCGCGATGCCAATACCACTGGCCGCGGCAAGATCAACAATACGCGCGTCGGCTGGGGCTCCAACGCGCGTGGAATGGGTCGAGATAGCGAACGACCTCATGACGCAGAGCGCGCGCGCGTGTTCCAGGAGATGAGTCAGTCGTTTGATTTCACACTGGACAGCGGTCTGGCGATCGTAGGCAGTCCTGAGACCGTCATCCGCAAGCTGGAAGAGGGCCGCGAGAACATTGGCTATGACGTGTTCTGTGGCAACTTTGAGATTGGCGCCATGCCTCGCGAGCTCGTGAGCAAATCAATCGAGTTGTTCGGGAAGGAAGTGATCCCGGCGTTTAGTCGGGTTCCGGTTCCCGCCTAGACGAGACCTTTCAGGCATGCGCGTCGAAAGTCGCCGCACACGCCACACGTGTCAGCTGGCCAGAAACAGAAAGGACGGGGTAGGAGATCAATTCTTCGGGTGAGCTTTGGACTCCCCTGAACAGAGTTTAGTGAGCTGCTTCGCGCCCCAAACCGGCAGGCGCGTGTCCACGGAGGTACAGGATGCCCGGGCGAACACCACCTATGTCGTTGCCTCGTCGCGCTTCTGCGCTGCTCATCGCAGCGCTTGTTCTGGCTGCTTGCCGGCCAGTTCCGCCCGCACCTAAGGAGGCACCGGCCCAGCCAGCCTCGGGCGCTGCGCCCGCGGCCACCCAGGCTCCTCAGGCGCCAGTGGCCGTTGCCCCGCCACCCACCGTGGCAACAACCGGCCAGGTCAAGACTGGCGGCGTCGCGGTAATTGCCACCCGTGAGGACCCGCCGTCCAACTGGGACCCGATGTTCCAGACGTCGATCTCACTCTCCTACGTGGGAACGAGCATCTATGGCGACGGCAACCTGGTCAAGACGTGTCCCGATAACATCTACAAGATCTGCCCTGCGCTCGCTGAGAGCTGGGAGATCAATCCCGATTTCACGCAGTTCACGTTCAAGATCCGTGACGGTGTCTTCTGGCATGACGGTACCCCGCTCACGGCGCCCGACCTGAAATTTTGGTTGGACCTGGCCTATAACGGCGCGAAAGTCGGTGACAAGACGCGGCCGCCGGCTCGGTTCAAGGCAAATCTTGGTGAGATCAAGCAGACCGAGATTGTGGATGGCAACCAGGTTCGCATCACCGTCGCTTCGCCAACTCCTTCCTACCTTGATCTCCTCGCCGGCCGTCAGGGACTCGTCGCCCATCCACGGCACCTGATGGAGTCACGGATTCAGGCGGGCGAAGTCAGCATCGGACCGGCAGACGTAGGCTTCGTCGCTCTCGGTCCCTTCAAGATGGATAAGGTTGAGAAGGGCTCCGTGGTCCAGGTCCGCAAGTTCGACAAGTACTGGGAAAAAGACGCGCAAGGGCGCCCGCTCCCGTATCTGGATGGGATTGATTTCCCGATCATGACCGATTTCTCTGCCGTACTCGCTGCATTCCGCGCCGGTCGCCTTGACGGCGGGACGCGAGGCGGCGGCTTTACGCTGCTACCGGATCAAATTGAAAGTCTTCAGAAGGCGTTCGGCGATCAGGTCTGGTTCGCGGCCATCAACGGTCAGCGCCAGGTGCTCTGGTTCAACATACTTAAGGACAGCCCGCTGCAGGATGTTCGCGTCCGTAAAGCCATCTCGCTCTGGGTCGACAAACGCGAGGGGCTCAACGCGATTGAGGGCGGAAACGGCCAGCTATCAACAATCCTGGATCCTCGGTCACCCTTCCCCAATCCGGATTGGCTGACCTGGCCCGGTTACAACGAGACGACTCGCGATGCCGATCGTACTGAGGCGCGCCGACTCATGAACGAGGCGGGATACGGCGGTGGGTTCGATATTCCGGTCTTCGGACAGCAGAGCTGGTCCGGTCGATATGAGTGGATGCAGGGAAATCTGGCTGGATTGGGCGTAAGGCTCAAGCTAGACTTGGCGGACATCGCGACGTATAACGATCGCGGCTTCCGTAAGGATTTCTACATGCAGGCGGCCAAGGGCTCCACGGTCACGTTCCCTGAGGGGCTCTCGTCGATCATCAACGCTGCAAGCGTGGCAAATAACACCTTCGGTGTCCATGAGGACCCTAAGGTCATCGAGATGTTCAAGCAGTTTGATTCTGCTCGATCACTCGAGGATCGCATCAAGATCTATCGTGATCTCGAGAAATACGTACTTGTGGACCAGGTATACGGTGTCCCGCTCTACGACGAAACCCAGACGACTCCGTACCGGTCGCATCTCAAGGGCATGCAGGTACCGCCTGAAGACATTACGGCGAACCTGAGCTTCGCCGGTGTCTGGCTTGATAAATAGGAAAGGGAAGGCGGGCTGACCGCCGAGAGGAGCCCCGAGGATGATGTTTGGAAACTCCCGCAAACGAACCGTGAGCGTCTTTGCGCTGCTAGCGCTGACGGCCACGCTCGCTTGTCGTCCCGTGCCCCCAGCGCCCAAGGAGCCGTCTGCCGCGCCGGCTCAACCGGCGGCCAAGGAGGCGCAGGCACCGGCCAAGGCGCCCGAACCCCCGGCCACGGACCCGCGTCAAGCTGCTCCGAAAGTCGCGGCTGATGCAACCATCAAAACTGGCGGTGTTGCCGTCATTGCCCATCGCGAAGATCCGCCGGCGACCTGGGACCCTATGTTCCAGACGTCGATCAGTCTGACGCACGTATCCGCGAGCGTGTTCGGTGATGGCTCGCTGGTACGGCCCTGCCGCGATGACCTGTACAAAGTCTGCGCGGGGTTAGCTGAATCCTGGGAGAACAATCCCGAATTTACTCAGTACACATTCAAGCTTCGTGACAATGTGCTCTGGCATGACGGCACCAAATTGACCGCGGAAGACATCGTCTTCTGGGTAGATCTCGCCTACAACGGCGCCAAATCTGGGGACAAGACACGCCCCGTCTCGCGCTTCAAGGCGTACTTCGGAAACCTCGACAAGGTTGAGGCGCCCGATGAGCGAACAGTGCGCTTCACCTTGAAAAATCCCACCCCGTATTTCATGGATCTGATTGCGTCGCGCAACGTGCAGATCGCCCATCCCCGGCACCTGATGGCGCCAAAAATCGCGGCTGGAGAGGTCATGGTGGCTCCGGCTGACATCGGCTTCGTCGCGCTCGGACCTTTCAAGGTCGACAAGATCGAAAAAGGCTCCGTGGTATCGGTGCGTAAGTTCGACAAGTACTGGGAGAAGGATGCCCAGGGCAAGCAGCTTCCGTATCTTGACGGCATCGATTTCCCAATCATCAATGATCTGTCGGCTGTCGTGGCTGCGTTCCGAGCCGGCCGACTTGACGGCGGAACTCGCGGACTCGGCTTCACGCTGAAGCCAGAGCAGAAGGCTTCTCTCGAGCAAGCGTTCGGCGACCAGGTTTGGTTTGCTGAGCTCGGCGGTCAGCGCGAGACGCTCTGGTTCAATACGCTCCGCGAAAGCCCGCTGCAGGACGCCAAGGTCCGCAAGGCCATCTCTCTCGCGATTGACAAGCGTGAAGGTATTCAAGCTGTGGAGAGTGGCAACGGCTTCCTGACGACTCTGCAGGCTCCGAAGTCGCCCTGGCCGAATCCGGACTGGCTGATCCTGGCCCGGCTACGCGGAAGGTGGTCGCGATAGGGACCGTGCCGAGGCCAAGCGTTTGCTTGCCGAAGCGGGACACCCCAACGGGTTCGAGACTGCGACTTTTGGCCAGCGGACCTGGCAGGCGGAGCATGAATGGCTCCAGGGCCAGCTTGCCACCATCGGTGTTCAAGCGCGTTTGGACCTGGTGGACGTCGCCACGTACAACGAGCGCGCTGCTCGCAAGGATTTCTACATCCAGACGGGGAAGGGCGCGACCATCACCTTCCCGGAAGGTCTTTCCGTACTGGTCAACAAGCAAAGCCTGGCAAACAATGCCTTTGCTGTTCACGAGGACCAGAAGGTGGCGGACTTCTTCGATCGATTCGATCGAGCAAAGTCGATGGAGGAGCGCGTCACCATCTATCGAGAGTTGGAGAAGTATCTGCTCGTGGATCAAGTCTACGGCGTGCCGCTGTACGACCAGATTCAAACCATCCCATATCGGTCACATGTGAAGGGAATGGCGATTCCCCAGGAAGACATCACCGCGAACATCAGCTTCGCGACTGTCTGGCTGGATAAGTAACAAATGCAAGTCATGAGTGATGGGGCGGCGCGTTGCGCTCGGCTCATCGCTCATGACTCACTTTCCATCAATCCCCGAGGAGCTCGATGCAGCAATACATCCTGAGGCGCCTGATCCTCTTCGGCCCAACGCTGCTGCTGGCGTCGCTGGCCATTTTCACGATCATGCGAGCGCTGCCCGGCGACGTTGCGCTGGTCATACTCGGCGGCGAGGCCAGCTCGGCGATGGCCACCGAGCAGCTGGAGGCGTATCGCGAGGCGCTGGGACTCCGAGACCCATTGCCGGTCCAGTACGGCAAGTGGGTGTGGTCACTGGTGAACGGCGAATTCGGTGGCCGCTCATTGGCCGACCGGGAGCCCATTGGGGGGATCCTGGCACGACGGCTGCCGGTTACCCTACAGCTCGCGGCGTACGCGCTCGTACTTTCGATGATCGTCTCGATTCCGCTCGGGATCATTGCCGCCGTTCGTCAGGACAAGTGGCCAGACTACCTGGTACGAATCGTCACGCTCAGCGGACACGCGCTGCCCAACTTCTGGCTCGCCCTGATGCTTTTGCTGTTTCTCTCGGTCCAGTTTGCCTGGAGTCCGCCGGTGTTCTACAAGAACCTCTGGGAGGATCCAGTGCTGCATCTTCAGAAGGCGATCTGGCCGGCGCTGGTATTGGCCTGGGGGTTTAGCGCAAACATCACCCGTATCACTCGGTCCAACATGCTGGAAGTGCTGGGGCAGGATTTTGTTCGAACTGCTCGAGCCAAGGGGCTTGTGGAGAAGGTTGTGGTCTCCAAGCACGCGCTACAGAATGCGCTAATCCCGGTGCTGACGCTCTCGGGCTTGCAGCTTGCGGGTCTGCTAGGGGGTACGGTCATTCTGGAGTCCATTTTCGGTATGCCAGGCATCGGTCAGGGGATCGTGCTGGCGGCGAACAGTCGAGATTACCCTGTCATTCAGACGCTCGCGATGCTACTGGTATTGCTGATGTTGTGCCTGAATTTACTGGTCGATCTGTGCTACGCGGTTGTTGACCCGCGCATCAGCTACAAATGAGCGTGGAAAGGGGTCAGCGATGACCGTTGAAGCGATCGCCCAACCAATTCCGGCCTCCCGTGCCGCGACTGGACGCGGTCTGTCGCGACATCCTGTTATTTCGTTCGTCCGGAACAAGCCTCTGGGTGCATTCGGGGCCGGCATTCTCATTATTCTTTGTCTGACCGCGATCTTCGCGGATTGGATTGCACCGTACGATCCCATTCAGCAGAACGTTCCGTACCGTCTCCGCCCGCCGGATGAGTCGTTCTGGTTCGGCACGGATATCTACGGAAGAGACGTATTCAGTCGAATCGTCTACGGCGCCAGGGTGTCACTATACGTGGGTATTCTCTCTGTCTTGATTGGCACTATTGTCGGCTTGCTCATTGGTGTGGCGTCCGGTTTTATGGGAGGTCGTTTCGACATCCTGGCTCAGCGGATCATGGACGCGCTGATGGGCTTTCCGCCGATCGTCCTGGCGTTGATCCTCGTTGTCGCACTCGGTCCCTCGCTCAACAGTGTTACCGTGGCCATCGCAATCACGTACCTCCCTCGCGTGGCTCGACTGGCGCGGAGCAGCGCATTGTCGATCAAGGAGGAGGCCTACGTGGACTCGGCGCGCACCGTAGGCTGTACCACGCCCAGGATCATGCTGCAGCACGTCATTCCCAACAGCCTCACACCGGTCTTCGTACTCGCGACAGGTCAGTTAGGAAATTCGATTGTCGCGGAGGCCACGCTGAGCTTCCTGGGGCTGGGCGTTCCGCCGCCACATCCGTCGTGGGGCGGCATGTTGCAGTTTGGCGCGAAGGGTTATCTAGAGTCAGCCCCGTGGCTCACGCTCTTCCCGGGCCTTGCCCTGTCCAGTGTCGTCTTCGCATTCGCGCTATTTGGTGATGCCCTGCGGGACGTTCTGGATCCACGACTCAAGGGTCGGTAACAGAAACCAGTCGAACAGAGCCGCATCCGTAAAAGGGTGCGGTTCCTCCTTAGCCCGGTTATTCACCGGCCTCGTTTCATCGGGTACACGTCTCCTTGTCATCCTGAGGAACGAAGGATCTCCAGGATGTTGATGCCCACGGAGGGAAGCCAAAGGCCCCAAGGTGTAATCGCTGTCGCCGATGTCCGTGCAGATCCTTCCTTCCTCAGGATGACAGTGAGACCAGTGGTAAATCATAGCCACCGGTGAATCAAGAGCGCCCGACTCCTTCTCCTTTGTTCAATGGCGGACACCCCGGTGCATGTAGTGAGTGCTTCAGTGCTTTTTCAGCGATGTCGGCAAGCGAGCGCAGCGATGCGGCGGCCCGCGATCGACGGATATGGACGGTGTGGTTCCCAATGTCGCTCGTCGCATCGCTGTGCTCGCTAGCGGTGCTCGTAAAAAGCGCTCAAGCGCACACTACATGCACCGGGTGTCCGCACCTTGAGCAGGCCTGGGGAGGGTTGGTGAGGGTAACCTGGTCCCCATCGCGAGTCGTCACCAAACCCTTCCCAGGGCGCGAGGGGTCTAAGTGCAAGTTGACATCAAACTCAACTCGCACTACCGTATGCAGGACCAAACGGTCGCCTGCGATTTTGAACTGGGAGACGAAAGGATCGAGCCCTATGCCAGATCTCACATTGAGCTTCGCCATGACCCCGTACGACCGGGTGATGCCGCTCATCACCGGCGAGGTGAAGCCGGTCGGTATCACGCTGGAGTACCTGGGCATGCCAGGCGGGGTGCCCCAGGTGTTTTTCGATCAGATCAAGTACCACCGGTACGATCTGTCCGAGTTCTCCATGTCGTCATTTATGGTGGAGCGCGCCCACGGTTATCCTTATCGATTGCTGCCGGTCTTCCACAACCGCAATTTCTCGTATTGCAGCATTGTGATCCGCACGGCTTCGGGAATCCGTCAGGACCATCCTGAGGATCTCAAGGGCAAGCGCTTCGCACTGATGGACTATCAGCAGACGGCCGGTCTGTGGATCCGTGGTGTGCTCAAGCACGAGTTTGGCGTTGAAGCCGAGGACATGGATTGGTACCAGACGCGTGGCAAGAACTACAGCCACACTGGCGCCAGCGGTACCACCCTCCCTCCGGGCGTGCGCCTAACCTATGTCCAGACGGACTGGGGCACGATGTTCTACGACGGAACGATGGATGCAGCCATGGGCTACGGCCCGCCGGCGGACTCATCCGTTGACCGCCCCATGAAGAACATCCGTGGCAACCCGGACTTCCCGCTCCTCTTCTCCGACCCGATTGCGGAGGGCGCGCGCTACTACAAGAAGACCGGGTATCTTCCCACCGCACCACACCACCGTCGTGCGCCAGGAGATCCTGGACAAGCATCCGTGGGTGGCGATGAGTCTGATGGAAGCGTTCGAGCGCGCCAAGAAGATCGCCATTCAGCGCCAGCGCGAGCACCCGCCGACCCTCATGGTCTTTGGGCCTCAATACCAGGCGCAAATCGATGAGCTAATGGGTCCCGATCCCTTTGCTTACGGCGTCAAGGCCAACGCGAAGGCGATCGACTTCATTCAGCAAATCTCAGTCGAGCAAGGTCTCTCGCCGAAGAAGCAGGCCTTGGACGAGATCTTCCCCGAATCGGTGATGATCGCCGAGGAGCGCGTCTAGCTACAGTCCAAAAACCCGGGACTGGCTACGTCAACGTAGTCAGCCCCGGGTTTTTGTTGCCCTCTACACCGCGTGTGCGTCTTTGCCGCGCTTATGGTCCATGAATGCCGGCCAACGGCGTCCATCGCCGGTACACACCGATCAATTCCAGTATCCCGGCCATCCTGAGTGCAGCGAAGGATCTCCCCACCGGCGTCAAAGAAACCAGCAGGTAGGACGTTCCGCTCCCTCTCACGAACTTGAGCTCCCCGGACATGACGAGGATGAGTGCGGGGTGTCCGCATCCAAGCTGTCGTAGCGTGGGGACGATCGGGATTGCCATGGTGTTCATGGTGGTGCGCCTCAAGCCCATGATGTTTTCCCGAACTACTCGAAGTTGCATCTACCTGATGCGTCATATAGAGAGACCGGTTGGGCAATCTATTGACGCGCGTCCTGCGTTGGACCAATGATGAGAGTCATTCACACACGACAAGCATTTCGGCGGAAAGGAGACTTCTTATTCGATAGCTTCGAGGATCAGAGCTGCACAATGAGGAGCTCTCAGATGGCAGTGAACACCCTGACCTACACCGGTGCCGCGGCCGAAGCGCCGCTTATGAAAAAGGTCGATCCCTACGATGATTGGCTGAAGAACGAAGGCGTGCCGATCATCGACGGCGTGTATATCCCGGATATGCGGGCCGCGGAGCTAGGGGATTGGCCACGCAAGGGCGTCAAGGGCGCCGTCGCCTATCTCGATGGCGACGATAGCAGTGACATCCATATCGTGGAGATCCCACCAGGACAATCCACCGTCCCTGAGCACCACATCTACGATGAGGCGATCTACATCTTGAGCGGCCGCGGCGCGACCACGGTCTGGTTCGATGAGGACACCAAGCAGACGTTCGAGTGGTCCGAGGGCAGCTTCTTCGCCATCCCGACCAACGCCTATTTCCAGTCACACAATGGCAGTGGCCAGGATCCAGTTCGGTACTTCTCGGTGACCAACCTGCCCTCAATGATGCGGCAGTTCCACAACGAAGGATTCCTCTTCGACAATCCCTACGCCTTTACCGACCGGTACTCGGGTGAATCGGACTACTTTGGGAAAGAGGGAAAGCTCTGGCGGGGTCGTCTCTGGGAGACGAACTTCGAGCCGGATGTACGCCGAATGAAGCTGTGGGAGTGGAAGGAGCGTGGGGGCGGCGGTACCAACGCATTCTTCCTGCTGGCCGGCGGCACGATCAACTCGCACATCTCGCGTTTCCAGGCCGGTCTGCTACAAGAAGGGCCACCGCAGCCCGTCGGGCGCGCACCTGTTCATATTGAACGGTGAGGGCTACACCACCACCCAGCGTGGCGATGATGAGCCAGCCGTGCGTTATGACTGGAAACCCGGGCAGCATCTTCCTGAGTGGCGCGGGCCCGGGCCTGTGGTACCACCAGCACTTTAATGTGTCGGAATCGTCTGCCACGTACCTGGTTGTGGGTGTGAACAGGTCTCGTCGCTACGTCTCGGGCCGGTGGGACGATATGCCCACGGACCGGAACACTGCCGATCTCAGCGTGAAACAGGGTGGCATCCAGACGGAGTACGAGGACGAGAACCCGGACGTACATGCCATTGTTTGAGGATGAGCTCAAGCGGCATGGTGTGCCGTGCCGAATGCGCGCGCTCTCGCCGTACTGCACCGGCGAGCTCGGGCCGACGCAGGACGGCGAGTGGGGTGACGAGCACTAGTTAGCTTGACAGTCGACAGTTAACAGTCGGAGCCAGCCCGGTGCTCGAATCATAGACTGCTGGCTGTCGACTGTTAACTCTGGATGCTGCGGCTCTAGCGGTCGCCCTGGATTGAGGAAGGATCAGTATGCAGATTCAAGAGCTCGGACACGTCGTGCTCAATGTGCGCAATCTCGAGGATTCAGTTGATTTCTATCGCGACCGGCTCGGTTTGCACATAACTGGTGAGATGGGCCGCGCGGCTTTCCTGGCTGGCGCAGCCGGCCGCACGCACCATGAGCTGCTGCTGATCGAGGTCGGCCCTGATGCCGAGCGCGGACGACTCGGATTGAACCACCTGGCCTTTCGGATCGGCACAACCGACGATGAGCTGCGCAACGCCCTATCGGACCTCGAAGGCAAAGGCGTTCGGCCGACGCAGAGTCGTGGATCATGGCGGCGTCTCCCACTCGGCGTTCTTTGACGATCCCGACGGCAACAACGTGGAGCTGTACATCGACGTCCAGCCGGCCTGGCACCCGGGAATGGTTGACTCCACTCGGGGCCTCGGCCGCGGAGGCACTCCCTTCAGCCCGTAAGTCGCACTGGCACACCCCGCATCCGGGGCTTCCTCGCTTTTCGGCCCACGTGTCACTTTCGCGCGTGCCGTATCGGGTGTACTATCGGATTCCAGCCATCCAACGGGATGACCAGGCGTCCTTCATTGAGGAAAGCCATGCGCTGCGCCGCCTGTGGAACCGAGCCTCCGCAGGAAGCCGCGTTCTGCGAGGGGTGCGGCGCGACATTGAGTCGCGTGTGCGGATCGTGCGGCAGCAGTGTCAGCCCCCATGCCAGATTCTGTGGATCGTGCGGCGTCGTCACTGGCTGAAACGCCTCGCCAGACTGGCGAGCGACCCTCCGTCCCGGATAAGCGCCGCGACGTCACCCCGAGCGTTTGTCGGCGGGCGGTATGAGACGCGCGAGCTCCTCGGCGAGGGCGGCAAGAAGCGCGTCTACCGGGCGCATGACACGCTGCTTGATCGCGAGGTCGCGTTCGCGCTGATCAAGACCGACGGGCTGGACCAGGTCGGCCGCGAGCGGGTCCGCCGCGAGGCCCGCGCCATGGGGCGATTGGGCTCGCATCCGAATATCGTGAGTGTCCTCGACCTGGGCGAGGACCAGGGCCAGCCGTATCTGGTCACCGAGCTCATGCCCGGTGGAGATCTCACCACGCTCCTGCAGCCGCTCCCGAGCATCGCCTGCCGATCCCCCAGGTTCTAGAGCTCGGCCAGCAGCTCTGCCGGGCCCTGGAGCACGCCCACGCCCGCGACCTGATCCACCGCGACCTCAAGCCGGGCAACATCTGGCTCGACCGACGACGGCACGGCCAAGCTCGGCGACTTCGGGCTGGCCGTGGCGCTGGATCAGACGCGCCACACCCAGCCGGGGATGATGATCGGCACGGTCAGCGCCATGGCCCCTGAGCAGGCCACGGGTGCCGAGGTCACGCCCCCAAAGCGACCTGTACGCTCTCGGTTGCGTGCTCTACGAGCTCGTCGGCGGCCGACCGCCCTTCGTGGGCGATGACGCCGTGGCGATCATCGGCCAGCATCTCAACACCCCGCCGGTGGCCCCGTCCTGGCACCGGCCGGACTGCCCCGCGGCCCTCGAGGCGCTCATCCTGCGGCTGCTGGAGAAGGTTCCGAGCAAGCGGCCCGCTTCGGCCACCGAGGTGCGCCAGGCGCTGGACTCGATCGATCCGACCCCAGCCCCGTCGGTCCAGGGAACGGAAGGCGTTGCCCCCGCGCCGGACGCCACCGACGACGGATAACCCGCTCTACCGCCGCGCCTTCGTCGGACGCGAAGTCGGAGCTCAAGCAGCTCCAGGCCGCCTTTGACGCTGCGCTTTCCGGCCAGGGCGGCCTGGCCATGGTCGTGGGTGAGCCCGGCATCGGCAAGACCAGCCTAACCGAGCAATTGGCCACCTACGCCGTCCTGCGCGGCGGGAAGTGCCTGGTCGGCCATTGCTACGAGGAGGGCTCGCTCTCCCTGCCGTATCTGCCCTTCGTGGAAGCCATGCGCTCCTACGTGCTGGCCCGCGAGCCCGAGGGCTCAAGGGTGATCTGGGCACCGGCGCCGGGGAAGTGGCTCGAATCGTGAGTGAGGTGCGAGACCGGGTCGAGGTGGAGCTGTCCGATACCGGCGATCCGGGCGAGCAGCGCTGGCGCCTATTGCAGGCGGTGACAGGTTTCCTGCGCAATGCCTCCCTGGTCCAACCGCTGCTACTGGTGCTGGAAGACCTGCACGATGCGGATCACGGATCGCTGGACCTGTTGGTGCACCTGGCCCGCAACCTGGAGGGCGCTCGGCTCCTGGTGGTCGGAACCTACCGCGACGTGGAGGTGGACCGCGGCCATCCGCTGTCCTCCACCCTGGCCGAGCTGCGGCGTATCCAGACCTTCCTGCGTGTGCCGCTGCGCGGGTTGACCGTCGATGAGGTGCATCGGCTGTACACCGTCCTGCGCGGGCATGAGGTCTCGTGGGCCCAGGCAGAGGCGGTCCACCGACAAACGGAGGGCAACCCGCTGTTCATCCAGGAGGTGCTGCGCTACCTGGTGGAAGCCGGCCTGGTCGTTCGCCAGGGCGACCGCTATGTGCCGCAGATTGGCACCGGAGAGGACATCCCCGAGGGACTGCGGGACGTCATCGGCAAGCGGCTCTCACGGCTGTCCGAGTCGACGAACCAGGTGCTCAGCGTGGCGGCGGTGATCGGCCGGGACTTTCGTCTGGACGTGCTCCAGCGGGTCAGCAGCCTACCCGAAGAGGCGGTG
Source organism: uncultured Chloroflexia bacterium (assembly GCA_963765765.1). Lineage (GTDB taxonomy): Bacteria > Chloroflexota > UBA6077 > UBA6077 > JACCZL01 > CAVXYC01. The sequence continues at coordinate 45,050 of CAVXYC010000023.1, read as the reverse complement.
ATCGAGGCGCTGGAGGAGGCCACCGAGCGGGCGGTGGTGGAGGTCCGGACGGGTCTCGGCGCCGCGGTGGCCTACCATTTTACGCATGCCTTCTTCCGCCAGACCCTGTACGAGGAGCTGAGCCCGCCGCGGCGCATCCGCTGGCACCAGCAGGTGGCACGGGCACTGGAGGAAATCCACGCGCGGCGACTCGACGAGCACGCCCCCGAGCTGGCCGAGCACTTCGCCCATTCATCGGATCCTGAGGATCTCCAGAAGGCCATTCACTACGGGGAGCTAGCGGCCAGCCGCGCGATGAGCGTCTATGCCTACGGCGAGGCGGCCCGGCACCTGGACCAGGCGCTGGATGTCCAGGCGGTACTGGACCCGGATGACAAGCTCAGGCGGTACGATCTGCTCCTGGCATTGGGCGAAGCGTTAATGCCGGTCGGAGAGCCGCAGCGGGTGAGCGACGAGATCGCGCCCCAGGCGCTGGCGCTGGCCGAGCAGGACGGTGATACCACGCGAGTGGGACGGGTGTCGCGGCTGGCGCTGGAGGCAATTCACCGGAGATTATCCTCGACGGCGCCCAGTGCCCCGGCATGGCAGAAGTGGGCCGAGCTGGCGGATGCGACCGCCGCCGCCGGTAGCCCGGAGCGGGCGTACGCCGATGTGGCGATGGGGCGACTCCGCATTGTTCAGCTGCGCACCGAGGATGGGGTCATCCTGCTCCGCCGGGCGATGGGGCTCGCGCGTGATCTGGGGGACGCGGAGCTCTTTGCAGCGGCTGCCTGGCAGGTGATTCGGTTCGAGATGACACCGCGGCAGTGGCGCGAGGCGGTCGCCCTGGCCGATGAGCTGCTGGCGCGCCCGCGCGAGCGGATATCCGTCCGCACACACGGACAGATCCTGGAGTTCTGCGGCGCTGCGCTGCTGACGAAGGGTGACCGGGATGGCGCGGAGCGAGCCTGGCGTGAGCTTGCGGAGCTGGCCGACCGGAGTCGGGATGCATGGCTTCAGCTCATGGCGTTGAGTTACCAGGCGGTCGTCGCCGCGCTGGACGGCCGGCTCGAAGCGGCGGCCGATCTGGGGTATCGACTGCGAGAACAGGCTCACGAGCTTGGCTCTCCGCAGGTCGGAATCGGAATGGCTGCCGCGCGGTGCGGCACGGTGCTTCCATTACTAGGACGTCCCGCTGAATGGCGAGATTGGCTGAGCGGGTCGAGGCTGGCAACCGGGGTGAATTTCTCCCTTGCCCTGGCGCACGCGCTCGCTGGAGACCTTGAACAGGCGCGTCGACAGCTTCAGGAGCTTGTGGTGCACGATGGGGCGAAACTGTCGGAGTCTGGGAGACCCCGTTTCGCTTCGGACCTCGTTTCCTACCTCACCCGAAGCCTCGAAGCAGCGATTCTGCTCGAAGACAACGCGCTGGTCGAGGTTCTCGCCGCGGAGCTCGACCAGGGACCGGCGTTTGCAGAGGCGGGTGCCGGCATCATCTGCCTACATCGCCACCTCGGGGCTGCGGCGGCGTTGCTGGGCGAACCTGAAAAAGCTGTGGCCTGGTACCGTCGCGCGATTGAGGCGTGTCGAGCGGGTTCGCTGTCGCCCTGAGCTTGCTCTAAGCCGCCTGGGGCTGGCCGAGCTGCTCCTGGACCAGTACCCTGACGAGCGGGCCGAGGCGCTGGAGCACCTGGATTTCGCCATTGATGAATGCCGAGAGATGAAAATGCAGCCCGCTCTCGAGCGGGCGCTGCGCCGCAAGCTCCAGCTCCAGGGCGTCGATACCGTCCCGCCCGGGACATCCATCGACGCGGTGGCCCGGGCGCTGCATGCGGAGCTGCCCGACCTCCGTCGTCACGCCGCTCCGGACGGGACCGTGACCATCCTGTTCACCGACATCGAGGGCTCCACCGATCTCACCGTGCGTCTGGGAGACCAACGCTGGCTCGAGCTGCTTCGTGCCCACCACGCGCTGGTCCGCCGAGAAGTTCAGCATCACGGCGGCTTCGAGGTCAAGTGCCAGGGCGACGGCTTCATGCTGGCCTTCAATAGCGCGCGCCGAGCGCTGGACTGCGCGGTGGCGATCCAGCGCTCCGTGGCGACACAGAACATCGATGTGCCGATCCGCGTACGGATGGGCCTGCACACCGGCGAGGCATTGCGGGACGCGGACGACTTCCACGGACGCGACGTGGTGCTGGCCGCCCGCATCGCCGACCAGGCCCGCGGTGGCGAGATCCTCGTCTCGGCCGTGCTCAGGAGCCTGCTCGAAGGCCGGGGCGATCTCCGATTCGACGCCGTTCGCGAGGTCGAGCTGAAAGGCCTGGACGGTCTCTATCAAATACATCAGGTGCAGTGGGCATGACGCGCGGACCGGCGTCAGCCGTTCGGAGCACAGGGAAGATGCCCCCTGGCGTAGGCACGCCCGAGCGAGGCGAGAAATCCCGACCGGCGCTACTCCGGCGTGCACGTTACGTGATGGAGCGTCCGAGCTTCCGGCGCTCGAGGGTTGGTGATCATGCCCAGTGAGCGCATCCAGCGGCAGATCGATCGGCTGCTCGACGAAGCGGAAGCGGGGATTGGCGAGTCGAACTGGGGCTTGGTCCGCGATCGGGCCCAGAATGTTCTGGCCCTTGACCCGGACAGCGCGGATGCGCACTCCTACCTGGCGGCTGCCGAACGCGCACTGGCGACCAACGCCGCCACTCCCCCAACCCTTGATGGGCCCGCCTCGACCCTAAACAATGGCCCGAAGTCGGCCGCTCCGACGAGTTTCGCCAACGGTCGTTACCGGGTCGCCAGGCTCCTCGGCGAGGGCGGGAAGAAGCGCGTCTACCTCGCCCATGACACCCTGCTCGACCGCGATGTCGCGTTTGCCCTGATCAAGACGGAAGGGCTCGATAACGCCGGTGGCCTGCGGATTGGCAGCGAGGCCCGGGCGATGGGCCGCCTCGGCGATCATCCGCACATCGTCTCCGTGCTCGATCTCGGCGAGCAGGACGGGCAACCGTATCTCGTCTCCCAGCTCGTGGCCGGTGGTGACCTGGCGACTCGGCTCGCGGATGCCCCGGAGCACCGGTTGCCCATTGAAGCAGCCGTAACGATCGCCGGCCAGGTTTGCCAGGCGCTGGCGCATGCCCACGACCACCAGGTCATTCACCGCGACCTCAAGCCGGGCAACATCTGGCTGACCGCCGATGGCACCGCCAAGCTGGGCGACTTCGGTCTGGCGGTGGCATTAGACCAAACCCGCCACACCCAGCCGGGCATGATGGTCGGAACGATGGCCTACATGGCCCCCGAACAAGCCACGGGCGGCGCCGTCGATGGACGGTCGGATCTCTACGCGTTGGGCTGCGTGCTCTACGAGCTGGTCTGCGGCCGCCCGCCGTTCGTCGGCGACGAAGCCGTGGCCATCATCGGCCAGCATCTGAATACCCCGCCCGTCGACCCCGCCTGGCATCGCCCGGATGTGCCCCCGGCCCTGGAAGCGCTCATCCTGCGGCTGCTGGAGAAGGATCCCGAGAAACGGCCCGCCTCGGCCGGCGAAGTGCTCCAGGCGCTGAGCGCGATTGACCTGACGCCAATGGTGCACCGCCTCGGATACGAGCCTCCCGCTCCGTCGATCGAGCCCGCGCTCTACCGGCCGACCTTTGTGGGCCGCGAGCCCGAGCGCAAGCAGCTCGAAGCGGCCTTCGACGGGGCGATCTCCGGGCAGGGCAGCCTGGTCATGGTCGTCGGCGAGCCGGGCATCGGCAAGACCAGCCTGTGCGAGCAGCTCGCCACCTACGTCGCGGTGCGCGGTGGCACGGCGCTGGTGGGCCACTGCTACGAGGAAGGCTCGCTCTCCCTGCCCTATCTCCCGTTCGTCGAGGCCATGCGCAGCTATGTCCTGGCGCGCGATCCGGAGATCTCACCAGCGATCTCGGCACCGGCGCCGGGGACGTGGCCCGCATCGTCTCCGAAGTGCGCGATCGGATCGCCGTCCGGAGCGCCCACCCGGGCGATCCGGAGGAGGAGCGCTGGCGCTTGCTCGCAGGCGGTGACCGGCTTCCTGCGCAACGCCAGTCAGGTGCGCCCGCTGCTGATCGTCCTGGAAGACCTGCACGAGGCCGATCGCGGGACACTGGATCTGCTCCAGCACGTGAGCCGCAGCCTGGCCGGGGCGCGACTGCTGATCGTGGGCACGTATCGGGACGTGGAGGTGGATCGCGCCCACCCGCTCTCCTCGGCGCTGGCCGAGCTGCGGCGCAGCGGCGCCTTCAGCCGCATCCCGCTGCGCGGGCTGACCGTGGATGAGGTGCATCGGATGATGAACCTGATCCGCGGACAGGAGGTGCCCTGGAGTCGGGCCGAGGCGATCCATCGCCAGACCGAGGGCAACCCGCTGTTCGTCCAGGAGGTGCTGCGCTACCTGGTGGAGGAAGGCCTGGTGGTGCGCGAGGGCGGGCAGTGGGTGCGCACCGATGGCAGCGATCCCGAGGCCGGTATCCCCGAGGGACTGCGCGATGTCATCGGCAAGCGACTGTCACGCCTGGGCGAGCTGGGCAATCGCGTGCTGAGCGTGGCCTCGGTGATGGGCCGGGAGTTCCGCCTGGACGTGCTGGAGCGCGTGGCCGCGCTGCCCGAGGAGGAGCTGTACAGCGCCCTGGACGAGGCGCGCGATCGGGCGGTGGTGGAGGAGCGAGCGGGCCGGCCGGCGCGGTGACCTATCGCTTCACCCATGCCTTCTTCCGCCAGACGCTGTACGAGGAGCTGAGCGCGCCGCGGCGCATCCGGCTGCATCAGCAGGTGGCGCGGGCCTTGGAGGACGTCCACGCGCGGCGACCGGAAGAGCACGCGGCGGAGTTGGCCGAGCACTTCGCGCACTCCTCGGATGCCGAGTGATCTGGAGAAGGCCATTCGGTACGGGGAGCTGGCGGCACAGCGGGCGCTGAGCGTGTACGCCTACGGCGAGGCGGCCCGGCACCTGGAGCAGGCGCTGGAAGTCCAGGCGGTGCTGGACCCGGATGACCATTCGAAGCGCTGCGATCTGCTGCTGGCGCTGGGCGAGGCGATGCTGCCGCTGGAAGACCCGCTGCGCGTGAGTGCCACGGTCGCGCCCGAGGCGTTCGCGTTGGCCGAAGCGCTCGGCGACGCAGACCGCGCCGCCCGCGCGGCTATCCAGGCGTTGGAATCCTTGATTCGCTCGACGGGCGCCGGCCTGCGAACTGCGACCGCCCAGAGCTTTCAAGACTGGGCTGACCGTGCTGATCGCCACGCACAGACGAGGACCGCCCAACGCGTCTATGCCGATATTTACCAGGGGCTCGCGGAGATCGGTGCCGGCCGCCCGGCGGCGCACGTGTTCCTGCGCCGCGCCGTGGAAGGCGCCCTCAGCCTAAATGATGACTCGGTGGTCTTCGCCGCCGTGGGATGGGCGTTTCGGAATCTTCAGGCTTTGCGGGATCGTGAGATGGTGACGGGCCTGGCGCTGGAAGTGCTGCGGCGCCCGCACCACGGTGCTCGGGCGACTGACCTGGGCTGGTGCCTCTATTCCGGGGGTATCGAGCTGCTCAGTAGCGGACGGCGCCACCAAGCGGAGACGTTGTGGCGTGAGCTCACACTGCTCGCCGATCACACGCAGGATCGAAGTTTGCGAGCGCATGCCCTGACCACGTCCGCCCTCCTGGCGTTCGTCGATGGGCGTCTCGAAAAGGCGGTCACACTATACGAATCAGGCGCCGCGATGGCGCTGGAGCTGGGCGTCGGGGTGTTTACGCCACACGAAATGAGCGGCCAGGCACTCCTGTACCTCGGGCGGGGTACCGAATGCGGTCCTCGAAGAATTGCGGGAGGCATACCAACAAATGCCGGGGCGTGCCAGCAATGCGAGAACGGCACACATCTTAGCGTTGCTGGCTCGACATAGTGAGGCTCGGGCCTATCGTGAGCGGTTCGGTGATATCGGATCAGACCACGACGAAACTGCAATAGGCTTTCTCTTGTACTTGCTCCAGGCGAGCATCCTCGGTGCCGACCGGGAAACCCTGAGCGCGCTCCTGCCTCGATTTGCGCCGCTCTCGAACTCACTTTGGATTAGCCGCGTGGGGTCGTTTGAGATGCATGTCAGCATCGGCCGATTGGTGGGTGACGCCGCCGCGCAACTCGGTCAGTATGATGACGCGCGTTCCTTCTATACGCAGGCCCTCGAGGCGTGTGCAAAGGTGCGATTCCGCCCCGAGATCGCCATCATCCAGGTCCATCTGGCCGAGCTGCTCCTGGATCACTATCCGGACGAGCGAAATGCTGCCATTCGAGCACCTCGACTTCGCCATCGCCGAGCTGCGCGAGATGAAGATGCAGCCCATGCTGGAACGGGCCCTCCGCCGCAAGCTCCAGCTCCAGGGCGTCGATTCCGTCTCGCCCAGCACCTCCATCGACGCGGTAGCCTGGCGGTCGCCAGCGGAGCGACCCGACCTTCAGACCCCACGCCGCGCCCGATGGCACCGTCACGCTGCTCTTCACGGACATCGAAGACTCCACCGGCTTAACCGTGCGACTGGGCGATCAGCGCTGGCTGGAGATCTTGCGCGCACATCACGCGCTCGTTCGCGAGCAGGTGCAGATCACAGTGGGTTCGAGGTCAAGTGCCAGGGCGATGGCTTCATGCTGGCCTTCAGAGCGCCCGTCGGGCCCTGGACTGCGCGGTGGCCATTCAGCGGGCCGTCGAAGCCGGGAATACGTCATACCCAGACTCGCCGATTCGACGTGCGCATCGGACTGCATACTGGCGAAGCGCTGAAAGAAGCCGACGACTTCCACGGCAGGACGTGGTCCTGGCCGCGCGCATCGCCGACCAGGCCCAGGGTGGCGAGATCCTCGTCTCCGAGCTGCTGCGCGGCCTGGTCGAGTGACGCGCGAGCTCAATTCGATGATGGCCGCGAAGCGTGCTCACCGCGGATCGCCGACGGCACGGCGTCTTTCAGGCGTGTGACTTGACGAGAATGGCCAGTGGGCGTACAGCGCGTCCATCCAGGGCTAGATGGCGACATCAGGTCTTCCGACGCGATCGGGCGGATAGAAAGCGGCTAGCCCGATGCGCAGTGGGCGGTTCAGCGCGGATCGACCTCTGCTCGATGAAGCCGAGCGGCCTTGGATCGTCACGACTGGGCCGCGTCCGAGTGCTGCGACGCGGTCCTCGCGGCTCGACCCGAGCAAGTGGATGCCCGAGTTCCTGACGGCGGCAGTGCGCGAGCCCGCAGCAGCGGATTCCATCGGACCGCAGATTGTCCCACACAGCCGCCGCACATGCCCACGCTCGTTCGCGAATGGCCGCTATCAGGTGCAAGAGCTGCTCGGCGAAGGCGGCAAGAAGCGCGTCTATCTCGCCCATGACACGTTGCTCGATCGCGACGTCGCCTTCGCCCTGATCAAGACCGAGGGGCTGGATGAGGCCGGCCGCCAGCGCGTGCGCCGGGAAGCCCGGGCCATGGGCCGCCTCGGCGCCCATCCGCACATCGTCGCGGTCCTCGACCTCGGCGAGGAGCACGGCCAGCCGTATCTCGTCACCGAGCTCATGGCCGGGGGCGACCTCACAGTCTGCCTGGACGCGGCCCCGAGCATCGCCTGCCGATCGCGCAGGCGCTTGTACTAGGAACAGTTCTGTCAGGCGCTGGAGCACGCCCACGCCCACGAAGCCTCATCCACCGCGATCTTAAGCCCGGCAACGTCTGGCTCACGGATGACGGCACGGCCAAGCTGGGCGACTTCGGCCTGGCTGTGGCGCTGGACCAGACGCGCCATACCCAGCCCGGGATGATGATCGGCACGGTCAGCTACATGGCACCCGAGCAGGCCATCGGAGGTCTCGTTGATGCGCGCGCAGATCTGTACGCCCTCGGCTGCGTGCTGTACGAGCTGGTCTGCGGGCGGCCGCCCTTCGTGGGCGACGAATCGGTGGCCATCATCACCCAGCACCTCAACACGCCGCCGGTGGCCCCCACCTGGCATCGGCCCGATTGCCCACCGGCCTGGAGACGTTGATCCTGCGTCTGCTGGAGAAAGATCCGTCCAATCGGCCCGCCTCCGCCGGCGAGGTGCTGATCGCGCTCGCCGGCGATCGACTCCGCACGGAGCGGTCATGCGACCGGGTCCCCCGAGCCCGAGTCCCCGCCGGTCATCGGAGCCCGGCCCGCTCTACCGCGAGACCTTCGTCGGCCGCGAAGCGGAGCTGCGCCAGCTCAGCCCGGCGTACGACGCCGCGCTCTCGGGCCAGGGCGGGATGGTCATGGTCGTGGGCGAGCCGGGCATCGGCAAGACCGCCCTGTGCGAGCAGCTGGCCACCTACGCCGCGGTGCGCGGCGGCACGACGCTGGTGGGCCACTGCTACGAGGAAGGCTCGCTTGAGCCTGCCGTACCTGCCGTTCGTCGAGGCGCTGCGCGGCTACGTGCTCGGCCAGGAGCCCGAGGCGCTGACGACGGCCCTGGGCAGCGGCGCCGGGGACGTTGCGCGCATCGTCTCCGAGGTGCGCGAGCGGGTCGCCGGTGGAGCCGCGCCCGCCGAGCGGCGATGCCGAGGAGGACCGCTGGCGCCTGCTGGAGGCGGTGACCGGCTTCCTGCGCACCGCGTCCACGATGCAGCCGCTGGTGCTGGTGCTGGAGGACCTGCACTGGGCCGATCGCGGCACGCTGGACCTGCTCCAGCACGTCTAGCCGCAGCCTCGAGGGGCAGCCGCCTGCTGGTGGTCGGGCACCTACCGCGACGTCGAGGTGGACCGCGCCCACCCGCTGAGCGCGGCCCTGGCCGAGCTGCGCCGGACCACCCCCTTCGCCCGTGTGGCCCTGCGTGGCCTGACCGTGGACGAGGTGCACCGGATGATGCGGGCGATCCGCGGCCAGGAGGTGCCCTGGGGCCGCGCCGAGGCCATCCACCGCCAGACCGAGGGCAACCCGCTGTTCGTCCAGGAGGTGCTGCGCTACCTGGTCGAGGAAGGGATCGTCGTCCGGGAGGGCGGGCAATGGGTGCGGGCCGACGGCGGCGAGGCCGACGCCGGGATTCCGGAGGGGCTGCGGGACGTGATTGGCAAGCGCCTGAGCCGGCTGCGTCCGGAGACCAACCAGGTGCTGACCATCGCGGCCGTGATCGGGCGGGACTTTCGCCTGGACGCGCTGCAGCAGGTGGCCGACCGGCCCGAGGAGGCGGTGATCGCGGCTCTGGAGGAGGCCCAGGCGCGGGCGATCATCGAGGAGCGCAGGAGCCCCGGCGGCGGGGGTCTCGCGTTCCGCTTCATGCACGCCTTCTTCCGCCAGACGCTCTATGAGGAGATCTTCGCCGCGCGGCGCATCCGCTGGCACCAGCAGGTGGGCCGGGCGCTGGAGCGGGTCTACGGCCGGCGGGTGGACGAGCATGCTGCCGAGCTGGCCGAGCACTTCGCCAACTCCAGCGACCCCGACGACCTGGGCAAGGCGGTGCGCTACGGCGAGCTGGCGGCCCGGCGGGCGATGGGCGTCTATGCCTACGGCGAGGCGGCGCGGCACCTGGAGCGGGCGCTGGAAGCCCAGGAGGTGCTGGATCCCGACGATGCCGATCGACGCTGCGACCTGCTGCTGGCGCTGTGTCGGGCGCTGATCCCGTCCGGCGAGTCGGAGCGGGTGTTCACGTCCGTGGCGGAGGAGGCCTTCGCCCTGGCCGAGACGCTGCACGACGCGCACCGGGCCGTGGCCGCGTGCCAGCTCGCCATGATCGCCCTCGGCGACGTTCGGCGGCGTCACCGCGCGGGCTGGGCAGCGAGCGCCACCGGGAGTGGGTCGAGCGGGCGGATCGGCATGCCGCCCCGGGGACGGTGGACCGCGTGCACGCGGATCTGTGGCTCGCGTTGGCACTGCGGGACGCGGGGCGGCATTACGAATCGTGGCGCATGGAGCGGCAGGCGTTCGAGCTGGCGCGCGAGCTCGGCGATCGGGAGGCCCAGCTCTCGGCGGCCGGCCACGTGGCCTAACGGCGCCACCGCCACCCCCTCGGAGCACGCCCATCGCCTGGAGGCGGCCCAGCTCATCTGGGACCTGCGCTTCAGCCAGGATGGGGCAGACGGGATGGGCGCGGGGGACGCCCTCCTCGCGACCCCTGGGGGCGGGATGGGGGGATGGCGCGGCGCGTTCCTGACCTGGGGGGACCGCGAACGCGCCGAAGCCATCGCGCGCGCCGTGGAGTCCGCGGCGGCCCGCAGCCACGAGCCCGCCGCCCGGATCCTGGATCTGGAATTTCGGGCGGTCCTGGCCACCTGGGACGGGGCGCTCGGGCGGGCGCTGGAGCTGGCCGACGCCGCACAGCGGCTCGGGGAGCAGGCCGGCAGCGCCGGGCTGGGTCGGCAGGCCGCGGGCCGCGCCCGCCGCCGCGCCCTGCTCTACCTGGGACGCCCCGCGGAGGTCCTGGCTAGCATCCCGACGCCCGCCAACCTGTGGGCCACCGGGGGCGCCTTCGCGGCGCAGCAGGCGATCTACCTGGCCCACGCCGGCCGCATCGCCGAAGCCACCGCGATCATCGACCAGTTCCTGGCCGCGCGGGACCTGAGCGACCCGAACGACACCACCGCCGCCACCCTGCTCCGCTACCTGCTGGAGGCCGCCGTGGCCGCGGGCCACACGCAGGCCGTGGCGATGATCGAGCCGAAGCTGGCGCCCCTGGCCGATCTGCTTTTCACCGAGCCCTCGATCACCAACTGCCTGGGCCGTGACCTGGGCGGCGCGGCGCGCCTCCTGGCCCAGCCCGCGAAGGCGCGAGCGTATTACCAGCAGGGGATCGCTGCCTGCACGCATGGCCGCCACCGGCCGGAGCTGGCGCTGTGCCGCCTGGAGCTGGCGGAGCTGCTGCTGGACGAGGCCGTCAGCGATCGGCCATCAGCTCTCAGAACCGAGGACGGCAGTCGTCCGCTCACTCCTGACGAGCTCAAGGCCGAGGGCGTGGCCCATCTCGACTTTGCGATCGGTGAGCTCCGCGACATGAAGATGACGAGCTACCTGGAGCGGTCGCTGCGTAGAAAGCTGCAGCTCCAGGGTCTATCCGAGTCCAGCCCGAGCACCTCGATCGACGCACTCAGCCATGTGCTGGAGTCGGAGCGGCCGAGCCTCGCCTCGCACGCCGCACCCGATGGCACCGTGACGCTGCTGTTCACCGATATCGAAAATTCCACCGGCCTAACGCTAGAGCTCGGCGACCAGCGCTGGCTGGATGTGCTGCGAACCCACCACGCTCTGGTGCGCAAGGAAGTGCAGACGCACGGTGGGTTTGAAGTGAAGTGCCAGGGCGACGGCTTCATGCTGGCATTCCAGAGCGCGCGTCGGGCACTCGAGTGCGCGATTGCTATCCAACGGGCAGTGACCGAAGCCCATTCGGAGCCGGCAATTCGCGTGCGCATGGGCCTGCATACCGGCGAGGCGCTGCGAGACGCCGACGACTTCCACGGGCGCGATGTGGTGCTGGCCGCGCGCATCGCGGACCAGGCACTGGGGCGGGGAGATTCTGGTGTCGGCGCTGCTGAAGGAGCTCACCGAAAGCCGCGCTGACGTGCGGTTTGACGAGGGGCGGCAGGTAGAGCTCAAGGGCCTCGACGGCTCACGCATGGCGTTAGCGTGGCCTGGTCATGATGCGGAAGTCGAGATGCACAATGCCCAGTGAGCGGATCCAGCGGCAGATCGACGCGCTGCTCGACGAGGCCGATGCGGCACTCGACAGCGAGATTGGTGCCGTGGTAAAGGAGCGCGCCGAAGCCCCAGCTCTCGACCCCGAAAATTCGGACGCGCCAGTTCTCTGACCGCGCAGCGGGCACTCGGATCGTCGGTCTCAGCCGCCGTGCGGCACGAGCCCTCTCCCGTTGGACCGCCCCACGCGACGCCAATATCCAACCTTCGCCAATGGGCGCTACCAGGTGCGGGAGCTGCTGGGCGAGGGCGGCAAGAAGCGGGTCTACCGCGCGCACGACACCCTGTTGGACCGTGAGGTCGCCTTGGCCCTGATCAAGACCGAGGGCCTGGATGAGCCGGCCGGCAGCGCGTGCGCCGCGAGGCCCGGGCCATGGGCCGGCTGGGCTCCCACCCGAATATCGTCGCCGTGTTGGACCTCGGTGAGGAGCAGGGCCAACCCTATCTCGTCACTGAGCTGATGCCGGCGGGCGACCTTGACCGACCTTCTTCAAAACGCGCCCGATCATCGCCTGCCCATCGCGCAGGTGTTGGATCTTGGACAGGAGCTGTGCCAGGCACTGGAGCATGCCCATGCCCGAGACATCGATCCACCGCGATCTGAAGCCGGGCAACATCTGGCTGAGCCGCGGAGGGCATGGCCAAGCTCGGCGACTTCGGTCTGGCCGTGGCCCTGGACCAGACGCGCCATACCCAGCCGGGGATGATGATCGGCACCGTCTCGTACATGGCCCCGGAGCAGGCCATCGGTGGTCGGTCGACGCGCGCTCGATCTCTACGCGCTGGGCTGCGTGCTCTACGAGCTGGTGTGTGGCCGGCCGCCGTTCGTGGGCGATGAGAGCGTGGCCATCATCACCCAGCACTTGAACACGCCGCCCGTAGCGCCCTCCTGGCATCGGCCCGGACTGTCCGCCGGGACTGAGTCGCTGATTCTGCGCTTCTGGAGAAGGAACCGGCCAAGCGCCCGCTCGGCAATCGAGGTGCTGCCAGGCGCTCGCGGCGATCAACCTATCGACCGTGGCGCGGCGACCGTCAGCCGCACGCAGCCTTCGCCGGTTGACGACGCCCCCACTCTACCGGCCGACCTTCGTCGGGCGCGAAGCGAGCTGCGCCAGCTCCAGGCCGCGTTTGACGAGCCCTTCCGGTCAGGGCTGGCTGGTCATGGTGGTCGGCGAACCGGGCATCGGCAAGACCGCCCTGTGCGAGCAATTGGCCACCTACGCCGCGGTGCGTGGGGGCGCACGCTGGTCGGCCATTGCTACGAGGAGGGCTCGCTCTCCTTGCCGTATCTCGCCTTTGTCGAAGCCCTGCGCACGTATGTCCTGGCCCGGACGCCGAGGCGCTGAAGCCGAGCTGGGCTCGGGCGCGGGCGATGTGGCGCGCATCGTCTCCGAGGTCCGCGAGCGCGTCGCCATTGAGCCGCGGCCGCTCGGCGGCGATCCGGAAGAGGAGCGCTGGCGACTGTTTGAGGCGCTTGTCGGCTTTCTGCGCAACGCCGCGACCATCCAGCCCCTGGTGCTCGTGCTCGAGGACCTCCACTGGGCCGATCGCGGCACGCTCGATCTGCTCCAGCACCTGTCCCGCAATCTCTCCGGCGCACGCCTACTCGTCGTCGGGACGTATCGGGATGTGGAGGTGGATCGCGCGCATCCGCTCTCGGCGGCGCTGGCCGAGCTGCGGCGGATCGGCGGCGTTCGTCCGCGCTCGCTGCGCGGGCTCACCGTGGACGAAGTGCATCGGATGATGAACCGATCCGCGGTCAGGACGTGCCCTGGGCGCGGGCCGAGGCGATCCATCGCCAGACCGAGGGCAACCCGCTCTTTGTCCAGGAGGTGCTGCGCTACCTGGTGGAGGAGGGCATCGTGGTGCGCGAGGGCGGCCGCTGGGTGCGCACCGACGGCGGCGAGCCGGACGCCGGTATCCCCGAGGGCTTGCGGGACGTCATCGGCAAGCGCCTATCACGCCTGTCCGCGGATGCAACCGCGTGCTCGCGATCGCGGCGGTCATCGGGCGGGACTTCGACCTGGAGATACTTCGCCGGGTGGCCGACCTCTCGAGAGGACGCGCTCGTGGACGCCCTGGAGGAGGCGCTGCGGGTGGGCGTGCTGCAAGAGCAGGCCCGGCCGGGGCGATTCGTTATCGGTTCACCCACGCCTTCTTCCGCCAGACGCTCTACGAGGAGCTGATCGCGCCGCGGCGACTGCGACTGCACCAGCAGGTGGCGCGGGCGCTGGAGGCGCAGTACGCGAGCCGGCTGGAGGAGCACGCCGCCGAGCTGGCCGAGCATTTCTCCCACTCGACCGACCCGGCTGATCTGGCCAAGGCGGTCATTACAGTGAGCTGGCGGCCGAGCGGGCGATGGGCGTCTACGCCCACGGGGAGGCGGCCGACACCTGGAGCAGGCCATCCAGGTGCAGGCCGTGCTGGACTCAGACATCGAGAGAAGCGGTGCGACCTACTGCTGGCCCTGGGCGAAGCGATGCTGCCATCGGAGGAGCCACGCCGGGCGGCCACCGAGGCGACTCCCGAAGCGTTCGCGCTGGCCGAAGCGTCTGGGCGACTCATCGCGGGCGGCGCGCGCCGCCGTTATCGCCCTCGAGGCGCTCGTGCGATCTTATGGCGGCGCAGGCCCGCGGGTCTGGCGGTTCCCTGAGCGCCCGGAGTGGCTGGCCCGGGCCGACCGCTCCGCGGGCGGAAACCGCGGCCCGGTGTACGCCGACGTGCGGCTGGCCATGTCGCATATGGTGGCCGGCGCCGGTCCGACGGTCGCTCACCCTTCCTGCGGCGAGCGGTGGAGCGGGCGCACGAGCTCGAGGATGACCGGCGTTCTTCGTGGCCGCGGCTTACGGACTCCGTTCCTCGCCCTGCGCGACCGCGAGACGGTCGACCAGCTTGCCGAGGAGGTGCTGCGGCGCCCGCGCCACGGGGCACGCTCGGGCGACCTGGGTCTCTGCCTTCGGTTCGTGGCAGCGTGCTGTTGGAGCGGGGCGACCGGGCGCGAGCGCGAGGAGATCTGGCGGCGAGCTGGCGGAGCTTGCCGAGCGCACGCGGGACGCGACCCTTGCCGTGGTGGCCATGTCGCCGTCCGTGGACTTGTCGTTGCTTGACGGGCGGCTCGAGGACGCGCTGGCCGCGTCGAGGCGGCCGCGGCGCGCGGCTGACGAGTTGGGCGTCGGCGAAGACCCTAACCGCTTCCAATGGGCAAGGGCCCTGATCCACCTGGGCCGGGCCGCCGAGGCCGTATGGAAGCTTCGGGGACCCGGGCCGCCGGCGCAGTCGGCCCGGGCGATGTGCCTGGCGCACCTGGGGCGCCACGACGAGGCCACGGGCCATCCGCGAGCGGTTCGGCGACATCGGCGCCGACGACGACGAATCGGGTCTCCACGTCCTTATCAACCTGTTCGAGGCCGCGATCCTCGGGGGGCGACCGGGAGACCCCGTGCCCTGGCTCGGCGCCTGACGCCGCTCGGCGTCGCATCCCTGCGCACCGATGCTGGTGCGTGCAGCTTTGCCCGCCTCCTGGGCGACGCGGCCGCGCTGCTGGGCGAGGCGGAGCAGGCACGGGAATTCTATCGAGCAGGCCCTGGAGGTGTGCGCGCAGGTGCGCTTCCGTCCCGAAATCGCACTCGCGCATCTGCAGCTGGCCGAGCTGCTCCTGGACCACTACCCCGAGGAGCGGCTCGAGGCGCTCGAGCACCTCGACCGGGCCATCGCGGAGCTGCGGGATATGCGCATGCAACCAGCGCTGGAACGGGCACTGCGCCGCAAGCTCCAGCTTCAGGGCATCGACGCTATCAGCCCAAGCACGTCCATCGATGCGGTAACCGTGGCCGTTGCTCGGGAGCCGCCCGATCTGCATCCGCACGCCGCGCCCGATGGCACCGTCACCTTGCTCTTCACCGATATCGAAGACTCCACCGGCTTACGGTAGACTGGGCGATCGGCGCTGGCTGGACATCCTGCGCGCCCACCATGCGCTCGTCCGCGAGCAGGTTCGGCGCACGAGGGCTTCGAGGTGAAGTGCCAGGGCGACGGCTTTATGCTCGCTTTCAGAGCGCACGCGAGCCCTGGAGTGCGCGGTGGCCATCCAGCGCGCGGTTGCGTCGCGGCAAGCCGATCCGCCCATCCGCGTGCGCATGGGCCTGCACACAGGCGAGGCGCTGCGAGGATGCCGACGACTTCCATGGGCGCGACGTGGTGCTCGCGGCGCGAATCGCGGACCATGCGCTAGGCGGGGAGATCCTGGTCTCGGCGCTGCTGAAGCAGCTCACGGAGCGTACCGGCGTGGCGGAATTCACCGAAGCTCGTGACGTAGAGCTCAAGGGACTCGACGGAACGCATCGAATCTATGGAGTAAAGTGGCAGCATGACGAGCGTGAGCTCGGCGTCAGTGCCGAGTGAAGCTTGGCGGCGTTGATTGCTGCCGTTCGAGAGGAGCGCAGCACATGACCGCGGAAAAACCGGCCGAAACGACGGCTGAGAACTTCTTCGTTTCCACTGAGGGCGCTAGTGTCTGGAGCCTCGGGCAGGAGCAGCGGGCGCAATATCTCGGACCTGCCACCGAGCTGATGCTCGATCTTGCGGACCTGAAATTGGGCAATCGCGTACTCGATGTTGCAGCGGGCACCGGCGAGCAGTCGCTGCTCGCGCTGCGTCGGATAGGTCCCACGGGCTCAGTACTCGCGACAGACATCTCGGCCAGCATGCTCCAACAGGCCGAGGCGGCCGCTCGGGAAGCTGGGCTGGGCAATCTCGAGACTCGCGTGATGGATGCCAACGACCTCGATCTCCCCGCTCGAGTCGTTCGACGCGGCGATCTCCAGGCTGGGGCTCATGTTCGTTCCCGACCTCCAGCGCACGCTTACGGGTATTCTGCGGGTCCTCGTGCCGGGCGGTCGCTTCTCAGCCGTTGTCTGGGGACCCATGGAGCGCAACCAGACTCAAATGGCCTCGCGCACGGTGGCCAGCCGCTACGCCGACCCACAAGCAGTCGAGAATCGGCAGGCGCCGATCTTCTCATTGAGTGACGCACGGAGGCTGGAGGAGGCGCTGCGGAGCGCCGGTTATCGAGATGTCAGCACGCAGCGCGTGGATGCGTCGCGCCACTTCGCGAGTGCCGCTGAGGCTGCCGCGATCACCTTCCAGTCGAGCCCGAGCCTGAACGCGTCTATCGGGCACCTCTCGCCGACAGAGCGCGCCGACGTGGTGCGCGACCTGGAGGAGGAGCTGCGGCGATTCGAGGGGCCGGAAGGCTGCGTCTGTCCGGGCGAGGTGATCGTCGCGGTCGGTACGAAGTAACGGAGGGTGGGCAGCTGACCTTGCGCTGACGAACCCCGAGCCGGCGGTTGGGGTCAGCTGGCCGGCACTGCCGCGTCACGGCATGCCGTCAACCTTTACCCGCCAGTCTCCAGATCTCGTCCACCAGCCGCGGCGCCGGCTCCAGCTCGCCGCGTTCCACGTCATGCACGACTGAGACGAGCGCAGCATGAGTCGGTGCGGGGACGCCAGCTTCGTTGCCTTTGTCTACAACCAGGCCGTTCAGGAAATCGATCTCCGTACGGCGACCCTTGTCGATGTCCTGGGCGGTGGAGGGTTTTCCATCGTCGGTCATGCGCGCGATGCGTCCGGCGATGCTTTCCTCCAGCTCCTTCAGCGCGGCCTCGCCACCTGAGGCGGCGGACACCCACTTCTCCGGCTCCGCGCCCTGGATCTCCTCGAGGTCGAAGCCGTGCGCCTGGCCCACGGCGATGGCCTCGCCGGCAAGCTGGATGGTCATGCGGCGCGCTTCCGCGTTCCCCGCGCACTCCTTGCTGGTCATGCCGGTCACGGCCGAGACGCCGTTGCCCATGGAGTTGATGACCAGCTTGCTCCAGCGCTCGCCCCAGAGATTGGGCGTGACTTTGGCGCTATCGATGCAGGTCAGCATGCGCGCCAGCTCTTCCGCGCGGGGCGTGATGCGGCCGTGGGGCTCACCCACGCGGAACACCGTGTAGCCCGGGCCGCCGGGTTGGACGGTGCGCACGACGTGGCCGGCCTTGAACGCGTTGACGCTGATGCTGCTGGCGATGATGCCGATGACTCGGCCCCAGCCCACAACGCTGGCGATGCGCTCCTCGTTGATGCTGTTCTGCAGTGAGACGATGAATCCGCCCGGCGCCAGGTACTGGCTGATGAGCGTGGTGGCCCAGACCGTGTCGTACGACTTGGTACAGACAAATGCGATGTCAACGGGGTCCTTGGCCAGCGACTGCGCCTCGTGCAGGTGCAGGGCGCGCGGGTGCGCAGTCTGCTCTCCTTGCGTACCGCTGATCTTGATGCCATCGCGCTTGATTGCCTCTACATGATCCGGCCACGGGTCGATGAGGGTCACGTCCTCGCCCGCGTTCGAAAGATACCCACCCACGTAGCTGCCCACGGCGCCTGCGCCCATGAACGCGAGTTTCTTAGCCATCGTTCCTCCGGATCACCGACTTGATGCTGAACGATCGCAGTGTAGTACGTTCGCGCATGGACGACCATTCACCGCTCTAGTGGTCAGCCAACTATGGCGCGAATCGCCGACGCGGCTCGGCAGCGGCGGATAGCGTAACCAGCCAGCGCGAACGCGCCGGATCCTGCAGTGGTAACGATCTCGGGGAGAGTCGAGCTCAGCGTGCCGAAGTGTCAGCTCGGCAGGCTATCACCGTCTAAGTGCTGCGTGTAGACGGTACCGTTGAACGGCAGCATCGCCTCATGGATCTCCGGAATGGCCGGCGGCTGATCGGCCACCGCCAGTAGAAGCGCCGACGTCTCAGGACGTAGGTCAGTGCGGAGAGACTCCACAAACTTCTTATCGATACCAGCATGGATCTTGGAACCTGCCCATGCTCCGCCCACCAGCCCGGCCGCGACTCCGGCAACAGGGAAGGCGATCCCGACCAGTAGCCCCAGCGTTCCCACGACGCCGATGCCGAGCTCGACTCCGCTGTCGAGCTCGTTCTTGGTGTGGACGCGGCCGTCAGCGTCCTTCGTGACAACGGCCGTGTCCGTCAGGTGCACCCGGCCCCGGCGCTCGATCTCTCTTATCGCCCTGAGCGCCTCGCTGGCCTGCTGCGGCCCGTCAAACGTGATCGCGATGAGTTTGCTCACCTCGTCCCCTCCTGGGCCGTAGTTCACTCAATGGCCAAAGTCTAGATGAGACTGGGAACGCGTCGAGATGCCAGATGGCATTGTGCCAGCGGTGACGCTGTGCACCCCGCCCGAGCTCCGTGGGCGTCATCGATGAAATGTAGCTACGAAGTACCATCGCGAACGTTGCCAGGCCGGCCCTGCAGCCCCTCGTGATGAGGTGCCGAACGGCATTCGCCGGATGGTGTCACCCGTCCACTCGCACTCCGGTCAGGCCACCCTAGACTGACTCGAACGCCGCTGACTGGCGGACGATCGCCCGATATCCCCCTCCCGTGTCAGCGGTGGTTCGTTGCAGCGAGTCCACGAGGAGAGCTCGCGCTGACACGCAGACGAGTCGCGACGCTGGGCGGCCCGCGCGGAGGAGTTGTTGGACGTCCCGGTGCGCCGGGTCCACGGCTATGCCTCTGGCCGCAAACGTAGTGAATTCAAGAGCCAGCGGGATGTGATTCGCTCTCGCCTATAGACCGGAGCGCCAGCGCACCGCCACGGAGGATCGACATGTCGAACGAGAACGAGCGAGCTCGAGAGCCAGGAGTACCTGACTCGGTCTCAGCTCTAGATGCCAGCGCGAGCGCACCGCCGGGGAAGATCGACGGGTCGAACGGACACGAGCGAGCTCAAGAGCCAGCGGGACCTGACTCGCTCTCTGGCAGCGCGAGCGCAATGCCACGGAAGATCGACGAGCAAGCTACGCCTGAGGCCGGGCTAGCCATACCCTGGGCTTTGGTGGTCCCGCTTGCGCTGGGACAATTCCTCTGCAGCTATGCCAATTCGGCCCTGAACGTCTCGATCTCAGATATCTCACAGGATCTCGGAACCACAGTCACGGGCGTGCAGACTTCCATCACCCTCTTTACCCTGGTGATGGCGGCCTTGATGATCACTGGCAGCAAGCTTACGGACATCTGGGGTCGCAAACGCACCTTCTTGCTCGGCATTGGCGTGTTCGCAATAGGCGCCTCGATCGCCGCGCTTGCTCAGGCGATGGGCGGCATGGTGGTGGGCTTCTCCCTGTTACAGGGGATCGCATCGGCCCTCCTCGTCCCCCCGATCTACATTCTCGCTACGGTTGGCATCGCCGATGTCCGAGCACGCGCAGCGGCATTTGGCGTGATCGGCGGAGCGGGCGGAGTCGGGGCCGCGGCCGGCCCCTTGCTTGGCGGCATCATCACGTCGGCCATTTCGTGGCGGGCCACGTTTGCTAGTGAGGTGCTTCTCGCCATCGTGATTCTTGTGATGAGCCGCAAGATCGTCGACATCCCATTCACCGGGGTCAAACCGAAGCTTGACTATCTCGGCGTGGTCCTCTCCGCCGCTGGGATGGCTCTGATGGTGTTCGGTGTGCTCCAGGCTAGCGATTACGGCTGGATACAGGCTCGGCAGGACTTCGTCATCGGCAACCGCGTCGTGATTCCAGCGGGTGGCATCTCGCCCGTCTGGCCCCTTGTTGGCGCGGGCCTTCTCGTGACATGGCTGTTCTTCCGGCACATCCGCAGTCGGGAGGAGGCGGGGAAAGAGCCTCTGGTCCATCTCCGCGTCCTCGGGAACAAACTCTGCAACATCGGGCTTGTCACCCAGAACTTCCAGTGGTTCGTGCTCCTTGGCGTCTCGTTCGTGGTGTCGGTCTATTTCCAGGTTGCGCGCGGCAACAGTGCCATTGAGACGGGGCTACTCATGACGCCCGCGACCGCTGGCGTATTAATCGCATCAGCGCGGGTTCAAAATATGATGAAGAGGTTCGTGGGGCGGCAGATTCTCCTCGTGGGGTTCGGCACCGCGGCCGTCGGGATCGTCCTGATGCTCATCGCGGCGATGATCGAGGACCGGCGATTGGGCGTTGGCCCCAGGTCTATTCGTGTTCGGTCTTGGCATCGGAGCTGTGCTGCCTGCCTCCGTGGCCCTCGTGCAATCGAGTATCCCGGAGGAAGACCAGAGCGAGATCTCGGGTGTATCCCGCAGTGTCTCTAATCTGGGCTCGTCGCTCGGCACGGCCCTGGCAGGCGCCGTCATGGTGTCGGTGCTCATCACCGGCGTCACCAGCCTCACCCAGGCGAGCCAGGTGCTCCCCCCGGAGTCCAAGGATCAAATCGCGGCGGCGCTTCAGGGTGACGTGAGCGTCTTGAGCGATGCGCAGGTCCAGGCTGCCCTGGTCGGGCAACCACCAGAAGTCGTGAACGAGGTCGTTCGTATCAACAGCGACGCCCGAAACCAGGCACTGGGCATGTCGCTGGCGGTGCTGGGAATTGTGGCGCTCCTCGGGCTCGCGGTGTCGCTCAAGCTACCCAAAGGCCGACTGAGTCCTGCGCCGCAGCCGCAGCCCATCGTGACCCCGTGACCGAGGTTAGGTCTTCGAGCTCGACGCGACGACGAGCTCGAAGACCTGACGCCACTAGGCCCGTGGCGTCAGCAACTCCGCACGCACAAGGACGGTAAAAAAGGACGGTAATATGACCCTTCGTATAGAGGACTACGGCCTTATCGGCGACCTGCACACGGCGGCTCTGGTGGGACGGGACGGCTCGATTGACTGGCTCTGCCTGCCTCGGTTCGACTCCGGATCATGTTTTGCCGCGCTGCTCGGCGAACCCCGCCATGGACGATGGAAGCTGGCGCCCGTTGACCCGATCCGGGCACAGTCCTGGCGCTACCGCCAGGACACACTGGTGCTGGAGCGCGAGGTCGAGACGGAGCAAGGCGCCTGCCGCATCGTGGATTTCATGCCGCGACGTAGCGATGACGCCGCCCACGTGGTCAGAATGGTGGAGGGGTTGCGCGGTCAGGTGCGACTGCGCTCGGAGCTGATCCCACGCTTCGACTACGGCGAGGCGGTTCCCTGGATTGAGCCGACCGCTGACGGCATAAGCGCCACTGCCGGGCCGGACGAGGCTGTTGCTACGGGCCCCGGTTGAGTCGGTAGAGAAGGATGAGGGCATCGTCGCGGAGTTCACGATCGTGGCTGGCGAGACTGTGCCGCTTGTCCTGTCATGGCATCCATCGCATCTGCCAGCGCCCGCTCCAATTGACGCCGCCGCCGCGCTCGATGCGACGGAGCGGCTCTGGCAGGAGTGGTCGGCACGTCTCAGCTACACGGGAGAGTGGCGCGATATCGTGCTGCGCTCGGTGATGACGCTCAAGGCAATGACCTACGCGCCCACCGGCGGCATCGTCGCGGCGCCGACGACCTCCCTGCCAGAAGTGATTGGCGGGGGGCGCAACTGGGACTATCGCTTCTGCTGGCTTCGTGACGCGGCGCTGTCCATGCAGGCGCTCCTGCGCACCGGGTACGAGTCCGAAGCGGTGGCGTTTCGCGAGTGGCTGCTCCGCGCCGTGACCGGACATCCTCGGCAAGCACGGATCATGTACGGCCTCGCCGGCGAGCGTCGACTGACCGAGCAAACGTTGACTACGCTACCGGGCTACGAAGGCTCCGCGCCGGTGCACATCGGGAATGCTGCTTCTGAGCAGTTTCAGCTCGATATCTTCGGGGAGCTGGCCGACGTGCTTTTCTTCGGCCTGGAGCTGCTGAACGTCCCACCTGAGCCAAGCCGCTGGCAGAACACGCTGCTCACGCTCGAGGTCGTGGAGGAGGCGTGGAAGCAGCCGGATGAGGGAATCTGGGAGGTGCGTGGCCCCCGTCAGCACTTTACGCACTCCAAAGTGATGGCCTGGGTTGCGTTCGACCGTGGGGTCCGAACCATCGAGCGGTTTGGACTACCCGGGCCCGTTGATCGCTGGCGACAGATCCGGGACGAGATCCACGAGCAGGTCTGCCGCGAGGGCTACGACCCCCAGCGCCGGACGTTTACGCAGTACTATGGCTCGCAGGAGCTCGATGCCAGCGTGCTGCTGATCCCCGCGGTCGGCTTTCTGCCGCCGACCGACGAGCGTGTGGTCGGTACCGTCGAAGCGGTTCAGCGCTGGCTTACGCGAGATGGCTTCGTCGACCGCTATTCGACAGGGGACGATACGGGGTCGGTCGATGGCCTTTCCGGTGTGGAAGGCTCGTTTCTGCCGTGCTCCTTCTGGCTCGCGGATGCGCTGGCAGGGATCGGTCGCACGGACGAGGCGCGTGCCCTGTTCGCGCGTCTTGTGGCTCTGGCAAACGACCTTGGCCTGATCTCGGAGGAGTACGACCCGATCGGGAAGCGGTTGCTCGGCAACTTCCCGCAGGCGTTCACGCATCTCGCGCTCGTCAACACGGCCGTGCTGCTCGCATCCGACCCGGCTCCATCTTCGAGTCCTCCGGATCACCCGGAGCGCGACGTCGCGGTAGCCTGACCGGTCGTGTCGATTGACACACCCTGCGCAGTGTCATTCGAGATCATGCGGGGGACGCGCGGCGTTGTTTCCTGAGAGGTGGGCGGCTGGCGCCAGGTTGGGCCCCTGGCGCCAGGGTAAGTCGAGCATCACAAGCATTACGCGGGGCCCGTAGCACGAATGAGGAGAGACTGATGGCAACCAAGACGCGAACGCAGACGTCGTCCCCGGAATTGACGAGCCAGGACCCGTTGGAACGGGCAGCCGGCGAAATGAGGCAGGAGGCAGCCAAGGTGGCAGGGGCCGGCGCCAGCGCTATGGAGGATGCTGCCCGAGCGGTCGTGACGGCGGAGGTCCTCGACTCGGCGGGCCAGATCGCCTTCGGGGCGGGC
The DNA here is from genome assembly GCA_963765765.1 of uncultured Chloroflexia bacterium. GTDB lineage: Bacteria > Chloroflexota > UBA6077 > UBA6077 > JACCZL01 > CAVXYC01. The sequence goes on along the minus strand of CAVXYC010000023.1, from coordinate 21,573 downwards.
ATCCACGATCTGACCCGTGCTGCCGACCTCGAGACAGTGGCCAACCGGGTCGCCAGCTTGAGCGAGATCGTCGCCGCCAGCGGCGCCGCGGATGTGGCGCAGGGGGCGGAGATGCTGGTCGCGGCCGGTGACGTGGAGACCCTCAGCGCCGTCGTCGGCGTGACCAGCATGGCCGACTTCGAGCGCGGGATGGAGCTGGCGCGGATCTCCGGCGAGCTGCAGGTCGCGAGCAGCCTCGTCGACAAGCTGAAGATGCCGCTGCTGACTGCGTTTCTGGGCAACCGGAGCGAGAAGGTGAGCCAGCTGGCCGTCGACAGCATCCTGCTCGCCAGCGCGACTCGGGCACTGGCGGCGGCGACGGCGGTGACGGGTAAGCAGCTCAGCGACCTGAGTGCCAACGAAGTAGCCGAGGGCATCGTCCGCCTGTCCGCGTCCGAAGCGTTGGCTGAGCGCAGCCAACAGCTGGCCGCGGAGAGCGCGGCGCGCACCGCGACCGGCGTCGAGGCTCTCATCGCTGCCGAGGAGCTCGACGAATCGGCCGGTAAGGCGCGGAGCGAAGGCTTCGAATCGGGCCTGCGCGGCGCCGAGGCGCTGGGCGTGGCGACTGCCGAGGCCGCGGTGGCGGACGGTCTGTCCGATCCAAAAGGGCGCTGACCGACCAGGTCCGGGCGAGCCTGGTGGGACCGTCCTCCTGACAGCCGGGGGACGGTCCGCGCCGGCTATTCGCGCCGTAGCCGCGGTTGGACACGATAGGGCACGCGCTCTGCAGACGTGTGCTGAGCACAGCCGGTGCTGCCCAGCATGCCCCCGGCCATGCTGTCCGGCGCGCCCGACTTCTTCTGTGGCGAGCCGCCACAGCGCGCACTCGGGCGCACGATGAGCAGAACGGTCGGCTGCTGCCGTCGTGATATGGTGACCGCATCATGCGCGGGCGCCCCACGCTGGGGAGTCAGTAAGCGCTGACCTTCCGACAGCTAACAGTGATCGGCACAAGTCCATGTCTCTCGCGCTCGCCTGGGGGCTCATCGCCGGGTCTTCGCTGATTATCGGCGGCCTCATGGCGCTGTATATGAAGATCAGCCGCCGCACGCTCGGCTATATCATGGCGTTTGGCAGCGGCGTCCTCATAAGCGCCATCGCCTACGAGCTGGTCGAGCAAGCTGTCGAGACGGCGGACGGGGGAGGGGTAGCGTTCGGCCTGTTCGCGGGCGCGATCACGTTCTTTGTCGGCGACCTCCTCATCGACCGTCTCGGCGGCTCCGGCCGCAAGGCCTCCAGCGGGGAGCAGGCCGAGGGAAACACCCTCCCTATCGTACTCGGGACCGTCCTCGATGGCGTGCCGGAAGCGATCGTGCTCGGCGGCTCGTTGCTGAGTGGCGGCATCAGCGTCGCCATGCTCTGCGCCATCTTCATCTCGAACCTGCCCGAGGCCATTGCCGGCACCACCGGCCTCCTGGCGGCCGGTTGGCGGCGCGGGCGCATTCTGGCGCTCTGGGTGACGGTGGCCGTGGTGACCGGGCTGGCAAGCGCCCTGGGCTACGGGCTGCTGGACACTGCCGATCCGCGCACCATCGCATTTATTCAAGCATTCGCGGCGGGAGCGCTGCTGACCATGCTCGCCGACACGATGATGCCTGAGGCGTATGAGCACGGCGGCAAGGCCGTCGGATTGTGGACGACGCTCGGCTTTGGCCTGGCATTCGCCCTGACCCTTCTGGAGTGAAGCCGACGTGCTGACATTCGACAACGCTGGGTGACGCCGCCGATTGCGTCAAGAGCGCTGATCTCCCCGAGGAGGGCAGGATCAACCCTCAAAGCATTTCGGTCAACGTCGCGCGACTCCCCGTCCGGCTGAGCGATTTGCGTGTCCTTCGGCCCCTCATCGATGAGCCGAGCCGCTCAGTGGAGCAACGGCGCCAGCGAGATCAGGACCGGGGCAGTCGGCCTCGCAGATGAACCAGGGGCCAGGTGTTACCGCTCGGTCAATCACGCCTGACATTCCGCACCAGACTGCCTCGTACTAATGTTAGAAGCGACGCTCCTCCTCTCGGTTCCCGCATGATGATTGTTACATGCCGAAGGGCTCGGTGGCCGCGGTCGTGCTGCCGGTCGCCGCCAGCCAGTTGTGGTTCGTCACGCTACCGCCCTTCCTCCCGACGATCGCCGAGGCGATCGGGGTGAGCACGGCGCTGGGGGGCGTTCCCGACGAGCGATGAGAGCAGCACCGTCGTGGGCCGCGGGCAGTCCATACGAGGATCACCGGCAGGGCATGGACCGCTGGCTCCCAGAATTCATCGCCATTCCGGATCGGGACATTGCCGGGATAGCGAGCGACGATTAACCTCGATGGCAACGCACTCGTTACCATCCTCAGCAACCAGCTTGGCACCCTAGCTAGCGCGGACGACGCTCTACGTTGCCAGTCGCCACCCGGAATTGCTCGATCTGCTCTTCTCTGTCCTGGATGTTCATCTCCTGTGCGCATAGTCGACGCCTGCAGCGGCGTGTCGATGCTTCGAGGCGAAGACCAGTCCCCGCAGGTAGGCCAGGGTCGCGAGGACCCGGAAGCCCCCCGGCGAGTCAATTGCGATACGTGGTGCGCAATGGCATGTTCATCCAGGTGCCATTCGACACCCGTCACCCTGACCGACCGTTCCCATACTGACCGTGCGGGCAGTGGTGCCGGTGGCGAGCAGAAAACAGCTGATAACGGGAGGAGGTGAGGTCGCATGGAGCTGCGGGACGGGTTCTGGATCTTCTTCGCGCTCTTCATCGCGTTCATGGTCCTCATGCCGATTTTCCAGCGGTCGGGCCAGTCGGCCGCCCGCCGCGGCCGGCTGGATGCCTTTCAGCGCGCGCGCAAGTCGCGCGTCATCCTGCTCATCCACCGCCAGGAGACGGTGAGCTTCCTGGGCGTGCCTCTGTCCCGCTACATCGACATCGAGGACAGCGAGGCGATCCTGCGGGCGATCCGCCTGACGCCGACGGAGATGCCGATTGACCTGATCGTCCACACACCGGGCGGGCTGGTGCTGGCCGCCGAGCAGATCGCCCACGCGCTCCTCCGGCATCAGGCGCCGGTGACGATTTTTGTGCCGCACTACGCGATGAGCGGCGGCACGCTGCTCGCACTGGCCTGCGACCAGATCGTGATGGACCCGAACGCCGTGCTCGGCCCGGTCGACCCGCAGATCGGCCCGTTCGCGGCCGCCTCGATTCTGGAGGCGGTCGCCCAGAAGCCGGTGGCGGCGGTCAGCGACCAGACGCTGATGATGGCCGACATGGCGCGTAAGGCGCTGGCCCAGGTGCGGGGCACGGTGATCACGATCCTGACGATCGGTGGCATGGAACGGGCGCGGGCGGAGGTGCTGGCCGAGACGCTGGCGACGGGCACGGTGACGCACGACTATCCGATCAGCTTCGAGCGGGCCAAGGTGCTGGGGCTGCCGGTCAGCGACGATCTCCCCAACGAGGTGCACGAGTTGATGAGCCAGTACGCGACGCCGACAAACCGGTCGGCCATCGGTCTTGTACGTGCCGCTGCCGACGGCCGAGGGCGATGCTCCCGCACGAGGCCGGCCCGGGCCGCCGCGGTAGGCGCGACGCGACCTCACTGCGAGCGCGCACGGTGGGCGACCGCCAGCGATATGGCCCGATTTTAGGGTATAACATACGTGACACACTAGCCTCATCTTGTTACAGTGGTCGTATGGAGCAGCCGACCACTCTTCTCGAAGCCGTCCAATACTTCTCCGATCCTGACCGAGCGCTCGACTTCGTCGTACATATGCGCTGGCCAAACGGTGTTCGTTGCCCCCACTGCGGAGTCGTCTCGGTAGGAATCATCGCCACGCGGCGCATCTGGCGCTGCAAATCCTGCAAGAAGCAGTTCAGCGCTCAAGGTCGGCACCATCTTCGAGGACAGCCCCATTGGCTTTGAGAAATGGCTGTCCGCGATGTGGCTACATTTGCAATGCCAAGAACGGCATCAGCTCGTACGAAGCTGCACCGTTCCATCGGCGTCACTCAGAAAAGCGCGTGGTTCATGCTGCACCGTCTCCGTCTGGCGATGCAGACCGGCTCCTTTGAGAAGATGATGGTCACCGTTGAAGTCGATGAAACCTCCATCGGTGGCAAGGCTCGCAACATGCACAAAGATAAGCGCGAGCGCGTCATCACCGGCGCTGGCGGAAGCGGCAAGGTCGCGGTCATGGGGCCGTTGGAACGGCATAGCGCTGACCGACCGAGCCAGGTCCGCGCAGCCGTGGCCCAGCTCGCCGCAAAGTGAGCTTCACACTCTGGTTACCGACCACGTCAGCCTGGCTCCCGCGGTCTTGACCGATGCGCTGGCGTCCAGCTGGATCGCGAGTACATCCGTCAGGTCATCGACCACGCCGAGGCCTACGTCGATGGGAACGTTCACACTAACGGCATCGAGAATTCTGGGAGCCTACGGCACGGCACCGCTCAGGAGCGATTCATGCGGGCCATCGGTCAGGTTGTAGGGAAGCGATTGACCTGCAAGAACCTGACCGGGAAAACGGCAGTTGTCTAATCTGTTTAGCGGCCGCCGACAAGGCCGGAGGAGCGCACCACGCCTGACACACCACCTCCCGACAAGGAGACGGGTACGAAGCGCCCGCTCACCAAATTTGAGCGCTTCACGCGAGCGATGCTCAATGTTCCTCCGCACGAGGTGCAAGAGCAGCGCGAGAGATACGAGCGCAAGCGGGATGAGAAGCCGCGGCGGGGGCCGCAGGCGAAGTCCTAGCATCCAGCGCCCAGGCTCCATAACCAACGGCCATCCCGTCGTCTGGATGCCAGACCAACGGCTTTCCTGCTTTTAGTAGCCTAACCGCCCGCTGCAATCGATTGGCGTCGTAGAATTCTTGTGCGATCGGCGGAGCTGTCTTAGCTTTGACTAACGCGACTGCAGATTTGCGCATCTCCCTGTGTTTAGCTGTACGACCAAGGTTGTTCGCAACCTCTTTACCGTACTCGTACACGATGATGTCTGCCGCTTGTAACTCAGTGACGCGATAAGAGTTTGCCCAATAACAACCAGTAATGTAGTAACGGTCTTCTTTTAAGCGGTCAACCTCTTCCTCTACTTCAGCTTTGCCTTCCTTTGGTCCAACACGGTCGAAAAAATATTGGACGGGTTCAGCGTTTTTGTTCCATTGATGGACTATTCCTACCAACCACCGGCAGCCAGCGTATATGGATACTTTCCTAAAAGGACTTGATCCTCAGGGCTAAGCGCGTCAAAAGCTTCTAGATCCACGCCAACATTGATGGCGAGTTTAGCCGTCTGATGGATAATGTTCACGAGCTTCTTGTAAAAGAATTCGCGGTACTCCTTCGGCCATCCTTTGAACTCACCCCACCCGCTTTCCCAATCTGTCATGTGAAATCGTTCGAGGGGTGGATCAGCCTTCCCTAACACGTCCTTCCAACGTCGCTCGTATCGACTACTGGCGGACTCGTGGAAGACGTAGCCACCTAAAGCAACGATACGTGCACCTTCGGGCTTCGTCTCATCGACGTAAGCGTTAAGAACCACCGCCCACCTCGCGCGCGACCCTTTGATGATGGCGGCCATCACACCGCCACTCACGCCGCACCACCACTATGATGGGCACAAGAACGTGAGTCAAGTATATTACCAATCTAGAATCAGTCGGTGAGCGCGCCTCGCTTAGCAGCACGCACTGGACGAAAGAGCCTGAACGGGTCAGGCTGGTTTCTACGCACGCGAGACGAGCTTCAAGACCTCCTGAAGCTGCACGCGAAGCTCGTCCTCACGCCAGCTTACCGTCGGTGTACTGAGCGAGCAGCTCGTCGATGGCGTGGACCATCGCGGTCGCTTCGCCGTCTTCGTCCCACTGGACATCCCATGTTTCCGGTGCGTACCAGGCATCGAACTGCTCGAGGGTGATCGCCCCGGTGATGTACTCGGTGACTCGGCCACAGATCTCGGTGGTGAGAGACGTACCCATGAGCAACCCTCCTCCGAACTGCGTCACGATTCCAGCATGCCTGCCACGCCGAGGAGCAGCACTACCCAGACAGGCTATCGGAGCGCCACCCTGGTGAGGCGCTCGGCCAGGGGATGGATCGGCCCTTCGCAGGCTGAATGCCACGAACGCACACATTAAGCCGCGGATTCAGATGGAGCGGATCTCGCCCGGGGGTTCGTAAAGCGGGCGGCCTCCGGATCCCGTTGTCCAGCGCAGTCCGGTCCGCGAGCCAGAGGCGTTCCATGGTCGGGCGAGGTCCAGGCATTCGCCGAGCTCATGCAGGCAACTCCACCGCCAGGAGGAGTAGCGCCGCACAGAGAAAAAAGCCCCCGAGCGCACGATGGACCGGGATCTATGGCACTGGGGCTCCCTGAGCGCATCCTGGGGGCCGGTACATGAACGCCCAGCCCACGGCGGCCGAGCGGCGCGTGCAGCTGCTCGGGAAGCACGCTCCGTTGGTGTAGTTATGAGTAAGCACCGCCCCAGCGCCTCATTCACGGGGCCCGACGAGCCCGCCAGCTTCGCGGATCGGCTTGCCGAGGCCAAGCGGGCGCGTGCGGAGCGCTCTGCCGACGCTGCGGCGCAACGGCCCGATGAAGCGCCACCGACCCCGGACAGGCCCCCGGGTCGCATGATGATTGCACCGCCCCTATACCGACGCTTAGGAGGAGCCCCGCATGACTGCCTCGAATGCATCCCGCACGAGCCCCGTCGACCAGAGTTCGTCGCCATTTCCGACCGGAGCAGCCGCGATCGCGGCGGCCACCGAGGACGCACTGCGCCCGCTTGAGCAGCTGCGCGCCCAGCTGGGCGATCCATAAGGGGGCTGTCCATCAATCTCCGCCTCCACCGCCGCCAGGTCGCCTCAATCCTCCAATGGCCCTGGATCGGGCCCTGACTGAGGCTAGGTGGGTTCCAGGCCTTGGGGGCGCGTGATCGGCCGGCCGGTTCAGCGAGGGTCGGCTCATCGGCATGAAGAAGGATGCAAGCAGCGACAGGCCCAGGGTGACATCAATCGCAACGAGCGTGGTCCGCATTGCTTCAGCTCCCGCCCGTTTGACGGTTGATTCCAACAGGTCCCTGGTCTCTGGCGGCAGCGATTCTACAATCTCCTGCTTTTCGTCCTTGGTGAGTGTCTGCAACCGGTCACTGAGCTGCGTGACGAGCACACGATCGCCTTCTCTTCCAACATCGATCCCCTTAAGAGTGCTTACCAGGCCCACGATGGACATCGACGTGAGAAGCATCAATATGGCGCCGAGTATTGCAGTCCCCAGCGAACCCCCGAGGTCCTGAAACGAGTTATAGATTCCGCTTGATTCGACCGATGCGTCGGGAGGCGTATTTGCGAGGACGAGATTGGCAATCTGTCCCAATACAAGGCCGGAGCCAAGTCCCGCGACGATGAGCCCAGGGTAGATATCAGACAGGCTGCCGTCCGGTGAGATCGATCTCGTGAGCAGCGCCGTCCCAATGCCGCAGACAATTAGTCCGAATTGCACTGCGTACTTCGGAACGATTCGACCATGGAGCAGACCCACGGCTGCTACTGCGGCGACCATTCCAACGTTCAAGGGTAAGACGGCAACGGATGTAGCGACCGAATCGAGCTTGAAAGCAAATGGGACATAGACAAACAGGGAAAAGAAGAGCCCCGCGACGGCGGCGCCATGGAGTGCCCCAGTAAGACTGCCGGCCACGAATCGCCGATCTTTGAACAGCCCAGCGCGAAAGGCGAGTCGGCGCGTTCGGGCTCGAGGGCTGCGCCGCTCGACTCCCGCCAGGCCAAGCATGATCACGCCGGTGATGAGGAGGACAGGCGCGACAGAAATGGGAATTGGCTGCCGCCAGATTCCGAAGACGAAAAAGTCTTTTCGCGGTGCCCACCAACCGTATTCACTCGTCAAGCACAGTCCGCACAACACTGCGAATACGCTGATCATCGACAACGACGTGGCCAACCAGTCAATCGATTCCGCCGTCTCGCTCCGCTCGTCGGACAGTACGTGTATCAACGGAAATGCCCCCATCGCGACGAGGCTCGGGGGGAGGAACACCCAGCGCCAGCCGACATGTTCCGCGATGAGGCCAGTCACTGCGGGAGAGATCGCCCCGGCGAGCCCTATCGCCAGTCCAAGGGCGGCAAAACCAATGTCGCGCTGTCGCCCTTGATAGCTGCGTTGCATCACCGACCAGGCGACCGCGATCAGCGGCGCGGCGCCGATTCCGCCCAGAATCGAAAACCCGACAAAGATGCCCAGCACGTTAGGGCTGAGCGCGGCAACTGCGGAGCCCACAACCAAAAGAATGAGCCCGAGGCGAAATAGCCAGCGCAGCCCATGCATAGCGCCAAGCTTGCTCATGGTTGGCACGGACATCGCCGTCGCGACTGAGAACAGCACAATGCTTGCTTGAATCGTGCCCACGGTGGTCCCGAGTCCACGAACGAGTGGCGCAATGAGCGCCCGGGCCAAGAACAACTCGTAGGCCCCCAGAAACACGGCGATACAGAGAAGCGCCGGAAGGCCGAGCTCTCTCCATCGAATCGCGGTGGGGATTGACAATTTAAAGGGCAAAGGACACGGCCGTACCGGTGCCGCATGGTGGGGCCACGCAGTTGAACCGGCTTTGCCACCTGTCCAACCTATGCAATGCGCACCCACCGGGACGCTCGTATTCGAAAGATCGTTCTCGCCCTGCTCAACGCCTGATGGCAGGCGCGCCGGGGCGTCCGATCAATCTCCGCCTCGACCGCCGCCCGCCTCGTCACTTTTGGGGGGTGTGGTCGGGGGACTGGAGCCTCTCCACAAAACCACAGCGATAACGAGCATTGGTCTGACGAGTAAAAACTCTCGTGCAGGGTCTTCCCCGGGAAATTGCCGCCGGGATGGCGGCCAGCGTGAGCCAGAGCAGGAAACCAACCAATGCGTTGAAAAACATCTGCCCGTAGCTCCACAACCGTTGCCACCAGGGCCGCTGAGCGCGCGCTAAGTGCTCGCGCAGCTTCTCCACCTGGATCTGTAAGGTGTCTCGCTCGCCGATCAGGTCGTCTCTCGCGGCCAGCAACTCGTCCTTTGTCGTCAGGTGCTCCAGTGTTTGACCGCCGAGGCGTTCGAGCTCACCGTCGGTACCGTCCCTTCAGTGTGGTCGGCGCCGGAGTCGCGATCAGCCTGTGCGCTTGGTCCAGGCTGAGCCAGTTTCCGGCACGGGCGCCCGAGCTCTTCACGTTCTTGACTGCACACACGGCCTGCGCCTGCTCGCGATCCAGGAGCCCGTTCTCGGCAGCCTCGCGGGCGATGCTCCGAATCGCCGGCAGCGCGCTAGTGGCGGTACGATCGTTCCGTCGGTCGGAGTGGAACACAAAGGCACACGCCTGGGCAAATCCAGGCGTGTGCCCTTGTCTTGGCACTACACGGCCGGCTCAGTTTTCAGCACTTCGCGCGTGGCCAGCGCGAATTCGCACCGGCAACGGGCCCAGGATCACACCGTCTTGACCCTGCCATTACTGAAGTCGAGCCTGCCACGGCCAAACGCATCGACCTGCCCCCAGCGCCCCGGAATGTCGAGCAGCTCCAGCCGACCCCAGCTCCGCGGAAGCTCGGGGTCGACCAGCAGGTGATCGCCAACCGGCTCGAGCCCCAGCACGGCGCGCAGCAGGAGAAGCGGAGCGCCGGTTGCCCAGGCCTGCGGGCTGCATGCAGTCGGGTACTCGACGGGAAACTCCGTCGCGGCTCGCGGGTACCCGCCAAACGCCTCGGGCAGTCGGTTGTCGAAGTACTCGGCCGCTTCTAATATCCCCATCGCGATTCGGGCAGCTTCCGCGCGGTACCCGTAACGTGCGAGCCCCAAAGCGATCATCGAGTTGTCATGCGGCCAGATGGTGCCGACGTGGTAGCCGATCGGGTTGTACCCTCCCTCGCCTACCGCCATCGTCCGCACGCCCCAGCCGGAAAAGAGTTTGTCGCTCATCAGATGCCGGACAACCGACCTCAGCCTTATCGTCATCGACGATGCCGCTCCAGAGCAGGTGCCCGATATTGGAGGTCAGTGAATCGACCTTCCGTCCATCGCCGTCGATGGCCAGGGCGAAGAACTCGCGATCGGCGAGCCAGAAATCGGCGTTGAAACGCCGTTTCAGCTCGGCCGCCTCGCGCTCGAGACGGTCGGCCAGCGCAGGATCATTCCAGAACTCGCGTGCCAATCGCGCGCTCCGGACCTTGGCGTCGTAGACATAACCCTGGATCTCGCAGGTCGCGCGTGGAAACGCAGACAGCGAGCCATCGTTGAAGATGATCGAGTTCCAGGAATCCTTCCAGCACTGGTTCTCGAGCCCGGTTTCCTTGTTCCGGCGTTCGTAGTCGACGTAGCCATCGCCGTTGCTGTCGCCATGCTCGTCAATCCAGGCCAGCGCGGCTCGAGCCTCGCTCTCGAGCTCACGCACGAGCTGCGCGTCGCCGGTCCAGCGCTCGGTCTCGTCGAGCATGACCAGGAAGAGCGGCGTAGCGTCCGCGCTCCCGTAGTACGGGGAGTGCGGACGCTCTTCGAACGCCGTCATCTCGCCCATGCGGAGCTCGTGGACGATTCTGCCCGGCTGCTCGTCGCGGAAGTCGTCGATTCGCGTACCCTGCGTCGCGGCGAGCATGCGCAGGGTTGTGGTGGCCAGCTCGGACGTGAAGGGTAGAGCCTGCAGGCTCGTAATCAAGCTGTCGCGCCCGAAGACGGTCATGAACCAGGGCAGGCCGGCCGCGGGCAGTGCGCCGCCTGGCACCACCCTCATGGAGAACCGCAGCGCCGCCAGATCCACCAGGCTCTTGCGATAGATGCGCTCGAGCGGTGCCCAGTCGCAGGAGATCCGCGGCGCCGTCGCGAGCCACTCGTCGAGGCTCAGTGCCATCTCCGGCCTGGCCTGGTCGTCCCCATGCCCGTACTTGGTGCGGGCGTGCGTCTCACCCGTGCCGTCCATGGCCGCGACCACGTCCAGGCAGCCGGTCCACTCACTCTTTGGCTCCAGGTGGAGCCGATAGCTCAAGCCTCGCTCGTCGATCGCGGTGGTATCGGTGGCAGAGATCCAGGTCTCGCGGACAAACCGTTCGCGCCGATAGCCGAGGACGAGTCGGCCATCCTCGATCCTGTGGTAATACTCGCCCTTCTTCGCCAGTGCATCCTTCACCTCAAACAGGTCGGCGAAGTCCGATGCTGCGTCGATCCGCACGTCCAGATCTACTGGCTCCGCACTGTGATTCATCACGGTCAGGTCCTCGTGGAACCCGTTACCAACCGAGCGTTTCCGAATCACGGACAACGGCGTATCAACGTATACGCTGCCCCCTCCCGGCACAAGAAAGAACTGCGCGGAGAAGTACTGCAGATCGTCCGTTGACAGGGCGTTGGTGGTTTTGCCGTCAATGGTCAGATTCCAGCGCGACAGGAAGCGGGTGTCCCTGTGGAATAGGCCATGAGCATCGGTGGGCGACGCGTCCACGTCTCCACGTGTATCGCTTACTACGAAGGTGCTGCCATCAAGAATGTTTACGGTCGCTTGAGCCATCGGATCGTCTCCCACCCCTACGTTTAGCTATCGGATTCGTTTCCCACCCCTACTCAGGCATGCGCCGGGGCCATGGCGGAAAATAGCCCAGCGACCTTCAGGGCAGTCGCCGGCTCGCCCTCTAGCGTCATCAGACCCTGCATGAACGCGATGATTGGCTTCATCTGTCCACTCGTGATGCGCTGGAAAGTTTCCTCCTCGAGCTCGAGGACACAATCGGCGGGAGCGTTACTCTCGGTCACCGTCACTGAGCCATCGTCGATGGCGACGTGCCAACTGCCGGCTCCAACGATGTCGTAGCGTACGGTCGCCGTGGTTCCGTGAAGGCGAGGCACGTAGCCTGCACCACCGAGCCGCTCAAAGATCTCTTTTGTCTGACCTGCCATTGTGTTCGCCATAGTTCCTCCCGTCACGTCGTCCGCTCGCCGAGTCACGAGTGTGATCAATATAGGGCTGGCACGTGATACGTCTCGATGCCACCTGGCACTGTTCCAGCGGTGCCGTCGGGCATGACCCAAATGCACTGGTGATGCGCTCATCCGATCCCGGGGTGTCTGCTCAGACCTGGCCTGCGACAACGTCGCGTCGGTCAAGAGCTCGCAGAAGTGACGAGCCGAATACGGGATCAAGATGAAGAGCCCGAACACGTGCCTGTGCGCCAGCCAGGTGGTCACGCCCCAGCGACGAGCCCGACGATGCGCACGAGGCCCGCGACGGCCAGGCAAGCCGCGAACCGCCGCCAAGAGACCCGACTGACAAATAGCACAAGCTCTGGCCGAGCGTGAGCGAGATGCCGCCGGGGGACTTGATGCTGAATGATCGCAGCGTAATACCTTCGCGCATAGAATGACCATTGACCGCGCTGGCAATCGGCTCTACTATGGTGCGAATCGCCGATATGGCTCGGCGAAGGCGGGCGAATGGCCGAACCAGCCAGCGCAGGCAAGCCAAGTCCTTCTAAGGACAACGAGCTTCGGGATGTGCGCGCCCAGCTTGCCGAAGCGTCAGCTCAGCAGGCCGCCACCAGCGAAGTGCTGCGCCTGATCGCCTCATCGATCGGCGATCTTCAGTCGGTGCTCGATCGCGTAGCCGAGATCGCGCTTCGACTTTTCGACGCGTCCGATGTGCGGATCCGCCGTCTCGAGGAGCGACACGCTACGTGTCGTCGGCAAGGCCGGTGGCGACGAACTCGCGACGTGCGAGCCGAGATCCCGCTCGATTCCGATTCCATTGCCGGCCGCCTCGCGTCAGAGCGACAAACGATTCACATTCACGACCTGTCAGCGGTTCGCGAAGAATTCCCGGTCGCTGGCGGGATTGTGGATCACAGCGACATTCGCACAATCGCCGGGACGCCGCTCCTGGCAAATGGGTCGGTCATCGGGACGATCATGGTCCGCCGATCCGGAGTCCGCCCGTTTTCAGACTCGCAAATCGCGCTTCTGGAGACCTTCGCCGACCAGGCGGTGATCGCCATCGAGAACGCGCGGCTGTTTCGAGAAGCTCGAGGAGCGCGATCAGGACCTCATCGAGTCGCTCGAGCAGCAAACTGCGACGAACAATTTCCTGCGATCCGTCGCTGAGTCGCCGACAGACCTCAATGCCGCCCTTGACGCCGTTGCACATGACGCCGCGCGGTTATGTGACGCGCAAGACACGGTCATCACAAGGATTGCGGATGATGAGCTTCGCGCCGTGGCATCCCATGGCCCTATGGTAAGCTCAGCCGGGCAGACTCAATGCAGATTGACCGCGCGGACCACAACTGGTCGGGCCGTAGTGGAGCGCCGGACGATCCATGTCGAGGACCTCGCTGCTGCTATCGACTCCGAGTACTCCCGGAGCGCGGGTTGTTCAGTCCGAAGCCGGCCAAGCGGACCGCACTGACGACTCCGCTGTTGCGCGAGGGCACGGCGATAGGGACTATTACGATCTTCAGGTACGACGTACGTCCATTCACTCCGAAACAGATTGTGCTACTCGAGACCTTTGCCGATCAGGCGGTCATCGCCATCGAAAACGCTCGACTTATTCCAGGAGCTCGAGGAGCGCAATCGCGATCTCTCCGGAATCTCTTGAACAGCACTCGAGCAGCAGCCTCGAGGTGCTATCTGAGCGTCATTGCCTCGTCGCCCACCGACTCCAGGCGGTGCTCGGACACTATCGCCGAAAACGCGGCCCGGCTGTGCGAGGCGCAGGACGCGGTCATCCGTACGGTTACGCTGGCGGCATGATCGAGGCTCGTGGCGTCTGCGAGCGCATGTGGATCCATCTCCTGATTTCACGCCTTTCCCACTTGCCGCTCGTCATCGGGGAAGCGTTTGGTGCAGCGCTCGAACCGGTACACGTCCCGGGACATCGCGGCAGTGCCTGAGCAGAGCTGTCCCGAGTCCCACACAATGCGATGCTCTACGGAATTCGGACGGTGCTCGCCGCGCCGCTGCTGCGCGAGGGAGTCCCCTTCGGGGGCATCGTGATCCGGCGAACGGACGTCCAGCCCTTCACTGAGAAGCAGATTGCGCTTCTGGAGACCTTTGCCGATCAGGCCGTGATTGCCATCGAGAATACGCGGCTCTTCCAGGAGCTCGAGGATCGCAACAAGGAGTTGGATAAAGCCCTGGAGCAGCAGACCGCCACCGGCGAAGTGCTGCGGGTAATCGCCTCCTCGCCCACCGACCTGCAGACGGTGCTGGATACGGTGGCGGAGAACGCCGCGCGACTGTGTGGAGCGGTGAACGCCATTATTCGCCGTGCCGAGGGGACGTCCTCCGCCGTGTGCCTCCTACGGCTGGCGTCCACCGAATGAGGCAGTGCGCATAGCCCCCGAGACGGTCGCCGGTCGGGCGTTCCTCGATCGGCACACAATTCATATCGGCGACCTGGCAAATCAGCAGGATTTCGGGTCGTCCGCCTCTCGGCGGGCGAGGTCGGGACCGTTCTGGTGACCCCGCTCCTGCGGAAGGCACGCCTATTGGCGTCATCATGATTCTGCGGCATGAGGTGCGCCCCTTCACAGACGCCCAGCTTGGGCTCCTGCAGACGTTCGCCGACCAGGCAGTCATCGCTATTGAGAACACGCGCCTGTTCCAGGAGCTGGAAGAGCGCAATGGCGATTTGACCGAGTCGCTGGAGCAGCAAACGGCTACCGAGTGACGTGCTGCGGGTGATCGCGCTCGCCTACCGACCTCCAGGCCGTGCTCGAGACCGTGGCCGAGAATGCCGCGCGCGCTCTGTGAGGCGAATGACGCCGAGTGTCGGCGCGGAGTCAACGGGTCACGACGCGCTGGGTCGCCCACCTCGGGCTCGATCCCGACCTACGCCGCCCGAGGACTCCAGATCACACCGCGACGTTCCTCCGCTGGGCGGTTATCGAGCGACGGACGATCCACATCCCCGACCTGGCATCGGAGTCGAGTCCGGAATACCCGGGCGTAGGGAGCTTCAGGGCGCAGGCTCCTGACTATTCGGACCGTGGTGGTCACGCCCCTGCTGCGCCAGGGCGTCCCCATCGGGGCCCTCATGCGTCCGGCGGTCTGGGGTCCAGCCGTTCACGGACCAGCAGATCGCCCTGCTCGAGACGTTCGCTGACCAGGCTGTCATCGCCATCGAGAACGCGCGACTCTTTCAGGAGCTGGAGGATCGCAATCGCGATCTGCTGAGCACTGGAGCAGCAGACGGCGACGAGCGAGGTGCTGCGGGTCATCGCTCAGTCGCCGACGGATCTTCAGGCCGTGCTCGACACACTGGCTCGAGAATGCCGCCCGCCTGTGCGACGGCAACGACGCCATCATCGCGCGTGCCGTTGGGTGATCATGCCCGGCCGGTGACGCACTACGGGCACGGCTAACGGTATCCCTCAACCGGAGCTGTTCCGGTCACATGGCATCACGGCCGAGGCTCCTGCTAGCGAACGACGCACCGTGCCGGTTATCGCGGCCTCTATAATGATTCATCATGTCCGCGGGTTTAAGAGCGCGCCGGATCGGACGAGCTGGCGGACCAGCCCTGATGGTCCCTACTCGACCAGGTGTTTGCCGATCGGGATCGTTCGGTGCGTCCGACGTACGGAAGTACGGGCCGTTTACGGAGGCCCAGATCGCACTTCTCGAGACCTTCGCCGATCAGGCGGTGATCGCCATCGAGAACGCGCGACTCTTCCAGGAGCTGCAGGAGCGGAATGGCGATATTGAGTGAGTCGCTGGAGCAGCAAACGGCCACGAGCGATGTATTGCGGGTTATCGCGTCGGCGCCAGCGGACCTGCAAGCCGTGCTTGACAAGCTTTTCCAGATCGCCGCGCTCCTCTTCGACGCCTCGGACGTCTACATTCGTCGGCTGGAAGGTAATACGCTTCATCTCGTTGCGACATCCGACTTGATTCCGAATCGGCGAATCGACGTCCCCGTCACCAGAGACTCCATCGCGGGACGGCAGGTCCTTGAGCGACGCACAATCCACGTCCCAGACCTAGAACGGGCTCTGGACGAGTTTCCGGAAGCAAAGAGCATCCTGGAGTCGTCTGACATTCGGACGGTCGCGGGTACTCCCTTGCTCCTTCATGGCGAAGCCATTGGGAACCTGGGCGTTCGGAGATCTGGGGTTCGGCCCTTCTCGGACTCCCAGATCGCGCTCATCGAGACATTCGCGAACCAGGCGGTCATTGCGATAGAGAACGCCAGGCTATTCGGCGAGCTGCAGGAGCGTACGCGCGAGCTGGCGCAATCGGTCGATGAGCTGCAGGCGCTGGGTGCGGTCAGCCAAACGGTCAGCTCAACGCTGGACCTCAAGGATGTTCTGGATACCGTCCTGGGACATGCCGTGCAGCTTTCGGGGATGGACGGCGGATCTATCTTCGAATACGACACGGCCACGGGTATATTCGACGAGCGATCCACGCAGGGTCTGGGACAGGTCTCGGAGGTGCTGCGGCGCGCGCCACTACGAGCCGGCGAGGGACTTCTGGGGCGCGCGGCCGAGCTGCGTCAACCTTTGCAGGTCGAGGACATCCTGGACGAAGGCGCATACCAGGGCCCGATGCGCCACGTTCTGGTCCAGGCCGGTTATCGGGCCATGCTGGCGGTGCCGCTCATCCGAGAAGACGAGATCATCGGTGGACTGGTTGTAAGACGCGGCACACCCGGCGCGGTGGCAGCGGAGAGAATTGCGCTCCTACAGACGTTCGCCAGCCAGTCCGCGCTGGCCATCCAGAACGCGCGTCTGTTTAACCAACTGGCGGAGAAAGTCGCCAGCTGGAGATCGCCAGCCAGCATAAATCGCAGTTCCTGGCGAACATGTCGCACGAGCTCCGAACACCGCTCAACGCGATCCTGGGCTACACCGAGTTGATCCTGGATGAGATTTACGGCGACGTGCCGGAGAAGATCGCCGAGACGCTGGAACGGGTGCAGACGAGCGGACAGCACCTGTTGGGGTTGATCAACGACGTGCTGGACCTGAGCAAAATGGAAGCCGGCCAGCTTTGCTGACACCGCAGGAGTATGCGTTGGCGGACGTGATTCAGACAGTGCATACCGCCGTCGAGCCGCTGGCGTCCGAGAAGGGGATTGAACTGCGAACCGAGGTCGCGACTGACCTGCCGATGGGATACGGGGACGACCGGCGGCTGGTGCAGGTCATTTTGAACCTGGTGGGCAATGCCATCAAGTTCACAGATCGGGGTGAGGTGGTCATCAGCTCTCAGCTCTCGACTATTAGCGATCAGCCGTCAGCGATCAGCCATCAGTCGTCGGCTGTCAGCAGTCAGTCCTCAGCCATCAGGGATCGGCAGACAGCCGACGGCCGACATCCGACAACCGAAAGTCGATTCCTCGTGACCGTGCGGGACACGGGGCCCGGGATCTCGGCTGAGCAGCAGGAGAAGATCTTCGAGGAGTTCCAGCAAGCGGACACGTCGAGCACACGCGAGAAGGGCGGGACGGGGCTGGGGCTGAGTATCGCCAGGCGGATTGTGGAGCTGCATGGCGGACGGATCTGGGTGGAGTCGGAGGAGGGGCCGGGGATCGACATTCGCGTTCGAGATCCCGGTGCGTACGGATTGCCAATCGTGAGCGCTCTATCAGCTCCGAAATCACTCGTAGCACGGGGGCTTGTCCCCTGTGCCTGGGGTTACCTGGATGCGAAACGAGGGTGCCTCACCGGTTTGCCTTCGTCGCCGTGGGGCGGTGGTGCATTAGGCACAGGGGACAAGCCCCCGTGCTACGAGGACTGCCATGACCGTTGAGCCTCAACCAACCATTGCGGAGCTCCAGGCGGAGAACGCTCGGCTTCGGCAAGGGCTGGCCGTGGCGCTGGAACAACAGGTCACCATAAGCGAAGTGCTGCGCGTCATCGCCGGCTCGCCAACGGACCTCCAGGCGGTCCTCGATGCGGTGGCTGAGAACGCGGCGCGTCTGTGCGGCGCGGACGACGCGATGATTCGGCGAGCCGACGGTAACCAGCTTCGCCTGGCGGCGCACTACGGTCCTGTTGATGTTGCTTTCGAAACGCAGCCAATTGATAGGGGCGCCATCGGGGGACGGGCAGTGATCGAGCAGCGGACGGTGCATGTGCCCGACCTCCTTGCTGAGCCTGCCGATGAGTATCCAATCGCCACATCGCGCGGATTGACGCATCTGCGCAGCGTTCTAGCTACGCCCATGCTGAGCCAGGGAACCGCTATCGGGGTGATTCTTGTCCGCCACGCCGAGGTCCGCCCATTCACGCAACAGCATATAGACCTGCTGGAAACATTTGCCGATCAGGCAGTGATCGCGATCGAAAATTCGCGGCTGTTTCAGGAGCTAGAAGACCCCGAAAAATCAACGAGTTCTATGCGGAAAATCGCTGGACCAGCAGACCGCTACCAGCGAGGTACTGCGGGCCATCAGCCGCTCGGCATTCGATCTGGAGCCGATTCTCCAGACGCTCGTACAGAATGGCGCCCGACTCTGTGAGGCGGAATGCGGGTGGCTCTATCGATTCAACGGCGAGGCGCTGCCAATTAGCAGCCGATCACAACTCGACTCCGGCCGTTAGTGAATTCATCAACCAGCACCCGTTGAGTATTGAGTCACCCACAGTGGCTGCCAGGGCCGCCTTGACCAGGCAAACCGTACACGTTCTTGACATACAGGCTGACCCAGACCATCCGTGGGCGTCCCTTCCCGCGTTCGAGCCATATCACTCGGTTTTGGGCGTCCCAATGGTTCGCGACGGCGCGCTGCTCGGAGTCATGGTGATGATTCGGACTGAGGTGAAAGCGTTCACCGACCGCGAGATTGCACTCGTGGAGACGTTCGCCGATCAAGCGGTCATCGCGATTGAGAACACACGTTTGTTTCAGGAGCTCGAGGAGCGCAATAAGGACCTGTCTGAGTCGCTGGCCCAGCAAACCGCGACGGGCGACGTGTTACGGGTGATCGCCAGCTCGCCTACCGACCTTCAGGTCCTACTGGACACGTTGGCGGAGAACGCGGCGCGGCTCTGTGACTCGAGCGACGCATTGATCAGGCAGGTAGACGGGGATAGCCTGCGTCTGATCGCGAACTACGGACCAATTCCACCGAGGACGGGCAGCGTTCCGATTGACGGAACCCTACTTGGCCTGGCGTTTCGGGATGGTCGAACTCACACGTCCCTGATTTCGCCGAATAAAACGACCTCGCCCAGTTCGCCGGCTCAGCAATGGGGCGTCGTTGCCCGCTGGTGGTGCCGCTATGCGGAGGAATGGGCATCGGCGTTATCATGATTTGGCGCCAGGAGATACGGCCGTTCACGCCGAAGCAGATCGCCCTGCTGGAGACATTCGCCGACCAGGCCGTCATCGCTATCGAAAATGCGCGGCTGTTCGAGGAGCTAGAGGATCGGAACAATGACCTGAGCGAAACCCTGGCCCGCAGACCGCGACAGGCGAGGTGCTGCGGGTCATCGCGACGTCGCCGACTGATCTCGACTCCGTTTTGCAGACCGTGGCCGAAAACGCTGCTCGGCTATGCGACGCATCTGACGCGATGGTTCGTCGGGTGGACCTTGGCGAGCTTCGTATGGCCGCGAACTACGGGCCGATGGTCACTCTCGCGGAAACCCTCCCAATCGACCGCCAATCAGTCGTTGGTCACGCCGCCCTTGACGGCGAACCATCCACGTGCCCGATCTGGCGGACGTTCCGAATGAGTACCTGATCGCACAGTCACGAGATGCCGCATGGCGCACCGTGCTGCCACGCCGCTGCTCCGCGAGGGAGCCGTCATTGGAACGATTGGCATGCGTCGTATGGAGCCGCGTCCGTTTTCGGACACACAGATCGCGCTGCTGGAGACCTTTGCCGATCAGGCGGTCATTGCGATCGAGAACACCCGTCTCTTCCAGGAGCTGGAGGAGCGTAACGGCGAGTTGACCGAGGCACTGGCGCGTGAGTCGGAGGCGCTGGAGCAGCAGACCGCTATGAGCGAAGTGCTGCGAGTCATTGCCAGCTCGCCGACTGACCTCCAGGCAGTGCTTTTCACCGTAGCGGAGAACGCGGCGCGCTTGTGTGACGCGGATGACGCTGTCATCCGCCGAGTCAACAGTGACAGGCTGCGCACAGCGGCCCATTATGGCTCGCTGGAGATCGCCCGGGAGGACTTGCCGATTGACCGCGGGGCCCCCGGGGGTCGAGCCGTGATCGAGCAGCGGACGGTGCATGTTCCCGACCTGCTCGCGGAGCCTGAAAGCGAGTTTCCAGATGATCTCGCCATTCGCTCGGCGCGTCAGGCGCAAGATCTCCTCCCCATCCGCACCCTTCTGGTCACGCCCCTGCTCAGCCAGGGCGTTGCCATTGGGTCGATCCATCTCCGGCGTCTGGATGTGAATCCGTTCACCGACCAGCAGATTGCCCTGCTGGAGACGTTCGCCGATCAGGCCGTGATCGCGATCGAGAACGCGCGCCTCTTCCAGGAGCTCGAGGATCGCAACGGCGAATTGACTGAGGCGCTGGCGCGTGAGTCGGAGGCGCTGGAGCAGCAGACCGCTATGAGCGAAGTGCTGCGCGTCATCGCCCGGTCCCCCGGAAATCTCCAGGTCGTCCTCGATACGCTCGCTGAGAGCGCGGCGAAGCTGTGTGATGCCGTCGACGTAAACATCCGGCGTGTCGAGGGTGATGCGCTCCGCTCACCGCGCAGTTCGGTTCGATTCCCGCGGCCGGCTCACTGCCGCTGACGCGCGGCGTCATCGTCGGCCGTGCGGTCATCGATCACCAGACGATCCACGTGGCCGACATCGCAACGCTTCCTGGGGACGACTGGGCCGAGGCCCGCACCAGGCACGACGCGCGCTGGGTCACAATGCGCGCGAGGGCCGACGGGAGCTTGGAGCGCGAGCCATCGTGGCAACACCACTCATGCGCGATGGTGTGCCCCTGGGGGTGATCGCGCTACGCCGCCACGGGCCTCGCGCGTTCAGCGAGAAACAGATCGCTCTGCTCGAGACGTTCGCCGACCAGGCGGTCATCGCTATCGAGAACACGCGGCTATTTCAGGAGCTGGAGGATCGCAACAGGGAGCTGAGATTTGGCCCCTGGAACAGCGAACAGCCACCGGCGAGGTCCTACGAGTGATGGCCCCTTCGCCGACGGATCTCCAGACCGTTCTGGAAACCGTAGCCGAGAACGCAGCCCGGTTGTGCGGAGGCGTACATGCCAATGTTCGGCGCGTGGACGGAAATGTGATCAGGCGTGTCAGCCTGTTGTTCTCGCGTGTCCTCTATTGATGAAGAGGTTCCCATCACTCCCGAGAGGATTCTTGGTCGAGCCGTGCTGGAGCGGCGAACGATCCACATCGAGGATTTCGCCAACCAGGACGAGTTCGTAAGGCCAACGCTTATCGACTGGGGACTGAGTTTAGTGGTAGTAACACGCGCTACTCTCTGAGGGCGTGGCGGTGGCGATCGGATCTATCTCGATCCTGCGTCGGGAGGTACAGCCATTCACGGCTGCGCAGATCGCCCTGCTCGAGACGTTTGCCGACCAGGCC
>CAVXYC010000022.1:0-32679 GCA_963765765.1 uncultured Chloroflexia bacterium | reverse complement strand
ATTGGCACTATTGCTTGGCACCGGACTCGGACTTATCAGTGGAGCCATGCCTGCCGGTGGCTTGCCGGTCCTGGTAGTCATGCTGGGGTTCGCGTACCATCTCGACCCGTATCTGGCTATCCCCATCGTCATCGGCCATATGGCCGTCAACGGCACGACGGATCCCATCCCTTGCATCCTGATGGGCATTCCAGCTTTATTTTCGGCCAGGCGACGATCCTGGACGGATATCCAATGGCCAAGCAGGGAATGGCCGGTCAAGCGCTGTCGGCTGCTTATTTCGCATCGCTGCTGGGAGGTCTGATCGGAGCGTCGGGGCTGGCGCTCGTCATCCCGTTGGCCAGACCAATCGTCAACTTCTTTGGTTCGCCCGAGTTCTTCATGATGGCGCTCCTGGGCATAGCTATCGTCGGCATCGTCAGTAGCGGCGCACTCGTGAAGGGACTGCTGGCGGGAGCGTTCGGTCTGTCTCTGGGGCTGGTGGGCTTCGATAGCATCGCAGGCATTCCCCGTGGCACGCTAGGGATCGACTATCTCTGGGATGGTCTGCCACTCATCCCCGCAATCATTGGCCTGTTCGCTATCCCTGAGCTGCTCGACATGGTCGTGAGCGATACGCCGATTGCCCGTAGGCGGATGGATGACTTGCTGGCCGGCGTGAACACAGGGCGTCTGGAAGGCATCCGCCTGGTGTTGCGGCACAAGCTTCTGGTGCTTCGATCGTCACTGGTCGGCCTGTTGGTCGGCATCATGCCGGGCGTCGGCGGGTCGACAGCCCACTGGCTTGCGTATGCCCAGGCACGGCAGTCGGAGCGAGATGCTTACAAGACGTTTGGCACGGGCGACATCCGGGGAGTGATCGCGCCCGAGAGCGCTAACAACTCGATCGACGGCGGAGTGCTTATTCCTACGCTAACGTTTGGCTTACCTGGAAGCGCCGGCATGGCGATCATGCTAGGATTCCTGGTTCTATTGGTATCCAGCCCGGGCCGGAGATGCTGGGGAAGAACGTCCACATCACGGTACTCATCGCCGTATGCCTGGCGCTCGCCAACGAGTAGCAACGCTCGTTGCCCTTTTCTTCACCCCTCAGCTCGCAAAGATATCGACAGTACCGCCGAATGTGCTGGTGCCGTTAGTGGTTGCGATGCTCACCCTTTCGGCATTTCAGGCCCGCGCTTCCGTGGGCGATCTCCTTGCTGTCGCGGTTTTCGCTGGCATCGGCTGGTACATGAAGCGTTACGGCTGGCCCCGCCCTCCCATCGTCATTGCCCTGGTCCTGGGCGAACAGATGGAGAAGTACCTTTGGCTCTCTGTCAACACCTACGGCTGGTCCATGTTGGCCCGCCCCCAGGTACTCGTCCTGTTGGCCATCACCATTGTGTCGGTCTACTCGACGCTTAGGTTGGAGCGGAGAACTAACCGCGAGATCGCTCTAAGCACCCAGGATGTGTCAGCCCCTACCAACTGATCCACTTGACATTACTTGGGGTTACTCGCGAGAAAGGAGCCTAAATGGACGGAGCAGCTACAGGAGTGCCGCCACATGGCGAGATCACTAGCGCTCCTAATCCTACTCCGGGGCCGTCCGAGGAGTCAGCGCCAACCTCGCGGCAGAAATGATCTTCTTGGGACTGGTTGCCGCCGTGTTCGTCTACTTTCTCGTGGATGCTCGCTCGTGGCCCATCGGCGCGGCATTGCTGCCAACCGTTGTGGCCTGTGCTGGCTTGGTGTTACTTGTGTTGCACATTGCTGACCGTTTGCGTCCGAGCAACGCGTCCGACGCGCCAGATCCTCGACATCGGATTTGGCAGCCTCGATGTAGGTGCGCGTGAACAAAGACTGCGGTCCCTGAAATGCTCGGCTCAATCCTGCTCCTGTTCGTCGGCATCTGGGTGGTGGGATTCCACATCGCGCTCCCCACCTACGTATTTGGCTATTTGCTGTTTTTCGGCCGCGTCCGCTGGTGGTGGGCGGTAACCGCTGCCGTCGTCTTTGAGCTGCTCATTCTGGGGGTTTACGACCGCGCTCTGCATACAACGTGGAACACGCCCATCCTTCACCAGTTGCTGGGCATTAGCCGCTAATAAGCGGCAGCGAAACGCCTGCCGCCAGAGAGTCGGCCCGGCATCCTTCGGCCACCTTCGATAACCGCGACCGCGGCCTGATCGTGCCGTCGGAAAGGCGACGGCGAATGCTAAAGGACCCCGCCGGAATCTACGGCTTCAGACCTGGCGGATCCCCTCCAGCGGATCGGCACTATTCGCTCAGCGCAGCATGGCGCCGCGCCGAGCGATTCAAATTGGCAGGCCTAGGGGCAGTCGTCCGGGAAGAACATGCCCGTGGATCTCGATCCGCTCCGGGATGAACGACTTGTCCTTACCGACTGACGTCTCCCCGGGGATCGGCGCCCCAATGCGCAGCATCACCAGGTTTCCGCCGGACCCGGTGCTTGGAACTTGTACTCGGTGTTTTGCGGCAGCATGATCCCGTCGTATTTGTTCAGCACGCGCTCTCGCTCTTCGCCGTCCTGGATGGTGTGAAACGTCGCCTGGCCGGATAAGACCACAAACGCGTGATCGTCGGCCGTGTGTGCGTGAAACAGATTCTCACCGCCATCGGCATACACCTTGATCGTGACAATCAGGTGATCAGTCTTCGCCCGGTGATTGGTCGTCAGTCCCTGTTTCAGCAGCGGCGTGCGCAGATTGAACACGCCATCTTTGGTCAATGTCTCGGTAGCCATGGGCCTACTCCTTCTACGTGATGCTCAGCGAAATTAGACGGCCTGCGGCCGCGTTAACCCGTACACCTTGATCGCGTTCTCGCTCAGGATCTTTCTGAGATCGTCCGTCGGTACATGCGCGAG
This sequence comes from uncultured Chloroflexia bacterium, assembly GCA_963765765.1. Taxonomy (GTDB): domain Bacteria; phylum Chloroflexota; class UBA6077; order UBA6077; family JACCZL01; genus CAVXYC01. The sequence continues at coordinate 29,810 of CAVXYC010000022.1, read as the reverse complement.
CTGCTCCTCAACCAGCTGTCGGGAATGGGGCCACTTGGTTGGATGATGAGGGTAGTCGCTCGACCACATGCAGTTGTCTACGCCCCACTCCGGGAAGTGGCGGGTGCCCGCGTGGTCATTGATAAAGGTCACGTACACCTGGCGGTCAAAATAGTAGCTCGGAGGGTGGCTTATTGGGAGCGGATCGCTCTGCTGGAAGCGATGATAGTGGTAGTCCCACATTTGCAAGACAAACGGCGCCCACCAACCTCTGGCTCCGAGAGAACCAGCTTCAAGCGAGGATATTTTTCCAGGATGCCGTAGAACACGAAGTCAAACAGGGCATTCTCGAAGTCCATGATCTTCACGTTCACGTTGCGCCGGTAGCGCTCGGGTCCGCGGCTCGCGGAACGATTCTCATTGGACCCGAAGCCGGTGCCCAGGTGCACCGTGACGGGCATGTCGAGCTCCTGGCTCGCCGCCCAGTAGCGATCGTAGTGCGGCGATGAGAACGGCAGCTCGGACGGTGGAAGAAGCCAGATCGCTGAGCCCACCATGCCGCCGCGCTTGCAGCGCTCTAACTCTGCAATTGCATGGTCGATGTTGTACAGCGAGATCTGCGGGATTCCAATGAGCCGTGTAGGGTCGGCCGAGCAGAACTCCATCAGCCAGTCGTTGTAGACCCTGCAGCCCGTCTCCTGAATTTCAGAGTCCACCAGCGAGAGGAAACGCGATCCCGATCCGGCTAGAGAATCTCGGCGCTCACACCGTCCTGGGTCATCTCCTTTAGGCGCTCATGCCCGTCCCAGCCGCCTGGGTGGAACGTCGCCTCCTCATCAGCAGTGCGGGCACGAAACTTGGCGCCCTTTCGCGGAGTTCCGTGGCAGACGCTCTTGCCACAGATTCGGGTCTTCAGTAACGTGCGAGTCCGCAGAGATCAGTAGCAGCTTCGTCTCGGTCGATGGGCCTTGCGCCAGGGTACCAACAGCCACAGGTTTTCTCCTTGTGCTAGCTCTTCACCTTGTACATCTGTTTCAGCAGGCTCAGTACGTCCGGGGGCAGGCCCTGTAGCTCGTCGATGTCAGCACGAATGTCCTCGGGCGTCTTGAGTCCCGACCTCGAACTTCCGGTCTGCGATGTCTTTGCGGAACGCTGGATCCGCCACCGTGTCTGCGAATGCCTTGCGCAACGTGTTGGTCGCAAGCTCGGGCGTGCGGGGTGGCAGTGCAAACATTCGCTGCCCGGTTGTTATTCGGGAGTTCAGCTCGAGCGCATGCTTGAGCTGGGGCGACAGCTCCACGACGTCGTAGATCTGTTTGTACCAGGGGTACTTTCCCTTGGCTACCTCAACCTTCATGAACTCCGGGACTCTCGAAATAGAAAAGTGGCGTCACCACGTTTTCGGTGAACCAATGCGGGAACGTCACCAGATCGTCGTCGGTGCAACGGGTGGTGAGGTCAAGCTTGCCTCGCTCCAGAGCCACATTGATCTCAGATGTGCCCGCGTAGCCAAATACCGCCTGCACCGGGAAGCCCGCCAGCTCCATCCAGGTATCCAGGGCGCCAGTACCACTCTGCGTCGCCGACTCACCGATCTTCAACTTGCGCGGACTGTTCAAAAACGCATCCAGGGAATTGGCGACGTCCGTGCGAGCGCAAATCTGGCGCGGTGAGATCTCCCAGTCGGGTGCGCCGAGATACGTGGCCTCGCTGGGATCGAATCCCTGCAGCTTTTCACCGAGAGCGGACTGCACCAGCAGCCCCTGGGGTGAAGACGACCAGGTCCATGCCGTTCCCCGGCGCCTTCCGCATCACGGTCTGCACGGCGCTCAGGGAGCCAGCGCCGGGCATGTTGGTAACGACGATTTCCGGCGTGTGAGGACGTGCCGGCCCATATGTACCGCCACAATCCGCGCGTAGGTGTCGTAGCCGCCACCGGGCGCGTAGCCCACCGTGACCCTGGTCTTTCCCCCGAAATAACTGGCGGCCTGGGCCACGTCGACCGCTGGCGCGGGCCGGATTTTCCGCCGTCTTGGGTGCGGCGGCTGGAGCGGACTTCTGGCCACCGGGGCCTTGCTTTGGCTAGCCGGCTTAGCCGGCGCTGATTGGGCTGCCGCCGTCGGTGCACCGGCGTCGGCTTCGACGGCGCACTTGTGGGTGGGGCGGGGGACGCGGACGCGGCACATGCGGCCATAGCCAGGAAGACGACCGTACCCACGAGTGTGATCATGCGACGATGACGTTCAAGCATCTTTGTCCCCTGCTGGTGTGCGACCGGGTACACATCCACCGTATACGGCACTTACGGGTCCGACTCATAGCACGCCCCCCCTGCAGTGTCAAGCGCGATTAGAAGGGGTGAGACCGCTTGCGGATACGCCCCCCAAAGCATTCAGACGGGTTTGAGGCTTATTCGTCCGTCTCGCTAGATCGCTGCTTCAAACAGTTGACCGTAGCCGCTGACCGAATCTTTGACCCGTGCCTCGCGGAGGGACGCCCAGATCATTGCCTGTTTGCTGCTCACCACGGGAAGTCCGAGATCCCGCTCGAGTGGGTCGATGACCGCCACGCTCGGCATGGCCGCACCCGGCAGCCAGATGCCATCAACGTCCCCGACCTTGCTGTACGCCTTCTTGACCTCCTGGTACACCGACCCGAGCGTAATTCCGTAAAGGCCGCCGTATTCCGCCACCAACACGCGGTGTGCGCTCACGATCTCGATTCCGGCGTGGCCGACATATTTGCTGACGTGCACACTTGCTGCGCTCGGTGAACGGGCTCACCATGAGTACTCGTGACATGCCCAGGGCCTTCATGGCTTCGATTGATGCTTGCGTGTCCATAACGAACGGAATGTCTGTGATCTCGCGAATCTGGGAACGCAGCTTCTCTTCGAAGCCCCACCCCTGGACGGTGATGTGGGGAATGCCGGCCTGAACGATCGCGTTTACGCCTTGTTTTGCCAGTAGCTTTACTCCGTCGGGAATCCGACTCACCGGGCGGCTCATTGATGTGGCGCTCAGGAACTCGTCTGCTGGGTCATCGAACGAATGCAGGCTCGCGATACTGATGGTTACTCCCTCGGGCACGATCAGATAGAACTCGTGCGGGTGGTTCGGGTTTGCCATGCCCGGTCGGAGAAATCCAATCCGCGCTCGCCAACCGTACGCGGCCCCGGGGATTTGCAAGCATACTCATGAGCGGCACTCTCCTCTGTGACATCCTGACTATTGAGTGGGCCCAGGACGTGCCATCTTATAACACCCGACTAATTGGTGGTCAACGAGTATTCGAAGAACCACGTCCCATGAGTACGCTCCCCACGGTTCATAAGCTTTGGCCCCTCAGGAATGTCTTCATATACTGAAGGTTTTGTTAAAAAATCAAGAATCTAGTTCCTAATCCCGAAAAGACATTGAAGCCGCGTGTCCGGGTTTTCGAAGATTGCCCCTGCCCCTCTTTTAGCCCGGTGCGGGTCCAGCGTGGATGGCGCTGTTTTATTTTGAGAACCCTCCGAACCATATGGCTGGGCGCATGGCACAGGGGCGCAACCCTTGGTCTCGCCACGTAGCCAACGTGGTCAAAGTCACACTCGATCAACGGGTCCTACTCCAGGGCAACAACAAACTCCCTTCTGGAGAACGCCTCTTTGCGCTACCCCCGCGCTCCCGACAACATCGTCGCGGCGATCCGGAAGGAATTTAATGACACAGTGGCCGACCCAGCGTTCCAGGCTGAGATGACCAAGCGAAATCTTGATATCGGCTTGAAATCCGCCGAGTCGCTCAGGAAGGTCATTGAAGAAGCAAAGACACTTAAACCCGAGGTGTTCGCCATCCTGAAAGCAGATGTACACGCCGAAAACTTAGAAACCGCGACTCAATAGGTAGGCTGGCAAGGAAAATAGGCGTCTGTGCCGACTCGCCGACCTTTGTGTCTTCGCGCAGACAGCCAAGATAAGGGCGTTTCCCTTGAAATTCAGCTATCGAGCTTGAGTCATGACATCCACAAGGACTGGGGCGGCCTGCTTTGAAAACTTCATTGCCCGTCTGAGTGCGCTCGTCAGTTGACCAGCATTATCGATTCGGCCTTCGGCATGCACCCCATGGGTAGAGTCATGGCGGCGAAGTACGTAGCGGGATCGTCCAGGCGCTGACCGAGCATGGCATTTGGCGGAATAAAAAAAACACCTACCAGATCAAGCGCTTCAGTTGCTCTCCGCGATTCGCGTGCGCCCTCGATTGAATCGGTAAGCGAAATGGACGTTGCGGCCGGAAAGCCGCTTCCTCATTTTCTGAGCGCGCATACAACCAAGCCGACCCAGTAACTCGAGCGACTTAAGTATTCTCCGTCAGCGCCTTCACGATTCCTGGGCGACTACCGCGTCGGTAATCGTCACTCGCCCATTCATGCCTGCGATGGATTGATTAACGGTCGTCTCCTCTGCAGGTCGAGCTATCGAGCTTGAGTGATGACATCCACCAGAGCGGGACGGCCTTCTTTGACGACTTCAATTGCTCGTCTAAGAGCGCTTGCCACTTGATCAGGCTTATCGATCGGACCTTCCGCGTGCACGCCCATGGACCGGGCCATGGTGGCGAAGTCGGGGGCCGGATCGTTGATGTCTTGGCCCACCCAGGCGTTCTCCTCCGGGCGACCGCGTCGTCGAGCAATCCGGATCTGATGATCCCAGTCGTTGTAATACGATCGATTATTGAGCATCACAATGAGCATCGGCAGGCGCGAATGGGCGGCTACCCAGAGTGCGCCCGGGTCAAACATCAGGTCTCCATCTGGTTGGACATTCACCACGAGCTTGCCGGTGCCACGGTATGCCAGAGCGACGCCAAGCGAGACCCCGGCCTGACTGCCCGTACCCATGCCTCCCGTAGTTCCGGGGTAACGCTCCGGTTTATCGAAATCCCATAGTCGCAACGCCCAATTGCGCAGCGTATTGGACGTGAGCACCCAGTCCTCTTCCTTGATAGCGTCCCACAGCTCAAGGGCTAACCGACTTATCGAAACTGGTGAGACATCCCAATTCTCGCGCGCCTGACGATCCCACCGATCGTGCGCTGCCTGATGAATCTGGCCGATCGCCTGAATTCGATTGGCCACCCTATTCCGATCTCCTGAGCTCGACGTGAGCCGTGAAATGATGCGTGCATTGAGCTCCGGCAACGCGAGTGATGTATCGGCGAGTATCTGGATGTCCACCGGGACAATCTGCGCAAACTCATCGGACCATCGGCTGACCGTCACGTCGCGGAAGCCAATCTCGGCAATCCTGCAGGATGACGGGATAAGGTACGAATTGCTTGCGGTGTCCTCGTCGTGCTTCGTAATTGCACCGTAGAGGTTCTTCACATCAAGCGCGAGCACGAGATCGGCCTGAGCAAGCGTAGAGGTCTCCGTGCCGGTGATGTTGAGCGGGTGCCGCGAAGGGAAGTTCAGACGGTCGTATTCGTCCATCACGGCTGCGCCGGTGATTTCGGCGAGGCGCACGAGCTCATGAAATGCAGTCGGGTTGCGTCCCGCGTATCCTGCGATCAGTACGGGGTGCTCGGCTTGCAGGAGTCGGTCGGCCAGCTCGTCCAGCGCGGTCAGATCAGCCTGCATGCGCGTCCCAGGGCTGAATTCTCCGGGTCTGGCAGCTCAACCACTTCCTCGAGCGGCTCCTCCTGGAACCCAGCGTCGTAGCAGAGATACACCGGCCCTTGTGGCTCCTGGAGCATGATTCGATATGCCCGCGCGAACGAATCAACCACCTCCTGGGCTGTGAGCGGCGTCCGGTCCCACTTGAGGAAGTCATGGAGCGGTTGCGCCTGAGGGATGGCCGTATGAATCCAATCCGCTCCGGGACGGCGCTTGGCCGGATCTAGCGGGCCCGTGCCGCCCACCAGCAGAAGTGGCACGCGGTCGAGATAGGCGTGGTAGACGGCCTGCGCACAGTGTAGGAGGCCAACAGTGTCGTGAACCGCCGCAATCATCGGCCTGCCGGTCGCCTTCGCGTATCCCAGCGCCACGAACACTGCGATCTCTTCGTGCGGACAGAGGATGATCTCGGGGCGATTGTCACCATAGTTCACCAGGGAGTCGTGCAGCCCCCGATACGAGGCTCCCGGATTCAAGGCGATCCAGGGGAGCTCGTACTGATTCATCAGGTCCACAATCAGATCGGACCCGAATCGGTTCGACGTAGAAGCCGTCATTTCCTCACCTCCTCAATTAGGGAACAGCGTGCTCACAGGCTTGCGCGCGTGACATTCCTGCGACAGAGATCTCTCACGTGAGTGCGAACGCAGTACCTCAGGGCGGCAGTAGCGAGTGGCCGGTCTGTGAATCATGACACTGTCGGCCGCGTCGACTGATCATCCGACCCCGGACGACGGAGGAGTGGTCGAACGAGAAGATAGGCGATTGAGATGATCCCTGTCTGGATGATTGCCAGCGCTGACGCGGCGGAGCCATCGCCACGCGAGGCCTGCTGGAAAATCGAGACAGACAGCACCTCGGTGCTTGGTCCAGTCAGAAGCAGAGCCGCATCCAGCGACCGAACGGCAATGACAAACAAGAATATCCATGCGCCCACCAACGCGGGTCTCAGGAGCGGCAGCCAAACTCGGAGAAAGGTCTGAAGCCACGTTGCTCCGTGGACGCGGGACGCCTCCTCGAGCTCGGCGCTGATCTGCACCATCGTGGAAGTGAAGAAGCGACTGCTCGTGGGTAATCCCCGGACTATGTATGCGAGCACCAGGATCCAGATGGTTCCGTAGATTGGAAGTCCCACATACGCCCACAGGAACCCGAGTGCAAGCACGAGACCTGGGACGGCGATGGGGAGCCAGACCAGCGTATCCATCGCCGGTCGACCTCCCCACCGAAAACGCGTGATCAAGTACGACGCCAGCGCGGCGATGACGACGCCGAACGTCGCCGCGGAAACGCCGATGAGCACCGTGTTCTGGATGGATGACGTGAGGGTCGTCGACGACAGAACCTTGGTCCACACGCGCGTAGTCAGAAGCTCGGGGGTGAAGAACCCACTCACCTGCATGAAGGAAGTGAGCAGGAGCACGACAATTGGCGCTACGCCAAAAACGATGAAGTACCCCACCACGAGGCTGAACGTCAGCCACCGCCATGGACCGAGATCGGTTGGGTTCGGCTGATAGCCCCGTCCCGTGACGCTGGTATAGGAGCGCCCAGCGAGGATTCGTCCGCTGCAGGATCACGAGAAGCAGCGTCAATGCAACGAGCACCATGGACAGTGCTGAAGCTGGTCCAAATTCAGACGATTGTTGGTTGTACAGGAAGTCATAAATCCGCGTTGTGAATACAAAGATCCCGGCCGGCACGCCGAGGAGCTGCTCGGTCTCAAATGACTCCATCCCCACCATGGTCGAGAGAGCAGCCGTGGCCAGGAGCGCGGGCGTCAGCAGTGGCAAGGTCACGCGCAGGGTTGTCTGCCAGCGTGTCGCTCCAGAGGCGAGCGATGATTCTTCCAATGTGGCGTCCATGTTTCGAAATGCCGGGTAGATCAACAGGAAAAGGATCGGCACGGCATGCATCGCGCCCAGAATCACCAGTGCCTCATAGGAATACGCGTTGAATCGAAAGCCGCCCGGCAATACCGGCCCGAGCAGCTGATTCAGCAGACCTGTCCGCGGCGAGATGAGGTGGATCCACGCCAGGACCCACGGGAGATTGGGAACAAAGAACATGAACGCCAGCAAGGCCAATAAGTACGGGCCTGGCGGGCGTATTGGTTCGCGCCAGTATCCAGCCGAAGAGCGTGGCCACCGCCATTGCCAGTGCCACCTTCGGAAGGACTATCCGGAACGTGGTCAAAAGCGCGCTGAGGCTGTCCGGATTGGACAGGTTCGGAGCCACGGCTCCAGTGTGAGAGTACCCGCCGATCCTGGCGGCGATGTTGCGAAAGCTGCTGTAGACCACCATCCCCAATGGGTACAGCACCAGCACGGCGAATAATCGCGAGGAGTACCCAGGGCAGCCATCGACCCCGTCGGAAACGGATTCAGACTACGCGCGCTGAATACGCCCTTGTGCGAAGAGTGCCGCTGGTCCGAACTCCAGAGATTTCCCGCTGCTCCATCACCGCCACAGCGGGCTCGGGAGAAGGTGGTCACATGAGCCCCCGCTCCTTGAGGTACTTGATCATGATTGGGCTGTATTGGGCCTGCAGCGGGGCGAACTCGAATTTATCTGGGTGCCCGGGGAAGAGCTTGTCCGAGAGGATCACCAGATCGGGATCGATCGGAGTGACATCCTTGCGGATGAACGGCCCGCCGGGGATATTGGCAATGGCCTGCTGGCCTGTTTTGCTCAGCAAGAAGTTGGTCAGCACCTTCGCCGCGTTGGGTGTGGCGCCTGCTTGAGCAGCGAGATGCTGCCCGAGCTGCTCATCATCCCGTCCTCGGGCACAATCAGCCGAAATGGGTACGGCTTTGGGCAGGGCAAAGAGCTCCGACGGCGGGCTGGGCACAGAAACATAGAGCGGAAACTCCCCGCGGGCCACTTGTTTTGGCGCCTCCGCGCTCACTCGGCTCACCGCCAGCCACATTCGCCGCCACGTCACGGAGATACTCTTCGCCATACTCCAGGTAGGTGTAGGACGTGAACTTTGTACCGGCCGACCCGCCTGGCAACGGCTCATCAAGGAGAATCATGCCGCGAAATCGCGGATCGGCGAGGTCCTTGTAGCTCTTCGGGCAGTTGTCTGGTGGGCAGAGCTGGTTATTGGCGACGAACAGGTGGCCCCAGACTCCGTAGAAGACGTTGTTCCCCTTGCCCGCTAGCATGTCTTCGAATGGATCGATCCGCCATGTACTCGGCGGCTCAGACATGACCGGTAGTTCCCGAACGGCTCACTCAGACCACGCGAGTCAAGCGTCCGACTCGTGACCGTCCCGGCACCGCGGATGTCCACGGACTGCTTGCCCGCCGCGAGCTCGGCCTCATAGCGCGCGTTGAAGTCCGGGGGTCGCGTGTATGAGAGGATGGGCTTGATCCCGTACGCTTTCTGAAACTCCGCTGCCGCAGAGTCAATCCAGTCATCGGCGCTGGTGGTGGACCAAACCACCTCGCCTTCCTTCTTCGCTGCCGCGACGATGGCGTCCCACTCGGGTGTGGCGCCCTGAGCAAGCGACGGGTCGCTGCCTGAACTCGCAGGACCGCCGCCGGGTGCGGGGCCGCAAGCCGACAGCACCAGCCCGGCGATACGACGTCCAAACGCACATTTGAGCAAATGATCGCTGCCAGAAATGCATGTGCGTCCCCCATGTCTCAGGAAGGACGCGCCGGCTCGACGCTGCCCGGCACACGCCAGTCGACTCGCGGCCTAACGGGCCGATGGCGCCGGAACTAATCACCGCCGCCGATACAGGAACGTCCGTGATGCCATAGAGCCGAGCGGGGTTGTCCCAGAGGATTTTCGCTTGGCTTCCGCCGAGAGTGCTCGGCTCCGGTGAGATCGCCGATGGTGTGGTCCGGGAACTTGTCCACGGCATCCGAGTGGGGATAGTCCGTCGCGATGATCACCACGTCGTCGCCGACGTGCTTCACCACGTCGACCACCATTCTTCACCTGCCTCAGCGCTGATGAAGCATTGCGCCTTGAAGATCTCACTGGGAGGCGCTTCGTAGGTGCCGTCCGGCCTTGGCTCCAGCGGTAGTGCTTGAAGTGCTCGTCAATCCGCTCCAGCCAGAACGGAAGCCAGCCACACGGACTCGAAGTGGGCGACCGTCAGGTGAGGGAAGCGTTCGAGCAGCCCATCGCCTAGCAGTGTCAGAGCAGGCCAGCATCTGCTCCATCGGGTGCATAGCGACGTGCTGCCGAATTGGCTGGTACGCGAAGCGCTCACCTGCGGCAGGCGCGAGCCGGACGCCGAATGGAGGGTTATCGGCGAGTTCAGGTCCTGGGCGGCCGCATAAATTGGGTAGTAGGCGGGATCATCAAGCCGCCGACCGATCGACGGGATTCGGTGGCATGAACACACCGACGTGGCCGAGCTCTTGAGTTGCGCGGCGAAGCTCACGCGCCGCTTCGGACGGATCATGAGGGAAATCATGGCGATCGGCCTTGAGGCGGGTCGGTTCCGCCGAGCAATAATCGGCCGCCCAGTTGTTGTACCCGCGGCAGATCGCCACGGCGAGATCGAGGGCGTGTCGTCGCGCGAGAGCATGATGAGCCCGGCGCTCGGGAAATGCACTGCCACGTCGACGCCTTCCCGATCCATGGCCCGGAGGTTCGACGCGGGGCCATAGTCGTCGGCCAGAGCGTCCGCGAAGACTTCACGGTAGCGCGTTTCAAGCGCGAAATCGCTCGATCCGCGCGCCGTTCCGCGGAAGGTTGGCTGGCCATCGATCTATCGGCCAAAGCGATTTCGCCGCAGTGACCCGTCCTGTGAAGCGGCCCTTCGAGCCAGCGATCGCCAAAATCCAGCGGCTCCATCATATGTCGATCGGCGTCTATGACAAGGTATCCGTCTTTCATGACGGTGCTCCCCCTCGGTGTCTTGATCCAAGCTTAACGGACTCCTGAAACTCGACTCTCCCCAGTCGACCAGCGCAGAATGCCGATGAGGGTATTCAAAGTCGCGAGACGTTGTATAGGGAATGATCCTAGCTGGGCGGCCGACCGTTGCCACGCTGAAGTCGAACTGCATCTTGGCTATGGTTGGGCCGGACGACGGCTAGACAGTAGCAGGCGGACTAGACAGGTTTTAGTCACGGCGATGATGGCAACCTGTAATACAAACGCGGATTGGTGAAACCAAGCCGGCGATGGGGGAGCCACTTTCAGATCGGAATGTGCCCCGTGGCAACGCCTTCACTGCATAACCACCTCGCCAGTTGGTCGGCCGCCCTGCTTTGACTCCCATTCAGCAATGAACGCGTTCGTCTTGCGTTCGAAATCAGCGAATGAGATCCCGTCGGTTAGCTCCTGGAAGATGCCCGAAGCGTAGAGGTCACTACCCAGCACCGCTTGCGCCGCTGATGTCACCATATTGGGTCCGCGTTTCCCCCCGCCTATGACCTCGGCCTTGAGCGCATCGGGAACGTAGCTGGGCACGTCACGACGAGGGCCGTCATCGCTACCGACGAGCTTCTTGACGAACTCTTGGCCGTCCTTGCTGTAGTACCAGTTGATGAACACAAGCGCCGAGTTCGGGCTTGACGCGGTGCGGGTGACACCCATCATTTGAGGGAATCCGACGATCGGTGTATCGGGAAATGCGAGAAGTTTGAACGGTGCGTTGGCCTCAGCGAGTCCCAGCAGCCGTTCGCTTCCGACACCAATCGCTACGGCGGCCTCACCACGCGCCACGGCGCCCTCTTGCTCGCCGGGCCTTCCAAACGTGGCAACTTGTTGTTCGTTGAAGAGCGACCAGATGTCCTTAAGGGTCAGCGACTTGCCCACGTATCCTTGACGCACAAAGACGGCGGCGACGTTGCCTGTCGCTTTGGGATCGTTAAATGCGACCTTCCCCTTGAATTTCGGGTTTGTGGCCAGGTCCTGGTAGCTGGTCGGGTATTCAGCGGGACTCATCAAGCGCGTATTTACCGTAACGTGCCCCTCGGATTTCGACGGTCGACTTACCAGCGCATCCATCGACTCGCCCAGAAAGGCTGGCGGAACCCGCCAGACCTCCGCAGGCTCTTTCAAGAATGGCAACGGCTTATCCTTGAGCGGTGTAAACACGCCCTGCAGACGCGCCGCTGTTAAGAACTGGGGCGAGCCCTCGATGATGTCGCCCGACCGTTGTCCTGCCTGTGTTTCTGTTTGATGGCGCTGAATCAGCACGTTTCCCGCCGCGCTGATGAAATCCATATTCAGGCCCGTCTTGGCTCGGAATTCTTCGGCAATCTTGGCCGCGTCACTGCCAGTAAATGCCTGAGCATAGACCAGGAGTTGTTCTTCACCTTTTGCAGCGTTGAGAATCTGCTGCCATGGGTCGTCCGTCGATGATTCGGATGCCCGCGAGCTTGCGTGGCCGGCTGGCAGGCTACGAGGAGCACAAGGCACAGCGTAGGGATCACTCGTGCAAACGACATGGTGTTCACCTGGCTACCTCCCTCTGGACGAGTCTCACACTACAGCGAAATTAGTCCCCGGCTTGACGGCTGTGGCAGCAGGTGCGACTTCCCAGACTGACCCACTACGCGAGACCAGCACGGCCGCGGGTCGCAAGGCGAACGCTTCAGGATTCGTGGCACCCGGCGCAGGTGCACCCTGATCTCGATGTGCAATCGCCGCATTGATCAGGAAGCGTCGCGCGGAAATGATGCCGACGTCGCTTGACCCCAGGTGTTCGCGCGTACGGTCAGTGATGGCACCCATGCTTTCCTGCGTCGCCGAGTCTTGTGCCCACCCCGCCGGTATCCGCAAAACAACTGGGTCTTCTGGACCTCGTAGTCCAGGCCGTAAAGGTTGTCTCGATTGAGTTTCGGATACCAGGATCCGAAGGCTCTTCCACTCGCAGGTAAGAACCCACTCGCATTCGGATGGAAACCATCCAATCCGTCCCGACCGGAGCGCATGTACTCGACCTCGTCAGGGCCAAGCGGGCGGGTTGGGTGGTAGGTGAAGTGCAAGACGAGCGTATGTTCGTCGTCGATAGGAACCCATACGTGACCGCTCGCCGACGGATCGATCCCCGTGGAAGGGAACATGGTGTAGAAGGGCATCAGGAACGGATTGATGCGCCAGTAGTAATTGTCCGCGTCGCCCTCACGGCGGGCCCCGATCAAGACGCCTCCCTCAGTTGGCAAGCACTCAAATCGCGGATGACTGTCTCGCGCCATGTACTCCAGACCAGAGCTGGTTCGGCGCGGCGCCGACCCTCCAAACCCGCTCCCACCTTTGGTGCCCAACGACTTGTGCAGGAAGTTCGCGTGGCTCGTGTCGATGCCTCCCTCGAGTGCCTGCAGCCAGTTGTTCTCGGCGACCCGCTTGCTGACGTACGCGTGCCCTTCGGGAACCATGTTCCACTCAAACGCGGGCAGCGAGGGCGGGTTCTGACGCGGACCCATGTAGGTCCAGATGATGCCGTTCCGCTCCTGGCATGGGTACGCGGTCACCCGCACTTTGTGCTTGAAGTTACTCTCTGCGGGCTCGTTGGGCATGTCCACGCAAGCCCCCTGGCGTTGAACTTCCAGCCGTGATAGACGCACCGGAGTCCCGCTTCCTCGTTACGGCCAAAGAAGAGCGAAGCACCCCTGTGTGGGCAGTTCTGTGCCACCATGCCAATTTGTCCCTCACTATCGCGAAACGCGATGGGCTTCTCCCCGACAAGCGAACGCGGAGCGGCGGGGCGTCTGGTTGTGCTAGCTCAGTTGAGAACAAGACCGGGATCCAGTACTCGCGCATCAAGGTGCCCATGGGAGTGCCCGGTCCGACCCGAGTCACGAGCTCGTTGTCTTCTCGCCTCAACATTCTGTTCTCCTATTCCGTCGCTTCAAAGAGGCTGCCGTAACCGCTGATCGTACAATCGACCCGCGCCTCACGGAGGGCCGCCCAGATCATGGCCTGCTTGCTGCTGACGACCGGCAGTCCCAGATCACGCTCGAGCGGATCGATGGCGGCCACACTGGGCATGGCCGCCCCAGGGAGCCAGATGCCGTCAACATCGCCTACGCCACGATACGCCTTCTTCGCTTCTTGATAGACGGCACCGAGCGGTATTCCATAGAGCCCGCCATACTCCGACACCATGACGCGATGCGCGTGAACAATCTCAATTCCAGCGTGGCTGACGTACTCAATGACGTGTGCGCTGGTCTTCTCCGGAAACGGGCTCACCATAAGCACCTTGGACATGCCTAAGGTCTTCATGGCGTCGATTGACGAGTGTGTATCAATGACGAACGGAACGTCTGTAATTTCACGCACCTCGGCCCGCAGCTTCGCTTCGTATCCCCAGCCCTCGACCGTTGTGTGAGGACGCCGGCTTGGACCACGACATCCACGCCCTGTGCAACCAAGACCTTCGTTCCTTGCGGTATGCGGCTCATGGGAAGCCTGAGCGATTCCGGATTCAGGAATTCGCCTCCCTCAGGATCACCATAGGAGCGCAAGCTCGCAATACTGATGGTTACGCCCTCGGGCACGATGAGATAGAACTCATGCGGGTGGTTCGGATTCGCCATTGCAGGCTGGAGGAATCCAATACGACCTCGCCATCCGTATGCCGCTCCGGCGCTAGCCATCGCTGTCATAAGTCAGTCTCCTTGTTCGAAGCCCGCGAGTCGTCATCGCGACAAACGATATGTACCCCTGCGATCAGCCTTATAGCACCCGTCTAGTCGAGCGTCAATTCACAATGAGCGACGAGGACAAGCGAAGTCCCATGACAGCGCGACCGCCATGACCAATCAGGGTCGGGTTTGAGCGCGAGGGCCGGAGCGCTGATCAAGGTCCAATCCTCGGTCCGGGTACAAGGCTAAAGGGTGGGTCTCCAAATTCAGCTGGCCTCTCTACGCAGCCGTTCTGCCAATGCCTATCCGTCCAATGCTTTGGGCGATGAGCACCACGATTAGGACGATGGCCGTGTTGACCAATGCCGCCGCACTGGCCATCTCCCACTCTGATGCGCGCCAAAGACTCAGGAAAAGCGTTGGAAGGACAGTGGAGTCAGGGCCGTAGAGGAACGCCACCAGAGCCAGATCGCTGAAGGACACGGTAAATTCGATAATCCAACCCGCGATGATGCCGTTCCGCAAGAGCGGCAGCCAAATTTGTCGGAACGTGGTCCACCACGGTGCGCCGTGAACCCGTGCTGCCTCCTCCAGCTCCTGACCGATCTGCATGACCGACGCCGACATGATTCGCGTTTGCGCCGGGAAGCCCCGGATGATCTGCGCGACGATCAGGAGCGCCAGGCTCCCGTAGAGGAACGCCAATGGCGTGAAGGCGACCGTCCACAGGATGCCAATGCCCAGAGCCAGGGTTGGCACTGCCCACGGCACCCACGCAGCCAGGTCGAGCAGGCCGCGTCCCCGAAAGTCTGTGCGCGCAACCACGTAAGCGACAACGGTGTAGATGATCATGCCTAGGGAGGCCGCAACGACTCCCATGACAATGCTGTTCACGATCGCGCGTCGGGGCAGCTCCAGGGCGAAGAGCCGTTCCCATCGCTCCAGGCTGTAACCCGAGAGAGAAAACAGATCGCTGCCGAACCTGCTGGTGAAACTCGTCTGGATGATCACGGTGAGCGGCAAGATCAATGAAACGAAGACGTACCCAAACACGAGCGCAAAAGCCGCCCACCGCCATCTTCCAAGGGACATCACCCGCGCTGAGTAACTCCGACCAGAAACCGTTGTGTAATTCCGCTGGCCGACAAGCATCCAATTGAGGGCTACAAGCGATGCCGTAATGATGAGCAGTACGAATACCAGCCCGAACGCAAGATTGTAATCAGCCGGATACCTATCGAGGCTGGCGTAGATCTTGTTCGTGAAAACGTAAATTCCAGCACGAGAGCCAAGGAAATACTCCACTTCAAAGGAAGAAAACATACGAGCGAGAGCGAGCACGAATACCGCGACAATCGCGGGTCGCATGATTGGGATCATGATCCACTGGACCACACGCCACTGAGAAGCGCCGCTCATTGTTCCCGCCTCCTCAAGTGAGGCGTCCATCGAGGAAAAGGACGGAGCAAAAAGAGTATTAAGAACGTTGACCAACCCAGGATGCTGACAAAGATGACGCCACCGTAGCTGTAGATATCAATCGGTCCGGATGTTCCCGGAAACCACGGAAGGAGTCGCAGCAGCTGATTGAGATAGCCCGTGCGAGGACTAGCCAGAATCGTCCAACCAAGGATTTTCCCCAGGATGGGCGTGAAAAACGAGATCCCGATGAGGACGATCAGCTGGGTTCGGAACGGACAATCGGTCCTCGCCAGAATCCATGCGATCACAATGGCTAACGCCGTTGCGAGAATCGCTCGGCTCAGGGCCAGCCAGAGACTCGTCCAGATCACAGCGAGATTCTGGGTATCGTTGACGATTCGAACAAGACCATCAAGCGTCCAGGTCCCCGGCTCGACCTGGCGGCGCATCGCGGAAGGCGCCAATAAGTACCGCGACGACCGGACTTACTGTGAAGAGGGCGACCAGGATCGTCAGAACGCTGAGTGCAAGCGCATTCATCGAAACTGGGAGGCGTAGACCACCTCGCAGCCAATTCGGCCTTTTGGATTGACTTGTAATTACATTCGGACGGGTCGTCAGCATAAGATCGCGCGCGACAGGCCGAGTTTCAAGACCGGCTCAAAGTGGCTCCATAGAACCCGGCATGAGCGTCCGGCGGATGAATTGTCTACGCCACCCCCCAACCGCCGTTGAGAGTAGCTCAGTTGAGCGGAGCCGACGAAGGTGGGCAAGTTCTTCAGTAACTGAACAGGCCGGATTGCTGAGTCCAGTTGATCGTATCCAGAATCCCTCGCTCGCTCTCATCCGTGGGCCAGAGCATGAGCTTGCGGGACTTGAGATCCCGCTCAGGGTGAACCGGCACATCCGCTCGAGCCACCGTATTGCCCCAGTCAGCCAGGTGCTGTTGCGCATCCTTGGTGAGCCAGTACTCCACCCATACCTTCGCGGCGTTAAGGTGCGGGGCGTTCTTGAGCGGCGTGTGGTAGTACTGGCTGGTGATGCAGCCGGGTTCGGGACACCAGGTTGTCAATGGGGCACCACGCTTGATCGCGTCCCAACGCATTGCCCCGATCAGCAATGCATTGACTTCGCCACGCTCGAGGTCTGCATCTCCTGCCGCCGTGGCAACCAGCCTCGGCTTTAGCGCTGCCAACTCTCGAATCCAGGATTCTCCATAATCCGAGGCCTGCGCTTGACTGAGTACGTAGAGTATGTTGCCGCCCCACCCGGGTGAGCGCGGATCATTCATTGGAACGGTGCCCTGGCGTAGTTGGTCGACCCAATACGGATCGCGGACAACGTCCCACCATGTCTTTGGGAATTTGTCCTGCGGCACCAGCTTTGTGTTGATGATCATCCCGGAAAAGACGATGTGGAATACCGTCAAGCTTCCTTCCACGCCCATCACTGGCCAGTTGTAGGGGATCGAAGGGTCAACGGCGCTCGGCGGTGTGTACGGTTCAGTAAGCCCCCGCCAACCGAGGATTCGACCAGTCTGGCCTGCACACTGGTAAAGGTCCGCGGTGACCCGGCCGGAGGCCGCCTCCGCGGTGATGCGCTCCACGGCTTCGGCTGGTGTCAGGTAAACGTAGTTGACCTTAATCTCGGGGTACGTCTGGTTGAAATGCTTGACTCTACCCTCGGCCTCTTCCGCTTGGACACAGGTGTACCACGTGAACTGACCTTCATTCTTCGCCGCGGGCACAATCGCCGTGTCGAATTCGGAACGAAGCCGTGGAAAGTCCTGCTCCGTGGTCGATGCTTTGGCCGCTGGTGCCGGAGGTGGAGTATCGATTTTCGCTGGCGCCGAGCCAGTGCTCGTTGACCCGCCCCCACAGGCACTGATCGTGAGCAGTATGGCCAGTGACGGCGCCGCTAGAGATACGGCCCTTGGGAATGCTTGCAGTTTCACCATCCCGTCCTCTCAGATCAATTCGACCTTTGCGTTACTTCCGAGTTGTCCATCGATACTCACTCGAAGATTGATTGGAATCGCTGCAAACAATCTCCAGTCATTGAGTTCTGGCGGAATACCATCGAATCACCGCAGCACGTGGGCTTGATGGCTGGGCGGCAGGCACTTCAGCCTTGAAAGAACTGCGAGGTGGGTGGCCAATCCTCTTGGAAAAGCCGCCCGAATCCTTGGACTCGGTCCCGTATGCCCGCCATACGTAGGCCGATCCATGTCAGCGCTTGCATACTGGCCACTACCGGTGCACCTAAATCATCTTCGAGTGCGGCGATCATGCCCGGCACTGGGCATGAATGCTCCTGTGATCCAGACCCCATCCACCGACCCGGCCTTTCGAAAGAGCTCTTTTGCAGCTCGGTAAGGAACGGCGAGAGGCGCATGTCGGACGGCTTCAGGTGGCGTGGTCCTCACGGCATCGTCGGCCACTACCTCGATCCCGGCGTTCGCCACGTAACTCATGAGCTGATCATGAATCTCGCTCCCATATCTGTCTGGGTTGAAGCCGGTCAGCATGACAACTCGACCCATCTGAAGTTTTTGCATGCCCTCAACGCATGCGCCGATGTCTGTGATCATAGGAACGGTCGTTACCCGCTTTATCTTGGAGAGGACTTCCGCTTCGAACCCCCAACCGTGCGAGACGATTGGCGGTACTCCCGCCTGAACGATGGCATCAACGCCTCGCTCAACAAGCCCACGCACCGCTGTTTCCGCGTTCCCAATCGCCCGGTCATAGTGTTCCTGGCTGGAGCCGCCCACATCCAAGGTCGTGTGGACCATGATCACGCCAGGCGGCGCCATCGCATAGAACTCATAGGCATTCGTATCGGAGACGCGACCAGGGATGATGACCCCTACTGACGCTCTCCAGCCGTAGCTCGCCCCGGGGGCAGGTGCGGTAGGCATGATCTTGGCTCCTCCAAGCTTAAGCACGCCCCTCCGCCGTCCGAAGCACAGCAGAAGGTCCGTGGCCTAAATGCGCTCCCATTATTGATGTGGAGCCGTTGACCTGTCGAGCTTTGTCGCGACGTTCATCGGGGGCATCGGACAGTTGGGAGTATTCACGGAGATTCCTTCACGGTTACTGAAACAATTTGAATTTCTTGACAGGCGGAATGGGCGGTGGTACGTTCGCCAGCGTCCACCTGGTGAATGAGTTTGGAGGGCTGCGTAGAATGACGCACCGTCGGACGCTCGCTTTACTGATGCCACTTGTCCTCAGCGCAGGCCTCTTGTTGAGTTGCGCGCCTGCGGGCCGACCGTCGGCCACCGGCCAGTCAACGACTGCCAGTGCTCCCGCCCCGAAGGACGTGCAACAAGATCCATCCGGCTTCCAATGCGAGCCGGGCAAGGAACACTGGCGCTCATCTGGCACACCAAAGCGAGGTGGACAGTTCATTCGCACAGGTGGACAGGGTCAGGGTGCTTTACCCAACCTCGACTTGGTCACTGGCGGCGGCCAATCCATTCAAACGATCTCTCAGGTGTATGAAACGCTCGTCCGCCCACGAGCTTGCTACTACCAGGACACGGCCATGGTGCCGAGTCTTGCCAAATCATGGGATGTATCAGCAGACGGACTTACCTGGACCCTGCATCTTCGCGACGACGCGCGCTGGCATAACAAACCGCCCGTCAATGGTCGGCCGTTTACATCAGCGGATGTTGCATGGACCATTGAGTATCAGAAGGCGGCGGGCCAGTTACGTTCGTATTGGACGTCAGTGAGTCACGAAGAACCTGACCCCTACACCGTGGTGCTACGGCTTCAGGAGCCTGATGCGGAATTTCTAGGAAAGCTTGGCGATGATGTCAATGTGATTGCTCCTCGAGAAGTGAAGGAGCAATTCGGCGACTTTAAGACTGTGGCAATTGGAACCGGGCCCTATATGCTCAAGGACTTCAAGCCGGGCCAGATGGTCATAGTGGAACGGAATCCAGAATGGAGAGGGCCGGCGCCATATATCGATGAAATTCACACGGTGAACTTTGGAGACTACACGGCCGAGGTAGCGGCTGCGCGGTCCGCCCAATTGGACTTGAACATGAACGTCGGATTCCGAAAGTTGGAAGCAGACGCGATCAAGCAAGGGAATCCGAAGACACAGAAGTTTGATGATGTTGCCGCCAATCCCATCAGTCTGTGGGTGAACCATCGCAAGAAGCCCTTCGACGATGTGCGTGTTCGGAAGGCGATTTCGCTTGCCATTGATCGAGACGAGTTAATCGCTAACAACCGTGGCGGGGCCGTAATCTCGGGATTCCTGCCATTGGCGACGGGCGATGCGGCCTGGCCGGAGCCCCAGATTCGAGAAAAGTTCAAGACAGATCGCGCGGAGGCTCAGAAGCTCCTTGCTGACGCTGGATTTGGGCCCGGCGAGTTAAAGTTTACGATCACCACGGGAAGCCGATTTATCAACGACGCAGTGGTGGTACAGCAGCAGCTTCTGGCTGCAGGTATAGATGTGGGGCTCGTGGATCAGGGACCGGCAAGCACATCTCTCATCTTCGAAAAGCCGGGTGGGAAGCCGCGTGGACCGGCCAATCACCATCGTCGGTGTTTGTGGATCGATGGCTCAGGACGGCCTACACAGGCGACAGCCGCAACTGGACAGGGTTTAGCGACCCGCAGCTCGACAGGTTGATCGAGAGCCAGCGCCGAGAACTAGATCCGTCGAAGCGCAAGCAGCTTATCGGAGACGCGCAGGATCGCATGTTCGAAAGCATGCCCTACATACCGGCGATAAGCTTCATCTACTACCACTTCTACTCTTGCCGCGTGGCCAACATGCCGCCGACCCATCCATCGGCTGCCGCCATCGGGATAAGCGAGGCATGGCTCGACGAATCACAGTGCTAGGTGGTCCCCGACTGCGGCGAGGGTAGCCCTTACGGGTCGTGATAATCTCTGATGGCTGAGTACTGCATCAGGCGTGTGCTGGCGCTGTTCCCTGTGTTGCTGGGTGCCTCCGCCATCATTTTCTTCTCACTCCGCCTGTATGCGCCGGTGGACATCATTGAGGAGAAGCTCCTTAACAGTCCCGGTGCGCACGATCCGGTGGTGCGGGAACGACTGCGCCAGGAGTTCGGCCTCGATAAGCCAATTCATATTCAGTATGTGACCTGGCTGTGGGGTGCCGTACGAGGTGGCCTCGGAACATCCTGGGGATCGGGGCGGCCAGTCGTTCAGCACATCGTCGAAACCCTGCCAGTCACATTCGAGATTACGCTTTTCGCGATGATCATCGCTGTTGCCATTGGTGTCCCACTGGGCGTCATATCAGCTGCCAACCGGGGCAGCTGGTTCGACTACGCGTCGCGATTCATCGCCGTGATCGGACTATCTATCCCGAATTTCGTGATCGCAACGGTCCTGCTCCTGGGACCAGCGATGTTATGGGGATGGGCCCCACCTATTGGATATGCTGCGCCCTGGGAGAACCTTGGGAAGCACCTCACGCAGATATCGCTGCCGCTCCTGGCGCTGGCGGCCTCGGTCAGCGCAACAAAGGTTCGGATTCTCCGATCGTCCATGCTTGAAGTGTTCCGCAACGACTATGTTCGAACCGCGCGTGCGAAAGGGCTGGTGGAGGGGCGCGTTGTCTACGGACATGCATTTCGGAACGCCTTGATTCCAGCGGTAACCGTGCTCGGTACTCAACTCGGAGCGACCCTGGGAGGGAGCGTCGTCGTCGAACAAATTTACTCGCTGCCCGGACTGGGGCAGCTCACGCTCACGTCAATTCTTCGCGGTGACTTTCCGCAGACCCTGGCATGTGTCATCTACCTGCTTATCGTCTACCTGCTTGTCAATCTGCTAGTGGACATCAGCTACGTGTGGCTGGATCCGCGAATTCAATATCGATAGATCATGCATCGTGACAGACGTATCAATCCGAGGTCATTGGCAAGACTAATGTCCCGCGCCAGGTAGTTCGAATGGTTCAAGCCCAAGGTCAGGCGCACGAGCTTGCTCTGCCATCGGCTCTTCCCGTTCCGGTCCGGGTCGGTCCCAAGAAGCGGTCGGCGGCCTGGCGGATCCTGAAGGACCAACCTCTTGGGGCAGCCTCCTCCTGCGTGCTTCTGGTGGTTTTGTTCTGCGCGCTGTTTGCGGAGGCTGTGGCGCCGCAGGATCCGCTCAAACAATCGATCAGGGATTCGCTGCAACCGCCAGGATTTGTGGATCAAGCAGGGATGGTCCACTGGTTAGGCACCGATGGTCAAGGTCGTGACGTGCTCAGTCGACTTATCTTCGGCGCACGAATCTCGCTTGGCGTTGGAGTGGGCGCAGTGCTGGTAGGGACCCTGGGAGGGCTGATCCTGGGCGTTATCTGCGGGTATCGTGGCGGCCCTCTGGACCTGGTCGTTCAGCGGATCACCGATTCCATGCAGGCAATCCCGACGCTCATCCTCGCGATGATGTTGGTGGCGATATTTGGCAAGGACTTAAGCGTGACGGCGCTCGCAATCGGAATCACTCAGATTCCACGGGCGAATCGGATCATTCGGAGCGACGTGTTCTCGGTAAGGCAGGAGCAGTACATCGAATCAGCACGAACGGTAGGTGCCAGAGACCTCCGGATTCTTATTCAGCACATCCTGCCCAATATCGTGGCGACAACCACGATCGTGTTCTCGACGAGCATTGGGGCCGCGATCGTTACGGAGTCCACACTGAGCTTTCTGGGGCTCGCGGCGCCGCCGCCTCTGGCCACCTGGGGCGGAATGCTGACCGCTGATGGGCGGCAATACATGTTGGTTGCTCCCTGGCTCCTACTCTCTCCAGCGGTCGCTTTGAGCGCCACGGTCCTCGCTTTCAACTTTCTGGGCGACTCAATCCGAGATATTCTGGACCCGAAGCTGCGAGGCCGGTGACGATACAGACGACCAACGGGCGAAGAGGAATCACGGGACATGCAGGAGGAACAGATGGGGATCCCGTACTCACAGGGCGCTTCATACGGCTGGCGTGCTCGAGTGGCTCTACTCGTCCCACCAGTCGTTGCGGACACCAACATCCACGAGTTCTATCTGATGGCACCGCCGGGAGTAACGCTCATTTTGTCATCGTTAGGTCTCACCGTCACGAATCAGGAGGGGTATGACCGAGCAATCGCCGCGGTCGACGAGTGTGTCGCCCGAGTAGTGGAACATGGCGCCGATGTCATACTTCAGGCGGGGGTGCCCCCGATCGTGACGCATGGATGGGGTTTCGAAGACGAGGTCCGCACACGGGTCGCCAAGCTGACGTCAATTCCATTCATCACCGACGTTGGGGCATCAATCAGGGCAATGCGCGTGGTGGGGCTTCGATCGATCGTGATGATGGGCAACTCCTACAATCCAGAGCTCGTCGAGCATATCCGCCGGTATCTCCAGTCAGCGGGGATCGAGCTTGTCGCGAACAGTCAGCTAGCGAATGTCCGCTCGCCCAGCGCAGGCTGCGCGCCGTTGGAAGTTGTTTTTCGGGGCGCGAGGAAGCTTTATCAGGAACACAGGGGCCAGGCTGACGGCATCTGGCTGACGCAAGCCAATATCCCGAGCGTGGGTGTCATTGAAGCCCTTGAGGAAGATCTTGGTGTACCAGTAGTTACGAGCGCTCAAGCGCTGGCCTGGGCCGGCTTGCGGACCGCCGGTATTCACGAACCTATTCAAGGATTCGGCCGCCTGTTTGCTAGGGAGTCAGCGGCCGGGTAGGTCCGGTGCCCTAGGCCTCGCGCAGCGACATCGGTTCCACAGGCCACGGTGTGATGGGTGGATCGAAACTGGGAATGACCATATCTGGGGTGAGATCTGAGATGGTCGCGGCCCCAACGTTCGCCATCGTAGCGCCGATCTCCCTTGAGAGGATTTCGAGCGCCCGACACAGCCCCTCATCGCCCCCAGCGCCGAGTGCCCACATCATCAATTTGCCAATCAGAACTGATTGAGCCCCTAGGGCCAATGCCTTAACTACATCCGTGCCGCGCATGATTCCGCCGTCGAAGATGATCTCGGCACGACTGTCTACGGCTTTGACTATTGAAGGAAGCACGTCCAGCGTCGCAGGTAGCTGGTCTTGTCGCCTTCCTCCATGATTGGACACATGGATCACGTTGACGCCGTGCTCCACGGCGAGTTTGGCGTCATGTTGTGAAAGGATTCCCTTGAGGATCAGTGGTAAGCGCGTGTTTTCACGTAGCCAGGCTAGATCGTCCCAGGTAAATCGTCCGAGATAGTCGTTTTGTTCTGAGCGATTCACCACAGTTGGCATGGGCTCAACGTTCGGACGTTTGCCGCCTCGTGCACGATCCTCGAAATCGTTCTGAAGATAGCGATCTCTCAGGCCCGCGTCGGGGCAGTCAACGGTAAGACAGATCGCATCATACCCAGCGTTTTCCACGCGTTGCACAAATCTACGAATCCAATCGCGATCACCATAGGTATAAAGCTGGAAGACGATAGGCCCTCGGCAAGCGGCACGAACGTCCTCGAGTCCGGGCTCAGAATTAGTCCCTATGAAGGTGATCGTGCCGGCACGGTCTGCAACCCTCGCTTGCGCCACCGCGCCGTCCGGATGGAATAGCTGGATCAAACCGATCGGAGCCAGCATCACGGGCAGAGTCAAACGATGGCCAAGCACCGTCGTCGAGAGATCCCTCGAACTTACATCGCGTAACAAGCGAGGAGCAACGCGAGGCGATCGTACGCAGCGCGATTCCGTCTCAGGCTAATTTCCGATTCGGGACCACTACCGGAGAACTGCCAGAGGGGCGACGGCATAGCAGCCCGAGCGGCCTGAACAATGTCGGGAATCGTTTGCCAGTGGTCAGAAATCGTCATGATCGCCTTTGGTCGCAACGAGCGTGTCGTTTGGCCCGCCCGCGGGAGGCCGACGAACTATCGCTATTACGTAGGTCGCGCGTTAACCCCGATCGAATGCAGTCGAGACCGGTCGGGACTTTTCTGAATCCAAATCATACACCCCACGTTCGACTGCCTCAGAACCCGACAATCTGAGATTGCGTTATTCCCGACGCCTCCATTGCAGGACGGGTTAACCGAGTGATTGGCAACCTGCCCAGCAGCAGGATGGAGAGATCGTTCGCAGATTAAGGCAGTATGCCTGTCAGATCTGGATGTACTATTGGGTTGCTACTGAGCGCGTGAACTAGTGGATGAGCGGGAATTAATGGAAGTTGCGTGCGGCGGACCGGAGACTTAGGGAGTCCAGCGCCTTCTATCAGCGCGATCTCACCGGGGCCCGCGTGGCACATACTTAGCACAGCAACCACTAAGTGTTGAGGTAGGTCTGAGAATGGCGCAGATCGTTGCCGGGTTTGGTGTACCACACAATCCGAACTATCCCGACTTGGTGCGTCGAGAAGGTCCGAATTCGGAGGTTGCCAAGCTCTATGACGCCGTAGCCGATCGTGTGACGAAATCGGAGCTGGACGTGCTCGTCTGCTTTAGCTCTGATCACATGAATACCTTCTTCCTGGACAATCTGCCGCTCCTGAGCGTGGGTATCACTGACCAGGCGGCCGGGCCCAATGACCAGACTCGAATGCCGAGCTATGTTGTGCCCGTTGATGCAGAGCTTGGTGCTCACATTCGCGCGACGGGTATCGGACAGTCTTTCGATCTCGGCGTTGCCCAGGAATTTGATCTCGATCACTCATTTCTGGTTCCCCTCCATTTCCTCCTCCCGCAGATGCGCACTCCCATCGTCCCGATCTTTCTGGCAGGTATTGTGGAGCCGTTACCCAGGGCGGATCGCTGTTATGCGTTGGGAGGAGCGGTACGAAGCGCCGTGGAATCATGGCCTTCAGCAATGCGAGTTGGCGTTCTTGGAAGTGGCAGCTTTTCATTGGACATCGGCGGCATCCGGGGCTCCGGGACAGATGAACAGCTACCCTGACCCTGAATGGGTCCAGTCAATCATGGAGGCACTGGAACACGCCGCTCTCAAGGACTTGGTTGCGCGTGCGACGACCGATCGGTTGGTAAAAGCGGGAAACGTCGGCGGTGAGCTACTCAATTGGATCGCCATGTTGGGTGCGATCGGCGAACACCGCCCCAGCTTCCTCGAGCAGCAGTCTCATGCTGGGCATGCGTACGCCGCATGGCACATAGCCTGATGAGCAGACCAGACACGTTTGGAAGCAGGGAAGATCATCCCAACACAACGCGAGGAGCCTCACATGAGCGTTTATTCAATACTGAAGATCTGCCGGCAGCTTGGTAGAGATGACGAGTTTCGAGAGCGCCTGAAGATCGATCCCGCGGCAACACTTCAGGAGTTCATGCTTACCGACGCCGAGCGAACTGCGCTGCTTAGGGGTGACGTTCGGACTCTGCACGACCTTGGCGCGCACGGTTATCTGCTAAGCCGACTCGCGAGAGCCGGAATCGCTGGACTCACCCCCGAAACTTACGTTCTCCGAATGAAGGGACACGTAGCGCCCGATGTCTCAGCATCCGGCTGAAAAGCTGGGCGATTTCCAGCGGCGTGCGGAGTTATCTTGCTGAGTCCGAGTTGATCGCGCATCCGATTGACTCGGTGAACCGGCGGTGCTATTCTCGCGGACATTCCTTGCCATTTAAGGTGAGTTGAAATGGGCTTTATTGATGCCGACGCTCATGTGGACGAAACCATCGAAACATGGGACTACGTGTTGCCAGAGGAAGCGCGCTACAAGCCTTACCTCTTGGAGCCACCGAACGGTAAGGGATTCCTGGCGCGCGATAAGCGTCCGCACAAACTCTGGATGGTGGCCGGGCAATTACGGCTGAAGCGTGATCGCGACGACGTTCAGACTGGAACAACTGAGGCGACTCGAGAGCTGTTAGACGTTGGTGCTCGCCTGAAGCATATGGATGAGATGGGGTTCGATGTACAGATCATTTACCCCACCATGTTCATTCACGTGGTCACGGATGAGCCGGAAGTCGAGGTAGCCGTGCACGGAGCCTACAATCGGTGGTTGGCGGCGAGAACAAGCAGTGCCAACGGCCGGCTGCGCTGGGCATACCTTCCACCAGTGTTGACGATGGATCGCGCGGTCAAAGACATGGAGTGGGCACGACACAATGGTGCGTGCGCTGTCATGAAAAAGGGGGTGGAATACAACCGCCCCGCAAGCGACCCCTACTTCTTTCCTCTCTATGCGGAAGCAGAGCGTCTCGACATGCCTATCTGCTTCCACACTGGAGACGGCAACAACGTCTCGAACGCAAGCGAGAGCGCCTCGATGCAGTTCTACAACGTACTAGCCGCGTTCCACTCCCTGGCCCAGGCTCGGATTCCGGAACGGTTCCCCACCTTGCGCTTCGGCTTCATCGAGGCGGGCGCGTCGTGGATTCCGCTGTTGCTCAAGCAGCTCGGCATGAGGGATGGATCTTCTAAATACCCGATCCCTGATTTCAAAGCCGGGTTCTTGAAATACCATCGGTTTTTCGTTACCTGCGATACCGAAGACGACGTCGCCTGCCTTGTGGATCAGTACGGCGCCGAGGACAACATCATGATCGGGACGGATTACGCGCATGGCGATCTATCGGGTGAGCTCAAGGCCCATGAGGTGGTGGTCGACTGGGGGAGGAGCGGAAAGCTACGGCCAGGCGTCGTGTCAAAGATCGTGAGTGAGAACGCTCGGCATTTCTACGCGCTCGCGTAGATCCTCTGAGCCGTCAGAGTTGAAGGCGCGCTACTTTTCTAGAATGGGAGTTGCGAGTGGGCATCAGGTATTCCCCGGGAGCCGCGTACGGCTGGCGCGCCCGAATCGGCATGGTATTTCCATCGATCGTCGCGGATACGAATGTTCACGAGTTCTACCTGATGGCGCCGCAGGGGATTGAGCTTGTTATTACCGGACTCGGAATGACTGGACTGGGCCAGGCCCAGTACGACCGTGCGGTCGCCAATATGGAACCGGCCATCCGCATGATCGCTGAGCGTGGCGCGGATGTGATTCTCCAGGCAGGAGTACCTCCAATCGTGACCCACGGGTGGGGATACGAGGACGAGGTCCTGGCGCGAATTCGAGAGGTTACCTCAGTGCCTCTCATCACCGACGCGGGAGCCTCGGTAAAAGCAATGCGGGCTCTAGGCCTGAAATCGGTGGTTATGGTGGGCAACGCGTTCAGCGAAGAGATCATTGCCCATATGCAGAGCTATATGCAGGGCGCAGGAATCGACATTGTGGCGACTGCGCAAGCTACAAACGACGCGCCATGCCAGCTCGCTACCTTTAGAAGTGATATATCGCAAAGCCCGAAGTCTCTACGAAGAGAACGCATCCGACGTTGATGGGATTTGGCTCACCCAAGCCAGCACACCAAGCGTCGGGGTGATCGACGATCTCGAGCGCGATTTGCGTGTGTCCGTCGTGACGAGCGCCCAGGCTCTGATGTGGGCGGGCCTGCGATGCGTAGGAATACACGAGAGTATAGAAGGGTTTGGACGGCTTTTCCGCGCGTACTAATATCCCCGTTCTGCATCACGTGTCCTGAGCCGTATTCACGATCCTTTTCGCCATGGAGACAGCAGCATGCTTCAGTAGCTCGTGAAGTATGCTGCTGTTTACTCCACTAACCTTGGAAGTACTTCGAGGTTGGTGGCCAGTCCTTTTCGAACAACTTCCCGAAGCCTTCGATGCGATCTCGAATGCCGGCCATACGAAGACCAATCCACGCGAGCGCCTGCTTGCTACTTACAACCGGCACACCCGAGTCCCGCTCAAGAGCATCAATCATCCCCACCGTCGGCATGAATCCGCCTGTGATCCAGATACCATCCGCAGAGTCAACGGAGCGATAGAGCGTCTTGGCGGCCCGATAAGGTACTGCAAGAGGTACGCGCCTGACCGCGGTCGGGGGAGATGTATAAACGAAATCAGATGCTAGTACTTCAATTTCAGCGTGGCCGACGTAGTCGGTCAGATAGTTGTGCATCTCATCGCCGTAGCGCTCGGGATTGAAGCCGGTCAGCATTACGACCCGCTTCATTTGCAGTGCATGCATTGCCTCGATGCATGCGCCGATGTCGGTGATAGCTGGCAGGCTCGTCAGAGCCTTTACTTTCGCCAGAACTTCAGCCTCGAATCCCCATCCATGAGTGATGATGGGAGGCACACCAGCCGCAACAATAGAGTCGACTCCGCTTTCGAGCAGGATCCTGACAGCATCTTCTGCCCGGCCAATAGCCGCATCGAAATACTCTTGCTTCATTCCTTCGACACGGAGCGAGGCATGAGACATCATCACCCCAGGAGGCGCAATCATATAGAACTCGAACGTGCTGTTTTCGGCTGAACTGTCGCCAGGAAGAATGAATCCAACGGTTGCGCGCCAGCCATAGCTCGCGCCCGGTGACGTGACGATACCCACGGTTTCCTCCTTCGGTCATCGGTGGCATCGCCGAGAGGTCTATGTTAGTGAACTCTGCCAACCCGACGTGCATGACAGTACTGGGAAACGGTAGGAACGTCAAAGTCTGACCCGGAGGCCCGACCAAAAACCATGACGTAGGGTCTGGGGGCGGACTTGACCAAGAGCTCGGCGAGTTGATCGATTCCCTGCGCCATAAGACTCGGGACTCGCGAGCCCTGATCTGGTTCCTACGAGGGCAATGTGTTGCCTTTACCATCATGATTGACGATTGTCTAATAAGGAGAGCATAATGTATTGACTCAACGGTTATGGGTCAGGTTGAACCGAAGCGGTTCCCACTCGGGCGATACCCTTATAACATCGCGATCAGTCGCAAGGAGCTGGCGATCAGGTGCGCTCACCGAAAAGAGACGGGGAGTCGATTCAGAGCTTCGTCCGTCGTCTCATTCGCGAACAGAGTCAGGTCCAGGGTTCTGAGCACTTCTCTGCCGAACGGCTTGCCCGAGGACTTCGATCGTTTGGAATCTGCGGACACCATGACACATTACGACTCCCGCTAAACGTCGGACACTTCGTGACTGGCTTAGTCCGATTCGATCCATTGTCACTGCCACATTTGTGAGCAACTGCGGTGGCGGAGCTGCATCGAATAGTGGTTTCGACTGCGTTCGACCACCTAAATAGCAAAACCCCGGCGGAGCCGGGAATTGCGACTACCTATCTTCCTGTACGTTTTGGAGCTTCCACGGCCCAGTTCCAACTTACCAGAGCCCGCATGTGGCCGCCACCGAGACTAGTTAAA
>CAVXYC010000021.1:0-124590 GCA_963765765.1 uncultured Chloroflexia bacterium | reverse complement strand
TCAGGTGGTCGGAGGTTCAAATCCTCTCGGCCCGACCATAATTGAATACGAAAATCGCCTTGGGATGAACAAACATCCAGGGCGATTTTCGATTTGGCAGCAACCCGGTACACCGGAGCCATAGATGTGGAAACGTATCTCTTGCGAGCCGTGCTCCAATCTACCCTATTGGAAATGAACATGGTAGGCGGGAGAGTCTGAAAACTCTGGACCGTCGCGGAGCTACCGAGGGTTGAATATGGATGCTGAAATCAGCCGCATCGCCCAAGCGGCAAGCTTCCCGGTTCCAACATTGCGGCTTGCGGAGTTGCGCCGACCTCGTCGACACTCCCTGAGCGGTCGACGAGCACACAGCATGGCGAGAACCGGCCTCGGCAGAGCCCGGTGCTGTATAGCGTCTCGATACGCGTACAGAGCGCCGGCGAGAAATCCGATCGTCCCGGCTACCGATGCATCCCAAGTCGCATTGACCGAACGAGTATATTGCCATCGCGCCGACGAACGTCACGGCTGTGAGCAAGCCGACGAGCGGCTGGATAGGGCTTTGAGTGTCCGTGACAGGCCGCGCAACGGTACCCATCCGGAGGCAGCCCACGGGAAGCTGGCCGCATCGAACGCGCGCGACCGTGCGGCAGATCGGGAAGCACACACCCACCAAATGTCGGACATGATGACAACGGCACGCAGGTACCTCGCCATCACTACGATGCCAATGACTTTTCGTCGCTTGTTCTCGCGTACCAGTCGTCCGAGTCGCTGTTCGATGTCCATCGTTGCCTCCTCCTGAAACGCAATGGACCATCCAAGCCGCTGCGCGAAACACACTAAGAGACCGTGGCTCTTGTCACAGCGGCGCGAGAATGCCCCTGAACGAGCTGGAGTGGTATCAGAAGATCTGTTAAGTGCAGACTTTGGGAGGAGGGAGCTATGACCCCGAAGAGATTTCTCAGACTGGGCGGCGGCGTACTCATGTCCACGGGCCTACTGGGTATTGTCGGAGTACTGGGACAGATCTCACCGGCGAGCTTCTTTCATCCGCCAAGCTGGATTAACTGGGTCCACCTCATCTTCGGAATTGTGGTATCCGCCGTGGCTGCTTCGTCTCGGGCTCGACTCCAAGCGGGATTTGCCCTTGGTGGCGCCCTGGTGGGAACGACTATCGGGCTGGTGGGGTTGCTGTTTGGTGGGCGAGCCGCGCGACGATTCGATATCCCGGAACTGGCTGACCCGTCCGACCATGCTGCGCATCTGCTCATCGGACTTGCGGCCCTCTGGGGATGGCTCGGACGCCGACATACCGAGCGGGGATCGACTATCCGCGGCTGACTTCATCCGGGGCGCAACACGGCTGGTAAGGCCCCCACAGCGGCCCGAGAAACGGCCTCGGCCGGCTGGGGTATGGTGTCTTAATCCTGTTCACGCGTCGAGTGTTAGCAAGGCGCGCCAACGCTACCACGGAAGTCTGATCCGCCCCTGATCGGGTGCAAGTGGATCCGCCACGAAACGGACCGAATCGGCTCCGTTCAGAGGAGATCATCCCTATCGGATCGAACGGTGGCGTTGTCATCGGTATAAGGGGCTTCGGCGAGCCCGAAGCATCGAGGCCCTAGCACTGGTTCTGAGATTGTGCTTGCTGCCGCTCTTTCCTGCGTGTCTCCGTGCGCAGATGGGCATTGTGGGTCCAAATGAGGCAGAGACGGCCGACGTCCTCCGGCCAATGTGTGATCTCGCGCGTGAACACGAAGCCGTACTTGCAGTGGCTCGTGTGGTGGGTGTTGACGCCAACGATGCCCAGCGCAGGATGCCACCGCCAGAGCCTACCCTACTATCCATTGGCAGACGCTGGACTCCAATGAGCGCAAGAAACAAGACAAAGCGAGAGAGATGCGAACCGAGTCAAATAAGACATTTTTCCGCCGCTTGGTTCAGGAGGCAATGAACGAGCGGAGATTCGAAGTGCTGGAGGAGCTATGCGCGCCGCGGCTCGCAGACCGATTCCGAGATGCATTTACAGTATTCCTTCAAGCGCTTCCAGATTGGCGTCAGGACATCGTCGATCTCATCGGCGAGGATGATCGGGTGGTGGAGCATTGCACCTGCTCTGGGACACAGGAAGGCCCCTTCATCGGTCAACCTGCAACTGGCAAACGCATGGATCAAGTGCACGAGATCTTCATCTTTCGCGTGCTGGACGGACGACTTTCGGATGTCTGGAGCCTGGAAGACACCTGGGACCGGATGCAGCAGCTCGGACACCATGCCTGATGTCGCACGCGTATTGGTCCTGTTCGCGCGCGCTGGGGTAGCAGAGATCGGCGATGGTTGGCTGGTATGGCAGTGGCTTCGGGAAGATCGCCCCTGGCCGTTCGGTCTGATTGGAGCGCTCGTGCTGGTAGCCTACGGGGTAATTCCGACGTTCCAGCCCGATCCGCACTTCGGACGCGTGTATGCCGCCTAAGGCGGCGTCTTTGTGGTGCTCTCGTTGGTATGGGGACTCTTCGATGGGTTCGAAGCCGACCATTGGGTTCTGATCGGAGCCGTAATTTGTCTGGCTGGAGTTGCAGCGATCATCTTCGGACCGCGCAGTCAGTAAGTTCCAGGCAGGCCGATAGATACCAGCACGGAATCGGTACGATGTGCTGTATGTGCGGACGCTACACGCTGGGTGATCCCAGCCCCCTGATGCGCCGGTTCGGCCTCGAAGGGTTCGCCGAGACGACGATCACGCCCCGCTTCAACGTGGCGCCATCACAGGCCATCCCCATCGTGGTGCAGCACTCAAATGGAACTCGTGAGCTGGGCATCTTCAAATGGGGCTCTGTGCGCGTTGTAAAGGCTCGTGCGAGGACGTGCATTGTTTCGCGCTAGAAAAGGATGCTCGTAGCCGAGCACCCCCATTCGGCGGAGCAGAATATCGCCGACATTCAGCGAACTGAACGTTGAGGCGTATGCCTTCCCGCCTCACGAGCCCAGTCGCGTGCTGCCGCCGAGTCGCGGTTCGCCAGCTTCGGCCGAAGCCAGCGGAACATCGCGGGGCCATCGCCGTCCGTATTTCCGGCAGCCCGATACTCCGCTCGGAGTCGGTCCATGATGGGAGCCGCGGCCGATCGCAGCTCTCCGACGGCCTCGTCCGACGGGCTCCGCTCGACGGTGTGAAGCGCCACCCGGAAATCGCCCGACCATATCGTCTCTGGCCTGATCGTTCGTCCTATGGATGCTCATTTTTCATTTCTGCACGTCCTTCGTAGCCGCAGCGCGCAAGGAGAGGCCTGCTCTTCTGAGGCAATCGGGTGGGTGGTTTGTTCCGTGGTGAGCCCCGGTCGCCATGTTCTGACAGTGTCGGCTGCCTAGCACAGCGTTCCCAAGCCCCAGATACTTCGATGCGTGCTCCTTCATTGTGTACCTGGAGACAAA
This sequence comes from uncultured Chloroflexia bacterium, assembly GCA_963765765.1. Classification (GTDB taxonomy): domain Bacteria; phylum Chloroflexota; class UBA6077; order UBA6077; family JACCZL01; genus CAVXYC01. The sequence continues at coordinate 121,176 of CAVXYC010000021.1, read as the reverse complement.
GGCGCCAAAGATACGAGATGTTTCAAGCGCGTCACAAAATTGACGGAGGCTCGGTAGGCAGCCATTCTGCCCCCCTCACCTGAGCGTGATCGCGGAATCTCCGCTGCTCCGTCTCGTCGATTTTCATACCTCAACGAAATGGCTACCACCACAATGAACAGCCAGGCGATCGAGCGTTTTCACTATGAGTCGAGCATCTAAGGGGGCGTTCTTCCTGGGCCAGCGACCTTCGCCGGCTCACCCACGCTGCCCCTTAATCGCTCGCGAATACCGCCAGCGTGGTCCAGGTCGGGCCACCGGGCACGCTTCCTGGGAAGGACACCGGCAATCGTGTCGTCTCGTCCGTGTCCAGGACGCCCACCCGGAGCTCGGCGGGTCCGGCGGGGATGCGCGCCGGCATGTCCAGTCGGAGGATGTGCTGCCCCTCCTCATTGATCGCCCACGTCGATGTGGCATGCGCGCGGGTACCGATCACGTCGGTGTCACCGGCGATCTCCTCGCCGGCCGGGTCGGTGAGCTCGGCGAATGCACGCAGATCGGCGGCGATCGGCGCCAGGCTACGCCAGCGCACGGTGACCTCCAGGCCGTCGCCAGGCCGAAGGGTCGTGCTGCTGAGGTGAAATGACACCAGCTCAAGCCGGTTGTCAAACGTGACGCCACCGGGACCTTCGGCCGTTGTGGCTCGGGCGCTTGCGGAGCTGACCTGGGACGAAGCCCGAGTCGGCTCCGTGGCGGGCGTGGAACGTTGTGGATTACACGCCGCGGCGGCCAGGCCCGCCATCACGAGCGCAATGGTCAGCGCATGGATCTGTCTCATGGGTCTCAGCACGTCCGGTACATCCCGCCGCTTCCCACGCTCCAGGCGGCGACGCAGATCCTCGGCAAGATCGTCCACCTTGAGCCAGTCCATGCGGAACTCCGAGTGCCCAGATTGTTGCCCGCCCTGTACTCGTCGTGTCGATAGGCCCACCGGTGACCGAGGCACAGGGGAATGGTCGGTCGCCCGGCCATCAGATCGCCGTCAGCGTCCTCGATGTCGTTCAAGGTCTCTCTCCCGAGGACTCCGAGGAAAATTGGAATCAAGAGTCACCAGACTGACTCGAGCGTTCCCCTTCGGTCGCCTGATCGCGCAGTACGCGTAGCATGCCACGGAGCTCGTCCACGCTGTACTCGTCCAGGGCCGCGCCGATCGGGTCGAAACGCGCCCGCCTCGCCGTGCTCCATCCTGACAACCGGTTCTCCTCCAACTCTGTCCATGATGCTGTTGATGGCGTCGAGCTGCGTTTTATTGGGGCAGCGCACGAGCAGGATGAGCGAGCCGGCGATGTTGGCGGCCACCTCGGGGGTCATCTGCTTCCGCAGCTCGGCAGTCACCGGATCCCGCCGCGGGCCAGCCACCCGGATTTTCGGGCTGCCACGGACGAAGGTTCGCGTGCCCCGCTGTTTTGCCACTGTTCTGAGCGGTCATTGGTCCTTGCCAAACGAGCCACCCAATACCCGCGGAAACCATAGCAGAACCGCGCATCCCCAGGGCTAGCCGAGTCGCTGCTTATGCCTTCATCCGAGTACCCAAGTTTACATACTCGGTAGCGCGAAGATGTCAGCAGAAAAAGAGCCGTACTGCTCATGGCATTGAGGCTGGCTCGACACGTTAGCCCCCCTGATCAGAGGCACCGACGCGTCTTAAAGGAAAGCGGCTAAGGGACTGCAGACTGCGCCTGAACGACCGCGCGAAGTAGTTCATCTGGGCGATCGTCCGTTCCGGCAGGGACTCGCCCGGACCGAGGGCCACGGTGCCATTGTTGCCACTGCGCCAGAAGCGCCGAAGCCCTTGTGGCTGCAGTGGGTCAACGAACGCTGCGCCTGCTACTGGCGCGCGGCTGCGCGGCGAAGCGTGGGCGGAAATTGAAGCAGAAACAGGCCGAGGAGCGGGCGCCCGTCGAGGTGCTGGGGTGCGGCTCCCGCAGCCGAGCGACCTGTCGGGCACCGCCGGACTTCTACTAGGCTGAGCCGCCGCTCCGGGATCCCAACAAGCGGACCACCTGGCGGCCCAACACCGGCGTCGGTCGCTCGGCCTGATTGGGGTCGTCGTCGGGCGGGATGTCAGCGCGATGACTCCGAGTCGTCCCGTCACGGTCAACGAGCCGCAGGGACACGGCGGCAATCGCCGTATCCGGGCGAGCCGAGGTCATGACCGCGAGAGGGACGGCGCATTGTCTCCGGTCGGCTCGGGGCCGCCGACGGCCCCGAGCCGACCGCGGGCATCAGGGGATGGAGGCCACCTCTTCGCAGCCGGACTGGCTGTCCGTGCCCTCTCCACCGTCGCACCGGTCCTGACCGTCGCCCGCCGCCAGCGTGTCGTTCCCGTCGCCGCCTTCCAGCTCGTCCCGCTCGAGTCCTCCGATGAGGACGTCGTCGCCCTCGCCGCCGAAGAGCTCGTTCCGCCCTGTGCCGCCGCTCAGCCAGTCCCGCCCGTCACCGCCGCTCAAGCGATCGTCGCCGTCGTCGCCGCTCAGGTGGTCCTGGCCGTCTCGCCCGTACAGGCGGTCGGCGCCGTCCCCGCCGACAAGTGTGTCGTTCGCCTCGCCCCCGTCCAGCTCGTCGTCGCCATCGCCCCCGACGATGAAGTCTTCGCCATCGTCGCCGCAGATCAGATCGTCACCGCCCGCGCCGTCGATGAAGTCGTCGCCCGTGCTCCCCATGATCACGTCCCGCTGGGCGGTGCCCAGGATGACGCCCGCTCCCGTAATCGTAGGAGCCTCATCGAAGCAAGTTTCCTGGGCCCGCACGACTGTCATCATGGGGGACAGGTGCAGCAGTCCGCCCATCAACGCCAATACAGCCAGGGTTCGCGTGAGTGCCATCGGAAGTTCCTCCTCGCGCCAGCGTGTTGCCGCGCCTTACTGGTGTCAACGGATACCTCGGCGCCTCGGTCGCTCCATCCCGGGGGCGCGCCGGCCGGGTGACCACAGGCGCGCACGTATTGAAGGTGCCAATGCGGGAACCCGCACATGGGACATTCGGCCCCCGTCCTGGGGATGGCAAGATCACTCGGGGCCTGCGGTGTCCAGTGGCTGGATATCCGCCTGCATTGCACCCCAATCTCGGCATCAAGGTCGCTACTATCAGCCCGCGATGGACTATGTGTTGGCCTTTGGGGTAATCATGTGCCACTGTCCGAAGCAGCCTCCAGATCAGTGAGCTTTCTCAGTATGGGACAGCGGTGAACTCTGATGTCGCGTGATTGCGGCTGCGTTAGTGTGGGAACGTCGGTTGGATGCCGCAGCCTAGCCGCATCAAACTTTTGCTAGACGAAGGGCTTCGCCGCAAGTTGGGGAAGCGCTAAGTCTGGTCCACTATCCCATTGATACGGCGAAACTGCGCGGCCAACGGTGAAGCATCGATAGCCCAATTATTGTGTGGCGTGCCCTGTCGCGCCTCATCGGGACCAACGCAGATGCTCCCCGCGGCCCGACAGGCTACACCGTCAACTCGGTTTCGGGACCGTGCCGCGCGCGACGAGCAGCTGCTGACTGGCGTTGACTGTCCGAACGTCGTAGCCCAGCGCGGTCAGCACTGCCTCGCACACCGAGAGGCCGCTCTCGAGGAGGGAGGTACTTCCGTCCGCCAGTCGCCACTCAACGGCAACCTGCTCATCCGCAACCTGGGTCACGTGCGGATGCCCATCCCTGGGGACTGGTATCCGGGACGCCCCAAGCTCGCGCGCAAGGGCCGTTTCAACCTCGTCCCTGAACTCGTCTCCCATCATGTCCTCTCATTCGTGTCCGAATCCGGCGGTAAGCGGCAGACGCCCCCCGGGTAGCTGTGCGCGGGTGCCGAGCTCGGATTCCGCACCCGCGAAATGCAGATCTTCTTTCACTCTACCACCTGCTGGGTTTACCCACTCCTGCCTTTGGGGCCATCTCGGACCGGGCGTACGGTCATGGCACCGCGGTCGATGCGATCAACTTTTTATCGCTCGATCTCGGAGATCCGTATTCTGATCGAGTTCCGGTCTATCTTCGGCACTGACCACAGTTAGCTGGAGTCCAAGGTCCCCTGGACTCCTTTCCATTCGATACGGTGGCACCGTGTCTGCAATGCTCTCGCCCCTTGAACCGAGTTAGAGATCAGGAGGAGGGTCTCTGTGGCCCAAGATGACCCGAATACGCAGCGCACCAAGGTTATTCGTGGCCATCGTGTCGGAAAACTGGGGGAGATCCGCGCGGGCTGCGAGGCCGCGATTTACAATGGCGGCCGGTCGAAGATCCTCCTGACGCGGAGAACGGACAACGGCCAGTGGTGCTTGCCCAGGGGGGGCTGGAACCGGGAGAGAGTTTCTCCGAAGCTTGCCAACGAGAGGTGCGCGAGGAAACCGGCCTGGAGACTGTTCCGACTGGAGTCATCGGCATCTACAGCAGTCCCGGACTGGCTTCTCGAATACCCGGATGGGAATCGGGTTCAAGCGGCTTCGGTGCTCTTCGAGGTCAAGGTGCTGGCGGGGACGCCCAGGGCGAGTGATGATGCCGCGGAACTGGGTTACTTCTCACGTGTCGAGTGTGAGGGGCTGGACGTTCTCGAGATGCACGTCGAGCGCATCCATGACGCGTTCGACTTCACGGATGGTCAAGTCCCCGTGCTTCGCATGATCGAAGAAGAAACGACGGCTGACCGGGCTTGATGGTCAGTGACCGTCCAGCTCAGTCCGCGGGTGGTGCGGGACTTGATGTCGCTGGTATGTCGACGCGGACGAGCAGAATGATGAGACCTGCCAGTTGCCATCAAGTAAGGATGGTTGGCACACGTTTTGCAGCATCACTGGTTAGGAGGAACCATCCGCTGAGGGCGGGAGATGACCCGGCCCATTCCTACAAGGAGGTCAGCGATGCAGAGCACATATTTAGGACGCGTGGCGCCAGGCATGACTGTCTACGATATGGCAGGAGAGAAGGTCGGAACGATCGCTCGGGTGTTTCGCTACACCGATCCGACTGGACACGCAGGCGGCGCGGTCTCAAGTCCCACCAGCACGACGCCAGATGAGGTTATGGAAGTGAAGACCGGCTTGTTTGGCCTTGGTCATCATTTCTACATCCCGACGGATGCCATCGATGATGGGCTCGAGACCTCAATTTTTATCTCGAAGCCTCGGGAAGAATTCGAGCACCTGGGCTGGGACGAAAAGACCGGCGGAGCCCTAGACTAAAACCTCGTTGGGCCGGGCCAACCAGCCGCCAGAAGCCAGTGTGGTCGAATGGCCGATGCGGGCCATCTGGCAACGATGTCAGACCGTCGCACGTGGCGGGTAAGCTCCGTGATGACCTAAGGTTTCTCCATCTAAAAACGGCGCGTGCCAGGGTTCAGCCATGGCTGCGAACAGGAGCAGAGTAATGTACGACGCATTGGCATCGATGTTCAGTGTGCGAGCACTGATGGTTACCGAACTCGAACCCGTTGATCCCGAAACGGAGATCGAAGAGTACGGCGGCAACTCCATTAACGATCCGAACCCATCGGGGAATCCGGACGAAGACGACAACTGAGCCGGCGGCTCCTTCATTGGAGCGCGCCTGACAAATGCTGGGTCGTGCGCGGGTGTGGAGAGTGCGAGATGCGGGCCACTCCAGCAGAGCACGGCTCAGACAGCTTAGATTTCGAGGGACGACCCACCGAACGATGGCCGTAGCACTGGGGGCTTGTCCCCTGTGCCTGGAGTGCCTCCAACGACGGGATTCGGGAGAGTTCTCCGCGAATGCGTCAGTCCGAGATCCAGGCACAGGGGACAAGCCCCCAGTGCTACGATTGTTTCCCCTACCCGATCTTAACGCTCCGTGCTGATGGCTTCGGCCGGCACCTTACGAAGTGTGAGCGTCATCGAGACGCTCTGACCGCGTACGGGGCGCGAGCCATTACAGTGTTGCCGCATGCAACCAGCTAACTCTCGGTTAATGCGAGAAGCGCACCGCCCGAGCAAGCGTCAGCGTTAATGTTGACCAGCTTCATCAAGCGCCACGGCGAGCACCGCTGCCAGGCCTTGCCGCTCATGCTCGGGAGTGAATCTTGGCTGCTGCTCGAGACAGCGATCGCGTAGATCCAGGAGAAAATCGCGGTCCATCTCGGCACGCTGCATAAGCTCCGCAAGTGCGCGCGTATCGCCCACGGGAAATAGTCCGGGGTAGTCCGCCTGTAATAAGCCGACATTGCCGGGTATGTCGGACGCAAGCACCGGGATACCCGCCACCAGCGCTTCCCCGAGGGCATTGGCGCCACCTTCCAGCCGCGAGGTGTGAACGAAGAGCTGGCTCCGAGCCAACATTCTCATCACTCGCCAGCGCGGAACTTCTCCCCGCCAGCGGTACCGTGGGTTGGCTGCCAGCTCCTCCTGCACCTGAGGCACGTAAGGCTCCTCCATGATCGCACCGCAATGAAATACGCGCAGGGGACTGGAAGGCGGCAACAGGCGGGAGGCCAACGCGGTGCGCATAGAGTCTTTGACTGCCCGGATGTGGCCGACCACCATGACGTCAAACCGATCTCGAGCGGAGAATCGCGCCGGATCAATGGCTGCCTCAGCGGCGCGGCGCGGCAGTGTCACGGACTGGTACACCACATGCGCCCTGTGCCGTACGGCTTCTGGAAGGACCGTGAGTGCTTCAGCCTGGAGCACGATCATCCGATTCGCGAGCATCATCGACTCCCACGCCTCCGCGCTCTTGTCCAGATCCTGATAGAGATCGGTTCCCGTCCAGGACAGAATGATTGGTCGGCCCGGGCGTTCGAGTGAAAAGCGATGCATCGATGCGTGGCTGCGACGGGCATGAAGCGCCAGCAGGACATCCCAATCTTGACCTTCGTAGCTCAACGCGATCTCCACCCGATGTCCGAGAGTCCGGAGCTGCCGAGCCCAGCGTAAGGCGGTGATGCGATTGCCGTATTGGGTTCTGGGAGGCGCTGGAGTGACGATGCCAATGCGCCTGGACCGAACTCGCCGCTCAGTCCGTGGCATCAGTGCGGCCTCGAGATCAAGCCAACGTGACCGCGATTGCCCGTACTGTGATGGGGTATAACCCGCACCTCGCCCGACGGGCGATGGAAACCTGTACGGATTCAGCCTAGCGTGCGCAGGTGCGGAAGCCGGCCCACACGTCACCTCGATCGGGTTTGTAGAAATTGCGGTATGAGGCCCGAATCAGACTGGATCGAGTGGCCCAGCATCCTCCGCGGAGCACCATGTGATCGCCGAACCAGGGTTGTGAATAGTCGTCGTACGGGTGCGCCACGAATCCGGGGAACGCCTCGAAGGTCGACGAGGTCCACTCCCACGTATTCCCGATGAGCTGACGCACCCCGAATGCGCTATCACCCTCGGGCAGTGCGTCGACGTCCACACAGCCGCCCTGTTCCCAGTCGAGATTGGCGCGCTCGCTATCTGGCGCCTCGTCACCCCAGGGATAGATGCGTTTACGGGCGGCAAGACTCTGTCCGTCGGGCGCCAGCTCACAGGTGGCCGCCATCTCCCACTCGGCCTCACTCGGCAATCGACGCCTCGCCCAGCGACAGTAAGCCTGAGCCTCGTACCAATTGACATGAAGTACGGGCAGGGCCAGCTCTAATGGCCCCCAGCGGTCGAAATCCCGACGTTCAAACTGGCCCTCAGAGCTCCGCCTCCAGTAGCGAGGATGCTCGAGTCCCGCCTGTTGCAGCCAGCGCCAGCCGTCATCGCCCCACAGCTCTCGGTGGAGGTATCCGCCATCCTGAACAAATTCAAGAAACTCGCCGTTGGAGACCGCGGTCCGCGAGATCGAAAACGGGTCGACGTGCACTTCGCATCCGGTCAGCTCATTGTCAAAGACAAAGTCTCGGCCCTGTTGCCCGCCCAGCTTGATCGTCCCGCCGGGAATTGTCGCGTCACCAAGTGACGCGGCCGGTCGGTTTGGGTCACTCATGGGCCGGCGTCGCTCGGTTCCCATTCTGGGTGCTGGGTATCCATGAGTCTGCCGCGTGTAGGTGAATGCCTCGGCGTGCATGCACTCGTGAAACAGCGCGAGGCCGCAGGAAGTACTGGCCATCAAACTCGTCTGAGGCGGTGCGACTCAATAGCCGCCCGGAATCGTGCTCCTCGACCACTCGGTCCAACACGCGCTGGATGTACGCCAGCGTCTCCTCGCGCGTGGGAAGTGGCAGGTCCCAGCGGGCATCGTGCGGGACCTTCATCGAGTCATAGAGCGCGTCGCCATCCTCGCGGATGGGTGGCTCACCGCTGAAATGATTCAGGAGCCAATGCTCCTGGAACCAGCCGAGATGCCCAACCTCCCAGCGAAGTGGGTTGACGATGGGCAGCATCGGACCCATGAGCTGTTCATCCGAAAGGTCGGAAATGACCTCCAGGGTGCGTTGGCGGGCCTCACGCAGATCGGAAAGAGCATCTGAGCTGCGAGTGCGTGTACGTGTACGTGTACTCGAGCGTTGGCGATCGAGCTGCATCTGCTAGCCCTCCGCTCGACCGAACGCGCCGGTGGTGCGATTGGGCAAATCGGGCTGGTCCTGCGGTGAGCAGGTGATGGTTGGGGTATCCAGAATCCGAGCCCGAATGATGCTACCGACCAGGTCAACCAGCGTCACGAGGAGAAAGATGCCGATGGCCAATGTGAGTACTTCGTCATAGCGAAACAGCTTCATGCTGATGCCCAGCTGCGTACCGATGCCGCCCGCGCCAACGAACCCCAGCACGGTGGCCGCGCGCATATTGCACTCCCAGCGGAAGAGCGTATAGGAGAGCAGGGTTGGCAACGCCAGCGGGATACGGGAAAGCAGCGTGACCGCTGCCTTCCGTGGCTCCGGTGGCGCGCGAAGCCTCCACCACCCGCTGGTCCACGGACTCGAGCATCTCCGCATACAGCTTCCCAAGGACACCCGCGCTGTGGACGGCGAGCGCCAGGACACCGGGGAAGGGACCCAATCCGACGGAGACGACAAAGACCAGTGCCCAGACAAGCTCGGGAATCGCTCGGCCAAGATTCAACAGGAGCCGTCGATGCGCCGAAAACGGTCCAGCGCAGCAGCCAGCTCGGGAGCCCCACCGCCCGCATCGAGGTCTCTTCACCGCGCGTCCGCAGAGCGCCAAGCGCCAGCGGCACAGCGAGAACAAAGGCAATCACCGTTCCTGCGATGGAGATCCAGATCGTCTCGAGGATGAGTCCGCCGATGCCCTGCAGGAAGTCGGGCGCCGTCGCGGGAGGAAACAGCCCCGAAACGAACCGGGCGACACTCTTGGCATTCTGCGCGGTAAACGGCTCGGTGATGGATACGTGGCTCTGCTGGAACGAAACGGCCACCACGCCGCCGATAACGAGCGCGAGGACCAAATTGATGGCGCTAAAGCCCGGCCCCCGTACATCTTCAAATGTTGGGCGCTGGGTATAGCTCCGCGCGTTCTGCACTACGCTCCTCCTCCGTGTCAGTATCGTCGGCAAGCTGATAGAGTCGCCCCTGATCGATTCCGCTCAGGGGGACCGTCAAAGACGATGGACCCGCGCTCCAGGACCACGATGCGTGGGCACAATCGAAGCGCCACCTCGGGTTGATGGAGACTCAACAACACCGTGGCGTCGTGCTGGGCGTTGAGCCGCAAGAGGGCCATCAGTACCTCTTCAGCCGTTCGAGCATCCACGGAAGCGACCGGCTCATCCGCCAGAACGAGCTCCGGCTTCCCGAGAATCGCCCGTGCCACGGCCACCCGCTGCTGCTGTCCGCCCGACAAATCGTCTGCTCGTTCGTAGAGCTTATCGGCGATTCCAAGCTCGTTGAGTACGTCGAATGCCGCGCGCCGGTCACGCTCGGGCAACCACAACAATTGGAGCAGCACGCGCCACAACGGCTCACGTCCGATCTGTCCGAGTAGGACGTTGTGAGCGGTTGACAAACTGGGGACGAGATTGTGTTGCTGCGTTACCCAGGCGATTCGCCTGCGGAGGGCCCGCAGCGACGCACCATGCGCCATGGACACATCGGCGCCAAGCACAGAGAGCTGGCCGCTTGTTGGTCGCAATGCGCCGACCAGCAGTCGGAAGAGGGTGGTCTTGCCACTTCCACTCCGACCGAGAAGCCCAATGACTTCACCGGCTCGGACGGTTATCGAGACGTCTCGAAGAGCGGCGACCCCGTTTGGGTAGCGCTTTCCGAGCCCATCCGCGGTGATAACGGGAACGCTACCGGTGGATGCCACGTCTTCGGTCTCTTGAGCGCGACTGGTAATCGTCAGTGGTCGTTCCTAACGGTCGAGATTGAGTGCGACGCGCCGCATCCCACATATCACTCTTTGAACGCCAGGAATGAGAGCTGGCGCTAGCCTTCTGCGGTTCAAAGTTCGATGCACTCCGGAGTCATGCTGTAATCCTGAGCTCGGGACAATTGCAGGGTGGGCGTGCGAATGATTGCCGGACACGTTCAACGGTGAACGTGGATGCGCCCCGCACCATCTTGAAGCTCCCCGATGACGGCCGCGACAATGACGCCTTCCTGCTGGAGCTCATGAAGGAGCGCATCCAGCAGCCCCGACGGGACCGCCATCAGCATACCGCCCGATGTCTGTGCGTCGCATAGCACGAGGCGATCGAGCTCCGTAAGATCGGAATCCCACTGAATCACCGTGCCTAATGCATCCAGATTTCTGCGGGAACCGCCCGGAATCGCCCCCTCCTCTGCCAGGCTTCGTACGCCCGGAAGAAGTGGGATCTGATCGGCCCATAGGGTGGCGTCGATCGACGACGCCGTCAGCATTTCAGAGAGATGGCCCAGTAGCCCGAAGCCCGTGACGTCCGTGGCGGCGTGCACGCCCACGGCGAGCATTGCCCGAGCGGCGCCGAGATTGAGCATGGACATCGAACGAACTGCCGCCTCGCGCTGTTCTTCGGTCTCCGCACCGACTTTGATAGCGGTGGTGACGACCCCGGTGCCGATGGGCTTGGTGAGCACAAGCTTATCTCCGGCCTGGCCGCCGACGTTCCGAATAATTCGCTCGGGGTGCACCATGCCGATGGCGCTCATGCCATATTTGATTTCGGGGTCATCCACGGTGTGGCCACCGAGTACGGCCACGCCGGCCTCCGCCGCTTTATCGACGCCGCCGCGAATGATGTCGCCAAGCTGCTCCAGCGGCAGCGCCTCACGCGGGAAATTCGCAACGTTGAGCGCGAACAACGCCTCGGCACCCATGGCAAACACGTCGCTCAGGGCGTTGGCGGCCGCGATCTGGCCGAAGGCGTACGGATCATCCACAACGGGGGTGATGTAATCGACCGTTGCAACGATTGCGAGCTCATCCGTCAGCTTGTAAACGGCGGCATCGTCCCGCGTGCCCACTCCGACGAGGGCGCGTGGATCGATTGATTGGGGGATGTGGCGCAGCACCTGCACCAGCTCAGCCGGGCTGAGCTTGCACGCTCAACCGGCGCCGTGAGAGAAGCTGGTGAGCCGCCGGACTGATTCGGTCATTTCCTGCAATTCCGCACCGGTCAGCGTTTCCAGAGAGACGCACCGTGTGTAATTTGGTACATGCTCCATTATCGCAAATTGTCCGCACCAGTCCAGAGTTTGCGCTACGCTACAGGAGTATTCGCCGTACCAGTAACGGCGTTCGCGATGAAAAGAGGTGCTTCACGATGACAGTGAACGGACCACCCAAGCCAGCGCCCGGGCAAGAATCCGTCTGGGATTATCCGGTCGAAACGCGCATTGAGCCGTCCAGCCGGGCACATCCAGATCACCTTCGACGGCGTTGTTGTGGCGGATACGCGCAACGCGCAACGGCTTCTAGAGCGCGGTATCCCGCCCGTGTTCTACATCCCGCGCGAAGATGTGCGGATGGAGCTGCTGGAGCATTCGGAGCGGACCAGCACTTGACCATGGAAGGGGGCAGCGGAGTACTTCACCGTCAAGCACGGTGAGCGCGAAGCTGTCAACGCGGTATGGTCATACCCAAACCCCACAGAGAACTCTGAAGTTATTCGAGAGCATCTCGCTTTTTACCCGCACCTGATGGACTCGTGCACCGTCGACGGTGAACAGGTCTTCAGCGATACGCCCCGCCTGTACGGATTCGTCACCAAAGACATCGCCGGACCCTTCAAGGGAGAGCCGGGGACGGCCGACTGGTAGCGCTTCGCCCAGTGTGACCGTGTTGGTCGTGACGATCTTTAGATCATTCGATGGATGCGATGTGGGTGTCCACATCGCATCCTTTTTTCATCTTATTGATGGGCTGCCTATTAGCGCTCCATGCCCATAGCGCCAGCCGGCACGTCATAGAACGCCAGCGTCATCGACACGCTGGTGTAGAAGCCCATCAGAGTGATCACGTCGGTAATGCCTTCATGGCCGAGCGCTTCGACGGCGCGATCGTAGAGGCCTTTGGAGACCCAGCGGGCATTGGCGAGGCAGGTGGCCATCTCGTAGATGACCTGCTCACGCGTATCCGTGAAGGACGTGGGCAGGCCTGTGAGGATCGCCTCGACCTTGTCATCGGGAACCCCGGCTGCTTTGGCCGCCAGCTCGTGCGCGTTGGTGGGGTAGGCGGAATGGAACTTACTGCAGATGACGCAGACGGCGATCTCACGCTCACGCTCGCTCAGCGAATAGCCGGTGCGGTAGTACGCGCCAAGCGGGGCCATCACCTTGGCCAGGCCGGGGTTGTGCACGTAGATCTTGTTGGGACCGGGCAGGCGTCCGCGCGCCTCGTTGATCAGCCGATAGCCTTCCTGCTGCTCGGGCGTCATATCATCGTAGGGAATCTCGGCATACCGTCCAAACGTCGGTGTCTCGGCCATGACTGTCTCCTCCACTCGAGCGATCGTCAGGGAGCATACTCGTTTGCTCGCCGGGGCGCGATTGCGGCTGTTGAGAATGCGAACAGATGGGAGTTGTCACTCGTAGCACGGGCCATTCTGACCTGTGCCTGGAGCGCCTCTTCACCGAAACGTGATCGTGGCCGGTGAATCCCAGGCACAGGCCACAAGGGCCCGTGCTACGGCGACCAGCCGGTGGATTGACCCATCCATTCTGGGCTCATTCGTCGGTCTGAGGTCACACGAGATGAGCTCTGGAATTGGTTACTATTGAGAGTTCTCAGTCCATTGGCTGATTGACCGCAATCGGACCCGGATTTGATGGAGGTATATCCCAGTAATGCGCGTTCTCTTCACCCTGCTCGCATCATTGCTTGCTGTTGCGTGCAGCTCGCCTGCGCCGGCCAGTCCCACGCCAGCGCCGGCCGAACCGACCTCGGCCCCTGCCGCGGCAGCGTCACCCGGGGCGGCGGCATCGCCGGCAGCCGGAATGCCGGGTATTCCCGCGGCGGCACAGACCAGTGGCGGACCCGGTGCTGCGGAAGTCACGGCCGCCATTAATGGCTACTACGAGAAAGCCAAGGCGGCCAGGCAAACGAATGTGGTGATCTACGGCGGAGTTGGTCCTGAGTGGGACGGGATGATCCCGGAGTTCCGCAAGCACTATCCGGAAATCCAGATTGAAAAGGTCAATCTGCGCGGGCCCGAGATGCTTCAGCGTCTCTCCGCCGAAAAGGCAAGCGGGAAGTACGTGGCGAATGTGGCGGTGCACGGCCAAACGACCATGTCTACCTACGAGAAGCAAGGCGACTTGACGGAGTGGGAAGGGCCGCCTACGGCGGCGCTGATTCCCCCGGCCGGCCTCACCAATGGCAAGACGCGCTGGTCTTACAGGGTCAGTCTCTTCTCGGCCTTTGTCAACACGGACCTGGTCCCGGCTGACAAGATTCCATCCGGCCGCCTGGACCTTCTCGAGCCGTTCTGGAAGGGCAAAGGGAAGCTGCTCTTCGAGGATCCCCGAGGCGGCGGGCCCGGCCTGGACGTGGGCACGATCAATTACGTGCAGCTTGGCGATCAGTGGCTTGCCGGCTCAAGTCGCAAGAGACGACGTTTACGCGTGACCGGGATGCGGCACCGTCGCAGATCGCCCGTGGCGAGTACGCGCTCTTTTACCCGGTGACAATCACGTCAGAGCTTTTCGATATGTCGCAGATCGCCCCGGTCAAGGTCGTCTACCTGACAGACGGAGGCACATCTATTCAGGAGAGCACCGTTGGCGTGGTCAAGGATGCGCCCGGGCAGGACGCGGCCAAGACGTTTGTCTCATGGCTCCTCTCTGAGGAGGGGCAGCGAGCCGTGGTGGAGATTCAAAACTCCTACGCGGCGCTCCCCGGAATCCCCCCGCCCGCCGGCCAGCCACCCATCGACCAGGTGAGGCCGTCCAAGCGAACCGACGAGCAGATCGCCCGCAACAACGAGTACATAGAGATATTCGATAAGGCACTGTTCCGCTAGCGGTCGCGGGCCGTTGTTGTAGAACAGAGAGCGCAGCCCGTCACCGGCCGCGCTCTCTGTTTTTCGAGCGGCCGTTTGGTTCCGACCACGGACAAATGTGTTTCAAGAGCTATCGCGGCTCAGGCCGTGGTGGCGTGCCTGAGCGCAGTGATGCTCCATTAGATCGGTCCGATAGCATCGCGTCAGGGCCTCCGTAGAGCGGGACTCCGTGCCCGCGAGTCTCTCAACCCGGCCAAATCGGGGACTCGCGGGCACGGAGTCCCGCCCACGGCAGTCTGATTTGGACGCCTTGGACTACTATCATTTCTGGCTCGAGAGACTCATGGGACGAGACTGCGGTGAAGTTCATGGGAACCGCCGATGTCCGTGAGCCGAGTGGCGATGAGCGGATGGCTGCGGAGGATCGATCCGGTACACGGGGTACCGTTCCGCGATGGCCTCGAAGTCGGTCAGTGGGGCGTCGACCCCGATCGGGAAATGCTGGCGGCCGCTAGGAGCAATGCGCACGTACTCTCGCAGGATTGGCGCTCTCTGCTCAGGTGACAGCGCAACGAGGTGAACGCGACGTTTGCGCCCCTGACGAATCACTGCTTTGCCGTGCGCGGCCTCCACGTTTAGCACCCAATCAGACTTCGGACCCAGCATCGAAACGAGGTAGCGTTTCCCATCCACGACTGCGATCACCACGGGGATGGATCGCTTTCGCCCGGATACGCGCCCACGGACTTCCAGAGCAGCCATCAACGCGGGCGGCAGCCCTAGAGCGGACCACCAGCCTTGCAACCGGTTCACCCAGCGACCAAGTCTCGTCGGGCGCCAGTCTCGGTAAAACAGTCTCATCACGGCACTGCGCTCCGCCGGGTCACGCTGCGTGGAGCTGCTCATTCCATTGCCTCCTGCTGACTCTCCCAGGGTCACAGCCGTCCGAGAAACCGCGTCGGCCTGGTCCGGAGGAGGACGCCAAGTCTGTGCGTCGCGAATCCTCATATCTGTATCTTCATGCTCCGCCACGAGAAGTTTGCGCGCAATAGCTACGCCATCTTCTGATCTTACTCGCCGTGCAGCGCGGGCTCCCTGCACTACCGACGTTGGCAACCCATCGAGCTGATCGCTAGGGACAACCTGTCATCAGTGGTTGTGCGGACTTGAGAATGAAGTTGCTATTCTGATCTGCACGAACACTCAATGATGATGGTGCGTCATGACGCGGCAGCTGCATCTGAACCTATTCATCCATAGCCGCGGGCATCACGAGGCGTCGTGGCGGCATCCGCTGGCGTCGCCGTTGGCGTTGACCGACATCCGTTATTACCAGGACCTGGCGCAGCGCGCGGAGGCGGGGCTGTTCGATGCGATCTTTCTGGCGGATCAGCTTGCATTGGGGGATGACGCGGCGCAGGCGGCGCGCACCTGGCTGGAGCCCGTGACGGTACTGGCGGCGGTGGCCGCGGTGACGAGTCGGATTGGGCTGATTGCCACCTGCTCCACCACGTACACGGAGCCGTTCAACCTGGCGCGGCAGTTTGGCTCGCTGGATCACATCAGCAACGGTCGCGTGGGCTGGAATATCGTCACCTCTTGGTTGGCCACGGCGGCCAGTAATTACGGCGGTCGCGGTCAGCTCGGGCACGACGACCGATACACTCAGGGCGAAGAATTCATGACCGTGATTAAGGGCCTCTGGGATAGCTGGGCCGAAGACGCGGTGCTGGATGACCGTGAGGGCGGTCGCTACGCCAGTCCGAATCGCATCCGCCCGATCAACCACGTGGGCGAGCATTACCAGGTGGCGGGACCCTTGAACCTCCCGCGCACGCCGCAGGGACGACCCGTGCTCGTGCAGGCGGGATCGTCCGAAGTCGGTCGCCGCTTTGCCGCGCGACACGCCGAGGCCGTTTTCACCGCGCACATGGAAAAGGCGACCGCGCAAGCGTTCTACACCGATCTCAAACGGCTGGTGGCTGAAGAAGGACGGAAGCCGGACCAGGTGCTGATTCTGCCCGGGCTGAGTCCGATGATCGCCTCCACCGAGGCCGAGGCGGAGCGTATGACTCGCGAGACGAACGAGCTGTCCGATCCGGAAGTTGGACGCAAGCGCCTCTCGGGACGGTTCGGCGGCTACGACTTCTCACATCTGCCGCTGGACCGGCCGCTCACGCCGGATGATTTCCCGGATCCTGACACTGTGGAGGCGGCGCGCAGTCGCACCGAAGTGATTCTGGGCCTGGTGCGGCGCGAAAAGCCGACGCTGCGGCAGCTTCTGGCAAGCCTTGCCGGCGCTCGCGGCCACTTCACCTTTGCTGGCGCTCCGGAGCAGGTGGCTGACCTCATTGAGGACTGGTTCACCGATGGAGCCGCGGACGGATTCAACATCATGCCGCCGATTCTGCCTGCAATGCTGGATGTGTTCAGTGCCGAGGTCATCCCAATCCTGCAAAAGCGCGGGCTGTTCCGCACGTGCTACGAGGGCACGACGTTGAGGGAGCATTACGGGCTGGATTGGCCGGTAAGCTCGTTCGCGTAGCCTCATAGGTTTGCCAGTGTCCGCACTGGGGCTACGTGATCAAAGGAGCGCTCCGCATCTCATACGCCGATCGTGACGAGGTGCTGCGAGCCGGTGACACCTACTACATGCCGCCGGGTCATACTGGCGTGGCGGAGGAAGACACAGAGTTCCTGGAAATCGCCCCGCCAGATCTGCACCAGCAGTTCGTTGAGGACGCTCAGCGGAACCTCGGAGGCAGCTAGCCTCGTTCTGTTCCAGCCCCTTCAGTGCAGAGGCAGGCGTCGGGATTCGAGCAACCTGACGCCGTTGCCCTCTGCTTCTGGTAGGCGTACACTCCCCGCCAGTAGCCGGTGCCTACCGCGCCGGACCGGGGGGCCAGCTCGGCGATGAAGCGTTGCCCCAAGTGCGCTGAAGAGATTCAGGACGCCGCAGTGAAGTGCCGCTATTGCGGCGAAGCCCTCTCGCCACCTGAGACGTCGCTGCTCGCCCAGGTCGCCGGGGCGGAGATCAAGCTTCAGAAGCTGATCGCCGATCTACCGTCTTACGGTCGGAAATTCCGCCTGATCGTACGGTCGCCCTTCGACTACTTCCGCCATCTGGACTACGCCGCGGCTGAGAGTCCAAAGCAGGGTGTCGCCTTCATGCTGCAGGGAATTGCCCTCAGCTTCGTGCTGTTCACCATGCACTGGGCGCTTCCGCAACAGCTTGTCAGAGCATACTTCACGGCGCCGGCGTTCCTGATGTTCGATCCCCCAGGTGCGCTGGTCGATACCGCGACGCGAATCCAGGCCGTGCGTGGTGCACTGCCCTCGTCCCTCACAAAGGACGGGATCAAGCGTGCTGAGCTGGGTGTTGTCATCCGTGCTTTGCCCGAGGAATCGTTTCAGCATGTGCTGGCTCGTTTCCGCGCAATGACTGAGAGCAGCCCCAGCCTCTCGAGCATGCGGTGAATGGCTCACTGGCGTTGGGCCAGGGAAATTCCACGCAGCCCAGCCGGGGCTACGTCCTGTCGTTGTTTATGGCTCTCGATCCGAACCTTGGCACACTGATTCAGCAAAGCCGCGACCTGGCGAGTGTCGGAACGACGTACGAGCTGAAGCCGCATGTCGACTTCCTTTTGCGGAATGTTTTGCTCTGGGCGGCGGTAGGTTACGCGGTGTCCCGCATCCTTCCGCCGAATACGGACGGTGGCCGACGAGCCGTCTTCATTGTCGGATCGTATCTGGTTGGCGTTCTCGGCCCGCTGTTCTATCTGGCCATGACGCTGGTGAACGCCTATCTGGCGGCCAGCCTTCCGACCTACGTGCTTCTGGTCGACGGTATCTTCACGGGAGCCGGAGATCCCAGCAATCTCGATCAGATCTCGGGCGGCATATTCCCTTACGAGAATCTCATGCTGCTGCTGATCAACCTCACGGTGCCCCTCGCCATCATTGGTGTCGCCGTCGGCGCAATTGCCGTCGGAATCCGGAGTGCGAGCTCCATATCGCGCGGCCACGCGGTAGGAGCGGCTGGGTTTGGAATCGCCGTCGGGCTGGGGACCATCGAGATCGTGGCGGGACTTCTCGTGCTTCTGCTGGCCCCCACCGGATTGCTCTAGTTCACGAGTCCGGCGCGAGCGCGATGCTCATCCCAGCTTGTCAAGGAGCCGGGTGCCCATTCTTGTCCGTGCGGTAGGACTGGGAGGTGAACTTGCTGATAAACGCCACCCAGCTTCCATCGGGCTGCTCAGCGATGGTGCCGCCGTCTTGCCAGATCGCGTTCTCCGCCCACCATTGCGAGCCGGCGGGATCACCCTGATTCTGATGGACATTGTGCATGCCCAAACCTGACGTGAATGGCTCTCCCCAGACGAGGATGCGCTTACCGGGATGCAGAATGCCTTCCAGCGCCGTACTAGCCTGGAGGCTGTTGCCGCGCTGCCACTGATTCACGATGGCGCCCAGAATGGCGAGAATGAATTGCAGGAGCGCATTGGGCATGGTCACGAACAGGCAGCCCACCTTCGCTCGCAACCAGGGACTCCGGATGTAGTCAATGGCTCCCGAGCTCGCGTTGAGGGCGAGGTCGTGGTACCCAGCTGATAGTGCCAGGACCCCGGCAATGGCGCGGGTTTCAATAGGAATCACTCGCCACTCCACACCCGTGTTGGACGCATGGCTGTCCACGTCGATCGCGCAGCGGTACTCACCCAGCGGAGCGGAAACGATCAGATTGACATGGTACCAGCGGCCCTGGTTATCCGGCTGGTCGCGATGGTGACGAACAAGCTGTCCTGAAAGAACGCCGTAGCGGTCAAGCGGCATAGTGATACTCCGTTGCCGATTCTGATAGACGTTGTGCTCTGGGCTGGCGAATGAGTGAATCCCGAGATGGTGCTTGTTAGCGAGGCTCAGTGCTTGAAACGGAACGATTCTATGGCAGGTCTCATTGTGTGTCATGAGCCGTTCGGGTGAGCCCAGAGCCACTTACGCCCGGATCGGCTCGTCAGCAACCGCTAGTCGGCACATCTTCTGCTCAAGTGAAGTCTGGACGTTCATGTGTCTGCGCTCATTCAATACCCAAAAAGCAGCTCCGAGATACGGGAATCAGGTGAGCCCGGTCCCTGGCAAAAGGAGCTTGGGGATTTTGTTCGGGCATTCTCCGGCGCGTTCCTATTTGGCATGCCGCTGCTCTATACGATGGAGATGTGGTGGCTGGGAGCCACCATTGAGACGCCGCGACTGATCGCCCTACTCAGCATCGCGTTCCTGGCCAACCTGGGGCTCGCCAGCATCGCGGGATTCAAGCGCGAATCCACCTTCCGATCTCGAATCGATCAGGCTACAGACGCGGTGGCGGTGGGGATCATTGGGTCGGCGGTCGTTCTGGCCGTTTTAAACCAGATCCAGCTCACCGAGCCGCTGAACAGCTTGCTGGGAAAGCTTATCCTGCAGTCCGTTCCTCTGAGCATCGGCGCAATGGTCGCCAACACGGTATTCGGCCGCGCATTTGGCGATAAATCCAAAGCCACCGATGAAAAGCCGCCCTTGAGAGAGCTCCTGAGCGACGTTGGAGCGACGGCGGCGGGGGCGCTGTTCCTGTCATTCGCCATTGCCCCAACGGACGAGATCCCGATGATTGCCGCGGGGCTTGGGTCGCTCCACGTCGCGGCGCTCATTGTCCTGTCGCTTCTGGTGAGTTACGGCATTGTGTTTGCCAGCGGCTTTGACCCACAAAAACGGCACCCAGCGCGCGAGCACGCGCTCCAGGGACCCGTTGGAGAAACAGCACTGGCGTACATCGTTTCACTGATCGTGGCCGGCTCTGCACTGTTCTTGCTCCAGCGTCTCGGTGCCGGAGACTCGCTGTCTTCGGTGATGACCCAGACGTTGGTTCTCGGGTTGCCGGCGTGCGTGGGCGGAGCCGCAGGACGGATCGCGCTATGACTCCCATCGAGCTTCGTAGATTCGGGGCCGCGGGTCCATGGTGGCGAATCCATCCCGGCTCCTCACTTGGACGCGGCAGACTCCGTCGCGAACCAGAGGAAGACGAGGGCGTGACCCGGACCGACTGGAATCGCAATCGCCGATATGCTGAGGTGGCCACATTCGCGTTGAGCGCGGCCATAGTTCTGGGCCTGCTCGGGCTTGTCCTGTTCGAGAGCCTGAGTAGCGACGATCGCGGTGCGAGCATTTCCGTCACGCCGCTCCACGAGCGGGTGTGGAATACAGACGGCGCGAGCTACTTACCGGTCGAGATCGTCAATACCGGCACGTCACCCGCGACAGATCTCCGCGTAGTCATTGCCCACCCAGGCGCCAGCGCGCCGGCCGAAATACGATTAGACGTGCTGGCCGGCGGCGCCACGATGGAGGCCGTTGTCGCCTTCCCAGGTCCGCCAGATGTCGGTCAGGTCAGTGTGCAAACGATGAGCTATCTGGTCCCGTAGGATCGGCGAGCCCCCGGCCCACGGAAAGGCCCGCTATGACCCGACGACATTCGTTCTCTTCCGAAATAGCGATCAGCGGCCAGCCCCGGTGGGAAAGGCGTCTCTGGCCAATAATGATTAGGGCAGCTTGGAGTGCGGTAGCAAGGACACCGCTGTAGATTCCGCGATCTCGGGTTGGCAGCGTGCGCGGAATCCAGAGCGGTGTCCCGTCCACCCGAATTCCAAAGCTGCCCACGAGCCACCGGCGTTTTTACTAAACCGTATTGGGTCCACGCCCGGCATGGGCAGCACACCGGGCGGACCAAACCGACCTGATGACGAAGAGCGTGGCACCATCGGACAGATGAAGGATCGCATCGGAGAGCAGGTCGGGCCGGCCACCGATCAAGTTCAGGAGATGACCGCTTCGAGCGGATGCGTGGCCGTGGGGTGCCGCGGCGATCGGCGGGGTGGCCGCCCCCGTGCACGGGCCCTTCAGTCGGAGGCCGCAAGGAACTCGATCGGTACCCATCCTTCCAGCCCGTTGTCACCGCGCACATGCGCCCACTCGCCGTCAGGCCGCTCGATCACGGTCACCCGGGCCCCCTCGAGCAGGCCGCGCGGCACCCGGGCGTCCTCGCGCGGCGCGGTGCGGAGCACCACGCCCTGCCCGTCCGTGTGCGCCACCCGGGCAGCCTCACCGGGGCCCGGCGCCGGCCGAGAGTCCGCCTCCGGCGCCGCGGCGGTCGGCGCGTCAGGCACGTTGGTGCCGCGGTCGCTCGCGACGGGCCCGCGCGCGGTCGCGACCCTCGCTCCGGCCGACCCACGGACCCAGGAGAGGTCGAGGGACAGAGCAACGAACCAGCCGACCGCGACCGGTAGGGCCACCACCAGCACGAACACCCAGGCCGGGACCGCCCCGCTCTGGGTCCCGAGCGAGGCTGGTCGCTCGACGGGCACGCCCGGTGGCACCCGCCTCGAATGATTCACGCGGTCCTCCGCGGCGCCACGTGAGCTCCCGCGAACGCCGTCGTGGCACAGTGCATATCAAGTCCATCGCGGCTTACACGCCTCGGCGTGGTCAGTCTCAAGCTTGAAGAGCTCATGCTCGATGCTTTTAACACGATGCTCCGCCCTCATCACGTTGCCGCCAATGACGAGTGTCATGGGTCAATCTTCTCTTCCAGCCAATCCCGGTCCCGCTCCCCGCGATGTCCAACGTGAACGACAGCGGCTCGACCCACACCGGGGGCACGCTGCTGGCGGGAGAATGGCCCTGAGCAGGCTGACGCTGAAGCGATCCTGGAAAAGGAACGGTGGATCTCCTCATGGCCGTGTCCGACGGCGCCATGTTTGGGGTTTCCGGACAAGTCTCCTCGGACTGACCCCGATCCGCCCCTACCGCGATGACTGAGAAATTCTCCCGGGCATATTGTCTGGGCTTTTCTGGGGGCCTGGCTGGGCCCTCATCGTCGTCCTGGACCTGGGCAGTGACGGATAATCGCCTTATGGAGACGACGCGCTACGAGCTCCCTGCCTGCATTGCAGCATTCCGGAAGGGTAAAAACTCATTCTTTCCGAGGAACCAGGACAACGCGACCAGTTGGGATTATGTCCTAACACACGGGGTGGGCCGCTCAATCAGCAGAATGCGACTGGCCGCCCGAATGCTCGACAACACTCTGGACATAAACGAGGCCGACCTGTACGTCTCCGCGGGCGTGGGATCAGCGCAGGCGGCGATTGACGCGTTCGCCCTGTGGCTAAACATCTGGTTCGACCTGAAGCAAGCGCCGAGTCCCCGACTCTCCCTTGCACGGCGCGATTTCTGGACACTGATCCAGGCGGCACTAATAAATCGATCAGCGGCGATGCTGCCGTACATTGAGCAATTGCGCACGCTTCAAGCAGAGCAGATCGACAATTACCGCCAAGCTACCCAACACTGGCAGGGGCTGGAGATGCGCCCGTCTTACCCTCCCGTCGTCGCGCGGTTGGAAAACATGCACCCTGATCCGAGGCCGTGGATGATCGGCGTCACCATCTTCTCGAAACGGCCTAGAAACTCCAGATCGCGGACGAAAAGCAAGCGTCGTTGCTTCTGCGCGAGTGGGCTGACATGATCTAGGTGGAAGGGGCGCTGTCACACGCTCCACCAGATCCGCCCCTATAGTCCCAGAAACGCCAGGCTCCCACTCGGGCCGTCTCATCGGGCTTATCGGCACCAGTACGCGTTGCAGGATGGATGTCGAATCACCCCCGTTCACATGCATCCGAATCATCCCACGGAGCTTGCTCGCCGCGCGCGAACTCTTGAGTGACAACATCGCCGCGGAGCGAGCGGTGATCGCCAACTACACCAAGCGCATCGATCAAGCGCTCGAATTCGGGGACAAGGGCCTGGCGATCCGACTGGAGAGCATGCTCTCCGCGGAGACCGACCACCTTGAGGAACTGGAACGGCTGGGACGCTAGCGCTTTTCGGCGGCCGGCGAGACACCATGCTGGGGCATCTCAATCAGCGGACACCGGCCTGCCGACAGCATGATACGTCGGGATCGTTCGGCCCGTTGCCAGTGGGAGTTCATGAGGATCCCGTCGATGCTACAACAGGTCACGGGCCAGGCGCGCTGGTGCCGCTGTTCCCGATCCCGCTGCTCCACCTGGTGCACAACGCCATCGCCTACGCCCCCCGCTCCATGCTAGCGATAGGCTCCATGCTAGCGATACCATGATCCGCTCGGCGCGGGCAGTCAACCAAGTCGACTCCGCGAGCGACGCGTGGCACACTGCGCCTCCCATGTCTCGCCATGGGCTCCAGGGTTTCCATCTCGAGCGGCTCGCTACCTTGTCGAGCTATCGGACGTCCCACTCGGTGTAATCGTCACACCGCCGATGGCCGCGGATAGGGCTGCGGTACTCGCGTGGGTGATCTGAAGCACTGCGGAGAGCGACTGGTTGAGATCTGGTGCCAATGCGGCGGTGCCACCACGGCATAGCCTACAGTCACCAGGCCGTGCTGGGTGCGCGAGCGGGGCGGATGGTGACCTGCTGTTTCCACACCCTGGCTATTTGCGAAGGCCCGGCTGCACCGGGGGCAGCGTGTTGGTGGGCGTGGCCGCTTGCAGGGACCCCGTAGACGCGGGCGTGCTGGTGAATGTTGGGGTCAGCGCGGGCGGATCGTCGTCTTGGCGGCGGCGGCGATTGCGGTCTCGTCCTGGCTGTCCGTGCCCTCCTGTCTGGGATCCAGCCAATCGCGATGATGCGGCCGTCCGGCAACACTCGACTTCGTGACCTAGTCGTCTGTTCACGGACCACGCGATCAAGCTCGACGCCCTGCTGCGAACATCCGTCACGACCGTGCGCTCAGACCAGCGCCCTGGCACGTTGGAGATAGCTCACGGACCCGGTGGAGTAAACCGATTGGCCCGGTATCGGCACTGCTTGAAGACCCCACGTGGGGGATAGCCGAGAGTCGGTCTTGAGTGTTAAAGAGGCACGCCCAGCTGACCGGGGCTCAAAACGGCGTACTCCGCCGAGTGCGCTCGAGCGCACCGGCGCCTCAGTGAGGATCAGCGCCGTTAGAGCAGGGTGCGCTTGCAGCGTTCGGATGACCGTGCGCTGACATCGACGGAGGCGAATCCATCGCATGGACAAACGTAAGCGCAATCCTCGGATGATCGGTGTGACCCGCCGACGATTTTTGGGCACACTCGGTGTCGCTGGGACAGCCGCGATCGGTTTCCGGTGGCCCGATGTGATCCAGGCATCGCCTGCCCGCCAGGCAAACCCTGAAGATAATTTCGGCCGGATGTTCGATCTGCCACCGTTCTCGTCGCAGAGCCCGAACGTTGAAGCCGCGCTCATGGAGCTCGGCAAGCCGGTCGGTATCCTGGACGCGAAGGATTCTCTGGCGACGGACCGGTCAAACTCATTACCGATCCGGCCCGAGCGCGGGCAATCCGAACAACCCCAACCACTCCGCCGGCACCACCTTCATGGGCCAATTCATGGACCATGACACCACGTTGACACCGACTCGCGACTCGGTGCGCCCTCACCGCCACAACACTCGACCAATGCTCGCACCCCCGCATTTGATGCCGACTCGGTCTACGGTGGCGGTCCCACGGCTCAGTCCGCAGCTGTACGACCCCTCGAACCCCGGAAAATTTAAGGTGGAAATGGCGGACTCTTCGAAGATCTCCTGCGGGACGCTAGTCGGCGCGCATCATTGGCGATCCGCGCAATGACGAGAACCTGATTTTGTCAGGCTTGCACGCCGCCTTCCTGCTCTTCCACAACCACGCCGTGGACCACGTGAAGTCCCAGGGTGCCTCGGGCGCGAACGAGGTGTTCAATCGCGCCCGCCAACTCACCATCTGGCACTACCAGTGGATGGTCCTGCACGAATTCCTCCCCTTGTTTGTCGGCCAGTCGATGGTCAACACCATCCTGTCTCAGGGACGCAAGTTCTACATGCCGACGCGGGACGCGTTCATGCCGGTGGAGTTCCAGGGGGCCGCGTATCGCTTCGGTCACTCCATGGTGCGTCCGTCCTACCGCGCCAACCTCGCGGGCGATCTAAAGAAAGAGCCATTTTCGGCATGATCTTCGACCCCGCGGACCTGGAGAAACCGATCTCAGATCCGGCAAGCCTCATCGGGGGCGCTCGGGCACCGCGCCGATTCCTGGGCTGGCAATGTTCTTCGACTTCGGACTGCGCGATAAAGATGGCAATCCCGAAGTGAAGCCGAACAAGTTGATCGACACGAAGCTCTCCACGCCGCTCTTCAGTCTTCCGCCCGGGGCCATTGCCGGGATGCCACGCTGCGCGTCCTGCCGCAACGGACCCTGCTCCGCGGCCTCACCTGGAAGGTGCCTTCGGGCCAGAGTATTGCCCGACGCATCGGCGCGCCGCCGCTGGTGAAGGCCGACTTCCGGAGCTCCAGCCGCTCCAGCTCGACGAGAGGACACCGCTGTTCTACTACGTCCTCAAGGAAGCCGAGCGGTCAATGGCGGGCGTTTCCTCGGTCCCGTAGGGGGCCGGATCGTGGGCGAGGTCATCATCGGATTGCTCCAACTAGATCCCAACTCGTACCTGTCCGTGAACAAGAACTGGACCTCCGACGCTGCCGGTAGTGGCGGCGGCACCAATTTTCGGATGACCGATTTCCTGCGTTCGCAGGAGTCGATCCAACGACCCGCGGACAGTAACATCCAGGCCGTCAATCCAACGCCCGTGAATCGCGCTCCACGGTGGAAGCACTACAGGCTCTCAGCGCGTTGGCCTGGTCGTTGGGCGCGATGAACTATTGGGAGACGAGCACGCAGCGGTCCTCATCGGCCCCGAGGACGCCCATGTCCAGCAGCTTGTGGTGGAAGGTGCACAGACAGAGGCCGTTGTGGACGTCGTCCGGCCCACCAGCGGACGTGTGCGGCGTCCAGGCCGATGACCTGGCCGTTCAGGAAGCCCTGGTAGCACAGATGGCGCAGCGGTACTCATACGCTCGGAGCACGAGCTCTCGGAAGAGCGCGCTCCCGCGCGCGACCGTGGACCGCGACACACCGGGCAGCCAGCACCCCAGAGCGCGTGGTCCCGTCTCAGAGACCTGTTCTCTTCTCCTGCGGAGGGACGCGCACGTGTGGCTCTCGCGGCGATGGGAGGTACCCTCTCGTTGGAATGGCCATCGACAGTGCGGGACACCACCTGGTCGGATTCGACCAGGCGGCGTGGAGGTTTCCGGGGCGGATGAGCACACTCCGGGAGCGTGCAGACGCCCGAGTCGTTCATGCTGTGGCCTTCTCTTACATCGTCCGCGGGCCTCTGTCCCGTGTGTCCATCCGGTGTCGAAGCCGGGCGCTGTGATCGAACGCGACCCGAGACTTACCGGTCAGGTGGAGGCCTGTGGACGATGCTCGACCAGAGCACGTTGGTCACTTTAAGCGCGATGAGACCGGTGATGGCCACGGATCCACCGGGGAACGCCGTCCAGAGCAGCTTCTTGATCGGACCAGCGTCCCGCCCGCCATGGCGTCGCGCCCGGGGGTATCCATCCGACTCATGGACCTGGCGGGGCGGCGATCGTTGGGTGCCCCTGCCTGGTGGCGGCGGTGGTAGGGTCCTCCCTGGCGGCCATCCCCTGCTCGCCGCGGGCTTCGGCGGTCAGCGGCTCGGCATCCGCGCTCGGCACGATTCGGAGCCCCGCGTGCGCGCGTAGACCTGCGTGAACTCCGCCCCGAAGAACAGGATTTGCGCCGCGTAATACACCCACACCAGGAACACCAGGAGCGAGCCCGCGGCCCCGTAGGTGGATCCGACGCTGGCGTGACCGAGATACAGCCCGATGACTGCCTTGCCAATGACGAACAGCACGGATGTCACCACCGCGCCAATCCAGACGTCGCTCCAGCGGATCTCGGCGTCGGGCAACACCTTGTAGATGGCAGCGAAGAGCAGCGTCACGACGGCGAAGGAGAGCACGTTGTTCACGATCTGCCAGAGGAGCGCGGATCCCGGGCAATACATCACCCATGAATGCGCTCACAGCCGACAGTCCGGCGCTGAGCGCCAGTGAGACCAGCAGGATGAAACCAATTCCCAGGACCATGGAGAGCGGCACAATGCGGCGTTTGACAGAGCCGACAATGCCGGGCGGGTTTTGGCTGAACCTCCCAGATGGTGTTCAGTGCATCCTGGAGCTGACCAATACATTCGACGAGCTCCAGACCAAGGTGGCGAGTCCGATGACGGCGGAGATCGCATTGGCTCCCGGCTCGCGCGAGTGCGCAACGGCCGACTGGAGAAAGCCGGCCACCTCGGGCCCCAGGAGTCCTTGGAGCTGCGCGAAGATCGTCCCCTGAGCGGCCTCCTCACCCAGCACCATCCCCGCAATGGTGATGATGAGCAACAACATCGGGGCGATGGAAAACGCGGTGTAATAGGCGAGCGCAGCGGCCAGGCGCGACGCCTTGTCCTTCTGCCACTCCCTGAACGACTCCGTAATCAGATGCAGCGGACCGGGCAGCGTCATGAAGGTCTCCTCCGTGGTTGCTGGATCGATCCAGAGCAAGAGTCGCACCGGCCACCGGAGCTCGGGGGCCCGCCGACGCAGGGCCGCGCGGATCCGTGGCCTGCCTCCCCTGGCCTGATTCTTGTATCGCGGTGCCGGCGCCCTCGGTCTCGCGTTTGGGCTCGGCAGTCGGGATACCGCGGCGGAGATCGTCCGTGGGTGGTACGAGCGCGGCCAGCAGGCGGCACCCAAGGTCCAGGAGGCGGCGAATGCTGCGCAGCAGCGCTAACGAGCGATCACGCGCATGTGTAAGGAGGTCGATGCAAGCACCACAACGATCGGCGCAGCCTGGGCCGAGTGGCCGTCAATGAATCAACGCAAACATCATCTCGACGAACACACACAGAAGGAAGTGAACCGTGGCAACAACTGAGCGAACCGCCGTTGTCGGCGTCTTTCACGACCGCACCGACGCCGAACACGCGATTGATGAATTGAAGCGGAGTGGATTTCGCGACGACCAGATTGGCATCGCCATCCGCGATGCCGACCACAAGGAAGGCGCCGTCCAATCGACGGAGGAGGATGCGGGAGACGCTGGTGGAGGAGCCGCCCAGGGGGCCGTCGCCGGTGGCGTCGTGGGTGGGGTGCTGGGCGCCCTGGCGGCCGGTCTCATTCCGGGCATCGGCCCGGTGCTGGCCGGTGGCCTGCTGGCGGGCGTGCTGGGCGGCGCCGCGGTAGGCGCCGCGGCGGGGGGACTCCTGGGTGCGCTCACTGGGATGGGTGTCCCCGAGGAGGACGCGCGCTACTACGACGAGGAGTTCAAGGGCGGCCGAACGATAGTGACCGTCAAAGCGGACGGGCGCTATGACGATGCGCGCACGATCTTGCACAGCTTCGGCGCGTACGACGTGGACACGCGTGATACCGCTCAGGCCCGCGCCGTGCAGCAGGCCGGCCGGGCGGTCGAGACGACGAATGTCGCGCGCGCCCGAGCCGAAGCTCCCGACACGCGCGCAGCACGGGAGACGGACACGTTGGAGCTCCGTGAAGAGGAGCTGGCCGCGCGTAAGGAGCGCACCGAGGCGGGGACGGTAGAGATTGAGAAGGACGTCGTCACCGAGCACCGAGCGGTGGACGTGCCGGTCACCCATGAAGAAGTGACGGTCGAACGACGCCCGGTGGACCGTCGGCCGTGCCGACCGACCGGTCGGCGACAAGGAGGAGATCGAGATCGAGGTCGAGCGCGAAGAGGTGATTGCCGAGAAGCGCCCAGTGGTCTACGAGGAGGTCGAGCTGCAGAAGCGCACGGTGCAGGACACCGAGCGTGTCGAAGCCGATGTTCAGCGTGAAGTCGCGCGGGTCAAACAGACGGGCGAGGCGCGCGTGACGGGCGACACCGGAGCGGGCCAGTCAACCACATACAGCTCGTGGGACGAGGCGATGCCGTCGTATCGGCAGCGCTGGCAAACCCGCTCGGGATCCACGGCAGGTCGCTGGGAAGAAGCCGAGCCCGGGTACCGCTACGGCTACGAGATGGCCAATGACCCACGCTACCGGGGTCGCAACTGGCAGGACGTCGAGACCGAGTTTGGCTCCGGCTATGGCGAATGGTCGCGTCGGAGCGGACACGGGTCGAGCACCTGGGATCGGGTCAAGGAGCATGCCCGCGATGCCTGGGAGGATGCCCGCGAAAAAGCGCCCGGGCCGGTAACCCTCCGCGCGGTGGTACTCGAATGGAGGAGGGCTGCTTCGGTGGCTCGCCTCCACAGGTGATGCGTCGCATCAGGGGAAAACACATGGCAATACCACGGGGGGAACACGACGACCGCGAGGACGAGAATACCTCGCCCGCGCGAGGCGACCCCAACGCGTCGATGGATCGCCGTCGAACGATCGAGGAAGGCTCCGAATCCGACACGGCTGGCGCCGGTTGAAACCCGCTCCATGGAGCTGCGGGAAGAGGAGCTGACGGCACGCACGGAAACCGTGCCGGCGGGCACCGTGCGAGTTCGGCGCGATGTCGAAGCGGTGCCGGCCCACCTCGAAGTCGAGGCATTACGGGATGAAGTGCAGCTGGAGCGGGTCCCGATCGGAGAAGAGGTCTCCGAGCGCGTCGAGCCCTGGGACGACGAGGGCGTGACCGTTATTCCCGTCTATGAAGAGCAGCTTGTGGTCGTCAAACGGTTGGTGCTCAAAGAGCACGTGCGCGTTCGCCACGTCCAGCGTCGAGAAACACGGCTCGTGGAGGACACGGTGCTGCGCGAGCGCGTGGTCGTCGAGGATCCCGATGACACCGGTCAGGTGCGGGAGATCTACCCCACCGACCGCGAGCCCGAGGACGAGAAGCCCAGCGGCAACCTGCTGGAACGGGCCATGCGCAAGGCGCTCGACTGAACCTTCGCAGCACACTCGGGCATTCATCGTGCGGAGCGGAGACGGCGACGAGCGGTAACTGGTGAGCAGCGTTCACCGCAGGTGCGAACGAAAGGAAGCAATCATGGGGATGAACATACTCGAGCAGATTCTGGGCGGCGGCCAGCAGCGGCAGCAGTACCAGGACTTCACGCAACGGTACGACAACGGGGCTCCCTGGGACGGGATCTCGGATCAGGAGGCGATGGAGCGCTACCAGCAGGTAGCTCCACATCTTCCTCCGGAGATGTACCAGCAGTCGGCCCAGGAGGCGTTCAGCCGGCTCGACACCCCAGCAGCGCACGCAGTTTGGCCAGTACCTGCAACAGCAAGCCCGACAACAGAATGTACAGGTGCCGGATTTCAATCAGGACGGAATCGACGACCGCTTTCAGGATCCCAACTACCTGGCGCAGGTGACCGGGCGGATGGACCAGCAGCAGCCCGGCTTACTCGGGCAGCTCCTCGGTGGCGCTGGTGGTGGCGCGGGCGGCCAGGGGGCGCTCGCCAACCCGATTGCCAAGGCGGCGCTCGCCGGCATCGCAGCCGTGGCGATGAAAAAGATGATGGGTGGACGGTAAGGAGGGTCTCATGGCTGACATCACGAAGTACGTGGACAAAGCGCACGAGCAGAAGGATTTCGCCGAGCTCGCGGAGCTGCCGATCGACGCGCTGCAGGGCGTGAGCAAAGGTGACGCGGAAGCGATTCAGAAAGCGTTCAACGTCAAGTCAATCCGCCAGCTCGCGGAGCACAAGTTCATTCGGGCCGCCCAGGCGCTCACGCTGCTGGCCGGCTCCAAGTAGGCCGTCCCCGCCCCGGACGCGGGCCGCGCGGCCTGCGTCCGGGGCGGGGCGTTTCCATCGACGCGGCCCGACCGAGCGGGCCGGGGGCGACTTATCGCGTACTGCCCAGCGGCGGGTCGAAGGTCCACTCCTGCTCGGCTCCGCTGGTGTCCTCCCACTGCACCACCACCGTCCCATTCGCCTGGGAGGCGCCTGGCACGGCGAGCAGCTTCCGGCTCGGCCTGGTTGCGCAGCCGCATCCCGCCGTTCGGGCCCGGCTCCAGCGTCCACACCTGGTCCGATTCCCCGCGGTCATCCCATTGGATCAGCTCCGTGCCGTTGTCGCGGGATCCCTGGGGATTGGCCAGCACCTTGCCGCTCGCCGCGTTCCGGAGCTGGGCACCGCCGCCCGGGACGGGCTCGAGCGTCCAGGCCTGCTCGGGGCCACCCGAGTCGTCCCATTGGATGATTTTGGCGCCGCTGTCGCGGGAGCCGCCGGGGTTGGCCAGGAGCTTGCGACTGGCGAGATTGCGGAGACGGTACGCGATTGGACGCATGGTCATGATGTGCCTCGTGACGGGGCTCATCGGGACGGCCGCGGTCGCTCATGCGCCGTTCCCGATGGACCCGGTCGTGGGTGCAAGCGGCGTGCCCTCTGCGCATAGGGAGTACCGTCGCAGGCCATCCAGGATGCGCTTGGGGTTCTGGAAGGCCAGGCGCTCTATGAGGGAGCCGAGCACGCCGTGTAGGCGCTCGAGCCCGTCACCGATGGCCTCAACCGGAAGCTACGTGGATTGCGCCGGCCACGCCGGCTCGTGGTAGCCGAGCGGCACCGTTGGCCGGGCCCAATGTGGTGGAGTCTCGGAGAGGCGCACTACTGGGCCGAGATGATTCAAGCGACCAACCGGCGTGTCGCTGGCCATTGACCAACGCTCGATCTCCTCAGGGGTGAAGTCCTTGGGGACATTGGTTAGCTCGGACTCCGGAACCTGGCCACGATTCACCAGCCAGCGACCTGTCTGGGCCAGGGAGATCCGCACGAGCCAGCTTCCGCCCTCGCGCGCGCGGCGGGTGAGAGCCAGGATGGTGCCGAAGGCCATCAAGTAGCCCGTGAGGTAATCGATCGCCGAGACGGGATAGAACTGCGGGCCGGGCTCCTTGCCCGGGAAGAGCTGGCCCTGCCGGTTGGTGATGCCGCTGACGGTCTGGATCACCGTGTCAAAGCCGCGGCGGGAGGCCCATGGACCAAGATGGCTGAAGGCAGACAGCGTGACGAAGACGATACCGGGCCGCAGCTCCGCCAGAGCTTCCGGCGAGAGCCCGCGGTCGGCCAGCGTACCCGGCCGGTAGCCCTGGGAAAATACATCGGTCTCTCGGATAAGCCCGAGTAGCGTGTCCAGATCCTTTGATTGGCGCAGGTCGAGCTGGGCCGATAGCTTGCCGTGGCCGGTGTCGTATTCCTGGTAGCCGAGATTGGGCAGGTGCGCCGCGGTGATTTTCATCACGTCGGCTCCGTGCTCCGCAAGGGTACGCGCGCAGGTGGGGCCGGCCAGCACGCGAGTAAGGTCCAGTACCCGAACGCCTGACAATGGTCGATTGCCGTCGGGCAGCGGCTCAGGCGGACCGTCGCCAATCTTGACGATCTCCAGCAGCGGTAGGGTTGCGACCGCCGCGGCCTGCGGATGCTGGGCCCATTCGTCCATGGTGCGCACCATGCCGCCAGCGCCCTTGGCAGCAATGATGGCCTCTTCCAGCTCTCGCGCATCCCACTTCGCCACCGCCTGACGCACGGCATCGCGATCTTCGGGCACCCCCAGGACGCTGAGCGCCGCGGCGCGATGGTTGGGGAAATTGGCATGCACGTAGCTCCAGCGGCCGTCCCTGGCCGGGTAGAAGCCCATGATCGTGTTACGCTCGGTGGAGACCTCCGCGCCATCCATCTTTAAATAGTGGCTGCTGCGTAGTGAGGCAGTTGCCTGTCGCGTATCAACCGCCACATCCTGCTGCCGCCCGGTGCGTAGCTTCCACAGATCTGAGACCGCCAGGCCCACCGCCGCGATGGTGGCGGCGCTCGTCTCGCCGATGCGGAACGGCGTCGGCAGAATGGGATCGGCGACATCGGTAATCTTCACCGTGTCGGCGCGCTCTTCGGTCCATCCGGCAATCGGCATCAGTGTGCGTAGCGCAGCATTGGTCACGGTCGTCATACCTCGTCTCCGTGAGCGCCCCTTATCGCATCGGCCCACTATGTGGCCGCATGGTCGCTCCCGTGTACGTGCAATGTAGTGTGCAGGGCCAGTGTACCGCCGATTAGGTACTGAGACACTGGAGCTCGGCGGTCCCGGTGAGGAGCTTCAGGGTCGAGCTGACAGTCGCTCGTAGGCGCCGGTCGTAGTCAACACAAACGTCGTAACGATTGCGATGAGCGAGAGCTGCTTCCGCGGATCACGGTACTTCGGATGTACTTCAGTGCCAGTCTTCGTGCCGGCGCCGATCTTCGAGAAGGCGATCAGGTAGATCGAGAGTCCCATGGCAACGCTGACAAGCGGCGCTGGTATGCGGGTCCAGCGCCGGACCAGGCCGAAGACAACACCCCAGGTGACGCCATAGCCGATGTGGAACAGTGTTCCCAAGAACCAGTCTCGCGCTGTATTTGGCGGCTCGCCCTGCCTCTGGAAGATCCGTGTGATCAGACGAGGAGCGATGTTGTTGTTGTGTTCAGGCGGGAGGAGCAGCTTGTCAATGCCCAGACCAACGGTGACCTGCACCACTGATGCAATGAAACCGGCCAGAGCTCCCGCCCCGGCCGACCTGAGGTTCGGCGAATGAGCTATCCCACTTCGCATGCTGGGGCTCCGTTCATCATCTCTCCCTTGCCAAACTGCCAGCGTTCGCGGCCATAGCGACACGAGTGAACACCGTATCGCTGAGAATTTGCTTCATGACTCAGGGCCTACCGCACTGCCGCGGCATTGGGCGTGCGGCGAGCGATTGGTAGCGGTCCACTAGGTTTCCAGCCACCGCTGGTTCCCGTCCATTCTGGAATAGGCTCGAAGAGGTTTCCGGGGGTGGGCGGGGTTGGGATGGACCTCCATTGCTGTCGCTCGATCATCCAGGTGACGAGCCGCTCGGCGAATGCTGGCACGACGGCGTTCAAGAGAGACAGGAATCCGGCGGACCGCCCAACCACTCGCACGCCCCGCGGGCGCTCCGCCAGCCCCACGATGGTTCGCGCGACTTGATCCGAGTCGGACACGGGGCTCATCGCGCTCAGCGCTCGGCCAGAATAATTGGCGGCGTGTTGAAAGATTGGCGTGTCAATGGAGGCAGGTAGCACGGCGCACACGTGAATGTCCGTCCCACGCAGCTCCTGGCGGAGTACTCGCGTGAGACCAAGTAGGCCAAACTTGGCGGCCGTGTAGGCGCTGAAGCTGATCATGGGGACACGACTGCCGATAGAGCCTACGTTGATCAAGACACCGCTGCCCTGTCGGCGGAACTGGCGCAGAGCCGATCGTGCTCCCGCGGCGTAGCCCAGCAAGTTGGTCTCGATCACCCGGCGAAACACCTCCGCCGGCACGTCCTCGAAGCGCCCCGACGCATACACACCAGCGTTATTCACCCACACGTCCAGCCGCCCGAAACGCTCTTCCGCATGTAAAGCAAGGGCATCGACGGCCGCATCGTTCGTTGTATCCGTCGGAACGGCTAGCGCCAGGCCTCCACGTTGGCGGCACTCGTCCGCCAATTCCTCTAGCGCCTCCTCTCGGCGAGCGGCGACAACTACATTGGCTCCGCGCTCAGCAAATGCCAGTGCCGTTGCTCGCCCAATCCCGCTCGAGGATCCGGTAACCACAACGGTGGCGTGTGCAATTGATCGCGGCGCGTACCTTGCTGGCATGTCGCGCTCGCGGATGCAGGCCTCGTGCCATGACATTTGGCATTCCAAGGAGCACTGGCATGGCGACTGCGATAGCGCCGCGGTGAGCTCAACCGTGCACGAAGGAGCAGACCAGTGACTGGCGATCCAGACGTCATCGTGCTTGGATCCGGGCCTAACGGGCTGGTTGCCGCCTGCACGCTGGCCCTGAAAGGACTGCGCGTTCTCGTACTCGAAGCGAACGAGGTCATTGGCGGCGGCGCTCGTACGGCGGAGTTGACCCTGCCGGGGTACCGTCACGATATCTGCTCAGCGTTCCATCCACTTGCGCACGTGGGCCCCATTTCGGATCTGCCGTTAGCCGAGCACGGTCTAACCTGGTGCCATTCAGCGCAACCCTACGGTGGAGCCACTCCAATGGGCCCAGGCGTGGCCCTGGGCCAGACGCCTGAGATGAGCGCTGAGTCGTTCGATCGAGCGATGCACGGAGACGGTGACGGCTGGCGGGAGCTATTGCACTGGTGGGAGTGGGGCGGTCCAGCATTCCTGAGCTTGCTGTTCAACCCCATCGGCCACCCGGCGCCAGTATTGCGTGGTACGCCGCTCCTGAGACATCCGCGCCGCCTCCTGGAGTTTGCCCAGCTCATGAGCAGCTCAGCAGCGGCTCTGGTGGGACGAACGTTTCGCGGGGACGACGCCAGAATCTGGCTTACCGGCAGCGTGCTCCACTCTGACCTCTCGCCGGATGATGCCGGCGGCGCTGCCTTCGGACTGATGCTGTGTGGTCTGGCGCAGCGGGTTGGAATGCCAATTCCTCGCGGCGGCGCGGGCGCCATTGCAACCGCTCTCAGGCGGCTGCTCGAGTCCCTCGGGGGCGAGGTGCTGAGTGGGCGTGAGGCTACGCGGATCGTGGTGCGAGAAGGGCGCGCCGCGGCCGTTCAGGCGGGCGGTGAGGAATTCACCTCTCGTTATGCGGTCCTGGCCACGGTGGAGCCGAAGCGCCTGTTCAGTGATCTGGTTGGAGCCGGTCACTTACCCGGAAACTTCGTCAAGCTGGTCCGTCGATTTCGCTGGGGCACTGGAGTCTTTACCGTACACTGCGCCCTCGATGGACTCCCTGACTTTAGGGCCGAGGCGCTGCACGGTACGCTGGCCTTTCATCTCGGGCGGAGTGTGGAAGAGCTACGAACGGGAGTGACGGACTCGCGCAACGGCATGCTGTCCGCTCACCCCCTTCTTATCGCGGGAATTCACACGCTGATCGACCCTTCACGTGCGCCGGACGGTCGGCACACGCTGTGGGCAATGACGCACGTGCCATCTCAAATCGCGGGAGACAGCGCCGGAGCTATCCGTGGGCGGACCTGGCAAGAGGCGCGGGCACCCTTCCTGGAGCGACTCCTCGATGAGATCGATGTGCACGCTCCCGGATTCCGTGGACTTGTGCTGGCCGCGGAAGGTCAGACTCCCGACGATCTCCACGCACAGAATGCGAATCTGGTTGGCGGAGACATTGGCTCAGGGAGCTACATGCTGGATCAGCAGCTTGTATTTCGCCCGCTTCCGGGCTGGTTCCGCTATCAGACGCCCATAAAGGGTCTCTATATGAGCGGGGCGGCCACTCACCCTGGTGGAGGGGTTCATGGGGCCGCCGGTGCCAATGCCGCGCGCGTACTGCTGGCAGATCTCCGTCTGGCTGAGCTGGGAGGGGTGTTCTCATCCGCTGGGGCGAAGGTCGTGGCTGCGGGCACCAGCATGCAGCGTGGAATAGGCTCCGCGACGAGGCGGGATCTGGTGGAGTGGGTACCGCGAGACGGGGAGGCGTAGCGCTTGGCGCTCTGGCGGTTTGGCAGCCCCTGGCCTGAGGAGACACTGCGGGCGTGCTTGCGTGAGCTAAGCAACCACAAGTTGAACTTCGATGTGCCACTGGATCAGATGACTCCTGAACGCGGCTGGACGGTAGACGGGGTGGACGAGCCCATTGCAGTCGAGCCGCCTGGCCCTCCCCTTGAACAGGGCCCCTTTGCCAACGCCAGACGCGCGCTCATCAGTTATCGATTCTCGGATAGAAGGATCGTGGTGGGGCACTTTAACCCCAACGCTCCCCTCAAGGGCCGCAACATGCTGCTCGAGATCAAAGTCTTCGGCCTCCGCTTTCTGAATGGCGTGAGAGTGACCACTGTACGCGACGAAACGGACGGTCAGAGAACCAGCTTCGGGTACCGCTACGACACCCTTAATGGGCACATCGAGCAGGGATTCGAGTGGTTCCTACTGTCCAAGCGCCATGAGACGGGCGAGATACGGTTCCGTATTCAGGCGCACTGGCGGACCGGTGACTTTCCCAACTGGTGGAGCCGCGTGGGCTTTCTGCTGGTTGGCGCCCGCTGCCGCGAACGCTGGCGACGGCAAGCCATTGCCCGGTTGCGCAAACTGTCACGACGTGTTGGTGTTCGGTCCAGCGAATCCGCTTCCCCGCCGGCCGTAATGTCTTAAGTCATGCGTCGGCCGCTGACGGTGGGACAGTCGTCTCGACTGTCCGGTGAGGACCAGCGGCGGGTGCACGGGACAGTCGAGACGACTGTCCTAGCGATGCCCCATCACTTAACTAATCGTATTAGGCGAGACGCCTGTCCCACCTCCACAGGGAATACCTTGTCCCACCCGCGCGTTTCGCTCTGAGCAGCACCGCCCGCCCATGTGTCGAGCCGGCTCCAGTGAATTCGTCTCAATAATGAGTACAACACGCCGCGGCGTGTGAGGTCTGCCGCCGACAGACGGGAGAGCGGGCCGAAAGGTTGCCCGATGCCAAGAAGTTTTCTCGCCGTCCTGGTGAATTCGATGACGGCGTTCCTCATCAATAACTTTGTCTGGTTCGCGGTCACATTCTGGGTGTATCTCGAGACGCAATCAGTGATCGCCACGTCGGTTATGGCCGGGGTGTACACAGTCACCGTGGCGTTCTCGGGATTTTTCCTCGGCTCACTCGTGGATCGGTATCCGAAGAAACTAGTCATGATGGCATCCAGCGGCTGCACGCTGGTCTTGTACGCGCTGGCGCTGGCGATATTCGTGTCCACGCCAGCGGAGAGTTTTAGGGATCCATCGAGCGCGACGCTGTGGACGTTCGTCGTGCTGACGTTGGTGGGTGCGATCGTGGGGAACGCGCGCTCCATCGCGCTCTCCACACTTGTCACGATCATGGTCCCCGAGGATGCCCGTGACAGAGCGAATGGCCTTGTAGGCACCGCCAACGGTGTGGGTTTCTTATTCGCCTCCGTACTGAGCGGATTGGCAATCGGGTTCCTGGGCGCCGCCTGGATGCTGCTTAGCGCACTGGTGGTTACGGCGCTCACGCTCGTGCATCTTGCAACGCTGTCTATTCCCGGATTCGCGCCCAGATCGATGGATGCTGATCACGAGCAGGCCAGCGGAATGGATCCGAAAGGCACGCTGCGCATTGTTCTGGCTGTGCCAGGATTGATGGCGCTCATTCTGTTTCAGACCTTCAACAATTTCCTGGGCGGCATTTACATGGCGCTCATGGATGCTTACGGCCTCCTCTTGATGTCCGTGCAGCTCTGGGGAATCCTGTGGGGCATTCTGAGCCTGGGGTTCATCGTCGGTGGATTGGTCGTCTCCAGAAAGGGCCTCGGCCGAAATCCCGTGCGCACACTCCTGCTCTGTAATGTGGTCATGTGGACGCTGGCCGGTGTCTTCACTCTTCAGGCGTCGATCGTGCTGCTTGGTGTCGGCATGTTCGGCTGGCTGTGTCTCATGCCTGTTGTGGAAGCGTCCGAGCAGACAATTCTGCAGAAGGTGACCCCGCCCGAGCGTCAGGGGCGCGTCTTTGGGTTCGCGCAGAGCATTGAGCAGGCGGCCACGCCGATCACGGCGTTCCTGATGGGACCTATCGCGGAGCTGTATTTCATTCCGTTCATGACCACCGGGGCGGGCGTCGATCTCCTCGGCCCGTGGTTTGGCACGGGCAAAGACCGCGGTCTAGCCCTTCTCTTCACAGCCTCCGGCGTGGTGGGGCTGGTCCTGACGGTGATCGCATTGAGATCGGACGCTTATCGACGCCTGTCGGAGCGGTATCGGAACCCGCAGCTCGAGGATGTTGTCGTGGCGGAGCACGACGGAATGGCCGCCCTGCCTCGATAGGTCCGAAATTTGCGCACGCTGGTGCGGCGTGCGGTGTGTTCGGTGACAAGACGATGGGCGAGCCTCGCCCGGAGACTCCCGGGCCTTGGACTGGGGCTACTCGTCGCGGGCTGCGCCCGGGCGCCATCGCCGCTGGATCCACGCTCAGCTGGAGCGGAGCGGATCGCCGAGCTCGGCTGGGTAATGATTGGTCTGGCTACGGTGGTCTGCATTGTGGTCTTCGGCGCGCTCATTCTTAGCGTGCGCAAAGTGCCTGGCACGGCGGGCGAGAGTGGCAACGACCGGACAGCCGCCAGAGTGAGGCCGGTGCGGACCAGGTGGTTGTGGTGGCTGGCATGGTGATCCCCGCCGTGATCCTGGCATTCACCTTCGGTTACACGGTCTACACGCTGCGCGAGGTAGGAGGGGTGGCCGGCGCGGGCGGAGCAGGCGCGTTTGTCGCGCACGAGCACACCGGCCGGGCAGAGGAGGCGCGGGCTGCCGCGGCGGAGCAAGCAGTCGGCAGCCCGACGGAGCTCACGGTGCATGTGACCGGTCACCAGTGGTGGTGGCAGATTGAATATCCGGGCGAGCAGGTCGTTACTGCCAACGAGGTCCACATTCCGGCCGGGATACCGATCCGACTCACCGTGACTTCGAGAGACGTGATCCACAGCTTCTGGATTCCGCAGATCGCGGGCAAGGTCGACCTGATTCCCAACAAGGTCAACACACTTGGGCTGGTAGTCCAGCGGCCAGGCGAGTACCGAGGGATGTGCAGTGAGTTCTGTGGGCTGCAGCACGCCCACATGCATATGCGCATGCTGGTACAACCGGCCAATGAGTTTGCGCGCTGGCTTGACGGACAGCGGCGCGACGCCGCCCCGCCCGCGACACCGTCCGCGACCGAGGGGCTCCGCATCTTCACCGACCGGTGTGCCGAGTGCCATACGGTTCGCGGTGTAAGCACCGGCACCCAGGGCCCGGACCTAACGCACCTGGCCAGCAGGCAAACGCTGGGCGCCGGGATCCATGAGAACGATCCAGAGTCCCTGGCTGGATGGACCACGAACGCGCAGTTCATGAAACCGGGCAACAAGATGCCATCGATCCCCATGAGCGAGGAGCAGACACGGAGTCTCCTGGAGTATCTGGAGGGGTTGGAGTGATCGGCCGGGTCATTGGACGCATGCGCGAGATTGGACTGTTACCCGAGGAGGAAGAGCCGGACCCGCGTGATCCGCTTCTGCGTCAGTGGAACGACCCTGAGGGACTTTATGGCTGGCTCGTCACCGTCCAGAACGGGCCGGTGGTTAATCGATACATGTTCGCCGCCTTTGCGCTGTTCGTCATCGGCGGCCTAGAGGCGCTGATGATGCGCATTCAGCTTGCCAGACCGGAAAACACGTGGGTTGATGCACAGCACTTCAACCAGCTCTTCACAATGCACGGCTCAATCATGATGTTCCTGGTCACGGTACCCCTTCTGGAGGGGCTAGCTAGCTTTGCCATGCCGGTGCTGCTGGGTGCGCGCGAGCTGCCGTTCCCGCGCATGACCGCCTTTGGCTTCTGGACGTTCCTGTTCGGCGCGATCCTTCTCTATAGCAGCAGAGCGTTTGGCGAGGTGCCAGAGGTGGGTTGGACCTCGTACGTGCCCCTAGCCGGACCACAGTTCTCGCCCGACCTGGGTGTAGATTTCTGGCTGCTAGGCCTGAGTGTGGCCGAGGTGGCCGCGCTGGGGGCGGGCATCGAACTAGCGATCGCTGTGCTGAAAATGCGCGCCCCGGGCATGACGCTGAGCCGCATACCGATCTTCGGCTGGTCCATTCTGGTCACGGCGTACGCCATGCTGTTCGGCTTCACGCCGCTGTTGGTCTGTACGACGCTGCTGGAGGTCGAGCGCAAGCTGGGCACCCGCTTCTTCGATCCGTCCGCCGGCGGCGATCCTTTGCTCTGGCAGCACCTGTTCTGGATTTTCGGCCACCCGGATGTGTACATCCAGTTCATCCCGGCCGCGGGCATTATCTCCCTGGTTGTCGCGGCGTTTGCTCGCCGGCCGCTGGTGGGCGAGAGCCTGATCGTGGCGTCACTGATTGCCACGGCCATCATCAGCTTCGGGTTATGGGTACACCACATGTTCGGTACGGGTCTTTCGGTGCTGGGTATGAGCT
Organism: uncultured Chloroflexia bacterium; assembly: GCA_963765765.1. Taxonomy (GTDB): domain Bacteria; phylum Chloroflexota; class UBA6077; order UBA6077; family JACCZL01; genus CAVXYC01. The sequence goes on along the minus strand of CAVXYC010000021.1, from coordinate 79,998 downwards.
TCTTTGCCGCGGCCAGTATGTCCATTGCCATACCCAGCGGTATCCAGGTGGTGGCCTGGATCGCTACCCTCTGGCTGGGCCGACCAGTATTTACCACCGCGCTCCTCTTTGCCCTGGGCTTCATCGTCACCTTCGTCGCGGGCGGCGTCACGGGGGTCATGGTGGCAGCAGTCCCGTTTGATTGGCAGGTACACGATACGCAGTTCGTGGTGGGACACTTCCACTACGTACTGGTCGGCGGCGTGATCTTTCCAATCTTCGCCGGCTTCTACTATTGGATGCCCAAGCTGGTTGGGCGTTTGCTTGATGAGCGGCTGGGCCGCTGGAACTTCTGGCTGATGTTCCTCGGCTTTCAGGTCACCTTTTTCCCTATGCACATCACAGGGCTGCTGGGCATGCCGAGGCGTGCCTACACGTATCCACCGGGACTGGGCTGGGAGACCACCAACCTCATTTCCACGATTGGCGCATTCATCCTGGCTCTGGGCGTGTCTGTATTCATGTGGAACGTCATCCGGAGCGTCTTGCTGGGGCGCGGTGAAATTCCAAATGACAATCCGTGGGACGCGGGCACGATGGACTGGGCCACACCAACACCACCGCCGGACGAGGGCTATCGAGTGATCCCGATCGTGCAAAGCCGCTATCCGCTCTGGGAGCAAAAGGACATCGGCAGTGGCGACCCCGAGTACGAGCGCGTGGTGCATGGTCTAGCTGAGTCACCCACGGCGTGGCGTGCGCAGCTCGTGACGAGCGTTTTCACCGCGGAGCCGCGCGCCATTGCTCGCCTGGCCGGGCCGTCGCTCTGGCCGCTGGTGGCCGCGGTGACGCTCACACTCAATTTCGTCGCCACGCTGTTTGACCTGTACTGGCTGTTGGCATTCTCCACCGTGGCTACGGTCCTTGCAACGATCGGCTGGCTCTGGCCCAGCAAGCTGGAGCGGGAGCGGCGTCTGGCCGGTGACGGGTCCACGCTGCATGGACTGCCGGTCTACACATCTGGAACCAGCGCCCTGGGCTGGTGGACGATGCTGCACATCGTCCTCGTGATGATTGTGGCAAGTGTCTGCATGATCTTCAGCTACTACTTCACCTACGCGAACGCGGCGGCCTGGCCGCCGGACGGGTATTCGGTGCCTGATCTGATGCAGCCCGGGGTGGCGACACTGTCGCTGGTAGGGTGTGCCGTCGCGGCGAACCTGGCATTGCGGAGTATTCGTGGTGGCGCCCAGGGTCAGCTAAGGCTGTGGTTAACAGCGGCGCTGCTTCTTGGTGGGCTGTTCCTGGTGGCGGCGCTACAGAGCTGGCAGGGGATCTCGCACACTGCGCACGCGTATGGGTCCGCGTTCCTGCTGCTGGGCTGGTATCAGTTGGTCCTGGTTGTCGTTGGGCTCATACTCGCCGGCGTCGTGCTCACGCAGGCCCTACTGGGATACTTCGATCGCCGACGATTCCTTGCAGTCCAGAACGCGGCGCTTTACCTGTCCGCTATCGCAATCAACTGGCTGGTGCTCTTCGCGGTGCTCTATCTCACCCCCCGCCTCGGATAATGACGGAACACTGCACGGCTGGTAAGGCACTCGATCCGCATCATTGCGAGTGTGAGTGGTGACAGGGCAATCTCGTTTGATTCGAATGAGCCTGGCGCTGCTGATTATCACCGCTGTGTGGTCTTTGCACCTGGTATTGAGCTATTTCCTGGCGTGGTTGGACTGCGTCGCAGTGGCGGACTCGATGCTTCTGAGCCTGCGCCACCTCACCACTGTTCTGGCGCTCGGCGTCACCGTTGTCGCGTGGATCTACGCGTTGCGCGGCCCAGCGCGGCGACCTTCATCAATAGCAGACGGCCGAGAGAGTCAAGAACTGATGATGGAGCACGGGTTTCTGGGAACGCTCACCGTTTTGCTAAGCGCCATGTTTCTCTTCGCTATCGTTCTGGCTGGCGCCGCGAACTTTTTCCTGAGGCCATGCGTATAAGGAACGGCTTCAGTTGCAAGTACTCAGACTCGAATGGTTGGCTGCACTCCAAGCGCGCCCCATGCCGAGTCAAATTATGGTGCTCGCACATGCTGTCCGAGGTGCGCCCGGGCAGTGGCGACGAATTAGCTACGCTGTAGGGAGACAGCCAGTAACCATGCAATTGCGAACACTCATCGTCATCTTGGCGCTTTTGGATGGCGTCCTTCATCTGTGGCTGAACTGGCTGCTATTCCGCGGAAATCTGTGGGGCCCGCTGCCGTTTCCTAGTCCGTTTCCACTGCCGCTCAACCAGTTGTTCACACTCAATTTCGTCGTCTACGTGATTCTGGCCGTGGCGTTCTGGTTTGGCCCGCGACTATCTGGGTCCTCGTCGTTGGCTGATAGACGTGGCGCTCCTCGTGGTCGCTTTCCTATCGATCGTCGGATGGGTGCAGATAGGCCTTCCTAATCCAATGGGAACGGGTTATCTGTCGAAGATCATCGAGGTCGCGCTGATTGTGTTGTTGGTGATCCATATGCGCTCTGTCATGCGGGCCGAGACGCCGGCCCCGCGCTGAGCGTTGATGAGAATCGGGTGCCCGTCGCGTGTAGTGAGTGCTTCGGCGCCGTATCACGGAAAGCGAGCGCAGCGATTCGGTTTGCGATCGCTCCGTGGTCGCTGCTAGCCGTGATGCCGCGGGCCGCCTCGCTACGCTTGCTCTCGGACGCCCGGTAAAAGCGCTGAAGCACTCACTACATGCCGGGCTGTGTCCTGTACCGGGGTCGCTCGCCACGTACAAAGTGCGTCATTTATCGAGCACCTGCTGTCTCCAGGATCTGGGTCATCTCCGTGTATCCACGGGCTCGAGCAAGAGCAAGCGGCGTCTGACCCCGACCGTCCGCGACGTTGACGTTGGCTCCGCTAGAGACCAGGGCGCGGAGCGTGGCGGTGTGGCGAGGCCCGCCATTGCCGAGAACGATCGACTCGATAAGCGCCGTCCATGAAAGGTTGTTCACGTGGTCCAGCGGAGCGCCCGCGGCGATGAGCGTTTCCACTACTTCCACGTGACCCAGATGGGCCGCGGCGATGAGCGCAGTACCGACGTAGCGGCTGGTGATATTTCCGGCGCTACAGCCTAGCTCTAAGGCGAGCTGGAGCGTTGGCAAGTCATCCGCTACCGCGGCGATCGTGACGATGTCATAGAAATCCCGCTCCAGTGCATTTGCATCGGCGCCTCCTGCTACAAGTGCCCGCATGGCATCGTGCTGTGAACGATAGGCGGCCACATGGAGGGGGCTGCGGTGATACCCGTCGCGGGAGTCTGGCGAGGTCCCGGATGCGAGAAGCGATTCCAGCGTTCCGACATCATTGTCAGCGGCAGCGCGGTGAAGAGCGCTGTAAGCAGCGATCTCCTCGGGAGAGGGCGGCACTTGCGCTGAGGCACTCGCCGGGAGAAGAGAGACAAAGACGGACAGAACAAGAGGGACGATGGAACCAGTGGGCATGACTTCGATGGTAGCCGATTGTGCCGCGCCCCTGGCCCGCGCGTTGAGAGAATGCATCCAGCGTTCATTGACTGACGATGGCTCGAAGGCTACGATTCGAGGCACTGGGCAGCCGTGGATGCGCGGTTTTGCTGCAGTTCGGATCTCTCGCGGAGGCTATGCACATGCCGGTCATCGATGCTGATGCGCATGTCGTCGAAACAGAGCATACCTGGGACTACATGGATCCTGACGAGGAGAAGTATCGTCCCATTATCGTTGACGCACCGGACGGTGTGAAATACTGGCTGATCGACGGCAAGATCCGCGGTCGAGCGCGCGGTCCTGTGGCGGCGCGGGGAATCTCCGATAGCGTGAAGCGCAACATGGTGACGGACGATTCCAAACGGTACATGGAAGACATTCCGGGCCGCGTTGCGCACATGGATGAGCTGGGCATCGATGTCCAGGTGCTCTATCCCACGATGTACATCAATAGGATGTGCGACACGCCCGAGACGGAGATTGCTCTGGCGAAGAGCTACAACCGCTGGCTGGCGGACATCTGGCAACAGAGCAAGGGCCGCTTGCGTTGGACGTGCATCCTGCCACTGGAAACGATGGATGAAGCGATCAAGCAGCTGCATTGGTCTATGGAACGCGGCTGCTGTGGCATCACGATGCGCAGCATCGAGGACGAGCGTTTGCTCGTGGACGAGCACTTCTATCCGATCTATGAGGAAGCGCAGCGGCTGAGCGTGCCGATTACCGTGCACATTGGCAATTCCAACTCCGGGATGTTGGGCATCATGGCCAAGGACGGGATCGGCGGGACGTTTGGCGCGTTTCGACTGTCATCAGTGGCCAGCTTTCATCAGCTCGTAACCACGGGCATGCCCAAGAAGTTCCCCAAGCTGCGCTTCGGCTACATTGAGGCAAGCTCGCAATGGATCCCCTACGTCATCCACGATCTGCGGCGCCGACTCGAGACCCGCGGGCGGCAGCTCGAGGAGGACGTGCTGGGCGCGTACAACATCTGGGTAACCGCCCAGACGGATGACGATTTGCCGACGGTGCTGAAGTACGCCAACCCGGGTCATCTGATGATCGGTACGGATTACGGCCACCAGGACCAGAGCAGCGAGATCGAAGCGATGCGGAACATCCGCAATCAGGGCGGGATTGACCCGGCCATTGTTGACCGCATCCTGGGCCCCAATGCCGCGGAGTTTTACGGCATCGCGGCGTAAGACCAGCAGAGCCGCATCCCGTGAGGGCGCGGTCCTGATTCGAATGGCTTCGATCAATTGATGCGTCCGCGAGAGGAACCGCACCCTCACGGGATGCGGCTCTGTTCGCGGCCTCGGAACCTTGGAGTACACTGAGCCACCCTCATGGTTGCCCAACACTTGAGCGCAACAGAGATCATTGACGCGGTGCGCGAATTCGCACCGCGCATCGCCGAGGCCAGCCCGCGGATCGAGCAGGAGCGGCGGATCCCGCGCGAAATTATCCAGGGCCTGTCTGAGATCGGCGTCTTTAAGGTGCTCGTGCCGCGATCCATGGGCGGCGCTGAGATTCCGCTGCCGTACTACGGCGAGATTATGGAAACCATCGCCCGCGCCGATGGCAGTACCGCCTGGTGCACTTCACAGGGTGCCGTGGCAGCGCTCGTCTCGGGGTTTCTGCCCGGCGCCGCGGAAATCTTCAGCGATCCGGACGTGATCGTCGCATCAGGCGCCGGTACCCCGGGTGTCGCCATCGAGACGGATGGCGGTTGGCGTGTGACAGGTAAATGGCCGTTTGGCAGCGGCTCGCGACACGCCACATGGCTGGCCGGCGGCTGCGTGATGCAGCGAGCTGATGGCAGCACTATTCTGCGGGACGATGGCCAGCCACAGACGTGCACCGCCTACTTCCGTCAGTCAGAAGCGGAGTTCCAGGACATCTGGCACGTAAGCGGCCTACGCGGCACCGGCAGTGACCTCTACGGTGTAGCGGACATGTTCATTCAGGCCGATCGCATTGCCTTAATGCCATACGATCAGCCGCTCGAGTCAGGCATGCTCTACCGTTTTCCACGCGCTGGCTTCACGCCTGTGCACGCCATTGGGTTTTCTCATGTGGCGCTAGGGCTGGCTGGTGCGATGCACGACGCGTTCATCGAGCTCGCCACTACCAAGATCCCCCGTGGTGCTACGGGCATCCTTCGAGATAACGCGGTGATCCAATCCCGCGTAGCGGAGAACGAAGCGCTCCTGCGCTCCTGCCGCATGTACTTGCGGCAAACCGTGGAAGCTGCCTGGGATGACGCACTGAGCCAAGGTTCGGTATCGCACGACCACCGCATTGCGATCCGGTTGGCCACAACGTTCTCCATCCTGCAGGCGATGAAGGTGGCGGATGCCACGTTCCACATGGCCGGCGCCACGGCAATTTTCACCAGCCACCCATTTGAGCGACGCTTTCGGGATATTCACGCGGTATCCCAACAGGTTCAGGGCCGCGCGGAGCACCTGGAGACGGTGGGTCAGGCGCTCTTCGGGCTCGAGCACGAGCAGCAATGGCTGTAATTTCGCTCTGGGGTTGATCCGTTCTAAGAAACTTCAGGTCTCGGAATGCTCACCCAACCGCTGTAGCCCTGTCATCCTGAGCGCAGAAGGATGACAGCCGTTCAGGTCAGGGGGCCTGAGTCAGATCTACGCCGACGCCCCCAGTTAGCTATCTACGCCGACGCCCCCTTCACCCCTACGTTGCCTGACTTCTCGCGATCCTCGCGGTCGTGGCGCGCCAGGGTATCGCCCAGAACCGCGCCGACACCGAGAGCCACGCCACCGGCGCACAGGGCCAGGTAGATGAAACCTGAGCCGTAGCCGAACGTATCGGCGATGAAGGCGAAAATAGCGGGGGTAATGGCAGCGCCAATCTGAGAGATCATGCGCCAGATGCCGAAGAACTTACCGCGGCCGGTCGTCGGTGAAAGGTCCGCTCCTAGCACCTGCATGGTGCCACCAGTAACACCCTGAGTCGCCTGCACCACCACGTACATCACCATGAAGTACTCAATTGGCAGCGACGCGAACGACGTGAATGACATCAATACCAGGGCGATGGCGAAGAGGCTGAAGCCGGGCACAATCACGGAGCGACGCCCGAATTTGTCCATCAGGTAACCGCTCAGGAATGGCACCGGGATGCCAAACACGATTGCCACGGTGCTTAGAACGCCCAGGGTAGCCGGGCCCATGTCGTAGGCGTACACGGCGTAGAGGTTCAGCGATCCGTACTCCTGGCCGCCGCGCGACATATTGGCCAGAAGCTGAATCGTCAGGAAGACGAGTATCTGGAACGTCAGAAGATATGAGATGACGCCCTTCCAACCCGTGTCTACCACCGCTTCTTCACCGCTCTTTCGCTTGCGCAGCTCGGGCGCGGTTTCCTTGATGAGCTTGAAGCTGGGCAATACGGCAATAAGTGTCAGCAGGCCGTAGACGTAAAACGGGATGGCAACTCCAAAGGCCGCGGCCAGAAACCCGCCGATGGCAGGTCCCATGAGCTGACCGCCCCGCCCTACGCCTTGCATCCACTGCACCAGTCGTGCGCGCTCCCGGTGCTGTGCCGTATCGGTAATGACGGCCAGGCGACCTTGCTGCCAGAGCTGCTGAGCGGCGCCAGACAGAAACCGCCAGAACAGCAGCTCCCAGAATGTGCCTGCATGGGGGGTAAGAAACGCCGCGATGGCGGTGATGATTGGTCCACTGAGTATGACCGGTCGGCGGCCGATCTTGTCCATCATGTAGCCAGCGGGGAATGTGGCAGCGACGGAACCAGTTGCGTAGGCGACGAACACCCAGGCTGCCGTAGTCAGCGTAACCTCGAACGACTTCGCATAGACGGGAATGACGGGAGCTACCATGCTGCTTCCTAGCATGAGCAGCATGCCCGGTACGTACAGCGAGAGGACGCTATTCCACGATAGTGGGCCTGATGATGACGACTTCTCTTCACTCATGGCGTAACTGCGCGGCTCCTCCCACCTGGATGTGTCTCGCTCATGCGCGGGCGATTCACCTGGGCGATCCCGCTATTCTACGACCGGTACGGAATTCCGCCAATCAGCGTGCGCGCGTCGCTCTCCATACAGCGCCCCCAGCCGGTATTCGGGAGCGTATTCCGGATGCGCAAGCTGCTAGTTGCAATGACTTGCATTAACGTTGTGAACACGATACAAAGGAGCGACCGAACACTCGCACGGGTTTTCCAAACGTAATGATCTACCGAGTACTTGTTGTCCTGGCGCTTCTGTTAGGGACGATGACTCCAGCGCGCGTCCTGGCGCAGCCTCGTATCAATGTGATCACTACGGTTGCACCGCTTACCAATATTGCCCTCAACGTGGGTGGTACACGCATTTCGCTGGAAGGGCTGGTACCCGGCGGGGTCGATTCCCACACATTCGAGCCTTCTCCCAGTGATGCGCGCAGGCTTGCCAATGCGGACTTGATCGTCGCCAACGGATTAGCACTCGAGGAAACCACTATCGAGCTTGCCCAAGCGAATATGAAACAAGGTGCGAAGCTGCTCACGCTGGGGGATAAGACCATCTCGCCTGAGCAGTGGATGTTCGATTTCAGTTTCCCCGAGGAGCACGGTGATCCGAATCCACACGTCTGGATGAATCCAATCTATGCCGCCCGCTATGCCGAGCTCATGGGTGAGGCGTTCAGTGAGCTGGATCCTGCGAACGCCGATTACTTTCGTGCAAACGTCTGGCAGTTCCAATCGAAGATCCGCGATCTCGATAGCGCGATCATGGCGACAATTGAGACCATTCCGACCACGAGCCGCAAGCTGCTCACTTATCACGACTCGTTCGCGTACTTCGCCCCTCGCTACGGAATGTCGGTGATTGGCGCTATCCAGCCATCGGACTTTTCCGAGCCGTCTCCACGCGAGGTGGCGGCACTGATCGACCAGGTGCGGGCTGAAAAGCGTGCCGGCCATCTTTGGCTCGGAGGTCTTCCCCAGTCGAGTCCTGGAGCAGATCGGTCGTGAAGCCGGGGTGCGCTATTTCGATGAGCTGCGGGACGATGATCTGCCGGGAGCTGAAACAGCTCCGGAACACAGCTACTTCGGCATGCTTCAATTCGATGTTCAGCTCATGGCCGAGGCGCTCGGTGGAGATCCCTCGCCGCTCAATTCGTTCGATCCACGGAATACCTTCAGTCAATGATCTCGACACCACCGCGCCCGCAACAGACCACCAGGCCGTTCGTTCAGATCACCGATCTGACTTGCGGCTATGACGGTCAGACCGTGCTTGAAAACATCTCACTGGACCTCTACCCCGGTCAGTTCGCGGGGATCGTCGGCCCCAGCGGATCGGGCAAGACCACGTTGTTACGGGCGCTGTTAGGGCGAGCGGATATTTACCACGGGGCAGTCCGTCTCGGAGGCGATTCCGCCGAGAGAGGCACTCGCATCGGCTATGTGCCGCAGCTCGAGACGATTGACTGGACCTTCCCGGTCACGGCCGAGGAGGTCGTGCTCATGGGACTTACGGCCGAGGGCGGGCTCTGGCCGTGGCCGTCGCGGGAACATCGACGGCGAATGGCCGAGCTGCTCGAACGGCTCGGCATTGCCGATTGCTCCCAACGCCACATCCGTGATCTCTCCGGCGGTCAACAGCAGCGCGTGTTCCTGGCGCGTGCGCTCATACGGTCGCCCCAGCTCTTGCTACTGGACGAGCCCACGGCCAGCGCCGACATCAAGACGCGACATGAGATCTTGCATCTCCTCGCCGACTTGAATGCAGACGGGGTCACCGTGGTGCTCACCACGCATGATCTCAACTCCGTGGCGGCTCATCTTCCCTGGGTGATCTGCCTGAACGGGCAGATAGTTGCGGAAGGCGCTCCGGATGACGTCTTTACCCCTGAGGTGCTGAGCCAGACGTACGGCGCCGAGATGGTGGTGCTTCGGCAGGGCGACCTGATCCTCGTGTCCGATAAGCTGTCGGCCACGCGTAGCGAGCCTGTGTCCATCGCCCGCGGGGCGTGAATTGACAACCAACAGAGCAATGGCTTTCCCCGCCTGTAGCGACTGCCATCCTGAGTGCGGCGAAGGATCTTCCCCGACGAACTCAATGTGCTCGAACGGAAGATCCTTCGCGGCACTCAGAATGACAGTCGTCGAAGTTGAACACCGATTTCGACTTTGCTGCGCCCGCGAATCGGTTTCTTAGCTCGTGCTCCTGGACCCCTTCCGGTATGACTTCTTCGTCCGAGGCCTCATCGCGGCGGTGCTCGTGGGCGGGCTGTGTGGGCTGGTCGGCGTGTACATCGTTTTGCGCCGCATGAGCTACATCGGCCACGGGCTTTCGCATGCCGTCTTTGGCGGCGCGGTGGCGAGCTATGTCATGCAGCTCAACTTCTATGTTGGGGCCGGTCTCTGGGGGTTGGTCTCGGCGCTGCTCATCAATGCTCTGAGCCGCAAGCGGCAGATCGGCGCTGATGCGGCCATCGGCATCATCACCACGGCCAGCTTTGCCGTGGGCGTAGCGCTGATCAGTCGGCATCGACGATTCACCCGCAATTTCGACGCGGCCCTTTTCGGCAACATTCTGGGCGTAACGAATGAGGACCTGTGGGTCATCGCGGGAGTCTGCGCGCTGGCCGTGGCCGTGTTCTTCCTGTTCTACAAGCAGCTCTTGTTTGCCACTTTCGACCCAGAGGTCGCTCCGATCTACGGGGTGCCCGCTTCCCGGACGGAGATGATCATGGCGCTTGTGCTGGCAGCCACCGTCATCGCTTCCATGCAGGTGATGGGCGTGACGCTCATCGCGGCCGCGATCGTGACACCGGCGATCATCGCGCGGTTGCTGACGGATAGCTTTAGTCGCATGTTATGGCTGGCTGCCTTGATCGGTGCGGGATGCGGGGTGGCTGGCGTCTATTTGAGCTATTTCCTGGACGTTGCAAGTGGAGCAACGATTGTCCTTGTGTCCACGTCCGTCTTTGCGCTCGTCCTCGGCGGCAGCTCATTGAGGCGTCGTTTCGGTCAGCAGTCCGCTCGAAGGGAGCTGGCTTCGCGTCGAGCCCAGAGCATCGCCGGATTCTTTGACTAACGAGGGGCGCCAACTTTAATCCTCAGGCATACCTCAGATATCCGCGAGAATCGAGAGTGGCGTCCGCACACCGCGCTCACGGGCGCCTGATAGAATCGCCGGAGCTTTCGCTCAAATTGGGAGGTGATGATTATGGATACACGCAGTGAGGCGGCCCGCGCCGTCACGCAATCAGTCCGCACGGGCGAGGCGCCGGCGGGAAAGATCGCGGCCTCGCACCTGGCTGACGATGTCGTGCTCAAGCAAGGCTCCACTGAGACCAAGGGCAAGGACGCGGTGGTCAAGCTCATCACCGGCATCTGGCCGAATACGGCGGTGTACACGCAGGGATTCTGGTCGGCCCCTATGTCTCAGAACGGCTCGACGGTTGTGACCGCTGATTTCCCGCCCCTTGGTGCTGCGCCGAAGTCGGCGAAGCTGACCTTCGGTTTCAACCCGCAGGACAAGATCAATCACATCACCATGGAGATCACTCCGCAGGCGCCGCCAACGCCGACGGACAAGATTCCCGACGTCGTTCGTGGCTTGATCAACAACGCTTTAGCGAATGGCACACCAATGTCCGTGGCATACGTGAACGAGCAGAACCAGCCGGTGCTCTCGCTGCGCGGCAGTATTCAGGTGTATGGCGACCTCCAGCTTTGCGCCTGGATTCGCAGCACGGAAGGTGGACTCGCAAAGTCGCTGGAGAAGAATCCTGGCTATTGCGATTCCTCTATCGCGACCAGAAGACCCGGTCAACGGTGCTCATCCAGGGCCGCGGTCACTTCGATCCCGATCCCGCCGTTCGACAGCACGTATTCGATATCGTGCCGGAGGTGGAGCGCAATCACGATCCACTGATGGAGAAGGGCGGAGCGCTCATCATCGACGTAGACCGCATCCAGGGCGGAACGGTCGCGGGACCGGTCCGGTGCAGCGACCCTCCTAATAAGTCATGAGTAATGAGTTAGATGGGTGTGCCGGGAGTTCGCAACTTACCTCTTCATCCTGAACTCACCTAGATTAGTTCAATTTACTGATCGGCCCCAAGAGTCACTGTCATCCTGAGCGCAGCGAAGGATCTTCCCCACCGGACTCATCCTTATTCGGTGGGGAAGATCCTTCGCTGCGCTCAGGATGACAAACTTCCGATGCCTGCCCAGAACTAAAAGTTCGGCATGTCCGCTGGTGGTGGCACCTCAAAAGCATTGAGCAGAAATCCGATGCCGTTGTAGTGGCCAATGAGCGCGACTGTCTCCACAAGCTGCTTTCTGCCGAGCTCGGCCTCAGCGCGGTTGTACAACTCATCCGGTAGTGCCCGGGTGCGAATGAGTGCGTGGACTACATCGACCAGCATCCGCTCGCGCGGGGTGAGGCCATCCAAGGATCCATGCGCGCGGAGAATCTCCACCGCCTCAGGCCGCGTACCGTCTTGCGCGGCGCGGCGCTCATGGCGCGCCCAGGCATATCGGGCGCCAACCTCGCGAGCCGTAGCGAGAATGACCAGCTCGCGATCGGCGCCCGGAAGCTCCGTCTCCATACGCAAGTAGTCCTCGGCCGCGGCCATGCGTCCGGCCAGCTCAGGCACATACATGAGCACTCCGGTGGGCCCACCAAGGCCGCTACGTGTAGCAAGCACCCGATCAAGGATGACCTGCTCGTCTGGCGACAAATCTTCTCGTTTGAGCTCGGGTAGTCGACTCATGGCTTCTCCTTCATAGCTACATTAGGCGGCGTTACGATCTGCGGCCCTCCACTGGCTTAGCATCGTTCGTCCCGAACAGGACCTCGATTGTGCACACTGCCCGGCACAGACGCGCCGCGACAACAATGGTCAACCTCCGCATTAGACACGTTGGAGAGCGGGGTCACTTCTCTGCGTCCGGGTCAATAGGCCCTGTAGCGGACCCTTCACCATTGTGCAGTCTGTACGATCCCCTGGGCCGATTAGTATGCAGCGTACACATTGTTCGTGGGTCGGAGCGGAAGCTATCCTCGCCACACACGGTGAGGGCGCTGACTCGAGCTTTCGAGCCGAGCGGTGAGACCACGAACATAAAGGATGGTGAGCCAGCGTGCCACAGAAGTACGATTTCTACAAGGCCGAGTACATCTGGATCGACGGTACCGAGCCAACCCAGAAGCTACGATCTAAGGGTAAGGTCATCCCACTGGGCGAGGAGCCCGGGATCTGGGGCTTTGACGGCTCCAGCACAGAGCAGGCTACGGGCGATCGGTCCGACTGCGTTCTCAAGCCAGTCTACGTCTGCGACGATCCGTTCCGCGGTGAGCCGCACAAGCTGGTGATGTGCGAAGTCTTCCTGGTGAACGGTGAGCCTCACCCAACGAACAAGCGCGCGGCCTGCCGAGAGATCGCTGAGAAGTACGCCAAGCACGACACCTGGTTCGGACTCGAGCAGGAGTACACCTTCTTCGATGGCATCAAGCCCCTTGGCTGGCCCGACAACGGCTTCCCCGCGCCGCAGGGTGGTTACTACTGTGGTGTCGGTGCGGACGAAGTGTTCGGCCGACCTGTCGTCGAAGCGCACCTTGAGAACTGTCTCAAAGCCGGTCTCAAGGTCTCAGGAATCAACGCTGAAGTCATGCCCGGGCAGTGGGAGTTCCAAATTGGCCCCGTGCCTACTCCGGCGGTCGCCGATCAGCTCTGGCTTGCGCGCTGGATCCTCTACCGCACCGGTGAGGATTTCCACACCGACACTGGCAATAACATCTCAGCGCGACTGGACCCGAAGCCTGTGAAGGGCGACTGGAACGGCGCTGGGTGCCACACGAACTTCTCGACTGTTGAGATGCGCGAGAGCTATGACGCATGTATCGCGGCCGCGGAAGCGTTAGGGAAACGACATGAGCTTCACGTCTCGAACTACGGCTTCGGCATCGAAGATCGCCTCACGGGGCAGCATGAAACTGCCTCCTATAAGGACTTCTCGTACGGGGTCTCCCACCGTGGGGCATCCGTCCGAATTCCCTGGCAAGTTGCTCAGGATAAAAAAGGCTACATCGAAGATCGTCGACCGAACGCCAACATGGACCCCTATGTCGTAACACGGCTGATTGTGGAGTCTGTCTGCGGCGCCGCGGATGGCGACCTCTAACAGCACAAACACTCGATCATCACTCCTCCCAAGGAAAGCGCCCGTTAATCCTGACGGGGCGCTTTTCGTTTGCCATGCGGGCACGATGGCGAGATACTCCTGTCATACCCTGATCCTCGCGTCCCACTTCAGCGAATCATAGCGGGGAGAGGCCAAGCATGCTTTCCAGAGAAGACACTGACCTGTTGTGTCGAATCGGACCGGGCACGCCCATGGGCGCACTCATGCGGCGCTACTGGATGCCCGTCCTGTACACCTGGGAGATCGAGCCGGACGGCCCCGCCACAACGCGTACGCGTGCTCGGCGAAGATCTCATTGCCTGGCGCGACTCCAATGGTGCGCCCAGTTTCGTCTCGGAGAATTGCCCGCACCGAGGCGCGTCGCTGTTCTTCGGGCGCAATGAGGAATGCGGGCTGCGATGCGTCTACCACGGCTGGAAGTTCGTACACTTCCGGCGCATGCGTGGATATGCCCAACGAGCCACCGGAGAGCAATTTCAAGCACAAAGTGAAAGTGGGCGCCTATCGCGGCGCTGACTTCGGCGGCATGACGTGGGTCTACATGGGGCCGCGATCAGGAGCATCCACCCGAGGTACCCAGATTTGAGTGGGGACTCGTTCCAGACGCCCAGCGCAAGCACTCACACAAGGTCATGTACGAGTGCAACTGGATGCAGGCGCTGGAGGGCGAGTTCGATACCAGCCACGTGTATTTCCTGCACGCACGGCTCAAGCCCGACGTCTCAGCCACATATGGCGCCTACGTCGAGGACCGGGCTGCCCACCTGGAAGTGCTCGATACTGACTACGGCATCATGTACGGCGGTCGTCGGACCGAAGAGTACAACGGCGAGACCACGTATTACTGGCGAACCACTCAATTCCTGTTTCCTATCTACGGTATGTTTCCTGGCGGGTCTGATGACGGCACCGTGCCGCTCTCGATCTACCTTCCGGTCGACGACGAGCACACTATTCACATGGGCGTGTTCTGGCATCCATCCACCGCGTATCAGGGCGACGGAAAGCCAAACCTTGATGCGCCCAAGCCGACAGGTGAGCTTATTCGCGGAGTGGGTCCCATGAAGCCCGAGCAGCACGGCAAGCCATATCCCAACTGGTGGCCGGTGCTGAACAAGGAGAACGAGTGGGGAATGCGGCGCGATATCCAGAAGGAGAAGAACTTCACGGGTATCGCTGGAATTCGGCTGCAGGATCATGCGGTTATTACGAGCATGGGCCCCATCATGGACCGCACCAAGGAGCATCTGGGCACGGCTGACGCCGCCCTCATCCGTGTGCGCAGACGTCTCATTGCCGCGGCAAAGGCATTGCGAGACAACGGCACTCCACCGCCAGGCGCTGATCGGCCTGATTTCTATACCCTGCGGTCATGCCTCGCCATGCTGCCCACGAATGTGAAATGGACCGATGCTTTGAGCGACTGGCACCACGCCCGAACCATCGAGCACCCGACCGGGCCATTCTTCGCCAAGCGGAATATTCTGGAGCAAGTTGGGCAGCGGGATCGGGAATAAGAGGTAGATCACCGGTGCTTAGGACAAAGACCCCACCGTAGATGCAGTGCCCGTGGTCGCCTCTGCCCACCAATCAAGTTACCAATTGACATGAAAGCCGCTCTCTTCTCCTCGGTGCCTTACCAGGCTCCGTCAGGCCCGGTGCAATGGCCTGTTCCGGGGCAGACGTACTCAAGCGAGGTGGCCGAGCGGTCGATGCAGGCGGCGCTCGAGCAGTTCGAGATGGCGGATCAGCTTGGGTTCGACTGGGTGACCGTGGCCGAGCATCACTTCGCGCCGATGTCATTGACGCCCAATCCCATGGTCCTGGCCGGCGCGCTCACGCAGCGCGTGAAGCGAGCCAAGATTGCCTTGCTGGGCGCCACCGTGCCCATTCTGAACCCGGTGCGCGTAGCGGAAGAATTCGCCATGTTGGATACGCTCACCAACGGGCGTCTCATCGCTGGCATGCTGCGCGGCACGTCGAACGAATACGTGACTTACAACGTCAATCCAGCCGAGTCGCGAGAGCGGCTAGAGGAGGCGCTGGAACTCATCGTGAGAGCGTGGACTGAGCCACAGCCATTCGGTTGGCAGGGCCGCTTCTATCAGCAACGCACGATCTCTATCTGGCCGCGCCCCGTACAAAGTCCGCACCCACCAATCTACATTTCCGGCTCCAGTCCCGAGTCGGGTGAGTTCGCCGCGCGCAATCGCCTTCATCTGGGATTTGCGTTTACCACCGTGCCGCTCGCACGAGAAGCGGCGACCTACTACCGAGCGAAAGCAACCGAAGCTGGATGGGAGCCGACGCCGGATCACGTGCTCTATCGCCTCACCGTCCACGTGGCCGACACGACGCAGCAGGCGATGGATGATCTCATCGCCACCGGTGCCAGCCAACGTCGCCCCGGTTATGCCATGAGCAACCGCGCACTCGACTCAGCCGCCGCCACCGCCGGCTACTATGGTCGCGACGCGCACACGCAGCAAGACCGCCTGCAGGCACGAGAGCTGGATGAGCGCATCTCGCTGGGCCAGCTCATTGCCGGCGATGCCGACCACGTCTTTGACCGCGTCCGCTGGATTCGATCCGAGCTTGGAGCGGGCATTCTGGACGTCAGCTTCAGCCCCGTCGGGCGAGACAAGACACTCAAAGCCATCGAGCTGTTCGGCACGACTGTGCTTCCACGCATGCAGGAGCTGGGATGATGGCACAAGGATCCGCGGGATCACAGGCCACGAACCCGGCAATAGTTACTGACAGTTACCGACGGCTTTCAATATTCGCGGTCAGGAAATCCATGTCATCCTGGAGCGCAGCGAAGGATCTTCCCCACCAAGAGTCTTGGATACCGCTGGGAAGATCCTTCGCTGCGCTCCAGGATGAGAAGAAGTCCTTAGGCTGCTTTGACTACGGTCGTCGAGGAGTCCTGAAGAGTGACCCAACCTTCAACCAGCACGTTGAGATCCGCCGATTTTCGCGAGCACTTCGTCGACGCAGACGGCTTCCATATCCGCTATCTCGAATGTGGGGAAGGTGAGCCACTCGTATGCTTCCATGGCGCCGGCGGTCTTCGTGTCTCGCCCGCGCACGTGCTGCTTGCCGAGAAGTTTCGAGTCGTACTGTTCGAAGTGCCTGGATTCGGCACATCGCCTGAAAACAACCGCTCGCAATCAATTCAGGATCTGGCCGACACCATGGCCGCGGCCATCGCCGGCATCGACATCGATCGATGCGCAGTGCTGGGAAACTCGTTCGGCGGTCGATTGGCGCTATGGCTTGCCATCAGACACGCAGAGACACTGAACGCACTCGTACTGGCAGCGCCCGCCGCCCTTCGACCCTGAATCAGGAATCCAGCCGCCGGTATCGCCGCAAGATCGCCTCGGCCAGCTCTACGCGCACCCGGAGCGACAGCCGCCGATGGCGCCACTTGCTCCGGAGATCATCGCCAAGCAGGAAGCCCTCGTCAGCCGACTGCGCGGACCAGCGCAAGATCCGGAATCTGCTGAGCGCCATGGAAACGCTTGACCTGCCCGTACTCGTGCTTTTCGGCACGTTGGACCGTGTCATCCCATCAGAGATGGGGCGGATCTATCGCGCCACGCTGCCACGCTGCAATTTCGTACTGATGTATGACGCCGGCCACGCGTTGGACGCTGATAGGCCCGAGGCGTTCGCCGAGGTCGTGGGAGACTTCTTCGAGCGCGGAGAAGGCTTTCTCGTTGCAACAACGAGTCGGCTCATCCACCCCTAGTTTCGAAGTCAGCGCCCCATGATCCAGCCCGAACGACTCAAATCGCCGACCTACCGCACATGGAATGGGCTGACGGGAGCGGACGTGTGGGCCATGTTCCAGGCGTCAAGTAATGGAGATCTGGAGACCGTCCGCAGCTTAGTTGCGCGGGATCGCAGGTTTGTTGAATGTGAATTCGAGTATCGACGCCCCATCCGCTTCGCCGTTTCGGAAAACCACCTCGGGATCGTAAGGCTGCTGCTAGAGCACGGCGCCGACCCCACGTACGATTCATACGGTGATTCACTGCTCACGATGGCCCGTGATCGGGGACACCAGGAGATAGAGCACTTGCTCGAGCGCACACTGGCGGAGCGCTTCCACATCGGACCGGATGGTGAACGGATCGCATCGATCGTTCAGAGTCGAGACATTGAGACATTGCGAGCGGCGCTCGATGAGCAACCAGAGCTCATAGATTCAGCCGACAAGCGCGGCAGCAAACCGATTCACTGGGCAGTGATGACGCGCCAGATCCAGATGATCGATGAGCTACTCAATCGGGGCGCCGACATCAACACTCGGCGGCCAGATGGCGCGCGGCCGCTCGATCTGACCAACGGCGACTACTGGTATCGCGGCTGGCGAGACGTACCGGATGCAGCGATCCAGAACCACTGGGTGCTCGCGGGCTATCTGCTAGCGCGTGGCGCGGACTATGACATCAGTACGGCAGCCAAGCTCGGCGACCTGGAAAGAGTTCGGTTGCTCCTGGACGAGCAGCCGGATCTCACCAGTCGCGTACCACCGTACTCGAGCTTCTACGCTGGCCCCCCTCTAAGATGCGCGGCACGTGCTGGCCACACGGAAATCGTCAGACTTCTCCTGGAGCGAGGCGCCGACCCCAACGAACCTGAAAGCATCGCGGAGCACGGTGTAGCCCTGCATAACGCCGTCTTTGGCAAGCATTTGGAGATCGCTCGACTGCTTCTCGAGCATGGCGCCAATCCGAATGCCGACGTTGATTCCAGCGGGAGCTGTATGTGGGCAGCTCGCAGTGATCCGGAGCTGCTCACGTTGCTCGGATCTTACGGTGGAGTCCTGTCGCTCGAGCACGCGTGCTACGACGGGAACCTCCCGCACGTATCGGCGATGCTAGGGGCCAATCCCGCGCTGCCAATCTCGGAAGAGGCGGTACACAACGCAACCGAGAATGGCCACCAGAAGATCCTGGAGCTCATGCTCCGATACCAGCCTCATCTTCTCGAGGCGGTCCGTCTAGGGAATGCGGGCTCTCGTGAGATGGCCCGCTGGCTCCTGGAGCACGGCACGGATGTGCGGCGAACCAACTGGCTAGGGATCACGCCCTTGCACCGGTTTGCCGGGAACGGTCAGATTGAGATCGCGGCGCTGTGTCTGGAATTCGGTGCAGACATCAATGCACGCGACGATGAATTCCGTTCAACACCGCTCGGCTGGGCCGCCCGCGCCGGCCAACTCGAAATGGTGACGTGGCTCCTACAGCAGGCCGCGGATCCAAGGCTACCGCTTGACAAGCCCTGGGCAACACCAATCCGCTGGGCGGAGCGACACGGACACCACGATATTGCGGACGTGCTGAGGCGCGACACGCGTCCCGCACGATAGCCGTCCTCGATGGACGGCGGCTGTCTCTCGCACATCGGATTAGAGCCGCATCCTGTACTGATGCCGTTCCTCCCGCCAACAACCACACCGGCAATATCGCCATCAAGAACCTCCGAGCCACGCCCCTGAGGAAGGTTCCTCCGAGTTATCCCTCGCGATGGGTCGGGCGATTTCGGCGAGAGGAGCCGCTTCCGTACGGGCGTGGCTCGGAGGCGAGTTGATCGGTCAAGGGGCTCGCGCCAGAGGAACCGCACTCTCACGGGATGCGGCTCTGTGACCGGTGAGCGCACGCGAATTTTAGGGACTTGACCTCCTATGAGGTGCCCGGCACCAGGTGTCCCGTGAACCACTCATGCGCCAGGCGAGCGACCTCTTCGAGCGTGCCTGGCTCTTCGAAGAGATGGGTGGCTCCGGGGACGATCTCCAGCCGTTTCTCGCAGTGTAGCTCGGCCAGGGCCTGCTTGTTCAGCGTGATCACGACATCATCTCGCCCGCCCACGATCAGCAGCGTCGGCGCGCGAACCTGGGCCAGAGCGGGCCCGGCGAGGTCCGGCCGCCCCCCGCGCGACACGACCGCGCCAATCGCGTTCCCTCGATCGGCTGCCGCGACCAGGGCAGCCCCACCGCCGGTGCTGGCGCCGAAGTAGCCGATCGTTCGCATAGCGGTGTCCGGTTGCTGCGCCAGCCACTCCGTAGCGCTGGTGAGACGCGCGGCAAGTAGCCCAATATCGAAGCGCAAATGCGCGGTGCGCATGTCCACGGCTTCTTCTTCTGGAGTCAGCAGATCGATCAGCAGCGTCCCGAGACCGGCCTCCTGGAGGACCCGAGCAACATACCGATTGCGCGGGCTGTGGCGACTACTCCCGCTCCCGTGTGCAAACAGCACGACGCCAGAGGCAGGATCAGGGAGGCTGAGATCTCCATCGAGCATGACCGACCCAGCCGCGACTCGAACTGCTCGGTCGGTGGCGCTATGTGAGGTAGACGTCATCGCTTGCCTGCTTTCTCTAGTCTCTACTCCGGGATGTCATAGCACTGGCACATCGCCACTGGGGAATGTCGCTGGCGCCTCGCTCCCCTCCCAGCCAACGTCATATTCCATGGGCGTGACGGCGCGTGTCTCATCGAAGTGCAGCAGCGCGTCAAACTGGCGCGGCAGTCGGGCGTGAAAATAGTGACTTAGTCGCTCCGTCTCCGGTCGATAAATCACCCCTATGGCCCGTTCCAATCTTGGCTCAGCCAGAGCTGCTACTGCTGCGTCATCGCGTAGTGTCAACACGAAATTCGGGAGTCCCGCGGAGTGAAAGAGCGCCTCGTAGCTTTGCGGCAGGGCAGGGCGAACGCGCTTGCGCTCGGCCGACCCGCCCCAGTCGGAGGCGGCAGTGACAGTGCCAGTGTACGTACTGAACCCAATTGACACGGTGTCAGTCCCGTGCCGCTCACGGACGAGCTGGCCGAGGTTTAGCTCGCCGCGCGCAGCCATCTCCGTTGCGCGAGCATCGCCCAAGTGCGAGTTATGGGCCCACACAACGATCTTTGGACGGCGGCCTTCCTGACCAAGATAGTTCGCCAGGTGATCGAGAGTCTCGCACATGTGGCGGTCCCGCAGGTTCCACGAGGACACCTGTCCGTGGAACATGGTGCGGTAATATTGCTCGGCGTTTTTTACCAGGCGGGCATTCTGTTCGGCGTAAAACTGCTCGTCCTCGGCCACTCGGCCGTCGCGGCGGGCATAGTCAGCAGCCTGACGCTGGAGCTCTAGGAGTGCGCTTACGGCCTCCTGCTCACACGACCCGGTCATTCCGAAGCTTGCGGCGTAACCATAGGCCTGGCTGTCCTCCCCGAACTGGTCAAAGCAGCCATAGCGGAAGCGCGCCCGTTGGGCCGCCTCTGGGTCCACCTTATCCAGATAGCCAAGCACCGCCTCGATGGACGTGTACAGACTGTACAGGTCGAGTCCGTAAAACCCAACCTGCCGGCCCGTGGACGCCGCGTTGTAGCCACGGGCCCAGGTGACGAACTCGAGCACATCGGCGTTCCGCCACATCCATGTGGGAAAACGCTTGAAGCCATCCAGCGCCTGCGCGGCGTTAGCAGCCTGACTCACGCCGCGGACGAAGGAGTTGACGCGGTAGGCGTCTGGCCAGTCCGCCTCCACAGCCACCGCGTTGAAATGCTTTTCCTCGATGAGCCGCTGGGTAAGTCGGGCTCGCTCGCGGTAGAACTCGTGCGTCCCGTGCGAGGCCTCACCAATCAGCACGTAGTGGGCGTCACCGATTAGATCGAGAAGCGCATCGTAGTCGTCGGCGGCACCTTTCAGTGGCCGCGCCGCCGCGCCGACAAGGCGGGTGAGTCGCTCACCGTCCAAAGGTCTTGTGCTTCTCATCTGCTTCTCCTCTCCGCCGCAGGGCCCGTTCCGGAGCTCACCTCCGTTTCGGTTGCGGCTGCTTGGTGGGGTTGCTCGCGAGCTGCCCGGGTAAGTAGATCACGCACCTCGTCGTCCGAGGTCTGTGAGAAATTCGCGTACCAGAGGCCCACAGCGTAAAAATGCTCCGGAGTCACCGCGCAAACGATTTCATCTACCTCCTCGCGGAGCTCATCACACGTGGTGATCGCTGCCACGGGGACCGCCACAACGATGCTCCTCGGTCCCTGCCGCTGCAACGCAGCTACGGCCGCGCGCATCGTCGATCCAGTGGCCAATCCATCGTCCACGAGGATCACTACCCGGCCCTGTACATCCTGCGGTGGACGGCCATCGCGGTAGTCGCGCTCGCGCCGCTCGAGCTCCCGACGCTCGGCAGCGGCGGCCGCCTCCAGCTCTGCCTCAGTGATCCGCAGACTCTGCACCACCCGTAAGTTGAGCACCCTCACGCCGCCGCTGGCGATGGCACCCATCGCCAGCTCCTCATGCCCCGGGACACCCAGCTTGCGCACTAGGAACACGTCCAGTGGCGCGCCCAGCGGGCGCGCTACTTCGTATGCTACTGGCACGCCGCCGCGAGGCAGTGCCAGCACCATGACGTCTGAGCGATGAGCGAAGCGCTCTAACTTGGATGCTAGAACCTGGCCCGCCTGTGCCCGATCCTTAAAGAGCATCGCACTCCTCCCTTGTCCTCAGCTACGCCCCACGCGTGAGCTCACCGACGGGTGGAGTCCCGCCTAGTTCTAGGGCACGCCTCTCGGTTGGAGCCGTCCCACCGGGAGGTCACCGCCGGGGGCTATCGGTCCGGCGCCGCGGGCGTGGAAACGCGTTCGAGTGCCTCACGGACAGTCGATCGTGGTGCATCTCAACTGCCGGGTCCCCCAACGACACGATGCCAATCAGGCGGTGGTCGCGGTCGAGTACCTCTAGCCTTCGAATCTGCTTCTCCTCCATGACGTTGGCTGCATCGCGCACGTCCTCGTCATCGAAGCAGTACACCACGTCGGTAGTCATCACGTCGCGGACCTTGGTCGATTTCGAATCGAGCCCAACGGCCGTCGAGCGCACGGTGATGTCGCGGTCCGTCAGCATGCCCACGAGTCGTGGACCGTCCCAAACAGGTAACGGGCCCACATTGAGCTCGTCCATCCTCGAGGCCGCCTCCTCGACTGATGCATTCGAATGAATAACCTCCGCCGGGAGTCATGATCTCTCTGAGTTGCCTGGCTTGTCTCCTAACGGCCTTTCTTGTGACCTTTCTGTTTGTGCTCCTTCATTACTGTCCGGGCCGCCACTTCCTCAGCTCGCTTGCCGTATCGACCCGATTCCTCGGCTGACTCCTTGATGTGCTCGTACTGACGCTGTTCCTTCTCGCCAACGCCGCGCAGGTGTTTCTTCTCAGGCATATTCTCTTGTCCTCATGTGAGTCATTTGATGTATTGGGGAGACCTCTCATCTCGTACTGAATCCGCCGCAGGGACCGTGCCATCGGGACCTGTCTCGGCACCCCGAGAAGAAGGACCGCACGGGGCCCCTCAGCCCTACTCCGCTCTCGCGTAGTCTCCAGCGCGTGCAGCATGCGCGGCGCGGCAGTGCTGGATAGTTTCCGCCGCCCTTCCCCCACCGCGTGGCGCGCACGAAGGGGAGCATTCTCGTCTGTGCTCGAGCCGCGGCCCGACGTCATAGGCGAGGATTCGCATGCTATGAGACCACCGAAGTCACTGTCGATCGTCTGAGGGTGGACCAGTCAAATCGAGGCTGGACCGCGGCGAGCCACTCATGTTCCTCGACCCACGCAACGCGACGGCCTGGACTGAAGCCATCACCAAACTGCCGGCGCCATTGGCATGTCGATCGATGAGGTGGAGCCTCGCTTGGACGAGCTCCCTGCCCGCGATCGACCAATCATCACGCCGCAACGCGGCAACAGCGACGCCAACACTGACAACGACGTCGACGACGGCAATCCGAACAGTGACGCCAACCGTAACCGCAACGCCCGCGTAGCGAGGTGCCTAGAGAAGTGAACGAAGCGTGCGGCCCTCCCAGGGGCTGCGCCCCTCGCAATGCGTACGCTTCATCGGCCGTCCTACAGTGCGGCGATCCTCACAATCACACCAGCACGCTGTCAGCCTTGGAACGGCACTCGTACCGCCGGTCTCACGGCTCGCGGCGGCCGTGGGGAACCTTAGAACACTGCTTAGGAGCGTGTCCCTCGATTCACCTTCAGTGCATCCTCGTTAACGATGCCTGAAGGATTGCCTTCGATGTAGTTGATGGCATTCGTAAGGACGGCGTTGGCGAAGGCTGCGAAATGCGCCTGTGTTACCCAGCCGATGTGCGGGGTGAGGACGACGTTATCGAGCTTGGTAAGTGGATGCCCCGACGCGAATGGTTCTTCGTCGAAGACATCCAGTCCCGCGCCGCGAATCTTCCTCTGCTGAAGCGCCTCGATCAGCGCAGTCTCCTGGACAATGGGACCGCGGGAGATATTGATGAGATAGCTCGTTGGCTTCATGGCGCCCAACTGCGCTGGTCCTACGATGCCGCGTGTCAGGTCTGAGAGAATCGGCGAAATAAAGATCACGTCCGCGCGTGGGAAGAGATCATCGAAGGCCACGTATTCAACACCGCTCGCGGCGGCCCGCTCGGCTGTGAGCGTAGGACCCCAGGCAATCGTGGACATGCCCAACGCCTGGCACACCCTGGCCATGTGAACGCCAATCTTCCCCAGGCCTATCACACCCAGCGTCTTGCCGAAGAGCACGTCAGAGATGGGCGCATTCCAATCGTTCTCGCGAATGCGTCGATCGTTAGTGGGGATGTTGCGGGTCAACGAGATTAGGAGGCCGAGACCAAGCTCGGCAACAGCGGCGGAGCCATTGGCCGCTCCACCGCCGCTGGCAATAGCAATGCCGAGCCGCGTGGCCGCCTCAACATCGATGTGCCGTCCCGCGCCGCCGCTCTGGGAAATAAGCTCCACATCGGTAAGCTTTTCGAGCACATCGGCTGGAAACCGGGTGCGCTCGCGGTTTGCGCCAACGATATTGACGCCTTTGAGCCGCTCGGCTAGCACGGTGTCGGACGGCGCCTTGTCGTACCAGACCGTCACATCGCCGAGCTCGCGCAGCCGGCTCATTGCCGGCTGTTCATCGTAAAAGTGGTTCCAGTCGTCAAGAATGGCAATCTTCATCGCGCGCTCCTGAGCCAGCAGGGTTGGGTGTCTTCGGGCAGCGATGAGCCTACCACACGGTTCGAGGAATCGGCCCGGTTACGGATTCCGCACGCAGAGCTCCGCGTAATCCTTGCGGACCAGTTCGGACACATCAGGGGCAGAGTTGATTCGTATGAGTAGGTCGCTCAATCCGCGATGCTCCGCGAGCGACTGTTTCCGAAGCTCCTGCACTGGAAGCGTCTGGCCCACCAGCGTTTGCGTGTACCAGGTGATAAATCGGCTTTCCGTCTCATAGGCGCGCGTTTCGCGGGTCAGGCAATCTTCCGGCGTGTGGCGCTGATAGAGACGATTGTGAGAGTCAGCGATATGCTGGAGCTCGTGCGAGAGCACTGCCGCCACCATCCACGTCGCAGCCTGCGCATACCGTGGGTTGATCTGAATGCTGCGTCGAGCGGAGTTGTATGACGCAATGGCCGTTGGCTCACGTGCGAAGAGTCCGGACATGATCGAGACGCCGAACTCGCTTCCCTCGCCTAAGAGCGCCTGCCCTTCCTCCCAGCTCCAGAGCACGTGTAATGCTTCAAGATAGCGAGACTCCACGGTAAGGGGCGCGCGGGTGAGCCCGAAGGGAACAAGGTCAGTGCTCTGGAGCTCGTTGAACTGCAGCCACCAGGGATCGCGGCCGCACGATGGGTTGGCGTCGGAGCAGTAGGAAGCACCCGCGAACCCGAGGTCAAACGCCTGCGCGCCGGTGGGCGTGGTTGTGCCAGTCTTGGCGTGCACTGTGGAAATGGTCGAGATCAAAAAGGCAGCGAGTAAGAGTGAAGTGAAGTGGCGCGCGCGCACCCATATCCTCCTGCGCGCCAGACAAAGCCACCCCGGCTGCGCTCAAACGTCCGCGGGGCCTGTTGTACATCAGGGCCCACATGTCGTTGCCAACCCACGGGCGTCAATGTACCTGTGCAGGCTCCTGCTTGTGCAGAAGGTCATTTGGAAGCACCTCCAACCCTCTGGAACGGATCCTGCACCACGTTTCGCATGAGTAGTTCTGAACGCCGGGCAGTAGCAGAACACCTTCGGAGCACAGGCGGCTCGCGACCGCGCCCCGCGAATAGGGACTGAATTGGGTGTACTCGCGCCTCGTTGCGGCAGTCCAGAGGGCAAGACATGAAGGAGAGAATTTAATGGTTTTCCTACGGATGGCGCTGTTAGTAGGGGTTACGACTCTTACCATTGGATTGGCAGCGTTCACGTCCGCCCAAGCACAAGCTCCGGGTGACGTACCGTCAACCTACGACGGGGCCACGTTCTACAATCAGACACCTGAAACCCAGGCACTCTTCACGGCCACGTGGGGACCTCGCGCGGCAGAAGTGTGGGCCAACCAGCACAACGCAGAGCTGTTAGCGGCCGGTTATCCGATACCACAGTCTCAGATTGTCGCGCAGCCCATCCAGGATCAGAGTGGTGCGCAGATCTCGGACGACGACAATGAGAATGAATCGAACGACGAGGACAACGACAACGACAACGATTCCAACGATAACGATGAAGACAACGACAACGAATAAGTCAATCTGACTCGATCGCATCAACGCCATAGAAGGGCATGGTCCACAAGGGCCGTGCCCCTTCTGTTCTTGTGCGCTTTGTGCGAAGCGCTTGCTTCCCCAACTCCACAAAGTCGGCTAGACTGCGCTCGGATATCGGCCAATGTTGGGGGACGAGCGTGGCAGTTACAGGGATCAACATCCGCTCGCGCGTACCGTATTGCAATGGACAGGAATTTGGAGATTACGGGGCGTATGAGCGTATTGATGGGTTGATTCGCTTCGCGTCCGATCCATCCCATGCCGCGAATCGTGAGATCGTGGATCTTGCTCGCGCGGCGAGGAACGCTGATGGCCAGGTCCTATTCGACGCAGACTTTTGCTTACTCCAGCCCGTGGACCCGTCGCGCGGAAGTGGCGATTTATTCCTGGAGGTGCTGAACCGCGGCCGCAAGCTTGCCCCACGTATGATCAACCATGCGGCAGTTGAAGCGGCGCCCAGTGTGACGATTCCTGAGGGTGACGGATTTCTGATGCGTCATGGCTGGACGGTAGCCTGGTGCGGCTGGCAGTGGGACGTTGTGCAAAGCCCCGCCCTCATGGGCCTCAATCCACCCACTGCACTTGAGAATGGCCAGCCGATCGTTGGCAATGTCCTGGTTGAGTTCCAGCCAAATGAGCGGCTCACTCATAAGCTGCTGGCTAATCGCGTACATCTTCCATACCGCGCGGCTAACGTCGAAGACTCCTCGGGCATCATGACCGTTCGGGACTGGCCCGGTGGGGAGCGCAGCACGATCCAGCGTAGCCGCTGGTGCTTTGCGCGCGATGAGCGCGGCCAGGCGATTCCCGACGACGGGTATGTCTGGCTGGAAGGTGGCTTCGAGCCGGGCAAGGTCTACGAGATCATTTTCCCAACAAAGACATCACCAGTGGTGGGCACTGGCCTCCTCGCCATTCGGGATTGCGCTGCTTTTCTTCATCACGGTGCAGCTGGGTCTGGCAATCCTGCCGCGGGTCGCGTTCAGCGCGCTTTCGGCTTCGGTATGTCTCAAAGCGGTCGATTCCTGAGGCATTTTCTCCACCTTGGTCTCAACGTCGATGAAGAGCAGCGGCCTGTATTTGATGGTCTGCTCATCCACGTCGCCGGTGCTCGTCGGGGTGAGTTCAATCAACGCTTCGGTCAGCCATCCGTCCAGAACACGCCAAACTTTGGACACCTTTTCCCGTTTGGCGATGACTCGGCGATAGACCCCCTGTCCGGCAGGTCAGACGGGCTACTCGAGCGACAGCGTAGCCTGGGTAGCATTCCGAGAATTCTCTACACCAATACGACCGCCGAGTACTGGCGAGGCGATTGCTCCCTGGGACATGTCACTCTGGACGGCACGCGAGATCTGGCGTTGCCGACAGAGGTTCGAAACTATCACTTCTCCAGCACGCAGCATGGGCTTGGCGTAGTTCCATTGGTAGACCGAGATCCCAATGAGGGCTCCCGCGGCGCGCACGGCTTCAATGCCGTTGACTATGCGCCCCTGTTACGAGCCGCGTTGGAGAATCTCCGGGCCTGGGTAGTGGACGGAGCAGAGCCACCGGCAAACAAGCACCCCACGTTGGCCAACGGAACACTCGTGTCCCACGCAGAGGCGATAGCGCCCCTGGAGGGATTCCCCGGATTGGAGCTGCCGGATCGCGCGTCTGGTGCCATTTATCCAGTATCTCGATCTCGGCCCGGAGCAAGCTCAGGGGATTGGCACGTATCCCGTGATTACCGGTGAGCGTTATCCCACATTCGTACCACGCGTCGATGCCGACGGACTCGAACTCGGCGGCGTACGGATGCCCGACCTGGATATTCCCATCTCTACATACACAGGATGGAACCCGCGTCATCACGAGACGGGCGGGACCGGGCAGATCATCAGCATGAACGGCTCGACCCTGCCGTTTTCAAGGACTCGCGAGCAGCGCGAATCGACTGGCGATCCGAGGCCATCCATCGCCGAGCGATACGAGGGTCGAGAAGATTACCTGGCACGTGTCCGAGCCGCCGCGGATGCCCTTGTGAAGGAACGGTACATGTTGGCGGAAGACGTGGACCTCGCCGTGGAGATCGCTCGTGAGAGATGGGATGCGCTTGTTGGGTAGTGACGCTCTCGAAGGGGACACCCCACCCCAGCTCCCCAAGAAATACTTGCCAGCTTAGGCTGGACACTAACCCGCCAGAGAATGCCTCGGAATGGAGTCGCAACCATGCCGCCAACCAGAACCGTTGGGATCGACATCAAGCACGAAGGCCGCGAGTATGGACTCAACAGCCTGGACTATATGGATCTCGCTGAGGCATCCGAGCGTGCCGGTTATGAAAGTTTCTGGACGAACGAGGACATCGGCTATGACTCGCTGGGGCTCATGTCCGCGGCATCTCAGCGAACCAGCCGCATCAAGCTTGGCACGGCCATCGTCAATTGCTACACCCGCTCCGCCTACCAGCTTGGCATGGCCATCGCCACACTGGACGAGCTGTCGAGCGGTCGGGCGATTCTTGGGATCAGCACGGGGCACCACCCCTGGAATGACCTCAGCCACGGCATGCCGATCGAGGCTCCGGTGGCCCGCTTGCGCGAATACGTTCAATTCTTGAAGAAACAGCTTACCGGCGACGCCTTCACGCACGACGGCCGATTCTTCCCTGGCGTGGACACGCAGCTCCACTTCGAGCCGGTGCGACGCTCCGTTCCTATCCATATCGCCGCCACGCGCCCGCAGATGACGAAGCTAGCCGGCGAAGTCGCCGACGGAATCATCCTGAACGTAGTAACCGCGGACTACGTGCGGAACACGGTGGTAGACCGGTTTTGTTCGGCGGCCAAGGACGCAGGGAGGGAACCCGAGGAGCTGGAAGTGACCGCATTGGTCACGTGCTGCGTATCCGACGATCGTGAGGAAGCAATCAATCAAGCACGCCAGACCTTTATCTTCCGAATCCGCCGAGGGCTCGGGATGCTCGACATCCTGGCCCGTGAGTATCACGAGGAAACCCGCTACTTACACAGTCTCATTCAGGAGGGCAAGCGGGAACAGGCAGAGCGAGAGGCCAGCGAAGCCCTGGTGACTCAAATCATGAACGCAGGCTCAGCCGATGACGTGTGGAACGGCCTACAGAAGTACTTCGATGCCGGCTGCACGCGCGTAGTGACTGTGGCATATCCTCGTGGCCGAGCCGATATTGAGCGCATGATAGATGCGCTGGCACCAAAGCTCACGGCTGCTGCCGGAGCGCGCTAACCCCCGGCTCCCTCGCCCTTTGGGAGAGAGGTTGGGTGAGGGAGCCGGGGGTTATGTGTGGCTTAGCCTCCAGGATTCTCCGGCGTACCGTCTGACCGCGGTGCCAGCGGTGCGAGCCGTGTGGCGCTAGCTCCAGCATCCACTGGCAGAACTACGTTGGTAATCCACCGAGCGGCGTCGCTCGCCAGAAACGCGGCGGCATTGGCCACGTCCCAGGCGTAGCCCTCCGTCTCCAGAAGCGTGCCTTTCCGACGCGCAGTGCGCAGCTCGGGCGTGACCCCGCGCGAGGCCACCATCGGTGTGTAGACCGTGCCCGGAGCAATGGCATTGACGCGTACGCCCTGGCGGCCGTGGTGCGCGGCCATACCTCGAGTGAGCCCGATGATGGCGGCCTTAGACGTTGGATAGAGAAGACTCGGGTGACCACCGATGAGGCCCGAAACGGACGAGATATTGATGATCGAGCCGTTGCCGGATTCGATCATTGACGGCAAGGAGTACTTGGCCATCAGCATCATGGAGGCCACGTTGATCCTCATGGCGTCATCCCAGCCAACGGGGTCTAGCTCCATCGCGTTGCCAACGGGTCCAGTGACTCCGACTACGTTCACAAGGATGTCGATGTGGCCGAAAGCGTCTAAGGCTTGACGCGCAGCCGCGGCGCAATCATCAGGCTTGGTGACGTCCGCCCCGATAATGAGAGACTCACCGCCTTCTTCCTTGATAATGCTCTGAGTCTCCTCGGCCCAATCCGTCCGCTGGTCCACCAGCACGACCTTCGCGCCCTCTCGGGCGAAGGTGATTGAGATCGCCTTCCCGTTTCCGATGATGTTCGGCTCGCCTTCAAACGGGCGATTGCCGGCTCCGCTGATGATGGCCACCTTGCCTGCCAGCCGTTGGGCAGACGGAAGGCCTGGGTCACCGATAAGCTGCCGCGATGTCTGTTTCATCTCAGTCATGGATTATCTAGTTCCTTTTGGATTCAGGCCTTCGCCTGTCGAGCGGCGCGGCGCTCGAGGGCGAGTCCCTCCACCTGCATTGCTCTGGGTGCGCCCGGTGCCAATGTGACGGAAACCGGGAGGCCCATTGGGTCGAGGCCCGCGGTCACAGTGATCCGGCTCGGCGCCGAGATGTAGCTTACCTTCCCGTCGGCGATGCGGAAGGGTCGATCGTGCCCGGGGTACAGGACCTGAGCGGCGTCGAGAATCTTGCGGGCGCTCGTGCGAGCGTCCTCCTCATCCCAGAAGATCAGATATGGGCATCCCGCCAACGCGGTCGCGGCGTTGGGCAGCGCATCACCGCAGACAGCAATCGAGCCGTCAGGCTGATCCACCACCAGAGAAATGGAGCCGCGAGTGTGACCGGGCGTGAGTATGACGCTGATGCCCTCGTCCACCTGGTCGCCCTCACGCACCTCGCGAATGTTGCAGCGCTCCAGAATGGACCAGGTGTAATCAGGCGTCGCCCAGTCATGCGGATGAGGCGCCTTTGCGTATTCGATCTCATTGGGATGGAGGAGGAATTCCGCGTTCTTGAAAACATCGGCGTTCAAAATGTGGTCCCAATGGCTGTGCGTCAACACCACCGTGTCGATGTCCGCGGGAGTAAGCCCGGCCTTCGCCAGGTTGTCTACCAGGAGCGAGCGGCGGCCAACGTGAGCGACGTCGACGAGGATGTTCTTCGTTGCGCCTCGGATAAGTGTCACGCCGCAGAACGCGGCATTTCCCTGGTCCATGCCGACGCTCCAGCCCTCGAGAATGAGATCGATATCTGGCATTGGTGCCCCTCCTGTCACTGATGAGTGATGAGTAAGACCGTCAGAAGTTACTCATCACTCGTGTTTGCTGTAGTGCTCCACCAGCGTCTTGCCTACCATCTCCAGATTCTTCATGGCCTGCAATTGCGGCATTCCAGGCCATTGGATCCGAACGAGCAGCTCGGTGATTCCCAGCGCATCTCGGTATCGTTCTATCTCCTGGATGCACTCGTCCGGTGATCCCAGGATGAACCGATCCTTGAGAAGCTCCTCGAACTCGCCCGAAAAGTCATCGCCTTCCGGAAGTGCTGAATCCTGCCCCCAGGCGGCATAAGTCTGATACTTGGGAAAGAGCCACGGTCCAGCCTCGCGTAACGCGGCATTGCGGTCCACTCCCACGTACAGCTCCCGGCGCATCGGCAGCTCTTTCGGGAAGGACTTCCCAAATTCCTGGAGCGCCGGGCGGTAGACCTCATCGATCTGCCGTTGAAGCGTGTCAAGCCTGGCGTGCGGATTGAGCACCCAGGTATCAGCCATGCGCGCGGTACGACGTACGGCGGAATCGCTGTTTGCGCCGAGCCAGATATCGGGGTGGGGGCGCTGCACAGGTCGGAGCGCCAGCGATTGCTCGTTGAGCTTGCAGTATGAGCTTTCGAACGTGACCGATTCCCCGTCCAGCAGCCGACGCATGAGATCCAGATTGTCCTCGAGCCGACGGGCTCGCTCGCCGCGCGGTACTCCGAACGCGTCAAACTCCTCGTCGCGGTAACCCAGTCCAACCCCAATGGCCAACCGACCGTGGGTGATGATGTCAAGCGTTGCAAGCTGCTCCGCGATGTCGACCGGATTCAAAAGCGGCAGCAGAAGAATGCATGTGGCCAGGCGCATGTCGCCGGTCTCAGCAGCCAGGCGCCCCAGCAGTGGAATAGGCTGCAGCATCTGGTGCGGCTGTGAGAGATAGTGCTGGGCGGCCACGATCGTATCGAAGCCGAGGTCTTTTGCAAACCGAATCTGCTCGATCAGCTCATCGAACCGAGCAACCGCATCATCGCTCTGCGGATGCTGATCGCAGACTTGAATGCCGAACTTCAGGCGCTTTCCGTTCTCGCTGGCCATGCCAATCTCCCCAACTCGTGCGGGGCAATTCTACAAGGCCAGCGACCCGTCGGTGGGACAGGCGTCTTTGCCTGTCCCGTGTGCGACCAGCGGATTCGCTCTAGTGGACAGGCAGAGACGCCTGTCCCACCGAATGACGCTAGACCGCGGGCAGGTTGACTCCTGGCCGTGCGGCGCGATGCTCCCTGGTAGCCTCGAACCAGGACTCGCTCGCGGGGATGATGACCGCGGCCGGTCTTTGCTTGTAGACATCGGGCTCGTGAACACCAGGCGGAGTCACGCCATTTTCCTGCAGCTCCTTGACCGCGCCCATAAGCCTTCGTCGCGTGGCAATGATGCCTAGGTCTGAGGTGCCCAGATGCTCCTTTGGGCGATCGCAGACAACGCCCATCCCGTATTGGGGACCAGCGTCCTGCGCCCAGAACTCGGAGATTCCCGAGTAGGTTTTCGTCTTCTGGATCTCACGATCGATCAAAAAATCGTTCCCGAGATTCGGAATCACACGCCATGCGCCATACGGCTCCGAGGTCGCCGGCTTACGCATATGCGGGCTGATGGTCCACACGCCAGACTTGGTCCTGAAGCGCTCGAGCTCCTCATCTGTCAACGCACGAAGCGGATGGAAGTTCATGCCTATGACGAAGACGTTCACGTCATCGATCGGCACCCACGCTCGCCAGTTCAGCATCGGGTCATCGCCGTACGGGCCGGTCATAGTGTGATTCGGCATCAGGTATTGCGTGACGCGCCAGTACTTCTCCGTATCACTGGCAATGCGGCCAGAGCCAACGCATACGCCATAGTCCGTGTCGATAACCTCAAACTTGGGGTGCCGATCGAGATGCCGAATCAGCGCTACGCGTCCGCGGCTGATGTTGGCCTGATCGGTGGGATCGAGGAAGCTATGGGTGAATGAAACGTGGCTTTGATCGATGTCGCCTTCCATGCCCTGCAGCCAGTTGGTTTCCTGGACGCGCTTGGACCCGATGCGGTGCTCCGCGGGAAGGTCCATCCACTCAAAGCCAGGCAACGGCGGCGCGGGCGTCTCTGAGCCCATGTACGCCCAGATGACACCACCCTTCTCTGCAAGCGGGTAAGCCTTGATCTTGACCTTGTTCTTGAAGTTGGACTCCGGCGGCTCGTTTGGCATGTCCACGCAGGCCCCCGAAGTATCGAACTTCCAGCCGTGATAGACGCATCGCAGCCCAGATTCTTCATTGCGTCCGAAGAACATTGAAGCGCCCCGATGTGGACAATTGGTCGCCACCAGGCCGAGCTCACCTTCGCTATCCCGGAAGGCGATCAAGTCCTCGCCAAGCAGGCGTACACGAACGGGCGTGCCGTCCCGCTCCGCCAGCTCCCAATCGAAGAGCACGGGTAGCCAATACTGCCTCATGAGCTCGCCCATCGGCGTTCCGACGCCAACCCTGGTCATGAGCTCATTGTTCTCTCGGCTGAGCATGGGTCCTCCTGATGTGAAAGCTACATGGATGATGCGCTGATTTGTCTGAATGATACTGTCCGGAGGAGAAGGCCTGGGAGCGCTGCGCTCTCCGCCGCTTCCCACCGAGCGGAGCGACACGAAGGATGGCTTCCAACCTCGCGAGAAGCGGCAAATATCTCCGCGGTCCAAGGGCGTGCTCACTGGCGGATCTGGCTATACTGGCTCCGATCTCGAATCCCAACTTAGGACACCCCATGTCTACCGTTCTCCGCATCGGCGTGATCGGACTCGGGCGAGCCGGCTCAAGCATGATCACCGCGATGGCTAAACACCCTGACATCCATGTTTCGGCGGCGGCTGACCTGTACGAAGCGCATCGAGAGCGATTCAAAGAGGACTTTGGCGGCATTGCTTTTGACAGCGTCGAAGGCATTTGCGCCAGCCCCGAAGTAGACGTGGTCTACATCGCCACACCGCACCAGTTTCACGCGGACCACGTGGAGATCGCCGCCTCTCGAGGCAAGCACGTGATCGTCGAAAAGCCGATGGCGCTCACGCTCGAAGAGTGCGATCGGATGATCGCCGCCACCGAAAACGCCGGCCTCAAATTGATCGTGGGCCACACTGCCAGCTTCAACCCGCTCGTAGCGCGGATGCGGCGCATGATTGTCGATGGTGAAACTGGCCCTGTGGCAATGATCAGCGCCACGGCGTATACCGACTTCCTCTATCGGCCCCGCCGTCCCGAGGAGCTCATCACCGAGCAAGGCGGCGGCATCATGTACAATCAGGTGCCACACCAGGTAGACGCCTCCCGATTTCTGGCCGGGGGCATTGCGAGATCTGTGCGCGCCAACACATGGATACTCGATCCGAATCGCCCAACCGAAGGCGCCTATACGGCGTTCCTCGAGTTCGAGAGCGGCGCGGTAGCCACACTGACCTACAGCGGGTACGATCGGATCGATTCCGGGCGAGATCGCCAGCGGCCGCGCGCCAAAAGCGCCCAGAGGCTTACGGCTCGGCAAGGCGGGCGCTGCAATCAGTTACTAGTGTCGACGACGAGGTCGCCATGCGCGTGGACACAGGATACGGCGGTGAGCATTCCGTGGCGCGCGGACGCGAGGGCGGCTCGTTGCTCCAGGGTGAGCTAGGCGTGTTCCTGGTGAGCTGCCAGAACGCGGACCTGCGGCTAGCGCCAGACGGAGTACTGGCGTATGACGACAAACGGCATGCGCCTGGTTCCGCCCGACCCGTTCCGCGGCGTTACAGGGCCGAGGCGCCGTGCTGGATGAGATGTACTACGCGGTCACAGAAAACCGTCCGGTGGCCCATGATGGCCGCTGGGCAAAAGCCACCATGGAAGTCTGCTTCGCCATGCTGCAATCAGGCCGCGAGCATCGTGAGATCACGCTACAGCACCAGGTGCCGACGGTAGACCTGTAGCGGCGCCTGATTCAGAGGTCCCATCTGTCCCATAAGTCACATGTGACCTAGGGGACAGATGGACCTCTGGGAGCTGAGGACCTAGTTCCCGCCTTGAACCATCTTCCCAACTACCTCAACAACTTCCTTGTTGGAAGCGGCAAACGCGTCAACGCGCTTACGGATATCATCGCCGTCGAGCGGGTTGTGCTCCTGGCCTCGCTGCTCAAGGCCTGCCTTGAGCTCAGGATCGCTGTAAGCGCGGCACTGTAGGCGGCCTTGAGCACGCGAACGGTGTTTTCAGGCGTTCTTGGCGGCAGGATGTGCACGTGCACGCCGTTGAGCCCCGATAAGTCTCGAAACCCGGCCTTCTGATTGGGCGTTGCGTTCGTCGCAACATCCAAGAAGGTTCTTGTACCAGGGAATCTTGCCCTCTGCCATGAGCTTCTTACCGCCTTCCGGCGGCTCCTTGCCCCAGTACAGGAGCGGCCGCGCAAAGTCGGTCTCGAACCACTGCGGGAACACCTGAATGTCCGATGTTGCAGCGATTGCTGATCTCGGTCTCCTTGCGGTCGAATGCCGCTCGGAGCTCGGATGTGCCGCCGTAGCCGTAGACCGTCTCAACGGGCATGCCGACCATCTTCATCCATTCCATGACGGGAGCCGGGTTGCTGGCCGGTGACGTCTCAGCTAATGCGGAACTTGCGCGTGCTCTTCATAAATGAATCAAGGTCCGGCACTACATCAGTGCGGCCGCACAGTTGACTCGGATTGCCACCGCCGTCCACCATTCCTAAATAGATCGGTTCCATGGGATCGAAGCCCTCGAACTGCTTACCCGTGGCCGCCTGAAGGATCATTCCCGAGCTGAAGTGGCCCCATTCGAGCCCGTTGGGTGTCTTGCGTATTGTCTGCTGAGCATTCACCAGTGAGTCCGCGCCGGGAACGTTTGTCACCACCACCTGAGGGCTGCCCGGAATATATCGCGGAAGAATCGCTGCCAGGAGCCGCGCCTGCAGGTCGGAGCCGCCGCCTGGTGCATAGCCGATGGAGAAGGTGATGGTCTTGCCCGAGAAGAAGCGCTCCGCCTCGGGGTCAACGATCGGCTGTTGCGCCGGGGCAGCCGCGGCAGCAGCAGCGGGTGACGCGGCCGGCTTCGCGGCCGGACTGCCCGATGGGGCGGCGGGGCTCGCGGCAGCGGATCGGACTGCCCGCCCGGCAGCGGCCGGCGCGGCCGGCTTGCTTGGCGCAGCCGTCGGAGACGCCGCGGGCGCGGGTTGGCACGCCGCCAGGGCAAGCGTTGCCCCCAGCGCCCACACCAGTGGCGAACGCCAGGTCAAACGCCGCGTCCGAGACCCTGAAACAATCCATCGCATCGCATTCCTCCTCGGTTCCAAGACAAAAAGCTCTTGTGGCGGCGGGGCGCGTATTCCGCGCTAGTTCCCGCGATTGAGTAGCGTATCGAGCACGCTGGTATGCCACGTGACGTGCATCACGTTGTCGTAAAGCCCCACGATGATGCCGAGGAAGATTGCTCCGGCGAGGGCCGCGCGCCACCAGACAACCTTCCCCCAATACCACAGGTAGAAGCCAACGAAAGTCGGAATCGCTATGTGAAATCCAAGCAGCCAGATGAGTAAGACGAGCGCGAGTAGACTACCAATCGCGCGAATCGTCCGGGCGCGAACAGCCGCGGTGTCCGTGTCTCCGTGCTCCAGCCGACCGACGTCGAGGATTTGCCCGGTGTTGGCACCTTGTCCCCGGATGCTACTGAACGCGTAGCCGGCGAGCATGAGTAGGCCGAAGGTGCCCGCGGTTCTTGGCATCAGCGCCGCGCCCGATGGCCAGGTCATCGACGCCCATACGAAGTAGCCGCAGATGATTGTAAGTAGCAGGGCAAACAAACCGTTGGGTCCAAGTCGAAGCCGCTGGCCTAGACTCCGGCCACCTGACTCGGAGCCGAGTGGCGCGCCCTCAGTCATCATCCACTCCTACAACAGCCCCCGCCCTGCGTGCCTGCCTTTGCAGTCGCAATGTGTAGATCACCATGGCGGCGGTGAAGATCAACATGATGATCACGGCAGGACGCGAGAAGAGCGACCAACCATAGTTCGTCGCCGCCAGGAAATAGTACTTTTCGATCAAGTCTCCCATAACGATGGCGATGATGATCGGCGGCCGTGGCCAACCATAGGTCTTCATAAAGAAGCCCAGTGCCGCGGCGATGAGCACCAGGATGAGGTCCCACATGGAAGCGTTCGCCTGAAATGCCGAAAGCATCAACACTGCCAGAACAATGGGTACCAGAACATTCGGACGCACCAGAGCCACGCGCGCGATTTGCGGCGTGAAAAGCAGCCCCAGACCAGTGGCCATCACATTGGCAATGGCCAGACTGAACGCGATCCCCAGCAGCACGTCCATGTTGTTATTAATCATGGGCGGACCGGGCTGGTAACCGAGGATGATCAAAAAGCCCATAAACAGCGCCATGCCGACGCTTCCTGGAACGCCAAAGCCGAGCGTGGGAAGCAAGTCGCCACCGTCCACGGCATTGTTCGCCGTCTCGGGAGCGATGACGCCGCGCACATCGCCAGTACCAAAGGTCCGGATGCCATCCTTCACCGTCTGGCGAGCCTGAGCGTACGTCAGCCAGTTCGCAAGCGACCCACCGATGCCGGGCATCACGCCAATGATGATCCCGATGATCGTGGATTGCACCACGACGCCCCAATTGTGGATGACGGCCATGATCCCTTCGCGGCGACCTTTGTTCGTATCGGCAAGCAACGATTCGAACCGCTGACGAGCAATCGGGGTATCATTGATTACGAGATCGATGAGCTCCGGAATGGCAAACAGGCCCACGATCATCGGAACAAGCGGGATGCCATCGAAGAGGAACGCTTGGCCGAATGTCGCTCTCGGAACGCCATTGATCGTGTCGAAGCCGATCGTAGAGATGAGCAGACCGAGTGCTCCGGCGGCAAGGCCCTTATAGACCGCGCCGCTGCTGAGCACGCCTACAACGGCGATCGTGACGAGCCCCATGATGAAGAACTCTGCCGAGCCGAACTGGTTCACCAAGGGTCGCGCGATGGGTAGTGTCAGTACGAGGAAGAGCGCACCCAGTAGTCCACCAACGAGTGAGCCAAAGTACGCGGCGGCTAGTGCTACGCCGGCCTGACCCTTGCGAGCCATAGCGTGCCCGTCGAGAATCGTTGCCTGCCCTGATGTAGAGCCGGGGATTCCGAGCAACACCGCCGGAATGGTGTCGGTGGTGGGTACAGTGGCCCACATCCCAATGGCCAGCGGAATCGCGATCCACGGGTCCATGTGATACGCAAAGCCGAGGAGGATCACAAGGCCTGGGACTCCACCGCCAGGCATCGCGCCACTCACCATTCCGATGAGCACACCGGCAGTAAGCGCCAGAAACGTCATCGGGCTGGCGAGATGTCCCAGCGCAGCCATCGCGGATTCCAGCATGGCCCTCTCTTCGTTGAGCGTGGTCCAGGTTCGTCGTCGCCACGCCCCGGGTGCCAGCGCGACGGTCGGCGGAACGCGCGTATTATAGGTGAATTCTCACGCGATGACGTTAGCGACGAGGAGCGAAGTCCGGACGTCCGTACTCGTCGGCAGCCGTAGGTTCATCCAGCGCATCGCCGAATGAGCGCCCTGGAATCGGAGCAGCGCAGGAGGAGCGTCTTATGAACGGTCTCGTATCAGGTACGGCACTCGTGACCGGTGCAGGCTCAGGTATCGGGAAGGCCATAGCAATTGAGCTTGCAGCACGCGGCGCTCCCGTGGCGGCAGTCGATCTTCACCTGACATCGGCAGAGGAGACAGCGCGGCAAATTCAGGAGCAAGGTGGTACTGCAAGGGCAATTCAGGCGGATGTCAGCAGCGAGGAGGACGCCCGCGATGCGGTGAGTCAGGCGGTCTCACTCAATGGCTCTCTCGGCATCCTGGTAAACGCCGCGGGAATCCTGGACGGCTACAGGCCTGTCCATGAGGTCGAGACCGAGATCTGGCACCGCGTGCTCAATATTCACCTGACCGGTACATACTTCTGCTCCCGCTTCGCGTTGGACGCGCTCTCAGCGCAGAGCGCCGCGCGCATCATCAACATCTCATCTGTCGCGGGCCTGGTAGGCGCAGGAGGCGGCGCGGCGTACGTGACGGCCAAGCACGGTCTGATTGGACTCACGCGGCATATGGCCGTGTCGTACGCGGACCGCGGCATCACCGTGAACGCCATCTGCCCGGGCCCCATCGAAACAAATCTCCGAGCCAATTCAATGGAGATTCTGGGACCCGGTGTGCCGGACATGATGAACGCCGGCGTTGGCGCCGATCCGACCGCCTGGAAGGCGATCGTGCCGGTCGGGCGGCGCGGAACGGTGGACGAGATAGCGGCCCTGGCCGCCTTCCTCGCCAGTGAATCGGCGGCCTATATCACGGGCGCGCCGATGATTATCGATGGGGGATGGACGGCGCGCTAAGCGAATGGCGAATCCAAAATGAAGAATTAAGAATGAGAGTAAGTGGGTCGGCGAGGCCCATTCTGCATTCTTAATTTTCCATTCTTCATTCCTAAGGCCGCGCAGCCTTGAGCTCCGCTCTGGCACCAGCGTCCAGCACGATGATGTCCGTGGCGGCGGGACAGAGCTTAAAGCCCTGGGCAAAATGACGGGCGGCTGATTCACCATTGCGGCAATGACGACCGCAAACCAGGTTGTTTCGAGTCGCCGCGTCGAGAATCTGCTGCATCGCCTCGCCATGGCGCGGATCCGTTTGGTCCATCGCCGGCGGTAGCCCCATCGTGACGGAAAGATCGGCCGGGCCAATGTAGAAACCGTCGATCCCCGGGGCCTTGGCGATCTCGTCCAGGAGTGGGATGGTCTTGACGTCCTCGATCATCACCAGGCAGGCGATCTCTTCGTTAGCATGCTCGAAATAATCTGATCCGCCGTTGTAACGCACGCGATTCGGGCCAACGCTGCGATATCCCAGCGGTGAGTATCGACAGGCTCCGCCAGCTTTTGCGGCATCGGCATATGACCCAATCAACGGAACAATGATCCCGAGCGCCCCGGCGTCCAGTACCCACTGGATGTAGGCGGGCTCGTTCCACGGAACGCGCACGAAGGGCGTCATGCCACAACGAGCAACAAGCTGGATCCAGTCAGACGCGCGATCTGGACCGATGCCCATGCCGTGCTGCATGTCCAGCACCAGGGCATCGAATCCGACTTCCGCCAT
Organism: uncultured Chloroflexia bacterium; assembly: GCA_963765765.1. GTDB lineage: Bacteria > Chloroflexota > UBA6077 > UBA6077 > JACCZL01 > CAVXYC01. Next base: position 39,482 of record CAVXYC010000021.1, on the reverse strand, counting down.
CGTCTCGGTGTGGTACGGATCGGGTGAACCCATCCAGCCTACCGCCGCTGGCTGGCCCTCACGCCACAGCGCTTTCACCTTATTTCGGAACATTCCTCAATGCCTCCGTGATCTCGCATCCTTGGCGCCTATGATACTGGCGCGAAGCGCATTGACGAACAGATAGCCCCAGAGCAAGTCCGCCTGCTTGAGATGCCGTACGAAGAAGAGCCGCCCACTAGTGGAAATTAGAACAGCGGGAGCTGTTCGCCAACGTCCACGCCCTCGATCGCCAGCATGCGGACCTTCGTGTGCGTGCCGCCGGGAGCGGAGAAGCCGCCAGGCAAGCGATTGGCAGCGAGCACGCGATGGCACGGCACAACAATCGGGAAGGGGTTCTGTCCCAACGCCTGACCGACAGCACGTGCGAGCAGCGAATCGCCTAGCTCCGTGGCAATCTCCCCATATGTGCGCGTTGATCCTGGGGGTATCTTGCGTGCTACCGCGTACACGCGTTGATTGAACTCAGGCACATCTGCCATGTCCAGGTGAACGTCACGGAGATCGCGCGCTTCGCCATCGAGAAGCGCGGTCATCTCGACGATCCACTGGTTGACGTCATCAGACGGCGGCGCCTCAACGGCATTTTGCCAACGCTTCGTGATCTGCAAGCGCAGACGAGCCTCATCACTCTCTGGGAGCTGAACGGCCAACACACCGTGCTCGCCCCAGGCGATCGCGCACGTGCCGATCTGAGTAGGAAAAAACGCGAAATTGATCATGCTTATCGAATTTGTAACACGCCGCCGCGAGTTAGCGTTCGCACGAAGAAGGGGCAGGCGATCGCCTGCCCCTTATCAACGCTCATCCTGGCGACTAACTACAGGTCTCGCACCTGCTCGACGAAGATATCCTCCACACGCGGCTTGGACTTGATGAAGCCCTGCTCATGTGAGAAGTTGATCGCCGTCTGCACCATATCGTGGTTGGCCTTCACGCCATACGGGAAGAAGTCGTCGCCGAAGATCTTCTTCGTCTGGGCGGCGTATTCGGGACCAAAGAAGAGGCCGGACGGCATGTGATCCTCGAGGTGCTCGCGTGCCACGTCTTTCGACTCAACGAACGCCTTGTACAGATTGAAGGCCATCCACGGGTGCTCTCGGTAGACATCGCCTCGAATCGCCACGCCGTGGTTCGCTGGGACAAACCCCCATTTCTTATAGAAGCGCTCGCCCTCAGAGATGCGATCCGGGAAGAGTTTCTTCACCTTGCTCCAATCGCCATCCAACGCGCGGATTTGTGTGGAGCGATCGATGATATTGCTCTCCTTGGAGAAAGCCCGACCCACCGTGGCCGCATCGATCTCATGGTTCACCAGCATAGAGGCCAGGCTCTTGTCTGCCGGGATGCGATGGAACTTGATGCCTTCCATCGGTTTGAATCCCGTGGCTCCGCCGTGGCTGAGCTCCTCGGTGCGCTCCATCCACCAATCAAGGTCAAATTGAGAAACACCGAAATCGTGCTCGAGGATGCCTCGGGTCCAGAGTGAGGCAGTCTGCTGGTACTCACCCACGCCGATACTCTTGCCCTTTAGATCGCCCGGCTCCTTGATACCGGAGTCCACGTGGTAGGACTGGCCAGTCCAGAAGAGCGAGCGCGAAGGGAAGACCGGCAGGTACGCCATGTCAGCCCCTTGATCACGTGCGATCAAATAGGACGAGAGCGACATCTCCGCAAGCTGAAACTCATTGAACTTGAGCTGACGCCAGAATGTCTCCGATGGATCGGAGAACGTGGTCACAAGCTCAACACCTTCGCAATCGACCTCACCATCGATAAGCGGCATGAACGGATCGTGCCGGTTGGTTACAAACGAGATTCGCACCTTATTTGCCATCGTGTTGACTCCTTCCAACTTCGGCGCATTGTAGCCGGCAATCCTGCGAAGTGAAAGCTCTCCCCGGCTGACGCCTGCGATGCATTCGTAACGCTCGAAGCGCCTCCTGCGGCAACTACCGTTCTGTCAAGCCGTGGAACGCATCATGCACTAAGCGGCGAAAGGCGAACGGAAACGACAAAGGAGCGGTTGACAAGATGATCAATTGATCATAGAAGCGTCAGCATCTCCAATCGGCAATTTTGGAACACGCATGGAGTCCATGCATCACACAGGAGAAGGTCAAAGTGAAACTTCGGAAGACGTTGATAGCAACTAGCTTCGGGCTTGCATTGCTCATCATGCCGATTTCGGCTGCAAGCGCTCAGCAGATGCAGAACACAACGGCCCTTGACGGGAGAACGTTGGGAAGCGAAAGCCAGGCGACCCAGCAGCTCTTTGTAGGGACGTGGGGTCAGCAAGCCGAGGAACGCTGGGCTATGGAGCACGACGCTCAGTTGAGAGCGGCTGGATTCACACCAGGCGAAATGGGAACTGGCGCTCAGACCGGACAAGGCCAGGGTCAGTCCGGTGCCCAAACTGGTTCAGGTGTTATGGGTCAGAACCAGTCAGATGACGAGCAGGAGGCAGCGCAAAGTCAGGGAAATGAGTCAAACAGCCGCCAACGCGGCGGCGACGATGACGATGACGACGAGAATAATCAGAGCGGCGCGAATAGCTCCGACCAGGGAGGCGTGAATAACTCCAGCCAAAATACTGGCGGCCAGAGTGACTCCAACAATTCCGGCAATAGCGGGAGCGGCCAGGGATCGAGTGGCTCTAACGATTCCGGTCAAAGTAATTCAGGTCAGTAAACTGTCCTGACAACCCGTTCGCCCAGCGTTCCGCATTGGCGAATCATCAGGGGGCGGCACTAACGTGCCGCCCCCTGATGCTGTTTGAGACAACTCTGGACAGCAGAGTGGCCGTTAGGCATGAACGATAGGTGCGATTGAGTAAATTCGAGACGACTCACGAACTTGGATAACGAGGGATCATCTCCATAGGCCGGCACGTCTATAGATATAAAGAACATGGTGTCGGATCGCCTGCATACCCGAGGCAAATTGTCTTGCCACGGAGCAACTCAGCGACCTCGAAAAGGACCAGTCCCGCCATCCTTCAACAGCTTTGAGTGTCGTTGTTGACTACTTGCGCAGGACGGGAAAGCCGCCGGGAGTTAGTCCTTGTCGCGACACCACTGTAGTTTCCCATCGTTTTAAGATGTGTCCAACGTGTCTCGTAAATTTCTCCGACGATCAAGCCCAGCACTCCGAATCCTGGGAGCCGCGGCATTTAGCCTCGTCATTCTCTGGAGCCTGAGCGGCGACTACGGTGCGGCGCAGGGACTTGGCGCGGGTGCTGAGGCCGTTACCGTGGCCAGGGGCGAACCGCCCAAAGCGCTCGATCGATCGCCGTACGCCGCCGTCCCGGCCGCGGGCGGGTCCGCGTCTGACTCTAGCGTCCAGTACGCCATCGAAGGTCTGGGTCTGGTGGATCTCCCGCTCGTTACTGTGAACGGCTTTGCCTCTGGGAGTAACGCGAGTGCGTCAGCCACTGCCTGGACGTCAGGCGTCTACCTCTTCGGCGGTCGCGTTCGTGTGAGCAGCCTGCGCGTCAGCGCCTCGGCGAGCAGCCCTGACGGCCAACCCAGCACGAGTGGCGACGTCGCAATTGAAGGCTTGGTTGTTGACAACGTGCCGATCTTTCCCGTTGAGCTCAACCAGTCGATCCCACTGCCGGGCATTGGCACGGTCATCGCCCGTGAGGTTGTCACCGCACCGGATGAGGCCATGGTTTTTGCCCGCGGCCTTCGCGTCACAGGTGAAACAGCGACCGGTCCCCTCAGCGGATCGCAGCTTATCATTGCAGGCACAAGCGCGGGAATTCCCAGTGTCCCGCTTGCACCTCCGGCGGTGGCCGCCGCTCCCCTTTCGTCTGTGCTGCAGCCGCGCCCTCCACTTGGCACCCTGGAAGCTACTATTCGGACTATCAATTCCGGTGACAATGACAACTCATTTTCAGACGACAACGACAACTTCTCGTCTGATGACAATGACAACGTCGGGAACGGGAACGCTAGTGAAGCGACCCGTACTCCGACCCGTGGCACCGCCGGGCCCACTGCCACGGGCGGAACGGCAGTACCAACAGCCACCGTTACACCGACGGTTAACGCTACGAGTACGCCGACTCGGACCTCCACACCGAATCCATGAGCTGCGACGACCTATCAGCAGTCAAGTGCCATGCTCTTTGGTGCATCGATGGTTGCTGAGCTGGGCCCGGTCTGGAACAATGGTGGTCAATGCCCGACGCGTCGTATACCTCGACGCGAATCGAGCCGTAGGAGGTTGAATTGACTGCTGAGACAGAGACGGCCAATCGAATCAAGGTCGTCGATCTCATGGAGCTGGGTCTCCACGGGGCCGCCGTTCCGACGAACCGCCAGCGCTCCCGCACGGTCTTGATGAACGGACCGGACTTTCACACCTGGATCAATGTCTACAAGCCTACCGAGATGGACGAAATGCATTGCCACAACGCCGACCAGACGTTCTACTGCGTCACCGGCGAGTGTACGCTTCATTTCCCGGATCGCCCCGACGAAGTGTTGACCCCCGGCAATATTGCGCTCATGCCCGGCGGCCACTTCTATCAGCTCCACAACACCGGCACTGAGGACCTGATCCTTCTCGGATCGCGGGCTCTCAACTTCCAGCAGAGCCTGAAGATCGATTACGACACCCGCAAGCCGCTCAATGAAGGCGGCGGCGGACGAAAGGCCGAAGCCCCCTCAGGCACGAAAATCCTGATTTAACAACCCCGGATCAACCCAACACAGAGAGCGGATCCCCGTGAGATCAGCTCTCTGTGTTGCTATGGAAAGCGCTTTGTGCCACTTGCCAAACGCGCCAGGATTTCCGCTCTATAATCCAAGGGTGATGGTCGTAGCATAAAGAAGCGGGCGGGCCCATTGGGCCCGCCCGCTTCTTTATGCTCAGCCACCAGATGAGTGGTGGCGTCAAAACTGTCGAGAGTTAGAGCTTTGCCTCGAAGGCCGGGAGGAACTTCAACGGGTTGTTGTGGAAGATGTCGTCCTTGTCCCCCTGCGAGAGGAAGGCAAGGGCATCAATCACAGGCACCATGTCGTCAGCAGTCTTGCCGGTCTCAGGTCGCACTGCACCACCGGAGCCAGGGGCCTCCGTGCCGAAGAGCGTGTTCTTGACACCCTTCTGCTTGATGCTGGCTTCGAGCACTGGGAGGTCGTGCACGCAGGTGTCGAAGAACAGATTCCTGGTGTAGTCCTTCTGTCCGAGGTGCGGGTCGGTGGGGATGAAGCGATTGAGCGCGCCACCACCGTGACACACCACGACCCTAAGGTCAGGGAAGCGATCGAAGACATCGCCGTGGGACAGGAGCTGCGTGGCCAGGTACTGCTCCCAGACGAAGCCGATCTGGTAGTTCTGCGGGATGATGCCAATCCGCTTGTCCTGGCAATTGGTGCCGTGGACGATGATCGGCAGACCGCGCTTCTGGCACTCGGCGTAGATCGGGTCCCAATAATGCTCGTGCATGCCAGGAGTAGTGCGTAGACCCTTAGGGTCCGGAGCCAGGTAGACAGCCTTGAAGCCCAGCTCGTCCACACAGCGGGCAAGCTCGGGGAGACAGTGGCTCAGATCGTCCGCGTCGCTGTTCTGCGGAAGCTGCGCCGCGCCGATGAACCGATCCGGAAAGAGCGAGCACTGCTTGTGAATGGTGTCATTGACGAATCGCGTCCATGCCGGGAGCAGGTGATCCTGCATCCAGCCGAGCATCATAAATGGACGGGGGCCGATGACCTGCACATCGATGTCGCGCTCGCTCATGAAGTCGGCGTGGCGGCCGCAGCTCTTCATAAACTCCTCATCCGACAGCTCGGGGTTCGGTCGACCGTCGGAGAGCGGACTCTTCATTGCCGTGTTCGATGCCATGAGCATCGACACGAACGCACGCGTCGCCGTCGGCGCGGACACATGTCCGTGGATATCCAGTACCTTTTTGCCGTTGTACATCGGAGTACAAGTCCTCCCAGGAATTTCCCTGCGCGCCCGACCCGTCCGTTTCTCCCAGCCTGGTGGCTCACGACCGGACAGTCGCGTAGGCCCCTAGGGTACTCCTATTCACCTTATCGTGTCATCTGTTCAAAATGTCGTGGCTAAATTCCCATATCGCAGGCCGATCTCCGCGACAAAAGGGGCGTAAAATCGGCCTGCTTACGCGCGACAGAAAGAGGTGCCCCATGTTGAATCGCGAGGAGAATGAGCTGCTCACCCGGGTTGGTCCCGGCACACCGATGGGCGAGCTCATGCGCCAATACTGGCAGCCCGTCCTCTTCTCTTCCGAGATCCCAGATATCGATGGCCCCCCATTGCGCGTGCGCCATCTCGCGGAGAATCTGCTCGCGTTTCGCGATTCAACCGGCGGAGTAGGTCTGGTTGACAACCATTGCCCCCATCGCGGCGCCAGTCTGTTCTTCGGCCGGAACGAGGAATCCGGCCTGCGCTGCGTCTATCACGGCTGGAAGTTCGATACATCCGGCGCGTGCGTCGACATGCCGAACGAGCCGCCGGAAAGCAACTTTCGGAGTAAGGTCCGCGTCAAGGCGTATCCATGCGTGGAGCGGAATGGGCTTATCTGGGCCTACATGGGACCGCGTCAGGTTCCGCCTCCACTGCCCAATATGATCTGGAACACCACGCCTGAAAACCCGCCCTTCATCTGGCGGCATCTACGTCAGTGCAATTGGATGCAGGCACTCGAGGGTGACATCGATACGTCGCACCTGAACTTCCTGCACACTCGGCTGGACAAGTCACAGCAAGCCACGCCGCGGAACGCGCGTCCGGGCGCTATAGCAATGGCCAAATACAATCAAGATCCGCATCCGCGACTCGAGGTCGTGGACACCGAATATGGCGTCATGTACGCCGGTCGACGAGATTGCGAGCCCGGTTTAGCCTACTGGCGGATTTCCCAATTTCTGTTTCCGTTCTGGACCATGCCCACAGGCGGCGCGGTCGAAGTGGGTGGCAAGGCCTGGCTACCCATCGACGATGAAAACACTATGGTTCTGGAGTTTCGTTGGGATCCGGAGGGTCCGCCGTCACATGACGAAAAGGCGAAGATGGAGGAGTTTCGGAATCCCTACGGGTACCTGCCACCATCCAGCGACTGGCTTGGCCGCTGGCGTCTTGCGGCCAATAAGAGCAACAGCTACTTTCACGATCACGAGCTACAGCGGACCAAGCTCTACTTCGGCGTGCGCTCCAACCCGCTTCAGGACGGTGCCGTGCAGGAGACGATGGGCTCCGTCTACGATCGCTCGAGGGAGCACCTGGGAACCACTGACGCGGCAATCATCCGCGTCCGACGACGCCTGATCACCGCGGCCAAAGCACTACGCGATGACTCGGTGACACCGCCGGTCGTGGATAGCCCCGAGGCGTATCGCGTTCGTAACCACTGGGCCATCCTGCCTGAGGAAGCCAATTGGATCAAGTCTACGATGGAGCTTGTGCGGGACTTTTCCTCGTAGTAAAGCCGTAAGGGTCATTGCTAGCCTGGTAACTCAATGCCTCTCACATCAACCACAAGCATCCTTGGCATCCTGAGTTCAACGAAGGATCTTCCCCACCGGCGTCATGGATTCTCGTTGGGGAGATCCTTCGCGACTCAAATCGACAAGGATCGCTAGGCAAAATCGGCTTAGCCTTCTTCCTGCGCCGTAATCAGCTGATCCAGCTTCTCGATGACATTCTTGGGCGTCTTCATATACTCCGCCATGGCCGACTGGATGACCTCACCCGGGGTCGGCTCGATCGTGTAGTTCAATTTCTCTACCTCACCCAGAAACGTTGGGTCCGAGAGCATCTGCCAGTACGCTGCCCGCAGCGTCTCGAGCATTCGGGGCTCCATACCGGGTGGCACAAGCACCGCGCGGGACCAGGTGTCGAACGGGATCTGGGCAAACTTGCGCATCTCCTCGTATTCCGTAGCCACCCTGCCTTTGAACAACTCCTCCGCGGTTGGCACGCCCTTCGCTGTCAGCTCCGGGACGCCGCTGCCAAGCTGGATTAGGGGAACCAGATCACCGTCCCTTACCGCGTCTGCGCGCTGCACTTTTATGGACGACCAGTCGGTGATGACTCCGTCTGTCTCGCCACGGTCAAGGCTCAGTAACTGCGCCGCGCTCCCCGCGAATCCGAAGATGGGACGTAGCTTGATTCCAAGCCCCTCACGCAGGATAATCGTCCACGTGTTCGGGGGGCCGCCCACGCCGCTCTGTGCGAGGATGACCTCTCTATTTCGTACCTGCTCCCAATTGGTCACGCCAGCTTGCTTGCGTACCGTCAATGATTGCGTGTCCTTGGTTGGCGCGCCGATCCAGTTGACCTTGCCAGCGTCGTATCGCACGCCCTCCTCGGGCCCCTCGCCACGAAGCTGATAGCTCGGGATGTAACGCTCCACCATGCCGAGGGTAAGACCGTCTGGCTTGGATGCGTAGATGTGATTCATGCCAATGCGGTGACTACCGCCCGGCATGTTTTCCACGATCATGTTGGGCTGACCGGGGATAAAGCGGTTGAGATGCCGCCCGGTCAGACGGGCCCACGTGTCGTATCCACCACCGGGGTTCTCGGCCACTACCAGGGTCACCGTCTTCCCCTGCCAGGCGGAAGCCAGTGATGGATCGATCTTCGCCGTCGACTCAGCACGCGCGGTAGCCGCGGGCTGTCCTGCCGCGGGCGAAGCCACAGGCGATGCTGCTGGTGAGGCCGCGGGCTTGGCGGCGGGTGATCCGGCTGGCGCGGCGGTAGCAGCAGGTGCCGCCGGCTTGGTCGGTGTGGCCGGCGCTGCTGGGCTACACGCCGCGGTCAGGAGCGCGGCGCCGATCGCCAATGCTAATGAACGACGAGCTCGAATATCGGGACCCATGTACCTCTCCAGTAATCGATAGACATACTGACCCGTCTGACGAAAGCTCGGGCATACGTCGCCAGCGGTGAATCTGGGTGAATCACATGAGTGTACGGGCAGCTTGCACTATCGTCAATGAGACGTGCTGTGGGGGTGTGCCCAGAACTGTGCAACGCCCCAGGGAATGACCGATCAGACGTACTGGCCCGGCTGACGAGGGCTCGGGCATGCGTCGCCAGCGGTAATCGGGCTGAGCCACATGAGTGTACGGGCAGCTTGCACGATCTACGAGCCGAGAAGCCCTGCTGTGGTGCGTAGCGCGTCCCGCATTCTCCAAGAAAACCAATCGTTGACGCTTGATTGTGCGAGTGCTAGAGTGCCGAAAAGCCATAGTTAGCCACCTGATCAGATGGCGAATGCGCATTGCAAAGGATGTCCTGCTGTTAACGTAACGCCCCATTCCTGAGCTCGATAGCCCGTCCCCGGCCAATGGCCGTGGACCCGTTGTCACGGTATGCCGACGACGAGGAGGATTGCCATGAGTCCTACACGAGTCTGGACCGGAGTCATCGGAGCGATTACAGCCTCCATGGTTGTGATCTCGTGCGCGCCGGGCGCACCGCCCGCGCCTGATCGAGCCCAGAAGCCGGCTGAAACCGGGGCTGCACCGAGCACCGGCGCGGTTCCTGCCGCGAAGGACGCCCCACCGGCCGCCGCAGCGGCAGGCACCCCCAAAATGGGTGGCACCTTCAATGTCCAGGTCGTGGATGATCCATTCGATTGGGATCCCACTGATCGCGGCAAGTCGCTCCCCAATCAATGGGGCATCGGTCTGGCGTATGAGAGCCTGGTGGGCTTCAAGAATGGCCCGGGCGTTGCCTTTGAGGCTGCGATTCTCGAGCCCGAGCTGGCCGAGCGTTGGGAAGTCTCATCTGACAGCAGCGTATACACGTTCTTCCTGCGCAAGGGCGTGAAGTTTGCAAACATGGCACCGGTCAATGGTCGCGAGATGACCTCGGCCGACGTCAAATGGAGCTTCGAGTACTTCTCGCGTACTGGTGAGTTCCAGGACAAGGGTCTCCAGAAGGCTCAATATGACTGGATGTTCGAGAACCTGAAGAGCGTTGAGGCACCCGATCCGTACACGGTGAAGGTCACGTTCAGCGAACCGTTTGCGCCATTCTTGTACTACGCCGGGTCGCAGTTCATTCCCGTAATGCCCAAAGAGATCTTCGAGCAGGACGGGCACTTCCACGATCGGATCGTTGGCACGGGCCCTTACCAGCTCGACGTTGGCGCATCACAGAAGGGCTCACGTTGGATCTTCAAGAAGAACCCCACGTACTGGCAAACGGGCAAGCCAAATATTGACGAGATCCGCTGGCTCGTCATCCGCGATGATGCGGCCGCCAACGCCGCCTTCCAGGCTAAGCAGCTTGACTGGCAGGGCGACAACATGACGGTCACCGACGCCGAGGGGTTCCAGAAGGCCAACCCGCAGGCGACGATGCACGACTTCGTCAGAGTCGCGCCAATTCACCTTTACATGAACACGCGCAAGGCGCCGCTGGACAATCTGAACGTCCGAAAGGCGATCTCGCTCGCTATCGATCGCGACGAGTTCGTCAAGGTGTTCAGTGGAGGCAAAGGCGGTTGGGCGTTGGCGGGAGCATTTCCGGATACCTACAGCAAGGACGAGATCCATCAGATGCTGCGCTACGATCCGGCCGAGGCTCGAAAGATGCTGGCGGATGCGGGATTCCCCAACGGTGTTGAGATCGAGTACATGTATACGCCGAAGTCGCTGGGTGAGCAACACGTTCAGGAGATGGAGCTGCTCCAGTCGCAGGTCAAGAAGGTTGGCATCAATCTGAACGTGAAGCCGTTCGAGTACGCCGACCTCTCGAACCGACGCCGTGCCGGCGACTACACGATGAACCACACCGCGAAGGCAATCGAGGGGGATGTCGATTCCTATCTCTGGACGTGGCATCCAACGAGTCGCTCTAACTATCGCCGGCGTCAACGATCCCGCCTTGAACTCACTACTTGAAGGGCAGCGGAAAGAGTCTGACCCGGCCAAGCGGCGCGAGATCGTCCGACAGGCCGTCAAGATGGTCAACGTTGACCAGGTGTACGGCCTGGCCCTGTACGCGGGTGTCGACTTCGAGTTCACCCAGCCATGGGTGAAGAACTACGCGCCCAACTTCCTGTTCTTTGGCTGGCCGGTGCTCGACTCATGGATAGAGAAATAGCGGTGCGGACGAAGGATGATGGACGGCCAACGGAGGGGCGACGGCTGGTTCAGTCCGTCCTCCGTCTCCGGTCCTTCGTCCTCCGTCTCTCGTCGAAGGGGACGCTATCGTGATCCAGTACATCGCCGCACGAGTTTCACTCATGCTCCCGGTCATGCTGGGCGTGAGCCTGCTGACGTTCGCGTTCCTTCGGATCATTCCCGGCGACGTACTGGACGTGATGTATGCCGACTCGCCCCTCAGCATCCAGGAGATCGCCGACCTCCGCCACAAGCTGGGTATGGACAAGCCGTTCTACATTCAATACGCGGAGTGGATCGGGGGCCTGGCACGACTGGACGCGGGCAACTCTCTGTGGACACGCCGCCCTGTGCTGCAGGAGATCGCGGATAGGCTCCCCGTTACGATCCAGCTCGCGGCCATGGCGTTCATTGTCCAGCTCGTGATCGCCATCCCCGTGGGAGTCATCGCCGCCACGCAGCAGGATAAGCCGGCCGATCAGATATCCCGACTCCTGGCCACGCTTGGTACAGCCGTTCCTGACTTCTGGCTAGCAACAATTGTTCTGGTATTCCTGGCATCTTCAATCGGCTGGATTCCGCCATTAGGGGGCGTGGCATCGATCTGGAAAGAGCCGATGGTCAATTTCCAGCAGTTCTTCCTACCGGCTCTAATTCTCGGAATCGGTGGCGCCGCCAGTTTGACCAGGATGACTCGCAACACACTTCTCGAGGTGATCCGTGAAGACTATGTGCGGACAGCCTTTGCCAAGGGCCTGGCGGAGAAGTCCGTGTGGTACGGCCATGCAATCAAGAACGCGATGATCCCCGTCATCACCAACGCCGGTAGTCACCTTGGGTTCCTGCTTGGTGGCACGGTGATTATCGAAAGCATCTTCTCGTTGCCCGGGGTTGGCCTGTTGACGCTCCACGCTATTCAACATCGCGACGTCCCACAGCTCGAGATCAACGTCCTCTTCCTGGCGTTCGTGTTTGTTTGCGTGAATCTGCTGGTGGACCTCAGCTACGGCTGGCTCGACCCGCGTATCAGATACCGGTAAGGAGGCCAATGGTTATGGCAGCGCCGGCCCAAACACTAGAACTGAAGCGACCCTGGATTTCCGCCGAGCAGGCTACACGGTTGGAACGCGCCGTGCAGCTGGCCAGACAAAAGTGGCTAGGGACGATCTCGGCGGTCGTGATATTGATGTTCCTGTCCGTCGCCATCGCCGCGCCCCTTGTTGCACCGTACGACCCGATCGCAGTTGACACGAGCGTGTCCCTCCGTGGGCCTTACGCCGATCACATCATGGGCACGGACGAGCTGGGACGCGACCTCTTTAGTCGAATCCTTTATGGTGCTCGCGTATCCCTCTTTGTGGGCGTCGGCTCTGTGCTGACTGGTGTCGCCATCGGGGTGGCGCTAGGCATTATCTCCGCCTATGTTGGCGGCAGATTCGATCTCTTTGTGCAGCGCTTCATCGATGCGCTTCAAGCGTTTCCCTCACTCGTGCTGGCGATGGTGTTGGTGGCTACGCTTGGAGCAAGTGTGATGAACGTGCTGATTGCCATTGCCATCACGCAGATTGCCACCAAGACGCGCGTGGTGCGCGGCGCGGCGCTTTCGCTGAAAGAGAACTCCTATGTTGACGCGGCACGTGTCCTGGGATCAACGCACGGCCGCATCATGTTCAAGCACATCCTGCCGAATTGCTGGGCGCCGATCATTGTGCTCGTCTCTGCCACGCTCGGCCAGGCGATCATTCGCGAGGCGTCACTGAGCTTCCTGGGCCTCGGGCCGCCGCCACCCAACCCAACCTGGGGCGGCATGTTGAGTGGGTCCGCGCGGAACTACATGGCTACGGCCCCCTGGATGGTCATTTTCCCGGGCATTGCTATCACCACGGTCGTGCTGGCTTTCAACCTGTTAGGTGATACCACCCGAGACGTGCTGGATCCGAAGTTGAGGCATCGCTAGCGCGTCCGCGCATCCCGCACATCGCATTATCCGTGACGGCCGCGTCCGGCTGTCCGATGGAAAGGAGTCCTTGTAACGGAAACGTCCTCATCAGATATCGGAATCAGTGGGTAGCCGGTCCCCCTGAGATGTACGGACTGACTCGCTGCCAGGGAAATCCCGAAGTAAGCGCCGGTGGATTCACTGAGCGCGCTGGAAGGGAACATCGATGGTTCGACCGACAACCTGGTCACTACTAGTGGTGCTGTGCTTGGCTGCCGTGGCCTGCAGCTCCAATCCGCCATCGCCTAGCGGTGGATCAACCGCCTCGAATGCCCCCAAGTCGGGCGGGGCACTCAACGTCCGAGTCGCGTCTGATCCGTTCGATTGGGATTCGAGCTATCAGGGCAAGACCACGCCCAACCTCGATGGCATCGCGCTGGCGTACGAGAGCCTTGTCACGTTCAAGACCGGTCCCGACGTGAAGTTCGAGGAGATGATCATCGAGCCAGAGCTAGCGGAGCGCTGGGAAGTCTCACCCGACGCAAGATCATTCACGTTCAATCTTCGGAAGGGCGTCAAATTCGCAAACGTTCCGCCGGTCAACGGCCGTGAATTGACGTCCGCGGACGTAAAGTGGAGCTTTGAATACTGGGCGCGTGTCGGTGAGTTCACGTCGCTCCCGCCCGCTCAGTACGACTTTATGTTCCAGGGCCTTGCTGGCATCGACACACCCGATCCGTACACCGTGACCGTTCGCTTCAAAGAGCCGTTCATCCCATTCCTAACATACGTCGGCACAGACCGTGTGCCGATCGTGCCTCATGAGATCTACGATCAAGACGGCCATCTGAAAAACCGGATCGTTGGAACCGGACCGTGGCAGATCGACGAATCGGCGTCTCAAAAAGGCTCACGTTGGGTGTGGAAGAAAAACCCCACGTACTGGGGCGCCCCCGGTCCTTATATCGAAGAGGTGCGCTGGCTGGTCATTCCCGATGACACCGCTGCACTAGCGGCATTCCGGTCGAAGCAGGTTGACTTCCTCGACCGATCCATGATGGCCAAGCCCAACGTGGAAGAGCTGGTCAAGTCCTATCCGGACGCGGTTATCTACCAGTTCTCACAGACGGGCGCATTCCACATTCACTGGCAAACGCAGCGGCCGCCGCTGGATGACCCGCGCATCAGGAAAGCCATCGGGCTGGGTATTAATCGAGAGGAGCTCAGTCTTCTGGACGGCGACCTAGCCGTTCCCGGGCTGGCCGGCGCTCATCGCGGCGTATTCACCGATGACGAGATGAAGCAGCTCGTCAGGTTCGATCCGGACGAAGCGCGCCGCCTGGTCAACGAGGTCAACCCTAACGGCGTTGACCTGCTCTGGGACTTCCCTGGAAATGTCTACGGACAGCAGTACGTCAGCCGCATCCAACTTATTCAAGCGCAGTTGAAAAAGGTCGGAATCAACGTCACGCTGAAGAGCGTGGACAACGCCGACTTCTCCGCGAAGAGGAAGGCGAAGGACTTCTTCATCAATCTCGCGGCGACGGACTGTGGCGACGATTTTGACCACGACTCGATGGTCTACGCCTGCTACCACAGCAAGGCGAAGAACAATTACAAAGCCATCAACGAGCCGGAGCTGGACAAGCTGCTGGAAGCCCAGCGGAGCGAAATCGATCCAGCTAAGCGAATCCAGATCATTCGCTCCATCGCCACGTTCATCGACGACAAGGACCTGGCCATCGATCTCTACTACCCTGTGCGCTACGAAGTTTGGCAGCCATGGCTAAAAAACTTCGCTCCACATCGGGGGAGGGATGGTACGCCGTTGCTGAACGCGTGGATAGAGAAGTAGGCGTCTGATCGGAGGAGACAACCCTACCCGTCCCTCCCCGCGCGCGGGGAGGGACGGGTAGGGTCGATTCATTCGCAGTTCCCTTACATCTCACCCAAGCTATCATGTCGCCCACAGGAGGGCGCATGGCTAGGTTCAGGGAGGGAGATAGGGTTTATTTGCGCGATGGTGCTGGCGAGGCACCGGACAATCGACCTAAGGCCCGGCTGGGCACCATCATCTCTGCAACAGAATCGGCCACGGCCGACCACCCGAGCTACGTCATAACTATCCCCGGCATCGATGTCCCGGAGAGCAACGCGCCCGTTTCTGTGCCCGAGCATCTACTAGAACCTGGCGGCGACATCGCTGACCGGTACGAGCAGCTCCTCGGGCCGTACACCGATTTTGAGACCATGCTGAAGCAAGCAGTCAGCATCAATCAGGTCGCGGCCAACGTTCCGGGTATCGATATTCTGGGCGTCAATTGGCCGCGATGGCTCACCGTCCTGGAGATTCGCGGTAATGCCATCGACGTCTCAGAGCTCCACACAGGCTACTCGTGGGCATGGCACATCGGCGTCCTTACTCGCCCTGCTTGACCTGACCATGCTTGACGTACTGTCAACTTTGACGTACATATCTAGCGCACATTGCCCGCCCAGGAGGACAGAGCCATGATCCCCGAGAAGGAGAACGAGATACTTACACAGGTGACCGCGGGTACGCCCGGCGGCGACCTCATGCGTCGCTACTGGCACCCAATCGCCGCGAGCAGTGAGCTTGACAAGAACCCCACCAAGCGCGTCCGCATCCTGGGCGATGACCTGGTGCTCTATCGCGACCGATCGGGGACGGTTGGACTGATCGAGCAGCAGTGCAAGCATCGCCGCGTGGATATGTTCTACGGCTTCCCTCAGGAAAGAGGGATCCGTTGCGCGTACCACGGCTGGCAGTACGACGAGACTGGCGCGTGCATCGAGCAGCCGTACGAGCAGGCCGCCGATCCGACCAACACGTTCCGCGAGCGCATTCAGATGACTGCCTATCCGGCTCAGGAGCTGGGCGGACTCGTCTGGGCGTATCTCGGGCCAGAGCCCGCACCGCTGCTCCCGCGCTGGGAGCCGCTGGTAAGAGAGAACTCTATCCGCGATATCGGTGTCACAATCGTCCCTTGCAACTGGCTTCAGATCCAGGAGAACTCGCTGGACCCAGTGCACCTCGAGTGGTGTCACTGGCAGTGGACCAATTACTCGTTTGAGAAGCAGGGTCTGCCTGCGAAGCAGTCGGAAGCACCGGCGCACAAGAAGATTGGCTTCGACCTATTTGAGCACGGTGTCATTAAGCGTCGTGTGGTCGGCAATGGCTCCGAGGAAGACGATGAATGGCGGCGAGGTCATCCGATCCTCTTCCCCAACATCCTCTGCGTGGGCAGCGGCGATTCGCTCAACTTCCAGTTCCGCGTGCCGATCGATGACGAGCACACGCTGCACTTCTACTACACCGTTTGCACGCCTGGCGGTGAGGTTGAGGCACAGGGAAATCCGCCGCTCTTCGACATTCCCAATCCAATGATCGGTGAGAACGGCGTGCCTCAGTGGGAGATGCTAGACACCGCGCCAGGTCAAGACCTGCTTATGTGGGTGACACAGGGCCCTATTGCCAAACGGGACAAGGAGCGCCTGGGCCTGTCCGACACCGGCATCATCCTCTATCGCAAGCTTCTCATGGACAACATCGAGAAGGTGCAACGGGGCGAGGATCCCATCAACACCTTCCGCGATCCTCAGAAGAACCAGAGCATTTTTCTCCAGACCGAGCGTGACCACGCATTGCGCGTAGGAAGCCCCGGCTGGAAGTACAGCCCTGTTCAGGCAGAGATAGAGAAAGCTTTCGCGGATCGCGCGCGAAGCGCGCAGTTCTAGGCGGACCGTAAGACAGCAGCGGCATTGGGGACCGTGTCAGAGTCCCTTATGTCCCTGCTGTCCTCTGGGTCCATTCTCTACGTCGCCGGCAGGTACCGTTTCGGAAACTTGGCCACTATCGAGTAAAGCGTGTCCACCATGTTGGCCACGCGTACGCGGGCTACTTGTGAGCAGAGCTGATAGGCAGCCATTCGCTCAAATCCGTAGTCAGTGGAGAGCCACGTGGTCAGGTCGTAAAACGCGATTCTCGCTGCGTCTTCCATAGGCCGAGCGCTACCAACAGACATCACGAATTCCGAGTTCTCGATTCTCGGTGTAGCCGTGACCCGATTCTTGATCACGCTCACTCGAAGCGTTCCCAACGTTGGCACCTCGGCGGCTACACCACACACCTCAGCGTCACCCTGCGCCGCGTGGCCATCGCCAACGAAGAGCAGCGCGCCCGGCACCTGCACGGGCAGGTACACGGTATTGCCGGGGCAGACGTCTGCCGCGTCCATGTTTCCCCCGTGAAAGCCCGGGGAGAGCGTGGAGATCGCCTCGATCATCGGGGAGGTGCCCATCGTTCCGTAAAACGCCTCCACTGGAATCGGCGGGATCTTGAGAGTCGGATCGTGGATGACTCCCTCAGCCGTGATCTGATGCAGCAGAATACGCTGCTCGAGCGGCATATTCAGAACGCGCGTGAAAGGCGTTCCACACAGTCCGCCAAACTCGGGAATGATCGCGCTCACGGCGTAATCGCGCGCCATCTTGATATCGATCACCTCCACTGTCAGGGTGTCACCCGGCTCAGCGCCACGCACGTAGATCGGCCCCGTGCACGGATTGAGGTACGGGAACTTGAGCACCTGAGCGAGGTCCACGTTAGGCGATTCGATGACGTTGGAGAACGCGTCTAATGTGGAGATCTGGAATGTCTCGCCATCGTCCACGGTCGCGCTTGGCTCCTGGTAAGGACCAATGACATAGGCACGATGCGCCGCGTCACCTGGCTCAATATGCTGCATGAGGCTTCCTCCCGTAGACCACAGTACCCGAGACATCAAGCCCGCGACCATGCGTCCCAAATGCTTCAGGGAGAAAGAACCTAGTTCAAGGGCAATTTCGGATCCAGGTCCCACACCCTCCAACTAACCTCCAATTGTCCTCCAACAATGGCGCAAAGAATGCGTTCAAGCGCGCCAGGACGGGACATACAATCTCTTGAGGCGTGGACACGCACGCGCCTCAAGGGCTCCAGTCGCGAGCTCGAACGATTCAGTGGGCAGGTCGAGGCATTCGTAGTCCATGCACCTCAATATCAACTACCTTCCGCAAGCCCGTGGTGCCGTCGCCGGTGAGCTGGTCACACAGCTCCTTGGGTTGCTGGACGATGGGCTCGCCGGTGATGCGCTGGACGATCTTCAGGTTCATCTCGACTGGGTTCAGTACAAGTCCAATTTCCGTGAACCGCTGATCGTCCGACACGGGATCGATCCTGAAGGTGCACCGCTTCCCCTTGCTGAGCTAGCGGTGGATTTGCGGCAGTTTCAGTCCGTGGGTTCCCGCGAGATGCTACGAGACACGGTCATGCACCTCACAGATGGACGCGCTGTTGCGGACGACCGCCTCATCCTGGGCGACTTCACGACCCACAGTCAAAGTCTGATCTGGCGATTCAACCAGCTTTTCTGGACACGTCTGGCGGACTGGGAAAGCGCGTCCGGCAAAGGCTTCGAAGCCGCCTTGCCGGGTGGACAGTCCGACGCCAATGAAGACGCATCCATAATCGACGCCGTGGCGGACTTCTGGACGCTGCTCGTTGATCTCGAGCGGCACCACCAGCTCCCCGAGCAGATCTTCGCGCTCGAGATAGGAGTGGGCACGGGCAATCGCGCTGCCATGTGGCTGGACCAATTCAAGAAGCTCGACGATGATCGGGGCACCGGGTACTACCAGAGACTCCACTTCCTGCTGGGCGACTACGCGCTTGCAACCCTGGAGAGCGCGGCCACCATGCTGGAACGGCATCGCGACGCGGTAAATACTATCGCCATGGACGCCACAAACCCGATGCGCTCGCTCTCGTTTCTGCGCTACAAGGTCCTTTCGATCCACCTTACGAATGTCTACGACAATCTGCCGGCGGACGAGCTTGCGCGGCGCGATGGCCATCTATATCTGGTGGAAGTACGCCCTTACCTCCCCGCTGCAACCGCGGCACACATCTCTGAGACGTTCGGCATGCCAGTGAGTGACATCGCTCAGGCCATGGAAAGCCTGCTGGAGGCGGGCCCTACATTCATGGGTGACCGCACAAGAGGCGTCCAATTCTGGCGCGAGCTCTGGGAGGGTATCCGACTGGAGGAGCGCCTTCGACGAGTGGACGGTGTCGCGGACGTGCCACTACCGCCCGGGCTCACTTCCTATCATCTTGAGGATCTGCTTGAAGAAGCTCCGGACGACGTCCGATTTCAGTTGTCCAATGGCGCTGCCCAGAGTTTCCTCAATACGCTGCCACTGCTTCATCCGCGCGGCTATCTCCAGGTGCAGGACATCTTCGTGCCCACCATGGCCGAGTATCGGTCAGGGTTCCGTGGGCCGGGCAAGATGGACGGATCCGTGCTGAGCTGGGTCAATGGAGCGTTGCTACGAGCGGTGGCAGCTCGGGCTGGGTACGACGTGCACTTCGCACCATTTCACTACCGGGCTAACTCCCGCACCACGATCCTCTACACCACGCCACGTGACTAAGGATTGACCATGGCTCACACTTTGCTCCCCACCGCGGTTGTCGGAAGTTACTCTTTGCCCGGGTGGCTGGAGCGCGCGAAGAACGACTTTATTGCACGGCGGATCACCGCGACTGACCTGGATGAGATGCACGACGCGGCGGTGAAGTCTGCGATCAAAGACCAGGAGGTCGCCGGAGTAGAAGTTGTCTCGGACGGCGAGCTGCGGCGAGACAACATGATCGACTACTTTGCTCTCAAACTTCCGGGAGTCGAGATCGATCACGCATCCAAGAAGTCATACTACGACTACTACGACAGCGTGGTACGGGCCCCGATGCCAACCGGCCGATTGGGCCTTGTTGAGGACGCTCAGTTCCTGCGCCGGTTCACCGATCAAGAGACCAAGATCTCGGTGACCGGACCACATTCACTGGTCAAGCGCATTCGCAACGAGCACTATGCGGACGAAGCCGCCTTTGCAATTGAGATCGCCCGGATCATGAACCTGGAGCTACGCGAGCTGGGCACGGTCGGCATCACCGAGATCCAGATCGACGAGCCGTACTATTCGGGATTCCCGGAGGACCTAGACTGGGGCATTCGGGCGATCAACGCACTGGTTGAGGGCATTGACACGCGTGTAAGCCTGCACGTGTGTTATGGAAATCGTTACGGAAAACCTTCCTGGGAAGGCAGTTACCAGTACCTCTTTCCCAGAATCCTGGATGCGCATATACATCAGCTCACGCTCGAGTTCGCGCGTCGCGGCAACGAGGACCTGCACCTGTTCAATGAGTTTCCGTCAAGCCTCCGCCTTGGCCTCGGCGTCATCGACGTCAAGACGCACGATGTCGAGTCACCCGCGGTGGTAGCCGAGCGAATCCGCCGAGCGCTGCAAGCACTGCCGGCGGATCGACTCACCGTGAATCCCGACTGCGGGCTCGTTCATCTTCCATCAAGCATTGCTCTTTCCAAGCTGAGCGCCATGGTAGAGGGCGCGGAAATCGTGCGACGCGAGATTCAGGGATGAATCCGCTTCGCGAGGCCCTTGAGACAAAAACCTTTAGTTACGTCGTGGAGCTCGTCGCTAGCCGCCTCACACGTGAGGCGCGCCTGCTAGAAGTAGCGACGGGACTTGCTCAGATCCCAGGGCTCGTCAGCCGGAAGCATCACGAGCTATGCCGGTGGAGCCACCGGGCATGACCCGCTACGAGTCGCCGCGGCGGCGCGTGCGCGCGGACTGATTCCCAATGTGCACGTCACGTGCGTCAGTCGCGATCGCGTGGAGTTGCGCCGTGCATTGGACGACCTTCATGCGTTGGGCATGGAGAATGTGTTCGCCTTGACGGGAGACTATCCGCAAGCTGACGACACAGCCCACCCCGCGGTGTTCGATCTCGACTCCGTTCAGCTCGTCAAGCTTATCGACGACATGCGTGCGGAGGGTCGGGAGTTCAACATCGCAGTGGCCGTCTCGCCCTTCAAATACACCGAGCCGGATTGCATGTATCAGTATCTCAAGCTGGAGAAGAAGATCCTGGCGGGCGCTAACTGGGCGATCACACAAGTCGGCTGGGACGCGCGCAAGTTTGCCGAGCTCAAACGGTATCTCGATGACCGAGGTCTCACTACCCCACTGTTTGGCAATGTCTATGTGCTCGGCAAGCGGGTGGCGGAGCGCATGGCCACTGGCAGCCCCCCCGGGTGCTGGGTCTCACCGGAGCTGCTCCAAGCCGTTACGGAGGAATCATCGGCCCCGGATAAGGGACGCGCGGCCCGCCTCGAACGCGCCGCGAAGACGGTAGCAATCCTGCGTGGGCTGGGCTATGCAGGCGCCTATATTGGCGGTACACACGATCCGGTGGAGATCCAGACGATTGTTCGGCGAGCAGATGCGCTTGCTCCTGAGTGGCCGGATCTTGCCGAAGAGCTGAATTACGGCGACCCGCACGGCTTCTATCTCTACGATCGGCCGACAGCCGAATCTAGCTCAACTCGTCGCGCTCCAGAGCCAGTGCCCTGGCTACTCAAGACTGGCAGCACGCTCTTTCCGGCCAATCGGGATACGCTGCTACGTCAGGGATTAACAGCGATGAGCACCTGGGCCGACTCCCACCCATCCGCCGCCCACGCCCTGGAGCAGCTCGAGATGGCCGTCAAAGAGCCGCTCTTCGGGTGTAAGGCTTGCGGCAACTGTGTCTTGAGCTACACGGAATACGTCTGCCCTCAGACCTGTCCCAAGCAGCTTCGAAACGGCCCCTGCGGCGGAACCTCTAACGGCCAATGCGAAGTGGTGGATAAGCAATGCGTCTGGGTGAGCGCCTATGAACGCGCTAGAGACAACGGCCGTGTTGAGGAGCTCAAGACGTACGTTCCGGCGCCTGATCGCGCGCTCACCGGAACAAGCTCATGGATTAATTACTTCCTCGAACGTGACAGCCGTCCACGCCCTGAAAATCCGAAGCCCACTGAGGCCGTCCGCTCATCGAAGGGCGAGACCGGGGACGATGACTCCCGCGAGCCGATGCTCACGCAAGCGTCAGGCGGTGACGATGGCCGAGCTTCCTAGTCATCAGCAATCCGCCACATTGCTGATGAGCTGCCCCGATCGGCGTGGGCTGGTTCACGGTATTTCGGAGTTCATCTTCGAGCACGGCGGCAATATCCTATTTGCCGATCAGCACCTTGACAACCAGACCGGTATGTTCCTTTCACGTGTGGAATGGGATCTTTCCCATTTCACCCTTCCCCGTGAATCTATTCATGCAGCCTTCAGGCCCATTGCCGATGCTCTGGACATGAGCTGGGAGCTGCGCTTCTCCGACCTTCCGCTTCGCGTAGCCATCTTCGTCTCACGCTATGACCACTGCCTTATTGACTTGCTCCACCGGCATTCGCAGGGCGAGCTGCAGTGTGAGATTGTCGCCGTCATCAGCAATCATCCCGATCTCGAACCGCTGGCTGCACGGTATTGCGTCCCGTACCGTCTGTTTCCGATCACAGCGGAGAACAAGCAGTCACAGGAGGCACGGGAGCTCGCCCTTCTCGAGGAGCTCCGTATTGATCTGATCGTCCTTGCGCGGTACATGCAGGTCCTTACGGCCGATTTCGTGGCTCGTTACGAGAGCCGCATGATCAACATTCATCATTCGTTTCTTCCGGCGTTTAGTGGCGCTCGTCCCTACGAGCAATCCTTTGAACGAGGCGTGAAGCTGATCGGCGCAACCGCGCATTATGTCACGCCGAAACTGGATGAAGGCCCGATCATCGAGCAGGACGCCATCCGCGTAACGCACCGTGACAACCTCGATGACTTCGTACGAAAAGGGCGTGATCTAGAGCGCATCGTGCTAGCCAGAGCCGTGCGGCTCCATCTCGACGGTCGTGTTTTGCGCCGCGACAACAAGACCGTCGTATTCGAGTAGATCTCACTCGGTCTGCGCGAACCCTCAGAATTTCCTCTATCTTCGTCGCGCACCTTGCCGATTATCCAACTGGACCACCAGTATCTGACCAGAAGAATCGAGCATGAGCGCCTACGGAGCATGACACCCAATCTTAGACAGGGTGATGCGGACCTTTGACTACGAGCTTGTGTTCAGTACCCCGGTCCTCGCAGGCGGAGGTCCGCGCCGGAGTCTTGAGCACGAGTGGGAAAGCTCCTTCGGCGCGGCCCAGGATGACGAGGAGAATTGTGGTTAAAAAACGCAGCCGGTGAAGATTCAAGCTACAAACAGGGAGTGCGGAGATGACAGCTCAGGGCAGGCAGCAGCCGATACCGGCAACGCTTATTCCTGGCGATGGCGTAGGTCCAGAGATCGTCGAATCGGTCACTGCGATTCTTGACGAGCTTGGATCCCCATTCGAGTGGGACGTACGCCAGGGTGGAATGGCTGGGCTAGCTGCCGCGAATGACCCGCTTCCACAAGATACGCTGGATAGTATCCGCCGCACGCACCTGGCCTTAAAAGGTCCCTTGACCACCCCGATCGGAGACGGCTACCGATCGGTAAACGTCCGCCTCCGCGAAGAATTTAGTCTGTACGCCAATCTACGTCCCGTGCGTACGGTCGTTCCCGGCGGACGCTATGAGAACATCGACCTGGTGCTTATACGTGAGAATCTCGAGGGACTTTACGTGGGCCATGAGCACTACATACCCATTGATGACGATCCCCGCGCGGTGGCAATTGGATCAGGCTTGAATACTCGGGCAGGCAGCCGACGGATTGCCGAGTTCGCATTCGATTTCGCCGTGCGTCATGGACGCAAGCGTGTCACCATCGTCCACAAAGCCAATGTACTCAAGGCACTCACCGGCCTCTTTTTGGAAGCTGCCCGCGACGTCGGTGCCAAGTACAGCGGCCAGATCGAGTTCGACGATCGCATCGTTGATAACTGTGCCATGCAACTCGTTCTCAATCCCTGGCAGTTCGACGTCATCGTGACGACCAACCTGTTCGGCGATATCCTCAGCGACGAGATGGCTGGTCTGGTGGGCGGGCTTGGCGTGACACCGGGGGCAAACATCGGTGAAGACGCAGCCATCTTCGAGGCGGTTCATGGATCCGCGCCGGACATTGCTGGAAAAGGCGTCGCTAACCCAGTAGCGCTGCTGCAGGCAGCAACACTCATGCTGGAGCACGTGGGCCTCGACCCACTGGCCGTACAGATCCGCAGGGCCATTGAGTCCACCGTTTTGGAGGCCGGCATCCGCACACGCGACCTTGGAGGTCGGACTTCTACGAAGGAATTTACTGAGGCGATTATCGCGCGGCTTTAACTCCCTCGCCCTTTGGGAAAGGAAGTGGCACTATGCGACAGCTTCCAACTTCCAGTTCTTCTGCAGGTCAGTAATCCGATCGTACTCTTCGGGCAGCAGATCGCCGTTGATCGCGTCGACGTTGGCTTCGAGCTGCTCCACCGTGCGCGCGCCTGGGATGACGCAATGGACAGCGGGGTGCTTGAGCGCCCAGCGGAGGGCGGCCTGGGCCATGGTCTGGCCCTCGCGCTCCAGGAATCGAAGCTGCTCCACCTGGTCCAGTCGCTTCTGGAGCTGCTCTCCTTTGGGGCGACGCCACTGCATCTCCGGCGCTATCTCCTCGCCCGCTCGAAACTTCCCGCTCAGCAGGCCCCGAGCGAGTGGCGTCCGCAGCATCACGCCGACGTTGTTCTTCAGTGCCAAGGGGAGAAGCTCTTCCTCGGCTGAAGGATTGAGAATGTCGTACTCGAGCTGAAGCAGCTCAGCACCGAGCTCGATGGCGCGGATACCAGAAGCGTGATCGTGCGTGGAAATACCCCACGACTTCAGGGTTCCGTCTTCACGGAGAGGAAGCACCGCATCGGCCCAATCTTCGGTGTCGAGCTGCTCCGCCGATGGGCTATGCAGCATGAACATGTCCAGACTGGATCGTTGCAGCCGATTGAGGCTTCCCTCGATCCAGCCTCGGAGACGATCGGCGTGAAACGTTCGCCCCGCCCAGTTATCGCCGCCCATAGGCATGCCGACCTTCGTTGCGATGACCACATCGGATCGATCGGAGCCAATGACCGAGGCCAGGACTTCCTCACTTCGGCCGTTGTTGTAACTATTCGCCGTATCGAAAAAGGTCACGCCCAGGTCCAGTGCGCGCTGCACGACAGGCGGCCAGGCGGATGGATCGACGCCGGCGTCGCCGAGACGATTACAGCCCATCGAGAGCCGTGAAACAGTGAGACCAGTTTTGCCAAACGTCGTGGATTGCATAGCGTATCCTTCCGAAATCGCGCGCTGGACACCGGGCACGTCGCTGTGCGCGCGAATCACATCACAATGAGTGGGTCGCGCTATCGTACACCGTCTGAGCTTGCGCGCTCATGGGCTGTCATCACTGGGAGGAAGTGAAGTGGATCTTCGACCACTCGGGAAAACGGGACTGAGGGTATCTGCCGTTGGGTTTGGCTGCGGTGACGTGGGCGGGCTCATGACAAAAGGTGAGTCCGACGAGCAGCATCGGGCGGTCCAGCGGGCGCTGGAAGCGGGCGTCAACTTTTTCGACACGTCCGATTCCTACGGGCGCGGTCGTTCAGAAGAGGTACTGGGTCAGGTACTCCGAGACCTACAAGCTGACCCGATTGTGGCGACCAAGGTCACACGGTCCGACGCGGAGATCGCGGACGGTGGCACGACCATTCGGGCCAATCTAGAGACAAGTCTGAAGCGGCTGGGCCGTGAGCGAGTCGATCTCTTCTTGCTTCATGGCCGCGTCGGAAATCCTGACGGGATGGGTGAAGGAGGCATGAGCCTAGAGCGAGTCCTCGGGCCGATTGCCGATGGCATGGCAGCGGTGCGTGACGCTGGCTTGACGCAATTCATTGGCTTCAACGGCCTGGGGTCCACCGATGATCTCCGAAAGGTCGCCGATCTTGGCATCTGGGACGCGGCGCATTGTTACTTCAATGCGTTGAATCCATCAGGCGGCTGGAACCTAGCCCGGATCGATCAGCAGGACTTCAGGGGACTCATCCCGTACTGCGCGGAGCGCGGCATCGCGCCGATCGGTATACGGGTCTACGCTGCTGGGGCTCTGGCCGGCAATGCCCCCCGACATCCGATCGCAGGCGGCGGAGGTCGGGCGATGGTAGCAGGCGGAGACTTCGACTCAGACGTTGCCCGCGCTACCAGAGTCGCCGACCTGGCGCAGAAACTGGGGCTGGAAAGCCCCCTCGAGCTCAGCCTGAGGCTAGCCCTGGCTCAGCCCGATTTGTCCACCGTGCTGCTCGGTTCATCCGATCTGGCGCAGCTCGAACAGTCACTTTCGTGGGCCGAGCGCGGGGCGCTGACGGAGTCTCAGGTTGAGGAGGTTCTGGCTCTGTACCGGTAGACTCCGTTGCCCGAGGAGGAACGCACCGCGAAGGGACCCCACCCAGCCCTCCCCGCTGCGGCAGGGAGGGAGCGTGTTTAGTGAAAAATCGCTCCTCCCTGCCGCAGCGGGGGAGGGCTGGGTGGGGTCCACGCCGTCTTCTCAACGTATCGACAAAGGGTACAGCCCTATACCGCGGTCTTGACCGTATACCCGCCCTTGCGCCGTTCGGCAGTTGCCTCTACCCAATTGGACCCGTGGGGCAAGAGAGCGCCGACCGGGCGAATCGAGTACCACTCAGGATTGTCCACGCCAGGCGGCGTGACGCCGTGCTGAACGTATGCGTTGAGTGCATTAAGTAAGAGTCGTCGAACACGGATGATCATGGCGTCCGCGGTGCCCAGGTGCTCCTTGGTCCGATCGTAGATAGGCCCCATGCCTTCCTGGACGGCGCCATCCTGCAACGGATTACCCTGAATTCCACAGAAGAGCCGCGTCTTCTGTAGCTCGTAGTCGATCAGGTAGTCGTTGCTGGCATTGGCCTTGAACTTCCAGGCGCTGCCCGGCTCGCTGGTCGCCGGCGCGAAGCCCCAGGCGTTCCGCACCTTCATGAGCTGCTCTTTTTCCGCGTCCGAGTACGGGCCGGTTGAACGCCACTGATACTCCAGCACCAGGGTGGTGTAATCATCCATGGGCACCCAGACCATGCCGGTGTAATTGGACTCAGCTTCGTTGACCCCGCCGCCGATCATGTTGTGGTTTGGGAACATGAATGGGTGGATACGGTGGTATTCGGTCTCATCGTCAACGCGCCGAGCGCCTGTGTAAATCGCGCCGTAGGGCGTGTCCACGATCTCGAGTCGGGGGGCCGAGTCGTTCTGACCGAACATCTTGATCTCGTTCCCGCCGGACCGTGGTCCCGCGTTGATGCCCGGGACCGTATTTGTGTCTGTCTCGGCGAACGTGCGGTGCAAGAAATTCACGTGGGATGAATCGATACCGCCTTCGATCGCTTGCATCCAATTGCAGTCTCGGAAGTTTCGCCACATCCACGGGATGTTGTCCGGCCGCGTGTTCCATTCGAGATCTGGCAACGGGGGAGGCGTTGAGCGCGGTCCCATGTAGGTCCACACGATGCCATTGCGATCCTCACATGGATACGCCGTGACCTTGACCTTGTGCTTGAAATTGCTCTCAGGCGGCTCGTTCGGCATATCCACACAGGCACCGGAAGTATCGAACTTCCAGCCGTGATAGACGCACCGCAGTCCAGACTCCTCGTTGCGGCCGAAGAAGAGCGAAGCGCCACGGTGCGGGCAGTTCTGCGCAACAAGGCCAACGTTGCCATCGGTGTCTCGAAACGCGATCCGGCCAACATCGCCCCTTCATTGCCGAGCGTCACCGCGACCAGTTCCGCAGACCCTTCCGCACCAGGCGGATCGCCGCTTCGTCCTGTCCTCGGGCGTGTCGAGCTGCCCGCCCACGAGGTCCTTGAACTCGCCCCGGCTCGGCTTGATGAGCGCGAGCCCCCTGCCCATCGCGGCGCGGAGCGGCGCGCCGGAGGTGTCGAGCACGAAACGCCGGCCACGGTTGGCGGCCTCGCGGCGGCTTGGGCGTAGAACTCCGGAGGCACGCCCCGTGGCAGGCTGCCGCTGGCGACGATCCAGCCGCCTTCGGATTGGTCGAGCGCGCCCAGCGCGGCTTGCCATTCCTCTCCGCGAAGATCGGGCCTTCCGGCACGAATCGATATTCCTGCTTCACGCCGAGGTCGTGCACCGTGTAGCTGATGCGGGTGCGGCCGGCGGTCGGGACGATTTCGTGCGGCACGCCCCCTTCGCCCAGCAATTCCTCCAGCAGGCGGCCGCTGACGCCGCCGGCGGCGACCACCGCGAGCGTGTCCGCGCCGAGCTCGCGCAGCACGCGGGAGACGTTCACGCCGCCGCCGCCCGGATCGAAGGTTTCGTCGCGCGTCCGCACCTTGCGGACGGGTCGCACCCCGTCGGCATCGGACGCGATGTCGACGCTGGGGTTCAGGGTGAGGGTGACGATGCGATCGGGGGCCATGGCTCGCGCGCAGGTGGGGCGCGGTCAGTCCGCCGACAATCCCGCCCTGCGGATGACGGACGCCCAGCGGTCGCGGTCGCTGGCGATCACCGAGGCGAAGTCCTCCGAGCTGCCGCCGACCGGGGTCATGCCCTGCGCCTGCAACTGCTCCTTGGTGGCGGGCAGGCGCAGCCATTCGTCGAGCGCCGCGCGCAACGCCTCCCGCATGGTGGCGGGCAGGCCGGCGGGACCGAGCAGGCCGTACCAAAGGTCGACCTCCGCGCCGGGGAAGCCCGCTTCGGCCATGGTGGGGACGTCCGGCACCGCGGCCGACCTCTGCGGGCTGCCGACCGCCAGCAACCGGATGTGGTCCGCCGCCGCGAGGGGAATGGCGGTATGCACCGGCAGCACCATGGCCGCCACGCGGCCGGCGATGAGGTCCTGCATCGCGGGGGCGCTGCCGCGGTACGGGACGTGGTTCATCCGGACATCCGCGACCAGGCGGAACAGCTCCATGCCGAGATGCTGCGGCGTGCCGTTGCCGGGGCTGGCGTAGTTCAGGGCGGTGGAGCGCGCGCGCCAGCGTCGCCGAAGGCGCGGGCATCCGCCGGCGGGCACGCCGGGTGGACGGCGAGCACCAGGTCGCCGCGCGTCAGGCGGATGATCGGGGGAAGCTGCCGACCGGGTCATAGGGCACCTGCTTGAACAGGCTCGGGTTCATGACGAAGGTGTTGGCCTGGAGCAGCAGGGTGCGGCCATCGGGCGCGGCGCGGGCCACCGCCTGCGTGCCGATGTTGCCGGACGCGCCGGGCCGGTTCTCGACGACGAAAGGCTGGGCGAAGCGGCCCTGGAGGAAGGGCGCGACCAGCCGGGCGAGGATGTCGACGCCGGTGCCGGGCGTGAACGGGACCAGGATCGTGATCGGGCCTTCGGGGCTCTGCGCCCGCGCGATGCGCGGCGCTCCCGCCGCGAGGGCGAGCGCGACCAGGCTCCTGCGTTCCACCATGCTTCCAACCCCCGCAGCCCGGCGGCTCCGCCGTCCTGCCTCACCTATTGCTTGGGTGGGATCGGCGCAACGGAAATGCACGCCGAGGGGTTGCCGCGCTTGACCCGACGGGTGCCGCATGGCGACATCGCCGCAATCGCGATCCGATGGAGGAACATCGCGCCATGTCCCTGCTCGCCAGCCTTGGAGGGCCGGCTCTCCCTGCCGGCCATCGCGGCGCCGCTCTTCATCATCTCGGTGCCCGACCTCGTGGTGGCGCAGTGCACCGCGGGCATGGTCGGCTCCATGCCATCCCTGAATGCGCGCCCGCCGAGCAGTTCGAGGAATGGGTGGTCGAGATCCAGGAGCGCTTGGCGGCGCACGACGCGCGGCATCCCGAGCGCCCGGCGGCGCCCTTCGCCATCAACCTCATCGTCCACAACTCCAACGACCGGCTGGAGCACGACCTGGCGGTCTGCGTGAAGCACCGGGTGCCGATCATCATCACCAGCCTCGGCGCGCGGCCGGAGGTGAACCAGGCCGTGCACTCCTATGGCGGCCATGTGCTGCACGACGTCATCAACCAGAACTTCGCGCGCAAGGCGATGGAGAAGGGCGCCGACGGGCTGGTGCTGGTCGCGGCGGGGCCGGCGGGCATGCCGGCTCGATCTCGCCCTTCGCGCTGGTGCGGGAGACGCGCGCCTGGTTCGACGGGCCGCTCGCCCTGTCGGGCGCCATCTCGCACGGCGCGTCCATCCTGGCGGCGGAGGCGATGGGCGCCGATTTCGGCTATATCGGCAGCGCCTTCATCGCCACCACGGAAGCGCGGGCGGTCGAGGAGCACAAGCAGATGATCGTGGACCACGCCGCCGACGACATCGTCTACACCAACGTCATCACCGGCGTGCACGGCAACTACCTGAAGGCGTCGCTCCGCCGCGCCGGCCTCGATCCGGACAACCTGCCGACCTCCGACCCGTCGCAGATGAGCTTCGGCACCGACCGCAGCAAGCGGCGCTGGAAGGACATCTGGGGATCGGGCCAGGGCATCGGCGGGGTCGCCGCGGTGGTGCCGGCGGGCGAGCTGGTGGCGCGGCTCCGGCGCGAGTACCACGACGCGCGCGCGCGGCTCGGCGCGCCGTCGCCGATGCTGAACCCCGCCTGGGAAGCGGCGCTCGACACCGCCGCCGAATGAGCGGCGCGTTCAGTATTCGAGCTCGTAGGAGAGGCCGAGGCGGTCGCCGGCCGGGCCGGTCGCGGTTTCCCCTTCGAGCTTGAGCCGCGGGCGTGATCTCCACCTGCACGCCGACCCCGGTCTGCCCGCCCGTCGCGCCCTGCCGCACGCCGAGGAAGACGCCCGGCGCGACGTAGCGCCCGGCCTCCACCGTCGGGCGGGTGGAGGCGCCGGTGCCGCTGCTCCGACGCCGAGCCGGTCCAGGCCCAGGGCGCTGCGCACCCGGTCCAGCGCGCCCGCGCCGCCGCCGCCCACGCCGGTGAGCTGCGGCGACCGCGGCGGCGATCTGGGCGATCTCGAAGGGCGACAGGCTGCTGGTCGCCCTGCCGAACAGCAGCTGCGCCAGGATCTCGTCCTGCGGCAGTTCCGGGACGGAGGTGAAGGTCACCTCCGGCGCGGTCGGCGTGCCGCGGATGAAGACGGTGATCGTGTTCTGGCTCGCCGTCGCCTGCGCCTGCAGGTCGAGCTGCGGCACCAGCGTGCCGGAGGCGAAGGTGATGGTGCCGCGCTGGAAGGTCAGCCGGCGTCGCCAGGATGTTCGAGCGTCCCGCGGCGCAGCCGTCAGGCCGCCGCTCGGCACCGGCTGCGGCGACGGTGCCGCCGATCGTCACGTCGCCGCCGAGCTCCACCTCGACGCCGCGGCCGCGGATGAAGACGGCGCGCGGCGCGAGCGACCTGCACCGCGAGGTTCAGGCGGCGGCGGCCGGCGGGGCCGGCGGGCGCGGCGGCGCCGCGGCTGCGGCGCGCGCGCGCGCCGCGGCCGGCGGCGCGGCCGCCGACTTCGCGCACGTTGGCCAGCGTCGGGCACGCTGGCCGGGCATGCGGTTCGGGGATGCGGATCTCGGCGCTCTGGATGCGCACCTCGCCGGACAACGTGCCGCCGCCCGTCACCGGCCCCGCCAGGCGCAGATCGGCGCCGAGCGTGGCGGTGACGAGGTCGGAGACCACCGGCCGCGCGTTGCGGGCGGTGATGGTGATGTCGGCCGGGAAGCCGGGGGCGCCGACGTCGATGCTGCCCCGCACGCCGATGGTGCCGTCGCCGGCCGTGCGCCCTTCGAGGCGCTCGATCACCAGGCGCGTGCCGTTGCCGGCCAGCTGCCGGCGAGGTCGCTGATGCGGACGCCGTAGACGGTGTTGCGGTAGTCGCCGTCCGACAGCGTGGCGCGGCCGGCGAGGACGCGGGGCGCCGAGCGTGCCCTCGGCGCGCAGCGCGACCGCCAGCCGGCCGGTGACGCGGTCGGCGCCGGCGGCGAGGAAGGGCGCGGCGAGCGGCGCGAGGTTGAGGCTGCCGTCCAGGGTCGCCGCCAGCGGCGCGGTCGGCGCCGAAGCCGCGCGGGCAGCCGGCGCGGTGGCCGCCAGCTGCCGCCGGCGCCGGCGTCGATTTCGGCGCGCAGCCTGGGCGGTCTCGCCGGACAAGCCTGCCTTCGGCCCGCAGGGACGCCGACCGGCAGGCCGCGGCCCCAATCGGCGCCGACCCGAGGCCGCTGGCCTGCAGCGTGCCGCGGATCTCCGGCTGGGCGACCGGGCCGGTGGCGCGGACCTCGGCCGACAGCCGTTCCCTCCGGTCGCAGGTCGGGCACGAAGCGCGCCGGCGAGCGCCAGCGGCAGGGCGGCGACCGTCGCCGTCAGGTCGGCCCGCTCCGGCCCCCAGCGGCCGGCCGCCTGCAACCGCCCGCCGCGGCCGAGCGCCAGCGCCAGCCCGGGCAGCCGCACGCCGCCATCGGCGCCCAGCGTGACGTGCGTCGGGGAAGCGAGGCGCACGGTCTCGCCGAGGCCCTGCGCTTCGAGGCTTTCGAGGTCGAGCCTGCCAGCCGCCATCGGTCGCGGCAGACCTTGCCGCGGCCCGAAAGGCTGCCTTCGGCGGCGCGTCCCTGCACGGTCCAGTCCAGGGCGGAGGGCGTGCCCTTGGCGGTGGCGCGGAGGCTGCCCTCGCTGCCGGCATAGACGAGCCGCGGGGCATCGAGCTTCGCGTCGAAGCCCTGCTCGCCGCTCGGCGCGCGGGCGAAGGCGCGTCCAGGCCAGCCGGCCGGCGAGGCCGGGCTGGCCCGGCCAAGCGCGCCGAGCGGGGCGAGGTCGGGCGCCTCCAGCTGCGCGGTGCCGTCGAAGAGCGGGCCGGCCGTGTCCAGCGCCCGGCGACGGCCAGCCGCGCCGGGCCGAGCTGCGCGTCGCCCTCCTCGATCCGCAGCGCCTGGCCGTCCGGCCGGCCGCGGACATCGAGGGAGATCGGCAGGCCCTCGATCTCGCCGCTCGCGTCGCGCGTCCGCGGTGGGCGCGGATGCGGGCGCGTGACGACGGCGTCGAGCGGCAGCGCTCCAGCACCTTGCCCGCGGCGTCGATGCGGCCGGAGCGGGCGTGTCAAGGTGATTCGGGGTCGGCTCCTCGGCCCCTCGGCGCGGAGCTCGGCTTCCAGCGCGCCTTCGGAGCCGGCGCCGAGGACCGCGAGGTGCGGCAGCGAGAGCCGCGCATCGAGCGCGATCGGCTCGGCCAAGCTGCCGCGCGCCGTAAGGCTGGCGGCGGCGCCCTCCAGCGTCGCATCGAAGCGCGGTCCGGGCAGCGCGGCGCGGAGCGCGAGGCGCGGCGCCGGGCCGAGCAGCGCATCGGCCTGCGGCATGCCGGTGCCGAGCCCCTCGGGGCGCAGCCGGAGATCGATCGATGGCTCGGCGAAGGTGCCGCCGATCCGGGCCTCCGCGTTGACCGCGCGCCAGTGCAGCCGTCTCCGGCACCAGAGGGCGGAACCGCTCGGCTTCCGGCAGGTCCAGCGCCGCGCGAGGTCGAGGGCTTCGGTGGACAGGTTCGGCTGCCCGCTGGCCGAGAGGGTGCCGGCGGGCGCGCGCAGGTCCAGCCGCTCGACGGTCGACGCGCCGGTCGGGCCGAGGTCGGCGTCGCAGCGAGAACGCCAGCCTCCTCGCGAGGGGCGCGACATCGGGCGGCAGCAGCGCCCGCAGCCGGGCGGTGCCGTCGAGGGCCGCGCCGGCGGCGCCGTCGGGCGCGGCCCGCACCGTGCCGCGCCACCGCGAGCGCGAGGTCGGGACCGAGGCTCGCCTCGAGGTCGAGCGCGGCGCCGCGACGCCGGCCCGTCCAGGGTCAAGGTCGAGCGCCAGCGGCTGGCCCGGCTGCCCGAGCAAGGCCGGCACCAAGCCGTCCGGCCCTTCGCGCACCGAGGCCTTGGCGTGCAGCCGGTCCTCCGCCGGGGAAAGGCGCAGGTCGAGCGCGGCCTGGCCCTCGGCGTCGAGCCGCCGCAGCTCGAGCGCGGCCTGCAGCGCGCCCGTCGCCGAGATGCGCATCGCCGATACCGCGAAGGCCGCGGCCGTGCCGAGCACCGGCGCGCCGATCTCCATCCGGCCGACCGCCAACCGGTCGAGCGCGATCGGCCACCGGCAGGCTGGGCAGGTGCGGCAGCACGCCTTCGGACGGCGGCTGCGGCTCGGGCGGCGGCGCGTCGGAGGGCAGGGGCGGCCGGCTGATCTCGATCCGCGCCGCCTCCAGGCCTCGATCCGCAGGATGCCCGCGAGCAGGGCCGAGTAGTCGAGGGCGAGCCGCGCGCCTCCTCGACCACCAGCCACACGCCGTCGGCGTCCGCCATGGTGATGCCGCGCCGCGCCCGCCATCGCCGGCAGCGGCCCGTGCAGGCCCTCGATCGTCAGGCCCGGGACCTGCGCCGCGGCGAGCGCCGCCAGGCGGGCCTGGCCGCCCTCGGTGTTCGCCCAGGCGAGCACGCCGACCAGCGCGAGCACCGGCAGGCTGACCAGCACGAACAGCAGCAGAAGCGTCCAGCGCAGCCATCGCATGGCTCAGAACGCCTGGCCGATGCCGACGTAGAGGCCGAAGCCCGACGAGCCCTGCTGCTTCACCAGCGGCACCGCCACATCGGCGCGCATCGGCCCGATCGGCGGTGTAGTAGCGCACGCCGAGGCCGGCGCCGACGCGCAGGTTGGAGAACTCCGGCGCGGAGCTGGTGCCGACCGTGCCGGCATCGACGAAGGCGACGGCGCCGATGTCGCCCCAGACCCGCTGGCGCCATTCGAGGCTGGCTTCCAGCAGGCTGCCGCCGCCAGAGGGCCGGTTGCGCTCGTCGCGCGGGCCGATCGACTGGTAGTCGTAGCCGCGCACCGAGCCGCCGCCGCCGGCGTAGAAGCGCATGTGCCGCGGCACGTCGGCCAGTTCGGCGCCCGAGCAGCGAGCCGAGCGTGCCGCGCGCGGCGAGGATGCTGCGGCGGTCGCCGAGCACGTCCCAGTAGGTGCTGCGCGGTGACGCGCAGCGGCGCGAAGGGGGCGCTCGTCGCGAAGCTGTAGGACGGGCGTGACGGTGCCGTTCGCCCGCCAGCCCCTGCGACGGGTCGAGCAGGCTGTCGGTGCCGTCGTAGCGGCCGCCGAACAGTCACGCCGGCGATCTGGTAGGGGCTGCAGGTTCGCCGTCCGGCGGGCCGATGCGGCCGAAATCGAGCCGTCGGCCCGGCGAAGACGGTCAGCCGCTCGGAGAGCCGCCGCTCGAGCAGGACGGAGCCGGTGACGGCGTCGCGGTCGTAGGCCTCGAGCCGCTCGCGCAGCGCGAACAGGCTGACCACCAGCGTCAGGTCGCGGCCGAACAGGCCGGGGTCGCGGTAGGTGGCGCCGGCCCGGTAGGTCATCTCCCCGATCGGAGCCGCCGGTGCCGATCCGCGCGACCTCCGCCTCCAGCCGCAGCCGCTCGGCCCCGCCGAACAGGTTGCGGTGCTCCCAGTAGACGCGCACCGATGGGGCCGTAGTTGGTTTCGTAGGCGGCGCTGACGCCGATGGCGTGGCGCGCGCGCTCGGTGACGGTGAAGGTCGTCGGCAGCCGGCCCGTCGCGTCGAGCCGGTCGGCGGCCCGGGCCCGCACCGAAGCGAAGGGGCCGAGCGCCATCACGCTCGCGCCGCGCCCGCTCCAGGCGTTCCGGGCTGTAGGGCTCGCCCTCCAGGCGGCCCGCGGCGTAGCGCTGGAGGAAGCCGGTGTCCACGCGCTCGGCGCCTTCGACCTCCGGCGCGGCGAAGCGCGCCGCCGGGCCGGGCGCGAAGCGCCAGGCGACGTCCATCGTCCGCCGGTCGTGGTTCACCACGGTTTCCCGCCCGGCGACCGTCGCCAGCGGGTGGCCGGCGGCCAGCAGCCGGTCCAGCAGGCGGCGCTCCGCCGCCAGCACCGGCTCCGCGCGCGCCGGGTCGCCGACGCGCGAGGCCGAAGGTCGTCCGCGGCGGCGGCGACCGCGGCGGCGCCCTCCGGCGTCGCCGAGCGCACCGAGATGCTGGCGATCCGGTAGGCCTCGCCCTTGTCGACCGCGACGACGCACCGGCACCGGCGCCGGTCGCCGAGTCGCTCCAGCCGGTCGGCCAGGTCGGGCGCGTCCGACGCGGCAGGCCGGCGATGGTCATGCGCGCGGTGCCGGCCCAGTAGCCTTCGCGACTGCAGGGCGCGCGGCAACCGGTCCCGGTCGGCGCGGCGCGGCCGAGCACGGCCGATGGCGCCGGTCGGCGCCTGTTCCTGCAGCTGCGCCGAGTTGGGAAACGGCCTTGCAGCGCCGCATCGAGGCGGCCATCGCCGGTGGCCGCGATCTCGGTCTGGTACGGCACGCAGCGGCGCGGCTCCGCCGGCGTTTCCTGGGAAGACGCGAGCCCGATCGAGGAGGCAGGAGCAGAAGGCCGAGAACCTTGCAGAGTTCGTATGCACGGATCGAAAGGCGCCTTCCTGCCGGCAGTTCCCGCGACGGGGCATGGCGCATCCCGCGGTCGTGCAACCTTAGCTTCAGAGCGCATGGAACGTCTCCCGCTGAACTCGTCCCGGGTGGCGCCGCCACCTGCACGCGCATCCGGGCCTGACCCTGCACGAGGGCCAGACCGCCGCCTTCGTGGCCGAGCGGCTGCGGGAGATGGGCGTGGAGGTGACCGAGGGCGGATCGGCGGGCATGGCGTGGTGGCACCATCGCGGCCGCGGCGGCGAGGGCGGCGTCCGAACCGCTCGGTCGGGCTTGCGCGGCCGACATGGACGCGCTGCCGATCCAGGAGCTCAACCCGGACCTGCCGCACCGCTCGACCGTGCCGGGCGTGATGCATGCCTGCGGCCATGACGGCCACACCACGGCGCTGCTCGGCGCCGCGCGCTGCTGCTGAAGGCCGATCCGAGCTGGACCGGCACGGTGCAGCTGGTGTTCCAGCCGGCGGAGGAAGGCGGCGGCGGCGCGCGCGTCGATGATCGCCGACGGCCTGTTCCAGCGCTTCCCGATGGAGCGCATCTTCGGCTGGCACAACTGGCCGGGCCTGCCGCGGGCACCGTCGCGGTGCACGAAGGGCCGGTGATGGCCGCCGGCGCGCGCTTCGAGATCGCCTTCGAGGGCCATGCCGGCCATGCCGCCCTGCCGCACCTGACGCGCGACCCGATGCTCGGCGCCGGCCATTGCATCGTCGCGCTGCAATCGCTCGTGTCCCGCAACGTCGACCCGCTGGACGCCGGCGTGGTCAGCGTGACCGTCGCCGAGGCCGGCGAGGCGCAGAACCAGGTGCCGCAGCGGGCCGTGCTGAAGGGCACCGCGCGCTGGCTCTCGCGACGAGACCGGCGACGCGCTGGAGGCCGGGCATCCGCCGCGTCGCCGACGGCATCGCCGCGACCTACGGGCTGGAGGCCGAGGTCGCGTTCCGGCGCGGCGTGGCGGTCGACCGCCAACCACCCGGCGGAGCGCGACGCTCGCGGCCGAGGCGGCCGGCGCGGTGACCGCGGTCCGGCGCGACCTGCCGCCGGCGATGACCGGCGAGGATTTCTCCTGGCTTCCTGCAGGAGGTGCCCGGCGCCTTCGTGTGGATCGGCAACGGCAGCGCGCGAAGGCGGCCGCGAGCTGCACAACCCGAGCTACGACTTCAACGACGCCATCCTGCCGGTCGCCAGCGGCTGGCTGGCGGAGGTGGCGAAGCGGGCGCTCGCCGCGCCCGGCTAGCCCTGCGTCGATGCGGCGATGGATCTCGTCCGCCTTCGCGAGGGCCTCGCGCAGCGCGGCGATGCTGAAATCGCTCGCGCTTGCACATGTCGAGCACCACCTTCTCCCGGCGCGCGATGAGGTCGATGGCCGCCGGCAGCGCGCGCACGGCGTCGGCCGGGATGACCACCGCGCCGTGGCGGTCCGCGTGGACCACGTCGTCATGCGAGCACGGCATGCCGTGGACCAGCGACCTCGCCGCCGAAGTCCACGACATGGACATAGGCGTGGGACGGGTTCACCACGCCGATGATCTGGAAGCCCGGCGCGAGCATGTCGAGGTCGCGGAACGAGCCGTTGGTGACGCAGCCCAGCGCGCCGAGCCCCTTGTGGACGTTGGTGTTCACCTCGCCCCAGAAGGCGCCGGTGCCGGGCGTCTCGTCCAGGTCCTCCAGCACGACGACGGTCGGCAGGTCGGCGTCGGCGACGTACTCGTACCAGCCGAGCCGCGCGGCCTGTCCTGCTCCTCGCGGTCCGGCCGGACGGCGCCGCGGCGCGGATGCGTCCCGTGCGCGCCAAGCCGCAGATCGGCGGCAGCGCCGGGTCGGCGCGCGGCGAAGGGCTTGATGCGTGAAGCCGCGGCCGCGCCGCGCGGGCGCCACGACCTCCAGCGCGTTGCAGATCGTCGGCGTGTCCCACCGGCGCAGCGCTTCCAGGTCCGCCGGTTCGAAGAGCCGCTCGACCATGCCCTCTCTCCCTCCCGATCGCGCGCACAGCATCCGCCGCACCATGCGCCGCGTCAAACAAGCGCCCATGCGCCGGCCAGGGATCGCGCGCACCGGGAACGCTGGCGGTTGACGCAACCTGCGAAGATTCATCTACCTTTCTACCTATTCGGTTCAGCGTTTCGTGGAGAGGGTGCGGCGGGAGTTCAGCTGATACACCGGCATGTCGAAAGCCATCTCCTCGCGTTCGCTGGCGCGCTCTGCCTCGGCCCGGTCGGGCCGGAGTCGCGGCCACGGAAATGCCCGCTCTCCCGCAACTGATCGAGCTGCTGCGCCCGCCCGGCGAGCGCCGGCCCCGTCCTTCTCCACCACCGCGCTCACCTCGCCCAGGGCGCGGCCGGCCGCTGGACGAGGCGGCGGCCCGACGACGGCGCCCGAAGGAACCGCGGCGGCCGCGCTGGCGTTACCGTTCCCGTCCGGTTCGGCGGCCTTGACGGCCGAGGCCGAGAAGATGCTGGAAGCCCTGGCGCGTGCGCTGAACGCGCCGGAACTCGCGCGCTACCGCTTCAGGATCGAGGGGCACACCGACACCTCAGGCGAAGCGCACGGTCAACCTGGCCTTGTCGGAGCGCCGGGCGTCCACGGTCCGCGAGTACTGGTCAACCGCCTCGGCGTCGCCGCGGCCCGGTTCGACGCCGTCGGCTTCGGCGAAACCCAGTTGCTCGTGCAGACGCCCGACGCGACGGCGGAGCCCCGCAACCGGCGGGTGCAGATCCTGAACATCGGGGTCGATCCCTCCCGGTCCGCCGAGCGCCTCCCGAACCTCCCATTCACCATTACGCGCCTTTAACGGGCCTCCCGCCACGACCAGCGGCGGCGGGCAAGGAGGTGCACGCCATGCCGGACCGGGAGACGAAGCGATCCGCCCGAGCGGGAGCGTCGGGCAGGACCACGCCGGGCTGGAAGGCCTGCCCGCATGGACATGGGGGCGCTGCAGGATTCCCGGCCGAGCTCGTCGAGGCCGCGGCGGGCGGGCCGGTCGTCCTGACCCGGAATGGTTGCGACGCCTTGCCCGCTCCCCCTCGACGCTTACCGCCGCCGCGGACGAAGCGCCCCACCCTCCGGTCATCGATGCGACGGCGGGACGGCCAGTGGAGCTGTGAGACGCGCG
>CAVXYC010000020.1:0-893362 GCA_963765765.1 uncultured Chloroflexia bacterium | reverse complement strand
TAAGCCATGCGGTCCCGTTTGGCGTCGCTGCTCACGCCGAGGCAACTTGGGTACTGGGACAGATGCAAGCGCTCGGCTTTTGGGTTCCGAGCGAATCTATTCTGAAGTGGCGGTAAATATGGCCAGCTGGCGGGTGACGCGAATCGGCGGCAGTCCGATCGAGAGGTGATCACAATCTTATTAGTGGCAATGCCGCAGGGCCAGAGTCTTTCCGTCAATCAGACGCTAACTGCAGGCCAGGCTCAAGTGGTTGGTGACCTTAAAATTTGGTGGTGATCAGATTTCGGCTGCTCATACGAATTTTGGACAAAGCGGCCTGACCGGAGCCAACGGGGCATCGGATCCGCGAACAAATGCCAAGCTGAACGCAGCAGGAGACGCAGAAACAAATCGCGCGCGCGAGCTACGACGATTTGCCATCGATGACGGCGTCCGCTAAATCTGTTGCGCATGGGATTGATCGGTTTGACGTGGCGGAAATGGCCATAACGATCTTCATGCGAAAACAGGACGAGATCGTTGGAGAAATATCGCAGAAAAATTACTTCACCCTCTCACGTGCGGAACGAGAGTTTATGGACTACGCTGGTTACGAGTACCGAATGAACACAGACCAATGGAAGCCTAATCCAGAGTGGGAAGAGGGTTTACTATGGGGGTTAGGCAATAGAGAAGCCGCGATAGTCGAGTTGACACTAAAAAAGATGGGACGAGCATTTGGAGATTCGGTCCGCGAGTTTTTAGGAATACAAGGGGATAGGCCATTAATGTTTTCACCATAGTGGTCATGGGGAAATATGGAGAAGATTACATAAGCAGGGCAGAGGTAATAGCCTTACCGACCCATCCAACTTTCGTGGGCCGTACCCGTCGGTACAGACCCTTGATTGCGATGCCCTCAGAAACTGCATCTTTCAGTCACACTCTTCATGGAGGCATATCCAATTGGGTCTCGTCAATTGGAACACCCGTCGGGAGAAACTTTGCCCCTCAATCGCTTCATCCAGCCTTCAGGGTTGAAAGGCGGCTTGTGCAGGGTCGCGCTGATGCACAAAACACTGACACCGCTCGGCAGGCCGGTTTCGACTAGCTGGTTTCCCCTCACCCGCAGCGCAAGCGAGAAGAGAATGGCGCAGCTGCGTCCTACAGTCCATTCTGAACTTCCAATCAGTGTGTTGGGTTGGCTAAGCAGTCTGTACGGCGACAGGATCCGAGGGCTTATGCATTCGCGCCGCACAGAAATCTGGTGGGAGAAGATTCGCGGCTGGATGTATCCCAAGCGTCGGTCAATTGCTAACCCACAAGGGAGATATCCCGATATTCGCTGGGATTGGCGTGATATAGCGGACGCGATGTCTACGGACAAGCTGCGGACGCGAATAAGCGGAACAGCCAGAGAACGGGAATAGCGAAGAGGGCAACGCTCATGAATCTCCAGGGGCGGAATCTCTCATTCGGAATGCAAGGCGATGACGTTGAGCTTCTGCACCGGGGGCTGGGGCACCTGGGCTACACGATCGAGCGGTGGGAACTAGCAAGCAGGACCTTCGGCGAGGCAACGCGGC
Organism: uncultured Chloroflexia bacterium; assembly: GCA_963765765.1. Lineage (GTDB taxonomy): Bacteria > Chloroflexota > UBA6077 > UBA6077 > JACCZL01 > CAVXYC01. The sequence goes on along the minus strand of CAVXYC010000020.1, from coordinate 891,797 downwards.
GGGCGGTCCTGGAGTTCCAGGAGCGGCAGTCTAGCGGCAGGTCGCCCCTACCGGTCACGGGCGAGGTGGACGAGGCCACGGCGCTGCGAATCGGCGCAGCGCTGCAGGCGCCGGCGAGGCCGCCCGACGGCGACGGGCGGGCCATCGACCCACAACCCGATGCTGAGGCCGATTGGGATCTGCGGGGACCCGATGGGGAGATAGGGGCCAGCGGCGATGAAGTGCGGCGGCTGCACGGCGCGCTGGCGCGGCTCGGCCTCTCGGTGCCCGACGCTGAGCGGGCGGGCGCCCTCTTCGGGGACGGGACGCGTGAGGCGGTCATCCGATTCCAGCAGGAGCACGGGCTCGAGCCGACCGGCGTGGTGGATGCTCTCACCGCGCGGGAGATCACTGCCCAGAACGACCGACGGCGGCCGCGGTTCGTGCGTGGGCACGTGCGCGTACCCGACGGTGATCCTCTCGTCGGGATCCGCGTCCGCGCCTTCGACGCCAATTTGCGCGCCGAACGGTCCCTCGGCGAGGCGTTGACCGATGCGAACGGGCAGTACGAGATCACGTACACCGCCCCGCAGCTTGGCCGCGAGGGCAAAGAGCGGGCCGACCTGGTTGTCCGGGCCTACTTCGAGAACGAGCAGGAACCGCTCATCTCCTCCGAAATCGTTTTCAACGCCGAGCTGGCCGAGACCGTAGACCTCATGACGGACGCACAGGGAAGGGCGCCGTCGGAGTATGAGCGCCTGCGGAGTCAGATTGAGACCGTTCTGGAAGGTGTGCCGCCGGAGGCGCTGACCCCGGATCAGGTGGCCTATCTATCCGGGAGCACCGGGGTGGACCGTCAGCAGGTCGGTTGGCTGGTCGAGAGCGCCGCGCGCCCGGGAGACGGGTCTGCCCGCCGAGCTGTTCTACGGGCTGTCCCGGATGGACCTGCCAACCGAGTTGCCGCGACTCCTGGCCCAGGACCGCGACGAGCTCGGCCGTGCCCTGGACACAGCGCTGCGCAACAACCTCATCCCGGCCCGGCTGCGCGAGGAGCGAGACCAGATCCTCGGCCAACGATTGCCTGCATTGCAGGCAGAGGAGCTGCTCGACCAGCCCGCGAGGGCGCCCCGGCCTCACTCGGAGACCTGCTCGGGGCCACGTTCAATGACGAAGGTAAGCAGCGCGAGTTCGCGGCCCTTCTCGCCGGGCGCCGCGATGCAACCAAGGCGCTCCGGGAGGCCGAAGGCCAGACGCGAGTCGCCTCTGCGACCGACATCAGGCGCCTTCAGGTAACGCTCGAGCTGAGTGAGCTGACGGGCAATTATCTGCCGCTCGTGCGTGAGTTGCTTCATCGAGGTGAGCGCGATTCGGCGTTCCGCGAGCCACGGGAGTTCGCGGCCTATGACCATCGAGATTGGCGGGAGGTCGTTCAGGCCACCGGGACGCCGGTGGATGTTTCGGGAGCTACGCCCGAGGCCAGGTTGGATGCGTACGCCGACGGCCTAGAACGGGCCTTCGAAGCGCGCTTCCCCACCGCCGTGATCGCCAACCGCATCGAACGGGGCACGTTCACTGTCGACGATGGCGTGCGGCCGGCGCTGGTGAGATTCTTCGGCCAGAATCCGGACTTCGAACTCGGCCAGCAGTACGTCGGCGCGTTCCTGGCGGAAGGCGGCGGGGCCAACCTGGGCGGCATCGATCGCGGTGAGCTCCCGAAGGTAACCGAGGAGCTGTCGAAGCTGGAGCGGGTGGACAAGATCGTTCCGCGGAGTTCGGAAGCGAATGCCGGGCCGCGCTATCGGGCCTTCAGCACACTGCTGGACACAGGGTTCGATTCGGCCCACAAGATCGTGCGGCTGGGGCGCCGCGATTTCACGGCGGATGTCGGCAGCAGGCTGCCCGGCGGGCGTGCATCGGCCGCCAGACTCTACGAACAGGCCGAACGGAACGCGGCCCAGGCCCAGGCGCTGCTCGCGAAGTACAGCCAGGCCTTCAATCCCTTTGATCTGCCCGTCCTGCAAGGAGCGGGGACGACCGAGCCGATTCCCGCGCCCGATTCCTCCAGCGGGATCCCGGACCTGCGCACGCTGTTCGGTAGCCTCGACTTCTGCGCGTGTGAGCACTGCCGGTCCGTCTACGGCCCGGCCGCCTATCTCGTCGATCTGCTCAAGTTCCTCGCCGATCGGAAGCTACCCGATGGTCGGTCGCTGAAGGACGTGCTGTTCGCGCCCACGCGCCGACCTGACATCGGCGAGACACAGCTGACCTGTGAGAACACGTCCACTCCGATGCCCTATGTGGACCTGGTCAATGAGGTGTTGGAGAATGCTGTGTCGCCTCGCGACACGAATGCGCGATATCCGCAAACGTCATGGACGGCCGACGAGCTGGCGGCCAACCCCGAGCATCTGCACGCAAAAGCCTACGAGAAGCTCGAAGGAAGCCCGCTTCCCCTGGAGCCTGCCGTTCAGCCTGTCGACCGAGGAGGCCCGGACGTACCTCGAGCACCTCGGGGTCCGTCGCTCGGAGCTGATGGAGACCTTGCGGACCCGCCGGGCGCCTGATGAACCACGGCATTGCCCGAGAGTACCTGCATCTGACAGCGCAGGAGGCGGAGCTCATCACCACGGTCGATCCGGGGTCGCCGTGGGCGCTGTGGGGACTAACGGAAGAGGTCACCGACTTCCCCGACCGGCGCGACGGCTCCACCGTCTCCGGCTTCTGGCACGCGGTGCTGAAGGACCACGTCTCCATCCTCCTCCAGCAGTCCGACCTTGGCTATAGCGAGCTGCTCGACTTGCTGGCCCTGCGCTTCATCAATCCCACCGGCGTCACTCCCACTATCGTGGGTGACCCGAGCAACCTCAGCAAGATGAAGAGTCCCGTGGCTCGACACCGCGGCACTGAAGCGCCTTCACCGCTTTGTGCGGCTGTGGCGAAAACTGGGCTGGCCGATTCATGACCTGGACAAGGCCATCACCGCGTTCGGGACGGCCGGAATCACCCGGAATGTCTGCTGTGGCTGTCGCACATCCAGCGCTTGAAGACTGGCCCGGAACGTACCGCTGGTGACGCTGCTGAGCTGGTGGTCCAACCTCGATACGCGGCCCTACTTCGACCACTCGAAGGCCGACGGGCCGGAGATCAAGCCCCAGTATGACTCGCTATTCTTGAACCGGGCCGTCATGAACCCGCCCAGCAAGGCGCTGCAACTGAACGAGACGCGTACCGAGCTGCGGGTCCCGTACGACCGGGACGCTCCCACGCCCACGGACCCGGCCGCGCTCGACCCGAAGAAGCAGACGATCACAAATCACAGGGCCGCCGTTATCGCTGGTCTCGGCATCGTCGCCGCGGATCTATCCCTACTGCTGGCGGGCGAGGTCAAGGACGAGCTGAACCTCGGGAAACCTGTCGAAGCTGTACCGAATCGTCTCCCAGGCCAATGTACTCCGGCTCCCGATCCGCGATTGGCTGGCCATCAAGGCCATCACCGGCATCGACCCGTTCCCCGGTGGCGGCTCGAAAGCTGACGCGAGCGCGGCGACCCTGCAATTCGTCGAGGAGGTAGAGCGGATTCGTGCCGCCGGGTTCGCCGTCGGCGAGCTGGACTACATCCTGAGGCATGCATGAACGCCCCTGGTCCCGTATCGGGCCGACCGAGGATCAGATCGCCGCGGTCCTCGGACCGGTCCGCCAGGGCCTCCAGAAGATCGCCGATGACACCCGCCTGGCCCCGGACCCACGCGGTGACCTGACGCGGCGAATGCTTGTCGCGCTCGGCTGGAACGACGAGTTCGTCGAGGCTGCCATGGGCGAGGGCCAGCTCGGCAGCAGTCCACGCTTCGTTGTCCGCGGCGTCCTTCCGGAGGGCGTCCACTTCCCCCAGGATCTGCCGCCGCCACTTAAGGAGAAGGTGGCCTTCGACACCGTTGCGGGTCAACTCACCTGCTTCGGCGCACTGCGCGAATCGGAGAGAGACGCCCTGCTTAATGTTGGGTATGATCCGCATTCCAGCGAATACCGAGTCTACGCCGCCGCGGTCCAGCAGCTATATGCTCTGTCCAGGCGCGATCTCGACCAGAAGATAAGCTTCGTCACGAGAAGCATGCAGTCATTCGAGCTGCCATTCTTCCAGGCGCCACTCGAATTCACGGCCGACCTCGCTATCACTTCCGCTCGGCATCGTCTTTCCCGACTCGCTCCCGGTCGAGTTGCGGGACCGTGTTTCGCACGATCAGGCGGCCGGGAAGCTCCGCATCAAGGGCTTGATGTCGGCCACGGAGCAGATGAAGCTCATCGATCTGGCGCCTAGCGCACCAGATTTTGTGGCCGCTGTCAGGACGCTTTACCTGTCCATTGATCTGGCGACATCTTCGGCGGTCGATTGTCTTACGACCCGAGGCAGCCGGGCCCTACGCTTCGTCGGTTGGATGGGCGAGATCGACCGACAGCAGTTCCGAGGAATCTCGGATAACGCGACTTCAGGGACGCGATCGAGAGTCTCTACCAGCAGTCGGAGTCATACCAGGAAGCAGACCAGACCAATCGCTTCCTTGATGCGCAGGATGTCGGGGAGCCTGTTCTACGATGCGAGGGAGCCTCGGGGCGCGATTCGACCTCATCCTGCGGAAGCTGCTGCCCTATCTGCGTCGGCGAGCTAGCGAAGATTTCGTCACCCTGGCCCTCGCGCGGGCGCTCGGGCTTGAGCCGCGATCAGCCGGGGAGCTCCTCAAGCGGCACATTGGCTGGCCTGCTCGGAGCGGCGAGAGGGCGATGGCCGCCTTCCTCGACCCTCCCTTCACCGCGAGCGGGGCAAAGCTCTCACTGACCGAGGCTGAGTTCCGCGACCAGTTCGCCACCTATAGGCTGCTACACAAAGTTGTCTTGCTGCTGGGCAAGCTGCGGATGGCACCGGACGACATCGCCATGCTACTGAGCGAGGTCGACTGGAGTGGCCTGAGCGCTCTCCCGCTTGACGCCTCGAGGTCCGGGGAAGAGCACTATCCTGTCTGGCGTCGCCTGGCCGAGCTTGCTCGGCTCCGCGATGAGTGGCCCTCGGGCGGCGAGATGCTGCGGGCAGTGTTCGTGGCGGCGACGCGGTCGGCGAGCGTCACGCCGATCCGGCAATTGGTGGCCGCCGCGCTGCAATGGGACCCGAAGGACGTGGAGTACGCCGTCCACGCAGACCGGCTGAAACTGGTTTCGCTGGGCGATTATCGGGACGCGCGGAAGCTGGCCCAGTTGAAGGCCTGCCTCGATCTGCTCCGAAAACTGGGTGTTTCGGCAAGCCAGGCGTGGCCGTGGGGCGAGGATTCGCTCGACTCAGGGGACGCCGCGGCGGTCAGGCAGGCGGTGCGAGCCAGGTTCGACACCTCGACCTGGCTGCAGCGGGCACGCGCGCTACGGGACCCGCTGCGCGAGCGGCAACGAGCGGCGCTCGTCGCCTACCTGGTGGCGAAGGACCGCCTGCGGGACGCCAATGACCTGTATGGGCGGTACCTGATCGACGTTGAGATGGACCCGTGCATGATGACCTCGCGCATCAAGCAGGCGATCAGCTCGGTGCAGCTCTTCGTCCAGCGCTGCCTGATGAATCTGGAAGCGAGGTGTTCCGGCGAGCACCATCGACCTCGGCCAGTGGAAGTGGATGAAGGCGTACCGGGTCTGGGAGGCGAACCGCAAGGTCTTCGTCTATCCGGAGAACTGGATCCAGCCGCAGCTGCGGGACGACAAATCCCCGTTCTTCCGCGACTTCGAGAGTGACCTTCAACAAGCGGACGTCACGACGGTCCCGGCCGAGAAGGCGTTTCTCCGCTATCTGGAGCAGCTCGAGCAGGTGGCCCGCCTGGAGATCATGGGGATGTGCCCAACCGGCGGCTTAGAGCGGAGGAATTTGCGGGTCTTCGGCCGCACGCCCAATCCGCCCCATGTGTACTTCCACCGACAGTGGCTCGGACCGGGAGGCGCCACTGGACACCGTGGGAGAAGATCGATCTGGACATCGAAGGGAACCACATCATGGCTTTCGAGCGACATGATTCGGTCCCCGACCACCAGGATGTCTGCTATCTGACCTGGCCGGTCTTTCGCCTGAAATTCGGACGAACCCAGCGCGCTTTCACAGGGATACAATCGTCCGGAACGGTTCCTGGAGATCCAGCTAGCATGGAGTCAATATAAGGACGGGAAGTGGTCGAAGAAGCAGATCTCGAGCAGCCTCCTCGATCCGAGGACGCCAAACCATATCATCCGAGGTGGGGCCTCGAGCTCGAGCTCTACGATTCAGGTTCGATTCACAGTATCTTGCAAGATTATTACCAGCTACGGATATGCGATTGATTGTTACTCGACTACTCGTGCAGAGACCGAAATTACGGAGCCGCAGATGACGTATCGGCCACCTTTATACTCAGTGGATTCAACCAGTACGGAGATATCTATCCCGATGCCGTAATGCATACTGGGACGGAGTATACCGCATTTTGATCCGCACCGAACAAAACTACTTTCGATGCAATGTCCTTTGTTCCACTCGACCATATCAGGCTCTTCCGGGCATAAAGCTATATACAGGGACAGAGGTTGATGGGGACGTCGCGATTTTTGCCCTGACGCCGAATCAATTTAAACTCCTCTTTGAGTCCTTCCAATCGTTTTGTTTCTAAATTTTCGTGCTTCTTCTATCAGGATCACCAAAACACGTTCTTTGCCGGACCGTACACCGCGAGGCCGTCGGAAGTCGTTTAGGTTTCGCACATTCGCGCATCATGGGGTCGCCACATTTAGGGCCAATCTTGCTTCCAGTTCAATCGACGGGCTGCTGAGCCTTGGCACGCAGCAGTCCTCGTTCCCGCTGAACTTATGGCGTACGGTCCGGCCGATGAAACGGTCTGGCTGGGTGACGCGGATCGGCCGAAGCAAGACGTCGATTTCACGGCCGATGGAGCGTACGCGCAGTACAACTGGGAACTATTCTTCCATGCGCCGCTCCTGATAGCGACACGGCTGAGTACCAATCAGCGCTTCGAGGAGGCACAGAAGTGGTTCCACTATATCTTCAACCCGCGTCAACCCGTGGAGACCACCAACCGCCCGATGCCCGCCCGCTACTGGCGGACCCGGCCATTCCATGAGGCGGCGCAGATCACCCCGATCCAGGAACTGATGAAGCTCCTCGCGGACAAGTCGAACACGTCCGAAGTGCGGCGTCAATTCGACCTGCAGGTCAAGCGCTGGCAGAAGGACCCGTTCAACCCACACAGCATCGCTCGGCTGGCGGACCAGTGCGTATCAGATGGCCGTCGTGATGAAGTACCTCGACAACCTGATCGCCTGGGGCGACCAGCTTTTCCGCCGCGACACGATCGAGGCGATCAACGAGGCGACGCAGCTCTACGTCCTCGCCGATCAGATCCTGGGACTGCGGCCCGAGAGGATCCCCCAGCGCGTGAAGCCCCAAGCGCGAGACATATAACCAGCTCGAGCCCAAGCTCGACGACTTCTCCAACGCGCTCGTGCAGGTGGAGGGCCTCATTCCCACCTCAGGAACGGGTGGCCCCGACCCCCTCCAACCAGGGGGCGTGCCTGACGACGATCAAGCCACAGACTAGCTACCGACCGTGCCAATGCTCTACTTCTGCATCCCCCACAACGAGAAGCTCGTCGCGATACTGGGACATCGTGGCCGATCGCCTCTTCAAGATCCGGCACTGCATGACCATAGAAGGGGTGACGCGGGAGCTTCCGCTCTTCGAGCCAGCGATCGAGCCGGGCCTCCTTGTGAGAGCCGCCGCGGCAGGCGTGGATCTCAGCACGGCACTGAGCGATGTCACAGCGCCGCTTCCCGAATTACCGCTTCGCCCCCCTGGTCCAGAAAGCGTCCGAGCTGTGCTCCGAGGTCAAGTCGCTGGGCGCGGCCTTGCTGTCGGCGCTGGAGAAGCGCGACGCCGGAGGAATTGGCACTGCTGCGAGCGGGGCACGAAATCGGTCTCCTCGATGCGGTTCGCACCGTCAAGGAAGAGCAGGTCGAAGAAGCCAAGGCCACCCTCGGTGGCCTGACTTCGAATTTACAGATGGCGCAGATGCGACTGATGTACTACCTGCAGCAGCTTGCCGCAGTCAAACGATTCACAATTGCCCCGAGAACGGGGCAATCGCAGGCGGAGCGCCTTCTGACGGCGTTCATCGACATGGTCGAGCATTTCTCACCGCAACTGGGGGCAGTGAAGGCTGTGCTCCAGCTCGAGCAGCTCGTGGTTCCGGAAGCCGAGCGTGCCCTGGAGTTGCTCGAGCAGACGCTGTCGCTGCCCTCGCAACAGGCCGGCCCCACCGAGCTGGTGACCCTGCCGATGAATCGCTTCGAAAAGCGGCAACTGGATGAGTTGAAGACGTCGAATGACAAGCAGCTGCGGGCGATGGACTACGAGGCGCTCGCCCAGGAGCTCGCGCTGATCCCGGACATAACGCTCGGGATACAGGGTTCTCCTCCAGTCCGGTCGTCCAGGCGCAGATCGGCGGCACCTTGCTCTCCACCGCGGCTCGCGTGCGTGCCAACGCGTTCAACTACGAGGCCGGTGAGCACTCCTATCGCGCCAACCTGCACGCAATCCTGGGAGGCTATCAGCGTCGCACCGACGAGTGGATCCACCAGGCGCATCTCATCATCCCGGAGATCGAGCAAATCGGCAAACAGATCTTGGCAAGCGGGATTCGGCTCGCGATCGCGACCCAGGAGCTGAGGAATCACGACCTGCAGATCGAGAACGCCAAGGAAGTGGACGCCTATATGCGCGACAAGTACACCAACCAGGATCTGTACGAGTGGACGATCGGGCAGATCTCAAGCGTGTACCAGGCGAGCTATCAACTGGCGTACGACGTGGCCAAGAAGGCCGAGCGCGCCTTCCGCTTCGAAGTGGGCCTGCAAGGCTCCCGCTTCATCCAGTTCGGCTACTGGGACAATCTGAAGAAGGGGCTGCTGGCCGGGGAGCGGTTGCACCAGGATCTCAAGGCCATGGAGGTGGCCTACCTCGACCAGAACAAGCGGGAGTACGAGCTGAGTCGTCACGTGTCGCTGCGACAGCTGGATCCGCTGGCGTTGTTGACGCTGAAAGCCACCGGCCGATGCGAGGTCTCGATTCCCGAGTGGCTCTACGACCGCGATTGTCCCGGCCACTACATGCGCCGCCTCAAGACCGTCGCGGTCTCGTTGCCGTCGGTGGTGGGGCCGTATACCAGCGTCAATTGCACGCTCTCGCTGCTCCGAAGCACAGTTCGCACGTCGCCACTCCTCAAGGATGGCGCCTACGGCCGAGAGGGGCTGGACGATGACCGCTTCGTGGATTACGTGGGCTCCGTGCAGTCAGTGGTGACCAGTGGTGCGAGTAATGACAGCGGCCTCTTCGAAACCAATCTGCGTGACGAGCGCTTCCTACCCTTCGAGGGCGCGGGTGCCGAGAGCAGGTGGCGGCTGGAGCTGCCGCGGGAGTTTCACCCGTTTGACTACGCGACGATCTCGGACATCCTCCTGCACGTTCGCTACACCGCGCGTCAGGGCGGCGAGAACCTGGGCCAGCGGGCGCTCACCGAGTTGCGGGAGATGCTCGAGACGGAGAACCAGTCAGGCCTCGCGCTGCTGTTCAGCCTGCGGCACGAATGCCCGACGGAATGGTCGGCATTCGTCAATGGCAGCGGCCCCTTCGCCATGCGCCTGCGTAAGGACCACTTCCCGTACATGGTGCAGAGCGAGACGCTGGCAATCGACGCGCTAGAGCTCCGCGCGCAGGACGACAACCAGCTAACCGATCCGCGCAAAGTCGACGTTCCGGCGGATCTGGCGGACGACCTGAACGACGCCGGCGCCGCTGACCTCAACATCCCGGCCGATAACAGCGTCCTCAAGCGCGTCGCGGCCGCCCACGTCTTTCTCATCGTGCGTTACCGGCTTGAATAACGTCGCCCAACGCGAATCAATCAACACCAACCTTCAGGGTTCACCCCGGGATGGTCTAATAGCGCGTAGCCGGCCACTGCAACGCGAGCTCGATGACCTTCGGCCCCCTACGACCACCACAGGCTCCAGGCCTCCGACGGTCTGTTAATGGTCGGATGCCACGCCAGAAAACTCCGAGAAGCAAGCCGACTCCAGAACCTTGCGGGAATCTGCCTAACTGGCCCGGGATGTGAGCCCAGAAGCTTACTGAAGTTGAGTCGTGATGCGGACGCTCTCGGGGCTGTCGAAGCGGTCGAAATTCTTCAACCAGGGTAACCGCGCCAGTCCATTCAGCAAACCCTCAATCTCTTCGATCTTTCGCCTGTGTCGGCGCCAGGAAGCCGGCACCGCAAACTCCAAGCGCACGTTCGCCAGGTCTTGTTCGAGCACGAAGCCGTACGCCTGGGGACCGGCCGCTCCCTTGACGACGATGATTTTCCAGAACTGCCTGGGTATCTGCACCAGGGTCGTGCTCGGGCCGTCACGGCCTCGAAAGTGTCGGTCGTCGTCCGCCAGGACAGGCCCCGAGAAGATGATCGACCTTTTCGGCCCTCGTTTCCTTCCCGACCAGGTCTTCAAGATCGCCCCAGTTGTCTTCGCCTTTCGCGGCCTGGTTGAACGCCGCGGTCTGCGGCGAGCAGTTCGTGGTGTGATACGTGTCGCCGTTGCCTTTCTGAATGTCCTTGAAGGTCGACCCCCAGCAGACGTCGTCACGACGAACGAGATGCCCCTTGTCAAAGGCCCCGCGATCTTCGTTGAAGAACACGTCGGGCAACTGGTGATCCTTGGGGATCCGCCAGTCCATCACCCATTGCTCGATCTCGCCCTCAACCAGGCCGGTCAGCTCGGTGCGACTTGGCTTCTTGCCGTTGATCCGTGCGCCGACTCTCCCGCCAGTCGACGTTCGCGGCGGTGAAGAGCGCCAGACGGCGGCCTCGGTGCATGACCACGGAGAATTTGTGGTACTTCAGCTCATGTGTCCCGTCGAGCAGCTTTGCTACCACGCTCATGCCCAGAGGAGTCAGCTCCGGCAAGGGAATCGCGTCGTTGTTTGCCAGGTCCAGGAAGTCACCGTCATAGCCCGTTCGATGCTCGAGCCCGCCGAAGATAACGGGCACCCGCAGCCTGAGTGCTTCGACCCCAGCCGTAGGATCGCTCATGGCACCGTCCCCGGGGACGACGGAGCCGGCACTGCCCGTCAGCGTCGGTTGCCCCATCGACACCATGACCGTCAACGGTACCGTGAAGGTCGCCGTGGGGTTTGTGGCGGGGACAGTGGCCGGCGCGGGCTGCTGCGTCCACGCGTCCCCCGTTGACGCTGACCCGACGGGCTCTGACGCTTCGGCGGCCCCGACTCGCGCCCAGGCCGAAGCCCAGTGGTTGGTCGCCGGAACCGAGCCGTTGAAGTTCAGGCCGAGGTCCGCGATGCGGCCATCCCGAGCCAGCTCGTAGGCGGGCACCGCGTAGTTGGCCCTCAGGTACTCGCCGGCGAAATGCAGCCCGACAACTTCGCCGGTCTGCACGTCCATGATCGCCGAGCCCGAGTTCCCACCAAGCGTCGAGCTGTCGTGGGTCACGGCATCGACCCGGTTCTCGAAGCTTTCAATGCGCGCGCGGGTGCGCAGCTTGCCTGGCTGGAGCCGCTTCACGTTGTACTGCCCGCTGAAGATTTGATCCTGGAGATCGAGGTCACTGCGATCGTCCCGCGCCGGGTACCCGACCGCGATGATGTCGTGGTCCAGAAGGTCCTCGGGCGCGCGAACCGAGAGCGCCAACGGTCTGAACTCCTCTGAGAGTCCGTCTACCCGAAGGAGCGCCATATCCCAGAAGGGATGGATCATCTCGACCTTCACCACCGCGAAGTAGGCCGTGCGATCATCCTGGGAGCTATCCACCCACCGGCGAAAGTCGACCGCCGCATCGCCGACCCGATAGGCGAGGCGCTGCGTCATGCCCACGCCGTCGGTGAACAGGCGTGCCACGTGGCGGTTGGTCATTAAGAGATTGTCGCCGACGAGGAAGCCCGTGCCCCCGAAGGGGATGCGCATGGATGTTGGAGCTCGATGCGCCCGATTGAACGCAGGAGCGGCGTGACACGATCCCGCACCGCCGCGTGATTGAGATGTTCCCAGATGCCGACAAGCGGGTCGTACCCGGCCTCGCGGATGAAGACGACCGGCCGGTTCTCCGGCATAACGATCGCCTCGAGACGGTTGAGCTCATGCGGCGTGACGAGATCTTCGCGACCTTGCGCTAGCTTCTCCAAGCCGCTCCGGATCTGAGTCTCGGTCTCTGCCGCGGCTCCCCTCCTCGCGCCCTCGAATGACGGGCCGGCTGTAAGCGATCGCTGTTCCATCACCGATTCGATCGTGCCGCTCGGCGCCGTCTGCGCGAGCATCGCCTTCAGACGCACAACCCGTTCACTCGGGTCAATCATGACTCTCTCCGTCAACCGACACACTTAAGCATGAGCGACATCGCCGGCAAGACGATCAAGCTCGTAGGTAAATTAAAGCTGCAGTCCGCGACCACGATTATGGTGGCGCCACGGGTTGGACGCTCAGGAATAGAGTGTCCGCTTTCTCGTTTCCACACTCGGTACGTTCCTGACCTTCGGCACCCCCGAGGGCCGGGGTCTGGACTACGATACCACCCCGGAAGACTACTGCGTCTTCATCGAATAACAGACGAATCCGACTCAATGCGCTCTCCTTCGTCCCAACCGCGACGAGGTCACTGAGCGACCCCGGATGGCGCCAGAGTGCCCTGAACGCCCGACCGCGAGGCGTACAGCGCAATCTGGCGCATCGAAACTGGCCCTGCACAATCGTTGCAGACTTACGCTGAGCACATCATTTTCCGGACGACCAGGCGTTCTCCCCTGCCAGCACACTATGGCTCTGCGCAATTCGGGTGACATATCCCTGTAGGGCGTAGTTTGGTGGTCGGCTCGTAACTCCGGACTGAAAGTCAGCAGAAGCTGACCGTTTTGACTGGCGTGAGCATCGAGCCGACACCATGACGCGGTCTCGGCCGCGAGCGCGCATAAGGCCTACAAGGGCTGCACAGCGACCAGTTGCGCGATGCGCGCGTGCAGGACGTCCGCGCCGTTCACCACGAACAGCATGTAGTACCCCGAATTTGACGGATTGATCGGGGGCAGCCATGTCTCGGTGGGGCAATACGCCTTAACGCACCATCTTGCCGCGATTTGGCTTGGTTTTCCGAAAGACCGCCAAGAGACGCGCGGGGGGACGCGCCAGAGGACGAGCAAGGGACGGAGGACCAGTAATGTGACGCGTGACGGCGGGATGAAACCATCCTGCCGACCTGGTGAAGGAGGCGAGTCCAGGGAATACGCTCGCGAAAGCTCACTCTTGCACTCTCGCACAACTCAGTAATGGAAGCTGGAGATAGGAGATTCTCATGATCCCCATGTTGCCTACTGTGGGCCTGGCCCGAACTCTTGACCATTGTCGCAGTCTCCGCCGTTCTGGCGCTGATACCCGGGTCTCGCTCACGCCGATAATCCACCCCCGCCCACTGTGCCGACCGCTATCCAAGCGCCTGAGGGGCACGTACCGTTTCTCCTCGGCCACGCCACGGGAACACAGAACTACACTTGTCAGGCCGCGTCGACGGGCTTTGCCTGGACCTTAGTCGCGCCAGCGGCGACGCTCATCGACGACAACGGCAAGACGATCATGACGCATTACGCCGGCCCCACCTGGCGGTACAGCGATGGCAGCACGGTCGTGGGCGCACGGGTTGATGGCGTCACGGTCTCGCCGAGCGCGATTCCATGGCTGCTGCTGAACGCTAAATCCAAAACATTGGGGCCGGACGGCGGAGACCGGCTGGCGGCCACGACGTACATTCAACGGGTGAACACGACTGGTGGGCTGGCCCCTGCAACGGGCTGCAATGCGTCCAAGCTTGGCGCGAGCGTCGAAGTGCCCTACACATCGGATTACTACTTCTACAGATCCAAATAGCTCATGTCGTCGCTGTCGAAGTGCGGGCGCGCGTCCAGGCACCCCCGTCGGCTCCTGCACTTCGGCTTCTGCGGATGGCGACCATGATTCAGATCTTCCTTTGTCCGGCCCGCATAGAGGGCTCGGATTCGCCCATCGATAGACCGGCTGTGTGCGATTTCATATTCATTGTCAACGCTTGCGACCAGTCTGACCGCGCCGTCCTCAGACGCCCAGCTGCTCATCGGTAAGGTGTGCCGCGGGGAAGAAGAGCGGTTGGCCGAAACGCGCAACGCCGAATTGTCCGACGAGCTGCTGAGTCTCGGGCGCCACCACAAAGTCGGCAAACGCGCGCGCTCCTTCAGTGTTGATCATTGGAGACTTGCCCGAGGCAACGGCAATGACGTGGTAGACGTTGAGGAAGGTCGGATATCCCTCGGCGAGGACCGCTAGATCGAGCGTGGCTTGCCGAGCAAGAAACGTCCCCCGATCCGTCAAGGTGTAAGCCAGCTTGTCATTCGCCAGCGTGAGAGTCTGACCCATCCCTTGCCCGGATTCCAGGTACCACGGTTGGTCGCGTGGATCGAGACCGGCCGCTCGCCAGAGCTGTAGCTCCAGGATGTGCGTGCCCGAGTTGTCACCGCGGCCGATGAACGTTGCTCCAGCGGCCGCGATCCGCTGCATGACCTCGGACGCTGAGGCGGCGGCCACTATCTGCGCCGGATCGGCCGAAGGCCCGATCACGACGAAGTCGTTGTACATCACCAGTCGCCGATCTGCGCCGTTCCCTTCGGCCATCCATTGTTTCTCTGTCTCCGGCGCGTGCACCAGCAGCACGTCCGCCTCGCCGCGCGCGCCGAGAGCCAGCGCTTGTCCAGTGCCCACGGCCACGGTCTTCACGCTATAGCCGCTCTGCCGCTCGAACAATGGCACCAGCTCATCGAGCAATCCCGAATCCTGCGTGCTCGTGGTGGTACTCAGGATCAGCGTCGAATTGCTCGGCTGTGCACGGCCGGGTTGAATCCCGACCACGCCCAGGACTATGAGACTGACAACGATGACCGCGAATCGGTACAACGGCACGTGGCCCTCCACATGAAATCGAAAGAAGCAATTTGATCGTACAGCGAGCGGCGATCCGCCAGACTGGCAGCATGCAATGCCGTGCGACTGTTGATGCGCAGCTGCGACTTCAACCGTGGACCTGATCTGGCATGGGATCGCGGAAGCGGTTGGTCTTTTGCTCACGGCGGATCCAGAAGTGGTGCGGGTGAGTGTGCTGGCACTGGGCGTATCACTCAGCGCCACGCTGTTAGCGGCGCTATTCGGTATCCCCTTCGGGGTGATCCTGGCTCTTTTTCGGTTCCCAGGTCGGTGGGTGCTGAATGTCCTCGTGAATACGGGGATGGGCCTGCCGCCTGTCCTGGTGGGCTTGTTTATTTCGATACTGCTCTGGCGTAGTGGGCCTCTCGGCTTCCTTCAGCTCCTTTACACGCCCCAGGCGATGATCCTGGCTCAGCTGATCGTCGCAGGTCCGATCGTTGTTGGACTAACGCGATCTGCGATCGCTTCGCTGAACGGTGAGCTCGCCGAATCACTACGAGTCTGCGGCGCGCAGCACCATCATGTGGGTTTCGAGCTGGTTCAGGCAGCGCGTCCTCAAATCATGATCGCGGTCATCGCGGCTTTCGGACGAGCGATCGGAGAAGTAGGCGCCTCGCTGATGGTGGGCGGCGCCATTCTCGGTCAGACGCGCATTCTGACGACGGCTATCACCCTGGAAACGAGCCGCGGTGAATTCTCCCGCGCCATTGCGCTTGGCGTGATCCTGCTCCTGCTGTCGGTTCTCGTAAACGTTGCCCTGGGCCACCGCGGTCAACTCTCCGCCGGGCGTGCCTGATACTGGTTTAGCACCTGGTCGTTCGATGGCCCGTTGCCGAAATTGCGGCTATCATTGCGGCCTTACGTGGGACCGCTGGATGATCGTAGCGACGCGTGGCGGCTTCTACTGGCTGACGATTGAGGCGCTTCGCCATTAAGGGTTTGAGTAGAGTAGCGCCCGCCGCTGACGGTGCCGCGTATTCAAACATGGACGGGAGATCACATCATGGATCTGGGGCTTCGGGACAAGCGCGCCATCGTGACGGGGGGCAGCCGCGGCATCGGCAAGGCCATCTCTCGGGAGCTGGCTCGCGAAGGCGCTGACGTGGCCATCGTCGCTCGCACGAAGGAAACACTCGAGGCGACGGCGAACGAGCTGGCATCGGAGACTGGCCGACGCATCATTCCGCTGGTAGCCGATGTGACCAGCAAGGCGCAGGTGGACGAGATGGTGGCGCAGGCGGCCGCCCAGCTTGGCGGACTCCACATTCTGGTAAATAGTGGCTCCGCGCCGGGCGGCTCGGCCAGGCGCCACCGGACCTATCGAGACGGTGGTGGACGAGGACCTGCTCCAGGATTTCAATATCAAATACGTTGGCGCGCTCCGCTGCGCTCGCGCCGCAATCCCCTTCATGAAGGAGCAGCGCTGGGGCCGCATCATCAACATAAGCGGATCCAACGCGCGCAACGCCGGCAATCTGAGCGGCGGCGCGCGCAATACTTCGCTTGTGCACCTCAGTAAGACTCTGGCTGTCCAGCTCGGGCAATTCGGGATCACGGTCAACTGTATCCATCCCGGAGCAACGCGTACGGAGCGGACCGCTCGCCAGCTCGCCGCCCGGGCGGAAGAGCTGGGTATTAGCCCCGAGGAGGTTGAGGCCCGCGACTACGCCCCGGACTCCCCGCGCGGTAATGCCATCGGCCGGATTGTGGATGCCTCCGAGGTCGCCTACCTCGCCACCTTCCTGGCATCAGACAAGGCGTGGGCCGTCAGCGGCGAGCTTGTGGTCGCCTCCGGCGGCGCCGGCCGATCGGTCTATTACTAGCCCAATCAACGCGCCGTCACAGCGCCATTGCGTATATACAGTCGATGAGATCGGTTCATACGAACGTGCCGCAGGGCTCCATCGTTCGCGCCGAACCCGCGGGAGCAACCGTGCCTTTACGCTCCGGTTGGCCACGCGACAGTCAGGATGAAGGCGCTCTCATCAATTGCGTCCAGCTCATGTGTCACGCCGGGCTCAATCGCCACCAGTTGTCCCTGGGGTAGGTCCACAGCGTCTTGACCGATACCAAGACGCAGATGTCCCTGAATTGTCTGGATGCTGACGGCACCGTCGGTCCTGTGCTCATGTAAGCGCGCACCCGCCTTCATGACGGTGACGATGATTCGCAATTGCGATTCGTGGACAAGTGTGCGGCTATTGCGGTCGCTTTGCTGCCAGCTCGGCTCACTCCTCAAAGAGGCGATTTCATCGGCAAGATTGAAATCGCGTGCGGGCCCTGTGAGCGTGCGTGCCTCGCGCTTCTCACTCCCTGTCGTTGCCCCATCGGATTGACCACGCGCAGAGCCTTGATTCGTCATGATTTCTCCCACGCGGTGTGCCGGCTACGTCCGTCGGCTCGCAGCTTGGTATGAAGTAATAGTGCCGAGTGTGCGGAGCACGCTCCATGCCAGCCCGCCGCCCCTGCTCTAGCTGGATGGGTTTCAAGTACTGGACCGCATCCGGCTGATTTGGGCCGGGAGTATGTGGACGATGTGGATTACCCCGCGTCTCTGTACGGCGGCTTCGAGACAAGCTGGTTGACGATTCCCAGCAGCCACGCTTCATTCGACCCGAACGCGGTCTGGACTATAGCTTCCTTCCTACCCGGTCTGCGCCTGATATCTGCTTCAACAAGGGGCAAGTACTCAGGATGCTTACTGATATAAGCGCTGACAAAGGAGCAGGTAGGCACGACGGTTAGACCGCGTGTGCGAGCGTCCTCGAGCGCGGAGCGGACCAGCGCACTGGCCACGCCGCGACCCTGGAGCGATCGTGGCACCTCGGTGTGGTGGAACACGAGCGCGTTACCGCGTCGCTTGTACTGCGCCACAGCAAGTGAGCCATCGATCAACGCCTCATATTGCTGCTTGTCCTCATTATTGATAACGGTCAGATCAACCATGACCCAGATCCATCCTCCCTCGTGTGCAGTAGACGCCGTTTGGACTAAGCGTTGCTCCAGTGACAGTCCAGGCGATTAGCACTCGCCATCATTTCCAGCCTAGCTCATTACTGGCTGGGAATGGCTCCCAGGACGCCTGAAGGACCGCATCTCAAACTTCATCCGGTGGCGCGGCATCCGTTGCGGAGTCAGTATGAGTATCGCTCGCGCTCGGCGCTCGGTTCTCCTGGCCGTGGGTCAGCGAAGGCGGGGCCGGATGGGGCTCGCTCTCAAGCTGAGTGGTCGTGGGATCGTTAATCATCGTGGTTGTCCAACCTCCCGCTTGCTGGTGACACACTTCCATTGCGAAGGCGCTTCTCGAGATAGTCTTTCAAGGCCACCGCCTGGTTATGTTCTCGATCTCGGGCGCTGTACAACAGCGACACGGGACCATCATTGGCCATCTCCGTAAGCCGCTGGGTCACGTCTGGCTTCGCATCCAGCTCGCTGAAGTAACGCTGGCGGAACTCCGGCCAGCGCACGGAGTCATGATCGAACCAGCGTCGAAGCTCGTCGCTCGGGCCGGCATCCTTGAGCCACTCATGGAGCTTCAGGGCGTCTTTCTTCAGTCTACGCGGCCATAGGCGATCCACGAGCACTCGTTGGCCATCCATCGGCTCAATTGGATCGTATGCGCGTTTGACACTTACCTGCATGGAGGCCTCCACCTCTCCGAGTGCGGACCGCCCGTCTGACGCATCTCTTCGAAGCCATCATGGAGTTCACCCGGAAGTCATGCTGGCCACGTCCCCAGAGGGATGTGGCCAGCATGACCTTTGTTCCCCGATCTTCGGTGCTCTGGACGCTGACCGTTCCGTCGTGCAGGTCGACAATCCTCCGCACGGCCATGAGCCGGACCCGGTTCCGGACGAGACTTCCCTTCGATCGTTCCAGCGGCGGCCGCATCGGTGTCGATGCTCACTCATTAGCTGTCCGTTCACCCAAGGTCCATGGATATTCGCCAGTCAATTAAGAAGCGGATACACTCTACGCGCAAACTGTGGTGTTGAAGAGGTACTGGATCGCGGTCACTCGCCGGGGCGCCCAATACAGCTTAGCTCAGGATTAAGCGATCAACTTTTGTCCCACCAGAGAAGACGATATTTGGCATCATTATCTAAACCGTATTGGGCAGAGACGCCTGTTCCACCGAGCCCCGCTCTGGCATCGTTCATGAGAACCTCTCCACGCGGATAAACGGCAAAGTATCCGCTGCGCCAATTTCCGAAATGTTCGTCCTACTACTCCGCGGCTTCGACATTGGCTTGGGAGATTGAAGCTGTATGGATGGCCCATGGCGATGGACTCTCGCCAGCGTTATGTTCGGAGTCAGCGCATGTGTGCGCAACAATGGAGCGTGGTGAAGCGTTCGGATGAATTTCACCGGGATATGCTTACTTCGCGGGGATATTTGGAGCCTGCGTTACGCGCTTCGGCTGGCTCCTATGCTTTCTGCTATTGCACTGGCTCGACTCGCCACTATCTCTCGACGATAGTCGTGGTCCATCGCAGGAGCCGCTTTGGGAGAGCACTGCTGAAGTGAATTGTCTCGATCCACTCACCCGGATTTCGGCGGAATGGTGTGGCATGCTGCACCCATGCTAGGCTGACTGGCGAAAGGTCAACGAATTCTGTGATGCGTGATCCTCAAGACCACAACGACGCCATCGGCAAGAAACCCGGTGGACCGTTATCAGCAGTGCTCGATACGCCTTATAGCCTGCTCATGAGCTTGAGCCTGGCGCTGGCTCTCTCAGGAGGGTTTGGGCTGGGGCTTTACTTACTCCTCAGCATTGCCTTCAAGCTTCCCCTCCCGGCGAGCACGCCGGCGCTCATCCAGGTGCATGGTCAGGTACAGGCGCTGGGCTTTGTCATGATGTTCATCATGGCGGTGGGCGTCCAGATCATCCCGCGTTTTCACTCGTCATCACTGGATCGTCCTCGTCTGGTCTCGCTCGGGGGTTTGATGCTCGGCGCGGGCGTTGTTTTGCGTGCATTGAGCCAGCCGTTCTCGCCATCGTTGCCGCGCAACACCGGACTCATCCTGGGAGCTCTGCTAACACTGATCGGGGCGCTCCTGGTCGTCTATGCCTTCAGTAGGGTCATTCGTCATAGCGTGCAGCCCGGGCCTCGCGGACGTCGGGCGATTCTTCCAGCGACCATGGGCAGCAGCCTCCTCCTGGCGTTGGTCCTGAATGCAGTTGTATCCATTCGTCTCGCGATCAATGGCGGCTTCATCGTTCCCCTGTACTCTGGACGAAGCGCTTCTGCACCTGGAGCTATGGGGATTCGCGACTACGATGGTATTTGCCGTTGCCGGCAACATCTATCCGAGATTCTTGCTATTAAGGCCGGCGCGTGAGCGGGCTCTGGTTCCCGCGCTGGTCTTCTGGGCGGTAGGCAGCTTGGGCACGCCGTTGGCCTGGCTGTTAACCGATCAGCAGCCGGTGTTGCGCGTGATAACGGCGACCGCGCAGCTTGCGGGAGCCGTCGGTTACCTGTACGCGCTCCGGCTCTACGAGCGACCCGAGCGGACCAGCACGGCCCCGCACGTGACGGATCCGACACGCACCTGGGCACGTGTGGCATTCGGCTTTTTGATCGTTGCCGCGGCAGTCAACGTGGCGCTCTCATTGTTGAACGTGAGCGGTGGTGTCTCTACGACACTGATGCTTTCAGCAGCCCGCCATGCGCTGGCGCAAGGGTTCCTGTTGCCGATCATCGTGTTGATGGCTGCCCGCATCCTGCCCGGGTATTCGGCAGTCATGATGCGCCAGCCAGCTTTGCTGGCTGGCTTACTGTGGACCCTGTTTGTTGGCGCCGCAATGCGCTCTGGTGGCGAGCTGCTAGGTGGATATGAAGGTGGCTGGGCGATGCTCTTGGCGGCGGGTGCGACATTGAGTACGGCTGCCTTCACAGTGTTTGCGATCGGTCTCTGGCAAGTCAGCTTTCCCCGGAACAATCCGGTGCACGGATCTAGCTCCTGATGCTTCCACAGAAAAATGAGAGACCCACTCGAGCATGTGGTGGTTCTGCCTCCCGACCAACGTGTCGTCGGGCGAGGGCGGTAGGATACTGCTCGATCGTTCCAGGGTCGGTCAGATCGCAGCTCTTCACTGGTCGAAGGCAGCGGGCCCGGTTCTTGCTCCAGGCGATCGCTCGACGGATGGCGGGTATCCAGCTCAAGTCGACGAGTCCGGCTGGAGACTGGCTCCGCTCCAGGAGGTCGTCATGGCGACCATCACTATCGTGGAAGGCCAGAACGAACGAACGGCAAATGTGCCGGATGATCAGCGTCTTGTGCTGGCGATCGAAGCCCAGGGGGTGAACATCGGCCATCGGTGCGGCGGAAATGCCCGCTGCACGACGTGCCGAGTGGAAATCCTCGATGGCGAGCCGGACACGATGACCAAAGCTGAGTTCGACATCCTTCGCACTCGAGGTATCTATGGGCAGGCGAGACTGTCATGTCAGCTCGTCGCGGATCATGACATGCGCGTTCGTCCACTCATGACCAAGGAGACTGAGGGCTGGCCGGACACCGGCGCCACACCGGAGCCTACCGTGCAACCGGATCCCCAACGCTTTCCCAAGGCGCAGCTCGAGGGTGAGGCCGGCGCCTCCTAACCAGATCAGAAAACGCTTTACCTGATCCCTCGGCCCGCGGTCACACCAGACCGCGGGCTTTTGACGTCAGCGAAGTACGAGGGTGCACGTCCACAAGTCATTTCGCTCGGCGTTTTGATTTTCATGGGAGCTAGCGCCGGTACTGAACCGCTCAGCCTTTGTTAGCACTCATGGCGAATCGCGAGCGGGCCGCATCAGTCTAGGGGCCGATAACTGACTTCATCGACCCAATACGACGTTCGCGGCGAGGCGTGAAGCCATTCCCGTAGCGCCGATATCTCGGCAGTGACTCCTTGCCTTCCTTTATTGATTGATCAACGTGCCTGCCTGTGCAGCATCGGTCTCAGGATTTGACCCGGGGCCGAGATGGTCTAACTCCAGTCTTCACGCATAACGCCGAGCACCCATGTGAGAAGGTCCGAAAAAACGTCTCTCGTTGCTGACGCACGTGCTTTGGATTTTGGTGTTCCGCTTGTCGTCGGCGTGATATCCCCGTTAAGAGAGAATCGCTAAGGCAGTCGGGCTTCATGAAAATCCTGGTATACAATCGCGCAATCACGCAGGCTAGCTTTGCACGCGCCACGGAGGCACCCCATCCTCAAGCTGGACGGACTCCGGGCCCGCGGGGGTAGAGGATCGCTATGACACAACAGTATCAAGTCATCATCGTGGGTGGCGGTCCGGTGGGTGTTGGGCTCGCCGTTGAGCTCGGTCAGCGCGGAATCTCATGCGTGCTGGTAGAGCGTCACATGACTCCACAACGTATTCCCAAAGGCCAGAATCTCACACAGCGAACGCTCGAGCACTTCTATTTCTGGGGCATCGTGGACGAGCTGCGCGCATCACGCGTGATGCCACCGGGGTATCCAATCGGCGGCATCACCGCTTACGGCAACCTAATGAGCGAATACTGGTTTGCGCCTCCCGGACGTGAGGTGGTTCGATCGTTCTATTTTCAGGATAACGATCGACTCCCGCAGTATCAGATGGAAGGTGTGCTGCGCAGGCGCATGGCAGATTTCCCCAGCGTGACGAGCTTGTTCGGCTGGTCCGCGGAGACGATCGAGCAGTCAGACAGCGGGGTACAAGTCACAATTGCAGAGGTCAACGGCAGCGGGCGTGAGGTGCTGGAGGCCCAGTACGTGGTCGGATGCGATGGAGCGCGCTCCACGGTTCGAGAATCACTCGGCATTGACCGCGGCGGGGCCGACTACGATACGAAGATGGTCCTGGCCGTATTCCGCTCAAAGGCATTGCACGAGGGGCTGAAGCGCTTTCCTGAGCGCACCACTTACAGGGTGCTTCGCCCCGAGCTCAAAGGCTACTGGCAGTTCTTCGGTCGCGTGGACGTGGGCGAAGGCTGGTTCTTCCACGCGCCCGTTCCACCAGGGACCACCACGGAGAATTACGATTTCCACGGGCTGATTCAAGCAGGCCGCCGGATTCGAATTTCCCGCCGAATTCGACCATGTGGGATTCTGGGATCTTCGGATCGCCGTTGCCGATCAATACCGCTATGGCCGTATTTTCATCGCCGGCGACGCGGCCCACAGTCACCCTCCGTATGGCGGGTTCGGGCTGAACTCGGGACTGGAAGACGTATCAAACCTCGGATGGAAGCTGGCCGGGGCGCTCCAGGGTTGGGGCTCCGATGCACTGCTTGATTCTTATGGCGAGGAGCGCCGGCCGATCTTTGTGGAGACTGGGGAGGCAATGATCGCGGGTGGCATCGAGTCCGATCGTGAGTTTCTGGATCGCTACAACCCCGAGCATAATCGCGCCGAGTTTGAGAAAGCATGGAAGGAGCTCGAGATCACCTCGGGCACTCGTCAGCAGGCATATGAGCCGCACTACGAAGGCTCTTCAGTAGTGATGGGGCCCGCGGGCGGCGTGTGCAGCATCCACGGCAAACACTCGTTCCTCGCCGTTGCCGGCCATTATCTAACTCCACAGGAGCTGTCGTCCGGCCGCAATGTCTTTGAAGAGCTGGGTCAGGATTACACGCTGCTCGCCTTCGGTGCTGACGATGCCGACGTGGCGCGGGCCGAGGACACGGCCAGGTCCCTGAACGTACCGCTCAAAGTCGTGCGCGATACTCAGGAAGACGGGCGGGCGAAATACCAGGCGAAGCTCATTCTGGTGCGTCCCGATCAATACGTCGTCTGGACTGGAGATCAGCTTGATGGCGAGGCGAAGTCCGTACTGGAGAAGGTCACCGGCCGAGCGTAATGTCAGAGGCTGCCAAAAGCGCCTTGGAGCGGACTGCTGGAGCATCCACTTTGTTTTCGCGACATCTCTGCCGACGATCTCGATCTAATCCAAAGCGGTTCTCCGCACACCGCACTCAAGGCGCTTTGCGCACGATAGCCGCTGATTGTTCGAGCATGGCGGTCAGCAGCGTTGCATGTTATCGAGGAGTTTATTGCGTCAGAATCCGTATAAACCCGCGTCATAAGCTCCCAGCTATGCCCATCGGCACAGCAAAAATAAAAGCCCCGTCCACCTCGACGGTTGTTCAGCTGACCATCATCTTTTGCGTTTGGAAGACTGCCAAACGCGATGCCCTCGCTCTTGATCCTGCCCAGCACTTGGTCAAAGAACGCATCGTCCACGTGAAACGCGTAATGATGGCGCTCGAAGTCCCCGCGTTCATCGAAGTCCAGGGTGAGTGTGTCATTGATTCGCACCGGTGCAAAGTGGCCGTGGAGACCCTCATAGGGGAGGCCGAGAATGCGGGAAATGAACTCGGCTGCAGCGACCTTGTCATTCGACGGAACGATCGTGTGATTCAGCGTGATCGGCATAGTACGCCTCCGTGGCTGAATGCTAGGCGGATACGGCTAGCTTAGCAAGTTAATTATTCTTGAATGCGGCGGTCTTCGAATCGTTCTTACCACTGATGTCGGCTTCCAGCCTCGCTCGAGAGCGGCTAGGACCGTCGTTGTGCAAAGACTAGTTAGGGGCCCGGGCATGGAGCGTGGCGTGGTGGGCCCGGAGTACGGCCAGCGATTGGCCTCCGGCGCTGGACCAGCGACAGCCGGCCGTTGCATCCGCTGCTGGACGAGGTGTTTGGCGGCCGATTCCACCGCGCCCGACCCGATGGGCAGCCCCTGAGCTCGAAACTCCGGATACCGCATCCGCTGGCGATTGCTCTGGAAGTACCCGCGCTCCGTGGCCACCACCCAGCGCGCCTCGTCCGTCGGCGGCACGAGCTCCCGCAGGCGCGCCAGCACCGTTGCAGCCCCGGCGCTCCACAGCCCGGCGAGGCTCACCGCGACCCAGTCCTCGGCCGCGGCGGTGCCCGCGCCGAAGACCGCCCGGGCCACGGTCCAGACATGCTCGCTGGCGTGGTACCAATCGACGATCTCCAGACGCTCGCCGAACTGCTCCGCAGCCGCCGTCCAGATCCAGCGCGCGCCGTCGCCGAGCACGACAACCGCCCGCAACCTCGCCAACCCGAGCCCGGTGGCCGGGCCATCGACGCCGAGGATGTCCAGGCCGCCCCGCCGCGCCACTTCGGCGCCCCAGCGCCCGGCGAACAGCCCCACCGGCTCGCGGGCCGCCACGTAACTCGGGGCCTCCAGGCGCTGCCGTTCCGGGGGCGCAGCCGGATCCCAGCCGCCGACCACGCCGAGTTTGACTTCGTGCCAGCCATCGTTGAAGCGCACCAGCACGCCGTCGGTTTCAGCGACCAGCTGGTGCGGGGCGGCGTCCACAGTCCCGGCAGGAGCCCGCGTCCGTTCGACGGTGGCGCGGTCGGCCTGCTGAGCCTGATCGAGCGCGGCCCCGGCGGCCTCGGTCTGGGTGCGCACCGTCTCGGGACTCACAGCCAGGCCGGTCAGGTCCTCGAGCAGGTCAGCGGCCTCGGCAAACGCCGTGGCGCCCCCCTCCCGGACCAGCCAGGCGCGCAGCGGGCCGCTCAGGCGCTGGTGCGGCGCGAGGCCCAGCGTGCGGTCAGTCGGGCTCCAGCCGTGGCGGCAGGTCGGGCAGTGCGCCCACGGGCGCGACCAGCGACCGGGCCGCAGACCGTGACCACCTGGCGGGAACGCCAGCTGTGCGTGGGCGCGGTCGTGCCGCACTCCGGACAGCGGCACCGGTCGCGCTGGAGCCCGGGATCCAGACTGCGCTGGGTAGCCGCGATCATCCCGGCGACCAGCGTCGGGGCCACGGTGCGCAGCTCGGTCTGGACCTGGCTCTCGAGATCCGTCAGAGAGGCATCGCGGTGGGCGCGCGCCCAAGCCGCCAAGCGGTGGGCACAGGCGGCGAGCGGTGCGACAATCGTCTCGGGAAGGTTCTCCGCGTCCATGCGACCTTCCTCGCAGCCGGGGCGTCTCTCTGCCCCGGCCGCCTCGGCATGAGAATCCGCGTTCGCACGCCGTGTGTGTTCTTGCCGATCACCGGT
Source organism: uncultured Chloroflexia bacterium (assembly GCA_963765765.1). Lineage (GTDB taxonomy): Bacteria > Chloroflexota > UBA6077 > UBA6077 > JACCZL01 > CAVXYC01. The sequence goes on along the minus strand of CAVXYC010000020.1, from coordinate 865,732 downwards.
GCCGGGGCTAAAGTGTCGCGAGTCTTGAATTCAACAATTGGTGACCCCGTGTATGTTCAACCCCATGCTGTCGTTCCACGCTCGCGGTATCCAGGCTGTTTGCCTGGTCGCGGCGTTTGGTCTATGCACTGGCACTTCCCGCCCTGAAGACGCCAGTGGTTATGGCTGAGTCAGCCGTCGAATCGTCTGTACTCCCTAACGGGCTTACTCTCATCACCGAACAGCGGCCGGAGAGCCGAGTGGTCGGTGTGGCTATGGTGGTGCGGGCAGGAAGCCGCTACGAAGACGACACCACCGATAGCGCTGCCAGGATGTTGGAGCGTATGTATCTCCAGGGAACCGATAGTCGACCGTCTCGAGACGAGCTATTGAAGCCCGTCACCCGGCTTGGCGGAAGCCTCGGCGTGTCCGCGGGATATGAGTCGGTGCTCTTCCAGTCGTCGGTGCGAGTTGCTGATCTCGATGTGGTGCTCGACATTATGAGCGATGCCCTTTTGCACTCTCAGTTCGATGAGCTTAAGTTTGAAAAAGAGCGCGATCTCGCGGTCCAGGAGCTGGTGGAGCTCGAGGATCAGCCACCGTCGCTCGCTGGATACACGTTTCAGCGCACCATTTATGCTGGCCAAAGTATGGGGCATGTTCCCGCCGGAACCATTGACGGCCTCAATGCGCTAACCATCGAAGCGCTCAACGAATACCGCGCAACGTTCGTTGGCTCCAATCGCTCCGCAATAGCCGTTGTAAGTCCGTTTCCGCACGCGGAAGTGCAACGCCGAATTGGAGCCTTTTGGGGCGAATTCCAACAGGTTTCCGACAGGGCGCCTGAGCCGACTGATTTCATGCGAAGCGCAACGGGCCAGAATGCGATCGTCGCAGGTGCCGATCAGTCGGTCGTTTTAGTGGGAACGGGAATTCCGGGCGCAAGTCATCCCGACAGGCCGGCTCTGACCGTGCTTGCCTCCGCGCTCAACGGATTTACTGGTCGGTTGATGCATGAGATTCGCGACCTGCAGGGACTCGCCTACACGACATCGGCATCGTCCCGGGCGGCTTCTGATTCGGGCACTCTCGTGGCTCAGGCTGGAACGGAGCCCGCAAATGCAGAGAAGGTTGCCGGACTGCTGGAAGAGCAGCTTCAGAAGCTGGCGGACGAGCCGCTTAGCGATGCTGAGCTTAAGCGTGCGATCGGTCAAGCTATCGGTACCCGGCTTATCGATAGCGAGTCCGCCCTCTCGCGGGCGTCGGATCTGGCTTCACTCTGGGTCGTGGGAGCAGAGCAACCGGTCGAAGAGTGGGAAGCCCGCCTTCAAAGCGTGACGGCCGCTGACGTTCAGCGCGTGGCCGATGCGTATTTACGAAGCAACAGGCTGCTCAGACTCGTGACCCAACCATGATCAGGAAGGATCTCATTCATGTCTATCGACGCGGACTGGTGGCCGCGCTCCTTGCCGGAGCGTACCTCATGACGTCGACCTCTGGAGTCCACGCAGAGCTCGGCACAGAGCCTGACGTCTACTCAACGACGCTCCCCAACGGCCTGCAGGTGGTGGTTCGAGAGCGGCCCTCGTCGCGCCTGGCGGCCATCACCGTGGGAATACGCGGTGGCTCGCGAGTAGAGAATGAGGTCACGCTGGGGTCCGCCCACTTTATGGAGCACATGTTTTTTCAGGGCACGCCACGCCGACCGGTGCTCGGAGATCTGGACCGCGACCTGGAGAACCTCGGGGGTTATAGCAATGCCTGGACGGGTGCGGAGTCCATTAATTTCCAGATCGTGATCCCGGATCACGCCTTCGATATCGGGCTCGACATCATGGCGGACATGATGGTGAATTCCGATTTCCCCGAAGATAGATTCGAGAAGGAGCGCAAAGTCGTTCTCGAGGAGCTCAATCGATCGCGAGATAACCCCTATCAGTATGCGGGCGAGATCTTCGCACAGGAAATTGCGCAGGGCCACCCTCTCGAGAAGCAGCCGATCGGCAGTCGTGCAACCATCAACAACGTGACGCGAGAGGTAATTCTCGCTTACAGGGATACGTACTTCGTCACCAGCAACATGGTGGTCGCCGTGGCCGGCAACATCGATCATGACAGTGCCTTTGCCAGAATCGCGGCTGCGTTTGCTGGTATGCGCCAGGGACCGCGACCGGAGATTCCAGCTATTCCGCCGCCACCCGCAAATCCACGTCGCATCGGCGTACCTTACTCAGCACGACAGGTGCAGGTCAGCTACGGGTTCGCGGTTCCCGGAGCGGATAGTCCGGATCGCTATGCGATCGAGGTTGCGGATACCGTGCTCAGCGGAGTAGGGCAGCGACTGTTCACTGATATCGTTGACAATGAGGGGCTCGCGACCAGTATCTCCAGCTCGTACCCAGAGTACACAGACATGGGCATCTTTGAGATCGATGCATCCACAGCGCCGGTCTCAGTGGAGGCTGTGTTGGATCGTATCGCTACTCATCTGGGCCGGCTTGCCACAGAGCCGTTGTCAGATGATGAGCTGCAGGACGCCAAGTTATCGATTGCCGGCTCGCTCGAGCTTCGACAAGAATCGGTCTCTGGGCTCGCTCAGGAGCTGTCCGATGGTCTGGCGCTTGGTAATTACATGCCCATTGATGAGTACGTTGCTCACATTCAGTCAGTGACCGCGGCTGACGTCCAACGAGTTGCCGCGCAATATCTCAATCCCTCGAACGCCCTCATCGTGACGCTGCCCGGGACGCCGTGACCGCCACGCGAGCGGAGAATGAGCGCAGCCCGCGCCCGTACGGCGCGGAGCCCGGAACGCTCATCTCCAGGCTCGAAAACGGTCTCCGGGTCATTACTCGATCTCGGCGGGAGACAAAGGCCGTGGCGCTCAATCTCGCCGTGCTGGCGGGCTCTCGGGACGAAGATGCCGGCACGGCGGGCGCCGCCCACGTGATGGAGCACTTGTTCTTCCAGGGCACTGACCGTTGTCGAACGACAGACGATCTGGTTGAGCCCATCGTAGCCCGTGGCGGATCGTTCAACGCCGCGACCGAGCGCGAGATGATCGGCTTCTTCGTCGACGCGCCGGCGACGGCGCTTCCCGTGGCAATCGAGCAGGTTGGCGACGTGCTCGTGAATGCCAGATTTGACGAGACGCGGCTTGAAAAAGTCCGCGGCGTGGTCATCGAGGAGTTGCGTCGCCGTGCCAACGATGCCGGACAGCTTGCCAGGGATACGTTCAACGATCTCGTTCTGGGGGATCATCCGGCCCGCCACTCACCCGGCGGTACGCCGGAGAATGTGCGGTCCATAACGTTGGATGCGTTATGGCAGTATCGCCGCGATCAGTTTCGCTCGGGGAATATGGTGCTCGCCGTCGTGGGCCGGCTGGACCACCAGGAGGTTGTGGCTCGGGCTCAGGAAGCGCTTGGAGGTATTCCTTCCGGCGGATCGATGCGTGATTCGGTCAGTCCCCCGAGGTCGAGTGGAGCGCGACGCGAGCTCACTGCCGGGCGGACCACGACCCAGATCGTCATGGGCTTCACAGCACCCGGCCTCAATTCCAACGAGCGTTATCCACTCACCGTTACCGCGGCGATCTTAGGACGCGCTGGGAGGCGGCTTCGCAGAGTCCTTAGAGAGGAGCGCGCCCTGACTTACACGGTGTCGGCTCAGTTCGGCGCGTTGTCGGACATAGGCGTGCTCTCCATTGGCACGGGAGTGGATTCGGCTCGCTGCGAGGAAGCGGTGGACGTGATCGAAACAGAGATAGAGCGGCTGCGCATGCATGGTGTGTCCCATGCGGAGCTCAAGCTGGCCACTGGGTTTATCGAGGGGCGCACGTATCTCAGCGAAGAGCGCAATCTCTCCCAGGCCCGGCGACTTTCCGGCCATGAGCTTCTCGGCGTGCCGCAGAGTCTGGATACCTATGTGCAGCGGATTCAGACCGTGACGCTTGACGAGATTCAGGATTCGGCCCGTGAATATCTCGACCCGTCTGAAGCCGTACGGGTGATCGTTCGCCCTTAGATCGAGCATCGCGTCCGATGTCTGGAACGCGGCCGTCCCCATGCGACACCAATCGCAGGACGGAATTGGTCTCGGCTAGGTATACTACCGCTCGCGTACGCTGGCACCCATTTTTTCGAGCGCGCCGCGGCCGGAGCACCACCATTCAGATTCTCAAGATTGCCTGGGCAAACTGGCTAGCCTTCATTCACGCGTTGGGCAACTTTCAGGCGCGTGTCCTCCTTACCGTCCTCTATGTCCTTTTCGTTGGGCCGATTGGACTCACACTTCGATGGCGGACAGACCCTCTGAAACTGCGCCCCCACCAGCAAGCCTCTTATTGGCTAAAGCGTGAGACGCGAGACCTTACGCTTGAAGGCGCCAGGAGGCAATCCTAATGTTCATCCTCGGAATATCTTGCTTCTATCACGATTCAGCCGCCGCAATCATCAAGGACGGCGTGCTGCTGGCCGCCGCCGAGGAAGAGCGTTTCTCACGGCGTAAGCATGACAGTGGCTTCCCCGAGCTCTCGGTTCAATTCTGCCTCGAGCAGGCGGGGATTGGTCCCGACGACGTGGACTACGTCGTCTTCTATGAGAAGACGCTTCCCAAATTCGAGCGCATCATGACGACGCTCGTGTCTACATTTCCAAAATCGCTCACCGCGTTTCGCGAGGCGATGATCACGTGGTTCAGTGAAAAGCTCTGGATCAAGGACATCATTCGCGGAAAGACGAAGATCCCGCGCGATCGCATCCTCTTCGTGGAGCATCATCTCTCCCACGCCGCCAGCGCGTTCTTTTGCTCGCCGTTTGAAGAGTCCGCGGTCATGACGGTGGACGGTGTTGGCGAGTGGACCACCGCGACCCTGGGCATGGGCAAGGCTGACTGGGGCGATGGGGCTCGACGTAACGAGATCCAGCTCTTCAGCGAAAGTCGCTTTCCGCACTCGCTTGGCTTGTTCTACTCTGCCTTCACCGCGTTCCTGGGATTCGAGGTCAACGACGGCGAATACAAGGTCATGGGCATGGCTCCCTATGGTGAGCCGAAGTACATTGACAGAATTCGGAAGCTGATCGAGGTCGGTGACGACGGCAGCTTCTGGATGAACATGGACTACTTCAGCTTTCACCACTCCATGTCAGAGACATTTAGCGGTAAGTTTGCCGATCTCTGGGGGGAGCCGCGTAAGCCCAATGACGATTTCTGCACGCGCTCAACGGGAATTCTTCCGGGCGTCTCCGATGAGCTCGTTAAGCAGAATGAGTACTACGCGGACGTTGCAGCCAGCGTTCAGACGTTTACGGAGCAGACCATTGTGACGATGGCCAAGGCGCTCCATGAACGAACAGGCTCTAAGAAGCTCGCCTTCGCTGGCGGCGTGGCCTACAACAGCGTTGCCAATGGCCGCATTCTGAACGAGACTCCGTTTGAGGAGATCTATATTCAGCCGGCCGCGGGTGACTCGGGCGGAGCCGTTGGCGCCGCGCTGTACGCCTACCACGCCATTCTTCAGAAGCCACGCTCATTCGTCATGAACCATGCGTACTGGGGAAAAGAGTTTGACCAGGGGCAGGCCAAACGTGCCGTTGAAGCGCTGGGCCTCAGTTACGAGATCTTCGAAAACGACGACAAGCTGCTAGACCTCGTGGCGGATCAGCTCGCCCAGGGCAAGGTGATCGGCTGGTCTCAGGGACGATTCGAGTGGGGCCCACGGGCATTGGGCAATCGGAGCATCATCGCTGACCCACGTCGGAACGAGATGAAAGATGTCGTGAACACCAAGATCAAGTTCCGCGAGCCCTTCCGTCCGTTCGCCCCGAGTATCCAGGCTGAGGCAACGGAGCGCTATTTCAAGGTGCCAGGGGGACAATCCTTCCACCCGGGCCGATTCATGCTGGCGGTGCTGCCGGTGGATCCATCGCAGCAGGAATTGATTCCGGCCGTGTCTCACATGGGCACCGGTAGGCTGCAGATGGTCTACGAGGACACGAATCCACGTTACCACGGCCTCATTAGCCGCTTTGGCGAGGCGACGGGCGTGCCGGTCGTTCTCAATACGTCGTTCAATCTGCGGGGCGAGCCGATTGTCACAACCCCTGAGAACGCGTTGAACACATTTACCAACAGCGGGCTTGATTTGTTAGTACTGGACAGTCTGATCGTCCGTAAAGACTAGCGATGCAAACAACAGCGAAGTAACTGAGAGGCAAAGATGGCCGATCGAATCGCATTCATTGGCGTCGGGACAATGGGCGGTCCTATGGCACGCAATCTGGTGAATAAGGGTTTTCCGGTTACTGCGTTCGATCTCAATGAATCGGCGTTGGACCAGGCTGTTGAGTACGGTGCAGAGCGAGCCACAACGGCGGCCGAGGCCGCAAAATCGGCCGACATCGCGATCACGATGCTACCGAACTCGCCTCACGAAGAGGCCGCGGTGCTCGGCGCCGAGGGCGTATTCGCCGGGCTTCAGGCGGGGAAGATCTTCATCGAGATGAGCACCATCGACCCCGTTGTGACCAAGAAGATCGGCGACCAGGCGACCGCGCGTGGAATCAAGATGATCGATGCGCCGGTCAGCGGGTCATCAGTCGGTGCGATCGATGGCACCCTCACGATGATGGCTGGTGGCGATGCCGATGTCTTTGAGCGATGTCGTCCGGTGCTTCAGGCTATGGGCAGCAACGTCATCCATGTGGGCCCGCTGGGAACCGGCGAAACGGTCAAGCTGGTTAACAATATGCTTGCGGGCATTGGGGTAGCCGCCACGGCGGAAGCGGTGAACATCGCCCAGCGCGCGGGACTCGATCCGCGAGCTATGTTCGACGTGATATCTAAGTCAAGCGGCGATTCCTGGGCGTTTCGGAATCGATTGCCCGTGTCAGGCGTGAACCCCGCCGGGGTACCCGCTGACGACGATTACGCTCCCGGCTTCATGACGATGCTCATGCTCAAGGACATGGATCTGGGCATCGGTCTCGCCCGTTCAGTCGGTGCCCCATCACTCCTCGCGTCAATCGCTGCCCAGTACTACGCGTCAGCATGCGCCAAAGGCGTGGACCGCAAGGATTTCTCCGCCGTGGTCGAGGCGGTGAAGGCGCTGAACGCGGACTGACGGACTCGCGCGCCCTTAGAGACTCCGCAGCAGCCGTAGAGCGGGCCTCCTACTCGAACTTCCTCAACACGATCACCGCGTTCTGACCGCCGAAGCCGAAGCCATTGGCCATGGCTATGTTGACCTTGCGCTCACGAGGGACCAGCGGGGTGTAGTCGAGATCGCACTCGGGATCTGGATTATCGAGGTTACTGGTGGGCGGTACGAGATCATGGTGAATTGCTTTGGCGGCGGTGATGGCTGAGATTCCACCGGCTGCGCCAAGGAGATGGCCCACCATGGATTTCGGTGAAGAGATCGAGACCTTGTAGGCCGCCTCTCCGAACACGCGCTTGATGGCCCTCGTCTCGGACGCGTCATTTAGCGGTGTGCCCGTTCCGTGGGCGCAGATGTAATCGACCTCATCGGGCGTAACACCGGCGTCGCGCAGGGCACCGCTCATCGCGCGGGATGCGCTTTCTCCCGATGGCTCCGGCGCCGTGAGATGGAAAGCGTCGCTGTTGGTAGATGCGCCGGCAAGCTCCGCGTAAATACGTGCACCACGACCGACGGCGTGCTCTGCCGTCTCAAGGACCATAACGCCTGCGCCTTCTCCGAAAACAAACCCGTCGCGATCGCGATCGAACGGCCGCGAGGCATGGGCCGGATCATCATTCCGTTTCGAGAGTGCGCCAATTCGACTGAGCGAGATGAACGAGAGAGGGCAGAATTGCGCTCTCCGTTCCTCCGGCAACGGCGACCTCGATATCACCCCGTCGCAGGAAATGGATCGCCTCAAAGTACGCCGCAATGCCGGCTGCACAAGCCGCGATATTGGTCGTAACAGGCCCTTTGATGCCGTACGTAATTGAGACCTGGCATGAAGCCATGTTGGCGATCATGGCAGGGACGAATAGAGGATTCACCCGATCCGGGCCCTGGGTGATAAGGACCTTCGTCTCGTCCATCACTTCACCCACCCCGCCGCCGCCGGTGGCAACCATCACACCCACGTCGTAGGCATTTTCAGCGGTGACTTTGAAGTTCGCGTCCGCCAGCGCCATGCCGCTCGCTGCAACTGAGAACTGGGCAAATCGACTCATCCGGCGCGCTGCTTTGGGATCCATGTGCTGGCGCGGATCGAAGTTCTTCACCTCGGCTGCCATCTGCACGGCCAAGTCGCTGGCATCGAATTGAGTGATAGGTCCAACCCCTGACGTACCGGCCAGAAGGTTCGGCCAGAACTCCTCCACGTTGAGACCAATCGGGTTGACTGTGCCAACGCCGGTCACCACGACGCGATGACCGTGCTCGTTGCGCAGGTTCATGAATAGCTCCGGAAGATGACGCAAGAATTATGGCCGCCGAGACCGATGCTGTTTGTCATGGCTACCTGGACCCTGGTCTCTCGAGCGGTCCTGGGTACGTAGTCGAGATCACAGTCAGGATCGGGCACGTTCAGGTTAATGGTTGGCGGTATGACGCCATCGTAGATAGCACGGATACATGCAATTGATTCGACGGCACCGGCAGCGCCCATCATATGTCCAACCATTGACTTAGTCGATGTTATGGCGAGATCGTACGCGTGGTTCCCAAAAACTGACTTTACGGCGCCGGTCTCCAGCCTGTCGTTCAATACCGTTCCCGTCCCGTGAGCGTTGATGTAGTTCACAGAATCCAATGGTAGCTCTGCCTTGCGCAGCGCCATCTTCATTGCTCGGATGGGCCCAGCGCTGTCCGGGCGTGGGGCCGCCATGTGATACGCGTCGTTGGTGGATCCGTAGCCCACAACTTCTGCGTAGATTCGGGCGCCGCGACGTTTGGCGTACTCCAGTTCTTCCAGTATGAGCGTACCAGCGCCTTCCGCGAGCACGAAGCCGTCTCGGTTGAGATCGAAGGGGCGGGCAGCCTTCCCCGGGTCGTCCGAGAAGCTGGAGAGCACCTTCATATTGATGAAGCCGGCCATGATGACCGGCTTGATGGGCGCCTCAGCACCGCCAGTAATGATCACGTCGCAGTCACCACGACGAATCGTCTCCATAGCTTCGCCCACGGCAGTGCCACCCGTGGCACATGCTGATGCCACGGCCATATTGGGACCCTGGGCGCCGTACTGGATGGCGATCATGCCGGATGATGTGTCCGGCAAGAAGTGCGGAATGAAAAAGGGGCTCACGCGACTGGGACCGCGTTCGTCGATGACGTGCTGTTGGGCTAGAAGCTGACCGAAACCGCCGGCGCCGGTGCCATAAATGACGCCCACGTTAGGGGCCTCTTCCTCACTGATCTCCAGTCCGGCGTCGGTCACGGCTTCGCGTGTCGCCACCAGTGCCATCTGGACCGAGCGATCCATGTGGCGGGCTTCTTTTGGGAGTGATTACTCCATCGGTTGTGAAATCCTTGACCTCGCCAGCAATGCGAACGTCAAAATTGGTCGAATCGAAAAGTGAGATCGGCGCAATGCCCGAGCGCCCATTGACGAACGCATCCCACGTTTCTCTGGCAGCTGGTTCCCACGGGCGTGACCGCGCCTATTCCTGTCACAACGACGCGTCGCACGCGTTCACCTCATCTAAAGACCGCTCCAGACCGCGTAGCGTAACGCGTTACCGCGTTCGCCGACGGCGTCTGTGCCTCACGGGTATCAGAGTTAAAGCTTGGCGATTTGTTTTTCGTTCAGACTGTGCGTCTGCACGTCGTGATTGATGCGATTGATTAGTCGTGAGAGCACTTGCCCGGGCCCGATCTCCAGAAACGTGTCAGTGCCATTCTCAACCATCTCGCGGATGGAGCGTGTCCATTCCACGGGACGGCAGATCTGATCGGCAAGCTCGCGACGAATCTCCTCTGCCGTTGTCAAAATCTGACCCTGGATGTTTGCCACAACCGGCATTGAGGGATCTCGAAATCGAATGTGAGCCACGAGCTCGGCAAGCTGGAGTGCCGCCTTCTGCATGAGCGGCGAGTGGGACGCGATGCTGATGCGCAAAGGAACTACGCTATGAGCCCCCCGCGCGCGGGCGAGCTCGATGGCCCGATCAAGAGCTTCACGTTCGCCAGAGATGACCGTCTGTTCCGGTGAGTTGCTATTTGCAATGACGATAATCCCAGCCTGGCCGGCCTCATCGCAGATTTCCTGGAGCTCATCTTGACCAAGTCCGATGACCGCCGCCATGCCCCCGGGCTGGTAGTCGCCCGACTCCTTCATCAAGCGGCCGCGCTCGCGGACGAGAAGTAGCGCATCGGCAAAGTCCAGCACATCGGCGGCGACGAGCGCCGTGTATTCGCCAAGACTGTGGCCGGCGACAAACAATGGCTTAAGATCGCGTCCCAGCTCGATCCACTTCTCACGAAGAGCGGCAAGGCAAGCGACGCTGACCGTGAGAACCGCGGGTTGCGCATTGAGCGTATCTTGTAGCTCGTCTTCTGGGCCTTCAAAGCACAGTTTGGAAAGCTGGAAACCGAGTACCTCGTCAGCCTGGTGGAAGATGTGTTGCGCCGCGACCGATGCGTCGTAGAGCGCTTTGCCCATGCCAACGTATTGCGTGCCCTGTCCTGGGAAGACGAACGCCGTTCTTTCTTGCTCGGTGGGGCTATCGGTCAAGGCGGGGCCTCCGACGCTGTGACTAGCCAATGCGATGGGCAATTATAGGCCAAGCTGGACTTCAAGTTCCCTCAAATTGCCCGCCTGTTTCCGCGGCTGAGTGATGATCAAAGAAACATGATGTCCTCGATATAATGAGCATCAAAATTGGCCCGTTCCGGGAAGCCACAGAATCATGCCGGGACGGCGCGTCGATGTCGGATGGTCCGAATGCAGAAGCTTGACGTCATGATTGCTCGCATGCGTTTGCTCCTCGCCGATGTTGCCGCGCGGGAGGCTCAGGTGAACCAGGTGGTTCGTCAATGTCACGCTCAGACCGAGAAGATTTTGACGTCCACGCTCTACGGTGAAGGGACGATCGATACCACGTTAGCGATGATGTCTGACGTTCAGGAGCGACTGGAGTACTCGGAACGGATGCTTCAGCAGCTTCAACTCGTGCACACGCGGCTGGAGGCAGAGCTGGAGTCACTTCAGCTCACTAAACGTATTGAGTCCCTCCGCGCTGAGCTTCTGGCGCTGCGCGCTCAGGCTGACCAGCCTGAGGTTCCAGACCTGGCGGCGAGCGCGTCGGATATCACTCGGCGCATGAACGAGTTACAGGAGGAGATCAACGAAGCGTCCGAGCATGCTGCCCGCACCATTGGTGCGCGGAGTCGTGGATAGCATGAAGGTCCTGCTCGTCGCGCGAGATCCGTCGCCCGTCCTTCCCATTCTTCAGGATCGATGGGCCGATATCGAATGGGTCGTGCTCCCCAAGACCGACGGGCTGGAGCCGGATCTTCGTGGCGTTGAAGTGGCATTCATGTGGGACTTCCGCAGCAAGCTGCTGCGGCAATACTGGACCTCATTGCCTGACTTGCGCTGGGTACATGTTGGCGCTGCCGGCGTGGACGCAATGGTCTTTCCCGAGCTTCTCGAAAGTAACGTGATCCTGACGAATGCCCGTGGAGCTTTCGATGAGCCTGTTGCTGAATTCGGGCTCGCTCTCATACTCATGTTTGCTAAACGCCTCAACGAGACGATGATCAATCAACTCGAGCGTCGCTGGAAGCATGAGGAAACACAGCTTCTCTCAGAGCGCACCGTCGCGGTCATCGGATTCGGGGCCATAGGCCATTTGATAGGCCGCAAGTGCCGAGCCCTTGGAATGCGAGTCGTCGGAGTGCGACTGAGCGGCGAGGCGCATCCCGATGCTGACGAGATGCATACCATCGATGAGCTCGATAGCGTTCTAGAAAATTCCGACTACGTCGTTCTTGTTCTTCCGCAAACGCAGGAAACGGAGCTCGTCATCGGTGCGGAACAGCTTCGCCGCATGCGGCGTGACGCTGTATTGATCAACATTGGCCGAGGCTCAGCAGTGGACGAGATGGCTCTGGCCGCTGCCCTTGAGGCGGGGACGATTCGCGGAGCCGCCTCGGACGTCTTTCAACGAGAGCCGCTGGCCGAGGATCATCCACTCTGGGCTCAGCGCAACGCGGTCATCACACCGCACATGGCCTTTGACGTCGACCGGTGGCAACGCCGAGTTGTGGACGGCTTCGCTGAAAACCTCGCGAGGTACCGCACCGGCGAGCCGCTTATCAATCAGATCGACAAGTGTAAGGGTTACTAGTTCCCTGGAGCGCTGGACGCCCCCGCTCCCAGGGAACTAGTAACGCTCGGCGAAGATCGGGGCGATGAGGTTGTCCGCGGGAACGTAGTCATCGGTCAGGTACACACCGCCGGCAGTCCGTAAATATTCCGCCAGATCAGTGCCAGGCATGATCGCGGTTGTTACACGGCCGCCGGGGCCCAACCCTTTCACTGCGTTGAAGCGCTCCAGATCCAATGGCGTGGGGGACCCAGCCACCACGTACGTATTGGGTGCGCTGCTCTCGAACAGCGGTCCATCCGCCGTCATGTAGACGTTGGGAAATACGAGCTGAAGTGTGCGCGTGTATGACGGAATGAAGAGTCCGCCCCGTAGCTTGTCGATGACCAGCGTCAAATAGAAGCCATCGTCGTTGAGAAGCGTGCGGATCTTCTCATTGAACTCTTTCGTGGTCAGGTGGTAGGGAATGGAAAGATCGTTGAACGCGTCACCAATGACGATGTCAAATTTCCGCCCCTCACCCACCAGGGTGTCCACCATCTGGCGTCCGTCGAAGTTGTGGGTAACGATCTTTGTATCCCGACTGACGCCCATGTACGTGTAGTTGATCTCTGTTACGCCGGGATCGATCTCGATGACTTCCTGATGCGCCTGTGGGTACTTTGCTTCGATGTATCGAGGCAGCGTGTAGGCGCCACCTCCAACGTAGAGGATGCTGAAGTTCGGTTTCGTCTGGGCCAGGTACTCAATGAACTCCGTGTAGACCTTGATGTAGCCGTACTTGATGTACGTCGGGTCCTCGATCGAGTTATAGCTGTGGATGAGGTGATCAAGAACCAGCACCCGCAGAACCTGCTCACCAGATTGCGGCTCGTCGTACACCTTGATGCAGTAGTAATCGGTTTCTTTGGTACATCCGCTGCTTAACGCCGTGCCGGTGTTGATTGTCCAGCTCAACAGTGCAAGCGGTATCGCCAGGGCAATTACGATTTTCGGCGTTCGCCAAAGCCTGCCGGCGATGAAAGCCATGACGATCAGCACAATTCCAACACCCAGCACGATTGCACGCGTGCCGAACGATGAGATGAGTACAAAACCGGTGATGAACGTGCCGAAGATGCTGCCCAGCGTAGAGAACGCGTAGGTCTTCCCAACGACATTGCCCGAATGAGAGAGGTCCGTCAGCGCAAGCTTGACAACGACCGGTGAGATCATTCCCATGATCAGCGACGGAATAAAGAACAGCATCGTAGTCAGAATGACGATACGACCCATGAAGCTCCCAATGACCGGCGCGTCCTTTGGAACGATGCCTGCCAGATTGGGAATGGACACTAGAGGTAGGATTGCCAGGCTGGTGAGTCCGGCGCCGAACAAAAGGATTCCCAGTGTCTGGCGCGACGCCGCCTTATCAGCAAGCCGCCCCCCGAGATAGTTCCCGAGTGAGATGCCTGCCAGGACGATGCCGATAATGCTGGTCCAAGTGTAGAGCGAGACTCCAATGAACGGCGCCAGGATGCGGCCCGCCACGATCTCCAGAACGAGCGTGCAGGCGCTGCTCAGGAAGACAATAAGATAGGATGCCCACAGGCTTTGAAGCACAGGGAAGTCTCCGTAAAGTGGCTAACGCTAAGCCGTGCTCGGCAGCGATTCGGAGCACGAAGCGCATTCTATCACGCACCTCTCGAGTGCCCGAGGATTTTTCATGATCGCGATGAGCTGCTGGGACCAGCCACGATGCCACCCTGCACGCCGCACTCCAAGGCGCTTCACGCATGAGTAAGGGATTGCCGTCAGGTCCGCTCATGTGGACGGTTGTGGCCGTTGGTCTGATCAATGCGCTGGCGGCGTATGCGCTAGCTCACCTAATCAACTCGGCTCGGGCGCCCATTGTGGCGACACCAGTATTGATTATCCTGGCGATCGGAGCCGTTCTCGCGCTGGTACTGTGTGTCCGTGGTTGGCGCTCGCACTACCGCCGGCGACGGATGGTATCCTGAGCGTTATCGATTTTCGAGCAGTTTGAGCTTGACGTCTGAGGTTGTGAATCGATGCGTAACTACTCCATAGCGGTCATTCCAGGTGACGGCATCGGGAAGGACGTTCTCGACGTCGGACTCGCCACCATGCGCCAGGCTCAAGAGGTCTGCGGAGACTTCAAGATCGAGTTCGAAACGTTTCCGTGGAGCTGTGGATATTACCTCGAGCATGGCCAGATGATGCCGGACAACGCTACAGAGACGCTGCGGCAGTTTGATGCGATCTATCTGGGCGCCTGCGGGTTTCCAAGCCTCGTTCCTGACCACATCTCCCTCTGGGGATTGCTCCTGCCGATCCGTAAAGAGTTCGATCTCTACGTCAATCAGCGACCCGCTCGCCTCTTACCGGGCCTCACAGGACCGCTACGCGATAAGACGACGAATGACATCAACTTCGTCTGCTTGCGGGAGAACACTGAAGGTGGCTACTCCGGCGTTGGTGGACGCGTGCACCGCACTACCGATCATGAAGTTGCGGTGGAGAGCATGATCTTCACCCGACGCGGCGTTGAGCGCATCATCCGCTACGCATTCGAGCTGGCTCGCCACGAGGGGCGGAAGCGCGTGACTTCCGTTACCAAGTCTAATGCGATGGGCCACTCGATGGTGTTCTGGGATGAAGTATTCGAGATAGTTGCTGCCGAGTACGCCGACATCCAGTCAGACAAGATCCATGTAGACGCCATGACCGCGCGCATGGTGCGCTTTCCTGAACAGCTTGACGTTGTGGTGGCCGAGAATCTCTTTGGAGACATCCTGACCGACCTGGCAGCTGCGATTCAGGGAAGTATGGGACTCGCGGCCTCCGCGAATATCAACCCCGAGCGAACAGCGCCTTCCCTATTCGAGCCAGTACACGGCTCCGCTCCTGATATCGCAGGCAAGGGCATCGCTAACCCCATTGCCAGTGTTTGGGCAGCATCCATGATGTTGGATTTCATTGGCGAGCGCGACGCGGGCCAACTGCTCATGCGCGGTATCGAGCGGCTGACTGGCGAGGGAAAGGTTCTCACCACCGACGTTGGGGGCACCGCGAAGACCAACGAGGTCGGGGACGAGCTCGTTCGCCTGATCAAGTCGGCTGGCTGAACGCTTGGCAGCTACTACCGGCGAGCCGGCTTGCGGAGTGGAGTCAGCGGCGCTTTCCGCGGGGCTTCGATGATTTGGCCATTTGGCTGGGAACGATGGCTCCGCTGGGAACCTCGATCGTTTCGTCCCAGTCAACTTCTGGAAAAAGCCCTTCCATCTCGCGCGCAAATCGATCGGAGTCCTTGAAATTCAGCTTGTAGACGGGATCATCCGCGAGCGGATCATCAGGAAACTCCAGCTCCATCCAACCTTCGTCGAGGCCTCGGGCGATCGCGCGCGTAACCAAATTTCGAAAAATAGAGTAGTTGGCGAACTTTGGGCTGATCCCCTTGTAGAGGGCTTCACCCTGTCCGTTGGCAGTCCAGAGCTTCTCGAGAAGGAAGTTAACGTTCGGTCGGTGAAGGTCCGCCCGCCAGCGGCGTGGCTCCCACCAGTGGTCGAGAAGCTGGGCGAGCTGCACCGTGGGCGCGGTCTGTTTCAGACAGCGCGCGCAGCTCAAGCCAGCCCCGAATCGCTTGGGCGCAAACATCTGTCCGCATGCTGGACAACGAATGGTGATATCGACGGATGTCACGTAATGGCTCTCACTTCTCGCGATCGTGACTGCTGTATACACAGGTCCAGTCTCGGTCGTCCAGCGAAGGATATTTAATGAGGCGTCTTGTCTTATTCGTGGGAGCCTTCATAAGTGTGATGGCATGCACACCATCAGCTCCCTCCCTTACGGCTACAACCGCCGCGCCTCCGACAACGGCACCAACCATTCAACCGACAATTGTGCCGACTGTGCCACCCGCCACCGCGATACCTGAATCCACCACGGCGCCTGCTCCGTCAGGTGCTTGCGACCACCCTTACTTTCCCGTGGGATCAAACTCGCGGTGGTCATATCGTGTTCAGGGAGCGGTCGCATCCGATTTCATAGAAACCCACATGCCAACGTCGCCAACCGGCTTTACGGTCCGCATGGCCTTCCCAGACGTTTCAGTGGACAACGAGTGGCGCTGCGGCCCAGACGGGCTCACGGCACTCCAGGCGTCGCGTGTGAGCACGGCTCAGACTCAGCTCCGCTTCGTCTCAACGAGCGTGACAGGCGTGACATTTCCACCGGCGGATCGTTGGACCCCAGGATCGAGCTGGACCACAGCGTATGAGGTGGAGGGCGATCCCTCAGCCATCGGCGGAAATCCGGCCAGAGGAAGGATCACTGTGACCAGCACCGTCGCTGGCGAGGAGTCGGTGAGCGTTCCAGCCAGTTCGTATACAGCAATGAAAATATCGCAACACACGACGCTGGACCTCAGTGTCACCGTGCGAGACTTCTCCGCGCCGATCAGTATCTCGTTTGAGGCCACGAGCTGGTTCGCTCGCGGTGTCGGCATGGTGAAGACGGTTGGCGGTGGCGAGCTGGGTGAGTCAACGACGGAGCTGACCGCGTACACACCGTAAGCTTGTGGGCGACCCCAAGCCAATAGGCGAAAGCGCTTTCGAATGCGTGCGAGAGTGACCGCTCACCTGATGTGCCGGCCGACGACGAACGGCTCTAGAAAAGCGGCGATTCTCGAAAGCACTCTAAAGGCCATTGCGCCGCTACGCCGCGGCTCATAGACCGTTTTGGTTGACCATGCATCACCGCCCGATTACAATGCTTCGCACCAAGTGAAATAAAACGAGGCGGGTGGGGGTGTTGCAGGACCATTCATCAGAACTTGAACGAGTGGAGCTCGAGGAGCGCGCGTTGAGTCTTGATTCACGCGTGTTCATGATGCTCAGCGCGAGGCCGGACGATCCCATGCTCACGCTGGATCTCTCGATGCCGCAACTCAAAGTCTTGCTCTTAGTAGAGCGATTAAGCTCACCTTCTATGGGCGACCTGGCGCATGTGCTGGGTGTGGGACAACCCGCCATCTCAGCCCTTGTAGATCGGTTGACCGATCAAGGATATGTGCGACGTGAAGACGATCCTCAGGATCGGCGTGTTGTTCGCGTTCACGGAACTCAATTCTGCCATGAGCTCGTTCAACGCATACGCTCGGCAGGCGAAGGTCGTCTGCAGAGCGTCATTGCGCACCTGACTGACGAGGAGTTAAAGCACGTGGTATCGGCGATGGAAATCTTGCATCGGACGGCGACAGACGTCGTTGCGACACAGGAGGCGTCGGTACGGCGCCCGGTTGGAGTACGGGTATAGCTATGACCACAGCGAGAATCCCACAGAGCGGAGCAGGCCGGCGGCTGAGTCTGGTGCTCGGTGCAACGCTGGCTACAGGGCTGGTCGCCGGGTGCATTGGTCCATTTGCGCCGCAACAGCCTGCAGCAAAACCGGAGCGAAGTGGCCCCCCAGCCGTGCAGGTAACGACGGCTCCAGTGCAGCTTGGTGACATTGGTGCCTTGCTAGCCTATTCAGGGAACGTTCAAAGCCGCGCTTCAGTCAACGTTGTACCTAAGGTGCAGGGACGCCTGGAACAGCTCTACGCTGACATTGGCGACGAGCTGGACGTGGGCGAGGTCATCGGCGAGCTCGACCATGCGACGCTCGATGCGCAGGTGACCCAGGCGGAGGCCGCGGTGAGCGTGGCTCAGGCTCGCCTGACCTCGACACAAGCGGGCGCCAAGATAGAGGACATTTCCGCCGCTGAGGCTGGCGTACGGAGTGCTCAAGCTCGATTGGAGCAGGTTCGCTCCGGAGCTAGGCCGGAGGAAGTCCAGGGCCAGCGAGCTGTGGTAAATGCCGCTTCGAATCGCCTGGAGCAGGTTCGAAGTGGCGCTAAGGACGATGATCTCGCGCCCTTGCAGGCCGCGGTAGATCAGGCTCGGTCCGCCGTAGAGGCCGTTCGAGCTCAGCACGCGGCGGCCAGAGCCGTCTACGAAGAAGCAAACTACCGCTTCAATCAAGCCCAGCAAGGACTTGGCGGTCCAGGCACTCGTGTCGAAGACATCGCCGCTGCTCAGGCACAGGTCGATAACGCCAAGCAACGTTTGGACCAGCTCAAGAACACGCCGCGTCCCGAGGACTTACGATCGTCCCAGCTTGAGGTTGAACGCCAGCGCGTTCTCCTCGAGGCTGCGAAGGATGCCCTTGACGCCTGCGGCAAGACGACGACCACTACGCGGAGTGAGTCCACGAACAGGACGTCAACGAAGAACGCTATTGGCTCATCGAGCTCCACGTCGAAGAGCAACAACGAATCTCGCAGCCGTCAGGATTGTCCTAGCTCTGAGCGTGAGCGACTTTCCAATCTTGTTTCTGGCGCTGAGGTCGCCGTTCAGGCGGCCGTGACTCAGCTCGAGAAGACGAGAAATGGACCCACGGTTCAGGAGCTTCAGCAGCAGGAGTCCGTGATCCGCGAGCGCGAAGCCAACCTTGCCAAGCTGAGGTTCGGTGGGACGACGATCTGGCCACGCTCGAGCTTCGAGTTGGCCAGGCGAAGGCTGAAGTGGACCGGTTAGGCGCCCAGGTCGAAAGTGCACAAACAAACGTCGACGCCACCCAAGCGCGTGTCGATTCGGCCCGCTTCCCAAGTGACTTCGACGTTCGTGGAGCCGAGGAAGCGCTTTCCCGCGAGCAGGCAACGTTGAGCAGGCTAATCAACGTGAGCTCGTACGACGTTCGTGCGTCTCAGGCTCAGGTCGATCAGACGCAGGCTCAGCTCGATGCTCGCAAGCGACCGTTCACCGCGGAGGACATACTCATCGCGGCCTCGCAGGTTGACCAGGCCTCGGCTGCACTCGAAGCATCAAAGGTACAGCAGGGTGAATCTCTCGTCCGTGCACCCTTCAAGGGCGTGGTGGCGCAGAAGTTCGTGAGCCCTGGGGCCATTGTGGCACCAAATACCCCAGTTGTTCAGCTTGTCTCCCGGGACGTGGAGATCGTACTTCAGGTCGAGGAAGCGCGCATTGGTCAGCTCCGTGCGGGCCAGCCCGCTCAGGTCAGCGTCGCGGCATACCCGGGGCAGCCAGTTCCGGCGCAAGTAGCGAGTGTCGCACCGACAGCGGATCCACGTTCCCGTACGTTTGCCGTCCGCATTTTGCCCAACGATCCAGAGGGAAAACTGAGAGATGGAATGTTCGCTCAGGTAAGCGTGACGGCCCCACCGCGAGCGACGCTACTGGTACCCAATCAGGCGCTGGCAACACGCTCAGGTCGAACCGTGGTATTCCTGCTGCAGGACAACCAGGTGCGTCTGCGTGAGGTGACTACCGGAGTTTCCGATGGCCAGCGAACTGAGATCGTTCAGGGCCTTAGTGGAGATGCCGTTGTGGCAACCTCGGGATTGGACGTGCTAAATGATGGCAGTCCGGTCCAGGTAAGGAATAGCAATTCGCTTGCGGGAGAGAGTCCCGAGGGTTAAATCGGTCGCGGCAGAGCTTGCCGCTAAATCCAGTGCAATTGAAGATAAAGGGCGATCCTAGGGTCGCCCTTTATCTTTTAGATCTCTGGTTTCGGAATGCCCGATTGGCACGCGTCGTGCAAGGCGATTGGCGCTTGAAGGCCGATTCAGCGAGTAGTGATGTGGGCGTATGGAGGCTATGAACGGACTGCCCCCAAGGGCGTTGATGTAGTCATTGACAAGTAAATCGTCGGCGATATACTGCCAGTATGAGCGCCTTTTCGTCTGCTTGGGAGCTACCTTGAGGTAGGCAGGGCGACTGGGGCGCTGGTTGATTTGACGGGCAGGCCGCGGGGCGCGGCGGGCTCAACTGCTGTTCGAATGACTTCCGGGGAAGGAGCACGGGATGGCGAAACTACGAATTCTCTCAGCGCGGGGTGACTCGGTTGTGGAATGGGATTCAAAGCTCGCGGATACGGGCGATCCTGAGGCGTCCGCGGCCGTGAGAGAGGCCGAGCGAATTTTTGAGGAGCAGCGCGAGCATGGTGCAACGGCGTTTGTCGTAACGCCAGGCAAGCCGGCCGAACGGGTCGACAGCTTCAATCCTTCGGCCAGTGAGATTATCATGGTCCCGCGAGTCGCCGGAGGTGCCGGAGGTTAAGCACGGTGATCGTCACCGTGATTGGAATCGAGCTCCTCTTCATCCTGATCGTCGTCTTCCTGTTGTGTCGGGCACCCTTCGGGATGCTCTCAGGGCGGGGGATCACCGGTGTTGGACGTCGGTCCGAGTGGCGGGAGGCTCAGGAGCGAGCTGAGGCTCTCCTGCGGCACGTGCTGTCCGAAGATGAGTATCGCTCTCTGGATCATCGTGGCTACCTGGAGGTCAGGAGCCCATCGCGAGAAAAGCGCACCTATAGAATCCCTCGCCACCAGGGGCAGGTAAAAGTGTACGAAGGCGGCGTGCCCATCATGGCGCTGTGCGTGCAGTCAGTAGATCCGATTCCGGATGGGGACACCATACTCATGCACAAGCTCATGATTGAGGGCAATGAAGCGGAGTATCTGCGGGTCGCAAATAGGTTCGAGCCGACACTCTACGGTTTTATTGCCATTCGCCCCCGTATTCGCGTCTAACGCATCGCGTTGGAGACCCTCAGGTCCATTTCTGAGCGCCGAAGTCCAGCCGCGACCCCGTGAGTTCACCCCGTATCGCTTTCCCCTCTGCTACCATTCTGGGGCCGGAGAGGCGCTTGGAATGGGATTGCTAGCGAGCATTCGTCGAGATATCCAGGCCGTGCTCGATCGCGATCCCGCGGCGAGCTCCGCCTTCGAAGTCGTGTTGTGTTATCCGGGCTTTCACGCCCGGCAGTTTCATCGACTCGCCCATGCACTCCACCGGGCAAACGTTCCGGTTCTCCCGCGCCTGATCTCCAACTTGAATCGGGGCATCACCGGCATCGAGATTCATCCCGCGGCGCGAATCGGAGAAGGATTGTTCATCGATCATGGTATGGGCGTGGTGATCGGGGAAACGTCTGAGATCGGCGACAATGTGACGCTTCACCAAGGCGTCACGATCGGTGGTACAAGTAGATTGCGAGAGAAGCGCCACCCCACGCTACGCAACGGAGTGGTCGTTGGCTCCCACGCCCAGCTCATCGGAGCGATCGAGGTCGGCGAGGATTCCACCGTGGGTGCCGGCTCGGTAGTTGTGACCTCCGTGCCGCCCAGCTCTACGGTCGTTGGAGTGCCCGGACGAACAGTGCGCCTAACGTTATCCCGAAGATCGTCCGGTCGCCCGACTTCCTGACCCGATGCTCGATGTCATCGAGCATCTTGAGGCGCGCGTCGCGGAGCTGGAGCATCGTCTGGAGCAGGCCGAACGCCGCGCTGAGCGCCAGCCAGTGCTGGCCGAGCGTCAGGGTTCCTAACCGGTCCGCGCGGTGAGTCAGACGAAGCTGCCGCGACTGGGGATGCTGCACTACAGCTGCCCCCCTATCATTGGCGGCGTAGAGACTGTTCTGGCCACACACGCCAGAATGTTCCTGGACGCCGGATACTCGGTTACTGCGATTGTGGGGCGTGGAGGCCGATTCGATCGGCGACTCGCGCTAAGGCAAGTCCCTCTTATTGACTCCCGATTTGATGCTCTGGAGCGGATCAACTCGGAGCTGCGGGAGGGCATTGTGAGCGCGGCCTTCTACGAGCTGGTTCACCGAATCGACGAATCACTGAGCGAGGCGCTCCAGGACATCGACATCTGCATCGTGCACAACGCCCTCACGCTGCATTTCAATCTTCCGCTCACCTGCGCCCTGGAGCGTATAGCCCATCGCGGTCGAACCGATCTCATTGCCTGGTGCCACGATCTTTCGTGGACGAATCCTCTCTATCTACCGCTGATGCGGGAAGAGGAGCCGTGGACCCTGCTCAAGCGCCCGACTCCTCATACTCGCTACGTGACCGTTTCAGAGTTTCGAGCAAAAGAGCTTGCGGCGCTCTTCGGAGATTCGCCAGTGGTAGCGATCAACAACGGAATCGACGCCGCTCGCTTTCTCGGTCTCAGCCGCGCGACGCAAGATCTTCTCCGTCAGATCGATGCCTGGAGCGCATATCCATTCCTGCTGCTTCCGGCACGTATTACTCGACGTAAAAATATCGAGCAGGCAATACGGATTCTCCCTTCACTGAAAAATTCCGGATGTCAACCGCTTCTGCTTGTAACAGGGCCTCCAGGGCCCCATAATGCACGCTCCATTGACTATGTGGACGAGCTAGACGCAATGGCCCGGTCGCTAGGCGTCACTGAAAGCCTGGTGATGCTTCATCGTCTCCGTCGACCATCGGGTAGAAGCTGGGCCGCTTCCGATGTCATGATGCGAGAGCTCTATCGCGTGGCCGATGCGCTCTTCTTTCCTTCCGCCCAGGAAGGTTTTGGATTGCCGATTCTAGAGGCCGGGCTTGCCCGCTTGCCCGCGTTTTGCGCTGATATACAGCCCTTCCGAGACATTGCCGGAGAACATTTGCACTATTTCGATCTAACCGAGGCACCAAGCGATACGGCGGAGCGCGTGTTGGACACCCTGGATACCAACGCAGAGGCACGCCTGCACCGCATCGCGCTGAGCCAGTACGACTGGTCGATGATTTTTGAGCGACAGCTTCGACCAATGGTGGACGCCATGGCCTCAGCTCGAGAGGCTGGCGGTGCGGGGATGGGAATCCATGTCTGACGCTCCTTCCTGGTCTGTAACAAGCCAGGACCTGAGCATTCTGATTCCGGTAGCCGACCCCAGCCAGGTTGGGCCTCTGCTGCGCATTGCCTCCGCACTGTGCGGAGGCGCTGATGCTCGGGGCCGCGCCAAGGTCATCGTGCTCGGCGTGGTTGAGGTGCCGGACAGCGCAATGTTCACCGAGGGCGCGGCTCGGGCTCGCCTGCAACGTGACCTTCTCAGCCGCCTTCGTCGCTTTCAACCAACCTCGAATATCGAGCTCAGAAGCCTCGTACGCGTGTCACGCCAGGTTTGGGAAGGGATCGTTGACGCGGCTCGCGAAGAAGGCGCCAATCTCATCATGCTGGGCTGGAAGGGCTGGAGCGACTCACGTCACTCAGTGTTCGGGACGACAGTGGACGAAGTGCTGGCGAACGCTCCGTGTGACATCGTGGTAGTTCGCGGCGCGGGCCGGGGCAAGATTCGCCGCATCCTCGTACCGGTCCGCGGGGGGCCGAATGCCGTACTAGCTGCCCATCTGGCCGGTATTATGGCCGAGCGCCAGCAGGCACGTATTACAGCGCTGCACGTCGCGGCAGTAGGTCCAGGCGACAGAAATCGGTATCGGTCGATCCCGGAGTTCGACGCCGTGCTGAACACGCTGCCCGACCAGTCGCTCGTTCGCCGCATTGACGTTGCCGCGGACCCGGTGGAACAGGCCATTCTCTCGCAGGCCCGCGACCATCAGGTCATCATCATGGGCGCCGCGGCCGGCGGTCCGGACTCTGCCACGGTCTTCGGTCCAATCACTGAGTCGGTCGCAGGAGCGTTCCCCGGCACCGTCATGATAGTCAAGACACGCTTGCCAGCGGACCTCCCGCATGAGCAGTGGGAGCGGCTTGCACCGGCGACCGGACCGAGCGCGGCGCCGAGCCTGAATCTGACGGCGAAAGTGGACAAGTGGTTCGCTGAGAACACGTTTGATTCAGATGAGTTTGAGAACATCGCCGATCTCGTGCGATTAAAGGAGCGGCAGGGTATCACCATTAGCCTGGGGCTTCCCGCGCTGAACGAAGCGGAGACGATTGGCGCCATTCTCGCGGCGGTAAAGCGTGACCTCGTGGACCGCTACCCGCTGCTCGATGAGATGGTGGTGATCGATAGCCAATCCGAAGACCGAACGCGCGAGATCGCCGCTGATCTCGGCATTCCAGTTCACATTCATCAGAAGATACTCACCAAAGAAGTTGGTGAGCGTCGCGGGAAGGGTGAAGCGCTCTGGAAAAGCCTGCACGTGCTGCGCGGCGACATCGTAGCCTGGATTGACACCGACATCAGGAATATCCATCCGCGGTTTGTGTACGGTGTCGTCGGGCCGTTGCTCCGTTATCCGCGTATTCAATACGTAAAGGGCTTTTACAAGCGACCCATCCGAGTTGGCGGATCGCTGCAGTCCACAGGCGGTGGACGCGTCACCGAGCTCACCGCCAGGCCGCTATTCAACTTCTTTTTCCCGGAGCTCTCAGGTCTCATCCAGCCGCTGGCTGGCGAGTTCGCCGGCCGTCGCCCATTGATGGAGCAGCTCCCGTTTTTCACTGGCTATGGCGTGGAAACGGGCCTCCTTATTGATATTCTGGAGCGCGCCGGCCTGGATGCGATCGGACAAGTTGATCTGAAGCGGCGTGTGCATCGGAATCAGGGGCTGAGCACGCTGAGCGGCATGGCGTTCACGATCCTGCAGGTCGTGATGCGTCGGCTGGAAGAGCGCCGACGGGTGCACCTGCTCACCGATGTCAACACCAGCATGAAGCTGATTCAGCACGACACGGATGGATTCCACGTCGAGGTACGCGCGCTCGAAGACATGGAGCGTCCACCCATGAAAACCATCCCGGCATACTGGAACTACCGGGACGGAGCGCCAGGGCAAAACGGGAGCACCTAGCGACAGTCGTGCTCCGGTAGAGCGGGTATCTTGTATACCGACGGTCAGCCGGACCGACACCGGCCATACTTCAGATGGAAGAATCTCCCGCATTCGCCGGCACGGATGTACCATTGGCTGACATAGAACCGTGTGGAGAGCATTATGGATATTGGCAGCCTCGAGTCCGGTCAGCGAGTCATGCTCGAGGATGGTTCAATCGCGGAAGTGCTGGAGCCGTCATCTGATGGCGCGTCGGTGCGGGCCCGATACGTGGAGGCGCCTTTCGACGCCGCTCTGCTCAACACGGAAGCTTCGCTCACGGACTACGAGATCGTTGGGCTGGCAGAAGACGCCGGCCAATAGTCTTGTAACCAATAACGAGTAGCCAGTATCGAGTAAGTGTGTTCGACTACTCGCTACTCGTTACTTTGAAGGGATTGAGATGCTCAGTCAGGAAGCCAACGACCGATTGACCCGCGTTGGGCCGGGGACGCCATGCGGCGAGCTGATGCGCCGCTACTGGATCCCAATTGCTCCGCTTGCTCAGCTTCTCGAGGATCCAGTGCGGAAGGTACGTGTCCTTGGCGAGGACCTGGTGCTTTACCGCGATCGCCAGGGTGGCCTTGGGTTGGTTGGCGAACGCTGTGCACATCGTGCCGTTGAGCTGCGTTGGGGCATACCTGACGAGATCGGCCTCCGCTGCCCGTACCACGGATGGCTCTATGGACATGAGGGACAGTGTCTCGATACACCGTTGGAGGATCCCAAGAGCACGTTCAAGGATCGCGTGAGTATCGGCGGCTATCCGGTGCAGGAGCTTGGCGGCTTAGTGTTCGCCTATCTCGGCCCCAAGCCCGCTCCTCTACTACCGCCGTGGGATCTGTTCGTTGCTCCGAACACCATCCGCCAAATCGGAATCTCGGTGCTGAACTGCAATTGGCTTCAGTGTCAGGAAAATACCGGCGATCCGACACACAGCGTGTGGCTTCACGGTCAGCTGTTCAAGTACGTCCTGGAAAAGATGGGTACTCTTGGGGAGCGTGCCGACGATCCTCGCCATACACTTTACTCCCGCATTAAGACGGGCATTGGAATTAAGGGCCTCTACGCGCGCGCGACGCAGTACGGGATGGAAAAGGGTATCGAGTACTCAAAGGAGCTGGGCGCGGACGACGATAAAATCTCCCGCCACGGCACCGTCGTGTTTCCGTTTATCACGCAAACAGGTACCGCCGGGTCTCCGAGGAGTGAGATCCAGATTCGTGTGCCGATTGATGATACGCACACCTATCACATCGCGTATCAAGCGTACGCCGGACCGCCGGAGATTCCAGTTCCGGAACAAGAGGTTGTGCCGTACTACGAATGCCCAATTTACGATGAAAACGGCAAACCGATTCTTGATTACGTGCTCGCCCAGGACATGATTGCCTGGTGGTCTCAAGGCGATATCGTGGATCGGTCCAAAGAAAAATTGGGCCGCACAGACATCCCGGTCATCTTTCTGCGCCGTCAGCTCGACGAGCAGATTCGCATCGTTGAGCAAGGCGGAGAGCCGATGAACGTGTTCCGCGATCCGGAGGCCATGGGTACGATGCTCCACGGAGCGGGCGTGCCGCCAGAGTTGATGCCAGCCCTGTCATCACAGCTTGCTGGCGTCTCCAACTTCCGTGCGATGTACCATAAGGGATTTAATCAAGACGACGGGGATCGATACGGGCCTGCGATGCCACTGGTCCAGGCGCTCCACCGCCGCATCGAGGAGCTGCAGACCTCAGGCGCAAGTCGGTAGGTCCGACTGAGGTCGATCGGAGAAAGTGCGGAGCTTAGTTTGCCCAGCAAAGTAGTGGCGTCCCTTTACGGGCGCCACCTAGATATCATCAAGCCCGCCCGGGGACATGGATATCTGGCCCGGATTATTCACCGGGTTCGCAATAGGCGAACTCGCCCGAACCGCGCCGTGCGACACCCCGCCCCAGTCCGCAACAGCGGCACCTGACGGCGCCCGAGAAGCCCATTGCGAGGCGGTCTCAATACCCGTGAATAATCCGGCTAGTTACCGCCCGTAAAGGGACGCCACTACTTTGAAAAAGTCAGTTAGTTCGCCCAGTAGAGCTTCGTCGGGTTGTCCACGACGATCTGCTTCAGGACGGCAGGGTCCGGGGCCATTTGGCCAAGCAGGTTTACCAGGTGGCCGTCGTTGGGCATGTTCTTGACGTTAGGGTGCGGGAAATCGGTGCCCCAGAGCACGCGGTCCGGCGCGGCGGCGATGAGAGCCTGTGCGAATGGAACGGCATCGGTAAAGGGCGGACCTTCCGATGACACTCGCTCGGGACCGCAGATTTTTACCCACGCGAGATCGCTCTTCATCAAGTCCAGGAGTTGCTTAAAGGCCGGCTGATCCAGCCCAAGAGCCGCGTTGACACGCGCCATGTGATCGATCACGAAGGGAACAGGCAAGCTCAGGAGCAGCGGCGAGAGCTCCACGGTATCCTGTGCGTCGAGGTGGACCACCAGGTGCCAGCCCATCGCCTTGATCCGATCGGCCATACGTCGGACTGTCTCTGGCTCAGGCACGCTTTCCAGATGCCGGACGAAGTTGAAGCGCACGGCACGGATGCCGCCGTCGTGATAGCGCTGGAGCTCCGCATCCGTAATATCGGGCGACACCACGGAAGTGCCGCGGTACTTCCCTCCTGACCACGCAATCGCATCCAGCGTGGCGTCCATCCAGACCCCATGGCAGCTTGCATGCACGATGA
Source organism: uncultured Chloroflexia bacterium (assembly GCA_963765765.1). Lineage (GTDB taxonomy): Bacteria > Chloroflexota > UBA6077 > UBA6077 > JACCZL01 > CAVXYC01. The sequence continues at coordinate 838,087 of CAVXYC010000020.1, read as the reverse complement.
CAGCGCGCTCGAGTCCCAGAAAGTCGTGCAGGGCTCGAAGGGTCTCTCTGCCGGCATCCGGCGGGGTGTAAGCGCGATCTGGGTGATAGGGGAACTTATCGCCGGGTCCGAATACGTGACAGTGCGCGTCGCACGCGCCAGGAGGAAGCTGGACGCTGGGCTTGATCGGGTTCGGATCGGGCCCGGCGATGAGTTTTGCGGCCATGTATGAGCGTTCTCCAGACTAAAGGTGTGGCTAAGATAAGCTAGTGGCTTGAGGGCGTCAGGCCTTGGCCGCTTCCAGGACGCCCGCCTTGCCATCCCAGACGGACGATGGGACCAGCACTTTGCCCTCAAAGAGCCGTCGCGCGGTTCGTAACAGCGCTGCCCGCTCGATTTTTGGATCGTCCTTTGAGCCAGACACCTCGATCTCTGTCGAGAAGTAGCCGGTGGGATGCTCGAGCTCGAGCATCTTGCGATTTCCCTCGGGCAAGTTCGCCATGTCATAGGCAGTGGTGCCCGGGAAGACGCACGCGGTTGCCACAGTCACTGCAGCCAGAACGCCGATATTCGCGTGGGCAACCTTCGGGATGAACGAGCGGGTGCTGATCGTGCCGCCATCCTTGGGGGGCGCAAGCAGGAACATCTTGGGCACGACCTTGTCGGTCACGTCACCAAGATTCATCATGTGCCCCGCTTTCAGCCGAATCGATTCAAGCCGAGCCTTGAGCTCCTCATCCGCGTTGAGCTCATCCCGAGTCTCGTAGCCTGTGCGGTTCAAATCGGCAGCTCGCATGGCGACCACTGGCATGCCGTTGTCCATGAGCGAGCACTCGATGCCGTCAATGACGTCGATTCGGTTGCCTGTCGGGAATAGCGCTCCGCAAAACGATCCGGCCGTCTCTTCAACGTCGATCAAGATCGGCGCGGAGCCTCCCGGAACTCCATCGATGCGGGCGTCGCCGTCGTACTCAACTTCGCCGTTTGGAGTCTTCACCCGTGCGACGGCCTTGTCCCCGGAGTTCACCATGTGGATGCGAACGATGGTCTCACCGTCGGCCGCGGGAAAGATGCCCTGCTCAATGGCGAACGGACCAACGCCGGCCAGCATATTGCCGCAGTTGGGTGAGATGTCTACCACGGCATCATTGACCACTACCTGAGCGAAGAGGTAGTCAACATCGCAGTCCTCGCGCGTGGATGGAGCTGACACGATCGCGACTTTACTGGTGAGCGGATCTGCCCCACCAACGCCATCGATCTGACGGATATCCGGCGATCCCATGACGGCCAGAAGGACCTTGTCGCGAAGCTCTGGATCAGATGGAAGGTCCGATGCTAGGAAATAGGGGCCCTTAGAAGTGCCGCCGCGCATGAGGACACACGGAATCTTCGTCTGCATGAGCTGCTCCTTTGCATCTGCAATGGGAATAGGAAGGCTATTGCTTGAACGATACCAGCATCCACGAGACGCCGCACACCGTCGCAGATTTGGCCACGGATGTCTTCGTTCATTCCCGCGCCGCTCGGTGTGAAACGGCTGAGCGCATCCCAACCATTCTCGCCACGGATCTCGGTCAGATCGCTAGTCCAGACCTAGAAGAGAGCCTGGCGATACTCATAACAAACTCCTGGACGCGGGGCTCCGTGAGGAAGGCATTCGCGCCATGGCCAGTACCCACGCCCTCGATTGCCTGGGCATCCATCCGGAGCGTATTGAGAGCGCTCCGCTGTAGTATGTGACCCAGAATCAATCTGAACTTTCCGAGGTGACTTGATCCATGATCATTGACGCTCACGGACACTACACCACGACGCCGGTCGAGGTTGAAGCGTGGCGAGGTCGGCAAATTGCCGCCATGGCAACGCCCACAAAGCCGCCGCTGAAGGTCAGCGACGATGAGATTCGCGACAGCATCGAAAAGGGCCAGCTACGGCTGCAGGCGGAGCGCGGTACCGACTATGCGATCATCTCGCCCCGCGCCAGCACCATGGGACACCATTTTGGAGGCGAACTGATCAGCCTGTACTGGTCGCAGACCTGTAATGAGCTCATCCACCGGATTGTGAATCTCTATCCTGACAACTTCGTCGGCGCCTGCATGTTGCCACAGACGCCCGGGGGTTCGATTGACAATTCAGTCCGCGAGCTCGAGCGATGCGTAACCGAGTTCGGCTTCATCGGTTGCAACATCAGTCCCGATCCATCGGGCGGATACTGGACTGATGCCCCGTTGGGCGATCGCTACTGGTATCCGCTCTACGAGAAGATGGTAGAGCTTGACGTCCCGGGCATGATCCACGTGAGCGCAGCCTGCAACCCCGCGTTTCACAGCACCAGCTCGCACTACATCAATGCCGATAGCACATCGATCGTGCAGCTCTTGATGTCCAACGTGCTCGATGACTTCCCCACGCTTCGCTTCATCATCCCGCACGGCGGAGGCGCCATTCCCTATCAGTGGGGACGCTACCGCGGAATCGCGATGATGTTCGACAAGCCGCCTTTCGAGGAGTGGGTTAAGCGGCTCTACTTCGATACCGTCGTCTACGATGCCGAGGGCGTTGAGCACCTCATCAAGCGCATGGGCGTGGACAACGTGCTCTTTGCGTCCGAGATGATCGGCGCCGTTCAGAAGATCGATCCGAACACGGGCCAGTGGTTCGACGACACCAAGCGGTACGTGGATGCCATCGATTGGCTGACCGATGAAGATCGCGAGAAGCTCTACGAGGGAAACGTTCGAAAAGTATTTCCCCGGGTTGTCCCACATCTCGATGCGAGAGCGAAGAGACTGAGCTCGTAGCTCAGGAATAGCGAAGCGCTTTGGGAGTGCACTGCAGCGCCGCTTTCTCGATATCCCGCGCTACGGGAGACCTGGAAAGCGGCGCTGCGCGCACGCACTCCAAAGCGCTTCGCGGCTATTGGCGGCTTGCCGCCAGGGTAGGATAGACCTCTTCCTGCAACGCCTCGCGCCAGTCCACTCCACCCGGAAGCACCCTCTCGATAGCCCGCACGTTGTAGTAGCTTGTGCCGGTCGCGAGCGGGGTTCCGCCTAACTGGACAGCCTTCACGCTTTCCAGAAGCAACCGCCGCATGCCGATCACTGCTCGGTCGGCAGGGCCCAGGTGCTCGCGTGAGCGATCCACGATCGCACCCATGCTTTCTTGTATGGCGTGGTCTTGCGTATTCACTCCCAGGATGCCGGTGAAGTTGCCCGTGCGCTGAATCTCACGATCGATGAGATAGGCATTGTCGCGGTTACGCACCTTGCGAAATGTTCCCGCATGACTTTCCCACGGCTCGTGGCCCATTCCACGCTCCAGACGCTCCTCCTCGGTCAGCGGGACTGGACCGTAGCTGTACAACATGTTCCAGACCATGCAGTTGTGATCGTCCATCGGTACCCACATGTGACCGGCGATCTGCTGACGTGGGTTTGATTCGTCCCCGCGCTCAATCTGATAGGGTCGGAGCTGCGAGAAAGGCATGACGTAGTGATACGTGCGGACATATACGCCGCCGCCATCCAGACTTCGAACACCTGCGTAGCGATACCCATAGTCCGAGAAATCGACTTCAATGACCGGGGGCTTACCTCGCACGAATGCCTCACCAGGTGCGAAGCCAGCAATATCCGACCGCGGATCGAACTTGCGGTGCAGGATGGGCGCGTGCGAGGTATCGATGCCGCCTTCGAGTGCTTGGACCCAGTTGCACTCCTCCCAGGTCTTGTTGACCTCGCGGTGACTCGAGGGGACGGTTGCCCAGTCAAAGCACGGAGGAGGTGGCTGGAGCTCCGGCGGGCCCATGTAGGTCCAGATGACGTCGCCGATCTCCACCACTGGATACGCGGTGAGCCTTACCTTGTCGAGAAACGGCCGTGGCTCATTCATCTGTTCCAGGCACGCACCGTCGACGTCAAATTTCCATCCGTGATAGACACACCGAATACCGTTCTCCTCATTTCGTCCAAACCAGAGGGACGCGAGTCGGTGGGGGCACGACTCATCTACCATTCCAACGCGGCCACTTGAGTCTCGAAAGGCCAGGAGGTTCTCGCCCAGAAGCTTGACCCGAACGGGCTCACCGTCAGGCTCTCTGAGCTCACTGGTCATGAGCGCAGGCATCCAGTAACGCCGCAGTACGTTACCCATGGGAGTCCCTGGGCCGACGCGGGTGATCAGCTCATTCTCTTCGCGACTCAGCATGGGAATCCCTTCTCGGCCATCTTTCAACCGTAACTATACCGGCCAGGCACGAAATGGCAGACTGCGTACCGGGCAGTGCCAAGTAACGAGTCGCGAGTAGCCAAGACATTGTCAGGACTCTGGTCGGCTCGGGATACTCGTTACTGAGTAGTCGCTACTCGCTACTCGCCCCTTCGTAACGTTGACAGCAATCAATCCAATTCGTAGCATCCGGGTGAACGGGTGTGAGACGGCGGTATGCCCAACAGCCTACCCGCGATCTGGCTTTAGAATAAGATCGCCACGCGTCAGTGGTACACCGGGCGACCCGCGGGAGGTGCGTTTTATGACCCATACGGTCAGTGTGACAGTCAATGGCAAGCAATATTCCAATGAAGTAGAGCCGCGTCTGCTGCTCGTCCATTACCTTCGAGATGTTCTCGGCCTCACGGGCACGCACGTCGGGTGCGACACTAGCCAGTGCGGCGCTTGCACGATTCTTCTGAACGGTGACGCGGTCAAGTCGTGCACCGTGCTCGCGGTGCAAGCAGACGATGCCGAGATCACCACAATCGAAGGTCTGGCGAACGGTGAGGAGCTTCATCCACTACAGGAAGGATTCTGGGAGATGCACGGGCTGCAATGCGGTTACTGCACCCCCGGCATGATCATGACGGCAGTGGACCTCTTGAAACGCAATCCATCTCCCAGTGAGGAAGAGATTCGCAAGGGTATCGAGGGCAATCTCTGCCGCTGCACTGGCTACCACAATATCGTGAAGTCAATTCAATACGCCGCGGAGCACATGCGCTAGCACGCGCCAGGGCGAGCACTGATCGAAGGAGGCGTCCCCATGACTGCCACCGCGAATCGTCCATTTGGCACTTCAGTAAAGCGACGCGAAGACCCACGCCTCATCACAGGTCGCGGGACCTACGTCGATGACGTTCAGGCGACTGGTCTCGTATATATGGCGCTGCTGCGTAGTCCGCACGCGCACGCGCGCATCCGATCCATAAACACCGAGGCCGCGAGCCAGTCTGCCGGGGTGGTTGGCGTCTACACGGGTACGGACGCCCTCCCTCCCGCGGCGTCAGTTCCCTGTGGCTGGGTGCTTCCTGACATGAAGATGCCGGCGCATCCACCTCTGGCGATTGACAAAGTTCGCATGGTGGGTGACCCCGTGGCGGCTGTGCTGGCGGAGTCTCGCGAAGCCGCGCGCGACGCCACGGAATTGATTCAAGTGGACTACGAGACGCTGCCCGCCGTAACCAATGAGCTAGAGGCGCTGGCCGAGGGCGCTCCACACGTTCACGAAGATATCGAATCCAACTTGTGTTTCACCTGGAAGATTGGCAGCGGCGACGTTGACGCCGCCCTGTCCGAGTCCGATGTGCGCGTCAAAGAGCGCATCGTCAATCAGCGGCTCATCCCTAATGCGATAGAGCCACGTGCGGTCGTCGCGCAGTATGCTCGCGGCACCGACGAGTACGTTCTTTACACCTCAACCCAGATTCCGCATCTCGTTCGTCTGCTGCTCTCTCTCACGCTAGGCATACCAGAGACTCGATTGCGAGTCATCGCTCCCGATGTCGGTGGAGCCTTTGGCAGCAAGCTTTATTTGTACGGCGAAGAGATGGTGGCCTGCGTGCTGGCCAAGCTCAGCGGCCGCCCGGTGAAGTGGACAGAAGAGCGCAGTGAGGGATACCGGGCCACCACACACGGTCGAGCTCAGACGCACGATCTCGAGATCGGTGTTATGAAGGACGGAACACTCACGGCGCTGCGCGTGCGCAATACGGCCAATCTCGGGGCGTATCTTTCCACCTTTGCACCCGGAATCCCGACGGTCCTCTTTGGCGTGATGCTCTCGGGCGCCTATCGCATTGCCGCAGTGGATTGTGAGGTCCTCGGGGTCTTCACCAATACCACTCCTGTGGACGCGTATCGTGGTGCTGGACGGCCCGAGGCCATACACCTGGTGGAGCGAGCCGTTGATCTGGCCGCGCAGGCCATCGGCATGGACGCTGCTGAGATTCGCAAAAAGAACTTCATCGAGGCTGAAGCGTTTCCCTACACCACGGCGACGGGCGTCACGTATGACAGCGGTAACTACGCGAAGGCCTACGAACAGGCTTTGCAGAATGTCGATTACACGGCACTGCGCCAGGAACAGTCGAAACGTCGAGATTCCGGCGGGAAGTTGATGGGAATCGGCATCTCGAGCTACGTCGAGATATGCGGGATGGCACCATCACAGGTACTGGGTGCTGTGGGCGGCCAGGCCGGCGGTTGGGAGAGTGCCACGGTGCGCGTGCACCCAACCGGCAAGGTCAGCGTGATGACTGGTGCATCGTCACACGGGCAGGGCCATGAGACCACGTTTGCCCAGATCACCGCTGACGAGCTGGGAATAGTCATGGAAGACGTGGAGATCATCCACGGGGATACGGACAAAGTCCAATCCGGCATTGGCACATTTGGTAGCCGAAGTACAGCGGTCGGTGGAACCGCCATCCACATGTCGCTCACAAAGGTCAAGGACAAGGCCCGCAAGATCGCCGCGCATCAGCTCGAGGCAGATGAGGCCGATCTCGAGTACGAAGACGGCGCGTTTCGGGTGAAGGGTGCGCCCGAACGCGCCAAGACGTTCGCCGAAATCGCACTGGCCGCGTTCCTGGCGCATAACTATCCAGAGGGGCTCGAACCCGGCCTCGAGGCCACCAGCTTCTTCGATCCATCCAACTTCACGTGGCCATTCGGAACGCATGTCTGTGTCACGGAGGTAGATCCTGACACCGGCAATGTCGAGATCGTTCGATACGTCTGTGTCGATGACTGTGGTCGGGTCATTAATCCGATGATCGTCGATGGGCAGGTTCACGGGGGTGTGGCCCAGGGGATTGCCCAGGCGCTATTCGAAGAGGGCGTATATGACGAGACCGGTCAGCTAATATCCGGCTCCATGATGGATTACGCAGTCCCCACTGCTACGCAGCTTCCAGCATTTGAGACAAGCCACACGGTGACACCGTCGCCAGTGAATCCGCTGGGTGTCAAAGGGATCGGCGAAGCGGGGACAATCGCAGCGAGCGCCGCGGTTGTGAACTCCGTCGTGGATGCCCTCTCGCACCTCGGGGTCCGACATTTGGACATGCCATTGCGGTCAGAGCGCGTCTGGCGCGCTATCCAAAGCTCATAGGAGTTCAGTCAATGTTTCCAGCGGCATTCGAATACCATCGACCGACCAGCGTGCAGGAGGCGGTGGCGCTCCTTGAGCAGTCTGGCGGCGACGCCAAGGTGCTAGCAGGTGGGCACAGCCTATTGCCTCTCCTGAAGCTCCGTCTCGCGGAGCCGGCGGCGCTGATCGATATCGGGCGGCTGCCGGGCATGACCGGTATCCAGAATCAGGGCGGCGAGCTGGTTATTGGTAGTTTGACGACACACGCTACGATTGCTACCTCAGACGCAGTGAAAGAAGCAGCGCCGCTCCTGGCAGAAGCCGCCAACGTGATTGGCGATCAGCAGGTACGAAACCGTGGCACCATTGGCGGTAGTCTGGCTCACGCCGACCCAGCGGGTGATCTACCGGCGGTCATCCTTGCGCTCGAGGCGCAGGTCAAGGCCGTGGGTCCCAATGGCGAGCGTACTATCGCGGCGAATGACTTTTTCGTGGATATGCTCACGAGCGCCCTCGGAGAGTCTGAGATCTTGACCGAGATTCGGATTCCAGCACTCCCGAGTGGCGCTGGGACTGCGTATCTCAAAATGGACCACCCTGCCTCGCACTATGCGCTGTGCGGTGTTGCCGCGATTGTCCAGCTCAGTGGCGGAAATGTTCAGGACGTACGCGTGGCTGTGACAGGCGTTGGCCCCAAGGCGTACCGAGCAACTGGGGTTGAAGATGCTCTGCGTGGTCAGGCGGCCAATGAGAGCAGCGTGGAGCAGGCGGCCCAGCATGCCGCCGATGGAATCGATGCGCTGGGCGATATTCACGCCTCAACAGAGTACCGATCTCACCTGGCTCGGGTGTTTGCAAAGCGGGCATTGAACCAGGCGATCGCAAGAGCACGCGCCTAGAGCAGTTTGCGATTGAGCTTGATGCGCTCCGCCCAGCAGAGTTAATCAGGACCGATAGAGGGCACCCACTTCGGATTCACCACGAATTGCAAAAGAGGCGTCCGCTGCTCTAGCGAACGCCCTCTTTTGTGCGCAATAATGATTTCGAGAGTTGCCAGCCGTTGGCTGGCGGAGTCTCTCCCCGCGGTTGGGTAGGCAATGCTTCTCCTGGCCTGCCCAACCGCGCTGATCACCGGCCCTGGTACACGAGCCATAGATAACAAGAAGGGCCCGCGCAATTGCGCGGGCCCTTCTTGTTGGTGTGCGAACGCGTCCCTTAGGGAAGCGTTCCATTCTGGCGGGCAGTCTGGAATGCTGTCAGCGCCAGACGCGGAGTTCCATCCGGCTCCGTGACACTCCACCAGTACTGCTCGTTCTCAGGGGTCCATGCGGAATCGGCCATGGTCCAGAGGAACATGACGCCAATCCATGGGGCCCATGATGATTGGGCAAACTGGTAGGCGCGAACGATGTAGTCGGCCTGCTGTTCAGGCGTTACCGCGTACCACGAATATGCGGGATTCACCTGGTCCGTGGTCCAGCCGAACTCGAGGAGCCAGACCTGCTTCGCGCCATCGCCGTAAGCTTCCTGAATCGCACGAAGCTGCTCCACGCGGCGGAAGAAGAATGATGGGTGCGGGTAAGTGTCATTGGGAACCGGGGCGGCCTCTGGCGGGTTGCCATAGCCTGCTCCATGGACGCCGAGGACGTCATAGTAGCCAGACAGGCCTTCCTGGAAGAGCCAGTCGAGGTACACGTCGTCGGGCTGCGCCTGGCCGTTATTCGTACCCGTAGGCGAGAGGGGGGCGCTGACCACGGTAATGTTTGGATCTGCTTCTTTGGCGCCCATATACGCGTCCTTCAGCAGCGCCATGTACTGGCTCGCGGTGTCGCGAGAGATCACCTGGCCGCCCCATTCTCGGTCGAGATTGGGCTCGTTCCAGATCTCAACTGCCTGGACTCGTCCGATCGGGGAGCCGGTACCGTAGCGGGCTACCAGCCGGGTGACGATATCGGTGTAGTCCGAGATATTGTCGGGCGGTCCGTTCTCGGCCGGAATAGTGCGGGCCCACTCTGGCGGGTGATCGACGCGGGCCATGATCTTCATGCCAGAAGCGGTAGTCGCGGCAACCACTCGGTCCAGATCTTCCCAGGCGTAGCAGCCCTTACAACTTGGCTCAATGGATCGCCACGGAACGGTGAGCTTGAGCCAGCCGAATCCCGCACCACTCGCGAGCCCTAGGTCTCGGTCTGTGGTGTCGGGCTTGCCCATCAAGAACGCGCTGACGCCGTACTCAGGACTTGCAGCCACGTACTGGGCCGAAGTCATGTTCGGTCTAGCAAACGTGGCCGTGAGTAACGCGGCAGCGGCAGCAAGGAAAAGTGCCGATCGTTTCAAGTCAAATGCCTCCAACAAGTAATCGCAAAATGGGGTCAGTAGCCAGAACGAACAACACTCAAGGGCGTTTCGCAGTCGGTCGCGCGCAGGACGGCTTGTTCGGCGTCAATCGCGTCCGCGTCAAATTCTATGGGTTCGACAACGCGAGCCCGTCATCGCGATGGGTAACAGTGCTGTCACATTGGGATGCCGCGGCCTTCTGGAGTACGGCAGTCGAGTGTGAGGAGCCTATTCCTCCAGAATTCGCGCTCGCTCCTCAACGGGAATGTCTTCACGGCTCTTGATGAGGGTAAAGATCCTGGTTCGAAATCTCGAGTCACCGATGAGGCATGCGCCAACGACTCGATTCTCGAGGAAGAAGAGTCGCTGATAGCTCTTTGCGTGCACGTCCAGGCGCTCGTAGGACTCTAAATCAGGGTAGTTTTCGGGCGTCAGGCCGATGACGCGAATAAAGGAGTCAAAAAGCGTGCTGGAGTACATCGGAACGTCGTAGTACTTCGTGCGTTGGCCCATCATGGTCATCGCCACGATGCGACCATGACCTGCAGCGTTGCCCCACGTACCCATCATGTTGTGACGGCCGATAACGAGGTCCATGAATTCAGCGATATCGCCCGCTGCATACACGTTGGGGGCGTTGGTTTCGAGGTATTCGTTGGTAAGCACTCCCGTTTTCGTTTCGATCCCAGAGCCTTCCAGAAAGTCTACGTTCATGGTCAGGCCGACACCGATGCCCAACATGTCAGTTTTTATGCTGCGGCCCTGTTGCGTAATTACACCCGTGATCTCGTGATCGTCACCTTCCACGGATGCAACTGCATCGTTGTAGACAGTCTCCACGCCCGCCTCGTGGGCGATATCGTCGACAAGCGCTCCTCCGTCCTCGTCCAGGACTCGTCGCAGAAACCGGTCACCGCGGATGAGCCAGACTGTCTCGAGTCCGTCATGGCGGAAAGCTTCGGCAAGCTCGTAGGCGATATAGCTTCCGCCCACCGCCACTGCCACCTTTGACTTCTCGGCTCGATCCAGGATCGCCAGAGCATCGTTAAGGTATTGGAAGTTGTAGATACCGTTGCGGTCAGCGCCGGGCACGTTGAGCTTGTTTGGTCGGCCCCCGGTAGCAATGAGTAGCGCGTCGTAGGGAACGGTGTCTCCCTGGTCCGTGCTCACAACGCACCCGACCGTGTCGACTGAGGTGACACGCGTATTGAGCCTGAGATCGATCCCGCGCTCTTTGTGAGCTTCAACGGTCCGAAGCATCACTTTTTGCTGGTTGACTCGCCGCTTGATGAACGGCGGCAATGCAACCCGGTTATAGAGAGGATATGGCTCGTCACCGAACAGTGTGACGATGCAGTTTGGGTCAGTTTTCCGAAGCGTTTCCGCGGCAGTAGTGCCTGCGACGCCGTTTCCGATGATGACGTATCGTCTGTCGCGCTCAGCCAAACTGATCCGGGATTTGACGGCGGAACGGCGCCACAGTTGGCGCTGCCGGCTCTCTCGACGCCGCCGTGGTTCCCATATCTCCCCTCGTGAGTTGCACTAATTCCATTATGCCCTCCTTGAGGTGAGATGGCCACTGGTGAGACCCTGGCGCGGTGCACATCTTCGTCCGCGCAAGTGTCACGATGGTAGGCGGCCTTGGACGCCGGGTTATGATTCGCTGCCATGTGGTCACGCCTCGGCCTTCCAAAACCAGATCGCATGATCATCAGTCGCCGGTATGCGGAGACGCTTTCCGAGATCTTCGGATTTTCCTCGCTTCAGCGCGGAGCGGCGGAGGTCCGCGCAGATCGATTGAAAAAACCCGCCAGGCTCAAGGCACTGCTCGCGGAGCTCGGTCATCCGGAGCTGTCGTTTCAGTGCGTCTTGGTCGCTGGCACAAAGGGCAAAGGGTCGACAACTGCCATGACCGCCAGCATTTTGCAGGCGGCCGGATTGCGCGTCGGTCGTTACACCCAGCCGCACCTTGTGAGCTGGCGTGAGCGCACGTGGGTGAACGGGCGTCACCTTAGCGTCAACGAGACAATTCGCCTGTTTCCATTCGTCCGTTCCGCGGCAAGCCGAGTTGAATCGCATCATCCTGAGCTTGGCACACTGACAACGTTCGAGATCGGAACGGCGTTTTCGCTCCTGTCGTTCGCAAAAGCGTCGGTTGATGCTGCCGTTGTGGAGGTTGGGGTTGGAGGAAGGAACGACGCGACCAACGCACTTGACCCCATCGTCAGCGTCATCACTCCAATCAGCCTGGATCATGTGGACGTCATTGGACCGGAAATCGTAGACATTGCTCACGAGAAAGCCGGGGTTATGCGTCCAGGGATGCCCGTGATCGTGGGCAGTCAGCCCCCCGATGCCGAGGCCGTCATTCGCGATCAGTCAACCGCCGTCGGAGCCAGCGTCGAGTGGATCGGGCGCGATTGGAATTGGAAACAAACCCGGGCATCTTCGCCGCGATCGAGCCGTCACGCGCAATTCGCGATCCACGGTCCGGGCCGGTCGTTTGAACGGCTGCGGCTCCCGCTTCTGGGAACATTCCAGCGCGAGAATGCCGCGTCCGCTGTCGCCGCGGCGATACGGACGCAGCTCATAGAACCAGACCGTCTGGACAGAGCGGTCCATCAAGGACTGAGCATGCTCCTCTGGCCCGGACGCGTTCACGTGCTTTCCGAGCACCCTGCCTTGATATTTGATGGCGCGCACAACGCCGAATCTGCCCGACAGCTCAAGTCGACGATCCGTCAGACCTATGGCGACGTGCCGATTCACTGGGTACTCGGCATGTCAAGAGGCAAGGACGTGGGAGGGTTCCTGGACGCAATCCGTAGTTCGACCACTACACTCGTGGCGACAACGGCGAGCCACGAGCGATCGATGCCGGCTGAGTCGCTTGCACAGCTTGCCAGGGAGAGGCTCGGCGCGAGCTCGAACGTGATTCAGGTGGCCGCATACGCGGATCCTGTTAGTGCGCTGAATTATGCACTATCACAGGCAAAGTCCATGGATGTCGTATGCGCTGCAGGATCGTTTTTTCTTCTCGGGGATCTCTACGCAGAGTACCTGCACGAAGCAAAGAGCTAGCGAGAAGGTCCAGAATCTATTGCACCGTTATGCGAATATCGTTTTCGAACTGCGCACCCTCATCGTTCCAGATCCTGGTTTGGAGGACGTGCTCCCCAGTCGGTGAGCCACGTAGATCAAGGGCGATCGTACCGCTACTTCCGCCGCTGAAGCTCTGAGACGCAATCTGCTGGCTATCGAGCCACACCTCAACTCCAGCTACCGGGAACGTCGCATCAAGGGCCAGGTCTGCATAAGCCGAAAGGGTCGGGGACGGCAACGTGACGCTCCATTGCTGCGGGGTCGGGTAGTTGAAGGCGCCGTAGTTGACGTAGCGCGAAATAATAGGATTCAGATTCGCGGTTGTCCTTCGCTGGAGCAGATCGAGGAAGGCTCGCGGGGTAGCGACTCGATGCAGATGTATGGACACGAAGTCGCGCAAGGCGACGTCGAACGTCTCTGCGCCCATGGCGGTCCGAAGCTCATGCAGCAGGCGTCCGCCTGGACGATAGATCGCGGAGAAATACGAGCTGTCGTTGTCAAATGCGTAAAGGGATGAATCCAGGGGGACACCTCCGCGAGCCGAGCCGATCTGCTGAACTTGCGTTCTTCCGACTCCGGGGGCAACGTCCTGGTAGAAGAGCGCCGGTGCATAGGTCGCGAGCCCTTCGTCCAGCCACGGGTCGGCTATTTGATCGCTGCCGACCATTGAATAGAACCACTGGTGAGCGACCTCATGTGCAACCACGACGTCGAATGCCGTCCCGCGTTGGAGCGGCCCGTATTGGCTCGAAAGCATGATGAGACCAGGGTATTCCATACCCCCGTATGACGCGGGAAGGCCGGCCTCCGCAACTCGGAATTCCGCGTACGGATAGACGCCAAACCGCGCCGAATACCACTGGAGCATTTCAGCGGCTGTGTCAGCGAGCCACTGTGCTGAGGTGCCGAGTGAGTAAGCCGTGACTATAGTTGCGCCGGCGCGCGCCTGCGCCACGGAAAAGCGAGTGGAGCCGACCACCGCCACGTCGCGGACGTTCTGCGCGATGATCGTCCAGCGGGTGCCGTCATGCTGCTGCAGGATGCCCGTGAAGGCCAGCTCCAGTGGTTGTAGCGTGTCAATGTCGAGCTGGAAGTCCGCCACCTCCGTGAAAAATGCGTCACCAACGTCCGTGTACGGGCGGCGGTCCCAATCGCCACGATGAACGCTCAATGTCGCGAACCAGTTGCCCAGGGCGATAGCCTCCGCGGTGATGCCAAGTCGGCCGGCTTGACGTGGAACGTTAACCGAGAAGTTGAGGTCGGCCCTGCCACTCTGTCCCGGCTGGATGGCGGGCTGAACCGGTATCTCGAGTACGCCGTTTGCCAACGACGCCTCACCCGACTGATTGGATGCCGTGATGGACGTCAATGTCACTCCGCCGAGCTCCGCCGGCGGTAGACGAAATACGATGGATCCAAGGGCAACGCCGGTCCAGTTCGTGAATGTCACTGACTCCTGCACGTCTACCAAAGCTTTAGCAGTGTTGATCGTGGCGCTGATCTGGTAACTGGGTCGCGACTCTTCCTGAGCGGCGGCTCTTCTCGGAACGCTCGCCAACACGACAAGGACTGCCATGAGCAGTGCCACGAGCGTACGAATGCGTTGCCGTGTGGGAAGATCTGACGAACTCACGGGTATACTTGGCCGCGCTTCCATCATGAATGTCCGAGCTTGTAGCTAGTCGTGGCTGAACGCATCAATCTGTCCGTAGTGATTCCCGCCTATAACGAAGAGGGACGACTCCCGTCCACATTACAGCAGATAAGCAAGCACCTGGCAGGGACAGACATCACGTACGAAATCATCGTGGTGGACGATGGTAGCACCGACGAGACGGGTGAAGTGGCTGCCAGCCAGGCCCAAAGCGACCCATGTGTGCGGCTCCTCATGACGCCCCACGCCGGCAAGGGCGCCGCGGTTCGGAGCGGTGCTCTCGCGGCGTGGGGCGAACGAATTCTTTTCTGCGATGCGGACCTGCCGATGGCGGCCGAAGAGCTCACGCGCTTACCGGTAATGTTAGGTGAGCATGACATCGTGATCGCATCGCGAGAAGGTACCGCCGCTCGCCGAATAGGAGAGCCTTACTATCGACATCTGATGGGGCGTGTATTCAACGTCGTGGTTCAAGCCCTCGCGATTCCCGGTATTCAGGACACGCAGTGCGGGCTCAAATGCTTCACGGCGGCGAGTGCCCGGGACATCTTCACTCGGCAGACGGTGGACGGCTTCGGCTTCGACGTAGAGATTCTGTTCATCGCGCGCAAGCTGGGCTATCGAATCGCGGAGGTTCCCATTACCTGGAATCATCGCGAATCGAGTCGCGTTGATCCCGTTCGCGATACGCTTCGGATGTTGGCCGACATTCTCCGTGTACGCTGGAACGACGTGCGAGGGGTCTACAACCGCTAAGTTTCCCGTTCCTCTGAGGCACCCCTGATATAATCCCGCATCCACTGTCGCCCCGGAAGTCGAATCTCTATGCCTGACACCATCCTCGTTTGCACTGCCTGGCCGTACGCCAATGGCTCCCTTCACGTGGGGCATCTGGCGGGCGTGTACGTGCCTGGTGACGTGTTCGCGCGTTTCCAGCGGCTACGCGGAAACGATGTGCTCATGGTGTCTGGATCGGATGCTCACGGGACTCCAATCACGGTTCGGGCAGACCAGGAGGGGGTTACTCCCCGAGAAGTCGTCGAGCGATATCACGATGAGTTCCTCGGATACTGGCGTGATCTGGGCATCAGCTTCGACCTCTACACCCACACGATGACGGAGAATCATCGCGAGGTGGTGCAAGCCGAGTTTCTGGATCTGTTGCAGAAGGGCTACCTTTTCAGCGAATCAGTGGATGCGCTGTATGACGAACAAGTCGGGCGATATCTGCCCGATCGCTATGTCGAAGGCACCTGTCCACATTGCGGATACGAGCGCGCCCGTGGCGACCAATGCGAGAACTGTGGCCGGTTGCTTGATGCGGACCAGCTTCTCGATCCTCGCAGTCGCTTCAGCGGGTCAACCCCAGTGGTACGTTCCACTGAGCATTTCTTCATGGATCTGCCGAAGCTGAACCCGCAGCTCATCGATTGGGTGCGCCCGAAAACCTACTGGCGACCAAACGTTTACAAGTTCACCATGAACTTCCTTGAAGGCGGACTGCAGCCTCGCGCTATTACGCGGGATCTCGAGTGGGGCGTTCCAATTCCGCTCGAGGGCTATGAGGACAAACGCATCTACGTATGGTTCGAGGCGTGCACTGGATACCTATCTGCATCTATCGAATGGGCGGCGCTTAAGGGGGAGCCAGACGCGTGGGAGCGCTGGTGGAAGAACCCCAAAGCGCGCCAATACAACTTCATCGGCAAAGACAACATTCCGTTTCACACGGTGATCTGGCCGGCCATTCTGATGGCTCGTGGAGACACGATCCTCCCATACGACGTGCCTGCCAATGAGTACATGAACTTCGGCGGCCAGAAGGCCTCTAAAAGCGCAGGAATCGGGACCACAGTGCCCGACATGCTGGCGGCATTCCAGCCGGATGCCATCCGCTATTACCTGATAGCGAACGGCCCTGAATCCGCGGATACCAATTTCGCCGTTGATGACTTCGTGCGTCGTATCAACGATGAGCTGGTGGCTACTTGGGGAAACCTGGTGCATCGGACGCTGACATTTACGCAGCGCTACTTTGATGGACGTGTTCCGGACGCTGACCCTGAAGCAGAGCTCCTTGCGCTGGTCGATAGCTCGTTTAACCGTATAGCCGACCACCTGGATGCCGTACATCTGAAGGATGCGCTCAGAGATGCGATGTCAGTGGCGCAGGCCGGAAACCGATACTTCGACGAGCGGGCGCCGTGGGTCCAAGTGAAGCAGGATCCAAAGGCGGCGGCGGCGACGATTGCGACATTGTTGAATGCCCTGGACGGAATCAAGATCCTGTTCAGCCCCTTCGTACCGTTCAGCTCCGAAAAGCTTCATGGCCTGCTTGGTTGGAGCGATTCTCCAGCGGATCAAGGTTGGATGCGTCGCAACCTCCCCGCCGGACAAGCTCTGCCAAAGCCGACGCCGTTGTTCGTGAAGCTCGAGGTTCCTGACCGAAGAGTGAGCCGACCGGAACGGGTCGGGCTTGCGCTCGTCCTGCTGGTCTACACCGGACTAGCCCTAGGCTACGCCTGGTTCACTCCTCCGTGGAATAACCCGGATGAGCCTGCACATTACAACTACGTAGCTTTCGTCGCGGAGCGTCACGCCCTTCCCGAGCTTGTATCACGCGACTGGGATCAAGACCTGCTGAATCGGGCGATCCCAGAGCGATTCCACCCGCGCTTGGATGTAAGTGCGCTGCGATATGAGTCTCATCAACCGCCGCTCTACTACTTGCTCGCGGCGCCAGTGTATTCGGCGACATCTGGCGCATCACTCCGCGTCCGGGTGCTCGTACTCCGTGCCGTTTCCATTGGTCTGGGAATCCTGTTCGGCCTGGTCGTCTATCGACTCGCTCGAGAGTCCACAGGAGGCGGTGCGAATACGGGCATACTGGCAACGGCTATCGCGCTGTTGATCCCTATGGTCACGGCGAGCGCCGCATCGATAAACAATGACCTGCTGTCAATGTTCCTCGCCGCTGCCACCACCCTTATACTGGTTCGCTGGACGCGCTGGTGGCACCAATCGGGCACGGAAGGTCTCTCGGCTCCGCCAGTCGCTCTCGCCCTACAGTTGGGCATACTTTTGGGGCTTCTGCTTCTCACCAAGTTGACCGTGTATGTCGTCGTGCTGATGGCTGTCGGGATCGTTCTGCTAGTCACTGTGAGACAGAAGCACTCCGTTATTCGATCGAGGCACGCCAGCCGCCTGATGTTGAGTGCACTCGTGACCGTCATGGTTTCTGGCTGGTGGTTCGTCCGCTCGGCAAGCATCTACGGTTGGGAGGATGTACTCGCACAGCGCCGACACGATGCGGTGGTCATCGGTCAGCCGCGCTACGCAGACTTGGGACTCGACAATTGGATCTATCTCACGGTCACCGTGTTTCACAGTTTTTTCGCCCAGTTCGGTTGGATGGCTATCGTCGTGGACAATCTGATCTACGGGCTTTACGGTGGGTTCGTTCTGCTGGCACTGTACGGACTCTGGACGGGTCGGAGCGCGAGTCAAGCTAAGGCAATGATGATTCTGTGGGTGTCCCTGGTGCTTGCTGCGGGTCAGCTTCTGTACTACAACCTGTCGTTCATTCAGGCGCAGGGGCGCTACTTGTTTCCAGCTCTCGGAGCTATCGCGGTCATTCTCTCGGTGGGTTGGCTCAAGCTCGCATGGCCTCAACGCCGGATAGTGCCTGCAATAGCCATACTCTGGGCTTCTCTCGCGTTGGCCACGGCCGTGGGCGGAATCAATGATTGGGATTTAGGGCTGAAGAGCGTTGCTGTCTTTGCGCTGCTCACAGCAGCACTCGGCTATGGGTACGTCCGCATATCAGCGAATGAGAATCATCAGAAAGCCGACAGTTCGCGAGTCCAAGCCTACCTGGCGGGGATGACAATTTTTGGGCTTGCTGCGCTGAATCTAACGTGCTTGACGCGCTACGTCATTCCGTTCTATCGCGGCTGATCCGCCACTAACCCCTCGGGTGTCACGACATCGGAGACGGCGCCGTCTTCCGTTGCTGGTTCGCCCAATTTATCCGAATCCCCCTGACGGTTGGGAAAGCGATAACGAATGTGATCGAACGCTGAGACGAAGCGTTTTTGGATCTCTTCCAGTTCATGGGTAAAGCCTTCTCGGCGCTCGGCCACCTGACCCATACGGCGAAACTTCCGGTAGCGCTCATCCAGAAGCTTGTTGGAACTGATCTTACGCAGCTCAACGAGAGCATCTAGGATGTAATTTCGTAGCAGCACAGCCGCGTAGTCGGGATCCAGGTGCGCTCCGCCCTGAGGCTCCGGTACGAGCGTGTCGACAACCCCGAGGACGCTTGCATCGGCGGCTGATAGCTTGAGCGCATCCGCAACGTCTCGCGCCCTTTGTGCATCGTGGTAGAGAATGGCCGCCGCGCCTTCCGGAGCAATGACAGAATAAATCGAGTTCTCTTGCATGAGGATGCGGTCCGCCAGGCCCAATGCTAACGCACCACCGCTGCCACCTTCGCCGATAACCGTGGCAATGATTGGCACCGGTGTGATGGACATGCGCGCCAGACAATTGGAGATGGACGGCGCAAGGCCGCGTGCTTCAGAGTCGAAGTCCAACGAAGCACCGGGAGTATCGATCAAGGTGATAAGCGGGAGATTCAGATCCGCGGCTAGGCGCATCATGCGCTCCGCCTTGCGATAGCCTTCGGGCCGCATCTTCCCGCCCCGACGGTGCTCCGCGTCATCGCCGTGTCCCCGCTCCTGGGCGATGACAACACAGGTAATTCCGCCCAAGTCTCCAACGCCCGCGACGACAGCTGGATCGTCACCATAGAGCCGGTCGCCGCGCAGCTCCACGAAAAGCGGCATCATGCGTCGAATGTAATCGCACGCGGTGGGGCGCTGATCATGCCGAGCTAGCTCGACAGCCTGCCATGCAGAAGCAGGCGGCGTGGGCGTTGGCCGATACAGCTCAACATCACCGCGAGCTTTCAAGTCCCATGGCCGATACAAGATCTGGATGAGCATGGCCAGGAGCCCACGAAGTTTTGGGCGCTCGACGACGGCATCAATCTGCCCTTGCTCCAGAAGAAGCTCGGCCGTCTGCGCATTGGGGGGAATCGCGTGCCCCGTGAGCTGCTCGATCACCCTCGGGCCCGCAAAACCAACAAGGGCCCCTGATTCGGCGATAAGGATGTCACCCTGCGACGCATAGCTCGCGTAAACTCCGCCCGTCGTTGGATCAGTGAGCACTGAAATGAATGGCACTGCAGACTTGTGCAGGCGCATAGCTGCGGCGGCCGTCTTGGCCATCTGCACCAGCGAGAGCATGCCTTCCTGCATTCGGGCGCCACCGCTTGCTGCAATGCTCACAAATGGGAGCTGCTTGCTCATTGACAGCTCCATGGCAAGAGCAACCTTCTCGCCTACGGCTGAGCCCATGCTTCCGCCCAGGAAACCGAACTCACTGATCGCCAGCACACACTGAAGGCCATTGATGCGGGCCGTTCCCGTAATGACTGCCTCATCGATACCAGTGCGTTCACGCGCCTGGTTCAGGCGGTCCAGGTACGGGACTCGATCGGCGAAAGTGAGTGGATCGCCACCGGCGAGACGTTGATTGACCTCGCGGAAGCTGCCTTCGTCTACAAGTTGCTCGAGCCGCTGTCGAGCCGAGATCTGGAAATGCAGTCCGCAGCTGTCGCAAACGTGATAGCGGTTGTAAAGCGTGCCACTCTCAAGCGATGCGCTACACCGCGGGCAAACGGTTCGATCGCCGGTGGGTGTGTCAGTCAAAAAAGTGGCTCGGAGATCTCAGATTCTGGGCGATCAATCGCACGTATTATACCCAACGCATGCACGGGCTCCGTTGGGCTTAATGATCGTCGCCGGTCAACATTTGGCGGTGGTTCACTCGCCGCTAGAGACAACTGATCGTCCGTGGACGAGCTGCTTCAACGAGTTAAACGTTGCTGTGTGATGCGGCTGAGCACGACCCCACCCAACCCGCCCAGCGCGACAAGGAGGGAGTCAGATTCTCGAGATTTCTCAGCTTCCGGCTCCCTCTGCCGCGCGGAAAGAGTTGCGGTGGGTACTTTCGGGAAGCCCTGTTATCCGGGCCCTAGTTACAGATCAGCCGCGTACTTCGCGTGCCCGTTGGATCGAGCACATACGTGTGGCTCCGATCCCAGCGGCGCGTCGCACATTGGGCATCTTGGGCGACCACCGGTCGACCAGAGGACCAATCGTCGCGGCTAGCGTGCGAAGCTGCTGACGGGTCGCGACGCAGCTAAATGTGGGTGGGCCGTCGTTGTCGCTCTCGACATCGTGCACGAGCAGTAAGTAAGTGTTCTGCTCTTCATCAAAGCCCAGCGCCATTTGACCTACATGGAGCTCCATGGTTGGAGACGGCTCGGTGTCCACGGTTTGCGGCTCAGCCGGGTTAATTCCGCGCATCGCGCGCAAATCCAGCGCATACACACCGCTGATGAGCTGCTCGATGAGCATTGCCAGAGCCTCGAGCTGCTGACGCTCCACGCGAAGCCAAACTCGGCCGCGCTCCGATTCAGCGATGATCCGAAACGCTCGACGGCCGGGTGGACCGATGGCGTCGGCCTCGAGGCGATGTACTTCGCCGAAATCGCTGATTCCTTGCTCCAACCTCTACCCCTCCGAAGGCGAGCTCCGCCCCATCTCAGAGCGTGCTCAAGACCTCAGCATAGCATGCGTCAGCCAATCGACTAAAGGCGAAGGCGGGCGCTTTAGCCGTCGGCACACGGCGTGCGTACCTTCAGTTACGAACCGCGCTCTTTCTGGGTGCCGGCCTGCCGAGAGCGCCCCTGGTGCACGTTTGGGTCCACTGAGCGCTGGCACGACATCTGCATGTCGGGGGCTAAGGGTACCACGCGACAGTTGTCAGCGAACGCGGCCGGGGCCCGATGAAGGAGCGTCGGATGCAGCGAGGTAGGATTGTAAGAATGATTCGGGAGCGGGGGTTTGGTTTTATCCGTACTGAAGACGGGCAAGAAATTTTCTTTCATCACGGGGCGTTGCCGCGGGGTGTATTCGATAGTCTCGCCGAAGGCCAGGAGCTCGAATTCGAACTCATGCAGGATGTGCGAGGTCGGGGCACACGGGCCACGAATATCCGAATACCGTAGTGTGTCGCTTACGGCCGGCTAACCGAGTGCGCGGTTGGCCCGTCTCTTTGCAAATACCTTCTCCGCTCTGATGAGGGGCCGAACGCTGGACGAGGCGAGTATCACCGCCGAGACGCATTTCGCTACGTACCAATCTCGATTCTTACAGATGACCCTGACTCGACGGTCGCGGCCGAATCGGGGACCTGATTCACCACCGTTCCCTTCCCCTGTCCTTGCTGTGCCTGCGTCTCCGCTACGACGACTTTGAATCCGGCCGATTCCAACGTACGGCGCGCCTCGGGTGCATCCATACCCTCCACATTCGGGACTCTCACGCCTGGGGATGCAGGCGGTCGATTGACGCTGATGTTCACAACGCCGCCCGGCTCAAGCCGTTGGCCCGCCGCCGGCGATTGACTGAGCACGACGCCGACGGGGCGGGCCGGGTCGGCAACTTCCCGGACCGTGACGGCGAGCTGAGCGCGCCGTAGCGTGTCCTCCGCCTCATTCCGCTGTCGCCCAACCACGTTCGGAACTTCAAGCAGCGTCGGCTTCGGCGGTGCTGTGGTCGCTGTGGGTGGAGCGGGAGTGCGCGTCGCCGTGGCGGTTGCCGGCACGCTCGTATTGGTAGGTGGGACGCTCGTTGGCGTCACAGGGAGCGAAGTTGCAGTCGGAGCAGCGCGTGTCGCAGTCGGCACTACAACCGCCGCCGGGGTAGAAGTCGACGCCGCGGACGGTGTGAATCGGCGAATGAGCGGCGCGCCGTATTGACCGACCAGCCAGACTCCGAGAATAAGTGACCCAACGATCGTGGCCACGACGAGAATTCCAGTCATCAATCCGCGCGCGGCCGAAGCCACCAGAGGTTGCGAAGGCTTGTTACGTGGAGCAAGGCGGGCGGGCACTGGCTGAACCGCTGGCCGAACCGAAGTGGTAGCCACGGGAGCTCTCTGGGTAGGCGCGTCGGCAGGGACCGCTTGCTGACGTATGGTGGGCGGGTCCATGCTCGCGGCTGCTCTCAAGTCACGGGCGAGCTCCTCAGCATTTGGGTAACGCGAACCCGGCTCGTAGGCCATCGATCGGTCAATGGCGGCAATGAGTGATGTTGGAGCGTCCGGGGCAAGCGATGAAAGTGGCGGTGCCGCGTGCTGGAGCTGCTGCAGCGCTATGGCGACTGGATTCGCACCGGAGAACGGACGACGTCCGGCCAGTGCCTCATAGAGCACCACACCCAGTGAGTAAATATCCGCGGCCGCGCCGCCCGCCTCGCCCTGCGCCCGCTCTGGTGAGAGATAGTAGGCGGTCCCCATGACCCAGCCACTCTGCGTGAGTCCGGATGTGCCGGCAATCTCCGCGATCCCGAAGTCGGCCAGACGCACGCGACCATCGGGGTCTATCAGGATGTTCTGGGGTTTGACGTCGCGATGAATGACACCATTGCGATGTGCATAGGCCAGCGCATCCGCGATTGACGCCCCGATTCGGGCGACCTCAGCAGGAGACGGCCGGCCTTCTCGTTGCAGAATGCTGCCGAAGTTTTCGCCCGTTGCCAGGGCCATAACGATGAAGAGGGCGCCCTGGTCTGTCCCAACGTCATACACTTCCACAATATGTGGATGACTGAGCGCGGCCGCGGCCCGCGCCTCCTGCTGGAAACGGGCTACCAGCTCAGGGTCCTCAGAGAATTGCTGGTGGAGCACCTTTATGGCGACGGCACGTCCAAGCTGTTGATCGCGGGCTCGATAGACGGCCGCCATTCCGCCCTGGCCGAGTCGCTCTTCAATGACATAGCGACTGGCAAGAACGTCTCCGATAGCTACCACGCACACCCCTTGAGCTTAGGTTGGTGCCAGACACTCGAGTGGGACACGCCGACCGTCCGTGAGAGTAACGCCCCAGACGTTCGGGAAGTTCCAGTGAGTTCCGTTGGCAACCTCGCTACGTATGATCCCATGAGCGGCCTGAACCGTGACGGATGAATCTAAACAGACCGCTTCGTCCCGGCCTCCTACATTACTGGTCCTGGTGGGCCCACCTGGCACCGGAAAGTCCACGGTAGCGCAACGACTCAAGGAAGCTATTGGCGCGGACATCGTCCAGACTGACGCGATTCGCAAGGCGTTGGTGTCTGTACCAACGTATTTGCCGGCAGAAAGCGCGTGGGTCCACAACGTCGCGCAGCAGCGTCTGCGCCAGAAACTGTCTCGAGGCCAGGATGTCATTTTTGACGCGACGAACCTTCGCAAGTCTCATCGCAAGAGGCTACAGGACCTCGCCAGAGCCGCCAGGGCACAATTCCTGGCGCTTGTGGTCTGGGCGCCGGAACATGTGATTCGCAAGCGGCTGCAGCATCGTCAAGATTCGCCGAATCCAAGCGATAAGTCTGATGCCGACTGGGCTGTGTACCAGCATCTTGTGAAAACGTTTGAGCCGCTGGACGAACGCCACATCTTTGTGAATAGCACCGTGGACCTGAAGCCGGTACTCCAACTGGTATCCAGTGTGATCTCATCCATGGGACCTGTCCTTTAAGGCATCGCTTGCTGGGCCGCGCGTTGTTGTTTGATGACAGCGGAGTCTCTAATATCTAGCGATGTCCCTATCCCCGACGCTGCAGGAACAAGCCCTACAGACGCTCCGCTCAACATTCGGTTTCAGTTCCTTCCGGCCCCTGCAGGAAGACGTCGTTTTCTCGTTGATCGAGGGGCGCGACGCCTTCGTGCTCATGCCAACTGGTGGGGGAAAGTCGCTGTGCTATCAGCTTCCCGGACTGGTGCTGCCAGGGCTCGCTGTAGTTGTCTCCCCGCTCATTGCCCTGATGAAAGACCAGGTGGACGCGCTTCAAACTCTGGGAGTGAGCGCCGCTTACATCAATAGCTCCCTCTCCGGGACCGAGGTGCGTGAGCGTCAGGCAGCCATCTCTCGGGGTGAGATCAAGATTTTGTACGTCGCCCCTGAACGTTTGATGATGCCCAGCTTCCTGGGCTGGTTGAAAGAGCGCAACGTCAGTCTTTTCGCTATTGACGAGGGCCCACTGTATCTCAGAATGGGGCCATGACTTCCGTCCAGAATATCGCCAGCTCCGTGATCTTCGCGACTCTTTTCCCGGTTGTCCGATCGGTGCCTTTACGGCCACCGCCACTTCACGCGTTCAGGAAGACATCAAGCGAGAGCTAGGACTTCAGGGCGCCGCGTCGTTTCGAGGCAGTTTCAACCGGGCCAATCTAAGTTACGAGGTCCGTGGTAAGAAATCCGCGTACGAGCAGATCGTGGCGTACTTACGCTCCGCTGATCGGGGCTCGGGGATCATCTACTGTCAGTCTCGGACAAGTACCGAAGAGATCGCATCACAGCTACGACGCGATGGTTTCTCCGGAGCGCCGTATCACGCGGGCCTCGATCCGGCTACTCGCTCCCGCCACCAGGAAGCGTTTGTCCGAGACGATGTTCAGATCATCGTCGCGACGATTGCGTTCGGCATGGGGATTGACAAGCCAGACGTACGCTTTGTCATGCACTACGATTTACCTAAGAACCTCGAGGGCTACTACCAGGAAAGTGGCCGCGCCGGACGTGATGGCGAGCCCAGTGAGTGCATGCTCTTCTACGCCGCCGGCGACAGCATGAAGCATGAATACTTCATCAGGCAGATTGAATCCCCTCAGGTTCAGGCGGTAGCACGCGCGCAGCTTCGACAGGTCCAGAGCTGGGCTGAAAGCACGACCTGTCGGCGTGAGATGTTGCTTGCCTACTTTGACGAGAAACTCGAGGAACGGCCTGAGCCGTGCTGTGACGTTTGTCGAGATCCCGGTGAGACAGAGGACGCCACGGTAGCCGCGCAGATGCTGCTGTCGTGCGCGGTACGCACGGGAGAACGATTCGGCGTTGCCTATCTGGTCGATGTACTGCGCGGTGCCAGATCAGAGCGCATCGTACGTTTTGGCCATGACGCCCTGCCGACCCATGGCGTTGGCCGCGGTCGACCGAAAGAGGAGTGGTCCGCGCTTGCAAGGCAGCTTGTGCGATATGGGTATGCCACACAGGATGCGGAGCGATTTAACGCGCTCCGGTGACAGCCGCCGGAAGGCGCGTGCTTACTGGTGAAGAGCGAGTGATGTTGGTCACGCGGGCTCGGACAGCCGCGGTCAAGCCCGACCATATGCAGGCCAACCCGGAGCTCTTCGACGATCTGCGGGCTCTGCGCAAGAGAATCGCCGATGAGCGCAATGTGCCACCGTACGTCATCTTCCACGATAGAACGCTTCAGGAGATGGCTGGTCGCTTGCCGTCCTCGATAGATGAGCTGATGCGGCTTCCAGGAATTGGAACGGCGAAGGCCTCTAGCTTTGGCGATGAGTTTCTGGAAACGATACGTTCATATGCGGATGCGCGCGGACTGCGACGCGCCGCGTCTTCATCGCGGCCGGTGCCTCCAAATGCTCGACCCGCGGAAGCTCCTCGGGGTCGACGAATAGCCGGTAGCTCAATGCGTGAGACGCTCGACCTTTTTCGAGAAGGCAGGAGCGTCGCGGACATTGCCCGAGAGCGTGGCCTCGCGTTGTCCACCATCGAGGGCCACCTTGCCGACGGGCTCGAAGCGGGCGAGGAGATCGATGTCGATCGGCTCATAGCCGCGGACAAGCTCGACGCGATTAACGATGTTCTTCGCATGGCCGGCGAGACGACGTTGACCGAGATTCAGAGTCAGCTCGGCGATGACTTTAGCTTCGTCGAGATCCGCGTAGCGCGCGCACTGAAGCGCTACGCGTAGCCTGGGAGCGCGGGTGGTCCCGCCCTGAATGCCCCTATCAACGGTGCGTGCGACGCGAGCGAGGTAGATCTGGTCGGGACGCCCGCGCTCCCAGGCCGGGCTACATCAGCGCGGTTGGCGTCTTCTCATCGATCAATGGGCCCGTAGCGGCCTCTCCGCAAGATGGACAGGCCTTCCAGCGCAGTAGTAGCGGCCTGTCGCAGCGGATGCACAGCCGCTTCAGGCGCGTTTGGCACCAGGGACAGAAGATGAAGTCCTGCTCCGCGCGCTGTCGGCAGACCGGACAGGACGCCTGGACGTAAATGCCTTGAAGGACCGCTTCTTCTTCAAGCGATTCCTCGTAGAGCTCGGCCAGCGTCCTCGGTGGTCGCAGAATGAAGTAGATCAGGAGGCCGGCGAAGTTGAAGATCACCACGAGGAGTGTGGCGGCGATCTGAAGGAAAAGGTCGGTAGTGCGAAGGCGAATATCCCGGAATGTCCACCAAACGCTTGCTATCCATAGGGCCACGAGATACGCGGCTATGACCGTCAGGGCGATGCGCAGGACGCGCTCGACCTGAAGGATGATTTCTTCCACCAATTTGGGATTACTCCGTCGTACGCACGAGTGGGACAGCGCGCATCGCTAGGCCGATTGTCCGTGCAGTATATTACCCGACTTTCGGACTAGCGGCGTTGTGTTAGGCGCTGCTACCCCTCACGGACTGCTTGCTACGGAGCTGCGCCAATGGCGAGACTGGGACGCCCAACCGTTGCCGGAGCGATGTCCTCAGCTGGCGCGAGAGGCAGCTCGAGATGAAACGCTGAGCCCATGCCCAGCCCTTGGCTTTCGCCCCACAGGATGCCTCCCTGAAGCTCGGCGAGACCGCGTGAGATGTAGAGCCCCAGGCCTGTGCCATGGATCTCAGGATTGGTACGCGCATGGATGCGATGGAATCGCTCGAACAGACGGGGAAGGTCGTTCTGGGCGATTCCAAGTCCATGATCGATGACCGACAGTCGCAGTCGACCATTCACCTCGGCGGCGCTGATCCGAATTTCGCCTCCATCCGGGGAGTACTTGACAGCATTGGTTAAGAGATTTGTCAGAATCTGCATGAGCTTTTCTCGGTCGCCCAGAATAGAAGGCAAATTTGGCGGCAGGGCCGCCTCAATTGCGATTGTTGGCGTGATGCCCGGAAGTGCGCCGATTGCGCGTGCAACGATCGCCGGCACATCCAGCGTGCGCGGCGTGAGCATCATTGCGCTGTCGGCGATCATCGATGCGCCCAATACGTCGTCCAGTAGCTCGCTCAGCCGCTTAGACTGCCGCAAAATCTGCTCTGCCCACTCATAATCCTGACCATGCTGCGATCCACGTGAGACCAGTAGCTCGGAATATCCGATCAAGGAGGTGAGTGGAGCTCGAAGCTCGTGTGAGACGGTACTGGCGAATTCCGCCTTCATCCGATCGATTTCGCGACGTGATGTGAGCGCTATCACCTCCCGATGGTGCCACTCGAGCTCTGCCGAAGCACGCTTCACAATGCCAAAGAGACCGAAATATAAGAGCAGCAGGCCTCCCGTCACGCTAAGCCAGAGCGTCCTCAAGCCTGCATGAATGCGATCCGTGACGGCGACGGTGGAGTGCTGAATTTCGAAAGCCCCGAGCACGGACGCGTCTCTGGCTCGGATAGGGGCAAACGTCTGCAAGCCGGCGTCGAACTGGTCACCAATCATTCCGGGAACGAGCACAGGCACGGATGCCACCTCACCGCGTAGGGCGCGATTCAGTGCAGGGTTGCGCTCGTATCCGAAGCCGATCATTTCAAGCTCCGGCCCGAATATGAGGGTGCTGTCCGCTGACCAGATACGCAGCTCGCGAATTCGAGAATGGCCAGCCAGGTCCTCCTCGGCGCGGCGGATCTCCTCAGCGCGCGCCAGGTGGTCGCCCACTTCGAAGTCGGATGCTGCGATCGCCGGACCCAACGTCTGGGCGACAGTCTCGCTCACGCTCCAGGCCTCATGCTCCAACGCCGCGCGCTCAATCCCCTGGCCCACCACTAAAGCTACCAGGCTTCCGACGATGATAGTGAGCGCCAGTCCGGTCCAGGTGAACCGGGCGACGAGACTCAGATTTCGATACCACTGAACTACAGGCACTGGACACTCGCTCTTCGCGGTTTACCTGCGCGTAAGCTGCGCGCGGCAACAACCAGGATTCTGCAGTGGCCTCGGTTACGGGCCTGTCTCGTTTGAGGTGCAGACAATCACAGTGGTATCACGTCATATCGCAATTGACAGAAGACGAGTTGAGTAGAACCAAAGGCCCTCAAGGACGGCAGCGACATACAACGAGATGTCGCTGCGTCCTTGAGGGCCTTTGGTCCTTTAGAGCGTTAAGTGTCTGCCCAGATC
Organism: uncultured Chloroflexia bacterium; assembly: GCA_963765765.1. Classification (GTDB taxonomy): domain Bacteria; phylum Chloroflexota; class UBA6077; order UBA6077; family JACCZL01; genus CAVXYC01. The sequence goes on along the minus strand of CAVXYC010000020.1, from coordinate 809,355 downwards.
CTGCAGGCTGGCCAGGTTGTGGGCCGGCGCGAACACGTCCATGTGATGCAGAGCCGTACTCATGCCACGCGCCAGCGGACGGTAGTCCTTGCTGCCGAGCAGTGGATTGAGCCAGACGACCTTTCCGGCCCGAGCTGCAAGCTCTTCCATTGCCGTTCGGAGGATCTCCGCATCGCCGGTATCCAGACCGTCGCTGAGGATCACCACGATGGTGTGCCTGTCCACGAGTCTGGCGTGACCACTCTTCGTTGAACGTCGTCAGGCTCTGGCCGATCCGGGTTCCGCCCGACCAGTCGTGGACCTCACGCGCAATGCGGTCCAGCGCACTCTGAATGTCCTCGTTCTTGAAGTACTCCGTCACGCGCGTCAGCGAGGTACTGAACACGAACGACTCCACCTTGCCGATGACGTGCTGCATCGCGTGGATGAACTGGAGCAGGAACCGGCTGTAGGTGTCCATCGAGCGGCTCACGTCGCAGATGACCACCAGCCGCGGCTTGCGGATTTTTCTCGTCTTGCGCGCCAGCTCGATGATGGTGCCGCCGTACTTCATGTTCTTCGGCGCATCGTGCGGCGGGCATCGATCATGGATGCCCTTGCGCGACACGCGTACCGCCGGCTCTCCTGCGTTGCCAGCGTTTGGCGATGATGAGGACCGCGCGGGCGATCTCGCGTCATCTCCTCGGCCTGGAACCGACTGAAGTCCTTGCTGCCAGACATCTCGACCGGGCTGTAGAGCGGCAGCGCTTCCTCGTCGCCCTCTTCGTCGCCCTCGCCGCCGTCTCCCTCGGCGCTGGTCAGCCGCAACTGCTGCTGGCCCTCGCCGCCCTCTTGGAGGTCGGCGCATCCTCGCCCTGTGACGTCATCTCGTCCGGGTTGGTTCTCGGATCGTCCACCTCGTCGATGGTGGCGATGCGCCGCCAGAAGTTGTCGAAGACCTCGTCGAAGATCGGCATGTCTTCGGGACGAGACGTGAGGACGGTGCGCGTGCCGAGATAGACGTCGCGGCGATCGCGCGACTTCTACGGACATCGACGCCGTAGCGCGTCGACGATCTCAGTGAGGTGTGACAAGCAGCTCGCGCGATCGAAGCTCCTGCCCGAACGCGATGACGTTGCGAGTGCAGATCCGCGTGCCGGGCGCGGCTCTTTAGCGTGAGGCGATTTCCCGCTCCAGGCGCTGGGTCGACTGACTGGATCCATTGCGTTGAGATCCTCTTCCTCTGTCCGCGTATCCATGCCGACCAGGATGAATCCAGCGGCTTGCCGCGCATCTTGGTGACGTCGTCGCGATCCTTGATGAATGACGCCGAGCGTCTCGCGCACGGTCTCCGGATCGAGGTGATCCTGGTGCAGCGCCATCATGCTCATCGCCCAGTCCAGCGTCTCGGCGACGCCGGGGTCTTGGTCAGAGCTTGACCTGGCGGATCGCCTGCATGAACGCCGCGACCTGCCGCGCCAGCCGCTCGTTGATGTTCGGGATCTTGGTGGTGATGATCCGCAGCTCCTTGGCGAAGTCCGGATAGTCGATCCACAGGTACATGCAGCGGCGCTTGAGACGCGTCGCGCAAGCTCACGGGTCCGGTTCGAGGTCAGCACCACGTACGGGCGGTGCTCGGCACTTGATCGTGCCAAGCTCGGGGATGGTGACCTGGAAGTCGGACAGCACTTCGAGGAGGAACGCCTCGAACTCCTCGTCCGCGCGGTCGACCTCGTCGATCAGCAGGACCGGCGACTTGTCCTTCGCACTGATCGCCCGCAGGAGCGGCCGCTTCAGCAGGAAGTCTCGCTGAAGATGTGCGTCTCCTGGTCCTCGACCGAGATTGTCGCCGCCCTCTTCCATCTTGATCCGCAGCATCTGCTTCGGATAGTTCCACTCGTAGAGCGCGGTATTGACGTCCAGGCCCTCATAGCACTGCAGCCGAATCAGCTCGGTGTCCAGGCGCGGTCGCGAGCACCTTGGCGATCTCGGTCTTGCCGACGCCTGCCTGGCCCTCGATCAGCACGGGCTTTGCGCAGCTCGCTCGCCAGGTACGTCGTCGTCGCGATAGCGCGGTCTGTAATGTAGATCTGCCGCTCCATCATGTCCTGGATGCGGCGGATGCCCTCGATCACGCGTCCCTCCCTTTGAGACGGTCAGAGCGCACGATTCACCGAAGAGGCTATCGCACGCGATTTCGAAGTATAGCAAAGGCCCTGTACAAGGATGACCCGTACCGGTAGAACAGCCGTCTCTGGCTGTTCATGAATCATGGAGGCGGAGCAACGCTGGACAGCCAAAGACGGCTGTCTCACCAATGTGTCGGATTAGTCGCTTGGTGGAGTGGCGAGCAGGAGCGCCGGGACAAGCTCGCCAGGCTGGAGTGTGCCCTCGCGCGCCTCGAGCTCGAGGAGGGCGTTGGCGCCGACCATGGACATCAGTCGGCTGGATGCTTGCACCCCGGTTGGCGATGACACCAGTTCGCCGTTTTGCCACCTGATGAATGCGCGCTGATACTCCGGTCGAGATGGATCCAGTCGGATTGGCTGTTGGATACGGACGTGCACCCGCGGGCGTTCCGGTGACGGGTGACCCTGCATTCGAAGAAGGGCTGGTCGAACGAAGACCTCGAATGTGACCAGAGACGACACCGGAAATCCTGGGAGTCCGAAGACGAGCTTGTCGCCTACCGTGGCGAACGTGAGCGGTTTCCCTGGCTTGAACGACACGCGTCCAAATTGCACCGTGCCTAGCTCCTCCAGGATCGGCTTAATAAGGTCCCGCGTGCCCATGGAGACACCGCCGGAGGAAAGCAGCACATCAGCGGCGTTAATGCCTTCAACGATCGCGGCGCGTGTTGCCTCTTCATCGTCGTGGACGATCCGGTTCCACGATGATGAAGCACCGGCTTCCGCCGCCGCCGCCAGGACGGCGTATCTGTTGCTATCCCGAATGGCGCCGTATGGCGGTTCTTCCCACGGCTCCACCAGCTCGTCGCCGGTGGCCAGCATGGAAACACTCGGTCGGCGATACACGGAGACATTGACGTGGCCCATGGTTGCCAGCATGCCAATCTCCGGTGGACCGAGCACCGTTCCCGGTTCGAAGACGACCTGTCCGTGGGTGAGGTCCAGGCCGGGCGCATGGACGTTCCAGCCGGTGTTGACCGGTGCGTGAAACTCGACGGTCCCGTCGTGCTCTTCGGTGTCCTCCACCATCACGACCGTATCTGCGCCTGGCGGGAGGAGTCCACCAGTCATGATTCGTAGCGCCGTGCCCGGAGTGATGGTTTGATCCAGTACGTGGCCGGCGGTGATCTCGCCCAGGACTCTGCGCGGAGACTGTCCATCCGAACCGAGAACCGCGTAGCCATCCACGGCGGATCGATGCGCAGGTGGCAGATTCTCACTGGACACAACGCGCTCAGCCAACACGCGCCCACGTGCCTCTAACGCATTAATCGTTTCAGTACTCAGCGGCCGCGCGAAGCGGTTGATGATCTCCTTCGCTTGCGCGACGCTCACCATTTCGTACAGGGACTGCGTAGCCATTGGGCGCATGGTCATAGTTAGGCTCGGGCGGGAACCCGCGATTTCAGACAGTTGAAGAACTGGTCCATCAACATCTTCGCCACGCCGCCCAGCATACGCTGCCCAACACCGGCAACGGTGCCGCCCACATTGCCATCGGCGTCAACCATCACTCTGGTCTCTCCGCCATCCTCCTCTAGCGTGATGGAAGCATCACCGCGCACGAAACCCGGTCCGCCCTTCCCTTCAACGCGCAAGCGGTAACTCGAGGGCTCAACCTTGTCCACAATGGCGATCTTGCCTTTGTACGTTCCCCGAATCGCCGCGACACCAACCTTCAATGTGACCTGATATTGGTCCGCGTCAGTCGCCTCCAGCGATTCGCAACCGGGCACGCATTGCTTCAGCGACTCCGGATCGAGCATGAGCTTCCAGACCTGCTCGCGGTCGAGCCGGAAATGAATACTGTCCCTGGAGCTTCACCAGCGCCCCCTAAAACGTCCTACTCACGGGGATGATAGCACGGTAATCTGGCTTCCCTGGGACGACCGGGAACGATGGCGTGCGACGGAACTTGTGCAACGATCACGTGACAATCGCGATAGGCGCAGCTCCGGGAGAGTCGCGGAATCGGTAGGCGGAGCATCCTGATTACGGCATCGCCGGGGCGTCTGGGCGCGCCCCGGCGACTGGGGTCCACCTCAAAGCCATGCCCTCGCTGAGTCGGCGGGACAACGGTCTTGGCCGGTGCTGTGAAGATCCGTGAGCCGGACGAGGTCTTTGATGGGACAGTCGTCTCGACTGTCAAGAGATTCATGGATTGATCGGGGACTGGACAGGCAGAGACCACTGTCCCACCGTGGATGGCCTACAGCGAGCGTCCCAGAGAGAAATGTCACCAGTTTGGATAACCAGCGCTCGGGGCGCTTTAACAGCAGAGTTGTCGCATGACCTTAGGATCTGGGCCCGAATGTTGAACCGACCATTGGCAAGGCCTCCATGACACAGCATCAGCTCGGGCTCGACCAGTTCGCGCTGACGCAGGATTTCCTGGCTCAGATGCTGGGCGTTGGGCTGCGTCGGTCAACTCGGCTGCCGCCACTCTCCAGGAGCTTGGCTACATCCGATACAGTCGTGGCCAGATCACTGTGATCGATCGGCGTGACGTCGAGCGGGCGGCGTGCGAATGCCACCGAATGATTCGCACGCCGAGTGAGAATTCGTTCGATAAGGTCGCGGACCCCGAGGCCATTCCATGAATCTCCGTGCTCGCCAGACACAACCCAGGAATGACCGAGCTTGTTGTACGCGGATGCAAGCTATACGGCGCGTCCAATGTGGCAATTAGTTAACGACTCCTAGAATCCTGAAGATCTTAGACGGGGAGCACGCACATGATTTTCAGCAAGGTTAAGGATCGTTGGCTCGCCATTCGACGAGCCGGACCACGGGCTTCAAGCTGGTGATTTTGCGAGGCATTGGGGGAACGAGGGCACGCCTGCCTACGAGCCGTCACACCCAGTTATCGAGGCCGCCACGAGGCATGACAACGGCTGGATTCAGTGGGATGATCATGAGACTTCGCTCGATCCCTCCACGGGACAGCCCTACCAGTTCTTTCGACTAACACCGCATGAGCATGTGCCACTGTATCGGCGCGGAATTCAGGCCGCGGCCGAAGTCGATCCATACACCGGGCTTCTCGTAAGTATGCACGGGGCGGGACTCTCTAACGATCGGTACGGCACATTCCGTCTGGCCGAGCAGCACTTCAGCGCGGAAGAGCGAGTGCTGGTAGATGAGTTTCTCGCCGAGCAGGCGACGTTCCAACAATCGCTGGCGGAGCGAATCGCCGGCATCGACCGAAGTACACACGTCACGCATGATCCGAGCGTCTGGCGCAACTACCTCTTACTCCAGGTATGGGATCGTCTTTCGCTGCAATATGTGTTCAGACAGGCGAGCAGTGGTGACATCGCACCCGTGACCCTGCCCGACGGGTCGTCGATGACGCTTCAGTGTGTATCGCGTGGAGACTATTCTCTTGCACTAGACCCGTATCCGTTCGACAAATCCGGCCTGGTCTTCCCGATTACCGCTCGGCTGGTGCCCGACAAGTTGTATCGATCGGCCGAGGAGTATCTGGAGACGATGTCACGAGCGGAGGTGATCGAGTTGGAGTGTCGGGCGCAGTCACTCTAGGAGCGATCCCGCCGACTGATCCCGCCGTGTTGGAAGGTGAGAGCGATGACGGGCCCTGTCATCGAGCGCTGCGCTCAGGATGACAATAAGCTCTTTGCAGAGAAAACAACTCTGGACATCGCCGTCGATGCCTGCGTTCTTCTTCGCCGAGCGTATCGTGTCCGTAATCCTGGGCACGTCAGCCAACCACTCGGCTGGTGTGGCCTTCGCCGGTCGTTGCGGTGGCGAAGTTTACGTGACCGGGGCTGATGTGGAACTTCGTGCCGTCCGTGATGCGGATCTCGCCTACCTTGGAGGTGATCCGATGGTGGGGATTCTGCTGGACGTGGTAGTCGCGGAAGGTGCCGGGCTCGTGAGACGTTGAAGCGGATGCCTTTGGCCGCCTGCAGCGTTTTGAGCTCCGGGTTCTTCTCGAACGTCAGCTCTTCGATGCGCGTGACGCCGTTCTCGTCAGTATAGGTTCGGGAAAACTGCCATTCCATTGGTCGATGTCTCCGTGTGTGAGTTATTTGCTGGCCTGCGTGACGATGTCGGTGTTCAAAATCCTGGCGAGATCGATGCTGGCGTCTGGGGCGATCGTTCCTGCGTCCTGAGCCGCTTTCAGCGTTTCCTTCCAGACGTCAGGCTCCAGCGACAGCAGAGGCTTGACCATTCCCGACGGTTTGATGAGCTCTACCTCAGCCTTGGCCTGTTCAATCTGCTGTTCCACGTCCAGGCCGTCCACGGCGCCGGTTGTCTACCACCCATCGAGCAGCGGCTTCGGGATCCTTGATGAATGTTTCCCAGGATTCCTGCACCGATTTAATAAAGGCGACGTAGGCGGCAGGGTCTGCCTGAATCTTCTCGGGCTGAGTTACCAGCACCTGTGCTTGAGATGGCATCCCGTGATCGGTGATCAGAAAGTTGACCGGCGTCACGCCGTTCTTTCGAACCGTGATCGGCTCATTGAAGAAGAAGGCGGAGAACTGACAGTCGATGGTCCCCGCGATGATGGGCGTGATGTCGGTGAGTCCGATTGGGGTGGACTTGATGTCCTCAGTCGTCATGCTGTTGCGAGCAAGCAACATCGGGAACGTGTTGACCGCGTTGGGCTTCAGCCCGATGTTCTTGCCTTTGATGTCGGAGAACATCTTTATTCCGCGATCGTCGCGGCACATCACCGAGTTGGGCGATTTCTGGAAGTCCGCACCGAAGACGGTTAGGTCCGCACCGCTATTTGCAATGGCAACGAGCAGGGAAGTCGCATCGGCAAAGCCCACATCGGCAGCGCCGCCGCAGCCATGCGAAGTGAGTCGACTCCTGCGCCGCCCGGCTTGTAATCCACGCTCAGCCCGTTCTTCTCGAAGATGCCCGGTCTTTGCGGCGTAGCTAATGCCGTAGTACTGAACATTGGCCACGAATGTGAGCTGGAGCTCATTTTCTTCGAGCGGGGCCTTCGCGGCAAGAGCGCTTGTCGAAGGTGCCGCCGCGGCCGCGGCGGTTGGCGCAGCAGCCGATGTTTCGGGACCCGTCGCGGCGGGAGCCACGGCTGGCGGAGCGGCGGCCGGGGCGCTGCTGCACGCTGCAAGGAGCATGCTGGCAACGACGCTGCAGAACAACGATGCGTGATTTCATGTAGCTCCAGAGATCTCGAGTACCTGACGAATCGGGGGGTCATGCTTGCGCGCCCCACGTCTCGGGCGGAATCCACCGCCACTGCTTAAGGGACGCTCCGCTTGCAAATGCACGGAGCTCTCGCTGCCAGATTTTCCGCATCAGGATCACGCCAGCATCGGTGCGCCCGAGTCGCTCGCCCCGCCGATCTTCGATACGCCCCTGGCCAACCTGCGCCAGGTCATCTTCAAAGGTGAAGGCATGAGTCCTGGAGAGATCCAGATCGTGCCGATTCACCTTGCCCGCCAGGACTGCGTCGGACATCGGCATCGGCTTCAACTCATGTGAATCGAATCGGGCCTTACGGCGAACGTGGTAGTCACGGATGCGCGGGTCGTCCATAGGCCATGGAAGGAGCTGAATGCCGATCTGGCGATGCGTCTCATCATCGATTGGCACTTCCCACACCAGCGATGGCAAGGCCGGAAGGTCCAGTCCCGGCTCGTCGATCTTCTTGGTCAAAGGGTGGAGATTTGGAAAGCCCACGCCGCCACCAGGAACGTTGTTGCGACCCGTGGCGACACCCCAGTCGTTCTCCACGGCTTGAATGAGCGGCGGCTGCTAGATGCGTCCGTCATTCTCACCACGAATATGCACGTACCAGCCGTGCGTCTCGTCCACGCCGTTCTCTACGCCCTGGAACCAGTTGCACTTGCGGAAGAAGCTCTCCTCGCTCGGCTCGATCCGATCGGAGATCTCAAACTCGGGATAGCGCGGTAGGGGCGGCGGCTCACCAGGGCCGATGTAAGCAAAGATCAACCCGAGGTACTCCTCGGCATGGAACCTCGGAACGGTGACCTTTTCGCAGAATGGCGCGGGCTCCGCCGGCTGATCGATGCATTGCCCTTCACCGTTGAACATCCATCCGTGGTAGAAGCAGCTAATCGCCTCGCCTTCCAACTAGCTAACTCAGAGTTGTGTCCTGCGGTGGGGGCAGTTGAATCTCACGAGGTAAGCTTGCCGCTCTCGCCGCGATAAAGCGTGAATCGCTCAGTCATGAGCATGAGGGGCAACGCTTTACCTAGCGGCAGCTCATGCGCGTAGGCAACGGGGTGCCAGTAGCGTCGGAGCAGCCAACCTCCCAGCGTCTCTCGTCCGGTGAGAACCAGGGCCCCAAAGCCTTCATCGAGCGGATCGGCTTCGAGCGAGGAAGTATCGTTGGTTGCGTACAGCGTCATGTCAGCCACTCACCTCGACGAGCTGCTGGGAGTTGGGTACAGCGGACTCCGCGACTGGTTGCATGGTGTCCCAGGATTCGGGCGCCGTCCATTGGAAGGTCGTCAACGCCTGGCCGTGGCCAGCTTATTGAGCTCGCGTCGCCAGATCTTTCGAACGGCGATGATGCCCGTGTCTGATCGGCCTAGCCGTTCCCCCCGACGGTCCTCGATGGCTCCTTGACCGACCTGGGCCAGGTCGTCCTCAAAGGTGAACGTGTGTGTCCGATTCAGGCCTACGTCCTCGCGATGCATACGCCCCTCGAGCACGGCTGCGGAGATCGGCGCCACGGGCTCATAGCGGGCGTATCGCTCGGCTCGATTGGCGTGGTATTCGCGGATCAGTGGGTCATCCTTGGGCCTTGGAAGTCGCTGAACGCCGATTTGGCGATGGGTGTAGTCGTCCACCGGGATCTCCCAAACGAGCGTTGGGAGTGGGCCGCCAAGGTCAATGGATGGATCGTCGATCGTCTTGCTGAACGGGTGGAGATTCGGAAAGAAGATGCCGCCACCTGTCTTGCCGTCGCGGGCGGCATCGACGCCCCAGTCATGCTCTTCCCAGTCCGGCAACGGGAATTTCTTGAGTCGACCGTCGCGCTCGCCGCGGGCGTGGACAAATAATCCGTGCACCTGGTCTGTCCCGTTTTCAACGCCCTGGAACCAGTTGCAGCCTCGCACGAAGCTCTCTTCCGTCGCCTCAATCCGATCGGGATACTCGAACTCGGGATAGCGGGGGAGCGGTGGCGGCTCGCCTTCGCCAACATAGACAAAGATCATCCCCAGGTACTCTTCGGCGTGATAGGCGGGGATGCGCACCTTCTCGCAGAACGGCTGCGGCTCGGCAGGCTGAGCCACGCACTCGCCGCGGCCGTTGAACATCCAGCCGTGATAGAAGCAGCGGACGTCTTCACCCTCAACCCAGCCCACTGAGAGCTGGGTCTTACGGTGCGGACAATTGAATCCCACGATGTGAGGCTTGCCGCTCTCGCCGCGATAGAGCGTGAACTGCTCGTTCAGGTGCGTAAGCGGCATGGCTCGACCGGCTTCCAGTTCGTGGCTGTACACCACGGGATGCCAGAACCGCCGCAGCATCTTGCCGCCCAGGGTGTCCGGGCCGGTAAGCACTAGATCTCGGAAATCGTCAACCAGGCCAGTGTTGCCAACGTAGGTTGTTGTCATCGAGGTCAATCTCTCTCTGAGCTGCTTTTCGAAGTGCGTTCGAACGACGGCCATTACTGGTTGGATCTGAGAGCTCCCCTCACTCAATTTCGAGAATCATTTCGATTTCGACCGGAATGTTGTTGGGGAGTTGCTGCATGCCCACTGCCGAACGAGCGTGCTTGCCGTTCTCGCCGTACAGCTCCACGAGCAAGTCGGAGAATCCGTGCACGACTTGTGGCGTTTCGGTGAAACCCTCGATGCACATCACCATGCCGAGCACTTTCACCACGCGCTTGACACGGTCGAGATCGCCAATCACTGACTTTGCGGATGCCAGGCAGTTGACCGCAACGAGGCGGGCAGCCTCGTAACCTTGCTCTTTGGTGAGCTCGGCTCCAACGCGACCGACAAAAGCGGGCTTCCCACCACGGGTGGGTCCGTGTCCCGAAATGAAGAGGAGGTTGCCTACTTGGACCGCTCCCAAAACGTTGCCGGTGCGGATCGTCTCCTCAAGGGTGAGTCCAAGCTCGTCGAGCCTCTTTTCGATCTTCATCCAGTGGTGCCTTTCCGTGATGGGTACATGGAGTCGTTTCGGAGTCGCGAAGGTAGCTAGCTCAGGGTCAAGTTGCCGGTGATTCGTTGAACTTGGCCCACGGCATGGCAAGGCGCTCAGCCAGGCACACGGTAGAGAAGCTCAAGATGGCCATGGCTGAGCAAACGAAGACGGACGCCCACATTTCTGGAATCTTGAATTGCGTGCCGTAAATGACAATGAGGTAGCCGACGCCGCGATCCGATCCGATCCATTCCGCCACGATGGCCGCGATGAAGCAGGTGCTGGCAGCGATGCGCAATGCGGAGAATAAGAACGGAAGCGCAGCTGGAAGCCTGACCTTCCAGAGGATCTGGAGGCGATTCGCGGATAGGCTGTGCAAAAGCTCCATAACGTCGCGATCGACTGAACGGAGGCCGCGGACCATGTTGACCAGCGTTGGGAAGAAGACGAGGAACGAGCCGATCACGATTTTGGGCTCCATCCCGTTCCCCAGCCACAACACGAGTGCTGGTGTAATCGCCACCACCGGGATGCTGCGAGCGACGAGAGCGAGCGGGTAAAGGCTGCGCTCCGCGGTGGCGTTGTGGACGAAGAGGATTGCCAGGAGCACCGCCATTGAGTTTCCGATGGTGAACGCCAACAATGCTTCCAACACCGTAATCCGCGCGTGGTCCAGGATGACTGGATGCACGTTCACCATCGCGGTGAGGATCGCCATCGGCGCGGGCAGGATGAACGCCTTGATCACACCATTGACGCTCAATGTCTGCCACGTGGCCAGAATCGCCAGGAACACGGCGATAGCTGGCAGGAGCATCCACAGCGACATTCCCCACTTCCGCGCATATGCGCCGATGGGCGCCGCGTTGGCAGCCGTCGGTGCTGGCAACGTAATAGTTCTATTGAGCAGGCTTATGGACATCCGTTAGGAAACTCCTTCGTCGGGGACTCGCTGAATGGGTGCGGACTAACTGTGTCTCGCGACTCCCGCGGCCAGGTCCGCTCGGAGACGACGTTCGATTTCGTGAAACTCGGTCGTGTCGCGAATTCCTGGATTGCGCGGGAATGGAAAGGTAACGTCCACGGATTCGATGATTCGGCCCGGCCTTGGCGACATCACGTGCACGGTTTCGGACAGGATGATGGCCTCGGCGATGCTGTGCGTAACCAGAATCATGGTGGCTTGCGTTGCGGCGATGACCTGCATGAGTTCGAAGTTCAGCCGCTCCCTGGTGATCTCATCCAGCGCACCGAAAGGCTCGTCCAGTAGCAGAAGATCCGGGCTCATGGATAGGGCCCGAGCGATGGCGCCGCGCTGACGCATGCCGCCGGATAGCTGCTGCGGGAAACGGGCCTCAAATCCCTGGAGACCCACGAGATTGATTACTGCCTGAGCGCGCTGTTTGCGGTCCTTCTTCGGGACGCCCGCGATTTCTCCTGCGAGCTCGACATTTGCCTGCAGAGTGCGCCAGGGCAGCAGCGTGGAGCTCTGTGCCACAAGCATGTACGCGCGATCTCGCCGGACCTCGGCGGCGGTACGACCGTGCACGGTCAGCGAGCCAGATGTCGCTGGCAGCAGATCGGCGACGACGCGCAACAGCGTGGATTTACCGCAGCCGGATGGGCCAAGGAGCGCAGCTCGCTCGCCACGGCGAATGTTCACCGTGCAATTATCGAGGGCGAGTACAGAATCGGTACCGGTTCCGAACCGAACGCTCACGCCGAGAATGTCGATTCCCGGTGCTAGTGCCGGATCGGACGGTTTCTGCTCCAGGGCAATCATTGGTGCTCCAAGTGAATGACCCGCGAAAAACGTAGGCGTTTGCACGGGCTATCACCAGAGGCGTTCGGGCCCGTGAATCTCATTCCCACGGGCTAAGCCTAACAACCGACTTCGGTGCTTTCCCTCGGGCGGAGCGTCCAGAATTTCTCGCCTGGCTCGCTGTGCAGTGCGGCCGACCGGAAGCGTCGCCCGGTCGGTGGCCGACCCCGACGTCACACCAGCCCGCCGTATCTTTAGATGCGTTCGGGCCATTGCCAGGGCACAGTGGAGAGGACTGTGTTTTATGACCTCGCGTTGTACTTCGGGTCTCTGAAGCGATTGCCGTTCCAGGCCGCCCCTCAGGTACACTCCGCCGTCGTGCACACCGTGACGACCGTGGCTTCCGCCAAGACACGACCGAGCCGAGCAATCTGGTCGATCTCCGCGCGGGAGGCCGGGCTCGTTCTGTTCGTACTGGCGACAGTGGGGGCCGTTTACCTTTGGGCAGCGCGTTACTGGATCGACACATTCGAGGAAGGCTACTTTGCTTACCTCGCAAGTCGAGTTGCCGTTGGGGATCATCCGTACCGCGATTTCGCCACCCCCTACACGCCTGGCGTTTTTCTACCTGCATGCGCTGATCTTTAAGGTCTTTGGCTACAGCTTGGTCTGGCAGCGTGTAGGCGTCATCGTTGCGCGCATCGTGGGCGCGGGGCTGCTGTATCTCCTGGCTCGGCGCCTGGCGCCAGCCCGATACGCCCTACTGGCGCCGGTGACATTTTTGCTGCTCGACCCTGCGCCGGTACCGTGGCAAACGCATCCCTCCTGGTATGCCGCGGCATCCGCCACGGCGGCGGCGCTGGCCATGCTGAGATATCTCGACTCGCGGAAGTTGAATTGGCTCCTCGCGGCCGGCTCCCTCGCCGGATTGGGATTCGCATTCAAGCAGAACACGGGGCTGCTGGCGCTTCTCGCGATGCTCACGTTTACGTGCTTGGCTTGCCCGATTCCCAGCGCGTTACCGCGGTCTGTCGCGGGATGGATGGCAAATCTGGATCGCGTATTTCCTACCTCGATGCTCCGCCTACCGGCCATCGCAGCCGTGTTCGTACTGCCCCTTGCGCTGATGGTTGCCCTGTGGCTGCGGCCACAGGTCGAGTACTGGCTTGAGTTCGTAGTGCCGGTCCTGGTGCTCAATTTCTGGCTCTATCGTCGCGCCTCGCTAGATCGCGATTCGATCGGCCGAGCGATCGTGTGTGCGGGGGCCGTGTGCCTGGGGTTTTCACTGGTCACCATTCCGTGGCTGCTGGCACTGATTCTCGAGATCTCTCGCGCGAGGTCCCGCTCAAGCAGTTCCTGGGTGGGGTGGATCCCGTGCGGATACATCCTTGATCAGTGGTGGCCGCATCCGGAAGGGCTCGCCGTGTTGTCCGCCGGACCCTTCATGGTGGGCGCCTGCTGGGACTTCGCTAACCGTCGGATTGCGCGGTCAATAGCCTGGGTACTTGGCGGAATCCTGATCGTGGCGATGGGAGCCTGGTTGTCACAGGTGCCGGGCCAAACGCCCGCTAGCTCTGTGACGACGTCCGGGCTACTTCTTACGGAAAATTTGAATCAGCTTCTTCCGGTCCGTAGCGGCTGGACTGGTGGTTCTGGCGTGTGTGAGCGGGTGGGTGACACCCGGACATGAACTCATCGTGGCATGGCTGCTCACATTCGGGAGCACTATGTATTTTCACCAGTACCCCCGGATGGACGAGCCGCATCTTACCTTCTCGGCGCCACCGATGATGGCTGCGCTGGCCTGGTTTTTCTGGCGAACGGAGTCGCGCGTGCTTGTTGGGATTACTGGGCCGCGACGCGCGGCCGCGACAATTGCACTCACGGCGGCGCTGACAATCGTTCCCTTGCTCTCGCTCTTTCCAGTTACGAACTGGCGCTGGAGCGTGCTCGTCGTACCCCAGAATGATTTCGGCCAGATCGATCCGCAGACCTACGTGCCTGTCGAAAACCCGAGAGCCGGCGTGTTGGCGCGGCCATACGCTGCCCTACCGCTGGACGCCGTGACCGAGACTGTGCGCGCGCGGACGGGTGACGGTGAGCCGATATTCGTCTTTCCCGCGGCGCCGATGCTTTACTACCTGGCCGATCGACCGAATGCGACGAAGTACAACCATTTCTTGCCTGGGCTCGCTTCTATCGAGCAGGAGCACGAAGCAATTCGCGTTCTCGACGAGCGTGATGTCAGACTCGTGGTTCTCGAGCCGGTGTTTGAGTTCCTGTGGCTGCGTCAGACGGATTACCCGGAGCTACGTGCATTTCTCCGCTCGGAGTTTTCGCTCACCTCCCAGATCGGCCCGTATGAGGTCTGGACAAGGTAGGCCGATCCAGGTAACCCGCTCGTATGGAGGTAGCCCTCTAGAGATGATTCCTTCAGGGATAGATCGGCGCCAGGAACGAACGAGAACTTGGAACGATTCGGTAGCGCGGTGGTCTTGTGCCCCTCGCACCGCGGAGTCATCGCGCTGTACTATATGTCCAAACAAGGACATCGCGGCACAGCAGGGCACAAGACCCACTGCGCTACGTTGGCCGCCGGGGAATTTCGTGAGAGGCTAAGTCTTCGAAAGCTTATCCTGGCTCCAGTGCTGGAGCTGCTCCCACGGGTGGACTACCAGGGCCTTCGTGTGCTGGCGCACCTGCCGAGACATGGGAATCTTTGGTCCGTCCGTGCCCCACCGCACCGAAGTCGTGCCTGATCTGATGGCCATCTCGAAATCGGCAAGCGTCTGGCCCGGGAACTCGACGATCACGCGATACAGATCCTCGAGATGGTGAGCGTCGCTGCCCCCGAGCTCGATGAGACGGCACCGCCCGTTCATCTCAGCAAGCTTGTCCACAGCGCCTCGTGCGAGCGGGACGGGTGTCAGGAGCTCAATGCCATCGACACCGAGCTGCTGGAACTGTCGCTCCAGGCGGTGGCGGCCCATGCCTACCCAGAACGCATCGACGTGCGGGACGACGACGAGCCCTCCGGCGGCCTTGCCAGCCTGGACAGCTTTTCCCAGCGGCATGAACTTCTTGAAGGCTCGTGTGGGGAACGGTGGCTGGAAGATATAGATGAGGATGTGCTTGAAGGCCCAGGTAGTGAGCTCAATGCCGAAGAGCGGCTGAATTCGGCTGTCCGGATGGCTCGCCTTCCAGTCCAGAGCAGCCGCATACGATCGGACATCGTCATGATCGGTGATCCCTACGATATCGATATCGCTGTTGTGCTCAACCTCATCGAGGATTTGCGCAACGGTAGGATCGCCGTCGCTAAACGTGCTGTGGATATGGAGAATAGCTTTGCCCACGCTGGTGGTTCCCCGATGTGGCTAAGTTGGGCGGCATTGTACCAGCACCGTGGGCCAACGGTGCACGGTGTGAGGGCGTCACGCCGTCAAAACATGCCGCGGCGTTACGCTGCTAGAGCCGCGGCCCCGGCGATCTGCGAGATCGATGATCTTGAACTCGCGATCTGGGCGGTCGTATACCCGCAGACTTATCTGGAGATTCACAGGATCGAAGACGGTACTGTAGATCGTTCCCGGGTTGGCCAGGCAGTCCCACTCTCCGAGATCCGCGCGCACCGGCGTGGTGTCCATGAGAATCGCTTGTGCCGCGTCGAGTGTCGATGGAGCGCTTGGAAGAAGCTCATGGAGCCGCTCTAATCGAGACGTCGAATTTGGGAAGCGCCAGCCGGCGCGCTCCTGGGGCTCACCGAGGGCCGGGTCCTGGAAATGATTCGTAACGGCCAGGGTACCATCGCGCGGAGCCCAGGTCGCCACTTGTCCCGGAGTGAGCTCCAGCGCTCTCGCGTCGCGTTCTGGACCTGAGGCAAGTGAGAGATTGTTGCCAATGGTCTTGCGCGCGCGGCGTAACCGAAGCTCCGCGTCCAAGAGAGATGACGAATACTGCATGACGTGGCGGTAAAGCAGGGGAAGAGGTACCCCGTGGATTGTCTCCCCCAGAGTCCAGGATGTATGGCAGGCAAGCGAGATGCCGGCGACGTTCATGCCCGTGACGACGCCAACATAACCGGGCCAGGCGACCGAGGCGAATGAGCAGCCACGATCCGGCTCATGGATGAAAAGCACAACATTTTCTCTGAGAACTCGCGTGACGATTCCGTCCGGATCAACCGCGGAGTCGGCCACCATGTAGTCGAGGTTGCGTCCGTGGATTGGCCCGGATTCGTCCAGCCGCACGAAACTGCTGCAAGCGAAGCTGCCCCGGAACTTCTGCACCCAGGTCATGATTCCGGCCAGCTTGCTGATTCCATGTATCGCGTCGTCAAATGAATTCAAGACGAGGATATCGCGATAACTGACACCGGCTCCATCGGCGACACCACGCATCTCATCACGCAGCTCCCGCGGTATGAATCGCTCCATCCGCAATGCTAGCGAGAGAAAAATGCAGCTTAGACTCATCCCCAGGTATCGGTTCCGAGCAAACAATAGGTCTCGGTAAAACGCGTCACAGAAATACCGCACGTTGTCTTTAAGGGCTGCTCCGTGCTGGTAGCCGCGCTCGTAGGCGTTCCCTTTCAAGCGCACGATACGGAATCCGTCGTGTTGATCAACCGCCACCGCTGATGAAATCATGTTCCCGACCGTTTCGCGTGAAGAGCTCTGCGCGGACATCGGCGCGTCTCGTTGCACGCATTGTGCCATGTCGGCTATTGAACTTGGGGTATTTCTAAAGCACGCGACGCAAGGCCGATTCCACCGCTCGACGCGTTTCTGCCAGCTCGCCACTGTTGTCGATGACAACGCGCGCTTTCGAAAGCTTGGCTTCCAATGGCGGTTGCGAATTGAGTCGAGTTTCGATGTCGGCGGCAGCCATGCCGCGATCACGCGCCAGGCGTGTGCGTTGAGCGCTCTTTGAGCACACCACGACCCAGAGCTCGTCCAGCTCGTCCGAAAGTCCAGATTCGAAGATCTTCACGCCATCGATCACGATGACGGGCGCGCTCGTAGCCTTGATGCGCTCGTGAACGATCTCCTCGACGCGTGGGTGAAGGATGCGCTCGAGCTCACGGAGCTTCGCTGAGTCGGAAAAAACGATGGCTCCGAGTGCCGCGCGAGCTATTCCGCTGTTCGGCGCCGCTACTGCGGGTCCGAATCGCTCGATGATCTGTTGAGCCTGGGGCGTAGCGTGCGCGAGTAGATCGTGGACTATGGCATCGGTGTCGACATAATCGGCACCGAGCTCCACGAGCATGCGACCCACAGTACTCTTGCCACAGGCGATGTTTCCGGTGAGTCCTACGGTGTAGGCCATGTCGAAGTGGTCGTGTTATAGTGCCAAATGAAGGCCCGCCAGATGCGGGCCAACAGTGTGTCTGAGGGCAATGTGTGCGCGCTGAAGCCAGTTGAAAGCAATACTATCATCCTCAAATCTCCGCGCGAGATTGCGATCATGCGGGAGGCGGGGAAAGTCGTTGCGCGCACGCGTCGGCTTCTTCAAGAGGCCACACAAGCCGGGATGACGACGGCAGACCTCGACCGAATTGCTGCCGATGAGTTCAGCAAAGGTGGCGCGGTCTCCACGGCGAAGGGTTATTTCGGTTTTCCCGGCCACATCTGCGTTTCTGTGAACCAGCAGGTAGTCCACGGCATCCCTGGGCCCCGAAAGATCAAGCAGGGCGACGTGGTAAAAGTGGACATCGCCGCGAAGCGCAATGGCTACGTCGCCGATACGGCCACGTCTTTCATCGTCGGTGAGGGTACCCAGGAAGCGCAAAAGCTGCTGACCGTTACATACGACGCATTGATGCGTGGAATCGAGCAAGCAAAGCCGGGCAATCGGCTCAGCGATATTGGTCACGCAATCCAGAAGCACGTTGAAGCGAACAATATGTCGGTTGTGCGTGTATTTGTGGGTCACGGTGTGGGGCGGAAGATGCATGAGCCGCCGCAGGTCCCGCATTACGGTCAACCCGGCAAGGGCGTTACGCTGAAACCCGGCATGTGCCTGGCCATTGAGCCTCAGGTGAACCTTGGCGGCCCGGAGGTGCGCGTGCTAGAGGACCAGTGGACGGCTGTCACGCTGGACGGCCGACTCTCCGCACACTTTGAGCACACCATTGCCATCACCGAGCACGGGCCTGAGATACTGACACTCGAATAGGTCGTGGCGCCCCACGGCCGCGTGGAGAACGCCATGGCAATCGATCAGCAGCCCAACATCGATCAAGTCTATCGTGAGAAGTTCGCGAAATCGGCCGAGCTATCTCAACGCGCCCGCCAGACGATAGCCGCGGGCATTACCCATGACGCGCGCAACTTCACGCCATTTCCAATCTATATCGATAGAGCCGAGGGCGCGCGGAAATGGGACGTCGACGGCAACGAGCTGATCGACCACTGGATGGGTCACGGCGCGATGTTGCTGGGACACAGCCATCCGGCCGTAGTGGAAGCCATGGCACAACAGCTTGGCCGTGGTACACACCACGGGGCCTGCCACGAGCTAGAGGTTCAATGGGCTGAGCTCGTGAAGCAGCTCATTCCTTCAGCGGAAAAAGTGCGCTTCGCCATGAGCGGCACCGAGGCCACCATGCTCGCGATCCGCCTTGTACGTGCCGCCACGGGCAAGGAGAAAATCATCCGCTTCCAGGGGCATTTCCACGGATGGCATGACTACGCCCTGGTGGGATATCAGCCACCATTCGATGTGCCCAGCTCCGCCGGGATTCCGGCAGTCGTCCCGTCCACGATGTTGATTGCCCGGCCGAATGACATTGGTTCAGTGCGTGACCTGTTGGACAACAATGACGACGTTGCGGCGGTGATCCTGGAGCCAGCCGGGGGAAGCAACGGCACCGTGCCAACGAACCGGGAGTTCCTTCAGGCACTTCGCGACCTCACTCGGGAACGTAGTGTGCCGCTTATTTTTGACGAGGTCATCACGGGGTTCCGTTATGCACCGGGCGGCGCGCAGGAGTATTACGGCATTACGCCAGATATGACGACGCTGGCGAAGATCGTCGCTGGCGGCCAGCCGGGTGGAGCCATCGTTGGACGAACCGACTTGATGGCACCGCTCGAATACAGCGGTGATGCCGCCAGAGATCGGCGCGAACGAGTGCTCCATCAGGGCACCTTCAACGCAAATCCGGTGGGTGCCGCGGCCGCGGTCGCAACACTGCAGATCGTGGCAACTGGCGAGCCGCACAAGGTGGCAAATCGCACTGGGCAGCGCCTGCGTGAGGGACTGAGCGACGTGCTCGAGAAGCGCGGGGTCCCCGGCACGGTGGTGGGCGAGTGCTCTGTCTTCCAGGTACTACTCGGCGAAGGCATGGTGGAGGCTGTAGCAGAGTCGGACGCGGCCAAGCTCATTGGCGCGCGCGGACCGGCTGCCGCGGTCCGCAAGGCGATGCTGGTGGAAGGTGTTGATCTGATGCGGACCGGCGGCTTCACGTCTCTGTCCCACACGGACGACGACATCGAGCACGTGATCGACGCGTTCGATCGGGCGGTGCAGACGATTTAACGTATCACGTAACTGGGACTTTGGACTGCGGCGGTCTTCGCCGCTTTCCCACCGAGCGGAGCGACACGGATGTCGGCTTCCAGCCTCGCGAGAAAGCGGCGAAGACCGCCACAGTCCAAAGTACGCGCTAATGCGCCGGCTGGACGGTTATGCAGCGATTCAACCTTCGAGTCCGAAGAGCCGGTTCGTGTTGCCCCACTGGACCAGGCGCAGATCTCTCTGACTCAATCCCAGGTTGGTGAGCTGATCGCAGAAGAAGCCAATCGAGTGGCCGTGCGCGCTTCCATCCGTTCCGAACAGGAACCGATCGGCGCCGAACCGCTCAATAGCGCCACGAAGTGCGGATTCATCAAACCAGGCCGCGTCAAAGTAGACCTCATGCGATCGCAGCCATTCGAGCGGCGACATATTGGGATCACCACCCTCCCACTGACCTTCCACTATGGGGTCGTCGTTGGGGATCAGGTTCTGAAACAGCACATCAATGCGGGCGGCACTCGGCCAGAAAGCGCCCCCACCATGGGCAAAAATCAGCTTGAGTGTGGGGAATCGGTGAAGGAGGGGGCCTACGGCGAACCCGTACAGCACCAGGGTGGTAGCCCACGTTCGCCAGAGAACCAGTCCCTCCGCATATCGGAGCTGTCTATTGATCGCCTGGGCGGCCGCCCTTTCCAGATCTTCTTCTGGATGAAGGATGAGAGGAACGCCCAGCTCTTCCACAGCGGCCAGAAGCGGCTCGGCGCGCTCATCCTGATCTAGCCAGGCGCCGCGCATGAACGGATTGACCATGACTCCCCGGAGACCCAGCTCACGGATAACTCGCTCCGCTTCGCGAGCACTCTTCTCACCCTCGAAGGGGTAGACGATTCCGACACCGAGTACCTCGTCGGGATGTTGCTCTTGAACTTTCGAGATGAACTGGTTGTATCGGCCGGTAAACGTGCTGGGATCTTCGCTGGCCCTGAAGGCTCGCTGGATCTCCATCGGGCTGTAGACGATAGAGCGGGAGATATTGAACGACCGCTGCTGCTCCAGTAGCGTGTCGGTATCGCGCATCGCGAGCGGGTAGTGGGGAGGTCCGGTCAGGAGCAGGTGCGTGTGAGCATCGAAGATGCCGGTGTCCGAGGTCATCGTGTTTGCTCCCGAAGCGTCAGATTGAGCGCTTGATTGTACGCCGCGCACCCGCGATGCGTTCGGCTGTGCGGCATAGAAGCGCTCGAGCGACGTGCGCGATCTTGATGTTGTTATGCTCTTCGGGAGTCTTGCTGAACCTGTTCGCTGTTTGGAGCATGAAGGTTGCGCGTTCGAATCGTTCCCTATGCAGAGCTACGTCACCGTCTCCTTCCTGACGGTGGCGATACGCTCTGGATTGGGCTCGCGGATGATGCGAACGTAGGCGATGCTCTGCGCCTGCTCGAGGTCGAAGGTCACGGTCAATTGATCGTTGGCCTTGATGGCGAGTACGCTACTCCGGATACGCCGCTGCACGAGGGCGCTGAGCTGGTTCTGGTGACACCCATGGAGGGCGGATGATGGCGAACGGATTCTGGGATCGTATCCTGCGGATCGACCTGTCCGATGGACGAATCTGGGAGGAGCATCCCGGTGAAGCGTTCTTCCGCAAACACGCTGGCGGCCGCTCGTTCATTGCTCATTATCTGCTGCGAGAAGTGCCTGCTTCTGTCGACGGGCTTGATCCTGACAATCGGCTGATGTTCATGGCGGGACCCGTCACGGGCGTGCCGCTGCCTGGGGCGGGCAGGCACAGCGTCGGCGCGAAATCGCCGCTCACGGGTGGGTTTGGCGAGGCCGAGGCCGGCGGGTTCTGGGGCGCGGAGCTGAAACACGCGGGCTATGACGGAATCATCGTCCAGGGACGCGCGGAGCGGCCTGTGTATCTCTGGATCGATGAGACAACTGTGGAGATTCGCGACGCGGCACATCTCTGGGGCAAGCGGACCGGTGATGTTGAAGACGCCATCCGCACCGATCATGGTGATCGCCTGATCCGTGTTGCGCAGACCGGAATCGCGGGGGAGAACCTCGTCCGTTACGCGCTCGTCGTACATGACCTGAATGAAATGGCCGGGCGCCTTGGTATGGGCGCCGTCATGGGCTCCAAGAACCTAAAAGCCATTGCGGTCCGTGGCAAAAAGCAGGTCCCTATGGCCGACGCTGGCCGCGTCCGCGATGTGGCTATGTGGGTGCGGGACACCATGGATCAGGAGCACTACAACTTCCATACCTGGGGTACGGGCGCGGCTATGGTGGGCAAGCACCTGGAGGGGCATTTGCCGGTCAAGAACTGGCAGGAGGGCTCCATGGACACGGTGCAGCTCATTGACGCTAAGACACTCAAGGATGAGTTTGGCGAGAAGATGGATGGATGCTACGCCTGCTCAGTGCGGTGCAAGAAGCGCGTGCGTATCGACGCGCTCAAGGCAGGCGTTGAAGTGGAGCCAAAGTACGGCGGCCCCGAGTACGAGACGCTCGGTGCGACAGGCACGAATCTCGGAATTGATGATCTCGTGGCGCTGTGCAAGGCAAACCAGTCTCTTAACTGGTGGGGACTCGATAGCGTGTCTACCGGCGCCAGCATCGCGTGGGCTATGGAGTGCTATCAGCGTGGCCTACTCACAACGGAAGACACGGGCGGCCTGGCGCTGGAGTGGGGCGATGGCTCTTTGCTCAACACGCTGATTGACATGATCGCTCAGCGTCAGGGATTCGGGAACACCCTCGCTGACGGCGCTCTGCGCGCTGCGCGTGCGATCGGCCGAGATACCGAGCAGTACGTGGTCCACGTTCGCGGTCTTGAGGTAGCGATGCACGACCCGCGGGCCATGGATCGAATGCTTGCAAACTATCCAGTCAACCCCACGGGTGGCGACCACACCGGCGGCGCGCACGCTCGCACGTCACTTCGGAATACCGTAGGGATCTGTCAGTTCCTGGCCTACGATGACCCGACAACGCTGGACATCGTCAATGCGGTCACCGGCTGGGGCATGACCGACGCTGAGCTGAACGAAGTGTTCGAACGTGGCGTGAGTATGGCTCGCCTCTTCAATCAGCGCTGTGGATTCACGGATGCTGACGACAAGCTTCCGAAGCGGTTTTTGGAGCCGTTGAAGAAAGGCCCTTTCGCGGACAAGCCGCTGACCGTGGAAGGCGTGCGAGCCGTGGTTACCGGCTATTACACGGAGCGCGGATGGGATGCTTCAACTGGAACCCCGCTCCCACAGACCCTGGATCGCCTTGGGATTGGGGAATACGTCACGAGTTAGATTGCGGAAGCCGTGACCGCCTCGCTCCACAGCGAGGCCCGGCTTCAAAATGCAAAAGCCCCGATCCAGGAAGACCGGGGCTTTGTAGCCTGACCGAACGAGTCCTACCCGGCGAACTCCCGCAGTTTTCTGGATCGCGACGGATGCCGCAACTTCCTCAGTGCCGTGGCTTCGATCTGGCGAATCCTCTCTCGGGTGACCCCCAGCGCATCACCGATCTCTGAAAGAGTCAGGCTCTCGGTGCGATCGAGACCGAAGCGGAGCTCGAGGACGCGTCGCTCTCGCGGCGTCAGCGAATCCAGAGCCAGGCGAACCTGCTCCTTGAGCAGGGCCCGTCCGGCCGCGTCGTCAAGGTCGGGCGCGTCCGGATCCTCAATAAAGTCTGACAGCACGGAGTCCTGGTCCTCGCCTACCATGGTGTCCAGCGACATCGGTGAGGGAAGGGCGCGACTAATCTCGCGTACGCGATCCGCCGTCATCTCAAGCTCGCGACCGATCTCTTCGGCCGTGGGCTCGCGGCCGTACTCCTGCTGGAGTCGGCCCAGTGCTCGAACCATCCGGTTGATCGTCTCGACCATGTGCACTGGTATGCGGATGGTTCGAGCGTGATCAGCTATTGTCCGAGTGATTGCCTGGCGAATCCACCACGTTGCGTATGTACTGAACTTGAAGCCCCGTTGATAGTCGAATTTCTCGACAGCGCGCAGGAGTCCAATATTGCCCGCCTGGATAAGGTCTGCGATGGGCATACCGCGATTGGCATAACGGCGAGCTACGCTGACGACGAGACGCAGGTTCGCTTCAATAAGCTGCCGACGAGCTCGTTGTCCGAGGCGGACCTCCACCTCCAGCGCATGCGTTTCTTCTTCGCTTAGCTCGTCTCGATTCTGAAGCTTTTCGGCAGCAAAGTTTCCGGCCTCGATGGCCTTGGCCAACGTCACTTCTTCCGCTCCAGTCAGCAGGGCCACTCGGCCGATTTCCTGCAAATAGAGCGGCAGCGACTCCTGAGCGGTCTCAGAAGTCGGTTCGTGCGTTGGTTCTCGCGGAACCTCGAGGTCGTCAACCAGTAGGGGCATCTCGTTCTCCTCGGAGACTGGCGACACACTCTCGGAAATCATGCTTGTGTTCTTTGCTTGGTGCTGGTTTTTCATAGTTCCCCCCACCGTTCGAACTTTATAACGCGGGGAGGGGACGTATGGTTCCCGGCGTGTGAAGCCTTGTTCGCCGCGTGCAAGAAATGTGCCGTATTGCCTGCATATCCCGTCCCCGGCACCCCGCTCAATTAGGGTGTCATTCCGGTGGAGATTTCTAGCCGAGCGCTTCACGGAGAGCGGCCCGCGCACTGGGATAGTGAAAGGCGTAGCCAAGCTCTTGGGCTCGCTTCGGAATCACTCGTTGTCCATTCACGAGCAAGGCGTCAGCCATCTCTCCAAACAACGCGTTGAGCGCGAATGCCGGCGCCGGTAACCAGCTCGGCTTTCCAAGAGTCCGACCTATTCCCCTGCTGAAGTTGGCGTTGGTCAGCGGCTCTGGTGCAACGGCGTTGATGGGACCGGACACGCGGGAGTTTTCCAGCGCCCACACAATCATGCCTACGACGTCGTCCACATGAATCCAGGAGAGCCACTGCTTTCCCGATGCGACGGGGCCA
Source organism: uncultured Chloroflexia bacterium (assembly GCA_963765765.1). Taxonomy (GTDB): domain Bacteria; phylum Chloroflexota; class UBA6077; order UBA6077; family JACCZL01; genus CAVXYC01. The sequence goes on along the minus strand of CAVXYC010000020.1, from coordinate 784,818 downwards.
CCGACAAACAGCCTGAACGGCATCGACATCTGCGGAAGCGCACCACCGTCTCTACCGAGCACCACACCAATGCGCAACAACACCACTCGTACCCCCAGCGGTTCCGCGGCGAGCGCGCTTTGCTCCCACTCCAGAACCACGTCGGTCAGAAAGCCGCGACCTGGCGACGCGTCCTCGGAGAGCGGCTCATCTCCCCTGGATCCGTAATAGCCCACCGCGGAGGCATTGACCAGCACTGACGGCCGCGGGTCAGAGTCACGCATGGCGGCAACTAGTGCGTTCGTTGCTCGCATTCGAGAGCTCCGAATCCTGGCCTTGCGCTCCTCGGTCCAGCGGCCGCCAGCAATCGATTCGCCGGCGAGGTTAACGACCCCATCTATCCCTACAGGAAGCGTTAGCTTGGGATCCGACTGGTCTGGATTCCATACCTGTACTTGAACAGAGCTAGGAAGCGCTTCTCGCGCAGAGTCCGCGTTCCGAGTGAGCACAGTAAGATCGTGGCCGCGGTCCAGAAGGGCTCGACACAGGCGCTTGCCAATGAAGCCCGATCCTCCGGTTATCAATACGCGCATCCGGCACCTCACAGATTCGTTCACGGAAGCTACAATGACGTCTCAATATATTGTGGCTACCCTAGCATGACCGTAGGTCGAGACCATTTCGACAAAACTTGGACGGCTTCAACATCTCACGGCGCGTGAGATGGGAGGGCTACGTGGTGGGAGAGCTGTGTTGACCTGGGCTTCTTGGGCACGTTTCAGCCTCATGGGCATCGTTATCGCCTGTCTGCTCAGTGTTCCAGCGTTTAGTGCTTTCGCACAGCCCGCACAGAATGCGCGTGTTACTGGTACTGGCCCTGACGGCCTGATCCTGCGCGCCGAAGCCAGTCGAACGGCCAGTATGATCGCTGTTGAGCCAGAGGGCGCCGTGGTTGTCATCATTGGACCAGAGCAGGCCACGGACCGGTCATGGCTGCCCGTGCGCGATGCTCAGGGGCGAGTGGGTTGGCTGGCCGCCGAATATTTGACGAGGGAAACGGTCGCCGTTGCTACGCCCACGGCTACCCCAGTGCGCAATGTGGCGCTGGAGAGTCCGGAGCTCGCGCTGCCAACGGCCACGCCCACCCCCAGACGAACGCCACCGCTCGAGGCGGAGGCCGAACCCGGTTTGCCGCTCACGGTCGAGGTGCGGTTCAAAATGCCGGAGCTCGATCGGCGGGACAGACAGGAGATACTTGTCGAAGTCACACGCAACTCCCAGCCAGTTCAGGACGTGCTCGTGCGATTCATTGTGGAGGACGAGGACCCTGAGGTTGAGCGCGAAGCGACCTTAACCAATGTCAATGGCCGATCGCACCACGAATGGTCCATGCGCAAGTATCGCGGTACCACCACCGTGCGTGTCACGGCCCTGGCTCCCGATGGCGGAACAGGCAAAGCCACGAGCAGCTTCTTTGTGAAATAGGAGCCGCGCGTCCTGTTCATGAGACCTAGTCGAGTGGCCTGCGCTACACTCTGGGCAATCTGCTCGAGCGTGAGTAACAACCATGACCGCAAACGGTAAGCAAATGCCGATTCTCCGAGTTGGCATGGCTGGACTTGGTACGGCCGTACCCAACGCCTTGCCCGAGCTTCACGCTCATCCTGGAATACAGATCACCGCCGCGGCGGACCTGCGTCAGGAAGCACTGGACAAGTTCAGTAGTGAATTCGGGGGCGAGACATATCGCTCCGTCGCATCCATGTGCGAGAGCCCCAACGTCGATGCGGTGTACATCCTGACACCCAACCATCTACATGCTGAGCACGCCGTCATCGCAGCCAACCATGGAAAGCAAGTCTTCTGCGATAAGCCCATGGCGCTCAGTCTGGAAGAGTGCGATCGCATGATCGAAGCCGCCGAGCGCAATGGCGTCCGCTTGATCACCGGGCATTCTCAGGCTATGGATGCGCCCATCCGAGCCATGGCGCACATCGTCAATAGCGGTGAGCTGGGCGCGCCGCTCATGGTGAATACGTGGTTCTATAGCGACTGGCTCTATCGTCCACGCGGGGAGATCGAGCTGGATATCAGCATGGGTGAGGGCCTGGTTCGGCGCCGGGGCCGGTACAGGTAGAGATCGCTCGAATGCTGGGCGGCGGTCTCGTGCGCAGTGTGAAGGCCGTGACCACCATCGCCGACCGCAACCGACCTGTGGAGGGAAGCTACACGGCCTACCTTGAGTTCGAGAATCGGGCTTCGGCAACGCTCGCGTACAACGCCTACGGCTACTTCGATACCACTGAGCTGCACTGGGGTATTGGGCTGCAAGGCAACCCGCAAGACCCGAATACCAACGCTAAGACGCGCCAGCGGATCAAGGAGTTCAAAAGCCGCGAGGAAGAGATCGCGTATAAGAATTCAACCCGCTACGGCGGCGAACGCAGCGGCCCGGGCCTTCAAGTCGGCGCGGGACCGGACAAGCGCCATGCCTTTTTCGGCATCACTGTGGTGAGCTGCGAGAAGGGCGACATTCGCCAGTCTCCCACCGGTCTCTATCTCTACGACGAGAACGGGCGTCATGAGATCGACGTACCCGCTGGTGAGCATTTCACCAACCGCTACACCGCCACTGAGATCGAGCTTATGTACGACGCCTGGGCCAATGACCGTCCTCTCGCGGCCCATGACGGCCGCTGGGGCAAGGCCACCACCGAAGTGGTCCTGGGTATCGTCGACTCCTCCGCCCAGCGCAAGGAGCTGATGATGCAGCACCAGGTGGAATATCCGAAGGATGTGTGGTCTGGGCTGGAGATGATTCGGCGGTAGTCATCTCCAAGTCGCACCGTCAATTGTCCTACTGGCAACCTCTATGAAGGCTTTGAACGCCTGAATCTCGCCGCCCCTGGCTGGGAGCGGCGAAGATTCAGATAACTTTCAGATAGTGTTCAGACGCCTGTCAATCTGCTCGTCGGCGTGAGCGATAGGATTTGAATATGAGAATGCGACCGACGTCGGGTGAGCACGTCCTCGGAAAAAGCGAGCTCACCGCATGGGGACCGCTTCCCGCCCGGGACCTTCGCGCCATCGCGCGCGGACGGTATCCAGAGAGTCTGGTTTCTGAATCGGAAGAGTCTTTCCATGCTAGTGATCAAGTGCAGGTTATCGACATGAGCAAGCCAAAGCTCGGCCGATTCCCCTGGAAATGGCGGCTGCTAGCGGCCGGAATGCTCCTGCTCGGAATCCTTAATACATACCTTTCCAACCATTCGCCGAATCCCGCGCCACGATCGTTAAATTCGAATGCGGCCGCGCCGGCGGTGAGTACCCCAGCCGCTCATTAGAGGGCGATCGAGGTCCGAGGGGCAAAGGAACGACCCCACCCCCTCTCCCTGCGGCAGGGAGGGCCGGTGGCTTGGAAACGTCTTCCTTCGTGAACTGCCGCATCTGGAAGGGCGCAAACGTCCCATCCGTATTGTTACAAGCCATCAAGCTCCGCATCCGGCGAGTTTGACTCAAGCGACGCGCAGCCGCATTTCCCGCGTACCGGTGGGTTGGCGGATTACTGTTGGCATCATCGTGCTACTCTCGGTGCTGGAAGGATTCCTGGCAGCGCATTCACCCGGCACGACCGCGATCAACAGACAACAAACGCGGTTGTGCCTGTCTCCAATTCGATTCAGGATGCTCAGGTCAGTTCACCTCACGTGATTGCTCCGTCTGGCTAGTTGATCCCACGGACGCCATCTGGTTTCAGATTACCAGTGATCGCATCGTAAACCTGCTCAGACGTCAGTGGTAAGTGCATCAATCGTGCACCGCAAGCGGCGGCGATGGCGTTGGCAATGGCCGGCGCCACGCCCGTGCTAGACAGCTCACCGGACATTCTCGAGCCAAAGGGGCCCGGCCCAACGGGAGTCTGAAGAAGAATCGTCCTAAGGTTTGGAAGGTCCTCGATGGTGGGCAGCTTGTACTCGCCAAGGCTGGAGGCGGTGACTCGGCCATCTTGCAATCCCAAATCCTCCATCATGCCGTTGCCCAGGCCGTAGATGAAGCCGCCATCAAGCTGACCCTGGTGAGCGGTGGGGTTGATGATCGTGCCGACATCAGCCACCAATAGAGCGTCCAGTACCGTGACGGCGCCCGTTGCAGGATCCACCTCAACCTCCACACCATAACCGTAGAAGCTGTAATCCGACGGATCGGTGTGCGCGTGTGCGGAGCCGTACTCCCCGGTGATCCCCACCGACCCACTTTTCAGGATTCGATCGGTCACTTCCTGGAATGCTGCGCCTTCTGACCGGCCATCATCCACGACGAATCGATCGTTCTCGATGCGCACCTTGCTAGAGGGCCACCCCATTACTTCAGCGGCCAGCTCTTCCAGCTTGCTTTTCAGCTCCGTTGCCCCACGCATGGACGCCTGCCCCACGATGTGCGTTACCCGGCTCGCTCCCGCGCCGGGATCCAGTGGCGCTTGCGACGTTGTTCCGTGTCGCACCACGATTCGCTCAGGATCAACGGACATCACGGCTGACGAAACGCGACGAATGACTGTATGACCGCCGCTTCCTTGATCGGGCACGGCGGTGAGCACCTCCACGTAGCCGCCCGGCCTGAGGGCGAACACCATGCTCGTTGTGCCCTCTCCGGTGTGTCCGTAGCCCAGTGCAAGTCCACGGCCATGATGTTTGCGAAGCGGTTCTCGTCCCCAGCCAAGCTCACGGCTGATGGTTTCCAGGATCTCTACGGCTTTGGGAGCGCGGGCCACCTCGTTGGCCGGGCCAGACTGGCCATCTCGGATCGCGTTGATCAGCCTGAACTGAAGTGGATCGATTCCCAGCTCCTGGGCTATCAAATCGACATGCGATTCGCCGGGAAAGACGGCCTGGCACTCGCCGGGCACCCGCATATGTCCCGCCTGCCACCGTATTTGTGTACGCGGTCTTCAGCGTTATGCGCGTGCACGGGATGTTGTACGGCCCCATCGTCTTGGCGCCTGATGCCAGCACGCCGTCTTCTGCCTGTTTACCCGCCGCGAATGCTCCACCGTCGAAGATCACGTCCGCGTCGTGGGCAACGATTCGGCCGTCGTTCATGACGCCCGTGCGCAGTCGAATGACCGCGCCGTGCCGTCCCGCCGATGTCTGGAGCTCCTCACCATAGGACATGACGGCCTTAACTGGCCGTCCCGTCTCGCGGGCAACGTAATACAGGGCAAAATCATCCATGGAGAGGCCCTTGCCTCCAAAATCGCCACCTACGTAACAGCTATCCACGTCGATCTGCTCGACCGGTAAGCCGGTGACTGTGGACATCTGGTTGCGGAGACGGAAGGGCGCCTTACTCGACGTAAGAATGCGAACGGTCTCGCCCTCGATCCAAAGGAGCGAGACGTGCGGCTCGATGTACCCCTGGTGCTGGCGCGGCGTCGTGAACGTGTGCTCGATCACGCGGTCGGCTGTCGCCATAACGCGTTCGATATCCGGGTCGCCTTTGGTGATGACGCTCATGCCGTGGAGATTTGGGTGCGGACGATGCGGCCGCACGCGTCCGGTTGTCAGGTAGCTGTCGTAATCTTCATGGATGATTGGCGCATCGTCTGCCAGGGCGGAAAGGGGATCCAGTACGGGCTGAAGCTCCTCATATTCGACATCCACGAGCTGGATGGCTTCGCCGAGTGCTTCCGGTGTCTCCGCCGCGACGATTGCTACGCGGTCGCCCACAAAGTGGACCTTGTCCCAGCACAGTACCGGCCAATCGTTGATCGTCCGACCGAAGCGCCGATGACCAATGTCATCGGCGGTCAGCACTGTTACTACGCCTGGAAGTGCTCGCGCGGCGCTTGTATCGATCGAACGGATGCGCGCGTGAGGATGCGGACTCCGTACGAAGCCCGCGTGGAGCGTGCCCTCCGGCAAGACGTCACTGGCGTACCGGGCGCGGCCCGTCACCTTGAGTGGTCCCTCGATGCGCATCTCGGGCGTGGCGAGCTTGCTGGAGATCTCGGGGCTGGGGGCGGCGGGTGCGTCTGTCATGATGTTGAATATCGCTTTCGAATGGCGAGTGATGAATGCACGAACATCGGCGTAGTGGCGTCCCTTTACGGGCGCCACCTAGCCATCCTCAGTTGCGTTCGGGGCAAGGAGATCTGGGTGGCGCCCGTAAAGGGACGCCACTACGCCGATGTCCACGGTGACGCCACGAATTCCCGCGTTCAGTTAGAGCTACACCGCCGCGGGTACTGCCGCGAGCTGATAGAAGGCCCTGGCATTCTCACCAAGAATCGCGGCCTTATCTGCGTCGGTGAGCTCGGCATTCTCCTCGAGCTCTTCGATCTCTTCCTTACAGAAGTGGTTGTTGACCTCATGTGGGAAGTCGGACGAGAACATGAACGGCTTGTTGCCGACCATCTCCACGGCCTTGCCAATGAGCGACTCACTGCCTTCACAACCGATAAAGAGTCGGCCGGCATCGATATGCCGCTGGATGTAGGCGGAGACTTTCTCGCCGTCGGCGGGACCACGGAACTGGCCAGTCGGGTCGAGCTGTTGATGTGTCTCGTGTGATCGATCGAATCGCTCCAATGCCATCAGGAACCACGCCACGCCACCTTCCATGAACCCGATGCGCGCGTTCGGGAATTTATCGAAGATGCCATTGAAGACGATGCTTCCCAGGCCAATGAGCTGGCCGAGCGGATGACCGATGCCGTGGGCCGGAGCGTACCTATTGAAATGGTCCATGCCATAGCCGCGGTGGCTTCCGCCGTGTACGGCAAGCGCACAGCCGAGCCGGTCGGCTTCTCGGTAGATTGGCCAGTAAATCTTGGAGCCGATCTCCGTGGGTAATCCATTGGATGGAATCATTGCGCCCACCATCCCGAGCTGCTCAATGGCGCGACGCAGCTCGAGGGCGGCCTCCTCAGGGTCCTGCATTGGAATGATGGCGATACCCTTGAACCGCTCACTCCGCTGCAGATATTCGGCGTGGAGCCAATCGTTGTATGCCCGGCAAAGCGCGACGGACCAGTCCAGGTCAGTCATCCAGCCCTGCGCCAATGCCGCGCTGGGGTAGAGCACAGTGGCTTCAATTCCGACATCTTCCAGGAACTCGATCCACTCATCCGCGCCCACGTTGTGGCGCGTCTTGCGTGGGTTAAATGGTGTCTCTATTGGATGTGAATGAAGATGGTCGATCTGCGGGAATAGACGGCCAAGGTGCAGGATGTTGCCGCTATCTCTATAGATAGGTGGTAGATGCGTCACCAGCTGGGCTGGTACTTCCATGATGTGACCGTCGGCATCGACGATGGCTGAATGAGTCACGGCTGAACCTCCCGGCGCTTGCCGATCCGAGCATAGCATGGCTCACGAACGGCCGCGCTGCGCCGCGGAGCAGATCACCCCTCGATGCTTGAAGTAGGAGCGCACAGCCATTGCCGTTCCGAGCGCGGCGACACTCGCGAGCATGGGTGCATCCGGGCCTCGATGGGTACGTTCAGTGATCGTCCATACACTGAGACTCCGGCATTGTTGACCCATGTATCTATCCGGCCGAATCGGCTTACGGCCTCCTCTGCCAGGTTTTGGATGTCGGAGATCGAGATCACGTCCGTCTTCACGGCGTGCGCAGTGCCTCCGTCGGCAGAGATCTTCGCAGCCACTTGTTGCAGAGCATCGAGACTCCGAGCCGCGAGAACAACGCGGGCGCCACGGCTGGCGGCCTTCCGAGCGGTGGTTAGGCCAATGCCGCTCGAGGCGCCGGTGATGACGATCACTTGATCTGCCAGGTTCTTCAGTTGCAGGTGCATGGTGCCCTCGATATGCGGGGTGCTGTAGTCCACCTCGTGCCAGGCGTTCCCTGTTAAATGTGGGAACCTCTGCTCTTGGGTGCACGGAAAGACTGGGCTCGCGGTGCATGGTCCATGCCAGCAAAGGGAGGCTGCAACGGTCGAAATTCCGCGTTCAGGGTGCGACGTATGATGGCCCCGACCTGAGATGACGGACATTTGCTAGGACTCCGTTAAGTCCTGGCGGACCCGATACCGGCGTCGATGGAATCCGCGACCGCCCCCGTAGCGCGGTGGTCTTGTGCCCCGCGCCCCGAGATCCCCCGGGGACGAAGGAGTCGTCGCGCGCGCAGCATTCCTCGCGGGGCGCGGGGCACAAGACCACCGCGCTACGGGGGCGGTCGCGATTCGTATCTCCGAGGGGCACTCGTGTCACCGGGACTGAGCCATGGGCCCGGGACAGGTGACAGAACTGGCACAGCCAACGGAGTCCTATTACACCTTCGCCGTCGACCGATCTGAACGTCGAGCGGGCAAAGTGCACCTGTAAATACCTGTGGCTCAAGCAATCCTTGTGCAGGGGCGGATCAGGTCAGTCGGACTCATGCATTCAACAAAACTCGCGTCTCATATCGCTGTGAGGGTACAGGCTGTGCAGTAACGTTCCGTCATGAGTGCTCTGGCGACACGCCTCGTGTTTATTCTAGCGATGCTGGTTCCAATAGTCGTGGGGCTGTGGCTCTACAGTTTTGTCCTGGCCTCGCCGCTGGGTGCACTGACGGCTCAGATGCCGCATGCGAACTCATCAACGCCGACGGTGAATAAGCCGGGTGGACCAGAATCATTGGCCTCAGGAAGAGCCGCTTCATCCCCCGTTCCCACAGCTTCGCCCACGGCAACTCCCACGCCGATCCCACAGCCGGCAGGTGTGGCTTCGGCAACCCCGATTACCGTAGTGACCCCGACGCCGTTAGGCGCTCAATCGACCTCCGAGTCCACCGCTCCGCCATCCGCGACGCCGCTGGTGACTTCCGTCCCTACGTCCACGCAGACTCCGAGTGCTGTGAAGCCCGAGGGCCAGCTCATGCTCAACCCGGTGCAGACGGTGCAGGAGTTCTATCGGCGCATTGATCGAAAGGATTTTGCCGGTGCGGAGGAGCTCTGGTCTTCAGACATGCGCCGCCGATTCCCTCCCGATGAGAACATCCGGCAGCGGTTTGCTCAAACACGCTCCATTCGCGTTGAACAGGCCACGCTTACCAATTCGGCGGGCGGGCAGGCCACGGTCTCCGTGCAGATCGTGGAGACCGTGGGCACGGCGGCCGAATCTCAGGCTTTCTCAGGTACGTGGACGCTCGTCCGTGGCTCGGACGGCTGGCTGCTCGATCAGCCTTCCTTGCAGAGACGGTAAGCCACACGGTCACACTCTAATTCCGGAACGACGCCTTCAAGGCTTTTGAGCGGCGCTTGGAGCGTACCGCTTAGTAGCACGAGGGCGGTTGCGCGGAGCGTAGCTTGACCGGTGGCTGGCGATCGCTCTATCCTCACTATCGTTCACAGGCTAAGTTCGGCCGAGCCGAGATCGGCCGGGGCAAGAACGAGGAGGAAATATGGCGATCGATTGGGCGAAACTCGACACGGTCGTACCGGTCAATTATTACGAGGAATACCTCGCAAGTGAGAACATCCCGATCAACCGCGGCTTTGCTGTTGATGACTTGCGGACCACTGAGGTCAAGCCGTGGGCGCGGACCGGAGTGAATGGCGCATTTATCGTGCTCGATGGCACGGGCGGCACAAATGACGCTCAGATTCTCGAGGTCCCGGCGGGTAAAAGCACCAACCCGATGCGCCACATGTACGAGGAGTTCGTCTACGTACTGGATGGCAGCGGCGCCACCACCGTGTGGTACGACGAGAATAAGAAGCTCTCGTTTGAGTGGGGCAAGGCAAGCCTCTTCGCGATTCCGCTGAATGCTCACTATCAGCACCACAATGGCTCGGGTAATCAGCCCGCGCGGATGCTTTCCGTGACGGACCGGCCCATCGTCATGAACCTGTTCCATGATCTCAACTTCGTGTTCAACTGCGAGCACCAGTTCACGGATCGGTTCTCAGGCGAGGAGGATTACTTCTCTCGCGAGGGCAAGCTGCACCAGAAGCGCGTGCTCTCGACAAATTTTATCGCGGACGCGGACGCCCTCCAGCTCCATGAGTGGAAGGAGCGTGGCGCAGGCGGCCGAAACATCATGTTCGAGCTTGCCGATTCCACGATGGCCGCGCACATTTCTGAGTTCCCAGTGGGCACCTACAAGAAGGCGCACCGTCACGGGCCAGGCGCGCACGTGATCATCCTCAACGGCGCTGGCTTCTCGTTGCTCTGGCCAGAAGGCGATGATGAGAACAAGCGTAAGGTGCCGTGGAAGACAGGCAGCATGGTTGTGCCGCCGGATCGGTGGTTCCACGAGCATTTCAACGTTGGGGCCGAGCCCGCTCGATACCTGGCCCTCCGCTGGGGGTCTGCGCGTTGGAAGTCGGGTGGAGTTTTCTCCGCGGATGCTCAGCTTGCCGACGTCAGCGTGAAAAAGGGCGGCCTTCAGATCGAGTATGAGGACGAGGATCCCGCGATCCTCAAGATGTTCGAGGAAGACTGCGCTAAGAACGGTGCGAAGTCCACGATGCGCGAGTTCATCTCTCAGCACGTCGCGGAGCGACGCGCCGCGAACTTGTAGCTTCTTCCTGCTCTCGGCGCACGCGCCCGCGGTCCGTCATCGGCCGCGGGCGCGGCCATTTCACCCGCGCATACATCGCGGGTGCGTGTGAGCAGACACGCAGAAACATAGGATCACAACGACCTACAAAGCCAACGCGGGCGGCTCAGCGCTCGCACATCCCTTCAAAATAATGTCTACACGATTCTCCCGAACTCGGCCGAATTGGGACCGTGCCTGGCTCCCGCTGCTCGTTGCTGCTCTCCTTCTGCTCCTCGCCTGTCAGCCGGCCCAGCCTCATTCCTCGTCGCCTGCCGCCACGCGCGAGCCACGAGCCCGTCCAGGTCCAACAGCGTCGTCCTTCGCGGACGGGGCGGCCGCATCCCTTCCCTCGGGTCTCGTCGATCAATCCCTGGCTCCTGTCTGGCAGGCAAAGACGGTGTCCATTCTGGTGGGCTTTCCGCCGGGTGGCGGCGTCGACACCTGGGCGCGCCTGGTGTCACGGCATTACGGAAGGTTCCTTCCCGGGCAACCCCGCGCTGGTCGTCGAGAATCTTCCTGGCGCGGCCGGCGTGATCGATGGCTAATCGACTCAACGAGTCCGTCGCTGATGGCCTCACGATCGGGATCCACGAGCGCCAGGTTGCGACCAGCCAGCTCCGCGGTGAGCCGGGCGTTGGCTATGACGTGACGAGCTGGAGCTGGCTGGGATCCCTGTCGGTTGACCAGTACGTCTTCGGGGTCCACACGCGGTCCGGGGTGACTCCCTCAAATTTCGATCCCCTGCGGACCAAGGAGATCCGGACCGCCAACGTGAGCCCGGGGGACTTCGCGCACCTCACTCAGGTGGTCCTCAAGACGGGCCTGGGATGGAACCTCGCGCCTCGTTTCGGATACCAGGGCGAGCGCGGGGTGGTGCTCTCGGCTGACAGGGGCGAGACGGATGGCGCCACGCTCAGCTGGATCACATTTCTCTCGGAGAAGCCGGATGATCTGCCCAGCAGGATCATCGTGCCGTTGGTTCAGTTTGGTGGCAGGAGAAGTGAGCCGCTCGCCGCGGACGTGCCAACCGCCGCGGAGCTGTTCACGAACGCAACGCCTCAGGCGAAACAGCTGCTGGCGTATGTGGAGTCGCCCCTGAGGTGGTCCCGCTCGCTGTCCGCCCCGCCCGCCATGGATCCGATGATCGCCGCAACCATGCGCGCGGCGTTCGGACAGATGACCGCGGATCCAGGCTTCCTCGCCGACGCTGATCGGCTCAGCCTGGAGATCCTCCCGTTGTCCGGGGAGCGCATCCAGACGCTCATTGGTGACTACATGCGCACGAGCCCCGAGACTCTCCGAGTCATCGATGAGCAGGTCAGGGCGCAAACCCTGTATTAGCCTGCAGCCGGCTCTCTAGTGCCGTGCCGTGTTACTCCTAAAGTGACCGCCCGACCGGCCTCCGAGAGCGCCGCCGCACCCGGGCGACGGGGGCTGGCTGGCCTCCACCGACGCGGCAATGGCCTCGTCCCCCGGCCGGTTGGCCCGGCCCTGGATCCGCCGACCGGAGGCAGGCGCGCGTCCCCGCAGTGGGCGCGCTGGGGCGCTCCCGACGGCGATCCGCGGCGAACGTTCGGTCCGTGCCGCTTCGGCCCACCTGACCGGGACTTTCTTGAACCTCGCCCGACCAGACGCATCGCCCAGCCCAGTGCCAAAAAATCTGTCACACGGGTACTAGTCGTATTCGTCCCGGCCTGACAACTCGCTAACCACGCTCCGCGTTCCCACTCTGCCGTTCAATCAACGCGTTAAGCATAGTATTAGCATATTGATGAAGTTCTATGTCAAGTTTATTTTGACTTACAATCAGTTCACGAGTTACAAATGACAGATCGTTCGATCTAGGGCGACTATCGTTCACATGATAAGAGAGGTATTCAACATCTCTCCAGTTCATCAAAGTAGTTAGTGCCATAATGCTTTCAGAAAATCTTTCAGTAACGCCGATAAATCTGAAGTACTTATCAATATTGGATTTCGCGATATCCAGAATATCGATTGACTGTCCACCGTAGTCTGGGTGTATTCCTGCCAATCGTCGCGTCTGACAGTTATGAACTTCGTGGTTCTGTATATCTGAAACGAAGTCATATAAATTCACATAATTATCTTTGATTCGACGGTGCATTGGATCATCTCTTCCCGAGTATCGTAGAATGTGATGATACAATGAAATAACCCTCTCAATAGGGTCTCGAACCATCGTAAAATAAGTACTCGGGCGACAAAGATATTCATCGAGGCCAAAACTAAAGTGACCCACTACGGCCTTTACATCGTCTTTTTGCATCCTCGATACAATCTCTGGTGAAAGGTTAGCCATATCATCCTGATAGAACCCAGATGGATAGTGGTAGACACCCCAATGGAACCATTCTTCCTCAGTACTTGATCGCGGGCGTGGCTCAGGTCCCGCGTGCTGGGCGTAGACGATTTCGTTGAGGGTCGTCCCTCCCGTCTTCGGCAAGTGGAGGAAAAGTTGAACGTGGTCGCCGTGTGTCTCCCTAGGCGACTCATCCAAGTCGGCGTCTTGGTGGGGTAATGACGGATGAGAGTCGTTAAGTCGCATCTTCACAGACCTGAACGAACCATGAGACTAGACAGTACTTTCTCCGCGGCGAAGTATTCGTCCGCGATCTCGCGAGCTGCGCGAGAGTGGCGCTTGTAATCTCGCTCGATCGCATCAAGCGCCGCGGTGATTTCTTCCACCGTCTTGAAGCCAAACAGTCCCGTGCCCGAGGGTAGAACCTTACTGAAGCCGGTTTCCTGAGTGATAACCGGCCGGCCAGCCGCCAGGTAGCAGGCGCTCCGGTCGCTGAACCAGCCCGTGCGCGGGCGCACATACTGATCCCGCGCAACGGTGAACTCTCCCCTGGAACGCTGGATAAAGGCGCGATAACGATTCATATCTCTCGATATGTCGCGTGCACTCACCACAGACCACCCGTGTGGATGTAGTAGCTCGCTCAAGTCTTCGTCCGCCGTTACCGCCAACTCAAAAGCATACGTCGCACCGGCTCGGCAAGTCGATAAAGTTTATGAACTCACGATCCTTGTCCAGTAATACGTATCGCCCCGGTAAGTGACATCCTTATGAGCGTTGTGCCACGTCATTACTGTTGTATAGCAGTTGGCGTCCTCCGATTCCGGGTTGTCCCACAAATCGGGAACCACAGGCTGTCGCGTTGGCAGCCAGTGAACTCGCCCCTCCGGAGCGTCGCAATCTGGCGACCCTAGGTTCTCACCGAAGCTGAAATGCGTGTCGTGGAGATCAAGCTGAGCGATTGTCACCGGGTCACCCTGAAACGCTCTCACTTGAGTGAAAAATGGGTCAGATTCAATGTAGATTCGTCGTGGACACGCGAGGTGCTCATCACGAATTTCCTGTATCCCCGTCACATTTAATAGTGCATCTGCCTCCTGGTAAAGCTTCAGCAACTCGTACTCGGTAAGTCCGCAGCATAACCCGCCAGGATAATTCGCGCGAAAGGCCCAGCGATCCGCAAAGCCGTAAGACTCAAGGATTGGGGCCACAACGCTAACATTCCGCGCCGCATCGGTCGACGGCTTATATATGTCAGGATCGTAGAACCAACCACCAGGGTCTTCTACATAATATGGGTCGTAACCTAGCCGACGTAGTCCGATCATGTAATGGAGGAACTGGTAAACCGTGCCGGCAAAGGGGTACCAAAACATACCCCCAAAAACTACAACCTTGCCATTTGACGACTTGTTGCGCACCATAGTCAAAAGTTATTCTCTCTCTTCTAAGCGGCGAATGAACCGGGCCGGATTGCCGGCGACTAGCGTATAGGGTGGTACATCTTCGGCCACCACCGAGCGGGCGCCGACGATGGATCCTTCGCCGATCGTTACACCGGGCAGGACGCAGGCTTCGAAGCCGACCCAGGCATAGCGACCGATCCGTACCGGACGGCCGCCCGCCTCCATGCCACTGTAAGGAGGCTCACGGCGGGCTGCTCGTATCAGCTCCCGCCGTCGATCGTGCGGGTTCAGCGGCACCCGGTACGTATCCATCACCACGACGTTCCAGGAGAGCAGCGCGTAATCGCCGATCTCTACCTCCTCGTCACAGACGATGAGCGCCAGGGTGATGAGCGAAAAGTCGCCCAGCGTGACCCGCCCACGGGGTCCGACATCAAAAACGGTTGCCTCGCACAAGGAGGCAGCGCGGCCGATGCGCACGCCCACCGGCGCCTCGCTGCGATAGCGGGAGAAGCTGTAGCTCGTCCCCACATAGGCCGTCTCATCAGCGACGACGTTATCCGGGATCATGCCCGGGAACCAGTCCTCCGGAAGTGTCCAGCCGGGAGCCATCGCGGTCAGACTTCTCCGATAAGCTGCGCCGGATTCCCAAGGACCCGGGCTCGTGGCGGGACATCACGTACCACGACCGAGCCCGCCTCTACGAGCGCCCCAGCTCCGACGCGAACTCCCTTTAAGATCGTCGCGTTCGGTCCTATCCAAACGTCATCCTCGATAACGACGGGCCGTCGGACAGCCGGTTGCCGAGGCCGGTCCTTCCCGAGCGGCGAGCAGGCGATCGCATCGGCGATTCGCTCCGTCGTCCCTATTGGATGGAAGTCCGAGTCGGCAATAGTGGTGTGCCACCCGATGACAACGTAACTTCCGATGCGGATCTCCAGCTCGCAGATGAGAAAAGCATCGCTGAAATGACAATAATCGCCAATTGTCACGCGACCTTCTTTTTCAATATTGAACAGGACGCCTTCCATAGTGCAGTGGTCGCCGATTGTGAGGGCCGGTTCGGCGCGACTGAAGAATCGTCGGAAGGCCAGATCCCCGGTAATGTAATCGCCGCTGATGACACTGTTGACACCCACCCGAACGTTCTTCGGCAGTTCTCCGCCGGTCCAGTATCCGGGCTTCTGGGACGTGGTGTCGGTCATGAAGGAGCCCCAGATACCGCCGCGCCGCGCGGGCTGGTGGCGATGCGGTCGTGAATGGCCGCTGCCACATCCGATGTGAAGGCTCCCAGGCCTCCGTGTTCAATTAGAACAAGGCGATCACAGCTCTCGAGCAGCGTCAGGCGATGCGCGATCAGAAAAGTCGTGCGGCCATTCATGAGGCGATCCATTGCCTCGAGTATTGCGGCCTCAGTCTTGACGTCCACTGAGCTGGTGGGCTCATCGAGGATTAGGATAGGCGCATCCTTCAGGAACGCACGAGCCAGCGAGATGCGCTGACGCTCGCCGCCGGATAGACGCATCCCGCGTTCGCCGACTTGCGTATCGTAACCATTCTGGAGGCGCATGATGAACTCATGAGCATTGGCATCCTTCGCGGCTTGAAGAATCTGATGCTGGTCAGCCCCGGGACGCGCGTAGGCGATATTCTCCGCGATAGTAGTCGAGAACAGCACGGGCTCCTGGAGGACGATGGCGAACTGATTGCGAAGGTCGGCTAGCTTGTAGTCACGAAGGTCGACTCCGTCGAGCAGAATGTGGCCGCCGGTAGGGTCATAGAATCGGGTCAGCAAGCTGACGAGCGTGGTCTTGCCCGCACCCGTCGTACCGGCAATCCCGACGCGAGTTCCGGGACCAATCTCGAACGACACACGGTCCAGGACGGGGTGGTCCGCCGTGTAGGCGAACGATACGTTCTGAAAAGCTATGGCGCCGGCTGCCCGTTCGAGCGGCCTGGCGTTCGCTCGCTCGGTCACGTCGGGCGACTCGTCCAGGAGGCCAAACGCTCGCTCCGCGCCGACCAGCGAGGCCTGGACATCGCCCGACTTCTTGCTAATCGTCTGGAGTGGTACGTAGAGCTGGAAAAGATACGTCATTACGATGAGAAGCTCACCGAGGGTCAGTATCCCGGCCTGTACGTGCCGGATGCCGATGAAGAGCACGCTGGCAACACCCAGTGCGGTGATCAAGCCAACTACAAGTGCGAAGCCGGCCTCTAAGGACTCGATCCGTACGCGGGCCCGCATGCCCGCTCCGGAGTAATGAGTGTAACGGGCCTGCTCCCGGTCCTCTTGCCCGAACGCTTTGACAACGCGGAGAGCAGTGAGAACCTCTTGCACAACGGAGAGCGTAGAACTCTCCAGTTGCTTGAACATCGACCACTCCGTCCGCATCCGTTTACTGAACAAAGCCGAAATGAGCAGGAGCAAGGGACATACTGCTAACGCGACCAGCGCAAGCTGCCAATCGATCCTGGCGGTGATGATAACCATCCCAGAGATCGTTAAAGTCGCCCCTAGGAGCCCTATAGCGCCGTCGATAGCAATCCACTGTATCGCGGGCGTATCGTACTGAATTCGGTGCGTGGAGTCTGCCGTCCCGCGTGTGTCGTGATAGGCGAGCGACAAGCGCTGGACGTGGCGAAAGACTTGGGCACGAAAGCCGAACACTAAGCGTTCGCCCGTGTACGCTTGGAGCAGCGTCCGGCTCAACTCGAGGAGCTGATTAACCAGTGCAATCACGACCACAAGGCGCGGCTACCAGCAGAAGCGTTCCGCTCTCGCCGTATGGCGCCACGAGTGGCCGGAAAAACTCCAACGGAGCCGGAAGCGGCTGGGACCCGATGACGCTGTCCACTGCGATCTTCAACGGGATTGGTGTCATGAGCGATACCGGGATAGACAGGAAACTCAGGATGACGATGCCCAGCAGGTGTGGCCAGTAGGGTCGCATCTGCTCGATCAGCCGCCGATAGAGACCCCGATCGTTGCGTGTATCCACGCCAACCTCGGGATTCGCCGGTCCGCCGGCGGAAGGCGATTGCTGTAGTGCGAAAGTCCAGTACCACGAGGCGCAATCATCTATTACGCCTCACCGGCGGACGTTCCTTCGAGTGCCTGAGCGATGTTCGTCGTTCCGACTTTCGTCTCCTCGAAAGCACGCAGCGCAAGAGCCGCGGTGCCGGCCATAAGGATGGCGCAGGCTGCCCACGCCTGAGCCAATCCCGCACCGACGGCCAGGCTTGCCAGAAGCAGAATGGCGACGATACCGCGGGGAAGGCACTTGGGCCACATGCGCACTCGTACGTATTGAGTGCCCGCTCCGTGATCTTCTACCGCCATGAGCATACGCGCGGCGCCGAGCAGTCCGCCCCGCACTTCGAGATCCCACTGGTCAAATGCGCCGCCGGTTAACACTCGCGCGCCACCAGCTCGGAGGGCCGCGTCAATGCGACGAAGCCTGTCTTCGGGGGCACGCCATTTCTCGGTCCAGAAAGCCAGCGCACGACGCTGTGGCAAACCGAAGTGCCGGTTGCCTCGCCAGCGCCAGGGGGTCAGTCCGTAGTTAAGCCGCCCCGAAAGGCGAGCCAGCGGTTGAAGCAGGTGCAAGAGTGTCGTCAGGCCTCGAAGTCCGAGCCTGGCGAACCGCGACCTGGACGGCACGCTGAACCGGGCGGCTCGCGCTCCGATTGCAGCCTGAACGAAAGAGGCACCCATAGCCAGAGCAAGCACGGGAAGTGCGAGGAGCAGAGGCTGCCAGAGAATGCTCATGCCGACGAGAGCAGCCAGGATTGCAAGGAGAAGGTACCATTCCGGCATGAGCAGGGAAGTAGCCAAGGAGGCTTTGGGCCGGCTGGTAGACTGACTGAAATGGAGCGCTCCCCCAGACGCCATGGTATACCCGCCCGACCTCAAGCCGAGCGCGTGGAGAATCCCGTGCCCGTACAGGCGACCGGACCAGGTGACATGCCCGGCCGTGTTGTACTTCTCCGGCCATTTGCGCTCGAGTAGAGCTTCAGCTTTTCCGTAGCCTTGCTGCTGTCTCCAGTAGCCCCAGACCGAATTGCGGCGATGGTGCCAGACGAGCGCAGCCGAGTTGAATCCTAGCGAGAATCCCCGTTCTTGAAGCCGCCAGCAGACATCAACGTCGTCGCCGGCGACGCGGAATTGGGAGTCGAACCCTCCAACCGCTTCGAGAGCTTCTCTTCGCACGGCCATGTTGCAACCGGGAATATGCTCGGCCTCGGTGTCTGACAGCAACACGTGGATCGGTCCACCGGGCGCGTTCGCGACACAGTCGGCGATGACACCGTCCCCGGGTGGTGGGAGATTGGGACCGCCGATCCGCGGCGTACTGCGTGGATGGAACGTGGCGGCAAGGTAGGTCAACCAGTGCGGATCGGGATATCGCATCGTCGTCGATATAGGCGATGATCTCTCCGGTTGCGGCTTCCAGCCCGTATTTCGCGCGCTGCTCAGTCCGCAATTCTCGGTACTGATCACCCGAAAGCCGTATTCGCCGCGCTATCGCCGCCGTGCTGTCCGTCGAGCCGTCGTCGACGACGATGACTTCGTAGTTCGGATAATCGAGCCGCCCTATGCCCTCGAAACAGTCGCGTATGGTTCGCTCGCCGTTATAGCTACACACGACAACTGAGATGCGTGGCCAGCACGAGGTTCGGGGAAGGGAACGTCCGCGAACGCTCGACGCACGGCGCTGAGTGCGGGCTTGGGATGTCGATCCCAGTCGGTGAGTCCGAATGCCCAATCTTCAACGTCTGACCCCGCCGACACCACTCGTCGGTCCAGGGAAAGACGAAGGCACCTGCACAGCCGCTTGCGAATGTCGTGCGAATCTGCCAATCCAGGACAGTCGCCTGGCCGTCCTCGCCGTTGCTGTAGCTGTCTAGCCCGATCTCACTCATCAACAGTGGACGATCGCCCGCCACATTATGGAGTCGGGCGAGGTACGCCTGAAGCCGATCCTCGACTCAAGGTACACGTTGAAGCAGACGAGATCCAGAAAAGGGAGTCGCAGATATTCCGTAGTCGGATAGTTCACATAGGTGACCAGGCCGTGTGGATCCACCTCCTTGATAGCTCGGCATAGCCGCTCCAGGTACCGTTCGACTCGACGAGGACTCAGCCAGCGTACGAGAGCAGCGGGGATCTCGTTGCCGATGGCATAGCAGAGCAGCGCCGGATGTCCGGCACAGACGCGCACACGGGCCTGGATCTCGGCCACGATATCGGGCGCGTCCGGCCTATCGTCGATCAGATAACCGATGTACTGCTCAGCCGAAAGCCCCACCATCACATAGAGACCATGGTGCTGGGCGAGGTCCAGGAGCCAGCGCGGGGGCATGGTGTGCGGGATTCGCACGGCATTGAGCCCATTTGCCGCCATATCCGCGAAATCTCGGTCTACTATTTCCTTCTTGAATTCGTTGCCATCCTCGTCGGGACGGAAAGCCCCGTAGGTTGCTCCGCGGACGTAGACCTTCTCGTTGCCGACGAATAGGAACTTCCCATGGACCCGCGGGCGCGTGGCACCCGCGGGATCGGCGGGTGCGGAGGACCGTGCGGCAGTTTCCGTGGCGGGTCGCAAAGCAACCGTCATCAGTGCTGAGCCTCTCAGGATTTGCCCCGATGGGGCGCGATGAAGTGGACTCGGATGGTTCGGCGCGAGCCGATCTTAAGTCCCTGGTTTGAATCGGAAATGGATCGAGAGCGTTGCTCATCGACGAGCCCCAGCTAGTGATCAGCTACGACGGAGTAGCCGCCGGGTCCCCCTGCTCGTTCCCGCTCAACAGAGTTTACCACGACCAACATTCAGCTCCGTCCCAGGCTGCCGATTTGCGCGCCGTGGTGGTCACCTGCGTAGCGAGAGCCGATGCGATGGGGCGCCAACCGGCCAGGCATACAGCCGCTGGTTCCTAATCCGGGCTGCTGGTCACGGCGCCTGGTGGACAATCCCAAAGTCGCGGACGCGCGGATGCCCAACGGAAAGGTACGGAATCTTACATTGAGAATACCGATTGACAGACGACTAAATGGGAGCTGCGATGTGCCTGGTGCGTGCCAGGGCAACTTAAATGGGGCTCTCAGGCCGAAGCTTTTCGACCCGGAGCCCCAGGCATGAACACTGTCGCGGGCTCAGCCCTTCGGACTCCCGAACGAGGGATTTCCCGGACGCGAGAGTAGAGCTCACGGCGCATTCAACGGCGTCCGAAATCGCATGACACTGTCTCAGGACAACAAGCAGCGGACGGGTTGGCCTGTTACGCAAAGTCTGATGGGCAACGATTGAGCGGTGGTGGTCATCTTGCGGACGGCGAAGTGAGGCAGTCACGCTGCCTCACTTCGCCGTCTCTCGTCGGAAGCTGTCTCGCTAGAGCGTGAACTCCGCGTCGTAGTCGTCCGGCAGCGCCTTCTGGTGTGTGAGCCGCACTTCTTTGCGCTCTCGGGCGGATTCGATGATGGCCAGGACGACTTCCAGCGTGGCCATGCCCCAGCGGCCGTCGTGCCACAGCGGCTTGCCGAATACGACCGCGTCGTAAATCTCCTCGAGCTCTGCCCGCCGCTGGCCGGCGCCGCCCATGAAGCGATCGGGTGTGAGATCGATCTCTCGCTGCCCCTCGTCGTTGTAGACGTACACCCCGTGCGCCGAGTGCTTCAGATCGCCGCGCTCACCGCTTACGATGAGCAGACCCAGATCTTCTGGCACCCACGAGACGCGATCATTGTGCGCCGGACGGAACACGGTGCGCTCCTTCTGGCCACCGATGCGGATGTCCTGCTTGTCCTGCTCCTCGTCACGGGTGCCGTCGCGCATTGACTTGCGAACTGCCACGCGCTCTTCCGGGGTGTAGCGCTGGTTGGCATGGCCCCACAGGACCATCTCCGAGCCCATGAAGTAGCCGTACCCGTTATGGGTGATCGTGACGGGCACGCCATTCTCGAATTCGAGGAAGGCCGTGTAGTAGCCAGGGATAGGCCGCTCGGGCATCCACTGGCCGGCGTACGCGCGCACGCTGCGGAGCAAGCCGCCGCCCAGCACGCGCACGGTGTCGATCTGGTGCGGGCCCTGGCGGTAGACCATGCCGCCGCCCTGGTTCGGATCCAGCTCATCAGGCGTACGCGGCCGCAGCATCCAGTCGGTGTACGCCAGCAGCGTCATGGCCCGCAGGTCGCCGATCTCACCCGACTGAAGCACCTTGCGCATCGTGCGGATCGGCAGGGTAAAGCTGCGAGTGTGACCCGCGAGCAGGTACACGCCAGCCTTATCTCGGCCGCCTCTACCATCTCCTCGGCCTGTTTCATCGAGAGCGCCATCGGCTTCTCGACGACGATGTGCTTGCCAGCCTTGGCCGCCGTGATCGCGTGCTCGGCGTGGAATCGGTTCGGCGAGGAGATCCAGACGACCTCCACGTCGGGATCCGCGCACATCTCCTCCGCCGTCTCATACACATGCGATTCCGGGTAGCGCTCGCTGAAGAAGCCTCGAGTCACCGGATTCGGGTCCGCGCAGGCCATCACGTTCAGCTCATCCATGGCGTCCATTGGCGGCAGCATCTCCGTGCCGCCCACGCCTACGCCGATCATGCCCAGGTTCAGCGTGCGAAGCTTTTGTCCATCCTGGTAACGAATTCGTCCCTCAGTAGCGGTCATGCTGGTCTCCCTCTGCGTCTCACGGTCGGGTTCTACTGGCGCCGCGCTCCGACCGAGCCTGCTAGATCCGGTTGTTAGAACTCGAACTCCGAGTCGTAATCGGCGGGTAGCTCCATCTGGTGACTGAGCATCACCTCCTTGCGCTCGCGTGAGGATTCGATGATGGCCAGACACACCTCGAGGGTGGCCATGCCCCAGCGTCCGTCGTGCCATAGCGGCTTGCCGTTCACAACGGAGTCGTAGAGCTCTTCCAGCTCGGCGCGGCGCTGGGCAGGCCCCATCGCCCGATCGGGCTTGAGCTCGATATCGTGTGTTCCCTCGTCGTCATAGACGAAGATGCCGTACTTTGAATGTCGCAGGTCGCCGCGCTCGCCGGAGACGATCACGATACCCAGGTCTTCTGGTACCCACGGATCGCGATATTCCTGCTTGAACACTTGCTGCCAGATCCCCCCGCCGATGCGCAGCTCTTGTTTGTCGAAAGCCTCGTTCCGAGTTCCTTCACGCATCTGACGACGCACTTCCACGCGCTCTTCAGGTGTATAGCGCTGGTTGGCGTGGCCCCACTGGACCATCTCGGCGCCCATGAAATAGCCGTAGCCGTTGTGCGTAATTTGCGCGGGGACGCCGTTCTCGAACTCCATGAACGCGGAGTAATAGCCAGGGATCGAGCGCTCGGGCATCCACTGTCCAGCGTGTGCCCGTACACTGCGCACTTTGCCGCCGCCGAGCACGCGTACGGTATCGATCTGATGCGGACCTTGCCGATACACCATGCCGCCGCCCTGGTTCGGGTCGAGCTCATCGGCGGTGCGAGGACGAAGCATCCAGTCCGAATATGCCACCAGGCTCATCGCTCGAAGCTCTCCCACGCGACCTGACTGGAGAACCTTCCGCATGGCGCGGATCGGAAGGGTGAAGCTGCGCGTATGTCCCGCCAGGAGCTTCACATTGTTCTTGTCCGCCGCTTCGATCATGGCCGCGGCTTGCTTGAGGTCAAGAGCCATTGGCTTCTCAACCACGATATGCTTGCCGTGATTCGCGGCCAGAATGGCATGTTCCGCGTGAAAGCGGTTGGGGCTGGAGACCCAGACTGCTTCCAGATCAGGGTCTTTGCACATGGCCTCTGCCGACTCATAGACGCGGGCGTCGGGATAGCGCTCCTTGAAGCGGGCTCGTGTTTCGGGGTTGATGTCGGCTCCAGCGAAGAGCTCCAGCTCGGGCATGGCGTCCATGGCGGGGAGCATTTCCGTCCCGCCCACGCCTACGCCGATCATCCCCATCTTGAGTGTGCGCAGGGGACCGGCGGCACCGCCGGATGATCGTCCTTGAGTGACTGTCATATCGATTGACTCCTGAGATCTCCGGACCCAGCATCACCCCCGGGTCGTCGGCTTGTCAGTTGCGGCCGGTCCCGGGCCCATCGACGTGTGTTCGGCGCGATTCCACTGGGACAGGCGCCATCGGAAGCTACGGCCCTTCGAATCAGGGTCGTCTCCCGGCGGCGCTTGGGCGCCGGGCCGACAGGATGTCGGCGGTCCCGGCCGCTTGCCTCGCCGATTGAAAGATCCCCGGTTCAGATCAGTGCCGTTCCGACCAGGAGTGACGCCGAATTCGAGACAAATGTAATGGTGAGCAGCGATGAGAATCGGCGTTCAATGCGGGTGCGAAGCACCAACGCTTCCACTAACATGGCGAGCACTTCCGCGAGAGTAAGAGCCAGGTCCGGGGACACGATTTGCGGAGGAACAACAGGTGGGATGAACCATACGATCGGATGGGTAATCAAGTTCCCGGCTATGGTGAGCAGTACCGCGTCACGGAATGAGGCGCGGAGCCAGAACCGGAGAAGGCCTACTGCTATGGGCAGCTCGATGGCGAGCGTCAATGTAAGGGCGATGAGGTAGCTCATGAAACGCGGCTTAACTGTCGGTAGTACATGACGATGGCCGCGGAGCTCATTTCAGTCCAGCCGCGAGACCTAACCAGGCCCGGGATAGGCGCCGGTTGGTGTGTGGCCTTCGTCCTGGCCACCTCAGTCTCATTAGTACTGGCGTTGGGCTTCCCCTGGGACTCAGAGTCTACGCGGTCATGGCGCTCGTCGTCGTCAGCGTCGTAATAGTCATGGCCTTGCGTCGGCGGAGAAGCTAGTCTGCAAAGCCTCGACTGACCGGAGGTGTTCTTGTGCTCAGCTCCCAACAGATGCATTCAGCAACGATCAACGGCGTAAGGATCGCCTACTCGGACACCGGTGGCGATAGGCCCGTTGCGCTTCTGGTGCACGGATTTGCGTTGGACCACCGGATGTGGGCGCCGCAGATCGAGCCACTTGCGAAGGAGCTCAGGCTGATCCTTCCCGATCTGCGCGGGTTTGGCCTCTCTGAACCCGGGCCGGCTGGCCCCCTGACGATGGGTCAGCACGCTGATGACCTCCTGGCGCTGCTCGACTATCTCGGTGTCAGTGAAGCAGTGCTGTACGTAGGACTTTCGATGGGCGGCTATACCGCGTTCGAATTCTGGAAGCGTCAGCCTGCGCGTGCACGAGCCATGGTCCTGGCCGATACGAAGGCCACGCACGACGACAGAGCGCGGAGAGAATATCGAGAAGTCATGGCTCGAGATGCTGAGATAGTGGGGTCGTCGGCGCCTGCTCTCGAGCTCATGTGGCCACTTCTCTGTTCACCGTCGCGGCCTTTGGACTCAGAAACTCCACAGAGATTGCGGGAGATTATGGAAGATCAGTCAGCGCGGGCCATTGCTGATGGGCAACGGGGCATGGCCCAGCGTGAGGACTCCGTGCCGCTACTATCGGGCATGGACATTCCGGCGCTGGTCATTGGTGGAGTCGACGACCTTCTCACGCCGCCTGACGAATCTCGCCTGATGGCCAGCAAGCTCCCGTGCGCAACGCTTCATCTGATCCCCGGCGCGGGCCACATGTCCAACATGGAAGCACCCGAAGAATTCAATCGTAGCGTGCTGGAGTGGGTGGCCGAGCTCGAGACGAAGTAGCAGCGGAGCGGAATGTGCACGTGAGCGCTTTTTCTTTACGATGGCCAAGGGCGTCAAGTCTTGATCGAGAAGAGCGCGTAGTAGGACTCTATTAAGTCCTGATGGACCCGATACCGGTCCTTGCAATCCGCGACCACCGCGCTACGGCGGCAGATTCGTATCTCCGAGGGGGCACTGTGTCACCGGACTGAGACAGGGCCCAGACAGGTTAGAGAACTGGCACAGCCAACGGAATCCTAGTAGGCGTTCACAATGGCGCAAGTCTTGCGGATCGTATACCGGCATGCCTAGTATGGAGTAAGCTGCCTCGCGCGAAGCGGGGCTTGGAGGACGTGCATGTTTGGATTCATTTTTGGGGCCGTAGCCGGCGCTGCCGGCATGTGGGCCTATAACAAGTGGTTTGGCGAGCCCGACGACGACGACTGGGATACAGGCGTCTGGGATCAGCCCACGACTTCGACTTATCCCTCGACACCGTCCACTTCGAGCGCGTCTACTTCGGACAGCTCCCCGAGCAGCGTTTCCACGCCGAGCAGCTCATCACCCAGCAGCTCCTCGAGCCCGACCAGCAGCAGCACGGGAACCAGCGGAAGCTCGAGCTCCGGGAGCCAAGCTCCGCTTTAAGCGTCTGACATCAATCCCCCGATGCGCCGCTCGTCGCCGCATCGGGGGATTTGACGTTTATGGGGCCGCGGTAAGCACCCCACGCCGTAGGCGTTTCCCAGACCTTTACCTCGACTGTCAGGTCACGATGCTCTCGCATCGCGGTGCCCACGCGTCCATGTAAATAGCGCGCGAGGGCTTCCATGGTGGTATTGATGCCGTTAAGCTCGGGCTGCGTATCGAGACTCTGATTGTCCCAGCGGTCGACCACTGATCTGATGCTCTGCTCTAATGGCACGATATCAACGAGAACACTCTCGTTGGTGAGATGTTCTCCAAAAACGGTCACGTCCACACGGTAGTCATGATCATGGACTTCGCACGCGGGACCGAAGTTGCCTGTGAGGCTGTGAGTCGCGTGGAATGTGATCGAAAGCCCTGTCTCAAAGGTTGGCATTGTTAGCTCCGCGTGTTCTAGTCCTCGTAGCTCAGGATAACTTGGAGCAGCTCATCCGGTCGTGAGTCAATCATCTCGTATGCCGTCGGCGCATCTTGAAATGAGACAATGCTGCTTCGCAGTAAGGCGAGATTGAGCTGAGGGAGCAACGACCGAACCGTCTCAGTCCTCCGAGCTCGATCCCAGCGGGGGCCGAGGGAAGGATTGAGCATGCCCACCTGCGAGCTGACAAGGCGCAGACGGCGTCGGTGGAAGGCTGACCCAAGCTGCAGCTCCACCGGCTTCTGGCCATACCAGGACGCGACCACGACATCTCCCTGAACGGCAGCGCAATCGATGGCCACGTTCAGGGCCGCCGGCGCGCCGCTTACCTCGATCACACAGTCGGCGCCTCGATCGGCGGTCAGCGAGCGTACGAATGCCGGGACGTCGTCATCCGGACTTAGCACCCGCGTCGCCCCCATATGCGAGCGCCGTTTCACGTCGGACAGGAAACGAGTCCACTGTGATGAGATGCTCAAGGTCGAGGGCGCGCTAGCAAGCTCGTGATGAGTAGCCCGACGACGCCCTGGCCGAACACGACCACCGTTTCACGAGTTTTCGGCGCGGCGTCCAGGAGCACGTTGACTGCTGTTTCTGTTTGAGCGAAATAGACGCCCAACGACTGGGTCGACATTCTGGGGGAGCGTCGTAACAAGCGACGCATCCAGGACAAACCGATCCTGGTGCGGGTGAAGGGCGAACACGAGATTGCCGGGCTCTATCCCGATGACCTGTGGACCGACCTCTTCCACCACGCCGGTGCAGGCGTATCCATATTTCAAGGGGTAGCGAAATGAGCCTTGAAATGTCGGAAGATCAAGTGGGAGTAGGGGGTCGATCTCTCCTCGATAGGCCAGTCGCTCCGTTCCGTGACTGATTGCCGAAAAGAGCGCTCGGACCTTGATCTGGCCGGGCCCGACTGAAGGAAGCGGAGCAGTTCGCAGCTCCACCTTTCGTGGGCCAGTGAACCAGACGGCGGTTCCCTGTAGTGACGTCACCCCGTAACGGGCAGGCTAGCGGCGTTCATTTTTCGGGCAAGCCGCCCGTCGAATATCACGTCCGCGCCGATTTGCTTCACCGCGAGCTCAGAGAACGTCAGCGCATCGTCTAGCTTGGCGATGTTGAGGTCCCCAACTGAATTAAGTCCTTCTCCAACCAGCTTCGGCGCCACGCAGACAATAAGCCGATCCACGAGCTGGAGCCGAAGTAGCTGTGTGGTGATTTGTGCTCCGCCTTCAACCATGAGTGATTCCAAGCCTCGTTGACGAAGGGAGCACAGCAGCGCCGCCAAATCAACCCGCCCATCGGCGTTTGCGGCAGTACACATCGTTTGCACGCCAAGTCGCCGAAGTGCCTTAAGGCGCTCGTCAGAGGCGTCAGCGGTGTGCGCCAGCAGCGTGTTCTCGGGTGAGTCGTCGTTCAGCAGTGCTGCGCTTGTGGGCACACGTGCCTTTGAGTCAACAACAATACGGATCGGATTTTTGCCGGGTACCAGGCGAACGGTCAGGAGCGGGTCGTCGGCGATGACCGTGCCCACGCCGACCAGTATGCCTTGATGATCGGCGCGAAGCTGGTGAGCGAGCTGAAGGGAATCCGGTCCACTGATCCGTCGAGCGCCGTCACCGGATGAAGTCGCGATGCGACCGTCTAGCGTCTGCGCAAACTTTACGGTCACTCGGGGGCGACTCGAAGACCACTCCGCGTCAGCAACCATGATCTCGCCGTGGGCGCTCGGCTTGAATAAGCATGATCCTTCCCGAGTGTAGCACAGGACTTTTGGGGTTAACCGGGGGCGAAAGGCGGAGCCGTGCTAGTATGAAAATACGGATGAACGACGTGACGGAGCTGACGCCAGACGCGGCCGCGGAGCTCCTGCGGACCCCGCGTCTGAATCTCATTCGCCGAGGCGCAGACGGCTCATTAGTCCTTTCCGCGGACAAATGGACGTTGGATGAGCGCAGCGCCACGATGTTCCGGTTTCGATCCGAAGCCGTGACGGACATGGAGACTATCTGGCTTGATGTGAATCTCCAGGAGGTCCAACGTCTCTCATGGGACAGGCTGCCAAAACAGGAGCGCCGCTCTCAGGTGCGCCTGTACTTTCACAGTGGCGACGTTTGGACGTTCAGTGGATACCTTTCGTCTGAACCACCCGCTAAAGACTAAGGCCCCGTGGCAAGTCCATTCCGTTGGACATAGTATTGCAACGTCGGCGGGGCAATAGCTTCCAGTCTAATGACTTTCTCGTCGAACGATGTTCTTCTGGATCGGCACGATTCATGCTCTATCGACGCCACCGGAGTATTGTTCTTGGGTTAGACTGCGTGGCGCGCGGGGTGGAAGTTCATGCAACGGGATATCACAGGGTATTCCATTCGAAGCCGGGGCGAATCGGGGACCGGCTTCATGTTCGTTATCATCCTGCTCGTTCCTTTCGTTATCGCGACCATAGCGTTCGGCCCGGCCAGCGTTCTCCAGTTCTTCAGCCCAGTCTTTGACACCGTACTGCAGCAGATAGGCGCGCCGTCAGCGGTCGCCAATACTCGAACTGAGGTGGCTGCACCCTCGATTGCCGCGCCGATTAGACTGCCCGCGGCGAACTGGGACGTGAAGGACGGACACTTCTTCACCGAGACCAACGGTCAGCCATCCCTCACGAGCCCCACCGGATTTCTTGTCTCCAATGCTGGCGGCGTACCGTTCTTGCGGGAGTTTCGCCGACTCGGTGGTGAGACGCAGCTCGGATACCCGATCTCGCAGCGTTTCACGTGGCGCGGCGCGCCAGCCCAGATATTCCAGCGTGGCATCATCCAGCAGACTGGCGCAGAAACGATCACCATGATCAACGTGATGGACGAGCTCACTGCCGCCGAGCGTGACGAGTGGCTTCTGAGCAATTTTTTTATACCCAAGCCATTACCAGCGAATTTCGGTGCGCCTGGAGACCCTGTATCCGCTCGACTTGGACTGCTGGGGACGAGTCAACCGCTCGAGATCAAGTTCAAGTCGACTCCCGAGTCGCTGGCCCTCTTCGGATTGCCGACCTCGGCTCCAGTCAGCGTGAATCAGCATGTCACAACGATTCGAACGCAGCGGACAGCATTGCATCTGTGGAAAACTGACGGCCCGTGGGGCAAGGCGAACGATGTGACCGTGGCAAACTCGGGCGAGATTGCACTGGAAGCAGGCCTATTCAACGGGGCTCCCTCGACTCCAGAGGCTCCGCCGGCGAGCTGAATCAACGCAACAGCGCTTCGTTCGCTACCCACAGTCCAGCCCGCATTGCACCGACCGGTGAACGAATCCGCCTAGATTCGTCCCAACCCCACTACTGTCACACCAGCACCGCCCTCTTCAGCAGTAGCAAGCTCAAAAGAGTTGACCAGTGGGTGTTTAGCGAGGGCATCCCAAACGGCACGGCGAACAGCGCCAGTTCCTTTTCCATGCACGATCCGGGCTCGTGGAACTCCCGACATAGCGGCGTCATGCAGATAGCGATCGAGCTGTTCGAGTGCCTCGTCCACCCGTAGTCCACGAAGATGAAGCTCGGTGCCCGCTGTTGGCGTCGACACGGAGCGGATGGTGACCGAAGCAGATTCGTTACTGCGCTCCGATCGAGAGAGCGGCTGGAGGTCAGCCGTGCGAGTACGCACTCGCATGCCACTCACTTCAACCTCGGCGTTTCCGTTATTGTCCAGCCCGAGCACGGTTCCGACTGCGCCGAGCGTGCGCACGCGCACCGAGCCGCCAACGCGCAAGGCAGGTCCTTCGACCGGTGGGCGTGGAGTCGGACGGGTCGAACGGGGCACCTGAGGCGTAGGAACTCGGGTGAGCTCCTCGGCGGCTTCCACGATCTCCTCGGCCTGGGATCCGGTTCGTCGAGCACTGGTCAGCAGTCGGTTGATCTCGCGCCGAGCCGCTTCCAGCTCACGTTGCGCCTCGGCGGCCGCTCTCTCGAACACATCCGTGCGCTCCCGCTCCGCGTCGGCGAGGGCCGTCTGTGCTTCACGGAGGGCGGCGATGGCGGCGTCTCGTTCTCGTTGGGCATCGGCGCGCTCAGATTCGGCGGATCGGCGCTCATCCTGTATCTCATCCAGGAGCTCTTCCATGCGGAGTGCTTCCGTCCGACGTTCTGCTCGGCAGCCTGAAGAATATCGGCAGGCATACCGAGGCGTCGGGCGATGGCGAGGGCGTTGCTCTGACCGGGCAGGCCGATCTGCAGCCGGTAGGTTGGTCGAAGCGTCTCTACGTCAAATTCAACGGAGGCGTTGCTCACGCGCGGGGTTTCATTAGCGAAGGTCTTCAGCTCGGAGTAATGACTCGTAGCAATGGTCAGAATGCCGGGCCGACTGAAGCCGATCGATGATCGCACGCGCGAGCGCGGCCCCCTCGAGCGGGTCCGTGCCCGCGCCGAGCTCATCGACGAGAATGAGTGATGGCGCGGAGAGATTGCGGACCATCCTCACAATGTTGGCCACATGGCCCGAAAACGTTGAGAGACTCTGTTCGATGCTCTGCTCATCTCCAATGTCAGCGAAGACCCGCCTGAACACCGGGATAAACGAACCCTCGTCCGTCGGCAGATGCATGCCGCACTGGCCCATCAGCGTGAGCAGCCCGACCGTCTTGAGCGCCACGGTTTTCCCACCAGTATTGGGTCCGGTGATGAGCAGCACGTCAAAATCACGGCCGAGCTCGATGGTGCTGGGCACCGCTCGCTCACCGAGCAGAGGGTGTCGAGCGTCCCGCAGCACCAACGCTGGCCGGTGCGACCGGTGTCATTGATGCCGGGCTCCACGAGCCAGCATGCCTTCCGCTAGAAGAGCTTTCGCCCGGGCCGAGATCCAGGTTGGCAAGCATCTCCAGCGTGACAAGGAGATCGGGCCGGGCGGCGGCTACGGCCACACTGAGCTCGCGCAGGATGCGCTCCACCTCGTCTCGCTCTTCCAGATCAAGCTCGCGAACACGGTTGCCAATGTCCACAAGGTCAAGTGGCTCGATGAAGACCGTGGCTCCCGTCGACGATTGATCGTGCACGATGCCTCGCACGCGGGTGCGCATGTCAGAGCGCACCGGTAGAACGTAGCGACCGTTGCGTTGAGTCACGATCCCGTCTTGCAGCGCTTCGCGAATGTCGGCGTTCGCGATCATTGCCTGGAGGCGTGTCATCAATCGGTCTTGTGCCACGCGCTTCTGAGTGCGCAGCTCGCGGAGCTTCGTGCTGGCGCGGTCGGCAATCTCGCCAGAATCATCTATTGCGGATTCGATTGCTACGGTAAGCGAGTCGTTGCCGCGAATGCGATCTGTGTGTCTCGCCAGAGTCGGCAGTTTCTCTCTCAGTCGCGAAAATGCAGAGCGCCACTGACGACCGACCCGCACCGTGGCGTGGATGTCCAGCAGCTCATGCGGCTGAAGTAAGCCACCGAGCTGTGCGCGGTCGATGTGAGCGCGCACGTCTCGAGCGCCGCCCATCGTAAGGCTCGGCTGGAGGGTGAGCAGCTCGCGCGCTTCGCTGGTCTCCTTCAGTCGCCGGCGAACCTCGTCGGCCTCGTCAGACGGCTCCAGGCTAAGGGCCAGCTCTCGTCCCGAGGCAAAGCTAGTGTGGCTAGCAAGCATCTCCAGCACTTTGGGTAGCTCGAGCGTCCGAGTGTCATAGGGTCGCTCTTGCTGGTCAAGGCCAACTGGAAGTGTCATCGACCGCGGATTTGCGCGTTGAAGGCGACGCCAAGGCGCGATTCGATCTCGGCCCGAACGGACGTCGCCTCATCGTCAGTGAGGGTTCGGTCATCTGCGCGGATGGTGAGCGAAAATGCCAGGCTCTTCGATCCTTCAGGCACCGGAGCTCCTCGGTAAATGTCGAAGAGTCGGATGCTCGCGAGAAGATCGCCTCCGGCACTGAGCATGACCTGCTCGATGTCATGCTCAGGTACCTGGTCGTCCACGACGATTGCCAGGTCAAGCTCCACGCCGGGAAAACGTGGCGGAGCCACAATGCGAGGAATGTCCTGAGCGGCCTCGCACAGGGCTTGGATATCTAGCTCGGCCGCGTAGACCTCATGAGCCAGGTCGAACCGTTCGGCCACCATAGGATGGATCTGACCCATTGTCCCGACTACGCGCTCGGTTCCGTCGGCGGCACGATACACCACTTGAGCACATCGGCCGGGGTGATAGCTATTGTGGGCGCAGGCTCTGGTAATCAAAGGTCACATGCAGCGCACGTCCGATGGCCTCAATGCAGCCCTTGAGATCGAAGAAATCGACGTCGCAATCTTGAAGTGTCCAGGATGGCGGATAACGCTTTCCGCTCAGAGCCAGGCTAAGTCGGATCGGCTCTTTGGGAAGTATGTCATCACTGGGCAGGTAGACTTTCGCGATCTCGAAGAGTGCGACCCGATCCTGGTGACGTAAGTTTTCCCAGATCGTCTGGAGCATGCTCGGAATCAAAGATTGACGGAGCGCACTTCGGTCCGCGGTCATGGGGTTCCAAACACGAATCAGCGATGACGTAGAAAGGTCCGCCGGCCACGAGGCAGCGGCATCCGCCTGCCGCTCGGAGGTTGGATCCACCAGTGAGTAGGAGATGATCTCCTGTAATCCCGCGCCCACCAGGACCGATTTCAGTAGCTGCTGTACGCGGCGTTCAGTATCGCGGCGCAGTGCTGGCATGCTTCCGGTAGGGAGCGTCTCGGGAATGGAGTCATAGCCGGTGATCCGCGCGACTTCCTCCACGACATCGTGTTGCCCGGTGATATCGCGCCGATGCGAAGGTACGGTCACGGTGAGCGATCCATCGCCATCCGTCACACTGAATCCGAGTGATTCCAGGGTTCCAACGGTCTCATGACTCGAGTAATCACGCCCCATCACGCTACTGATGTGGTGAATCGATGTATGAATCACCACCGGCTGCTCTGGTGTGGCATAGACGTCCTGAATGGCATTGACGGGATAGCCGCTGGCGAGCTCGCCAAGGAGCTGGACTGCTCGATCGGACGCAAGTGGTGCCAGAGCAGGATCCATACCTCGCTCGAATCGGCGGGAGGCTTCCGTGCTGAGGGCGCAGATCACGAGCCGTTCGGCGGATATTGCGTTGATCGAACGTGGCTGACTCGAGCGCGAGGCGCGTTGTTTCATCGGAGACTTCGGACGTCAACCCACCCATCACTCCTGCAATGCCCACCGCCTTCTCATGATCGGCAATGACGAGCATCTCCGTTGTCAGCTCGCGATCGATGCCATCGAGCGTCGCCATATGCTCGCCGGGATTCGCCGCGTCGAACGACGACGCCCCCAATGAGTTTGTCTCGGTCGAATGCGTGAATCGGTTGACCCACCTCCAACATGACATAGTTCGTGATATCCACGACGTTGCTAATCGGTCGGACGCCACTGAAATGCAGTCGACGTTGCAGCCATGCCGGCGAGGTTTTCGACGCTCAATCCTGAAACCATGGCCAGCGTGTACCGCGGCGCCAGATCAGGTGCCTGAACATCAAGCGGGTACGCCGACTCCTCGTGTTGGATCGCAGGCCGGTCGAACTGGATCGGCAGCAGGGGCGCACCGGTAATGGCGCTGACCTCGCGAGCGACGCCGTATACCGAAAGGCAATCAGGGCGGTTGGGGGTTACAAACGCCTCGAGAACTACGTCGTCGATGTACTTAGCAAGCTCCTGGCCAACGGGAGCGTCGTCCTCGAGGATGTAAATACCTGACTTATCAGGCGAGATGCCGAGCTCGTCGCCAGAGCAGACCATGCCGTCCGACGTGATGCCCATGAACGTACGGCGCTCGATCGTGTTCTCACCCAGTGCGCCACCGGCGAGGATGAGCGGAACTTTTGCGCCGACGGCCAGGTTTGTCGCCGCGGTCACAATCGTCACCACGCCGTCCGGCCCTTGCACGTGGGCCAGCGAGAGATTGTTGGCACGCTCGTGCTTGCTCAGATCTACGACCTGACCCACGAAGACGCGGCTCCAGTCTTCACCGACTCGTTCGGCGACCTCGGTCTCGATGCCGGCCATCGTCAACCGGTGAGCAAGCTCCGCCGCCGGGAGGTCCGCAGCTACGAATTCGCGAAGCCAGGAAAGCGGAAATTTCATTGATAACTCTCTGCGGAGCCAAATTGCTCTCGGTTAGACCGATGCTGGTCTCTGAGCCCAAGCAGCGGAAGCCATGTCATCCTGAGCCCGCGGGCGAAGGATCTTTCCCGCCGGTGTCCACGTTGCCGGCGGGAAGATCCTTCGCCCGCGGGCTCAGGATGACACCGACAACGGGCATGACATCGAAACTCGGGATGTGCGACGACCGCGACGAAGTGATCACTGCGTTACCGTCCATCTAATTGAACTGTTGCAGGAATCGCAGGTCATTGCCGTAGAACAAACGAATGTCGGGAATTCCGTATTTGATCATCGCGATGCGCTCTGGCCCCATGCCGAATGCGAACCCACTGTATCGGTCCGGATCGTAGCCAGCCATTTCCAGCACGCGCGGATGGACCATGCCGGCGCCCATGATCTCGATCCAACCGCCGCCCTTACAGACCCGGCAGCCGCTCCCGCCACATACGTGGCAGGAGATCGACATATCCACGCCCGGCTCAACAAAGGGGAAGTAATCGCATCGAAAGCGAATCTGAAGGTCGCGGCCGAAGAGCTGTCGCACAAAGGCCCCCAGCGTGCCTTTAAGGTCGGCCATTGTCAAGCCTTCTGCAACGGCCAGACCTTCCACCTGGTAGAACATCCACTCGTGCGAGGCGTCCTGGGCTTCGTACCGGTAACAGCGACCCGGAACGATGACGCGCACGGGCTGTCCACTAGCCTGCTCCATCGTCCGTACTTGCATCGGTGAGGTGTGCGTCCGAAGAAGCACTTCCGGCGGGGAGATATAGAACGTGTCCCACATATCCCGCGCGGGATGGTCGGGCGGAATATTTAGCGCCTCGAAGTTGTAGTAATCACGCTCCACCTCCGGACCTTCGACAATTTGATACCCCATGCCGGTGAAGATCTCGGAGATTTGCTGGAGAATGAGTGTCGTTGGATGCAAACCGCCTAAACCGGCGGGTCTCCCTGGCAAGGTGACGTCGACTCGGTCTCGCTCTAGCGCGCGTTCCCACTCGGACGATTTAAGTGATTCACGCCGTGCCTCGAGTGCGGACTCCAGCGTCTGTTTGACCTCATTCGCTCGCTGTCCGGTTGGCCGTCGCTCGTCCGATGGTAGGGAGCCCAGACCCTTGAGCACATCAGCAACTGGAGCGTTCCGACCCAGGTAAGTCAGGCGCCAGCGTTCGAGACTCTCCAGATCCTGAACCTTCTCGAGCTCGGTTGTGGCTTCGCTGAGGATCGATTCCAGGCGAGTGATGAGATCGTTCGTCATTGTTTTGAGTTACTCAAATACTCCAGAGACAAAAAACGCCGCCCACACTGTGGGCGGCATTGCGATCAGCACAATCGAGTCTACGCGCTTGCTGGCAGTGCCGCCCGAGCTTGATTCACTATGGCCTTAAAGCCATCTGCGTCCTGGACGGCGAGGTCCGCAAGCACTTTCCGGTCCATCTCGATCCCGGCCGTCTTCAGGGCAAACATCAACTGGCTATAGGAGATGCCTTCCAGCCGCGCCGCCGCGTTGATGCGCATGATCCATAGCCGATGGAAGTCGCGTTTTCGGGTGCGGCGATGGCGATACGCATACGAAAGCGCCTTCATGACGGTCTCGTTGGCCGTCTTGTGGAGCTTTCGCCGACCGTGGAAGTAGCCCTTGGCCTGAGTCAGCGTCTTCTTGTGTCGTGCGTGCGCCGTAACGCCGCGCTTGACTCGAGTCATTGTGCAGCGCTCCTAGGCGTAAGGAAGAAGTCGCCGAATGCGCTTCTCGTCTGCCGGCGACACCGACATCATCTCATCGTATTCGCGTCGCGCGCGCTTTGATCGGTTGCGTCGCAGGTGGCTTTTGCCGTGGCGAGTGCGCAGGAGCTTCCCAGAGCCCGACACGCTAAATCGCCTGGCCGTCGCCTGGTGCGTCTTCAGCTTAGGCATGAATCACAATCCAGCTAGAGTAGGAGAGGACAAAGAAGGACAGCCGACAAGGCCGCCCACGAGTGCGTAGCGGAAGAATACCATGCGCCGGGGCATCCGGTCCACCGAAACGCTCACTACACCCGTTGGGGTGTCATCTCGATCAATCCCACCGTAGTATAGAGGTAGGAATTGAACATACGGCGACGACCGGGACGAGTACCCTGTCCACCTGCCAGAGAGCGTTCGCCACAGGCTGAGAGCGGCGCGAACCACAGGGGAATACCACCCGCGAGCCTGCACCCAATCGCTTCGGCGCTAGGCGTGCACGGTTGGCCTCGTTAACGGCCAGAACGAGTCCGTCCCGGTGGCGGAGAAGCAGGGTGGGACCACGGCCCGCGAGGCTGTCCCTGCGTTCTCGCAAATTTCCGTGGAGGACTGCCCCTTGTCTGACGAGCTTTCCATACTTCCCAAAGAAGAACGCCTAAACCGGATGCGCCATTCGGCCGCGCACGTTCTCGCCGAGGCCATGGTCGAATTGATGCCCGAGGCGGAGCTTGGCATCGGCCCGCCCATCGAGGACGGCTTTTACTACGATTTTCGACTTCCACGCCCACTGACCCAGGAAGACCTCGTTTGGCTGGAAGCACGGATGCTTAAGACAGTTGAGGGCCGATACCCCTTTGTCATGTCATCACTGACAAAGGCGGAAGCTGAGGAACGTTGGAAGAACCAACCCTTCAAGCTCGAGCTACTTGCGGACCTCGAAGAGGGCAATGTGACCCAGTGTACGCATGCTAGCTTCACCGATCTGTGTCGTGGAGGCCATGCGGAGCACACGGGTCAGCTTGGCGCCTTCAAGCTGATGTCGATCGCGGGTGCTTACTGGCGCGGAAGTGAAAAAAATCCGCAACTCCAACGGGTATACGGAGCGCTATTCGAGACGCCTGAGGAGCTGGCCGAACATGAACGCCTCCTAGAGGAGGCTCGACGCCGAGACCACCGTCGAATCGGTCGTGAGCTCGACCTCTTCGCGATCTACGACGAGGTTGGCCCGGGCCACGTCGTCTGGCTCCCGGCCGGCGCCACCATTCGTCGAGAGCTCGAGCGTTGGATCGTTGATCTCGAGCTGGATCACGGGTATCAGCACGTGCATACCCCCGTCGTGGCGAAATCGGATCTCTACAAGATCTCCGGCCACTGGGATCACTACCAGGATGCCATGTACCCGGTCATGGAGCGTGAGGGCGAAGAGTACGTTCTGCGCCCCATGAACTGTCCACACCACATCATGCTCTTCGCTTCGGGCCAACACTCCTACCGTGAGCTGCCCTATCGGATTGCTGAGATTGGCGACATGCATCGCTGGGAGAAATCCGGCCAACTCACTGGAATGAGCCGCGTGCGCATCATGTCGCTGAACGACGCGCACATCTTCTGTGCCGATACCGAGCAGGTGGAGCAGGAGGTGGAAAACGTCCTGCATCTCATGGAGGAGGCCTATTCCGTTCTGGGTCTCAAGAACTACAAGTACCGACTATCACTCGGCGATCCAGACGACAAAGAGAAGTACGTAGACAATCCAGCGATGTGGGAGAAGGGTGAATCCCTCCTTCGAAATGTCCTGACACGAGTGGGGTTGCCATTCCATGAAGCGAAGGGCGAGGCGGCGTTCTACGGACCTAAGATCGACGTTGAGTTCCGCACAGCGGCAGGTAAGGATGAGACGTTAGTGACCGTCCAGGTCGACTTCCACCTACCGAACCAATTCAATCTGGAGTACGTAGGTGACGACGGAGCCCGTCACCAGCCGATCATCGTCCACCGCGGTGTGATCTCGACAATGGAGCGCATGGTGGCGCTTCTCATCGAGGAATACGAGGGCAGCTTTCCTTTGTGGCTCTCGCCCGTGCAGGTGCGCGTGATCCCCATCGCCGACCGACACGTAAGCTATGCGAACGAAGTGGCAACTGGGCTCCGTAGGGCCAAACTGCGAGTCGACGTGGATTCGAGAAATGAGCGCATGCAGGCGAAGATCCGCGACGCGCAGCTCAAGAAAGTTCCCTACATGCTCGTGGTTGGCGACCGTGAAGCGGAAGCAAGAGCAGCGGCTGTCCGAGTCCGCGGCGGCAGCGACCTGGGCGCAATGCCGCTCACCGAAATCGTCGAGAAGCTGCGCCGCGAGCGAGACGAGAAGGCGCTGACGCCCCGCTAGCACTTTGGACTGCGGCAGTCTTCGCCGCTTTCTCGCGCGACTGAAGCCGATGGCGGACTCGCTCCGCGCTGGTAGAGAGCGGCGAGGACCGCCGCAATCCAAAGTGCAGCCCACTTCGTGGGACGGTGGGATGTACACTGCTGCTCGTGGATCGCATCGTCTCGCTCGCTCATCTCACGCTACTGCGGCTCTCTACCGCTGAGCTCGTAGCCGCGGCCGCGGAGGCGGGGTTTCAGGGTGTGGGACTCCGGCTCATGGCACCGCCTACGCCAGGGGCTCTGGCCGAGCATGCGCTGGATGATTCAGCGCTCATTGCGGAGACGCGCAGGCGCCTGGACGATAGTGGCTTGCAGGTCCTGGATGTCGAGGCGATCTGGGTGGACGCTTCAGTGATCGTCGCTGACTACGAGCGGATGTTCGAAATCGCGGCCACACTCGGCGCACATCACGCGGTGGCCATGATCCATGACCCGAACGATGCGCGAGGCACTGCATCGTACGCCGCGCTGTGCGAGCTTGCCGCGCCATATGGCGTGACCGTGAACCTCGAGCTCGCGCGATATAGCGCGGTCAAATCGATCGATCAGGCTGCTCGTGTGGTGGAGTCATGTGGTGCACGGAACGCCGCCGTGCTGATCGATACACTGCACTTCGCCCGAGCCGGGGGAACGGCGTCCGATGCTCGACGATATCGAGCTCGACTTGCTCCATACATACAGATCGCCGATGCGCGCGGGGATCCGCCGGCTGACGTCTCAATGTATCGCGACGAGGCACTAAACTGGCGGCTAGACCCGGGAACCGGTGATCTGCCACTTGCACCGCTTCTGCAGGCATTGCCCGATGACACACCGCTCAGTGTCGAAGCCCCTGACCGCAATCTCGATCACCTCAGCGCCGTGGAGCGCGCTCGTCGGGCGTTGCGGGCCACGACGGAGCTCGTCCAGTCGCTTCCAAAGGATTCCGTATGAAACTAGGTCTCTTTACGATGCCGCTGCACCCGCCAGAGGTTCCAAAGCGTGAGGCGTTTCAGCGCGACATCGACCTGCTTGTGCGGGCGGACCGGCTGGGACTGAGCGAGGCCTGGATCGGCGAGCACTATGCCAGTGTCTGGGAGAGTGTTCCCGCGCCAGATCTGCTCATCGCGCGGGCGCTTGGGGAGACATCTCAGATCAAGTTCGGCACAGGGGTGGCGTGCCTCCCGCACCATAACCCCCTGGAGCTCGCGCATCGCATCGCATACCTCGATCACCTGGCTGAGGGACGACTGCTGTTCGGCATCGGTCCGGGTGGGCTCAAAGTCGATCATGAGCTGTTTTGTATTGATATCGAGAACGACGAGCATCGCCAGCTTACCGAGGCGGCGATCGACACCATGATCGAGCTCTGGTCAGGGCCGACCTCGGGAGAGTGGAAGACGGATCGCTGGCACTTCAAAGTACCGGGCACAACACCTTTTGGTCTCGGGCTGCATCTTCAACCATTTCAACAGCCACATCCGCCTATCGGCGTCGCGGGAGTGTCTCCAGGATCGGAATCGCTCGGACTAGCTTCGGAGCGCGGGTGGATCCCTCTGAGCCTCAATTTTCTGACTTCAAAGGCGCTCGTGGATCATGGCCAGGTGATCGATGCCGGAGCGAAACGAGCGGGCCGAGAGCTGGACCGCTCGGTCTGGCGCGTGTGTCGGGACATTCACGTTGCTCCGACCAATGAGCAAGCCGAGGCGGAAGCGCGCGACGGTGCCCTGGGACGAGCATTCCGAGAGTACGTCCTGCCGCTGGTCAGGAGCACGGGGCGTATCAGCGTGTTCAAAGTGGATCCGGAGATGTCCGATGAGGAGGTCGATGTGGACTACCTCATTGAGAATGTCTGGATCGTCGGCGATCCACCGACAGTCGCTGCTCGGCTTCAGCGCTTGTACGACGATATCGGCGGATTCGGCACGCTGATCATGCTGGGGTACGACTGGGAACCGTCGGAAGTTGGCAGTCGCTCTATGGAGCTGCTGGCGAAGGATGTTCTGCCGAGGTTAAAGGTCTAGCGCGGTCAGAAAAGATTTGGACCGCGGCGGGCGCTCGCCTCTACCAGCGCGGAGCGCCCGCCATCCGTTTCCAGTAGCGCGAGTAAGCGGCGACGACCGCCGCGATCAAAGTTAGCTTAGTGGCGCTCTAAAGTTTGGCGACGAGCTCGCGTGCTATCTCGGCGGCTCGATCTTTGTCGTCCATGCCTAAGTCGCCATCCAGGACGAGCTCGAGCAGATGGTCCTTGATCTCGCCGATCCACTTCCCCGGCGGCCGATCAAACATGGACATCAGCTCGAGCCCATCCAGCGGACTGCTTAGCTTGGCCACCTCGGCTTCGGCCGCGAGATCCGCGCAGCGCCTTTCGAGCTCCGCCACACGACGCTGAGCCGCTTCGAAGCGCTCTTTCTTGCGGCTGGTCACGTCGGCCCGTGAAAGTGTCAGCAAATCTGGCAGGAGCGGACCGGCCTCGCGCATGAATCGGCGCACTGCGCCGTCCGTCCAATCGCTCTCGTAACCGTTTGGACGAAGGTGCAAGCCCACGAGTCGACCCACCTTATCCACCGTCTCACGGTCGTACTTCAGTCCGGATGGACCTAGGATGCGTCGCGTCATCTTCTCGCCCACGCGATCGTGGCCGTAGAAGTGCACTTGGCCACGATCCACCGTGAGGGTCCGAGGCTTTGCAATGTCGTGCAGAAGCGCTGCCCAGCGAAGGTGAAGGTCGGTCGGCACGCGCGACGTCACCACCAACGTGTGCTCAAAGACGTCTTTGTGCTGGAGACTGTCATTCTTCGTGCCCCGCATTACCAGAATCTCGGGGACCGCGTATTCCATCAAGCCCAGATCGCAAAGCAGGCGAATACCGTAAGCGGGCTGGTCGCTAGTCAGGATCCGATTCATCTCCTGAGCGACCCGCTCACGGCTAATGGTCGCAAGAGACGGCGATACATCGCGGATTGCCCTCGCTGTGTCCGGGGCTATCTCGAATGCGAGTTGCGCGCTGAACCGCACCGCGCGCATGAGGCGCAAAGGGTCTTCGAGAAACCGCTCAGCCGCGGTCCCCACGGCCCGAACGATGCGTTCCGCAAGGTCCGCTTGACCGCGATATGGGTCGATGACCTCGCCAGTATGAAGGTCTAGCGCCATAGCGTTAATCGTGAGGTCCCGCCGAGCAAGATCACCTTGCAAAGATGTGCCGAACTCGACGGAGGGTTTGCGAGATCCTTCTGAATAAGCTTCAGACCGGTAGGTTGTAATCTCCACCGTGCTCGTCTCGAAGATGCCACCGATCGTGCCGAACTTCTCCCCGACGGCGTAGATGCTCTGAGCGCCAGCCTTACGGAGCAGCGACTTTATGGTTGGCGGCGTTGCGTCGGTGGCGAAGTCAAGGTCCGCGACCTTGCGCCCAAGGAGCGCGTCGCGCACCGGCCCACCAACCAGGTAGAGGGCACGTCCTTCTGCCGCGAAGCAGTCGCGCAGAGCGGTGATGGGCGCTGCGCGGAGCAGCTCAGGAAATGCGTGAACCATGACTCGGTACCAGCCGGCGATTCTAGCACGCGGAATACGCGCCAACCTCGTATAAAAACGGCGCAGGTGTGCCCTGCAAGAGGCGCGCCTAAAGCTGTCTGAGTCCTTAACGAAAGCTCAGATTGGGAAGCGTAGCAGTGAGGAGTGAGATTAACTGCTTACTGAGACGGGCACTTCTGCTTCGTCGGGACGCTCAGCGCGTCCTTCGCGTCCGCGTGTAAGAATGAGGTGCATTGTGCGACCTTCTGACATGGGCGCGCGTTCGACCTTCGCGTAGTCCTTGAGTAGATCAGCGAATTTGACCAGGAGATCGTGGCCGATTTTCGGGTGAGCCATCTCACGACCACGGAATTGAACTGTGACTTTGACCTTGTCGCCTTCATCGAGGAAGCGCTGAGCGCGTTTGAGCTTGGTGTCAAAGTCGTGGTCGTCAATTTTGGGGCGAAGACGCACTTCTTTGAGCTCAGTTAGGTGCTGATGCTTCTTGGCTTCCCGGTCCTTTTTGGTCTGCTCGTACTTGAACTTTCCGTAATCAAGCAGGCGACACACAGGCGGGACGCTATTCGGGGCGACCTCAACGAGGTCAACGTTTCGTTCGCGCGCGATCTGGAGGGCTTGCGGGGTTTGAAGAACGCCGAGTTGCTCGCCGTTCTCATCGATGACTCGAACCTCGCGCACACGGATTCGGTCATTCACGCGGAAATCTTTGCTAATCTACGAGCTCCTTTGACGATGCCTTGTTGGCAGTATAGGAACGCCCCCGGCCAGTGTCAAGACTAGGCCGTCTGACGCACTGATACAGAATAATCGGTCGCGACGCGTCTGGGCTTCAGTCCCTTCAGCGACACGCGTCACTTGGTGAGCCATATTCGAGTTCAGAATAAACTCCGCAGATTCGATGCCGTAGCTGGCTCTAACGCTCAAACACAAAGCCCCTCGCATCAAGGCGAAGGGCTCGCTCTGCTCAACTAAGAACCATGTTGGGTGGGCAGAAGAGGACTCGAACCTCCGACCTCCACGATGTCAACGTGGCGCTCTAACCAACTGAGCTATCTGCCCGAACGTTCGGTAATGATACGCCAGTCAGCGTGTGCCAACCAACCGGCTCGTTGATCCGTCAGGAGCCATAACGCCAGACCACACCAATGAATTCCTGATCGCGTGTTGCCAGCGCTCAGTTATTTCTGGCGTCCGTATTGGCCGACCTGAGCGGCGCCAGTCTAATGAGCTCGTTCAGTGATCCGTGCACCGCGGATTGTCGATTCTGATCCGCGACGCGAGCGTGGGCTCATTGCACCAAAGCTTCATTCCCAGCGTCGTTGCGAGAGTCCGATAGGTGATGGGCGATGCGAGCGGCGTACACCAGCGCTTAACGCAGCGCACTCAAGGCTCGCTCCAGATCCGCGATCGTGAGTCTGGCGATTCCGCGTAGTACTTCAGCTCGAGAAGGGCTATCCCAAGATAAGTATCAAGCTGCTCATGGTCGTCGCGCCGGTCTGCTCGATGACCGGACATGCCCAGCAGCGTGAGCGCAACGTTGCGGCGCGGTTTAGGTGTCGGGCCGTAGCGGTTGAGCGGATGTGAGTCGGACAGTCGGGGGAATCAGCGGGCAGGAAACATGAGCGCGATCTCATCAGCGAATCGATCGGGGTCACGGAACTCAATCCAGTACGCCGTCTCATCGTTCACTGGCGCCACCGGTAGGTGGAGCTCGATCCAGCCTTCTTCGATGCCCCGAACGACAAGCTCGGTCACCAGACTACTGAATTTGCCGAGGGACATTTTGGGTCGTAGCGTGGCGTAGAGCTCCTGGTCACGACCATCGACTGTCCACAATTCTTGAACAAGCTGCAGGTGTCGGTGATAGGCCGGCGCGACGTGTCCGGTAGGCGCCAAGAGTCCATCCACGATGCGTTCCAGCGGGCCCGGCTTGCGCAAAGTGCCGCCGCATTGGCTGCAGGCTGCTTTCTCGCCCGCGACGACGAGCTCTCGATTACCGCAGGCACCGCAGACGAGACGCGTCTCATGGATCATGAATGAATTGTAGCGACCATCAAATATGGTCTGCGTGGACTGAACTCCGCCTATGGCCGATATCGTGGTACGCTACGCCTCAATCCTACCCAGGTCATCCATCGAAAATTTCTCTATTCGAGGGATGACGTTGTGGGCAAGGGCTAGCCAGCTCGATCGGGAATTCGAGCGTCGCGATCACAATGCGTGTCCTACCTCTAAGAGCTTGGGCTTGACGGCAAGGAGGCAGCATCATGTTCGATCTCAAGTTGCTGACCCGCGAGGCGATTCCGGGAGCACTCGGTAAGGCTGAACGCTACCGGCTTCTCAACCAGCCATGGGAAGCCGAGAGTATCTATCTAGACGTCCTGCAGGTTGACCCGGACAATCAGGACGCTCTTGTAGGTGGACTGCTCTCTATCACCGACCAGTTCGATGGTGATCTGAGCGGTAGCGTGGCGCGCGCACGCGAGCTCTTATCGCGAATCCGCGATGAGTATGAGCGGACGTACTACGCGGCGCTAATCTGTGAGCGGCGCGCAAAAGCGGTCCTGGGGGCCGGGCGCGCAAATGCCGGCGTCGCAGCCCATACGCTCATCGAAGAAGCCCTCAATCTTTACGACCAGGCGGAGCGCATTCGCCCAGAAGGCAACGACGACACCCTCCTTCGCTGGAACGCGTGCGTCAGACTGACCCAGCGCCATCGCCAAGTTGTTCCTGCCTCTAATGACCGCATTGAGCCATACGGCGATGCCTGAACGCTTCGACGCCCCTCGCGGCACTCCATGAAAGGAGAAATCCGGAGATACCCGAGTACACAGGGAATGGTATGAGCTAGTCGAGATCGAGCGGATGCTCGGTCGCTCTCAAGGTAAAGGGAGACCAATGATCGCTGTCCCGGACGCTGTCCATCCTGATCAGCCACCTACCGCTCAAGCGCAGTGGCGTCGGCGAGACGCCTGGTGGGTTGAACCGCTCATCGTGGTGATAGTCCTTGGAAGTTTTGGAGTCTAC
The DNA here is from genome assembly GCA_963765765.1 of uncultured Chloroflexia bacterium. Classification (GTDB taxonomy): domain Bacteria; phylum Chloroflexota; class UBA6077; order UBA6077; family JACCZL01; genus CAVXYC01. The sequence continues at coordinate 739,969 of CAVXYC010000020.1, read as the reverse complement.
TCCCTGTGGGCGGCGCTCCAGAATGCTAATTACTATTTTGCTCCCTATCTTTCACCGTTCTATTCGCCCTGCCTGGCGGCGAACTGTACTCACGTAACACTGCCACTCGTGGGCAGTTGGTGGAACCTGTCGCCAGCATTCCTCATTCTCGGTATTCCGCTCGGATTTCGGGCCACCTGCTATTACTATCGCAAGGCCTACTATCGCTCGTTTTTTTGGTCGCCGCCCGCCTGCGGCATCCCGGACGCGAGTCGTCATTACTCGGGCGAAACCCGCTTCCCGTTTCTCCTCCAGAACTTGCACCGCTACTTCTTCTACCTGTCTGCTGTGGTCGTGCTGTTTCTCTGGTGGGATGCCCTCATGGCCTTCAGATTCCCTACGGGATTCGGCATTGGACTAGGCACGATTATCCTTATTGCCAACGCCACGCTGCTGTCGCTGTACACGCTCTCCTGTCACTCCTGTCGTCATTTCTGCGGGGGTTATCTCGACACATTTCGCCAGGCGCCCAAGCGGTTCCGACTCTGGCACACGCTGAGCCGACTCAATGAGCGCCATCCGCTTTTTGCGTGGATCAGCTTATTTGGTGTCGCGCTAACCGATGTCTACGTTCGCCTCCTAGCGATGGGGGTCATCCAGGACCCGAGGCTGGTGTTCTGATGGCAATCGAAGACCGCTACGAGACGCACGAATACGACGTCGTGATCATTGGTGCTGGAGGCGCCGGGCTGCGCTGCCGCGATCGAAGCCTCGGCTCAGGGCGCGAAGACTGCACTGGTGTGCAAATCACTGCTCGGCAAAGCTCATACGGTCATGGCCGAGGGTGGGATAGCGGCAGCTCTCGGAAATGTTTGGCCGGAGGACAACTGGAAGGTTCACTTCCGCGACACGATGCGTGGCGGCAAGTTCCTGAACAACTGGCGAATGGCTCAGATTCATGCCCAGGAATCGCCGGATCGTGTCCTGGAGCTCGAGGAGTGGGGCGCTCTTTTTGACCGTACGCATGACGGACTCATCTTGCAGCGTGATTTCGGCGGACACAGGTACGCGCGCCTAGCGCACGTGGGTGACCGCACTGGCCTTGAGATGATTCGCACGCTCCAGCAGCATGCGGTGCACAAGGGCATCGATGTCTTTATGGAGTGCACGATTCACCGTCTCCTCAAGGACGGCGACCGTATCTCCGGTGCATTCGGCTACTGGCGCGAAAGCGGTAAGTTCGTCCTCTTCAAAACTAAAGCGGCGGTGCTCGCCACTGGAGGGCTTGGCAAGATCTACCAGGTCACTTCCAACTCATGGGAATACACAGGTGACGGTCTGAGCATGGCCCTGGACGCGGGTGCGGACCTCATTGACATGGAGATGGTTCAGTTTCACCCCACAGGGATGGTCTGGCCGCCGAGCGTGCGCGGAATTCTGGTCACGGAGGGTGTGCGCGGCGATGGCGGGACGCTGCGTAACACGAGCGGCCGCCGTTTCATGTTTGACTACATTCCCGAGTTCTTCCGAGCGGAGACGGCTGATACGGAAGAAGAAGCAGATGCCTGGTACAAGGACAAGACGAGGCGCCGAACGCCCGATCTGCTCCCGCGAGACGAGGTTGCACGGGCCATCAACGCCGAGGTCAAGGCGGGCCGAGGCTCGCCGCATGGGGGTGTCTTTCTGGACATCGCTACTCGTCTGCCAGCCGATGACATTCGCCGCCGACTGCCGTCCATGTACCACCAGTTCATGGAGCTCGCTGGCGTTGACATCACCAAAGAATCCATGGAGGTGGGGCCGACGTGCCATTACCACATGGGCGGCTTGAGAGTGGACGCGGAAACTGCTGCCACCACCGTACCCGGACTCTTCGCAGCAGGCGAGTCAGCGGCCGGGCTTCACGGTGCCAATAGACTGGGTGGGAACTCGCTATCGGACTTGCTGGTCTTTGGTCGCCGCGCGGGAATCGGCGCCGCGGAATACGCACGATCCGCGACTGGATCTCCATCAGTGAATCCGGAGGAGCTGGAATCCATGGCGCATCGTATGGAGGCACCCTTCGGGAAATCGGGCGGCGAGAACCCATACTCGATTCATGCCGATCTCGAGAACTGCATGCACAACCTGGTCGGCATCATTCGAACCGCCTCGGAGCTCGATCAGGCAATGGACGTTATCGATCGTCTGCGTTTGCGGCTGGAAGAAGTGAGCGTGACGGGGAACCGTCAGTACAACCCCGGCTGGCATATGGCTATGGACCTGGATTGCATGTTGACGGCCGCGGAAGCGGTGACGCGCTCGGCTATCGAGCGCAAAGAGAGCCGAGGCGGGCACACGCGAGATGATTACCCGAGCACCGATCCTCGCTTCGGTTCGATCAATCTTGTAACTCGACGATTGCACGGGGATATGACCGTGGCGCCGGAGCCTCTTCCGGAGATGCCCGACGAGCTACGCAAGATTTGTGAGGAGAGCATCTGATGGCCACCAGCGTCGAGTCCAGCACTGCGCAATCCACGGGGACGACCTTTCACTTGCAGGTCTGGCGAGGAGATAGCCAGGGCGGAAAATTAGAGGAATACGACGTCGAGTCCGGTGAAGGGATGGTGGTTCTTGACGTCATTCATCGGCTCCAGGCAACGCAGGTCCCCGATCTGGCGGTGCGTTGGAATTGCAAGGCGGGGCGGTGTGGGTCCTGTAGCGCTGAGGTCAATGGCCGGCCACGACTCATGTGTATGACGCGCATGGACATCTTTGAGCCGGGTGAAACGATCACCGTTGCGCCATTGAAAACCTTTCCACGCATCAAGGACCTCGTCACGGACGTGTCCTTTAACTTTGAGAAGGCAAAGTCGGTTCCGGCCTTTCGGCCAAAGCCCAAGGAGTCTGATGGGACCCGACGAATGTATCAGGAGGAGGTGGATCGAGGGCAGGAGTTTCACAAATGCATCGAGTGCTTTCTGTGCCAGAACGTCTGCCACGTCATTCGCGATCACGATGAGAATAAGCCTGCATTCGCCGGGCCACGACTTTTTGTGCGGTTAGCCGCCCTGGAGATGCATCCGCTGGATACAAACGATCGTCGCACGCTTTTGAAGGAACAGGCGGGACTGGGCCTGTGCAACATCACCAAGTGTTGTACTGAGGTGTGCCCGGAGCATATCCACATCACCGACAACGCCATCATTCCGCTCAAGGAGCGAGTCGTGACGGAGTTTCACGATCCGGTGGTGTGGGCCTGGCGCAAGATTACTGGCAAGGGAAACGGGCAGAGCGATTCGGTGGATTAATCGGCGCCCGTGAGTAAACGTCACTAGGGCGGGCCTCCGGGCCGGCGAGTCTTGGTAGGTGAATCAGCCCTGGCCTTGACGCGCGGGTCCAGAGGCCCGCTTTGCTGACATTCGGAGGCCCGCTACTCGCCGCAGCCTGTCACGCGCTCCCTCAGTAGCTCGATGAACGCACGTGTGCCAGCGGAGAGTTTTCGCTCTCGCCGATAGGCGACACCAATCGAGCGGGTGAGTCCTGGCTCGCGAATTGGAATGCCGGTGCGCTCATCCGATCCGAATGCCATCGCCGGAACTAGCGCGACACCCATACCAGCGTTCACGAAACGCGCCACGCTATCCATCTCGCCGCCATCCAGGGACACATGCGGCTGGAACCCGGCCTGGTGACACGCTGAGAGTGTGACCTCGCGGAGGTCGTATCCGTCCCGATAAAGGACAAAAGGCTCGGCTCGCAGGTCCGAAATTCGTACCGATGTGCGTCCGGATAAGGGGTGGTCCGGCGGCACGGCGACCAGAATTGGCTCCTCGATGAGTATCTCTGTCTCAATGGCCGATTGAGCGACCGGTAAGATCAAGAGGGCCAGGTCAAGCTCGCCCGCTTCCAGGGCCGAGGACAGAATTCGAGAGCCGGCCTCGCGAAGTACGAACGTGATCCCGGGGTGCGTCCGGTGAAAGGCCGCTACTGTAGCCGGTAGGAAGTGGGTGCCGATGCTCGGGGTTGCCCCAATGCTAATGCGACCGCGTTCCAGGTTGGACAGCTCCTGAACGTCGGTGCGGGCCGCGTCGATGTTGCTTACGATGCGCCGAGCCCAGGGCAGAAGGGCCTCACCCGCCTCGGTGAGCGTGACGTTGCGCTTGAGGCGATGGAAAAGCTCTGCTCCGAGTTCCGTCTCGAGCTTTCGGATCTGCTGGCTGACGGACGGCTGGGCAACGTGAAGTGAGGCCGCTGCTCGCGTGAAGTGGCCATGCTCTGCGATGGCTATGAAATATTGAAGCTGATGAAGCTCCATATGGCTTACTCCGCTCGCGTGTTACCCATCAGGCGGAAGATGAGTGTGGGATGGGCTGCAACGCCATTCTCAACGGACTGCGGTCGACCTAATCTCCACTACATTCCATAGTCTGCGGCTATCATAATGATACTTGTCATATATTTTACTTCTTAAACATTGATTCGTATCCTCTTGCTTAGAGGACGGCTCACGCCCCTATGATTGGAGCCGATTGCCGCCCGTGGTTCGTGTGTCTCGGTTGGAGGAATCGTTGGAATGATCGGTACCGCGTCGCTATCGCTGTACGGCAGTACGATCGGAAAAAAGATCGCGATGGCGATCTCCGGATTGATCCTGTTCGCCTACGTATTCGTCCACATGGTGGGCAATCTGAAGATTTACTTCGGCAAGGAGATCATCGATACATACGCGGTTCAGCTCCGTGAGCTTGGATCACCGCTGCTCGGTCATGAGCAGGGCCTCTGGCTCGCGCGGATCGTGCTTCTGGCCGCGGTGATCATCCATATCGTTGCCGCATACCAGCTCGCCCGCCTGGATACTTCGGCGCGCCCCATTGCCTATGCCAAGAAGAAGGGGCAGGCTCAGACATACGCCTCCCGAACCATGCGCTGGGGCGGGGTGATCATCGCTCTGTTCATCATTTATCACGTGATGCATCTCACCTTGGGCATGGGCGGTACGCCGTTTCACCACGGTAACGTCTATGAAAACATTGTGAATGGTTTCCGAAATCCCATCGTGTCCGCCTTCTACATCCTGGCGATGGTGGCGCTGGCGTTCCATCTGCAGCATGGTGTCTGGAGCATGTTTCAGACGCTCGGCTTACGGAACGGCGGCAACAATCAATTCTTCCGAGGATTTGCCACGCTCTTCGCGGTCATCATCGCCGTGGGCAATATCTCGATTCCACTCAGCGTCATGCTGGGTCTTGTGAAATAGATGGAGGCCACAGTGACAAGCAACGTCGTTGCCCCGGCGCGCCCCACGGCGCCAACGTCAACGCCGCCGCGTCAGTATCGCGAAGCGCCACCCGGGTCCCTGGATGCCCATCTCCCAGACGGACCTGTCGAGGGCATGTGGGAAAAACACCGTTTCGAGATGAAGCTGGTGAATCCCGCCAATCGTCGACGCTACCGGGTGATCGTGGTTGGCTCTGGACTTGCCGGCGGTGCCGCGGCCGCGACCCTGGGTGAGCAGGGATACAACGTGGACTGCTTTTGCTACCAGGACAGTCCGCGGCGCGCGCACAGTATCGCCGCGCAGGGCGGCATCAACGCGGCCAAGAATTATCGCAATGACGGCGACAGCGTCATGCGCTTGTTCTACGACACCGTCAAGGGTGGTGATTTCCGCTCTCGTGAGGCCAACGTCTACCGATTGGCCGAGGTGAGTGCCAACATCATCGACCAATGCACCGCCCAGGGCGTCCCATTTGCGCGGGAATACGGCGGATTGCTGGATACGCGCTCTTTCGGTGGCGCGCAGGTGAGCCGGACGTTTTATGCGCGCGGCCAGACTGGTCAGCAGCTCCTACTGGGTGCCTATCAGGCACTTTGCCGACAGATCTCTCTCGGCACGGTGACCATGCACCCCCGAACCGAGATGCTTGATCTGGTGGTGATCGATGGACGAGCCCGGGGAATCATCGTACGCGATATGGTCACTGGGGAGATTCAGCGGCATGCCGCCGATGTGGTTATCTTGGCCACGGGCGGGTACGGCAACGTCTTCTACCTGTCCACCAACGCTAAGGGCTGCAACGTCACTGCCATCTGGCGAGCGCACAAGCGCGGCGCCTATATGGCCAATCCCTGCTACACCCAGATCCACCCGACCTGTATTCCCGTAAGCGGCGATTACCAGAGCAAGCTCACCCTGATGAGCGAATCTTTGCGTAACGACGGCCGCGTATGGGTGCCGAAAGTCGCCGGAGATCTCCGTTCGCCGGACACGATCCCCGAAAACGAGCGCGACTACTACCTGGAGCGCAAGTACCCGAGCTACGGCAATCTCGCTCCCCGCGACATTGCCTCCCGCAGCGCAAAAGAGGCGTGCGATATGGGACGGGGCGTGGGACCGGGCGGGTTTGGCGTGTACCTCGATTTCTCGGATGCCATCAAGCGACTCGGCTTGAGCACTATTCAGGCACGCTACGGCAACCTCTTCGATATGTACGAGCGCATTACGGGCGAGAATGCCTATCAGGTGCCCATGCGCATTTACCCGGCCGTCCACTACACCATGGGCGGTCTATGGGTGGATTACAACCTGGAAAGCACGATCCCGGGACTGTTCGTGGGCGGCGAGGCAAATTTCTCGGACCACGGTGCCAACCGATTGGGGGCTTCGGCACTCATGCAGGGGTTGGCCGATGGCTACTGGGTGTTACCCGCCACGGTGCCCAACTTCCTGGCCGATCATCGACCCGATGGACTCACCGCTGATCACCCTGCCTTCGATCAGGTTGAAGCCGAAGTGCGCGACCGCACGAACCGGTTTCTTTCGCTCAAGGGCAATCGCAGCCCTGACTCGTTCCATCGTGAGCTGGGCAAGCTCATGTGGGAGGACGTGGGCATGGCGAGGAGTGACCAAAGTTTGCGCTCCGCGCTGGACCGAATTCCTCAGATACGAGACGAGTTCTGGCAGAACCTTCGTGTACCGGGGACAGTGGAGTCCATAAACCAGAATCTCGAAATTGCCGGCCGAGTGGCCGATTTCCTCGAGTTCGCGGAGCTCCTCTCACTGGATGCATGGGTTCGCACGGAGTCGTGCGGTGGCCACTTCAGAGTGGAAAGTCAGACAGAAGAGGGTGAAGCTCAGCGCGACGACGAGAACTTCAGTCATGTTTCCGCGTGGGAATACACTGGCGATCTCGCAAAACCGAGGCTTCACAAAGAGCCGCTCGAGTTCGAAGTCGTTCACCTGGCAACACGTAGTTACAAGTAATGAGTGATGAGTCAAGTGTGATGAGTTTCGGTCAAGTGCGACTCATTACTCATCACACATGACGCTTCACTCGTGCTCCGGAGGAATTCCTCGATGAATCTCACGCTCAAGGTGTGGCGACAACCGAGCCGGGAGGCGGAGGGTAAGTTCGTCACATACCCAGCTCGCGATATCAGTGAGCACATGTCATTTCTCGAGATGCTCGACGTCGTGAATGAGAATCTCATCACTAATGGCGACGAGCCAATTGCGTTCGATCATGATTGCCGTGAAGGGATCTGCGGCACGTGTGGGTTCATGATCGATGGAATTGCGCATGGGCCGAATGCTCTGACGACGACCTGTCAGCTCCACATGCGGTTCTTCAACGATGGAGACACCATCACCATCGAGCCGTTTCGGGCTCGAGCGTTTCCCGTGCTCAAGGATCTGATGGTCGATCGGTCCGCTTTCGATAAGATCATTCAAGCGGGCGGGTACATCTCCACCGATACTGGTAGCGCCCCCGAAGCGAACTCAGTACCCGTGCCAAAAGTGGATGCAGAGCGGGCCATGAGCAATGCCGAATGCATCGCCTGTGGGGCGTGCGTGGCGTCGTGTCCAAACGCGTCGGCGATGCTGTTTACCTCGGCAAAAGTGTCCCACCTGGGCAGCTTGCCACAAGGCCAACCGGAACGAACGTCCCGCGCGGTCAGCATGGTCATGGCTATGGACGAGGCCGGATTTGGAGCTTGTACGAACCATGGCGAGTGCGAAGCCGTGTGCCCTAAAGGCATCACTCTTGACGCGATTGCCAGGCTCAATCGCGATCGACTCGCCGCGAGTTTCAAGCGCGGCGAGTAGCGAGCAGCTACTCGCCCGATTCGGCTTCCTCGATCAGCATGACGGGGATGCCGTCGCGTACGGGATAGCGGCGACCGCACTGGGTACATACCAGCCGGTCGTCTTCTTGCTTCACCGGAGTCTTACAGAGCGGGCAGGCAAGAATATCGAGGAGTTTCTGATCGATCATCGTTCACATCCATGGGTGAGGCTGATAAACGCCATCTAATGGCTGTAGCGATCTTACACGTTGAACGGGTGAGTGATCGCTGGGATTGCAGGTGAATGCCAGATTGACTCAATTTGTGAAACTCGTCAACCTCACTCTCTTAGCTGCTATTGCAACACTGGCCGTAGTCGTTGCAAGCTTCGGGACGGATTCGCTCCGAGCTCAGTCCCTCTGCGGCAGCGCCGGTGACGAAGCATCCGTGCCGGTGACGTCTCCGCCGGTCATCCAGTCCTTCCCGCACGACCCAAGGGCATATACGCAAGGACTGACGATCTCCGACGGGAATCTCTATGAGGGCACGGGCTGGTACGGCGAGTCAACCCTCCGTCGCGTGGACATGGCAACCGGAACAGTACTGCAGCAGATCGACCTCCCCCGCGACATCTTTGGTGAGGGTATCGCCGTATTTGGCGAGCGGATCGCCCAGCTCTCCTGGCGTTCGCATGTGGGCTACGTCTACGACCGCGAGACGTTCACCTTGGTCGGAACCTTCAATTATCCGACTGAGGGCTGGGGTCTCACCTATGATGGCAGCCGCTTCATTCTGAGTGACGGGTCGGATATCCTGCGGTTTCTTGACCCGGATACGTTTTCGGAAGTGGGGCAGGTCGCGGTTCGAGCGGGCGGCCGTCCCATCTATTCGCTAAATGAGCTGGAGTTCATCAATGGCGCAGTCTACGCGAATGTCTGGCAGACCGACCGAATCGCCATCATCGACCCGAGTACAGGGAACGTCTGTTCGTGGCTCGACTTCACTGATCTGAACTCAGCGCCTGTATCATCGCGAGATGACGTGTTGAACGGGATTGCCTACGATTCCGATACAGGGCGGCTCTTCGTCACGGGGAAGCGCTGGCCGACTCTGTTTGAGATTCAGGCTCCCATGACGGCCGCTGAGGCGAACGGGCACTGATCCTAATCCGCGATTTCGCATACATATGAGCTCGGACGCGTACGTGGAATTCGTCGGTGCGCCAGATGCGCGAGCGACCGTGGAGCTGGCGTCAGATCCGGTAAGCCGCGCTCGCGGACTCATGTTCCGACCGTCGCTTCAGGCAGACCACGGAATGCTCTTCGTGTTTCCTTCGGAGACGCGCCAGGCATTCTGGGGTCGTGATGTACTGATCCCGCTTAGCGCCGGATTCATCGCAGCGGACGGCACACTGCTCGAAATCGCCGACATCAATGCCGGGAAAGATCGGCCATATCAACCATCACGCGCGTATCAATACGTTCTCGAAGTGAGCCAAGGCTGGTTCACTGAACGTCAGGTGACCGCTGGGCAGCGAATGCGATTCACGTCGAGCGGTGGACCGGTGCGCGTGTCGTAGCGGAGTTGCTCAAGTTGGGCACCGTCAGCGTGCATCGGTAGCCGTCGATGGCCGCTCAGCCCTTCGCGTCTCTCCTGAACACGGTCGGACGGTGTATTTCCCTTCCTCGGGATGACATGGCGAGCCGGTCCGCGGGGATCCCGTCGATGACCATGCCGTACTTGGTGCGCACAGGCGTTGGAGCATGTACGGATCACCATGAAGTCCTCGGGGGAACTGGCGACCGTGGAACCGCGAAGGCTAACCCGCAGCGGCTCCGTTCGGTGTGACGTGCAGTGCCGCGCTGGCCATTTCTCGGGCTCGGGAAACACTCGCGTTGACAACCCGCTCGTCCACCGTGTGTCGGAGTGGCCGCTCCTTGTAGTCCAGGTGATAACTGCTGCACTCTTCGAGAACGACGGCTTCGCGACCAAGGGAGGGGAAGAGTTCCGAAAGGAACGCTTTTTCCCACAGTCGAGGATTTTGTCCCTTGGCGTCAAGCACATCCACCGTGCTCTCGTAATACTCCAATAGGATGCTGCGTACGGTATTGTCCTGCCAGATCAGTCCGCCGGGAGAGTAGTGTGGCCGTCCGGGCAACGGGTTATCGGCATCCCCATAGTTTTTGCAGACGGGACTCACAAAGCCAAACGATTCTCGCTTGAGCGACCAGTCCATGAGTGCTGAAAACGATCGCGGGGGGAGAACGATGTCATCATCAACGAATGAGACGTACGGCCCTTTAAGCTCCTGTAATAGCTTGAGTCGACCCACACTGAATGCTCGCCCGCGCTCCTTGCTGTATTCGTATCCACAGCGGACTCCGCGATCGAATGCCAGCCGCATCGCGAACACCACGTCGTCACGTTTGATGACCGGGCTCTGCGCTGTGTCTACGATGTAGATATCGATGGGAATCTCTTCCTGCATGATCAGGCTTACCAGCACCATCGCGAGCGTGGGTTTACCGGCCGTGAGAATTCCGATTTGGATCGAAGGTGGCGAGCCCTGAGTGGTGCCGGGACCGAATGTCATGGAGATACCTCGAACGTTAGAGTCGGCTGAACGCGGCGGCGCACAGGCTCTCAGCGAGCACCTGAAGCACACGTATCAATGCCGTTGCGACCACCGCGGCGGGTGCCCCCACCAGCGGCGCGAGAAAGAAGATGGTTGCGCCTTCTCGCACGCCTAACCCGGCAGGTGCAAGAGGCATGATAAGCCCAGACGTGTAGGAGACGGCGTAGATTGCTGCAAGGGTCGGCGCATAGTTTATCGAGACAGGCGCCACCGATTGGACCGCGGCGTAGACTCCTCCACAGATTACGCCCCAGAGAAGCAGGTCGAGCCCGAAGATACGAAGAATTGATGGGAAGCCGACTTCCAGGCGGACGTCGCGAAACTTTGGAGCGAACCGACCGCCTAGGGCGAACACGGTGTTCAGAATCAGTGGGTGCAGAAGCGTTCCGATGACAGCGGCTGTCACGACCATCAATCCGATGAGTAGAGGCAGCTCAATCGTCCAGCCAAGGAGCGTTGGCAGCGCTAAAACGCTCACCACACATCCGGCCGCTACAAAGATCAGCACATCTACAACCGAGCCGCTGGTTGCGCGGGCCACTGGGGCTCCGTATTGTTGCGCAAGGTAAATACGCGCAAATACGTGCCATACTTTGCCCGGAAGGTACTTGCCCAGATTTGAGGTGCAGTACACGCGTAACGCCGGCCGCACGGCGATGTGAGCACCAAAGCTTCGCATGAGTAGCAGCCAAATCATGTTGCCAAGGAGCGTGGCGCCCACAAACAACATGGTTGCGATCACGACCAGCGGCGGGTTTAATTGCCAGTTGTAGTCGGCAATCTGATGCCAACCAGCCTGGATTGAATACGCGGCTCCAACGACAAACAGCACCGTCAATGCGATGCGGAGAATCAACAAGGCGGAGGGACCGGTGTTAGTGGGGGAAGCAGCGAGGCGCTTCAAGCTCTGGCGATCCAGACAGCAAAGGTCATATGGACCTCCGAGCGCACGATAAGGCGCGATGGCACATGCTATGTTAGCCGAGTCATGATTGGGCCGTCGAGCAGTCCAGAGCGAGTCGGCTGCCTCTTACTCCACGTGAACGCGAGCCAGAACGAGCTCACCGCTATCGAGCACGTTGAGCGACCGATCGGCGCGCGGCGGAACGAGCTGGCGTCCGCGCGAGTCGTAAATACCTACGGTGAGCATGTGCTCGCCCGACGCAACGTTGTTCTCCACTCGCACGAAGGTCTGCTGGAAGAGCCATCGTCCTGGCTGCCATTCAGTGACCGGAATGCTGCCGCCGCTGAGCGACTCTTGCTGGCCGTCCCATTGTTTTCCGTCCGTGCCGCGGATGTATGTGACCACCTTATGGTCCTGCGTTGGCTGGCGAAGCGCTTCCCAGTGCAGCGTCACGGCTGTTCCCCCGCCGCGGTCTAGGATGGTCTCGTCCACTGAGTAACTCAGTAGAGCGATCTCATCAGCAAATCGCACCGGCCCGATTGGTGTCATTCCAACGCTGAGCTGATCTCGAACCCTACCAAGGTCGGCGGCCTGCTTTACATAAATGCCGCGATCAAGGTCATTGCGACGGTTGTAGACCTTTACCAATCGGAAGTTGTCTTCCACCCACTGTTTGAACGGGCGGAGCGGCCGCAATCGATCAGTCCAGAGCACGACCATCGATGGGTCGTAGGATTGTGCGATCGTGACGGCCTCGTTGGCCGTGAGCGAGCGTGATCGGATGCGTGCCTTTGCCGTGTCCACGAGCGGTGGTGGCACCATGCGTTGAGCTAGAAACGTCAGGTACGGATGATCCGTCACCACGAAGCCGCTCGGGTCAGTCAGGTCGTGGATCACGCTCACGGCGTTCGCATATTGCTCGATGGCTGGATCTACATCTGTATCCGCTGTCACCCGCAGGAGCTGCGTCCCGGCTGCAAACACGGAAGGCAGGTTTACAACATAGAGCAGCGCCGCCACGCCGATGGCGATGGCCATGCCCAGCCTCGGCAAGCTTGCACCGTTTTTGAAAGAGTTGAATGCTACGCCGATGGATGCACCGGCAACGGCTGCAATCGACGGCATGAGTGTCACCGCATGTTTGCCGTGAAGTGGCGTATAGCTCAGTAATAGTACGAGGCAGCCAACCACCCAGCTCACCAGTAGAAGACCACTCCAGCGTGCTCGAGCGATCAGCGCTAGAGATCCAACACCGGCGATCGCGAATAGTCCAAGCGGCTCGAATGACCAGGCTCGGACAAGCGCTTGCCAGTTCTTCTTCAGGCTCCAGCCTTCGCTTTCGATCGAGACCTTTCGGTAATCCACGATCTGGTCCAGGACTCCAGCCAATCCAACGCCAAGCACTACCAGTCCTGCAATAGCGGCCGCGATGATACTCACAAGCGCGGCGTCCACCAAGCCAGCCCGACCGCGGTGTACTACAGCTAACACAAGCGGTACGGCCAGGCCAATGGCGATCGGCTTAACGAGAAGACTGATCAGCGCGAACACGGCGGCGAGGGCAAGCCAGCTCCGACGTCCGGATTTGCTATACGCAATACCCGCGGCCACCGCCGGGGCGGCGAATCCGAGCGCTACTACTTCCGCGAGCGCCAGACGGGACCCCTCGATATAGAGCGTGCTGAGGATGAGCAGGCTCATGGCGGCGATGCCACCGATCGCACCAGCGACCTGGCGCGCCGCGAGGTACACACCCATGATGCCAAGTAGCGAGTACGTCGCCACCGCCATGCGCGCGGCCTCGAGCGTTCCGCCATAGAGCCTGAAGAATGGATAGAGCAGATCGAGGAGTAGCGGGCCCTGCGCGGCAAAGATGTCGCGGAATGGGCGGTATCCCTGGCCCATCAGGAATAGCTGCTCTACTCGGATTCCCTCGTCGAATAAGCCGCTGTACGTCCCCAGATTGACGAGCCGCATCCACGCCGCAATCGTGAGCAGTACGAGCACCACGGCCATCTCCAGGATGCGCGTGCTTGTGAATGAGTGAACGTGTGCGCGATCTACGGTCCCGGAATGGCCCATCGCGGCGGTCGTGGCGGCTGATGTGTTGGAGACTGTCATCGAGTAGCGGGCTCGATCGGGTGATTCAGCGAGCCTGCTAAGTATGGCGGAATTGGATCCTGCACCGCCGGTCGACCTACGGAATTAGATGGCTTCAAGGGTGATCCAAGTTCTCATCGTGGGGACGAGCACTACGGTAGAACGTTTCAGGCTGTCTGCTAGAATCACGTGGTTGACCGTTCCGGCCACCAGCGGATTCCGCGGAATCAACCACATCACCCCTCAATGCGAGACATCGTCTGAGGTCCGCTCCGAACCGGTTCGCGCTCGTTTGCGCGACGTTTATGTGGACACTCCCGCTTCATGCACACTAATTACCTAGTCACTGGGTGTCCAGCTTGATCGACGGCGACACACTCCTCGCCAACAGTGTGTCGATGCGCGAGCGCACGATACCGGGCTCCACGCGCGCGGTCGCAATTGAGGTCGCCTTTTTCACGTTCCTGCTTTTTGCCGCGGTACTCATGCGCGGCATCAATCTCACGGGCTATAGCGGCGATCTCGATGAAGGCATTCGAGGTATCCAGCTCCTGTTGATGCGCGCCGGATTCCGTCCGTTCGAAGATATTTACGCCTCGCAGGGGCCACTGCTGTTGGACTTGCTTTACCCCCTGTACATGGCATTTGGTGGCTCACTTGCGGCGGTGCGGCTTGCCGTCGCCGCGTATTCACTGGTCGGTATCGTCGCTACGTATCTGGTGAGCCGCGCGCTTGCCGGCCCCGTTGGGGCCGCGGCAGCTACGACCTTGCTCGTCCTGAGTCCAACATATCTGCGCAATTCACGCCAGGCATTGTCCGAAACAGTGGCACTGGGGCCCGCGGTGCTGGCTGTCTGGGCGGCGGTGCTCTACGCTCGGCGCGGGAGCAATAGATGGTTATTCGCGGCAGGTGCACTTCTGGCGCTGAGCTTGCTCATCAAGCCGATCACGATCGCGGCGGCGCTACCCGTGGGTCTGTGCGTGCTGATGCGCGGCGGACGCCCGCTGCGCTCGTTGGTGACGCTCGGATGCGTGGTCGGCGCGATCGTCTTGCTAGTCTGTGTCATTACTGGCCTCGCCGGAGTCTTCGATCAGGTCATTGAATATCGGCTGAAGACGCGTGAGCTAGAGTCGTGGAAACTGCGCGAAAACTGGGCCGTTATTCAGTCGGCGCTGGGCAGAGACCAGCTCGCCGTGTTCGGCCTTTCCGTATTTGGCGGCATCGCTCTCGCCATACTTTCGCCACGTGTCGGAATCCCCCTCCTCGTCTGGGGCGTGGGAACGTTCCTTCTGCTGCTGTTCTACAGTCCGTTGTTTCCCAAGCACACCGTCGTGATGATCCCCCCTGTCGCGATTCTCGCCGGCGCGGGGCTGGGTCGACTCTGGCAATACTGGCACGGTGAGCACCGACAGTTGAGCATCGCGCATTTCGGATTCATTCTTCCGCTCGCCTGGTACGTCGCCTCTCTCCCGGGCCTCCTGGGGTGGGATGCCCGATTTATGAACCTCCTGCCAACTTCCGACCTGCCGAGGTTTGCTGAAGCGCCGGATGCCGTGAGATCAATCGTGGCGCTTACCGATCCATCGGATTACGTGATCACAGATCATCCATACCTGGCATTTCTGGCTCAGCGATTGGTTCCACCTGCGCTTGCTGATCCATCCAAGACGCGACTTCGATCGCGCGAGCTCACGGGGCAGGAGATCGCTCAAGCCGGAACTACCTATCCGAGCAAGGTGGCCGTGATGTGGGAGGATCGATTCAGATCGCTTCCGGTGTTCAGGAATTGGTTCGACGACACGTATCAGGTCGTGAAGATGTACGTCAAGCGTGGTGACCAACCACGCTACATCGCCGTCCGCCGCGACGCGGACATCTCGCGAGCGCGTACCTCCCTCACCGCTGGCCTCGAACGTCGATCCGGCGCGGAATTTGGCGGGGAGCTCCGGTTGGGAGCATTTGCTGTAGACCAATCGGTGCTCCCACCTGGCGGTCAGACGGCGCTCACGTTAGAGTGGGAAGCTATTCGACCACTCTCCGTGGACTATCACGTTTTGATCAGCGTGAACGGGGCCGACGGCTCCGCCTGGGACAATCAGGAAATTTCCATCCTGAGCCGTGGAGAAGACGCCGCGTCTGATTGGGGCGCCGGCCGCTGGTTGGTGCAGGTGGCCACCATTGCCATTTCCCCTGAGGCGCCGCCTGGCGATTACCAGATCTATGTGAGCATTTACGACACCAAGAACCGCCGAACCGCGCCGGTGACGTATCGGCCGTCTGCTGGTCCGGGCGCCCAGGAGCGAGACGTACCCGTGGCCACCATCGAGGTCAAGTGAGTCAGTCATCCACCGCATCAACGACGCTCGGCCCGGATCCGCCCGGCAGCATGCGGCGAGCGTGGGCGGCCTGGCGGTTTCCCGATCGTCAGTCCGCTTAGTAGCTATAGCGGCTGAGGCTCTTCTCCTCCTTCTCATTCTCGGATTTGCGCTGAGCCTGCGCATCTTTGATTTAGAGGGCGCGCGGAGCAATTTTCCGGATCTCTTCGATGAAGGAATTCGAGCCGAGCAGCTTCTGTTGATGCGCCACGGATTCCGGCCGTTCCGGGATATCTACGCGTCCCAGGGGCCACTACTGTTAGATGTCATTTACCCGCTCTATGTGGCGTTTGGCGGAACACTGGGAGCCGCACGGCTCGCGGTGGGTGTCATCTCGCTGGCGGGTATAGCAGGCTGCTATTGGACTGCTCGGGTCATCGTCGGGCCGATCGCGGGCATTCTGGCGGCAGTCCTCCTGGTGGCCAGTCCGCTCTACCTGGAAGCATCGCGATTGGCATTGGCAGAGGTGCCGTCGATCACGCCCGTGGTAGTCGCACTCGGAGCGGGGTGATGTATCAGCGTTCCGGTAGTCGAGTGTGGCTCACAGGCGCGGCGATCCTGCTGGCGGTTGGGGTACTTATCAAGCCCATGATCGTCGGCGCAGTGATTCCGGTGACCGCGGCAGTGCTCCTGAGGAAGGGCGTCCCTTGGCGCGACGTGGCGCTCTACGTGGGTGTGGGGCTTGGTATCTCGGCGCTGCTCGTGCTGCTTCTGGGGCCGGTGGACGTCTATCAGCAGATCGTTGCCTATCGGGTGGGAGATCGAGCGAATGACAGTGTCGATCTGATGAAAAACCTCGATGAGGTCGCGATCGAGCCGTTCAAGGCTCGTCCTGAGCTGACTGCCCTTGGGTGGTTGGGGGCAGCGGCGGCGATGCTACTCGGGCGACGAGGCATCGCCGTTGGATTGTTCCTCCTGAGTACGTATGCCGTGATGTTGTCCTACTCATCGCTGCATCCGAAGCATCAGGTTTACCTTGTGCCGCCGCTCGTACTCGGGGGCGCGGTCGGGATCGGCGCGCTATTGACCACACCAGGAAAGGGCCTGGCGCGTGTAGCGGCCCTGCTGGGCGCGAGTGCGCTTTTGTGTCTAGCGGTTGTGGACTTGACGGCGGCACCGGCAGCCGTGGCTCGCGGGACGACGCTGGTGGACGATGACGTGGACCCAGATCTCCACGTTTACGATCGCGAGGTGGCAGCTACGCTCCGCGCAGCGGTGAATCCTGAGCGGTTCGTGCTTAGCGACCATCCGTACCTACCGTATCTGGCCGATCGGATGGTGCCGCCTGAGATGGTGGACCCCTCCAAGGGACGCTTCCGTGCCGGCGTGCTGACGAGCGAGATCGCTATCGACAGCGCAACGTCGCGAGACGTTGACACGGTGCTCTTCTGGTCGGACCGATTTCGCCGTTTGACGACGTTCACCCAGTGGGTTGAGGACCGATATCAGACCGTGCACGTTCTGGGTCCACGGGTGCTCAAAGGCCGCGATGGCAAGGACCGCAGCATCTACGTTCGGAAAGATGTGAACCTCGCGCCACTCCGTTCGGCCGCTCTTGCAGACTTGCCGATACAGGTTGAAGCATCGTTTGGACGAGATCTTCGGCTGGCGGGCGCTCGGGTGAGCGCCGATGAGGCAAGCTCCCGGAGTCGGCTTCGCGACGACGCTCCTCTGGGACGCAACGGAATCCGTGACGTCTGATTACAACATGATCGTGGCGATGGAAGGTGCCGATGGACAGGTCTGGGCTGCTCAGCAGCTAGACCTGGACGGGCTGGATCGAGGCCCGGCCTGGCAACCTGGGCGCTGGCTCTTGCGTAGCGCCATGCTCACGCCTGAGGCGGGAACGGCGCCGGGGACCTATTATCTCACCGTTCAGCTCATCCATCCACGCAATGGACCGTCTGGCGTGACGCTAAACCGCGCATCTCATCCGTCGTCTCGAGTACTCGACGGAAGCCGACTGGTCATTGGCTCCATCACCGTGCCAGCGAAGCACGATTGAGTGTGTCGTCATCGCTGACTAAAGCGCTTCGCGCCCCAGAGACTCTGGTTAGCCAATCATGACCGTCGCCGCCATCAGCGAACGCACAGGCAATCACAGGTTGTTTCTCATCGGGGAGATCGCCGCGTTGGTAGCCGCGTTCGCTCTTGCCGTCTGGTTGAGGCTCGAGAACATCGGCATTTATACGGGCTCGTTTGACGAGGGTATTCGGTCCGAGCAAATGCTTCTCATGGCGGCGGGTTTCCGACCGTTTCGGGAGATATTTGCTTCACAGGGACCGCTGCTCTTGGACCTGCTGTTTCCATTCTATCTTGCATTTGGACAGACGCTGGAAGCCATTCGTCTCGGGGTCGTCGTGACCTCCGTCGTCGCAATGATCGGAGCCTGCTGGACAGCCCGACTAGCGGCTGGTTCGGTTGCAGGTGTCGCGACACTTGCGCTTCTGGCGCTGAGCCCCGCGTTCCTCGAAAGCTCGCGGCTGGCACTGGCGGAAACACCCTCACTCGCTCCATCAATCGTGGCGATCGGTGCGGCGCTTCGCTATCAGCAGACTGGAGCGCTGCGCTGGAGCGTGGGAGCTGGGGTGCTGCTGTCGCTCGGAGTCCTGATCAAGCCGATGGTGCTAGCGGTCTGCCTCCCGGTGGGCCTACTCATCCTGCTTCGCAGCCCGATCTCGTTGAAGGGCCTGGCTGCGTTTGTCGCCGCTGGCCTTATCGTGACTGGGACCGTAATTGCCGCTCTTGGGCCGTCTGGTGTGTACGAGGATTTGGCGGCGTACCGCGGTGGGGCCAGCCACAGTCTCGGAAGTGATGCCGCGGAGAACTGGCGACTGACATTCGGCGTGCTCGCACGAGAGCGGCTTGCGATCGCTGCTCTGGCCTTCTTGGGTGCTCTGCAGGCGCTTCGGATGCCGCGTACGATCCTTCCGCTCGTCTTATGGCCCGTCGCCGTCGCGGCGCTCTTTCTCGCCTATGACGATCTGGCTGACAAGCATGTCGTTTATCTGACATTCCCACTCACGCTTCTCGCAGGTATCGGCATCGGGCATACCGTCCTCGCGATCAAGGGTCTCATTGCAAATCGCCGATTGAATATGACCGTCATCGGCGTTCTTGGTGTGGTGGCCAGCCTGAGCTATATCGGCGACCTTCAACGAGTCTGGCGAGTGGACATTTTTATGCTTCACGAGGCTGGCCGCGTGGCCGAGAACCGTCGCGACATTCGCTCGGAGATCGAGATTGCGGAGATCATGGGGCGCCTCAGCCTGCCGGACGAGTTTGTTCTGACAGACAACCCGAATGCGGCATTCCGTGCTCGGCGCATGGTGCCACCCAAGCTCGTCGACACTTCGGGAACGCGAATCGATGCGGGATCCTTTACCGATGCACTGGCCATTAGCTCGGTTCAGGAATATCAGCCAAAAGTGATCGTCACTGCGCCCAACCGAATGGCCAAGCTCTCTGGTTTCGTTCGCTGGATGGGCGAAGGGAACTACGACCTGGTTAAGACGTACGACATTGGTTGGAAACTGTATCTGCGACGAGGCTTGACGCTGTAGACATTACAGGCGTGAAGCGCCAGTGACGTCATTATCTCGCGAGTAGCGTCTTCGCCTTGGCGACCACGTTGTCGACTGTAAAACCGAGGTGCTCGAAGACAACCTTGTACGGCGCGGAGGCGCCGAATCGGTCCAGCGTCACGGTGTCACCGCCATCGCCCACCCAGCGAGCCCAGCCTTGCGACACGCCTGCTTCTACGGCAAGCCGAGCCCGGATACTGGGCGGAAGGACCTCATCACGATAGCCTTGTGACTGCGCTTCGAATAGCTCCCAGCTTGGCATACTGACCAGTCTCGCTTTGATGCCCTCTGCCGAGAGCTTCCCCCACGCTTCATACGCCAGCGAGACCTCGGAGCCCGTACCGATCAGAATGAGCTCAGGTGAGCCAGCATCAGGATCGGCCAGGACATAGGCACCTCGCTCGGTTCCGCGTTCGGAGCCAAGTTTTGACCTATTGAAGATCGGAAGAGCCTGACGAGTGAAAATCAAAATTGTGGGCGCCGAACGTCGCTCAATGGCAATCCGCCAAGATTCGCGCGTTTCGTTGGCGTCGGCAGGCCGCAGCAATACGAGGTCAGGAATCGCTCGGAGTGAGGCCACTTGCTCAACCGGTTGGTGCGTCGGTCCGTCCTCACCCAGGCCAATGCTGTCATGCGTGAACACGAAGATGGACCCCAGGTGACTCATGGACGCTAGGCGTATCGGTGCGCGCATGTAGTCCGAGAATGTCAGGAAGGTTGCGCTGAACGGGATCAGACCGCCGTGGTAGGCAATGCCATTGACGATGGCGCCCATGGCATGTTCGCGCACTCCGAAGTGTAGATTGCGCCCCGCGTAGCTCCAGTCTCCACCCACCGCTCCCTGGCGGTCGGCTTCTGGAACATCGCTCCCCTGAAAATCACCGGCACCTTTAAGTGCGGTGTTTGTCGATGGATTGAGATCGGCCGAGCCGCCGATGAGCTCAGGCAGACGTTGCGCGATCGCATTAAGGACTGCGCCAGACGAAACACGCGTGGCGACCGGTCCGTCCTCAGGTGTGAAAGCTGGCAGATCCGCGTCCCACTGGTCCGGCAGCTCACCGGCCAGCGTCCGCATGAGCCGCGCATGTAGATCTGGGAAGGCGTCGGCATAGGCTTCAAGCTGGGATTCCCATTCAGCCTGCCATGCGAGGCCGCGGTCGACCGATTTCCGTAGCTCTACCACGGCCTCCTCGGGCACGGCGAACGGCTCCTCGAGAGGCCAGCCCAGCGCTTTCTTCGTAGCCAGCACTTCATCGGGACCCAGTGGCGAGCCATGCACCTCAAAGGTGCCCGCCTTATTGGGGCTGCCGAAGCCGATGGTGGTCTTCACGACAATGAGGGAAGGCTTGTCGGTTTCGGCGCGCGCTTCGTTGAGCGCTCGTTCGATGGCAGAAAGATCGTTCCCGTTGACGACCTCTCCAACGTGCCAGCCATATGCGCGAAACCGCCCAGGGACGTCCTCTCGGAAATTAAGGTTCGTTGAGCCGGACAAGGAGACCGTGTTGTCGTCATACAGGTAAATGACCTTGCCCAGACCAAGGTGACCCGCCAGGCTAGCGGCCTCACCGGAGATGCCCTCCATCAAGTCGCCGTCTGAGGCCAGGCCGTAGGTGTAATGGTCGAAGAGAATATGGCCGGGACGATTGTAGGTGGCTGCCAGGTGCGCTTCGGCGATGGCCATCCCAATCCCGTTCGCAAAGCCCTGGCCAAGTGGGCCCGTTGTCGCATCGACGCCCGGCGTTTCCCCGTATTCGGGATGCCCCGGAGTAAGCGCTCCCCACTGGCGGAAGCGTTTGAGCTCATCGAGCGAAAGGTCGTAGCCAGTCAGGTGTAGCAAGCTGTAAAGCAGTGCGGAGCCGTGGCCGGGGGAGAAGACGAACCGGTCGCGGTCAGGCCAATGGGGATCGCGGGGGTTGTGGCGCAAAAATCGAGTCCACAACACGTAACTCATAGGTGCCGCGTCTAACGGGAGACCCGGGTGCCCAGAGTTAGCCTGCTGGACCGCGTCGATGGCGAGAACCCGGATCGCGTTGATGCAGAGGGTGTCGAGACTCATGCCTCAGGATACCAAATGACACTGACAGTACCTTTGGGTACAGAAACCAGGTGCCAGGTGGGTCACACCAGGGGCCCGCGGGAGCTAAGCGCGCGTAATCTCGTAGACGATGATCTTGCCTACCTCGTCGTCGGTGGTCTCGCCCACCGCGGTCATGCCCAGCTTCTCGGCCACGCGGATCGAGTCCGCGTGCCACGGTGGAATTGTTGCTTGCACGGCAGTGATGCTGGCGTCTGTCCAGGCCTCCTGGATCAGGGCTCGGGCAGTCTCGGTGGCATAGCCAAGCTTCTGGTATTCGGGGTAAACGGCATAGCCGAGCTGGAGCGCACCGGACTCACTTGGTCCGCTGAAGCCGGCCGACCCGGCAATCATGCGCCGCTCGCGCTCTGCGAAAAACCAGGGCTTCCACCAATAACCATTGGGATGATCGCGGAGCCAGTCGCAGACGAACGGTAATGCATCATCCATTAACGGCGGCGGTACGAATGGCTTTGGAAAGGAGGCGTTTAGCAGTCGCTCTACCTGATGATGTGTCCCGTCGATCAGCGCCTCGACGTCGGAAACCGATAGCTGGACAATGTCGAGGCGCTCAGTGGTAATCCGTCGATGCTCGGCCTGAGTCACCTGCGTGTGGACCAATCGGGATGGCGTCAGCCCGGAGAGCGATGAAGAAAATCGCATCCGAGCTGACGGATAATCGATGTCACTTCGTGATCCGTGTGTGGAACGACCCGAAGCTCAGCGCGGACACCAATGTCATTGAGTGCCGTGACGAACGTTTGGGCCCGCTCTACCCGCGTTGTCCCCTCAATAGCGTCCCATTGACGGGGAACGTCGGTTCGGCGGTTATCGGTCGCGCCGACGGTGATCAAGAACGGGATGCGTTGAAGCGACGCTGGGTCGAACTGACGGCCGGTGTAATTTGCCAGGTCGCTGATGCCATAGGGGAAGACCAGCGTCTGGTTGCCTCGTTCGGTCTGCACCTGCGTTCGCGGAAGGGTATACGTTCCGGCGCCTACGGTGACGACTCCACGGACGCTTTCTGGATAAAAGAAGGCGAAGCGATGTCCAAGCTGAGCCCCGCGAGAAAAGCCAAAAATCAGGGCGCGAGATTCGACGCGCGTTCCTACTTTTGCCGGCAGCGTCTCTATCATCCCACGAATGGCTGGAATAAGCTCGGCTTCGTCGAGCCGCACTTGCTCGGGATCGGTCCAATCTCGGTAGTTGAAGGTCGGCGCAACGACGATCCATCCAAGCCGCTCAGCCTCCGCCACAAATGGAGCAATCATTTCCTGACCGCTTGAGCCGAATCCATGCAACACCACGAGAACCGGCGCGGGGCGGGACTGATCGAGGCTGGAAGCGACATGGACCGCAATGGGTGGTAGAGCCGCGGCGACGCTGGCCTGAGCCGATCGGGGAGCGATGCCGTTCAGCGGCTCCGCGATGCCCGGGGCAAATGCCGCTCGTGCTCCCTCCAGCGGCTCGGCGAGAAGCACGAGGGTAATGGCCGCAACGATTGACGCAAAAGATCGCGTGTGAAGCAGTAATCGCATTCGGGGGTTGGACCGCCGGATCGCTGTCGTCCAACCCGAACGACTGCACCGTGGACCCTGCTCTTCCTCTGTCGTGCGACGCCCTGCCGTCGCAACTCCACCGCACTATACCTATCTAAACAGCCGTTTGTAAAGGAATCTTAATAATTAGGTTTTTGGGGGTGAGGGGTCCGCAACATCCATTTCAGCACCGTGTACTTCGCTAAGACGTCCTAGCGCCGCAGCCAACCCAGCACATGCTCCTCGCCGCTTCTCACCGATTCCACCACGGACCGCCATTTCAGACCCTCCAGTAGCACGCGCGCCGCGTTCGCTCCTGCTGCGCCGTGGACGCCTCCGCCGGGATGCGTTGAGGCGCCACCTAAATAGAGACGCTTGATTGGCATGGCGTGTCAAAACCAGCCCGGCACCGGTCGGAAGACCAATTGCTGGTCAATTGTGAAGCTGCCGCCAGCTATGTCGCCCCCACGAGATTCGTGTTCGATGCTTCCAGGTCCTCGGGCGTCTGCGCGTGATAGTCCGGGATGCACGAGCGAGCGTCAGGTGCGTAGAGCGAGAGCTCATCGATGATCCGCTCCGCGAAACGCTTCCGCGGGCATTGCTCCAGCCACAGTCGTTCAGCTGCTGTGCAGCATCACCCCTGGGCCTGGAAGGCACGTGTGTCTCAATCCAGAGCGTGTGACACCCGTCTGGAGCGCGTGTTAGGTCGGCAAGCGTGTGGATTCCGGCGATGAGCGGAGGTGGCGACGGGAAGCAGTCCCGCCGCCACCTCCGCGGTGGCAGATGTTAGTTCCGCGGTCGTTCGCCCGAGGTGGAGCACGCCGGCTCCATTCAAGTGTTCTCCAGTAAACGCGGGAGCGCGCTCAGTCCCACGTCGAATTTGAACACGCCGGTTCCCCAGCGAAACCGCTCCACGGCATGCATGAAACCTGATAGCAACAGTGACGGCTTGATAAGCGGACCAAAATCTGGGTGGGCGGGATCGTAGCCAGCACTGCGTCGCGAGCGCGGATCCCCTAAGTCTCGAGATATAACCGCCTCGGCTCGGTCACCGCGTACTCACGATCCGGTCCACCCGGTGATTCAGCAGAATCTGCCCACCCAGACTCACAATCATTCGGACCAGGGCATCGCTGATCGATTGGGCGCCTCCGAGCGGGATCGGCATACCCACTTGCTGCACTAGGCCCATCATCACTAATCCATAGAGCCCGCCTCCCGCATCGCCTGGACCAAGGTCCGAATGGAGCGGACTACCGATGTACCAGACACGCACGTCTTCACCGCGGAAGAATCGCTCAACCATGGCGAGCGCCGGAGACAAACTTACCTGAGCAAACTCCAGCATGCGAGCCATCGAGCCCAGGCGGCGCGCCGAAAGCACTGGCGTCGGTGAGACCAGAGGATTGAAGAGAAAGTCGAGAACCGCTGGACCTCCACGTTGCCACAATTGCCACAGCGGATGATATGCGGCGCCATCCCTCGGCGGAGCCCCGCTCAAATGACTCGATACTGCGATGTAGCTCGCGATGGACGGCGACGCCCTGGCCGGCAGGTGTTCCTCCGCAAAGGGTGTGTTGAACTGTCGCCATTCCAGTCCGTACGAGGAGAGTGGTAGCCGCCCGATTGGTCCCACGGGAAAGAGCGGATAGAAACCTGAGAAGAGATCGTGCAGGAAACCCAGACATGTTGCCTGGACGTAGCGGACCGCGCCGCCAACGGTGTCATTCGCTTCCAGCACCACGACGCTCAACCCCGCTTGCGCAAGCGCGGCTGCCGCGGTGAGGCCATTAGGACCGGCGCCGACGACGTCCGGGTCTGTGCTGGCGTGGTATTGCGTCATGGAAATAGCGCAACCGAGATGAGCGTGATCGCCGCGAGACCCAGAAGCGCCCAGGGCGAGCGACTCAGTGGAGGAAACTCAGGACGAAAGCGCCTCCGCGCGATACCGCGAATCTCGAGCACCCTTCCAAACGTATCGGCGCGGTCGATTGCACTCAGGATGAGCGGAAGAAAGATAGGGACCAGCCCTCGGATTCGACCCATGACGCCTTGCTCCACGAGTGCATGAGCTCCTGGGTCTGTTCGGAGAATGCTTTTGTCAGCGCTGCCGCAACGAGGAACCCGATCCCGTGGGCAGGAATGTTTGCCAGCGGGAGAGGACTCGACGTCGCGACCACTGTAAGGACGCCGCATGCGAAGCCGATCCCGATGAGCGGTCCCCGATCGCTTGCCGCGCGCTGATGGCGGCGGTTGTACCATCGAGTCCTGTCCGAAATTACGCCAGATCCGTTTCTGATTGATTACAGCGCACCTATAATCTCAGGGTGCCCATGCGCTTGATCCGCGGGGTTGGGCGGGGCGGCCGTGAAGGAGACACTGATGGCCATTCACGTTGACGAGACGGTGCTTGAAGAACAGCTGTACGATGATCTCGCTCAGGCAAACGCGCTTCCGCTGTGGAAGATTGCGAGTCTGATGACGCCTGAGCCGACGACGCGCATCGTCCCGCACATCTGGCGCTGGACGGAGCTGGAGCCTCTCCTGGAGCGATCGGGTGAGCTGGTCCCGATTGAGCGCGGTGGAGAGCGACGGGCGCTACAGCTTGCCAATCCCGGTTTGGGCGGCGAATGGGCTACCACTGATACGCTCGTTGCCGCGGTGCAGCTGCTTCTCCCGGCGGAGCGTGCTCCCGCGCACCGCCACAGCCCCTCTGCAATCCGCTTCATCATGGAAGGGGAAGGGGCTTACTCGGCGGTGGATGGCGAGCGTTGCATCATGATGCCCGGTGACCTGGTGTTGACGCCGAACTTCTCCTGGCACGATCACGGTAACGATACCGATCACCGCGTGATCTGGATGGATGGCCTTGATGTGCCGTTCGTCCGCTCGCTCAACTCAGTATTCTTCCAGCCGTGGAAAGAGGTGGGTTTTCCCACCACCCGGCCTGACAACAATTCACTGACGCTGTTTGGCTCGGGCTCACTCCAGCCGACCTGGGCGCGGCCGCAAGTCGAATACTCGCCGTTACTCGTGTATCCCTGGACTCAGACAGAGCAGGCGCTCCGGTCGATGCGTGGTGTGGAGGGCAGTCCCTACGACGGCATCGCTCTACAGTACTTGCATCCGCACACTGGCGGGCCAGTGCTGCCGACAATCGATTGTTGGATCCAGTCGTTTGCGCCGGGCTCCCACACGCTCGCGCATCGCCACACGAATAGTGTTGTCTATCACGTACATCAGGGAAGCGGATACTCGGTGATCAATGGACAGCGCTTCGAATGGCAGCGCGGCGACTACCTCGTAATCCCCCAGTGGGCCTGGCACGAGCACGGCAACGATGGCGATGAAGATGTAGTCCTGTTCTCTATCCAGGACTCGCCCATCCACAAGGCGCTGGGGCTCTTCCGCGAGGAAGCGTTTGAGCTGAACGGTGGTCGCCAGGAGGTAACCGGGCGCTTCGAGGGATAGCTTTGCAGCACGTCGCTGAACGACCCAGATAGTCGTAGAGCGGGCCTTGTCATCTTGAGCCGCGGCGATAGGTTTGCCCCACCGGATTCCAAGATCCCGGATGGATAGATCTTTCGCCGCGGCTCAAGATGACAGGGCCCGCTGTTTTTAAGATAGCCACCGGCTTTTCATCGAGACGCCTGTCCCACCGTCGGTCCACACTGAGTTCGCGGATGTTTATCTTCAGTGGTGAGGCGCCCTCAGGAGAGCTCTACGGCTATCGAATCTGCGTTCGCCTTTACCCACCTCGCAGGTGTCGTGAGGCTTCGGCCATCGATTCCAGCTTCGCCTTGGCCGTCTCGCTGGTAGTGAGATTCCGTTCGGCAAATGGCGCGAAGCCGGTATCAGGGGCGAGGATGATGCGCTCGGACTGGATGTACTTCAGTGCGCGCTGAGTACGTTCCACAATCAGTTCCGGAGATTCCACAGCGTCTGACCATGCGCTCACCACGCTAAGCGCGATTGATTTCGATTGACTCAACCGTCCGAGTATCTCCATTTCAGCGTCATCGGGATCAAAGGCCCCAAGAGCAAGCTGCGCAACATCGAGTCGCTCTACCAGCGGCTCAAGGGCATGCAGATCCACGGAATGCGAGACGGTGTCCGACCGAGACCAGGATGACTTACTTACGTGGAGCATTATCGGGACACTGTTGTTTCCGGCGGTCAGCGCGTTGACAAGCGTAATCGCGGAGGAACGCTCAAGTTCGAGGTTCGTAGCGGCCGGGAGAAAGGCTCCGGCAAAGGTGGCTCCACTCGATCGATCAGCGATCCTAGCGAGCGCTGGCTCATCGATTTGGATCACGGCCACGTTGCGCTGAGCTAATTGTTTGATCTCGTCGCGCAGCAATTCCACCAAGTCTCCCGCGAGATCATCCGCCGTCTCGTAGACTCGCTTTGAGTGTGCCTCAGTCCACAGCGTGCGAGACAGCGTGTACGGGCCTGGGAGGGAAACGCGGATCTTCTGAGTGGCTTGTTGGCGAAGGTAGTCAACCTCTTCCAACACGATCCCCTTATGAGGGTTGAGGACGCGTACGGTATCAGTGACGACTGGACTCTTGATGGCGTTTGTTGGGACGTGTGACGCGGTGAGAAGCTCGTCGGTCTCGATGGCATACTCAGCGCGGAGTCTCTCTTCGAGTGACATACGTCGGAGTCCGAACAACCGATCCAGAACAAACGTCAGGAAACCATCCCGTCGTTGTTCGCCGTCGCTGATGATGTCTAGAGCAGCACCTTCCTGAATGTCCAGGGCCTCACGCACTGCGTATTCGGCCAATGACTGCCACTCGATGTCAGGGATGTTGCCCTTATCGCGATCGCGCAAGACCTGAATCAGCCATCGAGGCCGAGGTAGACTACCCAGAATTGACGACGGGAAAAGGTCCACGTTCGGCATGCTGTGTACTCGATAAGGAATCAGGCCACGTTGATCGGCGGCTCGCCGTTGTGGACGCGCAGGATGTTCTCGTACCCAGCCTGGATTGTTCGCCGCGCTGCCTCAATGGTGCCGCCGGCGATGTGTGGACTGAGCACGACCTGATCCATGTGTAGCAGCGGCATGTCTTCCGGCGGCTCTTTTTCGAACACGTCCAGACCGGCCCCCGCGATTCGCCCTTCCACGAGTGCCGAGTAGAGCGCGTCCTGATCTACCACTGGGCCACGCGATGTGTTGATCACCACCGCCGAGGATTTCATCATGGACAGCGATTCGGCATCGATGAGCCGTCGTGTATCCGAGGTGAGCGGCACGTGCAATGTCAGAATGTCTGACTGGCGTAAGAGCATATCCAGCGGCAGATATTCGACGCCGAGTGATTGCTCGATCACCGGGTCCGGACGATCGATGTCGTAGTAGACGGTCCGACAGTCGAAACCGCTGAGCCGCTTCGCGACCTTCTTCCCAATGGTGCCGAGACCAACAATGCCGACTGTTTTGTCCTCGATCTCATGGAAATGAGTACGCAGCTCGTACTTGTAGAACGTCCCAGATCGAAGCGCTGTATCGATCTGGCTCAAGCGGCGATACACGGCCAGCATCAGGAGCATCGCCATCTCGGCTACGGCAGTGGAGTTTGTTCCGCCAGCGTTCGCCACCGGGATGCCGCGACTCCTGGCATCCTCGACCGGTAGATTGTCGAGTCCCTGACCGCACTTTTGAATCAGCTTGAGCTGTTTCGCGCCTGGTGATTGCTTCGATAGGAATTCCGCCAGACCAGATCATCACGTAGTCCGCCGACTCAATCGCCCGAATCTTCTCTTCAGGCGTGTCCTGCGCCAGAATTTCCAGATCGAAGCCATCGGGGAGATCTTCTCGGAAGATTTCCAGAAGACACTCGTGCACGTCATCGGCAAAGAGAATCTTGGGCCGCGCGGCCATAGTCGGACACTCCGGGGTCAAGGTCTGGCCAGTATAGCGCTGCGAAGACGAGAGGTGCAGATGGCTCGAGAGTCAGTGGGAATGGCTGCCGATGCGTCGGCAGTCCATCCACTGACCTCGAGCCTCTGACCTCTTGTCCGGGAACTAGTCCCGTTCGAGCTCCGCGGGCGACGGCGCGAGCTCGAACTGAAACCGATCCGGCCTGATCTGGATCTCGCGTAGCTCCACCAGGCGATCTCCAGCAAAGGACTGGCGCTCCAGAAAGAACGACGCGCTCCCGCTGCGTGCGTCGAGTGACTCCGCGGCCTCCTTGTCCAGTGAAGCCACGCGAAGCGTTTCGTGTGCGCGTGTCACTTCCACACCGTATTTGCGCCGAAGCACCTCTCCAATGGGTGAGCCATGCACGTCGGACTCGCGCATTTCAGGGGCGACCGAGGTGGGCACAGTAATGTGTTCGAGCGCCACGGCTTCGCCATTTCGCTCGCGCAAGCGCACGATATTCACGACCGCGTCCTGGTTGCGCAGACCGAACGCAGTCCTGGCTCCCGGCGAGGGCGCTCCTTCTCCAAAGCTCTTGAGCGTGTCGGCAGGTGTTACACCAAGTCGTCCCAGGGCTTCAGAGAACGACGAGAGTGGCTTCGCCGCGGGCGAGGCGGCTGAGAAGTGTGACAAACGTGCCGCGGCCGCGGTGTCGCACCACCAGACCTTCGCGGACCAGGTCGTCGATGGCCTGGCGGATGGTGAAACGAGAGACGGCGGCATCGGCAGCCAGCGACGGCTCGGGCGGAATCGGATCCCCGGGGCCAAGCTCTCCTGACATGATGGCTTTCCGGAGCTGTTGTTGAATTTGGTAGTAAAGCGGTATGGGGCTGGCGCGATCCAGGCGAATGGTCAACATGATGGATACCATTGCTCCAAGCAGGGCGAGCGTCATTAACCCGAGCGCAGACGGAAGTCAGCAGAAAGCGGATTCGACGGACAATACACCTGGCGGTTCGGGAAACGTTCATTACTTATGACGATCCCGCTGCGGATCGTCTTCGAAGCGTCTTTATGCGGGTGCGGCGGCGCCGATTTGCGCGTGGGTACGATCAGTACTTATGCCAGCGCATCACCGCGAAAATCTTAACAAAACCACGACTCGCTAAACGGCTTAACGTACATTCGGTTCTGTAGGAAAAGGGCGGTTTTTTGGCGCCAGCCGGTAAGGTCTATTGAGATCGCTTGAACTGGTCGACGTAACGCCGAGTCATATCGATGTATTGACGGCCGTACTCCACCGTTTCCAGAATTCCAGTGGCCTCACCGAGCTCATTCCAGGTTTCAATTGCCATGATCGTGCGCCCGCTTGCTACGGCCGCCTGCAGTTGCTCCTCATAGTGAGCGCCGCCGCGGCGATCCGCGAAGATGCGATTTGCTCCGCCAAATTGCACGGATGAAAACCCTGGTCCAACTTGAGCCACGGTGAACTTTGGATCGTAGGCGAATCCGAATGGCGCGGCTCCCCAGGCATAGAGGCCTTCACTCGAAACCGGGGCGTCAACGCCAGTGTTCTTCGAGCGCTCCCATTGGGATTCGCGGACGATGAATGGGTGCAGGCCCCCGAAGTCGTACGGGAAGCGATCGTAGACATAGTCGAGGGTGGACTGGTCCAGCTTGTAGATTCTCTGCGTGTCGTAGAGCCAGACGAGCGGCTTGCCATCAATGGCTGCCCAGTGCCTTGGGGGAATCTTAGAGTAGAAGTTTCGGATGCTGTGATAGAAGATCTCCTGCCCGCGGACGGAGGTGAGATCCTCGTCGTTCATGATCGTGGTATCCAGGAAGAGGCCGATGCTCAACGCAGTGTTCTCGGCCGCCAGTCGGTCCAGTGCCGTGACCATTGGCTCTAGGCCCTCAGTAGCGAAGTAATTCAACTCTGGAGCAGGGGCCACCCGCCGCGGATACTGCCCCGGCTCGCCCCAGTAATCAGGCAGCACGACGTCAATACCGGCTGAAAGCATGTCCCGAAACTCCTTCTCGTACCAATCAGGATCTCGGAAACTGATCGTATCCAGGTTGGGTGGATGAAAGGGGTACGGATCGAAATTCCGCGTGGCCTGCGAATTTCGATACGTCGCGGCGTCGTACCAGTAGAAAAAGTAGGTGGCGACAACTGGCTGGTTCGGGGCGAAGCTGCGGACAGGGAAATCTCGCGTCTGAGGACCCCTAAATGGGCCCGGATGCGACCAGGAGAGGTAATCTGGATACTCGTCATCCTGAGCGCGGAGCGGTGCCGGCGCTGTGAGCGCAAGCGCGACTCCGACTAGCAGGAGAGTCACAAGTCCGCGAGCCGGCCCGACGAATCGGGGATTGTGCAGCATTGAGTCGACTCCCGACCCAGTATATCGGCTGTCTCGGAGAGCGGACGTCGACAGCATCCACACCATTATGATTCGCCGTGCACTGTCTAGCGTGGTCCAACACTCGGTGGGGAACAGCAACACACGGGAGGACTAAAGTCATGAGCGAGCGCGGGCGCGCGGCCGCATTCTATGGGCCTGGCACGCAGTTTGAGATCAAAGAGTACGAGCTTCCGGAGCCAGAGCCCGGCGCAATCCTAGTGAAGACGACTGTTGCGAATGTGTGCGGGTCGGACCTTCATCAATGGCGAGGGGAATTCGACCTGGCGGCCTTTGGCCGTCCGTACCCGCAGATCCTCGGTCACGAGATGGCGGCGACGGTTTACCGTCTGGGTGACGGGGTCACCCGCGATACCGGCGGGGAGGAGCTCCATGTCGGCGACCGCGTGGTCTTTCGCTACTTCCACCCATGTGGCCGATGTCGCGCCTGCCTCAAGCGCGTCTTTCGCGCCTGCCCCTTTGCGCGGTCATATCTCACGCGTTCATGCGACGAGTCCCCACACTTCTATGGCGCGTTTGGCGAGTATCACTATCTCAGTCCTGGCGCGGCTGTCTTCAAGGTGCCGGATTCGCTGAGCGACGTAATGGTGGCCGGTGCCAACTGCGCACTCTCCCAGGTCGTCGGTGGATTGCAGCTCGCGGGCTTGAAAATCGGCGAGACGGTGGTGATCCAGGGCGCCGGTGGACTGGGCGTCTATGCCACGGCCGTAGCGAAGGAGATGGGCGCAGGGCAGGTCATTGTGGTGGATGGCATCTCTGAGCGGATTGCGTTGGCTGAGGGCTTCGGCGCAGATCACACCTTGGACTTCCGAGAGCTGGCCGATCCAGAGTCTCGCATCAAGCGTGTCCTCGACCTGACCGAGGGTTGGGGCGCGGACATCGTTGTGGAAGTTGTTGGCCATCCGCGAGTTTGCAACGAGGGCTTGCGAATGGTGGGACGAACCGGGCGATATCTGGAGATCGGCAACATCAGCCCAGGACTCACCTATGAGATCGATCCATCGTGGCTCATCTTCGGCAACCGGACGATGTACGGGATGGTCTACTACGAGGCCGAGCATCTCCAGCAGGCGCTTCAGCTCATGGAGCGAACCCGCACGAAGTACCCCTGGGACCGCGTCATCTCGCACACGTTCTCGCTGGACGATATTGGCGAAGCTTTCCGCCAATCGGATGTCGGAGAGGTCACCCGCGCGGCAATCGTGTTCTAGGGGTTAGAGGCCGGGGACGGAGATCCTACTTTCTTTAACCCCTCGTCCCCAACTCCTGCCCCCTTCGTTCTCATCGTCCCTTCAGAAATCTCATCATAAGCCTCAGGAAATTGTGCTCTATTGCTGGAACCTTGATCCGGATGCCGCCGTCTTACGTATTGGGAATAAGGCGGGGACACAACGCGTTTAGGGTTGCAGGCGGAAGATCTGCGATCCGCCGAGGTAGGTGACTGCCCGCCGTCCCTGGGGAGAACACATTACGATGACCACGGCTCTACGCATCTTTATCGAAGCGGATGTCAAGTGCTTCCACTGCGGTCAGATGGTGGGAGTGACCCGCAAAAACAAGGAGCCATTCCCGTCTCGGACCACGTTTGTCGCGGACGGTTCGATTGATGAGGTACCGCTCGATCGATTAGCAAATATTCATTGCCCACGCTGCGGCGGGCCAAGCTACGTCGATGAGTTCCAGACCCGCTACGAGTTTCCGCCGGTGGAGTTCACGGATGAGGCCCCTCGACGGGGTCGACCACCAAAGAGACTCCAGGAGATGCGAAGACTCCAGGAGATGCAAAGACTCCAGGAGATGCAGCAAGGAGCAGCATAGCGCGACATTTGGTATCGCGTGTGAATTTCCGAAGCCGTCCAGAATTCAGGCTGTACGGCTTCTTCTATTTGCCGTATCTTGAAGGTAACCCATGTCCAACTATGCGACAATTGCTGAGCCGCCCGCCTATGGGCGTTAAGGATCATGAATGACGGAAATTGACCAGGAGGTTGCCGCGACAGGGACTGAGGAAGCGCCCGAGTCCGGTACCGACGACGTTCTCGAAGAGCTCCCCGTTCTCCCGCTGCGGGAAATGGTGGTTTACCCGCTCACGACCGTTCCGTTAACGGTTGGCCGCCCGCGTTCTGTGCGGGCGATTGAACACGCCAATCAAAATGGTGGGGCCATCGTGCTCGCATCGCAGCGTGACCCGGACGCACGTCCGCAATCGCTCGATGACTTCTTCCCAATAGGAATCCGCGCTCAGGTGCGGCGAGCATTTCGTGGACAGGACGGTACCCAGCAGGTGCTCATCGAGGCCCTTGGACGGGTTGACCTCACTGGTATCACTCATGCTCAGCCACATATTGTTGCTACGGCTCGTCCTCGTCTTGACGTGGATGAGCCCGGTGAAGAGACTGAGGCGCTGTCACGCGTGGCCCTCCACCGATTTGAGCGACTAATCGCGCTTTCTCCATTCCTGCCCGATGAATTAGCCAGCCGCGCACTGAATCTCGGCTCCGGCCGAGCTCTGGCCTATCTCATCGCGTCCAACATGGGACTCACCGTTGAACAGCGCGTAGAGCAGCTCGAAATGGATTCGCTGCAGGATCTATTCAAGAAGCTTGGTGAGGGTCTGGATCAGGAAGCCAACCTCCTGGAGATCGGGCAGCAGCTCCAGACTGAGGTCCGCGAGCGGATTGACCAGAACCAGCGGGAGTATCTCCTGCGTGAGCAGATGAAGGCGATCCAGCGGGAGCTTGGTGAGGATGACCCTGCCACCATAGAGCTCCGCGAGCTCAAAGAGAAGATCGAGTCCGCCGATATGCCAGAAGAGGTGGAGAAGGAAGCCGTTCGTGAGCTCGCGCGCCTTGAGCGCATTCCCACCGCTTCACCGGAGCACTCGGTCATCAGGACGTATTTGGACTGGCTGACCAGCATGCCCTGGAACGTGAACAGCGGCGCGGAGATTGACATTGCCCGTGCCCGCGAGGTGCTGAACGAGGACCACTACGATCTCGAAAAGATCAAGGAGCGCATTCTCGAGTATCTCTCGGTCCGCAAGCTCCGGATTGAGCGGAACGTGGCGACTGAGGGCAATGCCGACATGCGGGAGCCGATCCTCTGCTTCGTGGGGCCTCCCGGTGTTGGTAAGACCAGTCTGGGGCAGAGCATTGCCCGCGCACTTAATCGAAAGTTTGTGCGCCTTTCACTGGGTGGCGTGCGGGATGAGTCGGAGATTCGAGGTCACCGGCGCACGTATATAGGCGCTATGCCCGGCCGGGTAGTCCAGGCCATTCGTCGTGCTGAGGCGAACGACCCGGTGATCCTGCTGGATGAGATCGAGAAGCTGGGGATGGATTGGCGTGGCGACCCCTCGTCCGCGCTGCTGGAAGTGCTGGATCCCGAGCAGAACAAGGACTTCCGCGATCACTACCTCGATGTCCCCTTCGATCTCTCAAAGGTGATGTTCATCACCACTGCGAACCAGATTGAAACGGTGGCGCCCGCGCTCCAGGACCGCATGGAAGTGATCCGCCTGCCTGGTTACACCGAGGAAGAGAAGCTGCACATTGCCCAGCGCTATCTCGTTCCGAAACAGCTCAAGGCGCACGGTCTGAGTCCTGATGAGCTCGAGTTCACTCCTGATGGATTGAAATCAGTGATTCGGGATTTCACACGTGAGGCGGGCGTGCGGAACCTGGAGCGCGAGATCGGGGCGCTGTGCCGCAAAACTGCCACCAAGATCGCCGACACAGGCGACGAGAAAAATGTCGTGACGCCTGAATTCGTTCAGGCCCAGCTTGGACGGCCCAGGTTCTATGCAGAGGCGGCAGAGCGCATTGACCGACCGGGCGTCGCCACGGGACTGGTTGTCACGTCGACCGGTGGTGACATCGTGTTCGTGGAAGCGAGCGTCATCTCCGGCAAGAAGGAGCTGCGAATCACCGGCCAACTCGGCGATGTGATGCGCGAGTCAGCGGAAGCGGCGCTTTCGTACGTACGGACTCGAGCGGGTGATCTCAGCGTTTCGCCGCAGTTCTTCGAGGATCACGACGTGCATATCCACGTCCCCGGCGGCGCGGTACCAAAGGATGGCCCCTCGGCCGGTGTGACCATCGCTACTGCGTTGGCTTCGGCGCTCTCTGGCAGAGCGGTGCGTGACGACGTGGCAATGACTGGCGAGATCACGCTCCGAGGCAAGGTCCTGCCGATCGGTGGACTCAAGGAGAAGGCGCTCGGGGCTCACCGCGCGGGTATCCGTCGAATCATCTTCCCGAAGCGGAATGAGATCGAGCTCGACGAAGTGCCTGAGCAACTCCGTGAGGAGATGACGTTTATTCCCGTTGAGCACGTGGACGAGGTACTGCGCGAAGCCCTTCAGCCTATCGCCGAGCCGGGCCCGGTCACCAAGCGGGTCTCACGTACACCGGCCAAACGATCGGGCAGCTCACGCGGTCGCAAGGCGGCGGCCTCGGCTTAATTCCCCTCTCTCATTGAGAGAGGGTTAGGTGAGGGTAGACCGAGCCCCCTCACCAAAACGCTACGCCGGGGCCGGCTCCAGATAGAAGTTGTGGTCGTACAGCGCCGCCACCTTCTCCAGGTCTTCAGCGGTCAGGTCTGGTAGATCCGATGCGGCGCTGAACTCTTCGAGCTGCTCGTAGTTGTAGATATTGGGCAGCACAGAGGGAATCGCGGGCTCCGCGAGGAGCCACTTGATTGACGCCTGGGCGAGCGTCATACCGCGACCTTCGTGCAGAAACTTCAGGTGCTCGATCTTCTGAAGTCCGTTCACCAGCCATTCGCGTGAGCGATGGCTGCGGTGATCATTTTCACTGAACGTAGTCTCCATCGTGTACGTGCCTTCGAGCATGCCTGATGAATGCGGCACGCGGACGAGAAGGCCAATGCCAAGCTCGCGAGCGGGTGCAATGAACTGTCGCCCGGGCTCTTGCTCCAGCATGTTGTAGATGATCTGGATGCATGACATCTCCGGCCGTGCCCGCATGGCCTCTGCCCCGTGCTCCGTTCCTGCTATTGCAGGGCCGAGCCCTGCACCATATGAGCGGATCTTCCCTTCGGCGCGAAGCTTCTCGAGCTCGACAAACAGGTCATCGCGTCGGAACGCGTCGATGCGAGGATTGTGAAGCTGGTACACGTCGATGTAGTCAGTCTCCAGCCGCTTCAAGCTCTGCTCTATGGCGAATCGCAGAAATTCTGGAGTGAAGTCTTGCGCCCGTTCACGATGTCCTGGTCGATCCGTGCGATCGTTGTACCAGTCGTAACCAAACTTGGTCCCAATGATGATCCGATCGCGTTCGCCGCGAAACGCTTTCGCGAGGACGGTCTCGCCGGCCCCGTCACCGTAGGTGTCGCCGGTGTCAAAGAAGGTGATACCGCGATCTGCCGCGCGACGAAGCATGTTGATCGCTTCGTCCTCGGTGAACTGTCCCCACCATCCCGCGGTGATGGTCCAGACACCGAAGCCGACCTCCGAGACCTGAACCCCGGACTTACCAATCTCTCGATACTTCATTGTCGCTGCTCCGCCAGTACTCCAACGCCGCCCAGGGCGATGCTTAGCTCCGTGGTCTGACGCTGGTATTCCACATCAGTAAGTACCGGCTCGGCGCCTGCCAGCCCAATCTCCTGCTCCAACGTGACCCATGATGTACAGCCTCTGTAGGTCGGCTGGAACGGAAGCTCTACTTCAGTAGCTAATCGATACACCCGCAGCGCCAGCGCCGCTAGCGGCTTGGTTGGCCGCCAGCGCAGTCGGTCTAGCGCGTATGCATCGCTCCAGATATGGTAGGGGCGAAGGGCGCTCACTTGCGATTCGGTGAGAATGTCAAAGCTGTCTGTGACCCTCGCGAATGAGCCGATCCGTACACGATCCGACGCAGGTGCTTCACGCTGAGCTCGCTCTAGCGCGGGAACGAATGCTGTGATGAGTGAGTCGGCCTTCTGGTGCTCGTACGTCGGGTAGAAGAGGAACTCCGGAAACTCGATTCGAAATTCGTTGCCCACTTCGCTGATCCCACCTTTTCGCAGGATCACGATCTGCTGGCCGGCTTCGAGCGCACGGACGACAACGGCCCATTCCTTGAGCGCTCGGGATGAAGATATCGGGAGCATAGCGCGCCTCCAGGTGCTGAGCGCTGACCTCTATTTGAGGGTTTCGAGAAATGCCACCAGATCGCTTGATTCCGTGTCCGAGAGCCCGAGAGGCGGCATCATCGTTCCAGGTTTCGCTGCGCTGGGATTGGTGATCCAGCGCTTCATGTTCTCAGGCGTGTTATCGAGCGTGTCGGCGATACGTGGTTTTGACGCGATACCCGTGAGATTTGGCCCAATCGAGCCCGTCGCCTGCTGGGACCCCTCGAGCGGTGTGACACGCGCCGCAGCCTTTCTCAATCATCAGTGTACGCCCCTTCTGAGCATCACCGCCGCTTGTCGACGCGGCACTGCCCGCCGTGTTGGCGGCTGGCTTCGACGCGCTGGGGGAAGGACTGGAACAGGCGCTCGCGATCAGTACGAGCGTCGCGCCGAGTAGTGCGATGCTCGTGGGCTATACGACGAAAAGGGGTGGCGATCAAGAAAATCCTGCTCCTCGCGGACGGCGCAACATGGGGGCGCTCAGGCCCATCCTATGATTGCCGAATAGGGCCGTCAACAAATCGAATTGTCATAACGAGCTGTCTTGGCGCGAAGTGCTTTGGAGTGCGTGCGCCGAGCGCACGCTTTCTAGTTGTTGCTAGCGCCGGCCGGGATATCGAGAAAGCGGCGCTGCGGCGCACGCACTCCAAAGGCTCCGCGCCGGTGATCTGAGGGGCTCAGCGCACTCCTACAGTTGCCAGCGCAGCGCCGTCCAGTGCGTCGAGTGCTTGCTCGATGGGCATTGCGATGCAGGTGAAGATGGGTGTGTCGCGCTCGGTGTAGCTGCTGGAGACCGATTCACGAAGCTCCATGACGAGGTCAAGGAAGTCTCCGGGCGAGTCGGTATCGAACGACACAACGAACTCTTGATCGTCAAGTCCGAACGAGTACGTTGTGTGAATTCTCACGCTCTGGTACTTATGCCCAACACGGATGTGCTCGCTCATGATCTCCTGGCGCTCTTCCATGGACAGGCGGTACCACGGTCGGGTCTTCACAAACGGGTAGATGAACAAGTACTTCGTCGACGGCGGTCGAATCTCTGTGCGAGATCCTTCCTGCCCCTCATGGATGTGCTTGTCCACGTAAATGGACCGCTTGGTCATGGCGATGTACGAATAGGGCGTGTCGAGATAGCCACCGAGACGTGTGGATGAGATGGCCATCGCCAGCTCATGGTGGTCCTCGAGCTGCTCGCTTGCTCCCCACAGCATGAGATCTACGTCTCCTCGCGTCCCGACGGTGGAGTACGTGCGGAGCATGAACCGATCGGCGAACGGTGCGATAGCGGCTGCGAGCTCTCGCTTGTGCTCATCGCGTTCCGCGAGGGAGAGCCGTTTCCACTCGGTCTGCACCTTGAAGAACGCGTATCGAACGTATTGTCGTTTCTGCGGGATACTCATGCGCGGCTCGCTCCTGACTCGATGAACAGCAAAAGTATAGGCGTTCGCGAGCCTACGAGCTCCGATTCCGGTAAAGCGCGGGATTGATGACGTGGAGCATTGCCTGGGTATCGAGCCCACCGTCCAGGAATTCATTGACCTGGGTCACAAGCGGTTCCGGCTCGCGAAGCATGGCGTTGTAGCCTACCTGTAGCACCCGAACGTTGGGCTGCGTTTCTAGCCAGGCGTCAACCTCTTTCAGGTGCATCTCAAAGAGTCGCGTCATTTCTGCGTCGTCCACCTGGTCCACCGGCCGATTCCTCGAAATGAGCATCTTGCGTTGTGACGCCAGGATCTCGGGGTAGGCGCGGCGCATAAAGAGCACCCGATACTGCTCAGTTGAGGGTAGATGCTTCAACAATGCGGAGATGACCTTGACCGCCTTCTGGCGCGCATCGCGTACCCAGGCAACGTCGCCGTTCGGCATCTGCTTGACACGCTCGAGCTCGTAGTAGCCCTCGGGATTGTCATCGTCCGCGGTCCGTTCGTGATCGGTCATGATCGGAACGCCCCCGACTTCCAGCATTTTCATCATCATGGATGTGCCAGAGCGCGGCAATCCGGATACAACGATGACGGCGTTAGGCAGCGAAGCGGTCACGAATCGGGGCTCCTTGGGGCGGCTTCAGACATAGATTGATGGTTTGCGAAGGGTACCACGAGCGGATGTTGGCGAGGGAATTCGCACAACGATCACCTGAGCAGCGCCATCTCTCTCCCCTCTCTCGTAGCGACAGGCTTCGAGCCCGTGCGCATAGCGCTTCTCTAGGAAAGGCGGTGCTTCGCGTGCGGGCTGAAGCCCGCCGCTACGAGACATTTCACGGAATGGATCGGAGGATTGCTACGTGCGAAAGCCGGTCAGTACGTCTTGTAAGGCAGGAACTTTCCACTCAGCACGATGTTCACCCGGTCGCCCTTGGGATCAGGCTCGCGCTGCAGGTCCATCGAAAAATCGATGGCCGACATGATGCCGTCGCCGAACTCCTCGTGGATGAGCTCCTTGAGCGTGGTGCCATAGACGTTGACGAGCTCGTAGAACCGATAGATCAGAGGATCCGTGGGCACGGCGGTCGGCAAAGATCCCTTGTAGGGAACGATCTGAAGCCAGGCGCACTCCTCGGTAGACAGACCAAAGATCTCGCCGACTTTTTCCGCTTGCTCCCCCGTCATCTGCATCTGACCCAGCAGCGCAGCGGTTGTCCACTCCTTGCTCTGCCCGATGGCCTCGGCCACCTCCGACCACTTGAGACCTTTGGTCACTTTGGTCAGCACGATCTTCTCAGTGACGTCTATGCGATTCATCGTCAGACTCCTTTGGAGGAGTGTAGATCGATCGTGGACACGCAAAGATACGTGCACACTGCCCGAAAGAACAGCTAGGTAACCGGTGAGCCATCTAGAAATACGCTAAAGACGCTGCTCGATCTCCGAATCGCGGTACTGCCATTTGTCCAACAGATCCGCGGCCGTTTCTTTCATCGCGGCATCGCCGCGCTGCACCGGCAGCACTGCCTGGTTCCCGCTAGCCACGTCCCGCAAGAATCGAACGAACGCATCGGGAGAGATCGGTCGAGATACGTCCTCCTGAGTCGTCAGAGCGTCTCGAATGAGATCCACCCTGCGAATGCGCTGCTCGTCCTGCGCGCGCTCATTTTCCGACTTGAGCTCTACGGGTCCGGAAATCTCACGTTTGTACGCTTCCAGGAATCCCTGTACATCCAGTTCTTGTTGCACCGATCCGCCCCTCCATGGTGCGCAATCTGGCGATTGCGTCACCCGGGTTACTGATGGGCAAGGAGCGCGCCGGGATAACAGAATTCGAAGCGTTTGGTCCGATGTCGGATAGACCAGAGAGACGAGATTGCAGAGCGGACCGTGGGACTCGTGAGAGGCGTACTTTCACGCGGGGCCCTGTGGCTGCAACGTCGATGCCGCGGCGGTCTGTCCTGGGATGACGACCGAGGCACGGGTCGTGCTAGGAACCTTCGAAGAACACTAGTCCAACCTAGAGGAAGTGAGATATCGACCTTTTGACGAGCTTCAGCGGGAACACTCGGATAGGAGCCAACAGTACGACGACGGGCGCAGCGAGCCTAGAACACTGAGGCGCCACCGGGAATCACCCGACCACCATTCACACCAATAGATTCCGGTTCGGGCCTCGGACCCGAACCGGTCAAGGAGTTAAAAATGGCAACAGACGATCGAGACCAACGCCGCACCAGGGACACTGACGACCTCGAGCTCCGCGAAGAGGAGCTGACCGCCCGCAAGGAACGCACCAAAGCCGGCAAGGCCGAAATCGAGAAGGATGTCGTCACCGAGCGTCGCGCGGCAGATGTGCCGGTTACCCATGAAGAGGTCACTGTCACGCGTCGAGCCGGTGGATCGGCGACCTACCAATCAGCCGATTAGCGATAAGGAGGAAATCGAAGTCGAGGTCAGCCGCGAGGAGGTCGTTCCCGAGAAGCGGACGGTCGTCTACGAGGAAGTGGGCCTCGAGAAGCGAGCGGTCCAGGACACCGAGCGCGTAGAGGCGGACTTAGGGCGCGAGGTGGCCCGGGTCAAGGAGGATGGTGACGTGGATGTCCGGGGCGACACGGGTCGCACCGGGCCGAGCGGCCCCCGCCGGAGCTAAGACGAAGCGCTGCGGTCTCGTCACGACAGCGGCGCGCGAAAGCCTGGGACGTCCGCGCGAACACGCGTGGACGTCCTTATGGGCCCAGGCGCGTTGTTCAGCGCTTCCTTGAACGGGCCGCCCCGGGCGTTCCAAGACGCCAGCAGATCCTCGTAGGTGCGTCGCCCGAACAGAAACGCGTGGTCCCCGCCCATCCGTTCGCCCATCTTGGCGACCATCGCCTCGTCGCCGCGCGGTATCGCCCAGCCTCCGTGCTGGAAGCCGTCCCGCGTGTCCTCGTCCGGGCGCCCCGGCCCCTGCATCACCCCGTCTAGAGTCACCTGGTTCATGACGATGATTCGGCACCTCGGCCTAGCTCCCTGCAGTTCCGCCATCATTGCGCGCTACTGGATTCAACCCAAGGGGCAGGCGACGAATTCCCGACCCGTCATCCGCCCCACCATGGTGGACAGGCAGTCCAGCTCGAACGGTTTGAGCAGGATGTCCGCGCCATTCCGCGCGAGCGCATCGCGACAGTCGAGGACGGTGGCGTCCGCCGTGCACACGAGGACCGGCACGTGGGCGGTGCGAGGGTTCTCGCGCAGGGCGGAGAGCAGGGTGTGTCCGCCGCTCTCGGGCAGCCACCAGTCCAGGATCACCAGGTCGGGCTGGTTCGCAACCACCGATTCCAACGCCAGCGATGCCTGGGTGTAACAGACGACGCGATACCCGTCATCCTCCAGAGCCGTGCAGAGCACGAACGTGATGTCGGGGTCATCGTCAATCACGACCACCGACTTCCGGGGAGCATGGGGAGCGGCCACGGTCGTCACTCTATCCGAAGCGATCGTCGGTGGAGAAGATGCAGATGTGCATGCACCACTATCACCAGCCAGACGCGCGAGGGTGGCCGTTCCGCAGCGGCACGAGAAACGGCCTCTGCGGGGCGGGGTGGTGTCCTGGACCTCTCTCGACGAGATGATTCCCTGCCACGTTCGTATCTCCGTGCATCTTTATGCACCGGTGCATCTATCCAGACAGTCACCGTTCGAGAGACACTGAAAGCAAGCACAGGACATGGTTTGAAATGCTGGTGGACTGGGGCGAGCTGGAGATGCTGCGGAACGATCTCGCGGCCGCCGTGCGTCGTGGCGCATTTCACGGAATCTCACCCCAACCGGTCGGAGAGACGATGATGGACGCCCATCGCCTCGCACGCATTACGGTTGCCGATGTGGACCATGTCCACGAATGGGAACGCATGAACCCGCTCAAACCACCCGACGCGCGACGTCGCCAGGAGCTGGGCGATGCCATGCGACGCCTCCTGGCACTCGTCTCGCCATAGTCGGATCGCGTGGGACGCCCATCCGGACAGGACACGCCCCGTCAATGATCGCCGACGGGTCGCCCGACATTCAGCGAGCTGAACGGTGAGGCGTGTTGCCGTACGGTCTTGTGAGTCGAGGCGCGTTTGGCAGCCAATTCGCGGTCCGCCAGCTTGGCACGCAGCCAGCGGAACAGCGCGGTGCCATCGCCATCATCCGTGTGTCCGGCAGCCCGATACTCCGCTCGGAGCCTGTCTATGATGGGAGCCGCGGCCGATCGCAGTTCTCCGACGGCCTCGTCCGACGGGCTACGCTCAACATTGTGAAGCGCCACCCGGAATCGCTCGATCATTCGTCTCTGTCCTGGTCGTTCGTCATAAACATGCTCATTCTCACCTCAGCGCGGGCCTGCCAGGCGCTGTTCGATGGTGGGTGGTTCAATGTCGTGGTGACGGCCCGGAATCGCCCTGTTTCGACTATCAGGCCTGTGGCTAACGTCTTCAGTCTCTTGGACGGATTTTCACTCGCCGAGAGTGCTCGTTCGGTCGCCTTGTCCTGCCATGTCTACATCGGTCTCCCGGTGCTAGATACGCATGCCCAGTGAGCGCGCGGCTTCGCTGCACGACTACCGGAGCACCCCGCTGCGAGAGCGGCATGACTACCGCAGCATGAGCGGGTGCCGATTGCGGGAGCTCTATCGGAGCGATAGTCAATGCTCGATAGCGAGCTCCCGAGGCTCGGCTCTTTCATACGCTTCCAGCTGACGCGGCATCCAGGGGAAATTGGCTCCCTGCGCGTATCCAGGCGGCGGAAGAGCGCACATCCGCCTGGATGCCCGACTGGACTGGACCGAGCGGGTTAGTCGCAGAGTCCCAATCGCACGGCCCGAGCCACCGCTTGCAGCCGCGAATGCGCGTCAAGTTTGGTGAGGACCGTGACGACGTCTGTTCGAATCGTGGCCCGATCAAGCACCAGGCGGTCGGCGATCGTCTGGTTATCACACCCTTCCGCCACGAGACGGAGCACCTCGATTTCGCGGGCAG
Organism: uncultured Chloroflexia bacterium; assembly: GCA_963765765.1. Lineage (GTDB taxonomy): Bacteria > Chloroflexota > UBA6077 > UBA6077 > JACCZL01 > CAVXYC01. The sequence continues at coordinate 695,874 of CAVXYC010000020.1, read as the reverse complement.
TCAGACGGTTCGCGAGGTCTGTGTCAGTGCGCTGAGGAGTGTCCAACGGACGTACCCCCTTCCATCTTTGCGGGGTCAACGCCTTCACATATGTAGGAATGCATATATACCATAACCGGATGGAAGATGCCTCTTGGCGGACGCTACGTCCACCGGCATGCATGTCAACGTGCCAGGCTCGCCGTGCAGTGCTCGTGAGCCTCGGGCGCCAGGCCGTCGAGTGCCGTCATGAAGGTCAATGAGAGCGTCCGACGAGATGGTAGGGCCCGAAGAGAGCCAGGCCGAGGTGTGCTGGACCTGCGTACCGCGTCGACTCGCCACGTGTGGAAGTGTGGCTCACCCTGACAGGTGGTCAGACATCGTCACCCGCAGTGTCGGACACTATGACCACCATGAGGACGATCCATGTGACGCCGTTGCATCGACAGTCCGACAGCAGACAACGACAGCGTCCAGATTGCGACGCGAACCACCCGCCGCGGGGTCAGCGGCGATCACGGAACAGGCCAATGAGGAAACGCCTGGATCGTATCGATACCCGATAAAGATGGAGCTTCAGTCAGATCCGTGAATCCACGTGGATTCCGTGGTCGAGCATCTGCCGGCTCGTTCGTCCTTGAAGCCTCATCAGCGCGCCTTCGAACCGCCTGGCCTTCCCTGGATCTGCACCGAGCGCTCGGATGGCGGCGCGACAGACACGGATCGCGCTGGCTAGCTCCTGCCGCCGGGCGTAGATGATGCGCAGACGATCGTAGGGGAGGGCTCCGACGTAACCGTCCGCCACATTCCGCTCGTACAACTCGATCGCTTCGTCGAGTTGCCCGTCCGCCTCTAGCTCCAGGCCGCGAGCGTTGCGCCAGCGCGGGCTGTCGGGTTGGTACCGCGCCGAGTCGAGTTGAGGCTCAGGTCCCGATAGTGCGGTCATCGGCGCTGACAGAGGCAAATATCGCGCCGGGCTCATCGATAGACAGCTTGACTTACCGTGCCCTGGGCGAGCCAGCGCTGACGGCGACGAGGTCTTCTCCACCATCACGGATGATCGTTTGGACAGGTATGGCGGAGGTCAAACGGACAACAACGGACACCGTGTCCGTCACCGCGCTCTCTCCTCCGGTGGCCGCACCGTGCCCGTCTTGGGTCAACCGTTGGCGCGGGCACAGCTGATCGTTCCGGCACTGAAGTCGGTGCGGCCGCCGTCGGAGAGACCGGAGTAGGCGGCACTGGGGTCGGGGGCGCAGTTGTCGGCTTGGGTGCTGCGGTTGCTACCTGAGGGGCTGTAGCGGGCGTTGGCGCTGTGCGTGCTGATGCAACTTCGACCGTTGGTGGAGGCGTCGGAAGTATCCCCGTCGTCTGAGAGACAGGCCGCTCCGTCTTCGGCATCGCGAAGGCAGCCCCGAAGAAGAGCACCACCGAGAGTACGCTTAGTCCGATGATCCCGAACTTGCCGGCGGGCATATGGAGTCTCGGGCGGTATCGGCCAAGCGGCCCAGCCAGCGCAACGCTCACAGCGGACAATACGAGCAACAGGCTCGCTATGGGCGCCCGAGCCAGAAGCACAACCGCCATCAGTGCCAGGAATCCGACTACGAGCCACACGATCCATGAGGGCTTGAAGTGGCTTGCTGGTTTGGGAGTCGGCGCGGTCACTCCGAGAGACGCAGGCGAGGCCGGGTTCTTCCCACACGCCATGCAGACGACGGCTCGTCAGATATCTCGGCTCCGCAGTGCGGGCAGGTGAGAGTCGCCATGGTGGCACGTCCAGTAGGAGCCTACATCAGCCGCAGCTCCGCCAGCACCGCCCGCGTCACGGCGTGAGCACTCGGAGGGTGACCGGCTGACCCTGCCACTCAGCCCTGTCGAGGACATCGATATCCCGCCACGCTAATCATCGCCGCTTAGGGCGGGGTGCTCGGTGCAGATCCAGAACCATCCCCAGCCGTCAGGAGCCTGCCGCCGCTCTCTTCCCAGCCCGCGGACATGCCCTGCACCATCGCGGTCTTCACATCTTTGCCGCTCAACGCCATTACTCGGTGGCGGTGCCACCAGACCGGTGGACGGACGGCACCGTCATTCGGTGTTGATTGACATCCCGTCACAGCGCATTGAATTGAGAAAGTGATTCTGCGCCGCTCCTGAGCGACCAGGATCGTGACATTCGTTCAGCCGTGACTGGAAGGGGCCCGCCTTTGCCCTCGCAGCACGGGCCGCCAGCAGTCGGAATGGCCGGCTTCTTGGACGTCGCTCCTGAATGGGCCTCGGACGGTGCATCAACCGTTCAACGAACCGGAGGTGAGCATTATGCGGGTGTTACTTGGAGTGGTTGTCGGCATTGTGTTGGTACGGCTTGCCCTATCGCCGCGAGTCCGCGAAGATGCTCGGCGGCGACTGACCACCGCTCCGGGGTCGTTACGGCACGCCGCCACATCGGCGAAAGCGGCCTCCGCCGGCCAGATCGAGCGGGTGGCACAAGCCGTCGATGCCACTCCCCTCTCTCAGACACTCAGGGATAAGCTCGGTCGCGTTAAGAAGGCGCCCCCGTCGACGACCGAGCCGTAGCGAACGGTGCGCGTGACCCAGAGGTCCTAGGGGCCCGGCGAGTCTTTCGCCTTGTTCTGTGCGGGACCACTTGCCTTGCTCGCGGGCGAATCGGCCCGAGTCATAGGGGGAACTCCGGTGCGACGCACAAGTGGGGGTTTGTGCTTCATGGACGGCAAGAAGAAAAGTTCCCGGCCACCGCCGATTAACGCGCGAGCGGAGACCATCGAGACCAGTGGGATGTTCCGCAACGCCGTGAAGTCGGAGCGCTGCATCATCCCGGCCGACGGCTTCTTTGAGTGGAAGGGGATCCAGGGCGAGAAGACGAAGCAGCCGATGCACATTCGCCTGAAGGATCACACAACATTCGGCTTTGCCGGGCTCTACACCAAGCTCACCAAGGATAAGCTGAGCGGCACGGCGGTGATCCTTACTACCACGCCCGACGAGCTATTGGTGCCCATCCACGATCGGATTCATCGTCGCGGCCGTTGGGGCCGATGATGCCCTGGATATCTTCCCGTACGACGCACCGTCCGAAAGCCTCATCGCCGTCACCACGCCGCATTCCCCAATGAGTCGCTGGCAGCTGGAGTTCTGGGCGAGTCACCGGCGCAGCACATCGTCAGGTCTCGGTCCGCAACTTCGATCGCGTGATGGTGATCATGGCCCAGTCACCCCCAAGCCGGTTGTACAGGCTCGAAGGGTGCAACTTCCCCTTACCAAGCTGGCCATCATCCAGTACTATCTCGACCAGTAGGGCGCATCCCCTTCTTGACGCGCGGGGTCTCGTTGTCGGGATGGAGCGCCGGAGAGCCCTGATGCAAAAGGCGTCAGTAGCGCCGAAGCTTGGCCGATGGCGGTGCCGGTTTGGCGGGCCCAAGACCCTCGCTGTAGGCGTACTTCTCGTGCTGATTGCCATGCCCGTCCTGGGGCTGGTCTACCAGGCCGTTGCTACCGAGCGGGATCGCCGCGCATTCCCCGCGCCTGGGCGGCTGGTGGAGGTCGACGGTTCACGACTGCACGTCTTCTGCATCGGCGAGGGCAGCCCGACCGTGCTTTTGGAGTCCGCCTTCCCCGGTACGTCCGCAGATTGGCCCTGGGTACAGCCGGGTGTTTCCGAGACCACACGCGTCTGCGCTTACGATCGCGCTGGCATGGGATGGAGTGAGTCCGGACCCCTGCCGAGGGACGCGCATCGGATCGCGACGGAGCTGCACAGCCTACTCGACCGCGCCGACATCCCAGCTCCCTATGTGCTCGTGGGTCACTCACTCGGCGGCCTGTTCATCCAAATGTACGCTGCCAGCTACCCCGTAGACGTAGCTGGGTTAGTTTTGGTCGACGCAACCCATCCAGATGTGCAAACGCGGTTACCGCCGGAGCTTGCGGCCGGGTTCTCCCCGGGGGAGCAGATGCTGACGCTGTTGCCGATCCTGGCCGCGATTGGTGTCACGCGCTCCGGTCTGGTGCCTGTCTTTCCGGTAGATCCCGACTTGCCGGCGCCACAGCGCACGCAGGTTAAGAAGCTCAATGCCTCCACAAGAGCCATGGCCGCCATCGCTGACGAGCTCCGGTCCATTCCGTCCTCGGCCGAACAGGTGCGTGCCGTTGGATCGTTGGGCAACCGACCGTTGGCGGTGCTCACGGCGGAGGACACGTTCTCTCAGGCTGAGGGAGAGCTCAAGGTGCGCGCGAACCGAGCCTGGAAGGAGATGCAGAATGAGCTCGCTGGGCTCTCGACGAATACCACACAATGGCAGGTAGAGGGCGCCACACACGAGTCGTTGGTCTACCGCAAGCAGGACGCTACGGTGACCATAGACACGATTCGGCAGGTAGTCGACGCGGTACGCACCGGGGCGCCATTGGGGACGCCCCGATGAATTTCGACATCGGACTGACGGACCCACTCGTCCCAACAGCGCTGTGCAAAGTCCGGGCGGCAACGTGCGGGGCAGGCGCTCAGTATGCGGCGGTCCGGTACCGATGTGTCACCCACCATGCTCCGCAAGGCGGCAGATCTCGAGTTACGACCAACAAAGAGAATAGGGAGCATTCCAGATGCGGCGACATTCAATCCCGCGCACGTACTTCATCGTTGGACTGGTCACTCTCGCGCTCGGAATCCTGCCCGTCTCGGCGCAGGAGGCGTATTCTTCACCAACGGTCCCGGTCTCACTCTTAAATGCTCATTCCGAGATCCTGTGGGATACCTGGGGCGTTCCGCACATCTTTGCCGACGATACGGACAGCCTCTTCTACGCGTACGGTTATGCGCAGATGCACAGCCACGGAGATAAGATCCTCCGCCTGTATGGCATTGCTCGCGGGCGCGCGGCCGAGTACTGGGGCGATGAGTACCTCACGTCAGACCGCTTTTTCCGAACCGTGGGTCTTCCGGAGGCCGGTCGCGAAGGGTACGCCGCGCAAACACCCCAGTTTCGCGGTCACCTGGACGCGTTTGCGGACGGGGTCAACGCCTACGCGCGCGAGCATCCCGATCTGATCGCGGACGATGTGGAGGCGGTACTGCCCGGTCGACGGCGCGGACATGGTGGGTCATATGCACCGCGTGTTCTTCACGTTCCTGGCCTTAACGGGGGACCGCAACCCTCAGTGGGGCGAAGGCTGGCTGCCGGTTGGAATGGAGCCGGGCTCCAACGCCTGGGCCGTTGCGCCCGGGCACACGGAAAACCGCAACGCGCTGCTGCTCACCAACCCCCATATCGCATGGGACGTGGACCTGGTGTTGCTCTATGAGGCGCAGCTCGCTATTCAGAGCGAGGGCATAGACAACTACGGCGCAACCATCATCGGCTTGCCCGTCCTGGTGTTCGCGTTCAACGACTCGCTCGGTTGGACGCATACAGTCAATACGATCGATGGCTTTGACACCTACGCGCTCGCGCTGACCGATAACGGGTACCGATTGGATGGCGAGGTGCGCGCCTTCGAGACCGAGCAGCAGACGATTCGGGTGAGGCAGGATGACGGCGCGGTCCATGAAGAGCCGCTCCTGATCCGCCGCTCGGTCCAGGGGCCGGTGATCGCAACCGCGGATGGTGCCACCCTCGCAGTGCGTCAGGTGGGCCTCAGTCAGCACGGGGGGCTTCAGCAGTGGTGGGACATGGGCAGGGCTCGCAGCCTGGCCGAATTCGAGGCGGTGCTGCGGCGATTGCAGCTGCCCATGTTCACGGTGATGTATGCCGACCGCGACGGTCACGTCTTGAGTCTCTTCGGCGGCCGCGTGCCTGTGCGACCGTTCGGCAACTTTGCTACCTGGCAGGCGACTATACCCGGTGATACCTCAGCGACGTTGTGGTCCGAAACTCACTCGTATGATGACCTTCCGCGAGTTCTGGACCCGGCCAGCGGGTGGGTCCAGAATTCCAATAGTCAACCGTGGTACACGAGCGTCCCATCGCCAGTAGGCGCCGAATACTTCCCGTCCTACATGGCGCCGGATGTGTCGGTGCCAGCCCTCATGCGCGAACAGCGCGCCATTGAGATGCTTGCTCTGGACGAGCGGATTTCGCTTGATGAACTGGTAGGGGCGAGCTTTTCCACCCACATGGCATTAGCTGACCGCGTACTCGACGATCTGATATCCGCGGCTCGGGGCTCCGGTCGTCAGCGTGCCGTCCGCGCCGCTGAAGTGCTCCAGGAGTGGGACCGCGCCGCGGATGCTGACAGTCGTGGGGCAGTGCTGTTCGTCCAGTGGGCTCGTGAGGCGTTGCCAGATGGTTTGGAGACGCCAGGCACATTTGTCACCATCTGGGACCCGGATCGACCCAGCAGCACGCCGCTCGGCCTAGCCGACCCGGTGGCAGCGGTGGCGGTGCTGGAGGCCGTGGCTGACACGGTCGAGACCCAGTTCGGCGACATAGAAGTTGCCTGGGGCGATGTCAACCGCCTGCGGCGCAACGGAGTCGATTTACCGGGGAATAGTGCTCCGGGTGATCCACTGGGAGTCTTCTCCGTCATCGACTACGCCCCGAGCGGAGACGGCCTCATGGAGTCGGTCTTCGGGGTCACGTATGTATCCGCGGTGGAGTTCACTCCGCAAGGTGCTCGGGCGAAATCCCTGACTGCCTACGGCAATGCTACACAGACAGGATCGCCGCATAACGGCGACCAGCTCGCTCTGCTTGCTCACAAGGAGATGCGCCCCGTCTGGCGCACGCGCTCAGAGATCGACGCACATCTCGAAGCCATCACCGCGTTCCCGTGAACCTCGTTCATGGGATACGAAGCAAGCCCTATGAACGCATCGACGGGGCGGTTTCGTCCACGCCAGTCACATCGCAATCCCTTGGACGCCGGGCCCTTTAATGCCATGCGACGCCTCCTCGCACTCATTGCGCCATAGTGGGATCGCGTGGGTTGCGCCGAGCGCGTGCGCTTGTAGTAGATCCCGGTCCAACCAGTGCGTTCCGCAAAGGCGGCCGTGGTCTCCGATGTCTGCGTCGAGCAGCTCAACCTTCCCATCGCGCTGCAGGTGCCTGAGATCGGCGATATCGCGGACGCGACTGACGGGCACCACCTGCCCAGGCTGGAGCCGCTACCCATTGTGCCGAACGCACGGGCTCAGCACCACGCATCTGTGCTCCATCATGCTCCCGCAACTGTTGCCGGTTCCACCGTCGGCGGTGGGGCAAAGTCCAAGATCTCGCTGAGCAACATGTAAGTCTCAAGAAACAGGGCTTGGGCCTCGGTGGCGTTACATCTTGATGTACGCCGGTGCTCACCCGCTCATAAAGGTCCCCCGAGAGTTCGTTGGAGTTTCTCTTCCCGCGAGGAGCTTGTGGACTGTTGCTTAATGTAGGCCCTAAGACGATCCTTCGTGTCTCGCGCACCGGTGCGGAAGTTTTCGCCTGCTACCTCCATCTCCCCACCTTTGGGCGGGAACATCGCATCGGCGAACGAATCGATCATCCGTCGGCACGTTCTCAGCGCATGACGGATCGCCTCGGGGTCGCCTTCGGACAAACGGCCGTAGATCACGGGGATCTTTTGCAAAACGTCCCCAGTGCGTTGAGCTAGCAGTGTGTCGACGGCGAGTTTGTAGCGCTCGAAAATGCTTTCTGCTAGGCCGCTAAACACTCGCTCGTGGTAGTTCTGCGACACGAACATGTGCATCCAGGCGAGGGCTCTACTTCGGATACCAACGAGTTGTGTGCTCGCCGATGCCGCTGCCCTCGACTCGTTCAGCACCTCCGTGATCGCTTGCTGCGGTGGTGGCAGCGGCGTCGGATAAGGCACGGTGCGTGTGATGTATTCGTTGGGATTCGCGCTCGAAACCGCGATGCTGACATCGCGTTTGGTCCGATGTGGTGTCGGCCAGAGAAACAGGTTCCCGAGCGTCCTGCTCGAAACAGGACGCTCGGGAACCCGCTCATGTCCGCGGGCCGAGTGCCGTTAACTAACGGGGACAGCGATGTATTTCGCTTCCCACTCCGCATCTCGGGCGTGAAATAGCGGACTCTTGTCTTCTTGTACTCACGGGTGGAATACAGGGAGCGGTAATCCGGGATTCCTGTGCCTTCTTTGATGGCGGCGAGGAGCTCTTCGCATTCTTCGTCGGAGTGACCGTGGACCATAGTGAATACACTGTAGGGCCAGTCGGGGTAGGTGGGCCGCTGGTAGCAGTGACTGACGGCTGAGAACGACGCCATCCGTGGGCCGATCTCGGCGATCTTTTCTTCGGGTACGGCCCACACGCCCATGGCGTTGGAACGGAAGCCGGCGCGGCGGTGATAGAGAATGGCCGCGAAACGGCGCAGGAAACCGCGCTCCTGGAGGCTGGCGGCCGACTCAAAGAGCTCTGGCTGGCTGATGCCAATGCGCTCGGCCATGCCGGCGAACGGCTCGAGGTCAAGGGAGAGGTCTTCCTGAATCTCGCGGATGACTTCCATGTCGCGCTGCGAGAGGGCGAAGCCTGAAGCACGGTTGCGCTCGTGCTCACTGTACTCGGGTTTGGAGGTGGCGGTGGGCGCACGGTTCCCCGTGAGGTCCAGGTTCACGCCAATCTTGAAGAGCTTGAGCGTGTACATGACGCGCGTCGATTCCGAACCGGATAGCTCGTGAAGGCGCTGAATGGTTCCTTCGAGGTCGCTGGTCGGCGGGACCGCGATCGTGTACCAGAGGTTGTACTCATGGTTGCGCTCGTAGTTGTGGGTCACCCCCGGGTGCTCGTTGATGATCTGAGCACCTTCATGGATCCGCCCCTCGGGATACCGTGCCGCGACAAGGCTGGATTTGTATCCGAGCGCGCGGGTGTCAAAGATCCCACTGATCTGACGAATGATTCGATCCTCACGCAGCGCGCGTACGCGCCCCACCACCTCGTCTTCCGTGCTGTCCAACACGGTGGCAAGCCGTGCATAGGGTCGGTCGACCAGCGGGAAGTCGGATTGAATGTGATTGAGGATCAGTCGGTCCGTATCGTCCATCAGTTACTCCGAGTGCTGCTTATGCCCCTACTGCGAGTATATGAGAAAGGGGTAAGGGGTAGGGATTAGGGGCTAGAGGGCGCTGGAGGACGAATGAGAATGCAGAATTGAGAATGGCGAATTCGCATCGCATGTCGCATGTCGCATCTCAGCCCTAACCCCTAACCCCTAAAAGATGCCTGTTACCTCATTGAGACGGAATTCACTCTTCGTGTAATCGAGGCGTGACGCGGGACGGATGAGACTGTTGAACGCGCCACGAACGCTCGTGGCGCATGCCTGTTTATGGGAGGTGTCTACAGTGCGGCGGGATGAATCGCTGAACTACAAGCTGGATTCCGGAGTCGAGGCGCTCGCCCGGGGAGCGGTCGGCGCCACGCTGGGGACTCTTCTCGGCATTGGCGTCGGTTTTGCTCCAGTGCTTGGATCGATGCTCGGAATGGCATCGCAGACGGGGCGGGATGTGCAACCGATTTCAACCGGTCTCTGGCTCGTTGGGTCGATTGGCGTCGGCTCAATCATGGGCGCCACGTACTACCTCAGACAGAAATAGCCGGTACGTGACGTGATTGTAATTGGCAATTGCCCAGCACGGCCGTGCTCAATTTTAGAATTTGAGCTCACCGATCGTGCTGAGGAGGCTCGCATGCTTGATGTCACAATCATCATTCTCGGTATCGCATGCGGTATCGCTTTGCTCCAGGGATTTGTAGGAGGGACCTGAGGTGGCCCACAGGCTCATTCGCACATATCCGCTCCCGGTCTCGCAGTACAACGCGACGCTCAAATGTCGAGACTGTGAGATCTTTATCGGCGCCGGGCATGAGGACGAGTTTCCGATTCCGGCGCCTGACGGCTCTGGCGTCCTCTGTCGCTCCTGTCTGATTGCCTGGAAGCGTCGAAATCGTGGCGACGAGCACGAGCGAGTGAGCTGGTCTCCCACGTAATCCGACGCGAAACGCAATACCCGGGAATTCGCAGACCCGTGCAATTTGCCGTGCTAGACTCCCGGTTGCCCAGGCACATCGAGAGTTCTTGTTGTCCGGACCGCAAGCGATCGTTAGTGAGCTTAATGTTCGGTTTGCAGCGACTCCGGACGGACCCTGGCCCTTTATCGCTGACACCACCAGGTTCAACAAGGCGGTAGGGCTGCCGCCCGTCATCGTACGGACGCTGAGCGATGATGGTGAGATGCAGAGCGGCGAAATTCGCGCCTTCTGCGTTGCCTACGACCGGTGGACTGAGCACCCATTTGAGTGGCAGCGCCCACGCGGGTTCTCCGTCAATCGGGATTTCCTGAGCGGGCCGCTGGCGCGGCCCAAGGATGGTGCGGAGCGGACACTCGATCGACGGGCACACGTCGCTCCGGTTCTTCGCTGAGATGACGTCCCGCCATCCAGTCTGTGCGCCCGCGGTTCGCTACCTGATTGCGCCACGGCAGATCGGCCGCGCCAGGCAACAGACGGAAGCGCTCCACGAATACCTGGCCAATCCGCCCCCTCCGACGTCCGGTAGATCCCTCGTGCCTCGGGATGACACTGCACCTGGATGGCTGCAATTGCCGCCGCGGTTCATGGCGTGTCGGTGCGCTCGAGCGCATGGAGCATCTCAGGATGACAAGGAAACGGAGGGCAAATACAGCGACCGGCGAAAAAATCGGCGAGCGGATAGCAACAGGTACGTTTGACGGCGGCTGCTGAAGGGCCGCTTGCTGAAGCGGCCCTGTGCTTAGTCAGAGCCTTCCGAAGAAGGACTACCGCTGCCGGCATCAGTCTCCGCGGCCTGCAGCCGCGCTCGCAGAATGATGATGTAGCTGCCGATCGAGACCGCTGTGATCCCAAATGCCGCGACGGCGAACATCCACTGGTCCATGGGGAATCAGGCTCGACCGAACGCTTGCTCTAGGTGCAGGCGATGTCGTCTTGCTCGCATGTGCTCCAGTCGGACCCGTTTCAGCATGAGCCACGCGTACAGTAGCGAGAATGCGGCCAGCGAAAGAGCCAGCGTCTGAAGCATGGCTGGCGGCATCGCGGGCCCGCCTTCGGCCAGCACAACAGTCTGTGGATGGAGCGTCCGCCACCAGACCACGGATTGGTGAATGATAGGAACGTCGATAAAACCCACGATGCCAAGCACGGCCGCGTAACGAGCAGCTTGCCTATCGTCGGTCATTACGCCTCGGAGTGTCAGGTACGCTCCGTAGATAAACCACAGGATAAGCGTCGTCGTGAGACGCGCATCCCAGCTCCACCAGGTACCCCAGATCGGTCGTGCCCAGAGAGAGCCAGTGACCAGGACTAGTGATGTGAATAGGAACCCTATCTCTGCCGAGGCATGGGCGACGTGATCGAAAAACTCGCGCTGTTTCCAGAGATACAGGCCGCTGCTCACGAAGACTACGAAGAACGCCAGATACGCCAGCCAGATGATCGGCAAGTGAATGTAAAAAATGCGCTGTACGTTTCCTTGCGTCCGCTCCATGGGAGCGTAGAAAAAGGCAGCTAGAAGAGCCAGCCCCATCACCACCGCGGTAATAACTCCCAAACGCTTTTCGAGGCTCTGGACGCCGCGGATTGTGTCAGGCATCGAATACATAATCGAAAATCGCGACCGCAATGGCAAGAAAGATCACATCGAATACTGCAATGAGCGTCAGCCAGGGAACGTCGTCCATCGGTGTGGGACCCAGTGCTTGAGCCGTAGCCTTGGAGCTGCCGATGACGACCGGAACGAGGATGGGTAGGCTGAGGAGCGGCAGCATCACTTCCCGAGCCCGCGACTGGACGGCGATGGCCGCGAATAGCGTACTGACGGTAACGTACCCAATCGTGCCCAGGGCAACCGTCACAATGAGCTCGGGCCAACGTGGATTCACGTTGAAGAGTAGGACAAACGCCGGCACCGTGATCAGCTCAACTGCTGTCATGACGATGAGATTGCCGAAAAGCTTGCCCAGCAAGATGGCCGAGCGATCTACCGGGCTTGCGCGGAGGGCGTCGATCGTAGCCCGATCGACTTCGCGGGCAAACGATCTGCCGATGCTCAGCATACCGGCGAAGACGATGGCCACCCAGAGCACGCCAGGGGCGAGCGTGGGCGCAAGGTCCGCGCGCACGTCGAGCGCAAAGTTGAAGACCACGAGCACCAGTAGCGCAAACGTAAACGTCGTCGAGAATACCTGCCGTCCACGCAGCTCCAGTAGCAAGTCCTTCCAGACGATGACCTGCAGGGTGTGGAGGAAATTTGTCATAAAGCTTCGTTGACGGAGGGACCAGGCCCGCTTTGGAGTGCGGCGTGCGGGAGCGCCGCTTTGGGTTCTCGCGGCGACTTGCGTCGGAGATATCGCGGCAAATCAAAAGCGGCGCTCCGGCACGCGGCATCCCAAAGCGGGGCAGGGGCTTTCACGGTACTACTGCCGACTCCACCAAGGCGCCTTCTTCGAGGGTCAGGGTGCGATTCGTGATCGCGGCCCCGAATGCCCGATTGTGACTTGTCATAACGACAGTTCGAGATGTCGGATCCTCTCCGTCGGTGGTGAGGACGTCGCGGAGAGTGGCGAGCGTCGCTTCATCGAGGCCGGTGTCGGGCTCATCCAGAAGCAGAATGGCCGGCTGGTGTAGGAGGGCGCGAGCCAGAGTCAACCTTTGCTGATAACCACGAGAGAGCTCGCCTACACGCTGGTGGCGTCGGTCAGACATGCCTACGCTCTTCAACACTTCTGCCAGGCGGGGAGTGTTGTCCAGCAGTCCGTAGAGTGCGCCAAAGAACCGAAGCGTCTCCTGCACCGTCAGGTCGGGATCCAGCCATGTATTGTGGACCACGACTCCGATGTGCTGGCGGATGTGTCGGTCGTACGGCGAGCCTCCTCCAATGGCGATGCTGCCACGGTCCGGACGCTGCAGCCCGGCGAGGACGCGAATAAGCGTACTTTTCCCCGCGCCGTTGTGGCCCTGCACCATGATGCGCTCGCCGGCGTAGGCCTCAAACGAAACGTTCCTCAGCGCGACTTGGTCCCCGTAGATGACTCCAAGCTGCTCCGCGACAATAACGGGTGGACTGTTGGGACTCTTCGCCGGCGTCACGCTATGCGCACGGGCTGTTCGCTTGGCGCGGCGTCCCGTGTCGGATCCGAAGAGAGCGCCATCACTCGACGCATAAGGGCCGCGCGAGTGGCTTGATAGGCATCCTCCGGCAGAAGGTCTTGATCGTGGCGCTCATCCAGCGCTGCGATCTCTAGGATGAGCTGTTGCCTCTCGTCGGACGCCACCGTCTGCACACCTAAGGGAGCCGAAGTCGCATGGCGATTTCCAACGCGTCGCCGCCAGGCGAAGGCCGCGCCCAGGCCGGCCAGCATTAGCGTAGCGCCAGACGCGACCATGAGCGGAGCAGTTATTGAAGGCTGTGGTCCAGTCATCACCGCATTGATTCCGGTGATCTGAGCTGAGATTCGGTCACCGCGACTGAGGTCCGTGGCCGTATAGAGCTGGTATCGGCGCCCGCCCAGCTCAGTAGCGCCCTGCGGCTGCAGTACGGGGCTGGAAAGCTCCAGGCCACCCTCAGGCACATACACGGCGAACGTACCCACCGGGTACGCTAACACCTTATCGATGGCTACATTGTCGCCGTTGTACGGGAGCTGGTAACTGAACGCCAGCTCTTGACGGCCCGGAAATATTGGCCAAATCAAACCCATGCCATCCTGCGTCGGAATGAGCTGGGAATCGATGATTCCGCGCTGTGGCTGAAATCCGATCGCTCCCGTTGGAAGGGGGAATCGGGCTGAGATAGCCTGGCCGGCGCCAGTGGGATCCGTTCCGATGACCGTTTTGGGTTCGGTATTGGACAGTCCGCTCATCTCCATGACCGTGAGTGCGGCCGGCTGAATGCCGGCGATCAACATTGCCGAGCGCTCGTATCGAAGCGCCGCGTCAGTCTGGGTCGCATCATAGACAGTGATCTCCACTTGCGCGCCCGGCGAGTCGGTCAAGCTCACTGGCTGCGCCGGGTAGTACCAGGCGCCTTCGTGCCCCGCGATGGGCAGATAGAGAGTTGTCCCATCCAGGGGAAGACCCGCAAAACTGAAATGCCCCTGTGTGTCCGTGGTCGTCGCCCGCTCCGTCTGCCATCCCGACTCGCGCAAGCTGGCCAGAGTGATCGTCTTTCCCGATACAGTGGCGCCGTCTGGCGTACCGTTCTTGAGCTGGCCGTCAATTTGACCGCTAGGCTGGACCTGCCCCCAGATCGAGCTCAGAGTGAAAGCGAGCGCGATGAAGATGCCATTCACGCGTTGGCCCCACCCATAGACGGTTTTGCGCGTAACGCCGCTCGTGCCGCGGCGATCTCATGTTCAACGCGCGCTGTAGCATCTTCGTTGGCAATCGCCTCACCTTGATCCGCCACGATCAACGCTGCGGCCTCTCGGAGAAGTCGCGTGCGTAGTTCCTGGAAGTCGACCGAGTCGAGCTTTCCCAACCGCGTATCGAGCTCCGCGTCAAGGATCTGCTGGTACAACGCCGCCCGCAGCACGGCTGGGTCCGGACGGTCAGCCTCGAGAGTTGAAGGTTTGCGGAAAAGCGGTAGCAGCACGAACGTGATCGCCAGTACCACCAGTGCGATGCCGATCACCAATGTCACGCGGTGCGCCCTTCGCTCATTTCTTCCAGCTCGCGTTGCGCCGCGTTGAGTCTCCAGTCAGTCGGACTGCTCGCTTCGGTTGAGTCGAGGCGATTCGATTCGATGGCCTTCAACCTCGGACGTCGGAACCAGAGCGCCAGGGCCAATCCACCAACGAGAAGCGCCGCGATGGGACCGAGCCAGACCAACAAACCAACTCCGTGTCGGGGGGGCTCCACCAGTACACTCTCGCCGTAGCGGCCCACGAAGTAGGTAACAATTTGCTCATCCGATTCGCCTTGTTCAAGCTTGGTGCGAATCACTGCCCTCATCTGAACCGCGAGCTCCGACGGTGAATCGGCCACACTTACGCTCTCGCAGATGGGGCACTGAAGCCGCTTGGCTACCGCGCGCACCTGTGCGTCTAGTTCGTCGGCGTGGGTTGTGGACGCCAGTGCCAGTCCAGCGCTGAACGTGAGCAAGACTGCGATGATCGCGTGGGCTGCGAGGCCAAAACTCTTATGCATCACTCGTCACCATTGCCGGCGACCAGCGCTCGCGTGGTTGACGGACGACGCGCGGATCAGGCCATAGACAGACAAATGTTCCGAGAACCAGAACGATACCGCCTACCCAGATCCAGGTCACTAGTGGATTAAGGAACACCAGGAAACTCGCCGATTGAGTGCCGTCCCAGCCGGCAATGACGACATAGAGGTCGTCGAGAACGGTTGATCGGATCGGGATTCCAGTAGCCGGTCTGGCGCTCAAAGTTTCGATAGAAGCGCTTATTTGCCTCCATGGATTCCACAAAGCGTCCGTTTTCAAAGACGTCGAGACGGGCCATGACGACCCGTGCACCGTGCTCTGTGCGCTCACCAAGTCCCCTGAAGACGAGTAGGTAGCGGCCGATCTCAACCGACTGGTCCTGTCGAAGCGCCACCTGCCGCTCCTGCTGGAAGAACTGAGATCCGAGCACGCCAAAGCCGATAAACACAATGCCCAGGTGAACGAGGTAACCGCCATAACGCCGACGGTTCCGCTGGATCAGCGAGACAAATGCCAGAGGCGGAGATTCACCGGTGGCTGATCGCCGAGCGACGGTACCACGAACGAACTCTGACACGATAGTGCTCAAAGCAAATGTCAGAACGAAGACACTGAGGACGGCGGATACGTTGCTCGTGTGCAAAGCTATGGCCGCGGTGATCGTAGTCACTATCGCGACGATAGCTGGTGGCAAGATCATCTTCCCGAGAGTGGCAGGTGCGGTCCTGCGCCATGGGAGCAGCGGGCCAACGGCCATAAGCGCCATCAATGCCAGGAGCATCGGACCGGTGACCTGCTGGAAGAACGGGGGGCCCACGGTCAGCTTGACGCCCTGAACGGCTTCCGACACCAATGGAAAAATCGTTCCCCAGAAGATCGCAAAGGTGATAGCGAGGAACAGGAGATTGTTGATCAGGAAAAACGCTTCGCGCGACCAGATACTCTCGATCTCATGTTCAGACTGCAGCTTGGGAATGCGCCAGAAGAGCAAGGCGAGAGAGACGGCAATGGACACGATGAGCGCGACAAGGTAGTACGGTCCGATGGCGGACTGCGAAAAGGAGTGAACGGAGGCGATGATGCCGCTGCGGACAATGAACGTTCCGAAGAGTGCGAGAAAGAACGTCAGCAGAATCAGTACGAGGTTCCAGACCTTGAGCATTCCACGACGCTCCTGAATCATCACTGAGTGCAAGTAAGCAGTTCCTACGATCCAGGGCATGATGGCGGCATTCTCCACCGGGTCCCAGCCCCAGTATCCGCCCCAGCCAAGGACGTGATAAGCCCACCAGCCGCCCAGTAGATTGCCGATTCCCAGGACGCCCCAGGCAAACAGGGCGTAGCGTCGTGTGGCGCTGATCCACTCTGCGCTCGTATCACCCTCCGCCAGCGCGGCGATAGCAAAGGCGAAAGGGATAGTCCAGCTCATGTAACCCGCGAGCAGCATGGGAGGGTGGTAGAGCATGCCCGTGTCGTACAGAAGCGGATTGAGACCGAGACCGTCGGCTGGCACCGTAGCCATGCGTTCAAAGGGGCTCGCTATGAAACCGAGAAGTAGCGCAAAGAATGCTTCGACGGCCATGAGAGTGCTCATCGTTACGGGCATATGCCGCGGATGTGTACGTCGATGCCGCCAGGCCACCACCGCGGAGAAAATCGAGAGCGTCCACGCCCAATACAGAAGCGAACCCGCCTGTCCACTGTAGAAGGCTGCCGTAATGAGCTCCGGAGGCATGTCGCGACTGGAATGCTCAGCGACGTAGCGGATGGAGAAATCGTGAGTGACAAACGCCACCAGGAGTGAACCGGATGCCACAGTCATCAGCGCACACACAGCCAACACGCCGTTGCGAGCACTGGCTATCAACTCACCTTGCCGAAGCGCTCGTCCAAGTAGCGCTGCCACGATACTGTAGACCGCTATTAACAGTGCGCCAATGATCGCTACCGAGCCCAGATCAGCCATAGCACACCCTGGGACCGTGGGCGTAGCGCACGTACCGACCAGACCTTGAGATGCACCGATTGGGACGGGCTGGACGCCCGAGGTCCCAGGGCTCGGCCATCACCGTCGCCAACCTCACTACGCCTCGAACTTGGACGCGCACTTGGCAAGGAGCGTGTGGGCCACGAAGGTGCCATCGTCCTGGAGCTTTCCTTCAACAACCACTTCGACGTCCTCGCCGAAGATGTCTGGTACGGGCGCGCCGCTGTAGTAAACAGGGAAGGATCCGCCCTCGTCCTGCACGATAAAACGAATCGCAAGGCCGCCGTCGATCTTCTCAACAGATCCTGGAGCCACGTGTCCCGCGACGCGCACGGACTGCGTCTGGACCGTTGCTGCGCGATCGCGCAGCTCGGTCACGGTGAGGTAGTACACGGCTGAGGTCTGCATGCTCGTGGTAATGAGATACGCGGCACCAAGCACGATGGTGATCATCGCGGCGAGGAGTTTCCATCTTCGAATGTTGTTTCGAGGCGCCACGGGGCCGAGCGGTGCGGTAGGAGAGGCGGCTGCCATCTAAATGGTCGCTCCTTCAGAGAGCGCTTTGAGCACTGTTGCCAGCAGAACCACGCATGCTCCAGTCGCGCAGATTCCGCGAATCGACTTGATCGAGCTGCCTACACCGGTCCGACGTGTTGCATACCCTAAATGAAACATACCAAACGCAAGCACCAACTTGGCGGATAGAACGCCGATATAAGCGGCTGTCGGAACGCCGCGCGAGAACCGCTCAAACGTCAGTAGGGCCCCGGTCAGCAGGAAGATTGGGATCGCCACATCCGTAAGATCTCGATAGGCTCTATCAATGGTTTGGGTCAACGATGAGCCTGCTGCGGGCAGCCCCGAGTGCACGCCGAGGATTGCGAATGCGGCGCCAATCCAGAGCACGGCGGCCATCGCGTGTATCCAACGGATGAGCAGAATAAGCGCATCGGTAAGTTCAAAGGGCATCCACTTCACCGTCCCGCCAGCGCCAAAAGCCGCTGGGACGCGATGCTCAAATAGAAGGACTGGTTTAGCGCGAAGAGCGCACCCAGTCCCACCATGGCGATTCCGCTGATCGACGTGAGCAACGTCGCATGCCGCTGGATGCCACGTAGAGCGGGCAAGATGCGGGCGAACAGCAGCTGATGCCAGCAGAAATGGAATCCCAAGACCAAGCGAGTAACTAAAGAGCAGCAGCGCTCCTTCTTCGAGATGCCCCGCGGTACTGGCCAGAGCCAGAATGGATGCGAGCATTGGCCCGATGCATGGTGTCCAGCCAAGCCCGAATGCCGCGCCGAGCCCCAATGCTCCGATCAATCCCATGGGCTGATCCATGCGGAACAAGCGCCATTCTCGGAGAGCCGGTGTCCAGCGCACCAGTCCGAGCATGAGAAGGCCCATAGCGACCATGACTCCGCCGGCTACCTGGGACAGCATCGGTCGCTGAGCATCGAAGAGTCCGCCGAACGCCGCTGCGGTTGTTCCCAATACGACGAACACAGTCGAAAATCCGAGAACAAACAGGATCGTTCCGAGTACCATCCGTTCGGCGGCGTAACGCGTGTGCTCTCGCTCTGATAGCGACACGCCGGATACGAACGCGAGATAGCCGGGAACGAGCGGAACGACGCAGGGTGACAGGAAGGACGCAATCCCTGCCGCCAGCGCCAGAAGGAGACTCAGCTCGCCGAATGCCATACGCTCAATGTTCGTGCGTGCTGCATTATGGGGAGAGAACTTCGGCGATGAAGCTCTCGAGCTGTTCCGACGTCAGCGGGCCGGCCCACTTTCGCTGAATTCGGCCGTCCGCTCGAATGAAGTACGTCTCAGGGACGCCGCTCATCCCATAGTCGATGGAGATGGTGCCGTTCATGTCTCTGCCGTTGGGATAGGTCACCCCGAACTTGCGCAAGAAGCGCTGAGCATCGATATCAGTATCCTGTACGTCCACACCCACAAATTGGATTCGGTTGGCATTTCGCACCGAGGCTGATTGGAGCACGGGTGCCTCGTCTTCGCACGGGATGCACCATGACGCCCAGAAGTTCACGATGTGCGGCATTCCCTTGGCCTGATCAAGGGAGAATTGGCGCTGGTCGAATAACGTTAGCTGAAATCCCGGTGCTTCGCGCAAAGGTGTCGGAACAGAACCAACGGTGGCCCCTCGCCGTCCCATGCCCCAGACGAAGAGCGCCAGGAGTGCAAGAACGACGAGCGCTATTCCAAGTGTGAGAAATCGCGCCCCACGCGGATCTGCGATTGTGGGAGAACCCTTTGAGATGCTCAGGGTCGGGGAACGGGTGCTGTCCGAAGCCAAGGTTGTCCAGATCGTACTGTGTGCTTGGACCTATTCTATCGCCGGCTGGTTTTGGGAGCAGAAAAGTCAGCAAAGAGACAGGTCCCATGAGTCTCATCTACCCCATTGCCAGCAAGTCGAATGGGGTAGATGAGACTCAGGGACCTATCTGCTGTTGAAGATGAGTCCTACTTGATGAGCCCCATGCGAATGGCCGTCACCGCCGCCTGCGTGCGATCGCTCACGCCCAGTTTCTCGATGATGTGCACAACGTGGTTTTTCACTGTGTCCGGGCTCAGATTCAACCGGCGGCCGATCTCTTTATTGGTCAGGCCCTCCACGATCAATGCCAGTACTTCTTGCTCACGAGCGGACAACGGTTGATTGGTGTCCGGAACGGACGGGATGAGCTGCTTCGATCCTGTCGCGAGTTCCTCAACTGTCTTGCGCATGACCTCGCTCAGGAGATTGTGCAGTCGGTCAGTTGTCAGCTCTGGCGCTTCGCGCTGCTCCGCCTGCAGGCGCAGGAAGCGATCCACGAAGAGCTCGAGGCGGCGTTCTTTCAGAGCTAGCGCTTCATACATCCGCGAGTGCTCGATGAAGATCGCCGCCTGATTGGCCAGGATGCCGAGCATACTTACGGTGTGTTGTGGCAGATCTTCGCGCTCGGTTTCAGTGTTCACGCTGAGCACGCCTACCAGGCACCCCGCCACGTGAAGCGGGATGACGAGTGAACGGCTGATCTCTCGTGGTTGGCCCGGGCCGCCCGACCCGCGATGCTCCACGCGACCTTTCAGGATGAGAGTGCCTTCGCGAATGGCTCGACCTGCCACACTGGCGTCCACTGGCTGACGAGCGCCAAGAATGATATTTGCGCGTGGACCGCGGGCCGCGGTGACAACAAGCTCACGACGATCGTCAGAGACGAGCATCGTTGAACCAGCGTCCCCGTCAGCGAGCGCTATGGCCTCATCGATAATGCGCTCCAAGACCGGCTCGAGCCTCAATGTCGCGGTGAAGGTTTGACCGATGTCCTCGATCGCTTTGAGCACTGACGGCATAGCGGGCCCGGCGCTGGCTTTCCCGTGGGCGGGTTTCCGAAGTGCGACGGTCACGTGGCTGCTCCTTGGGGATTCGCCCATTCGCCATCGGCAAGCTCTTGCCATAGGTAGGCGACGCTCAAAATGCCTCGATAGAAGTTCTCGAGCTCGAAATGCTCGTTGGGAGCGTGGTAGCGATCTTCCGCGAGGGCCACGCCCATCAGGACACTCGGGATCCCGAGAATCTCCTGGAAGCTTGCAACCGGCGGAATCGACCCGCCAACTCGCGTGAACACCGGCTCCGTGCCAAACGCGCGCTGCAAGGATGTAGAAGCCGCCCCTACGGCGGGATGGCTGAGAGGAGTCAGGACAGGACGCCCGCCATGCATACGGCGAACGCTGAGCTCGACGCTCGGCGGGCACTCTCGCTGAAGATGCGCTTCCAGTAAATCCGCAATCTGATCCGGATCTTGATCGGGGACCAGCCGACAGCTCACCTTCGCGGTGGCTTTAGATGGAATGATGGTCTTGGAGCCCTCACCGGTGAAACCGCTCCACATACCATTGATGTCCAATGTTGGACGCGCCCACATCCGTTCCAGCGGATGGAAGTCGGGCTCGCCGTCCAATGCTCGGATTCCCACCTCTTCACGAAACGCCGACTCATTGAACGGAAGGCGCGCAAACTCGGCGCGTTCGTCCGCGGTGAGTCCGCGTGCGCGATCGTAGAATCCTGGCACGGTCACTGTTCCCATCTCGTCCTTAAGATTCGTGAGAAGTCGGCATAGTACGTTTGCCGGATTCGCTATCGCCCCACCGTAAGTTCCCGAGTGCAAGTCTCGGCTGGGCCCGCGCACCTCCACCTCGAGATAGCACAGCCCACGGAGGCCATAACCAATTGCCGGCAGGTCGGGGGCGAACATTTCTGTATCGCTCACAACCACCACATCCGCCCCGAGCAGCTCCCTGTGTTCCCGGAGGAACTGCTCGAAATGGACGCTACCGATTTCCTCTTCTCCTTCAAAAACGTATTTCACGTTCAAAGGGAGACGGCTGTTCAGACGGAAGTGGGCCTCCGCGGCTTTGATGTGCATCACTAACTGCCCCTTGTCGTCAGCAGTACCCCTTCCATGGATGACATCGTCAACCACGGCGCCGCTAAACGGGGGGTGTTCCCACTCGTCAATCGGGTCAACCGGCTGCACGTCATAGTGGCCGTAGACCAGCGCGGTGGGCGCGCCAGGTGCGCCGAGCCATTCTCCGTACACAATGGGATGGCCATCAGTCTCATACACACGAGCTTCGGTGACGCCAACTGCCTTTAGCGCTTCGACAAACGCTTCAGCGCACTTGCGGACATCGCCCGCGTGCTCGGGAAGCGCGCTGACACTAGGGATGTGGACCAGATCGGCTAGCTCAGCGACAAATCGCTTCTTCTCGCGCTCTACGTACTCAACCAGTCCGTCCATGTTTTGTTCCTTGATTAGGGAGTTTCGTCACACAGTAGCCAGGAACCTCTGGGGAACATGGGTGACAGCAAAGACGGCAGGGACACTCTCGGCGTCCCTGCCGTCTTTGCTGTCACTTAAGCTCTGCGTTGGAGTCTAGTGCAGGTAATCCACCAGCTTGCGGGCGCGGGACGGATGCCGCAGCTTTCTAAGCGCCTGTGCCTCGATCTGACGGATTCGCTCACGCGTAACTCCGAATTCGCGGCCCACCTCCTCGAGCGTGCGCTGTCGCCCATCGTGGAGGCCATAGCGCATCACCAGGATGTCGCTCTCTTTGTCACTCAGGGAGTCCAGCATCAATCGAACGTGATCTCGAAGTAACGTCTGAGTCGCCATCTCGCTGGGCGAGACCGCGTCAGCATCTTCGATTAGATCGGAGAGCTGCCCTTCCTGCTCATCACCGATGGGCGCCGCAAGCGAGAGGGGTGTGCGTGCCGCACGGCGCGCCTGGTTCACTCGGGCACTGGCTTTCTCGATCTCTGCCCAGGCTTCGGGGCGCATGCGCTCTCGGTCGTGCATGATCCCGGTCTGCAGAATCACGCGACGACGAGTAATGATCTCCTCTTCATCGGGATCGAGCATGTGGCCGCCTGCATCTAGGGCAAGTTCTGTCTCTACGAGCTCGGAGATGAGATTCATGCCGAGCGCGATCTCGCGCGCATGAGGCTCGCGTCCCAGCATCTGAGTCAGCTCACGCGCCACCTGATTGAGTCGATTGATGACCTCAGTCATGTGGACCGGAATGCGGATTGTGCGGGCCTGGTCGGCAACAGCGCGTCCAACTGATTGTCGGATCCACCACGTTGCATACGTGCTGAATTTGAAACCGCGACGATGATCGAATTTCTCCACGGCGCGCATCAGGCCGAGGTTGCCTTCTTGGATCAGGTCCAGCATGGAAAGCCCACGACCGAGGTACTTCTTGGCAATGCTCACTACAAGGCGCAGATTGGCCTCGATGAGTCGTCGCTCCGCGTGGTCCGAAGCCGTGCGGATGGCTCGATAGTGTGCTTGCCAGGTCTCGAAATGAGAAACCAGGCGCGGATAGTTGCCAATGTCATGCCCTGAAAGTTGCTCCAGAACCGACATCGGAAGAATTCGAGTGATGACTGATAGCTCAACGAGTTGACGCTCAGCCACAAGCGGGTCGATCTCGAGCGCATCGGTAACGTGTTCGACAAGCTCACGTTGAAGGACGGAGTCGAACATGGCACGCACTTCAGGAGTGGTGAAGAGCAAGCCGAGATCGTCGATCTCCGCATAATGAGAGAGCGCCTGCACAATGTCACTCATTGCTTGTAGGCGCTCGTAGAGGTGCCGAGTAATGTCACCTGGGCTGGGCACGCACTCCAATACGGCTGTCAGGTGATTGACACACGCTTCCACGGCGACGGCATCCTCTATGCATGACGCAAGATGGCGCTCATCTTTGGCCGTGAGAAGATGCACGGTATGGATCTCGCGTAGATAAGCCTGGAGGGGGTCATCGGAAAGCTCGGCCTCATCTGGTATGAGCGTGAGCTCTAACTGGGGCTCTGGCTCCACCAGTGTGATGGTCACTTTTTCCGCGATCCGCTGCATCAACATTGACGACTCCTCGCTGGCGTGCATGTCCCAAAAGGCAACCGTGCGCGAGACGGCATTGTCTCGCGCCAACGCCAGTCATTCTACGATCCCACCAGGGATTCCGCAATGCTGCTCTTGACCTAGGTCAGGTGACCTACATACACTGGAGGGTGCAACAAAACGCGGTGTTGGATGCGAATCGGCGGGACCGTGATAGATAAAACTTCACAAAAATCGGTCAGATCGTTAACGATCTGACCGATTTTTAGTGAAACGCTCTTCCTATTGAATCGCGTGCGCTGCTCGTGGGGCATAGCCGATGTAATCTGAGCGCGGTCGGATGAGTCGATTGTTGGCGAGCTGCTCGGAGATGTGTGCAACCCAGCCAGATGTGCGCGCCACCGCGAAAATGGATGTCGCGAACTCTGTTGGGATGCCGAGCGCACCGTACACGCCCGCCGAATAGTAGTCGACGTTGACCGGGCAAGCCGAGCTCCTTCTCCACAATACCGCGGACGATCTCCAGAATCTGGAATCGATCGCTCAGCCCCTTCTCCTCGGCCAGGCGAGCGCCCTCAGCGCGTAAATGTACAGACCGTGGGTCGGTGATCCGATAGACTCGATGGCCGAAACCCGGGATGCGTGCTCGGATGGACTGACGCTCCGACGGCGGGAGTGTCTTCCGATACTCCAGTTTCGCCTTCACCCATGGTTCGGCATTGGCCGCCGTACCAATCTCGTCCAGCATGTCCACGACGTCTTCGTTTGCCCCGCCGTGCTTGGGCCCCTTCAGTACGCCGATAGCCGTCACGACTGCCGAATGCATGTCGGCCTCGGTCGCGGTAGCAACGCGCGCGGCGAAGGTTGACGCGTTGAACTCGTGTTCCGCGTGGAGCAGCAGCGCAACGTCCATCGTCTTCGTGACCTGAGCCGATGGCTCCTCGCCAGTCATCATGTACATAAAGTTGGCGGCATGTGAAAGCTCGGCTCGAGGTGCGACGACGTCCTTACCTTCACGGATGCGGCGCCATGCGGCGACCATTGTGGCAGTACCGGCAATCACACGATCGCCCTTGCGCTCGTTCGCTTCTTTCTCCATCGATTCCGCGTCGGTGTCGTACGCGGCGGATGCGGACATCGCCGTCCGGTAAGCAACCAGTGGGTGCGTCCCCTTGGGCAATCCTTTGAGGATGTCGATAACGGGCCCGGCAAGCTCACGCGCTTTCACGAGGCGATCAGTGTAGGATGCGAGCTCCGCTTTAGTCGGCAGCTCACCATAGCGTAATAGGTAAGAAACGGCCTCGTAATTGACGTTGTTCGAGATCAGATCGTTTACGTCGTAGCCGCGGTACCAGAGCTTGGCGACTTTCCCATCGCCAACAACGCCGTCGATGTCGCAGATGGCGGACGTCGTGACGACGACATCCTCCAGGCCGCCTTTGCCCGGAACAGTCACCGGTGCACCTCCAGAGTCAAATTGATCGCAGAAAGAGCGGGGCGCAATCACCGTGATAGTACCGGAAGGCTGCGATTTCCGCTATTCAGGCGGCGTAGCCACGAGGACTGGCGCAGCCACCGGCACTCCAAACGGCGAGGCCCCTTGAGTCTGACTAATCACGAGTAGCTCTCATCTAGCGCATCCGCTAGCATTTGGTCGATCATTTAGCATTTGGTCCAGACATTCACCATTCATTGGAGCATGCACGTGAGTCTCACTCGATACGTCGCGGAGTTCGCCACCTCGGTCACCCTGGCCGACATCCCGGCGGATGTCCTGCATCTGGGAAAGCGCTCGATTCTGGACGGGCTTGGTCTGGCCCTCGCCGGATCGCGCAGTCACGGAAGTGAGATTTTGCGTGCACACGTCGATGAGCTCGGTGGGCGCGGCGATGCCACGGTCATCGGATCCGGACAGAAAGCGCCTGCTCGCTTCGCGGCATTCCTTAATGGAGTATCCATACACGCTGACGATTACGACGATACGCAGCTTGCCACCGCTCCCGACCGCGTCTATGGATTACTGACGCATCCCACCGCTCCGGTCCTTCCCGCGGCGCTTGCAATTGCCGAGCGTCGAGCGCTTTCAGGCGCAGACTTGTTGCTGGCGTATCAGATTGGCGTGGAGGTCGAGTGCAAGATCGCCGAAGCGATCTACCCTCGGCACTATCAGGATGGCTTTCATTCAACGGGAACCATGGGCGCGCTTGGGGCCGCGATGGCCTGCATTCGACTTCTTGGCGGCGATGTTGACGCGGCTTGCACGACCATGGGTATCGCTGCCAGCCAGTCCAGCGGTCTTCGCGAAAATTTCGGCACCATGATGAAGCCGTTTCACGCGGGGCGCGCCGCGGAGAATGGCGTAGTCGCGTCAGACCTGGCCTTGCGAGGTCTCACGGCCACTCCGATCGTGCTCGAGGCCGGTCGAGGATTCTTCAAGGCGGCGGCCGGTGGTTACGAAGCCGAGCTTATAGATGGAAAGCTTGGCGAGCCGTGGACATTCGCTGATCCAGGGGTGTCGATCAAACCGCATCCGTCCGGCTCGCTCACCCATCCGGGCATGGGGCTGATGCTGGATCTGATTCGCCAGAACGACATAAGACCAGACCAGGTCGTGAGTGTCTCGGTAGGAACCAATCAGAACATGCCCAATGCGCTGATTCATCATCGCCCAACGACCGAGCTGCAAGCGAAGTTCAGCATGGAATTTTGCATGGCCATACTGTTGCTTGAGCGGCGAGCTGGACTGGCAGAGTTCACCGACGAAGTGGTAAATCGCCCGGACGTGAAGGCCATGATCGAAAAGATCGATTTCGGCGTGCATCCAGATGCCGAGGCCGCTGGCTATGACAAGATGCGGACCATCATCGACGTCAAGCTGACTGACGGGCGTGTGATCTCAGGGTTTGCCGACTTCGGAAAGGGCAGTCCGACGAACCCCATGTCGGACGATGAGCTCATCGAGAAGTACATGGGCTGCGCGAACTGGGCGGGACTTCCTCGCGATGAGGCGCGTGAGACCGTAGACCAGGTGCTGTCGTTGGAACGACTGGGAACGGTGACAGATCTTGCCGTACTTCGGCGCGCGGCCGCTTGAACAGGTACAATACCGCGCTTAGCTCGCAAAGGAGCCCAACCTCGTGCATTTCGACCTCGCTGAGCTGCTGAGGTCGGTCGTTGCCTCGATCGGCCCGCTCGTCTATCTCGCCGTATTCTTTGTTCTCTTCGCGGAATCGGGGCTTTTCTTTGGATTTTTCCTCCCCGGTGACAGCCTGCTATTCACACTCGGCCTTCTGGCATCGCAGGAGGTGCTTAGTCTGCCGCTGATGCTCGTGCTCTGGCCGATCGCCGCGATAACTGGCGACAGCGTGGGCTATTGGTTTGGTGAGCGCTACGGCCGCAAGCTTTTCACTCGCGAGGATTCTCTTTGGTTCCACAAGAAACACCTGATTTCCGCGCACGAGTTCTATGAAAAGCACGGCGGCAAAGCGATAGTGCTGGCCAGGTTCCTCCCCGCTGTGCGCACCTTCGTTCCGATCGTGGCTGGCATGGCGCAAATGAGCTACCGGAAGTTTCTGTTCTGGAACGTCCTTGGCGGCCTTGGCTGGGCCCTCGGACTGACAATCGCGGGCTACTTCCTTGGCAGCGTGATTCCGGACGTGGACAAGTTCCTGATTCCGATTGTGCTGGTCATCATCATCGTGTCCGCGTTGCCGCCGGCAATCCACATCTATAAAGACAATCGGACCCACCTCCACGCGTTCGTGCGATCCAAGCTCGGCGGGAAACGAGTGGAGAGCACCCCGGCGCCGCGCTCATCGGAGTCTGTCGACTAGTAAGCGGAGGTCGAGCCGATATATTCAAAGTCGATGGCAGTGTTCACAGCATCGACTCCGCAATGCTGCCTGAGAGCAATCAGCGTTAAGCTGGCGGTCTGCCCTTCGTCATGTCTGCGCTATACTGCGCGCCAATCGGAGGCAGTATGGCAGCCAATCAGCAGGTGTCCATGACGGGCAAGGATCCCATCTCGGGCCGCGTCATTCAGCTTCAGGTGGTCCCCGCGAAGGGATCAGGCGCCTTCGAGCTCGCGAAAGGTCAAGTGATCCGGATTGTGGATATTGAAGGGAAACAAGTTCCCGATGTGCTTATCTACGATCGGCGCGATTTCCGAAAACAGGTCTCCGTGCGCTACAGCCTTTCAATGAACTTCAAGCAGCAGCTCACGACGGGAGACGTTCTCTACGATCTGGATTGCGCGCCCATCGCCACAATAGCTGCTGACACGGTGGGTCAGCACTGGTGGGGCGGTGCCTTTTGCAGTGAAGGAGCTTCGGCATTTCTGGACTGGCGAATGGGGCCTGAAGGGGTGCCGGGATAATTTTGCTGCCGCATTGGCCCCATTCGGCATCGGCCGCGAGGAGATTCGCGATGGCGGCTGCCTGAATTTCTTTATGAACATGGGTGGAGGCGGCAAAGACGGAAGCAAGAGCATGGGGGCTCCGTTCTCCGAGCCCGGCGACTATGTCGACGTGCGTGCCGAGCGCGATGTGCTCGTGGCGATTTCGGCATGTCCGGACGACTTAACGCCAGTGAACGACTTCAGTTGCAAGCCGCTTGCGGTGGTCGTCTACCAGCCGCCTTCCGCCTGACCGTTCCAGCGCGGCGTACATTTCGCGGCCGTATGTATGGGTAACTCCGGTGGGTCGGGGGTAACGAAACGTGCTGCTCGAAAACAAAGTGGCCGTCATTTATGGCGGTGGCGGAAACATTGGCGGAGCCGCGGCGCGAGCATTCGCCCGTGAGGGCGCAAGAGTCTTTCTGGCGGGCCGCACGGCATCATCGCTTGAAGACGTTGCGGCCGACGTCCGCTCGAACGGCGGAGTCGCCGATACATCCGTGGTAGACGCACTTGAAGAGAGTCAGGTCAACGCGTTTGTCGACGACGTGATCGCTCGAACCGGGAAGCTAGATATCTCGTTCAATGTGATCGACTACCGCGACGTCCAGAAGCCGCTCACTGAGATCACGTTGGATGAGTTCCAACAGCCAATCGTTACTGCCACCAGAACCCAATTTCTTACGACGAGCGCCGCGGCGCGGCACATGATCCCGCAGGGGAGTGGCGTGATCTTGACCTTCGGGGGCTCAGGGCCTCAGACCTTTCCGGGGCTAGGCGGGTTCAAGATTGCACTCGATGCCGTAGAAGGCCTTCGCCGTCAGTGGGCTTCTGAGCTGGGGCCGCACGGTATCCGCGTCGTCAGTATGAAGACCGGCGGGGTGCCCGAAACGATGCCGAAGAACTTTCCTGGGGCGGACGACATCATGGCTTCCATCCTGGACGGAACCCTTCTGAAGCGCGCTGCCACGTTAGAAGACGTTGGAAATGTCGCGGCATTCCTGGCATCTGATCATGCGCGGACGATGACTTCGACTGAAGTCAATATTTCGTGCGGAGCGCTGGTGGATTAAGAAACGCCTCAGGCTTGTAGTGAATGCTTCAGCGCTTTTTCGCGACCGCGGGGAGCGAGCTCAGCGGCGTTCGGAGATGTCCATCCCGATCTCGAATCACTCATTGCAATCGCGTGGCGCATCGCTCCGCTCGCTCCCATCGATCGCCCAAAAAGCGCTGAAGCCAGCAGGCCTGCCCGACCGTTCCCCGGTCGAGATCCGCGAGCGGCACGCCATTGATGTACCCGGGGATCGCCACACCCGCACCGCCGCGAAGTGACCGGTGCGCGGGCCGTGACGGTGGTCCAGGTGACGGCCTCGGCGCGCACCGTCGCGGCCAGGTCGCGCACCGCCACCGGCGGGGACCCGGCTGGTTCCAGATCGGCCCACGAGGCACGGCCGGGCCGCGGGGACCCAGACGGGGGCGCGGTGGTCACCTTCTCGGTGCCCATCAGGCCGACAATGTACCGCAGCCGCGGTCCTCCAGGCCCTGGCGGAAGGCGCCACACTCGCCATAGGCGCCATCCGCCACGATGAGCCCGGCGGGCAGATCCTCGGCCAGCACCGTATCCAGCAGGTCCAGAGCGATCCGCCACTTCGACGAGGTCCCGCTCGTCCTCGGGACCCCGACCGTTGTGAGCCGATCGGGATCGCGGGTCCACGACTCCGGCAGGTACAGCCGCAGCGCCAGGGGTAGTCGGCGGTGGCGGTGCGATAGTGCAAGGAGACCGCCACCTGGCAATTGGTGCGCTTCTGGCGCAGTCCGCACCATTGGGACGCGACGCCGACCGAGTGGCGGCCCGTCTTCGGGATGCTGGTATCGTCGATGACGATGGTGCCGCCGAGCTCGGCGAAAGCGTCGGCCATCCGCCGACGATAGGCGCGCAGACGGCCGCCTGGTCCCAGGGGCTCTGATTGACGAACTGCTGCAGCGCCTGATCGTCGACCCCCAGGCGGCGCGCCATCGGCTCGACCGACTTGCGCGCGCCGTCCAGGAGCAGCCCGTGCAGGTACTCGCGGGCATGCAGGCTCTGGTCGATTCGCTGGAAGTGGGGGCGGAACCCGCGCGCGTAGTCTTCCAGGCGGTCGCGGACTCCCGGCGCGAGCGGGGGCATGGACGTGCGTTCCATCGCCGTCCCAGCGTACCGGCGGGCACCACCACGCCGACCGCCCCGCCGCGTCCCATTCCTGTCACACTCTACGGAGCCCTATGAAGCGCCCACTAGGTGCGTGCGGATTCCCGGAAATTACTCCACAACCCCGCAGGCCACTCGACCGCCGGAGTCGCCCGTGTTCAAGGTCATGGCGTCAGGCTCAGGAGCGTACCGTGTTGGAATGTTGCCGAAGTTGTCGGGCAGCGCATGAACAATGACTGCCGAGCCGTCGGCGTCGAAGAGAGCTCCGACACTGAAGCGGTCAGTCTCGAAACGGAGCGTTCCCGTGCCATCACCTCGAACATAAAGGGCAGACATGTCGCCGTCATGGCCGGCATGAATTGCCCCAGCGCGATTGAAATGCCCGCCCGCGCTCGTAAAGTCGCCTTCGCAGGCACCGACGGTGTGAACGTGGAAGGCGTGAAATCCGGGAGTCATGCTCCAGACGTCCGCCTTGACCTGAACGGAATGATCTTCCTGAGTGAAGGTCACTGATCCAACCAGCGCACCGGACTGATCGCGCATTGCGACGGCGGCGAGAGGCTTGTCGCCCTGCGCAGCACTCAGTTGCGTCTGTGTCTGGAGAGCCAGCAAACCAGCTGCCACAATCGCTAAGGACAATAATCGCTTCATCGTTTCAATACTCCCAAGTGGGTGATTCTGTGTACGGGCCCAAGCTAGCAGAGCGGCCATTGCAGGACCCGCGCCACCGGCCAACCGCAGCCCGTCCTCAACCAACAATCAGGAGCGGCGTCGATTGATCTGGCTCAGTCCAGCGCACGGAATTGCCGGGCACCACATAAGGTGACGTCAAGTCAAAAAGGTAGGCTCCATCGGCCCAGGTGACATTGACGCAGCCCTGGCTCTCAGTACTTCCAAAACGATCGTGCCAGTAAGCAGAGTGAATTGCGTAGCCGCCGGAGCGGTAGTACTGGGTAAAGGGTACGTTCGGAAGGTCGTACGAGTGGTCGGCGTCAGGCACGCTAGTGCTGGTCATGTCGTCGGTAATGTACTTTCCGAACGTCGAATACTGACCGACTGGAGTCTCCACCCCTGCTCGTCCGAGGCTGACGTAGGTGACAAATTGAACGTCGCCATCGGTTACCACCGTGAGTGATGTCGCATTGCGGTCCACCACAATCCAGGTACCGCCGCCGGATGCACCCTCCGGGAGGGTCGTGTTGGGCGTTGGATCAGGGATTCGGTTGATAAACGAGGAATGGATGTGGCCTCCGGTCGAACCGGCCGCCATCGATTCGGTACCAGACGCGGCTGCCATCAGCGAGATTGCCCTCCTCTTCCGCCAGGATCTTGACTCGATCACCCGGGTGCAGTTGACCCAGAAGCGGTGCTGTTCCGGCTGGCGCAGCGCGGACATTGGCATCGGATTGAATTGCACCCCACCAGCCACCCGGTGCGTCCGCCGCTACGGGAAGCAACCAGGACTCTCGCCATTCACTCTCGGATGGGGCGAGACCGTTTAGGGTGACATAACCTTCAGTTGTTGCCCACCAGATGTTCGTTTCGCCGTCCAGTCCGGGTGAAAGTCCGGCCACGCGTAGAAGCGAGCCTTGCTCTGCCGATCGTCGAATCGCACTGCCCGCGTTCGGAAGAGCGAATACGGACACACTTGGGGCTACGACCTCCGCAACCCAGGGCTCGCGCACCTCGTCGATATCATCAAGGTTCAGCCAACCCTGTTCGATGCGCATCCACTGCACCCCGTTTTCAGCTTTGGAGTGCTCGAGAACGATGTGCCGACTGCCACGGTGGACCGGACCGATATGGTCGGCGTCTGCTCGTGGCTCGGACCGCACTATGGCTTGATCGACAATGACTTGGGCCAGCCAGGGAGGCCCAAAACGGCTAGCGTGGGCCTGCGAAGGCAATGCGAGGGTTGAGAGCATTGCAACGAGTAGCCAAACGGTCAGCTTGCTTGCGAACGGTTTGCACGTATTTATCGACATGGCGAATTAATTCTATCGACGGAAAAGACACCACTGGTGTGAGAGCCGAAACATTCGAGTCTCAATTGGATCAGAGTGAGGAAGAAGGAGGGGAATATGACTTCCCCGAGGTGCGTTGTGCTTCGGGAATGGTGCCCTGTGGCAGCCAGCGGGCGGCGGCACGTGACTCAATTGTGGCACCGCCACGGGTCAAATACTTTGATATACTCAAACAATACGACGCTAGTGAAATAGACCGATTTTTGTGCCACTTTTCCCCACCCGGCGTGCACGTCTCTCTGCCGCCGGAGCCCGATTTCCACGTGATCTGAACGCCATTCGAAGCTTCGCTTCGATTCGGACTAACCTAGTGAGGCTTTCTTAATGGGTCTTACCAGGGTTGCGATCTCGCGTCCCGTTTTCATGCTCATGGTCATCATGGCCATGGTGCTTCTGGGTGGCGTCTCATTCTTTCGGTTGAACGCTGAGCTGTACCCAAACATCAACACGCCCGTGGTCACGGTGCTTACGACGTATGCTGGCGCGGCGCCCGAAGATGTCCAGCGGCTTGTCACCGAACCAATTGAGGACGCGGTCGCAGGCATTGCAAACGTTGATGTGATCTCCTCATCTTCGGGCGAAGGCACCTCCCAGGTAACGATTACCTTCACGGACGCGGCGGACATTAATGTGGCCGCAACGGACGTAGAGCGGCGAATCAGTGCCGTGCGGGCAACGTTGCCGCAGGACGCTGAGTCTCCCACCGTTCTAAAGCTCGACCCGACTCAGCTTCCTGTGTTGGGACTGGCATTTACCGGACCGTTGCCTCTCAATGAGCTGTATCGAATAGCCGATGAGCGGATTCAGCCCAGTCTCGAGACTCAGAACGGCGTCGGCTCAGTCGATATCACTGGTGGGCTCGAACGCGAAATTCAGGTCCAGGTCAACCCCGATCGATTACGCGCATATGGTGTGACGCTGGATCAGGTGTCGAGCGCACTGACCCGCGAGAACATGGGTATGCCCGGCGGTACGCTAGAGCGTGGCCGCCAGCAGACTTCGCTGCGCCTGCAGGGACTGTTTCAGTCGGTTGACGAGATGCGCAAGGTCACGATTCCCGGATCGCAAGCATCACCTCAGCTCGGTGATCTTGCCACGGTCGTTGACACCTATAAGCGCACGACCACCAGGTCATATCTGAACGGGCAGCCCTCGATAGGTTTGACCGTGACGAAGCAGTCCGGAGCGAATGAGATTCGCACTGTCGACGCGGTGCGAACGGAAATCACCCGACTCAATTCGGTTCTGCCGGCGGGATCGCAGATCTCGATCATCACGGATACGTCCACGTTCACAAGAAGCTCGCTCAACGGCGTTCAACGGAGCTTGATGGAAGCGGTCATGCTGACGGGGCTAGTCCTACTGGTCTTCCTGCACACCTTCCGCAGCACGGCAATCGTGCTCTTCGCTATTCCGACCTCGTTAATTGCAACGTTCCTCGTGATGGACATTCTCGGATTCACGTTGAACATCATGTCCAGCATGGCCCTGGTGCTCGTCGTTGGCGTGCTTGTCGATGATTCCATCGTGGTGCTCGAGAATATATTCCGGCACCTGGAGCGGGGATCCACGCCCAGAGAAGCCGCCATTCTAGGGAGAAGTGAGATCGGCCTCGCGGCCATCGCCATCACGCTCGTGGACGTCGTAGTCTTTACGCCCGTCGCGTTCATGTCGGGCACCATTGGGAGCTTCTTCCGCCAGTTCGGCATCGTGATTGCCGCTGCCACACTGCTCTCCCTCTTCATCTCATTTACGTTGACGCCGTTGCTTGCCTCTCGCTGGCTGAAGGAAGCGGGAGATGAAGATCATGAAGGCTGGTGGCAACGCGCGAGCCGCGGATTTGAGCGCTTCATCGAGCGGTTTCGGAGTCGCTACGAGCGTACTCTCGGCTGGGCGCTGCGCCATCGCTGGGCGGCGCCGCTCGTGGCACTGGGTCTACTCATCTTTGCGTGCGCGCTTATTCCTCTCGGGTACGTCAAGGGTGAATTTATTCCGCAATCTGACAATGGCCTTCTGACCGTGACCATCGAGACCCCACCGGGCTCTTCTCTCGAGGCGACGGAGCAAACAATCCGCGCTGTCGAGGAGCGGCTAGCCGTCATTCCGGAGATCCACTACTACCTGGCGACGTCCGGCACCGGGGGTGTCAACTCAAACGGTCTATCCAGTCGGAATGGTCGCTTTGGACGAATTCAGGTAGTGCTCGAAGATCTGCATCAGCGCAAGCGGAGCGTGTCAGAGATAGCGGACGAGATCTCCGCGCAGACACGTGATATTCCTGATGCGACGATTCGGGCTTCGGTCTCGGGCGGCGCGGGTGGCACCACGCCGGTTCAGGTGCTGGTGACGGGCGAAGACCCGCTGCAGGTCGAGGCCCTGGCCAGTCGCGTTGAACAAATGGTTCGGGCTGTTCCCAATACTCGCGACGTGACCAACAGCGCCTCTCGCGCGAACCCAGAGACGCGGCTTATGCCCGATCGCGACAGAATGTCAGATTTCGGAGTGACTGCCCAGCAGGTTGCCCTTGCCCTACGGACGTCTGTCGAGGGCCAGGTGGTCACCGAGCTTCGGCCCGAGAACGTGCCTGAAGTGGATGTGCGTTTGATAGCTGACGAGGCGTCGCGGGCCAGCGTCACTGATATTGGCAACATCCCGGTGGCCGGTGGTGCGCGGTGGGCAACAGGTGACTACTATGCTCAGTCAAATCACGCGCGCCGAGCAGGTTGCAGGGCCGGCGACTGTTGACCGACGAAACCGCCAGACTGTCGTTACCATCGGCTCCGGGCTCGTCGGCAACACGCCTCTTGGCGCAGTGACCGGACCCGTGCAGCAGGGGATCGATGCGATGAAAGCCAACGGGGAGATCCCAACCGGCTACAACGTCCAGTTTGGCGGGCAGGCGGCTGACCAGGCCAAGGCGTTTACCAACATGCTCCTGGCGCTGGGACTTTCAGTTGTTCTGGAGTACATGCTCCTGGCGGCCCTCTATGAGAGCATGATCCTGCCGTTCGCCACCATGTTTGCGCTCCCCCTTGCCATCATTGGAGCGTTCGTGGCCTTGGCCGTTACCGGGAATACGCTGAACCTGCTCTCCATGATCGGTGTAGTCGTGCTCATGGGACTTGTTGGGAAGAACGGCATCTTGCTGGTGGACTACACCAACTCATTGCGGCGGTCCGGGCTTCCGCGAAACGAAGCGTTGCGACAGGCCGGCGGCGCACGGCTTCGACCCATTCTCATGACCACAATGGCGCTCGTCTTCGGCATGATGCCCCTGGCACTCAAGCTCGAAGAGGGCTCAGAGATCTACGTCGGCATGGCCACGGTCATCATTGGCGGCATGCTGAGCTCAACATTCTTGAGCCTGCTCGTGGTCCCATGCATGTATACGTATTTCGATGACTTCCAGTCGCTGATCATGCGGCTGATGCGCTGGCGGCCGTTCAAACCGCGCAAGCCCAAGCCGTCCGCGCCTCCACCAGCACGATATGTCGAGCCCGCAAGACCGGTGACACGAGAACGTGTAGGGTCCTCGAGGGGGTAACCCCTCATTCCTCACGAGTGGTTGTGAGGCTCCGCGCGAACAACGTGCCCGCGTAATAGCCTGAGTTGCTCAGTGCTCTAGAAAGGGTTCATTGTTGGTGACTAGCGCAACACGCGGCATCACGGACTCGCCCGCAGGTAGAGGGGATTCGCCGGCGCCGCCGGCGAACTTCCACGAGCTGCCACGGAGAGACCTGATTCTCACGGTGGTTGGCTTAGTTCTCTCACTCCTACTCGCTGCGCTCGATCAGACCATCGTGGGCACGGCCATGCCGCGCATCGTGGCGGATCTCCATGGCTTCGAGCACTACGCCTGGGTTACCACGGCATATTTGCTCACTAGCACGACCGTGGTTCCGATCGTTGGAAAGCTTGGCGATCTGTACGGACGGAAGCGGTTTCTTCTTGGTGGTGCGGCCTTTTTTATTCTGACGTCCATGCTTTGCGGACTTGCTCAGAATATGACCCAGTTGATCGCTTTCCGCGGCCTTCAGGGGCTGGGTGGCGGCATCCTGATGGCAACCGTTTTTACGGTTATTTCTCAATATTCCCGCCAGCGCAACGTGGGCGAATTCAGGGTGTTTTTGGGGCCATCTTTGGCCTGGCAAGCATCGCAGGTCCCCTCCTTGGTGGATTCCTCACCGACAGTTTGAGCTGGCGTTGGGTGTTCTACGTCAACCGCCCCATCGGGATCGTCGCGCTCACGGTGCTCTGGCTGTTCTTCCCCAATGTCGCTGGAGCGCCCGGAAATCGTCGCATCGACTTCGCTGGCTGCGTAGCGCTGGTTCTCGGCGTTGTGCCACTGCTCCTAGCGCTTTCCTGGGGAGGCACGGAGTATCCCTGGGCCTCACCTCAAATCGTGGGCATGTTTGCGGTTGCACTGATCATGATCGCCGTATTCGGATTCATAGAGCTTCACGCCGCCGAACCGATCATTCCACTGTCACTGTTCCGCAATCGGATTGTTTCAGTCTCCATCCTGGCACTTTCACTGATGGCCATGGGGATGTTCGGCACCATCCTATTCATCCCATTGTTTATCCAGGGAGTCATCGGCTCCAGCGCGACTCAGAGTGGAACGATGTTGACGCCGATGATGATTGCCATGATCGGCGCGAGCATGACGTCTGGCCAGGTGATCAGCCGGACGGGCCGCTATAAATTTCTTGCACTGCTCGGCCTGACCATTATGACCGTTGGTATGTTCCTGCTCAGCCAGATGGACGCAAACACAGACTACGCCACGGTCGTCCGAAAGATGGTAATCGTGGGATTGGGCATGGGCCCGGCGATGCCTGTGTTCACTCTGGCAGCCCAAAATGCAATTGAGATGCGCCAGATAGGCGTCGTCACGTCCCTTACACAGTTCTCGCGGTCAATTGGCAGCACGCTGGGGGTGGCGGTGTTCGGCAGTCTGCTGACGAATCGGTTCGGTCCATCGTTGCAATCCGCTCTTCCGCCCGACGTCACAAGGGCCATTCCTGCCGATCAGCTCTCGCAGTTGCAGAACCCCCAGGTTCTTCTCAATCCGCAGGCGGCTGAAAGTGTTCGGGCGAGCCTCGAAGCCCTCGGACCTGGAGGTGCCGCACTTTTCGATTCTGTGCACACCGCGATTCGGCTAGCTCTGGTCGCTTCGTTGCATGAGCTCTTCCTGACAAGCGCCGGGATCGCGGCTTTGGGCGTTGTCGTGGTGCTCTTTCTAAAGGAGATTCCTCTTCGAAAGACTTTTGCGGAGCGTCCCCAGCTTTTGACCGAGGTTCTGAAAGAGGATGCCCAGCCAGCTGTGCCGCCCGTCAATGTTGTTGACGAGCGAGTCGAGGTAGGCACCCGTCGGTAGTCAGAGCCGCCTGTCTCACCGGAGCAGCACTATTTACCGACGCCGCGCGCCTACTTCCGGTATCGCGATATGCTCGCGGTCCAGCAGCGCCTAGTTCAGAATGTCCTTGGCGAGCTGCTGAGTTTCTCCACGTCTTCCAGGAGGGCTCATCCTGGGAAACGAGGTACTTCTCACCAGGCTTGAGCGCGATGCTTTGATCGAACACTGGCACGTTCGATCGGCGACTGTTGTCCTCCAGATTCTCTGCCCAGAGGGCGCCGGCCGCTTTGCTAAGAGCCCAATTGATGAACAAATGAGCGGCGTTCGGATACTGTGCACCTTTCATGATGTAGAGTGCATTGAAGCTGCTTGATTGATAGTCGATGTCCGGGATGAGGACGTGCTTCAAGTTCTGAGTGAGTCCCGCTCACGAAAATCGGCCAGGATATGCTTATCAATCGCCCCAATTGAGACAATGTGACGGCCGCGAACCATGTCCTCCGTGGAGAGCCGTGGATCGGTGGCCAGCAGGACTTCCTGATCCTTGTAGAGCTGGCGGATGATGTCATCGGACCCGTCTTGATGCGCATCACCGTGGCGGCGAAAAAGCCCGAGCCGCGCGTACGCGGATCCGATGCGATGATTTTGCCTTTCCACTTGGGATCGGTCATGTTTTTGACGCTGGTAATCTCGCCATCTTTCACCTGGTCAGCGGTTACCCACACTGACTGTGAAACACTGACGGTCAACGCGTAGCCCCAACATTTTTCGGTGTCGTGGAACCCAGCCTCGAAGCCACCAATCCAGGCGCCATCGTTGAGCACATCGGCGCACACGATGAGCGGTCGAATCGGGAGATTCCACCAGTGGGGCGAATCTGGCGAAGCATCTCCTGGGGCGGCATGATGGCCACTTCCAACGAATTGAGTCCCGCCTTCAGCTCCTGAAGAAGTCGCGGCGCAAAGTCGCGTGACGAAGATTGAAACTGGCTCTGCTCAATGGCGATTCCTGGGTAAGCCGATGGGGACAGGTACTTAATCGGTGTCGTCAAGCGCCAGCGGAAGAAGCACGGTAAAGGTCGTTCCCTTGCCTAGCTTGGATTTCACCTGAATGTTGCCCCCGTGGGCGCGCACCAGTCTGTGGCTAATGAACAGACCCAGGCCGAGACCCTGGGCACGGCCCGCCGCGCCCTCGGCACGGTAGAACCGATCGAATAGGTGAGGTAATGCGTCGGGCGGAATGCCGGCACCTTGATCCATGACGTCCAATCGGGCGTTTTTCCCTTCACGGAAAAGTCGAAGCAGAATTGGGCTTTCGTCAGGTGAGTACTTCACGGCGTTCGTCAAAAGGTTGGCAAGGACCTGACTGAGTCGCGCACGATCCGCGTCCACAATCAGTGTCTCTCCTGACGTCTGCACTTCAATGGTTGGTCTGATCGGCAACATTAAGTTCGCCGCGATGCTCACTTCAGATTCCAGGTCCGTTCTGATCAATCTAAGATCCAGCCGATCGGCCTCGATCTGAGAAGCAGATAGCAGATCGTCAATGAGCTTCCGAAGCTGATCCGCTTGCGCAACTATGCTGCCCACTGACTCATCGCTATAAGCAGCCCGTGCGCTGCATAAGCTGCGCGTGACTCTTGATGACCGTCACAGGATTCTTTAGCTCGTGACTGGTCATTGCGAGGAATTCCTGTTGAAGTCGCTCCAGTGCTCTTCGTTCGGTCTCATCTCGGACGATCAATGAGATCGAGGCGAGCTCGCCAAGTGGTCCCATGTGTGGCGTGAGACTCGCCGAAACATCAACCAAGCAATTGTCCGCTCCGCGGACTCTGGAATCTATGTATACGGATTCTCCAGCCTCAAGTTTGGCGAGCAGACGATCAGGCTCCTCGGTCTCTCGGGTCGGCACGAAAAGCTCGTTGAGTCCCCGGCCAATGATTTCTTGGGCGGGGTAACCAAAGATCCTCGCAGCGGCGGCGTTGCAGCTCTCGATCCGCCCATCCGCGGTCGCGCTCACGATGGCGTCACTCGAGTTCGTAACGATAGCAGCGATCTGATCCGCGCGGCGGCGTTGCGCAAGGAGCTCTTGTTCATACAACCGTCGTTGGGTTGCGTTGAACACGCTGCTGGCGACGAGAAGTGCTTGACCATCTTTGTCACGCTTCAGGACCGAGTTCATGAGCACCGGAATGCGCCGACCGTTCCTGCCAACGAGGTCAAAAGCTACCTCATTGACAAATCCCTGCATCCGTAAAAGTGGGTCATACTGATTCTCATAAAAGAGCTTGCCTGGAAGGGTGAGCAAATCCTGGATGCGGCGTACGGAAACAAGCTCGTCATAGGTTTGTTCGAGCCATGTCAGAAACGTCTGATTAACGCGGACGATTGCGCCGTCCGGCAGCGTAAAGATGTATCCGCAAGGAGCCTGGTCGTACAGATCTAGCAGGCTATCTCGCAAGATGTCTTCGTTCATGCGTCTCTCTTAAGGGATAACCTCACTCGTCAAGAAAGGCCTTGATCGCGGTAATAGTCTCAACCGGGGCGCTGAGATGTGGACAGTGGCCCGTTGCCTCCATGACGACGAGCTCGCTGGATGAGAGATTCTTGTGAACGTAGTCTCCCACGGTTAAAGGCGCAATGATGTCTTGCTGGCACTGCAATATGAGTGACGGCGTCATTAATTTGGGCAAGTCAGCCCGATTGTCTGATAGGAAGGTGACTGCCGCGAACTGCTTTGCGATCTCCGGTCGGTTCGGCAAAAGCTGTTTGTCAGTGTTTCGCCGAGCTCCGGGCGATTAGGGTTGCCCATGATCGCGGGGCCGAGGCTGCTAGCCCAGCCGAGGTAATCGCTTTCCTGGAACTCGAGGAGCTCATCGATATCGTTGCGTTCGAACCCACCTACGTAGCCATTGTCATTGATGTATCGCGGTGATGGGCCGATCAGCACCAGTTTGTCGAATAGCTCCTGCTGTTTAATCGCGGCCAGAATCCCAATCACGGCACTTACTGAGTGGCCTACAAATATGGCGTCTTCAAGCTTCAGCTCATCGAAGATCTCAAGGATATCGTCGGCGTAACCCTGAAGGGAGCTGTACTTCGCCCGCTCGTAGGCCTGGAGGTCGGATTCCCTGCACCGACATGATCGAACAGTATTAAGCGGTACTGGCCTGCAAACGCGGGTGCCACAGCCGACCACATATTCTGATCGCAGCCGTAGCCGTGGGAGAAAACCATGGGTTGCGTGCCATCGCCGGAGACCGTGACATTGTTTCGCTTGAGAACTGACACATTACTCACTCGGGCCGGGCGACGCGATTAGCGGGCAAGCATTATGAGCGGCATGGGAACTGATCGTAGTAACGTGGGAATATCTCTATTCATTATGCCTGGGTCCGTAGGCATCGCCTGAGCTGATGGAGTGTCTCTAAACCTACGACTAATGGGACAAGTGCTCTCCGAACACTCAACGGATTGTTCAATACGGCTATGTGCCGCCAATCGCGTGCATCCGTAGCAAGCTGCCAAGCCTGACACGCCGGGGATGATTGGAACACCGTTCGGTGCTCAGGCGCGTTGACACACCAATGCATGCGCGTCTAAAGGGACCGTTAGACACAAGAAAAGCAGTTAGTCGCGGCTAGCTCTCGGATTTGCTGATGGGCGCAATCAGCTCTACTCCTTCACTAGCCGCGCCGTTCACCGCGGTGGAGACTGGGATCGACACCATGCTCTCCGCGGGATAGGGCCGCAACAACGCCAGCAGTCTGGGATGCTTATCATGTCTGAATCCAGCCAGGCTGCCTCGAGCTCCGGAAGCAGGATCGCTGGCATGCGATTGTGGATTGGCATGATGAGCTCGTTTGGGCCCGTCCTGATGATGACGGCCGTGCCCGTGTTGTCCACGCCCTCTATGCGACTCGTGTACAGTCCGGCGAACCCAAAGATCCCCCCGGACTTCAACCGGATGTACGTCGGCTGCTTCCGCTTCTGTCCGGGAATGGTTTGCCATTCATAGAAGCCGTCCGCGGGAATGATGCAGCGCCATTTCCCGATGGATGAGC
The DNA here is from genome assembly GCA_963765765.1 of uncultured Chloroflexia bacterium. Lineage (GTDB taxonomy): Bacteria > Chloroflexota > UBA6077 > UBA6077 > JACCZL01 > CAVXYC01. The sequence continues at coordinate 654,295 of CAVXYC010000020.1, read as the reverse complement.
GAAACATTGGACTCAGGGCAAGCGTGTCCAACCGGGCGTTGATTGGCGGCGGGCGCTTGCCTCCCTTCATCCACGGTGGCTGGAAGCCCCACTTTGCCATCCGAAGCTCGCGGCCCTGTGGCCGTTGGATGATGATCGGGATCTGCTGAGTCGGCGCCACATTAAACCGCGGCGTGATGGAAGTCTCGGCGAACTCCTCAAGCCCGAAGCGACGCATGAGTGGGCTGGGGTCACCCAAGGTGTAGCGACCGCACATGTTAGCGTTTGTTCTCCAGTCGGTTATGTGCCCGGCGGCGTGGGCATTGCGAAAATATACTCCGTCGCTCTTATTCTGCTGCGCCTACGTGCCTACAAGCAGCGTATGGACGAGGGCGAGCGGCGCGCCACAAAGAGACAGAAGTAACTCAATCCGGGCTATTTCTACGACATACTTGGGACGAATCAGGGCGAAGGGTGTAAGCGGGGCATGTAAAATCTAGTCCTGGCGCAACGCCGGGGATGCCGAGCTCCCCGTATCCGATCGGCAAGGAGGAGACTGTCAACTGACAGTCTCCTTTGTGTTTTGAGAGGTGCTATTCATGGAAATCGCCACCGCGATGCTCACCGACCTGTTCATCATGTTCTTGATGGCAAAGGTTGCCGGGGAAATCTTCGAGCGCCTGCATCAGCCCGCGGTGATAGGCGAGCTTCTGATCGGCATTGCGATCGGCCCCTATGCCCTTGGATGGGTTGGTGTTCCGTCAATGTCGATGGTCAACACTTTTCACGGTGAAGCAGGCGAAGCTCTCGAGAGCATTTACATGGTCATTGCTGAGCTCGGGGTCGTCGTCCTCTTATTTCATGGTGGGCCTGGAGACTCGACTTTCCGACATCCTCCGCGTTGGAGTGCGTGCCGGGAGTCGTTGCTGTACTCGGCGTGATAGTTCCCTTCGTTCTCGGCGCCATGTTGATGATTGCGCTGAACCATCCAGCAATTGAGTCGTTGTTTCTCGGAACAGCGATGGTGGCGACAAGCGTTGGGATAACCGCCCGCGTACTGGCTGACCTGGGAAAACTGCAAGAGCGTGAGGCACGTATCATCCTCGGGGCGGCGGTGATCGACGACATCATAGGTATGATCGTCCTGGCGATCATGGGAGGACTGGGAGCGGGTGGAGCGCTCAATGTGGCAGCAATCGCCCTTATCACCGTCCAGGCCATCGCCTTTACATTATTTGTCGCGCTAGCCGGGCGCCACGCCGCGCAGCGGTGGAGCATTCATCTCGAGCGACTCAGAATTCGCAACGCGCCGTTTGTCGTCGCTGTGCTGGTGATGCTTGGACTTGCCGTTGTCGCAGCGAACATCGGACTTGCCGCGATCATTGGGGCATTCCTGGCTGGGATGGTTTTCGCCGAGCTGAGGGAGCAGTACGAGCTCGAGAAACAGACGCTGCCGTTATACGAGTTTCTGGTGCCGCTTTTTTTCGTCATCACGGGCACGCATGTGGACTGGAGGTTGTTCCTTGACGGCTCGTTGCTCGGCATTGCGTTGGCTGTGACTGGGCTCGCGATTCTCGGAAAGCTAGTGGGCTGCGGAGCTGGTGCCTGGGGGATGGGCGCTCGATCAGTCGCCATTATCGGTGTCGGAATGGCACCTCGGGGCGAGGTTGGGTTGATCGTCGCCAATGTCGGGAAATCACTTGGAGTGATTTCCGATGCGATGTTCTCAATCGTGGTGATCATGAGCGTTCTGACCACCCTCGTGGTTCCGCCCGTATTGACGCTGCTCTATCGAGGACAGGGCTCCCAAGCCCGTTCGGAGGAGCCGGTCGATTTCGCGGTAGCTGACGGGCGTTTGCCGGACCTCTGAAATCGGCAGCCGCGGTTGACGCGTCGATGGTCCAGGCTGTTCGGATAGCAGCGCGATCTTTCTCTGGTGAAAGCCAGATCTGATCACCGCGCTCGCGCACGCCCGCCAATTCGGCGGGTGTGCCAAATGTTCAAGGCGAGATCGTTACGGCCCTGGACACCAGGTTGTTCAGGCTGGACGCTTCAGTCTTCAGTAGCCATACGAGACACTCCGCTGTCCTGTTAGTGGAAGTGTCAGGCTCGCTGGTCGGCCTTGCAGTTGACGATGTTCTCAGAGTGAACACTCTCGCAACCTCACTGGAGCACGCGCCGGCTGGCGATGAATGGTGCTCATCGATTATTCCACCTTCGCGTGCTGTGCCTGCTGACAGACGCACCCCGTATACGCGATCGCGAGGTGGCGTTCATCAGGATCGGTCGGGCGGCGCGCGCAGCATCATCATCGCGATCGTCGCGCTGAGCACCAGCGTCGCCACGAACACCACGACCATCGCGGTGTACATGAGCTCCCAGGGACCGCCCAGAAGCGGCTGCAGGATGGCGATGCCCGCTACTGATCCAAGCAGCATGGCCCCGAGGATCAGCCCGATGGTCAGGCGTCGCAGGCCGTCGGAGAACGCGGTCCCGAGCGCCCCCAACTGTGGGGACAGATCACCGCTGTCGACCTCCACCACCAGCCTGCCCCGCTGGTACTGATCCAGCCATTTGACGGTCGCTTCCTGAAAGTTGGGGACTCGCCGCACGACCTCCATGCCAGCACGCATACCCTGGGCCTTGAGGCTCTCGACGATCCGCTCGGGCGTCCAGTGCTCGAGCAGTAGCAGCTTGGTCTCGTCAGCAACAATGTCGAGCAAGGGTGCGCCCGGGGCCAGGGCTAGCGCGGCTTCTTCGGATTGCGCCAGGGATTTCACCGCCAGCGTGAGCTGGGCGTCCATCCGTAGGCCGAAGTGTGCTAAGCCAGCAACGAGCTTGTCCATGAGCACGCCGAACGAACTGGAGACGCCGTATTTCCATTCCTGATTGAGCACACGGTTCACCATGGCGCCGAACGCGGCATGGTCCAGCGGGCGAGTCTGAGTACAGAGGCGCGGAATCGCCTGGGCCAGTCCGTCGGCATCCTGCTGCTGGAGCGCGAACACCATGTCGATCAGGTTGATCCGCTGATCCGGGCGGAGGTCCCCGACTAACCCGAGATCCAGGAACGTGATCCGGCCGTCCTCCGGGTCAACGAAAAGGTTGCCAGGGTGCGGATCGCCGTGAAAGAAGCCCTCGATCAGGAGCTGCTTCATCATAGCGCGCATAAATGTGTGCACGAGGCCAATGCGGTCAAGCCCACCGGACCCTACCTCAGACACCTTGGTGAACTTAACCCCCCGCGCTAGCTCCATCGTGAGTACACGCGCCGTGCTCAAGTCTCGATACAGGACCGGTACGCCTACCCCGGATTCCGACGACAGCACGTCCGCCATCCGGAGCATGTGATACGCCTCGTTACGGTAGTCCAGCTCCCGCATCACGCCGTCGGCGAACTCGTCCACGACGCTGGTGAGACTGATCTGGCGCGCCCAGACGCTACTCCGCTCGAGCCGGCGGGCCACGCGCTGCATGATTCGCAGGTCTGTCCCGACCTGGACGACGATGTTCGGGCGCTGAACCTTGACGATGACCAGTGCGCCGGTGTGCAGCCTGGCGCGGTGGACCTGGGCCGTGGACGCGGCCGCGAGCGGCTCTTCATCGAACTCGGCGTAGAGCACCTTCGGCGGTGCACCGAGCTCGGTAACGATGATCTCAGAGGCCTCGTAATAGGGGAACGGCGGTACTGTACTCTGCAGCTTGTCGAGCTCGTGACGCCACTGCTCCGGTAGCGCGGTTCCCTGGCTGGAGACGATCTGCCCGAGCTTGACGTACATTGGTCCGAGCTGTTCGAGCATCAGGCGGACCTTCTCGGGCGCCGTCAGCGTGTCCAGCTCGTTCCGCTGGCCGGTGATCCACTGACTCGCTTTCTGTCGCAGATGCTGGATCCGCCCGCGCCCCAGACCCAGCTCCAGGCCGTAGCTCCATGCCGTCTGATAAAGCTGCTCGATGCGGAGGTTCTCGACCAGTTGGCTGCGCTGAGCGACCGGCAGCCGCTCGATCAGCTGCCAGGTAGCCTCCCGTCGGCGATTGGGGTCGAGGTTCGGACGATCGAACCCCAGCACGGCATCGACCACGGTCACTACGATGCCGACAAACACGGCGTCGAAGAGGAGCCAGAAGATACTGTCGTATTGCCACTCTGACGGCCCCAAGAAGCCGGCCAGGAGGAACGCCATCACGTGCCACAGAATGATGAATATGGCGGCGTTCCAGATCAGGAGCTGACCGGTCAGGAGCATTAGCGCCGGTCGCAGGATGGCGCTGACCAGGCTCAGGGCAAATCCGACACCAAGGTAGGTTCCGATGGTGGGGTAGAGCGGGTGAATGCCCGGCAGGAACGGGAAGAGCAGCGCGACCACCAACGTATTCGTGGTCAGCTGGATCAGGAAGCGTCTCACGGCGATTGCCTGTCAAATGTATAGCGAGTCTCCCAATCCACACGGCTGAGAGATAGACCGCGTCTGCTGCTCGTCGCTAATCCGCCTGGCTGATTACGCACCTAGCCTGTTACCTCGTGGCTATACATCGTCGCGCCCAGCGGTCGCATCGCGGATAACGCCTGTCGGTGCGGCGGGCCAAGCAGCCGTCGGTTTGGCCCAGTGCTCGTCGTCATCGCCGCCGGCCATCATTCGGGCCATCCAGCGCGTCGACTCATAACTGTCGAGGAGCACGATCGCGAGCACAGTCAAGAACGACGCGAGCAGCGCGCCGCTCGGACCGAGAAGCAAGGCCCAGAAGAAGACCGAGAGGAAGACGACGCCCGGCGCAATGTGTAGGCTCGATCCGACGAGCCGCGGCATGACGAGATTCTCAAGGATTGCATTCACGACCGTGACACCGGCTATCACGAGCATTGCTCGCTCCGGGCCATACTCGGCGAGGGCCAGCAGAACCGGCGGCACGCTGGCAACAAAGATACCGAGGTACGGGACGAAGCTCAAGAAGAACATCAGCACGCCCCAGAGCACGGCGTAGTCAACACCGAGTAGCCAGTAGGCGATGCTTGCCCCCACCCCGGTTAGCAGATTGACGTAGGCTCGGACGCCGAAGTACCGGATCACCTTGGGGCCAACTGCCGTCAGCCGAATGGCCACCGGGTGGCTCTCGCCGAGCCCGGCGCGCATCTGGGCGAGCATTCTCGGGCCATCGGCCAGTAGAAACAGCAACATCAGGATGATGGTGAAGAAATTCCAGACCATTCCGGCGATAAGGCCAAGCAGCCAGGCGAACCAGCCCATCAGGTTGTCGACATTTATGCTCTCGGCCGCGGCATTTGGTGGGACCGCGATGCCTATCCCGTCCAGTCTGGCGTCTAAGTTGGCAATCTGAACGGCCAAGTCGTCCCGGTAGTGCGGAAGGTTGGAAAGAATCTGCGACACCGAGGTGGCCACCATCAGTGCCAGGGCACCAACCACCGCGATCAGCACGAGCGCGATCAGCGTCAATGCCAGGCTCACATGGACGCCGCGTCGGAGCATCCAGGCGTAGGGCGGGTAACAGAGGAGGGCGAACAGCACCGCCAGGAGAAGCCAGCTCAGAAACGGTGCTGCGGCGTACATCCCCCCAAGAACGATGATGACCGCTGCCACGACGATCGTCGCGTAGCCGGGCCTCTCAGGTGTCCGTGGCATGGCGTCATCACCCTCCGAATCCCTTTGTCGGAGGTAGTCGTCCGTGCCCTGTTCACGCCGCGAGAGCGTCAACGCTACCACCAAGGCGCGGGGCGGAGTCCATACTTGAGCCCCCGAAGTGCGCCGACCCAGTAGGCTTTGACGGTGTACTGACGGAGTGCCGCCAGTACGGTATGACCGTCCTCTTGCGGGCGATCAAAAAAAGCGCTCGACTCTCCAGTCGTAACTGCCACTGATGGAGCTCCACGCCGCATCTAGGTTGGCATCAAGTCAGGGCTCCTCGTCTACCAGCACGCCCGCCATTGTGGCGGCTGGTGCGGACGCAATGAGGCAGGCCATGAACTGGTGTCCGGACCTTGACGGATGCCAATATGGGCTGGGTAGACGGCATCCGCGACCGCGCCTTTCGTCCCGCTACCTGGCTTCGTCTCGACGTCGAACAGCATCTCTCAGACGGCCGAATTAGCGAGTCGAATTCGTGCATCGGAGCGCGTAGCTTCACGGGTCGGGTTCGTACTCGGAGGTCGCCGTCTAAGCGAACCATCATGCTTGCGGACGCCGTGCCCGCGTGGTGTGCTGGATGCCCTCGCCACCGGCTACCAGTAGGTCGGTTGCTATGCCGAGGAACAATCCGTGCTCCACGATTCCCGTACGGGCGTCCAGCTCGCGCGCCAATGCTGACGGATCCGCGATCGGGCCGAAGGCTGCGTCGAGGATCAGGTTGCCCTCGTCCGTCTTGAAGGCTCGTCCATCGGACGTCTGGCGCACGGTGACCTGGGCACCGAGGTTCTCCAGGAAGCGAAGCTGTGAGCCCCAGCCGAATGGGATGACTTCCACGGGCAGCGCCCACCTGGTGCCCAGTCGCGGTGAGGGCTTGCTCGCGTCGACGATGATGATCTCCCGTCGGCTCGCCTGGGCCACGATTTTCTCGTGAAACAAGCAGCCACCACCGCCTTTGATCAAGTTCAGCTCTGGATCCACCTCGTCCGCACCGTCGATGGTGAGATCGATCGCCGTACGCTCCTCAAGGGTCGTGAGCGGGATACCCAGCTGCAGCGCGGTTGCCCCGTCTTTGTTCGAGCAGGGAATGCCGACGACGTCGTGCAGCTCTCCTTGCTGTAGGAGCTCGGCGATACGCCGCACCGCGAAGGCGGCGGTGCTGCCCGCTCCAAGGCCCACGACCATCCCCGATTCGACCCATTCCACCGCGCGCAGAGCGGCTTCCTGCTTCTGGCGCTCCAGGCGCTCAGCCTCGGCGGAAGTTGTTGGCGCGGTCATCGCGTATTCCTCCATGTCTCGCGTTGAGATCGACTTGCTGTCAACGCACGGGCGAACGCCCGGCAACCGGCACGTACGTGCCGGTTGCCCGAGCCGTCTTGGTCATCTGCCGGGGTTAGCCATCTCATCCACCGCGATCGTGATCATCAGGATGAGAGCATCCTTCTGCCCGGGGGCAATCTCTACCCCGTAGGTGTCACGAATCCGGAACCACTTTTTCGAAACCTCCGCCACCTTGGCGCCGTCCGCTTCGATCGTGTACTCGTGGTCGAGGATGTTGCCCTGAACTTCGAGGTCCTGCCCGTCAGCGACGTCGACGCTCCAGCGGTCGCGGAGCGGTGAAATTAATGCTTTCTTAATTGTCGCCAGGTGGGCGCCGTCTGGACCTTCGATCTCCATGGTGTCCCGGATTCGGAGCATGCGCTCCTGGATCCGGCACTGCTCGTTTCCGTTTGCGTCCTCCAGGGTGAGCGTCTGGCGGACCCTTAGCGCCTTGCCGTCGACTTTGAAGGCCCGCTCGCCCTGGTCGTTCTCGATCCAGTAGTCGTCGCCGATGGACACCATCTTCTGCCGCATTTGATAGTGGACCGCGTTCCCGCCGCGGCCAAACGTTTCACGCTCTGTCCGCCGCTCTTCCCGCCGCTCTCTGAAGACCATGATGCAGTTCCTTCCGCCGGTCGGTCGCTGCGTCTAACGTCTGGTCCGACGCCAGCCCGCAGGCTTCACTCTACCCGCGGTCAGAGCTCACACCCGAGGCCGGATGGCACCCCGTGCCTGGTACTGTGCGGCATCCGGGCACGAGCGGATCGCCAGGTCAGTATTCCTCGGCCGGCTCTTCCAGCCTCTTCGGGATCGCGGTCGTCAGAATGAGAGCAAGAATCGCAAAGAAGCCGATCGCGAGCGCGGTTACCTGGAACGCCGCACTCCGCGCCGATGCATAGATTGCTGCGATCGATGCCGCCTGCTCATTCGACGTTTTCTGCGCTACCGCTTGCTCAACATACGCGGTCGATGCGATCTCCACGCCACCTTGAAGCTCTTCAATGACAGTTGGCTTCGTCTCGGCGGCTATGGAGCTCTGTTCCACTTGAATCGATAAGTTGTAGACGAGCGTGACAGATAAGATGGTGCCAAGTATCGCGACACCGACTGAATTGCCGAGCTGTTGAAACGTATTGAGTGCTCCTGACGCCTCAGCGCTTTCCGCGCGTTTGATTGAAGACATGACGACATTAGCTGTCTGGGACGACAACAATCCCATGCCGGCGCCAAAGATTGCCAATCCAAGAATGAGATCTTGAGGCTCGCTACCTTCGCTCATTCTCAGAAGCAAGATCCCTGCGCTCAATATCACAGTAACCCACCCAAGAAGCATGACCGACCGCATCGATGTACGCCTGCCTAGCCGAACACCGAGAAGCGCGAATATGAGCACAGCAATGGAGAGAGGCAAGAGGTAGAAGCCTGACTGAAGCGGATTCAGGCCGTACGTAACTTGTAAGAAAAGCGGCACGGTGAACAAGACACCGGCAATCATCATTGTTTGAAACGAAGCTATTTCAACGCCATTCTTAAAGATTCCATTCGCAAAGAGGGCGAGATTTAGTAGGATCGGTTGCCCATTCTCTTCAAGGTGATGCTCCCACCGAATGAATAGAAGTGTGAAGATAATTCCCAGCATGAATGAGTAGAGAGCCGGGGACAAACCGAAAAACGCGACATTGATGTTGCCGATGTAGAGTGGCTGCTTGGCGAAGAAAACTCCAAAATCGCTGATAAGAAGAACGCCAAGCACTAGAAAAATCATGGCACACGCCTGGAGCGCAACGCCGGCCCGATCGAGATTCGCTCGAGCCTTCTTCAGAGCATCAGCGGGTATGACACCGCTGAACACGAGCATGGCCCCAAGGATGAGGATTTCAAGGGCAAATGCCCACCGCCAGCTAAAAAACGTCGTCAGGAATCCGCCTAAGATGGGGCCGACAGCAACGCCGAGCGCATTTACCCCGCCCATGATTCCGTACGATTTAGCTCGAGACTCGCCGCTGAGATACTCTCGGATCGCAGTCTGCACGTTGGGCAACATCAGTGCGGCGCCGACTCCCTGGATGGCACACCAGCCCAGCATGAACGTCGCCAGGTTCGTGCTGAGCGAAGCGATAACGGTGCCCGCAATGTAGGTGACACTTCCGGCGAGGAACGTCTTCTTGATCCCAAGGATGTCGGCCAATTTCCCGCCCATGAGGACGAAGGCTGCCATCGTGAGGGCGTTCAAGGAGATCGCCGCTTGTACGCCTGAGATCGTAGTGTTCAGATCTCGAACCAGCGCATTGATAGAGACGTTCATGATCGTGTTGTCGATCACAACCACGAACGTGGCGAGCGCCATGACGATGGTGAAGAGACCGGTCTTTTTGATCATTGTCGTGTCCCACCTTGGCGATCATCTCTAGGTTCGTGGCGACGTTGACTTCGCCCGGTTCGTTGGCGAGTGTTGCCAATAAAGTGAAACGTTACGCTCGCTGGGACCGCGCCCCAGCCGAGTACCGGATGTCCTTGGCGGCGAGCACGTCGGCTCTCCTGACAAGGAAATGTCGTGCCCGCCGATTCGGGCCCCGGGCCTTCGAGGAAGCGGCGCTGTGGGCCCCGGTCGAGCCGGATGGCTTCCGCGGACCGTGCCCAGCTGGTGCTGAGCTGCCCGCGGAAGTCTTGACCTCGCTTTAGCGGGTGATGTCGCCGAGCCTGGTACTGTTGGATGTCAGGGCACAAGCGGATCACCACCTTTGATGACGGTGCGCAAGGGCGACTTACGGGGGGTGGATGCTCAGTGCGCGATCGCCGGCCTTGATGAGCTGGCGGCAGTTCGGGCCTTATCGAAAATGGCGACCCACTTGCCGTACCGACTCGCAATCTGGGCTGACGCCTCCTCAGCGGATATCCGACCGTCTCGCCAGTCCACCAATGCATCCCAGAAGCTCGTCCGGCCCACGGCGAAGCCAATGAAACCCGGTACGGCCGCCGCGGTGCTCAGCCACTCGATGACCTTCTGTTCGTTCTCGCCGCGGCCCAGGATGATGCAGCCGACATCCGAACGCCCATCGCGCTGCGCAACGGCGACGATCTCCTCGCAATCCGACTTTTGGTCAAGCCCCTCTATTTTCCAGACATCTGGATCGACCCCCGCATCCTGTAGCTCACGAATGGCGCCAACCATGAGCCTCGGGCGTAACTCGCGGTCGTACGCGTGCTGGTCGCCGCCCAGGCGTTCAAGCTGAGCTGCTTCGGCAGGTACGAGTAATTCGAACATGTAAAGTCGATTGTGGGCATGCAGGTACTCTGAAAGCTGGCACAGGCGTGCGGCCTGGCGGGCGTTCATCGCCGGGTCGCCTTCGGGGTTGTAGCGGACCAGCACCTTACAGAAGGTGGGGTCCACGGCCTCGATGTGGTCAGCGAAGTGGGCGCCGTACTCGAAGTCGAATTCAGCCAGGCCACTCTTCTCCGCTGGAGCGGATGTGATGATGCCTGTCTTCGCGGCGTCGGCCAGGATGCCCGCGCCGAACTGCTCGTCGACCAGGATGCCGGCGTGCTCCTTGGGGAGGCCGTTGGCCAGAGCAACCTTGACGCCATCGTAGACCACCTGCTTGGAAGCCGTGACACGGGCAGTCTGTTCGGCGTTGATCGTGCCTTTCCAGCCAAACAGCCCGGTCTGGAAAGAGGCGCGGTGGTCGAACGGCAATATGTAGAGTGGCCGGTTATAGCCCACGCTCATGAGGTTTCCTCCCGATGCGCGCGATAGCGCTTGATTAGTGTGTTCGTCGAACTGTCGTGCTGAAGCGGCGGCTCGCCGGTGTCCTCCAGCTCGGGGATAATGCGACCCGCCAGCACTTTGCCTAGCTCGACTCCCCACTGATCGAACTGGTCGACGTCCCAGATGACTCCCTGTGTGAATACGCTGTGCTCGTAGAGCGCGACCAGCTTGCCGAGCGACTCCGGCGTCAGCCGGTCCGCGAGAATGGTGCTCGAGGGGCGGTTGCCTTCGAACGTGCGGTGTGGCGCCAGCCAGTCCGGCGTCCCTTCGGCCTTAACCTCTGACTCTGTCTTGCCCAATGCCAGCGCTTCGCTCTGCGCGAAGAGGTTCGCCATTAAGATGTCGTGGTGGCTGCCCAACGGGTTCAACGTCCGACAGAACCCGATGAAGTCACACGGGATCAATCGCGTGCCCTGGTGGATGAGCTGGTAGAACGAGTGCTGGCCGTTCGTGCCGGGCTCGCCCCAATAGATCGGGCTGGTGTCGTAGCTTACCTGCGCGCCATCGAGTGTGACGTGCTTGCCGTTGCTCTCCATCGTGAGCTGCTGCAAGTAGGCCGGAAATCGCTTGAGATACTGGTCATAGGGCAGCACAGCAACCGTCTCGGCGCCGAAGAAGTCGACGTACCAGACGGCGAGGAGTCCCATGAGCACCGGCAGGTTGCGCTCGAAAGGCGTCGTTCGGAAATGCTCGTCCATGGCGTGGAAGCCGGCCAGCATCTCGCGGAAGCCGTCCGGCCCGATCGCCAGCATGGTCGAGAGGCCGATCGCAGAGTCCATCGAGTATCGCCCGCCGACCCAGTCCCAGAAGCCGAACATGTTGGCGGTATCGATGCCGAACCTGGCGACCTCCTCGGCGTTCGTCGACACCGCGACGAAGTGCTTCGCCACGGCCCGCTCGTCGCCCAGTGTACGTAAGCTCCAATCACGCGCGGTGCGAGCGTTGGTCATCGTCTCAAGGGTGGTGAACGTCTTGGATGAGATGATGAACATCGTCTCGGCGGGGTCGAGATCGTGCGTGGCCTCGGCGAAATCCGTGCCGTCGACGTTAGAGACGAATCGAAACGTCATATCGCGCGCGCTGTAGTGGCGCAGCGCCTCGTAAGCCATGACGGGGCCGAGGTCGGAACCGCCGATGCCGATGTTGACGACATTGCGGATCCGCTGACCCGTGTGGCCGGTCCAGGCGCCGCCGCGGACGCGATCGGAGAGGTCCGCCATCCGGTCGAGCACCGCGTGCACCTGGGGCACGACGTTCTCACCGTCGACCATGATTGACATATTTCTTGGCGCCCGTAGCGCCACGTGTAGGACGGCGCGCTGCTCGGTGACGTTAATTTTCTCGCCCTGGAACATGGCGTCGATGCGCCCGCGCAGGTCGCTCTCGTCGGCGAGCTGCAGGAGCAGCTTCAGCGTCTCGCCGGTGACGCGGTGCTTCGAATAGTCCAGATAGAGCCCGGCTCCGTCAACGGCGAAACGTTCACCACGGCCGGGATCGTCAGCAAAAAGCTGGCGCATGTGTGTGTGCCGAAGCTGCTCATAGTGTGGCCCGAGCGCTTGCCAGGCCGGTCGCTGCGCGAGCGCCGGAGTGTCGGCGATCATAGCTATCTCCTCCCGCTCCGCTCAGCGCGCGCTAACGAGCTGGTTGCTCTTCGCCGTCATGCAGTCCATCAGCTCATTCCAGGACTTCACGAAGGCGTCGGCGCCTTCGGTCTGAAGCTGGGCGGCAAGCGCGTCTACGTCCACGCCCTGCTCCGCGAAGCGGGCGAGCGTTGCCTCAGCATCGCCTCCGTCGGCCGCCAGCGGCTGGGCAATCTCGCCGTGGTCCGCGAAGTCAAGCAGCGTCTCCTCGGGCATTGTGTTGACGGTGAACGGCGCCTGCAGTGCCTTGACATACAACACGTCCGACGCATCGGGATCTTTGGTGCCCGTACTGGCCCAGAGCAACCGCTGCGGTCGGGCGCCAGCATTGGCGAGCCGCCCGTAGCGCGGCGAGTTGATCAGATCGCGATAGGCTTTGTAGGTCCGCCTGGCTACGGCGATGCCGAGGATGTTGTGCATCTCCGTCGGAACGAGCTTGGCGACGGCCTTATCCCAGCGGCTGATGAACAGCGAGGCCACGGAGCAGACGGCCAGGTTGAGGCCGGCCTCCAGGCGCCGCTCCAGGCCGCGCATGTAAGCCTCGGCGGCGGCAAGATACTGCTCCCGCGAGAAGAGGAGCGTGACATTTATCGGCACGCCGGCAAAGATGGCCTCCTCGATGGCCGGCAGGCCCTCGGGGGTCCCGGGGATCTTGATGAAGAGGTTCGGCCGACCGGCTCGAGTGTGCAGCGCTTTCGCTGCCGCCAGCGTGCTTGCCGTGTCGTACGCGAGCTTCGGAGAGACCTCCAGCGAGACCCATCCGTCGATGCCGTTGGTCGCGACGTTGATCGAGTGGAAAAGATCGGCCGCCTGGGTTAAGTCCTCAAGGGCCAGCTCGAAGAACAGCTCCTCACCGGACTTACCGTCAGCCATCTTCTGAGCGATCGCGGCGTCGTAGTCCTGGCTGTTCTTGATGGCGTTGTCGAAGATCGTCGGATTCGAAGTAAGCCCAGTGACCGAGAGCTCGTCGATGTAGCGCCTCAAGGTTCCGCTGGTCAGTAGGGCGCGCGTGATATTGTCCAGCCAGATGCTCTGGCCGGCCTCGTGAAGCTGCTGGGTGGGTCTCATGGCTTTTCGCTCCTTTATTTGTGAACGGGCGAGGTGGCTACTCGTGACGCCGCCGCGTCGTCCGAATGACCATCTGCCGCGCCCAGCACGTCGGCCGGTCGCGCAGCTGCCAGTAGCGTCGGCAGGTCATACGAAAGCAGATCGCCGATCCGTTCGATGGTGACATCCGCGGGTGGGTTGGCGGCAATGATCTTCGGATCATATGCGTACTGGCCCTGCCGCGGAAAAACGGTCGTCAGGCGCTCGCCCCACGCGCGCTTTACGGGCGTCAGGATCGCCAGCTTGTCGTCGATCAGCACATAGTGCTGGGCCGGGTAGCGCTCTGCGACATCGTCAAGCTCGCGCTCCTTGTGAATGTAGATCAGCACGTGCCCATCGACGGCGCGCCAGATTCCCGACCGCTGAACCTTGCGGGGCTGGAACACGACGTCGCCGTCCGACAAGATCGCCGTCGGCCCCCAGCTACGCAGCCGGGCGAGCACGTCGAACGCAGCCGGGAACATCCGGTCAGCGAATGGATAGTCGACCAGGAAAAAGGACAGGCCAGCAGGTGCGGGTCGCGCGGGTGCTCGATACGGTAGCGCTGCAGTGCGCCCAGGTAATCTCGGTAACCCAGCTCGTCCCAGAGCGTCATCAAGATTGCCCAGTACCGTTCCCAGCAGGCCGCTCCGAACTCCTGATACACGTGCTCCTGGAGGTCGGACAGGACCGCGTCGTTGTCGAGAAGCGTGTTGTCGACATCGATCAGGAAGACGACGGGAGCCGTGGCGTTCGTCATTGATGCTCCCTCAGCCAACCGGCTCGGCCACTCCGCGCACACGAGCAATCTGCTCTCTGGCCGCGGTCACCACATGCTCTTCCGTAAAGCCGAACTTCTCCAGGAGCCGCTGCAGCGGCGCGGAGGCGCCAAAGGTCTGCATGGCCAGGATGGCGCCCTCGTTACCGACGTACTGGGCCCAGCCAAAGCCGCGAAGCAGCTTCCACTGCCACCCGCGCGGAGACGCTCGGTGGTAGCACGCTGTCGCGATACGCCTGACTCTGCTTCTCGAACAGCTCCCAGCTCGGCATGCTGACCACGCGGGCCCGAATGCCTTCGCTCTTGAGCTGCTCGTAGGCTGCGATGCACAGGGCCACTTCGCTGCCGGTGCCCAGGAGCAGCACCTCCGGCGGGCCGCCCTCGGATTCCGCCATCACGTACGCGCCCTGCGCCAACCCGCTCGCCGAGGCGTAACGCTCCCGGTCGAATGTGGGGACCGCCCCGCGGGTCAACACAAGGACGGCTGGCTCGTGTCTCAGCTCCGTGATCACGCGCCAGGCCTCGACCACCTCGTTCGCGTCGGCGGGGCGCAGCACCAGGAGACCCGGAATGGCGCGCAGCGACGCGAGCTGCTCGATCGGCTGATGGGTCGGGCCGTCCTCGCCCACGCCGATGGAGTCATGGGTGAAGATCCAGATGGTCGGGATCTCCATCAGCGCACTCAGGCGAATGGGCTCGCGCATGTAGTCGCTGAAGATGAAGAATCCCGAGCCAAACGCCCTGACCTTGGTCAGCGCCAGACCGTTGACGATGGCGCCCATCGCCTGCTCGCGGATGCCGAAGTGCAAGTTGCGACCGCCGGGGGTGTCTCGCTCCAGATCGCCCGCTCCCTCGACGGTCAGGCGTGTCTTCGTTGATGGACCAAGGTCAGCCGAGCCGCCGATTAACCAGGACACGTTGCGCGCGACCGCGTTCAGCACCTGGCCCGAGGATTCGCGGGTCGCCAGCCCCTTGGGATCGGCCGGGAATACCGGCAAGTCCCGATCCCAACCATCCGGCAGCTCACGCCGCAGCATGCGGTACGCACTCGTCATACTTCTCGGGGTACTGCTCGCGGTATGTCTCCAGCTTTTCCATCCAGGCATCGCGCAGCTCGGCACCGCGCTTGCCGATGCCGTCTCGAAAGTGCTCGCGTACGCCCTCAGGAACCAGGAACTTCTCGTCCTCCGGCCAGCCGTAGTTGCGTTTGGCGAAGCGGATCTCGTCTTCGCCGAGCGGCTCACCGTGCGCTGCGCTGGTGTCCTGCTTGTTCGGGGCACCGTAGCCGATGTGGCTGTCGACGATGATCAAGGTCGGCCGGTCGCTGGTCCGGCGGAACGTCTCGAAGGCACGAGTGAGCATCTCCAGGTCGTTGGCATCGCCCACCCGCGTCACGTTCCAGCCGTATCCGACGAATCGTGTGGCTACGTCGTCGCTGCAAGCCAACGCGGTGTTGCCCTCGATGGTGATGCGGTTGTTGTCGTAGATCCAACAGAGATTGGCGAGGCCGAGATGCCCAGCGAGCGAGGCGGCCTCGTGGCTAATACCCTCCATCAGGCAGCCGTCGCCAGCCAGCGCGTACACGTCGTAGTCGAACAGCGCAAAGTCGCGGTTGTATTGCTCTCCAAGCCAGCGCCCGCCGATCGCCATGCCGACGCTGTTCGCCACGCCCTGTCCCAGCGGCCCGGTGGTGGTCTCCACCCCGGACGTCCAGCGGTATTCGGGATGGCCGGGGCACTTGCCGTCGAGCTGTCGGAAGTGCTTGATGTCGTCAAGCGTCACCGAGGCCTCGCCCAGCGTCTCGTACTTTGGATTCACGGCTTTGACGCCGGTAAGGTGCAGCAGGCTGTAGAGCAGCATCGATGCGTGCCCGGCCGAAAGCACGAACCGATCGCGGTTCGGCCAGATCGGGTGCTCCGGATCGAAGCGCAGGAAGCGTTGCCACAGGCAGTAGACGGTTGGCGCCATCGCCATCGGCGTGCCCGGGTGACCGGAATTAGCCTGCTGGACGGCGTCCATCGACAGGGTGCGAATGGTGTTGACGCAGAGCTGGTCAATCTGCGTCGCTTCGGCGATCGGCTGCGCGATCATACGCTCACCTTCCCTACTGAAACCGTGATGTCAAGGCCGTGATGGGCGGCGCCGAGGAGCGCCACCGGTTCGATGATGATGTGGACCGGCACGCGCGCCAGGAGGGGCTAAGACGGCCCTTCTCCTGGAAGGTGGACAGGAAGAGCTCACCATGTCCGGTCGTGGCGGGCAGCATGCGCTGCGGAATCCCGCCCCCGATGTAGAGGCCGCCCGTGGCGAGTACGGAGAGAACGAGGTCGCCCGCGGCGGTGCCAAGGATGGATGTGAACAGCTTCAGGGTCGAGTTGCACAGGGGATCGGGGTCCGGCTGGGCGAGACCCGCGGCCATGATGATGGGTGTCCGATCACGCACCGTTGCCAACTGCGCGCGCACGGCAGGGGACTCCGACATCTCACCTTCATCCTTCAGGAAGTCGTAGAGATCGGGAATGCTCCGCCCGGCGCATACGCGCTCGTAGCTGACGCGTCCCCAGCGGGCCTGCATACGCTTGAGTAGCTCAGTTTGCTGTGGCGAAGTGGGTCCAAAATCGACATGGCTGCCTTCCGATGCATGGGCGTGGTAGCGCAACCCGTCCCAGGTCAGGAACGCTTCGCCGAGCCCCGTGCCGGGAGCGATCACGGCGATGGCACCGCCCGGCACCGGCTCGCCCTCCCGCACGGTGCGCACCTCGTCCGGGCGCAGGTGCGGCACGGCCGCTGCCATCGCCTCCACATCATTCAGCAGGCTTACGGATTCGAGCCCGAGTGCTACCTGCAAAGCCGACTCGTCCACTATCCAGGGCAGGTTGGTCAGTGTGGCGCGACCGCGGCTGACAGGCCCCGCTACGGCGAAACAGGCGTGCGTCACCGGGAGGTCAATCTCCGCGATATACTCGCGCGCAATAGCCTCGAGGCTGGGATAGTCCCCGCTGGGGAACAGCTTTTCGGCAAGTGGCGCGCGAGGTCCGTGGTCCGTGCTATACACGGCCAGAGCGGTCTTTGTCCCGCCAATGTCTCCAGCAAGCAGCATGGTTCCCTCCCGCCTACTCGCGCCCGGCCGTTGTCAAGGCAGCCACCGCCCGCGGCAGAATGAACCCCTCGATCGCCTTCGCGAAGCCCTCGTCCTCGTGCGAGTCCGTCACGTATGTGGCCTGGTTCTGTACCTCTTCGCTCGCGTTGCCCATGGCGATGCTCAGGCCGCTCCGCTTGAACATCAGCACGTCGTTCGGCTGGTCCCCCAGCGTGGCGATCTGCTCCAGCGGGATCTTGAAGTACTGCGACAGACGCTCGATCACGACGCCCTTATTGGCTGTCGGGTGCGTCACGTCCAGGTAATGCGGCTGCGACCTGGACGCCGAGACCTGCGCCCCGAACTTCTGCTGGACCGCCGCCTCGCATTGCGCGACCAGGTCGTGGTCGTCGCTGACGCCGACGATCTTGACCGCCTTGTCGAGGTACTGGTTGTAGATCGGCACGACGGTGGGCGGAAACTGCACGGTCGTCGCCTCCCGCTCGGCGTGCGGTGCTTTCGGATCGGTGACGTACCACTCGGTAGAGCGGTACATCCAAACGTACAAACCATAGGAGCGAATAGTCTCGATCACGGCGGGTGCCACATCGGCCGGGATGGTCCGTTCGTCCACGACGGACATGTCCGGGAGAATGATGATCCCACCATTGAAGGCAGCCATCGGTACTTTCATCCCGAGTGGCTCCACCAGCATGCGCATGCCTCGCGGCGGGCGTCCGCTGGTGATTGCGAAGAGCACGCCGAGCTCCTGCAACGTCTTTACCGCCCGAATCGCGCGCGGAGTCAACACCTTGTTCTTTGTGACCAGCGTGCCGTCCACGTCCGCGAGGACCGCGGCGATCTTCTGGGTCGCTGGATCAATGCCGTCTGTCATCTCTTGCCTCACCTTCAGCTTCGAGGTCCTCTACGCCAACCGACATCACTCGTTGGCCGGCCTGGATCGTCATTTGCTGCTGTACCTTCACGAGAAGGCTCGGGCTTCTGTTGCAGCGGCGGCGGTCCGCTTTGACGATGCCGCGCGCCGCTGGAACAGCTTCACGATCTCCAAGAACCAGAGGACCAGGGAGCCCGCGACAATGCAGAGGACCCACTGGCCGACGTCGAGGCTCACCGTCCCGAAGAGCCGGTTCAGGAAGTCCATCTCAACGATGAGGAAAGTCGCCAGGAGGACCATCCCGTCATCTTGACGAGCTTGCCGTTCTCCAGCAGATCCTTGCTGAACACCGTCGACAATTCGTCATAGCAGGCAAGCCCCAGAAAGATCGTGGCGAATGAGAACGTGGTGAGCGCGATCGTCCGGGCCACCGCGTCCCCCCAGCCCGAAATGACAGCGAATTGCGCGAGGACGAGCGTGCTCACCGCCATGGCGAGTCCAGCCACGACGAGGATCGTCATCAGCCCACGAGGGATGATCTTCGTTCCAACCTTGCGCGGCGGTCGCTCCATGGTGCCGGGTGATCCCGCCCCCAGTCCGAGCCCGATCGCTATGAATATGATGATGGTGAAGTTCACCCACAACACCTGCAGGGCAGACATCGGGGCGCCTTGCAGCAAGTTAACGATTGCGGATCCCAGGAAGACCGCGATGAATCCGAACAACGAGGCCATTTGAAGTCGGATGTACTTCATCAGGTTGTCGTACAGTTTGCGACCGATCTCGATGGCCCGGATGATCGTGGCAAAGTTGTCGTCGGTGAGGATCATCACCGCCGCCTCTTTCGACACATCGGTTCCAGTGATGCCCATGGCTACCCCGACGTCGGCCGCTTTGAGGGCGGGCGCATCGTTGACCCCGTCGCCGGTCATAGCCACGACGTTTCCTGTCTGCTTCAGGATGTCAACAAGTCGGACCTTGTCCTCCGGCGTAACGCGGGCTATGACTCCGATCTCGCCGATCTGCTGCTTCAGCTCGTCGTCACTCAGCGCGGCAAACTGGGCGCCGGTGACAGCTCGCCCCTCGATCCCGAGCTCGCCGGCGATCGCCGCCGCGGTAACGGCGTGGTCCCCAGTGATCATGCGTACTTTGATGCCGGCTGCCTTCGCTTTTGCGATCGCGACTTTCACTTCAGGGCGTGGCGGGTCGATGATGCCAACGAGCGCGAGCATCGTAAGATCAGTCACCAGCGACAACAGGTCGCCGGACGGATCGAATGTCGCGGGGTCCAGATCCTTGCGAGCCACCGCCATGACCCGCAGACCACGCTTGCCGAGTCGTTCGTTCTCCGCCTCAAACTGCGTGCGGAGGGAGTCGATCTCCACCTTTTGCTGATCGGCATTGAGCCCGGGTGAGGACCTGCCAAGAAGCTGGTCGGGGGCGCCCTTTACGAGGCAGCGAACGATCTCGCGGCCATCCTCGTCCTTCATCTGGTGGAAGGTCGCCATGAGCTTGTAGGCGGAGTCGAACGGTACTTCAGCGAGTCGTGGGTATTGTTCGCGGACCGTGACAGGATCGACGCCCCCCTTCGCGGCGAGGACGACAAGGGCCCCCTCGGTGGGGTCGCCCACCAGCTCGCCACGCTTCACCGTGGCCTCGGAGGCGAGTGCCATTGGAAGGAGGTACGGGGAGAGATCCATCGGGTTGTTCTCGCCCACACCGGTAATGTTGCCGCTCGTGGAATACCCCTCGCCCGTGATCGCGAATCGACGGCCTGGGAGCACCAGCTCCGTGGCGGTCATCTGGTTCAGGGTGAGTGTCCCCGTCTTATCGGAGTTGGCGGCGGTCGTCGAGCCCAGTGTTTCGACCGATCGCAGCCTCTTCATGATCGCGCCGGCCTCTGCGAGCGCGATCGCACCGATGGCGAGGAGATAGGTCACCACCATGGGCAGACCCGTCGGGATCGCTCCCACGGCGAAGGCGATACCGTTGACGAACAGGGTCTCCCAAGGAACTCCGCGGCTGAGCCCGAGTAATGTGGAAGCCAGGAGTGCCACTCCTGCGATGATGAGAATCTGGTTGGTCAGCGTATCCAGCTCTTTGGTGAGCGGTGTCTTTTCGATCCCTTCGGATTGCAGCAGCCCGGAAATGTGTCCAACCTCGGTAGACATGCCGGTGGCCGTCACGACGATCTCGCCGGCACCGCGCGTGACCTCGGTGTTCATAAAGGCCATGTCGGTCCGGTCTCCGAGCGGCGTATCTGCCTCCGCGACCGGCTCCGTCGTCTTCGCGACAGGCACGCTTTCGCCCGTGAGGGCAGCCTCGGCAATCTCCAGGGTTGCTGACCTGATGATCCTGCCGTCCGCCGGCACACGGTCGCCGGCTTCCAGGTGGACGACATCGCCGGGGACGAGCTGCTCCGCGGGAATCTCGGTCAACTGGCCGTCGCGGCGCACTTTCGCCTTGATGATCATCATCTTCTGCAGCGCGGCGACGCTCGCCTCGGCCTTGCCCTCCTGGCGGAGCCCGAGCAAGGCATTGACAAGCGTTAGCAGCAGCAACATCAGGGCGGTGCCCCATTGGTGCACGATGAAGCCGCTGACAATCGCAGCCACGAGAAGGACTATCTGCATCGTGTCCTGGTACTGCCGCAAGAACAGTAGCCAGCCGGGCGTCTTCTTCGCCTGGGTGAACGTGTTCGGGCCGTATTTTCCCAGGCGCGACGCGGCTTCCGCGGCGCTCAGTCCGTGGACGGCATCCGTACCTTGCTGACGTATCGCGTCGTCGACGCGCAACGTCTGCCAGGCAGGGCCGCCGCCCCCGTTTGAGCCATCCGTCGATAGCTGTTTCTCGCGCGGTTCCACCGTCATCTGTGCCATGGATCATCTCCGACGCTGTTAGGGCATCGGGACGACGCTGCCGTCGCCCCGGTCCCGATATTGCTCGCCCGAGCGCCGCTCACGCGGCGCTCGGGCGGCACTACTTACTCGGACCACACCCAGTTGGTGATCTCGGGCTGATCCTCGAGGTGCTCGTACGCATAGGCCGTGGCCTCGTCGATCCGAGCTTCACACTGCGCGATCAGGTCCGGCGCGCGGTCGCCCAAGCGCGGCACCCGCCGAATCGCTTCCGCTGCCAGGTGGAAGCGGCTCATCGAGTTCATGATGGTCATCTGGAACGGCGTGGTCGTGGTGCCCTGCTCGTTGAAGCCGCGCACGTGGATACGATCGACGTCAGGATGCCCATGCACGATCTCGTGGACCGCCCGCTGGTAGCCGTGGAATGCGAAGACGACGGGCTTGTCCGCGGTGAACAGATCGACGAACTCCGAATCCGTCATGCCGTGCGGGTGATACCGGGCCGGGAAGAGGCGCATCAGGTCAACGACGTTGACCACGCGGACCCGGAGATCCGGGGCAAGCTGCCGCAGCCACCAGGCCGCCGCTATCGTCTCGAGCGTTGGGATGTCGCCCGCGCACCCGAGAACCACATCCGGCTCGCCACCGTCGTCACTGCTGGCCCGGTGCCAGATCGACGCCCCGCGCGCGCAGTGCTCGATCGCGGTCTCCATGTCCAGCCACTGGAGCTGCGGCTGCTTATCGATCACGATCAGGTTGACGTAGTTGCGGCTGCGGAGGCAGTGGTCGGCGACCGAGAGCAGGGTGTTGGCATCGGGCGGCATGTAGATGCGCGCCACTGACCCGCGCTTGGACAGCATCACGTCGATCAAGCCGGGGCCCTGATGGCTGAAGCCGTTGTGGTCGTTGCGCCAGCACGTCGAGGTGAGCAGGATATTGAGCGACGCAACCGGTGCACGCCAGGGCAGATTGTCGGCCTCCTGGAGCCATTTCGTGTGCTGCACGGTCATTGACGCCGAGACCATCGCGAACGCCTCGTAGGTCGCGAACAGTCCGTGCCGGCCGGTCAGGAGATAGCCCTCGAGCCAGCCTTCGCAGAGATGCTCGCTGAGCACCTCCATGACGCGGCCGTCTGGGGAGAGGTGATCGTCGATGTCGAGCGTTCGCCCCACGAAGCAGCGGTTCTCGACCTCGAAGACGTTGCCGAGACGGTTAGAGTTTGTCTCGTCTGGGCAGAACAGGCGGAAATTCGCCGCCTCGGCGTTGCGCACGTAGATGTCGCGCATCATCTTGCCGAATTCGCGGGTGGATTCCCGTCGCACGACAGCGGGCCGCTCGACCTCGACTGCGTAGTCGCGGAAGTCGGGGATGTCGAGGTCCACGAGCAGTTTGCCGCCGTTCGCATGCGGGTTAGCGCTCATGCGGCGGTCACCCCGCGGCGCCAGATCGGCTATCTCGGCGTCGAACTTGCCGTTGGCATCGAATAGGGACTCCGGCTCGTAGCTGCGCAACCAGGTCTCGAGCTGCGCCAGCTGCTCTGGCTTGCCGCGCGCATCCGCCAGCGGCACCTGGTGGGAGCGGAAGGTACCCTCGGCCGGATGGCCGTCCACTTCCTTGGGGCCCGTCCAGCCTTTGGGTGTGCGCAAGACGATGGCCGGCCAGCGTGGCCGCTCGAAGAAGCCGTGATGACGGGCTGCTTGCTGGATTTCGCGAATGTGATCGTAGCAGCGGTCGAGCGTCGCGGCGAGCTCCTGGTGCACGTGCGGCGGATCGTCGCCCTCCACGAAGAAGGTCTCGTAGCCGTTGCCTTGCAAGAAGGCCCGAATGTCGTCGTCGCTTTCGCGGCCAAGCACCGTGGGACCACTGATCTTGTAGCCGTTGAGGTGCAGAATCGGCAGCACGGCGCCGTCGCGGACGGGGTTGAGGAAGTTGGTGCCCCTCCAGGCGCCGGCCAACGGCCCCGACTCCGCTTCGCCGTCCCCGACCACGGCGGCGACGATGAGATCCGGGTTGTCGAAGGCCGCGCCGAAGGCGTGAGACAGCACGTAGCCAAGCTCACCGCCCTCGTGAATGGAGCCAGGTGTCTGCACACTGACGTGGCTCGGGATCCCGCCCGGGAGCTGAGAAGCGGCGGCACAAATGCCGAACGCCCGCCGCGTCCTCCGTGATCTCCGGATAGACCTCCGAGTACGTGCCCTCCAGGTATGCGTGGGCCACCAGCGCCGGGCCACCATGGCCCGGGTCCGGCCAGGTAGATCACGTTGGCATCGCGTTCCTTGATCAACCGGTTGAGGTGGACGTAGATCAAGCTGAGGCCGGGGGAGGTGCCCCAGTGGCCGAGAAGTCGCGGCTTGATGTGCTCGGGCCGGAGCGGCTCTCGCAGCAGGGTATTCTCCCGCAGGTAAATCTGAGCGACCGTCAGGTAGTTGACGGCATGCCAGTATTTCGTCATCTGGCTCAGCTCTGTCTCCGACAGTGGACCCACCGCTAATTCATGGTGCCCGTTGGGCGCGCTCACTGCACTGGAGATACGTACGTCGAACTCATACATGGGTAGCTCCCTCCTCTACGATCACACTGTGCGTGTGTCGAGCGATCATCATGTCTTCGTCAGTCGGGATCACGCGGACCACAACACGGCTGGCATCCTTCGAGATGAGCGGCGCGTGCACGGCGTTGCGAGCCGGGTCCACCTCCAGGCCCAGGTAGCCCAGGCCGTCGCAGATGCGAGCACGGATAGCCGCCGAGTGTTCCCCGATGCCCGCCGTGAAGACGAGCGTGTCTAGACCTTCCAGTGCGGCCACCAGGCCGCCAAGAATCTTCCGCGCCTGGTAGCAGAACAGCGCGACCGCGTCGGCGGCACGCGAATCCGTCGCCTCGCACGCCAGCAGATCTTGCATGTCCGCGGTGCTGCCCGAGACGCCAAGCAGACCAGCCTCCTTGTTAACGAGGTGACTCAGTGCGGCTGGGGTCAATCCTCGCGACTCGAGCAAGAAGAGCAGCACGCCCGGATCTAGATCGCCGCTCCGAGTGCTCATTACCAGGCCGCCCGTTGGCGTGAGCCCCATGGTCGTGTCCACGGCAACGCCGTGGTGCATAGCAGCCATGCTCGCCCCGTTGCCAAGGTGCGCGACGATCACTCGGCCATCGGCCGCGTCGCCGTCGAGCGAGCGCAGCTCTTGCAGGATGTACTCATAGGAGAGGCCGTGGAAGCCGTAGCGCGCCACTCCGGCGTCCCACAGGTCCCGTGGAAGCGGATACATCTGCGCGACCCGAGGCATCTGGCGGTGGAAGGCTGTGTCGAAGCAGGCCACCTGCGGAACGCTCGGAAACGCGTCGCGCGTGCTCTCAATAACCTGGAGGGCCTGTGGCAAGTGTTCCGTGTCGAGGGCAACCAGCGACCGCAAGTCCTCGAGTAGTGTGTCGGTGACCAACGTTGGCGCCCTGTACCGGCCGCCACCCTGTACCACGCGCTGCCCGATGGCCGCCAGCTCCTCGTCCAGTCGCTCCTCCCGTAGCCAGGTGACAAGGGAATCCAGCGCGGTGGCGTGGTCCGGAAGGTCGTCTGAACGATGAAGCAGTACCGTGCCCTGGGCGTCGGCAATCCGCAGGCAGCTGTTGGGGATACCGATTCGTTCCGCGGTCGCCCGATACTCCAGCCTCTCCGCCGCCCCGAGGCGGTACAGAACCGCCTTCAGACTCGACGAGCCTACGTTGATGGTCAACAGACGATGTGTCTGCTGGTTGGCCATCCCCACACGTCCTTTCGCGCGCTCCTCGAGCCGCGGGTGGTACCGGAAGAGTCCCGGCGCTTTAGAGAGCTGTCCGCGTGCAGAGCACCTGGGAAAACATGTCGACCGAGCACTCCAAATTGTCCGCGGCGCATGCCGGTTTTGGCGCTGAACGAAATGACAAGCTCACTTCGTCCACCTTATCGAGTGCCAAACGACATCGAACGTGCCAACCGTCACCACCGAACGTATGACATCTTGTCAAGGCCGGTTGAGAGCTGATCCACCTCCGCTAACAGGCCGCGGATGCTCGATGACCGAGCCGATCATCGACCTCCACGAGCTGGGCCAGTGAAGTGCCGACCTTCCCTCGGAACCGCCCGTAGAGGCAGCTGGCAATCCGGCAACCATCGGCCGCGGGCGATGCGCGAGCATCCGCTGCACGTCGCGCTAGATCGCTTACCGCTCCTCATAAGAACAAGCCCCGTAGAACAAGCCCCGTGCTGTCCTGAATGGCGCCGCCGGAGAGGCTGTCAGCGGCGTCTCGGACCACCGGCGGTTGACCGCCCCGCGCGTCCCAGGCGACCCGAGGCGGACGAGTCTGAGCCGCTGGACCGATGGCGCATGCACCGCCGTCGCGCGTTGGATGACGGATGGCACGTGCCCCTGGTGTCACGAGACATCTTGCTGGCGTCCCTGGGCCGCGCGCAGAATGAGCGGAGCCTGACCTTCCATGACAGGCGCCGCGCCTACAGTGGGTTGCTGATGCGCGGTTACACCGGGTCATGGCCGGCCGCGGCCGATTACTACCATGAGGCTTTAAGCCTTACAGACGGAGGGAGACATGGAATCGCAGTCGCAACCATCTGGATTGAGTGGTGGGCATCACCGGACTCTGCCGGTGATGATCCTCGCCGCGATCGCCGTCACGGCCGGGCTTTGGAACCTGCTCGACACGGCGCGGTATCTCGGTCTGATACCCGTTGCCGATATCTATGGTTACGGTCTTAAGTTGTTCAACGTCAACTGGCTCGGGGCCATGCTATCGGGCCTTGTTGCGGTTATCTGGTTCGCGGTCGCCGGGCAGCTCTGGCGACTTGATCAGCAGGGGTGGATGTTCGTCGTTCTCATCGCCGCCTTTGACCTGGTCTTCCTATTCCTGTCGCTCTTCGGCGGCACGTCATTCCAGGCCATAGCACCGGCCGTGTTGCTCTGCGCCGCTGCGTTGGGGCTGGCGATGTTGCCTGGTACCAAGGACGCGTTCGGCCGGGCGTAAGCTGTTCCAACCCGGTGGTCTGACCTATCGCCGGCGCTGCGTTCCAGGATGACGGAGCGCCGGCGGTACGGACCATCAGCCGTAGATCGATGGCGGCGCTTGAGTGCTCGTGCGCCGCTAGTTCACGGAAGCCGCGCCGCCCACGTGAGCATGACTGCGAAGTGGGCGAGTTGAGAGTCGCTTACCAACACCCCGGGTGAACCACCCGCCGAGGAGCCAGGGCTATGAGCCTGGCTTGCGATCTCTGGCCGGTTGAAGCGCCTCGGTTTCACCCGATATCGATGCATCGAGCTGCGCTCCGGCGTCTGCTCGGTACAGTGTAATGGCGTATCCACCCTCTGGCCGTACGGTCTTGTGAGCGACGCTGGCTGCAGGAAAGCTACGGCGCACATTCTCTGGAACCCGAGGCGGTGCGTCACCTGATTCTGGCGCGTTGGGATCCTCCTCGTTGATCACTATGTAGGTCGGTCGATGGGCCTCAGTGATTTCTCGGTGCTCCCTATCCGATCTCTCGCCGCGCATTGGGGGAATGTCATCGAATGTGATGGTGGGAGTCGCGCGGAAGTAAAAACGCAAAGCATCGTACGGGAGCTCGAAGCGATACTCTGCCGATTCGCGCGGCATCACGACCTTGATCTGACCGCGTCGCGCTTCCTGTTTGAGGAACTCGACGTGTTGGCTGAGTCCAAAGAGGCTCCAGTGATGCTGGAAGTATCGCCAGTGATCCGCCCCTGGAAGCACCGCGAGGGATGGTTCGAAGAGCATTGCCCGCGTGAGAGTGAGCTGCGGGAAGAGCGCTGCTATCGTTACTCCCCCAACGATCCCGGCACTGGCGATACTCATCCGATTCCTTGAAACGATGGCCGAGCATAGCGGTGCTAGCCCCCGCCAGAGCTGACACATCGCCATGGCCGCAAGGAGGTAAATCGGCAAGCTGAATCCGAGCAAGTAGCGGCTGTAGAGCACCGTTGTGAACAGCAATACGGGTACGACGCCGGCGGCGAAGGCGAGCCCGAGAAATAGCACATTCCGATTTCGCTGAAGCACGCCGCTAGCCAGGCCGCCGGTCGCGAAAATGAGAATTGGCGCACCCAGATATGCGACCAAGTACTCTCCAGCATCGCCCATGTTCAGTGAGAGACGGTAGCCGGCATCGTGTTTCGGACCCGCTCCGGCCTGTTGTTCTACATCGAGCTCCGCGTGATCATCAGCCTTTTCAAGCATTCCGGGTGCCCACGGGAGGAGTGGGCTCACGCCGATTACCAGGACGATGACCATGCCGGCGATCGCCCTCAGGAGTCGCCGGAGATTGACCCCGCGAGCTAGCGCGACCGCCGCGCACACCGGTATTGCGAGCGCGAGAAGGCCCAACGTCTTCGCCAGGATGGCCAACGCGATGGCAGCCCCACAGACCGCGCCCGAACGATACGACGGCTCTCGCACCGCGCGAATGGCAGCCCACATGACGAGCGCCAGACAGAGAGCGAGCAAGGCGTCGTCCGACGACGCCAGTCGACCAAAGATCACACCGAAGGGCAGGACGGCCCACAGCAGCGCCGCAACCACGCCAACGGACCGCGGCGCGAGCTGCGCGCCGACGGCATAGAGCATTCCGGCCGTTGCGCCGCTCGCCAGAGCCGCCGCTACACGGCCGCCGACGAATGCGTTCGGATCGATTGGCAGCGTGATAAGGATTAGCCAGAAGAAGAGGGGCGGGCGTCCCTCATCGTCTAGAGTCGTCCAGTATGTCGCCGCCTGCCCCGGATCGAAATGATCGATGGCCCAGCGGAGCCACGTCACCTCATCGCCAAACGGATCAAGGGCGAGAATATTGAAGAGTCGAATGCCAATGGCAAGCCCGACGATCCCGAGCGGAATCGCCAGGCCTAGCAAGCTGGAAATGTCGCTGATTCAACCCAGGTGCGGCGCCTACCAACGGCCTGGGGATGCAGCGCTATCGGAGGAAGTGCAGAAGAAGCGATAGCGATGTACCAGAATTGAGATTGACTAGAACTGGGTAAGATAAGTAACATGACAACGGTCGGCGATGATACCATGATCGATGCATGAGGCAACTGAACCCGGCTTGTGTATGAGAAGCCCGACCGAGCCCGCGGTAATAGGCACTAATTCGAATCGAGTGGTCGTCGCCCTCAGCCACACCGGCTGGTTTAGCGCATCACCCGACCGTGGGGTACCCGCCATTAGCGAGGCGAGCGTTCCCTCTTGTGGAGGAACCAAAGCATGGCCTCTCGACAACCGCTGATTATCTGTCGTCTTGGCGCTCCCAATGCTGCTCCTGGCAAACGCCTTTGAGGTAGCGACGGTTGCAGCTCAGTGCAGACTCACCTGGCAGGATCTCTTCTGGCCAGAAGAGAGTACCTGCCACCCCGTCCCGCCTCCCGCCTCTGATACTGCCTGGGTAAGCCTCGTCGTTCCGGCGCCGCCGCTCGTAGCTCAGCGGCCCGACTGCCATCGCCATGATCGCGTATGTCCGTATGTCATGCCCTCTTCTAGAATCGCCACGAGCCACGGCCCGTCGACAGTCAATGTGCATTCGCCCTCGCCGCGGTCGCCCAGCAGCTCGGGCCACGAGCGCGGTACGGCCATGGCAGCGATCTCGGCCCGCCGATGCTCCACCACAGCGCGCGCCGCTGCCTCGGCCTCCGGCGGGATCCGGACGAACTCGCACGCGAGGCATCAGCAGCGCGGATATTCGCCGAAGCTGGCGCCCACGCTATAGTCAAGCGTTGCTGAAACTGTTTTCCGTGCGGGCCTGATTCATGACGCGATGCCCACGCCTCGACTGGCGCTCTAGTTCGAGAAATGCGCCGAAAGTACCTCGTTGACACTATGGCTCGCTGCTCCGCGCGGCAGTACGATCGCGTTCATGAGGCGGGCGAAATGCCGTGTGCTTGATCAGAAAGGTGGAAGGTATGCTGGCTTTACGTAATCACATCTGGATGGTGGCGATGGCGCTGATGCTGGTGGCTCCGGCGTGCGCCCCCGCGCAGCCAGCGAGCAACCCCGCGGCCAAGTCAACGGAGTCCACCACTCGCCGCGTGGTGTTCGCCGTCCCGCCGCCGACCTCGGAAAGCAACGAGCCTCGGAACATCGCACAAACGATCATGTGGCAACTGGCGCCGATGTACGAGTACCTGATTGGGCTGGACGCCGAGACCGGCAAACTCGTCCCGCAGCTTGCCACGGAGTGGAAGGTCGAGGGCGACCAGGCAATTCGGTTCAAGCTGCGGCAGGGCGTCCAGTTTCACAACGGTAATGGCGAGTTCACGGCCAAGGATGTCGTCCATTCATGGAAGGACCTGGTGCGCGAGGACGCGCAAGCTGGGTATCAGGTTGTGCTTGCAAAAAAAGCGATCGAGGACGTTGAGGTCGTCAACGACTACGAAGTGCTGGTCAAGATCAAGCAGAAGGATGCCGACCTGATCAACATGATCTCCCAGGCCCAGGGAGGGTTTGAGATCATGAGCAAGGCCGATTGGGACAAGCGCGGTGACCCCTCGCTCACCGATCCGCCCATTGCCGGCACTGGACCGTATCAATATGTCTCCCGGGCGCAAGGGGCGAATATCGTGTACCAGCGAGTCCCCTATACGCACTGGCGCGCCAATCCCGACTTCCAGGAATTCGAGTTCCGCTGGATGTCTGAAGCGTCCACCAGGCTCGCGGGACTCTATGCCCGGCGAGGTCCACGTGACCACTCTCCCTGAGGATCTGCTGCCTCAGGCGGAGCAGCGGGGGTTCAAGATCGTGCGGGGGAAGGTACCGGCCCTACGGACGTTCCTGAACTTCAAGTGCTGCTTTCTCACCTGGCCGGACCACCGCGTCTCCGATGGCACGTACAAGTACCCGAATAGCCCGCTAATGGACTTGCGAGTCCGTAAAGCATTGAACAGGGCCATCGATAGGGACGCGGTAAACAAGGCGTTCTTCGGTGCCAAGGGCGAGCTGATTTACGGGTTCAATCATGTTTCTGAGGTCTTCCCGGGATTCAACCCCGCCTGGAAGGAGCGATTTCCAAGCGAGTACGGGTACGACGTGAACGCCGCGAGGCAGCTACTGGCCGATGCCGGATACGGCCCGTCGAATCCCTTGAAGACAAGCCTGTACGTCAATCCTCCCTCTTCTGTTTCTAGCGCTCAGGACATGCTGGAGGCCATTGGCGCGTACTGGCGCGCTATAGGGGTCGACGTGGATTTTGTCCAGACGGACTCGACGCGATGGCAGCAGCTCAGTACCACGTGCGCTCACGAGAATGCCATTGATCTCACCACCACCAGCGGAGCGCCTATCGTGGCCTACGGCTTCTACAACAGCTCATTCATCGGCAACTGTGGCGGCTACCAGCACGCGGACACCGACGCGAGCTTTCGCAAGATTCAGCAAGAGCTTGATACCGAGAAGCACGCTCCCTATTGGCAGGAGCTGGGCGATCGGTCGTTCGAGCTCCACTCGAATATCCCGCTATTCTGGCTGCCCGCGGAAGCGGTGCTGGCACCGAGCGTTGTCGCGGACTACCCCTGGCCGGCATCGATCTCCGGCACGTGGACTCATGTGGAGAATCTCAAAGCGACGCGGTAGCGGACTTCCGAATGCCATGGTGGTACCGGTCCGGGACACGGACGAGCGTCCGTCTGGGAGTTGCCGAAGCAGTCAACTAGCCTTTCTGACTCAACGTGTATAGCATCCTCGCGCACGGCATGCAGAGGAGCTATTGTTCTCTAACTCTGATACGGGAGCCCGCGTGTGTTCGGGATCCAAATTGCAGAAGGCGAGTCAGACGTCTCCGGTTGAATCAGTGCCCGATGGACTCTCATACGCCCAGGTCTCGCTGAGGCTCATAACTGTCAACAATTTGCCAGACGTCTCCCGCCATAGCCACTACACTCGGGTGGGTCGAGAGCCCGAACCGCATCACATCACCGGTTGATGGTGCGGACGGACCGTTCTGTGCGCGAAGTCTCGACCGAGTCTCAAGGTTTCCTTGATCGGACTCCGATGCGCACATCGCACTATGCGCGTAGGAGTAGGGTATCAATTCGATGTACGAGCCTCTCAAAGATCGATCCAACAGCCCGCTGAGCCGAGTCAGCGCCGCACTCTGTCGTTGCTGGCCGAAGGTCTCTCAATCGGCGAGACTGCGATCAGGCTCTCGCTCCCACGAGACATCGTTGTGCGAGACGTCGGGACCGCCGTCACGGCGCTTGGCGTCCGCTCGCGCCTGCAGGCGGTCGCGCTCTGGCTGAGACGCGAGTGGATCAACGCACCCGAATACTCGATCACGTAGGGACGTCGGCGAAGCAATGTTTCACCCGCTGTTGTCAACCTGTCGGCGACGGAAGCAACAATAGGGCGAGCATAGGCTTCCGCCATGGGTGCCGAGGGCGATGAGGTTCGTGATGCTGCCGCGTACCTGCGAGCACGGCTTGATCAGGGCGAGTTGGACCACATGCCGCCAACGGCTTTCGGACGCCGCTATGCGCCGCTCCGGTTTGCGGCTGTCGTCCGGAGCGCGCTTTCCGATTGGCAGGATTCTCTGGCGGATCGTGGGGCGGGAAGACCGCCGATCATTCCGGACGATCCCGATCACGACACCTTGAAATGCGAGATTATCGATCTCTTCGGGCGTGTCTACGAGTTGGGGGTAGGCGGCATAGACTGGCCGCGGGGCGGGCCGAGCACCTGCCAAGGAGCTACGCGCACTTCACGGGCAGCGGCTTCGGGGGCTCAGCCCAGCAGGCCCGACCGGCCGGATGGGACTATCACGATGTGGCGACGGGGCACAACGGGATGGTCACCGCGCCCCGCGAGGTCGCGGCGGCGCTCGCCTCCTGTGCTGATACCGCGTTAGCGTGAGGACCCCGGCGAGGGCAGCAGTGCGTACCGCCGATATCCTCGTGCCGCTCCCGGCTGATCGAGCAAAGCCACTGACCCCTCCTCGCGCGGCAACATTCGTCAGCATGACCCAGATGGTATGCCCGGGCTCGTTAAGAAGGAAGAGTATTCCCTCGATGGTGCCCCAACCGGGGAATTCCGGCGTTGATCGTCTGTACTGGGCAATGTACAAGGACATTCCTAGACTCGACATTCGGCCCATCGTACGGTACACCTAGCGGACCCTCTACAAAGGCGCATCCATGCCTGGCCTGGGTTTCGGACTAACGCGAAAAACGCCGGCTATCGAGAGCAGGAAGCGGATGCCTTCGACTTCGGATGGCGGCGGCCCACAACATAGCCCCCACGCGCGATTGAGCGAGCGGTGGAACGACCACAATGCTGGACGCGTCGGCAGGGTGCCAACGGCGGCCTGGGCCGGGCTCGTGTTCGCGTTGGCACTCTGCGCGCGTCTCTGGGGCATTAACTGGCAGCTTCCGGCGGCCCTCTACTACGACGAAGTAAACCACGTGCGTTGGTCCTCAGCCGTGGCGGACGGTAGACGCACCGACGGACCAGACTATCGCAACCCACTCCTGGCGCGGCACCTCCACGTTTGGGAGTTCCGTTTGGCGCAGCGCATTCGTCCGATTTCGGACGTACGTGAGCGCGCAGAGTTTCAGATGCTGCTTGCCCGGGTGAGCACCGCCATACTCGGCTCGGGTGCCGCGGTATTCGCGGCGTTGACGGCACACGCCTTGTTCAGTGGAAAGGCCGGCCTCGTGACCGGCTTAATCATGGCGCTGAGCCCGCTGCAGGTTCATCTGGCGCACATTGCTCGCAACGATGTCCCCGCGACCTTGTTCATGACGGCGAGCATGTTCGTCGCCGTGTTGAGCTTCAAGAAGCCGACCGTTCTTCTGCCGCTCCTTGCCGGACTGCTGGCGGGACTGGCGTTCTCAGCGAAGTTCAATTTTGGCGTTGTTGTGGTGCTGCCCCTCCTCGGGCTGATCGTGCACGCGGGGAGCGGCCGCTACCGCGTGCCCCGTGTATTCATCGATACCTTCGGAGCAACGGTGCTGGCATTTGTCATCGGTTGCTGTCTCGGTATGCCGGAGATCATCACCGATTTCTGGGGTGTCAGCGATGGCTTCGCCGAGCAGTTGCGGACAGGACGAATCGCTTCGGAGGATCAGGAGCCGACGCCGGTGCCGCTGCTGTACGCCGAGTCGACCTTGCGGGGGGTGGGTCCGCTCGGGCTCCTGGCTGGCATTGCTGGAGCCGTGGCGCTGGCGCGCTCGCGGCCGGGGGCGGCGTTCGCCCTGCTCGGCTGCCTGGCGGCGTACCTGGTCATCATGGTGCGCAATGAGCTCTTCGCGGCCCGCTATGCCCTTCCGCTGGTCATCTTCGCCGCGGTACTCGCCGGCGGAATCGCGCGCTATCTTTCGCGTGTCGGGTATGTCACGGTGGCGCTCGGAGCGCTGCTACTGCTGGCGCCGCTCGTTCGCGACGTCATCCAGCACAATCGCCTGGCGCTCACCACGGATACTCGAGTGCTGGCTGAGCAATGGATCCGCCAGGGCGCGCGTGGCAGCCGCGTGGCCGCGCAGGCCTACAGCCTGCCGCCCGAGTGGAATGGACGACCAGCGATTCAAAACGTACGCATCGCGCGTTTTCAGTCACTCGTGAGCGTGGACGCCGCGCGCCGGCTGGAGTGCGATGATACCCGGTTCGTGCTGCTTGCAAGCTTCAATTACGAGCCCCAGTTGCGCAACGCTCGTGATCCTTCCGCCGAGACTGGCTACAGCCGACTCATCAGCCGCGCAGAGCACGTGCAGCGGTTTTCGCCCTTTCCGGAGGGTGTGTCCGCGCCGGTCCATCCCGACGATAAGGCTATCCCGTTCTGGTACATGCACTTCTATGAGCGGCCGGGGCCAATCATAGACATCTACCGAATCAGCGATGCCGTGCCAGCTGAGTGCGGAAACAGGAGCTAAGCAATTCCCAAGATCCTGACATTCCGATAATGGGGTTATCGGAACTCGAATACGGGGCGCATGGCTCTATCATCAGGCTATTCAGTAAAGCGTTGCGGATAGGCGAACGAGGATAGAGAGCTGGTATGTATGACGGACTTTGAAGGGCTACCGCGACGAGTCTTCCTGGACTCTTCGACGCTCCAGACTATGCATCGGTACGGCGAATTTATCTTCGAGAACATCGAGCCACCATCGACTGATCGTATCTACCAGGTTCCTGCGGGGATAGAAGATCTCGATTCGCTTCGAGCAATCTGTTTCGTCAATAAGCGTGGCGCCATCGAGTTGGCCATCTCTGGTCACAGCTTCGATGAAGTTGCAGCAAAAGGCGATTCCAGCTACGTCCAATGGGCCTATGACATTCTCGGCTACTGGCAAGGCTGCTTGGCCGCCTACGGCCACCATTCTCCCTACAGTGGAATAGGCAGCGTGCGAGCGGCACGGCTCGATGGCCCCTCTTTTGGTTACCTCAGCGCCGAGGATCGCTTGCTAATCCGAGATGCTCTTGAACTGGAGTGCGATGCCTTCCTGACCATGGAGAGTCGGCTCCCTAAGAACGCTGAACACCTGTGGCGGCAGGTCCAGCTCAGGATCCTTCGTCCGTCCGAGTATCGGAGCCTATTTTAAGCCGCGGGCGAGGCCGTTCAACTAGCAGCAAGCAGCCTTCATTAGACCTTCAAGACTCGGTAATGGGAATTATCGGAACGAAAAGCGGCCTAGAATGTTGACAATGGGTGTCGATGGACGAACCATGAATCCACAGCGTTTTCTTCGTCTTGGTGGCACTACTCTCATGCTCACTGGAGCGCTGGGTGTCACGGGCCTGCTGGGACTCATCTCCCAAGCGAGTTTTTCATCCACTCTCATGGATCAACTGGTTTCATCTGACATACGGTCTCCTGATAACGGCTATCGCATCGTCGGGGCGGGATCGCCTGCAGGGAGGCTTTACTCTCGGCGGTTGCACGTAACGGGAGCGCCGCGCTAAGACCTTCTTCCGCAGAGTCATCTCATCCCGCGCTGGAGCTGAAAGTCATGAGTCCGACCGACTTTCGAGCCTTAACTCGGCAGATCGCTGCCGAATAGGAATCGGACCCGGACCTGTTCGAGCACCAGATGGAGGCACGGTCGGCAGCCGCAGTGACGCGTTGAACGGAACTGCGTGATACGGAACGTCTCAACAACTATTTACCGAACACAGCAAGCCGGGGATGGCTAACCCACGAGCGCCGCGCCTTCCCCCTTTGCCCAAAGGAGGCCGACCAATGCCCACCGTATACTACGGCACGATAGACGAGCCGGGATTCAACCTCGAAGAAAGCGACGATCTCCTCGCAGTGCGCACCCGGAGCGGCCGGTCGATCACGCGCGGAGTGGGACCGGTACCGACCCCGGCTTCCGACGCGCTGGACGATAGCACGCTCGTGGCGGCGTTCCCGGAAGCCGGGGTGGAGGTGTATCGCGTGCCCACCGGCGACGCGGGGCCCTCGGTGGACGAGCGGAAGGCGGTGCTCCGAGCCGTGCCCGACGTTCGCTTCGCCGGCGGAGTCCTCGTCGAGCCGACGACCGCGCGAGCCGGTGCTCTACACCGAGAATCTCTTCATCAAGTTCACCGATACGACCGACCCGGAAGACTGTTTGGAAGTGCTGCGCGAAGCCGGTCTGACCGTCAAGGAAGCGGTGACCTACGCGACGAACGCTTACTTCGTGCAAGCGGTGGAAGGGACGGGCCAGCGGGTCTTCGAGATCGCGGAGAACCTCCTCCGGCGCGACGACGTGGAATACTGCCACCCGGAGCTTATCCGACGGCGCGCGCCGAAAGGCATTTTCCCCCAGCAGTGGCACCTGAGCAAAACCGCGATCAACGGGATCAGCGTCGATGCCCACGCGAGCGTAGCCGCGGCGCACGAGCTGACGCGCGGCGAAGGCGTCACCATCGCCATCATCGATGACGGCATCGACATCGATCATCCGGAGTTCGGCAGCGCCGGGAAAATTCTCGCCCCGCGTGATGCTACCCTGCGGACGGCCGATCCGCGTCCGAAGGATCCGTTCGAACCGGGCCCGATCGCGGTGAGAACCATGGCACCGCATGCGCCGGCGTGGCATGCGCCGACGGCACGCTTGGC
This sequence comes from uncultured Chloroflexia bacterium, assembly GCA_963765765.1. Taxonomy (GTDB): domain Bacteria; phylum Chloroflexota; class UBA6077; order UBA6077; family JACCZL01; genus CAVXYC01. Next base: position 618,188 of record CAVXYC010000020.1, on the reverse strand, counting down.
GCATCCGGCGTCGCGCCCGCGGCTCGACTCATGCCGATCCGATTGGCCTCGGGGCTGGGCTCGCAGCGCGAGGCCGATGCGTTCAAATGGGCCGCCGACAACGGCGCCGACGTGATCTCGTGCAGTTGGGGACCCGAGGACGGCCGATGGTTCAGCCCCAACGATCCCAGGCACAACCAAGCATTTCCGCCTCCCCCCTAGCACGCGGCTGGCCATCGATTTCGTCACTGCTCAGGGGCGAGGGGGCAAGGGATGTGTCGTCCTGTTCGCAGCGGGCAACGGCCGCGAGTCGGTGGACAATGACGGGTACGCGAGCTATTCGAAGGTGATCGCGGTTGCCGCCTGCAACGATCGCGGTACCCAGAGCGTCTACAGCGACTTTGGGGCGGCGGTCTGGTGCGCGTTCCCCAGCAGCGATCTCGAGCACGCCCCATTCAATCACCTTGCGCCGCTCACCCCGGGTATCTGGACCACAGACCGGCGGGGCGCGCAGGGCTACAACTCCGGCATAGCCGCAGATGGCGACACGGTCGGGAATTTCACCAACAGCTTCGGCGGCACGTCCAGTGCGTGTCCCGGGGCCGCGGCGGTGGCGGCCCTCGTGCTCTCGGTCAATCCCAACCTGAAAGGGGCTGAGGTCAAGGATCTGTTTAGGCGTGCCTGTGACAGGATCGACCCGCAGAGTGGAGAGTATGACGCCGGAGGACATAGCCCCAAGTATGGCTACGGGCGACTCAATGCCAGGACCGCAGTTGAGCTCGCACAGCCCCAGCCCCGAAGTGGCACAACCATTAGTCGTACCTTCAACGCGCCCATCCCCGATTTGCAGACCGTCGCCTTTCCGCTCAGTATCCCGGATGCGACGCCGATCGAGTCGCTGACGGTTGGCATAAACCTCAAGCACACGTACATCGGCGACCTGCTGATCACGCTTCGGCCACCGAACAGCGTCGGTGTCGGCCCAGTGGTGCTGCACGATCGGGCCGGTGGGGCCGCCAAGGACCTTAGAAAGTTGTACGACGCGATGACTACCCCGGCACTCCAGAATGTGAAGGGCAAGAACTGCAAGGGAGTATGGACCTCCAGATCGCGGACAAGGAGGCCCGGGATTCCGGCACGCTGCTGGAGTTCTCCCTGGCGCTCGTCTTTCCCGCAGCGGAACCGGTTCCGAGCGCACCGCGCGGCGGGGTTCGAAGAAATAGGAATCGCGGCACCGGGCGGGCCGGGTAATTCGGCCAGAATCTCTCGATTTACGAGCGGCCGCTCGTCTCGCACTGGGGCTTACACAGCGGCGGGTTCGCAAGTACCAACCATAGACGTATGGGCCGCCCCCGCGCGGGATTGACTGCTCCGACCTTTAAGCGCACGATGAAGTCGAACGCGGGGGAGCGGGGCACCGGATGGTCGCCCCGGGTAGGGCTTGGACTCCAGGCCTGAGCCGTCCCGCCCGCGGGTGAGAGCGAGGGTAGTGCCGCGTGAAGGGAGTCCTGACTGAGCGGCCGCCCGAGACGCGGCTTTGGTCACCGCAGTGCCGCAGTTCAAGGCGGCACCAGAACGGTACGGAGAACCGGCGGCTTGGCGGCATGGATTGGTGCCGCATCGTCATGGTCACGGCTGGGCTGCACCCGCCCGGCGGCCAACCGGTCTCGAACAGGAAGGGGAGCAACCCATGAGGGTCGGCAGACTCCTGGTTGTGCGCTGGCTAGCGGCGCTGGTGGTAATCGCATTGGTGCTGACTTTGGATGTGGGCGAGAGCCTCGGCGTGCCGGCGCACGCCGAGGGAGACTGGGAGCAGACCGGGCTCAGCGAGCCCGTCCTCCAGCTCTTTACCCCCGCGAGCGGCGCTCTGTTCGCCGTAATCGCATCCGGCCTCCTGCGGAGCGACGATGGCGGGACGGCCTGGCGACCGGTGGAGCTGCCACGGAAGCAGGACGATACTCGGGCCTGGCGCGTGGCGGTGGACCCCCTCGACCACTCCGTCCTGTACTTCTGGGGAAGCGATGGCTTGCATCGCACCGTGGACGATGCGGCCTCCTGGATACTCCTGCTCCCGAGTACCGAATCGGCTCGGGCGATCGCGGTGAGTCCCGCTGATCGTGATGTACTCTATCTGGGCCTGGCGGCTCGCCCGGATATCTCGGCCGATTTCCGCTTCATCCGCAGTGACGATGGGGGGGCGAGCTGGCAACAGCTTGAGGAGCATCACAATACCCTCTGCGGGTGGGGCGTGCGCATCCTCGAGCCGCACCCGGCGGACCCGAACCGCGTGTTCCGCTCCGCCGGCTGTTACGCCGGCCGCGACTTCAGCGACTCGCTTGAGCACAGCGCGGACCGGGGCGACAGCTGGAGTGGGGTGTTCGGTGCGAGCAGCTTTGGCGATGCCCAGTTCGCGTTCCCCGCGAGGCTCGTCGGGGGCCGGGGCACCGCGCCGGGCCGCTATTTCCTGGCCGCGAATCGCGATGTCCGGATCGGCGGTGCGGCACTCTTCCGCAGCGGTGACGACGGGCGCGCCTGGACGGAGGTGCTCAGCTTCCCGCGTCGCGAGTCCCCGCAAGGGCCGGCGCCGAATGTCAGCACAGGTGGCCTGGCGTACGACGCCGGAGCGCCGGATCTCGTGTACGTCGGCCTCAATGGCTACGACGACGAGGTGTTTCGTCGGACCCACACCGGCAGCTGGGTGCAGGCCAGCCGAGACGGCGGCGCGACCTGGAGCGATCTGGGCGGGCGTGGCCTCGCCCAGATCGCGGACCTGGCGCTCGGCGTGGATGGCCTCTATCTCTACGCCGCGACCGACCGGGGCCTATGGCGTTTCCGCTCGCCCGCGAGCACGGGGGACGACCGGCGCCAGCCGCCTGTGCAGCTACCAGGCCGTTAGCAGGCGATCGAAATTCGAGCTGCCCAGCTCCGCAATGGGTCATGTCAGGTAAATGAAAGCGCTGGCGAGGACGCCTTCACAGGCGTGGTATTGAGATAACGTGCATCAGCATCAGCACGTGGAAGCGGGTTGAGTGCGTTCGCCATCGACGGGTGGGTTAGGCCCCGCGCGTAATCCACGCCTCCATTTTCTCGGTCAGAGTGAACAGATCCGCCGACCGCAGTTCAGGCCGGGCGGAGCAGAAGGCCGCCGCGGATTAGGGTAGCAGCGGCGACCGATGCCCTCATCGTGAAGACGGACAATCCTTCGAGATTTATTGTTCAGGATGATTCGTGGAGGACATCGCGGATATAGTCGCGTCGTTTCCATTCCGGCTCCGGATGCGTGTAGTTGGTCCCAGGGGAATGGACTGACTCCTCGATGAGCTCAATTTCCACGTGTATCGCGGGCAATGTAGAAGATGTGCGTGGCAGTGACGCGTACGAGCCGTTGCGCACCGGGAGGATCCATGCTGGCCTCAGCACTCTCATCGACGGTGCGGTCCCGCTTATACGAAGTCGTGTGCTCGCCGAGTCGAACGTGATAAACAAGAGCCCAACGGCAGGGATCTTGGTAATGCTTCCGAGACTGCGGTACATGCGGTTCCCATCGTAATCAGGCCATGTAAGCTCATTCGGACCGGTTACCCGAACGAATTCCGGGAGTCCGCCTTTCATCGAGCAGTCCACCGTGCCGTCTCAGGCGGTGGCGAGAAAGAAGAAGAAGCGCACCGTCTCAACCATCTCCCGGTCGACGTCGGTGAAGACCCGGTGCATGCGGTGCTCTTCGAGTCGATCGGCCATGGCACGTCCGCCGTAGCGATCCTGCAACTCCCGCTGCCCCTCGTGGTACATCCTCATAGCCGTCTCTTCCCCAGACTCCTTCGCCGCGGCATGTCTACGATTGAAGCGATGCAGGACGCCGTCATCAAGCGCGGCGGGGCTGCGCGCACCCTGTCTCGTCAGGCGCTACCGGGGCTAATCGCCCCTTCAGCTATCGAACGGGGCGTGTTTCCCGAACCCCTGCCGGCTGGTCTGGACTTGTCGTTCGCCTCGCCGCCTCCTGGATCTTCTCCTCGTCAGGCGGCAGCTCCTCATCGTGGTCGCTCGCTGTCTGTGGAGCTCATCAAAAACCGGCGCGTAACCTTCTTGCGATGACAGAACACAAGATCGGATTCTGTTGACCCATCCGAGACTTTCTTCAGATCGGATGGGTGCACACCGCCTTATTCGACCGTGACCCAGCCCCACATGTTGTCTTGCCAGTGGCCGACGATGTTGCAGATCACCAGGTACTTGCCGGCCTCACTGAATGTCACGATGACTGGGGCATTGGTCGTCACAGGGCGAAGCTCCTTGATATTAATGTCAGTCGGCTTGGTGCCAGGTTGGTAGACCGCGAGTTGGTGACGCCCGATGTGCTGGAAGGTCACGGTCCCAGGCCCGTCGATGGTGACGGCGCCGGGGACCATCTTGTGAAAGGCGTTCCCACACGCCTCGTCGCGCTGGATGCAGTTCTGGTCGATGCCCGGCGCACTGGGATTGCCAAAGTTGACGGTCGCGCTATTGGACAGGTCCGCTAGGGCGATCGAGGGGATACTGACAAGCGTGGCAAGTCCCGCTGTGAACATGGCTAGGCTCATGGCCGGCCGGGCGCGCTGGACGAGTCGTGTGATCGGTTCCAGGGCGTTGTCCTTGGGGCGAGCTACGCTTTCGAGCATTCCAGGCTTGAGCGGCGACAGTGGGTCTAATCGCTGGTCGTTCAGCGGGGAATTGCTGTTTTCTTTGGAAGAAATATCGTCATCGAAGAATGGCTTATCGACGATGTTAGGCATCGCATGCCTCCTAGACTCAGACTCTGTACTCGCCTAGGTCAGCTCGGACCGTTTCTGTTACATGCGAAGACCTCAGCAATGCGGCATGGGCTGTTCTTCCCCGCCCAGTCATTGCTCTCTCCCAGGCGGTGGGCGGCACGATGCGGAGTCCACCAGCCGTGGCCGCGGGCTATAATCTCAGCTCGTCAGGGATCTGACCCAGAGGCAGAATCGTGACCGCCCCGCGATCTACTGCCGGTCTTGACGCCCTATTACGAAAAGCAGGAATCGGTACAAGCGCTTCCCAGAATTCTGAGAGTGCAATCCTTACACTGGCGCCCTATACGGCCTCGGCCTCGTGCCTATCTCGCTCTTCGTCATCCTGCCATTGCTCGGCGCGGGCTCGGGGGCCTGGGCGTCGGAATCGTCCCGGCCGTCGGCGAGTTGGCCCGGCACCTCAGTTACGGACTGGTGGCTGGGGGCGCTGTACAGTGCTGTACTCCGCGCTTGCTCAGCCACCTCAAGCTGCGGCGGAAAATCCTTCCGGGGACAGCGCATGCGCGGCGGACGTCGGCCGGACGAGCCCGGTTAACTGAATGCGGTCCTCGAACCAGGAATCCAGGTGCGGTCGGCGCTCGCGATCGTATGGGCCGACCAGGCGCTCTGCCACGCGTCGTCAGGACTCCTTGATGGCTGGCCTAAGGTGTAACGGATCAAACAGGTAATCATCTGCCATTTCCATCGCCAGAGGGTGCGCCCAAAACCTGTGACATTTCTTCGGTCCGTACTCTTCGGAGAGGCACCTGGCCTGTCCGTTCTGCCTGGCGAGAGCGGAGACCGGTTAGGCGAGTTGCCTTGTCCCACCACTACTGCGAGTCCTATCACGGGTCACTGCCACGCCCGGACGGGTTGCACAAGTTCTGGGCACACCCGTCGCCAGACAGCAGCTTGACCCATGCGCCTAGCGCGATTATCGTAGCCAACGATAAGGAAACGTTATCACTAGTTACAGAGTAGGGAAGCTATGGATACGCTGGACGTTCTGGAATCGATTAAGGCGAAGGGCGGATTCTTCGAGGCCAGCCACGTGGAGACGTTTACCGGCCTCCGCAAGGGAAAAGACGGCACGGTCTACGAGGCCACCGTGGAAGTGCGTGATGCCGGCCTGACTGCCCCCAGCGGACGGCGTTACAGTGTCATTGCCAGCGCTGGTGACAACATCACCACCGGCCGCGGCGATGATCTCGAAGCCACCCTCGCGGCCGTCGACTGGGTGGACCTCGAATCATGAACCATGAGACCGGGACGCTGCTCGCCACACCGAAGACGGCGCGCTCGCCGTGAGCGTCGAGCAGACGAGAAATTACATTGCCAGCACAAGGCCGCGAACACGCTGCGGGCCTATCGCTCCGACTGGCAGTATTTCAGTACCTGGTGCGCTGAGCACGGGCGGACCACTCTGCCCGCGACGGCCGAGACCGTCGCCTACTAACTAACTGCCCACACGAGCCAGCACCGGACGACTACGCTGGAGCGACGCCTGGCAGCGATCTCCGAGGCCCACGTGACCGCCGGCCATGCATCGCCGCGGAGTCACCAGCTGGTGCGATCCACCTGGCAGGGGATCCGCCGCACGAAAGGCACCGCAAGTGCCAGGCTGATCGTGAATCCAGCGGCCCGAAGTTGTTCCCCGTGAGCTTGTCCTCGGTCACACGCTTGCCTATCACTGGAGGTGGACCCAAAGGCGGCGTTGGAACCGACATTCGGCAGGTCACGCAAGCGTTGCACCCGTCCCCCTTCGTGGTCGGATTGGCCGTCGCTGCTGCCACGGGCGGCGGAAGGGGCGGTTACGGGCCGTATAGCGCTCGGGAAGAAAGCCCACAGTCCCAACCGGGGCTCGCACAGGCAGCCGCGTTATACCTTCGGCCTGGATCAACGGCCCTGTGACATCCAAGGCCGTGGCATCGCTGAATGCCTTGACGCGATCAATCTGGGTGGGTGTACGGCGCACAAAGACACCCTCGCCGTCCGTGTTTGCCCACGTGGACACGCTCAGGCACTGACGGAGTGGCTTGGGCGGTTGTGCTGGGCACCTGTGTCGGTACCGCGGCTGCGGGTTTCGGAGCTTCAGTTGGCTTTGCTGGTGCTTGGGTCGCTGCGGGCTGTGTTGAAGGGCTGGTGATCCCGCAACCGCTTGCCATGATGATCAGGAGCGAAAAAGCCGCCAGGACCGAGGAATTCCACCGCATCCCTTCTCTGCGCGTCAACGGTACTCGGCAAGTCGAATGGAGTCAATCCCTTAGAAAAATCCCACCATCCCGCTCCCCGCCGCTATGGCGGGGGCGATGTTTCAGTTCAGATATGTCGCATATGTCGCTTTTGTAGCAGGTGTAAGAACGTGCAATCCATGCTGAATCGAAAACAAGTGCAGGGGCTAAGTGATCCTACGGTGCCCCACATGCGCTCCGTGTTAAGGATTGCGCTCAACAGAGCTCTTCGGTGGGGGCTGGTTACCCGGAACGTCGCTGCCCTTGCTGATCCGCCTCGGATTGAAGCCGGCGAACGTCGAGCAATCACTGAAGAGGACGCTCGGGCGGTTCTTGGCGCAGTACGGGTGACCGCCTCGAATTCGCCTTTGTACTGGCCCTTGCACTCGGGCTTCGACAAGTTGAGTTGCTAGGCCTCCGCTGGTCGGATATCGATCGGCAAGCCAAGCTACTTCATGTCACTGGTTCACTTCAACGGGTAAAGGGAACGCGGGTGCGCCGCAAACTTGTGCACGGGCCGGGTGGGCTGGTGACCGCAGACCTGGGCTAGGCTCGGGGCATTCTGATCGGAAGCTCTCCGGGACATGGAAGCCGTCCCGGAGAGCGCAAGAAAGGACGCCTGCAATGGACAGGTCGACCCTTCCCGACGCCATTGTTGCACCGCTGGACACGTTCGTGCACGATCTCGCGGCCTGGGCGGCGGAGCATCGTGACGCGGATCTCGGCGCGCTCGAGACCGTGGTCCGCGACGGTCTCCGCGCCCTGGCTCCGCGACTCGTCGGTGGACTGATCACAGGGACCCAGCGGACGCTCGATCCGGGCATGCGTCGCGATCGCCCGCGCTGCCCGGCGTGTGGCGGGCTGGGTCGGCGGCGCGGCTGGCGCGTACGGCAGATGCACACCACCTGCGGTCCGGTGCGCTGGGAGCGACCCTGGGCCCAGTGCCCGGCCTGCCGCGCGAGCTGGAGCCCCACCGATCAGACGCTCGGCGTGCAGCCCCAGCAGCGCATGAGCGCCAGCCTCCAGGAGTGGCTGGTGACGTTGGGCACGCTGATGCCGTTCGACACGGCCACGGAGCAACTGACCATGCTGACCGGTATCGCCGTGAGCGCCGAGACGGTGCGCCGCACCACGGAAACGGTCGGTGCTGTCCTCGACGCGCAGCTGCGGGATGAGGCGGCGATCGTCGAACGCACCAAGGCGCCCGTCGGACCGGTCGATCCGGCGCCCGATCAGCTGGTCGCGGAAACGGATGGCGTCATGGTGCGCTATCAGGATGGGTGGCATGAGGTGAAGCTCGGCGTGGTCGGCGGCTGGGATCCGAGCCGGCCGCACGACCAGCGGCATGTGACCGCGCCAAGCTACGTCGCGGCCCGCGCCGCGGTGGTGGACTGGGCCGGGCGCTGGGGCGCCGAGGTCGCGCGGCGGGGCGGGCTGGAGGAGGTCGCCTATGCGGGCAGTGGCGTGGAGCCGGGCATGGCCACGCTGCGGCGGGTGCTGGTGCTCGGGGATGGAGCGCGCTGGATCTGGACCGCCGCCGCGGAGCAGTTCGGTGAACGGATCGAGATCGTCGACTGGTACCACGCCGCAGAGCACGTCTGGACGGTGGCCCGGGCGGTGTACGGCGACGGCACGGCCGCGGCGACGACCTGGGCCGAGGCAAGTCTCACGGGGCTGTATGAGGCAGGGGCGGCAGCGCTGCTGGAGCGACTCCGCGATGTCGACCCGGACACGGACGCAGCGCGCGCGACGCTCGCCACGGAACGGGCCTATTTCCAGACCAATCGCGCGCGCATGCGGTATCCGGAGTATCGCGCCGCCGGGTACCCGATCGGCTCCGGGGCGGTGGAATCGAGCGCCAAACACGTCATTCAGCAGCGGCTGAAGCGTTCTGGCTGCCGCTGGTCCGAGCGTGGCGGCCAGGCACTCATCGTTCTCTGTGCTCAACACGCCACCCAGCGGGCCAAGGCGGCCTAGAGGTGAAAAACGTCACAAGTTTTGGGCGCACCCAGGGAACGCTTGTCCGAGTTGCGCCCAAAACACGGCAATCCCGTCGCTCCATACCGATTCACAGTTCGTCAATGATGCTTGCGGCAGGACAAGATCCGCCAGGCGGAGGACCGCCTGTGGGCTGGAGCGAATTGGTGTGACTCCGGATACGTATTCACAACACGGAGGGAAGCGTCACTGGATAGCGTAGCCGGCACCAAGCGCTTCCAGAGACTCTTGGGTAAGGCTGGCTTGGCGCATATGTGTTTTCATGATCTTCGTCATGGTGCCGCATTCCTCCTTGCGGCACGTGGTGTGCCCGCGCGAATGGCGATGGAGCTTCTCGGCCATGCTGATATTCGAACCACTCTAAATGTCTACACGCACATTCCGGGATCAATGACTCGGGACGCTGCCGAGCAAATCGGAGCAGCCCTAAGCGCTTGAACCGTGCATCTTGAAGTCGGTTGCTACACTTGAGCATTCAAAAGCCTCCAGCGAAATGACGCTGGAGGCTTTTTGATCTCAGAATCGCGGAGCCGATGGTCGGACTCGAACCGACGGCCTGCTGTTTACGAAACATCGGCGAGTGTGTCCAGAACCGTCCATGCTGATCCGCCGGCATCGTGGAGCGGTACGGCGGGAGTCCACCGGAGTAACGCCCTCATTACTGTCAGTCCGCCCTGTCTACTGTCAAATTTACTGTCAGGGTGGTAACTTGCCGCAAGTCGCGGACGAGAATGCCCGCGGCGCGATCATCACGCCCATGTAAGTCGTTGAGCCGGTCTATCTGTGTGGTCGGGCGATCCGGGCTCACTATCGGTCGAAGTATGGCTCCAGTTTGAGCAGCCTCGCTGCATGTTACGATGGACCCGACCTCTCAACCACCTGAACCCCATTTCAGTGGAAGGGCGTCCACTGGTGTCCATGGAGGTCCACACCGATGTCAAACTAGGGCACCAGTGTCCGCGGAGGTGCGCTGAGAACTGTGGTCAACCGCTGTAATTGTGGTCAGGATCTCGGCGGCCACGCGGGCCCCGCTTCCCGACCCGGCTGATTAAGAGTCCGAGGCGAACTATCCACAGACATCCACGATCGTCACATGTCAGACATCCGCGATCGTCCTTGGCGAACTTACCATCCCCCTAATTCGTTCACCGATGTCCGCGTAAGGCCGCTGACGTATACCGGTTTGGCTGTCATAACTGCGTGGCTGCCCGTGAGCTAACGCAGAGGTCGCCATGTGGGATCTCGGTGCGAAGTAGTCGTTGCAACTCGAGCCCCAATTTCGCTCGCGGACAGCGGAGTTTAAGTCCGTTTCGACCCGTCCACGGCCGTCCGTAACAATTCAATCCGAAGTGAAATTCGGCCGACTGGTTCCACGAACGTCCGCCACCGGTTGCTGTCATCCGTCTGGGTTGCTGTCAAGGTTGCTGTCAGATTGAAATGAAGCGAGGAGCCGGCGGATGTGGAAGGGTGAGCCGCTCTTACCCCACTTCCGGACCTGCTCCTAGGTCGGGTCCCGACCCACGAACGGTCCTCGAGGCCCGAGTGACATGGCGATGGGATGGGAGGGTCCCTGCCTCCCGTTTCGCACTGCAAGTATGCAACGCCCACAGCTGCGGTCGATCCGCCTGGGTGTGGCCGAAGCGCGGCGGCGGGTCGATCAAACCTACGAAGGTGCTCGCGGATTTGTCGGGCACAGTGGTGAGCTTATGGCACTCCACCAACTGATGTCTGTGCTGAGAGTAATAGCTGAAAGTCTCGCGACTCGGACCGGTCTGCTGCACGTTGCCGATACAAATAACAACTGAAAGTAATCGCTTCTGACCAGCAGTACAATCCTGATCAGAGTCAAAATCCTACGTCACGAGAAATTGCATTTTGACGGACATACTCGGTATCAACGCCTATCATGCCGGCGCTTCTGCCTGCCTTATCCGCGATGGGGTCCTTATTGCAGCGGCGGAAGAAGAGCGGTTTCGTCGCATTAAGTACTGGGCCGGATTTCCAGTCGAGGCGATTCGCTACTGCCTCTCGGAAGCCGGAATCACGGCCTATGACCTGGACCACGTCGGGATCTCGCGCGACCCGAGCGCGAATCTCCACAAGAAGGTTCTGTTTGCGCTCCGTCGACGGCCGAGCTTTGACCTGATCCGCGACCGACTGGCCAATGCGGCGAAGGTCGGCGACCCGAAGAAGACGTTAGTCGAAGGTCTGGGACTCGACGCAGCAGCGCTCAAGGCGGAGTTCCATAACGTGGAGCACCACCATGCCCACATGGCGAGTGCCTTCTTCGTCTCGCCCTTTGACGAGGCGGCCATCCTATCGCTGGATGGCATGGGCGATTTCACAAGCACAATGTGGGGTGTAGGTCGCGGGAACCAGATGCAAGTGCTGGGAAGCGTTACTTTCCCGCACTCCCTGGGGATCTTTTACACCGCCGTGAGCCAATGGTTGGGATTTCCGAGCTATGGGGACGAGGGCAAGGTGATGGGCCTGGCCCCCTATGGCCAACCGCGCTATCTGGATGAGATGCACAGGATCGTGCGCCCGCAGCGCGACGGAACCTTTGAGCTTAATCTGGACGCATTCGTTCACCACGCCGGCGGGGCGACGATGACCTGGGACGCTGGCGCGCCTCTGCTTGGCACGCTCTACTCCGATAAGTTCGTGGACATCTTCGGACTACCCCGCCAGCCAGATGCCCAAGGCGGTCGGCTCGACGGCTTCACCGAGCACCAGCTCGATGTGGCTGCCTCGCTCCAGGCGGTCTTGGAAGAGGCCGCGTTCAACCTGGTGAGGATGCTGCAGCGTAGCACCCACCAGGAAGCGCTCTGCCTGGCCGGTGGGGTCGCGCTGAACAGCGTCTTCAATGGCAAGATTCGCCCGCAGACGGCATTTCGGGACATCTTCGTCCAGCCGGCCGCCGGTGACGCTGGAACGGCCCTGGGCGCAGCTTACTACATCCACCATCAAATACTGGGTCGTCCGCGCGCCCAGGTTATGACCGATGCCTATACCGGGCCGCAGTTCGCCAACGGACGCATCGCGGCGGAACTGGACCGCCGCGGGCTGGCCTACGATGTGCTCGAAGAGGACGAGCTGTGCCGCAGAGTTGCAGAGCTGCTGGCCGAGGAGAAAGTGGTGGGCTGGTTCCAGGGTCGGATGGAATGGGGTGCTCGTGCGCTGGGCAACCGCAGCATCCTGGCCGACCCGCGACGGGCAGAAATGAAGGACGTACTCAATGCTCGCATCAAGCACCGCGAGCCGTTCCGGCCCGTTCGCCCCGTCGGTCTTGTTGGACGCGACCGGCAAGTACTTCGACCAAGACTATCCGGACCCCTTCATGATCAAGGTCTACAACGTCCGGCCGGAGCAGCAGGGAAGTCATCCCAGCGGTGACTCACGTCGACGGAACGGGACGACTCCAGACCGTCGATCGCCAAGCGGCGCCGCTGTACTGGCAGGTAATCAAGGAGTTCGAGCGCCGGACCGGCGTCCCGGTTGTGCTCAATACCTCGTTCAACGAGAACGAGCCGATCGTCTGCACCCCACAAGAAGCGATTGAGTGCTTCCTGCGGACGAAAATGGACTCGCTATTCATCGGCAACTACGCTGTCCAGAAGCGCTAGCAGGCCGATATCGTGACTGCGCGAAATGCCTTCCGAGACGCTCGCCACGAGCCGAGGCGGCGGCCATTACGGATCCTGCTGCTCATCATCCAGTTTCCTCCCGACGTGAACTCGACGGGCCTGCTAATGGCGCAGCTCTTCGAGGCGCTTCATGGCCCGCGGCCACCGCGTGTCGGTGATCACCACATTCCCGCACTACGAGCGATTCCGGATTTGGGACCAATACCGTGGCAAGGTCGCCGAGCGGTCCGACTACAAAGGTATGGACGTGCTGCGGCTGTGGGTCTATGCCTCAGGGACGAAGCAGCGGATGCTACATCGGCTGCTAAGCTACCTGTCGTTCTGCGCGCTAGCGACGGTCGCGGGGATCATTTCCCGGCGGCGCTACGATGTCATCTTCTGCACCAACGGCTCATTCTTCTCCGGCGTGGTCGCGTCCGCCATCCGCATGTTCCGAGGAATTCCTTTCGTCTACAACGTCCAGGACCTCTACCCGGAAACGCCGGTCGCGGCCGGCCAGCTGCGCAGCAAGCCAGCGATCGCCATCCTGGAGCGCATCGAGCGGTTCATGTACCACGTGGCCGCCCACGTCAGCGTCATCACACCCTCGTTCTGCAGCAACCTGTTGGGGAAGGGCGTGCCTCCGCACAAGGTGTCTAGCATTCCGAACTGGGTGGATACCGACGTTATTCGGCCACTGCGGAAAGACAACCCATTCAGCCGCCAGCACGGGCTCGCGGACAAGTTCGTGATCAGCCACGCCGGTAATGTCGGGTACGTCTACGACCTGGATACTCTGCTTGATGCCGCCGCGCTCTTGTCAGACTATCAGGAGCTGGTGTTCCTGATCGTCGGCGACGGTGTAGCCAAGCCAGCCCTCGAGCAGAAGGCCTCGCTGCTCGGACTTGCCAACGTCCACTTCCTACCGTTTCAGCCCAATGAGTGCCTGCCCTGGCTGCGCGCCGCGTCTGATGTCCAGGTGTCGCTGTATCGACGTCGCGCCGCGAGCTACTCGATGCCATCGAAAATCTACGAGATCATGGCCAGCGGTCGCCCGCTGCTCGCGAGCGCCGAGCGCGGCAGCGACTTGCGGAGTCTGGTCGAGTCCACGGGCTGCGGCGTCTGCGTGGAGCCGGAGGACGCGCGCGGATTATCCAACGCGATTCTCCGGCTTTACCGCGACCCCGGTGCCCGCGAGCAGATGGCGCAGCATGGCCGCCTCCTGGCCGTGGAGCGGTACTCGACCCGAGTGGTGGTGGAGCAGTACGAAGCGCTGCTCGATGGCGTGGCAGCACAGGGCAGGCGGACCGGTGGGCGGTGAAGGGTCAGGACGCACGGTAGGATCCCAGGACGAAGCGTCGCGCGGGCCGGCCAGGACCGAGCCCAGATCAGCCGTTCGGCGGCTGCGACGGCACCCGAGCCTCCGCCAACGACAGGACCGCCTGGGCGCCGACGACCAGGCCGGAGGCCACCTTACCATTGGGATCGAGCAGAACCGCCATTGGCGTGCCGTTGGCGCCGAAGGCCTCTCCGGCCGCGAATGAGTCGTCGATCACGACCCTCGATTGCAGGCCCAGGGCGCGGTTCTCTTCTGGCGTGCCCTGTGAAACGACGACCAGGTTCGGGGCGGCGGGCGGCGGGTCGGCGTCCCAGGCCTTAAGGTCTGGCAGCATCCCCTGGCAAAAGCCGCAGCTGTTCCTCCAGAACAGGAGCAGCGTGCGGGCGCCGCGGAAGTCGGCCAAGTCGACGGTCCCACCATCCAGGTCCGAAAAACTAAGATCCGGTGCCGGCTCGCCGATCGCCAAGCCGCGTGCCTGGTGGGCCCCGGTTGCGACGAATGGCAGTGGAGTGAGCACGGAGCTCCATATCAGGGTGCGGATCTGCTCGGGCCCGAGGGCTACGGGACTTCCGATGGTCCCATCGGCGCGAACTAGAACCGCGGCAGGAGTCGCGTGGGCCCGAAAGGCGTCGGCCACTTCGTACTCGTGCTGCAGTAACAGGTTCGCCACGCCGCGCTCGCTGAACTTCGCGCGGTTGGCCTCGGACGCTCCGCGGCTGACGATCGTGATGATCGTTTCATCGGCGTGTTCGCGCTGCCAGCGCGCAACATCTGGCACGAGCGCGTTACATGGGCCGCAATTTGGGTCCACGAACAATAGCAGTACCGGGCGACCCTCGGCGCGCAACCCATCGAGGCTGACGGTCGGCCCATCGATCGACGGCAGTTCAAATTTCGGGGCCGTTGATCCGACCGGCAGGCCTTGCATGGGGTCGGGAGTAGATGCGTGCCCGTTGCGGCCTAGAACATCTGGCAATGGGAGGGGCGCCGCCGGCGACCATTCCCCCGAGCCGCATTTCGAGTCCCCCGAGCCGCATTTCGAGCGCTTCGAACCGCTGTGGGAGATCGCCAACCTAGTCGCATGATCTGAAACAGGAACCAGACTAGCGTCGCCTGTAGACCGACCCCGATCAGGCCGAGAACAACAATCAGAAGTTGGGCGGTTGTCAGGTCACCCGCCCACGCGATGACACTAGGTTGCGCGATGGGTGGGGCGAGCGCGACGAAGACGGCGACGGCGGCCAATACAGCATTGCGGATGACTGTCGCGTTCCCGATCGGAGCGGAATGGAGCTGACCGAAGCAGCGGCAGTCTGGTGTGCGCCCTCGAGCGAGGCTGTAGCCGATCCCTCCAAGGAAAACGAGAAGCAGTCCGAGGGCCCCGATGGCCCCCCACCAGGCAGTGAAGGACGGGATCAGGGCGACGGCGACGGCGAGTTCTAGAATGGGGAGCAGAAGTCCGAGTGGAGCCGCCAGTCGGGACGGAACGCCAAAATCGACTAGCCCTTGCCGCGAGCCGTCGCGATCGGCCAGTTTGGTAGCGGCGGCCAAGCCGAAGACCGATGCGAGCAGCAGCCTGGCCAGAATGAGCAGTATGTCCATACCATGCATCTCCGTACGTCGATGGTACTCCAAGCCCGCGAGTTATCATCCGCACTATTGCATTTGCAAGCGGAGCTTCCAGCCGATCCGATACTGCGAACCCCGAGCGTATAGCTATGATGTAAATTTTTTCAATACGGTGAGCTCCCACTACGCTTTCGGGTGGTGACGAGTGGTCGTACGCATACTGTCGCGAATAGCCGCTAAATAAACGGTCGAGTTGTCGTGACGTTCAATCAGGATTGACCTGCTCCGACAGCCATTTGACAGAAAGCGGCGGAGTATGGCGTTGACCGGCGCTACATGCTTCAGGACGCGCCCGAGTAAGGGCGGCTGCTAAGGGGGGACGAAGGTCGAATGTTACGCCCGGATGTTCCGACATTGATGTGCATCTCCGAACCGCCGGGTTTGAGGCGCAGGCGTGTATCCATGGCGACGATCGACGCTCTCGACTGGAGTGGTGGCCTAGCCTTCTCGTCCTACGGCCTGAAAATCGGCGTGCGCGTCTCCGACCGATCGGTCCTCAAAGACATCATTGATTACTTGCCTCCAGGCTGGCGGTCGGTTGGATCCCCGTTGGTCGATCGGCTGTATTCGCTTCAGATCGAGGGGCGCGGGTCTGGACGAGACTATTGGCTCTGGCAGGGTCCTGAGCAGCTGGTCCGCACCGCTGACCAGAACGTTCTGTTCGAGCTTTTCCAGTCAGACTTGCATCTGTATGTGGCGGAGTTTGCTCGGCAGCGGCTGTTTGTACATGCCGGGGCGGTTGGCTGGCACGGGCGGGCGATCATTATCCCCGGGACGTCGATGAGCGGCAAGTCGACCCTAGTGGAGGCGCTTATTCGGGCTGGCGCAAGTTATTACTCTGATGAATACGCTGTACTGGACAGTCGCGGCCAGTTGCACCCGTTCGCGCGCCCGCTTTCGCTGCGAGGTGGCGCTGGGGAGCGGCCGCGGCGGCTGCACCCAGAGACGCTCGGCAGTGTCGGAACCCAGCCACTGCCGGTTGCCCTGGTAGCAATGCTGCATTACAAGCCCGATGAGCCATGGCGTCCACAGAGGCTCTCCGCAGGATCGGCGGTGCTCGAGATGCTAGCGAACACGGTGCCCGCCAGACGTCGGCCGGAGCGGGCATTCCAGACTCTCGGGCAGGTGGCATCGTGCGCGACGGTCATCAAGGGAGCACGCGGTGACGCGCATGAAACGGCGATGACCCTGCTGAAGGCGGTCGGTGCAGGCACGCCCCTGTCTTCCTGATGCGATCCGGATCACGCACATTCAATTGCAGAACGCTCAGCTTTGGGAACTTAATTCAAGATGATCGCAATCCGAATCCGCACGTCATTCGGATGTGCGATTTTCCAGTGTTTCGCGAGCAAGACGCTCTAGCGTGCCATCAATCCCTACAAGTGGGTGTGCGCCGGTGGGTGTAAGCCGAGTATGGTACATTTCAAGCTACTGGATTCTGGCGAAGGCGCACGTTACTGAGTCGTGTACCCATCTGTCGTACAGTTGGGAGGCAACTCGGCGAGAAAATGGTCGGAGGGCACCGGAGGGGCGGAACGGCATGATACCTCGCGCGCGAGAAGACGGCTTGGTCATGCGAGAAGTGGACGATGAGGTGCTCGTCTACGATTTGCTGCGTCATCGAGCCCATTCCTTAAACAAAACTTCGACTCTCGTCTGGCGGTGCTGCGATGGCGAGACGAGCGTCCCCGAGCTCGCAGCGCGGTTGCGCGATGCGCTGGACGCTCCGGTTGACGAGCGAGTGGTCTGGATCGCTCTCGAGCAGCTCAGTCAAGCAGATCTCCTGGAGCACCGAGTTGAGCCGCCGAGGGAGGTGGCTGAAGTATCGCGGCGATCGTTTATGCGTAAGGTCGGCATCGGCGTCGTTGGCGGCGCCATTGTCCTGCCGGCGATATCGACCATTACGGCGCCAACCGCCCAGGCACAGGGAAGTGTCCTTGGACCGGGGCAGTGCTGCACCACTGCCGGTGGCCCGGGCGTCAGGGACCTATGCATTGGAGGGACTTGCGCCACCAGCAACTGCTCCTGCAACGATGCCGATGCAGGGACCGATTGCGCGCAATCCGGTCAGACTGGGAAGAATTGCTGCATCAATGCGGGCGAGGCCTGTCAGGCCGGCGAACTCTGCTGCAACTTTACTAACTTTGGTCCAGATGGAAAGCGATGCCGGACTGTGGGCGTTAACCCCTTCCATTGCCTGTCAGCCTGAGCACTCGACCATGCCTCTGGAGTTGCCGCGGCGGCGTGTTTCGTCGGTCGGTCGAGCGCGTACTGTAACCGAGTATTGCAGTCGGGAAGGTCTCTTTTATACGGGACGGGCGAGTAGGTTCGGGATCACTGGTCAGTTGTGGCCTTACCGCCGCTTGGCGCCCAGAGCCGCTGACACTCCCCCTATCCGCCATTGAGTTGGGTGATCTCACCCCACTCGTCGACGCATCAGGTAGCGCCGCGCTGGTCTGGTGGCGCGTGCGTGGGTCTGAGCTCGCCCAGTCGCCGGCCGCTGAGGAACTGAAGCACGCATTTCGTTGGCAGGCTCTGCAAGCCGAGGTGAACACGCAGGACATCGCACGCATCTTCAGCATGCTGCGATCGGCAAGCGTCGAGCCTCTGCTCGGGAAAGGCTGGGCGGCGGCACGCCTCTACCCAGATTCGGGGCTGCGACCGTGTGGCGACATCGACCTGTACTTACAACCGGAGCAGGAGATCGGCCGCGCGGGCCTGCCTCACGCGCGCGGCCAAGTCCACAGTGGTCGACCTGCACTGCGAGAGTCACGAGCTTGACGATCGGCCGTTCCACGAGTTGTATCGTCGCTCAGAAGTGGTCCCAGTCGGTGAGCAGAGTATCCGGATGTTCGGTCCGGAGGACCACATGCGCCTGCTTGGCCTGCATTTCCTCAGGCACGGCGCGTGGCGCCCGCTGTGGCTGTGCGACATTGCAGCGGCTGTGGAGGGCCGGCCGATCGATTTCGACTGGGATTACTTTCTGAGTGGTGACCCGCGGCGGACAGAGTGGACGATAGCGGCCATCGGTCTGGCCCATCGGATACTAGGTGCGAGGATCGACGACACTCCAATCGCGGAACGGGCGTACCCGCTGCCCAGTTGGCTCGTGCCAGCCGTGCTTCGCCAGTGGGAGAAAGGCAAAAACCACCAGGCTCATGGCGAGTGTATCCCATGGTCGCACATCGCCCGACGGCCGAGCAGTGCTCTAGAGGTGTTGCGGACACACTGGCCGAGCCCGATCGTCGCCACAGTGTCGCGCCGAGCACCGCTAAACGAAGTGCCCCGGCTTCCGATCCAGATTGCGGATCTAGTCGCGCGCGGCGCGACCAGTCTGCGGCGGGCGGCGTATTCGGAATCCGCCGACTAACAGGCACGTCGAGGTCCACCTTGAATCGGACCCGCCGCCGCGTTAGTCCGTTCGCGCACACGCGGCCCGGAATATCACAGGCCGAGGCTCGCGGCAGATCGTAGAAAGTGTCCCAAGGGAGTTATAGTAGCTTCGCATGCAGTTCGCCGCCCTCGCCCAGGTATTGATCCGACGCTGGTACATATTCCTCATCGGGGCTATCCTCGGCCTGGGACAGGCGTACCTGACCAGCACGGATGCTCCCCAGCGCTTCGAGTCATTTGTCACCCTGCAGCTCAACCCAGCGGCCAGAGGCGGCCTGCTCGAATATACTGACGATCCCACCGGCCGCTCCGGGAACAACATCAACACCCTCGCGGCGTCGTACGCGGAAGTGTTACGCAGCCGAACGTTCGGCCAGCTCGTGGTAGATCAGCTTGGCCTGAGCGTTCCACCCGAGGCGGTGGCCAACTCGATTACGGCCAGGCTAACGCCAAACACGAACATCATGCGCCTCGCGGTTACCTGGGATAATCCGCAGGACGCGCGGCGTATGGCCCAGGGGGTTGCCGAAGTGTTCCTTACCGAGAACCTGCGCCGACAGCAGGAGGAGGGCGGCACGCAGGTTCGCCTTGCGGAGATGGAAACGCTTCTCAAAGCCTACCCGACCCGTCTCGACGCCTTGAGGAGGCAGCGCGACGACCTGGATGGCGCCATCGCCGGAGGGGACACCAGCAGAATCTCCGAGCTGAACAATGTCGAGCAGCGAATCCAGGCGCTCGAGACAACCTACTCGAACTTGCTTATCGAGACCGGGCGGGCTCGGAGCAGCTTCGACACGGCGACGATCCTTGACAGCGCTAGCGCGGCGCGCGCCATCACCACGACGCCCCGTTATCAAGCAATGGTCGGTGGGTTACTCGGGGGCCTGGTCGCGGCTGGGGCGTTGGCCTTTCTGCTGGAGCAGCTCGACCATCGAATGCGCTCCCCGAGCGACATTGTCTCGGTGATCTCAACCGCACCAGCCAGCGTAGTTGGCAGGATCAACACAAGAAAATGGCCCAAGAACGTCCGCCGATCCGGCCTGGTGGCACTGCATGACAGCCATACCCCGGCTGGCGAAGCATTTCGGACGTTGCGGACCTACCTACGCTTTAAAGCGCTCAAGAATCCATTTAAGAGCATCATCGTAACGAGCTCCTTGCAGGGCGAGGGCAAGACGGTTGTCGCTGCCAACCTGGCGGTCACCCTCGCAAAGGCCGGTTCGCGAGTGCTCCTGATCGATGCGGACTTTCGGCGACCTGAGCTGCACAAGACCTTCGGTGTGGAGCGCGATCCAGGAATTATGGAGGCGTTGAACCAGCACGAGTCGGCGAAAAGAGCTGCGCAGTCGGCACCAGCTCAGGTCCTGACGGGGAGCGTGCCGGCGCGCACCAGACAGGGCGGCGTCCGGGGTATCTTTGGCCATCAGGCGACGTCTGAGGGGCCACCGAGCCAGGTCCAGGCACTTCGCTCGGCCGATTCAGCACGCATCGGGAGCGTGATCAAGACGATTTCGAGTGGGGTGGAAGGCCTCGAGCTGCTACCGGTAAGCCACTCTGTCCTGGACCCAACACCGCTCTTAGGTTCTGAGGACTTCGCCAGCTTCATCAAGGAACAGGAACGCTACTGGGACTACGTGATCATCGACACACCGCCGGTCGGGCCGGTGGCAGATGCACTACTGGTTGCGGCGGCGACGGACGGAATTCTGGTCGTCGCGCGCAACTTGAAGGCGAGTCGCTCGTCCCTGCGCCGCACCCTTGACGCCCTGGATCAGACTGGTAAGCCGATCCTTGGCGTCGTCCTGAACGACTATCGGGCTGACCCGCTCTCCAAATACACCTCATCTGGCTACTACTATCATTATGGTGACTACTACTCTAGCGATGGTGCGGACGATGTGGCGGTCAAGGCACCCCGTCAAAACGGGACGTCCCAGGCCTAGGGCCCGTCCGTCGGCCGCTCAACCGCGTGGGACAGGCTAGTCCGGTCAGCACAGGCTCCTGAATGACCCCAGAGCGTCGCACGGCGGTCGTCGAGCGGATCCAACAACCCTCCCGAGCCAGGCGACTGAGATTGAGCGGCGCCCGCATCGAGATTACGACTCAGAGGCTCGCTGCCGTCGAGTGGCTTCTGCTGGGGATGGCCGCGCCGACGCTTCTTGTTCCCGGGTGGTATACCCCGATTGGGCTCGTGTTCGTCGCCGCGGCGTGGGGTATCCGACGAGCAGTAACAGGCAGCTGGAGCGTCCCTTCTCGTGCACACGGGCCGTCGATAATTCTGGTCCTTGCACTTCTGATCTCACTGACGCCGTCCGTACGGTTGGATTACAGCTCGCCCAAATTCTTTGGCGTCGTGTTGGGTCTGGCCGTTTTCTATGCCTGCCTCAATACGTGCCGCTCGGACGAGACGCTACGCCGAGCGGGACTGATTCTACTCGGGTTCGGGGCAGTGATTGCTATCGGCGGCGTCCTATACATGGCCGAGCCCGGCAGCAAGCTGTTTGGCAGAGACGTGTACTCGCTGCTCCCTGATTTCGACCGCCGGGTCCAGACTTCTACAATCGCAGTCTGGGGTATCAACGCAAACCAGGTCGGCGGGACTATTGCATTATTCGCACCGCTCGCGGTGGCTTTGGCGTTTGAGCGAGGCTCCACCCGGCGGCTGGCGCTCGGTAGCGCCGTGCTCCTCCTCGGGGCGCTGATTCTGACTCAGTCACGGGCGAGTATCGGCGGTGTGGCGGTGGCGCTGCTGGTTGGGGCTTGCTGGGCCGCCTGGCGCCGCGGCAGGTGGGGGCGGGCGCTCCTGGCAGCCTTGGCGGCCGGCTGCATCGGCGCCCTGGTGGTAGCTGGGCAAGACCGGCTTCGTGAGCTCGTCCACAGCGTTGATTGGAACGCCCGATTGTCGTCCTCAGTCGGTCGTATCGAGTTGTGGCAGCGTGCTCTGGCCATGATCCTCGATATGCCATTCACTGGGGTCGGCTTGAACAACTTTCCGATCGTTGTGTTGAACTTTTATCCCGGCGCGGTCTCTCCTGAATACTTCGACCCGACCTCAGTGGTTCCCCATACTCATAACTTCCTCTTGCAGTCGGCGCTCGACCTTGGCCTGCCGGGCCTGGGAGCGTTCGTGATAATCGTTGCGCTGGCGGTTCGTGGTGGCCTGATGGCGGTGATGGTGCCGACGATTGGCGACCCGAGACCGAGCGCCCTACCGACTCACCGATTTCTCGCGGCAGGGTTGCTGCTTGGACTTCTTGCTCACGGAATTTACGGCCTGGCCGATGCGGTGGCGCTAGGAGCAAAGCCCGGCGTAGCGTTATGGGCAGTGTTGGGCGTACTGGTAGCACTTGGGGAGCGGTGGCACAGTGCGAGAGCCCACGGGCGGGGGCGAGGAACTCGGCGAACTCTGGTGAGGATAGGATTGGTTTTATGCTTACCGTTGCTCGGAGCGTCAGCGCTGTTGAATGGAGCGCTAGTGGTGCTGCATCGGCCGGAGCTGGCGACCGTGGTCGACCGCTCCGCACTCCACGCCGGTCTCGACCTGGCGAGACAGATTGCCTGGGGCCCATATCACGGACGAGTGTGGGCGGCGGAAGCTCTCGTTGCGCGGTCCTGGCGGGACACCGACGCAGAGCTTCTCGCGCTCGAGGAAGCGATTCGACTCGGGCCCTGGGACCCGTCACTTGTCGAGCTGAAATCCGAAGCGCAGATCATCCGGAGCGAGCCGAACGATGCAGTTGAGCACTGGGGCGAAGCGCGGGTAGTCGATGTGCTCGTTCGGAGAGTCCGCGCTGCGCCAGTAACGGTTGCCACCGAGCTCTTCGAACGGGCACAGGTCGTAGCGCCAGATGATTCACGCATATACCTCGCCGCTGCCGATGTGCATCTCCGGTCGGGCCGGCCAGGCGAGGCGGCGGCGATGCTGGCTAAGGCCATTAGCCTAAGAAAGCTTGGTACGTTGGGAGATGTCCTAGCTGGCCGATTGCTGGATCGATCAACTCCGCTACTCTCCCTCGATGCCATGCCTACCGGATACGCGCGAGATAACTCCGTGCTCTTTGCACGAGCAGCCGATGTCCTCGAGAGGCTCTCCGATTCGACCGGCGCAGCTTATGCGCGTGAGTTAGCCAGACGATCCAGCGGACCGGCCTGATTTGCTATCGCTGGAGCGGATAGACCGCTTCAACGAAGACGCACGAGACCAACCGCCCTGAATGAGTTCGTGATTTGTCGCAGTCGGCCCTGCGAAAGCCAGTCGCAATGCCATCTTGTCGTGTAGCGTCCCTGCCAAAACCGTAGCATCTTCGCAAAGCCGACACATTGGGTATGCCATTGGCGGGTATGCCATTGGCGCGGCCCTTGACCGTTGATTGCGGACTAGCAATGCAGGACCGGAGACCTTGCAGCCGAACATCCCCAAAGTCCCGTACCCTACTTCCCCGCTTATTTCCGTGCTCAGTCCGAATTGGATTCGGCGCTCTCCTTGGGTGCTGAGAGCAGGTCATGCAAGTGCGCGTCGACGAGCACCCGATACCAGAAGGCTTGCATGAAGTGGAATAGGAAGCCCTGGCGGCCATCGAGGAAGCCGCGCTGCAAGAAATAGCGATACAGGAAGTACATTGCCGGACGAACGTAGAGCGGCATAGCATACCAGCGCTGTTTGAGCCAGACGACTCGCTGATCGGGGCTCCCGAACAGCTTCGCCTCGATCTTCCAGCTCGAGCTATCACGCCGACGTAGCAGCTCTTCACGGGCGTGCAGTAGCGCGTAGCGGTTGTGCTTCTCGATCCAGAAGGCCAGGTCGCTCTCCTTCTTGTTGTCTTCGACAAGATCGAAATGCAACTTGGCCGTGGGTCCCGCGACGTAAAAGTGATGGTCCATCAGGTCGAGCTCGTCGATCTGGACACTGGCACGGCGGAAGAGCTTGAGCAGGTACTTCGGGTAGTAGCCGCCGTGCTGGATCCACTGACCACGAAAGATCTGCCTTCGCTTGATATAGAAGCCGTCAACCTGCTCCAGACGGACCTGAGTTCCCTTGAAAAGGCTGGAAATCTCTGATACCAGCTCAGGGGTCAGCCACTGGTCGGCGTCTAGGCCGAGCACCCAGGACGATGGAGCGGGCAGATGCTCCAGAGCCCACTTCCACTGACGAGCGTGACTCTCGAACGGGTGGGTGAGGACGCGGGCTCCGTGGGCATGGGCAATCTCAGTTGTACCGTCGGTGCTACCAGAGTCGATCACGAGCAGATCACATCCGAGACCATCGAGGCTCGCGAGACATGCCGGCAGGTTGAGCTCCTCGTTGAGCGTCAGTATGATGACCGCAAGTCGAGGCCGGGCTATTCACCGGGGGCGCAGAATCACTCATTTCGGATTGACGTGTAAAGTTCCGCGAGCCGAGAGGCCACAGCCGGCCAAGTGAATCGCGCCGCGACAAGGGCGCGGCCAGCCGCACCACGGCGAAGCCGCTCGTGCTGGTCACGTAGCACGTCTGCCAGGACCCTCGCCAGACCGGATGCCTCCAGCGGCACTACCCATCCAGCCCCGGACCTCGAATCTCCTCCGCCAGGTTCACGTGGGGGCTAACCAGAACTGGCACTCCACAGGCCATAGCCTCAACTGCTGTCAGGCCAAAATTCTCCTGTCGCGACGGCATGATCACCAGGGCCGCTCCGCGCAGTGCGCTGGTCTTTTCCTTTCCTGAAACCCAGCCGGCAAATACGACTCGTTCACACCCGCCACGATTCCTCGCCTGCCGTTTAAGCGAAGCGACGTAGTCTTTCTCGCCATCACCGGCCACGAGAAGGCGCCAGTCCCGAAACTCGGCGCTCGCCGAGAGCTCTCCGAAGGCCCGCAGGAGAAGCTCGAGCCCTTTCTTCGGGTGCAACCGACCCAGCACGAGCACGTAGGGACAACCGTCCAGTTGCGCACAACGCTTTGTAACGGGCTCGACAGATGCCGAGCAGGCCAACAGCTCCTCACTGACACCCAGGGGTATGACGACTCCCCGGCCGAGGCCGAGCGACGTCTCTGCTAGACGCTGCTCCTCTGCGGTGGTGTAATGGATCGCCGCCGCTTCGATGAGCATCCGGTTAACCCCGAGGTGCCAGAGCAAGCGCTTCTGCAGCCGCTTCTGGCGCATGCTCCAGGGGTCGAGCGAGCCAAGGGGACGGACGACGTATTTCACACCGTGTCGCCGGGAGGCAGCGGCTGCTGCCAGGCTGGCGTGCGAGAAGACGGCGTGGATGTGGACGACGTCGAACTCAGCCACGTGAGCGTCCATCCAGTGAGCCATCGGCCACGAATACTTGAACGCCTCGTTGCACTGGCGGTGGAAGAAGATGGCTGGCACACCCTGGTGTGATACGGGTCGTCCCAGAACCACCGGGAGGCGTTCCTTACCGTCGGCGTCTGTCGTCACAATCAGCACGCTGACATCTCGGGCAAGCAGCGCGCTGCACATTCCCAGAACGGCCTGGCTCGGTCCGCCGTAACGATGTGCCACAGCGGGGATGACGTGAAGGACGTTCACCCGGGGGGATGTCCTTCAGAAGCCATTGTTGGCCAGCCATTCCTCGAGCGCGACCAGCAGCCAGAGGCGGGACCAGGTGGGACCCGGGCGATCGGCCAGAAAGTCGTTCCACAGCGAGCCAAGCGGCTCGGGCTGGAAGATACCTCGTTCTCCAAGCCGCTCCGGCCCGAGCCGCGCCTCACAGAACTCGCGTAGTGGGCCGCGCATCCAGGGGTCGAAGGGTAGCGTGAAACCCTGTTTAGGCCGATGCACTATTTCGTCGGGGAGCAGGCCGTCCAGGCTCTCGACTAACAGGCGCTTTGGGGTGCCGTTCGACCGTTTCCAACGACCGGGGAGCCCGACAACGTATTCGGTCAGCACATGGTCCAGCAGCGGTACGCGCGTCTCGAGGGAATGTGCCATGCTCATCTGGTCGGTGTCCCGTAGCAGTACGTCATGCATGTACGTGCGCGTTTCGGCGTATGACACCGCGGCCTGAACGTCGGCTGGTGGCCGGCTGTGGAACGCATTCCGAAGAAGCTCAACGTAGGGATCTTGGTCAGCGCCCAGGGCTTCGACCCATGACGGCTTGAGCAGCGCCCGCCGCTGTCCGCGGCTGAGGACTTCCCGCTGCGGCGGGTACAGGGCCGCCAGGCTCCCGTCCGTCTCCAGCATATCAGCAGCTCTGTTCGCTGCAACGGAGTGCCGACCCAGGGCACGAACGCCTCCGGCCACCATCTCGCGCAGGGGTGCTGGTACCTGACCCCAGGCACCGGACAGGCGCGCCAAGCGCCCGAGGCGCGCGAACGACGGGTAACCACCGAAGATCTCGTCACCGCCCAGCCCGGAGAGCGCAACCGTGATACCCGCATCATGGACAGCGCGGGATACGATGTACGTGTTCACGCCGTCGCCGGTCGGCTGATCCATGGCTGCCAGCGCCGCCGGACCTGCTCGAGAAGGTCATTATTACCCAGCAGAACCTCGGTGTGATCCGTGCCGAATCGTTGGGCAACCTGGCGGGCATAGACGGTCTCGTCGAATCCGCGCTCGGCGAAGCCCACCGTGAATGTGCGGGGGACTGCGCCTGCGTCCCGCATCAAAGCCACGACGGCACTGGAATCGATACCGCCTGACAGGAACGCGCCGACCGGAACGTCGCTCATGAGATGGAGGGCGGACTGACTCTCGCAGCAGTTCCGCCACTCGGCGGCGGCTCTGGACTTCACCAGCCAGCTCAGCCTCCGGCGAGACGTTCGCGAGCAGATCCCAGTAGCGGCCCTGGCTCTCGCTGCCGTCGACGTCCACTTTCAGCCAGGAGCCCGGGCAGAAGCGCTCGGACACCATCCACGAGCGTTCGCGGCGCGGGGACCGATTGGTAAGCTAGGTACTGCGAGAGGCCAGTCGGATCGAGACGCCGCGGCACAAGACCGCTGGCAAGGAGCGCTCGAACCTCGGAGGCAAACAAGAAGAAACCATTCCCGGTGTAGCAATACAGCGGCTTGATGCCCAGCCGATCGCGGGCCAGGATTAGCGCCCGGCGCCGTTCGTCCCAGATCGCGAAAGCGAACATGCCCCGCAAGTGGCCCAGGCAGCTCAGTCCCCAGTGGCGGTAGGCTCGAAGGATTACCTCGGTGTCCGTTCGCGACCGCCAGGGCTCTCCCAGGACACTTAGCTTCTCACGCAGCTCGAATTGGTTGTAGGTCTCGCCGTTGTAGGTTATCCACAACGCTCCATCGTCGCCCGCCATCGGCTGCCGGCCCGCGGGAGTCAGGTCGAGAATGGCAAGGCGTGCGTGCGCCAGGATGGCACACGGCTCGCCATCGCTCCGGATCAATCCAACTCTGGCGACGCCGCTCCCGTCCGGGCCGCGATGTTGGAGACAGGCGACCATTCGCTGGGCAACCTCGCCGAGGGAGATGACTCCACCCCCGATCAACGGTAGGCCGGCATCAGCACTGCCAGACGTGTGAAGAATGCCTGCGATTCCGCACACCTTAGATGGCTACTTCGAGAACTGCTGAAGTACGATCCTGCGGATAGGTCGGGGCTAGAGTTTCGAGCAGGCGCTCCTGGAAATGGCGGGCAGTGAAGTGAGCCTCGAAACGCGCGCGTGCCTGCTCGGACCAGGCATCCCACTCCGAGCCAGCGGTGAGCAAATGAGGCAGGGCCCTGGCGAGCTCCTCGCGGCTTCGCGGGTACACGGCCAGCCCGGCCTCTGGTGGATTTACGACCTCGCGCCCGGCGTCTAGCGTGCTCACCAGGCACGGCCGCCCCAGGCGCATTGCCTCCACGTAGGCCAGTCCGAAGCCTTCCGCCTGACTAGGCATTGCCAGGCAGCGGGAGCGGGCTAGGAGGTCCTGCTTGTGATGCTCGGAGACCCGGCCGAAGAATTTGACGTTATGCGCGAGCCCGTGCTCCCTGGCCCGCCACTGCAGGTCCGGGCGCAGGTCACCGTCGCCCGCGATCCACAGCTCTGCGTCGGGTATTTGCTTCAAAACGAGGGGCCAGGCGTCAATCAGCTCACGGTGGCCCTTGTAGCCCTCGCCCCTGACCAGTCGGCCCAACACAAGGGCCGCCGGCGGATCGACCGGCCGGGGAGGAGCCGCTCCTAGCGGCGAGCCGATTCCGAGATGGACCGTCTGCTGGGTCATGCTGCCGCAATCCGGATTGAGCCCGGCGAATCGCTGCCAGGTAAAGTCGCTATTTGTGAGAAAGAGATCGACGTTACGCAGCAGCATGCGAGTCAGCCAGTCGTGACGACGCCAGGCCTCCACACCGTGCAGGAAAAGGACCAGTCGCGCCCCCGATAAGCGGAAGAACGGAAGCAATTTCAGCAGACCCACGTGCCAGACCAGCACTGTGTCCACCGGCCAGCGACGACGACAGGCCGTCAGAATCGCGCCAGGCTTCGAGGTCGCGTGGAATCGGGCTGTGGACCGCGGATTATGAGGGGGCCACTCTCGGACTCCACATTTCGAATTCCTGACCCCCATCGGCTGACTGCCGTTACGGAGTAATGGCGCGGGGTCATCGCTCCTGCGTGGCTCTCCAAGCGGCCGGCCGGATATACATTCCCAGGCCAATCGCCCGCTTGCCTGAACGCCACCGATCGGCTGAAGGGACGGGAACAACACCAGCAGGCCGCGTGCCACCCTAGCCACCTCCACCCGGCCCACGTGGCATGAGCGCATCCGACTGGCGTGGCATTGGGGAAAGCTCCTGGCCAGGACCCCCACGGGCGGAGAAGCGCTCCGCGGGCTCGCCCAGTAGAAGGCGGTTAACCAGAAGCGCCGCAATCACCGCCGCCCCGGCGCTCGAAGTCAGCTCCACAAGCGATCCACCCACCTGCAGCAGGCTCAGCCCTGGCAGAAACCAGAGTGCAAATCCCTTCCAGTCACCTCGCCTGAGTCGCACGCCGGCAGCTCGATCCAACGCCGTGACGGCTACGCCCAGCACAAGGAAGCCCAGGACGACGCCCAGGGTTCCGAAATTAATGTAGAACTCCATCACGTGGCCAACGCCAACACTGGTGTTCCGATCGAATTGCCTGCCGGTGTAGTCGCTGACCACTGTCATGCTGCCCGCCACCACCGGCTTGTCCGGCCAGATCGCTCGAGGCACCAATGCGATGAGCGCTTGCCACAGCGTCTCACCGCGGCCGAAGTCCCGAACCGCGTTGACCTCCAGGTAATCGATCGCCGAGCCGATGAGCAGACTCTGGTTGAGGCGACCGTCGACCCGCTGGAAGTGCGCGCGCTCGTTCGGGTCGAACGGTTCCAGCATACTGACCGTGTCGTACACGCGCTGGAGCCGATCGGACAACGCACCGCCGCCCCAGACAGCTTCCCGGATCGCCGTTCGATCTCGCGCGTAACTGACGTAGAGAGATAGACCTGCGTATCCGAGTATTAGTCCCACGGCAAGCACCCGCCACCAGGGCCGATAAAACGTACCCACGAAGGTCAGGACGACGATCGTCGCCCCGATCCCGATGCCGAGGAAACCTTGTGAGATGGTTGTGAGGAACGGGAGTCCAAGCGCGACGATCAGCCACAGGACGAAGTCCTTCGACCGCCGCTCGTGCCAGCTCCGCCAGCAGGCGAGGCAGAGCCCTGTCATGAGTAAGCTCCAGCCAGCGGCCACAACCGCGGACACCGTAGGCACGCGACCCAGGAGCGGCTGGGCGATGAAGTAGCTGAGTAATCCGATCATGATGTACGCCCGGGGCAGGCGCAGCTCAGGTGTCTGACTGAGTATCCGGAACTGGGGATGATGGAAGAGACTGATGACGTAGGGTGCAAGGATCAGGCTCCCCACGCCAAATGCGACTATCGCGTATGTTGCCTGCTGGAATCCGGCCTCGAGCAGCTGGCGATTGGCGTCCTCGTAGGCGGGCAAGAGATACATCGCGGCGGCTAACCAATAAAGCATCGCGAAGTTCACGAGATAGGCCGGGACCAATCCCGTGCCGACTGCCCGCTTCCGCCAACGCCAGAGTGAGATAGTCGCGGCCGTGGCCAACCAGAGTGCCACCCAGAGGCCCAAATGGGACTCAGATTGCATCCGCGCTCGCCCCCGCGGTGATCGTGACCTGTCTCTCAGCGAAGCTTCTCAGGCAGAGACGTTCGAAGTCGGCCGCAACGTCGTCCCAATCGCGCGGCTGAAACTCCGTGTACACACGGTCAGCCATGTCGGCAAGAGCTGCAGGATGCGAATCGCACCAGCGCAACCGATCTATGAGCGCTTGGGAGCTGCTGATCGGCACCACCCAGCCCGTTACTCCTTCGTGGATCAAGTCCGGCCCCGCACAATTGGTGGTTGTCAGGATCGGAAGTCCGGACGCTGCCGCCTGTGCCAGGACCACAGCATAGCCGTCCTCGATAGTGGGAAAGATGAACACATCGCCCCACGCGTACTCGGACGGTAACTCACGCTGTCGGAGTTTCGGCACGAACGTCGCCCGTTCGCCGAGGCGAGCAACCAGTGGCCCCGCCTCGGGCGCGCATGGGCCGACGCAACGAAATTCGAATCCCTTGCCTGAGAGCGCCTCTATCACGGCGGCCAGATCCCAGAGCCCCTTACGGAAGGACAGCGCACCAACGTAAAGAACGCGCAGCGGCTGTCCCGCGATGATGCGACGCCGCCGCGCTTCCGCCACGTCAGGTGACGGACGGAACGCTTCAAGGGAAGCGCCGAGCGGAAGGACCGCGAGTTTATCGCGCGGTACGCCTTGCGAAACGAAGCTGTCGAGGGCGAAGCTAGAGAGGACCACGATCCTCTCGGCCAGTCGATACTCGCGCTCCTCGCGCGCGATGATCCACTCGCTCGGCCGCTCCTGGAGCATCCCAGTCCGCTTCTCTTCATTCTCCAGGAGGCGCGCCTGCGTCCGAATATGGCTGGAGCCGCGCATCATGAGTTTGAGCGGTGGCTGCTCTGAAAAATCGTGATGGATCTCCTCCGAGACGCCACTCCAGGTATGGACCACATCCCACCGTTGCTGGGCGAGCTCCCGGTCTGCCCAACGGCCGAACATCAGGTGAAGCCGCGCCTCCGGATACGTGGCCAGGCCCAGCCCCTGGAGTTTCCAGGCGGCGCGGGATAGTACGCCGTGGGGCCAGAAGGTCCGCACGCGTCTCTTCGGAATGCCGAACTGCTCCGCGGCCCACCTCGGGTAGTTAGTGAGGAGCGTGACGTCATTCCCACGCTCTAAAAGCCCGCGTGCGAGATCGAAGGCGTGGAAACGACCGTGTACGACAATGGCAATCTTGAGGTTCATGCGCTCGCGTCAGCTAACCGCAGCATTTCCTCCACGCGCTTGCCGTAGGTGTGTCCACCCCGAGTGACGAGCGTGTGCGCGGCATGTGCTAGGCACCGGCGCTCTTCATCGTGCTCAAGCAGCCAGCGCAGTTTCTCGAGCATCTCGCCGATTCCGTTGAAATAGACCACCGCCGCGCAGTCCGGGCCGAAGATATCGCGATGCTCGTCCGTTTCCTCGGTCAGCATACAACCGCCCATGGCGGCGACCTCAAAGGTGCGCATCGCGTGACCATCCCTGTTGGCCCTGCGTACCAGGCAGAGCGCCACCTTTGCTCCGTCGATTGCCTTGCGGAGCGTAGGAGGATCCGCATGGCCGCGGCTGGCGCTCCGCGTCTCGGTAAAACGCTCCCAATAGCCCCCATAGAGGCCTACCTTGAACCCCGCATTGATCAAGGCCGCGACGTATGGTACCCGATCGCGATCGGCTCCACCCGCGAACACGATGTCAAAATCGAGACTGGGGCGCTGCTCATCGGAGATTTGTCGCTCCGGGAAGTGAAGCTCCGGGGCGTACGCGAAAGGGAGATAGGAGACTCTCGGACCTCCGACATTGCGCAGATCGTCTAGGTTCGCCCGGCGAGGGGAGAACACATGGTCGTACGCGGCAAGCGCTTCCAGGAACCAGGACGCATGGTGGGCTGGGTTCCAGGGGTCGTCGGTAAGGTAGTTAAGGCGTCGCGTCCCAAGCTCACCAATAGCGGCCAGGGCCTGGGCATCGAGCGGTGCGAGCCCCGTTGCAATCAGATAATCCGGTCGAAGTGACTCGCACAATGCAGCGACCCTCTTGCCGAACTCTCGCAGGCGGGGCGGACGGTGGCCACGCAGCCACCAATTGAGCTTAGAGCGAAGGACCGAGCCAGCAAAGGCCTCGGTGGAATGGACGAACTCCTGCCGCAGGCCAAGGTCTGCTGCTGCCCGGTGGAGATGCGCCCCCACGTGAACGATGCCGGGATCGCCCACCAGGAGAATTGAAGAGCGTACCGATGGCTCCACTTCCTGATGAAGGACGAGCCGCGTTGATTGTCTCACTTGACTGCCCAGTAAGCTCGCGCGATTCCCTCCGCGGCTTTTTCCACGCTGTAATCGCTCGCCTTTCGACGACACGCTTCGCGAATTTCCAATCTCCCGGTCAGCGGTATCGCTCGCTGGATTGCCGAGCAGAGGTCAGATGCCGACCCGGCCCGGGCGACCTCGCCAGTGACTCCGGGTTCGACGAGATCGGGCGCGCAGCCCACCGCCTCGGAGACAACGCACGGAATGCCATGATGCAGCGCCTCGTTTACCACCAGTCCCCATGTCTCGGAGTGCGTGCTTGACAGCACCAGTAAGTCGGAGGCGTGGTAATACCGGCTCAACTGGGTCTGGTTCTGGAAGCCGAGGAAGCGGAGCTTAATGCGGGGATCTACTCGCCCCAGATGCTCCAGCTCGCCTTTCAGCTCGCCGTCGCCGAGGAACACAACAACCATGCGTTCCCGCAGTTCTGGCGGCAGTAGCTTCAGCGCTTCGAGCAGGATTCGAGGGCCTTTCCGCGGGCTGAGCTTTCCAGAGAATAGGATGACTGTGTCCGATTCTCCAATGCGGAGCTGCTCGCGTGTCGCCGGCCGCAGGCGAGCACGCGCGTCCTCGCACGTCTGGAAGGGGCTGGTGTCGACGCAGTACGGAGAGGACACTGGGAGCTGGTCGGCGCGACCGAGCCGACGCAGGTGCGCGTACGAGCGTTGGCCGACGTGGAGTAACGCGGCGCAGCGCCGATACAGCACCTGAAGCGCGCGATCTCGTAGCCAGGCCTTCGCGAAACCGCGCGTGCGAGCGTGGTCGGTTGTCTCACCTCGAAAAAGAATCGGATACCCTGCACGCCAGATCGTGAGGAAGGCCACCTGGTGGAATCGAGGGCTGTAGCCGGTCAGCAGCACAGTGCCAGGTCTGGCTTGCCGCAGCGCCTGACCGAGGCCCTGTGCACTCACCTGCCGCGCGGAAGTGGCGCCGCCGTCGGATACTCGAGAAAGAAACACAGCGCTGTATCCGGACAGTAGGTCCGTGTCCCACGCAAAACGCGCCCCAAATTCCTCGTCGGCATAACCGGCGACGCTGAAATCAGACCCATAGATCGCCGTCACTGGAACTTCGAACTTCTGCTGGAGGGTACGGTAGACAGGCGCGTGGTACTGGATTGGGTGTGTCTCGATAACGGCAAGCCCATCGCGTCGCTGCAACTGCTTGCTCACACCGCCCCGCTCCCGATGCGATTCCGGTGGAACGATCATGGACGTGTTCGTCTCGCGCGTTCTGAGGACCTGATCGCCCCGCCGAGCAGCGTTGACACGGCAAAGGGAAGTTCGCGTTCCATCAAAGACCAGAAAACTTCGCCCGCGGTCTGTACAAACGATTGTTCACCGTGGCAAGCCAGAAAACAGTGGCTACTGCAAACTCTCGGATCCCCATCGCACGCACGATCCCGCGAAAGTCCTTCCACCTGAGACGCAGCAAACAGGAAAAAGCAAAGTGCACGTCAAGTACACTGTGCCGCATCAGACTGTAGCACCGTGAATATCGCTTGACTTCCTCCGGCATCTGACGGTGGATTTCGGACCGGATCATCCGGTTCTCAATGATAAATCTCAGCCCCGACCCCCGCGCCCTGCTGAGCTGCCTGTCATGCTGCCTCAGCCTGACCAGGTGCTCATGAATCACGCCCAGCGAACGACGGGAGCATAGGCGCATCCACATGTCGTAGTCGGCTGACACCTGGTAAGACTCGTTAAATGGCCCGACCGCTTTTATGGGATCGGATCTGGCACATACTGTCGATAAGCTACCGGGTATACAGCCAAAATAGTAGAGAAGCTGCAGCGTGGAATCAGGGCGCAGGACGGACGGAAGGTCAAACAGGTCGCCGCGACCGGTTTCGCATCCATGGTCCGAGATATTGATCGATTTACAGAATGCCATTCCTATAGATGGATTAGTCTTGAAAAATCTTACCTCCGCCAGGAGGCACTCTGGCATAAGAATATCGTCCTGACAGAGAAAGTGGACTAATGGCGCACGAGCTTTCAAGACAAGATCGTTCAAATTTTGGAAGAGCCCGATGTTTTTGGAGCGATGATAGTATCGCAACCGCTCGTCATGGATGCTTTGAATGATCCGTGACGTATCGTCCGTAGATGCATCATCGCCGACAAGCAATTCGAAGCTAGCTAGCGTTTGAGATCGGACAGAGTCAATGCATTCACGAAGGTAGGCTCCTCCGTTGAACGCGGGCAAGAGGACTGAGATGGCAGGGTTCGTACTCACTCGTGCAAGGCAGTCTGTGATTGGGCGGGGGTGCGAGGATCAGGCGCGGCTTGAAACTGATGGCAAGCGATAAGACGCGTTGCACGGACTCGAGATACAACGGAGCGCGCGCGGGATACCAGTCGGCGGAGCGGAGGCGCACCACGAAGAATGCGCACGAATGACGGTCGAGATCTTTTCCACGGACGCCAGCGCGCATGGGACTCGGGCGTGATCAACATGAGTGTGACCACCGGGACCGTTGTAGCACTCTGCTCGCCGGGGCAAACTGTGTCTCGTAGTTCCAATCCGCCGCGATCCGCAAGCGCCCCCTTTCACCCATCGAGCGCCCAGCGTCGCGGTTGTCCAGGTACCAGCGGAGCGCCGCGGCGATGCTCTCCGGATCATCCGGATCGCAGGCAAGGCCGTAGCCGGGTCCTACGTACGTTGCTTGCCAATCCGGGAGGTCGGAGACTAAGAGGGCGAGTCCGCAGGCGAGATAGTCGAAGGGCTTATTCGATGCCCCAACCATATGTTGGAGATTGATATCCTGGGTACGCTTTGGCATAAGCGAGATGCCCACGTTGGCGCTCCGACACTTTGCCAGGAGCAGGTGACGTGACACCGGTGGCTCGAAGCGAACTCGCCCCGCAATTCCGGCCCTGCAGGCGAACTGTTCCAGCTCCTGCACGTATCCCAGGTGACCGGTTGTTTCGTACCCCACCACCTGGAGCTTCACCGAGTCCGGTAGCAGCGTCATGGCACTGAGCACTGTAGATGGCAGCCGGGATGGGACGATGGACCCGTGATAATGCAGTAGCAGATCGTCGCTCGTCTGGGTAGCAGGTACCAGATCGACCTCCTCGCGACGCGGGCAATTCCAGACGCACTGTATCCGAGCTCCGCTACCTACCTGCGTGGCGAACCGATCCGCGCGCTCCCGGTTAGGCAGAATGCATATCTCGGCGCGCTGACCCAGAACCTGGCGAGCCGCCAGACACCATCCTAAGAAAGCGCTTGCCGGGTTTGGATCGGGCGAGTCATGCTCGTGATACAGCACTCGCAAGCCAGGTAGGAAGCTCAGCAGGAGAGCGGACGGACAGGCGAGCAGATCTGATGCATACAACCAGCGTGGGCGCCAGCGAAGCGTCCACACGAGCGCCCAGAGGCAGAAGTGGACGTAATGGAGTTTCTGACGCCATCCTGGCCGACAGAACGGCATCCGCCGAACGATGATGTTCTGGTGCGGCGGAAATCCCAGGCCATCCGCACCCAGTGCCCGGGTACCCAGAAACATCGCCCTCGCGCCGGCCTTTGCCAGTATGCGTGACGCGTGCTCCAGCGGTGGATAGGCAGCAGGATTGGTGAACTGCAGAAATAGAACACGAACCGGACCAGGGCAGTGACCGTCCGTCCTGCCCCACACACTCACGACGCGGTCCGGGCAGGGCGGCCGGCGTGCAGAAGGGCTCGCAATGGCCTTGTGTCTGGGTTGGCAACGCCCTGACGAGCAGCGACCAGCCAACGGACGTGGCCGCGCGGGCGGAGCTCCGGAATAATTACCTCCACCAGGCCTTCGAAACTATCCGCGTCTGGTAACCATGGGCTGAAAGCAGGCGTCTACAATTTTCTTCCTGTTCGGGGGAATGGACCTCGATGATCCACCGGGTGTCGTCTGATCGGAGCAGGTGTGATGCACCCATAAGCGCATCGGTTTCAAACCCCTCGATATCGATCTTCACGAGGCATGGCGTTTTGAATTCACTATTAAAACTATCTAATGATACATTGCATTCCGAGGTTTCTATGCCCACAAACTTATCGGACAAGATCACGCGACTATCCCGTAGGATATGATTGAGAGATAGATTGCTTTCCAGGTATTCTCGTTCTTGATCATCCGGCTCGAAGATGAATATCTCAGTAGCGCTCGTCCTTAATAGAAAATAAATGCTATATATCCCCTCAGATGCTCCAATGTCGATAGCTGATACAATTCCCTTAGATAACCGGGCGAACCATGGATGGAGCTCTCGTTCCATGAGCCCGAGGTAGAGCTGTGATTGGCAAGTCAGATCGATCTGAAGGACGGCTCCCTTCAAGATCCCACTGACAATCCGTCGCGGTCGCTTTCCGTGTGGCACCAGCGCATTCTTGATGCTCGACAATGGAGACATCTTCCCACTCATCCGGTAGGGTCCAGGTGTCGGGAGCGGATAGATCCGACGACTGTCCCGTATCGTACGTCCACCAATAGATGAATTCGTCGGTTGCCGATGCTTGTCAACGCTGAAACGTGCACTCCGAGGCCTGCAGTCGTTGAAATGATGGGCTTCCCGTTTGTCTCGCAGGGCATCGGCGAACAGTGGCTCCAGCGGGTAGGTATCCGAAATTGTGTGCGGGACGCGAAAGCCTCGCCGAGGCCCAGACTCGGCTCGTGTCTGCCGACCGCTGATTCCTCGCCCCATACGGGTCAAGCGTGTTTGTCTCGGCTTCATTACCGGCTAGTGCAGCTATCTACAGTTCGTGAGAACTGTCCAGCGATTTAGAGAGCGACGTCAGTTGCGGGCGAAGCTCCGGAGGCAGCGGCGCGCATGGGTCGAACTCCCCGACATAGTAACCGTTGCAGTTTCGGAGCTTGTACCAGCTCAGTGGCTGGCCCGGGATGGTGAGGGTGGGCATCTGTCCTAAATACGCTGCCCAGGCGCTGAAGGTGCTGCCGCCAGACGCAATCAATAGCCGCGACCTGGACAACGCCAGAAGGTCTCCGATTGCGGAGCCTGTCCTGGCGAATGCTACGGATGGCCGGCGAAGTAGCGCTTCCAGGTCGCTCCGCGGGCCATCTGACACAACAAAAGCTGGGACGTCCGACCCAATGACTGCACGCACGTGGTCGAGTGTGGCCGCAAACCACTCAATCGGCGTTCGGAGATTACCGCTGGTCACGAAGTCCGAGGCCGATCGGGCAGTGCCAAAGTCACCGCGTCGTACGTGGACCCCGATCGGCCGACCCCGGCTGGCCTCAGCGGCCGCTATGCGCCAGCGCGGCCGAACCCTGGCCTCGAGCTCTTGATTGATCAACTCGTGACAGCCATAGAGCGGGCGGAAGTATTCGCCCGGGCCTTTGAAGACTACCAGTGCGTCCCGGCCACGTCTCCAGGCCGGGTCGGGCGGCAGTCCGAGGTTCAGCCGGCTCACTGATCTTGCGCGCCGTTAGGCGGATCCACAGCCCCATCGACCAATCCAGTTGAGTGTCGACTCGCCGAAACAGGTTGTGATAGGTTCGGAGATCCCGTTCACGACGGAGAAATGGACCGGGTCGAAACCTGGCCCAGGTCGGCGCGAGCAGCGGGAGCTGGTGCCTGGCCGAGTAGATTCGTGCGCGAGCGAATGGGAACAGTCGATTTCCGAGCCCCGTTGGTGGCAGGTCGGCGTGGCAGTAAATCACTGCACCGGTTTCCGAGTCGCGCCCAGACAGCGGCGCTCAATCGGAGGCATCTGAACCCGTTACGGCAACCGGCCCCTGCCAGGATCTGGCAGACCGGTTCCTGGCTACTTCGTAAACCGTGAGCAGCTCGGCGGCAACTTCCGTCATGGTCCGAGGCGGTAGAACCCCGGATTGTAGGCGTGAGAGCAGAGCAGGCTCCTCCAGCAGACGACGAAGAATTCGCTCCCAGTCCCGGTCCGTAGGCGATTTCACGAGTAATCCATTGACTCCGTTACAAACCAGCTCGCTGATACCACCCAGGTCAGACCCGACTACCGGAACTCCCGCGCCAAATGCTTCCAGGACCACAAGTGGCCCCGTCTCTAACCACCGCGATGGCACTGCCAGCACGTGGTAGCGACGCAACAGCGCGCCAATCTCCTGGTTACGGACCGGTTCCAGAAAGACGATTCTCGGATCGGCTCCCGCTATCCGCTGGAGGTGGCGGAGGTAAGCGGCCGCCGCGGGGTCCTGAACGATTCCGTACAGGTGGAGCTCCGCGGGCGCCTCGGGCAACCGGCGCAGTGCCCGGATCAAGAGATCAGGGCCCTTAATCGGATGTAGCCTGCCGAGAAACGCAATGCGGAGAGGTCTACTGTCTCCCTGGGGGATGCCCCACGTGGTTTCGGCAGTGTCTGGCTTTGGCCGTGGCAAACCGTGACGCGAAATTGTGATGCTCTGCGTCTTGACGCCATTATTCCGAAGCAGTCCCGCGGTCCATTCGCAGAGGACGACCACACTATCGACCTCCGCCATGACTGCGCGAAACGCGTCGTGTCGTAGCTCGATCAGCTCGGTCATACGCACTGCCGTCCAGGCCCCGCCTGACAGACCGGCACGGCCAGCGATGCGCCCGAGGGGCGGGGGCAGGCGCCCGAGCAGCATGCTCGCTGGCCGACCCACGCCCAGGCCGTGAAGCGTGCAGCCCGCACAGCGGCTGACATCGAGGACACCGTCACACATCTCGTTGCCCCAGCGCAGCAGAGTGCCACGCTGACAGGAGACCGTCGGCGTGTGGTAGGTGAAGACGACTGGAATCCCTCGGCGCTTCGTCTCGCGTACCAAAAGCAGCGAAACGCCACGCGTCAGGGCGTGCAGGTGCACGACGTCCGGCTGCTCATCGTCGAGCAGACGGCCGAAAGCGTCCGCCGCCACGGGATCCCCTACTCCGTACAGCTCGCGCAGATCACCGACCTCAGGTGCCACAGCGAAGCGCCGCACCAATAGGTCCTCGTGCTGGTAGGTGGTGTCGCGTGGACCTGGCGCCGCGATCATGATCTCGACGCCCGCCTGTGCCATCTCGCGCGCCACGGACTCGACATAGATCTCCGTACCGCCGACGGCCTCGGGGTAGAAGCAGTACGGGACATGAACGACCTTCACGGGCTAGCCTCGCGCCCGCATCGCCTTCGCCACTGCCTTGCCCCGCTCGTATCGCCCTCGCCCCATGAACGTTCCCAGCAGGTGGCGAGCGACATCCGGTCGCGCAGCATAGCGCGGCTGAAAAAGAATTGCCCGGAGATAGCAGCGGCGAGCATCCTCGTCCATCTGGAGACCAAAGTACTTGTCGGCCAGGGTGAGATACTGACACCCGTAAATCCTTCGGCGAGCCTGCCGCTTGGCTAGCTCTACGCCAAGATCGGTCTCGGTCGAACTAAACACCTGATCCAGCAGCCAGAAAATCGACGGCTCCTCGGTGCGATTCTTCACGATGGTCGTGTGATAATTGGCGCCGTGCACCCGGTAATCAGCCAGGACAGCATCCATGTAGTAGAACTCCCAGCTGCGGGCCATTAGAACTGTGAAGTACCAATCATGGAACGCCAGCCACCCCGGCACAGGAAGCGTCGTCAACCAGGCCTCCCGTCGACCGATCACCGTCGCCGCGCAGATGAAGTTCTTCTCGAGTAGCCGAACGAGCACGTTGCCCGGCTGCGCGGACCTGACCGGCCCTGGATCGGACCCTTCTCCTGAGATACAGCCGCGCTCATCGATCAGGACGACATTGCCGAAGACGACGCCCACATTCGGATACGCCTGGAAGATCGGTAACGCGTGGGCTAAATAGTCGGGGCGGTAGCGATCATCCGAATCTATTCTGGCAATAAGGGCCCCACGCGCCAGTCTCATCGCCTCGTTGATGGTAACCGCGTGGCCTCTGTTTTCGGCGTGCCGGATGTAGCGGATGCGCGAATCGGTGAACGAGCGGGCTACCTGCTCCGTCTGATCGGTCGACGCGTCGTCGATCAGGACAATCTCGTAATCCACCGGCGAAGTTTGCGCAAGAATACTCTCCAGACACTCAGGTAAGAATCTGGCGACGTTATAGGTCGGGACTATAAAGCTAACGACCGGCTCAGCACACACCAGGGTCACCCCCTTGCCCGGGCTAAGCCAGGATAGTAGGATCGTAAACCTCTGGATCGTCTTTCGTGAAGCCGACGACTGACTTCTGGCCCGCACGTAG
The DNA here is from genome assembly GCA_963765765.1 of uncultured Chloroflexia bacterium. Lineage (GTDB taxonomy): Bacteria > Chloroflexota > UBA6077 > UBA6077 > JACCZL01 > CAVXYC01. Next base: position 577,651 of record CAVXYC010000020.1, on the reverse strand, counting down.
CGAGAGCGCGAAGCAAGGCGCTCACACGCCTGACGTCCTGGACCGTCACAGCCGTTCCCGTCGGCAAGGTCAGCACCTCGTCGAGAACCCGCTCGGTGATAGGCAAGCGTCGGCCGGCCTCGGGGTAGAGCGTTCGGTAAGGCTCCATTCTGTGGCAGCCAGGGTAGAAGTAGCGGCGGGCCAGCACATTCTCGGCCCAGCACGCCTCGAGCACGTCGTCACGAGAGATCCCGGTCACAGTGCGGTCGATCTGGGCGACCACGTACTGGTAGTTCGATGGCTCGTCGGCACGAACGGACAATAAGGTTAGACCCGGGATTTCGACGAGCTCCCGGGCATAAACGTCGTAGTTGCGGCGATTGACGGCGATTATTTCGTCGATTGACTCCAGCGCCGTGAGTCCCATTGCCGCGGAGACTTCGGGCATCTTGCCGTTCGTGCCAATGTGAACCACCTCGTCGTAGCCGGCAAAGCCGAAGTTCACCATCAGGCGCATCGTCTGCGCTAGGGCCTCATCGTTCGTCAGGATGGCGCCGCCCTCAAACGAGTTGAGGAACTTCGTCGCGTGAAAGCTCACCACTTCGGCGTCACCAAATCCGCCGACCAGTCGGCCGCTGTGACCGCACGCGAGCGCATGCGCCGCGTCGTAGAGCAGCCCCAGGCTATCCCGGTCCGCGACGGCCTGGAGCTGGTCGACGTCGCACACTCGCCCCCACAGATGGACGCCGATGATACCCGTGGTTCTTGGTCCGATCAACGACTCTGCACGGACCGGGTCGAGCGTGTAGGTCTCGGGGTCGACGTCACAGAAGATTGGTCGGATGTCCTGCCACTGGAGGGCGTGGGCGGTAGCCACGAAGGTCATAGACGGAACGATGACCTCACCCTTCAGGCCCAGGGCGCGTATGGCGATCTCCAGTCCGATCGTGGCGTTGCAGACCGCCACGCAGTGCGCCACGCCGAGATAGTCTGCGATCCTCTCCTCGAGCTCCCGGACGTAGGGCCCGTTGTTCGAGAGCCAGCGACGGTCCAACATATCGTTCACACGCTCGAGGAAGCGCTGACGATCACCCAGGTTGGGACGGCCGACGTGCAGCGGCTCGGCGAACAGCGGCACACCGCCGAATACGGCTAGATCGGTAATCCGCATCTCAGCCGCCATCTGGGGATAGCTGCCTTTTGACGCGCGCGGGTGCGCCGTAGGCAACCACGCCCGCTGGGACGTCGTTGAGTACGACCGCTCCCGCTCCGACAATCGAACCCGTCCCGATCCGCACTCCATCCTTCAGGGTGGCGCCGATACCCACCCAGGCCCCGCGCTCCACAACTACGCGACCGCCAAGGTCGAGCGCCCGGGCCAATATGCACACCGTCCTCCAGCAAGCACTCATGGTCAACACTGGCAGACGTATTGACGATAGCGTTAGCCCCAATGCTTACCCAGGGATTGACTACCACGCCAGCGCAGACCACCGTGCCCGGACCCACGCTGGCTTCAGTCGCGATGATCGCGCGCGGGTGGATTGCCCTGATGAGACTGAACCCCTTCGCGCAGGCTAGCTCCGCCAGGCTCAGACGTGTGGCGCAGTCGCCGACCGCGATAATCGCTTGACTTACTCCCGCGCCTCGGAGCTCATCCAGGCACTCTCGCCCACCGAGTACTGGCGAAACTCGCCTGGTCAAGCCTGGGCCGGCATAGAGGTCATCGAGAAACCCGACGATCTCGTGTTGCCCCACGAGACGAATGATGTCCGTGACGACGAGCGCGTGGCCCGATGCGCCCCAGATGATTAGCCTATCAGCCGCGCGTCTCGAACCTTTCACCGCTCGCGTCTCACAGACCCACAACTGGCGACCAGACGACGAGCGGCTCGGGGAGCACACCCCGGTAGCACATGCCGAGGGACTCCGCGGCTTGGGTCCGAAGGCTGTCGCCAGGGCTCGATACAACCGTCGCCGGTGACTGAAGGAGAGAGGGCCGAGGCGCATCGCCAGCTCGAATGCGGCGCGGGCCTCGTTGCGTGCGCCGAGCTGGAACAGAACGGATCCCGCACGGGCCGCGGCGTCCGCAAGCGCTGGGCGATACTGGCGGGGCAGCTCCTCGGAAAGCAGACGGATTGCTTGAACCCCCGATGACCAGACTTCTTCACGATTCTGGCTGCGCCCGGTGGGCCGAATTCTGATACATTGCGAGGGGATCGGTAATGACTTCGTATCGGATGCCGGAGGCAGCCAGGCGCACGTGGAAGTCGAAGTCCTCCGACTGCCAGAGCTCCTCGCGGTAGCCGCCGATCGCCAGCACCACGCTTCGACGATACGTTCCCGCCGGGACAAGCATCGCGCCCTCAATGCAGAATTGCACCAGATCGAGGCCATCCGTCAACCGGTCCAGACCCAGGACGCGCTCCCGAGAATGCCCCGTTTCGTCAAAGGCAGATATCTCGGTAAAGACAGCGTCCAGATCGCCCGTTCCAATTCGCCTGACGCACGCGGCAAGACCAGTCGTTATGAAACAGATCATCCGCATCGTGGAAATGGACGTAGTCAGCACTGCTCGCCCGCAGCAAGGCGTTACGAGCGCGGGCCGGGCCGAGATTCGTCTCAGAGCGAATGATGCTGACCGGAATGTTGGCTGGGACATAGGCGACAGCCGGCTCCGCCGATGCGTCATCGTGCACCAGGACCTCGTCGGGTCGATCCTCGCCCATGATGAGCGACCGGAGGCACTCACCGAGGAGCTCGCGCTCGTCGTGGTACGTGATCAGGACGGCGACTCTTGGCGGCATTCTTCACATCCGAATACTGAAAGTCGAATGTACTCCCGGAGTACGCCAAATCCCATGGGAATACTCACCTGGCTGTCTCCTTGAGCCGTGACTCGCTGGCGACTCCTTTGTTCTCGCGAGTTGTGGCGCCTTCGGAGCTCGTCACCTGATGCTGGTGTGGGTGAAGCACCCATGCCACGTTGCGTGTGAGTGCAAGACTCTCGTTATAGGTCTCACGCTGACGCAACAGCTCGCGGGTGCGCCCAAGGACCGCCTCGATTCGCAGAATCTCGTCATTGCCCTCCAAAGCCTTGCCGAAGATCCCCGCCCAGGCGCTCCTGTAATAGATCAGCATATGAAGCGACAACAATGCTTGCCATTGCCAGGAGGATCTCATTGGCGATCTCCTACGATAGGAGCCATCCATTAGTCGAGTGTAAGCGTCGATGCTGACAGAAGCGGCGCCAAATCCGCGGTGCAAGGATCGCAGGTACTCCCAAGTTAAGCGCTGTTGAGGTAGGTAATGGCGGAACCGCAGCCGTGGTTCGTACCAGAGTCGCCATCCCGCCAGCCGCAGCGCTAAGCAGAGCTCCGTGTCTCCGCCACAACTTGGTTGACGACCGCGACGATCATCCAGCTTGAATGTGAATCCCCAAGCTACAAGCTGCTGCCAAGCGGATTTCCGAACTGTCAGTCCTGCACCGTAAAGATGACCGCGGCTATCGGTGATGTCCCCGCACTTCTCCGCCTGAGGTCCGACCGCGTAGCAGACCGCGTGGCGAGAAAACCAGCTCGGCAGGTCGCCGTCGGAAAGGGGCTCGCCCTGGCCACCGCACGCCGCCACGTCAGGATGTTCGGCCATCACGTCCACTACGAGATTGGCCCAGTTTGCCTCGACCCAGTTGTCGTCGTCCACGAAGCTGACTAGATCGTATCGAGCGGAGTCAAAGGCGCGACGCCGGGCGTTGCTCAAGCCGATTTCAGGCTCGGACACCACCGTCATTGGAGCTGGCGGCGGAAACGGCCAACTCCGCCGCGCCACTTCTTGAGTGTCGTCAGTGGAGGCATTGTCGACAATGAGTACCTCCCACGGCACACCTTCAGGGACAACCTGGCGCGCGAGGTGCGCCAGAGTGTCTGGAAGGCGCCTCCCACCGTTATGGGTACAGATGGCTACGGTAACGCTCATTCGCAAATCATGTTTCTATGAATGAGCTACTGGCCCGGCTAGAAGCGCCTGACCAGACCGGCTCGCCAATGCAGACTGCAACAGCTTCAGTAGGGTCTTACCAGGTGTGGGATCGATTTTGGCCAGGGCAGATGCACGGGCTGCCTTCCCTATGTTCTCCCACTGCGCGCGCGCGGCCCACGCGCGCTCCAACGCATGATTCAGAGAGCGCGCGGTCGGCGCGGCAGCGATGAAACCGGTGCGGCCGTCTTCGACCCACTCGGCGTTTCCTCCCACGTCAGTAGCCACCACAGGCCGCCCGCACACCATCGCCTCGATCAGAGCGAGAGGCGTCCCCTCGGCGCGCGACGGAAGCACGAGCAGGTGTTCTTGCTCCCAGATTCCCCGAACGTCCTCGACGAAACCCATGAATTCGACCCTGCCGCCGAGCCCGTATTGCCTCGTCAGTGCTTCAAGATGCGCACGATCCCGACCCTCCCCGTAAAGGCGAAGTCGCCACCCACGTTCGCGCCATGCGGGCGCGCTGAGCGCCTCCAGTAAGATATCTTGCCCTTTCTGGTAACTATCGAGGCGTGCCACAGATACCAGGTGGCACACAGGTGACTGCGGCCACGGCACCGCGCTGACATCATCGAGGTTCACCGGGTTCTGGAGTACCGTGGCATTCGGCAACGTTATTCCGAGCTGACGCTGGGTTGCGTCGAGGTTATTGGCCGCCACGAAGACACACCCGGGAATGCAGCGCCGAAGATTTTCCTGGCATCTTCGCGAAGTTCATCGGATAGGACGGTGCTGTCGAACGAAAGCTGGCATATGAGAACGTAGGGAATCTTCACAGTGAGAAGTAGACGCCTCAGATCTGTTGAGGTCACTGCGTCGTAGGTTGATCCGAGACTGACGCAAAGGACATCATAATGTGCGTGCTGAATCCGCGCGGTATGGCGACGTCAGACTCTCGCAGGTGTACTCGAGAAGTTGCGACGGAAGCCCAGCTTTTCGGAGCATTCTGACCAATAGCCGCGTTGTTCGCCGCAACCGTCCCCGGTAATTCCGCTGACGCCATAGAAACCGCGTGCCCAGTTCACGTAAGTTGAACAGCTTGTCCGGCTTCCACCGGCCACTCCAGGAGAGAAGCCGTCACTTCAATTCCCGACCTACGAGCCTCCCGCGCGGTTTCCGCCCACAGCTCTTCGCTTCCGCCCCAGGGCACCCATTCCATACTCGATACGAAGCCAATTTTCATAAGAGTGCAATGACCAGTTCGTTCGGCACTTAGGACACCGGTTTAAGTCGAGCCTGCGGATTGATGCAAAAGCTTCATCTGCCGTGCTGCCGAGCAGCTTCTAGTCTACGTGTTACTCACCCCAAGCAGGTGAAGCCGCCAGTGATGACACTCTATCCATCGCTCGAACTCAACTCTAGCCTTCGGCAGGATCCTCTCCCCTCAGTTCCCCATTTCACGAGACGGAAGGCTTCACCGGCCCCCCGCGCCGCGTTTCGATGGTCAAAGGCGACTTCGGGTCAACCACTAATCGAATGACGTGCTTGCCGCACTTAACTAGCAACCGATTCCTAAATTCCCGTAACTCTGCCACGTTGACACGAAAAGCATCAGCTAGCCCATCAATCAGAAATATGAGCCCGGCAACTCCATAACTGAGCATGCCCGAGCTTATCGGACCATGCTCGCCCTTTGGTGACTCAAATAAGGCGAGATATGCGTCAAAACATTGCCGCTGATAGGAGTCCTTAAAAACAGAACCAACGATTCTATCTCTTATCCTCGCCTTGCTTGATTCCTGATCTTTAGTCCGCGCTTCCGATGCGCTGGCAGAATGACGACGCCAGGCTACGAGGCATTTCGTGCTGTTGTGAGTCATCGTCAAAGGGAGCAGCCGAGAAAACAATTCGTAATCTTCGCAATACGAGAATCTCGGATCGACTGTGTATCCACCCGCTTCATCTAGTAAAGATTTTCTGTACATCACGGACGCATGGAATAGAGGGTTGTCAAAAAGCATTCGGTACTTGATTGTTATATCAACTAATTCTATAGGAATATTGTGTGAATACGCACCCAAGCGATTTATACGGACACCTTGACCGCATGTAATCCCGGCATCTGGAAATGAACTCAGGATATCACACTGCGTTCTGAGTCTATTCGGGTAGGAAATATCATCTTGCTCCTGAATTGCGACATATAATCCTTTCGAATGACTAAGTAAGACATTAATGGAACTCCCTATTCCTATATGTCCAAGATCGTCTGAAATGATTCTGACCCTGCTGTCATCAATTGAGGACAATAATGATGGTGTATCGTCGGTCGAACCGTCATCACGAATTAAGTACTCCCAATCTGTGAAGTCCTGCTGGAGTATGCTAGCCACAGACATAATTATGAACTCTGCACCGTTGTGGGAGGTCGTAAGGATTGATATGTGAGTCAACGCTAGTAGTTACCTACTGACATATGGCAAATAGAAAGTTGCATGATGTAAGATTACATATGCTGATACAGCAATCGGCTTCGGTCACAGAACGGTGGTCTCTCGTCAAGTAGCTGAGGTTAGAGTGACCTCGAAGTCGTTGGAGCGTGATGCCAAGGCGAATGAACGGATTACTATAAATCGTGTGCAGGTTATCATGGATCGACTTATAGGTGGCGGAAAGTCCTGACCTAGGATTTGGACTCTTCTGAAATACTGAAGGAGTTCGCTGGAGAATTCGTTGTAATCATACTCACGAACGTGGAACGGATTGGCTGGTTGGGCGGTGGATGTTTCTAAACTAGTGAGCCGATTCGGTGTGCTGCAGAGGAAAATGCCTTGATGAGTCAATGTGGGATATTTGCGAGCATCGCGGCAGGATCTGCGAGATGTTCGATAATTTCAAAGGCAGTGATCACGTCGAATGGACCGTGCAGCGGATGCAGCTCTTGGCAGTCCCACTGAACGTCCCGGACTTGGGGTGGCTATACTGGGCGCGAGCGAATTCGAGAGCTTCTTTCGAGAAGTAGAACCCGGTCACTTCGTTTGTTCCTGCGTCTGCAAGAAGCTTCGCACCGAAACCAGTTCCACAGCCGATATCGGCTACGCTTCGGCCAAACACCATTCGGCGCAGCATAGCGATAACGCTGCATGTGAAAGGCACCGTGTTCAGCCCAACCTATGCCATTTGGTGTGAGTCGTTCGACGTAGGTCATGGCTTACCAGTCGTTACAGTGATTTGAGGGCCGGGAAGGGCTGGAGGCGGTGAATTTGGGTTCAATCTGTGGTCCCAGCGCAGGAGCGGGCGGACGACGCCGGGAAGATATCCGGCATAATCGACACGAGCTGAGTCCCCGTGTATGGTGTCAATCACATTTAGGGCGAGCACGTCCCGTTCCTCGACATGAACTCTAAATGGAACAAGGGTGGTCAGAGCAATAGTGACGAGGTAAAGGCCTTCGGCGAGATAGTTTCCGGGGATCAGTACTAATCTGAGATCCGATAGGCCGGGGCGAGTGGCGGAATTGTTCAGAATTATCGATCGAGACGAATGCGCATGTGCCGTCGTTTGTGTACAGATGCACATTAGGCGCAATGAGAGTCGGTGTGGCGACGTCGTACGTTATTTCGATTCCAACGTCCTGTCGAATATCCAGCTCCGTGATAGTCTCTCCACTGCGCTGCACGACTCGGGCGCCAAGTAGCTGAACGACGCGCTTTGGCGATTTCTGCGCGGGCTCCCAGAAGCTGCCTGGCAGAGAATCTCCGGACCACTGATATCGCGCTACCACGTCCCTAGCACTGCCTTCCTGCTGAACCAAGCCTTCGTCTAGCAGGACGCACCGCTGGCAGAGACGAGTGACCGCGGATAGATCATGAGAGACGAAAATCACGGTTCGGCCTTCACGACCAAGACTCTGCATCTTGTTGAGACACGTTTCTGGAATGCGGCATCGCCGACCGCCAGCACCTCGTCGACGATCAGGATTTCGGGTTCCAGGTGCGCCGCGACGGCGAAGGCCAGGCGCACGTACATGCCGCTGGAGTAGCGCTTGACCGGCGTGTCGAGGAACTTCTCGACCTCGGCGAAGGCGACGATCTCGTCGAACTTGCGGTCGATCTCGCCGCTGCTTCATGCCGAGGATGGCGCCGTTGAGGTAGATGTTCTCGCGGCCGGTCAGCTCGGGGTGGAAGCCGGTGCCGACCTCGAGCAGGCTGCCGACCCGGCCGCGGATCGTCGACCTGGCCCTCGGTCGGCTCGGTGATGCGGCGAGAGGATCTTGAGTAGTGTGCTCTTGCCGGCGCCGTTGCGGCCGATGATGCCGACGACCTCGCCGCGCTTGACCTCGAAGATGACATCCTTCAGCGCCCAGATGGTGCTGGGCCATTCGACCGGCCCGTCTTCGCCGCTCACCGAATCCCGCTCCCGACGGGAAAGGGAATCCGTTAGCGCGCGGTACGGAGCGTGGAAAGCGTGAGCCAGCGTTTCGCGCAGGTCTCTGTGTGGTTTGCGCTGGCCAATTCGGTAGCGCTTGCCGAGGCCCTCGACGTGTATGGCGACATCGCTCATTGCGGCGAGCTCGCGTAGTTCGTCCCAGCTCGCCGCCCCGGTGTTCCATGGACTTCCGCTCGAGGATCACGGCTGCCGAGACGAGTAGCACTATCGATGTGGTCACATCACGTAGCTCGCTGATCTGGCCAAACGAGACTGAAATGACGAACGTGGCAGCCGCGGCTATGAGGATACGAATCGTAACTTGATCCAGTGCCGACCAATTTGAGCAGATCCAGGCCAGACAGGGCGCTAGCATTGCCACGAGGAGCAAGGGCCATGAGGAAGGATTGAGATTTCTCATGGCAGATAGAATCGCATCCCCGATTCGCATTGGACCAGTCGCCAACCAGTAGAAATTCGAATCTTCGAACACCCTGGGGCCACCATAGACGTATCTGATTAGCATCACTATCCCGTACATAGCAAGGCAAGTGAAAACGGAAAATACCAGTTCTGAAAGCCTGATACGACCGTTTGCATGAAATCCATTAATAAAGAACCAGATCATCCCTGAAAAGACAGACGATTCTCGATTAAAACACATCAAAAACGCGAGTGCGATCATGATTACTCTGGATCCTGCCATTGAAGCCCACAGAATGCCTGTCGTAAGTGCGACGTCAGGAAAATCGGTCGGGTGCTCCCAGCCATGGTTGAATGTAAAGACCAGCGAATACGCCAGAAGCAGCAACCCACCGCCAGCAAGTTTTCTCGTTGCCCCGATCATGCGGGATAGGAACATCCAAAATACCATCATGGCAGCGAAAGCCGTCAGGAAGCGGAGAAACAGGTACCACTGCGAAACGGACAGAAGCGGGAAAGCGCTCGCACTTTTTAAGAGTGCCCGGAAACAAGACGCGGTTCTGGAAGACTGAGAAATATGTGGGTGCGCCGTCGAAGTAGTACTCATTCCCCTCGAGGATCGCCAACTGCTGATCGATGGTCTCAGCGCGGTGAACGAAGCGAGACCCCAGATTATTGGAGACAAAGCACAGAAATACTGCCATCGCGACGCTGAGAATTACCCCTGAGGCCCACTCAGATGGACGCATTCGTCTGCATGAGCGGATCGTGCCCGGAGCCTCTCGTTGTGCGGCCAACGGACTCTGGGGCTGCCGTGCGGTCGGTGGCGCCGTTGTTCCGGGCAGTCAGTCTTCCCTGCCGTGGAGCCTGGGTCAAGACAGTGTGCGGAGCTCATAGCCTATACCACGTCCGCGAAGGTGCGCTCCATGCGGCGGAAGTACAAGGCGCCAGTGATGAGCAGCGCGACCGAAGCGAGGGCGGAAACGGCAAGCATCGGGCCGGGCGGATTCGTTCCCAGTAGCGCCCAGCGGAAGCCCTCCACCACGCCCACCATGGGTTCAGACCGTAGAGCGTACGCCAGGGTTCTTCGAGCAGGCTGCTGGGGTAGGCAACCGGTGTGGCAAAGAGCCACGCCTGGGTGAGAAACGGGATGACATAGCGCACGTCACGGTAGTGCACGTTCAGCGCCGAGAGCCACAGACCAACCCCGAGCGCGGTGACCAGCGATAAGAGGAGGAAGAGCGGCAGCAACACGATGGCCGGAGTTGGGAAGGCGCCGTACCAGAGCATCAGCAGGATCAGCACGGCAAAGGCGATGGCGAAATCCAGCAGCCCGGCCAGGACGCTCGAGATAGGGACAACCAGTCGCGGGAAGTAGACCTTACTGATCAGATTGGCACTGCCAACGAGACTGTTGGACGCGCCACCCAGTGCGAAGGCGAAGTACGTCCAGGGCAGCAGGGCGGTGTAGCTGAAGAGCGGGTAGGGCACGCCATCTGAAGGATCTTTGCGAGATGGCCGAAGAACAGACTGAACACGACCATCGTGAAGAGCGGCTGGATAATAGCCCAGGCGGCGCCGAGGGCGGTCTGCTTGTAGCGAACCTTGATGTCGCGCCAGGTCGAGGAAGTAGAGCAGCTCGCGGTATTCCCAGAGGGCGCGGAGATCCAGACTGGGGACGCCGCTGGACGGGCGAATGATCGTGCTGGGCGGCGCATCCGGCACGGCCCCGGCGGCGCGGTAGTCTGCCCAGGGGAAGATAAAGGCGTCGGAGTGCGCGGACGCTCACCTGTGAGACATCCTGCTCGAACGCCAGTGCTCGTTTCAGTTACTGAAACGCTCGGCGACAGCTTCATCATCTAGCTTTCATGGCCGTTCTTGCGGCTAGCGCCACCAGGTGGGGGCGGGCTACCAGGATAGGCCAGATGGCGCCGCTCCACTGGTCGCGGTTTCGGGACCGGAGAATGGCGCTGATACGCTCGTTCATCGAACGTAGCAGCGTTAGTAGTCCTCCTCGCTAAACCGGTTCCACAGGCGGCGGATCAGCCAGTGAAGGGTCAGCTCGAAGGTGAGCGGCCGCAGCTCGCGGTGGTAGCCAGACTCGCGCAGGATGGCCCGCGCTGCCGCTCGGGCCCCGCTCAGGCCGCTCACCGTCCCGCCGACGGTGGTGACCTTGACGTGCCCGGCCGCGTCCCCGACCATCATGACGCGGGTGCGGCCTAGCGAGATCATGGGCGTGGGACCGGGTCGGTACCGGGGATCAGGGCGGCCTGGTACTCGAGTGGCTGATAGCCGTGTTTCTCCAGGAAGCAATCCAGTCTGGGCCGCGCGTCGCGGGGGCCTGGGCTGACTACGCCAATGGCGGCGGAACCGTCCGACTCGGGTACCAGCCAGTAGAAGTACGGGGTCTCGCGAGGGCTGAACCAGACCTGGGAGAGCGCCGGATCGGCGCCCGAAGGGAGCGCGACCCGCGCCTGGAGAACGGTCACAGTGGCCTGGTCCGGCTGGCCGAGAGCGGCCGCCACGCCGCTGTGGGCGCCGTCCGCCCCGATGACGAAGCGCGCGCCCACACGCTCGGTCCGCTCGGTTCCCCGTCGCTGTAGGTGTGCTATCGCGTGGTTGCCGTCGATCCTCGAAGCCGGCGAAACGCTGGCCGAAGCGCAGGTCAGCGCCGCGCGCCGGCGGCCTTTTCAGCCAGAAGGCCGATGAGGGCGGCCCGCTCGATAATCAGGTCTGGATCGCGCAGCTCGAGTCTCGCCAACGTGCCGTTTGAGCGGAATTCGAACCGCTCGACTCGGTGCGTTATCGCTGCCTTCCGGCACGAACCCCAGCACACGATTCAGCTCGCTGGTGACGATCAAGGTCCGCGCGGGCGGGGCAAGTCGCTCTGCCTGATCGTAGACGCGAACCGGGACTCCGTGGCGTGCCAGCTCATAGGCTGTGAACAGCCCTGCGCTGGACGCCCCGATTATCACCACATCATCGGTCACATTTTCCCCTTCCTGGATTCCCATTTGCCCCGGAAGCTAATCCAGAAGGAGAGCAGAATCAAACGGACGTCCAGCCAGAATGACATACGGCGAATGTAGATCCGGTCGGTGCTGAACTTCCGCGCCGCCGAGGCGTCCTTAGGCAGGTAAATGGTGGCAATCCCGGTCAGACCGGGACGAACGGAGACGCGGGTCTGGAAGCCGGGCTGTGTCTCGTAGCGGAGCAGGTTGCCGGCGGCGTCACGCTCAGTAATGGCCAGAGCGCGAGGACCGACGAAGCTCATATCGCCACGGAATATGTTGAGGAGCTGGGGCAGCTCGTCCAGACCGCAGGCACGCAGGAAGCGACCAACACGGGTAACGCGATCGTCGCTCTCGGTCGCCTGGCGAACGCCGAACTTGCGATCGGAGTCGGGAATCATGGTGCGGAACTTTAGCACCCAGAAGCGCTTTCCACCGCGTCCCCAGCGTTCCTGGCGATAGAACACCGGTCCGCCGTCCTCGAGCTTGATGGCTACTGCGATGGCCACCCAGACGATGGCAGACGCGAGCAACATGCCACTGGAGAGCGCGACGTCCAGCGGCCGCTTGAGAAGTGGCTCGCGCGCGACGGGGACGGAGACTGAGACAACGGGGGGCGCGAGGCTGCTCTCCCTCGAGTGAGCGGCGTCCGAAGCTGATGCCCGGCTGTCTGCCAGAGGGCGGACAACTACGTTTACCCTTTCCTCGGGATCGGCGGTCATACTCGGCGTGCCCCCAGTGGGTCGATTTCAGCGCTCGGTCAACTTGTGAGCCAGCACGGCAGCGACCTCATCGCGATCATGCTCGCGGAAGTACCAGTCGATCGTGCGGCGGAGCCCCTCGGCGAAGCAAACGTTCGGTTCCCACCCGAGCAGCTCGCGGGCCAGCCTGTTGTCGGCCACCCGGTTGACGGGGCCCGTGGGCATGTTGGGTAGGAGCTTGATCTGGGCGTCGTGCTCGGTGTATTCCAGCACCATGCGGACGGCGTCCATGACGCGCACCCGCTCCATGGTCCCCAGGTTCACCGCCGTGCCGTCGTCAATCCTCTCCGCGACAAGGATTGTGCCGCGCGCGATATCGTCGATGTACGTCCAGTTACGGACCTGGCGGCCATCGCCCCAGACCTCGAACGGGTCCTGACCGATGAAGGCTTTCGCAATCATCGCGATCACGGCGTGGTTTTCGACCCCGCGCGGTCCGTAGACCGTGAAGTAACGGCATGAGGCCGTCTTCATCCCATGCTCGCGGCTGTAGGCCCTCAGGGTCTGCTCGGCCATCAGCTTGGCCCAGCCGTAAAGATTATCGGCATCGTAGGGCGGACCAACCATATCCTCAGTCAGGTAGAGCTCAACGTCTGGGTCCGTCTGGATGGCGTTTGGATACACACAACCTGAGGAGGCGAATACGACCTTTTCGACATCGGCGCGGCGAGCCTCCCGAGAAGACCAGGCCATCGAGAAGGAAGTTCGAAGGCCGGGCCTGCCTGGTGGAGATCGACATAGCCGCGGCCGCCGTGGTCCGCGGCCAGGTGGAAGACGACGTTGATGTCCCGCATGACATTGCGGGCGACACCGGGCTCACGCAGGTCCGCTTGGATGAGCTCGACTCGCCCGGCGTCCAGGTGGCCCTGGATGTGTTCGACCCTCCCGCTGCTGAGGTCGTCCACCACGCGCACGCGCGCGCCTCGCTCAACCAGTTCGTCGACAATGTGGGAGCCGATGAACGAAGCGCCGCCCGTCACGAGCGCCGCGCGGCGATTCCACTGCCAGCTCAAGCCCCCTCCCCCAGCATTCGGTGCGCTCAACTATTCTATCCTGTTAGCCGCTCGTCTACATAAAGAGATACGACTCGGTACTTCTTTACGGCTCCGCGAGCTCCGAGGACGAAAATCCGCAGGGAGCGCACGGATTATACCGTTGCCGATTCGTGCTAATACGTCCGACAGGTGGCAGAGTCCTCACGGAAGGTGGTCTACGCCGCCTCGCCTGCGGAAGTTATGGCCGCCCGAGGACCGACACTGGCCCAGATTGGCGACCGACGATCCGTCTGGCCATCGATGCTCAGGGCTTTACGAGACCATGGCGGGTGTCGTTTAATCCATCCAATGAAATCGCCGCGCTCCCGTGGCACGAGACTGACGCGTGGGGTGCTCATCCTACTGCTCGTCGCGGGGCTGCTGGTCGCGACCCATTGGCAGTGGCTTCAGGCGGTGGGCGACATCCTGGTCGTGCGAGACCAGCCCGTCCCAGCCGACGCCGTCGTAGTGCTTGGTGGCGATTCTCTCGGTGGGCGGACCCTGAGGGGTGCCGAGCTGGTGCGCGCTGGCCACGCGCCAAAGCTGTACGTGCTGGAGGATCTGAGCTGCCTGCGCGGCTACTGCATGCGCTGGTCCCAGCTCTGGCGGGCCGGGGTCAGCTTCGGTGAGGTGGATCCTGGGCGTCTCATACCGCGTGATGCAGTTGTGCCTTTACTGGAGGACGTGCCGATGTCGGCCGGGACTTATGAGGAGGCGCAAGCCGCCTGGCAACGGTTGGAGCCCCTGGGGGTGCATCGCCTGTTGCTCGTGACGGACGAGTACCACTCGCGGCGGGCTACATTGACATGGCGCAAGGTAGTCGGTGGGGCGGCAGAGATCATCTCCGTCCCCTGCACGGATCACTGTGTCTCGATGCAGGGCTGGTGGCGGGACAAGGAGGCTGCGAAGTCGGCCTGGCTAGAAGTGTTGCGGTTCGGAGCGTATGCGGCGATGGGACGAGTCTAGATAGAGCGAGATTCCGAGTGGCTTGTGAATCCTGATCTTGTGCTCGTAGCCAGTAGGGCGGTTGACTTTGTGGGATCGGTCAGCAGAGATGCGCAACTGGGAATCGGCCTGCCGATTACCACCGTACTAATGACCTGCGGGATTTTATGACTGCGATGATAGTTGGCACATTCACGGCGGTGCTCGTCGATGTTCGTGCCACCGGTGCCCAGCAACATGCGCTGCGCTCAGTGGGCGAAGGATAAGCCGCCGACCGGGCTGGCATACGTCACGGGCTGGCCTCAACCACTGCGCGATGACGGCCAAGCGCTCCCAGCAGCGGCCGGGCAATCCCGGTCAGCGCGTAGGCGGCGTACACGTGCAGGTAGATATCAAGGAAGCTGCGGTGACTCGTGTGGGCCCAGTAGAGCGCCGTCACTCCCGCGAAGAACAAGAAGAGCAGGAAGATCGGTAACTGTGCACGCCACTGGCGGCGCGAGAGCCAGGCGCCGATGGCTGCGAGGACGAGGATTGGGCAGTAGGCCAGGCCGTGGATGGCTTGGACGAGTGCATCGCGAGAGGGGCTGAGGGCGCAGGAGAAGGCGACCAGGAGCTTACGCCCGGCATTTTCGAGGGTCAGCAGCGGCTGGGCACGGATATAGTCAAGCCCTTTCCGTGCGAACCAGCGCCCCTGCTCGGCCTCTTGACTCGACAGACGTTCGATCTCGGCCCGCTCGGAGGGCGCGAGCGCTCGCCAGGCCTCGACCTCACTGACATCGATGCTCTCCGATGGGTAGTGCGAGAAGGTGTACGGATTGTTCCCAATCCATAGAAACCGGCCCGACTGAGACGAAAGCAAGGGCACCCCGATCACGATCTGGGTGCGGATGAGCCACAGGCCGACAATGAGGCCGAAAGGCAACAGCGCAGCGACGATGCATCGGAGTCTTTGGCGGTTCGGCGGCCCAACACAGCACAGGAGCCAGACCAGCGCGATCAGGGCATAAGCGGCCAGGCTAGCCCGGGTCAATGTGGCCATCGCGAGAAAGAGACCGGCGAGCGCACAAGAGCGAGCCGAGGCACGTTGCTTGGCCCAGACCAGGCACAGAACCGCCGCCGCGGTGAACAAGGTAAATGTCGAAGTCTCCTGCAGCGCAGTGTCATGGACAACGTAGTACGGATAGAAGGCGGTGACAACCCCAGCGATCAGCCCAGTACGGTGATTGAAGAGCGCCTTCCCGAGCTGATAGCTGCACCACACTGTGCCAGCCCCGACGGCTGATTGCACCGCGACGATCGGCCAGTAACTCCAGCCGGCCAGCGTCGTCGTCGCAAGCAGGAGCGGGTAGATGGGCGGCCAGTAGGCACACTTCCAGCCGAGACGGTCGATGCACATACCCTGGCCGCGCGTGAAGTTGAGCGCCATCTCGTAGTACGCCGAGTAGCTGTTGACCCAGAACTTATCTTCGCCATCGGTTGATCGAACCGCAAATCGGACAGCAAAGGCGAGCAGCATGAGCCCAGGGATGGCCAATCCGCGTCCGCGGATTCCGTCCGCGGCGCGCCTAAGGACCGATGGCGGGGGCAAGGGTGGCCTGGACCTGCTGGATACCTTGACTCCATGACTCGCGCTGGACGTATCCGTGAATGATGTCCCGCAGTCTGGTCACGTCGTCCGCGCTGCGTGCTCGTTCTTGGAGGGCGCTGGCCACGCGCATGACCTGGTCCTCGCGCCTGGCATGAATACCGGCCTTGAGCCACTGGATCCAGATCGCGTCCCTCGGACAGTGGGCGACTTCGAGCGCTTGAGCCAGCGTTGAGTGCATCGGATACGCCACAACGTCGCTTTGCTTCAGGGCGAGGAAGCTCGAGAGAGTGGCGTGGCCCGCGGTGCGAACCGCACGGACAACGCCGAACACGGCCTCGCCCGCCGCACGCCGGAGCTGAGTCCCAAGCTGACGGAGGGCAGATGCCGGCTCGGCCGGGGGCGGGGATGGATCTGCCGAGCCGGGAACCGCGGCGGCCGGCGACTCGGGGGCAAGCACTGCTGGGCCTGGTGGCCGAGGCTGGCGTTCGGGATCTAACTCGCTCCGTGCGGCTGACAGTGTGCGGTAGGTGTCGAGTGAGCCGCTGCACGCGGCGGCGAAGGTTGTACCGATGCCACCGGCGCCAACCAGCAGGCCGAGGACCAGGAGGCTAAGTGTGAGCTGCTTGAGCCGCCTGCGCAACGGGCGATCCCTTCACTGACGCGAGACACGTTGATACGGTACCGGTCCCGCTAAGTAGCCTGAGTCTAGCCAGCGAGAGCATACTTCATATGCAACGCTCGAATGGGCCCCAAGGCACACGAGCGGGATGGGGCCCGGACCCCCCGTATGTCCGTGCGCAGGGTCAGGCCTTAGCGAGCAAGGAAGGCAAACGTCGACAGATGCGGGTCAGCGTAGTCATACCGGCGCGACAGGCAGCGGACGTGCTGGCGGAATGCCTGGAGGCGGTGCACGCCTCACTCGGCCCGCGACCGTGCGAGGTGATCGTAGCGGTGGACGGCTCGACGGATGGGACCGTCACGCTGGCCAGGGCTCATGGTGCAACCGTCCTCGAGCTGGCGCGACGGGGCCCGGCCGCTGCCCGAAACGCCGGCGCGGCCGAGGCGACAGGCGATGTCCTGATTTTCTTTGACGCCGACTGCGCTCCGGATCCACACTGCATTGCAGCGCTCGTGCGGCCGTTTGCTGACCCGCGCGTGGTTGGAGTCCGAGGCGGGTACATCAGTCGCCAGCGAGCAGTGGTGGCTCGATTCACACAGCTCGAGCTGGACGAGAAGCAGGAACGGCTCGCGACGAGCCCGCAGGTTGCGGTCATGGACACCGCCTGCGTCGCGTACCGACGAGCGACCTTCGCCGAGGTCGGAGGATTCGACGAGCGCCTGCCGGCCACGTCGGTTGAGGATGTCGAGCTGTCTTTCCGATTAGCCGCGAGCGGCAAACGAATGGTCTTTGCGCCCGATGCACTAGTCAGCCACCGTCACCCCGAGCGGCTCGGGGCATACGCCCGACGGAAGTTCCGGTTCGGCTTCTACCGCGCTCAGCTCTACCGACGATATCCAGGGCGGATGCGGGAGGACGGCTACACGCCGCGGATGATGCCAATCCAGATCGCCTTGACCGGCGTCGTCGTGACAATGACACTGCTCGGCCCCTGGTTACCTGCCGCTCGCCCTCTAGCGCGCGGCGCTACCTTGCTGTTCATGGGCGCCTGTCTGCCACTGATACAACGGGCCTGGCGGAGCGACCGCGGACTGGTCCCCATCGTACCGTGGCTGCTGTTCGCCCGGTCCCTGGCGCAGGGCCTGGGCCTTCTCTGCGGCCTGATTGTCATCGCATGTCAGCAGATCGGCCACCGTTTCACCGACGCTGCGCCCCGCTTCGTCGGGGCGCCACTGGAAAGGGGCTAGCTGGATGCTGCTTCGCGGCCTGCCCGCACTATCCTCGCCCAGCGCTCAGCGCCAAGTCGGGATCGTTCTCTCCCTCGTGTGCATGGCGCTCCTGCTCCCGGTTCTGGTTCACGCGGACTGGAGGGAGGTCTCCCGCCCCCTGGGCGAGGCGCAATGGCAGTGGCTTGCCTGCGCCGTCGCGCTTGCAGTGGCGGTGGAGGTGGCGAAAACCGTCCGCTGGCAGCTCCTGCTGGGGGTGGAACCCGGTCGCCTGCCGCAG
The DNA here is from genome assembly GCA_963765765.1 of uncultured Chloroflexia bacterium. Classification (GTDB taxonomy): domain Bacteria; phylum Chloroflexota; class UBA6077; order UBA6077; family JACCZL01; genus CAVXYC01. The sequence goes on along the minus strand of CAVXYC010000020.1, from coordinate 559,382 downwards.
CTTCTGGCGCTTGTGTTCAATGCCCGCGTCCTGAATGCGCTCGCTCCGCTCCGGGCGGGCGACGTCTGGCGGGTCGTGTTCGCGGCACGGATAGAAGGTCGCCACCTGGTGACGGTAGGCGGATCTGTCATGGTCGAAAAGTTGCTTGACGCCGCCGCCCTTGCCTGTCTCGGGCTCGTCGTGCTGGGCTCGGTCGGGCCCGATCTCCCCAGGACGGCAGTGGCCGGCCTCGCCCTACTAGTGTGCCTCGGAATCGTCGTCGCTCGGCGCTGGCACCCGCTTTCTCCCTGGCTGAGACAGCGTGCAGCTGATTTCCGCCACCTGCGGGGAGGATTGGTGCTCCTGGGTGCGAGCGCCTTGACCGTAATCGGACTGGGCCTTGGACTGCTTGTCAACCTGTTTGTGTTGCAGGCTCTCGACATCCCGATGAGCCTGACACTTGGTGCGATCATGCTGCTGAGCGGCTACGCCGCCGGGCTCGTCCCGAGCGCGCCGGGCGGGCTAGGTGTCTTCGAGCTGGCGGTCAGCACCCCGCTCCTGGCACTTGGGCTCAGCCCGGCCGCGGCGCTAGCGGCGGCGGTCGGCCTACACCTGGTGCTATTTGCCACGCTAGCCGTGGGCGGGTTGTGCGTGCTGCCGCTGGGTCTTCTGCAGCAAGCCATGGAACGGTCGCTGACCGAACCGTGATTGCGCGGCGCCTAGCGGGACTCGACCACGCGTCGGCGCGCGGGGTGGACGTCCTCCCGCTCCTGTCGGTCTGGCTGCTGCCAGCTCTGGCCCTGCTGGTCCCACTGGCCGGCGGCCCGATGTTGGCCGACAAGTTCGAGCTGCCGAAGGTCTTTGTACAGAAGCTCGGATTGACCCTGGCAATTGCGGCGATCGCCGCGCGCGCCACCGTCGATGTCGGGGTGCTGCGCATTCCGGGTGTGCAAGCCGGACTACTGTTTCTCGGCATCAGCGTCCTTGCCACGATTGCCTCGATCGTGCCACGTACCTCCCTGCTCGGGAGCTTCGACGAGGACAAGGGCCTGCTCACGATCGCGCTCATGATTGGGTGTTTCCTGCTCGCGGTGGCCTGGGTGCGGAGGGAAAGCGACCTGGCGCGGCTGGTCGGCGGCCTGACCCTGGCAGCCACTCTCATCAGCTGCTACGGCATCGTTCAACAGGTCAAAGTGGACCCGATCGCGTGGTCAATCTCGGTCATCGACGGGCGTCGAGTTACAGCATCGCTCGGCTACCCGAACAGCGTGGGTGAGCTCTTGGCGATCTCAATCCCGCTGACGGCCTGGCTAGCCTGGAGGGGCCGCGGCCTGGGGCGCGACCTGCCCCTGTGGAGCCTGCTGCCGCAGTTCGTCGCGCTCTGGCTTACCCAGGCGCGAGCTGCCTGGTTGGTAGTGATCGCCCAGGTCCTCATCATTGGGCCGCTGGTGCTGTGCGCGCGCTGGCGATCTGGGCGCTGGGTGGGGACCGTCATCGCGCTGGCACCGCTGGCAGCGTCCCTGGCAGTCGTCGTGGCACTGCTCTTTGTCCGGCCCCTCGCTGGCCGTCGGACAATGCCGTCCTGAATCGCCTCGGTGACTATCGAGGCTCGCCGCTCGAGACACGCCAGGCTCTCTGGCAGAGCGCGATCGCGCTCGTCGCCGACCGGCCGCTGGTTGGCTGGGGACCCGATACATTCCAACTGGCCTATCCGACGCATCGCTCGGTCGAGCTGGATAGCCTGACCAATCACGTGGGGCGGGACGATAATCCGCACAATCTGCTGCTGCTGATTGCCGTTAACTCTGGGCTGCTCGGGCTTGCCGCGTACCTAGCGCTCCAAGTGACCGTTGGGCTAGCCCTGCTACGCGCCACGTTCCACGAACCTACGCTTGCCGAGCCCGGTAGACGCTGGGCGGCGCTGGCTCTGCTCCTCGCACTGCTTAGTTACCAGATGCTGTTTTTGTTCGGTCGCAATCGTGTTGCAACGGACTGGTTAGGCTGGTTGCTGACTGGCGCGGCGCTCGGTCTGCTCGCCCATCGGGTACCGTACTCATGGCAACCTAGTGGCGCCCGCCGAATTGCATTGGTTGCTGTTGCCATCGGACTCATGGTCGAAGGCGTATGGGGGTTACCGGCGGCCGCGTCATTCGAATCTGGATTGCAGGCCCGAATAGAGGCGCCGGATGAATCCGTTGCCCCATTTCGACGGGCAGTGATGCTCCGACCCTTCGAGCCTGTATACCAGGAAGGACTCGCGATCCAGCTCCTCGAGACGGCTCGATCGACCGAGGATCCGGTGCTCTTCGGCGAAGCGGTCGATCATTTCGTCGCGGCATCGGCGCTCTACGGCCACCGCGACGCCTATGCGCTCATTCGACTGGCCCAGGCTGAGCTGGAGCGGGACGCCGCTATAGGGCGTGCGTCGGACAGGCCACTCGACTACTCACGGCAGGCCATTGCGCTGGATCCGCAGAACCCGTTGCTCTACCTGCTCGCAGCGGACCTCGCCGGACAGATGGATCGACCGGCCCTGGCCGGCGAATATCTGGACGCAGGCCGGGCACGCATTCACTCGGCGGATGCCCGAACGTTACTCGACTACGTCGCTGCGCGCCTGGGGAGATGACAGCACGCGATCTCCGTGACCTCGGAGCCTGCCTATTGGACATGCGGGTCTCATGGAGGCCTCGTTCGGCCGACCGGAAGGCGACGGTGCGACGGAGACTAGCCAGAAGACAACGGACGGCGCGAGCCAACTCCGTCTGATCGCCCAATGGTGCCTATAGTTCGCGACCTGCGGCGACGAGCCAGAGCTGGGAAAGAAGCGACGTGGCCCGGGTATTCGGCTTGGTTGGGGGCCCGAAGCACTGGAGGCTGGGACCCTTAGTGTTCCTGCTCGCTACGACGACGTTCGAACTGGCATCGGTCACTTGAACACGATACGAGTTGGCGCCCGGCACAGGATTGACCGCGATTGAATACGACTCCGAGGTGGTCCCACTGCCACTAGCGGGAATAGTGAATGATCCGCTGACGGTGGTCGAGCCCCCCGTCTCGTTCCATTGGTTACCGCCACCAGGCCGTGAAGGGGGTATATGCGAAAAGACGGTGAGTTCTACGGAGTAGTTCACGGTTTCACCTGGGGTGCCGGAGATTGAGAAGTAGATCCGGCCCTCCATGCTGCCAGTGTCGCAGCTTGCAGTAATCCGCTCGATAGACACCGGGCTCCCGCCTGGGACGGGAACCAGCAAGGTCCCGGGCGTCGTGGTTGTGGTAGAGGTCCCGGGCGTCGTGGTTGCCGTAGGGGTACCGGGCGGTGGCTGGGTTCTGCTCGCTGGCGTCGTCGTCACCGTTGCAGCGGGCGTACTCGTCGCAGGCGGGCCGGTCGAGGCCGGCCGAGGTCGCCGTGACGGTCGCCGGCGACCTGGTCGATGTGGCACCAGGCGTGTTCGTAGCGCTTGGCGTGTTAGTGGCCCTCGGCGTATTTGTCGCCCTCGGTGTGTTAGTTGCCTGCCGCTGGTCTTGCCGTTCAGATTGGGGCGTTGGCCCCGATTGAGCAAACAGTTCACCGGTCGAGTCCGTAAAGGCGCCCGACGTAGCGACAAGGCTGCCAAACGCCATGAAGATCGCCACTGCGACATTCACCCATAGACGTTTCACATCGCGCCGCCAACGTCCCGAACGATATTCTGGTGTACGCGGCCCGATCGCTGCGGCTACCTCGGGTTGAAGACCTTGAACAAAGTAAAGGTCCGGGAATTCCTGAATAGCTCGCTGAATCACCGCCAACGTCAGCGGGCGCTCGCCTCGTCGAATAAGCGACCAGTAACTCTCAGAGATACCGAGCCGCTCAGCGAACTCTCGCCCTGAAGCGTTGCCCTGGCGCTCTATGAGTTCTGCGAGAAACGCCTCTCTATCCATGACTCTCAGAGTACAGTCCAGTTTCCGATTTGTCAACCGCTTCAACTGACGGGAGAAGCCATGCTTTACAAGGTGTAAATGCACTATCGGGACTGTAAAGTGCCCGTGCACTCCCGACATGACACGGTCGGCTCCAGTGGTGCGGCACGGTCGCCAACTTGACCCTCATGGTCGCTCCTCTTGCAGTCATTGACCAATGACGCTGTTAGAACTACTCCGCGAGGCGTGGTTCCATCGACGAAAGTCCGAGTCATGCGCCATGCGCGGAGATCGATGCGGGCCCCGTCTTCCATGCGATCACCAAAGGGGGCAGGTTCAGCACCACGCGGATGTCGATCAGGCCGTTGCCGATATGGTGCGCGCGTATACCGAGTCGCTCGGTGTTCAGATTGCGGCGCACGATCTGCGGCGGACCTTCGGGAAGCTAGTGCTCCAGGGGGACGCGCGGATCGAGCAGATCAGCCTCAGCCTGGGCACGCCAGTATCCAGACGAGCGCTGGGATCCGGGATTCCAGGACCGGGCCGCCCTTGGACCGACCCCGATTCGAGCCTACGCCGATGGCTGCGTATACTCCCCGTGGCCTCCCTGCGCGTGCCGTCCCTGGTGTTGCCGGTCGTGTCAGAGCCTGGGCTGTTGGCAGCGGAGGTGTTCACCCAGGGGTGCACGCCGTCGGCGAATTAGATCTTCGGTGGCAGCAACCCGCCAGGTGGTGCGGCGATGAGTCCCGATTCGACCGCCTGCGCACGCAGCATTTGCAGCATACCTTTCAGCTCATCCGTACTGTACCCATCCAGCGCGGCCCCGATCGGATCGCGACCGCGGGAGCACGCCGTGCTGTCGCTCCAAACGTTCGAGGCTGTCGAAACCTTCGTTCCGCGGATCGACGTCCAGCACGACGAATCCGGACGCAGCGCCGGCGGCGAGCCCGATGTTGTGGTCCGGTTTCTCTCGTAACCAGCGCTCGATGCACTGGAGATCACTGGTTGCCCCGCGAACCCCACGCAGAATACTCGGGTGTTTGCCCGCCGAGCGGCATGACGCCTTTGAGCACGTGCATTTGCCGTCGGGCACGCCATGGAGACGCAGGACGGGCCACCCTCGCTCCACATAGCCACGAGCCGCCTCGATGGCTGCCGGAGCCGCGGAAAAAGCGACCGTCATGTCGATGCCAGATGCGGCTACTAGCCCGTGCGCTAAGAGCGGGTGCGTGCGACTGCTCGCTAGCGCTGGTCGGTCTGCTGCTCGATCAACTCACGCAGCGCCACCACTGGAACGCGCACGCTCCGTCCGAATCGCACCACCGGCAACTCGCCGCGACGGATCATCTCGAAGACCTTCGACCGTCCGAGATTCAGCACGCGAGCACACTCCTCAACTTTGAGCAGAATAGGGTCCATTCCGTATCTCCCGCGTGCGTGCTCATGCACGCACGTTCTCATGGATCCGTAGAAGCACAGGACGGGCCGTGTTGTTGGATTCTTAAGAGTCTAAGTTAAACTCTAATTGGAAACCATCCATGGACGTACGAGGGGCCAACGTGAAGCGCCATCGGGTAGCACTGCTGCCCACCGCGATCGGGTCCCGTACGGGCCCGAACCGAGTCGAGATACCGCTCGACATCAGACTCGAAGACCATGAGGGTGACCGCTTCATTACGTGGACGTGGAACAAGAATCCGGAGGGTCCGCGGATCGCAATCTCGGACGTTCTTCCTTTCCCCGAGGTGCGGTTCCACCCGAGGCTTTTTTGGCAGTTCAGTCGCCTGGCCGACGCGTCCGATGAGACCATCTTTGAGTATGCCCGTATTTGGGGACCACTCGAGTTGTGCGCGGATCACCTCTATCCCGCAGCGCACGAACTCTCGGAGATCGGTTCCACGTACCGCGAGGACTATTTGTTCTTCCACAATCCGCAAGACCCGAGGCCCCCTATCGGCTCGCGTGCCGACCGCGGCAGCTGAAATGGCGATCGTTGGGCGGAGCCGGTCGAGGGCTGGCGCGCGTGGGCGACGCGGTTCCGCACGCTCATCGATCTCACCGCGGGCCTGAACGAGGGCCCGGTATCGGACGCAGGTCAGTGGAAGGTGGTGGAATCCATCTTCACAATGCGACTCGACAACGAGATGGAATCGTACGCTCATCATGAGCCCGTCAGTATCCAGCGCGCCGTCCTCGCGCTCGGTGTCACGAAACTGGCGCACCTGGCACGGACGGCGCCGGGAGCCGACTGGGACGAAGCGGCTGAACGATTCCAGTACTACGTGCAGTGCGAGGGTCTGTTCGGGATTTTCGCAGCCCTGCTCATGGCTGTCGTCGTGAATCAGCCGAGCCTGACGATCTGCAATCGCTGCGGCCATGCGTACCCTTCAGATCGGTCGCCCCGATACGACCGTGCCCACTACTGCGACCGCTGTGCTCCCGAGATGCAGCGCCAGTGGAAGCGGGAGTCCGCCAGACGGGCGCGTGAGCGGAAGGGCCCGAATCGATGTCGGCAGCGGATGGCGGCGGAAGGAGCGGAGATGAGCAGCGTGGCTGACATAGAAGCTGACCGCGCGGCAGGCGCGCTTTGTCGCAGAATATTTGCTGGACCTGAACGGGACCCAGGCGGCGATCCGTGCGGGCTACAGCCCCGGTTCTGCGGCGGTCGAAGCGTCGCGGTTGCTAAGGAATGCTAAGGTTTTCGACGCTATTTCACGCGCGAAGGCGGAGCGATCGGCACGCGTCGGACTCCACGCCGACCGCGTGCTTGAGGACCTGGCGTCGATCGCGTTCGCCAACCTCAAGGATTACGCGGTGTGGGGACCGAACCATTTCGAGCTTGCGGGAATCGAGCGGGCTCGACACACGCGCGGTGGCGCAGGTCAGAGTGAAGGAGATCGACATCGCGCGAGGCAACGGGCGCTCCGTCACTCGACGCGAGTACGCATCAAGCTGCACCCGAAGCTGCCAAGTCCTAGAGCTGCTCGGCAAGCACCTGGGTCTCTTTTCGGGGCGGCACGAGGACATGCTCACGATGCGGCGAAAGGTGGAGCGTATTGCGGCGAAATACGGGCTCGATCCCGTGGCGGTCATGCAGATGGCGACGGAACTGGCGGAGGAGGACGAGTAACAGCCTCAAATCGATTCACGATTCTGGGCCGCACATTCATCGCGAGCTCTGTGCCCAGCGCATTGGCGCACCGCACTGGAGACAGCACACATCGAGCGCTCCGCGCCATTGCGTGATGGCTGGAGAAGCGTCGCACGAAATTAGCCGCTGCGTACGTCGGGATCTGCACCGCTCCCTCGTGGCGATTTCTCGCGCGTACGTGACGGCGGTTCTTGGACGCTCGGCCCGCAATCGTAGGCGCGCGGAATTGCAGCACCAGTCGTTCCGAGTGCGTTTACGGAAATTTACGCCTGCCGACTTTCGCCCTATTCTGCGCACGGTTCGCATAACGACGTTAATCAGGAGTTATTGCGACCCCAAAATAAGAGGATGTGAGATCGGCTCGGGAAGACCTGGTTCGCAGAAGAAGCGTTATGAGACCCAAGACCCGTGAGTCAGTCCGATAATGGGGGTTATCGGAACGAGCGGGCCTTGCTACTGGATGACTTCGGTTGCCTGCGTTAGGAGGGCCTGCGGGATGGTCAGCCCCAGGGCCTGCGCTGTTTTGAGATTGATGACGAAGTCGAACTCTGTCGGCCGCTCCATCGGCAGATCGCCGGGGCGGGCACCTCGCAGGATTTTGTCCACGTACGGTGCTGCGCTCCGGTAGATCTCGGCTCGACTCAAGCCATATGCTAGCCAGCCTCCCGCCCGAGCGAACTCCGGATATTCCGTGACCGACGGCAGCCGATACTGGAGCGCCAGCTCGGCGATGCGTCCCCACGCAGACTCCAACTGGGTGGCGGAGAATCTTGACGGCATCAGCGCCGGCTGTGGACATGGCCGCGAACGCGTCGTCGAGGCCGCTGATGTTCGGTATGTGGACGACGTGAAGGTGTACCCCGAGGCCGGGCGCGGCCTCCTGGAGCGCCCGCACGCGGACCTCTGATGCCGAGGTCGCCGCTGCGCTGCCTCTACGGAGCACGGCTACACGGGAGGCGTACGGGACTGCTTCCTTCAATAGTTGAAGCTGCCTGCCTTCCAGTTGCGACCCGTTTATGCCCGGCCGTCCCAGTGATGTTCCCGCCGGGCCGCGCGATGTTGTCGACGAGCCCGCTCTCGATTGCCTTCCCGCTGAACAGGATCGCCACGAGCGGGACGGTGGTGGTCGCCTGCTTGGCGGCGAGGCTGGCATTCGACGTCCCCACCACAATCAGCTCGACCTTCCGCTCGACGAGCTCGGTCGCGAGGGCCCGGTACCGTCGGGAGTCTCCCTCGGCCCAGCGGGACTCCACGGCGAGGTTCCGGCCCTCGACCCAGCCCAGCTCCCGCAGCCCATCCCAGAACGCGTCCCAACGCTCGCCAGGCGCGTCGCCGAGGACCCCGATCAGGCGCACCCGCTCGGACGTTGGGGCCTGGGGAGGGAGCAGCCCGCAGCCGGCCAGCAGACCGAGGCCGGCCATGGACAGGCCACCCCTCAGGAAGCGGCGACGGGTGCGGCGGACCGGTTGGCGTCATGATGCCGCTAGTGTACGCCCATCTACTGGGGGGCTTGCTGCGGGTGGAGCAGTCTCGGGCTTCCGTGAAGGAAGCTGGAAGCTGGACGCCTACCCTAGGCCCGCAGCTGGACCATGTAGCGCAGCGGAGCTTGGTGTGGGACTTCCGATAATGGGGATTATCGGAACGAGTATCCGACTATAGCTTCCGCCAATCGACTTGTTCGACGTTGCTGTCGGTGACGGTTGGCATGGCGCACGAGGCTAATTGACAGAATGACTTTGCTTACTCGATCATCACGAGCACTTCGCGGGCAGAATGTCCAGAATTGCGTACCGAGGCGGATCATAAGTGGCCCGAACTGTCAGTAAAACCCCATCTACCTTCGCCAGGGACTTGCCCATGCTCGTCAAAATGGCAATGGACGACTCATACGCCGACGGAACGAATTGGCGCAGGGAAAAGTGCAGCGCCGAAGACTACGCCGCAGGCGTAAAGGGTACGTTGACATAAGGCACTGAGGCGCGTTTACTGCAACTCCGCGTCCGATGTGTAGCGAGAATCCCTTCGCAGCGACCCACGCAAATAAATCGGCCGACTGGAGAGGTGACACCCACGAGAGCGCTGGAAGCTGTCCATTGACAATTCTCGCGCGGCGGCCCGTACTTGGCCTGTTGAAAGGCTGCGCATGTGCTCAATGTTGGACCAGAATCTTGCTTTCCACTTGGCCGAAGTATTGCCTTGGTCGAACATAAAGCGAACTTCATCATCTGGCTGAATGTGCCTCACCACATCGCCCATGAAAAACTCAAGCCCGATCCCGTACGGATTGATCTTCGAATTGAGGATCTGCTGGCTCGAAGTTGGTCGTGCATTCGTAGGCCCAGGTGTCTATGTTTACGGATACCGCAAACAGCGCGTTCCTCCTGATGGTTCGCAAGAGCCGTCCACAAAGCCGATCGAAGTCACTTTCTGCTAGAGCGGAACGGCCCCTCTTCAGTCTCGCCACGATATCATTCGTGTGGAATTCAGTGAGTCCAAATACAGCTAAGTCGCGCATCCAATGCTTGACGAACTGCAGTTCTCCGTTGGGGCTAAACGCCAAGCCAGCGACCGTGTACACACCGATCGACCGCTCCTGCCCCGATTCGTCAGCGTAAGCAGTAACGCGCAACTACAGCACGCTCTGGAAGCAGTTCACGATCTGATGCCGATTGGCGCGCACCTGGGCGTGATGTGGCGCCGGCGCGGGTGCTGGTAAAGCCGCCCTCCACGGGCATGAACAGCGAGTCCGTAAGCAGCCCCAGCCAGCCGCCGCTGAAAGTGTCCGTGTGACTCAGCTTACCACTTGCCGACATGCTTCCACGCCTGCACAGGGGGGAGGCGTCGTCCTTCACCGGGCCGCCGGCGCATCGTTATACTCGCCGCCCGACGAGGTGCGAATTGCGAGCTACCTCCGCCCACCTGCCAGGAGGTCCTGCATCTTGACAGCCGCGTCGCGTAGCAGCGACGGATCGACGTGGGTATAGAGATCCATCGTCAACCGGGATGTGCTGTGCCCGAGGATCGCCATGATGACGCTCGGGTGAACGTCGAGGTAGGCCAGCAGCGAGGCGCACGAGTGTCGTAGACCATGGTACGTCACGTCGGGCAAGTCGGCTCGCCTGAGGAGCGCCTTGAACTTGCTGACGGCGACGCGGGCGTTCAGTGGCGCGCCGTCCCTGGTCGTGAAGATGAGGTCGCGCTCGTTCTGCCAATCGGGCCCGGATACCAGCCGCTCCTCAATCTGCTGGGTATGATGCCTTCGAAGGCTGTCGACTGCCAGCGGCAGCAGGGGCAACACACGGCGAGATCGTTCTGTCTTGAGCGGCTCGAGGTCGTACTTGCCATCAACCCGCTGGAGCTGCGTCCGCAGGGTCAGCGTGCCCTGATCCAGATCGACATCGCCCCAATGCAAGCCAAGGGCTTCCCCCTGGCGAATGCCAGTGGCAAGGGTGACCACATAGAGCGCTTCCAGCCGATCGCCCCGCGCGGCGTCGAGGAGCGCGATGCACTGCGTCGGGCTGAGCCGTTGAGCCTCACGGCGCTCGCTTCGAAGCGGGCTCGTTAGCTCGGCAACGTTACGGGTGACGAGGTCCCACTTGATGGCCTGGTTGAGCGCCTGGCGGAGGATGTCTCGGAGGTAATTGACCGTCCGGGTGGAGAGTTTGCCGTCGCCCTTTTGGCTCTTCGTCTCGCTCTTTGCTCTGATGAATGCCTGAACCTGCTGCGGGGTGAGCTGGTCCAGCCGGTGATGGCCCAGGGCGGCTTGAGATGGAGCCGCACCATCTGAGCATAGCTGGCATACGTGCGCGAGCGGACGCTCGGCTTGATCGCGTCCTCCAGCCAGCGGTCAAGGAATTGCCCCAGCGTCTGGCGCGGCAGGGTGACTGGCTGCCCGTCCTCCCGCCTGCGCTGCATCTCGCGCAGTTTCTGGCGAGCTTCCTCTTTTGTTCTGGCGTACTGGTACTGCTGCTTGCCGTTGACCGTGCAGGCAGCGACCCAGCGGCCGTCGCTCTTGCGCTGGTAGATGCTCCCTTCCCGAGCGCCGCGAACTTTCGCCATGCCGACCCTCCATTGAGCTGCAGCGCCTGATTTCCAGGGCTCTCGCCGCTCGGGAGCAGCATACTTCTACCGCCGATTACTGTCAATGTCACTGTCAGTTGGGAACAAAAACACCTCCGACGGAAGCCCATCGAGGTGTTTTTGTTCGTAAATTGTGGAGCCGATGGTCGGACTCGAACCGACGGCCTGCTGTTTACGAAACAGCTGCTCTACCACTGAGCTACATCGGCGGACGTGTTGCGGCGGCTTGGAATTCTAATTGATAGGTTGGCGGGGGAGCCACGCTTCTGTAGTGGTCTACTGACGCAGAAGGTTCTGACCGCGCCTTGGGGGCGACGGTTTATTCGGGCAGTTTGTCGATTTCTGCACGGCGAGATAGCGATCGTCAGTCGGATGGCTTGCGGCTCCGCACGGGTACGGAGACCCGCGCCACCGAGGAGCTTGGAACAGCGATCTGATTGAGCTTCGAATATAGAGATCAGACGGAGAGCTGAGGTCCCGCTTAGGGCGCGGGGATGATCAACTCTTCGCCAACTCTCAAGATTCGGCCGCGGTCGGTGAAGTTGTTGGCTCGCATGATCGCATCGACGGTTGTGCCGTATTGCTGGGCGATTCGGGCCAGCGTGTCACCTTGGGCGACGCGGTGTGTACGGCGAGCGCCTGGGAGCGGCTCGGGCGATGGTGCGGCGCCAGTGATCACGACCGTGCCGGGCGTCCCAAGGATGACACCCTGTGGACTGGGTAACGCGCCCGGGCTGGCGGCTGGCGCAGGCACAGGCGAGGAAACAGTGGGCGCTGCCACGACTGGCACGGCGGTGGGGGGGCTGCTTCGACTGTTCGTACCGGCATTAAGCCAGGAGCTCACGGCATAGAGCAGCATTAGCCCGAGGGCGATGACGATGATGACGATGACCAGCGTGGTGGCATTATGATCGCCGCCGCGTCGGCTGGCGGGACGCGTGTAATGGCTAACCTGATTACGCTCAGACCAGTGCTCAACGGGAGCCTGCCGGTATTGAGCGGTGGGCATCGCCTGCACGCGTCGACGGCGGCCGGCCGCGCGCGCTCGGCCAGGTTGCCCGCTCCACAGCTTTTTGAGGGAGGTCTGTGCCCGATCTATTAGGCTCGCGTCACGTCCTGCCATCTAAGCGTCGCGGTCGAGCTCAAAGGCGCGATGCAGCACTCCAAGCGCCTCCTTCACACGATCACGCTCAATGATGCAGGTGATACGAATATCCGACGTGGTGATCATCTCAATATTGATCCCGCTATCGGAGAGGCAGCCGAACATTCTCGCCGCGAAACCGGGAGCGCTTTGCATGCCAGTTCCCACGATGGATACCTTGGCCAGGTTCTCGCTGGAGCTCACGCCGCCAGCCTCCATCTCGTGTGCACACGCCTGTACCAGCGGAAGCGCTCGGGCAACGTCTCCGCGGGTCACGGTAAACGAAATGTCGGTATGGCTGTCAAGTCCGGCATTCTGGACGATGGTATCCACGCTGATACCGGCGGATGCCAGTGGCGCGAAGATCGAATGGGCTACGCCGGGCCGGTCAGGAACGTGAGTGACGGTGATCTTTCCCACGTCCGTATCATGCGCGAGGCCGCGAACATTCTTGCGTACTTCCACGTGTTCCGCTCGAGTAATCAGAGTGCCTGGCGCATCCACAAAGCTGGAGGCAACCAGAATGGGCATGTCATACAGTTCGCCCAGCTCAACAGCACGCGGATGCATCACTCGTGCGCCAAGCTGCGCCAATTCTAGCATCTCCTCGTAGGAGACCTGCTCAAGTCTGCGCGCCTCGGGCACCATGCGCGGATCGGCGGTGTAGATCCCCTCCACGTCCGTGTAGATCTCACAGCGCTCGGCTTTAACGGCGGCAGCCAATGCTACCGCGCTGGTATCGGATCCACCGCGGCCCAGGGTGGTCACGTCTTCAGTATCGGTGACACCCTGAAAGCCCGTCACGATGGGAATGGCACCGCCATTCAGCTCCTGGCGCAGCCGTTGCGGATTCACGTCCGTGATACGTGCGCGACTATAGATCGTGTCAGTACGAATACCGGCCTGACCGCCCGTTAGGGCAACTGAGTGCAATCCCAATGATCCCAGGGCCATGGCCATGAGCGCCGCGGAAACCGTCTCGCCGGTCGAGAGAAGAAGATCCATTTCTCGAGCCGGCGGATCGTCGGAGACCTGGCGAGCGAGGTCCAGCAGCTCGTCGGTGGTATCGCCCATGGCTGAGACAACCACGATCACGTGGGCGCCATGTTGCCGTGTCGCGGAGATTCGACGCGCCGCGTTGCGAATCCGATCGGCGGTCGCCAGGGACGAGCCGCCATATTTCTGAACGATGATTGACATTGACGGGCTAGGGTGTTGGGTCATGACTCCGTAACTGAAGCGCCAGCCCGATCTATCTCGAGTACGTCGGCAAACCCGCCGACGGATTGATCGGCAGCAGCGCGCTGCATTGCGTCCGCAATCTTATCGCTGTTCTGGGTACAAAAGGCGAGCACTGATGAGCCCGCGCCGGAGAGAAACGCACCGTGGGCTCCGGAAGCGAGCGCTGCCTCAATGATGCGTGGGAACGCGGGAAAGATGCGACTTCTGGGCGGCTGATGGAGTGCGTCTTCCGTTGCGGTGCTCAGTAAATCGAGACGCCCTTGTTCCAGCGCCGCTACCAGGAGCGCCGCCCGGCTCACGTTGAACACGGCCTGCTTCATGGAGACATTCCGAGGCAGCGCCGCGCGGGCTTCCTCAGTGCGCATCGGGACGTTGGGGACGAAAATCACCGCGTGGAGCTCCGGTGGCGCTTCCACCGGGCAGGTCACCACGTGGCCGCGTGCATTGACTGAGACGCGAATGCCACCCAGAAGGCACGGAACAATGTTGTCCGGATGGCCCTCCAGTCGCGTGCCAATACGCACTAAATCGTCCTGGCTCAATGCTCCTTCTAATAGGGCGTTGGCAATCACCAGGCCCGCCGCAATGGCCGAGCTGCTGCTCCCTAGGCCACGGGCGACAGGGATTGTGTTGTGACACTCGAGAAGGAGTGGTGGCGGCATGGCGCCGCGGTCAGCGTAAGCCGCGGTGATCGTGCGGTAGATCAGATTGCGACCGTCGCCGGCCAGGCGGCCTGCACCTTCTCCGTTCACACGAACCTGAGTATCCTCAGCCTGTTGCGCGGTGAGGGTATTGTATCGAGCCAACGCCAGTCCCAGGCAGTCGAATCCGGATCCCAGGTTAGCGCTGGTGGCCGGAACTCGTACTTGAAGCGTTCTCACTGGCGCACGCCCCCAGAGCGCTCAACACGGAAGCGCGGCCAACGGCAAAGTCCGTGGATCACGGGCGGGGCTGCTCTCGCTTTCAGGGTCTTGTAGCTATCGAGGAATAAACTGCGAGCGCCAGGAGAACTGCTGACCCTCAATGAGCGTAAACATCTCCACAGGCACAGGGACTCCGGCGGCCGCGTCACCTATATTGAAGGATACCTGCGCGACGCCGTTCGCGTCCGTGCGTACCGTGGCTGTGCCCTGTGGCCAGCGCTCTTCCGTAGTGCGATACCGCGCGGTAAGGTAGGCGAGGGCGCCTTCAACTGGCCGTCCATCTCTCATGACACGCAACGTCACGGTGATCTCGGACCTTCTAGGAGGGTTCGGATCGGAAATGTCTACTTGAGTGCCGGCGTAGCGCTCCACGCCCGTGGGTGGTGCGGATGTGGGCGATGGCTGCGCGGTAGGCTGACCAACTGCAACGACTTCGGGAGAAGCCTGAGGCTTGGGGCGAGAATCGGCCGCGGCCGTGCGCCGCTTGGGTGTCAATCCCCAGGTTTCGGTCAAGTCCAGTACGCCGCTCAGACTTGGCGAGAACATGGTCACAATGACGCTCGCGGTACCGAGCGCCAGTGCCACCACGAAAACAATGACAATCGTGTCCAGGAGCCCGGTGCCGCGACTTCGGGATCGGCGATTTTTTCGCGCCAGTCCGTTAGGGCCCGTGAACAGAGACTGTGTGTGATCGATCTCACCGGGGTCGTCCACGGGTTCAGGCAGTGTGGTGCCGAGACCGAGCTGCGCGTCGTACTGTGCGCGCCGCGATGAGTGGCTCAAAATCTCGTAGGCGGAGTTGAGCGACGAGATCTTTTTCTCAGCGCGCCCCGGAAGCCACCAGCGGTCTATGAGTGGGCCGGCCTGCCTGCGGTATGCCGCACGGATCTCTTCCTGGCTGGCGTACGAAGGAACGCCCAGAATGGTATAGAGGTCAGGCTTCGGAGCACGTCTCGATGCCGCATGTCGCCCCAAAACAGCCTGTTTAGCCGTCGACAGAGACGCTGCCTTGAAGCGGGATAAAAATGGTATTCCCATAGGTCGGTGACGATCTTCCCATCATTAAGATCGACCGTCGCGTGGAGCATCCTAACATGGCGCTGGGTGCGAATTCGTCAAAGAGGACGGGCGTTGACGTAACTGTGACCGACTGTATAAATCAGCATTACCTTCGATCACGAATCGCGGCACGTGCCTCCTCCGCGTCATCCCAGGGAAGCTTCTGGTCACCCACGAGCATGCGTTGTTCGTGCCCTTTTCCGGCTAGCAGTACTACGTCCCCAGGCCGAGCCATTTCGATGAGCTGTCGAACGGCGCTCCGCCGATCGAGCTGGATGGCGAAATCTTGCCCTTGCATTGCACCGGCCGCCACAGCGCCCGCGCGTATCTCCTCCGCGATAGATTCTGGGTTTTCGTGAATCGGATCGTCGAGAGTGATGAGAAAATAGTCTGAGAGCTTCGATGCGAGTGCTCCCATCGCGGGTCGATTCGCGGGGTCGCGCCCACCGGCCTGACCGAAGAGCGTTAGCACTCGGCCTTCGCTGTGCGGACGGAGCGTCCTCAGGGCTGTCTCGAGCGCTTGGGGTGTATGAGCAAAATCCACCACCACCATGAAGGGCTGACCCTCATCAATGCGCTCCATACGTCCTCTCACGGGGCGTAGAGATCGTGCTGCCTCCTGAACTTGACCTGGGCTAACGTCCAACCCGGATGTGGCAGTGATGGCCGCGAGCCAGTTTGACACGTTGAAGCGTCCCAGCAGCTGGCTCTCCACCTCAAATTGCCCACTTGGTGCTCGCACTCGGAAACTCGATCCGCTGGTGGAGAGCTTGATGTCCGTGGCGGTGAAGTCGGCTTCACGATCGATTCCGAACGTTTTCACCGTCGCGCGCGAGGCAGCCACCATGGAATCTGACGACGGGTCGTCGAGATTGATCGCGGCGTAGGGAGACAGATCTCCCGTGCGCGATCCGAGCATGCTCATCAGCGTAGCTTTGGCGTCGCGGTATGCCTCGAGCGTCCCGTGGAAATTGATGTGCTCCGGGCTGAGGTTGGTGAATACACCGATGTCGAAGGCGCAGCCTCGAACCCGTTCCAATGCCAGCGCATGTGAGCTGACCTCGAGCACTGCTGTTCGCACTCCAGCGTTCACCATCTCGGCCAGCGCTTCCTGGACGGCTGGCGCCTCCGGAGTCGTGTGATCGAGCGCGTTGGGACGTGTCTGCTCGCCAACTCGTATGCCGGCGGTGCTCAGCCAACCAACTGACTGGCCGGCGGCGCGCAGGATCGAGCCGATGATCTGAGTGGTACTGGTCTTTCCATCCGTTCCAGTGACCCCGATGAGCGTGAGCTTGCGTGACGGGTGTCCCCAGAAAGCGGCGGAGAGATCGGCGAGCGCTGATCGAGCGGACCGAGCTCGAATGATCGCCACATCGCCGGCCACGGCCGTGGGTGTCTCGGTCACGATGGCCGCGGCGCCGGCCTGGATCGCGTCTGGAATGAAACTATTGCCGTTGCGCTCCAGGCCTGGAACCGCCACAAAGAGCCACCCTGGCCGGATTTGCCGTGAATCGTGGCTGATTCCGTGGATCTGGGAGCTAGCGCTGCCAGCGATGAGCGATGCATCCGGGCAGTCAGCCAGAAGTCTCTCGATCGGCATGGTTTGAGTCAACGGCAATGCTCCAATATTGGCTGAGACGCCGTCAGCCGGCGTGGATCAAGCGTTTCGTAGAATGACATAAGTATGGCTCGAATCGATGCAAAGACCGGTGCGCCTATCCAGCGTGGCGGGGAGGCTGCCACTATCATGGCGGACCTGGGCGCAAACCGTCCGCGGCTTGCCACGGCGTTGGATCGCGTACCGGATCAGGCTGGGGTCTATCTGTTCAAGGATGGGAAGGGCCGTCTTCTCTACGTGGGCAAGGCGGAGTCCCTGCGCTCTCGCGTGCGATCCTACTTTCAAGCTGGTGAGCTTCACGCTCTGAAGATTCATCAGGTCGTAGCGCAGGCTGAGGATCTAGAGTGGATTCTCACGGAATCGCCAGTCCAGGCATTGATCTGGGAAAACGATCTCGTCCGCAAGGAACAGCCCCGTTACAACACCAAGCTGCGTGACGATAAACACTATCCTTACCTACGCGTCAACGTACAGGACGATTGGCCCGTGGTCCGCGTCACACGCAAGATGGCGCGTGACGGCGCGCGCTACTTTGGACCGTATCCCCATGCCACATCGGTGCGTCAGACTCTGGACACGCTGAGCCGCTTGTTTCCACACATCCTGTGCGATCGCACCATCACCGGAAACGATCCTCGCCCGTGCTTGTACTTCCACATCAAGCGCTGTCCCGCGCCGTGCATTGGTGAGATCTCGAAAGACGCGTACAGGACGATCGTTGACGAGATGCTGCGGTTCCTCGAAGGGAAGAATCGCACCGTCCTCAACGATATTCGGGCGGCCATGGAGGCGGCATCCGAGCGCCTCGAGTTTGAGATGGCGGCGGACTTGCGCGACCGGCTCCGCGCGGCGGAGAAGGTCATTGAGCAGGAAAAGTTCGGATATTCCACACTGGTGGATCAGGACATCCTGGGTTTCGCACGCGAGGGTGCGTATGCTTGCGTCCAGGTCTTCTTCATGCGCGAAGGACAGCTTCTTCGGCGAGATCCGTTCTTCATGGAAAACGCCGAGGGCGAGACGGACGCAAAGATCGTCAGCGCTTTCGTCACCCAGTTCTACGGTCGTGCTTCGGAGCTGCCCGATGAGCTGGTACTGCCAATGGAGATCGAAGATCCGGAAGCCGTGAGCATCATGCTCAAGGATCTGGCCGGGCACACGGTGCGCACCATTGTGCCTCAGCGCGGTGAGCGGCGAAGGGTCGTTCAGCTCGCGTCCGACAATGCGAAAGAGGCCCTATCTGTGGTGCGGCACGAGTGGTCGCGCGATGCCGAACGATTGTCCGACGCGATGGATGAGCTCCAGGAGTACCTGGAGCTTCCCAATCTGCCGTTGCGAATCGAGTGTTACGACATCTCCAATATCCAAGGGACCTCGCAGGTGGCTAGCATGGTTGTCTTCGAGGAGGCCAAATCTAAGCGCAGTGACTACAAGCGCTTCCAGATCAAGACCGTTGAAGGCGCCAACGACTTCGCCTCGATGCAGGAAGTGCTGCGTCGGAGGTTTCGCCGAGCTCAAAACCAGGATGAGCAAGAGACGAGCTGGACCAATATCCCGGACCTCGTGATCATCGACGGTGGAAAGGGACAGCTCGGCGCGGCCCTCGAGGTTTTCAATGAGCTGGACATCACGGAGATCCCAGTCGTGGGACTTGCAAAGGAGAACGAGGAGCTATATCTACCGGGGCGATCTGACCCGGTGATGCTGCCCCGAACGTCTCAGAGCCTGTTTCTGGTTCAGCGGATCCGGGATGAAGCGCATCGTTTTGCCATCACCTATCATCGCAATCTCCGAGGGAAGAAAAGCATTCGCTCAGCACTCGATGATGTGCCCGGCATCGGGCCCACCCGCAAGCGCGCGCTGCTGCGCCATTTCGGAACGGTCAAGGCTATTCGTGAAGCAAATGTGGATGCGCTTGTCGCCGTGCCTGGAATCAGTCGAGTCGCCGCGGAGACGATCAAGCGCGAGCTATAGGCATCCTGGAGCACTTGGGATCGCGACGATCTCTGCCGTTTCCCGTTAGCTGGAAGGCGACCTCCGTGTCGCCCCGCTTGCTGGAAAGCGCTCAAGACCGCCGCGATCCAAACGCAGACCTGAGTGTCGATGTGATAGATAGGCACCCTCTGAAATCCGCGCCGAGGCTGGCGCAACATGGGCGTGAATCGTGAACGTACTTGTCATCGGCGGCACCGGTTATCTGGGACGTCGGATCGTTGAACAGCTTCTCAATGCGGGACACGCCGTAAGCGTGGTCTCTCGCGGTAACCTGGCGCCTGAGATCATGCAGCGCGCCAGGGCGATCAGGGGGGACCGCCGAGACCGCGTGGCGTTTACTGAACGGCTGAGGACTGAGACTTTCGATGCCGTGATAGACAACATCGCCTACGATTCGGACGATATCGAGAACGCCGTTCAGACATTCGGCGGACGGATTCAGCAGTATCTGTTCACGAGCTCAATGGCGGTGTATCACGATGCGTCCGCGCTGGACCCCCTCACCGAGTCAGACGCCGATCTGGATTTTCTACCTGGCCCCGCGGATACGCACATACCGGCGTTTCATCCCACGCTTGGCCATGAGTACGGCAATGGGAAGAAGCGCGCGGAGAAGGCGCTCCGATCTCTGGATGACTCGGTCTTTACGTTTACCGCACTTCGTGCGCCGATTGTTGTTGGGCCAGATGATCGAACGCGTCGGATCTGGTGGTTCGTCCAGCGCCTGCTTGACGGAGGGCCGATCGTGATTCCTGAATGGGGTCGCGGGAAACAGTTCCAGGTGGTTGATGCTGATGATCTGGCTCGGGCTTTCGCGACGTGTGTGGGCAATCCGGCGGCGTTCAACAAGTCTTACAACGTTGCGCAGGCGGAGCTTTTCACCGCTGAAACATGGGTTCAAGCTCTCGGCGATGCGTTGGGATCCAGCTCACAGTCCGTGCGCATTCCCGAGGACATTCTGGCAAAGGGCGGCCTGGAGAGCTACGTGTTACCGATCGCCGGCTACCCCTTTGGTCAATTCATGATGGATACGCACGCGATCCGCGTTGATCTGGGCTTCGAGCTTACAGATGGGGCTAGCTGGATCAAGGCGATGGTCGTTGGGTGCGCGCAATCACCGCCCGTCGACGGTTCTGACGGCTATGGACGTCGGGCAACCGAAATTACGCTTGCGGAGCGAGCGATCGGTTTCTACGCCGAGGGAGTTGAGCGGCTGCGCCGATGGGTGAGTTAGCCTCTCACGGCGCTGCGAGTTAGCTCCCGCGGCTGACTTGCGGGGCCGAACAAATCGCCCGGCCCCAGACCGGTGGTGGGCGCACCCCTCCAATCCTGCGCTCTTCTTCTAGAACGAAACCGGTTGACGCTCCAGAATGTGAGGTGTAGGCTCACCGGGAGCCGTCGGTACCGATAGGAGCTGCATCGAATGAACTGTGGTCAATGCGGAAACGAGCCGCCAGAGGACTCGCGCTACTGCAATATGTGCGGAGTTGCTCTCGGTGGCGAACCGCATGTTGCAGAATCACCCGGAATTGTCCAGCATCGATGGATCTACATCGATTTGATTGACCTCAAGCTCCCAGCCCACATGCAAACGATCGACGATCGTTCCGAAGTCGTGTCCTATCTCTATGAGCGCTTTGCACCATTTGCCGATGAAGGCTGGGAGTGGGTGACGCATCCTTCTAGCTACAAGTACGACGGTTGGGTCTACCAGGAGGTCGACGGTTTGCTGAAGCTGGCGGGGGCGAATCTTCTCTGTCAGCGAACCCTGACGCCCGATCTCATCAGGGCCGTGGACCCGCAGCATCACGTTCCCCAGTACCGCACACGCCAGCTCATACAGCGACTCTACAAGCTGGAAAAGAAAGAGCCTGGCTCCAGCCAGGGCCGCCCCGCATAAGCAGCATCCGGGACCGCCGTGACTCCGAATCACGCTCACGGTGCGCGCCGCTGGATTCTTGTCGTCATTTCCTCCTTGTTGTATCGTAGGCTCGCCGTTTTCGAGCACGGACTCTCGATCGATGACGCTCTGGGAGAACGCCTCTACCGGGTGGAGCTATCGGGCGAGCGGAACATCCCGCGGTCGAACGAGCCACGCAGCGGAAGGAGGCGCGCGGACGGAGGGAACATGCTGCTCAGGGATGCCCATTGCCCGCCGGCTCGGCCCCCAGGCATGACCTCGTTTTCCAGGCAACCCGCGTATCTCGCGTCATCTCACCTGATGATGCCGGACGCCAATGATCCACTCTCGGGAGGACCTTCGTGATCATCGATATTCACGGGCATACTAACGCCCCGCCACAGCTCTACGCGTACAAGTCCGGCCTGCTCTCCAGTCGCGGCTACCACGGCAAAGGAAATCACGGTGTTACCAAAGAAAATCTGGCACCCGTGGTTGAGAACCATCTCAAGAACCATCTGGATAAGGTCGGGACGGATATTCAGTTCCTCTCGCCACGGCCCTTCCAGCTCATGCATTCGGAAAAGCCGGACAAGATCGTCCACTGGTGGAATGAAGCCAATAACGACGTGATCAAGATGACCGTCGACATTGCTCCTGACCGATATCGGGGTGTTTGCGGTCTGCCTCAGGCGGGCGGCGTCTCGGCAAAGAACTCAGTTGAAGAGCTCGAGCGCTGCGTGAAGGAGCTTGGTTTTGTTGGCTGCATGATCAACCCTGACCCATGGGAAGGTGAGCAGCTCACACCTGGAATGGGTGACCTGGACTACTGGGGCGATCTCTACGCCAAAATGGTCGAGCTGGATGTTCCAGCATTGATCCACTCCGCCGGCTGCAAGAATCCCTGGGACACCTACACCAACTATTTCATTACTCAAGAGTCGCTGTGCATCCTGTCGATGCTCCGCGGCGAAGTCTTCAAGACCTTCCCGAACCTCAAGATCATCGTCTGTCACGGTGGCGGTGCGATCCCGTATCACATCGGGCGATGGCGCGCGTCATTCGGTCGACACGCTGGGGTGGACGGATTTGATGGCCTCCTGAAGCAGTTCTATTTCGATAGCGTGCTCTACAACCAGGAGTCGCTCGAGCTGCTCTTCAAGCTGTGTGGCACGGAACGATGCATGTTTGCGACTGAGAATCCCGGCACGGGCTCCTATCAGGATCCGAAGACGGGTAAATGGCTGGACGATACCAAGCCACTCATTGAGGCGATCGACTTCCTGACCGAGCAGGATCGGAAGAACGTCTTCGAAGACGTTGCCCGAAAGGTCTTCACTCGGTTTAAGTGATCGTCGTGTACTAGGCCTCAACAGAGCACCAGATGAATTTGAGCCCGGGGCTTCGTCTATCGAAGACTCGGGCTCGTTTATTCCCGCTGAGCGGTGGCATAGTGGCGATCGGATCCGTCGCGCCGGACCCGCGATGACCAGCGACCGATACAAGTGACCGATATACGCAGCCAGATCAAATCAGCCAACCGCCTCGTGGAGGCGCTGAGCGTACGAGACTACCGCATGCTGTGGCTGGGAGGGCTGCTCTCGAATATTGGTGACTGGATGGACCAGGTCACCCTTTCCTGGCTGATTCTGAGTATCACCGACTCGCCTCTCTGGGTCGGTCTTCTGCATGCGTGTCGATTTCTGCCGCTATTGATCTTCGGACTCTGGGGAGGTGTGCTGGCCGATCGCCTGGATCGACGAGTGATGTTGATTCGCACGCAGCTCGTGTCCATGGTTGTGACCCTTGGACTCGCAGCCGTGGCATTCCAACCCGAGCCGAGCCTATTTCTCGTGTTTGTGTTCGCCATCACACGTGGGGCGCTCCTCTCGTTCGACCGGCCCGCGCGCCACGCACTTATGCCGGACCTTGTGCCACGGCCGTTGTTGATGAACGCCGTGGCTCTTCAGAGCGCCGCGCACAATATAAGCCGGGTACTGGGGCCGGCCATCGCTGGCATACTCATCGCGGCCGTGGGCACGTCCTGGTCGCTCCTATTCACAGCCTTGCTCTTTGTCCCCAATTTGGCTTCGCTCGCGGCAATCCGCACTACGAAAATGGCGGGCCGGAGAACGCTTCACGGTGGCTCGGGTGGTGTCCGTGAGGGGCTTCGCTACGCCTGGAGCGAGCCGTCCGTGGCAGCGGTGCTCGGTACCACGATGCTGATCCTCGTTTTCCTCGCGCCCCACCTCTCTATGCTTCCCGTTATTGCGCGTGACGTTCTCCATGGTGGCCCGGCAGAGTTTGGGACGCTCAACGCCGCGGCCGGTGCGGGCTCGCTCATAGGCACGGTAGCAATCGCCTGGATGGGCGCACGAGGGGCGCATGGCGGCATGCTCATTGGCGGCGCGCTTGCCTTTGGAATCACCGTAATGGCATTTGCGATGTCAAGCTCTTACCCGCTGTCCATCGCGCTAATCATGATTGTGGGCGCTTGCAGTCAGGCATATTTCACGACGTCCACGGCGCTCCTGCAGACGATCGTTCCAGATGAGCTGCGCGGTCGCATCATGAGCATTTATCTGATGGATCGGGCGGTATATCCGGCGCGGTAGTGTCCTGGCCGGTGCATTGGCAACGTATTGGGGAGCCCCCATCACGCTGGTTGGCCTGGCCGCCGTCTGCATCGCCATCATTCTTATCGTGGCGGCTCGGGTCCCCGCGCTTCGGGCGGTTGGCACGGACTCAAATTCGCCAATCTTGGCACCCTGATTGCGAGCGCGGAAGTCGGTCATTCGGCTGAGGTTGCCCGTTTTCTCAAACGGCGGTATATTCTCACGTCGATACTGAAGGCGAATACGCGGCGCGTGGTCCGGCATGGTCGAGTCTCCCCAGGCGCGTAGTTCGTCTTTTTTTATCCTCTAGCGGCCCATAGGAGATGCACACAATGGATGGGCGATGGACGTAGGGTTCGATTTCACGCCGATCGTGAACAACCTCGCGCTTCTGACACGCCCTGATGTGCTCGGCCTGGTGCTCCTGGGAAACCTGATCGGACTGTTTTTCGGAGTCTTACCTGGTGTGAGTGGCGGTCAGGCGTTCATTGTCCTGCTACCGCTGACATTTGGCTGGCAGCCAGAAGTGGCTATCTGGTTCCTCATGGGCATGCTCGGGGCTACGTCGTTTGGTGGCGCAATGTCGGCCATCTTGATCAACGTGCCCGGTGATACCCAGAACGCCGCCACGACATTCGACGGTTATCCGATGACCCAGCGCGGCGAAGCCATGCGGGCGCTCGGGATTGCCGCCACATCCAACATTCTCGGAACCATTCTGGCGACCCTCGTGCTGATCGCGCTGTTTCCCGCGATGCGGACCATCGTACTCGCCTTCGGTCCTCCCGAGCTTTTCGGACTTGCCGTACTTGGACTCTTCATGATTGCTCTTGCCGCTCAAGGCAGCTTTATCAAAGGGCTCATTGGTGGCGGCCTGGGTGTCATGCTCAGCTTGATCGGCTTCAGCTCGGCGATGGGCGTGAGCCGATTTACGATGGGACGCGACTATCTCTGGGACGGCATCCAGCTTGTTGCACTGTTTGTGGGACTGTTCGCGATTGCACAATCCATTGACTTCTGCGTCGCAGGCAGCACGGTAGTCAAGAGCTCAGCATCGTTCACGGGCTGGCGCAACCTTCTGGTGGGCACTGCCGACGTCTTTCGCGAATGGAAGGCGCTGATACGTAGCGCCGCCATTGGCTGTTTCGGAGGCATGATCCCCGGAATCGGCGCTACGGCGGCGGCGTTCATTAGCTACGCCGTGGCAAAGCAGTTCTCAAATAAGCCGCAAATGTTTCACAAAGGCAACCCTGAGGGCATCATCGCGGCGGAGACCGCTGTCAACGCCAAAGAGCCCGGAGGGCTTATGCCAATGCTGGCCTTTGGTATCCCAGGAAGCATTGAGGCCGCACTCGTGCTCGCGGCGCTGATCCTACATGGCATCCAACCCGGTCCATTTCTCTTGCGAGATCAACCGGGGGTGGTGTGGTCCATCGTTCTGTCGCTACTTGTTGCCAATGTGTTCGGTACGCTGCTGGGTGTATTCATGTCGAATTGGCTCGCGAAGCTTACGCGGGTTCGCGTCGTTTACATGGCGCCGGTGATGCTGGCGCTCTGTCTGGTTGGTACTTACTCATTCCGGGGCAATCTCTGGGACACGTTCATCGCGATCTTCGCGGGCGTGCTCGGTTACATGCTTACCAAGGCGGGATTCTCCGTGGTGACCCTGGTCATCGGCTTCCTTCTAGGCGAGGTGGCCGAGCGGACGTTTTTCCAATCGATGGCGATCTCAAATAACGACTTCCTGAGCTTCTTCCGACCAGATCGGCCAGCGCTCATTCTGATCTTTACGTTCTTGCTCATTGTCGTTCTCGGGGCTTTCTGGCGAACCCAACAGCTCAAGCGGGGCGCCCGGCATCTGGCGGAAGCCGCATGACCCGGCCGTTTCAGACGATCTCGTTCTACGTGACAATCGTGCTGATGGCTTTCGTCCTCACACTGGTTGTCGCCTCATTCGGACTCAAGGCGGATGCGCGCGTCTGGCCGCAAATCGTCGGTGTCCCCGTGCTCATACTTCTTGCGCTCTCGCTTGTGGGAGAGTTCTCGCCCAAAATTGAGTCGATGTTCGAGGTTAGCTGGGAGGGCGCTGCCGTCGAGGAGGGCATGGAAGGGTCTCAAGGAGGCGGGCCGAGAAAGGTGCTCGTCTCTGAGATCCCCTGGCGGATCGTCGGCATCGTCTTCGGAAGTTTGATGCTAGCTGCTCTCGGAGTCCTGTTCTTAGGCTTCCTCGTTGCAATTCCGCTCTATGTACTTCTATTCCTGCGGCTGTTTGGCGGAGCCAGTTGGATAGGCTCAGCGCTACTGGCGGCGGGAACGACGGCGAGCCTCTGGGGGCTGGCGACTCTGGTCCGACTGGATCTCTACAAAGGGGTCATGTTTGGGGCGATGGTTCCGCCCTTCTAGTTATCCAAGCAATACAAAGCGCCACCGGCGTAGCGCGACGTAGTGAACAGAGCCGTAGCTCTCCAGGCCGGATCCCCGAACTCTGGATGGAGCGGATGGGCTAAAGCTCTCACTAGCAAAACCCTGCGCCGAGAACCGCATTAATCTTGGGGGTTTCGCGCACATGGCTGCTGGGAGCTCGCCGACCGTATCGAAAGACGGAGTCGTCCGTATTCGTCCGTGGCAAATGGGACTGACTTACGTCTCTGGTGCATTCGCATTCGAATTCCAGCAGATGACGTCACTGCTCATTCCTCTCAGGGCGCAATCGGTCGGTATCCCCATTGAGCTCATTGGGATCCTCGTGGGAGCGGGAGCAGCGATTCCGGCGCTCCTCTCGGTCACGTCGGGCGCTATTGCAGACCGGTTCGGCCCAAAGATCACCTACATCATCAGCACATTCGTCTGTGCGGTGATGTGCATTGGCTTCGTGTTTACCACCGACTTCTGGGGCATGATGGTGCTCCAGCTCATCCTTGGAATGGGCCGGAGCACGGCGTGGGTTGCCTCCCAGACTTACGTTAGCAATATCGGCTCAGCGGCGGATCGCCCGGGCCAGATGGGCAAACTTAGCTTTGCCAGCAATGCCGGAACCATCGCGGCCCCGCTTCTTGCCGGCTGGGTGGCTGACGTCTTCGGATATCAAAATGCGTTCGCAGTCGTAGGAGGTACGTGCGTACTCTTCCTCATTATGGGTCTTGTCATTCCCGATGTCCGGGCCAAATCACTGCGGAAGGCGGCGAAGCGAGATTCCAGCGGCGGCTTCGGTACGGCATTGGAGCTCATGAAGGTGCGTGGCATCCAGGTAGCGTTGATGCTCACGTTTGTCCGCCTCTGGAATGGAAACGGCTGGCGCGCATTTTTCCCGCTATTTCTGGCGAGTCAGGGATTCTCGGCAACGCTGATTGGAAGCGTGCTCTCGAGCAATTCAATCGTCTCAACAGCCACGGCGCTCTTCGCTGGGCCACTCACCCGCAAGGCCACGCCTGAGATCGTTACGGCTGTAGCGCTGGCGCTGGGCGCTTTAGGAGCCGCGATCTCACCGCACGTTGCCGTGATTCCCTGGGTATATGCACCGTCTATTCTTATGGGTACTGGTGTCGGTCTGAGTCTTCCGCTCTTGATGGCGATCGTGAGTGAGGACGCGCCGCCCGATCAAAGGGGTGTGGCGCTGGGCCTACGCATGTCAGCAAATCAGGTTGCAAGCACGGCTGCGCCTGTCGCCATGGGTGCCATGGTCACCGCGTTCGGGACCGTTACCGCTTTCGCTTTGAGCGGCGTCCTGATGTGGGCCATACTCTCGGTCGCGGTCTGGGTTCATGTCATCGACCGGCGCGCGAAACGAGCGCTCGCAGCAGTCTCGTGATACCTTGGCGTGCGAGCGCTTCTCGCGCCGCTATTACGCGCCGTTGGATGCTTTAAGGAGATAAATTTTCGTGGATCGGCCGAACACGTGGGGCCCCACTGAACATCCTAGGGGCACGCGTCGGTCCTTCTTCGGCGCGGTGCTTGGGGTATCAGCGGCGATGCTCCTATCAGCATGCCGTATGCCTACGCCAGTAAGCCCGACGAGCACGCCCGCTTCCAAAGCGTCTCCACCTGGGGCTGCCTCGTCAGCGACCCGGCCATCCGCGCCTTCTCCTGCAATCGTTGCGGTTCGTCCAATTGCCAAGCCGCCCGATTACCCAACGAGGCCTCTAGAGCTTCTTGTGCCATTCAACCCTGGCGGCGGATACGACGCCGTTGCGCGGCAGCTAGCGAATCCGCTCCAGACAGCGCTCGGACAGCCTGTGATCGTCAAAAACGTTCCTGGCGGCGGGCAGCGCATTGCGGCTCGGCAATTTCAGCAGTCTCCGCCCGACGGCTACACACTTATCTATTCATCGGATACGACCCTCTGGACAGACGTGCTGATTACGCCTGCTGAAGGTTTCGATCTCAGCACATGGATATGGGTCAGTGGCGTGCGCAAGTCCCCGGCCTTTGTGGCCGTGCCTATGAGCTCATCATGGTGGACGATTCAGGACGTACTGAATGCCGATCGCCGCGGCACACGGATTCGCATGGGGCACAACGGCGTGGGTGGTTTTCTGCCGTCGCAAGTTGCTCTCACCTCCGCGCTCGAGATCAAGAATGCCTCGTTCGTAGGGGGATTCACGGGTACGGCTGATATCACGCCATCGCTCGTGCGAGGCGATCTGGACCTTCAGGTTTTTTCCCCGGTTTCCTCCACGATTCAGTTCGTCAAATCCGGGGAGATGCGCGCTATCCTCTCGCTTGAAGCGCAACGGAGTCCGCTACTGCCGGATATTCCGACAGCGCGAGAGCTCAATCTGCCAAATGTGGACGATCTGGAGATTGCTGGAACTGCGCTCTCAGGAATCGCCGTTCCTCCGGACACGCCGAATGATCGCGCCGAGTATCTGGGTGCCATGGTGATGACGGCGCTACGTGATCCGGGTTTCATTGCGTGGGCCAGAGAGGCCGGGGTGGAAGCTGATTTGCAATACGCATCCGGATCCGAATTTACCGAGATGAAGCAGCGAGAGTACGACGTGTGGCGACGTTATGAGTCGCCCATGCGTGAAGCGCTGCAGTAGTCGTTCCGGGTCCGGAAGCTCGGTTCTGTACCATCGCAACATCACGGAGGTTCGGATGGTAGTCCACTGCGAAACACTCGATGAGGTTCGCGCCAATATCGATCGACTCGATCGGCAGATCGTAGCCTTGATTGCCGAGCGCGGAAAATACGTCGAGCAAGCGGCGCGTTTCAAAGCAACGCCTGATGCCGTGTTCGACGAGGCGCGTTTCAACCAGATCATCTCCAAAGTCCGCGCGCTAGCTAATGACGCGGGCACCAGCGTGGACGTGGTGGAAATGATTGGCTGGGCTGAGGGGAGATGGCCATAAGTGCGGGATAGCTGAGACGCTGACTACGAGCGCGAAGTAATGAGTAAAACACTCTTGCGTTCTCTACCGGATGGGCGCGTTTTTGACGGAGTAAACCCGGCACGGTATCCAGCTGGCACGCCAACCGGCCTGGCGAGTGGAGGAACGATGCTGCGACTCTTGAATCGGCAGCGCGTACTTCTGGAAGGATCTGCTGCCTACGACAGCCCTGACGCTTGAGCCCGGGGCTGCAGGCGATCGATGCGCTCTTAGACGATGAGCGCTTTCTGGCCCCATTCGTGGCACGGTTTCCATCGAAGCGCGGCCGGGCAGACGATCCCGATGGAGACCTATCTCCGGTCGATGTTTCTGAAGATGCGCTACCAGTTGGGGTACGAAACCCTCGTGACGGAAGTGACGGACAGCGTGGGGGGCGGCGCTTCTGTCGGATCAGCCTGAGCGGACGCGTCCCGGATGCCTCCGTTTGTGGTGGCTGGGACGGTTCTCGGTGTCGGCCTGGGCGGATTCATTGACGGCATTGTCCTGCACCAAATTTTGCAGTGGCACCACATGCTGACAAGTGGTCCTTACCCTCCAACTACTTTGGAAAACCTACAGGTCAACACGCTGTGGGACGGACTCTTTCACGCGTTCACATGGGTGGTGACGGCCATCGGGCTTTCTCTGCTCTGGCGTGCCAGCCGCAATCCGATCGGCCCCTGGTCTACACGGGTGTTGGTCGGTTGCCTGGCGATCGGGTGGGGCTTGTTCAACGTTGTCGAGGGCATCGTGAATCATTACCTTCTTGGCTTTCACCATGTCAGAGAGGACGTGCCCAACGTTGCCCTGTGGGACCTGGCGTTCCTGGCTTTTGGCGTGGTTCTGATAGCAATCGGTGCAGCGGTAGTGCGAGCGGGACAGAAGGAATATGCAAAGTCTGATACCCGTACCCGTGGCAAAGGTGCGAGGGTAGCTTGTAAAGCGAACTAAACAGAGAGAACGCCAACGATCTCAGTTCGACGTGGGGGCTATTGTTCCGCTGATGAGAGACGCGCGAAATCCATTGGGCTCACTGTTAAGGTTGATATAATTGTTTTCGCTGGCGCCCTGGTTCCCGTCCGTAGGTCGGAGCCCTGTGGTCGCCCGGGTGAATGGGCTGCCTGGGTGACGCGAATAGATGCGATCCGCTCACTCCTGTTGCACATGACCGATCCCTGGTCCGCGGCACATCTCTGGCCGGCCCCATCTCGGTTGGCAATGGAGGAGTGTGCGGGGATGAGTCTGAATGTGACGCCAGCGCGGGTGTGCAGCGGCATTGCGGGGCTCGATGAGGTTCTCGGCGGGGGTTTCCCCGGTCATCGTCTACATCTCGTCGAAGGCGCGCCGGGCACTGGCAAGACCACACTTGCGCTGCAGTTCCTGCTCGATGGAGCGCGCAGAAGGCTGAGCCTGTGCTCTACGTCACCCTCTCGGAGACGATGGAAGAGCTCAGGTCTGTCGCACAGTCACATGGCTGGGATTTGGACGGCATCGCTCTCCGTGAGCTGGCGCCCACTGAGGATAGTCTCAATCCGGAGGCGCAATACACCATTCTTCACTCCACGGAGGAGCAGCTTACCGAGACGACCTGGGCCGTGCTCGAGGAGGTCGAGCGAACTAAGCCAACTCGCGTGGTCTTTGATTCTCTCGCGGAGCTACGGCTCCTGGCGCAGGACAGTCTCCGCTATCGTCGCCAGATCCTTGGCTTGAAGCATTTTTTGGCAGGGCGCAACTGTACTGTCCTGCTTCTCGACAGCGCTGAAGAATCCGTGGGCTCGAGAGTGTGGCTCACAGCGTTCTCCGCCTGGAGCAGATGGCTCCGACGTACGGAAACGAACGCCGTCGCCTTCGCGTCGTGAAGCTTCGAGGCAGCCAGTATCGTGGGGGTCACCACGACTTCCTGATTCGAACCGGCGGTGTCGAGGTGTTTCCGCGCCTGGTAGCGCTTGACCATCGGAATCACCTTCAGCCGGATATCGTGTCCAGTGGTGTCCCGGGAAGCTCTATAGCCTTCTCGGCGGAGGGTCGGATCGCGGCACCAGTGCCCTCCTGATGGGACCGGCGGGGGTTGGCAAGTCCGTACTCGGCATGCAATACGCCGTAGCGGCGGCTGAACGCGGTGAGCGCGCTGCTATCTACATTTTTGATGAGAGCGTCCAGACGCTGATGGCTCGGTCCGATGGTCTCGGGCTTAGATTGCGTCCACAGGTGGAGCGGGGACAGATCACGCTCAAGCAGCTCATCAGGGCAATTGTCGCCCGGTGAGTTCGACTATCTCTTGCGTCAAGCCGTGGAACGAGGTGGAGCGCGGGTCATCGTCATCGACAGCTTAAATGGCTATCTCAACGCTATGAGCGAGGAGCGTCTGGTTCTCGTGCAGCTCCACGAGCTGCTCACCTACCTGGGGCAGCAGGGTGTTCTGACGCTGATGTCTCTCGCCCAGCACGGCTTGATTGGTGATCGGGCGCAGTCGCCTCTCGATGTTAGCTATCTAGCTGACACAGTGGTGCTGCTGCGCTACTTTGAGGCGATCGGCGAGCTCCGCCAGGCTATCTCGGTCGTCAAGAAGCGCAGTGGGATGCATGAGCGCTCAATCCGTGAATTCAAGCTTGGACCGGGCGTGGTGTGGGGCCACCGCTGCGAGATTTCCAAGGGGTTCTTGCCGGAGCGCCAACCTATCTTGGTTCGGCGCGGTCGTTACTTGACACGAGCAAGCAGGGCGATACGAGTGGCGGCGGGGATGGGCAGTAATCTAGATGAGCGCATTCTTGTCCTCGCGCCAGTTGGCCGGGATGCAGGCCTCGCCCAGGCGGCATTGGACAAGGTGCATATTCCCGCCTACATTTGCGCAAACATGAATGACCTTAGCAGGCGCTCCGCGCCGGAGCTGGTGCTGTGCTCCTCACCCAGGAAGCACTGTCTGCCGATGCTATGGACAGGTTGCTAGAGAGCCTGAAGCGAGCCTCCGTGGTCTGATACTCCATTGATCGTGCTGGTTAGCGGCGGCATGCCGGCGCCTGCTCTGACGCACCTGACGGACAGACTCGGGCAACAGGCCAACGCGACGTTCCTCGACCGACCCGTCCGGGCCACCACACTGGTGAATGCCGCCCAGGTTGCCCTGCGTGCCCGCCGTCGTCAATACGAGCTGCGTGAGCACCTGACGGCTGAAGCCTCGGCCGAGGAAGCCGAGCGGGAGTCCCGCCTGGCCGCCGAAGATGCTATTCGAATCCGGGACGAGTTTCTTGCCGCGGTGGCGCACGATCTGAAAAACCCGCTCGGGGCGATCAAGGGTTACGCGCAGCTTCTCAAGCGACAGACGACCAGAACCGTGTCGCCGATACGGCAAAGCTGATGCAAGGTCTGGAAACCATTGACGCTATGGTCGCGAAGGCAGTGGATCAGATCGATGAGCTACTCGATCTGGCTCGTATACAGGCGGATCAACCGCTTCCGTTGAATCTTGCCCCGGTGACCTGGTGGATCTGACACGCCGAATAGTCTCTGAGCACCAACAAGCCTTCAGCCGTCATCACATCCGATTTGTACACGCCAATTCCGAGGTGGTGGGGGTTTGGGATCTCCCTCGCCTCGAACGAGTTCTGGGGAATCTGCTCTTAGATGCCGTGAAATACAGCCCGGAGCAAAGGTGGAGAGCGAAGAAGGCCGAGGTCGTGCTTTACCGTGCGACTGCCGGTGGTTCGGACAGGTGCTGATGTATCCGCGCGACCGCGTTAACTCTCCCCAATCAGCGGTCAGGCGCTCCGGCACATCGCTTGTCGGCGGTCGTATGTGACAGACCGCCGTGCATCAGAGACGGGGGGCGAGCTCATTGCCGATGAGCTCGATCGAACGCATGACGTCTCTGTGGTCCATCCCGGCCCATTGAATTTTGACGACGAAGTGGCTCACGCCGAGCGTATCGACATAACGATTGATCTGTTCGGCCAGGGATTCGGGAGAGCCTACCAGGAAGGCATCGGGGATGTTGTTCTCATCGAACCTCATTGGCGGTTGGTCGTCCTTGGGCATTGCTTCGAATTGGCCCCAGCTCTGGTAGAGATCAAGCTGATGAATGATGTGTGGCACGGCCACGTGCCGCGCTTCGGCATCCGTGGGAGCGATGAAGAGCTCGCGCCGGAGCGGGAATATGTCCGGAAGCGGATGACCGTGCTCGGCGAGTGAGCTGCGATAGATCGCGGCCTGGCGGGTGAGCGAGGTAAGCCCGGCGCGTGGATTGGAGTACCAGGCTGCGCCCAATCGGCCCGCCCGTTCCACCGCTGCGTCGACGTCCGCGGCGAACCACATGGGCGGATGGGGCTTTTGCTTCGGCTTCAATCCACCGGGAAGATTCTCGTAATTGTAGTAGCGGCCCTCAAAGCTCCAGGTTGTCTGGGCGGCCCAGATGCGTTGCATGACCTCGATGCCTTCTTCGAACCGCCCCCGACGCTCGCGGAGCGAGACACCCATCGCCGCGAACTCCTCCGGACGGTAGCCCATGGCCAGGCCCAGGATGGCCCGCCCGCCGGATAGCCAATCGAGTGTCGCGACGTCCTCGGCAAGGTACACGGGATTCTGCAGCGGCATAAGCGCCACGCCAATCACCAGTCGCATATCGCCCGAGATGTCGATCATGCTGCTCAGGTATGGGATCGTGGAGAAGCTGGTGGTCGGGTGCGATAGGAAATGCTGGTTGGTAACGACCGACGTGAATCCTGCCTCGCGCGCCAGCTTGACCTGGTCGCGATGATCCGCGAGTCGGGCGCTAAGATCGGTTGTCGCGGGGTAATTCGCGGAGATGATCAAGCCAAAAGTGGCCCGGGGAGCACTTGACGTCATACGAAGGTCCTCACGGTTGAAGCTGGCTGGTTCTCAATTGCCTGGCCAGAAGCATCGGTAGTACAAGGCGGAGACACGTGTTCCGCCGTCATTCCTGGCTTCACGTTACGTATGGAATGCCCGGCTGTACAGCAACAACGCCCGACCGTCGCGCCATTATAATGAGCCCCACTCGTCGAGGTGGAAGAGCGATGGCTATTGGACAGCGGGTCCCTATGGTCGACGCGGCCCAACGCGTGACCGGTCGCATTCCTTACGTGCTCAACATCGAGCTCCCCGGTATGCTGGTCGGCCGAATACTCCGCAGTCCACATCCTCACGCACGGATTGTAGGAATCGATGTTGCCGCCGCCCAGGAGATCCCCGGCGTTGTGGCCATCGTGACGCGTGATGACCTGGCCGGCGATGATATTGATCCCTTCTACGGACCGCTCGTGCGCGATCAGCCGGTGCTGGCGATGGAGCGTGCACGCTACGCCGGCGAGGCCGTGGCCGCGGTTGCCGCGGTGGACGAGGCCACCGCCCAGCGGGCCTTAGACCTGATCGATGTCGAATACGAGGAGCTTCCCGGAGTCTTCGATGCTGTTGAGGCCCTGGCAGCCGATGCGCCGATCGTGCAGGGCGAAACGAACTTGCACGACCGATTCGAGGTTCGTCACGGTGACATCGAAACCGGCTTCCGAGAAGCAGACGTTATCGTAGAACAGGAGTACCGCTGTCCCGCGGTGCAGCACGTGCCACTCGAGCCACACGTGGCGTTGGCTTGCTTCGAAATGGGACAGCTCACGGTATGGAGCAGCACTCAGAGTCCCTATGCCGTGCGTGACTTGCTGGCCCAGATCTTCAAGCTGCCACTCAGCTCCGTCCGCGTTATCACCCAGACCCTTGGCGGGGGATATGGATCCAAGCTCTACGGAAAGCTAGAGCCCGTCGCGGCGCTCCTGGCGTTAAAGAGTGGTCGGCCGGTCCGCATCGCGCTCGATCGGGCTGAGGATTTCCTCATGAGCTGTCGGTCCGCGGCCACGATTCGTATGAAAATCGGCGCGATGTCGGACGGCCGGCTGGTGGCCGGCCACGTGCAATGCTTCTACAACAAAGGCGCATACGCGGAGACAGGCTCGAGAGTTACTCGTACCGGAGGCCAGGCTACCCTCGCGGCATACCGCATCCCGAACTCGTTGCTCGAGTCGCACGCTGTGTTTACCAACCTGCTGCCGTCCGGCCCATTTCGCGGTCCGGGCGCCGCGCAAGCTGTATGGGCCGCTGAAACACACCTGGATGAAGTGGCGCGTCGCTTGAAGATGGACCGGCTGGAGCTCCGCAGGCGCAATCTCGTGCAGAACGGCGATCGCTACTTTGGTGGCGGTGAGCTGGATGATCTCCACATCTCCGAGCTCCTCGATGATGCCGAGCGCGCGATCGGTTGGAACGATCGTTCCAGCAACGATGATGCAGGTCCATTGCGCCGTGGTCGGGCGATCACGCTCTGCATCAAAACCACGCGTTCGCCTTCAACATCGGCCGCGATGTGCAAGCTCAATGAGGACGGAAGCTTGAGCGTCCTTACGAGCAGCGTCGAGATGGGCCAGGGGGCAAAGACCGCACTATCTCAGATAGCAGCTGAATCCACCGGTGTTCCGCTGGAGTACGTGTCGATCTCCGACCCCGATACGGATCTAACACCGTTCGATGAGACGACCAGCGCTAGCCGAACGACGGCAGTGATGGGCTCCGCGGTCAAGGTTGCCGGGGGTGACCTAAAACGGCAGCTCGCGGAGCTGGCAGCCGTGGATCTGGAGGTCGCGCCAGACGACCTGGTGCTCGAAAATGGGATGATCGCCGTTCGCGGAGCGCCCGAGCGCTCAATGTCGTATGGCGCGCTGATCCGCAAGCTACGTATCGGCACCGTACTCGGACAGGGGCGGTTCCAGAGTCGACCCAAGCCGGATCCTGTGACCGGTCGGCTCGGCGCATCGGACCATTGGCACCACGGCGTCTGTGCTGCTGACGTTGAGGTGGACACTGAGACCGGTCGAGTGCACGTTATCAGGCTTCACGCAGGCGTCTTCGCCGGAAGAGTGGTCAATCCGCAGCAATGTGAGCTGCAAAACGAGGGCAGCGCCATCTTTGGGCTTGGACAGGGATTGATGGAAGAGATGGTATTTGACGCGGGACGCCTCACGAATCCCGAATCTTTCGGACTATCTCATTCCATCGTTCGGCGATATACCGGACGCTCTGACAACCCACGTCCTTGAGGGCGAGTCAGGCGAGATCCACGGTCTCGGTGAGACGCTGCTCCCACCCGCCGTTGCAGCGGTGAGCGCGGCCGTGGCCGATGCCATCGGGCACAGTATCAATGAGCTGCCGTTGACTCCGGAGCGGGTATTGCGGGCGATCCGTGAGCGCGCTGAATGAACGTTGGCATTCAAGGTCGGAGACAACCGGTGGCAGTCGCGGTCAATCCGTGGAATTGTGGGAGCGGCGCCACTGATGGTTAGCCTGGTGCTTAAGCCCGAGACCCTCGAAGAGGCGGTGGCTGCTCTAGTGCAGCATGGCGACGGGGCAAAGGTAGTCGCTGGTGGGACGGCGGTCGTGCTGATGCTACAAAACCGGCTGATTGCCCCGGAAGTACTTATCAGTTTGGCCCGCGTCTCAGGCCTGGATGATATCGGAACGACAGAAGATGGCTCCGTCAAGCTTGGCGCTTTGATCACCCTGGCTGATGCTGAGCACTCGCCGCTCGTTCGCGAGCGCCTCCCAGCGTTGTCCGACACGTACCATCAAGTTGCAAACGTGCGTATCCGTAACGCCGCCACCGTGGGGGGGAACGTGACGGAAGCCGACTACGCGTCCGACCCGCCGTCCGTGCTCGTTGCGCTCCGCGCGCGGGCTTGTGTGATTGGACCGAATCGGCGTCGAGAAATTCCACTCAGCGAGTTATTCACAGGTTTCTTTGAGACAAGTCTGGCTGCGGACGAGCTTTTGACCGACATCGTGATTCCGCCGCTCGCACCGACAGCCCGTGCGACCTATCTGAAGTTCACCACTCGGTCGTCAGAGGATCGTCCATGCGTTGGCGTCTGCGCAATTGTGGATCAGAATGCTAATGGTCTCTGCACTGATCTTCGTGTAGTCGTGGGCGCGGTGGACGAGACTCCGCGGGAGGTTCCGTCCGCGGAACGAATAGGATTGGGCCAGCAGATGACCGGTGAGCTGATAAGCGAGATTGCCGAGCGATATGCCGTTGAGATTGACCCACTTTCAGACTTGCGGGGCTCATCTTGGTACCGCAAGGAGATGATTCGAGTCTTCGTTCGACGCGCACTTCAGCAGGTGACGGCAGTATGACGCTCTCTGATATGCGGTCCACCGTTCAGCTTCGCGTGAACGGCACTGCCCATTCAGTG
The DNA here is from genome assembly GCA_963765765.1 of uncultured Chloroflexia bacterium. GTDB lineage: Bacteria > Chloroflexota > UBA6077 > UBA6077 > JACCZL01 > CAVXYC01. The sequence goes on along the minus strand of CAVXYC010000020.1, from coordinate 522,157 downwards.
ACGGTGGGGCTCGATGAGACGCTGCTGGACGTCCTTCGACGTGAGCTGAAGCTGTTCGGCGCTCGAGAGGGATGCGGCATCGGGATGTGCGGTGCGTGCACGGTGATAGTCAACGGGAAACCGATGAGCGCGTGCCTCATGCTTAGCGAGTCTCTCGGAGGATTTGGACATCATCACAATCGAGGGGCTCGGTGATGCAGGTGGGCTTCATCCAATTCAGCAAGCGTTCGTGGATCACACCGCATTCCAGTGCTCGTACTGCACGCCCGGTTTCATTCTCACAACCAAAGCCCTACTCGAGGAGAATCCGGCGCCATCTGTCGATGAGATACGCGAATATCTGGCCGGCAATTTGTGCCGCTGCGGAAGCTACGTCAAGATCGTCGATGCGGTGCTGGACGCGGCTGAGAGACTGCGATCGACCGAAGAGATCAGGTCGTAAGTTGGTCAGGCCCGCGTTTCGAGTATCAGGCAACTAGTTCGGCCGCACAGCGACGAAGAACTCCACTGTCCCTGGCTCCACGTCGCTGTGAATCAACGAGTGTACCGTTGGTTGGAATCCTGCTTCCGCCAACCACTCCATCCACTCTGCTCGCGAGAAGAGACCTTCAATGTGACGATCGTGAACCGTTCTAGGAGGCTGTCCATCCTCACGCAGGATGAGCACGAAGTCGGTCTCGATGATTGTGTCGGTCGGGTCATCATCCCCAGTCCACTCCAGATAGCGAACGGCTCGCCCCTCGCCGTCGTTTCCGCCATGGTCTGTCCGTGACTTGAAGGTGTCACGAACGCAGTCAGGGGCGAAGAGTGCCACGCCACCCGGTCGGGTGTGAACAAACGCGGTCTCCATGGCCTGACGCAGGTCCTGCTCGGTGGTCATGTACATCACGGAGTCGTGCACGAGCACCGCGTCGAAAGTGCGGCCGAGGCGTAGCGTGCGCATGTCGCCGATCAGGTGCTCGCACTCAGGATTGATCGATTTACTCTGCTCCAGGATGTCGGCGGAGATATCGGTGAGCGTGGCCTGGAAGCGGTGCTTGTAGTGCCAGGCGAGATTCCCACCCCCACAGCCAAGATCCAGGAGTGTCCTGGGCGTCGTACTCGACGCGGCAATGATTGCGCCGCTGTAGATTGCTTCCTCTTCGTCGTACTCCTCTGGAGCGGTGAAGAGGTGATACCAGTCGGCGTAATCGGTGTAGATGAGTGGCGACGATTGCATACTTGCGGGGCTCCATGATGCGCGGCAGTCTGAGTCGGCTCAGATGATGTCGGTAGCGCGGGGGTCGTGTGCCATAGGAGTGCGCCGGTTTGGTCACAGGCGCGTCACGAGCAGCTGTGGAGCGGGTGAACAGGCTGCGTTGGGGGAAAAACAGCGGGCGGTGAGTCGGAGGTCTTCGGCACCATGGGGGTCTTCGATCCACACCGTGGAAACCGGGAGAGTCCCCTGATGCTCACGCCCACCGAACTGTACCCGCTGCTGGAGCGGCTGCTCCAGTCCAGTCGGCTCATCAGCCACGCCACCGCACGGACCGCGGTGGCACCCGTGCTGGCCACCCTGCTGGTGGCTCAGGACCGGCGTCCGAGTGCCGTGATCCGGATCTTGCCGGCCCCCTGTGCCCGTGCCGCGCGGCATCGCTTTGGCAGCGTCCGCCGCGCTCTGCACCCGGTCTGGGTTGACCTCCGGAGCGCTCAGTCCGTTCCTGATCTTTGCCGCGTTGGCCTGGGTGCACCAGGCCGGTCACGCCCCGGCGCCGGGCGTTCCCTGGCTCGTGGCGCTCGATAGCGTGCGCTGTGGACCGTGGGAGATCTTCACCATCGGGTTGGTGGTGCCGGGCCGGGCGATCCCGCTGGCCTGGGCGGTGCTGCCCTATCCGTGGCCGCGCGGCCGATTTCGCCCGACCGTCGATGGGCTGGTGACGCGCCTGCTGCGATCGTGGCCGGTGGGGGTGCGCGTGTGTCTGGTGGCGGATCGGGCGTTTCCGGCCAAGAGCTTCTTCCGCACGCTCCAGCAGGGCGGCGCGGACTGGACGGTGCGGCTGCAGGCGCGCCACGCGGTAACGCTGGCGGACGGGCAGTGCCGCCGGGTCGGACTGCTGCTGGACGCCGCGGATCCCACGGCGATCACCATCCAGCGGGTGGCGTTCGGTGCGGGCGCCGAGGCGGTGACCGGCTGGATGGTGATCGCCGGACGGGAGCTGGCGGTGGTGCCGTCGCACCAGCGCGGGCCGGCCAGCCTCGCCGAGCGCGCGCGGAAAGGCGCCCGGCGGCGGAAGCACCAGGAACACACACGGGCCGGCACATCCCAGGGTGCGAGTCGGGACGAATGGCTGGTGGTGTTCACCACCGCCGTGAATCCGCTGGTGGCGGTGGCGCAGTATGGGCAGCGCTGGGCCATCGAAGGGACCTATCGGGATCTGCAGGGCGGCTGGGATGGGCAGCATGGCTGGCACTTCGACCGCGTGGTCGGACGCTGTACGCACGCACCGGAGGTGGATGCGCTCGTGGGCTTCTGGGCGCTCGGGGCGCTGGTCCAGATCGGACTGGGGCTGGGACTCAGTGCCACGGGAACCCCGGCGGCGGTGCGGGAGGCCCTGGAGGGGTGGGCAACGACGGATCGACTGAGTTGGTGGTGGCGCGGCCGGTGCGTACTCGAGAGCCCGGATCCGGCGATCAAGAACTGGATCACCGCGTATCTGACCACGCTGTCGGACGTCCTGGACCAGGCACCTGCCGCCATCATCCCGTTCGAACGACCCGCTCCGCGCACGACCCTGCCGAAGGCTGCCTAATCCCCAGTGTGACGCCTCCGTGATGAAAGGTGCGTACTCCTATGGGTCTTGTGCCCCGCGCTACACATTCCTCCGCCGCTCTCTACGAGCTTACCGTAGGTTCCGTATCGCTTCGGCGCTGACGGGAATCTCCACCTGCTGGCCAACCACGTCGATGATGGCATTCACGATCGCGGCGGACATCCCACAGTTCGCGCCTTCGCCTATGGGCGTGATGCCCAGCCTTAAGTCAGGTGGGAGCTTGTAGGTTTCGAGCGGCGGCAGGTCCGCGATCGATGGCAGTTTGTACTCATGGAGTCCCGCGTTCACGACGCGCCCGTCCTCCACAACGAGCCCTTCGGTCATCGCGTACCCGAACCCTTGCAACAGAGCGCCATCGATCTGACCCTGGTGCTGGAGCGGGTTGATCACGCGGCCAAGCTCGTGGGCCGTGACTGCGCGAAGGACCTTTACGTCGCCCGTCTCGCGATCCACGTGAACTTCCACCGCCTGCGCGGCAAATGCTTCCACCTTATCCTCGTTGGCGCCTTCGTACTTAAGCACTTCGGAGAGTGGCTCAGGGGAGAGATCCGCGACGTCGGCGAGGCTGTGAAAACTGCCGTCGGGTGATCGAAACCCGCCGGGCTCGGAGATGATCACCTCAGCGGTTACACCAAGCTCAGCCGCCAGAAGTTCGGCCAGGCGCTTACGTAGCGTCGTATGGATGATGTTGATAATCTTCCCGGTCATTCGGGTAATCCGACTTCCGCCGAGTCCCCGATCGAACTCGATGTTCTCGAGCGATTGCTCAACGCGGACTTGACTCAGGGGCACGCCGAATTCCTCGGCCGTAAGCTGTTGAAACGCTGTAAGCTGTCCCGCACCGTTTTCCATCATCGGAGTTCGCATCACGACGGTCCCGTCGCGTTCGACGACGATCTCGGCGCTATAGATGCCAACGCTGTTGCCGATGCCAACCAGGGCGATTCCGCGTCCCACGCCCTCGGCTCGCGGAGCAGCCCAGTCAATGGCTTCCGCTGCCATCTGGAGTACTTCGGTCGCTCGTGGCGGCGCGCCTCCACCGGAGCCGCCTTTGAATCGATCGCGTCGGTCATGGGTGGCGTTGCGGAAACGCAACGCCAGCGGATCAATGCCCATGGCCCGTGCGCACAGGTCCATGTGGCATTCCTGTGCGTGGTAGGGTTGGGCGTCGCCCGGGGCGCGCATGTGACCACACGGAACGGTGTTCGTGTAGATCATGTGCCCTTCCACCCGCCAGACTGGTGGCTCGTATGTGCCCATGCCACCATCACGGATGTTGGGTAGGGTGGCGTCGGGCGCTGGCTTGAATGCCGCGTATGCACCACTGTTGAAGTACGCCCGCGTATAGCGGGCCCGAATTCGACCATCGGCATCGAAACCGCTCTTGACGACGATGGTGCAGGCGTGCCGCGGGTTTCCGGCGATGAGCTCCTCGGCGTACGACATGGTGATTCGCACCGGACGGCCAGCGGCCTTAGCCAGGAAGTACGCCAGTGGGATGTCCATGAACGAGCCCTTACCGCCGAAGTCGCCTCCGAGTGGCTGCATGTGGAACTCTATCTCGTTGCGCGTGAGTCCCATGCTGTCCTTGAGGTAGTTGAACAGCAGGAATGGCGCCTTATTGGACGCCCAGAAGTGGGCGCGTCCTTGCTCGTCGATCTCGACGGTGGCCGTGTGGGGCTCCAGGTAACCCTGGTGCTGATTGGGCGTATGGAAAGTGTGCTCAAACACGTGTGCGCAGTGCAGAAACTCCTGCTGGAGCTCTTCGACCGTATTGCCCCACGTGGGCATCGAGACGCTGTTTGGATAATCGGCCACGACCTGCGTGGGTGTCTTCCAGGCCCGAACGAGATCAGGGTCGTGGACCATCGGCGCGGCGTGTTGGATAGCCGCAAGCGGATCGAATACAGCAGGCAGCTCTTCGTATTCGATGTCGATCAGCGCGCAAGCGGCTTCGGCTATTTCCGCATCCTCGGCCGCGACTGCCGCGACTTTCTCGCCAATAAAGCGAACCTTGTCATGCGCCAGGAGCGGCATGTCGCGCATTGCACGCCCGATGCGGTAGTCAGCCAGATCTTGCCCAGTGAGTACAGCATGCACGCCAGGCAGCGCTCTCGCTCTACTCGCGTCGATCTGTACAATCCGCGCGTGAGGGTGGGGGCTTCGCAGGACCCTGGCGAGAAGCAGGCCCGGCCGCGCCACGTCGGCGGCGAACTGTGCAGCGCCGGTGACCTTCTCGGCACCGTCAACTCGATCCGCGGACGGCGGTTCGTGCCAGTTAAATTCGCTCCGCATGTCGCCCGTCATGGGTGGGCACTATAGCAGGGCTCCCTTTGAACCTGTGAGGGAATAGTGTAGTTATGAAGATCGAGCCCGGCGATTACTTGCCGGCCTGTAAGAGTAAGTCCACGACCGAGGCCGGCGCCTCGGTCATTACCTGCATAGACGCCTCGGAAACGTCCCCGGTGACGGCCGGCGTAGGCGCACCCAGGACTCTGACCGTCTCCGGCTCCCATGACGGATCGGAGATCATCTTTTTGAAGCTATCAAGAAGGGCGGAAAGTCGCTCGGCGGGTAAGTCCGGATGAGTCAGCACTGCGCCGTTCAGCGCACTCATACCGATCAGGACCTTGTAGGCTTCCCAGTCCTCGCCTGATGGCTCGGTGCGCTTAACTCGCTTGTACTCCTCATATCCGGTGGGGACATTTGGGAGCATTGGACTGCGCACCACCTCACCCTTCTCGTTGAGCTGTCCAAGCTGGAATAGCGGATAGATCATCTTACTCTCCGCCATTGGTATCCACGTCTGGAGGTAGCCAGGAATGCCAGGAGACGAGTTTTCGATCTCACCGCGCTCCACGGCGATGGCGACCTCCCCGTATCCCTCGAATCCGTAGATGAAGTCCATGGGCACACCCAACATGCGCATCATCAAGGCGCCGTCGACTGGTCCAAGCGCGCCGGCGCGTTGTGGCCGCTGCGCAATGGCTTATCTCGCCCGATCAGCTTTTCGAGTGAATCTCCCGCGTCCGTCCGAACCACGTTTACGGGTCCGGATGGAAGCGCCCCGATCGCACGCATCTTTTCCATTGGGTAGGTGTGACCCTGCTCCTTGAGGAACCATCGCAATGCAACCCCGGATCCGGGCAGAATCAGCGTAAGTCCGTCTGGCGCTTTCTTTTCCATCAAGTCCCGCATGGCCACGGCGCCGCCCGCGCCAGGCATGTTCTCGACGATAAAGTTGGGTTTGCTAGGAAAGAAGTCGCCCCATTTGCTGGCAAACAGGCGCGCGGTGATATCCTGCCCGCCGCCCGGCGCGAAGGGCACCAGGATTCGTACGGTTTTGCCCGCGTAGAACGAGTAGTCCGGCGCGACAGCCGGTTTGCTTGCTGACGCGGCGGGCGCCCCGCCAGTTGAGGCGCCTGCAGCAGCCGGAGACGCTGCCGCACCAGGCGATGCCGCGGCAGCGGGTGAGGACGCGGCAGCCGGGGACGCGGCGGGTGCGCGCCGGCCGCGGCCGTCGGTTTTGCCGGGGCGGCAGTGGGTGACGGTGTCGTGGGCGAGCAGGCCAGTGTTAGCAACGCAGTTGAGACTACAGAGACCCAGAATGACAGTCGCACGTAATGGCTCCCTCAGCAGCAATCCGCACTGTGTTCCGTCTGCCAGCGCCCTGATTGCCTTCCGGTCGATGGCGGGCAGTATATCGCCGATTTTTCAGCGCCACAAACAAAGGGTTGAACCGTGGAGTACTCGTACGACTCATCTACGCCGTACCCCATGGCCTCGCTTGACGCTCATCGGCACCCGACCTATGATCCCGGCCAGCGTGACAGTTAACTCAAGGTCAGCAGAGGCTGAGTGCCGAGGAGGAGACATGGGCCGTCCGTATCGATACATTTCCGCCGACTCGCATCTCGAGATCCCGCCCGAGCGCTGGACGGATAGAGTTCCCGCGAAGCATCGAGACCGAGCGCCGCGCACAATCAAAATCCCAATGGGCGAGGCGCTGATGGTGGAAGGACGGCCGCTGAACGTGCTCGGGCTCAATTTCGGCACGCGCGGCTGGGAGCGTCTGACCATCGGCGGGACTTACGCCGAAACGCCTGGCACAGGACTGCCGGATCAGCGCGTCCGGTGAGCAGGACCAGGATGGAATCGACGCCGAGATCATGTTCACCGGTGTGTCCGGTCCGAACCTCTGGCGCGGTATTCGTAACGACGAGGCCTACTGCTCAGTTGTTCGCGCGTTCAACGAGTATCTGGGTGAGGAGTATTGCCCGGCATTTCCCGATCGATTCTTGGACTTGGCGTCATTCCCGAGATTGGTGTCGACGCCGCCATCGCAGAGCTCAAGAAGTGTAAGGAGCTCGGTCTTGTTGGCGTGACGCTCAACTCCTTCCCAAGTGGTAAGTCATTCCCAACCAAGGATGACGATCGATTCTGGGCGGCGGCTGTTGATCTCGAGATGCCGATCACAATCCACGTAGACTTTGGCTTTCCCATCCGGTACATACGGCGGACGCGGCAAGATGTTCGAGTACGAGCGAGCGCCTGAGGACGGCGAGAACGACGTCATCCTGCGTTTTGGCAAGTACGGCTTCCGCGGCAGTATCCATGCGGTCCAGCTTCTCTGGTTCGGCGTTTTTGATCGATTTCCCACGTTTAAGCTCTATGTAGCTGAGACGCAGATCGGCTGGCTGCCGAACTTTTTCGAGCAGATGGACAACCACTACCAGCGGCACTATCGCTGGGCGGACAAGTTACTCGGACTGAAACCGCTCGATCGCATGCCCAGCGAGTACATCAAGGAGCACGTCTACTGGGGTTTCCTCTGGAATCCGGTGGGTGTGCGGGCGGTTCATCACGAGGGCCCCGTGGATCGCGTGATGTGGGCGTCCGATATGCCGCACGGCGAGACCGATTGGCCAAACTCGCTCAAGAGCATGGAGGAGAACTTCCGCGGCATTCCCGAGGACGAGGTCCAGAAGATGGTCAAGGGTAACTGCATCGAGTTCTTCCACCTGAAGGATGAAGTGAACTTGCCAGAGGTTCGGACTCCGGGAGATGCCACGGCCTGATCTCATCAATCCTCATCAGATTTAGTAAAGCCCCCGTACCTTAGTTGGGGCGGGGACTATCCTTTGTGATCTATGCTTGGGATTCTCTCGCGAGCTCCGCTACCAGGGAATCAACGCACCGGATGGCGTTGAGACATTCAAGAACATGTCGAAGAACACCCAGTAAATCAGGCCCGTGACGCCAGCTGCGATGAGTGCGGTCTTCCACTTCTCCTGGGCGGAGAGCTTAAGGTAGAGCAGGATGAACGGCGCCACCAGAAATGTGAAGCCGACGGCCCAGATCGCCGCGAAGAGTCCGAGCATCCAGCCGAAGATCTCGACGGTTCGACGTCTCTCCACGCGCGACGCTTCGGCCTTCTCGGCGGGTTCTGGATAGGCTGGCTGTTCCTCCCACTAATTAAGTTCAACATGTCGAAGATGACTTGAAAGAACGCCGCCACCGCCGTGACACTGCCTATGGCAATGGGAAAGAGTCGGGCTGCCACCGGCCAGTCCAGTGACGCGACGACCGCCGCTACTGCCGTGGCAAAGACCGCGACACTGAAGCCAAGGCGAGCAATCCTCAGGTTGGGCGGATCCTCGACCGCGTCGATTTGGACGCCGCGGCGCATTTTCGTCAGCGTGAAGATGATCGCTGCTACAGCCACGATGATGAGCGCGATCACGATTGGTCGTCCAAGCCAACTGAATCCAAAGATTCGACTGCTGATCCACAAGCTGTTTTCGGCTCGATCGCCCAGGACCAACCCAAGGATCAATGGGACCACGGGCCATCCGAGCTTGTGCATCGTCCAGGCCAGGGCGCCGAAGAACAGCGTGACAACGAGATCGCCAACCTGTCCGGTGGCGGTCATCGAGCCGAGGAAGATAAGCAGGGTGATGAAAGGGACGAGCAGCGTTCCGCGCACGAACGTGATTTTGGCAAGCTGGTTCAAGAACAGGAATGACAGGGCGACGCCGATCAGATTGGCGGCCACCAGCACCCACACAAGGAAGAAAGTCAGGTCCAAATTCCGCGTCAACATGTTGGGGCCGGGTTGAATTCCCATGATGACGAAGGCGGCCAGTAAGATGGCCATGGCCGCGCTCCCGGGAACGCCGAAGGCGACGGTGGGTATGAGGTGGCCGCCCCTTTGGAGTTGTTGCTAGCCCCAGGCCCGAGCACACCCTCAACTGCGCCTTTACCAAATCGATTCGGATCCTTGGAGCTCTGTACGGCGTGTCCGTAAGCGAGCCACTGGGAGAGCCCGCCACCCACGCCCGGTATGACCCCAAGGACAACGCCAATGAGACTACACCGCACCACAAGCCACCAGTGGGTAAACGTGTCGCGTACGCCCTGCATTGCTGTGGCACCGGTGACGTGGCCCTGACGCGCGATGGCGGTTCGCTTGCAATGAAGATCTTATGAGCTCTGGGAGGCCCAACAGCCCGACTGCGATCGGAATGAGCGGAAGCCCGTCGAGCAGATAGAGATTCTCGCCCGCGTAGCGGATGATTCCAACCTGAGATTCGGTTCCTACTGCAGACAGCAGGAGCCCGAAACCGCCGGCGACGATACCTTTAAGCAGAGACCTTCCGCTGAGTGCTCCGACCATGGACAGGCCTAGCACGCTGAGCATAAAGAGCTCCGGTTGGCCGAGCAAGAGACCGCCGGTCGGATCACGGGAATGGAGATCGCGAGAAAGGCGGCTCCGATCAACGCACCGATCGCCGAGCTGAATACTGCCGCCCCGAGCGCCGGCCCGCTTCGCCGTTTTTCGTCATGGCGAAGCCATCCACGACCAATGCCGCCGAGACGGCTTCGCCAGGGACTCCGACGAGTACGGACGTGATGTCGCCCGTGGTCGCGCAGACCGAATACATGCCCAGCAGGAAGGCAAAAGCCTCGTATGGCGTCATGCTGTAAATGAACGGCAGCATCAGCGCCATCGTCACGGTGGAACCAGCCCGGGCAAATGCCCACGACCATACCGATGACGATCCCGATCATCATGAAGAGCATGACCTGCGGATCGAGAAGCTTGCCAAAGCTAGCCAGAAAGGTCTCGAGCATGTCCGCCCTCGGTGTGCATTGGTATCAGGCTTGGTTCGCCGGTTTGAGCGTGCCCTCAGAGTCCCCGGTGACGCCGTGCGCCCCAAACGGGGGAGAGCGTTGACGGATCACCTACCCGCCTTGGAGAGCACTTCGACGACTGAGGGTGGAGCTTTGATCATGACTTGCATGGATGCCTCGGTCACGTCTCCGCCGACCGCTGGTGCAGGTTGCCCGAGGACGCGGGCTGTCTCTGGCCCCCAGCTGGGATCATTGATCATTTTCAAAAAGCTTTCGCGCAGGGCAGACAGCCGATCGGCCGGGTATTCCGGATGGGTGAGGGCCGCGCCCGTCAGGGCGCTCATGCCTACCAGGACCTTGTAGGCCTCCCAGTCCGGGCCAGCGGGCTCCGTACCCTTGAGGCGCTTGTACTCCTCAACGCCGGTTGGAAGAGTCGGGGCCAACGAATTTCGGACAACTTCTCCATTTTCGTTGAGCTGGCCTGTCTGGAAGAGTGGGTAAATGAGCTTACTTTCGACCATTGGCATGTAGGTCTGGAGATAGCTCGGCATCGCCGGGTCGTCTCCTCGATCTCGCCACGCTCGACTGCAATCGCGACCTCACCGTAACCTCAAACCCGTAGATGAAATCGACCGGGATGCCCAGCATGCGCATGATGAGCGCATCGGCGACCGGTCCAAGGGCGCGGGCGCGTTTTGACCGCCGCGCAGTGGTTTGTCTCGCTCGATCAGCTTCTCAATGGGGAAGCCGGCGTCGGTTCGAACGACTACCACGCCCGCGGACGGAATCGCGCCGATCGCGGGCATCTTGTCCATGGGATAGTTGTGCCCTTGCTCCTTTAGCAGCCAGCGCAGCGCCACACCTGAGCCGGGGACGATCAGGGTCAGACCGTCAGGCGCTTTCTTCTCGATGAGGTCGCGCATCCGGTGGCTCCACCTGCTCCCGGCATGTTTTCCACAATGAAATTGGGCTTGTTCGGGAAATAGTCACCCCACCTGCTGGCGAACATCCGAGCCGCAGGTCCTGTCCTCACCCGGCGCGAATGGCACAAGGATTCGGACTGTCTTGCCTCCGAAGAATGCGTAGTCGGGAGCGACGCGGGCTTGTTGGCCGCGGCTGGCGCTGCGCCTGTTGCTGGAGCGCCAGCCGCTGGAGAGGCGGCAGCGCCCTGGGACGCAGCGGCGGCGGGCGAGCCTGCGGGAGCGGCCCCGGTAGCCGCTGTTGGCTTCGCTGGGGCGGCCGTGGGCGAGGCCGGCGCTCCGGGCGAACAAGCCAGCGCGGAGAACGCGGCAGTCAGGACGGCTGACCAGAGTGACAATCGCACGGTCACGGCTCCCTCCCACACCTTTGTGGCGCTGTATCGCTTGGTCAGCGTCAAGGGCTTGCCTTTGGGTCGATGGCGGCCAGTATATCGCCGGGCCCGTCGGTCCACAATGAATTGAGATCCGCAGGGAGTTGCTTGCTGTGCTCCCTGCGGATCGGTCTCCAGAAAGCAACGATCACTCGCCGAGATCCAAGCTCGTCGCGTCACTGAAAGGGCTATCAGGGAACGAAGGTCCTACCTACCGGCCTTTGACAACACGTCTACTACCGACGGCGGCGCCTTGATCATGACCTGCATGGAAGCCCTCCGATACGTCGCCACTCACTGCTGGGGCCGGCTAGCCCCAGCACTCGCTGGGTCTCTGCGCCCCAGCCCGGGTCATTGGTCATCTTGTTGAAGCTGTCCCGTAGGGCGGACAGACGATCAGCTGGAATGTCCGGGTGTGTCAGAACCACTCCCGAGAGCGCGCTCATGCCGATCAGGACACGGTACGCCTCCCAGTCCGTCGCCGGGGCTCGGCGCCCTTGATGCGCTTGTACTCCTCATATCCCGTGGGCAGTTCGGCATGACCGGGCTACGTTGGACCTCCCCTGGGCATCGAGCTGGCCAATCTGGAAGAGTGGGTAGACCATCTTGCTTTCAACCATGGGTAGCCAGGTCTGTAGGTACCCAGGCATCCCCGGTTCGACTCTTCGATCTCGCCCCGCTCGACCGCGATCGCGACCTCGCCGTAACCCTCGAAACCGTAGATGAAGTCCATGGGGATGCCCAGCATCCGCATGATGAGCGCATCCGCAACAGGTCCGAGGGCACCTGGGGCATTGTGACCGCGCGCAGCGGCTTGTCGCGACCGACGAGCTTCTCGAGCGGGAACCCAGCATCCACCCGTGCTACCGTAACGGTGCCGGAGGCATTGCACCAATAGCCGGCATTTTGTCCATTGGATAGTTGTGGCCTTGCTCCTTGAGGAGCCAGCGAAGCGCCACTCCCGAGCCCGGGACGATGAGCGTCAGACCATCGGGAGCCTTCTTCTCGATTAGATCGCGCATGCCGGTCGCGCCTCCGGCGCCGGGCATGTTCTCCACGATGAAATTGGGCTTGTTGGGAAACTGGTCGCCCCACTTGCTAGCAAATAGTCGAGCGGCGATGTCCTGGCCGCCACCTGGGGCAAATGGAACCAGGATGCGCACGGTCTTCCCAGCAAAGAACGCGTAATCCGGATCAACCGCTGGCTTGTTTGCTGGTGCAGCGGATGCCGGTGCGGCGCCCGCCGCAGGAGATGCAGCCGCCGCGGGAGAGCCAGCAGCCGCCGGGGAACCAGCCGCCGCGGGTGACCCTGATGGTGCAGCACTAGCGGCGGTCGGCTTGGCCGGCGCCGCGGTTGGCGCCGGTGCGGCCGCGGGTGAGCACGCGACGGTGATCAACGCGGTTGAGACGACAGATGCCCAGAACGACATTCGCACGATAATGGCTCCCCTTCCAGGGCAATCGAGCGCTGTCAATCCTGTGACAGCGCCATTGCATTCGTTCAGATCAATGGCGGGCAGTATATCGCCAGTTGAAAGAGTCCACAAGAAAATCGATGCGCAGGCGGATCCGAACTGAAGCCTTGACTGTGGCGGTCCTCGTCGCTTTCTAACGGTGCGGAGCGACACTGAAGACGCTTCCACCCTGGCAAAAGCGGCGAAGAACGCCGAGTCAAAGGGCTGGCGCCCGGTCGTTCCATTCGGAACGCACCGACACAGAGGCCGGCTTCAGTGGAAGCGGTGAGGAACGCCCCTAGCCCAATCCGCGGAGCTGCTACGCGGCGACGGGTAGTGGCTGTTGCGGTTGGGGTCGGCGCACCCGCAGGCCCAGGATGGCGCCGCCGAATGCGACAAGTCCGGCGATGAAGAACGCCGGGCCGTAATCGCCAAAGGCAACGCGCGCGTACCCGCCTCCCCAGGCTGCCATCGCCGACCCGAGCTGGTGACCCAGGAAGACCCAGCCAAAGACGTAAGGCGTCGAGCGGCGTCCGAATCTATCAGCTATAAGGGAGATGAGCGGCGGGCCGGTTGCGAGCCAATCCAGTCCGAATATCACCCCAAACACAAAAAGACCGGGAACTGTATCGAAAAATGTCATCGATGACAGTGTCGGTAACATCAACAATGCTACGCCGCGGACAAGAAACGCACCGGCAAGGATCTTTCGCGGGTCCATTCTGTCTGTTAGCCATCCCGAGCCGATGGTCCCGAAGAAGTTCAGGAAGCCCATCATGCCAATCGTGGATGCCGCGGTCATTTGCGAGATTCCGTGATCCACAGCGTGTGGAATAAGGTGGGTCCCAATAAGACCAGCTGTGGTAGCGCCACAGGTGGAGAACGCGCCGAATAGCAGCCAGAACGTGGATGCGCGCATAACCTCGCTGCCGGCAACACGAGGCTCAGCCTGAAGGGGCGTCAGATGTGCTGAGCCTACCGGCTTATCGTCACCGTAGGGGCGCAGGCCGAGCTCCGAGGGATCATTCCGTGTGAACAGTGCCAGTGGGACAAGCACGGTGAACGCAAGGGCCGCGAGGAGGGCGGCCGCCACGCGCCAATCGAATGCAAGCACGATCGCCATTAGCGATGGGTAGAAGATGAGCTGACCCATGGAGACGGCGCTTGTCAGAACTCCGCTAGCCAGGCCCCGTCGCTTCACGAACCAGCGTGTAGCCACGGCCGCCGATGAGACAGTGGCTGCACCTCCAGCTCCAAGTCCGACGATCAGTCCCCACAGCAAATTGAGCTGCCAGAGTGAGCTCATAAACAGCGTTCCGGTAACGCCAACGCCTAACATCGTCAGGCCGGCCATCTGCACGAACCGCACGCCACGAAGCTCGATCAGCTTTCCAGCCAGCGGACCGCCGATTCCGTACATTAGTAGGTTCAATGAGATGGCTTGAGAGAGGTCCGCGCGGCTCCAGCCAAACTCCTGCTCAAAAGGCACGATGAATATTGGCGGCGCAGCCCGGATTCCTGCTCCCGCTAGTACGGAGCAGAATGTCAGCGCAACGACAATCCAGGCGTAGTGAACGCCGAGCCGCTGTACGAAGGCGGGGAATGTCGAAGTAGACTTTGTGGCCATGCGCTGGCATTATAGCCAGGCCGGGAACCAGTCTCGGCGCGGCTACTATTGATGCTCACGCGATGTAATTGACGACAATTCCGCTGTAGCATTTCGTTGAAATAGAGAACTTGATACGGGGTAAAGTTTGTTGACTAAGTCAGTCGACATCGTCTACTATCGGGCCATTAGTATGTGAGTAGATGACCGTCAGGGAGGCCTAGAGATGTCCGGGGCTGAGTCCGCACCGCCAGTCAAGCGCGTTGGAGTCGAGCTACTCAAAGAGGGTAGTAAGCACCTACGCGGCACGATCAAAGAGACACTCGAAGGCGACGCCAGTCACTTTTCGGAGGATGAATACAACCTCCTCAAGTTTCATGGCGTCTATCAGCAAGACAATCGCGACGAGCGCTTGAAGGCTCGAGCCGAGAAGCGTGATCGCGAATGGATCATGATGATCCGCGCCAAGATCCCGGGCGGCGAATTGACCGCAGATCAGTACCTCGCCTTCGACGATATCGCTTCGACGTATGCGAACAACACACTTCGCGTCACGACGCGCCAGTGCTTCCAGCTCCATTACGTGGGCAAGGGCAATCTGAAGAAGACCATTAAGTCCATGAATGACGCCCTCGTCACCACGCTTGGCGCTTGCGGTGATGTTGAGCGCAATCTGGTGGCTTGTCCTGCGCCGTACGATCGCGCTGTGCTCGTCCGAAGTTCAACGTTACGCGCACCAGCTCAGCGATCGCACCCTGCCAACCACCAAGGCCTATCACGAGATCTGGATGGATGGCGAGAAAATCATCTCCACCGAACAGGAAGCTGATCCGCTCTACGGTGAGACATACCTGCCCCGAAAGTTCAAGTCTGGCCTGGCGATTGAGGGGATAACTGTATCGATGTCTTCTCCCAGGACATCGGCATGGTGGCCCACATCGACGATGGCAAGCTGGCCGGTTTCACAGTTGTCGTGGGTGGCGGCATGGGCATGACGCATGGCCAGTCCGAGACATACCCGCTTCTGGCACAGCCGCTCGGGTTTGTGGAGCCCGATCAGCTTGAGGAGCTCTTTCTCACGATCATTGAGGTCCAGCGTGACAATGGCCGACGAGATAATCGCCGGCGAGCGCGCATGAAGTACCTCGTCGAAGATTGGGGTATCGACAAGTTCCGCGCGGAAGTTGAGCGCCGACTGGGCCGTTCGCTGGCTCCGCCTCGGCCGTTGGAATGGAACCACGCGGGCGATCACTTCGGCTGGCACAAGCAGTACGACGGGAAGTGGTATCTCGGCATCTTCATTGAGAATGGTCGTTTGCAGGACGCCAACGGCGTCTACATGAAGACAGCCTTCCGCGAGATCGTGGAGAAGTTCAAGCCAGGAATTCGCCTGACTGCATTACAGAATCTGATTTTCACCGACGTCAAGGCAAAGGACCGCGGAGCGATCGAGCAGATCCTTCGGGGGTACGGGGTTCCGTTGGCCGGCGATCTGCCAAATGTTCTGCTTAACAGTATGGCATGTCCCGCAATCCCCACCTGTGGCCTGGCAGTGGCCGAATCCGAGCGTGTTCTGCCGTCGATCGTTCGCCGAATCCATGGCCTGATGTCTGAGCTTGGCCTGGGTGGTGAGCAGCTCAGCGTTCGCATGACCGGTTGCCCCAACGGTTGCGCGCGACCGTATATCGGAGATATTGGACTGGTGGGGCGTACGCTCGGCAAGTACCAGCTCTACGTGGGCGGCGATTTCGAGGGCACGCGATTGAACACGCTCCTCGCCGACCTCGTTCCATCCGATGAGATCCCCGATCGACTGCGCCCGCTCTTCCTGGCATTTCGCGATGAGCGATTCACGGGAGAAGGCTTTGGTGACTTCTGTCACAGAGTAGGGCTGGAGCGATTGAAAGCCCTGAGCGAGCCCGAACCGGCGCTCGTCTAGTTCTCGACCGCGGCGCTCATATGCGCCGCGGTTTTTCCTTTTCAGAGTTGCTGCGCCCAACGGAACTGGTCGTTCTCCAGTCTCGATCGACAGGTCGTTGCCGCGGCTCGCTCTGGATCTGTCGCGTTGTGCGAAGATTTGGGAAGGGAGAGTTCATGACAAGCCTCCTGGTCTGCCGACACGGCGCTACGGAATGGAACATCGAGGGACGGTATCAGGGACAGTCGGATGTCCCGCTCAACGATCAGGGCGTTCGCCAGGCAGAGGCGCTGGCGGACGAGCTAGCGCTGATGCCGATTGACGCTATCTATGCGAGCGGTCTTCAGCGGGCGTTACGCACCGCCGAGGCAATCGCACGGCGCCACGCCCTGGAGGTCCAGCGCGATCCCCGGTTCAACGAAGTGAATCTGGGCGTCTGGGAAGGTCTCACCCTGCCAGAGATCCTCGGGGCCTATCCGAAGGAGCATGCGTTCTGGATGGAGCATCCGATGGAATCTCGGCCTCCCGGCGGCGAGTCCATCGCTGAGGTCGTGGCACGAGTAAGAGAGGGGCTTGCGGACGTCGCGCAGGCCTGGCCCGAGGGATCGGTGGTCATTGTCACGCATAAGGTGACGATGAACGTCATCCAATCCCTCACCACTGGCGAGCCGCTGGAGCAAGTCCTGCAAGTCTTTCCCGTGAATGCGTCAGTCATACGCCTGGAGCTCGGACTGCCGCTTGTTCCTGCCAGCTGCTGAGTCCGCCTGATAGAGCCGCATCCCACAAGGATGTGCGGCTCCTCGCGAACGACCTGACCCCGAACACAAGCATCTAATGCGACAGCGCTGCGCACGTGAGTTGGCGGTTCATCTCCCGAACAACTGTGGACGTTGAGATGGCGAGAGAAACCGCTTACTCATTTGCGCGGCTCGGAGGCTGGTTGATGGAGCCGACCTGTGACTGATGGTGCGCCGACCGCCAGTATCGAGAACAGCGCATCCGCGTTCGGGCGGAAAGTCAAGAGTTAGGGACGGCTTGTTTGGATCGCCGCATGCTCCTATCCCAAATCGTACGCATACAGGTTGAACTTATCCATCAGACTGATGAGCTTGGCGGAGTACGCGGGATCGGTGGCGTAGCCTGCTTGATTGATCGCACGGGCAAAGGCCTTGGGGTCTTGACGTACTCCAAGCGCTGCCGCGTAGCGAGGCCAGCGGTGAAACCAGTTTGCGTGATCCACAAAAGATTCCTCCGCGCTGTGGTATCGGCGGAACGGCTCATTGCTGTAGATGTCGCGCCCGTTCACATGCTCCCAAACATTGAAGGTGATGACGCCGGCTGGGCCGGGCTCTTCGCGGGCCTTGATGCCAAAGTAGTTGTGCGCTTCGCGCGATAGACGACTGGTTCCCCAATAGGTTTCAAGAATCGCTTGTGCCAGTGTGACCGATGCGGGGATACCGGTCGATTTCTGCGATCGCTGGGCGGCCCGAGCGTGACCCAGAATAAACGAGCGCTGATCCTCCGTCGCGGCAGGCGGTATCGCCAATGGCGGTAACTGCGCCGAGGCCGCAAGCGGATTCCGCCGAGGCCTCAGGAGTTACGGAAGGTGGCACCTTTCCACCGGGAATCAGGAGTGGCTGGCCCACGACAATGATGAACGGCGGCTCCAAGCGATTCACCTCGAATACCTCACGCAGTGCGCCACCGTAGAACGACACCAGCTCCGCAGCTGTATCGCCGGGTCTAACGCGGTGAAGCACACCGCTCACCGGGGGTATCTCCAGCGTATCGCCGATGCTCAGGAGATCCGCGTCTGCCAGGTCATTCGCCCAGACAATCGTTTCGGCGGAGACCCCAAAACGCTCCGCGAGTCCATGGACGGTATCTCCAGAACGGACGGTATACGGGACCACCTGGAGTCCATTTGGTGGCTCAGCCACAATCGCATCCGGGACCGGCGGTAACGGTGCCGCGATGGGAAGGTCTAGATCCGATGTTGCCACTGGATCAAGCGTGGGCATCTCCACCGGATCCACCAGATCCCGAGCCGGCGCAAACTCCTCGGCGGGCCGCAAGAGTATCACGGACGCTCCGGTGACGAGCGTGATCGTCACGACCCCTATTCCGATCGTGAGCGGATTCAATATGCCCGATCGGAGCCTCTTCCGCGCGATTCGAACCGACGCGAAGCGCCTGCGCGCCCGGTATGGCGCCTTCCGGGCGAATCTGGATCAGTGATATCGGCCTCCTGGCCATTGCCAATCGCTCCGCGCCTCGCATTGCCAAGCTCAATGCCTCCGTACCGATAATTCAACGCGACCAGATCGTATCGGTCGCTTTGTCACAGCCCCGTTTCGGACCATCGGTAGCCCGTCAAGCCTGTGTTACAATCCGCCGCCCCGGCGAGCCGGGACCTTCAGACAATGTCATTTCAAAACGGAGAGTCCGTTCTCCTGGTTGACCGAACCGGGCGGAGACGCCTCGTACGGCTCCGCTCCGGGCGCGATTTCACAGCAACAAGGGCACCGTTGAGCACTCGGAAATCCTCAGCGCTGAGCAGGGAGCACTGATCCGCACCAGCACGGGCACGCCATTTACCGTGTGGCGGCCGCGCCTCTCGGATTACGTGCTGGAGATGACCAGGCACTCCGGGGTCATCTATCCGAAGGATGCTGGGGTCATCCTGCTCTGGGGGGATATCGGCCCGGGCATGAGAGTGCTGGAGGCAGGATTGGGCTCCGGAGCCCTGAGCCTCTACTTGCTTCGCGCTGTAGGCGACCAAGGCCTCGTGATTAGCTACGAGACCCGCTCGGACTTCATTCAGCTCGCTAAGAAGAACATCGAAGGATTTCAGGGGTCGCCGACAAATCATCTCGTGCGCGAGCGCGACGTCACGGTGGAAATTGAAGATGCACCTCTTGATCGCATAGTTCTTGATGTGCCAGAGCCCTGGCGCGCGGTCCCGTCGGCAATAGAAGCGTTGGTTCCGGGCGGACTATTGTTGGGCTTTAACCCGTCCATTGTCCAGGTACAGCAAACGGTGGAGACCATCAACGCCTCCGGTTGGTTCGAAACGCCCGAGGTGCTCGAGACGCTTTATCGTCCCTGGAAGGTCGAAGGACAGGCTGTCCGGCCTGAGCAGACAATGGTCGGGCACACGGGTTTCATCGTCGTAGCGCGACGCCTGGCGCGTCCCTGGGCGAGAGGGCGCGTGGCCGCTGATCAGCTGGAAACCGAGGATGCAGCCCCAGATCCTGAATCCGAGTCGCGACCGTAAGCGAGCAAATCCTCCCGCGACCAACCGCACTGGCGCAATCACCCTCAGGACCGTCCGAGCCGCGCACGTGAGCGGCTCGGTGGCGGGTTGATGATATGCTCGGATCCTGTGCATCCTCGTGATGGGAGCACATCCCGATGGGATGCGGCTCTGTCCGGCTGGGTGGCGATGTCCTTTGTCTTTATCAATATCCAGGTGTAGATAAAGCGCTCACTGACCGTCGCGGCGCAGACCTTGCTCTCGCGCTCCCACGAGTGGGCTCTTGGCTTGTGATATAGTACGGGGTGCTGCCGGCTTTCAGAATTGTCACATTCTGATGCCGTTGGCCATCGACAATACGATTCTCACCAGAGCACCATTTTCTGGGGCCGGCTTACAAGCCTGACCGCTCGCATTGATGTGCGGGGCCGCCTTGGGGTGGTGTTTTGTGTTGGTCTGAAATAGACGTGATCGAAGGAAGCATAGCTACGTGGCGGGACTGGAACTGAACACCTGGAGCGCACCCAATGTCTTCTGGCTGGCGTCCGGAAGCGCTGAGGGAGCGACGCCGATCAACGCGTTCGATAATGCGTTGCTCAATGCGGGGGTTGGCAACCTCAACCTCGTCAAGGTGAGCAGTGTGGTGCCCACAGGGGCGGTCATGCTGGATCAGCCAATACCGATTGGGCCCGGCACGTTAGTTCCGGCCGTCTATGCAACGAGGCATAGCAATGTACCGGGTGAACAAGTCTGCTCCGTGATAGGGATCGGACTGAGTGACGACAGTCACGGGATGATTTTTGAGCACTCGTCTAACTCCGCTGAGAAAGCGGAGGGCGCAGTGCGCCAGATGGTGGAGGACGCGTTTAACCAGCGTGGGATGAAACTCGCGCGTTTGATGATCCGGATGGCCGAGCATCGTGTCGAGAAGCTCGGCTGCACCGTTTCGGCGGTGGTACTCTGGTGGAGGTGAAGGCATGAAAAGTGTCGGCCGGCACCTGATTCTGGAGCTCTGGGATTGCCAGAATCTTGATTCAACCGATGTGGTTGAGCGTGCAATGCGGGACATTGTGAAGGCGTGTGACCTCACGCTTCTGGACCTGCGTGTATATCCCTTTAGTCCCGTAGGTATTACTGGCGCCGCGGTGGTTTCTGAATCTCACGTCATGGTGCACACGTGGCCGGAGCTCGGATACGCGGCAGTAGACATCTTCACGTGCGGCGAGGGGCGGAGCCCATCAGATGCGGTTCCAGTACTTCGCGAGTACTTCAGCCCACAGCGAGTGCAGGTCATGGAGATGAGCCGAGGCATCGTCGACGCTGATGGCTGATTCGAACGCTGTTCGCTGAGCCGCCAATCGCGGGCTATCAACAGCAGGTCGAAGTCCGTGCACTGCTTTGTGATGAGCAGTCTCGGCACCAGCACGTGCAGGTGATGGACACAGCGCCCTTCGGCCGCATGCTCATTCTGGACGACGCGATTCAAACAACGCTTGTGGATGAGGCCGCGTATCACGAGATGCTCGTGCACGTGCCCATGCTGTCTCATCCGAATCCACGCAATGTGCTCATCATCGGCGGTGGTGATGGTGGTGCGCTGCGCCGAGTCCTCGAGCATCCGGTAGCGCAAGTGCTGCAGGTGGAGATCGATGAAGCGGTCATCCGCCTGAGCCGAGAGCTTCTGCCCGAGATCAGCAGCGGTGCGTATGACGATCCCAGAGCCGAAGTGATAGTTGGTGACGGTATTGCATTTCTCGAGACTCACACCGGTGAGTTCGACGTTATTCTGATCGATTCCACGGACCCGGTGGGACCGGCCGAAGGGCTGTTCTCGACCGCGTTCTACGAGTCGGTGCGTCAGGCGCTCAGAGCTGGCGGCGTGATGGCTAGCCACTGCGGCTCGCCGCTCCTTATGGCGGACGGCTGGCTGCGAACCATAAGCACCCTGGAAGGCGTTTTCCAGATTGTGGAGCCGTATCTAGCCTACATTCCCGCCTACCCGGGAGGTCTCTGGGGCATGGTTGCCGCATCTGAGTCACGCTCAGTACGCTTTCCTGAGCCAGCGCGCTTGAACGAGCTATCGGTCGGTCTCGAGCGATTGACGTACTACACGCCTGAGCTGCATTCCGCCTCCTTCGCGCTTCCGGCAACGCTTACGCGACGAGAGCCGCTTTTCCCGATCGACTTCACGGAGCCTTCCGGAGTCGCCTGAATTGGCATTCGGCAGCGCATCGGTCATCGGCCTGCCGCTTGATCTCACCGAATCGTTTCGACCTGGGACGGCAAGTGGACCCCAGCGAATTCGTGAGGTCGCGGAGTCGCTCGAGGATTACAGTCCCGTGCTGGACGCCGATCTCGCGGACCGATCGATTCACGACATCGGAGACGTGGAGCTCACCGGCCTCTCGTTGCTCGACAGTCTGGATCAAATCGAATGCACCGCGTCGGCGTGCTTTGACGAGGGCTTCATGCTGTCCTACGGGGGCGAGCATACGGCCACGTTGCCAGTCGTTCGGGCAGCGGCTCGTAGATACCCCGATCTCATGGTGGTGCACTTTGATGCACACCTGGATATCCGTCAGAACTACGATGGTGAGCCGATCACGCACGCGACATGGGCGAACGTCGTGGGTGAAGAGCTCGGGTTTGATCGCATTGTCCAGCTTGGCGTGCGCTCCGGCACGCGCGATGAGCATATCCGGGCGCGCTCCTGCCGTCACTCATCATCATCAATCGAGATTCCGTCCAAGGTTCTCGCTGGCCTCCATCGCCGACCGCTGTACGTGACCGTGGACATCGACGTGCTGGATCCTTCCGTCGCGCCGGGCACCGGCTGCCCTGAGCCGGGCGGCCCGAATTTTCGCGAGCTGATGTCGACGATCTATTCGCTACGGGATTGTCAGGTCGTAGGGGCGGACATCATGGAGATCCTGCCTGAATGCGATGTTGCGGACGTGACATCGGTGACCGCGGCAAAGATCGGGCGGGAGATGCTGTGTATGTGGGTCCATCCTGTTGTGGAAGGGGATTCGTAGTCCCCTCACCCCAACCCTCTCCCAAATGGCGAGGAAGTCGGGTCCAGTTAGCGCACCCTTATTCAACTCCCTTGCTCTTTGGGTGACGTACTACGAACCCGGCTCTCAAGCTTAGACCTGGTTCTTCGTGCGCTCTTTCACGATCTGCACCGCTCGCTCTAGGGGCGGATCTTTTCCGGTCTCTAGGTCCGCTACAGACGTGGCTACCTCGACATCTGGCTTAATGCCCACCTTGTCCAGGCGGGCGCCGCCCGGAGTCAGGAGACGACGCTCGGTGATCTGGACGGCAGAGCCGTCGGGCAAATCGTGAACCTGGGCGATACCAACGCTGCCGGCCGAATTCGTTCCGACAATCGTAGCCAGACCATGCTCCCGCAGCGCAGATGCAAGGATCTCGGATCCGGAGCCTGTGTCGCGATCGATTAGCACAACAATAGGGTCGTCATTGATGCGCTTCCGCCCCTCCGCCTGCAGTGGCGTCTGGGTGCCCGTGCGATCGACTGAAAGACCGAGTGGTTGTCCCGGGAAGAACGCGCCCCCCACGTTAGCAACTGCGCGGAGCTCACCGCCGGTATTGCCCCGTAGATCGAGGATGAGCCCGCGGATGCCATTGGCTCTCGCTCGGTCGAGTGCCGTGAGCTGATCGAAAACCGCGTTCGGCACGTCGGTTGCAAACGTTCGAATTCGAACGTAGCCAACTCCGGAGCCTAACGGGCCACCCTCGACACGTCGCGGTTCAACGGCCGCCCGCGAGACATCAACGGACCGCTCCTGGCCCTGACGGGAAATTCCCATCTTCACTGTCGATTCCGGCGCGCCGCGAATGTATCGAACAATTTCCGTCAGTGGGAGGTCCGTGGTTCTGGTTCCATCGGCAGACTCGACACGGTCGCCAGCTTTCAATCCGGCTTGGGCCGCGGGGCTGCGTGGGAAGACCTCAACAATGATGGGAGATCGCCCCTCTTCTGGCTTGCTGAGTCGAATACCCACGCCGACGTATGAGGTCTCGGCCATGCGGCGTCGCTCCTGCGGGTCGATATATGTCGTGTGGGTGTCATTGAGTGAGGCAAGCATCCCGCGTACCGCGGCCTGATCGGGACGTGCCTGACGTGCCCACTCGCTGTGTTTGTCCACCAACGCTTCGTACGTGCTCGCGAAACCAGACCAGGTGCGTGCGGGCTCTTCACCGGCTGGGATCGGCATCAGATCCATCACTGACATGTCGATCGGAAGGAAGCCGCTTCGGCGCATGAGATCGCTGACCGACCTCCCCGCGCCGCGGATCACCGTGGCGCCGTCTATTGGATCGACATATTCCTGAAAGAGTAGTGCGTAGACGAGTCCAATCTCGTTGGCATCGAGTGTTCGGGTGGCCCCTCGCGGACTCGTGGGATTGGCCGCGGTGGCTCCAGCGGGGTTTCCACCACTTTTCGGGACGGCGGCTGTATCACCGCGAGGAGAGCCTGGTGCGGAAGGACCGCAGGCGGCCAGCGTCATGCCCGTCAGTATGACGAAGCTCGAGAGTGTTCGTGCCAGCCCTTGGTTCAACTGCTGTCTCCATGAGGGGTGCCGCACTACGCGATCACATGATTATATTGGCAGTGACTCATCGGCACGATCTTTCATGGCCCCGCGGGTCGAGCACTTACACTGAGATGGAGTCTCGGAGATGGAGTCTCGGCACTCCTCCTGGGCTGACGACGTCCTGTCGGCCCGGCCCGTCGAGGGCCGCCATCGGATACCAGAGCCACATCAGTCTGAGCGTCTGTCGGCGCTCCGAAAGGCCGCGATCCACGGGCATCTCTGCGATACTGACTCTCAGACCATGATCATCCGCGCCGTTACGCTCGGCATGAATCTCGAGTGGCCGCCCGCGCCCGCGACATTGCAGCGCGCCGCGCGGACGCTTCTGGCCGTCACCGACGTACTTAGAGATGATGGGCATGAGGTCCAGACGACTCGCATCGCGTTGGCTCCCTACTACGAGCTTATGCCTGACGACGGCGCGGCGGCGCTTCCCCGAGCTGTGCAGGAGATCGAGGACCAGCTCAATGGCCTCGGCGTGGGATATGTTTCGTTCGGCCCTATCCGCTGGCGGGTATTGGGTGACCAACGAGCTGCCGAATTTGCTTCGATTGCGGCCGACGCGCTGGTCGCTTCTTCCGCTTCGTTCTTCTCCATTGAAGTGGCCGACGCCGAGGGCATTCGGTACCCCGCGGTGCAGGCGGCCGCGCGGATGATTCGCGATATCAGCCTTGGAAGCGAGGATGGCTTCGGAAATCTAAGGCTGGCAGCCATCGCCAATTGCCCGCCCGGCATCCCGTTCTTTCCAGCCGGCTACCACGAAGGTGAATCCTGGACGCTTTCCATTGCTCTGCAATCCGCCGACGTCGTGGCGGAGGCGGTGAGCGGTGACGATTCGCTCACAGACGGACTCAGCCGCGTCTCACAGGCGATTCAGGATCAAGAAACGACGTTGCTGAGGCTCGTTGGACAACAAGCCGAACGGCATCATTTCCGCTATCTCGGCGTGGACCGCTCACCGGCGCCTTTTCCGAGTGACCGCAGTAGCGCTGCTTTTATGTTGGAGAAGGCGGGACTTGGTCGGTTCGGTGAGCCCGGTACGCTGGCAACGGCCATGCTCATGACCCGAGCGATTCGTAACGGTGGTGAAGGCATCGGTTTTTCGGGGCTTATGCTGCCGCTGCTCGAGGACAGCGGGCTCGCTCGTCGCGCCGGGGAGCAGCTTTACTCCTGGAGCGAACTGCTTCTCTATTCAGCGGTGTGCGGCACCGGATTAGACACCGTGCCTCTCCCGGGTGATTCCAGCGAAGCTGAGCTTGCTGGCATCGTTCTGGATGTGGCGGCGCTCTCCACCGCTCTCAAAAAACCGTTGACCGCTCGCCTGTTGCCCGTGCCGGGACTAACTGCCGGGGACCGCACCAGCTTCTCATTCCCCTACTTTGCAAACTCGGTGGTCCTGTCAACACGTGGTGGCGGCCCATCGCTGCTGTTGCGTCGAGCACTGCTGGATTCTCAGTAATGAAGTTCGCGCTCACGGTCGCGCTGTTGGTTGTCCTGGCACTCCTGTTATGGAGGCGCCGAAAGAGGGTTGGTCTCGCGCTGCAAGTGGGTGTGGGTCTCTACGTGCTGTTAATGATCACCAGGCTGGTGCAGATGCGAGACGATTCCGATCAGCTGATCACACTCGGTATTGCAGTTGGGGCACTATTGGTCCTGTGGCTTCTGGTCCGAGGCCTGGTGGCGATTCTCGATCAGCGTCGAGAACGCCGTCGTCAGGACTTGGCGGGCGCGGACGCCAGATCGGCAAGATCGGCTAGAGCGGAGAGATAGAGCCGCCGCGCGTCATCTAGCGTGGCGTGGCCGTCACACAGAGCGTCAGCATTGTGGTAGCGATGGCCGGTGCTCAGAAGCTGACCGGCGCGTCTAGCGAGTACGAAGGCCTTTGCACAACGAGCATGCAGGCTCTCCAGTCCCGCGGGAGGTGTGCATGCCTCCAGCCGGGAGCCGAGCGACGCCATCTCCCAGCTTTGCGTTGAGGCGATGTTGGCAATACGCTCGGAGTCGCTGCCCGTCTCCGTCTGCTCACGCCATTGCTGATAGAGACATTCGGCGCGTTCCAGAAGGGGAGTTACGGCTGACTGGTAATCTCGAAGGGCGTGGCTCTCAACACGCGGCCCGCGTCGAAATAAATCACGCAACCATCGGGTGGATTTCGTGGCAAGCGTTGCGACGGCCATATGGAATCCATTCTTAGTACCATCACTGTGCATTCGATGAGCGCTGGCGCTTCCACGTACTTTGCGGGGGTGGCATTAGTTTGCCGCTCATCCTGCGTTGGACACTTGGAAGATAGCATTATGTCCCAGCTATGAGTCTGAATCAACGCACGAATGGGTGAATTTTGTAGTTCGGTTGGCTCAATGACAATGACTGATCAAGTCAACATTCCCCCGATCGCTCTCACTATTGCCGGCTCTGATTCGGGCGGAGGCGCTGGGATTCAAGCGGATCTTAAAACGTTCTCAGCGCTTGGCGTCTATGGGATGTCCGTTTTGACTGCGATCACTGCCCAGAACACTCTGGGCGTGACGGCAGTGGCGGACATCCCTGTGGACATCATTTCCGCGCAGATCGATGCCGTGCTCAGCGATATTGGAGCGGACGCGGTCAAGACCGGCATGCTTTCATCAGCGGAGATCATCGAAACAGTTGCCGATGGAATGGGTCGACATAAGGTGGCGCGTCTCGTTGTCGATCCGGTCATGGTGGCAACGAGTGGCGACCATCTGCTGCGCCCGGACGCCGTTGAAACGCTCCGCTCAGTGTTGCTGCCGATGGCGACCGTGGCAACCCCAAATCTCCCGGAAGCCGAGGTGCTCTTGGGACGATCAGTCGCATCAGTTTCAGAGATGCGTGAGGCCGCCAGGGAACTCGTCCGATCTAGGACCGCAAAGCGTGATAGTGAAGGGCGGGCATCTTGAAGGTGATGCCGTGGACGTGTTCTATGACGGCACGGACATGCTCGAGCTCAGCGCAAAGCGGATCGATACCACCTCGACGCATGGCACAGGCTGTACGCTTGCTTCCGCGATAGCTGCCAATCTGGCCCTGGGTCACGGCCTGTCGGACTCGGTGCGGAACGCAAAGGCCTATCTTACTGAGGCCATCGCACACGCATATCCAGTTGGACAGGGTCATGGGCCCGTGCATCACTTCTATTCGTGGTGGTCGCCCTCCAATCGGCCTGAGCAGGCGTGAGCGATACGTCCGGCGCTGATATCTACGAGCGCATCGCCGAGCTCTACGATTGGGAGCACGATCGATACGACGAGGATCTCGCCTTCTACCGAGCGCTTGCGAAACGCACCGGCGGGCCGATTCTCGAGCTTGGCTGCGGCACTGGCCGTGTGCTTGCCGATCTGGCCATCCAGGGTCATTACTGCATCGGGGTGGATGCATCGCCCGCGATGCTCGCGCGCGCGCGGCACCGTCTGGCGTCCGAAGCCGTTGACGCGGACCTTATTGAGGCGCCGATGCAAAATTTCAGCGTGCCCCGCGGGGCACGCCTGGCGGTGATCGCTCTTGATTCGTTCGGTCATCTATCTCATCAGCTCGAACAGCTGGCTGCGTTGACCGCGGTTCACTCGGCTCTGGAGACTGACGGTGTCCTGGTGATCGACGTATCCAACGGGAACAACCGCGGAGATGGGCGCGACGAGCTTGTCCATCACATCACGGCCGAGTCGGACGATGGTGAGTCTGTAATTACCAAGTGGGTAAATCGAGCATCCGATTCATCGGAGCAGATGGATCGACCTGACCTACTGGTATGACGTAACAGGGCCCGACGGCATCCTTCACCGAACTACCGTGCAGTTCGCACTGCGTTACTTCACCCGTTTCGAGATGACACTTCTTCTGGAGCGTGCCCGGCTTCGCGGTTGAGGCGCTCTATGGGTCATACGAACTGGAGCAATTCAGCGCGCAAAGCGAGCGGTTGATCGTCGTGGCGCGGAAATAAGAGCCTCCGGTGAAGCGGGTCTCGGAGGCAGGGCTACGTTACCCGCTCACGGATAACCGCGCTGGCGTAGTCCATCACAATGACGGTAATGCCGATGAGCCATAGCGCCGTGCCGGCCTGATTCCATTGGAGGAGCTGGATGTACTGGGTGAGCAGGAAGCCGATGCCACCGCCGCCCACGAGACCGATCACCGCGGACAATCGAACGTTGATGTCCCATCGATACATCGTGAACGAGATGAATTGCGGAACCACCTGAGGCACTACTGCGTAAAGAATCATCTGAAGGCGATTGGCTCCGGTGGCGGTTACGGCTTCCACAGGACCCGGATCGATGCTCTCAATCGATTCCGAATAGAGCTTGCCCATGGCGCCGATGGAATGGATGACCAACGCCATCACGCCGGCGAAGGGACCGATTCCTACGACCACCGCCATGATGATCGCCAGGATCAGCGCCTCGATCGATCGCAGCACGTTGAAGATCGTTCGCGTGGTGTAGTAGAGGGCCCATCCGAGTCGCGAGCCACTCATGAGGTTCCGAGCACCGAGAAAGCTCATTGGGATACTGACGAGCAACGCGAAGGTAGTGCCCATCAGAGCCAGGAAGATCGTCTCAATGAGCTTGCTCAGACACAGCAGGAACGTATCCGTGAGATACCACTGGCCCACTCCCCAGGTCACTTCGGCTCGAACCCTGTAGTCGCCCCGCAGGATCTCTGGCAGCACAAAGCTGGTGGCGAACACACCGTTTGCGTCGGTTGCTATTTGTTGAATCGGCCTCGGGCGATCGAGCGAGTCCACCAAGAAGAGCCGACCATTCGTAGACGGTCGAAATCCGGAGCCGGAAATAGTCAGCTCCTGGCCCGGCACGATGGGGTTGGGAGAAGTTTGTACCTGTGCACCGTCCGGCGGAGCGGCGTCCCCAACGACGGAGCCCTCGCCGATGCGCAAGGGCGTGTCACGGGTGATGGACTGAGTAGTCTCGGCAGCAACGTCAGGCTGCATGAGACCTGAGACAATTCGCTCTGCTTTGGGAATGCCCGTTACCAGCGTAAGGAAATCAATATTCGTGACGCGCCATCCGATGGAGTAGATGAGAACCAGGAGGACAGCCGCCAGTACCGCTCTCGCGGAAGGGCGAAACCCAACCGAGGGCAGCGAAAGTGACTCCCGCGAAGCATCAGTGTGTGCGGCCATCAGGCGATCTCCACCTCAATCGCGTCGTCGCCGTAGATTTCTCGGAAGCGTCTGTTGTCTACCTCGCCGGGGGGCCGTCGAACACGATTTCTCCAGCCTTCAGCGCAATGAGTCGCGTGGCGTAGCGACGTGCCAGGCTCAAGAAATGCAGATTGCAGAGAATCGTGATGCCATCGTCCTTATTGATCTCTTCTAGATATCGCATCACCGAGTGAGATGTGGCCGGGTCAAGGCTGGCTACAGGCTCGTCAGCCAGCATCAGTCGCGGCGTTTGCATGAGTGCCCGCGCAATGGCCACGCGCTGTTGCTGGCCGCCAGAAAGCGTGTCCGCCCGCTCGTATGCCTTCTCAGCGATCCCAACGCGCTCCAGATTGGAGAACGCGTCGCGGATATCGATCTCGCGAAAGTAACCGAGCATGCTTCGCCAGGTGGACGTCGTTGCGAGTCGTCCGGCCAGTACGTTGCGGAGGACCGAGGATCGTTTGACCAGGTTGAACTGCTGAAAGATCATGCCGATCCCCATCCGCATGCGTCGCAGCTCGGAAATAGAGGCGCCGGTGATCTCGTCATCGCCAACCCAGATCCGCCCTCGGTTGGCTCCACGAGACGATTGACGCATCGCAGTAGCGTCGATTTGCCCGACCCGCTCAAACCAACAATGACCACAAATTCGCCAGGGCGAATCACGAGACTGAGGTCGTTTACTGCTCGGGTGCCATTTTCATAGACCTTGGTCAGGTGCTCGACGCGCAGGGCAGGCGCTCCTTGCGGAAGCAATGACCCGTTATCCGAGACGAGGTCCTGGGAAGTCGGAGCTAGTTCGGTTGACGAAGCGCCGTGAACATCAGACATGTGTCCGACTCAGGTTGTACTGGTGCGCCTATGGCGCCAGTTACGCCTGCGGTTTGGGTGCGAGCTCCTGCTCCAGGTTCAGATTGAGGACTCGCGCGGCTTCGCGTACGGGGTTGTAGTCCGCATCGGTGGAAGGGGCCAGCCCGTCGATCTGATAAAGGTCCTTCAAGGCCTTCTTGCCATCGTCAGTCTGGGCCACTTTCAGGAGTCCCTCGCGAAGCTTCGTGATCATCTCTGGCGCAAGACCCTTGCGTACGCTCACGGTGTCGTTCGGAATGGGGTCCGTGATGGCTATGACTTTGACCTTCTCCATCACATCTGGGATCGTGCTCTGGACACGCGTTCGTGAGTCCGTGGGCGGTCCGCCAATCACAGAGTCACCGAATGTGGCGCCTCCGTCGACCTGCTTGTTGTAAACCGCGATGACAACTTTGTCGTGGCCGCCCGCGAAGATGCGCTCGCCAAAGAAGCTGTCGCCGTAGTCAGGGAGCTTCTGTTTGAGTAGAGCGTTGGGATACAGGTATCCCGATGCGCTGCTGGGGTCTACAAAGGCGAACTTCTTGCCCCGTAGCTGCTCGAGGCTATTGATGCCGCTATCCGCGTGAGCGATGATCTCGCCAGTGTAGGTCTTACTGCCCTGGCGAACGGTGGCAAGGACTGCGTCAGCCCCGAACTTGTCACGCGCAAGGACGTAGGCGAACGTTGCCAGCCAACCCACGTCGACATTGTTCGCACCCATGGCCTCGATGACCGCCGCATAGTTGGTGGGGACGGACACTTTGA
Organism: uncultured Chloroflexia bacterium; assembly: GCA_963765765.1. GTDB lineage: Bacteria > Chloroflexota > UBA6077 > UBA6077 > JACCZL01 > CAVXYC01. Next base: position 491,213 of record CAVXYC010000020.1, on the reverse strand, counting down.
ACGAGTAGCCGGTCTCATTCTCAAGAAGCTGACCTAGAGGCTCGCCACTCGAAAGCACCTTCTGTGAGTCGCTGGAAGGAACAAACGCCATCTTTATCGGGTTATCTTTGGTACCCAGGGCTGCGCCGCCGCCCATCCCGCAGGAGGCAACAATCGTTGCCCCCATGAGCGCGCACGCCAGTGCGGTGACTGAAGTGAACCTGGACCTAGCACTCATCTACCGCCTCCTGGAGCTGCCTCACACCTAATCTGTGGGCCGATTTCGCATTGCCACGGACGGTCTTCCTCGTGTTCCATCACGTTCCGTCAAGGCGCAGCGGCTATCATACTATAGGGCTCGACCAGAACCGTTGCTGGCCCTGACGCCGGTAGCAAGACATGCAAACGGCTTCTGCAGACGATGCGAAGGGACTTGCGGTGGTAGCGTTTATCGACCAGCTTCGGGCGGCACGTGAGAAGAACCAGAGCCTTCTCTGCGTCGGACTTGACGTGGACCCTCGCCTCGCGCCTCCACACGTTGTGAACCGCGATGACTGGATCACGGAGTTCAATCGGGGCATCATCGAAGCCACCCAGGACCTGGTCTGCGCGTATAAGCCGAACCTGGCCTTTTATGAGTCGCAGGGCAATGCTGGATGGCAGGCCCTCAAGGCAACTGTGGAGATGGTGTCCGATGGAATTCCAGTCATTGCTGATGCCAAACGCGGCGATATAGGCAACACCGCCGAGGCGTACGCCAGTGCCCTCTTCGACTTCTTTAAGTTCGACGCAGCAACAGTGAGCCCGTATCTCGGCGAGGATTCGCTGACACCCTTCCTCGAGCGAGAAGATCGTGGCATCCTCGTACTCTGCAAGACTTCCAACCCGGGCTCGGGTGATCTCCAGGATGTGCTTTGTCTGACCGCTGACGATCGAATGATTCCGCTCTGGGAGCTGGTGGCGGAGCGCGTTGTATCCTGGAACACACGCGGCAATTGTGGAATGGTCGTTGGAGCGACCTACCCCGCGATTCTAGAGCGCATCCGGGCCATTGCTCCCGAGATGCCCTTGCTGATCCCCGGGATCGGCCCGCAGGCCGGCGATCTCCAGGCATCCGTTACAGCGGGCATGCCGCAGGATGCCAGCTTGATTATGATCAATGCTTCTCGCCAGGTTCTCTATGCGTCGCGGGGCGAAGACTGGCGGGAAGCGGCGAGAACGACGGCACTCGAGCTACGTGATTCGATCAATCAGGCCTGCGCGGGCGTAATGGAGATAAGGTGACGGAAACGCCATTGGACGTGCGTCTCGACGATGTTGTCCGATTGCGACGACCGCACGCCTGTGGCGGTAATGAATGGACCATTACGCGGCTCGGCGCGGATATCCGATTACGATGTAACCAGTGCGGCCATCGCATTCTTTTGCCACGGACCCAGCTTGCCCACCGAATCATCGCCTATGTGGGTCGTGGGTCGGAGGTGTCCGTGCCTGATCTGCATGACCTTCCGTGACGGATAGCGCCCACCCAACCTCTTCCGCGCAGGATCGCACCGCTCCCATCTGGCGCAATCGTGACTTCACGTTACTCTGGGTCGCTCAGGCGATAAGTCAGACAGCCCAGAATGCGCTCTGGTACGGGATCCTGGTGCTGGTTCAGCACAAGAGCAGCTCCAATACGCACCTGGGCCTGGCCATCATGACGCTCATCCTGCCATCGGTGCTCTTCGGCATTGTCGCTGGTGTCTATGTGGATCGCTGGGACAAGCGACTTGTCCTTATTGGCTCAAATGTCATCCGCGGTGTGATGGTCCTGGGATACCCACTGATCAGCGATTTCCTGGGGCTGGTCTACATCATGAACTTCGCGTTCTCTGCGATTGGACAGTTCTTTGCCCCGGCGGAAGCGGCGATGATTCCGGCTCTTGTTTCCCGGCGTCGGCTTCTGGAAGCAAATTCGCTCTTCCACCTCACGTTCACTGCCTCGCAGCTCATCGGGCTCGTGATCATCGGTCCGCTGGTGGTGAATGTCATTGGAGTGGACGCTCTCTTTCTGGCGTGCGGGGCACTTCTGCTGATCTGCGGCGTACTGTGCTGGCCGTTGCCTCGCAACCGGGCGAGCCGTCCGTGGCGGGCGCGGAGAAGCTCAAAGAGTTCTGGACCGATGTGAAGGAGGTTACCGGGTTCATTCACGGGAATCCTGTGGTGCAGTGGGCTATAGGTGTCTGGACATTGGGCTCCATCCTGGCCATTGTGGTGGCTATGCTCGCGCCGGGATTCGCCGTAAGTGTGCTCGGGGTCCGCGCTGAGGACAGCGTCTTTGTGCTGGCACCGGCAGGCGTTGGGATGGTGGTCTGTACCGCGATTCTGAGCCGCTTGGGGCACGGCTGGGATAAATATCGCCTGGTCAATGGGGGTTTGGTTGTCGTCAGTCTGGCCATCCTCTGCCTCGGCTTGCTAAGTCCGCTTTGGCAGCGGTTCTATGGAGCCCTCCCGCAAGGGGAATTCAATGTTGAGCACCTTGGTGGGATGCTGGCGATCACGATGTCTGTGGGGTTCGTGGCAGGCGTCGGATTCGTCTGCATGATCGTTCCAGCACAGACGATCATCCAGGAGCGCGCTCCTGTAGCCATCCGTGGGCGAGTGTTCTCAATCCAGCTCATGCTGAGCAACGTGCTGAGTGTCCTGCCGCTTATCTTCCTGGGCGGACTCGCTGACGTCATCGGTGTGGCTGAGACGCTCACTGGCCTGGCGCTGGTGTTGATTCTCATTTCGTTCATAAGCATCAGGGTGAGTCGCTCAAACACCGATCAAGTGGATTCCTCCGGAGTGGATGCACCGCCCACACGTGGTCAATCGATCGGACCTGTGCTGCCTGCCTCGCCGGGAGATTGATTCCCACGCGATCTTGGAGCCCTGTCCCGAGCGGGACACGCGGTCGTCGAGTTAGGGTCGCCCCAGTTTCTATGCAGGCAACATCGCGACGCCTTCCATCCTGACATACGCCGTGCGCTAGAGCGCACCAACAGGTCACGAACACCGAGGCTATGGCCGTCGTCACCGGAGTCCCGCTCTACGGCGGCCCGGATCCGGACGCCCAGCGCTTGTCGCTGGCGGTCTCAGGCACTCATGCTCATGAGATGAGAGTCCACGCTATCTGGCATAGACCCTGCAGTCGCGGTCCGCGGCGAGTTGAACTTCGGGATCCGGGGTCTGGCTCACCCGCGGACCGCCCGCTCAGGGCGTCTGCGATGCTCAATGCGCCAGCAAAGCTGAAGGATGATCGAATGACGGCAAGAGGCGTTGGTGGTCTCACGGAGACCGATCTGGGCTGGACCAGCCCGAGCTCGGCGAACGGCACATTTAACGCAGTGACCAGGCCGGAGATCTGGCATAGCCGAGGCGGCCATGCCGACCGACATGGTCTCAATACGAGCCTTGGTTGGCTGAGTCTGGGCCTTGGAGTTACTGCCCTGGCGTTCCCACGGAAGATGTCCCAGTTCCTGGGCCTGAAGCCGAACGATGCGACGGTCAACGCGCTATGCGTGGTTGGGGTACGCGAAATCGTAACCGGTGTTGGGATGCTCGCAAAGTCCGACTGGGGTGGTTGGCCATGGCTCCGAGTAACCGGCGACGTCATGGATATGGCCCTGCTGCAATCGGCGCTGCATTCGAACGAAGCTCGGGATGAAACGCGTGTCACTGCAGCTATGGCGACCGTTGCCGCCATTGGCGCAGTGGATGTGGGTGCGGGTGAGCGAGCGAGTAGCGACCGATCATCGGAGTCACGCAATGGACACAAAGTGGCCGGCAAGCTCACTGGGGCAGCGATAACCATCAAGCGCTCGCCTGAAGATGTCTACCAATTCTGGCGGAATTTCGAGAATTTCCCTCAATTCATGGCCAATATCGAGTCGATACGGGTCATCGATCATCGTCGGTCGCACTGGCGAGTAATCGGGCCGGCTGGCACGCGCGTTGAGTGGGATGCGGAGATTGTGGAAGACCGTCCGAACGAGATGATTGCCTGGCGCTCGACTGATTCAGCCACGATGAAGAATTCCGGCACGGTCTGGTTCGGTAGTGCTCCCGGGAATCGAGGCACCGAGGTTCGAGTGGCCTTCAGCTATGAGCCCCCTGCCGGACCAGTCGGCGAAATGACGGCGAAGCTCTTTGGCAAAGAGCCGGGACAGGAAGTACGCGGAGACTTGCGCCGCCTGAAGTCGGTGCTCGAGGTGGGTGAGGTCATTCGTTCAGACGCAACGCTTGAGGGGAGATCCATCAAGCAGCGGCCGGCGCAACCACCGGTGAACATTCGAGCGTACGCGGCCGCGAAGAGCTAACCATGAGATTCTCAGTTTATTTGGGGACATCACAATGAAGGCAACCTGCTGGACTGGGCGTAACTCCGTATCCGTGGAGGACGTACCGGACCCTAAGATTTTGAACGCTCGTGACGCGATCGTGCGGATTACATCGACAGCGATCTGCGGCTCCGATTTACACCTCTACGATGGCTACGTTCCGACGATGCAGAAAGGCGACGTTCTGGGCCATGAGTTCATGGGCGAGGTCATGGAGATCGGGCGGGACGTCTCGAATCTGAAGACCGGCGACCGCGTGGTGGTACCGTTCCCAATTGCGTGCGGCGATTGCAACGCCTGCGATGCGCAGACTGTACTCACTGTGCGAGAACTCCAATCCCAATGCCTGGATGGCCGAGAAGCTGTGGGGCTATTCTCCGCCGGCATCTTCGGGTATTCGCATATGCTTGGCGGATTCGCGGGCGGTCAAGCGGAATACGTGCGCGTACCGTTTGCCAATGTTGGCCCGCTCAAGATTGAAAACGGCTTGACAGACGAGCAGGTGCTCTTTCTCTCAGACATACTGCCCACCGGTTACATGGGCGCTGAAATGTGCGATATCAAACCCGGAGACGTCGTGGCGGTTTGGGGTGCCGGGCCGGTCGGGCAGTTTGCCATGGCCAGCGCTTCCCTGCTCGGAGCGGAGCGGGTCATTGGCATCGACCGGTTCGAATACCGCCTCCGTATGGCTCGCCAGCATACCGGCGCGGAGACGATCAATTACGAAGAAGTCGATAGCGTTGTGGACACACTACGAGACATGACCGGTGGCAGGGGCCCGGACGCGTGCATCGATGCGGTGGGAATGGAGGCGCATGCGCCGGGCGTCAAATACGCATACGATCGCGTGAAACAGGCTACCAGGATGGAGACTGACCGGCCGATCGCCTTGCGTGAGGCGATTCAATCGTGCCGAAACGGGGGCACGGTGTCGGTCGTGGGCGTCTACGGTGGACTCATCGACAAGTTTCCGATGGGAACGGTGGTGAATCGCTCCCTCACGATCAAGTCCGGCCAGTGCCATGTGCAGCGCTACATGCGCCCGCTACTCGAGCGCATCCAGGCGGGTGATATCGATCCCACGTTTATCATCACGCATCAGATGCCCTTGCACGAGGCTCCGCAGGGCTACGAGATCTTCAAGAACAAGCAGGATGACTGTGTAAAAGTGGTGCTGAAGCCCTGAGCGTAGCGACGGCCACGAAGCGCTTCGGAGAGTGCACGGCCTCGCTCCGAAGCGCTTCGTGGCGTTCTCTCGGATTGCCGTCGTCACAATCGCAGCCTATAATCACAGAGTTCCAAGTGCGAGCCCCCGTGGCGGAATAGGTATACGCGGCAGGTTGAGGGCCTGTGTCCGGAAGGACGTGCTGGTTCGAGTCCAGTCGGGGGCACCAGCGGACTGGTCCAGTGTGGCCGATTCGGGCGAATAGCTCAGTTGGTTAGAGCGCCTCGTTTACACCGAGGAGGTCACAGGTTCGAGTCCTGTTTCGCCTACCAGCCATCCCAAGGATGCGCTTTGCCAAGGTAGCTCAGTCGGTAGAGCACGCGGCTGAAAACCGCGGTGTCGGCAGTTCGATTCTGCCCCTTGGCACCATATGGCCATTCTGAGATCAAAACAGCGGTTTCAGAAGGCCCCGGTGAACAACCGGTGAACAACGGCTCACGAGCCCGTCGCCTCGCTTCCGCTGAGCAGCTCGCCATAACGCAGCACCGCCCGCCGCTGAAGCATTCAAGACCAATCCCACCTAGAGATCCACACCTACTCAGCCGAGCGTAAGATCGCCATCTTGGTAAGGTCTTCGCGCTGACTCGATGGCATGAATGTGGGTGAACTTCCACATGTCTTGCGGCTCTATAACGTCAAACCCCAGACGCTTCAAGCCCTCCACAAATCGCCCGCGATCGGTGAGCCGCGATGTGGTTTGCATGATGTGCATGTGGCCATCGGTCTTCAACATTCGATGTGCCTCGCGCACATAGTCCAGGACGTTTGCTCCCATGAGCAAGAGGGAGAAGATCGCCACGTCCAAGGTTTCATCTTCCAATGGGACATGGCTCATGTCGCAGGCCAGGACGTCCTCGTTCACCGCCACATGATCAAAGCTGTACACGGTGTGGCGATCCCTAACTGCCTCGGCGAACTTCGCCTCACCGCATCCGAAATCGCCAATGGTATACCCAGTACGCGAACGGGTGTTGGTACCACCGCACCATCTCGTCATAGGGGACTAAGGCCCAGTCGCGGCGCGCCTCGCGATAGAGCGCATGGTAGTGTTCCCACTCATCTGGGTGTTCCTGAAGGCGTGCATGTATCTCCGAGCTACGCGCCCGGTTCCACCGCTGATTCATGCGGGAGAAGTCCCCGAACTGGCGGCGACGGCGGGCGTACTCGGGGGAATCGGGGCTTGGCAGTTCGCCCTGGAGCACGCGACGCGTGATCGTTTCCACCCCGCCGTCGTCCAACCGCTGGAGCCACCCCATCACGTCCTGATAAGCCTGGCCCGGGCTGCGTAAATGGCCTTCGGGAACGACCCCGTCTACGGCCGCATCGGCAATCGACTTCTTGAAGTGCAGCCGCTGCATCTTCGCTCTTCACCACGACCACCGCTGGTCGTCCAGATCGATATAGGTGAGCGGAAGCACCATCGTCACCGTTTTCTGTCGCTGGCCCTGGCGAAATATCCGCCCCTTGAGCTGCTCGAACTCGGCCGCCGTCCAGGGCAGCACGTTCACGATCAGCCGATTGCAAACTTGTTGGAGCCCATCCACGCCGGTGCCGATCGCACTGGACCCAATCAGCACATCGATATCGCCGTGGAGAAATCCTTCCAGACCGGACTTGTCCTCGCCAGTATAAAACCCACCCGCCAACCGTCCTGGACGATGGCGTCGTAGAGCTGGCGATCGATTCCGCCGATGTAGTGCGTGTAGATCAGCGTCTTGGGCTGAATCTGTGCCGAATCACCGGCAAGCGCGCCTCGAGTGAGGATTTGCTCCAAGGCAAGCGAATTGCCGTTCTGCCCGAGTGCGCGGATCTCGTCCAGCCACGCGCGCGCATCCACATCGATTTCCATCTGGTCAAAGGCGAGATCATATTCGGGCATCCAACGGATGCCAAGGGTTGTCAACCGCTGATGGAGGCGCATGCAATTCGAGACCGTCGCTTGGGTATTCAACTCATCGTGGGCGAGCCCACTCACCAACTCGACGAGGCTCTTGCCTTCTTGCAGGGTATTGATGACCGGCGTCGCCGACATGCCCAGGACTCGTAACCCGGAGTTGCGCTCGGCAGCGGCCGTGCAGAGATCGCGGACGAGCCTCCTCCGCCGGGAGATGTTTTCTACCGTCCGTTGCTTCGTGTAATGGATCTCATCCACGACGATGAAATCGATTGGCTCGCGTTCGACCAGCCGCGCCAGCCGGGCTGCCGAGTCGGGCTGTTGGAACGCTTCGTAATTCAGAATGAGATAGCGGTGCGGCAACTGACCATGGGCGCCGCAAAATCCTGTTGGAATCCTGCTCTAGCACCGACCACTGGGGCTCGAATGTTTTGGTTGCCACAACACTGTCGGGAAAGATGTCTCGGATCGCCTGGGCCCAGCCCTCGCCGCCCACGCCTTCGCCAACCACGGCATTTGGACAGCAGATGATCGTAAGACGCGCATCCACGGCGCGGCTGGCCAGCACTGCGGATAAGGTCTTGCCAGCCCCCGTCCCCGACCAGTTCCCGACGCGCCGGCGGTCGCGTACGCGGACCGTGACGAGCCTCTGCATCAGGTTGGGTTCGGCGGCGAGCCCATCAACAGTGAAGGCGTAGCCAGCGGGGAGCGGCAGAGATTTAGCCTCCCGATATTCATCCAGGAAGCGAGTGCGTGCTCGCTCCGCATACTCATTCCCCTGGAACGCCTCCACTTGGGCAACCGCCTCGTCGGGACTTCGGAAAGCGTGCATCCAGAGCTTGGCAACCGCCGATGCAACGAAGAATTCGACCGCTTCTCCATCAGCAGAAGTGACTATCTGACCGAGCGCGTGCAATGTGGCGTAGGCCTCGACGGCCGGAAGGCTCGGCTCTTCCTCGACATCCGGAGCCTTCGCGACCGAGTCAAACGAGTCATAGACAGCGTGCGCTGCCTTTTCGAGGTCTGCGGGTTCCTTCTCATCGGGCTCGGACTCCCGGAACGAATCGAACTCATTTATCGACGGATCGACGTCATTGATGAGCTGATCCGCGAGGGACGGTTTGCCCTGCACAAACCGTTCGAGTTGGTCTGGTGGTACAGGCTGAAGGGTCTCGCGCGCGGATCAACCGGTCGACCGCTCCCGTAGGACTGCATCAAGCCACGCTGCTGAAACAGAACGTAAAGCTCCGCGGGGGTGAGTACTGACAGGTGATCCTGCAACGAAAGAACGAAGCGGCGAATATTCTCGATTGTCCACCCCGAGCTGCAGACTGGGCAGCCCTGCGAATATCGTGAACGATTGGAGGGCGTCGCTAGCCATTCATGGTCGAGGCCCTCGGGACGCTTCCACCAACAGTTCTTTTCCGATCCAGCTACGACTTGGTCCGAAGTGATGCCACAATTCTTCGTCGGGTGCCATTCTGCAGCAAGCTCGGGATGCAAAGCTGCAAGCGAATTGGTGATGGAGGCTCTCTTACCTGAACAGTACGGGCGACCGGTTGCCGCGCTACCATGCGTGAGATTGCTGACGCTCGCCTGCCATTCGTGATCAAGCCCTTTGACGCATTTCCACCAATAACGCTTGCCCGACCGACCCACCACATGGTCTGGTGTGACGCTGCCATTCCTGCTGGAGTGCCACATTTCGGCAACATCAGGGTAATCGGGTCGCTAAAGAATTGGTGATTGAGACTTTCTTTCCCGCACAGTAAAGGGCACCCTCTCTTCACCGCCGCCCCGTGTACGATTGCCAACCCGTACCGCGCCACTCGTGATCCGGCCCTTCCTGACATTTCCACCAGGCAAGCCTTCCCGACCCGGCGGTCAGCGAGTTGGGAGTGGTGCAACCGTTTTTCGTCGGGTGCCATTGGGCTGCAATCTCCGGAAACGCACCTGCCAATGAATTCGATGCTGAAACTCGCCTCCCCGAGCAGAACGGGCAACCTTGACCGCCCTTGGTACGCTTGGCAGCACTGGATTTCCACTCGTGATCGGTACCCGCATTGCACTTCCACCAATAGCTTCTCCCAGATCCAGCCACGATTTGCGTCCCGAGTAATGTCACCATTCTTCGTCGGGTGCCACTGGGCGGCGACGTCGGGGTATAGCGTTGCCAATGAGTTGGCTATAGATGCCTTGTCCCCGCCGCAAAATGGACAACCAGTGGTGCCCTTGCTGGTCCGATTCACTACCTTTGTTTGCCACTCGTGATCGGGTCCCTTGGGGCAACTCCACCAGACAATCTTGGTGGAACCCGCCACGATTTTGTTAGGAGTCAACGTCCCATTCTTCGTGGGATGCCACTCTCTTGTTATCTCCGGGAACAGGGATGCCAGTGAATTTGTGGACGAGACCGCACGCCCCGCACAGAAGACGCAGCCGCTTTTGGCGTATGTACGATCCTTAACGGAGGCTAGCCACACATGATCTTGGCCTTCGGGGCACTTCCACCAGCAGCGCTTATGTGAGCCCGCCACAACTCGATCCGGCGTAAGGACGCCATTCCGACTTGGGTGCCACTGCGATGCGATCTCCGGAAAAAGAACTGCGAGCGTGTTCGTCGACGACGGGGACCGCTGACGTACTCCGTTACTCACGCCTGTATTCCGCTGAACAAGTTCGAAGTTGCCTCGTCTCCGCGAGCCACTCAGTAATCGCAGCCCGTCTTTTGCTGGGTATCGGTGTGAATATATCCTGTACGGCGTCAGCAAGCTGCGACCGTTGACAGGCGCTATGAGTGCTGCCCAGGGTCACAGGCCATCGTCGACATCACTAGGGTCCGGCTAACGCTGGTTCCGTACGAGTACCAGTCAGGAGTTCGCCATAACGCAGAACCGCCCGCGGTTGAGCGTTCGGCACGCAGCCACATGGAGCTCAGCGAGGATGCTCATCCTGCTGTAAGAATCCACTGGGTCTTTCTCACCTTGTCACAGCGGACCCGAGCAGAGAGTTGCGACGCTGTCCTTCCACCGCTGGACGGATGAGGCGTCGTATCGCGCTGGGAGCGGCAGCGGAAGCAGCGGCTACGTCTTGGGGCGTGGTGATTAAATCGGTCTCGCCGGCGGCATCGTAGGAACGAAGCTCGTGCAAATCAACCCGGGTTCGGCTCTGGTCCGCTTGTTCTTTCGATCTGGCGCAAAGGCTCGCGTTTCGGCCAGGGGCACCGTTTCCTTAACCCAGTTGCCGGGCACGGCTGGGTCATCTGCGGTGCTCGACATATTCTGCTCAACGACCGTCCCCCTTGTGATCGTCAGAGACTGGACTCTTCCCCCAATGGACTTTGAGCGATTTGGATTCTGCAGGGTGGCAGCGACGCTCGAGACAATGTCCATCGCCCAATTCTCGAGGTCCGTCATCGGCAAGTCTCCGTCCCTGAATCTGTCCTCCATTCGCCGGTCGAGCGCCTGCCGGAAGAGCGCAATATCCTCAGGCCATCCAACGACGGTGACGCCCTTGACGATTAGCTTCTCAAAACTCGGATAGCAGTAGCGTATGACCTCTGCCTGCCCCTGGGGCGTGCATACCCCGATGAGCGCGTAAGTCGGTGACGGAGAAGGCTGCCTCCCCGACTTTGCCTTCCTGTCAGCCATGACGCTGCTGTATTCGCTGCTGAAGATTGATGAGGCCATATCCCGCGGATCACGGACCGTTCCATGTGTTCGGCGCGTCATGTACCTCGCGAAGCTGCTAATCGCCCCCTGAGCAATTAGGATGTCGCCGGCGTAGGCAACGGCAGCTGCGTCAGGGGGCAAGTGGTAAATCTTCCTACCGTCGTCAACAAAGGAGCCGTCTTGCAGCGTGAATCGGCTGTCTGTCGCGAGCACGACCCCTTCTTCCATCGAGACGCCTCGCGGTAAGCTGTTCGCCACATTGCGCATGTGACCCCATGGGAAAGTTGCGGCGACAGCGATAGTCATCCCGAGACATTGAAACGTAAAGAAGCACCCGGGGATTCCGGGGGCTTCGCTTCGCTCGGGCCTTCCCAGACGCCCGCTGGCTGGATGATGAACGCTTTGATTTCCTGATCGCTGAGTGTCATGATGAAGAGGTCTCCTTTTGGGGGACGCCCCCGGTCGCGGTCGTGGTTGGCATACCAACTCTAACCACGTCCTCGGCTGGGGATGCGGCTGGATGGGGTGGTGAGGCCTCAGCGTGTGACCTACTCCTCCGAGCGCGCAGCGAGCAAAAAGAGATCCGGCCCGACTTCAGCTCTGGCCGACTTGCACAAAACTCAGCCGCGGCCTTCAGCACACACTGACGGATGATCAGCGTATCGTGGGTGCTCATGCGGGTTGTCACTCCGCTCCGTGGCAGGCCTGGCTGATTCACGGGTCTGCTCCAGGGCCTGACTGACCGTCGAAAGCAACTCGCCGTAGCGCAGCACAGCCCGCCGCTGAGCATTCGGTACGCGCCCGACATACAGATCCGCCGTGATGCTCACCTTGCTATGTCCGAGCGAGCGTTGAACCGCCACCAGATCATCGCCGCTATCGAGCATGATCGTCGCGAAGGTATGCCGGAGGTCGTGCATGCGGCAGCGCGGAAGACCGGCCGCATCCAGCATTGCGATCCAGCGCTCGCGGACGTGGGCCTGGCGGAGTGGGGTACCGCGGTCGGATGGAAATGCTAGGTCCATACCGTCCCAGACTGGACCGGCCGGCAGGCGCATCTCAGCGACTCTCTTGCGTTGAGACTGGAGTGCCTCGATCACCCAGGGGGGAATCGGCAACGTGCGTACGCTGGCGGCCGTTTTCGTCGGCGCCAGCTCCATGTGCGTTTTTCCGTTCTTCCGAATCCGCACGGCCGCCTGCTGGATCGACACGACACCGGCCGCGAGATCCACCGACTCCCACGTGAGCCCGGCCGCTTCCCCGAACCGGCAGCCCCGTGCCCACGAGGAACGTCCAGAACGCGCCGTCTCGATGCCCCTGCACGGCGACCAGCAACCGCTGGGCTTCTTCGATCGTGAGGGGCCGCGCCTCGAACTTGGGCACCTTCGGCCGCTCGACCAGCTCCAGGACGTTGCGCGTGATAATCCCGCGCCGCTTGGCGTGTTTCAGAATGCCGTTGAATGCGGTGTGCAGAAGGTCGATGCTCTTGGGTGCGAGTCCCTCCGCGAGCTTGGCCGCGTACACCCGTTCCACCTGCCGCGTGGTGAGCTTGTCAAGCTTCGTTTTGCCGAGCGTCGGGAGCAGGTGCTTCCGCACTTTATCCTCATACGCTTCTAGCGACCGGGGCCGGACTCCTCGGAGTGCCAGCGCTTCGAGCCATTCCGGAACGTACTTCTCCAGCGTCATTGAGCCACGCACGAGGCCGCCGTCATCGCGGTCCGCCAGCAGCTTGCGGAGGAGCTGGTCCGCTCCGGTGCGTGTCTGGACCGGCGCCTTGCGGACCACGCGCCGCCCGTCAATCGTGATCGCAACGGACCACCCTCGAGTCGCATCCTGAAAGACGCACCCTTCCCCGTTCGCCCGCTTGCTCATGTCATTCCTCCGCGTCGAGATCAACAAAAAAGGCGGCCACCCCTGTCAGGAAAAGAGGAGGCCGCCTCGCTTTGATACGATGACGGAAGCCCCGTCCTGCTCAACCAGGTTCGGTGGTTAGGCTCGGTCAGGTGTTAGCTGCACCCGGCCGGGCCGTTCTTTCGTGTTGTCGGTGCGATCATAGCTCAACCGCCCTCGCAACGGCCCGAGAATGACCCTGACTCGGACAGGGCTTGCCGGGCACCCCACTCGGCGCTAGACTGACTGGCGGACCGGGCGCGGACCCGGTCGGAGGCGGCGATGACGAAACTTGCATCTGCCCATCGCGTTCCTAGTCGGGCTGCTCGCGCTCCTGCCGGCCACCGCCGGGGCCGAGCACGACGGGACCTGACACCCGCCGGATGGCGGGTCCGGTTCCGGGCTCCAAGATGTGAGGATCGTGTCGTGGTCGTTTCACGGTGTCGAGTTCGAGCTGCAGGGGCAACTCACCATCGGCTCGGACGGCCAGGCGCGGGTCGGGGGCGCGGCGCGTGTCCAGGATGGCACCTCGAACACGATCCTGGTGGCGGAGAAGCCCCCCGGGCGAGCTGCGCCGACCTCGACCACGACGGCATCGCCGGCCTGACCGGCGCGGGCATCGAATTCCGAGCGACCCGGTCCGGGGATCTGTACACCGCGACCATCCTGCCCACCGATGGGGAGGCGGACGAGCGGGGTCGGCACCCGGCCACGGTCACACTCACCGGCGCGGGGCCGGACGCTCACCGCGGCCGGGACACTGACCGTCCTGCAACTGTTCCGCTGAGTGAGGGGCGGCGCTTCCGCGAACCATTGAGACATAAGAGCGACCTGATAACGCGAATCAGGTCATATCAGCAGCTCGACCGCATCTCGGCCAGCACCGCTCGCGCCACCACGCGCAGGCCGGCCTGCTCACAGTCCTGATAGGTCGCATACAGCGCATGCTCGACGAGGCGCCGCTCGGCCCGCGTCCAGGACGCATCCATGCGGTCGTGCAGCGCAACCAGGCGGCCGAGCCGCTCGAGCGCGAAGCACTGGAGCTGGTGATGGGTCATAACGGTCAGCGAGTCTACTCCGACGGAGCGTGTGCACGCCGCCGCGCATGCCGGAAACACCCCATTTGAACACCATCCGTTTGTGGTGTATACAAAGATATACGTAGGGATGGGGGGCTGATGGATCTCGTGAAAGTGCGGAAGGTCGGCAACAGCTCGGTGATCACGCTGCCGCGATCGATTGTCGACCAGTATCCCGCTGGGACACGCGTCGTGATCCAAGCGCTCGAGAACGGCGACGTGCTCATCACTCGCCCCGAGAGCTACGAGGCAGCGATCCAGGAGAGCGGCCGCCGGGTCGTCCAGCAGCATCGTGGATTGCTCGATCGCCTGGGGGCGCATGAGCCGCGTGAGGTGCCCCAGGGCGCGCTGACGCACCGCCAGACGCAGACGGAGAAGGGCGTTGAGGATGGGCACGAATGATACTGGCGCTTGTGCTGGCCGTGGTGTTGCAAGTCCAGGGGCCAACGATTGACGAGAAGGACGGCACCGGTGTGGAGATGTGTGACGAAATCTCCTACGAGACGGGCTATGACGACTGCACGGCGCAAGTGAACAGCGACGGCGAGCGGATGTGGCTGCACTACCACTGTGCAACCTGGGACGCTGCGCGGAATTTGTGGGTCCTTGACGAGCGGGTCATCGTGCCGTATCGCTGGACGGGGCGCTCGGTGGAACAGCTCCGAGACGATGCCGATGGACGGGTGCCCGTGACGATGCAACACAGGGCCCCGAGGGTCGTACGCTCCAGGGGAGCGTGGCTCATTCGACCGCTGAGTGGATAGGGATTTCAGAAAGCCAGCTCGATAACTTCGTCAGAGAGGCCCTCCGCGAGGAGTTGACGTAAGAGCGGCCTGGTAGAGCTAATAACTCATAGATCTACATGAGCGGCCCATTTCGGCCCCGTTTTGGCGTCTGATCCCCTGTGATCCCCTGTGTAGCCGTCCTCTGACACCCTCTCTGTAGCGGTGCTGTATACGTCAAGCGACCGTTGCAGCCAGGGCCTCACGCTACCATGGCTGATCCCGTGCGTGAGGTGGTGGTGAGCATGTCCGAATGGGTGCCGCTGAGTGTCGCCGCGGAACGGCTCGACTGTAGCGTCGTCACGCTGAAGCGCCGGATTAAACGCGGCGAGCTGCCCACCGAGCGCGAGGCCCGACCCCAGGGCTACCGCCTGCTTGTGCAGATGCCCGATGAGAACGGCGTCACGAATGGTGCAGATGCCCAGACACCCTCTGTGATTCACCGGAGGGTTCCACCGTGGCCGCGCTCACCGAAACTGTGAGAATCCTGAATGCCCAGCTCGAAGGCTTGCGCCATGACCTGGACGAGGAACGCGAGCGCTCACGGGAACTGTGGCAGTACCTCAAGGAACAGCGGCCACAGTTGCAGGCACCCGATCCGCGCACCCCTCCAGACGGCATCACCACGATGGAATTACCCGTGCAGGACACCTACACCACGGCCTCACAGCCAGCCGAGGGGCGTGGGCGGCGGCCATGGAGCTACAGGGCCTGGTTGCGGCGGTTCTGGAGTTCATGATGATGCGTCGGCACGAGCAATGAGCAACGAGAGTCCGGTACGGGAGCCAGTGGGTGTAACGCTCGCCATTGTCCTCATCACCGTAGGAGGGGTGCTGTACGTGTGGGCGCCGTCCCGCTGGGGGCTGCGCTCGTGGGCGGGACGTTCGGATGGATGTGTTGCCGGCGCCCTGTACGCCTATGACGATGCCGAACGTCGGGGGGCAGGAACGGCGGCCCTGGTGGCGATTCTGGTGAGCAGAGACGACACGTTCAAAGCAATGGTTCTTCGTCGGGCTCGGATTGTGGTTCGCTGGCGCGTGGTTGGGGCCAGACGGGATCAGGATTACCCAGGAGTTGCCCTATATTCTGGCGATTTTCGTGTTCACGGGGGTGGCTCTCGCCTGGCTCGGGGCGATAGGGATTCCAGGATTGCTTGCGTTTGTGTCGCGTGGGCGGGTCGCTTCTGACGTCGATCTCGGCGGTTGCTTGGTTCTCGTGCTGGGCGTCGTGTGGCTGATCGTGAGCGCGCTGCTCGTCGATCGCTACGTGCTTCACATTCGCTAGAGGCGCTCGCACGCCCGCACAGCGTGACGAGAAACGGCCTCTGCGGGGCGGGGTGGTATCAAGAAGACCTCGCGGTATCAGAACAGCATTCGGGGCAGAGGAGAGCCCCCGACTCACGACTGCGTCGGGGGCCGTATGGATGGACCGGCGGAGTACAGAGGTGGTAGCCGGCCGATCCACCTAGAATCATGGCGCACACCCGGTCTTCTGTCAACTAGATCGGGCGAGGGTGGTGTCCGAAGACCTGGGGCGATGAAGCGCGGTCCAGTCATGGTGTGATCCACGGTAGGGACCCCCGATACCCGTTATCGGACATGCCGGAGAAATCCTTCGATGGGCGGCCCGCAGCGCCAGCAGGGCACAGATCAGATTCGCGAGCTCCTGGCGTCGCTCGTCCAAATTCGGACTTGAACCGTCCCGTTCCAACTCGCGGACGTGCTCGATATCGGCTAATACGATCCGCGCCAGCAGCTCCGGGGTGAATATCCGCGTCGGTTCGTCGATGATCGGCGGGAGGCCGCGCAGGGAGCCACGCTTGAGCGTGCGACGCAATGCATTCGCCAGAGCATCCAGGTCGGTCCACTTCATCGTTCTCCGCCTCTCGCGGGAGATAGAGGAAGGTCCTCACGTGAGGTTCTCACGCGTTCGTCCGAACGTTAAATCCTGGACGCTTCTCACGCCTCACCAGACGCCCATGGCGGCAATTCTGGGCGTTTTTTGTCCCCATTCCGTGTTTGGGCTCTGCGCTGACGGGTGGGCGTCTGACCAGCTTCAGGCGCCACGCGTGTGGCGGAGCTGCTGATGTCAGGCGATCTCCTGGCATGGACTCCGACGCCCTGGTCGACGACATCATTGCCCGCTTGCCTCCACTGCCGCCGTTACGGGAGCAGGCGGGCTCCGGTGGCTCGTCGACCTGGTGGCGAACGCCGGCCAATTCGGCCTGTCCGACCACCTACGTTCAGAACTACAACGAGCGCGAGGTCGTCGTCGAGCGGCCCGTCCACGAACGCCGACGCGAATGGCGTCCTCAACTGGCCGCGCTTGCCGTGATGGTCGAGCGCTGCGGCCACTGCGGCTCCTACGGTGTCGGCGTGGCTGTAGCAGTCAGCGTCGGCGTCATGGTTGGCGTGTTCGCGGGTGTTGGAGTAGTCGTAACTGTGAGGGTCCGGGTGGGCGTCGACGTCACGGTTGGGGGCGGACCAGGGGGGACCCTGAGCCAGCCCCAGCTCGCCAATGCGGTGACGACCGGCCGATTGCCCATAGCGCCCGGTAAGGCATTGGTCAGCCGCACCTCGCCCGTGCCGTCCGCATTCATCACAAAGAGCTGCTGGGCTGGCACTCCCCGCACCCCGTCCGGCTTCGACGGCCTCGCGAACAGGATCTGTAGGCCATCGGGTGACCACATCGGCCGCACGTCGGGGATGAGATCGTGTTGGTCAGCCGCACCAGGCCCGTGCCGTCCGCGTTGATGACGCAGATCTCGAGGTCGGTTCCGACGTCGCCTCCGACATCCTGGATCACGAAGGCAATGCGTTTGCCATTTGGGGACCAGTCAGGCGTACGACCCTGGATGGGGTTGTTGGTGGTCAGCGACTGCCGCGTCCCCGTCCCGTCCGCGTTGATCACGTAGATCGCGGGACCAGTGCCCGTGACGAGGCTCGTGAAGACGATCGTTTTCCCGTCCGGCGACCAGTCCGGGTCGCCGTCGATCGTGACACCCCCATTGTTCGTGAGGTTCTTCGCCCGCGCTGTGTCGCGGCAGCGGCCCTTCGTCCGGTCTGCGTTGGCGAGCTGGTTTGCCTTTTGGCAGTCGTCCACGTTCAGGACGAAGATGTCGCTGTCCGACGTCGCCCCGCCCGGGTCCATCACGGGGGGCACCCCTTCGCCCGACTGGGAGGCGTGGAACACGATGTTTTTGCTGTCCGGCGACCAGCTGACGGAAGCGCCCAGGGTCAGCGCCGACAGCTCGCTGCCGTCCGCGTTCATCACGAACAGGTCCGTAGCGTCCCCGCTCGGCGACGAATTTGTTCCGGGTGCTCTCGAACACGATCTTCTTGCCGTCCGGCGACAAGATCGGAAAGGTGTTGTACTCACCAGCCGTGACCGTCAGACGCCGCACGTTCGTGCCGTCCGGGTCCATCAGGTAGATGTCGGTGGGGGGGTCAACGACAATCCTGTTGGGGTTGGTCCCGGTTGCTGGTGAACGCGATCGTCGACTTGAGATGAACGATCCTGCGCCTGGACACTGGTGGGCAGCGTCGGCGCCAGCAGGCTGACCAGCAGGGACAAGACGATCGCGACGGAGAGTGTGCGCCTGAGGGGAAGCCAGAACCGGCCGGACGAAGTGACAGCGCGCATGGGGGAAGCCTCTTTCTACGTAGTGATAGAGCTCCCGCTGCTGCAACCAGCGCACAGAACGGGTAATGTTAGCGTCCGAGAATCCGGCGGTCTGTTCAGTCATGGCTGTGCGGTCCCTCGCTTGAATCCGTTGTCCTGATATGCGAGCGGAACAGTAGACCCCACACGGGCCAGCGTCAATAGCTCAGACGGGCCAACGATTCGCCTGCGTGGGCCGAGGGCGCAGGCGACTAGTTGATCGATCTGCCATAGCGTTCCGTGGTCTGGCGCCTGACCCTGCAAACTCGTGCAGGCGATGCGGCTGGAGAAAGACCAGCAGCGGGCACTCCGCGATGCCTGCTGGGCGAAGCTGGCGGATCCGAAGCAGCTCCCAGCCTATCCGGACTTCTGGTACGGCGATCCGCCACGGGAGGCGAAGCCGAGCACCTGGGACGTCGGGAAGCATCAGCTCTCCTGAGTATCCCGAGAACGGGCGCGGAAGGGTGGGTTCGGCGCCGCTGAAACGCTCAGGGGCCTCGCATCCCGCCATACTCCACCGCCAGAAGTAGAATGGCCGCACCATGCTCCCCACGCTCATCTCCGCGCGGCTCGCCGCATCGCTGGTCCACACCGAGCCGCTGCTGAACCCGCTGGACGTGCTCACGTCCATGGCCGCCTGCTTCAGGCGGGTTCCCTAGTCGCCGTGTCGGCGTGCACCATCTCGGGTTGCGAGCGTTCCCCCTACGCTCGCGGCTGGTGTCGCCCGCACTACATGCGCTGGTGGCGCTCTGGCGACCCGAATGGGCGCCCCCAGGTCAACGACGGCACCTGCTCCGTGGAGGGCTGCGGCAAGCCGGCCCATCAGCGGGGCATGTGCCGGGCCCATCATCAGCGCTGGTGGCGCAGCGGTGACCCGCACGGCGGGCGGCGCGCGCGGCCGCGGCCCACGGAGCTCCCGGAGGCCTTCTGGGACCTGGTCGAGCGGACGGAGCGCTGCTGGCTCTGGCGCGGTGTCGTCGACGCCGCCGGGTATCCGCAGTGGCATGGCTGGAGCGCGGCGCTCCTGGTCTACGAGGCGCTGGTCGGCCCGGTGCCCCCGGGCCACGTCGTGGGACTCGCCTGCCCCGACGGCGAGCGCCGCTGCGTCCGGCCGGAGCATCGTCGCCCAGTCCCGCGGGGCGGGCGGTACGATCCGGTCCACGGTATCGTCACATTCGGGACGGCGATCGAGCAGTGTCGCAACGGCCACACGCGCACGCCGGAGAACACCCGGACGACGCGGGGCTACCGGGAGTGCCTGGTCTGCCGAAGCGAGGCGCAACGGCAGCGGAACCGGCGCCGGCGCGCTACTCAGCCGTGATGCCCCCGGAAGCGCGGCGGGCGTTGGCCGTGTGGGCGATCCTGGAATAGGAACGGTGGATGCTCAATGCGCGTCTGGCTGAGGAGTGGTACACCTGGCCTGCCGCACCGGGTCAGGGTGACCGCCTCCAAGAAAGAGCGCCACGCTCGTCCCAAGCGTGGCGCTCTTTCGACGCCTCGCGGTGGGGGCGGGATGGTGTCCTCGACCTCTACTCAACGAAATTGGTGTCTATCTGCGTGCATTTTTATGTCACGGTGCATCTATCTAGACGTCACTTTTTGCAGATACTGGGGGAACAGCGCAGCCTGCGGTGTGGGTCGGGTGGCGGATGTGGACGAGGTAGAGGCTACTGGAGTTACTTGCAGAGGTGTGAAACAATGAGCCCTCATAGGACGAACGATCAGGACCGAGACGCTCTGCTCGGGCGATTCCGGGTGGCGCTTCACACCGTTGAGCGGAGCCCGTCGGACGAGGCCGTCGGAGAGCTGCGATCGGCCGCGGCTCCCATCATCGACCGGCTCCGAGCGGAGTATCGGGCTGCCGGCCATACGGACGGCGATGACTCCGCGATGTTCCGCTGGCTGCGTGCCACGCTGGCGGAACGCGAACTGGCCGCCACGCGATCGGAAGGCAATACGCCTCAGCGCTCAGCTCGCTGAATCTCGGCGACCATCGGCGATGATTGACGGGGCACTGGACGGTGTTAACCGCAGAGCCCCGATCGCGCGGGCCCGAGCTACCGCTTACAGCCGCGAATGCCCGTCAAGATTTGGTGAGGACCGTGGCGGCGTGTGTGCGAATGGTGGCCCGATCGAGCACGAGTAGGGTGGCGATCGTCTGGTTATCACACCCTTCCGCCATGAGACAGAGGATCTCGATCTCGCGGGCGGTCAGACGGTCCGCGAGATCTGGGTCAGTGCACTGAATAGTGTCCATCCAATCAGTCCGTGAGCGCATTCTCTGGTGCTCGCTAGAATGGATCATGGAGCGGGGCCCTAGCGTTTTCGCGAGCTCTCCGCACCGCTACCCACCGAAGAGCCCCAACACTACAGCCAGCGGGGCGCTCTTGACTTGACTGTCGTGTACTTAGTTGGTCTTAAGGGTGTCGTTTAAGACTCTCACGATGTTGGCGGAATGTCTATGTGCAATCCTGCAACAATGTGCACCCTGCCTGAGCTGCTAGGCGGTTTCGATGATGGGTGCCAGCAGTTAGTTGAACATCCCGATGACCCTTGGAAGACGTCTGGCTGGATCCGAAGATGACCGATACGGCCGAAGCGCTGACCATGCTGATGCCCTACCCGGCCGAGTCCATGCAGGCGTTCCCGGTCTCGAAGAAGGTGAACAGCGCGAAGGGTCAGGGGCCGGAGTTAATCCTGCCGGTCACCTCAGCGTGATCCACTCGAAGACGCAGCGTGTCGCCAGATGCACACCGGCACTGTCGCCCAGTTGACAGCGCCCCGTCCCCGCCAGCGGTAGCCTGAAGGCACGAACGAACGAAGCGGAGGACCATCATGGATGCACGACACTGGCTGATCGGCTTCGTGAATGCTCTGGCGCTGGGGCTCGCGATCCTGAACTACACGCCCAGCTCGGCCGAGGAGAAGGCGCTCACGACCGCGACACCCACCCCCGCGGCGGACCAGACCATCACCTACGTAAAGATCGAGATGGAGGACGGGCTCACCCCAAGGAACCTCACACCCGTGGTGCTGCAATCGCCCAGGTGACTCACGGGGCACCCTCGAACGCCCCGGAACAGCGGATCCGGGCAGGCTCTTCCATGTTGAAATGAAGGACTGCACATGAGTGGCGAAGCAACGCAGAGCGGAAGTGGAGATCTGCCCGCGACGCTCGCCAGTCCGGCCCGGCGCGCTCTGGCGCATGCTGGAGTGACTGGCCTTGATCAGGTTGCGAGGCTAAAGGAGTCCGACCTGAAAAAGATGCACGGCATGGGGCCAAAAGCCATCCGCCAGCTGCGCGAGGCGTTGGCAGAACGTGGGTTGGATCTCGCCGATGAGGCGTAGGTTCCGCTCGACTGACCCCGTTACAGCCGATAGCCCGCAGATCTTCACCAGCGCGTCGTAGCCGCACGAGAGGCGCGTGGGGGGCTCGGAGCAGGGGATCAGACGTTCGGGCGGGCTCTCACACGGGCCGGTTGACACTCCCCCGCGCGCGATGAACCTGTGGAACTCTGAGGGTCCGCGCATCCCAGCTGGTGATTCGGATGCGGGCTGCTGCGTTCTCGAATGACTTCGCGAGTGGGCAGTTCGCGGCGGCGAAAGTCCGAGGCCGTAACGAGCGTCGCGTGCTCGGACCTATCCGACTGACGGATCGTCGATACCCTCCGCGTATCGGCCGGGATCGTGGCTCCGAATTGTTCTTTGGAGGCCTCCGATGCATGGCACCACTCGCATAATGCAGCGTCGACTGCTCCGCGGCGGGCTCGTGGTCGCCGTGGGCTTGGCCGGCCTCGGGCTCGGCGGCAGTGCGCGCTCGGAGCCGCTCGGCCAGCCGACGGGGCTGACCTTCGGGTTCGAGGACGATGACGGGGTGGTGCGGGTGAAGGAGGGCGCGGGCACGGCGAACACCTTCCCGAAGTTCGGCGACCCGGGCGCGGTCGTGCGGATGCAGGCGTCCGGCATCCGTGGCCAGATCAACTTCTACTACCGCACAACCCGCGGCACGGCCACCCCGAACCTCGACTACTACCAGTGCCCCGAGTGGGGTTGCGGGATCGCATTTTCGGTGGTGCCTATGCCGGCCACCATCAAGCAGGCCATCACACTCCCGATCGCGGATGACGACGAGTGCGAAGACCCGGAGACCTTCGCGGTGGAGCTATTTAAGGCCGAAAGTAATGGCATTCCCCAGCCGGCGATACGATCGTTCAGGGGACCCTCTGGGTGATTATCGAGGACAACGACAAGTGCGAAGACCCTCGCGTCGCCGGCTGGGGCGCACCGGTGCGTACTGATGCAGGGGTTTGGCTGATTCTGCCGCTTGGCACCATTGACCCCGATGTGAGATCAGATCGAGTTGTTTTTCTGCTCCGGGTAGCAACGCGGGTAGCAACGGTCTGACTCGCTCGGGTTCGCTATGCCCAGGCCTGCACACGCTTGGAGAAGGGGCTCGCTGCTGAAATAGTTGGAAAAATTGCGGTGACTGCATTTTCGGAACATCTGGCTGCTTTCCTCTCCTTGCTCCAGTTCGAATTCTCGGATTGGGCGGCGCTCGAAACAGACCTGCGAAATCCTGGGGAGGCCCCAAGGAGAATATGGCGCGGCAGTGAAAAGGGTGCAAGACTCTGGTCATCGGACGATTCGCGCCACCTGCTTGACGTCATCTCCAATGATTCTGCGGTCAGAGAAGCGTTTGGAAGTACTGACCCGCGAGGCGAGGCGATGCAGACGCTTGCTGGGCTCGCGAGGCAATGGTTCACTACGGGCGAGCCGCCGATGGCCTTCGCGCAACGTGTAGAGACAACGCTCTGGCAATCGCTCCGTCGGACCGTGATTTACTCCATCGCGGTTGCGGTTGTGCCGAAGCTACAGCCCCATGGGAGGAATTAAGCTTCCTGGGCTCATGTTTGTAGGCCCGCCCGACGAGCCGAGCTTAGGGTCGCTTTTTGCAGAGGCCCGGCCGAATTACAGTATTGAACTGCCCAAGGGGGAATTCTCACTCGTTTCCGTTGGGGAACTGGGGCCGCGCCGAGATCGTGGCGCCATTTTTAGTCCAGGCTCGGCACGGCTCCGTCTGCGGCATCTTCGCACGGCTCTTTGGCTAGCAACCGGGATTCTGTTCGAGATCAGACACTTCGTCTGGTCTGAGATCGACAGCCTTCCAGTTTTCAATCCGACGCACTACGAGATCGAGGATCTACCTGACGAGTTGGACCAAACATTGCCCATGAGCCTGGATGGCTACAAGTCCCAGCTCGAGGAAATTCTTCCAAGGATGTTGGTACTGGAGCCCGGGCGAACCAAGTATTCTCTGTTTGAGCCGGGTTCGGGCCGCATGCTCGCTCTGGTGAGGGAACTCGCCGATCTCGCCGTCCATTCGCTCGACACTTGAGTGACGTTGGTTCAAGTCTATGGAGGCACCCATTATCAGCACGCACCAGTGGTGAAGCGGCTCCGGGGTGCCACCGGAGCCGCTTACTTATGTCCGTTCTCGGCTCGGGCGGAGGCGATCGGGAGAATCAGGTCCGGTTCCTCACGCGCCCCGCTACGCCGGCGATGGCTGGAACCCGCCGTACTTCCGACTGGACGTCACCGGCCGCGGGTCATTCGATCCCCTTTGCGAGCTCGCATCAGTAAGTAATCCGCGACCACGCCGATGTCCGCGTCGTTATTCGGTGTGACACTATGAGCGTATCGTCATCGCCTACTCGTCCCTCCTGGTGCATCAGGACATGCGTCCTTGGCCTGTCTATCCTCCTGGGCGGCTTCGGGCTTCTTGCGGAGGAGGCATCGTCGGCGGCGTCCTCGCCTTCGCCAGACACGGTCGTCGCGGCCGCGCCGACACCCGTTCGGACGGCGACGCCAGTTCGGACGGTCGCGCCGGTACGGACGGCGACACCCGCTCCAACGGCGACACCTACGGTAACGGCGAGCTTCGCGTACTACTGGGTGGAGAACCATCGGCTCACCGATCTGTGGAATGGCCCGGCCAGCCAACCGGGTGCGACGAGTCTCGGCACAACCGAGGCGCAGTACTGCGCCTTCCAGGTACTTGACCCGCAAACTGATGCGCGGCTCCACGTCTTCAACCCCGCGCGACAGGAAGAGGTGTGGGTCGATGCCCAGGACGTGGGTGTGGCCGCGGTCCCCGAACGGCGCGTCGGGCCGGCCCCGGACGGTGTCAATTGCACTCCGTACGCGTTCGAGCCGCAAGGTGCTCCTCTGGACCAACGCCTCGTTGTCGCGCTGTACTATGCCTGGTTCGACCAGGCGACCTGGACGAGCGGCATGACGGCCGACCTACCCATGATTCCGAGCTGGTCGGATGACCCGGCAGGAATCCAGCGACAGGTTGGCTTGGCCAAGGAAGCGGGCATCGATGTCCTGGCGCAAGCCTGGTACGGCCCAATGAAAAACAACCCTACGGAGAGGAATTTCCAAAGCCTGCTTTCCTCCGCGGAGCGTGCAGGGATGCGCGCCGCCCTGCTCCTGGAAACCGACAGTGTCGACTGGTTCCCGGATAGAGCCGCGATGGTCGCGGCGTTGAAGCACTTCCTGCATATACATGCGGAGCACCCGGCCTACCTGCGCGTTGACGGCCGACCCGTGATCCTGGTCTGGCACCCGTACACGGCGTTCGGCGAAGATGGGAACCGGGTAAACGACAAAAGCCGCGCGGCGATCGATGCCTGGGCCGCGTTAATTCGGGACGCGGACCCCGAGCGGCGTGCCCTCTGGATCGCGGAAGGCGATTACTTCCCGCTGCTCGAAGTCTTTGATGGCATCTTTCCCTACTCGATTGCCTGGAGCCCCGACCCATCGAAACAGCTCCGCAGTTACTCCGAGAAGGTTCGGGCTTTCAATACAACTAACGGAGCGCGCAAACTGTGGGCGGCGACGGCGATGCCAGGCTATGACGACCGCCTGATTCCCGGGCGTTCTGATGCCTTCGCGGTCGATCGCGCGGATGGCGGGTATTACCGGGCGACCTTCCGCGGGGCGATTCAGTCGGAGCCCACTTGGGTGATGATCACGAGCTGGAACGAGTGGCTGGAGGGAACCCAAATTGAGCCGGCCCGAGGCTATGGCACGCGCTACCTAGAAATCACGCGCGAGATGGCGCGGGCGTTTAAAGGCCGCGCTTGAATCCAGAGCAGGCGCATCCGGGCGTCTTCTGCTACCGGAGCCCCACCTCACCGGTCACCCAGTTCACGCCGGGCAGTGCCGCTGGGTGCCGATCTCGAAATCCATAGGGGCGCTCAGCTCGGAGAAGAGCGCCCCTATGTGCACGCCCAGCGCATAGCGTAGAGAGCCGTCTGTACGACGCGTCCTTTCCAGCCAAGCGAAATGGCAGTGTCCGCACCCTCGCAGCCGTCTTGGCTCGGCGCGAGCTGCTCATGGATACTGCCATCCTTTCGAGCTCTGACGGCCGCTTGCTTTATGGCCAGGACGCCCACCGCGAGGTCCACGGCATCTCATGAGAGTCCGGGCCGCTTCACCGAACCTGAAGCCTGTGCCTACCAAGAAGGTCCAGAACGCACACCATAGCGGTGTCCCCGGACCGTGATGGGGAGCCGCCGAGCTTCCTCTATTGAAAGAGGTCGCGCATCGAAATTGCTCGCGGCACTCACGCAAGGATCATGACGTGGTGGCAACGGGCTCGTGATGCGCCTTTCGAAAGACTCCGAAGAGCACCACGAAAAACAGCGCGGTGGACCCCAGCGGTACGATCGTCATCATGGTGGTCAGACCGATGACCGACGCGAGCGCGCCACACAGCGCCGGGCCGGAGAGGCTGCCTACATCCTGGCAGGAGTTATAGAGGCTGGATGCCATGCCTCGGCTGATCCGCGTGTGGTCGATATCGGCAAGCTCCACCGTGTTGCCCACCAGTGCGATGGCCCGCATCAGGCCCACGCCGGCAAGCACGATGGCCAGCAGGATGAAGGTCGTCTGGAAAGGGACGAGGGTGTCCATCGCCGCCAGCGCCACAACGCCGATGAGTGATGCTCGTCGCGCGCCGAGGGCGCGAACCGGCGCGCTTGCGATCGGTCGCGCTATGGCGTTCACCAGTGAGTGGACGCTTTTCAGCAGGCCGATCTCCGACAGCGACAGGCCAATCGCGATCCCGTACAGCGGCAAGAAGGTGTTGACAATGGTGTGGAGGAAGTTCAGCAGGAACGCCACTCCAGAGATCCCCACGAGCCGTGGCTCGGTAAAGCCGGCAAGCGTGACAGCGAGACGCTCGCGCAGCGGCACCGGCTCACGGTTCCTCGCGGGGCTCGCTGCGCGGACTAGATGAGGATGGTCCAGCCCGAGGAAGATGAGTGAGCCGAGGGTTGTGGCTGAAGCGATCATGAACGCCTGGGTCACTCCCAGGAAATCGCCCGCCAGGCCGCCCACCAGGTTGCCCAGGGTGAATCCGCCGGCCAACGCGCCCGCATAGAAGGCCATCGGGCGGTGTTTCGGTGTATCGGCCGGCAGCGCATCCATGTACATCGCCAGATTCGTCGTCGTGGCGACGCCGTTGGCCAGACCGGCGATGATCTGCACCAGGGCAAAGGTGAGGGGGCTATGTGCCAGCGGATAAACCAGATAGTTGATGGCTATCACCACGATGCAGACCGCCGTGATGCGGCGGGCCCGATCCGGTCGATAAAGGGCACCAGCAGGGAACCGTGAGCACAGTTGCGCCACCGCGGTGATGGCGACTAACAGGCCAATCGCGGTGTAGTCGTAACCGAGTCCCTGGAGATACGGAGGGACCAGAATACCGGCGACGTTGCTGCTTGACGACAGCAACATGACGAAGACAATGCGAACCCAAGGAACTGACATAGACGCCTATTATGGCGGGATTCGCCTGGGACGGCGAGTGCCACAATCTGTATCGGGCCATCGTGCCCCACGACGTCAATCGGTAGACATTCTCCGGCGCTACGCTCCGGCAGCGTCGCGCTGCGGCCAGGCTAAGATAGGCTGACATCTTGACAATAGCTGCCAATGAGTACACTCGAGCCGTGCGCGATGCAGGGGGTGCCACGGGCGCAATCCACGGAGGAGACTCGGTCGGCTGGTATGGGCGAAATGCCCGATCCAGCCGCGGCCGTTTTGCTCCTCGCTGCCGCTCACCCCGAGGATGTACCCGATAGACGGTAGCCCTCGATGGCATAAGCAATGACTTGCTCCGATGACATCGAATGGCCTGCTTGCCACGCGGCCGCGGTACCGGTTTCCCCGAGCGCTTGGTGCGCGGCCGGAAGCTCTCGATCGAAGTAAATTCGGAACACCGCGTGTGGCGGCAGCCCGCTCGCTTCGTGCAGGGCCGCGAGCGCACCCTCCAGCCGCACCGCCCGCTCGTACTGTCTCTGCGCCGCCGCCAGAGCGGCAAGCTGGGTGAGCACCGTCATTACGCCTAGCTTGTCCCCAACCTCGTACGATCGATGCAGCGCCTCGCGCAGGTACTCGTACGTCGCGGCGAGATCACCTTCGGCATAGGTGACGCCTGCCAGGATCGCCATCGAATAGCTGCTATTCCGTCGATCGCCCAGCTCCTCCCAGAGCTCCAGGCTCTCCGTTTCGAGTCGACGCACCTCATCCATCGTGCCCGCGCCGCTCCATACGAGTGCGGACGCCAGCCAATGCAGCGCCCAGGCCGTCACCATCCGGTCGCCGAGTGTGCGCGCGATCACCAGACTCTCGCTCAGCGCCGGGCGGGCGGCCTCATAGTCGCGCTGGAACAGCTTGACCAGTCCCAGCCTCACCAGCGACCACGCCGCGCCGAACTGATCACCGGCGGCTCGGCAGAGCGCGAGGCTCTCTTCTAACAGTGCCGAGGCGCGGGCCGGATCGCCGCTGTCGTTGGCGAGCCAGCCCAGGTAGATGAGTGACCAGGCCATCCCCGCGCGGCCACCCAGCTCGCGGTAAATAGCGATGCTCCCTTCCAGGGCGAAGCGAGCGGCCGCGTAGTCGCCCTGCTGGAAAGCCAGCACTCCCGCGCCCTGCATCGCCTTGGCCCGCCATTCGGTGTGCAGCGTCGCCTCGCCGTCGACCGCCGCGGCAAGCAGCTCCTCGAGCGTGGCGCGGCCTTCCGTCCAGTAGCCGCGCACCTCCCAGAAGCGCCACAGCGCCCCGGCCAGCCGTAGCCCGATCGTGTGCTCTCGGTTTTCCCGCGCCCACTGCAGGGCTGCTCGCAGGTTGCCGTGGTCTCGCTCCAGACGGGCAAGCCACGTCCGTTGCCGTGGTCCCGTCAGCTCGGGCTCGGCTGCCTCGGTCATGGCCAGGTAGTACCGGGCGTGCTGGCGCCGCGCCCACCCCGCCTCGTCGCACGCGGCTAGCTGCTCCAGGCCGTACTCACGCACGGTTTCCAGCATCGTCACGCGCGGCTCCGCGCTCTGGTCTGCCTCTCCATTAGCCGACCCGCTGTCGAACGCCACCAATGTCTTGTCCGCGAGGGAGAGCAGCTGGCTGACCGTGCCACCGCGCTCCGAATCCGACCCATCGGGCCGGCAGACGATCGCTTCAGCGGCTTCCAGACCGCCGCCGCCGACGCAGACGGCCAGGCGTCGGAAGACTGTCTGCTCCTCCCGGTCCAGCAGCTCGTAGCTCCAGCCAATCGTGTCGCGCATCGTCTGCTGTCGAGCCGGCAAGTCCCGGGCCCCATCGGTCAGCAGCGGCAGCCGGCGCTCCAGGCGCGCCAGCAGCGCCTCTGGTGGCAGCAGCACCACCTGCGCGGCCGCCAGCTCGATTGCCAGCGGGAGCCCCTTCCAGCCGCGCGCAGATCGCGCCCACCGCGGCGGCATTGGCCTCCGTGAGTGCGAAGTCCAGCCGTGCCGCGCGGGCTTGTTGCACGAAGAGCTCCACCGACGCGTAGTGCGCCAGGTCGTCGATCCCTCCGGAAGAGGCGACGAGCGGTACCTCCAGTGGCGGGACTGGAAAGCGGTGCTCGCCTCGCAGGTGGAGCGCCGCCCGTCCAGTTGCAAGCACCGTCAGATGGGGGCAGGTCGCCACGAGCCTGGCGACGTCCGGTGCCGCGTCGAGGACCTGCTCCACGTTGTCCAGGAGCAGGAGTGTACGTTTCTCACGCAGGCTAGCGGCCAGGCTGTCCGAGAGGGAGCGT
Organism: uncultured Chloroflexia bacterium; assembly: GCA_963765765.1. Taxonomy (GTDB): domain Bacteria; phylum Chloroflexota; class UBA6077; order UBA6077; family JACCZL01; genus CAVXYC01. The sequence continues at coordinate 461,547 of CAVXYC010000020.1, read as the reverse complement.
CCCCTGGCCTCTTGCACGCCCAGCGCCTGCGCCATGGCTGGTATGACGAGCTCCGACTCGCGGATGGATGCCAGGGGGACCAGGACCACGCCATCCGGAAAGAGGCCGTCCATCCCCGCCGCCACCTGCAGCGCCAGGCGCGTCTTGCCCACACCGCCGGGCCCGGTCAGCGTGAGTAGGCGCACCTCGGCCTGTTGCAACAGGCGGGTAATCGCTTCCTCCTCGCGCTCGCGGCCCAGGAATGGGGTCGGCGGGATCGGGAGCGCCGGGCCGACTCGCGGACGGTCGACTCCGGCGCCCGCCGCCGGGCCTCGTTGTCGCCGCACCGCCGCCTCGAGGCTTGCTCGGTCGGCAGCGGGCAGCTCGAGCGCCTCCCCCAGGACGCGCACGGTATCCCGATACGGTGCCCGTCGGAGCCCACGTTCCAGCGCGCTGATCGCCTGTACGCTCAGGCCCGCCCGTTCAGCCAGCGCTTCCTGTGAGAGCCCCGCGCCCACCCGATAGCGCTTGAGCAGCGCGCTAAAGCTCTCGTCGATCCGCGTGTCCATCTCGATATTCGCCACGTGGGCACGGCATGCCCTGGAGTCCGCTCCGCCGTCGAGGGGCGGTCGCGGGCATGGTAGCACCGTCATCCAGGGATGGCTAGAGGCTGTGCCCGGAAGTGTGTGAGGCAACTGTACGAGTGTCGGTGGTGGCGCAGCCGCCCGCGCCGCAGACTGTGGGCGAGTCCAGAACGAACCGGAGGAGCCCGACATGCCACGCCGAACGCGCACACGGATATTGCAGTCCGTTCGACGCCTGATTTTCGCGCTCGCACTCGCGGGCCTGCTGCTGCCTGGGGCGGCCGCGCCCGCAATTCCGGCGCGCGCGGACGAGCCAATCGTGCGCGACCACCGCGATCCTGACGCGCGGCTGCAGCTCGTCATCAAGAAGCTCATCATCCACGACGACTCCGACTGGGGCGAGGGCGAGATGCTCTTCACCGCGGAATTCTGGGCGTGCGGGGAGGGGAGCACCGATGTCGACCACTGCTCTCCGCGGACCACCCTCGTCAGGAGCGGGAGCGTTCAGATTCTCGCAAGCGGCGGCGACGCGCCGACGGTGGACTGGGTGCTGCCGTCCACGACGGACGTGGTCAGGGATGAGTCGATCAGCGCGACACTCGGCATCCCGCTGCACGCCGGGCGCAGCTACGGCTGGATGATCAAGGCGACCGAAGAGGATCCAGCCTTCGACGACGAGATGGGCGACCTCTACGGCTACGTGTCGGAGGGGACGAGCTGGGGCGTCGGGACGTTCACGCGGCGCGGCTGGCGGGACTACGACAGCCTCGCCTCTGGCTTCTGTAAGCGGCTGCAATCGACGGGGTGCGATCAGGCGAACTTCTCGGTCGAATACGAGGTACGCCTGGTGCCACTGCCGGACTTGCGCCCGTCCAACATTTCAATCCTCGACGCCCCGGGGAGCACCGACAAGCTGGTGTGCATGGCGGTGCAGAACATCGGCCCGGTTGACGCCGGCGCGTTCGATGTGCTCCTGCGGCTGGACCGCGTCCTGGAGCCGCTCGGGCGGGCGGAAGCCGGCCGCCTGGGTTCGGGCGAGCACGGGGAGCTATGCGTCCAGACGGCGCTGCCACAGTCGGGAGTGCATCAGCTCTCGGTGGTGGTGGACGATCGGCGCGTCGTGAACGAGCAGAGCGAGACCAACAACGTCTACGTCGACGGGTATGCTCCGCGCCTGGCCGTGGTTGGCGGGCAAGCGGGCGGCCTGCCCGTCTTCGAGTCGGCCGCTGACCCCGGTTCGGCCGCGCCCGCTCAAGCCGGACCGGGCGTCCCGGCGCGCGCCGATCTCACGGCCAAGGGATCCAGGTGCGAGGCGGGGCGCCGGGTGGCGCCGGCGGCTGCGAGCTGGGCCGGAACGATGTCACCGCGGTGGTCAAGAACGACGGCACGGCGGTGGCCGGCGGCTTCGCGGTGCGCATTATCATCGATGGCGAGGACGAAGAGGCCAAGGAGAAGTCCGTGTCCGCCCTGGAAGCGGGCAAAGAGATGGATGTTAGGTTTGAGGACGTTCGCCTGAAGCAGGGTATGCGCTCGGTCGCCGCGACGGTGGACGCCGGGAAGGCCATCGCCGAGACGGACGAGGACAACAACGAGCTCAAGCTTACGGTGAACTGTCGTGACTAGGAAGCCGGACTGGCAGTCGATCACCCTGCCGCTCTGCAGTAGTCAGATGGGAGGAAGACACGATGCATGACCAATCCGCGCTGAAAGCCGGCCGGGCTGGCCGCTCACTGGCGGCCCTGGCCCTGGTAGCCACGCTGCTGCCTTGGGCGACCATCCCCCCGCCCGCGCGCGCCGAGCACGAGGCCGGCCACGAACCGGTGGCGCGGCTCCAGCTCTTTCTGAAGGAGGTCTACATCTACGACGACCACGACCCGGGCTGGTTCCTGGGCGCAGGCGAGCTGCACTTGAACCTTACCTTCCCGGCTCGGCGTGCTCCGGCACTCGTTCAGCGGCAGCGGCGGGAACACCGTCCCGCTGGATCGACTCGCTCTCCCCAACCACCTCGTGAGCTCAGGCCACGACGCGTCACAGGCGACGGGCTTCCCGGTGTACGCCGGCGAGACGCTGGGCATGTCCTCCTTCATTGAAGAGAGGGACTCAGCGCTCATGAGCGGTACCGACTATCTGGGCGTGACCCGAACGCTTTTCGCGGGGCGGGAAGGCTGGGGCGTCGGCACCCACACCGTGCGGAGCCACTTCAATAACGACCAGGGCAATTTTGATCGCCTGGGAGACTATGCGCTCACCTTCGAGATCCGCTACGCCCCGGTGCCGGACTTGAACCCGACGAGGATCAGGGTGATGAACGAGCCGGGCGGCCCGGACGACGTGGTGTGCATCGGCGTAGTCAACCGGGGGTCGGGGGAGTCGGGCAACTTCTGGATGCAGCTCAAGGTCGGCGACGACGTCCCGCGCAACGGCAACTTCTACTCGGGCGGCATCCCTTCGGGGGAGGCGGCCGACATCTGCATCCGCACCGACCTGCCCGAGAGCGACACATGGGTGCTCACGGCAATCGTGGACGAGCGGCGGGAGGTGGTCGAGTACAACGAGGCCAACAACAGCCTTGAGGACATCTACATCCCCCGGCCGGCCGTCGCCCCCGGCCCAACGCCGACACCCGTCCCGACACGGCCGGACCTGTGGGCGCGGGGCGTCCTCGTACGCAGCACCGAGCCGGGCGGGGCCGACGGGTGCCGGACGGGCCGCAATGACATCGCCGTCGTCGTCAAGAACGAGGGCGGCGGCACGAGCACGAGCTTCGTCGTGCGGGTCATCGTCGACGGCGAGGACGAAGAGGCGAGAGAGGAGACCGTGGCCGGGCTGACGCCGGAAAGAGACGGAGGTGCGATTCCAGGGCGTCCGTTTGAGACAGGGACTGCGGGAGATCGAGGCCACGGTGGATGCCGGGAAGGCGATCGCCGAGGCGGACAAGGGCAACAACGAGGTCAAGGTCACGGTCAACTGCCGCGCGGGCGGAAGCAGCGGCGAGCCACGCCTCCTCGAGAGAGCCTGACTGGATGGAGGCAACGATGGATAGGTCCATGCTGAGAGCTGGGTGGTTCGCTCGCGCGTTGACGGCCCTGGGTCTGGCGGCCGCGCTACTGCCTTGGGCGCCCGGCCCGGCGGCCCCGGCCCGGGCGGACCACCGAGCCGGCCCACGACCCGGAGGCGCGGCTGGAATTCGTGATTAAGAGCTTCAGGATCCACGACGACTCGGACTGGTGGTTCGGCGGCGACATCAGCATCTGGCTCGACGCCCCCCAGGCCAGCGAGGAGTTTCGGTTCGACGCGAGTGGTGGCGAGACCGAGCACGTGAATCGGGCCTTCCCGGAGACGGGGCTGGGCTTCCCCGTCCTCGCGGGCCGGGACTACGAGATCAGGATCGTCGGGCGGGAATGGGACGACGCGTGGTGTGACAGCATCGGTACGCTCTGCTACACCCCCGACGACTACCTCGGGGAGCTCCGCTGGGTGCTGAACGAGCAGAACGGCTGGGGTCCACTGGGCTCCTACACCGAGCGGGCCCGGTTCTCCAATGGCTCGCGCGGGGACTTCTCCGTCGAGTACGAGATCCGCCGCGCCCCGCTCCCGGACCTGCGCCCAACCGATATCCGGGTGCACGCCGACACCGGCGACGTCTGCCTGGCCGCTGTGAACGCGGCCCGGCGCCCTCCGGGCCGTACCGGATGACGCTCCACGTCGACGGCGCCCCGGCGCCGGGCGGCAACACGCCCGGGTTCGAGTTGGCCCCCGGGGAGACCAACGGGGTCTGCACGGCCATCCCGTTGCCGACCACCGGGCAGCACCGCCTGGCGCTGGTGGTGGACGAGGAGCGCGCCGTCCGGAGTTGGACGAGCACAACAACCGCCGCGAGGAGGCCTACCCCGGCCCGTTCGCGCGGCCCGGGCTCCAGGACCGCCCGGTCCTCGTCTCCGACGACCCGGCGATCACCCCCGACCCGGCGCCCGGGTGCGACCCGATCGAGGGGACCGGCTACTGGCCGGTCCGGCCGTCCCGGCCCCACCCGGCCCGCCGTCCCGGCCGGCTCGCTGCCGGTGCTGGTCGACGCGGCGGCCCCCGACCTGCGCGTGGGCGCGGTCGAGGTCCGCCACGCCGACGGCGGGCGCTGCGTGATCCGGGGTCGCAACACCGTCGCCGCGACGATCCGGAACGCTGGCGGCACCGAGGCCGGCCCCTTCGCCGTCGAGCTGGCCGTGGGCGGCCAGCGGCGCGATCGGGCGAGCGTCGGCGCTCTGGCCGGCGGGGCGGAGCGGCGGGTGGAGATCCACAACGTGCCCTTCTTCGAGGGCGAGCGCAGCGCGCGGGTTGTCGCCGACCCGGACAACACGGTCAAAGAAGGCGACGAGGCCAACAACGCCCGAGATGTCGAGCTGGACTGCGTTGCGCGCTAGCCGACTGTGAGAAAGGACAAACACCCCATGCCACGCCGCACGCTCGCGCCCGTCCGACGCGCCATGCTGTCACTCGCCCTCGCCGGTCTGCTTCTGCCGGCGCCGGGCCCGGTGGCCCCCGCGCGCGCTGACCATGACCCGCGCCATGACTCGGTCGCGCGGGTGCTGGTGGTCATCAACAAGATCACTGTCTTCAACGATAACGATCCGGAGAGTGAGGGCGATATCACGATCCACGGCTGGTTCCTCAAGGTCAACCCGGGCTGTCCGGCGGACACCTCGGACCACGCCTGCCGCACGCAGCTCATCCAGTTCGGGCTCAACGAGTTCGGCGCCGATAGCGGCGAGACCGTGACGCTCGATCGGGCCATACCATCGACCCGCGACAAGGTCATTGACGAGTCCATCACCCCGATGTTCGGCATCCCCATATATCCGGGTCAGGCCTATCGCCTCGTGTTTGTCGGCTTCGACCAGGATCTCGTGTTCGACGATTTCCTCGGCCGCATCGAACTGATCATGACGGAGCAGAATGGCTGGGGCATCGGCATGCACACCGATCGGGCCACGCTCAATAAGGATGTCGGGAACGTCTATGGATCCGGCGGGCCCGGGGATGTCTCCATCGAGTACCAGATCCGCCAGGTCCCGCTGCCGGACCTCGATCCGCTGGCCATTAAGGTCGCGGAGGGAGCGGGCGGCGCGCAGGACCAGGTCTGCGTCCGAGTGCTCAACCGTGGGGCGATGGACGCGCCCCCCTTCCAGATGGCGCTCTACCTCGACGGCACCAGCCCGCCGATCCAAACGCGGGAAGTGAATGGCCTGGCCTCCGGCCAATACGCCGAGCCCTGCGTCCTCGCCTCCTTGCCCGCGATCGGCCAGCACTCGCTGATGGTGATCGTGGACGAGCCGCGGGGCATATTCGAGGAGAACGACACCAATAACTGGTTCGCCCAGCCGTACGCGGCCGCCCGGGTCGCGCCGGATAGCCACATCGGCGGCTTGCCGGTCAGCCCTCTCGTCGCCGACCCCGGCCCACCGAGCCGGCGCCAGCCAGGCCGACCTGGTGGTAGCCGCCATCCGCGTCAGAGGCGAGGAGCTGGGCGGACGGAACGCCTGCGACCCCGGCAGGAACGACCTCACCGTGGTGGTCAGGAACGGCGGCACGGGGGCGGCTGCGGGCTTCGCGGTGCGGGTGGACGTCGACGGCGAGGCCGATGAGGTCAAGGAGAAGGCCGTGACCGGCCTCGCCGCCGGTGAGGAGACGGAGGTCACATTCGACGACGTCCGGCTGCGGCGAGGTCGGCGCGAGCTAACGGCCACGGTGGACGCGAAGGAGGCGGTCGCCGAGTCGAAGGAAGACAACAACGAATTGCAGGCCAGCGTGCGCTGCCGGGACGAGGGCTGAGCCGGGGCGCGGCCGAGCCGCCGCCCGGGAGCCCGTGACAGGAGGACACCGTGATGACCAATCGATCCGCGCGGATAGCTGCTCGCGCCTGGCACGCGCTGACGGCCCTGCCGACCGCGCCTCTGCTACTGGGCGTCCGTCCCGGCGCGCGAGGGCGCCGGCTGTCCATCGTCGGAGCCTGGACGAACCCGAATGTTGTGGCGAATTGCGATGGTAACACTGCTGGCGGGCACACTTGCGGCCCGGCCGACTCCGGGCGCGGGGGCTCAGGACCTGCCCGCGTTCGACCCGGATACCCGTGTGTGCTCTGGGCCCGTCGACGCCCCGGAGCTGGCCGGGCCCTGGGAGACGGCCGTCTCGGCCGACCGCCCGCGGGTCGGCGAGACGGTGACCATCGGCCTGCGCAACCCGTCGAGCGACCGCGCCCCGGAGCTGGTCTCGGCCCTCTTGCTCGGCCCGGACGGCCAGCCGCTCGACATCCTGGACGGCCAGGTCTGCCAGCGACCGGTGGGCGGAGGTGGCCCACACCGCGGCCCGGCCCGGGGTGCACACCGCGATCTGGGCCCAGCAGTACACCGGCGCCTACATCGCCTGCACCGGCTTCGTCGCCGAAGCCTAGCGGGCGGCGGATGGGTGCGGGCTGGCCGCAACGACATTATCGTCGTCAAGAACGAGGGCACCGGGACGACCACCGGCTTCGCCGTGCGGGTCGTTGTGGATGACGAGGACAACGAGGCTAAAGAGCACTTGGAGGAAGGCAATGATCCATGGATTGATGCTGAGCGCCGGTTGGTTCGCTCGCCCACTGGCGGCCCTGGCGGCCACGCTGCCGCCCTTGGCCTTTCACCCGGGCGTGGGCTGAGCGGACGACGACAACGACAATATCGTCGAGTGTTCTAAGCCCAGATTAGAAGCTGAGTTCTGATCATCCTGAGAGATACTCCATGCGCTCGAGCGCACCAACATACCATGAACAACAGCGTCGATGCTCGATTCGAGTGGCCTTGTATTCATGAGAGGCGCGTAAGGCCCGGGGCCGCATCTTCATACCTGATTAAAGTCTTCTGACACCAAAGACTTCAGGCTGTAATTGACAGAAACACCCGGTGGTCCTACCGAGTGCTTCTGCTCTATATCGCCTGCCCCGGCGATGATCGCCCAAGTTGAGCTGAGTGAATTAGTCGCCGGCTGTGCCGGCGATGGGAAGAACTGTCGGCGCACGTGGTGCGGAGTTCATTCCGCCGTCCGCCTGGCGTCCCTGTTGGAATGTCGCGAGAGTACTGCGGAGTAAGTTCCGCAGTAAGAACCGGATCCTGCGCTTGCCAACTCGCATCTCGCATGTAGTGTCTAACTAGTCGCCTTGTGCTGGTGTACGACGACCGCTCCGTCCTGCTCGCGGATGCCGGTGCGCAGCACGAACTGCGGATGCGTATCCAAGTTGCTGTATGCGTGTCCCGGGAACAGATGCTTGTGGAATACGTCAGGGTATTCGACGGCGGCGCGCGTCTGATCGAAAACCCGGAAGTAAGTCACGGTCCGCCCCGCGTAGGAGCCACGCGACTCTACGACGCCGAGCGATGCGATATCAATTCCGTCCGGCAAATCGCCGGCCTCTTAGAGCATGACGCAAGGCATCGGACGGCTTTCGCACGTCAGACGTAGGAGGAAATCAAACATCGCCCGCACCTGGCCCTTCCGAGCGCCGTGCGGCACGACCGCTCGCACAAACCCGCGACTCGCCAAGGGACGTTGCCGTGATCGTGTTCACTCCGCGAACGCCTGGTCGGCTTATGGAATGGCCGATCACGCGTACGGGAGCTATCAACATAGTAACATGGCGCTACTGAATCACTAACATTCAATTGTCGATGTGCTATCATTGTGCTAACATTCTATTCTCGTGCGAAGCCTGCCGTGGCGTCGTAGAGACTTGCTGCAGCGGAGACAGGAGGCATGTGCGCGGCGCGGCCTCGCTGGGAGATGCTTTCCATGAGTCGCATACCGCCGTTATCCGGAGCGGAGATAGAGACGCCGACGAACCCTGGGGCGCGGCGAGAATCGCCTCCTGCCAGTAACACGCCACCAGAGAAGATCCCTGATGTTCCGGATCCACTTCGGCACTTCCGGTGGAGATGGCAGTGGTGGCTGACTTTTGCGGTGACGCTGGCGGCGAACTTTGTCTTCGTTACATTTTTATTCCCGGGCCAGCCACAGCGTGTTGAGGTCTCCTATACGCTCTTCAAGCAACAGGTGCTCCTGGACAACGTCACGGAGATCCGCTCACGAGCAGATACGATTCAAGGGTCGTTCCGGTCCCCGGTGGCGTACCCGCCGGATGCCGAGAAGACCATCCAGGTCTCGGACTTCTCCACCGTCCAGCCAGCGTTTGCCGATCCGGGGATTGGAGTCGCTGCTTAACGACCACGCCGTGGTCATCAATGCGAAACCGGTTGACGAAGCCCGGAATCCCCTCACAACACTACTGTTCAGCTTCGGCCCCACACTCCTCCTGATTGGCGGCTTCATCTGGCTTTCCCGTCGCGCCGCCGGCGCGGCTGGAGGCGGTGTCTTCGGTCTGGGCAAGAGTCGAGCGAAGCGGTATGACCAGACGGCTCCCGGGGATAACAAGGCCACCTTCGATGACGTTGCCGGGATCGACGAGGGGAAGGCGGAGCTGGTCGAGATCGTCGACTTTTTGAAGGACCCCAAGTCATACACGCGTTTGGGGGGCACGGCACCCAAAGGCGTCCTGCTGGTGGGCGCTCCCGGGACGGGCAAGACGCTGCTAGCCAGAGCCGTAGCCGGCGAGGCCGCCGTGCCGTTTTTCAGTATGGGCGCAAGTGAATTCGTGGAAATGATCGTAGGTGTCGGCGCGAGCCGCGTCCGCGATCTTTTCCGACAGGCCCAGGCTGCCGCTCCGGTGATCATTTTTATCGATGAGTTGGATGCCATCGGCCGCTCACGGGGCGGGGCGATCTACAGCGGCGGGAACAGCGAGCAGGAACAGACGCTGAACCAGATCCTGACGGAGATGGATGGCTTCAGCACCCAGGGCGGAGTTATCGTCCTGGCTGCGACGAATCGACCGGAAGTACTGGACCCGGCGCCTGAGACCGGGCAGATTCGATCGGCGTATCGCCATTCAGGCACCGGACACAGTGGGCCGCGAAGCGATCCTGCGCGTCCACACACGCTCCGTACCGCTGGACGCCGAGGTCGACCTACATGATCTGGCGGCATCGACCTCGGGACTCGTGGGCGCCGACCTTAAAAACCTCGTGAATGAAGCCGCGCTCCTGGCTGCCCATCGCGGCATGGACGCTGTGCGCCAGATCGATTTCATAGATGCCCTCGAGAAGATCGTTCTTGGGCCAGCACGTCCGCTGATATTGAGCGCCGAGGAGCGTAAACGCGTGGCCTACCACGAGGGCGGTCACGCGCTGCTTGGGCTCCTGATGCCAGAGGCGGTCCCGGTGAACCGGGTGACGATTGTGCCGCACGGAATGGCGCTGGGAGTCACGTACCAGCGACCCACTGATGACCGCCACAACTATGACGAGCAATACCTCCGTTCCCGAGTCGTGGGCGCGATGGGCGGCCGGGCCGCGGAGGAGGTGGTCTTTGGCAGCCGAACTACCGGGGCTGAGAACGATATGCACCAGGCCACCAGCATCGTGCGGCAAATGGTGACTCGTTGGGGAATGAGTGAGAAGATCGGCCCCGTGGCGCTGGCGCCCGAGGGCAATCCGCTCCTCGGAGGTGGTGAGTCATTCTCTGGTATAAGCCGCCCCTACAGCGAGGCCACCGCTACGCTCATTGACGCTGAGGTCGCCCGTATGCTGAGCGAGTACTATGGCGACGCCGTGGGGCTATTGCGCCACCATCGACCCATTCTCGATGTGATTGCCGAGGCACTTCTGGATCGGGAGACACTGGACGAGCGCGAGATCATTGAGCTCACGGGACTTCGACGCGTCCCTGAACCAGTCCCGAATGGTTCGGCGTCGGGCGTGGCCGCCGGGCTATTGCCGGTCCCCGCGATCTAGATTCCGCAACTCGAGTCGCTTCCGCGCGTTGAGCGCGGGTACGGACCTCCTTTACATTTCGGATGCCCTGGTCGGTGAGATTGCCAAGGCTGATGTAGGTTGGCATGATGCTGTCCTCCTGGAACTGCTGTGCGTGCCACCCCGGTCAAGGCAGTGTATCAGCGAGCGGTGCCGGTGCCTACGTCTGCGACTTCACCGTACGCTTCTTCAACAGGGACGCGGACCATTCCCTACGCACTACCGTGGAGTAAATGCCCCGGCCCTGAACGCCCCGAGGCCCGACCCGTGCCGAGCTCCTGTGAGGAACGGCAACACGGTTTTCGAAACAGGCTCTAACTCTGGTGGCCTCTGCCACGTTCAAAAGCCAGTCAGAAGCTCCGTTGTTAAACTCGTCCGCGCGGCAGTTGACGGCTCCTTGGCTTGAGCTCGGTCATGGGGGCGGAAGAAGGCCGATCTCCAGGCGTGCCTGACTGCCGTCCGGCGAGAGGATGACGAGCTTGGGATTCCGGCTGCCCCGCGGGAGTTGCCACGCATATACCGAGTCCTGCTCAGCCTTTGGCGGAAACCTTGATGGTAACGCGTCCAGCTCCGCGCTCGGCTGCAAGAGGACGCCGTTATCCGCCTCGACGCGGAGGTATCCAGGGCCATCTTGCGGTACGGACCTTGTATCTCGCAGATTCACTTCGGCCGGTGAGGGATTCGTGGCGCGGATTTTCAGCACGATGAACTCCTGGCCCGGATTGGCCTGCTGGCCGGGTAAATCGAGCCGCAGTGTGCCACCGCTCAAGGACCAGAGCAGGCCCCGGACCTCGTCCGTACTGCGTAGGTACTCGAACGTTCGCGGCGCGATGACCTCCTCCGGGCCGCTCAAGGAGATGACTGCGGTGGACTCGCTGCTCTTGCCTAGCATGAGCTTGAGCGGCTCGAGTGGCACAGCACGATCCAGTTCCCAATACGCCCAGCCCGCGATCGTTGCCTGCGGTTCCAGGATCGGGCGGATGAATGGATTCTCGTTCTCCGCCGTGGGGTTGGCGCCATTCGGCTGCTGCAAACGAAGGAGACTCGTCAACGGGTCGTTTGCGAATTGAACGCGCTGATTACTGGGATTGTGCACCCGTAGACGGAGGCCGACCAGCGTCTTGCCTCGGGCAGCTCGCTGATTCTCGATAGTCGCGCCTGTGCGTGCCTCCTCCACGGTGAACTCCAGTCCGCGATAGAAGTTAGCGCGGCCCACCGTCAGCCGTTGATCTCCGCCGTCTGCCAAACCGCCGGTCGTGCTGGCACCGGGACTCCCGGCGATGGGGGCGGCCGTCGGAGGCCCTGGGGTCGGTGGGGCCGAAGTGGGAGGGGCGATAGTGGCTGGCGCCGGTGTGGCGGTGACGACGATGACAACCGGCGTAGGGGTCGGTGCCGGCGGTGCGGTTGCACACGCACTCGCCAGGGATGTGGCGACAATGAGCATCCAGCCCCAGCTCGCAGACCGACGCGCGGAGCCGCCCGCCCGCGGATTTGGGGCTTGGCCCCGCCAATGCAGGAATGGAGCCAGGAGTTGGATGATCCGGTACGGCATACGTCAATCCACCAAGCACTGACGTCTTAATCGGAAGGGGACGCTTTTGCCTTCAACGATAGCAGGAATCCCACCGACTGCTACTAGTCTGAAAGAGCTAGTTGGGGGGGCGCATGCAGCGCGCCCAAGGGCGGTTCATCCCTGGTTGCGATTCGAGAACACCCACCACCTCGGATTCGCCGGCCATAGGTTCGGCGAGAAGGTGGTCCAGGCGATTCCACTCCGCGCAGAGATCGGTAAGAATGAGCCGATCACTTGAATTCGCCGGAATACCGCGTGGTTCCATCCTCCATCTGGCCTCTCACCTTGGCAAAGCGACAACTTCGTCCACCGACCACGCGCGAGTAGGCAGCATAGGGCCGGGACTGATGCTTCGTGGAAAGCGCCGCCGGGCGAAGCTGAGTTCCCGCTGGCGCCGCCCGTCACTTCGGCCGCGCGTTCGGATTGGCCATTGCACCGCCGTGCCACATCCGGCGCGACACACCGCCACTCGTGCGCAGCACGCCCAACTTCTGCTCACGACCCAGCGGTGATGAGCTTCAGGAGCTGGGGCCCCGAATACCCCGTTCGGGCCATTGACGCGTTCGACGTCGACACCTAGGGTGATGACTGCGCCGAACCCATCGCGCGACGCCGACGGGCATTCACGATGGTACTGGCACTCGGATCGGATGGACGTGCTGAGATAGATCTGGTTCTCAGCCAATGTGCCCCTGCACGGGATCGGTTCAGCGTAGCGAGTGTAGGTATCGGGATCTTCGATAACGCTCGCTCACGAGAAAGGTTCGCGGCGTAAGCCGGCCTGAATAGGGTCGTAACAGGGAGATACACATGCATCGAATCATGTCGTATTGGGCGGCTGCCCTTATCGTCTCGGGAATAGTGAGCGCGTGTCAGCCGAGCACGTCCACGCCCGCCTCCCCGCCTACCGCTGCTTCACCAGCTCCTGTGACCTCGAGCTCCGTCGCGTCCCCCGTGGCAAGCCCAGCGGCCGGTGGTCCGTTCGCTGCCGCGAGCCCAGTGGTCAGCTCCGGCCGCCTCGCCAGCGTCCGTGTCCGCGGCAGCGCCGAGCCCCGTCGCGTGCCAGATGGTTCTGGGGTTCGCGACATTCCGAGATATCGTCGGCGCATCGCAGGTTGGTACGTGCCTGGAGCCGGAACGACAGATTCCCAGGCAATGGGAACACCGAGCAGCGGACCACGAACGGCCTGCTTGTGCTGCGGGCGCTGGACGGCCGGGTCATGTTCGTGGCGTCGGATCGAACCTGGGTGAACCACGATGGGGTCGTGGAGACGCGGCCGAACGATCGGCGGTTCGAGTGGGAGGGTGACCGCCAGCTTGTGGATGCGCTTCGAGGCGGCGGCCACGTGGTGTACTTTCGCCACGGTGCCACCGACCCCAATGAGCGTGATACTGATCCCGACAATCTGGCCAACTGCGCCACGCAACGCAATCTCACCGATGCGGGGCGGCAGCAGGGTCAAAGTATCGGTGAGGCGCTTCGGGCGATGAACGTGCCCGTGGGCCAGGTACGCAGCAGCGGATATTGCCGCGCTCGTGAATACGCGCGGCTCCTGTTCAATATTGACCCCGAAGTGGAATCCAGCATGGCTCTGCCGGACCCGCTCACGGAGCAGCAACGGACTCAGAACACCGAGACGTTCAAGCTCATCCTGGCGCGACCACCGCAAGCAGGGACGAGCACCTTCCTGGTCGCGCACTCGCCGAACATCCGCCTGGCTGCGGATGTCGATCTGCCCGAGGAGGGTGGCGCGGCGGTGTTTCGAATGGAGCACGGGGCGCCTATGTTGCTCGGACGAGTCCGCCCTGATGAGTGGTCCGTATGGGCGCGGGCACTCGCCCCCCGATAGAGACGCTCTGTCTCACGCCTGCAGGGATTGCCAGATCACCATCGAGGTCTCAGATACCGTGCCGTTAGGTCCGACGTATTCGAGGCTGGGGCAACTGAGGGTCGATGCAGGGCCGGCTCGAGCATCGATAATGGGTACGTCCTGCTGGGTAAACTGCGGGCCTGAGCACCGCCTGGTTGCACTGATTCACGCGCGCACGACATCGATGGGTCAGGGAGTCGCTGGTTCCGGGCTGGGATCCCCCAGCGTGTAGCGTCCGCACGCGATGAGTTCAGCGAAGCATGGGATACAGAGACCGTCAGGGATGACCGGTGGCGGTTGGCGGCGGGGATTCATTACGCGCGCACCGCGACGAGAAGTAGCCTCTAGGGCCCGACATGACACGGGCGGGTGCATCAGCTCATCGTCTCTGGCTGCTGCTGCCCGGACCCGTCCGTCGGGATCGATATCGCGCTCCGCTTCCGGCCACACAATGTCGTGCATCGTAACTCTGTCACTCATCGTAATTAGTGAAACGTATTGACAAGAAATTGGGTCGGTCGAACCGAAACGCCGCCATGGACATGCCGATCGTGCAGGCAATGGCGAGCGCTCGGCCACGTGGTGGGCGTTCTACGGCACCTGCTAGGGTTGCTAGTGGATGTCAGGCCCGCGCCCACGCGAGGATGAAATGTCACCTGCAATCATGCGGAGATCAGACCTGCCCAACAGTCAGGCGACGCAGTTCAAGCCTCGCGTGTGCGGCAACTCCAGCGGCCGCGGCGCGCACCGTCGCGAGATGCGACCGGGACGGATTCCGCACCACCGGAGAGTCGATGAGTCGTCCGGGCCCGATAGTCTGAGGTCACAGTCGAATGCCCGGACGGGCCTAATCACAGTGGCCCCTATCACTGCCAGCGACGGGCCTTTACGTGATCTCTATCCGCGCGGTCGGCGTTGGGATTGCCCAACTACGCCTTCGCGAACCAGGTTGTCGATGCCGTGGGCGCCTGGTCCTCGGCGAGGCCGGGCGCGAGCTGGAGTATGGCGAGGCCGATCGCCATGGCGTGCACGAGTCGTCGATGAGCCAATGCCGGGCATCCATTCGTCCTCGTCAGCTTGCGTTCGTGCCTTCAGACTAGCGCTGGCGGGGACGGGGCCTGTCAAGCGGGCGCTGTTTCGACCTGGGCGCCTCGGAACGGCGAGCTAACTGCCCTCCTGCACTACCCTTCGCAGCTCGTCGATCTGCTCGTCATAGTTCAGCTCGTACACGGCCCGCACGTCAAAGCTCACCAGATCCATATACGGCTGTAGAAAGGCGGTCAGCTCGCGCGGATCGTCGGTTTCGATCAGCAAGTATCCCGCGCCCCCACCGGCCAGGTTGTACCAGCCGCGGATGCGTTCCGGGTGGTTGAGCCCCGCGTCGTGCTGTTGGATGATCCGCTCCGCGACCTGGTGCCGAGTGGTATGGGAATACCACGTGAACTCGCATTGCCAGAGCATGAACAACCTCCCGGGCAGGCTACATCGCCTGACCCTGCACGCCCATCCAGCAGACCGCATGCCAGCGCTTGCGGTGAGTTCGAGCAGGACCAACGCGGCGCGCCGGTGACACGGTCTTGCAGTGGTTGAGGCACTTGGTCTCCGCTCCGATCACCGTGGTGGCCGGTGGAACGGCCAGGGTGGCATTGTCCGGCAGAGATCGTTCGAACCGCCTTCCAGGTGTGTGCCGCAGAGCGCGAAGGTTCCGCTACCAGTCGCGCAGCTCCGCCTCCGCCACAGATCCGACGCCAAGCCGCACACAATCCCGGTAGGCGGAAATCAACGCCCACGCAATCAGCCGCTGCGTCTCGATGTCCATCGCCGGCTGCGCGCGCTTGAGGGCGAGCAGCCGCTCGATGCGCGCGAGGAAGAGTTCGCGGAATTCGCGGCGCTCATGCAACGGTGTCGGCATGGGAGCCCCAGTGTGTCACAACGTTAACTGGTATGGGAAGGCCCGTGGCGCAGCTTCCGCGAGTCAGCAATCAGCCGGTCCGTGGGGCGGGGTCACACGGCTCGCCGAAGCGCGGGCCGCTGGTGACGCGGCTGCAGTGGTTGAATCTGCTCGAACGCGGCGCGGCGCGAAGCTCTGCTCGACGGGGGTTGGAATTGATCCGAGTAGAGCTCCATAGGGCCGCAGCTCGTCGGCGATGAGCCGGGTCAGGAGGAAGCGTTCGCGCACCGTTTTTCGCCCCCGTGCGGCCAGCGCCGTGCTTCGACTCGGGTGTTGGAGCAGCCAGAGCGTGCGCTCAGCGCACTCTTCAACGGAGTCCACCAGAAAGGCGCCCACACCGTCGTGCAGCTGGAGCGCGATACCGCCCACGCGCGCGGCCACGACCGGAGTGCCTTTCCAGAGGGTCTGCGATACCAGCGGGATTGAGACTCACCGCGTGTACCGATCGCCTATCGTCTTCGTCGGCTATGTCGATAGCTTTACAGACATTGCATTTGACGGCGCTTCGGATTGGCATGGTCGCGTTCGTGGTCGTTCACGCTGATATTCAGCGCCCGCACGTCGTGTGGACGTCGTGTTCGACTGTCAGATCTCCTGATGCGAGCACCGCAGGCCTCGCCCGGATCGCATCCGCGATCGCTCGTGCACTTCAAGGTTAATATCGACGTAAGGTCCGCGCGAGCCTCTCCAGCGACGTCCTCCCGCCCACCTGGGAGATCCCGGACCATCCAGTGTGCGTGGTCGCGCGCTTGCCCTTCTAACTCCTGAACCCGACAAACTCCTGCTCGCCGGGGTCCGGCGCGCCGATGGCAAGAAGGTGGCGTCGGAACGCTCGGTAGTCGTTGCGATCCTCGCCGCGTTGTCGCCGCAGGTCACGCCACTCGGCGAGCTGGTCGCCGATGTTGGGGTTCTCCTGACGGAGCTCCGCGAACGTGCGGTCGGCAATGTCCGCGGCGGAGTCGGCGATCGGGTTGAGCTCCCCAACCAGGCGCAGCAGATCCGCCATGGTGAAGTCGCCCGCCGTCTCGGATGGCAGGCTGGGCGCCCAGTTCGGTCGGCGCACGAGGTACGAGTGCGGATCCTTCTGGAGAAGGCCGACAAGCACTTCCGCGACGATGCGGCTGCCGACCTGCCCGAGTCGTGCGCCGGCACCCTGGATCTCGGCTTCCTTGAGGATGTAGTACCAGAGCGGTGACTCCACATGGAGATTGTGCGCGGCAGCCACTTGCCCATCCGAGCCCGTGGCGATCTGATCGGGAGAGAGCGGCTCGAATCCGAGGTGCCGGGCCACGCTCTGCCCGGGCGGCAGGCCCAGGCGCTTCCCGCGTAGGAGATTCCGCACCGCGAGGCTGCTGGGAGGCGGCACATTCGGGAGGTTGCCGAGCGGGTCGGCCAGGAACGGATTCAGTTTGCGGCTGAGTCCCGGCGTGACCGTCGGGTCGATCTCGAAGAAACGCCGCCAATCGATGATCCAGTCGCTCGGGATCGGCACAGGATCGTCGCTCGGCTCGGACGAGCCGCGCACCGATGAGCGACCGGAGAACGTAAAGAGGAGCTCGAGCGTGGCCGGGAAAACGCCCCCTGGTCGAAAGACGCGATTGAAGTCATAGATTCCACGGACCATGCTGTGACCCAGGCGGTACGCGGCCACGGAGAACTCGACTGGCATGAAGGGGTCGACGGCATCGCGGAACACGCTCGATCCGTGCTCCAGCACGTGATCGAGCTGCGCCGGGTCCAGGATCCGGCCGAGGAAATCGTGCAGGACGATCCACTGGTAGTGCCAGACCACCAGGTCGCGTGCTTCCTCGAACGGCGACTTTCGTATTGGGGACTGCGGCTCGATGGTCCCCGCCTTGATCTGTGCCACCACCTCGTTGTGGAACTTGAGGAAAGCCAGGTGAAGCTGGGCAACCACGAGGTTCTCGTCATTGCGCGGGTCGCCGATGACCGCCAGCCCGCTGGCCGCGCGCGGCAGATCGTTTGGGAAGGCCGGTTTGCCCGGCGAGCTCCGGATCGCCCGCGCTCTTGCCCGGGACGGTTCGCCCCACCTCGAAAAGGTCCGGGTCGTCGGGTCGGCGTCGGTAGAGGTAGGGCTGCACGGCGGGGCCGCCGCCGTAGAGGCAGTCCAGGTCCAGCGCCGGCGAGCGGAAATTGTGGAGCGCCAGTGGGTCCACTAGCGTCTCTTTCAGCGAGGTCGTATCGAAGGTGATGTCGTGATCGATGAACTGACCGAGATAGGTGAAGCCGACCGGGACTCCGTCGTTGTCGCCGGTCGGATCATCGACCCCATCGACCGCCACGGGTGGCTCGGACATCGCGTCGCCCAGGGCCTCCAGGTCCTCGTCAGGTGGCTCGAACGCCAGGAGCTCGGGATACATACGCCCGAATTTGCCCGTCGGCGCGAAAGGCCCCCGAGGCGTGTCCTCTCCGGAACGCACCGTGAGGCCGTGAATGAATGGTGGCGCGTCATCGGGCATATTTCGAGTCCTTCCTGGCGCGGTCACTATGATCGGACCGCATCGGAGCCGTGGTGTGCCCACGACGGATTTGAAGAGGATGCGGAGCGCCGTTCCCCACGTGCGGCGGACGATTCATACGGCGATGATCTGGACGATCGGCGCGACCGCGGGGATGCCGGCGCCGTTGACAACGAACAGCATGTAGTGGCCCGGTGGCGCAGTCATCATGTCCGGCGGCGCCACGATCTCGAGCTCTTCCGGACCCAACGCCCCGAATGCCATCGGGATCGAGCGCTGGCCCATGTTCCAGGCGTGCGTGACTGCGGACAGCCGGATGAACACGGCGCGCGACACATCTTCGGCGCCGCTCATCGGGATACTGAACACCTGGTTGTAGGTGATGGTCTCGGGCGCGGCGTAGATGACCGGGCGATCGCCGATGAGCAGGTAATCGGGGGTGTACACCTCCATGCGGGTCTCGCCGTCGGTCCCGGCCATCCAGACGCGGCCGTCCGGCAGGAGCAGCGCCGTGGAATGGTACAGCCGCCCCACCTCCATGGACGCGTCCTGCGTCCAGGACTCCGTGGCCGGGTCAAAGATCTCCGACTCGAGCACCGGGTCGAAATTCTCGAAGCGACCGCCGCCGCACACGAACAACCGACCGTCCGGTAGCAGGACGGAATTGGGGAACCAGCGCGGGTGATGCATGGGCGCGATCTCGCGCCACGCCGGATCGGGATCATTCAGGTCGAGCATCCGCGCGTCAGCCGCCCCGGGGTGGCCCGGCTCATCGTCCATCGCCCCGCCGGTGTGCAGCAAACGCACCCCTCCGTCGAGCTCCAGCAGCACGCACAGATCATCGTGGCGATGGGCCGCCTCGCTGTGTCCGCCGATGTCGCGCCACTCCATCGCGTCCAGGTTGAGAATCGCGGAGTCGGCACCGTTGCCGGCACAGGCCACCTCGCCGTTCGGCAGCAGGTGCAGACGTGGGTAGAGCGGCAGGAATCGATCGGCACCGCCCGGAAGGATCTCCCATTCCACCGAGAACGGGTTGAAGATTTCGACATTGGGAACGATCCCGCCGTCGTCCCCCAGGCCGGAGACGACCAGCACGCGGCCGTCCGGCAGCATGATGGCGGACGGATACCAGCGGCCGAAGGCCATGTCCGGCATGCGCTCCCAGCCATCGAACGGATAGAGCACGTAGGACGCGTGGCTGCCGGTAAACGTCGGGCTCTCGTCCGTGGGGTACAGCGTCGTGCCGCCCACCACGAGGAGTCGTCCGTCGAGCAATGGGGTGAGGCCGCTGCAGAAGAGGTCTGTCTCCGGGGCATTGGGCGCCGTGCGCACCTCACGCATGGCCGGGCTCCAGATGCGCGTGTCGGCCGGAATGTCCTGGCCAGTGTTGCCCGAGACGTAGGCAACGTCGCCAGTCGGCAGGAGCGCCGCGTGGACCGCGGCTACCTCGGAATCTTCGGGGAGGACTTCCCAGAATCCCATCGAGCACCTCCTAGTACCGATGAGGGCGGGCAGCTCAAGTGGCCGCTCGGCCTCGGGCCGCCGAGACGCTCGCGTTCCGCCCGCGGTTCGCGTCCAAGATTCGGACTGCTGCGGCCGGGGCTCGACTCGTCCGACGATACGCCTAGTCTAGGCCGCGGCCCATCCCTGTCAACCACCCAACCGGGCTATGGCCGGCCCCGTAGCGAGCGTTCACCTGGGTCGGTCGAGGTCCCGCGCGCCATGTTTACGGGGCTCGAAACGGGGAACAACGTCCGGAACGCGGTTCGGCTGCGTCGGAGCACCACACCGCGCCGCCTGGGGATTTCGGGTACCCACGGATTAGGTTCTCGGGTAAACGCCGCCATGGCGGCTCGATGCACGCGCTCGCGTCTTCAGCTCTGAGTTTGCTCCCCGCAACTTCGTAGACAACATCAATTATCGGGGACAGGCATGTAGAATCTCCGGATGATGCCGTGCGACTTGCGCGTCTGATGCTTCGAAATGGATCCGCTGCGCCAGTCGCTCACTAGCGCATACGCGCCTTATACGAAAGTTTTGGTCACTGCTGAACGGCTGAGCACATCTGATCCGTTAGATTGACCCGTTCGGCTCCCTCCGATACTCGCGCCGCGCCGCACCCCTGAATTGGCTATCGCACAATATCGGGAATGTGTATGCCTGCGACTTTTAGTTGAAGTCTTTTATAGTGGTTTCTCTTCTGCTCGGGCCATCCAGCGTCATCGCCTTGCCAACCGATGCGAACGACCTTGCCGAGATGCCACGCGGATATCAGCGAATGGCGGACTCCGTCCAATTGACGGCCAATCCCGTGCTCCTCAATGCAATTCGTCTATACGCAATGGGCGGGCAGTGATTCAGCAGATCATTTACTCCGCTCTACCGAAGAATGGCGCACCAGGTTGGCGGCGCGTTCCTCGATACGCTCCCTGAGAAGTTTCCAAGCACTGAGTAAAACGAGATCCTCACCCTGGGTGAGAGGGCCGTCTGAGGTTACGGTGAAGATGACAACGGCCTCACGATGCATATCGTGCCCTTCCAGCGTTCGACTCTCGTGGGCATTGTTGTCGGGCTCGAAGAAGTGGGCGCTGATCTGGAGGCTGATACCACGGCTCTTGCCACGCGGATGGACGTTCGGGCTCGGGCGCCTTTGCCGAAGCCGTAGATCTAGAAAAGCCATTCAAGCAAAGAGCCGAATCGCGTCAGCGATTCGGCTCTTTGCTTTTGGTGTGCGACAGGGAGTGGTGTCGATGCCTGTACAGTCCTTGTAACTCGGAGCCATTCACTGGACAGGCAGAAACGCCCAATGCGGTTAGTTAAGGACTAGAGATCGCCCGTGAATCGGTGGGACAGACGTCTCGATTGTCCCGTCCCCGATCGAATCCGTGAGTCTATGGACAGTCGAGACGTCTGTCCCACCGGACACCTCTAATAGCTGTTCAGGTGGGAGTCTGTTAGATCGTATTCCTTGGCCATCACTTCTTGCTCCGGATCACCGACAGCCTTGCGTACCACGTTGAGCAGCACGTCAATATCGAAGGGCTTCGTGATAGCGTCCGCGAGCTGTTCGCGATCCTCATTAGAAAGCACGATCGTGTTGCCGGAGACGACGACGATGGGAGCCTGGCGAGTCTCCTTGTGCTGCTTGAGCTCATAGAGCACCTCGACGCCGTCTTTGTGGGGCAAGTCGAGGTCCAGCATGATGAGATCGGGGCGGCGGTCGCGCGCCAGCCGAAGAGCCTCGCGACCGTCCCAGGCTCGAAGAGCACGATAGCCTTCTTCGCGCAATAACCCCGCGATGAGACCGCCAATACTTGCGTTGTCTTCAACGATGAGGACGCATTTGCGGCGCGGTCCGGGGCGATGGAAGCGGGGTCGACCCTGTCTTGGGCTCATGATTCAGACCTGAAGGATAACACACCTAAAAAGCCCCACCGGACACCTCAGACACTGCTGACGTCATCCCACTTACGGCGCTCCGTTCGTTGACTCGCCTTTCGTCGGGTGCATAGAATGCCGCGTGTGGCACGGCAGTACGATTTCCGTCATCCTTCCGACGTATAACGAGAAGGACTCGATCCGCGCGTGTATCGAAGGATTTGAGGCGTTGGGCATTGTTGACGAGATCCTCGTCGTCAATAACAATGCCGCCCCAGGGACCTCGGAAGAGGTTGCCCAAACATCCGCCCGGGAGATTCACGAGCCACGCCAGGGCTACGGTTGTGCTATTCAACGCGGCCTCAAGGATGCCACTGGCGAGTATCTCATTCTGGCGGAGCCGGACGGGACCTTTCTCGCACGCGATGTGCTGAAGCTGTTGGCTTACTCGGATGATTTCGATGTGGTCTACGGCAGCCGCACGGCGCGCATGTTCATCTGGCATGGGGCAAACATGGGCCTGTTTCTACGATGGGGAAATTGGGCCGTGGCCAAAATGATGGAGCTTCTTTTCAATACTACAAACCTGACGGATGTCGGCTGCACCATGCGCCTCGTTCGACGAGACGCTTACCAGCAAATGGAGCCCTACTTCACCATTGGTGGGAGTCACTTTGGCCCTGAGATGATGCTGGTAAGTGTTCTCCAGGGGCATCGTGTCGTTCAAATCCCCGTGAATTACCTGCCACGAGTCGGCGAGTCCTCCGTGACCGGCGACCGTATGAAGGCCTTTGTGCTTGGAATAGAAATGATCAGACTTGTATGGCTGTACCGAATAAAAAGCTGGCTGGGAGCACCCGGTCTGCCTCGCACACCCGCTCGGGCGGTCACCCGTGGCTAATGTACTGGCACCGACGGCCGTAAACCTACGCGACATCTTGGCATGCCCTCGCTGCAAGGGAACGCTCAGTGGCGATATTGACTCACTCAGCTGCCCCTCCTGCGGCATCGAATATGACTCCGCGAACGGCATTCCCCGATTGTTCGTCACCGAAGAGATGGGCGAGACGACAGACCGACAGCAGGGTCTCTACGACGAAGTCGCGCACGAGTATGACGACGTCTTTTCTCCACACGTGGCCAACCACTATCTGGGTCGACGCACGGAGGTCATTCGGGGTCTCATTCGCGACGGTCTCGTCCTGGATGTCGGTGCCGGCACCGGCGCGCTCGCCGAGTGGGTGACCGATGCAGGGTATAGCGTAGTGGCGGCAGACGCCTCGACGGGCATGTTGGCACAGGCCTCGGCCCGTGGCCTGCTGGGCGGGGCAGGCTGTTTTGCCAATTCGCTGCCGTTTGCCGATAACACGTTTCATCTCGCGTACAGTGTGGCGACCATGCACCATCTCGAGACGCCCGAGCGGGTCGCCGGCACCATTGCGGAGATGGCCAGAGTGGTACGGTGGGGCGGCTTCGTCCTCATCTGGGATCACAATCCGCTGAACCCGTATTGGCCAATTCTCATGGCTCGCGTACCACAAGATTCCGGCGAGGAGCGCCTGGTCAGCATGGGTGAGCTCACCGCGGCGTGTCGCGCGGCTGGGCTGCGGGTGCGGAGTCGTAAGCGCGCCGGACTGGTGCCCGACTTCATGCCGGAGGGCCTCATGCCGGCCTGGACGCGCGTGGAGCGCCTTGCGGAAATTGCGCCGGTGGTGAACCTCTTGTGCGCCCATAACGTGGTGATCGCGCAGAAGGTCTAGTGGCCCGAACCCCTGGGCTTGGCGGACGGGCACGCAGTGGTAACTCCTAAAGCAGGACAGGCGCGTTGGATCGCCCTCTTTGCCGCTGCGTGGCTGCTGAGCGCCGCGATCTCGCTCAAGCTCATCTTCTTGCCAGGCTACGCCGGCGATGTAAGTCACTATAAATACTGGACCCGGGTCATTGTTACCGAAGGGATGCACAACATCTACCACGGGCAGTATCCGGAGACTTACGCGATTTATCCGCCGGTGACGCTGTACGCCTATGGGTTTGTGGGCAAGGTCTATGACAGGCTGACTGACAGGAATCCGTGGGCGACCGATCGGATGCTCACCAGCGAGTCTCTCAGCACGGCCATCAAAGGCGTCTCCGTTGCCTTCCACCTTGCACTGGGCATTGTGATATTCGGCCTACTCTGGCTTCTTTATGGGGTCCGCGCAGGTGCGCTTGGGTCCACGGTATATCTGCTCAACCCGGCGGTCATCTTCGACGTCGCCTACTGGGGAGCGCCTGATGCCGCGCACACGATGTTCGCGGTTGCGGCGCTTGGTATGACGCTCCTCGGTTGGTGGCAAGGAAGCTGGATAGCGGCTGGCCTATCCGCAATGACGAAACCGCAGGCCTGGGCGCTGGTGCCGCTTTACCTGATCGTGCAATTTCGCAGGACCGGGCTCGTACGGGTTGTTCTGGGCGCTCTGATCGCTGGAGTAGTGATGATGGCGGTACTGGCTCCATTCATCATTCACGGACGGCTTACTGACTTTTTGACCCTGCCCGCTCAGATCGCCGGCGTCATGCCGGTGGCCTCGGCCAATGCTCACAATCTCTGGTGGATTGTCACGAACAATCCGGATCCGGTGGTCCTGGATAGCGAGCGGGTTCTTGGACCGCTCACGTATCGAATGGCGGCGTTGCCGCTAGTGCTGGGGGTGGCTGGCGTGACGCTCTGGCGACTTATTGCGGCGCCGTCAATGTCCATCTTCTTGCTCTCGGCGTACCAGGCGTTCGGCTGGTTCTGCTTCACAACGCAAGCGCACGAGAATCATTCGTTCTTCGTTTTGCCACTTCTTGTGATGGCCGCACCGATATCCATCGCTGCAAGGGTGCTTCTTGCGCTCATTTCGTGCACGCTCCTGGCCAACATGGTGCTGCATGACCCGGCCATCATTGCTGAGACGAGTGATGTCCTATCCACCGGTCCTCGACACAGTCTGCAGATCATGGATTCATGGCTAAACTTGCTGATTCTGGCTGGCTGGACGGCGGTCTTATTTGTGGCGCCGAAGTGGTGCGGCTTCGATTCATCCAAGGCGAACCGCCGGCCGGTGACTCCAACGACGCTTGTGGCCTAAAGGTCCAGCCAGTCGCCAATCCACGCTATAATTCGCCGTTCACTCTTTCACATTTCCTGACCAACAAGGAAGGGAGGCGGTTCTGCGTGCCGATTTACGGATATCGATGTAACGCGTGTGGTGCTGAGGTGGAAAAGCGCCAGAGCTTCCACGATGACCCGCTGACCACGTGCGAAACGTGTGGCGGATCGCTTCGTCGCGTGCTGCACCCGGTGGGAATTGTCTTCAAGGGCAGCGGTTTCTACAACACTGACAATCGCAAGGGCGGCGCTGCGGCGGCCGGCACTAACGCTGATGGTGCAAAGTCCAACGGCGAGAACGGTGAGGCTGGTAAGTCGTCCAGCGAAAGTGAGAAGTCGACCACGCCCACGTCGGCCGATAGCTCGTCATCTTCAGCAGCGACGCCAGCTAAGACCGAGTCCAGCACAGCGACGCCGAGCTCAACCTCCAAGACCTGAGCTGTGGACCGACCGATTAGAAACCGCCCCTCCATACTGGACGGGCGGTTTTGTCGTTCAGTGGCTCAGAGACTCGGAGCTTAAGGGGTTATCCAGCGTGCCCCGATGATGACTGTCACCAGTGTCTGCGTGGTGATAAGGGCCCAATGCCAGGGGCGCAGATGATAGCTTGCCGCGCGAACGGAAGCGGCCAGAGCGACGGCTGCGAGCGGCATGATAAAGAGGAG
The DNA here is from genome assembly GCA_963765765.1 of uncultured Chloroflexia bacterium. Taxonomy (GTDB): domain Bacteria; phylum Chloroflexota; class UBA6077; order UBA6077; family JACCZL01; genus CAVXYC01. Next base: position 436,043 of record CAVXYC010000020.1, on the reverse strand, counting down.
CTGTCGACCGCTTTCCGCCTTCATGTAATCACCGAGGAACGTCACGGCGATGATGCCTACCAGGGCGACGGTGTATACGTTGATGCTGCCCAGCCGCTGTGTCCAGGCAGAGGGCGCAGGAAGCCATGCTTTGCCTGCACTCCCGAACATGACGGCCAGACTGGCGATGGTGAGCGGCAGGCCGATGAATTGCGTTGTGTCCAGCGGTCCATGGAAGAGCCAGATATCTTCACCAGGCCGCCCAATGGCTTCAAACGTCTGGTAATGGTTCAGCCCCTGACGCGCCACGTCGCGAACGTCATACGGTGTAAATGAGCCAAGCAGCCAGTACGGACCCACCAGGCCGACGATTGCCGCTACCCAGGCGATTGCCGTGCGAAGAATACGTTGAGTGGGAGAAACGGTGTGGGACTTGTCATAAACGTGAAGGCCCAACAGTGATGCAATGCTGAGGCAGGCCAGCATTGGGATCCAGACGAGTAGGCCCCAGGTCAAGAACAGGCCCAAGTGCCACGAGTAAACCGCATGTCAGGCCCATCGCGGCCTGCATGCTCCAGCGCTCCGCTCGCATACTCAGGAGCAGAGCGAGCATCGCTGCACCGCTGATGAGCACATAGATTTGATCGAGCTCGGGACTCATGAGAATGAGTCCGGGCATTGTTGCAACAAGCCCAGCGGCCAGGACACCACCCACCACCGAACCGCTGATGATGCGTCCGAGAAAGAAATACGGTACTACGCTGACAGCGGCAAACAAAAGGTTCAGATGGCCCAGTGCCGTCGCGGCGATCACCGAGGCCGGGGGAACATTGCGAATGCGCAGCCGCAGCGTCTCATCGAGCCAGGAGGCGACCGACTGCGCCGTCTCGGGCGGCAGCGCTTCGGCGGCGACGATGACCGGCCAGTAAATTGCTGATGCGCCGGTTGGATGACTGGTGCAGTGCCCGCAAGCCTTCATCAGCCTGCGCCAGTCTGTAAAGAACTCGGCCGGTGACTCGACCGATTGAGCGGCTTTGAAGTAGCCGGTGAAGTCCTCGTTCAGAACGCGGTTCACCAGCAAGGCATGTGGGCTGCTCAACTTCAGGGCCAGCGTACCAACCTCGAGCACGTGGACGCCGATAACAAGAACCGCGAGCCCCAGCGCAGTATGCCAATGGGCGTTACGCTGTGGACCTCGGAGAAGCCAGAGGAGTGCTGTCACAATGACCGTGACTCCCAGTCCGGCGGTGATGAAGCGATCCAGACGAGGGACCGTTTCGAGGAATCGCCATGACCAACCATCGGGATACTTCTTCCAGCCACGCAGCCAGGGCGCGAGGTCGTACCAGATGGCTATGAGGTACCAGGCCAGTAGTGCAGCAAGTCCGAGGGTGATGACCGCGAGCGCAATCTGGCGTGCGCCGACTGCGCGGCGCAGCGGGAGAGTTATGGCAGCCACGTCCACGGGATGATAGACAATTGGGCGAGAGGCGAGGCGAGAGTACTGCCTCATTTTTAACTCTTAACCTTTAACTCTTCACTGAAGACTGAAAGGAGTCCTCATTGCGGGCGCTTATGCAGCGGGTTCAGCGCGGAGCTGTGACCGTGGACCACGACGTAATAGGCCAGATCGGGCTGGGCTGGATCGTTCTGGTGGGCGTTACGGCGACGGATGCAGAGGCCACAGCAGATCGTTTGGCAGAGCGCGCAGCCAATCTCCGCTGTTTTTCGGATAACGATGGGAAAATGAACCTCTCAGCGCTCGACATCCAGGCAGAGATGCTGGTGATCTCTCAATTCACCCTCTACGCCGACACAGCGCGAGGCCGCCGCCCAAGCTTTGTCCAAGCAGCGCCGCCCGATCAGGCCGATCCGCTCGTCAATCGCTTCGCCCAGCGCCTCCGCGATCTCGGGCTAAGGTTGAGACGGGTCACTTCGGCGCCCATATGGTCGTGGAAATTTCTGAACGACGGCCCCGTGACGATCATGCTGGATTCTGATGATCGGCGGTGACATGGTCATCTTGGTCGCGCGAAGCGCCTTGAAGTGCGGCGTGCGGAAGCGCCGCTTTGGATGAATGGCGAAATCGCTCTCAGAGGCGGAACACTTGAGTCGCTCATCGATCAGCACGATTCCACCTCAACCCGTTCGCGGAACTCACCCACGAGCATGCGTTCCTCCCGAGAATCACAATGGCTGACCCAGAGTACGTTCTCACTTACGTAATAAATGGCGTCCTGCTGGAATCTCAGTCCGATGTCGCAGGCTTGATGAAATGGGAGCGTGGCTGCCCACCCAGGCTCTGCATGATCGGTGGTAGGAGAGTAGCCGGTGATGCGAACCATCCACACGCCGAGGGCTTGAAGCTCTGCCGCGAATCGCTGATCCGCGGCCCGACTCAGGTCGTCTGACCAGTTCTCATCTGTGGTCGGCCAGGCGGTGATGATCGCAAACTCCGCGGGCCAGTCGTGAATCGCTACAGGAGTACGGAACCGTGTCTCGAAATAAGCAGGATGGAATGTTTGAGTCAATTCGTCATCAGGGTGCCATCGTGATTGTCATGGTACCTCCCGTTTTTGACTATTCACGGGGCGAGGACGCTTTTCTCCGTCTACTTTCGGATTAGAATTGGTCCGCCGCGGTATCTGCTCGGAGTAAATCTTGAATAACTCTCCCGTCTTGCTGCGTATTGATGGTGCGATAGCGTGGATTACGTTGAACCGACCCGATGTGCTAAACGCGGAGAACTTGGCGTGGATTCAGGCTCTGGATGAGGCTGTTGGCGAGATTGCGGCGGCGGTCGCTGTACGGGTGGTTGTGGTGCGCGGTGCGGGGCGAGCTTTCTGTGCCGGGATTGATCTCGAGATGTTGAGCCGTGAGGGTATGCCGGACGGGTTTTACGAAGGACAGGAGCGCGCGTTCCGAGCGCTCGAGATGCTGAACGCGATCACCATCGCGGGGATCCACGGGCATTGCCTTGGCGGGGGAGTGCAACTTGCGATCTCTTGCGACATTCGGGTGTCAAGCGATGATTGCAACATCGGCCTGCCGGCCGTGAACGAGGGCTCTTCCCAGGCATGGCGCCGTACCGTCTTCCGAGGCTCATTGGGCTCGGTCCCGCACGCCGGCTGATTCTCTCGGGTGAGGTGATTCCGCCTGACGAAGCACTCCGACTTGGGCTGGTGGACTATGTGGTGCCGTCAGCCGAATTCGAGTCGGGGCTCAGCGAAATCGCTCAACGATACGCTCAGGCACCGCCCGCCGCCGCGGCTGCGTCAAAGCGGCTGATGCGACTTTCTGAGACCGCTGGCTATGCCGACGTCCACGACGCGTCACTTCCAATGTTGGAAGCGTGTTTGGCTTCACCAGAGGTTGCTGCCGCTCGGTCGGCGTGGCGCGGGCGGCATGAAGCAACCCAGAGGTAGAGAGAAGCACGAGCTCATTGGAGTGCGGTGTGCGGCAGCACCGCTTTCCATTCTTCAAGCTCATTCTGAACGTCAGCGATAATCCAAAAGTGGCTCTTCGCACACCGTACTCCAAGGCGCTTTGCGCGGGGCCGGATGTCAGGCGCCTGACACCTGACGCTGCCGGCCGGTCCAGAATGGCTCGCGGAGCTCGCGCTTGAGAACCTTGCCGGTAGCTGTGCGAGGAATGGTCTTGATCACGTCCACCGTATGCGGCAGTTTGAAGCCCGCGAGCTCGGATCGACAGAACGTAATGATTTCCTCCTGCGTGGCACTCACGTCAGGATGGAAGACGACAAATGCCTTCACTGTCTCGCCCCAACGGTCGTCCGGAACCCCGATCACCGCGGCGTCGGCGATGGCGGGGTGATTGAAGAGCACGTTCTCCACTTCCCTGGGGTAAATGTTCTCTCCGCCCGAGACGATCATGTCCTTCACGCGGTCCTGGACGTAGACGTATCCCTCCGCATCCATGGTTCCGGCGTCTCCAGTGAAGAGCCAGCCATTGCGAAGTGATTCGCTGGTAGCCGCAGGAAGCTGCCAGTAACCGCGCATGAGCTGTGGACCGCGCACGGCGAGCTGTCCGATCTCGCCCAGCGGCAGCGTGGCACCCTCGGCGTCCACGATGCGCACTTCCGTGCCCGGGGCCGCGCGTCCGGCCGAAAGCAGCAGATCTGGCTCACCGGCCAGCGCGCGATCATGATCTTCGGGCGTCAAGAAGGTCACGGCCTGGGTGGCCTCGGTCAAGCCATAGGTCTGGACGAATCGGCACTTGAAGACCTCGAGCCCCTGACGGAGCGTCTGCTCTGAGATGGGAGAAGCCCCGTAGTAAATGAGACGGAGCTGATTGAATCGCCTCTCCGCGGCACCAGGAACGCCCGTCACACAGGCAAGAATCATTGCCGGTACGAGCAGGGCAAAGCCGACCCTCTCCTCATCCAGCGATCTCACCGCCGCCGTTGGTTCGAACTGTTCGTGAATGAGCAGCGAGCCGCCCCACCAGATGGGGCTGAACGTATTGGGCACAGTGGCGGCATGAAAAAGCGGCGTAACGATCAAGCTGCGCTCACCGATCGGCCCCTGGCAGTAGAGGGCGTTCTGGGCCATGTTGGTGGTGAGGGCCCGGTGCGTGATGACCGCGCCTTTGGGATGCCCCGTTGTGCCGCTCGTATACATCTGATAGACGTCGTCGTCCGGCGTGACGTCGCGATCGACGGGGGTATTGGGCATTTCGACCGCCTGGCGATGAAGGTCGGGCCAGCCGGCAGCTGTTTGCAACCCGATTGAGAGCACCTGGCGAACTGTGCCAAGCTCGGCGCGGATGCCATCCACCGCGGCGGCGTATTCGGCCGAGGCGAGGACGGCTGTAGCGCCGGCATCGTTGATGATGTATCGCCATTCGGCCGGTGCCAGCCGGTAATTGAGCGGCACCGGAACCACGCCGGCGCGGGCGGCAGCAAAGTACAGCAGGACATATTCAATGCTGTTCTTGGAGATAATCGCTACGCGGTCACCCTGCTGCAGACTCATTGTCGACTAGCGCGTGGGCCAGGCGGTGAGTTTCCTGGGCTGCCTCCGCATAGGTGATCTGCCTATCGCCCTGTGCGGCAAACTCAACATCAGGATGCTCTCGGGCGTGGAAATCGAGAAGATCAAATAGCCGCATGGCGACGCTCCCCGCCTTTTCTCGAGAGGCATGCTAACAGCCATTTGAGGCTTTGGGAACCTTCGGAGAATGCGGGCGCTACGTGGGTTGCCTCACTACCACTGACAAGGAGCTGGTGGTTTGAAGGAGAACCGGTTACTTACAACGCCAGGACTGGCAGAGTTACGGACGAGGATGCATTAGTCGGTCGATTGATCGACTCAACTTCTCCCTGAAGCGACCAGGGGCTGGTCTGGGTGATTCGCACGTTGACGAGGTGTCCGGCGAGCTCGGACGGGTGTGCGACGTGGACCAGCTTGTTGTTTCGTGAGCGGCCGTACCACTTGCCTTTGGACTGGCCTTCGATCAGAACTTCCATGGTCTGGTCCTGGAACGCCGCGTTGCGGCGGGTGGCGATCTCCTTCTGAAGCTCCTCTACCAGGTGCAGGCGTCGGCGCTTCTCCTCCAGCGGTAGCTGGTCTTCGTACACGGCGGCGGGAGTGCCTGCGCGTGTGGAGTACGCGGCCACATGAATGACGTCCCACTGGATGTTCTCAATGGCTCGCAGTGTGTTCTCGAACTGGGCGACGGTCTCACCTGGGAAGCCAACGATAATATCGGTGCTCATGCTGAGGTTTGGGATGCCGGCGCGCAAGCGCTGGACGAGCTCCGCATAGAACTCAATCGTGTAGCCGCGCTTCATCGCGCGTAGGACATCGTTGTCGCCGCTCTGCACCGGCAGGTTGATGTCCTCGCACACCTTGGGTACCGTGGCAACGGCTTCGATGAGATCGGCACCGAAATCACCCGGGTAGCTGGTGAGGAAACGAATTCGGTCCAATCCCGGCACCTCGTTGAGCTGGCACAAGAGCTGTGCGAGACTAACGCGAGGGCGTAGATCGCGGCCGTACCGCTCGACGATCTGGCTGAGAAGCACGACTTCGCGCGTGCCACGGTGGATCAGACCTTCCACCTCATATTGAATGTCGAATGGCACCCGACTGCGCTCGCCGCCGCGAGTGGATGGGACAATGCAGTAAGTGCAGCTTCGATTGCACCCCTGCTGGATCGTCACGCCTTCTGAAACGCGACCCATACGGACGGCATCCTCGGGCTGAATCCGATACAGCTCATCCAGCTCGATCAGGTCCGTGAGCTTGTCCTGGACGCTCAAATCCTGGCCGGGCTCCAGGAAGAAGTCCACAAACGGATAGCGCTTCTGCCAGCCGCCCACTTCACCAATGCATCCGGCGAGTGCCACGCGCAGGTTGGGCTTCTCCAGCTTGAGCTTCTTGAGTGCGCCAAGCTGGCTATGGACCTTGTCCTCGGCGTGCTGACGGACCATGCACGAGTACAGGATCACCACGTCCGCATCGCGCATCGTTGCCGACTCGGAATAACCGAGCTGCTCGAGCTCGTCGGACGCATTGCGGGCGTCCGAGGTATTCATCTGACAGCCAATCGTCCAGACGTGGTAGTTGGGCATGGGAAGATTATAGGGCGCTCTCGCGCAGTGAAGAATTTAGAGTGCGGAGTGATAGTTGGCGTGCCGACTGTCGCTCGCGCCAATTTCGGCGGATTCCGTATTTTCGCTAGATATATCCAGAGCTCAACTCGTCACTCTTAACTCGGCCACTCCGAGCCAGCGCGTATAATTTGCCGTCCCCATGTCTTCATTCAAGCTTGTGTCTGACTATGAGCCAACCGGCGATCAGCCATCGGCGATCGACGAGCTGGTGCGCGGTATCGAGGCGGGTAAGAAGCACCAAACCCTCCTCGGCGTCACTGGTTCGGGCAAGACGTTCACCATGGCCAACATCATCCAGCAGGTGGACCGTCCTTCGCTGGTGATCGCCCACAATAAGACGCTGGCCGCCCAGCTTTGCTCTGAGTTCCGAGACTTCTTTCCCGAGAACGCGGTCGAGTACTTCGTTAGCTACTACGACTATTACCAGCCCGAGGCCTATGTGCCTCGGACAGACACGTACATCGAGAAGGACTCGCTACTCAACGAGGACATCGACCGCTTGCGTCACTCGGCCATGCAGTCACTCCTGACACGTCGCGACTGCATTATCGTCGCGTCCGTTTCGTGCATCTTCGGCCTGGGCGCGCCGGAGGACTATGGCAAGGCCGTCGTCTCACTGAAGCGCGGTGAAACACGTAAGCGCGATCGTGTGATTCGGCACCTGACCGAGATCTATTACGAGCGGAACGACTATGACTTCGCGCGCGGGAAATTTCGCGTGCGCGGCGATACGCTCGAGATTCACCCAGCGGGCCAGGAGATCGCCATACGGGTGGAATTCTGGGGTGACGAGGTCGAGCGAATTACCGAGGTCGATCCGCTCACCGGCGAGATCCTTGCTGAGCGGGCCGCGGTGGACATCTATCCCGCGAAGTACTTCGTGACGACGCGCGAGAAAATGGAAGAGGCCATTCGCGACATCGAGCAAGAGCTCGAGGAGCGTCTGAAGAAGTTCGAGGAGGAGGGCCAGCTTCTCGAGGCTGCCAGGCTCGGTCAGCGCACGCGCTACGACATCGAGATGATGCGTGAGACGGGCTTCTGCACGGGCGTCGAGAACTACTCACGCCATCTGGCACGCCGCGCTGAGGGCTCCACGCCGTGGACGCTGCTGGACTACTTTCCAGACGACTACCTGATGTTCGTTGACGAATCGCACATGACACTCCCTCAGGTGCGCGGCATGTTCAATGGCGACCGGGCACGCAAGCAGGTCCTGGTGGACTATGGGTTCAGACTCCCCTCAGCGCTGGACAATCGACCGCTCATCTTCCACGAGTTTGAGAAGCATCTGAACCAGGTCCTTTTTGTCTCTGCTACCCCGGGGCCGTACGAGGCCGAGCATGAAGAAGCGCGTGTCGAGCAGCTCATTCGCCCAACTGGCATCCCCGATCCGACGATCGAGGTCAAACCCACCAAAGGGCAGATCGACGATCTTATGGAACAGGTGCAGGACCGCACGCGACGAGGTGAGCGCGTGCTGGTGACGACGCTCACCAAGCGCATGGCTGAGGATCTCACCGACTATCTGCGCGAGATGGGCGTCAAAGTACACCACATCCATTCTGAGATCGACACGATGGAGCGGATCGAAATCCTGCGCGATCTTCGCCTCGGCGTGCATGACGTCGTTGTGGGAATAAACCTGCTCCGCGAAGGGTTGGATCTCCCGGAAGTCTCGCTGGTTGCGATCCTGGACGCGGATAAAGAAGGTTATCTCCGCTCCGAAAGCGCGCTGATCCAGACCATTGGGCGCGCGGCTCGTCACATCGAGGGGCACGTCATCATGTACGCCGACAACATGACGGGCTCTATGGAGCGTGCGATCAGTGAGACGTATCGTCGTCGCGAGAAGCAGATCGCGTACAACAATCGGAACAACATCACGCCAGTGGGAATCAAGAAGGCCATTCGCGATATTTCCACCCGCGTCAGGGCCGTTGCCGAGGCGGCTGAGGCGTATCGAGTCGGCTCTGCCGATCGGCTCCCCAAGGAAGATATTCTTCGGGTCGTAAAGGATCTCGAGATAGAAATGAAGACAGCGGCGAAAGAGCTCAATTTTGAAAAGGCCGCGCTCTTGCGCGACCAGATTGTGGAGCTACGCCGCACCATGCAGGGCGAGGAAGAATCCGTGGTACCGCGCGAATGGCTCAAGACCAGATAGTTATCCGCGGCGCTCGCCAGCACAACCTCAAGAACATCGACGTCACCATCCCGCGCGACAAGCTGGTAGTCATTACCGGGTTATCGGGGTCGGGGAAGTCGTCGCTCGCGTTTGACACTATCTACGCGGAAGGGCAGCGGCGCTACGTAGAGTCGCTCTCTGCATATGCGCGCCAGTTCCTCGGGCAGATGGACAAGCCTGATGTCGATCTCATCGAGGGCCTCTCTCCCGCCATCTCGATCGATCAAAAGGGCGCGAGTCATAACCCTCGCTCCACCGTGGGTACGGTGACCGAGATCTACGACTATCTGCGACTGCTGTACGCCCGCATCGGCCATCCACACTGCCCCAAGTGCGGCCGTCTGGTTACGGCCCAATCCGCGGAGTCGATCGTAGACGCGGTTCTCGCGCTTCCCGCCGGCTCACGGATCATGGTGCTGGCTCCGCTAGTAAAAGCGCGTAAGGGTGAGTACCAGTCCGTCTTTGACGATGTTCGAAAGGCCGGTTTCGTCCGGGTACGCGTGAACGGAGAGATTCACGACGTCAATGACGAGATCAAGCTCGATCGCTACAAGATGCACACCATCGATGTGGTTGTTGATCGACTTACGGTTCCAGACCAGGCGTCGAGCGTAGCTGGCATCAGTGAAGAGCGCGGTCGCATCGCTGACTCGGTGGAGCAGGCGCTCAAGCTGGGCAATGGAACGGTGCATGTGGCCGTCGTGGATGGTGAGGAGCACGTTTACTCCGAGCAGTTTGCGTGTGTCTTCTGCAACATCAGTCTCGGCGAGATTGAGCCACGGACGTTTTCATTCAATAGCCCTCATGGGGCGTGTCCCGACTGCACCGGATTGGGTCACCGGCTGGAGGTGGACCCCGACCTGGTGATCCCCAATCCCAAGCTCTCGGTCAACAAGGGTGCGATCGTGCCCTGGTATCGGTCCTATACCGTCAGCACCTATTACCAGGCGGTGCTTTCAGCTCTGCTCAAGACCCTGGACCTCTCTCCCGATGTGCCGATCGAGGAATACCCCGAAGAAGCCGTCCAATCGATTCTCTACGGCCTCGGCAAGCAGCGAGTCACCATGCGACACACCAACAGGCATGGTCGTACGCACGAATATCGCGTTTCCTACGAAGGCGTAGTGAAGAACCTCGAGCGCCGATTCCGAGAAACTGAATCGGAGGCCGTTCGTACTGAGATTGAGCAGTACATGGCTCAGCGCCCTTGCCCGACTTGCAATGGCGCGCGCCTCAAGCCCGAATCTCTTGCCGTGACGATCGCGGGACGATCGATTAACGAGGTTACCCACCTACCAATCAATCGTTCAGCTCAATTCTTCGACGCGCTGGCCAAACGCGAAGTGTTCGACGACGGATCCTCGAAGCATTTCGACGAACGGAGCCGCGAATGGCTCGGTCAAGTCAAAGTCAGTGCGAGTCCGAGCGTCGTCACGTAACGGAAGCGCAAAGTCGGGTCGGAACGGGACGGCGGTCCCATACGCGGACGAACGCAACCTGACACTCTCCGATCGCGAGTTGACGATCGCGCGGCAGATCCTCAAGGAGATCCAGGCCCGGATTGGGTTCTTGCTTGACGTGGGACTGGACTACCTGACGCTGGATCGCACCGCGGGCACGCTCTCAGGCGGCGAAGCGCAGCGCATTCGGTTAGCGACGCAAATTGGCTCGGGGCTGATGGGCGTGCTGTACATCCTTGACGAGCCCAGCATTGGCCTCCATCAGCGTGACAACGGGCGGCTGATCAAGACGCTGGAGCGGCTGGTAACACTTGGAAACACGTTGATCGTCGTTGAGCACGACGAGGAGATGATGCGCGCTTCCGACTGGATCATCGACATTGGTCCAGGTGCCGGGGAGCACGGCGGCGAGGTTGTGGCAAGTGGTCCGCTCGAGTCGATTCTGGCGGTGCCAGCCTCTGTCACGGGGCAGTATCTCAGCGGCGCGATCACAATCGAGAGTCCAGAGAGCCGTCGTCCTGGCAGCGGCAATGAGATCAAGGTCATTGGGGCGCGCGAGAACAATCTCAAGAATGTGGATGTGAGCATTCCGCTGGGTAAGTTCGTCTGCATCACCGGTGTATCGGGCTCCGGCAAGAGCTCGCTGGTCACCGAGATCCTGCACAAAGCGCTTGCTCAAACGATCAATCGCAACCGTGAGCGGCCAGGCTTGCACGATCGTATCGAAGGGCTGCAGCATCTGGATAAGGTCGTCAATATTGACCAATCGCCCATTGGGCGTACGCCGAGGTCAAATCCGGCGACATATACGGGGCTCTTCACGCCAATACGGGAATTATTTGCCACGGTGCCCGAGGCGCGGGTCCGCGGCTACAAGGCTGGACGGTTCTCGTTCAACGTAAAGGGTGGTCGGTGTGAAGCCTGCGAGGGCGATGGCATTTTGCAGATAGCAATGCAGTTCCTGCCCGACGTGTATGTCCCGTGCGAGGTGTGTAAAGGGCGACGGTATAACCGCGAGACGCTCGAAGTGCACTACAAGGGCAAGAACATCTCAGAAGTGCTGGACATGACCGTGGAGGAAGGGGTCGAGTTCTTCGGCGCCATTCCCGCCATTCGGCAAAAGCTCCAGACATTGTTCGACGTCGGCCTGGGCTACGTTCGGCTGGGGCAGACCGGCGACGACGCTCTCGGGCGGTGAAGCACAGCGAGTAAAGCTGGCCACAGAACTCTCCAAGCGCGCCACGGGCCGAACGATCTACATCCTGGATGAGCCGACAACGGGATTGCACTTTGCCGATGTTGCACATCTCCTGCGCGTGTTGAATCGACTTGTCGAAGGCGGCAATACCGTCGTCGTCATCGAGCACAATCTTGACGTGATCAAGACGGCCGATTGGCTCATCGATCTCGGCCCTGAGGGCGGCGACGCAGGTGGTGAGATCATCGGTGTCGGCACTCCCGAAGAGCTCGCTGAGAACCCACGCTCGTACACCGGCGAGTATCTCCGCGAGGTTCTTCCTACGCTCGTCAAAGCCGGTTAAGCAACTAGTGCGAAACTCCTAGCCCACAAAGTCGCATCCCATGAGGGTGCGGTTCCTCCCGCGAACACCTTAAAACCGATCACACTCATCAGCCAGCCTCAGAGCCGCGCACGTGAGTAAGCGGTGCCTCTCGCGAGCACCAGAGGCCAGAGATATCGCGAGAAGAATCGCTTACTCACGTGCGCGGCTCTGTTGATCTTGATGGCGATTTCGGGTAATTGGCGTTCACGGAGGAACCGCACCCTTAGCGGACGCAACTCTGTGGCCGAGACTATTTCCGCGCCGGTGCGGCGCGGGCCACGTCCCTGACCCGCTGGAATTCCTGCTCGAATCGCGCTGTCATGAGCGGATCATCTATGATCAGCAGATTTTCGTCGTTGTCTTCGTCCGCTGCCGCAGAGTAGTTGAAGCTGCCAAAAATGGTCGTACGATCGTCCAGCAATATGACCTTGTGGTGCATCACGTACGGATTGCCGTCCTGCAGAACATCCATGCCGGCCCGACGCATCTTTCCAAACTCGCTGAACTGCGTGTTGGACCCTGTTGTCTCGAAGACGCCGCGCACCTCGATGCCGTCCGCATGCTTGCGGATCATGGCGTCACCCATGGCATTGTGAGTGAAGCTAAAGGCCAGGAAGTGAATGCGACCTTGAGCGGCGTTGATGCGCTCCACAAGGTGATCGGCCACCTGGTCCTGTGGCGCAAAGAACGTGGTGACCCTGGTATCGCCCAGAGAGACGTCTGGGTACTGAGCTCCGCCCGACTTGGAAGGACCGAATTTCCCGCCAATGAACATCTTTTCAAACTCGGCGGTGTAGTTCTCTGCCAGCTCGCGTGAGTGAAAGATCGCGACGTTATTGTTCAGGCGGTAAGTGTCACCGTCGGTGTAGTTCCAGGAGCCCATTGACACGAATTCGTCATCCACGACCGTGAATTTGTGATGCATGATGGCACCCCGCCGATCCTCCACGATCGTTATGCCAGCCTGTCGAACGGTTTGCAGCGCGGGTTGGACAGCGGGCTCGCGAGTGTTCTCGACAGTGTCCGTATCGGTCACCATGCGCACCCTCACGCCGCGGCGGACTGCTCGGGCCATGGCGTCGGCCACGTTTGCTAAATCGAAGTCGTACGAGGCTACGTCCAGCGTTCGAGTCGCGGTGTCCATTAGTCTCACCAGGCGTGTATCGATCCCGCCCACGTGGCGGCTGGGATCGTCGGGCGGCCGGATTGGTGTAGTGAACGCCACTTCCCACGGCGCACCCTGCTCGATGGAAGTCGGCGCGCCAGGTGTAGTAGTAGGCGGTATACCGGGCCGCTGGCGGAGTACGTAGAGTGCCCCAGCGGCCAGGAGCAGTATGAGAACGAGCACAGCGGCGATCCGCAGGCCCTGAGAGCGGTTCATGGGGTGTGCTGCTCTGACGCGGATCCGCGTAGAGCGGAAATGAGTCGGTTGGCCGCATGTGCGCTTGTCGCGCGGTCTGCTTTTAGACGCGCAGCCACTGCCGCCGCCCGGTCCGCCCGGACTGAGCCCGTGCGGGCGTCCATCAATGGGGGCACCAGTGTCGCTCGCAAAGTCTCCATCGGTTTCGACACTTCCGACGACTCAGGTCCGTGCTCAGCAATGTCCGCCAACGCACCGATTGCTTGGCGGAGGGACGAGTACGCCCGATCAAGCACCGGCGCAGCCTCGGGGTCATCCAGATCCTTCGTCCGGCGCGCTAGATCGCCAAGGATCTCAAGCGCCCAGTCCTGGATGGGCTGCCAGGCCACGTCCTCAAGGTTGCCACGCAACGTCTCATCTTCCATCAGGCGTTCAGCCAAACGCTCGGTGCGCGGGTCAGTCGGATGCTCGAAGAGGGCCGGCTCCGCCGACCGCGATTCTTGTGGTTCGAAGGACTGTGGTGCGGCGGCTGGAATGGAGCTCTCCGTCTCCCGTTTCTCGGTTCTCCGGAGCGCCAGCCAGGCGCGCAGCTTGTCGAACATCATCGGTCAATCAACCAGCCGACGCGATCTGTCGCGTTGGGGAGATGCAGATGCGAGCCCAACGCAGTGCTCTGGGAACGACTGCCGAACGGTGCATTCAGCTTCAGCGCGTTTGCGCCACGGTCACAACCGCCTCAGCCGCCGGTGCGGGCGCAGACCTTGGCGCGGGCCGATTCAGCGTCTCCTTCACGAAGAACAGCGTGATACCCGCGGCCATGAACCCGCTAATCCCGAGATACATGAACGATGCGGGAAAGCCGCCATGGGACGAAAAGAACGTAAACATCACTGGACTGATGAACGTGCTCGTCTCGCCAATCAACCTCCACAGGCCGAAGAATTTCCCGCGTGCATTGGCTGGGGCGATATCCGCGGCTAATGTCTGCATGGATCCGTGAGTGACCGCCTGACTCATCTGTGCCACGACTAAGGCAAGCACATACACAGGGAGAGGCAAGTCTGCCGCGGCGATGACCGCCATGAAGACCATCGAGCTACCAACGAGAGTAAAACCTGGGATGATGGTCTTCCGTCTTCCAAATCGGTCCATGACGTGCCCCGCCATAAACGTGATCGGAAGGCTCACCGCCGTGGCAATCGCAGCCATAGCGCCCAACAGCGCCGGTCCCACGCCGTACGCGTAGACAGCGTACAGATCGAGGATGCCATTCCCGACGCTCGCTCGGGACATCTGCACGAAAACCTGCACGATGCAGATGATGATGACCGGAAAGACCATGACTTCTCGAAGCCATGCGAATCCGGGACCCTCTTTTGCCTTTTGGGCTCGTATTGTCTCGGCTTTAGGGTCTTGAATGAGTTTGAAGCTAGGGATTACCGATAAAAGCGCAAGACCGCCGTGGATGAAGAACGGCACCCGTACGTCAGTCAGGTAAGCGATGAGACCACCGACCGCTGGGCCGATCAAGCTACCAGCGCCTTCCATGGCCACCATGGCGGTGATGAGTCGTCCGCGCTTATCGCCCCCCTGGTCGGCGATGATGGTAAGTCGCGCCAACACCCACATGCCCTGTGCCCACCCGCCGATGAAGCGGAGTACGAGCAGCTCGGGAAAGTTGTGTGCGAACGGAATAAGGAGCGAGGCGGCAGCGGAGAGTATTGGCCCCGCAAGGACAATTCTTCGTCGCCCAATTCGATCAATCAACATCCCTGTGGGTACGGTGGAAATCGCCGTGCCAAGCAAGTAGACGATGATGACCCAGGATGCTTGCTCGAATGGAATGTCGAACGATTTCGCGTACACCGGTAAGGCCGGGGCGGCGATTCCCCGCCCAAGTGCCAAGGTGAATGCCGGCAAATACAGCGACAGAGCAATCTCTGATGTGAGGATTGCCTTGAGCTTTGCGACGTTACGCTCGATCACAAAGCGTTCGTTCGCACGGTAAGCATCAAATTGGGGGCTCCAGTGCGGTGCTAAGAGCGCCGCAGATGACGGCGAGCCAGCGGATCAAGTCTAGCAAATGGCCTGACTCCTGGATACGCGCGGACCATGCTTGTTTAGTAAAGGCATTGAGGGACCGGTGGCATCCTGACGAGCCACTGGCGTCGTTAACTCAACGGTATTGGGCGTCTCTGCCGGTCCCTCCGTATTCACCAGGAGGCGGCTAGAATGATGTCAGTCGCGGCTGCTGATGTCAGTCGCGGCTGCTAATGAGGAGGGATCGTGGATTTCGGGCTTAGCGATGAACAGCGGGCTCTTCGGAGCACGATCCGCGAATTCGCAGAGGCAGAGATCGCGCCACACGCCGAAGCCTGGGACCAGGCAGAGAAGGTCCCGCTGGACGTGGTCCGCAAGCTCGGTGACCTCGGAGTTATGGGCTTGTCATTCCCCGAGGAGTACGGTGGACTCGGGGCCGGCACGTTGTCATTCGCCGTTGCCATCGAGGAGCTTGCGCGCATTGATTCATCCACGGCGATCACCGTTGGCGCGTCGGTATCACTTGGTGGCGGTCCGCTCAATCTCTTCGGCTCCGAAGAGCAGAAAAAACAATGGCTGACGCCGCTGGCACGCGGTGAAACGCTGGGTGCCTTTGGAACGACTGAGCCCTCAGGCGGCTCAGATGTTCAGGCGATGACTACGACCGCTCGAACCGATGGCAAGGATCTGGTCGTCAACGGCACGAAAGCGTTCATTACGAATGCGGGGACCGAGATCTCCTCCTTCGTGACGATCGTTGCTATCACTGGTGATACCCCGCGCGAGTACAGCAACGTCCTGATTCCGACGGGTACATCCGGGTACACCGTCGGTCGCCCATACCGAAAGATCGGCTGGCACGCATCCGACACACGAGAGCTAATCTTTGAGGATTGCCGAGTGCCAGTCGCGAACATTGTTGGCACCCGTGGGCGCGGGGTTGCTCAGTTTCTTGAAGTCCTGGACGGCGGCCGAATTGGTGTGGCGGCACTCAGCGTTGGGCTGGCCCAGGGATGCCTCGATCTGTCGATGGAATATGCCAAGCAGCGGATCGCGTTCGGGGCTCCGATTGCACGGAAGCAAGCGGTCCAATTTCGACTGGCGGAGCTCGCCACGGAGATCGAGGCGGCTCGCTTGTTGACGTATCGAGCGGCAATATCCAAGGACGCCGGACGGCGCATTACAATGGAAGCAGCGATGGCGAAGCTGTTTGCCTCTGAAGTCGCGGTACGCGCGGCCGACGCGGCCGTGCAGGTTCACGGTGGTCTGGGATTCATCGAGGAGACCGCCGTAGCGCGCCACTATCGTGATGCAAAGATCCTGACGATCGGCGAAGGCACCTCTGAAATCCAGAAAATGGTCATCGGGCGAGCACTGGGGCTGGAATCGGAATGAAAATGTCGATGCCCGCGGATCTTTGGACTGCGGCGGCCTTCGCCGCTTTCGCACAGAGCGGAGCGACGCAGTGATAGTGAGCTCGGCTTCCAGCCGACGTGAAAGCGGCGAAAACCGCCGCAGTCCAAAGAAAGTTGATTTCGGATGACCAACGTTTACATTGCAGGCGCAGCGCGGACGCCGATTGGCAAGTTCATGGGCGGACTCGCTGCCACGCCCGCGATTGAGCTTGGTGCCACGGCAATTCGCGGGGCTCTCGAAAAGGCCGGGCTTGATGCGGCGGACGTGGACGAAGTGATCATGGGCAACGTGATCAGCGCCGGCCTTGGCCAGGCTCCTGCGCGTCAGGCAGCCATTCGGGCCGACGTGCCGGAGTCAGCCTCCGTGATGACCATCAATAAGGTATGTGCTTCTGGACTTGAGGCAATTCACCTGGCTGCTCGATCCATCCGGGAAGATGAGTCGGACGTCGTGATCGCCGGCGGCATGGAGAGCATGAGCACCGCGCCATACCTGGTTCCGGGCGCCAGGCAGGGATTGCGCGCTGGGAACCAGACGCTCCAGGACTCGATCATCCAAGACGGTCTCTGGTGCGCCTTTGAGAATCACCATATGGGCAATTCAGCCGAGGCGATCGCCGAAAAGTATGGCCTGACCCGTGATGAGCTGGATGAATACGCGCTCGAGAGCCACCGGCGTGCCTCCGCGGCCTGGGAGTCCGGCGCGTTTGATGCCGAGGTCGTCCCGATAACGGTCAGCGATGGTCGTCGGGTGACGACAGTTGGGCGAGATGAAGCGCCGCGTGCGGACACGTCACTGGAGGCCCTGCGTAAGCTCAAGCCTGCGTTCTCGCCCGATGGCATTGTCACCGCTGGCAATGCGCCGGGGCTGACCGATGGCGGAGCCGCGCTTGTCGTGGTGAGTGAGCGAGCCGTAGAGAAACATCATTTGATACCGCTGGTTCGCGTGGTTGGCCACGCGGCAACAGGCATCGAGCCCCTGTGGCTCTTCGACGCCCCGGTGGACGCGACGCGCAAGGTCATGGAGCGCACCGAAACGGACCTCGACGATTACGATCTCCTGGAGATCAATGAGGCATTCGCGGCCCAGATTGTTGCAAACGGCCGAGTGCTCAATTGGGACTGGTCAAAGGTCAATGTGAATGGCGGGGCGATTGCGCTCGGACATCCGCTGGGCGCAACTGGCGCCCGGCTCGTCGTGACGTTGCTCAATGCCATGCAGGCCCGCGGGGCTCGTCGTGGCCTGGCAGGGCTCTGCCACGGTGGCGGTGGAGCGGTCGCCATGTCTTTCGAAGCCGTATGAATCGAAGTGATGAGTGTGGTGTGAGCGATGAGTGTATGGATTTCATGATGTCTACTCATCGCTCAATGACCCATCACTCATCACTTCTTTTGGGAGATTGAATGCTCAAAAAACTGAGTCATGTGAGCATCGCCGTAGAAAATGTCGATGAGGCGGTGAAGTACTATCGCGACGTGCTGGGTCTGGAGGTCACGCGCACGGTCACGTTGGACGATCGGCAGCTCAAGATCGCCTTTATCAAGATCGGTGACACGGAGCTCGAGCTCCTCGAGCCGCTGAACCAGGACAACACGGTGCGCCGTTATCTCGATCGTTGGGGACCTGGACTCCATCACATCTGTTTCGAGGTGGACGACATCGCGGGCTCGATGGAAACACTAAAAGCTCGCGGCGCGGAATTCACCGACACTGAGCCTCGACCCGGCGCTGTTGGACAGGTAGCATTCATGCCCCCGTCGTCAACGGGCGGAGTGCTGGTCGAGATCAACCAGGAGGACGATCCGTTGGCCGAATATGCGGCTACAGACCCTACCGCTGGCGTTGTGGTGACTTCGTCCGGTTCTGCTGGCACGGAAGGCTAACCGAAACCGTGTCTGAATCGCCGTCTGCCGTCCGCCCCCGGGTGCTCATCGCGAAACCCGGATTAGATGGGCATGACCGCGGTGCGAAAGTCATCGTTCGCGCGCTTCGAGACGCCGGCTGCGATGTCATTTACACGGGCATTCGTCAGACACCGGAGATGATCGCCGAGGCAGCGCTCCAGGAGGACGTTGACGCCATCGGTCTCTCCATCCTCTCGGGCGCGCATCTCGAGCTCTTTCCACGAATCTTCGCGGCCCTTCGCGAGCGAAGGCTCGAGGATGTGCCTGTGTGGGCGGGTGGCATCATTCCTGAGAAGGACGTGGAGATCCTCAAAGAGATGGGCGTTCGAGAAGTCTTTCGACCCGGTGCGTCGCTCAAGGCCACTGTTGAGCTGGTTCATACCCTCGTCAACGAGCGCTCCACATCGGCGCGAGCGTGAGCGGCGAGCCATCGCCTGAGAGCTCAACTCGAAGAGCATCTCGCTCAGAGCTGGCAGACGGCATCCGCAAAGGTGATCGTCGTGCACTCGCGCGGCTGATGACGGCTGCCGAGCGCGATATGCTGGGCGTGAATGAAGCGATCGCAGGCCTCCAGGATCGGCTGGGCCGCGCGCACCTCGTCGGTGTCACCGGGCCACCCGGTGGCGGCAAGAGTACGCTGTTGCTGCGACTCGCCGAAGGCTGTCTTGCTCGCGAGCGGTCGGTAGGAATCGTGGCTGTAGACCCAACGAGCCCGTTGTCCGGGGGATCTGTTCTGGGCGATCGGATCCGACTTCAAGAATTGCACTCAAATCCAAAGGTTTTCATTCGGAGCATGGCCAGCGGCATGGTCAGCGGGGGCCTCGCGGCGCGGACGCTAGACATGGTCGACTTACTCGACGCGTTCGGATTCGAGATGGTCTTTATCGAGTCGGTCGGTGTTGGTCAGGGGGAGACTGACATCTCGCGGGTGGTGGACTCAAACGTCGTTGTCGTTGTGCCGGGGCTCGGTGATGATATCCAGGCGCTCAAAGCGGGAGTCCTCGAGACCGGCGACATCTTTGTCGTAAACAAGTCGGATCGTCCTGAGGCACGAGCAACCGAGGCAACGTTGCGCGCGATGCTGGAGCTTGACCAGCCACGAGCCTGGTCGCCGCCCGTCCTTGCCACATCGGCTCTCAGGGACGAAGGAACCGACGCGCTGATTGAAGCTCTGGATGAGCACGGGGCGTGGTTGACCTCCAGCGACGAAGGAGCTCGGCGGCGGACAGCGCGAACGACGGAACGAGTCCGCATGATTACGACACAGCGTTTCCAGGCAGCACTCCGCCATGAGCTGGAATCCGAGGCCTTAATCGAGCTGATTCGGGACTCAGGCGGCGCCGAAGCAACGGTGAGCAAGGTTTTGGATCGCGTAGCCGAGCGGATAAAAACTAGATCCAATGCCTAGAGGACGTTTCTACGGCATTCGAATTACTTGCCTGGCGATGGGCTCCGCGCGTCGCCGACTGGTCCCCGGGGACGTGCGATGATAGGATGCGATCGGACTTTGGCCGGTGCCGACCCCGTTTCGGGGGCGCGAGAGACTGGCTCCAGTAAACCAACGTTAGGGTCAGCATAGATGGCGATTCGTGATCGGCGGTCGACGCCGAAGGAGTGGACTCCTCTGACGACCGCTGAGCGGATCGAGGAGCTGCAGCGACTGCGCGAGCAAACGCTCGCCGGCGGCGGTGAGCGACGTGTCATGCAACAGCATGAGCGCGGCAAGCTCACGGCGCGTGAGCGGTTAGATCTCCTCCTCGATCCTGGAAGTTTCCAGGAGCTCGATGCATTTGTTACGCATCGCTCTACGGAATTTGGTCTCGCGGATGAGCGCTACTTTGGCGATGGCGTTGTCACAGGATACGGGAAGGTCGACGGTCGATTAGTCTTCGTGTTCTCCCAGGACTTCACCGTCTTTGGTGGCTCGCTGAGCGAGGCCCATGGCGAGAAAATCTGCAAGGTCATGGAATTGGCCATGAAGGCCGGTGCACCGGTGATCGGACTGAACGATTCAGGCGGCGCCCGCATTCAGGAAGGCGTTGTGAGTCTCGGCGCCTACGCGGACATCTTCCAGCGCAATGTGATGGCTTCCGGCGTGATTCCACAGATCTCCGCCATTCTGGGGCCGTGCGCTGGCGGCGCTGTCTATTCGCCCGCCCTCACGGACTTCATTTTCATGGTCCGTGGGACGAGCCACATGTTTGTCACCGGGCCAAACGTAGTAAAAGCCGTGACGCATGAGGACGTGACCTTTGAGGACCTGGGCGGAGCGGACGCGCATAACAGCATTAGCGGCGTCGCGCACTTTGCCGCGGATAACGAGGTCGAGTGTCTGCTTCAGGTTCGAAGACTGCTCAGCTTTATCCCATCCAATAACGTAGAAGACCCGCCTGCGTTGCCTGCCTCCGATCCGATCGATAGGCAGGACGACCGGCTCAGCTCGATCATTCCCGATCAGCCAACACGGTCGTATGACATGCGCGAGGTCATACAGTCGGTGGTCGACGATGGCGAGTTCTTCGAAGTGCAGGCCGATTACGGTAAGAGCTTGCTTGTGGGGTACGCTCGGCTCGGTGGTCGAACGGTCGGCATCGTTGCGCAGCAACCGTTGTCGCTCGCCGGCGTCCTCGACATCGCTTCGTCGGTGAAGGGCGCGCGGTTCGTCCGCTTCTGTGATTGCTTCAACATTCCAATTGTGACGCTCGTGGACGTGCCGGGCTTCATGCCAGGACTGGTGCAGGAGCAGGGTGGCATCATTCGTCACGGCGCCAAGCTGCTGTACGCCTACTGTGAAGCCACGGTTCCGAAGATAACGCTCATCACGCGGAAGGCCTACGGCGGCGCCTATGACGTCATGAGCAGCAAGCACATTCGCGGTGACATCAACTACGCCTGGCCCACAGCGGAGATCGCTGTCATGGGCGTTGAAGGTGCCGTGAACATCATCTTCCGCGAAGAGCTTGCCAATGCATCTGACCCCGAAGCAGAGCGTCGTCGGCTCGAAGCTGATTATCGTGAGCGACTGGCGAACCCCTACGTCGCAGCTTCTCGAGGCTACATTGATGAAGTCATTGAGCCCGCCGAGACCCGCCCCAAGCTCATTGCGGCGCTCGAGATGATTCGAAACAAACGCGATCAAAACCCGCCCAAGAAGCATGGCAACATCCCCCTCTAAGCGCCCGATTCGTCGGGTGCTAGTTGCCAACCGAGGAGAGATCGCCGTTCGCGTCATACGCGGTTGTCGCGATGCGGGCATCGAGAGTGTGGCCGTCTACAGCGAACCGGACATCGAATGGCCGCACGTTCGCATGGCCGACCTTTCGATTCCGCTTCAGGGTGCCACGGCGGCCGAGTCGTATTTGAGCTTTGAGAAGGTTCTCACCGCGGCACGGGAATCGGGAGCAGACGCCATCCATCCCGGCTATGGTTTCCTTTCAGAGAATCCCGACTTTGCTGAAGCGTGCCGAGATGCCGGACTTACGTTCATTGGCCCAACGCCGGAAGCGATGCGGCTGCTTGGCAGCAAGACGTCAGCACGAAAAGTCATGCAGGCGGCAGGCGTTCCGGTCGTGCCCGGTGTGCTGGAGGCGCTGGCCACGCCCAAACTCGCGGCAGAAGCCGCCGAGGATGTCGGTTATCCAATTGCGCTTAAGGCTGTATCAGGCGGCGGCGGCAAGGGCATGCGTGTGGTGCATCGACCCGAAGAGATCGAGGCCGCGTTCCGAACTGCTGCCAGCGAGGCCACCGCCGCGTTCGGTGACGGATCGCTCTACGTGGAGCGGTACCTAGAGCGGCCGCGTCACGTGGAGGTCCAAATTCTGGCCGACCACCACGGAAACGCGGTGCACCTCGGGGAGCGCGAGTGCAGTATTCAGCGGCGGCACCAGAAGGTCATCGAAGAGTCGCCGTCGTCGGTCGTGGATGCCGAGCTGCGCGCACGGCTCGGACAGGCGGGCGTTGACGCGGCGCTGGCATCGGGTTATCGGAATGCCGGTACCGTGGAGTTCCTGCTCGACGCCAATGGCGACTTCTATTTCCTGGAGGTCAATGCTCGCCTGCAGGTGGAGCATCCCGTCACGGAGCTAGTCACCGGAATTGACCTGGTGCGAGAGCAGCTTCGTATCGCGGCTGGCGAACCGCTCGGCTATGGCCAGGAGGCAATAGATCATCGTGGCGCGGCCATCGAGTGTCGAATCTATGCCGAGGATGCGGGGAACCGATTCCTTCCCTCAATTGGCACGGTGTTGGAAGCTCGATTGCCGTCGGGACCAGGTGTGCGGATAGATGGTGCTCTGGAGTCCGGGCCTCGAAGTGAGCGTCTACTACGATCCGCTCCTGGCGAAGTTGTGTACCTGGGGGGCCGACCGCGCACAGGCGCTGGCGCGGATGCGGCGAGCATTGGAAGAGCTCGTGGTTCTGGGGCCCACTACCAATACCCCTCTGCATCAGTGGATCCTCGGTCGAGCTGATTTTCAACAGGGTGCGGTGGATACGGGCTGGCTGGAGCGCGTCTGGCCCACGGAGTACGATGAAGTTGTCGATCCCACAGTCGGTGTGCTGGCAGTTCTGGTCGAGGACCAGCGGTCCGAGGCGGCCAAGCCGAACAGCGCTCCGTCGGAGTCATCCGACGGCATGAGCGCCTGGGCAAAGGCTGGCCGCCTCGCGGGCCTGCAAACTCGATGACCTTCTCCAACTCGTGCGTCGGTTCGAGACGTCCATGACCGCCCGCCTCGTCCGACGGGCAAGTGTCACTATTGATGATCAAGATGTCGAAGTTGCCATTTCCACGGACGGAATTCAGCTTCTCGTTAGTTCTGACGACTCAGACGAGCCGGCGACAGTTCGGAAGCTCGGGCCGCATCGCTGGATGGTGCGGTTAGGCAATCGCTGGCACGAAGTCTTCGGGCAGGTGCGTGGTGGCGAAGGACGCATCGTCGTCGGGGGACGGCAGTACTCGGTTAGCGTGGTTGACGAGCGGGCTCGCCAGCTTGCTGCGCTTACGCGTGCGGCGGGTGGCTCCGCATCCAAGCTTGACGTAAAGGCACCGATGCCGGGACTGATCGTGGCAATTCCTGTCGAGGTTGGCCAGGCTGTGAAGCGCGGCGAGCGACTCGTGGTGCTTCAGGCTATGAAGATGGAGAATGAGCTGACGAGCCCACGCGATGGTCGCGTCGCCGCGGTCCACGCCGAGGAGGCGCAGACCGTGGAGCAGGGCTTTGTCCTGGTTACGGTGGAGGGGGAGTCCTGATGAAGGCGGAGATCATCGCGGTAGGAACTGAGCTCCTGCTCGGAGAGATCCTGGATACGAACTCACAATACCTGTCGCAGCAGATGTCCGGCCTCGGTATCGATCTCTATTACATCTCGCACATCGGTGACAACCACACCAGGCTTACCAACGCTGTGCTGCAGGCGCTCGATCGGTCAGACTTACTTATCATGACTGGCGGTCTCGGGCCAACTGAGGATGATCTCACCCGCGAGGCGATTGCCGCTGCTCTTGGCGAGACGATGGAAGTGCAGGCGGATCTCGAAAATCACCTGCGAACGTGGTATTTCCGCCGCAACCGTCCGATGCCCGAGCGCAACATCAAGCAGGCAACACTTATCCCTTCCGCCACCACGATTCCGAATCCCATCGGTACTGCACCGGGCTGGTGGGTTGAGACCAACGGCAAGTACATCGCCACCATGCCGGGCGTACCGGTGGAGATGCGGAAAATGTGGGAGGAGCAGATTCTCCCGAAGCTGCAAATCATTGCCGGTACGGGCGTCATCGCCACCCGCACGCTCAAGACGGTTGGGCTGGGCGAATCGGCGGCCGAGGAAGTAGTACAGCCGCTCATTCGATCAACGAACCCCACGCTGGCGACGTACGCCAAGAATGACGGTGTGCATCTCCGGATGGGCGCCAAGGCGGAGAGTCGAGACGTGGCGGAAAAGCTCATCGACGATTTCGAGGTCGAGGTTCGCGAGCTGATTGGCGATTGGGTGTACGGCTATGAGGACGAGACCTTGTCAGCCGTGGTCGGCAAGCTGATGAAGGACGCCGGGCTCACCGTGGGGACCATGGAGTCCTGCACCGGCGGCTTGCTGGCTTCGTATTTCACTGACGCCGCGGGAAGCTCGGCGTATTTCAAGGGCTCGCTTATCACGTATACGCCCGAGCTGAAAATGCAGTACGGCGTTCCGCGCTGAGACCATTGAGAAGTACGGTGTGGTGAGCGAGGAGTGCGCGCGCGCAATGGCCTCCGCCGTCCGACTTGCTCTAGGCACGGACGTCGGTATTTCAACCACGGGGGTGGCCGGTCCTGACGCTCTCGAGGACAAGCGGCCCGGAACCTGCTTTGTTGCTATGGACTTCCAGGGCGAAGTGTCGGTTGAGAGCGCCGTGTGGTCAACAACGCGCATGGAAGTAAAGCGCCGCGCGGTGATGGACGGCTTGAACATGCTCTGGCAGGGATTGAAGGCGCGAGCGAAGGCGAGTTGATCATGTCTTTTTCGTGGCTCCCTCACCCCAGGGAGAGAGGGAGATTGCGATCGAGGCGAGCACCGCTCCCTCTCCCCTGGGAGAGGGTTGGCGTGAGGGATCCGCTAACGCCCGACACGCATTAGCCAATGACCGACGACCAATCCAAATCCCCTGAGGAGTGGAAGCAGCGCCGCTACGACCCGTCCGTGCAGCGCTCCAAGGAGCGCAGTAAGCGCTTCCGTACGGGCTCGGATATCGAGGTTCAGCCGCTCTACACGGCTGAAGACCTGGCGCAATGGAGTCCGGAAGAGCAACTGGGATTTCCGGGCGAGTTCCCATATACACGGGGCGTCCAGCCGACCATGTATCGCGGCCGCTTCTGGACCATGCGCCAGTACGCGGGGTATGCCACAGCCGAGGAATCCAACGCTCGGTATCGCTACCTATTGGATCGAGGGCAAACTGGCCTCTCGGTAGCGTTCGACCTGCCGACGCAGATGGGCTACGACTCTTCCCATCCCCTGGCGGAAGGGGAGGTCGGTAAGGTTGGCGTTGCCATCGATACCGTGGAAGACATGGAGATGCTATTCCACGGTATTCCGCTGGATAAGGTCAGCACGTCTATGACGATCAACGCCACTGCGCCGATTCTCCTGGCGCTGTACATCGCGGTGGGTAAGCGTCAGGGGGTATCGCCGGAAGCGCTATCGGGAACGACCCAGAACGACATCCTCAAGGAGTACATTGCTCGCGGGACCTACATCTATCCACCTGAGCCGTCCATTCGCTTGATCTCAGATACGTTCGCGTACTGCAGCGCCGAGATGCCGCGCTGGAACCCAATCAGCATCAGCGGCTACCACATGCGCGAAGCCGGCGCCACGGCTGTACAGGAGCTCGCCTTCACGCTGGCGAATGCAATCTGTTATGTGGACGCTGCTCTAGCAACGGGGCTCGAGATCGACGCCTTCGCGCCCAGGCTGGCCTTCTTCTTCGATGCGCACAACGATCTGCTCGAGGAAGTGGCTAAGTTTCGAGCGGCTCGGCGGCTATGGGCGCACATCATGCGCGATCGATATAAGGCGAATGACCAGAGGTCATGGATGCTTCGCTTCCATACCCAGACTGCCGGCGTCACCCTTACGGCTCAACAGATTCAGAACAACGTCGTCCGCGTGACGGTGCAAGCGTTGGCCGCGGCGCTTGGCGGTACGCAGTCGCTGCACACGAACGCCCGTGATGAGGCCCTCGCGCTACCCACTGAGGAATCGGCCAGAACAGCCCTCCGGACGCAGCAGATCCTGGCGCACGAGAGTGGTGTGGGTGAGGTGATAGATCCTCTCGCCGGATCCTACTACGTTGAGTGGCTCACCGATCGGCTCGAGTCGGACGCTCGTGACTATATTCAGCGCATCGATGACATGGGTGGTGCGCTTCAAGCGGTCAAGCGGGGCTACATCCAGGCCGAGATTTCAGAAAGCGCCTACCGTTTCCAGCGTGAGGTCGAGTCGGGCGAGCGGGTGATCGTGGGGCTCAACGCATTTCAGGAAGAAGAGCCCGAAGCTGAGCCCGAACTGCTGCGACCGGATCCGGCCGCTCGCCAGCGACAGATCGACCGTATAGAGGTTGTCAAAGCGAAGCGAGACTCCGCGGGCGCGCAGCGACTGCTAGCAAAGCTTGAGACTGCTGCAAGAGGCCGTGACAACACAATGCCGATCATTGTCGAGTGCGTGGAAGCGCTGTGCACCCTCGGTGAGATCTCTGACGCTCTACGAAATGTATGGGGAGAAGAGCGCGAGCTGCGGGCCCTGTAACTAGCAAGGACCTAAAGGACGAAAGGGACATCAGGGACGCCTCTTCGTCGATTGGTGTCCCGATGTCCCTTTCGTCCTTTAGGTCCCGTTCGAAAGCTCCTGTAGCATCCGCTCGCGCGCGGCTCTGATCCTCTGGCCGCCAGCTAGCTCAGCGGAGCGCCGGTCGTAGCCATCGGAATCTCCAGCAGGTGGGTTGTCCGCGCAGCCCTGAGCCGTGTCTTTAATCCATTCTTCCTGGGGCGTGAACTCGAATCCCAGGTCTGAACGAATCGCACAGACATCACCCATGTTGTTCCCGTAGGGGCGGGCCGCGATGGGCATCGCATAACCTTCGAGTCCTACGCTGGCGAGCCGATCAACTGGGATCCGTTCGGACGACGTTTCGCGACCCAACGCTATCCCAAGTGCCTCGATCCACGTTTCGGCGGAGAAAATCTCCGGATTGTTGACGTTGTAAATCCTGCCCATCGCCGCCGGATTTCCAGCCGCTACGACGTAAGCGCGAGCCAGGTCGTCCACGTAAGCGAGTCGGAATAAGTGTCCCGGGCCGTAATCAGGAATCACGAATGGTCCGCCGTCCAGCACGCGTTGAACAAACCACCAGATCCGCCGGGTTCGGTCATCACGGCCGACGACGATTGGTGGCCGGATGATGGTGAATCGAAAGACTTCTGGATCGAGTTCGGTTAGAAGCCACTCGCAGCGGCGCTTTTGGTCCGCATAGGCATGCCCGAGTGTTACGTGTCCGGCGCCGCCTTTCGTGTAGCCCTCCGGTGTAACAAACGTGAGGTCCGCCGCCGGCTCAGGCAACGGAGCTAGTGGAGTGATGTCGTGATACACCCCGAGCGTGCTGGTAAGGATGTATTGGCCGATTCGCCCGCCGAACGTGCGCACTGACGCTTCGATATCGGCACTGTCGTACGCGATGTTGTCGATGACCGTATCAAACTGTTCATTGCCAAGCATGGCGTCGAATGCATCGCGGTCCTTTCGATCCACCTGAAAAAGCTGGACGTCCCGAAGAACCGCCGGCTGCAGCTTGCCCCGCGAGACCACGCCAACGTCGTGGCCGCGCTCCAGTAGCTGCTCGAGCATGCGGTGACCCATGTAACCGGTCCCGCCGATGACAAGTGTTCTCATAGTGGCTTCTGATCATCGAGCTTGCGGGAGCTACAGTGCCAGAGGGGGAGCAAACGTGTTACGACTTCGAAATCACTACATGCTCGACATAACCATCAATCGAGTCATCCAGAATGACGAATGACGCCGGCCCCTTCCCGGGGAAGGGCAATCCCGTAGTGCCCACATTCACGATGACCACGGCCTTATCCTGGACCTCAGCCAGCTGAAGTCGAGAAGACGGTGCGAGACAAGGCGGCGAAGTGCGGCTTTCCTTTGTCCACGTCCTGGCATAGTGCGTGTGCCCGAAGAAGTAGAGGCGAACGCCAAGGTCGTGCATCAGGTCATAGGTCTTTGGCGCTCCGCGGCGAAGATCGTTGACGTTAAGCTGCTTGTCCAGTTTGGGATCCCCATGAGCCACGACGAATGACTTGCAGGTGAGTCGGTGGGGAAGTGCGCTCACGTACTCGCGTGTCCGTTCACTGACTCGATCGGCCCAATCGATGTCTCGATTACCCGTGATCACGACGCTACCAAGCTCACGCACGCGATCGATGACGCCATCGGGATTGCCGCGACCCAGAAAGTCGCCCAGGAATGCGTACCGCTCCACTTCACGTTCGCGGCATTGCGAAAGAGCACGCTCCAGCGCTGGCAGATTGCCATGGATATCGGACAGAAATCCCCAGACTGTCATCAGCTCAGCGTACCTCGGGCGCCCTCTAAGCCACTGTTATAATTCCGACATTCCGCGCCCGTAGCTCAGTGGATAGAGCAACGGCCTTCTAAGCCGTTGGTCCCGAGTTCGAATCTCGGCGGGCGCGCCCCCAAACTCAGGATCGGCGCGTTTCTGCCTCCATTTACGGCTCTAGACCAACGGACTTTTTCTTCCTTGGCTTCAAATCTGGCAAGAGAATCATGGTCTCTGGTCGGACCTAAGAACTTTTCGATGGTTGACCAACGAACTCAAAGCGTCCGTCCCGACATCGAGGGCGTTCTATTCCGAGCTTTGCCCTTTCGCTCGATCTCGGATCCACCGGATCCGATGGCCGTAATCATCGCTCCCCATGTATCCGGGACTCCGGGACGGTAGCAAGCGCATCGGGGTAGAGGGCACTGTTCAGTCTCGCGATATACACGTTGGATGTTTGCGCGGTCGCGGACGGCCTTGCTTCCCAGGATGTTGTTTGCAAGCGCCGATAAATCGGCTGGCGAAGTCAATGCCTGCTCTTGGCCCGACACCACGCTGTAAGCGTAAAGAGCAGAATTATCTCCGGATAACGGCCGCGCCGAACCCGGCAGCTTGGTATCCGGTGAGTGGACCAACTAAGTCCCTTGGAAGCCAGGCCTGGACACTCCCGTGGGTGCTGGCCTTTGCGGTCGGGTCCAACGTAACCCACGCCTGGCCCGTCGGGTCCGTCCGCTCTCATCGATAGCGATCAGGTCGACGCGGTTGGGCCTCGTCCTGGGGTACGGCGCGATCCCAACCGAGCGGCTCGAGGAAGTGCTTCGCTGTCTGCGCGCCTGCTTCGAAGAATGAGCCCTTGCGCAGATCGCCCCTTGCGCTGCACTGTCGCTCCGAGCCGGGTTTAGGCTCGGGCGGGCACCTTCCCTCCAAGGATAGGCGCACCCGTGGAGGCGATGTCGGCGCCGACGCCCTCGAAGAGGCCCCGCCGCTCCAGGAACTCCAGGAAGATCGCGTCCCACTCCCAGGGCTGCTCCATATTGCAGGCGTGGCCGGCGCCTCCGATGCTGACGACTTCGCAGTCGGGTACGTTGCGCTGTAGCTCCCACGTCGAGTCGTGTGAGTTGTCCTCGCTCCCCGTGATGACGAGCATCGGCGCTTTGATGCCGGAATGGAGCCACTCAGGGTCGGGCTCGCCGAGCGCGCGGAACATCTCCACGATGGTGTCCGCATCTGCCCAGCGGTTGCGCTCAACGAAGATGCGCGCGAAGTAGCTGGCCAGCGGGTTGGCGCGAAACCCGGGGCTGTAGTCCTGGAAGGTGTGGTCGTGGCGGAAGGCGACTCCGCGGGCGCTGTACTCGCGGCGACGCTTGATCGTGAAATCCTTGTTTCCGCCAAACCCGGTACCCGAAACGACTACGGCCAGGGTCTGCTCCGGCCGCATGTTGGCCATGTGCTGGACCACGCTCGATCCGACTGATTCGCCGACGATGATCGCTGGGTCGGTCGTGACATCCTCGATCGCTTCCCAGCATGCCTGCGCAATGTCCTGCATCGTCAAGCCAGGCAAGGCCTTCGGAGACTTGCCGTAGCCAGGCAGATCGATGCCGATGCAGCGGAACCAGGTCGAGAGGTGCGCCATCTGGTAGATCCAGCAGGTGTGGTCCATCGGATTGGGATGTACGAACGCCACCGGCAGTCCACTCTTGCCCAGCTGCTCCCAGTAGAGAGGTCCGTTGATGTGCTCAGCCACTTCTTACCTCCTTGGCACTACCCTCCCGCCTTGAGCGGGGTTTGCGATGGCGGGCGAAATCTCAGTCCCACCAGAGCTCTCGACTGACCACGCGATCAGTCGTTCCAGTTGTACGGTCCGTCGCTCGCCGCGTCCAGCATTTTGCAGCTGGTTGGCCGAAAGCATCAGATGATGGCTACCGCGGCGTCGCGGAGCTGCTCACGCCGGTCGTCCGTCCGCGCTTACTGCTCACCGAACTCCGGCGCGAGTGCGCCGTCGCGGTCGGCACCCAGCTGAGTTCGCTGGCTTCTCCGACCCCATCTGATCTTTAGTCAGCGCACAGGGCGTTGTGAGTTCTAACACCGCGTTGCTGCTGTCGGGGCGATCACTGCTGAAGCGGCCTTGCTCGCTACGCTCGCCGGCCGCATTTATGATCATGCCCCCTATCTGAACGCGTTTCCGTTAGACGCAACGAGCATCGAAAAAATGGACCGCGGCTGGCGTGAACGGCATAGTTTGCTACGCTAGCCCATCCGCCGTACCCTTACGGAATGCGACCCCTTCGGTATTCAATCAACGTCACATTGGACGGATGCTGTGATCATCGTGCAATCGTCCCGGACGAAGAATTGCACCGCCACCACGCTGAAAAGCTCGCCCAGGCCGATGCCCTCCTCTTTGGCCGGGTGACTTACGAAATGATGGAGGCAGCGTGGCGGACGCCGGCGCCGAAGGGCACGAGGCCTGATTGGATGGAACCCTTCGCCCGGACGAGCGACGCGGCAAAGAAGTACGTTGTGTCGAGCACACTGGACCGAGTCGATTGGAACGCGGAGCTCGTGCGCGGGGATCTGGAAAAGCCCGTCCAGCAGCTCAAGAGGGAGTCGGGTAACGGACTCTTCGTGGGAGGCGTGTAGCTCCCATTGGCGTTGGCGGAGCTGGGATTGATCGACGAGTACGAGTTTTTGGTGCAGCCCAGGGTGGCGGGCCATGGACCGACGTTGTTTGCCGGGCTATCGAAGCATGTCGACTTGAGGCTCGTGAGCTGGCTGGAGCTCGGCTCGGGGGCGATGGTGATGCGGTATGAGCCGAGAAAGTAGCCATCGGGCTTGCTAGCCCGCGTCCGGCCGCCACTGCAAGCGTACATCCGTTCCCTGCCGAGACGGACTTCTACCGGTCGCGACTCATCTGGGCGCTGGACCAGGAGTCAGGCTATGGGCTCTGGGAGTGCGGGCTGCTCATGAGGTAACCAGCTCGGCGAGGTGGGCGAGCGAGTTGCCCAGATGGTCCGGAGGGAACGGCGGGAATCCGATGAGCTCTCTGACGGAGTCCGAGCATGCTGACCAATCATAAGAGAGCGTGACTGAGGTGCTCGAGGGTCCCGCTGGCGTGAGGTCATAGCGCCAGAACCAGCCGCCGAAGCGCAGGGTACCGTCGCCGGGGTCGTAGCCTGTCTTCCAGGAAATGGCGCTCGGCGGGTCGAACACTTGGACCTGGTTGGCCGTCTGGTAGTTCCCGTCCGGGTGGTTCGGGTGGTACATGGACATCCGGAAAATCTGCCCGGCGGCAGTCAACGGCTTGCTGTCGACGGTTTCGCAGACCCAGCCGGTGCCATCGATCGCGGCGTGCTTTGCTGGATCGGTTAAAACCGCGAAGATTGCCTCCGCCGGCGAGTTGATGACCATGGTCGCGCTGACACTATCGTCGGCCATGTAGATACCTCCTCATTGAGCATATGAAACACGGCTCGAGCCCTACCCGCGCCCTCAGTTCTCGACCGAGTCGGGTCAGACGCCCGCACGGGTGAACGTCACATGCGTGACTCCGCTGGGCGAGGAGATGGCCTCGACCTGATAGTCCTTCTCGACGCCCTCCAGTCTGTCCCAGAGGCGTACGCCTCGGCCGAGCAGGATCGGGACCACCACGATATGCATGTGGTCGATAAGCCCAGCAGCAAGGAAGTCGCGGATCACGGTCGGACCCCCACCGAGGCGTACGTCCTGGCCGCCCGCCGCCTCGCGGGCCATCTTGAGCGTCTCGGCAGGAGAAGCGTCGATGAAGTGGAACGTCGTACCGCCCTCCATCTCAATCGAAGGGCGCGGTTGATGGGTGAGGACGAAGACCGGTGTGTGAAACGGCGGGTTGGGACCCCACCAGCCCTTCCACTCCGGATCCTCGTGCCAACCGGGGTAGCCGTATTTTCCTGCGCCCATGATCTCGACGCCGATCCCCGGACCGTGCTGCTGGGCGAAGGCGTGGTCGATGCCGCTGCTCCCGCCGGGCTGACCAACCATTTCGCTCCAGAACCGTGTGGCGAACATCCACTCGTGCAGCCGTTCGCCGGCGTGACCGAAAGGTGCGTCGTGGCTCTGACCTTCGCCAGTGCCGAAGCCGTCGAGCGATATGGAGAAGTTGTGGACGCGGACAAGTGACATGGCTAGTGCTCCTTCGGTACTCGATGGGTCAATTCTCGTAGGTGGTGCGGATACCGGAACGAAGCGGCAAGGATCGACGCGCTCCCCGGGGGATAGCCGCGCTCCGGCCCCTTCTCCGGCAGCGCCTGCTCTCAGCCCGCCTGACCCTGGAGGAACTCCAGTAGCAGTCGGTTGACGGCCTCGGGCTGTTCCTGCTGGACCCAGTGCCCGGCCCCTTCCAGCAGGTGGATGCCCCGCAGATCGGTGCAGATCGTGTCGCGCATCGCCTCCAGACGTCCGGCCCGCTGGTACACACCCCAGTCGCTCGTACCGCTGATGAACAACGAGGGCACGTCGATGGTGCGGTCGGAGTACACCCGCAGCTCAGCCGAATAGGTAGGGTCCGTTTGGACGCGGTACGAATTGAGTCCGCCCTGGAAGCCCGTGCGCGTGTACTCATCAGAGCACACGCGCAGCTCCTCCTCCGTGAGCCATCGATTCGCCGCGATCTCCTCGGGCGTGGGCATGTCCAGCGCCACGTTCTCCGGCATCGTCTTGTCAAGGTCCATGACGTAGTAGCGCGGCATCTTGGCGAGCTCGGTTGCGCTGAACGCCGTCAGCGGGTGCGGCGCGTTTCCCTTCCAGTCGGCGCTCTTCACGTGGTAGTAGGCGCGCAGGAAATCGTGGATGCCCTGCTTCGCACCCATCCACTCGTCGTTCGCCTCGCGCCGCGCGTTGTACCAGTGGTAGTGCTTGCGCGGATGGGGTAGCGCCGCCAGGTCGTCGTGGACGCTCGGGCCCGCCGGGGCTGAGGGCTTCGGCGGCTCGTTCGCGGTATTGAACGGGAACGCTGGCGCGCCCTCGAACGGCGCCGTCATCAGCACCATCGAGCGAAACACGTCCGGCCGGATCAGCGTGGACCAGCCCGTGACTCCCGCGCCGAAGTCATGCCCCACGATCATCGCCACGCTGCGATAGCCGAGCGCGTAGACCAGCCCGAGGGTATCGCGCACGCGCTCCATGGGCCGCCACGGCCAGAGGCTATCGTCAAAGGTGACGTCGGTGCCGCCCGAGCGTCCGTAGCCGCGATGATCCGGTGCCACCACGTGGTAGCCGGCCTCGGCCAGCGGCAGCATCACCTTGCGCCAGCTATACGCCAGCTCCGGATAGCCGTGCATCAGGAGCACGAGTGGCCGCCCGGCCTCCTCGAAGCCGGCCTCCAGGATGTGCATGGTGATGCCGTTGTTGTTGTCCACGAAGCGGGAGCGAATCCCGACGGGGATGGTGGTCTGGCCGTAGGCGACGTCGCGGTTGATCGTTCCTGACATGGTCCCCTCGCGCGCGTAGAGCATCCTGAAGATGCGCTCCCGATTATGGCGGCTACAGTGCCTCCTGCACCGCGAGTGCGACGTACCAGGCGCCACGCTCCGAGCGTGTGGTGAGAGGAGCCCGAGATGCCAGGCAACGAAGACGCAATCATCGCCCGGTATCAGAAGCAGATGGAAGCGATTGTCAAGCAGGACTTCGCGACGCTAGAGTCCGTCCTCGCCGACGTTCGAGGTCCAGACCAAGGGACTGCGGGACAGAGCCGGGCGATCCGGACGAAGAAACTGGCCGAAGGCACCGAATCCCTTGGTCGGGAAGCGTGGTCTATTTTAAGCCCTTGGTCGGGAGTTCAATGCCCCCTACGCCATCTCTTGAAAGCGGGTCCACATTGACGCATTTGACAGTCCTAGATTCAATGGTAATACTCGCGGTGCTGGCTATGGGGTGAGTTGAGATGCCTGGATCGTTCGAAGCACGACCTGACCGGATTCGCTCGCTCGTCCTGTGGATGCGCTGGAACGGCGCAAGCGCCGTCGTCGTCCCGATCCTAATAGTCGGATGGGTCGCCTTTTCCACACTCGCCACCGTTGCCATCGTTGATGGCGCCCTAAGGGATCCTGCAGAGTTCACGCGTGAATGAATGAACCCTCGCCGATGCCCGGGCTTTGCAGCGCCAACGAGCATAGGACCGACTTCATAGTCGGGCTGCTGTTAGTTGGATACTACGCGCTCTACGCGCCGTGGCTGCTGGTGCACGGGCTCGTAGGACCAAGGCTGGGATGGGAACAGCAACTGTCTCGGCGTGATTGGTGGGCAACCGCGGTCGGTGAGGTAGTTGAAATCGGGCTGGTCCTCCACCACCTGTGGAAGTAACGGCCCAGTTGGTCAGCCCACGTTGATGATCGTGTTAGCGCGGCCCTGCGTCAACAAAACTTGCACGTCGCCTGCGCCGTCTGAAAGCTGACTCCTCTTTCAGGCTGGGTAACTAGCGTGCGAATGATCGAGGATGTGTCCCTTAGGTCTCGGGCCGGGTGGTGAAATGCCACCCACGACGGAATGACGAGCAAGGCAACACACGGCTCGGCTAGCCCTACGATGATCCAGCTTCAGAATGCGGAGGGGTATCTGCGCCGCCCCCGCCCGCGAGAACGCAGTTTTGTAGCGACCCATGTCGTAACCCCGCCGCACTGTAGCAACACACAGTGATCTTCGCCGCCTGAATTCCAGGCCCAGTACGGACAGCTACGGACGGACATCCATCGGACTCATAACCCTTGGTCGGGGGTTCAAATCCCTCCTCCGCCACATCTTGAAAGCGGTCACACATTGACGCTTCTCATTGCCTGGGAGTAGTCTTGGCGCCATGATTACACAAGTTCGCATTTACACGATCAACCGCGGGATGATGGATTCCTGGATCGATATTTTCAACGAGAAGATCGTACCGACCAGCGCGAGTTACAGGGTCTCCGTCCTGTCGGCCTGGGTCAACCGGCCGCAGAACGAGTTCATATGGGTGCGCCAGTTCGAGACGGAAGAGACCCTCAACGTCTACGAAGCGTCGCCCGAGCGGGCCGCCTATTCGGGCCAGACTAGCCCGCATATCGCCAAGATTGAGGTGCGCACCGTGGAAGATGGCCTCGTTCGCAAGGCCTGAGCCAGCTCGGCTTATCTAGATCGTATGGTGGAGCCACACCTTGGTCGTTTTGGCGCGAAACGAAATCCGGGCACAGCTCCGTCTATTTCGACCGCCATGGATCCAACCGCTGTCGGAGCTTTCAGACAGCGGCCAGGGGCTCATCCTGGGTCGATTTAAGTTCACAAAGCCAGTCCCACGCTGGGGCGGTCAGGCGGTGCGCCGTAGTTCATTCCCGAGTGCAGCCGAGCCGACTCAGCAATAACGGCTTCGTTCCGTTGCTAAGGCGACACTGGTCCAGTTGTCGGGTCGTTCTCGGCGGGCTGCGAGACTGGTTGGGGTCGTTGGGACTGCACCAGCTCTGAGACAGACTCCGCTGGTCTCGGACCGGTGATGGGGTCGGCGTGACGATGTACGATACGCCACTCACCATCCTCCTGTCGGAATATCGTCGTCACGCGAAGAGACACGGAGGTGACAGCGTCGGCGCCGCCGATCTTCATACGGTATCGCTCGATCTCGACGATATAGGCCACGTCTTCCGTGACGTACTCTGAGATCCGTTCGAAGCCGCGGACCTCGCCTTCACGGAGCGGGGCAGCCGCGCGGTCTATGGTTGCTTCCACCTGGCTCCACCCACGGACAGGCGGGCCCAGAGGGTTGGCGAGACTGACGTCGTCACGCCGCGAATACAGCCGCTTGTCGGGCTCCGGGTCTCCCTTTACAAAGGCATCCAGCGCTCGGTGATACTCCTCGATGACTTGCGCGAGAGCAGACGTGGACATTTTCGATCCCTCTCAATCGCCGCGTTGAAGGCGTTTTGATCCTTTCAGTCTGCTGGGATCGCCGAGGATAGAGCGACCGCACATCCTGCACATCAGCGTATCACGGGGGTCGCAGGGATCACCCAGTGAGTAGCGTCCATACATGCTGAACGTCAGGGTATCACGGGGTCAGAGTCGGGCACCCAATCCACTCGAACGGATTTCGGCGATCCGCAGACTGGTGATCAGCCGAAGTGTCGGAGTGCCATCCATGTCTCCGGCCAGGGCCGAAGCAACCCGTCACATCGGAAAATGTCCGGATGGTCACGGCTCTCTTCGTTCTTCAGTCCCGAGCGAAAGGAGAGCATCGCCGCAGGCTCGCAGTGTTCGAAGAACGTCATCGCCGCGTCCCGGCGATAGCCGAGGACGATGAACTGCGTCGGCTCTGGACTACTGCGACCTCGATACTAGGATGTATTGACGCCACTCAACGGGCTCGGCAATCCATGCGTGGCACCGTACAGATTGAGAGCACCCACCTCGCCGTAGTTCGCCGCGAGAACCGCGGTTCCCGCGCGGTCATTTTCAGGAATCGCGTGATAGACGGCCGCCACCGTCTCCACCAGCTCATCCCAGCCAATTTGCTCGGTGAAGTTATCGTGAACCTTTGACGAAATCTCCCAAAGCGGAGAGTTGATGGGCGCAATCGGCAGCATCAGCCCGGCACTGACCAGCCCCCCGATTACCAGGGTGAAACCGACCCCAGTAGTGGTGATTCGTCGGAACTGACGCGATCGATGAGCGATCAGTCCTTCCAGAGCTACAGCTCCAGCCGCAAGCAACGTGGGATACGCGGGTGCAAGATAGTAGGAGCGCCCCTGAGAGACCAGGAACACGGTAAACGAGACGAGATACATCCACCCCAATGTGCGGAATGGAGCCCCGGAGGCAGACCGCAAGTAGAACCAGAGTCCTCCGAGCCAGAGAGGGAGCGTCACCACGCTCGCGCCAACGTAGAGCTGCTCGGGCAGGAATCCCTGCGTTCGACCAATCCGCACGTCGCGCTCGCGAATGCTTTGTAAGAACTCAAGCGAGACGAAGGTGTGCTGCACCTGCCAGATCAGGTTGGGGGTGATCGTCACCACAGCGATCAAGATTCCAGCGATCAACCACGGTGATCGAATGATGCCTCGCGCCTGGGTCAATAGGAGACCGACTCCTAGCCCGATCGCGCACACGGCGACGGTGTACTTGGTCATCAGTCCGAGTCCCACGAGAGCACCAATCGGCACCCACCACCGCGGATCGCTCGACTTCAGAAGTCTGACGACGCAGTAGCCGATCGCCACCCAGATGACGTACTCAAACGAGACGTACAGGAATAGGCCGCCCGTGAGAACAGCGAAAGGAGCAATGGCCACCGCGGCGGCCGCGACCGTTTGAGCCCATCGGTCGCCCCCAAGCTCTCGCGCGATCAATCCGGACAGCAGAACCGCCACTGATTGTGCAATCGCAGGAAGCATCCGCATGCCCGCGGGGGAGGCGCCAAACAGCTCGCTGGCTACGCGAGCCAGGAGTGGTGTCACCGGCGGATACGAGACGTAGCCCCAATCGAGAAATCGGGAATCTTCCAGAAATCCCAGTTCATCGCGATGAAACCCGTACTGATGGCTGGTAGCGAGATGAACTATCAGTACGCCTACGGCAATTAACAACGGACCGATGGCAATACGGGCGGAGTTCATCACGGGTCGTCGACGCTACCGTTCGGTAGGACAGGGGTAAGATGCACCTCGATGGCTCCATGAGGAAGTACGGCCCTCCCACTATGGAGATCGCGTCGAACTCGTGAGCCTCAAACACGACCTCAGGTTGCGAGACCAGCTCGATCGAGCAGAGTCGAGCCAACCAGCTCGGTCAGACGACACCTCTTAGATCGTACCGGACGCCGAGCTCTTCATCCGTCAGGTGATCGGCAGAGAAAGAGCGATATGCCGGCGCAGAGCCCGGGAGATGTCCTGAGGTTCGCTGCCGGAGCACCCAACTCGGCCGAGCTGAACATCGCCGAATTCAGCGAGCTGTGCATTATGGTTCATGCCTTCCCGTCACATTACCCGAGTCGCGTGCTGCCGCCGAGTCGCGGTTCGCCAGCTTGGCACGCAGCCAGCGGAACATCGCGAGGCCATCGCCGTCCGTGTGTCGGCAGCCCGATACTCCGCTCGGAGTTTGTCCAAGATGGGAGCCGCGGCCAATCGCAGCGCCCTGACCGCCTCTTCCGACGGGCTCCGCTCAACGGTGTGAAGCGCCACCCGGAAGCGTCAGCAGCAGTTCGTCCCTGTCCTGGTTCGCGTTACTCACCAACTCACGGAGCTTGGTCTCCAGCGCATCGTGATCGCGTGATTTCATCCTTTTCTCTCCTGATTGGATCGTGTTGAAGTGATGACAGGCGCGTCTGTATGCATTCATGCTCGTCGGGGCGTGCGGTCTTTCGCGCATTCGGCGTGCATGCGTCCATGCATGCTGTAGGCGGGCGCCGAACGGCGAAGCTAGAGCGGGGACGGTCAGTTCCACACCGTCCGCACACCCGCACGCCGAGGCTCCGGGGAAGCCCCTATACCAACGACAACGGTATGGGGTTAATCCATCGAGATCATTACGGATTGGGGAGTGTGTGTTTCACCGTCACGTGCGTTTGGTTCGGTGCATCGAACAGACCCACGGGTCGGCCCAGGCGCCCCGGTCCTGGCGCTGCTTGAGCGCCACTCCGCTGGCGATCGCCTCGAGCATGACAGCCGTCCTGCCCCGGGTGCTGATGGCGGCGTCACAGTGAAAGCAGGCAAGCGCTTGCGTAGTTTGGGCGTTTGTCATTTCGACGAAGAGTATAAGCATCGACGACCAGGACCAGCGGAGATTCTGCGATCACGCCGAGCTGATCGGCTGAATTAGCTCCGGCCCCTGACCAGCGAACCATTCACCGCCCACACGGGCCCCTTAGGCGGCCTTCTCGATGGGCAAGTCGGACCAGTTTCCCCTGCTCGGACGCAGACATTCGCCATCGTCGTAGGCTCAGGCGTTTCAGAATCTCGACAGCGTCGTAGTCAGATTGGGGGATTGACCATCACGGCGCGAGAGCTAGCGTAAACTGCGCCGCGCTTTCCTCCGCGGCTTCACGACGCGATTGACGACCTTCGATGCACCGACTGAGAGCGTTGGCCGGAGAAAAAGGAGTTTCACCATGCCAAACCGCGCCGGAAGGGCTAGGCCGATTGACCTCACTGCACCGTCCAACTGCGAACTCGTCAAGCGCGATCAGGCGCGGCTTGAGTTCCGCTTCCCCGAACGGGGCGGCTTCTTAACCCCGGCCCGCTGGGAGTTCCGCGACCCGGAGGAGCTCGTCGAGTACCTCGCGCGGCTCCTGTCACTGGAGGTGGCGGGCGGCGGACTGCAAGGCACCGCGGTGCGCTTCGGCAAGTACGATCGCCGCAGCTCCGACGGGGACCCCGCGTTCACTTTCGGCGACCCGGTCCTCGACCTGATCACCGACCCCGCCGGGGGGCTGGTCCTCGGCGGCCGGCGAGTTGACTTGGCGGCGGCAGAGCTGGAGTCCGCCGCCCGGCGGCCCGGCGGGATCGGCCGGATGGATCTCGGAGTGCTCTCCGGCGCGATTCGCGACCTGCAGGCCGCGCAGGCCGCGCTCGGGCAGGGCGACTTTGCGCTGGTCGAATGCACCGGCGAAGTCATGGCGCTGGCGTCGACCAACCCGTCTCAGCGGGACTTCTTCCACAGTGGTGATCACTTGCGGTTCAAGGCGTGGAAGAAGCGCTATGCGCTCTACTGGTCGATGGGTGCGGAGATCGAGACCTGGGGCCACGATTTCGACTCTGCCCGCATCGAGAGCCGCTATCTCGTCACGATATCCGGCCAATTCTGCACCACCGTGAAGGTCGACAGCGACCACGACACCGACGACGATTACGTGGACGAGTACGAGTGGGGCGTCAACGCGCCCCAGCCCCGGCGGGTCGTGTCCAACTGTTTCGCCGACTGGCATGGCCAGCGGTTCGATGGTCAGGTGACGGCCGGGCCGGACTGCTTCGAGGTCTAGGTGACGACGGCCTTGGCGCGGCCGGTGTGGACCGTTCCGATCGCGCTGCTCATTGCCTTGCTTCCATCAGTAGGGTAGCCAATCGGATAAAGGCCAGGAACAGATTCAGTGGTAGCCCTGCAGGATCGTGTAATTTGTAGCAATCCTGCTGGACTGTGGCAATACACGGCGGACCTAAAGCAGGGTCTTTTCATTGTCACGTGACCCCGGTGAGCGCCAAGATGGCGAGCGGCCTTGCGGCATAGGTGCGCAGTGCCGCCGCGATGTTGGTATGGCGGCGCGGCGCAGGATCCCGATGGCGGTATTGCGCAGGGCGGCCACAACCTGGGGCGCATGGCCCGTGCGAATCTGGCTGCGATCTTCATCGAAGGTGACGTCGCGCACCCAATGCAAGCAGTTCTCGATACTCCAATGGCCCCGCCAAAGGGCGGCCAGGCTGGTGGCGTCGGCCTGATCCGGGTGGAGGCTCGTGAGGGCATACCCGGCTTCCGGGTGGTCCGCCCGTGCCGCGTGACAACCCGTCGAATGGTGCAGACCTGGGCCACATGCGGCCAATCGAGGTAGTCGTTCAGGAGCGTCGATGTCCGCAGCGTGCGCTCTTCCTGCCGATCGCCGTCCCGGCCGCGCTGCGCCGCCGAGCGAACGTCACCGGGTGGGGGCTCCAGGGTAAACAGCGCCACCAACGCTTCCAGGAGCCGGTGCTGGTTGTCTTTGACCGCCCAGAAATACGCGCCGCCCGCCGCGACCACCTGATGACTTAGGGCACGCTCGCAAAATTGGGCGTCACCGGTGACCGTGACGCCGTGGAGGTCGAGATCGGCCAGCAGCGCCTCCGCCAGGCGCAGCTCGTGCTCCTTCAGCGTCCCCCTTTTTGGCCCAGCACCTGCCCATCCCGATGCGCGAAGGCGGCCACCAGATGCACGCCCGGAATCTGTTCGCCGTGGATTCCGCGGAGGTGCTTGCCGTCCAGCGCCACCGCCCCCGTGGAAACGGCCCCCTGGACGCGGGCCACTCGGCCAGAACCCGTTCGAAGGCGTCGCGGTCGAGATCGCGAAAGACCCGAAACACCGTCGCCACGCTCGGGGTAGTGGCCCGGGTGATGCCGAACGCCCCGCGGATCTGGGCCGAGCCCTGATCCCGCCCCCACTGGGCGATCGCATACAAGCTGCGGGCCCCCGACACCATGGCGCACACGGCGAACATCAGGATCGCCGCCACGGAGTACCGGCAGCCGCGGCGATGGCGTGGATCCGGCACCGGGGCCAAGGCTTCGAGTAACGATGGAATGACCGCGTCCATGCGTCCCCTCCCGGAGAATTCCCCACCTCGCTCGAGGGGAGATCCCCAGCCTCGCCGGTCGACACTCCTTCCTCGTGGCCCCATCGTCACAATCGAACAACGAAAAGACCCTGGGACCTAAAGCGTTCGTAACGACTGCTTTCGAGTAGCAGCGCATTGTTCTGGACGACTATGGACAGCTATCCATCGGACTTCTACCTCGTTGGTCGGGGGTTCGAATCCACCGGGGCGTACCGCGAAAACGACTGAATCTGAGTTCGGCACCCGTCGTTTTCACGGTTGGTGGGGTTGTCGCCTCGGCACTCGGTGTGCAAGTGTTATTTCGAGTGAGCACCTGTGATTCAAGCTGGACGTTGACCGAGGGCGCCACGTTCTGAGTCTCGCTGCCGGACAACGCTTCGGGCGACGCGATGGTGAATAGTCGCTCCCCGAGACGAAACCTCGAGCGTGAGCCCTTCGCGCGCGACGAACGTCTGCATCGCGGGCGCGTGTGCCCGCGCCCAGCGGGCGGCATCGACGCCGATTCGGTCCATCGCATCATCGTCGCGCTCGGGGTCATGATGGAAGACAGCAACCCCGCGGGCTTCGGTATCGCGGCCTAGCTCGAGGGCTTCTCCGACCAGCGAGTGGCCCCACCCTTTCTTGGCTGGAAGGTCCGAGGGGAGGAATTGCGCATCGTGGATGAGTAGATCCGTTCCGAGGGCGAACCGCGCCAGGTCCGTGGGCGACGCGTTTACCATGCCCGGCGAGTCAAGCTCGTTGTCCGTCATGTAACACAGCGATGCGCCATCCTCGTCGTCGATACGGAAGCCGTTCGAGCCGCCGGGGTGATTCAGCCGGATGCGGCGGACACTCGCCGAGCCGATGCGGACTTCATCTCCGTCTGAGTGCACATATTCGAGCCGCAAAGGGAGCTCGGCGAACTGGACGGGGAAATGCTCGCCGTCGAAGACGATGGGCCGGCTCCATCGGTCGGCCCGGCGGCTTCCGAACGGGTAGAGCACGACGTGGGTCTCCTTGCGATAGATCGGCCCGAAGAAAGGCAGCCCAATGATGTGATCCAGGTGCGGGTGCGTGACCAGTAGATGGATTCGATCGGTGAAGCAATCTTGAATGAGCTTCTTGCCGAGCTCGCGAATGCCGGTCCCGCCATCCAAGACGATGAGCGAGCCGTCAGCCAGGCGCACCTCGACGCAGGAAGTGTTTCCGCCATACCGCACGGTCGACGGTCCGGGAGTCGGCACCGAGCCACGGACGCCGTAGAACGTCACGCGCACGTCGTATTCTCGCCTCACCCTAGCAAAATTCCGCACTGGCCCAGACAATGCTGTTCTAGTCCGAGCGCCCGCATCGGCGCAGCATGGCCGGCCCCACCAGCGTAGCAAGAGCTCGCCCCGTGCCCAATGTCAGTTGGCATACTCCGGCCATGTCCTCTGTCGCCGACCCGCCTACAGCGCCTTCACTGCCAGCCTCTCGGCCACTAAGCCACGCACACGATGATGTCGAGGGCTGCACCGGGCACATCGACGTACCAAGTGCTGCTGTAGCAAGCCCGAGTGAACGACATTAGCCGTGGCCATGGGCCGTCTTAAATGGACGGCTATGCTACTCTTTGGATGACTTTCCCAACGGGCTTCTAACCGTCGGTCGAGGCTTCGAAATCCCGCGGGCGTATCCGCTCCCCACGCCGCTGAGGTGTTCTCATTCAGCGCTTCATCCTTGCGTTTGATCAAGGTACAACCGGCTCCGCGGCGCTCGTGTTCGACGCTGGCGGCTGGGTCATTGCTACGGCCGATCGCGAGATCAGGCAACATTTCCCCGAGCCGGGCTGGGTTGAGCACGATCCGCTGGAGATATTCAACACAACTGTCTCAGTCGGTCGTATGGCGCTGGAGCTGTCGGGAGCAAGAGCGGAGGATGTCGCGGCTATCGGCATTGCCAATCAGCGCGAGACCACCGTAGTTTGGGAACGAGCCACCGGGCGGCCAATCTACCCCGCCGTAGTGTGGCAGAGTCGGGTCTCATCGGAGATTTGCGACCGACTACGCACGGATGGACTAGAGCCGCTCTTTCGTGAGCGCACCGGACTACGTCCTCGACGCCTATTTCTCCGGCACGAAGATTCGCTGGATCCTCGATAGAGTTGATGGGGCGCAGGAGCGTGCCGAATCGGGCGAGCTCCTTTTCGGCACCATCGAGACGTGGCTTGTTTGGAAGCTGACCGGCGGACGAGCACACGTCACCGACGTGACCAATGCCTCCCGCACGCTGCTCCTGAATCTATCTACTGCTGAATGGGATTCAGATCTGCTGAACATTCTCAATGTGCCGCCGTCCATGCTGCCTCGGATTGTTTCGAGCGCTGAGACTTACGGTGAGACTGAGCCCGAAATGTTCGGTGCTCCGATACCGATCAGTGGTATGGCCGGTGATCAGCAGGCAGCCCTCTTTGGTCATGCGTGCTTCCAGGCCGGTGAG
Source organism: uncultured Chloroflexia bacterium (assembly GCA_963765765.1). Classification (GTDB taxonomy): domain Bacteria; phylum Chloroflexota; class UBA6077; order UBA6077; family JACCZL01; genus CAVXYC01. Next base: position 391,659 of record CAVXYC010000020.1, on the reverse strand, counting down.
GCGAAGAATACCTACGGCACCGGATGCTTTTTGCTTGCCAACATCGGTTCTGAGTCGCGTCGATCGGACGGAGGCCTGCTTACTACGATCGCGTGTAACGTCGGCGATCACCGTACCTACGCGCTCGAGGGCAGCGTCTTCACGGCAGGTGCCGCCGTGCAGTGGCTTCGTGACGGCCTGGCCATCATTCGTACCGCGGCAGAATCCGAGGCGCTGGCGCGCTCCGTTACGGACAACGGTGGGGTCTATTTCGTTCCAGCATTCGTTGGCCTGGGTGCACCGTATTGGGACATGTATGCGCGTGGCCTTATGATCGGGCTCACCGGCGGCACGTCGCGCCAGCACATCGCTCGGGCGACACTGGAGAGCATCGCCTATCAAACGCGCGATCTCATTGGCGCGATGAGCCAGGCGGGCCAGTCTATCCGTACACTCCGCGTTGATGGGGGCGGTACTGCCAACGGATTCATGATGCAGTTTCAGGCGGACATACTCGGCGTCCCCATACAGGTTAGCGGCATGCAGGAAACGACCGCACTTGGAGCTGCCTGTCTGGCAGGATTGGGCGTGGGACTCTGGGAATCTCAAGCAGAGTTACCTACCCAATGGGCGAGCCAGAAGACGTATGAGCCCAAGGCGTCCGAGGACGAGCGAGAGGCGCTCTATGCTGGCTGGCTGCGCGCGGTGGCGCGGTCCAGGGACTGGGCGCTCGGTTAGCAGCGCGTTCATCATTACGTTCGCCATCTGAGCGTGCCAATGCTTGTCGTGCGGAATAATTTCCGCACTACGAGGCGAGTCCCGTGAATCGGAGCTCCTGGTACGGAGGCCGAGCGGCACGTGCGGATATTGCCACCAGGTCACGTAAGCTTTTTTCGAATTGTTGGCTGAGTAGTGCGATGATACGCGACATGAAGAATTTCACCTCTTGAGCCACCCAGCAGCGAGATCACGCCAAAGGCGCTCTACGTCAACCGTCGCGAGATCATCAAGAACGGCGCGCTCACGCTGGGTACCGCGGCCGTGGTGAGCGGAGGCTTGTCCTTGCTTGTGGGGATGGGACCTCCGCCCGATCTACCAGAGGTGGCAGCGTTGCCCGGGGCTGACGTGCCGAAGCCCGTGGCGACGATCCTCATTTGACACGGACGAGCCGCTCACATTGCAGAAGGACGTGATTACCTACAACAACTTCTACGAATTCGGTCTCGATAAAGACGATCCTGCGCGTAACGCCCACACGCTTCGACCTCGTCCGTGGACGGTCGAGATCGAAGGCGAGGTGGCAAGGCCGCAGACGATCGATATCGATACGCTTCTAAGCTGGTTTCCCCAGGAGCAGCGGATCTATCGCATGCGCTGCGTAGAGGCCTGGTCAATGGTCATCCCCTGGATGGGCTTCCCGCTCGGTGATCTAATCCGCCGCGTAGAGCCCACGGGAAACGCGAAATACGTGGAGATGGTCACGCTACAGGATCCCGAGCAGATGCCGGGTCAGCGCTCACGAGTTCTGAAGTGGCCATACGTGGAAGGTCTTCGGATGGATGAGGCCATGCATCCCCTCACTATCCTCGCCACGGGCCTGTATGGGGAGATGCTGCCAAACCAGAGTGGCGCACCTTTGCGACTGGTTGTGCCGTGGAAGTACGGCTTCAAGGGCGTGAAGTCGATCGTGAAGATTCGCTTCACTGAGAAACGGCCGGAGAATACGTGGGCCATCGCGGCGCCTCGGGAGTACGGATTTTACGCCAACGTGAATCCTGAAGTGAACCATCCACGCTGGAGTCAGGCCAGCGAGCGACGCATTGGCGACTTCGGTCGTCGGCCAACGCTTCCGTTCAATGGCTACGGTGAGCAGGTGGCTGGGCTCTACGCCGGTATGGATCTACGGACCTACTTCTAGGATGGCAAGCGAAGCAGCTCCATCCGAGGCGGCCTCGCGGAAGCGAACGCCGTCGCGTCGTGAGGCACGTCCCTGGCTGAAACCTGGCATTTTCCTGGGCGCTCTCATGCCACTTGTCTCGCTGATCGTGCGCGGATCACAGGGACAGCTCGGAGCAGATCCAATCGCGCTGGTTGAGAATGAGACTGGACTCACCGCGTTGATCTTTCTCATGGCTTCGCTAGCCTGCACTCCGGCGCGCTACATCTTCGGGTGGACCTGGCAGATTGCAGTGCGCCGTGAGCTTGGGTTGTTTGCGTTCTTCTATGCGCTGGTTCACTTCTTCACGTACATGGTGTTGGACCAGGTGTTCGATTGGCGTGTCATCGTTGAGGACATCATTCAGCGGCCGTTCATTACTGTTGGCATGCTGGCGCTCGTGCTGATGATCCCGCTGGCAATCACATCGACGACGGCGTGGGTTCGGAAGCTGGGCTTTAAGCGCTGGCAGCTACTTCACCGACTGGCCTATATTGCGGGTATCCTGGCAGTCATTCATTTCATCTGGCGCGTGAAGATCGACGTGTCGCAACCGTTCACGTACGCGCTGGTGCTAGCAATCCTTCTGGGGGTCCGCGCCGCCGTTTGGTACCGAAAACGACGACTCGCGGCATAGCCGCCTGATAATCAACGGTGCGGCCTTCCGATCGATGATTGCGCATATTTGATGTATCCATTTGCGTCATTTCCCGCGGATTAGTGCGCTTATCGTTCTGCTGCTCTGTCTTTCGCCTCAATCCTCGTTCGCCCAGGGCGTGCGTCAGGACCTGGCTGTTGGGGTGAGCGTTTCAGGGATTAGCTCCTGGAGCGTTGAACAGGCCCGCGCCGCGGGCTGTGGGTATATGCGCCACACGCTGGAATGGAAGTCGATCGATCAGTCCCGAGGCCGCTTCCCCTGGGAGCGGGACGAGCCGAACCACCTCGACAATGTTGTGGGTGCTGCAAGCAAGGGAGGCCTTGGGTGAGTGCTCCGTCTGGACGGCGGACCGAATTCCGCCGGCGGAGCGGCAAATCAGAGCCTCGTCGCTGAACCCCGACTACGCGCCTCGGTACACGTACGATGCGGTGCAGTCGGCGCTGCACTAGCGCTGGGCGGGCTGGTTAGGAATCTAACAAGAGAGCCAACGCATCTAATAGCTGGCTCCCTGTCATCCTGGAGCGCAGCGAAGGATCTTCCCCACCGGAGTCCTGAGCACCGGCGGGCTAGATCCTTCGCTGCGCTCCAGGATGACAAGGAGTCCTGATGATGGGGGAGTCTCCGGCCCAGGGCCGTGGCGAGCAGCCCAGAAGACCCATCGCCAGGTCGTCAGCTCAGGCGGATCCCTGCCTACTTACCACTTCCAAATAGTGCTTGTTGTACATGATGCCCAGAATGTTCCCGAACGGATCAACAACTGACGCGGTCACGAATCCCTCGCCTCGTTCCTTGATCCCTTCGAGCTCTTTGGCGCCCAGTGAGATAAGCCGCTCGAGCGTCGCCTGCAGATCGTCAACGTGCCAATACGTGATGGCCCCAGCGGGGCCGGCCTTGAAGTTGAGCTGTGGGGCGTATTTGCTGTCGATGATTCCGAGCTCATGTTGATAGTCGCCAATCCGAAACTCGACGTACCCGGGCCTCTGAAAATAGGGCTCGACGCCTAGAAACTCCGTGTACCAGGCCTTTGCGGCCTCGTGGTCGGCGGCGAATAGATTGATCGTGGCGAATCCTCGCAGCATGTGGTGTCTCCTGAAAGCGCGATGCTCTTTGATGAATGTATCGATGGCTGGTGGTGCCAGCCCTTGCCTGCCTATCTTGTGTGAATCGCGCTAAGATCGACCAGCCCAGTGGACAATGCGCTCACTCATCAACACAGGAGGCCGTAACCATGAAAGCCGCCGTTCTGTACGAGGCCAACGCGCCTCTTGAGATCATCGAGCTCGAGCAGCAGGGGCCGAAGGCCGGTGAAGCGCGAGTGCGTGTGAAGGCGGCCGGAGTGTGCCACAGCGATTGGCACATCATGAATGGCGACTGGACAGTGCCTTTGCCCATGGTGCTGGGACATGAAGCCGCCGGCATCGTTGAAGAGGTTGGTCCTGATGTTGCGGGCATCTCGGTTGGCGATCACGTCATCTTTTCGTTTCGCCCGCAATGTGGTCATTGCCTGTACTGCTCGACGGGACGGTCAATTCTCTGTGATGGGCACACCTCGCCCCGCTGGGGCATGCTCGACGGAACGACGCGACTGCGACGGGGCGACCAGGAGATCTTTCAGATGGCGCGCATTGGCACGTTCTCCGAGCAGGTCGTTTGCCCGGCGGAGATGCTGGTGCCGATCCGCAAGGAGATGCCCTTTCCACAGGCAGCGCTGACAGGCTGCTCTGTGCCAACCGGTGTGGGCGCGGTTACACGATGCGCGCAGGTGCCGGCTGGATCATCCGTGTTCGTTGTGGGCTGTGGCGGGGTGGGTCTGAATGTTGTTCAGGGCGCCCGACTTGCCGGTGCGCGGACGATCATTGCTTGCGATCTCCTGGATAACAAATTGGAGTACGCCAAGGAGTTCGGCGCCACCCACACGTTGAACGCTTCGCGTGATGAGGTGGTTAAAGAAGTCCGTGCCCTGACGGGCGGACGGGGCGTTGACTACGCATTCGACGCTATCGGCGGCGAAGCTACGACGATTCAAATTCTCGACTCCATCCGCCCTGGCGGTACAGCCGTCATCGTCGGGATGGCCGCAATGAGCGTTCGCGCGCCAGTGCAGCCCTACTCCATGGCTCTCCTGGAGAAGACTCTCAAGGGCACGATGTACGGATCGGTGCGGCCAAACCTGGATTTCCCCATCCTGGTCGATCTTTACCTTGACGGCAAGCTGGAGCTGGACGCCCTCATTAGTCGAACCTACAGCCTGGACGAAATCAACGAAGGCTTCGACGCTCTGAGAAGCGGCCAGGTGGCCCGAGGGGTCGTAGTCTTTGACTGAGTGATGAGTGGACCCACGTGACCGAGAGCCGCCGTTCACTCTTCCCTAACGCCCAAACCCCTGACCCCTGTTCTACAATGCTCTGACACGCTCAAAGGGGAGATTTATGATCTACGAGATTCGAACCTACACCCTGAAGCCGGGCAACGTGCCGGAGTATGAGAAGCGCTTTGGCGAGGCGTTGGAGACGCGCCTCAAGTACTCGCAGCTTTACGGTATGTGGCACACAGAGATTGGGCCGTTGAATCAGATCGTCCACATCTGGGGCTATGACACGCTGCAGCAACGTGCCGACACGCGTGTCGCCGCGTCGAAGGATCCCAGCGGGAAGTGGCCGCCCGACACAAACGACCTGCTCATCTCGCAGGAGTCAGACATCATCACGCCAATCAAGGGCATGCACCATCACACGGGTGTGAACGAGCTGGGTGGTCTGTATGAGCTGCGGATGTACACCTACGGGTCCGGCGCAACGACGAGTGTGGCTGAGACCTTTGCCGCGGCATATCCAGCTCGAAACGATGTGTACCCTGTGGGCGGCATCTGGACCAGCGAGCTCGGCAATCTGAATCGTCTCTACCAGCTGTTCCCTTACAAGAACTGGGATCATCGCGACGAAGTCCGCACCGAGCTGCGAGAGAAGCACCTCTGGCCACCGCACAGTGAGGCCCGGCCCATGGTGCAGCTTGTGCGGCATATGGTGCCGGCGGCGTTCTCGCCGCTGCGGTAGCACCGGCTCCTCGCCCGTGAGAGAGGGCTAGGGTGAGGGTTTCGCGGTGGTGGACATCGTGCTCCCTCACCCTAACCCTCTTCCAGGGGCGAGGAGCGTGCCCAGATGATGAAGATGTTCGATCGAAATCCCGGCCTGATTGGCGGCAACCAACTCAAGCTCGGGATCTTTGGCGCCAATGTCTCCAGCGGTCGCACGTACATCGATATTCCCGAGCGCTGGGATGCCACCTGGGAGCACAACCTGGCTCTGGCCCAGTGTGCGGATCAAGCCGGCATTGAAGCGATGGTGCCGATTGCTCGCTGGAAGGGCTACGGCGGGATTACCAATCCGAACGGCGAGAGCTTCGAGTCGACGGCCTGGGCGTGTGGATTGCTGGCCGCAACGCGACACATCAACGTCTTTTCCACAGTGCATGTGCCTTTAGTGCCGCCTGTGCTCGCTGCAAAGCAGATGGCCACGGCAGACCACATCGGCCGTGGTCGGTTCGGCGTGAACCTGGTGTGCGGCTGGAACGAAGACGAATTCGGGATGTTTGGTGTGGAGCACCAGGGGCACGACGCTGGCTATGACCAGGCGGAAGAATGGTGGAGCATTGTTCGTCGAATCTGGAATGGGGATGAGCCATTTGACTTCGATGGGCGGTATTTCCAACTTCGAAATATCGAGGGACGACCGCTCCCATATGGAGGTCGGGCGCCGCTCATGATGAATGCTGGTATGTCGGAAGTTGGTCGTGACTTCGCACTTCGGCTTTCAGACATGCATTTCGACGGTATCAAGAGTGGAGACCGAATCGCGGACACCAAACGCCGTGCTGCCGAGGCCGGCCGAACCATTCAGGTATGGACGCCAGTCGGTGTCATCTGTCGCTCGAGCACCTCTGAGGCCCAGGAGTTTGCCGATTATTGCGTGGCGCATGCCGATCATGAAGCGATTGGCGGAGTGCGGGGAAGCGGCGCCAAGCCGTTGGCCGAGCGGGTTCTCGGGCGGGGCAACTTCTGCGCGATTGGCGATCCTGACAAAGTCGCGGAAGGTCTGGCTGAGGTCCACGCGGCCAATTTCGATGGAATGGTGCTGCATTTCGTGAATTATCTCGACGAGTTCCCCATGTTCGCACAGGAAGTCCTGCCTCGCCTGGAGCGCATGGGGCTTCGCCAGCCGGCCGTCCGGAGCGTCGGGTGAGCGGGGCGATGGCAATCGGACTCGCCGGGAGCATAAGCTCGCCGTCTCGGTCGGGAGCATTGGTGAGCGATCTGCTGAATCGCTTACGGGCGGGCGGCGCGGAAACCGAGCTCATCGATCTGGCCAAGCTTTCCGCGGACGGACTTCTCTACCGCACGAAAGACGAGGAAGTGGCTGCCGCCCTGGAAAAGGCCACAAACGCGCGAATTCTCGTCGTAGGTACGCCGATATATCGTGCGAGCTACACGGGACAGCTCAAGGCATTCTTCGATCTTCTGCCGCGCGATGCCCTTGCTGGATCAATCGTAGGACTCATCGCCACGGGAGCCTCGCCAGCGCACATGCTGGCGGTGGACCATGGACTGCGCCCTTGGTGGCCAGTCTGGCCGGGTATCTCAGCGGCGCGCGCGATTTACGCCACGGATCCGGAGCTGGGCGGATATCCCAATGATCCGTTGCCGTCTGAGCTGGATGAGCAGCTTGACGCGCTGTCCGCGGAGCTACTCGCGTACGCTTCCTGATCTGCAGAGCCGCACTCTCACGGGATGCGGCTCTGTTCAGGGTCTCAGGCTGGTTGCGCCTTGACAGACCGCGGCATTGTCCGTCATCTTCAGTGGGCACGCTGGCGTGGAGGGAAACTATGCAGTGGAATGATTTCAACACTGGCGACTATCAGGGACAGATCGCCGAGACGACGAAGGTCAAGGGCTACAACGGCGACTACGTCATGAGTTACGTGGCGCGTCCGCTAGGACCGGGGCCGTTTCCCGGTATTGTCCTCATTCACCACATGCCCGGCTGGGACGAGTTCTATCGGGAGACGGCTCGCCGTTTCGCCCACCATGGCTACATCACCGTGTGTCCTGACCTTTACACTCGCGCCGGCACCGGTAAGCCAGACGATGTCACCGCAAAGATCCGCGGTGAGGGTGGCGTGGCCGATGACAGCGTCGTAGGCGACTGCGAAGGTGCACTCGAGTACATTCGCTCATTGCCGCAGGCGAGTGGCAAGGTAGGTATCATCGGAACGTGCTCAGGCGGACGTAACGCCGTACTCGTAGCGGGACGCACACAAAAGTTCGACGCAGTAGCAGACCTGTGGGGCGGGCGTGTCACCGCCGGCCCTGATGAGCTCACGCCGCAGCAACCCGTCGCGCCAATTGACTACGTTCCCCAGATCAACTGCCCCATTTTGGGGATCTTCGGGAACGAGGACCAGGCGCCCACCCCAGAGCAGGTGGACACTCTGGAAGAGTCTTTAAAGAAGAACGGGAAGCAGTACGAGTTCCATCGCTATGACGGCGCGGGACACGGCTTCTTCTACTACGACCGCCCGAACTATCGACAGCAGCAGGCCATGGACGGGTGGAGCAAGGTGTTCCAATTCTTTGATCGAACTCTTTCCTAGAAGCGAACGCCTCGTACACTGAAGTAACCGCCCTCTGCCCGCGCCGCGGCGGAGGGCGGTCCTGTTTTAATAGCCATCGTCGGCTCTCTGGAGGCAATCAATGGCAACGCTTGACCTGCTCGTTCCGCAATCGCTGAGATCGCACGGCGTGACTGCCGAGGAGTGGCAGCTTCGTCTCGAGCTCGCGGCGTTCTACCGTCTGGTGGATGCTCAGGGCTGGACGGAGATGATCTACAACCACATCACGCTCCGCGTCCCAGGCTCTGAGCCGCACTTCTTGATCAATCCATATGGACTGAACTACTCCGAGGTGACCGCCAGAAACCTCGTCAAGATTGATCTCGAAGGAAACGTCCTGGACGGCTCGGAATACCCCGTAAACCTCGCTGGCTTCGTCATCCACGGTGCCATCCATGCCGTACGCCACGATGCTCATTGCGTGGTCCACACGCACACGACCGCTGGTATGGCCGTCGCCTGCAAAGGAGAGGGCCTGCGTTACGACAACTTCTACAGCGCAGAGTTCTTCGGTGATGTTGGTTACCACGAGTTTGAAGGCATCTCGACGGATGTTGATGAGCGCAAGCGCCTGGCCGAGAACCTGGGTGGCGAAGCGCGTCCTGATTCTGCGAAATCATGGACTGGTTTTGGTGGGTAGTCACGTGCCCGCGGTCTTTGAGGATTACTGGCGATTGCAGCGCGCTTGCGAAGTGCAGATGGCCTCCGATTCCATGTCAGGAGCTAACCAGCAGGTTCGGCCAGAGGTGCTGGATGCGATTCCGCGCCAGCTGTCCAAGGCACGCGGTGCGTTGGAAGCTACCGGGGTGCGCCGAGGACAGGTGTTCTTCGATGCTGCTTTGCGTCGAGCAGGGCTAGCGCTCTCTGATCTCGCCGGAGACTAGCGTGGCGGAGATCGTCGTCGAGACGGTCAGATCAATCACACCGGAGCTCGTGGCGGCGTTCGAGCGATTGCTTCCGCAGTCGCATCCTACGCTGTCGCCGCCAACAGTTGCGGAGCTAGACCAGGTGGTGGAGTCACCCGCGACGACCTTGCTGATTGCCCGTGACCCCGAATCAGCCGAAGTCATCGGTACAGCGACCGTGGTTCTCTATCGGACACCTTCACGCAAGCACGCTCGACTTGAGAATGTGATTGTGGACGAACCAGCGCGCGGACGCGGCGCCGGCTCCGCGCTAACCAACGAGGCGGTCAGGCTCGCTCACGAAGGCGGGGCGTCGGTCATCGAGCTCAATACGAATCCCCGCCGCGAAGTCGCCAACCGGCTCTATCAGCGGCTCGGGTTTGAGCGACACCACACGAACAACTACTGGATCAAGTTCGAGGTCGACTCGCCTACCCCGAATAATTTGGGCTAATCGTAGTGGGTTCCCTTGCGGGGCGCCGCCTAGAAGTCCAAACTGCCATCGCGCCAATTGAGATCTAGGCGATGCCCGCAAAGGGAACCCCACTACGTTGGGAATCTAGGTCTTACTCTCGCGAGGCGGTCCCGCTCAGACTCAATCCCTGATCCTGAATGTTCGCAGGCATGGGTATCGATGAATCGAACCAGGTCTCCTTCACCTTGCGGTAGATCTCGGCGATCTCCGGCGGTTGCCCAGCCAGGAAGGGAAATCGGACGTCGCGGCTTTCTGACCCGCCCCGCGTGAGCGCGTTTGGGTGAGGCAGCTCCTGAATCTCTGGAGCAACGCCCTTCCGGAGTGTGCACTTGGGATCCTCACCGCGGGCAACGACATTCATCTGCTCGAACATCTTCTGGCGCATCATGATGATCCCGCGATCGCTGGGGCTTAAGTGCTCCAATGAGCGTTGTGCTTGAGCGCCCTGACCAACCCAGGCGATGAAGTCCTGATTCATCACGTGCGAATTGATCCAACGTCCCGTGAGTGGGTCCTTCAGCGGTGAGTACCAGTGGAAGTATCGCTGGTTCGTGGGGAGCTCATGGCCGGGCGCCACTCCATCGAAGAACCATCCCACACTCAGCGTGGTGTTATCGTCGACCGGGACACGCCACTCGAAATGGTCGCCCGTGTAAAGCGCGTTGGGCCACAGGCAGGTGCGTCCCACGGTCCAGAGCGGATGCTCCTCGGTGAAGCCTTCCTGAACGCGCCGGTACACGAACCCGTACTCGAATTCGTCGAACCCAACCTTCAGATGACGGGGCGCGGGCTTCCCACGTCGGCCAGCAAGGTCGTACGACCAGTAGCTGTGAAGCCATTCGAAGTGGACCGGATCAATCGAGTTCTCCTGGCACTGGAACCAGTTACAGGGGATCTCGGTGAACACCATCTGAACGATACCGTTTTCCCACGTGAACGGACCCCAGTTCGGCACCTCGGGCACTGGTGAGGGGCCGAGGTACGCCCAGAGGAGCCCGCCGCGCTCGCGCACGGGATAGGACTTGATCTGAATCTTAGCTTTGAAGTCGACGTCCGGGATGAGCGATGTCGTCAAATGGCTGCTCTACACACTGGCCGGTCTGGACGAAGCGCCAGCCATGGTAATTGCAGCGGATGCCCTCTTGTTCGATGATCCCGTAGCTCATGTCCGCGCGACGGTGCGGACAGTGCAAATCCACGAGTCCGAACGTGCCGTTGTGGTCCTTGTAAAGAACCAGATCCTCGCTCAGGAGCCGAACCTGCTTGACCGGCGTTTCATCGAGCTCGCCGGCCGCGGCGATCGGCTGCCAGTAGCGGCGCATCAGCTCGCCCATCGGCGTACCCCGGCCAGTCTCGTTCAACCGCCGATTCTCGTCCTCTCTCAGCACATTCTGCTCCTGATTGTGAGATTGATTACCTATGACTCTAATCGACAACCGTTCCGATCGTCGTGCAGTTTGTTCAAAAGATTCGAACAACTGCATACTAACTTACGGCTAAATTTGTTGGACCACACTACGTGCATGGGGCGAAGCAGTGTCCTCACTCATCGAAGGAATCAGAATACTTCGTACGTTCTCCGAGGATGAACCGGAGCTACGGCTGTCCGAGATCAGCCGTCGCCTTGGGCTCAGCAAGGGCAATACTCACCGTCTGCTGACTATGCTCGCGTCCGAGGGCCTGATCCGTAGAGACGCGCATTCAGCGCGCTACCGCCTGGGGTTAGGGCTCTATGAGCTCGGTCAGGTGGCGCTGAGCGAGGTAGACCTCCGTCCGGCGCTGCCACACATGATGGAGATCGGCCGTATCACCGAAGAGACGATCCTGCTCGGAGTGCTTGACGATCTGGATGTGGTGTACGTCCAGCGCGTTGAAAGTCCCCACAATCTTCGCGTTACGCATGGCCCACGTGAACGCGGGCCGGTGCATTGCACCGCAACGGGGAAGGTGCTCATCGCTTGGAAGCCCGAGCAGGAGATCGAGCGCTTTATACGTCACGGACTGCCAAAACATTCCGCTCGAACGATCACGGAACCCGATCAATTCCGCCAGACACTGCACGATGTGCGCGAACATGGATTTGCAGTCAATGACCAGGAACGGGAAATGCTCATCCGTTCCGTTTCAGCACCTGTCCGCGATTCGCGAGGCGTGGTAGTGGCGGCAGTCACAGTTGCCGGACCGTCGCAGCGGCTTGCCCGGCCACGATTTCAGCGAGTAATTGACCTTGTTATGACCTCCGCGAGCGCGATTTCCGCTGATCTCCAGCGCCCGCGCGGCGCCAACCGTCGGGTGAGTCGCGTGGAGGCTGATGATGAGCTTCAGTCGGCGCCAGACGTCTGAAGCTCATCATCAGGCCGTGGGAAGCTCATGAAGTTCCTCCAACGTCCACCCAGCGTCCCTCGTTCACAGATTCGTTCACGGCCTTCAGATACTCCATGTTGCGGATACCATCCAGGAACGTGAACGGCGCTTCCTGGATATCTCCACGAATTAGGGCCGCGAAGTCCGCTTCTACGTGCCAGGGGTCGTCGTACTCGGTGGGGACGTTCATAGGCTCCAGCTTCGCATCGCCGGCTCGCGCCCCGACCAATAGGTCATCCTGGTTGTAGTAGATTGCCGTTGCTTCCTCGCCATAGAGCTCAACACGGTTCGTTCCAAACAAGCCGGCCCACCACTGGACGTTCGAGGCAACGACGCCACGGTCGGTCTCGGCAATGGCAGTAATACTGTCCGGCTTCTCCACTGGAGCCAGCGGTCCGCCGACGCCGTCCGGGCGTTCGGTGACGAACGTGTGGCCGTGCGCCAGAACGCGCTGAGCCGTCCCGACCCACGGAGACATGACATCCCAGTAGAGACCCAGCTGCATCGCGTTGTATGGGCCGAAGACGCCGTGGGTCTGTCGGTAATCCCGAGGCGTGTCGCGCTTCGCGTAATTCGGCCAGATGCAGTACCCCATCACTTGACGTAACTCGCCGAAGTGGCCGGATTGGATCATGTGGCTCAGATATTTCTGGTAGCGCGCGTATGGCGCCGGGCGTGCCAGCATGGCTTTGACGCCGCGTTTTGCGGCCGCCTGTGCCGCCTCGTGCATCTCGTGAGCTTCCTCGGGTGTGAGCGCGATGCGAGTCTGGCAGAGCACGTGCTTGCCCGTGTCCAGGGCTCCTAGCACGGCCTCCTTGTGAAGGTAGGGCGGAGTGCCGATAAAGACGGCGTCCACGTCGCTACGCTCCAGCACCGCCCGATAGTCATCGGTGGCGTCAGGGATGTTGAACTGACCGGCAACCTGTTGAGCACTTTCCAGGTGGCGATTGCAAACAACCACGACGTCTACGTCCGAGAGCTTCTGGAAGTTGGGCAGGACGCGTCCCTTCGTAAATCCGCCTGCGCCGATGATTCCGAGTCTGATGCGATCTGGCATGTAAGGACTCCGAGTGATGAGTGATGGGTGATGAGTGGAGTGACTGGGTCTCTCACTCATCACTGAGGACTAGTGTTTGTACCGCTCGTAATGCTGCCGCAGCAGGTCTCGGCCGTAGTCGTTTCCGTTGGGCGTTCGGATCACGGTGTGGATGTGGTTTCTGGAAACGGGTGTGCCGCGAAATGCGACACCGCGCTGATGGTCGAATTCGAGCAGGATCACGGGACTCTGAACGCGGTAGTAGAAGACACCGTCGTCGGTCACGTCACCGATCCATGCGAAGCGTGTCTCCGAGACGTGGTCCACGACTTCCTCCATCCGAATCTCGGCATGACCTGGGCGGAGTCGATTGACGTACGTATCGATGACGGCCCGAAGACCAGATTGCTGGTCGGCGTTCAGGTCATCGAAGAGGATGCCCTGAGGCTCCAGAATCAGATTGTCACGGAACCCCGTACCGAAGACGTCGTGCGGCAGCTCGTCGCCGATGATTGCGGCATTTCGCTGATCATCCGTTAAGGATCGCATGAGGGCGAGGCCTCGCTCTTCCTCAGCGCGAAAGACCGCCGTGCCAACGTACTTCCCTTCCGCCGCTATCACGGGCTCGGAGCCCATAAAGAGCGGGGACAGCACTACCTGGTCTCCGAGTACGAAGTAGTTCAAATTGAGATGATGGCCATCAATCTGCCAACCCCAGGGCTGGTCTGCGGACGGCTCACCGAAGATACTCACCCAGTATCGCTGCTCGCCGTATTCGTCGAAGCGGCCGGTCATCTCGCCCACGGTCTCGTTGAGTCTCATAACGCCCATCGCGGCATCAAGTCCGGCGACGCTGAGACCAGAGGCGAGCAGATCGTATGCCAGTTTGCGCTGTGACTCGCTGGCTTCCATCAAGCACACGCCATGGCGAAGAAGAGGCGGATGGATGTTGCTCCAGCGGCGCCAGTGATCGTGGTCCACCGAGAACATGGCCTGTTGTCGTTGTTCGGGGCCTAGCGCAGCAAGCCAGGCGCGGGCAGCCGCCAGGATGGGCGCTGTCGAAATACCTGTCGAGCGAATCGGGTAGAGACCCGGGAGGACGTTGCCGTCCGCGGTGACGCCGCGAAAAGGCTCAGCCACTTTTTCCTCAGCCGCCACGACATAAGAATTGAGGAACTCGGATCGCTGTCGAATCGGATCGGGAAGGCGCGGCTCTGCTGATGATGAGTGTGTGGTCACGGGTGAGCCCTCCAGGATATCGGTGGTATGGGCGGCGAGGAGTCTAGCACGTGGGCATGCTAACCAAGGTGATCTACGCGGGCTGTCTCTGTGCGCCAGTAAAGCGCCCGGCCGAGAAGCCGGCAAGCAAGGCAACGGCGCTCCAGATTCCGTACCAGGCCACGATAGCAATGAGCGGGTCAAACGGGTAGCGGAATCGCAGCGCGTAACCCGCCATGGCGGCTCCGAGAACCTGCGGCGCCAGTGCGATCACCGCGACCATGAGCACCGGCCCCGAGCGCCGAAGCATTGCGCTGAGAACGCCGATGGTGAAGATTGCTGGGATGAGCGCGCCCCAGCGGCCGGGGTCCCAGATGCTGAGCAATAGTTGTGCGGTGTTGCGGTCTCCCCGGGGAGGCGTCGGATTCACGAGATGGCGGATGGGCCTATCCCAATCGACTTCTGACAGATCGGACCCTTCGCGGCGAAGGTTTATCGGCTCGCCAACGAATACCCGACCGAAGATGTCCAGCGTGCCCATGAGGAAGTAGACGGGCTGCTGTCGAATCGCCTCGAGTGCGAGGGACGTCTGAAGCTTGTTGGTCTCAGCCTCGCTGAGGCCAAGCTCTTCGCGAAATCGCTGGTAATTAGAGCTGCCGTCATGTTTGGCAGCCTGCTCCATCAGAATTCGTCTGGCTCCCGCCATGGGCTCTGGCTCGGGCGTCGTCAAACCCTCCGGACGAGCAAAGCTGAACCCAGCATCTGACCTGATCAGGCGGAATAGGAGATGACGACCGGAGCCAGCCATTGTGAACGCGTCGTATATCACCACGTTTTTGAGCATCCACGGAAGCATGAAGACACTCGTGCCAACGATGAACGCTCCAGCGGTGAGGGCCAGTTGCCGTGGAGAGCGCCAGAACATGATGGCGAAGCCAGCTACGCCGACAAACATCACGATTTGCAGGGCCGGCCGACAAAGCAGTGCCACGCCCGTGCAGAGACCCGCGATCATCGCCCAGCCAAATGTACGCGCTGCTAAAGCATGAAGCATCGCAATTGTCGCTACGAGGAGGGCTGTGGTGGAGAGCATCTCTGTCATGACGAAATGCTCGTAGAGCAACAAGGGACCGGAAAGCGCGGTCAGGATTCCCATCACCAGCCCACCGACGGTGCCCAGGACCATTCGTCCAAGCGCCAACGCGAGCAGGGCGTTAATGACACCGAGAGCGTGTTGCGCCGCGACGATGGAGGTGAGTCGCTCCCCCAGCAGACCGAAGGCCGCCGCAATGAACATTCCGTACCCTGGGGTTCTCCGTAAGCCGAGATCAAGGCCAGACCCGTGGAACAGATTCCACCCCGCCTGCACATAGCCCTCACTGTCCGGGTTCAGCAGCGGAGGGATCAGCGGATTGAAGGCGATGCGGATACCCGCTGCGATAACACCAACCAGCACTGCAGAGATCATGAGATCGCGAGTTGGTCGCCAGTGACCCGGTGCAGTCGCATTCATGAGTCTGGGCTTTCCGAAGTCACGGGCTGTCTATCGGGAATCATGGGCGTGAGTGCCGGCGCCGCTTATGCCTAGCATCGAGCGAGCGACGGTCGGCAGATCGCGCAGAATCTGCCTCGCGTGCTTTCCAAGCGGGACGCCGTGTGAATGATAGGCGCATGCACGCGGCTCGAAGACGATCTCATAACCACGCCTCAGCATGATCCGAGTCCAGACGAGGTCCTCGGCTCCGGCGACGTGCTCGTCGAAGCGCTCGGTCTCCCATAGGTCGCGTCGGATAGCGCCATTCGCGTTGGAGAACATTGCATTCGACCGTTGCACCCGTCGGTGGACACTGGCCACCCCCGTGTAATGCATGCCGAACACTTCAAGAGGAGTCGCATTAGGGCGAGGGATCTGGCGACCATAGCTGCCGCAGACCCGCTCATCGGCCAATGGCTCCAGGAGGTACTCCAACCAGCGCTTTCCGATTGGCTGGGTGTGGGCGCTGACGCTCACGATATGTCTGCCGTGGGAGGCCTCGATGCCGATATTCAACGCTCGCCCGTACGTGAACGATTCAGGTGGAATCTGTAGCAGGGTGGCCGGGAATGTTTTGACAATATCGATCGTTCCATCGGTGGATCCAGAGTCCACAACGATGATCTCCAGGTCGCTGGAGAATTCCTGCTGAGTGATCGCCGCCAACGTGTCACCGATAAACTGGGCCTCGTTCTTGGCTCGAATGACGATTGAGCAGCGCATCCTGTGTCCGTTAAAAATTGTGGTTCATATGGAATGGTGGCCCATGGGCGTTCCGTCCGGACCTTGAGGGAGTAGCATCCTCATTGGAGCTACTCGTGGAATTCAGGCAAGGGGTTGGACGGAGGTAGACGGGCTGCCTATAATTCTAGACCGAGCGCGGCGATCATCGCCGCGCGTCAGTGCATGGTGGGCGTGGCCTAGCGGTTAAGGCGTCAGGTTGTGGCCCTGAAGATCGGGGGTTCGAATCCCCTCGCTCACCCCATGCATCTCTCCTGAGTCTGGACGCGGGCGCCGCGTCGTGCAACGACAAGGGACATCGTAGGCGCCCGTAGCTCAGCGGATAGAGCACTGGTCTTCGGAACCAGGTGTCGGGGGTTCGAATCCCTCCGGGCGCGCCATCATTTTCAGTTCAAATGCCCGTTAGCTGTGCTGCGAGCAGCGCGTTTGCTGCGGTTACCTCCATTCGTTCTGAAGCCGATAGGGGTGACATCCTGTGGAACTTCGCAGCAGAACCCTGAGGGAGCTGCGGTCGCGGGTGTCGTAGTGTGGATTTTGCTTAAGTGGGATCGGGACCAGCGGTCCGCGAGCGATTGTGGCGCTCCGAAATTCAGGCACGGCCCTGCTGCTGCGGCACATTGATAGCGTCGCAAGTTACCCTGCTGACGCGACGGGCGTGTTTCCCGTCGAAGCAGCTAATCTGACCGCGACGCAGACCACTCAAGCACTAATCTAAGGACTACATCAGGTGGCGCCAGGCGGCTCACTTAGGGTCACCGATGACCGTGCCAGCAGCCTCGGCACTGAACCCTTTCCCGGCCAACTTCTGGATCGGGTCAAGAGAATTCGAACATGCTGACTATGGCTCGGAAACATCAAGAAAGCGTTCGCCCGCTACTGGGTCGGGAAGACATGGAGGTCGACCCACCATTTCGCCTACGAATCTGCGGGGGGCTGGATGAGGTAGCCCGCTTCCGTGCCGATGACGGACGATGCCAGGCTCCGAGACCGGCGAAGACGGTGCGGCATTCGCCGCCCTCGAGTGGAGCGTCGAGAAGCTGTTCATTCCAACCGGGCGGCGGCACTTCGGGAGTCGGGTCTGCCACGGACTACTCCACGGACTACTGATGTATGAGAGCTGCAACGAGAGCCACCGATACGACCGTCATATGCCACTCTCAACCGAGAGACCCTATGAGTTCGGCTCTGGTGAAACAGGCACTGTCCTCAACGCCGAACCGTGAAGGAAAAGAAACTCTTCCAAGAAAGCATCAGTGTGGCCCAACTCAGTGGGCAAGTGGGCTATTGCGCGCGGGCGGGGAGCATAATATGGGCGTTCCGATGCAGATCTGGTCATGAGTAAGGAATTGCCGATGGCGAGTAGGCGATCGATGTGCAGGACGCTGGAGAACTGGCCCTAAAGCTCGGGCTGGCGCAGATCGCGAACTGGGGGCCAGCACCATGGTGATGCTCGGCGTCGCGGCTTTGCCAGGGCAGTGGCATGCTACAGAACCGTAGAGGAGCCCAAAAGGCGAAGACCGCGGAGGCCAGCCGCGCAGAGACAAGGCAAGTCCTGGCCAACGAGAGCGCCATAACACTTGACTCCCGCAAACACTCGGAGTACGGTTCCGCCCACGTCCCTGGTTCCCCAACCCAAGCCTTTCGTGACGGAGGGGGGAGCGACTGCCGACGGCATTTGTGCCTCCGCGGTCCGTTACTGCAACGGGCAGCATTGCCAGACGAGCCAGCGTTTGAGCGAACAGTTGTCGACCGCCCGGGTTCATCGACGTCTGCCGAGATGAGATCGGTATCTGTTCGCCAGCAAGGATATGTCAGCAGAAGCCGTCCTAACCCGACCGCCCTACAGTATTCGTCGCGCCATCCGAGAGCGGC
Source organism: uncultured Chloroflexia bacterium (assembly GCA_963765765.1). Lineage (GTDB taxonomy): Bacteria > Chloroflexota > UBA6077 > UBA6077 > JACCZL01 > CAVXYC01. Next base: position 373,277 of record CAVXYC010000020.1, on the reverse strand, counting down.
GCGACCTTCTGGCCTGCGCAGCCTTCGTGCTCAACCACGCTCTGTCCATTTCGTTCAGTGACCGCCTGCGGATCGTGAAGGAACTCTACGCGGCAAGCTTCGCCATCGACAGTCCTCACCGACAAGAGGAGATGTTGGTATTCATGCGTACGATTTTCTCTCCCACCGAGCAGTTCGGGTGTCGTGGTTGAGGCCGGAGCCTATAGGGGATGAGCACCGCGAAGTTTAGTTTGGCGGCAGCCTTCGCTGGTCGGGAGCTTGTTGTTTTCGATTCCTTCCAAGGCCTGCCGTACAACAACGAGCCGCACGACCGGAACATTTCGGTCGGCCGGAAAAATTTGCGAAGGGCTCATACTGCGGAACGATAGACGAGGTGAAGGCGAATGTAGCACGATTCGGCCGTCCAGAGGTGTGCCGTTTCGTGCCTGGATGGTTCGAAGAAACCATGCCCGGTTCCGCAAATCGATCGCAGCAATTACATGGATGTGGACCTCGCTGCTTCAACGCGCACTTGCCTGAAGTATCTCTATCCGCTGCTTATGAATGGTGGCACACTCTACTCTAGGATGGTCATCTTCCTCTCGTAATCGACGTCTTTGCGGACACGGAATTCTGGCGAAATGAGGTCGGATGTCAGAAACCCCGTATCGTCGGCCTGGGAGAGAAAAAGCTCATATGGATGACGAAAGAGGTGAAGGACCGCAGCAGGTCTGTTACGGTGCCCTGCTAGCATGGAGTTCTCATCTCTCAATAGCGTGGAGCATTGAAACGAGCAAATCGGTGCCGCCTCGTGCAGCCCCAGCGGACGATATCGCTTCGCCGGAAGCACGGTGTGATGCGCCTGCAGCGAGCGGCGGTCAAGTCAATCAGGGGCAAGATCGCGACCAGCCCCAGGACAGACCGGTGGTGGCCACGCGGGGACGACGTCGCTACCACCGGCGAGAAATCTTAGAGTCTAAGGATGGCGGTTACGGGCGACGGCTACATTTCGGACGAGCACGGTGCCGTTACGTACGAACAGGTACGGGCGCAGCGCCACGGTGGGACGCATGGCTCAGCGAAAATGGTGTCTCGCCTGGCGAATGCGTGGCACTGCACGTTCGCACCGACGCTCGTAGCGGGGCGGCTCTCCTTGCACTCCTCTCCCGCGAGCAATCCGTGTTGTTATGGCGGCGGCCGATTCCGTCGAGAGCGGTCAAGTAGTGCCCGGGGCCTTGCCAGCGTTCTGCCGCACAGTTCTGCTCGACACCGACGGCCAAGCCGTCACCCAAGCTGGGATGGCCGGCCATATTTTCGGATCGTCCGGAGATTGGACAAGAAACTCATCATGAGAGCGATGGGGCGCCTTCGTACGTCTATCTCAGGACATCGGGCACAACAGGAAGCCCGAAGATCGTGGCTTATGAAGCCGGAAATTTTGCTGGGCAACGCGCGCAACTGCTGACTCGCCTGAAAATGGACGCGTCGGACCGGGTCGTGATCCCCGTTGCACTGGCACACATGTATGGATTTGGGGCGGCATTCCTCCCTGGCCGCGCTGGCCGGAGCGTCGGTTCGCCTGATACCCGAGGCGAACCTCCTGAAGTACCTCCGGGCCGAATCGGAATTCGAGCCCACGGTTGCCTTCCTCACCCCTGCATTCTGTGCTCTGCTAGTGAAGGGGCGAAAGCAGGGCCAGACCGTACCCGACTCACGGTCCTAGCAGGCGATGCCACCGACGAATACACATTTGCTGAGTATGAGCGACGGTATGGTTGTACGGTCAGTTTGTATGGTTCGACAGAATTGGGCGCCATTTCCGCCGGCAGCCCGGATGACCCTTTTCTCGAGCGGCGAGACACGGCCGGAACTTCCGTTACCAGGTCTGAGGCTGGCGCCGCCTAGCGCCTCTCGGCTGGCAGACGAGCCCTTCCCGTTGCGTTTTGACCATCCGTACGGTTGTGCAGGCTACGCCGATATAGACGGGATAGTTAGGAAGCCACGATCACTCTACCGGGACGGCTGGTATCGCACGATGGATCTGGGTCGAGTGGACGCCACAGGACGGCTACACCTGGCCGGTCGGTTCGACGATAGCGTCAAGCGGGATGGTTTCCTGGTGGTCTTCGCGGATATCGAACGCGCACTGCAACGACTGGGCGCCATTGAGCGTGCGGTGATTGTTCTAGGCGGGACGACGGCGAGAGGCAGGGAACTGGTGGCCGTCTGCACGACGAGCCCGGACGTTACGCCGGACGTTACGACCCTGCGTCGAATGGCGCTTGACCATCTGCCCGGGCATGCGGTACCCGATCGTTTTCTATTCGTGGACGAATTGCCGCTGACGGCCATGGCGAAGCCTGATCGTCTGGCGCTAGCCGCCATGATATCCTGACACAACGCTCCGGGAGTCTCATGTCGAGGGGCTGCAAAGGACGGCCCATCAGCGGTTGGTCCGCTTCGCGCACGATTCAGAACGCGCGGTACCGAGCTCATCACGAAAGCTACTAACGGGGAGACACGAGTCGCGTGCCTGACCAGAATGAGATCGTCGGTGCTATTGAAGGCATCATAAAGGAGGAGTTCAACCCGCCGGAGATTACTGGAGTCTTTGGCCGAGATACTCCGCTGTTTGATGGCGGCTTAGGTCTTGATTCGTTCAGCGTCGTCGAACTCATCTCGGCACTCGAGACACGCTTCAACTTCGAATTCTTGGAGGCCGATTTTCAGGAGGAGTATTTCCGAACTATCGGGACGTTAAGCGACCTCATTGCCCACTACATCGACCAGCCGCCTTCACCGTAACTGCGCGGCCTTCAAGTCTCTGTGCAGGGCCGAGATGGTCGTCGAAAGGAAAGCGAACATGGAGTGGGACTACACGGCTTTGGCCGAATCGTATTCCCACCGGCCAAACTACGCCGATGGCGCAATTGACACGCTGGTTGAAGTCGCTCATCTGAATGCGGGTGACCCCGTGTTGGACCTCGGTGCCGGGACCGGTCATCTGACACTGAAGCTTGCAGCTCGAAATCTCGATGTGATAGCTGTCGAACCGAATCCACGAATGAGGGAAATTGGCGAATCGCGAACCTCGGGATTGCCCAACGTTTGGTGGCACGATGCATTGATGGAGCAGACCGGTCTGCAAGACGGTGCGTTCGCCCTTCTGACCTACGGTTCATCGTTTGGGGTGGCGGACTACGATGCGACGCTTCGCGAAGCCCGGAGATTACTTCGCAGCGGCGGTCAGCTGGCGGTCCTATTCAATCATCGCGATCTCGATGATCCCTTACAGAGCAAAATCGAGACCCTGATTCAGCGGGAAGTGCCGAGCTATAGCTACGGCGATCGACGCGCAGATCAATCCAAATTCATCGAATCTTCTGGCTTGTTCGCCTCGGTTCACCGCTTCGAAGTATCGTTTGTGTACGAACAGAGCACCAAAGCCTGGCTTGCTGCCTGGTCCTCGCACGCGACATTAGTGCGTCAAGCGGGGAGCCGCTTCAACGAGATTGTAACGACGATCGAAGATCTCGTGTTGCGAGAGTGTCCGGAGACGGCCAGCATACCGTATACGACGCGCGTCTGGATCGGCAAGCGCAGGTGAGCGGGCATCCAAGCAACGTGCAAGCATGGCCCTCCGCCGCAATCTTGCTCACTGGTTGTCTGCATCCGGTAAGACGACCCTGGCCCGTGCGTTGGTATCCCGCTTGAATGAGCTCGGGATTGACAACGTTGTGCTGATTGACGGTGAAGAGTTTCGAGCCCGACTCTGGAGGCCGTTACGGACATCGCCCCAGGACCGGGAGGCTGTGTGGCGAAGACTAGTCGAGGAAGCCAGCACGGAGATGAAGTCGGGGAAAGTGGTTGTCATTGCAGCAATTGCACATCGTGCATCTATGCGTGTCATGGCTCGGAATCGATTAAGCCCATTCTTCGAAGTTTATCTCGACTGCCCTGTGGCTGTCTGCTCAGCCCGGGATACTAAGGGAAATTATCAGCGAGCCTTTGCTTCTGAATATGATTGCTTTATCGGGGTCACTCACCCTTATGAGCGTAGCAATTCTGAATTGCAGCTTGACACAGCTGCGTTATCTCCAGTTGAAGCTGAAAGCCTGCTATCTGAACGGGTCATTCAGTTCTTAGCAACTGCCGACTCGCAACTGGGGATTACATCAGGCTATCGGCTTACTCGGATAGCGAGTCAGATATTGCAATTCTTGGATAAAGTGCCGCCATCCTTCTCGGAATTACCATGGTTTCGGAATTACTTGCTCAAGCAGTCTGAATCAAGAAAACCGGTCGTGCAGTTAGAGAGGAAAGACTGTGCGCAGCTCTTCGTAATATTTGGTGGTATTGATGCCATAATGGGTAGTCGAGATGGTAAAGCTACTGGCTCCCAGATAGAAGCTATGAGACGATGGGGTCTTCTCCGGCGCAATTTACTGTATATCCGTGATCCCTATCTCGAGAACTTTACTCATGGGATTAGCGCTGAGATCCCAGACACAGAGTCTTTAGCGGGCTGGATATCGTCTTATGCCAGCTCCCTCCCGCACGTGCGAGAGTTACATAGTGTCGGTTATTCGAGCGGCAGTTACGGAGCGTTAACGTTTGGGCATCTGTGCAGAATGCAGACAGTGTGGGCGTTTTCGCCGCGCACCGTGCGACTCAATGGCTCTGACGAAGCCATGGCGCGGCTCAGGAGCCTACTCTCCGAGTACAACGGAGTCACGCGGTATAGCATCTGGTACTCCGCCCTGAATAAGCGCGATAGAGAATTCGCCGACTGGCTGGCCGACTGTCCCGGCGTGACAGTGCATCTACAGAACGAAACGGGCGACAGCCACAGCCTACTCATGCATCTAGCGTCTACGGGACGCCTTCGTACTATCCTGCCCTCCTTTGTCCCATCAATGGCTCATGCAGCGGGCGATTTGGCGAGTGACGAGGCGGAGGCTAGCGGGTCAGCCTGATCGAGCTTACTCCAAGTTCTGTGCGAGGCGGCGACTCGTCATAAGCTCGCGAATCCGAGTCATGTGATAGGCGGCGCCATCATCGAATGCCGCCCGAGCCGCGTTAAATCGACCGCGATAGCAGTCATGCCAAGCAGCGACGTACTCCTGGAGAGTATCGAATAAGGTACGTGCCTCAAGCGGGTGCAACCGCGCGCGTCGCATAAGATCAGCGTCAGCAGTGGATGCTAGTTTCAGTATTGCTGGAAGTCTCGGGCACGCCATCGGGTCGCTGGATTTCACAACTTTGCGCAAATCTGATGGCAGCTCGATGCGTTCAAACGCTCTGAGAAAGTGGAACTGCGAAGTACTCCCGATGTTGGAAACTGCCTCTAGCTCGTCGTGAGGCATGTAGCCGAGCTTGATCAGGATGGACCCCATGCGTCTCTCGATCTCGCGGGACAGTTGGCGGAGTTCAGGCGAGGTCTTCCATTCGCCAACCTGTCCCGCGCGCATTGCAATGTTCTTGTTCCTGGATGCGACGAACGGTACCGTTGATCGCCAGCCCGTGCTTTCTCAAAGGTTGATTCGTTGGCGGCCCGAGTGATCTCCTCTCGTGAGGCCACGAGCCCAAGGTCTCTGACGATCCGGCTCAAGAGACCTGGAGCGTCCGCCTTGTAGTCCTCGAATGGGTAGATGAGCGTGCCATCGACTGCAAGCCAGCACTCGGTGAACAGCCGCCAGTGGTCAATGGCATCGAGAAGCGTCACCGGATGCGGGAAGGCAACAAAGTCCTCGAGCGACATTTCGGGTTGGATGCGTCGATACAGCGAATGGATTGCGTCTCGCGGGTCCCGGACGAAGAGTACCGTGCGCGCGCTGGTGAGGTCGACCTGTGGCAGATCCTGCACGTAAAGCACCTCGAGATCGTCTCGAAAGTGGAGCGTTTCCTGGTGTCCCAGGATCGGTAGCCACTTCTTTAGCTCCTCGGCGCGTGGATTCAGCCGCCAGCGGCCGTTCTCCGCAGGTTGCCACATGACAGAGGGCCGCTGGCGGCCGCTAGCACCGCGCCAGATGCGATCCGCTGTGGGCTGGAGATTGACTCGGACGCCGAGTTCGAGGAGGCAGTTGATGAGCCACGAACCGCCCGATGGCTCTCGAGGGGATGCAAGGACAATCGGCGGTTCCATGGCTCAAAGGCCGCCAAGTAACATTCGCAAGTGCTCCGCCGTTAGGCGTCTCGGATTATTAACGAGGCGCTCCGCGTTGACTTCACGAACCATAACTTCGATCGCCTGCTGTCTATCGACCTTCAACTCAGCAAAGGTTGTTGCCAAGCCGATGTCAAGCATGAGCTGTCGAAGCATTCCGCTGGCATCAGTCACGGTGCGGCATCCGAGAAAGGCACATATATCTCCAAGGATCCGCTTAACATACTCAGCGCCCCTGGTGTCTGTCGTATCCTCCGCCGTGACTCCCTGATTAAACTCGAACATGTCCGGAAAGTAAGGCTCACCGCCTGGCCATGGGGAACACCAAACCGGGATGTCAATGCGTAGGACAGTGCATGGGGCGCCGTGGTCCTCGTGATGTTGATAGCCTTGCCCGAGAGGTGTGCGCCCTGCGCCACTGCTAGCCTCGGTTCGTCGGACGCCGCGTGCACAGCCTCTCTAATGTGGGGCACGATCCGACCGATCGCTTCTCTTGCGAAATCTTTCGACTCGTCTGTTGAGTTGACACACCAGTACGATTCGATAGCCTGGCTCAGCGCGTCCATACCGCTGGCCGCTGCCACGAGCGGCGGTAAGCTCCGAGTCAGCGCCGGGTCGACGATTGCCACATCGGGCAGTAGCGCCTCGTTCGAGATTGAGTGTTTCTGCTTTTCGATGTAAACCGTGCGAACTGAGTAGCCTCGCTGCCCGTACCAGCGGTCGTGGGGATCGCGATCAGTGGCACGCCGACCGTCACATTGCCCGAGACACCTTCGGCCGCGTACACATTGATGAGCTTCGCCATGTCGATCACGCTACCGCCACCAACGGCCACAACGACGTCGGGCTTCACCTTCCGATAGAGCTCAATGCCGGACTCAACGTCCCCCAGCTTCGGGTTATTCGAGAACCCGGAGAAGCGATGGAGTTCCTGCAGTCGCAGGTGAGGTCGAGGGCCTTTTCAGCACCGGAAGCGAATAACTCGCACCTCCTGTGACAAGGAGCACCGCGTGCGCGTCGTACCCCGGCAGTAAATCACCGAGATGCTGGACGCTGCCGAATCCAATGTGCGCCGCTGGTTTCACGGCGTAAGAACTCCATGAATAGTGCCTTGTTCTCCAAAGGTGTTGTTGTAGGCCTACCAAGATCCGACCGGTTACCCTTAGTCACCCTGATTTCCAGGAGCGTAGGGCCTGGCACGGAGATGAGCGCTTGCATGCCACTCGCGATCTCGTCCTCCGACCCGGCCACCATGCAGTTTGTGTAACCGCAGGCCAGCGCAATTCCGGAAAAATCGATATCGAGCCCGGCCGTTGGCTGGCCACCGACCGAATCGTGCGCGCCATTATTGATGATCATGTGGCGGAAGTTCGCGGGTGCCAGAGAGCCTACGATGGCTAGTGCACCCAGGTGCATAATCGCAGCGCCATCACCGTCCAGGCAGTAAATATCTCGATTTGGTGTGGCGCGCGCGATACCGAGCGCAATCTGCGACGCATGACCCATCGAGCCCACCGTGAGGAAGTCACGGGCGTGGCTCTGGTCCAGTGCGTCCCGGTATCAAATATCTCTCGCGATGCCATTCCCGTCGTGCTCACAACGGCAGCGTTGTCGCCGACTGTTTCCAAGATGGCCTTTAATGCGTCTTCACGCGTAAGCGAATAGCGCGTCCGGAGATCCTTCTGAAGTGTGTATTCTTTGAGGTTTTCTCCGGACTACGAGTCCATATGGGCATGACTTGGCCTTTGCAATCGCTGCCGCTTCACGCGTTACTAACTCGATATCCTCCAGTCGACGCATCGATCACGGCGTACGGCATCCCTAGAGCCTCTAGGAGCTCTAACGTTATCGCTCCCTGCTTAATATGCTGGGGTTCGTCCCTCTTCCCGAGTTCACCTCTCCAGCCAATCAGGAGGAGTATCGGGATGCCGTAGACGACGGGATCCGCGAGGGACACGAGCGGATTGACGGCGTTTCCCAAGCCGGAATTTTGCATGTATACCAATGCGAGCTGCCCGGTAGCGAGATAATGTCCAGCGGCAAGGGCGATTGCACCCCCCTCGTTGGCCGCGACGACGTGGTTGGCTTGATGCTCAGCGACATACGCGTTGAAGTCTCTGAGCAACGAATCCGGACACCCGTATAAAAACTGACACCAGCCTTGCCAAGACTGTCAAAAAAGTCTCGAGGCTCCAGCATCATGGGGGCGTAGGTATTAGCGTGATTAAATCGTCCACCGGCATCAAGTGCTCTCTTGCTTCAAACGCTCTTCCGTTTCTTAAGATGACCTCGGCAGTGTAGACCATCGCGGGGTAGGCACTTCGCAGCAGATGGTTCGCGTACACTACGACGTTAATTCCCAACTTGGTCAGGTCGTCGTCGTGGACGCTATCGTACATAGTCGGAATGACTAGAAGTGGTACTCGATTCGTGAACGTCGCGAACTCCTGAGAGAACGCAACGACCTCGGCTCCAGTGCTCTTATTGCTATGAATCAGAATTCCGTCGGCTCCGGCTTCGCTGTACGCCCTCGCACGCGTTACGGCATCGACATATCCTTTGCCAAGAATGAAGCTTTCGATTCGCGCGAAAATCATGAAATCTTCCGTGACTTGCGCTCGCTTGCCGATGGATATTTTCTTCGTAAACCTGTCGATGCTGTCCTGACACTGGCCCGCATCCTGGCCAAAGAGTGAGTTTCTCTTCTCCCCAGCCTTGTCTTCAATGACTACGGCGGACACCCCCAGTCGTTCAAGCGTCCGAACCAGGAAGGTGAAATGGTCTGGCTGCCCGCCATTGTCACCGTCGACGATGATTGGTTTGGTGGTGACCTCGAGGATCTCGTTAATCGTGTTGAGCCGAGCATTTACATCAAGTGCGATGTCTGGTTTGCCTCTCGCAACTGAATTCGTCAGGCTACTGATCCAGATGCCGTCGAACTCGCGAGGCACTCCCTCCACGGTAATCTCGGTATTCTCGATGATCAGTCCGGTGAGCCCGTTATGCGCCTCGAGGACGCGCACAAGTAGCTTCGAGTTCAGTAGGCGTCTGAAGCGCTTCAAGCGGATCTGAGGAGTGGTACCAATCTTTCGGAGCTGACGATTGAGAGCGTTGAAGAAATTCCCTGAGTGTAAGGAATTCGACGAGTTCTCCTCCCCACTTCCGGAGGGCCTGTATCACCCGCTCGCGCGTCTTCCGCTGCACGCCCTCAATCCAGTCATCACCGTGAACTACAAAGTCTGGTCGGAGTCTGTTGAGATTTGGCACGTAATCGAGCGTTTCCTGAGCGACAACTTCCTCCACGCCTTTGATGTTTCTGACGATAATCTCGCGCTGCTCGTAGCTCAAGTAGGGCAAGCGCTTGTAGCTCGCGATCGCCTTGTCCGTGAGTAGCCCCACGATGACGTGTCCCAGCTGCCGCGCGGCTTCGATTACTTTGAGATGACCGGGATGGAGGAGATCCGCGCTCATGCCCACGTATACAGTCGCGTTATGCCGCGCTGTCATTGTGAATCTCGACCGCCAAGGCGCGCCGTTTGGGGGAACAGCCTGCCCGAACCGGAGGTCGGTTCTCATGCCGCTGGGCGCGCCTCGTTCGCATCAGCCCGACCCGAGTCAACGGTCCCGCTCCGGCTTGCCCGCGCGTAGCTCGTCCAGCGCCCGGTCGAGCGGCTTGCCCACGAAGCTCGCGGGCGGGTGCGCCCGGCGCTCCTGCTCGATCGCCCGGCGTAGCCTCGGACTGCCTTTTGCCGCTAATCGGTCCAGCACCGCCTCGGCCGCCCGCACCTGCTCGGCGTCGATCGTGGCACTGCCGCCGCGCCCGTCGGCCAGCGCCGCCAGATCGGCCTGCCACAGCAGCAGCCCGTCCCGCAGCTCGGTGCGCAGATTCGAATCCTCCAGCATCAGGCGGACGATCTCCGGGCTGTGGGTTTCGTACAGGCGGACATAGCGCTGCCCGCCCCCGGAGCGCGTTGAGGACATCGTCGCGCAGGCGGCGGAAGGAGGACGGGTCCAGGCGACCGCGCCGGTCGGCGTCGGCTGGTGCGGTGCTTGCCGCGAGCGTCTTAACGACGCAGGGTCAGCTTCTTGCTGCGACGAGTGAACATTGTCCTAGTGCAGTCGCTGCGATGGGCAGGTGAGGCACAGCAGGAGCCAGGACAGTCTAAAGAAGGTGCGACTGACACTGAAGACGCCTCGGCAGTCTCGATGCGGGCGGTGTAGCTCGCTGGAAAGTTTGAAGCCGATCGTGCCGTGCTGCCGGAACAAGCGAAGCCAATGCCATTGGGATAATGTAACGTACGCGGCGCTCTTGGTGCCAGTGACGGTCCCGGTGGTGACTCTGGATCTCGAAGGTCGCCGCGAAGGTGTACTGGCCGATGCCGGGTCGCGGGTCAGGGTCCCCTGCTCCGTGAAGGGGCCGGGATAGGGGCATTCGGGACTCGATGACTGCACTCCCGAAGCGCTAAAGGTCAGTGTGTTCGGCGTCGAGCATGCGGCCGTCAGCGTTGATCCGAGTAGTGCCAGGCCCGCATTGAGCGATCTCACCGTGAGCGTCGGTGGGGCCGCAATCGCCGTCCCCACCGGCAGCAGGGCGAACGCCGAGCTCCGGCCAACAGGAACGTCAGCATCAGGAACCGAACGGCACGGTGCAGCATGGCGGGACCTCCACGAGGAGCTTGCAGACGCGGTACCCGTGCAATATTGCATACGCCCGGGCAGCTGTCAAGACCCATGGAGATGCGAGCGTGTAGTCCTCCCGGGCAGCAGACGGATGTGCCCCCAGGCGGCCTTACCTGGTCCCGTTCGGTCTGGCAACGATGAACCGGGATAGCTCTGCAACGCCGGGGCCACGAGGGCCCCGTTTTTGTGCGTTTGCCGAGCCTCCCGGTGGGATTGCGTCCCAGTACGCGAGTTGTCCAAGTGCGCCCCACGGGCGGCTTGGCGCACCCGGGCGATACGCTGGCATTCCAGGCAGAGCGGTGACGCGAGTCCTGGCGGAGCCGACGCTTTCGGGCGTCTGGAGGTGGCCATTGCGGCAGCCTCTGTTCGGCAGCGTCCCGGTCCCGATGATGCCCAGGGCGCGGTCGTAGCGCTGGCCCGAGGCGGGCGGGGGTCCAGTCCCGTAGTAGACGCAATGCTGAGGGCCGTCAGGGCAGGTACTGGCGAGAACGTTCCCCGGGTATCGGGCCGACAGAGTGTTCGTAGGCGATACGGTGGGCCGACCTGGGGTCTTCCCGTCCCAATAGCGGGCGTAGCCATTCTTGATGTTTCCGATCCAGAGCCAGCACGTTCGAGCCCTCCTGACCCGATCCCAAACTTGGCCGGGAGAGGGTTGAGTGACGGGGTTGCGGGCACGGTCACCGGGGGCCCTGTGAGCCGACTGGCGCCACCTGATGTAGTCATCACGGCACAGGCCGTCCTTCTCGGCCAGCTTGGTGCAATCATCGACAGGTCGTCTGCCGCGACATCACACCCTCCAAAGCGGTGCGGGTAAAAGGCGGGCCCAGGTGGCTCTGGCCACTTGGCTCAGACGGGCGCTGATCTGGCGCTCACCGGACTCCTTGTGTTCAGTCCACCGAGCAAGTTGAGCCCAATGGTGATCCCAATCCTGGTCAGACAGGCGTCGAACCGGCGGCTCTCGGCCGCACGGAAGGTAGTTCCGTCAGTTCAGCAATGGTGGGCGCAGCACTGGGTCGCACGACCGCTCCGAACTTTGGAACCAGGTGTCGGAGGTTCGAATCCCTCCGGGCGCACCTCAATCTTCAGTTCAAATGCACATCCAGGATGTCCGCCGGGGGCTTAATGTCGGCAGCTGCAGTATCGACGAGCTCCAGTATCGACGAGCTCTATGAGGAGCTACTCAAACTAAGTAACAGCCTGGATGATGAGCAGGAGTGGCACGTCTGTGAAACCCAATTGAGGAAGAGCTAGTCATCTTCGACATCCTCACCCGCCCCTCCCCCGAACTCACGACCGAGGAGCGCACCGAGATCAAGTAAGTCGCTCATGATCTACTGGAGCGCATTAAGAGCCTCCTGGTGCTGAAGACGTCCGTATCGCGAGCGCGAACATCGCTCAGCAGGCGCTCGGGCTCCGATTGGTGGACGAGGTGTGCGTCAGCCTTGTGCCCGTGCTGGTCGGCGATGGAATTCCCTTCGCAGGGCTGGGTCGCGGCACCAGCTCCTCGACGACCCGGTCGTATTCCAGGGTCGTCGTGCCCTCCACCTCAGGTACCTGGTCCGGCGCTAGCGTCGTGAGCGGACGGGACGTGTGGATGGCCCGACCTGGCGAACCCCGCTGGCGCGACAGTCAGGCAGTTGAGCCCTGAAATCGAAGCACCGGCGGGCGATTGTCGTTTCCGATAAAGGACGTACGCGGGCACCAGGAGCACGAGGGGAATCATCGGGCCCCACCATAGCTCGTGTCGCGATCCTGAGATGGGAGTACAGCGCGCCCAGCAGGTCAAAGGCTAGCCCGGCATATGCCCACTCTTTGAGCGTGGCTGGAGCGGGCAGTAACACAACCGCTGCCCCGAGCAACTTGGCGATACCGAGAAACGGTAGCAGTAGGTCGGATACCCAAGCAGATCGAACAGCTCGACCGCTTCCGGAATCATTATCCTGTCAGGAATCGCTCCCAGTCCCATGAACGCGGCGAAGAGCCCGTTGAAGACCCAGTAGGCGATGCTTTCTCGCTTCATGTCTGATCCCTTCTCCTGGCGGTCATTTGCCAATCGCGAGCGAACCGGCATCGCCGATTCGCCCACGACCGGGTTGAATTGCGCTCCGTTTACGTGCCGGCTCAGGATGCTCGGAACATTATGAGGCGGCCTGCAACCTGGGCAGGATCCATGTAGAGAACCACCCAACCGTGTCCGTCGAGGTCGAGAAAGCTCCGTTGCTGCATGAAGCCGTAATCCTGCGGGGGTTCGGCTTCCTTTCCGCCGGCTGCGATGGCGGCGTCCGCGATGCGGTCGACCTCAGCCTTGCTATCGACGCCGAGGGCGATCGTCATTTCTACCGTGCCCGGGTCGGCTATCTTCCGGTCGGTGAACTCACTGAATTTTTCGTGCGTGAGCAGCATGGCATAGATCTCGTCTGAGATGACCAGTGAGGCTGCTGTCTCGTCGGTGAACTGGGGGTTGAACGTCCAGCCGAGCGCCTTGAAGAACTCGATTGATTTTTTCAGGTGCTTTACCGGCAGGTTGACGCAAATCTTGTAGCTCATAGTGTCTCATCTTTCATTTGTGGTCGAGTTGATCAAGTGATGAATTCTTGCGGTTCGGGCTGTCTACCTCTAGAGCTCGAATGAACCCGTCTTGATATCACCGTCCCGTTCGTACGAGGCGACGATCACACCGCTCGGCGAAGCAACCGAGCGGGTCAGCTTGAATGCGACCGGAACGACGCCCTCCCCGAACAGTCGCTTGCCCTTACCCAGGATCAGTGGGTAGATCAGCAGTCGATACTCGTCAATCAGGTCAGCGGCAATGAGCGACTGGGAAAAGTCGCTGGAGCCCTGGATGAGCAGATCCGTGCCATCGCCTGCCTTCAAGTCGCGGACGGAGGCCACTGCGTCATCGCCCAGCCACTTGCTGTTCTGCCAGGTCAGCTCGGGTTCTGAGCGTGTGGCCACGTATTTCGTGGCGCTGTTGAAGTTGTTTGCGATGGCTGCCATCAGCTCGTTGAACGTGCTCGCGCTAGGATCGACGTCGACATGTGGCCAATAACCAGCCCATATCTCATACGTCTTGCGGCCCAACAGAAGATCGAACGGGCGACCGAAGTTCTCCGCCGTGCCCTGACCGAAGTTCTCGTCCCAGTATGGGGCAGTCCAACCGCCGTACTCGAAGCCGCCCGTTGGGTCCTCCTCAGGACCGCCCGGAGCCTGCATGACGCCATCAAGACTGACGAACGCGGCCGAAATGATCTTTCTCATCTTCTCTCTCCCGTTTCAATGCGTGGGCCGGAGCACCAGCTCACTCATAGGTCGAACGGGGAAGGCACGATTCGACATCGGTTGGGAAATCTCGCTCGATGAAAGCATGGCTCGGACGTTAGTCAGTGCACGAGAAGTTGCCGCGACACTGAGTGATTGAGCTAGCCGTATGACAGTGTTTCTCAGCGATGCGCACACCCGTAGCTCAGCGGGTAGAGCACTCTTCTTCGGAACCAGGTATCGGGGTTCGAATCCCTCCGTGCTCGCCATTCAGCTCCACGGTAAGGCAGGCGTCCCTGATCAGTGCCAGAAACTGTCGATTCGGTAGCTTCTCATCCGTCTCCTGTTTGTAATCGATTCCCGGCGGGGAGTCGAATGGAGGCAGCACATGGCAACCACTCAACACGGACAGGCGCTCAAGGTACCTGGAGCCTCGATCTACTACGAGACGCACGGCTCAGGCCCTCTCCTGCTACTTATCCCTGGTGGCCCAACGGACGCCGGCATCTACGACGGGCTCGTCCCTTCTCTTGCCGACCGCTATACGGTCGTCGCGTACGATCCTCGGGGAAACTCCCGCAGCACGTTTGATGCCGCACCTGTCGAACAATCAATGGACGTGCACGGCGATGACGCAGCGCGACTCATTGAGTCGTTCGGTGCTGGTCCAGCGTACGTGTTCGGAAACAGTGGCGGCGCGCAGATCGGGCTCAATCTCGCGGCGCGGCATCCTGAGAGCGTGCGGCGCCTGGTGGCGCACGAGCCGCCGTGCGTCCAGCTTCTTCCCGACAAATCGGCGATCATGCGATCAACTGATGAGATCGAATCCGCGTATCGACGAGATGGCGCAGGAGCGGCGATGCAGCTGTTTATGAGCATGGCCGGGCTCGATGGTGCTCAGGGGCCGCCGGATCCGGCCCAAATGCCTCCCGAGGCCGCGGAAGCGTTCGCTCGCATCGGCGGCAACCTGGACTATTTCTTCGCGCACGGTCTCAAGCCGATCTCGTATTACGTGCCAGACACGGTCAGCCTAGGCTCCGGTGAGGTCAAGGTTATTGTGGGAGTTGGAGAAGAAACAGACGGGCAGATCGCGAATCGGTCCGCCAGGGCACTGGCAGGCCTGCTCGGTATCGATCCGGTGGTCTTCCCGGGCGACCACGGCGGGTTTGGCGAGCACCCGGATAAATTTGCGAAGACGCTGGATCGCGTGCTTCGCGACGCCTGATTGCCGTGACCATCAAGTGTCAGGGTTGCCGACGAAGCGGATCGCGTGCCATCCCGAGCACAGGTGGTGGGTAGCGCTCTTGTCTTCCAGGTGAACGCTCTGTGGTGCCAGGATCCACTCGAGTCGAGCTTTTCGCGGTGTCTCTGGGCGGCTGGCCTCACAACCGAATTCCTGTCGATAATTGCGACCGCCATGCTGAGCGCGAATGCACAGCGCATGGTTTGGGAGAAAGTGATCGTGCGCCGGCTAGAGGCGATCCAGGACCTGGGCACCGTGGACAGTCTGTGCAGCGAGAAGACGCGCACGCGCGCCGCCTGATGCTAGTCAAGCTCACGATTCGCGGCCTCGTCACCTGGGCCATTGAGGCCGTCGCCCTGGCGGTGCTGGTGCGGCTCCTGCCTGGGGTCTTTGTTGCCGATTGGAAAAGCGGCCTCCTGGTGGTGCTGGTCATCGGCGCGCTCAACGCGCTGGTTCGGCCCGCAATCATGCTGCTGTCGGTCAACCTGGGCCTGGCGCGCTTTTTGCTGACCGCTTTCGCCCTTAACGGACTGATCGTGCTCGTCGCCGCGGCGATCGTGCCGGGCTTCGCGGTTGATGGCTTCTGGACCGCGTTTCTGCTCGCGTTCGGTCTGGCCATTCTGAATACGCTCCTCAGCGGTCTGCTCGGGATCAATGACGACGACTCGTTCTATCGAAACGTCGTGCGTTGGCTGCAGAGGCGCCGCGTCCCGACCTCTGACCTGAACGAGCCCGGCACGATTCTGATCCAGATCGATGGCCTGGCGGAGCCGATCCTGCGGCACGAGCTCGAAGCTGGCGGGCTGCCGACCCTGGCGCGCTGGCTCGCTTCGGGCAGCCACCGACTCGAGGGTTGGGAGTGTGATCTCCCGTCAATGACCACCAGTGGCCAAACGGGCATCCTGTATGGGAACAACGCCAACATTCCTGCCTTCCGCTGGTATGAGAAGTCGAGTGGTCGCCTGATGGTGTCCAACCACCCCAACGATGCGCATCTGATCGACCAGCGCCAGTCAACCGATCACGGCCTCTTGCGCGAGGAAGGCTCCAGTGTCGCCAACATCGTCGCCGGCGGCGCCGAACACTGTGTGGTCACCATGAGCCACCTGACCAGTGAGTCGGGCCAGCTCACGGTTAGGTCACGCGACCTCTACGACTACTTTGTCAATCCTTACAACCTATACCGGGCCCTGGGCGCCATGTTGTGGGACGTGCTGCTGGAGCGCCGGCAGGCCCGCCGGCAGCGCCTAGATGATGTTCAGCCACGGATGGAGCGCGACCGCAGTTATCGGCTCGCACGCTCGATCACGGTGGTCCTGCTGCGTGACATCACAACGTGGACGATCGTGGCTGACATGTTCGCCGGCCGACGTGTCGTGTATGCGGACTACCTTGGCTACGACGAGGTGGCGCACCACGCCGGGCCCGCAACAGAAGACGCCCGTAGTGTGCTGCGTAAGATGGAGGGGCAGCTTCAGCAGCTGGAGAGCGCTGCCCGGCGGGCGCCCCGTCAATACCGGTTCGTCGTGCTATCGGACCACGGCCAGAGTACCGGGGCGACATTTCACCAGCGGTTCGGGCAGACGCTCGACGAGCTGGTAAGGAGCTTGTTGCCTGACACGGATGTCCGACTGGCGGCTGGCAGTGGTGAGGGCCCGGGTCAGGTTGACGCGCTGGTCAGTGAGGTTACGCCACTCGGCGGCGCCGTGGGAGGCGCGGGGCGCTGGATCGTGCAGCACCTTGGCATCGGGCGGCCTGAGGCGCTTGATCCGGCGGCCCGAGATCGTCCACCAGTCAACGATGCGAACGTCGTGGTTTGCGCCTCCGGGAACCTGGCGCTGGTGTACTTTACTCAGTACTCTGAGCGTCTCAGCCTGGAAGCCATCGACAGGGTTTATCCGGGGCTGCTCGAGGAGCTTGTCCGACATCCGGGCATCGGGTTCGTGCTCGTCGAGTCGGAGGTCGCAGGGGGGCCCGTCGTGCTGGGTCCCAGAGGCCAACGTAACCTCCAGGATGACAGTGTGACGGGGGAGGACCCGCTCGCCGGGTTAAGCCCCAGCACGTCCCACTTCCTGCGGCGCCTGTCCACCTACACCGATGTCGGTGACCTTGTCGTGAACAGTCTGTGGGAGCCCGAGACCGGGCAGGTGGCGGCCTTCGAGGAGCTTATCGGCTGCCACGGCGGCGCCGGTGGCGCCCAGACCGCGCCATTCCTGCTGTACCCGTCTGAGTGGGGGCCGCTCTCGGAGCCAATCGTCGGGGCCGAGCAGCTGCACGCGTTCCTGAGCCAG
This sequence comes from uncultured Chloroflexia bacterium, assembly GCA_963765765.1. Lineage (GTDB taxonomy): Bacteria > Chloroflexota > UBA6077 > UBA6077 > JACCZL01 > CAVXYC01. The sequence goes on along the minus strand of CAVXYC010000020.1, from coordinate 355,660 downwards.
CACGTCTGACCGCGTCACACGGGCGGAAGCACGACTCGAGCCAGTACCGGCAAGTGGTCCGACCCGGCATCGGCGCCAACCCATGCTGACTCGGCCTGTAATCCTGGCGTAGTCCAGATGTAATCGAATCGGGTGACGAGGCGCAGTGGGAATCCGTGCAGCCGATGCCTGATGCGCGCCGAGTGTCCCAGTCGCTTCGGGAAGGTCCAACCCAGGCCGGAGCCGGTAGTGGCAAAGGCGTCCTCGAGCCCGGCGGCCACAAACCGGGCGTACACCGGGTTGCGAGGGGTCATGTTGAAATCACCCACCAGTACGCTGGGCGCATGCTCGAGCGCCAGGGTAGCGAGCGTGTCCAGTTGGGACACCGCCATGGGGTGGAAGTTGATGCGAAGACCGCTCAAGCCTGGGGGAGGTGGGTGCGCGACCAGGAAATTGAGACGTGTGCCTTCAACCTCAACCGTAGCTCGCGCGTCGGGGCGGTCCGGGTACAGCTCGAGTCGTTCGTGTGACACCACCGGGTAGCGGCTCAGCACGCCCTTGCCGGTGAAGCCAGTGGGTGTAAGGACCTGGTACGGGTATAAGTTAGCTAGCTCCGTCTGCAACGCCAGCGCCTGCGCGGCGGTGAGCTCCTGCAAGCCGACCAGGTCGGCAGCCGCCTCACGCAACAGCCTTACCAGCCGCTCGGGCCGAGCCAGGCCGTTGCCGACGTTGTAGGTCATGACCGTGAGCAGCACCCTGCTACCCGCGCAGCCCAAGCCAAGTCAGCTGTGTACGCGGGCTGAGAGGGAACTCGCCGGAGTGGCGGGAGTTCACTACGCTGATCACCTGAAGCTGTACCTAACCCTGGACGCCGGGCAATCCGCTGCCCGGCGAATCGACTGCTCACGCACCCAGGAAGCTCCAACCGACTGCTGTTCGGCCGACGAATGGCCCAGCGACTCGATGCCGAGAGCGTCTCGTTCTAGTGGGCGCCACGCAGAATCTGGTGCGCATAACACCAATGAGAGCTTACCCGACGGGACCACCGAGCCAATCGGTCAGCCCGTTCAAGCTGAACGGTGAGCCATGTCGTTCGCGCCGGTCATGGACGAGTGAGCACGGGACTCGTTCATGACCGAGCGACCCTCCGTAGCGTGAGGGCTTCCTGATGTGACGTCAGCCGACTTACGCCGTTGGCTGGACGTGGTTGGGATCCATGTACAGGATCTCCCAATGGTGGCCGTCGAGATCGAGGAACGTGCGTAGCTGCATGAAGCCGTAATCTTGTGGCGGTTTAGCTTCCTTGCCACCCGCTTTAAGCGCGGCGTCAGCAATTCGATCCACGTCAGCTTTACTGTCCACGCTAAGAGCGATCAGCACTTCCGCCGTGCCCGTGTCGGCGATCTTCCTATCCGTAAATTCGCTGAATTTCTCATGGGTGAGCAGCATGGCGTAAATGTCATCCGTGATGACCATAGACGCCGCCGTCTCGTCGGTGAACTGTTGGTTGAACGTCCAGCCGATCGCTCTGAAAAACTCCATTGACCTATTTAGATCCTTTACCGGCATGTTGATGAAGATCTTGGTGCTCATGTTTTGTCCTCTCGTGTTCATGGTTCTCGGAAAATCGTTGTGAATTGGGAAGTCACGCTCTACCTGGGCGCATAGGATCACCTACTCATTTGAGATTCTTTCGCCGATCTATCTCTGCATCCGACGGAGTGTCCGGGGCGAAGGAACCTGTCTGAATGTCACCAGCGCGCTCGTACGAGGCGGCGATGAGGCCGCTCTCCGAGGATGTGCAGCGGGTCAACTTGAAGGCGCCCGGAATTGTGCCGGCGCCGAACAAGCGTTTTCCCTTGGCAAGCGCTAGCGGATAGATGATGAGTCGAATGTCGTTGATCAGATCGGCAGCAAGCAGTGACTGACTGAAGTCACTGGAGCCCTGAATCAGCAGATCCGGACCGTCGTCGGCTTTAAGTCACGGACGGCGGCTACGGCATCCTGGCCCAGCCACTTGCTGTTCTGCCAGGCGAGCTCAGGCCTGGTGCGGCTGGCCACGTACTTCGTGACCTTATTGAACGTGTTGGCAACGCTGGCCTCCGCAGCGTCAAATGAGCTTTTTGATGCATCCACTTCGATATATGGCCAGTGCGCGGCGAAAATCTCGTAGGTCTTGCGTCCGAGCAGCAGATCGTAGTGTTGGCCGAAGGTCTCAGAGAGTGCCTGACCAATCGCGTCGTCCCAGTAGGTCGTTGTCCAGCCGCCGAATTTGAAATCTCCTGTGGGATCTTCTTCGGGGCCACCTGGCGCCTGCATGACACCATCGAGACTCACAAATGCCGCCCAGATAATCTTTCGCATGATTTCCTCCCATTGCGTAGGTTTGGATCGTGCCTCGTTACTGGGACGCTCGGGGATGGTGTAAATCGACGAGGCCGAAGGGGCTGAGATCGATCTCCTTCATACACATGGATTCCGTACCAGGCGGTGTCGGCACGCACAGGCGGCCGCATCTGCGTGACAACTCAGCTTTTTTAGCTGGCGCCCGAGCCGCGCGCGGCGATTGGGCAGCTGGCGGCGCCGAGCTCATTTAGATCTGAGCAGCCGCATCGATCTGGGCCGAGGCGTCACCGAGCTTGATTCCCGTCATGTGAGCCGGGATTGGGTTTCTTTCCTGATCGTACCTACGGCTCGTCGGAATGGCCTGGATCACCAGAACCATCCAATACGCCTTGAATTCGATTGGATAGGGTATGTCGCGGGAACGCCAAACGAGACCACCGCGGCCCGGGAAGTCGACAAATCGCTTCGTCGCCATGTGTAGAAAGTAGCGTCCCCGATCGTCTCCCTTTGGAAACCGAATCCCACGTGCGCGGCTCGGAGGCTGGTTGATCAACGCAACTCGCGGGCCGGGGGTTCGGCAGGAAGAACCGCACCTCCACGGGATGCGGCCCCTTCTTACGGCTCCTTACGGAACATCAGGCAATAGTGGTGGTGTGTGTTGCTCACCCAGGCGTTGAACATGCCGTACGGCGCCAGGCGCTGATCGTCCTGGCACCAGATGCGCTCGTCTTTTAGCGTGAAGTGTGAGCTGATGCCGCGGGCGATATCCCACGCGAGCGGGTACATGCGCGGGCCTTTCTTCACATTTTTTACTATGACCGTGAAATAGGCGCCCGGCCGAAGTACGGCGTGAATGCTCGACGTAGATGCCGAGTGAGCTGCTCGAGGAACTTATCGTAATCGGCGATGTTTCCCAGGTCGTCGTCTGCGTCTGAGTACGTCACTGGAAGACCGCGGTCCTGTCGCTCTCGCTGAGTCTCGTACCCCTTCTGGCGAAGCATGTCCCAATACGGTGGGCTGGTGATGCAGTAGTCCACTGGCGGGAGCTCGAGAGATGCGATATTCCGAGCATCCTCATGGAACAGTCTGATGTTTGAAAGATCGAGTAGCTCGTCCTCGGCCACACGCTGGAGCTCTTGCTCGGCGATGCTCGCAAACTCGTCACTTAGCTCGATGCCCACTCCGGCGCGGCCAGCGCGTGCCGCGGCTACGAGCGTGCTACCCGTTCCTACCATCGGGTCGAGTACCAATTGGCCGCGCTTCGTGAAGAACTCGATGAACTCCTGCGCCAGCGATTCGGGGAATTTGGCGGGGTGGCGGACCATGCCCTTGGCCCGTTTGGGTGGCGCATGCACGAACCAGCTTTTCTGGAAGCGAATCCACGCCTTGGGTGTCAGGTCGTTGAGACGATTTAAACGCATTCGCTGATAACGATCATCTGGTAGGCTTTCCACGACGAACTACTGGATAGAGCACCAAATCCTTCGGGAAATTTGAACATCAACTGTGACAAGGTTCTAACCTGTTTGACATTGCTGACCCGGTTTTGCATGGCCTAGAATGTCAGGTGGGCCCCGGCGGGGCTTGTACCACCTGCGCTCGGCGACGCCCGTCCCGTTTATCGGCGCGACCCGGCGTTTTGGACCGGTCGAAACGAGGAGATACTCGAGCGTGAAGGTTACCGCGACCCCCATCGAACAAAGCCAGATTGTACTGGACATTGAGGTCGATCAGGACCGAGTTGACAAGGCCCTCGATCAGGCTTATCGGCGCGCCGTAACGCGCGTCAAAGTGCCAGGGTTTCGACCCGGAAAAGCGCCTCGCCAGCTCGTGGAGCGGATGATTGGTCCAGAGGCGTTGCTCGATGACGCTGTTCAACAACTCGTTCCGAGTGTGTTCGAGGATGCACTCGAAGAGCAGCAGCTGACTCCAGCCGCTCGCCCGAAGCTCGAGGTGGTGAACATCAGCCCACTCCAGGTGAAGGCTACGGTCCCCATTCGGCCCACGGTGACCCTCGGACGACTATCGGGACGTCAAGATCCCCCTGGACGAGGTGAATATCACCGATGAGCAGATCGATGATGTCATTACGCGACTGCGGCAATCAAACGCCGAATGGACGCCGGTGGAGCGACCCATAGAGGGCGGCGATTTGATAGGACTCGATGCGGCGGTGAAAGACGGCGAGGACACAGTGATCGAGGCCAGTGATGCCGAGTTCATTGTTGATCCGGAAGGCGTCAATCCAGTCCCCGAATTCAGCGATCACCTGGTAGGCAAGGAAGTTGGCGCCGAGATCGCTTACACCGTAGCCGTTCCCGAGGATTTCGAAACCGAGCGTCTGCAGGGCAAGTCGGTTGACGTCACGGCGACGATCCACTGGATCAAGGCCAAGCAGCTTCCCGAGGCCGACGATGCCTTTGCGGCAACGGTCGGTGAGTACGAGACGATCCAGGCGCTACGCGACGCGGTGAAGGAAGACCTTGAAAGTCGTGAGAGACAGGCGGCGGCAAGTAAGCATCTTGATGAAGTCCTGACGGCTGTTGCGGACCAGGCAACGCTCGATATTCCGCCTCAAATGGTGGAGGAGCGCGCCGACGAGATGTTCCACGAGCTAGAGCGAACTCTGGGTGCGCAGGGAATACCGATCGATCAGTACATCTCTGTTGTTGGAGAATCAGAAGAAGCGCTGAAGAAGAGCTTCCATGAGCGCGCGGAACGTTCCGTGCGACGTTCGCTTGTGGTGCAGGAAGTCGCCAAAGCTGAGGCCATCGACATCGCGGACGATGAGATTCGTTCAGAGCTAGAGACGGCCGTTGGGGGCGACAAGAACGGCCCCAAGCTTGTGGAGCAGGCGATGGCGCGTGAAGCTGCACGAGAGCGCATCGCCGGCATGCTGCGCGAGCGCAAGGCCACCGCGGCTCTCGTGGATCTGGCGTTAGGCGGCGATGGAAAGCCGAAAGAGACGGAAAAAGAAGAATCGGAGACCGCGGCTGAGGAGACTCAGACCGCGGCAGTTGGAGAATCTAAACCATGAGCGATTGGACGCCAGAACGAATCAAGAATCAAGTAGTCCCGATGGTCATCGAGACTACGAATCGCGGAGAGCGCGCGTACGACATCTATTCCCTCCTTCTCAAGGAGCGGATCGTTTTCCTGGGCTCTGGAATCGACGATAACGTTGCGAACCTCATCATTGCCCAACTTCTGTTCCTCGCGCGCGAGGATCCGGAAAAGGACATCATGATGTACATCAACAGTCCTGGCGGATACGTGAACGCCGGGCTCGCGATTTATGACACGATGCAGCTCATCACCCCTGACGTCTCCACGACGTGCGTGGGCATGGCGGCGAGCATGGGCGCCGTGCTGCTCACAGGCGGGGCCAAAGGTAAGCGGTACTCGCTGCCGAACTCGACCATTATGATCCACCAGGCTGCCGGCGGATTCCAGGGAACGGCTGCGGACATTGAGATCCAGGCGCGTGAGGTGCTTCGGCTCCAGTCACGTATCAAGGACATCCTGATCTACCACAGTGGTCAGGATGAGGAACGAATATCACGCGATATGGATCGTGACTTCTTCATGAGCGCTGAGGCTGCAAAGGAGTATCACCTCGTTGATGAGATCGTAGGTCGTACGCCCGTATCACCGGGCAACGACGATCCGGTCCAGTAAGCGTGCCGTATCTAATTGGGGCGAGGAGGTAGCCGATGCCGACGGCTCGCGGAGGTCGGGGCCAATACCACTGTTCATTCTGTGGGAAGAGCCAGGACCAGGTGCGGCGCCTCATCGCCTGCCCGGGGCGGTGTATATCTGCGACGAATGCGTGGATCTTTGCCGCGAAATCATCGACGAAGAGTCGTCACCTCCTACACGGACCAAGGTGACGCTATCGAAGCTTCCAACTCCCAAGAAGATTTACGAACAACTTAATAGCTACGTCGTGGGTCAGGATCGCGCCAAGAAGGTGCTTTCCGTGGCTGTCTACAACCACTACAAGCGCGTGGGCGCGGGTATGCAGGTAGACGACGTAGAGCTCCAGAAGAGCAATATTCTGCTCGTCGGCCCTACTGGTTGCGGCAAGACACTTCTTGCGCAGACTCTGGCCAAGATTATCGACGTGCCGTTCTGCATCGCGGACGCCACGGCGCTGACCGAAGCTGGCTACGTCGGCGAAGATGTTGAGAACATACTCCTGCGTCTTATCCAGGCGGCTGACTTCGACATCGCGCGAGCCGAGCGGGGCATCATCTATATCGACGAGATCGACAAGATCGCCCGAAAAGGCGATAACCCGTCGATCACTCGAGATGTCTCCGGTGAAGGTGTGCAGCAGGCGCTTCTCAAGATCATTGAGGGCACCGTCGCTAATGTGCCGCCCCAGGGGGGACGGAAGCACCCTCACCAGGACTTCATCCAGATCAATACGGCTAATGTCCTGTTCATCTGTGGTGGTGCGTTCGAGGGCCTCGAGGACATCGTTGCGAAGCGCGTCGGTTCCAAGCGTCAGATGGGTTTCCAGTCTGATCTTCTTTCTGACAAGGATTCGTCTGCACTCCTGGCGCAGCTCGGCTCAGATGATCTCCTCAAGTACGGACTCATCCCAGAATTCGTCGGCCGGCTTCCTGTGGTCGTGAGCATCGATCAGCTTGGCAAGGACGATCTCATTCGCATTCTCACCGAGCCGCGCAACGCTATCACCAAGCAATATGCAAAGCTTCTGGGCCTCGACAAGGTGGAGCTCGTCTTCTCCGATGATGCTCTTGATGCCGCGGCGGAGAAGGCGTTGCACCTCAAGACCGGCGCACGCGGTCTTCGCACGATCATCGAGGAGATCCTGCTGGATGTCATGTACGAGATCCCGTCTCGGAGCGACATTCGGAAGTGCGTAATTAGTCGCGACACCATCATGGAATCCAAGGCGCCACAGCTCCTTGCTCGAACAGAACGGGTTGTGGAGCTGGAGGAGTTCCCGGAGGGCGCAAGCGCGTAACAAGACGCTATGACTGGATTTCGTCGAGCTGCTGAAACACCACCAGTGGAGATGCTGGCAGGCGTGCGCCGCCAGATGCTCGCTGAAGGTGAGCAGGCAATGGTTGTGCGTGTATGGATCGACCGCGACGCGGTAGTTCCGGTGCATACTCATCCGCACGAGCAGATCGGGCACCTCGTGTCCGGGCGAGCGCGCTTCCAGATCGGCGACAAGGAGCTGGAGCTCGGTCCAGGCGACGGCTACGAAATTCCGGGTGAGGTCCCGCATGGGGTCGTTGGTCTCGAGGACTGCATCTTCGTAGACGTGTTCTCGCCGCCAAGGGATGAGTATCGTCAGTAGATCTCTATTAAGCGATCGAGATAGCAGACGGCCCGGGAGCTAACTTCCGGGCCGTCTGCAGTCCAGTGACCGCTGGGTCGCTACGCGAATCGCGCTAGAAGTAGCCCGATCTCGAAGAGCAAATAGAGCGGAATACTTACGGCCGTCTGGTTGACCGGGTCTGGGCTAGGCGTGATGATCGCGCCGGCGACAAACGCCAATACCAATGCGTACTTGCGGAAGCGACGTAGGCTGTCCACGTGCACGACGTGGAACTTTGCCAGAAAGAACATCACCAACGGAGTTTCAAAGGCTAACCCCATCCAGAAGAGCAGTGTGGCAACCGTTGAAACGTAGGCGCTGAAGCTCCAATTCTGTTCGATGAGGTCCGCCCCGAAGCCCATCAGGAACGCGATGGCGAAGGGAAGAAGCACATAGTAGCCGAATGCCAGGCCAGCGACGAACGAGAGCGTCACGCCTGGTACGGCCATCCACATGTACTTCTTCTCATGAGGCAGGAGTGCCGGAAGAACAAACTTCAGCGCCTGGTAGATCAGGAGCGGCATGGCCAACGCAGCACCGACGACGAGTGCAATCTTCAGATAGGTGAAGAAAACTTCGCCGGGGGCAATGCCTTGAATGCGGCCCTGCACGGGCACAATCAGGATCTGGATGACTTTCCAGGTGAGCGACTCGGCACCTGGAACAGGAATAGCTGAGATGATCAGCCCAGCGATGAGCCCGACTCCCGAGATCACCAATCGGGTACGAAGCTCTTCGAGGTGCTCCATCATCGTCATCGACGATTCGAGCGGTTCCTCGTTGTCAGATGACGACGAGTTCGACGGCGCCGCCGTCGGGTCGCCGTCAGTGCTCAAGGTGAAATGCGAACGCTCATAGGATTGGGGCTACTGGCAATTGCTGACGCTCAAAGCGTCATTAGCTCGTATGCTCGTTGAGATACTCCATGGCGTCTCGGACAGTTCGAATCTTCTCAGCATCGTCGTCCGGGATTTTGACGTTGAATTCTTCTTCCAACGACATGATCAGCTCGACGAGATCAAGCGAATCAGCGTTGAGGTCATCGATAAAGGACGCGTCCGTTGTGACTTCCTCTTCGTTGACGCTGAGCTGTTCTGCAATGATCTTGCGCAGTCGGGCCTCTGCATTGTCGGACATTAGTGATCCCCTCCTGGTGACTGTGGTTCGACGGGTGTGTCTTCCTGGGCTTCGTCATCTCGGACGACTTGACCGAGCACACCGTTTACGAAGCGTGATGCTGCATCGCCGCCGAACATTTTTGCAAGCTCGACGGCTTCATTGATTGCAACGCCAACCGGTACGTGCTCGCGCTGATGGCGCAGCTCAAATATGGCGATCCGTAAGATGTTCCGTTCGACTGCCGAAAGCTGTTCGATGGGCCACGACGTAGCATGTGCTTGAATGACGTCATCGAGCTCTTCTCGAGTTTGCAATACTCCACGTACCAATGCTCGCGGAGCATCTACTTCCTCCGCTGGCACTCCCTCCTCGGCAATGCGTCGTTCGAATACTTCGGCCGCTGCGTGTCGGGCGATATCTACCTCATATAGGACTTTGAATGCCAGCACACGCGCATTTCGAGCCTGACGTCGAGATCGTTGCGACCGAGCAGGAGGGGTCGGCGCGGACTCATTACCCTCGATATTCATCGCGGATCCTGGTGCGGTCAGGCCATCACCAGGCCGCCATCGACCTGGAGCACCTGGCCAGTGATGTACGCGGCTGAATCCGATGCAAGGAATGCGACCGCGTCAGCCACCTCGTCGGGCCGGGCCGACCCGTTCGAGGGGGATAGCCGACAGCGCGCGTTCCCGTGCTTCATCTGGAACGCCATCCCAGATGTCCGTCTCAATCATTCCGGGGCAACCGCATTCACGGTGATCCCACGGGATGCGACCTCTCTGGCGATGGAGCGCGTGAAGCCCAGAATACCGGCCTTGGAGGCCGCGTAGTTCGATTGTCCAGCGTTACCCATAACTCCAATAACGGAGCTAACATTGACAACTCGTCCAGATCGCTGACGAATCATTCCGCGAATGGCTCCGCGGGTCATCAGGTAGACGGACTTGAGATTAGTGTCCAGGACGGCGTCCCAATCTGATTCGTCCATCCGAAGGAGGAGCGTATCTCGGGTCACACCGGCGTTGTTCACAAGAATGTCTAGCCGCCCAAAGCGCTCCTGTGTCGCGGCAAGCAGCGCCGTCACCTCATCGCCTATTGAGATATCGGCCTGAAAGGCGATGGCGTTGCGACCGAGTTCCTTGACATGAGCCACGACGTCTTCGGCCGCCTCTCGGTTTACGAGATAGTTCACAACGACGTCCGCGCCGAGCTCTCCAAGCCGTTGGGCTACGGCGCGGCCAATGCCTCTCGAGGCACCTGTGACAAGCGCGACGCGCCCCTGGAGATCGATCATTCGGCTTCCTGGAGGCGCTGCAGCTCCTGTACCGTGCTTTCCAGACTGGGTTCATCCTGAACGTTGAGCACAGTGGCGCCCTTCACAGTCCGTCGAGCGAGTCCGGTGAGTACCTGACCTGGCCCAACCTCAATAAAAATGCGTACCCCAGCTTCCCACATGGCGTGGATCGAGTCGCTCCAACGGACCGTCGAATAGACCTGCGAGACGAGTTCGGTACGAATTGCATCAGGATCCTGTGTGGGCTCCGCGTTCAGGTTCAAGACAATCGGAAGTACGGGTCGCCCGATCGGCAAGCGCTTCACAAGGGGTGCCAGCCTGTCCGCGACATTGCGCATGGCGCTGGAGTGAAAGGGGCCGGCCACATTGAGCAGCGTGGCTCGACGCGCTCCGCGCTCACGCGAATGCTCCGAGATCCACTGCAGCGCCGTCCGATGGCCGGCAACGACGATCTGCTCGGGCGAATTGAGATTGGCCACCTCGGCGTAGGTGCCGGTGGCGGAAGCAGCCTCGTTACAAAGTGTCTCGATTGATTCTTCGGTCAATCCGATGATCGCCGCCATAGCGCCGTTTGTCGAATCGCACGCTTCCGCCATGTAGGCTCCACGCCAACGGACGAAGTCGAGTGCGGCTGTTGGGTCAAGTGCGCCGGAAGCAACCAGCGCGGCAATCTCGCCAACGCTGTGTCCCGCGCACATGAGCGGTTGAATCTGGACATCCGCGGTGGTGGCGGCTTCCTTCAAAATCGCCAGCGCCGCCAGGCTCGTGGCGACCACTGCCGGCTGGGCAAACCGAGTGTCGGTCAGGTGCTCATCGGGTCCAATAGCGGAGACCCGCCCAATGGGGAGTCCGGTGGCTGCATCTGCAAGCTGGTAGATCGCTTCGACGGATGGTGACATTCGTCGAAAATCGGCTCCCATACCAATGTATTGGGACGCCTGGCCGGGGAAAATGATCGCTATCGGGAGCGGCACCTAGATGAACTCTTACTCCGCGACCGTTTTGGTTTTGATCGTAATGATCTGGTTTCCGTTGTACGTGCCGCATGTGGGGCAAACGCGATGCGTTGGCTTCATCGTCCCGCACTGTGAGCAGGCGCCCAGCGGCACCGGCTTGATGTGGTCGTGACTCCGACGCTGGCCTCGTCTACTTGAGCTAATCTTCTTTTTGGGTAATGCGCCCATGGTGTGTACCTTCCTGCCGCCGTGACGTAGGCGGAGCCATTGTATGCGTGAATCGCGCTAGGCGCGCGATTCACGTTCCCGAGAATTACTGCCGCGACTCGTGCGGCCTTTGTGTTTGATTCGGAAGTAGCTTCTGCAATGCGGCGAATGGTCCGTCTGAGGCTATTTGATCACATGAGCATCGCTCAGTGCGTAAATCCGCACCGCAATGTTCGCATAGCCCCGGGCAATCCATCTTACATATCGGCTGCAGTGGAGTGTGCAACACAAGCTCCTGCCTCAGGAGTTCTCCAAGATCCAGCACGTAATCATCGCTGATACGCAAAGCATCGTCGTCCCGATTTGAGTCGCGCTCGTGTGACTCTCCGACGGGTGCCAACACTTCGTCCTGAAATTGATCGTCTACCACGTAGGCGAACTCGTTCAGGCAGCGGCCGCATGTCAAGGTAACGGTTGCGTGATATGGCATGGTCACCAGAATGCCGCGCTGCGTGCGGACAAGCTCTGCAGAGCCCTCGAGTGGTGCTGCGAGCTGGACATCCCCGAGGTAAGCTTCGGTTTCCTGAAATTCCAGCTCTCGACGAGCGCCTGGATCATCTTTGAGAAATTGGGCAACGTGAACGAGAATCATGGGTTTAACTATGGGGCAAGAAAAATCCGCCTCTGGGCGGCACGTGAAAAGTATAGGCGTTGACCGAGCAATCCGTCAAAACGTCAATACAAGTTGACGGCTAATTTTCGGCTTGTCAGGAAGGCTCACCTGGAGTGTCGAAGGGGGAAAGGTTGGTCGATCGCTGACGGCGTTCGGTGTGGCTCGAGTGTCCATTCTCGGTGTCCGGGTATCGCTCGCTTATGCCATGCGAACGCTCTAGATCCAGCGCTCCTTTTTTCAAGGCGCGTAATGTTGCCTCAACCCTGGAAGTCAAGCGAGCGAGGACCTGGCGCGCATATTCGTCCATTTCTTCTCGAGTACGTCGCGCATCTGACTCGGCGCGCTGTTCGATTTCGGCTGCATGGGAGCGGGCAATCCGGACGATCTCATGGTGAAGCGCTTCGCCAGAGGCCTGCTGATGGGCTTGCTCAATAATACGCTCAGACTCCACTCTGGCCTGGTCCAGAATGGAGTCCCGCTCAGCAATGATCCTGAAGGCATCTTGGAGCTGACGCGGAAGGGTGAGTCGCATCTGATCGATGATGGACGCGCAATCCTGCTGATCAACCATGACACGCGAGCCGAACGGCACGCGTGAGGCACCCACGATGACCTCCTCCAGGCGATCGACTAGCAGCTCGAAGTCGAGGCGCTCGGCTCGCTCTACCATTGGCCTAAGTCACCGGTCATGCGCTTCGCCTCGCAGCGCCGATGCCACGTGCTCAGGCACAAGTCCTTCCAGTGGTGCCCCTTGCGCTGCAACTTCTTTGATGATGCTGGAGCTCAGGTATGCGTACTCCAGGGACGTCATCAAAAACACAGCCTCAATGGTTGGCTCGAGGTGCCGATTCATCGTGGTCATCTGGTACTCATACTCGAAGTCGGAAGTGGCTCTAAGGCCCCGTAAGATTGCCCGGGCTCCCAATTTCCGTGCCAGATCGATCGTCAGGCCGCTGTATGGAACGACCTCAATATTGTCGCGCTTAAGACCTTGCTGGAAAAGCCGCACCCGATCTTGAGTGCTAAATCGCAATGACTTCGATGGGCGGTCGAAGACGGCCACTACGACGTGGTCAAACACAGCGGCCGCTCGGTGCGCAATATCGATGTGCCCCAGGTGTACCGGGTCAAAAGACCCCGGGTAGATCGCAATCTTTCTCTGAGAACCCGGCTTACCGATCATGCTCTCCCTGCGGATCGCTCGATTCGTGCTCGAGCAGACTCACTGACGTTGACCCATGGTCACGGCGTCGGACGGAGCGTAGCCCGTTGGGCAATGCTAGTGCCACTGGAGTGACCATGTGCTCCCACACGACGAGCCCGCCGTCCGCGAGTAGTTTGCGTGATTGGATCTGCTCAAGCGTTTTCATCGCGGCCGTGTATTCCTGGTAAGGCGGGTCGAGCAGTATTAAATCATAGGGTCCGGTGAGTGTCGACAGCGCCTTCTCAACGCTCGCTCGACGCACGTCGGCGCGCGCCGCGAGTCCGGTGTTCTCCAGGTTTCGCTGGATGGTCTCCGCGGCGAGTCGATCTCGCTCGATGAAGGTTGCGCGCTCAGCGCCACGACTGATCGCTTCAATCCCAAGCGCGCCGCTGCCAGCGTAGAGATCCAGCACCCGAGGCCAGGCCTGCATTGCCGCGAAGTGATCTTGGTCTCCTTCGAAATCTCGACGCAGGGCTTCCGCCTCCAGCATGGAGAACATCGCCTGCTTTACTTTATCGGTCGTAGGGCGCAGATCTGTCTTAGGGATCAGCAGCTGTCGTCCACGAGCTAGGCCGGCTGTTACACGAATACTCAATTCGGTTCCGCCGCTCGATCGAGAAACTCAGCGACCTGCCGACAAAGCAAGGCATGCTGAGGGCGTCTCAAGTCGGGATCACTCGACAGAATGGATTGCGCGGTTGCGCGCGCTAGCTCAACAAGATGCACATCGTTCAGGGTCGCGACTTTCAGCTCCGGGAATCCGCTCTGTCGCATGCCAAAGTAATCGCCGGGACCGCGCAGACGTAAGTCGTGCTCGGCCAGGTCCAGGCCGTTTGCCGACGTCGCAACAACTGACAAACGCTCAATGGCTTCAGGATCGGGTTTCTCCGTGAGGAGGTAGCAGGTCGCCTGATCCGCTCCGCGGCCCACTCGACCGCGAAACTGGTGAAGCTGGGCCAGTCCAAATCGCTCCGCGCCCTCAATGGCCATGATCGTGGCATTTGGGATGTCCACCCCCACCTCCACGACCGACGTGGACACTAGCACATCAAACTCACGGTCTCGGAACGATCGCATCGTCGCATCCTTGTCAGCCGGTCGCATGCGACCGTGCAGGAGGCCTAGGCGCAGTCCTGAGAGCTCCTGATTCTGGAGGCGCTCAAACTCGGCTGTAGCTGAGCGTGCCTCCAACGCGGGCGAATCCTCGACGAGCGGGCAGATGACGAAGGACTGCCGACCGGAATTCGATTCTTTGCGCATGTGCTCGTAGGCGGTCTGGCGCTGATCGGGCCCGAGCAGCATCGTCTCCACTTTCTGGCGTCCAGGCGGCATCTCATCGATCATCGAAAGATCAAGATCTCCGTAAAGACTGAGCGCTAGAGTCCGAGGAATTGGCGTAGCAGTCATCAGGAGCACGTGAGGCTGCCGTCCCTTTGCGCGCAATGTGATGCGCTGTTGGACGCCGAAGCGATGCTGCTCGTCGATCACTGCCAATCGGAGGTCCTGGAACTCCACTCGATCCTGGATCAGCGCGTGGGTGCCAACCAGGATCTTTGTCTCCCCAGATTCCGCGGCACTCAGCGCGGCTTTCTTTTGTTTCGGGGTCATGCTGCCAGTGATGAGTCCCACGCTCGGGGGCGTCAGGCCCCTGTCTTCCAGCCGCCCTCTGGCACGCTCGAAGAACGCGCTGAGGCTGGCAAAATGCTGCTCAGCCAGAATCTCGGTGGGCGCCATGAGCGCTCCTTGACCCCCCGAAACGGCTGCCGCATGAAGCATGACGGCGGCTACGGCCGTCTTTCCCGAACCCACCTCTCCTTGCAAAAGGCGGGTCATGGGCACGTCTTTCTCAATGTCCGCGGTAATCTCATCGATCACCCGTCGCTGAGCACCGGTCAGCGAGAACGGCTGGGAATCCGCGAGAGCGCCGAATGCCTCGTTGGAGCGCGGAACTGGCGTCGCGCCATTCTCCTGTGCACGTCGTCGGCGCTGAAGGACCACAAGCTGAACGGTGAGCAGCTCGTCAAACGCCAGGCGCCGACGTGCTGCTTCAAGGGCAGGCTGGTCGGGTGGCAAGTGGACTGCCGCGATGGCCTCTTGCCGCGGTTGAAGGCCGAGCTCAGATCGAATCCGCGCGGGCAGAGGATCGTCCGCTGTGGGCACGAGCGATCGCACCGCCCGAGCCACGAGTGACCGTAGCCAGTTATCGTAGATCCCCTTGGTGAGCGCGTATACGGGAACGATTCGGCGAGTATGGAGTGGCGGAGCGTCGGCCGGTTCAACATCGGGGTTCTGAAATACGATCTGACGCCCTTGGGAGACGAGCGTGCCACTCAGGGCGATACGCTGGCCCTCATGCACCGGAGAACGTGCCGCTCCTGCGCGCAGCCAGACTGCCTCAACGGTGCCCGTTGAATCGGCAACGCGGACCGTGATGCGCTTCAACTGTTTTTGAAGAGAGGCGACACTCACACTTCGAACAACGCCCTCGAAACTCGCCAGGCGCTGAAAAAAGAGATCGATGGCTCGCCTGGGCGGGGGGTAGAATATGTACCGCGTCGGGTAATGCTGAAGCAGATCGCCAGCGACACTGAGCCCGAGTCTCTCCAGTGCACGCGCCCTGATCGGGCCGACGCCCTTGACCTCCGCAAGCGGTGTCGATGCAACCAGAGGCGGCTCGAGAGTACGGCGTACCACGCCGCGCGCGGGCGGAGGCTGTGGTTTGCGAGGCTCGGGGGCCGGTGGCTGGCGAGATGTAGCGATAGGCTTTGGTGCATTTCGGTCAGGCAATGAGCCGCCGGTAACGGGTATCGAACGAAGCCGTGCTAGAGCCGCGCTCACGGCTTCGCGGCGCTCAGACTCGTCCAGATCGGCGTAGCTGGAGAGTAGGTCGACGATGCTGCTAGCGTGCTCTGCCATCGTGTCACTGGCCGTTCTATCGTTGGAGTGCGTTGCGCTCCAGTTGGATAGAAACTTGGTCAATCCTCCGAAGACGGCGCGGTTATCACAGCCGCGCTGTAGCTCCGTCTTGAGCACGCGCTCCGCGAGGGCTATCGCCGAACGGGCATCAGACGATTGAGTGATGGATGCGCCCTCGATCGTCACGACGCTGCGAGAATGCAGGTGACCGCGATGATCCCGGGGCCTCCGTGGACACCCACGACAGGACTAATTTCGCCACGTTCAATTTGAATGGATGGGAAGTCGCCCGCGAGCTCTTTGCTGAGTGTCTCGGCAGCGTCAGGAGCGTCACCGTGGAGTACCGCGACGCGTTCCAAGGCTCCGAGCTTGACCGTTAGGTCCCGTATGCGCCGGAGCGCACCGCCACGACTCCGCACTCGTTCCAGGGGCAGCACCTGCCCGTCACTAATCTGGAGTAGGGGCTTGACGTTCAGGAGAGCACCGGCCAGTGCGGCCACACGTCCAATGCGGCCACCGCGTTGAAGAAATTCCAGCGTATCGAGCGCTGCGAGTAGACGTACGCGCGGAACGAGATCGGCGGCGGCGTTTGCCGCGTCACTCAAATCGCCAGACGCTGTCCCAACCTCGACGGCCCGCTCCGCGAGCCACCCGAGGCCGAGCGAGCAGTGGCCGCCCTCGACCACGCGGATGCGCTCTGGACTCACATGATTCGCGGCGGCAACGGCGGCCGAGTATGTGCCACTCAGTGCGTTCGGCAGATGAATCGAGACGATTCCGCTGTGCTCTCGTAGCAGATCCTCATAGACCTGCTCGAAGTCTCCTGGAGGGGGGGCCGAAGTCGTTGGTAAGGAGCTTGATGAGCGGAGCTGCCGATAGAAATCTACGGTGGTGATATCAACGCGATCGCGGTAGGTTCGGTCTCCCCAATTGATGCGCAGTGGAACCACACGAAGATCCGCGCAGGCGTTGAGCGTCTCCGGGAGATCGGCGGTAGAGTCGACCACGTATGCAAGCTCAGCCATCAATTATTCCAACGAGACCAACGCCAGCCGAGCAGGTAAGTCCAGTGGAACGGTCTCGTGCTCAGCAGAGGGTAAGAGTGCTCGTAGCTGAGCTTCCAATTCAGGCAGTGCGGCAGGATCAAGCTCCGCACAAGGGTAAAGCGTTGCTATCTCGGGGCTACCTGCTTCGATATTTTCCATTGCGAGCGCGATGGTCTCTGAAGGAGCTGTGGCGCTGGCTATAACTTGCCCGGCGTAAATGGCGACGATACTCCCAATTGTCACCTGTGCATGGGGAAGATCCGCGGCTCGATTCGCACGCGCCAGCTCGATTATTTTCGCGCCGCCGAGAGCCTCGCTTAAACGAAGCTCCTGTAAATCGATGGCCTGGTCGGGATTGAACGCGAGTAAGCATTGGGTGCACTGAACGACGTTCTCCGTTGGCACGATGTGAATGGAGCGCGGAGTTAAGCCGCGAAGCTGTTCAGCCGTCAAGGCCGAGTTCTTGTCATTGGGCATGATCAGGATGTGCTCATGTCCAAGGCGTTGCACTGCGTTCAGCAGCTCTTGAACGGTGGGGCTCGCGGCGGCGGGAATGACGACGGAGGAGGCGCCAAGACTTTCCAGGAGCCGCGCGGCCGTTTCGCTCTGAGCTACCGCAACAATGCCGGTAAGTCCAGTGTCAGTTTCTTCGCGGGCCGACTCGTTTTGCATCTCCATATTTTCTATGGAGATGCGGCTCACGTTGCCGGAGCGAACGGCGAGGTCGAGCACTTGTCCAGGAGCGCCCGCGTGAGCATGAACGCGAATGATGTCCTCGGTGCCCACAACGATGACCGAGGTCGACATTTCTTCGATCTCCGCCTTCAGCTCCTGAATTGGCACGGTGGAATGTTGAATGATGAACTGCGTACAGAAACCCACTTCACCGCCCGTGTGCTGAGCGCCAATCAGAGCGCGACTAACGGTCGCTGGGCCAATGGCAGCGCGGATATCCTCGCCAAGCATCCATCGGTGGGCGCCATCGATAATGAGACGGTACCCCTCACCGCCTGCATCAACTACGCCGGCCGCGCGCAGCTTTTCGAGCTGGGTTGGAGTGGCTTCGACCGCCTCTGCCGCGCCGCGTGCGGCTTGCGAAAGTGCAAGCACGATTGAGACGCCGGGCTGGATAGCTTCCGCGGTGCCCCGAGCAACACTGAGGATAGTTCCCTCGACAGGTTGGGCGACGCTCTTGTACCCCGCCTGGGAAGCCGCCTCAAGCGCTCTCTTTACCCCGTTTCCATCCAGCACCGAGACCGTTGCGTAGACCTCGGTGAACCCGCGGAGCATCTGAGACAGAATCACACCAGAGTTTCCCGCGGCACCCAGCAAAGCTCCGCGTGACGCTGCAGCGAGTACGTCAGCGGCACTTCCAGTAGCGCTTGAGGCCGCATCCGCGGCAGCGCGAAGTGTGCGTGACATATTGATTCCAGTGTCACCATCAGGAACCGGGAACACATTGAGGGCATTCAGGTGCCCGGCGTGCGACTCAAGTCTGGAGGCAAGCGCATCTAGAAGGTCCTGGATGTTGGAACCGGTGCAAGCCGTGGCGTCGCGCGGTACGGGCGACTCTTTTGCAATGGTCATGAGTACGCAGCAATCGGCACAGCGGTTATTGCGTCAATTCTCGACGCGTGGCTATACTGATTGACCAAGTATAGCTTGATATCGAAGCATCGCTTTGGCGATGTAAGGAGATCCCTTGTGGCTGCTGCTGGACGCTGCGAGATGTGCGGCAAGAAGATCGTATTCGGAAATAACGTAAGCCACTCGCATCATAAGACCAACCGAGTGTGGCGGCCGAACGTGCAGAAGACAATTCTCATGCTGGACGGTCGACCGACGCGCGTAAACGCGTGCACACGCTGTATCCGTACCGCGAAAAAGCACGCTGCCTGATCGGTTTACTCGGATCCAATAGTCAAAGATCGGCCCTCAGGGCGCGAACTCCGGCGGCCGGCCCCCCGGGCGCGTGAAACACGCTGGTACCAGCGACGAATAGGTCAGCACCCGCCTTGCTTAGTGCCCCAATATGCTCCATCGTGACGCCGCCGTCTACCTGTAGATGAGCGGCGCTTCTACGCTCGTCGAGCAATGCTCGCGCTCGCGCTACTTTTCCGATTGTCTCTGGAATGAGCTTTTGCCCGCCGAAGCCGGGGTTGACAGTCATTACTAGAAGTGTCTGAATCTCGCTGATGGACTCCTCGGCCTGTGACACCGCCGTTCCCGGATTCAGGCCAAGGCCGGCGTCTGCTCCCAGCTTATGGATCTCATCGAGCGCAAGCCGCGCGTGCGGCGTCGCCTCCTGGTGAATCGTGACACTGTTTGCGCCGGCGCTGATGAATGCTTCGAGCAATCGTTCCGGGCGCTCGATCATGAGGTGGACATCGATTGTCAGTGAGGTCGTGGTCCTCACGGCGGATACGATTTGTGGCCCTAGACTGATGTTCGGCACGAAGTGGCCGTCCATCACATCCACGTGGACGCCGTCCGCGCCGCCCTCCTCTGCCGCGGCGATCTGATCGGCGAGAAAGCGGAAATCCGCGTTCAAAATCGAGACGTAAATGAGGTTTGCCACGGCACCCTGAATCATAGCAAACGCCTCAGCAGAGTATTCCTAAGGTGCTTAATTCGCGTGCTCACCAAGACGCATGCCGGCCACGCCTGGGAGACCATTAATAAGGTCTGCGGCGCTCATGGGACGGCGCCCCTCGGGCTGCACCCTGATGAGTTGAAGCAGCCCGCTTCCAGTGCCCACTGCTGGAGACCAGGGGGCGCCGCGTTGGACCATTACAACCCCCGGCCCGGCTGACTGTGGCGGATCGGGAATGACCCGGGTCTCCAGAACGATCAGGTGCTTTCCAGCCATAGATGTGAACGCGTTGGGCCATCCTCGGAACGCGCGGACCGCGCGATCACACTCCTCGGCAGATCGCGTCCAGTCGATTTCGGCATCGGTGCGCTTGATCTTAGGTGCGTACGTGGCCAGGGCGTCGTCCTGATGCGTGGGATTCATTGAACCGACAAGCCAGGCGGGAAGAGTCTCGCGGAGCAGATCGCGACCCAGCGCCGCCAGGCGGGGCTCGAGCTCCATGGTGCTTTCGTTGCTCATAAGAGGGAACGAGCGTTGCGAAATGATGCCGCCCGTGTCCATTCCGGCATCCATCGCCATGATCGTGATTCCCGTCTCAGGATCGCCCGAGAGAATGCAGGCCTGAATTGGCGCCGCACCACGGTGTCTCGGCAATAACGAAGCGTGCACGTTCACGCAGCCGCGTCGCGGTAGGTCGAGAATCGGTAATGGCAACAGGAGCCCAAACGCGGCCACCACGATAACGTCGGGCCGCTCAGCCTCGATTGGTGCACGCGACTCCGTAGTCCTGAGCGTCGTCGGCTGATATACCGGGATACCCAGCTCGTCTGCCGCCACAGCGATCGCCGGACGGCGCATTCGCTGACCTCGGCCCGCAGGTCGATCGGGCTGGGTTACCGCCAGTGTGACTTGATACCCGTCATCCACAAGGCCCGCGAGCGAGGGCACCGCGAAATCTGGGCTGCCCATGAAGACGACTCGGGATTCGTTCGCGGCTAGATTCGGGAAGGTCATATTCTGCGTCCCATGCTATACTGGCGCCGCTGCTCTCCACGGATGCCAGCCTGGCTTCTGCCACCGGATCGGAGTGATTTCGGAATCTTTCCTCGCCGAGTACCACGTTGGGTTGAAGCAGCTTCCCACGTCGGTACGTCCGCGTGAGCGATTGCTGGCGAGCGGTGCGGATCATCTATCTGACGCCGAGCTTCTGGCGATTATTCTACGAACTGGCTCCGCGTCCCAGAATGTTCTTGAGCTTGCCAACCAGGTCCTATCAAAATTCAATGGGCTCGATGGCATTTCGCACGCGGCGATTCCGGAGCTCCAGGAGCTCAAGGGGCTTGGACCTGTCAAGGCAATTGAGATTAAAGCAGCACTCATGCTCGGACAACGCGCTCTCGCGCTGGACCCTACGCTCCTTCCTACGATTCGGTCACCTGAGGATGTCTCACTATTACTCGGCACCAAGATGGGCCTCCTGGAGCATGAACAGCTCCGCGTGCTGCTCTTGAACACAAAGAATCGCGTCATCGCCGACCACAAAGTGGCTGATGGAACGCTAAATCAAACGACAACGCGAATTGGCGAGATGTTCAGAGAGGCTGTGCGGCATCAGGCCGCCAGCATGATCGTGGTTCATAACCACCCCAGCGGCGATCCGTCACCATCCGCCGAAGACGTTGAGCTAACTCGCGAGGCACGACGCGCTGGGGATCTGCTCCAGGTCGAGGTGCTGGATCATATTGTGCTCGGCCGCGGTGGCCTGAAGCCCTGGCGAAGTCTGCGGGAAATGGGATTGGGATTCGACATGGACAAGCGACCGATCTAATGACCGCTAATCCATTCAATTCGTTTTTCGGACTTCTCTCGCGCGACATCGGGATTGATCTCGGGACGGCGAACACGCTCGTCCTGGTGCGTGGCAAAGGAATCGTCATCAACGAGCCCTCCGTTGTGGCCATGAATCCGCGCACCAAACGGATTCTCGCCGTGGGTGCGGAAGCCAAGCGTATGGTGGGACGGACACCCGCGAACATCGTGGCCGTGCGACCGCTGAAGGATGGCGTCGTCAGCGATTTCGACGTTACCGAGCAGATGCTCCGTTATTTCATTGAGAAGGTTCACGAGCAGTTCGCGATCATCCCACGCCCGCGTGTCGTGGTTGGCATCCCATCTGGCGTCACTGAAGTCGAGCGCCGCGCGGTGCATGACGCCGCCGTCAATGCGGGCGCCCGTGAAGCGTGGCTTATTGAGGAGCCGATGGCCGCCGCCATCGGTGCCGGATTGCCGATTACTGAGCCCGCCGGGTGCATGATCGTCGATATCGGCGGGGGTACGACTGAAGTGGCCGTGATCTCGCTGGGCGGAATTGTGGCTAGCCGGACCATCCGCATCGCCGGCGATGAGATGGACACGGACATCATTGCCCACATGAAGCAGCATCATAATCTGCTGATCGGCGAGCGCATGGCGGAGGAGGTCAAGATTGCCGCGGGCAATGCCTATCACTCTGGCGATGGCGAGCTCTCATCACACTTTGTGACCGTACGCGGCCGTAATCTCGTGACCGGACTTCCATCCGAAGTGCAGGTGAGCTCTGAGGATGTGAGACGGGCCATATCGAGCTCGGTAAATGCAATCGTCGAGACGGTGACCGACACGATCGAAGAAACACCGCCCGAGCTCGTTGCAGACATGATGGTGCGTGGCATTACTCTGGCTGGCGGCGGATCGCTTCTGCCGGGCTTGCTGGACTTGCTCACACGCGAGACTCGAATGCGGGTTGTCCTAGCTGAAGATCCATTGGGCTGTGTGGTGCGCGGGACAGGGAAAGTTCTCAATGAGCTCGACGCACTGCGAAAGGTCCTCGTCGACACCAATTACCGATTCAGCATGCGCAGGTAGCTCGTGACGCAACGAAGGGTGTTCCCATGGTGGATGACGGGCTCCGCGATCGCGTTGATGGTGGCGCTCATCTTGCTGCCTGAGCCTTCACGAATCATCCAGAGCCTCGCTATGGCAGCGATCGAGCCCGTTCAGTCGGCCATCACGGGATTTATCGACGACGTGAGCGACGTCAGCGGCACTATTCAGCATGTGCAGTCCCTGGCTCGTGAGAATCGAGAATCACGTGATGAGATCAGCCGTCTTCAGGCTGAGATGGTAAGGCTCCAGGAGCTCGAGCTGGAGAACCGTGACCTGCGAAATCTCTTAGGACTCAAGCAGCGCTCCGGCCCAGGCGAGCTGATTCCTGTGCGCGTGATCGCTCGTGACCCATCTCCATATGTGCAAGCGATCACGATCGATCGAGGAAGCCAAGACAACGTTCAGAACGGGCTCGCGGTAGTTACCTGGCGAGGACTGGTTGGGCGCGTGGTGCGCACCGAGGCGACGACTGCCAAGGTGCTTTTGATCAGCGACGTGAATAGCTCGATCATGGGGCGGTTTCAGGATCCTGAGTCACGCGCCACTGGGATGGTAAGAGGGCGTCCCGAAGGCGGTCTCATGATGCAACACGTTCCCCAGGAGGAAGTGATCGATTCCGGCGAGGTCGTCATCAGCTCTGATCTGGGGACGCTGGTGCCTGAAGGCCTCGTAATCGGTAAGGTTGTCCAGGTTCGACGCAAGGACGTGGACGTATTCCAGGAAGCTGTTCTGGAACCGTCTGTTGACCCCGGCAAGCTCGAGCGACTTTTCGTTATGGATTCAACTCGAAGGGAAGCCTCGCGGTAGCAGTATGCATCTCTGGGTCATGATGGCCATTGTGGTGGTCCTTGCGACTGTGGAGGCTGCCGTAGGGTCTCGAGTCGGCGTGCCGGAGCTCCACCTGGACGTCATTCCTGTTATCGTCGCGGCCTGGGGTAGCCTGCGCGGATTTGAGGAAGGTATGCTGCTGGGCGCCGTGGCTGGCATCATGTTAGACGTCGTGAGTGGCGCTCCCTTCGGGTTACATACGTCTGTCCTGGTGCTCCTCGGCGCTGTCACATCCACGGTCGACGGTCAAATTGTCCGAGCGAACATAGGATTCATCATTTCGATGGGCGTGCTAGTGACTGTGGGCTATCACGTCACTCTCATGCTCGGTATGCAGGCCCTGGGTTGGGAAGCATTTCCGCCCGAGCGGTTTTTGCGAGTCCTGTTTCCCGCCGCCGCCGCAAACACCTTGCTTCTCCCAATTGCACTTGTCGCTACCGAGCATATCTACCGGTTCTTCACGGGCTGGCGTCAGATGGAGGTGTAGCGCATGACGACGACGCAGGACTCCCTCGGCGTTCGCGGCGCATTCTGGCGGCGCATCGACTATCTGATGCTCATGGCCATCGTTGGTCTTGTTTTCTATGGTGTTGCGATGATTCATTCCGCCACCTGCCAGCCAGGCTGTGAACGCTGGTTTCCCCCGTCGAGCTGGGCTGTCAGGCAGGCGTTGACAGCAATACTCGGACTCGGAGCACTGGCAGTGACCGCGTCGATTGATTACCGCTTTTTCCGCGCGGGCTCTTACTACGTGCACGCCATCTCGATGCTGTTGTTGATCATCGTCCTGTTCATCGGGCGTGGGGCTGAGGACTATGGATCGCGGCGCTGGATTCAGCTTGGCTTGTTTGACCTTCAGCCATCGGAAATAGCGAAACTGAGCTACATCCTGGCATTGAGCAGGTTTATGGCGGATCGCCCGCCTGGTCGCCTTTCCTGGATGAGGCTGCTCGGCTCGTTATGCTTCTTCCTCTCCACCGCCCTCCTCGTTTACATACAGCCAGACCTTGGGTCAGCGTTGGCGTTTTTATCCATTTGGATTGGCATCACTCTGGCGTCAGGGGCGCGCTTTACGCAGCTAGGATCACTCCTCATCGCGGCAGTCGCCCTGGCGCCCCTGGGTTGGCTTGCGCTGCGCGAGTACATGCGCGCTCGAATCTTCACCTTCTTGACGCATGTCTTCGATCACGAGGTCGATACGTTCGGTGAGGGATACAACATCCTTCAGGCTCAGATCAGTATTGGATCCGGCGGCATGTTCGGTCGAGGCTTCATGCAGGGCACCCAGACCCAGCTCGACTACTTAAGGGTCAAGCACAGCGACTTTATCTTCTCGGTGTTGGCAGAGGAAATGGGCTTCGTTGGGGCCATGGTCCTCTTTCTTCTATTCGGAGTGCTGCTCTTCAGAATCATTAGCGTTGCAGGCAAGGCGCGCGACGAATTCGGTCGGCTTGTAGCGTTTGGCGTGGGCTACATGCTGCTCTTCCAGTGCTTCGTGAACCTGGGAGCCAACCTAACTCTCCTTCCAGTGACTGGCGTTCCGCTACCGTTCCTCTCGTACGGACGGAGCGCGCTACTCACCAACCTCATCGCATTGGGTATCCTGCAAGGGATTTTGATTCGAAGGGTTCGCTATCGATTTTGACGTGCCCAGGATCGCTGTCGTCCATGTCATTGGACTAGCTAAGGGAGTCTCGCGTGGAAATCTTGGACCTCTTGACCGGCAACCTCATTATTTTGGTCGTTGTTCTGGCATTGCTGTTTATGTTCTTGAGCTCGGCTGTCAAAGTCGTGCAGGAATATGAGCGTGGTGTTGTCTTCCGCATTGGCCGATTGGCCGGTGCACGCGGTCCCGGACTGATACTCCTGATTCCAGGAATCGAGCGCATGGTGCGAGTGGACCTGCGCGTGATCACCATGGATGTCCCCAGCCAGGAGGCCATCACGCGCGATAACGTGACCGTGAAAGTAAGCGCGGTGGTTTACTTCAAAGTAGTCGATCCCGAAAACGCCGTGGTGAAGGTCCTCGACTACATTCGCGCGACGTCATTGATTGCACAGACGACGTTGCGCAGTGTTCTGGGGCAGTCGGATCTCGATGAACTGCTCTCGAATCGTGATCAGATCAATCAGGAGCTCCAGCACATTATCGACGAGCAGACCGAGGCCTGGGGCATCAAGGTAAGCGCCGTGGAAGTGCGCGATGTGGAGCTACCCCAGACGATGCAACGCGCGATGGCGCGGCAGGCGGAGGCCGAGCGAGAGAAGCGCGCCAAGGTGATTCATGCGCAAGGCGAGTTTGAAGCGTCCCAACAGCTCGCCGCGGCGGCCGAGGTCATTGGCGGAGAACCGTCGGCGTTACAGCTACGCTATTTACAGACGCTAACTGAGATCGCCGCCGAAAAGAACTCCACGATTGTCTTTCCGCTGCCACTAGACATCCTCAAAGGCTTCATGGAGGTTCATACCGAGGCGGTTGAGCCGGCGCCCGCCTCGCCTCCGGGAATATCCACGCCCGCTGCGTAGTTTTAGCTTTGGACGGTGGTGTAGGCTGCGCTGCCCCGAAACGAATATTGGCCAACTGAAGGGCGGAGCAGTATACTACGTCTTGATCGTCCGTGCGTGTCCGTCGGCGCCATATTCCGCAACTCCCGCGTGCCGTTCTTGAGCTCAATGGAACGGGCAGCGGGCTATTTGTGTCTTTAAGCCACACACGAGCGCGGAATTGCCCAACACTATTGAATGATCTGTATTGCTGCCCAGTCACAATCGCGCCCTGGAGGAGATCCGTATGACCTTGGCTCCCGCCCCGCCTAGTTCCCTGAATCTCGATGGAGACAGTGGTCGAATTACATTTGCGCGGATACCGGAGGTGCATCAGGTTCCGGATCTCATTCAAATCCAGCGCGATTCATTCGACTGGTTCCTCGACGAGGGGCTAAAGGAGCTATTCGCAGAAATCTCGCCAATATCGGACTTCACGGGACGAACCATGGAGCTCGAGCTGGCTGTGCCTGGGCCGGATGGCGAGCCAGGCTACCAATTTATGGAGCCTAAGCTGGCGGAGGCCGAATGTCGCGAGCGTGATTCCACGTTTGCGCGTCCGCTACGGGTTCGCATGCGCCTGCGCATTAAGAGCGGCGAGGCCGAGGGCGAGGTCAAGGAGCAGGATATTTTCATGGGGGACTTCCCCATGATGACCGAGCACGGGACGTTCATCATCAACGGCGCGGAGCGCGTCGTTGTGAGTCAGCTCGTCAGATCACCGGGCGTTTACTTCACCGTTGAGGAAGACCAGTCCAGCGGCCGCCGGCTGTGCATGGGCAAGCTCATTCCGAGCCGCGGCGCCTGGCTCGAGTTCGAGACGAGCGTACGAAACGTCCTCTCGGTGAAGGTTGACCGAAAGCGAAAGATTCCGGTCACCACGCTGCTGCGCGCATTGAGCGCGGTCTCGAAGGAAAGCCCGATCAAGGGTGGCACGGATGAGGATATCCTTGCTTACTTCCGCGAGATCGACGGCCATCGCGACCACAAGTTCATTGAGTCCACGCTCGACCGAGATCCTTCCAGCAATGCCGAGGAGGCACTGTTGGAGTTCTATCGTCGACTGCGACCTGGCGATCCGCCGAACCTCGATAACGCACGCTCACTGCTGAACTCATTGTTCTTCAGCTTTCGACGGTACGACCTCGGTAAGGTGGGTCGCTACAAGGTGAACAAGCGACTCGGCCTGGAGGTAGCTCTGGCTGAGCGTATCCTGACGCCGCGCGACCTCTTCGAGATTGTCGCGGAGATGATCCGCATCAACAATCAGCAGGGACACCCGGACGATATCGATCATCTGGGCAACCGTCGCGTTCGCGCCGTCGGCGAGCTGATTCAGAACCAGTTCCGCGTCGGTCTTCTCCGCATGGAGCGCGTGGTCAAAGAGCGTATGTCGATCACTGATCCGACAACCGCCACGCCTTCGACGCTAGTCAACATTCGGCCAGTTGTCGCAGCGATGCGTGAGTTCTTCGGCGGCAGCCAGCTCTCACAGTTCATGGACCAGACGAACCCGCTGGCTGAGCTGACGCACAAGCGTCGCCTCTCCGCTCTGGGTCCTGGTGGCCTGAGCCGCGACCGGGCGGGCTTCGAAGTTCGCGACGTGCATCACAGCCATTACGGCCGAATCTGTCCGATTGAGACTCCTGAGGGTCCGAACATCGGTCTGATCGGCAGCCTGGCAACATACGGCCAGATCAACGAGTACGGGTTTATTGAAACCCCGTATCGGGTCGTGCACCGAATTGTTCCGAATACATTTGAGTGGATCAACGGGCGTGAGCTTCGCGAGGATGTCGTTGACTCGGCCACCGGCGAGATCCTTGGATCCAAAGGTGACCCGATCGACGAGAATCGAGCCAAAGCAGATCTCAGGCTGCACGGCGATTAAGTCAGTTGCCGTGCGGCCGTTCGTTGGCCATGAGACGCGATACCTTCCGGCCGATGAGGAAGATCACTTCATCATCGCCCAGGCGAATGTCGTCCTGAATGAGGACGGAACGTTTGCACAAGAGCGCGTATCCGTGCGGCACGGCGAGCGTTTCACTTCGGAAGCTCCCGGAGCGGATCGACTTTGTCGACGTGTCACCGAAGCAGGCTGTAAGTGTCGCGGGCGCACTTATCCCGTTCCTGGAGCACGACGACGCCAACCGAGCTCTGATGGGCTCCAATATGCAGCGGCAGGCGGTACCACTCATCCAGCCTCAGGCGCCCCTGGTGGGCACCGGTATGGAAGTGCAAGCGGCACGTGATTCGGGACAGGTCATTCTTGCGAAAGCGGATGGCGTGGTCCGGTCAGTGACCGCCGACAAAGTGGTCCTGGTAGACGGGGAGGGAACCGAGTACAGCCACAAGCTGCAGAAGTTCATTCGCTCTAATCAGGGCACCTGCATCAACCAGCGACCCGATCGTTATGCGCGGTCAGCGCGTGCGCAAAGGGCAACCGCTAGCGGATAGCTCGTCCACCGATCAGGGTGAGCTTGCGCTCGGTCAGAACGTGCTCGTCTCGTTCATGTCCTGGGAAGGCGGCAACTTCGAAGACGCGATTCTTCTTAGTGAAGTGGTGGTGCGCGAGGACAAGTTCACCTCCATTCATATTGAGAAGCACGAAGTCGAAGCGCGCGATACCAAGCTGGGGCCTGAAGAAATCACACGTGATATCCCGAACGTCGGTGAAGACAGCCTGCGCGACTTGGACGAGAACGGAATCATCCGAATCGGCGCGGAGGTCAAGGCCGGCGACATCTTAGTGGGCAAGATCACGCCCAAGGGCGAGACCGAGCTGACCGCTGAGGAGCGGCTCCTGCGAGCCATCTTTGGTGAGAAGGCTCGTGAAGTGAAGGACACCTCGCTTCGAGTGCCTCACGGAGAGCGTGGCAAGGTGGTGGATGTGCGCGTCTTCGAGCGCGACGCCGGTACCGAGCTTCCCGCGGGTGTGAATAAGCTGGTACGAGTCAGCATCGCGCAGAAGCGGAAGATCTCCGCGGGCGACAAGATGGCTGGTCGCCATGGGAACAAGGGTGTGGTCGCCCGAATTCTGCCTATCGAAGATATGCCGTTCCTGCCTGATGGACGGCCGGTCGAGATCATCCTGAACCCGATCGGTGTGCCGTCTCGTATGAACGTCGGTCAGATTCTCGAAACACACCTTGGTTGGGCCGCCGATGCACTGGGCGTGAAGTTCTTCACTCCCGTGTTCGATGGCGCGACAGAGGCGGACATTCGAGCTGAGTTGAAAAAGGCCCAGCTTCCCGAGGAGGGCAAGATGGACCTGCGGGACGGCCGTTCCGGTGATCTGTTCGATCAGCCGGTGACCGTTGGCCACATCTACATGCTCAAGCTCATCCACCTCGTGGAGGACAAGATTCACGCGCGCTCCACTGGACCGTACTCGCTCATCACGCAGCAGCCGCTGGGTGGTAAGGCGCAATTCGGCGGCCAGCGGTTTGGAGAGATGGAAGTGTGGGCGCTCGAGGCCTATGGCGCGGCGCATACCCTCCAGGAGATCCTAACCGTCAAGTCGGACGACGTCGTTGGCCGCGTAAAAACCTATGAAGCCATCGTCAAGGGAGAGGATATCTTCCAGCCTGGCGTTCCCGAGTCGTTCAAGGTGCTCGTCAAAGAGCTCCAGAGCCTTGGTCTGGCGGTTGAGGTCCTGAACGAGGAAGAAGAAGAGGTCACCTTCGCGGAAGATCTGACCTCGGGCGACTCAATCCCATCGCTGGGCGTGCGCCTGTCAGGATTTGAGCGAGACGATCTCGATTAGTGCTCGATCTCAATATCATCCAATGGCCCGTTGCGTCGGAGCTGCGTGCTCCGGCCGGGCTGGCGTCCGCGTATCGATTGTCGTTTGCCGAAAGCTGCACGGAGGCTTAGATGCTCGAAGTCAATAACTTCAACGCTGTTCGCATAACGTTAGCGTCGCCCGAGCAAATCCGCTCGTGGTCACGCGGCGAAGTGACGAAGCCTGAAACCATTAATTACAGAACCCTGAAGCCCGAGCGCGACGGCCTTTTCTGCGAGCGCATCTTTGGTCCCACAAAGGATTGGGAATGCGCCTGCGGCAAGTACAAGCGTGTGCGATATAAGGGAATCATCTGCGACAAGTGCGGCGTCGAGGTGACCCGATCCAAGGTGCGCCGAGAGCGCATGGGACACATTGAGCTTGCCTCGCCGGTGAGCCATATCTGGTTCGTGAAGGGCACGCCCAGCCGCATTGGTCTGCTGCTGGACATGACCCCGCGTGTACTCGAGCAGGTGCTGTACTTTGCCAAGTACATCGTCACCGAGGTCAACGAACAGAGCCGTCAGCGTCTCATCACACAGATCCAGCAGGAAGTCGAGTCGAAGTACGCTCAGGATGACGCGGTTCGTCAGGATGCGCTCTCAGAGGCGACTTCCGGCATTACTCAGCGCATCGAGCAGCTCGAAGAAGACAAGGCTACCAAGCTGCGCGAGGTCGACGATAGCAAGACCAATCGTATCAACGAGATTACTGAGCTGGCTCAGGTTCTGGATGCGGAGCTGACCGAGCTTCGAGGCAAGGTCACCGAAAAGGACCTCGTCTTTGATCCGGCCAACGAGACGATCGTTCCGGCTGGGGAGAAGGTTGGCGCAAAGTACGAGAAGAAGCTGCGCGAAGTCGCGTCGGCACAGGTAGAGCGGATCGAGGCCGATGCAGACATCGAGGCGGCACAGCTGGCTGAGCCGATCGATGTCGAGATTGACAAGGTCAAGATGGAGCTGGCTGAGAAGACGGCGTCCGTCGCGGGCCCCGCTGATGGCGAGTACGAGGCGATGCAGCAGCAGGCCGAGCAGCGCGTCAAGCGAATCGAGGGCATCAAACCGCTCCAAACGCTCAATGAGAGCGAATACCGTGAGCTGATGGAGCTGGCGGGTCCCAAGGTCTTCCGCGCGGGTATGGGCGCTGAAGCGGTTCGAGAGCTGCTCAAGGTCATCAATATGGATGAGCTTGCGGCGACGCTACGCACCGAGACGCGCTCGTCTTCAGGGCAGCGCCGGAAAAAGGCGACCAAGCGCTTGCGCGTGGTCGAGGCTTTCCGAAAGTCAGGTAATCATCCTGAGTGGATGATTATGGTCACCCTACCGGTACTTCCCCCTGACCTGCGCCCGATGGTGCAGCTCGATGGCGGTCGCTTCGCGACGAGCGATCTCAACGATCTCTATCGCCGGGTGATCAACCGCAACAACCGACTCAAGCGACTGCTTGAGCTGGGCGCGCCAGAGATCATCATCCGCAACGAGAAGCGCATGCTTCAGGAAGCGGTCGACTCACTGATTGACAATGGTCGGCGTGGTCGTGCGGTCTCGGGCTCCAGCAACCATAAGCTCAAGTCACTCTCTGACATGCTCAAGGGTAAGCAAGGGCGATTCCGCCAGAACTTGCTGGGCAAGCGCGTCGACTACTCCGGGCGCTCGGTTATCGTGGTCGGCGCGGATCTGAAGCTGCATCAGTGCGGTCTTCCCAAGAAGATGGCGCTGGAGCTCTTCAAGCCGTTTGTCATGCGCAAACTCGTCGAGCGCAACTACGCTCACAACATCAAGAGTGCCAAGCGCATCGTTGAGCGCGTTCGGTCTGAAGTCTGGGATGTGCTCGAGGAAGTAATTCACGAGCATCCAGTGCTCTTGAACCGTGCGCCTACCCTGCATCGTCTTGGTATCCAGGCCTTTGAGCCCGTGCTCGTCGAGGGTAGTGCCATTCAGATTCACCCGCTCGTTTGTGCCGCGTTCAACGCGGATTTCGATGGTGACCAGATGGCGGTCCACGTGCCGCTATCGTCCGCGGCGAAGAAAGAGGCACGGGAGCAGATGCTCTCCGTCAACAACCTGCTGCTGCCGTCCAACGGTGAGCCGGTCGTGGCGCCGACACTGGATATGGTGTTGGGCTGCTACTACCTCACGCAGATTCGGCCTGGCGCTGCGGGCGAAGGCAAGGTCTTCGCCGACTTCGACGAAGCCCGATTGGCACACGATCTCGGACTGATCAATCTTCAGGCTGAGATCAAGGTGCGCACGCCCGATTGGCCCGAGGGACAGTATCTGCAGACAAGTATTGGCCGCATCATTTTTAATGAGGCGATCAACACGGCTCTGCGAGACGCGGGCTCGGAGCCGTACTCGTTCATCAATGAAATGATGGACAAGGGTGCGCTGAAGCGCATCGTGGCCAGGCTCATCCACGCCTACGGTAACCATGCGACCGCGGCTGTGCTTGATGCTATTAAAGAGCTCGGTTTCCGGTACGCCACTCGATCGGGTCTTACAATCGCCATCGGCGACATCAAGATCCCCGAAGGCAAGACGGCGCTTCTCGCGGAAGCGGAAGACGAAGTCACAGGCATCGAGCGTCAGTATCGGCGTGGCTTGATCACCGACGAGGAGCGTTACAACGAGATCGTCCAGGTTTGGACGCGCGTGAAGGACGACCTTACGGTTGCCGTCGGCAAGGCACTTGATCCGTACGGATCGGTGTTTATGATGGCGCAATCTGGAGCGAAAGGTAACATCCAGCAGATCACCCAGATGTCCGGTATGCGCGGACTTATGGCTGATCCTTCTGGACGAATCATCGAGCTCCCGATTCGATCGAGCTTCCGTGACGGTCTCACCGTGCTCGAGTATTTCCTTTCCACGCACGGCGCTCGCAAGGGTCTCGCTGATACGGCCATTCGAACGGCTGACTCGGGTTATCTGACCCGCCGTCTGATTGACGTGGCGCAGAACGTGATCGTGTACGACACGGACTGCGGCACTGAGGGTGGAATCTGGATTGACGACTTGGTGGAAGCCAATCGTCGTCAGTCACGACTCGACAACCTTGTCGGACGTGTCCTCGCACAGGAGGTCGTTGACGAACAGACCGGCGAGGTGCTGGCCGATCGCAACGACACGATCGACGAGATCGTTCGCGATAAGATCGCCCGGAGCATAGTCTCCAAGGTGTTCTTGCGCTCGCCGCTCGAGTGCGAGTCGCGTCATGGCGTCTGCCAGGCCTGCTACGGCTGGCATCTCGGCCGACATAATATCGTTCAGATTGGCGATGCTATCGGTATCGTCGCCGCACAGTCCATCGGTGAGCCGGGTACGCAGCTCACGATGCGTACTTTCCATACCGGTGGTGTTGCTGGTATTGACATCACGAGTGGTCTCCCCCGAGTCGAAGAGCTCTTTGAGGCTCGCGTTCCCAAGGGTGAGGCGGTCCTGAGCGAGATCGACGGCGTGGTGGAGTATCGCCGCGACGAAGATCGTCGTATGCTCAAGGTCGTATCACGCGAGACGTACCGCGACGAGCATGCGCTCCGAGCGGGCGTCCGCGCGGTAGTGAACGAAGGTGACCTGGTGGATGTCGGCCAAACTGTGGCCGAAGCCGACGGTAAGCCGCCACTTGCGGCGCGGCTCGCGGGCGTCGTCGAATCGGTCGATGGCAAGATCGTCATCGTTGCCGAAGAACGCGATGAGCGCGAGTATACGGTGCCACCGTCGGCCCGCATGCGGGTTGAGGACGCTCAGATGGTGGCCGCGGGCGATCAGCTTACGGAAGGCGCCAAGGATCCGCAGGACATCCTACGAATCCAGGGGCGTGAAGCAGTTCAACGGTATCTCGTGGACGAAGTCCAGGAGGTGTACCGGTCACAGGGTGTGACAATCAATGACAAGCACATCGAGACGATCGTTCGTCAGATGCTGCGACGTCTGCGTGTCGACACTCCTGGCGATACCGATCTGCTCCCGGGTGAGCTTGTTGACCGCTTCGACTATGAGGAGAAGAACCGTCAGGTTCTGGCCGAGGGTGGTGAGCCCGCGACCGCGCAGCCAGTGCTGTTGGGCGTGACCAAGGCCTCTCTGAATACCGACAGCTTCCTGGCGGCGGCGTCCTTCCAGGAGACCACCAAGGTCTTGACTGAGGCGGCGCTGGCTGGAAAGGTCGACCATCTGATCGGTCTTAAGGAGAATGTCATCATCGGCAAGCTGATTCCGGCGGGCTCAGGCCTGGCGGCGCGCTCTGAGGCACGGCGAGCTCGACTCGCGGCTGCAGAGGCGACCAATCGATTGCTTGGCGAGCCTGGCGTATCACTCGTGGCCACAGAGCTCCCGGCTCTACTCGGCGACGATGATGCGACGGATGGCGAAATGCTTGATGTGGACGGCGGCGCCGTGGCCGTAGTCGAGGATCCGCTGGCCGGCCTCGATCTCGACCTCGACGACGATTCGGACAGCAAGCCCACTGAGTAGTCCACGCGGCGCGGGTGCGCCGCACGAAATAAGCGACGCGGATCGGGCGCAAGTTCGGTCCGCGTCGTTGTCTGATTAGGCCGCGGCACCACACTGGATTCGCGGCGTGGAATTGCCGACTGATGGCGGCGAAATGCACTGTCTTTCAGTTGACGGTGAGACCGCCGTTCGATATACTGCACGATGGTGCCTTGATACAGCACAGGGGAGGATTGTGCCGACAATCAGTCAACTCGTCCGGAAGGGACGGCAGAAAATCCGGAAGAAGATGTCTGCTCCGGCGCTGCGCTACAACCTCAATACGTTGAGGGGAAAGCGATACGCTATTGATGGGGGCAACCCGCTGAAACGTGGAGTGTGCATCCAGGTCCGGACAATGACCCCAAAGAAGCCGAACTCGGCGCTTCGCAAAATCGCGCGCGTTCGGTTGTCGAATGGGATGGAAGTGACTGCCTACATTCCGGGTGAAGGGCACAACCTTCAGGAGCACTCCGTGGTATTGATCCGCGGTGGTCGTGTGAAGGACCTTCCCGGTGTGCGGTATCACGTTGTTAGGGGAACGTTGGACGCAGCAGGGGTGCGCGATCGTAAGCAAGCGCGCTCCAAGTACGGCACAAAGGCCGCGGCTGCGCCTAGGCGATAAGAGCTGATATCGGGCTTCACCGCCCGCTATCAGCTCCATATAGCGAGCTCACCCTAGGTGAGTGCCGCCTCATACGAGGTGGCGTGGTTTGGTTGCATGAACGTGCTGCCGGCTCACGATTCAGTGGGTCGCGACGTTCCGCTGTACCGCGTCATAACTAGCGAACTGAATACGTCCAATAACGGAGGGTGGCATGCCCCGTCGTGCCCGTGTGGTGCGTCGCGAAGCCGTCCCCGATGCCAAGTATGGCAACCGGGGTATTTCGCGAATGATCAATAAACTGATGGTCAATGGGAAGAAGAGTCTCGCGGAGAGGCTCATGTACCAGGCGCTTGATCGCGTAGAAAATCAGATGCATCGCAGCGCGGCGGATGTCTTCGAGCAGGCGCTGCGTAATGCGACGCCGGTGCTGGAAGTGAAGCCCCGGCGCGTTGGTGGCGCCACCTATCAGGTGCCTGTGGAGATTCGAGGCGAGCGCCGCATTTCGCTCGCGATGCGTTGGTTGGTCAACTCGGCACGGTCGCGTTCTGGCCGGTCAATGGTGGAAAAACTTGCCGGTGAGCTGATGGACGCGGCTCAAGGAACTGGCGCAACGGTGAAGCGTCGAGACGACGTGCACCGAATGGCAGAAGCGAACAAAGCATTCGCGCACTATCGCTGGTAGCTTGGCTGGCGAGTAACGAGGGTAAGTGGCCCTGAGGTCATGGCAGAGAAGAATTTAGAGTCCATTCGCAATATCGGGATTATTGCCCACATCGACGCCGGTAAGACGACGACGACTGAGCGCATCCTTTTCTATACCGGTCGTACCTACAAGATCGGCGAGGTCCACGAGGGCACCGCCGTTATGGACTGGATGGAGCAGGAGCGCGAGCGCGGAATCACAATTACCGCGGCGGCCACCACGGCTGAGTGGCGCGATTGCCAGATCAATATCATTGACACTCCGGGCCACGTCGATTTCACTGTCGAGGTTGAGCGGTCACTACGAGTACTCGACGGGGGCGTCGTGGTATTCGATGCCGTTGCAGGTGTGGAGCCTCAGTCTGAGACCGTCTGGCGTCAGGCCGATAAGTACAACGTTCCGCGTATTTGTTTCGTAAACAAGATGGATCGAGTAGGCGCCGATTTCTGGGCCACGGTCCAGCAGATCGTTGACCGACTCGGGGCAAACCCGCTTGTCATTCAGCTCCCTATCGGTCGCGAGGGCGAGTTTCGCGGTGTGATCGACCTGGTCGCCCGTAAAGCGCTGCTCTTCAGTGAGGATCCAGCAGCCGCACCGAGCGTTGAAGACGTCCCATCTAACATGGTTGAGGAGACAGACACCCGACGGCACGATCTCATCGAGCGTGTCGTTGAGATGGATGATGCGCTGATGATGCGCTACCTGGACGGTGAGGAGATTCCCGTCGAGGAGCTGAAGCGCGCCCTTCGTTTGGGTGTCATATCGAACCGCCTCGTCCCGGTGCTTTGTGGGTCGGCACTTCGCAATAAGGGTGTTCAGCCGCTTCTCGATGGTGTCGTCGACTACCTCCCGTCACCGCTGGATATTCCGCCCGTCATTGGGATTGACCCCGCGACAGGAGACTCTCTTGAGCGTCCGGCCGATCCCAAGGCACCGTTTGCGGCGCTCGCTTTTAAGATCGTCGCGGATCCATTCGTTGGCAAGCTGGCATACATCCGTGTCTATTCGGGTGTTCTGCCATCGGGCTCGTACGTCTACAACTCAACGAAGGACAACCGCGAGCGCGTTGGCCGCATGCTTCAAATGCACGCGAATCACCGTGAGGACATTCCTGAGGTCTCGGCGGGCGACATTGCGGCTATCGTCGGACTGAAGGGCACGAGCACCGGCGATACGCTCTGTGATCAGAGCTCGCGTGTAGTGCTGGAAGCCATCACGTTTCCCGAGCCGGTGATCTCGGTCGCCATTGAGCCAAAGACAAAGGCTGACCAGGATCGCATGGGTAACGCGCTCGGCCGATTGGCTGAGGAAGACCCAACGTTTCGCGTACGAACGGATACGGATACGGGTCAGACGCTCATCGACGGCATGGGTGAGCTTCATCTCGAGGTGATCGTCGATCGCATGATGCGCGAGTTCCGCGTGGATGCGAATGTCGGTCGACCTCAGGTGTCGTATCGCGAGACGGTCACGAAACCGGTGAAAGCCGAGGGGCGGTTCGTTCGTCAGACTGGTGGTCGCGGTCAGTTTGGACATGTGTGGCTTCAGATCACTCCGCTAGACCGCGGCTCGGGATTCGAGTTCGTCGACAAGATCGTCGGCGGCGTCGTGCCTCGTGAATACATTGGAGCGGTTGAAGCTGGCGTCAAAGAGGCAATGGTCAACGGTGTGGTAACGGGTTTTCCCGTCGTTGATATCCGTGTGGAGCTCGTGGATGGGTCCTATCACGAGGTGGACTCGTCCGAAATGGCGTTCAAAATCGCGGGTTCGATGGCACTTAAGTCGGCAGTCCAGAAGGGGGCGCCCGTTGTGCTCGAGCCGATCATGAAGGTCGAAGTGACGACGCCCGAGGAATTCATGGGCGACATCATGGGTGACTTGAATGCACGCCGCGGTCAGATCCAGGGTATGGAGCTGCGAGCAAACGCTCAGGTCATCCGCGCCCTGGTTCCGCTGGGCCGCATGTTTGGATATGCCACCGACGTCCGCTCAATGTCTCAGGGACGAGCGACATATTCGATGGAGTTCTCGCACTACGAGCCGGCGCCGCGCGATGTCGAAGCCGGACTCGCCAAGGCCCGAAGTTAGGGCTCACGCAGTAATTCACACGCCTGTCGCATAGCAGTCGAGGAGAAGGGCACAATGGCGAAGCAAAAATTTGAGCGGACGAAGCCGCATGTCAACGTCGGGACGATCGGGCACGTCGATCACGGGAAGACGACGCTGACGGCGGCGATCACCAAGACGCTGGCACTAAAGGGGTGGGCGGACTTCACGCCGTTCGACCAGATCGACAAGGCGCCCGAAGAGCGGCAGCGCGGCATCACCATCGCCATCGCCCACGTGGAGTACCAGACCGAGATGCGCCACTACGCGCACGTCGACTGCCCGGGCCACGCCGACTACATCAAGAACATGATCACCGGGGCGGCCCAGATGGACGGCGCCATCCTGGTGGTGAGCGCGCCCGACGGGCCGATGCCGCAGACGCGCGAGCACATCCTGCTGGCGCGCCAGGTGGAAGTACCGGCCATGGTGGTGTTCTTGAACAAATGCGACATGATGGACGACGAAGAGCTGCTCGAGCTGGTCGAGATGGAAGTGCGCGAGCTGTTGAGCAAGTACCAGTTCCCCGGGGATGACATCCCGGTCATTCGGGGGAGTGCGCTGGCGGCGCTGGAGTGCGCCGAGCAGAGCCCCGATGCGGAGCCCTACAAATGCATCTGGGAGCTGATGGGCGCGGTGGATAGCTACATCCCGACGCCCGAGCGGCCGGTCGATCTGGCGTTTTTGATGCCGATCGAAGACGTGTTTGGGATCAAGGGGCGTGGGACGGTGGTGACCGGGCGCGTGGAGCGTGGCAAGGTCAAGACCGGCGAAGAGATCGAGATCGTCGGGTTCGGGGACACGCGCAAGACGGTGGTCACGGGCGTGGAGATGTTCCGCAAGCTGCTCGATGAGGGCGTGGCGGGGGATAACGTCGGGTGTCTGCTGCGCGGGATTGAGCGCGACGACGTCGAGCGCGGGCAGGTGCTGGCCAAGCCGGGGAGCATCCGTCCCGGGACGAAGTTCGCGGCCGAGGTGTACGTGCTGAGCAAGGAAGAGGGGGGACGGCACACGCCGTTCTTCAACGGGTACCGGCCGCAGTTCTACATTCGGACGACGGACGTAACCGGGAACATCGCGTTGCCCGAGGGGGTGGAGATGATCATGCCCGGGGACAACGTGCAGATGCAGATCGAGCTGATCACGCCGGTGGCGATCGAAGAAGGCGTGCGGTTCGCGATCCGCGAAGGCGGACGCACGGTGGGGGCCGGGGTGATTACCGCGGTCCACGGCTAACAGCGAGGAGCCCTGATGGCGAAGCAGCGAATCCGAATCCGACTGAAAGCCTTTGATCACCGGATTTTGGATCAGTCAGCCCAACAAATTGTGGAGACCGCGGAAAGGACCGGCGCATCAGTCGCCGGCCCGGTCCCGCTGCCCACGCGAATCGAGAAATTTACGGTGATTCGATCGCCGTTCATCGATAAAGACTCGCGCGAGCAGTTCGAAATGCGCACGCACAAGCGCCTAATTGATGTCGTCGAGCCGACTCCAAGGACCGTCGATGCGCTCATGCGCCTCAATGTTCCCGCTGGCGTCGATATCGAGATCAAACTCTAGGGAACGCAGGCTTTGAACAGCCTGTTACGAAGAGGCAAAACGTGATTCTCGGGATTCTCGGTCGGAAGCTGGGTATGACCCAGGTGTTCGACGAAAGTGGAACAGCGCAGGCCACCACGATTGTGGAGGCGGGGCCTTGCTTTGTCACGCAATTGCGGAATCAGAGTAGGGACGGCTATGAGGCCGTTCAGCTCGGGTTTGGCGAAAAGCGCAAGCTCAACAAGCCAGAGCAAGGGCACCTCAAAACTCTTCCTCACCTTCGCTACCTTCGTGAAGTGAAGAGCGATGGCGGGGATTCGATCCAGGTTGGTGATCAGGTCAACGCGGACATTCTGGAAATTGGCGAGCTGGTAGACGTAACTGGAACATCAAAAGGGCGTGGCTTTGCCGGTGTGGTGAAGCGCCACGGCTTCCGCGGTGGACCCAAGACGCATGGACAATCGGATCGCTGGCGCCGCCCTGGCTCCATTGGCTCCGGTACCACTCCCGGGCGCGTGTTCAAGGGCATGCGGATGGGGGGTCACATGGGTGACGAAAAGGTCACGGTCCAGAACCTAGAGATTCTTCGAGTGGACACGGAGCGTAATCTCGTCGCCATCAAGGGTGCAGTTCCCGGGCCGCGCGGGGGTCTCGTCGTTATTAAAAAAGAGAGAAGCGGAAGAGTTGATGCCAAGCGTTGACGTAAAGAACGCTCGCGGCGAAACCGTGGGCACGCTCGATCTCGACGAACGAGTTTTCGGGATTGAGCCAAACAGGGCGGTCCTGCATCAGGCCGTTGTCACTCAGCTTGCCAATCAGCGTAAGGGCACGCACGACACGAAGACGCGTGGCGAAGTTCGTGGCGGCGGCAAGAAGCCATGGCGACAGAAGGGCACCGGCCGCGCCCGGCAAGGCTCCACTCGTGCGCCGCATTGGCGGTCGGGTGGTGTGGTGTTCGGCCCGCATCCGCGTTCGCATCATCGCGATCTGCCGCGAAAGATGCGGCGATTGGCGTTGCGCTCTGCGCTGTCCGCCAAGGTTCGGGATTCCGCGCTTACGGTTGTAGATGCGCTGACCGTCCCGACGGGCAAGACCAGAGAGATGGTCGAGTTTCTCGGCGCACTCGGCTTGAACAAGGGTGTGCTCATGGTGATTCACGAGCGTGAAGACCTGGTGCTACGGTCCAGCGCGAACGTGGAGAAGGTGCGGGCAGTGACGACGGAAGGTGTGAACCTTCTGGACATCCTGAACTTCCCCATTTTGATCATGACTCGCGAAAGCGTGGCCGCTATTACCGAGCGGTTGTTACTCGATACAAAGGCGAGCCCGGCGGGCGCGGAGGCGAGCGATGCTTAGTCACGAGATCCTCATCCGCCCGGTCGTTACTGAAAAGAACACAATGCTTGGCGAACAGAATAAGTACGTGTTCGAAGTGCACCAGGACGCGAACAAGATCGAGATCGCCCGCGCTGTGGCCGAGGTCTTCAACGTTCAGGTGAAGTCCGTAAATATTGTGAAAGTGCCGGGAAAGACCCGAATCTGGCGACGGCAACGCGGTGTCACGCGATCGTGGAAGAAAGCGATTGTGACGCTCCAGGCCGGCAGTCGGATCGAGCTCTTCCAGGGGGTGTAGCGGTATGCCAATTCGAATCTATCGACCTACCTCCCCTGGCCGTCGAGACATGTCCGTCTCGACGTTCGAGGAGATCACTAAGAAGCGCCCCGAGAAGTCGCTGGTTGAACCGCTCAAGCAGCGCGCCGGTCGAAACTCGGCGGGACGCATCAGTGTGCGCCACCGTGGCGGTGGTCACAAGCGCATGTACCGCGTCATCGACTGGAAGCGGAACAAGGCCGGCGTGAGCTCGGTT
Organism: uncultured Chloroflexia bacterium; assembly: GCA_963765765.1. Lineage (GTDB taxonomy): Bacteria > Chloroflexota > UBA6077 > UBA6077 > JACCZL01 > CAVXYC01. The sequence goes on along the minus strand of CAVXYC010000020.1, from coordinate 314,577 downwards.
GTGGAAGCGATTGAGTACGATCCCAACCGCAGCGCTCGCATCGCCCTGCTTCGTTACGAAGACGGTGAGAAGCGTTACATCCTCGCGCCGGCAGGCGTGAAGGTCGGACAGAAAATCTCTTCTGGCCCCACGGCGGAGATCCAGAATGGCAATGCGCTGCCCCTACGGAACATCCCGCTGGGCTCCCAGATTCACGCGATTGAGCTAAAGGTTGGGCGTGGCGCGCAGATGGTGCGCAGTGCTGGAAATTCCGCGCAGCTCATGGCGAAGGATGGCGATTGGGCGCAGGTCCGACTGCCTTCCGGCGAGGTGCGATTGGTGCATCTCGATTGTATCGCGACCCTTGGCTCGGTCGGTAACGCGGAGCACGCGACGTTGAACTACGGCAAGGCTGGCAGAAACCGCTGGCGTGGACGACGGCCAACGGTTCGCGGCTCGGTGATGAACCCGAGGGACCATCCCCACGGTGGTGGTGAGGGCAAGGCGCCAATCGGTGGCCAGCCGCAGACGCCCTGGGGCAAGCCGGCGATGGGCTTCAAGACCCGCCGCCGCAAAAATACGGACAAGTTCATTGTTCGCAAACGAAGTAATCGGAAGTAATTAGATGATGGCGATGCTGAGGGAGGCGAATTCATGAGCCGGTCCCTAAAGAAGGGCCCGTATATCGACGCGAAGCTGTTTCGTCGGATCGAAACAATGAACGCGGCCGGTAACAAGCAGGTCTTTAAGACCTGGTCGCGGGCGTCTACGATTTTCCCAGAGATGGTTGGACACACCATCGCTGTACACGATGGTCGGCGACACGTTCCGATCTTCGTGTCAGAGAACATGGTGGGCCACAAGCTCGGAGAGTTCGCGCCAACGCGAACGTTCCGTGGCCACACTGCCCGCGGCGAGAAGTCCAGTGGGCGCTAGGAGAGGCTGGAAGTAGATCATGGCTGGTGTCGAAGTACGCGCCGTGGCGCGTGATATTCGCGTCTCGCCGCAGAAGGTGCGCCTGGTCCTCGAGACGATTCGCGGAAAGTCTTTCAATGAGGCAGTCGCGATTCTTCGGTACCTGCCTCAAAAAGGGGCGCGTCCGGTCTCCAAGGTACTGCGCTCTGCCGCGGCAAACGCGGAGAACAATTTCAATATGGATCCAGAGCAGCTCGTGGTGGCCGGAGCCTTTGCCGATGCCGGGCGAACGCTGAAGCGTTGGCGGCCACGTGCGCGGGGACGCGTGAATCAGATTTTGAAACGATCAAGCCACATCACCGTGGCCGTGGCGGAACGGGAGTAGAAGGGGACACCATGGGTCAAAAAGTTCACCCAAATGGATTCCGCCTTGGCGTCATTCGTGGCTGGCAGGGTCGGTGGTATGCGGATCGTGATTACACAGGTCTGCTCCATGAGGACATCCGCGTTCGCGAGCTGATTATGGGTCGGCTCGCCGATGCGGGTGTGTCAAAAGTGGAGATCGAGCGCTCCGCAAATCAGATGACGGTTACGATCCACGCGGCCAAGCCGGGCATTGTAATCGGCAAGAGCGGCGTCAAGGTTGAGGAGCTGCGCAAGAATCTCGAGGCCATGACCAGCAAGCGAGTGCGGGTCACGATCCAGGAGATTCGGCAGCCTGAGCTGGATGCGTATCTGGTTGCCCGGAGCGTTGCCGATCAGCTCGAGCGCCGCGTCGCGTTCCGCCGAGCTATGAAGCAGTCGGCTGACCGAGCGATGCGGTTCGGATCACGTGGAGTTCGGCTCCAGGTATCCGGACGCCTCGGTGGCTCGGAAATGTCGCGCCGAGAGTGGGAGCGCCGCGGTCGCGTGCCGCTTCACACATTGCGCGCTGATATTGACTTCGGTCAAGCAGAAGCGCACACGACCTTCGGGATCATTGGCGTGAAAGCTTGGATTTATCGCGGTGACGTCGAAACGTCTGTACGACAGGTGGTGGAAGCACCGCCCCTTCGTACCGGACGCCCAGTAACTGTGACCGATCTGGAAGACCGTCGACCACCGAGTGAAGAGGTCGGTGCAGGTGTGAGTGCGCCCGCGTCGCCGACGCCCGCGCCAGCGATCCTGCCAATGTCTGCTCCGTCCGCGCCTTCGGTGGCGCCACCAACTAAGCCGGCGGAGGCCGAGTAACATGCTGCAGCCCAAGCGAACGAAGTATCGTCGAATGTTCCGCGGCAAACGCCGCGGTATGGCGACAACCGGGAACAGCATCGCGTTTGGCGAGATCGGAATTCAGGCCCAGGAAGCGGCCTGGATCACCGCCCGCCAGATCGAGGCGGCGCGGCGTACGATCACCCACCACCTTCGTAGGGGTGGCAAGGTCTGGATTCGAATTTTTCCAGATAAGGTCGTTACCCATAAGCCCGCTGAGGTGCGCATGGGCAGCGGCAAAGGCGCGCCCGATCACTGGGTCGCGGTTGTGCGTCCCGGGCGCGTGATGTTTGAGATCGGCGGCGTGCGCACTGATATGGCGATTGAGGCGCTTCGGAAGGCGTCTCACAAGCTACCCATTCAGACCAAGGTTCTATACAAAGAGGAGGTGCGAGCTCATGAAGATGTCCGAGCTTCGTGACCTCGATCGGGAGCAGCTCGACGCGAAGCTTCGAGAGCTCCACGAAGAGATGTTCAATTTGCGATTCCAGGTGGCCACACACCAGCTCACGAATACCGCGCGCATTCGGCAAGTTCGCCGTGACGTCGCTCGGGTCAATACGGCGCTGGCCCAATTGGCTCCCGTGGTAGCCGGAGTGGCCTCATGAGTGAGCAACAAACGGTGAAGCGCACTAAGCAGGGTGTGGTCGTGAGTGACAAGATGGACAAGACGGTCGTGGTTGCTGTTGAGCACCTTCGCCGACACCGCCTGTATGGTCGCCACGTCCGCCGAACCCATCGCTTCAAGGCGCACGATGAAGCAAATCAGTGCAAGCTCGGTGATTCGGTGATCATCGAGGAAGCGCGCCCGATGAGTCGCGAGAAGCGGTGGCGCGTCCAAAAGGTGCTCCGTAGCAGCTTTGTCGCGGACATCGATGCAGTCGCTGGACTTCCACAGGAAACGGCCGAGGAAGCGCCAGCTCAGGAAGCGTCAGCTTCGGAGGCGTCTGAATGATTCGCTCGCAAACCCGACTGCGCGTCGCTGATAACACCGGAGCACGTGAGCTGATGTGCATCCAGGTAGTTGCTGGCGGCAATAAGCGCGTAGGCAGTGTGGGCGACATCATTGTTGCCTCCGTTAAAGACGCGAACCCCGGTGGCTCCGTGAAGAAGGGCGACGTGGTGCGAGCGGTGATCGTTCGTACAGCCAAAGAGCACCGTCGCCCCGATGGCTCGAGCATCCGGTTTGATGACAATGCGGCGGTCGTACTAGCCGATAAGAACAATCCGCGAGGAACGCGAATCTTCGGTCCTGTCGCACGCGAGCTGCGTGAGAAGAGCTATATGAAGATCGTTTCGCTCGCACCAGAAGTGCTGTAAGGGGGCCAGTGTGAGTTTGCGTGTGAAGCGTGATGACACGGTCCAGATTCTTGCCGGACGCGAGCGCGGGAAGCGCGGGAAGGTCCGCGAGGTTCACGTGAAGGACGACCGCGTCATCGTGGCGGAAGTAAATATTGCAAAGCGGCATATGAAGCCTGGGCGAAATGCTCGGCAGGCCGGCATCATCGACGTGGAGCAGCCACTGCATATCTCCAACGTCGGGATTGTCTGCGCCAAGTGTGATCGGCCGGTTCGAATCGGTGCTCGGCAGCTCGATGATGGACGCAGAGTGCGCGTCTGTAAGCGCTGCGGCGAGCAGTTGTAGGAATAGCGATGGCAACACCGGTCGCAGAGAAAAGCAGACTCAAAGAACGGTTCCAATCCGAGATTGCGCCGTCGCTTCAGCGTGAGCTGGGCTTCAGCAATCCGATGCAGGTGCCGCACGTCGAGAAAGTCGTCGTCAACATCGGCATGGGCGAAGCGATCGCAAACGGGCGTGCGCTCGAGGCGGCCTCGGCTGACCTCGCTGCAATCACCGGGCAACGGCCGCTTGTTCGGAAGGCCAAGAATTCAATTGCGCAATTTCGATTGCGCGAGGGTATGTCCATCGGACTCAAGGTGACGCTCCGAGGGGAGCGGATGTACGAGTTCTTGGATCGACTGATGAACGCGGCACTTCCGCGCATTCGGGATTTCCGAGGAGTTCCCTCCAAGTCGTTCGACGGACGAGGCAACTACACGCTCGGACTTCGGGAACAGCTCGTGTTTCCCGAGATTGACTACGACAAGATAGACAAGTTGCGCGGTTTGGAAATAACGATCGTCACGTCCGCGCGAACCGACCAGGAATCCAAGAGGCTTCTTGAGCTGCTTGGAATGCCGTTCGAGCGGGGTTAAGGGAGCGAACCGTGGCGAAGAAGTCCATGATCATTAAGTCGAAGCGACCCCCTCGCTTCAAGGTCCAGCAGCACAACCGTTGCGAGCTGTGCGGCCGGCCACGTGCCTTCATTCGGAAGTTTGGTTTGTGTCGAATCTGTTTCCGCAAGCTCGCGCTGCGCGGCGAAGTGCCCGGGTGACGAAATCAAGCTGGTAAGAGGAGAAGAGCGATCCAATGCTGACTGATCCAATTGCCGATATGCTGACGCGCATCAGAAATGGCTTGCAGGCACGGCACCCCGCGGTCACGATGCCCTCATCGAAGCTCAAGGTTTCGGTGGCACAGGTCCTCCGCGATGAAGGCTTCATTCTGGGATTTCAAGAGCTCGAAGAGATGCCGCAGAAGAAACTGCGCATCGAGCTCAAGTATGTAGACAAGAACGTACCGGTGGTTACCGGTATCAAACGGGTGAGCCGGCCGGCTTGCGCGTGTATAGCGGCGCCACGGAGATGCCGCGAGTCTACGGTGGTTTGGGCGTGGCGATTGTCTCGACTTCAAAGGGAGTCATGAGCGGTCGACGCGCGCGGCGCATGGGCGTTGGCGGAGAAGTTCTCTGCCACGTCTGGTAGGCGAGATCTGAGGAGATAGAAGGATGTCTCGAATTGGGCGCATGCCGATCGACGTACCAAGTGGTGTTGACGTCACGTTCGGCGAGAACAATCATGTTGTGGTGAAGGGGCCGCGTGGCACCCTGGCCCGCACGCTGGATCCAAACCTGCAATTTGTTCGGGAAGATGGGACCATCCTCGTGCAACGGCCTAACGAGGAGCGCCGCTCACGAGCAATGCACGGGCTGTCACGAACGCTTTTAAACAACATGGTCACTGGCGTGACGTCCGGATTCGAGAAGCGGCTAGAGATCACCGGGACCGGGTATCGAGCACAGGGTGGCGGGAACGCGCTGACACTTCAGATGGGTTTCTCGCACCCCGTGCAAATGACCGCTCCAGACGGCATCACGTTTGAAGTCGAAGGCACAACGCGAGTGACCGTAAAGGGCATCGATAAGGAGATGGTGGGTCAAGTAGCCGCCAACATCCGAAAGGTGCGTCCGCCTGAGCCGTACAAAGGTAAAGGCATCCGTTACGCAGACGAGCAGATCAGACGGAAGGCCGGTAAAGCCGGCGCCAAGAAGTAGAGGTTCGAGTACACGTGGCTATCACAAAGAAAGACAATCCGCGCCGCGCTCGGGTGCGGCGCCACGCTCGAGTGCGGAAAAAGCTCGCTGGCGTAGCGGAGCGACCGCGGCTGGCGGTGTTCCGCAGCCTTCAGCATATCTACGCTCAGATCATCGATGATCAGGCTGGGCATACCCTAGTTGCCGCCTCCTCGCTGGAGCCGACTTCGCGCACCGATACATCGGGCACTAAGTCTGAACGGGCGGAGCAGATCGGTCGATTGCTCGCCGAGCGAGCGCGGGAGAAGGGAGTGTCGCAGGTGGTCTTCGATCGCGGCGGCTTTCTCTATCACGGACGCGTGAAGTCGTTGGCCGAGGGCGCTCGAGCCTGCGGCTTGCAGTTCTAGACGGAGCAATCAATGCCGAAGATCGATCCAACAGGAATTACCTTCGAAGAACGAGTCATCAAGATCAACCGCGTGGCCAAAGTGGTCAAGGGCGGTCGTCGGTTCAGCTTCAGCGCGCTTGTGGTCGTCGGTGACGGTCAGGGGCTCGTGGGTGCTGGACTGGGCAAGGCGAATGAGGTGCCAGACGCCATTCGGAAGGGCGCCGAGATCGCGAAGAAAAGCTTAATTCGTGTCCCCATGGTTGGCACGTCGATACCTCACGAGCTAGTGCAGGATTACGGCGCCGCGCGCGTGCTGCTGAAGCCGGCCGCGCCAGGTACTGGCGTCATCGCCGGCGGTGCGGTTCGCGCCGTCGTTGAGTCGGCTGGCATTAAGGACCTGCTCACGAAGTCGCTGGGCTCACCGAACCCGATTAACCTCGTTCGGGCCACCATGACCGGCCCTCGAAAACCTCCACGACCCGGAGGAGATCGCGCGCCGACGGGGCCGACCCGTGTCTGAGATTCTGCCGGCAAGGAGACTCGCAAGTGCCAGCGCCTAGCGGAACTATCAAAATTCAGCTCGTGAAAAGCCCGATTGGCTATACCGAGCGACAGAAAAAGACGGTCCGAGCGCTTGGTCTGCGGCGGATGAACCAGGTCGTGGAGCGACCGGACACGGATGCCGTGCGCGGCATGGTGAACGCGATTGGCCATCTCGTAAAGGTAGTCGAGTAATGCAGATTCAGGATCTCAAACCGCCCGCCGGCTCCCATCCCAAGCGGCGTCGTATCGGACGCGGTTTAGGGTCAGGGCGCGGCACGACTGCCGGCAAGGGCACCAAAGGTCAGAAGGCGCGCGCCGGCGGCGGGGTCCCCGCGTACTTTGAGGGCGGACAGCTTCCGCTCGTCAAGCGCCTGCCGCATCGACGAGGTTTTCGAAACCACAGCCGTGTCGAGCGTCAACCCGTGAATCTACTTTCGCTGGTCAAGTTCCGCGCGGGTAGCGTGGTTGGTCCCGCAGAGCTTCTCGCCGCGGGACTGATCCGGTCGGCCGATAAGCCAGTCATTATTCTGGCTACCGGTGAGCTTTCGATCGCGCTAACAATCAAGGCGCATCGATTCTCAGCGAGCGCGAAAGAGAAGATTGAAAAGGCCGGGGGACCGCGGAGGTCATGACGGGTGCTTAGCGCCCTCCTCGACGCCTTTCGAATTCCAGATCTCCGTGGGAAGCTGATCTTCACGGGGCTGATGCTGGTTGTCTTCCGGTTCGTTGCGCACGTGCCGGTTCCCGGCGTCAATATCGCCGCGCTCGAGCGACTCTTCGAGTCCAACCAGTTCATCGGCTTCCTTGATCTTTTCTCTGGCGGTGCGCTCTCGAACTTTTCGATTGCTGCCATGGGCGTGTATCCGTACATCACTGCATCGATCATCATGCAGCTCATGGTTCCGGTGATACCGCAGCTCACGGAGCTTTCTAAGGAAGGCGAGTCGGGGCGAAATCGCATTAATCAGTACACACACTGGCTCACTCTTCCGTTGGCGGCCGCTCAGGCGTATGGCACACCGCAACTTATCAATGCGAGCTCGCCAAGCGGTGAGCGATTCATCGAGCAGTTCGGTTTTGATGTCGATCCACTCGGTACGCTCGCGATCATCATTACGATGGTCGCGGGAACGATGTTGCTCATCTGGATCGGCGAGCTGATCACTCAGTACGGCATCGGCAACGGGATCTCCATGATCATCTTTGGTGGGATCGTGGCTAGCCTGCCAACACTCCTGCTCCGACCGCTGGTGTCCGGGTTGAATGTCGGCGCATTCGCAATTTTCATGGTGCTAGGCATTACCACGGTCGCTGCCATTGTCCTGGTTTACGAAGGACAACGGAGAATACCGGTGCAGGTGGCCAAGCGCATTCGTGGAAATCGGATGTATGGCGGCCAGACCACGCATATTCCACTCAAAGTGAACTCGGCGGGAATGATCCCGCTGATCTTCGCGTCGTCGATCCTGATCTTCCCTGCAACGGTGGCGGGGTACTTCCTGACGTCGGAGAACGAGACGATTGCGAGCGTCGCTCGGTGGGTCTATGAGGTCTTCAACCTCCAGACGAGCTGGTTTTACTGGATGCTCTATTTCTGGCTGGTGGTCGCGTTCACGTTCTTCTACACCGTGGTCATCTACCAGCAGCAGAACATCGCCGAGAATCTTCAGCGGCAGGGTGCCTTCATTCCAGGCATTCGACCAGGTCGGCCAACGGCCGAGTATCTGTATCGTGTACTGACCCGGATCACCCTTGTAGGTGCGCTCTTCCTGGGAATAATCGCGATCCTGCCGTTCCTGGTGCGGAGCGTTACGAACATTCAGGCGCTGACATTGCAGAGTACGGCGTTGCTCATCGTGGTTGGCGTTGCGCTGGATACGATGCGTCAGCTCGAATCCCAGCTTTTGATGCGCAACTACCGTGGTTTTATCAACAGGTAGCTGAGGGGTTATGCAGATCATCCTTGTTGGAGCGCCCGGTGCGGGAAAAGGGACGCAGGCCGCTAGCCTGGCAGCCGATCTTCAGATCGCGCATGTCGCCAGCGGCGATCTCTTTCGGGAGGCCGTGAAGGCCGGGCACGCCCCTTGGACTCCAAGCAAAGGGCTACATGGATAGAGGTGAGCTCGTCCCCGATGACGTGACGATCGGCCTCGTGCTCGAGCGCATCAAGGCGCCAGACGCGGCAAAAGGCGTGATTCTGGACGGTTTCCCGCGAACGCGACGTCAGGCGGAAGCTCTTGACGAGGCGCTCAAGGAGGCCAGCGGGAAGATAGACCGAGTCGTTTATCTCGAAGTGCCTCAGGACGTCCTGCTCGGCCGTCTTTCGGGGCGTTGGATTTGTCGCGACTGCAGTCGCAGCTACCACGAGCTGTTCAACCAACCCACTACGCCAGGCGTGTGTGATGCTTGTGGCGGCTCGCTTTATCAGCGTGACGACGATAAGCGCGAGACGGCATTGCGTCGTCTTGAGGTCGATTTCAAGGACACAGCACCGCTGATCGACTATTACCGCGATCGAGGCACGCTCGTGACTGTCAACGGCGACCAGTCCGTTGACGACGTGCGGCGTGATCTTTCTATCGCGGTTGGTAAGAACGGAGCATAAGGGGAGATTTAGCCTCGAATCTGATACAATAGTGATTTGCCACCAGCGCACTCGATTAAATGTCAGTGTCTGACCAGGGTGAGGTCGTTCGCGGAGCAGTGATTGAGGTGCTCCCGAATCTGATGTACCGGGTAGAGCTGGCTACGGGGTTGAAGGTGCTCGCGCATCTCGGGCCCCAAGTTCGGTTGAATTTGCCACGGATCATTCCGGGCGATCGTGTGACCATTCGGTTGTCACCGTATGACTCCTCGAGAGGAGCCATCATGGGACGTGAGCGTTGAGTCCGCGGTTGGCGCTCGGTGGGGCGGGAGCAGGGAACGATGAAAGTAGCAGCATCAGTAAAGGCTCGCTGTGAGCGATGCAAGATTATCAAGCGCAAGGGCGTGGTTCTGGTGATCTGCACGAATCCAAAGCACAAGCAGCGGCAGGGTTAGGCCCACGGGCCAATTGAATCGGAAGGAGCGCTAGGTCGATGGCACGCATCGCTGGAATAGACCTCCCACGCAACCTGCGTGTGGAAATTGGGCTGACGTCCATTTATGGAATTGGCCGTACCTCCAGTCGGCAGATTCTGCTTCGCACAAGTGTAGATCCCGATACTCGCGTCAATGACTTGACGGAGGACCAGGTCAACCGATTGCGTGAAGCGATCGATAAAGATTTCGCGGTGGAGGGCGATCTTCGCCGCGAAGTAAACCTGAATATCAAACGGCTCATGGAAATTGGTTGTTATCGGGGCCTGCGGCATCGCCGAGGTCGACCAGTCCATGGTCAGCGGACGCGCACCAACGCTCGCATGCGTAAAGGACCGCGCCGCACAGTCGCCGGCCGCAAGAAGGCCGCGGCGAAGAAGTAGAAGAAGCGCTAAGGGAGATCAAGCGTGGCAGAACGGCGTCGAGCCCCACGAACGCGGCGACGCGAGCGTAAGAACATACCTCGCGGTAATGCCTATATCCAGTCGACGTTCAACAATACGACTGTGACGATCACTGATCCAGACGGAAATGTTGTGACCTGGGCCAGTGGCGGCACCGCCGGGTTCAAGGGCTCTCGCAAGAGCACGCCGTATGCCGCCGGCTTGGCCGCGGATCAAGCGGCACGCAAAGCGATGGAGAACGGCGTACGCCAGATCCAGGTCTATGTGAAAGGACCGGGCTCCGGACGCGAGGCGGCCATTCGGTCGCTTCAGGCTGCTGGTTTGGCTGTGAGTGCCATTGTGGATGTCACGCCGATTGCACACAACGGATGCCGCCCGCCCAAGAAGCGGCGCGTCTAACTAGAAAGCAAGGGACGAATAACACATGGCGCGATACACGGGACCCGTGTGCAAAATCTGCAGGCGTCAGAGCGTCAAGCTCTTCCTGAAAGGTGAGAGATGCTTTGGGCCGAAATGCGCAATTGAGCGACGGAATTACCCACCCGGAATTCATGGTCAGCGACGCCGCAAAATGTCCGAATTTGGGGCCCAGCTTCGAGAGAAGCAGAAAGCGCGTGCGATCTATGGCGTGCTGGAGCGGCAGTTCTCCAAGCATTTTGTAGAAGCCGAGCGTCGACCCGGTGTTACCGGTGAGAACCTGCTCCAGCTTCTGGAGACCCGACTCGACAACGTGGTCTACCGGCTAGGATTTGCCGACTCACGCAAGCAGGCTCGGCAGATCGTGCGACACGGCCACATCACGCTACGGGGTCGCAAGACGGACATCCCGTCGGCGCTCGTATCTGTTGGAGACATCATCAGCGTGCATCCGACGAGCCGCGGGTCCGAGTATTTCAAGATGGTGCAGGACACGCTGACTCGAAAGACGGTGCCCAACTGGCTCAGCCTGGATATTACTGAGCTCTCCGGCCGCGTGCTGTCCTTGCCGGCGCGCGATGAAATCGATTCGAACATTAGTGAGCAGCTCGTCGTCGAGCACTATTCTCGATAGCGACCGGCACCAGAGCGTAAAGCCGCATCGACGTATTGTCGAGGCGGCTTTAGCGCGAGCGGCCTGAGGAGGCACACAGCATTGCAGGAGAGTACGACACCCAAGATAGACACGCTGCACACGTCCGACGATTTTGGCCGCTTCCAGATCGAGCCCCTCGCACGCGGATTCGGAATCACAGTCGGCAATGCGATGCGTCGGGTGTTGCTGTCGTCGCTCCAGGGCGCGGCAGTGACCGCCGTGAAGGTCGAAGGCGTCTTCCATGAGTTTGCCACCATTCCCGGCGTGAAGGAAGACACGACCGAGCTGATTCTCAACCTGAAGCAGCTCCGCGTTCAATGTCATTCCGATCAGCCTGCCCAGATGCGATTGATTGCCAATGGACCGGGCGTTGTCACAGCGGCGGACCTGATTTATCCGAGCGACATTGAGATCATCAATCCTGAGCTTCATCTGGCAACGCTCGACGGCCCGGATTCGCGCCTCGAGCTGGAGCTTACGGTTGAGCGTGGAACTGGCTACCTTCCCAGTGATGGGCGCGAGCCACCGTCGCTCGGTGTAATTCCGATCGATGCGATATTCAGCCCCGTTCGCCGGGTGAATTACACGGTGGAAAACACTCGTGTCGGCTCGCGAACCGATCTGGATCGCGTTGTGATTGACATCCAGACGGATGGGACTGTGACGCCGATCGATGCATTGGCCCAGGCGGCTGGATTGTTGATCGATCACTTCACACTTTTCACGGATCTGCAAAAGCCGCCGCGTCTCAGTGAGAAGCCCACGTTGGGTACAGGCGCGATTCCGACGCAGATCTATGAGATGTCCATCGATCAACTCGAGCTGTCGCAGCGCACGCACAATTGCCTCAAGCGATCACAGATCACCAAGGTGGGGCAGATTCTTCAGATGAGTGAGGACGAGCTTCTTTCTCTCCGAAATTTCGGACAGAAATCGCTCGATGAGCTGCGTGAGAAGCTCGCCATGCATGGCCTGATTACAGGTGGTGGTGATGGACTGCGCCCTTCCTCCGAAGGTAGTGCGGAGGACGACGAAGACGAGACAGAGCAGGATTTCGCGCTTGTGCTCGATGATGAAGATGATGGGAGCGGAAGGTGAGACATAGAGTTGGCCTCCGCATGCTCAAGCGGCCAACCAGCCATCGGCTTTCGTTGATTCGCAACCTCGTTACGGACCTTCTTCGATATGAGAAGGTCCGTACGACCGACGCGAAAGCCCGAGAGCTACGCCGCGAGGCGGAGCATGTCATTACGCTGGCGCGTCGCGGCGACCTGCACGCACGGCGTCTGGCAATGACCAAGGTGCACGATCCACGGGTGATCACCAAGCTGTTCGATGAGCTGTCGCCGCGGTTCGCGGATCGGCCGGGCGGATATACCCGATTGGTGAAGCTTCTGCCTCGAAGAGGCGATAGCGCGCCGATGGCTCAGGTGGAGCTTGTTCTCTAGGATGCATGCAGGCATCGCGGGTCGTCCGACTCAATCTCGCGTACCAGGGAACCCGATTCCAGGGGTTCAACGTACAGCCCGAAGCACGTACCGTGCAGGGCGTACTGGAAACTGCCTGGCTTCAGGTGCTCGGCGAGAAGGTTCGGATTACGCCCGCGGGCCGCACGGACACAGGAGTTCATGCGAGCGGACAGGTCGGTTCAGTTCGAACGACGTGCGCTCGGCCGGTGGAGCAGATCACGCGGGCACTCAATGCGACGCTTCCCAGCGACGTGGCGGTGCTCTCGGCGAGAGACGAGTCCTCGGGTTTCGATGCTCGTCGGTCAGCTCGACAGCGCCGTTATCGGTACACGATCTGGACGGGTCAGGTGCGAAACGTATTCTGGCAGCCGTTCAGCTGGCATGTACCACAGGCCCTGGACATCGAGAAGATGCAGCGGGTCTCGTACTGGCTGTTAGGGAAGCACGATTTTCGATGCTTCGCAGCGCGGATGGCACGCAGCTCGGTGGACTCCACCTGGCGAACAGTGACACTCGCGGAGTGGTCGCGTAACGATGACGGTTTTGTTTACTTCGATATTGCCGCTGACGGATTTCTCAGGCGAATGGTGCGAGGAATCGTCGGATCGCTGGTCGCCACAGGGCGTGGTCGTCTGGAGCCGGATGATGTCATCGCGCTGCTTCGCTGGCTCACACCCGGCGATCCGTAGCGATCACGCGCCACCTCATGGGTTGTCCCTTACACACGTAGATTATTGAAGAACGCAGTGCTTCGATGACGAGGAGTTCATGGTGAAAACCTATTCACCAAAGGCAAAAGACTTTCAGCCTGAGTGGTACCTGATTGACGCAACCGATCAGCCGCTCGGTAGGCTGGCAACGCAGATTGCACAATTGTTGCGCGGTAAGCAGCGTGCGATGTTCGTACCGCACATGGCCGCGGGTGATCACGTTGTGATCGTGAATGCAAATAAGGTTCGACTGACAGGCCGAAAGCCGGAGCAGAAGAAGTATTTCAGGCATTCCGGCCACCCGGCGGTTTTCGCGAGGTTGTGGCTAGCACCATGATTCAGCGTCGTCCGCGCTTCGTCGTGGAGCACGCGGTCAAAGGCATGCTGCCGCACAACACGCTGGGACGAGCGATGCTAAAACGCCTACGGGTGTACGATGGGCCCACGCACCCGCACCAGGGTCAGCTCAAGGGGACTGAGGAGAAGACTTCATGAGATCGGGACGGAACCCGGACGCCCTTTCCGCGGTAGGACGTCGGAAAGAATCCGTGGCGCGAGTGCTACTTCAGCCTGGTACAGGCAATGTCATTGTGAACGGTAAATCGCTCGAGCAGCATTTACCGCGGCCCACAGCCCAGACGCTCGTGACGCTTCCGCTTCGGCTCACCAATACCATTGGTAGCTACAACGTGCTGGCAAAAGTGGCGGGTGGCGGAACAACGGGGCAGGCGGGCGCGCTGGTACATGCAATTGCACGTGCTCTCTTGAAGGTCGATGAAGGGCATCGCGCGGTGCTGCGATCCGCCGGCCTTCTCACCCGTGACCCACGCGTCAAGGAACGCAAGAAGTACGGCCTCAAGCGAGCCCGCAAGGCGCCGCAGTACACCAAGCGGTAACCTCCAGCCGTTTCGAAGCACAAAAGGAAGCGCCACCCGTTCGGGTGGCGCTTCCTTTTGTGCTTTCCGACGCGAAGCGTGACTACTTTAGACTGTGGCGGTCCTCGCCGCTTTCTCGCGAGGCTGGAAGCCGATGGCCAACGCACTTCGCGCTAGCACAAGGCGGCGAAGACCGCCGCAGTCTAAAGTACTCGCGCTTCCGCTGTTGCGTTACGTGCGGATACTGAGGAAGAGGATGACTCCGCAAGCGACGATCCAGGCGATCAGTGTTGCGCCGAGAGGGCGATCACGCAGGAGCATTTCATCCGGGCTGCCACCCAATTTGCGAACGTGGACCAGATAAAGATAACGAAACAAGCCGTAGAGAACGAATGGAATCGTCAGCATCATCGCTGGATTTGAAGTTCGTAAGTCGCCAGAAATCGTATAGAGACTGTAGGCAATAATTGCGGCCGCTGTGACAATAAGGGTGAGCTGGTCAACAAGCTCTACAGTGTAGTCGTCAAGATTTCGTCGATGTCGACTCGCGCTTGACTCCAGGAGGATGAGCTCATGTCGTCGTTTCCCAAGAGCGAGAAAGAGCGCAGCGAGACCGGTGCAGACGTACAACCAGGGCGAGATCGGGACGTCAATCGCAACCGCACCGGCAGCCGCTCGAAGCACGAACCCAGCGGCGATCCCGAAGAGGTCAATGAGAACGTAATGTTTCAACACCGCCGAGTAGCTGACACTCAGCAATAAGTATCCTGCCGCCACAGCCGTAAAGCTGGGCCCGAGACGCAGCGAGATGGCCAGGCCGCCGAGGGTGAGCGCCAATGCGCTGCCAATTGCAACGGGACGTGAAACTTCGCCGGAAGCTATGGGGCGAAGCCGCTTGGTCGGATGCTCTCGATCTGCTTCAACATCCAGCAGGTCGTTGATGAGATACCCAGCGCTGGAAAATGCGCAGAAAACGGCAAAGGCGAGAATCGCCGCGTACCAGGTGCCGATCTGAGTGAATCGGATTGAAAAGAGAAGCGCCGCGAACAGGAGAAGGTTCTTTGTCCACTGCGACGGTCGAAGGGCGGCAAGCAGGGGAACACGCGCCTCGAAAGCTCGTGAATTCATTGATGCTAGACGCACCGTACCTCGTTCCTCAATCTCCCGGCCGAATGTTTTTGCCCTGACATCATAAGGGGCCTTTGCGACGTATCCCAAGACACGGAACCCGATTGAATTGTCGATCTACACCTGAGAAGGTACAGGCAATCGAGCTTCTTGACCGGTGCGGCGAGATGAAAGTACTGTTTCGGGTACAATTACTCGACTACGAGAACACGAAAAAGGTTTCTGAGTGTTACGAATTCGATTACGACGAACAGGTTCGCGAAAGCGCCCCAGCTACCGAGTAGTAGTGGCCGAAGCCACAGCACCGCGAGATGGGCGATACGTCGATCACATTGGCTTTTACGATCCGTTGACCGAGCCTGCCACAGTGCAGATCGATGAAGAGAAAGCCAAGGTCTGGATTCAGAAGGGTGCAAAGCCAAGTGATCGCGTGGCCAAGCTCCTGAATCGAACAACCAGTGACTAACGAATCCGGAGAGCGGGATGAATCGGCTGAGCCACGGAGCGAATCGGCCGAGAACGAAGCGCTCCGCAAGCTCACGGATTTTCTCGCACGCGGGATCGTGGCGAACCCGGACGATGTGGCAGTCGAAGCCGTGCAGTCAGGCCGTACGCTTGTTCTCGAGCTAGCGGTTGCTGAATCAGATGTTGGCAAGGTCATTGGACGCCAGGGCAAGGTCATCCGAGCTCTCCGAACCGTCGTCAAAGCGGCCGCCACGCGCCAGGGTACCCGCGTCGATATCGACGTCGTCTAAGCATGGGGATCCGCCGAGCGGATTCCTCGCAGTCGCACGGGTGCTTCGGCCGCATGGTGTGCGCGGCGAGATGGTCTGCGAACTCATCACGGATTTCCCGGAGCGGTTCAAGCCCGGAATTACCGTGTTCATCGGTGACCCATCCTCTCCGACCTCAGTTCTCTCCGCACGCTGCGATGCGCGAACGGTCACGCTTGCACTCGAGCACGTTCGATCTCGCGCCGAGGTAGATCGCCACAGGGGTAGTTGGATCCTGGTTAAAGAATCCGATGCCCACCCGCTGCCCGAGGGCCGCTACTACTGGCATCAGCTCATAGGGCTAAACGTTCAATCGGACGCGGGCGATGCGCTCGGTGTACTCACGGATATTCTTGAAACGGGCAGCAACGACGTCTACGTTGTGAAGCAGGGCGACCGGGAGCGTCTTCTGCCAGCCATCCCAGATGTCATCCTGAACGTGGATCTGACGGGTGGAACGATGACTGTGCACCTTCTTCCCGGTCTCGAGGACCTCTAGAACATGGCCAGGACGCGATTACAGCGGGTGGACGCTGTTGTGCTGCGCCGCTTCAACTATTCCGAAGCTGATCGCATCCTCGTCGTCTATACGCGCGAGCGAGGCAAGCTACGGGTCATCGCCAAAGGTTTGCGCCGCCCTACGAGTCGACTTGCCGGACATCTCGAGCTGTTCAGTAGAGGCGAGATCCTATTAGCGCAGGGACGTGAGCTAGACGTTGTATCCCAGGTTCAGATTCTGGAGCCGCATGCGGGCCTTCGCATTGACATTGAGCGCACCGCCCATGCCTTCGTCATTGCAGAGCTTCTGGATGCAGGGACGCCGGATGCTTTTGCTCAGCCTGAGCTGTATGAGACGCTGCTCGATAGCCTCGGCGCCATAGAAAAGCACCCTCGCCCCGATCTCGCGGCTTTGCAATCACAGGTTCACTTGCTGGCCCGGTTCGGCTTCCGCCCAGAGCTTCAGCACTGTGTCCACTGCCGATCCGATTTACTTCCCGTGGTGAACATGATGGTTCCTGAGCGCGGTGGGGTCATGTGTCCCGCATGCTCGGTCCTGGAGTCCGGCGGACGGGCCATTTCGGTAGACACGCTCAAGCTTTTGAGGGTGCTGCAGCGATCCGGCTGGTCCGGGCACTGTGAATCTCAATGTGTCTCCAACATTGGTTCACTCGGCATCCACCGAGATGCGGACACTTTCTGAGCGGGTTCTGGAGCGAGCGTTCCGCTCTCCACCGTTTGTTGCGAGGGTCAGGGAGCTGCCGATTGATATATATGCGGCAGATGTTGTGAAGCGGCGCGATGAGAATGACCCCACGCCAGCCCTCCCGGTGCGCGGAGACGGGGCATGATCTAGAGGATGACGATCTGGCCGTCCCCGGCGCAGGGCTCAATTGACGCCCTCATGGCAGTGTCCGCCTGAGCCGCCTCATGGGGACGGCTGGGGGGAGCGCTCGTACCCCGTGTCAATTCAACCGACGATATCGCCATCTCCTCCAGAATATGCGCCGATCCGCCTGGCCCCTCCTCCGTATAATGGGGCGTGCCTGACGCTTCTGATGATTCCCTGACGCGCGCCGCTGATCGACGCGTTCTGTACCTTCGCTGGCGACCAAGCACTTTCGCTGAGGTGGTGGGGCAAGAACACGCCGTACGGACGCTCAAGAACGCGGCGGCTAGCGGTCGACTTGCGCATGCTTATCTGTTTTCGGGACCGCGCGGTACTGGAAAGACCAGCATTGCCCGCATTTTGTTCAAGGCCGCCAATTGTCTGAACGCTGTGGATGGCGAGCCCTGCGACCAGTGTGGGCTGTGCGTGGCGGCAAATGAAGGGCGCTCTCTTGACCTCATCGAGATGGACGCCGCTTCCAATCGCGGCATCGATGATATCCGCGACCTTCGGGATAGGGTTCACTTCTCGCCAGTCGAAGGACGATACCGCGTCTATATCGTCGATGAGGCCCACGAGCTGACAAGGGATGCATGGGACGCGTTTCTAAAGACCCTGGAGGAGCCCCCTCCGCACATCATTTTTGTGCTGGCCACAACTGAATCGCACCGTGTCCCGGCAACTATCGCCTCGCGCTGTCAACGGTTTGATTTCCGCCGTTTGCCTCTGGAGTCAGTGACGGGGCGACTTCGGGCTATTGCTGAGAGCGAGTCGCTCGAAGTCGACGATGGCGTCTTTGAATCGCTGGCTCGCCTCGCCAACGGCGGGATGCGGGACGCAATAAGTCTTCTAGATCAGCTTCGTGCGTATTGCGGGACAAGCATCCATGAGGATGACGCCCGAGTTGTTCTTGGTCTGCCGCCGGCTGGGACCGCGCGAGATCTGCTCTCGTCGTTGGGTCGAGGTGATCTTGGCCGAGCATTAGATTTGTTAGATGAGTCAGTGTCCCTGGGCGTGGACATGCGACTACTCATCGAAGAGCTCCTTGAGCATTCGCGCGGCTTGCTGCTTGCGGGATTCGGAGCTACCGGCGTGCTCGAGCATGACCTGGGCACCGAGACAGTCAACTGGCTTCAGGACGAGATAAGGTCATGGCGACGCCAGCAGCTTTTGACGCTGACCCGTGGCCTGGCTGAAGCGCTCATGCGGGTGCGCGAAACCCACCGGCTTCGCCTTGAAGTGGAGCTGCTCTTCGCTGAGCTCGTTTCGTTGCGGGATGACGTGGCAGAGCCGCCCGCATCGCCGGCGCCCATACGTCCACCCGCAGCGTCGAACGAGTCGCGTAGCCTACGGACCAAACCACCTGCGCCCATTGAGTCCCCTCCCAAATCCCCCACGAAAGTTGAAACGACAACTGCCGCGAGCACTGGGTCGAAGACGGAGCCGCCAGGCTCGACCGATCCGATCTCGTCGAAGCCTGCTGACGCGCCTCGTCCCAGCCACGCACGTCCCCGGCCAACGCCGCCGGTGGCGTATATTGCCTCACCTGAACCAGCATCCGACTCTAACGAAGATATGCCGCCTGAGCCCGCAGTGTTCGAGCCGCTCACTCTGGATCGTGTGCGGGGGTCGTGGCGTGCGGTGGTTGATGCAGTCGGGAGTCAGAATGGCCCTCTGGGCGCGGTGCTGGATGCCGCCCAGCCTATGACCGTTGATGGTGCCACGATTACGCTCGGGGTTCCGTACGCATTTCACGTGCGATTGATCCTCGAGCAGGCAAAGCGCCGGACCATCGAGGACGTCTGGTCGAGAGTCGTGGGGGCCTCAGTTCGGATCGAATGTCGACCGGCACAGGAAGAGCAGCGGCCGCATCCCTCAGCCGTAGCGATTGATGATCCGGTCGTGCGCGCCGCGCTGGAGATTTTTGGCGGCGAAGCCCTGGTGATCGATGAGCAAGAGTAGTGGTTTGGTGGTGGTCGGACGCTCGGCGTGTCGGCCGATTCCCGAATTCGTCTGAACCGGTGGTCGCAGAGCACTGTCCACGTTATGATGAATATGCCAGGGTTACTGAGGAGTCAGCACCATGATGCCGAACCAGAACATGATGCGCCAGATGCAGGCGCGTCTCAACAAGATCCAGGAAGAGCTAGAGGCGCAGACAGTTGAAGCCTCCGCTGGCGGAGGCGCCGTGTCAGTGACCGTTAACGGTCAGCTTCGAGTGAAGTCCGTGACCATCGATCCTGAAGTCGTGGATCCAGAAGATGTCGAAATGCTGCAGGATCTGGTCACGGCGGCAGTCAACGAAGCGCTGGGGAAAGCGCAGGAGCTCGCGGCCCAGCAGCTCGGTGCGATTACTGGTGGCCTCAAACTCCCCGGGATGTAGCCGAGTCTTTCTTCATGGCAGCCACGGTTGAGCCCATCGCGCGTCTTATTGAAGAGCTTGCTCGTTTGCCCGGCATCGGGCCGAAGACAGCTCAGCGGCTGACATTCTTTCTGCTTCGACAGCCAAAGGAGTCGGTTATTCGGCTCTCCGATGCGCTCGTGCACATGAAAGAACGCACGATATTGTGCTCTGTGTGTCACAATCTCACAGACGTCGATCCTTGCCCGATATGCCGCGACGATAGACGAGATGCTTCGCTGATCTGTGTGGTTGAAGAGCCGCTGGACATCCTGGCTATTGAGCGAAGTCGCGAGTACCGAGGGAAATACCATGTGCTTCACGGAGCCATTTCCCCGATGGAAGGCGTGGGGCCGGACGACTTGAAAATCTCGGAACTCTTGCGCCGATTGAGCGATGGAGTGGTTGAGGAAGTTATCCTGGCCACCAACCCCAACGTTGAAGGGGAGGCAACTGCCGCGTATCTGGCTCGATTGCTTCGTCCGCTCGGCGTGAAGTTGAGTCGTATCGCCCGCGGTCTCCCCGCCGGTGGCGACCTCGAGTATGCCGATGATGTCACCCTGGCGAGCGCGTTAGAGGGTCGTCGACCGATCTGATTCCACGGACGTTCACCGCATCAGAAGCCCGCTGACGGTTCTCCTCGGTCGCCCACAGTCGTCCGCGGGCCACGCTTGCCATTCACCCCCTGAACGGTATAATTCACAACATCCTTCGATATTTGTGAGTGCACGTGCCCATTGATTCGGGCGATTCCGCCTTCGTTCCCTCTGAACAGGTTGCCGCTATCGACAACGGCTCAGACATGCAAGACTTGCTCGCAGAGAGTGAGCGGCCGTTCCGCGGTCTCCGTCGAGGAGAAGTAGTAGAAGGGGTCGTCGTCCAGGTTAATCGGGACGAGATTCTCGTGGATATCGGCGCCAAGGCAGAAGCCGTGGTGCCGTTGAATGAGATCCCTCACGGTGAAGGGGAGACTCCAGATCTTCCCTCGGTTGGTGACACGATCACCGCGTCCGTGATTACACCCGAGAACCGAGAGGGGCACGCCGTCCTTTCGCTGACGCGTGCGCAGGCCGAGCAAGGCTGGCGCGAGCTTCAGCAGGTCTTTGAATCCGGACAATCGATCGAGGGCGAGGTTGTCAACCACAACCGTGGTGGACTCGTCGTCAACGTATTCGGAGTCCGCGGTTTCGTTCCGCTCTCACAGATTTCTGATGTCAAGCGAGTCGGCTCTGAGCAAGAGGCGGACGAGCAGCTTACCGCGATGCACGGTAACAAGATGCTTCTGCGCGTGTTGGAGCTCCAGCGCCGCCGAAACCGGCTGATTCTGTCAGAACGTGCCACCGTGCAGGAGCGGCGTGCGCGAGACAAAGAACGGCTACTGCAGGAGCTGCAGCAGGGTGATGAGCGAGAAGGCACTGTGAGTAGTGTTTGCGACTTCGGTGCGTTCGTCGATCTTGGCGGCGCAGATGGTCTCGTGCATCTTTCCGAGCTGTCCTGGGGCCAGGTCGCACATCCAAGTCACCTGGTTAAAGTCGGTGAGAAAGTCAAGGTGCATGTTCTTTCCGTAGATCGTGACGGGAAAAAGATCGCGCTGAGCATGAAGCGGCTGCAGCCAGAGCCGTGGGCCCTCCTGGCGGAGAACTACCAGGTTGGACAGGAGATTCGGGTCAAGATCACCAAGCTTGCTCCGTTTGGTGCCTTTGCCGAGGTGGAGCCAGGTATTGAGGGACTTATCCATATCTCAGAGCTTTCGGAAGAGCGCATCGCCCATCCGAAGCAGGTCGTACGCGAAGGTGAGACCGTCCCCGTGCGGATCATCCGCATCGACGCGGCACGCCACCGTCTCGGCTTGAGCCTACGGCAGTCCAGCGGCGATTTCGATTTCGAGGACGAACTGGAGCCTGCTCCCACGGTAACAGCGATCGCGACAGAGCCGACAGAGGTCAATGCTGATGCGCCCGCGGAAGCGGATGCGCCCGCGCAAGTTGAAGCAGCGGTCGAATCGACAGAGTCGACTGCCGAGCCAACAAGCGCATTAGGCACCGCTGACAGCGAGAGTGTCGCCGCGCCTATGGCCGACCGTGCAGATGAGCCACTGGAGAGCGGTGAGTCGGAGCCCGGCGCCAATAGCCAGGCGGAGCCCGCGGTTAAGAACGAATCTGCTCAGCAGGCGACTGCCGCTGTCGCTGACGCCTGAGCCCTCCTCGGTCCCGCTTCCGAAGTTGGGTCCGCCGACGATCGAAAAAGATCCGTCGGTGCGGTTCATGCGCATGTATAATTGGGACAATCCTCGACCCACGTCGATGAGCGGTCGGTGGCTCGTTAAGCGCAGGATAGAGAGGCCAACTAATGCCTGACCGATTTGATAAATTCACTGAACGCGCGCGCAAGGTGCTCCAGCTAGCACAGGAAGAAGCGCAGCGGTTCAACCATAACTACATAGGGACTGAGCATCTCCTGCTCGGACTCGTGCGCGAAGGTGAGGGCGTCGCCGCAAAGGTGCTCGCCAACCTCGGCGTTGAGCTGAACAAGGTGCGCAGCGCCGTGGAGTTCATTATCGGTCGCGGCGATCGCACGGTTACGGGTGACATCGGCCTGACTCCTCGGGCCAAGAAAGTCATTGAGCTTTCCGTAGATGAAGCTCGACGATTGAACCATCACTACATCGGAACCGAGCATCTTCTTCTCGGCCTGGTGCGGGAGGGCGAGGGCATCGCCGCCGGTGTCCTGGAGAGCCTGGGCGTCTCGCTAGATAAAGTCCGCAGCCAGGTCATCTACGTCTTGAACCAGTCTGCTGCTTATTCACAGCAGGAGTCGCGTCACTCGAGCAAGACACCGGTCATCGACCAGCTCGGAATGGATCTCACCGCGGCATCGCGGGCCGGAAGCTGGATCCGGTCGTCGGCCGTGCTAAGGAGATCGAGCGGGTCATCCAGATCCTCTCTCGTCGAACGAAGAACAATCCCGCACTCATCGGCGAGCCTGGCGTCGGCAAGACTGCGATTGTTGAGGGACTTGCGCAACGCATTGCCAGTGGCGATGTGCCAGAGACGTTGTTGGGCAAGCGGCTGCTCACCCTTGACATCGGTTCACTCGTCGCTGGTACGAAATATCGTGGTGAGTTTGAGGAGCGCCTCAAGAAAATTATCGAAGAGGTCAAAAACTCCGGCAACTGTGTGCTGTTCATTGACGAGCTTCATACGCTCGTTGGAGCTGGCGCGGCTGAAGGAGCGGTGGATGCCGCGAATATCCTCAAGCCATCCTTGGCGCGTGGTGAGCTGCAGACGATTGGAGCGACGACTCTCGACGAGTTCCGTAAGTACATTGAGCGGGACGCGGCGCTTGAGCGGCGCTTCCAGCCCGTGCTCGTGGAAGAGCCAACCGTGGAAGAGACGGTCGAGATCTTGCGGGGTATCAAGGAGCGCTACGAGCAGCATCACCGGCTGGAGATCAGCGATGACTCGCTGAAGGCCGCGGCTGAGCTTGCCGCGCGGTATGTGCCCGATCGCTTCCTGCCTGACAAAGCTATCGACCTGGTTGATGAGGCAGCGTCGCGCGTGCGAATGCAGCGTGCCAGTGCCCCACCTACCATGCGCGATGTCTACCGCAGCCTTGAGGCGGTCAAGAACGAGAAGGAATCAGCCATCTCAGCGCAGCAGTATGAGCTAGCTGCCGACTATCGAGATCAAGAGTCAAAGCTTCGTACCAAGCTGGAGAAGCTCGAAACCGGCTGGCAAGCACAGCAGAACACTGAGAAGGCTGTTGTGACTCCCGAAGACATTGCTCACGTTGTGGCGATGTGGACGGGGATCCCGGTGATGCGAATCGCCGAGGAAGAGTCGGTTCGGCTGCTTCAGATGGAAGATGCCCTGCAGGGGCGTGTCAAGGGGCAGGATGAGGCGATCTCAACTGTTGCCAAGGCTGTCCGCCGCGCACGGGCGGGGCTCAAGGACCCTCGCCGTCCTATCGGCTCATTCATCTTCCTGGGACCTACCGGCGTTGGTAAGACTGAGCTCGTTCGCGCTCTGGCCGAATTCATGTTCGGCAGCGAAGAAGCGATGGTCAAGATCGATATGTCGGAGTTCATGGAACGACATTCGGTCGCCAGGCTGGTCGGTGCACCTCCTGGCTATATCGGGTACGAGGAGGGCGGTCAGCTCACTGAAGCCGTGCGGCGTAAGTCGTACTCAGTGATCCTGCTGGACGAGATCGAGAAGGCACATCCTGAAGTCTTCAACATCCTGCTCCAGATTATGGACGACGGTCGTCTGACGGATGCCAAGGGCCGCAAGGTTGACTTCCGTAACACGATCATCATCATGACTTCGAACGTTGGTGCTGAGCTGATCCGACGTGAGAGCGTCCTGGGCTTCGACATTCCACGGAATCAGGTCAAGCAGGAATCCGATCAGTACGATCGGATGAAGGACAAAGTCCTCTCGGAGATGAAGAAGCTCTTCAGACCCGAGTTCCTCAACCGCATCGACGCAACGGTCGTCTTCCGTGCACTTGGTGTGCAGCAGATCCGCTCGATTGTGGATCTCCTGCTGGTGCGAGTGCAAAACCAGCTCACCGAGCAGCAGATGACACTCGAGGTGACTGACGCGGCTAAGGACTACCTGGTGGAAGTAGGCTTCGATCAGATTTATGGCGCCCGACCAATGCGTCGAGCAATCCAGAATCACATTGAGGATCCACTTTCCGAAGGCCTCCTGCACGGGCAGTACAAGCCAGGTCAAACCATCGTCGTCGAGAAGGGCGAGGACGGGTTGGTGATGGAAGCCAAGGGTGAGCTCGTCGAGAGCGCCTGAGGCGCTGCGTAGCTGAAGTGTCAAACGAGCCCGCCAGTCTGGCGGGCTCGTTTTCTATGTTCGTCCGCCCGTGATCGACATTCCAGAATAGGAGTTGCTTGATAGGCACCCCATCCCATGGGAGCGGGTTGGGGTGTTGGAATCAAGTGTTTCCGGTCCTTATCCCAGCGGAAGGAGCAAGTGAACGGTTTGGCAAGAGCCCGCACGGAATACCTCTGCCAGCAATGCGGCGCGAAGTCTACGAAGTGGATGGGGCGGTGCAATGACTGCGGCGAGTGGAACACACTCGTGGAGCAGATCGACCAGGCGAGTACGCCCGCGAGACGAGCGTCTGTCGCTCGCCGGGTAGTTCCGCGCCCGCTCCGCGATATCGAGGAAGCGGAGGAGGATCGGATCCTTCTCGAGATGCCCGAGGTCAACCGCGTACTCGGCGGCGGGTTGGTTCGGGGATCGATGGTCCTGGTCGGCGGCGATCCCGGCATAGGAAAGTCCACGTTGCTCATGCAGATCGCGAGCGACGTCGCCCTGCGCGCCGGGCCGGTGCTGTACATATCCGGAGAAGAGTCGCCCAGGCAGGTTGCTATGCGGGCTCGTCGTCTGGGCCTAGATGCCGCTGAGCTGCTCTTTCTAGGCGAGACTGATCTAGATGCAATGATTGCGTCCGCGGAGCACGCGTCCCCCACGCTCCTCGTCGTCGACTCCATTCAGAGCACCGCTTCGGCTGAGCTGGACTCATCGCCTGGCGCGGTGGGTCAGCTTCGCGAGTGCACCCAGCGATTGACCAGATTCGCAAAAGAGAGCGGGACGGCAGTCGTGCTCATCGGGCATGTCACCAAGGAAGGCGCCATCGCGGGCCCCAAGGTTCTGGAGCATATGGTCGATGCTGTCCTCTATCTCGAAGGTGAGCGGTTCCAGGCGTACCGATTGCTTCGGTCCACGAAAAATCGATTTGGTGCGACAAACGAGGTGGGCGTCTTTGAGATGCGTGGTGAGGGAATGGTGGAAGTGGACAACCCCTCCGCCGCATTTCTTGCTGAGCGCGACGCCAGCAACCCAGGCACCTCGGTCGTCGCTACCATGGAAGGCTCTCGCCCGGTGCTTGTTGAAATTCAGGCACTGGTCGCAAAGAGCGCGCTTGCCGTCCCTCGACGCACTGGGAACGGCATCGACTTCAACCGTCTCCTGGTCGTGATGGCCGTTCTCAATCGGAGACTCGGCCTTCCAGTGCATGATCAGGATGTCTACGTAAACATCACTGGCGGGATGCGCATCGACGAGCCTGCCGCGGATCTCGGCGTCGCGTTGGCGGTGGTCTCGAGCCTCAGGGATGTTGCGATCGATCCAGACTTGATCGTCGCCGGCGAGATTGGACTCTCTGGCGAGCTCCGATCGGTCGGACAGATCGAGCGCCGTTTGCGGGAGGCTGCCAACCTGGGATTCACGCGAGCCATCATCTCGCGCGGCTCGCTGCGCAATGCACCAGCCAATCTGCCAATTGAGACGATTCCCGTCACCACGCTGAGGGACGCCGTCCGCGCGGCCCTGGTGAATCAACCCAGAGACCAATGACAACCGGTGGAGCCATCGGAGCGATCATCGTCGCCGCGGGCCGCTCGGAGCGCATGGGTTTCGACAAGCTATGGGCCGAACTGGAAGGACGGTCAGTGCTGGCCTGGTCCATGCTCGAGATAGCTCGTTCGCAGCCTAACCACATGGTGGTCGTGGCGACGTCGGAGACAACAGGACGTGTGGAAGCGCTCATTACGGAGCTCGGCATCGAGGCCACGGTTGTGTCCGGCGGTGCCAGGCGCCGAGATTCGGTCATGGCCGGCCTCCTGGCGTTGCCAGACTTGGAATGGGTTGTCGTTCACGACGCAGCTCGACCGCTGGTTTCAGCGGCGTTGGTCTCAGCTGGATTGGATGCCGCTCAGGCGTCTGGTGCTGCGGTTCCCGTTCTTCCCCTTACCGATACGATCAAGCGCGTTGACGGTTCACGTGTTGTGGAAACGTTGGATCGTACGTCGCTCAGACTCGTCCAGACTCCCCAGGTATTCCGCAGAAGCCTCCTGGTCTGGGCTCTCAGTGTGAGCGACGATGACGTGACCGATGAGGCAGGGCTGATCGAGTCCCTGGGCGGAATCGTGTATACGTTCCAGGGCCAGGTGGACAATTTCAAACTGACGTATCCGGCCGACCTCGCACTCATGGGCGAATTCGCCCGTCGGCGAGCGGACCATTCGGGGTTGTCATAAAAAGAATGGACATTCGAGTTGGGTCCGGTATTGACGTACACGCATTCGCGGAAGGACGCCGACTGGTCGTTGGCGGGACTGTGGTTCCCCATGACCGCGGACTCGAGGGGCACTCGGACGGTGATCCCGCGGTTCACGCCTTAATTGATGCGCTTCTCGGTGCAGCTGCAATGCCGGATATAGGTCAACGATTTCCGTCATCCGATCCCCGGTATGCAGGCGCGAATAGTCTCGATCTACTGGACGCGGTTGTCCGTGACCTACGCGAGCGGCGGTGGCATTTCATAA
Source organism: uncultured Chloroflexia bacterium (assembly GCA_963765765.1). Classification (GTDB taxonomy): domain Bacteria; phylum Chloroflexota; class UBA6077; order UBA6077; family JACCZL01; genus CAVXYC01. The sequence goes on along the minus strand of CAVXYC010000020.1, from coordinate 287,479 downwards.
ACGCGGACATCACGATTGTGGCGCAGGAGCCACGGTTGAGTGAGTTTGTACCCGCAATGCGAGCGGCTGTGGCTGAGCGGCTCAAGGTTGAGACAGGTAGGATTGGAATCAAGGCCACGACTACGGATCACCTGGGTGCGTTTGGACGAGCGGAGGGCGTGGGGGCTTTGGCCGTGGTGCTGATTCAAAAGAGGAGAACCTGGTTAATGCTGCGCGTCTACAGCACGCTCTCCAAAAACAAGGAGGAGTTTCACCCGCTAGGCAGCCAGGTGAGCATGTATGTCTGCGGCATGACACCGAAGTTCCATCCGCATCTTGGCCACGCCCGCATTTTTCTGGCGGCGGACATCATGCGTCGCTATCTGGAATATCGTGGCTACAGCGTGAGACACATCCAGAACTTCACTGACGTGGATGACAAAATTATCGCTCGAGCCGGTCAGGAAGGCGCCAGCGCCGAAGAAGTTGCACGCCGCTACAGCGATTCGTACTTCAGTGTGATGGACGCGCTCGGAATCTTGCGTGCCCATGAATTTCCAACCGTCAGCGGATACATGTCCCAGATAATCGAGTTCGTGAACGGATTGATCGATAAGGGCTACGCGTACGTGGCCGATGGCGACGTCTGGTATGACGTGGCGAAGTTCAAAGATTACGGCAAGCTGAGCGGTCGCTTTGAGGAGAGCGGACGGACAGGTGTCCGAGTCGAGCTGGAGCCCGGCAAGCGTGATCCGCGTGATTTTGCTCTCTGGAAGTCGGCCAAACTGGATGAGCCTAGTTGGGATAGCCCCTGGGGAAGAGGACGCCCAGGCTGGCACATTGAATGCTCCGCGATGTCACGTGCGACACTCGGCGATCAGATCGACATCCACTCCGGCGGCGCGGATCTCATCTTTCCTCACCACGAGAACGAGATCGCGCAAAGTGAAGCACTCACCGGCAAAGTGCCCTTCGCAGCGTATTGGCCACATGTTGGTTTGGTCACTACTGGCGGGGAGAAAGTCTCTCATTCATTGGAGAACTTCACCACCGTTGCCGATACTCTGAAGCTTTATGAGCCCATGGTCGTGCGACTCTATCTCCTGTCCACACACTATCGATCATCTCTACTCTTTGGTGAGGACGGATTGGTGAGTGCGGCCCGAGGCCTGGAGCGATTCCGATCGACCGTGCTGGGCGCCACCGGAGCACCGCCCCCCTGGAACGCAGCACGAGCCCGGTCCGCCGTGGATGCGTTCGAGTCTGCCATGGATGACGACTTCAACTCCGCTGCAGCAATCGGGCATTTGTTCGAGCTCTCGCGAGACATCAATCGAATGCGCGAAGAAGGTGGAAACGAAGCCGATGTTGCGGAGTGCCAGAATGCGCTCGTTCATCTCGCTGGCGTGCTCGGAATAGACCTGCTTGCATCATCAGAAGGCAAACAAGATAACACTGCGTCGGCGGCACTTGTTGGGCTGCTGCTGGACGTTCGACAGTCGCTCAGAGCCACCCGCCAGTTCGAGCTTTCCGACACGATTCGGGATCGCCTGAAGGAGCTCGGCATTGTGGTGGAGGACTCACCAGAGGGCTCCTCATGGAGACACGCTCGACCGGGCGAATGAGCTGGGACTGGATTTACGGCCGCAATGCTATTCGCGAGGCGCTGACCGCAGGGGCGCCGGTGACTCGAATCCTCGTCGCGCGCAGCGCCCACGGCCTACCGATCGATCAGATCATTCAGTTAGCTCGCGAGCATGACGTGGAGATTGAGCTCGTAGATCGAACGGTCCTTGACCAGCGAACCGGCAACCATCAAGGCGTTATCGCTGAGATCAGACCCGCGCGGGTGCTTTCGCTCGGCGACCTGGTGGAGATGCTCGGCACGCCGACTGACATGGATAGGGTGCTCATGCTCGATTCAATCCAGGATCCGGGCAATCTCGGCGCGCTCATCCGCACGGCTGCGGCCACAGGCGTACGGGCGATCATCATCCCCGAACACCGCGCGGCCGGGGTGACTCCCGCGGTAGTCAAGGCATCTGCCGGCGCTGCCCTTCGCTTGCCGATCGTGCAGACGCCGAATCTTCGGCAGGCCGTAGCCACGCTCAAGCAAATCGGCTTTTGGGTGGTGGGTCTCGATGGCGATGCTCGGGACCGTTATGACCACACCAACCTGACCGGCCCGCTCGTCATCATTGTAGGGGCAGAAGGCCGCGGCCTGGGTGATCTTCTGGCGAAGGAGTGCGACATGCTCGTTCGCCTGCCAATCGAGAAGTCCGTTGAGTCGCTCAACGCGTCCGTCGCTGGCTCGATTCTGCTTTACCATCTCTACCGCGAAGCCGCGCGGAACGGACCGCGCCGGGTGGTTTAGCTAAACGCGTGTAGTGACTGCTTCAGCGCTTTTCTCGATCAGCGCGAGCCAGCGGAGCGATCCGACCGGCGTGCTCGGTGCCAATATCAGATCTCGCGGGCCGCCTCGCTTCGCTGGCTTTCCGTGAACGAAAAAGCGCCGAAGCAGTCACCACACGCGTTCGTGCAAACTCATGCGATGGAGAAGGCTCAATGCAAGTTGGAATCGGACTGCCGTCCGCCGTGGCCGGCGTCAAGGGCGAGCGAATCGTGGAGTGGGCAATCAAGGCTGACTCGGGGCCATTCTCGAGTCTCGGAGTCGTTGACCGCGTCGTTCAGCAGAACTACGAGCCCATGGTCACGCTGGCGGCGGCGGCGGCCGTGACCAGACGGGTGCGGCTCATGCCCACCGTGCTCCTCCTACCGCTGCGCGGTGCAGGGATGCTGGCAAAGCAGGCCGCCAGCGTCGACGCCTTGTCAGACGGCCGACTTACGCTCGGTCTAGGCATTGGCGGGCGGGAAGATGATTATCTGGCCACACCTGAAGAGTTCCGCCAGCGTGGTGCAAAGTTTGAACGGGGACTGGCACTCATGCACCGTATCTGGAGCGGCGAGCCGCCGGTCGAAGGCATCGATCCAGTTGGCCCGCCGCCCGTTCAACCAGGCGGTCCCGCGATCATTCTTGGAGCATCCAGCCCGGCCGCGCTCCAGAGGATTGGTCGGCTTGGCTACGCGTTCATGTCAGGCGGCGGAGGCCCCTCGCGGGCCAGGACCAACTTCGATATCGTCATGGAGCACCGCAAGGAAGCGGGTCATCCTGGCACGCCGCGGTTCGTCGCGCTTTCTTATTTTGGGATCACTCCTGAGGCGGTCGCCGCCACGGTCAAGTCACTAGAGGACTGGTACAGATTTCTCGGTCCAGTGGCGGAAACAATGGCTCGTGCCTTCCCCAGTAGCCCCGCGGCGATCAAAAATCTCCTCAAAGAATTCGAGGATATCGGCGTGGATGAAGTGGTGCTCTATTCCGGCTCGGACGATATCAGTGAGGTCGATCGGTTAGCCGAGATTGTCGCCTGAGCCGCTCATTCAGTTGCTTACCGCCCGAACGATCGACGCGATCGGTTGCCCAGCAGGAGATGGGCCGCCAATGCCACGACGACTGCGCCAACGAACGCTGGAATAACGTGATAGCCAAAGAGATGCGGCCCAAGCTCACCGAGGATCAATCGGCCTATGAGGCCACCAATTATGCCCGTGAGGACGGCGCCGATCCAGCCGCCGGGCAGCTCGCCGGGTACCACCAGGTCAGCTGCCCACCCGATCAAGCCCGCCATGAAGAGTGTCAACGCGAGATTGAACACGCCTGCTGTGATAACCATGGCAAGCCCCAGCAGTAACGCGAGAATCAACCCCGCTGCGATCAGTCCCATGTTACTCATCATCCCTCTTAGAGTCTCCCGAGAGGTCGATTTTCAGCACGTCGCGAGAAGTGATTCGACCATACTCGTGAGGTAAGACGAGTATCAGCCGGTGGATGTTCCAAAAGAGTCGGCCCAATCGATCTGTTATATTGACAGATTGTATGCAAATTGTTGAAGAGACTAATCTCCCCATTTCCTCAGGCTCATTGACTACACGATCCGATCTCCGCAATCTCGCCATCATAGCCCACGTCGATCACGGTAAAACGACCTTGGTCGATCACCTCCTCAGACAGGCCCACGTATTCCGAGCGCATCAGCAGGTGACGGACCTGGTGATGGACAGCAACCAGCTCGAACGGGAGCGTGGCATCACGATCCTTGCCAAGCAGACCGGCGTCGTGTGGCACGACGTGCGAATCAACATCATCGATACCCCGGGACACGCTGATTTCTCCGGCGAAGTGGAGCGAGTGCTCCACATGGCCGATGGCTGCTTGCTATTAGTCGACGCGGCGGAAGGCCCGATGCCCCAAACTCGCTACGTCTTGCGTAAGGCGCTTGCGCTGGGTCTCAAGGCTATCGTTGTCATCAACAAGTGCGACCGCAAGGATGCGCGTGTCGACGAAGTCATTCATGAGACGCAAGATCTTTTCCTGGAGCTCGCCACAGAGGCTGAGCAGCTCGACTTCCCGGTGATCTATGCCATCGGGCGTGAGGGACGTGCAGGACTCCATCCGGATGAGATTGGGCCAGACCTTGAGCCACTCTTCGAGGAGATTTTGAGAACTGTCCCGGCGCCGAAGGTGCCTGATCAAGGCACCCTGCAGATGCTCGTGTCCAATCTGGACTATGACAATCATCTCGGGACCATCCTTAGCGGCCGCGTGTCACGAGGTGTGATTCGGAACGCCATGAACATTGGCGTGCCGCAACCTGATGGCAGTATCGCGAAATTCCGCATCAGTGCGCTCTTCCGATTCGATGGATTGCGACGAGACCCCATCGAAGAGGCATCGGCTGGTGACATCGTGGCGCTCGCTGGGGTCAGCGGTGTCAGCATCGGTCAGACGGTGGCCGACGCCATGGCGCCAGACGCTCTCCCCCCAATCGAGATCGAGGATCCCACCGTTCGCATGACGTTTGGCGTCAATTCTGGACCGTTCGCGGGGCGCGAAGGAAAGTTTTTGACTTCGCGAGAGATCCGCTCACGCCTCTGGCGCGAGCTTGAAACTAACGTCGCCCTACGCGTGGCTGAAACCGAGTCGCCAGACGTATTCATGGTCTCGGGCCGCGGTGAGCTTCACCTTTCCATTCTCATCGAGACGCTTCGACGTGAGGGATTTGAGTTTCAGGTCTCACGACCCGAGGCGATTCTGCATCGAGAAGACGGAGTCTTGGTGGAGCCCGTGGAGTGGCTCACTATCTCTACGTCCGAAGAATACGTTGGCACGGTGACGGAGATGGTTGGGCGCCGTCTAGCAATCATGCAGAACGTGATCAACGATGGTCGTGGCACCGTTCGGCAGGAATATCGAATCCCCACCCGTGGACTCATCGGGCTGCGAAACCGACTACTTACAGCCACCCGTGGTAATGTCATGGTTTCGAGCATCCTTGACGGCTTCCGCCCGTTTGCGGGGGAGGTTGCAAACCTTCGAAGCGGAGCCCTGGTCGCGGCGCAGACGGGCACGGCAACAACTTTCGGACTCAATAACGCCCAGGAGCGCGGAGTCACCTTCATCGAGCCTGGCACAGACATCTATGAGGGCATGATCGTTGGTCAGCAGCCGCGTGAAGACGATCTGCCTATCAATGTCGCCAAAGAGAAGAAGCAGACCAACGTTCGACAGTCGACGGCCGATATCGCGGTCCGGCTCTCACCACCGGTTCGCTTGAGTCTCGAGGACGCGCTCGACTTTCTGGCTGACGACGAGCTCCTGGAAGTAACGCCCAAGTCGCTTCGGCTCCGCAAGCGCATACTGAACGCCGACCAGCGTCGATCGGCTCGCAACAAGCCGCGGTAGGTCCAGGAGTCGTCGAGACACTGTTCCTCCGCGGAACGCACTATACTCTTTTAGATCCTGCTATTCATCAGCCGTATGATCCTGGCGCTATAGAGGAGTTGCCATGCTCAGCCGTGAAGAGAACGAGCTCGTCACACGAGTAGGACCCCGTACACCGATGGGCGAAGTCCTACGGCGATATTGGATTCCAGGGCCTCTCTCCCGAGAGCTGCCCGCCCCAGACTGCGAGCCCATTCGGGTCAAGCTGCTAGGAGAGAATCTCGTAGCCTTCCGTGATACCAGCGGAAAGGTCGGACTCGTTGATGAGTCATGTCCGCACCGGCTGGCCTCACTCTGGTTCGGCCGTAACGAAGAGCACGGCCTTCGGTGCGTCTATCACGGCTGGAAGTTCGACGTGGATGGCAACTGCGTTGAGCAGATGAATGAGCCGGTTCCTTTCACGGACAAGGTCAAGGTCACCTCGTATCCGACGGTGGAGACCGGCGGGATTATCTGGGCCTACATGGGGCCGCGCGAGAAGATGCCTCCTTTACCGCGGTTTGAGTGGGCTATGGCACCTGACAGCCACCGGCACGTCTCCAAGGTCATTGAAGAATGCAATTGGCTGCAGGCGCTCGAGGGCGGGATCGATACTTCTCACGCGCCGATCCTGCACCGAAACATCAACCGGAATAGCACGGTGCCAGGCGTCGCCCTCAATTCGCCGTTCGTTCAAGGCAAGGCGCCCACACTCGAAGTCGATTTCACTGACTACGGCTACCGCTACTTCGGTGTCCGCGAGCTACGTGAGGGCGGCAAGTATGTGCGCGGCTACCACTACGTGATGCCGTGGACCCAGCTACGTCCCGCACAGTTCCAGGGTGGAGATAGGTCGGGAGACAACATACGCGAGTATGGCCCGGGACACTTCTGGGTGCCGATGGACGACTACACCACCATGGTCTACAACTTCATGTACTCCTATGGCAGCGATCCGGGGATCAGTGAGACCGAGCGATTGGAGAAGAACAACGGTAACGGCCCGGAATACGTGGACCCGAACACGTTCCGTTCCTTCGCGCATGCCGCCAACAATTACCGCATCGATCGGCAAATGCAGCGGACTGAGACGTTTACCGGTATCCCGGGGGTGAATACTCAGGACCGCGCTCTCCAGGAGACGATGGGCAGGATCGTTGACCGGTCCCGCGAGAAGCTCGGTCCGGCGGATAAGGCAATCATAGCCACGCGCCGATTGCTGCTTGACGCCATTAAGACAGTTGAAGCGGGCGGCAACCCGCCCGGAGTCGGCACCAGCTACTACACAGTCCGGGCTATCGAGCGCATCGTTCCAGACGAGCAGGCCTGGCCGGATGTGCTGCTGCCGTTAATGTATCCGGCTGCTGAGCGGGAGCTTGAGCCCGCGGGTTAAGAAGCCGCGGTGATCGAATCCACGCCCCAACGGCCTCCGTTGGGGCGTTTGCATTTGACGCTTTCGAAGTCCATCTTCGCCGATTCAATTCCAGAGGGAAGCAAGCATGGAAGTACGGTCAGGAATCGAAGTCCTCACCACGCTCAAGGAGCGCGTGCAGCCGGGGCACACGGCAGTGATCGTGGTGGATATGCAGAATGACTACTGTTCACCCGGCGGTGCGAGCGATAAGAACGGGCGGGATATTTCCGCTATTCCGGCGATCGTGAGTCCCATGCATGCGCTACTCGAGCGCGCTCATGAGCTCAATGTCCCGGTGGTCTTCACAAAGTACAGCGTTGGCCCCGGTAATGCCGGTCTCTCAGGGCCGGAGATACTACGGCGCGGCCTCAACTTCGCCGGCGTCCAAGCGACAATCAAAGGGACCTGGGGCCATGAGCTCGTGGCGGACCTTCCCTACAACGAAGAGCGCGATCTGGTTGTGGAAAAGCGGCGACTCTCGTCGTTCGTCGGAACAGACCTGGACCTGTACCTTCGCGCGAACGGCATCAAGACGATCGTCGTCGTTGGCGTGGTGACACAGGGCTGCGTGGAATGCACTGCTCGAGATGCCGCTAGCTACGATTACTATGTGGCGGTGGCCGGTGATTGTGTCGCCTCCACTGTCCAGGCTGACCATGAACGGGGACTCAAGAGCATTGCCACGCTTCTCCGCTATCAGGATGCCGTCACGACATCCGATGCAATCCTCGACATCTGGAATCGCCCCTGAGCGAGACCAGTTTGTGGTCGCCTGGAGATTCATCGCGAGAGGCGTGCCGTGAAGCCCATCCGAATTCGTTGATCTCTGCGAAAGCATCTCTATAATGGCGGTCATCGTCATGCGCGCGAGATCAATGCGGGCTTGTCTTTTGATTGCTGCAGTCGCCGGTCGCACAGGTATGCTTGGCGGATGCACGAGCGGCGACGTGTGATCTCCGGTACCTGTGCGCCTCCACGTGACCAATCGAACTGATGACGACATCGTCGTTCGCTGAAAGACAACAAGATCTCAGCCGAGAGCGATCCAATTGTTCCTGGTTCCATTGTCGATGTTGACGCACGATTCACTACCCGTGGAGTGGGCGACATGCGTTTGACCGTGGTTGGCCGCGATGGTCAGACGATTCGAGCAAAACGTATCGATCCTGATGTTCTTCGCGCGGGCGGCTTCGCGCACAGGCTCACGGTGGTTGACCTAGCGATCGCTCACTCTCACCAGTAGGACAATTGCAAAGCTTCGCGGTGCTGAATCAAGCATGCATTGCGGTAGTGCGGGTCTCAGTAGCGCAGTGATTGAGCCACGGTGTGGGTGATGTCATGCATGCGTGCGAGCAGCGCGGCGTTGAACAGATCCTGGAGCTCTTCCGCGACACGGCGCTTGATCCAGCTACCGGTCTGGCGGATCTGCTCCAGGGTGGCTTCGTGCCTCCCGCGGATGATCTATGACTCCGCGCTGAACCACTCAGTCGGAAGGCTGCCTTTTATCTCCAGATAGTCGTAAACGGTTACGTGCAGTGCCCAAATTGAACGTCGCGCGGTGGCGGCGTCCGCAAGATTCACTGTGCTACGACCAACATCGCCGATGTTCTCTATTCGTTGGAGATCCAGAGGCTGTATTCGATCGAGACGACGCACAGGAGGATGATGCCCATGTTGATTGGGCTGGGCAGCACAATGTCAACGATGTTGAAGGTGAACCGCTGGGCGGTAAGCTGCACGGTCAACAACACCCAGGCCAGAAGGATTCCCAGCGTCGCGGCCAACGCAGCCGCCGTGGTGTTCACCGTAAACTGCACGCTGCCGCTGGCCCCTATGGCAGATGCGTGCCGCTCCAGGATAGAGATGACTGATACAAGAATGACAACGCCGATGATGACGATGCCGATTGGTATCAGGGAGTGCTGAACCGAACGTCCGAACTGCATGACGCTGCGTCAAATCATTTTGAGCGGGCAGCTTGAAGCGATTCTAGCGGCAGGACGATTGCGAGAGCATGGTTCCCATGAGCGAAACTCAATTTCAACCGAGTGACTCGAGCGTGCGCGATCTCCAGGGCCGCTTCGCCCTCGTCACTGGAGGAGGGCGGGGTATTGGCCGGGCGGTCGTTCTGGAGCTCGCGCGACGTGGCGCGGACGTGCTGGTGAACTACTTTCGAAATGAGTCCACGGCTCAGCAGACGGCTGATTTGGCCACCGCCATGGGCGTTCGAGCTCGAGCAATCCGCGGGCATGTTGGTGATCCTGATCGCATTCAGCGAATGTTCGATGAGATTCAGTCTTCCTGGGGACGGCTTGACATATTGGTAAATAACGCGGCCTCCGGTGTGATTCGGCCCACCCTGGAGCTGGAGCCACGTCACTGGGACTGGACAATGAACATCAACGCTCGCGGCGCCTGGCTTTGCGCCCGGCACGCGGCTGATCTCATGGAACGAGGTGGCGCAATCGTGAACATCTCGAGTCTCGGCTCGGATCGGGTACTGCCGGATTATTCAGCGGTTGGAATGTCCAAAGCGGCGCTGGAAGCGCTCACGCGGTACCTAGCCGTAGAGCTCGCACCGATGAACATCGTTGTCAATGGAGTCGCCGGCGGTTTGGTAGAGACTGACGCGCTGGATTTCTTTGCGGGCCGGGAGGCGATGTTGGAGTCGGCTCGATCGCGGACACCGGCTGGAAGAATGCTTGCCCCCGAAGATCTGGCAAGAGTTGTCGCCTTTTTCTGCACACCGGCCGCCTGGATGATTCGAGGACAAACCCTCATTGTGGACGGCGGGTATACGCTGCCGACGTGAGGACGTCGTCTCCCTGCGCCGATGCGCCGCTACGTGGCGGATGATGTGAGCAGCTTGGGAAGGTCAGTCATCAGTCTTGAATTCGCCCAGATCTCCTCGATGCCAGCGTCTTTAGCCAGCTCACGCAACTTCAAGTCCATGTGCGGTCCGAATGCTATGACCCGTAGGTCCACGCCCTCTGCACCGGCCACGGAGTGACAGAAGGGTACCAGCGTCTCCCACGGCAGGCTTGTCGCGGCCAGACCAACGAGCAGAATGGCGGACTTACCTTCGGCTGCCTCGATGGCATTTCTTAGCTCAGGCTCGTTTGCTGGAAAGTTGATCGCCGATCCGGCGGCGCTGGCGGCGGATTCCAGCCGCGAGACCGTCATGAGATCATCAACCAGGGCGATAACGGGACCTGCCGTCATGGGATTCTCCGATGAAAGATGTGACAATTGTCGGTAAACGGCGAGCCGCTGGCATCAACGGTGCCGGCTTTTGTCGGCGGATTGATTCACCGAAATTCAGCGCCTAGAATCAACGCATAGGGAGAGAGCATGGCCACCACAATCGAGCGACCGCGGACAGGCGCCGCGTCCGGTCAACTTCGACCAACCGCAACCCTGAAGCAGAGCGACCCGGAAATCGCTCAACTGCTCGATCGCGATCGTCAGCGACACAATCGTACGCTCAACTTTATCGCAAGCGAGAACTATGCGTCGCCGGCAGTTCTTCAAGCGCTGTCCAGTCATCTCAACGTTAAGTACGCCGAAGGCTATCCCGGTGGGCGCTACTACCAGGGTGTCGGTATTGTTGATGAGATCGAGCAGCTTGCGATCGATCGTGCGAAGAGTCTGTTCGGCGCCGAGCACGCTAATGTCCAGCCACATTCCGGGTCGGGCGCCAACATGGCTTCCTATTACGGTGCCCTGGAGCTCGGTGACACCATTCTTGGAATGGATCTGAGCCACGGCGGCCATCTCACCCACGGAAGTCCCGTCAGCTTTTCAGGCCAACAGTTCAAGATCGCTTCGTACAAGGTTCATCCTGACACTGAGTACATCGACTACGACGAGCTTGCCAGGCTGGCAAAAGAGCACAAGCCCAAGCTCATTGTCGCCGGTGCTTCTGCATATCCCCGCACAATCGACTTCCCAAAGTTTAGGGAGATCGCAGATAGCGTGGGAGCGATGTTCATGGCGGATATCGCTCATATCGCCGGCCTTGTAGCGGCGGGCGTTCATCCGAGCCCGTTTCCGTATGCCGATATTGTGACGACGACGACTCACAAAACGCTCCGTGGTCCGCGCGGAGGCCTGGTGCTGTGTCGCGAAGGCCTGGCTAAGGGCATCGATCGAGCTCTCTTCCCGGGCATCCAGGGCGGGCCCACGATGTCTGCTATCGCCGCGAAGGCGGTCTGCTTCCACGAGGCCGGAACGCCTGAGTTCAAGACCTACTCCAAGGCCATCGTGAAAAACTCGAAGGAGCTGGCCAATGCGCTGGTCAAGCACGGTTTTACCCTCCTTTCGGGCGGGACAGACAACCATCTCCTGGTGATCAAGCTGTTCGATCGCGACTTCACGGGAGCAACGTTTGCGAAGGCGCTCGAGTCCGTTGGGATCATCGTGAGTAAATCGACCGTGCCCGGCGAGACGCGATCTCCGTGGCAGACCAGCGGCGTGCGGTTCGGCACACCGTCCCTCACGGCGCGTGGCGCTACCGAGGCCCAAATGCGTGCGGTGGCGAAAATCGTCTCGGACGTGGCCGAGAACATCGGCGACGAGGCCAAGCTCCGCGCTCTGCGGCCGCAAGTGAGAGCGATCGCGGATCAGCTGGAGAGGATTTAGGGCAAGCTCAAGCTTTGGATTGCGGGCGGTCTTCACCGCTTTCTTACCGAGCGCAGTGACGCCGAGGACGGCTTCAAGCCTCGCGAGGAAGCGGCGAGAACCGCCGCAGTCCAAAAGAACCTGCACCTCATACTTCGTATCGATCGCTCAATTACCAGGCAATTCAGCACTCACGCAGTACAATCGAGGCATGTACCGCCTGCTGCCGTTGGTCAGCTTGGTTCGCGTGAGCGTCGCGGCCGTCGCTCTTCTACTTGGGTTGAGTGGTCTAGCGCTTGGCGCAAGCGCGCAGGTTCAGCAGCCGTCGGTCATTGTGGTGCCCTTCACCGGCGTCGTGAATCCTGTCCTCGCGGGATACGTTGATCGCGCCATCACCCAGGGTGAAGAGACCGGGGCGGCGTTAGTCCTCATTGAAATGGACACCCCTGGCGGGCTCGATACATCGATGCGCCAGATCATTCGCCGTATTCTTTCATCGCGCGTCCCAGTGGCAGTCTATGTCGCACCGTCGGGTGCGCGAGCTGCATCCGCGGGCGTCTACATCACGTATGCCGCGCACATCGCCGCAATGGCGCCGGGAACAAATATCGGGTCCGCCACGCCGGTATCCATGGGCGAGAACGGCGAGCAGCAGATGTCCGACGAGATGCGCGCGAAGGTCTCCAACGACGCTGCCGCGTACATTCGATCGCTCGGCGAGCAGCGCCATCGAAACGCCGATTGGGCAGAGCAGGCGGTGCGACAGGGTGTAAACGTCCACGCGGAAGAAGCTGTGCGTCTGGGTGTTGTTGAGCTCATCGCGTCTGACGAGCGATCGCTACTTCAGCAGATCGACGGAAGGACGGTCGAGACGGCTGGCGGCAACGTGACGCTCAAGACAGCCGACGCGCCGACGCAACGGCTTGAGATGAACGTCATCGAGTCGTTTCTCCACGTCATTACGGATCCGACAATCGCCTACTTGCTCATCAGTCTTGGAACGATGGGCCTATTTTTCGAGCTCAGTAATCCTGGGTCGATGCTTCCTGGCGTCATCGGCGGCATTTGTTTGCTGCTCGGGCTTTTTGCGCTTGGCAGTTTGCCCATTAACTATGCGGGCCTGCTTTTCATGGGCCTGGCGATGCTCCTGTTGGCAGCGGACGTGATTACTCCGACCCATGGTGTGTTGACGGCCGGCGGTTTGATCTCGTTTGTGTTGGGCTCCATGCTGCTCATCAACGCGCCCTCCAGCGCGCCGTACTTGCAGATTTCGTTTCAGGCCATCGGCGCTGTGGTGACATGCATGGCCGCGTTCTCGATCTTCGTTATCGGGGCCGCGGCCAAGACTCGAAGGCGGAAAGTGGTCACAGGCCGTGAGGGCATGTTGGGTGCTCGCGGGACCGTACGCACTACGCTTAATCCACGTGGAATGGTCTTTGTCCAGAGTGAGCTCTGGTCGGCAGTGTCTGATAATGGCGTCATTGATACAGGCACTGAAGTGGAGGTAACCGGGATTGAGGGTTTGCTTCTCCATGTGCGACCCGCGCCCGTCGGTAGCCCCCAGACTGAAGGGGCCCCGGCCCCGTCGGCGGGACTGGCGTAACACTTAGCGCTCCATCTTCCTAGCTTCCCTTCCCGGCCGACATCGAACTCGCCAAGCTCGCCGCAGCTCAAAGTACCCTGTGCTATTCTTGATTCAGATATTCCCGGGGAGGGTCCTGAGTGACCACAATTGCGGATCTTCGCGCCCGGCAGATTCTCGACTCTCGCGGTAACCCAACGCTTGAGGTCGACGTTCTGCTCGAGAATGGGGCGCGCGGTCGGGCGGCTGTGCCGTCCGGCGCCTCAACTGGGAGTCACGAGGCTGTCGAGCTACGTGACAATGACCCTGCTTCGTATGGGGGCAAGTCCGTAAGCCGAGCGGTGTCAAACGTGAATGGGACCATTGGACGGCAGCTCGTCGGTCGCCACGTCGATGATCTTCGCGCGATCGACGAGCTGATGATCATGCTCGATGGCACTCCCAACAAGGGTTCTCTGGGCGCAAACGCTATCCTCGGCGTGTCTCTTGCCTGTATGCATGCCTCGGCCAATGACATGGGTGTCCCCGTCTACCGATTGATCGGTGGAATGCAGGGAAAAGTGCTCCCTGTGCCCATGATGAATATCCTGAACGGCGGCCAGCACGCGGTCGATTCCACCGATTTCCAGGAATTTATGGTCATGCCCGTTGGCTTCGAGACGTTCCGCGACGGCCTACGAGCGGGTGTTGAGGTTTATCAATCCCTCGCCAAGGTCCTGCGTCGACGCGGCTTTCAAACAACCGTCGGCGATGAGGGCGGCTTTGCTCCCAGTCTGAACTCAAACCGTGAGCCGCTGGAACTCATCATGGAGGCTATTGACTCGGCCGGATATCGCGCTGGTGAGCAGATCCTGCTGGCGTTAGATGTGGCTTCAACCGAGCTTTACAAAGATGGCGCCTACCGGCTCGAGCGCGAGGGTGTGACGAAGTCCTCTGCCGAGATGGTGGACCTCTATGAGCAGCTCGTGAACGACTTTCCGATTGTCTCCATTGAAGACGGACTCTTCGAGGACGACTGGGATGGTTGGAAACTGCTCACCGAGCGCCTTGGGGATCGGGTCCAGCTTGTTGGTGATGATCTATTCGTCACCAACGTTCATCGGTTACGCCGTGGAATCAACGATAAGGCCGGGAACTCGATCCTGATTAAGGTCAATCAGATAGGCACTGTGAGCGAGACGCTCTCGGCGATCGAGCTGGCACGTTCGGCTGGCTTCTCGACCGTTATTTCGCATCGTTCGGGCGAAACCGAGGATACGAGCATCGCGGATATCGCTGTTGGTACCCAGGCCGGCCAGATCAAGACTGGCGCTCCGGCGCGCGGTGAGCGTGTCGCCAAGTACAACCAGCTCCTACGCATTGAGGAAGAGCTTGGTGAATCAGCGGTCTATGCTGGCCGCGGCATGCTCAAGTCGCGGTAAGATCCGCGAAGGCGATTCGAAGCATTAGCCCGCCGTCCTCAAGGATGGTTACTACAAAGGAGTAGCGACATGCCGGTAAAAGTTGGAATCAACGGATTTGGACGTATCGGCCGACAGGTCACCAAGGCCATGCTCGAGCGTCATCCCGACGAGCTACAGATCGTCGGGATCAACGACTTGTTCGACACCAAGACGAACGCCCACCTCTTCAAGTATGACACGAACTACGGCAATTTCCCGGGCTCTGTCGAGGCACACGCCGATAAGCTGGTTATCAATGGCAATGAGATCTCGGTCAGCGCTGAGCGTGATCCGGCCGCCGTGCCGTGGGGCAAGTGGGGCGCTGACATCGTTATCGAGTCGACAGGGCTCTTTACCGACGCGACGAAAGCAAAAGCTCATCTTGACGGTGGCGCCAAGAAGGTCATCATCTCCGCGCCCGCTCGCAACGAAGACATCACCATCGTGCTGGGCGTCAACGAGAAAATGTATGACGACACCAAGCACACAATCATCTCAAACGCATCCTGCACGACCAACGGGCTGGCCCCCGTAGCAAAGGTGCTGTTCGACAGCTTTGGCCTGGAGAAGGGCATTCTTACGACGGCACACGCGTATACCAACAGCCAGCGTTTGTTGGACGTCGCCGCTCCTGATCTGCGCGACGCTCGTGCCGCGGCTATGAACATCGTCCCGGCTGAGACCGGAGCCGCCCGTGCTGTTGGCCTGGTAATCCCCGAGCTCCAGGGTAAATTCGGCGGCATGGCGCTTCGCGTACCGGTGTCGACCGTCTCCATCATCGACTTCACTGCCCTTCTGAGCCGTGAAGTGACGAAGGAAGAGATCAACGCGAAGATGCGCGAGGCTGCCGAGGGTCCCATGAAGGGAATCCTGTCGTATTGTGAGGAGCCGCTCGTTTCCAGTGATCTGAAGGGCAACAACCACTCGTCCATCTTCAGCTCGCTGGACACGCTCGTAGTCGGCGGCAATATGGTCAAAGTTCTATCCTGGTACGACAACGAGTGGGGCTACTCCTGCCGATTGGCAGATGCCACGGCCTATGTGGGGGCCCGACTGGGCGCCGCCGCCGGCGCCCGCTAAGCGCGCTCATCATGCGAACGCTCAAGGATCTGGACGTGGACGGCAAAACCGTCCTCGTCCGGGTCGACTACAACGTGCCCATGGACAAAGAAGGTCGGGTGGCAGACGCCACCCGAATTCGTGCGACTCTCCCGACAGTTGCCTGGCTGCGTGAACGGAATGCCCGCGTGGTGCTGATCTCGCACCTTGGTCGGCCTGATGGTGAGGTCAAACCGGCGTTGTCGCTCAAGCCCGTTGCCGATGACCTGTCAAAGCTTATCGGTTTGCCTGTGCGCTTTGCCTCCGACTGCATCGGCCCCGCGGCCGCGGCCGTGGTTCAAGAACTCCAGCCTGGCGATGTCGCCGTATTGGAGAATGTTCGATTTCACGGCGCTGAAGAGAAGAACGACACGGCATTCGCGCAGCAGCTCGCGGCAAACGGGCAGGTCTACGTGAATGACGCATTCGGGACGGCACACCGAGCGCACGCTTCTACTGAGGGTCTGGCGCACCTGCTGCCATCGGCAGCAGGATTGCTGCTGGAGCGCGAGGTCACAGTCCTCGACTCGTTGCTGCATGGAGCCGAGTCACCATTCATCGCCGCCATCGGCGGCGCCAAAGTCTCCACCAAGCTCGCTGTGCTGGAGAGTCTCGTGGACCGGGTGAATGGCCTGCTCATTGGCGGCGGAATGGCAAACACGTTCCTGAAGGCGCAGCGATACGAAGTTGGGAAATCGCTGTTGGAAGTCGATCAGATTCCCAATGCCCAAGCACTCTTCAAGCGAGCTGCCGAGCGGGGAGTGACGATTGAGATTCCAACCGATGTGGTCGTAACGAGGAACCTGTCTCCTGAAGGCGATCGGGAAGTGGTGCCCGCCAATGCCATTCCCGCGGACGGGATTGTCGCGGACATCGGACCGGACTCCGTGGGGCGCTACGGAAGGATCATTTCAGGAGCTCGAACGATTTTCTGGAATGGACCGATGGGCGTCTTTGAGATTGCCCAGTTTGCCGAAGGCACCAAGCGCATCGCTCAGCTCATCGCCGATTCTGGTGCCGTAACTGTTGTTGGCGGAGGCGAATCGGTGCAGGCCGTAGAAGAGCTTGGACTCGCGGAGAAGATGACCCACGTATCGACCGGCGGCGGTGCGGCGCTCGAGTTCATCGAGGGGCGCACATTGCCCGGTGTGGCGGCGCTTCAGTGAGCGAGCGAACGCCAATCATTGCAGGAAACTGGAAGATGAACACGAGCGTCTCCGAGGCGGGACAGCTCGTGCAATCGATGATCCCCGATCTCGTGCAAGTTCCCACGGTTGACCGGGTGATATGCCCGCCTTTCATTTCTCTGAGTACGGTAGCGGAATATCTTCTTGGAACGGGCATCCGAGTAGGCGCGCAAAACTGCTATTTCGAGCCGAAAGGCGCGTACACCGGTGAGATTTCGGCCCCAATGCTGAAGGGGATCGCGGAGTACGTCATTGTAGGCCACTCAGAGCGGCGGCAGTATTTCAATGAGACGAATGAGATCATTGCAAAAAAGGTCTCGGCCGTGTTTGAAGCCGGGCTTCTGCCCATTTTATGTGTGGGTGAGCGACTGGAGGAAAACGAGTCTGGTCGCACCGAGACGGTCGTGGGCGGTCAGCTTCGGGGGGCGCTGCAGGGCCTGCAGGCAGACAGGATCGATGCGCTCATCGTTGCCTATGAGCCTGTGTGGGCTATTGGAACCGGGCGTGCAGCTACGCCGGAGCAAGCGAACGACGTGATCGGGTTCATCCGGACTACAGTTGAGTCGATTCTCGGGGCGGACTCAGCCGCTCAGATCCGCATCCAATACGGTGGAAGCGTCACGGCTGACAACTTTGCGAGCATCATCGAGCAGTCCGAAATTGATGGCGCCCTCGTCGGCGGCGCCAGCCTGGTACCAGCGGCGTTTGGCACCATCGTTCGACTCGCTGCCGATTGACAGCATTTGAGCCGCACCGCATGGGTGCGGCTCAAATGCTGATATCGTCGCAGACGCGAATCCCCGCCAGAGCGGAGCCATTTCCATTCGGATGCAGCTCAGCCGAATCGACTAGGATATGCCGTCGTCGAGCCTACGCGATCCCGAGGACGCGTAGCACGACGTAAATCACGACGATTGCGCCGATGATATACAGGATGCTGTACATGGTCTTTACCTCCGCACACGAGCCAATTGCTCTGGGCATTGCACCAGCGCACGGGGCATGCCAACTTTTTACACGAGCTCAAAAAGCTGGCTCTAGTTGATTCCAGGCCTCGTACAGTCGAGCTTCGTGGACGAGCGCATCTTCTGGGCGCTGCTGACCGAGGTGAAGGGGATCGGTCCCGCTCGTCTTAAGCGGCTCATAGAAATGTTCGGAGACGCTCGATCCGCCTGGTATGCGGATACACGAGCGCTCGTAGACGCGGGCCTGGAGCGCCGGGCACGTAGCGCCTTGATCGAACAACGGAAGCGGTTAGACCCTGCCGAGCTTGGGAATCGAATTCGCGCGGCCGGCGTTGAAGTGGTCAGAGTGATTGATCCCGCATACCCTGCCCGTTTGAAAGATGTCCCTGACGCTCCAGCGGTTCTCTTCGTAAAAGGTCAGCTACCCCGTGCCGACGAGCCAGTTATCGCTGTCGTAGGCACGCGCCGTGCAACTGCGTATGGTCGTCAGGCGGCAGACAAGATAGTAGGGGAATTAGCACGGGCTGGTGTCACCATCGTGAGTGGCTTAGCGCGTGGCATTGATGCGGTTGCGCACACCTCTGCGTTGGCCGTGGGTGGTCGCACACTCGCGATTCTGGGCAGCGGCGTAGACCGGATCTACCCGGCAGAGCACAAGGGGCTGGCACAGCGTGTGGTAGGATCAGGTGCGCTCGTCTCGGAGTTCCCGCTGGGCGAGCCGCCTGACGCGCCAAATTTCCCACGCCGAAACCGCATTGTCGCTGGGCTCGCCAGTGGGACGCTGGTTATCGAGGCCGATAAAGAGAGCGGCGCGCTGATCACCGTGGACTTTGCTCTCGAGCAGGGGCGTGACGTGTACGCCGTGCCTGGCAGCATCTTTAGCCCAGTGAGTCGCGGTACGAACACCCTGATTAAGGACGGCGCGAAGCCTGTAACAAGCGCCGATGACATACTTGAGGATCTTGCATTGACCGGGGCGGAGTTGGCGCCCGCGCCTCCAGAAGCAGACACAGATGAGGAGGCAGTTGTGCTCGCATTACTGTCTAATGACCCGATGCACATCGATGACATCGGTCGGGTGGCTCGGTTGCCCATGTCCATACTCGGTGGTACATTGGCGATGATGGAGCTCAAGGGAATGGCTCGCCAACTGGGCGGGCAATACTACGTAAGGATTGGAAACTAAGTGGCAATGCGGAACCTCGTTGTAGTGGAATCCGCGGCCAAAGCCAGGACCATCGACAAGTACTTGGGCCCGGAATATATCGTAAAGGCGTGCCTCGGGCACGTGCGTGACCTGCCGGAAAAATCACTTGGCGTGAAGGTGGACGACGGCTTTTTGCCGCAGTACGTGGTGCCAAAGGCGAAGGCTGACATAGTCAAGCAGCTCCGCGCCGAGGCAAAGAAGGCAGATAACGTCTTTCTGGCGACTGACCCTGACCGTGAAGGTGAGGCAATCGCCTGGCATCTGGCTCAAACACTGGTCAACTCAGGTGTGCCCATGCAGCGCGTGGAGTTTCACGAGGTGACGAAGGGTGCGGTGCTCGATGCGTTGGCGCACCCCCGTGAAGTAGACAACATGCGCGTGGACGCTCAGCAGGCTCGCCGCGTGCTGGACCGCCTTGTTGGCTATCGGCTGAGCCCGCTTCTGTGGAAAAAAGTGCGGCGTGGCCTTTCGGCTGGCCGGGTGCAGTCCGTGGCAGTGCGATTGGTCGTGGATCGCGAACGAGAGATCGAGGCGTTCGTGCCGGTCGAGTACTGGTCCATCGAGGCCGATCTGTCCAAGCATGGGCAACCTGCGGAGCACTTCGTAGCGGCGCTCATCGAGCGCGCTGGTAAGAAGGTCGCGCTCGGGTCAGCTACTGATTCCCAGGCCGTCGTGGACGCTTTGCAGGGAGCAAAGTACACTGTCCGTGACGTCCGGACCGCGGGATCAGCAGCGACACCCCGCCGCGCCGTTCACCACCAGCACGCTCCAACAAGAGGCGAATCGAAAGCTCAACTTTACGGCCAAAAAGACCATGGCCGTGGCGCAGGCACTCTATGAAGGCCTCGATATTGGTGAAGGTGAAACGAGCGGTCTCATCACGTACATGAGAACGGACTCAGTCGCCATCGCGGATTCCGCACAGGATGAGGCGCGATCGTACATCGCGTCCAAATTTGGCGCTGACTTCGTCCCGTCGGATCGACGGGTGTATCGCACCCGGAGTCGTCTGGCCCAAGAGGCCCACGAAGCTGTGCGGCCTACGTCTGTTTCACGCGAGCCAAATGCTATCCGTCGATTTCTCAACGCGGACCAGTTTCGACTTTACGATCTTATCTGGAAGCGATTCGTGGCTAGCCAGATGGCTTCGGCCGTCTACGATGTGACGACACTGGAAGTGGATGCCCTGGGCGAAGATCAGGTACCAACCTCTTCCGGGCCAGTGGATCCCGGGTGCGCTTCCCCGGCTTCCTGAGCGTGTATCGCGAGAGTCGTGATGACGACGAGTCGGACGAAGACGCAAAGCCACCGCTTCCCGAGATCACTAAGGGCGAGGCGCTGGATCTACTGAAGTTGATGCCTGAGCAGCACTTCACCCAGCCCCCGGCCCGCTACTCAGAGGCGACGCTGGTCAAAGCGCTCGAAGAAAAGGGCATCGGACGACCGAGTACCTATGCACCCACGCTCTCGACAATCCAGGATCGACGCTACGTGGAGCGAATCGAACGACGTTTCAAGCCGACGGAACTTGGGCTCGTGGTGAACGACCTTCTCGTCGAGAATTTCGCGGAGTTCGTCGATCTCGACTTCACCGCGAATCTCGAAGAGAAGCTGGATGACATCGCCCGTGGCGAACGCGCCTGGGTGCCGGTTATCCAGGAGTTCTACGACCCGCTGGAAGAGCACATTTCGAAGGCAATGGCTGATGTGCCCCGTCAGCAACTTCCAGTCGAGATGACTGACGAAGTTTGCGAGAAGTGCGGCAAACCGATGGCCATCAAGATGGGTCGATTCGGTCGATTCCTCGCCTGCACGGGCTTTCCGGACTGCAAGAACGCTAAGCCGATCGTCTCCAAGGTAGGAGTGGATTGCCCTCAGTGCGGTGGCGACATCGCGGAGCGCAAGTCACGCAAAGGGCGCACCTTCTTTGGTTGCGTCAACTATCCGACCTGCAACTGGAGCGCATGGCAACGGCCAGTGCCAGAGCCGTGCCCCAAGTGCGGCGGCTTGCAGGTTCAAGCTGGTCGCGATCGATTGCGCTGTCTCACCTGTGACCCGATGCCGGTCCGCGAGGCTGTAAGTGAAAGCAGTGGATCCGACAAAGGCAATGGAACAGCGAAGAAGAATGGAAGCGTCGGTGTGGGAAAAGAGAAGAAGACGGCCGTCGCCGCCGGCCGAGGCGGCGGAAGTCGAGTTAGGAGTAGCAACAAGTATGTCGGCGTATCTCGATAGAGTAACGCGGCTTCGAGCGGAGCTCGACTCCGCCGAGGTCGATGGAATTCTCATCAGCCAACCGGAGTCGCGCTACTACTTGAGCGGGTATCGCGGACACGATCTGCCTCCACGAGACTCGGCAGGTTATCTCCTCATCACCAAGACTTCGGCTGAATCTGTTTACGGACACTCGCACTAACGAGCAGGCGGCCCAGGAAGCCCCCGATTACGAAGTAGTGACGTACTCCGCGGGCGCTAAGGCGACTGACCTCATGAAGGAGCGCCTGAGCGCAATGGGTGCCAAGAAGATCGCTTTTGAAGCCATCCACCTCCCTTACGGCATCTACTCGAAGTTCAGCGAGGCACTGCAGGGCGACATTGAGTTGGTGCCTACGCAAGACCTCGTGGATCGACTGCGCATCATCAAAGACGCGAAAGAGCTTGAGATGCTCCAGGCGGCGATCGACGTACTGGACGAATGTCTGGCGCATGTCCTTACCGAGGTTCGGCCTGGGCAGACCGAGAAGGCGATTGCCTGGGAAGTGGAGCGCTATCTCCGAACACACGGGGCAGATGGGACCTCATTCAGCTCCATCGTCGCCAGTGGGCCCAATGCATCCATGCCCCACGCAATACCAACAGATCGCCAGTTCCAGCGCGGTGAGCCGATCAAGATCGATATCGGTGCGCTGAAGGACGGCTACTGTTCGGATATGACACGAACAGTGTGCATTGGCCCGGCGCCGGATAGGCTGAAAGAGGTCTACGGGATCGTACTCGAGGCGCAGGAAGTGGCCGAACGAGAGATGCGCCCCGGCATGACCGGCACGGATGTGGATCAGCTCTCACGGGCAGTCATTGAGAAGGCCGGGTTCAAGGAGCACTTCAGCCACAGTACCGGTCATGGGATTGGACTGGAAGTGCACGAGCCGCCATGGGTGTCCCCTATCCGCGGTGAGACGGTGCTTCAAACCGGCATGGTCTTCAGCGTGGAGCCGGGCATCTATCTGCCCGGCTGGGGCGGCGTCCGTATCGAAGATCTGGTGGTGATGCAGGAGAACGGTGCTCGAGTGATGACCCGGCTCTCCCAAAAAGCTCGAGCTCACGGAGGTTTCGGCGTGATTTCTACCGCTGACATGCGGAAGGGTGTGGTCGTTGACATCGACGGCCAGCTCTTTACGGTTCTGGACTACCAGCACATCAAAGTTGGTCGCGGCAGCGCTCAGGTGCGCATCAAGGTGCGCAACGTTCGCTCCGGGGCCACATTGGAAAAGACATTCCAGGCCGGTGAGAAATTCCCGCGCGTGCGCCTCGAGAATCGCAAGGTTGAGTACCTCTACAAAGAGGGCGACAACTACTACATGATGGACCAGGAGACGTACGATCAGTTTGCTCTCACTCCCGAGCAGCTCGGCGATACCGTGCTCTATCTCAAGGAGAACGGTGAGCTGGACGTGCAGTTCTACGGCGAAGAGCCCGTGGGCGTGGAGCTACCGATCACGCTCGAGTTCGAGGTCGTTGAGACAGATCCCGGATTCCGTGGTGATACGGCATCCGGCGGCACCAAGCCTGCTAAGCTTGATACCGGCTTGGGCATTCAGGTCCCGCTTTTCGTCAACATTGGTGACAAGATCAAGGTAGATACGCGTACGGGGACGTACCTGGAGCGCGTCTAGTCTTTCGAGCGCCTTCACACAGAGGCCTTGTAGGGGCGAATGGGACGAGTAAGTCTCATTCGCCCCTGTCGTCTTGTTGGTCCATGTATCCATCCGGTGACTGTTTCTCTCCCCCGAGCGCTCAAGCTCACTCCAATCAACTACCATTTGTTCAATGCAGATCTTTGCCGTTGGTGAGCTGGCCCAGTACATCCATGACTATCTTCGGGCGGACGACATCCTGTCCGATGTCTGGGTAGAGGGCGACATAAGCTCGCTCACGAGGGCGAGCTCGGGGCACTATTACTTTACTCTCCGTGACGATCGGAGCCAGCTTCCGTGCGTCATGTTCCGCAGCTCGGTCATGGCGTCTGGGGTGACCCCGGTCGCTGGGATGGCTGTCTCCATTCACGGAGAGGTCGCTTTTTACGAGGCCGGTGGGAAGCTGCAGCTCATTGTTGATCTGCTATACCCGGCTGGATTGGGGCAAGGGCAGCTTCTCTTTGAGGCCTTGCGTCGCAAGCTCGAGCAAGAAGGGCTGTTCGCTGAAGAGCGCAAGCGACCACTCCCCATCTTTCCGAAGCGCATTGGGCTTGTGACTTCTGATGGTGGTGCGGTGTTACACGATGTGTTGACCTGCGTGAGTCGGCGCTACCCGATCGCGGAGATCGTCTTCGCGCATAGTGCTGTTCAGGGCGACATGGCGCCGAGAGAGCTGATCGAGGCGATCAGCTTGATGAACTGGTATCACCAGAACCAGGCATCGGTAGACGTGCTCATCATCGGCCGAGGCGGGGGGTCGGCGGAGGACCTGGCGGCGTTCAACGATGAACGACTGGCGCGGGCCATCTTTCGTTGTCCGATCCCTGTGGTCTCCGCGGTGGGCCACGAGGTTGATTTCAGCATCGCTGACTTCGTGGCCGATCGTCGAGCTGCCACGCCCACCGCGGCAGCGGAGCTTGTCACTCCAGACGCGGATGTGCTCGATCGCCACATCGCAGCAACTATTCGGCGCGGAGCGCAGATCATTCAGCGGCGACTTACAACATTGCGGGAACAACAGCGGTCAATGGAGCTTCGTCTGAGCGGTGCGTCGCCGCTGGAAACGATTGCGCTACGCCGCCAACAGATTGGCTCGGCTCTCCACAGCGCCTCGTTGGGGTTGAAAAATCAAATTCAGTTAGAGCGGGGACAGCTCGAAGGGC
The DNA here is from genome assembly GCA_963765765.1 of uncultured Chloroflexia bacterium. GTDB lineage: Bacteria > Chloroflexota > UBA6077 > UBA6077 > JACCZL01 > CAVXYC01. Next base: position 263,093 of record CAVXYC010000020.1, on the reverse strand, counting down.
GCACGCTGCAGCTCACAGCGCTGTCGCCGCGGGAGACCTTGGCTCGGGGGTACTCCATTGCGCTGGTTCAGGGCCGTGGCGTGGTGACCTCAGCGAGCCAGGTAAAGTCGGGTGATCAGCTCCAGGCAGTTGTCCACGATGGGACAATTGACGCCCGTGTGGAATCAGTCCAACAGGAGAAGAAGAATGGAAGAGACACCGAGCTTCGAGGAGAGCTTCTCGCGGCTTCAGGAGACGATAGCAACTCTGGAGCAGGGCGGTCTCCCGTTGGATGAAGCCATCGCTCGTTTCGAGCAGGGAATCCAGATCGCAACACAATGCCGCGCGATGCTCGACGAAGCCGAGCTGCGTGTGACGCGACTTGTCCAGTCAGACCTGTTCGTCGATGCGCCCGACGATGATGAGGATGATCTGTGAAACTCCGCGGCACGATGGACGGCGCGGTCAACGTAAGACCGTCGCCTCTCAGAGATTGCCGATGAATGATCTGATCCACAATGATGTATTGGGGGCATCCGCTCTAGCCTGGTTTATTGCGCAGCTCTCCAAAGCCGTTGTTGTGGCACTTCGTGAGCATCGATTCCACGCTCGGACAATGTTGAGCGCTGGTGGCATGCCAAGCTCCCACTCTGCTCTCGTGACGGCTCTGACAACGCGTATCGGAATGGATCAGGGAACAGGCTCTGCGATGTTTGCCCTTGCCGCCGTCTTTGCTGGGGTTGTGTTGTACGACGCGGCCGGAGTACGGCGCGCCGTCAGCATGCAAGCGCGCACGCTCAACCGCATGATCGAGGAGCTTTTTGAGCAGCAGAAATTCAGCGAGCGCCGTCTGATTGAGCTGCTTGGACACACGCCATTCGAAGTCTTCGTGGGTGCACTTCTAGGAATTGTTACCGCGCTGACGTTTGTGTAGCATTCGCCAGGCTGATCCGTAGGGCGCCTCCCTGCCCGCCGCGACGATTGAGGCCGTCAGTCGAAATCTCAATTGGCGGCCAAGAAATTCGCGGTGCTTCCTCTCTACGTGTCGTCCGCGGTCCTGAGCGCGCGCACGATGAGTCTGTGGAGATACTGATGAGTCCACGGATCAAATGTCCCACCGCACGTGATGAGCGTTATGCTGGGTACGTCGCGTGAGCCGAAGATCTCATCGACCGCCGCACCCTCCGCCTCCACCCAATCGGACGCTTGAACGACGTAGCGCTCGGCCCGGCCATTCGCGTCCCACACCGTGACGGAATCGCCTTCAGAGACTGAGTGCAGCTTACCGAAAGCGCGTAGACGGCCGCCCCAGTCGACGTGACCTGCAAGCACAACGTTACCGCCAATGCCAATGCCCGGCCCAAGAGAGTACCAGCCGACTGCATCAGGATTGCCCGGCGCGCTCATCGCCCCATCGTCGTCCGTGGCCACCGGCATGACGTCAGTGTCCAGCCCAATCGCCGGAATGCTGATGCGCACCGGCGGGGAGCCATTCTCAAACTGCGGATCCGTCGAGGCGCTGCTAGGCGCATCGTCTGCACGCGCAGCCGAGGAAGCGGCAAGAATGCAGACGGCCACAATGAAAAAGGCACCCAAGCGCCAGTGCGAATTGATAAGGGGGCTCATTTGCGAGAGAGCGCGGTCACGCTCGAGACGTTCTCGAGGTCGAACATCATAAGGCGATTGCGTTGTTGACACACGCCTATAAGGTACCAGGATTCGGTGTAAGGCACGAGCAGCTCGACGCGCACAATGGGGTCTTGAATTGCTGTCGAGAGATCATTCGCTGCGTAATGAAGCTGGACCTGGCCTTTGCGCACGGCGGCTTCCGACAACGTGGCAAACATCTCGTCTTCATCGGGCTGTCTGGCGCTGGCTGGGGTCATCGACTGCAATATTCGATCAGCGAGTGGGCGCAGGTGGGGCGGGAAAAGCGATGGCAGTTTGCGCATCAGTGCGGTCAGCTCTCGCTGAAGTCCACCGCGCTCCCGACCGAGCTGCCGTACTGCCATAAGCAGTAGCTGCGCTTCCCGCAAGGTAAAAGTGGGCCCGGTGCCGTTTTGGGGCGTTTCGAATCGGTAGCCCTGGTGTCGAACAAGGGGCAGACGCATGTCGGCGCGAATGAGGTTCAAGTCAGCCTGAACCTGTCGTTCGCTCAACGAAAACGTCTCTGCCAGATCGCGTCGACCCTTGCCAGGCTCCTGAGCAATGTCTTCGACGATCTGCCAGACTCGACGAATGCGGTCTGCTGCTAAGTGCTTTCGCGCCATACTCACCCTTGACCACGCCAGGTCCCGCCCAACGCAGATTGTAGGCCCGAAACCTGGGCAGAGCACGATACGATAGCGTCACGCGGGGAGAAAATGGAAGAGCGAGGGAAAGTACGGTCCGGGGGACCGAATGGTACGCGAGGCGGGACTTGAACCCGCGACCTCAGCCTTCGCAGGGCTGCGCTCTAATCCACTGAGCTACTCGCGCGCGGAACGTCTTACTGTACCATAGACCCCGTTGCTTGCGCAGCCGGTGGGTCTATTAGTCATGGCTAGGATCGCACTGTCAGGCGGCCCGGCTTCCACTACTCCTTGTCCAAAAAGTGTGAGGCACATCATCGCAGACGTCCCCGATTCCGCGCTGGTCGGCGTGATCATGGGCTCCCGGTCTGATTGGGAGACCATGAAACATGCTGCTGAAACTCTCGCGCAGCTTGGAGTTCCATACGAGACCCGGGTGGTTTCCGCCCACCGAACACCGGACTTGCTTTTCGATTACGCCTCAACGGCTGTCGAACGAGGTCTGGAGGTCATCATCGCCGGTGCTGGTGGAGCCGCCCATCTGCCGGGGATGACGGCTTCCAAGACGTCATTACCGGTACTCGGAGTCCCGGTGGAATCACATGCGCTCAAAGGTATGGATTCACTGCTTTCCATCGTTCAGATGCCCGCGGGGATAGCTGTGGGCACCATGGCGATCGGCCGATCTGGCGCTGTGAATGCGGCACTTCTGGCCGCGTCTATTCTAGGCAATAAGTACCCTTCCCTACGGCAGGCGTTCGACGAGTTTCGTTCCAATCAGACTCAAGTGGTCCTGGACCACCCTGATCCGAGCGTTCCGTAGTGCGCGTCGGCATCCTGGGTGGTGGGCAGCTTGGGCGGATGCTTGCACTCGCCGGAATTCCGCTTGGCCTCCAGTTTCGATTTCTCGATCCTGAAGCCAGCGCTTGCGCGGCAGACGTTGGCGAGCTCATTGCTGGTGATTACACGGATACCGCAACCCTTGACCGTTTTCTCGACGGTGTGGACTGCGTCACGTACGAGTTTGAGAATGTGCCGTTGTTTACGGCCGAGTATGTATCTGCTCGAGTGCCGATGTATCCGTCCGCGCGATCGCTGCAGGTTGCGCAGGATCGGCTCGAGGAGAAGATGCGTTTCCAGGCGCTTGGGATTCCGACGCCACGATTCGCGGCCGTGGATTCACGGTCCGACCTGGACGAAGCGCTCCGGATCGTAGGCGGCTCGGCCATTCTCAAGACTCGACGACTCGGATATGACGGAAAAGGCCAGGCACCCATTGAGTCTGCCGAAGATGCCGACGCGGCGTGGGGGCAGCTCGGCGGTCAGCCGCTCATTCTCGAGGAGCGCATCATGTTCGCTCGAGAGCTATCGATCCTCGTTGCTCGCGCTCGCGACGACAGCATCGCGTTTTATCCACTCACTGAAAATCATCATCGCGATGGAATTCTGCGTCTCTCGCTTGCTCCCGCTCCAGGAATCACACTTGATCTACAGAATCTGGCCACGCGCATCGGTCATGCGCTGCTGCGTGACCTTGGTCACGTTGGAGTGCTGGCCGTTGAGTTGTTCCAGGTTCCCGGCGGGCTTATGGCCAATGAGATCGCTCCACGGGTGCACAACTCGGGTCACTGGACGATTGATGGCGCAGTCACCAGCCAATTCGAGAACCATCTCCGCGCGATACTGGGCCTGACACTTGGCGATGTTTCAACAATCGGTCGCTCAGCTATGCTGAATTTCATCGGGGACGCGCCCGATATCGTCCAGCTCTCCAGGGTTCCGGGCGCTCACATTCACCTATATCGCAAAGACGCCCGGCCGGGTCGAAAGGTCGGTCACGTCACCGTGGTCGGTGCAGATGAGGCAGGGCTGATGCCTAAGGTGGCCGCGTTGCAGCGGATGACAGACGCGACTCCCAGCTGACCGACCTTCTAGATCTCCGATCTTGGTCACCACCTTTATCGCCCTCGAGGTGTCGAAGCTGGCCGCTTTTCCAAAAGTATCACCTGCTCCGGATATGTCTCAATTGTTCGAAATTGGCTGTTGATCATTCGATCGATTGCTCGGTCGGCGGCAAAGTCGTATTCACGCAGGAGCAGGTAATCGGCTCGTTCGATGACCGCGCTCATCTGCCCTGGATCGTCCCAGAGGTCGACGTCTGCCCTGACAAGCTCAATGCGATTGTGGGTGTATGGTCGTGCAACGAACCAGGGAATGGTGCCTAGCACCGCGCCGGGGCGCTGAGCTGCCACCAGCTTTGGAGCCTCAACAAAGCCCGGATTAAATGTCAGATCGAGCGAGAGACTCTGCCAGTATCCGGGGACTGTTGCTACGACTATCGCCGCTATGGCGGCATAAGGTCCTAATCGCGAATGACCCTGCAGAATGGCGGATGCGCCATGCCCCGCTGCGATGATCAGAAATGGCGTCACCTGGCTGGTGAAGCGTGGCTCCTTGTGCGCAATGGCCGAGAGCCAGATCAACATCACCGCGGCAAGCGGAAGGACCAGCGACCACTCTCGTCTGCGATTCCCGCGAACGGCCATGACCGAGCCCAGAATCGCGAGAGCCAGCGACGCGTACCCGAGCCAATCTCCGACGGTCTCGGCATACCACCACGGCGGCTCGGCTCCGTAAAAACTAGCTGCTTCATCAGTCGTGACGTTGTAGGCCGCGGATTGAATGAGACTGTGAAATGGCGCGCCGTAGGCAAGGATGTCGAGCAGACCCTGAAGTGCACCACAGGCCAGAAGTCCGCCGACGAAGCCGGTGAGGCGAGCGCGACTGCCGCTGAGCAGCATCCAGATGCCAAACGGCACAATGAACGCGAGCGATTGATAGCGGGCCATGCAGCCGAGCCCCAACGCAACGCCAACCGCCAATCCGGATCTGGTGGTTGGCTGAGCGCGAATAGCAATGAGCGCTGCCAGAAGGACGCCAAATGTAGCCGGGATCTCCGCGAATGGGGAGACGGAGAGCTGATTAAAGACCGAGTTGCTGGCCAACATGAGAGCCGTGCAAATCGCTGCGAATCTTCCGGAAAGCGTTCCCGAAATCGCGGTTGATACCGCCAGGCACCCCAGAGAGAACGCCAGCGGAGTGGATCGGAGCAGGCGCACCGCTGCCTCGCCGGTGGGATCGGGAAGGAGACTGCCCACCCAGGTGACTGGCACAAGGACCAGGGGATAAAGCAGCGGGCGAATATCCCACCACTACCTCACCGGTCCGATACGCAATTGCGTGGGCGATGTTGATGTACTCAAGCGGGTCGCCTTGCTCGAACCCAACCGCACGGAAGAGAAGCGCAATCTTTAGAATCGCGGCGCCGGCGAGGATCAGGAAGATTGACCCCGTGAACGCGAGCGATCGCTGAGACGCCATTATTAGGGGAGACGCGCGATTTACTGTGCCGCCGTTTGTGTCGGTGAACAATGCGGTCATGCGGTCGTCAGCTGTGAGTCACGCGACGGATGCTCCGCTGTATACTCGTAATGGCAACCTCGAGCGTGTCGAGAGTCGAAAAGTCCAGGGATATTAACGTCCGTGGCGCCATCATTGAACCATATTCTCTTCGTGCAACGGCGCTCGTGGCGGGAGGCAACAGATCGATGGCCGTTACTTCTTCCGTATCTGCGTCCCATTCCTCCGGGGGCCTTTCCGAAGTTGAAGCGTGGGTAGAACGTGTCTCGCGCACCACGCAGCCTGATCAGATTGTCTGGTGCGACGGCAGTGATACGGAGAACCAGCAGCTGATCGACCAGATGCTGTCGGACGGGACGCTGCTGGAGCTCAATCACAAGGCACATCCCAACAGTTACCTTCACCGTAGCAATCCGCAGGATGTCGCTCGTACGGAGCACCTGACGTATATCTGTACGGAGAACGAGATAGACGCGGGACCCAACAACAATTGGATGTCCCCTAAACAGGCGCAGGACCAGATCTGGCCGCTCTTTAATGGAGCCATGAGGGGACGCACGATGTACGTGGTCCCTTATTTGATGGGCCCGGCATCGTCACCCTACAGCAAGATTGGCGTCGAGCTGACCGATAGTCCATACGTCGTCGCGAACATGCGCATCATGACGCGTATGGGGCAGGTTGCTACGGATCGGTTGCGTGCGGAAGGTGTCGACTGGGTTCCCGGTCTCCATTCGCTGGGTGACCTCTCACCTGACCGCCGCTTCATTGCTCACTTCCCTGACACGCGTACGATCTGGAGTGTGGGCTCGGGCTACGGTGGAAATGCGCTTCTGGGTAAGAAATGCTTCTCCCTTCGCATTGCGTCCACGATGGGCCGAGACCAGGGCTGGCTTGCCGAGCACATGCTGATCCTCGAGCTGCAAGCGCCAGATGGCGATGTCATGTACATCGCCGGGGCGTTCCCCAGTGCATGCGGCAAGACGAATCTCGCAATGCTTCGATCGCCGTTTGAGGACCAGGGTTGGCGAGTACGAACTGTCGGTGAGGACATCGCCTGGATCAACGTGGGACCCGACGGCCGTCTCTGGGCCATCAATCCGGAATCTGGCTACTTTGGCGTAGCGCCGGGTACGAATGCGAAGAGTAACCCCAACGCTATGGCGGCTGTTCAGAGCAATTCGATATTCACCAACGTCGCCGTGACGGATGATGGACGAGTCTGGTGGGAAGGCATCGATGGCCCGAACCGGACCATCTGACCGACTGGCTGGGCAATCCGTGGACGCCGGCCTCGGAGACGAAGGCCGCGCATCCGAACTCGCGGTTCACGACCCCAGCAACTCAGAATCCAGTGCTTTCCACTCACTGGGAAGATTCGCAAGGTGTGCCACTTTCAGCCATTCTCTTCGGCGGCCGTCGTGCGCGGACCGTTCCTCTCGTCTATCAGTCTTTCAACTGGCAGCACGGTGTGTTCCTCGGCGCAACGATGGCCTCGGAAACCACCGCGGCGGCGACTGGCGCCGTTGGAGTGGTCCGCCGAGACCCGATGGCCATGCTTCCGTTCTGCGGATACAACATGGGCGACTATTGGAAGCATTGGCTCGAGGTTGGTGAACACTCGAGCGATCCGCCCTCCATTTTTCAAGTCAACTGGTTTAGGACCGATTCAAACGGAAAGTTCATCTGGCCTGGCTTCGGCGAAAACATGCGGGTGCTGCGCTGGGTGTATGAGCGAGTACGCGGTAAGAACCCTGGTGCGCGAGAGACGGCCGTGGGCATAGTGCCTACGCCGGACGCGATTGGCGCATCGGAGGTCGGTCTCTCCGCAAGCGTGGCTGAGACGCTGCTCTCCATTGACAAAGATGATTGGCTGCGCGAGGCTGCCGACCAGGGCGAGTTTCTCGCGCAGTTCGGCGAGCGACTGCCTGCCGAAGTATCCGCCGAACATCGCGCATTGCAGGATCGGCTCAACCGCTCCTAACCGCTCGGAATTGGTAGCACGGGGCTTGTCCCTCGTGCCTAGAGACATCCGCCCGCGAGTGAGATTTCTAGGCACAGGGGGCAAGCCCCGTGCTACGTAGGACGTTCTTTTGGAGCTCCCTTCGTTGCCGCCCCACGGGGCGTTTGGTATCATGATTTGGCGCGCCGGAGCGCTGTATGCGTGTGCTCTCGACCTGTCCGAGTACGGGTGCTGAGCGCGAATGGCGACGGTTCGGGCCGACGTAGCTCAACGGTAGAGCAGCGGTTTTGTAAACCGCAGGTTGCGGGTTCGATTCCTGTCGTCGGCTCCAGTATTCACGGTGGGATGGCCGAGTGGTTAATGGCGCCGGTCTGTAAAATCGGTCCCCTGACGGGGTACGCAGGTTCGAATCCTGCTCCCACCACCACATAAGAGTCAGAGCCTGGCAGCGCTGCCCACATAGCTCAGTTGGTAGAGCGCGATCTTGGTAAGATCGAGGTCACCGGTTCAAGTCCGGTTGTGGGCTCCAGAGTTGGCCGCCATGTCGCGGTCTTTGTTGTGTAAGGGTAGAGGCAACGGCGAATCGGACGGTCGGTCCGCCGGGTCGCCATTATGATCATCGCAAGGGGTAGAGGCAATGGCGAAGCAAAAATTTGAGCGGACGAAGCCGCATGTCAACGTCGGGACGATCGGGCACGTCGATCACGGGAAGACGACGCTGACGGCGGCGATCACCAAGACGCTGGCGCTCAAGGGGTGGGCCGACTTCACGCCGTTCGACCAGATCGACAAGGCGCCCGAAGAGCGGCAGCGCGGCATCACCATCGCCATCGCCCACGTGGAGTACCAGACCGAGGCGCGCCACTACGCGCACGTCGACTGCCCGGGCCACGCCGACTACATCAAGAACATGATCACCGGGGCGGCCCAGATGGACGGCGCCATCCTGGTGGTGAGCGCGCCCGACGGGCCCGATGCCGCAGACGCGCGAGCACATCCTGCTGGCGCGCCAGGTGGAAGTACCGGCCATGGTGGTGTTCTTGAACAAATGCGACATGATGGACGACGAAGAGCTGCTCGAGCTGGTCGAGATGGAAGTGCGCGAGCTGTTGAGCAAGTACCAGTTCCCCGGGGACGACATCCCGGTCGATTCGGGGGAGTGCGCTGGCGGCGCTGGAGTGCGCCGAGCAGAGCCCCGAGCGGAGCCCTACAAATGCATCTGGGAGCTGATGGGCGCGGTGGATAGCTACATCCCGACGCCCGAGCGGCCGGTCGATCTGGCGTTTTTGATGCCGATCGAAGACGTGTTTGGGATCAAGGGGCGCGGGACGGTGGTGACCGGGCGCGTGGAGCGCGGCAAGGTCAAGACCGGCGAAGAGATCGAGATCGTCGGGTTCGGGGACACGCGCAAGACGGTGGTCACGGGCGTGGAGATGTTCCGCAAGCTGCTCGATGAGGGCGTGGCGGGGGATAACGTCGGGTGTCTGCTGCGCGGGATTGAGCGCGACGACGTCGAGCGCGGGCAGGTGCTGGCCAAGCCTGGGAGCATCCGTCCCGGGACGAAGTTCGCGGCCGAGGTGTACGTGCTGAGCAAGGAAGAGGGGGGACGGCACACGCCGTTCTTCAACGGGTACCGGCCACAGTTCTACATTCGGACGACGGACGTAACCGGGAACATCGCGTTGCCCGAGGGGGTGGAGATGATCATGCCCGGGGACAACGTGCAGATGCAGATCGAGCTGATCACGCCGGTGGCGATCGAAGAAGGCGTGCGGTTCGCGATCCGCGAAGGCGGACGCACGGTGGGGGCCGGGGTGGTTACCGCGGTCCACGGCTAACAGCGAGGAGCCCTGAATGGCGAAAAAAGCCGACCGACAGCTCATCACACTTGCGTGCGAGCAGTGTCGAGAGCGTACATATCACACAGAGAAAAACAAGCGAAACGATCCTGATCGGCTCCAGCTTCGCAAGTTCTGTCCACGTTGTCGGGCGTATCAGCCGCATCGCGAGACGCGATAGTACTGGAACCACAGTCGGCGCAAAGCGTTCTGAAGTCCGGGCAAGAATGGCCGCTCTCTAGATATCCAGACTGAATCTGACATCTCTGAGAAAGCGGCGGTCCGAGTTCGCACTTCAGAACGCACTGGGCTGGCTAGCGTGTTGTAGGCTCTCTGGCCGGCGTGGTATAAGACAGTGTTCCCCACGTTGCCCAGGCCCATGTGCCTCTGTCTCTCGGGGCAAGCATAGGCGTGTAGCTCAATTGGTAGAGCAGCGGTCTCCAAAACCGCAGGTTGCGGGTTCGAGTCCTGTCACGCCTGCCACCGTAGTACGGTTCATTTTCGGGGAATTTCGGAAGGGGTAGTGTGTCGCAGGTCAAGACTGCGCCGCGTCAGCAGACAACTGTGAGTACCAAGCGACCCAAGGCGCCCGGACCGGTTGCACGTCGCCCGTTCGGATCGCAGCAGGCGGGGATCACGAACTACGTCCGTGACCTTCGCTCTGAGATTCGCAAGGTGATCTGGCCGTCGCGACGAGAATGGACGAACCTTACGTTAGTCGTGCTTGCCATCTCCGCCGTCGTGGGGGCGTTTTTGGGAGCTATCGACTTCATTTTTCAGGAGTTCTTCCGCCTGCTGCTCCGGCTGGCAGGCCAGGGAATCTGAGCCATGGACAATCCTCGCGCAACAGTGGCTGACGACGAGCTCGAACAGGCAGAAGTAACCGCTGATGGCGGCGTCGTTGACAGCGACCAGTCTGACGTAGAACCAGAAGAGCCAACCGATGGACGGCGTTGGTTCGTCATTCACACGTACTCAGGTTATGAGAACAAAGTGAAGATGAACCTCGAGCACCGCATCGCATCCATGGGCGTCCAGGATCAAATCTTCCAGGTGGTCATCCCAACCGAGGAAGAGATTGAGATCAAGGACGGTCAACGCCGCACGGTGCAGCGTAAGGTTTTCCCCGGCTATGTGCTAGTTGAGCTTGTTATGGGTGATGACGCCTGGTACGTGGTGCGGAATACGCCCGGGGTCACTGGATTCGTTGGCTCAGGAAATCGTCCTACCCCGCTGGAGGATGACGAAGTCAAAGCGATCCTCAAGCAAATGAGGGTGGAAGCGCCGAAAGTCAAGGTCAGCTTCTCCAAGGGCGAACGGGTCAAGGTTGTGGATGGACCGTTCACTGATTTCATTGGGATCGTTGACGATATCAATGCCGAGAAGGGCAAAGTGCGCGTGCTGGTGTCGTTCTTCGGCCGCGAGACGCCCGTGGAGCTTGACTTCCTCCAGGTCTCGCGAATCACATAGAACAAGAGCGCTAGAAAGACGCGATGGTCTATCCCATCGCGTCTTTGCGCGTAATCACGGAGACGACTGAACGATGGCAAAAAAAGTTCGCGCAATGGTCAAACTGCAGATTGACGCCGGCAAGGCGACGCCTGCTCCGCCGGTGGGTCCGGCGCTGGGCCAGCACGGCGTCAACATCATGCAGTTCGTAAAGGACTACAACGAGAAGACGGCCGCCCAGATGGGCAACGTTGTTCCCGTTGAGATCACGATCTTTGAGGATCGTTCGTTCGCGTTCACTCTCAAGACGCCGCCGGCTTCTGACTTGATCAAGAAGGCGGCCGGGGTTGAGAAGGCAGCGACCACTCCTGGCCGCGGCAGCGTTGCTACGCTGAGTCGCGATAAGGTGCGCGAAATCGCGCAGATGAAAATGAAAGACCTCAACGCCGCGAATCTCGAGGCTGCCGAGCGCATGATCGAAGGATCAGCTCGGAGCATGGGTATCGGGGTGGAGAAGTGAGGGAGAGCGGTCCGACTACCTGAAGTCGAGCGCTCGTTAGGAGAAGTAATGCCAGAGCATGGAAAGAAATACCGACAGGCCGCGGAGAAACTGGATCGAGACAAGCTCTACGATCCGGCCGAGGCAGTTTCGCTGGTAAAGGAGCTTGCGCCCGCGAAGTTCGACGAGTCGGTTGAAGTACACATTCGAACTGGGCTTGACCCGCGCCACGCGGATCAGATTGTTCGAGACGCCGCTACGCTGCCACATGGAACGGGCAAGACTCGCCGGGTCATCGCCTTTGCTACAGGCGATCTCGCGCGTGAAGCGCTGGCGGCCGGCGCAGACGAAGCTGGTGGTGAGGAGCTAGTCAAGCGCGTCCAGGAAGGCTGGCTCGACTTCGATGTCGCGGTTGCCTCGGAAGACGTAATGAACTTCGTTGGTCGGCTCGGTCGAGTCCTTGGTCCCCGAGGGCTGATGCCTAATCCCCGCACCGGCACGGTAGTGAAGGACGGCATTGGGCGTGTTGTTAGCGAATACAAGGGTGGTAGGGTAGAGTTCCGCCTGGACCGCACCGGTGTCATTCACATGCCGCTGGGCAAGGTGAGCTTCAGCGCCGATCAAATCAAAGATAATCTTGCCGCCGCGATTGACGCGGTAGTGCGTGCAAAGCCGAGCGGTGCCAAGGGCGTCTACATCCGTTCGATTTCGATCAGCAGCACGATGGGCCCTGGAATTAAACTCGATGTCCAGCCAACGCTGGCCATCGCCGCGTAGATCGATCCAGCGATTCTTCTGAAGCGCTCACAATTGAATAGTCATCAGGCTGCAGACAGCGGGTGTCCGTGGAATCGGACTTAATCAGTCTACCTGCCGAGGCTTGAAGGATTAATTATTCGTCATGTTCCCTCATTGACGATGGTTGGCCTTCAGCTTCGGAAGCTGAAGGCCAAAATTTTTGTTGAGAGGAGGTGATTGAGTGGCGCGTCCTGAAAAAGTCCAGGAAGTAGAAGAGCTTGCGGATCGCTTCACCCGAAGTAGTATCGCTGTTGTTACCGACTATCGCGGCTTGAATGTCGGAGACATGGTTGCGTTTCGAGGCAGACTGCGGGAAGCGGGTGTCGAATACCGTGTGAGCAAGAATACGCTTACACGGTTTGCCGCTGACAAATCCGGAAGCGAAGCGATTAAAGAAGACCTCATTGGGCCAACTGCCATCGCATTTGCGTACGACGATCCGGTCGCGGTGGCCAAGATCGTTTCAGAATTTGCCCGCACGTCGCGAATCCTTCAGGTGCGTGGAGCACTGTTGGGTGATCGACGGATCGGTCCTGAAGAAGTCACACGGCTCGCCGAGCTGCCAAGTCGCGAGGTCTTGATCGCGCAGGTGCTCGGTGGCATGAAAGGCCCCATAGCGGGACTCGTCAATGTATTGAACGGCGTGACCAGAAATCTGGTTGGGGTGCTCGATGCACGACGACGACAGCTCGAGGAAGGTAACGCGGCGTAACGCCGTTTCAACTGCTCGGATTTCACCGGGCGGCACTTGGAAGCAAGGGAGACTGAAGTATGGCAACCAAAGAAGAACTGATTGAGTCGATCGAGAAACTCTCCGTCCTGGAGCTGGCTGATCTCGTCAAGGCGCTCGAAGATCGGTTCGGTGTCTCCGCGGCGGTGGCTGCGGCACCAGCCGCGGCGGCAGCGCCCGTGGCTGCCGCGGCGCCTGCCGAAGAACAGACCGAGTTCAACGTTGTTCTGACGGAGTTCGGCGCCAACAAGATCGCGGTCATCAAGGTGGTCCGTGAGATCACGAGCCTGGGCCTGAAAGAGGCCAAGGACCTCGTTGAGGCAGCCCCAAAGCCTGTCCAGGAAGGCGTTGCGAAGGATGTCGCCGAAGCCACCGCGGCCAAGCTGCGCGAAGCCGGCGCAACGGTAGACGTCAAGTAAGGAACGCCTCCTGGCGTTCCTGGCCTGCGAAAAGGGGCGAGCCGCTTGGGCTCGCCCCTTCTTGTCGTCCAGATCCGCATCCCATGAGGGTGCGGTTCCCCCGCGGATAGAGTCAGACACCAATCGCATCCATCAACCAGCCTCGAAATCGCCTACTCACGTGCGACTCGGAGGCCGGTTAATGGATGCGATTGGCGGACGGAATTCCTCGCTGGAAATATCCCGAGGACCAGAGCTGGCTGGTCCGGGTCCGGCTACCGCTCGGGTCGGCGCCCACGAATGAGATCGCCAAGCTTGCCGGCCGAGAAGATATTCGGCCCGCGGAGCTCGGACGTAGCTGGCAGGGTGTCCGAATCGGGCGGCGTGTTCAGCCAGACCTCCCGCGCCACCGATGCCTCCATGAACTCATCCCGGATCGATTCGTCGCCCTGGTCAATCCTTCTCCGTAGGTCTTGCAGGCGCTCGATGTACTGGTCTAGCTGACGCACTACCGGTTCGCGGTTGGTCAGGCAGATATCTGTGTACATGGTTGGGTTACCAGCCGCGAGCTGCGTGGCCGTGGCGAATCCGCCAGCCGCCAGCGTACGCATCTCACGCCATCCGCCATCCTCGGCGATACTCCGCATCAGCATGGTCGAGACGAGGTAGGGAAGGTGGCTTATTCCGGCGACGAGCCCATCATGTTCCGCGGCATCCACAAAGTAGGGGACGGAGCCTATCGATTCCGCCAGGCTAACAAATCGCTGGACGAGGGATGCATCCGCGGTGGCCGATGGAACCACACAAAAGATCGTCTGTTGAAAGAGCGTGCCCACGGGATCGTCGTTACCCGAGGTGAGCCGTCCAGTCATCGGATGCCCGCCGACAAATGAGACATGGGCTGGAAGGATCTCCTGCGCCCAGCTCAGGACTTGAGCCTTAGTACTGGCGGTGTCGGTAACGAGAACGCCTGGTGGAAGATCGTCGCGCATCTCACGAAAGATAAATTGGATCGTGCGGACAGGCGTGGCCACAATCACCAGCTCCGCATCGCGGACTGCGTGTGGAAGGCTGGGAGCAAACTTGTCCACGGCCTTCAGTCGCGCCGCGGTGCGCTGAGCATCCGCCCCAAGCTCAAAGCCGGTGATCCGAGCACCAGGGGAGGCCTCGCGGATGGCTAATCCGAGCGAGGCTCCAATAAGTCCGGTGCCGATGATCGTGACCCGCTGAAAATCACCCGCCGCCACGTTCTACGTTCCGAGCGCGACAGTGCGAACAAAGCTACTGACAAGTGTGATGATGGGCCGCAGCATGGCGCCTAGGATATCAGGACCGCCAAGCATCGGTATAAACAGCAACGCCAGGAGAATGATGAATCCATACTGACGCAGCGGTTCGAATATGACCGCAATCGGGCGTGGCAGTACACCGGTCACCACGCTGAAGCCGTCCAATGGCGGAATTGGGATCAGATTGAACGCCGCGAGACTGATGTTGAGTCTGACAACTTGCTGTATGAGCTCTCCGAGCTGGGGATCAACGGAAGACTGGAATCGAAGTGGAATGAGAAAAAAGATCGCTGTCGCGATATTCGCCACAGGTCCGGCGAAGGCGACCATGGCGGATCCGATGTGTGGATTGACCTTGAGGTTCCAGGGGTTGAACATCACCGGCTTCCCCCAACCGAAGTGAGCCACGAAGATCATCAGCGTTCCCATAGGGTCAAGATGGCGCATCGGATTTAGGCTGACCCGCCCCATCAAGCGTGGAGTCGGATCTCCTAATAAAGTTGCAACCCAAGCATGATTGGCTTCATGGACGGTAATGGCGATGGCGAGAGCCAGGATGCTTACCAGCAAACTCGCGGGGTTGGAAAGCGCTTGCCGACCTAGACCTGTTTGCCAGAGAAAGAGAAGCGCGACGCCCGCGAGAATGAGGATATCGCGCTGTGAATATCTATTCATTGTTGGATCGGAGTATACCATGGGTTCCGGTGGGGCCAGATAATCGCTTTGCTATAATCCAGCGATTCCCGGGAGAGCGATATGACTGCAACGCGCGTTGGAATAGTCAACGTGACGGGCTATGCCGGCGCTGAGACGGCGCGCATTCTGGCAAACCACCCTCACGTCGAGGTGGCCTGTGTAACGGGCCGGAGCGCTGCTGGCCAACAGCTCGAGTCGGTCTTCCCTCACCTTGGGCCCGTTGACCGGGAGATCCTTCCAGAGGTTGGTGAGGTCGACTTCGTCATTGCCGCGCTCCCACACCATGCCACTGCGGAAATCATGCCTGCCCTGCTGGATCGCGTTCCGAAGGCAGTGGACATCTCAGCCGACTTTCGACTAAAGGACGTCCCGCTTTATGAGCACTGGTACGGTGAGCATCCTGCGCCACACCTGATTCCCGAGGCGGCCTTCGGCATCCCAGAGCTCCACGCGGAGAAGATTCGCAAAGCCCGGTTGGTAGCAAATCCGGGGTGCTTCTCCACGGCGGCGATTCTCGGCTTAGCGCCGATTGCCCATCTGATCGAGCCCGGTGTGATCATCGACGGAAAGACTGGCATCTCAGGTGCAGGACGATCGTCAAAAGTTGAGTACAACTTCAACGAGATCAATGAGAATTGCTCCGCCTACGGATTAAAGGGGCATAGGCATCTCCCGGAGATGGAGCAGGAGCTAGGGCTACTTCGCTCGAGCGCTGGCCTGGATTCGGACCCGCTGGAGATCACCTTTGTGCCGCATCTCGTTCCGATGACACGAGGAATTCTTGATACCTGCTATGCGAGGTTGATGAGCCCGGTGTCGCAGGAAGACTTGACTCGACTGTACGAGTCTTTCTACGCCGAGACGCCATTCACGCGCGTGGTTGGGGCTTCACCACAGACGAAACACACGCTTGGTAGCAATCACTGCATCGTTCATCCGCGTGTGGATGAGAAGACGGGCCGGGTCATGGTGCTGTCATGCCTGGACAATCTCGTGAAGGGCGCAGCCGGCCAAGCCGTGCAGAACATGAATTTGATGCTCGGATTCCCCGAGGACGCCGGGCTGCAGGCGCTGGCCGTCTATCCGTAGCGCTCATTAGCGCGGACCCGCCAACGCGTTCTGGAGCTCATCGTTGGCCATCCGCGCCGTCTATACGAACGAAGGTGCCATCGATGACAGATGATGTAGTACGTGAGCTTCCCGACGGAAGCGTGACCTCGACGCCCGGATTCAAGGCCGGCGCCGTGTATGCCGGCGTGAAGACGCCCGGTACCGACAAGCTCGACGTTGGGATGATTGTGTCAGACGCGCCGGTGGTCATTGCCGCCACCTTCACTCAGAATCGCTTTGCCGCGGCGCCCGTGGCCGTGAGCCGTGAGCACGTTGCTCGACCGTTTGGTCGCGGTATCGTCTTCAACGCGGGCAACGCTAACGCCTGCACTGGCGAGCAGGGCCTGCGTGATGCGCTGGAGATGGCTGAGCGCGCAGCGGCCAAGATTGGCGAATCTGTCGATACGTTCCTGGTGGCCTCCACCGGCGTCATTGGCGTTCCCATGGACATGGACAAACTACGCGCCGGTATCGACGCGATTGAGCTTTCCGACGGTGCCGGTCATGCTGTAGCGCGCGCCATGATGACTACGGACACGCGACCCAAGGAGATATCTGTCGAGATTGCGCTATCGACAGGCCCGGTGATTCTTTCTGGGGCCACCAAGGGCGCTGGGATGATCCATCCCTAATATGGCGACGATGCTTTGCTTCCTTACAACAAACGCGGCACTTCACCCAGACTTTGCCCACGAGGTGCTCCTGGACATCGTGAACGATACGTTCAACATGATCTCCATCGATCGCGATACGAGCACAAATGACTCCGTCATGCTCTTGGCCAATGGGCTGGCCGGCAACGAGCCGATCCGAAATGGCGATGACGCCTACCGTTTCGCCGCGGGCCTGCGCAGGGTCTGCACGTTTCTGGCGACGGCCATCGTGCGCGATGGCGAGGGCATGACGAAGTTCTTTGAGGTTCGAGTCAAGGGGGCCCGCTCACCAATGGAGGCGCGGCTCGGCGCCCGCGCGGTGGTCGCCTCAAACCTTGTCAAGACGGCGATTTACGGCGCCGACCCAAACTGGGGCCGAATCTTGTGTGCAATGGGGAACACCTCGGTCACTGTGAATCCCACGACTGTAGACGTAACGATCGGCGAGGCCCCTGTCTGCCGTGGCGGCAGCGCTCTGGGACTCGATATAGAGGCCGCCCGAACGGTCCTCCAAGGTTCCGAGATCATCATCCACGTGGACCTACACATGGGAGAGCATGAGGCGGTGGCCTGGGGTTGCGATCTTACGGAAGGCTACGTCCAGGAAAACAGCCTGTACACCACCTGAGAGGCGTTTGGATGTCATCCGTTATGGAGGGGCAGGGGTTCGAGTCATTGCGCGGTGCCCTGCCACGTATCGCGCATTTCGTCGGAAAGACGATTGTGCTCAAGGTGGGCGGTAGCGTCGGCATTGAGCCGTGGATTCTGGAAGACATAGCGGTGCTTCACCGGATGGGCATCCACACGGTTGTGGTCCACGGTGGAGGTCCAATGATCTCCGACTGGCAGGGCCGGTTGGGATATGAGACACGGTTCGTTGATGGCCGGCGGTTCACGGACGAGCAGACGCTCGATGTCGTGCGCGCAGTCCTGATTGGGCTCGTCAACTCAGATCTCGTCGGAGGGTTCTCCGCGCTTGGCGTACCAACTGTTGGTCTCTCCGGTCTGGATGGCGCCTTGATTCAGGCCACGGTGCGGGACGCAAAGCTTGGCCTCGTGGGCGACGTTGTAAATATCGACCTTCGACCTCTGCGCGCAATGCAGGAGGCGGGATATCTCGTGGTCGTGGCTCCTGTCGGGCGCAACGAGGATGGACGGCCGCTGAACATCAATGCGGACACTGTTGCTGGCGACATAGCGCGCGCGCTCCATGCTGAGAAGCTGGTTTTTTTTACGGACGTCCCGGGGGTGCTGAACAGAGATGGCAAGCTGATGCCCGAGTTATCATCTGATCAGGTATGGGACCTCATCGGCTCGGGCGAGATTCATGGTGGCATGATTCCAAAAGTGGAAGCGTGCGTGCGCGCCCTCGACACAGTCACTGAGGCACATATCATGGATGGCCGCGTGCCCAACGCGTTGCTGCGTGGCCTGCTCACCGATGAAGCTGTGGGAACAATGTTTACGACCGACGCGGCCGGCGCGTCCTAGGCTCATGCACGGAAGGGTGTATCGATGACAGACTGGATTCAACTCGAGGCAGAACGGTATTTCCGAGTCGCCAAACGAATGCCCATCGTCATCGAGCGAGGCGAGGGCGTGTGGGTGTGGGACACCAACGGCAAGCGCTATCTCGATTTCATTGGCGGTTGGGCTGTCAATACGCTCGGCCATTGCCACCCTCTCATGATCGAGGCGCTGGACAAGCAGGCGCACAAGCTTTTCCTCGCGTCCAACCAGGTCTACACAATCCCGCAGCTTGAGCTTGCGGACACGCTCGTCCGCAACTCACCGATGGATCGCTGCTTCATTGGGAACAGCGGAGCCGAGGCGAATGAGGGAGCCATCAAGCTAGCTCGGAAGTACGGCAAGAAGGTTTTGAACGGCGCCTACAAGGTCGTGTCGATGGACCACTCCTTCCACGGTCGTACGCTGTCCATGGTGGCTGCCACGGGCAAGCCCGCCTACCAGAAAGACTTCACGCCACTTCCGGATGGCTTCCAGAACATTCCATACAACGACATTGACGCGTTGGAATCGGCCTGTGATAGCACGACCGCGGCGGTGATGCTGGAAGTCGTCCAGGGCGAAGGCGGGGTCAATGAAGCCGACTCAGAGTACCTTCGGCAGGTCCGTGAGCTCTGCACGGCCAAGAAGATCCTCTTCATCGCAGATGAAGTGCAAACGGGTGTTGGCCGGCTTGGGACACTGTGGGGCCACACGCAATTTGGCGTAGAGCCCGATGTGATGACACTTGCCAAGGGCATGGGCGGCGGTGTGTCCGTGGGCGCGTTCATGGCAAAGGAAGAGTTCAGCGTTCTGGAGTACGGCGATCACGGCTCCACCTATGGCGGTAATTCGCTTCTCTGTGCCGTGGCCGCGGCAGTCTTCAACTACGTAGTGGACGAAGATCTTCCCAGTCACGTGGCTAAGGTGGGTGGCTACCTCAAGTCAAAATTGAGCGACCTGCGCACCAAGTATCCATTCATCACCGACGTTCGCGGTCGCGGACTGCTACTCGCGGTGGAGTTTGAGCAGGAGATCGGCGCAGACCTTCTGAATGCCGCCCTGGAGCGTGGATTCATAATGAACAGTCCGCTCCCTAACGCGGTCCGTCTCATGCCCCCACTGGTGCTCACCGAAGCCGAGGCCGATGAGGCAGTGGCGCTGTTGGATGCTTCGATCCAGGCCGTCGTAGCCTAGTTGCCAAGCGCAAACGATACATATAGTGCCTCCCGTTACGGGAGACACCTGGAAATCGCCATTAATCATCGCGGGTTTGGGCTACCTGGGTGGCGCGCGCAAAGGGACGCCACTACGCTGAGCCTAAGAGTCCAGCAGGCGCGAGGTCGCTTCTGCACCTAGCGCCCTAACTATGAGGCTTCTCTCCAAGCCACCTCTACGCAGAAGTTTAGGCTCGCCCGATGAGAAGTCGATCACTGTGGAGTCGACGCCACCGGGAGTCTCGCCGCCATCGATCAGCAGTTCGTAGCCAGACGGAAGCTGCACCAGAACATCCTCAGCGGTGCGTGGGCTGGGTAACGAGGATAAATTTGCACTTGTGGTTGCTATTGGTGAGTCAAAGGCCATAGCGATGCGTGTGGGTACTTCATGGTCGGGCCAGCGCAGCGCGATGGTAGGGCCCAGCTCGGGTCGCGAGCACTCGAGGACGATGGTGAGTGCGCCGGGCCAAGCCGCCTGGGCTAGTAGGCGAGCTTCCGCGGGAACGTTTGTAGCAAGCCGCTCCAAGTTCTCCGGACCACTGACTAGCAGGGCGATGCGCTTCTCCGAAGGGCGTTGCTTCACCAGGAAAATGTGCTCCACGGCGGCCGTATTGAAAGGATCGGCTGCGATTCCATAGACGGTGTCAGTGGGAAAGACTACCAGCCCTCCGTCCGCCAGGATCTCCGCTGTGCGCTGAATCAAGGATACTTGCGCCTCGGAATCCGCGGGCCATTTGCAGATGGTCGGAACGAGCTCGCTCATCAGGGCACCGTCACGTGAATGAAGCGCTCGTGGCCAAAGCCGTCCAGTAGCGCGCAGACGATGGCACCGGTCACAGACGACTGGGCTGCGAGCGATAGGTCCGAGATCTGAAAAGGCTCACATTCCAGGAATACGTGGCCACCCGACTTAACGCGCCCAGTTATCTGCCCGATTAGATTGAGGTTAAGCGCGAGCCCGCCAACACCGCCGTCGAGCGCCAACGTCGGTTCATACTCGCGCACTCCCAACGGCAGCTGTGGCACCGTTTCCTTCGGAATATACGGCAGGTTTGCCACGACTATGTCCACGGGCTCTTGCATCCAGGAAAGTAGATCGCCTTGGATGAGGGTGACGCGATCGATCAGACCGAGTTGATGTGCGTTCAGCTTAGCAACCTCTAGTGCATCGGCGGAGCAATCCACTCCTGTGACTTTCGCTTCTGGCAGGTGCGCCGCGACCGCAAGCGCAATTGCGCCGGATCCCGTTCCCACATCGACGATGTGTACGCTCGTTGACCTTGCCATCGAGACTCGGAGGATCTCGTCCACGAGAACCTCCGTCTCGGGACGGGGAATCAGTACTCGCCGGTCGACATAAAAATTCATGCCATAGAACTCACGCCGCCCAAGGATGTAGGCGATTGGCTCTCCACGCGATCGACGTGTGACGAGATCGGCAAGCCGACCTTCTTGATCCGTAGAGAGCGGGATCTCCGGATGCGCCAGTATCCATGAACGATCGCGATCGAGCGCATGCTCCAGGAGAAGCCGTGCTTCAAGAGCAGAGTCAGTGACACCTGCGAGGCGTAAATGCTCGGCGGAGCGCCTGAAGGAGCTAGCGATCACCTCAGTCATCACTGACATGAGCGGTCAGACGGCGGTTGCCTCACGCTCGGCTGCGACAGAGAGCGCATCGACCATAGGGTCTATGCCACCTTCAAGAGCCTCGTTGAGATTGTGCAGCGTGAGTCCGATTCGATGGTCGGTAATTCGATTCTGCGGGAAGTTGTACGTCCGAATTTTCTCAGCGCGCTCGCCTGAGCCCACCATTGAGCGCCGCATCTGGTCGGTGCTCTCGTGCTGTCGACGAATTTCATGCTCATATAGGCGGGAACGCAGCACGGCCATCGCCTTGAGCTTGTTCTTGAGTTGTGACCGCTCATCCTGGCAGATCACAACTTCGCCCGTAGGAATGTGGGTGATTCGTACCGCGGAGTCGGTGGTATTCACACTCTGGCCACCGTGGCCGCCTGCTCGGTACACGTCGATCTTGAGATCCTCATCGTTGATCTGCACATCGACCTCATCGGCCTCGGGCAGCACGGCAACCGTCGCGGTGGAGGTGTGAATTCGCCCACTGGCCTCTGTGGCGGGCACGCGCTGCACCCGATGAACGCCACTCTCGTATTTGAGGCGAGAGAAGGCACCGAGCCCACGAATCTCGACCGTGACCTCTTTGATACCGCCGAGATCGGTCCCGTTCGTATTCATGACCTCGGATTTCCAGCCACGTACCTCAGCGTAGCGGAGGTACATACGCAGCAGATCACCCGCAAAGAGGGAGGCTTCTTCACCGCCTGTACCCGCCCGTATCTCCATGATCACATCACGCGAATCATTCGGATCGCGTGGCCGAAGCACATCAGCGAGCTGCTCAAAGATCGGACCCCGCTCAGCTTCCAGACGCTCGATCTCCTCGCGCACAAACGCCTTCATCTCGGCGTCGGCTCCGTCGTCCAACATGGATTGAGCCTCGTCGATCTCTTGCTGGATCGCCAGATATCGTTCGTAGAGTGAGACAGTTGGAGAAAGCTCCGATTGCTGACGGCCAAGTCGCTGCATCGTTTGCGGATCGGTCGCCGCCTCCGGTGAGCTCATCTCCGTGATGATCTCTGTGTAGCGATCTCGCATCTCCGCCAGCCGGGCCAATACCGCGTCGCGCGAAACTGATTCAGCCATGATGATCAGTCCTTCTTGCTCGCCGCGGTCAGTAGGGCTATTGATTCGTCATAGGGCAGACGGCTCTCCTCTTGTTGGGTGAGGTTCCGCAACGTGACTTCCTGGGCCTGTAATTCATCGCCGCCCAGGATCGCGGCGTACCGAGCGCCCAGCGCATTTGCCTGGCGCATCTGGGCGCGTACACTCTTCCCTCTCGGCGCGATGGTGCTGGGCACCTCATCGGCGCGGAGCCGCGTTGCAAGTCGAAGCGCCTGCTTGCGGCCTTCCTCGTCCATCACCACGAAGTACACCTGCACCGCGGGCTCTTTTGGAGGCTCGACACCCTGTTCCTTCAGATTGAGAATTACGCGCTCCAAACCCGTGGCGAAACCAACTCCGGGCGTTGCTGGGCCGCCAATCTGCTCGGCCAGACCGTCGTAACGGCCACCGCCACCCAAGGCAGACTGTGCGCCCACTGTGGCCGGCCAAACTTCAAACACCGTGTGCGTGTAGTAATCCAGTCCCCGCACGAGCTTTGGATTGATCTGGAACGGGACCTCACGGATCGTCAGGTACTCTTGCACCCGATCGAAGTGCTCCTGGCACTCGGGACTCAAGTAGTCGATCGTTCTAGGCGCCTTGGAGATGACCGGCTCGCAGCGAGGATTTTTGCAATCCAGAATGCGCATTGGATTTGTCGAAAGTCTCCGTCGACAATCATCACAGAGCTCCGACTCGTGGCTGGAGAAATACTCAAGTAAGGCCTGCTTGTACGCTGGTCGACATGTGTTGTCGCCGATGCTGTTGAGCTGGACCGTCAGATTCTGGAGCCCTACGCCATTGAGGAAGTCCCAGAGTAACAAGACTATCTCCGCGTCTACTAGGGGATCGGTATCGCCAATCGCCTCGCAATTGAACTGATGGAACTCGCGATACCGACCAGCCTGCGGTCGGTCGTACCGGAACGCGTTGATCAAAGAGAAGAGGCGTACGGGTGTTGGTTGTTGCTGGAGATTATGCTGAAGATAGGCCCGCATGACCGGGGCGGTGCCTTCGGCGCGAAGCGCTAGATCGTTGTCGCCTTTGTCCTTGAATGAGTAGATTTCCTTATCGACGATGTCCGTTCCTTCTCCGACACCACGAAGAAACAATGCGGTTTCCTCTATCGTCGGGGTACGGATCTCGCCATAACCACAGCGGACAGCGTGGCGACGCGCCTGTTCCTCGACGAAGCGCCAATAGTGGCTATCTTCGGGTAGAACGTCTTGCGTGCCTCGCGGAGAGCGAAACAACGATAGTCTCCAAAAATGAGATTCCCGGCGCTCTGGCCGGGAAGGAAGTATATCATGGGCCCTCTGTGGGCCTTGACCGCGAACGCCTCATTGGCGGGGTGCCGCGCGCCGCGAGGAAGCGTTGACGGTGTATCTCAACGTCCGCGCGCATCCCAATGCACGGCGGGAAGAAGTGCGCCTGGTAGCTCCTGATACGGTGCAGGTCTGGGTGCGAGCATCGGCGCAGGATGGGCGGGCAAATGAGGGAATCGAGCGCGCGTTGAGCGACGCTCTGTCGATCCGGCGTTCCGCCGTGCAGATCATCCGTGGAGCACACGGGCGAGCAAAAGTCGTTGCGATCGATGATGCCGAGGGTACCGTATTGGAAAGGCTGCTGCGACTTGGCCGTTCAGACTGACTATGTAGCAATCGGCGAGAAAACGCGGATTCGGCGGTTCACTCGAGCTGATGTGGACCGCTGGATCGAGTGGCCGCCCCACCGCGATCCGCTCTTCGAGGCCTATAATCCGCCGTCAATGTCCGCCGGAATGCGGGACGCCTGGTTTGAGGACCTTGTGGGTCGGCAGGCGCAGCTTCCGTTCGCCGTGGACGATCTCAAAGGAGAGCTCATCGGACGCATTTTCTTACGCCACCGTCACCGACCTGAAGGGTCCGCTACGCTGGGCATCGATTTGCGGCCCGAGTTTCTGAACCGCGGATATGGCACCGACTCGCTGACGACCTTCATGGAGTACTTCTTCGGATCTCTTGGATTCGATCGGATGTACCTCAGCGTCGCGGTTTTTAATGGTCGCGCGATGCACCTGTACGAGCGGCTAGGATTCCGGAAGGTCAATGAGTACTGGGATCGACTACGAACGACGGCGAAAGTACTCACCGCTCCGCGCTATGAGCCAGTGCGCCACCTCTTTCGCCGGGGAGACCAGGGGCTCGAGGCGCTTCACCAGGTCATGGTCGTGAACAAGCCAATCTTTGAGCGGGCGCTCAAGGAGAACTTTTCCTAACGGACACCACTACGATTGGTCGTCGCCGTCCCCTGATGTTCAGGCAATCGTCCACTTTCGCGATGGATGGTCAGATCGCGAAAGACCTCAGAATGCCCCTGAGTGCTTGCTCCACGAGCTGCATCACCATAATCGCGACCATCGGTGAGATGTCGAGCATCCCGATGCGCGGAATGATTTTCCTGAACGGGCCGAGGATCGGCTCCGTGACGTCAAAGAGCACGCGCGCAATCGGACCTTCGCTGTTTGGTGCAATCCAGCTCATGATGATTCGGCCCAGGATTGCCAGGTTGAGCGCGAGAAAAAGGATGTCAATAAATGAGATCAGGAAGGAGGCTAGGATGGTCGTGCTCCAAAGATGGCGCGCCCAACCCGTACAGCCGTCGCGCCCTCGAGTATCGCCAGTGGGAAATCCTCAGTCATACCCATTGAGAGCGTCTCGAGATCATGCTCAGGATGGGCATCGCGCAGTCTATCGCGAAGCTCGCGAACTTGACGGAACACGGCCTGAGTCTGAACGTTATCCAGACCCAGAGGAGCAACGGTCATCAGGCCTAGCACATCCAGATTCGGTAGCTCGAGCATTGCAGAGTAAGCATGCTCGAGATTCTCGGGCCTGATCCCAGGTCGGTCCGCCTCGTTGCCTACGTACACCTCTATCAGGGCATTCACAGATCTTGCTTCAGCACGTCGACTTAGGACAGAGGCGAGTCGGGGCGAGTCCACCGTCTCGACTACGTCGAAGTACTCCAGCGCGGCTTTCGCCTTGTTGCTCTGGAGATGGCCGATCATGTGCCAGGTCACTCTCGTGCCGGTGAGCTCTCGCACACGCGGAATCTTCGACTCTGCTTCCTGAACAAAGTTCTCGCCAAGGTCCGTCAGGCCCAGTTGAACTGCCTCGGCGACGCGCTCCGGTGGCACTGTCTTGGATGCGCCAACCAGGGTGATGTCGCCGGGTCGTCGTCCCGCCGCCAGAGCTGATTCGGCCACCGCCTCGCGAACCCTGGCCAGGTTGTCGGCGAGGTCGGTCATGAGCTGAGCCCGATAACGCCGCCGAAACGTCCAGCCGGATAGCCGAGAGCGCGATGGGAAAAATAGTCCGTCTGCCGGCATCGCGTACAGATGCACGAAACCTCGATGGCCTCTGGCGACACCCCCGCGGTGACCAGGGCCCTTCGGTTCGCTTCCCACAGATCGATGTGCGGCTTCTCCCCTATATTTAAGATGACGTTCGGCATCCCGCCAAACTGCTCTGCGACTTCATGTCCTACTTCGAAACAGCATGGGCCGATGGACGGCCCAATGCCAGCCACCAAATCTCCGGGTTTCGTTCCATATGACGCTTCCAGGGCCCGCACAGTTGCAGCGCCGACATTCTGAACGGTGCCGCGCCAACCCGCGTGGGCCAGACCGATCGCGCCGCCATTTGAGTCGGCGAAAAAAATTGGCACACAGTCGGCAAAGCGCTGAAGCAGCAACGGCCCCGGTCGGTCGGTAATTAGTGCATCCGCTTTCGGAGACTCATCCACCGACCACCAGTCGTCTTCCACGGGAACGACAGAGCGTCCATGGACCTGTTTCGTGGTCAGCAACGCCTCAGGTGACGTGCCGAACGCCGCCGCGACTCGGCGCTTGTTTTCGAGAACGGCGGCCTCGTCGTCGTGCACGGAGAGGCTGAGGTTGAGCGATCCGTACGGTCCGCTGCTCACGCCACCATGACGAGTTGTCACGCCGTGCGTAACACGTTTGATCGCCTGGATGGCAGTGAACTGAAATAGCGGGAGATCAGGCTGAGACGGCGCCGCCATTCACTAACGCTGTCGATTTCGGCGTACCCACGGAGGGAGGTCGAGATCGTCTTCAGCATCCAGGAGCTGCGCATATTCGGCCGGGTCCCGATCAAGTGCCAGTGAATCGCTGAGGAGTGTTTCGGGACGAGTACGTCCGCGCTCGGGTTCACTCTGACGCTCTCGCGGCCGCTCTCGGGCGCTTTCCGAGCCCC
Source organism: uncultured Chloroflexia bacterium (assembly GCA_963765765.1). GTDB lineage: Bacteria > Chloroflexota > UBA6077 > UBA6077 > JACCZL01 > CAVXYC01. The sequence goes on along the minus strand of CAVXYC010000020.1, from coordinate 236,259 downwards.
GTTGCGCCAGCACGTCTGTATCGAACCCGGTAGCAATAACGGTGATCTTCACTTCATTGCCCAGCGCTTGATCGATCACTGCGCCGAAGATGATGTTCGCCTCGGAGTCGGCGGCCTTACCAATGATGTCAGCTGCGTCCTGTATCTCACTCAGGGTCAGATCCGCTCCACCCGTGATGTTGAAGAGTACGCCACGCGCGCCTTCCATCGAGACATCGAGAAGCGGGCTGGAGATTGCCATACGGGCCGCGTCTGCCGCTCGCGTCTCTCCTGCGCCTCGACCGATGGCCATCAAGGCCGACCCTGCCTCCGACATGATCGTCTTCACGTCCGCGAAGTCGAGGTTAACGAGACCTGGCTCGGTGATGAGCTCTGAGATTCCCTGGATACCCTGCCTCAGGACATCGTCCACCACCGAGAATGCCTGCTCGAGCGATGTTTTCTTATCGATGATCTGGAGGAGTCGGTCATTGGGGATCGTGATGAGTGTGTTGACGCGTGATTTGAGTTTCTGAATACCCTCTTCCGCCGAATTGCGACGTCGAGCGCCTTCAAACGTGAAGGGCTTGGTGACGACACCAACGACGAGTGCCCCGCATTCCTGAGCCAGGCTCGCGATAACTGGTGATGCGCCAGTTCCGGTGCCGCCGCCCATCCCAGCCGCAATGAACACCATATCCGCGCCCCGACAGACCTCCTGCACCATTTCGGCGCTTTCTTCTGCCGCGCGTGCGCCCATGGACGGTTGTCCGCCAGCGCCGAGGCCGCGAGTAAGCTTTTCACCGATGCGGAGGCGAACAGGCGACTCCGCGCGCGCAAGAGCCTGAGCGTCCGTGTTGACGCTGACAAATTCAACGCCACGCACGCCTGCCTGAATCATCCGGTTGACGGCGTTGCTCCCGCCACCGCCAACGCCGATCACGACGATCCTGGCGCTGCCGTCCAGCTGTCCGTCCACTCTGGCCTCCAGGAGGTGTTCGAAGCTCAAACCTGAATCCACGTCGTGATGTTCTATGGGAAAAAGCCCCTCAGCCATTGTACGACCCGTCCCAATGAGTTGCCGAGTCCATTGGAGCCGTTATATCCATGTTCATCCATCTGCGTGAGCCCCCATTTTAAGAGCCCAACGCTCGTCGCGAAAGCCGGTGTCGCTACAGAGTCTACTAGGCCGAACATTCCAGATGGAGTGCCTACTCGAATTGGGCTCTGGAAGACCTCGGCCGCGATTCTTCGAATTCCCGCCATCTGGGCAGTTCCCCCGGCCAGTACAATACCAGCCGGAAGCGGATCTGAATAGCCGGCACGACGGAGCTGCTCAGAAAGGAGCTCGAATGTCTCCGTTAGACGGTCGGCGATGATGGAATTCAGGAGTCGACGCGAGATCGGACGGCCTTCACCAGTATCGAAGGCTGCAACGTCAATAGTCTTGCCTTCCTCTACTGAGTCGATCACGGCGTGCCCATGCCGAATCTTGATCTCCTCGGCGGCCGCCAATGGTGTGCGAAGCCCAATTGCGATGTCGTTGCTTATGTGGCTGCCGCCAATTGGCAGCGACGTAGCGTAAGCAACCGCACCATCCTGGTACACGGCAAGGTCACTGGTGCCTCCGCCAAGATCAATGAGCGCAACACCCAGGTCTTTTTCTGCTGGCGTCAGTATGGCTTCACCCGCAGCCAAACTCTGTAGTACGAGCTCGTCAATCCCTATATCGAGCCGCTCGATGCAGCGCGTCAGGTTATGAATCGCATTCACCATACCGGTGACTATGGTCGTTTCGACTTCAAGTCGATGCCCAACCATGGTGACGGGATTGGTGATGCCTTCCTGGCCGTCCACAATGTAGTGCCGCGGAATGATATGGATGATCTCTCGCTCAGGCGCCAGAGTAATCGTGCGGGCGGCCTCGAGAACTCGTCCCACATCCTCATCGCTGATCTGGTGATCGCTACGACGAACCGCTACCACACCCTGGCCGTTCGCGGATTGGGTGTGCGCGCCTGAAATTCCCACGTAGGCGGAGACGATTTTGAAGCCTGATTGCTGCTCGGCTTTGCTCACAGAAGCTTCTATCGCTTCCATGGCCTCGTCCACGTTTACCACAACGCCCTTGCGGAGACCACGCGATGGAGTGACACCGGCGCCAATGATCTCGAGCTGATCGTCATCAGTGACCGATGAGATCAACGTACAGATCTTGGTCGTCCCTACATCTATGCCAACAATGATTCGTTCACTTGCCATGGTTCAGGCAGGATCCAAGCTAGCGAAAATAGGGACGGTCGCGAAATCGAACATCAATGAGCTGGGCTCTCAACCGATTCTCGACGAGGTATTGACGCATTCTATCCAGCGCGCCCAGCTTCCAATCCAAGTCCTTATTGTCTCCCAGGCGAACGAGCATTCCCTCGCGGGTCTCAAACTCGAGACCAGAGCTCCGGGAATAGGCGAAGGTCGTTGGTTCAAACGCCGTTCCGCCGAGATGATTGCTGAGACCCTTGATTGCTCCGAAGGTTTCCGGATCGAAGCGGGCAGGCAGCTCAGTTGATGCATCAAGGTTACGGATCGTCAATATTGGAGGCGCCTGGCCCGTGGTTCCGATGACTATGCCATCGATGTCCAGTAACTGAGCCGTTGCGCCGGTTTGCAACACCCCAAAAGGCGCTCGCTCGCGAAGCCGAACCTCCACACGATCCGGTAGTACCACCCGAACATCGGCGTCAGCAACCGCGGGAATGTCCAATAGCCGCTTGCGCACGTTATTCGTCCGGAGCCAGAACGCCTCGGTATTGGACTCCAGTACCGCGGTCTCTACTTCTGACGCTGAAACGAGGCTATTCCCAATTGTTCGAATATCGCGCAGATGGTACTGCGGTGAGAATGCGACATGATACACCAGCCCGGAAGTCGCTATCAATCCGAGTACAGCTATGACTCTCCCCATGATCAACCCGGCGCGACTTCGCTCTTCCGAAGAAACGGAGGGAGAGGTCCACTCCCTTGAGCGGGTAGGCCTTAGCCGATCAGGAATGGAGACAGGTGAAAGCATTGAACGAGGGCGTGCGTCCCTGTCAATCATACGGAAGTCACCTCACCGTCGAGCCGCTGGTGCTGCTGTTCGGTCCATCGACCGGCAAGTTCGATCTCCGCCTGTAGCAGCACTCCAAACTGCCTCCAGACCAGTTGGCGAGCCTCCACCATCAGTTCGAAGACATCTGAAGCGGATGCTCCTCCGTGGTTAACGATGAAATTGGCGTGCTGCTGTGAGACCTCCGCGTCGCCGCGGCGAAGCCCTTTTGCGCCCGCTGCCTCGAGCAGACGACCTGAGTAGTCACCGCTAGGGTTAGCAAACACGCTGCCGGCGCTGAGTATCCGGGGCTGGGTGGCCGTTCGCCGGGTCTGGAATTCTTGAATCGATCGTAACGCCATCGTGGGATCGATCCGGCGTAACGCGAACGACGCATCGATAACGACTCCGGTGCCGGTCTCACCTCGTTTCAACACGCTGGTCCGATAGCCGTAATCTAGCCCCTCAACGTTCAACGTGCGGGTCTCGGTGCCATCCACCAGGAGCGTGATCGAGACGATGTGCTCGGACGCCGATGAGCCGAAGGCTCCGGCGTTGTTGACCACTGCCCCGCCCACCGATCCCGGTACGGTGGCTGCCCACTCCAATCCGCTCCATCCTTGTCTGGCCAGAGATCGGGCGAGAGCGCCGATATTGGCCCCAGCCGCCACCCGAGCAACCGCGGTGTCGCCGTCCGCCTCGAGGAGCAGCTCTTGCATCCGCGGACGTACGACCAGGCCCTTTATGCCGTCATCAGAAATCAGAAGGTTAGACCCGCCGCCGATGACCTTGATCGGGACCGCTTGGCTCATTGCGAATGCGATATCTGCCCGCAGTGTTTCAAGATCGCGAGGTTCGCTGTACCAGTCCGCCGCCCCGCCAACTTTGAGCGAGGTGTGTTCCGCGAGGCTCACGTGCCGTCTCGGGCTGTGCGCCACAATCACCGCGCTCCTCCGATGCGGAACGTCAGTCGGGGACCGAGCTCGTTGACGTCGCCCGCCCCCATGAGCAGGACCATATCGCCCGATTTCAGCTCAGAATCGAGAAGTTCAATCGCGTCGTCCATTGATCCCGTAGCTCGACCGCGGGAGTGATGCATCGATCGCACGAGGTCGGCACTTGTTACCGCCAGCTCTTCAGGCTCCCGGCCGCTGGGTGGTAGATCGGAAGTATGACTACCTCATCGGCATCCAGGAAAGCGCTGGTGAAGTCATCGAAAAGCGCTTGGGTTCGATGACTTGTGTGAGGCTGAAAAACCGCCCAGATGCGTCCCGGATGACTTTCACGCGCGGCCCGCAGTGTGGCACGGATTTCGGTTGGATGGTGCGCATAGTCATCCACGATCCAGAGCGACCCAGAGCAGTAGATTGTCTGGAAACGGCGTCTCGTTCCCACGAATTGGGACACGGCGCGCGCGGCATCCTGGGGTGAAACGCCTGCCAGGTACGCGGCCGCGATCGCGGCAGTCGCGTTGAGCGCGTTGTGCCGACCCCGTAGCTGGCTATTCACTGATACGTACTGATTGTCCGGTGAACAGACTGTGAATCGCGTCCCGTCGCGATCCGCGTGATAATTGGACGTCCGCCAGGCCGCCTCAGGTGACTCGCCATAGGGCAAGAATCGTGGATCTTCACGAACTGCGGCGATCATTGGCACGTCGATACATGCAAGCAACGAGCCGTCGGAATGTATTCGGGCGATGAAATCGGCAAAGGTTGATTCGATTGCCTCGAAGCTTCCGTAATAGTCGAGATGATCGGCCTCAACATTGGTGATGATGGCCGTTGAAGGTGAGAGCTCCAGAAACCGTCGAGCGAATTCGTCGGCTTCTACAACAAGCACTCCTCCTCCTCCCGCCCTGCCGCTACCCTGAAGGTTGGGAGCATAGGCCCCACCGAGCACCACCGGGTCGAGGCCACAGTCCGTGAGGATGTGAGCTGTGAGGGCCGTGGTCGTGCTCTTCCCGTGCGTTCCGGCGACGGCGATGGTCTCCATGGTGCGAGAGAGGGCTCCGAGCACTTGAGCGTGCGTGGCAATCGGAAGCTTGCGGTGCTCGGCGTCACGCAGCTCGGGGTTCTCGGCTGGTACGGCGGCGGAGATCACAACTGCCTCGGCGGTGCCGAGTTGGCTGGATGCATGACCAACGAACGTTTGGGCGCCTGCCGCGGAGAGACTTTCCAACACGGGTGACATGCGCGAATCTGAGCCGCTCACCCGAATCCCGCGGGCCAACAGCACCTCAGCAAGCGCCTGCATACCCGTTCCGGCGATACCAATGAAGTGAACAGCGTCCGCCCGAAGCACGGCGCTGCCCGGCTGCGTCATCGGGCATGGTTGAACCGTGCTCGGTACTGGCGCATGCGCGTACTGGCGCTGAGTCCCGGGGGCGCTCCAGATGGCGCGCCATCAAATGACGACGCCGGCTGCGGTGACTCGGCACGAAAACGCAGCACGCTGTAAAGCACACCGATCGAGATCATCGTCACTACCAATGAAGACGCACCGTAACTGATAAGCGGCAGCGGCACGCCAGTGTAGGGAACGGTGTTCGTGATGACGGCGATATTCAGCATGGCTTGCCAGATGATCTTGCCGATCATACCCACGGCAAGAAGCCTTCCGAACATATCCGATGACCGCGAGGCGATCACCAGCCCTCGCCACGCCAGGATGCCAAAGAGTAAGACGACGAGAAGCGTTCCGATTAGTCCGAGCTCTTCTCCGATAATGGCAAAAATCGTATCCGTATGCGCGTTCGGCACGTAGTAGTGCTTTTGGCGACTCTCCCCTAACCCCAGTCCCTGAATTCCCCCCGATCCAAGGGCAATAAGCGTCTGCATAGTGTGCCAGCCCTTGCCAAGAGGGTCGTCTTCCGGGCTCAAGAACGCCGCCACTCGATCGGCTCGCCAGCCGACGTTCACGACAAGCGCTCCGACGATAGCGGCGGTCGGTATTGCCATCAACGCGAGGTGAATAAGATTAGCGCCCGCGACAAAAAAGATCGTTACGGCGGTAATAATCACTACTAGAGTCGTTCCTAAATCGGGCTGGAGCATGACAAGACCCGCCACGAGTCCGACAATGATGGCGAACGGAAGTGATCCATACGTGAAGTAACGGACCTGGTCACCCTTTCTCGAGAGCCAGTCTGCCATATAAAGAACAAGGATGATTTTGGCCAGCTCGCTTGGCTGACCGAGCGGAATTGCACCGACCTTCAGCCAACGCTGAGCGCCATAGGCCGTGGAGCCGAACGCCGGTACAAGAACAACCACAAGCGCCACGAGGCAGAGTCCCATGAGTAGCACGGACAGCCGCTGCCACACGTGGTAGTCGATTCGACTGGCGATGTAGGTCAGGATGACTCCCACCACCAGCCACGCGGCGTGACGGACGACGAAGTACGTATCGTCCCCGAACTCGTTGTGGGCCACCACAACGCTTGACGAGTACACCATTTGCAGCCCAATCGCTAAGAGCGCCACAACGCTGCCAATCAGCCACCAGTCTCGGTGTTCTGGAGCCGACTCCGTCCGTGCAAACATGTCAGGCTCCTCCCTCGGACATGAGCCTCACGAGTTCACGAAAGCGCTCGCCGCGGGCTTCGAAATCGAAAAATGCATCGTAGCTAGTGCAACCAGGGGACAGGAGAACGGCGACACCTGGCTTACTAACCTGCGCCGCCGCGGCGACGGCGTCATCGAGGGTCTGCACGCTGGATATCGCCGCCTGGCTCACACCCGCCTCACGCGCCGCCTGCATGATGAGCGACGCCGCCTCGCCGAAGACAATCAAATGGTGTACGCGTTGACGTATGAGCTCTGCCCAATCGCGCATTGGGAGATGCTTGTCGCGGCCACCGGCCAGCAAGACGATAGGCTCGCTAAAGGACAGCAACGCGGCAATACTGCGCTCTGGTGACGTTGCGATCGAGTCGTTGTAGTAGGTGGCACCCCCGAGCTCCCCCACAGGCTCCAATCGGTGGGGGAGGGCCCTGAAGGCCCTGATTCCCGACCTGATTGCTTCTGGGTTCACGCCGGCGGCTGAGCAGGTCGCAATGACAGTCAACGCATTCGCCACATTATGGTCTCCGCGAAGCTGGACGTCGCTTCGTTGGCATACCTGCTCGGCGCCGGTCGCAAGGTCCCTCATGAGCAGCTCACCGGCTAGATACGCGCCGGTGACGCGCTCGCGCTGACTGAATTCAAGCTTCTGGCCATGCGTCGGAAGCAGCCGGCTCTGTTCGTCGTCCCGATTCAGGACTGACCAATCACCGGCCGACTGATGCGCCAGTATCTGCGCTTTGGCTTCGCGGTACGCGTCCATGCTCAGATGCCGGTCGAGATGGTTCGGGGTCACATTGGTCACGGTGGCGATCCACGGGCTCTGGCGCATGAACTCGAGCTGGAAGGAGCTGAGCTCCATCACCGCGATGCTGTCGCCCGATATGCGCTCCAGCATGCCTAGCATTGGCACGCCGATGTTGCCCCCAACAACCGCGTCAAGTCCGGCCGACCTTAACACCGTTCCAGTCATCGCCGTTGTGGTGCTCTTTCCGCTGCTGCCTGTGATGCCCACGATTGGCACCGGGCAGAGCTGAAAGAAGAGCTCGGTGGCACTGGAGACGCGAATCCCCCGTCGTCGTGCCTCTTTCAAGAACGGAATTTCGGGCTGCACGCCGGGGCTGACGTAGATGACATCAGTCCCATCAAGTAGCTCATCGGGATGGCCCCCCAAGGCATATCGCGCCGAGAGAGACTCCAGGGCGCTCACGTGATCGGCCAATGCCTCTTGTGAACGAGCATCGGTGATTGATAAAGACGCGCCGGCTCCGGTGAGAAAGCGGGCCAGATCCCGCCCCTCGCGACCCAGCCCAATGATCGTAGCGCGTTGGCCGCTCAGATCGAGACCAGCCTTCGAATAGGTTCTTGATCCTTGTGTCATCCGTGACCCTCGGAATCCCTCAATATGAATCTAGATAAGCGCGAGCGCTACTCCGAGCATCGCGGCGAGGACACTCACCAGCCAGAATCGCTGCGTGACGTGCGTTTCGGACCAACCGATGAGCTCAAAGTGGTGGTGAATCGGAGCCATTCGAAGGAGCCTCTTTCCGCCGGTAATCTTGAAATACACGACCTGGGCGATCACTGAGACCGCTTCGGCGACGAACACAAAACCGATAAGAGGGAGTAGCAGAATGTGGCCCGTCATCAACGCGACGACGGCAAGGGTGGCGCCCAATGACAGAGACCCTGTATCTCCCATGAATATCTGAGCGGGATGAGCGTTGAACCAGAGGAACGCCGCGATACCGCCGGCCACGATGAAGCAGAACGTCACCAGGAAATCCTGACGCTGAAGATGGGCAATGATGCCGTAGGCCACGAACGCAACGAACGCGGTCCATCCCGCTAGACTGTCAAGTCCGTCGGTGAGGTTCACTGAGTTTGCAGTGCCCACGATGGCAAGAATGGCGAGCGGCAGATACACATACGGCGGTATATGAATCAGCTCAGGAATGGTCGGAATAAAGATCGTGTCCAATCCCAGCAATGCTGGATGCCATAAGGCAAGAGCCGCGGCGGTGGCGATGATAATGAGCCAGGCCATCTTGAATCGGGCGGTGATGCCCTCGCTCTTCTTGCCAATGAGCGTCAATCGGTCATCGACCGCGCCAAGCGCCGCGCAGGCAAATAGGACACACACTGGCAACAGGATGGAGCGCCCTGAGGACTGGTATTGCGTCACGGTGGCGATGCCTGTGACGATGACCGATGAGACGCAGAACAACAGCCCGCCCATGGTTGGCGTTCCCACTTTTTCTGTATGGGTCGATGGACCGTCGCTGCGTATCTGTTTGCCCACCCCAAGTCTACGGAGCCAGTACACAAAGGGATATCCTGCTATGAGCGTGAGGATGCAGGTCAAGACGCCCAGTGCCAGTGCCAGGGCCATTAACCCTCCAGCCTGACGGCGCGCACGATCTCTTCCATCTGCATTCCGCGCGACCCTTTGACGAGCACGTTATCGCCTGGTCGAAGAAAGCGTCGGAGCGCATCGATAGCTTCGGCGTTGGTTGCGCATTGGATGACGCGCTCTGGCCGCATGCCGCTCGCTCGGGCTTCCTCAGCCGCGAAGGCCATGCGATCGCCCACGGTGACCAGGAGACTCGTAACGATCGCGGCTCGGCTGCCGACCATGCGATGTCCAGATTCCTCGTGCGAGCCGAGCTCTAACATATCGCCGAGCACGGCGATCTTTCGACCGTCGAGGTCGGCCAGTAGATTGAGGCCAGCCAGGACGGACTCCGGACTTGCGTTGTACGTGTCATCGATGATGCGCGAGCCATTGAGTCCGCGCGCTACCAGTATTCGTAGTGACGGTTCTACCTTATAGAGCGCTTCGGCGGTCTCGTCGAGGCTAAAGCGGAGCTCGGTTGCCACGGCCGCGGCGGCCAATGCGGCGTGAATGCTGTGAAGACCAAGCAGCGGCAGGTGAACCTGAGCCGAGCGTTCACCGATGTGCAGTCGAAACTGGACACCGCGCAATCCTCGAGAGACGGAATTGGTGGCACGAATTTGGGCGTCGGCACTCAACCCATAGAACACTGACTGTGCCGCCGTGCGGTGAGCCATGGCATGAACTCGGGGATCGTCCGAATTCAGGATTGCAAGTCCATTCGCCGGAAGGCTTTCCGGAAGCTCCGACTTTGCATCGGCAATTCGCTCAAGTGTGCCCATTCGTTGGAGATGGCTGGGCTGGACGTTTGTGACAACCCCAATTCGCGGTTCCGCGATGGTGGCCAGTAGCCGGATATCGCCCAAGGCGTACATACCCATCTCTAGCACGACGGCCCGATGGTGCTGGCGTAGCCGAAGGAGCGTAAGGGGCAAGCCAACTTCGGTGTTGAGATTTCCCTCGCTATAGAGCACGGGCATACGTCGGCCGAGCACGGCCGCGGTCACTTCCTTGGTGGTGGTCTTTCCGACGCTTCCTGTCACACCGATGACCTCAGCGCGATGCTGTCGACGCCACCAGTGCGCCAGATCCTGGAGCGCCTTCAGGGTATCAGGCACGAGAAGGAACGGCGGGCCATCGTTGCCCCAGGTGCAATCCTCGGGGATGTGGGAAATTAGCGCCGCGACGGCGCCATCTGCAAAAGCCTGGGTGACATAATCGTGCCCATCGTGCTTGGCGCCCGACAATGCAACGAAAAGACTCCCCTTTGTCACGGCGCGGGAGTCAGTAGTGACTGACGTGATCGGCTCGGCGAGCGAGACGGCACCACGAACCTCAGCCTGAGCTCCGGCGACGACATCGGAGAGTCGTGGGGCGGTCCTATCGATCATTGTCCTCCCGGAATGGCGTCTGTCGGAGGGACCCGATAGTAGGTATACAGGGCCGGGAGAAGCTCTGCCAGTACGGGAACTGCCACAACGCCGCCGTAGATTGCCGCGGGAGCGTCGAGCCTGATCAAAATTGCAAAACGGGGCGCCTCGGCCGGAGCCAGCGCGACGACCGAAGCGTAGGTCTTTCCTGACTTGTATCCACCAATCGTCGCATAGTCGGCAGTCCCCGTTTTGCCGGCCGCGCGGTAGCCCGGAATTCTCCACTGCTCGAGCGCTTGCTGCTCCAGGACGTGGACCATCATGCCTCGCAGCGTTTGCGCGATTCGAGGTGATACAACCTGACTCACCGGTTCCGGTGCGATGGTCTGTATGCCACGTGGGGATCGCACTTCTCTCACAAACTGCGGACGCATGCGCAGGCCGTCGTTCGCGATGGCCGCCATCGCCGAAGCGACCTGAATCGGGGTGACCGCGATGCCTTGACCAAATGAGTTGGTCACCAGATCGAGCTTGTTCCAGTCGGGGCGTTGATTGGTGCGAACCATGCCTGGAATCTCCCCCGGGAGATCCGCGCCGCTCGGCACTCCGAGTCCGAATCGAGTGTAGTAATTGTAAAAGCGCTCCGGCCCCAGTTTCCCGGCCACGAATTGCGCTCCGATATTGGACGAGCGAACAAGGACTTCCGTCATGTTAATCACGCCGTTGCCCGCGAGATTCCAATTTCGGACGGCAACGCCATTGACCGTGACCAGGCCCGTATCGTTCAGCGTGGTCTGTGGAGTCACAACGCCGTCTTCTAGACCCGCGGCCATTGTTAGCACCTTCAGTACGGAGCCTGGTTCGTATTGATCAGCGACCTCGGCGGATTTAAAGAGGGCGGTTGATTCTGGACTGAAGCGTTTCTCGTCGTTCAGGTCGTATGCGGGAAGGGTCGCGCTCGCCAGCACCTCACCCGTGGACGGTTCCATGACAATGATCGAGCCACCCGTGGATTTGTTCGTCTGCACGGCTCCGGGAAGTAAACGCTCGGCCATGCGCTGTGTGTATCGGTCGATCGTGAGAACAATATCGGCGCCGTCCTCGGGAGGAAGGCGCATCTTCCGACCAAGAATGATTTCCTGACCGACGGTATTGAGCTCCGTGTCGAGCAGCCCCGGTGTGCCAGAAAGATCGTCGTCGTAGTAATTCTCTATGCCGGCCAGGCCGTGATGGTCCGTTCCCACCAGCCCGATCACGCGCGCAGCGAGTGAGCCCTCGGGATAGTTACGGGACTGCACCGGGCGGGTGACCACACCCGGAATATCAGCGCTCTCGATGCTCGTAATCGTTGCGGCGGGTAATCCGTTCTTCACTAACACGGGTGCTTGATTTTGCTGGTCAATCAGCGGCTGGATCTCCTCCGCGCGCATCTGCAGGTAAGGAGCTAGCGCCGCGGCTACTCGTTCCGGGCTCTTGACCTGGGCGCCCACAATCTCAACGGCTCCGTACATGACCGTAATCGCGAGCGGCTGCCCGTTGCGGTCCAGAATGTCCCCACGCCGGGCTGGAACAGTCACCTGGTGCCGATGCTCGGCGTGGGCCTTCGCCCGCAGCCCCTCGTGCTCCAGGACCTGGAAAAGCACCAGCCGCGCTCCGATGAGCAACCCGATTCCGAGGAAAAGGACTCCGAGCCAGCGAAGTCGAATCTGTGCGCCCATCAGGTCCCTATCGCGGCGCGCCGAGCGGGGGCGAATCGCTCAGGGCGTATTCCAGCGGTGGGGCGGCTTGCAGCGGGTTGGCCTGAGCGCTCTCATGACGGGCGAGTGAGACGGGTACCGTTCGTGAGGAAGCTGGCCTGGGACGGTCAATCGTCATATGGATCGCTGGCGCTGCGCCGCGCATGCCGAGACGATGGACCGCTTCATTTTCGACCCAGGCCAGTGATTGGAGCTTAGCCAGCTCGTTCTCAAGCTGCCGATTCTGCTGACGCCACAATTCTCGCTCACTGCGCAGTCGCTCAACGGTTGAGCCTGTCGTCACGGCTTCACTGGTAACGCTGAGATACAGGGCTGGTGAAATCAGCAGTGCCAGAAGTAGCGGGGTAATCTGGAGTACTCTCGTGGGCAGTCGGAGTACAGGAAGCGCGATCGGGGCCCATCGGCGGGCTGTAGGGGCTGAAGCGATGATCACGGCCACGGCAAATACTCCTGATTTGGAATGGGTGGGCTACGCGGCCCGCTGGCCGGCGCGAAGCTTTGCGCTACGCGCTCGCGGATTGGATCGGATCTCCGACTCTGACGGAGTGATCGGGCGTCGAGTCAGAACGTTGATCGGCTCGGGCGCATTCTTGTTGGAGTGTTCGATGAAGAAGCGCTTGACGATTCGGTCTTCAAGCGAATGGAATGCAATGACCACGAGCCGCCCGCCCGGGCGTAGGAGCTGCAGCGCCTGGCTTAATGCCGCTGGTAGTACGTCAAGCTCACGATTCACCGCAATTCGAAGCGCCTGGAACGTCCTGGTGGCGGGATGGATGCGACCGCGCTGTCCCCCGACGGCTGAAACGATGGCACTGACTAGGTCGTTCGTGGTTGTGATCGGGCGCCGCTCGCGGCGGTAGACAATTGAGCGTGCAATTCGACGGGAAGCCCGCTCCTCGCCATACTGGTAGATAAGGTCTGCAAGCTCCCGTTCGGACAATGCGGACACAAGATCGGCCGCTGTTGTCTCCTGTGACGGATCCATCCGCATATCCAATGGCTCAGAGTCTCGGAAGGTGAACCCACGACCGTTTGGCCCGAATTGAAGGGACGAGACCCCAAGATCGAAAAGCACTCCATCGACGTCGGCGAAGCCTGACGTGCGTGCACGCTCATCAAGATCCTCGAAATTGGAGTGAACCAGCACCGCACGCGTCCCAAACTCTCGGAGACGTTCTCCAGCAAGCTCCAGTGCGGCCGGATCGGCGTCCAGGCCAAGCAGTCGGCCGTCTGAACCGCTTGCCTCAAGGATTGCCTGCGCGTGACCCCCCAAACCGAGCGTACAGTCGATGTACTGACCACCGGGCTTCAGGGCCAGATAGTGGATGACCTCACCCAACATGACCGATACGTGAATCGGTGTGTCGGTCATAAGAGGTTGTTGCTCGAGAGGTGCTCGGCGAGCTCCTGAGATAAAGATTCGACCTCGTCCCGCTCGGCTGACCAGGAGTGCCGGTCCCAGATCTCGATGCGATTCATGACGCCTACGACGACAACGTCGCCTGAAAGCTGTGCGTACTCGCGCAGGAATTGCGGAATGACGACGCGGCCCAGGCGATCCGGCTGGAGTGGAGCCGCACCCGAGAAGAAGTGTCGCTGGAGCCGACGCGCGTCGTTCTGGAGCATCGGAAGCGATGACATGCCATCCACAAGGCGCTGCCAGTGTTCCGACGTGAGCAGCATCAGGCATCGGTCGATACCGCGGGTGACGAACATGCCATCCGCAAGCTCGCTACGAAAGCGAGCGGGAACGGCGAGTCGCCCCTTGTCATCGATGGAATGCTCAAACGTGCCGATAAACACTGTGCCGCCAACGCGCCCTACTTATCCACAAACTGCCCACTTATCCCCAGAGTTATCCACTTCGCTCCACGGACAGTGGCATTTTACGGCCGACCCTCACCGCTTCCAATAGCTATTGAGGGTCGATCGCGCCCACTTTGAGCATCATTTCTCCGGTCTGTTTGGCGGGGCAGCGCTTATGTCTTGTTGCGCAGATTAGAAATTGAGAGGAGTGGGGAGAAGTGGCAAAAACAGCGCTCTGTTGACCGTTACGTGAATGTGACATTTGGGCCGCGCCAGAGGGCCGGCGTCACATTGACTTAGCGGTGGCGGTGCGGGGCCTTTGGCCTTCTCAACTCCGAGCCCCCCGACCCGCGACGGGTAAGTGAGGGTTCTTTCTCGCGAACGCCTTTATGGAGGACACCGTTAGAGGAATCGCATTCCGGTCGGGGCTCGGAAGGCAGGTGCTCGTATCGAAGGCAGGTGCTCGTATCGCGGAAGAAACGACAGCGTAAAAGAACCCTACCTTTCGCCTGGTGCGGTTCGGTCGCTCGTTTTCTTGTTTACGCGAGGGGGAAGGCGAATTTACACGCAGGAGCAAGTGGATATCGGATATGGATGTCCGCGAGATCCAAAGCGAGCCGCCTAGACGTTACCGGAAAGGATTCGGCCGCAGCTCGCACAAGTCACTAGATCGTCGCCACGCAGGCGATGCTCGTCGCGAGTGGTCAGCGAGACTCGGCAGCCCTGACAAATGCGCTGACGAATCTCAACAACGGCCAGTCCGCCTTTGGACGTACGCAGACGATCATACTGACGCAGGTGCATTGGATCGATGTCTGCGCGGGCCGACTCGATGTCTTTCTTGAGCTGTATCTGTTGGCGAAGGAGCCCGCGGGCCTCGTTCTTCAACTCAACCTCGCGCGCGGCTCGCTCTTCATTGAGCTGATCCAGCGTGCTTGTGATCGCGGTCCGTTCTGCCCTGGCCGTATCCGCTTGAGCGATGAGAGCCATGACCCGATCCTCGCATTGACTCAGAAGGCGCTTTGTCTGCTCCACTTCCTGAGTCAGAGCGCTCAGCTCTTTGGGATTGCCGCCTTTTCCGCTGTAGAGCTTCGTCTCTTCGTTTTTTAGCTTCGTCCGAAGCTGCTCAGCCTCGAGATCGATGTCTCTCTGATCGGCTTCGAATGACGAGAGAGTGGTATCCGCTTCGGCCTGTCGCGCTTCGATCTCCTGAATCGTTGACCGGTCCAGGAGCTCCGCTCGAATCTCATTCAATCGCCGTTCAATCCCATCCAGCGTCGTATCGAGTCGCTGGAGTGGGAGAAGCTGGTCAATTGGTCGCATCTATATATTTACCGCCATGGTGATGTGGGCGTTTGGGACACATTCGCTGGCGTTCCCAAACGCGAGGCCAGGATACGTCCTAGCTCCGCCATGCCGGGACGCTCGCTGGCGCCGTGATCGATAACCAACAAAGATAGTCCGAGCCCTTCGGCTTCCTGCGCATCATGGTATCGCACATCGGCCGTAATGTAGAGCGTGGCGCCGATCTCTGCGGCTCGAAGGATCCCACTTGTGCCGCTGCCGCCCATAAGCGCAACGCGCTCATGACCATCAGCTTCGCCCACCATTGAGATCACGGAGCTGCCCAGCTCATGGCGAGCCCAGTTGGCGAGTCTCTCGGACGTCAGAGGCGTTGGCGACCTAGCGATGATCCCCAGACCTGCTTCCTCACGAACATCGGAGGATATGAGCGGTTCTATTGGGTCGAGTCCCAGATGCCTGGTGAGCGCCCAGCTTATACCACCTGGAGCCGAGTCCCAGTTCGTGTGCGCGGCGATGATCGAGATGTTCATTTGCACCGCCCTGGTGAGCACACTGCCTACCCGTGACTCAGCATCCAGGCTGCGCAGGGGATGGAATAGAGTGGGATGATGCGCAATGATGAGATTTACGCCTCGCGCAGCGGCCTCGTCCAGCACCGCCTCAGTCACATCAACGGCGCAGAGCAGGCCAGTAATGGAGCTTGTGTCACATCGAACCTGCCAGCCAACGTTGTCCCACGGCTCAGCCAGGCACGCTGGAGCGATCTCCTCCAGCGCGGCTACGACGTCCTGCTGACTGGTCATTTAACGATGACTCACGCATGGAATGTATGGATTGAGCTGGAGGAGGGCAGGAGGCTTGGAGACTCGTCGGCCGCTCAGATGCACGCGGTGGGCTCCAGAGCCACGCGGCTGTTGACCAGCTGCCCGTACACCGCTACAGTAGCCTCCGCCGCCGCTGACCAACCGTAGCCGGATGCGTGCTCGCGGGCGCGGCGTCGCATACGCTTGTGCAGCGATCCATCCGTCAGCACGGTGGCTATCCGCTGTGCGAAAAGTGACGGATCGCGCCAGGGCACCAGGAAGCCTGTCTCGCCATCGCGTATGAGCGTGGAGAGGCCGCCAACACGTGTGGCCACAATTGGTGTCCCGCACGCCATGGATTCCAGCGCGACAAGGCCGAATGATTCGTATGTTGACGGCATGACCGTCACGTCGGCCGCGGCGTAGTAGCTCGGCAGATCTTCCTGCGGGACACTTCCCATAAAGTCAACGAGATCCTCGATCCCCAGAGACTTGCTGAGCTGGGCGAGTCTCTCCATCTCTCGTCGTTCTGCGTCCACCTTTTCCTGATCGGGCGCTCCGCCCACTATCGCGACGGTGGGACGCAAGCCAGGCGAATACTCATCGAGTGCCGCGATGGCCCGGAGCAGGATGTCGATACCTTTGAGTCGCTGGATACGGCCAACGAAAAGCACCAGCGGACCTTCTCCAAAACCTAATCGAGCTCGCGCCGAGCGTTTGCGGTAGGGTCGAAACTTCTCCAGGTCAACTCCAGGTGAAACCACCGAGATCTTTGAGCTCTGGACTCCATAGAGCTTTACGAGCTGCGATTCATCAACGGGAGTCGAGGCGATCACGTGATCGGAGCACGTCATGACTCGCCGCTCGATGTCGATTCGGTCCGCCTCTTCGCGCTCCGCGTCATCCTGGGCCACGTCGTTTTTCATCCGGCCCAGGGTGTGAAAGGTGCTCACCAGCGGCGCTCGCCATCGGTCTCGGAATGGAAGGGCGAGTCGCCCTGAAAGCCAGTAGTGCGCGTGAATCACGTCGTATTGTGCACCTGAGAAGTTGCGAAACCGCTGGAGGTTGCAGGCGAGGTCGGGCAGATATTCAAGGACTGCGTACTTATCGAAGTGTCGTGGCGGGCCAGCGTCGAGCTGGATGAGCCGTGCGTTAGGGCCAATTGCACTGATGGTGTCCAGGGCTGAGTCTTGCCGCCTCGTGAACACATCGACTGCGATGCCGCGTTCCCCGAGGGTGCGGGAAAGCTCACGAACGTACACATTCATACCGCCCGTTTCCCAGCCGCCGAGCGGAGCGAGTGGAGATGTGTGAACGCTTAGCATGGCTACGCGCATGGTGATCACTCCACCTGCCTGTTCACAATGTCTAACTCGAACATCGGTTGCGAGATTCCGAGCCAACCAACATTCTCTTTCGGAAGAGCATGGCGGAATTCCTTTCAGATCAGATGATCAGGCGAACGCGGTCGAAAGGGCGGACGCTTCGCGCTCGCGGAACGTTACTGCCACGAGCAGGCGCTCGAGGTATTGCTCGATCATCTTGCCTGCTTGTGGAACGGGATTTTCGTTGTAGAAATTCCTGGCGTCCTCATAGAGGTGGCGCCGGACCAGGGCAGTGATGGCCGCGCTCATGCGTGGGATGGTGTTGGCGGGATAGCGCTGATTGATCTCCCTCCAGTGTTCCTTCACAAATCTCCATGCGAGCTCTGAGCCATCTCGGTTCATCATGACCGCGGCGATGAGATAGGGAGCGTCCTGTGTACGAACGGCATCCGTCAGGCTGTCTTCGAGCGTGCGCCGAAGAAGCTCGGGCTGTTGGAATTCAGAGCGTGCGAACAAGAACCTCTGCTCCTCTTGAGGTGTTCTTGCCTTTGTGTAACGTTCCACAAAACGCTCGTATTCTGCTTCGTCGCCCGTGAAGGCCGCGACGCCGATCAGCGCCGGTACGAGGTTTGGATCCACCGAACGCGGATCGTCCAGGTAGCGTTGGAAGCGCGCGTTTGCTTCTTCCTGCGCCTTTGGGTCGTTCCCGAGCACTGCCAGTCCCCTAACAAGGGTTGCGCGAAGCTGACTGTCGTCCTCAGATTCGCCCAGGCGCGGATCCCAGCCAATGGCGTCAAGCGCTGGCTGGATAAGATCACGGACTTGTCGCTGGAGCCCTGGAAGCTGCGAATCCTCCAGGCTTCTGCTGATGTAGCCGAGGATATCGAGCACAGAGCGCCAGACGTTTCGGTCTCGTTCGCCTCCCAGCCCACTTACGAGCGCAAGCGCATCCGCCACGGGACTCAACCCGGCAACGGTGCTGGCCCAGGTATCGGCCACCAGATTAAATCGCTCAATGGCGTCGAGCGACTGGATATTCGACGTGAGTCGGTCCAGGAGCTCGCGGGAGTAGCGTACTCGGTAGAAGCCGTGACCGCCGGGATTCACCACTAGCGGTGCATCGGGATCGTCCAGCGGAATCGACACGCTGGATTCGGTCATGAGTGCACGCTGCGTCGTTCCCCCCGCGGTTCCGCCGGAGCGGACCATAATCGGCACGTCCCAGTGTGCCTCGCCATTCGATTCGGGAAGATACCGGAAGCGTCGCTGGGAAGCGCGAAGCTGGTTTCCTTCGCGTTCTACTGTCACCAGCGGATACCCGCCCTGGAAGATCCAGGTATCCATCATCTTGCGAACTGGTTGACCGGAGGCTGCCTCAATTGAATCCCACAGATCGGTCGTTTCGGTATTGTCGTACGCGTGCTCTTCGAGATACTGCGACACGCCCTGCTGAAAGACCTTCGGATCGATGTACTGCTCCAGCATGCGCAGCACCGCGCCGCCCTTCTCGTACGTCAGGATGTCGAACATGCCCTCGGCCTCTGAAGGCAGCCGCACCGGGTATTCGATAGGCCGGGTTGAGGCCAGGCTGTCAGTTGCCATGGCGGCCGATCGGCTGAGGCCGAAGCTTGTCCATCGGTTCCAGGCTGGCTTGAACGCGTCGACTGCCAGCATCTCCATGAACGTTGCGAAGGCCTCGTTCAGCCAGATTCCGTTCCACCATCGCATCGTGACCAGGTCGCCAAACCACATGTGGGCGAGCTCGTGGGCAACGACGTCAGCGACGCGCTCCAGGTCACCTCGAGCGGAAACTGCAGGATCGGCCAGAAGCGCCGTCTCCCGAAACGTGATTGCCCCCAGATTCTCCATAGCGCCAGAGGCGAAGTCCGGAATGGCAATGAGGTCGACTTTGTCGCCCGGGTACGGGATTCCATAGTAGTTGGCGAAAAAGTCGAGCGAGAATGCACCGACATCGAGCGCGAACTGCGAGAGATGCTCCTTACCAGGAACGCAGACGACGCGCAGCGGCACATTACCGACCGTTACGGGTTCCGTCGCCACAAGTTTTCCAACGACGTACGCCACGAGGTACGTGGACATCTTCATCGTTCGACCGAATTGCACTCGGGTTCGGCCGCCGCTTAGCTCGGTCTCCGACTCGATTGCCGTGTTGGAGATGGCTGTCAGGTTAGACGGGATCTCGAGTGCGAGCTGATACGTCGCTTTGAGATCCGGTTCGTCCCAACATGGGAAGGCGTGACGAGCATCTGTCGGCTCGAACTGCGTTGTGGCGATGATCTGCTCTTCACCGTTCGTATCGCGGTAGGTGCTTCGATAAAAGCCATGCAGTCGATCGCTCAGCACGCCGGCAAACTTGATGTGAATCTGAGCTTCACCCACTGGCACAGAATTTTCGGTTGTGAGCGATATGCGCTGGTTCTCGGCATCCACCGAGACTTGCGCAGCTTGCGTTTGTCCGTCGGTCCCGGTGATCGAGGCGGTCTCCACGGTTAGCTCGGCTGCGTTCATGGTCACCTGAGTAGAAGGATCCATGACGCTGATATCGATACGCTCAGAGCCGGTAAACGAGCCCTCCTCGAGGTTCACGGAGATCGCGAGGTCGTAGTGATTTGGAATCACATTGCGCGGAAGGCGGTAGGAGTCGGCGAAAGATTCGGCCTCGCTCAGCATTAAAGATCTCCAGAACAGTGAATGCGTACTCACTTCAAGTGTACTCGTCTGGTGTCAAACAAGACCCTTGATATAGTTCGGCCCGGACAACGCGTCGCTGTGGATCGGGCGCTTGAGAACTGCTTGACGGCCCGAGACGCCGGTGGATGGATCCGCGATTCCTGGGAGATATGCAATGAAACTTGGGGCCGTATTTCCACAGACAGAGATCGGTAACGATCCTGCCGACATCCGCCGGTTCGCGCAGACAGTCGAATCGCTGGGGTATGACTGCCTGGCGGTCTACGATCACGTCCTCGGTGTTGATGCAGACCGTCCTGGTTGGTCCGGCGCGTATTCCTTGAAGGACGAGTTCCATGAGATCTTTGTGCTCTTCGGATATCTCGCCGCGTGTACGGAGCGCCTCGAGCTGGTCAGCCGAGTGCTCGTGCTGCCGCAGCGGCAAGCGCCGCTCGTAGCGAAGCAAGCCGCGGAGATTTCGGTCTTGTCCGGCGGTTGTCTACGCCTCGGTCTGGGAGTCGGCTGGAATGAGATCGAGATGGAAGGGCTTGGCGAGACGTTCAAGACTCGCGGACATCGGTTCGAAGAGCAGGTAGCCGTGATGCGCGCGCTCTGGTCAACGGAAAGCGTCACATTCAACGGCGAGTACCATCACATAGATCGAGCCGGGATTGCGCCTCGCCCCCAAGGCGGGCACATACCGCTCTGGCTGGGTGGGCGAGCCGATGTCGTACTTAGACGCGCGGCTCGCATTGCCGACGGCTTCATGCCCCAGCAGCTGACACCCGACCAGATCGCTCCTTTCATGGATCGAGTCGCAGGTGTTCTCGCCGAAGAAGGCCGCGAAGTAGGTAGATTTGGGGTAGACGCGGGCGCCAAGATCGTGCCCGGCGGCATCGACGCCGCCGTGAAGGCAGGGCAAGCGTGGCAGGCGGCCGGGGCGACGTACCTCACAGCGAATACGCTGAACACCGGTTGCGAATCGATCGACGATCATCTGAACGGCTTGTGCGCATTCCGCGACGCGTGGACAGGCTAGAATTTCCATTACACGAGCGCGGCGGAACAGGACGGTGCACTTAACTAGCACGCACAAGGAGGACGCCATGACGATGTCTGACCAGCCGGGCGTGAATCCCTTTTACCAGGTGAATTCCTACGGCGATTTCGTGAAGTCGGAGGGCATTCCAGTTATCGAAGCGTATGCCGTCGACTGTCTCACACAACCTCTGGAACCGTGGAACCGCCTTGGCGGACTGGGCGCCTACATTCACCTGGTCGGTCGCGGCGACATGCTGAGCTCCTATCTCGTTGAGATCCCCGCCGGTGGCCATCTGAAGCCCGAGAAGCACATGCATGACAAGCTCATGTATGTGATTTCTGGTCGTGGCGCGACAACCGTCGAGATGCCGGGCGGCGTAAAGCATTCATTCGAATGGGGGCCGGGCAGCCTCTTCGGCGTTCCGATGAACGCACCTCACCAGCATTTCAACGGATCCGGCTCGGAGCCTACACGCATCGCGGCAGTGACCAATCTGCCGATTCTCATCAACCTCTTTCACAGTGAGCGATTCATCTTCGATAACGACTTCGACTTCAGTGAGCGGGCCAAAGAGGCGCGCTACTTCGCGGGCGAGGGTGAGTTCCGATCGGTCAAGCCAGGACGACATCAGTGGGAGACGAACTTCGTTCCTGACCTGACAAGCTTCCAGCTTCCTGAGTGGCAAGCACGAGGCGCAGGCGGTAGGAACATCCAGTTCTGCCTGGCCGACAGCACGATGCACGCACACATCTCCGAGTTTGGTATCGGCAAATACAAAAAGGCGCATCGTCATGGGGCTGGCGCGCACATTTTCTGTGTCACGGGCGGCGGCTACTCGCTGCTCTGGCGGGAGGGTGAGAATCCCGTCGACACAGTACGGGTGGATTGGAAGCCAGGCACGCTGTACGCGCCGCCGGACGGACCCACCTATCACCAGCATTTCAATACCGCGAACGCCTCGTCGCGATACCTTGCGCTGGGGTTTGGCGGGATGCGCTACCAGGTGTTTGAGAGCCGCAAGGCGAGCTACGAGAACATGGACAAGTCCACCGACGAGGGCGGCAACCAGATTGAGTACGAGAACGAGGATCCGCGAATCTTCGATCTCTATCGTCAGGAGTGCGCGAAGAACGGCGTGGAGCCGCAGATGCAGCAGTTCTTGGCGCGCGTCGTAGGGCGGCGAATGTGAGCGCCCTGTCATCCTGAGCGTCTAGCGAAGGACCTATCCCAACGGGCTCAAGGACTTCGGCGGGATAGATCCTTCGCTAGACGCTCAGGATGACACGGATTCAGTTGGTTGGAGCTCGAATTCGAACCTGGGACGCAATAGTCCCCGAACTGAAAACAAGGACCATCAACATTGTCAGATCAGCCCGGCGTTAACCCCTTCTACCAAATCGATTCATACGGTGACTTCCTCAAGACGGAGGGCATACCCATTGTTGAGGCCTATGCGGTCGACTGCCTGACGCTGCCGCTGGAGCCGTGGGAACGGCTCGGTGGACTGGGCGCGTACATTCACCTGGCTGGCCGGGGTGATCTGGCTTCGTGTTACCTCGCGGAGATTCCAGCGGGTGGGCATCTGAAGCCCGAGAAACACATGCATGACAAGGTCATCTATGTGGTGTCCGGCCGGGGCGCCACGACCGTGGAAATGCCCGGTGGCTTACGCCATACATTTGAGTGGGGTCCCGGTAGCCTGTTCGGTATCCCGATGAATGCGCCGCACCAGCACTTCAATGGATCGGGGTCTGAGCCGGCGCGCTTCGCGGCGTTGACAAACCTTCCGCTGATCCTGAATCTTATGCACAGCCCGCGATTCGTTTTTGACAACGACTTCGACTTCAGTGAGCGCGCCAAGGAGGCTCGATACTTCACCGGCGAAGGCGAGTTCCGTGCGGTCAAGCCCGGTCGGCATCAGTGGGAAACCAACTTCGTCGCCGACCTGACCAGCTTCCAGCTTCCCGAATGGAAAGAGCGTGGCGCTGGCGGCGGCAGTCGTAACGTGCAGTTCTGCCTGGCAGACAGCACCATGCATGCGCACATCTCAGAGTTTGAAGTGGGCACGTATAAGAAGGCGCACCGTCATGGCGCGGGATATCACATCTGGTGCGTAACGGGTCATGGCTATAGCTTGCTCTGGCAGGAGGGCGAGGATCCGTTAAATACGGTCCGTGTGGACTGGAAGCCGGGAACGCTTTACGCGCCGCCGGACGGGCCGACCTTCCACCAGCACTTCAATACCGCCAATGCTTCATCCCGTTACCTGGCGCTCGCATTCGGTGGCGCTCGCTACCGTGTCTTCGATTGGCAGCGAGCCGGCTACGAGGCCATGGACAAATCTGTGAAGGACGGCGGCCACCAGGTGGAATACGAAGATGAGGACCCGCGCATCCTTGATCTCTACGAACAAGAGTGCGCAAAAAGCGGTGTGACACCCAGAATGCGCGAATTGCTGGCCGTGCCAGCGTAGGTTAAGCTCTGCGATCGACAGCACCGTCCGAGCGGCGACTGTAAGCGAGCGGTTCTTCTCGCGTGATCCCGGTGGTCGGTTGTGGTCGCAGAAGGACCGCTCGCTTACGGTCGCCGCTCGGACGTGGCAGGATTGTCCACGCGGCCGGGAAATGATTGAGGGGATAGTGAGAACACGTGACGCTCTTCGATAGTCCTCCAGACGTGCTGGTCATTGGGGGCGGGAATGCCGCGCTGTGCGCCGCGATCAGCGCGGCGGAGGGCGGCGCCAGCGTGCTGCTAATCGAGGGCGCCGCGGACCACACGCGAGGGGCAATAGCCGCCACACGCGCGACATCCGATACATGCATGAGGGCGCCACCCAGTACGTCACCGGACCCTACCTCGAGGACGAGTTCTGGGACGATCTCGTACGGGTCACGCACGGCGAGACTACCGAGCACCTCGCACGCATCGTCTTGCGCGGCTCCGAGGACTTAGGCGACTGGATGCCGGCGCATGGCGTCATGTTCCAGCCGCCGTTGAAGGCGACCCTCGGCCTCGCCCGCACCAACGCGTTCTTCCTGGGCGGCGGCAAGGCGATGATCAACGCCTACTACGCTCACGCTCAGAAGCTGGACGTGCGCATCCTCTATGACACGGAAGCACGATTTCTGAACATCCGCAACGGTCGCTTTGAGAGCGCCAACGTCACATATCGAGGTGAAGAAGCCGAGGTTCGGGCCAACTCCGTAGTGGTCGCGTCTGGCGGCTTCGAGGCGAACATCGAGTGGCTCAAGCGCTACTGGGGCGATGCGGCGGACAACTTCATCATTCGCGGCGCTCGAGCCAATGACGGCAAGATGCTGGCGTCGTTACTGGAGCATGGTGCCAAGCCACACGGGAACGAGCGGGAGTTCCACGCCGTGGCTGTGGACGCGCGAGCCCCGAAGTTCGACGGCGGAATCGTGACGCGTCTGGATAGCGTACCGTTCGGCCTGGTGGTGAATCGGAACGCCGAGCGCTTCTATGACGAGGGCGAAGATTTCTGGCCCAAACGCTACGCTATCTGGGGCGGGCTTATTGCTCGCGAGCCAGACCAGATCGCCTATTCGATCGTGGATTCCAAGGCGATGGGCCGTTTTATGCCGTCGGTGTTTCCTCCGATTGAGGCGGCTTCGCTTGATGAGATGGCCGGCCATCTGGAGCTCGACGGGGGGCACTTGCGTCAGACGGTGGATGAGTTCAACGCCGCGATCAAACCAGGCACCTTCGATTCAAGTGTCCTGGACGACTGCCACACCGAAGGCATCGACCCGCCCAAGAGTCATTGGGCGGTGCCTGTGGACACTCCCCCATTCTTTGCCTATCCGCTGCGGCCGGGGATCACGTTCACCTACCTCGGCGTCAATGTGGATGAGCAGGCTCGGGTTGTGATGCAAGATGACAGGCCGTCGGAGAACATGTTCGCCGCTGGTGAAGTGATGGCGGGCAATATTCTTGGCCGCGGTTACCTTGCCGGCTTTGGACTCACCATTGGATCTGTCTTCGGCCGAATAGCAGGAAGGGAGGCCGCACGCTATGCCCGCTCTTGAGTTATTAAAGAAGGCCGAGCAGGAGATGACGATCTGCAATGCCTGTCGCTATTGCGAAGGCTTTTGCGCCGTCTTCCCGGCTATGGAGCTACGCACCAAATTTGACAAAGGCGACCTACTGCACCTCGCCAATCTCTGTTTCGATTGTCGAGCGTGTTTCTACGCTTGCCAATTTGCTCCACCGCACGAGTGGGGGATCAACGTACCGAAGACGTTTTCGCAGATTCGAGCGGACACGTATCGTGAGTACGCCTGGCCGGCCATGTTTTCGCGGTTATTCGGGAAAAATGGCCCCGGGGTCGCGCTCGTCACGGTGATCGCCACCGTCATGCTCCTAGCGTACGTGGTGATGTTCCAGGGAGCTGGCGTCCTGAGCACCGCTCACATTGGCGAGGGCTCGTTTTACCGAGTGGTGCCGTACATTGTCATGGTGATTCCGCCGAGCATCATCTTGCTCTATGGCTTCGTGGTGTTCCTAATTGGAGCTTCAAAGTTCTGGAAGGACACGCACGGATCGCTCAATCAGATGGTCAGTATCTCGGCGCTGAGCAAGGCAAGCACGGATGCGCTCGGCCTTCGATATATGGCCGGTGGCGGGTATGGGTGCAATTACCCTGACGATCGTTTCTCAAAGAGTCGGCGTGTCTATCACCAGTTGGTCGTCTTCGGCTTTTTGCTCGATTTGGCATCTACAACGCTGGCTGCAATCTACGATCATTTCCTGCACTCCCCGGCGCCATATCCCGTGCTGCACCCGGTTGTGATCCTGGGAACGGTTGGTGGCGTGATGCTGGTTGCCGGCTGCGTCGGCCTGCTCGGTCTGAAATGGAAGAGCGATCGCGATCCGGTGGTCGGCGAGATGTTCGAGATGGACCTAACCTTCATCTGGATGCTGCTGCTGACGTCTGTCTCCGGCCTCGTCCTCTTGATACTTCGGGATACAGCAGCTATGGGAATCCTGCTGGTGATGCATCTAGGGATCGTGGCCGGGCTCTTCCTGACGTTCCCGTACGGCAAGTTCGCCCACGTGGTGTATCGGTACGCCGCGCTTGTACGGAATGCGATCGAGATGTCGCGGCACGTCCCGGCAGGCGGACACTAGTACTGCGAATAAGGACCTCACCGCCGGAGCGTGACGGGCCTCCGTGTCCGCCGGTCCTAGAATACAACGACATCAGTACTCGACGGCGGACACAGGCCCTCTACGGCTGGCGGTGAGTGGCGCGTTTTACTTTCCTAACCGCCTAAATTGACGCCCACAGCGCGCCCAATCGCGAATGTGATCGCGGCAGCGGCAGTCCCAATTCCGACCATGCGTAGCGCGCTAACGATCCAGGAGCGGCCGGTGAAGTGCGCCACTGCCCAGCCGACCATGAAGAGGGCCGTCACGGACATGACGGCGCTGACAATGGCGGCGTTGATCCCGGTCAGCGTGATGAATGGGAGAATCGGAATGATTGCACCGATGCCGAAGGAAGCGAATGACGCGATAGCCGCCGAGATTGGGGAGCCCAGGTCTTCTGGATCTAGGCCAAGCTGCTCCCGAGCGATCACGTCAAGCGCCTGGTCTGGGTCATCCAGAATTCGTCCCGCGATGGTCCCTGCTTGCGCTTCCGTGAGCCCTCGGGCCGTGTACCTGTCCGCCAGTAGCCGACGCTCCTCGTCGGGGGCGCGTCGGATATGCTCCCGCTCGATCTCCAGTTGGCGCTCGAGAAGCTCACGTTGCGAGAGCATCGAGATGTACTCACCGGCTGCCATGGAGAAGGCGCCGGCCAGTAGGCCGGCAAAGCCCGCGAGCAAGATGACATTAGCCCCGGGTGCGGCGCCGGCGACGCCCATCACCAAGCTCAGGTTTGATACCAGTCCGTCATTCACACCGAATACAGCGGCTCGTAGACTTCCGTTGGCGGCGGTTTGACGCCGATGGTCACGAGCGACGTCGATCGGGCCGTTGAGCTCTCCCGCGAGCTCCGCGGCTTCGAGGGCCACCGCACGCTCGAGCGCCAGGATTTGCTCGTCCACTCCGCTGCGTTCGTACTCCGCGAGCTGACGCGCGGCCGATGCGGCGATAGCAGGAATGACTGACCGATTCCCAGCTACCTGTCCGGCGGTCATCAGAATGCGGTCAGGGACGCAGACATCCGGTCGTGGCTCCCGGTGCTTCTCGGGTAGCTTCTCCAGCCAGTGGTCAGCTTGCTGCTGCTCCAAATCTGCGATCCGGCGCAGTCGCCGTGCGTGCCGTTGATTCGGCTCCCGGTCAGCCAACGCTCGAATCGCCTCGGCGCTGGACTGTTCGCGGCAGTAGCGTTCGCGAATCTCCTTGAGATTCGATGGTTCTTTGTGTATCTCCGTTCTGACGTGATTCATTGCACGGGAATTCCTATGGTTTCATCATAAATGGCGTACGGACATTCAGGCGAAATGCTCGAGCCTACCTTTGGACTGCGGCGGTCTTTGCCGCTTTTGACCAGCGCGGAGCGCCTCCGCAGTAGGCCTTCAGCCGGCTCAAAAGCGGCGAAGACCGCCGCGGACCAAAGGTCAGTCTGGTGCGAATGCCTTCTCTCGCGGTCGTCCCGCCAGGAGCATGCAGAGTGCCAGCGTTGTCCAGGCGGCCGAGACGAGCCAGATGCCAGGGGCGTAGTCGCCGATTCGCTCGTAGATGAACGGAATCGTGAGCGGCGCAAACGCGGAAGTCGTGCTCTGCATGGTTCGGACGAACCCGGTGACGGAGCCTAGGTGCGCCCGACCGAAGTACGCGGGCCAAATTAGTGCGTTGGTGGTCGTGAGCCCGCCGATGCTGATGGAGATGATCGCCGCGTAGAGGACGAGCGCATCGCCGCTCAGGAAGAACGGCGCCGGAGCCGCCAGCGCTCCGTATACGGCAATAGCAAGAATGATTCGCCTGATATGAAAGCGGTGCGTGCACCACGCCCAGAGTGGACGCGTGGCGAGCGAAGTGATCCCGTGAAGACTCACTCCGAGCACCGCGAGCGGAAGTGCCATGCCGTGGTCCACGAACATGGGGATCAGCGTTGCAGGCATGGCTCCAGTTGCCAGCGTGCCGGCCGAGATGCCTAACGCCAGAAGCCAGAACGTTCGACTCCGGACGGCCTCAGAGGCCTTGATGCTCCGCGGAAAGTCGGGCGTCGCTACCGGCCGACCGTGTCTCGAGCCCTTGGAGCCACCATCTGGCAGGAGCCCGACATCTTCGGGCTGACGATGGAAGAGAAATGATGGCAGCAGCCCGACGATCAAGATGAGAAGTCCCATCGCGATCCAGGCATTTCGCCACCCGAGGGAGGCGATCAAAGCGCCCGCAATAAGAGGTGTCCCAAATGCGCCCAGCGGCATTCCGATTGTTGCCGTAGCCATGGCACTGCCACGGCCGCGCACGAACCAGCGCGGCAGCACCGCGCCAAGAATCGCAATCGACTGACCCACCTGCGACAGACCGCCGAGCACACCGAAGAGCAGCATGAACTGCCATTCGGACTGGACGAACGCGATCGGCATGGTCGAGAGGCCACCGATAATCGCCGCCGCGGCGGACAGGCGAATCGCCCCGCCGCGGCGGTCCAGCATATGACCAAAGAAGGGACTTACAAAAGCGCCGATGAGACCCCGGATGGTGACCGCCGCAAAGATGGATGTTCGCGACCAGCCGAGCTCCTCCTGCATGGGTAACACGAAGAGCGGGGGAAGCCAGTAGAAACTGCTGTTGACCGCCCCAATGACGATCAAGCCGCCTACCACCAGCCAGCCGTAATAAAAAGGGAGCCGCGCCTCCCATCGGTCGGCAGTGGCGGTGTCAGCCTGTTCGGTGCGCATTGGATCAGATGGTAACGGGTTGGTGAAAGCGAATCGATGTGAAGCTGATCGCGGGCGGAACCGCACATTCACGGGGTGCGGCTCTGTTGGCGGGTAGCGGAATCTGCAATTACGACTGAGGTTCGGTCCGCGCCGATGCGCGGACATCCAGGAAGGTGCTCTGATACGTCGCGCCGTCGCCCATATCGGAGTACTCCGAGGAGCACAGCATGTTGATCACGCCATCACCTGGGCGATATTCCGGTTGCTGTCCCGGGACTAGCGCTGCGCCGATTGGGGCATCAGTACTGACCTTGAGCTGGAGTGTGACGACGCCACGGGAGTTGAAAAGCTCCACCTGATCGCCGCTGTTGAGACCACGTGAGGTTGCTTCCGTGGGATGTAGGACGCAGACGGGCGAGCCTTCTCTTTGACGCAAGGTTCCATTGCCCGCGAATGCCGCGTGGCTCTGGAAGTAACCTGGCGCGGTCAACAATCGGAGTGGCCAGTCATTATCTGATGTCGATTTCAAGGCGGGCTTCCGCCAGTCCACCGCCATGCTGGAGTCCGAAGACCAGAATTCCAGCTTGCCTGAACTGGTCCCGAACCGTTGGGCTTCATTGTGACCGTCGAGCTTCACCGAGCCGGCGCGCATCAACCATTCAGCATCGTACGACCCTCCAGCCGAGGACTCCTGTATCAGCATCGTCAGCAGCTCTTCCGTGTTCATCGAGAACAACGCATCCGTGATACCCATGCGCCCAGCCAGCTCCTGCGCCAGGCGACGATTTGACCATGCTTGACCGACGGGAGCGATCGCGGCCGGTCCGTACTGCATGCGATAGGTTCCGTACGACCGGTAAAAATCGTCCGTCTCGAGGTAGGTAGTCGCGGGCAGCACGATATCGGCGTAGCGCGCTGTGTCGGATAGGAATGGATCGTGGACCACGGTAAAGAGATCCTCGCGCATGAGACCCCGGCGGACCGCTCCAGCATCGGGGCAGGTGACCGCTGGATTGTTTCCGGCGACAAAGAGCGCGCGAATAGGCGGCGAGCCCATCTCAAGCAGTGCCTCACCCAGGCGCGAGTGATTCACGGATCGAGGCGCGGCTCTTCCAGAGGGCGCTCGGATTGCACTGTAGTCGAAGTCGAATGCCGCGGTGGTGCTCAGCAGTGCTCCAGCACCGGGTCTGCCATATGCTCCCGTGACACCAGGAATCAGTGACACGGCTCGAATTGCCTGCCCGCCTTGAAGCGACCGCGACATTCCCTGGCCAATTCGAATGAACGGTAAGCGGGCATGGCCGTACAGATGAGCGATTCGCTCGACATCGAGTCGCGGCACGCCCGTGTCGAGCTCGACGAGTTCGGGTGTGTACCGCGGCAGCAACTCGGTTCGAAGTCGATCAAATCCAGCGGTACGTTCCCCGATGAACCGCGCGTCCGTCATCCCGTCGCGATCCAAGAT
This sequence comes from uncultured Chloroflexia bacterium, assembly GCA_963765765.1. Lineage (GTDB taxonomy): Bacteria > Chloroflexota > UBA6077 > UBA6077 > JACCZL01 > CAVXYC01. The sequence goes on along the minus strand of CAVXYC010000020.1, from coordinate 205,817 downwards.
GTGCATGACCCCCAACGCCAGCGCCGCGTCGCTTCCTATCCTGGGTTGGATGTGCCAGTCCGACTGCGCGGCGGTTCGACTGCGATATGGATCAATTGTGATCAGTGTGGCACCGTTTCGGCGCGCCGTCCGAGCCTTTGTCCAGAAGTGCACATTTGTGGTGACCAGATCGGCGCCCCAGGAAATGATCAGATCGCAAGCATCTAACGATTCCGGGTCCGCGCCGCCAACAGGTCCAACGGTGGACGCCCAGGCCTCGTCCGCGCACGAGTCGCATACCGTCCCGGCGATAAGTCTGGTGGCGCCAAGCGCATCGAATAGTGCCAGCGGCAAGCCCCGATTGAACTGCCCTTGATGGGCGCTGTAGCAGTATCCGAGCAACGCTTCGGGACCGGACTCGTCGATGGTGCTCTGCCAACGATGAACGATTTCATCCAGCGCCTCGTCCCACGTAATTGAGGCGAATTCCGCTTCGCCTTTCGGGCCACTCCGCCGTAGAGGTTGAGCAAGTCGGGCGTGAGAATGAACAAGCTCAGGCTCTCGCGTCACCTTGCCGCAGACGAATCCGGCGGTAAAAGGCTGATCCGCATCACCTTGGACGCGAGTAACGCGACCATCCTCCACCTGCACCAAAATGGAACACATGTCGGGACAATCGTGCGCACAGACGGTTCGGATAATGTCGGGCATTTTCTGCATCGACTCCATTGACTCGGCGTCCTCGGCTCCCTCGCCCTTTGGGAGAGGGGTGGGGTGAGGGAGCCGAGGACGCGATCGACCTAAATCGCGCCTTGTTCCTTCAGCTCCGAAATAGTCCCGGACTCGTATCCCAGGCCTCGCAGGATGTCCTCCGTTTGCTCGCCGAGTAACGGAGGCGGATACCGAACGTCGAGCGGCTTGTCCTTGATGCGGTACGGGAATCCGGTTGTGTCAAATTCTCCCGCTTTCGGATGCGTGAAATGTTGCCGCAGACCGAGATGCTTTGTTTGAGGATCGTTGAAGACGCCATCCAGCGTGTAGATCGGCCCGCAGGGCACTTCCACGGCTTCGAGCCGATCTACGATTTCCTGAGTTGTCAGCGTGCGCGTGAGATTTTCAATGCGTGAGCTGAGCGGCTCTCGATTCTGAACGCGATCCGTGTTCTTGCTAAATCGCTCGTCCTGGAGAAGATCGTCCAGGCCCATGGCCTCACAAAACTGACGCCACATGCGCTCCGTCCCACACGCAATGTTGACATAACCGTCGGACGTGATGAAGGTCTCGTACGGGGCGATAGACGGGTGGCGATTCCCGCCGAGTCCGGGCGCTGTGCCCGTGGCAAAGTAGCGTCCAGCCTGAAACGTGAGTAGCGCAACCTGGCCACCGAGCATCGACGTATCGATGTACGATCCGTGCCCCGCGCGTTCGCGCTCGAATAGGGCGGACGCGATGGCGAAAGCGGCAAACATGCCCGCGCCAATGTCACCGATAGGAATGCCGAACTTGCTGGGCGGACCTTCCACAGGGCCGGTAAGGCTCATGACGCCGCCCATGCCCTGAAGAATCTGATCGTAAGCTGGTAGATGCGCGCGGGGGCCGTCCTGACCGAAGCCAGAAATGGAACAGTACACGAGGCCAGGATTCAAGTCGCGAGCAGCATCGTAGCCGAGGCCCAACCGGTCCATCGTTCCAGGACGAAAGTTCTCCACCAGGACGTCCGCTCGGCGGACCAGTTTGCGCAAAATCTCTAGGCCTTCCTCGTGCTTGAGATTGAGGGTCATGCTCCGTTTGTTGCGGTTGATCGTCATAAAGTAGGAGCTCTCACCCTCTACAAAGGGCGGCCCCCAGCCACGCGACTCATCGCCGCTTCCGGGCTGCTCTACTTTGATGACTTCGGCCCCCATATCGCCAAGCATGACCGTGCAGTACGGGCCGGCAAGTGCCCGGGTGAGATCGATAACTTCAACGCCGCCAAGTAAGCCGCTCAACATATCTCCAATGCAGTCCGATCTTCAATCTAAGATCGGTGGACCAATCATTCATCATGATTAAGCCGCGCCCAATGTCCCCGGTGCATTACAAGTAAGGAACAATGCCGGAAGGATACGTACGCACCCCCTTGAGGTCAATTGCCCCTTCCGGAAATCGGGTGCTAGGATCGCCTGAGGGGCGGAGGATTCAGTTGGTCACCAATCCTGAGCTTGAGGCGGTACACGCCGAGGTGCGTGTCTGCCCGCTGTGCTCTCTGGCGCAAACGCGCAAGCTGGCCGTCCCGGGCGATGGCCCCGCGAATGCCGAGGTCATGTTCATCGGTGAAGCTCCCGGTTATTGGGAGAACGAGCGCGGTCTGCCATTCGTGGGCCAGGCCGGCCACCTTCTGGAGGAGCTATTAGCCGGGATCGGCATGAAGCGCTCGGATGTGTTCATCGCCAACGTGCTGAAGTGTCGGCCGCCCAATAACCGGGATCCGTTACCAGAGGAGGTCGCGGCATGCCGACCGTATCTCGATCGGCAGCTCGCAATTATCAATCCGATCGTTGCGGTGACGCTTGGTCGTCATTCATCCGCGCGGTTCTTCCCTCCAAAGGCCATGCGCGATATGCACGGTAAGGCAGTAAAGGTTGGTGGCATGATGGTTATGCCCACGTATCATCCAGCGGCAATTTTGAGAATGCCGGGTCTCCGCAAAACGGTCGATGAGGACTTCCGACTCATTGCGAGTCTCCTGGAAAAAGGGCGCACCGAGCGTGAGAAATCGGCTCCGCCTCCTCCGCCTGATCCCCAGGCGACGCAATTGGATCTGTTTTCCTGATGGCAGCAACCGCGGCACGATCCAGCCGTCGCTCATCCCGCTCCACATCCCACGCTCCGCTCTTTCAGCTTCCCGCGGGCCTCTGGAAGCCCGCCGTCGCACGGGACGTTGTCGTTGGGCTGCTGTTCCTTCTCGGGCTACTGGCGGCAGTGTCGCTAGTCTTCCCGGACGGTACGGTCACGGCCCCCCTCCATTTTCGGATGACTCAGTATCTGGGCTGGTGCGCGGCGCTTGCGCCAGGTTGGATGCTTCTCATCGCGGCTCTGAGAGTCTGGTACGGAGTGCAGACCAAAGCTCCGTTTCCGCGAAGTCGCATTGTGGGTGGGGCACTCGCCTCGCTCGCGTGCATCGGCCTGGCGCACATGCTTCCATGGGGCGATGCGGAGCCGGCGGTTCGCGCCGCGGCTCATGAGGGCGGCGGTCAATTTGGTCATGCTCTGCGCGCTGGACTTTCGGAAATGCTCGGCTTCGCGGGGGCAACGGCCGTTCTGCTGGGAAGTCTCATTCTCGGCTCGATCATGGCTCTCGACAAGCAGACGGCCGATGTCGCGCGCTTTCTAGCTTATGCCGCTGAGCTTATGTTCAGGGCGTTCGCCGGGATCTGCAGGCTCACCTGGACGGCATCCCGATGGGCCTACGTCAAAGTGTACGAGCGGATGAACCGTCCAAAGATGGAGATCCACGGCACGCGGCAAGCGCACAAAGTGCGAATCCCGCAAGCGGTCTTGCGAGCTGCGACCGTGCCCGTGCCTGAGCCCCTCCCTGAAGTTGTGGAACCGGTGCTCGACGAGCTGACGGAGCCACCGCCTCCCGGCGTCTGGAAGCTTCCGCCCATCAGCCTCTTCCAGCCATCCAAGGGCGGCGTCCTCTCGGAGATCGAGATTCGTGAACGCGCGAAGATCATTGAAGAGACACTGATGAGCTTCAATATCGAAGCTAAAGTCGTGGAGGTTCACCAGGGCCCGACGGTGACACAGTTCGGCCTGGAGCCCGCTCCCGGCGTGGCAGTGAATCGGATCCTGGCTCGTGGGAACGACCTTGCGTTGCGAATCGGAGCATCACCTATTCGGCTGGAAGCACCCGTGCCTGGCAAGCGTATGGTTGGCATCGAGGCGCCGAACGCCACGGTGGCCTCGGTCAACATTCGCGATATCTTCGAGGCGCCACAGTTCGTGAATCAGAAATCCCGACTGCGCCTTGCGCTGGGTCAGGACGTTACTGGCAAGCCCGTTGTGGGCGACTTGGGCAAGATGCCTCACTTGCTCATTGCTGGTGCTACGGGCGCGGGGAAGAGTGTCTGTATCAACTCCATCATCGCGTCGCTGATCTATCAGTCGTCGCCTGACGAGCTGAACTTCGTGATGATCGACCCGAAGATGGTTGAGCTCGTTGGTTTCAACGGGATACCCCATCTTCGGATGCCTGTGGTCACGGACATGGACAGAGTGGTGGGTGCGCTCAAGTGGGTGGTTCGCGAGATGGAGCGGCGCTACGCCCTCTTCGTGCAGCATGCCTCGCGCAATATCGATACCTATAACTCCAAGATCGCGGATGAACCGACTCAAAAGAAGATGCCGTATCTCGTCGTCGTCATCGACGAATTGGCAGACATGATGATGACCGCGCCCGATGAGGTGGAAAAGAACCTCTGTCGACTGGCACAGCTTGCACGCGCCACCGGTATTCATCTGGTTGTAGCGACGCAGCGACCGTCCGTGGACGTTTTGACAGGGTTAATTAAAGCCAACTTCCCAACGCGGGTTGCCTTTGCTGTCACATCACAGGTGGACTCTCGCGTCATCCTGGACATGGGCGGAGCGGAAAAGCTGCTCGGACGCGGCGATGCGCTCTTTATGCCTCAGGATCAGGGCAAGCCGATCCGCGTCCAGGGCGCGTATGTCTCAGATGATGAGATTCAGTCTCTGGTGAAACACTGGCGCACCCAGGGGATGCCACGCTTTACGCAGGAAGAAGTGCAGGAGCTTCAGACGCTCGGTCAGCCGGAGGCCGAAGATTCAACTGATGATATGTACGAGCGCGCCTGCGAGGTGGCCTCCCAGTACCAGAAGATCTCGATCTCGCTACTGCAGCGGCGCCTCGGCATCGGGTATCCCCGTGCCGCGCGGCTCGTGGATCTGTTGGAAGAGCGCGGTGTCGTTGCCGCCTCTGCCGATGGCAAATCACGTGAAGTTCGGCCGAGCGGGATCGATGAGGATGAAGACTAATGTCCAGTGTGCTCCCGCAGCCCGCTCCTATGGCCAGGGAAGACGGACCTGATCTTATGCGGCTCACCTACGTGATATCCGCCTGATTTGGCGGTGTTTTCGGTATAGTCGTCAGCGCTGTGGCTGGTTCAGTGGCGACCCCCACGATCCCGATACGAGCTATTCGCGTAGCTCCCGCGCGCCTGGAGCGCACCGGCGTGCGTGAGGCGGCGCGGCTCGTTTCATCCATCGTTTTTGTGTTGCTCTGCCTGTACGCCGTGGCCTACTTCGGAAGGGTCAGTGGACTGCTCACGTACCCCTTCGACCTTGATCAAGGCGAGGGGTACGATGTCAATAGCGGTTGGCGGTTGGCGCAAGGTCTGGGGATCTACAGCTCGAATGAGGAGTGGCCCTACTATTCGTCCAACTACCCGCCCGTCTTCTCGGTCCTGCTCTTGCCGTTCATAGCTGCGATGGGACCCACCCTGGCCACGGGACGACTACTCTCCGCGATTGCGGCGATCCTGACGGCAGTGCTCATCGGCGTGGCGGTCATACGAGAGCGAGGAACGTCGATCGCCGCCCTCATCGCGGGGCTTCTCTATCTCGCATCTCCGTACGTTTTTCACACGACCCCTCTTGCACGTGTCAACGCGCTGACCGAGCTCTTCTCTCTCGCTGGAGTCATCCTGTGCTTCTCTCGCGGGAGATTGGCCTTTGCCGCTGGGGCGGCTTTTCTGGGCGTCGCGGCGTTTACCAAGCCCACCGCAATTCCGGTCCTGGTGCTGGCACTCGGATACGGACTAGTTACCAGGCCATCAATCGCGCTTCCAGTCACGGTCATCACAGGCGTGTCCGGGTTGCTTGTGCTCGGAATAGCGGAGCGATTCAGTGGCGGCGGCTTCTGGCTCAATACAGTTCAGGGAAATCTCAATCCCTGGAGCTGGGGGCAAGCTATCGCCTACTGGACCAATTTCAGTGTCATCCACGCGGGCATGTTGCTTGTCGTGCTGCTGGCCCTTCGTTGGAGGCCCGGTGGACGGTATTGGCTGTACGTCCTGGCTAGCTTGCCGACCGTCATAGGCGTTGGGAAATGGGGAGCCGGCGAATCGTACTTTCTCGGCCTGATCGTGGCGATATGTGTCCTGGCGGGCTGCACTCTCAGTGCTCTCGCCACGCGGCCAGCTACGCTCCTGCTCGCATCCGTGGCACTGCTGGCTCAGGTCGGTCTTTTTGCCCATGAGCCATTCTCGAAGTATCTCGGAATTCAGGGTGATCTTGGGATTCAGTCCGAAGCCCTGGGCTCCACGCCCCGTGGAGACGATGCGCTTGCAGGTTGGGAGATTCTCCGAATTCTCGATACAAATCCAGGACCAACGCTGATAGAGGACGCCAGCTACGCTCTAGTGGGCGGCAGGGAAGTTGTTGGAAACGCCACGCACCTTCGTAATCTCCACACAAGCGGCCACTGGAGCGGTGAGCGGCTGCTCGCGGACGTTGCATCGCACCGATTCAACTGGATCGTTCTCGATGCGCAGCTCTACCCGGAGCCCGTGCTTCAGGCGATCGGTCACACGTACTATCTGTACGACGTTGTTCGGCATCGCGGTGTCGATCAATGGATCTTTGCACCGGGAGCTGACCCGGGTGACCTGGAGAAATTGCCCTGAAGCTCTCGATAGTTATCCCGGCTTACAACGAACGCGATACTGTCGAGAAGCTACTCGACCAGGTTCTGGCGGTTCCTCTCGATGGTATCGAGAAGGAGATCCTGGTCGTGGACGACGGATCGTCCGACGGCACTCGAGAAATTCTGAGACAACGAGCTGACTCCGGGGACATCAAGTTATTCCTGCAGTCGCGGAACCGGGGTAAGGGCGCAGCCGTACGAGAAGGGCTCCGCCGTGCGACCGGTGACATCCTTCTGATTCAGGATGCTGATCTCGAATACGATCCGGCCGACTACCCGATATTGCTCCGACCGATTCTCACCGGGAAAGCCGAGGTCGTGTACGGCTCTCGCTTTCTCGGCGAGCACAAGGCGATGTACTTCTGGCATAGCGTGGGCAATCAGCTCTTGACCCTGGTGACGAACATCCTGTTCGATTCAACTCTTACGGACATGGAGACTTGCTACAAGGTCTTCACCGCTGAGATCGCTCGAAAGATCAAGCTGAAGTCAGAGCGCTGGGGATTCGATCCGGAAATCACCGCCTCCATCCTCAAGCTCGGCTACCGGATCTACGAAGTGCCGATCTCCTACGCCGGCCGCGAGTACTGGGAAGGAAAGAAGATCGGCTGGCGCGATGCGTTGACGGTCCTTGCAACGCTGCTGCGGTACCGGTTTTTCGGCTAAGCCCGTGAGCGCGGGCGTCCCGCCCGGCGCTCCGTGGATAAGCTCAATTGATTGAAAAAGCTCCGAATTCAAACCCGGCGAGCTCCGCCAAGAAAGGCTGGCCTTCTCGCCTCTACCTACCTCATTTCGATTCCGCCGATTGCATACAAGCCGTGACATTTCGACTCGCTGATGCTTTGTCGTCAGAGTTCATGCGCACTCTAGACCCAGAAACCGAATCGTCCACGAGGCGTGCCCGCATTGAGTCACTTTTGGATACAGGCTCCGGTGATTGCTTGTTACGCAGTCCTGAGTTTGCTCGCATCGTCCAGGATGCCCTTTTCCACTTCGATGACGAGCGTTATCAGATCATCGCCTGGCGCGTGATGCCAAATCACGTCCATGTTCTGATTCGGCCCGTAGACGGGTTCTCCATCGGAGCGGTTGCGCACTCTTGGAAATCGTTCTCGGCGAAGACCGTCAATTCGCGTCAGAACCGCTCCGGTCGAGTCTGGCAAGCCGACTACTATTACCGGTTCATGCGTAACGACGACCACATTCAAGCGACCATTGCCTACATTGAAGGGAACCCCGTTAAGGCGGGTCTGGCTCCTGACGCGACCCAGTGCGAATGGAGCAGCGCATCTCGGAGGGGTGGTTGACCGCTTCGGCGAGCGCGGGCGTCCCGCCCGTCCCCAGTTCTCGCGTTCGCCGCCTGTCCGAACCCGGTTCCCGGGGACGGGCGGGACGCCCGCGCTCACAGGGGCTGGTGCTGGAAGCATGTGTGGTGATCTTCTTCGCCCTTATCGCCTGCCTGGCGTACTGGAAGCTGGTGTTCCAGGGGCTGATTCTCGTGGACTACGACGCGTTTGTGTACTTCTATGCAAATCGGGAGTACACGGCTTCGAGGCTACTGCAGGGCCAGCTTCCGTTGTGGAATCCTTACATCTTTGCCGGGATTCCACACCTCGCCAATCCTCAGTCGGCCGTGTTTTATCCGGGGACATGGATCTTCCTGCTTCTCCCAACGCCGTACGCGTACACGGTGAACCTGGTGGTGCACACGGCGCTCGCCGGGTGGGCGATGTCCTTGCTGACCCGTGCAGTCTTCAACGTTGGTCGTATCGGCGGGATTGTGGCTGGCGTTTGTTACATGCTGAGCGGGGCCATCACCGCCCAGGGCGGCCACCTCAACCAGCTTTCGGCCGCAGCGCTGCTTCCGCTGATCCTGCTTGCGGTCCATCGATCAATCTCACGGATCAGTGTGCGCTGGTCGTTGATCGCCGCGGTGCTCCTTGGACTCCAGCTGATGGCGGGGCATCCCCAGGTGACGTACATGACGCTGATTCTGCTTGCGTTCATGCTCGTCTGGACTATCGCGTCGTCTGAGCCGCGCCTCTGGGTGGCGCAGTCTACCGTTGTCATTCTGGCCGGTGTCCTGGCGGTGCGGCCTCGCTGCCGTGCAGCTTCTCCCCACGCTGGAGGCCACGCGGCTCGGCATTCGATCTGGCGGTCTTTCCATTGGAGAAGCAGTCGCCAGCTCGTTGCCGCCGTGGCTTTTGCCCCTCGCGCTCCTGCCCGGCTTTACTGAGAATCCTCCCAGCACAGAGTTCCTTGGATTCATTGGTGCTTCTGGCTTGACTCTCGCGATCCTGGGCGTCACTACCGCGATGGCCGGCAGGCAAAGCTGGGTGGCCGTCGCGGCGATGGTCAGCTTGCTGTTGGCGCTCGGAAGCAACTTCCCGGTATTTGAGTCGCTCTTTGGCGTCGTACCAGGTTTGGACGCTTTTCGCGCTCCGTCGCGATGGCTTCTTCCATGGACCGTGTGCGTCAGTATGCTGGCCGGTGCCGGGCTCGGTACAGTCGTGGCGGTGAGCGGGATGTGGAGGGGGGCTGCGCTCGCCATCGGGTCCATTCCAGTCGCACTGGCAGTGTGGGCCAGTCAGTCAGCCGAAGTAACCGCCAATTACGCTGTGCCCGCTCTTGCAATCAACGCCTGGCTCGCTCTGTTGGCGGTCACGTTGCTCCTGTGGCTCCTACGGGTCACCCGGGTGCGACCGCTCGTAATGTCAATCGGGATACTCCTGGTTGCGTGTGAGCTTCTGGCCGCGCGCGTGGACCTTCCGTTCAGTCACGCCGTGCCTGAGATCGCCTGGAAGGCCGAGTCTGAGACGGCTCGAGCGCTTCAAGCCCTCCATCCGTCATTCCGGTCACTAAGTATCGCTGGAGATGGCTATCAGCCCAAGCGCACAGCGGAATTGCGAGAACAGGCTCCCAATCTCAGCGCCTACGCCTTCGATCTGCTCCTGACTGCGATTAAATGGGCCGACGTGCAGGCGCCCAATCTGCCGGCCGTGTATCGAGCTCCCTCGGTTGATGGGTATGACGGCGGAGTCTTTCCGCTGAAAAATTTTGTTCTCGCCGCATCGCTTTTCCACCCGCTGGGGGACATTCGACCTGATGGCGTTCTGATCAGCTCGCTTGATGCCATCCCAAGGAAGTCCGCGATGGATGCTTTCGCGGTGAACGCGGTCGTCGCGTCCTCCGAGAAGGACGTGGAGGTGAACGGCGTTGGATTCGACCGCGCTGTGGAGACTCGAATACAGCCGAGTCAGTCAGTAAGCCCAACAGGTCTGCCAGATTGGCCGGCCTCGCGTTTGGCGTTGCTCATTGGCTTCGAAGATGTGTCGCCCCGGGTCGGAGATTCGCTGCTGGCGATTCGCGCGTCGGATATTTCCGGTCGTCAAACAGTGATTCCGCTCACCGCGGGCATTAGCGTGCCTCTGGCGGCGGACGTTGCCTCGGGGAGGGCCGCGGGAACAGTGGTGCCACCCTGGAGGGCATCTTCTGGTCTCCCCAGTACCACGCTCGTAGATGTAAATCTAGGTCTCCAATCGCTGGAACACCTCGAGATCGAGAACGTCTCCACCGATGCACGCGTCATCGTCGCTGGAGCTACCCTCCTTGGGAATCAGAACAGGCAACAGCAGGCACTCATATTGGACCCGACGCTGACGGCCCACACGACAGGCGACGAGCGTGTATACGTCCGTTCCGATGCTTTGCCGCGTGCGTTTCTGACACATCGAGCAGTAGCACTCACCGACGAGGACGCAAACGTGGCGATGTTCGAGCCGGACTGGAGCCCACGCACGCCCACATTACTGGAGCCCAACGTCTCCGTATTGCTGGACGCACAGCGAGCGGAGGAGCGGGCCGACCTGGTACGAAGTTTGCCGGAAGAAATCCTAATTGACGTGGATGCCAGCTCAGCCGGGCTCCTGGTGCTCAGTGACGCTTACTATCCTGGCTGGGTGGCTGAGATAGACGGCTCCCCCACACCAACGTACCGGGCCAATGTCCATTTTCGGGCTATCGAGGTGCCCAGCGGGCGGCATGCCGTGAGATTCGTGTACGATCCCGCGACATTGAGAATGGGTGGGATTGTCTCGGCGGTGACGCTTGGTGTCGTGCTGGTGCTGGCAATCATTGGCCGACGAATGATGCGAGTATTCCAATAATGCTGACACTCGACCATATCGGATCACCCGAGCTGACATCGGCACTGTCGAACGGCATTGTCGCGTTGCTCTATTCCGCAGATGAGCCTCTCGAGATCGAGCAGCTTGCGTCGGCTCTCGAGGCCTCGCGCCGTGAGGTCGAGCGTGCCGTGACAGATCTGCTCGCGATTCCCCCGCCTGGCTTACTGGTCCAGCGTCACGCAGACCGCCTGCAGTTGGTCACCGCACCAGAGTGGTCGGACACTGTAGCTCGATTGCGCGCCGGGCCTCCGGTGAAGCTCTCTCGAGCCACGCTGGAAGTGCTGGCGATCGTCGCATACCGGCAGCCCTCAACGCGCGCGGATATCGATCAGCTCAGAGGTGTGAATAGCGATCGGGCAGTGGCGACGCTTCTGGCGCATGGCCTGATTGAAGAAGTCGGTAGACGAGAGACCGTGGGGCGGCCCGTGCTGTTCGGGACGAGCCTGCAGCTTCTCGAGCGCATGGGTATCAGCTCGCTCTCGGATCTGCCGTCGTTGGAAGAGCTAGCGGCCATGGAGCCCGGGCAACAGGACCAAACATGCGACATCGAGGACCAGGCCTAACCCCGGGAATTTGTTGGGGCGCTTCGTCGTTTGTTAGAATGTCGGAGCCGCGGCTGCGTCCGCGGATTTATCTTGTTCACAAGGACGCGTGATGTACGCGATCGTCCAATCGGGCGGAAAACAATATCGTGTCCAGCCTGGGGACGAGGTCGATCTCGATCTCATGGCTGTCGAAGACGGCAGCACCGTGGAGCTTGATCGAGTCCTGATGGTCTCGGACGGCGACAATGTGCAGGTTGGCGCACCGCTGGTAAGTGGTGCCAAGGTCGTTGCTGAGGTTATTGGCGAGCATAAGGGTGAGAAGATCAAGGTGTTCCGTTACAAGTCAAAGGTGCGTTACCGACGACTCACCGGACATCGCCAGCCCTACACTCGCGTGAAGATCAACGAGATCGTAGGAGCATAGGATTGGCTCATAAGAAAGGTGGCGGGAGCTCCCGCAACGGCCGCGATAGTCCCGGGCAGCGGCTTGGAGTCAAGAGGGGAGACGGTTCACCCGTACGCGCTGGCGAAGTACTTGTGCGTCAGCGCGGTACTCCGTACAAGCCCGGATTGAACGTTGGCGTTGGCCGCGATCACACGCTTTTTGCGCTGATCGACGGCAAGGTGATGTTTGATAACGCCACCAAAGAGCGCAAGCGCGTCAACGTTCTCGTAGCAGAGTAGGTCCAGAGAGGTTAGGTCGTGAAGACCGGAATTCATCCAGATTACCAGGAAGCAACCGTCACGTGTGGTTGCGGTAGCACGTGGAAAACACGATCCACGAGGCAGCAGCTTCGTGTAGATGTGTGCTCCCGCTGTCATCCCTTCTTCACCGGCGAGCAGCGCCTGGTGGATACCGCGGGACAGGTAGAGCGATTCAAGAGGCGGATGGAGAAGAAGCGCTGAGCGCTTACTTCCCAGAGTACGCTGCTGTTAGACGCGTGGGTCCACTCCGGTGGCCCACGCTTTTCTTTTGGGCCTGCCTTTCGTTGATGGCCCAGCGCGTCTTCTATGGCGGCCAGGCGGTGCTCGAGGGCGTCATGATGCGTGGCCGCACATCGATGGCTGTGGCGGTGCGAGCGCCCAGCGGCAACATCGTAGTGCATGCCGAACCGCTGCCTAAGACCATCTATAGAGGCTGGGTGGCCAAGACGCCATTTATTCGCGGGCTCACGATGCTCTGGGACACTCTCGGGCTGGGCATGAAGGCGCTAATGTTCTCCGCCGACGTTGCGGTGGAAGAGGAATCAGCACAGCTTCCGAAGTCCGTTGCCTGGGGAAGCGTCGCCATGGCGTTACTCCTGGGCATTGGCATCTTCTTCGTAACACCGGTCTTCATCGCCGGCCTGGCGGAGCAGTGGCTTCAGTCCTGGTGGTGGGCGCACGTTGTTGAAGGCGTCGTTCGCCTTGGCCTCTTCATCGGCTATGTAAGTCTCATTGGGCTGTTTCCGGATATTCAGCGCGTGTACATGTACCACGGCGCAGAGCACATGACGATTCATGCGTTTGAGCATGACGACCCGCTGGTCCCGCGAGAGGTGGAGAAGTACCCAACGGCACATCCGCGCTGTGGAACAGCGTTCTTGATTCTGATCGTTGGAATCTCAATCGTTGTCTTTGCGCTGATACCGGCCACGGATCTCATCACCCGAGCACTTTCAAGAGTCGTCCTTATTCCGCTTCTGGCGGGCGTGGCCTACGAGATCCTGAAATTCGGTGGAGCGCATCCTGATAATCCACTGATGAAGCTCATCATTGCGCCCGGGCTCCTGGTGCAGGCAATCACAACGAAGCGGCCTGATACTTCGCAGATTGAAGTGGCGATTGCGGCCTTCGAAGGCATGCGGGGCAGTGAAGCGGACGTTGCGGCGGCCGAGAGCTGAGCCGGAACGTGACTCTAGTGGCGGCGCTTTATGGGCGCCATCTCCTAGTTAGCCAGCTACAAATCGCGGCTAGGGTCCCTTAGGTGCCACCCGTAAAGGGTCGGCACTACGCTGGGTAAAGTGCCCCCTATTTCCGCCGTCGGTGCAGCTCCGCCCAGACATCCGCCGGAGTCATACCCTCGCTCGCAAGCAGCACCATGGAATGGAACCATAGATCTGCCATTTCGCGCGCGATCTCATCTTTGTTATGGTTTTTCGCCGCGATGACCACTTCGGTGGCCTCTTCGCCCACCTTCTTCGAGACCCGGTCGACGCCAGATGCAACGAGCTTACTGACGTAAGAGCCGTCGGGATTCTCGCGAATCCTCTGGAGGATGGTGCCCCACAAATCATCCGCCACCTCGAACGAGGGAGGAGCGGTCTCTGCAGACTTCAGTGGCGTGAAAAAGCAGCTTGGCTCACCAGTGTGGCAAGTCGGGCCGGCTGGGTCAGCCTGGACCAGAATCGTGTCGCCGTCACAATCGAGCGATACGCTCTGAACCCGCAAGACATTGTCCGATGTCTCGCCCTTTTGCCAGAGATGCTGACGGCTCCGGCTGTAGAACCAGACGAGACCCGAATCCATGGTTCGCTGGAGTGATTCCGCGTTCATGTAGCCCAGCATCAGAACCTGTCCGCTCTCGGCGTGCTGGATGATGGCGGGAACAAGGCCTGCTTGATCGAATTTCACCTGCAGCGGCGAATTGTTCACAGCCATGCCGCGTCCTCCAGTCGAATTGGAATGCCACGCGAGCTCAGATATTCTTTTGCCTCGCTGATGCGGACGGTTCCGAAGTGAAAAATGCTCGCGGCAAGCGCAGCATCAGCTTTGCCGTCAGTCAGCGCGGCTTCCATGTGCTCCACATTGCCTGCGCCACCACTGGCGATGATCGGAATTGTCGTTGCTTCAGAGATCATTCGGGTGAGCCGAATCTCGTAACCGTTCTTGGTGCCGTCGGCGTCGATGCTGTTGACGCACAGCTCCCCAGCGCCAAGCTGCTCGCCGCGGCGCGCCCATTCGATGGCGTCGATGCCGCGATGCACGCGTCCACCATGAGTGACGACCTCATAGTAGTCGCCGTTCCAGAGCACGTCCATGGAGAGCACGATGCACTGGCTTCCGAAGCGCTCAGCGCCCTCGGCGATCAGATCTGGGCGCTCAACCGCGGCACTGTTCACGGATATCTTGTCGGCGCCCGCCCGAAGCAGGCCGCGCATGTCATCTGCGCTGCGAACGCCGCCGCCAACCATTAGCGGAATAAAAACCTGCTCTGCCGTGCGACGAACCACGTCTCCGAAAATATCTCGCTCCTCGGCCGAGGCGGTGATGTCATAGAACACGAGCTCGTCGGCGCCTTCGCGGTTGTACACTGCCGCTAGCTCAACGGGGTCTCCGGCATCGCGCAGTCCCGTAAAGGTGATGCCTTTCACTACGCGGCCGTGGTTGACGTCGAGGCAGGGAATGATTCGCTTGCTCAACATTACCCCGTCACCTGGTGGGACGGGCATCTCTGCCTGTCCTGTTCAAGCCGGCGCACTGAACAGGCAGAGATGCCTGTCCCACCCAGACTTGCTGTTCGAGCATCAATTGCGAGCCTCAGAAACGGCGGCGATCGCCGCGCTCACGTCCAGGTCTCCCGTATAAATGGCCTTTCCCAGGATGGCGCCCGCGGCCCCTGCATCACGGAGAGCGATAATCTGGTCGAGCGTGGATACCCCACCGGAGGCGATGACCCGCATTCCCGTGCCCACCATCGCTCCCACGCCTTCGATGTTGGGACCGCTCAGCATTCCATCGCGGCTGATGTCGGTATAGATGACTGTTTGCGCCCCGCGGCGCGCTAGATCCTCGCCGATATCCAATGCGCGCACGTCGGTGCTTTCCTGCCAGCCTTTGACCGCGACACGGCCGTCGCGTGCGTCGAGTCCAACGATGACTCGGTCCGGATAGGTCGAGAGACACCAGTCCGCGAGCTCTGGATCGGTGATGAGGGCCGTTCCGAGGACGACCGATTGCACACCAACATCGAATGCGGCATCGACATGATCGCGTGACCGCATGCCGCCGCCGAGCTGGACGGGAACGCTAACGCGTTTCACGATCTTCCCGATCAACTCGAGCTGGACGGGACGGCCGGCCCTGGCAGCCTCCAGATCGACAGTATGGATACGCTGCGCGCCCAGTGACACCCACCGCTCAGCCATCGCTGGAGGATCATCGCCGTAGACGGTTTGCTGCGCGTAGTCTCCCTGAGTCAATCGCACGCACTTCCCGCCAAAAAGATCGATGGCGGGGATGATGTCAAACATCGCGGCTAGCTGAGACCACCGGTGGCGCATTGAATCTCAGCGAATCGGCGAAGGCCGCGAAGTTGCGATACAGCCGCAAGCCATGCGTCGAAGACTTCTCCGGATGAAACTGCACGCCAAGCACGTTGTCTCGTGCCACGATAGACGAGAACTCCACGCTGTAGTCAGTGACGCCAAGTGTGACGCCAGGATCCGAAGGCTTCACATAGTAGGAATGCACGAAATAGAACTGAGCACCCTCGGGAATTCCTGACGTCAGCGGATGGTCGTATCGGAATGACACGCTGTTCCATCCCATGTGCGGTACTTTGAGACCGGGTGGAAAGCGGTGACAGCCGCCGGCCAGGAGAGCGAGGCACTCTACGCCGCCATCCTCATCGCTCGAGTCGAAGAGAAGCTGCTGACCGAGACAGACGCCCATGAATGCTTTGCCCGATGCTACGGCCGCCCTGATTGGCTCAACCAGGTTTCGTTCTCGCAACGCCCTCATGGCATCGCCCGCGGCCCCCACGCCAGGCAGGATCACCGCGTCTCCAGAGAGCACGCTCACCGCGTCTGGTGCAAGGTAGGCCTGCACGCCAACGGCGGTGAGCGCTTTCGTGACACTCAGCAGGTTACCCGCGTCGTAGTCCACAACAGCGACGCGCAAGTCGAGTGGCGCGGAATCATTGGAAGTCATTGCGTTCATTATCGCGCTCCGGAGCTCGCGCCGACCTGCCAGGTCAAGATAGCTCTCCATGAACTCGTCCAGCTCACCATCGAGCACACCGGCCGTATCGGATGTCTCATGGCCCGTGCGCTCATCCTTGACGATTCGGTAGGGGTGCAGCACATAGCTCCGGATCTGATTGCCGAACGCGGCATCCACGTGCACTCCCCTGAGCTCAGCGGCTTCTTTTTCGCGCTTTTCGATCTCCAGCTCGAGCAGCCGCGATCGAAGAATTCGCATGGCCGACTCTCGGTTCTGGAGCTGTGAGCGCTCGGTCTGGCAGCTCACCACGATTCCCGTGGGGACGTGGGTAAGACGCACCGCGGTACTGACTTTGTTGACGTTCTGACCGCCCGGGCCACCCGCGCGGAACATGTCCATCTTGACGTCTTCTGGACGGATGTCTATCTCAATCATGTCATCGGCGACTGGCATGATCTCAACTGATGCGAAGGATGTGTGACGTCGATGCGCCTGATCGAACGGCGAAAGGCGCACGAGTCGGTGCACGCCACGCTCTGAGCGTAGATAGCCGTAAACGTGCGCACCCGCGACCTGAACGGTGGCGCCTTTGATGCCCGCCTCATCACCCTCGGTCATGTCAAGCACGTCGACTTTGTGCTTATGCCGCTCTGCCCAGCGCAGATACATGCGCAGAAGCATGCTGGCCCAGTCCTGGGCGTCAACTCCGCCGGCACCGGCGTAGATTGCCAGAAGAGCATCGCGCCGATCGTACGGACCGGACAGCGTCAACTCGAATTCGAGCTGATCGAGTCGCTTAGAAAGCTGGTCCGCCTGTCCGGCGATCTCATCGATGACCGATTGGTCGTTTTCATCGCCAGCCATTTCGAGCAGCTCGAGCGCATCATTCAATTCCGACTGTAGGCTCTGCCATGGCTCCAGCTCTCCACGGAGGCCGGCGAGCTCCCGCATCAACCCCTGGGCGCGCTCCGAATCATTCCAGAGGTCGGGGTCGGCTGTTTGATCTTCGAGCTGAGCTAATTGTTGATGCTTTCCAGCGAAGTCAAAGACGCACCATGAGGTCAGAGGTGCGGGCGGCGAGTGTTTGAAGGGTGTTCTGGATATCGTCCACGTATATATCTCTTACTGTCTGAAGTACGTCGTCGTCCGGGCGAATTCTACCAGACCTGTTCATCGGCCCTTGGTTTAGCATCCCCTGCGCCCCGCGCGTACCAGGAATTACGGCGCCACAACTCTGGCCAGAATTGACACCTGCCACCTGAGCCGCCTACCCTCGCCGCGTGATCTATTGGTTTCATCGCATCGGGAGCGCAATTGCCTCCATCGTTCCTCGCGCGGCTGCCTATCAAATTGTCGAATGGTTAACCCCGCTCGTACTGCGGTTCTATCGTCGCCAGCGGCGAAATGCGCTGCGCAACATGCAACATCAGCTCGGGCCGTCCGGCAGTGTCAAAGAGGCCCAGCGAGTTGTTGATCGAGTCTTCGTGAACTACGGAAAGTACATGGTGGATCTGTTGCGGCTTCCATCATTGCGACCCCGCACGCTTCGCCGCCAGGTGCTGGCCTACGGCCTCGACAACATCGACCAGGCGTTCATTGACGGCAAGGGACTCATCGTCGTCACCGCGCACGTCGGCAATTGGGACCTTGCGGGTGCCACGCTGGCAGCCATGGGATACCCGGTGAATGCCGTTGTGGACACGCTGGAGCCGCCTCGGTGGAACGATGCCGTTCAAGCGATTCGTCGACGCCTGGGCATTAAACCGGTGGCGCTCGAGGATGGACCTCGGGACATGCTGCGCTGCCTGCGCCGCAATGAGATTTTGGGGATTCTGATCGACCGACCTCTCACTGATGAGGGCGTTGGGGTGCAGTTCTTTGGTGCGGAAACACGAGTTCCAGCGGGCGCTGCCACGCTGGCTCTTCGAACGGGCGCCGGCGTTGTGACGGCGGTGATTGTCCGAGAATCGAACTACTACGTGGCGCACGTCGGACCGCTGATTCGGCCGAATCCAACAGGTGACCGCTCAGTTGACATCCAGGCACTTACGCAACAGTTCATGGATCAGCTCGAAAGCTGGATTCGACGATATCCGGAACAGTGGTTTATGTTTCGAGATATGTGGCCATCCAATAGGATCGAGTGCTGCTCGGGTGACAAAATTCCAGGTCAATCTTAAGTTGCTCGAAATGTTCGGATGCATCTCTATGCGATCGCGAACAACGCAGGACGCAGCTAACGAGGCGTCAAACTCGGCGTGGGATCCGTCGCTCAGCGACAGTAGCCGTACACATCTCACGGTCACCCCGAGCTACGCACTTGTGCTCCGCCCGAATGCGAGACACTACCTCGTATCCAAGAACATTGAGCATCCGCTCGAGGCAGTCGTCAGAAAGGGACCACCACGCTGCGAAGGGCCCAAGGGCCTTCGGATCAGGCATCCAATACGCCCACGCGCCTGGTTGCTGAGGCGCTTGCTGGGTGATGAGAAGCGCGTCGGAAAACCGAGTCACTTGTTCCAGAACTCGGAACGGACGCTCTGGTGCGGCAGCATCATGCCAACCACGGCGAGATCGAAATGTCCGAGCCCTTCCGGGAGATCGTAGGCCGTGCCGTAGTAGACTTCGGCTCGAGAATTCAATAAACGGTGCGCTAACCAGTAGCCATTGTGAAACCCGGTCAGGCGCATTCTTGCTTTTTCGAGCTCCGTCGGGAGATCGTATTTGGGATCCGCGAATGGACAATGTCCCAATCATGGGTTGTCGGATCAAGATCCATGGATGCGACGGCGCTTGCTCCTCTGCGCTCCATTTCAAAGGTCAGGAATCCGCTTGCCGTGCCTATGTCTAGACAACGTTTGCCTGCAAAGTCGACGCGTCCTAGATAGTTATCAATAGTCTCTCGGAGATCCCAACTACCATCGACCATACCGATCCCTGGCAGGTCCATCGTGTGATACCAGAGGCATTCAGCAAGCTCCGGGAAGCGCGGCTCAGCCCACATGGACTCGAGGGTAGCACATACCTTGTGGGGTGGAAGGGTCAGTCCTGGGGGGCGGCTACCATGAATTGGCGCTCCATCCCGTGTGTGGAGTGTCGCGAGGTCGTGGGCGCCTGCCTCTGTCCATTTTGTGCTCTCTCGCGAGCGTCAACATCTTGCTGACCTACTATGCCTTTGTCCTGGTGAACTGGATCGCACCTCGCCTTCCGAAATCGGTGGGATATGGGCTATGCGATTTCGCTGGGGAGATTGGGTATCGCCTCGGTCGTTCGGCTCGGAAGGCTGTACGAGCGAATCTCCGACACGTGCTCGGTCGGCAACCACCTGATGCAGTCGTCCGCGAGGCTTTTCGCAGCCAAGCTCGAACCTACTTTGAAACATTCGTCATCCCGAGCCTTACGGCCCAAGAACTCCCGCGTTGGGCCACCGTGGAAGGCGTCGAGCATCTTGAAGCTGCTCTGTCGCTCGGTCGGGGCGTCATCCTTGCCGGCATGCACCTTGGCAATCCGTCACTTGCGGCGCAGGCTCTCGCGGAGCGAGGCTGGGGATTACGCGTCGTGGTGGAGCCGATCGAGCCTCCTGCTCTTCACGATCTGATCACCAGACTTCGGACCAAGAACGGCGTGGAGATGATTCCGCTCAATGAGCCGTCGATAGCGCGACGACTGATCCGAGAGCTGCGCGGAAACAACATACTTGGACTGATGTTGGATCGCGAGCTGACCGGGAACGGCGCGCTCATTCCGTTCTTCGGTCAGACCGGCGATGCTCTCCGTGGGACCCGCGACGCTCGCCCTTGCAACTGGCGCGGTCATTTGTCCGTCATTGACACTGAGGCGAGACGACGGGCGCGTGCATGGCATCATTGACCCGGCGATCGACTTCACCAGATCAAGTGACCGTGAGTCGGACATACTGGCTCTCACCCTTCGGATCGTGGAACGATTCGAGTACTATATCGGTCAAGCACCAGGGCAATGGACGCTCTTTGTGCCCGTCTGGAACCGGCCCTCTCGGAGTCCCCGCGGTGCTGAGGCACACAACGACGTGAAAATCGCGCTTGCGTCACCCTATGACTTCGCCTACCCGGGCGGGGTCACGGAGCATGTGACGCACCTCAGCGAAGAGCTCCGCCATCGTGGCCATGAAGTGCACATCATTGCACCCATGTCCGGCCCGCGTGACGCGGCGTCGCTGTCGCCGTTCGTGCATCCCATCGGACGAGTCATTCCGATACCCACGAACGGCTCGGTTGCGCGTGTCACGCTGCCTCTGCGCGGATACGTGCAGGTCAAACGGCTGCTTGCCAAAGAACGGTTCGACGTCATACATCTGCATGAGCCCATGATGCCCGCGCTACCATTGACCGTGCTGCGTCATTCGCACACGGTCAATGTAGGCACGTTTCACGCGTTCAGGCGTTCGAACATAGCGTATTTCTATGCAAAGCCGATGATTCGCCCTCTCTTCACCAAGCTGCATGGGCTTATCGGCGTCTCCAGGCCGGCGCGAGACTTTGTCGCCGAGTACTTTCCCGGCAACTATCGCGTCATCCCAAACGGCATTGAAGTGGCGCGGTTCTCGGAGCCTGCTCCGATTCCAGCCGAGCTTCAGGGCGATGACCCGGTTGTCCTCTTCGTGGGTCGAATGGAAAAGCGCAAAGGGCTAAGCTACCTGCTGCGAGCCTGGGCCAATGTGCGCCGTGAGTTCCCTAAAGCGCGACTCGTGGTTGTCGGACACGGCCGTCCGCTCGAGAGCTACCGGGCATTCGTGCAGAAGCAAGGCTGGACGGAAGTGGAGTTCAAAGGTTTTGTACCGGCTGCTGTCTTGCCCGCTTATTTCCAGCGGGCAGATGTGTTTTGTGCACCGTCCACTGGAGCCGAGAGTTTTGGAATTGTCCTGCTGGAAGCAATGGCTGCTGGGCGTCCTATCCTGGCTACGAACATCGACGGTTATGCTGAAGTCGTATCGCACGGCGCTGATGGTCTGCTTGTCGAGCCGAAGGATCCGCATGCGCTGGCCGTAGGGCTCACGCATCTACTGGCGGATCAGGAGCTCCGACGAAAGCTTGGCGAGGCTGGGCGCGTGAAGGCGCGTCAGTACGATTGGTCCACGGTGACCGACCGAATCCTGGATTGCTACCAGGAGACGATCGAAGCGACGGATCTGCTGAGTCCAATCTCAAAAGCGTGGCTACGCGGCCCGGGCACTACCGCTGAGCAAGTGGCGCAGTTATTGGGCCGCCGCTAAGGAACAACCGCGTTGGAGCATCTCCGAGCGCCAGCCGGGAAACTCATTGCACCTGTAGTCTCGCTGCTCGTGCGAGCCGGAATCAGCGCGGATACCATCACTATTGTTGGCTGCATCGGTTCGTGTGCCGTCGGCATTGTCATCGCACTTGGTTATCTCACGGCCGCCGGCCTCGCATTTCTTCTAGTCAGCGCCCTGGACATGTTCGACGGAGCCGTGGCTCGGTCAACGGGCACCGTACGTCCGTTCGGCGCGTTTCTTGACTCACTGCTGGACCGATTTGCCGAGGCGGCAGTGCTCGCGGGTCTGGTCTATTTCTATGCGGGCCTGGCGCGTCCGATGGAGGCGTGTTTGACGACTCTTGCACTGATTGGCTCGTTTGGAGTCAGCTACGCGCGAGCCAGGGCGGAGGGCCTCGGGCTCGAGTGCAATGTTGGCTGGTTTCAGCGCCCAGAGCGCGTTGTATTACTCGGCGCGGGACTCATTATCAATGAATATTTGCTACTTCCCGCCATCGGTGCACTGGCTCTGCTGACGTTCATCACCGTCTGGCAGCGGATGAGGCACGTGGCGCGACTGCTGGAAGGTCGTACTTAAGCTCGCATTGGACTGGCGCTGTCGTCGCTGCTTTCTCGCGAGGCGGCAAGCCGATCCGGTGTCGCTCCCTTCGGAAGGAAGCGGTGGAGACCGCCTCCGACCAGGGAACAGTAGTTGCCCTTCGCCGGGCCGGACGCTAGAATCTCTCGTACGCTCGCCCCCGTAGCTCAGCGGATAGAGCGCCGGCCTCCGGAGCCGGAAGCGTGGGTTCGAGTCCCGCCGGGGGTACCATCAGCGGAGAATCGATCGCGGCGCCACCAGGCGCCGCGTTGTTGTTTCAGGGCATCTATGCGACCGGTATTCTTCCGGCTCATTGCAGGATTCTTACTCCTATACGGCGTCGTCGGAATCGCGGCGAGCATTTGGATCGCCCATCAGGCTTCCGAGCTCTTTGGCGATGCTCAAGCGACGTTGGAAGCCACGAGCTCCGTTGATTCAAGCAACATGGCTCGCACGATCGGACGGACTATTGGGAGTGCCGCAAAGGCCTCATCAGCTGGTTCCGAGAGTCTGGGGCGCGCGCAAGCTTCGATACGAGCCGGCGCGGCAAGTGCCTCGGAGCTCTCAACAGCGATGCGTGCTCTGACCAACGCCCTGAGCTTTGAGATTTTCGGTTCTCGGCCGTTTGCCGACGTCATCGATCCGGTCGCGCGCTCGAGTCAGAATCTCGCAATGCTCGCAGATAGCCTGACCAGTACCGAGCAGTCGCTGGATGCCAATCGGCAGAGCTTTAACGATATCGAGCGCGACCTGCGAGAGCTCGAAGGTCAAGCAAACGGGGTTGCTGACCGAGTTTCAGCGGCGACAGAAGGTCGGGCGCTGAGTCAGACGATCAGCAGTGCACAGTGGTTGGCGAATATCGTCATCGCCGGATTCGCCCTGCAATCGATCCTTTTTTTGGCTATTGGCCTGGCTTTACTCATGGTGGCACCGTCTCGAACCCCGGTCATGATCACGCCCGTTGATGTCGAGTAGAGTCGTCGAGGCACCCCACCCCATCGAGCTGGCCTCGATTCGATCCTGGCGTACATCGCTCGTCGTCGCCGCGATCTTTGCACTCACACTCGTCGGCCTGCTGATTCGTCTTCGAGATCTGTCGCTCGTAACCGTGAGCTTCTCCATCGACGAGGCTCGACTGGCGCTGGTTGCGCGCGGAATACAGGAGCACGGCTGGCCGCTGCTCCCCTCCGGGCAAGGTGTATACGCGTGGAATCCCGGCGGCGCTTAGCATGGTGCCGAGCCTCAGCATCTTCGGGCAGTCGGATTTTGCCGCGCGCTTGCCAAGCGTGATCTTTGGCGCCCTCACCATTCCTGTCGTTGCTATCCACGCGGGGCGGCTGGGTGGACTCGTTTCGGCCATCATCGTGGCCTTGCTGGTCGCACTGTATCCACCCCTGATTGCCTGGTCGCGTCAGGCGTGGTTCTTTTCGCTCTTCGTGCTGCTCTGGACTTTGACGCTGGCCGGGCTTGACGCGGCTCTCGCTGTGCGGTCTAAACGAGGCCTGCTCATCGCCGCGTTGGCCACCGCGATCGGCCTGCTCACACACGAGCTGTTCCTAACGCTAGTACCTTGCTGGGCACTGAGCATCTTCTGGCTTTCCCGCGAGGTGCGAAGTGGCTCAGCCCTCCGTCAGCTGGTGGGACTGCCGCTTCTTATCATCGGCATCGGCCTCGCTGTCACGGTGAGCTTTACGTTGACGCATCGAGTGGACACGCTTGCCGGCCGGATGTCTGAGGTGAACGAGTACTTCACCCTCAACACGGACCTGGCTGCATTTCGCTTCTATGGCCGCATGCTTACGGATCGTTACTGGCTCTTGCTTCTGGCAGCGGTGGCTGCGCTCATATTCCGCCCCGTACCCCGCAGGCTGCTGCTGCTGGCAGCGATACTTCCGCTGTTCGTGGTGGATGCCTTTGTTCTTCCGGACCGCCCGCAGGAGCGTTACGGCCTGGCGCTTGTGCCGCCGATGATGGTGCTCGCTGCCGTCGGCCTGGCTGAGATCGCAACCCGTATCCGCGCGCGGCTACCAGGCTCAATAGGTTTGCTGCTCAGCGCTGTTCTGGTCGTTGGCGTGCCACTTCTTCACCTCGATCTTGGAAATGTCGCCCGGCGAACGGACGTATCGCGAGTCTCCGGGACCTGGCTCGCAGATCTCGAGGAGATGGGCTACCACCCTGGCGACATCGTAATGACTGATATCCCAACCAATATGCAGGCGTATCTCGGACGAGCCGACTACTGGCTAGTCAGTCACGATTATGAGAAGTACACCTACAGGCCAGATGGCATGCCGCGCGATATCCATACGAACGCCAGGCTTATTCGCTCACCGTCCGAGCTGGATCGAGCGCTCCGTGACGAGCTTCTGGGGCGCCGCGTGTGGGTGATCGGATCTGATCGGACCTATCAGTGGGTCGAGCTCGTCGATCGCAACCTACGGCGGGCGATCGATGAACGCTCGGCGGCGAAGCTGCAATCGGAAGATTCGACCCGATTATTTCGTTTAGATCCATAGGGGCGAAATGAACGGGCGAGTGCGTAGGTATAATGCTGGCCATACGTCTATGGTGGTGCACTCGTGACCATCTCCAACGCGAGCCCGGCAGCATTCGGGGCAAGCCGACTCCTCAAGATGGCTGCCCAGTATCTCGGGCCGGCTGATCTCGAGGCGATTCGGCGCGCCCACGCTTATGCCGAGGAGCTCCACGATGGACAGCTTCGACGGTCCGGTGAGCCGTACATCGTCCACCCTCTCGCTGCCGCGGAGACCCTGGCCGAGCTAAGGCTGGACGCTGACTCCATTTGCGCGGCCCTCCTCCATGACGTTGTCGAGGACGTTGGCGTGGAAGTGCAGGAGCTAGAGACTCGATTTGGGCCCGATGTGGCCAAGCTGGTTGACGGCGTAACCAAGCTTTCGAAGATGGAGTGGCAGGCGGACGCGCCGGACCGTCGCCCGATAGATGACCAGGCGATATGGGCGGAGAGCATGCGCAAGATGTTCCTCGCTATGGCCGAGGACATTCGCGTGGTGCTCATCAAGCTGGCCGATCGCCTGCATAACATGAAGACTCTGGATGCTCTTCCGGGTAGAAAAGAGACGCCGGATCTCTCAGGAGACAATGGACATCTATGCGCCGCTTGCCAATCGCCTGGGAATCTGGCAGGTGAAGTGGCAGCTCGAGGACCTCTCGTTCCGGCATCTCGAGCCGGAAAAATATCGCGAGATTGCGAGCAAGCTTCAGTCACGCCGACAGTCGCGGGAGAAGCACATTGCTCGGGTCGTAGAGGTTCTGGAAGACGAGCTGAAAGCACACGGACTGAAGGCCGAAGTTTCAGGACGAGCCAAGCACATCTACAGCATCTCCCGAAAGATGCAGGCGAGGCGAGCAGATTTCAGCCAGATCTTCGATCTACTGGCGGTACGCATTCTCGTTGACTCGGTGGCCGATTGTTATGCTGCCCTCGGCATCGTTCACGCACTCTGGCACCCGTTGCCCGGCCAGTTCGATGATTACATCGCCAGCCCAAAGGAAAGCCTGTACCAGTCGCTCCACACCACCGTAGTGAGCCTTGATAGTCGTCCGCTGGAGATCCAGATCCGAACTCAGGAGATGCATCAGATCGCTGAGTACGGAGTGGCCGCGCACTGGCGGTACAAGGAAGGCAAGAAAGCTGACCTGAAGTTCGATGCTAAGGTTGCCTGGCTGCGGCAGTTGATGGACTGGCAAAAGGATGTTGTTGGCGGCGCCCAAGAGTTCGTTGAGTCGCTCAAGTCCGACGCATTCCAGGATCAGGTTTACGTCTTTACGCCTAAGAGTGAGATCAAGGAGCTGCCCACGGGCGCCACGCCACTCGATTTCGCCTACCGCATTCACACTGAAGTGGGCCACAAGTGTGTGGGTGCCAAGGTCAATGGGCGCATGGTCTCTTTGGATTACCGTCTACAGAACGGCGACATCGTGGAGATCGTCACGGCGCGCGGATCAAGGGGCCCGAGCCGCGACTGGCTGAATCCAAATCTCGGCTACATCAGCACCGCCAACGCGCGCGAGAAAATTCGCCAATGGTTCCGGCGCCAGCAGCGTGAGGAGAACATCGCGCGCGGACGTGATCTGGTGGAGAAGGAGCTCAAGCGCCTCGGGCTCACGCACATGAAGCTGGAAGACATCCCGCCCCACTTCAAGCATGAAAAGCTGGACGACTTCCTGGCGGCCGTAGGTTACGGCGACATCCACCCGCATCAGGTCTCAATGAAGCTTGCTACCGACTTTGGCGAGGCGGAGCCCGAGGAGATCCAGCTCTCGAAGCCCATCACGCCGGCGGACATGTCGGCGCGAGGAATTCGTGTCCTTGGAGTGGGAGACCTTCTTACTCGACTGGCTCGCTGTTGTAATCCGGTTCCCGGCGACGAGATCATCGGATTCATCACTCGGGGTAAGGGCGTTACCGTCCACCGCGCGGACTGCCACTCGGTTGTCTCTGAAGACGAAAAGCAACGCCTTGTTCGCGTGGACTGGGGCAAAACGGATCAGCAAGTCTTCCCCGTGACAATCCGTGTGGAAGCGTGGGACCGTGAGGGTCTCGTACGGGACGTGGCATCGCTGGTGGCGGACGAGAAGCTGAGCATCACTGCCCTGAGTGCAGTGGTTCAC
Source organism: uncultured Chloroflexia bacterium (assembly GCA_963765765.1). Taxonomy (GTDB): domain Bacteria; phylum Chloroflexota; class UBA6077; order UBA6077; family JACCZL01; genus CAVXYC01. The sequence goes on along the minus strand of CAVXYC010000020.1, from coordinate 178,976 downwards.
AAGGACCAGACGGCCACCGTCTGGTGCACCGTTGAGGTGAGCGGACTGCAGACGCTGAGCCGCATTCTCTCCCGCATCGAAGGCATCCGCGACGTGTTCAATGTTGTTCGCGAGGTCAACAGCCGCTCCGCAAACACGACCTAGCGCTTCAGTGGGACAGAGTCGCCTGTCCTACCGCGTACGCTCAAGCGTTTCCCGCCTATGATGCAGCGTGAAGATTGATTGGCCAAGACACCATGGCGAACCAAGACGCATCGCAAGAGATCGTCCTTAACGCGTTTGAAGCTCCCGAACACGGGTGGCGCGGATTGGGAGTTGAGGGCAACCGAAAGCGCAAGTGGTACACCGTGCTGGACAACGAGTTCGTCCTGGTCACGGCGCTGGTCGTTTTGCCGGGTGAGCGAAGCGTTCGCCATACCCACGAGACAGGCGAGCTGAACATCAGCTACCTGGGTGAGACTCGGCCCATCGTCAAATGGAATCCGCCAGGTGTGGCCCACGGTGGGCAGGTAATGACCCCGCCCCTGGCCGAGCTCGATGAGAAGGTCCGAGGCGCGCTGAGTCGGGTAGGCGATCGTGATCCAGACCTGCGAGAGCTCCTGGAGACCATCCTACAGCGCGAGATCGATATCTCCGACCGGCTTCGCGATCTCACCAAGCCGCAACCCGGACTTCGGGTCGCCATTGACGTGCTATTCCCACCCTTCAGGACGACAATCGATGATCCGGCCTACGCCGAGAAACGAACCGTCGTTGGGCAGTGGTACGACTGATCACCAGGTCTGAGCTCGTGGCGCCGCCACTAGGTTGCGGGCTTCTACATGTCGCTCGTCGCGCGGCGGTCTTGTGCTCCGCCGCCGAACACCCCTGACTAGAACGCAATTCGTTGAGCAGGATTTCGCGGCCGCGGGGTGCAAGACCGCCGCGCAACGGGCGGCGAGCTCGGCCTCAAAGGCCGCGTATGGAGGTCCGGAGCAACTAGGTGGAACCCAATCGAGGACACCAATACGTCCGAGGACGCTACTCGGTCACGATCTGAATGTAGCTGGCCAGAGCATCGAAGTCGTGACCCGAGGACAGTACTTCGACCGACTTGATAAACGTTGGCCTATCTGGAAGCTGGTGCAAGCGAATCAGAAACGGATACCACTCACCGCGAGGAACCTGCTCACCAATGTCGGTTGGTCGATTCTCCGGATTGGCATAGAAAAACCCCTTGGACCAGACCTGTCGGCTTCCCTTGTCATCCGTGAAATTGACGCGCACCATCATGGGATACTCTGAGCCCAGATAGCCGCCGCCGGACAGGCTTGCGAAATTGACCTTGACCCAGCCTGAGAGATTGATGACTCGGTACGGGGTTACGTCTCGATTGATCTCCTGACTAACCCCTGTCTCATTGTGGCTGTCCTTCTGAGAGTCACGGAAAAAGTGGAGCGCCGATGAGCGAAGACCGGCGATGAGCTCTGTGTCAATGGTTCGCTCGCCCAGCACGTCGGTCCTGCCACGCTCGCGGATGTCTATCGGCGTCCACGATTCCATGCCCTGCGTGAGCTCGCCATTCTTGACCAGGTTCTCAGCAATAGAAAGCGGCTCCCGTGGCAGGAGCGCCTCGCTTGCTACGACACGCTGACCTTCTCTGAACCTGACTTGACGGCCGTCCGACTCCACTTTTCCGCGACCGTCGTAGGAGAGAACGCGAGTCGTATTGTCTTCGATCCAAACAGTCACGTCTCCACGGGTCAAACTGACCGTACCGTGCGGAGTGGTCACCGTTACGTCCCGGCCAAAGGGAAGCTGGCCGGTGACGGCGTAGTTGACAGCGCCGTTGACCTGGTTCAGCGAGATCCGCGTCAGTTCTTGATTGAAGACTCCAGTTCGAATCCCGGAAAGACGGACGCTTGCCCCAGGGAAAAGCCGAGCCTCCGTCCCATCGAAGAAACCTACCACGGCCGATGTGCCCTCGCTGGCTTCGATGGAACCTCCCTCATAAACGTCCATGCCTGTTCGACCGCGGAGCTGAGCTGCATCCGGACTGTCCTGGTAAAGGACGATGCCACGATCAATGCGGAGCGCAGCACCGGGTGAGTCCGTGGCTGAACGACGATAGTTGAGTACCGCGGTCCCGCTGGCGATGCTCAGACAACAAAAAGCGGTGAATGCCGCGAGGAGCCAGAACCAGGCACGGCGCTGTGCAGCCCGCGCACTGAGCTCTGAGCTGGTATGCGAGAGAGTCTCGCCTGGCCTGGCGACGGCTTGAGAGGGTGCGTTCATACGGTCGTTCGACCGCGAAGCAGGCCCGCATGTGACCGCGTTGGATAAGCGGGTGATGAAAAGATGTGTGCGTTACGGGTCAAGGAAATCGATTGTGTGTCAGCGTCGCGTGCACACCACACCTGATCACTGGCGGCCGAACTAACGTAGTGTAGCATTCGGCCTTCTCGCCGTTAAAGCGTCGCCATCCCAGATGCGTCACTTCCATTCAGGCGCGAAGTATAAGCAGAGCGGCGCGCTTTCTCCGAGTCTCACATTGAGAGCGGGAGACCTGAAAGCGGTGCACACGCACCTCAGAGTGCTTCGCACGTTCAGGCCGGTGAGATCAACTTTTCTCGAGCGCCCTCATCGAAAGGGACGCCTCGATCGAGGAGCAGCGCCGCCGAGCGGACTCGATACGACTCTCCGTGGATCGCCGCGTGCGGGACGTCACCATCCTCCAGCTCACGCGCGAGGCGCAGCAGCCGACGACGCATCGAGATGATGGCAGTGTCACTTGTGCCAAGGTGCTCCCGAGTTCGGTTGCAGATCGGACCCATCGTCTCGATCATGGCCATGTCCTGCGCCTGGATGCCCTTGATGCCCGAAAAGGACTCGGTACGCTGCACATCCCGATCGACGAGGTAATCATTCCGCTTGTTCGCTCGTGGACGAAACGTTGCTGGATCGACCTCCTCGTGCATGACTCCCCCGTAGCGGTAGTCGTAGACCTCGGTTTCGGTGAGCGGCCGATCTGGATGCCACGACGCGCGGTAGACCCAGCAGTGCTCATCATCAATCGGAACCCACGCGTTGCCCGTTACCACCGCGCCGTCTTCTGCCGGAATGATGTGATAGAAGGGCAAGAGCCACTGGGTGATGCGCCAGTAGTACTGGTTATTTGTGGCGTTTCTTCGGGCGCCGTAGACAAATCCGTAATCCGTTTCACGCACGGCAAATCGTGGATGCTGGTCGGCTCCACCGAACTGCTCTGCCAGAACGGACCCGCGGGGCGCAGCGATCGTCGAGCGGTCCAGCCTGCTGTGTAGGAAGGAGATGTGACTCGAATCAAGTCCGCCTTCCAATGCCTGCACCCAGTTGCATTCCTGCAGGCACTTGGAGAGGTAGATGTGGGAATCAGGCACCCGAGCCCATTCAAGGTCGGGCAACTGTGCGTCGATGTCATTTGGGCCCATGTAGGCCCACACAATACCGCCGCGCTCTTGGCATGGATACGCCGTGACCTTGACCTTGTGCTTGAAGTTTGATTCGGGTGGCTCGTTAGGCATGTCCACGCATGCGCCTGAGGTGTCGAACTTCCAGCCGTGATAGACACAACGGAGTCCGTCCTCCTCGTTACGTCCGAAGAAGAGTGAGGCGCCGCGATGGGGGCAATTCTCGGCCACGAGTCCCACTGACCCGCTGGAGTCGCGGTACGCCACCAGGTCTTCGCCGAGAAGGCGGACCCGCACAGGAGCGCCATCGGGCTCCGGAAGCTCCCTCGAGAGCAGAGCCGGCATCCAGAACGTGCGAAGTAGCTTGCCCATCGGTGTGGCGGGAGTCACTCGACACATCACGTCGTTGTCAGCATGCGACAGCATTGGCGGCTCCGTTTCGTTTCGAAGTTGAGTTTACCTAACCCGTCCATTTCGTAGAGCGGGCTCCGTTCCCGGAGTTCCTCAGATCGCAGCGGAAGACGGTGACTCGCGGGCACGGAGCTCCGCTCTACAGGCTCACTGGGCGACGGATCCCGACCGCTGTTCGGAGCGCTCATCTCAGCAGCGGCACCAACTCCTCGGCAATCAGCTCCAGCATGCCCTCGTCGCCCACCGGAACGATCTGCAGATAGAAGCGCTGGCAACCAAGCTCTGCCACAGCCTTCATACGCGTGGCTACGTCCTGTACTGTGCCAACGAGCGACCCGCCGTTCTGCATATTGGCTATCCACGCATCAACGTCGTCATTCTGGCGGTTGAAGTCCAGGCGTTGTTGACTTCGGCGACGCAGGTCCGCATCGTCCTTGCCAACGATTGTCGGGCACATCACCGAGTAGATCAGCGAGCTGGGATCCCGATTTTGACTAGCGCACGCATCCATGACACGCTGTTTACGCTCCGCGAAGACATCCGTCTTTGCGCCGAACGAGTTGTATTCATTGCCAAATTGAGCCGCGAGACGGGGTGTCCGTTTGGGACCTCCCCCGCCGATGATGATGGGTGGGTGCGGTCGCTGCGTCGGCTTGGGGTAGCCCGGGGCATTCTTCAGACTGAACTGCTTGCCCTCATAAGTCGCGGGTCCATCCGCCCACAGGCGGGTGCAAATCTCGAGCGAATCCTCCAACCTGTCCATCCGCTCCGCAGGCGGAGGAAAGGGTAGGCCGTAAGCTACGTGCTCCTTCTCGAACCACCCTGCGCCCATGCCTACATCAAGTCGGCCGCCGCTCATCTGATCAACCGTGGCGACCACCTTCGCAAACTCGCTAGGGTGGCGAAATGTCATGGGGCTTACAAGGACGCCGAGGCGAATGGTGGTCGTTTCACGCGCAAATCCCGCGAGCGTGGCCCAGGCGTCCGTCGCTTCCGATTCGGGCGGCACATTCATTGGAAGGTAGTGATCTGACCGAAAAAACCCACCAAACCCGATCGCCTCGGCTCTCTGCGCAAGGCCGAGCATTTCTGCATAGGCGCCGCCTTCCTGCGGCTCGATCATGACCCTCAGGTCCGACAAGGTAATCGTCATTGACAGCCTCGATTCATATCTAGTGTTATTGATATTCAAACGATACTGGATGCGCTCCCTCGTTCAGTGAGCGAGATGCCCAACAGTCAAGCTCAGCTTGACGCTGGCGGCCCGGTTCCATATGCTCCCGCTCAGCTTCTGTCAACGGAGACTGGCATGCTCAGCAAAGAAGACAATGAGTTAATTACTCGTGTTGGCCCCGGCACTCCGATGGGACGACTCATGCGTGAGTACTGGATTCCTGCACTTCAAACCGAGGACCTCGATGGCCCAGATAGTGAGCCGAAGAGGGTCCGCCTTCTTTGTGAAGACCTTGTCGCATTCCGCGATTCCGACGGTAAAGTCGGCCTCGTAGCCGAAAACTGTCCCCATCGCGGGGCATCGCTGTTCTTTGGACGCAATGAAGAAGCCGGCCTCCGTTGCGTCTATCATGGCTGGAAGTTCGACACCTCCGGCGCCTGCGTGGACATGCCCAATGAACCGCCAGAGAGCAATTTTAAGCAGAAGGTCAAGGTTGGCTCATACCCCTGTGTAGAGCTGAACGGCATCATCTGGACGTACATGGGGCCGCGGAAGATGCCTCCGCCGCTACCGCAGATCGGCTGGGCACTCGTGCCCGCGAGTCAACGGCAATCGCTCCGCTACATGCGAGCCTGTAACTGGCTTCAAGCGCTCGAGGGCGATATTGACTCTTCGCACATCAACTATCTGCACAGTCGTCTCAAGCTAGAAGAGAGCCTGGCGATGAGCGCCGGCCTCTACGCGGCACGGAACGAGCGCGACATCGAGCACCGCAATTACTTCCGTAGTCACGGAGCGCCCACCCTTCACGTGTTGGATACGGATGTTGGTGTCACTTACGGAGCACGCCGGCCGGCCGGTGAAGGGCAGGACTTCTGGCGCATCACCCAGTTCCTGATGCCGTTCTACACCAGCATCCCGGGGAATGCCGAGACGGGCAGTGCCAAGATCTGGGTCCCCCTGGACGATGCGCACGTCATGATCTGGGAGCCAAGCTGGAGCACTGTGGGTCGTGAGTTAAGTCCCACGGAGCGCAGCGGACACACCGGGCGAGTACCAAAAGTCGGTTATCTCCCCAATACGTCCCGACCGCTGGAGCAATGGGTCTTTGCCGCGAATCGGGACAATGATTACTTAATCGACCGCCAGATCCAGAAAACTGAGAATTACACGGGGCTGGATGAGTCCAATCCGCTTCAGGACGGAGCGGTCCAGGAATCGATGGGTGAGGTCTTTGATCGGACCAAAGAGCACCTGGGCACTGCCGATGGCATGATCATCCGGACGCGCAGACGGCTGCTCAACGCAGCGAAAGCGCTGAGTGAAACCGGCGAGACGCCTCCTGGCGTGGATGCTCCGGAGATCTATCGCCGCCGCGGTGTCCAGCTCACACTTGACACTGGTGCGAACTGGATGGAAGCCACGGAAAGTGCCATCCGGCAGGTGATTCCCGCTTAACCAGGTGCGTAGGGACTTGCCGCGAACTCATCACGCATGGGCCCTATCCCGACATTCCTTGCGAAGGGAACGGTAAGCCTGCGATGTTACAGCAACTCTTGACGTGCGCTCAGGACGTCACTCGGCATCCCGGCGCATGGGGTCCGAATCTGTGACCGAATACATTCTCCGTCGCATCATTGGAATATTCCCCGTGCTGCTGGGCGGCTCGGCGATCATCTTTTTCTCGCTACGTATCTTCACTCCCGTCGACATCATCGAAGACAGTTTGTCCCAGGGTGTTGGCGCCAACGACGAGGTGCTGCGAGATCAGCTTCGTCGCGAGTATGGGCTTGATAAGCCGATGCTCGTGCAATACGTTCTGTGGTTGTGGGGCGCCGTTCGCGGTGACTTCGGCCTATCCTGGGCGACCGGCCAACCTGTCGCGGATCGTATCTTTCAGTCGCTGCCAGTGAGCCTGGAGATCACGCTGCTCTCCATTGTGTTCGCTATCGTCATTGGCATCCCTTTCGGCATCCTGTCAGCAGTCCGCCTCAATTCCTGGATCGACTATCTGGTCCGCTTTATTGCCGTGGTTGGGTTGTCCATTCCAAGTTTCGTGGTTGCCACTGTCCTGCTGGTGGCGCCCTCCATCTGGTGGGGATGGACTCCTCCCGTTGGCTACAAGGCGCCCTGGGAGGACATGTCCACTCACATGGTCCAGATGGCGCTACCCCTGGCAGCGCTGGCGTTCGGGGTTGCGGCGGTCAATGTGCGCATGCTGCGCTCTACGCTGCTCGAAGTACTGCGAAACGATTTCATCCGCACCGGCCGAGCGAAGGGTTTGACTGAGCGCATGGTTGTCGCGGGGCATGGCTTGAAGAACGCGTTGATACCAGTCGTTACGATCATGGGCACACAGGTCGCCTTCACGCTTGGCGGCAGCGTGGTGTTGGAGAACATCTTCTCGTTACCCGGTCTGGGGCGCCTCACCCTTATTGCCATCGATAAGGGCGATTTTGCTCAGCTTCAAGCGAATATTCTTTATCTCTTTCTGATCTACACGATTGTCAATCTACTGGTGGATCTCAGCTACGCCTGGCTGGATCCGCGCATCCATTACAGCTAGTTGAGGGAAGAGTTGTTGCCATGGCGGTAGCTCAGGGCCAAACGCTGGGACGTCCACTCACCGGAGGACCGGATGTCATCGCGAAGCGAGCGGCTCGGGCCAAACACTCGCGCATACGGGCCATGGTGACACGGCAACCAGTCGGTTTGCTGAGTGCAGTGGTGCTACTGACGATCATCCTCGCTGGCGTGTTCGCCGAAAGCGTATCACCGCGAGAGCCAGCCACACAGCTTCTGCGAGACTCGCTGAAGCCCCCGGGCACGTTGGATCGTGCCGGTGACATGTACATTCTGGGCACCGACAGTCTCGGGCGAGATGTGTTCAGTCGTATCGTCCACGGGGCCCGAATTTCGCTGTCCGTAGGCGCTGCGTCCGTCATGATCGGCACTATTGGTGGCCTATTAATCGGTTTGATTAGCGGCTATCGGGGTGGACGAGTTGACATGTTCATCCAGCGCATAATGGACTCGCTCCAGGCTATACCCACGCTGGTCCTGGCGACCTTGCTGGTGGCATCGCTCGGTCCGTCCGGGCGGAATCTCATAGTCACGGCCATTGCCATTGGCGTCACCCAGATTCCTCGTGCAAATCGCGTCATTCGCAGCAACGTGTTCAGCGTCACTCGCGAAGTATTCGTCGAATCAGCAAAAGCGGTAGGCGCGCGTGAATCCCGGATCATATTTCGCCACATTCTGCCAAACATCGTGCCGACAACATTGATCATTTTCTCCACCAGCATCGGTGCGGCGATCGTGACGGAGGCCACACTGAGCTTCCTTGGCCTCGCCGCACCGCCACCGTGGGTGACGTGGGGCGGAATGCTGACAATTCAAGGGCGCCAATTTATGGTCACTGCGCCATGGCTGCTCATTGCGCCCGCCGTGGCGTTGAGCATCACGGTGCTGGCATTTAACTTCCTTGGCGACGCGGTCCGCGATGAGATGGACCCGCGCCTGCGCGGCCGCTAGGATCGCGGTAACGAGAGGTTTGAGACGATGTTGACTCGAAACGTTTTCGCGCAACTGACGCCAATACTTGGGGCAGTCAGTCTCCTGCTCGCCGCGTGTGCTCCTCAAGCGCCCGCGCCCGCGGCAAAGGATGCCGCCCCAAACGCTGTGGCAACAACCGCCCCGGCCGCCAAAGATGCCGCATCTGCTGCTAAGGAAGCTGCGCCGGCCGCGAAGGATAGCGCGCCAGCGGCCGCGAAGCCGGCAACGAGCGCTCCGGCCAGTCAATGCGAACCGGGCAAAGAGTTCTGGCGTACAGCAGGGCCGCCAAAGCGGGGTGGTACCATTGTCCGCTCGGGCGGGCTCGAGTCGATTGACCCCACACGCGCTGTTGGTTGGGGAGATGCCGGTACTCAGGTCTACAATACACTCGTCGAGACTCGCGGCTGCCGCTACGGCGATCCCGTGATGGCGCCGAGCCTGGCGAAGTCCTGGGAGATCTCACCCGACGGCCTCACGTACACCCTGAAGCTGCAGCCGAACGCCAAATGGCACAACCTGCCACCGGTAAACGGCCGTCCGTTCACGTCTGCCGACGTTGCCTGGAGCATCGAGCACCACAGAAGCGGGACCGTCGCCCGATCGCTGTGGGATGGTGTCACGCACGAAGAGCCCGATCCTCAGACGGTTGTGCTGAAACTTCAGCAGCCGGACGCTGACTTCCTGGGCAAACTGGGCCATTACCAGAACGTAATGTTGGCCCGTGAGGTGAAGGAGCAGCACGGCGACTTCTCGCAAGTTGCCGTGGGCACGGGCGCTTTCATGCTGAAGGACTACAAGCCGGACCAGGAGATCCTCACCGTCCGCAATCCGGACTACTGGGAGATGGGCGAAGACGGCCAGCCGCTGCCTTACGCTGACGGTGTCCGCAGCCTGCTGTTCCAGGATTACAACGCTGAGGTGGCAGCGTTTCGCGGCGGTCAGATTGACTACACTGGGACGTTTGGCATGCTGAAGCTCGAGGCCGACGCAACCAAGGCCATGAATCCAAATCTCAAGATGACCACCGAGCTTCAATTCACGCACGCTGCTGTATGGTTCCGTCTCGACAAAGCGCCGTGGAATGACCCCAGGGTGCGGAAGGCCATACTCTATTCGCTCGATCGAGAAGACTTCATCGCCTCTAATCGCGGCGGAGCGGTGGATGCAGGGTATGTGCCTGTGGCCTACCCCGAGTTCGCCTGGGACGAGGGCAAAAATTCAGGACAAGTTCAAGACCGATCGAGAGAAGGCAAAAGCACTCCTTCAGGAAGCGGGAATTGCTCCAGGCAGTCTCAACGTCACACTCAAGACCTCATCGCAATATGCGGAAGACGCCGAGGTTGCCCAGCAGCATCTTGCTGCCATCGGCATCACCACCAAGGTGGTTGTGGAAGGTCGGAACTTTACGACGATCTTGAATGGCGGTAACTTCGAGGACCTTGCCTGGGGAGTTCTGGGCGGTCAACCTCTCCTGAACTTCTGGGTGGGTGACTTCCTACGAACCGGCAATTCACTCAATGCCATGAAGTACAGCGACCCAGAGATCGATCGACTGACGGCGGCCCAGTCCCGTGAGCTGGACGCGGCCAAACGTAAGGTGATAACCGACCAGATCCAGGATCGACTCTTCGAAGATGTGCCTTACGCCCCAACCGTGAGTCGCATCTACTACCACTTCACACAGTGCCGCATAAAGAACTCACCGCTAACGAAACCAAACCACAATCACGCCGCCATGAAATGGGCTTGGATCGACCCAACGGGCTGCTAGTTTAGAGAAATCGACGTGCCGGTCGACTCTGAAGGCTTTCCTGACCACTCCGATCGAGTGGGGGGAAGGCCTTTTTCCGTTCCTGGATTCCTGAGCACGTAATGAGATGGAGTCATTCACCATCTCAGACGCCATTGTCCTCCTTGTCCTCCTTCGCTAGGCAACGTCAAGAATTCCTCGTCAACCTGAGCGTCTAGCGAAGGATCTTCCGGAGGGGTCCGTGAGACCGATAAAAAATCCTTCGCTAGACGCTCAGGTTGACAAGGACGCTTGATCAGACGAGCGCGAGCAGAGATGCTTAGTTCCCGCATGACTAATAAGAGAATTTCCGAGTCGCGACCTCGATAGCCGTTCCGTCGCCACGTCTCAACCATTGCCTAACTTGACGATATGGGAGCACCGTCTCTCGCTACGGCTTGACCGCGAAGCTCAGCGTTCTATATCACAGGGAATCCGGCACCTGTCCCCGGCGGAGCTGGGCCATTTCGATCGCGCTGAACAGACACTGGAACACCGCTCGATCCAGGTGCCGCGAGCGGAACAGGTCAGTAATGTAGTTCATGCGCTGAGCCAGCTTTGTCCAGTCTCGTGCTGCGCTGCCAGTAAGCTGATTGAGTGTGCGGTCCCATCCTGAGGCGCCGTTGAGCATCTCTACGAGCGCTGGGTTCTCCAGTGTTCCGAGTGTGGCCGGGTATGGATCGGTGCCAGGCGAGCCAACATTGGTGCCGACGCTTGGCCGAGAGAGCCCGACCTGAAAGCTCAGTAAACGAGTGGTTACGAGTCGACGTAACGGAGAGGGTACTGCCGCGTCGATATACGGCTCCAGTCGCATGTGCTCGTGCAGGATCGCCTGAAGATTCGCAAGCAGCATGTACTCGTGTTGTCGATCTGGATCAGTTTCCCAGCGGGCAGCATCGTAATTTAGAAAGGCGTCTCGCAGGAGGTCTTGGCCGCGGTCAATAGCAGGGCCCGGCCGCAGCGTTCCGAGAAACGCGTTCATCAGCTCGCTGTCGGGTGCATCAAGTGGGCCGAGCATGGATAGATAGCGCGCGGTAGCGGAGCCGATGTCGATCAGGACCAGGCGGTTACCTTCCAGCACCATGCTTGAAGCGCGACGCAGCAAGCGATTCGTCACCAGATTCGCAGTCAGCATGCCCCCGAGCGCTGCGGCGACGCCCAACACCCGGCGATGAACGCCAGGATTGAGCAGTCCTCCGGCCAGTGAAGCACCGACCACGCTGCCAAGGGATATGGTGCACATGCCCAAATGAGGGACATCCTGCTGTCGAATCGTGGTACCGGCTTTCCAGGAGCCCCACACAGCCCAAGTGTGAAAGTTGGCGCCGGGCGGTCGCTCCGATTGCGGCACCGAGCGCTTGAGAGAGCTCGTAGTGCGCAAGCGTGATCCGGTGGTTGCATAACTCTGGATCGGCAATTCCGACGCCCCCGAGCTGATCGGTCCACCAGGCGAGGTCGTGCCAGTTTGCGGATCCAGGCACGTTCACCGAATCATTCCAAGAGACCGTGGCGCCGCAGGAATTCGATGATCTGAGCATCAACCTCCCACGGCTGCTCCATGAAGCACGCATGGCCCGCGCCCTGGATGCTGACGTGCTCGGATCCGGCAATGCGCTTGTGGAGCTCAAAAGACGGCAGGCGAGTATTGTCTTCCGTGCCGCTGATGATCAACGTCGGCGCTGAGATGCGCGCGTGCAGATCGTCGGGGTCTGGCTGGCTCGTAGCTTTGAGCAGATTGACGATGGTGTCAATGTCCGCGGAGCTGTCACGCTCCAGAAAAAGGCGTAAGAAGTACCGGGCGAGCGGGGTCGCGCGAAACTCGGCACTGAAATTCACAGGCGCGTGTTCCTTGCGGTAAACCAGGCCGTCGTTCTCGTAATGCGCCAGATTCTCGAGTACGCCGTTTTTGACTGGTCGGTAGCCGGCTCCAGGCAGTATCAGCGCGAGCGTGCGCTCCGGACGCTGCGCCGCCATGTGAGCCACAACTGTGCTGCCCGTAGAGCATCCCACCAGAATCGCTGCGTCTGTACTGACCTCATCTAGCGTATCCCAGCAGGCTTCAGCGACCTCCGCCATCGTCAGTCCAGCCGTGGCCGTCGGCGACCGCCCAAACCCCGGCAAGTCAACCGCGATGGTCTGAAACCAGGTGGAGAAATGGGCCATCTGGAACAGCCATGCCGACCGGTCGTACGGATTGGGATGCACAAGAAGCATAGGGCGACCAATCTTGCCCAGCCGTTCCCAGTACAGCGGGCCAATGATGTGCTCGGTCACCAATACTCTCGCAGGAACTGCTCTCGCTTAATGATGTGACTTGCCTATCATGTCGCCAGGTATGCCTCTAGCCTAGACTATGCCGCCTGTATAGACGGCGCCGGTTGCATGGTCGAGGTGATGCAGAGTCAGAATGCTGAGCTCATCGTGGGCGGGCAACGTGTCCGTGGTGATACATCAGCGTTACAGCAACGCGATGTCCGCTCCGCCAATAAGAATTCGGAAGCGTTAGCATTCCCCGTCTCATGGCCCTTTCCAGCAATCCTTCCCCTGCACGCGCAATCAAGGTTGACGGATTTCGACGGCTGTTCGAAGCGCCGTGGGTCTCTCTCGTGTTGGTTCTTATCCCGTCTGTCATAGACGTGATTCTCCGAAGTGGATCGTGGCCGCGCTGGGTCGAAGCCGTCCTCGATGAGACTGGACACAGCGCAACGACGATGGTCTTATTCCTCGGGGTCATGGCAATACTGCAACGACGAGTATCGGCCCCATTGATCGTTGCCGCCTTGTCTGGCGGCGTTCTGATTGACGTCGATCACATCCCTTCGGAGATCTTCGGCTGGGGAGTATTCACCGAAGGGACCAGGCGTCCTTATTCGCACTCTCTGGCGACGATCGTCGTCATGGTCGGCATAGCCATTATCAGCCGCGGCCGGCATCGTGAGCTCATCCTGACCATCGCCTTCGGTGTAGCAACGCATTTGCTCCGCGACCTTGCAACCAGCGGCGTGTCCCTCTTTTGGCCCGTGTCAAGCCGTAACGTTGAGCTGGAGTACTCGATCTACCTGATACTTCTGTTTGCCGCCGCGTTGGTCAGCGCATTCTCTCGACGCTCCGCGCGAGTATCTGTCGCCTGACTGAGACCGCCCGTGGCTCGGTCACCGCACCCGCCACGACGTCCTCACGGCACATCGGCCTGTACGAGATCACCTCACGAGATGCACTCGCTGATCGCACCATGTGAGTAGTCCCCCGGGGAGGTTGACCGCTGTTAACTTGGATAGATACTTGACCTTGACCTAGACGTCGATCACACAAATGCTGCTCATTGGCACTCGAGGTGGTAGGCCTCTGTGATGGCTCCACGGGCTTCATGTCCGCGTTGACAGATCGTGACGAACCGCTTCGGACTTCAGTGCGTACTAGGCATAACTGCGATTCTCCGGCTGGTGCAATGGTTGGCCCGGTTCCGCGTGTCGATGGACCTCCTCAGAGGAGGACAACCATGACCGCACGGCGCGTGCGCAACTTTCTGAAGCCCAAAATTCCGTCGAGTGAGTTTGAAATCGATCTGTACCGCCAGTTCATCGTCGGTGCACTCACTCAATGGCGTTTGCTCACTTCGCCACTGAGCGTTTTCGTTCGAGGGGCTCCTGACGCACATGGGCAGTTCGAGATCTCCGCGAGCCCGTTCGGCTGGATCCACGAGCGCACGGAAGAGCAGCCGACTGTCCAGGGCGAGGCGTGGATCATCGAACGGTTCCGCAAACCACTGGTGTGCTGGCGCATTCCACAACAGCCATACATATTGCGCGCTCAGGAAGGTGACAGCAGCTCGGGGCCACGTGTTGATTGGCAAATTGGCCGGATGGAACGTACACATGCAAGGCGGTCCGCACGTGCGCGAACCTGACTCAGCTTCTCAATTGCTACTCTGTGGCAATTGATGTAGCAAGGCCAGCTCGGCGATTTCGGAAGGTCTCTCACCGAGTTAATCTGAGCACGTGACCGGCGGCACGTCGGAGAAAGAGGAACCGTGGCGACATTCATCGGCCTCTACCACCCGTTTATGCACTTCCAGGACGATCGGTGGGTCAAGCTGGCGACGCTGTACTGGGACAAGCTTGCTCGCATCGTCCCTCCCGACCATCCAACGGAGGATTCAGAGACCGTCCGACTGTTGAAGGACGCTGGCTTTATCCGTGACTTCCCGCCGGATCCCACAGCCATGAAGCGGGTCGGACAGAGCTTCGTCCAGCTTGTGCATGAGCACGGTGATGCACTCAGCCAGTATTTCAAGGATCGACCGTCGGATGCACTGCCCCGACGACAAGGGATTTTTATCCCACCCAGTGCGCCGCAGCCGGACCCGAGGATGGGCTACGTCCTGGCGGAAGAAAAGCTTTCTGAGGAACTGGCGGAAGCCCTTCAACAACGCTTTCTCGCCCAGCCCTATTTTGATGCTGGCTCGAAGAGACGATGGCTGGCAGTGCCACCAAAGCTCGCCACCGTCTATGTAGCCAAACTCGCGGAGGAAATGTGCACTGCTAGTCCTGGGCTGGATGATCAGGACCGGCTGATTCCCACCACCGACGAGACCGTGAACCATCTCGGAATCTCGGGCTGCTCCGTGGAGCGCCTGGCGCAGGCGCTGCTCGAAGGAGCTAACCTCGTTGGAGATACTCCGACGCACCGCGAAGTGGAAGCTCAGCTCGCCTCGCTTGCCATTCAAGCCGTCGTTCCAAAGAACATTGCGGACGTATCGGTGGAGAATTTGCTCCAGCTGCGAGAGCGCCGGAGAGAAGAGCTTGTGGCGTTTCGAACGCACATTCACGAGCGGGTCGGCAACATGGCCTGGCTCGACGGGGTGACCAGCCACGCCGAGCTTCAGACACGTCTGGAAGTGGAGGCCGAGGCGCTACGGGACCAGCAGGAAACACTGCGTGAGAGCTTGCGGTCGCAAGGTGTCGACGTGGTTCAAAGTGCGCTGAACGTGAGTGTGGCAGCCCCGGCCTTGTTCACAAGCGCCGAAAAGCTGCTCCACATTTCCACGGGAGACCCTATTTCGAGCGCGCTGCTGGGTGTAGGATCGCTGGCCTTCAGTTTGTTGCCCGTGTACCGAGATGCACAAAAGAAGAGAGACGCAATGTTCCGAGCGTCACCGGCGGCTTATCTCTTTTCGGTCGACGAAGCATTGACTCCAAATGGCATCACCTCATGGATCACCAGTCAGGCGAGGCGGTTCAAGTTCCCATTGCCCGCCACAAGTGGCTGAACCAAATCGACGCAGACTGACATGCGGTTGCAAATGCGATCGCCCCGAAGTGCGGCTCCTATCCAATAGCAAGTAGCGACCTTCGGCACGCCAGCCCACAAATCACGTTGAGCATTTACGCCCAGACGCTGAAGGAGCACGCTGCCGAAGCCCCCGAGTTGATCGGCAGCTTCGTTGCGAAAACGGTAAGGGTCGATCTGCCGTGCCGCTGCGAAAATTGAATCACGACTCCACGGAAACGCAACCCCCAGGGAGCACGCTGAAATCGCAGTAATCCACAACACTGGATTTGCTGGACTCCCTGGCGACATGGGACTTGGTCAAAGATGCCCGAGTGTCATTGCCGATCACTGAGCGGCCGCCCATAGAACATGCGTGGAGCACCCAAACGCGATTCACTAGCGCTTGAATGACTGTCCCACTTGTTTCTGAACCGGTTCGCCCGCCTGGTTGTGGTCGAACGCACAACATCGACCACCGATCTCCAGGTTCCCATACACCTTGCGGCTGTGCGGGGGGACGTTTCCCGAGTTCGAGAGAAACGTGCTTCCCCAGGGACGATCGCTCAGCGCGTGCCGCCTAAATGGGTCTTGACACGCCATGCGAAACGATCCAAGAATACCATCCTACTGCATCGATCCTCGCATTAGCGGTTCGTTCACTGACGGCATACAGGAGGACCCAGTGCTTAACTACATTCCCCCATTCGTTCAGCGACCCATTGCGATTCTGGCCAACCGTTCGCCATGGCTTAGCCGAATAGTTAACAAACTGGCTATAAACGAGGCAATTAACGTTTCTAGACACCGGCCCCATCCTTGGAGCACGGCTCACGATTATGTTTCTTGGACCTCCTTAACAAACCAGCTTTGGATGGCTCGTCATTTACCGGCGGCGGATCTACAAGACCTTCCCAGAGCAGAATCTTTAAAAGGATTCTTTCTTAGAACTGACGATGGTCAAGTTCTTTCAAGCAAGTCAACGTGCCTGTTCCCAGCATTTGCTCAGTATCTTACCGATGGCTTTATACGTACCAAAATGCCCAATACAAGTAAAGGCGAACAGGATGACCCGTTACGAAGGCAGAATACATCTAACCATAATATTGACCTTTGCACGCTATACGGAAGAAACGAAAGGCAAACGCAACAACTTCGCGTCAACTCCACTAATGCAGAACTTAAAGGTCGGTTGAAGTCCCAGATCATATCTGGAGAGGAATATTCACCATTTTTGTTTGAGTCTGATGGAGTAACGACGAAGAGCGAGTTCAATGAATTAGACGTACCACTTGGAATTGATAATTGCCCTATAGAGTACCGTGCCAATATATTCGCTGCCGGTGGTGATCGCGTAAACGGCGCTCCGCAAGTGGCAATGATAAACACATTATTTTTGCGAGAGCACAACCGTGTCGCCGCGGAACTGGCGATGTCGAACCCTAACTGGGACGATGAGCGAGTATTTCAGACGGCCCGGAATACAGTAATAGTGCTATTTATCAAGATAGTTGTTGAAGAATATATCAACCACATATCAGGAATTCCATTTGAGCTTCACGCTGACCCGTCCATTGCGTGGAACGCGGCTTGGAATAAGCCAAACTGGATTACTGCGGAATTCAGCTTGCTTTACCGCTGGCATTCCCTAGTTCCAGATACTATTACTTGGAGCGGGACTCCCCACCCTGTGGCGACAACGTTTATGAACAATCAACTGTTGCTGAGTGCAGGACTCGTTGGGGCATTCGCTGGTATCAGCTCTCAGAAGGCTGGGCGACTCGGCCCCTTCAATACAGCAGAGGCGCTTATTGGTCTCGAAGTGAAGGCAATTGAACAGGGGCGACTATGTAGACTCGATTCGTACGCAAACTATCGCGAATATGTTTCATTACAGAGGCCTAAAAAGTTCTCCGATATCTCAAAGAACAAGAGAGTGGTGGAGTTTCTCGCTCAGAATTATCCCAACGTGGATAGTATCGAGTTTTACATCGGACTTTTCGCGGAAGATCCAGACGCTAATACTCCCCTGCCTCCACTAATTAGTCGGATGGTCGCTTTAGACGCATTTTCCCAAGCGTTCACAAACCCTTTGCTTTCTGAACATGTTTTTCGCCCGGACACATTTTCGGAAGTAGGTTGGCGCACTATTCAAATGACACGGTGCTTGGCTGACGTTGTGGATCGGAACAGCGCTTCTGGTGTCGGCAGCAACCGTATTGGCATGACTGTGAATGGTTGGAAATACCATTAGGCAAAAGCACGTGGAGCAGTCGGGACTAAGGCCAATGCGCGGATTCGAACGTCGCTCAGTAATTGGCGCGAAAGGTGGTTCGCTGGCTGCGAATGTGAAGGTGGTTCTAACTTGGGGCTTGGGTCAAGTAGAGCGGGCACGGGCTCCCGGAGCTGCGAGTGCGGGCAGTATAGTTCGGGATTCTCGGCAAGCTGTTGGCGCACGAAAGCATCCAACGTGCCGGGCGTTACGGCTCCGGACCGCACAGCAGTACGGGTGCTTCCCGTCGGGGCAACGTCTCGTTCCGCTTCGGGCCAGATCAACGTCATGTAACCGCTGTATCGGCCCGCCTGGGCCACGCCAGCCCACAGATCACGATGGGGTCGATGCCCATGCATTGGCCAACAGGACCAGCAAGCTGCGCATGAAATGTCCAGGGCCCTGAAGGCCGACAGCGCCCATTACAGCGCCCTCAGGAGGGTTTAGCCTCCGGACCACCGATTTGAGTTTCGAACCGCTCAATGTCTTCGTTGGGGAGCCCACTCCTCAGCCGCCGAAGACTGGCACAACTCTCGGAGAGCCGAGGGAAGAGGGAATCACGGAGATCGCACTGCTGTTTGGACGGTATAGATTCTGTTAGAGTCCCCGGCCGAGGCATGTATGCTTGTCCCACGGGAGGGCGGGCATGCCCCGGTCATATAGGAGGACCCGATGATCGATCGCCCTTCCCACTCAGTGCCTGAGATCGCTCGGACGATCGCAGAGCTCGTCGCTCAGATCGTGCGGTCAGTCGTACAGTTGGTGCTGCAAGTCCTGATGCTCGTCCTTGCGATCCTCCGGTCTCGCCGGCGGCCTGGTCATCGGGATCTTTCGGGCCATCTTCTAGGCCTCGCTGCTCCTCGGGAAGGGACTCCCCTTCACCGCTGTGTCAGCACTCCCGGTCATGTCAGCCCGCAGATTACCGTGAGCATCTATGCTCATGCATTGAATGAGCACGGTGCTGAGGCGGCTGAGTTGATTCGTCGAGCCATCTCCACGGGCTAGAATCGCACCGGGGCCGGGTGGCGTCTGATTAACGCCCGTAAGTCTGCTTCCTGTCTAAGCGGAGCCCGGTGCCTAGTCACCAGAACGAGGTGATCATGGCTGATTCTGAGGAAAACCCATACCTTTACATCGTAGAACAGCATCTTGAGCGAGATCGACGAAGGGATGAGGAAAGGGCGGCGGACCGGGCAAGCCGTTTCAACCTGGCCAATCTGGAAACCCTTCCGGTCGTCCCAAAGACCCGTTAATTCAGGCACTTCGTGAGGTCCTGACGCCTGACACTGCCAATAAGCTCGCTAGCATGGTGTTAGCGCAGGCCCTCGGCGGCGAACTAAAAGCCGTGGAGCTGGTTTGGAATCGTATTGAGGACAAGGCATTGGATCGTCAGGAGCACGGCCAGCCGGGTGATTTCAGTAACCTGCGCGAGATCCCGGACGATGCCTTGAAGAGCACGCTAGCCCTCGTCGATGACAGGCCTGCCTAAGGGGTGCAAGGAATCCGGGAGACCGCTCGAACAAGGTGCAAGACCATATCGACGACGATTCGAAGGGTAAGGTCCGTTACCGGTTCGTAAGACACCTTCCCGCTGCCCGCTTCCCTCCAGCTTCATCCTCGGGATTGCGAAGACTACCCGCCCGTAGAAGCGGAGTGGTCGCTGCTGGAACGGTCGAGCTCGGCACGAACTGTGCGCCAGGATCGGGCGCAGAACGTAGCCTACCAAGGAAACAAGGATACGATGACCATCACGGACGCGGGTCCCCCTCCTCCAGCCCTCCGCCGGAGGTCCAGGAGACGCTCCGGCAACAGATCGCTCAAGCGCTCCAGCCAGCCCTGGCAGAGTGGCGGCAGCAGACCGTGAGAACGGTACGCCAGCAGCTCGACCAGGCGCAGTTGGCGGAACGAGCGGACGACCGTCAGCAGGCGTCGCCCGCACCGCAGCCGAGCCGGGCGGAGGAACAACTGCCGGTTCAGCAGGGCGAGCACGAGTCACGGGCGACGGACGGGACGGCTAGCGAGGAAGCGCAGGAGCCACCGGACGCGGAGCCGGATTCGGCCCCGTCAGCCGCCTCAGAGATCCTCAGGCAGGCCCCCGGATTTCTCGAGCAAGCGAGCACGCGATGGCTCCGGTCGCGGATCGAGGACGGACGCGACGCCCTGACGCTCGGGGCCCGTGCGTGAAAGCGTCCGCGCGTCGACGGAGCAGGTGATCCGCCCTCTCATCGGAGCTGGCCTCGAGCTTGTCCCGGAGGGGGCGACCCGCCGGAGGCTGCAACAGGACACAGAGCAGGCGCTCGAGGGGGTGTTCGATGATTTCCTGGCGCGTCTCGGCTCCGAGGACTTCCTGACCGAGGTGCAGCAGCACGGTGATCGGGCCCTCCACGCGCTTGAACGGGGGGATGTCGGCACGACGCTGCGCGAGGTCTGGGAGGCGATCCAGACGCTGCTTGGGGCACTTGTCGCGGCCGTGCACGCCCAGTGGGAGCGCGTCCTGCACCTCCTGCTCGACCTGTTTCTCAGAGGCGTGCAAGAGATGATCGGGAAGATGCTGAAGGAGGCGTTCGCGGCCATCCTTCCCGTATCAGGTGAGGAGATCGAGGAGAAGACCAACGCAGCGAAGGAGACCGTCCAAGACAGAGGGACGGAGCTCAAGGACCGCCTGACAGAACGCCTCGAGGAGCTCCAGGAGCGTGTGAAGGACCAGATGGACGAGGTCAAGCAGCGCATGGCGGATGGGGTCCAATCAGCCGCCGATGGGGGCGGCAAGGAGGGGTTCGGGCGCCCACCCTCGCTGCGCCCCCCTTCGGGCCGGCCGGGCCGACCGCCGACGGGAGGACCACCGTCCTTGCGTCCGCCCTCGGGCCGGCCGCCATCGATGACTAAGCGAAGTGCGTAGCGACTCCATTGGCGAGGCTCAGCACGCCGGCTGGCTTGCCATCAGGCCTGATGCGGTGCTGGACCT
Organism: uncultured Chloroflexia bacterium; assembly: GCA_963765765.1. Taxonomy (GTDB): domain Bacteria; phylum Chloroflexota; class UBA6077; order UBA6077; family JACCZL01; genus CAVXYC01. The sequence goes on along the minus strand of CAVXYC010000020.1, from coordinate 158,114 downwards.
CGCCGGAGGCCAGATGTTGTTCCTCCCATTTGGCCTGATCCAGCAGGCTGGCGCCGTGCGACGCCGAGCCGTTCAAGCGATCAACGACTTCAATGCCGCACTCACCAGCGAGCATGGCGAGCGCTTCGGGGTTTTCGCTCCCGTGCCGCTGCGTGGGTTGTCCGCACTGCGGTGCCGAACGGTTATGCAGTGGGCCGCTGGTAGGATAGTTCCCTCGCCTTGCGGAGCGCCGGCAGCGCCTCGTCGACGGTGAGCAGCTTCGTCGTCTTGACCGGTTTCGCGGTACCGGACACGACCACTGCAAGTACAGCAGCCGAAGCGGCCGCATCGTCCGGCGCCTCGTACAGCACGACCCCATCGTAATCCCCGAACGCATAGTACAGATCGATGAGTCGGCCGCCGACCGCCTCCATCAAGGGCCGCAGCACCTGCCGGCGGTCAACCGGATTGCGGGCCATCGCCTGCCAGGCCTCCGTCGTGTACGAAAACTGCGTCATGTAGACTGGCATGGCCATCCTCCCTGGGGGACCTTTCCGCATCTCCAGTGTAGGTTCTGGTTCCGGCGTGTCAAGATGTGCCGCAGAACCAACTCGGCCCCGAAAGTTCCGATCCATTATGTATGGGGTTCTGCACTAGCCCCTGCGTTGGAAGCGTGGCAGGCTATTAGGGAGGCCAGGGCACCTTAACGGGAGTTGTCATGGAGTGGTCGGAGTTGGATGGTCTTGCTGACGAGCTTCGGCGTACGCTGGCCCGTGGCAACCTTCGGACCAGCACCTCGACGCTCTCTGATCCTGCCCGCCCTCTGACACCAGCACTTCTGGCTCGGATCACGCTGGCCGACATCGATCACGTTCGCCAGTGGGAGTCCATGCATCCCCGGCATCGAACATCTGAGATTCGGTTGCAGGAGTTGGCTAACGATACTCAGCAACTCCTCGGCATGTGACGCCATCCGACCATAAGATCAGAACTACGTCCATTTACGGCACCCGGAACTCACCCCATCGTTCGGACATCTCGCGGCATAGTGCTCCAGAAAAACGAGGGCCTAGCGTTATAGGATCTGGCAGGATATAGGAACAACTCCTAGTCAGCACTTTGAGCGGTTTGGTGATCACATGGCTCCGCCACTATCGGACGACGCTATCGAGATTATGGGATTTCGCCCACTCTTGGAGGATCGAATCCATCAGCGCGGAGTTCTTCAGTCTCCACATTTACGAGGTTCGTGGCTTCACGCTCGCATCGGAGGATCTGATTTCAGCGAAAGCGGAGATCGCGGGTATACCCTACGAGTTAGCAATTGGTTCCAGCGTGAACGCAGTCGCTCAAGTGCTTGCCGACATTGAGATCTGTCAAGACGAATCTGCATGGGCCAAAGAAAATCAATGTTCGGCACCATTCGTCGGCGTAAGGTTTGGTCCAACGGCGATGTTTTCAGTCGTTACTGGGCGCGTCAAATATGACGACGGATGCATCATTAATTACGATTCGTTCTCGAAGGCGAAGGGTGAGTTGCGACCCCTCGAAAGGAAGGTGCTGCCATCACTAGAGTCTGCTCTCCAGTCCGTCTTCCATTCAACGAAATTCTCTATCCAACTCAGGCCGATCACCAGCGATACATTCGGGCTAACGCCCGACGGTGTGCTTCTCGACGATGTCAGAGTCGAGATATTGGCTTCGGTTACGCTTCCGAGTCGATTCCCGGAGACGAGATTTCGGCGCTGATTCAGCGGGCGACGGTGCTCGCGGCGACACTCAGACCGAGACCTCTCGTTTCTTCCACCTAGCACTTCGAGAAAGTGACCTTCTCAAGCGGTTTCTGTACTTCTTTCTCTCTATCGAGATCGAAACGAATATGACGTTTGGCTCTATAGACCACTCGGCTTGGCTCGCGCGAATTGTCACCAGTGATGCGCGTGTTCGCACCGCTGCGAACGGCGTGGCCCTACCTCGCCTCCCGAAGAAGAAGGAGAACACTCCACTGGTGGATCAGTTTGTGTGGTGCAGAGTATGTAGCTGGACCCACATAGGTGATTCGGACTACGATGAGTTCCTTGATCTCAAGGACATCCGCAACGATATTGCTCACGGAAGAATCGCTGAACCATCTGCCGGGTCGGTTGATTCGATCGAGAGGCTAGCGGCCAAGCTTCAGGCTCGTGATGTCGGCGTTGTTGGAGCTGGAACCAGCTTCGCCTAGCGTGTCGAATTCTGTTTAGTGTTCATCCCTCAATGGCAGGAGAGTCAGCGCATCGAGGCCCATGCGCATACATGGGAACCGCAGCAAGCTCCGTAGCCGCGCAGCATGGTTCTACGATCATTGCGGGCACCGGGACTGCGGGAGCCAAGCCAGGGTCATGGCTTGACGGTATATCAGACGGGCCTGTCAGTCGTGGAACTGGCAGGCCCATTGATTTTGGAGCTGCGTCTGACAACACCTTGACAACAGTTCCTCCGATGCCCGAAAGAAACAATCCTCGATGAAGTGTATCGAGGCATTGAGTGGGCGGAGGAGGAGGGATTCGAACCCTCGAGAGGCTTTAAGGGCCCCTAACCGCTTAGCAGGCGGCCGCACTAGACCACTATGCGACTCCTCCCGATCTATTCAATTGTGAGCAATACTGGCGGAGGGGGAGGGATTCGAACCCCCGAGGCTCATCACCTAACTGTTTTCAAGACAGCCGCCTTCAACCGCTCGGCCACCCCTCCAAACACGTGAGCAAGATTATATCAGTTGAGGAGTAGGGGTAAGGGCTTTGATGTCCGAGCTAGCATTGCCCAATGAATCCACCCTACCCCAGCCCTCCCCGTGCGCGGGGAGGGAGCATGAACCAGAAACAATTGTCTCCGGGTACCTCCCCGCACGACCACGCACGGGGAGGGCTGGGTTGGGGTCTTTTCCTGTACGAGCAGTTCAAATAACTCCAGCTTTGCGCAAACGGACTTCTAGCTCGTTGAGCTCGGCCCGGTGGGTCTCGGTGAAAAGGTCGGGGCGGCGGGATTGGGTGCGGAGGAGGCTCTGGTAACGGCGCCAGGCGGCGATGTGGGCGTGGTTGCCACTGAGTAGGACTGGGGGGATGCCGGCGCCGCGGAAAACGGGGGGCCGTGTGTAGTGGGGGTACTCGAGCAGGCCTTCGGAGTGGCTCTCATCAGTTGACGAGCTGTCGTCACCGAGCGCGCCGGGGATGAGTCGAACGATTGCGTCTACGAGCACCATGGCGGGTAGCTCACCCCCGGTCAAGACGTAGTCGCCGATGGAGATCTCATCGTCCACGAGCGTTTCGCGCACGCGCTCGTCAATGCCCTCGTAGTGGCCGCTCACCAGGACCAGTTGTGGGAGCTCGCTCAGCTCACGCGCGATCGATTGCGTCAGCACGCGTCCTTGCGGCGAGAGCAGGATCACTCGAGCTTCAATTGAACGGACCGACTCGATAGCGTCCGCTACGACGGGGGCTTTCATCACCATTCCCGGTCCGCCTCCATAGGGCGTGTCGTCCACGGTGTGATGGCGGTCCGTCGCGAACGTGCGGATGTCGATAAGCGTAATCTTGACGATTCCGCGGTCCTGCGCTCTGCTCACAATACTCTCGGCGAAAGGGCCGCTGAACATGCCCGGGAAGAGCGTCAGGATATCGATGCGCATTATCGTGCGCTCAGGGAAGCTCGTGTTCAGTGAGCCCGAAGTAATGGCCGATCTCGTGCACAACGGTGTCGCGAATCTCTTTACGCACTTCGTCACGGGTTGAGGCTGTAGCGAGGATGGATCGGCGAAATATCGTGATGCGATCCGGCGGCGCAAGGTTGTAGCTCTCACTACGGTACGGAAGGGCGATTCCCTCATAAAGTCCCAGAAGGGACTCTCCAGACTGCTCGGACCTCGGCTCATCTTCCACGACGATTGCAACGTTCTCGATGCGCTCTTTTAGCTCGTCGGGAAGGGATTCGAGCACTTCCATTACGAGCTGCTCAAATTGGCGCCGATCTGGACGGTAGCGCCGTTGGGCGTCGCGGTAGACGGCCATGCGCGACTGTCGTGTCTGGGTCACGAATAACCCTGGCAGGTGCTGATTACCATGCTGAGTACGACCAGCATCGAGACGGCCACAAAAGATATTTGAAGTTTTGTCATGGGAGCTCCGTGGATTAGCGGGGTGTTGGATCCGATGCCGAAGAGCTATTGCTCAGCGGCTTGCCCGGCGAGCCGAACAACTCGCACTTTTTGAACTCGACGGCCGGCGGTTTCCAGGACCGTCAGCTCGCAGCCGTCAACCTGGATACGATCGCCCACTTCAGGCATTTTTCCGAGGCGGTGGTACACAAGTCCGCCCACCGTATCGATCTCTTCCTGGTCCAGATTCAATCCAAATTGTTCGTTGAGGTCGCGGATTGAGTAGCGAGCGCTAACGATTGCCTCGGCGTCGCTTATAAGCCGGATGGGCTCTTCCTCGTTGACGTCGTACTCATCACGAATCTCGCCCACGATCTCTTCGAGCAAGTCTTCAATCGTTACGACGCCCGCGGTTCCACCGTACTCGTCCACGACAATGGCGATGTGCACGCCCTGGTGCTGCATTTCTTGAAGAAGCTCGTCAACCTTCTTGGACTCCGGCACAAAGTACGCCGGACGAGTGATGGGCTTCACCGAGTCGGACAGTGCGCCGCCCTTGAGATGCTTGAGCAGGTCCTTGGCGTAAGCCACGCCGATCACGTCGTCCATCGATTCTTCATACAGCGGGATGCGGGAATGGCCGGAATCGCACGACCTGGTCCAGAACATCCGATATCGTGGCGCTGCTGGGAGCCGCGGCAACGTCGATGCGCGGTGACATGACCTCACGCACCGGGCGTTGACTCATGCCTATGACTCCGTGAATCATGGCGCGCTCATCCTGCTCCAGCACGCCGTCGCCTTCGGGCGACTCGGCAACGGCCAGGGCTTCCTCTTCCGTCATGAGCCCGCGTGATCGCATGCCAATAACGCGCAGCATCATGGATTCCAGCCATACGAGGGGGCTGACGATCGGTCCGAGCACCCAGCCAATCGCTCTGAGCGGGCGGACCAGTCGGGGCGCCGCGCTCTCCGGCGCGGCGGCCACCAGCGCGCGGCCAAGAATCTCGGCAAACAAGAAAAGGCCGAGCGCGAGAATCGCTGTCACAATGGGCCCGGCCGGTTGTGGGAGCCTGGGGTCCGTACCGACAATCGCACCCGCGAATGCGCCGATGAAGATCCCTATGACGTTCAGCGAGAGCGCGGTTGAGAGGCCAGAGGCCGGCTCATCGATGGTCTTGATGACCGCGTCCGACGGTGGAAGACCCTCCGCGATCAGCGTTCTAACGCGTGCGCGGTTGATGTAGAACAGCGAGGCCTGGGCCGCCGAAGCGAGCGCCGCGATCATCACGGCAATCAAGATCGCGAGCAGCAGCATCCATAAGACACCCTGGTCCAACATCGGTTGCTAGCCTGACTCGCCGTCTACGGGAGTATCTCCGTCCGGGATAGAGGGAGACCGTCCGGGCACGGGCCGAGCGGGCATACCGACCACTAGCTGGCCGGGCGCCACATCACGCCGCACGACTGACCCAGCGCCGGTGCGCCCATGCTCGCCGACCTCGACCGGAGCGATGAGCATGGAATCGCTGCCAATGAACGCATGATTCCCAATGGTGGTCGGGTGCTTGGCTTCGCCATCGTAATTGCAAGTCACGGTGCCAGCGCCAATGTTTACGTCCTCGCCCAGGGTTGCGTCACCGATGTAGCTGAAATGATGGATGCGACTCCCCGCGCCCACCGTGCTGGCCTTTACTTCGGAGTAGTTTCCAAGCTCCACATCATGGTGAATGACCGCGCCCGGCCGAAGGTGGCTAAACGGGCCGATTTGCACGTTGTCATGCACCTCGGCTCCTTCCAATACAGATGAGACGATGCAGCAGCCTGAGCCGATGCGGGTATCGCGAATGATCGAGTTCGGTCCGATCTCGGAGAGCGTGCCGATGGTGGTCTGACCGAGCAAATGCGTGTTTGGTTGGATAATGGCTCCGGAGGCCACTTCAACGCCGGGACTCACGAACACGGTCTCTGGGGCGGGCAGCGTCACGCCGTTGGCCATTAGTCGCTCACGCTCGCGCTGCCAGATCACGTTGTTTGCATAGGCAAGCTGGGCCTGTGTGTTCACGCCTTCCACCTCGTCTAACGATTCCGCTGACACGGTTTCCACTGGCGACCCCTCAGCGATGGCAATGGCGACGAGATCCGGCAGGTAATACTCGCCGTGTGGCTGGCGCGGGATTTGACCGATGTGCTCCCATAGCCACGCACTCCGGAACGCCATGATGCCGCTATTGATCTCGCGAATCGACTTCTGAGCGTCGGTAGCGTCGCGCTCCTCCACCACGCCGGCCACCTGGCCCGCGCTGTCACGAATTACTCGACCGTAGCCCGCCGCATCATTGAGCTCCGCGGTGAGGAAGACGAGAGGCGCCCTGCTCAGCGCATTGAGCATGCGTTGCAGTGTGACTTCCTTGATCAGAGCGGCGTCACCGTAGAGCATCAGCACCGTGTCCACGCGGTCGCGGATGGCCAGTTCAGCGGCTTGCATCGCATTGGCAGTGCCAAGCTGCTCGTGTTGCACGGCTTTGATAGCGTCGGGCCCGGCCGCAAGGGCAACGCGATCACCGTCAGGCGGAGACAACTACAACGAGAAGTGAGGGGGTGAGTCGGCGGGCGACAGCCGCTACATGGCCAACCATCGGTCGACCCGCAAGCGGGTGCAGCACCTTGGGGGTGGGGGAGCGCATCCTGGTGCCCTGACCGGCTGCCAGGATCACCACACCGAGGCTTGGACTTGGAGGCTCTGCGTCTACGGATTCGCTCATCAAGTAGGGAGGCTCATTTTTGCCACACGGGCTGGCGAGCCAGGATTCGAACCTGGGATAAGGGATCCAAAGTCCCCTGTGATACCACTTCACCACTCGCCACTATGAGCTAACCAGAGAAAATCCTACAGGCCGGTCTCCCGGAGCGTCAAGCCGACGAGCGGTCCGAGGTCAGAGGCTAGAGGTCAGGGAACGTCTGATGAGTTCGGAAATGAGCACAGCGACCACGTCTATATCCCCTGACCTCTGACCGCTCGTCCGGTCAGCCTCCGCCGCCTGCTCCTTCAAAGCCCGGCTCCGTCATCGGGGCGGGGTCGAGGATTCGATCCAGCTCAACATCGGACAGACTCGTCTTTTCTCGGGCGACCTCGCGGATAGTGCGGCCTGTCTTGGCGGCATCCTTGGCGATCTCCGCGGCGGTATCGTAGCCGACGACCGGCGCTAGCGCCGTACCCAGCATCAGGCCCTTCTCGATCATGTCGGGACCGTGCGTGGTGGCCTGAATGTCCCGGATACACTGCTCTTCCAGGTTCTTCGAGACCATTCCAAGTAGATTGATAGACTGGAGCAGGTTGTAGGCAACTACGGGCATCATGACGTTGATCTCGAAGTTGCCGGATTGGCCGGCCACCGTGACAGTGGTATGGTTTCCCATCACCTGAGCAGCTACCTGGCAGACAGATTCGGGAATGACCGGGTTCACTTTGCCCGGCATGATTGAGCTTCCCGGCTGGACGGCCGGAAGATCGATCTCGCCAATTCCAGCCCGTGGGCCGGAACCCATCCAACGCAGGTCGTTGGCGATCTTCATCAGGCTCACGGCAATGGTATTCATGGCGCCACTTGCTGCCACACAACCATCCAGCGTGTTCTGAGCCTGGAAGTGATTGCCGGTCTCCTTGACGGAGAGTCCGGTCTCCGCGTTGATCTTGGCGCAGACACGCTCAGCCATGCCGGTTGGCATGTTGATACCGGTGCCCACCGCGGTGCCGCCAAGCGCCACCTCACTCAGCTCTTGCTTTGCGTACTCAACGCGCAGGAGCGCGCGTTCGATCTGGCCGGCATATCCCAGGAACTCCTGGCCTAGCCGGATCGGTGTGGCATCCTGAAGGTGCGTGCGGCCAGTTTTGATGATGGGCATGAATTCATCAGCCTTGGCGCGCAATGAACCCTCGAGCTGCTTGAGCGCGGGCACCAACGTGCCTTCGATCTCCAGGAGCGCGGCCAGATGAATCGCCGTCGGAATCACGTCATTGGATGACTGGCCAATATTGACGTGATCGTTCGGGTGCACGCCGCGCGAGCCAAACGGCTCGCCGAGAATCTCGATCGCGCGATTGGCGATGACCTCGTTGGCGTTCATATTCGTGGACGTGCCAGAACCCGTCTGGAAGATATCGACGACGAACTGCTCGTCAAATTGACCGTCGGAGACTTCTTGCGCTGCACTGGAGACGGCGCCCGCTCGCCGCTCGTCCAGTAAACCCAGCTCCTGACTGACCAGGGCGGCCGATTTCTTGATCAAGCCGAGCGCCCGAATAAAGCTGCGATTAAAGCGCAGCTCGCTAATGGGAAAGTTCTGCACCGCGCGCATCGTCGACGCGCCGTAGTACGCGCCTTCAGGGACTTCCAGCTCGCCCATCGAATCGCGCTCGACCCGACGTGGCGGCAGTTGGTGTATGGTCGTCACCAGTCTCCTCCTCGAGATGTTGAAAGACGAATCACAAACGGTTCGAGTCTAGCACGTGTCACGGATCGACCCGTAACGGGCCGTCTACTACCTGCGAGATCAGTGCGGGTAGGGAGAGAGGACGAATCCGTTCGAGCACATCCTGTGCGACCTGCTGGTTCGGCAGCAACGCGTAGAGACACGGGCCCGCTCCGGTAAGCCAGAAGCGTGCTCCGCATGCGCGCTCCAGGCTGGCTCGTGTTGTCGACCATTCTGGGAATGCTTGATCGATCACGCGCTCGAAGGTGTTCGTCGGCTTCAGTTCATTCTCGGTGCCCGTGGACAGGGTCGCGGCGATTTTTGCGACCTGGGAGCCGTCGGAAAAGTCATTTGGTGTCAAAGCACGAAACAGCGTGGCCGTCTTGGTTGGGATGCTCCATTGGGGTGCCACAAGGACAACCCAAAGTGACGGCCGAGCCGGTATGGGCTCAACGATCTCGCCTCGACCACTGACGAGAGCCGGGGCTGCGGAGAAGAACGAAGGGACGTCGGAGCCGATCTGCGCACCCAGACGGGCGAGCGCCTCCGTTTTTAGTCCTATTTGCCAGATCTCATTGAGCGCGAACAGCGTAGCGGCAGCGTCGCTGCTGCCTCCGCCAAGCCCGCCTGCCGTCGGAATGGATTTGTGCAGGGTGATTCGCGCGCCCAGCGCCGTCCCAGTAACTTCACGTAACAACGATGCCGCTCTGCGGATGAGATCATCCGATGGAGCCAGCATGCCGGCTGGCCACCGTACGCCAAGCTCCGCGGCCGGCCTGATGGTTAGCGTGTCGTGCAGATCGAGGCGAGCAAAGACACTTCGGATTTCGTGGAATCCGTCGTCCCGTCGGCCAATGATCTCAAGCCCCAGGTTGATCTTGGCATGAGCGGCGATGGTGGGCAGGTTAGGGCTCCATCTTCGATGGTCGGGCTGACTGCGCCCTCGGTGGCGCGGGTCTCTGTACCCGCCAGTCAACCGTGGCGCGGTGTCGCGGGTGCAGAGATCCGCGCCACCGAGGGACGGGCGGGACGCCCGCGCTCCCAGGCACGTTTGACTACTCAGCCCGTTTGCTCCAGGCCGTACTCAGCTCCCGCCATTGCTGGATTGACAGCTCATGGGCTCGGGCTTGTTCAGAGATGCCGCGCTCTTCGAGAAAGCTGTCCAGGACGCCTTTGGGCACGTTGAGTCCCTGCGATAGCGAATTGGCCAGCCGTTTCCGTGGCTGCGTAAACCCATTGCGAACAAATTTGAGAAATTCCGGAGAAGCGTCTGAATCAGTTCGAGGGGTGATGCGTAGCACCGTGGAATCCACCTTGGGACGAGGCACGAAGGCGGTGGGTGGGACCTGGCGAACGGTTTCCACCGACGCGACGCTCTGGACGGCGATGCTCAGGTAGCTCAACTGCCCCGACTTTGCCGATATCCGCTCAGCTACCTCACGCTGCATCATCAGAATCGCGCTACGCGGGCGCGTCACCTCGTGGAGGTAGCGCATCAAGATGGGCGAGGTGATGTGATAGGGCAGGTTCGCAACAAGGACGTAGTCGCTCAAGCTGTGAGCGGCCGGGTCTAGTTCGAGCGCGTCCATTGTCAATACCTGGAGGTTGTCAGCGCTGATCGCGGATGGCAGATGAGCGGCGAGATCCCGATCGATCTCCACTGCCACCACCCGGGCGGCCTGTCGCACGAGGCGCTGAGTAAGAACGCCCTGGCCCGGACCGATCTCCAGCACGGACTCTGTGCCGGTAAGGCGCGCCGCGCGGACGATAGCGTCGGCAATGCGCTGGTCGCGCAGAAATGACTGGGAGAATCGCTTGCGCGGCCGGTGTCCATCCAGCCGTGCTACGGCCGGGGAACCTTCGCGCTCGTTACCCCGACGCTCGGACTCGATATACGAGGCGAGCCCCTGGGGGATGGAATTCCGTGACCGTGCACCCACCGTCGATCTCATCGCTCCTTGCGGCCCCGCACTGGCGTGCTACGGCCCGGTGACCCTGCGGCACCCAGCGAGAATCGTTTACCGTTGCTTCCTTCCGGATCTGGCGGGGTTCACAAGTCGCTGCCGCGCAGGACCAGACCATCATCGCAGCCCGGTACGGACCTGACCAAGCAGCGCTGGACCTCGGGTGGGGATTCAACCCCGCTACAGCGGGTTGCGGGTTCAGGGCACCGCTAGCTCCCCGTCTAGCACAGCCACGGACCTAAATTATATCCGATCACAGGAGTGCGAGGACGGAAATCATCGAGGCGGCGGCCCGCTAATATCCCGGCTGACAGTGGCTCGATCGTCTATGGCGGAGAGGGTGGGATTCGAACCCACGGAACCAATTAAGGTTCACGCGCTTTCCAGGCGCGCGCACTAGGCCAGGCTATGCGACCTCTCCAGGGAAGTATTCAGTTGTGTCGCCGACCGCGTATGCAGGTTGGAGCGGTTGACCAGGTGATCTCAGTTAGTGCTGGCGGAGGGGGTGGGATTCGAACCCACGAGGGCTTGCACCCTACCCGTTTTCGAGACGGGCGCACTAGACCGGGCTATGCGACCCCTCCAGCTACCAGGTAGCACTCAAATATAGCAGATGCTAACCAGCCTCAGAGCCGCGTACATGAGAAGCGATTCCTCGCGCACGCACGGTGGTTAGCGATATCGCGAATGGAGCCGCACCCTCACGGGATGCGGCCCTGTTGTTCGGCGGTTAGCTCTTGGGGGCGTGACCGAATATGGCTTTGGAGCGTACGACGTCCAGCGGATCGTTGGTCTGATGCTCGATGACCATATCCCCAGTTGGCGTGTAGAACGCTTTGTGCTCACGGGGAACGACGAGCATCTGGTTCTTCTCCGGATCACGCACGATACCGAGCGGGTCTTCGCCTCGGGCGACCTTCTCCATCTGCTCAAACATGATGCTTCTGAAGAGAATCACGCCCTTGTCTGACCAGCCCAGCCGTTCTGTGGTGCGATCTGAGATCACGCCCTGGGTCATCCAGGAAAGCATGTCCTGACCGAGCACGTTGTCGTTGACCAGCTTCCCGTCTTCTTTCAGATAGGGAATCTCGTACACGGGAATGTCCTCACGAGCCGGTTCACCGGGTGCTCGAGGGATGCAATAGTAGGAGTAGTGCATGGTGGACTCGTCATCCAGCGGAACTCGGATCTCGAACCGTGGGCATGAGTCGTCGCCGATGGCCAGGATGTTCGGGAACACGATCGGGTGACCGACCTTCCAGTGGTCCTCGTCGCCCGTGTCGCCGTCCAGGAAGCGCTTCTTGGAAATGCCATACTCGAACACGTCAAAGGCGATGTTTAGATGATGACGCGGCTTCGAGACGGGCGGTCGACCCTCTCGGCCCATGACGTAGTTCATGTACGCCGTGTGGAGGAACTCGAGATGAACGGGGTCCATCGAGTTCTCCATCATTTGCACCCAATTGCACGGCTGGTACGTAAGACCGATCTCGCGATCCCAATCTTCTCGCACGAAAATGTCCCAGCGTGGGAGCAGCGGAGCCGGAGCCGGGCCAAGGTACGCCCAAATCAGCCCGCCCATCTCCTGAACTGGATATGCTGGGATGCGCACGCGGTGCTTGAAGGTGCTCTCGGCCGGCTCGGCCGGTTGCTCCAGGCACCTGGCCGTCCTCCGAGAATTTCCAGCCGTGATACGGGCAGCGTAAGCCACCGTCCTCTGGGATGCCGTAGACCATCGACGCGCCGCGATGTGGACAACGCTCGGCCATGAGTCCGAGGTCGCCATTGGGAGATCGATAGAGCGCCAGGTTCTCCCCTAGGAGCTTCACTGCCAGCACGGGCTCGTCAGCGAGCTGGGAGCTCGTCGCCACGGGATACCAGTAGCGTCGGAGGAGGTTGCCGCCAGGCGTTCCTGGCCCAACCTGGGTGAGTCGCTTGTTCGCTTCTTTGGTCAGCATGCGCTTCTCCTAATGAGACGAGCCCACGGGCGTCTGAAATGAGTATAGCTGCGGAGCCCGTTTCTACCATTGGCGATCTTGCCCGCAATTCGGTCTGACACTTATGACTGCTGGCACCGTCTTGATTCATGGACCCATCAATGCTAGACTCGGCGTTCCGACAAGCATATGGAGAGTGACGAATGAACACGCTTTTGGCGATTGGCAAGCCACTCCCATCCCCTGAGAGGAGCAACCTTATGGCATTCACGCTAGAACGCGCAGTCCAGATGATAACCGCCGCGGAGGCGAAGGCAGCCGAGATGGATCGCAAGGTGACGATCGCAGTCGTGGATCCCCGCGGTGATTTGATTGCCATGCATCGTATGGACGGTGCGCGCTGGACCACGGTACAGGTTGGCCGGGGCAAAGCATTTGCTTCGGTCGCCGCGGACGAATCTACGACGGTTTTAGCCGAGCGAGCGGCGCGCCCGGTATTTCAGGCGCAGATGATTCGCCAGAATGGCGAGCTCATCTTTGCTCAAGGGGGGCTGCCCATTCGCGAGAATGGCGAGCTAGTCGGCGCCATAGGAGTGAGTGGTGGTCGCAGCGGCCCTGAAGACGAGGAAATTGCGCAAGCGGGGTTAGCGGTGTGGGGAGGCTAGTAACACTACGAGCGAGTGTTAGCCGCCCATCAGCTCGCGGACGCGCTTGGTAAACGCCGGCAGCACCGCTTTGTAGTCACCTACCACACCGTAGCGGGCAACCTTGAAGATGTTGGCGTCAGGGTCTTTGTTGATGGCGACGATGTTCCGCGAGCCGGAGCAGCCAGCAATGTGCTGGACCGCGCCCGAGACACCCACGGTGATATAGAGGTCCGGTGCAATGGTTTGACCTGTCAGTCCTACCTGGTGGGAGGGCGCTACCCAGCCTGCATCTGTCACGGCGCGACTCGCACCCACCGCGGCACCCAGGATGCCGGCGATCTCTTCGATCTTGGGCCAGTTCTCCGCACCTCCAAGACCTCGCCCCCCGGAGACCACGGTTTTGGCATCTTTTAACCTGGGGCCTTCCGCGGTTTCGGCCTGAACCGTCTCGCCCAGCGTGAGGCGTCCCGGGACGCTGTCTAGATCCACTTGCAGCGTCTCGATCTCAGCGGCACGGCCAGCCTGGGCGTCGGCGGGCGCAAATACACGTGGCCGCACGGTGGCGATCTGTGGTCTCGCTTCCGGAACGCTGTACTCCGCCAGCGCGGAGCCACCGAACACCGGCTTGGTCATGACCAGCGCGTGTGTGTCTGAATCAACGCGCAGATCGGTGCAGTCTGTCACCAGGCCAGTTTGCAGGCGGAACGCCAGTCGGGCCGCCAGGTCACGTCCGTTCGCGGTCTGCGCCAGCAGTATCGTGGATGGATTCGCGCTCTCTATTGCAGAAATCACAACGGACCGGATGAGGTCCGGCTCGGTAGCCGGCAAGCCGAGCATCGTCGGCAACGAGAACTCGGTCCGCTCCAAGCTCGCCGAGCTGCGAGGCGGGTGCAGACACGTTGTGTCCAATTACTAGAGCTACGAGCGGCTCGCCTAGCTCGTCAGCGATTTTCCTGCCAATCCCGGCGAGCTCCGCGGACACGCCTGCGAGGCCGTCGACGTTGAGCTCGGCAACAATTAGCACTCCCTGTTCATCTGCCATTCTTTATTTCTCCTGAAGCCGCCGAGAAGTCAAACATGCGTGACTTACTCAGTGTGTCTGGGACAACTAGATCAGCTTCGCTTCTCGGAGGCGATCTGCCAGCTTTGCTCCGGCCTCTTCGGGTGAATCAGCCTCGATCAATTCACAGTGCGCTTCACGCGTCTCCACAAACAGTCGTCGGAGTGAGCGCTTCTGCAAGCTTGCCGCGTCGCTGATGCCGATGTCTTCGGCCGTCCACACGGGGATCTGCGCCTTGCCCGCGGCCATGATGCCACGTAACGGTGGGTAGCGAGGCTCGCCAATTTCGCTCGAAACGGCGGCAAGGGCCGGAAGTGGCAGGTCTTGCACCTGGTATCCGTCTTCCAGGATTCGCTGGACACGTATTCCACCGTCGGTCGGTTCAATTGCCTGAATGGGCGCCGCCGAAGGCAGGTCCAGCAACTCGGCAATGCCAAGGGCCACTTGACCTCCGTCCGTATCGCTGGCTTGACGTCCGCTCAGGATGAGATCGTATTCACCGATCTTCTCGATGCCCTTCGCCAACGCGGTGGCCGTGACAAACGCATCACCTTCGAGAAGTACGGGATCGTCGATGTGGAACGCTCGATCCGCGCCCATAGCGATAGCGCGCTTCAACGTATCCTTGGCCTCTGCGGGTCCGAGCGTGAGCACCGTCACCGTTCCACCGTTCGCTTCTTTCAAACGAAGGGCGGCTTCTAATGCGTTTGCGTCATACCCGTTCATGACCGGATTCACTCCGGATGGAGGAATGACCTTGTTGGCCGCCTCGTCAACCTTGAAATGCGTCGGCGGAATGTCCGGATCCGGGACCTGTTTAATCGTCACAATGATGTTCACCGCGTGCATCTCCCGCGTGACGGGCGTCCCCGTTTACTGAGAATCTGATGGGAATTGACCGTATGGGTCTTAAGGCACATGATCACAGCGCGCCTTACGCGCCACCTCTGAGCCACTGCGGTCATACTATCGAAATCGACGTCTCTCACTCCTGATGAGACCTTCAATTGCGGGTAATGCGAGAGGCGGAGTCTTCTTCGCCGGGATTGATGGGGGCGTCGTCATCGAGTCCCGCGTCACGCAGGATCGTAAGCGCGCGCTGACTGACCTGACGTTCAAGGACCGTTTCATAGACCCGCTCGTACTGCTCCGCCATGACACTCTGCGAAAAGCGTACTTCGGCGGTGCGTCGGCACTCCGCACGATCAATCTCCGAAAGACGTTCGCATGCTAATGCCATCTCCAGTGCTGAGTCACAGATGAAGCCTGTGCGTCCATCATCGACGACCTCAGGCACCGAGCCGGCGCGTTTTGCGATCACCGGCGTTCCGCAAGCCATTGCTTCAGCCATCACTAATCCAAATGGCTCAGGCCAGTTCACGGGATTGATCAGCGCGGCAGCATGGCGAAGCAATAGCCGTTTCTCTTTTTCGTCCAGCTCGCCAACGTATTCGATCAGTGGGTCGTCAAACATTGGCTTGATCTTCTGCTCGTAATAGGTCCACCCATCCCCATCGTTTGGATTCATTGACTGGGGCAAGGGCATTCGCGCGGCGATCTTCAGCGGCATCTCGGACATCATCGCCACCTCAATCGCCACATGCAGATTCTTCTCCGGCGCGATCCTTCCGACAAAGGCAAGATACTCTCCTTTGTGCGGTTCAAAAACGGATTCGCTCACGGGAATCCCGTTGTAAACGGTTCCTACCCAGTTAGCAAACGGGACTGGTCGTCGCTGATTTTCGCTAATCGAGATCAAGTTCGCTTCAGGGAAGTTTCGATAGACCCATTGATACTCCGGCAAGTCCATTCGTCCATGCAGTGTGTGCACCCAGGGGGTGGACGACATGCGGGCAAACGGGTACGCCAGGTAATCCAGGTGACTGTGAATAATGTCGAAGTCTTCAGAGCGATCGAGCACGCTTTGAAGCTCCGAGATTACGAATGGAAGGTGATCCCGAAAGCGCGAGTGATGCCAGATTGCTCGATCTACAACCGGCTCGAGCCGCGCGGAAGTCGAGGAGTCTCCACTTGCGAAGAGGGTCACGTCGTGACCACGACGGACGAGCTCCTCGGTGAGCGAGTGGATGACGCGCTCCGTTCCGCCATATCTAGGGGGCGGCACCTGTTCGAGCGGGGGAGCAACCTGAGCAATGCGCAAGACTCGTCTCCTTTCCGCGAGACAATTCGCGGAGGCCGTGAGCGTCTGGGATAGTATACCGACGCATGTGGGGCCCGAATGATACTTGGACTCTTCAGAATCGGCCTGGTTAGGCTCGCTCCTGAGTCAGCACCGTCCACCATGTGGTCGCGGATGATACGATCCACGTATGAGTGTTGATGACGGCCCGCGGCCACCTGCAAAGCCTGTGACGGAGCGCCAGGAGCGAATCATTTCCTGGCGTGGCGTGTTTTTCGGCTTCTTGCTAGCCGCGGGCCTCGCGCTGGCCATTGGCTTCATCGGCGGTTGGTCTCGTGCCGCGGACAACCCGGGTTACGGCCCCGCGATGCAGTTCCTCTGCGTGGCTGCTGGGGCCTATCTAGCGGGGCAGATCGCGGGAAGAGCCGGACTTATGCAAGGTGTTGCCGTGGCAGCCCTCTTTATATTTGTGGGCGTCAGCTACACGGCGCTTGTCGAAATGAACCTGGTCTCAAAATACGGCCCCAACGTGCTGCGGCCTATGGACTCCACGTCCATGATTTTGACGGACTTGCTCCACCTCATCGCGGGATCACTGGGCGGCTTACTGGCTGACTGGACCTCAGGGCGCACAGCCAGGTCGTAGGAGCGGGTTAGCGCAAAGCTTTGAGAAAGAATTCGTTCGCGCGATCCCGATATTCTTCAGCCACAGATGAGGATTCGGCGTGAGCCAGGTCCGGAATGACCCACAACTCGCAGGGATCGCCTGACGCGGCGAAGAGCGCCTGCGCCTCGCTCAGTGGAATCATGACGTCGCAAGCGCAGTGGACGAGCAAGGTGGGGCGAGGGGAGATCTTTCCAATCGCGAGAATTGGGTCTGAGCCTGTCGGTGGGTGACCCAGACGCGCCGCTACTGTTCGGCAAGCGGCAAGCGCGGAGATTTCAGCGAGGCCGGGCGGGTAACCGCGTAAACGAGCCTTGCCCAGTACCGCGTGGCGAAGGACCGCGAAGGAGCTATCCGCGATGACAGCTTGAATTAGCGAGCTCTCAGCAGCGGCCAACAACGCAATCGCACCACCCATGGAGATCCCCAGTACTCCGATGGGACCGAAACCTCGTTGGTCGAGATGCTGAGCCGCTGCCACAGCGTCGTAGCGCTCGAAATGCCCCACTGAGGTCCACAGTCCACCGCTTTCCCCATGTCCACGCACATCCATTGCTAGAACATTAAAATCGCCGGCTAACATTTCCGCGACGGCCAGCATTGTGCCCTTATTCCCGCCGAATCCATGCAGCAAAATTACCGCGCGGGTAGTGGACTCATTTGGAATAAGCCAGGCACTGAGCGGCGTTCCATCTAAGCTTGGAAACGAGACAGCTTCCCATTGGACACCGATCTCGCTCGGAGTCCACTCTGGTAGTGTGCGGCGCGGGCGTGAGATCTGCGTCGCGCCATGGATAGCGGTGTAGGCGAAACCGGCTAGCGTACTCGCCCCCACTGCCGACGTGACCATCTTTCCGAGTGAGATCATTGCGAGCGAGCCATTCGATTGGTAAACGAGATCACTTGCTGGGCCACCCGGTCCGCATCGAAGTCTTCAGTGATCACGTGATAGCTCTCATCCAGCCACAAGATTTCTCGCTCAGTCGAGCCCACCCGGTTCAGCAGCCAATTCAGATTGATCGGCATTACTGTGTGATCGTGCCTACTGTGCATCGCTAGGAGCGGCAGTCGCACATCGGGCAGCAGCTCCCAAGTCTCGTGGACCAATCGAATGAGCTGGATTGTGGTCGGAACTGGCGCCAAACGGTAGCCGATGTGAGACGCCCATTTGGTTCGGTCCTTGATATCGGGCGACCCCCAGTCGCGCCAACGATTGAGCATCAGCAATAGCTCCGCCGGTGGATAGTGCAAGTCCACCAGCCGCACCGGCGCACCCATCACTACAAGTCCTCGCACCCGAGCGTCAGCCAGGCCCGCGGAAATATTGAGCGCGATAGTGCCACCCATGGATATTCCGCAAATTACGACGGACCTGCAGTGTTGGAGCAGCTCATCGAGGCCGGCTCGAGCGCAGCTGATCCAGCTTCGTCGGCCATGCAACACCAGGTCTGCGAGTGACGTCCCGTGACCCGGAAGACGGACGCCAAGGGCGCTTATGCCCGCTTGCTGGAGTTGTTCTCCTAGCCCGCGCAGCTCTGCCGGGGCGCCCGTGAATCCGTGGATGAGCAAGCATCCGACATCTCCAGAGGCGGGAAGCCAGAAAGGCTCCGCCCCGGGGATAATCTTGAGTGGGACTAATGTCGTCATCGTTTACCGTCTGTATCGCGCGGAACGCTTCCCATTACAATGGCGATCTAGTACCCGATTGCCGCACCATCGCCTCGAGGGTCGGCTCCGCCAATGAAGCAGCCTTGCTCTCGGTCCAAGCCAATGCATGCCGCCGTGCCCATCATGTCGTCCACGGGCGCCACCTGGGCGACTTTGTAGCCTCGCTGCTCCAGTCCATCAAAAACCTCGGTTTTGAACCGAGACTCGAGATGGAAGATGTCGGCTGGAGTCTCCGGCGTCGTTCCGCCCATGCACCAGCGTGGGGCTTCCACCGCCTCCTGCGGGTTCATCCCATGATCCAAGAGGTTTGAGATGAGCTGGAATTGCGTTTGCGGCTGACCATCAGCTCCTCGCGTGCCGAACACAAATGACGTCTCGCCATCGCGCGTCGCTAGCGCCGGTATGAGCGTGTGCATGGGACGTTTGCCACCGACCAGGTGATTGACGTGCTCGGGATCCAGCGTGAACGAAGCGCCGCGATTGTGCAGCATGATTCCAGTGCCAGGAGCCATGACTCGCGAGCCGAAGCCGTAATACAGGCTCTGGATGAGCGAAACCGCCATGCCATCGCGGTCGACGGCGCAGAGGTAGATCGTGTCGCCGAGCGCGCCGCGATGCACCGATCCGAATGGGGATGCATAGGCGCCCAAGCTTGCTCGCCGCTCGGTAAGGTACTCGTTACTTAGAAGTCGATCGGTGGGCACGTCAACGAAGATGGGATCCGCAATGTAACGATCCCGATCCTCGAAGGCCAGATTTCGCGCTCGCACCATGACATCCACCGATTCCAGCGAATTGTGACCAAGCGCCGCTATGTCCTCTGACTCAACAAGCCCGAGCTCCTGTAGTACGGTGAGTCCCTGAGTGGGCGGTGGAAGCTCGTGAATCACGGTGCCTCGATAATCACGCGAGATCGGGGACATGCTGCGTGACTCGTGTCGAGCGAAGTCCTCGAGCTCCATAGGGCTTTTGAGTGTCTGAAGTCCCGCTACGACTCGACGCCCGAGCTCACCACCGTACATCGCTGCTCGACCGAGTCGAGCCACTTCACTTAGTGACCAGGCCATGTCGCTCTGGACGAGTCGTTGGCCGGTTGTCGGTGGCTTGCCACCCGGAAGGAATACCGCCGCGGCAGCCTCGTTTCGAGCGAGCTCGGCGGTGCCTTTAATTGAGCGAGCCAGACGGGCGGTCGCTGGAAAGCCCTCGCGCGCAAATCCAATAGCCGGCTGGAGAAGCTGGTCAAGCGGTCGCGTCCCCCACCGCTCCAACCCGCTGACCCAACCATCGACGGCGCCCGGGACGGTGACGGTGAGAGCGCCGGTACGCGGCATCGTCGTCAGTCCGAGCTCTTGATACGTGCCAATGCTGGCCTTCACTGCCGCTGCTCCGCACCCTGAGAGACCTTGCGGTGCCTCACCAGGTCGCTTGACCAGGAGAAAGAGGTCTCCGCCCATGCTGCACATGTGTGGCCAGACCACGGTCATGACCGCGTTTGCCGCGATCGCGGCGTCGAGCGCGTTACCACCGCCGCGCAGTACGTCAGCCCCGGCAAGCGACGCAAGATAATGCGGCGCTACGACCATGCCCTTGTCGCTAAGCGCCGGCGCGCGGAGCGGAAACGTCTCGCTCATCACCATGGTCCAAACCCCTCTGACAGTCGAATCTCGAATCGGCCACGCTCACCGCGAGGGAGCTCGGCTGTAAGCTCAACGTCCTCAACTCTGGCGGCCGGTGGGCCGTGGCGACACCAATCTACCATTTCGCCAACGTCCTCCGGCGGCCCCTCGATTACCAGCTCAACTCGCTGGTCGGAGAGGTTGCGCACCCATCCTGATACGCCGAGCTCTTCTGCGACGTTCACCGCGGACTGCCGGAACATCACACCCTGCACATAGCCGCTCACTAACAGGCGAACCCGCGCAAGCCCTACCGAATGCTGACTCACGTGGTCACACCGGACGCGAGAATGTCAAGTAGCGCTAGTACCATGCGCCCTGTCGAGCCGAGATGTGTTGGATCGACATATTCAAATCGGTCGTTGGCCGTGTGGTAGTTCGGATCTTCTGACCGGTAGATGAAGACCCCGGGCATGCCGGCGTCAATGAAGCTGGCATGGTCGCTCGCTGAGCCCAAACCTGCGCTCATTCGGCCTGCCGATTCACCAACGATGGCGGCAGCCGACATCGCCTGAGCGATAAGCTCCGGCGTTCCACCGACTCTGAGCTGATTGCCAACGCCGACCATGTCCAGGTTGATCATGCCGATCACTCGAGCTCGTTCGGACTCGGGCAGTGACTCGACATAACGCTTGCTTCCTATAAGTCCAATCTCTTCTGCACCGAAGGCGGCCAGTCTAATCTCGAACGGATAGGTGTGGGTCAGTATGGATCGTCCCAGCTCAGTCACGACGGCCGTGCCGGAGCCGTTGTCATTTGCCCCGGGTCCGGCCGAGACGGAATCAATGTGGCCGCCAATGATCACGATGCCGGCGGCGGTTCCAGGCTTGCTGGCCGAGACGTTTGACGCCGTCATCTCCACGGAGCTCCCATCCACCACCAGGCGCGCCTGGAATGGGCCAAACGCCAACTGCTGGCGAAGATTGCGACCGTCTTCCTGGCTGATGGCAATCGCGGGTATAGAAACGGGACTACTCAGACCGCCCGCGAAACCGCCCGGCTCACTGTTGTCTATGACGGCGCCCAGAGCACCGGCCGCTGCGACGTTGGCGAGCTTGTCGCTGAAAAGGATCTCGCCTCGTTTGACCAGGGCAATTCGTCCCTGTAGTGAGATGTGTTCGATGTCCTGAGGGCGACCGAGACCGGCGTCGATGACATCTGACTGGATATCGCCGCCAACACCGCCCTTGAAAAAGCGGCCGGTGATTCGGTCCC
This sequence comes from uncultured Chloroflexia bacterium, assembly GCA_963765765.1. Taxonomy (GTDB): domain Bacteria; phylum Chloroflexota; class UBA6077; order UBA6077; family JACCZL01; genus CAVXYC01. The sequence continues at coordinate 136,559 of CAVXYC010000020.1, read as the reverse complement.
CGCTCTCTGGGATGGTGAGCGAGACGTCGCGCTCTTCGAAGCTGTTGAATTGAAACGGCATTATGACCGGCTCATAGCCCAGGCTGCGCCACGTGTCAGCCACGTACTCCACGGCTTGTTCGTGCGCCTGCGTTCCAGCCGCTCGGGAGCCAATGGTTTCCGATAGCACACTCAGGTGAGCCGAAGCGCTTTCCGTCGAGAACGCGGCGGTCTCAGCGATTGCCTGCGAGGGGCGAAGGATGGGGACGGGCGAGGGCGACAGCATCGCGCCTGTTGCCGCGAGCGCCGCGATGCTGATCGCCACAATGAGCGGTATAAGGCGCCGCCATCCGCGAACGATCTGGGAGGCTAACATCAGAGTCATGCTACCACGGTGCTACGGCGGGCCCTGCGATTTTTCTCCGTAGCCGCAGGCTCCTTGTCGCTGGTGGTGTCAGGGCATCTCGCCCGATGAGCTGGACTGTCGGGCAAGATGCCCTGACACCACCAGATGCTTTAAAAGCCCCGAATTGTACTTGCTCTCGCGGCTATAGCGCGGTTAGAGCTACCGCTGGAGTCGCTCGGCCGCCTCGATCAAACATCGTCCAATGACCGCGGTTGTCACAGGTCCGGCCCCGCCGGGCACTGGTGTGAGAGCGCCGGCCACGTCCATCACTGAGTCAGCGTCAACGTCTCCGCGCAGCTTGCCATCGACGTAGGTCGTTCCAAAGTCGAGCACCACAGCGCCCGGCTTCACCATCTCGTCTGTGACAAAACCCGGGCGGCCAATGGCCGCGGCCAGGATGTCCGCCTCGCGCGTTACGGAGGGAAGGTCCACCGTTCGAGAGTGGCACACCGTAACGGTGGCGTCCTGAGCTAAAAGCAGCCATGAGAGCGGACGACCAACGATGGCGCTGCGCCCAATGATTACTGCGCGCTTGCCCCGTGGATCGACGTCGTAGAACTTCAGGATCTCCATGCCGCCGGCTGGTGTGGAGGGCGCCACGGCGGGCTTGCCAATGGCCAAGGCACCGGAATGTGCTGGATGGATCCCCTCGATGTCCTTCTCAGGAGGTAGCGATCGCGCGATGGCGAGTGTGCCGTCCAACGGAGCCGGGAGTGGCGCCTGAAGAAGGATGCCATCAACGGAGCTATCAGCGCCCAGCGCTCGGAGTCGCTGCTCCAGATGATCCTGCGTCAGGTTGCTATCGAGCGACGTTCGTGCGACCTCGAGGCCGTAGCGTCCGAAGCTCCGTTCGATTGAGCTGGCATAGGCGCCGAATTCGGGATCATCGTCCGCGGCGAGCAAGGTGACCCGAGGTGCTCGCCCGGCAGACGCGCAAAATGACGCCGCGCGAGCCGCGACGTCCTCCCAGATCATGGCCGCCACGGGACGGCCGTCAAGCAGTGTGGCGGTCAGTGAATTGCTCCTTTATGAGAATACGGTGGCGCGGGATGCCAGGTACCAGAAAGCTATCGTGCGACGGCGGCCGTTGCCGCGATGAGCGACTCGCGCAGCACTGAGACGATCGTATCGATCTGCTCTTCAGTGGTCACGTATGGCGGCGCCATCATGATCACGTCGCCTCGGTTCCGCAGAATAACGCCGCGAAGCTTGCCCTCACGGATGACGCGCCCGCCCATATTGAGACCAGGCTCGAACGGCTTCTTGGTTGCTCTATCCGCGGTGAGCTCAACGGCACACATCAGGCCAAGCCCACGGACCTCGCCAACGCATGGAATGTCTTCCAGTGTCTTGAGTCCGGCAAGCAGTCGAGTGCCCAGAACTCCGGCTCGTTCGACAAGATTCTCCTTTTCAATGATCTCAATGTTCTTGAGTCCCACCGCGCAGCACGTCGCGTGACCGGAATAGGTGTAGGCGTGCATGTACTTTCTATCGATCGGCGCATTGAGCATCGTGTTGTGCAGCTCATCAGAGATGATGATTCCACCGAGGGGCAGGTAGCCGCTGGTCACGATCTTTGCGAAGGAGACAATGTCTGGCTGGACGCCCCAGTGCTCGAGTCCGAACCATTTGCCGGTACGACCGAAGCCAGTGATGACTTCATCGGCAATGAAGAGCACCTCATATTTGTCGCAAATCGCCCGGACGCGCGGGAAATAGTCATCTGGAGGAGGGACGACGCCGCCTGCGCCCATGACGGGCTCCGCGATGAATGCCGCGACCGTCTCCTGCCCTTCCTCGAGGATCTTCTTTTCCAGCTCTTCGGCGCCGTCAGTGTCGAACATCCACGGATAGGGTGGATTAATGTGCACAAAGCCCGGCACTCTCGGCTCGAACGGCGGCCAGAATACGGGCAGGCCTGTGGCGCTCATCGCGGCCAGGGTGACGCCGTGATAGCCAAACATTCGCGAAATGACCTTCGTTTTCTCGGGCTTGCCCACCATCTTCCAGTACCAGCGCGCGGTCTTGAAAGCCGACTCGTTCGACTCTGCGCCGCCACTGGTGAAGAAGACCGCGTTGAGATCCGGATAGGTGATCTCGGAGATCTTGGTGGCTAACTGAATCAGCCGGGATGTTCGAGAACCCAGTGTAGTTGTTGGCGTACTGCAGCTCGCGCATCTGCTCCGCGGCCGCGTCAGCCATCTCCGCGCGACCATGGCCGATGGCAACGTTCCATAGACAGGAGAGCCCGTCTATGTACTCCTTGCCGTCCACGCTCTTGAGCACCGCATCTTTACCCGAGGCAAAGATGATAGCTCCCTCGTGGTCATCCGGGTGGTACTGGGGATGGATCAGGTGATTGCGATCTTGCTGGACCAGAAGGGCCGCGGACGGTTCAGGCATCGTGGCCTCCAACCAAGGTTTTTGGGCTGAATGGTGTGCGAAAAATAAGACTGCCGACGGGGCTGATTCTACCAGAGGCTCCGCGCATGCCCTTTGGACTGCGTCGTTCTTCGCCGCTTTCTCCTAGCGCTGAGCGCGTCCGCCCTCGGCTTCCAGCCTCGCGAGAAGGCGGCGATAACCGCCGCAGTCCAAAGAATTGGACCGGCTTCCCCCTGTTATGATCGAATCCGTCCGGCCGACGCTAAGGCCGACGCACCCCAAGGGTGGGAGAGCTTTCATGACCGCTGAGGCCACGCGCAACGAAATCGTCTGGGAACCCGGACCGGCACACATAGAACGCAGTCGCCTCATCAATTTCATGCGGCGCTTCGGTATCAAAGACCTCCCGGAACTTCAGAAGAGATCAGTTGAGAACCCAAGCTGGTTCTGGGAGGCGGTGCTCCAGGACATTGGCTGGGAATGGAAACAGCGGCCCTCCGCGATTCTCGACACGTCCAAGGGATTGGCCTGGTCCAGGTGGTTCGTCGACGGTCGAGTGAACTACACGACGAACGCGCTCGATCGACACGTGCGCTCAGAGAACCGCTAACAAGCTGGCGCTCATCTGGGAAGGTGAGGACGGCGAAATTCGGCGCCTGACTTACCGGGAGGTCCTTGAAGAGGTCAATCGTCTGGCGAATGGGCTGAGGTCCTTGGGCGTGGGCAAGGGCGATCGGGTTGGCATCTTCATGCCGCTCACCCCCGAGGTCGGCATCGCCAGTCTGGCATGCTCACGCATTGGCGCTATCTACACGCCAATCTTTTCAGGCTATGCGCCGTCCGCGGTCGCCTCACGCCTTCAGGATTGTGAGGCTAAGGTGCTCATCACGGCGGACGGCTTCTACCGACGCGGCAACGTGATCACCATGAAGGAGACGGCTGATACCGCCGTGAGCGAATCGCCGACAGTTAAGCACGTGGTGGTATTCAGTCGACTGGGTCGCGCCGACGTGCCCTGGAGTGACGGGCGAGACAAGTGGTGGCACGAGCTCGTTGCTGACCAGCCGAGGTTGTGCGAGGCGGAAGACACCGCGGCGGATGATCCGATGATGATCATCTATACGTCTGGCACCACCGGGAAGCCGAAGGGGGCGGTTCACACGCACACGGGCTTCCCCCTCAAGGCGGCCGCTGACATGAGCCAGGGTTTCGACGTACAGGGTGATGACCTGGTGTTCTGGTTCACGGATATGGGCTGGATGATGGGCCCCTGGTTGTTTTGCGGCTCGCTCATTCTTGGCGCTACAGCATTCCTGTACGAGGGGACTCCGGAGTTCCCACAGCCCGACCGGGTCTGGGACATGGTCGAGCGACACGGTGTCACACTGCTGGGCATCTCACCCACGGCGATCCGCGGACTCATGCCGTATGGCGATGAGTGGGTGACAAAGCACGACCTCTCTTCGTTGCGCGCGCTCGGTTCAACGGGCGAGCCGTGGAACCCCGATCCGTACATGTGGTATTTCGAAAAGGTCGGCGGGGGCCGCTGTCCGATTCTCAATTATTCGGGCGGCACAGAGATCTCCGGCGGAATCATCGGGTGTTTCACGATCACGCCGCTCAAGCCGGCGAGCTTCTCCGGTCCAGTTCCCGGCATTGCCGCCGACGTGGTGGATGACGAAGGAAATTCCGTTCGCGGCGAAGTGGGCGAGCTGGTCATTCGCAACTCCTGGCCGGGCATGACCAACGGATTCTGGAAAGACCCCGAGAGATACATCGAGGCGTATTGGTCGCGCTGGCCCGATATCTGGGTCCACGGCGACTGGGCGCTGATCGATGATGAGGGCTACTGGTACATCCAGGGGCGCTCCGACGACACAATCAAGATTGCCGGTAAGCGTCTCGGCCCCGCCGAGGTTGAATCGGCCGCGATCACCCACCCAAGCGTACAGGAGTGTGCCGCGGTCGGAGTCCCGAATGAGCTCAAGGGCCAGATCGTCGTGTGCTTTGCCATCCTCCGCCCCGGTTATAACCCCAGCGATCAGCTTCGCGAAGAGATCAAGGATGCCGTCGCGGCGGTTCTGGGCAAGCCGATGCGACCCGAGGCTGTGAAGTTCACCAAGGACATTCCCAAGACACGCAACGCCAAGATCATGCGCCGTCTTATTCGCGCTAAGTATCTCGGCGCAGCGGACCTGGGTGATATGACTGGGCTCGAGAACCCAAGCGCGATTGAGGAGATTGGTCGGGCGGTGTAGGTTTGGATGCGAGGGAGATCTCGAGGTCCTCATCAGACACCCCGACTCGGTGGGACAGGCGTCTCTTCCTGTCCCGTGCAACAGGAAGCTTCACCCGGACGGGGCAGGCAGAGACCCCTGTCCCCGACACGGACGCCTAACTCCACTGCATTGGCCGGGGGCCCAGGGACGCCATCGTTCCCAGGGTGGTCAAGCGACGGTCGTGTTCCCCGCCTGTACCAGCCGCCGTAACCGCGTGGCCGGTAGATAGGCGTCGCCGAGCTCCGACTGTAGTGATCGAAGTGTCTGAAAGACGGTATCCAAGCCAAGGAGCTCGGCCCAATCGAGTGGCCCGCGAGGGTGATTGGCTCCCAGTTTTACGGCCGTGTCGATGTCAGACCGAGATGCCAGTCCTTCATGCAGGGCGATTAGGCCCTCATTGGCGATCGCTGCAAGGATGCGGGTGAGGACCATACCGGGCGAGTCGCCGACCCGCGCAGTCTTCTTGCCGACCTGCTGGAAGAAGGCTTCGCTCGCTGATGCGGCCGATTCACGTCCGCTCCAGCCGCGGGCAACTTCGATGAGCGGCGACTCCTCAAATCGGCCGACAAAGTTGAACCCTGATACGGACGTTTGAGTTCGAAGCGTCGAGACAAGCTCGGTGCAGGAATAGGGGCCGCAATGGACAACGACCTCTGTGTCCTCGGAAATGATCTCGAGAAGCTTCCGGATGGCGAGTCGTCTAATCTCTATCGGTCCGACTGCCGCGCTAACGACGAGAGCCGCCTCGGCGGGGCTTTCCACAACCGAGATGCGAGAGGCCTGGGCGGCCTGCCGAATGTCGTGAGCCAGGTCGCCATCGCCTACGACCGCGACATTTTTCGGGGCTTCAGCGGCGGGCCGTTCCGGCTCGACCGATCCAACGGGTTTCCCATCCTCATAGGAATAGAACCCGCGTCCCGTTTTGCGTCCGTGTAGTCCAGCCCGTGTCATCTGCTGCTGAATCAGATGCGGTCGAAATCGCGGCGGCTGGAAAAATGAGTCGTAAACCGTCTGGCTCACGGCCAAATTGACATCCAGGCCAACAAGGTCGATAAGCTCAAACGGGCCCATCGGAAAGCCCCCGCCGATCTTCATGATGCGATCGATCGTCAGTACGTCCGCGATGCCCTCGCCCAGAATCCTGAGCGCTTCGAGGTAGAACGGGCGAATGACGCGGTTCACGATGAAGCCGGGCGTATCACGAGCCTCTACGGGAGTTTTCCCCAGTTGGCGCGCCAGGGCTACGCCTCTGGCTGTTGATGCCGGTGCGGAGCGCACGCCGGGAATGACTTCGATGAGCTGCATGAGGACAGGTGGATTGAAGAAGTGCATACCGATGCAGCGCTCGGGATTGCGGGTGTTCGCAGCAATCTCTGTGATGCTCAGCGATGACGTGTTGCTGGCAAGCAATACCGGTTCCGCGCACAACGCATCGAGATGCACGAATAGCTCTTGCTTGAGCTCGAGGACCTCTGGAGCCGCTTCAATAATCGCGTCGCACCCCCCGAAGGCATCGATTTGTGTCACGGTACGAATGCGCTCAATCGCCTCGCGAACCTCATCGGCGGTGAACCGGCCACGGCGCTCCAATCGCTCGAGCGAATCGCGAATTCGATCGACCGACTGCTCCAGTACCGCTGCGCTCACGTCATAAAGGGTTGTTTCGATTCCAGCGCACGCGCTGACTTGAGCGATGCTCGCGCCCATGGTGCCCGCGCCAACCACGCCGAGGCGCTGAACAGATGTTTCGGTATTCATGGCGAGCGCAGTATAGCCCGTTGATGCTGGCTTTCTGGTGCCACTGATCCCACCATGCGACCTCGGCCTGAAGGCGAGGTCCTTCCCGCTATACTCCTCAGACGGAGGGAACACCCGCATGGCGATTTCGCGCGAGGAAGTTGAGCACGTGGCCTACCTGGTTCGGCTGGGGCTGACTGAGGATGAGAAGACGCATTTCCAGGAGCAGCTTTCGCACATCCTGGACGTGATGCAGGTCATCAATCAGGTCGATACGGACCATATCCCTCCCACGGCTCAGGTAATCCCGCTTGGAAACGTAATGCGTGAGGATCAAGTGCGCCCGTGCAGTCCTACTGAAGAGATCCTGAAAAACGCGCCCATGCGTGAGGATGGCTATATACGCGTCAAGCCGGTTCTCGAGTAGGCAGCGGAGGAGCACACATCTTGGCAGTCCCTGAGCTCAATCAACTGAGCGTCCATAATGCTCTTCGCCTTCTCAACAGCGGCAGCATCTCATCTGAGGAGCTCACGCGTGCACACCTCGAATGGATAGCCTCGATCGACGATCGCGTCGGGTCGTTCCTACTCGCGACTCCCGAGATCGCGCTCGATCAGGCCAGAGCGGCGGACGCACGCCGAAAATCCGGCGAAACCGGCGACCTCCTAGGTGTTCCACTCGCGATTAAGGACGTTATCTCCACGCGCGATGTGCGAACGACCTGCGGCTCGAAGATGCTCGAAAACTTTGAGCCAATCATCGACGCAACGGTGATGCGCAAGCTGGGTGACGCGGGCGCCATCATGCTGGGCAAGACCAACATGGATGAATTCGCCATGGGATCCTCCACTGAGAATTCCGCGTATCACGTCACACGAAATCCGTGGGATCTGAACTGCGTTCCGGGAGGCTCGAGCGGCGGATCGGCCGCGGCTGTCGCGGCCCTCGAGGCGCCGGCATCGCTGGGCAGCGACACTGGTGGATCAATTCGACAGCCGGCCTCGCTTTGCGGGGTCGTCGGTGTGAAGCCGACCTATGGTCGGGTGTCGCGCTTCGGATTGGTGGCGTTTGCCTCGTCACTGGATCAGATCGGACCGTTCACCCGGACGGTCGCCGACTCTGCGCTCCTACTTCGGACCATCAGCGGACATGATCCGCTGGACTCCACATCGCTCGATCGAGCCGGTTCCTGACTTCATGGCCGATCTGGAGAAGGGCGTGAAGGGGCTGAAGCTAGGTATCCCCCGGGAGTATTTCGTTGGCGGGATGGAGCCCGGCGTGGAATCCGCGGTGCGGGCGGCGATCAAGGTGCTCGAGGATCTCGGTGCCGAGGTCGGCGAAGTTTCCCTTCCCCACACGGACTACGGTCTGTCTGCCTACTACATCATCGCTCCGGCCGAGTGCAGCGCGAACCTCGCTCGATTTGACGGCGTGAAATACGGATTGAGCGCCCGTGATGCTGAAAACATGTGGGACTCGTATCTCAAAACACGCGGCCGAGGTTTCGGTCCAGAGGTGAAGCGGCGCATCATGCTGGGGGCGTACGCGCTTTCTTCAGGCTACTACGACGCCTACTATCTCAAGGCTCAGAAGATCCGGACGCTTATAAAGCGCGATTTCGATGAAGCGTTCCAGAAATTTGACGCGCTGGTGGCTCCAACTTCTCCGACCGTCGCGTTTCGCATTGGTGAGCGGACGGATGATCCGGTGGCGATGTACCTGTCAGATGTTTGCACCATTCCGGTCAATCTCGCGGGTTTGCCTGGATTGAGTCTGCCGTGCGGGTTCTCAGAGGGAATCCCGGTCGGATTTCAGATCATCGGCAAGCCTCTTGACGAGTCCATGGTGCTGCGTGTTGCCAATGCTTATGAGCAGGCGACCGATTGGTCCACGAAGTTCGCGCCGATAGCTGACGAGTAGACTTGGGTAAGCATCGGCAGGAGCGTTCTGGCCCCTGCCAGAGCGGCTCATTTATCGCGCTTTCGTTGTCCCTAATTGTTGTTGTCGCCCTGAGACGCGCCACGCGCTCGGCGCACGACGCATGAACACCGATATTTCGCCGGAACGCTGTTCGTCCTTGTCATCCGGAGAAGTGCCATGCGCTCAGGCGCACCGACACGCCATGAACACCGAGGGTGTCGCCGATATCACCGGTGGGCCGTAGGCTAGTAACTCAGCTCCATTCCTGCCATTGAAAGACGCTTCAGTAGGGAACTAGTTCGTCTCTAATCCCGACGCTTCGCCAGCGCCATCCCAAATAGCCCTTTGGGATCCGTATACCACGCTGATAGCTCCAGGCCTGCAAGCTCAAGCGCCTCGCGTGCGGATGCTTCTGTGTACTTACAAGAAATCTCCGTAAAAATCGTCTCGTTCGGATCGAAGTGAATCGACAGGTCGAGGTCATGGATCACGACGTCTTGCGGCGATTCTGGTACGAGATGCATCTCGATTCTGGAAGCATCCGTGTTGAAGAACGACCTATGGCGGTAGGCTTCGGGAACGAAATTGGCGTTTAGTTCCCGATTCACCACTCGAAGGACGTTGCGGTTGAATTCGGCCGTGATGCCCTGACTGTCGTTGTACGCTGCCTCTAGAACGGCGATGTCCTTCACCAGGTCCATGCCTACTAGAAAGTGATCGTCCGGGCCCAGCATGCCACGTACGGACTTCAAAAACGTCAGGCGCTCGGGCACATCCAGGTTGCCAATTGTGCTGCCGAGAAAGATCACCAATCGCCGACCATCTGATGGCGGGACTGAGCCCAGGTGGACCATGAAGTCCCCGATCACACCATGAACGCGGATATCGGCGTAGCGTTTGAGCAGTGCCTCAGCGCTCTCGCGAAGGATTGATTCACTCACGTCGATCGGGATGAACCGTTTGAGCAGTTTGCGCTCGTTGAGGGCGTCGAGGATTGCCAGCGTCTTCTTGGACGAGCCGGATCCAATCTCAACCACCTCAGTCCAGCGATACTGGTCGGCCAGCGGCGCAGCCAGGGACTGCAGGATCGCCAACTCTGTACGGGTCTGGTAGTACTCCGGAAGCTCAGTGATCTTCTCAAAAAGCTCGGACCCGACGGCATCATAGAAGTATTTCGACGGTAGCGATTTTTGGGGCGCGGTCAACCCCGCGCGCACCTCGTCGCGCATCGTACTCAGCTGGCTTCCTTCGAGATGACGGTCCAGCGTGAAGCGATCGAGCTCGCGGGCAGTCACTATGCGTCTCGCGCGCAGCGGAAGCCGCTGAAGATTTGACGACGGATCGGGTAGTCCCAGTTTCGGAACGTGTTGCGAATTGCTCCCGGCCGTACGGCCCATGAGCCGCCGCGCAGGATCTTGTAGTCACTGCCGAAGAACACCTCGGAATACTCCTTATATGGGAATGCCTCAAACCCGGGATACGGCAGAAAATCGGAATTCACCCACTCCCAGACATCGCCAATCATTTGCTGACATCCGTACGTGCTAGCTCCTCTAGGATGAGCTCCGACTTCAGATGGCTGCCAATTGAGCTGATCTAGGTTGGCTAGATCAGGCGTGGGAGGTTCATCGCCCCAGGGGAACATTGACTTTCGCTCCGCGGCCGGGTCCCAGGACGCGGCCTTCTCCCACTCCGCTTCCGTCGGGAGCCGCTTACCCGCCCATCGGGCATACGCATCGGCCTCCCAGTAACAGACGTGCTGTACAGGCTGATTAGGGTTCAGTGGAAGAATGTATCCAAAAATGTTTACCCACCAGCCATCCTCTCGCTGCTCCCAGAACTGAGGCGATACGGCACCGGACTGCTCGAGCCACGCTTGGCCCTCAGGTGCCCATAGCTCAGTGCGCCGATAGCCGCCTGCTTCCACGAACCGCAGATACGCCTGATTTGTCACGGGGACGCTGTCCATCCAGAACGCGGGCAAATTGATCTGGTGCGGAAGGCGCTCGTTGTCGTATGCGGCCACCCGGTCGTTCGTGCCCATAATGAATGGGCCCGCATCCGACGAGGACCATTTCCTGTGGGGGCATGAGCCAGCGCGCATCGGTGGAATTTCGGGACGATAGCCAGGCTCCGACATGAGCTGCAGGGTGGCGAGCATAGTCTCGTCGTGCTGGTATTCATGTTGGATGATCATCTCGAACACGTATCCGTCATGAGTCAGTGGATTCGGCGCATCGAGGTCGATTTGATCAAGATGAGCCAACGCTTGTTCGCGAACGGCCGCCAGGTACTCGCGACACTCCTGTCGGTTGAGGAGGGGTAGCTTCTCCCGCTCGCGCCGAGGGTTCTTGAATGCGTCGTAGATCTGATCGTAGAGCGCGTTGATCGACGGCAGCTTCCCGAGCTCCTGGACCAACCAGAGCTCTTCAAAGTTGCCAATGTGAGCCACGTCCCACACCAGGGGGCTCATGAGCGGGTTGTGCTGCTTGCGCGCGTTTTCGTCGCTCAGCGGGTCGATGATCTGCCAGGTGCGCGCCCGCGCATCCTCGAGTCGCGCGCGGATGTCCGCCTTACGGTCGCGGCGCTCGCGCGTCCGCTCCCGTTCGAGACCTTGAACGTGTGTATTCATACTGTGGCCAGGGCTCAGGCGCCGTCTCCGGGGAACAGCGGTCCGTACGGGACATCCTCCAGAGCGCGTCGAGCCGCCTTCAATTCCGGCTGGTGCAGATCCAGCAGATCATCAGCCGGACAACGACCGCGACTGGTGTACTGCTCGTCGAACGCGCGGACGTCATCAATGATCGACTCGTCGAGCCAGTCCACGGGAAGTCGATCGAATGAGCTTCGAGCGAGCTGCATGAGCTGCTGAGCCAGCTTGCAGACTTCAGGATTTTCCAAACCGTCATGCGCGCTAGCCGCCGACAGCCTCTCCCAACGATTAGAGGTGGGCTCGAGTAGTTCCAGCGCGGCCTGGCCGGCGGCGGCGTCCAACACCAGGGCACTCACCACGGCGACGGGCACGCTCCTCCATCGAACTGGAGACGTGTCCATAGCACGGAGCTCCAGGAATCCACGCGGTCTTACCATGGGCCACAGTGTGGAGAGGTGGTAGTGCCAATCTTCGAGCGTGGGATAACCCCATGTATCTCCGCTATGGAGCCAGTCACCGAATGTCAGTGATGGAACCCCGGCAATGTAACCGGCGGGCGTTCGGCGCAGGAGAGCTCCGGCGTTCAACGCAAATTTCAGGTAGTCGGTGGGGCCATCAGATCCAGAGACCATACCCGTGCGGCTCGGGTCCATCGACGCAACCACCTCCGCCCGGGTGCTCTTCCAGCCGGTCACTCGGCCCTCAGCCATTGGAGAGTTTGCGAACATCCCAATGAGGACAGGTGACATAAGATTGGCGAGTCGCCAGCGCTGCGGAACCTGGTCGGCAGATCCAGAGCCTATGTTGATTTGTATTGCGCACGAAAGCCGCATCATGCGCGCGCCATCTGGCCCGATTTCGGAGAAGTACGAGTCCATGCTGCGATAACGCGGAAGTGGTGTCTGCAGGCTGATCTCATTCACGCCCTGCCAGGGCGTCATTCCGTGATTCGCTCGCCTGATCCCCCGCCAGGTGAGTGCACCATCGAGAAGCGTCTCGAGATGAGCAATGTCGCGTAGCGCAGCGACTGCCGATTCTCGAGGGGGCGACACGATTTCGAGTTGGCCGCCCGGCTCGAATGTCAGGCAGGAATCGCCGTAGGCGTAAATCGGCGGTTTGCCGTCGGCGGTGATTTTCTGAAGCTCGCCCAGCGCTACAAGCGGCTCAAGAGCTTCCATGATCAAGGTCAGAGGCGTGGTCTGAATTCCGTGAAAGGCAAGCTGCTCGACTTCCAAGCCGATGCGCGTAGGACCGTTAGACGGGGCAAATGCGTGAGCGCGCAGATCCTCGAGGAGATCCTGCTCGGTAAGGCTTGCGCCTGCATCTGGCATGGCCAATCCCCCGCGAATTTCGTCCATCTTACCAGGCGCCTGCCTTAGTCAGAGGGAAAGTTCATGTCACAAGTGCATGTACGAGCCGACGCAGCGGTGTCCTGCACCAACGGGTTTCGCTTAGACGCAAAGAGCGGGCCGGTCCTAGACTGGCCCGCTCGAAATCGAGACCTGGTGTGGAGCGCTGTCTATTTCGGTTGGTTCAACTTGCTGCGACTGTGGAGATGGCGGGCAACGATGGCGCTACCAGCCAGCGCCGAACCAAGAAGGCTAGCCACGCCTGCTGCTTTCAATTCGCGCTCGTGGTCCTTCACGAAGTGGGCGGCTTCCTGCTCTTTCTCCACGACTACTTCAATGATGTCGTGTACGAGCCGGACCTCACCCACGCGCTTGCCTTCTTTTCCGAGAGACTCGATCCAATCGGCTCGATGCTCGAGTAAGTGGTCCTGAACGCGTCGTCGCACGTTGGGCGCGATCGTAACACCATTGACCTTCACACCACCGACGATCTCCCCCGGGTGTTCTCCGAGACTTAGCGGATCATCGTACATGTCCTCGTAGCCGGTGGACTGCTGCTTGCGGGCGAACCGACGCTGTAGCAACTCGACGACGTGGGGAAAAGGCATGAGATACGATCAACTCCTTGCGCAGGGCTAGTGATACCCTCAATCGACGACCGGTAGCCAGTGCATCGGCGGACAGCCGTCGCTGGTTGTTCACCGTAACTACTGAGCTAACCACACTGGCCAGCCAGGGACGCGTCTGCCTCACCAGGATTTCCAGTTCATCTCTACATCGACGATAATTCTGTAGACGATTCTTCGGAATCGCCCGAAGGGCGTGAGATGGCCACCACTGCCACAGTCGTTGATACTGATTTCGAAGCCGTGATTGGACTGGAGGTCCATTCTCAGCTTCTGACCAAAAGCAAAATGTTTTGCGGATGCTCAGCCGAATATGCCGGCGCCGCACCCAACTCGCATGTCTGTCCGGTCTGCCTAGGAATGCCCGGTATGCTTCCGGTCATAAACCGCACGGCCGTCGAGTACATGATCATGACCGCGCTGGCGCTCAACTGTGAGATCCCGGAGGCGAGCAAGTTCGATCGAAAGAACTATCCCTATCCCGACCTGATGAAGGGGTATCAGATTTCGCAGTACGACCTTCCGCTCTCGCGTCACGGTTGGCTCACTGTAGAGACGGAAGATGGCGAGCGAAAGATCCGCCTCGAGCGTGTGCACCTTGAGGAAGACACCGGCAGACTCACGCATGTCAATGCGAATGGTGAGAGCTTTACGCTGCTCGATGTCAATCGCTCGGGTGTGCCGTTGATGGAGATCGTTGGTGCGCCCGATATTCGGACGCCAGCCGAGGCACGAGCCTATCTGGTGAAGCTGCGCACGATCGTTCGGACGATCGGCGTCTCGAGCGGAAACATGGAAGAAGGCGCGTTCCGGTGTGACGCCAATATCTCCATGCGGCCGAAGGGATCCAACTCGTACGGCACGAAGGCGGAAGTGAAAAACATGAACTCCTTCCGATCAGTGCAGCATGCGCTGGAGTTCGAGATCGAAAGGCAGACCCGTTTGCTTCGGAACGGCGAGCGAGTCGTTCAGGAGACGCGCGGCTGGGTTGAAGAGAAGGGCATCACGGTCTCGCAGCGCTCCAAGGAGCAGGCGCACGACTATCGCTATTTCCCCGAGCCGGACTTGCCTCCGCTCAAGGTCTCTCGCGATTGGGTGGCAACGCTTCAGGCGCGGCTGCCCGAGCTGCCAGACGCCCGACGTGATCGATTCATAGCTGAGTACGGGCTGAACCGCTACGACGCTTCAGTGTTGACAACGGCGCGCTCGATGGCCGACTTCTTTGAATCCACCGTTAAGCACGGTGTGGATGCGAAGAAAGTGAGCAACTGGATTCAGTCTGAGCTCTTCCGCCTCCAAAAGGCGAGCGGGGACGCCACCGATGATGACGCGACCGAGCTGGGCAAATTGACTCCTGAGACTCTGGCCGGATTGATCAAACTCGTCGATTCAGGGTCGATCAATTCCAGTGCGGCGAAAGAAGTCTTTGAGCGCCTCTATCGATCCGGCGGTGACCCATCGGCGATCGTTCAGGAGCGCGGACTAGCACAGATCAGCGATGCGGGTGCGTTGGAGCAGGCCGTCGCTGACGCGATAGCAAACAATGAAGCGGCTGTTGCCGACTATAAGAGTGGCAAGACTGCGGCGATCGGTCGGCTTGTTGGCGTGATCATGAAGGCCACTCGCGGCGCCGCCAATCCAGGCCTGGTCAACGAGCTATTGCGTCAGAAGCTCGACGCGGCCTGAGACGGAGTAATCTATGCGGGCAATTATCACGGGTGTGAGCGGAACGAAGCGATCGCACGTACTCGGCGAGGTGGAACGCCTTGCGAAGGAGCGCGGTGAGAGCTTCGAGATTTTCGATGTCCGCGAGGCGATGTTTCAGATCGCAGAGGGCGTTGGCCAGCCTGTCGAGGAAGAGACTGTCCTCGACATGTTTCCGCCATCGCTGGTGATGTTGCGCGCCGCCGCTCTGGAAAAGCTGGCGGGAGTGGTGGAGCAGGCTGGGCGTACTGCCAGCTGGGGGATGATCACCCACGCCGTGTTCCGTTGGAAGAACACGCTCATCTCAGGGTTCGATCCGTACTATCTGGGCCGTCTCCGGCCTGACTTTTACGTGACAGTGACCGAAGGCGTTCGCACCGTAAGACAGCGGCTTACAGATCAGCCTCGCTGGGAAGAGATGTCCCATGAGGACCTTCTGGTCTGGAGAGAAGAAGAGCAGTTTGCTACCGAAGAGCTCGCGCGCATGCAGCGCAAGCCACAGTATCTGCTGGGGGAGCAGGCCGACGCAGAGACGATGTATCGCCTCTTCTTTGAGCCAAAGATGCGCAAAGCGTATCTCAGCTATCCGATGACACACGGTGAGACCAACGGCGATCGAGGTCTTCAGGCGTTCAAAAAGCGGCTGGAAGAAAACCTCATCATCTTCGATCCTGCTGACGTCAATGACTTCGATGTCGATGAAACGACGGGCTCACTGATCGATCATCCCGGGCGAACTGATGGCTCCGCGGCGCTCGCAACTGGCACAGTGAACGGATTCAGCGATCGTGAAGCGCAGCACATCAGTGATCAGATCGTGTTTCGTGACTATAAACTGATCGCTCAATCAGACATGATCGTGGTTTACTACGATATCGCGGTACCGTCTCCGGGCGTTGTCTCGGAGATGAATTATGCGCTGCATACTGGAAAGCGCGTCTACGGCGTGTGGCTGCCCGAGGCGGATCCAAGTCCGTTCTTCAGTCGCTACTGCTCCAGGGTCTTCCGATCCACTGATGAGCTGTTCAACTACTTCGCCCGTTACCGAATTACTCCCGGCCCGCGATTGGGCAAGGCGCCAATGCAGGATCCCGTAGCGGCATCCTGACGCCGAATTTGATTCTGCTCGGATCTGGAACGTGACGGGACATCGGCACGTACGCCTGCATGATTCGATGACCCAAAGATGCCGCAATCTTTGATAGCGCAGCTGACCCAAGTTGATCGGCGCACCCGCGCGCTTCAGTGCACAGCCGTACTCACGCTGGTTCTGGTAGTGGGCGTTGTCATCGGCGTAGTTACGCCGGGTTATCCGGCCGACATCGAACAAGGGAAGACCTGGGCGCGACATCTTGCGCGCAATGGCCTGCGCGACGCCTATCGCACCGATATCGATGGCGCTCCAATTGTGATCTACGTTTTTGGGGCCGTCGGTTGGCTCTACCAAACCATGTTCGACCCCGCCTGGAACGAGCGAGCCGCGCAAGGCAGTCAAGCGCTTACGCTGATGCTGAAGGCGCCAATGATTGCTGCTCACGTAGCCATCACCGGCGTCCTCTTTGCATTGAGCGCGAGCGCGAATGCAGGTAGCAAATATTGGCCCGTGGCGGTGGCCCTTGCGTATGGGCTCAATCCCGCCACGCTGTACGACGCGGCTCACTTCGGCCAAACCGATCCACTCGTCGGTCTGGTCGTAGTCACGTGTTTGGCCGCTTGCTACCGGGTGGTTCGGGTTGTTGCTGGGGATAGGCGCCGCGGGACTGCTCATTGGGAAACCGCAAGGGTGGATTCTCATCCCGATCATTGCGTTGGCAGCCCTGAGCCGGCTGGACCTTAAGCGAGTCAGCACCGCCGCCATTACCGCCATAGTCACGCTCAGCGTACTCGTGAGCCCCTGGACGTTCACTGGAAGGGCCAACCATGTCTGGCGGTACCTCGACAATCTTAGCGGTCACGACATCTCCAATCGCGTGATCTCCGCGGACGCCCATAATGTGTGGTGGATCCCCACGCTCCTGAACGGGGACTGGATTGAAGACTCCATTCCGTTCGTTGGACCGCTGAGCTATCGCATGGTGGCCGGGGGACTGGCTCTGATGTGGTTGGCGTTCTGTCTGCTGGGGCTCCGACGCGGCGCGCCGGGCGGATTCAGCTTCGCTGCCGCCGCGGCCAGCTTCGGGTTTTTCATGCTCATGACGCGCGCCCATGAGAACCACAGCTACTTAGCCCTGACGTTGCTCGTTTGCGCGCTGGCGACGCATCGGAATCGACGTCTGTGGGCCATAGCGGTCCTTGTCTCAATCGGCCTGTTGGCAAATCTGGTGTTGCGTGATCCGCTGGTCATGGGGGCATTTACGAGCGTTCCCGATCCGGGCCAGGATCCGCCGCTGCTGATCGTTGCCTTACAGGTGGTCAACATCGCGGTGTTCGGCATCGCTCTAGCGCTCATGGGCCGTGTTCTTGGCTCCAGGGCTTCGCACCCGGACCCAACCACGGACGAGATTGAACGCTCGCAGCTGCCTCGACCAGCTCATGCTCCGGCGAATGCGGAGGGGCAGCTGGTCGACCTACCGTCCTCATAATCCGTCAGATCCCGGCTGCCTTGCGCCGGAGCTCTTCCCCATCGACATCCGGTGCGATCAGCGGGAATATCTCAATGTCCTCATGATGCCGGTTGACGGATGTTGGAAAATCGCCATCTTTAGATGGCCTGGACTTGGCTCCCGCGTTCGCCACGGATCGAGTCGCAGGTCGTGAGCACCAGCTGCGTATCGCGGCGACCTCTACGATCCGACACGCGACGACTCCACTCATTGCCATTGCTCGGTCTAACGCGAAGTCGACCACTTGGCGCACCAAGCGAGTGAGATCAACGCGAAGAGCCACCGCTACAACGTGTTGATAGGCACTGTGACGACGTGCTGATTGGCACTGCAAGGCTCCTGAATCCCCCGACATCATAGGTAACGCGAAGACAACCGCTCGCAACATCATCGGGGATTCCATGAGTGACGACCAGCGCAATGTTGACGCGTCTGGTGTAACAGCCATCTCGCAGTCTGACGATTGCAACGACACGAAGTCCGCGGCCGCAGGACGCTTTCCGCACGGTTTCTATCTGGGCGTCGCCACGTCGCCCTATCAGATTGAGGGTGTGGCAGACGAAGTCGGCAAGCGCCAACCATTCTGGGACACGTATGTGCAGACGTCGGGGGAGATCCAGAATGGCTCCACAGGGAACGTCGCCGAACATCCGGCACGTTTCAAGGCAACACCGACCGGAGGCCGTGACCGTCAAGCACAGTGGTCGTGGGCCCGCGGAGAGGGCAAGGGCGCAATGGGGCTATACACGACCAATGCTTTTGGAAGACTGAAGCGTGAGCTTCCTCGGGCTGCTCCGCGGTTTCTGGAGCGTCTCTATCCCGGTGTGCTCTGGTACGGTGATCCTGCCCTGCGGCATGTCGCCCTCAGTTATGACGACGGACCTGACAGGCGCGACACACCGCGGCTCCTCGACGTACTTGCTCGGCACAACGCGGTGGCAACGTTTTCCTGGCTCGGCGAGCGCGCCAGCGCGCATCCCGACCTCGTCACTGAGGTTGCGCAGGCCGGCCACCACATCATGCTGCATGGGCAACGGCACCGCTCCTTCCTGCTCGAGCAACCGCACCTGCTACGACAATCGCTCCACCAGGCACGACTCAATATTGCTGCCGCGGCGGGCCGGCCTCTCGAGACCATGGTCTACGTCCGCCCGCCGTTTGGCCACATCTCGCCCCGAATTGTGCGCGCGTTGCGCCGCTGGGGTTATCGCCCGGTCATGGGGAGTGTGGTTCCCGCGCACTGGTTGCAGCCGGCCAGCTTCACCATTCGGCAGCTTGGGACCCACATTGAGAACGGGTCGCTCATCGTGCTGCACGAATCGCTTGGTGGTCCGCCCGTGGATGCGCTGACCGATGAGATTCTCAAACATGTGGTGGATCGTGGACTGAGTCTTATCAGCATTGATCAGTTGTGGGCCGAGCGCGAGTCGCTGCGCCGACCGTCATTCGTGAGTGCTTAAGGAATTGCAGTAATGGATCAGATTCTGGAATTCGTGCATTACGTCTGGGTGGGTCTCACCGCGGCGCTACGTCTCGATCCGCGAGTATTTGAAATCGTTGAGGCGTACCCACAATCACGTTGGGCCGTCATAGTGATAGCGCTGATTGGCGGCGCGGGGCTCATGGTCGGGCAGGCCGTGATTCTCATAGTCAACCGCATATCGCCCGCCCGTTTTTTGCTTAGTCTGGGCCTCAACGCGGTCCTGTTTGCATTGAGTCTCGCGCTCTGGGCCGTGAGTATCTGGCTGATCGGGCGCTTCGTTCTTCCGACGACCGAGACTCTGGGTGCAACACTGCGGCTCGTCGGACTCGGAGCAGCGCCGTATATCTTCGGACCGCTCATCCTGATGCCCTACGCGGGTGCGGCGTTTGGGAAGCTTCTCGCAGTGTGGAGTGCCCTCGTGGTGGTATCCGCAGTCACCACTATGGCGGATGGCTCTACAGGCCCGGCGCTGATCACTGTCGCTACCGGGTGGTTGATCATCGAGGTAGCAAAGGGGGCCCTCGGTCGGCCCATTATTGCCGTCCACGATTGGCTCTGGCAGCATGTCGCCGGTTCTGCTCTCGACGTACGGGTAGATGACATCTTGACGGGACAGGTGAATAGGGCGGGCGTCAGCGAGAGCGGAAGGAAGGGATCGTCATGATCCACAATCTGCTCATCGGACTCATACTCATCATCGCCCTCCTGGCGATCTTGGCGCCGCTAGAGTCGTTGGGCTGGTGGGCCGGCTGGTTTGGCGAACACGAGAAACCACCGGAGCCCACTTCCCCGTCGGCTGAGCCAGAGGTAAACCCTGCAGGACATTTCCTTGTGTATCTGTCCGGCATCGGTGCGATCACGGACGACAGTATTCCTGAGGAGGAGATTCACTGGCTTCCAATGCTCGCCAGCCGATTGACGGGGACGGCGTTGATCAAGGACGTGTTCCCGTATCGCGTCACAGGAGCCGGTCTTACAGGCCAATGGACTTTTGCATGGCTTTGGACTCGCATCGAACATATACGCGGGGAGAGGCCCACTGCACTTCTGCCGAATCTGGTCAACATTCGCAATATGTTGCAGATGGCGGTATCCGCCGATCCGCGTTATGGACCCATCTACAACCTGGGCGTGGCACAAGCGATTGTTGCGTCGCTGGCTCGACACGGTTATCAGCAGGGGAGCCGTGTACCCGTGACCCTTCTGGGCTGGAGCGGCGGTGGACAGATCGCGCTGGGTACTGTGACGTTTCTCAGACGAATGTTGGGCGCGCCCATACGCGTCGTATCAGTTGGAGGTGTCATGTCGAACGACCCTGGGCATTGAAAGTCTCGAGCGCCTCTATCACTTCTATGGCGACAAGGATCCGGTGCAGGGGCTGGGGGGGAAAGTGTTCGCTGGTCGCTGGCCAATTTTCCCACAGTCGAAATGGAATCGCGCGCTTTCGGACGGTAGGATCCGGATGGAATCGCTGGGTCCCATCGCCCACAATGGCTCGGGCAACTATTTCGATCCAGAAACAATACTCGCCGACGGCCGTAGCTGCGCTGAAGTGACCGTGGATGCCGTCACTCGAGTGTTGAAGCAGGATGGTCTCCTTGAGGGAAATGCCAACGAGCCAGCGGCTCAGCTTAAGGAGCAGAGCGCATGAGCCTCGAGACGCGCTCGCCGGCCGTGGAAAAGAAGCTTCCTTCGAGCAACTATGCAAAATACATTGAGGCCGACTTCAATCGACCCAGTCACTATCCACTTGAAGCACATCCGAACTTGGAGCTGTATGCACCGATAGGTGAGTGGGTAGGTCGTCTCATCCTGCCGGCGGCTCATGAACGCGAGTCGACCATGGGTACGTTTTTCGAGGTTCACCTGGCGCCGCCGGAGCACGCCAATCTCATTGGTCAGGTTATCCGGCTACGCTGGTCGGACGACGCCCGCACCAATGCGCACTTCTGGAGTCAATCCCGCCCGGTTGCCTTCACCCCCAACTCCGAGAAGATGGTGGCTGATGGATTGATCCTCCCGGAGCGCGTGAATCGATGGGACCTCGTGAACCCATTCGAGTCGCTGGCGGGATCGCACCCTCAAGACGATATCGTCGTTCGATTGACAGGGCCTGTGGAGCTGGAGTCAGGCGTGGATGAGCGGCCCATCATCCGAACACCGGGGGAGCCGGTCCAGGTTACCGGTCGCTACTACGCTCTTGTCCAGTTCCTTTCAGTCGACCCTGCTGATGCTGACCAATACACGGTTGTGCATTTCAATCGGGTGTCGAGGGACTTTGACGGACCGCGGGAAGTCGTGAGAGTACCGACTGTAGAAGCGAATCTCTACGGCGCGCGCCCATCGAGCAACGTGCGGCTTGAGACGTCTCCAGCTAATCAACACGGCTGGTATGCATACGGAGCGGTTGATGCAGATGGGATGTTCGTCGTTCGGTCGCTCGCGCCCAGAGCTCTTCTGCGCCTGAGCCACGAAAGTCTTCGTCTTGCTGGCGAGGATGTCAAGCACTATCTCTCACCAAAAGCTTGGAAAGAGGCTGCGCACACGTGCAAGGGCGAGTTCACTCGGGCCGAGATCGCGCCGGATGGGCCGGCGGTCAGTTGGAGTGAGGGCGAAGAGGCTCTGCTGATTCATCTTTACGGCCGTATCGGCGGAAATGTTGCCGAGCCGACTGCCAAAATTCCATTTTACTGGGGACATTTTGCGTTTGGCAGCGCGCGAGTCACGCGTGAGCCACTCGCTGATGAGCTAATCTTCGACATCGTCTATCGCCAGATCTACACGCAGAACACGGATGGTGTGACTGCTGGGGCGCTGCACTGGAGCCGTTATAGTGGCGACCGTCAATTCGGCTGGCTGGGTATACGGCCGATTCAAGACATCCTGCTCAAATTGGACTGCTTCACGGGCCGATTTGAAGCAGACCCTCGAAAACGCTCAGCGCTGACAGCCGTTGTTGATGCGCTCGAGGTCATGGCCGCCCGCTATCGAATCGCTGACGGACGCGGCGGAGTCAGCGTTTCGGCCGCGTACAACTGCGCTCAGGATGCAAATCAGGCGTTGTACTCGGCAGTCAGGTGGCTTATGGCCGCCTTGCGAGAGCGCGCGGATGAGGAGAGGCTGCGCCTTCAATACCCGGAGGATGCGCGGAGAAGAGAGCAGCTTCTCGAGCTCGCGGAGGACATCCAACACACACTCCTGCCCTTTGGCGCCGACCGAGCGGATTGGCAATATGGTGCCGAGACGCTCAGTAGCGGGGCGTCCCGTAGCCAGTTGAAGAACCTTTCAATGGCGCTGAGAACATGGCGAACAGTGATTCCGCCTGTGGCCGCGCGCGCTCTCGTCCGGGTGTTCCTGAAGCACGGCGCTGCCGCTTTCGTGCTTCGAACTTTTCAGGTGGGCGGACAGGATCCCGATATTGAGCCTTATGTTCCATCGTGGTGAAGCCAAATCTGACTGACTTGCATCGTCGTGTGTGGACAAGAAGGACCCAGGAGCTCGGACCGCCGACAGGATGTCGGCGGTCTCTCATTGTGAATTGCCACATCGGGTAGGTAATGGCCCCTGCCGACTCTCATGTCAATGGCGTCGTTGCTTCAGAACTTCTGGCGTGGCAGAATCCTCTTGGAATCGAGTCGAGGGAGGTGACCCGTGGCGGAAATCGTTCTCGGCATCGGAACGTCGCATTCGCCCGTTCTGGCGCTGACGCCGGATCTCTGGCCTGAATATTCATCAAATGATCCAAACAACCGTGAGCTCATCTCACCAAGGACGGCGAAGCGAACGCCGTACGAGGATCTAGTCAAGGAAGCGGATCCGTCGTTCGCGGACCGGATCAACGCTGAGCAGTTTCAGTCTGAGCACGAAAGACTGCAGCGCGGTATAGCCGAGGTTCGACAGACTCTTCAGGATACAAAGCCCGACGTTGTGGTCATCGTGAGCGACGATCAGGATGAGATTCTGTTCGACGACAATATGCCGGCGTTTAGCATCTACTGGGGCGATACGGTCAAGCTTCTGCCCAGATCCGTCCCCCCGGATGCAAGCGACATGCGGCGACGCATCATGGCTGGGTACGGGGACAAGGAGCTCGATGTTCCGGTCGATTCCGCACTCGGCGAGCACCTCATCAGCTATCTGATCGATAGCGATTTCGATATCTCTCACATGCGCTACCTCCGTGACTCGTACGGTGGCAGCATCGGTCCATCGGGCTATGTTTGGTGGAAGCGTGAAACCAAGCCCCGGCCTTTTGGCATCGGTCACGGGTGGGGATTCGTGGTCAAGCGGCTCATGGACAATAATCCAATGCCTATCTTGCCGGTGTTCGTCAACACCTGTTACCCGCCGAACCAGCCTACGCCTCGACGCTGTTATGCGCTTGGTAAGGCCATTCGAAAGGGTATCGAAGCGTGGGACAGTGACAAGAAAGTCGCGGTCGTCGCGTCGGGCGGTCTCAGCCACTTTGTAGTGGATGAAGAGATCGATCGGATGGTCATCAAGGGGATGGCAGAGCACGACGGCGAGATCCTCGGGTCGATTCCTCGTGAGCGCCTTAATTCGGCCTCCTCGGAGATTCGCAACTGGATCGTGGCCTCCGGGGCACTGGAGCATCTGGACTTCGAGCTGATCGAGTACGTCCCAGCCGTTAGGACTCCCGCTGGCACCGGTGGCGGTTGGTGCTTCGCCAGGTGGACATGAGTCGGACTAAAATGACGTAGCGTAAAAAGGGGAGCTGTACGGCTCCCTTTTTTGTTCCTGATCACGCACAGGCGCGAAATAGTCTTCAAGTAGTTTATAGCTGCGGGCATCCCGCCCGCACCCGCAGTGCCAGCGATAGACCCGGCAACCGTTGTCGATTACCGTCACTCTGATACATGAGCAGGTGCGGCGCTCCGCCGTCGGGCAGGATGCTCCGCAGCTACCGCATCTCATGGGTCAGCTGCTCTCGATGAATAAGCATGATCCGGTTCCGGCCCGGGTCTCTGTACTCGCCAGCGAACTCACTGGCGAGTACAGAGACCGCATTTAGCGTTGGTCGGAATCGAGCAACTACGCTACCGCGCGGCCCTCGGTCCAGACATCGAGAAGTGCCATGCGGCCGGTTTTGACGGCCTCGAGGGCACGCTTGAATGCTGGGCCAAGCTCCGATGCGCTCTTGATCGGGCCTTCGCCGTGGAGGCCGAACGTTCGCGCGATGCCAGAATAATCCGGGGCTGGCTCGTCGATGGCCAGGCCAATCCACTTGTTCTCCGGTGGCCGGTCGCGGAACTTGGCGATCCGATCCTGGTGTCCCACATCGTTGTAGTACAACCGATTGTTGTTTACGACCCACAGGGCGGGGATCTGGTAATGCGCGGCCGTCCAGAGCGTCTGGATCGCCCCGAAGAACTCGCCATCGCCCATTAGCGCCACAGGAAGCTTGCCGCTGCGTTTCAGCGCGAGGGCTGATCCAAGGGCAACGCCCGGGCGAGCCCCGACGGCTCCGGCGCCCAGGTTGCCGAGATGCTGGGCGGGGCCATTCACGCTGCAGACGCCTGGCGCGATACGTACAAAGCCGCCATGCGTGAAGACGAAATCCTCATCCTTAATGACTTCCCAGAGCTCGGCCACAAGCCGCGTCTCAGTGATCTCGGGATGGTCCCACTGGCTCTCGACGTATGCGCGATTCTTGGCTCGGAGCTCTTCCTGGCGACCAACCAGTGCCTGACGCCGCGCGTCGATGCGCGTGCGGTCGTTGGAGGACAGTAGCGACCGACACTCCTCCAGCAAATAGGGTATTGCTAACTTCGTATCCGCCAGGAACGGTAGGTCCACGCTTGGCAGCGCTTGATAGTCGGAGGTCAAGCTCCTGGTCATGAGCTCTTCCAAGGAGATGCTAATCACCTTCTGATCCTCAGATGCGCGCTCGGCCTTGCGGGTGAGGTAGTTCACCGGAAGTCGTAGGGCCCCGTCAAGATCCATGACGTCCAGGCCGAGGACCATATCGGAATCCTTAAGGAGGTCTTTCTCAGCACCGGTGAAGTCCATGGGGTGGTGCGTTGGGAAGCTGAATGCGGCGCCGACGTTGATCACCGGTGCGGCAAGGAGGTCAGCAAGCTGGACGAGGGACTCCACGGCATCGGCATTCCGACCGACTCGGTCCGCGAACACCAACGGCTGCTCCGCGCCGATGAGCATCTTGGCAGCTTCGCGCAACGCCTCTCGATCCGGTGCCGGTGACGCGGCAGGCGCGAACTTTGACGGGTCTGGAAGTACGAAGTCGCGTGGAACATCAGCTTCCTGAATCGTCACGTCAAAGTTTACGTACACCGGGCCGGCTGGCTCGGTCACGGCCAGTCGGTACGCTCGCAATATTGATTCGGGAATTGCTTCAATGGACCCGGGTTGATCGTCCCATTTGACGAAGTCGCGAATCGCGTTGCCCTGGACGTTTGCCGTATGAATCCAATCGATCCACGGGCGGCGCTTGCGTGCGTCTACCGGTCCGGTACCGCCCAGAATGATGACCGGCGCGCGTGCGCACCAGGCGTCGTAAATCGTCATGGAAGCGTTAATGAGGCCGACAAAATTGTGGATGATCGCAGCCATCGGCTTACCGGTTGCACGGTAGTAGCCATTGGCAACGGCGATGGTGAGCATTTCGTGAGGGCAGACGATAAGCTCGGGTCCGCGATTCGCGAGATAGTTCACGGCGGAATCGTGAATACCGCGAAACGTGGAGCCAGGAAGGATGGCCGCGTACTCGCAGTCGAGCAGTCGCAGCATATCCATGATGACATCGGATCCCCAGCCAGGAGAGCCTGCCGAGTCAACAACGCCCACGGGTACTTCAGTGGGCTCCGACCATTCACGTGCCATAGGGAACGGCTCCTTTAACGGCGAATCGCGAGCTGGAGCGTGACTGACTTAGGAGTGGCTACCCGAGTGTGACAATTCATCACTCGCGGTCCACGGATCTCTGCTCGCACTCGGCAGAGAGTACCACTCTCAGAGTCGGACGCATAGGATTGCGCCAGATACTGCAGGGTCTTTTCGTTGTTCGATTGTGACGACGGGGCCATGAGGGAGGAATGCCGACCGGCGTAGGCTGGGAATCTCCCCTCGAGCGAGGTGGGGAATTCTCCGGGAGGGGACGCATGGACGCGGTCATTCCATCGTTACTCGAAGCCTTGGCCCCGGTGCCGGATCCCCGCCATCGCCGCGGCTGCCGGTACTCCGTGGCGACGATCTTGACGTTCGCCGTGTGCGCCATGGTGTCGGGGGCCCGCAGCTTGTATGCGATCGCCCAGTGGGGGCGGGATCAGGGCTCGGCCGAGATCCGCGGGGCGTTCGGCATCACCCGGGCCACCACCCCGAGCGTGGCGACGGTGTTTCGGGTCTTTCGCGATCTCGACCGCGACGCCTTCGAACGGGTTCTGGCCGAGTGGGCCCGCGTCCAGGGGGCCGGTTCCACGGGGGCGGTGGCGCTGGACGGCAAGCACCTCCGCGGGATCCACGGCGAACAGATTCCGGGCGTGCATCTGGTGGCCGCCTTCGCGCATCGGGATGGGCAGGTGCTGGGCCAAAAAGGGGGACGCTGAAGGAGCACGAGCTGCGCCTGGCGGAGGCGCTGCTGGCCGATCTCGACCTCCACGGCGTCACGGTCACCGGTGACGCCCAATTTTGCCAGCGTGCCCTGAGTCATCAGGTGGTCGCGGCGGGCGGCGCGTATTTCTGGGCGGTCAAAGACAACCAGCACCGGCTCCTGGAAGCGTTGGTGGCGCTGTTTACCCTGGAGCCCCCACCCGGTGTGACGTTCGCTCGGGCGGTGCAGCGTCGGCCGGCACGGCGATCGGCAGGAAGAGCGCACGCTGCGGACATCGACGCTCCTGAACGACTACCTCGATTGGCCGCATGTGGCTCAGGTCTGCACCATTGAACGGGTCGTCACGCGGCACGGGCGGACCACCCGGGAAGCCGGGTATGCGCTCACGAGTCTCCACCCGGATCAGGCCGACGCCACCAGCCTGGCCGCCCTTTGGCGGGGCCATTGGGGCATCGAGAACTGCTTGCATTGGGTGCGCGACGTCACCTTCGATGAAGATCGCAGCCAGATTCGCACGGGCCATGCGCCCCAGGTCGTGGCCGCCCTGCGCAATACCGCCATCGGGATCCTGCGCCGCGCCGGCCATACCAACATCGCGGCGGCACTGCGCACCTATGCCGCAAGGCCGCTCGCCATCTTGGCGCTCACCGGACTCACGCGACAATGAAAAGACCCTGCCAGATACTGCCGGCGGGACAGGCATCTCGGGCTAACACGTTGCGTCAAGGACTGGAGAACGCCCGCGAATCGGTCGGACAGTCGTCTCGACTGTCCAGAGACTCACGATTGATCGGGGACGGGACAGTCGAGACGACTGTCCCACCAGTCTCCCAGCCCTTCACTAAACGGTATTGGGCGTCTCGGCCTGTACAGCAGCAATCAACAACCCGATAGCCCAGGACAGGCAGGGACGCCAGTCCTACCGGCTGCGCTATTGCTGAAGTGGGCTCCAGTGATCGAGGTAACCACCCCGCTTCAGCGCGTGGAGAGTTTCGAAATGCGCCCACACGAACGGACGACCCGAGTCCGCGATCTCCCCACGCTGAACATCATTGTCGATTGAATCGAGGTCCGCGAGCTTGCGCTCGCGGGCCAGCTCAAGATTCGCTCGACGGTCCGAAAGCTGGCGTGGCGGATCCGAATCAACCGTCAGAGCGCGTCGGCACTCCGCGGTGTATCGAACTGCTGAGGTTCTGGGCACGCGAATCTCGGCTAGCCTACCGTCAACTCCCGAGTCCATGAGCCAGCGCAGGATGCCTTCACCGCGATCGGTATTTCCAACGTCGTAGTGATAACGCGCCATCCAGGCGCTCACGTGTGGCATTGAGCCCGGCGGTCGCCTGCGCAGTGCGGGGGAGAACGGTAGTATTCGTGCAAACCCGCCAATTTCTACATTCCAAAGTGATTTTTCTATCAGGTCGACGGAGTTGATAACAGTGCGCTCTGTGGGTGCCCAGAGGCCAAAGTAGTAGGGCGCTAGCATGCTGATGTCGGCGCGTGGGTCGGGAAAGCCCTCGGAAGTCAGGCCACGCAGAAATCTGTGATCCACCGTTAGATGCTGCCCGATCGCTCGGCGCAGGTGCAGCGCTACGCGACGATTCCGATCGCCACCGTAGACCCGGTGACATTGGGCGAACGCTGCTGCGTGGGCGCAGTTGTTCCATAGCTCGAATTCCGCGTTCGCGCCTGTCTCCGACGATGGTGATTCCATGAGGTAGATGTACGGGTTGAGGGCTCGGTCCACCGACCATCGCACGGCTTCTTCCACGTGCTCGCGGACCGCTTCTCCAAATACATCGTCGTTGGCCAGGCGAACCACGGAGAGAATCGCCCAAACTACCAGAGCCGTGACATCGGGATCAATCCGATCATGGGATTCCCGCCCGTGACTGTCGTAGCGAGGCACCCAGAAGCCAGACCGAGACTGCGAATTGATGAGGAACTTGCAGAGCTCACGAGCAGACTCAAAATCGCCAAGCTCGCCCAGGATCACAGCGGCCAGAGCATGCTGGCGCGTATATACAAAGGGATACTTTCCATCAAGTGGCGATGCTAGTAATCCCAGGCCATGCTCGGTAGAGACAAGGCATTGGCGAATGACACGTGATGATTCCTCGAGGAAACATTGCAGGGCAGGTTGGTCGAGAGTGCTTATCCGTACTGTCATCGGTTATCCACTCGCATTGTATCGGACTAGCGCGGATTTAATTCGTTAAACCGCAACTAACGGGCCCGTCAGGTACCGGGCGCCATGCTAGAATCGCCGCGTCTTTACGCTCACTTGGGGCCGCACCTGTGATGACGCCTGAACAGCTTTCCAAACGTGTTCGCGATGTTCCTGATTTCCCGCTTCCGGGGATCATGTTCAAGGACATCACGACAGTATTGCAAGACCCAGACGCATTTCAGTCCGCGATCGATCAGCTTTACACGAGCGTGTCAGACTTCGAAGTAGATCAGGTCGTCGGCATGGAGTCTCGGGGTTTCATCTTCGCGGCCCCGCTGGCCTACCGGTTGAACGCCGGGTTCGTGCCGGTCCGAAAGCTTGGCAAGCTTCCCGCTGAAACGGTGAGTGTGGAATACGAGCTGGAGTACGGAACAAATACGCTCGAGATCCACCGAGATGCAATAAAGCGCGGCCAGCGAGTACTCATTGTCGACGATCTACTCGCTACTGGTGGCACTGTGAGTGCCACAATTGAGCTAGTGGAATCGCTGGGCGGTGAAGTGGTTGCGTGCGCATTTTTAGCCGAGCTGACATTTCTCTCGGGACGCGATCGGTTGGAAGGCCGATCTGTCGTCAGCATCATTCAATACTAAGCCGCTGCCAGCACCAACACAGATCGCAGGATGGAAGGCGCGAGAGCGCCGGAGAGGAGGCCACAATGAGAATCGGAATCGTCGGCCTTGGTCGCATGGGCATGAACATGGCCGAGCGCATGCTAAAGCAAGGTCAGGAAGTCGTTGCTTACAACCGCAGTCAGGACAAAGTGCGTGAGCTGGCGACCAAGGGGGCCATTCCCGCCGCGTCCACGGCTGAGCTTGTCGCTCAACTCGAGGCTCCTCGGGTAGTCTGGCTGATGCTTCCGGCAGGAGAGCCGACCGAGCAGCATCTCTTTAACCCTGAATACGGCGTCGTCAACCTGCTTTCATCGGGTGACATCATCGTGGACGGAGCGAACTCCCTCTTCAAAGATACCCAGGCTCGCGCTCCTCGTATCACTGAGAAGGGCATCCGATTCCTCGATGCCAAAGTGAGCGGTGGCATCGTGGCCAAGGATTTCGGCTATCCAGTGATGATGGGGGGCGACGAGAGCGGGTACGCCGATCTGAAGCCGGCTCTTGACGCGCTCTGTCTCCCCTCGGGCGCGCATGGTTTGTTCGGTCCGCATGGCGCCGGCCACTTTGTCGGCATGGTCCACAACGCTATTGAGTACGGAATGATGCAGTCCATTGGCGAGGGCTTTGAGCTTCTGGCGAACGGACCGTACAAGGACTTCGACCTCGCCAAGATCGCCAATTTATGGAACCACGGCAGCATTGTCGATTCGTTCCTGATGCGCATGGCTGAGGCAGCGTTTAGCGAGGATCAGAAGCTAAGTGCAATTGCGGACTACGTGGACGACACGGGCGAGGGCCGCTGGTCTATCGCGACGGCAATCGAGAACGATATTCCGTTCTCGGTGATTACACAATCGTTGTTCGTGCGCATCGCATCACGGCAAGAAGTCTCATTTCAACAGAAGGTACTTGCCGCCCTGCGTCTTAAGTTCGGCGGGCACGCGGTCAAGCCGGCCGGGGATTAGATGGAACGGTGAGGGGCACTTGGAGGTTCAAGTGCCCCTCACCGTCCTCAGCTTCTATCCCAGATAATCGGCCAGTCGACGACGCACATCCGGGCGGCGGAGCTTTGCGAGCGCTTCGTGCTCGATCTGACGCACGCGCTCTCGGCTCAGGCCGAGGGATTCACCGATCTCGGAAAGACTCCAGACCCTGTCGTCCCGAAGTCCGAATCGAAGCTCGAGCACTGAGCGCTCGCGCGGGGTGAGCTCATCGCCGAGCATCTCATCCACATACTCACGCAACATATCACCCACAACCACGTCGGACGGCTGGGCTGCCGAATGATCGGCGATGAGGTCACCCAGGACACTTTCGTGCTCCGCGCCCACCGGTGACTCGAGCGAAATCGGCATTTGCCCCGCACGGAGCGCCTCTGACACCCGCTCCTCTGATGTGTCCAAGCGTTCCGCGATCTCGGCGGGAAGCGGCTGTCGACCCGTCTCGTGCGCGAGCTCATGGCTCGTTCTCTGCACCTGAGTCAGGAAATCAATGATGTGGACCGGCAGGCGAATGGTTCGTCCCTGATCTGCGATGGCCCGCGTAATGGCCTGGCGAATCCACCAGTACACGTAGGTGGAGAAACGGAAGCCTCGTTCGGGGTCGTACTTGTCTATCCCGCGATTCAGCCCAAGATTGCCTTCTTGAACCAGATCAAGGAACGCCATACCGCGTCCGATGTAGCGACGAGCCACACTGACCACGAGTCGCAGATTGGACTCGATAAGCCGCCGCCTCGCCGCTAGACCAACGCTGATTGCGCGCTCTAAATCGGCGCGCTCATCCTCCCCGACGTCTTCAGCCTTCAGCCGCTCATCGGCTTCTCGGCCCGCTCGAACTTCTCGCGCGAGCGAGATCTCCTCTGGAGCCGTGAGCAGACGGGCCTTGCTGATCTCTCGAAGGTAAAGTACGGCCGGGGAACCGGCCGCAAATTCAACGGCCAGCGCTTCGCGACGTTGTGCCTCACCGGCCTCCTCCGCGTCTACGCCCTCCGCAGGTACGCCAATCACCTCGACCTGCTCGTCCACTTTCTCGAGGACATCTTCAGCGTTCTCGATCGAGTTAGCATTGGAGCGACGCCGGGCTCGACCGACATCGAGAGCGTCGTGCTCGATGTCGCCTTCTACTGAAACTCCACTTTGCTCCAGAGCTTGAACGGCGAGTCGGGTATCTGGCGGCGAGCCAGAGGTGGCGGAGATGATCTCCGCAAGGGGTGCGTCCGGCTCGATTTGGATGTTCCCGTCGCACGCGGTTGAGAACTTCCCATCCGTCAGATGGACCCCCACCATCGTGAAAGTATTTGTCAAAGTGAATCATGGTCTGCTCCGTGATGCTTCTTGCGTGGACGCCGCCCTTAAATTCGACAGTTCGAAAAATGGCACGATTCGTGCCGTTAGGGAACAACTTTCCCGCTACCATTTTTTCCCGCTACCATTAGTGAGACGACGGCCGCTGTGCGCAATGTTGCAGAGGGAGCGCCGCGGACTCCGACCTCTCCAAACTGATTGGTGCTCCCTGCATTACCTGGGCCGCGTCAAATCAACCGGGGTCCGATAGGCAAGGGTTGAGAAGTGGGGCCCTTGAGCTCGGTGTCACGAAGCAAACCATATCCAGAAATTGGACATCCCGATGGTTTGCAGGAGCCCGTGAGCTGACCATCAAGATCAACAGTGATAGCGGGGCCAAGCGGTTACTCGATCAGATCAATCCCGATTGCCGAGCAACGAGCTGATCTATCTCCATGCACCCATAGCGAGTGATGGCCCAGCGCATGAGAGGTATCGTCGCGGGGGTGGGTTAGTGGGCTGCCGACCTCTAGTCAGTGATCGAAATGGCCAGCGGTCCACGCTCAGTGACGCGGTAAAGCACCGTGACGGGCTCGACGAATGACATGTGCTCACGCGCATGCCCGGGCGTGAGCCCTACATCTCCCTCAACGGCGAATGTGAGCACTTGACCGTCATCGGTGCGGACCTCGATGGAGTCAAGCTCGGTGAATGTTCGTTGCGCGATGCCAAGTATGACGCCACGAGCAGTTAATGGCTCCTCGGGTAATTGGGTGGCGGAACAGGCAGTAACGACAAAGACCGAGATGAGGAACGGACTAAAACGCGCGTGGAAAGAGATGTTTGCTCACCACGCGCGCAAGAATCCCAAGGCCGAGAGTGAATGGCTTACGATGCCGGTACGGGGTAGACGAGCTCTCCGCCGACGGTCTGCAGCGACGACTGTCGCTTGGTTGTAGCGCCCTTAGTCTCCCAGAAGATCTCAGCGATTCTCTGAATACCCGCGAGCAACTCCTGCGATGCATCCATGTTGATCTCTTGCTTCGCCTTAGAAGCAAGCTTCATGGTCTTCCAGACGAGGTCGTGAAGATCGGGAAACTTCTCGAGATGCTCGGGGCGGAAATAGTCCGTCCAGATAATCAGAGTTTCCTTTTTGGCGAGCGTCGCATGCTCCTCTTTCACGGCTATGTAGCGTGAAAGCGAGTTGACGTACGCGTCCACTTGCTCCTTGGACGCGCTGGCGTCGGGCTTCGCAAGATTCTGAATGAGTTGCACCATGCGGACAACGGTGAGTGCCCCGATCTGGGCCGCATGCGGATCATAGATTCCGCAAGGAATATCGCAATGGGCGTCGGCTTCCTCGATAGGCATCGTCCGCTGGAATGCCGCGAGGGCTCGATCAGTAAGATTCATACACCGCTCCTGTTTGATAGCATGCAATCCCTAGTGTACCTGTCGGATTGATCGCGGCGAAAGTGGGAGAAAATGAACCTGGTTGAATGGTCCGCTCGAACAGCGGCCAGTCTGCCGCTCGTTCGAGACGTGATGCCGTGGGTGGCAAGTAAACGAGTCGCCGTGGTGGGTGACAGCATGTACCCGCTCCTTCGCCCAGGTGATGTACTGCTTTGCGATCGCCTGGCGTACGTTGGCCGGGATGTCGCCCGGGGTGACATCGTTGTATTTCAACACGGCTCCAGCCAATCAGGACGCATGATTAAGCTCGTCGCCGGGATGCCAGGGGAGCACATCGAGGTCCGTGGTGACCGCCTCTGGATCGACGGCTGTGAGATCAACTTCCACTCACCGATGGTGGGTAGCTTGCCTGGCCGTTGGCAGGTCGGGGCTGACGAGCTCTTTGTTCTGAGTTACGCGGTGGCCGTGGGTACCGATAGCCGCGCCTTCGGACCGATACGCCAATCACAGGTGCTCGGCCGCGGTTGGTATGTACTTGCACCTCAGTCGCGGGCTGGTAGATTGGGGGCGCAAGATTTCCGCTCAGCTGCATCAAAAAAAGTGCCGTGATTGCATCGCGGCACTTTTTGATGGCGCACTTACTCAGGCCTAGCTGCGCGCGCGGCCTCGTCGTGCGGATGTGGTGGATGCTTCACCCCCCTCGCCAGAGGTGCGCTGGCTACGCCAGGAGCGAGAGCGCCGCTCCTCCCAGGGGCCTACCTGCCAGAGTCGATCGAGCGCGGGATCGATGCCCTTCTTGCGCGCTTTCACCTTCTGGGCAGTATGGCGGTGCTTCCGCTCCGCAGCATTCTTTCGTTTGTTCACGTAGAGGTCTCCTCATTCTGACGGTAAAACGATCAGTGTGTGCAGACGTTATCGCCTAGATCGCAGTGAGGTTTCCAGTGACAGACGGGGAAATGTGATTTCGCGTGCACGACAACAGGGGCGCACGCGTATAGGTGCCGGATCCCAACGGGAAAATCAGACGCCAGCACATTCATCAACCCTCTCCGGCGCCGCGCCCGGAATTCGCGGGAGGGAACCGCACCGTTACGGGATGTGGGTCTGTTGGGGCAGG
Source organism: uncultured Chloroflexia bacterium (assembly GCA_963765765.1). Taxonomy (GTDB): domain Bacteria; phylum Chloroflexota; class UBA6077; order UBA6077; family JACCZL01; genus CAVXYC01. The sequence continues at coordinate 102,193 of CAVXYC010000020.1, read as the reverse complement.
GATCGCTCGCTTACGTTGCTGCAGGGCGGCTTACGGGACGTTCGGCAGGCTACGCAGCACTTGCTCGAGCCGACAGCGCGCGCCTGGGACGTTGTCCGCGGTAGCGCCATAGCAGGAGCCGGAGCCGTCGGCGTCTGGCCCGTATGACGTAAGGCCTCGGCGACGATCGTGACGTACCCGACGGCTTCGCGGGCTCTCGGCTGACCAGGCGCCCACTCCTGCGACGGACGGCTGTGAAAGCACGTAGCGAATCTGATTTAGCTCCGCGGCAAGCCGTTTGTCCTCTTCCCATTCAGCGTACTGACCGGGGACGGCCCGCGAGGTTCCGAGCTCTTCCACAATGACCGGTAGAGCGCCTGCCGTCGTCGCATCGATCCCGCACAGTGTGGGTGAAGTCGTAATGAATGGGCATATCTCCACCGTTATAGATATCTCGCCAGTCGTAGGCGTGGAGCGTGTAAGCGGAAACCGGCATATCGCAAAACAGCTCTCGGGCTACTGGCGAGTCCTCGGCCCAGGGCTCGAGATGATTCGAGCCCATGGTCCCCGGAAGAATCTGCGTCGCGTCGTCCACCTGTCGAATTGCATGAATTGCCTGGTTGAGAAAATCGAGGACGAGCGGTGGGTCTTGCTGGGTATGGATCTCGTTGCCAACCTCCCAGGCCCAGATGACATCCCGAGCGCCGCGTTCCTTGACCAGCCAGATCAAATCACTGGCGAAACTGCGGTAGGCCATCCGCCAATTCCCGCTATAGAAAGGCAATAGGAGCTGTTGATAACCATCCATCCAACCGACTGAGTTCGCGGCTTCTCCCGGAACCTCCTGGTGATTGTTCACCAGCGCCACGATGAGCTTGATATTGGAGGATCTAAGCATCGGGGCAATTTCGATGATCCGTTCAGCTACCTCACCGCCTGACCAGCGCTCCAGGCCGCTCGCGTCGGTTGCGAATACTCTGATTACACCGGCGTTCATCCAGCTTGCGTAGTGGATGTCCTCCTGAATATCGGCCAGGCGCTCGTGAAACAGCATGCCGTGCATGTTGAGAATCAGGAAGCGATTGTTCACGAAGTTGCGAGGAGCGATGTTCATCGCCTCAAGCTCGCGAGGCGAGCCGCTTTGCGCCGGCGACGCTGGAGGAGGACCGTCAGCGTACGACTGAGGCCCTAACGCGACTATCAAAAGCATCGCTGCGAGCACTGAGGTCAGCGCTCTATATCTCCGGTTCGTCACAATCCCAGCCGCGCCAGTATATCAATCCTAACGTCGCCGGAAATGCCGGATCGGCATCTCGTTCATGGATCTAACGGATTACAGGCGACTCAAGTACCGCGCGCCATGGGCAAGCCGCGTGCCCACTGAGATCCGCCCGTGGCGACCGAGCTTTCGCCACGGGGATCCCTAGTCGAGTTTCACTCTATGCCTACGGCCATTCGTCACTCGGAACTCATGCCTCGAAAGCGGTCGTCTACTCTTGTAGACCAGTCCATCGATACCATCGGTCTCACTTACGGAGCAATGCACGGGCTCACGCAGCTCGATCTCAACGTCCAGGGACGGCCCGATCCATGTAAAAGCGATGTCCAGGCTTCGCCCTCGATAATTGAAACCGCGAACCACGTATCGAGCGCCCGCCTGTTGGAGTCGATCCATAAAAGCCGGGGTCAGATTCAGAATCCAGTTGTTGGTTTCCTGGCTCTCCTGGAGACCGCAAATGTGACGGATGAGTAAGTTCGCCGTGGTGGCTCCCCAGCCATACGCATCGCTAGCGTCCCAACCCCGATTGTCCCGTGGCCAGTATTCGGGCGATGCACCCGGAGTCGGTCTTCGAATCGCTGCAAGTGAGCGCCGATTGGTGAGTCGATACACCGCTTCGAGGACTTCAGCCGAGATCGATCCCGCGAGCTCATGCATCCCCACAGCTGACGCGCATTCCGTCAGTATGTGGCACCAGGACGGCCAGATAGTCCAGGGAGGAACGGCATGCTGTCTGATCTCGTTGCGCAACGCGCCAATCTGCTCCGGGGTTGCAATATCCCCGAGAGCGGGCGTAAGCGAGAGGGCGGAAAAGCGCGTGCTGCTGGAGCCCCAGTAGCTCTCGGTTTGTTGGTCCTCTTGGAATCGCGACTCTTGAATGAGCCAGTCTCGAAATCGCCCTGTTCCATCGTCGAACATCGAGCGAGTGCGTTCGCGGTAAGACTCGGCGACGATCGACCAGCGTCTGGCATCGGTATCCCGGCTGAGCTCCCTGGCAAAGAACGCGAGCGTTCGCGCCGCGTAGGCGATTGAGGCTTGCAGCTCAGCTGGCCGAACTCGCCGCGAGATATCGGCGTCACCCGAGCCACTGGGATCGAGGCGTCGATTCCCATCCTCGCCCGCTTCCCAGGTGCACTTGTAGACAATCCAGCCCTCCTCGTCTACGCGATGCTCCAGCCACCAATCAACATAGCGGCTTAGATACGGGAAGAGCTCAGAAAGCCAGACTCGGTCGAGCGTGCGCAGGTAGATACGCTCGATGTTTAGGAAGGGCAGGCACCAGGCGGGTGATGTCCCGCAGATACTGCCATCACGCGCCACCATATTGGGGCTGCCATCCTGGAAGACGCACGGGACGTTAGGCGCGGGCGCATCTCGGAACATCGTCATGAGCGCTCGCTTCGCTGTGTCGGCATCAGCGAACGCGAGACGGGCCATATCCAGAGTGCCCTCGGCTACCACGACTCGGGGCCAGCCGGTCATCCAGCTTGGCCAAATATCGCGAAAGATTCCTGACGGCGCCATGACGCACATACGCGTTGTCTCGAAGTCGTACACCAGGCCTTCTCGCCAATTGCTCGGCCAATCGCCGCTCAGGGTCGGGCATGTCTTGTAAAAGGCCGCATCTTCAGCGAGTGCGCGTGAAAGCTCGGCACCGATGCGAGGTAGCGCCGCCTCCGCTCTCGAGCGGGCGAGATCGCCTGAGTCGCCTCGTGCAAGCACGGCGGAGATCGTGGCGCTGGAGTGCGGTGTCAGATCCAGCGAGACGCCGTTCTCGGAACAGCGCTCGCCAACGACAAGCGGGAAATCCATAGACGGTTGTCCCCGCCATTCCGGATCGGGAGACACGATCAACGCGTGGGCGGCCGGGATGTCTTCAAGCTTTGTCTCGAAAATGGTGCAGGAGCCGGATTCGCGTGGGTCAACACTGGCTCCACTCACTCCGACTCGTCCGACTATACCCAGCTTCACCGATTGGCGAGTTCCGACCCGACTTGTCGCACGAACCTGCAAGCAGAGTGCATCGCCCACAAGAAAGAATCGCGCCGTGATTTCGACTCCTACTATGGTCCAGTCGAAGCCCATTATCAGCGCCGAGTGATAACGAGATGTGTAGCCAATCGACTCGAAGTCATTACGGCTGACGCAATCACGACCGTCTGCGCTACAGGTCAGACTAATTCCGGCATGGCCGCTCGGACTCCTGTGCCACGGGTAGGCCCATTCCAACCCAACCGTATCGTCGGCAGTGCGAAGGTTTCCTCCCTCGAGCTTTTCCCATCGACCCGAGGCGCGGTGGCTCGGATTTCTGAGGTAGCCGAACGGTGTGTATTCGCCCTCAGGAAACGCCACGTCCTTGCTTACGCCAACCTTGCCGAGGCGATCGTGGTGGGAGCGAGGGCAACCCGCCGTTAATGCAACGAGCTCTGAGATCGCCATCGATTCGATGTGCTCCACGGTGGCAATGACTTGGTCGGCTTCACCGCGGTTTAGAACACCAACGGCATTTGCGCGGAACTTGTCGTAATACTCATCGTCTGTTGCCGGGTTTTCGGGCTCGCCCCGAGGGAACATGACAGTGACAGCATCCTCGCGTCCACCCGTGAAATGCACCGTCAGGCGTGCACCGCGCTCTTGTGGATAGAGAGCGCTGAGTGCCGCATCTTCTCGCACTGTGACCTTGCGCGCAAATTCGTGCAACGACTCGTCCGCGAGTGTTTCATCAACGAACTCTATCGGGCCAGCCGCGCCACGGAGCGCCGCCAGCGCGAGGCAGAAGGGAAGGCTGAAACGGGCGGTGGGAATATCCGTGACCTCCCCTTTATGGCCCGTCATGCGGTCTGCGACCGCGTACGTCGCGACGTCGATCGAGACGACCTCGGCGATCGGGGCTTTGCGTCGCTGGAACAGCTCCAGTCCAGCGTCCACGGCCGCGTGCACGTGCCGACATGCCGAGTGCAGCTTTACGTACATGCCCAGAATGGACTCGGGCTCCGCCAGGTCGCGGCCAATTGGTGCTGGATCGACACCGTCTGCATAGGCCCGCACAAAGCCGTCCGGGCCGTCCAGGGCGAAGCGTGGCGCCTCACCGCCTTGCCGTGCCCAGAGCGCCGCGAAAAGCCCCGCCTCTGAAGCTCGGCCGGCATGGACCGGTTTGAACATCGCCCCTTCGTGCAATACCTGAAAGAGCCCTGCCGCGCTAGATGCAGCGGCGCCCAGCGCGTGCGTGAGCTGGGTTGCATCAAGCCCGAGGAGAAATCCAGCCGCTGTGGCGGCTCCGAGCGGCCCGATGGTCCCGGTAGTGTGGAAGCCGCGATCAAGATGCGATGGATTCATGACGCTGGCCACGCGCACGAAGACTTCGTAGCCTACCGCGATCGCCTTGAGTAACTGCGTACCACTCGCGCCACTCATCTCAGCGGCCGCCAGTGCGGCCGGAATGACGGTGACGCCCGGATGACCCGCGGCAAGCCTGTGCCCGTCGTCCATGTCCAGCGCGTGACCTGCTGTGCCGTTTGCCAGAGCCGCCTGGAAACCGGTCGCGCGTTCGCCGATGCCAATAAGGGTTGCTTGTGAGTTGCCGCCCTGCTCAAGGGCCATCGTACGAACGGCGGCTGCCGATGGGATGTTGAGTCCACCCAGCGTGACGCCCAGGTAGTCGATAAGCGCGAGCTTGGCTTGCCGCGCAACCACCGGACTGAGCCCTTTACCGCGCTGGTCTACGGCCCAGTGGCCGAGAGCTTCAGTGATGGAAGCTGTCATACGAACCTCTCGCGAACACGTAAGCATAGGCCCAGAGCCGGCGGCGCTCATGGTGCATTGGTGCGCCGAGCGTACGGCTCATTTCGTACTGGCGACCGCTCCAGAGCAAAGCTAGACCTCCAGGATCACCTTGCCCATGGTCGCACGGGTCTCAACGAGGTGCTGGGCGTCTCCGGCACGCTCGAGTGGGAGCACCTGATCAATGACCGGTTTCCAGCGGCCTGCTGCAAGCAGGTTGAGTACGGCCAGTCCTGCAGGTCGCAGCACTTCCGGGCGAGATCGACGGTGGCCGCCCGTGCTGTATCCAATGACTGCCTTGTTCTGCGAAAACAGCGGCCCAAACTCGAAGGCTGGTGGCGGTCCGCTGGACTGGCCGTAGATCACCAATCGTCCGTGAAGCGCGAGGCTGGCCAGGCTACCCTCAAACGTGTCCTTGCCGACTGCGTCCAGAATCACGTCCGCTCCCATGCCACCGGTAATCTGCATGACGCGCTCGGGGACACTCTCCTCGCGGTAGTTGATCGCTTCATCCGCGCCAAGTGAGCGGATGAGGTCCGCTTTTGCCGCGGAGCCCACCGTTCCAATGATTCGCGCCGCTCCCAGTACGCGTGCAAGCTGCACCGCGGTGCTTCCCACACCCCCCGCGGCCGCGTGAATCATTACAGTCTCACCAGGCTGGATCCGCGCGGCCAATGTCAGCAGGTTGTACGCGGTTGTGCCGACGGATGGAAAAACCGCGGCCTGATTCGACTCAACGCTGTCCGGTACGAGGTAAACGCCGATCGTTCGCGCCAGCACGTACTCGGCGTAGGAGCCGCCATCCGCAAGGGCGGCTACTCGTTGGCCGACCTCGAACCCCGAGACGCCGGGGCCCAACGCGTCGATTGTGCCGGTGGCTTCGAGTCCCGGAATGAAAGGTGGCGGCGCTGACGTGTGATAGGGAGCCTTGCGTCCCTGGATGTCCGCGAAGTTGACGCTCGTCGCGGCGACCTTGATTCGAACCTGGCCGGGGCCCGGCTCGGGCGTGGGTACTTCGCTCAGCTCCAGGACTTCCGGACCACCGTACTGAGTTACCTGTATGGCGTGCATCATTGCTCCATTGTGTTGGTAGGCGATGCTCCGGATCCTGGGACGCCCGCGGTCCCAGGATCCGGAGCTCCTTTCCGCACCGTACTGGAGTCGAACCGTTCCAGTCAAAATCTGCTAGCCTACGCCCGTGTCTCGCGATCCCGTTACCGTGTCACTTTCTGAGCCTGAATCCAAGGCGATATTGTCCGAGCTGGGTCTGACAATTCCGCCGAGCATCGTTGTGTCGAGCGTGGCCGACGTCCCGTCCGGTGTGTCGCTACCCGCCGTAGCCAAGCTCGTCGCCCGCGGCCTCAGCCACAAGAGCGAGCTCGGCGCTGTTCACACGCACCTCTCAAGCGTGGAGCGGATTCGGAGCGCTGTCGGTGAGCTACTGGAGTTTGCCGCCCAACGAGGTCTTGTCACTGACGGTGTGCTTATCGAGGAGCATGTCGAGCACGATCTCGAGCTGATCATCGGTGTGCTTCGAGATGCCACCTACGGTCCTGCCATTTCGGTTGGGCTCGGCGGGATATGGGTAGAGGCTTTGGACGATCGGGCCATTCGACTTCTTCCACTCACCGAAGCCAGTGCTCGCTCGATGCTAGAAGAGCTGAAGGCGTGGCCACTGCTTAGCGGAGCGCGCGGTCGAAGGCCGGTCGATGTTGACGCAATCACCGGCGCCATGATGTCGATTGCCGAGCTTGTTGAGCGTGACAAGCGGTTTATCGAAGTAGAAGTGAATCCTCTGGGACTTCGAGAGCAAGGCGCCGTTGTACTCGACGCGCTCATTGTTCGAGCCGAGGAAGCGCAGGTCAAGGAAGATTCTGGCGATGCTGGCGAGGCAGTTCGACGCATGCTGAATCCGGCGTCGCTTGCCGTGGTCGGCGCGTCGCGATCCCCAACCGCCATGTCTACTCGACTTCGTCGATATCTCCAGCGGCACGAGTACTCGGGACGCGTGTATCTCGTCAATCCGCGTGAATCGGAGATCGATGGTCTGCCGTGTTATCCCGACGTTGCCTCGCTTCCCGAGACTGTGGATGTGGTGCACATACTGACGCCCGCCACGGCTGTCGCGGCTGCGGTCGCAGACGCCGGCTCGCGAGGCGTTCCCGCCGCGGTCATCCATGCATCTGGATTTGCCGAGGTTGGTGACCGAGGGCCGCCGGCTCCAGGACGAGATGGTTCGGACGGCCCGTGACAGTGGCATTCGTCTGATCGGCCCAAACACGTCTGGCGTCGTTCGGCCGCCGTCGCGCACGTTTACCGCGTTCGGCATGGCGCTGGAGCTGGAGCGAACGCCCGCTGGGCCCTCGGGTCTTATCACTCAGAGTGGTGCGCTCGGTGGATCGCTCATCAGTCGCGGGTGGGAGCAAGGGCTAGGATTCAGTTTCTGGGCCGCCACTGGCAATGAGGCAGACCTGACTGTCTCCGACGTTCTCGAAGCAATGGCCGATGATCCGGAGACCGGCCATTTCTTGCTATTCCTGGAGACGATCAGAGATTGGGATCGATTTCAACGTGCCGCCAGACGCGCGCTCGAGAACGGGAAGCCTGTGTTCGCCTACAAGACGGGGCGCACGGCGCTCGGACGGCGAGCCGTGGAGTCGCACACGGGCGCAATGCTCGGTGACGAGCAGCTCGCCGATGTCGCCCTGCGACAGGCCGGTGTAATCCGCGTGTCAGAGCTATTCGATCTTCTGGACATTGCCACGGCTCTCAAGACGCAGCCGCTCCCGCGCGGCCCTCGCGTTGGAGTGATTTCGGCATCGGGCGGCGCCTGCAGCATGGTTGCCGATGAGTGTGCCAGTCATGGGCTCGAGATTCCCCCGTTACCCAGCGACGTGCTTCAAGCAATCTCGGCTGTCGTACCGCCGTTTGGCGCCCCGGAGAACCCGGTCGACGTCACCATGCAGTACACCGCCCAGCCAGAAATGTTCACTCAAGTCCTGCAACTTGTGATGGATTCGCCCAATATCGACATGCTGCTGCTGGCACTGACGACCAATGCGGACCCGCCGGCCATCAAAGTTGCCGAGTCGGTTGTCTCTTTGATGAACACTGAGAAGCCGGTCATCGTGTCACGCATGGGTGCCGAAGCACTTGCTCCGCAGGGCCTGGCTGTGTATCGAGAGGCGGGCATCCCGCTCTTTCCCACGGCAGAGCGGGGCGTGCGCACACTATCCGCGCTGGCCGCGGCATCGCGGGCGTTGGGGGCTCCCTCGCCCTCTGGGAGAGGGTTGGCGTGAGTGGCGTTCGAAATCCCCTCTCGCGGGCCCCTCGCCCCAACCCTCTCCCAGAGGGCGAGGGAGCTCGGTCAGGTGACGAGGAAGCTAGAACATTGAGGGGCCGGTAATGGACTTCACGTTTTCGCCGGAGCAGGAGATGCTGCGGCAAACCGTTCGTCAGCTCGCTCGAGATCAATTCTCTGCTGATGCCTACCGATCCGACATGCACGATTCTTACCCGTGGGGATACGGGAAAATCATGGCTGAAGCGGGTCTCACAGGAATCAACTTGCCTGTGGAGGATGGCGGCCAGGGCGGCACCATGATGGACTCCGTGATCGTCATGGAGCAAATCGCCGGCGTGAACCCCGTGGCTGGTGACGTGATCCAGGCTACAAATTTTGGGCCGATCCTGGCAGCTTGCGATCTTCGGTAGCACAGAGCTGAAAGAGCAGTACTTGAAGCCATTGCTCAAAGTCGAAGGGCTCATCTCCATCGGAATGTCGGAGCCGGAAGCGGGCTCCGCCGCGACGGAGCTTCAGACTACGGCGCGCATCGAGGGCGATGAGATCGTCATCAACGGCTCGAAGCTCTGGAATTCCAACGGTCCGCACGCGACGTGCGTGGCCGCATGGGTACGCTTTGGTCCGGGAAACTCCAATGTCGGCGTCGTACTGGTTCCCTGCACGGCGCCCGGCTTCTCCAAGGGACCGCCTGAGCGATTCACTAGCGGCGAGCAGCACTGCGCGCTCTATTTCGACGAATGCCGCGTCCCGATCGGCAATATGCTCATCGAGCGCGACGCGTTTCGTCACATGTTCCCCGTGTTCAATCTGGAACGGATCGGCAATGCCACGCGTGCGCTCACGCTTGGGCAGGCCGCCTACGACCTGTGCCTGGAGCATGTCCAGCAACGCCGACAGTTTGGTCAACGCCTGGCGGAGATGCAGGGTATCCAATGGAAGCTGGCGGACATGCGCATGCGATTGGATGCCTCTCGGCTTCTCCTCTATCGCGCGGCCAGCAGCATTGATACGGGACGAATCGATCCTACGGAGACGGCGATCGCGAAGTGCTATGCCAATGAAACGGGGTTCTGGGTGGCCAATGAGGCGCTGCAGATCCACGGCGCGTTAGGCTACACGCAGGATTCCCCTCTTTCCTATATCTTTCGCCGCACGCGCGGTTGGATGATTGCTGGCGGAACGCTGGAGATTCAGCGCAACACGATCGCCGCGGGAATTCTCGGTCGACGCCAGAGTCGCAGAACCGAAGAGCTGAAGTCGGACGCTTAGGGAACACGGGAGGACTGAATGAACGGACGCGCTGCGGTTACGGTCCCGGGCGCTAAGGCGATGGAGGTTCGAGAATACCCGGTGCCCGAGCCCGGTGCTGAGGAGATTCTGGTCAAGATCACAATGGCCGGCATTTGCGGGTCGGATCTCCACATGTGGCGCGGTGAAGTCCCCTGGTTCCAGCCGGCTCCCGGTCTGCAGGGGCATGAAATGACGGGAACGATCGCCAAGCTGGGCTCGAACCGAAAGGCGGATAGTCTCGGACGACCGTTGAGCGAGGGCGACCGCGTTGCCTATGCCTACTTCATCCCCTGCGGCGAGTGCTGGGCGTGCATGAGTGGAACCACCGGTTGCCCCAACCGCTATCGAACTCGGAACACAATCACGGCAGACGACGCGCCGCACTTCCTGGGTGCATACGCTGAGTACTACATGGTGAAAAGCGGCCAGTGGATCTTCAAGGTGCCAGACGAGCTTTCGGATGAGCTGGTGGCTCCGGTCAACTGCGCGCTGGCTCAGGTAGTCTATGGTCTCAATCAGATCGGCATCTGGCTCAGCGATACGGTGGTCGTTCAGGGGGCGGGCGCCCTCGGTCTCTACGCGTGTGCGCTGGCCAAGGACATGGGCGCAGATCGTGTAATGGCGATCGACGCGGTCCCTGAGAGGCTTGCCCTGGCCAGGCGATTCGGCGCTGATGAGACGATTAGCCTGGCTGACTATCCTTCGGCCGCCGATCGTGTCGCGCGTGTGCTGGACGTGACTTCGGATGTCGGCGCGGACGTGTGCGTCGAGGTGGCCGGTGTAGCGGGCGTGGTTCAGGAGGGGCTGGAGATGCTGCGCGTCGGTGGACGATATCTCTGGATGGGCAACATCGTCCCCGGTGCGCACGCGGACATCGTTCCCCATGATGCTGTTCGCCGTCCCAAGCAAATCAAGGGCGTGCTGGCATACGACCGGTGGGTGATACCACGCGCGCTCGACTGGCTGGTGCGGGCGAAGGACCGGTACCCCTTCGAGGAGCTCGTAGGCTCGCGCTACTCATTGGAAAACATCAATGACGCATTTGCCGAGGCTGAGTGGTCCGCGGGACGAGGTAGCGTGGCGCGCATTGCCGTCATTCCGTGAATCGACCGGACCATCAATGACGCTGTCGAATCGCGTTGCGCTCGTCACCGGCGGAGGGACCGGACTTGGCCGTGAGATTGCCCTGGGTCTTGCACGCGAGAGGATGAGCGTCGTCGTAAATTACTCGCGCTCCCGCGACGATGCACTGGCAACAGTAGCGGACCTCGAGTCACTTGGTGTTTCTGCCCAGGCCATACGGGCGGACGTCTCTGCTCCTGAGGAGGCTCGCCGCCTGGTGAGTGACTGTCTGGATGCATTCGGACGCCTGGATGCCCTTGTGAACAACGCGGGACGCACAGCGATCGTTCCGATGAGCGATCTTGAAGGCGTCAGCGACGACGATTGGGACGCGATCATGGGGCTCAATGTGAAATCGCCGTGGGTTCTCGCTCGCGCCTCGGCCAATGCCCTGCGGGCAAGCCGCGGTTCGATTGTCAACGTGTCCTCAATCTCTGGATTGCGGCCGGCGGGTAGCAGTCTGGCCTATTGCGTCTCCAAGGCGGCCTTGTTACACCTGACGCGCTGCCTCGCGGTGGCAATGGCGCCGGATGTTCGAGTGAACGCCATCGCGCCAGGTTTCATGCCCACGCGTTGGGGAATGCGATTCGGCGATGCGTTGGACTCAATCGCCGCAGTCCTCACCCCTGCAGCGCCTCGTGCCCGCCGAGGATGCTGCCCGAGCCGCCGTCGAGCTCATTCGCAACGAAAGCGTTACCGGCGAAACGATCGTCGTGGACGCCGGGCTGCTGCTGAGCGGCTCCTGACTAGATCACCCGGTGCCTTAGCAGTGATTCAGGCATCGCTCGCGGATCGCCGACCTTCCCAGACTCGCGTCTATTCGATGAAAACCGAGTCGCCCGTGGCGGGCGACTCGAATTGTCTCGGCGTGAATGAGGTGCGCCACGACAACAGAGTCGTATCGAGCACTCACCACTGTCGCTACGCCGTTGGCAAATGCTGTCTGAACCAGGCGATTGTGTCCGACCAGGCCTCGCGAGCCTGGTCAGCGGAATACCGGAGCCGGTGTCGTTGAAAAACGCGTGGCCAGTGCCCGGGATACTGCTTCATCGCGTAAGTCTTGCCGTTTGCTTTAAGAGCCTCTTCAAGGGCAATCGCCGATTGATTGATGCGCTCGTCATCGGCCGCGTAGACGCCGAACGCCGCGGCGCGCATGGTCGGAACCTTTTCAAGTGGAGGTGCGGTTCCGTAGTACGGAACAGCAGCGGCCACCCGCTCGTCCTCAACCGCGATGCGCCATGCCTGGCCACCGCCGAAGCAGTACCCGGTCACCCCGACGCCGACTTTGCACAGCCTCGGCTGGCTCAGCAGGTAGTCGATGCCAGCACTAAAATCCCCTACATGTCTCTCTGTTCCCGCGCTCGTAAGCGCTGCGGAGATCGCGGCGGGATCAGGAAAACTGTCAGATCCGCCCTCCGCGAGACACGAGATCGATCGCCAGGGCCAGGTAGCCTTCCTTGGCGAATCGACGAGCAACGTCCTCAGGATGGTCGTCAGCGCACGGTTCTCGGGATCACCAGGATCCGCGGGCGCCGACTGCGTCGCCGGTTTGGCTGCATAGCCCGAAAGTGTGGCTCCATCCCGAGCGGTGAATTGAACCGTGCCCGCCGCGGCAATAGCTGGGTCCGTTTCTTCAACTATGGTAGATCCCCAGAGTGGTCTCGTGGGAATGAGATAGTTGTACGACTCGGCCGGCCTCAGCGGCACTCACACTTTCGCCCTGAGTCTGGAGCCACGCGCTGGCCGTTACCGCGCCACCCAGCATGAGCGTGATGCGTCGGAGCATGCTCCGACGATTCATGCGCTTGCCCGGTACTCGTCCAGGAACTCGTTAACCAGGTACTCCTTCGTTTGGTCCATGGAAGTCTCCAATATTCAGGGGGATCACGCTGAATGACACAGCGTGGGGTGCGTATGCCGCAGACAATCAACGAAACGCAGAACCGAACGGATGCACTAAAAGCATAACGGACCGAGAATGCTCAGCCGGGGCGGACTGCGGCGACCGACGACGTAGAGTACTCTGGGCTCGAAGTGAACCAACCGGGAAGTGACTCCCCTGCACGGCTGGTATAATCTCGCCGCGCCTCGCCAGGCGCCTTCTTTATGATCGAAATCCCTCTGGTCTCACCTACGACGACGTTTGATCGTCCCGCGCCGCTCAGGCGTTCGTTCGCGTCGCGACGTCGACACGACTGGCCGGCTCACTAGGCGCCTCAAGGTCAAGGTCCCGGTTGTAAGCGCCAATATGGATACCGTCACGGAGTGGCGCCTGGCCGCGGCGATGGCGCGTGAGGGCGGCATCGGCATCATCCACCGCTTCATGACCATCGATGAAGAAGTGGCCGAAGTGGCGCGCGTGAAGCGGCCCGAGGAATACGTTCTGCGAGAAGTCTTCACTGCCCGGCCCGATCAGACTCTGGCTGATGCGTCACAATTGTTAGAGCGGTACAACACCGGAAGTCTGTTGGTCGTGGACAACGATCAGAAGGTCCTGGGGATCCTTACGACGCGCGATCTGCTCTTCGAAGATGACGGCACTCGTCGAGTGGCCGACGCGATGACGCCGAGTACAGAGCTTGTGACGGCGCCCGTTGGCACCACGATCGACGAGGCACGCCGAATTCTTCATCGGCATCGGTTGAAGAAGCTGCCACTCGTGGATCCAGAGGGCCGACTCCAGGGGCTGATCACCGCTCGAAATATTCTCCGCTACGCTTCCCAGCCGTCGGCTGCGATCGATGCTCGAGGCAGGCTACTGGTTGGCGCGGCAATCGGCGCGGTCGGTGATTACATGGAGCGGGCTGCCGCGCTGGTCAACGCCGGTGTGGATGTGCTGGTGGTGGACATCGCACACGGGCATTCCGAGCACGCCATCAAAGCCACGCGCGAAGTGAAGTCAGAGTTTCCAGATGTGGAGCTCATTCCCGGTAACGTCGCCACCGCTGAAGGCACGCAGGATCTGATCGATGCCGGGGCTGATGCGATCAAAGTCGGAGTTGGGCCCGGTGCCGCGTGTACGACACGTCTGGTGGCGGGTGTGGGAGTTCCGCAGCTTACCGCCATCATAGAGTGCTCTGAGGTCGCCGATCGGTACGACATTCCAATCGTTGCGGATGGCGGCATTAAGTACGCCGGCGATATCACCAAGGCGATTGCCGCGGGGGCTGCAACGGTGATGATTGGCAATTTGCTGGCAGGCACTGAGGAGAGCCCTGGGTCAACTGTCACTCGCGGTGGCGGTCGCTACAAGGTCTATCGAGGCATGGCTTCCACGGCAGCCGCGGTGGAGCGTCAGCGCCTGGATCAACCCGAGGCAGATCTGGATGAGCTGGCAGCAGGTGTGGTGCCCGAAGGCGTTGAAGCCGTTGTGCAATACAAAGGCACACTGTCTGATGTCCTCTTCCAGCTCGTCGGCGGCTTACGCTCCGGCATGAGCTATTGCAATGCCCGCACCCTCCCTGAGCTACGCCAGAACGCACGCTTCGTCCGCATGAGCGAAGCAGGCTGGCGCGAGGGCATGCCCCGCGCAGCGAGCGAAGGCGCTTAGCGGCGCACCAGTCGGCTCTAGGGTCACCGACTTTGGGTCCTCTGACTCCGTAGCTGCGGGCATCCTGCACGTCCGCGGAACGCCTGTCTTCTCACAGTCGATATCGGCATGCCATCCACGAGCATCTCGCGGTGGAGTTCCTAGAGAACATCGTCACGCGCCGCTCCCCGGAAACGGTGCAGTGTCTGGCAAGATGCCCCACACCACCTGGCGCTGCTCGATCAGCGGAAGCGCCCGGTGAACGCCGAAGGCCCCAGCGCGTCAGCGCTGGGGCCTTCGGGTGAGCTAAGACAAGAACTGGCGATCAGGCGGCTTCCTGATTCCCTGGCCTTGTCGTCGACGATTGTCCGGGATCGACCGCAAGGATCGATAACGCTTTGCTGCTCGAACCGAGGCGATTGAGATCGCTTATCGTGGAGCAGATTGCCTGGTCGAGAAACTTTCGACGTCGGCTTTCCGTGGTTGGAACACGGCTACGCAGGCGAACGAGGCGGGCTAGTCGAGTGAGAAACAGCGCCCGTAGACGCCGGCGGGCGTAGCGACCCGCCGATGCTGGACGGGACCGAAACGGCCTGTTCTCTTCCATGAATCCTCCGAACGCTTCCTTTGCAGGAGCCTCCGCTGAGACACCCACTCAAAGTGTTAAGAACGTATAAGGATCCGAATGGTTCCATATCCGTCTGGCGACCGATGATTCCGTTCTAGCTCCCGAGCTTCTTACACACTAACGAGCTTCTCAGTTGCCTTGAGTCCGCTGCCGCTCAGGAGAAGCACGCAGCAATCGCCTACACTCAGGATACCTCGATCGACAAGTATTGGAGCCGCGGCAGCCACCACGGCGGATGTTGGCTCCACGAAGAAGCCAAGAGTTGCCAATCGTCGAAC
Source organism: uncultured Chloroflexia bacterium (assembly GCA_963765765.1). Lineage (GTDB taxonomy): Bacteria > Chloroflexota > UBA6077 > UBA6077 > JACCZL01 > CAVXYC01. The sequence goes on along the minus strand of CAVXYC010000020.1, from coordinate 87,004 downwards.
ACTAGGAAGTAGCCGGTCTTCTGGGACGGAGACCGCTGCGCCGCCAGAGGCATGAATGGCAGCAAGCACCTGGCGAGCACGGATAGGGCGAGCCGATGCGATACCTTCAGCCAGCGTCGGGAGCTTCTGCGAACGGCTGCGACATCGTCCATGCCGTTCTCGAAGGCGTGCACGAGCGGCGCGCACGCCTCTGCCTGGACTGCGATGATTTTCGGGATGCGGTCTGATCTCCCCAGCCCGTTGCAGCGCGACGGAATGCCTCGAAGAGCCCCAGAATCATGCTGCCATTCCCGGCCGGTGCTACCACAACGTCAGGAGCAATGAAACCGAGCTGCTCCCAGATCTCAAACCCGACTGTTTTCACGCCTTCCACGAACAGGGGATGCCAGTTGTGACTGGCGTAAAACGGCTGACTGGGGTCATCCGCGGCTGCGAGAGCCGCCGCGGCAGTGTCTTCTCGCGTGCCCGGGATACTCCTAAGCCGCGATCCCGCAATCTCGATTTGAACCAGCTTGCCCGCCGACGTGCCGGATGGCGCGAAGATCTGGCAGGACATTCCCGGCTCGGGCGGCGTACATCGCCAGCGATGCGCCCGCGTTACCCGACGAATCCTCCATCAGCGACGACCGTCCGAGGCGGCGCATCTCGCTGACCAGCACCGTGGTGCCACGATCCTTGAACGACCCACTGGGAAACATGAACTCTAGCTTGAGATGCACGCCGTCCCCGAGCGCGGGTGCAGGTAGAAGGGGTGTCCACCCCTCGCGATAACTGACGCGGTGGTCGGCCAGGCCGGCGGGCAGCACCGCAGCGTAGCGCCACAGCGAGTGTTCGCGCGAGTCGATGGATGCGCGCTGAAAGGATGGTTGCGCCGCCAGCTCAAAGGGGGCGCCGCACGAACAGCGCCATCGATCAGTGTTACGCGGATACTCCGCTCCGCAGCTCTCGCATCGATAGAACATCATTGCTCCCAGTTATTCTGACCTCCGATCAACGTCGATCGAGCCCGATGCATGCTCGTTCTGGCGCAGCCGCAGTAAATCGGCCAGCGCTCGACGATGCGTCTTGAAGGCGATTTTTCCGGTAGGTCCATCCAGGCTGAAAAAGCGCGCGTCGGCGGCATCGTCGCCCGCGTTCAGCGCACCGCCTTCAACGATGGCGTGGTACACGGCCAGGTGCGAGACGTTGCGCGGATCGTCAGTACCGAAATACAGGCCGAAGAATCCATCAAGGCGAACAATCAGTCCTGTTTCCTCGAGCGACTCCCGAACGGCGGTGTCCTCCGCGAACTCGCCATATTCGACGAAGCCGGCCGGAAGCATCCACTGGCCGCGAAATGGCTGATGCGCTCGTTGGACCATAAGGACCTGGTCACCGCGCATCACGAGCACCGCTGCGCCCATCGCTGGCTTTGCGTAGTAGACCCAGCCACACGCGGGACAGGTAGGCCGGAGTCGTCCGCCTCGCTCCACCTCAGCCAGCCTGGACGCGCATCGGGCGCAGAAGTCGGGGCGGCCCGGGTCCGGGAAGCCTGCGGTTGTCACGGGCGGAGTATACGTCCGCGCCTGTGAGCGCCCGCGCCTCGGCGGCGTTTGCGCAACGATTTCGACACCAGCGCCGTCGGGACAAGTCACCTACACGCCCGACTCTAGAAGCGAAGATCCATAACCTTCTGAATGAAAGCTCCCCAAGGATCCTTGACGGGTACCAACCGCGGGCCCACAGTCCCAAGTCCCACTGTTCAGCGGCCTAATCGTCAATGAGATATCGCGCCGGGTGGATACCCAGATTACAGTCCGTAGAACCGCCGCGCGTTAGTGTCCACGATCTTCGATGCCACATCATGGCTGAAGCGACCCGCATCAGCCATGCGTAAGATGTTCTTCGGTGCGTCGATTTCGGCTGATTGGTCGGCGTGGCCGTAGTCTGAGCCAACCATGAGGCTGTCTTCGGCGCCGTAACTCAAGATGTAAGGCAAATCATCCATCGTGTCGCACGTGACATAAAAGCGACTCGCTCGCAGGAGATCGTCTCGCAGACTCAGGTTGATGGAGCCCTGCCGTGAAGCTTTTGCCTGAAGATCATGGATGAGGTAGGGGATCCACGACGCGCCTGCCTCGATGAAGCCGAAGCGGAGCGCAGGAAATTTCTCCGGAACTCGATCGATGATCAGCGAGCTAAATGCGGCGAGTACCGGAAGTGACACGCGTTGGGGTGCTGTCCGAAACGTGGCCGAGGTATCGGGCTTGCTTGGATCGCCGTTGCCGGTGTGAATACAGATCGGCAGTTCGAGGCGCTCGGCCTCCTCGTACACAGGATGAAAGTACGGGTCGCTGGCCACGCGGTCGCCACACTCAATGCCTTTCTTGAGCAGTCCACAGGCGCCGTTGTCTTTGGCAAATCGGATCTCATCGATGGCCGCGTCCATACTCAGTTGAGGCACCATGGCCACCCAGCGAAGACGGCCGCCTGATTCCTTCGTCACCTCGGCGAGCCAGCGGTTGTAGCTCCGAAACAACGCCAGCTCCACCTCAGGCCTCGCGCTGGGCGCGGACAGGAAGAGCGTGGGATAGATGACCTGAATATCCACGCCTAGCTCGTCCATCTGGCGAAGCCTCGCCGGCACGTCCAGTAGCTCGCGCGTCGCTTGGGTTGTCCCTGTCCGAGCGTCATCTCGAAAGCGACGCAGTCGGAATTCTCCTGAGTACATCCACAGACGATGGGCGCGCGCATCGCCCGGCACGAACGACTGGGTCTCCGGCGGCGTCACCGTGATGGGCATGAGCGGCGCTTCCTCGGGCCGCGCAAACATCCAGGTTCGCTCGGTTTCATCAATGTGCGTATCGGCGTCGACAATGGGCATCGCTCTACTCCCGAACGCTCACTATCGTACTACCGATCTGGCGACTCCGCCGACCCTCCAGATCGCTACTGGCCTCGAATCAGCCGCAGGATCGCACCGACCAGCTACGAGTGAAATGACAGGTACGAATGCCGCAGGGCCTGGGCCAGGGCCGGCCGGTAGAAGCCAAAGCGACTGATCGCAGGGGGCTTCTGTATGTTTCCCTTGCGCCGATTGCCAGAGCCTGTTAATCTCTAGTTGGTTATATAAATATTTGGTGATGAATAATGACCGTAGAGCTCGATCACGTCTTCGCGGCACTGGCCGATCCCACCAGGCGAGCGATCCTCGAGCGCCTAACGATCGGGGATGCGACGGTGAATGAGCTTGTGGCGCCGTTTGGCCTGAGTCAGCCGGCGATTTCGAAGCACCTGAAAGTGCTCGAAGCCGCCGGCTTGGTTTCACGTGGCCGCATCGCTCAATCCCGGCCGGTGCACCTGAACGCGGCGCCACTCGCGGGCGCCGCTCAATGGATCGATGACTACCGACGCTTCTGGGAGGAGAGCCTGGACCAGCTCGAAGTGTATGTGCAGGAGCTGCGGCGGAATGAGCAAGGGGCTGCCAATGAGTAGGAACGCGACCGAGCCCGAGGCGCAACGGGAGATCATTATCACTCGGGTGTTCGATGCGCCGGCTCGGCTCCTGTTCAAGGCTTACAGCACGCCCGAGCACATCATGAGGTGGTTCGGTCCGCGTGGCTGGCCCGTGACGATGTGTGAGATGGACTTCCGGGTGGGCGGGAAATTTCGGTTTCAGATGACCGGACCGGAGGGGCAGACGAACACGCCGTTTGGCGGCCAGTATCTCGAGATCGTTCCCGACCGAAAGATTGTGTACGACAACGGATTCGAGTCTCCCGGCGCGGGACGGATGATCGTAACGGTCACCTTTGATGAGTACGGTGACCAGACGACGCTGGTTATCCAGACGATATTTGACTCCATCGCCATGAAGAATGCGCATGTTGGCGGAGGATTCGAGGAGGGCACTGGCTCAGGTCTCGATCAGCTTGCCGACCTTGTGGCCGAGATGCAGACAGAGGGGAATCAATGAGAAAACTTATCGTGACCGAGCTCGTCTCGGTGGACGGCGTGATGGAAGCACCCGGCGGCGAACCGAATTATCCACACACGGGCTGGGCGATTGATTACATGGGGCCCGAGCAGATCGACTTCAAGATGCATGAGACGCTCGAGGCGGAATCGTTGCTCATTGGCAGGATCACCTACGAATCATTCCTCGAAGGGTGGTCGGAGCAAACGGGTGAGTTCGCTGACAAGATGAACTTCATGCCGAAGCAGGTTGTCTCAACCACGTTGAAGAACCCTGAGTGGAATAACTCCACCGTCATCAGCGGCGACGTCATTGATGAGATCAAACGAGTGAAGCGATCGGATGGTGGGTCGATTCTCGTGGCAGGCAGCCGGACCCTCGTTCATACACTCATGCACAACGACCTAGTGGACGAGTATCGATTCATGATTTTCCCGGTCATTCTTGGCAGTGGCCTTCGAGTGTTCCCGGAGTCGCCAAACAAGACCGTCTTGCAGCTAACGGACACCCGATCGTTTGCCAACGGCGTCGTGAGCCAGACCTATCAGCCCTCGAGGGAGTAGCTGAGCTGGGGTACCGTTGAGCAGCCCGCATACCTTGCGCGGGTAAGCAATGCAGAGCTTGTGGCGGTGCACCCCCTTTGGTGACCTGGCATGACACCTGCACGTCACCTGCGAGGCGATAAAGCCCACACGCTCCCAACGGTGATGCCTATGACTACCAGCACTGATACAGAATGCGCTCATTGCGGAGCGCTCATTCATGATCCCACCACTCGGGTCATCCACAGTGATCTCGTCTACTGCTGCACGAATTGCGCCGAGGCGATGGAGCAGCACGGATCGGGCTCTGATCCGCGCACATTGTCTCATGACGAAGATCCCAATTGTGCTCGTTGCGGAGTGCCGATCGTGGATCAATCGACAATGACAACCGTCGAAAACCGAGCGTACTGCTGCGGGAACTGCGCCAGGACGCCCGAGCCCGCTCCAGGCGCAGCCCCATCCGGTCAAAACAGAGTTTGATCACTAGCACTACTCTTTCCCACAAGGAACGGTCTCATGGTCAAAAAAGGACAGCTTGAAGTGAGCAAGATGGACTCCCCCAAGCAGGGCGCACCGCGTGATCCCAAGGCCGACAAGATCAAACGGAAAGGAGGCTCGCAGAACCAGACGCGGTCAAAACCGCAATCTGAAGGCAGTAGCTCAAAGGGTTAGCCGCCATCAAGGCCAGGTAGGATCAGCATCAGATCGATGCGGTAGCAGCTTCAAATCCGTCGCCGCGAGGGTCCTCGCGGCGACAACACCCATCCTCAGCCGATGTTCGGCTTGCTTTACACACCGTGGGCAACGACACTCCGAGCGGTTTACCGCGTCCCGGGAAGCTGCACCGGCGCCGGGAAGCGTGCGGGCACAGCTACCGCCACCGGGGCCATAAGCGCTGCCCCATGTGGCAAAAGATGCGTGGTCGCGAGCTCGACCGGTGCACTGGTCACGAGCGTCTCGGTGTCTGCGGTATTGGCCGAGTCCGCCCAACTCACCCCTGTGGCCACCTCCCGCGAGGTGCCATTCTCTTCGAAATTTCCATTGCCGTTGAGAACGCTCACCACGGTGATGCCCTCATGGCTGTGGGCGGGCACCTCGAGGCCCGCACCGAGCTTCACGACCCGATGGACAAGGTCGAGCGGCGACGGCAGGTCGGTAGCATCCATTCGGAGCTCGGCGAACGTCGTGGCGCCGGGAGCCGTGGCATCATTCTCGAGTATCTTTGTGAGTGTCGTTCCTCTAGGTATGACGAACGTGGCCAGGATGCGCGCCGGTACGGTGGCGTCATTGCCGGCCTGGTGAGGAACGTCCGCTCTATCCACCCAGCCTTCGCCAACGCCGAACGTGCGAGCTGCTCCGTCCACGCGCCGTGTCATTGTTCCCTGAAGGACGCTGGCGTAGCCCAGCCCGCTATGGATGTGAAGCGGAAGCCACACTCCGGGCGCGAAATCGAGCACCAGATTGATGATCTCGGCATCGGCAGGTGGCGGCTCGCCTTCGAACCGATTCTCCCTGACCAGAACTGGGAAACGCCCGGCTGGCCAAGTACTTTGTCGGCCGGTACAAGTGCTCCGGCGGTGATCAGAATGGACAGCACAAGGCTGACGAGTTTCATATAGTCCTCCTACTTCGCCAGCTCTGGAGCGTGCTGACTTGCATCATGAGGAACGGTGATGGTGTGGCAACAGGGGCTGGGCTCACATGGGCAACCGAGGATGTCAAGCAGTCTCAATTGCCATTCCCCGGCAAGACGATTGACAAAAGGTGAGCTGAAATAGGTTCAGTCAAGTCTTCGGGGGCAGTGGGGCAGGCCTCTCTGCCTGCTCAGGATGGACTCCGCATTCACTGGACAGGTAGAGAGGCCTGTCCTACCAGACAAGGGTCTCTTCCGAGGCTCAAGCCAGTTGGCTGACCCTTCCGCGAGCCACAGCTCTGTACACCTGAAGCAGCTTACGGCGTGATGTTCGCTGCGTACTTGGGAGTGTCGCTTGAGCTGCCCGGTCACCGTTCGTGCCGTCTCACGTTCCGTGCTGTCAGGCTCACAGACCGTTTCAATGTCCAGTTGGATTGAGCCGCGCTGCTCCGTTTCGCATGCGCGGGGGGTGTCTAAATCAGTGGTGTTCGGCACAGACAGTGCACTAATCACTGTAGAACTGGAATGACGCGGAGGATGTTTCAATGAACCTCACTGACGATGAGCTCAATACGGTCCTCACGCGCCTGACCGCCGCACGGCTGGCGGTACAGTGTGCCAGTCGAAATTCCCTGACTCAGCCGCGGCGCTCGCTTCTTTTGACGAGCGCGTCGAGAAGCCTGGATGATCTCGTGCCGTTGTTAACCCGACAACGTCCGCAGGCTCCAACGGTTCGCCCAGCGGCTTTCCCGTGGTCGGAGTGGCCAAGGAGACTCGGACGATCCGCTCTCCGCCTGGCGACGCTCCCAGCCCGGGTGATCATTGGGGCAGTTTGCGCGCGCACTACGCATGCGCTCGGCCGTGCATAGGCCCGGTCCGAGTTAGAAGCCTTCCAGAACGGCGGCTTCAACGTGCTCGCTTCGTGAGTAAAGTGACGGGAAGCAACTACGCCATCAACCCGCGATCTGGCATAGGAGCGATTCGGACCGTTCGTTAGCAGAAACCCGTCAGGCACGCGGTGGTACCGGCGGTCCTGAGCGGCCTGGTGACGGCCACCCAGCGCAGCTTTCGAGCCCGACCTGCAGCGGGATCACCCGCGCTGTTGTCCGGCCTGTGGACTGGCCCAATCGATCGCTGGCGGCCCGGCAGGTAGTCACAGTCTGCGGCTCGGTGCGCTGGTCGCGCCGCGCGCGTCCGCGCGCTTCACCCAGCCGGCGTGGCCCGGACGATCACCTCACACCCGCGCACGGGCGCTGCCGACTGCGATGCGGCGCGCATGAGATCCTGGGCGCGATCGGAACGAAGCTCCAGCGTGCACGGCACGCCTGCCGCGGTTGCGTCGCGGACCCGCCAGGTTGGCCGTTCGCGGTCGCGCGAGCTGAACGTCGCGGCCTGCTCCTGAACGGATATCGCGAGGTCAGCGCCGCGGACGAGTGCGGCCGTGAGAATGAGCGCTGCGAGAAGGGGTTGCACGGGCCGACGAGTGTATCCCACAAGCAGCCACCCAAACAGAACCAGGCCAGGCCCGAGCCAGCCACCGAGTTTGAAGGTCGCATAGTTGCCGTTGCCGGCGCCCATGAGCGCCCAGGACCAGATCCCGAGCATCACTGTCACACCAACACTCACCAGGCACGCCAGGGGCCACCCGGCTGCAGGAGTCACCCGGCGACGCATGGCGTGCATTACGAACAGGCCCGCGACCAGCGCGGCAGGTAGCATCCACCAGAGTCTGGATATTTTGGAAAAGCATAATCCTCCATGCGTCCGTCGCGTCCGCGGGGGCGTTGGGCAGGGGTGACCAGCCGGGAGCGGCGGAGCGCTGATAGAGGAGGTATCGAATGATCCCCAGCCTCGTGGTACCTAGCACGACCGCGGCGCCCAGCGCGAAGATGGCGATGTCCGCGATTCGGGCACGGAATGGTCCCGGTTTGACGAGCGCGGCGCAGGCGAGATAGACGGGCACGGCCAGCAGAAATTCGGGGTAGCCACCGGCGATGACATTGCCGGCCAGAAACAATGTCACGAGCCGGCTCGCCGGTCCGATGCGTGGCGGCAGATCCAGACCGCGGCCAGCGCCGCGGCCAGCGCGAACGCCTGGTTGAGCTGTCCCCCGGTCACGATCGAGGTCGCATTGAACGCCCCCAACCCTCCAAGCGCGAGGATGAAGCAAACCAGTAACGGGGCCCTACCCGCCAGAACGTCCGCCGAGAGAAGGAACCCCAGAACCAGGAACCACATGCCAAGCTGGGTCACCGTCTCGGCGCCGAGCCCCCCGCCCAGGGCGGCGGAGGGCCAGAGGAGCGCCACCGTTGGCCCGCGCGTCACGGCCCCTTCCTCGAGGAGTCCGGTGAGCCAGGCGCGGTCCGGGATAACGGGGACGCGACTCGCGAACCAGTCATCATGAAACACCCGCGCCACGATGTACGCGTAGTGCAACGAGTCGGCTGCGCCCAAATTGGCGGGCGTGACTCCACACACCAGGAATACCAGGCCCGCGCCGGCTGCGAGCGCCAAGCGGTATGTGGCCAGATTGGCGCCCTGCCGCGCTATCACCAGGCAGGTGGCCAGGCCAACGAGCCCTGTCAACACGGCCAGGATGGAGAAGGCAGTGAACCCGATGCTCAACTGGAAAGCAAGGCCGAACAGTGCCGAATAGGCGAGGGATCCGACGACGTAGTGGGCGATGGTGGTACGAAATGGCCCCCCCACGGACGCGGAGCCGAGCAGCAGCCGGCCAATTCCACTGGCGCAGTACAACGTCAAGGTGAACAGTGCGGCCGTGGCCAGCGTAGCGCTCTGGTTAATCTTTCCAGCCTTCCGGGTTGATTGGCGTCGTGTGCGGCCAATCGATCAACGACACGTCACCGAGTCGAGCAACGCGCTGCCTCGCTGCGCCGGCTCCGACTAATACTCGGTCGGTGCGACGACGCATCCGAACGGGACGTCGATTTGGTGCGCGTTGTCATAAGAGAGTTACTCGTGGCGGACGAGTATAGTCGGTACAGCCCGGTCCAGTTCTCTGACGATCGACTCACGGAGCGGAGCTGTGGGAGACATAAGAGTCGTGCACAAATGCTGGCTTACAGACAGATAACGCGTGCGTGCGAGGGCCTGAGGGCGCGTCTGCGATGCACGGAAGTTCATCCAGTTGGCCCGGATTACGTGCGCGCGCGAGCCCGCGGAGCTGGAGACAGAATGCGACGCCCGCTCTTCGGTTTGTTCCTGCTCGTCGGGATCCTGGTCACCCCCACCGCGGCGCTCGCCCAGTCGAGCTGCTCGGAGATCCAGATCGGGAGTAGCTACACGTCCTATTCCTGCTCCAGCCCATCGGGGACATATGTGACGGGGAGCCAGACGCGCATCGGCAGCAACTACACCTCGGACAGCTTCTCGGGGATCACGACATCAGGTGAGTTAATTTACGGCTCAGGCAGTTCCACTCGGATCGGCAGCTACACATCGGGCTCCTATGGCGGAACCATCGGCGGCGACTCCTTCAATGCGAGCACCAGCAGCACCCGGATCGGCAGTATGGACGTCGGCTCCTATAGTGGCACCGTGAACTCCGGCTCCAGCTCGTCGTCATTCAGCGGCTCGACGACCTGCTACCGATACACCAGCACGACGCGCTGCTAGCGATCGGGACATCTCCCACAGACCGAAGGCCGCGGGAATCCCGCAGCCTTCTCCGTTGCCTGACGTGGCACGGTGGCATCTCCGGCTACGCCGTGAAGCAGTCGCACCGTTGTACTCGACATCGTTGATACACCACTCCGCCCGCTCCAGCTCATCAGTCGGGATAGTCGGCTGGCGTCGTTCGGTGCGGGGTGGCTGATCCGCGCGCATCGAGCGGGTGAGGCCACGCACAGAGGTATCACCTGACTCCTGAGATCACGGCTGACAGGCGGGACCTACTACGGTCCATCATTAGGCGGACCGTGGGCCTCGAACTCCGTCTAGTCTGTCCAGCGTCCGAGACACCCGTCGCCGACGAGCATGAAACCCAAGGAGGCCCAGAGTCGTAGACATCCCGAACGCTCGATTTATCAACTTCGTCGACACCCCGGCCCGCATCACCTACAGCCAGTTTGGCGAAGCCCAGGTGCTGCTGGATCCGCAGACGGGCGGGGTCCTTCAACTCGAAGATCCGGAGCGTCCCGAACCTACGGCAGTCGAATAGGCTGGACTATGACTGCATCACCCTGAATGCTTGCGGGCTGCCAATAGACCAGATCGCTACCCCAATACACTTCCAGGGAGTATGGTTGGTCCGTCTCTGGTATCTGAATAAACCGAAAACGCCCTGATGAGTCGGTAATCGCATCCACACGTCGACCAAAAACTGGATGGACTAGTTGCACAGTGAGACCCGCCACCGGCACTCCGGACCTTGAGACGATGGTTCCTTCCAGTGATTCGGCTGAAGCGTTTGGTGGATAGATCAGAGCTACGAGTATGACGAGGAAGCATGCTAACGGCATCAAGATCACTTTGCTCATGGCTATACACCCCCTGAATTTTGAAGCTTGGGGAATTTACTCGCGACTTCCGGTCGTGCTATCGGCGGTGGCTTTTCGCTAGTTACCACTGGTCCCAGTAATCCATCCAGGTCAAGTGGCTCGTCCAAATTTATGGGACTAGTCCTTGGCAAAGTCTCTAGGCTCTGGAGCGCCATCCCTCTCATTCGACCCGGCGACTGCACCAATAGGGCCCAGCGCTCCGAATCGGGGGTCACGGTGCCACCGTATTGCCCATCATCGCTCACGAGAAACTGGCCCACTATCCGTACAAGCCGCACCCCACTATTGGAGACCGATAATGATTCATCAGACGTTACGGCACCAGCCAGCTCGAATTGCTCCAACTTCCTCTGAGTCGTTTCTAATTCTTGCTGCCGCTGAATCAGTTGAGTTGCACTCACGAGACAGACAAATCCGAGTGCGATAAGCCCGATCGCCGCATTCGTAGTGCTAAGGCTTCCGACGACGGGGAGAGTAACTTCTAGAACTTTGCCGTCGGACCTAGCCGGCCGGGACCCTTTGCGCTGCTGCTGGTAGAACAGAATCAGCCCCTCGGCCATGGCTACAACTCCAACGAGACCGAGCAGCGCGATGGTTAGGATCGTGACGATCAAGGTCATGTGCGAACCCCTTCTCTTGCAACCACCAGGGGGCATTCTTCGGTAAACGCGCCGGTGATGGGTCGATACCCGTTCGGCCGCGCCTGGTCGCAGGATCCATCGCGACGCGCGGCGCATCCGCGATGCTCCTGGCCCGCCCGGCCTCGCCCTAGCAGTTCTCCTTCTTGCGTCAGGTCCGCGAAAGACCGATGGCCAATGAGGACCCCGGTAGCCCGGTCTTACGTCTAGTAAAGGTCAGTAATCGGAACGATAGTTACGCGTCGATCCCGAGCCGCTGTCGCCGGCAAGTTGGGGCGGCACTGGCTGTGCCGCACGCACCGAGCGTCTAACCGTAGGTGATCGTCCGAATCGGCTCAGCACAGTGCGGCCGCCGTACCGAGAGCCCAACCAGTCTGGCCCCAAATGTCGATTAAATTGGTTGACAGGGCACGCGCGTACGGAGGTCGAGCAGCACGAGTGCCGGCGACGTGGCTTCCCGCGACGTCTCGGGTCGATTGACCCGTCGTTGCTAAGTTTCGGCTGGTAACAGCCCTTCGGCCTCGTATTCGACCCATTGCTCGATCACGGCGCCGAGAGCTTCCGAGTCTCTCACGATTAAGCTGGAGCTCAGCCTTGTTGCGGGGGCGAACGTTCACCCTACTTCCCCGTGAGTACCTTCCACACCGCGCGACCGTCCGGTGTTGGAGGCTCGCCTCCAATTCATCGCTGGCGCCTGCAAAGAAGCCGAGCCCAGAGACGGCTCCGATATCCGCCATGGCGACGATCCAGTCTTCCAGAGTCGCACGGAGGGCGCAGCCATGGGCACCGATCTGGGGCGAGTGGACAAATAGCAAGCGCACGACTCCATACGGAGTGATGAGGATCTGAAAGTCCATGTGCGGGATGGGGATGAGACGCGCGCCCACTGTCTGGATCGGAGCATTCCCGAACACGGTGCCACTGATAACGTGGATCGGCGTCCCCGTTCCGACAATATCCTGACGGATTCGAGTCTCAAGCTGATACCAGAGTCCACGCCCGCCGTTGAATCGATCATCGTATTGGGGAGCGATGTTCGACAGGTAGTTGATTTCATAGACGGTGCAGGCATCGTTCGGGTCAACGAGTACGCCCTCCGGGTTTGCCGCGATCCGACCGTCCAGCGGCGGCGGCCCAGGAGGGTGCGACGGGTCGGGCATGACGCTCCTAGTGTCGTCCACCAGGGAGGCCATCGGGCGCGGTGCCGCCCGGTGAGGGGGCGCGGCTAGACGCGGTCGCGATGCTCGCGTGCGCCGTGGCGCGGAGCTCGTCGATGCTCGGGCACTCCGGGGGCCGTATCTGGATCCCGCTCGACCACCACCTCGATGCTGTCGCGGACCACCCGCACGTCGCCCAGCCGCTTGCCATCCCGGCGCAAGGCCTCGATCCAGTCGGCGCGGTGCGCGTGCAGATACCCGAGCACCCGCGCCTGCACGTCGGGTGCGATGGTGACGGCGTCCACCCGGACGCCGCCCACGGAGTCCCCCGGATGCTCCCCGCAGCTCCGAGGTCGTCATACATGGACTCGTACCCGGCCGCGGCCCCGTCGCGCGCCGCGCGGCGCTGGAGGAGCTCCACCAGCCGGGGGAACGCGGTCGGCGGGAACCGGCCGTGGGTGGCGCGGGCGATCGATCTGAGCAGGCGCGCTTCATGAACGAGCATGGACTGGCCTCTTTCTCCCCTGCTGTGCTCCCTGCCGCCCCATCGGAGACCGAGCGCTACACAAACGAGCGCTACACAAATAGTTAGTGGTTCATCATCGGCGCGATTGCATGCGAGTGGGCGAACCCGCCCAGTTAACTTGCTGACAGACACATTAACGCGGGACCTTCGGTCATGGATGTAGTTCGAGTGGACTATTCAGTTCATTACGCCAGCGTCCTGGCGAGGTCACTGATCGGTAGCATCGCCTCTTAGCAACATCAATGAAGGGCAGGGACGCCAGCCGACGCATTACCTTTTGATCGTGACCGCAGGCCGCCAGTCAGCGAGATATGTCGCATATGTCGCTTTTCCCCAGCGAGTCAACGAAATCTGTTGTCGCGTTTTCAAGTCACACGGAAACGTTTAAATGTGATGGGATGAACCCATGACTGATGAACGTGGGAGGGTCCTCGGGCGAGAGTTGGTGGCGCGCCCGCGTATCGTCGAGCGCCCCTGTGTGATCTGCGGGACCAGCATGACGGGCACGGTGAGGCGGCAGTAATGCTCCAACCGATGCCGTGTGGCTGCCTATACGAAGCGGAAGCGCGAGCAGCGGGCGAAGGAGTCGGACTGATGGCCTGACGACGCGGACACGGTGAAGGCACGATCACGAAGCGCAAAGACGGTCGCTGGGAAGCGAAGGTCGATCTAGGCTGGGTGCATGGGAAGCGGAAGCGCAAGCCGTTCTACGGCAGAACGCAGCGAGAAGTTCAAAACATGCTTGCCGGAGCGCGGCAGCAACTGCGCGATGGAACGCTGGTTACCGCGCCCGAGCAGTTACTAAAGCATTACCTACGCCGATGGCTTGAAGATACCGCTCGGCCCACACTACGGCCTCGAAGGTACGTACGCTACCAGCAGCTCGTGGAACTGCATGCACTCCCGACGCTCGGGCGGGTGACTCTTTCGAAGCTTACCCCACAGCATTTGAGTCGGCTCTACAGCAAGAAGCTCTCGGAGGGACTTCTGGCACGGACTGTCCAATTCCTTCACTCCGTGCTGCATCGAGCCCTGCGTCAGGCGGTGAAGTGGAAATTGATTGGACGGAATCCCTCGGACGCCGTTGATGTGCCAACACCGAAACATCAAGAGATTCGCCCCCTAACCCTTGAGCAGGCAAGAAAGCTCTTGCAGACATCATCAGGCGATCATCTGGAAGCGCTGTATGTCTTGGCGGTCACCACCGGGATGCGGCAAGGCGAGTTGCTCGCGCTTCGCTGGCCGAACCTTGATCTCGACGCCGCACGGCTAGAGGTGCGCCACACGCTGCAACGTCTCCCAGGCGAGTGGAGTTTCGAAGAGCCGAAGACCGGGCACCGTCGTCGTCAGATACGCCTCTCGAGTACGGCAGTAAATGCACTCCGCCCATTGAACTCGACAGCTTGAGACGCGACTAAGCGCAGGCCCGCATTGGGCCGCTCACGACCTCGTCATCTGTAACGAAATCGGTGAGGATTTCGACGGACGGAACATTTCTAGCCGCGAATTCAAACCACTTCTTCAGCGTGCGGAGCTACCTGCAATCCGATTCCATGACCTGCGCCATACCGCCGCGACCTTGCTGCTGGCAATGGGTGAACATCCGAAGGTTGTCCAGGAGACGCTCGGACACAGCACTATCAGCCTTAAGCTGGATGTCTACAGTCACGTTCTGCCGACGATGCAGGAACAGGCCGCAGCTCGGATGGATCAAGTCCTAGCGCAATCTCCTGAACGCCTTGGTCCTCAGTTTGGTCGTCAAGTAACCGTTGTGGGCGCCGTGAAAATCGCGCACTCGTCATAATCGAGTTCAATCACCGGTGCCGGGGACGGGATTCGAACCCGTACGTCCTCGCGGACAGCGGAGTTTAAGTCCGCCGCGTCTGCCATTCCGCCACCCCGGCTGGAGACGCGCCTGGCGCGTCACCGTTTGGATTCTACTGGATGGCCTGAAGCGATTCGGACTTGCGAGCCCGAGCACTGGCCTGACCGTTGTTAGGTGCGTGGACTTGTTTGCCCCTGGAGTATGGGTCTCTTCTTCCATCACTGGGGCATCTGAGCCAACTGGCGGGTACAGAGACCCGCACCACCGTAGTAATAGCTTGCTCGCGGTTGATCGCACCTGGCCTAGACGGCTATAAGGTAGCGTGACATCGGCCGGGCTGCGCTCGGCGATATCTCTCTCCTAAGACAGACGACTTGCTCTTTCGCCTGCTCCTCGTTAGCGCCCTCTCGCTTCCGGCGCTCATCCCCCTTACTACCGAGCATTTCTTTGCCTCGAGTGATGGGCTGTACCACGTTCATCGAGCCATCGAGATCGATCAGTGCTTGCGTGACGGAAGTCTCGTGTGTCGCTGGGCGCCGGATCAGTTCCTGGGTTACGGCACACCGCTCTTTAATTTCTATTCGCCGTTCACCTACTACCTGGCGGCGGCATTCCACGCGGTTGGCCTCGGTTGGCTTGCTGCCACGAAGGCTGTCATCGCGGTTTTCATGGTCCTCTCAGCGGTGGGAGCGTTCCTCTATAGCTCCACGTTTCTGTCGCTCAACGCCGCCACCGTGGCGTCGGTGGTGTTCGTCTACGTTCCGTACCACCTGGTCAACGCCTATTACCGCGGCGACATTCCGGAATTCGCGGCGATGGCGCTTTTCCCAACGATTCTCTGGGCGTTCAGCCGACTCTCCGAGCCGCACAGTCGTTGGAAACTCGGGCGGTACTTCATTGCCGCGGCGGGCTTCTATGCGCTGATCGTGCTGACGCACAACCTCTCCGCCTTCATCTTTACGCCCATTCTGGTGATTTACTGCCTGTGGCTCATGATTCGCGCCGTTCTGGAGAACGGCGGTGGAGTGAAGACCTTCTCGTTTGTGGGCGCCCGGTTGGTCGCCGCGGCCGCTGCTCGCAGGTGGCCTGTGCGCTTACCTTGCATTTCCGGCGCTGGTGGAGAAGGAGCTCGTCCAGCTAAAGGGACTTCTCTATGTCTCGCATAATGACCACTTCCCTGCGCTCAAGGACATTCTGCCGAACACGGTATTCCACACCTACGGGATCATCTTTCCCGACTCGCCGGTGTACGCGTACAAGATGGGCCTGGTTCAGGTGGTCCTGGGCGGAATCGGCGCAATCGCTGGCCTGATCGTGTTCAAGCGCTTCCTGCCACGGGCGCGTACCGAGCTGATCATGTCCGTACTGATCTTCGGCATTGCATTCTTCTTCTCTCAGCCGCCCTCGTTGCCGCTGTGGGAAACGATCCCGTTGCTGCCGCTGACGCAGTTCCCCTGGCGATTCTTGCTTCTCATGGCGCTGCCTACCAGCATTGCCACCGGCTACCTGGTGGACATCCTGGCCCCGCGCTGGCGAACTGCCGCGGCTGCAGCGCTGGTGGTGTTCTGCCTGGCTACAAACCTCTGGAATCTCAAGCCGATCATGGCCAACCAGAAAGACCCAGAAGTTGGCGTGCGCGAGACGATCGAGTTTGAGCTGCTCTACCACCTCGTCGGTACTACCGTGGCAGGCGAGTACGTGCCGCGATGGGTCACCGACTATCCCTGGGTTTCGCCAGAGGCGCTGGGCCGGGTGGTCGGCGCACGTTACGACGAGGCAGTGCACCCGATGGCATCTGACCCTTGGGCCCGAGTGATCTTGCTTGACTCGAAAGCGGGGCGGGCAAGCTATCACGTGAGTACGGATAGACCGTCCCGCGTTGTGCTGAACCTGGCGTATTTCCCCGGTTGGAAGGGCTGGCTCGACGATCAACCCGTAGACGTGACCCCGTCAGAGCCCGAGGGCATGCTTGCCATACAAGTGCCTGCCGGAGAGCACAGTCTGCGCGTTTCGTTTGAAAACACGCCACTCCGCAGTATGTCCGATGCGATTACCGTCGTCGCGGTCGTGTTCGCTCTGGCCACTGCGATCTGGGCATTTCGCCCACGTGGCAAGCTTGTGCTCGAGCGCCCCACCGGCCGAGAGCTCGCCATTCGAGGCGGCTTGATCGCCGCTGCTGTCATGCTTGTGCCGTTGGGTTCTATGCGCTTCTTCCAGTCATATTACGCTGTGTCGCCTGCGCAGGTGCCAGTCAAGATCACACTCGGTGATGTGGCAACGCTCACAGGGTACGACCTTCTGCGGTCTGGTACTCAGCTCAAGCGCGGTGAGCTGGTTGAGCCGGGTACGAGTCTGATGGTCAACCTGTATTGGAAACCGGAGCCGGGGCAGGCCGACCGCGCGGCACGATCCGAAGCCTTTGTTCGACTGACGAACATCGACGAGCAGAACTGGTCGTTTGCCACCGAGACCGCTCGGGAGTCCATTGGAACAGACGGATCTTACCGTACCTCCGTTCCACTGGAGGTTCCTGCGGGACTGGCTCCTGGCGTCTATCAGCTTGACGTAGGCGCGCTCTCCCAGGGACGAAATATTGGGGTTCGGAACATGGAGCTGGTTGAGCTGCTCCCCACCCAGGGCTCCATCCGACTCGGTCCTCTGCACGTTACCGAGGGTGGCACGGCATCCGCCGGATTGCGCTACCCGGCAAAGGCGTTGTTCGCGGACAAAGTCGGTATTGAGGGTTTCCAGCTTACCCGCGGTCTTTCTGATCGACAACCGGTACCGGAGCCAGTGTCGCTGGCGAGCGAATCGGAAACAGCAAACGTGGCGGCGGGGGAGACTCTCCAGGTTGACATTGCCTGGAGAGCACTTGCCACGTCACCCGGCATCTATCACATGAGCGCCAGTCTGGTGGACGAGCAAGGATTCACCTGGGCCGTGCGCGAGTCTGAGCCGGTGGATCGAATGGCGCCGACCTGGACCTGGGTGGACGGGCAGCTCATCCGCGATCAGCTCCGCATGGCCGTTCCTCCCGAAACGCCGCCGGGCAGGTACCGACTGGCCATGCGTGTACTGGACGGCGAGCGAGCGCTGAACGTCCTCGATCAGAACGGGAACCCTTCGGGTGTGCAGGCAATGCTGGGCGAGGTACTGATCAATAAGGCACCGTCGCCGCCGCGCGAACGTGAGGTGCAGGTCACCAATCGCGAGCGAGTTCGGCTGAATGATGACGTTGACATCATGGGCGGTGAGTACGGTCGGAATGAGCTGGCGCCGGGCGAGTCGCTGGATCTGCAATTCATCTGGCGCGCGCTGCGTGATGTGAAGCGTGACTACCAGGTACGCGTAGCGCTCGAGAGCCGAGACGGAGGCCGAACGCTGGCTGAGCAGATCACTCGACCTACCGGTGATGCGAATCCCACCAATCGCTGGGAGGAGCGGGAGATCTTCCGAGGCCAGTACCGACTCATCCCAAGACCTGGCACCGCCGCGGGCGAGGCGCAGCTTGTCCTGGAATTGCGCGACGCCGCGACCGGCCGCACAGAGGTGAAGCGCGAGGTGCAGCGTGTCACTATTCGCGGACGCGAGGGACAGTCGTCTTCCAATCAGAAGCCCACCGTGGAGCTGGACACGCAGCTCGGCTCAGCCATTGCTTTGATCGGTTACACCCTCGATCCCGGTCAGACCGTACGCCCGGGCCGGGATCAGCAGCTTCTGCTTACGCTCTTCTGGAAGGCGAATGCGCCGCCCGGACAGGCGCTCACCGTATTTACTCAACTTCTTGGACCGGATGGACGAGTGGCTGCCCAGCACGATGGTCAGCCGGATGGCGGCGCCCAACCGACATCCGGATGGGTGGCGGGCGATCACGTGGTGGACGAGCATGCGATCTCGATCGATCGCAACCTCCCCGCGGGCGAATACCGGCTCATCACTGGCATGTACGATCCCGTTACCAGCCAGCGCCTTACGCAGCCAAACGGCGAGAACTTCTTCGAGGTTGCCAAGATCACCGTGGACCCGCGCTAGGAGCTCGCCTTATGCCGCTCGCCAGGCGAACGTCGTGGGTACTCCAGCGCGTCTCCTAAAGACGACGAGCGGAAGCGATGCCGCGGCGAATCGGTAGCTTTCCGTTCTCCACTAGCAATCTAGGACCGCATCGCTTCGCTTGCTAATTCTCGCCGTGAAACATCGCTGAAGCGATCAGTACATGCCTCGTAAAGACATCAATACTAGCTCGAGTGCGAGCTGCAACCTCTGGCCTGCCATACGCGTATCAGCAATTGAGTGAAGCGCTTCTAAGAAGACCAGCTGGCAATGCGAGACAACGACGCCCGCCAAGGGAGGAACAACGATGATACGTACGATCGCAATTGCAGGCCTTAGCTCGCTGGCTACCGCCGCGTTCTTTTTATCCGGCCTGGGTTCTCATCTCACCGGAGTTGCGGTGGCCTCAGCAGCCGGGCAGATAATTCCGCACGAGATGTTCTCTGCACAGCTTCCGCCAGAGGTGCGTGGGCTGGCGCAGCTTTCACCCGCCGAGCGCTTTAGTCATTTTGCGGGTGTGCAGGCGCGCTTCAGCGATGTGAACAACGTTTCGCACACTCTAACGGTTGTCCCGGGTACCGCCCAGAGCGTCTCTGCGGACTCTCTGACCATCGCCCCCAACGACACCTCATTGGGCTCGAGCAAGACATACGGCCTGAACGCCGACACCGTGATTCGCCGGGCCGCGCAGCCATGGACCGGTGGGCAAACGTCAACCCAGATCGCAGTTGGTGACAAGGTCATGGTGGTTGCTATCGACGGCGATCAGCCTCGAGCCGTCATCGTCAGTGGTCCCGAAGGCTTTGGTCCCGGCCATCGCCCCGGGGCCAGCCGGGGCATGCACGGATAGCAATCCGCCAGACCGCCCGCGGGTCATCAAGCCCGGTCATCAGGCCCCGCACATGGAAATGGCCCCGACTTCAATAGTCGAGGCCATTAATTTCCGCTCAACGATTTAATCTTGGTTTTCCTAGGTTCTAGCTGCCCCGTTCAGGATCTGTGACCATGCAGGCGGGGCTACCTGATATTCGGCAAACGTGGGCAGCACCATATCACGCGCTGAGACCGTGGGATCCTCCACGGGCCACTTCACCGATAGCTCCGGATCGTTCCAGCGAATCCCGCCTTCGCCAGTGGGAGCATAGGCGGCGTCCACCTTATAGAGAACATCTGCCGGCCCGTCACCGATTACACAGAACCCGTGCGCGAAGCCTGGCGGCACCCACAGCAAACGTCCGTTGAGGTCGCTCAGCTCCACACCATAACTTCGGCCAAACGTCGGTGATTCGGGACGGATGTCGACGGCAACGTCGAAGATGGCACCGTGGACCACCCCCACAAGCTTTCCTTGTGGGGGACCATATTGGAAGTGCAGTCCACGCAGGACACCTGGAGCGGATCTGGAGTGATTGTCCTGAACGAACTGGGTGGAAATGCAAGGTCGGAAGAGCTCAGCATGGAATCGCTCGACGAAGAAGCCCCTTGCGTCGCCATGGATGTCCAGCTCAACAAGCTGAAGTCCGCCAATCTCGAGAGGGGTTATCTTCACTGGTGCTCCCGCTAGGTGTCATGTGAATAGGCCGTAGCGGCCCGTGCAGAGTATGGATGCCGCGGGCGAATCTCTGCAATCGGCAACGAAGGTGCGCGCGAACATATTTCAGACCGATTCACTCGTCACGTGGCAAGCCATCGTAGTTGGTCAGTGCTCCTGGCGTTTCTCAGCCGACCCATGGGCCGCTCGTGAGATCGAGCGCCGGCGACAAGCAGAGTCGCGGACCTGAACGGAGTTATTGCAGTTCTGCCACAGGCTCCAGCAGGGTCGACTATTGCTCCTAGTGTCCTCGTGAATTGGAAATTGGTCCGACACTAACGTTTGCAGCGACGGCATGAACCGGAGCGCGATCGGTCCCAATCGGGGACCTGCGACGGAAGGCCGTACAGTGACGAGACGCTTGGGACAGTATTCCGTGGTTACCGCGGGAATACTAAGCGTTATGCCAGCGAGCTCCGTATTGGCGCCGTGCTTGCTCGGGAACCGACGGACTCGTTGAGCCCATTCTTGCTCGTTCACGCGGCAGCATGCGCGTCTTGACACCATCGCGTGTGAACTCGCGCACCGAGCAATCATCCTGGCCACAGACCCAGGTCTGTTCGGCATCACCTATCGCGGTGACATTGGGCGCGGACTCGTGACACTCTGGACACCGCCGTGGCGATCGACCATCCTTGGCCATCATAAGCCTCCTCAGGCCTTCGATCTCCAGAGGAGAGCCATTTAGTGCCGCTTAGGGAGAGTCCCTTAGCTGTATCTGAGTCGCCGCGGGCGCAAATTCCGACTTCTTATCCAGGCACCGGGACCCGCTCTACACTTCGATGGCCCTCAACTGGGGTGCAAGGTTACACACAATTTTTGCAGAATTCGTACCGGTTGGTCATTGAACGTTATGATCGGCAGTTTCTCTAAACCGAACTGAGGTAGTCCGCGAACGTCAGCATTCGAGCCGCTTGTCGCTCAGCCGCGGCCAGATGAGCGACAGCTCCGTCACGCTCCACTGGTGAGCGAGCCAATCGATGAGTCGGTCGCACATCGGGTTCACCAGATGCGTCCTACTGCCGCGCAGGCGGATCATCCCCTGGCAACGCTCAGCGATCGAAAGACCCGTGATGCTTTCAACGCCGTAGTGTCAGTCTATCCGCGGGAGCGTTCGACCCCACCGTGGCTAATTGTTGGGCTCAAGGTCTCAAAACGTCCCGCTCGAATTCACCGAGCGGGGTGCTTTTGAGATCAAAAACTTGGAGGCGACGAGCGGATTCGAACCGCTGAATGGAGGTTTTGCAGACCTCTGCCTTACCACTTGGCTACGTCGCCGGATTGAGGCGGAAGACGGGAATCATACCCGTCCTTTCTATAGTGAAGCTTCGCCTCGCTAAATGTCGTGCGGAAAATATTAACACAGTCTTGGGACGGACCCGGAAACCGGTCGGCGTCTGATCAGCGGCCTCGGTAGAGTCGACCTCACGCGACGCAAGTCAACAATAAAGGGTCCCTTCGGGACCCTAAATCTCGCAATCTGGAGCGGAAGACGGGATTCGAACCCGCGACCTTCTCCTTGGCAAGGAGACGCGCTACCACTGCGCCACTTCCGCGTGCCTGTGAAGTATATCCACCAGAAGCGGCCCAATCAACTGCCATCGGAAGTTGATTGGGCCGCTCACTCAGGCCAATCCACGGCTGAACGCCACTGGACTGACGCCGATTTAGTGGATCGCGGGCTCAGGCAGGAGCGCCTGACTTCTCCCCGGCCTCGAGGTACGCTTCCCCCAAGGCGCGGTACGTCTCCGTTTGACCATTGAAGAGCACTTCGTATTGCAGCTGTAGGCCACCATCGGCATTTGCCTGCGGCACTTCGTAAATCTCTGCTTTTCCCAGTGGCCCTTCGAGTGTGGCAACAAGGGTTTTTTCCATCTGGTTCTTGGCTCCTTTCCCAGAATCAGCACGACTGTGTGCCCTGCGCATTCTACGACCGAAGGCCCTCCTGTGTCAGGCAATACTGACTAGCTCGTTTAGGAGGCCGTGTAACCCCCATCGACGAACAGGACCGTGCCGGTGACGTAGCTCGCGGCATCGGAAACCAGGAAGAGCACGGGGCCAACGATCTCCTGTGGCTCGGCAAGCCTGCCCATTGGTGTGCGCTGCTCCACGCGAGCAAGCCAGGCGGGATCGTCCATGACCTGGTTGATCAGCGGAGTGCGGCAATATCCCGGCCCGACAGCGTTTACACGGACACCGCTAGTTGCCCACTCTACGCCCAGCGCCCGGGTAAGCTGGGTCACGCCGCCCTTCGACGTCACGTAGGCCAGAATCCTTGGACCGGCAAGGCTTCCCATGATGGAGCTGATATTAACGATACTGCCGCTGCCTCGTTCCACCATGTGTGCGCCAATGACGCGGCAGCAGTGGAGCACCCCCATCAGATTGACCTGAAGGACCTGGTTGATCGCATCGTCGCTAATATCGACGGAATCCCCACGAACGTTGATTCCGGCCGCATTGACCAGAATGTCAATGTCGCCGAATTGGGCCCTGGATTCTTCGAGCAGATCCGCCACCTGTTTGGGCCGCGTGACGTCCATGGAGATGGAATGGGCGCGGCGTCCGAGCCCCACAATACGAGGCACCATTGCTTCGGCATTGGCCTTGTTGAGATCGGCTATGACGACATTGGCGCCACTTACGGCCAATCCCAGAGCAACCGCCTGACCGATGCCTGACGCTCCTCCAGTCACAATGGCGGTCTTCCCGCTGAGGTCGAATAAGGCACTTGCGCTCACTACGGCGTCTCCGACTGGCGAAATTCTCGGTCAATGCTACCGGCAATTAGAGATCAGTGCGAAGGTACGTGGTGACCGCTACAGCGATTGTTAGCCGCAAAGAGAGCAAGCGGCGCGTCAGTCGATCTCTCGCGGCACTCGATCTGGAGCTATCCGAATCGACAACCAGATCAGCCCCACATTGCCATACTTTCTTCTGGTGTCCGCAAAACATCGCTGGGACGATATTCGGCAAAGCGGACCTGACTCCGACCGACGTCGGCCATGCTTGGACCGCCGATCCCTGTCAACCGGACTCGCTCCAGTTGACCGTCGAACGTCTCGACATCGAGGGTGGCTGCGCCAACAACGTTCACAAATGTGGCCGAGTCATTGCCCTTGGTTTGAGCGTGCGACAGGTGCACCAGAGAGAGCAGAGCGATGGATCCCAGTACCGCCGCATGAAGCACCATCCGCCATTTGCGATCGCGGTTCGCGGCCGACATGGAGGGAAACAGAAGCATGAACAAGGGTAGATCGACTTGCCACGGAAGAAACAGCAGCGCCGAATCTCATTGTGGTCACACTTGCTCTGGGCAGCTCGGAGATCTCAATTCCATGGCTCCCGAATCTGCTCGATTATGAGTAGATCGTCTTTCGCGAGAGCGCAAGTAGCCCGCGCCGAGGCAGCTTGCTCAGCGGCGCGGCACCGTAGAACCGTGCCGAGTGTCCGCCCCGCGTAGTGTCAACCGGCCTCTGCTGCCGACGGCACCTTGCCTATGCTGGTTGGTGATAGGGAGATCCGCTGCCGCGGGCGGTGACGCCGTCCGCCGGGCGCGGACGCCCGTCGCCAGGAGGTACGCCATGACCGAGCACTCCCACGCGGAGCATCGATGGCCCGTCGACGAGGACCCCTCGCGGGCCTGGCAATCAGTTCCGACCATGATGGACCGGTTCTACCCACTGGAGGACATCGTGGCCGTAATCGACGACCGGTCCACCGCCGAGCGCGCCATTCAGGCACTGAGGGACGCTGGCGTGTCGGACGGCGACGTGGACCTGGCGGACGGAGCCTGGTTCGCCCAGGCCGCGCGCTCCACCGTACAGCGCCGTGGCAGGATCGCGCGCCTCACGCATATGTTGGAAACCGACGAAAGCCTCCTGGTTACGCGATACGTGGAGGAAGCGGACCAGATGCACGTCATCATTGCCGTCCACGCCCCAAATCAAGACCACGTCGACCGTGTTCGAGCGGTATTGGCCGAACATGGCGCGTGGGAAATGCATCACTACGGGAAGCACGTGATCCTGGATCTGTGATCTCGGACCGGAACTGATCAATACCGCGAGGTGCCCCCGACACTCGACAGTCGGCGTCAGCCGCTCGAGACGCTCAGTTCACGACTCTCCTGACCTGTAGCGAATGGAATCGATGTCGTGGCCCGCACCAGATTTCTCGAAACCTTTCTCGTCCTTCTCATCGGTATCGGGCCAAAGATCGCGCTTGTCCGGCTTCTGCAACTCACGGCTTCACTCGACGCGGCAACCAGGAGACGGGTGCAGTGGAAGATGCTCACAACGGCGGCTACGGCGGCTCTCACACTGATCCTGCTGGGCGAGCTGTTGCGCATCATATTCCACTTTACGGTGGCGGCGCCGTCTATCGTGGGTGGCGTCATCCTGCTTGTCCTTCCGATTCGCATGGTGCTCGAGGATGCCGAGTCCATCCGAATGCTCGTCGATGAAAGGACCCAATGCAGCTCGCGCAGGTCCCACTGGCCGTACCGTAGCTGCTCAATCCGGTCGGCTTCGTCGGGCTGGTGACGCTATAAGCCGAGGCCCAGACGCTGAGAGACCTGGCGGGGGCGATCGTTAGCCTCGGGGCCGTTCTCGCCCTCGACTGGGCGGTCTTCCACTGGGCCAATCGGCTGGGCCCCACGCTCAACGAAGAGCGCATGCTGGTCACCGAGAAGTTGTTCGGCTTCCGGATCGCCGCCGTCGCGGTGGAGCTTATCCTCAGCGGCGTGACGCCCACCCGGCTCGCGGCACCCGTTATGCCGTGAGTCGGGTGGGCACGCTGCATGACCGCTCGCCCTGATCGTGACAAGCGCACGGCGGGTCCGAGAAGCGGGTAAGCGATCAAGAGATGCCCAGCGTCCCGTGGGAGCTACTGAAGCCACACAAGCGGCATGGCGCCGCATCATCCTGTACACCTGCGGCATGATTGCTGCACCCTGTTCACTCAACGCCCTACTTGCCCGAATTGGGGTGTAAGACCACGGGCGGCCGAGGTTATGCAGCGTGCCTTTGAATGCCGACATCACCCACAGAGTCCTTGGACACGTCACGGCCATTCGGGTCGGGCTTCAGTTCCTTCGGGAAATGCCCGAGCTTTCGCCCATTTCCATTCGGGTACTCGAGCAGATGGAGCTCGCAACGACCGCGCTCACTGAATTGGTGCGGAGTGTAGAGCATTATCCGGACGCTTATGAGGTCGAATATGACAGTCCGCGGCCCGAGCCAGGTGGTCCGACCCAGGCATAGTCGGGCAGCTCGTGGATGACCGAGCAAATCGAGAGACCAGGCAAGCGGCCGAGAATTCCGAGCAGGGCGAGAATTTCAAACGGCAGGTTTATGCCTGCAAGAGTTTACCGAGATTGATCCGCGGCACCGTCGCGCCGGACCGAGTCTGGCCGGAGTAACCGCTGGGCTTCCGATCCAACTGCCTGGAGCCGCCTCTCACTGGTCGGATTCATCGGATAAGTATGGTCCCACTCGCGGATATGCTCGATATCGGCGAGCACAATCCGCGCCATGAGCTCCGCTTCTATCACATGTCCGCCCTCGAGCGTCACCGGCGGTAGTCCGTGAAACGCGCCGCGTTGCAGTCTGGCATTCAACTCCGCGCCGTGCGCGTCTAGTTCGGGCCAATCCATCGCCAACTCCGCATGCCGGTGATCGACAGCATCTCGGCCTCTTTCTTCGGGTGCAATCGGGCGTGGGCGCATGTACAGCGCACTAAGCGGAATCCTCAAACTTGTCCGGATAAATCGGAGTAGTTGTTATGCACGAGGTATCCGTGCATCCAATTCGCTAAGTCAATGGATACGGACTTGTCCGGATCATGAGCCTAGTTGATTTATCCTCCTGACGTCAACGACATTCACGCTGCGCCGATGCCCCGCACGACGAGCAACGAAAGCTTCGGGCCGAGGTTGCAGGATGCCGTCGCAGCTACCGTCATCGCTGTCTGACCGCACCATCACGTTCTTGGATCGACGCATATGACGGAAAAGTTGGTCTCAGTAGCCCAATAACAGCGCCTACTATCTCTCCAGCACCGGGCAGCACACCTGCGAGAATAAGGACAAGAGCGTGAAGAAGGTGGCCTGCAGATGGACTATGAGAACGATGACCGGACGGTCTTTGCCTTTTACGAGCCCAAGTGCGCCGAGGAGCGGCGTCCGGTGGCGCCCGACCTTCTGCCGTGGCGCGCGGACATCGGCCGTTGCTGATCCATGCATGAAGCTTGTCTTCTCCATTGTGAAGTCATGATCATTCGAGGGGCTATCCCACGGATGCCGCATCATGATTTTGATTAAGAGGAAGAGAACGGTGACTTCGCCCGACCGCTTCGAGAGCGCACCGGGCGAGGCGCTCTACCTGCAGGTGGCTAATGTCCTGAAAGACGAGATCGTCAGCGGGACCTACGCCATCGGATCGACCCTGCCCACTGAGGGGGAGCTGTGCCAGCGGTTCTCTGTGAGTCGCTACACCGTGCGAGAAGCTCTGCGCCAGCTGCGGCAGAGCGGCCTGGTGGTGTCACGCCAGGGCTCCGGGACGACGGTTATCCCGGACAGCACATCCCACTCGTATGTCCACGAAGTCACGTCCATCACTGATTTAAGCACCTTCGTGAAAGACATGCGGTTCGATATCGAGACGACGGCTACCGTTACGGCGGATGCTCTGCTTGTGGAGCGTATCGGGGGCGCCGTGGGCGATCGCTGGCTCAAGGTATGCGGTCGGCGTACCGTCCGCCAGAGTGAGTCGCCGTATTGCTGGACAGAGATCTTCATCAATGCCGAATTCGCAGCGGTTGGTCGATTGCTGCGAGGGAATCGTGGCCCTATATTCCAGTTGATCGAGGACCTCTTCGGTGAGCGGGTCAGCGAGGTACACCAGGAGATCACAGCATGCACCGTTGCAAGTGCGATCGCGGCGAAGCTGGAGATTCTGGCTGGCTCAGTCGCGGTGGAGGTGCAGCGCACCTATCAGTTGGGCTCCGGCAAGACTGCTTTGGTGGCTTTGAACACACACCCGGCGAACCGTTTCCGCCATTCGATGACGTTGCGCCGGGTAAGCAGAGAAGCGCGCTTGGCTTACCATATCGAAGCGAGCGGAGCCGATAAGGAGCACCGCTAACGAGTCAAGGTGCCCGCAATCCAGATGCTGTTATATGGACAGTTTCGAAGAGGTTGAGGCGGCGTAAGAGCTGAGGAATTAGGCCGAACGCTCGCGCCTCCATGCGTTCCGCACACGGGCACCTGGCTTACACTGCACCCAAAGGGCGCGCATCTTCGACTTCGATCGTGGTTGCGGATGCAATCGAGCAGGCCATTTGCGCTTGCCCAGCTGCAGCGCCGCGCTCTCAATAGTAGTGCCTTCTGATGATCTCGAGGCACCGGGCTTGCCGCCACTGGCACCATCGCTGTTTGCCCGCCTAACCCGCGCGGACCTCGATGATCTGTGTGGTCGGCGTGGGATTCGTTGGACGACGCGGTGCGTGCCAAGCGCCGGCACGCGATCACACTCGACATCAAGCGGTTGCTGGACCCGAGCGCGTACTCCGCCGACGAGGCCTGAAGGGCAGGATCGGCTGTTCGAGCGTCACCGTACGGTGCACAACGGTGCTGCCTAGGCGGGCTCGGGGGGCAGAAGACCATTCTCCAGGACCCAGACGGCGATCTGCGTTCGGCGATTGAAGCCCCGCGTTGTCAGGATTCGCTCGACATCGTTCGCAACGATTTCTCGGTCCACCGCAAGCCATTCACCTATCTCCGCGTTGGTGAGGCCGCGGGCGACGAGCGCCGCGACGTCGTGCTCGCGGCAAGACAGTTGGCTACGCTCCTCATCGACCGTCATGCGGGCATGATAGAAGTGCAGGCCAATCCGCACATCGGCCAAATGACCTATTTTGCAGTGTACAAGTGCCAGTCAAGCGAAGCTAGCGGCCGTCGACCGCATCGACATAATCTGGAACGCCCGGTTGTAATTCGTAGCGACATCCGGCAGCTCCTGTGCCCGTTCTCATGCCATAGGAAATAGTACGCTGGTTCCCAAATGCCGCTTGCATCTGAGGCATGGCTCAGACTCAGGGGGTTCGCGAGGCTCAGAGGTGACGCAGGTGATCGCATGGCAGAGTTTGCCGAATGGGAGAGCTTCTACGTCATCGTCGGATCGACCGCGGGCACCCTGATCGGCCTGCAGTTCGCCGTGACGACGCTCATCGCTGAGAGGCCGCTCCTACGCGCGGTGGCCCGCCGGCGCCGCCTTTATCGCCGACGATTGTCCATTCGCCGCGGCCTTGCTGCTGTCAGCGATTCTTCGCGCTCCCTGGCCAACAATTATTCCCATTGCTATGCTCTGGGGCTTTATCGGCATCAGTGGAGGGGTGTACGCCGGGCTCGCTGCACGCCGCATGCGACGCCAAACAATATATCAGCCCGATTTCGAGGACTGGTCGTGTCATGTTCTGCTGCCTCTGGCGGCTGCGCAATCCTCGCGGTGTCGGCACTCGCGGCTCTATTCCGTACGCTCGAGGCCCTGTTTGGCGTTGCAACCGCGACGCTACTGTTGCTCTTTATCGGCATTCACAATGCCTGGGACACTGTCTCCTACCACGTGCTTGTCAACACACTGGACAGAGACACCGAGCCGCGCTAGCATCGCCGCTCATGGTGGCTTTATCGGCACCAACACTGCGTAGCCATAATTGCGATACCATGCCGCCTGACATAGTGATTCCCATTTTAAGCTGAGCACGCAACGGAGGAGCCCATGGACGCTGACGTCATCGTCGTCGGAGGAGCCGTTGCCGGCGGGGCGCTGGCGAATGCACTGGGCAGCGCCGGCGTACCCACGCTTTTGCTGGAAAAAGTCACCCGCGAGGTCAACAGCACTCGCGGCGACAATCTTCACCCACCCACGCTTCGCATGCTGGACCAATGGGGCGTGCTGGCAGCCCTTCACGCCGACGGGGCGCTGCCGATCACTGAGCTAGGTGTCAGTCATGCCGCACGCGGATTGATCGCGCGCTTTCCGCTCACGGCCGCCGGCGAAGGCCCGGCCGGCAGAACGATCTCCGTACCGCACGATAGGATCGAGGCGATTCTGCACGAGTGCGCATCGCGTTGGCCGAGTGTGCGTGCCGAGCCGGGGACCGTGACTGGCCTGGAGCGGTGCGAGGATGGCCGCATCGTCGGAGTTCGATTCCGACCACAAGACACTCGCGACGAGATCGTGCTGACGTCTCGGGTCGTGGTTGGCTGTGACGGTTCGCAGTCACTCGTCCGGCGACAGGCCGGCATTGTGGTGGATCCGGAGCCGTACGATCACGAGCAGGTGATCATCGGCGGCCACGGGCCCACTGAGCTGCCGGCCGCGCTGCACTGGTACCTGGACGATTTCGGCGCACTCGCCGTCACCTCACGGCCACGGCAGGCGTTCCGAATTCTCTTAGTGTTCCGACTCGGCCAGCGCGGAGATTTGCTCAGGCAACCGGACCCAGCATTGCGCGACCATGTGATGCGTCGGTTTCCAATGCTAGAAGCACTTCAGTTCTCCAAGGCTGACGCGCACATGTACCGCCTATCGCGTCACGTTGCCGATCGGTTCTGGGCCCCCGGCGCGGCGATCGTCGGCGACGCCGCTCACGCCACACACCCGGCCGGTGCCACCGGCATGAGCCTGGCCATTACCGCCGCGGCAAGACTGACGGAGCAGATCGCCCCGGTGCTGCTCAATGATGGCTCGGACGAAGACATCGATGCGGCCCTCGAAGCGTATGATGCCGAGCGACGACCCGCGGCGGTCACTGCCGTCGCCTCGAATCACGCGCAGGCCATGCGCATCTGGCAGAGCGACCTCTTCCGCGACCCCGACGCGTATGCGCAAGCGATCGATCCGACCTCGGGCTGGGGCGCGGGCGGCGCGGGCTGGGGGCAGGATCCAGCGGCGTTGGCTCACCACGAGGCTCGCTAGTAAGGCAGCTGTCAGGCGTTGTGCTACCGGCCAGTTGAACGACCCCGTCTCCGTGTCATCTCGAACACAATGAGGGTTCTTGCCCAGCGGATCCCCGGCCTCGGACGGAGAGACTGCTCGAAAAATCCTTCACTGCATTCAGATGACAACGATGCCGATCGTGAGGGGCAGCAGCGTCTAAATCTCCGGACGAGGGTTGGCTGGGGTCGACGGCATCGCGATCTTGTAGGCGATGTGTGATAACGCGGCCCAGCACAGGATCGCGCAGTTCAGCCTCGAATCGCCGCGCGTAGTTCATGCCGCCTGGGTGGGCAGTGTGCCACCGACGACCAGGGCGGCCCGACCGGTATCCGACGACCGCATGCTACCGCCCCCGGCTGCCCCTACCGCGGCCACCACATTTTCGGCGAGGTGATCTTCAAGGTCGATCCGAACCATACGTCACATAGCGGACCTCGAACGTGAAGCATCCTTCAGGCGCCACCCACGGACCGTGCGGCATACCCGGTGGTCGGCAGGCGTAGGTGCCTTTCGGAAATGTCTCCTTCAGGGTCAGATCGTGGAGCGAGCCTTCGAGCACGTAGACCTCTTCCCAGAAGGTGTGGATCTGAACGCCGGCAGCACTTGTATCGGTGCCTGGATCGAAGCGCAGGATCCGAGTCGCAACACCCGTGCTTGAGTCTGCCGCAAGGATTCGCTCGTACAGCCCGGGTACGACGCCGCCCAGCGCCGGGGTCCACTCAACATCAGTCACCGGGAAGAACTCCCGTTCAGGCTTGGGCATGCGATTTACTCCGTTTCGCTTGAGGGAGCAGGCTACTCTCTCCATAAGTGGCTAAATTGAGTGGCGACCACCCGATCGTAGGGCACAGGTGCCCTGAGGAAACCGGCGTCCTGAGCAAATTGGTTCAAGCTCGTCACCGTGTCTTCCGAGATCTCTGGCTCGTAGTACGGCAGATCTCGTTCGATGAGCTGAGCGATGAGTCTCGCCTCGGTGGCGGGAAATAGCCGCTCACCAACCGCGGTGGCCCGTGAGGGATCCTCGCGCAGGACCTTCTGAGCCCGACGGATCGCTCGAATCGCCGCGGCCACGCTCTCTGGCTCTTTCTGAATCCGCTCGTCCGTGGTGACCAGCGCCGGGAAGGTGTATCGCTGAGCGGCCGGAGGGCCATCGCCGCGTCGAACGTCCAGCACGATCGTCCCGATTCCGCGGCGGACCGCCACTTCAGCACCCATGGCGTTGGCCCAGAAGCCGTCCAGCCGTCCTTCTTCGAGCGCCCTGGCAGCTGTCACCCCAAACGACACGCCCGGCTCGCTGGTTCCAGGGATCGGGCCGACCTCCACCTGGTCACGCTCGGAATCGATACCCGCCTCGATTAGCATCCGGCGCAAGCCGGCGTCGGGCCCGGGCGCGGCGCCGATTCGCAGTCCCTTCACCGCGTTGATGTCGCCCCGAGATGCCTGCAGGTCAGATCGGAGGACCAGCATCCAGTACATGTTCTGCGCCAGAGCCACCAGAAGCTTTGCCCCCTGCCATTCGGGAAAGGCCGCCAACGTGGCGTGCGCGGCACCGGCAACGAATGCAAGCTCGCCATTCCGCAGTGCCTGCATGGTACTGGTGACCGGGAACAGCAGCTCGAGCCCCGCGTCCAGGCCCTCATCCCGGAAGAATCCCAGCTCAACCGCCGCCACCGCGGGAAAGTAAGAATTCGAGATCAAATCTGGAACGGCCACACGCATGCTGGATGGTCCTCCCGCCAGGCGCACGGTAACATGTTTGAGCGCGGTGGAGAAGTGGCTGCGAATGTCTGTGGCGCATTGACATCCCGGTCACATCGGCATTGCCTTGCCGCGCTCGCTACCGCGTAACCCAGCGCCATACAGGCATCGGGGTCACCATTCGGGCGCTTCTGGCATTTTCAGGGCGCAGAATTAGTCGTCGCTACCATGGCTTCAAGCTTTCGTGATTCACGTTGGTTATTTTCGGTTCGATCACATGCCGTCGATCCAACACAGTTGGATCCATGTCTGGCGGCCACCAGCTAGGGCCAACGCACTCTTGTCCGTGATGCCAGGGCACGTGTACTCTCCACGATGTGCGGCCGGGAGCGATCAATGTTCGGTGGCGCTCCCTAAACGGGAGTCGGTGTGCCCCGTCGATGGTCTCCCGATCGTGTACAGCGGACAACGAGACACCAGGAGACATACCATGCGCACGGTCGCTTCGCCGCAGCGGCAGCAGGCAGCGCAATTTGACATCGCCCGTGTGATGAGCGGCCTTTACGGGGACGGCATCATTAGCTGCACGGGCGCTTTTAGACGGGAGTGGGTTCACGCGCTTCGCGAGGACATTGAGCGCCATTTTGCACAGGCCGTGCAGCGCCCTGGCGGCACAGTCGGCCGGGGTCCGCAACGCTACTACTCAGAGATCCACCCGGAGGACATCCGCGGCTTTGTAGACCTCGTTACCCATCCGTGGGTCACTACCGTTTGCGAGGCGATCCTGGGGCCTGACTATCGAATCGTTGAGATTGGTTATGACGTGCCCTTGCCGGGTGCCGCCTTCCAGCCGTGGCACCGCGACTTTCCCGCTCCCGAGGCGACACTTGTCGGTCGCCGGTTGAACTCATTGGCCTTCAATATCACCGCCGTCGACGTGACGGAGGCGATGGGTCCGCTGGAAATTGCGCCCGGGACGCAGTGGGACGACCCCTCCGAATTCGCGGACGGCATGTTCCCGCCCGAGTCACTGTTCGGTCGCTATGAGGAGCGAGTCCAGCGGAAGATGCCTCAGATGGGGGATATTTCGGCACGATCAGCACTTACCATCCATCGGGGCACGCCGAACCGCTCCGACCAATCGCGCCCAGTGCTGGTGCTCGGTGTGGACGCACCGGATGCTCGCAATGCCGAACGACATGATCTGCAGCTGACTCGGGACTTTGCTGAAACGGTGCCCGAGGAGGGACGCCGGCACCTCGCCGGACGGATCGTCGACCAGCTCGAGCCAATCGTCCAGGCCCACACTATTGAGGGACTGAGGATGGGTGCGGCATAGCCGATCACGTGGTGGTTGCTGACACCTGAGATTCAAAGACTTGGTTGTCAGCAACTACCATCGGCTTTGAGCGCCACTATCCGAAGACTCGCCCTTGCAGGGCTTTAGACGAGCAGGTGTGGTGCGCCCGAACCCTGTTGACGTGCATCTAGACGTCGAGCCGTTCAGACCAGATTCACGCGATTTGTGAGCATGAGAGCTCCAGCGGACCTTGACCAGCACCGTTCAGCGCGGTACGGCATCATCGCGGGTCTGTTGAAACTCAACTCGAACTTTTTCAAACCCGAGTCGATACATGTCGAGCTCGGCTTGATCCAACGCTTCGATTCGGGCTTTGTCCAGGAGGTCGGTTTTGGGCGCTTGCGCTTGCAGCTCGTCGAAGGCGACCGACGCCAGGCGGTTTGATAGGTCGGTTGAGGCGACGACAAGTCCGCTGCCGTCCCATAGCTGGCCAGCCTCGATAAATGCGCAGAGAAAGAGCTCTGGCGGCGGAATGCGGATGAAGATCGACCGTTCCTGACGCTCTACCACTTCAAAATTCTGATGGCTGTAATCGATGCCGGCGCTGCAGCGTCCAGTGTTCAGGTAGAGCCGCTCTGCCTCGAGCAGGCCGAACAACCGTGGCTCCTTACCCGGTACGCGAACCGTAATGTCCTTCTCGGCGTAGATGTATTTCTTGACGAGTTGTGTCTGGTTGAGGTTCACGGAGGTCGTGGTCTTCGGAGGCCCGAATATTGACGCGATGGGGTCCCGCAGGACGAACCATGCCAGCAGCCCGAGACCGATGACGCCGAATCCGACCCCAAGAGCAACACCGAGTACCGTTTTCACGGCTTCACCTTATCGCGGGATCACGCCTGGCAAATGACCTGACTTAACGCCTTTGCGGGCGGCGCTTGGAGGTCAGAAGAATCGACCGAGGCGCTCATCCCTTAGTAGTGTCAATGATTGTGATGGCAAGAACGAATCCGGAATCTTGTCATCCTGAAGCGCAGCGAAGGATCTATTCCGCGGGGTCCTGGAATCCGGCGGGGGTGATCCTCGTTGCGCTTCAGGATGACAACGAGGGGGTTGAAGCACGAACGCATTCCGGGGCTGTTAGCCATCGGGTGGCTAGGCGGAATCAATTCGGAGCTTCAAGGCTCGGTTCCGCTACTCGGAGAGGCCGAACTGGTGGAAGGGCCGGTATTTAATCGTTCCGCGATCGTTGTAGGACTTGCCGAACAGCTCAAGCGTTTTTCCGTTTGGCGTGGAGCTGAAGACGAAGTAGCTCGCGTTCGGGAGATAGTCGCGGTCGGCCATGGCACGGTTGACCTGGTCTTCGAGGGTGTCGGGACCCTGAGCGACCATTGATGAATCATTGTGAGCAGAATCAGAGGTTGAGCTCTCGGGCGTCGATGATTGTGTCTCATCAATGACGATGGCGTAGCCGTAGCCGTGAAAGTGCACCTTGATTTCGTCCAGGACAAACGCGAAGTCCTTCACGTTCACGAGAATGATCCGGTTGGGACTTTCCAGATTCTCCTCAATGTGCGCGGTGTTCATTTCTCTGGCGTCGACAATCGCGCTCACTCGCGAGAATTGTCGAACCGAGTCCAGAAGCCAATGATCTGATGAGGGCCGATCTGTCACGATGACGACTGTACCGAACATCGCCATATCAACTAGCTCGAGCGCGATTATCTGACTGATGAGCCAGATCATCGACTGAGATTTCCCGCTTCCTTGCGAGTGCTGAATCAGGTAGCGGCGGCCAACCCCGTAGTAGTCGATGTCCGCTAGAAGGCGACGCACAACATCTAACTGATGGTAGCGTGGGAAGATCGCGGCTCGACCCGCGGCGCCGGTCGTTGCATCCTCCGTTGCCACGATCAGAGCGTAGTTCTCAATGAGATCCACCACGCTTCGGCGAGTAAGAATGGTCCGCCAGAGATACTCTGTTGGGACACCGAAG
This sequence comes from uncultured Chloroflexia bacterium, assembly GCA_963765765.1. Classification (GTDB taxonomy): domain Bacteria; phylum Chloroflexota; class UBA6077; order UBA6077; family JACCZL01; genus CAVXYC01. Next base: position 51,569 of record CAVXYC010000020.1, on the reverse strand, counting down.
AGCTTCCGACGGTTGGCCGCGCGCTGACTCAGCCCCTGGTTGAACGGATGAAACACCGAGTCCGATTCATCGAGATTGGCACAGTAGGAGACTCGCTGATCATCAACCGCGAAATGAGCCAGGCAACGGCCTGTCTCGAAGAGTTTCGCCGAGCCTGGCGATATCTCTCTGTACCAGTCGATCGCCGCCTCTTCATTTGCAATCTCTAAGCCGTCCGCCAGTTTGACAGTGAAGAGGGGCAGCCCGTTGAGGAAGAAGCAAAGGTCCACGCGGTCGCCAGTCTCATCTCCGGCCATATGGGAGCCGCGGCGTCACGCTGAATCGGTTCATGCGGAACAGCCGCATCGATCCATGAGGTGGTGGTCCGGAGAGACCGTAGAACAACGTCAGGCTGAGCGGGCCGTAGGACATACCGCGCCGCATCACGTCCGCAATGCCCCGGTAGGAGACCTCCCAGCGAAGCGCTGAGAGAAACGCCTGACGAGTTGGGCTACCTGGACTGAGGTCCACGATCTGTCGCTCCTGCTCGCTTGTGACCTGGGTGGTGGACAGGAACTCCCATAATTGGATCGGATCCAGTACGAATTCCGGGTCGTAGTCCTCGGGTTGCCCCCAGCGCCATCCGCCCGATGTCTCCATGCGGTCGCGCGAGGCGCGCGTCACGTCGACCCGCTTGCCCGTAAGTGCTTGCAGGATGGTGCGCTCTAATCGAGGCCCGCCGGCGTACGTAGTCATTCGGAGATCATAGCGCTGGACCGCCGACGTGCTGTCGACCCGACTGAACTGCGACCGCCGATATCTTGTCGGCCCGGCCCTTCCGAAGGGCCGCCGGCTAAGTACCATTAACGTACCGTAGCTGTGGTGCCCGATGGCGGCCCTCAGGGGCCCGGCCGACAAGATGATCGGCCGCCCTGGCTGCCGGCGACATCCGCAACTCGCTAGCCGACACTATCCGATGTACGAGTGGAAGGGGGAATACTTTGTGGTGCCGCGATCGTTGAACGGCCGGCCAAAGAGCTCCAGCGTAGTGGCGTTGGCGGTCGGAGCGAAAACAAAGGTGCTCGTATTCGGTAGGGGCGTACGTCCGCTTAACGCCCCGTTAATCTGCTCCTCAGTCCCATCTGTGAGGCCTCATCAAAGACAAATGCGAATCTGCGACCGCGCTGGTGTGCCTCGATCTCATCCAGAATCGCTGGGAGCTGGTCGACGTTGGCGATGATGATTCTCGCGCCGCTCTCGATGGCTGCCTGGATCTGCGTCGATGCGTCTATCTCGGGCCGTACCTGAGCACCGACTCTAGAGAATCCACGGACCGATTCCCCGACGTGACGGACGAGGGACGGTCGATCCGTCAGCACGAAGACAGTGTCGAAGATGCGAACGCTATCTTGCTGTGCGTCAATAAGCTGACCGGTGAGCCAGGCTATGGAATGCGACGTGCCATTGGTGTCCGAGTGTTCTAACAGGTAGCGTTGACCGACGTTGCGATTCTCTACATCCGCGAGAAGTCGGCGAAGGACATCGAGCTGGTGATATCGCGGGAAGATCGGTGCCGCACGCGAGTCAACAGTGAGCCCGTCATCTGGTTCGAACATCTGCGCGTAGTTCTCGATCATGTCAACCATGCTCGGTCGCGTGAGGATGTCTCGCCAGAGATACTCTGTGGCGATCCCAAAGAGATTGGGAGAATTTCCAGCTCCTTCACTTGAACCCTGATTAAATGTCTGGAATCTCGAATCGGCCCCGCGAAGCTCGGAGCAAACGTATGCCTGCTTCTCGTCCACGGCGAAATGAGCCATGCAACGACCGGGCTGGAAGAGCGGCTCCTGAGCTGCGGGAATGTTCTTGTATCGCTCAATCGCATCGTCTGCGGATCGTTCTGAGAGCTCGATCGTGGCGATGGGCAGGCCATTCACAAAAAGGCAGACATCCACGGTGGGCCGGGACTCGTCCTCACTGTAGCGAAGCCCAGGTATGACGCTGAACCGATTCTGTGTAAAGCGTCGGGGCGATGGTGGATCCGCGGATGTGCGCACGCCGAAGAACAAGTCCCGATGATGGGCGCCATCCTTCACTCCGCGTCGAAGGACATCCACCACGCCGCGCCGGATGATCTCATCCTGGAGGAGCGTGAGAAACGATTGCAGCGATGGACTTCCGATCTCAAGGTCAGGGATCTCCGGCTGCGTCTTTTGCAGAAACGCCGTGAGCTGCATGGGGTCCATCGCGAGAGCTCTGTCGTAATGCTCAGGCTCCCCCCAAATCCATCCTCCGGCCGCGGACTTTCCCCGAGCCGGCTCGGACTTTCGGGATGTGCCCGTCAAGCCATCGAGCATGGCCCGCTCGAGCCGTTGTTTGCTTGTGTTCGTGATCATTGGAGCTCAAATCTCGACGGATAGCTCCGCCAGCACTTGGACGATCACCCAGACTTTCACTGCAAGGGACATAGGTGCGTCAAACGAGAGTGACATGACGACCGCGTGTGGCCAGACAGGCGGCACAGTAGCACCCTGACAACTCAGCGTCAACGGACATCGGACGGCGAAGCCTGCACGAACATGCGGTTGAGGATCGTGGCATGGACCGATCTTGACGGCTCCGTTCGACTGGGACCGCCGACATCCTGTCGGCTCGGGCCCTAATGGGCCGCCTCAGAACTTCACATTTAAGCGGGCAGTGCCGTCCACCGGCCGGCCCGAGCCGACAGGATGTCGGCGGTCCCAGTCGCGCCGCCGGCGGGATGTCGATTCTCCCGATCATGTGGGCGGCTTCCGTTGAGTATGCTTGTGCCGTTGATTGCTGTACTCGGGTCGAAGCAGTCATTAGCTTGCTAACTGAGGTCGCGATCTGGCTCCGAGTAACTTGGGCGGAAAGGTGACGGATGACGACTGATACAGATTCGGCCCGTCGCCGTCTCTGGCTCGCATATCTTGGCGCCAGTTTCAGCATCGGGGTATTCAGTGCGTTCAATAACTTCACGCTCACCCTCTGGTTGAGCGGATTGACGAGCTCGTATCTGGTCCTTGGGCTCATGGGGAACACGCGTTCGTTCGAAGGAGCGCTCGTTTCTCCCCTGGTGGGAACGTGGTCTGATCGATTGTGGCTTGGGTGGCTCGGAAGGCGCCGACCGTTCATCCTGGTAGGCGGATTGAGCTCCGCGGTGCTGCTGGCTGCCACACCGTACATTTCGCGGCTTCCGATCGGGGTTGGGCTCTTTCCAGATGCCGCACCGGGATTGGTCGCGGCGATCACGAGCATCTTCCTCTTCACCATCACTTTCAACAGTATGGACGACCTGCATAAGGCGCTTCTGGCCGACATCACCAGCCCGGAAGATCGCAATACGCTCTCAGGTTTCAACGTGGTCGTGGACATGTCTGGGCAGGTGGCCATTCTGCTCCTGGGCTTCGTGCTCTGGACCGACCGCGTACCCGACGAGGCGTTCTTGCTGGCCGGCGTCCTGATGTCTATCGGCATGCTGCTGACCGTCTTCGGAGTGCGGGAGCCTGACCCTGAAGCCTGGCGAGCAGACCGCCTGTCCGCAGTTGTTGAATCGGAAACGGGGCTCGGACTCATCGAAGGGGCCCGGCGGTACAGCGGGGCCGTAATGCTTTGCGTCGTGCAGTTTGCGTATTGGTCGGGCCTGAACGCGGTGCTGCCGCTGGTGTCGGTGTATACGCGGGATATCCTTGGGGCATCGGTCGGACAGGCACAACTGCTGCCGGCGTTGATGCTCATCATGACCACGGCGTTGGCCATCCCCGCGGCTGCGCTTGGGAATCGGTTCGGCAAGCGCAGGGTGCTGAGCGCTGGCTACGCAGTGATGGGCTGCGTGGCACTCGGCGGTTTGGGCATCACCACTGTTCCGGAGGGCGCAGCACTATTCATGTTCGCTGGGTTCGGCAACGCCGCCATCATGGTAATGACGCTGCCGCTCCTCGCCGATCTGGTGCCGAGACAACACATGGGCACGGCAACTGGAGCACTAGCGGCGAGCGGCGCGATCGCGGCTCCGGTGGCGAGTATTCTGGCCGGGCGGCTCGCCGATCTCTATGGACCACGCGCGATATTCGGACTCCTGGCGGTGATGGTTGCCATTGCTATTGCCCTGATCCCGTTCGTGCGTGCGCCGAGAGTTGAGAGTCCGAGGCTCGAGGACCATGTGCCGGGAGCGTCGAGCTAGATCGCGGCAGCGTGAAGCGCTGTGGACTGCGGCGGTCTGCGCCGCTTTCCCGCCCAGCGGAGCTTGGCATTCCACTTCCGAGGAGTTCATCCTGTGACGGTGATTCGTCTGCCATGTGCCTGTCCTCAGTTCTCCAGCGTAAGGAGGTGGTCGGCGATGCGCTCGAGCTCAGGCGTCCAGCTTTCCGGCTCCTTCGCAGGTCGCACCACGAACTTGGTGAAGCCCACGTCGATGAAGCGCTCCATCAGCGCATGAGTTTCCTTGAGCCCGATCGGTACGAGCTCCCGAGGATCGATTCCGGGGCGTCGACGGGTGATGCGCTTGGCCAGGTAGTCTGGAATCTCATCTTCGACATAAGTGATGCTCGCGCCGTAATGCTCCGGTTCGATTGATCTGCCTGCGTTGGCAGCGGCTTCCTCGATCGCCGCGCGACCGGCGGCTGCTTCAGCGGGCGTGCACGTGCTGGGCAGCCAGCCGTCACCCAATCGGCCCGTTCGGCGTAGCTCGCTCGGAGCCATGCCGCCCAGCCAGACGTCTGGAAGCTGCTGAATCGGCTTCGGCTGGATGGTACGTCCTCAAAGTCGAAATGTTGCCCGTGGTGCGTAACGTGATCTTCGGACCAGAATCGACGTAGGAGCGGTAGCGATTCGTCGAAGATCGAAGATCTCTCGGTTCGCTGTACACGGAAGGCCTGGTGCTCAATCGGATCCACCACGCCCAGACCCATGGCTGGGATGATGCGACCATTCGAGAGACGATCGAGCGTTGCGAGCTCTTTGGCGAGAATCGCGGGGTTCCGACCCGGCAGAACGAGCACGCTGGTGCCGAGCTTCAGCTTCTTCGTCCCGCCCGCTACAAATGAAAGGCTGACGATCGGATCGTACGCCGGTCCGGTGAGGCGCTCCGAAAGCCAGATGGAATCGATGCCGATGCGCTCCATCTCCTGACACAGCTCCAGGAAAGAGCCGTCCGACGGGAAAGCTCTGCGTGCCCAGTCCAATGCCAATGCGAACTTTCATAATCGGTTGCGCCTCACACCATCTCAAACGCTTGCTGCCAGAAGCTCATATGAGCGCAAGCGGGATTCAAAGTCCGCTGTCACGGTCACGACAACTGCTTCATCGACCTCGAAATCGGCGGCGAGCTCCTCGAGTTTCGCTCGCACCACCTCGGGCACTCCGGCAATGGTGCGGCTTCGCACGTGCTCCAGTATCGCCAGCTCATGTGCCGAGAGCTGATAGCTCAGGGCTTCTTCAACACTGGGATATGGGCCGCCGTCCTGGCCGGTATATCGGCGGATCAGGGCAAGCTGGCGCGCGCGCTCAGATCCGGCGGCCTCCTCTTCAGTCTCAGCGCAGAGGACGAATACGCCCACGTTGGCGAGGGGCTGAGCAAGATATTGGGAGGGTTTGAAGGCGCGGGCATAGGCCCTGGTTACCGCGGGGCCACCCTCGGCGGTGATGAACTGGGCGAACGAGAATGCCGTCCCGAAATGCGCGGCGAACGAGGCGCTTTCGGCGCTCGAGCCCAGCAGCCATAGCTCCGGGGACGTTTCACCCGTGGGCATGGCGTGCACATTGGCGAAGGGATGCTCTGGTTCCACCTCATCGTGGATGAAGCGCACCAGGTCGGCAATCCGATTCGGGAAGTACTCGATGCTCATTGCGCCGGGACCGGATGCCAGCGCCTGAGCGGTGAGTCGATCGCTGCCAGGCGCGCGCCCAATCCCAAGATCGATGCGGCCGGGGAACAGTGCCTCCAGCGTGCGGAACGATTCGGCGACTTTCAGCGCGCTGTAGTGAGAGAGCATGACACCGCCGGAGCCCACCCGCAGGCGGGACGTTCGCGCGGCGACCTGACCAATGAGGATCTCCGGCGAAGGGCTGGCCAGTCGCTTGCTGGAGTGATGCTCTGCTAGCCAGTACCGTTGGTAACCAAGCTTATCCGCGGCTTCGGCGAGCCTGAGCGTGTCCTGGATACCCTCGGCCGGTGTCTTGCCGCGCGCAATGGGCGACTGGTCCAGGACAGAGAGCTTGAGCATCAGAGTAAATGATACGACGGAAGGCTAAGTTTCAGGATAGAGGCGGTTCTGGTGTTCGAGAGGACGACCCACCCAGCCCTCCCCGCTGCGGCAGGGAGGGCAGGTTCTCGTTTTCCTAAACACGCTCCCTGCCTGCCGCAGCGGGGAGGGCTGGGGTGGGGTTCCTCCCGATCTCCCGCAACCCCGAGAATCAAGGCTGAGTCATCAGCTCCGTCACTGTCATGATCTTGTACCCGCCCGCGCGCAGGTCGTCGATGATCCTTGGGAGAGCCAGCGCGGTTGAACGGACGGTGGTGGGGCTATCGAAGTGCATCACCACGATGCTGCCGTTACCGGTGCGCTCCATGACCCGCGTGTACACACTCTGCTCTGTTGCATCGGATGTCCAATCCAGGCTGTCCAGCGTCCAGAGGATCGGCCGATAGCCCTCGGAGGCGGCGACGGCTCGCACGCGCGCATTTCGGTCGCCGGCAGATGGTGACCAGAGCGGCTTTGTCGACTTGCCAGTCACGGCGCTGATGGCGGCGTCCGCGGCCTGCAGATCGTTTCGTATCGCGGCGTCGGAGACTTTCGTCAATTCAAACACGGAGTGGCCGTGGCTCGCTATTTCGTGACCGCCGTCTGCGATGAGCTGAAGCTGGTCCTGATGTCGCTCGGCCCACCAGCCCATCACAAAGAATGTGAGCTTCTGGTTGCGATCGGACAGCGCCTGGAGCATAGAGAGGCCAGGCTCAAATCCGGCTCCTACATTGAGCACAAGCGCGACGTTTGGCTTTGATGTGTCCCCCTCGCTGACTTCGTCCTCAGCGACTGGGACTGTTGGCTGAGCATGAGCGATCGTTGCGACAAAAAGCGCCGCGCTTGCGAGCGCTGTATTGAATGCGAAAAGGAACTGACGGGGCCGGCGCGATGATATTTCGAGCATAGTGCCAGCATGGTACCAGCCCGCTATTCTGGCAGTCAGTCAGGAGTGCGCGGCCTCAGCAGGCGGCCGCGGTAGTGACTGAAGGCAGCGAGCCTGTCTCGCGGTCGCGGCCCCATCGTTTCGCTTCGTAAAGCAATTGGCCCGCGCGAACAAGCCAGTTCTCGGAAAAATCGTCCCGTACCGCGAACGTGGGGATGGCAAACTCCTCGACAAGCCGAGACTTTAAGAAGGTGCGGACGTCGTAGAAAGTCAATCGGCATCGCTTGACACTCGGGCCTCCGCGGACCATAGTTGCTTCCGGAAGTCTTCGGCCTATGCGCCGTGCTGGTACACGCCGTCCGAATAACCCGAACTCCTGAGGAGGTCGCTATGGCAAGCTCGAGCACTCTCTTGATTGGAACTACCGACGGCTTGTTCGTCGGCTCATCGAACGGAAGTGGCCACTCGGCCGAACTCCTGGCTTTCCAGGGCGCCGGGCCCATGCGCTCGAACGTGGTTGTCGACATTGACGATCCCAATCGGATCTATGCAGGCACGACGCGCGCAGGATTCTTTCGCAGCGACGATCGCGGGAAGAGCTGGAAGGAGCTGAATAACGGCCTCGTCTATAAGGATGTCTGGAGCATCGCGCAGCACCCGGTGACCCGCACGTTGTTCGTAGGCACCAGCCCGGCAGCTATCTTTGCCAGCGATGACCATGGTGAGACCTGGACGCAGTTCCGCAAGCTCGACTTCCTGCCCACGACTCGCGAGTGGACCGGGCCGGTTCCGCCGCACATCAGCCGCATGAAATCCATTAGCTTGCACGCAGGCAACCCGAAGTTGATTTACGGCGCAATCGAGGAAGGCTGGGCAGTTCGGACGCTGGATGGCGGTGAAACTTGGGAGCAGATCGCAGAAGGATTCGATCACGATGGTCACGCCGTGGCCATCATGCCGGACAACGAGTCCACGATCATCGCGTCCGGTGGAAAAGGAATGTATCGCTCGACGAACCGCGGTGATAGCTGGACGCTGTCGAACGGCGGCATCGTGGATTGCCGCTACACGCCTGCCGATATCGCGATTCACCCCTCGCGCCCTCAGGTCATCGTAAGCGCCGTCTCCAAGCTAGGGCCGGCTATGTGGTCGAAGCCAATGGATCCTGGCGTGTTCTTCATCCGCAGCGAAGATCAAGGCCAGAGCTGGACGATGATGCGCGAGGGTCTGCCCGAAGGCTACTTTGGAGTGCCACGCGCGCTCACTGGCGATGTTGAGTCGACGGACACTTATTACGCGGGGATGATTGACGGTGCCGTCTGGCAGAGTCAGGACGGTGCCGAATCGTTCCACCAGTTATTGGGCGGTCTGCCTGGTGTCCTCAGCATCACGGTCGCGCCCAGCTGACGGCTTACCGCGTAGATTGACGGCTTACCTGGATTCGCCTAGACTCCGACCCCGATTAAACAGCGAACTTTCTGGAGGCATGCTTCAATGGCACTCTCGTTGAAAACGGCAATCGCCACGTATCCGCACACCGCGGCTCTCAAAGACGGCTCGGTCAAGCCGAGCGGGATCGATCTGGACTTTGTCGAAGTGGCACCGATCATCGGTGCGTTCCGCCGCATGGTTCGAACGCTCGAGTTCGACGTTTGCGAGATGGCGATCACGACCTATCTCTGTGCACGCGCAAACGGTAAGGAGTTCACGGCTATCCCAGTGTTCCCAGTGCGGGCCTGGCACCATGGCGCTACGTCGTACAACACGAAATCCGGTGTCGAGAAGCCGTCGGATTTATCGGGCAAGAGGGTAGGCGTACGTGCATACACTGTCACCACCGGCGTGTGGGCTCGTGGCATCCTGGCCAGCGAGTACGGAGTGGACTGGGACAAGACCACCCTCGTTATCGCGGACGAAGAGCACGTCGCCGAGTACAAAGCGCCCAGCAACGTGGAGAAGGCTCCCGAGGGAGCTAATCTGGCCGACATGGTGGCCAATGGCGAGCTCGCCGCGGGTATCGGCCTCGGGAAGATTGATTCACCGGATGTGAAACCATTGATTCCCAATGCTCAGCAGGCCGCCGCGGACTGGTACAAGAAGACGGGGATCTATCCGATCAACCACATGATCGTAATCAAGAACTCCGTTCTTCAGGCGAACCCGGGCGTTGCTGACGAGATCTACAACGCCTTCAAGGCCTCCAAAGAAGCATTCCTTGGCACGCTGAATTCGAGTGGCGAGCTCGCTCCTGAGGCGCAGACGCTTGCCGCCTCACGCGACCTGGTTGGCGCGGATCCCGTGCCCTACGGCGTGGAAGCGAACCGCAAGGCACTCGAGGCGATCATCAAGTTCGCTGCCGACCAGAAGATCATCTCCGGATCTGTGAGTCCTGAGGAGATCTTTGTTCCGAGCACGGTGAAGAGCTAGATTCTTCACCGACAACTAGCGAAAGGCCCTGGTTCTCGTCTTGAGACCAGGGCTTTTCGCTGCTTCTTGTAAATCGAACGCCATAGATCGAGACTCCGTGCGGATACGAGCCAACGATCCAGACCCCAGCTTCCCCGTCATCCTGAGTGCAGCGAAGGATCTTTCCGCAGTGATTCGGACGCCGGTGGCGAAGATCCTTCGCTGCACTCAGGATGACGGGGACACCTGGTCATTCATCCAAGTGAACCCCAGATAGTCCCGGGCTCAGAAAATCCGAAATACGACCAACATCGACACGCCCAGATAGGTCATACCGGTGATCGCGGCTACGCTGGCGTTCTTGTCGTCGCGTAACTCCTTCGTAACACGTGATGGTGAGAGCCCGAAGAGAATCAAGTTCACAAGGTAGCAGAGGATGAATGACAGCACCTGGCCGAAGATGACCCACAGGAGCAGAAAGCTCACCCGCTCCGAAAACGTTGGGTCCCACACCGGCGAGATGCTCTGGCGGTTCGCCACTCCGACGAGGGCGCAAACGGCAACGAATACCGAACCGGTGAGGACGCCATAGCCGGTGCTATTACGCTGCACTACTTCCTGCCTGATGGCCGGCCAGCTCTGCCGAAGTAGGAGCATGGACGTGGCCGCGGCCAGAACGAGCGCGATCAACGCGCCGAACAGGACCATACCGGTCGTATAAGCCAGGTCATTAACAATGTCCATGCAAGCCTCTCAATAAATGCCAGGTATCAGGGCGGAGGTCCGAGCTCGGTATGAGCGGTAGCTGGGAAACTGGTTCTCGAGGAGGCGCTCCTCCATTTGAATTCTCACAAGCTGCGCGAGCACTGCGACGGCGCAGACCAGAATGGCGAGAGGGGACCAGCGCAGCCAGAGCTCGCCCAGCGTGATCAAAATACCCCCGGCGTACATGGGGTGACGCAGGTACGCGTACGGTCCGTCAGCCACAACATTGCGCGCCTGCGGTAGCAGACTGAACGACGTACCGAGGCTTCGCAGGCTCCAGGCGGCGACGATCGTGCCAATGATCATCAAGGCCGCGGCGGGCGGCCACGCGTCCGGTTGCGTGACCGGCTGCCGAGAGATGACTCCGAATGCGTCTATTGCTATTACCGTTGTGAGCATCGCGAAGGCGTCGCGCCGCTGTGCGACGAATGCCGGCTTGCCCCAATAGCTGGCAATTAGCAGGGCCAGGTATCCGCTGGCGGCGAGTGCTAGGAGTGTATCCGCATCCCACTGTGGGTCAGAGAGCGCGGGCCAGTCTGCGCGTACCTGGGTGACCAGGAGGTATGCCAGATAGAGAACGGGAATCGCTGATACGAGCCGCCGGGTAGGCCCGGCGAATCGGCCAAGGGCCGTGGCGTTACGCACGATGATGAATGGTGATATCCGAAAGCTTGAGCGGTTCCAGCTCCAGCAGGAACCTATATGCGCCCACTTCAACGAGTCGTACGTACCAGCCACTGCCATCGAGCCGGACGGTGGCATCTGTGTATGGCTGACCTTCGTCGCTCCGGGCACTGGCCGGGAGGTATCCCTTGGCGGCGTCAGACTCGAGCACCGCCAGGCGGCCATCGTAGCGACCCGCCATGAGCGCGCCGGCTTCATAGACGGGCAGTGTTGTGGCCATCTCGGGCGCTCCGGCATTTCGATATCGATCCCGCTCCTCGGCCAGACGAGTTGTGATGGTGCCCGCCGCGACGTCGTCGATGCGATCTTCGGATGTGTACGCTCGGCCGAAATAAACGATCGAGCTCTGCGGTGAGTCGCCTTCAATGATGATGGTGTTGGCGTCGGATCCCACCATGTCAACGGTGAGAAATCGAAATTGGAAGTTCCCGCTTACGTCCAGCGTCTGCACTTCCGCGACGCTCGTGACGTTGCCCTGAATCTCGAAGCTTTTTGCGCCCCAATGCGATGGATCGTTGGTGACCACTGTAAGCGCGTCACCGAGACGGATGACTCCCGTGATTCGCTCGACTTCGCGGGCCTCATTGACGTGATCGGGGTCTTCTCCCCACCGTGCGTTCGGTCGCGGCGCTGGTGCTTCTTCCGTTTTTTCGGGCGTACGCCAGGATGTGATTAATCGACGAATGCGCCGGGGTAGTGGTGATTGGCTCATTGCGACGTACACCCCAATGGCGATGATTCCGAGAATGATGGCGACGGTGATAATCGGGCCAATATCCATATCAGTGGCTCACACTCCGTTGGGGTCAGCATCATGGTGATGCTTACTTTCTACCACCGCCGCTACCGCCACTCGACCGGCTGGACGAGCCCGATGGTCGACTGGGAGCTGGAGCGGATGGGCGACTGGCACCCTGCGACGGTGCCTTCGTGGTCGGCTGGCTCGAGCTGCCGTTTGAGGTACTTGGCTGGCTCGAGCTGTTCGATGAGGAAGAGCCCGGTCGCGTTGCGCCCTGTCCGGGAACGCCTTGCGGAGCTTTGGTTATCGGCTCGCCACGCGACGTTTGGGTGGGCGGCGGCTCCACCCGGTAACGCGAGCCGTTAGGGCCGGTCGATCCAGGATTGCTGACGATCACGGGTGGCGCCCCGAATCCGTAGCCGCCGGGATTCCGGAAAAGCATGTACATCAACAGATAGTCAGTAAGATCCAGCCCGCCACTGGAATAGGTTGTGCGCTGGCCATTCTGGCTGTACCCAACCTGACCGTTTCCTGCCTCGTCGCCGGTGAGAGGACGCGGCTTGGCGACACCTTCGGGGAGCAGAAGCGCGCTCTGGGCGTAGGTCTCGCTCGGCTCGACTTCCAGAGTGATCCCTTCTTCTGGCTGAAGACTGAGACCCGCCGGTGGAGTCACGGCCATGACGTAGCGCCCTGGCGAAACCGATTCGATGCGGTAGTTGTAACCGGCGTCAGGATTGTCGCCTTCTCCGTTGGTTGAAATCGCAGTGTATGTGTCTTGCGCGCCCCGCAGAATGATTTGAGCCCCAGGAAGGTTCCGCACGCTGCCGTCCGGGGCAAGGAACTTGATTTGCCCTGAGACGACACCCGGCCCCGAAGGTTGGCTGCACGCAGGCAGAAGCGCCAGTAGTAACGTGACGATGAAGATGAGTCGGACGTGATGTGTCATAGATTCAGTTCGGGGCAACGGCGCACAGCCAGGCTCGGTCAGTATGCACGCTGGCGAACGAACGCGCCCACACTAATGAGACGATGGGTTGGACTGATAAGTTCCGAGCAAAGGATGCCCAGGCTGCGCGGCTAGTCTCGTTGTTTCGGCCAACCGACCTCCGTCCAGAGCGCTTGAGAGAGATCTGCCAGCAAGCCGGTCTCCACGATCGGCGGTGGTCCGTAGCGATCAATGGTTGCATCAGTCAGGATTGGATAGTTCTGGGACGAGTATCCCCCGCCCTTCGGTGACGTCAGCGCAAATACCACGCGGCCGATGCGGAGCTCTCGAATGGCGCAGGAGCAGATCCAACATGGCTCGCAGCTCGTGTAAAGCGTTGTCCCTTGCAGGTTGAGCGCATCAACGGTACGGCAGGCATTGCGCATTGCCACCGTCTCGGCATGCGAGGTCGGATTGAGCTCGGTCACCACCAGGTTTAAACCTTCCGAGAGGAGCTCGCCGTCGCGAGTAACCAGTGAACCAAAGGGATGATCGCCCTGAGCCACGGAGAGCCGGGCGAGCTCGATGCACCGTTGCATCGCTTCGATATCGTTCATCGTAGGCTAGTCCTTTGAGGTGTTAAAGGTTCCGTTTGCGGCGGTCTCCCTAGCGTCTGTCTTAGTGCGAAGCGATCAGTGCAATCCGGTCGCCCTGTCATCCTGAGCCGCGGCGAAGGATGACAAAGACTCCGACAATCGTGACCGCGTTCGCCTGGTAGGGGGCCCGAATGAGATTCTATTCCGTCGGTGGAACCTCCCAGGACACAGGAGATCGGCCCTCAGTCACAAGGTCCAGGTTACGCGAGATTCGAGCAAACACGTCGTGCCATCCGCCGATTCCGCCAGCGTTGTGTGGCGTGTAGATGACGTTGTCCAGACTCAGAACTGGATGCCCGGCTGGAACGGGCTCAATGGAGTAAACGTCCAGAGCCGCTCCACGGAAGGCGTGGTTCCCGAGTGCGTCTATCAGCGCCGGCTCGTCGACAGTGTTTCCCACGCCCGCAGTTGATGAAGTACGCGGACGGTTTCAGGAGTCCGATTTCACGCGCGCCGAGCATTTTTTCGCTCTCAGCCGAGAAAGGGACAAAGGACGCGACGTAGTCCGAGATGCTCAATAGCTCATCAAGCGGCGTATACGTCACGCCGAAGAACTCCTCCCGCTCGGGGGACATCCGCGTGCGTTTGAAGTACAGGATATCCATGTCAAAGGCGTGTGCCTGTCGCGAGAAGCACGCACCGATCTCACCGAACCCGATGATCCCAAGTGTCTTGTTGGATGGTGTGATCCACATCTCGAATGAGCGGCCAGTTCATTGCCGCGGCGCGGTTATCGGTGATCGCCGGCTCGAAACCCGCCTCGTTCTCCGCTGCAATCGTTGCTCGATGGCTCGCCAGAAGCTGCCTGCTTAGTGCCAGGAGAAAAGTGGTGGCATGCATGGCAACCCGATTGGACACGCCCTTCGGCCATACGGCCACGTGAGCGCCAGCGGCCTGCGCCGGCGTCAGGCTTACCCCATTGAAGTAGCCGATTCGCTGCACCAGCTTCAAATTCGGAAGTCGACCGACGAGCGCGTCGTCCAACGCATCGCCCCAGGTGATGAGCGCCTCTGTGTCACGCGGTACTGCCGTTGTATCACCGCCAGCCAGCGTCACATCGTGCGCGGCGAGATACTCGTTCGGAAACTCACTGATACGCCCCTCGAGCGCGTCCAGAAAACACACAAGCATTCGATAACCCTCCGCAAGGCGACCTAACCTTGCGCTGCGGAAGGGATGGTGGTCAAGGGACGATCTGCACTACGCCGCGGGCGAAGGCTTTGGAGTGCGCGCAGAAGCTCGCCCTTACGGCACCCGCTCAAAATAATCGAATGCCACCCTTGATACGCTGCTGATGACGTCGCCGGACCTGGCGACGTCGGCTCCCTGGGTCATGACTACGACGACGAAGGTGGAGCGTGGCGTGAAGAGGATACCGGCGTCGTGACGCACGCTGGGAAGCTCGCCCCACTTGTGGGCGACGCGGGTGAACCACGGAAGACGATCGTCCAGCCAGTTCTGAGCTTGCTTCAGCTCCAATAGGCGGATTGTCTCTTCTGACGTCTCTCGATCCACGAGCTGGCCGGTGGCCAACACATCCATGAGCATGCCCATGTCTCGCGCCGTAGTGACATGCAGCAGGTTATTGGCTCGTCGATCCTGGACCTTCGTCCACTCGAGGCCGATGCTTTGCATCGTTCGATTGATGTTGTCGACACCAACCAGATCGATCAGCGCGAGCGCCGCGATGTTGTCACTCTCGGCGATCATGAGCCGCAAAAGCTCGCGCACTGGGATTCGCTCACCAATTCTTGCCTGGAGCACGCCCGAGCCATCGGTCCATTGATCCTGGCGAATCTGTATCGGATCGTCCAGCGAGATTCGCCCCGATCGGTACTGTTTGATCACTTCCACAAGGACCGGCAGCTTGAACAGGCTAGCGGCAGGAAACACTTCTTGCCCGTTGATCTCCGCCTGCGCCCCAGTGGTGATGTTGCGAATGGAGACCGATACGGTTCCTGGGGCGATGGCAGCGCGCCGTATCTGTGCTTCCAGGGCGGGGTCCAGGTACGGCTGCGGCGTTGCGGGCTGAATCAGCGTCGTGATGTCGGTGCGCTGAAACTTCGCCTCTTCGTAGGTAGTGAGACCAAAGCTGAGAAGCTTCCAAACCAGTACCACTGTCAAAAAGACGATGAGCGATCGAGCCAGGAAGCCGAGAAAATTGAATGGTGCGGTTGATTGCTGAGGCGCTCGGCGTGGCGGTCGAGCTGGCCGGGTTGGCCGTCGGTCGCCTGGATTGGAACGGGGCAACGACACTCCGTGGTCAAATGTGACTGGGTCGGCCTGATTGTAGGTCTCCATTACAGAGACGGCAGGTAGACAGGGTTATCAATTCCCTAACGGATCAATAGCAAGTACATCACTGCGTGGGAATAATCAGGCGTTGTCCAACTCGAAGCGCGTTTCGATCGGTGAGGTTGTTGATTGACACAATCCCGTCAACGGTGGTGTTGAATCGTCTCGCTATGATGGCCAGGTTATCACCCGCCTGCACCGTATAGCTCGGTTCGAGCGGCACGATGGTCGCCTGGATTGGCCCCTGCGTAGGAACGACCGTTGGGCCGGCGGGCGTTGGTGACTCTACCGCCGCTGCTGGGGCGGGTGTTGGCTCCGGCGAGGATGGTGAGATAGCGCGAGTTAGCAACACTGCCAGCACCAGCAGGACAGTCGCCGCGGCGCCAACAATGGCGAGCGCTCGTGGCTCCATTGGGAGTCCGAGTGTGGGGGCCGCGCTTCTGACGCCACCGGCCCGGCGACGAATTCGGGGACGTGCTTCATCTTCGTCAGTGTCCGAGCCACGAGTCTCGCCCCTGCGGACGTTGATGGCCTGAGGGCGAGCCCGTCTGCGACCTGTTGGCGGGCCATCGGCGTGGCCTCGCGCATTGTCGCCGTGTTGATTGGGACTGGTATCCCGCCAGCGACGCAATGCGAACTCCGAGAGCGGTCTGGATGTGGCGTTGTACCACCGCCTTTGAGCGAGCGTCAATGGCGCGACAAGCCTACCCGATTATCTAAAACGAAGGCACGGCGCCGTCAGGCGCCGTGCTTTTCATACTCGATGATTGAAGTAGTGGCGAGCTAAGGAAGCTCACCCGTGGCGCGAGCCGCTGCAAGGCGTTGATACGCGGGGCGAGTGGAACCGTCGGGATCGGTAATGGCCCACCAGTACTCTTCTCGCGCCGGGCTCCACGCCGGATCGGGGAAGGTCCACAAGGTCATGACACCGATCCACGGTGCCCAGTTCTGATTCGCCCATCGATACGCGCCAACGAGGTATTCGCCTTGAAGTTCTGGCGATACCGCATGCCATGCATAGGCAGGATTCACCTGATCGGTGGTCCAACCAAACTCGAGCAGCCACACCTGCTTGTCAGCATCCTTGTTAGCAACCATCACGTCACGAAGATCTTCCACTCGGCGGAAGGTGAACGCCCGGCAACCACTGTGCTTATCAGCCGATTCCTGAGGTGATGCTGTCGGCGGCTTGTCGTAGCCCGCGCCATGTGCGCCCAGAACGTCAAAGTAGCTTGCCGCGCCGGCATCGTACATCCACTGGAGGAAGACGTCATCCGGACGAGCGTTCGAATTATCGGTGCAGGTCGGTGACAGACCGCCGGTAAGGACAATGACGCTTGGATCTGCGGCTTTCGCGGCGGTGTAACCGGCCTTCAGCAGCGTCACGTAGTCCGCGGCGGATGCTTGATTGATCGGCTGGAGGCCCCATTCCTTATCGATGTTGGGCTCGTTCCACATTTGAATCGCTTGAATTCGACCAATCGTCGACTGGCTGCCGTAGCGGCTGATGAGCGCGGTTATGAAGTCGGCGAAATCCTGCGGATTGTCCGGTGGGCCGTTGTGTGCGCCATCAGCTCGTGCCCAATAGGGGTTGAAATCCACTCGGGCAATGATCTTCACGCCGTTAGCCTTGGACGCCGCCACCACGCGATCCGCTTCGGTCCAATTGAACTGGCCCTTGCCCTCCCCCTCGATCTCGCGCCATTTGAAGAGGGTCTTCTGCCAGCTAAATCCCGCGTTGCGCATAAGGCCAAGATCACGTTCTGTGGTGTTCGGATTGCCCCAGATGAAAATGTTCATCCCGTACTCGGGGCTCTTCGATCGCTCTGGGCTTTGCGTCGGCCCCGGGGTTTGCGTCGGCCCTGGGCTTTGCACCACCCCGGGCGTTTGCGTCGGCTCTGGGCTTTGTGTCGGCCCGGGGGTTTGCGTCGGCCCTGGGGGTTTGTGTCGGCCCGGGGGTTTGCATCGGCCCGGGGGTTTGTGTCGGCCCTGGCGGAACTGTCGGCTGCGCGTGCGCACTGGATAGGTTTCCAACACTCACAAGTGTCGCGAGCCCAAGCGCCCCAGCCATATTCGCAAGTCGTCCCAATCGATCCTCCTTGAGGTCAGGTCCACTCGATTAGTGCCGAGCGTCCGTGAGCGCGACTCACAATGGGGGGATCGTGGTCTTGCGCGGAAGCGCGCCGTTCTCGGATGTCCGCTACGTGTTCATCCTGGCGCGAGGCATTATAGAGAGGTGTATGTTGAAAATGGCAATAAGACATCAGGATTGTCACAGGATCGTGATCAAGGTCTCAGAGGCGTGACGAGCGTCTCCCCTGGGGCGTTGAGGTTGCCCGCCGATCTCGCTCGTTCTTATCCTCATCGGTATGTATAACAACGGAGCAACGGCCGGAGCGGCTCGGTTTATTGGTAGGTCACGAGGTCAATTCCGGCGGACTCTCACTCGGCGTGAAATGCTTGGCGCGCTGAGTGCTAGTAGTCTGGCAATGCTGGCCGCGGCATGCTCGGCTCCAGCTCCGGCGATTCCAACACCGGTGGCTAAGACGGCCCCTCCACTCACGATTGCGATGGCCACGTCCGAATTGGTGGTAGGACCAAATCGCCTCGCGATGGGTCTGATTGGCCCGGATAATCAGCCCATCGTTGACGCTCAAGCCACGGTCAGTCTTTACCAGATCCAGGGGACGCAGGGGACGAAAGTCTCAGAGACGGAAACAATCTATCGGTGGGTGGAGTACCGTCAGCGGGGCGTCTACGCAAGTCGCGCTACGTTTGATCGGCCAGGTCAGTGGGGGCTTGAGGTAGTGGCGCGACCAACGCCTGACGCCGCGCCGGTCTCGGCGCGCATCGCCGTGGATGTCAAAGAGCGCGGCCAATCACCTATGATCGGCGACAAGGCTCGAGCCACCCAATCGCTGACGTCAAGGGACGTCACTGACCTCTCGACGATCTGCTCCGCCGCTCCCCCGTGCTCATTGCATGACCAGACCATTGCGTCGGCGGTGCAGTCCGGGCAACCCTCATTACTGGCTTTTGCGACGCCCGGGTTCTGCACGACGCTGACGTGCGCGCCGCAGCTCAGCGTCGTGCTCGAGATGGCGCCGCGCTACGTGGGCCGAGCCTCATTCGTGCACATTGAGATTTTTAAAGAGCCACGCGATCGCGTGCTTGCGGATGCCGTCGCGGAATGGCAGCTTCTCACGGAGCCGTGGATCTTTATCGTGGATCGCAACGGGATCATTCGAGATCGATTTGAAGGCATCGCCACCGCGGACGAGCTCTCTGAGTCGCTGGATGTATTGATCTAGCGACTGGCAGTCTTTGGCGCGACGCGAAACTGCCTGAAACGTTCGAACCGCAACAATGCCATACGCAAGCTTCACCGCCAATCCATCGCTGGCTAGCATGGCGAGTCCTCCCACACGGGGCGCCTGCACCCAGCCGGGGAGGCTGTGTATGACGAAGAAAGCTCCCCGGCGCACCGCCTAGAACGTCCCGGTGGAAATTCCCATAAGCGCCCCGAGTGCTTCTTTTCGGTGTTACCTTTGGAGGTTGATACATGGCCAACCACCTTGCACCTCACCGCGTCCTCATCCTTGGTGGTGGATTCGGTGGCGTGACGGTGGCCCAGACCCTCCAGAAGCTCGCGCGAAAACGTGGCCCAAGAATCCGGGTCACGCTGGTCAGCCAGACGAACTACTTGCTGTTTCTACCCATGCTCGCTGAAGCCGCGGCGGGTAGCGTCGAGCTGACACATATCCTTAGTCCGCTCCGCTCGATGCTTCCCAGGACTTCGATTCGAGTCGAGACGGTTCAGTCGATCGACCTCGACTCGCACACTGTCGAGACGCGTGACGCGGCGACAACTGAATCGCATACGCTTTCCTTCGACACACTGGTGGTAGCGCTCGGGTCGTCGGTGAACCTGACCGGCCTCCAGGGTGTGGCCGAGCATGGACTACCGTTTAAGACGATCGGGGATGCGCTCAACATTCGGAATCGCGCCGTGCATATGGTAGAAGCGGCCGCGGCGATGTCCGATCCCTCGATGCGAGCGCCGCTGCTGACTTTTGTGGTCTGTGGAGCTGGATTTTCCGGAGTGGAAATGGCCGCGGAGCTCTATGACTACCTGGTTGACTCCGTGGAGCTTTATCCATCCATCGATCGGTCTGAGATCAAGGTGGTGTTGCTTCAACGCGGACAGCGGATTCTTCCTGAGATTGGGGGAAAAGCTTGCCGCGTTCGCCCACCGCAAACTCAGTGAGCGTGGCGTTGAGGTCCGTCTCGGCGCGCAACTCCAGTCCGCCACTGCCACGCATGTGCACCTGGCTAACGGTCAAGTGATCGCGTCCCGCTCGCTCATCGTGGCCGTTGGCGCCTCGCCAAACCCCGTCATTCAGCCTCTTGACGTGCCCAAAGAGCGCGGTCGGCTGTTGGTTGATGCGACGATGCGTCTGCAGGGACGGGATGACGTGTGGGCACTGGGTGACTGTGCCGCTGTTCCCCTCGTTGATGGCTCCGGATTCGCTCCGCCGAGTGCACAGTTTGCCCTGCGGGAGGCGGACACGCTGGCGAGGAACGTATACGCGCGTCTCAAGGGCGACGCGTTGGTGCCCTTCAGATTTCGTGGCATGGGACAGATGGTCTCGTTGGGGCACCAATCCGCGGTGGCGGAGCTCGGCAACACGTTTCGATTGGCCGGCTTGAGCGCGTGGCTCGCCTGGAGAGGCTTCTATCTGATGCGCCTCCCGGGTTTCGACCGCAAGCTGCGAGTCTGGCTCGATTGGAATCTTGATCTGTTCTTCCGTCGCGATCTGGCGCAGCTCAATGTCGATAGGACAGACCGCATAACCTCGGCTTTTTACGATGAGGGTGAGATGATCATTCGCCAGGGACACACCGCGGACGCGTTCTACGTCATTGAGCGCGGCGAAGCGCAAGTGGTGCAGAACGTCAATGGAGATGAGCGGGAGATTGCTCGGCTTGGCCCGGGGGAGTCGTTCGGTGAGATGGCATTACTCCGTCACCAACGGCGCAATGCTTCAGTACGGGCGGTCACTCCGGTCGATGTTATTGTCGTGACGCGGGGAGACTTCGATCAGCTCATGGCCACCTGGCGGGCTCTTGCGGCGACAGTGGAGGGAACCGCCACGAGTCGGGATGCTCGTCCGCGCCCGTAGCTCAGCCCTCCTGGACCATTGCGGCGCCCCAGGGTAGGGCGCCCTCAGTGTGGTTGCGATAGGCGTCGATCGTCGTATTTTCGAGCTCAGCAAGCTCGCCGCGGACAATGGCTGCTCGGATGCGTTGCATCAATCCCAGAATCGTGTGCAGGTTGTGAATCGACGCCAGCGTGTAGGCCAGCAGCTCTTTGGCACGGAACAGATGGCAGAGATAGGCCCGTGAGAACTCACGACAGCAGTAACACTCGCAGCCGGATTCGACTGGGCGATCGTCGTCACGGAACTTGGCGGAGACAATGTTGAGTCGTCCCGTCGCGGTGTAGAGCACGCCGTGTCGTGCGTGACGCGTGGGCGCCACACAATCGAACGTGTCGATACCGCGCTTTACGCAGGTAAACAAATCGTCGGGCTCGCCAATGCCAAGCATGTGTCGCGGCGCAGATGACGGCAGGCTCGATATGCTCCAGGCCAGCACGTGGTCCATGTCGCGCTTTGTCCGGCCCAGGGAGCCGCCAATGGCGTAGCCATCGAACGGCAGGCTCCCGATAACATCTGCGCTAGCTTTACGTAACTCCGCGAAGGCGCCCCCCTGAACAATTCCGTAGAGCGCC
Source organism: uncultured Chloroflexia bacterium (assembly GCA_963765765.1). Classification (GTDB taxonomy): domain Bacteria; phylum Chloroflexota; class UBA6077; order UBA6077; family JACCZL01; genus CAVXYC01. Next base: position 30,177 of record CAVXYC010000020.1, on the reverse strand, counting down.
TGATCCGAGCGCGTGCGCGCCTCGATGCACTGCTGGGCCCACCGATGCGTCCGCTCCATCGCCCGTCGGGTATAGCGTTCGTCGTGCAGCGGAGAGGTGGGCTCATCGAAGGCGAGGATGATGTCCGCGCCAAGCTGCTCCTGGATCCTTATCGAGCTCTCGGGAGTCAGCCGATGACGGGAGCCGTCAATGTGACTGGTGAACCCAACGCCATCGTCATCGACCTTTGTGAGCTTCGGTCGCTGACCCGGCTTGCGCGGTCCGCCCAGTCCGTCACTCGGCTCATCCGGAAACATGCCCACCTGCTTGCCGATGCCATGTTCGATGCCGAAGCCCAGGCTAAACACCTGGTAGCCGCCGCTATCCGTGAAAATTGGGCCATCCCAGGCCATGAACTGATGGAGCCCCCCGAGCTGAGCTATGAGCTCCGATCCAGGACGCAGGTAGAGGTGGTAGGTGTTCGCCAGAACTGCGTCAGCGCCAGCATTCAGTAGCTCCGCGGGAGTGACTCCCTTGATCGCCGCCTGCGTGCCAACGGGAATGAAGGCCGGGTGTCTGAATGTCCCCATGGGGGGTATGCAGGATACCTCGGCGAGCGGCGCTCGTGGTGTCAGTGCTCAAGATCTCGAGTGACACGGCCTTCATCTCAGAGCAATGGTACCCGCTCGCCGCGGACTCATAGGCGGTAGCGCGGGGGCTTGTCCGTAGACAAGCCCCGTCCTGCGCACCATCCCAAGTGCAAGGACAAGCGGAGCGTCCCAGGCGTAAGGGGTCCGTGCCGCGGAGCGATTCTCGACGCGAGACCGTGCTCTCACCTACGATGCAGGCGAACCCGTTGGAGCATGAAACATGAGTGAAACGCGCGATATCTTCGACGTAATGTATACAAACCGCTCGCACCGAGAGTTCACCGGTGACCCGGTACCGGATGAGCTGATCGAAAAGGTGCTAGATGCTGCCGTACGAGCGCCAAGCGGGTCCAACTCACAGAAATGGCGCTTTGTCGTCATCACCGACCCCGAAGTCCGCGCAAAAATCGGGAATGAGTACCGTGAGATCCTTCTACTATCGGCCGCTTCCGGGCCGACCAACCGGGCCATCGCGCGGGCCCAGTCACCTCCCTGACACGATGGGGACTGAGCCGCCGGTGCTCATTCTTGTCTGCATGGAGAACGAACCAGGCAGCGAGCCCGCGAAACGAACGACTGGCGCGTCGATTTATCCTGCTGTGCAGAACCTGATGCTAGCGGCGCGGTCCTTTGGCCTGGGAACGGTCTTGACCACGATTCACCAGCATCGAGAGACGCAGATCAAGGAGATTCTGGGTATCCCGGAGAACGTGGACACCTATGCGCTCATTCCGATGGGATATCCGGTGAAAAATTTCGGACCGCTGACCAGGAAAGCACCGGCGGAGGTGAGCTTCCGCGATCATTGGGGCAAGCCGCTGTAGGCGTGTATTAGCGTCCCTTCCGGTCCTGGCGGGTACGGAGACCCGCGCCACCGGAGGGACGCTAGTAGTAAATCGTTCGCGTGCGGTGGTACGGGCGGGGACTCTCGAGCGACTGGCCGATGTTCCAGAGGAGCCAGTCGATCTCGTAGGCGTCATATGACGCTCCCTGGTTGGCCAACTCCAGGCGGAGAGATTCCACCGCCCAGATAGTGGCGGCGCGAATCTCCATCTCTTCGCGAGAGCCGGGCGAAATCTCGATCTGATGATCGATTTTTCCGGCCAGTCTGGGCGCATAAGAGAGCAGCCCGAGCTCACGCAGCACCTGCGGCACCTTGTAGTCGGCGAACGCGGTGAGCTTCTCCAGACCCGTGATCGCGTAGGGCGACGATGGTCCGAGTGCGCCCGCGAGGTCGCTGGCGAGGATCTGGGCACGCTTGAAGAACCGCACCTCCTGTCCGTCGAAGTTCGCAACGTCATTGAAGGACGGACAGATTCGGATGACTCGGTCCGCGATGCCGGTCGCGTCCCCTTGAGCATCGGTGATCAACTGCAAGGGATTGCCAGCCAGATCGGTCTGAATCGCCGCTCCCAGCTCGCGTAGATTTGCGGCGCGCTCGTCGAGCAGTGGGAGCAGATTGTTTCCGTCCAGCACGACTCGGAGCATTTCTGTGCTCACCGACGAAAGCCAGGAAGCATCGAGCAGCGGATCGCCTCGCTCGATGCTCTTTGTAAGCGCCGCGGCCAGCGCGAAGTACCCGTTGATTTCCTCAGCCGTTGTTGTTACCGTCCAGCGCGGCTCGCCCCAGAAACAGAAGTTCAGCGCATCCAACACCAGGACGTACATGGTCGTGAGAGCTGGGTCGTCGGACCACCAGTGAGGAGGGGCGCGCCACTCTGGTGTGGCTGGTGGAGACGAGCGAAGAGATTCAGCAACGCCTGGGAATTTGGGCGGCTCTATACGTACCGAGCTAGCCTGCTCCACGACTGAGAGTGTTGTGCTCAGCACGCCCAGCGGGTCGCGTGAAGTGACGTCCAGGCTCACGCGTTAGCGCCGGATGCGTCTTGCTCCTTCAACGCCTTCTCGGCCTGCCTGACAGCCTCGCGCTCTGCCTCTCGCTCAAGTGAGCGCCGTTGCATGGCGCCAAGCGCCGAGTCCATCGTTCCGGCGCCGCCTCCGCGAATCAGGATGACGAGGGCTCCAAGAAGTACCAGCGTGTGGGTGAACCAGCTATTGAATCCAAAGACGCCGAATGACGTCAGCGCTAGCACGACTGTCACGAAGCTGAGAATGCGTACGAGCAGTCCGCCCATCAAGAAAATGCCAAGAACGAACAGTACGATGTACGTCCAGAACGTGAGCTCCAGCGCGCTGAGACCGCCGATGACGGGCCAACCGGACCAATGCCCGGTCTCGCTGAAGATCGCCGCGGTCTCCTTTATTGACCCCTGAATATCCCACGATAGCCAGACCAGGAATGCACCATAGACCAGCCGAATCCAGAAGAGCTTGCGCTTCCCGGTCACGTCCGTGCCTCGCCTCCGGATCCCGATAAGACCGTGATGGTTGGAATGTCCTCGAGATCGAACTCTGAGAGTCGCTCGGGGCCCAGTTCCTGAAGGAGCTCAAGATGCGCTCGTGCCGTCGTTAACAACGAGCTGACTTGAACCCCCATGCAGCTTGGCTTGAAGTAGTCCAGGAGCGCGCAACCAGAGTGCAGCTTTGTCACGGCCCCGTGATGGTTTGCTCGCATGAGGTGCAGATACCCCACCCCAACCTGGAGGATGCCCTGGTACAGATAGCGCACATCGTCGGACTCTTCCAGCCACATGGCCTCGAGCGTTTCGTGACATGGAAAAAAATCGCGCCTGTTGAACTGCGCAATGCCGAACAGGAGCCTCGTCGATGGTGATTCCTCGCATCGGCCTCGAGGATTCCCCGGCATCCATTCGTTCGCAGGCGGCGATCGTGTTCGGGTGAAGGGGGAGGGTCACGGATAGATTATATCCAGCGATCGAGTGCCCCCCGCTTCCGCCCAGCCATTGACTCTATCGCCCTTTTGGAGGGTGTTGGGTGAGGGGCTCGCGATTGGGATATCTGTCGACCCTCGCCGTGTCCTCTCCCAAAGGACGATGGAGTCATTCTAAAGACTGGCGCAGGCGCGGAACAGCTTGTGGTTTGACATAAGCGCGGTTGAACGGTTGAGATTTCTTCAACTGTTTGCTTCGGCGTATGCGCGCCTAGTACTGTGGACAGTAATAGCGGTTCTACAGGAGGTTTCCATGGGCTACGGGTCGCTCTCCGAGTTGCTCAACGACGTTCGCTCGTGCCTTGAGATTAACGGGGCCGCCGTGAAGGTCACTGACGCGGCGCAGCTTCGAAGCACGGTGATCGATCGGCTGGTCTATGCCGCGGTGTTTGGTTCTGAAGAGGTCAAGGACGCGGCGCGGTGGATTATCTGGCAGGCTGCCTGGGAAGTTGGCGTACAACCCGCCAGCATCGACGGTCTTTACCAGGCCCGGCAGCGCGGAGAGTATGCGTCCGCGACGGTTCCCGCGGTCAACGTCCGCGCCATGGCGTGGGACGTGTCTCGCGCACTGGTGCGCGCGGCGCATGCCAAGAAGGTTGGTCCATTTATCTTTGAGCTGGCCAAGTCTGAAATGGGCTACACACACCAGAAGCCAGACGAGTACGCCACGGTTGTCACGGCGGCTTCCATCAAAGAAGGCCACACGGGCGCGATTTTCATTCAGGGCGACCATTTCCAGGCGAGTGCCAAGAACTATGGCAAGGACCCCGAGGGCGAGATCGAAGGACTACGCAAGCTCATCCGCGAAGCCGTGAGCGCTGGGTTCTTCAATATCGACATCGATACGTCCACGCTGGTTGACTTGAGCTTCCCAACACTGGATGAGCAGCAGCGGACGAACTATGAGCGCTGTGCTGAGCTGGCCAAGCTGGTTCGTGATCTCGAGCCGAACGGCGTGACCATTAGCACCGGCGGCGAGATCGGTGAAGTCGGCAAGAAGAACAGCACGCCTGATGAGCTCAACGCCTATGCCGATGGCTTTGAGCGCGTATTCTCCGAGCTTGACGGGCAAGGCTCGCGGCTTGAGCAAGATCAGCGTCCAGACCGGAACGAGCCACGGCGGCGTTGTTCTGCCTGACGGCTCCATAGCGCAAGTCAAGCTTGACTTCGATACGCTCAAGGAGCTCTCCGCGGTTGCCCGAACGAAGGGTATGGGCGGAGCGGTGCAGCACGGTGCGTCCACACTCCCAGGCTGAGGCCTTTGACAAGTTCCCTCAGCAGGACTGTCTGGAAGTGCACCTCGCCACTGAGTTCCAGAACATTCTCTTTGACGGCGGCGCGTTCCCCGAAGACCTCAAGCAGGACATCTACAAGTATCTGCGTGAGGCGTGCGCAGACGAGGCGGTTGAAGGCGAAACGGACGAGCAGTTTATCTACAAGACGCGCAAGAAGGCATGGGGCCCATTCAAGCAGCAGACCTGGGACCTCCCCACGGACACTCGTGCCCAGATGGGCGCGCTGATCCAGGACAAGTTTGAGTTCCTGATGGACAAACTGAACGTCGTCGACACGGAGCATCTCACCGCTTCGCACGTGAAGCCAGTCAAGGTGGACAAGCCAATTCCGGAGTCGCTCGCGGCCGCCGTGAAATAAACCGGGCGAGTGCAGGACGGACAGTTTTTTATCGCTGTCCGTCTCTATCGCCACTAGCATAGGCGCAAGACAGCTCAAGGCGGCTGTCCTGCCACGGGCTACAGGGCCGTTGCTTTCCACAGGGCAGCGGCCCTGATGTATTCTTGCCTCGTCCAATGATCAAAGCCGACCACGACGTCAATCGAGCCATCGCCGCCGCCCCGCTGTTCAAGGGGCTCCCTTCCGTTGAGCTCGCAAAGCTGGTCAGCGCGGTAGAGGCACGACTCTACGAACCAGGCGAAGTCATGGTTCCGGTCGGTAGTCACGCCGATGGTCTGTTGATCCTGTGCGAAGGAATCGCGGACATTGTCACTGAGCGTGCAGATGGCTCGGCTGAATCCGTTGCCATGCTTGAGCCGGGTGATACCTTCGGGGAGGTGGCGCTCGGAGGTGTAATGGAGGGCGGTGCCGGATTGGTCGCCCGAACGACCGTCATGGCGCTGTATCTGACCCAGGCGCGGTATCGCCAGCTTGCCGGGCTCTATCCCGAGTTCGGTCGTCGCCTCAATCTGGCGCTCGGAGAACGTCTCCAGGCGCGTAATCGGGCAATAGCAGAGCTCTCAAGCACGCTGCGCTCGATGATTAACCGCCGACTTGAGCTCATCGATCCCGACGCTCGGCAGGCCCTGCGACATGCCTCGCTTGCAGAATCGTTGTCCGCCGGTGTCATAGCCGCGCTAGGGGGTGATCGCCTCCAAGCTGCATTGCAATTGCTGGCCGAAGAGCCGTCGCTCGTGTCTCTGGGTTCAGGTAGCGGCGTGATGATGCGTCCACTCCGCGATGCGCTGAATGCGGAGCTGGTGAGCACTGCCTCGGTGGATGAGCTTCGCGATGTACACAGAATCATCGCTCAGGCTCGTGAGAGCGAGGGAGACACGCCCTCGGCCGCACGTCACTATGGAGCGGCTGAGATGTGGAGCGAAGTGGTACGTCTCCTAGAGACGGCCAACGGAACGCTTTCTGATGCCGATAGGACATCACTCCGACAGTGGCTCCGCACTGTTCCGTCAGCGGCACTCAAAAACGAGCCGCGTCTCGAATTGATAAATGCCAGCTTTGTCGAGAATGTTGCCGCAGACGTAGTGAAGAAGCGCGGATTCGTTACGCTTTCGCGGAAAAATCAGTGGGGCATCGGCCTGGCAATCGCGCTTTTTGCGCTGATTGCTCTACCGCCGCCGCCTCCCGGGCTTAGTCGCGAGGGTCAGCTTGCCCTGGCGATCCTGGCGGCGAGCGTGCCGCTCATGGTTCTTGAAGTGATCGCGGATCACCTTGTGGCCGTGTTTCTCATCGTGGGCTGGGCCGGATTGGGACTGGTGCCGGCTCGCGTTGCGCTTTCGGGCTTTGCGAATACCACCTGGTTCGTGGTGCTCGCCATCCTGGGCATCGGGGTTGGCATCGGCAAGACTGGGCTGCTCTATCGAGCTGTGTTATCGCTCGCCAACCGGGCTCCCCGAAATCTCGTTGCCCAATCGCTCACGCTGGCCGCAGCCGGGCTGCTCTTCACTCCATCGATGCCGAACGCGACGAGTCGAATGGCTCTATCCGCGCCCGTTGGGTTAGAGATGGTGGACGCGTTTGGCCTGGCGAGAAGAGGGACGAGCTCGGTCATCATTGGCATCGCCACGCTCCTGGGGTTCGGCCTGATGGGCACGTTGTTCCTGACTGGTACGTCCAGTGGCCTACTCGTCCACAGTGTGCTCCCGGCAGAAGTCCAGGCACAATTCTCGTTTCTCCCGTGGCTCATCGGTGCGCTGCCGCTTCATGCAACGCTCTTTGTCATTACGCTGGCGGCGGCAATCTGGAAGTTCCGCGATGGCGCACGCATCGAAGTGAGCAATCAGCTCCTGCGCGCGCAGACTGAGGCGCTTGGGAAGCCTTCATCAGCCGAGTGGATCTCCGCGGTGGTCATGGTGATGCTGATTGTCGGCCTGGTGACGGAACCGTGGCACAAGATCAATGCCGCCTGGATCGCAGGCGCAGGCCTACTGGTACTGGGCAGTCTCGGGATCGTAGATACGAACAGCTTCCGAAACGGCATTAATTGGAGCTTCGTCATTTTCTTCGGTGCGATCACGAGTCTCGGAGAAGTATTCACAACGCTCAAAGTCGATACGTGGATGGGCGAAACGATGTCGCAGCTTCTTGCACCGCTCGCTGGTGTGCCGACTCTCTTCCTTCTTGGATTTGCGGGGGTCGGCATTCTGATGTCGTTTGTGGTGCGGTGGCAGGCAGCCTCGGTGCTTTTCACCCTTGTCATGAGCCCGCCGGCGGCGGCAATTGGGATCAACCCATTTGTCATTGGCATCATCGCCCTGACCGCGACGAACCTTTGGATCTTGCCTTACCAGAGCACGATCTATCTCGCGCTCTACAGTGGCGTCGACGGCCGACTCTTTTCTCATGAACAGATCCGCCCGATCGCCATTGTCTACGCCGCCGCCATACTCGTTGGCGTACTTGTCAGCGTGCCGTTCTGGCGGGCGATGGGTCTGATGCCTTGACCCCGCGGGCGTCCCTAGATCTTCAACCCCGCAAGCCGCCTGAGGACCTTGATGTTCTCCGCGTCCGGTCCCTTTTTCTCCATGCCGGGAACCTCCAGCATCCATGGAAGGTCTCGGAGTTGGGGGTGATTGAGCATGCGCTCAAAAGCTTCCTCGCCAATGTGTCCGAGCCCGATGTTCTCGTGCCGGTCAACGCGGGCGCCGAGCGCGGTCTTCGAGTCATTGGCGTGAATCGCGTCCAGCCGATCGAAACCGACAATTCGCTCGAATGAATCGATTGTCTCGTTTAGTCCCTCTTCAGTGGAGATGTCGAACCCGGCGTTGAATAGGTGGCAGGTATCCCAGCACACACCCAGCCTGGGATCGTCGTCTAGCGCGTGGATGATGTCGGCAAGCTCCTCGAACTGATCTCCGATGGTCTGCCCTTGCCCCGCACACACCTCAAGGAGAATTCGTGTGCTTCCCTCATATCCATCTAGCACTGCACTGAGCGCAGCAACGACGCGACCAAGGGCAACCTCGTAGCTATCCGACAGTGCAGAGCCGGGATGGAAGATGAGGCCCTCAGCTCCGATGCGATCGGACCAATTGAGCTGCGAGCGAAGTGCAGTGACTGACCTACCGTAGACGGCCTCATTTCCCGAGGCGAGGTTGACCAGGTATATCCCGTGCACGAATACGGGCCCGAGCTTCTGATCGGCAACGCCATCACGGAACGCGGCGATGTCCTCGTCGAGATATTTAGGCGTCCCCCACATCTGGGGTGAGCCGACGAACACTTGCATTGACTGGGCGCCGATTTCGCGCGCGTGAGCAACTCCGCCCTTTATTCCGCCCTTCACGTGGGCACCGATACTCGGCACGATTTCGGCTCTCCAATCCCTTCAACTCAGCGATCGATGCGCTTTCGACGTTGGTCGCCGACAGGTTGATATACTCTCACTGTACGGCAGTGTACTCAAGGGAGAATAACTAGCAGCGATGGCGTTCTTCATTACCGAGAAGTGTATCGGCTGCTCCGCCTGTGAAATTGTGTGTCCTGTGGATGCAATCAACGGTGTCAAGAAGGAGCTCTACTTCATTGACCCGCAAATTTGTATCGACTGCGGCGCATGCGGTCGGGCATGCCCGTACGATGCGATCCTCGATTCGTTCGGTGATCTAGCTCAAAAGGTCCGGAGGACCGAATGGGCGAAGCCTGTCGTCACCGACGAGATCTGTTCCGGTTGCAACTACTGCGTCGATATCTGTCCATTCGAGTGCTTGAGCCTGGAAGGTGATCCTGAGACACCGTGGCTGAAAACCGCCAAGCTCACCAACCCGAAGACGTGCGTCTCGTGCTTCTTGTGCGAATCCGCATGCGATAAGGGCGCGATTGTACTCCAGCCGCCGGAAAACGTTGCACCCGCGAACGCTAAGCGTTTCAGCTAAGCACGGTCGAACCCCATTTTGACAATCAAAAACTCCCGCCATGTGGCGGGAGTTTTTGATTGGGATACGCTATGGAATCGATTGAGTGAGGAGCCGTTGACTTGTCCGTGACACCCGACCATGACCTTTCAAGTGCCGTCGAAGTAGCCGTGGCAGCCACGCAGGCGGGCGGCGCGATCCTTCGGGAAAGGTTCGGCTCGGTGCTCGACATTCGATACAAGGGTGAGATCGATGTCGTCACCGAAGCAGACATCATGGCTGAGGCCACGATTGTAGCGGCCATTCGAGAGGTCTTTCCCGACCACCAGATCCTTGCGGAAGAGGGATCGACCGGTGGGACCAATCCAGATCATCGCTGGATCATCGATCCGCTCGACGGGACTACGAATTACAGCCATGGCCTGCCACCCTTCTCTGTCTCCGTTGCGTACGAGCGTGCGGGAGCAGTTCAAGTTGGTGTCATTTACGATCCAACCCAGACGGAGCTTTTCGTCGCATCACGTGGTGGCGGTGCAACGCTGAACGGCCGCCCCATCCATGTTTCCAGGGTGTCCATCCTGCGGCGAGCGCTTGTGGCTACCGGCTTCCCGTATGAGAAGGAGCTTCTTCCGCGAGCTCTTGGTCAGTTTGCGGCCTTCGCTCAGCGCTCGCAGGCGGTGCGTCGTATTGGCTCCGCGGCTCTTGATCTGGCCTATGTCGCCGCCGGAAGGTTTGACTCGTACTGGGAGGCGTCCATCCGTGCCTGGGACATTGCCGCTGGTATCCTGCTGGTGGAAGAAGCGGGCGGTACAGTCACCGACATCACCGGCCAGCCGCTCGACCTCGATGCCCCGCACATCACGGTACTAACTTCGAATGGCCTGTTGCATGGAGCGATGCTGGAGACGCTCTCTAAATCCCGGCCACTTACCGTGGATTGATATCGAGGGCCTATTGATGGGTTCAGTTCAGCTCAATGATCTCGCTCGACCTGGCGTCGACGAACATCATGAGTCGCATAGGGCTCGGCGCTGTGTTGGGCGCGTCGAGGGCGACGGCCCAGGCGAGACGTTGGTGATCCACCTCGTCATAGATCACCTGTAGGCGCCGCGAGCTCACAGTAGCACCCCGCCAGTTCGGGTCGGCTGCAACCTCCGATAGCGCGACTCTGGAGGCCTGATCGGCCGAGATTGTCGGCGTCGTGTCGATCTGTAGCGGGTCACGCTGAGCGATGTAGCGAACCACGCGCCCATCCGTTCCCGTAACGCCCACTGTGACTGATGTAGGGAGCTCAGCCCGCGTGGACTCGTCCACCAGGACCCATTTGATTGAGTGGATCGCGCCAATATCTTGAGCAGGCAGCGACGATCTCTCGATCAGGGTCAATTTGCTAAAACCATCGAAGCGCCGGTCAGCGAATCCGGAAGCAATGACCGCCGCCTGCTCCATCGTGGTGCGCCGATCCGGTGTTGTTCGGATCAAGCGAGACCGAAATGTTGCTTCGAGCACTTCACCGCTGAGACCATCGACTTTGAACTCGTCAACGGTCGTTCCTGCTCCTGATTCGAACCAATAGACCGGTCGCGAGTCATCGCCAGGGACTGTTGGGGAAAGTCCGCCGCTGAGATCGAGCTTCGGATCTTCGGCAAAGGCGCGTACTCGGTCCATGGCCTCCCGCATGGGCATGACCGACTGAGGCGCCGCAAGCAGTGAGTCGCCCTGGTGGATGATTCCAACGACGATCACGGCGATGCCGGCCACCAGGCCCCATGCAAACAGCATCGATCCGATCAATAAACCGATGCGGAAGATCCGACGCCGCATTGGCCACTCCCTGGCCGTGTCTCTTAATCTGCAGAGACAGTCCTATGGACATTGTAAGAAACGCTGCCGGCGCGCATGGGCATTTTCAAGAATCGCGAATTGGTGACCGATAATCCTTGATTATCCGGATCAGCGTCGCTTACGCGGCGGACCTGATTTACGTTTGACTACTGCAGCATCTAAGCCAATCGCATCGCGGCTCGCAGAATGCAGCTCTTTGAGATCCGGTCGAGCCAGAATCATGCGATGCATGAGCTGCGCCATCTCGTCATCGGACTGGCTTGAGATGGCCGCAACCTGGGCATTGTCGCCAAACGTGCGCGCCTGCTGGAGCAAGAAGTCGCGCAACACCTGATGGTCTCGCTTCTTCAGCGTGTTGCCCAACCGCTCGCGGTAACTCAGGTCTCCAGCGTTAGTGCTTTCCTCATGGGTCATCGAGCTCTTCTACCTCAATGGTGATGCGATAACGAAACTTCGGACATCGCACATGGGCGGCGCGCTCACGCTGCTCTCGGATCCAATGATCCGGAGGAAGCTCTTCGTTAGGTGGGCCGGCATGGAGCCACTGGTGGTAGCGCATAGCGTTATAAAACTCGCCTACCTGGTAGCCGAGCGCGTTGGCGATGAGCTGACAGATTCCAAAGTGCTCGCGGTCCGACGGACGCTCGTCCCACGCGGCGTGACTGGTCACCGCGTCGTCTTCATTTGTGTACACGGGATAGCCGATCCCTTCCCGAACGATGCGCCGCATTCACTCTCCGGATATTGCTTGACGTATGGCGATCATACCGTGGGAATTGTGCATCCCCCCAAACGACATGCATGACCCGCGCCAGGTGAAAGCGATCCAATCAGACACGGTGATGCGTAGAACTTACGAAACGCCATCAGCGGCAAGGTCTTGGCAAGTTCACGGTCTCGCGTTACACGGGAGGTGGTTGCATGGAAAAGCGATTGAGAGCTGCGACTGGGTTTGCGTTGCTGGCATCCGCATTCTCTCTAAGCGTCGGTGTGGCCGCCGCCCAACAGTCGGTGGACATCAGCATGATGGCGCAAAACGGGTCGGGTCACTCCGGCAAAGCAACGCTGTACGGAGAAGGAGACAAAACTCGCGTCGTTGTCGCCCTGGACAACCCCGCCCCTGGGCCCGAGCCCGCACACGTCCATCTAGGAAGCTGCCCGGAGCCCAACGCGACGCCGCTCTACCCTCTGAGCTCTGTTGAGAACGGTAAGTCAGAAACAGTGCTGGATCTCAATCTTGGAGCGCTTCTGAGTGAGCCAATGGCGATCAATGTCCATAAATCGCCACAAGACGAAGCGACCTACGTCTCGTGTGGAGATATCGCTCTGGATGACGATGTCACCGAAGAATCCACGGTGGACTCCGTCCGCGAGAACGCACGAGAGGGCACCAGTGATGAGCTTCTTAAGAAGCACGAGCGCGATAGGCAGAGGCAGTAGCGTTAGAGACGAGAGGCGATTCGCAGTGCAGTGGGCAAGAAAGGAAGAATGACGAATAGGGCCGTATGGACGGCGACCATTCTGCATTCTTCATTAGTCTCCTCCCTGGATTCGTCCGCTCCCTGACCTTCGGCGTCTGGCCTCTAGCTACTGTTCCCTGGCCTGGGATAAGCTGAACCGTTGGCGCTTGCCCGGCGCGCACTCCGAACGGAGGCCTCATGCTCGGTCGCAATCCCAGGGTGTTCTACGGCTGGATTCTTGTAGCCACGATCATGCTGCTCTCGTTTTCATCGGCGGGCGCACGATTCTCGTTTGGCGTGTTCGTGAAGCCGATGACCGAGACCCTTGGCTGGGAGCGCGCCTCTATCTCGCTGGTTCAGAGCACCGGTCTCCTGTTGGGGGGACTGATGCGTCCCGCCGCGGGTGTGCTTACAGATAAGTTTGGACCAAAGGTGGTGTATTGCACTGGGCTCGCAATTGCTGGGATTGCCCTGCTGCTGAGCTCATTCACCACTGAATACTGGCAGTTTTTTCTCACCTACGGTGTGCTGCTGGCCATCGGGTATGGCGCGGCTTCGCCTGTCACTACCACGTCTATGGTGAGCGCATGGTTCTATGAGAAGAGAGCGTTTGCGCTCTCGCTGGGATCCACGGGAACGTCCATGGGAGAGCTCGTCGTTGTGCCCCTGGCGATGTTTATCGTACTGGCCTTCGGATGGCAAACGGGTTTCCGAACGATCTCGCTCTGGATGCTCTTGTTGGTCCTCCCGCTGGCGATACTTCTGCTGGCAAGCCGACCGTCTGACAAGGGCATGGAGCCGTATGGCGCCGGAACTCCCGAAGGTCGACGGCACGCCAACGCCGTGAGCATCAGTTTCAGAGAAGCGATCAAACAGCCCGATCTGTGGCGACTGACGCTCGGCTTCTTTGTGTGCGGCTTCACGATGAGTTTTGCCAATACGCATTTCATTCCGTTCGCATCAGACATGGGTATGGATGACATGGCCGCGGCGCAAGCGCTTGGTCTTGTAGGTGCGTTTAGCATCGTGGGTGGTTTGAGCGCCGGCGCCGTAGCGGACCGATTTGGTAGGAAAAACGTGCTCGCGCTGGTCTATTTCGTCCGTGGATTCTCGTTCCTGGTGCTCTTCCAGGCACACGACCTACCATCGCTCTATCTCGGAAGCCTCCTGCTGGGGATCTCCTGGACCTCCACCGGCCCACTCACCTCAGCATTAACGGCCGATCGCTGCGGACTGGCTTCACTGGGAACGATCTACGGCTCCATGTTCACGATCATGCCAATTGGCTCGGCGCTGGGCGCGTATCTAGACGGTTTGATCTATGACCGCTACGGATCGTATGAGCCGAGCCTGCTCATCAGCGCGCTGGCCGGCTTCATCGCATCGGTCGTGGTCTTCGGAGTTGGTGGCACGCCGCGGAGAGAGCCAACGCCTTCCGCGGCGCCGAGTCCTGTGGCCACCTGACGGGCGCTTCTCTACTGGTTGAGCAGCCTTGCGGCGTTTCCACCCAGTATTGCGGCCTTGTCATCATCCGTGATTGACTCGAGGCCCTGTACGATGGGCAGCGGATCCTCGAGTCCCATGTCGAAGGGATAGTCCGTACCTAACAGCACGCGGCTCGATCCAAAGACGCGGATCAGATATTCGAGCGCGCCCATGGAGTGCGTGATGGTGTCAAACGAAAATCGATCCAGATATTCGCGCGGCGGTTTTGCCGCGTTGACATGCGGCTCAGCGCGAACGTGGTAGCCATGCTCGAGGCGCCCCCATTGGTAGGGAAAATACCCGCCGCCATGCACGAAACACAGCTTCAGCGTGGGAAACCTATCAAGGACTCCGCCGAAGATCAGTGATGCGATGGCGATGGTTGTATCAAGAGGATTTCCAATGAGATTGTTCAGATAGTACTTACCGAGACGATCCATAGCGGCCACATTGTGGGGATGAAGCAGAATCGGAACGTTGAGCAAGGTCGCTTTCGCCCAGAATGCATCGAGCTCCGGCTCATCGAGATTGCGTCCCGCGACGTTGGTGCAGATCTCTGCCCCGTGAAGCCCCAGCCCAATTGCTCGCTCCAGCTCCGTGGCCGCGAGCTCTGGAGCTTGAAGTGGAACCGCGGCAAAACCGAAGAATCGTCCCGAATGCTCGGCCAGGATCTCCGCGATGCGATTGTTCTGAATCTCGCACGTCTCCACCGCCAGATGAGGATCTTGATCGTAAAAGAACGTAAATGGCGGAACGGAAAGCACCTGCCGATGCACGCCGGACCGGTCCATGTCTCCGATACGTCGTTCCAGGTCCCAACCGCCTCGGGGGAACAACGGATACCTGAAGTCGTGAATGACGAGGGTCGTTGTGTCGCCGACCCATTCCAGTCTGGGAGTGACTAGTGGAGATAGCCCGCCCAGCAGTTTCATGGTGCTCTCTTCGAGCACGTGGGCATGGATATCAATGCGCTGAATGCTTGAGGTCATGGACGATTCCTTGTGGCGGAGTAGGCGCAGTTCGGTTGGAGTTCGCTGGTCCTATGATCTGGCACACCCTCGGCTGAATGGTATAATTCTGCATTCGGCCGAAGTGGTGGAATCGGTAGACACGCTACGTTCAGGGCGTAGTGAGCTTACGCTCGTGGGGGTTCGAATCCCCCTTTCGGCACCAACCCGCGTACTTAGTTAGTACGCGGGTTTTTTGTGCGGTCCAATACCGTTGCGCGGTTCGAGCGTTCAACATAAAGGATGGTGCAAACAACGGTGCATTTGTCATAATGCGCGCGTGCATTTGTCATAATGCGCGCCATACCGATCGTTTATCCTACTCATCATCACAATGCAGGAGTTACCTCGTGGAGATTGCTCAGTACGCACTGCTCGTGGCCGGATGGACCGTGGCCTTTTTGCTTGGTCGCGAGCTCCAGAACGGATTCAAAATCTGGCGCGACAGTCGTAACCGAGAGGTGGTTCGCCAGCCCTCCGAGGACTGACCAACAACACTGAGTTACAATTCCTGCATCGGCCAGGTGTCGGTGTATGGCCCCGTAGCTCAGTGGATAGAGCAGTGGTTTCCTAAACCATGTGTCGGCGGTTCGAGTCCGCCCGGGGTCACCCGTAATTTGGCCGTTCTCCATCTTGGACGCGGTCATTTTTCCTGCTCTCCATCGTGAGCTTCGTTCAGACTGGCAGCCAAGTCGGCAGCCAAACGGGGCGAAAAAGAATCATCGCCGCGAAGGATCGCATCCATCCTCGCGGCCGCGTCGGCTTCCATGGAGGGCGTCAAATGCCCATAGGTGTCCATGGTGAGACTGATCTGTGAGTGTCCGAGGGTGCCCATGACGGTCCGTCCCTGGACGCCCTGAGACAGCAGCAGCGTTGCACAACCGTGGCGCAGATCATGGAAGCGCTGCTTCGGTAGCCCGGCTTTCTTGAGCAGATCCTGAAAGCGATGGGTCACGCTGCTCGTGTTGAGCGGTGCCCCGCGATCCGTCGTGAATACCATCTCCTGATTGATCCAATCGGATCCGAATATGGCGCGCTCTTCGGCCTGACGTTCACGGTGTCGAATGAGTACCTCCGCTGCGATGGCCGGTAAGGACCAATGCACGCCGGCTGCGATGGGTTTTGGGCTCCTGAAGCTGGTACTGTCCGTCGACACGTTGCAGGGTGCGACTGACGCGGAGCGTGAGCCCCTCGGGATCGACGTCCTGCCAGCGGAGACCCAGCAGCTCGCCCTGACGCAGCCCCGTGGCCAGAGCCAGGATGTAGAGCGCTCCCAGGCGATCGTCTCGGACCGCCGAGATCATCTGCCGTGCCTGTTCTGGAGTGAGCGGCTGAATCTCCACCTTTTCCACGCGCGGGCCGCTGACAAGCTCGGCAACATTCCGCGGGACAAGATCCCAGCGGAGCGCCTGCGCCAGTGCGGTTCGGAGCACGGCCCGGAGGTGCTGAACAGTCCGCGGCGCCAAGCCCGACGCCAGCTTCCGAGTGAGCATGCTCTGGACCTGCTGAGCCGTGAGGCTTGCGAGGCGGACGTTCCCCAGTTCGGGTATCAGATGGAATGTCGCGTAATGGCTGTACGAGCGAAGCGTCGATGGGCGGACAGAAGACTTCACAGACTCGAGCCACTGCGTCAAGAACTTCCCGAGTGTCTGCCGCTCGTCAATCCCAACCGCAATGCCCTGGTGATGAGCGCGCAACGCGGCCGAGAGCTTCTCCTGGACTTCGCGGCGCGTCTTCCCCGAGAGGTACTTCCGCTTGCGCTTGCCTTGCTGCCAGCCGAGATCCACAACGGCGCGCCATCGACCGTCGCCGTCCTTGTAGATGGATCCTTCTCCGTGGCCTCGACGGGTCATGATGGCGCCATGTAGGGGACCGTTCCGGTGTTGTGCTCACGTTTCTTTGGCATTAGACAGCTTGAAGAAAAGTAATCGGGATAGTCTTTTTCTCGCTCGTCAGCAAATCAGTTCCCTGAAGGTCAAACTCGAGGAAGTACTCTCCAGGCTTGAGGATCCTCTGCGTAATCGATAAGGGCAGCGCGACGCGCAAATTTGCCCCAGGACGAGTAAAGGCAGCGCTATCAACCACGATATCGCCAGCATTTGGGTTCCCGACAGGCCCGCCATCATCGTCAATCAGGCGATAGTCGTAAAAGATGTGGCGATCTCGATACTCCCACGGAACCGATAACCAGGATACGGCTTGAATTTCAAACTCAGCTGGAAATTCATTCAGTGCCGCTTCACTCCAACCGGCATCTTGTACATTCACCAGGATGCCATCCTGAGTGCAACTCGTGACGCAACAGATGAGAAACTCGACGAACGGACGGTCACTTACCTGACGTAAACCGTCCTTGTAGAGCGAGTCCTCACCATCGCCGCGGCGGGTCAACGCTCGTCCCGAACCCACAAGTAGGAGCCGTTGCGTACGGCCATGCGCTCCACCGTCATGCCGGCCGCGCGGAGCTGATCAGCCAGCGTTCCGAGGTCATTGACCGTCGGGGGGTCGGGCCTCTCTCCATTTGGGACCCAGCCTTGTGGGCGCAGACGAATTCGAATCGTCCATCCCCCTCCACCATTCGCCTCCAGATGTAAAGACGGGCATTCCCGTCCTCCGTCATTACAGCGTCGATCAGAGCGCGAAGCTCTGGTGAGGCGCTCATGCCTCGGAAGCGCTCTGGAGGATGCGCTGCACTTCGCTCTCGGGGATCCGGTAGCCTGAGCGTCTGGCACCGAGGGTTCGCGGCCCGTAACTTCCCCTCGCGAATCCAGACCCGCACGGTCTCGGGATTGATCTTTAAGTCGCTGAGCCGTCTCATTGACGGTAAGGAATTCTTCAGTGGGCATCGTCAACCTCTGTGTCCAGTCTACCACATTTAATACCATTTGCTCCCCGTACATGCTTGACTTAGCTGGTGTTATCTGGAATTATCTGGATATAAGAAAGCCGCCTGAGACTCCACCTCTCAGGCGGCGGACACGAAGGACACAGGATGTCACATCGTGCAGACTCATTGTAATTCCGCTACCGCGCCCACCGTCGCCACGTTGCGCGCCATTGTTGAGCGCACGGTCCGATGGTCGCCCGAGTTGAAGGCCCGTGCCGAGAAGGCCGCGCTGA
Source organism: uncultured Chloroflexia bacterium (assembly GCA_963765765.1). GTDB lineage: Bacteria > Chloroflexota > UBA6077 > UBA6077 > JACCZL01 > CAVXYC01. Next base: position 12,177 of record CAVXYC010000020.1, on the reverse strand, counting down.
TCGCCGTCTTCCGACCGATCACCCACGCCGCGGACGGCTCCTACACGGTCCCGAGCGAATGCGACACCAACAAGAGCTACACAGTCACTGCGGCGAGCTGTGACTGTCCGGACAGCACCCACGCGCGGCGTGGCGACCTGCAAGCACCAGTTGGCCGTTCGGTTCGCTCGCCAGCTCGGTATCGCGTTCGTCGAGGCCCCGGCATCGCTGCAAGCCTTCGGCGCCGACGAGTACGAGCGACTGTACGGGGTGGCCTGATGGCTGCCCCTCAGCCCATCGAACGCATCAGCATCACACCGAAGGGGCTCGCCGTCCTGGAGCGCCTCGAGCGCCGATCAGGGCGCCCAGCCCCGCAGCAGCCGAGAAGCCACGGCAGGAGGCACAGGATGAGCAGTAATGGCCACACTGCCGAGGTCCGTACCGGCTTGGTGCAGTCGGTCAACGACCGCGGCTACCGCATCGATGGCCAATGGCTGAACCGCTCGAAGTGGGCCAAGCTCGAGCAGATCGATGATGTCGTGCCCGGTCACGTGTCGAAGTCCGCCTGGACGGCTCCGGCTTCGTTCGGGTGCTCACGCGGCTCGAGGATGGCCCAGCCCGCGCGCGTGAGTCTTTGGATGTCCCCGATCGCCGGCTCGCTCCCCTCGAAGGACATGCAGATCGTCCGCGAGTCCTGCATCAAGTCGGCGGCCGCGTTCTGCGCCAGCCGTCCTGAGCTGAAGTCAGCGGACCTGTTCTGCCTGGCCGAGCGGATGGAAGCCTGGGTGCTGCGCGAGTGCTGATTGGCCAAGCACCGACGCCAGCGACTCGTGAAATGTCCATGTCAATGAAACGGTAGATTGCTGAATGGCCATAGACACTACTTCCACGTGGTCATCCCGATGCATATTGCCCGGTGATAAACCGTGACCATTTGCAGCAATTCCATTCCGGAACAACCGTAGCGCTGTAATCACGCAGCCACTTCTCGAGAGTGCGGGCGTCGCCGACCGTTGCGAGGCGGTCGGCGGTGACTTCTTTGCATCGGTTCCTGGCGATTCCAACGTCTATATCCTTGCTCAAATTCTGCACGATTGGGATGACGACCGGTGTGGCCAGATCCTCGCGAACTGCCGTCGGGCAATGCCGCCCGATGGCAAGCTCGTGGTTGTGGAGCAGGTGATCCCGCCGGGGAACGAGCCGGCGTTTGGCAAGTGGCTGGACCTGCATATGCTTGTCCTGCTCACCGGCCGTGAACGGACGGAAGCGGAGTATCGGGCGCTATTCAAACCGGTCGGATTTGAGGTCTCCAGGAGCACGCCCACCCGACTGGGGGCCACAGTTTATTGAAGGCGTCCCCGTGTGAGGCTACCGATGATTTCGACTTCGGGCCCACGAGGCCGGACGAGCTCCACTCAGCGCCGCTAACTCATAGCTCTGTTTGACGGTTGGGCTCAGGCCGGGGGCAATGCTCTAGCGTCCGCTACGCCTTCATAAACCTCACCTGGCATCGATCAAGGAGTCGTGAGCTCCATCTGCTCGAGCACCGCGCGACCCAGCAAGCCGTACGGATTGCCGAGGGTCTCAAACATCTCGAAATGGTTGTAACCCTCGCCGATGAGGAGCGTCACCGGCTTTCCGGACTTGCACTGCCTTGGCGAACTCCCGATTCTGGCGCTGGAATTCAGGTGTCTCCAACGTTCCGTGGGCGACAATCAGTGGTGCTGCCAGCTTGTCAAGGTGACGTTGAGAGCTCAGCGCTTCTATCACCTCGGCTGTGAACTTCACATAGCCGCTGCGGGCCGAGAGGTCTACCGGGTAGAGGCCGTACATCCCGCTGCAGCACAGACCGCCTTTCACCGTGTCGGCTGGTAGTCCGAAGTCCTTCGGCCAATCGGTCGTGAGCACCACGCCCGTGAGGTGCGCTCCTGAATACACGGACACATACAGACGGTCGGAGTCTCCGCCAAAGCTCGTGGTTTCCGGTACACCCAGGCAACGGCTCGGGCGGACCTGATCCGCCATGATCACGAGATCGCCATTCGTTTCGATGGCGTTATTGAAGTCGAGGGCGATGAAGTGCGCGCCAGCATCGATGAACATCTCTGACATGTACGCCGCATTAGCGGCAGTGCCCACGTGCCAGGCGCCACCATGGATGAACACGTTGATTGGCGCGTTCGGCCGGTTCGTGGAATAGAGATCGAGTTTCTCGATTTCGGTGGATCCATAGGCGAGTCGGCGTGGTGGACCGAGGCGATCAAGGGCTACCCGTTCTTCTGAGCTGTGCGCCTGGCGATCTCGCCCTGGTTGGATGCCCATTGCGCCTGGTCATAGGCGGCGTCGAGCTCTTCCTTGTCGTAGTCGAGGAACAGAGCGGCCCTCTCGGCCCTGCGTCTCTCCCGGGTGGCATGTGCGTTTGCATCATCATGGTTGGCTCCAATCGTGGTCACCTCTCGTCGCGGAACTCCACGTCCCCCGAGGTCGCGAGACCGGGATGGTGCGTCAACCCCGAAGCACGCGAAACACCCGCTGTGTTCCAACCAGCCCCTTCAGCTCGATGTCGTCACCCGCATCGAAACTGATGCCCGCTCCCGTATCAGTGAGATCGCGCAGCAATGAAGACACCAGGATCTCTCCCCCCTGGGCCTTATTCGCGATGCGCGCCGCAAGGACCACGGCTTGCCATGGAAGTCATCGGCTTCCTTGAGCGCCTCGCCGGGTGCAGACCGATGCGCACGCGAATGGCTGACTCAGGGTGCATCGGGTTGTCCGCTTCGACCGCCCGCTGAATGGCCACCGCGCAGTCCAGCGCCCGACGAGCGCTACGGAAGGCCACCATGAAGCCATCGCCCTGGCATTTGACTTCGAATCCCGCCGTGATCGTGCGACCTGCTGCCGCATCAGCGCGTGATGCGCGCGCAGCATCTCCTGGGCCAACGCATGATCGCCGAGTCGCACGGTCAAGTCCGCTGGAGTCTTCGATATCCGTGAAGAGCAGCGTCACGGTACCATCCGGTGCGGCGTGCGGCCTCAGGTCTGGTCGCTCAGCCCGCACGGTCAGCGTGAGCGCGTCGATAGACGTCTCGGGAGTGCTCGTCATCGATGCCCTGGTGCTGCAACTTCCGTCGAAGAGCCCGCTGGAGCGCGGGCTGCATGTGCATTGCCCTGCATTCGGCAATAACGAATTCCAGGTGCTCCAGCGCCTCGGCTTGCTGATCCGGATAATGATCCAGGAGCAGCTCGGCGAGCCCCAGGCGACTCAGCGCCAGGTCGGGACGGCTGCGAACTCGCTCGCACGCGTCAATCGCCCGCCGGTACCAAGCCACCCCCTCCTTCGTGTCCCCGAGCAGTGCCGCTGCGGCCCCCAGGTGACGATAGAGGCAGGTTAGCCCGCGATCGGCCGGTGGAATGCCGGCGCCGCTCGGAAGTTCACGGGCAAGCACCTGGACCAGCGATGTGTCTTCAAGCACAATCGCGGCCTCCAAGCATCGAACGAGTATGTTGAGAAGCTCCGGTAAAGCGCGAGCCGCTCGGCTCGGGAGCATCCGTAGCGGTTCGGTTGAGGGCAATCGTCAAGCAGCCTCCGCGCTTCCTCGCGGTCTCCGACGAGCGCGTGGGACAGTGCCGCACCTGGGCATCCCATGCGCTGATGCTTGCACCACTCGCGACACTCGTCGTTCCGACCCAGCAGCGGGCAGTGCCGGTCCAGCCGCGTCGCGGCGAAACCCATGCCCACCTGCGGAGCGCCGAGCTCCTCCCCCTGTTCTCTCAGGCGGCGCCCTAGCTCGGCCGCCTCATCCAGCCGACCGTCCAACATCGCGACTGACGGCCTGGTAGCTCAGCGCGTTCAGCCGAATGAATGGATCACGGCTCCGCTCAGCCAACTCCGCGAGATCGTGCCAGCATTGAACCGCACCCTCCCGGTCCTCTTTCACCAGCAGCGCGCTACCGCAGAATTCCAGGATCTGTCCCTGGGTGCGAAGCGATACCCCGTCGCGCGGTCGCGCCAGCAGCTCATCCGCCAGCGCTACAGCGTCCCGCCATTCGTTCCTGATGTCATCTGAAACCGGATCGCCTGCCAGCCAGCGGTCGCAAAGAGCTCCGCGTCGCCTAGCTCTCGCGCCAGCTCCACGCCCGTGCGAGCAGGATGACGCCCTCTTCGTGGCGCTGCTGAGCGAGCGGAGCCGTCCCATCGCACATCGGCGTAGGCTCGCTCCGGGACTGCCGGGTCGGCCGGCTCGCATCTGCCCGCTCGGCCCATTCCGCCACGCTGGAGTGCCGGCGCCAGCGCGGCCAGCCTTCGATGGAGGGCCTCCAGCGCCAGCCGCGACACCCTGGCCACACGCGTGGCGTCGCCCGCGCGCTCGGCCTGCGCCAGCGCTTGCGAGGCAATCTCGTCGCTCACCCGCTCTGGCTCGCCGGCCGGCATGAGCGCCTGGCCCAGCGCCAGCAGAAGATCACACCGTTTCGTGTGATCGTCTGGCTCCAGCACATCCTGCACCTGCAACGCCTGTTCCAGCAGCCGCGCCGCCTCCGCATAGGCGATAGACGCTCAGCGCCCGCTCGGCCCCCAGCTCGCTGTAGTGCAGCGCCTTGGCCAGATCCTCCGGCTCCGTGGATTGGGCAAAGTGCTCGGCCAGCTCGGCCGCGTGCTCACTCCAGCCGCCGCGCGTGGACCTCCTCCAGCACCCGGGCGACCTGCTGGTGCAAGCGGATCCGGCGCGGCACGAACATCTCCTCGTACAGGGTCTGGCGGAAGAAGGCGTGGGCGAAGCGGAAGCGTGACACCGCTGCCCATTGCCGATCGCTGCTCGACCACCGCCACGGCCGGGCTTCCTCCAGTGCCGCGTACAAGTCCTCTTCGGGCAGGCGGCCACCCCCTGGAGCACATCCAGGCGGAACTCCCGGCCGATGACCGCCGGCAACGGCCAGCACCCGATTGCACGACGTGCTCAGCCGGGTCAGCCGCTTGCCGATCACATCGCGCAGCCCCTCTGGTATGCCGGCGTCCGGCTCGCCCGGCGTCGGTGCGCACCCAGCGGCCGCCCTCGCGCATGAGGAGGCCCTCCTCGACGATGTAGCGCAGCACTTCCTGGACGAACAGTGGATTGCCCTCGGTCTGACGGTGGATCGCTTCCGCCCGGCTCCAGGGAATTTCCTGTCCCCGAATCAGACTGCATCATCCGATGGACTTCGTCCACCGTGAGCCCGCGCAGGGCGACGCGCATGAAGGTCGCGGATCGCGCCGCAGCTCGGCCAGGGCCGGATGACAGCGGGTGGGCGCGGTCCACCTCGACGTCGCGGTAGGTGGCCGACCACCAGAGCAGCCGGGCGCCGGCCAGATTGCGGGCCACGTGCAGCAGGAGATCGAGCGTGCCGCGATCCGCCCAGTGCAGGTCTTCCAGCACGAGCAGCGATCGGCTGCACGCGACTGGCATTGCGCAGGAACCCGGTGACCGCTTGCAGGAGTCGCCAGCGGTCTTCCTCCGGGTCACCGCCCGGGTCGCGGCTCGACCTGGAGGCGTTCGCGGACCTCGGAGACGATGCGGGCCAGGTCCCCGGCGCCGGCCGAGCTCGCTGCGCAGGCGCATCCGGTTCGCGCGCCAGCACGTAGATGCGGAGCGCCTCGACGAACGGCAAATAGGGGAGCGATGTGGAGCCTTCGCCGTAACAGTGGCCCACCAGCGTTCGCCCCCGCGCACGGCCACATAGGTGGCGAGCTGCTCGCAGAGTGCCGTCTTGCCGATGCCCGGCTCGCCCACCACCGTCACCAGGCTGCCCTGGCCGGAGACGGCAGCGTCATAGGCCGCCTGGATCTGGCGGACCTCCTGCCTCGCGACCCACGAACGTCTGCTGGTAGAGCTGCGCGTCCTGCGCACTGCGCCGACGGGGACCGCTCGATCTCGAGGTCGCGGCGGGGATGCTTCAAGGTCGATGGCCGCCAATGCCTGGAGACGTCCGACGCGACTCGAGGCCGCTTGCCCGGATCCTTCTCCAGCAAGCGGAGAATCAGCGCTTCCAGGCCCGGCGGGATATCGGGACGGTGCCAGGACGGATTCACCGGCGGCGTATTGAGGTGCTGAGCTGATGATCGCCACGCTCTCGTCGCCAACGAACGGCGGTCGGCCGCAGACCATCTCGTACAGCACGCAGCCCAGGCTGTAGAGATCGCTGCGCGCATCGACTCCGCCACCCAATGGCCTGTTCCGGGCGCCATGTAGGCGACTGTGCCGACCATCATCCCGGGCTGGGTATGGCGGGTCTGATCCAGGGCTACCGCGAGACCAAAGTCCCCCAGCTTGGCTGTCCCGTCATCCGTGAGCCAGATGTTGCCCGGCTTGAGGTCACGGTGGATCACGCTGTGCGCGTGCGCATGCTCCAGCGCCCGGCACACCTCTCACGGCGATCGCTACCGCCTGCTCCAGCGGCAGTCGATGCTCCGATGCTTGCGCCAGCCGCTGATCCAGGCTGCCGCCCGGCCATGAGCTGGCTTACCAGGTAGGGCTGGCCGTGATCGTCGCCGAGGTCGAACACCGTGACGATGTTGCGGATGGTCCCCAGTCGGGCCATGGCTCGCGTCTCGCGCTGCAGGCGGTCGCGGCCGGTGGCATCCAGCCCGTCGGTCTTGATCAGCGCGAAGGCCACGTCCCGGCCCAGTCGGGTATCGTGGGCCTGGAAGACACGCTTCTTCGCCCCCTCGCCGAGCAGTCGCGACACCTGGTACCGGCCGTTGGCGAAAGCCTTGGGGGCCGGCTGCATCGGGGCGGCTGATGCCCCGGGCCGGTTGCCGACGCGGCATCGCCAAGGCGCGCGCTCGGCGATGGCCACGAGAAAGCGCAGCGCATCGACGTTGCTCGGGATCGAGCGCCAGCACGTGCTGGGCATGGTCCCGCACCGTCGTCCAGCTCCTCTCGGATCCGACGCTGTCGATCTCATCGAGCAGGCGATCGATCTGGCGCTGGATGCGCCCGTTCGCCATCCCACACCGCCTGATAGAGCCGTGTGGCGACCGGGCAAGCCCTTGAGCTGCTTGCGACCGGCATCGCGCATCTCCACCCCGGCCAGCGATCCGAGCAGGGTCCGCAGCAGCTCCGAGACCAGGATCTCACCGCCCTCGGCCTTCTCGGCGATGCGCGCGGCGAGGACCACGTGGTGCCGTGAAAGTCGTCCTCTTCTTTGATGGCCTCCCGGTGTGCAAGCCCATGCGCACGCGGACGGCTGCGGCGGTTGGGGCGTCGGAGTGGAGGCTTGCTGAATGGCGACGGCGCACTCCAGCGCCCGCCGGGCACTGCCGAACGCCAGCATGAAGCCATCCCCCTGGCACTTCACCTCGAACCCGCCGTGATCCTGCACGCTGCTGGCGGACGAGCGCGTGGTGCGCACGGAGCACCTCGCAGCCAGCGCTGATCGCCAAGGCGCAGGGTCATGGCGCTGTAGTCTTCGATGTCGCGTGAACAGCAGCGTCACGGTGCCATCGGGCGCGGCGTGGGGCCGCAGATCGGGCCGCTCGATGGCCACGGCGAGGCTGACCGCGTCGATCGAGGTGCTGGGTGAGATGGATTCGACGCCCTGGAGCTGGAGCTTGCGGCGGAGGGCCCGTTCCAGCATGGGCTGCATCTTCATCGCGCGCAGCTCGCCGATGGCGAAGTCGAGATGCTCGATGGCAGCATTGCGCTCGTCCGGGTAGTGATCCAGGAGCAGCTCGGCGAGATGGACGTGGATGATGGCGATCTCGGGACGAAACCGCACCCTGGCGCACGCGTCGAGCGCCTGTGGTAGAAGTCGCGAGCCTCCTCGTACTGACCGAGCAGCACGGCAGCTGCGCCCACGAGTCGGCCGACGCTGAGGTGCGGTTCGAACGACCCGCTCGGCTGATCCACAACGTGTTCCCCAGCGGCGCAAATCGAGGCAGGAGCGCGCTGAGGGTCTCCCGGTCGGCGCCGAGGATTGCCGCTTCGAACAGGGACACAAGAAGTCCCTTACTCGTTTCGTCGTGCTCCGATCCGATATCCTCGAACCGCTCACGGATGGCCCGCGCCTCGGCGTGGCGCCCCAGCAAGGCGAGCACGAGCGCCGCCTTCGCTTGGTCAGGACGGCCCTGGCATTCGTTCGTAGATCTCCCGCAATTCTTCCAGGACGGCCTCGGTACCACGCCCGAGGTACAGGAGCGCCGGGGCGCTCAGCTTCGCGGGGCGCAGCGACTCCGACGCCCAGCTCCAGCGCCGTGGCGGCGCGTGCTTCGAATAATGCGACCGCCTCCTCGAGACGCCCATCGACGAACGCCAGGACAGCGGGCGGGGTCAGCGCCTGGACTCGCAGCTTCGATCCTGCGTGTGCTCGGCAAGCTGCGTCAGCTCGCGCCACGCTATCTCGGCGTGGTCGCGCTGCCCGCTGCCAAGCAGCTGATCCCCGCCCAGTACAGGCAGATTCCCAGGTCGGTCGCCCGTGAGCCATGGCGCGGGCGGCGCAGCACCTCCTGGGCAAGACGCATCACCGTGTCACCGTCCCGAAGCGCGCTGAGGTTCCGGAACGCCCACCCCGCCGCCGCGAACACCAGGGAGTGTCATCGAGGGTGAGCGCCCCTTCCACCGCGCGCCTCAAGAACACATGCCCAGCCGCGGCCGGCCGGGCACCGATCTGCGCGAGCCCCTGGTAGATGTCGGCGTAGACGCGCTGGGCGGTCCCCGGTTGCGCGCAGCGATCCGCGCGGGCCGCCCACTCTTGAAACTCCGGGACGCCGGCAAGCCGTGGAGTGGAACCCGTCGAGCGAATCAAAGACTCCAGGCCTGGATGGCGGCCCGCGCGGCGCGGTCCGAGTCGCCGAGCGCTTCGGCCAGCGCGAACGCCTCCGGTGCCGACCGTGGCACTCACGCGCACCGGGTCTTCCAGTGGCAGCATCGCTTCGCCCAGTGCCAGCAGCAGATCGCAGCGCTTCGAGTGGTCGTCCGGGTCCAGCACCTCCTGGACCTCCAGCGCCTGCTCCAGGTGTCGGGCGGCCTCCCCGTAGGCGTACACGCTCAGCGCCCGCTGCGCCGCCAGCTCGCCGTACCGCACCGCCTTCTCCAGATCCCCGGGATCCGACGAGTGCGCAGAAGTGCTCGGCCAGCTCGGCGGCGTGCTCCTCCGTTCGCCTGCCGTGGACGTCCTCCAACGCCCGCGCCACCTGCTGGTGCAGCCGGATGCGCCGCGGCGCGCTCAGCTCCTCGTACAGCGTCTGGCGGAAGAAGGCGTGGGTGAAGCGATACGTCACGGCGCCCGGCCGGACCGCTGCGCTCCTCCACCACCGCCCGATCGCGCGCCTCGTCCAGGCGCGCTGTACAGCTCCTCCTCGGGCAGCCCGGCCACGCGCTCGAGCACATCGAGGCGGAACTCCCGGCCGATCACCGAGGCCACGCTCAGCACGCGATTGCCCAGCTCGCCGAGGCGCGAGAGTCGTTTGCCGATGACGTCGCGCAGCCCCTCGGGAATACCGGCCTCGGGATCGCTGCCATCGGTGCGCACCCACTGGCCGCCCTCGCGCACGACCAGGCCCTCTTCCACCAGGTAGCGCAGCACCTCCTGGACGAACAGCGGATTGCCCTCGGTCTGGCGGTGGATCGCCTCGGCCCGACTCCAGGGCACCTCCTGGCCGCGGATCAGGTGCATCATCCGATGCACCTCGTCCACCGTCAGCCCGCGCAGCGGGATGCGGCTGAAGGCGCCGCTGCGCCGCAGCTCGGCCAGCGCCGAGGAGAGCGGATGGGCGCGATCCACCTCCACGTCCCGATACGTGCCCACGATCAGCAATCGCGCGCCCGGCCAGGTTGCGGGCCACGTGCTGGAGCAGATCGAGCGTGCCCGATCGGCCCAGTGCAGATCTTCCAGGACGATGAGCAGCGGGCCGCACCGGGCTGGCGTTGCGCAGGAAGCCGGTCACCGCCTGCAGCAAGCGCCAGCGCTCCTCCTCGGGATCGCCCGGGTGGCCGCTCCGGACGGCGACGCGCTCGCGCACCTCGGAGACGATGCGGGCCACGTCGCCGGCACCGGTCCCAGGTCGCTCGTTAAGCCCGTCCGGGTCGCGGGCCAGCACGTAGCTGCGCATGGCCTCCACGAAGGGCAGATACGGCAGGGAGAGCGAGCCTTCCTCATAGCAGTGGCCCACCAGCGCGGTGCCGCCGCGCACCGTGACGTAGGTGGCGAGCTGCTCGCACAGCGCTGGTCTTGCCGATGCCCGGCTCGCCGACCACCATGACCAGGCTGCCCTGGCCGGAGAGCGCCGCGTCGAAGGCCTCTTCGAGCTGCGCAGCTCGGCCTCGCGGCCGACGAAGGTCTGGCGGTACGAGCGCGGCGCTGGATCCATCGCGGGTGGGAGTCGCATCCGCTGTCGGCACGCGACGTCGGCTGGCCTAGGGTCAATCGCGCTCAGCGCCTGGAGCACCTCGCCGGCCGAGGCGGGCCGCTTGTCCGGGATCCTTCTCCAGCAAGCGCAGGATCAGCGCTTCCAGGCCCGGCGGGCACTCGGGCCGGTGCCAGGAGGGTGCGACGGGCGGGGTATTGAGATGCTGGCGTGATGATGGCCACGGATTCCTCGCCGACGAACGGCGGGCGCCCGCAGACCAGCTCGTACAGCACGCAGCCCAGCGCGTACAGATCCGAACGCGCATCCACGGCCCCGCCGATGGCTTGCTCGGGGGCCATGTACGCCATCGTTCCGACCATCATGCCCGGCTGGGTATGGCGGGTCTGATCCAACGCCACGGCCAGACCGAAGTCGCCCAGCTTGGCTGTGCCATCGGCGGTGAGCCAGATGTTGCCGGGCTTGAGGTCGCGGTGGATGAGCTCGCTGCGCGTGGGCATGCTCCAGCGCCCGGCAGAGCTGCTGGCCAGATGTCAAGGACCTGCGTCGATCGGCAGGCGATGCTCCGGCGCCTGCGGCCAGGATCGCGGTGCAGATCGCCGCCCGGCATGAGCTCGGTCACCAGATACGGCTGCCCCTGCTCTTCGCCGAGATCGATGCACGGTGACGATGTTCGGATGGGATCCCAGACGGCCCATGGCCCGGGCTTCGCGGCGAATCCGCTCGCGGCCCGCCTCATCCAGGCCCTCGGTCTTGATCAGCGCGAAGGCAACCTCGCGATCGAGCAGCGTGTCATGGGCCAGGTAGACGCGCTTCTTGCCGCCTTCGCCGAGCAGCCGCGTGACCTGGTAGCGGCCGTTGGCGAACGTGTCGCTGGTTATTGCCGTGGCTGACAGTGCCGCCGACGATGGGGGGATCTAATGGTCATGGCCGGGGCGCCTCAGCATGCGCGGTCCGCAGACTCTGCAACCAACGCGTCGCTTGTCGGGATCAGCGCCAGCACGGCTGTGGCGAGCTCCAGCACCGCGTCCAGTCTGCGATCATCGCTGTGCCGCTCAGAGCCGGCCTCAAGTCGGAAGCTGCGATCGATCTGCCGCTGGATGCGCCCGCCAGTCGCATACTCAGCACGCACCGCGTAACACGGTGTGCGGCCGGTCCAGTCCCTTGAGCGCCACGTCACGGCCCTCGTCAAACTGCACATCCGCCACTGCTCCGGTCAGCTCCTTCAGCAGCGCCGAGACCAGGATCTCGCCACCATGAGCCTGATCGGCGATGCGCGCGGCGAGGACCACGTGCTTGCCATGGAAGTCATCGGCTTCCTTGAGCGCCTCGCCGGTGTGCAGGCCCGATGCGGACGCGGATAGGTGTCTCGGGTGGGCCGCAGTTGCCGGCTTCGACGGCCCGCTGAATGGCCACCGCGCACTCCAACGCGCGACGCGCGCTGCCGAAGGCCAGCATGAAACCATCGCCCTGGCACTTGACCTCGAATCCGCCATGATCGTGCACCTGCTGGCGGATGAGCGCGTGGTGCGCCCGCAAGATCTCCAGCCAGCGCTGATCGCCCAGGCGCACGGTCAAGCCCGTCGAATCTTCGATGTCGGTGAAGAGCAAGGTGACGGTGCCGTCGGGCGCGGCGTGGGGCTGCAGATTGGGGCGCTCCGATTGCACGGCGATCGCCACTGCGTCGATCGATGTGCTGGGTAAGACGGAATCGACGCCCTGGAGGTGGAGCTTGCGGCGCAGTGCTCGCTCCAGCATGGGCTGCATCTTCATCTGCTGCACCTCGCCGATAGCGAAGTCCAGGTGCTCCAGCGCTTCGGCGCGCTCATCGGGGTAGTGGTCCAGCAGCAGCTCGGCCA
>CAVXYC010000019.1:0-410054 GCA_963765765.1 uncultured Chloroflexia bacterium | reverse complement strand
GGGCATCAAATCCGCCGCCGGGACCAAACGGAACGATGATCTCAATAGGCTTCGTCGGGAAATCTGCGAGCTTCGAAACTGGCTTTGGCGCCGCGGCCGCGGCTGGAGCCGACGCGCCGGCTGCAGGCGAAGGCCCCGGTGATGCAACCGCGGCACCTGGCGATGACGCTGGGGATGCGGCGGTCACAGGTGAAGTGGTGGCGGCGGGTTTGGCGGGCGCCGCAGTGGGGCTCGGCGTTGCCGCTGGGGAGCATGCTGTCAGTACAACCGCCACCGTCAAAGCGGCGGATGTTCCTAGCCAGGAAATAATGCGCGTCATAAGCAGGATCCCCAATCGAGCGCTCGATTCAGCGGTTCATCCAGCGCAAACCCGAGCGATGATAGAGCCGCCACGCGCGACCGTCAATTAAATTATCTCAATAGGCTTCGTCGGGAAATCTGCAAGCTTCGAAACCGGCTTTGGCGCCGCGGCCGCGGCTGGAGCCGACGCGGCGGCGGCAGGCGAAGCCACGGGAGATGCAGCCGCGGCACCAGGAGATGACGCTGGAGATGCGGCGGTCACGGGTGACGTGGCGGCAGCGGGTTTGGCGGGAGCCGCCGTGGGGCTCGGCGCCGCCGCTGGCGAGCATGCCGTGAGTACAATCATCATCGTCAAAGCGGCGGATGTTCCTAGCCAGGAAATAATGCGCGTCATAAGCAGGCTCCCCAATCGAGCGCTCGATTCAGCGGTTCATCCAGCGCAAACCCGAGCGATGATAGAGCCGCCACGCGCGACCGTCAATTAAATTCGGAGCCCCTGAGCCTTTTCATTCGCAATACACCGTAGGTCCGACTTCCGAGCGCACGTCCCACCGTGCTGCGCGTTCGGGCTAGTACCATCGCTAGCCTCCTGGCGTTAGGAGGACTGCCGACCGTAGCTCACAGGCGAGTTGAAGACCTTAATGGATGTGCGAGGACGGCCGCGAGTTGAATATCCGCCTTCGGCATAAAGCCGCGTGCTTCGGACCGTTGGCAGCCTCCGACCTCGGACAGGCCTCCGGCCGAGCAGACCTACACGATGTTCACGAGCGCTTGTTCCACGGCAGCCCTTTCCACAGCCATGGCCGCCTCATAGGCGTGCTGACTTCAGCCAGGATGGAGATCAGCCGCCGCGTGGCCTGCTCCCAGGTGAATTGGCGTCGTACCCGATCGCGGGCGGAGGCCGCCGGCTGGTCGCGGCCGTTAATGGCGGAGCGCACGGCGGCAATTGCCTCGAGTTCGTCTGGCGCCCACCAACTGGCGCCCGTGAACAGCGTCTCGAGGCCGTCCACGTCGATGAAGCTGGCGGGAACCTCCTGGCTCGCCACCAGCCGAGCAACCGTCCCATCGAGATAGGTCAGGTAGGCGCTATGCGCAGGTGCGATCAGCCGCAGGTCGGAGGCTGCTGCCTCCATCATCGCCTGGTCCCAGCCTTCCCCGTGGGAGAGGCTGATGTAGTGCGTGGCCGCGGCGTAGAGGCGGGGCATCTGCCGATCCGCATACAGTTCCTTGAGAAAATGGACGGGCGCTGCCTCCGAAAGCCGTTTTCCGAGACTTCGTTGAAGCTCGTCGAGCTCCGCCTGGAATAGGGCCAGGCGATCGGCCGAGAAGGGGCTCAGTTTGATGATCAGCACGGCGTCGTCGGCACGCGTGGTGGCTAGCAGCCAGACCCGCAATAGCCCCGTGAGATTCTTGCGCGGCCCGAGCTCGGAGACGTTGAGGAAGCGCACCCGATAGCGGTTGAGCGGCTCCCCGACGGCGTCAAGTAGGGCGAGTGGTTCCACCTCGTTGCCGAACATATCCGGGGCGATGCCCAGCGGGCAGAGGCGCAGTCGTTCCGACCGCACGCCGGCGGCGAGCCAGGCATCGCGGGAGGACTCGGTCGGTACGACAACCAGATCACACTGACGACTGTATGCCGCCCAGATAACCGGGATGCGGGTCGCTTCGAACATCGTGTAGTTCACGGTCGCGGTGTTCGGGAACGGCCTTACCTGGTGGGGCATGCAGAAGTGCAAACTCACTGATGCGGCCACGGGCTCATTGAGAGACTCGAACCAGCGGTCCCGGAGTTCGTCGGGAAGTCGGCTGGGGCCCCACTCCGGCAAGTCAATCAGCTCAATAGCGACGCCCTGGCGGTGTAGCTCCCGAACGAATTCGCGGACATGATGGTCATAGCCGCTGGAGCCCAGAAAAGGACCGCGAACGCGCAGGGCGGACAACGCGGGACTCGCACTCATCGTGGCGCCAGGGCTCCGGCCCGGCTGCCTGCGCTTCGGTCGCAGTCTCGCGCGAGACGCGGCTGTGTGTCGTTGCGCTCCATCCTGTATCCAACTGATCCACAAGTCTGTCGACAAGCACTATGGCTCGGAGCTTGAATCATTCACGGCCCTACGGTCTCAGCGTCGCAGGCGGCGAGTCTGCGTGCCGCGGCCTCCATTGTGTAGTCACGATAAAAGAGGTCATACGCCGCATTCGTGAGTCGTTCGGCGAGTCGTGGATCGGTCAGCAATCGGATGCATTGCTCAGCGAGCTCGGTCGGCGTGTCGCCTCGCAGGAAATGCCCGGTCCGGCTCAGCGGCGATTCCTTCAATACCAAGCGACGTTGCGACGACGGGTCGTCGATAGCTGAACGCCTCCAGCACCTTGATACGCGTTCCACCGCCGGCTCGGATGGGTACGACCACCGCGTCGAGCCTCACGATACGCGGTTGCCACGTCCGGCACCGGGCCGATCAGCTGCACGCCTGGCGACCCCATGAGCTGTCGAAGCGCGGGTGCGTCGCCGGAGCCGGCGATGATCACGCGAATGTTCCGCGTGGCACCCTCCCGAATGAGTGGGAGGACATGTGTGCAGAAGTACAGAATCGCGTCCTCGTTCGGATAGTAGCCGAGCGTCCCGATGAACAGGAACGTGAACGGCTCGCCCTCCCGGGGTTGTGGTAGCGGGGCGGGCAGTGGCAGTGCGTTTGGCAATACGCAGACTCGTGCACCGCCAGGCCGGGCGAGTGTGGCTCGATCGCCTTCCGAGCACACGTACACTCGATCGAAATCGCGCATCACCTCGTCCTCGATGGTTGCGGCACGACGGGCAGCCCCCGCCTCGGAGTCAGCTATCGTCGCGTGGCCGTTGGCGCGGTACAGCTCCGCCACGCGCCGTCTGGTCGATCGACTCGACATCGTCGAGGTCCAGGTGCCGCTCGGCTGGCGATGCTGCCCGATCGAGGTACGGCCGAGCGTAGGGCAGCATCGCCAGCCGAAAGACGTGGATCACGTCGAACCGGCGGCCGCGGAAATCCCGGGCCGCCGCCACTATCCTGCCGTCGGCGCGGTGAGCGTGGCCCAGCGCGAGGCGGCCGAGCAGGCGCCGCAGGCGGTGAAGGCCACGACGCCGCCGGTCGGCTCACACGGTTCGGCCGGTATCGTGACGGCTTCGTCGCAGACGTCGGCGATGGCCGCGGGAATAGGGCCCTGGAACGGCGGGTAGAGGCGGACGACCAGCAGCGAGACTCGGTACTGGCTCGCCAGAAGCCGAAGCACCATGCCGGCCCGCATGGCCAGGCCGTTTCCGGTAGTGGCGGGAACGACGGGGCTGAGATACAGGAGCCGAGG
Source organism: uncultured Chloroflexia bacterium (assembly GCA_963765765.1). Taxonomy (GTDB): domain Bacteria; phylum Chloroflexota; class UBA6077; order UBA6077; family JACCZL01; genus CAVXYC01. Next base: position 406,424 of record CAVXYC010000019.1, on the reverse strand, counting down.
TCGTGGCGTGTTCATGGGAGCCGCGCCGCCCCTTCGCGCTGGTCGGTCACTTTCCGTCGGTGGATGACCTCGAAGTGTGGCATCCCCCAGCAGCGATAGCCCATGTCGCGCGCCATGATGCCGAGGCCTTCCGTCTCGATCTCGCCCGCAATGCTGCCCTCGAACATACTGCGCGCGGCCCGTTCGGACGCGCGGGTTGGCCGCTCCGTACAGGAACGGAGGATAGACCAGCCCCTCGCGGTGCACATCCGCCCGCACCAGCAGCACCGTCCCGCCAACCGCGTCGAGCTCGACCAGCTCGCCTTCGCCGCGCAAGTCGTCGAGGTGCAGCCGCCCGTGGTCGCGCCACCCATTCAGATCGAAGGTCGGACCGCCGTAGTCGAGCACGCAGTGGGGCTGGACGATATCCTTCCCGGTGCCCAGCAGCCGCTCGATCAGATCGGGCGGGTACTCGACGACGTCCACGTCCAGCCACAGCACCCACGCTTCGTCGTCGAGCGCCCGGAAGAGCAGGTGGTTGCGGCTCTTGCGCCAGACCCTGCGCCGCTCCACCTGGATCTCGGGCGCCCAGCGCGGCACACCCGGCGGGATGCGGTAGCCGAAGTCCTTCTTCCACACCTCGACCCGCCGGAACTCGCTCCGCGGCTCGCGCGTGCGTGGCGCTGGAGGTCGCGGAAGGTCGTGTCTGAGCTGTCGCTCTCGAGGAAGCCGAGCGAGATCAAGTGATGCGGGTACGTCAGTCGGCGAAGACAGTCGAAAGTAGTCGTCCAGGCAGTCGGCGGCGTCCTTGACTGGAGTCAGGATGAGCACCGTTGGTTGTTGGCTCGGGGGGCGACCGGGGACGGGACGGACGGCGGCCGAGGCCGCGCAGGAAGCCGTGTGCACCGGTGCGAGCCGTCTTCTCCAGCACGGAGCACGCGCGTAGCATCGCGCGAACACCCCGTGACTCCGCGGATGCCGCCGCTGACGAGGTTATGGCGGAACGATGATCCAGGGCCCGAATTGCGATTCGCCGCTTCGCGTCGGATGACCGGGTCGTCGTCATGCAGCGCGATCTCGAGCGCCGGGCGGGCGCTCTCGCCGAGGCGCAGGATGCCAGCCCAGACTCCGTGCGTCCTCCCCGATCCGCCGATGAGCCTCGAGCTGCTCGCGTGGAAGGCTGGTCTCGCCGCGGGGCTGGCTCCGCCCACCGATCGAGCAAGCGCTCCGGCCGCCGCAGCGCGCACGCGGTACGCCGGATCGGCAAGCAGGTCGCGCAAGGCGGTGTCGATCTCAGGTCCGCGAGAAGCGCCCAAGCGCCGAGGCCGCCGCCAGGCGCACGTCCCGATCCTCGCTCTGCAGCGCCAGGCGCAGCAGCGGAACCGCTTGCGCATCGCCAGCTCCCGCCGAGCCTCCGGAGAAGTGAGATCAGCACGAACTTGCGCGGCTGCTCCGGGAGCGGCGGGAGACCGGCATCCTCCAGCGGCGGGAGGAGAGGCGGGAATCGACCGAGAGCTTGCTGGAGCGTTCGGCCGTACGGATGCCACTCGGACGGGTGGGAGTACGGCAGCATCAGGATGCGGTAGCGCTTGCCCAGGCAAGATGCGGCGTGGACCATCCAGCCTTCGACCGTGACGATCAGGTCCGCGAAGCGAACGAAGTAGGTGACGAGGCGCATCTGGTAGCTGGCGTACGGAACGGTGTGCGTGCCCGCGTGCCGGTAGGTCACCTCCCCGACCCCGTCGGCGGGGTCCGGCGCCACGACGACGATGCGTCTGCTCGGAAGGTCGGCAAACAGCTCGACGACGTCGCGCGCGTGCCGGGCCGATCCCCACGGCATCCCGTTCGGCAGCAGAACGACGTAGAACCCTTCGTCGATCAGCTCGCGAAGCCGGGCCGCCAGGCCATGGGCCTGGCGCTCCACGTACCCTTTGAGCGGCTCGGTACCCCCGAACGGACAGACCAGCGCAACCGGGACGACCCTGCACATTCTGCGCCAGCAACGCGGACCAGGCCGCCTCGGCTTCGAGGCAACGGGAGGCTGGCCATGACCGAGTCCGCATCCGGTGGCTCCTCGCCGAGGCGCAGCGGCAGCCCGAGCTCCGCGATCAGGCGGAACGTGGTCTCGTAGACGTTGTTGACCCGCTGTCGTCGAGCCCGAGGTCCTCGGCATAGGCGCGCCCCTGCGACGTCCACCCGCTGGTAGACGAAATGGTTCCAGCCTTTCTCGAGCTCGTGATGTGCAGGCACGGGGGGTGGACACGAACGTGCGCCTGCACCTGATGCTCGAGGTCGTCGGTGGTTCACCTGCGGGACCATCGGTTCGTAGAAGTCGATCACGACGTCGAATCGGTCGCGCAGCACGGCCTCGATGCCGACCTCGTCGTCGATCGGCACGAGCGTCAGGCGCGAATGCCCGTACAGGTACTCGCGGTTCGTGATCAGCACGACCTCGAGCTGCGGGTTGAAGTCAAGGAGCGACTCGAGCAACGGCACCACGCGGATGATCTCGTCGCCCTGCCTGTCGGCGATGTTCTGGACGACCAGGACGGTGACGCTCCGCTCCCGAGCGTCTCGGCGATCGATCCGTGCAGCGGAAACCGCCCACGTATCGCCGAGGCTGCCCGCTGCCGAGCAAGTGGCGGACGTCTGACGCCCCGAGAGATAGTAGAGCAGATACTTCAAGTCAGGATGGTCGCGGAAGTCTGGAGCACGCGCTCCAGGAGCGGAGCTGATACAGCGCTCAGGTCCGCGAAGATCACCGGCTCGATGACCGTACGGAGCAGGCGGTACGGTGACGCTCCAGGTGCGCATGCTCGACGACCCCGACCAGCGCTTCGAGGTCGAGTGAGCTGAGTGGCCCACGACGCGGCGAACGCGAGGGCATCCACCAGCGCATCGTAGGCGGACTCGGCAAGGTCGGATCGAGCCAGCAGGCTGCAGCATCGCCGCCACGGCCCGGTCGCGGGCGGGAGTAGCGAGGAGATAGGTCATCACCTCCGCCGCATGCTCGTACGTCGTACTCGACAGCGACGCTCGGCTGAGGAGCGCTTCCAGGTCCGGCGACGACATCGTCATCGACGAGGTCGGGACGCCAGTAGATCGACGGCGGAGAGCAGTGCCGAGCCGTCGTCCTGGCACACGGTCGGGAAGTCCTCGACAGCATCGAGCGCTTGCCGGCAGTCTGCGATGTCCGCCGCGCCGATCAGCTCTGGATGCTGCCAGGACGCGCGATTGTGCGCGAGGTGAGCGTTCGTGCTGCTGGCTCGGCTCTGCCGCGCTCGCTCGGAGCGGTAGCTGAATCGGCGATGGGTCGCCCTCAGGCACAGTCGATGTGCCGTTGCATGGACGTAGAGCGCCCCCTGGCATCGGCGCCCGCCTATCGATCGCTGGATGCGATGGTAGCGCTCCAGACAGCTCGCGAGCACGCACTGGTCCGTTACTCCCGCCGCCCGAGCATCGCGTGGCTGGGACCGTCGGCGCCCCGTATACTAGCGCTGGATTCGCGGCTGTCCGCGCCGCGGACGTCACACGTGGGCGTCCGCTGCGCGGCATGCGCCACCCGCACCGGGATGGTTCATCGTGTCGAAGATCATCAGCGCGCTTCGTGCCGCGTCGTCGCTGGGCGTCGTGGGGCTCGGAGGCTGGTTCGGGTACCAGCTCCTGATCCAGAACGGTCGGCTGCTCTTGCGCATCGAGGCACTGGAGGCGACAGCTCGCCGAGCTGACCGGGAGACCGGTGGATGATGACGAGCTACCCAGCGGGCTGCCCGTTGGCTCCGTCGCTCACGATTTCGCCCTGCCGACCCTGATCCGGCGACACGGTGACCCTCTCGCAGTGGCGGGGTCAGCGCGTGCTGTTGATCTTCTTCGACCCGGGCTGCAGCTTCTGTCGCCAGATGCTGCCTGACCTGGCCCGGCTCGATCCGCGGCCGGACGACGGCCGCCCGTTCCCCTGATCGTCTCGACCGGTGCCGCCGATGAAAACCGAGCGACTCATGGAGCAGTCACGGCGTCCGAGTGCCGGTCCTGCTGCAAGAGGGCGGCGAGGTCGCACAGATGTACCGGGTGGAGGGTACGCCGATGGGCTACCTCATCGACGAGCAGGGGCAGACAGCAAGCCCGCTCGCGGTCGGGGCGCCAGGACGTGCTGCATTTGGCGAACGCACGGCCGGCAATGGGCGGGACGTGATGGCGGCGCAGCTCCGCGGACGGGATTTTCGCGCGGGCGATTTGGTTCGCTGGCTTCCAGCCAGATCCTGCGCAACGGTCTGGAAGCCGGAACGGTGGCGCCGACATTTCGCCTGCCGCGGGTCGACGGCGGAGAATTGGCGCTCGACGAGTTCCGCGGACGCCGGGTGCTGCTGGTGTTCTCCGATCCGGCCTGCGGGCCGTGCGACGTGCTTGCGCCCGAGGCTCGAGGCAGGTCCATCGCCGCGCCACGGACTTCCAGGTCCTGATGGTGAGCCGTGGCGACCCGGAGGCGAATCGGGACGAAGGTCGCCGAGCATGGGCTGACGTTCCCGGTCGTGCTCCAGCGTCGCTGGGAGATCTCGCGCGAGTACGGCATGTTCGCTACGCCGATCGCCTTCATGATCGACGCGAGGGCGTGATCGAGGCGGACGTCGCCATTGGGGTTGACGCCATCCTGGCCCTCGCGGCCGGCCCGACGGTGACCGGTCCGCGAATTCCCGCGGCGAGACGTAGCGTGATGCCTGTCTCCATACTGGCGTCGTGGACGTGGTGCTATGCTGCGCGGGTTCGGAGCCTTCGGATGGCGAAGCTCGACGTGTCAGCCAGTGAGAGAGAGGAGCTGATTAATGGGCAAGCAGTTTGACGAGCTGGCCAAGGCCCTGGCCAGTGGCGTGTCGCGGCGCTCGGCGCTGAAGCGATTCGCCGCGGGGGCGGCGGGTGCCGCGTTGGCGAGTGTCTTCACCGGCCGAAGCGCCGACGCGCAGATCACACCAGCAATCTGTCAGGAGTGTCTGCCACCAGTTCGTGAGATCGTCTTCAGGGACGGGAATTCGGACAGTGTGTCTCAGACTGCGCGAGTTGCATCGGCGCAGGGCGGCACACCATCGGTATGAATAGCGGCGAAGTCATTTGCGTCGGCCTTAACAGTATCAACTAGCGCGGTAAGCTCTGATCCTTGGCTGAAGTGACACGAGCGCCGCCCCGGCGATGCGAAGGTGCCGGGACGGCGCTCGATCACTTCGCCTATCGAGCACTACTGGTGACCGACGCTTTGGGTGGCTCCGCCGGTGTCCGTCATCCTCACCACCCGAGATCGGCCGCGTTTCCTGGCGGTCGCGCTCAGATGCTATGCGCACCAGACCTACCCGCACCGTGAGCTCATCGTCGTCGACGACGGTGACGAGTTCCCAGTCGACGAGCCGACCGTCGCGGCACTCGGTGGCCGCCTCGTTCGTCTGGCGCCCGGAACCCCGCTCGGCACCAAGCTCAATCGGGGCGTGGAGATCGGCGCGCGGCCCGCTCTGCCAGAAGATGGACGACGACGACTGGTACGCGCCGCGCTTCCTGGAAACGATGATCGACTCGGTGGTGGCGAACCGCCAGCAGGTCTGCCGGCCGACGCTCGCGTTCTTGATGCCATTCCTGTTTTTCGACGTGGCCCGCTGGGAGGTTCGCCGGTCGATCGACGTAAACGCCCCCGGCGCGACGCTCCTCTTTGCCCGCGAGGACTGGGAGGCGCGGCCATTCCGGCCCGTACGGTTCGACGAGGACGTCTGGTATCTGCTCGACCAGCTGAGACGCGGCGGCGACGGTGCTGCCCGTGCGCGCCCCGGAGCTCTTCCTGGCGGTGCGTCATCGGGGCGCCAGCCGCGACCGCGGACACACCTGGACGCACCAGGGCAACGGCGAGGCGCTCGAGGACTACCTGGCCCGTCGCCCCCTTTTCGAGGGTGGTCCGGAGGCGCTCCTCCCGGCGTGGGCGCTGGAGTTCTATCGCGAGCTTCAACGCGACCTGCTGAGCAGTAAGACTCAAGAGGAGCCTGCCCAGCCTCAGGGCCCAGGTGACGTGACCGCGAGATCAATGGATCGCGGAGGTGAGAGACGATGGGACTAGCCGCCACGGCGATCCGCGTCGCTCCGTGGGCACTGGCGATCGTCCAGTCTGGGCTGGCGTACTGGCTGCTCCGCCGGCACGACGGAACTGTGCAAGTCTACGCTGACCTCCACAGCCGCCTGGCTCGTGTAGACCGCGCACTGAACGATCTAGCCTGGGGACCGGGGTGCTTGATCCTCGTCCTGTGCCGGAAGGCACTGCCAGAAGACGCGCTGGTGTTTCGGACGGTAACCCTCAGGAACGGCATCACGTTCGAGGTCGCCCTCGACCCACGGTGGATGGATCCCATCACCGACGCCATCGTGACGGGCGAGTCCTGGTTCCTCGACGATTACTACGTGCTGCTCGACGCTCTGCGGCCGGGCGACACGGTTCTGGACCTTGGCGGCCACGTCGGCACGTTTGCGCTCGCCGCCGCCGCGCTCGGGTGCCGTGTCGCTATGTGTCGAGGCCGCGCCGCGCCATGTCCGCCTTCTGGAGGCGAGTGCCGCCCGGAACCGCTTCGACTCGCTGCACGTCGTGCACGGCGCGGTCACCGATCTCGAGGGGAGCATCGAGTTCCTCGCCAACGGCCCGTGGGGCACCATCGCGAATCGATCTGTCATAGACTCGCCCGCGATGATCCAGGCGCGGACGCTGGCACCCGATCGCCGTCCCCGCCCTGACGGTGGACGGGCTGCTCGGCCGGCTGGGATGGGACCGGGTGGACGCCGTGAAGCTGGACGTCGAAGGCGCCGAGCTGGCCGCCATTCGCGGTATGGCCGGACTGCTATCCGGCCCCAACGCGCCGATCGTGCTCTACGAGTCGAACACGCACACGCTGCAGTTCTTCGGCGATACGCGCGGCTGATCTCCAGGCCGCGCTCGATCGGTACGGATATACCAGCTACAGCGTCGAGCCGGGGCGACTCATCCCGGTGCAGCCTGGCGAGCTCGAGCCCCAGAGCGTCATCAATTGCCTGGCGGTGAAGAGGCAGCCGCCGGAGATCGCGGGCTGGCGTGTGACCGGACCACGATCGCTGGACGAGACGGTCGCAGAGAGTGATCGGGCAGTCGCGCAGCCCAAGGGCCTTTGACCGCGCCTACGTCGCGCGGGTCCTGGCCCAGGCCGACGACCGACATTCGCTCAGATCCCCAGAGTCAGGCTCGTGCTGAGACGGCTCTGCCGCGACGGCGACGAGTCCGTGCGGCTCGCCGCCTCCTGGTTCCTGTCCCGCGATCGCTCGGCAGCGCCCGGTGCGCAGTTGTGGGCCATGAGGCTGTCCCGAGTCCTGCGCGCGTCTGTTGCCCTGGGGCTCCTGGTCGCGGGACAGGGTTGGCTCCTCGATCGGCTGCTCCGGCAGCACGGGCGGGTGCTGCTCGAACAAGAGCAGCGTCCGAGCGGACATCGAGCGGCTCGAGCACCGGGCCCGCGTCCTGGAGGGATACAGGCGCGTTCTCAAGCCCTGGACCCAGCCAGCCCGGCTCGGTTGCGCAGGCAGCGGGACCGTGTATCCGCGCCGTCGCGTGCCGACGTGGTTCGTGCCCAGCAGTACGCCCACTATCATCGACTGCAGGACGAGGCAAGAGCATCCAGCGCCGCCGTATCCCGCTGACCGATTCGCGGGAGCGGGCATCGTCATCGTGGCCGGTGGGCCTGAGCATTTCACGAACGCCTGGGTCTGCCTGACCGTGCTGCGGCGGGTCCTCGAGCTGCCGCCTGCCCGATCCAGGTCTGGTACCTCGGTCCGCATGAGATGTCGCCGAGGATGATCGAGCTGCTACGGCGATTCGACGTCGAGTGCGTCGACGCGCAGGAGGTCCAGCGTCGCCATCCGATGCGCATCGCCGGGGGCTGGGAGTGCAAGCCGTACGCGATCGTCCACAGCCCGTTCAAGGAGGTGATCCTCCTGGACGCCGACAACGTGCCGCTGATCGACCCGGCCGAGCTGCTGACCTGGCCGGAGTATCGAGCGACGGGCGCCGTCTTCTGGCCTGACCTCGGCAACCTGGGACGTGAGCGCGAGATCTGGGACATCTGCCGCGTGGAGTACCGCGACGAGCCGGAGTTCGAGAGCGGGCAGATCGTCGCTGGACAAGGAGCGCTGCTGGGACGCCCTCCAGCTCACCCTGCACCTGAACGAGCACTCCGACTTCTACTATCGCCACGTCAACGGCGACAAGGAGACGTTCCACATGGCGTGGCGGATGCTGGACCAGCCGTACAGCATGCCGCCGACGCGGCCCGAGTGGATCACCGGTCTCGTGAGTCCGGGAGACACCAACTTCGCCGATGTCCTGCTGCAGCACGACTTCGACGGGCGGGTCATCTTCCACCATCGCACCGGGGCGAGATGGACCGCCTGGGGGAAGAACCTGCACGTGCCCGGCTTCGTGCACGAGGCCGTCTGCCTGGAAGCGCTGCGCGAGCTCCGCGGAGCTATGGGACGGTCGGGTGGACATGGAGCAGGCCGTGGCGGCGGCCCCGGAGGCCGAGGCTGAGCTGCTGCGCGCGCGCTATTTCCTCTACCGGCGCTCGGCTCTGACGAGCGCGTGCTGGCAGCTCCTGCCCGGCGGCAGGATCGGCGATGGTCGGACGGAATGGGAGCAGACCTGGCGGGTCGACGAGGAGCGTGACGGCCGCGCACGCTCGTCATCGAGGGGCGTCGCGGCGTCACGTGCAGGCTGACGCGCGACCCGGACGGGGCCTGGCGTGGAGCGCTGGCTTCACCACGAGCAAGTACCCGTGGAGCTGTGGCCGCTCGCGGGACCGCGCTGACACCGGATCGGCCCCATCGCCGAAGGCGCGGCTGCACCGGGGCGGACGCGGTAGATGGCAGCCGGACTCACCGGTCATGCTGCAGCGTACGCTCGAAGCGCTGCAGCGCCGACTGGGCGTCGCGGCCGCCCCCTTCATGAGACGGCAGCCGAGCGACCAGGGAAACGCTGATCCTCTTCTACAACACGATGTGGGGCCAGGCCGATCGAGACCGACGGGGTGCCGCTCCCGGACGGCTGCCGGCTCACCACCGACCGGCGCTTCTACCATGATGCGCGCGGCGGTAGTGTTCCACATCCCTTCGCTCCGAGAGCCGCCGCACTCGGAAGCGGCGGGGCAGCTCTGGGTGGCGTGGTCGCTCGAATGCGATGCGAACTACCCCCAGCTGCGCGACCCGGCGTACATGCGCCAGTTCGACCTCACGATGACCTACCGGCTCGATGCGGACGTGCATCGTCGCCTACACGTCCTACTACATCGACGGTGCGAACCTCATCGCGGCGATGCGAAGCCGCCGAAACCGAAGAGCCGGCCGAGAATCTGGTCACGCTCTTCATCTCCAGCGGCATGAATCGGAGCGGCCGGATCGAGTACGCGACGGAGCTGATGCGCTACCTGGACATTCACGCCTACGGCAAGATCCTCCGCAACCGTGACATCCCCGACGATCAGTGGCGACCATCGAAGCTGGACATCATCGCCAACTACAAGTTCGACCTGGCGTTCGAGAACGCCATCACCGAGGACTACGTGAGCGAGAAGTTCTTCGATCCGCTGCGTGGCCGGCGCGGTGCCCGGTCTACCTCGGCGCCCCGAACGTCGAGACGTTCGCGCCGGGCGACCACTGCTACATCAACACCGCCGACTTCAAGGGCCGCAAGAGCTGGCCGAGTATCTCCTCCACCTGCAGCACCACGACGCGGAGTACGAGGCGTACCTGGCCTGGAAAGACCGCCCGTTCCGCCCTGCGTTCTCTCGATCTGCTCGCGCGGCAGGAAGAGCCGCAGTTCACGCGATTGTGCCGCGCGGTGCAGGCGCGACGCGGCGGCCAGCCATGAATGACGTGTGGAAGGCGCGACGGGTCCTGGTCACTGGCGGCGCCTCCTTCATCGGCTCGCATCTGGTGGACGCGCTCGTCGAGCGCGGTACCTCGGTCCGCGTCGTCGACGACCTCAGCAGCGGCTCGATCGAGCATATTCGCGGACACCTTGCCGACCGAGCCATCGAGCTTGTCGAAGCCGACCTGCATGAGCCTGGAGTAGCTCGCCGGGCGGTTGAGGGGATGGAGGTCGTCTTCCACCTGGCAGCGGATCACGGCGGCCGCGGCTACGTCGACACCTGCCAGGCAGGACCGGCCGCCAATCTCGCGCTGGACGGTCTGCGTCTTTCGCGAGGCACTCAGAGCGGGCGTCGAGAAGGTCGTCTACGCTTCGTCTGGCTGCGTCTACCCCAACTTACCTGCAGACCGACCCCGCCGAGGAGCTCTACCTGACGGAGGATCTGGTACGACCGCCGTACGATGCCGACAACCTGTACGGTTGGGCCAAGCTCATGGGCGAGCTGACGCTGCGAGCGTACCATCGCGAGCATGGGTTGAAGGCCGCCTCCTGCCGGTACTTCACCGTCTTCGGCCCGCGCGCGAAGGAGAATCACGCGGTCATCGCCCTGATCGCGAAGGCCGTTGCCCGGCAGGACCCGTTCGAGGTGTGGGGTACGGGCGAGCAGATCCGAAACTGGACCTATGTGGACGACATCGTCACCGGAACACTACGGGCCGCCGAGACGATCGACGACGGCACCGCCGTCAATCTCGGGACCATGGAGCGGATTCGCGTTCGGGATGCCGCCAGCCATGGTGCTGGCCCTGGTCGGGCACCAGGCTGAGATCGTGACCCGTCCGGAGATGCCGACCGGCCCGCTGAATCGCGTGGCCGACAATGCGCTCGCGCGGAAGGCTCCTGGGCTGGGAGCCGAACGTCACGTTTCAGGCCGGGCTGCAGCGCACGGTCGACTGGTACCTCAGCGTGAGGAGCCCGGAGAGATGCGCGGCGGCTGCTGCGTCAGCGAGCGCTATTCGCGCGCAAGGTGGCCGAGCCGTAATGACCCTCCCCTCGATCAGACAGGCCGCAGCCCCAGAGCCGACCTGCGTAAGCACGGCAGAGTGGCTGGCGTCGAATTAAGACCTCGTAGGTGTAGCGCCCGGTGTGCCCACGATCTCGAGTCCTCGTAGTGCGGCTGTCTTGTGCACCGCGCGCCGCAGGATCTCAGTGTTCGAACGGGTCCGCAGGCCCGGGAATCTCCATTGCGCGGGGCACAAGACCACCGCGCTACGAGAGGCTCGGGTTGTCGTTCCCCCAGCTCGGCGGGTTTGACCCCACGTAAAAGTACCTAACAGGCTCTGAGCCAAGGTTTAAGAATGCGGGGTTGGACGCCTTCCGTCTTGGTCAGTCGTCAGGCTGACTCGAATCAGCGGATCGCTCATCCATGATCGACTTTGCATACAAGTCACTCGCTACGCGCTGAAGCGTGGATGAAGCGTCGTCCAGGACATGGACCGAGGAGTAGGGCGATTGCCACCCACGCGTCGAGAACCCGGCGACCTGCTCAATGAGCAGGTCCCACTGCAGGAGATAGCAGCCCGGCACAACGGGGGCCTGGACCAGCACGGGAATATGGGTTGACTCACCTGACCGCAGCGTATGCGGAACGCGTGTTCGGAGCTCCGGGAAGTCATACGGTTCCCCTGACCGGTGATGCCAGTGGTAGGTGACGATCATGTCGGAGATGCCGGTACCGGGAGACGGCCAGATCAGGGGGCTCTCGTTTCTTACCCAAACATCAACAAAGTAGATCTCGCCCACTGTCATCGTGACCGGGCAATTGACCGCGCGTAGTCCTGCCCGAAAGTTTTGAGGATCGTTTTGGTAAGCATTGAGGTCGGAGCGCCACAAGCGTGCTCGGCGGACATCCTCAAGCGAAGCGGACTCGGCTCGCCGCTCGGAAGCACGCTGGGCGTCGAATCCGTCATGCTGCTGGGTCGACGGCTGAAAGGGCGGGTCCCCGCTGGGTATGGGGAGTATCGGGTCCGGCGGATCGTCGCGAGGCAGGTCGTCAGCGACCAGATAGAGCTGTGCAACACGGTTGGACTGCGATAGCCGGTCATAGCGCTTGACCTTCTGTTGCCGCTGTACCAGTGGGTGGTACACGAGGTCATAGTGGTAGATGGAACCGTCGTAGACGAAGCGTGCTTCGCCCTGGATCTCATAGCTGGAATGGAGTCGCCCGGGCACGCGCACAATTGACGGGATATTACGGAAGAGCCGTAGCTGCCAATCCGGCCACCAGGGAAGTCCTCCCAGCCAGGTCGCTTCATCTCGGCCGACGACCCACCTTCGTCGGAGCCAGTAATGGGTGATCAGCCGATTCCTGCATGAGTCGCGGGAATGCTTCGACCAACCCCGCGCTTGGAAGCTCGTCATCATCCAGGCGGAGAATCCAGTCGCAGGTACACTGGTCATTTAGCCAGGCCAGCGCTTGTTCCACGTACGCTATGCCGTGCGCCGCAGGAGGCCCGCTCGGTTCGATCCGGAAGAGCCTATCGGCATACCTAGCGCAGACCTCCTCCGTGCGGTCAGTCGTCGTTGAGTCGACCGCTACAACGAGCTCGTCAGCAAACTGCTCTCCCGGCCCGCAGGAGCCGCTCGATATACCGATCGGAATTTTTCGTAATAATGGCGAGGGACAGACTCAAGGAAAGATCCGAGTATTACTTGCTACGCACGCTTGGCACAACGCTGACGGCCTTATTCCACTACCGCAATGGCGTCAATCTCCACCAAATACTCCGGCGAGGCGAGGCCCTTGACGATGACCATCGTGCTCGCCGGCAGCTCATCCCTCAGGTATCGTGGCTGGATCAGTCGGATCGCGTCGCGGAAGCGCGGATCGGTCAGGTAGATCACCACCTTCACCAGATTGCGGAGATCTCCATTGACCGCCGCCATAGCAGTCTTCAAATTTTCGAACACCTGAGTGACCTGCGCTTCGATATCGCCGATTCCAACGATCTCTCCCTGCCCATTGCGAGCCACCTGGCCGGAGATATAGACGGTGTTGCCGGCTTTCACCACGTGCGCATAACTGGGCTGACCGGCGTTCATTGTGGGCTGTGAGAGGCCTGCTGGCTGTATGCGTTCGACTGGCATGTACGTTTCTCCTCGCTGTGAGTGTTGGAAAAGGTTGAGGGCGCCTTTGATCGGGGGCGCTCGCGACCCTCACCCTAACCTCGCCCTTTGGCAGAGGGTTAGGGTGAGGGGTCGCGAAATCCTTGAAGGTGATTGACCTACTCCATCGGCCCGCGGAGCTTGAGAGCGTAGTCCCGAGGAGTGAGGCCCACCACCCCGTGGGCGGCGAGGCGAGAAAGAAGGAATCCGTGCGCCCCCAGATCGTGGAGGCGCTTCACGTCGCCCGACAGAAAGGCCGACCGCTCTTCGTCGGTCAAATCGAATGCGGCAATCGCGCCGGCGGGATCGCCCAGGATGCGCTCGCGGAAAAGCGGATCACGGTCAACCTGTCGGCATATCTTGAGTACGTTGTAGACGCTCATGAGGTCATCAAGTCTCCACCTGCCTACGCGTCCAGGCGCCAGGATGCGAACGCCGCGCCGCCATAGTTGCGAAGCTCCAGCACATCCGGCTTACAGGCGCCAATGACACCTAGCATGGCAATCCAATTCAGAAGCTCCCCGGCAACATTACCGGCGGCGTCTAATTGAGCTGCCGTCGCTCCAGCGACAAGGCGATCCACATCGGCATTGTCCAGGCAATCCGTCACCACCTTGGTCCACTCCGGATCCGGATATGACTGAATGCCTTCCGACTTGCCCTTGTCGCCACCGATATCGAGCGTGATGCTGCCCGAGCCGATAATCCCCACGCGCAGGTCCTCGGGCCATTGCTCAATGGCCGATCGGATGGACTGTCCCAGGGCGTGACAGCGCTGAGACCGCGGCAGCGGCTTCACGATGCCACTGATGAAGATGGGGACGATGGGGATGTTCATTGTCGGCGTCAAAAAGTGGAGCGGCACGAGAAACGAGTGATCCAGCTCAAACTCCTGGGTGACCCCCAGATCAAACTCGTCCTGAATGCCCTGTTCTCGCACGTGTGCAGCGAGGTCCTCGCGGATCGGTACGGTTACACGTGGCATCACCGTACCGTCGTTCGGCCCCGAAGTAGAAGCGGTCACTCCAACGCTGAACATCGGCAGATTGTCGAGGAAGAACGTGCTCAGATGATCTGAGCTGAAGACGATCAGGGCGTCAAGCTCAGCCCTACGGACCTGTTCTTCGATAGCACCATAGAGTGTCTTGACCTCACTGCCCGGCCCACCTTTGCGCACAAGCTCCGGCGCAGCCGGATTGTGCGGCACACCAAAGCCGGCAACAACTCTCGCCATAAAATCTCCTCAATCCCGTGTTGAGCGTTCGATCTGCAAGTGTCGCACTGTCACATTCAGCACAAGTAGACTACTGGCTTACTCTCCCGGACCACCCTTCATCCGCGTGACGTAGTTATTGCGATCCAGCCCAAACGCGCCGTAGCGCGCAAGCCGACCCAGCAGAAAGCCATGGGCGCCCAGATCGTGCAGCGTCCGTACATCGCCGGCAAGAAACGCAGCTCGCTCGGCATCGGTCAAGGCGAACTCACTTAAAGCCTCTGCCGGACTCCCCAGCACTCGATCGCGAAAGTCGGGGTCCTTGTCCACCAGGTGGCAGATCTTATGAACAGCGTAGATGCTCATTCGCAATCTCCACACTTCGTGCGCAACGTTCAGGGATCACTCGCATCGCCACGCCGCCCACGCTTCTCCGCGCCCCTTTAGTGGCTCCAGCACGGCCGGCTTGCGCCCACCCGTGGCGCCCAGCATGGCTACCCAATTCAGGATCTCGCCGGCCACGTTCCCGGCCTTGTCGAGCTGCGCATCGGTAGCCCCGTCCACCAGTCGATCCACATCGGCCGAGTCCAGGCACTCGATGACTATGCGCATCCATTCTGGATCCGGAAATCCGTTGAATGTATCTCGTGCACCCTTGTTGCCGCCGATGTCCAACGAGAAGCTGCCGCTTCCCAGCACGCCAACTCGTAGATTCTCAGGCCAGGCTTCCACCGCGCGCGCCGCCATCTGCCCCAGCTCCAGGCAGCGTTGCGCTCTCGGTAGCGGCGCCACGATTCCCCCGATGAAGAGCGGCACAATCGGCACGGTCACGCCGGGCGTGATGAAATGAAGCGGCACCATAAAAGAATGGTCCAGCTCAAATTCCTGAGAGACAGCCAGATCAAAGCTCTCACTCAGGCCATGCGAGCGCAGGTGAGCGGCCAAAGCTTCATGCACTGGCACCGAGTAGCGCGGCATCTCGGTATCGTCGTTCGGCCCCGCCGAATGGTCTGAGATGCCCACGCTGAAGATTGGCAGATTGTCGAGGAAGAATGTGTTCAGGTGGTCTGAGCTGAAGACAATGAGCGCGTCCAGGTCAGCTCTGCGCGCCTCATCGGCCACCTTCTCGTAGAGCGCACCAATCTCCTTAGCGCCCTTGAGCACCGCTTCGGGGTTACCCGGATTGTGCGGAACGCCGAATCCAGCCACGATTGAAGCCATATCGCTGGCCTCCTTCGCCCGATTATAGGTGTGCTGAGACAGAACCGTGGACCGCGCACCAGATGTATGATGCCCGGCGTCAGCGGCTTGCGGTGCTATCCCCAGCGTAAGGATGGGATCTGATTATGGCAGCGATGACGTTCAGTGTTGGTGGCTCTGGCGGCCTTAGTTGGCCTGCTCACCTGGAAGTCGCCGCGGCTGTCGAGGATTTAGGTTTCCACGGGTTCTACCCATCCGATCACCTGACCAACATCGTGGACCGTGGTGAGCCAGACCGCCTAGATGCGCCGTCCACGCTGCTTGCGCTGTCGGGCCGAACGTCCCGCATCCGACTGGGCACCATGATTCAGGCCAACCTGCTGCGACATCCGGTCAATACAGCCATGATGTACTGCACGCTCGATCTGGCCTCCAACGGTCGGGCGGACCTGTGTATGGGCGCCGGCGGTGCTCGTCGTGAGTACGACATCAACGGTTACTACTATCCGGACACCGTGGAGGAGCGGATCGGTCGTCTGGACGAGGCGGTGGCGTTGATCATCGCCCTCTGGACGAACCAGGGCCCTACCACATTCGAGGGCACGTACTACCAGGTGCATAACGCGCCGTTCTTCCCCAAGCCAGTCCAAAAGCCCCACCCGCCGATCATGATCGGCGGCATGCACTCCGGCACTATGCGCGTGGCGGCAAAGTACGCGGACAACTGGAATTCCCTCGGCGCGCTCAAGGTCGTGGAAGCACGCAAGGAGCGCATGCGCGAGATCTGCAGCGAAGTGGGCCGTGACTTCGCAACACTGAGCATCTCCAAGCAAGGCGGATTTCTGCTCACCGAAGACAAGGCCGAGGCGCAGCGCTTTTTCGATCGATACGTTGCCCGCATCACCGCGAATCCGGCGTATAAGGTGCCGCCCGGGTACAGCTCCCCTGAAGAGCACGCCCGAGAAGCGGGCTTCGTGGGCGGCGCCAGTGAGCTGATAGACATCGTGGGTCGCTGGCTCGAGATAGGCGTCACCCACCTTAACCTGCAGACCCCGCGTCCGTTCAAGCGCGAGATGCTTGAGCAGTTTGCAGCGCAGGTCATGCCGACCTTCAGCTAGCACCCTGACCTCGGCATGAGCGGGACGCAAATCCCAACTGGCGAAGACGTGCGCTCGTCTGGCTGGATGTATCATGCTCAGCGTCCGCGCTTCACAGCGCGATCCCCGATCGAGAGAAATGAGGTCTGAATCATGGCGGCGATGAAGTTCAGCGTTGGCGGCTCGGGCGGGCTCAACTGGCAGGGACACGTGGATGCGGCCGCGGTAGTGGAGGAGTGCGGCTACTACGGGTTCTATCCGTCCGATCACTTGATGCCCGTCGTCGACCGTGGCGGTGACCAGGATCGGCTCGACGCTCCGTCCACGCTGCTCGCGCTCTCCGGCCGCACCTCGCGCATTCGCTTGGGGTGCATGGTTCAGGCCAATCTCCTGCGCCACCCAGTCATCACCGCCATGAGCCACGCCACCCTCGATCACGCCTCCAACGGCCGTGCGGTGCTTGGTATGGGCGCGGGCGGCAATCGCCGGGAATACGACATTCATGGGTTTCCGTATCCCGACACCGTCCAGGAGCGCATCGATCGTCTGGATGAAGCGGTAGCGCTGATCAAGGCGCTCTGGACGAACGATCGAACGACCTTCGAGGGCAAGTACTACCAGGTTCATGACGCGCCGTTTTTCCCCAAACCGCTGCAGAAGCCCCATCCTCCAATCATGGTCGGCGGAACGCACCCGGGCACGATGCGCGTGGCAGCCAGGTACGCTGATGAGTGGAATGCCCTCGGAGCCATCAAGCGCGTGAAATCGCTCAAGGAGCGCATGCGTGGATTTTGCGAGGAGGCCGGCCGAGATTTCGGCAGCCTGAGCTTCTCAACACAGGGTGCCTTCCTACTGACCGAGGACAAGGCGGTGGCGCAGCGATTTATTGATCGACAGGTGTCGCACATGACCGCGAATCCCGCATTCAAATTGGTCGAGGGCTATGCAACGCCCGAGGAGCAGGCGCGCGACAGCCATTTCGTCGGCAGCATCAGCGAGCTGACTGACATTGTGGGTCGCTGGCGTGACATTGGCGTCACGCACCTCAACTTCAATACTCCGCGACCTTTCGAACGCAAGACGCTCGAGGATTTCGCGGCAAAGGTGATGCCAGTATTTAGTTAGTCGGCTCCCGCTTGTAGGGTGGAGCTTCCTGGCCCCTTCTCGATCGGTTGCCATCTGGGTGGCTGATGGGCCGGGGAATGGGCTCAGGCAACACGGATTAGCTAAGCGACTTGTCAACGGCGGGACAGGCGTCGCTGCCCAAGACTACGGTTTAGTTACGGAGGCGGAGCGGAGTCCCCGTCCGGTGGGCCTCCACCGATTAACTAAAACCGTACTGGGCAGAGCCGCCTGTCCCACCGATAAGAGACCTGGCTCAGCCACATTCTGAAACCACGGCATCCCGTCGCTCAGCCGCGCGGTACAATTTCGGAAAGAATCTTACATTCAGGTGCATTCTGCCTATGACTCAACCAGTTGATCTTCTCTGCGTACGCGCCCACCCAGACGACGAGAGCAGCGCCACCGGCGGGCTGCTGGCCAAGCTAGCCGCTGAAGGGCGGCGCACGGCGGTGATTATCTGCACGGGCGGAGAAGAGGGAGAGATCCACGATCCCGACCTCGTCTATGAAGAGGCGTTTCCGCGATTGGGCGAGATCCGAAAAGGGGAGCTCCACGCAGCTTGTGAGGTGCTTCAGGTATCGGAGCTGTACATGCTTGGTTACCGTGACTCAGGCATGGCCGGCACCGAATCAAACAAGCACCCAGAAGCGTTCTGCAACGCCGATCTCGAAGAATCGGGCAGGAAAGTCGCTGCCATCATTCGCGACCTTCGTCCTCGGGTCATCGTCACGGACAACGAGTGGGGTGGATACGGGCATCCGGATCACATCATGTCCCATCGATCCACCATGCGCGGAGTTGAGCTAGCCTCGGATCCAAAGGCAGACTTGCCGGGCGACCCATTCCGACCCGAGCGTGTCTACGTGATGGCGTCGGTACCGCGCGCTTGGAGTGAGATCATGGAGCTCATGAGCGAGGAAGGTCTGGACACATCCAAGCTTGAGCAGAGGATGAACCGCCAGCGGGAACGGTCCGTTGAAATTCCGCCCACGCCTGTGACGCTCGTCGTTGATGTGGGCGAGCACAGCGAAACGCGGATGCGTGCGTTGCTCTGTCACAAGACCCAGATTCAGCCCGACAGTCATTGGCGGCTACTACCAACTCACCTTCATCGGGTGGCATTTGCGAAAACCAATTTACTCCGTGTCATACCGCCTGCTGCCGAGGATGAGCAGGACGAGGATCTCTTTCCCCCGGTCACAACTGGCCGTTGACCGGATCCACTCAAGTATCCACAGCGGTACGTCGATAATGTGCACAGAAACCCGGCACTGGTTGAAAGCCGTGGTCTCCCCAGCGCGGCGCATCGGCACCGCGTAACACGACTGACGACTCCGAAGGGTTGAACGAATGCGCTGCTTGATCACGGGTGGCGCGGGCTTTCTGGGCTCGCACATCACTGACCGCCTGCTCGAGGCCAATCATGACGTCGTGGTTTTTGACAATGTCATCACCGGACGCGTTGAGAACCTCGAACATCACTTTGGTGATGAGCGCTTCCGCTTCGTCAAGCAGGACGTCACTGAGTTCCTGCATCTTGCTGGAGATTTGGACGTGGTGGTGCACTTTGCTTCACCCGCCAGCCCAATCGACTACCTGCGGATTCCCATCCCCACTCTGAAGGTGGGAAGCCTTGGCACACATAAAGCGCTTGGCTTGAGCCTGGCCAAGAAGGCGCGCTTCCTGCTCGCATCAACGTCAGAGGTGTACGGCGACCCGCAGATCCATCCTCAGCCCGAGAATTACTGGGGACACGTCAACCCTGTGGGACCCCGCGGTGTCTACGATGAAGCGAAGCGATTCGCTGAAGCCATGACCATGGCATATCACCGTTACCATGGACTCGATACGCGCATCGTTCGAATCTTCAACACCTACGGTCCGCGCATGCGTCCAGACGATGGCCGCGTGGTCTCCAACTTCATTGTTCAGGCTCTCCAGGGTGAGCCACTAACGATCTACGGCCAGGGTGAGCAAACGCGCTCATTCACTTACGTAGATGATTTGATCTCAGGAATCCTCAAGCTGCTGCTGCACGACGATACCGGACCTCCACACAGGCCGATGCGTCACTGGACTCTGACTCCGCGCCAGACATCCACTTCCCGGTAAACGTCGGGAATCCTGGCGAGTTCACGGTGGCTGAGCTAGCCCAGGAAGTGCTTCGGCTCACGGGCAGCTCCAGCACCATTGAGCATCGGCCGTTGCCTGTGGACGATCCTAAGGTTCGCAAGCCGGATATCGGCCGTGCTCAGCGTCTACTGGGCTGGGAGCCGAAGGTTCCTCTCGTGGACGGGCTCCAGCGGACCATTCCTTATTTCCGGTCGGTCACTCAGGGCTAAGACAGAGCAGGCGTAGTGGCATCCCGTATGGGTGGACTGGGATCTCTCGACGTCGAGGCCTAATGCGGCGTCGAGAGATGCACAATCGGATCTGGCCTAACGTCCGAGCCGACAAGCCTCCCAGCATGCGGCTCGGTTGCTTGACTGTACCAGGCTCGAGCTTGATCTGCTGCTTCTGCGGGCCGCCACGCTTGGTTTCCCAGTCGGCCACATAAGTCATTCACTTCTTGAGGAAATCAGCCTGGCTGATGCCGTCGGGCAACGTCTGAAACACCCCTGCGGCGTGGAAATCGCCAGCGAGCTCGGCCTGCGCTCCAGTCATCAGATACGTCGGGACCGCGCTTCCCGCCCCCCGATATTTCGGGATTCACACCTGGCGGCGTACCGCTCAGGTACATCCTTCCGGATGCTTCGGACTTTTGCAATCGTAGTGATCGCCTGCTGGCCTGGTTTGCTCAGGACCCAGTTCATGAATACCAACGCGGCGTTGGGATGCGCGCGCATCCTTTACCAGCCCCATGCCCGCTACGCCTTCGACAACGGTACGTCGGGGAAAAGAATCACCTTGATAGGCGCACCAGCTTCCAGGAGATTTTCGATCGTGCCGGTAGTGACTCCGACCGAGGCTTCGCCGCGGCCGAGGCACCGCCGACGTCCATAGGGACTGCCAGCATGAGCGGCGTCTGCTTGGCGTAGATCGACCACACGTCCTCCAGCGAGAACGAGTCGGCGTTGTAGCCCCACTGCACCCACTTGTACGCGACGTCACCCGTGGTCTTCGGGTTCACCCAGCCAACTTTCCCGTGAACCGTGGCTCCGTGGCGATCTCTTTCAAGCTCTTCGGATATTCGGACGGCTGAAGAAGCCTGCTATTGACGATGACGTGCCCGACATTTCCCCCATAGCGGCTGATCACGAACTCCCCGCCCTCAGCCATCATCGCTGGATTCACCGGAAAAGCGGAGCTCTCGTTCCGCAACACAGGCAACGGCTTGTCCTTATCGAGAGGAAATAACCGTCCTTTTGGATGATGCTGGGCCACGGCTGGCTGCCCTCGAACAGATCAGCCGATGCCGCCGCCTTTTAGCTCCTCGCGGATCCGCTGATAGAGCGGGCTGCCAGCCCCTGCGACGAAATCCACCGAAATACCGGTCTGCTTGCGGAACTCTTCGGCAATTGCCGATCCCTCCGGACCGCCTAGAAGAGCCCCGTAAATGAGGACCTTGCCTTCCTGCTTGCCCGCTTCGACAATCTTTTCCCATTCGGCGTCCGGGCCCGCGCTCGCGCTCGATGCCTTGGACGCATCGTTCTTCGACGGGGCGGGAGCCGGCGCGCTCGGCGCAGCACAAGCCGTTATCGCCATCAGGCTCACCAGGAGCACAGTCGGGATCGTTCGTGAAAGTTTCATAGACGCAATCTCCTGGCGGATTTCAAATATGGTAGAAGGCGCGCGCGTTGTCATCCAGGATTTTGCGAGCGGTCTCATCGCTCACCGTGCCCTGCTTGCGAAACGTCTGGAGCGCAAAGATCTCCGTTGACGTGTCAGCGTGGCCGTAGTCCGTACCAATCAGCAGGTTGTCATCACCTACGTATTGCATGATGAACGGGAGGTCGTCGTTCGTCTGACAGGTCACCCAAACCCGGTTATCCTTGAGCACATCGGTCTGCTCACCGCGATCCAGTCGCTGCAGTCGTCGATTCAGATCTCGAACCGCATATGGGAGCCATTGGGCGCTGAGCTCGATGAAGCCAAATCGGAGTGTGGGGAATCGCTGAGGGATCTGATTGAACAGCACATGATGAAACGAGCCAATCCCAACCAGCTTAAAGCGTGAGAAGCCAGGCTCATCCGGGTAGAGGTCCATCAGCTCAAAGCTGGAGTTGCCCGTATGGACGCATATGGAGAGATCCAGGCGCTGCGCCTCTTCATAGAGCGGGAAGAGTGTCGGGTCGGAGAGCATGCGATTACCCGACTCGAGCCCCCGAAGGAACACACCGCACGCGCCGTGCTCCTTACCGAAGCGCAGCTCTTCCAACGTTTCATTCATGCTCAGCAATGCCGGGACCACAGTCCACGGGAGCCGGCCGTTGGATTGAGCGTACACATCGGCCATCCAACGGTTGTAGCTGCGTGAAAGGGCGAGCTCAACATCTGCTCGCTTGGTCACAGGGAGGATGAATATCGTGGGATACAAAATCTGGTAATCCGTCCCCAGCTCATCCATGTGGCGCAATCGAGCGCCAACATCGGTGAGCAATCTCGCGTCATCCGGAGTTGGCACGTGGTCACCTTGATCCAGGCCACCCGTTTGCACTTGAACGCGCGAGCTATGAAGCCGACCGTCCACCAACCAGAAGTTACGTTCCCCCCCACCGTCAATCTCCTGCTTGACCATGGTTGGTTTGAACTTCTTATCCGCCCCGGTCATGTATTCCCAGGTGGCTTCTGTCTCGATGACGTGCGCATCAGAGTCGATGACTGGCATGTCCGATGGCCTCCAGGCTACGTTTGTAGAGTGCGTGGGCCTACAGTAGCGCCGTCTGTGAGGGCCGTCAACCACGCCAGGCGTAGCGGGTGCGGCTCGGCTGCCGTGACTTGATGGTACGGATCGCTCTCGCTGGTCCCAATGCGTCGGGATATGAGTTTCGCGGAACCGGTCGCTTATGAATGTCACACCGAGCTCCGCAAGCGACTGGCGTGCGAGATTAAACTGTCGTTCCTAATCTAGGAGGACAATATGAAGCTTGAAGGCAAAGTAGCGCTGATCACCGGTGGCAGCCGCGGGATTGGCCGGGCAGTGGCCGAGGAGTTCGCGCGTGAGGGCGCCACGGTCTTTGTCACCGGCCAGTCGGATCAGGCTGCTCTCGATGAATCAATCCAGTCGATCAGGGAATTGGGCGGCGAAGCCGCCGGTGGCCTCTTCGACGTCGGAAGCTACATTGAAGTCGAACGCATGGCAGCAGCTGCCGACCAGGCTTTCGGGACGGTGGACATCCTGGTCAACAACGCGGGCGGCATTGCTTTAACGCCGTTGCTGGAGAAGAGCCCGGAGGAGTTCGAGGACACCATTCGCACACATCTGCTTGGCACGTTTTTCTGTACTCAGGTCATTGTGAATCGCTTCATGAAGGGCGGCAACGGCGGCAAGATCATCAACATTACGTCACCGGCCGGAGTTAGGGCCGTCCCAGGTCTCAGCGATTACGGAGCGGCGAAAGCGGGTATTCTGCAGCTCACCAAGATCTCGGCTAAAGAGCTGCTGCCGCTTAACATTCAGGTGAACTGCATCCTGCCCGTGGCCGAAACGCGAATGACGGATGCCCTGGATGAATTCGACCGACAGACCCTCGGCGATAAAGCGCGCTCACGGAAAGGGCTACGGCCCGGCCCCGCGGTGCTCTCGCCGTCGTTCGTGTTCTTCGCCAGCGCTGATTCAGACTACGTGACGGGCCAGATGCTGGCGTCGGATGGCGGCGCCCATCTGTAAATGACGGAGCCAGCGCGCTGGCGCAACGCTGGCTCAACCGTTTGAGACGCTGAATCAGGCTAGAGAACGCTGTTCGCGAGCTGAGCTGCCCTGACGAAGCCACCAGAAGACGAGCGCAAGTGCGACGGCTTCGTACAGCCACGCTGAATAGTCAACGAGACCTGCGAACGTGTCCAGAGGAATCAGCCCCACCACAGCAATGAGCACTTCAAATGCCACAGCGAGCTGTGATGGGATCGCCAGGATCGTCTCCATCCAACCGGATACGCTCTCCATTGGAAGAAACAGCCCCAAAACGAGCCCGCCGGTCAACAGCAGGTAGAATGACCACTGCAGAACCAGACTGATCCTGGGACGCGCCCACCACGCAACCGCTTTAGCGGGATTGAGCTCATCAAGGATGGAGGCCGTCAACCACGCCGGAGGCTCCATCACCAGGGCCCTCGTGAGCTGGCGATCGAGAACGTGCTGCAGGTTCTGGAAATCAGTGCAGGCAGAGCATTCAGTCAAGTGCGTCTCGAGTTCGGCCGCGGCTGACTCCAAATCTGGACGGGCGTTCAAGAGCTGCCGTGCATCTTCGCAAGAAAGCCTTGCGTCACACCGTTGCTCGCTCATGCGCCGCTGGCCCCCACGAATGCAAAGCGAAGCGTGCCGCGTCCAGAATCTTGCCGTGAGCGCTCGTGCGGTTGGACCGTGCTCGAGCTGTCGGCTACGCTGGACTCCTCATCGCGCAGTGCGACGGCAAGTTTTGATTTAGCGCGGTGGATGTGGCTCTTCACGGTATTGAGCGGCACATTCATCACGTTTGCAATCTCTTCGTAGGTCATATCGTCGAAGTAATAGAACGTCAGAGCTAGACGTTGTGAGATAGGAAGGTCTTGTACGGCAGCCCGTACCCGCTCGGCATCTTCGGATAACGTTGCGTGATGCAGCGGATCGGCGGCGAGTGACGGGTCTGGCGGATCCGGAGCGGCATCATCGTCCAAGGTCATCGGGTCGATCCGGCGGGATCGGCGCCGCAGCTCATCGAGCCCGAGGTTGACCACCAGTCGATACAACCAGGTCGTGAACTTCGTCTCGGCTCGGTAGGTCGGCAGGGCGCGCATCAATCGAATGAAGGCCTCCTGCGTGAGATCGGCCGCGTCCGTTGGGTTGCGCATCATTGTCATCGCGACACTGTAGACGTACCGCTGCTGCAAACCGACGATCTCCGCCACTGCCGCGCGATCGCCTTGCTGGGCCCGATGAATGAGCTCTAAATCTGGCTCTGTCATGGTCTTACCGATTACGACGTAAGTTCCGCTGTTATTGTTGCACGCCGGAGGAACGATTAGGGCTATCCGTGGTTGGCCCGAAACCGACGCCCCGTCCTTGCTCCAGTGCAACAATGCCGTACTCCGCATCGTCAAGTTCATAGCGCATGAACGAGAGGAATGAAGCATTGGCAACACTGCCCAGGCGACTGTATCGGAATCGCGACGGAAAGATGATTTCCGGAGTGGCCAGCGGACTGGCAGACTATTTTGACGTTGATCCGACACTAGTTCGTCTCGTCTTTATCATCGCTGCGCTCATTAATGGCATAGGTATCTTCGTCTATATCGCCATGAGCTTCATCGTACCGGTGCGAGAGAGTGTCATAGCGAGCGAAGGCGCCGTTGGAGAGGAGGATGGAGATATGACGGACCCAACGCGCGAAGGAACGAGCCCAATGCACGAAACTCCTATGATTGGCCGTGGAGATCATTGGCGGCATCGAGAACAGCGTCAGACCTGGGCGGGTCTCATTCTGATAGCGCTTGGTGTGTTATTCCTGGCTCAAAACATGGGGCTGCTCTGGTGGTGGAATTGGCGAATCTTCTGGCCGGCCGTCTTGATTTGTGTTGGAGCGCTGCTTCTTACACGGCGGATTCGACGCTGATTTAGCGAATGTCGGTTCAAACGCCGTATTCACGGGAGAATAGTTCTCGACCGATTGTCTTCCCGCTGCTCTTGATCGGGCTCGGCGCCACATTGCTGGCCCTCAACCTCGGATATATCTCCTGGGAAACCGTTCGCGGGGTCTTCCAGTACTGGCCATTGATATTCATTGCTCTGGGCGTGGAGGCGCTTATCACGCGTAGGGCTCCCTGGGGGGCCCTCATTCTCGCCATCATCGCGACGGTCATCTTCAGCTCCAATAGCTGGATGCGCATGCCACCGTGGCATACGCATCAGCAGCCGGGGCCGCGAATTAATACTATCCAGACTCAGAGCATCAATGGCGCTAATCGCGCGGTGGTCAGCTTTACCGTTGGCGGCGCCCACTTGAATATAGGGGCGCTGCAAGAGCCGGGTACCCTGGCACGCTGGCAGGGTGGTGAAGGCAATACTCCGAGTTATCGTGTGCGCGACGGCGTAGGGCGATTAGACCTGGAGCTGACAGGCGGCAGGGGAATTCCCGGATTCTGGCGCATGAATCCTTTTACTGACCGCAATGACGACCCGCGCACTGCACCAATGACACTCCAAATAGCGGCCGGTGTTCCTCTAGAGATCGAAGGGAAGATTGGCGCATCTGAATCCACGGTCGATCTCCGCGAGCTCAATGTGACGCGACTCGCCCTAGACGTAGGTGCATCAAATAGCACCATCTACCTTCCGTCGCTCAGTGAGTCCACCTCCGCGACCATCCGAGGCGGGGCTTCCAATCTCGAGATCGTTGTCCCAGAAAACGTCCGGACACGAATCAACTCCGAGGGCGGACTCAGCTCAGTTCGAGTCAGACCCGGCCAAATTAAGCCAGGCCGACGGAAGAACCACGGTCTATCAATCGCGATCGGCTGAACCCACCGCCCATACGTTGGACGTGACCCTACGCCTAGGCGCATCGAGCGTAAACATCCGTTAGATTCACACTGCGCGGAGCGCCTTGGTCGGTGAACTGCGATAATGCCGGGCATGACTGCTCAGGACGATGAACGCGGCCTCCCTGGTCTGGTAATGATCTACACCGGTGAGGGAAAAGGAAAGACCACCGCGGCGTTTGGAATGGCGCTACGCGCTGTCGGTCGCGGCTGGAAAGTCTCCATGATTCAGTACACGAAATCCGGCGAATGGCCGCCGGGCCAGCCCATGGGGGAGATCGTCGGCGCCAGGCGGCTCCAACCCGATTTTGAGCTCCTCTGGACTGGTATCGGCTTCGTAAACATTCTCGGCGATACCCACCCATTTGAAGCACATCGCGAGGCCGCGCAGAAGGGCCTTGAAATTGCGCGCGAGCAAATCGCCAGCGGTAAGTATGAGCTGATCATCCTTGATGAGTTACTCGGCGCCATCAGCCAGGGTCAGATTGACCTGGAGCAGGTGATCGACCTCATCAAATCGCGTCCACGCCGCCAGAATCTGCTTCTCACCGGTCATGACGCAGACGAGCAGTTCATTCACGAGCTGACCCCACTTGCAGACCTAGTCACCGAGATGAAGAAGATCAAGCACCCGTTCGACGAGGGTCATCAAGCTCGCCGAGGGCTCGACTACTAGGCGGAACCCCGTCAGGTCGGGAGCGCAAACGGGCTAAACAGTTGCAGCTAGACGCTCCACGAGATCCAACAGGTCGTCGAGCTCAAATGGCTTGGCGAGGTTCCCGTCAGCGCTAATCTCCGCTCCACTGCGAGCTGCGTCACGAGCCGCGGTCATAACGACGACTCTGGCCCTTGGACCGGGGAACTCGCGGTAGGCGGAGGCAAACTGCCAACCGTCCATCACTGGCATTCGCATATCGAGCAAAATGACGTCGGGTGTCGTTACCTGAACCACATCAAGTGCAATGGCCCCGTTAGACGCGACCTCGACCTCGTGGCCTTCACCGATGAGCGCAAGGCTGACAAATTCGCGGATGTTCACGTCGTCGTCAACAACGAGTACGCGCGCCATCAAGCCACCGATCCATGCATTGAGACTGGCCTCAGGCTAGGGGATGGGGAACAGCTCTCGACCGCGGGCCCAACCGTTTGGTCCGCCGGATGTGGGACGCACCTCGTACCATTCGTCCCCACCACCGACTGGACCGCCGACCACCTCATACGGGGTGCCATCTGGACGACAGTCTGATTCGCCCGCTCCAAAACTCGCCTCAGATCGAAGCGTCATGCAACCGCTTTCAGTCGAGCTCTGAACCATGCGTCCGGCTTGATAAGTCGGGGATGCACCGCAATCAATCGGTCCTGGATCTTCGCCGATGACAGTATGTTCGGCGAGTATCCATCCGAACACGTCATTCTCTTCAGTTTCGCTCTCCTCGTCCGGAACGCCAACGACACTGAATACTTCCTTCCAGGGACCATTGGACCCAATGATCAGGTACGAGTCATTGCAGGCTGCGTTCATGAGCACCGGGGCTGTAGGAGCTGAATCCTCTCGGATTGCGGCGCCGTACCGTTCAATTACCCGCGCGTAGTCGCTCGCTGGCGCGGCGGCGGCCGAACCAGTTGTGAGCTGAGCGCCGAGCATGACCAAGGCTAATACCAAATATCCTCGAACCATTACCGCCATCTGCCAACCTCCCCATAGTAGCACGGACTTACCGCGCAAATTTGCGTCCTCTTACTCGCTGGGCCGCCACACCGGACGCTCACCGTCGCCGAGAATTGCAACCTCCCCACTGCGCGATGCGACAGCGACTCGATTGACTCCGTTCTGGAAGTATGTGAAGGCTACACGATGGCTATCGGCGGATAGACGCAGGTCTGACACGTTGGTGTCAGACCGATCGTCCGGACATAAACACCCGTCTCGCAGTATCACGTCACGACGCGAACCACCTTCAGCGAACGGCTCCACAACGTGAAGCTCGATTGAAAACCATACCCCTTGGCTCTGAACGACGTCCTGACGATACGCCACCGCGGCAACTCGCCCGTTCGAGGTCACTTCTGTGGGATAGCGCCGCGCGATGCTGCCACCCTCTTCCGAAAGGCTCACGAGGCTCAGTGTGCGCGGATCGATAACTCCACCAGAGCGATCGATCGCAACAATTCCGGACGGCGCATCGATGGCTGAAACCAGCGCCACCTGGCCATCTCGTACGAACGACGGGGGAAACCAGCCCGTGGCAATCGCTTCGGCGTCACTCAGGGGCCAACACGCTATGGCGTGTCGTTCCATACCCGGCAAGCTTACTGTCTCAATTACCTGCGTGAGCTGCGCGCTGCCATCCAGGGTAGAAGCGGCGGCGGTCAACGGTGATCCAAATCGGCGGCAGACTGAATCTGAGCTCTCGCCCTGCTGCCAATGAGGCACGACAATGGTTCGCCCATCGGGAGAAACGGCGGCGGCCTCCGTGGCCCCGAATGTATTGGCGAGCTGGTACGTCTGGGTCTTGCGAGCTTTTACGTCAACGACGGCAAGCTCGCGGGTTCCCTGCTCGCGACTCATTTGATACACGGCGAACCGACCATCACTGGACCATAGGAGCTCCGCGAGACGATCGTCACCAGTGGGACTCCACTCAGTAAGCTTGTTTGCCGTGCCACCGCGCGCCGCCGTGAGCCAGAGATGCTGATCGCGCGTGAAAATCAGCTGCTCGCTGCCCGGCGACCACTCCACCTCGCCAACAGACGCATCACTGAGTCGCACGCGTTTGCCGGACACAACCTCGAGGGTCGAGAGACTTCCATCCGCCGCGATGTACGCTATGCGGCTTCCGTCGGGTGCCCAGAAATAGTCTGCGAACTCGCCCTGCGCCAGAAGCAGGCGCATAGATCCACGGGAGATCTGTGTCAGCCAGAGTCCGCCATCGGGCCCAATAAAACTGATCTCATCCCCGGGCGAGCGCTCCGGGCCTCCGAGATCTATTTCTGCGGCGTAGCCGATGGAGTGGATGACAATCCCGCACACAACAACCACGACGGCCAAAACCGCGCTGATCCCGAATCTCATTCCCATTTCTATCAAAGTGAACGAAATGCGACTTCACCGGTATCGAGGGAACGCACTTTCGACAGCGCGGTTAGACTAATGCGGTTAGCACAGCGAAGATCAATGGTCTCGGCCAACGTCAGAAAGGCCGAATAGACAAAAGGCGTTGCCTGGCGAGGCTCAGCCTGACTCACGGCCTATTGGTTGAGCCATCCCGATTCGAATTGGACCGTGTCGTGGCCGTAAAGAATGCCAATGCCACGCCCGCGCGGGCAGCGTCAACGTCTCGCCACCGAAGATAAAAGCGGGCATGACTAAGAAGAGAAACAGTGGCCCCTGAGCATGAAAGAAATCACGATTCGGGAGAAGCCCATTACGCATGAGCAGCAGTGCCGAAGCATCAATACCCTCGTCGAACCCCGACGGGCCATCGAGATTCATAGCTCCCAGGGTCACCGCGAGTAGCCCAAGAGCAACCAGGACGGCGACCATGAGCCGAGTCGAGAGATGACTGTTTACTGAGGTCGCGCCGACACAGCCGGGTTTGTCAGCGATGTGCTCCGGAAGCCGGCTTTTGCACCCGCGCATCCGCTAACACCTTGCGATAGACGCGAAGCACCGACGCGGTGTACTCAGATTCCGAAAACATTGCGACGGCGCGCTCTCGACCAACCCGCCCCATAGACATCTGCAGATCCGGGCGGGTCAGGATCCAGCCAAGCGCGTCTGCGAGGGCGCGGGCATCACCAGGCGGCGCCAAGAGTCCGGTCTCGCTGTGAAGCACAAGCTCCGGACTCGCTCCGACATTGACCGCAACTACCGGAAGTCCCGCGGACATGGCTTCCACAATCGGGCGCCCAAATCCTTCGGGCTTCTGGCTCGGAAAGGCCAGAACATCCATGGCCCAGAGCATGCGGGGAACGTCCAATCGATATCCGGTTACATGGATTTGACCCCGCAACCCACGCTTCTCGGCTTGCTCGAGCATATCCTCGAGCAAGCCATATGGTCTGTGCAACACACGTTTGACGCGGCCCTTCCATGACTCCGCATAGCCTTCGGGCACGCCACCCGCGACCAGCAAAAGACGAACGTCCCTGAATCGGTCACAGAGATGCTGGAGGGCGTCCAGCATGACGAAATGCCCCTTGGGTTGTTGGACGCTTCCAATCATTCCAACGACGAGGGCATCCTCTGGGAGTCCGAGCTCGGCGCGAATCTGCGCCCGTTCCGCGGTAGAACCAGGGCGAAATTGCTCCGTGTCGATGCCGTTGTAGACGCGCACGACCTTTCCGCTGGCTGCGAACGGCGCACCGGAAGCATTTGAGTTCGCGATGATGCGCGTCGCGAGAGATGTGATGAGGCGAATCTGAAGCGCACGGACTAGCGCCAGATCACCAAGCACCTCGCGGACATGCCAGATGATTGGGACACCATGCCGACGAGCTGCCAGCGCTGCCTGCACGAGCACGATGGTGTTGAGATGAACCATAGCGGGGCGCTCTTCCGCCATAACGCGCTCAAGTCGACGGACAGTCGGTCGCATGGTCGCCGCCAGTCGCGCGACCATCATGGGCTGAAACGACGTATGGGCTCCGTAAAACAAACTATCCCGGAATGGAACCACCCGGGCCTGGAGTCCAAGGTGGCGTGCGTACTGAACCACCGGACCATCACTAGAGAAGATGAGCACAGGCTCCAGCTCATCGGGCGGCAGGGACTTAGCGAGCTGGATCATGCTGAACGGAGCTCCACCGAACTCGCCGCCCAGGTGAACGTACAGGACCTTTTCCGTCACGCTGTCGCTCACGCCTTCACCACCGACCGATCACCCATCCAGCACACAAAGCCGATAGCGAGATTTGCGAGATAAGTCAGGAGAATGAGAAGCGAGAATCCGACAGCTTCCTCATAGCTCAGTCCCAATCCGCCGGCGGCGAGCACCAGGACGCCATCGCGAGTTCCCACGCCCATGATGGTGACCGGAACGAGCGCCACCACCGATACCAACGCGAGTGTAGCCACGAACGCCAGCACAGGTGGCGGCGCACTGATATGCAGGGCCAGCAGCAGGACGTAGAACCGTACGTAGTGAACGGTGTATGCGGCCAGCGTGAGTAGCCAGAGTGACCAGGATCGTGCAACTGTGCCAAAGCTCAGTGAACTAGAACCCTCACGCGATTGAAAAACGCACGTAAGCTTTTCCGGCATGTAGCGGAGTAATGACAAGTGGCGAGTCAGAGGCTCCAGTCGGGCCGGGGATGTAATGATCCATAGCCCTAGAATCAACCCTCCCAGGGCCAGCACCAGCGCAGCTAGTGTGAATAAGCGGTCCAGACCCAGGCTCTCACCAACCAGTAGCACGCCAGGGACAGCCAGCACCACGAGAAGCAGCATGTCCAGGATGCGATCGAGCGCAATCGTTGCCAATGCCGGACCCATGGCGTGGCCTGAACGAGCAAGATACATCGCCTTGACAGCCTCGCCGACCTGGCCAGGAGTGGCGTACCCGGCGAAGAGTCCTATGAAGTACAGCCAGAGGCTTTGTCCGATCGATACGTTGATTCCGGCGCGCTCCAGCAACAACTGCCAACGCCAGCTTTTGAGGGCAAAGAATGGGATGACCAGGCCGATTGCAAGGGCCACGGCGAAGCCATCAGTACGCTGGAGCATTTGCTGAAGCTGGCCGACATCCAGGCGTGAGAGCAGAACCAGGAATATCGCGATTCCGATGAGGCGAATGAGCCAGCGGGTCATCGCTGAATCAACTCACTCAATACCATCGTCTCACTCTGGTAGATCGGCCTCAGACTCCCACTTGCCTGCAATGTCCGTTGAAGGCGTTCAATGGGCACATCGGAGGTCGCGGACGCCTCCCCTGGAAACATGGCAACGTGTGTGGTGCCACGCCCACGCAGCGCCTCCACAAGCTCAGCAGGACGCTCCTGCTGAGCTTGCGGAATGAGGCCCTGTGCGACGGAATTGGCCCAGATGTATTTACGCTCCAGGTAGTAGCCGCGTGTGTCCCAGAGAAGTACGTTCGCATCGGATGGAAGAATTCGATTGATCGCCATGAAATCGTCGTACCAGAAGAATTGGGAGTCCGCGAGGGGCAGTCGTCGGCGCAGAAATGAGTCCTGTGATTCCAGGCCCAGCGCTACGGGGACAGCCGGGAGATGATAGCGCCCATTAGCGGCCAGCGCGGTTAGATAGCCATAACACAAGACTGACGGCCGCGATCACGCGGGTGAGAGGGTGGATGCGGAGCAGCGCGAGAAGCGCGGCGGACGCAGGTCCGACTAGAGTGCCAATGGCGGGCAGCAGCGTCCGCAGGCGAGGGTAGAGAAAATACCAAGCGGGCAGTGAGATCAGCGCAACGATGAGGAGGAATCGGACGCTCCGCGTAACCGGGGACAGCCAGAGAAAGGGCAGCGCAGCCAGAAACACCGGGCCCAGATAGCCGCTTCGGAATGCATCGGGCGTAAAGGTCAGGAGCATGGGCGCCAGAATCAGGCGATCCAGGGACCGGTCGCCAATGGTCTTGTAGTACTGAATGGCGAGCTGCCGCTCTGATGCTTCGGCGGAAAAATCCCGGCCCTGGAACACGGAGTTTAGGTAGGGGTACACGGGATTTCCGGTCCAGGCCCAGCTTCGGATGAACCAGGGCGCCGCCACAACGAGAATGATCCCAGCGGCCACGGCGAGTGGCTGCAGCGCGGCTCTGAGCTGTCGGTGCATCGCGACGTCGATGGCCATTGCAAGCCAGAGTGCGCCAGCGGCGGCGAGATTGGGCATCTTCGTACCCGCGTGCAGTCCTGCCAAGAGCGCCGCCACCACAATCCAGCGACCGCCCTGCTCGCGCCACCGCAGCGCCGCCAGTATGCCAGCGAGCAAGTACGCGGCAGCGCCGAGGTCGATTAACGCGATGCTCGACTGCACGCTCACGTCGGTAATCGCGTAGAAGAGCGTTGCGCCCAAGCAGCCCCACGCGCGGTGAATACACTCGGGCGCCCAGCAAGTATACGACGGACGCAGCCATGATCCCAAAGCTGAAGTGGATGACCTGCGCCGCGATCGGTGAGCCGAGCAGCATGGCGAGGGTGAAGATCATCTCCAGACCAAACGCGGCCGTGGAGTAGTAAACGCCCGGCACGTACCGGATCCGACCTTCTTCGACGTACAGCTTCGGAATTGCAAGGTGGTACGCGAGAACGTCCGTGCCGGAGATCTGGAGCGAGAGCGGCGAGGAAGTTGAGCGACGCGCTCAGCAGGAGAAACAGCCAGCAGCCCCAGGCGAAAGTAGATCCTGCTGGCGGAATCTGGCGATGGCTTTTCTCAGTGAACCAGTGATCGCCGTTTCGAATCGCAACCGCCGCAACATGAACGCCGCGAGAGTACACCCGCTAACACGACGATCCAGCCAATCAATGTTGTCAGCGCACCGACGAGGCCAATTCCCAGTACCAGGAAAGTCAACACT
Source organism: uncultured Chloroflexia bacterium (assembly GCA_963765765.1). Lineage (GTDB taxonomy): Bacteria > Chloroflexota > UBA6077 > UBA6077 > JACCZL01 > CAVXYC01. Next base: position 372,533 of record CAVXYC010000019.1, on the reverse strand, counting down.
CCCGCACCGAGCAAAATGGCAAACACAGACCGTTCGAGCTGTACCGGTCGGCAAGTGCCCAGCCGTTTCAGAATCCACAAACCATAACCGTATGCGGAGCATGCGATGGCGACGTGATGAGGATTGCAGCACGGCTAACTTGGCCGCACTTGAGGGTCGAATCGGCCCGGCCCCCGTTTGGACTGCGACGGTCTTCGCCAATTTCCCGCCAAGTGGAGCACACCGAGACGGCTTCCAGCATCGCTGGAACGCCGCGGGATCGCCACAGTCCAGACATGACGCCTGTGCCCGACCTCGTCAACATGCGCATGCTCTATCAGCCACGCGCCAGCAGACCGTGATGCCGAAAAGCTCGGGGGCAAACTCGCGGATGACTGCCACGTAGAAGGCGGCGTTGATGGCGATCATCCAGGCGGCCGCAATGACAACGACGATATTGAACACTCGCACAATCAAACGGTGCGCGCGCCAGTCCGCTCTTCTTACTGGCGCCCTAGCGAACGGAGTGCTCACTCTTCCGACGAAAGGCTGCTGAGAAGATACTCGCCTCGATTCCCCGCAGGAACCAGAACACCATGGCATAACCCGCTACGCGTAGCGTGGTATCGAATACCGCCTGGAAGATCGCCACAATCGCGCCGGCGAAAAGACCGACCGCCGCCCCATGGACCAGCGGCTCCGCCCGCGCCTGACAAGACGGACGAGCCGTGCGCCGTTCTGAATGACGAAGCCGAAACGTCAGAATGACTAACCCAAGGAATGGCAAGCCGTAATCAACTGCGGAATTGATTACGTAGCTGTGGTATCCGAGACGCGATCCGGGTCCGTCCCCGATTAACAGGTTAGGGACCCCGGGCCCTGTGAATCGTGAAACGCCCTCCACGAGCATCCCTCCGCGCGTCTCACCTCCGCCGCCAAGATCGATACCCATCGTCTCCATGAGGTGCGGCAGCAATGGCAAACACGAGCACACGAATACTCCGATGATCACCGCCGCACTTGCGCCAATGGCCATGGGTACCCACTGGCGAGCCCGTATCGCCATTATTCCTACCGCAAGGACAGCGATCGTCGATCCAATCATTCCGCCACGCGCGAGACTCATCCAGGCGATAAGCATGGCGACGACGAATGTAATGAAGAAGAAACAGCGACTTGGCCAGCCACGCGCAAAGACGAAGAGACCTAACGTAAGACCGACCATGAGATTCGCGACCCATGCCAGCACCGTCGCGGGGTCGCCATAAAGCGTGTGTCCGTAACGCAGAGGGCCCAGCCCACCGCTGAAGTGCGGGTAAGGATTCCAGCACGACGGGAACCCCTTCCACCACCAGCAGGTATAGACTGCGCGCGGTGTAGGCCGTGACGAGCCCAATGAGCCCTAAGATCAGCATCGGCCGCGTGCGTTGCGCGGTACTCGAAATTGTGAATGGGAGAGTGCCCTGAACGAAGGTCTGCAGGAAGAATAGTGATTGTGGTCCGTACCCGAACAGTGCAGACGCCGCGTGCCAGATCAGCATCGGGACAAGGGCGAAATAGTATCGTGACCACGCCAGCGATCGTCGATCGCGAACGAGCCGGACCAGGAACCCGAGGACTGTGCACGCGGAAAATAGCAGGTTGGGCGACAGCGGCCCGAGCCCCGGAATGCGTGTGCTTGGCGGCATGATGAGCACGGCAGCGATCACGAACACGATGCCTAATGCCGGATACAGCAACGAAACCGCCGCAAGTGCCAGCGCGATCGCGGTGAGAATGAAGTGCCCCGGTCCAATTGGAACTTCCGAAAAGCCATAGATGGAGACGGCGATGACAGAAGCCAGCGCGAGGTAACCGAACGGCATCCAGCCAACCGGTTGCAGTCGATCTACCAGGCCATGCGGGGCGAAGCCGTCATCTTCGATGATCAAACAGTCGCTGAAACCAACTCTGACCCTGAAGACTTCCCAACCGCATCGCGGACAGCGTCATCCAAGCTCCGGCGGGTAGCGTAGCTCGTAGAGATGCTGGTCGGCTTCGTCGAATACGAGCGTCATATAACGCGATTGAAAGTCGGGTTGCTCAACGAGGGACTCCGTGTAGCCCTGCTTTCCGCCGTAGCCCATGCGCCACTGTTGAACCACATAGTCATTGATAAAGACGTGCGTGATGCGACGCGCCCTCAGCGCTGCGAGAAGCTCGCGATCCGTCGTGACGTCATGGATCACCCGCCCCTCCACGTCATCGGACAGTATGTATTCCCGGTCCAGATAGTAGCCGTTCCCGTTATGCAGACCGATGATTCGCGCGTTGGTCGGCAGATACGTGTTGATGAAGAGCATCGCATCATAACTGGGGTACCACTCCAGAAGGTTACGCCGCAGGTACGCTTCTCGATCCTGCAATCCGATGATGTATGGCACCGGAGCCATGCGGTACACATGGACCCAACTGTAGGTGGCGAGCGCGTAGATCGGCGCCAAAAGCGCCAGCGCCGCTATAGCGTACCGCGATGGGCTGGCGGCACTTGTGAATCCTCGCAGCGCGTACCCGCCGCAGATGCCAAGAACAGCAAGCTGCGGCAAGAAGTTTCGGTCACGCTGCACTCCCACGTACCAGAGCAGATACCCAATGCCGACGAATGCCAGCAGATGAAAGAGCTTTCGATCGCGGTTTTTCAAGAGCAGAACGAGTGGGACCGACGCGAGAAGAAGCGGGCCAACCGTCTTCCCAAACCCAAACGCGAATGGCCCCATGGACATGTCCCAGATGATGGTGATCATGCCAAGCAGACCAGATGCGTGATTGGGCGGCGACTCCGCCGCGTATCCCAGAATCTGCTTGTTGTACAGCGGGTACACCGGGTTGCCGACGTAGAGCGCGTTCTTGAGCATCCAGATGCCACCTAGCGCCATGCACGGCGCGAGGTACAAGGCCCATCGGCTGATGAGCTGCTTGATATCGCCACGATCCCAGCGCAACGTCCGCCAGGCAATAGCGGCGACAAGAGGGACCATCGTGAACAGTGCCGTGTACTTGGAGCCCAGGCCCAGCCCACCCAGCACACCGGCCAGCATCAGCCAGCGCCAATCACCGCGGGCGAAGTACCAATAGCTGAAGGCCAGGAGCGACGCGAGATCGAAGAAAGCCCAGCCAACATCAATTTTTGTGGAATCGTTGGCGTAGGAGACCGCGCCTAAGCTTAAGAATGCCAGTGACGCCCACGCGGCGACGCCGCCGCCGAAGATCGTTCTGGAGAGCGCCGTAATGACAGCAAGACAGGCGATTCCAAATCCGAATCCAACCAGGAGCTGCGCCAGCACGTCGCCTCGCAAGAGCAGCGCCCAGGTGGAGAGCATTTGAACGTTGAGTGGCAGATCGTCATAGAAGCTTGCTGGCAGCGGGGCAATACGGCTGAACTGCACGTAGCGCCTGGGCGTGGCCAGATATCCGGCAAGCGTGTCGCCCTCGATCGGCGGATGGAACGCGGAGATGAAATAAAGAATGACGATCAGCCCGATGAATCCGGTCACCATGGCCGAGATTCCATGCATCTTTGGGACACTGATCTTCAGCTCCGACCAGCATGTGCGTAACAACGTCATGGCCGGCAAGGCAGCTACCGCGAGCATCCCCAGGAAGAGCACCCAGGCAATCTCCCAGCGGAGAAAACCTATCAGCCCCAACACGGCTCCCGACAATGAGAAAACGCCCAGACCTAAAGCGAGTGAAAAGACCAGATCGTCCCAGACATTCGCCGGCTCAATGCCGAAGAGCGTGAGCGCCCAGCGTCCCAGCCCAATCGCCGTAACGGCAATCGACAGAAAGACAACGAGGTCGGCGACGTTTCCCAGGAGTGTCACAGCGATCCGGTGAGATGCCCCAGTAAACGGGGAATATCAGTCCGCAGACTCACGATCAGATAGCTACCCACAACGATTGCCATCCAGAAAACGGCAATCCAGGCTGAGCGAGTGGATTCAGGCATAGGACGCGAGATCGCGCGGCAGCGATGTCGGCAACGTACTCTTTCGAAGACGAAAGAGACTTGCCGCCGCGATTAACCTTCCTTGATGAGTCGCTGCAGGAACGGTATGCCGAGGATCGACAGGAGCCACCGTCCGAAGAAGGAGTACAGGATCCCGACCGTCAAAGATTGGGCGGTCGTTGCATACCCCTCAAACAGCAGCATGATGACGGAGTCGCGGGTTCCCATGCCACCCAGCGTGAAGGGCATCAGGCCCGCGAACAGGGCCGGAGGCAGAGCTGCAAACGTATAAAGCAAGGGAACATTCGCATCCACGGCTCGGAACAGTATCCAGGCTATCAAGACCGTAGTCGCCCAATTCAGCAGGGTCAAACTCAACGTGGTAAAAAGGAGCGATGGCGAGCGTGACAGCGCATATGTACTGGAAAGCACAAGGTCGACTCGTTCTCGCCAGGCCGGTTTCAGCGGAAAGCGACGCGTCCACGGCGCAACGATGAAGACGCCAGCCATCCCCAGCAAGATGAGACCTGAAAAGATCGTTATCGCGGGTCGATCGAAAAAGAGCGATCCCACCAACGACATGGCTCCCAGCACCGCGACATCCACGGCTCGCTCGGCTAAAATGCTTCCGGCTGAGACTGTGGCTGGAACCTCCTTTCGGAGATAGTAGACCTTGATGAGGTCACCCGATTTGGATGGCGTGATGGAGCTGATTGGCCAGGCCGCCATAGTGAGATGAAATGACCGGCGCGAGGAGACCTTGTAGCCAATGGCATTCAGCACGGTGCGGAATCGCCACGCATGCACAACCGGGAGGGTCAGTGTGAGCAACGTCGCCAGCACCATGAGCTGCGGGTTGACCCCGGAGATGAGGCTCGCCACGTCCCGAGCACCAACCCAGCCAATGAGCCCAACAACGATGGCGCTCGTGACGACTATGAAGATCGCCGATGCGAATCAGGAGCCCGCGATTCCGCCACGGCGCCCAGGTATCCGCGCCCGGGGTCACGTTTGTCTCGGCGATGGCTGGAGCATCGACCTGCAGATCTGTTTCAATCATTGCGGGAGCTCAGGGGGCGCGAAGCGCCGCAGCGCGTCACGCTCATCAATTGCTTATCGCCTGAAGCTCGCCTAGCGGCAGCGACGTATCGCCGATCTCCGTTCGGAGGACGCCAGCGTCCAGGTCGACCTGGCGCACAACCGTCAGCGCCCCGCGCGAGTTGAGCTGCTCGATGTGTGCATGGCTCGGTCGCAGACCATTGACTCCAAGCTCTTGCGCCTGAAAATACCGTGACTGTGGTACGTACCGCACGGCAAACTCGTCGCCAATCATGAGCGACGCGAACAGCGCCGCGCCGGTCCGCTCAAGACGATCGGTCACCAGCAGATTGTCGCCGTCGAGGCGAATCTGACGGCGGAACTGCACTGGTATTGGCCTCGTTCCCAGCATCAGCAATTTGCGAATGCCGCCCTTGATCATGTGCGATGCTGGGCCGTTCCAGCCCACAGCCGTGAGGACTCCGCGAAACATCGCCATCTTGAGCGGCGTGAACGTTTTGGTGGACGGCATTTTCTGCAGCGAGCCATGAACCTGGACCATCTCATCTGAGACGTTCACCTCATACCGAGGATCGACCCACTGCGAGCTGACCAACGCACCGTCCTGCAGTTTTCCCAGGATCCCGCAATCATTGAAGATCAGCGCACCGGTCTGTACATCGAACAACTTAATAACGCCGCCTTTGGCAAGGTTCACCAGCAAGTAACTACGCTCACCTCGCCGTGCATACACGCGTGCGCCGCGAAACCACTGGGTAAATGGTGCGCGCTCATATGGGAGCTTCGGCAGCTCCGCTGAGCGTGGCTCAGCATCGAGATAGGCCTGCAGGTATTCAGCCACCCGATACGGCAGATAGCGGTCGGGCATGATCTCTGGTGGCACCAAACAACCTTGATCCAGTCCCTCCAGCATCTTTTGAGCGATGCTCCCAGCCAATGGAATCTCATCAGCCAGCACCTCGAACCCGTGGGGGTAGAAGTGCAGCGTCTGTCGGCTGCCCATGCTACCGCCGTAGTACCCGTTGGGATACACGAAGTAGCTTGCAAACTCGACTGCTGATTTCAGCACCGCAAGAATTTCCGGCGTGGGATGTGTCTGATAGACCTTAGCCAGGAATGATACCGTGGCAGAAAGATATCCAGGGTCCACACCGTCGTATTCGATCGACCACCCTTCGGGCTGCTGATATCGTAGGAAGCCTTGCCAGAGCCGCTCGAAGCCATCTTTGAGCGCGGGGTCGCCGAGCAGCTCGTGCGCCTTCCAGACGGCCATGCAGGCAATGGCGTGATGATTCGCGAGGTGATCTTCCTCTGATTCGCCAGCGGCGATGAAACGCGCCGCCTTTCGAATCGCGTCCAGCACTCGCTCCCGTGAATGAGTCGGCAGATCATCACCAAGACATCGCACAGACTCGATCGCCGCGAAACAGGTAAACGCGGTGGGGCCGGCCCAGCCACGCTCGTAAGGATAGAACTCGTCGAACGAGCCGTCCGCATGCTGAACGCGCGCCCAGTACTCTAGACCCGCGATGGTCCAGTCGCGGATCTTGGGCTGCTTGTAATAGATATTGCCGGGCATCTCGTGCGCGTACACGATCGCCAAGCTTTGCACGCCGAATTGCGCGAGAGCGTCCGGAAAGTCGCTGGTCTTATCCAGCCAGTACGGTCGGTGAAACGACCCGTACGTTGGCGAGAACGGGTTACGGTCCTGCAGGGAGAGGATTCGCGGAATTTGGCTGAGTGCGCGCTCCAGGTACACATGGGTCAGATCGCGCACTCTAGTTTCGTCTCGATGTTGTTGGGTCAGCGTCACAGCCGCCCTCTTGGAATTCGTTTGTCCACCAGATCGGCCAGCATCCCCGTCATGGCAGCCTGCAGGCCCGCAACTGCCAGAACCACCACGGTAACGTCCATGAGCCGTCCGAGCGCGATAAGACTGTACGCGCCGACCGCAATGGAGGCCGCGAACAGCAAGATGGCCAGCCGAAGAAAAATGCGCAATGGGGCGAAGTACATGACCGTACGGAGAATCAGGTGAATGAAGTTCGCCGTATCGCGAATGGGCCGAATTTTCGAGTTGCCAACCCGCGCGTGGTAATCGATCGGGATGAACTTGACGGGATAGTCATTGGTCAGCATGGCGAGTGTGATGGTGGTCGTGAACGAGAAGCCCTTCGGGAAGAGGTGATAGAACTCCATCGCCAGCGGCTTTCGAAAAACCCGCAAGCCGGAGTTCAAATCTGGAATCTCAGAGCCGGTGATCGACTCTGCTAGTCGAGTGATGAACCACTTCGCCGGTCTTCTTACGAGCGGCACGTGCGTGTTCTCCCCGGTTCGCGCCCCTACGACCATGTCGCAATCGTGCATCTCGCCAATGAGCTCTGGAATCCGCTCATTAGGATACGTACCATCGGCATCGGTAATGACAATGAGCTCGTGGCGCGCCTGGCGCAATCCGGTCTTCAGCGCCGCGCCGTAGCCGCGGTTTACCGTATGCTGAACAAGCTTCACGTCATGCTTTCGAACTTCTTCGGCCGTCTTGTCGCGCGAGCCGTCATCGACGACGAGGATCTCGTACTCGATGCCAGACTCCCTCATGACCCGATTGAGCTGATCCAGGACGGGACCTATCCCGTCCTCTTCGTTATAGGCGGGAATAAGGATCGTCGCTCCGAGCTCCGTTGGAGCTGGCTGCGACGTGACATTCGCTGCTGAGGAAACTGCCGCGCTGCTCATGGCCATACCGCGCATCCCTGTGGGTGTGGACGCCGCGGGCTCGGGTCGTGGACGGGATTCAATCTCAAGACAATCGGGAACGGGTCACCCCGCGGAGTTGACTGGAGCGACGACGGTGCGCGCGTTCGGGACACGCGTTGTGATGCTGGGCGCGATGATACCGTAGGTTTGCCTGATGATGCCGCTTCGGCCCTTAACGACGCTGGTCGAATAAGAGACCTGATACATCCGCCTATACTTAATATCAGCGGTTTCTCGAGATCCACGCATGCTGACCATTGGGGGGCCAAACGTGAGCGCAGAAGTAAAGAAGACCGAGGAAGAATGGCGACAAGAACTGACGCCGGAACAATACTACATCCTGCGTGAGAAGGGCACCGAGCGTCCTTTCACCGGGGAGTACGTCCAGACCAAGGCAAACGGCACCTACGTCTGCGCTGCTTGTGGCGCCGAGCTGTTCAAGTCGGGCACTAAGTTCGAATCACACTCGGGTTGGCCCAGCTTTTGGGAGCCGATCAACCGGGAAGCGGTGAACCTTCACGACGACACTAGCCATGGCATGGTCCGAACGGAAGTCACCTGCAAGGCCTGCGGCGGTCACCTGGGGCACGTGTTTGACGATGGCCCTATGCCGACAGGGCAACGGTTCTGCATCAACTCGGTCTCGCTCAAGCTCAATCCTGACAATTGATGCAGTATCGTAGAGCGGGCATGATTTGGCTTGCCCGCTCTACGATACTGCGCTGGTCGCTCGACTCCGTGCCCTAGTTACCAGCGCTAGCCGACGCTGCTGGACAAACCGTCGTAAACGGCAACGATGCAACGATGCCAGCCGCGCTCGTTCGACCCACTGGACCAGTTACGATCTCGAGTGCACCCGAGGCGCCCGACATGAAGAGGCTCACGCGGCCCACTCCCTCGCTCTCGACACTTTTCGATTCACCTAATTCATCACCGATGATTCGCGCGAGGTAGGGTATATCGTCGTCTTCACGCCTGACGTCGGAACTGTAGCCGGGTTGGAGTTCACCGCTGTTGTCCTCCCACTAATTCGCTGGGCGCTTTCCGATACACGCGCTCGAGGGTCGCCCTAAGCCGCGCGGCGACGACTTCGCGCCCACTTTCGGCAACGATAGTTTCTCGGGCACGCCTGCCCATCGCTCGCAACCCTGCCGGATCATCCAGAGCCTGAATCACTGCATCAGCAAGCGTAGAAGCCGAGAATCCGCGCGTAACAAAACCCGTCTGCCCGTCTCGCACGTGCGCTTCCGGCCCACCGCTTGGTGTGCTCATTACAGGGAGTCCACAGGCCATCGCTTCCAGGACGGCAAGACCGAGCCCCTCCTGGAGCGAGGGCAAGATGAAGAGATCGGCAGCTTGAAGCTCACGGATTAGCACGTCATCAGGCAGGCGACCGAGGACCTCCACGCCGTCCAGAGGGACACCACTGGCCGTAGCGAGGACCGCATCACCGCCAGCACCAACGAGCTTGAGCCGCACGTCCCCAAGCACCTTTCGGACAGCGGGCATAGCCCTTAGGAGGTTCAGGATATTTTTCCGAGGATCGTCCAACCGTCCGACGGTGATGAGAGTACGAGATGAGTCTGTTTGAGAGCATCGCTGGGCATCAGCGGGCCGGAACAACGTTGTATCAATCGGCCACGAGAGCACCTCTAACTTAGACGCGACGCCCGGCACGGTGGCCCGTATACGATCCGCGGTCTCTTCGCTCACCGCCAGGACACGCGCCGCCCGCCTCAGCACCAGCCGCTCTTGCCACGCCATGTATTGCCAGAGAGGAGACGTGAGCATGTCCCGAGCAAGCTGCTCGCCACCCTTCGCCCTCGCCTTGAGCTCGTCACCGAGCAGGGTCGCAGTCCAGCAGACGTAGGGCGTGCGTAAAAATGCCGCGGTCACGCCGCACACCGGGACACCAAGCACAAGGTGCATGTCGTACTCGGCCACACGTCGGCGAATGATCGGGTATGGCCACCAGTTGTAGGCCAGCGCCGGGAGGCGAGCCGCCACGTGGCCCACCGCGACACCGGGAATTCCTCTCCGCTCCTGGTCACGACAGTCCCAGAGCCTGCCTCTCCGCAGAAGCTCCTTCGGCGTCAGACCCTCTGATAATCCCGCGTTCAAGTACCAGAGGCGTGGGTCGAGTCCCCACTCTCTAAGCATGGTGTAGACCGCCAGCGCCGAGGTGTAGGCTCCGCCGCGCCCGAGGGGGTCAATGGAGAATAGCGAAACTTTCATCCGGCTCCGTCCGCGAAACGCGAACCCGCCCGCATCCAAGCCAGCATACACACTTAATCGTCAACGTTGAGCAGTCAGCTCTCGAAGCGAATAGGCGTGCTTGCCGCACTGCTGTCCTCAGGATTCGCGGAGTCAGAGTTGAGCCTGCCTCGGACAATGGTGAGGTAGCTCCTAATCTCAGTACTTGACGGTAGCAGGGTCGAGAAGCCAAACCCACTGTGGCGACAGAAGAGGACGATGTACACACTCAGAGCTGTAGCGTAGCCAAGCGACAGCGCAGCCGCAGCACCCGTCACACCAAGTACCGGCGTCACGATTATCTGGAGTCCTATACCCACGATCGCGACGACCCAGGCTCCCAACGTTCCCACTCGAAACTCGCTGAGGGCGTTGAAGTAGCTGGCCAGGATCTGTTGGAGGCCCCAGCACACCATGCCGGGAAGCAAATACAGCATGGGCAGGTAGGCAGGTGAAAACTCCTCTCCATAGAGCAGCACTATTACAGGCTTTCCAATGAGACCCAGACCAGCGGCTGCCACGAGCAGCCAGATGAAGGTGTGTCGGGTGATCGTCGCGGTCAGAGTCGCGACGGAATGGGGCTGTGCCCCAACACTGGGCAGCCTGGACTGCAGAACTGAGCGGATCGAGACCGATACAAAGGTCACGTACGTGGCCAATCCGAGAGCCGTCGCATAATAACCGACGTCTGCCAACGACCCGTAGACGTTGATGACGAACAAGCCTGCCTGACCGGCCAAGAACATGGCGATGATGCCAATCTGGACCAGGAAGCCAGATCGAACGAGCCTTACCGAAACCCCAGGATCGATCTTCCAAAAACGATCGAGTTTCCATAAGACGAAGGCACCGGCGAGGAGCGTCAGTATCGCCTCGGCAAACAGGTACGCGGTAATGGCGCCTGCCCGCTGGTCCGCGGACCACAGGACCATGGCGACGATCAACGCCAGGAAAACGACCGCCTTCAGCAGGTCCAAGGCGTTGTAGACCAAAAGCTGGCCGCGAAGCTGAATCACCCGTCGGAGGATGATGTAGGCAACACTAAAGACGGAGGAGGCGACCGCCGGGCCGAGCATCGACGACGGTAGCCCCTGGAGTAGCGAATCTGCCAGTAGCGGAGCGAGCGCCAGAAAGGCCGCGCTCAGGACCAAGGACGTCGTGACGGCCAGTGCCAGCGCGGAGCCAATGACCGCCGCCGACTGAGTACCGCCTCTACCAAGTGAGCCGAGCATGACCTCCGGAATGCCCCACTGGGCGACCGCGACGACGACACCCGCGGTCCGGACGGCCAACGCATACGCGGCTCTGCCTTCGACGCCGAGCAACCGATTGATGAATATTCCGGCGACTAGTCCGAAGCCCAGCGTCAGCAGGCTACCAACGCTGGCCCGAGCGAATCGCGTCACGCGAGACTGGGGTTCTTGTCAATGGCGTTCGTCGATGCTCCGGGCCGCGTGACTGGCTGGCGATTCACCGATTGCCACGGTCGTTCGAACCCTGAGACCTGCACTGGCCCACGCTTCCGCGACCTCAGAGCGAACAGGTTCCTGCCCCGCCTGGCCGGGTCTGTTAGCCTTCCGGCCCATTGTGCTGCTGGAGTTTCACGAAGGCCCTCCGCGGCACAGCGGTCCCGCAAGGTGCAAGCGGCACCGGAGTGCTTGAGGGTCGTCACTGATCCGCCTGGACCGTCTGCCCGATGTCCGCCAGTCGATCTTGAATGGCGGGCTCCTCGGGCGCGACCACGGCGGCTCGCCGATACCACTCCTGCGCTTGCGCTGGCTTCCCATGATCCCTGGAGAGGTCTCCAATTTCGAGATACGGCCAAGGCACGCTTGGATATTGAGCAGCCAGCTGTTCCATAGTGGCCGCGGCAACGTACTGGCCGTCCGTCTGCTCGACCGCAACTGCCAGGCCGTGCCACGGCAAGCGCTCCGATGGCGCCACGTGAATTGTTGCGACGTTCACATCTATCGCCGTTCGCCATTGGCTTCGTCGAAGCGCGGTGGCCCCCCAGGAGATTAGTTGTCGAGTTGCCCCAGCACGAGTCCACGCATCGATCGCTCTCGAGACATCGCCGTTATCGCGGTACAGGCGCCCGAGTTGAAACGTCGTACGTTTGTCATCAGGATCAGTCAGCGACTGAGCATCGTTGAGTAGTCGACGAGCGGCCGAGCGTTGCGATTGGACCGCGTGGACCACGGCAAGATTGCGGTACACGGCGAGGTTGGAAGGATCTCGTTCCATCGCATAGAGGAGTAATTGTTCCGCGTCCGCCAGTCGTTCGTCGCGCTCCGCTCGCGGCCTATCCACACCAATGCTCGCCTTGGTGACCTCAACGGCGCCTTGATTGAGATTAACTGCAGCGAGAAGTCGGTCCACGAAACTCACCCGCACTTCTGAGGAAGATGCCGTGGACGGTGGCTGAGCGCGCACGAATAGCGGCAAAGTGAACACGACACAAATGAGGCCTACGCCGACGACGGCGATCACCTTGGCCACTGAAGGTCGGGATGATACCGAACTCGATAGTGTCGTTTTGGTTTCGAACTCGAGACGAGCACCGACCACGAGAAGCGCCAGAGCAGAGAAAAGCATAACCATACCGATAGCCGTGAGCGCGACAATCTCGGTGAGTCCAGCCACAAGAAGCACGAGCAGGGCCCCGGAGGCCGACACGATGGCTGATCTGGAATCCGGGCGATTGATGCGAGCAAGCGTTCGCCACGCTGACACCAAGCCAATCAGCACGAGTCCGACGAGGCCGATGAAGCCGAGCGGACCTTGCTCCAGATACGTTTGGAGAAAGATATTGTGGGAGTGGCTGAAGCGCGGATCGATGGGGATGAAATACGTCTCATAGATCTCCTGGACCGAACGAACGCCTAGGCCCACGCCCGTAAAGCGAAAATCGCCCAGAAGGAAAAACAAGTTATCCCAGAACTCCACGCGCCGCTGTATGGAGCCGAGGTCGGTAATGGGACTGGAAAGCACACCTAGGACGTGATCACCCGGCCCACTACCAGCAAGTGCTAGTCCGCTCATGATAAGCAGCACGCCCAGAGCGGTGGCTACCCCACCAGCGAGAAGCCAGCGCATGCGTCCGGCAAAGAGGAGCACCGTTGCCACAGCCGCACTCAGCATTGCCCCGCGGTTTCCTGCCAACAAGAGAAACACGCCGAAGTAGAGCAACACCAGGCTGGCCAGCACGCGAGTCTTGCGCGTTTGCGCAGTCATTAACGGCCCCAGCGTCAGTCCGACGCCGAATGCCGAAAGCGTGCCCAGGCCCGAAGCGCGGAGTCGATACCGCTGCAGTACGTCATCCTGATCCAAAATGAGCTGACGAATCGGCTCTAAAACACCAGCCCATCCGATCAAGCCGCTGGGCAAGCGATCGAGCGGAAGGAGGAATGGTGTTACCACTAAGAACATGATCGGCGTGGCGACAATAGTGATACCAAGCATGACACCGGCGACTCGCCTGGCGCCGTCCGGTGACGTCGCGGCCAGAAAAACCAGCGTGGACGCCGCGACGCCAGCCAGGATGCCGAACAGGCGGATTTCGGCGGCGCCAGGACGGATTGATATTGCATACCCTACCAGCGCGCCCGCGATGTACGGGGCTATTGAGAGCCAATAGGGCAGCCCGGCACCCGCCCCGACCAGTGCACGGCCCCGACCAAGCAGAATAGCCGCGAGAGCTGCCAGCCCGATCCAGGCCGTTGGTAGTGGGGCTGTCAAGAGACCCACGAGGGCCACTACAGCTATCGTAAGCCAGACCTTCTGGCTGAAAGAGGGAGCTTCGTGTATCAACGGCAGAGCAGCTGAGGTCATGATCCTGAGGAAGTGAAGCGCAAACTCTTACGCCAGCACGAACTGTTTCCGGGCGCGGAACTACGTATGCGCCACCTGCATCTCTCCGAGCACTAGGGTCAGCCTTCGGTTCGAGTTGCCCCGACGTCTAATGTTGAGATAGTGCTCTGACCACCGCGCATCGGGTCAATCGCTGCAGAGTTCACAGTAGGTTTCAGACGATTGCAGAGGCCTCGAGCAAATACTGCATCTCCCCGCACCACTTAGTATGCGGCCATCTGCTCGTCGAATTTAATTGGAGCTCGATCCGATCGGGCCGTTAAGTTTCATCAGCGCGGGGAGTACAGAACTCGGCTGCCGAACCCGTCGATTCAAAATCTCTTTTCGTTTGATCCTACAGTATCAGGCATGAGTCGGGCGATCCCCCGAGGGAGTAGCTCCGGTCTCCCTCACTCACTCACCCGCTGCACCTTCGAGGCGCTTAATCGCGGCTGGAGAGCACTACGAAATGTACATGGGCTCAGACGGCGAACAGTTCCCGAGGGCGACGAGTCGATTCCACCGCTGGTGGCACCACGCGAACTCCGCACCAGGTATGGCTCGCCCTCGGTCGAGCCGGCACCGGACGTCTGCTTGCGGAGCTCTCCCCCACCCACCCCCGCCTCGTCGGCTGCGATACTTGAGGTCACAGAAGTTACTCAGAGATCCGCACCGTGGGACGAGGAGGACCGAGCCCAGACTTGATCGTCGTCGTCCGCCGTCCAGGCTTCTACCCGGTGATTCTGGGCTCCATGCAAGTACCTCGGGGCAACGATGATCACAATCCCCCACTGACGCTTTGACGACCATCTAACTCAAATTAGGGACGCCTTGAAGCCGCAGTGGCGGATGGTTGCCGCGCTGCAAACTTGGGTATCATCAACTCTCGAAGTAGTGGCCGCCAAGCCTTGACTGAGCGGACGCTCGGCACTTGAGCCCACTTCCACCTGCAAACTTCTTACCATGCTACTGACTCGTTGATGACTTCCGCTCTACGAGCGGGCCCCCCGGCGACGCTGACGCGCTCTGACGCTCCTGGCTCCACGAGTCGAACTGCCGTTGGGCATACCTGGATGCTCCTGCTCGTAGTCGGGCTGGCACTAGGGCTGCGGCTTTGGGGCATAACCTGGCAATTACCCTGGCGGCTGCACCCAGACGAGGTCAACTACGTCGAGTACGGTCTTACTTCTGCTGCTGAACTGGACTTCAGCTCCCAATACACCAATCAGCCACCGCTATTCCGCCATCTTCTCACCGTGGAGTACCTGGCGCTCGACCGCCTAGGGCTCCTGGGCGGACCGCTTGAGTCCGCCGAAACGATCCTACAAGGGGATCGTCCCGAGAGCCATCCCACGCTCGCGCGCGCGTATGCTGTCGGCCGGGTTACATCGGCCATTCTGGGAGCGGCAACTGTCCTGGTCTTGCTGCTGACTGTTCGAGATCTGCTCGGTACGCCGGTCGGACTATTGAGTGCGCTGCTACTCAGTGCGAGCTTCGCCCATGTGCGAGAGTCTCATTACGCCCTCAGCACGGTACCGGCCATGTTCTTCGCCTCGCTCGCCGTTTATGCTTCCGCGCGATTTTTCTTGCGCGGCGGTCTGTGGCGGTTGTTGGCTTGTTGCGTGTGCGCCGCAGCGGCTGCCGCCACTCGCGATGCCGTGTCTGTGGTCGCAATTGTGCCCATTGTCGCTCTCGTCCTCCGTCAGCGACGACTGCGCCGGCTTGAGTTGTACCGAACGGCTTTGGTTGTCCTTGCAGTTATGTCGGTCGCTGTCGCTGGGGCATTCGTAATCCTGAGTCCCCAATCTGTCTTCGGTCAGAGCTCCCTTACAGCGGAGATTCTCCGCGTCCAGAGCGGCCTTATTGAAAGCCTATCGACCTGGCCCCGATTTCGAGATGCAGTGTTGTCCCTGCGGGGCCATATGTCCAAGGCCGGTCTCGGCCCAGTAACGGGGCCAGGCCGATGTCCCGGTCACGCGACTGTACCTGACGTCGCTGGCGCAGGGCTTCGGCCCCGTGCCACTACTCCTCGCGTGCGGGGGCCTCTGCCTGCTCATTCGCCGACGTCCGTTGGAGACAGCGCTGCTCGGTAGCTCCTTCGCGGCTTACGTACTTCTCGTGATGGTTCAGGAACGATTCTGGGTGCGTTTCGCTATTCCGTTAATGCCGTTCCTTGCCACCTGCGCTGGATATGGACTGTACGCGTTTCCGCGCTTCCTACCGGTTGCCTGGCAGACAAAGGCCGCCACAGCGCTACTGGTGGTGGCTCTCGCCCAACCCGCGGCAAACCTGTCACTATCCAGTTGGCTGCTTGTGCAGCCGGATACCCGAGTCGTCGCGCATGATTGGATCCAGAGCACGCTGCCGCCCTCCAGCCACGTCCGAGCAACCGCCCACGCCCTCCCCGGGACTGTCAGCGCGGAAATCAACCGCTTGCGGGCGGATCTCGATGGCCGCGTCCCCATCTCCCACATCTCGCTTGATGGCATCGCTGACGAGCTGACGGGTCACGGGTGTGGAGATGTGGTTGCAATTAGCAGCTTCGACCTCAGCGTAAACGACGTGCCCGATCAGTTGGAGCCGAACCTGCGGCTTTTGCGCGAGCGAGGAAAGCTGCTCACTCAATTCAGCGCTGGTCGCAATGGCGACCTGCCCTGGGATCCTGACGAAGTCTATGGTCCGTTTTGGAACTTGCCTGACAGGGATCGCCCTGGCCCCACCGTTCAGGTGTATGCAATGGGACCGTCGTGCGAGGAGCGTGGCCCGGAGTTCGCCTCGCCCGATCTTCTGGCTCTTGCCGAGGTCGACAAAGGTGCCGTCCTCGGCCGCGGGATCGAGCCCCGCGCTCAGAATGCCAATGTCGATCGGGGGGCATCGGCGCCGCGACTACCGGAACCTCCGGTCGCCGCTGCCGTCGGCCGGTTCTTCCGAGACGACCCGACCCCGTACCTCGTCGTCGTTCTCTTCGACGACCGACCCGAGATGGCGGCCTATCGTCTAGTTAGCGAGACTCCTCCCGAGCGCGTGCGAGTCGATTCGACCCCCGTGGAAATTCGCCAGGAGGTAGTTCGGCACGGAATGGCGCCAGTCGATGTCGACGGCGATGGCGTGGATGAATTGGCCATCATGAAGCGTGGACGAGGAGATAAGGCTCAATTGGGCCTGTACCGGGTCGGAGCCGACGAGAGTCCTCTCCTGGCGAGTGGCACGATGGACTCCATGGAAGGTTCGGAAGTGACCGCGATGGCACCCGTTCCGCCCGACCTGACGTATCCATCAGGGAGCGTGGCACTGCTCTATCGGCATGGAGACACCTTCACTATTCGTCTAGCGCGTGTTCGGATGTCGGGCCAGACCGCCCAACTCGAGCCTATTGGACCGCAATACTTCCGTCCGCCGCCCGGGAGTCCGACGTACCGCATTTCGTTCGCGGTCGGCGACTTCGACGGCGATGGCCGAAACGAATTTGCTCTTCTGGATAGGCAGCGCGACGCGGCAAACATCTTCAAGATCCCGACTGGCCAACCCACCTCGCGCGCAACACTGAGCCACTACGATCGGTGGGCGCTGCCGCCGGGACCACGGACATGCTGGCCCTCTCCTCGCCACCCGGGCGGCGTGCGACGACGGTCAGATCCAGCTACTCGCAGGGAATGAAACGGCCAACAAGTAGGCGTGCGATGATCCTGGTGCTCCGTTCGAGCGTCTGTATGCGTCCGAGACTGGCAGCTCTATCGAAGTCCTGTTGCACTTCCACGCGCTCTGGGTGTCCGACGCGTGAAAGTCCGCTCGAACGCCGAGACTGCGCAGATCATCACCGAGAAGAATTTTGATTTCAGAAAGAAAGCCGTTATTCAAGCGACCGTTTCTCCCTCCATTAGAGATGTGTGGCGGATCTACGAGCGTGGTGACTTGAGCGACCGATCGCTCCGATGGATATCTCGCCATGGACGTTTCCGCGACGGGAGATGGCCTCTTGGTGATCAACGACGCGTTTTACCGCGAGCGTAAGGCCCTGGTTGGGCCAGCCCGATGAGGCGCTCCGAGCCAACATCGTGTTCACGGCCGTCTCGGTTCCGCAAGGCCAGCATCAAATCGAGCTTTCGTTTGAGCCTCAGTCACTCGTGATCGGCAGTGTAGTTTCTGCCGTAATCCTGGTTGTCTGGTTGCTCATCATGTTCTGAGGCGCAGATCGAGACGCACCGTCTGGGCCCCCTCGCCCCCTGGGAGAGGGCGGGTGGGGTGACCGATCCCCTCGGAACCATCCGTGAGCCCCTCACCCCAACCCTCTCCCAGGGGGCGAGGGAGCGCCGGCGACTCTCCTCTCAAGACGCGCTGGCAGTGCTCTGTTTGGTCGCGCTCGTGGGCTACGTCTTGCGCGATCCGTTGACCACGGGCAGATTGGTCATCGGGCATGACATGGATCAGCCGTTCAATTGGGAAGCGTTCAACCGACAAGCTTTTGCTCAGGGGCAGCTCCCGCTCTGGAACCCATATGTGTTCAGCGGATTTCCAGCCCAGGCCGATATCCAGGCGGGAGTCTTCTATCCGCCTAATTGGCTGCTTCGGCCCCTTCCTTTAGAGCTCGGCGCGTTCTTTATGTGGAGCCTCGCCATGCACCTGGTGCTGCTCGGCGCGGCACCTACGCGCTGTGCCGTCAGGTCGGCTCCAGCCGTCTGGCGGCGCTCGTGCAGGATAGGCGTCATGCTTGGCGGTGTGTCCATGCCGCGCGTCTTTGGTGGACATCTGCTACTGATTTATGGGTTCTGCTGGATGCCAGCAGGTCACCACTTTGGCCCTCCGTTCCATCGAGTCAGGCCGGCTCCTGCCACATCCCGGCCTGGTTATCGCGTTGATAGTGCAATTTCTCGCTGGAGCTAGTCAGCCATCGGTCTACGCGCTAGGGCTGATTGCACTCATTGCCGGTTTTCAGGCGGCCTGGCCGGTTGGCCCGTCATCGGCTCGCTTCACAAGGCATAAGCCAGTTGGTCAGCTTATCGTGCTGGCCATCCTCTTTGTTGGGCTGAGCGGATTCCAGGCTCTGCCATGCTCCGTTTGATGCAGGAAGCGGGACGTGGTGGCGGGATCTCGTTCGATCAATCAACCAAGGGCTCCCTGTCCTTGTCCCATCTCTGGACCATTCTGTTCCCGAATTCGTTTGGGGACTTCCGCAAACAGTTCCAGGACGGACTTCCCGGCGCATTCTGGGAGAAATGCTCGTACGTGGGCTTCTTGCTCGTTGCGGCTGCCCCATTCGCGTTCCTCGCGCGGAATCGTCGCTATGTGTTGCTTTTCAGCATCGTGGCGATTGGTTCACTCGCATTTGCATTCGGAGAAGATCTTCCTGTCTACCGAATCCATTACTTGCTTCTCCCAGGCTTCAGGATTCCGTCACGTCTTCTAGCCGTCTTTGCCTTGGCCGTGGCCGTGCTTGGAGCGCTGGGACTCGATGCGCTCGCCCGGCGAGTCAGGAGGGGAAAAACTGCCTCGATAGGCGCGGTCGCTTACAGCGTGGCAGTTGCCGCGTTCGTCCTGGCGCTCGTTGCGCTCCAGCCAGCGTCCGTGTTGCTGAGGACCTGGCTGCAAGGCCGCTCCTGGGCGGGTTGAACGTCAGCCTACTCACGCTGCAGGGATTCGGCCTACTAGCGTTGCTTGTTATTGGCTGGTCACCCGTCGGGCTGCTCCAGCGCTGTTGATTGCTGGAGGCCTGTCGCACTGGACGTATCCGGCTTTCGCCGGTCAGTTTCTGACCATCAGCGGTCCTGGAAGGACCCGGAAGCCGTACAGGCGTTCGAGCCACTCCATGCCGGCCGAGTGCTGTCAGCTCTGTCAACAGTCGATTACGCCGAACTCGATGATCGGACTCCAGATCCCTACCGTAGATGGATACAACTCGGCCTTCTTACGCAAATACGCGGACTATGCTTCGTTGGTGCATGGTGAAGGCATCGGCGGACCCATCCGGGTTTCCAAAGATCGGCACCGCCGGAATCCCCAAACGGCTGACCCTGCTGAACGCGCTGAACGTGACGCATATCCATAGCTGCACAGATCTGGATGCCCGCTTTCCTGTCGCTCAATCAACACGCATCTGGAAGATTTATTAGAACCCTAGCGCGCTTCCGCGAGCCGTTCTGGTATGCGACGTGGAGCGTGTCACTACGGATTCACGCGCCGCACGGTCCATGCGGGACAGCAAGTTCGATCCATCGCGACAGGCTGTTGTTGTGACGAGTGATCGTGGCGTGGCCGACCTTCCCAGACTAAATGGCGCCTGCGATGAAGGCCCTGAACTCGAGTGGTGAAGCGTGACACGCCGAGGGGCGAGTTGACGCTGGACGTGGGCTCATCGAGCCCGGTTTTCTCTCGTGATCTCAGAAGCCTACTTCCCGAACGCGAAGCCTGGGTGGACGGACAACCTGGACGCTGGTCAGGTCCAATCTCGCGCTGTACGGCCTTGCATTGGACCCGGGCACATCGGGTGGAGTTACGCTACATCCCGTCCAGCCTCTATGTCGGATCGGCCGTGTCAGCCGTCACGGCGGTGTTGTGGCTCTGTTTCAGCTGATCGCTCGTAGGAAGTCCGCTCACGCGGCGGCTCCATTCGACCGAAGCCATCTGCAGACACCTCAGGCCGCCCCGGAGCCAACCGGCGCGTAAGTGGCAAATGTCACGCTGCAACCGTGATGAATTCCGGCTCGTCCTTAACGTAATCAGACACCCCAGCCACCCGGTGAGCATCGCCGCATTCCGCCCGGATTCGTCACCAGTAACTTTGTCTGACTATCCGTCTCCCTGTCATTCTGAGGGACGAAGCATCTGACGGAAATCGGCAGGCACTCAACGGAGAACGAGTCGCTATTCTCGCCACCAGACGCATCCAGTCCGTTGAGATTCCTCGTCCCTCAGAATGACAGGGACGCGGGTGGGCTGATCCATGCGATCGGCGAACGACGCGAACAAGAAGCGGCGATCCTTGCGCGCACTCTAATGCGCTGCGCGCACTCAGCTACTCGAACCAATGCTGGTGCCAGAGCGCCAGATTGAGCAGATTCCAGATCTTGAAACTGTTGTCCGCCCGCCCTTCACGCTGATCACTCAGAAGCATCTGGACGACCGGGAGATTGAAGTGGTTCGGATAATCGATGAATCTGGAATGACTTGCTCCGAGAATTCGAGCAGGCGCGGCGAAAGCATGTTTCGAGACGATCCGCAGAAGCCAGCCTTCTGGCGATAGATGATCTCGCGCGGAAGAATGCCATCCGCCGCGCGCTTGAGCACGTACTTCGTTTCACCGTCACGGTATTTGAGAGACGAGGGGATACTCAGCGCCAGCTCAACAACCTTGTGATCGAGAAAGGGCACCCGGGCTTCGATGGACTGGGCCATGGACATCTTGTCCACGCGCATAAGCAGGAGCTCAGGCAGGCGGTGATTCAGCTCCAGGAACGTCATCCGATGAAGCTGATCCTGCCCGGCGAAATGCTGTCAAGGCGGTCAAGGTGCGCACGGATAACATCGAACGAGTCCACGGCAGCGTTACCGTTCCGCGATCCTGCAACAAGTCCCGCTTCTCCGATTCCCAGAACGCTATCGCGCCGCTCCAGAACAGCTCACGGTCATGCGCGGCTCGATCCAGAAAATCGCGTCGTGTGGGAGACAGCGCCGGTCCAACGAGCGTGGCGGCAGCGCCGCGAAGTAGGCCCGGCATCCGAATGAACGGCTTCCAGGCGCGGCTGTAGAACGAGAGGTAACGTTGCCAGCCCGTGTAGCCACAGAAGAGCTCGTCAGATCCTTCGCCGACTTGGACCACGATCGTACCGTTCTTTCGCGCCAGCTCGGAGACGTAGTGAATAGGCACGCACACAGGGTCAGCTAATGGCTCGTCCTGGTGGTGCACCATCTTCGGGAAGAAATCGACGAATGTCTGATCGCTAATCGTGGTCTCGTGGTGATTCGCGCCAAATTCCTTCGCCACCAGGCGAGCCCAGTGAAGTTCGTCACTGACTTCGTCACCCTCGATGCTGACCGAAAACGTATCCACCGGGCGATCCATCAGCTCGCTCATCAGCGCCACGTTCAAGCTGGAATCAAGCCCACCGCTCAGGAACACACCGAATGGCACGTCGCTCATCATACGCAGCTTGACCGACTCACGCAGCTTTTCGCGTAGGCGCTCCACGTATTCCCACTCCGGCCGTGGCGGATCATCCCCGCGAAAGGCAGCAGGGTCCCAGTAACGCCGCGTGGAGATTTCTCCGCCCGCCGAAACAGTCATGGTGTGCCCGGGAGGCAGCTTCTGGATGCCTTTGAACAGCGTGAAGGGAGCCGGCGTAGACGCGAATGTCAGGTAGTGATGCAGAGCCTCCTGATCAAGCTCACGCGAAACCAGTGGATGGGATAGCAGCGCCTTGATCTCAGACGCGAATAGGAAGACGCCATCGCGCACGGTGTAGTAGAGCGGCTTGATACCGATGCGGTCGCGTGCCATGAACAGCCGTCGCCGGCGCTCGTCCCAGATGGCAAAGGCGAACATTCCCCGGAGAAGGTCGACGCAGTCCGCCCCGTACTCTTCGTAGAGATGGACGATCGTCTCAGTATCCGCAGCGGGTTCGGTACGGATGGCCGCGTCGCTCCAGCTCCGCGCGGTGATCGGCGTGGTTGTAGATCTCGCCGTTGAACACGATCCAGACATCGTCCGTCTCGTTGGCCATCGGCTGATGGCCGCCGGCAAGGTCGACGATGCTGAGGCGACGAAAACCCAGCCCCACGCGATGATCCAGCGACATGTAAAGTCCGCCGTCGTCCGGACCACGGTGAAGCATGGTGTCTGACATCGCTTCGACGAGCTCAGGTGTGACCGGCTCGGAGCGACCGAAATTAAATACGCCGCAGATTCCGCACATGGAGGGCGCGGAAATTATATGCCGGACTGCAATCGAGGCCTTTGGACTACCGACATCCTGTCGGCCCGGCCCAAAGGCTGCCCTTACGCGGATTCGCCCGACTATCCGTAAATCTGCCGATTGTCTTTGTCAAACTGATCGTTGCACGGGTCCAATCGCACTCCAGCTTCTCTCAATTCTTGACTCTCCACTAGACCTCAACTACGGTTGACGCACCAAGCCAGGAGGTCGCTGGATGCTGACTCGTGAAGAGAATGATCTCGTCACGCGGACCGATCGGGGCACGCCCATGGGCGAGCTCTTTCGTCGTTACTGGCAGCCGTTTCTGCTGAGCCAGGAGCTTCCCGAGCCGGAGGGGCCGCCCGTTCGCGTCGGACTGCTCGGCGAGAAGCTGATTGCGTTTCGGGATTCCGATGGACGCGTAGGTCTTATCCAGGAGAACTGTCCCCACCGAGGCGCATCGCTATTCTATGGTCTCAACCAGGGCTCCGGCATTACCTGCATCTACCATGGGTTCAAGTTCAATCCCGAGGGCAAGTGCATTGACGCGCCATCGGACGCGCCGGGGAACGATTTCAAAGATCGCGTGAGAATGCGAGCCTATCCGGTTATCGAATCCGCGGGATTGTGCTGGACGTATATGGGGCCACCCGAGAAGCGCCCCAGCCCGCCCAGCTTCGTCTACAACCACCTGAAGCCAGAGCACGTCATGGTTGCTCGCGTACCGATCTATTGCAATTGGCTCCAGAGTGTTGAAGGAAACATCGACTCTACTCACCTTGGCACACTGCACACCTACTACCAGGATTTGAATCCTGTCGGCATTGAGACCGATAAGCCCGGCTATTGCTCGCCACAATATTCGCTCTATATTCGAGCAAAGTATCGGTACGCTCAAATCGATGTCCAGGATACGGAATACGGCTTCCGACTCATCGCCGTGCGTCCCACGGACAAGGGCAACAAGCACATTCGCATTAACTGCCACGTGCTTCCAGAGCACACATTCATCGCGGCGCAGGGTCGTGCGGGAACCATGCTCAATGCCGTTCCCATTGACGATTACAACTGCTTCCGCATCCATGTTCAGTACAACGAAGACCGCCCATTCACCGCGGACGAGCGCATCGCATTTCAAGAGCGCTCCATGCTGATGGATCCCGCCAATCCGTCCATGCGCTTGAAGAGGGCAGATAACGACTACATGATCGATCGCGCGGCCCAGAAGCGCACATTCTACGCGGGAATTTGGCCGATTCCTGAGCAGGACTACGCCATGACGGAGAGCATGGGCCAGATCTACGACCGAACGCAGGAGCAGCTTTACCCCGCTGACGCGGCGATCATTCGCTTACGTCAGCAGCTCATCACCGCTGCCAGAAATCTCCAGAACGGCATTGAGCCACCTGGCCTTAGCGATACAATCCCCTGGAACAAGATTCGATCAGAAGAGATCATCATTGGCCCTGATGACGATCCGTGGGACGTTGCTAACGAGGCTGGTGAGTCGGCCAGACGAGGAGAGAAGCTGATCCTCCCAGTTGGCTAGTGGAGACTAGGTCTTAAGCGACTGCAGGGACCGCAGGACAAGTCCAGTCCGGTGGTCCCTGTCTCATTTTCTCTACCTCGTCTGGAACGACGTTTCGCGGCTGGCATCAGCCCCGTCAACCCGGGCGCTTAGCTTCACCACGTAACGCGTGGAATGAGCCAGCGGCTCATGCGGAATGAGTGTCGCGGCACTCATCCACGGAGTTTCCCGCACAGTTGCTGCAACGGGCTGGTCATCTGGCCCGCGTAGCTCCAGTGCCTGCCACTCCACCTTTTGTCCCAGCCCGAAACACACGGTGATCGGATAGCCGAGAGGGCGGGGCAGGTCGGGCGCGGGATCAGGCGCTTCGCCGCCATCCCAGTGCAACGGAACGTTGCCGGCACCATCCGCCGGGTAGAACGAGGGCAGCTCCGCGTAGCCGAGCCCGCGCTGCAATCCCACTGCAATGACGTTGAAGCCGCTGGTGACAGACTCCGCCAGGCCCATGACCAGCGCGCTCGGATGAATGAGGGGCAAGCGGTGATTGACAGTGTCCATAGCCCAGTCCACCGCAGCCACAAGGCCGCCAAATCCGGCCAACTCGGTGACAGGCCTACCGGGTAACCGGCGGCGCTCGCCCGCTCCCCCATGGTCACCCCGGTGAAGCCCGGGCGTTCCGGGGCTTGTTGGTGCAGGCCGAGCCCTGCCATGCCCGCATTAAGGTTCTGCTCGTAATAGGCCACATGGCCGCCCGCGGAGCGCATCAGAGCCTGGTCGAGGTCGGCAGGTGAGACACCCGCGGCGTCGCGATAACTGTTGATGCGCGCAAGCGCTCGAACAACGCCATCCGAGGGCTCGCCCGCATCGTCTGCCCGAGGCTCCGCCAAAGCCCGCAAAGGCAGTCTGAGCGATGCTAACGACACTGCGAGCAGCGCAATAGCTCGTCGCCTATGAATCATGAGCTCCCCATGCGTGCGATCGATAAACGGCCGACAGTGCGTCCCGCTGAGGAACTCGCTCGAGACGTCAACACGTCAGAACCGACCTTAAACCAACAGGCGAACCGGGATGAGGAATTCCCGGGGACCGGAACGTCCGGGCGGTCGGACCCGGGCGTTCCAAAGCTCAGCCTATTAAGAGCCTACCGAGTGATCCCCGTAAATTCCTTCTTGATCGCGGCCGGCATGTTCTCGTCGTCGGCGGCGATGAACTCACCCACCACGTAGTGCGCTTTGTTCTCGCGCGGAATGCGAATGATCACATCCTCCGCCGGATCGCGTAGCACACCGAGCGGATCTTCGCCCCGTGCTACCCTCTCCATCTGCTCAAACATGACGCTGCGGAACAGGATGACGCCCTTATCCGAGGTTCCCAGGCGTTCGGCTTCGCGCAGAGAGATGGGCCCCTGCGTCAGGAACGCCATCATGTCCTGGCCGTTGACAGTCTCGACCACGAGACGGCCATTGTCGTGCTGGTACGGGTTCTCCCAGATCGGAATATCCGTCGGCTTCTGAGCTTCCTCACCGGGGCCCAACGGGCTTGTGTTGTACCAGTAGTAGAGCGTGGTCGTATCGTCCATCGGAACGCGGATCTGGTACTCAGGGCAGCTTTCGTCGCCCACCGCCAGAATGTTGGGAAACAGGATCGGATGCCCGCGCGTCCAATCGTCGCAATCCTCGGCCTGACCCTCCAGGAGGCGACGCTTTGAGATACCGTGCTTCCACACGTCGAAGCCAATCTTGAGATGATGCTTCACCGCCGCCGACGGGGGCTTGCCCTGCTTCTTGAGCGTGTAATTCGTCAGCATGCCGTGGAGATACTCGAGATGGACAGGGTCAAGCGAGTTCTCCATCATCTGCACCCAATTGCACGGCAGCACGGTGATGCCGATGGACCGCTTGATGTCATCGCGAACAAAAAGGTCGAACTTGGGGAGAATTGGCGCCGGTGCGGGCCCGAGGTACGCCCAGATCAGCCCACCCATCTCCTGGACCGGGTAAGCGGGAATGCGCACTCGGTGCTTGAAGGTGCTGTCCTCTGGCTCGGCCGGCTGCTCCAGAGCACGCGCCTTCCTCGGAGAACTTCCAACCGTGGTACGGACAGCGCAAGCCGCCATCCTCAGGGATCCCGTAGACCATGCTGGCGCCGCGATGCGGGCAGCGTTCTGCCATGAGCCCGAGGTCACCATTTGGGGACTTGTAAAGCGCGAGATTCTCGCCCAGCAGCTTCACCGCCAGGACAGGCTCCTTCTCGAGCTCAACGACCGTGGCTATTGGATGCCAGTATCGCCGTAGGAGGTTGCCACCGGCCGTGCCGGGACCTACTTGGGCGAGGCGTTGGTTAGCTTCTTGTGTAAGCATTGGCTTCGCTCCTTTGCAAAGTAGTCATCAACTTGCTGAATTCTAACAGCGGGCCACGTGGACGGGACTTAGACGCTCAGCTACAGACTTTGGACCGCGGCGGTCTTCGCCGCACTCCAAAAGCTCCCGCTTCACAGTGTGTAGCTGTTCCCATCACGTTTCAGCTCGGCTCGAAGCTTGTTGTACTGTGGCAGGATCGACTCCACACATGCCCAGAACGGGCGCTGGTGATGTGGGTGCCTCAGATGACTCAGCTCGTGCACCACCACATAGTCAAGGACTCGTTGCGGCGCGAGGATGAGCCGCCAGCAGAAGCGCAAACTGCCATCACTCGCACAGCTCCCCCAACGGCTTGACTGATTGCGCACCAGTACCCTCATGGGCTCCACGCCAAGGGGCTCAGCATAGTGGAGTACACGCTGAGCGAACACTCGTTGAGCCTGGAGGCTATACCACTTGTGAACTACCCGCACGATCGGCTCGGAACTATCAAGCCCCGCCGGCACCCGGACGTCCAGCCAGGAGCTCCTGACGAATAGCCTGCACCATCTTCTGTCCGGCGACCGGCCGGATTCGTAGCTCGAGCTCCTCGTCGAGGTATGGCAACCGTTCACCCGACTCCCAGCGGCGTTCGACGCGTTTGAGCTGCGATCTCCAAACCTCATCGCGCCGCTTCAAAATCCAGGCCTGGCGCTCGCGAACCAATGCATCGATCCGCGAACGAGGAGTGCGAACGGGCGCCACCACCCGCACAGTGAGATCAGGTAGAACGCTTATCTGAATCGTGGACTTGCGCCTTGCGCTCCGTTCCAGCACATAGGCGAGCGCTTCGCTGGAAGAAGGCAGCCTGGCAGGCCGTGGCGGCTCAGCGGGTAAGGGCGGCGGGATGGACAGGTCACCATCGTTCGTCAGATCCTCGAACGAGAGCTGCCGCGACTGCTCTTGCATGAGACCGAGCATACACAACCGCGCGTGACCCAAGGCGACAACGGATTTCACTCAAGCGACGAGGATTCGAGTTGATTTGCGAGCAATCTTTGACGGCGTTCTGACGCCCAGTGATTCTACCTCTCATGAACACGAGTTTCTCGGGACTGCCAGAAGCGAGCGCAGAACGTCCGGATCCGAGCCGCAATAGAGCGGAACTCCGGTGACGACGGCAAGATCCTCGGTGTTCATGGCGTATCCGTGCGCCGGAGCGCATGGCGCTTCTCAGGTTGAACGCTCCCAACTGTGGCGCGGCTCACGTTCTCCTGCTAGCATTCGAGCTAATCAGGAGGGTGCCGCCAATGAGTGATACGAACGGTCTCCGAGGAGAGGATGTCGGTAACATCCTTTACCTCGAGCATGTCAACGTACGCGTTCCGGATCAGGGCCAAGCAACGCTGTTCTACATCGTTGGCCTGGGGTTCACGCGTGATCCGTACATGATGGTCGGCGTCAACAACATGTGGGTGAACCTGGGCGAGAATCAGTGCCACTTGCCAACAGGAAACCCTCAACGAATCCCTGGCCACATTGGCATCGTTACTCCAGATCTGACCGCACTGAAGGACCGCCTGGCATCCATTCGCGATGGTCTGTCTGGCACGGAGTTTGAGTTTTCCGATGAGGGCGACTACGTTCGTGCCATTTGTCCCTGGGGAAACGAGTTCCACTGCTACGGCCCGTCCGAACGCTTCAATGGCATGACACGCGGCATTCCGTACGTAGAGTTTTCCGTACCGCGTGGCACTGCTCAACGCATCGGCGAGTTCTACCAGCGCGGCCTTGGAGCGCCTTACTCCATGGAAGATAGCTCGAACGGAATCGGCCGCCCACGTCGAATCGGGCACGAGCCAGGAGCTAATCTTCCGTGAGTCAGACAAGGCCGCTTCAGAGCAATATGACGGACATCACGTCCAGATCTACATCCTCAATTTCTCCAAGCCCTTCGAGTTCATGAACGAACGCGGCCTGGTGTCCGAAGGCATCAATAACCACCAGTTCCGCTTCGTCGATATTGTGGATCCAGACACCGGTGAAAAGCTCTACCAGCTCGAGCATGAGGTCCGCGGCGCCCGACACCGGCTGTACCGACGGCCGCTGGTGAATCGCCCGGTTGAGCTGTTGAGCGCTCCAACGCAGGTTCCAATGGTTGTTGCCTGAACCGAATTCGAATCTAGGATCAGAAGGAAGAGGCCGGGAAGCACGTTCCCGGCCTCTTTTTGCTCACCTAGAATCGCCGCGCGGGTCGAGGGCGGGGCTTCCAGGCCGGATAATCCGTCACCGCGCTGGGATGTCAATGGCCGGAGATCAACAAAACGGCCATACTTGCAGCAGTTTCTTCTAAGTGCCGTCTGACCACTTGTAACTCGATGGGGACCAGTAGCCATCCGCCATAACCGTGGCGGTGATTGCACTTCGGATCGACCACTACGGTTTGATTGACCGTAGATCGCTGGAGTGTTGCGATGTTCTGCTTCGATTACGGTGACGCATCTGTTCAGGATGGCGTCGTGATGGTGCGATCAGACCCTACGGATCTCGTTGGCGCCATGCGTGAATCAGATGAATCATGGCGCCTGATGGTCTGGCGCGGCGCCTTCGATAACCCCGTCGTTCGAAGGGCCATGAGTAAGCCTGACTGGCCCCTGAGATTGCTGTCAGCCATGGAGCTGAGCCATGACTGGCCTTGGCGGGCGGAGAAGGGCGGCTATGGGCCAGTCGATAACCCATCCGAGGTCATAACGGCGCTTTCGAGATCGTCAGGCACGCGCGGCCCGGCGCACGGAAATATCCTGCTCTCACTCAGAATCAGGGAATTTGACGATCGCTCGAGCCTGGTCGGTGGCTTGAAGTGGTGGAAGGATCAGGTGAGCCGACTGAGAGGTGACGACGAATTCCCACTGAGCTTCGTGAATCAGATCATTTCAGTTCTGGAACAACTCGATAGTCTTGGCTCGAGCGTCTTCGTCGAGCAGCTTTCGGTTGTCCTGAACAAGGACGAGGATCAGCCTCTCTGTAGCATCACACCGATGCTGCACACCGACGTTAACGCGGGTGCATGGGGCGCGTCGGTGAGCTCGTTGCTGGAAGAAGGGCTCAATCCGTACGGCGGCGCAATGTTCCTGCCGACAAGCATCATGTCCGAGCTCGACCACTTACATCCGATCACACTCGAAAAGCTCCCGAGCCAGCTCGACTCGGTTCCGTTTCTCGCGACTGGTAATGGCGATATGCTCATTTTCGACGGCATGATCGATAAGCTCGGGACATCCGATCGTCGCAATGGCATACCTCACATCTCAGCCGACACAGTGGGGCGGAGCGCCCGATTGGCCCTGTTGATGTACCACGCCGATCTTTCGCCGAAGGTGGAACCACCGCTCAACTGATCTGGGCTTGGGAAGTTGCGAGCGGCGACTACCTACTCAATCTCGGCCCTGATTTGCTTCTCCATGACAGCGCACAAAACGGAGCAGGATTGAATCCCTGCTCCGTTTTTCTTAACCCATATCGTCCTAGAAGGACGGTCCACAGATCTACGCGACTTCGGCGTGCTCGGGTCCATGGACGCCCGCATGGGCGATCTTGCCGCTTTCCAGCGCGTTCGTAATGGCAATGACGAGCGCCTGAGCGGACTCGTAGCTCAGCTCGAGCCCTACACGAACTTCCGGGCCCTTCGTGGAGTCCACAAAATCCAGGAGTAGGGCGTGATCAAGTGGCGCATGCGACGGATGGTCGTAGCATACGTTTGCCCGGTTGACTTCGAACCAGCCCTTCTGGCCCTTGGCGCTACCCAGGACGTTGGCGTGCTCGTAAATGTAAGTGCACATTGTGGATCTCCTTACGAGGTGTGTAGATATTTTTCGTAGAACGAGAAAATCTTACTCCAGGCATCTGTAGCCTGGACAGGACGATAGCCAGGTCGGTCAACCGCGAAGAAACCGTGCCCAGCGCCATCGTAACGATGGAACTCGTACGTTCTTCCCGTGCTCCTTGAGTGTTGCTTCGGTCTTGTTGACCTGCTCCGGATCAGGCTCAGCGTCGTCATTGCCAAAGATGCCCATGAGCGGGCAGTTGATGTCTTTGGTGTATTCGATGGGTGCTACCGGCTGACGCTCGGAGAGCGTATCTGCCGCGGCGATCACTCGACCGCCCCAGCAATCCACGGCGGCGTCGAGCTCTGGAATGCGCCCCGCGGCCAGGTAAGTCTGCCGTCCGCCCGAGCAAAATCCCATCACCGCCTGCTTGCCATTCCAGGTGGTCATCAAGCTGATGACCCTCAATGCCCCGCGGAGATCCCCCAGAATCTGCTCATCCGGATTTCCGCCCTCGGCGCGGACGGCCGCTGCTTGATCGTCAGGACTTCCGGGACCCGTGCGATGATGCAGGTTGGGCATGAGCGCGATGTAGCCGTGCAACGCTAACTTGGCACAGATGAGCTTGGAAGGCTCATCCCAGCCGGGCATATGGTGCAGCACCGCCACCGCGGGAAACGGCCCCGCGCCCAATGGCTTCGCAAGATAGGCGGCAATCACGTCGCCGTTGTGTCCCACCATCGTGGTGGTTTCAGCCTGAAACCCATCGTACATAGTTGCGCCTCCAGATGGCGGGAATCATACGCCAACCCGGGTCATCGAGCAGGCTAGCACGGCTGAACAATACGCATCGATAATCGTCTGACGGTAAGATCAAGCGGGGCGCACTGCTTTGGCTCGCGCCTGCTCGCCTCGAGGAGACACGACATGACCGTAACTCAGCCCCGGCTGCTCGGGACGCCGATCAAGCGCCGCGAAGATCCCACGCTCATCACGGGTGGCGCTACGTACGTGGACGATCTGCATCTTGCGGGGACCACGTATCTCGGGGTCCTTCGCAGTCCGTATGCGCACGCGCGTATCAACAGCATTGACACGACCGCGGCGCAGGCTGCACCGGGAGTGCTGGCCGTGGTCACCGCGGAAGACGTGAACGACGCGATCACGGGCCCGTTGCCGGTGCTTATTCCGATGGCTGCCTTTCAGGATGGTAAGTCTCCCGAGCGCCGCGTCCTGGCAACGGACAAGGTCCGCTACGTTGGCGATCCGATTGCCGGAGTCATCGCCGACTCACGAGCGGCGGCCCGCGATGCGCTGGCGCTTATCGAGGTTGACTACGAGCCGCTTGACGCAGTGGTCGATCCCGAGGAAGCGATCAAAGATGGCGCGCCTCTCATTCACGAACAGTTCGGCACGAACGTGGGACATCGGCAGCACCGGGAGACGGGCGACCTGGAAGCCGCGTTCGCCGGTGCTCACAAGATCGTCAAGACGCGCGTCATCAACCAACGTCTGCTTCCGGCGGCCATGGAGCCACGGGGGTGTGTGGCCGACTTCCGAAAGGTCATGAAGGGCGCCGGTCAGCTCACGCTGTGGTCATCAACTCAGACGCCGCACTCTTTGCGGACACGTATGGCAACGGCGCTTGGGTTGCCCGAGCATTCGGTACGCGTCATCGCCCCTGAGGTGGGCGGCGGCTTTGGCAACAAAATCGATCTCTCGCCTGAGGAAGTGCTCGCGTGCATCATGAGTATGCGGCTGGAGCGGCCGGTGAAATGGGTCGAGGACCGGCGGGAGAATCTCCAGGCTGCCATGCACGGTCGTGGCCAGGTACAGGAGGCGGACGCCGCCGTGGACGCCAATGGGCGCGTTCGAGGCATGAAAGTGCGTGTCACCTTTGATTGTGGTGGCTACTACCAGTACATCACGCCGCTATTCGGCATGACCACAGGCATGATGCTCCCCGGGAACTACGACATTCCGGTGCATTCATTTGATCTCGTCGGAGCATTTACAAACAAAACGCCCATCGGCGCCTATCGCGGCGCCGGGCGTCCCGAGGCGATCTACCTGATGGAATGCCTTATGGATCGCATCGCCCACGATCTCGAACTCGATCCGGCCGAGGTGCGGCGGGTGAACTTCATCCAGCCAGACCAATTCCCCTACCAGGCATGCGGCGGTCGCGTGTTCGATTCTGGCGAGTATGAGCGTGCTCTGGACAAAGCCCTGGAGATGGCGAAGTACTCCGAGCTGCGCGCCGAACAGGAGCGAGCCCGAGCGGCTGGCAAGCTTATGGGGATCGGTGTAGCCGCGTACGTGGAGGTGTGCGGCTTTGGGCCCTGGGAGAGCGGGACGATCCGAGTGGAGGCCGGCGGACAGGTCACGGCACTTACCGGAAGCTCGCCGCACGGGCAGGGTCACGAAACAACGTTCTCACAGGTCATCGCCGATGAGCTCACTGTCCCCATGGATCAGATTGAGGTGATCCATGGGGATACGGCACTCGTAGCCACGGGTGTCGGCACCATGGGCAGTCGCAGCGCAATCCTCGGCGGCACTGCTTTGCTCAAGGCATCCGTGGATGTGCGCGAGAAAATGATCAAGATCGCGGCGAACCTCATGGAGGCCTCGCCGGATGACGTTGAGCTAGCCAACGGTGAGTTCTCTGTCCGCGGCGCACCGGATAAGAGCACGCCTTGGGCTCGCGTCGTTGCCGCCGCCTACGGGGGAAAGATGCCCGAGGGCATGGAGTATGGCCTCGAGTCCACGCACCATTACACGCCGGAGGGAGAGACGTTCCCGTTCGGCGTTCACATTGCCATCGTGGACATCGACCCAGATACTGGCCGAGTAACGCTCCGCCGTCACATCGCGGTAGATGATTGCGGCCCAGTGCTCGAATCCTCTTCTCGCAGATGGTCAGCGGCATGGCGGCATCGCTCAGGGAGCCGGACAGGCGCTCTTCGAGGGCGTGATCTATGACGAAACTGGCCAGCTCGTTACGGGATCGTTCATGGATTACGCGATGCCAACCGCACACAACCTGCCGAGTTTTGAGTTGGATCGCACGGAGACGCCGACTACGCGCAATCCCATGGGCATCAAAGGCATCGGGGAGGCCAGCACCATTGGCGCCACACCGGCCGTGCGCAACGCGGTGCTCGATGCGCTTCGACCTTTCGGTGCGGACGAGATCGACATGCCGGCGGCCGACGAGCGGGTCTGGCAGGTCATTCATCAGGCCAGAGCTTAGCTTCCAAGGCATGTAGTGGCGCTAGGAGCGCCACTCCATGCCGTTGGACTGAGTTACAGGAAAACCTACGAAACGATCTCGCTCCCGGCATACTCGAGCAGGCGATCCACCTCTTCAAGCTGTGAGCCAGTTCCCTCGTTGATCGCGGAGACCCACGCTTCGTCACGTTCGGTGACTTTCTCAATTTGTGCCAGTACAACATCGGCGTCCGCTGGAGAGATCACAGCAATACCTTCCTCGTCGGCCACGATGATGTCGCCCGGATTCACGACGACCCCGCCGCAGGCGATTGGGAAATTCACCTCACCGGGGCCGATAGAGGCACTGGCCATGGGCTGAATCCCTCGAGCGAAAATAGGAAAGTCGGCCAATCGAGCCTCTTCGACATCGCGTACAGCTCCATCAATAACCAGCCCCAGTACGCCTTTGCTTGCCGCGAGCCGGTTGCGATTGCCGCCCCACAGAGCGCGCGTGGTGTCCCCACGAGCGTCTACCACGATGACGTCTCCGCGGTGGGCGATCTCGAGCGCCTTGCGCACCATCAGCGAATCCCCGGTAGGCGCCTTGACCGTGATAGCGCTCCCTACAACTCGCTTCACCGGTGTGTAAATTGTTTTGATATCACGCATACAACCAGTGCGATACATGGCATCCGCCAACGCCGGGCGGCGATGAATACCGGAACTGGTCCAGGAGGTGCCCCGACGGCCGCTGAATGGTGAGGCGGACGCGATTGCCTGGCTTTGGCATGAGGTGGCTCTCCTCCGTGTTCGATGTCACATTCCAAGCTACTGCAACCAGGGATTTGCGTCCAGAGCGACTTGTCTGGCATGTATCCGACGCTCCTCACGAGAAATTGCCGGGCAATGGTACTATCGAGTGCATTACCAGCGCGGCACTCAGCATCTCGATGATGAGCGACCACAGGAGGACGCGTTTTATGGCAACTGAGATCAAAGCGAACACCACCAACGAGGAGCTGGAAGAGCTCAAGATTGTTCAGCCGTATCAGGCCTGGCAAGCGGGCGAGGGAATTCCGAGCGTCGGCGGCTACTACGTTGAAGACCTGGGCACCGTTGATGTCAAGCCCTGGGCTCGCTATGGCGTGCTGGGCTCCTTCGTAAACCTCGAAGGATGCGGCGGCGTTAATGACCTGCACGTGATTGAGCTGCCAGCAGGGGCGTCTACCAACCCTGTCAGCCATATGTACGAGGCACTCGTGTACGTCGTGGCGGGTTCGGGGTCCACCTCGGTCTGGTACAACGAGAATGAGAAACAAACGTTTGAGTGGGGCACCGGCGCACTCTTCGCCATTCCGCTCAATGCGTCCTATCAGTTCTTCAACGGCAGCGGCCTGCGTCCCGCGCGGCTCATCTCGGTGACCACAGCGCCGACGATCATGAGCCTGTTCCACAATGACGACTTCGTCTTCAGGAACCCATTCCAGTTCAAGGATCGCTTCACCGGCGAGTTCGGGTTCTTCAACGGCGATGGCAAGTTGTTCCGTCGCGCGCGAAACAAGGTCTGGGACACCAACTTCATCCCCGACGTGCGCACCATTGACCTGCACTCCTGGAAAGAGCGCGGCGCCAATGGCCGAAACGTCATGATCGAGCTCTCCAACAACACCTCCGCCCCGCACATCTCTGAATTCCCCGTGGGGACGTACAAGAAGGGTCATCGCCATGGCCCGGGCGCGCACGTCATCATCCTGTACGGAACGGGCTACTCCACGCTCTGGTTCAACGAGGGCGATGAGCAGATAAAGTGCGATTGGAAGCGCAACAGCGTCATCGTTCCACCCAACAACTGCTTCCATCAGCACTTCAACACCGGCAACGAGCCGGCTGCGTACCTGGCGCTGAAGTTCGGCGGTCGGCGCTATCAGCCTATGGCAGCGTGGCAGGGGGATAAGGGCGATGTGAGCGTGAAGGAAGGCGGCAACCAGATCGAGTACACCGACGAGGAGCGCCGCATTCACGAGATGTTCGAGTCAGAGCTAGCGGCCCATGGCGCAAAGTGCACCATGAAGGGCCTCGTACCGTGGTGCACCTCTGACGAGGGCCCCGGCGATCTCGGCGAACGAGGCAAGATGAGCTAAATAAGGTCATTTAGCACTGAGTTGGGGCCGTGAGCGTCCCGCCGGATCGTGACTGATCCAGTGGAATGCCCACGGCCCTTCCTTGTGTAACCCAGAATTGGAGCTGCAATGGAGCCACGTGTAACTCTCATCACGCTCGGAGTCCGTGATCTCGATCGGGCTGTTCGGTTTTACCGAGACGGAATGGGCTGGAAGCGCTCATCCGTTGGCGAAGAAACGGGAGAAGTCGCGTTTTTCCATACCGACGGCTGTATCGTCGCTCTCTGGTTGCGCGAGGAGCTGGCCAAAGACGTCGGAATCCCGTCCGAGGGGACCGGCTTTTCAGGTTTCTCTCTCGCCCACAACGTCCGGACGCGCGACGAAGTGGACGAGGTGCTGCTTGCGGCCCAGAACGCTGGGGGAAGGATCGTCCGCCCCGGCGTTACGAAGGATTGGGGTGGCTATGCCGGCTACTTCGCCGACCCTGAGGGCGTGTTGTGGGAGGTCGCCTGGAATCCTGGCTTTCCATTACGCGACGACGGCAGCATCGACCTGCCCGAGTAACACGGTATGGCCAGCACCCGGCCGAGATCGCATGTGAGACGGCCTCCGTAGCGCGGTGGTCTCCGGCGCGGTGGTGCGCGTCACCCGGAGGCCATATCCTATAGCACCCACTACGAGCCTTGAAGTCGCAGCCCGACCGCTCAAGCGAAATTCCCGCTTAGAGAGCAAAATACCTCTGCGTCATTGGCAGCTCGGAGGCCGGCGGCACATCCACAAGCGCGCCATCGACAGTCACCTGATGCGGCGACCGCGGGTCGACTTCGACGTTCGGCAGCGCATCATTGAACACAAGGTCCGATTTACGAATGCCGCGGGTCGGCCCCAACGGGACGAGTTGCCTGGTCAGGTTCAGGCGTCGGCGTAAACCCGAATCCAGCGCTGCCTGCGAGGTGAACGCCACACTGAGCTCGGCAGGTGCTCGGCCGAGCGCGCCGAACATCGGGCGATAGATCAGCGGCTCGGCAACGCGAATCGCCGCGTTGCCATCACCCACGAAGCCCCAGGCAACGAAGCCGCTCTTCAGCACGAGCTGAGGCTTGACGCCGAAGAAGGCTGGGTGCCACAGGACGATGTCCGCAAGTTTCCCGGACTCCAGCGAGCCGACATGCCGCTCCAGCCCATGTACGCGGGCGGGATTGAGCGTGTACTTCGCCAGATAGCGCAGCACCCGCGCGTTATCGTGCTCGCCATCGCCACCGCGCAGCTCCTTCATCCGATGCGCCGTCTGCCAGGTGCGCGTCACCACCTCACCGATGCGTCCCATGCCTTGTGAGTCCGATGACATGATGCTGATCGCGCCGAGATCGTGCAGCAAGCTCTCCGCGGCGATGGTTCCGCTCCGCACGCGCGCCTGGACAGCGGCAACGTCCTCGTCGAGCAGCCTGCTCAGGCGATGCACCGTCATGATCATGTCGAAGTGCTCAGCGACCGTGCTCACGGTGTAGGGCACGGTCGGGGTCGTTGAAGAGGGCAGGATGTGCGGCTCCCCCACGATCTCCAGCAAATTCGGATGTCCCCCGCCCGCGCCCTCCACGTGATACGCATGCACCGCGCGTCCGTTGATCGCCGCCAGCGTGTCAGACAGCTCACCCGACTCGTTCAGACCGTCGGTGTGCAGCGCCACGGGGATATCGAATCGATCCGCAATCGTGAGCGCATTGTCGATAACGTCCGGGAAGCCGGCCACATCCTCATGGATCTTGAACCCAGCACAGCCCGAGAGGACATTTCGTTCCAGGGCACCAGGATCCACGCTACTGCCGCGCGCGAGGAGCGCGACATTGATGGGAATACTTTCGAATGCTGCCAGGAGCATGGCCAGATTTCGTTCTGGCATGACTCCCTGGTCCCACACACCCCCGTAACCCATGCCCACGAGGGTGGTTGTGCCTGCGGAAAGCGCGGCATCGATCAAACTGGTGCTGGCCACATGCACGTGACTGTCCACAGTCCCAGCCGTAGCAATGAGCCCTTCCGCCGTAATGAGCCCGGTGTTCGAGCCGACAATCAGATCGATTGCGTCGACGTTGTCCGGATTCCCCGCCCGCCCCAGTCCTACGATCCGTCCGTCCTTGATCCCGATAGATGTCTTCCGCACCCCGAGCACGGGATCGAGCACCACGACGTTGCTGATGAGCAGATCCAGCTCGCTATCGTGACCGCCACGACTTGTAGCTAGCATGCCATCTCGCTGCGTCTTGCCGAACCCGGCGAGGACTTCGTCGCCATACGAGGCGTCATCGCGCTCGATCTCGATCATCAAGTTCGTATCGGCCAGCCGAATGCGATCTCCGGCGGTTGGTCCATACAACCCCTGGTAGAGTCCCCGATCCATCTCGAATGGCATGTCAGAGCTCGCTCAAGAAGCCCCGCTCGCGGGCACGATCGAGCGCCTCGGGAAGGCGCTCTGCGGTCGTGGGACCAGATGCAAGACCGTTAAACCCCCATGCTTCGCGAGCTCCGCGGAGCGGCACGAGTCGTACCCTCTTCGTCTCCCCGGCCTTCCGACCGCACCCCGCCGCCTGCGACCACGTCCAGCGCGCAAACCGAAAGTCTTCGCGCGATCGAACAGCAACCGCCTATTCACCTCGAAGAAGTGGTAATGCGGAGCACACCTGGATAGGCCACCGCGAGCTGGTTGGTCGCCTCGAGCTCGATGGTTTCAGGCCGGAGTTGCACTCAATGGCCTTCGAACCGAATATCACCTCACCTGGAATCATTGTCGGCTCGGGCATCGCCAATCGGCTGATGAAGCGTTAAGAGCTTTGTTCCATCAATGAACATTGCTTCCACTTGAAGCGTAGGAATCATCTCAGGCACACCGTCCATGACGTCAGCGCGACGGAGAACAGAGCGTCCATGCGCTAATACCTCGCTATACGATCGGCCTGCGCGCGCTTCTTCCAGCATCTCATCACAAATCAAGGCGATGCTCTCGGGATGATTGAGCTTGATGCCCCGCGCGCGATGGCGTCGCGCCAGCTCGGCAAGGGTGAACATCGTCAAGCGGTCGGTCTCACGGGGTGTCAGCCGCATGTGCCCTCCAGCAGGTTGAGCGTACCAGCATGCGACCACCGATATCCTGTGGGCCCGGTCGATCAAGGCGTCTCCCGCGATATCATCAGCCACCGATATTCGGGTGCTCTCCGGCGGCCCTCGGGGGCCGGGCCGACAGGATGTCGGCGGGCCCAAGCCCATGCATGTGCCACCATGGCATAGAATCCGACCGCCATGGAAAACCCGCACGCCAAAGGACCGCTCCGAAATATCCGCGTTCTCGATCTCTCGCGCGTTCTGGCCGGCCCTTACTGCGCGATGATGCTGGGCGATATGGGCGCCGACGTGATCAAGGTCGAGCAGCCAGGGACGGGGGATGACACCCGCAGATGGGGCCCGCCGTTCGCAGGTGGTGAAAGCGCCTATTACCTTTCGGTCAATCGCAATAAGCGCAGCATCACGCTCAACCTCAAGGAGCCACGTGGTCAAGCCATCCTACGAAGCCTGATCGGCAAAACCGACATTCTCATCGAAAATTTTAAGCAAGGGACTTTGGATCGGCTGGGGTTCGGGTACAACGCCGTGCGCGAGTGGCAGCCGGAGTTGATCTTCTGCTCCATCAGCGGTTTCGGTGCTGACGGCCCGTACTCCGACAGGCCAGGATATGACATCGCCGCGCAGGCGATGGGTGGACTCATGAGCCTCACCGGCACGCCCCATGGTGAGCCGCTCAAGGCCGGACTCCCGCTCGCCGATCTCACCACCGGAATGTTTGCCTGTTCCGCGGTGCTCGGAGCATTGCACCATCGAGATCGCACGGGCCAGGGCCAGCATGTCGAGTGCTCGCTCTTTGAATCGATCGTGGCCCTCTTGATCAACGTGGGCACGGGATACATGATGACTGGGGAGCCGCCCGAGCGATTTGGGAATGCGCATCCCAACCTGGTGCCATACCAGCTTTTCACGACTCGAGACGGCGCCGTCATTGCGGGCGCGGGCAATGATCGTCAGTTCGCTGATCTATGTGCCGTTCTTGGTCTACCAGAACTCGCGTTTGACCCACGATTCCGCACGAATCCTGACCGAGTCGTCAATCGTACCGACCTGATCCCCGCCCTGCAGATGGCATTCTTGACGCGTGATTCCGAAGATTGGGTTCAGCGGCTACTGGCTGCCGGGGTTATGGCAGCGCCCATCCTTGGTGTGGACCAGGTCTTCAACCACCCTCAAGTATTGCACCGCCAGATGCGCATGCACTTACCCCATCCGACTATCGGCGACCTGGAAGTTCCTGGGGTGCCGTACAAATTGGACAGAACCCCCGCAACCGGTCGCACCGCCCCTCCATTACTTGGCGAGCATACGGAGGAGATTCTTCGGAGCGAGCTCGGGATGGATGATGCCGAGATCAGGAACCTTCGCGATGAACACGTGATCTAGATGTACGGTGGGACAGGCGTCTCGCCTTCCGTCACCGAACGCGTCGAACTGGACAGGCAAGATGCCTGTCCCACCGAAGTCTCTTTAGTCCGCTCGCGCTAAGACTCGCTCGATCTCGTCCACGACTTGCGTTATGTAAAATGGCTTGGCGATCACGCGCGTCGCGTGCTCTCGATCAGGCTCGCCTAGCTTGCGGGTATGGCCAGAGATAACGATCACCGGAATGCCCGCCGTCACAGGGTCTCGCTCGAGGTCGTCCAGGACGGCCGAGCCACTCATTCCAGGCAGCCCTATATCCAACGTGATGACGTCCGGCCGATTTTGACGGACGTGCTCGACCACCTTTCGTCCGTCACCCAGTGCATTCACCGCATAACCCTCATCCTCGAGGATAAGGGTTAACAGATCTCGAGTATCGAGGTCATCCTCCACAACGAGAACACGAGGCTTACTTCGAGACTCAGCTTCACTCATAGCGCTTCCATCCCTATGCCTGGTGTGGGTGATCGGCACCCGAGCATCCGCTCTAGAGATACACTAGCACGTAGTACGCCAAAAT
Organism: uncultured Chloroflexia bacterium; assembly: GCA_963765765.1. Taxonomy (GTDB): domain Bacteria; phylum Chloroflexota; class UBA6077; order UBA6077; family JACCZL01; genus CAVXYC01. Next base: position 331,656 of record CAVXYC010000019.1, on the reverse strand, counting down.
GAGCACGACCGGCGGGAACTAACCCTACGGGTCGTGCTCATTAGCGTTGTGCGGGACTAGGAAAGCTGGAACGTGATGGCGTTCGGTGAGCGATCGGCCACGTTCATCGCGGCCGGCGCGAAATCATCTGATCAGCCATGCTGGGATCACCCATCTGAACTTCGAGAACGAGTCGGCCTCGCTCGAACTCCTGGACGTCCACATTACTCACGTCGGAGAGCTGACGAGCGGTCCGTTCAATTGCCGCCGCCTTCTGGTAACCAGGCATGTTCGGGAAGTCGAGTGTATGGTCTGCGGTCCCACCTGAGCCGCTGGCTGCGCGATCAGCCGCTCCGCGGGTGACTCCACGGCTGAGTCAATCAACCCACTGAAGTTCGTCGGAGGCGGCGTATCGGGGACCACTGCCGTCTCCCCCATTGGATGCGGTGGCTCCACGGAAATCGCCTCGGCCTGTACAGGCCGAGGGCGCAACACCTGGTTGCGCAGGTGCTGTCCCTGCAGGTGCTGTCCCTGAGGGAAGGGTAAGAGAGCTGTGAGCCTGGGTGTGGGAGGATGAGGCCTTGGCATCGAGGTGGGCTTGGATACCTAAGATAACCCCATCCAGGAACCCAAATCCCGTGTCGTTAACTGACCCTGTCCCGATGTTGATAGCTGGGGTGCCTGTAGGGATGTTTTCCAGTGCTACGGTGAATGTGCCCTACTCGGTATCGAGATCTGTATTGGAGGCTTTGTTTAAGACTTGACCTATCGTCCCTCCATTGGGGACTCCAGGTCCTGGAATAGCCTGAGCTCCTTGCGCTCCTTGAGTAACTGACATCTTCAAGTGTTTGTTTGTTACAGGATTGACTCCTTCAATAATTGGCATTTAGTGCTTCTATCATTGAGTATAGTGCACCTAATTGGATGGTTCACCTCATCATTGATTCTTGTGCATAAGGCAATAACGATTGCCATACAGTACATTCACGAGCGGTATACTGCCTCTGGAAATGATCTCACCACCCGATCATGATTGATCGATTCCAGGGCCCCGCAGCCCGTGACCGCCTCATTGAGGCACTAGTTTCCCAAACAGCACTACTTGGAGCATGCCCGCTACAAAAGGGGTCGGGACGTTTGTGAGTTGCTCGAATTCCCGACCGATACCACCCTCATACAGCAGGACAGCTCAGAAACTGACGTCTATCTCATCCTGGCGGGCAGCGTCGGAGTCGAGATCCACGGCTTCCAGTAGCCATCCGACCCGCAGGCACCCTGTCGGAGAAATGGCGGCAATCGATCCACGGGGGCTGCTAGCGCTACGGTTAAGACTCTAGAGACAACGGTCGTCGCGAAACTGACTGAACCTCAGCTCTCCGAGGTCGCAACGCAGTACCCAACCGTCTGGCGACGGTTAGCCGTTGAACTTTCGGCGCGACTTCGTCAACGTGGGCGCTTCATCCACGTCCCAAACGAAAAACCTCGTATCTTCATCGGAAGCGCAAGCGAGCGCCTAACCATTGCACAAGCTATTCAGCTCGGTTTGTCTCACGATGATTTCGTCACCCAGCTGTGGACGGATGGCGTCTTCCAGGCGTCGGAATACACCCTTCCCAGTCTTATCAAAATTGCTAAGGATGCTGACTTCGCCATCTTCATTGTCGGACCTGACGACATTCTGAAGCGACGAGGCGAGACCGTAAATGTGCCCCGTGACAATGTCATCTTTGAGCTGGGACTCTTTGTGGGGGCCATTGGTCAGGACCATACTTTTATCGTGCAACCACGGGGAGAGCTACTCTCCTTGCCAACAGATCTGCTAGGGATTACGCCACTCGAATACTCCGATGGGCAGCCAGACACGCTCGCGTCTCGAATCGGACCCGTCTTCACCCAATTGCGGAGCCTGGTTGCTGATCGCGGCGTCAAATAGGATGTGCAATGACATCGCTGATGAACTGAATGCCGAAGTACGTGCGATTTTCCAAACTAACTGGGACAAACGCAATGGCCTGAAGGTCCCCAATACCGAAAACGTCCAACTCCTCGGTAACCAGGCTGTACTCCTAGAGGGCACTGTGCTCTACGCTGACCTGGCTGAGTCAACCAATCTTGTTACTCAATACTCCCCTAATTCGCCGCCGAGATTTACAAGGCCTCCTCCGCTGCGCTGCCAAAGCCATTGAGGCGCACGACGGTGTCATAACCGCGTATGACGGCGATCGCGTTATGGCGGTCTACATTGGCCCCCATAGGAACTCGAGGGCTGTGATATCGGCCCTGATCATCAACTACTGTGTGCTGCAAATCATCAATCCGTGGCTACAGGTTCAGTATCCGAGCATCAGCTACACAGTCCACCATGCGGTGGGCATCGATACGAGTAACTTGTTGGTCGCTCGGACAGGCGTGCGGGGATCGAATGACCTAGTTTGGGTTGGTCGCTCTGCCAATTACGCAGCAAAGTTATCCAGCTTGCGCCCTTGGACTTACCGCACCTTTATTACCCCTGATGTCTATAACGAATTACATCAAGTCGCTCTCTACGGGTTAGATCAAATGCTTATGTGGAGCCCATGGTACTGGAGTGATTACGGGATAACGATCTATCGGTCGTCATATATGTGGAATCTGTAAAAGGGGATTGTGCGGCTTTGAACTTTGAGCAGGGAGTGTCTTGTCCTCCCCGTGCTCTGAGGATTTCTCTTAGTGAGCTTATGACTCACCACGGGAGGCATCGGATGCTAACTCTTTGGCTTCAGGAGCATTACCCCTGGAGTCGGCGCGTCCTGCAAGTCCGACAGCTTCTTTGCCGTTTCGCCTGAATTAAATTGGCTTCCTTCAGCTCCGCCTACTCCCCTCGCTTGACATCTCCACCTGCATTCCGCTGGGTGGAACTGAAGAACTGTTTGTGTCTGAATCGGAAAGATGATCCAAGCAGTCGGCCTGGTCTAAGACCGCATCACGGCCCCAAGAAGGAATCTCCCAGATCATGAACCGCGCAGCGTTTCTAGATCGAGACGGCGTGCTCGTGCGCGAGATCGTTCGCGATAATCAGGCGTTCGCGCCCATCAACATGGCCGAGTTTGACATCTACCCGGATGCCAGCGCGCAAGTGCAGCGACTCCGGGACGCGGGTCTCATCTGTATCGTCTTCACCAACCAGCCGGAGATCGGCCGAGGACTTTTGCCCCAGGAGGTTCTGGATGAGATGCACGTTCAGCTCCAGGCTCAAGTGCCATTGAACGACATCCTGGTCTGCCCGCATGGACGCGATGGCATCTGCCACTGCCGCAAACCACTCCCGGGGATGCTGCTGGACGCCGCCAGCAAGTGGGACATTGACCCGTCAGCCTCGTTCGTTGTTGGCGATCGCTGGCGTGACATCGGTGCTGGACAAGCGGCTGGCTGTTTCTCCATCCTCATCGACCGACCGTACAGTGGCTGCGATGACGCTGACGCCCGCGTCGACTCGTTTAACGCGGCAGTTGATCTCATCCTGACGCGATTGCAAGCCGAGACATCGTAGTCAGAGGCACCCTTAGGCCGTGACGCTATTTGCCGCTTCGGTCCACCTTAACGCCAGGCTGTGTAGCACTCCCAGGACCGGTACATGCGCGAGGATTCCATCCACGCTGAAAGTGTTACGTCACCGCAACAGGAAATGCGTTGGGCCATATCGCTCGGATTACGGGATCCGGGTCGGTTGACTTAAGACACTTTCCGATCGAACCGAATGGCAAGGAAGTCATGAAGGTGTCGCTCCGCTCCTGGGAAAGCGGCGAAGACCGCCGCGGTCCGAGAGCGCGGAGCGTCATGCGTCCAAGCTTTTACCTATGGCGTGAAGCTTGTCCGGATTCACGACGATGTAGATGTTCTCAATCCTGCCGTCGAGAATTTCGAAGCTGATCGTGTTGATGATTTGAGTGCCGAGCGTCGTGACCAGCCCCGGCCTACCGTTGATCATTCGGGGTGTAATCGCCAGCCCGGGGGGAGCCTTCTGCAGAATCCCAACAAAGAATCGTGACACACGGTCCGGACCGTGTACTGGGTTTTGCGCCGCCGACGCTTTACCTCCACCGTCCGCATAGATCGTGACATCTTCGGACAGGATGGCCAGGAAGCCCCGCGTGTCTCCGTCAGCGCAGGCTTTCCGAAACTCCTCAGTCAAGCGCTCATGATCGGATGCGGAGGCTGCAAAGCGCGGTCGACCTTCAGCGAGGCGCTTGCGGGCTCGCGAGACCATTTGCCGGTATGTTCTTCGGTGACACCCACAATGCGAGCAATGTCGGCATAGTCGTACCCGAAGACTTCGCGAAGCAGGAAGCAGGCCCGCTCAGCCGGGGCAAGCGCCTCCAGCAGTACCAGGAACGCGACTGAAATGCTCTCCTGGAGTACGGACGTCTCCGCCGGGTCCGCATCCTCGTCTGTCAAGAGGGGCTCCGGCAACCACATGCCGACGTATTGCTCGCGTCGGACGCGCGCCGAGCGCAAGTGGTCGATGCACAGTCGGGTCACGATCGTCGTGAGGAACGCACGCTCGGACTCGGGAGCTGAGCCCTTGGCCTGCTGCCAGCGCAAGAATGTCTCCTGGACCATATCCTCCGCATCCATGACCGAGCCCAGCATTCGATAAGCAACCGAGAACAGCAGCGGACGGTACGCATCGAAGACGCTGGCCTTTTCCGCTACTGATTCGGTCATGCGTGTGAGGATGATTGGGCTACGCCGGAGTGCACGGATTGATTCATCGTCGTTCGGCGGCTGGCCACGAACGCTAGCGCACCAACAACGATACCGGCGGCTTCCACGAGCATGAGGGCGGCCGCCGACCAGACAAACATACTGCCCCACAGGCCGGATGGCGCCTGTGCGATGTTGTCAGCACCCGGAACAAGCAGATGGTTGATCACGCCAAAGACTTCCGCGCCGACCATTGACAGGAACAATGTGGACGCCGCGAGTACGTCGCGTCGCATCAACTGACCCACGGCCGCGATCAGGGGTGCCAGAATGATCACGGCACCAATAAACACACTTTGCTCCACCGTCGCTAAAACGTCAATTCGCGTATGGGCCACAGCATGGAGGCCTGTCACCACGGCGTGAATGATGACAACACCGATCAGCAATTGTTGAGCTCGGTTCATCTTCATACCCATTACTTTCAGGCAGCTCGACGAAGCGTCTTCGGCGCAAGCTGAGGCAAAGTCCCTTCGTTGCGCCAGGCGGCGACGAGCTGATCCAGACCGGAATCAATCGTGGCGTACGTTGGATTCCATTTAGTGTCTCGCTTGAAGAGTGAATTGGACGTCTCGGATGAGATGGTGAGCAAGTCAACAGTCGTACGTCCCACGAGGAGCCGCGCCAGCCACACGGGGATATGCGCCGGCGTGGGAGCGCCTAGTTTTTGGGCCAGGGTGGCGAAGAGACTCGCGACGGAAGTGGGTTGATCATCCACTACGTGCCACAGACCACCAAGTCCTGAATCCGCGCTCGCAACAATGGCGCTCGCCGCGTCATCCACGTGGATATTGCTGATCAACGCGTCGCCTCGACCGATGATCGGCATCCGGCGAGACAGGAGGCCATCCCTAATTTGTCGAGTGTGCGCTGAGTCGGCGCTGTAGAAATAGCCGAAGCGTAGGATTGATGCTTTGAAACCGTAGATCTCACCCGCATTCTGAGCAATAGTCTCGCCATCGAGCGCGGACTGCGTGACAGGCGACGGATGATTCGGCGAGCTTTCGTCATAGAAGGCCCCGTCATCGGGCCTTGCGACCCAGGTGATGCTTTGCTGGATGTACTGCTGAGCTCCAACCAGCGAGGCGTACCGTGTAAGAGCGACCGTGCCTTCCCTTCGGATGCGGTCATTGGCCGCCCAATCCGCCGCTGAGGTACGCGTCTTGCTCGGGATGGCCGTAGCTGCGTGGACCACCACATCAACGTGCTCAACTGCCCGCGCCATAGCCTCGGCATCGAAGAGGTCAGCACCCACTGCAACGCCGCCCAATGCCCGGACTCGCTGCGCGCCGTCATCGCTTCGAGTCAGTCCGTAGACGGTATCGCCGCGCGCCGAAAACTGCTGGACAGCTCTGCGACCGAGCACTCCAGTGGATCCCGCGATCATGACCTTCATCGTTCTGTCCTCCCATCTTGAACCTGAGACGAGACAGGCTCGAAATTTGTGACAGTCGGCGTCATCACTGACCAGCGCGACCCTATGCCGAACGAATGGTGCGCCAGAAGTAAGGGCCGGCCGCAAGAACGCGCGGGAGCCACCACTTGGAGTCGATCTCCAGGTGTGAGTCCGCGGAGAAGTGTCGGTAGGTCACTGTCATAGTTCACCTCCCGGAATTCCCCGCCGGGGCCGCGTTACATCGGGCCGCGCTCAAAGGGGAATGTCCGCCTGATTGGACCACAGGCCGAGCTTCTATGTCGAATTCGTTCGCAATTCTGTCGTAGCACGGGGGCTTGTCCCCTGTGCCTAGATGGTCCCAGCTGCGATCGCGGGCTGGACCGTTCAAGGCACAGGGGACAAGCCCCCGTGCTACGAAGGTTTGATGACTATTGCACCGCTTTTAGCTGATCCATGTGCGTCCAGGTGCCTGAGATGGAGCCCGGGAAGTCGTAGTCAGCGACAACGGACGAGTTCACGACCGCCTCGGCGGGGAGCCAGAACAGCGGGATAGCACGCTGCTGCTCGAACATCAGATCGCCGACCTGACGCCAGAGCTGCTCTTGCTTGGTCTCATCCAGGGTCACCTTGATCTGGCGCAAAAGTGCTTCTGTGTCAGGCGACTCAGTGGCGCTCCCTCGCACCTGTAGACCGCTGGTGTAGACGACCGAACCGAGCAGTTGCCCAGCACTCGTCGCACGGAACTCAAATGCATTGGACCACTTGAACTGTCGACGCTGCGTACTGAGCTGACCGGGATCTGGAGTAACGCGCTCTGCGTTTACTCCAATCGTTGTCCAATAGCCGGCAATGGCCTCAGCAATGTCTTCTGCCGCGGCTACTCCACCAAACGGAACGATCATGACCTCTGTAGCGAGGTTGGGTTTACCCGCTTCGGCGAGTAGCGCCTTGGCCTTTGCCGGGTCATAACCGTATTCGTCGTTGTAGCGCGTCTCCCACTCAGGGTTCCATCCAGGCCAGGTCGGATGGAAGTTCTGCAGGATCATCCGTTCGCCCTTGCCATCGAAAAAGGCTTTGTTCAATTCATCGCGATTGATCGCTTTGTTCAGGGCTTTGCGGACTTTGACATCCATCAGCGGGCTCTCAGGATAAACCCAGCCTTTGGACGGATCGGCCGGATCGTTGAGCCAACAACAATGCATTGTCAGAAATGCCCGGAAGCCCGGGAGCTTCCCCTGAATCACTTTGTAGCCGCCACGCTTCTCGACCTCAGCCTGAAGGTCACGCGGGAGGGTAGTGACCTGGACTTCGCCCGCCAGAAGCGCCGCCATACGCGTGGATGCCTCGCGCTGAAAACGGAACTCAAACTCTGGGAAATCAGGCGTGCTACGCCAGTGCGTGTAGGGAACACGCTCATAGCGAATGTACTGACCGAGAGCGCGCTCCTTGAACTGATAAGGGCCCGTACCCGCGTACGGCTCAGTGTCCATTGTCGGGGCGCCCCTGGCGTCGAATTGCGCCTTACTGCGCATCTCCATGCCGCCCTCGGCTTCGGAGAGGGCACGCAGAAAGCCTGCATCGGGACCAGCCAGACGGAAGACGACCTCGTTGTCGTTAACAACTTCGATGTCCTTTACCGTGTTTCGCCAGTAGCCAGACTCGCCATGGGTCGAGTCCGGTTGCGTCAGGTCCTTCCAGGAAAAGACGACGTCCTTAGCGGAGAAGTCGCCTAAACCCTTGTGGAAGGGAATTCCCGTCCTCAGCATGAATCGATACGATGCGCCGTCAGGCTCCAGCTTCCACTCCGTGGCTAGCTGCGGAATAAGCTTGCCAGTATGCGGGTCAAAGCCAATGAGGTACTCGTACATCGGTCGCAGGGACCAGACTTCCGGCTGATTCACATTGCGAACGTCATTGGTGTCGTCTCGGAGCGGAAGCACAGACATCACTAAGCGCTGCGTCGTCGGTTTAGCGGCCGGTTTTCCCGCGGCCGATTTTTCAGCCGCGGGTTGGTTCGCGCCGGCAGTGGGCGCAGCCGCACTCGGAGCGGTGGCCTTAACGGCGGGCTGCGGTGTTGGCGAAGCGGCTGGAGCCGCGCAGCCACTGATCACCATCAACATCATGACTGGCATTCCGACTGCTCGGATCCAGAAATTCCTCATGCGTCCATCTCCTTGTCTATCTCAGGCAAATCCGTGCTCCGCTATGCGGGTCAGTCGTACCACTGACCGGTGATGGTGACCTCTTCTGGATACGCGGGATCATGGATCGTCGTCTTGAACGGCGGAAAGAGCACGTCCACGATGATTCGTGGAGCAATTGCACCCTGGGCAATTGCGTCCAGCTTCTGTCGCATCTCTCGCTGGTCGGTGAGAAGCTGTTGCAAGAGCGCCACCATCGGCGAATCCCCTGCTTGCCGAATCATCTCTTCCTCACGCGCCATTCTCGTGGCTTCATCTTCTGGCGTTGCCGGTGACCCTGAATGAATCTCTCCTGCCGGGTGCCAGTAGATGCCCGGCTTCATCTCACCGTTGTAGTGGATGGAGAGCTCACCGGTTTCATGGGAATGGCGGATGCTAGCCTCGCCCGGGATAAGCAGCAACGCTGTCACCAGGACCGTTTCGTTGTGGAGCAAGGTGTACCACTTGCGCTTGTGGTGGCCCGGGATGCTCAAACCACGCCAGCCATGCTTGTCCGGCGGGAGCGTGTATGGGTTGACGTTCCGTGCGACGTTTTCAGGTTGGAGATGAGTCATGAGCCACCTTCGGGAGTTTCTACCGCGGACATTCGGGAAAATCGTATCCGTACGATAGAACGCGTTGGATGATACGTCCAAGCTGAGCTGCATCGATCTCCCGCCCTCTTTCTGAAAATCCGCTCCGGCATTACACTGGTGAGTACTCGAGACGTACACTTCCGTGCATATGGAGGACCTGACATGCTGAGTCGAGAAGACAACGAGCTGCTGTGCCGCACCGGCCCCGGGACACCCATGGGCGAGCTGTTCCGCCGCTTCTGGCTGCCGGCCATGCTGGCCAGCGACCTGCCCGGTCCCGGATAGTGAGCCCTGGCGCTTGCAGATCCTCGGCGAGCGGCTCGTCGCCTTCCGTGACACCAACGGGAAAGTCGGCATTCTGGATCGCCATTGTCCGCACCGTCTGGCCGACCTGTGGTTCGGGCGGAACGAGGAGAGCGGGCTGACCTGCGCGTATCACGGCTGGAAGTTCGACGTCGAGGGCAACACCGTCAGCATGCCGACCGAGCCGGCCGACAGCGACTTCAAGGAGCGCTTGAAGATCAAGAGCTACCCGGCCAAGGAGTTCGGCGGGGTGGTGTGGGTGTACATGGGCCCCAGGGAGCTGCAGCCGGAGCTCCCGCAGTTCGAGTGGGCGCGAGTGCCGGACGATCATCGGGTGGTACGGAGCTGGATCCAGGAATCCAACTACATGCAGGCCACCGAAGGCGAGATCGACTCGGCGCACATCAGCTTCAATCATCGCTGGTTCAAGCAGGATTACGCTCCGCCGGCTCAGCGCCTCCCGCAACGCACAACGGCAGACGGCACCGTGGTGCGGGTACTGGATGGAGCGCCGCGCCTGACGGTGAAAGAGACGGACTACGGATTCATCTACGGCTCCCGACGCAACACGGGCCAGGGCGACTACTACTGGCGCTGCACGCAGTTCCTCCTACCGTTCTGGAGCCTGATCCCCGGACCAGTGCCACCGCGTGGCGGCCGCTGCTGGGTGCCGGTGGATGATGAGCACAATATGGTCTTCCAGTATTCAGCGCATCCCGAGCGGCCGTTGACGGACGAAGAACGCGAGCGGCTCACTGCTAGCCCGCAGAATCTCAGTCGTGCCGTGTTCAAGCTGCCCGGCGATCGCACGCTCATCGACTGCTGGCGTCCGCAACGAACCCGCGACAATGACTACCTGATCGATCGCGATATGCAGCGGACCAAAAACTTCACCGGCATTGCCTCCGGTCGCGAGCAGGATATGGCCATGACGGATGGCATGGGATTCATTCCGGAGCGATGGCGAGAGCACCTGGGCACCACGGATATCGCCATCATTACGGCTCGACGCATGCTGCTGCGCATGGCCCAGGATCTCCAACAGGGCATCGAGCCGTTCGCCCCACACCACGGGGATGCGTATCGAGTCAGGCCGATCGACATGATTAGCGAGATTGAGGACTTCGAGGAGCTTCTCCAGCACCACGGCGAGATGGCCGTCGCAACGGCCTGATCATAGGTAGCACGGGGCTTGTCCCCTGTGCCTGAGCGCCCCTCCCGCGAAGGAAGCCGGTGCGTCCAAGGCATAAGAGACAAGCCTGTGCTACGTGGGTCAGGCTGCGTGGAAGATCTCTAGCGCGCCTGACCTGAGCGGCTTCCCTACGTATGCGCGCTTACTGTCCGGCCAATGTTCAATGGAGAGCACTGAGCCATCCGGAGCGGCGAACCGCCAGTAGTGCACTCCAATACCTTCGTGATCGCCTTCCGGCCCCTTGATGGTCGCGCTGGCATCACTTTCCTCGGTGGGTCGGCACGCCGAACCCTTGTAGCGAATCATCTCTGAGCGCGGATCGCCCGGCGGCTCGATTGACTGCGCCAATATGACCGACAACCCCTCCGGCCCAACGTAGAGCCAGCGTTCATCCGCGCCACCGCGCACGCGATGCAGCCACCAGGTCTTCCCGCCACCGAAGTAGGTAACCGTGAGCTCCACGAGATAATCTTCGCCGGAGACGCTGATCGCGTCGGCGGGAGCGAGTCGAGTGACGTCTCCAGCTTGCCGCCTGGGTCGCGCCTCGAGCAGCTCGCCGGGCGCGGCCGTGACTGCACGCTTGCCTCGAAGCAAGAGATCCTGGCGCTGAGCCAGGGTCTCATCCCACTGCTGAAGCGACGTCAACACGCTCGCTGCGCCATCGACACCGTCGGATAGCGTGTCAACTTGCGACTCCAGCCGCCGCAAGCCCTGTTGCAACAGATCGTCATAGCGACGTAGCGAGTCAAGATCCTGGTCCTCGAGCTGGACCGCGTCATGCCAGGTAGCCTGGTCGTAGCCCACCTGCTCGACATCGTCGATGAGGTCGCGCACGCGGGCCGATGCTCGAACGGTTGACGCTGAACGTTCGGGCGTCTCACTCAGTCGCCGCTCTACCTGCCGCAGGTCTCTTGCGATGGTAGTACGGAACATCTGGTCCGCCTCTAAGACCTGCCGCCGACGTTCGAACCGCTCCTGTTCGGCTTGCTCGACAGCAGCTCGGCGCATGATCACAATCCCTGCACCGAGCGGCGGCAATGCCAGCACCGCCATCACAATGAGGCCAAGGACGAATCCGCCGGCCTGCAGGTCACCAGTCGAGGCGTTGACCACGAGCCAGACGACTACCAGCACGCCCAGCACTGCGCCCAGCACGATCATTCCGATGCCGAGAGCGCGGCCGCTATTCATCTCGAATCACACGTTGCTCCGAAATTTTTCCGAACCCGGATCTCCACTGCACACTAGCTGAAACCGCCGGAGCCGCCGCCACTACTACGGCCTCCGCCACCGCCGCTCCAACCGCCGCTGCCGCTCCGACCACCGCTGCTCAACGCTTCGGAAGCAGCATTGAGCACCTGGACCAGAAAGTCACTCGTGTTCTGCACGTTGTGCGCCGCCGAGTCGCTTGCCGACTGCGGATCAGGGAAACGCCAGCCAGAGCCGCCGTCTCCCGGCCCCCCCCACTCTGGCTCCCATCCGCCATGCTGACTTCTACCGATATATCCGCCATCCCATGACCGGCCGGAATAGCTCGGGCTTCCAATCAGGATGGGCATGTCGTGCGTGTCAAACCAGCGCGGCGCGGGTGTGCCAAGCGCATTGAACCGATGCACCCATTGCGTATCAACACCAAGCGCAATCGCATACGGAAGGTAACGATCGAGCATAGAATCATCGTCAGTACGCGAGGGAACGGCGCCAGGCTGATCTTCATCTGCTGCTAGACCCCGCGCGAATGCCTGCCACTGTGCCGCCTCAATTGCACCACGACGAGTTCGCCGCGGCATGTATCGGGACATCACCAGACAGCCCACGGCCAACGGTATGAGGGTCATGAACGGCAAAAACAACAGCGGTGACACACTTGCCGCGCCCCCGAGACCGACAATGAACCCGACAATGCCGATCACGAGGAGCACACCACCCAATCTTCGATACCTCTGGCGAGCCTTTTCAGGGTCCGAAACGAAGAACCCGGCACGCACTACCTCGGCATGAAGCTGGTCGCGTATCAACGGAATTTGACTGACGAAGTCCTGTTTCAGGACCGAAAGGAGAGCGCCGTCCGCACCTCGGGATAGTGCAGTGAATACGGTTCGCTCATATGGCCGGAGGTCGCGAGTATCGCCTACCGCGGGCCGAATGCGATAGTCCCTAATCTGCGAGGGAGGAACGTCGGCCGGCACCTGCGAAAGTCGCAAGATGCCACGGTTGCCCAGGTCCACAAGCGTTGCCAGGACATCCTGCACGTCAGCGCGCTCGTCAACGAGCGTCCCCACAATTCCGGGCGGCAGTTCACTTGGCGGTGTAGTCAGAGTCCCCCGACGCGACCCATCCGCGGGTCGCGTCCGCGCAAGAACCAGGCGAGCAGCACCCAGAGGCCGCCAATCACCGGAATGGCCACACTCAGCAACAACAGCCCGAGATTGATGATGGGCTGCACACGCCGCTGGTACCGCTCGTTCCAGACCTCTTGCTCCTGCCAGGGCGGCGGCGACGCGGCGACTAGCCCGTGAGGAATCTGGACACGGGCTTCGAATCCCGTTCCAGGTGTGAGTCCGCTGCTGGTGAGCCGAGCAGTCTGGGAGTCGACTAGCCTCGCATCCACGAGTGCAGCTTCCGGAACTGCTTCAAGGACTACCTGTTCAGGTGTAACAGAAGAAGGGAGGTGAATGGTGACAGAACCCGCTTGCACCTGCCCCGGACGGTCCTTGTAAATCGCCTCCCAGAAAATCTGGTCTGCTTCATCGAAGACGCGCAAGGCACCCTCGGCACGGTAGCGCAGGACGAACGTTCGAGCGGCATTCGTCGTGGGCGGGAATGACCACTCCACACGGACTCTATCGTTATCCCGACCGTTCGTGTATCCGAAATCTGAGCTACTGCCGCGCCTATACGGTCGCCCTTCCTCCTCAACGGAGATATCGGAGATCCCAGTGACCCTTGCCAGAGGAATCTCGCGAAATCCCTTTCGGTACGTGCCGCTGAAATAGATCCGCTGGGTCTCGACGACGTCAAGCGCACCGCCGGGAAGGAGCGTGAGGTCAACGTCGTAGCGCTCCCAGGTGACGGAGCGGTTATCTGACTGGGCCAGAGCCGAAGGTGCGACCAGCAGCGTCAGCAGGACAACTGCAATGGCGCATCGGCGAATGAGTGCCATACCCGGATTAAAGCAGATCAGGGCGAACCGTTGAGGGAGTTTGGGCAACCCTCGCCCCAGCCCTTTCCAGAGGGAGAGGGGCCGGCTTGTGCGTATCAGGCGTCGATATCCCCCAACAGCGCTCTCTCGCCCTCTGGGAGAGGGCTGGGGTGAGGGTACTCGGATGTCCGCAGAGCCAGGGCTCCTTCTTAGAGTGCTACGCCCCAAGCTCTGTCTGCCACTCCTTCTGATTGAACCCGATAAGCAGCGTGTCGCCATGCTTCAATATCGGGCGGCGGAGAAGACGAGGCTCCTGAGCCATGAGATCAAGTAGCTCATCCTCGGTTCGCGCCCCAGGTGTGATCCCCTGTGCCTTGGCAGTGGGGCTCTTAAACGAGAAGAGCTCGGATGGCTGATGGCTCCCCAGAAGCGACTTTAGCTCGTCACGCGTCAGTGGTTGAAGGAAGAAGTCGCGTTCCTTGACGCCAGGATCCTTTTGAACGAGAAACTCTCGCCCCTTACGACAGGTGCTTCAACGCTTCCACCAGTAAATCACCGTGTCAGCCATAGTCGTACTCCCAGATGTGAACTTTGGCGAGCATACGACAAAACTTCATAGTCCTGCGATCAGGCACCGCCATCGGTCAACCAACGGCTGCCTCAATGCTATACTCGTCCATCCGCATGGTCCCAGCGTCCACGGCTCGCGCAGCCCCTCCGGTTGGACCGCATCCACCCGTCATAGCGGCTCCGATTGTGCTTCTTGTCGCGGTGATTCTCGCCGCCTGCGTGTTCATTCCCCGGCTTGTCGCCACGGATGTCTTCGTCACGACTGACGAGCTTTTCTGGCTGGGCCGTTCCGGAACGTTTGCACGGGCGCTGGGCCAAGGGCGGTTCGACCAAACGTTTCTCACGGGCCACCCTGGGGTCCCGACCATGTGGTCTGCGGTCTCCGTGCTGGGGCTCGAACGAGCCCAGTCATTCGCCGGGCCGCGGCGCGAAGTCTCGCGGCGCGAGGTCAGTCAGCAAGCAGACTTCGTACCCGCGCTCGCACGTGCGCGCCAGGGTGTTGGCATCATCACGGGTATCGTGGCGCTCATGCTCGCTGCGCTCGCCTGGCGCCTGTACGGGGCAGCGGCGGGGTTCATCACAGCGGGACTGCTGGCGTTTGAGCCGTTTCTGCTCGCGCATTCGCGGCTTCTCCACATAGACGCTGAGCTTTCCAGTTTCATCGCCCTGGCCTTGCTCACGGCTATCGCAGGCTGGAGTGGGCGACTGGGCGCGTGGGTCATGGTCGGAAGCGGAATAGCCACGGGCCTCGCACTTCTCGCGAAAGCACCGGCCAGCCTGCTATTGGCATTCATACCCATCCTGGGAGTACTGCTCAGCGGACCCCGCCCGCTCCGTCAGAGACGAGTGTGGATGCTCGGTGCGGTCTGGGCCACTGCAACCCTCGTGACCTATGTCGTCGTCTGGCCAGCCATGTGGACTGCGCCCGATACAACGTTGGGGCAAGTGCTGGCGTTCATGCGCGACAACACCAACCCAGCGCACGCCCTTGGGCCCATCGGGGAAGAACGCGCAACAGTTGGTCCACTGTTTTATGTCTACACGCTGTTACTCCGCGCATCCCCAGTGACGCTTGGTGGAGTCATTCTGGCCATCCTTGCCTGTCTCGTGGTTCCCGGTGGGGAGCGTACGGCCTGGCGGCGCACGACCGCGTCGATTCTCGGCTTCGTCCTGGCGTTTGGCCTGCTCATGACGTTCGCGGCGAAAAACTTCGATCGCTATCTGTTACCGGTTTTTCCACTACTTGCCGTTCTCGCTGGATTCGGATGGGCGTCATTGACCCGTGCCATTGCACCGCGCTCGCCCACAGTCGCGGGCGTCTTATTCGGAGGCGTTGTGCTTCTGCAAATGGGTCAATCAGCGATGGCCATGCCGTATGAACTGACCTACTTCAATCCGCTTGCCGGTGGCGCCGAACGGGGTACGCGTCTCATCGCGTCCGGATGGGGCGAAGGCCTGAACGAGGTGGCGGACTATCTCAATGCGCAGTCCGACCCAGAGCGACTGCGCGTGGGCATGCCCGGAGAGGTCTACACAACGGTGTTGGGCGCGCAGACTCGCGCCCAGGTCATGCCCGCGGAGTCCGCCGACGCCACGGCGTACGACTTTACCGTGGTCTACATTCGGAATCGTCAGCTCGGCGAATATCCACCGGCCATGGACGAACAGTTCCTCCCGTGGCAGGCAGAACATGTGGTGCAGCTTCAGGGTGTGGACTATGCATGGATCTACTACACGCGCGTTGGAGCTCCGGTGAGTCTGGCATTCTCGGACGGGTCCGCCCTCCTGGGCTATAGCACCAGCGCCGTGCGCGTGAGACCCGGCCAGGAGCTTCAGTTGTCGCTTTTCTGGAATCGACCGCCAACGGATCGTACGGTAGAAGCTCGATTGACGAGCGAGCACTATACGGGCGGCTCATCTCAGGCAGCCGACCTCAGAGTCGATGGAGCCGCGGGAGATATGGCGCGCGTCATGCTAAGTACGATGCCAGATGCACCGGTTGGAAACTACATCGTGAGCATTCGACTTCTGGACGCCAACAGACAACCGCTTGCAACCGAAACGTCCGATTCGGAAGGCTGGGTCAAGCTTCGCTCCGTGGAGATTCGAGCGGACCGTCGATGAACGCGATGGCGCCATGCCCCTAACAGATAAAGCGCCGCTCTCTGCTGAGCAGCGAGCACTACTGGCCGATGAGCGCGCCGCCCTGGCGGATCTGCGCGAGCTGCTGGCTCGTGAGCATGCGGATGAATCTGATATTCAGCTTATCCGGCAGGCTGAGCGTGATCTCGATGAGCTCTTCCTCCTGGTTGTCGTCGGTGAGTTCAACGCGGGCAAATCCGCCTTCATCAACGCACTTGTGGGCGCGCCCATCCTCCGCGAGGGTGTCACGCCGACAACCGCGGCGATCACGCGGCTCGGGTATGCGGAGAGCCAACGCGAGCTGCGAGACGGCTCAATACTTCAGGTCGGGTATCCGCTGGATCTTCTGCGTGACATCGCTATTGTTGACACCCCCGGGACCAACGCCGTTCTCCGCGAGCACGAGGAGATCACCGAACATTTCATTCCGCGCGCCGATCTGATTCTGTTCGTCACGTCGGCAGACCGACCGTTCAGCGAGTCTGAACGAGCGTTCATGGAGCGCATTCGCGCATGGAGCAAGAAGGTCGTCGTGGTGCTGAACAAGGTCGATCTTCTCGTCTCCGAGCGGGACCGGGATGATCAGATCCAATTCGTCCAACAGGGCGCCGAGCGCCTGCTCGGGTTCTCACCCGAGCTCTTTCCCGTCTCTGCCCGACTGGCCATGGCGGCCCGAGCAGAGTCCGATGGCGGCAAGCGAACAGAGCTCTGGGATGAGAGTGGATTCCAAGCACTCGAGCGCTTCATCCACACAACCCTAGACGATAGCGGACGCCTGGCCATCAAGCTCACCACCCCGCTGGGTATCGCGGAGAAGGTCTCGAAGCAATACGTTGTCGCTTCCGACGCCAAGCTCGCAAGGATCGCAGACGACATGGCACTTACTCGGTCGATCGAGCGACAGCTCGAGGCCCATCGGGAAGACATGCGACGCGATTTCGCCTTTCGGCTGGAAGAGCTGGAGAACGTCCTGCATGAGCTCCATCGTAGAGGCGACGAGTTCCTGGACGATACGCTGAGGATCGGCCGCGTCTTCGATCTCTTCAATCGCGAGCGCATGCGCGACGAGTTCGAGCAAAAGGTCGTGGCAGACACGGCTCAGCGGATTGATCGGGTAGCAGGACAGACGATCGATTGGATCGTGGATCAGGACGTCAAGCTCTGGCGTTCCATTACGGACCAAGTAGATCATGCGCGCTCAATTGGACCTGATTCGCCGGTGCAGCGTTTAACAGGCTCGTTTGAGTACGACCGGCGGGCGCTTCTCGGCTCACTCGGCCAGACGGCGCGCACCGTCGTGGCCGAGCACGACCACCGGCGCGAAGCCGAGCAGCTTGCGGAGTCCGTGCGCGGAGCCGTGGCCCAGACCGCGCTCATCGAGGTGGGCGCAGTGGGTCTGGGCGCCGTGACAATGGCCATTCTCGGCGGCGCCGCGGCCGATGTGACCGGGCTCTTCGCCGCTGGAATTCTGGCAGGCGTCGGTTTCTACGTGCTTCCGCTGCGGCGACGTCGCGCGAGGGAGCAGCTTGCCGAACGCGTCGAAACGCTCCGCGAACGTCTAATTACCGCGATGCGCACTGAGTTTGACCGTGAGCTGGATCGAACTCTCCAGCGCGTGCGCGATGCGTTGGCACCGTATGACCGTTTCATCCGCGCCGAGCATGAGGAAACCACGGAATTCCGGCACCGAATCGACGCATTACTGGAGACCCTGCTGTCGCTGCGACCTCGGGCCGAGACGTTAGCGACCAAGCCCGGATAGTCCGTAGCGTCGGCGTCCCGCTCGTTCGCGGAGCGCGGTTGGGTCGGTACAGCACTTCGAGTACGGGCTAGACGCCCCCACTACGACGTCCGGCATAGCTCGCGAAGCCCACGTGATACGCTAAGAATGACGGTCCAAATCATCATGATCCTTCCCACCACCCGTCCAGACTCGAGAAAGAGCTATTGACTCACCTGCTGCCGCCGCACGAGGTGATCCTAATGAACCGGCCAAAACGCACACTCAAATGACGGCTCCTGCCACACCTACGCCAACCATCACGAAGCCGGATCTGGACGAAGAAACGTTAACCCGGATCCTCCCTCCATTCCGTGTGGTCGTGCTCGACTGTAGCTGTCACTCCTTTGACGACGTCGAGATTGCTCTATGCAAGGTGATCCCCGGCATGTCCCGCTCCAAAGCCCACCAGCACGCCTATGAAATACACACCACCGGCGCATCCGTGGTGGCGCGCGCTCCGAAAGAGCAGGCAGAGATGTACCAGGAGCGGCTGGCGGGCTTCGGACTGCGCGTCACGATCGAGCCCGACTGAACGAGAGCCCGACTGAACGCCGAAGTCTCGTGCTGGCCTAGAAGCTTGCGATCGGCTCATCGTATCGGCCGCCCTGCCGGCCTGACCTGTGCATCAATTGCATGCATGCGACTGCGCTTCGCCGTACCCCTTACCGTCCACCGGGTTGCGGTGCTCATGGCGGTGGTTCTCGCGTTGGCGGTCATCCGACCGGCGCACGCCGATGGTGATGACCGCGGCCGGTGGCTCGCGGAGGCGGCCGGCGTGCAAGAAGGGACGCGTCGGCATCTGCGCGTCCTCGGCGACGCTCGGACCTGTCCCGAAGCGCGTTTCGTGGCGTATCGTCGCAGCGACCGGGAGCCTGATTGGGCGGACCAGTGGTATGTGGCTTCCCAGGTCTGGGCCGATGTCGCGCTGCTGCACGCGAAGGGCCAGATCTCCGTCCCGTTGCCTCAGCTTCCTGCGCGGCGCACCGAACAGGTGCCGGAACGAACGGATCCCGAGAGCATCTGCCATATCGAGAAGGCGTTTCTGTTCCTCGACCGACTCTGGGACGACAGCGAGGGCGGGTATTACGCGCGGTCCAATCCCTTCGGGACCGAAGTCATGCGGGCGGAGCGCTTCGGCGACGATAACGCCCTGGCGGGGCTCGCGCTCATCGCGAGGCTCGGCACGACCCGCGACGCATCACAGCAGGCGCGCTACCGCCATGCGATCCGCCGCGAGGCGAGTTTCCTCCGGGAGAGCGGCCTCTGGGACGAGACGTTCGGCGGCGGCTTCTGGTGGAACACCTCCCACGAGGCGACGCCGGAAGGCAAGCCCGCGCAGACCAACGCCCTGGCCGCCCTCTTCTTCGCGCGGGCGTTCGAGGTCACCGGCGACCCGGACGATCGCGAGTGGGCACTGCGGACCCTGCTGTGGCTGGATACCGTCCTCTTCGACCCCGAGACGGGCCTCTACCGGTGGCGGATCGGACTCGAGGAAGCCGACGACGGGACGCGCGGCCCGGCGATCCGCGACCGGTACTTCAACTACGACCAGGGGATCGCCATCGAGGCCCAGTTGGCCGCCTATCGCCTGGACGGCGATTCGGCGCGGCTGGCACGGGCGGTGCGCGTGGGCCACGGGATCGAGGCCGACCTTCCGCAACGAGCGCGGGGGGTACAACCTGGAATACGGGATCGATCAGGTGTACGCCTCGTATGCCGCATGGACGAGTCTGGCACACCTCGCGCTGTACGCGGAGACAGGTGACGAGCAGTGGCGACAGCTCGCGCTGCGCAACGTCGATGGCCTGCGTTCGACTCTCGCCATGCCGACGGGCGGGGTTGCCCTTCGCCACTATCGCTGCGTGGACACCCTGGCCCCCGGCTGCGAGGCGGGTGACACTGAATGGGTCATCGATCCGACCTACGATGGAGCCGCCCAGGCGTGGGCGCAGCACCTACTCACCGCACTCGGTGAATCGAGTGAGCGGACGGGATTGCCAGCGCTATAGGCTTCGGACTACGCGTTACGATCAAACCCGACAAATGAACGCGGTTGTGTCCAATGGACGGGTCCCACGATGAGTCAAGCCATCAGCTCCTGGATCGCTGCTGAAATCGAGGCTTGCACTTGTTCTATGGCGGCCTGATCGGGGTACTTCGTGCGCGGCCAGAAGAAGCCCCGCAATCCATCCTTGAATCGACGCGGCACCAGGTGGATGTGGACGTGGGGAACGCTCTGGCTCACACGATTGTTGATGGCCACGAACACGCCCTCGGCAGCCATTGCGCCCTCTACCGCTCGAGCGAGGAGCTGAGCATTGCTGAAGAGTCGACACCCGAGCTCTGCCGGGAGATCCATCATCGTTGCGTAATGGACCCGGGGGATGAGCAAAACATGGCCCTGGAACACAGGACGAATGTCGAGGAAGGCGACGGACGAATCGTCTTCGAATACCATGTGCGCTTCCTGGAGTCCCGTGGCGATTCGGCAGAAGGCGCAAGTATCGATGTCCGCTGTGAAGGCGCTGTCGGAGCTCATACCGACGAGGGTGACGAATAGCTAGTCAGCGGTCACCTCGCTCAGAAACTCCACCAAGAGGCGATTGAATTCGCCTGGTCGCTCAAAGTGGGCTGAGTGCCCGGCGTTCGTGATCAGCTCGAAGCGACCGTTCGGTACTACTTCGGCAAGCTGCTGAAGCACGTCAGGGGGAGACAGATGATCGTACTCACCGGCGATGAAGAGAGCCGGGGTCTGAAATCGCCGCAGATCATCAAGGCCGAACTTGTCCTGTGACGGGCCGGCCGGTCGCTTTGGATTGAGCCTGGAAATCTGTCGGTAAAGCAGCAGCTTTGCCGGTTCGCGTTCTGGAAAGTCGGGCGCCAGCAAGTAAGTGAGCTCCGCACCCGCTTCGCGGGATGCTCGACTCTCGGCGATCCGCCTATCGATGGCCTCGTCGGAAAAGCTCGCAAGACCATCGCAGACAGCTACGGCCCGCACACGCTCCGGATGTACCAGAGCATAGCCAAGGCCGGAGCGGTTTCCCATCGACTGGCCGACCAGAATGACTCGATCCAGACCAAGGTGGTCCAGCAGCGCGTGCATATCGGCCACATAGTGGCCATCGCCACCCTGACCTTCTTCCACGTGGCTCCTGCCAAATCCGCGGTGATCGAAGACAACACATCGATAGCGATCGCTGAAGGCGGGCACCTGTTGCCACCAGCTCATGTGATTGCCGTCGGCCCCGTGGCAGAACACCAGTGCTGGGCCCTCGCCTTCGGACTCGTAGTACAGGTCAACACCGTTCACGGCGGCAAATGGCATCGGCTATCAGCTCCTCTTCCGAGTCCTAAATTTGGAACGCTTTTATCCTGGACAGGCAAGCGCTGCCGCAAGCTCCCCGGAATGGGCAAGCTGCAAGAGCGCAATAAGACTGCGCTCCGCCTCAGCGCCCTCTGGCGTCATCATTGGCGCACTAAGCCACTCCTCGGATATTGGGAGCCGCTACTCAGGACTCAATCCGAACGCACCATTTTCCATCATGCTCTTCGACCGGATGGAGAGGGAGTGACGGACCGCCACGGGGTTGCGTACATTCGCCTGACTCCAGGTCAAATGCATAGCCGTGCTCGTCACATATCACCGTCCGTCGATGAATCATGCCCCAGTCCAGATCAGCCGCCTCGTGGGGACACGTCCGGTCGAATGCGAATGGCTTGCCATCAACGAGCGTCACGACGATGTCGCGCCCCGAAATCGTGACAAGCTTCATCTCATTTTCTTGAAGCTCGTTCAACTCAGCAATCGGAACGTATGAGATACCCATGAAACCCCCACCATCTGGAATCGCTTAGGACGTCTACTGACCGAGAGCGACTAACGGATTGAAGTGTATTCCGTTAGAGCCGCGGAGTCATCGACTAACTCATGGTGTATTCCGCGGCGGGGACCACGGCTGGGATATGCCTGCCACGATCGAGCATTGGCCGTCTCTGCAGACCAGCAAATTGTTCGAAATACGGGCTAGCGGGGTGTCACGACTACTGCGAGCACCCAACCCTCGAGTCCATTCCCCTGAACCTTTTGCCACGCGCGGCCGTCAACAGAGACAGGACGTTCTACCGACTGCACCATGCTTCCCTCCGGCAAGTTGCCCAGCACCCGGGCCGACGTAGAGGGGGACTCGCGGACGTTCGCGCCTGCACCATCGGTACGCCGGATAACAAAATCGGTGGGCAACCCGGGGGATGCGACTGCTGATGGAACCGGCGCCGCGGCTATGGCCGGCGGCTCCAGATATCGGTCCGGTACCCAGCCCTGTCTCGCACCGGCCTGGACACGAATCCAGCTTCCCCCATCGCTCACGACCGGCCCTTCGACGGGATCCACGACTGCTCCTTCGGCCACGGCGCCTACGGTGCTGGATTGAGCCGACGGATTCTCTCGGAGCCGGACACCTTGACGATCGGTTCCGGCAATGCGCCGAGCCGGGCGTTCGACCGTCAAGCGATCCGGGCGAGGCCGCGGCTTGAGGGGGAATCGGTCCTGACGGATTTGGAGTCACCGATGGTTCGGCGCTCGGCGCCACGGTTGGCAGCGGCGTGGCGGTTGCGCCATCTTCATCGATGAACCGAATCGAAACGTCCGTGACGCTGCCCGGCTCGGGGGTTTCCACAGCCTCCGAAATTCCTTGGCCGATCGGAACCGGATCCGAGCCGTCTCGCGGCCTATCGCTCGGCTGCGTAGAACACCCGACGGAAAGGAAGATACCTAGCGCTACGGCTATGGCACTAGGTTTCAGCATGCTTGCTGCACTCCCGGAGATGGACTCGAGCCCAATGCGATTAGCCCTCCTATGGCGAAAACCCGCCCGAAGCCCAATTGATTATTCCACGACAGCACCACTGCGGTACTCTGGCTTGTCACCAAATTCTCCGCCGGGTAGATTGACGGCGAGGCACTTCCGTGGACCAGCAGCAGGTACATGATGCCAATCCCGCTGGCCAGGTCTTAACGATTAATCCCAGCTTCAAGAACTAGATTTCACTCAGTATGCGTAATTGATTGATGGCCCGCGCGCCCCAGACAAGCGATGAAGACGCTGCCTGGACATTCCTGCCAGCGAAGGGTACGACCGATCACAAGATTCTGACAGCAATCCCCACATACCGAAACTGCACCAATGCATCTGTCATGCCGAACATGACCGAGCAGACGATCCATAGCAACCCAAACCCGTCCGCTCCGCCGCGACCACTTCAAGTGCGGCGAACCTCCGCGGCCTGAGGACAGGCGATCAGTCGACGAATTCGCCGTGGTGTCGGTAAACCACTTCTGGTGCGCCAGCACCGTGCTCGGCAACTGAGCAACGCTTAATCAGTCGAGCACGAGACGTGCGCGAAGCATGCCGTCAATTCCATCGTACGCCGATGGACGAAGGCGGGTCCTGCGTAGGGTGCTCACGGCCGTCGACGGTTCCGATTGTTTGGCGCTCGCCCTTAGCCGATCCTCCATGTCCACCTGATATCGGCATCCGGAGGTGAGAAACTAGAATCAATCGCTATGCCGTTCGACGAGCCGGGATCCCGCCACTCGCATCAGGGAGCACCGGAGATCTCTGCGCCTCTTGATTCCAGGACGTCAAGGCGAAATGCACTCTACCTCGGGATCGATCTCGCGATGTTCATGGCGGCTCTCGGGCTTCTGGGACATAGCACAATTGTTCCGCTGTTCATCAGCAAGATCTCGAGCGATCCTCTTGCAATCGGGCTGCTCGCGACTGCGTTTCAACTCGGCTGGCTCCCTCAGATCTTCGTCGCCGGATATGTCGAGCGCAGTCAACGCAAGTTGCCCTTGCTCATTCGATACACGGTGCTGGAGCGGATTCCATCACTGGGCCTGACGCTCTGCGCGCTCGCGTCCATCAGCACGACCAATGGCGAATTTCTTGTGCCCGTGCCGGTATTACTGGGCGCGGTGTACCTCTGTCGCTTCTTCCAATCCGTGGCGTCGGGACTTTCCGTGCCGCCCTGGATGGACGTGATTGCGCGAGTCGTTCCCGGGAATCGTCGCGGGCGATTCATGGGTAACTGGACCATGATCGGCCGTGCGCTCGGAGTCGGAACCGCCGCGCTGACCGCCCTATTACTCGATTGGTTCCCGTTTCCATACAACTTCGCGGCATGCTTCGGCCTCGCGTCAGTCATTCTTTTGGTTGGCATGGTGCCCATTCTGCTAATCAAAGAGCCACCCGGTCCGCCGGCCAGGGCGGCAGCTCCGTTCCACCGCCAGATGGCTGAGATGGCTACGACTCTGCGGGCTGATCTGCCGTTCCGTCGATTTGTGAGCGGGCTCGCGTTGGTCAGCTTTGGAACAATGTCCACGGGTTTTCTCATGGCGTATGCGGTGCTAAGCCTCGGAGCAAGTGATGAGATCGCCGCCTGGTACACGGTGATGCTGCTCGCCGCCAGCGTCCTTGCGAACTCTGCTCTGGGCTGGTTGGCCGACCGTCATGGTTTTTCAGCGGTTGGTCAAGTATCGGCTCTGGCGGGTGCTGGTCTTTCCATCCTTGCCATGTTGGCCAATCAGCCGTTGTGGCTGCTGGCGTCATTCGCATTCGTTGGCATTGGACAAGCAGGCTCGCAGCTTGCCATCGAGACCGGCCCCATGGAGTTCGCGCCCGTGGACCGACGCCCCAGCTACGTGGCACTTTGCTTCGGTCTCGTCGGCCTCGCGGGTGCGGTGGCACCCCTGGTCGGCGGCGTGCTTGTCTCTCAGCTCGGCTACCACGCCCTCTTCGCCGCCAGCGCCCTCTTCTCGATAAGTGGAGGTGTCGCTCTGCATGCACATCGGCCGCCCCTCATCCGAGGAGCGTGACAACCTGCAACGGCGTCCAACCGTTTACAATCCGGTCAGTCGTATTTGGAAGAGGAGCGAACCCATGCCATTCCATCTGGACCACACAATCGTTCCAGCTCGTAATAAAGAAGAGTCAGCGCGCTGGTTTGCCCGAATGTTCGGGCTCGAGTACAAGGGTCTATGGGGTCATTTCGCGCCGGTACGAGTCGACGACAATCTATCGCTAGATTTCGACGATGCCGGTGAGAATCTACCTTGCCTACATTTTGCGTTCATCACAACTGACGGCGAGTTCGACACAGTGCTGCAGCGCGTGAAGGACGAAGGCATTGCTTATGGGAGCGGTCCGCGCGATCTCGAGGACTATGAGATCAATCACCACCACCAGGGCCGCGGATTCTACTTCCGTGATCCCAACGGGCACATTCTCGAGGTGATCACGCACACGTATGTGTAGAAGTCATGAGTGATGAGTCATGAGTGATGAGTAGACGTACTTCCGCGGCTCATCACTCATGACTCATCACTCATGACTGGTCTCCGCAAGCCGTCGGACTCGTCAGCCATCCTCGATGCGATCACTGAGGCGTTGCACGGCTCCACGGACATCTATCAGGCGCTGGAGCGCACGCTCGGACTCGTAGCGCGGCTGCTCGGGTTGAGAACGGGCTGGGTCTGGCTCAAGGACGCCGAAACCGGGCAGTTCTACGTCGCGGCTACGCAGCGCCTCCCCCCGTACCTGCAGGAGCCGGTGCGCATGAGCGGAAGCTGGTGTTACTGCACGGACCTCTTCGTCAAGGGCAAGCTGCGTCCCACAAACGTCGATATGCTGGAATGCAGCCGTCTGCACCCAGCGATCCACGCGCAGGATCCATCACTGACGCAGGGCCTGCGCTACCACGCCAGCATCCCGCTCTACTTCCGACATCGCGGCCTGGGCATCATGAACATCGCTGGGCCAGCCTGGCGTGCCCTCAACCCCGAAGAGCTGCGGCTACTTTCCACGATCGCCTCGCAGATCGGCATCGCAGTGGAGCGCGACCGCCTCGCCGGGGAGAGCGCGCGGCTCATGCGCGCCGAGGACCGCACGCGCCTGGCACGTGAGATTCACGATGGCCTGGCGCAAGGACTCACCGCCATCGGATTGGACATCGAGGGAGCGTTGCGCCACGTGGAGGACGGCCCGGAACAAGCACGAGAGCGACTCGAGCGCGCCCTCGCAACCACGCGGGAGGCGTTGCAGCAAGCCCGGACATCCGTGTTGAACCTGCGCTCCGAGCCCCTGGCTGAGCGGACACTGCCCGAAGCACTCTCGGCACTTGCTCGGCGATTCACCTCCGAGACCGGCATTCAAATTCACGTGGACATCGATGAGGCCGTCGTGCTTCCACTTCAGGTCGAATCTGAGGTATATCGCATCGCGCAGGAGGCAACCGCAAACGTGCGTCACCACGCTCACGCGACCGAAGCGAGCATCGCACTACGCGTAGCGAACGGCGCAGTCTTGCTCACGGTCCGCGACAACGGGACCGGCATGAATGCCGAGGCGACGTCGAGTCCCGAGGCGGGTCATCACGGCATCATCGGTATGCGCGAGCGCGCACGTCTCCTGGGCGGTCAGCTCCGCGTCACGAGCCGACCGAATCGAGGGACCACGATTACCGCGCGTATTCCCCTTCCAAGTGATCCGCGGTCATGATCCGCGTGATCGTCGTCGACGACCATCCAATCGTTCGTCAGGGGCTCGTTGCCACCTTGGCCGACGAACGAGATTTCGAAGTCCTGGGCGCGGCGAGTAACGCGGAAGAGGCACTGGGGCTCGTCGAGCGAGTGCAACCGGATGTGGTTCTGCTGGACCTGGAGCTGCCTGGCATGAGCGGCACTCAGGCCATTCCACGACTCGCAGAGATCTCACCATCAACAGCAATTCTGGTCTTCACCGCCTACGAATCGGACGAGCGGGTGCTCGACGCGGTGCGAGGCGGAGCGCGTGGATACATTCTCAAGGGTGCCACAGCGGCGGAGATCAGTGACGCCGTTCGCGTTGTGGCAGCCGGCGGCACCGCGCTTGCCCCGGCCGCGGCGGCGCACCTGGCCAACGCCGTTCGAGCGCCCCGCGGCGCAGGTCCACTCACGCTGCGAGAACGAGAGGTGCTGACACTCATTGCCGAGGGTCTCCCTGGCAAGCAGATCGCCAACACCCTCTCCATCACTGAGCGCACCGTCAAATTTCACACGGCGGCGCTAATCCGAAAACTGGGTGCCGAGAATCGCGCTCAAGCCGTGGCCATCGCCGCTCAACGCGGCCTGCTCAACCCCTAGGCATGCGCTGGACTGTCCTTTTGGACAGTTCTGATTGCTGACCCAAGAGACCATCGTTGTTCTGACCCCTGGCACGACGCCGACGGCCTCATCTGGGCGCGACACTCCTGGTATCGGAAACACCCGAACACCATGGAGTCGTAGATGAGGCTATCAACCAATTCAACAGCACTTATCACCGGAGCATCCCGCGGTCTCGGTCTTGAAATCGCGCGCCTACTGGCTCGCCGCGGAACGAATCTCATTCTGACGGCGAGGGGGGCGAAGGCGCTCGATCAAGCCGCACAGGAGCTAAATAAACTCACGGCAGTGCTGGCCATTCCCGGCGATGTTGCCGATCCAACACACGCCGAACGTCTCGTAGTGGCAGGTCAGGAGCGATTCGGACAGATCGACATCCTGATCAACAACGCATCAACGATCGGCCCGAGCCCGATGCCGCGACTCGAGAGCTACCCGCTCGACACGCTGGCAGAAGTCTTCCACGTCAACGCCATTGCTCCGCTCCACCTGATGCAGCTTGTCCTGCCGGATATGCAAGGGAGCGGAGAGGGCGTGATCGTCAACATTACGTCCGACGCCGCCCTGGAGGCATATCCGGGCTGGGGTGGTTACGGCACCAGCAAAGCGGCCTTGGAACATCTCTCACGAGTGCTAGCAGCCGAAGTCGCCGGCACCGGGATCCGCATTTACACCGTGGATCCGGGCGACATGAACACCCAGATGCATCGCGACGCCGAGCCGGGCGAGGACCTGAGCCACCTGCCCGGTCCTGAAGTCTCCGCGCCAGCCATCGTACGGCTCATCGAGGACGAAACAACACCGTTCCGTCGCGTTGTGGCACGCATGCCGGTGGCGGCGGGCTCCGGAGGTCAACGATGACCATGACTACTCTTCAACCATCTGAACGCCGATTGGCGTTCTCACTAACTCCTGATCTGGAGGCACACGAACCACCCGAGGCGCGTGGCCTTGGGCGCGACGAAGTTCGGCTCATGGTGAGCCACTACCGCGATAATCGCGTCGATCACGCCCGGTTTATCGATTTGCCGAGTTACCTCCAACCCGGCGACCTGCTGGTGGCAAACGATTCAGCCACTATCCCGGCCGCGCTGACAGCCCGCCGCCGGGATGGACGGGAGCTGGATATCCACCTCTCAACGCGACTTCCGGATGGCCTCTGGATTGTGGAACCTCAGGCACGCGAGCGTCGATCTCGACGAGTCGGTCGCTGTGCCCGATGAGGGGCGGATCACGTTTCTGGCTCCACATGCGGACTCAAGCCGACTCTGGATTGCGCGACTCGATCT
Source organism: uncultured Chloroflexia bacterium (assembly GCA_963765765.1). GTDB lineage: Bacteria > Chloroflexota > UBA6077 > UBA6077 > JACCZL01 > CAVXYC01. Next base: position 303,139 of record CAVXYC010000019.1, on the reverse strand, counting down.
CCCCTTGCCTGTGCTGGGATATCTGGATCGTTGGGGCCGCCCCGTCCATTACCCATATCTGCACGATGAGTGGCCGCTAAATTACTACCAGACCATCTACGCGCGGGAGCCCGGTTCAGCAGAGATGCCCTCGGCCGGACGCGCCTTCAGTGGCCGGGTGCTGGCTGAGCTGGCCCGGCGTGCGATCGGCTTCAAAACCCTGACGCTTCACACTGGCGTTGCGAGTTTGGAAGCGCATGAACGGCCGTATGCTGAGCCGTTCATCGTTCCTCCTGAGACGGCTACGGCGGTGAATCAGGCCAGATTTGACGGGAGGCGCGTCATCGCCGTGGGAACCACGGTGGTGCGCGCACTGGAGAGCGCATCAGACGGGTCGGGCCAACTGAGACCCACTCGAGCATGGACGGACTTGATCATCACGCCGGATCGCGGGGTCAGAGTGATCGATGGACTGCTAACCGGATTTCACGAGCCGCAAGCATCACACCTGGACATGCTGAGTGCAATCGCGGGAGCCGCGCATCTCGAGGTCGCCTATCAAGCCGCGCTCGATGGCCGTTACCTCTGGCATGAGTTCGGTGACCTCCACTTGATTCTGCCGTGAACGTCGGTCAGCGTCGGGCCGTCCACTCGAAGTCGGGACAAGTAACACGGGCGTGTCCCTGTGTCTGGATTACATTCGGGGCGATTAGCGTTCTAGGCACAGTGGACAAGCCTCCGAGCTACGCGCCCGGTCGATTCCTGTGGGAATCGTTCGTTTTACATTCTGGAGCGTTGAAACAATCATGAACATGGACGTGGGAACGTGGATGGCTCTCGAGAGCGCCATGCAGGGCGATCAACCCCGCCGTGGCGTTGGACGAGCCACTCTGCGACGCATTGCCGGCTTTGCTCGGCCGCACAGGCGGGCGCTGATCGCATTCTTGATTCTCTCGGTGGTACTGGCTGTTCTCTCGGTAGCCACGCCCGTGCTCGCAGGCCGCGTGGTGGATGCGATCGTGGAGCGCGGCGATATCAGCACGGTCATCGGGCTCTCCATCTTGATCGCGCTTATTGCGGTCGTCGAAGCAGGTCTTGGCCTGCTTCAGCGGCTGCAGTCGGCCCGCATTGGAGAAGGGCTCATTCTGGATCTGCGAAATACCGTGTTCGAGCACGTTCAGCGCATGCCCATCGCCTTCTTTACACGTACTCGGACGGGGGCGCTGGTCAGCCGACTGAACAACGACGTCATCGGTGCCCAGCGCGCGTTTACCTACACGCTCTCCAGCGTGGTGACAAACGTAATTTCGCTGGTGCTGACGCTGGCAGTGATGCTGGGGCTCTCATGGCAGGTCACGCTGCTGTCACTGGTGCTCCTGCCCATCTTCGTTATTCCGGCACGGCGTATGGGACGAAAGCTTGCCAGCCTGGAGCGTGAGGCGGCTTCTCACAACGCCGCGATGACGAGTCAGATGACCGAGCGGTTCTCTGCTCCCGGCGCGACGCTTGTCAAGCTGTACGGTCGGCCCGAGGAAGAATCCGCGGAGTTTGGTCGCCGGGCGGCGCGCGTGAAGGATATCGGCGTGAGCACCGCCATGGTGCAGTGGGTCTTCATCACTGCGCTCATGCTGGTTTCGGCGCTCGCTTCAGCCCTGGTATACGGACTTGGCGGCTACCTCTCTCTCGTCGGTCAGATCGAGCCCGGAAGCGTCGTTACTCTCGCACTGCTGCTCACGCGACTGTACAGCCCGCTCACGGCTCTGGCGAGCGCCCGCGTAGACGTCATGTCGGCCCTGGTGAGTTTTGAGCGAGTCTTTGAAGTGCTCGACATTCCGCCGCTGATCGCGGAGAAGCAGCGCCCCGAGAGTCTCCCCGATGGACCCGTTTCTGTCGAGCTCGAGGACGTGCACTTTGGCTACCCAGCAGCGGACAAAGTGTCCCTTGCCTCACTCGAGGAGGTGGCCAATCTCGACACTCGTGGCGGTGAAGAGGTGCTTCACGGCGTTTCATTCAAAGCCGAAGCCGGGCAGCTCATCGCGCTGGTCGGCTCGTCTGGGGCCGGCAAGTCGACGATTGCATCACTCGTTCCTCGCCTTTATGACGTGGACAGCGGCGCGGTCAGGCTCGCTGGCATGGACGTCCGCGACCTCTCATTCAAGGCAATCCGCGAAGCTGTAGGAATGGTCACTCAGGATGGCCACCTCTTCCACGATAGCATTCGCGCCAACCTGACCTTTGCGCGACCGGGCGCGTCTGACGACGATCTCTGGGATGCGCTTCAGCGAGCGCGATTGGACCAGCTCGTGCGTCACCTGCCGGATGGTTTGGACACGGTGGTCGGTGAGCGAGGCTACCGACTGTCGGGAGGAGAGCGCCAACGATTGACCATAGCGCGGCTGCTCCTGTCACAACCGCGCGTCGTCATCCTGGATGAGGCCACCGCGCACCTCGATTCCGTCTCTGAGGCTGCCGTGCAAGAAGCCATCGGTGAAGCACTGAACGGCCGCACCGCTCTGGTGATCGCCCACCGGCTTTCGACCATCCGAGCCGCTGACGCCATATTGGTCATCGAGGATGGCCGTGTGGTGGAGCGTGGCTCGCACACCGAGCTCCTGGCAGCCCACGGCCGCTACGCGGAGCTCTATCGAACGCAGTTCAGCGAGGATGCCGAAGTGGAACTAAGCCCTGCGCTGAGGTAGCTGCGCGAACAGATCGAGCAAGTCATTCAGACAGGCATCCTTGTCGTTCTTCGCTTCACTGCAGGATAACAAGGATGCCTCATTGCGCTAAGTCGGCGAGTCCGAAGCATTACTAATAAATCCGGATTGGCGTACCCACGTCCGCCCAGTCGTAGAGCACCCTGGCCTCTTCTACGGTCATACCCACGCAACCGTTGCTGGCGACCGTGCCAAAGTTATTGCGCCAATACACTCCGTGAATGGCGTAATCACCCATGAACGGCAACACCCATGGAACGTCTAGGAGATCGTACCGTGCGCCACTAGGGTTCACGCCCTGCATCCGAGTCTTGGGCAGTTTGTAGAGCACTTCGTATTGGCCGCGTGGCGTATCAGCGCCGGCCACACCCGTGCCCACTGTGATCGTCTTGATCGTGCGCTCGCTCTCAATCATGTACAGCTGCTGCTTCGCGATGCTGACCTCGATGCGCCGATCAGGCATAGTGACGAACGACGTCACCAGGTCCTTCTCCAGATAGCCGCCTGCTTCAGTGCGCGGACCATCCGGACCGCTTGGCAACGTGACGTTGATCGTCGTCTCTGGTGGCAGACGATCGGCAGGTGTAAAAACCAGCGTCACGTCATCTAACCAGCTCCACTCGCCCTTGATTGCCGGCCGCATCGTCACTGAGCGGCGCACCGCCCCGGGGTTGGAGGGTGGCGACTGGAATTCGAGGTAAGGCCGGGCTCCCAGTCGAACGGATTGAGCTTTGTTCGCTGGAACGAACCTCGGCATCTCCATCGCGGGAGGGGTGCGCACCAGGAACGAGACCGGCGATTCCAGCGGAGCACCTTGCGGAGTGATTGCCGCCGCTACAGTGACCTTGGCCTCAGCGCCCTGCCGGAACTTCGGGAGCGCCAGTCTAATGTGCTCACCGTGGAGAGTGGCTTTTGTCTGAAGATCACCACTGCTCTGAACGTCGACGTCCGCGAGCGGGACTGTGCTGGTGAGGTCGAAGGTCTCTCCGTGCTCGATCATCACGGCTTCCTCGGGAAGATTCTCAAAACTCGGCCGATCCGGCAGTGCAAGCTGAAAGGATCTCGGCTCCTGCAGCGCCATGCCATCTATACCAACGGCACGCTTGAATTCGACTGAGTACACCTGGCCACCCAAGGCGGTTGGCGCCAGCTTAACCCAGGTCTTGGTGGCGTCGGCAGGGTCAACCCAGGCGTCAACGGACGCCTCCGGGTCAACCGAGACCTGCACAGATTCGAGTGGCAATGACCAGGAGATCGGCACCGCTTCTCCCCAACGAGGCTGAAGGAGACTTGCGGGCATTTGAGGTTGCGGAGTTGGCACGGTCTCGAATCGATATTGTTGAGTGATGTGCTCCTGGACCGGTACCGGGAAGGATGCCCGGGGTGAGATAACATCAACGACCAGACGATAGTCGCTGTCGGGCCGCAGGCCATTCGCCGTCTCAACGCGCCAGGACCCGGCACCGTTACTTACGGCGCGCGCGGGGACGGGCTCCTCTTGACTGGACGCTTCCGCATCGGTGCGATAGAGCCGCACTCCGCCAAGTTCCGCTCCGTATCCCTGCAGCGATATCTGGAGAGGCACATCAGGATGGATCGGACGCTGGACTGCGGATAGGCTGCTATCGATCGCCAAGGGCTGGACCCAATTCAAGGTCGCCACTTGAGCCGCATACCAGCCCACAGCCAGCGTAACCAGCCCAACTACTCCCACGAGGAAGCGGGTCATTGCCTATAGCCGAAGAAGAGGATCTGTCCGAGCAGCCTCGGGGCGCCACCGAGCATCATGACTCCAGATTTAAGAACGGCCTATTTATACAACGCACAGCGGTTAGGGTTGGATTGACAAATGGGCCCTGAGAACTGGGGTCATTGGCCGCGACGACCTACGCGCTCTGGCCTGACTAACGTCGCTCCATGCCAGTCAGAGTAGCGAATCCGCCGCGGTCCAACAAGTGATTTTTGACTAATTCGATGGTACCGGTCGGTATACCTGTGAGGTCGGTTCTGATGACCACAGGCGTCTCGTGAGCTGCCGCGTGCGATACCCGGAGAGTCCGTTCAATGCGCGCTCTGAATGCGGAGTCTCCGGCTCACCCGGCGACAGTGCATCCGAGCGGCGGTAACCTCGGAGTCGTTTGTCACCCAGTCGTCAAACCGCCGACTGGCGGGATGTACCACCCACTCCCACCCTTCATCGGCATACGGGACGAAGCGCTCGTAAATATACGAGGCGACCTCAGCCCTGTGATCCAGTGTGCTCATGTCGCTGGAAAGGTGCAAGTCAGCGAGATCGATCTCGATCCAGCGCTCGTCCTTCGCGAACGGCGAAGCAGAATCGATGACGCGATCGCCGCGGCGATCCGGAGTTGCCGTAGCAGCGTGTGTTCTCTCTGCAACTCTCATCATCTACCTCCTGGTGATTCCATGTAGCGCAAGTCGCGCGACTCGTTGAGACTGGACTCAGCCATGCACCCAGGGAATGAGCAGGCGCTGAAAGTAGTCGGCGCCCTTGAGTACCAGACTCGAAACCAGGCCGCTTCGACAATGTGGGTAAGAATTCGCACGGTCCATGTGATTCGCCCTCAACAAGCGCTTCTTGCGCTCTACGCTTGTGCATTACTGCACGAGGCGTACCGGGAACATGGACTCGCTAAGCGATCGTTTGTCGTAGCGACGGCCTTCCAGCCCTACGCCAGCTTCGTAAACTTGGTTACGGGCTGGAAAACCCGTCTTCGTAGGGTCAGACGTACTTCGAGGTCGCGTATTGGCTTAGTCAGCCATTGCCACGCCTCGCGCTAACGGGTCGGAGCTTGAGGTCGGTCCTCGCTGAGAAAGGGGGCGACCGCTGCGCCGAAGGCGGCTCCGAGTATCGCTCCTCCAAACACCAGTGCGAAGGCTGGAGCCATCCCACCTGACGGAGGTAGGGCGCCTGGTAGGGCAGTTCCAAGAGCCCCGATCGCTGCGCCAATTGCACCTCCCAGCATCACCCCCACTGCACCGGCGCGCTCGAGGGCCGCGGTGGTCTCCCTATCGTCCCGCGGCTCATCAACAGAGAATGAATCCGCCGGAAGATCACCGAGCGGACCGTAGATCGCTCCCAGGCTCGCCCCGTAGATCAGGTGCAATGCGAGATTCCCTATCGCCGGCAGCGGCCCCGCACCCAGGGCCAGTCCGAACATTCCGGCGTTGAGAATTGGAAACGCTACGGTCAATGACAGCAGCCACGGAATCATTGCAAACAGTATTCCGCGGACCCATCCGGCTCCAGGCAATCGCGGCTCGGCGATCGCGCCATAGACAAGTGCTAGCACGACACCCACGGACAGATGCATCGCTCCCGCCGCATATAGTGTGACGCTCGCGATGTCGATCAATGAATTGTGAGTCAGCGCAACCAGCCAGCCCTGAAACTCCTCTGCTCCCCGGCGGTTCGCCAGTGTGACCGTACCCAGGATAATCGCCACGCCATAAGCAATGAAGAACGCGATCACCATAAGAACGCTGGCAATAAAACCAGCCAACACGGAGCGCGGTAGCCAATCGACACGACGCGATTCCTGAGATACGTACGCGTGTACCGACATGTTGGCACCTCCAGTCACGCCCAAAGACCTCGTTCGATCCCCTGGATCGCGTACCGATTCGTGACTCGTTCCTTCTCCATTCCAACCGCACGCAGACTGCAACCTCAGCATACGCCGCTAGGACGCGTGCGCCTCATTTGTGAGAAGCCAACCAAGATCAATTGCTGGCTGGAGACTGGCCAACTCGGGACCTGTTAGACCAAATGTCGGCGGTCCCTGGCGCTATGATCGCTCGGGAGGAGAGCATGCTCACCGATTCCGCGCAGTCTGGACCTCAATTCACGTCCGTCACCGGCGATTTGCCCGCCGAGACGATCAATGAGCTAAGGGCACACCGGCCTCACCATCTGGCGGTGGTTATAAAGAACAGAACCAATCCGGCCTGGGTGTCAGCAGCCAAGGCCGCCGATGACGCGGCAGCTCGATTCGGATTGCGGATCACGATACTGGCGCCAACCGTTCCAGACGATCACGATGAGCAGAGCGGCCTTGTAGACGATGCGATGCGGGCGGGCGATCTGGACGGCATTGTGTTTGCGCCAGCGGACTACCGACGTCAGGTGGACCTGGTGGAGCGGATGAACGCCGCGGGACTACCTGTATACAACATTGGAAGTCGCGTGGCCGGTGGGGAGATCGTCACATACGTTGGTGGGGATGATTACACCATCGGCAGACAGATCGTTCAGTGGCTCGGTCAGCATCGAGACAAGCCCATTCGAGCAGTCATCATCGAAGGCATCCGCGCAGGGATCACCGGCCAGGATCGAATGCGCGGTATAGGTGACGAGCTAAAGATTCACCCCGAGATGACAGTTTTGGCCGCCGAGTCGGCAAACTACGATCGCGGTCAAGCTAGACAGCTCGCCACGCAGATGCTTCGGGACGCTCCTGGCCTCAACACCATCGTGGCGCTCAACGATGAGATGGCGATAGGCGCGATCGACGCGCTGGAAGCCGCCGGCAGGCTTGCGGATGTAACGGTAGTTGGCGTCAATGGCACGCCCGACGGTCTGCGGGCCCTGGAGCGCGGCGCGCTGTCCGCGACGTTTGACTACGCCGTGTACGAAATGACCGAGCTCACCATGGAGCTCGCGGTGCGACACCTCAACGGCGAGCGCCTGGAGCGGCAGGAGATCATCCTACCCGCGCCGGTGATCGATGCATCCAACCTCGAACGTGCTCTCGCCCGACGTCGCGCATGGGGAATCATGGAATGAATCGTCAGGCTATGCGAGCTCTTGCCCTGAGCACCACTTTGATTTCAGCGGCGTGCCTGCCCTGGGCCGGCCGCCGCTTGTATGCTTGGCCAAGCCTGAGCAGCAGGGAACAATTTCTTGGCGCGACTGTCCAGTAACATCGACACATCGGGCGCGGAGTTTGCGGAGACCCGCGAATACAACCTCGGGCTGGCACGCGAGCTTGCTGAGCGCACGCGTCTGATTCAGCGAGGTGGCGGCGACGAGGCGGTGCGCCGTCACCGAGCGCGCGGGAAGCTTCTGGCACGCGAGCGGATCAATCGATTGCTGGATCTGGGTAGTCCTTTTCTGGAGCTTTCCCCGCTGTCGGCGTGGGAGATGTACGAAAGCGACGCGCCTTCCGCGGGGATCATTACCGGCATAGGCTCGGTTCACGGGCGTGAGGTAGCCATCGTGGCCAACGATGCCACCGTCAAAGGCGGCACGTACTACCCGATGACCGTAAAGAAGCATCTGCGACTCCAGGAGGTCGCGGAGCAAAATAGACTGCCGTGTGTCTACATGGTGGACTCCGGCGGAGCCTTCCTCCCACTCCAGGCGGAGGTGTTTCCGGACCGAGAGCATTTCGGCCGGATCTTCTACAACCAGGCCACGATGTCCGCGAAAGGGATCGCCCAGATTGCAGTCGTCATGGGTTCATGTACGGCGGGTGGAGCGTACGTTCCCGCGATGAGCGACGAAACGATCATCGTGAAGGGCACCGGTACGATCTTCATCGGCGGCCCGCCATTGGTGAAAGCCGCCACGGGTGAGGACGTGAGCGCGGAAGACCTGGGCGGCGCGGACGTGCACACCCGGATCTCTGGAGTGGCGGACTATCTCGCCGAAGACGATGAGCATGCCTTGGGGCTCACCCGTCAGGTGCTTCGCAATGTCACCGTGAGATTAAAGCACGCACCCTGGGAGATCATGCCAGCGCGGGAGCCAACCCATGATCCGACTGAGCTGTACGGCGTCATTCCAACGGATCTGCGCCGGCAATTTGACGTACGCGAGATCATCGCGCGGCTCGTCGACGAGAGCGATTTTGACGAATTCAAGGCGCGCTATGGAACGACATTGGTCACGGGCTTTGCACGGATCATGGGTTACCCGGTCGGAATCGTGGCCAACAACGGGATTCTCTTCAGTGAGAGTAGCTTGAAGGGAGCGCACTTTATTGAGCTCTGCTGCCAGCGCCGAATCCCGCTCGTCTTTTTACAGAACATCGCGGGCTTCATGGTCGGCAAGGAATACGAAAATCGAGGCCTGGCTCGCGATGGCGCCAAGATGGTCATGGCGGTGGCCAACGCCCAGGTGCCCAAGTTCACGGTGGTCATCGGTGGAAGCTTCGGCGCTGGCAACTACGGCATGTGCGGTCGCGCGTTCAGCCCTCGCCAGCTCTGGTTGTGGCCCAACGCTCGCATCAGCGTGATGGGCGGACAGCAGGCCGCCAGTGTCCTGCTCCAGGTGCGTCTGGACAATCTACGCCGTGAAGGCAAAAGCATGTCGCCCGAAGAGCAAGCGGAATTCATGGCGCCCACGCTGGCTAAATACGAGGCCGAGGGCAGCCCTTATTACGCCACCGCGCGGCTCTGGGACGATGGCGTGATCGACCCCATCGATACACGTATGGTTCTAGGGCTCGGCATCTCAGCCGCCCTCAACGCAGCCATTCCCGAGACGCAATTCGGTGTGTTCAGGATGTGATCAGTGTCTAGATGCAGCATACTGCGCTCCCTCGCCCTTTGGGAGAGGGTTGGGGTGAGGGGCGGATATCCGATGTGTCCCCTCACCCCAACCCTCTCCCAAAGGGCGAGGGAGCAGATCCGGTGGGTGAAGACGATTTACTCCCAGGGAAGGCTGCATGATCCGCTCCGTCCTCATCACCAATCGCGGCGAGATCGCGATTCGCGTCATGCGCACGTGCCGAAAGCTCGGTATTCGGACGATCGCAATCTACTCTGATGCGGACCGAGATGCGTTACACGTGCGGCACGCGGACGAGGCGTATCGCGTCGGCCCGCCACCAGCACTGGAAAGCTACCTCAATCAGCCGGCTATCCTTGAGATCGCGAATAAGTCCGGGGCGGAGGCGGTCCACCCGGGATACGGCTTCCTCTCAGAGAGTGCCGACTTCGCGGACGCGGTGCTAGCGGATGGGCTTATCTGGATCGGTCCGCCACCGAGTGCCATGCGTATGCTCGGAGAGAAAGCACCTGCCAAGGCACTGGCCGAGCAGCTCAATGTGCCGGTGCTCCCCGGTTATCACGGTGACGATCAGTCCGCCAACCACCTCGCACATCGCGCGCAGGAGATGGGATTCCCGCTGCTGATCAAAGCCAGCGCTGGTGGAGGCGGTCGCGGCATGCGTCTGGTAGAGTCAGCCGCCGAATTCACGGACGCCCTGGACTCGGCGAAGCGCGAGGCACAATCCAGCTTTGGCAATCAGCACGTACTGCTGGAGAAATATGTGCTCCGCCCTCGACATGTCGAAGTCCAAATCTTGGGCGATACACACGGAAACGTGGTGCACCTGGGCGAGCGTGAATGCAGTATCCAGCGGCGACATCAAAAGCTCGTGGAGGAGAGCCCTTCACCCGTTGTCGATGCTGATCTGCGCGAGCGTATGGGGGCTGCAGCCATCGCCCTTGCTCGCGCGGCTGGCTACGAGGGCGCCGGGACAGTGGAGTTCATTCTCGATGACTCTGGCAGCTTCTACTTCCTGGAGCTCAATGCCCGCCTTCAGGTGGAGCACCCGGTTACTGAGATGGTGACAGGCCTCGATCTCGTCGAGCTACAGCTTCAGGTGGCTGACGGACAGCCGCTGCCCGTCAGGCAGACTGACATCGAGATCAACGGTCACGCGATTGAGACGCGGATCATCGCTGAAGACCCCCTGAGCGGGTTTCTGCCCTCCACTGGAGAGATCACTGGGTGGTCGCTGCCCGAGGCGATAAAGGGTTCCATCCGGATCGACGCCGGTTTCGACGTGGGCAGTATGATCACGCCTTACTACGACTCACTGCTGGCGAAGATGATCGTCTGGGCAAGAGATCGAACAGATGCCGTCGCGCTTCTGCGCCAAGCCCTTGCTGAATGCTCGATAAGCGGACCACGAACAAATCTGGATGTCCTGTTAACCATCGCAGAACATCCCGCGTTTCAGGCCGGCGATCTGCACACCGGGTTCCTGGAGGAGCACGAGATCGTTGAAGGTCTGCTGGAGCAGCCGCCTGAAGTGCTCGCGGCAGTCACCGCTATCTCTGCTGCCGCTCCATCATCGCTCGAGGGATCGAATGACGTGTGGCAGGATCGATCCACATGGCGCCAGGCTGGAACGCCGAGGCTCCTCCTATGGCAGCGAGCAGGGGAAATTACGTCCTGCGTCACGCTCCGGCATCCGGGCAGCGCCACCTGGGACATCGAGTCCAGCGGCAATCTCATCCAGGCGCAGACACTGGACGTCCGTACCGTCTCAATCGATGGAAACGTTGCGAAGGTCACCCGCAAAGCAGACGGGCGCTTGCTGGTGTACTGGAAGAATCGTTCCTATCACGTAACGCCTGCGAGACCGCCTGACGCGATCAGGGCTGACTCATCAATTGCCGTTAATGATGGCACAGTGACAGCCCCAATGCCCGGGCGCGTCGTCAAACTTCAGGTTACGGTTGGCGATTCGGTCACCGAGCGTCAGCCGCTCCTGGTGCTCGAATCCATGAAGATTGAGCACGTCGTGACGGCCCCGGGGACGGGCAAACTTGCCAAGCTCAATGTTTCAGAGGGGGCTCAGGTACAGGCAGGTGCCGTTCTGGCGGAGATCAAGCCCGAGAACTAGCCTACCGCATGGAGTGAGTGCTTCAGCACTCACTCCATGCGACGAGCGGTCACTGACCGGGAGTGTCGTAGTCCACGCCGCGCGAGCGAAACCAATCGTAGACGCCTTCCCAGAACCGACCGGGGTCCATGGTGATGACCTGGCCGTTGGCGGCGCGGGCAATCACGAGATCACCCCATACTGATGGGTCCTCACGATCTCTACTGACAGAGAGATCGCTTCTCCAGGACTGGAAATCCCCTGGTGTCGTCAGCAGCTTACTGAGCAGGCCCGGCGTCGCCAGAAACACATCGCGAACGCGGTTCTGATCTTCGTCGACAATGAGCACCACATCAGAACCATTGCCTGTCCGCCACTCACCACGAAGTGATGAGTCATGAGTGCTGAGTGATGAGTGACGATTGCGCTGGCTCTCAATACTCATGACTTCTTACTCATCACTAGAAGAACGTGCTGAGGACCTTGGAGAGCAGCACATTCTGGTCCAGGATGATCGTGCGCTTGGCGATCTTCCAGCCGGTCTCGGCGTCTCGCCGCAGAACGTCTTCACGCTTGCCAATGAAGAAGTTCTGCTCGTCGGCCAGCCGATTCTGGTAGACGAAGAAGCGGCAGCGCACCTTGACCTCGTCGCCTTGCACGTCCGTAACCTGAACGTTGGAGACGATGTGGCGGATGCGCGAGAACGGCTCCTCGCACCAGTGAATGCCAGTATTGAGCTGGCGCACGCGGCCGGCCAGCGTGGCTTTGCCCTCGTCGAACCATGAGATCTCTGACTCGGGGTCGGTATTCTCGCGATGCTGCTCGCCGAACTTTACGTTTCGGCGAATGGGCATGTGGTAGTGGATGTCTTCCGCTATGAGCTCGATCCATTCGCTGAAGCGGCGCTCGTCCAGGAGCTCCGCCTCCATGTACAGAAACTGCTCGATCTCACGCTCCAGCAGCAGCCGCTCCAGGAGCTCCTCCCTCGCGCTAGTCGACAGCGTCACGACTGGGACCTCCTCGAACTGAGCTAGACAACGCTCAACGACTTCCGTGCAAAAAACGAGCTCCTCTTCGCCGACTTTGGACGGGTCCGCGGGAGACTCCAGAAACTTCACGTAGATCCACCCGCCGTCCTGGGGGTTGGCAGTAACTTCAGCCACGGCGCCACCACGAATGCTCGACCTTGGTACCCACAGGGAGATTCCGCAGGATCACCGTGTCGTTGATGTTCATCAAGTCTTCGGCCTTCGAGGGCGTTTCATCAGGCATGGCGAACTTCTCTCCAGAGAGCCGTTGGACGCAGGTAACATCAACGGCATCTCACTTCTTCACCGGGAAAATCTCGTCCCAGCTCCCGGCTTCCATAAACTGCCAGCCAGCGCTTGAGCCGCGAGCGCTGATTCTCCTCGGCGATGCGATAGTTGAGCGTGATGCCTGGCACCCGCTCGTCTGTCGAACTCGTGATGCAGCACCCATCTGGAAGTTGTACGGCAGCCGCTGGGCGATGTGCCGAGGCTGGCCGGGTACGCGTAGTTCCAGTTTTCCATGTCGTCCGACTCGGTCAGGCCGGCCGGTCCGCCGTAACGCATCATGTAGCGGCGCTGTGCGTCCTTGACCAGCTTGGGCGCATCCCGGTCGACGGGATACTGCCGCCAGCTCTCGGTCACGCCCACGCCGTGCGGATGCCAGATGCAGGATGCGGTGCGGCTGGATGTTGACATTCGGCCAGACCAGGCAGGTACCGCCATGCAGGTACTGGCCCTTCGAACTTCTTGGCCGCGATCTCCCGCGCGTCTCGCGGTAGTAGTCGTCCACACCGGGCACCGTAAACCAGGTATCCACATACGGTGGCACGCCCGGGAGCTCGTAGATGGGGTTGTGCCCGCCATGGCCGAGCTCGGGACTGGACATCTCGTAGCTCGTCCGCGGGAACGGATTGCTCATGCCGCTGCGGCTGCCGCCTTCGGCGCTCACCCTGCGGGCCGATGGCCGCCACGTTCACCGAGCGGTGGGTCATGGCGCCGTGGGCGCTGTCGCCATCAAAGCTGAAGCCGGGAAACTTCCAGTTCGTCGGGATGCGCCACTTGTAGGCGGGCTTGAACAGCTCGACGCCGTTGTCGTTCCCGTCAGAGCTCTGGAAGCAACGCCGCACCCACGGCGCAAATGGACCGAGATAATCCTCGAACGGCGGTGCCTTGCGGTCCCAGGTAGCCCAGATCGAGCCGTAGTAGTTGCTCATCTGAGCGACTTCGTGCAGGCCCCACTCCTTCTTGTCCATGTCGCCTTTGTAGGCCGCGTCGTAGTACGGCACGCCGACGAGACGGCCGTCGGTGTCGTAGCTCCAGCCGTGGAACGGGCAGGTGAACACCAGCGTATTGCCATCGTCGTAGCGGCATACCTTCATGCCGCGATGTCGACAGGTGTTCAGGAAGACGTGCAGCTCCTTCTTCCGATCGCGCACGAGGATGACTTCTTCCTCGCCCATGCGAGAGATGACGAAGTCGCCCGGGTTCGGGCACCTGGCTCTCGTGGCCGATGAACAGCCAGGCACGCGCGAACACCTGCTCCAGCTCCTGCTTGTAGATGTCCTCGTTGACGTAGATCTCGCGACTTACCAGCCCCGCGTCCATATCAACGAGACTTCGCAGCGATCGATCAGTTACCGTCACGACTGTGCTCCTCTCGAGGCGTGCATCGTTCGATGAATGTTGTCAATACCGAACACCGGGTAGCGGCAAGCGGATCAACGGGCTCCGGCCAGGTGCTACGTATAACGATATCGTAGGCCGCGATCATGAATAACAGGAAGGCTAGCGCGGAGAGCACCGCGGCCCACCATCGCACCTTTCCATAGACCACCAGATATAGCACCATGTAGATCGGGACGGTCACGTGGAAGCCGAATAGCCAGATGCGCGGCGAAAAAGGCCGCCGTGGTCAATACGAAGCGAAGCGTGCGCTCGATGACGGCCGACCTCTCTAGGCCTTCCTCATCGAACCCCATGTCCATGATCTGCCCCTGGCCTCTGTGCGGCCGGAATCGCTGCACCGCGTAAACCTGAGCACGACCAGACCGAACGCGCTCGCTATCCGAGGAAGCAGGGCCACGCCGGCGCTCCATTTCATCGACTCTGCAAGCATGAAAACGAATATCAGCCGCGCAGAACACCATGAGCAGGACTTCGAGCACCCGCTCAGTGTTCGATCGTCTCGCCGCTGGGGCAATCGCGGTGGCCTTGGGCTGGTCGCTCATTACCCTACCGCCACCTCCCCGTGCGCGACCTCAGCCGCATCCCTGGCAGTATTCCGTTGCAGCCGCAGTGTGTACCACACGGCGAGAATCGCCAGGACGATGATTGCCAGAACCTGTGGCCGGAGAAACATCTCCCCCCCGTAGGTGTTCATAGACAGTGACAGATACTTCTCGAGCGAGCGAGCCAGCGCAATGGCAATCAGGATGGGCGGCCGCGGCCAGCCATAGCGCTTCATGAACCAGCCCAACGCCCCGAAGAACGCTACCACCCACAAGTTTTCCAGCTGACCCGTTCCCATCACCGTGGACAGCACGAGCAGTGGCAGGATGACCGGTAGCAGCACGTTCGGTGGCACCATTGCGATCGCCGCCAATGTAGGAGTGAACCACAGGGCAACCATGGTGGCAATGATGTTCGCGACGACCAGACACCACACCATGAACACGACGAGATTTAGTTCGCGGGTGAGCATCGTCGGCCCCGGCTGGAAGCCCAGGAGGATCAGGAACGCCAACAACAGCGCCATACCGCCGCTCGACGGAATGCCGAACGTGAGGGTCGGAATCAGATGGCCACCATCGATTGAGTTGTTGGCGCTCTCAGGTGCAATTACGCCACGCACATCGCCCGTGCCAAACGTTTTTATGCCATTCTTCTCTGTCTGGCGCGCCTGGGCATAGGCCATCCAGTGCGCGGCTGAGCCACCCACCCCCGGCAGCATGGCTATGAACACGCCAACAAGAGAAGAGCGCATGACCAGCCACTTGTGCTGGAGCACGTCCATGATCCCCTGCTTTCGGCCCTTGTTCACATTGCTGAGCGCTTTATCCAGGTCGGCTTGAGCGATGGGCGTACCACCGATCACCAGATTGAGTAGTTCTGGAATGGCGAACAAGCCAACAACAACGGGGATGATGTTGATACCGTTGAACAGATGCTCGATCCCGAACGTCGCCCGTGGCACGCCGCGGACCGGATCCGAGCCAACCATTGCCAGAGTTAGTCCAAGCGCACGCGGCCAGCAAGCCTTTGGTAAATGCGCCGCTACTAACGATTCCAACGATGGCAATACCCAACAAGCTGAGCATGAAAAACTCAGCCGAGCCGAACATCTTGAGGACCTCGCGTGCGATCGGCAGACTAGCCAACAGCGCAATCGCGCCGATGACCCCGCCGATGAGCGAGGCCATGTAGGCCGCGGCAAGCGCCCGGCCAGCCTCGCCTCGCCGGGCCATCGGATAGCCGTCCAACACGGTGGCTTGCGCCACGGATGAGCCAGGAATCCCCATCAGGATGCACGGGATGGGATCGGTGGTCCCGTTGACCGCCAGGTTGCCGATGACAACGGCAACCGCTACGAACGGATCAAGCTGGAACGCGAAGCCCATCATAACGACGAGCACCGGCAGATTCGCACCCGCCGGCAGGGCGCCCGAGATCAGGCCGCAGGCAACGCCGAAGACGAGGCCGGCGAAGACCCATGGCTGGCCAAAGCGCATTGCCGCGTCTAGGCCAGCCTCAAGCACCAGCGACCTCCTCGGTCGCAGTGATGAGTGATGAGTGATGAGTGATGAGCAAGCAGTCGCTTGACTCCACAAGCTGCCTCAGTCGACGCATCTCCAATGTCAACTCAGCACTCATGACTTCATCAATTCCCGATGTACATGCGGCGCAGGATGTCCACCACTTCCTTCGGTGACTCAGCGAGCCTATCAAGCGTTGTCTGAATCTCCTCAGGGGAGCGGTAGCCACCGTCGAAGCTACGATCCTTCATCGCCTTCTTGAATTCCGGGTCATTGCAGGTGTCGATCATTGCCTGCTGCAGCGCTTTGAACACGTCATCCGGCACGCCCGGTGGCAGCGAGAGTGGATCGACCGCTTCGCGTACCGCGAATGCCAGCTTGTACGCGTCTTTCTGCAGCTCGGTGGATTGCACCGCGTCAAGAATCTGCGGCGGGGTTGTCCAACCAAAAGGAGTTGCCCAAGCCTGAGGAATCGGAGTTCGGGTGGCCAGAAGCGGCGTGATGTACTTGGGATTGGTAGTGAACCACTCGGGGAAGGCCTGCTTGGATCGAGGCAGTGACGCTTCAACGTCCTCGGCCAGATCGTCCACCGCCATCAAGTCCACTTCTTTTCGGTCCATCGCCGCGAGAAGCTCGTTGCTTCCGCCGTATCCGTAGACCACCTTGACCGGCGCGCCCACAATGCTGAGCCATTCGCCAGCCAGTGCCTGACTGTTGCCCACGGCCGGCGCGCCGTACTTGAGCTGCTGTCCGCGTTTGACCACTTCGTCCCAGCTTGTGCCGAGCTCAGTGCGAACCCAGAGGGGCGTATAGGCGTCGGCGGCAACCTCATAGTTGCCCAACATCAGCGGCTGCTTGCGATCGAACCCTTCTTGCTTCTCGCCGAGGAGGTCCAGGAGGAAAATCCCTGATGGAATGGTGACCATCGACAGGCCGTCCTGGCTTGGCACGCATGACGTGACGCGTGGCTTGCAGTCCACCACCGCCGGCCATGTTCTGAATCGCCATTTTTGGATTTCCGGGCATGTGCTTGCTGAAGAACTCAGCGAAGATTCGGCCACGAATGTCGTAACCACCGCCGGGCGCGTAGCCAATATAGAGATCGATGGTCTTGCCACCGAACTGCTCAGCAATCTTGGCATTGTCCACAGCGGGCTTCGCAGCGGCCGCTGCCGTTGTCGGAGCGGGCTTCGCCGCCTCGGTCTTTGGCGCGTCCGTTGGCTTCGCAGCGGGCGCCGTGGTCGGCGGCGCTGCCGGAGCGGCAGTCGGCTTTGCTGGCGTCGAACTACCGCTACTGCACGCGGCCAGGATGACGGTCATTCCGGCAAGAAGGCTTGCAAGTGTGATCCCCATGGATCTCGCGAACAACATTGATCGCTCCTACTCTCTACTCTAGCGCCCTGTAGCGAAGCCGAATGCTTCTCGAATCGGCTTCCTTCTCGGCGCCCGTCGGACAGCGGCTCCTAACATCTCCTCCCGATCGACGTGTCGCGATAGCTTGCGTCGGTTATGTCGCCTGAAATCATAGTTAGATGGGCAACTGATCCACGATGAATCCACGCGGGAATGGCACGTGCAATTGCGTGCTCAACAGCCAGAAGAACGCACCGACACCGACCGTGATGGCAATGCTGATGGGCCACTTCTCGCCTGAGGATGTCTTCAAGTACACCAACGTGGCCAGGGTTCCTCCGATACTAAATCCCATGGCCCAGATGAATGCCGCGAAACCAAGGATCCATCCCGCGATCTGGAGCGTCCGCTGGGCCGCGACGCGAGGCTCAACGTTTGCATCAACGAAGAGGGCCGCGCCATCTGGAGACGTCACCATGGTTCGAACCTGACGAACAAGCTGGATAACCAACAACACCAACACGGGTATTCCGGCGGCCCACGGAAATAGACGCGCGCGTGTGTCCCATTGACGCGCTTCAAACGTGGTCCAGCCGATCAACGCAAGTAACAGCAGCGTGAACCCGAGGTCGAAGTAATCACGTCTCATTGGCCATCTCCATGGGCAGTGGGCCGCGCCCGAAACGCTTCCGAATGAGTGGCAGGCAGATCACGAACGCACAGAGCGCAATGAGGACGATGACCACCGGGCGAGTCAGCCACTCACCGGGAGCGTATCGTGCAGTGGTGAGAAAGAGGTAATTTTCAGCCAGCTTGCCGAGCACCAGTCCCAGGATCAGCGGCGCCCGCGGCCAATTGGTAAGCACCATCACCAGGCCGACGAGACCAAACACGATTGTTACCGCCAGGTCCAGCATGGCGTTCTTCTCGGCAAAGGCGCCGATATAGACAAGCAAGATAATTGGTGGGATAAGCAGCCCCACACGCGCAAACGTTAGTCGAGCGATCTGCTCCAGGAAGAGGAAGCAGATGCTTACCGTAATGATGTTTGAGATCACGATGATCCAGACAAAGGACATCGTGAGGCCGAGGTTATCGGTCAGCATCTTTGGCCCGGGTGTGATGCCTTGAATGAGGAACGCACCGAGTAGAATGGCCATGGTTAATCCACCCGGCACCCCGAAACAGATCGTAGGTATGAGACCGCCACCCAGCCCGGAATTGTTCGCAGCTCCAGGTCCGAGAACTCCCTCCACGGCGCCTTTGCCAAATCGCTCCTTGTTGGGCGACGACTGCACCGCGTGGGCGTAGGCCATCCACTGGGTCAATGCAGCACCCAGGCCCGGAATGATTCCGATGAACGTTCCGATCATGCTGCAGCGGATCGTCAGGCCAAAGTGCCGAAAGGTGTCCTTGACACCTTCACGCACGCCGCCCATCTTGCCTACGGCGCCATGGGCAATGGACGTCCCCGAAACTGCCATCGCGACGATCTCAGGGAAGGCGAAAAGTCCAACTGCGATCGGCACCAGTCCGATCCCGTCCCACAGAGTGATCTGGCCGAGCGTATAGCGCTGAACGCCCGTTTGCGGATCCAGTCCAACCATGGCGAGGACAAATCCGACCCCGCTCATGATGAGCCCCTTCATGATCTGACCACTACTCAGCGCTGAGACAAAGGTGATGCCCAGGATTGTGAGCATGAAGAACTCGGGGGACGCGAACTGAAGGACCAGGGGTCGAATGATCGGGACCGACGCCGCGAGGGTGAACGCTCCGAAGACTGCGCCAACGAGCGAGCTCATCAGCGCCGCGCCCAGCGCGCGCCCCGCCTCGCCCTTTTTCGCCATGGCGTGACCATCCAGCACCGTCGCGGCACTGCTCGCCTCGCCCGGGACGCCGAAAAGCACCGAGGTAATGTCGCCGGTGGTAGCCGTGACAGCCAGCATGCCGAGCAGGAACGCGAACGCGTCCACCGGCGCCATCTTGAAGGTAAATGGCAGCATCAAAGCCAGCGTGACAGCGCCACCCAGCCCGGGAAGGATGCCGACCGCGAAGCCGATGGCGATGCCAACGAGCATGTAGCCAATAGTGGGCCAGGCAAAGACCTGAACGAACCCGCCGACAAACGCGTCGACAACGTACATGAGCTCCATATATGTCCTGGCCTACAGTGCCCTTTCAGTCATCAGCACGAACCAATAAACCGCGGACATAGCGACAGGCGATTCTCGCCCGCTGGAGTCGTGAGGCTCTCTCTGTATTGCAGTTCGCTGCGCCCTCTGGCAAGTAGCATGGCATGTCTCGCGGGCGCCGTGCGAACTTTCGCAGCATCGCCCCACGACTGTCAATTATTCTCGGGCGCACGCCAGGGACCAACGGGCCTCAATTGACAACCTCTGAGGACCCATCGATACTGTTCTGAATGGTTGACGATCTGGCGACCTACTCCGCGCCGGCAAAGGGAATCAGAACAAATCGGTTCGCAGCGCTCACCGAGAGGAGACTTAGCATGCCAGCTCAGGAGCCCCAGGCTCAGGTGTTCAGCTACCAGAAGCCCGATGTGTCTCGACCCAAAGGAATCGTTCGACTCGGTAAGACCGATCAAATCTCGGGCAATGTGCAAGTCGTTGCAGCGAACGGCGGGGAGACAAACCTGCACTCCCATGGTGGCATTGATAGCGTCTATTTCGTTCTCCACGGCCGGGTTCGATTCTACTCGGACGTCGAGACGGTGCTGGCGGAACTCGGCCCATCTGAAGGCGTCATTATTCCGCACGACTGCAAGTACTGGTTCGAGAACGCGGGTGTGGAGCCACTCGAAATCCTTCATGTAACAGCATCGATTCCTAACGTGGATCGTATGCATCGCGTGAATTACACGCAGCCCACTTCCGCGACTGCTGGCACCGAGTTCTTCGACGCCGGCGGGCCTGGCCAGGTGCCAACGGCAGATCCCACGTCCACCTATGATCCCGGCGCGGTCTCGACAGGCCCGCGTTAACTGGGACCCGGAAAGATGGCCGGCGCATCTTGTCGAGTATGGCCTCACTGGGAACTTCACCGGGAACGGCACTAGCGCCCATTTACTCGGAAGGGCAGCGGCTCGACAGCTTAGGCCACAGCCTGGGACTTCGGTCGCGCTGGCAATTCCGAGATGTGTTTCTCGAGATGTGTTACTAAAGTAACTAGCATTCTTGGCCTCGGATCTCCACCATGGCGAAAGGCAAAGTTTTATGACGTTTCCGGAAGGCTCGAGGCTCAAATTCCGTCTGGGCAGCGCTCTTGTCGTTTTCACCTTGGCGCTCGCGGGCTGCTCGACGAGTACGGCACCGTCCGCGCCACCGAAGCCCACGGATTCGGCCAAGGCGGCACCAGCACCCCCCGAAGCAGCGAAGCCGCAGTCGGTAAAGCCCGATGCAGCCAAGCCGGCCGCCCCGGCGACGACAGCAGCGGCGCCCGGCGGCGTCGACCTCGCAGGCAAGACAGTCCGACTGATCGTCGGGTACACCGCTGGCGGCGGCTTCGACACCAATGCACGTCTCCTGGTGCCTTATCTCCAGGAAGTGCTCCCCGGACACCCTACGATCGTCGTCGAAAACATGCCCGGAGCGGATAGTCTCGTAGCAGCCAAGAGCGTCCTCTCAGGCCCGGGGCGGAGTGACGAGGTCAACGTGGTGATCTATATCTCCACGCTGATTACCAAGTCAATCCTGAGCGGGGGGCTCGACGGATTTGCGATCGAAAAGGAGTCGGCGTACCTCGGCAAGCCAGACGGAGCGCCTTCTCCGCTCGGGCTATGCGCAAAGAAAAATCTAGTGGGAAATCTCGACGAATTCCTGGCGCGCAGTAGCCCGCTTAAAGTCGGCGGGTTGACGGGCAGCTCCAATTACGACGTAATGCTCCGCTGGACGCAGGAAGTCGGCTATCCGATCCAACCCATCTTTGGCTATCCGGCAGGCGCTCAAATGGTGCTGGCATTCAATCAGGGTGAAGTGGACGCGGTTCCGGCGTGTCGTGACTTCGACTTGGTTCAGAACCCAGATTGGCTTGAAAAGGACCTCATTACACCCCTCTTTTACTGGGCCGTACCAGCCGAGACCCTCAAAAAGGCGCAGGCCGAGGGGAAGTATCCCTGGTACAAGCACGTCCTCGAGGTTAAGCCAGTGACTGCGGACCAGAAGGCCGTTCTGGACAATTGGAACGACACAAACGTTGGAAGCAATGTCTACGCGATGCATAAGCAAACGCCCGCCCCGTTACTTGCGATCATGCGTGACGGATTTCGTACGGCCGCGTCGAATCCCGCGTACAAAGCCGACATCGAGCGGCGCCAACTCCCCGCAGGGTTCGAGGGCCCAGAGACCATCGAAAAGACCGCCGCGGACGTTGAAAAGATGACTCCATCAGCTCGCGAGCTTCTCAAGCGGATTATTGGTTCGTAGACCTCCATACTCCGAGACTCATGCTGAGAAGCCGTTCCGACTTGAGTTGATGTGTCGAGGCGCATCGCCACCTCATTGACAACGCGTCAACCGCTTTGAATACTGAGTGCATTGCTCGACAATCTGGAGCCGCTGAAACGGAGTAAGCCGGACGGACTGCGTTCAGGATCGGGGTCCGAAGCGCATCCAGTAAATGAGAAGCGCATCCCATCGAGGAGGGACACATGCTACGGCCAGAAGAGAACGAACGAATCACTCGCGTAGGCCCTGGAACGCCCATGGGTGAGCTTCAGCGCCGATATTGGCAACCAATCGCCGTGACTGGTGAGCTGGCCGCGAATCCGGTCAAACCCGTTCGCATCCTCGGTGAGGATTTGACGCTCTACCGTGACCGCTCAGGGAATCTGGGACTCATCGGCCAGCGCTGCGCTCATCGGCTGGTGGATCTTCGTTGTGGCATTCCCACGGAAAATGGACTCAAATGCCCATACCACGGTTGGGCGTATGACGCCACGGGCCAGTGCACCGACCAACCGGCGGAGTCTCCTGAGCATCGCTTCAAGGAGCGCGTCAGACTAGACTCGTACCCCGTGCAAGAGCTCGGTGGACTGATCTGGGGATATCTTGGCCCACTACCGGCTCCCGAGATTCCGCGCTGGTTCCCGCTGGTTGAAGAGGGCGCGTGGCGACAGGTGGGCGCCACGATGATCCCATGCAACTGGCTCCAGTGCATGGAGAACTCGATGGACACCGTGCACACCGAGTATCTGCACGGTCACTTGTGGGAGTACGTGCTCGAGCGCAAGGGCGTCACGGACCCGATCAAGATCAACGAAGTCCGTCGCTTCGTTCGTCACCACCTGGACATTCGCTTTGAGCCGTTCGAGCATGGCTTCCGCAAATATCGGTTGATCGATGGCGAAGACCCCCAGACGTCCAACGGCTGGGTCACAGGTAACCCACTGGTCTTTCCGTCCTTCGTGCTCATCGGTAGCGTTGGGCGCTACGAGATGCAAATTCGTGTGCCCATCGACGACGAGAATACCTGGCATCTCTCCTACCAGGTGTTCCTTCCGGGCAAGTGGAACCCGCAGCCAGCACAGGAGTACGTGCCAATCTTCGACGTCCCGATGGAGGACCTGCCGGACTATGTGCTGGGCCAGGACATTCTTGCCTGGCCACTCCAGGGGGCCATCATGGACCGCTCCAAGGAGTGGCTCGGAGAGTCGGACAAGGGCCTCATCATGTTGCGGCGGATGTGTATGGATCAGATAGACGCCGTGGAGCGCGGTGAGGACCCGATCAACACGATCCGCGAGCTCCACGAGCGCATTGATCTGCCTATTCCCGATTACCACAACCCGAAGTCGTTCAAGAAGGGCAGCCTGGTGGCCGTGACCACGGGCATGCACTGCCCGTGGCTGGACGAAGTTGACGAGATGATGGACAAGGCCGCGCGTGCGGCGCGCGAGGCCGACGCGGAGATGGTGGCAGCCGGATGAAGTATCGACCTATCGGAAACACAGGTCTGATGGCCTCAGAGATCGGCTTCGGCACAGGGGACAATGCCGGTGTGCTCATCCGCGGCGACGCGGATGAGCAGCACCGCTGCTTCGAGCGAGCTCTGGAAGCGGGCATCAACTACTGGGACACCTCGCCCGACTACGGGGACAAGGTGGGCATCGCCGAAGAGAGCATCGGCAAGCTCATGCGCGAGTTCACCGTCCGGCCCATCATCACGACCAAGGTCGAGGTCATGCCCAATGATCTCGACGACGTTGCTGGCGCCGTGGAGCGCAGCCTGGAAGGCAGCCTTAGGCGCCTGGGCGTGGACTGGGTTGATTTCCTCCAGATCCACAACCCACCGCATCTGGAGACGGACCCAACGGTCAGTGGCTGGATCTACCTGGGCTACAAGGACTATCTCGGACCCAGGGGCGCTCTCGAAGGACTCGAGCGCTGTCGGCGCGCCGGCAAGGTACGCTACTTCGGATTCGCCAGCGAGCACGCCGATCCGCGCGCCATGCGCACGCTCCTGGATACGCGCGAGTTCAAGATGATCAACGTCTGGTACGACCTGCTGAACCCCACAGCGGCCTACGGACGGATCCCGGGCATGAATGTGGGTCACTACTACGACAACGTCATCCAGCACGCCCAGTCGGTCGGCACCGGTGTGGCGATCATTCGACCGCTGTGTGGGGGCGCCCTGACGGAGCACGCGATCGGGGGTGGCGCCCGCCACCCGAACGCGGGCGGCGGACTGTCGCGGCGGACCGAGGTGTACCAGGAGATGGTGGACCAGGCGCGCCCCATGGGCTTCCTGTCCCAGCCGGGCGTGCACAAGGTCTCCGAGGCGGCCTACCGCTTCATCCTCGATACACCCGGGGTGACAACCGTCCTGGGCGGTTACTCGGAGCTGAGCCATCTAGAAGAGGCCGTCGGCAATAGTGGCGCCCCGCCCCTATCGGATGAGACGATGGCTCGGATTCGTCTAGTCTGGCGCGCCAATTATGGCCGGGCCAGAGAACCACGCCTGGGTCACCGCCTGAGCGGACGTTCAGTTCCCGAATAACGAAGTGGGCTGGAGGGCTCCATGACACGATCCGTTGACGTCCGGTGGCGAGCCATGCGCCATGGTCTCGTGGCCCTTGCAGCCACATTGGTTATCTCTGCATGCAGCAGTCCCGCGGCGCCGGCCCCGAAGGCGGCGCCGACGAACGTACCGGCGGCGCCCACCGCGGCCAAGCCGGCAGCTGAGGCTGCCAAGCCGGCCGAGGCCGCGAAGCCAGCCGCCGAGGCGGCCAAACCCGCCGCCGCGGCAGCGGATCTCTCGGGCAAGACGATACGCCTGATCGTAGGCTACGCCCCGGGCGGCGGCTTCGATACCGCCGCTCGTATCTTGGGGCCGTACCTCCAGGAAGCGATTCCCGGGAAGCCCACGATCGTCATTGAAAACATGCCAGGCGCGGACAGCCTGGTGGCTGCCAAGACCGTGCTCTCGGGCCCCGTGCGTCCGGATGAGCTCAACGTGGTTGTGTTCATCGCAACGTTGCTCAGTAAGTCAAGCCTGGGCGGCGGACTCGACGGCTTCGCTATTGAGAAAGAAGCCGCGATACTGGGCAAGCCCGATTCATCTCCGACCCAGCTCGCCTTGTGCGCTCAGAAAAAAGTCATTGGAAATCTCGACGAGTTCCTGGCGTCAAACCGGCCGATAAAAGTGTCCGCGCTCACCGGAGGCTCGCTCTACGACGTGCTCCTGAAGTGGACGAAGGAAGCAGGGTTCCCCATCGATCTGGTGGCCGGCTACGCTGGCACGGCTCAGATGGCGCTAGCGTTCAACCAGGGCGAGGTGGAAGCCACGCCGTCGTGCCGCGACATCGACCTGGCGCAGAACTCAGATTGGCTGGAGAAGGACCTGATTACGCCCTTGTTCTACTGGGCGGAGGCACCAGCGACCTTGAAGAAGCTTCAGGCCGAGGGCCGCTTTCCCTGGTTCAAGAACGTGCTGGAGACGAAGCAGATCACCGCCGACCACAAAGCGGTACTGGAAAACATAAACGCGAACAACAAGGGCACTAACGTCTACGCGATGCACAAGCAGACACCCGAGCCCATTCTGGAGACCCTGCGGACGGCGATGCGTCAGGCTGCCACGAATCCCGCGTTCATCGCGGATATGGAGAAGCGGCAGTTGACTGCCGGATTCGGCAGTCCGCAAGAGATCCTGGGCAGCGTGAGCGCGCTCGAAACGTTCACGCCCGATGCTCGCGAAATGATGAAGCGGCTGCTAGGCGTCTGATTTCCTGCTAAGTCTTCAGGGAGATTCGCGCAGCTTATAGAGCGGGAGTCCGTGCCCGCGAGTCCTGGGTCTGAAATCGACGCCAGAGAATCGCCGGACACAGAGTCCCGCTCTACGGCCTCAGGCAAGGTAGGAGTCCAGTCGATGTGCCATTCAGCCGTGTCGGCGGGCCCGGTCGCGCCGATGGTCCGAAGCCGCGAGGAGCCAATTCCTTGCGAGGACGGCGCCCGCATGCCGTCGTTCCTTGCACTGCCCGAGCAAACTCCTGCTCCCGCGGTGCTCATCGTCAGCGATGCGCTCGGGCGAGCGGGTTTCTACGAGCACCTGGCCGGGATGCTGGTGCAGGATGGATTCGTGGCTTGCACGGTTGATTACTTCTTCCGTGTGCCGCCACTGGCCAATGCGGAGCCGGAGTCCCGCCGAGCACGCCGCGCCACCTCACTGGACGAGCAGCAGGTGGTACAAGACCTCTGCTCCGCGCTTGACCATCTGTCATCACTCCCCGAGGTGGACGGTCGGCGTGAGGGTGCCATTGGATTTTGCATGGGCGGTACGCTGTCACTCGCCCTGGGAGCACTCTGGCCTAAACTGGGCGCAAGCGTGAGTTACTACGGCTATCCCATGGGCGAGCCGGGGAAAGCGCTTGTTCCACCTCCTCGCATCATGGACATGACCGCCGAGCTGCGCGCGCCTGCTGGGTTACTGGGGTGACCAAGACCCGATGTACGACGCTGAAACGTGGGCGGAATTCAAGCGTCGTCTCGATGCCGACAGCGTGGACCATACGATCAAAATTTACCCGGGCATCGGCCACGGATTTCTGAGGTCATTTCTCGATGATCCAAGCGCCGAAGGCTATGCAACCGCCCAGGCGTCATGGCAGACGACGCGGGAATTTCTACATCAACACCTAGATTGAAGGCGCCGCCGTCCCACTCGTAGGGCGGAGTAAGTTCCGCCCTACGAGTGGGCTAGACCTCGGGCATGATGCTGACGTGGATCGCCCCTGGCGCTCCACGACCAGCAACCGCGTCAATGGCCTCCATAGCACGGCTCATCGGAAACGTATGCGTCGATATCTCGTCCATCGGGAGCCGTCCCGATGCGATGAACTCGATCGCTCGCTCCACCGATTGATAGGAGTGACCGTTGGCCTGCTTGATGACGAGCTTGCGGCGGCCAAACGTGCCGACGTTGACGTTTTCCTTGCCCGCGGCCGCCAGCACGATCGTGCATCGCTTCGATGCCACGGCGACGCTGTCCGCAACGGTCGTGGAGCCGCCGCCCGTGACGTTTACCGCAACGTTGACGCCTTCACCGCCGGTCGCATCCATTACACGAGCGACCAGGTCTTCTTCATCCACGTTTACCGTGTAGTCCGCTCCCAGCTTGCGAGCGATCTCCATCCTACGGGAGTCGCGTGCGAGTCCGGATACGATGATGCATGAAGCGCCTGCGGCCTTGGCAGCGATGACGCAAGCCAGGCCCTGTTGGCCCGGACCCTGGATGAGAATGGCGTCACCGAGACCAACCCCGCCGTATTCATACGCCCACTCAACGCCGTTGGAGAACGGCAAGTAGGCGGCCGCGTGTGGGGCTGGAATGTGACTTGGCACCTTGTGAATCACAGCGTTGGGATGGATGTACATGTACTGGCTGTAGCCGCCCCAAAGCGACGGCCAGGTGTTTATGGCAGTGGAGCCATACCAGAGACGCGGGCCCGGACCGGCGATGTCCGTCTGTTCGCAAAATCGGAAATCATCGGACCGACACCATTTGCAAGCGCCGCAGGGCACGTATTCCTCGAGGGCAATGCGGTCGCCTTCCTTGATCTTCCACCGCTCCTGCGCTCGCTGACCGATCTTCGCGACGATTCCCACGTTTTCATGGCCCAGAATCTTCGGACCGTCATTGAGTCGCTCAGCACCGTGGATATCACTCCCGCAAATGCCGCAGGCCTCCAACTTCAATAAGCCCGCATCATCGGGAATCTCAGGTAGCTCGAATTCCCGAAGCTCGAATTCCTTGGGCGCCACAAGCACCGCGGCAACAGTCGTGTCTGACATCATGTAACTCCATCGTGCGCAAGCATTCTTGATCCGTTCCCAATGACGGGGCAACTAAGGCCCCTCCCGTGACCGCCGACATCCTCTCGGCCCGACCCGATAGGGCCGCATCGCGAGCGCCACATCATCTAGCGTCTGAGTCTTTTGGGGCGGCGCTCAGGGGCCGGGCCTACAGGATGTCGGCGGTCACGGGGGGCTACTTATGCCTGAATGGCTTCCATGGCCAGCCTCGCGGAGATGCATCGCACGTGGACTGAGCCCTTCGTCGTATCCATGACAGCATCAACCACCCCGGAGAGGACAGCCTCTTGAATCCACGTGCGGGACGGGTCACGGGCGAATTGCATCTTCCAGAGAGTACCGCCCACCAGTCCTGCGAAACCCTGCGGCCCAACGTGCTCACTCACCATGTCAAGCTCCAGATCGATGATCTTCTCGAGCTCGGATGAGCTGTCGATCGGCGTCGTCCGTAATGCGGTGATGTTCGTGTACCCACACACCATGTCAAAGCAATCGAGCGGTAGGTCAGTCGTCGTCATCTTGGCGGTAAAACCATTCACGCACCAGAACGCCCTTCCTTGTGTCTCCGCCGCTAAAGGTGTCTCCGCCGCTAAAGCAGCGCCCACGTCAACGAATCTCTTCCGCTCGTCGAATCGCTGCGCCGCGTCTTCCGAGAACTCGATCAGCCCGAGACGACTGTCAACCTGACCGTGAATGACCGGGAGCCGCCGATAAATCAGCCCAGACGCGTCGAGGCTAATCTGATTCAGCTCAGTGCGCAGGGCGATTCCAAGCCTCCCAGAATTGGAAAGGAGGTCGAGAACGTCCGCACTGGTAAGAATCGATCGTGACCTGGCCGCAGCTATGAGGGTGCCCGAGCCAAACAGTCCGCGACCGTCATTGCCGACCCGCACGACTCCAACGGAGTAGTTCGTGGCGTGGAGCGACGCCGCTGCGAGCTCCACCCGAGAGATCACCGGCCGGGGTGGCTCGCGGCGCGTTTAGCCGTCTCCGACCATGGTGGCGGCGGTGTGGGCATGTCCGGGGGAAGCGCGTGGACGATCTCTTCGCTCATCCCCAACTCTTCGATGAGAAAACGCGCTCGCCCGCGTTCATCGAGTGGTGACTTCGACATCTGACCGTTATGATCGAATTCCACCCGTTGCTGGAAGCACGCGCTAACCATCGAATCACCTCGAACTGATCGCGCGTACAGCTCGTAATTGAATGGACTCCACGGGCGTGTTGCTTCATGCCGCTGGTGGAACGTCTCGCGCGTGACCTCCAGTCTTTCGATACGGCAATCCATCCCATCCGGCATATGGGCTGGACGCCAACGAATCACCCAGTGCCCATCTCGTTTTTCACATTGCACTCCCCAGGCCCCGTTTGACACTCCCGTCACGCTCGTCTCATCGAGGCGCAGCGGCTCCACCTGAAGAATCGATCCATCAACGATGTAGCGCTCATCGTCCAGCGAAACGATCACCGTGCCATGGTTCGGCGGAATATTTGGCGCGATCAGCATCGTCGCCTCACCCCGCACCGCGTTAAAGCCGAGCGAGTCCAGCAGCCGAAACAGCCCGCCGTTCGTCACCCAGCACGTCCCACCCGTCCCGTGCTTCAACCAGGCATCGAAGAAATCCTCCGAGTCATCGCCTGGCAATGGCCCCGAATCCTGACTCCGCACGTGGATCAGCTTGCGCACGTTGTCAAATGGCACCGAACGACACCACGCTTCGTAAAGGGACCGAAGCCCGCTCAACGAGGGCTCTGGCGCGTTCGCAAACCCAAGCTTGGCAAGAATTCGCTCCAGCAGCTCGGGTGCGAGAGATTCACCAGGCACGATCATTGTCAGTCCCTTCATATATCTGGAGCTTGAGAGCGCTGGGGATGAGTTCACTACGGCCGAGAAGAATATTAGATAAATCTGACACCGCTCCCACGTCCCTCTAACAATCCATAAACGATTATGTATCTAGGGAGACGCCGTAAATGCCATCTCCCATGAGAGAACCGCTTATGACCAATTCCCCGCTGGCCGTCCAATCGAACATCACCGAGTCGCCGTCGGACGCTGAGGACGTGAGGCGATTGCAGCTACACCTCATGCTACTCAAGCGCCTTGCCAGATTGAATGAGGCCCGCGAGAAGATCGATCCGGTCGTGCATCCTCGCCGCCGGCAAATGGTCGATAAGGCCCTGTACTCCACCTACTTGGACTGTGTGGAGCAGGGCCGGCGCGACGATGCCCGAATGATTCTGCGGCTTGACCAAAGTAAGCCTGCGGGTGAGCCACTGGCGGCGTAGCTCCGAGGTTGTCTACATCTCAGTCAATGAGCCGTATTCGGTGAACCAAGTCAGGTGCATTTGCTCCCATCAAGGTGCGCTCTACAACTAGGGTAATAATCCGCAATTTCACAAGTCGACTCGACGAGCAGTCTGCATCGCTCAGTCGGGATGACCTTGCAGAATCCGCTCAAACATCCTCGAAATCGCGGTTCGCTGACGCACGACTCCAGCAAGACTATGGCGCTAGCGCCTACACCCCCGCTTGATTTACGCCGGGAATCACCTTCCGCGTCTCTTCGGAAGCCTCGTACCAATTTTGACTTCGTTTGATCTCGATGGCCGCGCCACGGACTTGATACCACTCGGGATTGCGCACGCCGGGCGGAGTCTCTCCGCGTTCCTGGAGAGCTTTCGCGGCATTGAGAAGCTTCTTGCGGGTGCCGATGATGCCCAGGTCGGTGGTGCCGAGATGCTCCTTCGTGCGGTCGTAGATCTTGCCCATGGTGAGCTGCGTGCCGCCGTCCTGGGCCCAGAAGACCGGGATGCCCGAAAACGTCAGCTTTTTCTGGACGTCGCGATTGACCCGTAGATCGTTCTCCAGGCTGTCCAGCGGATACCACGCGCCAAAAGGCTGGCTCGTGGCCGGCGCGCGATCCTCGGGCTCCACGTAGAACACGTTTCCTCGCACTCGGTATCCATTTGGCCCCGGCGCACGCAGGTTGTTGCCACCACGCTCGTGCTCGTTCAGCCGACGCAGTGGGTGAAAGTTCACGCCGTGGACGAGGGTGTTCTCATCGTCAATCGGCACCCAGCCCCGCCAGGTGCGCATGGGATTCTCACCGTACGGTCCGGTCATAGTGTGGTAGGGCATCAGGAATTGGGTGAGCCGCACGTAGTAAGTATCGGGTTCGGCGTTCCGCCGCGCAGCTACGCAGACGCCGTAGTCTGTTTCGACCACTTCAAAGTGCGGACTCTTGTCACGATCGCGAATCTGAGTGATTCGACTTCGACTGGTCGTGTCGATGGCCGAATCCAGCCACGTGTGGAGAAACGAGTTGTGACTCTGGTCGATGTCGCCTTCCATGGCCTGGACCCAGTTACACGTCTGGACCCGCTTCCAGTAGAAGCGCTGATCGTCGTTCACATTCAGGAACTCGAGGTCGGGAATGGCAGGAGCCGGGTTCTCGGGGCCCATATAGGTCCAGATCATGCCGCCGCGCTCCACGCACGGATAGGCGGTGACCCGCACCTTGTGCTTGAAATTAGACTCTGGCGGCTCGTTGGGCATGTCCACACAATCGCCCGCGACGTTGAATTTCCAGCCGTGATAGACGCAACGCAGGCCTTCTTCCTCGTTGCGGCCGAAGAACATGCTGGCGCCGCGATGTGGGCAGTTGTTCTGAATCAACCCGACATCGCCCGACGCGGTGCGGAACGCCACCAGGTCCTCGCCCAGCAGTCGGATACGCAGAGGGGCGCCGTCCGGTTTGAGCTCATCGGGATAGAGGAACGGGTGCCAATACTGTCGGAGCACCTCGCCCATGGGTGTACCAGGCCCCACCCGGGTCAGCATCTCGTTGTTCTCGCGGCTGAGCATGGTGACTCTCCAGATCCATCTACTGCTGATAGCCGCAGTGTACGGGGAAACCAGTTGACGCGCATCAGCGGGGGATTGACCCCATAATCAATCTCGGCCGTAGCGTCAGAATTCTCAGGCGCTGAAACGCGAGCGGAGGCACGTCAATGGACTTCGGAGCGGTGATGTTCCCCACCGAGTACGCCATGCAGCCGGCGGAGCTGGCCAGAGCACTCGAAGAGCGTGGGTTCGAGTCATTCTGGGTACCTGAGCACACGCATATCCCAACGAGTCGACGCAGTCGCTGGCCAGGAGGCGACACCCTACCACGCGAATACTCGTCTGCCTATGACCCCTTCATCGCACTCATGGCCGCGGCCGGCGCTACACAGCACCTGAAGCTGGGTACCGGGGTGTGTCTGGTGGTGGAGCGCGACCCGATAGTCATGGCTAAAGAAGTCGCGACGCTCGATCAGCTTACCGGCGGACGCTTCATCTTTGGAATCGGCGGCGGCTGGAACACCGAGGAGATGGAGAACCACGGGACGAATCCGAAGACACGGATGCGATTGTTGCGTGAACGCGTCCTGGCGATGAAGGCGATCTGGACCAACGACGCCGCGGAATACCACGGCGAGCTCGTTGATTTCGATCCAATCTGGTCCTGGCCCAAGCCGCTGCAGCAGCCTCACCCGCCGATCTTGATTGGTGGCGATGGCGCGACAACGTTCGATCGGGTGATTGAGTTTGGCGACGGCTGGATGCCGATCATGCGCCCCGGTCAAGATCCACTCCCGCGCATCGCCGAGCTGCACCAGCGTCTTGATGAGGCCGGACGAGCGCGCTCGTCCGCACCTATCTCAATCTTCTTTGCCCCGCCGCGACCAGCGGACATTACCGCCCTGGCCGAGGCAGGTGTCACGCGCGCAATATTCGGTCTTCCCTCTGAGCCGGCTGACGCCTTACTACCGAGACTCGATCGCTACGCCAGCCTGATCAGTCAATTCGCATCCGAGTAGGGCGACCATGGTGAACCGTCATCACATGAAATTCATGCCGTGATATGCAGGTGCAGCGCTCCTTGCAGCATTTGTGGGAATGGTTGGGCACATTTCTGCCGCGTACGCGGATGAGCTCGCCCTTGATGGCACACTCGATTGCGGTGCGAGCTCTGAAGACGACTGTCCGATTCGGGACAAGATCGTGCTGATCAGCTCCGGCGTGAGCGGCGTGAAAGAGCGCGTCACCATCCACATCGACTGGATCAAAGATCAATCGAACGATTCGCTACCGCTCCAGGATGACTACTACGTGCTGCAGGTGATGAATCGCCCGGCCGGCGGTTTCCGGGCTATTGGGATTCTTGACCACCTGACGGTGGAACATCTCGACTCAAAACGCGACCCACGCGACGGGCGAGAGCAGTCTGACCGTCGGTCGGACGAGAACAACAACAAGGGCAACCACTAGGAGATCTTAGGGAAGACCCCAGCCCTCCCCGCTGCGGCAGGGAGGAGCATGTTTAGGGAATTTGAGATTCCGGCTCCCTGCCGCAGCGGGGAGGGCTGGGGTGGGGTCCTTCCACAGTTGCCTACGAAATTCTCCGTACACTCCAGGCGACCCCGGCGCCATGTCCATGATCTCGCGCATGGGGACATTCTGCGGCGAGCCGTTCATTCGGAGCTCGTTCCACTCTTTGCTCTGTGGCACGTTCTCGTGCTCGAACTCGTACACGGTGGTGAACCGTCGCTCACCTTCCACCACGTTGTAACGCCGAGCGTAGATGACACCGGGTACGGTTCGGTAGCCCGGGATGTAGGTGCCGTTGTACCAGGCGTTCCAGTCTTCCTCCCGATCCTCGGGCACGGACATGCGGCCGATCTGCAGAACAGGCGCCATGCCACGATCCAGGTTCTCCAGCTCAGTCGGGTAGAACTGCTTGCCCACGATTCGAGTCAGGTTTTTCCCGATGACCGTGGGTGAATAGAGCTGATCTCGCTCTGAGCGCACGCGATTGGTGAACTCTGGGCTGTAGACCGCATCGGTCGTCTCCACCTCATATGCTGCGAGGTACTTGGGGCCGCCGCTCACGGCCTGATAGCGAGCGGCATCCAGGAAACCCGGCAGTTTGAGCAGATCAGGTATGTGCTCGTTGGTGTACCAGGCGTTGAACTCCGCCTCGAGAGACGGGTCCCCGAGATCCGTGTAGACGAGAAAGATGCCCGAGCCCTTCTTTGGCATGATCGATGCTCCTCCCTCTTCCACCGTTCGGACGTGCGCCGATTGTACATGCCTGCCAACGATGACAGTGATCATTGACTTCGTAGACTCTACATGGGCATTCTGCTAGCATCGGCGAGCGACGGCAATCATCCACGCCGCGCTCTACTGCTCCAAGGACACGCTCGAGGAGTTACGTCATGCTGAGTCATGAGGCCAACGAGTACCTCTGTCGTATAGGCCCCGGCACCCCAATGGGTCGGATGATGCGGCAGTACTGGATTCCCGCGATCCGATCAGACGAGCTTCCTGCGCCCGACTGCCCACCGATTCGACTTCGGCTCCTGGGTGAGGACCTCGTCGGGTTCAGATCATCCTCGGGCGAGGTGGGCATCGTTGCAGAGAACTGCCCGCACCGCGGCGCATCGCTTTTCTTCGGACGCAATGAGGAGGAAGGCCTGCGCTGCGTCTATCACGGCTGGAAGTTCGACACCTCGGGCGCCTGCGTGGACATGCCGAATGAGCCGCCAGAGTCAAACTTCAAACACAAGGTCAAGGTTACGGCCTACGCCGCGAAGGAGCGAAATGGGATCATCTGGGCATACATGGGGCCGCGGTCCGTCCCTCCGCCACTACCCGACCTCGAAGCGACGCTAGCAAACAGTGATCCCACGAAGATCCGCATCATCTCTCGAGCCTGCAACTGGATGCAGGGCTGGGAAGGGGAGATGGATACAGTTCACGCCGCGTTTCTGCACGGCGGAGCGAACCAGCCTGACGAGTATGAGCCCGGCAGCTTTGGTTACTACCACTACAAGCAGCGGGCGCCGCGCTTCTCGGTCCTGGAGACGGAGTGGGGCACGTCCTATGGCGCCTACCGGCCGGCCGAGGACGATAGCCACTACTGGCGCATCGGTCACTATCTGTTTCCGTTCTACGCGATGCAGCCAACCGGCACGATGGGCAGCGAAGCGAAGCTCAACGCCTACGTCCCGATTGACGACGAGCACATGCTGCAATGGGAGTGCTACGTCTCCATGCAGGACGCGACCGCCCGCACCGGCGATCCCAGCGCAAATTGGCTGCCGAACACGAACAGCCGCTACGGTCGATGGAACATCGAGCAGAACGTCAGCAACGACTACCTCCTGGATCGCGAAGCCCAGCGCACCTGGAAGAGCTATACGGGCATCCCTGGTATACGCCAGCAGGACGTGGCAGTGACCGAGAGCATGGGGGCGATCTACGATCGAACCAGGGAACGCCTCGGAACTTCAGACGTGCTCATTATCCGCACCCGCCGACGACTTATTGAGGCCGCCCGCGCGTTCGAGGAGCGCGGCGTGATCCCACCTGGTGTGGACAATCCCACGGTCTATCGCGTGCGCTCAGGGGAGGTCATCCTGCCTCGAAACGTCGACTGGTGGGAAGCAAGCGCTGAATACCGTGAGCGATTCGACCCCCGTCTGGAGCCATCGTCTCGATGATGGCTCGTCCGTACCGTTTCTCCCATACGTCCCTTCGGAGCTTTTAATGAAACGCAGTGAGAATAGGATTCTCCTCAGCCACGCGGGCAGCCTTCACCGGCCAGACGATCTCCGTGATTTGATGGCCACAAGGAAGGACGGAGACCCGTTCGACGACGCGCTCGCCGCTCGTGTGAAAGAAGCCGTTGCCTGGGTCGTGAAAGAGCAGGCCAACAACGGCGTCGACGTCGTAAACGATGGTGAGTACACAAAGCGCAGCTGGCAAACGTATGCTCGTGGCCGATTGGGCGGCGTGGAACAGCGCCCGCTGGCCGAGGGGGAAGACCCGATGTACGGGTCGATTCTCAACCGAGAGGCGCAGCTCTTCCCTGAATTCTTCAAGATGGCCCGGCAGGGATTTGGCGGTACGCCGGCGAACGTCCAAAGCGGCGGCGGCTTTGCCCAGCAGGGCGTCTTCTGCGTTGGCCCAATCACCTACGTCGGCCAGGAAGAAGTGCAGCGCGATATCGAGTACTTCAAGGCCGGTCTCCAGGGCGCCGACGTGACCGAAGGATTCCTCTCGGCGCTCGCTCCGGGCACCGTGGAGCACTGGCTTCGCAATCACCACTACAAGACCCAGGAAGAGCTGCTCTTCGCCGTGGCCGACGCCATGCACGAGGAGTACAAAGCCATTACCGACGCAGGCATCATGCTCCAGCTCGACGATCCTGACCTGCCCGATGGCTACCACGTGCACCCTGAGATGAGTGTGGACGACTATCGAAAGTTTGCTGAGCTGCGCGTAGATGCGATCAACCACGCTATCCGAGGCATTCCCGAGGAGATGGTTCGGCTGCACATCTGCTGGGGCAGCACGCACCATCCGCACACTCAGGACATCGCCCTGAAGGACCTCATCGATGTAGTCTTCAAGGTCAAAGCCCAGTGTTACTCTATCGAAGCCGCCAATCCGCAACATGAGCACGAGTGGCAAGTCTTCGAGGACGTAAAGCTCCCCGACGGCAAGATCCTAATGCCGGGCGTGCTGGGCCATTGCGCCCCAGAGTTCGTGGAGCATCCCGAGCTCGTCGCCCAGCGCCTCGTTCGCTACGCCAATCTGGTGGGCAAAGAGAACGTGATCGCAGGCACCGACTGCGGCCTGAGCCGCGTCGCCCATTCATCGATCATGTGGGCCAAGTTTCGCGCGGAGCTGAAGGGGCGCGGATCGCTTCGAAGCAGCTCTGGGGGTAACCGCACTGGCGTAGCCTTCTAGACAGCCTATGCGCGATGGATCGTTGCCACCGTATTCAGCGGCTGCCGCGGAATAGGTCGCTCGCTGCGTCATCCGGATGTCAGCGGCTACTGTGTCTACTTCGCGGCCTTCGCCGTGTACACGTGCGTCCACGTCCCGGTAACGTTGCCAGGGTACGTGTACTCTGACACCACCCGCGGGTTGATAACGGCCTCGGCCGGGAGCCAGAAGAGCGGGACCGCGGCGTGCTTGGCGAAGTGCACCTCGCCGGCCTTGCGCCAGGCCTCGTCCTGCTTCTTCTCGTCAAAGGTGCTGACCGCTTCGAGGACGTAGCGATCGACGTCGAAGTCCTCGAAGCCATTGCCGCGTCCGCCCCAGGTGAGGAACAGGCCGGTGAAGCCCGTGAACATCGCCGAAGCGTTTGCCCACATCTGGACGTGGTTGCTGTACTTACGGACGCGTGTGTTGTTGGCGATCTCTGTCGGATCTGTGGACAGTAGCTCCACCTGGGCACCTACAGCACGCCAGTATCCGGCCACGGCTTCTTGAACATCCTGTGCCTGACCAATGGAGGCCATCGGCGTCGACAAACGATGTTCGTGGTCATCGGCTTGCCGGCTGTAAAGCCCGCCTCGGCAAGCAGCGCGCGGGCAGCGGCGGGATCGTAGCCGTATTCGTCTGGCCAGCGCTGCACCCACGAGGGGTCCCAGCCCAGGCGAGTTTGATGGTGCTGAGTGACGTACATCGGCTCGCCCTTACCGTCGAACAGCGCCTTGTTCAGCTCGTCGCGGTTGATGGCCTTGTTGAGCGCCTTGCGGACACGTACGTCCATCAACGGGCTATCCGGATACTCCCAGCCAGCGTCTGGATTCTTGGGATCCTTCATGATGCAGCAGTAGTAACGCATGAAAGTGCGCAGGCCTGGAGCCTGACTGCTGATGACCGGGAAGCCTCGACGCTCGGCATCGCGTTGTAGGTCCGCCGGTAAGGTGGTGATGTGGACTTCGCCGGCCTGCAGCGCGGCCAGACGAGTGGACGCCTCGCGCTGGAAACGGAACTCGAACTCAGGGAACTCGGGCTGGGCTCGCCAATGCTGATATGGCACGCGCTCAAACCGAATGTACTGTGCCTGAGCACGCTCCTTGAACTGATAGGCACCCGTCCCGGCCAGTGGGCCACTTTCCATGGTGGGAGGCCCTATCTTGTCGAAGTGCGCCGCGCTTCGGATCTCAAACCCGTTTTCGGCTTCCGCAGATAATGTCGAGCAAGTTGGGATCTGCTCGCGAGAGATGGAAAACGACCTCGTAGTCATTGACGACTTCGATGTCCTTGATCGCTGAGTCGAAGAACGTACGCCAGCCGTTGATGACGTCATCCTTGCGCATCTGCTCGCGGGTAAACACGACGTCTTTGGCGGTAAACTCACCGTTTCCCCCATGGAACTGCACACCCTTGCGTAGCTTGAATCGAGCCGATGGGCCGGCCTCGTCAAGCTGCCACTCGGTGGCGAGCTGCGGAATGTACTTGCCCGTCTTGGGATCTAGGCCGATGAGGAACTCGTACATCGGGCGGAGTGCCCACAGGTCAGTGTTACCGGTGAAGCGGACGTCGTTCGACTCGCGTCCCGGAGGAGCCACCGCCATGACCAATCGCGACAGGGACGGTTGTGCCTGGGCCGCGGCGACCGTTGGCGCTGGAACCACAGTCGGGACGGCGGGCTGCTCCTTGGGCGGCGGGGCCGCCGTTGGCGCGGTGGACGGTGGTGCTCCGGGCGCCGCGCACCCAACCATCAAAACCACCACAGACGCAACTTGGGCCGATCGAACGAGTCCGCCGCGCATCCGCCTGAGCAACATGGATGACCTCCCAGGTACCGGGGGTTGTGCCATTGCCTGATCTGCTCCCAGTATTACCTCGCATGACCGGTCCGGCAACCATTCAGGCCAAACGAGAGCGCGAAGCGCCACGGGAACGG
This sequence comes from uncultured Chloroflexia bacterium, assembly GCA_963765765.1. GTDB lineage: Bacteria > Chloroflexota > UBA6077 > UBA6077 > JACCZL01 > CAVXYC01. The sequence goes on along the minus strand of CAVXYC010000019.1, from coordinate 264,574 downwards.
GTAGGGTTTTCTATTGCCGTAGGCTTGAATCGCATTTCGACGGCGCTCCGTTCCAAAACGCGGCCAATGCCCGCTAAGATCATGCACCTATGGATTGGCGAAGAGAAGAGTTAGACGATTCCTTCGGAACCACAGCGGACGCGCTGGCGATGCAACGCGGTCATGAAGCGGTAGAGGGGATATGGAAATGAGTGAACCGACCTACGAGGTTTTCGCGGTGAAATATGCCGAGCGCGATGCCCGACGATCGGAGCACTTCATTGGTGGGGATCCCCATGATGCCCCGATGCCTATGGACTACTTCGTCTGGCTGATCCGCAATGACGATCGGACCATCTTGCTCGACACGGGCTACACCGCCGAGGTCGCGGAGAAGCGCGGGCGGCGTCATCTGCGTAAGCCCAAGGATGGGCTAGCGCTCCTGGATGTGGACGCTGACGCGATCGACACGGTCATCATCTCGCACATGCATTACGACCACGTGGGCACGTACCCCGACTTTCCGAACGCGACGTTCCATCTTCAGGATGATGAGATGCGCTTCGTGACGGGACGATATATGCAGCAGCGCCAGTTCAAGCACAGCTTTGAGATAGAAGACGTGGTCAGCATGGTGCGCATGTCATTCGCGGGGCGGATTGCATTCCACGACGGAGACGCTGAGATTGCACCTGGCGTCAGTTTGCATCGCATCGGTGGTCACACCATGGGCTTGCAGTCAGTGCGCGTCCACACTGAGCGCGGCTGGGTGGTGCTGGCTTCAGACGCGAGTCATTACTACGAACATATGGAGACCGGGCGCTGCTTCCCCACTGCATTTCACCTTGGCCAGATGGTCGATGGCTATGAGAGGCTGCGCAGCCTTGCTGAGTCCCCGTCTCACGTTGTTCCCGGCCATGATCCACTCGTGCTCGCACGCTACCCGGCTGCGTCCAAGGCGCTGGAGGGGATTGTTGCGCAGCTGCATGTAATGCCGGAGTAGGGAGAGGATTTCGCGAGCCCCTCACCCCAACCCTCTCCCAAAGGGCGAGGGAGCCAAGCTGGGGAGATCGATCCCGATCAACGCCACAACGGCTCCCTCGCCGGTTGGGGTGAGGGGCTCGCGAAATAGCCAGGACTCAGACTCAGCGACCTCTACCGATGATCGCCCTCGCCCCGAATCGTGCCGCGCTCGAACCGTGAGCGAAGCTTCTCAATGTTTGCGTCGGCAACATCGTCCAGCGAAATGCCCAGCTCGGTGCAGATCTGGGCGATGTACCAGAGGACGTCACCAAGCTCAAGCTTGAGCTCCTCACGATCCTCGTCTGAGATGGTCCCGCCCTTGTCGCGGAAGATCTTCTTGACTTTCCCAGCGACCTCTCCGGCCTCGTTGACCAGGCCCAGTGTGGGATAGACGATAGGATCGTCCGTGTGCACGGGGTTCCAGGTTTTTCTGGACTGACGCTGGTATTCCGAAAATCGCTCAATGGTCATGTTCTCTGCCCCGCGCGCATCACAAGCATCAACAACATCTGTCGACCAACGTACTTCACGGCGCGAATGTACCTGTCGGCAAACTCCAGTGTGGGTGCATGCTCTTCAATCGCTTCCAGCTTGAGCCCGGCGCGTATCGTGGCCATCACGATCTCACCAATTGGATGGTCAACGCTGCCCGGACGAACGATGGCTCCGGACTCCGGGTCGGTGAACCTTGCCTGACTGCCCACGAGGAACATGGACGGATGGAGCGTCGAAACAAGCGCTCGCCCGCCCGGCGTAAGCACGCGTTGCATTTCAGTGAAGAAGGGCTCGAGAGCTCGGATGTGCTCCAGCACCAGGGCGCTAACCAGCACGTCAAATGAGCGTTCAGGGAACGGCAGCGGCTCATGCAAATCGTGAACGACGAATCGCACGTCTGCCCGACGCGCACTGTGAGCGAGCCTGGGCGAGCATGCCGGCTGAAAAGTCCACCGCCGTGACGTCCGCGCCCTGCTCTGAGAGCCAGGCCGTGTGCCGACCTGTCCCGCAGCCAAGGTCCAGCACTCGTCTCCGCTGCACGTCGCCGATTGCGGCCCGCATGGGCCCGGATTCGAGCGCGGGTAGTGGATTGGCATCGTGGTCGTAGACCTGCGACCAGCGGTCGTAGGCGGAGCGGACATTCTCTAAAGAGCTGCCTTCCGGGGTCACGAATACTCAGTCCGATCGTATCTTCGAATTCCCGGAGCGACGGGCTTCCCGCCCGTCCGCGCAGGCGCTACCTCAGCCTTAGAAGCGGCGCTTCGCGGGCGGGCGGGAAGCCCGTCGCTCCGGAAGCTAGTGAAGTCGCTGCCGCATTCGATACTTGCGACAGACTAGCTCAGGAACTCCTTTGTTGCCGCCTCATACTCAGACTGCGCCGTAAGTTTCCCGATGAATTCTGACGCTTCTAATGCCGGGCGGAACCTTGCCGGGCGCGGTTGACTCCCGGTGCCCGCGCAGCGAATCGTAGGCCGCACGAGCTGCTGCCTGAAGTGGCGCGTGGTCCCAGCCGCCCACGCGAGCGCCCTGAGATGCCAGATAGGCTCGATCCGCAATCTCCGGTCCAGTAGAGCCCATGATGAAGGGCAGGGATGACTGCGCCCGAAGCGCCTCCAGCTCCGCCTTGGTACGAAGGCCGACGAAGAAGAGGCCATCGACGCCTACCTCCTCATAGGCCTTGGCCCGTTTGAGCACGCCCTCGATCCCTTCAGCTCGAATCGCGCTGGTGCGACCGTAGATTACGAAGCTCGGATCGGAGCGTGCCGCTAGAGCAGCTTTCATCTTGCCCACGCCTTCTTCCACCGAGGTGAACGTCTCGCCGCTCGATCCAAATGCGCGCGGCAGTACGGTGTCCTCGATGCTCATCGCTGAGACTCCGGCCGCTTCCATCTCCTGCACGCAGCGCATGACATTTAGGGCATTGCCATACCCGTGATCGGCATCCACCATGAGCGGCAGGGAGCTTACTCGCGTGATTCGGTGACACTGCTCCGCGAACTCAGAAAGCGTCAGCACCACGAGGTCTGGCGCTCCTAACACCGTGAGCGACGCGGTGGAGCCCGCGAACATCATCATCTCGTATCCGAGTGCCTCGGCCGCGCGCGCTGTCAGCGGGTCATACACCGACGCGGGGGACACGAACTCGTCGCCGGCCAATATCTCGCGAAGTCGCTTTCGCTGCTCATGCGCGCCCATATACGGATCCTCCAGATCTCCATTCCGTGACGAGACACTGTACCGGTTCCGTGCTGCTCAAGGCGCTTCGCGCGGTTCCGTTACCGAACGACGGTGAGCACTCCCTTCATGCCGTATTCCTCATGGCCGGGGAGATGACAGATGTACTGGATGGCGCCTGGCTGTTCAAAGACAATCGTGGTTGTCTTGGTCGTATAAGGCGGCACCGTGACTTCGGTTGGCCGCTCATTGTGGACCGCTTCCGTACCGACTCGGTGGACCTGATGAATCGAGCTCGGTCCCACGATCCATTCGTGCTCGATCGGATCGTCGTTGCGGAGCGTGAACATGACCGGTACGCCGGCCTTGACCTTCAGGTCGCCCGGATCAAAGTGTGAGTATCGGAAGACCACTGTCGCATCGTTGGTGGTTGGGCCGCCGGGCGCGCACCCGCTCATCAGTCCGATGAGCAGGATCGCGCCCAGCGCCCTATATCGCCTCACGGCTCCGACTTGCGCTCGCGGCGGGCACGAGCTATCGCTGGAGCAGCCATCAAGATCATCGCTCCGGCCCCTGCCGCCGCGGGTGGCACCATGCCGTCGAGCGACACGGGTTGCGAAGGCGACTCGAGTCCGGCAGCCACACGTGACGGCATACCCTGGCCGGTAGCGTCCACGGCAAGGTCATATCGCAGGTTCGCCGTCGTGCTGTTCACAGTGACCTTTGTCAGCCATGCTGACTCAGGAATCCAGCTCATCCCTTCGTCTGCCCGCAGATCGTCCAGGAGTCGCTTGTTCGCCTGAGCGCTGTGGGCGAGTCCCAGCTCCTTGTTTGTTCCAGGAAGCATGGTGGGGAGTTGGTCAGTCAGCAGGAACACATCCGCTTGAATCTCGTCTGTGGGCTGTCGACCAAGACCGAGGATTCGCAGGGGTACCCACGGATTGGATGTCGGAATGGTGATGTGAACTGGAGTGCCATCGCCGAGCTGCTGGCCACGAGCCGCGGCCGCCTCGCCATCGAACACCGCCGCCAGGAAGATCGGGCTGCGTTCAGCGTAAAACTCGAGCACCTCGGGAGCGTCGGGGGAGAGTCGGAAACCGTGGTCGGTCGCCCAGGCTGCTACCGACGGAGCTCCACCCTTCAAAACGGTGAGATCAAGGGCATCAACGCGAGTCTGCAGTAGCACTTCCGCCGGCGCAGGCGCGGCTAGAACACTATCCGAGGCAGCTAAGCGTAGCGCTCGAGGCGGCTCTGTCTCTCGAATGAGTCGCTGCAGGGTCCATGCGCCGCCGCGGTCAACGCTGGATGGCACGTCAGGCAGTGGGATCAAGGTTCCAAATTGGCCGCCACCACCCTGGAACTTGAACGCCGTGACGTAATGCTCCATACCGTCGCTGTAGGCCGCGAGGGTCGTTGTGCGGCCAAGATTCACTGCGCCATTCGATCCGATGAGCCCCGCGCATGCCAGCACGGGGGCGGCCGCTCCGAGAGCCGCCGCGGAGATCGCGGCACCCACCGCGAAAACATTAACAAGGCCTCGCATGCCATCTCCTCTCACGAGTCAGTTACCCGTTGGCAGGGGAGACGCAGGAAGTCAGATCTTTGTTCCCGCGGCTTGGCTCATCCGCAAAACAATTCGGTCAGATGGAATCGTCATGCAAAGACAGAATCAGCAGTGATTCTTGCTCGGCGACTTCGAATTGATTGACGAGCTCGAGGTGGGACCGGAGGATATTAATGATTACTGTGGTGCTGACATTGCCAACATCCAGCCAGATCACTTTGGGAGGATGGCCGGTGACAAAGCTTTGATCACGAAAGTCCGAGTCCTTGGACACAACGGCGTAACCGTTGTCGCGTGCGAATTGCCAAATCGACTGATCGGCCGCACCCTTTAGGCCAAGGTCTCTGACGTGCGCACTCTCGGGATATTCAGCGGTCAGGATGGAAATTAGTCGATAGCTTAAGTTCTCATCAAAGAGCAGCCTCACATCGCAGGAGAAGCTACTCGCCGCTCACGCGCGGCGGCGAATCCGAGCACCGCCCGAATATCATGCTGAGTCAAATCGGGGAAATCACGGAGAATCTCGCTTTCGGACATTCCACTTGCGAGATACTCGAGTACGTCGTACACCGTTATGCGTGTTCCGCGGATGCAGGGTTTCCCGCTGCGCACGCCTGGCGTAACAGTGATTCGATCCTCCCAGCTCATGGACCGATTGTACTTTGAACTACGGCAATCCTCCATCAACCGCGATCCGGCACTTGTGATGAATGAATTCGATTCGGAGTTTTCTCGCTATGGATTACGAGATCATCGAGCATGCGCTGAAGACGGATCAGCATGGAATTGCGGGCTACATCGCGTATCCGCGTCGTACCAGTCCCGGGCCGGCGCTGCTTCTCGTGCATCAGTACACGGGTCTCACTGGCTACCTAAAGATCGAGGCGCGCAAGTACGCCAAGCTGGGCTACACCACGATCATTCCAAACCTGTACGAGATACTCGGGCATCCTTCGGTGACGCACATTCACCTCGGGGCCGAGCTTCAGCGTCAGACGTCTGACGCGCAGTTCATAGCCGCGATCAACAAGGGCTGGGAGCATCTCCTGGCACGTCCCGATGTGGATAAGGAACGAGCCGCGGTAGCTGGGTACTGCATGGGCGGTCGAATTGCCCTGCACTTCGTTGCCGCCACGCCCAATGTACGGGCATTCGTGGGCTATTACCCGACTGTGCGCGACGAACCGAAGACCGAGATGCGTCCACGTCGCGGCTGGGAAGCAGCTGCGGATTTCAAATGTCCTTCGCTGATCATGTTCGGAGCGGATGAGACAGTCTCCCCCGTTGAAGTCCAGATGCTGCTCTGGAAAGCATGTCTTGAAAATGGTCAGCGGCTGGAATGGCACTATTTCGCTCACGGCGGACACGGGTTCATCGATCCGGACGCCTTCTACGAGCCACACGCGGGAGAGCTTGCCTGGCCGCTTGTAGTGGATTTTCTACAGCGCGAGCTCGGAAATTACGACAGCTAGTCGGCGCCAAGCGCCTTGGACCGCGGCGGTCTTCGCCGCTTTCTTGCGAGGCTCGAAGCCGCTGCCGGACGCGCTTCGCACTAGGAGAAGCGCGAAACCGCCGCGTCCAAGGTTCAACGGAAGAGATGGACCTGATGAAGGAAACTACGCTGAAAGCGCCGCTAGCTTTGAGCGCGTGTCCTCGAGCCGAGCGCGAGCGGTTTCTTCCATGTGCTCCAGGGTGCCCTCGCCCAGCCGGTTGAGCAACAAGTCGAAGTCCACACGACGGAGCACGTGAAGCTCGGTGGGCGTTCGAGCTCGCACGGTGGCAGTTCGGGCCGTTCTGCGGAGGAAGCTGATCTCCCCGAAGTAATCGCCCTCACCCAGCGTCGCAACGATCTGCTCATCCCCGTCCTCATCGTGGACGACGATCTCCACCTCGCCACGCCCGATAATGAAGAGCTCATCGCCCAGGCTTCCCTCCCGCACGATGTCCTGACCGGGCAACCGCTCCATGAAAAGCAGAAGATCAGATGTCTCCTCAATGACTTCGGGCGGCAGACTGGAGAATGGCGCCAGCTTGCTCAATCGGCGCATAGCCTGGCGCGCGCCACTTACCGCGGCCTCACCCAGCTCATCCTTGAGAAGCTGGACGTAAAGCCCGGGCGCGTCAAGGAGCTCATAATGCGTGCCCGACTCGACAACCTGACCATCGTCCATCACATAGATGTTGTCTGCATCCTCGATGCTCCCAAGCCGCTGGGCAACAACAATGAGGGTGCCGGATGATGCATGCGCGCGCAGCTTTAGCTCCAGCTCTCTCTGAGTAGGAGGATCGAGGGCGGAGAGCGCGTCGTCCATAAGAATTACAGAGCAGTCGCGCAATAACGCCCTGCCACACTCAGCCGCTGCCGCAATGGAGCAGACAATGTCGGATCGCGATCGCTCGTAACCGTATCGTAGGCGCCTGGGAGTCCGTTGACGAACTCGTGAAGCCCGGCGTCATTTGAGGCGCGCAGTACTTCGTCTTCGGTAGCATCGGGCTTGGTAATTCGTATGTTCTCGTAGATCGTGGCATTCAAGACGAAGGTATCCTGCGTAAGCACCGTCAGTTGAGACCGGAGCGAATCCCGCGTCACCAGCGCGGTATCCAACCCATCCCAGAGGACCTGACCGGATGTAGCACTCTCCAGACGCGGAAAGAGCGTGATGAGATTGGCCTTCCCAGATCCAGTTGGACCGACAAAAGCGATCTTCTTGCCCGCTGGGATGACAGCCGAGAGTCGCCGTAGCACGACTTTGCCACCGCTCTGACTCAGTCCCACGTCCTTTAGCTCGATGCTCTTCTGCAACGGCCCCAGGACGACCGCTTCGACCGGCTCCTCCTCGGGCTTCTGATCGAAGATGCGTCGCAGTCGATTCAGGCCGTCAGCGCCCTGCGTCAGCGATTGTGTAGCACCTGCAAATTGGCCCGCTGGACCATAGAGACGGAGCAAAAGGAGATAAAAGGCCGTCAGTGCTCCCGCGGTGAGGTCCTGACCATTGGAAAGTATGACGATGGCGCCGCCAGTGATGAGAATGGCCACCTGCGCTGCATTCGTGATGAGCATGGTCGCTCGAGCAAATGTGGAAGTGACTAGGGTGGTTCGGACGTTGAGATCGCGATTGATCTGGAGCTTTTCCTCGAAGCGATTCACGGTGGCCTGCACGAGCATTCCAGAAGCGAAGAAATCTCTGGCCCGCGAGGTTCTCGAAGAGCGACTGCTGAATCTCACTGACACGTCGTGAGCCCTCCCGCTGCAGCTCGCGCGTAGTGACGCGCCCGGTCCTCGCTGAAAAAGCAAAGAGGGGTAATCCGGCAATCGCGATCCCGGCGAGAATGAGATTGGTTGAGAGCATCGAGAAACCGAAAAGGAGCATCGCCAGACCGTTGCTGAGCAACGGAACAAGCCCCGTGGACAGCGACGCCGGAACGTAGGCGATATCGGTAAAGAAACGCTGGCTAATGTCAGTGGCCGCGGTGCGTGCGTGGAACGTCACCGGCAAGCGCTGCATGTGCTCGAAGAAACGGCGGCGTAGCTCGAGGTTCACGCTCTGACTGACCGTTGCCACGAGGTACGTCTGACGGATCCGGGCAATCGTGTTGATGATGAACATGAACACCATTGCGCCAAGAAGCACAAAGAGCGTTTGCATTCGTTCGTCGACGGCAATCTGCTCGCCGGCGTTGCCAATACCGGGTATTGGGAACGGCAATGGTCGCCGGGTCAAAATCTGATCGATCAAGAAGCGAAATGCAAATGGCACGAAAAGATCGAACGAGAGCCCTAGAACGATTGTGAGCATGACCCAGCTCAGCGTACTGGCATAGGGGGTGAAGTACGGGATCAACTCGTCGTACAGCGTCAATCATCGACCCGCCGCCTGTCTGGTTGGCCGCCTCTAGCTTGCGCAGCCACTGTCCTTCCACAACCTGCAGCGGGGGACGATAGGCGCTGCGAAACGCATCGGGATTCCCCTTCCGCGCCTCGAGCAGGAGCCGTTGAAATCGTTCGGGGCCACGCCAGGTGATGAGATACGTGACGAAGGCCGAGGCCACATAGGATGCCAAAGGAGACCGGCGCTCAGCGCGCTGACGGATATATTCCAGCACCGACTGGAGCTGGCCCTCTTCCCTCATCCTGTTGACCCTGGCCGGCATCTCAGCGTATTCGGTGGATCCGGCTTGAGCGGCGAGATAGCCAGCCAGGCCATCGATCCAGAATCGCCCAAACGGGTGTCCTGGTCCGACGAGCTGGTCAGCCACGATCGGCGTGAGCACAATCTCCGCCGGCTGGCCAGGTGATTCGGAGTTGATCTGCAAGCAGTAGACAGTGCCCGCCGGGTCGGAGCTCTCCTCGTGCGAGTGAGGAACGTCCACGAAACAGAGATGGATGGGATTCAGATCAGAGGAATGTTTGCCGAAGTGTTCCGCGATGCGCGCTGCCGCGGCGACGAAGGCCGCCGACAAGCCACCCAATCGCTCCTCAGCGTAGGACCCAGGCCGCACATGGAATACCAGAGGCCCATCCGTGCGCGTTACTAAGTCGTCATCACTCATGGAGCCTCCTTTCTCGGTGTCCTTCACGGTCATCACGTCAGCATCGTTGTGGACGCTCATTGTTGCACGAGAGAGCAACCATCACCAATATGGAGGACAATCGTACGTGACAGCGTTACTGTCACCATGGAATCGATTGCATGGACGTATTCCTATCGGTATTATCGGCTCGTGGCACTCGCACGCGGCGACGCTTGCGCTGAAAGGACCTCGTGAACGGATCCAGTGGTAGGGGGCTTCCCGCCGGTTATCGGACTGAACAGTACAAGGATCTCGAGGTCGCCTACCTCCCGGGATCCCACGCGGAGAGTGTACGGCAGCAGTTCGGGCAGCATGCCCGGCAGGTGCTTTCAGCCGTTCTAAAGCAGCTCCAGCTTAAGTCCAGGCTGGCCACTCAACCAGCTCCAATCCGGATTATCTGCCGCGAGTCGCAGCCGGACGGCTCCGATGAAGCGTCCAGCGATCCAATTGACGGCGAAGTGAACGTTGTACTCACACGAGACGTTCCTGCCTACGGTCTTGCACGGGAGATCGCGCGAGTCATCCTGTATCGGATCCAGAGTGAGGGCACGACTGCTGATGTCTCAGCACGTGCCGTAGCACTCACCCAGCCCAAGGGGCTCGACTTCCTCATCGGCGGCATCGCGCGAGCGATTGCCGCGCGAGTCGAACCCGGGCTGCCATTCTCCAGTCGGCCTATCGAGGTTCAGCGAGCGGACGACATCTGCCGCGAGATCGGCCGGGAGAACGACTGGAAGCTACCAGTCTACGACTGCCTGATCGGTGGTCCTGCAGCACGCACCGACCGAAGACTCCTACTGGCCCATCGCGGAATCGTTTGGCGACTATCTCCTGACGCGCGATGGGCCCAAAGCCATGCGTCGAGTTCATCCGGGAAACAGCTGGCGGTGACATCTCTTACGCATCAGCGGTGGCCTATGGCAAGTACATCGAAGGTCTTACGGTTGAGTGGATCGAATTTCAGCTCAAGCTGGGCACTGGGCGGAAGACCGTTGGCTGGCTCAATTTTCTGAAACGATCGCTACCATACTTCCGCCCATATCCCAAGCTAGTGACCTGGTGCATGGCGCTGGTCTTCGTCACCAGCTTTGTTGCCCAGTTCTCGCCGTTTCTTATACGGGACATCACCGATACGATCGCGTTGCAGCCAGATGCACCCGCTATCACTCAGGAACCCTGGACAGGTTTGGGATTTGCGATGGAGGGGGTTGCACACTTCCTCGGTCAAGACCCAGATGAGCTTCGTCTCATCAAGACGGCGCGAATCATCCGCCTGGTTCTCGCGTTGCTGGGAGCAAATCTTCTCGCAGCGGGTACCCAGATTCTCTTGGTTTATTACGTCAACGTCCTGGGCCAGAACGTCTTGCGGGACTTTCGCCTACGGTACCTCGACCGAGTCAATGGGCTGAGCGCAACGAACTTCAATCGCACATCCACAGGTGATCTCCAAGCGCGATTTTTGAGCGATCTTGTGCGACTCGCGGACCCTATGACTCAGATCGTTTCGTACAGCATCTATCACATTACCTTCCTCATCGCGGTCATCTGGGCAATGTTCCTACTTTCCTGGCAGTTGACACTTGTGCTCGTGTTCGCCTCACCCCTCTACATTGCGATTGCGGCGTGGCTCGGACCAAAACTCCAGCGCGCGACTCGCGCACGGCAGGAACGATTGGCCCAGCTCAACGCAGACCTCAAGCAGATGGTGGATGCTCACCCGCTGATTCAAATTGGCAACCTCCAACGATTCCTGCGTCGCCGATCCGAGCCGGGAATTGAGCACTCCAGAAGGGTTGAGATCCGGTCGGACTTCTACACCGGACTCTTCGCCGAGACGCTGCAATTGGTGGACCAGTTCTTTGGAAAGCTCGTCTACCTCGTCGGTGGGATCCTCGCGGTGTTCGGAATTATCACCGTCGGAACAATCCTGGCATTCGTCACTCAAACGACGCGTGGCATCTCCCGGATGCACTCGCTTCTTAACATCTATCGGTATGTTGCGCTCTCGGCCGCGGTCCTCCAACGCGTTGAGGAAGTTCTGAAGTTCGAGGTCGAGCCCCTTGATGAGACTCCGGAGCGCGCTCCCATTCGGCCGAATTGGCAAGGGTCGTCAACGGTCCAATTCGACGGCGTCTGGTTTTCGTACAACGGTGCCGACCAGATCTTGCGCAATGTCAGCCTCGAGATACCGGCCGGCGACAGCGTGGCATTTGTCGGTCCTACCGGTGCTGGAAAGTCAACCCTGGTCAACATGGTTCCACGTTTTTACGACCCGACAGAAGGCGTGATCCGGATCGACGGCGTGCCCACGACAAACATTGCGCTTCACGCGCTCCGTGCTGAGATCGGTCTCGTCTCCCAGGACACCTTCCTGTTCAACATGACCATCCGCGAGAACATCGGTCTCGGGAAACTGGGCGCGACGGACGAGGAGATCATCACCGCGGCGAAGCGCGCCCGCATCCATGAATTCATCATGTCATTGCCATCCGGCTACCACACGCTCGTAGGTGAGCGGGGCTCTCGGCTCTCGGGTGGACAGCGCCAACGCATCGCCGTGGCTCGAGCGCTCCTGCGCAATCCGTCGATCCTCATCCTGGATGAGGCGACTAGCGCCCTGGATGCCGAGACGGAACGGGAGATTCTGGAGGAGCTTGACGAGGTCACTCGTGATAAGACTGTCATTAGCATCACCCATCGACTTGCGCTGGCCATGCGCGCCGACCGCATCTACGTGGTGGATCGTGGCGAGATTGCCGAGTCGGGCACGCACGCCGAGCTGATGGTGAATGGTGGCGTCTATCGAAAGTTATTCGACGATCAGAATCAGATCATCATCGCAGCGATGACCAATGGCCACGACTCACAGAGTTCGTCCGAAATGGATCCCGATCGCGAAGCCAGGACTCCGGAAAGAACACCGTGATCAGGCAGGATAAGCGAACCTCAACTCATCTGACCCACCAGACGCTCCACTGATCGATTTACATGCAGGCAATCGTCTTCATGGCCCTGAGCGTTGCGATCACGGCACTTGCGATGGTTTTGAGTCTGAAGCAGCGTTGGCTGGGTCGACGCCGCACACTCGTTCTGAGAAGCGTCGGTATCTGGGCGGCGGCATCGATCATCGTCGTGGTTGCAGGTGCGCAGTTACTCGGCGCAGTGCCGCTTGCCCTGTCGATTGTGGGGTCATGCGTTGTGATCTTGTTAGCCGGGGTGGCTGGCGCGGCACGCTAGCCGTGGTGCGTATCCAGGGCAGACCTGTGTCCCGGATTAATCAGACCGAGATTTGAGAGCCCCTGCTTTGGCTTCGTCTCGCATTCGCTTCAACACGAGCTTGAGCCGCCCCTTGAAAGCGCGCAGCACAGATCGACGATCTAACGGCGTTCGACGCTTCGACGCATTGAACACTTCGATGCCGCGCTCGAGCACTCGCTGTGCATCATCCAGTCGGCCGAGTCGCTCGTAATAAGCGACCAGGCGCCCGTAGGGCCAATCACCTTCAAAGCCATCAGCGATATTCTGTTCGTAGAGCGCGATTGCTTCTTCCGTTCGCCCTTCACCCTCGAGCGCGAGTGCCTCGACGTTACGGCGCGTTTGGAGGTCGACTTGCTCCCTATCGAAGTCCTGCGCGTATGCTCCTTTGCCAGCCATCGTTGTGCGAAGTTTAAGGCAGATTTACGTTGTTTGTCCGCATTGCTCCTGCCGAATGATCGATCTCTGTCTTCTAGGCAGCGGTGGCGCAATGCCCCTGCCTGAGCGAGCCCTCAGCGCGCTTCTGTTCCGAGTCAACGGCCACCTTTCACTTATCGACTGCGGTGAGGGGACGCAGGTCTCAATGCGGCGGCTAGGCTGGGGATTTCGTGCGCTCGGCACGATCCTCATCACGCACTTCCACGGGGACCACGTGGGAGGACTCCCTGGGCTCCTGTTGACGTTGGGCAACGCGGCCGGGACGAGCCCGTGGATATCTATGGGCCTCCTGGTATCCGACGCGTCGTGCGTGCGCTTCTCTCCATCGCCCCGTATCTGCCATTCACCGTGAAAGTTCACGAGGTCCGGGCCCCGGCGGAATTCCGCGTTGGCGAGCTTTCTGTGGGCGTGCTTCCGTTGGAGCACAGCGTCCCATGTATCGGCTACCGGTTCGGTGTGGAGCGTGCGCGGCCATTTCTGCCGGAACGGGCATCGGCCCTTGGCATTCCAGTGGCTCACTGGAAGGAGCTGCAGCATGGTCGGGAGGTTCGCATCGGCAATCGGACCATTGCGCCAGACGACGTGCTGGGCTCGTACCGCCGCGGCTTAAGTTTCGCCTTCATCACTGACACCAACCCAATCGATTCGATCGTGGACTTTGCTCGAGATGTCGATCTGATGATCTGCGAAGCAAACTACGCTCAGGAGATCGATCGGCCAAAGGCGCGTGAAAGACGACACATGCTTTTCAGCGAGGCGGCTGAGCTGGCCCGCAGATCGTCCGCCCGCCGACTCTGGCTCACCCACTATTCGGCTTCCATCTCGCGTCCCGCGGATCACTTACCCACGGCTACAGCTATCTTCCCTGGTACTGAGCTCGGTGAGGATTTGAAGACCACCACGCTGCGGTTTCAAGATGAAGTCACCTAGCCGGCCTGGAAGCCACCATCCACGAAAATCGTCTGCCCGCTAACGAAGTCGCTGGCGGGCGAGGCGAGATAGACGACAGTGCCAACGATCTCAGAGACTTGTCCCGGACGCCCCGCCGGCGTCCGGCTCATCACGCGGGCGGAGCGCTCGTGGTCTCTCCAGATTGGAGCCGTCAATTCAGTATCGATATAGCCCGGCGCAACAACGTTCACGTTGATGCCATGCGGAGACCACTCTGACGAGAGCACCCGCGACATGGCAACCAGGCCGGCCTTGGAGGCAGCATACTGGGCCTGGCCGGGAAAGCCGATGGCCCCCGCAAGGCTGCCGATACTCACGATCTTCCCCTTGGAAGCCCCAGCCTCCGCGGAAAACCGTTTTCGTTCAATCCAACGGCGCGCCACGCCCTGGCACAGGAAGAAGACCGAGCGTAAATTCACTGTCAGCACATCGTCCCAGGATTCCTCGGTCATCTCCAGCGCCGGCGTTTTGCGATTGAAACCGGCCACATTCACGAGAATATCAACGGACCCAAGCTCACGCTCAACTCGATCAGGAAGCTTTCGTACTTCGTCGATTCGAGACATATCCGTCGGGAGCACAACGGCGCGTCTGTCGAGGGCACGCACCGCCAACGCGCTTGACTCCAGCGCATCGCGGTCGCGACTGATCAGAGCAATGTCCGCTCCGGCTTCCGCCAGCCCCAGCGCAATGCCACGGCCTATCCCGCGGGAAGCGCCCGTCACCAGGGCACACTTCCCGTCCAACCGAAATTGAGTCGCGACGTTGGCGATACCGCTCATGGAGAAATCCTTGGTGCTTCGTTCACACCTGTTTACGAAAGCGGCCCAATCCGACATTGCCGCCGATCTCCGCCACCGTGGGCTAGCGGGGAGCCGGCGCGATGGGGGAAGCGGCCGGAGAAGCAACAGGGGAAGCCGCCGGAGACGGCGCGGGAGACGGGGGCGCAGAGGTCGCGGCCACAGGCTTTGTAGTTGGCGACGCTGTAGGAGCGGACGATTGGCAGGCCATCAGGACTGGCAAGGCCAAAAGCGCCGCGCCAGCAACTGCTCGTCGCCATGTGCGGCGACTCCCAACCATTGATTCCAACAACCTATCCTCCTGCTTCCGTGACGGATTATGTGCTCGCATACGATTGAACTGAGGCCGAATCTCACATCGCGACGGTCGCGGAAGCGGCGCGTTGAGCAGCTTACGTGCCGTCTCTGAGGCTGTCCAGGCGCGGGGCTCACACCGCGGAGCCGCGTAAATATGGTGAGAAGCGTACTGACCGATGACCTACCGAGACTAGCTTTTGAACCGCTCGAATGCCATTTCTAGGCCAATACCCGCCATCTGGACAAGATTCCGGGCAACTTTGCATGAAGGTTGCATGAAAACTTGGTGGTTATCGCGTATACTTGTACCGCTGGATAGTTTCGCAGGACGGCCAACTGGTCGGGATTACGCCGCGGCAACCATTGGCCGCTCCTGTTCCCCGTGTAGACTCGCGCTGACGGAACCACCAAGCCCACGTATAGGAGTCAGCGTGACCTACGCCGACAAGACCCTCTCCTGCCGCGATTGCGGACAGGCATTTGTATTCACGAGCGGGGAACAAGAGTTCCACGCGATGAAGGGCTTCAATAACGAGCCCTCCCGATGTCCCGATTGTCGTGCGGCCCGAAAGGCTTCCCGGGGCGACACCGGTGGCTATAGCTCCGGTGGCTATAGCTCTGGCGGCTACAGCAGTGGTGGTGGCGGCGGCGGATATGGTCGCTCCGAGCGACAGATGTACTCCGCCGTATGCTCAGACTGTGGCAATGAAGCCCGCGTGCCTTTCCAGCCGCGCGGTGACAAGCCCGTTTATTGCTCAGACTGCTTCTCCAAGCAGCGAGGCTCATACCGCTAAATCGCGCACCAGAGTATCAGTACTCGAAAAAGAAAGGGCCAGGGGACACAATCCCCTGGCCCTTTCTCTCTTTAGGTCGACGACGCATCGACATAGGCCCCGAGGTGAGACCGCCTTTGCCAGCACTTAGTTCCCGGAATGCCATTGGCATTCGTTCAGATATGTATCAGCCAGGCTGGGACTATCAGTGCTTTTAATCGATTTGCCGAACCGAATCCCATGAATAGCAAGTCCGTTTCGCGCGGCGCGCATCTCCTCGCAACGGTCATGATCGTTGGATTGACTGCCTGCACTGCGCAATCTTCAACCACCGCGCCAACCCAAACTCCGCCCGAGCCCACAGCCGCCTCGTCACGGACTGCACCGAGGGCGGGCGCGAGCCCGCCGGCCACCGCGCAACCCCAGCCCGCACCCACCACAGAGACAGGCCGGCGCAAAGAGGCGAACCGATTCAATCCCCGGCTGAGTCGAAACCGCGGCTCGTACAGACCGCGACGTTTCCTGACTTGCCCATCGGGAAAGTACTGAACGACGTCTTTCCAGGACTCATTGACAACGATCACAAACTCATGGTGGGCGGCGTGGGCAGCGATCTGTGGCATTCCCCCGTCGATCCACCCAACGAGCTTTGGATGATCACCGACCGCGGGCCGAACGGGCGCGCCAGAATAGACGGGAAGGATCGCCGGACTTACCCAATTGACTCTTACACGCCCATAATGATTCACGCTCGAGTCGATGGGCCCAATATCGCCGTCATGGATGTCGTCCCGATCGTCGGCCAGTCTGGTCGTCCGGTGACCGGCCTTCCGAATCTGGAGAAGCACAACGAGCCGCTCTACGACTACACCGGCGAACGACCACTGCCCTTCAATCCTTCCGGTATCGATACGGAGGGCATTGTGCGTGCGCCATCCGGGGAATTCTGGCTGGCGGATGAATATGGACCATCCCTGGTTCGCGTGGGCGCCGGCGGAAAGGTCCAGAAACGCTTTACACCAGAGGGTCTTCGCCTCCAGGACGCTGACTATCCGGTAGTGGAAACCCTACCGAGTATTTTCGGCCAGCGTGCTGACAATCGCGGCTTCGAGGGAATCGCGATCAGTGATGATGGTCGAACCATCTATCTCGCCACCCAGAGCGCGCTCTCGAATACGGGCAAGAACGATTTCTACCCTCGAAACACTCGGATTCTCGCGTTTGACATTGCAACAGAGCGCACCACCGCCGAGTACGTGTACCGTCTGGAGCTGGTGGCCGACTTCGATCCGTCTGTAAAGAACGAGCCGGAAGAGATGAGGATCTCAGCGCTCGCCTCCGCCGGAAACGACAGCCTGCTCGTGCTCGAACGAACGGACAAGGTTGCCAAAATCTACCGAGTCGATCTTCGCCCTGCAACGAACGTGCTCGGGACAGTATGGGACGATCCGAATCGGCGACCCAGCATTGAAACTATCCGCGACTTGAGCACCACGGGTGTGCAGGTGCTCTCAAAGTCGCTCGTGCTCGACCTCTCCACCATTGGCAAGGTGCCTGAAAAGATCGAAAGCGTTGTGCTCCTGGACAGATCAACCATCATGGTGGCCAACGACAACGATTTCGACGTGGGCAAATTCGATAAGAGCGGCAACAATATCGGCGAAGGCCACCGAAGTCAGGTCTTGACCATCGCCCTCGGCTCTCCCCTGCCCTAGAACCGTCAACCCGTCCTGTGATCGCGTGCCCAGTGCATGTAGTGAGCGCTTTAGGGATTCACTGGATCGCCTCTGCTCGAAATCGATCCACCCGTAGCGCGGTGGTGTTGCGCCCCGCGCCCGAGGGATCCTCAGGCCGATAAATCGTCTTCGGACATCAGGATCCCTACGGGCGTGGGGCGTAACACCACCGCGCTACGAGATGTCTGGCACCCGTTCAAAAATCTGAGCGTAAACCGCTAACAACCTCACTACATGCGCCCGTCATGAGCGAGTACGATGGACGACGTGCGCGCCGACGGGCGCTCATCGATCACTAAAAGGTAGGTGCATGCGCGATGGCAAGCAATCAAGAGCCACTCCGCGTGGCAGTGGCGGGACTCGGTTTCGGGTGTACGGAATTCATGCCGGCGCTCGAAAGAATGCCGGAGATCAAGCTGGTCGCGGCGGCGGATCTTTATCGGCCCCACGCCCTGGACGCCTTCAAGGCTCGCTATGACGGCGCACGCACCTACCAGGATGTGGCAGACCTGTGCGCCGACCCTGATGTGGACGCCATCTGGATCGCCACGCCGAACAAGTTCCACGCGCAGCACGCTCTCCTCGCCGCGCAGGCTGGCAAACACATGTGTGTCCGCAAGCCGTTTGGGCTCACGGTAGAGGACTGCCAGAAGGTGCTGGACGCCGCTGACAAGACGGGCGCCAAAATCCTGGCCGGCGGTCAGACTCAGGGCACCAACGCGCTCATCCAGACGATTCGCAAGATGATGCTGAACGATGAGCTGGGCGAGCTTCGCGCGATCAATATGTGGGCCTTCACCGGCTGGATGCTGCGTCCGCGCGAGCCGCAGGAAGTGGACGATAGCCAGGGCGGCGGCATCGTCTGGCGACAGGCACCGCACCAGCTTGAAACGATTCGATGGATCGGCGGAGGCAAGTTAAAAAGCGTGCGCGCCGTGACGGGCACCTGGCGACCGGAGCGTCCGAACGGCACAGGCTATTTCACCGCCCTGATGGAGTTTGAAAACGGCACGCCCGCGACCGTTACCTATAACGCGTACGGATTTTTTGACACCCTCGGATTGCTGCCATGGGCAGAGGACAAGGACATCAGCTCTCGCGCCCGTTCACGTCAGGCGCTCTTGAGTGGCGAGATGGATGAGTCCAAGGGCAAGGAAGCCAGTCGCTTCGGAGCGCTCATTGAGGGCGAGGGCGGTCCCCAGATTCCCTGGGAGACCGGCCGAGCCGTAGTAACCAGTCGCGGTGGCCCATGGCTACCCGGCAACCAGGGCGTCTTCATCATGAGCTTTGACAAGGGCGACATCCGCGCGTCAGCCGATGGCCTGTACTTCTACGGTGAGGATGGCCTGCGGGAGATTCCCATCTCTCAAAGAAAAGGCGAAGGCATGGTCTTCATGGACGAGGAAGCCATGGAGCTGGTCAATGCCATTCGCGACGATAAGCCCATGCTGCATGACGGCCGCTGGGGACTGGCCACCGCCGAAGCGCAATGGGCAATCATGGAATCCGCCCGCCGCCACGAGGAGATCAAACTACAGCACCAGGTCTCCGTGCCCGAGGGATTCTAGCGAGCGTCAGCTGTGATGATGGAGAAGTGCGGACGATGCGCATACTGGTAGCCACCACCGCCGGGGAAGGCCACTTCGGACCGGTCGTTCCCTTCGCGATCGCTCTGCGCGACGCGGGTCACGAGGTACGCGTGGCGGCCCCGGCGTCATTCGAAGCATCCGTGCGGCGTACGGGCCTTGACCACGTCGCCGTGGCAGACGCGCCACCGGAAGTTCTCGGACCTATCTTCTCCCGTCTGCCCTCGCTCTCTTTAGAAGAGGCCAACGCCGTGATCTTCAAGGAGGTGTTCTGTGGCATCGACGCGCGCTCAGCCCTGCCTGCGATGCAGGCTTTGGCCAACCAGTGGCGTCCAGATCTCGTGCTGCGCGAGGTGGCGGAGTTTTCTTCGCTCGTGGTGGCGGAGCGCGCCGGCATCCCCCACGCTCAGGTTGCCCTCTCCCTCAATTCGGTGGAACTTGCAGTTCGGCCACTCGTGGATGAGCCACTCCGTGCTCTCGGCCTGGACCGCGGCGCGGGCAGTCTAGCGACCGTGCCGCGACTCACGCTGGTACCAGCGAGTTTTGACGATGACGCCCAGACAGATGGCGCCGCTCCCCACCGATTCCGCTATCCCCCCGGCACCGCGAACCGCGATCCGATTCCCGAAGAGTGGTGGACCAACCGCGCCGACCCGCTAGTCTATATGACCTTCGGCAGCGTGACAGCCAGTCTGGGCTTCTATCCGGAGCTCTATCGAACCATGTTGAAGGCCGCCGCCGATCTGCCAGTCAGGGTGCTGCTTACACTTGGCGAAGCCGCCGACCCGCGGGAGCTTGAGCCGCTCCCTACCAACGCGCACGTCGAACGCTGGTTTCCCCAGGAGCGAGTCATGCCGAGGGCCGCGGCAATCGTGGGCCACGGCGGTTTCGGCACGACGATGCTTGCCTTGAGCGCCGGAGTTCCAATAGTCAACGTCCCACTGTTCACCACGGACCAGCATGCCAATGCCCACCGCACCGAATCCATCGGTGCCGGCATCACCGTTCAGCAGGGTCCGAACGCAGAGAGCAACGTTCGCGAGGCGCTCGAGCGAATACTCCAATCGGACACCCATCGCACCGTGGCCCGCCGCATCGCGGGCGACATCGCCGCACTTCCGAACCCAGCGGAGTGTGTGGCCCTTCTGGAGAAGATCGCGACCCGGCGGTAGGCGGCTCAGGCCCCCAAGCCACTCAAAAGAACGAAATGGCAGCTCAGTGGCCTGAATCGATGATCTCGCGGTCCTGTGCCGCCGGACTGTGGGACGCGAAGCGCCTCATGAAAGCATCTCAGACGGTATCCGCTGGCACTTCGAACCGATCGCCTATCTCCGTCACCTGCCGCACTTCAACGGTGCCGAATTGGGCTCCGGGTATACGCGTGGCAATCTCCACAGCCTCGTCATAGTTTTCTGCATCAACCAGGAAGTAGCCGCCGAGCTGCTCCCTCGTTTCGGCGAACGGGCCGTCCATCAATATGCGTTGCCCTTCCCGTATGCGCACGGTCCTGGCCCCGTCCGACGGCTGAAGCGGAGCCGTGGCGAGAAACTTACCGCTTGCCTGGAGGTCCTGAGCCAACGCCACGGATTTCCCGTAGCACTCTTCGTACTCGGCTTTGGTCAGGGACTTCTCATCCAGGTAGATCAGCAACATGAAGCGCATAAATGAGCCTCCCAATGTAGAGACACATCTTACCGGTCGGCGCTCTCCGAAGTCGGGACTCCGCCCCTCTTACGCGTATGCCATCGCCCAGTGGGGGCGGGATCAGGGCTCGGCCGAGATCCGCGGGGCGTTCGGCATCACCCGGGCCACCACCCCGAGCGTGGCGACGGTGTTTCGGGTCTTTCGCGATCTCGACCGCGACGCCTTCGAACGGGTGCTGGCCGAGTGGGCCCGCGTCCAGGGGGCCGGTTCCACGGGGGCGGTGGCGCTGGACGGCAAGCACCTCCGCGGGATCCACGGCGAACAGATTCCGGGCGTGCATCTGGTGGCCGCCTTCGCGCCTCGGGATGGGCAGGTGCTGGGCCAAAAAGGGGGACGCTGAAGGAGCACGAGCTGCGCCTGGCGGAGGCGCTGTTGGCCGATCTCGCCTCCACGGCGTCACGGTCACCGGTGACGCCCAATTTTCCCAGCGTGCCCTGAGTCATCAGGTGGTCGCGGCGGGCGGCGCGTATTTCTGGGCGGTCAAAGACAACCAGCACCGGCTCCTGGAAGCGTTGGTGGCGCTGTTTACCCTGGACCCTCTTACGCCCGAGGCACGCTGCGCATCCCCTGATCGTCATATACCAGTGTGCGGCGCGCGGTGGGTAGCTGCACCGTGAACTGGACGCCGGCGCTCGGGCGCGGCGGTTTGATCTCCAGGGCGCAATATCCGGTACCGCACAGCTGGGTCGAGGATGGCGAGACGCCATGGCATATCTTCGGTAACTGCCCGGGCGGCTGTACTGTCAGGTGGCGACGCGGAGCGTATGCTCAATCGTTAGAGGCTTCGTCTGAAGCGGGGCCGCCCTGCTGAACCGCCCATTGGCGGCATTCCCTCAGGTTGTGCTGCTAGTGTTGAGCATCCTACGACTACGGACGGTACACGCAATGCGACCCCTTCGGTATTCCATCAACGTCACCCTGGACGGATGCGTCGATCATCAGGCGGGCTTGCCGGACGAAGAGCAGCATCGTTACTGGGCCGAGAACCTCGCGCAGGCCGATGCCCTACTCTTTGGCCGGGTGACCTACGAACTGATGGAGTCAGCGTGGCGGCCGTCGGCGACGGGAGCGATGCCTGATTGGATGGCCGACTGGATGGAACCCTTCGCCCGGTCGATCGACGCGGCGAAGAAGTACGTCGTTTCGAGCACCCTCGATCGGGTCGATTGGAACGCGGAGCTCGTGCGCGGGGATCTGGGGAAGGCTGTTCAACAGCTCAAAGATGAGCCGGGTCGAGGGCTGTTCGTGGGGGGCGTACAGCTCCCGCTGGCGCTGGCTGAGCTGGGATTGATTGATGAGTACGAGTTTGTGGTGCAGCCGAGAATAGCGGGCCATGGGCCGACGTTGTTCGCGGGACTATCGACATACATCGACTTGAAGCTCGTGAGCCGGCTGGAGTTCAACTCAGGGGCGGTAGCGCTGCGGTATGAGGCGAGAAGGTAGCCATTGAGCTTGTTGGCCCGAGTCCTAAATCCGAGACTACACGCTCGCCCTACCGGCCCGCACTAGGCTAGGACCGCCGATATTCTATCGGCGGTCCTAGCCCTGCGCCAAGATACGAGCCGAGGGCATACGCCGGTTTGCCGAAATCCGCATACGTGCTCGGACGGTCTCCGGGGGCGTTGATCCGCAACGGCAACATTGTGGATACGATCAAGGCGGAGAATCTGTAAACGGCGTTGCCACATTGGCGGCCCGCCTGCCTCAGCTTCCGACGAAGAAGAATGCGTTCCCATCCGGGTCGATCAACCAGGTCGCTTTATCACCCCAGGGCATGTCCTGAAGCGGGCCTGAGAACTTGACGCCTTTTTCCACGAGTGAGCTGTACGTCGCCTCGATATCCTCCACGGCCAGAGAGATCCCCGTGGACGGCGGGCTCATGGGCGTCTCGGGGAAGATGCAGATGCCGGCTTGAACCCCATGAAGTCTGCCCGGCTCGAGCGCAAGCTCCGTGTCCGCACCGACGGGTGCCACGGTGAGGAATCGATAGTTCTCATCCATCCTGAACTCAGTGCGCTTCTCCCAGCCCAGAATCTCCGTATAGAACTTGAGAGCGGCTTCCTGATCGGATACGACAATGGCGGTGGAGTGAATCTTTGAAATCATGAAATCTCCCTATAGCGTGCTATCGTGACGTTACACTCGCGGAGCGTGGCCCGCGGCCTCTTCAGATACTCCGAAATGCTCGGGAATTGACATCAGTGGGCGGACCTCCACTGTGCCGTAGCGTGCGCCGGGCAACCTCTTGGCTACTGCCAGCGCCTCATCCAGGTCATTCACATCGATGAGGAAATAGCCCCCAAGCTGTTCGCGAGTCTCGGCGAAGGGCCCATCTGTCACCAGCGGCTTTCCCTCACGCACCTTCACGCTGGTAGCTGCGGAGGTCGGATAGAGTGGGCTTGCGCTCAGATACTGTCCTTTGACCTCCAGGTCGCTGATGATTCCCATGTATTCATCCAGGACCTGCTTGTGCACCGTGTCACTAAACTCGTCCCAGATCGGTTCTTCAAAATGAATGAGCAGCATGTACTGCATGGAAGTGCCTCCACTGGTGTGACGAACGGCGAGATTCGAGATCGACAATGATTACAATCACGCAATGTTGTCCATCGATGCAGCCGAGCTCGCCGTTGACACTGTCTATCGTGAGGACTGGGGTCGGATCGTTGCCACACTGATTCGCCACCTGGGCGATTTCGAGGTGGCGGAGGACGCCGCGCAGGAAGCCTTTGCCACCGCGGTCACACAGTGGCGCATCTCAGGCATCCCGGACTCTCCCCGCGCCTGGATCGTCCAGACAGCCCGCAACAAAGCGATCGACAATCTGCGCCGGCGCAAGCGCTACCAGGAAAAGCTCGTCGACTATGCGTCCACGGAACTGGGCGCCGAGAAAAGTGAGACGCTCGAGGAAACGGGCGACATCCCCGACGACCGCCTCAAACTAATCTTCACCTGCTGCCACCCCGCTCTTGCGCCGGAAGTGCAGGTGGCCCTCACGCTGCGCTCCCTGGGTGGCCTGGAGACGGACGAGATAGCACGCGCGTTTCTCGTGCCCACCGCCACCATGGCGCAGCGCCTTGTGCGAGCCAAGCGCAAGATTCGCGATGCTGGCATCCCGTTCAAGGTTCCCAGCGCCCCGGATTTACCGGAACGTCTGGAGGCGGTGCTCAGCGTTATCTACCTGATCTTCAATGAGGGATACGCGGCCACGCGGGGTGACCAGCTAGTGCGCACCGACCTGTGCGCCGAGGCGATCCAGCTAGGACGACTGCTACGCGATCTACTGAAGCCAGACCCGCCGACGGAGGTCACGGCGCTCCTGGCGCTCATGCTGCTGCAGGATTCCAGACGCGAGGCTCGCCTGGACGCGTCGGGCGATCTCATCGTGCTCGAAGACCAGGACCGCTCGCTTTGGAATCGGGCTCAGATTGCCGAGGCGCTACCTCTCGTTGAAGAGGCACTCTCCGGCGGTCCGGCGCCTATCGCGCTACAGGCCGCTATTGCGGCGCTGCATTGTGAGTCTGCTCACGCGGAAGAAACGGACTGGCCGCAGATCATGAGGCTGTATGACGTGCTGGCGACCGTGCAGCCATCCGCCGTGGTCTCGCTCAATCGCGCTGTCGCCGTGGCTATGGCGCAGGGACCGCAACGTGGCCTGGAGCTCATCGATGAGTTGGATTCCAGCGGCGACTTGAAAGAGTACCACCTCCTCCACGCCTCCCGGGCCGATCTCCTGCGCCGCCTGGGATCGTTGTCCGAATCCGCCCAGGCCTACCAGCGCGCCCTCGAGATGGTGACCAATGAGAGCGAGCGTCGATATCTGGAGCGGCGATTGCGCGAGGTGCAGGCGGCTGACTAAAGGAGTCCAAGAAGAACGACCCTACCCCAGCCCTCCCCGCTGCGGCAGGGAGGGAGCCGCGGCTTCCGTGCGCAGCCAGATTTTCTCTCGATCCGGCTCCCTCCCTGCCGCAGCGGGGAGGGCTGGAGTGGGGTCATTCTCTCGCAACAAACAAGCCCTAAGGCATCCCCAAGCCGTGTCCAAAATAGAATTGCCCGGTCTTCTCCCACCAGACTGGTGACACCACCAGGTGCTGGCTGGCCGTGTGAACGTCTCGTAGGCAGCGCTCCAGGCGATGCCCAGAGTAGACCGGCGTTGCGCCCGCCAAGGCGAACATCGTGTCAACAGCCTTGCGGCTGCTCTCACCGACATTGACGCAGGCCAGCCTACGCCGTGCCTCGACGTCTTCCGACACGCCGTCCCCGGCCGACACCGCGGCCATGAGATCTCTGGCGACCTCGTAGAGATACGCACGCGCCGACTGCACCAGCGCCTCCGTGCGCGCAACCTCGGCATGGATAGTCGCACGATTTGCCAGCCCTGTCTGACTCAGGGTTGGTGTTTTCGCCTTTGCAAGCTCGACGAACGAATCGATGGCCGCACGAGCAATGCCCAAGGACACGATTGAGAGCACCATGCTGAAGAGGTTCAGGATGCCGATCTTGTAGAGGGGGCCGGACGCCGTCGGCGGAGCCGTGAACACCGAGTACACACGCTCCTCAGGAATAAAGATCTCGCTTACGGTGATGTCCGTACTACCTGTGCCTCGCAGCCCCACCGAATTCCACGTGTCCAGGATCTGGCAGTCTTCGCGCTTGAAGAACATGTTCTTGAAGTCGGGACCTCCGTGAGGGCTCATGCGAGGCGTATCGTCATCGAACACAAGCGCAACGCACGCCAGCCAGGCAGCGTGCTGGCAACCACTTGCCAGAGGCCACCGCCCGCTGAGTCGGTATCCGCCGTCCGCTGGAACCGCGTGGCCATTGGGAATCACCGATCCGGCAATTGGCACGTTTGGCCCGTTCGCATAGATCTCACGAGCGCTCTGTTCTGGTAGATACGCTGCCAGCACCGCGCCACCAACCAGGTTGGCCAGAACCCAGCCCGAGGCGGCATCGATGCGCGAAACCGCTTCGACACCCTCCATGAAGCTGGAAAGTTCGACTTCCGCCCCACCGTATTCGCGCGCGGTCCACATGGTGAACAACCCGGCATCCAACATGGCGCTCATCACGCTCGCTGGCAGTTGCCGATCTAGCTCCGCCTCGTCGCGATGCTCCTGAATAGTGGGCGCCGCCTTGGCCACGGCAGCCGAAACGCGGTCGCGGTCAGTATCCGTCACTGCAGTCATGACATTCCTCCTATTTGAGGAGCTAACGAGGTGAGCCTAACAGTACTCCGCACTAGCACTCTTACGGAGATGAACGACCTCAGCATAAGCTGAGGACGACGGGCAAATCTGCCAACGCGCTTAGTCCACCACCCTTCTCCACCGTTAGCCCTGTCATCCTGAGCGGCGGCGTAGGATCTCCCCATCGAACTCCTGACCCCCGGTGGGGAAGATCCTTCGCCGCCGCTCAGGATGACAGGGATTTCGTGAGCAAATGACGAGAGCCCGCCGAGGCCCGCTCACCCGCCACGGCCCCAGAGCATCGGCGCCTCAGGCTGCGTTAACGAGATCGTCTCGGTATAAGCGTTGTTCGATTCGCCCACGCCGCAGCGCTCCTGAACCAGGCCGTCATGGTCCACGATGGCCTCGAAAACCTGCGAATAGCGGGCGTCATCCGAGGCGTGGTATTCCAGAGACGCGATGAACGGATATTGCTTGAACGTGCCTGGCGCGAGGCCCACACTGTCCAGCGCGTGCCTGCCGACGTCTGCCCACTCTCCGTCATATGGCGCACGGCTGTCATACTCGCGATAGCGGAAATGCACGCTTGCGGGCTCGGCAATCTGATCGCCGATGTTCTCCACTTGCACCCAGATCAACAACGGTGGAGCGCCGTCCATGCGCCGTTGACTTAGCAGTTCAATGCTGAGATTGCGAATGACCAGGTCAGGACCCCGCCCTTGGGTGGGCGACCCGCCGAGCTCCGGATCGAATTCTGACTCGAGTGCAGGTGCGCACGGATGCGCGCCGGCCTGTGGCGGGAATTGAAGTGTGACAGAGGCAAGCGCCAGGGCGGCACACGCCGCCGATGCATATCGTCTGCATTGGGGGGTCATGGACGATACCCTTCTATTTCTCTCTCGGTATCGTCGCTCCGTTCTCACACAAGCGGTGTCAGATCGTGGACATCGACGCTGTCAATTAGGCGACATTTGTCCTGGAGCCCGTCCGTGAACCATGCTTGAGCAGCTCACTCAGCGGTGGTTCTGAGCGTGCCCGCCGCGGCCGCCTCCAGGGTAGACCCATCATCGAGTGGCATCAACTCGATGTGCATCGTTTCTTGGTGCTGAAGACGGTGGATCAACGGCACCAGGAATCCTTGCAGGAACGGGTACTTCCGACCGAGGAGCTTGCGCGCCCGCTCTGATTGTGCACCGCTCAGTACGCGCGCCCGGGCGCGCATTGCCGGTCCGGTCACCTTGCCCCGAAATGTCGAGGGAGCAATCTCGACTTCCGGATTGTTGCGCATTCGCTTGAGCTTGCCCGCCGTATCCCAGGTGCGTATGAGCGCCCGACCGTTTTCCACAACGACGTTCACGGGCGTCCCCACAGGCGAGCCGTCGCGGCGGTACGTGGTGAGAAGGATAGTTCTCGTATCGGCGAAGCGATCCACCGCTGAAAATCCCGCCGTCATACATCACCTCCCGGCATTCATTGACAGCCGGTAAAGATCGGCAGACCGCGTGCCGGGACTGAAGAGTGACGAAGGAGGGTACTGGACCTAAGGCCAGCCCTCACCCTTAACTCTTCACCGCGCCCGCCAGGGCGCCTCTACTCGTCCTGGTAGTACTCCATGCCCAGGTGGGTGATCTGCTCCTCGCCCATGAGCCAGCGGAGCGTGTTCTTCAGCTTGGTCTGCTGAATGAAGAGATCGTGCTCGGGGTACACCTTGGGCGCGTGCTGGGGGCTCTTGAAGTAGAAGCTGAGCCACTCCTGAATGCCCTTGAGTCCCGCGCGCTGCGCCAGGTCCTGGAAGAGCACCAGATCCAGCACCAGCGGCGCCGCCAGGATTGAGTCCCGGCACAGGAAATCGATCTTGATCTGCATTGGGTAACCCAGCCACCCGAAGATGTCGATGTTGTCCCAGCCCTCTTTCTCGTCGCCGCGGGGCGGGTAATAGTTGATCCGCACCTTGTGGTAGAGATCGTTGTAGAGCTCGGCATACAGCTCAGGCTGAAGGATGTACTCCAGCGCGCCCAGCTTGGACTCTTCCTTCGTCTTGAAGCTCTCGGGATCGTCCAGCACCTCGCCATCGCGATTGCCCAGAATGTTGGTGGAGTACCAGCCCTTCACGCCCAGCATGCGGGCCTTCAGCATCGGCGCCACGGCCGTCTTGATCAGCGTCTGACCCGTCTTGAAGTCCTTGCCGCAGATCGGCACGCCGTTCTCAATTGGCAAGCTCCATCATCGCCGGCACGTCCACCGTCAGGTTCGGCGCGCCATTGGCAAACGGCACGCCCTCCATCAGCGCGGCGTAGGCGTAGAGCATGGACGAGGGGATGTTCGGGTCGTTCGCCTCCATGGCGGCGCGCAGACTCTCCGGCGTGGCGTGAACCTCGTGCTCGTCCATGAAGATCTCGGTGGAGGCTGCCCAGATCATTACCAACCGATCGCAGTTGTTCTTCTCTTTGAAGTTGCGGATATCCTGGCGGATCGCCTCGGCCACCTCGAGCTTGTTCTTCTTGCTCTTCGTGTTCGGACCGTCCAGCCGCTTCACGTAGAACTGGTCGAACGCGGCCGGCATCGGCTCGATGCTCTCGAGGAACTCGCGGATCGGGTAGATGTGCTCGTACTTGTTCAGCACGCCGCATTTGAGCGCTGCCTCGTACGCGTTGTCCCGAAACGGGTCCCACGCGCCGAAGACGAGATCGTCCAGGCCGGCCAGGTCCACGAACTGCTTGATCAACGGCGAGCGCTGCTCGGTCCGCTTGCCCAGCCGAATGGTGCCCATCTGCGTGAGCGAGCCCACGAGCTGGCCCTTGCCCTGGCGCGCCAGCTCAACCCCGGCGATGAACGTGGACGCCACCGCGCCCAGCCCCACCACCAGGACGCCCAGCTTGCCGTTGGCAGGCTTGATCGGCTGCGGCTGAGTGGGTGCGAAATCTTTTGCTTCCAAGACGATACCTCGCGTTCGTGCTAACGACATGAGCGGTTGCTGCCACTGCGCCGGAATGCGCCCGGTCTGAGCCCAATGCTCCACGGTGCTCTGCCGCCGCCCCAGCAGCGCCGCCAACGCCGACTGCCCGCCAAAGCGGCGGATGATCGAAGCAGCAGGATTGTCCTGATCGGCAGTCATCACACCATCATCGTAACGATATTTTCGTTAATGCGCAATACATCGCGCCCATAACGCGGACCGACCGCCGCATACTGCCACCAATGTAGTGGCATTCCCTTGTGGGCGCGACCTAGAAATCATTGACAGCGATCGGGAGCCAGGATTTCTGGGTGGCGCCCACGAGGGAATGCCACTACGTTGGCTGATCGCGCCCACGGCACATTCTCTGCACCGCGCGCCCGTAGCTTCCCCGCCACGGAGACCCACCATGCTCAGACTCGGCTTCCAGCTCCCGCGCTTTACCTACTCCGATGTCCCCAACGACCGGCTGTTCGAACGCGTCCTGGCCATTGCCTGCGCTGCCGAGGAGTCCGGATTCGACTCGTTCTTCGTGATGGACCATTTCCAGCAGATCGGCATGATCGGGCCGCCCGAGGAGCCCATGCTGGAGGCCTATTCGCTGCTCCCGGCCATTGCAGCATGCACATCGAAAATCAAGCTCGGTGCGCTCGTGACCGGCGTCGTCTACCGCAATCCCGCCCTGCTGGCAAAGATGATCACCACGCTTGACATCGTCTCCAATGGCCGTGCCATCCTGGGCATCGGTGCCGCCTGGAATGAGGACGAAGCCCGCCGCTACGGCTACGATTGGCCGTCCACCGGTGAGCGTATGGACCGCCTGGAAGACACGCTGCGGATCTGTAAAGCCATGTTCACTGAAGAATCCGCAACCGTGGAGGGCAAGTACCACAGCGTCCATAACGCCCTGAACAATCCGCGGCCGGTCCAGCCTGGCGGTCCGAGAATCATGATTGGTGGAGGCGGCGAGAAACGCACGCTGCGGCTTGTGGCTCAGTACGCCGACGCTTGCAACATCTTCGGCTCGGCCGATGAGATCCGGCGCAAGCTGGACGTACTCGACCAGCATTGCCGTGACGTTGGGCGCGATCCGTCCGAGATCACGCGCACTCGCCTCGGCAGCATGATCTTCGCTTCAACTCAAGATGAGGCTAGCCGCCGCTTTGAAGCGATGCTCGCGAACGTCCCATCGCAAATGCGCGAGATGGTGCGCGCCACAACGATAGTGGGTGACCCGAGCTCAATCGGTGACCAGGTCCAGCCCTACTTCGACGCCGGCCTGAACGGCATGATCTTCAACCTCATGCCCAACGCCATGCCCGAAGAAGTCCGCGATGTCGGGGCGGTGTTGAGCCGGAGGTTCGGGAAAAAGGGTTGACCGGTAGCCGTTAGCAGTCGACAACTAAAAAGTGAGCGCTCGACCCTCACGTCAGGAGAAACGACCCCACCCAGGCCCTCCCCGCTGCGGCAGGGAGGGAGCGTGTTTAGTGAAAGGGGAATCCGGCTCCCTCCCTGCCGCAGCGGGGAGGGCCGGGGTGGGGTCCTCTTCAAGACCACTGCAATCTTGAAATTGCCCTCGCCTACCCCCGCACTTTCCGCAGCATCGGATAAAGCTCCGGCGATCCTCCCGACTGAATCGTTCCCAGCACCTCAAACCCCAGCCGCTCATAGAATGGAACATTCCGCGCGTTGGAAGATTCGAGATACGCGGGCAGGCCATCGCGATCACATGTAGCCAGAACCGGCCGCATTAGCTCCGCGCCCAGTCCCTCGCCCTGGCGTGACGGATCCACGCCGATAAGCGGCAGATACCAGTGAGGCTCGGTCGGATGGTAGCGGCCCATTTGCTCCAACACCTCGAATACCTCGGCCTGCCTCTTCTCAGTGGTGCTGCGCTTGAAGAGATCGACTATCGCATCCTCGTCCGGCCCAATCCCCGGCGGCAGCCAGAGTGCGGCGCCGACGTAGCCGGGCAGACAGTAAGCAGTGCCCTGGGTAAACGCGCTGCCTCCGAACGCGCGTGCGAAGCTCGGAAAGTCTTCCAGGTACTGACGCGGATCAGGCCATACCCAGCGGACGGCCGGGTCTGCGCTGAATGCCAGCATCAATACCGAAGTTGCTCTCTCTTCATCGAAGGTTGTTGGGCTACGGCTCGGCTCGGTCATGGTCGCGCTCCGCGGGCTGGAGTATGGTGGTGCGCCCGTTCGGCTTCAGTTTCGGAAACTCACCCGGATACCTGCCACAACGGACGCTGCCCGCGGATATCATACGGCTCACCAAGATTCGGCTCGACGGCCGACAGCAGTGCTTCGCGCACCGCCATGATGTCGACATTCATTAGACTCCAGCACCCGTCAGTAAGGAGACCATGATGCGAATGACAGTGAGTTCCTGGCGCGGACATGAGATCGTTGCGCTCAGCGCCGAGGGACGCGCCGCGCTGGATCCCGCTGAGCAGACTCGGGACATCTTCGAGCGACTCGACGGGGCGCTGCGTGGTCTGAGCCTCTCGCTTGACGACACTATTCGCACGCGTCTGTGGGCGCGTGACCGAGCCAGCCGTGATGTCGGCAGCAAGGCGAGAGTAGCCATCCTCAGCGGTGCTGCCCGTTCCGCCAGCTCCAGCTTTATCGCGCCCGACTTCTTCGAGTCCGAAGCCGCCATCGCCATCCAGCTCTGGGCCATGCGCCCCACTACACCCGGCAGCAAGAAGGCCCTGGTGGAATACGATCCGCCCATCGTCCCTCTCCGCTACCTGAAGCGTGACGGCCTGGTTGCGCTCTCCGGGATGACCTCCGTCCTGCCCGATCTTCGTGATCAAGTGGCCGAGATCCTCGGCAATGTCGCCAGCGCGCTATCACACGCCGACGTCCGGTGGGATCAAGTAACCAAGCTTTCCGCCATCGTGCATCGCAGCCAATCATTGGATGATCTGCGCTCCGCCCTCACATCAGCTCTCCCAGGCCAGCCCAAGGAGAGTGAGTACGCCTTTGCCGACGGCTACTCCACAGAGGGCAAGTTAGTGGAGATCGAAGTCACGGCGCTGTTGGAGCGGTAGACGCCAGCACACGAGACCCGCTGGCAGGCTTGTCTGCCACTTGTTTCCCTGTCATCCTGAGTGCAGCGAAGGATCTTCCCACCGGAGTCCTGAGGATCAGCGGCGAAGATCCTTCGCTGCACTCTCATGAAGATAGACTAAGTCAGCAGACGACTGACAAGACGTGATGATATTTTCATTGGTGTGTTGGTGCGCGGAGCGCATGGCGCATCTCAGGATGACAACGCGGCCATTGACTATGACAGCGTTTGGGTCTGGTCCCTCGGACAGGCCGACTGGGTAGAGTCCATCCTAGGCAGCCCCACGCGGAATCCGGGCATAAATGCGCGTGCCCGCTCCGGGCGCAGAGACGATCTCTCAGCCGGCCGCCGTGGCGATTGGCGCGCTCATGCATCGATCTCAAACCCAGGTGCCCATGATACGGCAGCGTGGAATCGAAACCTGGACCGTCGTCGCGGATCTCCAGCGTCAGCTCATCGGCGCTTTGCTGCAGCGTGACTTGCACGGCGCTGGCCGGCGCGTGCTTGACCACGTTCTGCAGCGCCTCCTGGGTGATGCGGTAGAGCGATTCTTTGACCGCTAGTGGGATGTCCGGCTCCGTTCCGAGACTGGTGGTCACCCGAATCTCGTGTCGCCTTTGGGCGGCCTGAACCTGGCGGTCCAGCGCCGCTACGAGGCCCTCCCGCTCGATCGTGTCCGGACGCAGCTCGAAGATGAGCGCCCGCATCTCGGTAAGCCCGGCCTCCGCCAGGCCAATCACATAATCCACCGCGTCCGTCGCCTGTTGAGGATCGCGCTCAAGCAATGCCCGGGCTGTCTTGGCGCCAAGACCAATCCCGTACAGCGCCTGAGAGACGGAGTCATGAAGCTCGCGGGCCAGCCGTTGACGCTCTTCCAGAATGGCCAGCGACTGCGCCTGCTGGTAGAGACGCGCGTTTTCGATGGCGATGGCAGCCTGCCGCGC
This sequence comes from uncultured Chloroflexia bacterium, assembly GCA_963765765.1. Lineage (GTDB taxonomy): Bacteria > Chloroflexota > UBA6077 > UBA6077 > JACCZL01 > CAVXYC01. The sequence continues at coordinate 231,560 of CAVXYC010000019.1, read as the reverse complement.
CACCGCCTGAGCCACCTTGGCGTGCCGCGGGGTGAAGTATCCCGCCTGAACGTGTGAGAGGTGAGAATGCCCACCAGCCGCCCTTGCACCCCCATACCCACAGTCATGAACGACTTGATGAGCGGGATCGGCGGTACGTCCAAAAGATCCTGGACTGTGTGCCGCCAGGCCCGAGCACCGGGCGAATCGCCCCACACGTTATCGATTATCAGCGGCTCGAGCCGCTTCAGCGGCTCGCTGAACTCGCCCATCCGCTCCAGATCGATCTGGTAGCCAATGTTCGTCCTGATTGAGGGATCGGGCGTGCCGCTCCATTTCTGGGCCAGGATTCCGAATCCGTACTCAGGAGACCGGCCGAGCCTGTAGCCATTGAGGTCGCCCCGGTGGCCATGCGCGTCCGCCGACTCCAGGTGGTGCCAGGCTCCGATTCCGGTGACAGCACCGTACGGAGCACACCAAGGCCCCGCCGCAGATTCCAGCCTTCTACCCGCCACCGGTCGTATCCGGGCCTCCGCGTAACGCACGGAGTGAAGGAGATACTCCATGTACTCGAGTGACACAGCTCAATCCGGATCCGAGCTATTCACCATCGCTAACGCGCTGCAGCTCGCACTGTTGGCCGTTGTGGTTGTCATCCTGGCGGAGTTCGCTCTGGCCATCCTGTTCACGTACCTGTCCGGCGAACGCCAGCCCGAACCCGTCACTGCCGCGAGCGTCGGCACCCAACGCACGCTGACGCTTGATCGCCCGGCAGACGACGTCGATTCGATGACAGTCAGCGCATCCGAGTCTGATTGGGACTCACCGCGAACAGCAAGCCTGCCCGAGATAGAGCTCTCACCAGAAAGCGACGAAACACCCGCGGACGAACAACACCTCGCCTTCGCCCGCTGGCTAGTGGAGCATGACCGCCTCTCCGGCTAGCCCGGTCCATATGTCATACGGGCCGTTGGACCAGCCGTACCTGCCAGCGGTAGCGGTTGTTCCTTCATCCGTGTCTAGGGCTGCTGAGAGGTCCTCGCATGCCCCCGACCTCTAGCCTCTGCTCTGACCTCTGGTTAGAGCTCCTCCTCCAGCTCCAACCCCACCGGCATCTTCGGCTCCGTCCGATCCTGAGGGATTTCCACACCGAACGCGTTCAGGAAGAACGCGTTTTGCGCGTACTGGCCCATGAGCGCGGTCAGCTCAACCAGCGTCTTCGTACCAAAGATCGCCTGCGCATCATTAAATGTCTTCTCACGGACCGTGTGCGTCCGAAGCAGCTCCTGGCCGTACGCGATCAGCGCCAGCTCATCCTCCGGAGTGCTCTTCGGAACCTCCTTGTTCCAGCACAACGCTCGAACCAGCTCATTGTCCAACCCCGCCTTCCGCCCCGGCTCCGCGTGTGCGCTCCAGATGTACGCGCAATCCAGGCACCGCGCCGTCAGCAAGATCGCCAGCTCCAGGAAACGCTCTTCGATCCCCGTCTCGAACCGCAGGTAATCGCTCAGCGGCCGCCGCCGAAGCGCCATCTCCGGGCTGTTGATGGCAATCTTGCTCGGGCCAATCACGGGACCCGACGCCATCACCTCATCAAAGGCCGCGCGCAGATCCTCGGGGAGGTTCTCCCGAGTCAGGTCAGGTATTCTTGACATCTTCGATCTCCATCCATCGCCTCCAGGCTACTGTAGCCGGGAGGGCATCGAAGGGGGAAGAAGCTGTCGCTCTGGAACACGGCCACAATGGGCCGTACGCGCAAGGAGAACATGATGGCCCAGTACCCCCTGCTCAGGCACCGCCGGAGTGTCCCGGTCCCCGCCCGTGTACTGGGCGCCGGTAGATCAGTGGACGACGGACGAGGCCTCGTGGCCTCGAGCATCAGCTGGTCGCGAACATCATGAAAGTGGACGCGCAGAATTAGGCAACTACCGTAACTTCCTGCCCGCCGAACGAGACAACTTGCCCGGCGCGGATCTTCTTTCCGCGACGGAGCTCCACTTCACCGTCCACCTTCACTTCGCCGCCCGTGATGGCGCTGCTTGGCGTTGCCACCCGTGTCGCTCAGGCCAGTGACCTTCAGCAGCGACTGAAGTGTGATGAACTCTTCACCTTCTAATTTGAATTCCAAGCGATGCGCCTTAGGGAGTGCCGGAATCACAGCAGGGATTCTTCACGAGGCGCGGTACGGCGTACTTCAGCCAACAACGCGCGTTGCGGCCCTGGTGGCCGGGCTTCACGAAAGTCCACGTTTGCATTTGCGGTCCTGCTGGCACTTCCATTCGCAGAGAACTACGAGGGGTTCTGCATTTCGAAGTCGAGGTGGTCCGCGGACATCGTAACCCATTGGCGGATGGTGGCCGAGGCCGGAGCCGCCAGACAAGCTCTCGCGGAGCCCTCCATTTTTACGTCCAGTAGGCCCGTCGTCACACTGATCGAGCGCAACGGCAACCTCGACGAAAGACCGGACGAGGCTGACGCGCACGCGCAGATCATGTGCGACTTCCTGGCTATATGAACATGATCTCGGACCATCAACATGGCTAAACGGAACTATCTGGTGGAAGGCTTATCTGGCTACCGGGAAATCCTCGGTCTACGAGGAGCTGATCCGACGCGGCTACAAAGCCGTGAGTACCGATCGTGCCTGGAAATACTTCGTTGATCCCGACACCGGCCTCCCCGGTGGGCCCGCTCAATACGACAACCATAGGTGGGACGAGCAAAAAGCTGTCAGCGAGCTCGAAAGCCCGGAACCAGACGTGTTATTCGTCTGTGGGAGCAGCCGTAATCGCGACGACTTTCTGCCCTATTTCACCAGGGTATTCAACCTCCGCATCGACGATGACACCATGCGTCGCCGCCTCCAAGAGCGCACCGACAACACCTTTGGCAAGCAGCCCTGGGAGCTCGAGCTCATGCTCGAGCTCAATCGAAGCGACGAAAAACCGGCGGGAGCGATAGATATCGACGCTACCCAGCCCCTCAACGAGGTGGTCGATGAATTGCTTCGCTTAACAGGGCTCCGCCGCGTGTAGCGATCGCGTAATGACGGGACTCCAAGAAAGACGAGATCCGCAGTTGACGCAGATTTGCACAGATTGTTGCGTTTGGATCGAGAACGCCTGCCAGGCATCGCATGGCTAGGGGATTCGATACACGTCTTTAATCTGCGCAATCTGCGTCAATCTGCGGATCCCGTTCTGCTCGCGCAATCCACAGCAAAAGTCGTGGGGGATGTCGAGAACCCGCGTCCGGGCTCCGTCCCAGAAGTGAACAGCCAGCAAAGGCAGCAGAACAATGGCCAAGTACCTGCTACTCAAGCACTACCGAGGCGCGCCGGCATCGGTCAACGACGTGCCGATGGACCAGTGGACGCCGGAGGAGTATTCGGCCCATTGTCAGTACATGCAGGATTTCGCCGCTCGGCTCGAGGCCACCGGCGAGCTCGTCGATGGACAGGCGCTCTCCCCGGAGGGCACGTTCGTTCGCTACGACGGCGAGGGCCGGCCGCCCGTCACGGACGGCCCGTTCGCGGAGACCAAGGACCTGATCGCCGGCTGGATGGTGATCGACGTTGACACCTATGAACGAGCGCTGGAGCTGGCCGGCGAGCTGTCCGCGGCTCCGGGCGCGGGTGGGAAGCCGATCCACGAGTGGCTCGAGGTGCGCCCGTTCCTGACCGCGCCGCCGACCATCACGGAGTAACGCACGGTGGACGAGGCCCTGCTGCGGACCCTCACCCCCATCGTGATTGGCATCCTCGTCCGTCGCGGAGCTGACTTCGCGGCGGCCGAGGATGCCGTGCAGGACGCCCTGGTCGAGGCCGTGCGCGTGTGGCCGGACGACCCGCCGCGGGACGCCAAAGGCTGGCTGATCACCGTGGCCTGGCGGAAGTTCCTCGACGCCACCCGCGCCGATAGCGCCCGAGGGCTCCGCGAGGTACGCGTCGAGAGCGAGCCGATGTCCGAACCGGGGACGTCGTAGACGACACACTCCAGCTGTACTTTCTGTGCGCGCACCCATCACTCACACCGGCTTCGGCCGTCGCGCTCACGCTGCGCGCGGTCGGCGGCCTGACCACGCGTCAGATCGCGCAAGCCTACCTCGTGCCCGAGGCAACCATGGCCCAGCGGATCAGCCGGGCCAAGCGGACCGTCTCAGACGTCCAGCTCAACCAGCCCGGTGACGTCGCCACGGTGCTGCGCGTGCTCTACCTGGTCTTCAACGAGGGCTACTCCGGCGAGGTCGACCTCGCCGAGGAGGCGATCCGGCTCACCCGCCAGCTAGCGGCCAGATCGACCATGAGGAGGTCGCCGGCCTGCTCGCGCTCATGCTGCTCCACCACGCCCGGCGCCCGGCGCGAACCGGCTCCAGACGGCAGACTCGTGCCTCTCGCCGAGCAGGACCGCGGCCTGTGGGACACCCGCCTGATCGCCGAGGGCGTCGACATCCTCCAGACAGCCCTCGCCCGCGACCGCCTGGGCGAGTCCCAGACCCAGGCCGCCATCGCCGCGCTCCACGCCGACGCCCAGACGCCCGATGAGACCGATTGGGTGCAGATCGTCGAATGGTATGACGAGCTGGTGCGCCTCACCGACAGCCCGGTGGCCCGCCTCAACCGGGCAGTCGCGGTCGGAGAGGCCGATGGCCCGCGGGCTGGCCTCGCCGCCCTGGCAGAGCTCGATCCCGCCTTACCCCGATACGCCGCCGTCGCGGCATACCTCCATGAGCGGGACGGCGACCCGGTCATCGCGGCGCGGCTCTACGCCGAAGCTGCCCGATCAGCACCCAACCTCCCTGAACGCGAGCACCTCACGCGACAGGCCGCACGGCTCAACGCCCAGCTGAGGGTTGAGCCGTGCGGGTGGCAGGTGTTAACCGCCCCATGAGAGAGGGTCTATTCATCCCGACCAATGATATCGAGGGCTCCGGAGTCATGAAACCGAGTGGCCAACTTCCGCGGCTGCAGATGTTGGACTAGAATGCGCTGTGGTGCCGATCCATCCCGAACTTAGTATCTTGATGCTAACCAGGAGAGCGCTTTGGAAGACCCACTGCGACAAGCAATCCTTGCCGAGCATCCTGACGTATTCTGCTCGCAATGGCTTTTCGAATCTGTTCCGCATCTCTTCCAGGGAGATGCTCGCGCTTATCTTGACTGGCGGATGAAACTCGCGTCAGCTTTAGAAATTGACCCGCGGGACATGCTGATCATAGGGAGTGCGGCAGTTGGCGTCAGTCTCAGCCCGCAGAAGAGGTTCAAATCCTTTGGCGCTAGCTCCGATATTGATGTAGCAGTTATTTCCATTCATCACTTTGATGTTTCGTGGCGATACCTGAGGAACCTCGGCGCCGCCTACCACGCTCTCCCCAAAAAGACCAAAATCGCAGTTAACTCGCACCGGGCCAATTACGTCTTCTCCGGAACGATCGCGACTGATCGAATCCTTCCTTACCTCCCTTTCGGTCGCGTTTGGATGGAAGCTTTGTCCAAGGCGTCTCGAGAGTCACCTGCCGAGGGTAGGTCCGTTAACATCCGACTCTACCGAGACTCAGATTCGCTGCGCTCATACCACTCCGCAGGAATACGGGACCTCCAGCAACAACTTCTTTCAGAGGGGGTTTGATTCGTCATGGCTCAGGATTTCCTCCGGAACACTAATCGCACGGTCAGCTGGCTGAAGACTAGATCCGACGCCGGAGAACTAGAGATTGCTCCGCCATTCCAAAGAAATCCAGTCTGGCTTACCCCACAGAAAAGCCTCTTAATCGACACCATACTTCAGGGCTATCCAGTTCCCGAACTCTACATTCAAGAGCTGGTCGACGAGGAGGGGAAAGAGCGATTCATCGTTGTCGACGGCCAGCAAAGGGTTAGGACCTGCCTTGAGTTCATCGAGGGTCAATTTGAGATACGAAGCCAAGATTCCGGAGATTGGCCCGACATGTCCTTTGATGATCTATCTTCTGAAGACAGGAGGAGGCTCTTTGGGTATAACTTTGTTGTCAGAATATTACCCGATCTTTCTAGAGATATTTTGAGCACGATTTTTCAGAGGTTAAATAGAAATACTATCGCATTAAATCAGCAAGAGTTGCGTCATTCAACTTATTGGGGGAAATTCATACAAGTTATCGATACGATATCTGATAATCCTATCTGGATTAACTTTGGGATATTCAGCGCTAATGACATCAGAAGAATGTTAGATCGTGAGTTTGTTAGCGAGATTGCTGTTGCAAGTCTCCATGGCATACAAAACAAGAAGCAATCAATTGACTCATGGTATAGAACCTATGAAGACGAATTCGATGACAGCGATAGACTATTAGAATTGTTCGCTGAAGTTCTTGGTGAGCTTAGGCAGGTGCTTCCTAACGTCAAGTTACTTCGATGGAGAAAAAAGTCCGACTTCTACACGCTCTTCCTCGTATTCGCGACACACATCGAAGCTCTCCCGCTGACCAAGGAGGTCGGCTCCTGGCAGCAACCCGACTTAACGAGTTCAGCTATGAGGTTGACTCTGTGCTTTCCGCTAGATCGGGCACTTCCGAAGGTGCGTCAGATGAGGATGACGAAATCGAGTTGGACATCACGGTGGTCGATATGACCACAGATCCGCCGTCAGAAACACAGGTCAGTCTCGCGTCGCCCCATCATGAACTCGCGGTGGCATATGCGGAAGCTGTACAGCGAGCTGCATCAGACATCTCAAATCGCAAGAGGCGGGCCCCAAGCCCTCGAGACTTTGCTCGAGGATGTTTGGCGCGATTCTGAGGTGCGGGCTGGTTAAGCGGCCGAAGTGAGGGCGAATTTAGACGAGGATTTTGGCCCAGGTCGCACAGAGGCCCAGCGGCAGACCAATGATCGTGATGAACAGTAACAAGATGACAGCCGAAGCAAGTCCGCCTAGCCACCCGGCAATGAAAACGAACTAGAGGGTTCTGAGCAGGTTAGGTCCGCACGGCTGAAGAACGTAGACGCGTTGAGCGGTCCATGGCTGAGACTCCCTAGCTCATGCGGGTCGATACTGGAGTCCAGCATTGCGCGAAAAGTACCGGACTTATGGGGATGAGGTCAGCGACGGTTGCGGCGCAGATCCCGAAGGGCAAGTTAGAGAGTCTCGGGAAACTGCCTGGCTCCGTGGTGCACTGTGATGAGATGGGTCTCGTCATCACCGACAAAACGGTAAACGATGCAGTATGGACGAACGATAATCTCGCGAATCTGGGGATCTGAGATGGGACAACCCTGCCAGCCTCGGGGAATTCGGACCGCCCGCGCAATCAACCTTGCCAGAATAAGGGAGCGTACTGGGATGAATCGCCGCTCACGAAGTCCCTAATCGCGCCGAGATCTCGTCGGGCCCCGATCAGCCCAACGCAGGCGTCTCACGCCAGGAACTGTTCGCGAATCTCCTCATGAGAGCTCGGCTGCCCGGCTGTCCGAGTCGCGGAGGCCTTTGTCCACTTTTGCGAGGAAGCACAGCTGATCGATCGCATCATCAATCGTGGCATCGTCAGGCAACGTGCTCAGGGCTTGAATGGCGCGCTGCTTGGTGGTTTCCATTGGTATGAATTCTACCAGCGTGAGAGTGCTCGGCGGCGAAGCTGCGCCCCGCAGTCTCGCAAAGCGAGTGTCACTCGGCCCATCAGTAGCCGAACAAGAAGACTGCTTCAACATTGACGTAGTTCCTGGGTGCGAAAAAAGTGCTCAACCGATTGTAAACGTGGTTGAATGGGCGCATGACAACTCGGCCATTCAGCGTTGTCCTAAGCTGGGGAACGAGAAGAAACAAGTAGTCCGCGCTCTCACAAATATGACACTTCCAGAAATCGAGAATATCCATGTTGTTGATCGTGGTTTTCCCACGCTCCACCTCTAGGATTATTCCCGAGTCCCGTACGGCCAGGAAGTAGTCAGGTCTAAGTGCAGCGACGGGATAGTCTAGAAACAGCCCCCTCTTCTCTGACACAAAGCCCAGCGCTTCAGCGCCGGGTTGGATGATGGTCTGCACCTCGACACTGGATGCGCCGAGCCTGTGTACAGATGCTATTCCAGCTAGAATCTCGGTACCTGCTAAGTATGCATGGAACTGCTGCGCCAACTGTTCAACTATGGCGAGAGTCTCAGGCGAGCGAGGGTTATCCTTGCGGAGAACCGCATATTCAATAGCCACGGATGTAATCAGACGGTTTCAATGCCAATAAGTTAAGAAGACCGTGGCGATTGTACTCATTCGACGGGCCAGCCTTTGTCTTGCGACGATCGCACTGAAGCCAACTGGAATGTGGTCGACGGTCATGAGGCCGGCGTAAGTGGCGGCTATCTTGGCGCGCGGCTCAAGGACGTAGGCGGACTGAGTGCTAGATCCGATTTGCTCTAGGAACCGATGATCGAGCATAGCAATGCGACCGAGGGTGCGCCTGCTTGAGACTGGGACCGCCGCTGTCCCCGGCGGGCCCGGCCGTCGAGGCCGCACCTTCACGGAAGCCGCAACTGTCATGAGGAGTCTTTGAGAGCGCGGCCTCCACGGCCGGGCCGCCGAAACGGCGGCGCTCCCAGTGTTGGTTGATGGCGCGAGACCGTTGGCCTGGGCAGATTGGGAGAGACGGCCGCAGCGGGCAGGGATGCCCGCTCTACGAGTTGCCGGCTCGATATCGTCGGACCGAATGAGCGGCGGTACGTCGCACTCACGGTGCAGGAGACACCTGTAGCCACCATAATCGGGAGCGCATCTTCAGGACGCTCTACGCGCGACGAGGGGACCATGTCAGGAACCATCAACCGCGACGTCGCCTACGGCCAGACCACCATCCCCGTCGGGATTCGCTCCCGCTTCGTGGACAACAACAACGGCATCACCATGCACATCCTGGAGGCCGGCTTCGAGGAGCCCGGGCGGCCACTGGTGCTCCTGATGCACGGCTATCCGGAGCTGGCGTATAGCTGGCGCAAGGTGATGCTGCCGCTGGCCGAGGCCGGCTACCACGTGGTGGCACCGGATCATCGCGGCTACGGTCGCTCGGGCGGCACCGACGTCACCTTTGACGATAGCCTCTGGCCGTGGCGGCCCATGGAGCGCGTGCGCGATACCCTCGGGCTGGTCTACGCGCTCGGGTATCGCAACGTGGCGATGATTGTGGGGCATGACTTCGGCGCGGGAGTCACGGGCTGGTCCACGCTGATCCGACCGGACGTGTTTCGCTCGATGGTGCTGATGACGGCGCCGTTCGAGGGCGCGCCAGCGTTCCCGTTCAACACCGCGAACGAGCCGCCGAAGCCCCAGCCCCGGCGGGCCCGAGCGTCCACGACGACCTGGCGGCGCTGCCCCAACCGCGCAAGCACTACCACTGGTACAACGCGCGACGCGAAGCGAACGACGAGTGGATGGGTGCGAAGCAGGGCATCCACGATTTCCTGCGCGCCTACTACCACGTGAAGAGCGCCGACTGGAAGGGAAACGCGCCGCACCCGCTGACGGCGTTCAGCGCAACCGAGCTCGCCAAGATGCCGCGCTACTACGTCATGGACCTCGACAAGACGATGCCGGAGAACGTGGCCCTGGACATGCCCACGCCCGAGGAGATCGCGGCGAATCAGTGGCTCACGGAGGAGGAGCTGCGCGTGTGCTCGGATGAGTACACGCGCACGGGCTTCCAGGGCGGTCTCAATTCGTACCGCCTGCAAACGGACCCCGCCTATTCGGCTGAGCTGCGGGTGTACTCCGACCGCACCATCGACGTGCCCTCGTTGTTCATCAGCGGTACGAGCGACTGGGGCGTCTACCAGCGGGCCGGGCGTCTGGAGGCGATGCGCGACACAGATCTGCACCGATCTGCGGGGCATCCACCTGCTGGAAGGAGCCGGGCACTGGGTCCAGCAGGAACAGCCCGAGGCCGTCAGCCGCCTGATGCTGGAAGTTCCTCCAGGGTCAAGCGGCTCACGTGAGCTGACCTTCGTTGCCGTTCCAGATGGTGAGCGGCAGGTCTCACCATAGTCAGGCTACGACCGATAGAGCGTCGTCACCGCGCCGATGCGGTTGTACATCCAGAAGCTGGCGGGGATCAAAATGACGGTCATCAGGGCGGCGTAGGCGGCGACCAGCCAGAGGCCGGAGAGCCACCAGCCGACGAGCGCAAAGTAGAGCGCGCGCAACATGAACGGTTGCTGGTCCTGGCCGTGCTTGACCACACCGTGCTCCACTCGGATGTTCTGCTCTTGCGGGCGGAGTGTGATGATGGTGGGGAGTCGGTTTATCAGATAGAGGCCCGGCGGGAGCCCGATGATCGTGATGTTCAGGAACCAGGCGATCGCCGAGACGATGGCCCCGAGCCACCATCCAATGAGAACGAACCATAGGATGCGGATGATGATGTTGGGGGCACTGGGTTGAATATCGTACGGAGGGCTGATCGGACATTTCTGGCCACCTGCGAATAATTGTTTCGGGGGACTCAGTGAGCATAGTAGCGCCTTCGTGCCTGCAAGGAATCGTAATTGCCTGATCGATGCTTCAATGATTTCCGTCTGGGTCAGAGCGGAAGGCAGTCGGCCCCTTGGCGCTCACCCACACGGGGCTTCACGTCATTCCACGCGCCGCGTAGACTGGAGCTAGCGCGACTCCCCCGGCATCCTGACGCACATTGAGCGATCCGCGGCGCACTACGGGGGCTGAATTCGCACAGTTCCCCCGATCAATGAGAGGGCGCTGCCCATGTCAGGAACATCTGACACGATCGATGCCGTTATCCGCGGCGATGTTAGCGGGCAGATCGCGGTCGGGAAAGACATCTTCCAGGTCCAGACGCTGCAGCTCACCAATCATGGTGGCGTGGTGAACCTGGGGCCGGCGGCTGAGGCGCCTCGACCCAAGCCACGCGTCACGCCGGTGCCGTTCCGGTTCCGACCGTTCCGCGACCTGCTGGATCGAGAGGCGGAGCTCGCGGGCGCTCTGGAGGGCCTGGGCGAGCTGGCGCCCGTGGAGCTCACTGGCGAGGCCGGGATCGGGAAGAGCGCCCTGCTGCGCCACCTGGCAAACGCGACCGGGCTGCCCGCGTACTCGGACGGCGTCATCTGCCTGGGCCAGGCGCTGGTGGCCGGGCGATCGGTGGACGATCTTCTCCAGACGGTGTTCGACGGGTTCTACGAGTCTCCGAATCCGTACAAGCCGAGCGCTGCGGAGCTCCGGCTCGGCCCTCCAGGAAAAGCGCTTCCTACTAGTCATCGACGATTGCGAGCTGGAGCACGATGACGTGAACGCGCTCCTGGACGCGGCGCCAGCGTGCTCGATAGTCCTGTCCGGCACCGCCCCGAGGCTCCTGGGGGAAGGTCGTTCCATTCCCATTCATGGGCTGCCGATCGACGCGGCACTACGCTTGCTGGAGCGCGGCCTGGGACGCGAGCTGCGCGACGATGAGCTCCCGTCAGCGCGGGATCTGTGCCTGGCGCTTGACGGCCACCCGCTGCGCATCCTGCAGGCGGCCGCGATGATGCGCGATGAGCAAACCACCGCGGCCGCGATGCTCCAGCGCATGCAGGCGGCCGGCTCCGCGACGACACCGGCGGGGCTGGCAATGGCCGCGCTGCCGCCCGACGAGCGCCGCGTCCTGAGCGCGCTGTCCGCTCCCGCGGGGATACGTCTCACGGCAGACATGCTGGGCCCGTTGACCGGCCTGGAACCCCAGGCCGCGCTGGACTCCCTTGTCGCTCGCGGGCTGGTGGAGGCGGACGCGGGAGGCTATCGCCAGGCCGGCAGCTTCTCCGAGTATGAGACGGCCGTGCTTGCGTCGAGCACGCAGCCCCAGGAGACACTCAGCCAGATCACCGGCTGGGCCAGAGACGAGACGCGCACCCCATCTGACATCCAGGCGAACGGCGATGCGATCCTGCGCATGCTGGAATGGGGCGCCGGTGCGAATATGCCGAGCGAAACGCTCGATCTTGCGCGCCACGCCGAGGCAGCATTTGCGCTGTCCGGCTCCTGGGGGGCCTGGAGCCGCGTGCTGGGGTGGCAGCTTGAGTCGGCGCGCGCCGTGGGCGATCAGGCGGCCGAAGCCTGGGCGCTGCACCAGCTTGGCACCCGTGCGCTCTGTCTGAACGATGTTGGCACCGCGCAGTCAAGCCTCGATAGCGCGCTTCGACTGCGCGAGGCTCTGGGTGACGATGCCGGCGCGGCCGCCACGCGCCACAACCTTACGCTGGCACTGGACGTCCCGCCAGCGCAGGCGCCGACCAACGGCCAGCAAGCGCATTGGACCACCAGCAAACTGCTGCTCGGGCTGGCCGCCATCGTCGGAGTGGGGGCGCTGGCGCTCTGGCGTTTCGGACGCGCCCGTTGATCCGATAGTGCCCACTCCAACCCCGCCCACAACGCCCAGCGCCGTGGCGCTCGTCGCCTCCAGCACGCCCGTAGCCGTTGTGGTCGGCCTCACCACCCCTACACCTACTACGGCCGTAGCCCCACGCACGCCCACGGCCTCACCGACGCGGGACGGAGCGGGCCCGACGGTCTCGCCGAGCAGCGTTGCGGCGCCTGACGTGATCGCCCAGCGATTCGAGCTCACGGGCAGGCCTACATCTGGCGCGGCGCCCGGATTTACGCAGCAGGATGAACGTCTCCTCGTGCCGGTTCGTGTCGATGTTCGAAATCAGGGGGGACAGCCCGCTCCAATCTTCAAGCTCTCAGCCAGCTTCACCGGGCGGATCGGAAGCGTCGGCCGCGATACCTTCGAGGCGCCGTTTGTGGTTCCCGGACAGCGCTCCCCCAGCTACCCGTTCACCGATGGCCCCCTGGCAGCCGGCAGCGCCGTCTCGTTTGCCGGCACCATCGTACTGCCGCTCTCGCTGGCGGGTCAATCGGTTGCGCTCCAGATCACCGCGGATAGCTGTGCCGGCGAGGAGTTTCAGCCGCCGACCTGCCGCGTGCAGGAAGGAGACGAGTCCAACAACACCTCGGCGGCGCTCCAGGTGGAGCTTCCCGCCGCGGCGACGGCGACACCAACGCGGACGATGACGCCAACACCAACACGCGTACCTCAGACGACGCCGACACCAACACGCGTACTTCAGCCGACGCCGACACGCACTCCAACCCCCGGTCGAGTCATCATCAACTAGCCCATCAGGAGGACTCATGAGCGAACAATCTCGAGAAGGCGATGTCATCCACGGAACCGTGACCGGAGACATCAGTGGCCAGGTAGCGATCGGCAAGGGCATCAGTCAAAGTCAGACCACGGTGACGTCAAGCGGCGTCACCGAGAGTGAGTTGAACGAGCTGCTCGGCGCCATCGAGGGCGTCCGTGCTCGGATCGCTGTCGAGGCTCCACCGGAGCTCCAGGGGGCGGCGCTGGAGCGAGTGAACGAGCTACAGCAGGCCGTGGCGGAGGAGAAGCCCGACCTCACCACAATGGAGTACGTGCGGAACTGGTTTGCCAAGAATGTCCCCGCGCTCGCGGGAGCCGTAACGGGAGTGATCGTCAACCCAATAGTAGGCAAGCTCGTAGAGGCAGCCGGCGAAACGCTGGCGCAGGAATTTAGGCGACGCTTTCCGTCTGAATAGCGCCGCGATGCTCGTAGCTTGTCATCCGGATCCGGTGGGAGAGGCATCTCTGCCTGTCCAGTCCCGGGCCTGACCGGGATCACTCTGGACCCCGTTCGGGCTATGACCGGTACAGCGTCGTCACCGCGCCGATGCGGTTGTACATCCAGAAGCTGACCGGGAGAAGGATGATGGTGGTCAGGCAGGCATAGGCGGCGGCCATCCATACGCCCGTGAGCCACCAGCCGATCAGGAAGAAGTAGAGGGCACGCAACAGAAACGGCAACTGCTCCTGGCCCTGGACCGCGATGCCATTCTCCACTCGGAACTGCTGTTCTTGAGGGCGGAGGGTCATGGCGGTGGGCAATCGATTGACGATGTACAGGCCCAGCGGCAGACCGATAATGGTGACGAAGAGAAACCAGGCGATGGCGGTGAGAACTCCGCCGAGCCACCAGCCGATTAAGACGAACCAGAGAGTCCGGATGAGCAGGTTGGGAGCGTTGGGCTGGATGTGGTAGGCGGCTTGTGCGGCCATATATCTGTTGCTGCCTTCTGTTGAGGGATCGCGATTAGAGTTGAGCATAACAGTCGGCCTGTGGAGACCGGGGAATTTTTTCGCGCTGGGGTGTTTATGCCGCGGCGGGGGCTCCCGATCACCGGGGCTGTCGTTCTAAGGGGCAGGGCTTTAGAGACTGTGGCTCCGGTCACATTCTCTGTCGTCTTGTCATCCTGAACCGCGGCGAAGGATCTTTCCCACCGGCGTCTGATGGAGCCGGCCGGAAGATCCTTCGCGGCTCAGGATGACAAGACGACAGAGATTAGATTGATCATCTCGGACAGCGCTGCCGTCGAGAGAAGGGTCAACGGATACAATGAAAGAAGTGTGCGACAGCGGTCCATTCTGGTGTCGCGCGTCCCGCGAGGCTCGGGACTACACTTGACCGTAGACCGCTTGTCCCGAGCAATCGGCAGCTAATCCTCTCCACTGGATCTGTCCGATGAACGTCCAAATTCCGGTTTCCGCGAAGCAGGTGGATCCGAGCGTGCCGCTGGGCGATCCGCCGGTGCCGTTGAACGATTTGATCGTCGATTTATTCCAGGTCCAGACGGACGGGCGGATTGCCAAAGACCTGGGGCGGGCTCCGGTGGTGAATGGCGTGGCGCACTTTGATGTACCGCCATTGCCAACGCAGCTCCGCTGGGCATTTCGAATTCAGAAGTCCAGCGTGCCGGGCGCGGTATTCCGATCGGGACCGCGGGAGAAGCTGTTTCCACCGCCGTCACCGATTGTGCCGACGGGCCGAGTGTCATTGCTCGCCAGCGGCGCGTGCTTCAGCCTGAACCAGACTCGGGAGTGATGGCGTGCCCGAGCTGGTGGGGCAGCACCTGCAGGACCTGCCCCACCGCTGGAGTTCACGCGCGTGGACCTGTCTGGCGACAACGCCGGTAACTACGTCATCACGGTGCGCGGGAATCTACGCGTATTCTTCTTCCTGAGGAGGCCCTTCGCCTATCGACGAGCCGTGCGTCTGGTTGGCAACCTGGATCCCGGACGGCCGGCGCTGCCTGTGCTGGCGCAGTTTCAAGGACCACCCCAGAATATCGGCGCCAACGTGCTCTTACACGCGGCGGTGCTGGATCGAATGATCAAGGAAGCCGTGGAGCATCAGCTCGATGTCGCGGTGACGCGCATTGCCAACATTGTGCTGGAACTAACCAACTCGGGCTACAGTGCCAGCACCGTGTCCGCGAGCGAAGTCCAAGTGCGCTTCTTCGCGACAATTCCCGAGGTACAGGCGTGCATGACAATCAGCGGCGGAGCGATTACGGGATTGGTGGTGCCCCCGATTGATTTTGCGGAAGAGTCGTCCTGAGCCTTCCAGTGGGACGGCGTCTCAGCCTGTCCCGTCTTCGCCTTCGACAGGCGAGAATCACGCGGGTGGCGGGCCCTGCGGGCGACGTTGGCCGCCGTGCCTGGTCTTTCAGGTCCAGCTCGCATTTCTTGAAGTCGAATGTGGCCGAGCCATACCTGGTCACTCGTGCGCTCGATTTGATCGTTCCGTCGGGTGACGCCAGGATGTAGCTCGCTTCCACGGCGCCCAGGAACGATGTGAATGGCTCGTTCCCCGCGGAGGCCGGGCTTATTGATCACCTCACCGCCCGCAGCTGTCACCTCCACATAGAGCAGATACGTCTCGTCACCGCCGGGATGGAGCTGCTCTCCGAGTACGGCGCCCATGAGCGGGCGTAAATCCACCGCCCTGGGGCGCCGTATTGATGCTGGTGAGAAAGGCGTCGAATGCGGTGATGAGCGACCTGGCGGTCGCCGCCGCGCGAGTCTTCTGGAAGGACTCTTGCCCGGTGAGATTCGCGAGCTCGACTGCTTCCCTATCAATGATCTCTTTCACCTTCTCGGCTTCGGTGAGCTTGCCTTCAGAGAGCAGCTTGACGTGGGCGGTGCGCAGGTCGCCGATGTACTTGATGAGCGCCTCGCTCTCCTGGATCTCGCGGCTGGAGCTCATAGGCTTCCGCTCGCGCGACCAAGTTATCCAGCTCGTATCGCATCCGAATCAGGGTGTGCAGAGATTCGACGAGCTTGGAAGCTTTGATCAATCGCAGTCCGGGAAGCTCCGCATGGATTCCCTGCCTGCGAAGCTGCGTCAACAGCGTGGCGAGCAAGGCGGTGCGGCTTATTGCCACCCTGGTGGATGACACTGAATATTTCGGACTTGAGGAACCCGCCCATGCTGGAGACCAATGACGAGGTTTCCGGGGATGACGGTAGGAAGCGCAGCCAGGGGCATGGAAGTGCGTAGGCATCCATGGCGCTCCTCATGTGTTGCGAACGGAGATCGGGCCTTCTCCAGGGCCTCCCGAAAAGACTCGAGGTCGATCGGTGACCAGGAGGTACACGGTATCGTCATCCGCGATGGACAGATCATCGATGATGAATACGCGTGCGTCACGAGCATCAGCCGCAACGCCCTCGGCGATTCGGCGAGCCACTCTGGAAAGCTGCTCGGAGGCAACGATGGTGGTGAGGGTGGAGCCAGTCCCTTCGCCTAAGTCCACGGTGCTCCTGAGCGCATCGTCGCCGACAGTGGGAGTGATGGCCTTGCCGTGGTGATCGCTTGCCTCGGCGATCGTCTTGCGCGCTTCAGCCTTAATCCGGTCAAGCTGAAGCTGCCTGGCTTCCTCATCCAGCTCGACGGCTGGGACCTTGGGATCCGCGTCTGACATGCGTCCACTCCCGGGTTTGTGTCGCTACGAGGTGGCGGCATTGTAGCCAGCGGCCTAGAGAGAGTGCCCAGCTTCAGGCGTCCGCCGAGCTCGAATGAGCTCTTACGATGTAGATCCTGGCCACCCTGAGATGCGCATGCGTTGGACGCCAGGACATGCCATCGGCGATACCCGTTAGCGGCATGCCTGTTTTAGACGGCATTGTCATCCCGAGGACAGCGATTGTCATCCTGGAGCGCAGCGAAGGATCTTCCCCACCGGGATCCCATGACACCGGCGGGAAGATCCTTCGCTGCGCTCCGGATGACAGCTTTCGAGAGCTGCACTCAGCAATTGTGGCTAGGGCTCTGTAGCGTCAGCCCAGCTCGGCCAGCAGCTCGTCCAGCTTGTCGTAGGACTCGGCGGCGCCTTCTTCCATGCCGGAGCTGAGCATGCCGTCGCGATCTTCCTTGCTGTCGAAGGGCTTGTGGTGGTGATGGTGGTCTGGCCGTCATGCTCCTTCAGTGTCATGCGTGTCCACGGCAGACGTGGCCGGGCATGCCCTCGAACTCAAATGTCCAGACGAAGCGCTCGGGCGGGACGACCTCCCGGAACTCGCCGCGGAATGCGTACTCGGTCCCGTCTTCGCCGCGACTGAGGAATCGGTACGGGCCACCAGGTCGTAGCTCGAGCTTCTCGATTACCGTGGTGGATCGGCGGGATCCCCACCAGCGGGCCATGAGATCGGGTTCGGTCATGGCTCGAAACACGAGCTCGCGGGGCGCATTGAACGTGCGCGTCATCTGAATCTCGCGATCAGACAGCGTGGTCGATGGTCAATTTGCTGGCGTCACTCTGAGTCATCGTTCGATTTCCTTTCCTTTTAGCTCCTGGAGCAGTTCGTCCAGGCGGTCGTAGCTCTCTTCCCAGAACTCTCGATAGCTCCCTATCCACTCGGCCGCGTCCTTGAGCGGGGCGGCTTTCAATCGACAGGGCCGCCACTGGGCCTGGCGTCCTTGCTCGATCAGACCGGCGCGCTGAAGCACCTTGAGGTGCTTGGAGACGGCCGGCAGGGTCATGGCAAAAGGCTGAGCCAGCTCATTCACCGTGGCCTCACCGGAGGTCAGGCGGGCGATGATGGCTCTCCTCGTGGGTCGGCTAGGGCCGAGAACACAGTGCTGAGGTGGTCTTGTTCCATCGGCATTATTCCACTGGGTTAATTAACTTGTTGGTATAGTAGCGCGCGTTGAGTCGTCCGTCAAGGGTACTTTGGTGGCTGCGTTTGGAATGCGGGTCCATGGTCAAGGCGAACCGAGCAGAACGCGCTCCGCGCTTGTTGAAAGTGGCGAAGGACCGCCACAGTCCAACAGGGGACGGCGCAACCTTCCGAATGCTCTCCGAGCGGCGATGTGCGATATCGTAGGGGGACTTCTTTGGACAGCCCGTCAGAGCATGAAGGAGCGCCTCAAACCATGGCTATAGAAGAGACACCAGCTCAGAGCATTGAAGAGCAGCGCGACGCGTTCGTGGGTCGGCTTTTCCAGTCCGGCATTGGGATGTTCGAGATGATGACGATCTACTTGGGCGATCGTCTGGGACTCTATCGCGCGCTGGCCGAGCAGGAGTGGTCCACACCTCCCGAGATTGGCGGACGCGCCGGCGTCGCACCGCGGTACGCGCGTGAGTGGCTGGAGCAGCAAGCCGCCGCGGCGATCATCGACGTGCACGATGTGGCCGCGGCGCCGGATTCGCGCCAATATCGCCTGCCGATGGCTCATCGCGAGGCATTACTGGATACACAGAGCCTAAATTTCATCATGCCGCTGTCTCGCTTCGGCGGATCGATGGCTTCGGTGCTACCGATACTCCTGGCAGCGTATCGATCTGGCGGCGGCGTGCCGTGGTCAGCTTACGGCGAGGATGGCCGCGAGGCACAATCGGATATGAACCGGCCGGTCTTCCTGAACCTCCTAGGAAAGGAGTGGCTGCCTTCGCTGCCGGAGCTACATGCCCGACTTCAGTCGAATCCCCCAGCGCGCATAGCCGATATCGGCTGCGGCGGCGGCTGGGCGAGTATTGGCATCGCACAGGCGTATCCAAACGTGCTGGTGGATGGGTTTGACGTGGACGAGCCGTCCGTCGAGCTCGCGCGGAGTAACGCCGAGGCCCAGGGACTCAGCGACCGTGTGAAGTTCCACATCCATGACGCCGCCGATCCTGATCTGGCCGGCCGGTACGATCTGGTGTGTGCCTTCGAGATGATTCACGATCTCTCCCAGCCGGTGGAGGTGCTCCACACTATGCATCTGCTCAGCGCCGAGGGCGGGACGGTTCTGGTCATGGACGAGCGTGTGGCCGAGACCTTCACAGCACCCGGCGACGAGATCGAGCGACTCATGTACGCCTACAGCGTGCTGTGCTGCCTACCCGCGGGGCTCTCCGAATCGCCCTCCGCCGGCACCGGCACAGTCATGCGACCAGACACGCTTCGTCGCTACGCCCAGGAGGCAGGCTTCAGCGATGTGAAGATTTTGCCGATCGAGCATGATTTCTTCAGGGTGTATCGGTTGGTGAAGTAGGCGGTTGACGGGAATCCCCGTGCAGCACTTTTGACCTTCCACGAATCATTAACGCAACGCTGGTCTCCCTGTCGTCAACGCCGGCCTCCCTGTCATCCTGGAGCGCAGCGAAGGATCTTACCCGATGGGGTCCAGGGCCCCGGTGGGTAAGATCCTTCGCTGCGCTCCAGGATTGACAACCGCTCACTGAGTTCGTTTACTCACCCAACGACCCGGTCATCCCGAGGTAGGAATTGCAGCCTGCGTTTATGGCGTTTTGGTACGCTCGACTGCGATCGGCCCCGATCTTGCCCCCATGAACGATCGGAGAATCATGGCCAGCACTACCAACGCGCCCCTCGTCAATGGCCGGCTTATCGCCGATCGATACCAACTCCTGGGCCTTCTTGGCTCGGGTGGCATGGCCGAGGTCTGGCGAGCGCGCGATGAACAGCTCGAGCGCGATGTTGCAATCAAGCTCCTGCACGCCGAGAGCGGCCAGCTTAGTGAGGTCTCTGCCGCGATAGACGAGGCGCGCATGGCCGCGCGGCTCGTGCATCCCAATATCGTGCGTGTCTATGACGTGGGCACGGACGGTGGCGTCGATTTTGTCGTGATGGAGCTCGTTTCCGGCGCGCTGCTGAGCCAATCGCCGGGACGGACGGGATCGACAGACGGCATTGTGGAGATCGTGGCGCAGCTTGCAGACGCGCTAGAGCATGCTCATCGTGCGGGCGTGATTCACTGCGACGTAAAACCGCAAAACGTCATGCTGACCGACGACGGCGTTCCGAAGCTGCTTGATTTCGGAATCGCCCAGCGATTCTCGGCCGCGGCACAGGGCAACGGGGCGGCAGAGTTTTTGGGCTCCATCCCATACGTCGCTCCGGAGCAGGTTCGGGGAGAGCCCATCGATGGGCGAGCGGACGTGTATGCCCTTGGCGTGGTGCTATTCGAGCTGCTCACGGGCGAGACACCATTCAAGGCTGACGACCCGGACGAATCGCTACGCAAGCGGCTTACCTCCAGCCCACCGTCGCCTCGTTCGCTGAATCCGCATGTTCCCGCCGCGCTCGAGTCGGTGACGCTCACGGCGCTGGCCACGCATGCTTCAGATCGCTTCCAGACCGCCGGCGCATTTCGCGACGCGCTCCGTAACTCAATTGCTCCGTCAGCCGGCAACGAAGCACTGACGCAGCGTTATGTCAGACCCGGTGCGCGAAGATGTTGCCACGGTGCGCCGGGTTCCGCCCGCGAAACGTGGGCGAGCACCTGTACCACTTCTGGCATTAGCGCTCGCCGGGATCTTGACCGCCGCGCTGATTGGCCTCGTATCGGCGGGGGCATGGCCAAATCGAGGCGCTTCGGATGCGGCGCCGGATGAGGCAGCAACTGAATCAACGGCTCCGTCTGAACCAACCGTGTCCTCGGCAGCGCCGGAGCCTACTGCCACGCCGCGGCCAGCGCCGGCCGTCGAGCCGGCAGCTCCGGTTGCGCCTCCCCCAGTCCCACCGAGGAACGACCCGCCGGCGGGCCTGTCCAACCCCGGGCCTCCGCCGCAAGCCAAGCCGGCCCAGGCGCAAGATGAGAAAAAGGCGGAAAAGGAGAAGGAGCCGCCCGGTCAGGAAAGGAAGGCGGAAGCCGAGTCAAAGGCCAAGCGCGGCCGGGATTAGCCTGGGAGCGCGGGCGTCCCGCCCGCGCTCCCAGGGGTGGCTAGAACTGCCGCTCAAATGTCTCGATGGCGCGCTCGAGTCGCGACTGCTCGCGGGCACGCTCGCTCGCTTGCAGAAATGCCTCACATTCGGCTGATGCCAGCACGGAGCATCCGGACACCGGCATTGCCGAGCCAAAGTCCTGCCAGAGGCTGGGACCCGGGAGAAACGCGTACTCCAGGCTCGCCCGGGCAATCTGCTTGAGCGCGGGGTAATCCAATCCGTGCTGCTCCACGGCAAGCTGATATTGCTCGGTCATGTTGGAGCGGGAGACGCCCATGTCGTCCGTCACCAGCGTGACGGGCACGCCCAGCGATCGATACAGCGGAAACGGATGGCGCTCGCCCTCCACGTTGAGGATCTGCTTATTGCTCATGAGGGCGATCTCTACGGCGACCTTCCGATGGGCCATGTCAGCAATAAGTGCAAACGGATCGTCCTCGTAAAACACGTCTACTCCGTGGCCGATCCGCCGCGCGTGCGCCACCTGCACGGCGTCTCGAATGTGAAATCGCAGATCCTCGGGCGGTACCAGACCCGGAGCTAGCTCTCCGGCGTGGAGCGCAATGGGCACGCCCGGAGCTCTATCGTGCAGGAAGCCGAACATGCTCATGTGCAGCTTGTAGTCGCGCCGTGCCGGATATGCATCTTCGGGCGCCACGAGATTTACGCCGACGACGCGTGGATCTGATTGGACGAGCGCAAATCCGGCGGCGAGCTGAGCAAAGACTCGCTCTGGCGGAATCACCCGCGTGCCGGTCTGGATATACCGTGTGGTCACGGCGCAGCCGGCGTCCGCGTTGGGGGTGCCGCAGGCCAGCACTTCGCTCACCCGCACTTCGATCGAATCAAGGCCGGTGCGCGTCTGGGCAACGACGTCGCTCAGGCCTTCCGACTCGTAACGGGCGTACAGCGCTGCCAGATCGTCGTTCCAACCAATCCGCGTACCCAGGTCGCTAGCCGCGCCGCGATCCACGCCAAACATCAGCTCCAGGTAGGTGAGCCCCTCGGCCGCGGCCCGCGAGCGGATGGAAGCGATGATGTCAGCGATTCGACGTGATGATGTGAGACCAAAGCGATCGAACGATGCAAAGAACTGGTCATGGCCGGAGACATCGCTGCCAGGCAAGACTCCACGCACCGACCAGGCGTCCACGATCTGGCTGTACAGCATCGGCTGACGCAGCGCATCGCTAACCGGCGGCTTGCCAGCACCAGCGTCACATGGCGGCGGAACGAGTGTCATGGTCTCCCGCAGCAGGCACGCCCCGTCTTCCGCCGCATAGGAAATAAGCTGCTCCGCGTACTCGGAGCCACTGGGATGATTGTGAAGATCGCTGCCCTTTGGCATGGCGCGCAGAAACGCGTAGAGCAGAAGCGGATTCCCTCGGGAAGTATCGAAATAGGCCGCCGTGCGCTGCTCCGCCTCGTCCGCCGCCTGCGCTGCATGCGGACTGAAAAGTCCGGGGGACGCCAACAAGCACGGCCAGTCCCAACAACACGCCCACGACCCGACCAAGCCGCTCCACAGTCCGCGTCATTTGATCCTCCATGGCTATCAGCCACCACCGGCCGATCTGTCCGAACATTGAAACGCCAGATTGCCTGTAAAAGGGCGCGGACACAAGGAACGACGTGATACGTCTGGCAACCATTAACAAGTCCGTAGAGCGGGCACCAGGGAAATGCCGCGATATTTTGTTGTGGACAACTTGACAGAGTGTTATGTTCTCCGAATCGAGGATCCGTAACGCCCGCATGACCCGACAGATGCGACGCAAGCACCGTCGCAGGAGGAGGTCACCGTGGAGTCCGATCGACCTCAGCTATGGACGCGGCGTCAGCTACTGCTCACCGCGGGCATTACCGGCGCTGCAGCTTTACTAGCGGCCTGCAGCCAGCAAGCAGCGGCACCAACGGCCGCGCCCGCCAAGCCCACTCAAGCCCCCGCAGCGCCGCCACCAACAGCCGCAGCCGCCGCGGCGCCTGCCAAACCCGCTGCGCCAGCCGCCCCTGCACCAGCGGCCGTCCCAAACTCGGGATTCCAGGCGGAATGGGACAAGTTGGTTGAGTCTGCCAAACAAGAGAAGACCCTGAGCATTGCCACCTACGCCGGCACCGGTTACCGCAAAGTCATGGAAGCCTTCATGGAGGCGTTCCCCGGCATGCAGGTGGAGCACCAGCAGTTCCAGTCGTCGTCGCGCGACTTCGTGCCGCGGCTGCTGCCTGAGCTGAAGGCCGGCATCTACACCTGGGATTTGTCCATCATGCCCACCCAGGAACAGCTCCGACAGGTGCGCGTAGCCGGCGGGCTGGATCCCATTCGGCCGCTCATCATTCGGCCGGACGTGCTGGACGACGCCGTCTGGTTGGACGGGGCATTCGATGGTGGCTTCAACGACACGGAGAAGAAGTGGGGCTACGCCATAGGTCGCCAGCGGGATACGCCGGTGTGGGTGAACCGGGACGTGATCAAGGACGGCGAGCTCACCACGCTGAAGGACATGCTCGACCCCAAGTGGAAGGGCAAGATCATCGCCGGCGATCCACGCACCAAGGGCTCGGGCTTCCTGCCGCTCACGGCGGCGCGCATCCACACGAAGAGCGATGACGTGGTGCGGCAACTCTTCAAGGACCAGGAGCCCACCATCAGCACGGACGCGCGCCAGCTCACGGAGTTCATGGTGCGCGGGCGCTTCCCCATCGGCTTTGGCGCGGTGGACCGCGTCATCATCGAGGACTTCCGTTCTCAGGGCATGGGCCAGAACATTCAGGTGAACACCGTTAAGGAGACTGAGTACCTGAATGCCGGCTCCACCATGCTGTGGCTGGTGACGAAGGCGCCGCACCCTAACGCCGCCAAGCTCTTCGTCAACTGGGTGCTCACCAAAGAGGGCAGCACCATATTCTCCAAAAACATCGGCTTCGACAGTCGACGCACGGACGTGCCCGTGGTTGACCCAGAGAGCCTACCGCAGAAGGGCGTGGATTACGTGCGGATCGATCTCGAGGAAGTGCTGGAGGAGATCCAGAAGACGCAAGATATCGCCAAGGCGCTATTGGACTAGCGGAAGTCAAATACAGAACATCTAGACACGCCGCGAAATCCTCTGTCATTCTGGAGCGCAGCGAAGGCCCTCTCCCGCCGGAATCAATACCTCCAGTGGGAAAGACCTTCGCTGCGCTCCAGAATGATAAGGGCGGCCTCGACGGCCGGGCGGGACGAGTCCAGCTCTACCGGAAACTCAATCCGCGGATGGCGGTGGCGCCGCACCAGGACGCCGCGACGCCAGCGGCACCTCGGGAATGAAGAACGCGACTACCAACGCTAACGCGGCGAAGGGCACGCCAGTGAGGAACACATCGTTCAGCGCGTGCGTCAGAGCGGCGAGTACGAAGTCGCGCACCGGGCCGCTCAGCGCCCGGATGGACTCGATGTTGTTGGTATTGATGCCACTGGTGAGTCCGCCGCCAAGCGCGCCACCAGTCACGTCCGTCAGGTAGTGGTTGAGCCGCGAAGCCAGCACGCTCCCGAACACCGCCGCGCCAATAGCCGCACCGAGCTGACGGAAGAACGTGGTAGACGCGGTTGCCGTGCCCATGTCACGCACGTCAACAGCATTCTGAACGGCCGTGAGGATCGTCTGCATGGTGAGACCCAGGCCTGCGCCGAACATGAATGTGAAAAGCGCAATCTGCCAGTACGGCGTAGTTGGCTCGAGTCGCGCCAATAGGAGCAATCCAATCACTATAGTGCCAGCGCCCAGGATCGGATAGATTTTATAGCGGCCATTTTTCGAGATGAGCTGACCAGAACCGATGGACGCCCCAAAGATACCGACGACCGTGGGCAGCATGGCGAGGCCGGACATCGTGGGCGAAAAGCCCATCACGCCCTGGAAGTACAGCGGCAGGAAAATCAATGCGCCGAACATCGTGACGCCGGCCAGAAATCCGAAGATGTTGCCCATCCTGAAGACGGCGTTGCGGAACAGGCCGAGCGGAATGATCGGTTCGGCCGCACGCGCCTCAACCATGATGAACCACACCGCCAGGACTACTGACGTAGCGAGCAAACCAAGCGCCACGGGCGCCGTCCAACCATAGTCCCGCCCGGCCCAGTCCAGGTAGAGGATGAGCGCGCACGAAGACAGAACGATGAGGGCAGCGCCCAGGTAATCGATTCGGTGCTCGCGTCTCACCACCGGCAACCGCAGCGCCCAGGAGGTCACAATGAGCGCAACGAGCCCCACCGGGATGTTGATGAGGAATATCCAACGCCAGCCCGGCCCATCAGTAAGCCAGCCACCCAGTAGAGGGCCGGCGACACTTGCCATGCCGAACATTCCGCCAAAGTAGCCCTGGTATCGACCGCGATCCCGCGGCGGGATCACGTCACCGAGGATGGCGAACGCAATGGCGAATAGGCCGCCGCCACCAATCCCTTGAATCGCCCGAAAGGCAATAAGCTGCGGCATGTTCTGGCTGAGACCGGACAAGGCCGAGCCCACGAGGAACAGACCAATGGCTACCTGGAAAATGAGCCTTCGACCGTAGAGGTCGGAAATCTTCCCCCAGAGCGGCGTGGTGGCAGTGGTAGCCAGCAGATACGCGATGACCACCCAGGAGAGTTGATCCAGGCCCCCCAGTTCACTGACTATCTGCGGCAGCGCCACGCCGACGATGCTCTGATCCAGGGCGGCCAACAGCATGCCCGCAAGCAAGCCCGCCAGCACTACAAGAATCTGCTGGTGGCTGAGATATTCTGGCCGGTCAACTCAGGACCGGCGGAGATTGTTCCGTCGCTATGGTGGATCGCTGCACTGAAAAGTTCTCCGTGGCGCGACTCAAACACCATCGTACGGCCGGCACCTGGGCTGTGAAAGCCCTCTAAACCAGCCTAACATAGTGAGGCCTCCCCAAACTAAATTCGATGTCCTGAGAGTCGGGACCACCGATATCCTATCGGCGGTCCCGAACGGCTTGGCGCTGTACCATCATGGCGCAGGGGGTGCCCAATGCCCGACTTATCCGCCGCTGAAGCCGCCACGCTGCTGGACCTGGACAATTCCACCGGCCAGGAAGCCCTAAGGCGGACACTCCTCGAGCTTGTCTGGCGCGGACTCGTATCCATGGAACAGAAACGCCAATCCGCTTTTCTCGGCGTCTTTGGTGGCAACGTCACCATGGTGACATGTCACCAGAAGCCAGAGCAGCTCGCCGAGGTCACCGACCACACGCGCGAGGTCTATCGTGTGATCCAGGACGCTTGCAGCATCGGTGAAAGGTCCATGAAGGATCTGATGAGCTCGTTCCACGCTCATTTCGGCGCCAACCTTGAAGGCTACAAAAGCCAACGGATCATCCCTTCGCTCATGGAGCGCGGGCTCATCGAAGAGCGTGGCCGTCAATTGTTCGGCCTGCTTGGCCCAATGCGCTATCGACTCACCGATGCCGGGCTGGTCGAGCGACAGCGGCTCGAATCACAGGTCGAGGAAGCGCGATTGCTGCCCGACGTGCTCGCCCGCAATCCGGCCGGCGCCGTGGCTACCATCGCGGGCCTGGGCATCATGCTGCTTCTTATGGACGACCTGTGGCCGGAGCTTCGTCAGTACAGCACTGGTGATACCTCCGGCGCGGGTGGTGTCTCGGGGTTAGACGACACCGGCCTGGCAAGTCTGGACTGGGACGCCTTTAGCAGCGCCACCGAAGCTTTAGATTCGAGCTTCGGCAGCGGGGACTCCGGCGGGTTCAGCGATGGTGGTGGCAGCGGCGGCGGAGATGGTGGTGGTGGCGGGGACTGAGTTCGCCAGAGTCCTTACTCTTCCGGCAGCAGCCGCTCTCCCACTACCCGCCGATCTTCTCAAACGTATGGTGCTGCCGGTTCGTGGTGTGCGGGCGGATTTGAGTCACCCAGTCGCCGAGATCCGCGGCGGCCTTCCAAGCGTCGCCGTCCGGGATGTCAGGCGCGTCTAGCTCGTAGATTGCGGCGTATTTCGCCGTGCCATCTACGTCACTGGCAACTAATCGATATCGGCTCACTCCGCGCACACCCGGGACCTTCGACAGCTCCGGGACATGTTGGGTGTCGTAGATGCGGTTGAACTCCGCCTCTTTGTCCGCCGGCACGTCCATCTGAACCAGGTAGATATAACTCGCCATGATCTACTCCCTACGTTTATGGCGCGCATCATAGCGCCCGAAAAGGGCCACAGACGAGGGGCCAGAGGTCAAAGGTCAGAGGCTAGAGGTCAAGGTGAGGCTCCGATCTCCACGACTACCCCTGGCCTCTCGCCTCTGACCTCCGACCTCTCGCCGCTCGGTCGTATACTGGATTCCGCCAAGCCCGTCGGCGCGGTTCGGAGGTCACCATGCTAAGTGCAGAGCTGAACGAGAAACTGACGCGCGTGGGCGCCGGTACGCCCATGGGCGATCTCATGCGGCGCTATTGGCATCCCATTGCCGCCTCTGTGGAGCTGGACAAGAAACCCACGAAGCTGGTGCGCATCCTGGGTGAAGACATGGTCCTCTTCCGCGACCGCTCAGGGACGTTGGGGTTGATCGACGTTCCTTGCCCGCACCGCCGCGTCTCGATGCTGTGGGGCATTCCCGAGGAAGAGGGCATTCGTTGTCCCTACCACGGCTGGGTCATGAATCATGAAGGCCGATGCCTGGAACAGCCGGGCGAGCCCTGGGATTCAACATTCAAAGACCGCATCCAGGTCAAGCATTACCCGGTCCAGGAGCTTACAGGCCTGATCTTTACTTACCTTGGCCCTGAGCCGATTCCACTGCTACCGAACTACGATCTCTTCGTCCTCGACGATTTCATCCGCCACATCGGCGTCACCTTGCTGCCGTGTAACTGGATGCAATGCATGGAGAACTCGCTGGACCCGGTACACGTGGAATGGCTGCACGGGTACTTCATGGATCACATCTGGACGCAGAAGGACGGTGGCGTGAATACCGAGCCCATCCGTCGCGGTCGCCACGCCAAGATCGGATTCGACCGATTTGAGCACGGGATGATCAAGCGTCGAGTCGTTGAAGGCGGCTCAGAAGCGGACGATCCCTGGCGTGAGGGCCACCCCGTCGTCTTCCCGAACATCCTGCGCGTGGGCGGCAATGGCGGCTTTCAGTTTCAATATCGCGTCCCTGTGGACGATACCCACACGATGCACGTGGTCTATTCCTGTTATCGACCTGGCGTGCCAATCCCGCGACAGCAGTCTATCCCGATGTACGAGATTCCGCTGAAGGACGAGACCGGCGAATACCTGACTGAAGTAAGCCTGGTTCAGGATTTCTGGGCCTGGTCCACGCAAGGAGATGTCGCTCGACGCGATCTGGAGAAGCTGGGGCAGTCAGACGTCGGTGTCATCATGTATCGCGAGCTGCTTGCCGAACAGCTCGAGAAGCTGGAGCGCGGCGAGGAGCCGATGGAGGTCTATCGCGACCCGGCCCAGAACAGATGCATCCGCTTACCCCAGGAAGGCATCTCCTACGACGCGCGCATGAAGCGGCGCATCCGCGGCACCGGCGGTGGCTATCGTCGCGAACAAGCCGAGGCGCATTTCAGCCCGATCTTCGATGAAGTCCAGGAGCTATTTGCGGAAGCGGAGCGAAGAGTGGCCACCGGGCACGGCGAGATCCTGCCACCGCTTAGAGGCACCGGAGTACGAGATCGATCTCTCCAAGCGGCGTGAGGTGCAAATACTGCCGCCGGCGTAGTGGCGGGCGGTACCGTTGCCGCAATGGTGGCCTTGATCAGGGATAACAGTTCCCGGGCACCTCCGTCCCTGTCATCCTGAGCAGCCCACAACAGTTCCGGAACATCGCCTCCCGGTCATCCTGAGCCCGCAGGCGAAGGATCTTCCCCGCCGGCATCCATGTCACCGGCGGGGAAGATCCTTCGCCTGCGGGCTCAGGATGACAAGGCTCTCGATCGCCACATGAGCAGCCAAATCACGCTACGAACGGGATCCAGCGCTTGACGTCGGTGCAATACGCCTCGTACTCGGCGCCGAATTGCTCTCGCAGACGTGCTTCATCCTGAAGCACCCGCATGTGAAACCATGGCGCATTGGCAGCCAATAGCACCCAGGCTAGCTTCGATCTTGTGAATGGTGCCAGGCCGAACAGAAAGACCAGGTGGCCGAGGTACATTGGATTGCGGGTGAGGGCGTACGGGCCCGATCGAATGATGTGATTCGGCAGGTTCTCCATACCACGGCTGCCCGCGTGCAAGCGCTGCCGGTAGTCGCCGCAGAAACGGTACTGCAGGTAGCCCCAGATGAGAATTGGCAGAAAGCGGAGATCGAAGCGCGGTCCGCCGCGATGAGTCAGAGCGCTTAACACGCAGGCGACAATCGGATAGAGAACGAACGTGCGCGAAGGTGTGCTTCGCAGCCTGGCCCGTAGCCACTTTGTTCCGTCCTGGATCATTGGCAGGGTTGATACGCCATGTACGTGGCGCTAAGTTTCCGCAGTTCGGCTACCACTCCAACCGCACGCACAGCTCACCGTCGCGCAGCTCGAGCGGCAGAACGGCCAGGGCTGGACCGCCGCGGGGCATCACGCACTCACCGGTTTGGAGCTCAAACCAGTAGTTGTGAGCCTCACACACAATGCGCTTGCCATTGATCTCGCCTGTGTCGAGGTCGGTGCCTTCGTGCGGGCACTGACTGGAGAATGCGAAGTACTCGCCGTCCACTGACGTGACAAGAATCCGCCGACCTCCGAGGTCGGCGGATTTCATCTTGCCTTCTTGAATCTCATCCGGTCGGCCAACCGGAACGTAGGCAACACCCATAGAAAGTTACCGCGCCCCCACGAGCTCACGAGCACCCGAGTAGGCCGCGCCACGGATTACCGATCCGGGGAGGGCGCCACTCAACTCGCCGTTCTCATAGATCACCTGGCCGTTGACGATCGTGTAGTGAATGCCCTCGGACCGCTGAATGAGTCGCTTGGTGCCCGCGGGGTAATCCTGTGCCCATTCCGCGGGCAGGGCGCGCACAGTATTGAGATCAAAAATTGTCACGTCCGCCGCATAGCCCGGACGCAATAGTCCCCGCTCCTGCATGCCGTAGACCGATGCCACCTGGAAAGTGAGCTTATGGATGGCCTGCTCCAGCGCCACCACGCCGCGGTCCCGTACCCAGATGCCCAGCAAGCTGGTGGCATAGCCGAAGTCAACGCCAAACTGAACGTGCGCCCCCGCGTCCGAAACTCCGATCAGGATGTATGGACTGTTGAGCACCGCGCCCATGGCTTCGGCGTCGTCACGCGCGTTGGAAGTCTTGAACTCTGTACGAAGATCTTCCTCGAGTGAGAGATCCAGGAACGCATCCATGGGATCCTGGCCGCGCATTGCCGCCATCTCGGCCACGCTCTTGCCGACGTACTTCTCGTTCTCGGGCAGCGCCACCTTGTCGATCACAATGAGATCCCAGCGACGATGCATCTGGATCTGGCGCGGCTCGTCCCAATCTGCGCGCATCTTCGCCCGCGTCTCAGGATCCTTGAGCGCTTGCTTGCGCACCATCGGCGGCAGGAAGGTCAGGGTCTTCCAGGTGGGTAGCTCATCAAAGAACTGCGTATTGTCGAGGTTGAAGTAGCGCATGAGCGGGATGGAGTTGGCTAATGCAAACGTGCGCCGCCCCTCGGAGAACTCGGCGGCCATCGCGTCGAGCTGACGCTGCCACTTATCGCCTTCGGACCAGCGCGTCTGAACGCTCTGCCAGCACACCGGCTCGACCGGTTCGACGGGCGATCTCGCCGTGCCACGGTACATACGACGGGTCGGCTAGACCGACCGTCTCCACGATACCGGCGTTCATCTCACCAAGGACGTCGGCAAGGGCGAACATCTCATCATCATCAGCGAGGCGACTGGGAACGGGCTTGCCGTCCTCGCGCATATGCTGAGGGTTCCGATTTGTGGAAAGCCCGAGAGCTCCGCCGCGCATCGATTCGCGCAGCAGCTCCTGCATTTTCTCGACTTCGTCTGGACGAGCGGCGCGCTCAACGGACTCCTCGTCCATTACGATCTGGCGGAGCGCCATGTGGCCCACCATGCCCGAGACGTTGATGCCAACTTTGCCCTCGAACGCGTCGAGGTACTCACCGAAGGTGTGCCAGTTCCACGGCACGCCCTCATTAAATGCGATTCTTGGAATCGCCTCGACCCGCACGAAACAGCCCACAAGTGCATCGTGATCCTGGTCTCGAGTTGGGGCCAGCGTGAGACCGCAATTACCCATCACCACGGTGGTCACGCCGTGCTGCGGCTCGGACGTCCCGTAGGGGTCCCAGAGCATCTGCGCATCCAGGTGAGTGTGGTGGTCGATGAAGCCGGGCGACACGACCATGCCGTCGGCATCGATGACGCGCGTCGCGAAGCCGGCTAATCGGCCAATCTCAACGACTTTGCCGTCCTTGATACCGACGTCAGCGCGGAAGCCCGGCATTCCGGAGCCATCCACTACCAGGCCATTCCGAATGAGCAGGTCGTATTGCATCGTTCGCTCCTGCCGGGCTCTCGCCCGGTCCACGTTCACAGGGCCACTTGCTACGGGGTGATTGCAACCTATCCTAGCAGCGGACGGGTGGTTGTTCAACTAGATGCCGCAGGCCGGCGGGCTGTTAGACGATTGCCAGGTATCAGGCATCGTCCCCGGCTGCTGTCATCCTGAGTGCAGCGAAGGTCTTGACAGATCTTCCATTGACATGCCAGGATGGTCAGTACGTCGTGGTGTTTGGTCAGTTGCATGATGCCCACCGCGCACTGCCGTTTCGTGGCATTGACAATATTTCTTGTCAAGGCTAGAATCACACCATGCTTGACGTGGAAGTCATCGAGAACCCGGCCGTGGCGACGGTTGCGCTGGACTCGATTCGGAGCCGGCTCCTGGCCGAGCTGTCCGAGCCGGCTTCCGCGGCGGCGCTCTCGGCGAGGTTGGGAATTGCCCGGCAAAAGCTCAACTATCATCTGCGGGCGCTGGAATCGAGTGGACTCGTTCACGTGGCGGAAGAGCGCCGCTGGGGGGGCCTTACCGAGCGCAAGCTAGTTGCCACAGCGACGTCGTACGTCGTCTCTCCCGGGGCTCTGGGACCTGTGGCTAGCGATCCGGCCCGCGCGCGTGATCGGCTCTCCGCAAGCTATCTCATCGCACTCGGCGCCCGAATTGTCCGCGAGGTGAGCAATCTCATCCACCGCTCGGAAGCCGCGGGCAAGTATCTGGCCACGCTCTCGATCGATACGGAGATTCGATTTCGTTCGGCCGCAGAGCGCGCTGCGTTCAGTCGCGAGCTAACCCAATCGATTACAACACTCGCCGCCAAGTATCACGACGAATCGGCGCCCGGCGGGCGGCCGCATCGCATCGTGCTGGTGGCTCACCCCCTACTTATTGAAGAGGGAGAGGAGTAGACGCGCATGCCTGTGAGGAAAGACGAGTCAGGTCGTCGGTTTGTTCAAGCGGAGGTGGAAGTCCCCGGCTCTCCGGAAGACGTCTGGAACGCAATCGCATCGGGGCCAGGGATCTCATCGTGGTTCGTGCCTTCAACCGTGGAGCAACGTGAAGGAGGGATCACGACGTCCAGCTTTGGACCGGGCATGGACTCGGCGTCAGTCATCACCACATGGAACCCGCCACATCGATTCGTCGCTGAAAACACGGATGACATGGGCCCTGGCTCGCCCACCGTTGCGACCGAATGGAGCG
Source organism: uncultured Chloroflexia bacterium (assembly GCA_963765765.1). GTDB lineage: Bacteria > Chloroflexota > UBA6077 > UBA6077 > JACCZL01 > CAVXYC01. The sequence continues at coordinate 198,813 of CAVXYC010000019.1, read as the reverse complement.
TGGAAGCGCACTCAGGTGGAACGTGCGTTGTTCGGGTCGTCCATAGCTGGTTCGCCGACACGGACGACTGGGACAGTCAGTTCGAGGGGCACGAATGGGGCTGGATCGGATTCTTCAAGATACTGCGGCTCTACCTTCAGCACTTCTCGGGGCAACAGTGCTCAGCGTTCCAGGTCATGGGCGTGAGCCCAGAAGACGTTCCGACAACCTGGCGGACATTCACCGCGGCACTCGGGATAGCGGACGTCGCCAATGGCCAGCCCGTAGCATCAGCGAGCGGTGCACCCGTCTTGAGCGGAATCGTGGAGGAGCTTGGCCCGGCTGAATTTCCGTCCGCCCTGCTCCGACTTACTCAGCCGGCGCCTGGGCTAGCTCACTTCTTTCCGATCCAAATGGACCAGGTCTACGTGTCCGTGCGGCTGTTTCTCTATGGCCCGGATGGAGCCAATGGCACGGCCGATGCTGAAGCAAGCTGGCAAGCCTGGATGTCCGAGCACTTCCCATTCCCGCAGTAAGACCTTCCTGGGTGGGACAGGCAGGTACCTGCCTGTCCCACCCACTCCTAGTCGATTTGCGGAAACAGCTCCTCGGGCTCCCAGAGGCGCTTCGTAAGGCCCTGGTCGTGGCAGGCTTTGGCGATCCAGGCAATGTTCTTCCGGTTGGCGCTGAAGCCTTCTTTGAGCGGCATAACGCCCAGCTTCTTCATCTCCGATAGCGCCAGCATCATGTGCTTGCTGTCGGGCTCTTCCGCGACGTAGCGGTCCCAGGCTTCCTGGTAGGCTTTCACCAGAGCCTTATCCAGACCGGGGTTGGCCTCGAGTATCTCGTTGCGGAAGACCACGGCCGCGTTCACCGGGAAGACGCCGGTCTTCTCGTAAAACTTGCGGATCTCGACCCACGGGTCCTCGAACAACCGATCCAACTTGTCGGTCGGATCGAGACCGCCATCAGACATGAATACCGCGTCGAGCTCACCATCGTTGACCATGTCCATGATGCTGCGCGGCGCCTTCTCGATCTTGAATCTGCTATCGCGCCCGTAAGCAATATTGCTGGTCGAGTTCGGCTCCCCTTCCACCCAGATGATCTCTTCGACAGGAAAGTTGTACATCTGCGTCAGCATCCCGCGGAGATAGACAGCCGGGTTGAAAGCAAAGCCCTGAACGCCGACCTTCTTGCCGATGAGGTCGTTGACCGTCTTGATGCCCGACTTACGATTCACCATCGGGCCCATCAGCGGCTGGAAGCGAGTCGGAAAAGTCGGAACGGCCGTAATCGGCTTCCCGAGATCGCGCGCGATGATGTAGTTGCTGAGTGGCAGGTCGACCGCGTCCTGGTCGAGGTTGTGATAGAAGCTATTGAACAGCGGCGCCACGGTGCCCCAATCCGGAAAGTCCACGTCAAAGCCCTGGACCTTTACGTTGCCGTTCACGAGCTGCTTGGTGGCGTAGCGATTGCCGGACATGATCGAAATAGGCATAGATCCCTCCGCGGACTGGACCTATTGAATCTACACCATCATGGCACGCGGAGCATCACTTGGTTGCTGGGAAGAACTCCGCTCCGGTGACGTACTCCATCGCCTCGACGTACTCAGGCAGCGTGGCGCGACGCTCCATCTCTTCCATCGTCAAATTTTCGAGACGCGTCTGGATCCACCATAGGTTGCCGAGCGGATCCCGCACTCGCGCTACTCGATCCCCAAAGAAAAGCGTGGTCGGCCTGGTCACTGATGTGCCGCCAACTGCGAGGGCACGCTCGTACACCGCGTCGCAATCGGCTACATACAAGCGTAGAAAGGCAGGCGTATCCGGCCAATCGGGACGGGCATCGAATCCCAATACTACGGAGTCGCCGATCCGCACTTCAGCATGGCCAATGACGCCGCGTTCATCCACCACTCGAGCGATCTCTTCGGCGCCAAAGGCCTTCTTCATGAAATCGATGAGGGCCGACGTATCGCGCGAAATGATCCATGGGGTAACCGTCGCATAGCCGTCGGGTGCTGATTGAGCGGCTTCCTCCGGGCGCTTCTCATCTGTCTCGGCCATGTTATAGATGCCTCCTTTGATCTGACCGCGACACGAGACGGTCAATTTCTAGGCTAGGAGGTGGTCCTGACAATTCCTGTCAGGATTGGTGATCCAGGTGGCGCTCGTGTTCATCGTGATGCACCAGGCCTTCACCGACTCTCGTGCCCGGAACGTACTTCAGGCCCCAGGATGCGAGCGCATTGATGGCCCGGCCGAGCTCCAGCCCCTTTTCCGTAAGCGCGTATTCGTAACGCGGAGGATGCTCGTTGTACCGCGAACTGGAGATGACTCCTGCGCGCTCGAGCCGTTTGAGCCGATCAGCCAGGATGTTGGTCGGGATGCGCTCAGGCGAATTGAGCAGCTCGCCGAAGCGACTGCGCTGCCGCATCAAGTCGCGGATGACAAGCAGCGTCCAACGATCCCCAACGAGGTCAAGCGTGCAGGCAATGGGACAGTTCGAACGAGTTGTTGCTTGCTCCTCAGTCTGGTGTTTGAGATTGGATCGGGACAGTGGCAATGGCTTGGTCCTTTCTTTGGATATAGCCTTTCCTATCTCGCCGCGCGTCGGGCGCGTCGAGGCGCACCAAATTTCCGGCCTGAGCATCTCCGCTCAAAACTCCATGCTCTCAGTCGTGGCCGCCCTGTCATCAACTCCGTCACTTGCAGGGACACCGCTCAACGAAGTCACTTGCATTTTACAAGGTACACTGCTAATCTGTCACTAACTTGCATATCGCAAGTCACGTCCATCGTCAAGGCCTGCGGAGTCGCTCGTGCCATCATCCACGCTAGAAGTGCCACCCAACGTCCAGCGCCAGCCGAAACAGGTTGGCGCTCAGACGCGAATTCTGTTGGAGGGGCCGATTTTGCCTCGTCTGCTGCGGCTCGCCGCACCCAACATCGTGGTCGTGATGGTGTTGGCAGCATCCAGCACGTTCGACGCGTGGTTTGTGGGACGGCTGGGACCTGATGCGCTGGCCGGCGTGTCGCTGGTGCTGCCCGCCTGGATGCTCATGGTCACGATGTCCGCGGGGGGCATCGGCGGGGGTATCTCCTCCGCCATCGCTCGCGCCCTGGGCGCGGGTCGGCGCGCCGATGCAAACGCCCTTGTGACACACGCGTTGGTCATCGGCCTGGGACTGTCCGTGTTGTTCACAGCGGGTGGACTCCTTGCCGGACCGTCGCTCTATCGCACCATGGGCGGCGCGGGCGCCTCGCTTGATGCAGCTATCACTTATTCAGCCATTCTCTTTAGTGGCTCGGCCGCGCTCTGGCTGGTCAACACGTGGGCCAGCATTCTGCGCGGATCGGGCGACATGAATGTCCCCGCGATGGTTGTCGTGTTCGGCGAGCTAGTGCATATCAGCCTTGCTCCGGCTCTCATCTTCGGTTTCGGACCGCTTCAAGGCCTCGGTGTCTCCGGCGCGGCGATTTCACTGGTGATCTCAAACGTTCTTCGGGCGGTCGTACTCACCTGGTACGCGTCCAGCCGACGATCGAAAGGCGGACTGAGTATCGGCTGGACGTCACTTCAGCGCCACCACTTTGCGGACATCCTGCGGGTCGGTTTTCTGGGGTCCATCAACACCATCCTGACAAACGCAAACGTCGCGGCGGTCACCGGACTGGTCGGCTCGTTTGGAATCTACGCGCTCGCTGGCTATGGTCTGGCAAGCCGTTTGGAATATTTGCTCATACCACTGGTCTTCGGTCTCGGGTCGGCGTTAGTCACGATGGTGGGTACTAATGTTGGCGCTGGGCAGATCGATCGAGCGCGCCGCATCGCCTGGACCGGCGCGCTCCTGGCAGGAGGAGTGACCGGAACGGTCGGTCTGGTCGCCGCGCTGGCCCCTAATCTCTGGCTGGGGATGTTTAGCGATCAGCCCGAGGTGCTGAGCTATGGCGCGACGTATCTCCACAACGTCGGTCCCACCTATGTGCTCTTCGGATTCGGCCTGGCACTCTACTTTGCTTCGCAGGGAGCCGGCCGACTCTGGGCGCCGCTTGGCGCAGGGTTTGCTCGATTGATTGTCGCTGTGGTCGGCGGCACGATTGTCGTGAGTGTCCTCGGCGGTGGACTGGGATCGCTCAGTATTGTGATCGCGCTCTCGTTCGTAGTCTTCGGCGGAATGCAGGCGGCCGGTGTGTACTGGACGTTTCGTTCGAGTCCCAGCCCGCGTCCCAGACACTCAGCTCAACCGGTTGCTGCTGGCGTCGAAGCGTAGCGTTGGCCAACTTTGGACTGCGGCGGTCTTCGCCGCTTTCACGCCGGCTGGAAGCCGAGCTCACTATCGCTGTGACGCTCCGCTCGGTACGAAAGCGGCGAAGACCGCCGCACTCTAAAAGTGGTGGTCGAGCTTAACCCCGATTGACACCGCTACGCCCACCTTGTAGGCTGCGATCGGTTCTGGCAGTGCGCCGGGCAGCGGCGGTCAGCCCACACGCGGAGTCACTCCGAGCCATCACACCGTAAGGGGAGTGCCATGCCGTTCGGAGGCAATGACTGGCTCGCGCTGACTCAAGAGCCGAGCCTCGAGCCGGATCTGCCGATCTGCGATCCGCATCACCATTTCTGGGACTTCCGTACCGAGCGACTGCCCTATCAGCGATATCTGCTCCATGAGTTGGTCGCTGACATCGGCAGCGGCCACAACGTACGATCCACCGTTTTCATCGAAGCGCGCTCAATGTACCGAGCCGGCGCTTCCGAAGAGATGCGTCCCGTGGGTGAAGTGGAATTCGTCCAGGGTCTTGCCGCGGCAAGTGCCAGCGGCCTTTACGGACCTGGCCGAGCCGCCGCCACGATTATCGGCCACGCCAATTTGAATCTGGGCGAGCGCGTGGAGCCGGTGCTGGAAGCGCTCCAGGCGGCCAGCCCGAATCGATTTCACGGGATCCGCCATTCGTGCACCTGGGACCCAAATCCGGAGGTGGAGAACACGGCGGCGCACAAGATTCCTCACCAGCTGGTGAGCAGAGAATTCCAGGCTGGTGCCCGTGTTCTTGCAAGAATGGGGCTTTCGTACGACGCCTGGCTGTTCTTTCCGCAGCTACCGGAGCTCGTGGAATTTGCTAAAGCCGTGCCCGATCTCCAGATCATCCTGAACCACATTGGTGGACTCCTGCGCGACGGCCCGTACGCGAACCGTGACGATGAGGTCATGACCACCTGGCGCAATGGCATTGCCGCCGCGGCGGCGTGCCCGAATGTGGTGGTAAAGCTCGGCGGCATTGGCATGCCGCGCACCGGATTCGATTGGCACACCCGCAAGGAGCCGATCGGCTCGGAAGAGCTCGCGGAGTCGATGTCACCGCTCATGAGCTACTGCATCGAGCAGTTCGGTCCGGACCGCTGCATGTTCGAGAGCAACTTCCCGGTGGATAAGGTGTCCTACTCGTATAACGTGCTGTACAACGCCTTCAAGCGCCTCTCGCGTGACTATTCGCCTACCGAGCGCGCGGCGATGTTCCACGATACGGCGGCGAGGATCTATCGCATCTCTGTTTAACGAAGAAGCGCGCACACAGAAGGAGCCAGAACAATGGCTATCGCGACAGCCATCAGAAAAATCGATGGCGATACGCATTTCAATCACACCATTGATTCCGAAGAGCTAAAAGACATGCTTACGCGCGCTCAGCTTCACGAGGCGCGAGATATCCTGCGGCGGACGACCACCGTGCGCTCCAGCCGAGCTCAGCCGAAGAAGAGCGAAAAAGCCGATCCCGAGAACAATGCAGACGCGCGGCTCGAAGAGATGGACCGTCTGGGCTTCGATACCCAGGTGCTCATGACGCAGGACGCGATGCCGTCGCCGCTCCTGCCGGAGCTTGGCAAGCCGCTCTGGCTTCGCAAAGCGCTGGCCGTGCTCTACAACAATGAGGCCGTCAGGATTCAGAACCAGTACGCCGGCCGTTACATCCCCATGGCCACGGTAGCCTGGGATGACATCGACGCGTCGGTGAAAGAGCTGGAGCGGGTCAAGGGTCTGGGCCTGAAAGCCGTGCAGATCAAAGGCAGCTACATGGATCGAAGCTATGACGATCCCGACCTGTATCCGTTCTGGGAGGCGGTCAACGCACTTGATCTGACGTGTCTGGTGCACAATACGACCCAGGGCTGCAACGCGACGATTGCCGATCACGACACGAGCTACCCAATGGTCGGACATGAGCGGTATCACCGACTGCACATCGGGACGTATGTCGGATTCGGTATCGACTACACGGTGGCGGCTACGGCGCTCAGCCTGGGCGGCGTCCTGGATGAGTTCCCTAATCTGCGCTTCGTGTTCTACGAGGCCGGCGCTACCTGGATGACGTACGCCATGCTCGGGGCGGATCGGGCTTTCTACATCGAGCCCAACTGCGCGCGAACAAAAACCGCCCGAGCGAGCTCATCAAAAAGCATTGCATGACAGCCGTTGAGAGTCTGGAGCCGCTGGAGGATCTGGTCTCGGCCTATGGCAGCGAGAACTTCATCATCGGTACTGACTTCCCGCACCCAGAGTTTCAGTACCTGCCCAATGCGACGACGGACATCACCGATAAGCCTCGCCTGAGCGAGCAGGACAAGATGAATATCCTCGGTGGCAATCTGGCAAGGGCACTGAAACTTTAGGAATCCTCCCTCGCCCTTTGGGAGAGGGTTAGGGTGAAGGGTGGTCGATATCCCCCATCGCGAGACCCTCACCCCAACCCTCTCTCCGAAGAGCGAGGGAGCCTTCCCTCTAAGGAGAACTCTCAATGACGAGCCGACTCGACATCTCGCGGGCAGCGCTGCTCATGGTGGACCAGCAGCGCGACTTCATCGACAGCGATGGTGCGCTGGCTCGGACACGATTCTCGGAGCTCACTGACGAGGATCGCGTCAGCCTCATCGCCAGGTGGCAAGAGATCGTTCAGCTCGTGCGCGCGGCAGGTCGGCCTATCGTCTGGGTCACGACCGTGCTTCGCGCCGATGCGGCCGATAGCTCGCTCGCGGACTCATGGCTCCGGCCGCGCCGAGAGGCCGCCGGACCGTTCCTCGTCGAGGGAAGCCGTGGCGCCGAGATCATAGACGGCATCGGCGCTGAAGCCGACGATTATGTCATCGTGAAAAAGGGCCACAGCGCTTACACCGACACCCCACTTGACCGGTTGCTCAGCAATCTCGGTGTTGAGCAGTGCATCGTTGCCGGCGGCGGTGCAGAGGATTCCATCTCCGAAACGTCGCGCACCGGCGGTCGGCTCGCATACGAGCAGTTTGTCATTGAAGACGCACTCTACCCTGCCCGCGATGCAAACCTTCGGATCGTGCGCAGCACCGCGGAGCTCATCTCGACCAACGATTTCCGCAGTGCCATCAGAGATTCGAGCCTCGCCGCCGACGAGCCAGGGCCGGACTTCGCCATGGTTCTGGTTGACATGCAGAACGACTTCATGAACAACGATAGCGCGCACGTGAAAATGGGACTCACCAAACCGATGCCGGATGAGGCACGCTCCGGCATTATCAACGCCACGCTGGATGTGATGCGCGCAGTTCGTGAGCGGGGCTGGCCGGTGCTCTACGTCCGCGTGGTACGCCGTGGTGACAATCTTGATGATGTCCATACGCGGACGCATCGGCGTCTGCGCACCGTGCCAACTGGACTGACGCATTGCGTGGAGGGCACGCAGGGCGCGGAGATCGTCGCCGAGCTCGAGCCGAGCTACGGCGACTTCATCATCGAGAAAAAGGGCGGAAGCTCATTCGGTTACACGCCACTGCACAGGATCCTGCGAAATCTCAACGTACGCCGATTACTGGTCACCGGGGCGCAACGACCGGTTGCGTCTGGGCCACCGTCCTCGACGGCGTGGCACTGGGCTATGACATTACGGTTGTTGGCGATGCCACATATCCGGCTGAGCCCACCGGTCGCGAGATGCTCAAAGCCTGGTGCGACGTTCGGCCAGCGGCCGAAATCGTCGCTGAGCTCGGAGCCATCCCCGCGTAAGCCAGCGGACTGCCTCCGCCGCTCCCGGTAGCGCGGTGGTCTTGTGCCCTGCGGCCGCGAGATCTCGCTGTTGGAACTCGTTCGATGGACCGCTGGATCTCGCGGCGCAGCGCAAGACCACCGCGCTACCGGGGGCGAGGCTCTCATTCGCTCCTGCGACGGTCAGAGCTAATTTAGCGGAGCAGGTGCTCATTACGTGCTTCACGGCTTCCCGCGAAAATCGAGGATCACCGCGTCTGAACCTCGTGCACAATGCAAGGACGGTGGAAGAATGTCGCCCACGACAGGGCCACAGGTGACTGCCTCACCTTCCGTCTCCATGAACAAGGAGATCTCAAAGCTCGGCTCGTTGCCAACGAAAACTTCCGTCTGTGCCATCGATTGTCCGCGTCCGCAGGTCACCGCAAACTGGCCAGAGCCAATGCTCCCCTTCGCAGCGCCTCCGCCGAGTCCCGCTCCCCGGCAGCTCAAGCGGACTTGCATGAGCTCGGCGCGCTCTCGCGGAGTGGGTACGACTTGCATCGTGCTGCACGCAGTTACAAGCGTCAGGAGCGCGGACATGAAGAGCATGAGTCGCATTGACTCCCACACTCGACGGGAGAAGAGCCCGGTTTTCCGTAGCGCGAACAGAAGCCCGGTCGAGCGCACCAGCTCAGCACTCACTCTGGAGTTGATCCGTCCGGACGCTGGCATCATCATTCCGACTCCACGCCGCGCCGACGCAGGCCCTGAATCGCAGCATTCAGCTCCGGGCCGCCCACGCCAAATCGATGCAATGTGAAACGGACCATCTCTGTGGCAAGCTCCAGCTCGCCCAACACGACATCGTCCACCCCATGCTCGCGCAAGTGCAGCCATTCGTTTCGGCCATGAGCGCGTGCCACAATGACGATTCTTGGATTGAGCCGCCGCGCCTCATCCACCACCATGCGCGTTACCGCCAGGTCATCGAACGCAATCACCAGTACGCGCGCCTGGGCAACTCCGGCGTGCTCCAGCAGGACCGGGTTGGCGCAATCCCCAGCAAGAGTCGGGATGCCGCGCTCGCGAAGGTCCTCCACCCTGCGATAGTCCTGCTCGATGATGACGTAGCTGAAATTCCGTCGATCGAGAGCGTCTGCCACGATTCGACCCACGCGCCCATAACCGCAGAGAACCGCGTGCCCACGCAGTGGTGGATGCTCCGAATCGTCCAGGACGGTTAGTTTGTCAGAGCGTCGGTCCAGCAGTTTGACGAGCCGCGGACGCCCGCGTATGAAGCGCTCCGCGGGCTGGATCAATCCAAAGATCCCCGGGTTCAGTGTGATGGAGAGAATGGATGTAGCGAGAATCAGATTGTAGCCAGCGTCGGAAAACAGCCCAAGGTTGCGACCCAGCTCAGCCAGAATGAATGAGAACTCTCCGATCTGCACCAGGCCCAATCCCACTGTCAGCGCAGTCCGCAACGGGTATCCCAACACGGTCACCAAAACGAACGACGTCAGCCCATTTCCAAGTGCAACCAGCACCAGAGCGCTGACGATCTTTAGCGGTTCTGCCAGCAGGAACGATGGATCGAAAAGCATGCCGACCGAAACGAAGAAGAGCACGGCGAATGCATCGCGTAGCGGTAGAGCGTCCGCGGCCGCTTGATGGCTCAGATCAGACTCAGCCACCACCACGCCGGCCAGAAATGCGCCCAGTGCCAGTGAGACTCCAAACACCGTGGCTGAGAACACCGCAATGCCCAGCGCAATGGCCAGAACGGCCAGTGTGAATAGCTCTCGTGATCCGGTCCTGATCACCTGGACGAGTAGGAGGGGGATGACGCGTGCCCCCACAACGAGCATGAGGACGCCTAGAATCACCACTTTGACGAGGGCAATTCCGATCGCGATCAACGGCTGATCGCCACTCGCGGGTGCGCTTCCACCCAGGAGGGGGGCAATCCCCGGCAAAAGCACCAGCACCAATACGGTGATCAGATCCTGGACGATGAGCCAGCCGATCGCCACACGACCGGTAGCGGACGCTAGAAGCTGCGCCTCACCCAGCGATCGCAGAAGGACCACGGTGCTCGCAATCGACAGAGCCAGACCGAGCACCAGTCCGTTCCCAATGCCCCAGCCCCAGGCTAACGCAGCGCCGATGCCCAGCAGCGTCGTTACCGCGATCTGAACGATGGCTCCCGGTATTGCGACAGCTCGGACGCTCATCAGATCGCGCAGCGAAAAGTGAATGCCAACGCCGAACATGAGAAGAATGACGCCGATCTCGGCTAGCTCGTGTGCAATCTCTTTGTTGGCGACAAATCCCGGGGTAAACGGACCGAGAAAAACGCCACTCAAGAGGTAGCCGACGATAGGCGATAACTTGAGGCGCGTCGCGATGAACCCACCGGCAAATGCAGCAGCAAGCCCAACAGCTATCGTGATGATCAATCCATCGGTTTGGATCATGTACCCCCGGTGGAATACCAATCTTCATGGTTGAGTCGAACAACGAACACTCTGTGCGTAGCTGACGTCACCAGAGTGGCGGAGAAATAAAGGCACTGCTGGCCGACGGCGCGATCCCTCATGCGACCGATGGTCACTCAGAGCCGTTCGCGCACGGGCCACCTCCAATGGGTGCTGCGCGGATCGAACCTTGTTGCCTCTCAACAACTGAGCGAATCAGCGAGTAGGCGGCTCCGCTCAGCCGAATCGACAACGCGCTCGACCACCGTCGAGGCGCCGCGAGACACTCAGTTGCGGAAGGCCGTGAGAATGGGACGTGAATGCCGGCCGGGCGGCGGTTGCAAGACGAGCATTCTCCAACCAGAGCCCCGTTCTCGACCAACGGACTTTCGCCAAGCGAGAACCTGAATGACCACAAGAATGACAGTTACACTGGACGGAGCGATGATCTGGAAAGCGCGTGCTGAATCGGACAGTGCCAGGTCCTGCTCCGCCTCGCCTGTGCCGACGAATGCAATCGGCTCCCCCATCACCACGCAGTGAGCATCAAAGTCCAGTGCTCGTCCAACGAGCGGTGAAAGACACAGAAACGCGGACATCGCCAGAATTACCAGAAGGACCGCATTAATTCCGCGCAATTGCAGAAACGGCCTGGAGCTGAACCGCGAAATCATTACTTCCAATAATGGTTAGCCGGGGTCAAGGCGCATGTCGCGCTTACGTCAACATAGCCATCATAAGGTCCTCGATAGGGCTGGGCAAGCACATCGCCATCCAATTCAGTTCGGGCGGCGGCAATCTTTTAGTTATGTCACGAGCGAGGTAGTTGGACCGCGGCGCCAGAGTCACCTGGGCGGTTTGCACGGCTCGTCGAATTGTTTGCCTAGTACCCCGTCAGCCGTCGATTGACGGGTTGCGCAAGACGGAGTGCCGGGGGTGCTCGTGCGGACCCATTTACTCGATGATCTCGGTTGCCTGGATGAGGGCCGGCTGCGGAACGGTCAGCCCGAGCGTCCGAGCGGTCGCAACGTTGACGATGAAGTCGAAGGTCACCGGCTGCTCAATCGGCAGATCGGCAGGCCTGGCCCCTTTGAAGATCTTGTCGACGTAGCTCGCGGCGCGACGGTACAGCGCCGGTAAGTTCGGCCCGTAGCTCACGAGGCCACCGATGTCCGCGAACTCGCGGTGCTCGTAGAACGCCGGTAGCCTGTGGTGCGCAGCCAACTCCACCACGAGGACCGGTAGTTGAGCGTCAATGCGCCGGATGGCACCAGCAGCGCATCGACATGCTCGCCGATGGCTGTGGCGAAGGCACCGGTGATCGTCAGGCGTCCGCACTGCCAGCACGTGGACCCGGATGTTCAGCGGCTGGGCCGCATCGAGCTCCGCCAACCGTGATGCCGCGCTTCGGCTCTCGGGGTTCGTCGTCAGGACGCCCACGCGAGTCGTCGAAGGGGCGATCTCCTTGAGGAGCTGCAGCCGCTTCGCCACGATCCCGGTACTCAGGGTACTCAGGCCCGTCACGTTCCCCTCTGGCCGCTGCAGACTGGTGACCACCCCACCCCCGATCGGGTCCCCGAGCGCGGCGGCGACGATGGGGATCGTCGCCGTGGCTTCCTTGGCGGCGATTGCCGGCGAAATCCCGCGCGTGACGATAACGTCGACCCCGACGCTGACCAGCTCGGCCGCGAGATCGGGGAACTGGTCGCCACGGTCGCTCAAACGGTCCTCGATGGCGACATCGCGGCCCTCGGCATATCCCAGCTCGCGCAGGCCATCCAGGAGTGGCGCGATCATCATCGTCGCCACGTCATCACGCGGCCCGGGCAGAGGATTCCGATCCGGCGGACTCGGGTGGATCCCCGCGACGGGATCGAAATCACTCCGCAGCCTGAGAGTAGACCAAGCCCGGCCATGGCCAGGCCAGCCCGGAGCAGAGAGCGTCGTCCGAAGCCCACCGCGATGCGCATGCTGCCCCCAGTATAGATGCCCAGGCGGTGACTGCTGTGATCCGGGTCACAGCCGCACACCGCACGCGAACTCGTCAGATCAGGGCTGACAAGGTACTAGGACGCTGGTTGCGCGTCTTCGGCGGGCACAGGGTCTACCGGCGCGGGAGTTTGCACTTGCGGCTTGAGCCCAAGCATTTCAGACATCATCACCGCTCGCAGGCCCCGGTCCCGCAGCCCTTCGATGATGGGGGAAAGCGCGAAGGCATCCTCCGACTCTATTCCGACATGGAAAAGGTAGATAGCGCCCGGTTGGGCCGCGTTCAGGCAGAGGTCGACGATCCGACTGGCCGGATAATGCATCCAACCACGCGAGTCTACCGTCCACATGATGCTGTAGTCGTAGCCCTGATCGGAAACGTCCCTGAGCACCCCATCGTTGTAGTCCCCATAGGGTGGGCGGAACATGGGCAGCGTTGAGCGTCCCGTCAGGGATTTGATGAGTTCCTCCGTTCGTTCTAGCTCAGACGCACGAACGTCCACGCTGAGCGGGCGACTATTCGTGGAAAAACCGGTGAACGAGCCATGTCGCCAACTGTGATTGATGAATTCATGTCCCTCGTTTGCCATGCGGACGATGAGATCCGAATTCTGCTGGGCCCAGAGCCCGGTCATGCCAAAGGAGGCTTTCACGCCTGTGTCACGCAGAATGTCGAGGATCTGCTCAGCGTAGCCGCGATCGGCGCCCGCGTCAAAGGTGAGTGAAACCGTATTACAGCTTGGAAGACCGCGATCAACTGTGATTGCTCGCCCAGGCGTGGGCTCCCAAATACGCGAAGTCGGCTGGCAATCATCGGCAAGTGGGGCAGCGCTCACCGGCGGCGACGCCCAGTGGGATACCGTGACGGCCACGAGGACAAAGGCGATGACCCTTAGAGCATGACGGTTCACGTTAATCCTTTCTTCTAATACGCCGAGGAGCGGGCATCCGCCCCGCAGCTCATGCAAAGACCACGACCCTCGAATGGTAGATTTTGTTCATTATCGTGAAACAAAATCAGGACCGGAATATAGGCTTCCGAGGAGCCGATCACCAACTCCTCTCAATCCGGTCGACCTATAAGTGTCCCGACTACTCACTTCGGCACTTCAATTGCGTGTGGCTAGCAGCATTATGACGGTCACTGCGACATCAATGCGCATTCAACGACGGTTGACATTCACCGTCATCGCAGGGCCACTGTCGAAATTCAAGGAAGCATAAGGAGACTGTCATGAGTGGTGAGTTTCTTACGGATATCCAGACACTCCGCGCACGTGCTCGTGAGCACATTGAGAAAGGTGCGGTCACCGCCAGCTACGGATCCGATCTCGACACAGTGATCCGGCTCTTGAACGAGGCGCTAGCGACCGAGCTAGTATGCGTCCTGCGCTACAAACGGCACTTCTACATGGCATCGGGAATCAACGCCCCCGCGGCGGCGGCAGAATTTCAGCAGCATGCCACTGATGAGCAAGGCCACGCCGATCAGCTCGCGGCTCGGATCGTCCAGCTCGGCGGCGAGCCGAATTTCTCTCCCGAGGGACTTTCTACCCGCAGTCACGCGGAGTACGTAGAAGGGTCCACACTGTCCGAGATGATCCGCGAGGACGCGGTGGCCGAGCGCATCGCCATCGAGTCCTATAGTGAGATGGCTCGGTTCATCGGGGAAGGGGATCCGACGACCCGCCGGTTGCTGGAGCAGATTCTGGCGGTCGAGGAAGAGCACGCTGACGACCTGGTCACGTTGCTCTCACAGATCGATAGGAGATAGTCAAATCCATGCGCATTAGAGCCGTGGACCATGGCAGAGATCCGCCGGGGATGTCAGAATGAAGGCAGCCCGACGAGATCGGTGGTCGAGCGCCAGCATAATGAGTCTGCGCGCTGGAGTCGCAAATGGTGCGCGTGTTCCTGCGCCACGAGGTGGCGGACTATTCGGTCTGGAGAAGTCAGTACGACACTTTTGATGCGGAGCGCCGCGCCATGGGTGTGGTAAATGACAACGTCTTCAGGAATGCAGAAGACGAGCATGAAGTCACAGTGACGCATGATTTTGAGACCCTGGCCGCCGCCGAGCGGTTTGTCAGTCCCCGGCATCTAAGGGAAGCGAAGTCGCCGAGCGGCGTATCCAGCGAACCGTCTATCTGGTTCGCTGAGCTGTAGTCAGGCCTCAGTAGTGTCGGGCATCTTGCCCGACCTCTCGGTTTCTCGCGGCGCTCGTTCACGATGCCGCGGCTACGAAATGTAGGACGGTCTTCGGGCCAAGACCGGCGGGCAAGATGCCCGCCACCACCGAATGTTGTACTAGACCGCTCCGCTTAGCAAGTGCCCGGCATCCTTCACCGCCGGCGACCGACCGAGCGTTCTCAAGAGCTCGTACACCGTGGCTGTACCGGCGGAGAGGACCGGACGATCGAGCTTGTCCTCTGTTATCTGAATGGCAGGCAACGATGGCATCTGGACGCACGCCGAAAGCACGACAGCGTCGGCATTGCTGATATCGAGGCGCGACGCGATCTCGGGCAGTTTCGAAGGATCGAGCCGGCCGACCGCGAGATTGTCTGGGACTTCGAGGCTGATAACGTCCACGACCTCGATATTATCGGCCTCGATGTAGCCGACCACGAGCTGTGTTAGCGGCTTCATGTACGGCGCGACAACGGCGACTTTCTTTGCCCCGAGAGCATGGATGCCTGCGAGCAGCGCCCCCGCGCTGGTTACCACGGAAGCATCAGCACCGTTCTCCTTGACCACCGCGCTGAGCCGATCCTGCGACTGGCAGTGATAACCGGCGCCCTGCGCCATGATTGCCACCAGGCAAGCATACGCCAGCACGTCGCAACGCGCGTCCGCCAGCTCAGCCGCGCAACGATCGCTCTCCGCGTCCATCCGAGCAAGCTCTTCTTTGGTGACCTGCTTCATCCGCATACGGCTTGAATGGAACGTGTAACGCTCATCCGAGCATTCGGCGCGCCGATGCAGCATAGCCGGAATCTCGGTCTCCATGGTTGTGTTCGAGCTTGGGACGATGAGCCCAACGCGCGTCGCGACCGTCACAGTTCTCGTGCCTCCCGAGTGCATCGCATGGAGCCGAGCCAGCCGGCAGCTATGCAAGCAAAGTGTACCGAAACTGTGACCGGCCGACTTGCAGAGCCAGGCCTATAATCGAAGCGACGCGGCGCCATCCGATCATCACCAGCGGCGTCGAGTCTATGCGCGAGGATGGATCATGGCGCGCGTGATCTTCACTTCCAATCTCCAGCGGCACGTCTCCGCGCCTCCGGTGAACACACCGGCGGCTTCCGTCCGCGAGGCGCTCGAGCAGGTGTTTGCCGAAAACCCGCGCCTACGGAGCTACATCCTCGACGATCAGTCGCGCGTCAGACATCACGTTGTCATCTTCGTCTCCGGGCAGCGAATAAAGGACCCGGTGACGCTCAGCGACGCGGTGGAACCGGACGATGAGATTTACGTCATGCAAGCTCTTTCCGGCGGTTGAGCCCGCGTTCATCAAGCCTTTAACCTGGAGTTACGCCCGTGAGTAGTCGGTTACTGATCGGGACCAAGAAGGGTCTCTTTACTGTCGAGAGAGACAAAAAAACTTCGCAGGGCGACTGGAAGATCACCCGCGCGTCTTTTATTGGGGACCCGATCTCGGTCGCGCTCCACGATCCACGCGACGGCTCACTTTACGCCGCCGTTGCCCTCGGGCATTTCGGCGTCAAACTGCATCGATCAAGCGACGGTGGTGAGACGTGGGATGAATGCACCGCTCCGGCTTTCCCGAACCAGCAACCTCCGATCCCACCTGGCGAGGAGTCCGCAGCCGAAGCGAATGGCGACTCAGTTCACGAGATCTGGTCGTTGGAGACCGGAGGGACCGATGAGCCGGGGACAATCTGGGCCGGCACGGCTCCGGCCGCACTGTTCCGCTCTGACGACCGAGGCACTTCGTGGACGCTGGCACAGAGCCTGTGGGACCGCCCCGAGCGCGAGGGCTGGTTCGGCGGCGGCACCGACCTTACGGCGCTCCATTCCGTCTGTGTCCACCCGAGCGATAGCAAGCAGATGACCATTGGTATCTCATGCGGCGGAGTCTGGCACACTTCGGATGGCGCGCGAACCTGGGAGCTTCGTGCAAAAGGCATGTGGGCGGCCTACATGCCGCCTGACCAGGCCGGCGACCAGAACGTCCAGGACCCACATCACATCGTCCGCTGTCAGGCGGCTCCGGACACCCTCTGGGCGCAGCATCACAATGGCATCTTTCGGTCCTCTGACGGCGCCCGATCATGGGAAGATGTGAAGAACGTCTCGCCGTCCGTGTTCGGCTTCGCAGTTGCCGTTCATCCGTTGGACCCAGAGACGGCGTGGTTCGTACCCGCTGTAAAGGATGAGCTCCGCGTACCGGTGAACGGCGAGCTCGTCGTCACACGCACGCGCGACGGCGGCAAGACCTTTGACGTCTTGCGCGAGGGACTACCGCAGGAGCACGCGTACGATCTCATCTATCGCCACGGGATGGCCGTTGACGAGACGGGCGAGCGCCTTGCCTTCGGGTCAACGACGGGATCAGCCTGGATCTCTGAAAACCAGGGCGATACCTGGCGCTGCCTGTCCACCTACCTGCCGCCGATCAACTGCATACGATTCGTTACGGAGGCGAGCTAGTCAGGATTCACAGGCCACGCTCACCTGGTGCCGGTGTCCTAGTGGCTCTGAGATCTACGCTGCGCCGACGCGACAGGGTGTCAAGCGCACCACTGCTTCCCCGTCATCCTGAGTCGCAGCGAAGGGTCTTCCCCATTGGCATTCAGGAAACCGGCCCGAAGATCCTTCGCTGCGACTCAGGATAAAGGAGTGCGGACCACGGGCAACGATCGTGGCCCAGGCTGGCTGCCCAGCTAGGGGCGCGGGAGTCCGGACGCCCCCTAGTCGCGAATATCCTGCAGAAACCACTCCGTCGGTAGAACGCGACCGAGGCCCTGCTCCTTGGCGCGCTGATAGGTAATTGAGCTTGCGGCGGCAAATTGCAGACCCTGGTTACCGCCGTTCAAGTACACGGATATTTGGTCATCCGAGGTGCGGCCGGGATGCGCTCCACTTGCCAGATCGATGAATGAGGGGAACGCGCCCTGATTGAAATGCTGGGCGTTCGCGCGAGCTGGAGGCAAGCGATTGACCTCTTCATCGGTTCCCGCGATGTACGCGACGGGACTGTGCCCACGCCCGATCTCCACACGCTGAGCCGGATCGTTCGGAATCAGGCCTGAGAGGCCGCCCTTGATCACCATGTCGCCGCGACTGAACACGGCGTCATCGAGCTCGTAGTTTCCAAGGTTTGTGACGTGCATGCCCGGCTCTAGCCACTCGCCGAGCACAACCGGCGTCATAGCGTCGGTAGCAGCTGAGACGATGTCCGCGCTTCGCACTGCGTCCTGCGGGTTATCCACGACCTGAATCTCAAGCCCTAGCGCCTCGGACATCTCATCTGCGTAGGCTTCCCGATTCGCCTTGGTCGGGCTGTAGACACGCACCTTCTCAATGGGGCGAACGGTGCAGAACGCCTTCAGATAGGTCCGTGCCATACCGCCCGACCCCAGCATACCCACGACTTTCGAATCTGGGCGCGAGAGGTACTTGGCGCCGAGCCCCGCGGTTGCACCGACCCGAATATGCTGCAGGATGCCGTCGTTGATGAGCGCAAGCGGCTCGCCATTGCGCGTGCTCACCAGAAAGATAAGCCCGCAAAACGTGCCGGGCTCCATACAGTATTTCTCTTCTGTCCAGTTGCCCTGCTCATCTTTTGGCCAGTGCACAATGTCTGACTTCATGCGGATCGCGTGCACGCCCAGCGTCTTACTGGCGCCTTCCATGGTGCCCCAGCGGAAGTATCCATCGTCTCTATCGCACGGAACGTAGATGTCGATCCGCGTGCGATGCACCGACTCGCGAGTGAGCAGCCCCTTGAAGGCTTCCTCGATCGCATCGATGCAGTCCTCCATCCTCAGAACTTTCTCCACCGTTGGGTTGTCAATGAATAGCATCCATCAGCCCTTTCCTGGCGAGCACGTCATGTTGCGTTTGCTCAATCGATCGCGGCAAATAGCTCTTCGGGTGTGAGCAATCTGTGTATCAATCCTTGTTCATGGCTATAGGCCACAAAGTCTTCGATATTCTTCCTGTTGGCTTCGAGTCCATTGCGCCAGGGGTCATGCGGTTGCAGCTCGGCTTCTCGCTCCAGCTCCTGCTTGCCCCAGAGTAACAGCGACCAGTTCGGATCGTTCCAGCGCTGCCGCGCAAGCTGACGAGCTCGCTCAAATGTATCGAATAACGTTTCCGGAAGCTCCGGATGCTGATCGGCAACGGCCCGTCGATAGGCCGCCACATGCATGATCGGGAAGTAACCCGGCTCGTGGAGATGGCGCTGCTCCTCGGCTTGCGGGTCGGCAAACAAGCGCGCGACGTTGGGATTCCCATCAAGAAACGAGCGTGGTGGTCTCGGGTTGAAGAATGCCTGGATCGTACCGTTCAACAGCTCCGCCTCAATCTGCCGCATGCCATCGGCACGCTCGATCTTGACATCCGCGGGCAACGGCACATCGACCGTCTCGGGCCGAGAGGTTACGTACGTAATCTCTTTCCACGGCACGCCGTAATAGTGCGCCAGGTCTCCCTTCGCCAAAACGGAAAGGGTCGTCTGGTACGTGCTCAGTCCTACGCGCTTGCCCGGTAGGTCCTCCGGCCCACGGATCCCAGCCTGCACATTCACATAGAGCTGTGACTGGCTGAAGAGTCGCCGCGGAAAGATCGGCACTGCGTGAATGGGCAAGCCTTGATCCACCGCCACGAGATACGACGAGAATGACAGCTCGGCAGCGTCCCACTGTCCGTGCTGAAGAAACTGCTCGTGCCGCCCGGCATCTCCGCTCTGCTCAACCTGGAGGAACTGGAGGTTTACCTCGGACGACGTTACGGCGCCCTCAAGGAGCGGTGCGTGCCGATCATAGGTCTCGATGGCAACGGTGATCAATTCTTGGGCCATGAGTCATTTCTCCACATGCCAAGCCATCGTCGCGAGGCACTAGTGACGGTCCCTAGGATAGCGCGAAAGCGGTCCCCAAGAACGGCCCGCTGAGCGGCGTTCAGCGGCCGCCGCTCTTGGGGAGCGCCGACATCCTGTCGGCGGTCCCAAGGAGCCCGAGCCGACGTCGAACGCTACGCCACCTCGCTAAACCTGTGCAGATTGCATTGCGCGCGTATCACCCAGCCGTATCAACATCACCATGGGTATGGCCAGGATGCCGCAGGCGATCAGGGCGAGGGCCGGAAGCCCCGCTAGCGCGACGAGCGGTCCGCCGAGCAGCGGGAGGGCGATTGAGCCAGCGCCGCTGAGCATGTCATTGGTTCCAAGCGCGCGGCCCCGCTCTCGCGGATCGGTGAGGTCGGCAATGAGCGCTGATCCGGCCACGTTGCTACACGACCAACCGATGCCCACCAGAATGATGCCCAGGGTCATGAGCCAGTACGCCTCGGTCACCACCACCATGACGGAGCCGAACGCGCTCAGGATCACGCCGAGCTGAAGGACACTGCGTCGACCGATTCGATCGGTGAGACGTCCAATTGGGAGGGACAGGCCGAACATTCCAAACACGTGAAGGGCCACGGCCAGTGAGATCATCGGAAGCTCGTGGCCATGGTGCGCCAGGGCCAGCGGCGTCATGGCCATCATCATCGTCATGACACCCTGCGCAGCGAACGATGAAGTGAACGCCACGCGCATCGGATAGTGTCCCAGCCATGCCCGGATCCCGGATTTGAGCGGTGCGCTGTCGTCGCGCTCAGACTCTTGCTCTTCATCCGGAAAGTAGTCGCGAATGTTGGCAGCTATCTCCCGAGGGTCTGGGCGAATCAGCCAGACGAGGCCCATGCTCGGGATCAGCAGCACCGGCACAAGTAGCCAGGCCAGAGCCGTCGGATCCAGGCCCCATCCCGGGGCGGCGCCTTGTGCCACGGAGATCAGGATCGGCCCGCCCAGCGCGCCTACGAGCGACCCCGTGAGCACGTAGCCCAAGCCTTCAGCCCGGCGGGACCGCGGATACAGGTCGGCCGCGGCCAGACGTAGCTGTTGCGCGGCGCCTACCCCCAGGCCGAATGCAAGCATACCGAGCACGAATATCGGAAACGATGTCCATGTCATCGCTAGACCGATGATGATGGAGCCAGTGAGGCTCAGCACCATGCCCATGGTCATTGCCAGCCGCCGACCGTATGTATCCGCAACCCAACCAGTGGGGTAGGACACGGCGAAGCGACTGATGTTCAACATGCTCGTAGCCAGGCCCGCCAGCGACGCATTCCCCAGCAAGCTGCATCACCATGAGGGCGCCAAGGGTAGGCACCATCTGGCTGCCAATTCCAACGAGCGCCTGCGTGCTAGCGAGAATAATCGTGTGACGACGAATGACTCTCGGCACGCTCGTCCTGGAGATGATGCGATCAGTTGATATTGTCAGATATGCTCCGTCCGTCAGTAATGCGCGGGAACTAGTGACTAAACAGTCGCTCCGCATTCCCAGTCCGGAGCAGCTCCTACTGACTCGATCCTACACTTTGGCGGGCTTCGCCTGTGGCCCATGCACATGGGGCTGTTACCCGTCAGATTCCGCAGAAGCCCCAATCGCGGCTGAAGAAGCCGAAGCAGCCTGTGGATTCGCACCGCCGAAGTGCAGCCAGAGTGCGAAGCCGAGCACGGACCAGCACAACACCGCGCTCCCGAGAAACCCGAGCGGAAGGCCAAACGCGCTGATGAGAAGGCCGGTCACCACCGGCGCCACCATATTTCCGGCCTGGTTTGCACCAGTGCGCAAGCCCATGGCGATACCCCGCTGACTCGCTGGCACCTCGGCAGAAAGCATCGCCAGCACCAATGGCATGCTAAAGCCCGCGCCCACACCCTGAAACATGGCCGGTGCGTAGACCAGCGGAACGAATGCGACGTACGGCGAGATTGCCGTGCCGAGTGCGCCCAGCGCCAACGCGGCAGCCGTGACCACCTGATTTGACGTTCGGCGAGTGAGCCGGTGAGCGATCAGCCCGGTGAACGACGATATCAGACCGCTGCCCGAAACCACAGTTCCAATCAGAAACGGACTAAATCCGCGCTCAGCGAGATAAATCGGAAAGAACGCGTTCCAACCCGTACCTACCCAAAGTCGGACGAAGGTAAGCAGCACCGCCACCTGCGGGCCACGCTGGCGAAGAAGCGCGGCGGCCTCGGCAAAACCGCCCGTACTTGCCTGCGTCTGCGCCTTGGGTGCGCGGATATCCGGAAGCGCCACAGCCATGAGCACGCTGAGCAAACTGTAGAGTGCCACGAATAAGAAGCTCTGCTGAAATCCAAGCCAGGTCGCCACGGCGCCGATGGTGAGCGGTGAGACCAATCCGCCCAGTCCGCTGGCAAAGCTGAACCGCCCCGCCAGCATGGCCCGCTCGTTCGGCGCGCCCATCGTCGAAAGGTAGGACTGTGACGCCACCCACGACATGCTGTGCGGCAGTCCTCGCACGATCTGGAGTACGAGAATGATCCAGTAGCTGTCCGCCAGCCAGAAACCCAGTGCAGCTAAACCATTGAGAAGCGTTCCGATGATGAACGCCTGGCGCGGGCCCATGCGGTCCGCCATTGCTCCAGCGGGCACAGCGAGGATCATTCCGAGAATGGCTCCCGCGCCGACGATCACGCCGACTAGCGCCACCGGCGCGCCAAGCTCGTGCGCTCTCAGCGGGATGAGGAATCCCACCATAGATAGGAAGTTGATCGGAAATCCGCAGGCCAGAAAGAAGAGTGCCTGCTGTCGCCCGTTAAGACGCCAGGTCTTTGGCTGTCCGGTGGCTAAGGCGGGCTCAGGGGTGGAGCGCATGTGCCCCTAGGATACCGGTCAGTGTCGAATAAATGATGTGGCCGGCGCGCCAGCCCGCCCGATGACCGAGATCCGCTCCCCCGATGACTTTCCTTCCTTCAATTTTCTTGTGATGCCGAGGGCCGAGGCATCTCCCGGGCATCGGAATCGCCGACTCGGAACATCCACTCATTCCATCAGTAAGTGACACGATGCCCGGGAGATGCCTCGTCCCTCGGCATCACAAGGAGCCCTAGAGCCTCAAAGAACGACCAGACCTAGTTAGACATGGGGAATATCGCCAAATGCTATTCCACCAACACCGCCAGCTTTGCAAGAGAGGACTTACAGCCCTCCTCATTGTCCTCGGGCCGAATTCCGGACGGGATGTTCTCGCACAAGCACGTAACTTCCGTTCCCGAGATTACATCCAGAAGGCTCCAGGTGATGCGCATCGTTCCGGCGAAGTCCGGATCAGGCGACTCGAAGTCGACGGTCTGAACGATCTTCTCATCCGGTACAAGCTCGACGAATCGCCCCTGGAATGTATCGCGGTCCTCCGCTGTCTTACCGGCAACTCGGTGCTCTGCTTCCAGATACACCAACGACATGCTGAACGCCCCATTCGGGCGGGGGTCGAAGTCGATGATTTCCCCACGCATCCCATCAGGTGGCAACCACGCCAGCACTGAATCTGCATCGACAAACGCCTGGTAAACAATGGGCCGCGACGCTCTGATGACGCGCGAAACGCGCGTACTCGATCCGCGAGAACCTGAATCTGTCATGTGGTCCCAATGCTCGTAGTGCCTCGTTTCTCAATCTGCTCCAGCACCGACCGCTTCAGCAGCAGCTTTACCGAGCTTACCTCGCGGAACGTGCGCGAGAGTCGGATGTCCGCCGCCAGACTTAGCAGCGTGTAGGCGTCCAGCGGATCCATGCCGTGCTCCTGCACCAGGAAATCCACCATGTATCGAACCGCCTGGCGCATGGCGGAACCGAGATCCGGCCCGTAGGCCAGGGTAGCGAAAGAGGTAGGCGTCAGTGCGCGGGGCGCGGGCAGGTCAATGCCGCGCTCCACCGTTACTCGGATGTGCGCGTTGGAGGCGCACTCCGCGGCCGTACCAGCAACCGCGCCGTCGCACGCCAACGCGTGGCAATCGCCCATCGCCAGCATGCCGCCCGGGACGAACACCGGTAGCCAGAGCGTACTGCCGGCGACAAGCTCCTGCATATCGATATCGCCACCGTACGCACCGCTATCGCTGGCTGTACTTTGCCGATAGGTGGGAGTGGTAGCCACAAACCCCATGGACGGTCGCATGGGAATTCGCAGGCCACCTGGAAAGATGATGTCATTGCCTTCGATAGTGAGCGGCGTGCAGTGACCATCCGGGAAATCGGTGTTGAGGAAGCCTCTTCCTGCCATCATCATGTGAGCGGCGTTCTCATGCGCCTTCGGTGTGACGCTCAGAAACTCAACCTTGAGAGCGTCGCCCGGCTCGGCCCCCGCCACGTGAATAGGTCCGATTGCCGGTCCGATTTGCGCCCGAGACTGAAACTCGAGCGCATCGCGCGTACCCTCGAACGCATCCCACGTCTCCACGACCATCTCCTCGCCTGACTCAATGGAGATGGCAGGAGGGAATGTCCGGATCCAGGAAGTAGATCTTGTGGTCGCGTGTCAGGCGCTGCATCGTGGCGGCTTCCTGGTGATTAGCTCCCTCGCCCATTAGGAGAGGTTGGGGTGAGGGCAGAGCGACGAGACTCATCGCTCTAGCCACTCACCCCAGCCCTTTCCCAATGGGCGAGGGGGCCGATGGTGAAGGATGCAGGACTAGTAGACCTCACGCCCACCATTCACCACGATCATCTGACCGCTGATAAAGCGAGCATCTTCACTGAATAGGAACGCCATGACTCCGGAGAGGTCAGAGGGCACGCCGCGTCGACGGAGCGAGGCGTCGGGCTCATCGATGGCATCATCGGGAGACAGCGGATCGTCACGATCCGCGGTCGTGCTGCCCGGCGCGATCGTGATGACATTGATGTTGTAGGCCCCGAGCTCACGGGCCACTGCGCGGGTGATGCCCATGATCGCGGCCTTAGAAGAGACGTAGGCAACATTGAGCTCGTCCACGGCGCGGGCGATCCTCAAGATGCTGCCCGAAGACACGTTCACGATTGTCCCGCCGCCGGCCTCTTTCATGTACGGAAACACGGCGCGGATGCCTAGGAACGTGCCGCGCGCATGCACCGAGTAGATGCGGTCCCAGGCATCCATGTCAACGTCCATGATGGATTTCGTGGCGGTGACTCTGGTGATGCCGGCGTTATTTAGCAGACCGTCGATTCGACCATATCGCTCATGCGTTCGCCGAGCCAGCTCCAGCATCTGCTCTTCGCTGCTCACGTCGATATTGAGGTCCATCACTTCGCCGCCGGCCATCTGGATGCGCTCAGCCGTCTCGCCACAATCCTTGATGTCCGCAATAGCGAGCCGAGCCCCGTCTTGCGCCAGCCGAATGCCGTACTCACGGCCAAGACCCTGCGCCGCCCCGGTTACGATGATGGACTTGCCGTCCAACTTTCCCATCAAGTTCTCCTAACGCATGTCAGGTCGCTGACTACGATCGCCCCGCACCTACGGGCTGAGTCAGCGGCGACTCCAGCCCATACAACCGAGCCGTGCCCTCCCAGAGGATGCGCTGCTTGGCTGAGTCGGATAAATCCGCCCGATTGAGAATGTGCTTGGCCGAGTCGGGCTTGCGATGCGCGTGGGGAATGTCGCTGGCGTACACCCAACAATCGGTCCCGTATTTGTCCACCATGTACGGCAGAAGCTGATCGTCCACTTCGTAGCCAATGAAGATGCGCCCAGCCTGGATGTACTCCAGGGGCGTCATCTGGGGTAGGCCCCGTTCGATGATCGGCTTGTGCTCCGAGCGCAAGGTTCCGATCTTCATGCGATCACGAATGTTATCGAGCGAGAAGTCCATGACTTCTACCGCGAAATCCACCCAGGTGCAGCCAGTCTCCAGGAAGGAGACCTTGACATTCGGATAACGATCCAGCAGGCCAGAGCTGCAGATCGATTTGAATCCACGCACCACCGACATCAGGAACTGATCGGCGGCCACGCTTGGAAATGCTCGAGCAGCGTCGATCGCTCCAGTTCCCGGGTGGACGTTGATCGACATGCCAGTCTGATTGGCCGTGTCCCAGATGGGAATGAAGTCCGGATGGTCCAGCGACTTCGTCGAGTAGTCGCCCAGCACCATCACACCCACGGAGCCCATCTCCAGCGTGCGTTCCATCTCACGAGCCGCTTCCTTTGGATCATGCGCATCGATGACCGTGGCCCATTTGAGCCGCTCCGCACACTGGTTCGAGATATCCGCGACCCAGTTGTTGTAGGACCGCGTGAGCGCCTGATTGAGCTTCGGATCGGCAGCCACCGGCCAGCGCAGAAAGAGCGTCGGGTAGTTGACCGAGAGCCAGGTGTCCTCCGCGTCCATCACCGCGAGGCGGTCTTTTGCACTGTGAAACTCGCCGCTCTCGTGCGGGCCGCGCCACCGGGCCATCATCTCGTACTCGGTCGAGACCACCCCACCGCGGCTCGATGGCGATCCGCCTATACGGATGCGCTGTCCATCGATCTCCCAGATGTAGTCGTGCTCGAACTCACCCGTCTCGACAACAACAGGACGTCTATCGCGAAATTCCGGCTCCAGGTATTTGTCTGAGAACGTCTCTTCCCACTCTTCAACGTGGCCATCGCCGTCCCACGCGTTGATGTCGCTCATATACTAGCTCCGTTGTCAGTGAATGGAGGTTTGAGGAGACCGTACGGGCCTGGTTTCTCAATGTCAAGCGGTCCTCCACGTGTGATCCACTCAACGAGCGGCGTTCAGATGGAGACCGTCGACATCCTACCCGTGCGAGCGAGCCATAGGGCAATCGGTGTGCACGTTCCACTCCGGTGCGATGTGTGCGATGTGTTGAAAACCGCTTCTTCGGGGTCAAACTACTCGTGTATGTTATGGGGAGGCCGATCATGATGTTGAGTACATTCATACGGCACAGGATGATGGATTCAGGCGAAGTCGAGGCCCCAGAACCGGGTCCTCTTCCACCGCCCAGCGAGCCTGAACCGGAGCCTGCGGAGCCCGAACCTCCGATTGCTTAACCATTGCGCCTGAGACGCGGAATGATTACTGGAGACCGTGGGCGACGCGAATCGACGGTTCTTAAGTGAAGGTCGAGCGCGCATATCTCGTGCGGCCACGACTTACTATTTGACTGTATCCGCTCGCAGAGCCCAGAGTGCTGGTTGATCCAGCGATCGCTCACCTGCATCCGGCGTGTCGTCAGCTGGAAATCTTGGACCCGCCTGAAGACCCCGAAGACGCCCCGCCACTGTACCATGCGCTACCGCTAATCCCAGTCGATATGCGCGCGGCATCCGTCTAGGAAAGCCGCGGCCGGTGGTCGTCGCCCGCGATCTTCGATCCACTGGAGCCTAATCGCAATCCTCAGCTCTCTTCATCGGGCTCGCAGCGATCGCTCTCTGAATGTCGGCTTTATAACTGGGCACAATTCAGGGATAGGCTCCACTCCGCGGTGGTGCGGACGCGATTGCGATTACTCAGCCGAGAACCAACAATGAGCCGAGTCTTTCATATTGCAAGGCGCGAGGGTTGGACCGCGGCGGTCGAGGACGGAGAGTATCGTGTCTCGACGCTCGGACGGACGCTCGATGAGGTAGGGTTCATTCACTGCAGTACGGACAGGCAGGTTCAGCGAGTGGCTGATACGTTCTATCGCGGACTGACCGATCTGGTACTCATTACGCTCGAGACGGATCGTATTGGATCGCCCCTGAGGTTCGATCCGGTTGGAAACGAACAGTATCCGCACATCTATGGTCCGCTCAATGTGGACGCGGCAACCCAAGTGACGCCGCTCGCAACTGGCCCAGACGGGAGGATCGAGATTCCCAGCCTGCAGGGCGATTGATCCGCGAACCAGGCGAAGCTCGATAGTGAGCGAGGCGCTACTGCACCACCATGAGCCGGTTATCGCACTCCTTGTGGCAGCATCCGCCTCAACCCCAGCCACAATACCCAGGCCACCAGCGGCAGCGCGAATGCTGGCAACGCTCGATAGACGAAGATCCAATCATCGACCGTGCCCTCAAACCCGAGGCTCGCGTAGAGCGTGAGCACCGCTGCTGAAAGAATCGCGGCCAGACCAGCGATGCGAGTATTCGGGACGAGCGCTGCAAGAACAAAGGCCCATGTCACATACCAGGGCCAGATCCACGCGGCCGCAAGCCAATAGTAGGCAAGCATGACTCCTGTGGACCAGATCAGGAACGACCTAAGGTCACGTACACGCCACGCGGCAACGAGCCCGACCAGGCCGAACCCCACCCAGCTCACAATTCGCACTCTTGTGTTGGCTTCCCTCGTTGACGCGCTTCCTGCCGGACCCGCTTCCAGGCGCGTAATTTCCGCTCCAGTAACGTCCCCCGGGCGACCAACGGGACCGAGCGATGTGGCCCTTACGTAGCCCACTCGACCGGTCGCGTATTCAAACACTCGTATCCAATCACCCTTCTGAGGTGCCAACGCCAGGAGGGTATTCCACTGCCGGACCATCCCAATCGGCTCTGTGTCCGACCACAACTCCGCGTCCGCGTGGGCTCCCAGCCAGTGCGGCTCGAAGCTCACGGGGACGTCATTCCATTCAGACTCCTTACCCAGGTCCCCGCGCAGCCAATCGAACGCCAGCTCATGCAGGCTGTTCTCGTACCGGTTTGCGCTCACGCCCAATGAGCCAACGGTTAGAACCTCAGGCCCTACTCGAGCCGCTGCCAATGTAAGACTTGCGACCGAAACTACGAGGAGTCCGCTAACCAGCAGATAACGGGCTTTGGGCCAGATTCCCGGAATCTGCCGCAGCGCCATCACCACGTAGAGTGGGATGAGCGGCGCGGCCACAACCTTTACCAGCATTGAGAGCACCAGCATCGTGGTGGCTATGGCATATCGACGCGAGATGTGCAGGGCAACGGCCAGGAGCACGAACACCAACATGAGCGAATCGTTGTGAGCACTGAGGCCGAACTCGATCACGATTAATGGGTTCCACAGAAAAAACACCAGTCCCTGAATCGCCCGTTCGGGCCGCGTCTTGGCCAGTGACCACCAGATCAGTCCGGACGTGACGATTACGGAAGCGATGGCCAGTAATCGAAACAGAAGCGTCGTAAGACCGACATAATCCCCGCCCAACACCGCAAGAGCGCGTGAGACGAGCGTCCAGATAGGACCGTAATAGGTCGGGTCCCGAGCCCAGAATACATACCGAAGATACGGATCATTGGGATAGCTCGCTGGAACCTCGGTGTACGGGTCATCCCCGTAGATACCGGCGATGCGGCCATAGAAGATATAGCTAAAGATGTCACTCGACAGGAGCGCCGGACTCAATAGCATGAGAAGCAGGAACGACGCACCGGCCACCATGGCAGTAATGGCAAGCCCATTCGATCGCCGACCGGCCACCGCTCGAAGCGCTACTCCATAGGTGAGGAAGAGCCCCAGCAGAATTGATATGAAGCGAACCGAGGCGGCAGCGTGGAGAACCACCGACTGCGCCAGAGGCATGGATCCGCAAATCTCGAGACAGGAGCCACGAAGTGGAATGGCGGCGACGGCTATGACTTGCTCTGCAAAGCTCCGCTGCGCGTGAATCAGCCCCGGAATAGTGTCCAGTAGCAGTGCGTAAAGGACAAGACTTAAAAGGGCGCAGACAAGTAGAACACACCACGGAGCGATCCGCGCGAGCGAGTGTGGCGCTGCTTGGTGCGTAACGAGCGCGTGGTCATCCGCGATGGAGGCACCATGCGGATGTGAGTCAATACTTGTAGCCAATGGAATCTGCCACTTCCCAGGGCTCAACGCGCCTGGATAGAGGCTGGACTACCAGGTACTGATCGAACCTTTCAGCGCGATAGTCCACACCTAATTCGTGAAGCTCTCCGAGCAACGGAGGACTGTACTCCGTGGTCACGAGAATATACGCGGTTTGCTCGGCATGCTCCATGGCATCGAAATGCTCGGGGAATCGGCTGATCCCGCCCCCTTTTACGACGTCATAGTAGTCCGTGGCGATCACCCGCTCTCCCGTCCGCAACATGAGCGGAAATCCGGCCCAGTGGTTCATCCAGACGCGGGTCACCCCGTGCTCCAGCAGATAGTTCTCGAGGGCTGTGCTCTGTGCTGGGAGTCTATTCCAGTACGGTGATTGAAAAATCTGCAAGGGATCCGCCGTGGCATAACCGAGGGCCTGGGCGCCTACTACCAGGGTCACCGCGCTCACCGCAAGCCAATGTGATTTCAGGAGGAATTGAGCAAATGCCGCCACTGCCAATGGCACCACACCCCACAGAGGCATTAGATAGCGGCCGGTAGCGTCGAATCCCCAGGGGTTCTGGCTGGGCCCACCGAAGCCGCTCATGACAAACATGGCCGGCACACTGATCGCCAGCAGGATCGGCGCATCGGTCGGAGCGATCCTGAAGCCGTGAGTCTGCCCGGCCCCGCACAAACAGTACGAGCAGGCCGAGGCCCGTGGTACCTATCAGCATCCAGGCGGCCGGCTGAGGAAGGACGCCCCAGGGCTGCCACCAGCCCATCGCTCGAGGCAGTCCAGAATACACAAGGTACGAGGCGATCGCCCCTATATCCTGGTGAGAGCCCGTCGGCACCGTCAGGAAACGGAAAGTGTCCGAGGCGTAGGCGACGTTGGCCATCCAGACCGGCATCGTGCCCACCACAATTCCGGCCAATAGAAGAGGCAAGCGGGTCAGTGTCCGGATCGGCTGGCCGAGCACCAGGATGCATCCGCAAACGACGAGATAGTAAGCAACGAAAGGGTGGAGCCAGAAGGCAAAGCCTGCCAACGCTCCAAACAGTACTGGCTCCGCACCACGGGCATCGCGGGTGTGCTGGCGAATGGCGAGCAGGATCAGCACATTGCCGAGAGCCATGACTTCGGCGTGTGGCGCCCAGGCCTTGGACATGTTGGCCAGGATGTACACGGGGGGGACCGCCGCGATCAACCCCGCTGCGCATGCACCCCACGGAGAAATGAGTCGTCGAGCAAGCATGTAGATGCTGAGAACGAACGCGACTGATCCGATCAACGGGACAATCTTGAGCGCAATCGTCGAGACTCCCAGAATCGCGAA
This sequence comes from uncultured Chloroflexia bacterium, assembly GCA_963765765.1. Lineage (GTDB taxonomy): Bacteria > Chloroflexota > UBA6077 > UBA6077 > JACCZL01 > CAVXYC01. Next base: position 168,207 of record CAVXYC010000019.1, on the reverse strand, counting down.
GAGCCCCGCCGCGACATACGCTTGATACGCACCCATGTAAGCCTGGCCGTTGAGGTATACAGGCCTGTCTCCGTGCAGAATGTGAAGGGCCATCAGGCCTGTCAGGGCCTCATCCCCCTCGGTCATCCACTCTGAGCTCTCCAGGACGACCAGGCGCAGAGCAACGGTCAGTACCACAAGCGGTACCAGAAAGATCAGTTCGCTTCGCCGCATTTCGCCACTCACCGTCATCATGTCCGATCCGCCACTGTGACGCAAATGGCATAGAGCACGAAATCTTTCGAATCCAACTGGTCATTGCGCAGGGCTGCAAGGGCGATTGAACGATCGTATGACCGACGACCGTGGAGGGCCTACGCGATGTGCCCACAGCCGCTGAGCCCTAATCGGTAACCCGCGACGCGCGTGTCGCCTCGAGCTTCCTTCAACCCGAACGGACGCTTATTCTGTTCCACCAGCCCGTGGCGATTCAAGGAAGCTCTAACGCGAGACCAGACCGCGCAAGACCGCGCCTGCATGCGTAAAAGTGTCCACCGCAAGGAAGGCGTCGAGATCTCTCGGCTCATCGATATCCAGCCCAAGAGATGCGATCCGGCTTACCGCCACCGGCACACCCGCGAATTGAGCCAGCTCGGTGTGTCGGTGAAAGCTCTGATGACCAAACTTCGGACCGATTGCCTGCACCGGGCAAAGCAAGAGGCCGTTCGTTCCGTCTTCGTCCAGCGATGGGCAGATCGTGATTCCGGGTGATGCCGGCGAGAGCCAAACGATCTGCTCGATGGCAGCGGCGTCTACGAGCGGCACGTCGCCCGGAATGATGAGCGCTCCGTCGGCGCCCATGCTCGAGATGATCCCGAGGCCCTGACGAAGCGCGCCATTGAGGTCGCCTGCCTCGGGCGACTCGACTCGACCTCCACGAGCATCTCCGTCGCCAGGCTCTCGATGATCGGATCGGAGTGGATGACAAGCCCGCCCACGATGCTCGGGGCTTGCGTTACGGCGGTTAGCACGTCTCGCAGCATCGCCAGGGAGAGCTCCTGCCGCTCCACGAGTGAAAGGCGTGGCGAGAGGCCTCGACTTACCGTGCTGGAGGGACTTGACGGGGAGGAGCGCCCAAATTCCACTCATGCGAGCACTGTAGCAAGCGTCTCACTGGCCAACTGCTCCTTGATCTCCAGGGTCCGCATGATGGTGTCCGTTACAAGCGTCCGAATTCCCAACCGCTCGATCTCAGGAGCGTAGTGAGCATCCTGCACATCGAGAACGAGTACGTCGAGAAAGTCCTGGTAGGCCCGGGCGACTCCCACGGGCGAGACTTCCATACCCAGTCCGCGCATCATGCGATCCGCCGGCCCCTTGATCGTGCCGCCGCCGACGATCGGACTGATGGCAACAACGGGCGCGCTCGAGGCACCAAGGGCTTCGCGAATTCCCGGGACTGCCAGAGTCGTCCCGATACTAACCAGGGGATTGCTCGGGCAGAGAACGATTGCTTCAGCCGTGTGGATCGCTTCAAGGACACCCGGAGCCGGCTGGGAAATGTCTGCGCCAGAATAGGCGATCTCCACCACATCGGGCTCCGTCCGAAGCTTCACGAAATAGTCTTGAAACGCGAGCCAGCCGGCAGTGGTCCGCACCATGGTCCGCACCAGTTGGTCCGACATTGGGAGGATGCGCGAGCGGACACCGAGCGCCGTCGCGATCTGGGCGGTCGCTTCTGACAGACTGAGGCCGCGACGTAGCAGGTCGGTGCGATGAATCAGCGTGGCAAGATCGCGATCGCCAAGCTGGAACCATGTCTCGCGCCCCAGACGCGCCAGCATCTCCAGCGCATTGAACGAGTCTCCCTTAATCCCCCAGCCGTGCTCCGGATTCACAATTCCGGCCAGGGTGTAGACCACAATATCGACGTCCGGCGACACATGAAGCCCATAGAACTCGGCGTCATCACCAGTGTTCACGATGACGGTTACCGTCTCGGGTGGAGCAACGCGAACCAGCCCTTCCAGGAAGCGGGCAGCGCCGACGCCGCCCGCCAGTGCAACGATCACCGGGCTACCTCGTCCCCCGCCCAGAAGAGAACTCGCCGCTCGAGCAGGGTGATCAGTCCGATCATAGCAATGCCGAAGAGGCCGATCGTGGCCACGCCGGCGAGCGCGCCTGGTGTATCCAGATTGCTGTTGGCAAGGAGCACCGCACGACCAAGGCCTCGGTCACCACTTACCCACTCCGCAATCGCGGCGCCCAGCAAGGCAAGCGTGCTGGAGACCTTGATCGCGGCGAAGAGCTGAGGCAATGCGTAGGGAAGACGGAGCATGAAAGCGTCTTCAAAGGGGGTGGCATTCAACGTGGCAAACACATCGCGCGCTGCTCTAGGCGCGGCCCGAAGCCCGGAGACAGCGCCAATGAGGATGGGGAAAAACGTCAGTAGGGCCGCGATCAAGACGCGCGGTAACGGTCCGAATCCGAACCACAGAGCAAAGAGCGGCGCCACGATGACGACCGGCGTGACCTTTGCCACGATAGCGATCGGGAGTACGGCCCGCTCGACCCAAGGCCAGCGCGCCATCAGCAAAGCTGCCAGAAGCGCAACGCCCCCTCCAAGCAACAGTCCCGCAAGCGCTTCCAGGAGCGTGATTCCACCCTCGAACAGGAAGAAGCGGAAGTCGGAGATCCAGCGACCAAGAACGAGCGATGGGCCGGGGAGAAGATAACTCGGTACCCGAAGTACCGAGGTTACGACCTCCCACGCACCGAAGATCGCTACTAAAAACGCGATCGTGGGAATTGACTGACGAATCCCGCTCGCCGTCATTTCACCTGGCCAGACGTCACCTGTACCGACGAGTCGGTATCTCGAAGTGCTCGTTTGAGCTGTTCCGCGGTGGCGCCAAAACCCGGCTGATCGTAGGAGCGCGGTTGACTCAGGGTGATTGCCATCTCGGAGACGATGCGCCCGGGACGGGGTGAGAACACCACCACCCGGTCCGCAAGGCGCACGGCTTCCGTGACAGAGTGGGTCACCAGCAATGTAGTCGGCCGAGTCGCCCTTCGAACATCGATGAGCAGCTCACCTAACCGCTCGCGGATCAGCTCATCCAGATTGGCGAACGGTTCATCCAGAAAGAGAAACGCCGGAGAGCTTACGATGGCCCTGGCCAGGGCCGCACGCTGGCGCATTCCCCCGGACAGCTCGTGTGGAAACCGGTTCAGGCTATCGGCCAATCCCACACGATCGAGTATGGCAGTGACTTGTTCATCGTCAGCCCGAGCCGGATTACGTCCGCCAAGCTGCAGCGCCAGAGCGACATTTGCGCCAACACTTCGCCAGGGAAGCAGACCGTCATCCTGAGCAAGCCACCCCATCCCGTAGCGGCGGTTGGCCAACGCGGGCGCTTCGCCGGCCAGAAGCACCTGGCCCTCGGTTGGGGCGAGCAATCCACTGAGAATGCGTAGAAACGTGGATTTCCCGCATCCGCTGGGTCCCAGAAGTGCCACGAGCTCACCGTGACGAATGGCTACATCGATGCCGTCCAGCGCCCTCACGGTCCCACTTCGGGTCTCGTATGCGTGCCTGACACCACGAGCCAGAATGCTGGACCCGGTCCCCGGAAGCTCTGTGCGCGTCTCCGCCGTATCCGAGCCGATTCCCACTTCAGACGCGGAGACAGTTGCCCTAGAGGTCACGGCCAGACGAGCTGCCCGTTTTTGTAGACCGACCGAATGATGCGATCACTGAACACCGTATCCGCAGCAACCGATTGCTTCAGTCCGCCGAACTCCAGAAGCGAATTGTTCAGCGCCTGCCACTGCTCCTGCGTTGACCAGCCCAGCCCATTCGCACGGGAGACTGGACCGTCCGCCATGTTCAGCTCGACTTCAAGCATATTGCGTTGATGCTCGCGATCCTCGTTGGGGGCGTGCTGCATCACGATATCTGTTGCGGCGTCGATATTGGCCCGAGCGTACTCAACACCGCGCAGCGTGGCCTTGAGAAATCGCTCCAGTACGTCGGGGTCGTCATCGATGAGGGACTGTCGCGTGATGTACGTAAGGCCAAGTCCCGGGCACACCGTAGTCGGATGCCTTGATCAATCGTGTCGGCACGCCGAGGGTTTGCAACGTATGCGGCTCGTTTGACTCGAAGACCGGATAGACGTCAACCCGGCCCGCGGCCAGCAAGCGCGGATCGAACCCCACGGGCACTTCCTGGATCTTGGAGCGGTCCACGCCGGTCGTCTTGAGTAGCGCCAGGTACTCCGGCGATGGATTGACCTTGAAGCCAACGGTGTGGTTCTCGAAATCGCGCGGTGAGTGGATCTCCGATGACTCCAACACGGCATACGCGATGTCGCCTCGTTGTCCGAATAGCGCAAATGCCGTGACTGGCAGATTCTCGGAGCGACGCCCCAACACTGCGTCCGCCGCGCCCGTAGTGACGTCGACAGAGCCCTGGAGGACGAGCTTGAGATGCTCTCCCTGACCGGCCGAATGTGAGATTTGGACATTGAGGTTCTGAGCCGCGAAATAGCCTTGAGCCTGGGCCACATAAGCTGCGACGAACGGCAGGTTGGCTTGCGGCTTGTACCCGCCCATGAAGTGAACGTTCTTCTGTGCGGCACTCTGCGTGTTCGTCGCTGGAGCACAAGCCGTGACCACGGCAATGCTGAGTATTAATAGGAGAAGTGCGCCGCGAGGGAGCGCTTCGAGGAGTCGGCGAAATCTCAGCATCATTCCACTTCGACCGTCGTGTTTCGTCGTTTGGAATCATACGTCAACGGATTGACTTCGATGCGGGCACCTGTTCTTGGTGCGATTGCATCAACGGCGCACCCACTCGTACCCTCGCTTTCGATGTCATCGCAGACCCGCAAAGAATCTGCCCTGGCTGATCGCGATCAGCACAGTCTTAATGCTGGTCCTGCTGCCGTCGTCCAGCTTCTCGGCGGCTCAGCCCATCATCGTGGGTGAGTGGGATATCTCGAGTACACAAGCCGGCGTAGTCTTCTCAGCGCATCAATGTGGCTACGTCCTGGCAACAATCTTCCTGGTGTCGCTTACGGATCGACTGGACAGTCGCGTCGTTGTCGCCGCATCGGCACTGGCCGCGGGCCTGGCCAATCTGCTTTTTCCGATCCTGAGTCATGACATACCCTCGGCGGCCGTGCTACGTGCACTCGCAGGAGTGGGTCTGGCCGGCGTGTACATGCCCGGATTACGACTCGTTGCCGAGCAATTTTCAGAACGCAGGGGTGCCGCCGTGGGAATGTACGTGGCGGCGTTTTACCTTGGCTCCAGCCTATCGCTCGTAATCACGGGGGTGTTGCTCGGCGCCACTGCATGGCGAGAAGCCATGCTCGCTGTCGCCGGCGCCGCATGCCTGGCGCCAGTGATCGCGCTCTGCTTGTTTACTCGTCCTCGCACGATATCAACTTCTCGTCGAAGTGGACTGCCCGACTTCAGCGTACTGAAAGCACCGGGAATTCTGCTGGTGACTCTGGCTTACAGCGCGCATACCTGGGAGTTGTACGTGACGCGCGCCTGGATCTCACCCTACCTGACCTGGACACTTGTTCAACAAGGTGTTGAATCCGTCGAAGCAACCGCGAGAGCGGCTTCGACGTCTGGCCTCGTATCGCTGCCCACCGCGTTGGGCGTGCTCGCAGGCGGTGCGCTCTCGGACCGTCTGGGCCGGGCCCGAGGCGCAGGCGTCTTTCTACTCACCAGCGGTCTAACTTCACTCTGCATCGGCTGGCTTTCAGGAGCGCCATGGCCGGTGCTCGTCGCAATCGTTCTCATTTACGGGCTTCTTGTAGCCTCGGACTCGGCGGTGTACTCCACGGCAATCACCGAGCTTGCCGAGCCCAATAGGCTGGGCGCCACGCAGGCGGCCCAGACTTCGATCTCGTTTAGCGCCTCGGTCGTCGCTCCGGTCGTCGCGGGCATCGTGCTGGACAGTTTCAGCGCGGACCTCGGATGGCCGCTCGCATTCGGTCAAGCAGGACTCGTGGCACTGCTGGGAGTCGTCTGCCTCAGTCGGCTCAATGCCGGCCGAGACGCTTACGCCGGGAGGAGTCGACTCGGCGACGCAGGGAGGGCGGCCAGCTAAGTCGTCATCATCGCGTCATAGCGTCGCTGAACTTCCTCGGCCGACACCTCCTCGGTAGGCGTCTGAATCATCCATCGGTGACCGAATGGATCGATGAGTGTCGCGCTCCGGGACCCGTAGAACTGCTCCTCCGGGGCCCTCTCGATGGTCGCACCGGCCTGTTCGGCGGCCGTGCTGACAGCATCCACATCGTCAACACGGAGATGGAGCGACACGGGCGAGCCGCCGATCGCGCGCGGGCCCACGACTCCGAGCTCGGGATGCTCATCGGCGAGCATGAGCACGCTGTCGCCAATGACAAGCTCCGCGTGGCCAATGCGACCGCTCGGCTCGGCCAGGCGCATACGCTCCACCGCTCCGAAGACCTTCGAATAAAACTCAATCGCGTCCGCCGCATCCGCGACGACAATGTAAGCCGACATCACCGGATCCGCTGACATGATTCTTCTCTCCCTAGCGTTGAATGGTCGCCAAGCACTGGCTTCATCAGTGTATGGCTGGACCGATGCGTTGAGATTGGAAGAAATTAACCTCGGGATCGACCTCGCGCGTTAAATCGCTACCCTTCATCACGAGTCCGAGGACACAACATTGAATCCAAGCATCTAGCAAATCGATTGTTTACCGAACCTCAACGAGTGATTCAGAGTCCGCGCCCTCTAGCACCGATACAAACAGATCCGACGGCGTCCGGCCCGTATACCGACGAACATCGTTGATGAAATGCGCCTGGTCGAAATATCCGGCCGCCTGTGCCAGATCCGCCCAGTTGCTGCATGCCTTCCGACTGACAAGATTTACCGCTCGGCGGAAGCGGAGAAGTCGAGCGGCGCGCTTCGGCGTCAGGCCAACGTGACGGTGGAATAGATCGATGAAGTGCTTGTGGCTGATCTCGAGCTCATCGGCGAGCGCACCAATTTCGAGCGCGCCATGCGCTTGCGAGAGCTGGCGCCAGGCCCAGTTGATACGCGGATCCGCATCCGGCGCGTTGTGGAATCGAGACGCAAGCTCCGACTGAACGATCTCCAGCCGCCTCTCCCAGGTCCCAGCACCCTCGAGTCGACCAGACATTTGCTCGGCCAGCCGGCCCATCACATCATCGAGTGGAATAACCCGATTCGCTAGCTCGCTCATTGGAATTCCAAGCAGTCGATAGAGGCCCATGGGATTGAGGTCCACCTGGACACAGCGCGCCGAGCCGTGCGCCACATCAACCGTCACGTGTTCGCTGAGCCCCGCCACGAAGCCGAAGCGTGGGGTCAACGAGCTACCAGCGCCGGGCCGATCATCTTCCAACCGATAAGGCGCTCCGAAACTGAAAATCAACACGCAGGTTGGTCCGGGCAGCTCATCTCGCCGAACCGGTTCGGTGGCATCTTCCGCGAACCCGCACATGCGGTTCACCGCCGTGCTGAAAGCCGGAGAGACTGCGGCATCAGCCATCTCCCAGGTGCTCGCATCAGAGACGCCATTGCTGAAGCGCAGAGCGGGAAAGTCCATCTCTAGAGTCTAGCCTGGTTAGCGCCGGGAGGTATCGAACACGATCGGGGCCATTTACAAGGTCGGCCGCCCGCGCCGGACATCCGACATCCTGTCGGCCCGGACCAAAAGGACCGCTCAGACTACACGCGCCTCATGCGCGTCCTTAAGCCAAGCGACGGCGCAAACCCACTCATCGGAAACTGGCACCTGGAGCCCACGGCGGATCTCGGAACCGGCACAGCGTTGGAAGGCGCCACGCTCGTTCCGGCGGTGCAGAATGCATTCCCGTACGAAGCCAACTCTGGCACCGCCACAGCCAGACGGCGGAGATTTCCCGCCCCGGGGCGCGCTAGTCGCTCAATCCTCGCGGTGCCGCAACCATCTCCTTCTCAATGACGCGCGCCGCAAACGGAGTGGAGAGAACGATGGACGTTGTGGTATCGCCAAAATCGGTGAGTCTCTCGAGTAGACACTCAAGATGTTCCGTGGATGGCACCGCGATCCGCAGAACGAAGCAGTCTTCCCCGGTAACGTGATAGCACTCAATGATCTCGGATATTGCCGCCAGCCGGTGCTTCGTCTCAGAGCTGCCACGACCGCGCGCCGCGAATCGAATGATCGCGGTCAGGGGTAATCCGAGCTTCTGGACGTTGACCACAGCTCGGTAGCCCTCAATGATGCCTACGTCCTCCAGCCGGCGGACGCGCTCCGCCACTGCTGGTGGAGTAAGGCCTACCTGGCGTCCCAGCTCACTGAAACTGATGCGGGCATTTTCCTGAAGAGCCTCAACGATTTTCCAGCTCACTTCGTCCATTGACGGCGATTGAAAGTCCACAGCTCAATCCAACTTCGATTTGTAGGTTTCTGGTACGTGAGACCAACAGAATAGCATGGTTCTCCGGCCGAAATCGCGCTAGGATTGACCCCGGTGACGGCCATAGCCGACACACGGGAGGATCTCATGGACGGGTTTGTGTTTCTAGCCTTGCTGCTGGTCCTCGCCGCTGCGTCGCTCCGGTTCGGTGTGGATAGCCGGCCGGGAATCAATAGCCACGAAGGTTTCTTCGCCTTTGATGGCCATCAGTCATAGTGGAATTGCTCATGAACGCGGAAATCGGGAAGCAACCGTGGATGCCAATGCGCGACAAGCGCTGATTGCACGATATCGGACCGGCTATGCGCAGGTTCGAGAGGCGCTGAAGGGAATCACCGACGCGGAGCTCGACGCCCGATCGACGGCTGAGGAATGGACGGCCCGAGAGGTTGCCCACCACCTTGCCGACAGCGAGACGACGTCGTACATCCGACTTCGTCGCCTGCTGGCGGAGGATGAGCCGACGATTGATGGCTATGACGAGGCCGAGTTCGCGCGGCGCCTTCGTTACGATCGGCCAATCGAGGCATCCCTGGCCGTGTTTCGGGCAGTTCGAGAGTCCTCCGCCGAGCTTCTAGACCGCCTCAATGAGTCCGACTGGCAGCGCCATGGCATCCACTCGGAGAGCGGCGACTACTCTGTGGAAACCTGGCTCGAGATTTACGCAGCCCACGCGTTTGATCACGCTGATCAGATTCGTCGAGCCAGGAAATCCTTGGCGAAATAGGCTCGCCGCACTCTAAAGGCCTTCCCGCCGCAGTTAGTTCCCCATATACATGCTCTTGAGTAGCGCAAGCTGGTCTGGAGTTGCCGCTTGCATCTTCGCGAAGCCGTCGTTGAACTGTGTTGGCGTGGTGTACCCGCCATCGAACCCTCGTTGAGTCATCGCCGCGATGAATTCTGGGTCTGTCCCAGTCTCCTGCAAGGCCTTGCTCAATGCGGCCACGATGTATGCTGGCACCCCTTGCGGAACGGCGACCGGATCGCCGGCGGCGCGGACGTCGAATGCCAGGCGATAGGCGTCCTTCTGAACGTCTGTGGCCGCAACGGCGTCGAGAATGTGCGGCGGTGTCTTGAAATTGAATGGGTCCAGCCACACCTGAGGTACGGGGTCTCGGAGCGCCAATACCGGCGTGATGAATTTCGAGTCACCGCTCAGCCACTCAGGAAACGCCTTCCGTATGCGAGGGAACGAGGCCTCAACGGTCTCCGCAGGCGGGTCCACGCCCGACATGTCGATCTCTTTACGGTCCTGAGCCGCAAGAACCTCATTGCTTCCGCCGTAGCCATAGACGGCTTTCACCGGAGCACCGATCATCTCGAGCCAGGCGCCTGCCATGGACTGACTGCTGCCGGGTGCCGGAGCGCCATATTTGAACACCTGACCCGCTTTCCCCTTCTCCACGACCTCTGTCCACGATGTTGCAAGCTCACTGCGAACTGAGAGCACGGAGTACTGCGGCGCCTCCTGCTGATAGTTCCCCAGGATCACCGGACGATCAACGCTGAACCCCTCAATCTTTTCGCCGAGAAGCGTTTGTATGTAAATCCATGCGGGAATAATCACCATCGTCAGCCCGTCCGGCTTCGCAGCCATCACCTGGCGAGTGGCCTGGATTCCATCTCCGCCGGCGACATTCTGGATTGCGATGGATGGTTTGCCGGGTATGTGGCGGGGGAGGAACTCGGCCACGATTCGCGCCTGAATGTCCTTACCGCCGCCCGGTGAGTTTCCGACAACGAGGTCGACCGTCCGGTCCTTGAAGTAGGCCGCGATCTCCTCCTGGCTCACCTGCTTGGCTGACGAGCCTGATGCATCGCCTGAACCGGTGCCGCCGCTTGAGGGGCGCAACCTGCAACGGCGACAACGACAATACATAATGCGCAGACGAGTGTCCGAACTCCGTAACGGTCAAGCCGTCCCATGGTCAACCCTCCAACAGCAGTTGCTCTAGCCGCTAAGTCTTCGGAGTGCAGCCAGCGGTGCGCTAGCTCCATTTGAAGACTGGTTCCCGGTAGATGCCCGGTGGTGTTCGCCATTGTAGCGCCGGATCTACAGGCACGGGGCCGGCAATCGATCGGCGTCAGAATGGTCGTTTCAACACAAACAATTCGACAAGCCGCTCAAATTGTCCTAAGCTCATCGCCATTAGGAGGGGACATAGCAATGAGTCCTTCAAATGGCGCACACGGTGAAATGATCGTGATTTCCGCGGACTCCCATATGGCCGAGCCGCCCGATCTCTGGGAAAAGAATTTGCCGGCTAAATTCCGCGAGGATGCGCCTAAGTTCCCCAATGTCAGGCTCTACGAGTCCCATCAGCATCTCCGTGCTGGTGGCTGGGATCCTCATGAGCGTCTCGTAGACATGGCCTATGACGGAATCAGTGCCGAGGTTCTCTATCCCACACTCGGCTACTACGTCTGGCTGACTCAGGGTGAGGAGCTCCAGGAGGCCTGCATCCGCGTCTACAACGATTGGATGATTGAGTTCTGCAACGTGGCCCCGGAGCGATTCTGGGGTCTTGGCATCATGCCGTTGCGCAATATCGATCATGCGATCGCGGAGCTGGCTCGCTGTAAAGATGCTGGATTGAAGGGTGCGGCCATCTATATTGCGACGCCCAGCAGCCTACCGTACACGTCCGACCATTACGAGCGATTCTGGGGCGCGGCTCAGGAGATGGACATGCCGCTTTCCATGCACATCAACGCCCGCGCGGATGTCCGTCCTCCGAACACTGGCGGACTCGCCTGGCTTCACTCCGTGAACGGACATAAGTTCGATACGATGAGCTCGCTCGCGGAGCTCATCGGCGCGGGCGTCATGGAGCGGTATCCGCGACTTCAATTCCAAGTGGCCGAAGTAGGCGTGGGCTGGATTCCGTTCTGGCTGCAAGAGTTCGACTACTACGCCGCCACTCGCGCGCCACTGCCACAGGACCCTAGCGTGTACTACCGTCGCCAGGTCAGCTCAGCATTCATCAGCGACGGTGTGGGCTGCTATCTCCTGAACGACTACAGCGAAATCAACGCCATGTGGTCCAATGACTATCCTCATCCGGCGAGCATCTGGCCTGACTCGGGGCGAATTATCGCCGGCGATCTTGGTCATCTATCAGATGAAAAACGAGCTCAAATACTCCACGGGACCGCGGCTCGCGTCTACAACCACGGAGTTCTCCCGCCCGCGGTCGTCCCACCCTCGAGCGAGGTGAGCGAGAGCATTCGGAAGTGGACTGAGACCCATGAGGGATTTGGCCAGGACTCTCGGCTCAACAATGGACCGGAGATGCATCGAGCTGGCGTCGCGGTCCGCACCGCTTAGCTATCCGGCAGGGTGAGGGATTCCGCGAGGCCCTCACCCTAACCCTCTCCCAAAGGGCGAGGGATCAGCGTCAGGCGATATCGGCCTAGATCAGTTCCCTCGCCCTTTGGGAGAGGGTTAGGGTGAGGGCCTCGCGGAATCCTCCAGAGCATCTCGCACGTATTCCACCACCCGCGCTTTGGCCGGGGCAAGCGCATTGCTGCTCTGGTCAAACGCGGCGAGCTTGATGTGTGCTAGCGCGGCATCTTGCTCGCCAGGTCGGCCAACTGCCAGAACCCAGGTATGTTCATCATCTACCGGCAGGCGCAGCATGAGCATGCCCGGACGCGCTGTGTGACACGGCGCCATGAGCTCCTGACCTTCGCTCACGGCAAATGCCAGCGAATCAAGCCAGTTGATGTCCTGGACGCCGGAGAGTGCAACGGTCTCAATCCCCGCGAGATCGGCTGGGATAGCAGGCGGAGAGAAGTCCAACGGGATCGCTCCAAGATACGACCACAGCAGTCCGCCCCACGCCTTCGCGGGATACGAGGTCGCATTGGCCCACTGCACGGGCCATGTTTTTCCCTGATATCCCTCCACCCAGCACGCTCCATCGGTCCCAAAATGCCAGCCGTGCTTCCAGCACACCAGACTCTTTTCTTCCACGGAGCTGCCAACCAGCGAGTAGCCATTATGGGGACAGCGTTCCTGCATGAGCGCCAGCTCGCCACCCGTCGTGCGAAACGCGACGAGGCCTTCGCCCAGTACACGCACCGGCAATATCGGATCCGCGTCGGTGAGCTCGGTCCTGGCCGCGAAGGGCAACCATGTTCCTCTCAGATAATCGCCGCCCGGCGATCCGGCCGCGGTTTGACGCAGGCCTTCCAACGACAGTTCGACGGTCATATTCGGGCCTGATTTCGGAGCGTCAGAGCAGGCGTATACACACGCCGAATGACAGCGGTCACGGTGTCACCAGCTCCCAGACACTGGAGATGCCCTTGGTTTTCCTCACCAGTATCGGCGGCGCACTGGTCTCCAGCTTGGCGAGTGATTCAACGAGCTGGTTATAACCCAGTCCGGTTCCCCGCTGAATATCCGCGCGACTTACCTCCGCGTGGCCCTTCTCCTTTTCCGCGGACATGAAATCAACAATCGATTGAGCATCGCCATCCAGGCCCGACATCAATATCTCCTCGAACGCGTGACTGCCCTTGCCTTCGACGCATGATATGCTAGCAGCCCCCGAGCAGGTTGCCGAGCCCTAGCCCTCTCAGCTTGGGCTACCGCTCGGGCTCATGACACCATTGCATAGGAGGAGACCCAGGGCATGTTGAACCATCCACCCTACTCCGCTGAGGACCTTCGCGAGCCGCCGTTGTCGGGCGCCGACTTCCTTCAATTGCTTGCCACCCAACGCCAGGAGCGGTATCCGGAGCCTCCGCCTTTCTACAGTGCCCTCTTTGATGGTTCGCTCAAGCGCGAGTTTCTCGAGCTCTGGGTAAAGAACATGTACTACTACTGGGACTACGGTCTCCAGTTCAGCACCGGGGCTATCTTCGTTAAGACAAACGAAGAGGCCACGCGCACCAAGATGCTACGCAAGATGGTGTGCATCGAGGGTCGAGAGATCGTCAACGATCTTGTAGGGTGGACCACTCCCGCCTATGAAGAACTGTGGCTGCGTCTGGGGGAAGGCATCGGCTTGAGCCGAGAAGAGATCACCGAGTGGAAAGTGTTCACCCGCTCGTACTATGCGATGTCGACCCTATCACTCTGCTCGCGCTGGTGGGAGTGGAGCTGGCTTGATGGCGTGGCAAGCTTTTACGCCGGCGATCAGCTCGGGAAAGAGCTAATGTCCCAAGCTGGAGAGGCGCTTGCAAAGCACTACGGCGTAGAGGAGCCGCACCTGGAGATCTTTCGCTCATACGTGAACGACGTGAGCGACGATATTCCATGGGAGGCCGATTGCCTGGCGGAATGGGCCTGCACTACCGAGCGTCAGCTCACCGCGGCGCGCGCCTTCCGGTATCGGCTGGACATCGAATATCAGTACGTGCAGCCGCTCTACACAGCCTTGACGGAAGGAAAGCTCCCGCTCCAGGCACCCTGATCCATCACACGTCGTTCGCGCCAATCGTCCAACAGCGCCGATAGAGCTTATTCTCCGCCAACTCTCAGTTCTTACCGATTGGTTCATTGTCATCCCTGTGCGTAGCCACGGTTCCTCTCCGCCGCGCGCAGGATCCCAGTGGCGGGAGATCGTGCGCTCATAAGCGCGACCTCCCCCGGGCGGACTCTATGTCACGTGTCTTTCGTCATCGAAGGCACTGCGATTTAGGCGCAACATACCCGGATGGCATCCCAGCTCCAAAATGAGCCTGATCGCCCTCCGTTCTCGAGTGTCGGACAGCCTAAAGTTTGGCCGGCAGTTGATCGGTCTCACAGTGCCCTACTGGCGATCTGACGAACGCTGGCAGGCCCGCGCGCTGCTGGCCGTGATCGTTGCGCTCGCGTTGGGCCTGGTTTTCATCAACGTACAGCTCAATGTGTGGAATCGCGACTTCTACAACGCACTCGATCAACGGGACCTCGAAGAATTTACGCAGCTCCTCATCCGATTCGCGATACTCGCGTCCTTGTATATCGCGGGTGCGGTGCTACGGCTCTACCTCACCCAACTGCTCGAAATGCGCTGGCGCACGTGGCTCACACGTGAATACTTGAGCCGCTGGCTGAGCAACCGGTCCTACTATCGCCTGGAGCTCGAAAGTCGCGGACAGGACAACCCTGACCAACGAATCGCGGTGGACCTGCAGCTCCTCACCACCGGCACCCTGGGTCTCGGGCTTGGATTGCTCTCGTCTGTCGTCACACTCGTGTCGTTCGTCGCGATTCTCTGGACCATTTCCGGTCCGCTGACCTTTTCGCTCGGAACCGCGGAGATCACAATTCCGGGCTACATGGTGTGGGTAGCGATCGTTTATGCGGTGGTCGGAAGCGTCGTGGCCCATTTTGTGGGACGACCGTTAATCCCGCTCAATTTTCACCAGGAGCGCTATGAAGCGGATTTCCGATTTGGCCTGGTGCGGCTGCGCGAGAACGCTGAGGGAGTAGCTCTGTATCGCGGAGAGCAGAGTGAAACGACAGGACTTCTCAATCAATTCGAGAACATCCGTAAGAATTGGTGGTCTTTGATGCGCTACACCAAAAACCTCACCATCTTCACGGTCGGTTATTCTCAGGTTGCCATCATCTTTCCGATCCTGGTAGCGGCACCTCGGTATTTCGCCGGCGCCATCAGCCTTGGTGAGCTCTTTCAGATTAGCTCGGCGTTCGGTCAAGTCCAGGACTCACTCTCCTGGTTCGTTGAAAATTACGGCAGGCTAGCCAGCTACCGGGCAAGCGTTGAGCGACTGCTCACTTTCCAGCGCGCGCTCGAGGATTCCGAGCACGCCGCGGCCTCGAGTGGAATCGAGGTCGACAACAAACGGGGCACCAGACCTCACCGCGGGCCCCCTCGAGCTGGCCATTCCTTCCGGTGAGGTCATCCTCACCGCGGCCGGATTCGTCATCGAGCCGGCCGACAGAGTGTTGGTGTCGGGTCCTTCCGGTAGTGGAAAGAGCACCTTGTTTCGAGCCATCGCTGGCATCTGGCCGTATGGGCATGGGGAGATTCAGCTTCCAAAGCGCGCCCAGGTCCTCTTTCTGCCGCAGAAGCCGTACATCCCGATCGGTACGCTACGCGAAGCCGTTTCGTATCCGGCCAGCCTCAGGGGCATTTGACGACGAAGCAATACGCGAAGCACTCGACGCTGTTCACCTCGCGAGTTTAAGAAATCGACTGGATGACACCGAGCGGTGGGCGATGCAGCTCAGCGGCGGCGAACAACAGCGACTCGCGGTGGCGCGGGTGCTGCTTCATCAACCGGACTGGCTGTTTCTCGATGAAGCAACCGGCGCGCTTGACGAAGTCACTGAACGAGATATCTATGAGCTGCTCCAAAAACGCCTGCCAAACACCGCGATGCTCAGCGTGGCCCATCGCCCGGCGCTTGCCGCGTACCATTCGAAGCGATTCGATCTTGTATCGAACGGCAGTGGCGCCGAGCTGGTGATCTCAGGCAGTGACGGCAGCGTAGCGGCATCGCCGAACCGCACAACAACCCGGCCTTGAATCTGACCGCCAGTCGAGTCTGGAGGCAAGCCGAACGTCTCGCGAAGGCAGCTGAGAGACCTCGATGAAGAAGCCGGGACTTGAAAGAATCACGGCTCCGTCTCTCATCCTATCTCTAGGTGAGACGGAGCCGTAGTCGGTGAATTCCCCGCCGTGGAACCTTCGCTAAGGCTAAGCTCGGTTCTGGTGGAGCCGCAGGACGAATGCCTTCCGCAAAGCTTCCTGAAGCTCCGGAGTATTCACATGCTCACGAGTCATGTTCTCGCCAAAGACCACGTGATCGTCATCAGCACCAATGGGTGAATGCTCGAGCTGGTTCTGCATCGCTCGGTCGATGTTCTTGATGCCCAGCTTCTCGTAGAGCTCACGTGCCTCGTCGAGTTCTCGAATCATGCGATCGCGCACTTCCGGGAGTCGCTTCTCGCCTTCTCCCACCAGAGCGCTACCCAGAAGCACCGGCCACTCTTCAGTGCGGTGCATCCAGTAGTACCAGCCGAAATACGTGAGCTGTTCCGGCGTAAAGTCCTCCATCTCGAGCTGATGGATTTCTTCCGGTGTGAGGCCAAACTCCATGGAGTGCCAGCTCTGGAGCGTTGGGTGACTCGGCATCGGACCGCCGACGCTATCCTGACCACCCTCGTCCACTAGCTTTCGCAACTGGAAGCGGCGAGCTTCCTTGTTGTCCGTGATGTTCAGATAGCGCTCACCCTCAAAACGATGATTCCCATCGCCGCCGCGGTGCCCTTTGCGCTTTTGTTCCGCAATGGCTTCGACGGTCTCAGGCATCTTTCGCTGCCGAGGCCCGTATTGGGCGCGGACCTCTTCGAGTCCGTCCAGCAACTCATCTGGCGACAAAAGGTCGCGTCCGAACCTCTTGGTGCTTACTGCCATGAATACCCCCTCTGACTCATTGTGGGAATGCGCCATCTCAGTGGTTGCATCACCGATGCTGAGAGAAACGGTGCCTGGAGTGTATCAGATGCCATCAACCGCGTGGCTCTCGCAATGCTGGTCGGACTAGACTCTGAAACGCGGTGACACGGGCAGGAGGAGTCGCGCCATGGCCATCATAAAGGGAAATGCTGAGATCAGGTCCGCGACCGGATCCGTCGTTGGGCAAGGCATGATGTACCTGCACTTACCGCGCGGGCGGGAGCAAGCTCAGTCCGCGGGCGGTACCGTATCCTGCACCGCCTGGAATCCCGACGCTGGCGAGCCGCGCGTGATCGCAATTGACGATGGTCCTACGCTGACCATCGAGGTCAGCAAGGAAGCGGTCTCGCAATGCTCTCAGAACCACATTTTGCGCTACACAACTGAGTGGAACCCTGACCAAACTCCTCACCGCGGAAAATAATCGGCTACGCCTCCTTCGCAGCGGCGGTCACGGGACGCATTCCCGGTGATGCCAATCAAGGTGCACCGCCCCTCACTCGGCATCCTGGCGGCGCTGGGTATTGTGCTACTCGGTATCGTATCGCGTCTGATCGAGCCGCGTGGATATGGCGATTTTGACGAGACCATCTACGCGCAAACGCTCTTGCTGTGGCTAAGTGGACCTGCGCTCTACCAGGAGATCTTCTACTCGCAGGGGCCAGTGTTCCTCATGCTGCTGGCGCCTTTCGCGCTCATCCCCGGTCCATCGCTGGAGGTCATCCAGCTAGGCGTCACGTTCTGGGGCTCAGTTGGGCTGGCTGCAGTGGCATTCCTCGGCTACCGGATCGGGGGAAGCTGGGGCGCCGCGGTAAGCGCGGCCGTTGTAGCAGCCAGTCCGCTTGTTACGCATCTTGATTCACACGCACTAGCAGAGGGTCCGGCGATTTCCCTGACAGCGCTAGGCCTGGCTGTGCTGTGGAGAAATGGGACAACGCCCGTCCAGGGAGCTATCGCTGGCGCGCTTCTGGGTGCAAGTCTGGCGGTCAAAGCGCTCATGCCGGCGGCATTGATACCCGTCCTTGGCTACTTCCTGACGTCGAGATTGTCCGTGCGTCGCCGAGCAATATTGCTCCTGAGTCTCGCGCTGGGAACCACGCTGATCCTGGTACTGGCACTCATCCCGTTCAGCCCCGCGGCGCTCTGGGACCAGCTTGTGGTGTACCGCGCAGAGGCGCACAATGCATCGAATGCAGCGCCAGGCTCGTCTATGGCGATCATCGCCCGGGGACTGCGCGATGATCTGGGGGCGATGTTTGCTGCCTTCGTTGGCGCCATTCTTCTTGCACGCGCCGCACGCGGGACGGCCATCATTCTGATCGTCTGGCTCATTGGAACGGTGACGCTTCTAGCGGCGCACCAGCCGCTCTTCGCGAGACATAGCGCCGCGTTACTCCTCCCTATGGCCTTGCTCGCGTCAGGAGTGGGGCTCGTTGCTCGGTCGGTTGGAAGCCGTGGATCAGGCAAGGTATGCCGCTACTGGTGATCGGCGTCACGATTGCTGCGGGCATCCCTGCCCACATCGAGCGTTGGACGGATCTGGAAGGTAGCGGTGAGCTCGCCGAAGCCGCGACGGCACTTCGCGCAGCAACCAGCCCCGATGACTACGTGCTGACCGACATCCCGGCCATTGCATTGATGGCGGATCGCGTGATCGTTCCTGGATTGGTGGATTTGAGCGGAGTGAGATTGAGCACCGGGCGAATCAGTACCGACTTTGCCGCCGATCAGACCCAGAAATATCAACCAGCCGCGATCCTATTCTGGCTCGGGCGGCTCGATTCTGGGTCACTCGAGTCGTACCCAGCGATGCTGCGAGATCACTACAGTCGCGTGTGGCAAAACCGACCCGGCCAATCGCTCTGGATGCGTGAAGACGCGGCAACATTCGACCCGCATGGCATCCCGGGAATGCGCATACTCACCGACGCCAGCTTTGAAAATGCCATTTCCGCCAGGGCGATTGACTACAGCGGGCAAGTTCGCTCTGGAGACATCTGGCGGCTCAGGGTGCTCTGGGAGCTAGCGGATGAGCTGAGGGATATCGAGTCCGTTCAGATAGAGCTTGCGACGAGCGGCGAAATGCTGATCTCAGAAACACTGCCGTTTTCGCCAGACAAGCCAGTGATGGCATGGCCTCCAGGCGCTCGACGCATGGTGCAATATGAGATTCCCATCCCCGCGGGCCTGCAACCCAGTCGCGCCACACCGCGGCTTGAGCTAGTCGATCGAGACGGAGCAGAGCTAACATTGGGAGTCGACCGAAAAAGCTCCACGGAGACCACACTTGAGCTTCCGCCTATTCAGATTGTTCGTGGCTCAGCTCGCTGAACGTGGCCGATCTGGCACGTACACCCAGTAGGGTCCGCGCGTTCCCTGTCGCTGGTAGAACTCAGCCACCGCTTTCAGAACGGGCTCAGGCCATTTCAACTGGCCGTTGAGATAACGCGGCTGCCGCACGTCTCCTCGCACCAGGATGAGGTCGAAATAGCGTGCCCGTACGCGATCTGCCAGGAACGTGGGATCGAAATGCCCAGCCTCAGTCATCTGGCTCAGCAAGAACGGGTCGGACACGAGCAAGGGCTTACCGGCAAAGACCACCAGGCTAGGCTCCTCAGCCCAGATGCGCTCAGCGCGCGCAACCTCCGGCACTTGTGTGGGGCGATCCAGCTCTAACTCGCCCCCCTCGCGCCAGTATCCCCACATCTGCCAACCCCATATGGCAAGTGCGACGCTGACCGCCAACATCGATGTGGCAGGTAAGACTCTACTGGCTGGTCGCAACACCTTACTCAGGATTGATGCGGCGAGAACGCAGGTCAGCGCGCTGGACTCTATGAAGTAGTTCTCGGCCGCGCCACGCCCCCGGAGCGTATAGAACAAGACGGCTAGGGCGATGAGCCAATAGATGCTAGCGAGACCGAGCTTTCGCTCTCGAAGCTCCAAAGCCACACTGATGGCAGCAAGGAGCAGCATGGGCCAGGCGAACGTCGGAAGGTCCAGAATCGTGCGCAGCGCGGCATCGAAGCCATTGGTTGGGTTGAGGTGCGCGTAGAAAACGTTGAGAAGAAAATTACCTTTGGTAAGAGCATTCAACGCAAACACGGTTGGAACAACACAAGCGAGCCAGGTGGCCACAAACGTGATCGCCGAGCGCCGATTTCCACCGAACCAGAGCCAAAGGGTGATGGCGGCGGGTACAGCGATGCTCGTCTGCTTCGTAAAAAACGCAACGACGGCCACAATGGCGGCAACAGAGGATCGTTGGGGCCAGCGGAGTGCTATCCAGGCCGCGATGAGACTGAGCAGAATGGCCAGCATGTCCGGCCGACTGGTGAATGCCCATCGATCGAGAAAAGGCAACGGCAGGAATAGGCTCGCCGAAGTGAGCGCGGCGAGTTGACTCGCTCCATTCGTCCGCGCCAGGGCGTGAATCATCCCGACAACACCGCAAGCAGCCAGAAGCGTAATCGCGCGCGCGAAGGCAAGCGTCTCGGGAAGGTCTAGCGAGAAGACTCGACTCGCGAGCCCGGTCGCTACGTAATAGAGCGGGGTGTACGGCGTTACGATGGACGGGAATTCGTGAAAATTGAGATACAGCGCATCTCCCGATTGAACGCGTAGCGTGCCGTGAAACTGATTTCCCTCGGCGTTCGTGGTGGGCGCAATAGACGTAATGCCGCGCAGAGCGACACTGAAAAAGAGCACGCTGAGCAGGCATCCGATAAGAACCGGTATGACGCTCAGTAGGCGCAGGCCGCCGAATGCTTGCGCCTGCTCGCTCCGTGCAGAGGCCGCGGTACTCATTCCCCTTCGAGTCTACGCGCTCTTGCCGTCATACCCTCGCAAAATGCAGAGTCAGGAGACTAGCCGATTCGTTCACGGAGATTGAGGCTCCGTACGAGATCACGGACTCCCTCGCGAACCGCCTCGTCGGAGGAGTACCGGGGTGTCCAACCCAATCGCTCCAGCTTGGACGGATCCATGCGGCTTTGCGGCACATCGCCGGGCCAGCCGGCATCACTCTCTCCGAATTGGATCACAGTCTCAGTTAGCCCAAGCTCATCGAGTAGCGTTTGCGCCAGCGTGGCGACAGACGTTGCCCCCACCGGCGCAATATTGAAGACGTCGTATGGGCCGGGTGCATGCTCCACGGCGAAGATCAGGCCCTGCACCAGGTCCTTGACCTCGATGTACGGCTTGGATTGGCGACCGTTACCCAGTACTTCGAGCGCCCGGCTATCCTGCTCGAGCTTGTTCACGAAGTCGAAAAGCGCACCGTGGGTCGCTCGCTCACCAATTACATTGCCGAATCGGCAGATAAGCCCCTGGATGCCAAATGAGCTACTGTAGGCGGAAATGAACGCTTCCGCGGCCACCTTTCCCGCTGCGTACAGCGAGACGGGCTGGCACGGGCCGTAAGCTTCATCAATAGCTAGAGCACCGACATCTCCGTAAACCGTCCCAGACGACGCCAAAACAATCCGCTTGATACCCAGAGTACGCATGGCCTCCAGCACCTGAAACGTGGAGATCACCTCCAGCTCCAGGTCGATGGCAGGATTCTCCAGTCCCCAACGGGCGTCGGGGTTGGCCGCCAGATGAACGACGACATCCGCGCCGGTTAGCGCTGATTTGAGCAAAAACGGATCGAGGACATCCCCTCGAGTGAGGGTCACTCGTCCATCTCTTACATGTTGGGCAATATTGTCAGCTCGACCAACGCTGAGGTTGTCGATAACCGAGACCTGTGACCCTCGGGCTACGCATGCATCCACAAGGTGGCTGCCGATAAAACCGGCGCCTCCAGTAATCGCGACTCGCCCTAATGACGACTGGGGCAAGATTCAGCGCCCCGCCGGCCTGAGCGACACGGCCTGGGACCGCGGGCGTGCCGCCCGTCCCAACGATATGGGCCTGAATTGCGCCGGGCTTGAGTGAACAATGAGCTCTGGGCGGACCCGCGGTCCCAGGCGGGCCAGTGAGGTAGGCCGTGCATCATCGACCACTAGTTCGTCGCCGGACGGGAGACGAGAGCCTGACGGTAGGCGAGAATCTCGTTACGGAGAAAGAGAATATCCCGAATATTCGCGACGATGATATCCAGACGTGGAAGTGCCACGGGCATGTACCATTTACGCTCTACCCAGACCGGCTCTCCTGCCAGACGGTGACGGTGCTCCGTATTGCCAATATGGATGCGCGCCCCATCTAGCCAGGTCTTGCAAATGAACTCGGGCACCACCGTGCCGCTCTCGCACTTCAGCTCCATCTGGCTGATGCGGTCACGACGGAACAGCTTGAAGGCAGCATCGTAATCCATGTCCGGCGAGGGTATCAGTATGTGCACCAGGAATCGGAATGCTCTACCGATGATGACACGCTCAAGGCTGTCCTTCCGATGGGCGCGGTTGAAGTGAATGAAGTCGTGATCGCCCGCGTACGTCGCTGCGCGCTGAAGGTCCGAGTAGTCGAACTGGCCGTCGGCATCCGTCTGGAAGATCCATGACTTTGTGGCTGCCTGGCATCCGAGCACAAACGCACGCCCGTAGCCCGGAAGCGCGGCCGATTGGACCACCGGCTTGATACGTGCATCTCGCTCTGCCCGAGTCCTCACCAGATCATTGGTACCGTCAGTCGACCCCTCAAACGTCACGATGACCAGCTCGAGATCGCTTGTCACCGCTTCGCCGGCAGCAAGCAACGCATCCACCACCTCATCGATGATAGGTGCCTCGTTGTAGGTCAGGGTAACGATGGAAAGTGAAGGAAGTAACATGCGGCGACGCGAGACAGTGTAACGGCGAGCGCGGGCGCGAGGCGAATTGTTGGCGCGAATTCAGTCAGCCAGGAGACGGCCAGCGACCTCGGTACGGTACAGTTTCTCCGCCTCCAAGCTGACAACGAATGACTATGAACGATACTCCCGTAGCGATCCTCGCCGGCGGTAAAGCTACTCGTCTCGGTGCTCTGACGGCTGATCGGCCCAAAGCGCTCATGGACGTAGCCGGCAGGCCCTTCATCGACCACCAGCTCGAGCTGCTTCACAAGCATGGAACCCGACGAGTCGTGCTGTGCATCGGCCACTTCGGCCAGCAGATCGAAGACTACGTCGGTGACGGCTCTCAGTTCGGCATCAAAGTGAGCTATGCCTACGATGGCCCTGTTCTCCAGGGTACTGCCGGCGCGATACGCGACGCTCAGACACTCCTGGGTGATGTCTGCTGGGTGCTCTATGGCGACTCGTATCTCGATTTCGACTACTCGGCGGTGGCCGAAGTCTTCGCGTCACGCGGCGAGCCAGCGCTCATGACCGTGTTCCGCAATGAGGGCCAGTGGGATACGAGCAACGTCGTGTTCGATGGACAACGCGTCGAGCGTTATGACAAGCGTAACCCCGATCCCGCCATGCGCTACATCGACTACGGCGCGACGCTTTTACGCAGATCGGCTATTGAAAAGATTCCGGCAAGGGGAGCCTCCGATCTCGCCGACCTCTATACCTCATTGGCTAGCAGCGGGAACATGGCGGGCTACGAGATCACTCAGCGCTTCTATGAGATCGGATCCGAAGCCGGACTAGCGGAGCTCGGCGAGCTGCTCGGCAGCCGCCGTGCTTCATCCCTCTAGTCAGAGCTCCGCATGCTGCTTATACGCTCGTCGAGCGAGGCGATGGACTCGAGCTCTTCCCTGGCAAGTCGATAGCAGCGCTCCACATACAGTCCAACGAGCTGATCCGCCTCAGCATCGTTCGATTGCGCCGCGCTCAGTAGCTCTTCCACGCGGTAATGATCCGGTAGACGACGGCCGATCTTGCGCATCGACTCGACAGTTTCTCGGGATAATTCCTCGTCCGAGCCTCCTACCGCGTATCGGAGCGTGCCCGTGAGCTTTGCCAGCCGACCCACTTTCTCCACATCCGTTAACACGTCGAGAAGGATGTCGTCAGGATCCAGCGCTGGAAATGCGTTCTGCGGTTCTGTTGGGGGAGGCCCCTCGGAGATGTCGTCAACGAGCCGTAGATGCGCCTGAGTGTATTCACCGGCGATATCGCCAACCGCTGCCATGGCGCGTCCCAGGTCCTTGGGATCAAGCGTGCCGCCATCGATCAGGTCGTCATCTCGAATCGTAGCTAGCGACCTCAAGTGCTCCAGGCTTGGAACGGACTCAGGAATAGGCGGCAGAGGAAACGCCGACGGGCCCTGTGACATGAATTGGTCGAACTGTCCAGCAAACATCGGCGGCACGTACTTAGCGAAATCCATCTGGACAGGCGGGACGACGATATAGCTGGCAAAGACCTCATCGTCATTCATGGGGTTTCGGAAGTACACCAATGCGTGACCGCGGGGCCTATCCGCGTCGCCCAGAACGTACGTAAGCATCGTAATTGGATTATATGTCGAGGTCTAACTCGAGACCGCCGACATCTTGTCGGCCCGGCCCCCAAAGGGCCGCCGGAAGTGGACATCGATGCCGACTGCTGTGGTGTCCGCGAGGCGGCCCCGATAGGCCGAGCCGACAGGATGTCGGTCGTCCCAGATCCGAACCAGGCTTAGTCGATTACGCCCAGTAGAATGCGGTCACCTTCCACGCGCACTTCGTACGTTCGGACAGGATCGATTGCCGGTGGGTTTTGGGGGCGGCCAGACCGCACGTCGAATTGGGAGCAGTGCAGGGGGCACTGCAGGAGAAACCCATCGAGTCGCCCCTTCGCTAGCGACGCGCCAGCGTGCGTACAGGCCGTAGCCAAACCGTAGACATGCCCATCTACATTTGTGAGGGCCACGCGATCTCGGCCGTGAACAGCAATCGTCACGGTGCCCGGCGGCAGATCCCGCATTCGTGCCACCTCCACGAACTGTTTGTCCATGAGCTCCAAACTTTCCATTGCTACTTCAACGTCTCCTGAGCCATGGTACAACCACCCCGACGAACGCTCGAGGGAAAGTTGACCTGAGAATGATTCGCATCGCGATTCCTGGTCTCCACGAGTACGAGATTCGTCACCTGGTATTGGACGTCAATGGAACGCTGGCTCTGGACGGGAAGCTTATTCCGGGCGTTCCCGAGCGGCTTCGTCTGCTAGCCAACTCGGTGCAGCTTCACGTCATCACCGCCAACACGCTTGGCAATCAGACAGCGATTGACGTGGCCCTCGGGACGACAGCCGTACGTATCAGTCCTGGGTATGAATCCGACCAAAAGGGTCGATATGTCCGCGCTCTGGGGGCCGCGACTGTCGCCGCCATCGGCAATGGTGAGAACGACGTGGATATGTTGATGTCTGCCGCTGTGGGCATTGCCGTGCTGGGCGAAGAGGGTCTCGCCTCGTCGGCACATCAGGCCGCGGACATTCTCGCTCGTGGCATCACGGAAGCACTCGACCTGCTGCTGAACCCCATGCGAATCACTGCCACGCTCAGGCGATAGCCTGTTCCCCTGTTGCAGTGGTCTTGCGCTCCGCGCCCGGCGGTATCCTCAGGCTCGTGAAAAATGCGTCCGAACGAACGGATATCGTGGGGCGGTGGGCGCAACGCCACTAAACTACGAGGCTACGAAAAAGGGACCCATTTGGGTCCCTTTGAGCTTTTGTGGGTGGTCGTTACGCCGCCACGTACTCACGCAGCTTGCGGCGCACACGCGCAGTACGCAGCTTGGCAAGCGCTTCCGCCTCGATCTGACGCGCACGCTCTCGGCTCACTCCAAGCTCAATGCCCACTTCGCCGAGAGTCGCCTCGCGATCGCTCCCAATCCCGAAACGCATCTTCAACACAAGCTGCTCTCGCGGGCTGAGCTCGCCAAGCACCTCTTCGATCGAGTCACAGAGCCCCGCGCGATCTGCAGACTCCTCCGGGGAGGCCGCCTGGCGGTCCACCACGAAGTCCGCGATGGTGGACTCTTCCTCTTCACCGACGGGCGTCTCCAGCGAGATCGGCTGGCGCGCCGCCCGCAGGATCTGCCGTACACGCTCGCCCGTGGTACCCATGTGCTCGGCAATCTCGTCCGGATCGGGCTCACGACCCATATTCTGCTGGAGATCGCGGGCGGCCTTGTAGACATCACCGATGAGCTCGATCATGTGCACCGGTACGCGCACCGTGCGCGCCTGGTCGGCAATCGCCCGGGTGACGGCCTGACGAATCCACCAGTAGGCGTACGTGCTAAAGCGGTAGCCCTTGGTGTAGTCGTACTTCTCGACTGCGCGTCCGAGGCCGATATTGCCCTCCTGGATCAGATCCAGCAGGGGCAGTCCACGGCCCATGTACTTGCGCGCCACACTGACCACCAGTCGCAGGTTGGACTCCGTGAGGCGGCGGCGAGCGGCCTCGCCGCGGTGGAAAGCACCCTCGAGCTGCCCCAGCTCTCCCACGGCGAACTTTTCTTCCTGGAGCCCTTCCCGCGCCAGTTCGCCCGCCTCGAGGTCCTTCGCAAGCTGAACTTCCTGCTCGGCAGTAAGCAGCGGGAATCGGCGGATATCGCGCAGGTAGACCGCGATCGGCGTATCGGACTGATCCTCGTCGTCAGTGACCTCGATCAGGTCGTGCTCGACCTCAGGCGACGTGAGCGACGGGTACATATTCCAGCCGGAATCAGACTGCTCGTCATTGAGGTATGGCCTCAGTGTGGCAATCAATGAAGAATCGAGTAAACTTGTCTCGTCGGTGAAGTCCGTCGCCGCCATCTCTAAATCTCAATCCACTTTCGGGCGCAGGGCACACGTACCCTAATTCTGTCAAGTGTGCTCATTATATCATGCGCTATTCCGTTCGGGGTCATTCCTGATGTCACAGACGTGAATCGGGCGGAATCGCAACGTGAACCAATCACGGACTCTCCTGGGCATCGGGAGCCGGCCGACTCACCTGAGCACCTCGCTGTGTAACGCACCGCGCAGCAGATGGTTCCAATACTGCTTGCCTTGGGGTGTCGTTCTCAGCGATGCTCTCGCCGCTGACGGGTAACTCAGCGTCGATTCGTCTCGAGACAGTTTGCGACGAGCCGCGCCGGATCCGTTCGGCCCTCACTGCTCCTATGCGTTCCACTCATCGTCCACCTATCCAGCGCGCTCTCGTGATCGTTCCCACATACAACGAGAGCGAGAACCTACCCCAATTGATTCCCGCCATTCTTCAACAGGGCGATCAGTTCGACGTGCTCGTTGTGGATGACAACTCACCCGATGGCACCGGCGACCTGGCCGATAGGCTAGCCGCAGAGAACCAGCGGGTTCATGTGATCCACCGGGCCGGCAAGCTGGGCCTCGGCACCGCGTATGTCGCTGGATTTAAGGTTGCGCTGGAACGCGGGTATGACGCCGTCTTCGAGATGGATGCCGATTTCTCGCATAGCCCCGATGATTTGCCGCGACTCCTGGCCGCGGTCGGCGATTGCGATGTAGCCATTGGCGCACGTTGGGTCAACGGCGGAGGCACTCAGAACTGGTCGCTCCTGCGCACGCTCATCAGCCGTGGCGGTTCGCTATACGCCAAGCTGGTGCTCGGTGTTCCAATGAACGATCTGACGAGCGGATTCAAATGTTTCAGGTCGCACGTGCTGACCAGCTTTGATCTGGACGCGATTCATTCAAACGGGTACGCGTTTCAGGTGGAGCTCAATTACCTGTGTCACCGTCTGGGCTATTGCGTCGCTGAGGTCCCCATTCTCTTCGTGGATAGACGCGTCGGTCAGTCCAAAATGTCCAGCGGCATCGTGGCGGAGGCCATGGGCGTCTGCTGGAAGCTCCGATTCTCAGGCTCCGTAGCCGCCCTCAACCCCAAAAACTCCAGAATCCCGCGAACGTAGCCCCAACTCAACGCATCGCGCACCTGGGACGACTGCAACGCGGCCGCTTCTCCTGGGCTGCTCAAAAAGAGCCCCTCCACCAACGCGCTTGGTGACGGCCCTCGTAAATTGAAGAAGTGTCCGTACGGTTTGCCCGCGGCCAGATCGGGCTTGAGACCTCGATCCACCGTGGGATAACCACCTTCCCACAATGCGTCCACAACGCCACGGTGGAGTGCTCCTGCCAAACGGAGGCTCTCCGCGGGCATTGCTCCTTCGGGATTGTAATACGTCTCGGTGCCTCGAAGGGCCGGGCTATTGTGACCGTTGAAGTGGATTGATACATAGGCGCGGACTCGTCCCACCGATCCCGTGCGCGCCTCCTGTTCGATTCGCACCCGCTCGGTGGAGTCACGGTGATTCATGGCGGATAGCGGGTTCGCGTCGGTGCGCGTCATTTTCACGCTGACGCCAAGCTGCTCGAGGTGGTCACGAATACGCTGCGCGATGTCCAGCGTCAGCTCGAACTCCCTGAGTCCCGCGCCAGACGCCCCCACATCAACGTAGCTGTGTCCCGGATCGAGCCCGACATCGGCGTCAAAGTTCTGAGCTGAAATCGAATGGGTTGGAAAAGTCATGGTTGTGGTGATGAGCACTGCGGCTGTCGCGAGCAAGCTCAATCGCTCAATCAAGAAAGGCTTAGAGAGGTAATCCACGCGTCATCCTTAGAACGGCGCCAGCGGCGCCCAGGAGAAAGAGCGGGATACCAAAGCAATCCATCGCTCCGCCCACCCCACGATTTGTCTGTGCACCCCGGGCCTGTTCTGCCTTAGGTCGATGTGAGATCACCGCAATCCGTCCAGGGAGTATTTGACCACTCTGATTCACCGCGGCGGTGAACGGAGGAAGCGCTTCTGCCTGGCCGGGCTGCCATTCTTGAAACGCCGGGAGCACCTTTGTCCATTCTTCTGAAAGCGGCTTTCCTAGTGTTGCCACGGAGTCGCCGCTCTCAGTGACGTAGTACCGCTTGATCGTGCCGTCGCGATAATACATCGATCGAAAGAACCGCGTGAACTTGCCAGGATCCGTCTCATCGCCCACCGCGTCGTCGACCCGCACAAATGGAATCTCCGGATCATTTGGAAAGATGTACGCCTGCAAGCCTGTTTCACCCGGCTCGATACGAATCGCTCGATCCCGAAAATTCCGAAACTCATCGAGGTACGGCCTGGCCAGGTCTACGGTCACGCGTGCCTGACGATCATTGATCGCCGCACGAATGGCTCGAACCTGGATGAAGTCCGGCGTATCGATCGCGTAAATTCGGCGAGCCACAACGATTGGGTCGGCAGATACGCCGCTCAGGAGGAGCTCGGCGCGGCTTTCCTGATCCTTTCTAATGAGCCTGTAGACCACAGACGGCTCGTTCGGATAGTAGTAGAGTCGATCACCGTTAAAGGAGATGTATTCGAAGCCATCCGGTTGCCGGTTAATGTCGCGAGTGACAAATGTGCCGGCGGGCACTTCCAATGTGAACGTATCGCCAGGCTGCATCCCAGCCACACCACGATCAGGAAAGCGCTTCTTGTAGGCTTGATCCACAGTGTCGAACGCCTTCTGATCACTCTCCTCGAAGCCGATGAGCGGTAACGAGTTGACACCAATGTCCCACATGCGGCTGCCAGGTCGAATGACAAACTGATATCGATCGACCGTCTGTGTCTCGTCCCGTCCGAGGTAAGTGATGTCAGCGCGCTGCTCCTGGGCAAGCGCGGTTCCGCTGAAGAGCAGTAGAGAGATAAGAAGCGCGAGGATAAGCCCCGGAAAGAGGCGTCCGTGCATGAGCATGAAACTCCGGCTGAGTCCGCATTCTACCAGGGCTCGGACCGAACAATGAGGCGCCTCCTCGCCCTTCATGTGAACCCGCGGTTCCCGCTGTCACCATGGTCTCCACTAGAGCGAGTGAACAGTGAGCCGCTCCACTTCCCCATGAAGCCGACCGTTCGAGGCCGCCAGCTCGGTGATCTTCTCGGGGTGGACGGCCAGCTGCTGGCTCACCGCCTGACTCACCGCATCATTGAAGCGCTGAGCCACCGCCAGGGCCCACTCGACCTGCGGCGCGGCCTGTCCGACCGCGTCGGAGACATCCTCCCGATCGCGCTTCATTAGCTTACCGGCACGATCCGTCGATAGACGCTCCGCTCCGTCACCCCGAGCCGCGCCGCCGCCTAGGCCAGGGCCGCCCATTCGCCCGCCTGGGATGCCTCATCCGCGTTCGGCTCGGGCATCCCGGGCAGCTCGTCCGCATCCCACTGTTGGGTCATATCGAACGGTCCCTACGGTTTGGGCACGCTGAACTGGAGCTTCAGGGCGGTCAACGTGAGCCCCTGAGCGGCCGGGTCGATATCGAAGACCACACGATTCTCCGTCGTGAGCCCCGGCTGCACTTGCTGGGAGATCACGAAACCACGCTCGATTGACGCCGTCGTGCTGTCCGGTTTGAACGTCCGCCCATCCGCCACCTTCAATTCGAAGTCGCTTTGCGTGAAGTTGGACGTGCTGGTCTGCAGGTTCTTGATCCGCATGTCGGCCACCATGCGCTTACCCTGAGCCGGGGTGGGCGGTGGAAGCGTAGCGAATCGCTCATACGGGCCGAAGTCCAGCAGCGTGACCTCCCAGCCCCCGAGCGAGGCGGTCTGGCCAACCTGGGCCACCGCCGGAGCTCCGCCGGTGGCTGGTGCTCGCCGGCTGCCCGGAGATCGTGGGTTGCGGCGATGGCGGCTTCGGAGCCAGCAGCGCGACCGCCACGAGGAGCACCACAATCCCAATCAGCCCAAAGCACCCGAATCGAAAGACCCTGCCCATACCCTCCAACCTCCGACCGCGCCGGGTGTCGTTCCGGGCACGCCCTCTGTTCTACGTATGCATAAGCAACGGCAATCCGCCATCGTCCGTCGTCGCGCCGCCACGAAAACGCAAGCTTGCATGGTTGCAGCCTGCCCGCCCCGCCGGTCGACAGCTTTTATCTCGATCCGCTGATTGCCGCTCGCCTAACGTGTGTTATGCCCTGACAGACGCCGCCTCCTGACAGAACCGAAGGATGGCGTCCCGGGCGGGCAGCCAGTATGGAGACGCGGGATCTCGAATCTGGAAATGATCGGCGCCAGGGATAGTCACCAGCTCGGCCGAGTCCCCGGATTCCTGGGCCGCCTGGAGATGCGCCTCGCTCACGGTCACTGAGACCATCGTGTCGGCCGTACCGTGGATAAGAAGCTGCGGAATGCCATACGGCAACAGATCGGGAGGTGAGACGCTTGCATACCGATCCTCGAACTGATCCGGGCCGCCGCCAAGCAGATCATTGAGTACGCCCTCGCCCATGTTCCGGACGTAAGCCGTGCGTAGATCGTTCACGCCAGCGCTCGAGATCACACCGATGAGCCTCACGCCGTCTGCCCGGTAGAGCGAGCTCGTGGCAGGGAGACGATGCCGTCCGGCCAACCAGAGAGAGAGCGGTCCACCCGCCGAATGGCCGAGCGAGACGACCCGATCCAGGTCTAACGCGTGCTCAGCCGCCAAACTCTTGAGGTGGTCCGTGGCCGCCGCTACGTCCTCCCAGGTTCCTGGCCATCCTCCCCCGGTGTTGCCAAGTCGACGATATTCCACGTTCCAGACGGCGAGTCCGCCCTGTGCCAATGAAGCGCACGCCGCGGCGATCCCCTGAAGCGTGCTGCTCGCCTGCCACCTACCACCGTGAAGGACTACCAACACCGGGTGCGGTCCCGTGCCAGACGGTAGATGCAGGTCGCCGAACTGCTCGCGCTCGTGCCCGTATTCGATTCGGATTGGCTCAGTCATGATCTTGTCCTTACCGTGGCGATGTAGATCATCCATTTCCCCGGAGAGAATAGTCCTACCGCAGACTGCGGCGCACCCAACGCGGCAAGGCAAAAAGCGCCTGGTGAGTGATGCCATCGTAGCAGTGCAGGTCATCGATGCCTCGAGATCTGAGTCGAGCATCGATATCTCGAGCAGGGAGTCCCGCGGCCAGGCGCGTATCACTGGCCAGGAAAAAGCCGCAGTACCACAAGAACGAATGAATGTAGGACGCATACAGCTCTACATCGGCGAAGAGATTTTGGAGCGTGGCTCGCACCATCAGCGAAAATGGCGAGAGGCCATGCACGCCGATGCGGAACGGATTCATCACTAGCATTCCATCAGGCGTAAGCGCGCTCTTGGCCAATCGAAGGAAATCCTGACTGAGCAGCGGTCCTGGCAAATCCGTGCCAGGGTCGGTCAAGTCGTAGACAATCAGATCGAACTGTCCTGGCGATGCATGCAGAAAGTCCGCGCCGTCCTGGATGCGCACCTCGGCGCGCGGATCATCAAATGCGCCCTGGTGCATGATCGACAGTTCACGCTTGCAGATCTCCACCAGCTCCCCATCGATGTCCACCATCACCGCGCGCTCAACAGTGTTGTGTCGGAGCACCTCACGGAGCGTGGCGCCCTCGCCGCCGCCGATGATCAATACTTCCCGAGGATGTTCAATAGTGACCATTGCCGGATGGATCAACACCTCGTGATATGACCGCTCGTCCGCGGCCGTGGATTGCAACGCGCCATCCAGTAACAGCGAGCGGCCGTAGGCGGTCGTCTCCACGATATCCACTCTCTGGAACTGCGTTTGGGCCGTGCAGACCACCTTCTCCACTCGTTCAAGGACGACTTCGCCGGGCTCGAATTCAGTATCCAACAGAACCTTCCCGGTCCCGAGCACTTCACTGAAATCCGCCTGGCTTAGATCGTCGAGCAGCATGGCATTACAGTCCCGTCAACAAGGCAGTCCGGTGGCCTCAGAACCTGCCGGAAAGACTGCCCGTTATGTATAATTTTGAGCAATGTATTAGCGTAGCAATGTCTGAGGGCCGCGAACAACGACTCGATTTTTGAGTCACAGGTTCGCGGCCCTCGGCGCGTCCGGGGGTAGGGATGGCACAAGACAACATAGGCAACGTCAGACAAATTCGCGTCGAGGATGAGATGCGCTCCTCGTATCTCGATTACGCGATGAGCGTCATCATCTCGCGCGCGCTACCGGACGTGCGCGATGGGCTCAAGCCATCGCAGCGCCGTGTCATGGTGGCCATGCATGATCTGAACCTGCAGCCAAACCGCCCTCACCGAAAATGCGCCAAGATTTGCGGCGATACCTCGGGCAACTACCACCCCCACGGTGAAGCGGTCATCTACCCCACCCTCGTCCGACTCGCCCAGACCTTCAACATGCGCTATCCGCTGATCGATGGTCAGGGGAACTTCGGCTCCGTCGACAACGATCCACCCGCGGCCATGCGCTACACCGAGTCTCGACTCACCCCGCTGGCTCTCGAGATGCTGGCCGATATCGACAAGAACACTGTGGACTGGGTGCCGAACTATGACGGTACGCGCCAGGAGCCCACGGTTCTCCCGGGCAAGTTCCCCAATCTGATCTGCAATGGCTCGGCTGGCATTGCCGTGGGCATGGCGACGAACATCCCGCCGCACAACCTCAATGAGATTGCCGATGCGCTGCTGCACATGATCGACAATCCCGAAGCTACGGTGGGCGACCTTGCCAGATTCGTCAAAGGCCCGGACTTCCCAACTGGTGGGATCATCCTGACCCGCGAGAAGGACCCCAAGTCCGACCAGGTCATCGATCACCTGATGCAGGCCTACGCCACAGGGCGTGGCCGCGTGATCATCCGCGCCAAGACTGAGATTGAAGAGCCCAAAGAGGGCCGATTCCAGATCGTGGTCACGGAGCTTCCCTACCAGGTCAACAAGGCGCTGCTGCAAGAGAAGATCGCCGAGCTGGTGCGTGAGAAGCGCATCGAAGGCATCGATGACATGCGCGATGAGTCCGACCGCCAGGGCATGCGCCTGGTGATCGAGATCAAGCGCGGCATCAACCCGGGCACCGTACGCAATCAGCTCTTCAAGCACACGACACTGCAAACGAGCTTCAACTTCAACATGCTGGCGCTAGTGGAGGGCGAGCCGCGCGTGCTCACGCTGAAGCAGATGCTGCAGCACTTCATCGAGTATCGCCAGCAGGTACTAACCCGCCGCACCGAGTTTGAGCTGGAAAAGGCGCGTGCCCGAGCCCACATCTTGGAAGGCTTGAAGATCGCGCTGGACAACTTGGACGCGGTGATCCGAACGATCCGCGCCGCGGAGTCCGCCGAGGTGGCTCTGGGTCAGCTTCAGACGAGCTTCGGCTTGAGCGAGATCCAAGCCCGCGCCATCCTCGATATGCAGCTCCGCCGGCTGGCCGCTTTGGAGCGACAGCAGATCCTGGATGAGTACGAGAACCTGATGAAGGAGATTGCTCGGCTCGAGGATCTCCTCGCCAATCCGCCAAAGATTCTGGCGATGGTAGGTGATGATCTCAAGGACCTGAAAAAGAAATTCGGCGACGAGCGCAGGACGCGCGTTGGGACCGAGACCATCGGCGCCATTCTGGATGAGGACCTCATCCCCAACACCGAGGTTGTGGTCACGATCTCCGGCCGAGGCTACGTGAAGCGACTGCCCAGCACGACCTATCGCGTGCAGCGTCGAGGCGGTCATGGTATTCGCGGGCAGGTCCTGCGCGAGGAAGACGCGATGCGCCACATGCTCATCGCTCACGCGCGTGACAACATCCTCTTCTTCACCAATCGCGGCAAGGTCTATCAGCTCAAGGCCTACCAGCTTCCTGAGTACGAACGCACCGCGCGCGGCATCCCGATCAACAATGTCATTGCCGTAGAACCGGACGAGATTGTCACGGCTGTGCTGGCCGCGCCGGACTTCGAGAATAACGAATTCCTGCTCATGGCCACGCGGATGGGCGAGATCAAAAAGACGCCGCTCTCGCACTTCTCATCCGTCCGATCCAATGGTCTGATCGCCATGGACATCGAACCGGGTGACGAGCTGGCCTGGGTACAGCACTGCCCCGGCGGCGGCGACGTCTTCCTGGTCACCGAGCGGGGCCAGGCGCTGCGCTTCCACACGGATGTGCTACGCGCGGCATCGCGTACAAGCGGCGGCGTGCGTGGCATTCGCCTGGCCAAGGGCGATCGACTGGCCGCCATGGATGTCGTAGTCAACAACGGCGAGATCTTCCTTCTTACACTCTTCGGCTACGGCAAGCGCACTCGTCTAAGCGAGTTCGAGCCACACGGCCGCGGGACGGGCGGTGTGCGCACGTTGGGCATCACGAACAAGACTGGACCGGTGGCCGCCGGCCGCGTGGTGCGGGGCGATGAGGAAGTGATGATGATCACGTCCAACGGCATCGTCCTCCGCACCGACGTCGCAACCATCTCACGTCAGGGTCGCGCGGCGCGCGGGGTCTCGGTGATGGAAGTAAGCGGTCGAGACGATCGCGAGAAGGGCGATCGGGTCGCTTGCGTCGCCATCCTTACGGGCAACAGCGATGACATGGGTCCGGATGACAGTGGCGGTAATGGAAATGGCGGCCGCGGTAGCGGTGGGTCTGATGCCAACGGCTCCGGTGGTGCTGGCGGTTCCGGAAGCGGCGCCACAGCACGGTCTCGTGGAAAGCGCACAGCTGCCAGGGGCAACGTTGTAGCTAAGGGCAGGTCATCGGGCACGAAACGCGCGGTGGCAGCAAAGTCAACGACGACCACTGGGGGCAAATCGGCCACGGACCAGCGAGCCAAGGCTTCCGCTCCCGCAGCGAAAGCTGGCAAGATCGTCGCCGACAAGTCACCAGCTGCAAAGCGCCCCGTCACAGCCGGCAAAGCTACCGCCGGAAAGGCATCTACGACAAAGAGCAGCGAACCAGCGGCGGCGAAGACCACCAAGACAGCGGCAACGGAGTCGAGCAGAGCGGCAGCGAAAGCGACTAAACCAGCCACAGTGAAGGCGACCAAACCAACGACAGCGAAGGGGATCAAGGCTGCCTCTGCGAAGGCGAAGAAGACTGCGAAGCCAGTCGTCGCCAAAACTGAAAAGCCAAAGAAGGCAGCCGGAATTCAGAAAATCTCCGATGCAAAGGCGAAGAAGCCGGTCGCAAAGAAGAACAAATCCATCGACGCTGAGGAGGCAGCAGCGGCGGCAGCCAGCTCCCGCCGCAAACAAGCTGTCCGCGCTCCAAGCGCCAACCGCGTGGCTGAAATGGGCGCCCCCGGTCTCGGTGTCGAGACCCGCACCGGCGGCACGAATCGAGTGATCAAGCCCAAAGAGCGAACGTTCTAAGACGCCTGGAATCGGAACGCAGCTCGCTTGCGGCCTGCTGGAACAAGGATTGTGCTCCCAGCAACCGTCGGCCGCGGAGAGTCGCGGCTCCTTAAGAACAGATCTCTCCGGGAGCCACGGGACCGCCCGCATGTGCACATTGGACAGTTACGGCGACTCGCTGTAAGCATCGCTAGCTTCGTCTGAATCATGGCCGCCTAGAATGCCAGCAGACTCGGAGGTTCGATGATGGCTGTATCAGCATACGATGCCGTAAGCGCGGCAACACTCGATGTAGTGCATCAGATGGAAGCGGCGGTCAATCAACACGACGTGGACGCCATGATGCGCCTATGCACAAATGACGTCGTCTGGGAATCCACTACTCCGCCAGATGGCGACCGCTTTGAGGGACCAATCGCTGTCCGAGCCGCTCTGGAAGCACTCTTCCGTGAGTCGAACGAGGCTCGATTTGAGACTGAGGAGCTCTCAGTATTCGGCGAATCCGCGGTGCTGCGCTGGCGCTATACGTGGAAGAGCTCGGATGGCGCGGATGGCCACGTTCGCGGGCTGGACCTTATTCGAGCTCGCGACGGCAAGATCGCCGAGATGCTGGCTTACGTGAAGGGATAACTCGAGTACGTGTGGGGCGTGACATGGAGCCTTCGCATGCATACGTCCCACACAGCCGAAAGACTCGCTCCTCGGGTTGAGACTGACAGCCTGAATAGTCACGGTGAGCCTCATGAATCCTGAGTAGAGCGATTCAGAATTGTCCTTTCCAATTCACCGCCCCGTTAGCGGTACGGCCGATGCTCAGTTGATATCAAACCCGATGCTCCTCCCAACCTGACTGACTGAGCTGTTGATGATCCGATCGCAGGTCGATTCGGGGTATCGCAGGACCGTAGATCTCTGGCCAAGGCATCCATTGATGATGAATGACCTTTTCTGTCCATAGCCATCCTGGGAGGAAGTAGCATGCTCAGTAACTCGCAAATCGTTCCGTACATACCGGTAAACGACGTCACTCGGGCTCGCAGGTTCTATGAAGAGAAAGTGGGGCTCAAGGTGAAACAGGAGTACGCCGGGGGTGTGATCTATGAGTGCGGCAATGGATCATGGGTATTCATGTACCCGTCGGCGGGCGCGGGTACATCGCAGGCAAGTACAGCATTCTGGTCCGTTGATGATGTCGAAGCCGAAGTGGCCGAGCTCAACGCCAGAGGCGTGACGTTTGAGGAATATGACGCTCCGGGTTTCAAGACGATAAACGGTATTGCTACCGGCGGAGGCGCAAAAACGGCGTGGTTCAAGGATACCGAGGGAATATTCTGGCGATCAGCCAGCGAATCTGACAGCTCAAGGTGTGACTAGCACGTAGCCTGAACGGGCTAGATTACGGGGCAGCGCAATCTAAAATTGGGCCATGTCGCTACCGTTCGCTCCAGCTATCGCACCTATGTTGTCGAGGTCGG
This sequence comes from uncultured Chloroflexia bacterium, assembly GCA_963765765.1. Lineage (GTDB taxonomy): Bacteria > Chloroflexota > UBA6077 > UBA6077 > JACCZL01 > CAVXYC01. The sequence goes on along the minus strand of CAVXYC010000019.1, from coordinate 130,821 downwards.
TCGCCAGTCTGCCAGATGACGAAGGCTGGCTATTCGAGCCGAAATGGGATGGGTTTCGAACAATCGTGTTCCGCGATGGACAGGACATCACCCTGCAAAGTCGGGATGAAAAGTCCATGAATCGCTACTTCCCGGAGCTCGTCAAATCGCTCACCGAGGCGCTTCCCGAGCGCTGCGTACTCGACGGCGAGATCGTCATCGTTGGTGCCAGCGGGCTCGACTTCGAGGCGTTGCTCCTCCGCATCCACCCGGCCGCATCCCGAGCTAAGCTTTTGTCCGAAGAGACGCCGGCCTCCTTTGTGGCCTGGGATCTGCTGGCACTGGGCGATGAAGACCTGCGCGAGGCGCCGCTTTCGGAGCGGCGCGAGCGACTAGAGCAGGCACTGCAGGGCAGGCCGGTCCATCTCTCGCCCTCCACGGTCGACCGCTCTCTCGCCGAGGACTGGTTTCATCGATTTGAGGGCGCCGGGCTAGACGGTGTCATGGCCAAGCGTCTGGATGGGCCGTACCGTCCCGGCGAGCGCACAATGCTCAAGATCAAGCACGCCCGCACGGCGGACTGCGTGGTGGCCGGCTTTCGTTGGCACAAGAACGGCCCGGGCACGATGGTAGGCTCGTTACTTCTGGGGCTCTATGACGAGGACGGCACATTGCACCACGTCGGCGTCTCGGCCTCCTTTACCAACACCGTGCGCAGGAAGCTGGTTGAGGACCTGGCGCCGCTACGTGAGAATGCGCTCGATGGCCACCCCTGGCGCGACTGGGCCGAGGCGCAGTCTGAGGCAAATGAGAACGGTCAGCGCCTACCGGGCGCGTCAAGTCGGTGGAATCACGGCAAAGATCTGAGCTGGGAGGCGCTACGTCTCGAAAGAGTGGTCGAAGTTGCCTACGACCACATGCAGGGTAACCGCTTCCGACACGCAGCGCAGTTTGTACGCTGGCGTCCGGATAAGCCTCCGGAGAAGTGCTGCTACGATCAGCTTGAGGTCACGCCTCCCTACGAGCTTGAGCGGGTCTTTGGGGCCCGAGCCGCCCCCGGTAATTAGTCCACGGATCGTAATCGGGATCCGGCGCCTCCTCGGCGGGTCGCTCGTCCTCGGGCACGTGGCGCAGATTCAGCCGGATTCGTGTCCAGGTTGACGAAGCCCCGCGCATCGCGTCCACGAGCACGTCATCCACCTGCAACAGAGCAGCCGCTTCGGGATGCCGCCCCTTCCAGCGCTCTAGACCGGCCATCGCCTCATCCAGGTGCTCAGCCTTTGAAACCGTGATGAGCGGCTGTGTCGACCGGCGGCGACCGGTGCCTTTCGCGGGGCCACTGTCCTTCTTAGCGCGCGACGGCGCTACGCGCCGCGGCTCATCGTCTCCCTTAGAGTAATGCGGCGGCCACGGCGCATCGCCCTGGCCCTCCGCTTCCTGCGCGGCCGAAAGCTCCAGCAGCTTGTCGAGCGAGCCGGCGGACTGGTCGATGCCGGCCGACGCGTCGCCACGCTCCTTGAATCGCTCCGGCGCGCTGATGAGCGTGAACGCCGACGGATCAACGGTCGGCACCTCGTCCCACTCCAGCGGCATGGACACGCGGGCGTCCGGTGTGGGACGCACTGCCCAGGCGGAGGCCACGGTGCGATCCTTGGCATTCTGGTTGTAATCCAGGAAGACGCCGTGGCGTTCCTCCTTCCACCACTTGCTGGTGGCCAGATCGGGCACGCGCCGCTCCACCTCACGGGACAACGCCAGCGCCGCCCGACGGACCTGCGTAAACGTCCAACGCCGCTCAATGCGCACGTTTACGTGAATGCCCCGCGATCCTGAGGTCTTGGGCCAGCCCTTGAGGTCATAATCCTCGAGCACCTCGCGCACAACCAGCGCGACGCGCCGGATATCGTCCCATTCCACTCCCGGGCCCGGATCCAGGTCTACTCGCAGCTCGTCCGGATGGTCCAGGTCATCGGCCCGGACGGGATGAGGATTCAGATCGATGCACCCGAGATTGATCGTCCACAGAAGGGTGGCAGCGTCACGCGCCACAACTTCACTTGCCGTTCGTCCCGATGGGAAGGAAAGCTCCACTGTCTCGATCCATTCGGGTCGCTGGTCGGGGGCACGCTTCTGAAAGAAGGGTTCCTTCTCCGCGCCGTTCACGTAACGCTTCAGCACGATGGGTCGGCCTCCGATCCCTCGTTGCGCGCCTTCGGCAACGGCTAGCGTAGTAGTTCACCAGGTCCATCTTTGTATAGCCAGCACGCGGGAAGAACACTTTGTCAGGATTCGTGATCACTACCTCGCGGCCGGCAACTTCAAGAACGGTCGGTTGGGGCTTGGGCATCTGGTCTGTCCTCCGTGGCCCTAACGTCGCCCTTCCGGGCGTCGCCTCCTGAGTCTATCGGTCATAACGAGCAATAGTGGTAGTCAGAGCACGTTGAAGGGGCCTTCGTGACTGGTTTGTGTGGGAGCGCGATGCTGCGGCCCCAACCTGGACCCAATGAGCGCCTGCCAACAAATGTAGCTGTTCAGATTTGGAGGCGCTGACCAGGAGGCAAGTCGTAGCACGGGCCCTTGTGCCCTGTGCCTGGAGCGCTTTTAGTCGGCGGCGTTCGGATCGGAGAGCGACATCGGTCTTCCGTGTCCCAGGCACAGATCACAAGGGCCGGTGCTACGCGATGTTCGCCGTAACTCGTCCCCCTGAAGTTTGAACTCTAGCCGACAATCTCGCGTGCTGGTCAATCGCGTCCGTGTGGGGTACGCTAGGTTTCAATAACTCGCGCTTCTACTCAGCGAGCGCACAGCCGGTGGAGGTCTCTATGGCGAGAGATGGCTTCTTGATCATGGACAGCGATATGCACGTGATGGAGCCGCCGGATCTCTGGCAGCGCTACATCGCCGACGAGTTCAAGTCCGCCGCTCCGGTTGGGAGAACGTCGGAAAGCGTACGCGATCTGGGCATCATCTTTCCGGAAGACAGCCCCACCATGACCGGCGGAGCGCCCCACCACGGCCGCAATTACGAGCGCAACCAGAAGCTGTATGCCGACCACGCGCGTCGTGGCTGGACCGGCGAAGTGCAGCTCGATGCGATGGACGCCGAAGGTTTGGACGTGGCGATCCTGTTTCCCAGTCGCGGACTGAGCGTCCTCACTCATCCAAACCAGGAGCCCCGTTACGCGGCGGCAATCGCTCGGGCCTACAACGACTGGATGTACGACCTCTGCCAGACGGATTCCGAGCGGATGATTGGCGCTGGCATGGTTTCCGTGTATGACATCCCGAGCGCAGTTGAGGAAGTGCACCGCTGCGTTGAGGACCTGGGCTTCAAAGCCGTATTCCTGCGCTCCAATGTTGTCAACGACAAGCAATGGTACGACCCGCTACTACGAGCCCTTGTGGGACGTGCTCGAAAAGTTAGACCTGCCCTTGGGCTTCCACGAAGCTTCAGGCTCTCGCTCCCGCCAGGTGGGCGAGCAATACGCGGACAATTTCGGCATCAAGCGAATCTATGCGCAGCCAATGACCCAGATGCTGGCCCTGGGCGCGTTCATTGGCGGCGGGGTTCTGGAGCGGCATCCGAAGCTCAAGGTGGCGTTCCTCGAGGCGAATTGCTCGTGGGTACCCTGGCTCGTCTGGCGCATGGACGAAAGTTATGAGCTGGAAGGTGACCTCTTCATGCCGACACTCTCGATGATGCCCAGCGAGTATTTCAAGCGCCAGTGCTTCGTCTCGGTGGAGCCGGATGAAACTCCCGCGCGATACATGATCCAGGAGTTCGGGGCGGATCAGCTCGTGTTCTCCACCGACTACCCGCACGGTGACTCCCGCTTCCCCAACGCGACGAACGCCTTCATGGAGCTGCCGATCTCCGATGACGATAAGCGCAAAATCCTATGGGATAATTGTGCTGCGTTCTATCACGTCCCGACGCCGGTCGCGGCGGGAGCAACGAATTAGGAGCTAACTATGGCTGTAGAAGTTCGCACAGAGAACGCGTTGGACCGATTCGTCCACAAAACCAGAGAGCTCTTTGCCTCCGAGCCAGATCTGGAGAAGCGCTGGACTGCGCTTTCACCCATCCTGGCCGAGCTTCTGGAAGATCCTGAGGTGATCGAAGCATCACGCAACTGGCCCGATTGCGAGCCGAAAGATGGCCGCGCCGAGAACCTGCTTTTCTATGAGGATCCGGACTTCAAGTTCGCCATCAACGGCCTCGTGAGCAGCGCTGATCGCGTCGGCGGAAACCCTCGCATTCACCACCACGCCCACATTTACACGCTGTACGGGTTAATGGACGGCCATCAGACCATCGAGCGCTTCGAGCGCCTTGATGATGGATCGCGACCGGACTATGCCGAGATCCGCGAAACCCGTAGCACGGTGTGTGGTCCTGGCGAGATCGATCTCGTTCCGCCCTACGAGATTCATCGCGAGATCGGGATTGGCGAGCGAACGGTGGCCGTCATCATCCGCAGCGAAAAAAGCGGCGGATTCAACCAGGGTCGATTCATCCCCGAGACAAACGGCTACTACGAAAGCCTCGGGCCACGGCAGACCCCGTGCGAGATGCTGCCGGGGCGCTAGCCACCCACGCGGGAGCCAGCCGCTCCGAGCGACTCTCTACAAGATCGCCCGTTTTCATCCTCCGAGCCGAGGGTGAAGGCGGGCGATTGTGAGCCCATCAGACTTGCGCCCGTCAATGTATCGGCGTATCGGCCGATCAGGCTAGACGACATCGACTAGCCTGCGGATCGGAACTTCGACCTATTCTCGCGAATGCGACATACCAGCAGCAGCTGCTGTGGGGTCGTAGCGCACAACGACCAGGTGGTCGCGGGCGCGCTGAGCGCCCCAGACCTCTCCTAGCTTGCCGCCTAGCTGGGCCACGTTGGATGGACGCGAGATCGGCACCGTGGTGAATGTCTCTGTATCGGGGTCAAAGCGAACGATCGTGTCCGCGCTCGTATCGGTCAGCCAGACCTTGTCCAGTTGATCCACATACACGGCGTATGCTCGCGGATTCGACCCCGGAAGACGCCACTCGGTCCATTGGCCTGATGAGGGCACGTACCTACCGACTTGTCCGACGTTGTACTGTGCAATCCAGAGGTTGCCCGACGAGTCGGGCCAGACCCGCCGCACGCCAGATGAAGGCGTGGGCGGATCCAGTACTGTCACCGTACCCGCGTCGTCATCGATGCGGCCCATGTAGTTACCGGCCAGCGAAGCGAAATAGACTACGCCGTCGGGAGCTGTTGCAATCCCATACGGCCCTCGGCCACGCGGCGCACCCCATTGCTCAACGATTCCTACCGTCGGATCTAGCCGGCCGATAAAGCCATTCTGACCGGTAAACCACAGCACGCCGCGGCCATCGAATGTTGGTGTATTGAGGTTCGCTGCCGCTCCCGGAAGCGGATAGACCCGCACCTCGAAGGTCTCCGGGTCCACGCGCACGATAGCGTTGAGTCCACCATCGGTGACCCAGGCCGCGTCATCAGGTCCGATGATGATCCCGTGCGGCGCCGACTTGGGATCGACGTTAATGACCTGGACCTCACCCGTGGACGGGTCAAGTCGACCCACAGTTCCGTTGCCCTGCCCCGCGTACCAGACCGCGCCAAAGCGATCCGGAACAGCGTCATGGGGTCGGCTCCCGGCGGGAGTAGGGTATTCCTGAACGACGAGATCAGACCCTTGACCCAGAGCCTGGTCGGCGGCGCCAGCGCCAATCATCAGTAGCAACGTGACGCTCAGCACTGCCACAGCGAGGGGACGGAGAATTGCCGGGCTCCACAGCAGTGATCTGCATTTGAGGTTCACATCGTGCGACGACATCTCGGGACTCCCTTACCCTGCCACAGTTACCGGCATAGCAATGTTCCCACGCAACACCCTCACCGAGCGGGCACGCCTTGGTGTGACTTGACTCTATCACCCAACTTCGCGCTGTCAAAGCAATCTCGCCCGCGCGCCTAACCGTTAACCTGCATCGTCATGCCCGATGCACCTTGATCCAATGGTGTTCATCTCACGAGCGGACAGTCCTCTGGTCCTCAAGTATCCAGTTCGCAACGGCCCAGCAACAGTTCATGAATAGGGAGCCGGAGTGACCTTACGCATGGCAGCCAGGTTTAGTGCTTAGTGACGTGTTCATCAGCGGCTCGAGCTATGGGGACCGGGAGAGCCTTCGTCCGCACATGGAGGCGCCCAGCCCGCCATTCAGATTGAACCGACGAGCGGGGCACCGTATAGCCTAAGGGCTTGGCAGCTACTTGAAGAACAGCGTATCGAAGATGGCGCTGTACTCATTTGACTTCACTGTCTGATCGGCGGTCCGACGCTGCGGATTGACCTCTTCCAGTTTTGGCCAGCCGGGAGGCGCAGGCGCACCTGGAAGAATTGGATAGATCTGCGATTTCTGAGCGATAGCCGTCTGCCCTTCTGGTGAGCACCACCAGCTCGCCCACAGCTTTGCCGCGTCCTGACCGGGCGCTTCCTTGATCACGCCGATTCCGTTCATACCCACGGTCGTTCCACCATCTTTGAACCAACCGAGTTTCACCGGCCCCGACTTCTCCAGCTCGAACAGCTCTGAGTTGATGGCCACGGGGAAAAAAGCATCGAATTCGCCGCGTGCCACCTGGGCCGGCGCAGCGTCTCGATCTCGAACAAAGGTTGGCTCCTGAGACTTGAGCTGCTCCATATAGTCTTTACCAAGCTGATCGTAAGTCACGGTGAAGAAGTCAATCCCGGGCCCCCCCGCGCGCGGATCCTCGAACACCATCTTGCCTTTGCCCTTCCAGAAGGGGTCGAGCAGATCCTGGCGAGACGTTGGCATCTTGTCAGACGGAATCGCGTTCGTATTCACGATGTAGCCAAAGACGTTGTAAGTGATCGAGTAGCGCACGTCCGAGGGAGGAACCGTCGGGGGGAGATTCTCCGCGTTTGGTGGCCCCTCCCACTTGGTGAACAGTCCCTCTTTCTCCATCTGGGTCTGGCTGGTCTGTCCGCCGCTCACAACGTTTGCTATTCGTTTGCCACTCACGGCCTCTGCCTGGAGTCGCTGATATGTCTCGGTGCCACGCAGACTCACCAGTTCAATCTGGATGTCCGGATACGTCTTGCGGAACTCCTCGACCAGCGGCTGGTACTCTGGTCCAGGGCCGTAGTGGACGATCTTGAGCTCACCAGAGGCTTTCGCCTTCTGGTAGTACTCAGCCAACTTCGATGACGCTGTAGCCGCGGTAGGCTTGGCCTCCACTGGGGCAAGAGGAACGGTGGGCTGTGCGGCTGTGGTCGCTAAGGCCTTAGCCGGTGGGGCCTCGGTAGGTTTTGCCGGCGGCGGTGGAGCCGACGTGGGTGATGGTGCCGCGGCGGGCGCGCAGCTCACGGCGGACGCCACCGTGACACAGATGAGTGCAGCCTTCGAGATATCGAGCAGCCTTGCCATGCTTGCTCCCCTTTTGCTCAGCGGTGAGCCGCCTCATGCACACTGCTCCGACTGCCTCCTGCGATTGACGCTGGGCATCTACTTCACAGAGTGTGAACCGGGCTCCTTCACTCGCCAGATAGAGTCGTACGGGCCGTCTCGCGCAGCGATCGCGCTCATCGTCTCGGCCCGTGAGTAACGGCCTCTGACGTGACAGCGTTCACGCACACCTCCTTTCCTCACGCATTAGTGCGCGTATCGCAAAGATTGTCAAGCAATGTCGTGACAGAACGGCGTTGGCGAGTTCAGTGCGTGCAGTTTTCATTGACCTGAACCGCCGACACATTTATGCTCAGCTTCGGTGCCCGGTGAGAAATAAGAGATCAGTCGACACGCAACAATGACCCGCCGCCACGGCTGGCAGTAATGAGGAGAACTACCCATGGATCGACCGCAACGATGGATTAGCTCATGAGCTGGGTGCCTGCGGTTGCCATGTTTGTGGCGGCCTGCGGGCCGGCGCCGTCGGCCGCGCCAACTTCGGCTCCAGCGCAAGCCGCCAAACCAGCCGAAGCTGCCAAACCCGCTGAAGCCGCCAAGCCAGCCGATGTGGCAAAGCCCGCGGCGGGCGGCTCAGGGGGAGACTGGCAAACGGCCTTTCAGCAGACAGTTGAAGCGGCCAAGAAGGAAAAGCTTGTTATTGTCTCCATGCCCGGTGAGAACGACAAGAAGATCATGGAGATGTTTAAGGAAGCGTACCCCGGGCATTGAGGTCGAGCACACCGGAGCGCGCCCCAGCGACATCTCACCAAAGATCATTTCCGAACAGCAGAATGGCGTCTACGCCTGGGACGTCTTCGAGTCCACCGGCGCCAGCAACATGCACGAGGTCCTGCTACCAGCGGGCGCCTTCCAGGATCTCCCAGAGTACATCGTTGATCCGTCCATTATGGACGACAGTAAATGGCGGAACGGAAAGTGGGCGACCTTCAGCTCGTCAACGAAGCCGCAAATTCTGTCTCACGACTTCAGCCTCCGGAACGGACTTTACATCAACCGCGATGTCATTCCCGCTAGTGAGCTAAACACGCTCGACGATCTCATGAATCCCAAGTATCAGGGCAAGATCGTAGTGGATGACTGCACGGTTGCGGCCCAGGGCACGTCCACCATCATTGGCCTCTGGCAGGCGAAAGGCCCCGATTGGGTGCGCAAGCTCTTCGTGGACCAGAAGCCGGTATTTCAGGAGACCGTTCGCGTGACCAGTGAATGGGTAGCCACCGGCCGCTATCCGATCGGCATCGGGCCAGCAGACCAGGAGCTGGTGCGTCTCCAGACTGAGGGGATTGGCAAGAACGTGGAGCCACTCGAGTATGGTGGCGGCAACGTCTCCGCCAGCGGCGTCGCAATATTCAAGAATGCCCCCCATCCGAATGCCGCTAAGGTGTTTGTGAACTGGTTCCTCAGCCAGGAAGGGCAGTCCGCGTGGACCAAGGCCCACAACAACCCGCCGGCGCGCAATAGCCGCCGCTCGGACGTACCACTCAACGATCCGAAGGGCGTGCCAGACTACTCAAACCTCGGCCAGTACTTCATCTGGGGCACCGAGACCGGTACCGACACAGTCAAGGCCATCCTTGCCATGTGTAAGGAGCTGCGCCCGTAAGTAACGCATAGAAAGGACACAAAGAAACGGCAGGGACAAGCATGAAGATCCCTGCCGTTTCTTTGTGTCCTCTTTGCTCGCCTTACAGTGACGCCACCGCCACACCTTCCCTTACATGCCACACCTTACGGCCTTCCGCTGTCCAGGATTCACTGCGAGGCAGCACCATGGATGCGGACCGCACAGCGTAGGACTCCGGTGCGTTGACGCCGGGTGGCGTGGTTCCGGAATCTTGAAGCGCTCGGGCGGCCTTCAGCCATTGGCGACGGAAATGGATGATCGCCGTGTCGGAGGTTCCAAGGTGCTCTTTGGTCCTATCGAAGATCTTGCCCATGCTTTCCTGGATTGCGATGTCCTGGATCTGGGTGCTGGGCACACCCGAGAACCAGCTCGTGCGCTGCAGCTCGTAATCCAACATATAGTCGTTTGAGGCATTGAGCCGCGGGTACCAGCGCCCGCCCGGCCGTGAAGTCGCCGGCAGCATCCCTTCTGGTCCCTCGGTTCCCTTGTTGGCATACTCGCGCGCTCGCTCTTCTTCCGTCAGTGGCCGCAGAGGATTCCACTCGATCTCCCACATCATGACAGTGTGATCGTCCATTGGTACCCAGGCATGACCGCTTATATTGCCACCTGTGCCAAAGGGCGGGATCATGGAATAGAACGGGGCGAGAAACTGGCTGATTCGCCAGTAGTAGCTGTTGTCCTCGGCCTCCCTACGCGCCCCGATGACGAATCCATACTCCGTATCCAGCACCTCAAACCTGGGCGCGTTGTCCTTCTGTGAGTAGTATCGGCCCGTGCCTCTCGGAATCTGCGCGAAGGAGCGACCCAGCTTTCCGTGCAGGAAGCCTACGTGGCTGGAATCGATGCCACCCTCAACAGCCTGCGCCCAGTTGCATTCCTGGACAAGCATCGAAAGTGAAACCTGCTCAGGCGGCAGCGTGCTCCACTCGAGCGCCGGCATCTCGGGTTTCTCGTCGGCGGGTCCCATATACACCCAGATAACACCGCCACGCTCCTCAGATGGATATGACCGGACCCGAACCTTCTCCTTGAAATTGCTCTCAGGTGGCTCGTTGGGCATGTCCACGCAGGCGCCCGAGATATCGAATTTCCAACCGTGATAGACGCAACGTAAGCCTTGCTCTTCATTACGACCGAAGAATAGCGACGCCCCACGGTGTGGGCAGTTGTTCGCAACGACGCCAACGCGGCCGTCCGTCGCACGAAATGCCAGCAAGTCCTCGCCAGGAGACGAAGCCGCAAGGGGGCGCCATCAGCCTCCGGTAGCTCTTCCGATAGACAGCTCGGAATCCAGAAGCGACGAAAGTATTCCCCCATGGGAGATCCTGGACCGACGTGTGCGAGCAGCTCGTTATCTTCGCCATTGAGCATGATCGACCCCTTTGCTTGAGCTCCTTGTAGAAGCTCCAATCGAGATTGCTTACCTTGCGGGCGGTGGTGAGCAAATCTACCCCGCTGGCATATTTGCCGTCGTTGAGGCTGACAATGCATTGTACTGACTGTCGGGCCGGATGGTGTTTGGCAGGAGCCGCACACAGTGCGCGACTACTGGGTCACGCTTGTAGTCTTAGATCGCTAAAGATGCCAAGACGGGGGATGCGAATCGCATCCCCCGCTTGGCATCTTCACACCCGCCACGTGGTGTACTTAGTCGTTCTGAGTGACCCGACCCGATGACCGTGACGGATCACGCTCATTGGTGTAGGTCGGGGGAATAGCCGAACGACCGCTGTCCGATCGCGCTTGCTCCTGCAGACGGCTGCCGGCTTCCATCATCCGCGGCGCCGCCTCACGCCCGCTCTCGTACCAGCCCCGAACAATCTCGGCAGCGGTATCCCGTCCACCCAAACCGAACGACAGTCCTAGAGCCAGAGCAAGAGCGCCAACGAAGCCCATGAACAGCGTATTGACCAGCGTCGTTGCAATGCCAATCTGGTTGATCGCGACGACAATGGTGAAGGACCAAACGGCGATACGTGCGATATTGCCCAGGAGATCCGGGTTGCTAAAGCCGGCTTGCGCCGTAGCTCCGCGGATAAGTCGCGAAAGGGCGTTGGCGGCGAGGCCCCCGATGATCAGAACGACCATCGCGACAACGAGATTCGGAATCCAGGCGAGGAACTGCTGGAGCACCTGGGAGACCGCGGGCAAGCCCAGGGCATCGAAGGCGACTACCAGAACGATGAGCCGAACGAACCACTTTGCAATGTTGGCCATTGTCCCGGAAGCGTCGGTTGTGATGCCCATATTCCGGACGAACCCGGTGAACCCTGACCGCTGCGCGAGGTCATTGAACTTTACCGTGCGGAGCAGCGCGGCCACCGCGCTCGCGATAAGGCCTGCAATAACCCAGCCGATGATCAGAATCACGTAGGAATCCGATTACGCGGGGGATCGTGGCCAGGAAAACGGCCAGTGCGGCCACCATTGAGGTCATGACGGCTTCACCCCAACTGGTGACCGTCGCGCCGGTTGTCTGCATGCGTGCCTCCTGTGCTTTTCGCGGCGAGTTTCGTGCCTACAGATGCAAGTGCGGTGCCAGTATTTTTGACTCGCAAGTTCTGGCCGTTCGGCACTTCGCCTGGTCGCGCGCCATTTGCCACTGGTCGCGCGCCATTGCCATTGGGCTGGTATGGATCCTGCATCGAGCGAGCGTTTGGGTCGCAAATCACATCTGGCGCGGCCTAGACAATCACACGGGGGTCGTCAGTTGATCTACCCCCTGATCTGGAAAGGGTTAGCATGGCAATTCTACGCGGTCGACAGTAGTTGGTGTATTCAACGAGAGGCATGATGGAGAACGTGCCATTGATGCTCTCAAGCGACAGCGGTTTTCACGACGATCAGATAGGAATTGCGGTCCGCGATCGAGATAAAGGTGAGGGAACCATTCGATCGGAAAGTGACGCGGGGGATGCAGGAGGAGGCGCTGCAACGGGCGCCCTCACAGGAGGCGTCGTTGGCGGCGTTCTCGGTGCGCTCGCAGCCGGTCTGATTCCGGGCATCGGTCCAGTCCTAGCAGGCGGACTTCTCGCCGGAGTCCTGGGAGGCGCAGCGGCAGGAGCGGCGGCTGGCGGGCTTATTGGCGCTCTGGCCGAGATGGGCATCCCAGAAGACGAGGCCAAATACTACAACGAGGAGTTCGAGAGTGGACGAACGCTGGTGACAGTGAAGGCCGACGGCCGATACGACGAGGCGCGTCGCATACTGCAAGACCATGGTGCCTATGACATTGAGAATCGCGGCACCACGGGCACGATGCCCAGCACATCGGTGACCGACACCGGCACGCCCGCGCCGCGACCACCTCCGCCACGACCGCCCGCCAGCGACGGCCGCGCGGACGTCACCGATCGCGACGTGGCTGCCAGCCGGCGGACCGACCGCGACACCCTGGAGCTCAAGGAAGAGGAGCTCGTCGCCCGCAAGGAGCGCGAGACCGGTAAGGCCGAGATTGAGAAGGACGTGGTCGTCGAGCACAAAGCAGTCGACGTGCCGGTAACCGATGAGGAGGCAGTGGTCACCCGGCGACCCGTGGACCGGCGTACCACTAATGAGCCGATACGGGGCGACGAGGAGGTCGAGGTGGAGCTCACCCAAGAGGACGTGGTGCCCGAGAAGCGCACTGTGGTCTACGAGGAAGTCGGCCTCGAGAAGCGCGCCGTCCAGGACACCGAGCGGATTGAGGCCGACGTCCACAAGGAAGTTGCACACACCAAAGGCATGGGCGATGTGAATGTCAACAAGTCCGGCTCGATGGGCTGGGACGAAGCGATGCCCCAGTATCAACAGCGCTGGCAGGAGCGCTACGGTTCGAGCGGCGGCCGCTGGCAGGACTACGAGCCGGGCTACCGCTATAGCCACGAGATGGCAAATGACCCGCGCTTCCGTGATCGCGACTGGAATGAAGTCGAGCCCGAATTCCAGCGCGGCTACTCAGATTGGTCCAGCCGGAATGGCTACGTCTCTGAAGGCAATGCGTGGGACCGCATTCGGAATAACGTGCGCGAATCATGGGAGGAAGCGCGCACGCGCGGCAGTCGTCGCTGAGTTTGACGAAGAGATCCGCATTTGAGAGGGGCTGCTACGGCAGCCCCTCTTTGCATATCGGTTGATGCCATCCGCCCGCGGAAGCGCACTTGCCGGTCCGGCTCACGCTAATGGAATATGGTCGCCAACCATTCATCACGGAGCGCGTGGTTTTGAATGGGAATGCGGACACACAGGACCCTGGCATAACGACGAACGGCCGCGCGGTAATCTGGGATCTCGATGGAACGCTCGTTGACTCGCTGGAGGCGCACATCTACGCGTGGCAAGTCACGATGGCCGAGCATGGTTTCACGATGACCCGTGAAGATTTCCGGCTGGTCAACGGTAAGAAAATGGCCGACGCACTTCAGGTGCTGCTTGGCTCCTGTCACACGATGCAGGAGCTGGCTGAAGTCGAGTTGCGCAAGGAAGCCCGATTTCGCGAACGGCTCAGTAAGGTCGGCCTACGTCCAATGCCCGGCGTTGTCACCTGGCTCGAACACCTCCAGGCCGCGAGCTGGAAACAGGGGATTGCCACCTCAGGACCGCGTGAGAATATGCATACGATGCTTACGTCCGTCGGTTTAGAAGCGTACTTCACGGCTCTCGTCTGCGCCGAAGACGTGCAGAAAGGAAAGCCCGATCCAGAACCGTTGCTACGGGCCGCGTCTTTGCTGGGTGTAGAACCGCGACTGTGCATCACCGTTGATGACGCACCGCCCGGTCTGGAGGCCGGGCGCGCGTCCAGCATGCGCACCATTGGCGTCGGCCCTGATTTCGAGACGCTTCGTGCCGATATTACCGTCGCAACGCTCGAGGACTTGCAATCTGACACGTTCGACGCACTGGTTCCCGACTCACAGCAGAACAACCACCGCCTCAAGTAGCAGGCATTCACTTGCGACCGGTATGACACGGGTCTCTGACCAATACAGTTTAGTTAAGGAGCAGGACTGAGATCAGTGCCGGCGGGACAGTCGTCTCGACTGTCCTGTGGGCCCGCTTGGGAGTTCGGGCGGGACAGTCGAGACAACTGTCCCACCGGGGCGTCCGCAGCTTAACTAAACTTTACTGGCGTCTCTGCCTGTTCCACCGGTCACTGGCGCCAAGCCAAACCGTATTGGCTATACCCGCGTCACGCCTCCATCCGCCTTCAGCGCAAGCACTTCCCCCGGAACTCGGGATGTGTGATTGACGCGTCGCTCACGAGGAATCTCTAGCATCGGGACATTAACGGCGGGGTCACGAATAACGCCGAGCGGATCGTCCCCTCGAGCCACTCTCTCCATCTGCTCCATGAGCATGCTGCGATAAAGGATGATGCCCTTGTCCGACCAGCCAAGGCGCTCGGTTGTCCGATCAGAGATGGCGCCCTGAGTGATCCAGACCATCATGTCTTGGCCACTCACGGTCTCTACCAGAAAGCGGCCGTTCTCGTCAGCGTATGGCATCTCGAACTGAGGGATCTCAATCTGAGCTTCGTCGTCGGACTGTCGAGCGCGGGTGTAGTACCAGAAGTGTAGGGTTGACGTATCGTCCATTGGCACGCGAATCTGGAACTGCGGAATGCTTACGGGTGGCGCACCAACCGAGAGGATGTTTGGGAAGAGAATCGGATGGCCGATCTGCCAATCGTCCGACTCCTCATCCTCGCCCTCCAGAGTCGTCACTTCTTGATACCGAGCTCGAATGAGTCAAAGGCAATACGCGCGTGTCTCCGCGGCTTGGCTGTCTCCGGCCGCCCCAGGCGACGAGAAACGTAATTCTTGTACGTGAGATGCAGCCACTCCAGATGGATGGGATCCAGTGAATTCTCCATGGCCTGGAGCCAGTTACATGGCAGAATGGTGATTCCGGTCTCCCGATTCAGATCATCGCGGACGAAGAGATCGTAGCGCGGCAGCTCCGGCGCCGGCGCGGGACCAAGATACGCCCATATCAAGCCGCCCATCTCCTGGACGGGATATGCCGGCGCACGTACTCGGTGTTTGAAGGTGCTGTTCTCCGGCTCAGCCGGCTGCTCCAGGCAGGTCCCTTCATTAGAGAATTTCCAACCATGGTACGGGCAGCGGAAGCCGCTATCCTCGCGAATACCGTACGCCATGGTCGCGCCACGATGTGGACAGCGCTCCGCCATGAGTCCCAGCTCACCATTCGGCGACCGATAGAGCACGAGGTTCTCGCTAAGAATCTTGACTGCTAGCACCGGCTCTTTTATCAGGTCGGTGAGAGTGGCGACAGGATGCCAGTAACGCCGCATGAGGTTGCCCATGGGAGTGCCGGTTCCAACTCGCGTCAATCTTTCGTTAGCTTCGCGAGAGAGCATGGACCAACTCCTGTCGTCAGAATATGTAGCGTCCGCATCGACCAACCCGTTGAGTTGCCACTGCAACTTCAGATGCCGGTGGAGAGGCCGAGGTGCACTCACGCTGCTTGCCAAAACCACAGCCGGGCCTCGGCGCGAAACCTTGCGGCGCCACATCGATGGTCACTCCGGTATGTGCGGAGCGTGTGCCCTTGCACTACCCAATGGTGGGTGAAGTACGGAGCTCTGTCAATTAGAAAGCAGCCTACAACGCAAGAACCTGTGCACCGTACGGCACGCGCCCTGCTTATCCATCAGTGGCGCGTGCACCATCGGAGAAGACGCCTTCAGCGTCAGTCATTGTTATCGCTCTCTCAGGCACGTTGCAGGGATTGCGGGGATTGAGAAAGGGAATTCGAACATATGGACAATGCGTTGGTCGTGGGGTTGGTCATAGCTCTCATAGTCGTCGGAGCCATTGCGATCTGGCTCTTCAATCAGAAGCGCCGATCAGATCGACTTCAAGAGCAATTTGGGCCCGAATATTCCCACACGGTTCGCTCTGAAGGTGATCGAAAGCGAGCTGAGGAAGCGCTTGAAGCCCGCTCCCGGCGAGTGGAGCAGCTCAATATCCGTCCACTCTCCGAGTCAGAGCGCGACCAGTTCGCCAGCCGCTGGCGCACAACGCAGGCTCGGTTCGTGGACGACCCTGTGGCCGCAACCCGCGAGGCCGATGACCTGGTTGGCGAGGTGATGCAGCTCCGCGGATATCCAATGGGTGACTTCGAGCAACGAACGGAAGACATCTCTGTAGACCACCCAGGCGTCGTGGAGCATTACCGGGCAGCTCACGATATTGCACTTCGTAACCTCGATCGAGATGCCAATACCGAAGAGCTTCGAACCGCGTTCACGCACTACCGGGCGCTGTTCGAGGACCTGCTTGAAACTGAGACTCAGACACATGCCGAGTCGGCAGCTCGGTCGGAGGTACGACGATGAATAGTGGCAGCGATCAGCATCTGACAACCGCGGACATCGCGCAGGGCACGACTACGAGAGCTCGGGAAACAACAGAGCCGATGCCCGCACCGACATCTACCGACGCACGGCCCAATCCGCCGGCTGAAGAATTTCACGAGCCCGAGGTAAATCGAAGGACCAGTTCTCAGGTGGATGACCGAGAAGCCGAACAAGGCGGGGAGCGGAGTGCTCCACTGTTCAACGCGGCGGACGCCGAGTTCTTCCATAGCCGTTGGACAGACGTCCAGGCTGGATTCGTTGACGATCCGCGGCGTGCCGTGGAGAGCGCCGACGGCCTCGTTGCCGAGGTGATAAAAAACCTCGCCGAGGCGTTTTCGGAAGAGCGCTCCGGGTTACAGCGACAGTGGCAGCAAGGTGAAGATGTCTCCACGGAGGAGCTCCGCCTGGCTTTACGCCGATATCGCTCGTTCTTCGATCGGCTCCTGGCTGTCTAAGAGGCGACGAAGCTGGGTAAGAGGGTGCCCCGGAGTGCCGCGCCAACGCGCGGCACTCCGGGGCACTTTCACGTTCAGGCCTGCCCTAACGAGATGAGAAAACCCTGACGACGCGTTCAGGAACGCTCAATCTTCACTTCATACACTGAAGACACAGCGTATCGGCGAGAAGAATTGATCGCGCCCAAAGCGCAACCTGGGTTAGAGGTTCTCGGAGGCTTCCCTCGACATGGCACACGCGCATTCCACCTGGACCACCACCTGGCACCCGAGTCACCTCCCACCTCGATGGATCTGGTTTCTACTCGCGATCGTCGCAATTGGTGTCACGGCTACCGTGGCGTACATGCAGGGCTGGGTTGGGACTCGGCAAGCTGCCGTGAGCTACCAGACGGCCACAGCCCAACGCGGCAAGATCGTTCAATCGGTTGAGGCAACGGGCCCCATCTCGGCTCCCAGCACGCTTCCTCTTAACTTCAAAAGCGCGGGTAGGCTCGCAGAAGTGGATGTCTCAGTGGGCGACCGCGTGGAAGCGGGGCAGGTTCTCGCTCGACTGGACACAGCCGACCTGGAAGCCCAACGGGCGCAAGCACAAGCGAACCTTGCCCAGACCAGCGCAAACTATGACAAGGCGGCCGCGGGCGCCACGGCGGAAGACGTTGTGTGGCGCAAGCCCAGGTCGCCGCGGCTGCTTCGGCGCTGGCATCTGCGCAGCGCGGTCTCGGTGCCGCTCAAGCATCGGCGACACAGTCGGTCGAAGTGGCACAAGCATCCGTTTCTTCGGCCGATACAACGCTGGCCAACGCCGACAAAGTTGTCGAGAATGCCGAGGCGCAATTCGATACATCCAATGCTGCACTTCAGGTGAGCCTGGACACGGCGCGCAAAGCGCTGGAGAGTGTTAAGGCTCAGGCTGATACAGCCGTCGCCGCGGCGGCAGCCGGCGAAGCAAGCGATCGGCAGGCAGTTGACGCCGCCGAGAAGAATCTAGCGGTAGTTCGGACACAAATCGATCGCGATACCACAGGTGATCGAGTAGCTGTGGCGAATGCGGAGACAGCGCTCCGGAATGCCCACATTGCGCTCGACAATGCCCAGAAGAAGGCTGCCGCCGATCAAGATGTAGCAAAACGTCAGATCGACGCTGCAAAAGCAGATCAACGAGTTCAGGAAGCTCAGAGGAGCAACGCTTGCGACAAGTCGTCGACATCGAATTCGTCTTCTTCGTCATCCGCTTCATCTTGCAGCGTGGCCAAGCGTCAGTCTGATTCAGCCCAGATCGCCGTGAAATCGGCGCAGGACCAGGCCAACGTCACACGGATTCAGGGTGAAACGGCCATTGCTACGGCTCGCACCTCTGTCAACACGGCACAGGGAACCCTGAGCACAGCCCAGGCCGCATTGAGCAGTAACCAGGCGAAATACGCCGGCAATCTCCAGACAGCAGAAGCTCAGGTCCAGACAGCCAAGTCCAAACTGGATGCCACGCTTGCATCAGTCAAGAACACGAAAACACAGCAGCAAGCCGCAATTGTCAAGGCTCAAAGCGATCTCGATAGCGCGCAATCTGGTTTGGACGAGAGCATCGCCAAAAACCAGGGCACGCTCAATACGGCCTACAACAGCCGTGAAGCGGCGGTCGCCGCGCGACAATCGGCGCTGGCCAGATTGAACAACGCCCGGGCGCAACACTGAGGTTGTGAGCGGCCTGCAGCCCGGCGATGTCGTAGTAACGGGTCGAAGCGGCGCCGGCCAACCGGTGCTCAACCGACGGGACAACCGGCGGTGGATTGTTCCCCGGTCCAGGCGGAGCGCGGCCCGGCGGTGGCGGTGCGCCGGGCGGAGGCAACGCGCCCGCCGGCGGAAATGCAGGCGGCGGGAACGCCGGAGGTGGTGGAGCCAGGCCGGCTGGAGGCGGCTAGCCTCAAATCTGAGCAGGGCCTCATCCTATGGGGTGCGGCTCTGCTCGAGCACACCTTCAACGGGAACGGAAACCCAACCCCCGCCGAGCGGCCACGGCTCTGAGCCTGGTTGATGAGTGGGATCGCCTCTAGCTTGACCGCGGACGAAACGGCACCCTTACGGGATGCGGCTCTGTTTGATCAGGGAACTAAGCTCGCTCGAGTAATGTGCCCTTCGTTCTGGGCGGCGAATACTTCGTTGATCTCTTCAAGCGGAAACTTGTGGGAGACGATCTTGTCAAAGGGATACTTATCGCGCGAGCGGCTGAGGATCTCCAGCGCATCGCGCAGATGCCTGCGCCCGTAATGGTTGTTCCCGATTACCGTGATGTTCTGCGTCACCCACAGTGACGGATCCGCCTGGTAGGTGAGCCCGGGACTGATATTGCCGATCTCGACGTATCGGCCGCCCGACCCGAGCATCTGAACGCCTTCCTCCGTAACCTGGGGAAAACCGGCGAGCTCCAGCACGATGTCAGCACCCCAGCCTCCGGTCAGCTCCTTGACGCGCTTTGATTCGCTGAGCCGTTTCGGGCAGATCGCGCATATCAAGCACATCGTCTGCGCCAAACATCGTGGCCACCTCGAGTCGCTCCGGCACTCCGTCCACAACGATGACCTGACCGGCGCCACGCTCGCTTCGCCACCGCGATCGCGTAGAGTCCTAGGCCCGCCAGCCCCCTGAATCACGACCGTCTCACCTATGCCAAGACCAGCAAGCTCGAGTCCGGCTGTGACCTGAGCCATGGCGCAATTCACGCCCACCACGAGCTCATCGGATAGCTCGTCCGGTACCTTGAAGACTGTGTGATTGGGATAGAGATAGAAGTAGTCGCCGAACGTTCCCTTGAAATGTGGCCATACTTCACAAGACGTGCTGAACTGATGAACGCGATTCACGCACGCGTAATCTTTGCTGTTGAGACAGGCTCGGCAACGACCACAGGGAAAGAAGTAGGCAAACACCACGCGATCGCCCACGGCCAGCGGCTGACCGTTGGAATCGGTGCTTACGCCCTCACCGAGCACGGCGATCCTTCCAGTGCCCTCGTGACCCTGGTGGCGCGGTAACGCCCGTCCACGTTTCGCGTAATCAAGGTCGCCACGCCAGGCGTGAAGATCCGACCCGCAGACGTTAGCCAGCGTGATCTGCACAAGGGCGGACCCTGGGCCTGGCTCCGGCACCGGATATTCCTTGATCTCGAAAGGTTGCCCGAGCCCGTGAAAGACGGCCGCTCGACCGGTTTGAATAGCCATATCGTCAGACTCTCGCACTCAGTTAGCGATGAGTGATTGAATCATGGGTCATGATTGACAGGTTAGACGCTGCCCCTCGACCGTCGTGACTCTGCTTTACGCCCAGTAGCCGAAGGTGACGCCATGGCCTGTGCCTGCCGCTGAACGATAGCACGGTACGTAGTCCACCAGCGTCATCGGTGCGTTTGCCATGGCCGCAGAGACAGCGACCCAGTTCAAAATCTCGGGCGTTCCAGGACCTCGGTTGAGGCGATCACGGGGAATGGAGCAGAGCGTGTCGTATCGCTCTCCGTCAGTGCCTTTACCACCATGCGATCGAGCGGCTCGTCCAGAATCTGATGGCTCAGTCCACCGGAAGCCATGATGGCCACACGCTTTCTAGAGTCCCAATCGTCGATGGCTCGCCGAAGCGCTCCGCCTAGCTCATGGGCACGGCGCGGACTAGGCTGATTAGGGAGATAGCGGCTGATCATCATTGGAACCATGGGCAGCGCTCCCTCACTGAGCGTAAAGCTCGTAGAGAAACGTGAATGCATCGCCGAGCCCGGACGCAGCTCCAAGGTCAGGGCAGCCATGTATGTCAAATCCGCCGTCGTTCAAACGGTCCACGAGATGGCGAGCGAGGTCAGGTTCCGTTGGCAGGCGGTCGCCTGGCGCTGCCGGCCCCTCACCGGGAAGCGAATCGCCGGTGAAGACGCCAAAGATCTGCTGTTGATGCGCCGGGATATCGCCGTGAAGATTGCTGACCATAACGATGCAATCGGGATTTGACTCGCTCAATTGGCGGCTGAGCTCCGCCATGCCACGCTGGCACGCGTCGAAACGCTCTCGCCGCCGTTCAATCGTGATCTCGTCCAGGATGTCCGACTTCACGGTCTTGAGCTCCGCCTCAAAGTCGAAGCGCGGATCTTCCATATCCTTCCTGCCCAGTCGTTCCCACGCTTCTGGTTGGGTCCGAATGGTTGGGCCGTGTGAGCTGCCCATCCCTAGAACGATCTCTGCCATAACTGCTCCGATCTCTATGTGGCGAAGTTGCGACTCCAGGCCTGGCGCACGCGGTCCATTTCTTCCTCTGAAAGCTCCGCCATCTCGGGCACCTCGGTCATCTCCTCCAGATGCTGCATCTCAGAGAAGCCACCCAGCACCGTCGTAACTCCCGGGTGCATCAATATAAATCGAATGGCCGCTTGTGAAAGCGTCCGTCCTTCGTTCGCCAGAAACATGAGCGCCCGGCCGCGATCCAGCTGCGCCTCGTACGTCGCTCGATCGCGCAAGATGCCTTCACCGGCGAGTGGATGACGCCAGCCGTCCACTACGGATTTCTGAGTCAATACTCCCCGAGCAAGTGGGCTGAATATGGCCGTCCCCACCCCATGCTCCGACGCGTAGCCGATCATGTTGCCGTTGTCGAGCGGGACGGTCAGCCCTTCGGGCAGCGGCATACCGGCAGTCGGATTGATAAGGTTGTATTGGACGTTGATGATCGAGAAAGCGCCGGTATCGATAAGCTGCCGCGCGAGATCAACGTCTGGCCGCTCATTGACCAAGCCGAAGAAGCGCACCTTGCCAGCGGACCGCAATCGTTGTAGACCTTCCAGCGCGCCCCGAGGCCCCAGATACTCATGAATCAACATCGGCAGCCACCCAGTGAACTCCATTGGCCGCTGGTGGACCGGGCTGTTGTGAATCTCCACGATGTCCACCTGATCTATCCGGAGTCGCTTGAGACTATCTTCCACCGATTGGACGACTGCCGCCGCCACATCTGTCGTTTGTTCTAGCGTGACTTCGACCTTGGTGTTGACGATGGGTCGAGCGCCGATCTCCTTCAGGACGTTGCCGACCGTCTCCTCGGATCTCGTACTGCCGTAGACCGGCAGCCGTATCGAAATAGTTGATACCGAGCTCGAGGGCGCGGGCGGCGACCGCACACTGCTCCTGCAGCGTTCCAGCGATCATCAGGCCGGCGTTGTCACCGCAACCGAACCCGATTTCGGAAAGCTCTAGCCCGGTTGAACCCAGAGGTCGGTAACGCATGAATCTCTCCGACAAAGTGCGCTCAGCGCGTGGAGAGCATTGTACGACCGCAACGCGGCTGCGTGGAAAAGGCATCTCTGTTTGTGGAGTATCGCCGCGTCACTATGCGCGCAGTGGACAGGCGGCGACGTAGCGTCCCACCGAGCGGCACCTACCAGCTATAGGACTTAAACGCCCAATCCAGGAGTGGCACGCTATCGAGCGCTGCGCTGTTCGCCTTAATAACAGCGGTGATAACCCGGTGCCCATCTCGAGTGGCGGATGCTACGAGCGTGGATCCGGCGTCATCCGTGAAACCGGGTTTTACGCCATCCGCTCCGGGGTAGTTCCAGAGCAGCCGATTGGAGTTAAAGAGCTGATACCCATCGCCCGAGTACTCCTTAGCCCCAGCTAGCTTTGCAAACGTCGGATTTTTCATACCGTAACGAGCGATGCTAGCCTGATCGAATGGCGACGAGAAGTGTCCTTTGGCGTCGAGACCGTGCGGGTTCATAAACTGCGTGTCCTCTAGTCCAAGCTCGCGCACTTTCGCATTCATTAATTCGACGAAGGCGGATTCTGAACCAGCGATATGCTTGGCGATGGCCACGGCGGCATCATTCCCAGATGGCAGCATGAGGCCATAGAGAAGCGTTTCGAGTGTCACCGTCTCACCCGGGCTCAGACCCATCACTGTGCTTTCCATCTCGATAGCCATCTTGAGTCCATCGACGTCCACGGTGACACGATCATCGAGGCGGCCTCGCTCGAGCGCCACAATGGCGGTCAGCATTTTGGTGCAGCTTGCCATGGCAACTCGCCGACGAGCGTTTTTTCCAAAGAGTACCGCGCCAGTCTGCGCATCCATAACCACGGCGCCTTGACCGCTGATCTGGGCGGGCCAGTCGTCCGTGATTCGCTTCGGCGCTCCCGCGAGGCCGCGCTCGCTCTGGCCAATACCCATGTACCACAAAACTGGCGGCGCTCCCGCGGGGCCCACGTCGCCCGAGTTGAGCCAGCCAGTTCGTGAGGGTCTCCTGGACCCATCGCCTGGATCGAGCACCTTCGCCCGATCATTGACGAACTCGCCGGAGAATTGCAGGTAGGTCCATTGAGGCAGCTCGCCGAGATCCGCGCCATCACTTGCAGGACCGGACCAGAGGTGACTCGCACGGAAGTTCTGGATCCAGCCAGGGCTGGAAAGCTCCGGTGGAGCCACCGCGAACGTTGCGGCCGCCCCACCCTGCTGGGGGCGTGCGCCCACGGGCGCCGCGGGCGCACTGGCAACTGCGCCTCCGGTCTGGGCCACGGTGTTGTCCGTGGTCGATACAGCCGCGGTTGCGACGACCGTTGCAGCGATGGACGGAGCACTCTGGTCGCGAGGAGTCAGAAATGCAACGAGGAGTATCGCGCCGAGGAAGAACATCACACCACCGGCTATGAGAACGATGAGTTGGCCGATGGCTAACCGACGGCGATTCGCCAAAACCTCCCCGTCGGGAGGAGGCTGGTTTGGAGCTGCATGCGCCATGTGTACGTTAGGCAGTATACCCGCCGACCTGACGCTCGGCGGTTTCATTTTCGCACCGAAAGTGGGCTATCAAGCGTCAGCGATGAGTGTTTCTGTTCTTCAAATTCGCGTGTGCCGATCAATCTTACCTCACCCGCATTCTCTTCAGGCTCCTTATCCCCGCACTTTGGTTCCTAGTGTCATTTGCCGCCATCAAACGGACTGAGTAGACTGGCGCCGGAGGCTGCCAGCAATGTCGCGTCGATTCCTACGCCGACTCCTCGTCGGTCTGAGCCTTAGCTTGAGTTTGGGCCTTCTACTCAACCTTGCTTTTATGGGCGGCCTTTTTACCCGGCTCCAGCAACAAAGCACCGACTTCCTCTTTAAGGCGCGTGGCGATCTCGCGGCATCCAGAACGGTTATCGTCGGTGTAGACGATCGCTCCCTGCAGGAGCTACGAGAGTACGGGCGATTCTTTACGTGGCCTCGTACGCTGCATGCTCAGGTGATAGAGCAGCTCACTCAAGCGCGAGCGCGCACTATTGCGCTGGACATCCTTTTTGATGCGCCTGCGCCAGGCGATGACGAGCTTGCGCAGGCCATGGCAGCGCATGGCAACGTGGTGCAGCCGGTGGCCGGTGATCCGGGTACGGCCATGCCGCCGGGGCCCGGTCCGCAGTCATACGGCTCACTGATCCGCCCCACGACGGAGCTCGCTTCAGTCTCGCCATTGTTGGGCCACGCGAATCAGGCGCCCGACTCGGACGGCACGGTGCGGCGAGCGCCTATGTTCATTCGCGTGAACAATGTCGATGCCGACGTTCCTGCCCTGCCACTGGCCGCGGTGACCCGCTTTTTGCGACGGCCTCAAGTTCCGGATGGTCCTATCCAGGACGGGACATTTCCATTTGCAGGAAGGCAAGTCCCCGTTGACGACGATACGAATATCCTCGTCAACTTCCGCGGAGCGCCTTCTGATTCCACCCGTAAGTCAGCATTCACGGTGGTACCGTTCGTCGACGTACTGAATGGGACCTTTCCGCCAGGGATCTTCGATGGCAAGCTCGTGTTCATTGGCGTTACCGCGCTCGCGTTCGCTGACGATTATTGGACGCCGCCATCGATTCGAGAGCGCATGGATGGTGTCGAGATTCATTCGAATGCCGCGGAGACACTCATTCAGGCTGACTTCTTAATACCGGCTCCGCAATCAGTGACGACGGCTTCAATCTTCCTCGCAGCTTTGATAGCTGGACTGGCTCTGGTCATATTGCCGCCGCTCGCGGCCTTTGGCGTCAACGCCCTGGCGCTCGCCGTCTATGTAGGCCTGGCCTTTCTCCTCTTCGACGCAGTCAAGTTGAACTATCAGCTTGGACCAATCCCGATCCCAAGCGTCCTACTGAACCTTTTCTATCCGCCTGTCGCTCTTCTGCTCTCCTCGGGCGGTGTCATGCTGTACCGAACGATCTTCGAACAGCGTCAGCAGCGAGCTCTCCGTGGGGCGCTTTCCCAGTATCTGTCACCCGACGTCATGCAAGAGGTTGCCGCGAATCCGGAGAGCGTGCGGCTAGGCGGTGAGAAGCGTGAGATGACGGTCATGTTTTCCGACTTGCGCGGATTTACCAGCTATTCAGAGACGATTGACCCGCAGGAGCTGGTTCAAACGCTGAATGCGTATTTGACCGAGATGACCGATGTGATCTTTCACCACCGTGGCACCGTCGACAAGTACATGGGCGATGCGATCATGGCGTTCTGGGGGGCTCCACGTCCCCAGGCTGACCATGCTCGCCGAGCTTGCGATACGGCCGTAGATATGATGCGCGAGCTCGAAACTCTCAACAACCGCTGGCATATGGAAGGCAAACAGAAGCTCAGCATTGGAATCGGACTCAACACAGGCGCGATGACGGTGGGGAACATGGGCTCCCAGAGGCGGCTGGATTACACAGTGATGGGTGATTCGGTTAACCTCGCGTCCCGGCTGGAAGGCCTCAATAAGGAATACGACACAAGCATCATCGTGAGCGACAGTACGCTATCCGCGGTTGGAGATGGCTACGTTACCCGTTATCTCGACCTGGTGATCGTCAAAGGCCGGTCCACGCCCGTCGCGGTGTACGAGCTCATCGGACGCAAGGGGGAAGTTTCAAACGAACGACTGCAAGCTCTGTCCATCTACGAAGAAGGCGGCCGCCTTTACAGCAGCCGTGACTGGCTCGGCGCCGCTGCCCGGTTCCAGGAAGTTCTGCGACTCGATCCCGAGGACGCCCCCGCCAGCCTCTACCTCGAACGCTGCGAAGCCCTGATGGCCGATCCACCACCCGAAGAGTGGGACGGCGTGTACGTGATGACGCACAAATAGGGGCCAGGGGAAGGGATTAGGAGTTAGAGCAGGCGTGACTGTCGACGGTCGATCGAGCGCACGGAATGAGGTCAAGAGTCATGACGATCTTATCGTGTGGCAACGTTCGATGACGCTTGCATCATTGTTTATCGGCTTAGCAGGGGGTTCCTCAGTCGGAAGCTTATGGGCTTAGAGCGTAGATTCACCGGGCCGCTGTTTCGGTACCTTCGAACATCGCTGAGGGACACGCAAGGCGGTCACGTCGCGACTTCACACATTTTATCTCCATTCACTCGGCTCACTAGCGGAAGTCGATACTCAGTTAATCTTCGCCACAGAGATTGGCTAGTGTGACCGAGACTCAGTGGTGAAGCATTCACCTTGATCGAAGAGTGTCAGAAAATGCTTCACCGACTTCTTAAGCGCATTGTCCCCTTCCCCTAACCCCTAACCCCTAACCCCTAACCCCTAACCCCTAACCCCTAAGACTGTTATGATCCGTCGGATTACGGGAAGGGGAGGCTGGCGTGGTTGCCGATTGGGAGGCGTTGTTCGCAAAACGTA
This sequence comes from uncultured Chloroflexia bacterium, assembly GCA_963765765.1. Lineage (GTDB taxonomy): Bacteria > Chloroflexota > UBA6077 > UBA6077 > JACCZL01 > CAVXYC01. Next base: position 104,244 of record CAVXYC010000019.1, on the reverse strand, counting down.
CGCAGCGCATGCGTAGCTCCGATATCCGAGAGATTCTGAAGGTCACGGCACGGCCAAACATCATCTCTCTCGCTGGCGGACTTCCGGCTCCGGAGCTCTTCCCAATTGAAGAATTTCGCGCCGCTTTTGACAAGGTGCTGCGTGAGCAGGGTGAGCAGGCGCTTCAGTACAGCATCACCGAGGGGTACCTGCCGCTCCGCGAAGTCATTGCCGAACGACTCAATGGTTTTGGAATCACCTGCAGGGCAGATCAGATTCTCATCACCAATGGCTCACAGCAAGCGCTCGACCTCTTGAGCAAGATTTTCATCGACCCTGGCGATCACGTCGCCGTGGAGAACCCGAGCTATCTCGGTGCACTCCAGGCGTTCGACAGTTACGAGGCCCAGTACGTCATCATCCCGATGGACGAAGACGGCATGCGGTCCGACTTGCTGGACGAGATCCTCTCCAACAACCCCGTGAAATTCGTCTACGCGCTCCCCAATTTCCAGAACCCCAGCGGTCGATCCATGACGCTCGCGCGGCGGCAGCAGCTCATTGATGTGGCGCTGAAACATTCAGTGCCAGTCATCGAGGACGACCCCTATGGCGAGCTTCGCTACGAAGGCGCAACGCTACCGTCCCTTAAAGCTCTCGATACCGAAAACAACGTCATCTACCTGGGCACGTTTTCAAAGATCCTCGCGCCCGGTTTCCGACTCGGCTGGATTGTGGCCACGGACCCGGCGCTTTACGAGCAGCTCGTCATGGCCAAGCAGCCCGCGGACCTGCACAGCGCCAACGCCCCACAAATGGCCACGTATGAAGTGGCCCGCGATGGGTTCATCGATCGGCATGTCGAGAAGATCAAGGCGACCTATAAGGAACGCCGCGCGGCGATCCTGGACGCGATGGAAACGTACTTCCCTGAAGGTGCCCGCTGGACCCGCGCCAAGGGCGGCCTCTTCGTGTGGGTCATGTTGCCCGAAGGTGTCAACACCCGTGAGCTTCTCGCCGAGGCGATCGAGAAGGAGAATGTCGCCTTCGTCCCCGGCCAATCGTTCCATGCCGATCGAGGTGGCCAGAACACCATGCGGCTCAACTTCTCAATGATGGGCCCCGAGCGCATCGAAGAAGGCATCAAGCGGCTAGGGCGAGCGATAGAGCGTCAACTGGTCTTGCGATAGTCCCGGACTGATACCAGTCCCGGGACTATCGCACTATCTCCGTCCTCACCCAAGTCAGGGACAGGCCTGCCCGTCGTCCGTGACGTAAAAGTGAGATAGGTACCCTGTCCCAAAGGGAGAGGGTAGGGTGAGGGAACTATGATGTCCCCGAACCCGCGTATCACATCAAAGGCCGCGCGGTGGGCGCAATTGGGGCCGGCAGCAGCGTGTCACCCATCAGCCATTTATCCACACCGGCGGCGCAGGAGCGGCCTTCGGCGATGGCCCAGACGATGAGGCTCTGGCCGCGGCCCATGTCACCTGCCACGAAGACCCCAGGCTCGCTGCTCATGAAGTTGGCGTCGCGGGCAACGTTTCCGCGCGGATCGAGGTCCACGCCAAGCTGCTCGAGGAGTCCTTCCTTCTGCGGGCCCAGGAAGCCCATGGCCAGAAGCACGAGCTCGCAAGGGAGCTCGAAGTCAGTCCCCTCGACCTTCTGGAATCGACCGTCCTTGAACTCGACCTCATGCGCTCGAAGTGCTCGGACGTTCCCGTTTTCATCGCCGAGGAAACACTCGGTGTTCACGCTGTAAACGCGCTCACCGCCCTCCTCATGTGCTGATGACACGCGGAAAATATTTGAGTAGAGCGGCCATGGGTTCGTGGACGCGCGGGAATCCGGCGGCCGAGGCAGAATCTCGAATTGATGCACGGAGGCTGCACCCTGCCGATGGGATGTGCCCAGGCAGTCGGCGCCGGTATCGCCGCCACCGATGATGACAACGTGCTTCCCTTCAGCGGTTATCGAGGGGGCCGCGAGGTCACCCTCCTGGACGCGGTTGGAGATCGGCAAATACTCCATGGCTTGATAGATGCCCGTGAGTTCGCGTCCTGGGATTGGAAGGTCACGCCAGGCCGTGGCCCCACCCGCCAGGACGATTGCGTCATGTCCATTTTTGAGCTCGTCCACACTCATGTTGACGCCAACGTTGCACTCGGTTCGAAACTCTGTGCCCTCCGCCCGCATCTGCATGAGCCGCCGATCGAGGTGCCGCTTCTCCATTTTGAACTCAGGAATACCGTACCGAAGTAACCCCCCAATACGATCAGCACGTTCATAGACAATCACGTCATGACCGGCTCGGGTAAGCTGCTGAGCCGCGGCCAAACCTGACGGCCCGGATCCAACGACCGCGACGCGCTTCCCGGATTTGACCTGGGGCACCTGGGGCTTAATCCATGCTTCTGACCAGGCACGATCGACAATCTCGACCTCGATCTGCTTGATCGAGACCGGATCCTGATTGATACCGAGCACGCACGGAACCTCGCACGGCGCGGGACACAAGACGTCCGGTAAACTCCGGAAAATTGTTTGTCGTGTGCAATGCCCTCGATCGCATCCCGCCACTGATCACGATAGACCAGATCGTTCCACTCGGGAATCAGATTGCCGAGGGGGCATCCCTGGTGGCAAAACGGCACGCCGCAGTCCATACAGCGAGCCCCCTGAACCATCAGCTTGTCGTGAGGAAACGGCTCGTACATTTCGCGCCAATCCTCGAGACGGATCTGGCACAGGCCGGCGAGTTGGCCGTCTCACGCTTCCATTTGAGAAAGCCCGTGGGACCTCACCCATGTGCCGCCCCATCATTAGGGACAGGTCTCTGCTTTCAAAGCTGCTTTTCCTCGGCTTACGCATGATCCGCGAGCACCCGCTTATAATCCTTTGGCATGATCTTCACGAATTGTTTGGCGCCGATGCGTTCCAATCAGCCACAGCCTGCTTGGCATTCCGGCAGCCCAGTGAGCTCCACATGCTGCTCGATCAGTGTACGAAGCCAGCGATTGAGCTCCTCGGTCCTCGATCCTTTTCAAGTTCGACCATGCCCATATTTCAGCGCGGCGCGAATTCATTCTTCGGTCGAGAACATAGGCGACGCCTCCGGACATGCCCGCCGGCGAAATTCCGTCCCGTTCGGCCGAGCACCACAACGACCTCCGCCCGTCATGTACTCACAGCCGTGATCGCCAACGCCCTTCGATGACAGCGCGCACGCCGCGATTTCGCACGGCGAACCGCTCGCCCACCGTCCCATAGCAATAACACTCGCCCGAGGTCGCCCCGTAGAGCGCCATGTTGCCGATCAATAATCGTTTCCTCGGGAACGCGAACGTCGCTTTGCCTTCGGAGGCACGACGATGATCTTTCCGCCCGAGAGGCCTTTGCCGAGATAATCGTTTGCTTCGCCTTCCAATGTCGAGTGTGATGCCCTTGGGAAGAAACGCGCCGAAGGACTCTGTCCGGCCGAGCCGGTTAACTTGATGTCGATGGTATCGTCGGGCAGACCGTTGACGCCGTATGTCTTTGCACTGTGACCTCGATAAAACATCGTGCCCGCCGTTCGATTGATATTGCGGATCGGTATCTCGACTGCAGACCTTTTCGCCCCGTTCGATTGCCGGCTCGGCAGCGTTCGACTAGGGTATTGATCCAGAATGTCGGCCAGGCCGTGATCCTGCTTGGTCACGTACAGTGCTGTTGCCACCTCACGGGCCCACGTTCGGAGACATGCAACAGTCGGCGACAGATCGAGCCCCTTCGCCTTCCAATGATCAACGCGCTTGCATGAGCCTTGAGCTTATCGACTCGGCCGATCATCTCCGCAACGGTCCGGAAACCCAACTTGCGCCATCAGCGCACGCATTTCTTCCGCGATGAATGAAAAAGTAATTGACGACATGCTCGGGCTGGCCCGTGAATTTTTTGCGCAACACGGGATTTTGGGTCGCAACGCCGACCGGGCATGTGTTCAGATGGCACTTCCGCATCATGATGCAGCCCTCAACGATCAAGGGCGCCGTGGAGAAGCCGAACTCTTCCGCCCCTAAGAGCGCCGCGATCACGACATCACGTCCCGTCTTCATCTGGCCGTCCGTTTCGACCTTGATGCGGCCGCGCAGATCGTTCAAAACCAGCGTCTGATGAGTCTCCGCCAATCCAAGTTCCCAGGGAATTCCGGCATATTTAATGGAAGACAGCGGCGATGCGCCCGTACCGCCGGAATCGCCGCTGATCAACACCTTGTCAGCTTGTGCTTTCGCCACGCCGGCGGCCACTGTCCCCACGCCTACCTCAGACACTAATTTGACGGAACGTCGGCCTCGGGATTGGCATTTTTTAAGATCGAAAATCAGTTGTTTCAAATCTTCGATGGAATAAATATCGTGATGCGGAGGTGGCGAGATCAATGAAACACCGGGGGTCGCATAGCGCAAGCGCGCGATGACTTCGTCGACCTTATGGCCGGGCAACTGTCCGCCCTCGCCGGGCTTCGCGCCCTGCGCCATTTTAATTTGCAGCTCTCTCGGCATTCACGAGATAGTCGGGCGGTGACACCGAACCGGGCCGACGCCACTTGCTTAATATAGCGAATTTCTAGATCGCCGTTCGGCAACGGCGCGAACCGCTCCGGGTCTTCGCCGCCTTCGCCCGTATTGCTCTTCGCGCCGATGCGGTTCATCGCGATCGCCAGCGTTTCGTGTGCTTCCTTGCTGATCGCGCCGAACGACATGGCGCCCGTCGTAAAGCGTTTGACAATCTCCTTGGCCGGCTCCACTTCCTCGACCGAAATCGGCGCCTCGGCGACCTGAAATTGCAACAGCCCGCGAAGATTGGCGCGCCGTCGGCTTTCGTCATCGACGAGCGCGGAGAATTCCTGAAAGGACTTGGGGTCGTTCGCGCGCGTCGCGTGTTGCAGCTTATAAATGGTCTCCGGGTTCCAATTATGGTGTTCCCCTTGCACGCGATAGTGCACTTCACCGCCGAAGTCGATCGCTGCCGGATCGGCGCCGGTTCATAGGCCATCGCATGACGGCGTAACGTTTCTTCTCCGATTTCCCGGAGGCCGATGCCTTCGATACGCGAGAGGGTCCCCGTGAAATACCGGTCGACGAGCGTGCGGTTCAATCCGATGGCCTCAAAAACCTGTGCGCCGCAATACGACTGCACGGTGGAGATGCCCATCTTAGACATCACCTTGAGCACGCCCTTGCCAGCCGCCTTGATGTAATTGTGGACGGCGACGTCGGGGTCCATGTCACCAAGACCGTGCAGATTTTGAGCGATCATGTCCTCAATGGACTCGAACGCGAGGTATGGATTGATCGCGGCCGCGCCATAGCCAACGAGGAGTGCCATGTGGTGCACTTCCCGGGCATCGCCCGTTTCCACAACCAGTCCCACCTTCGAGCGAAGCTTTTCGTGAATGAGGTGGTGATGCACGGTTGAAGTGAGGAGAAGAGAGGGAATTGGCGACCACTCGGCATCAGACCCCCGATCGGAGAGAACGAGCACCCGCACGCCCTCTTCAATCGCCTTGACGGCCTGCTGGCGCACACGGTCCAACGCTTCCTTGAGCGCCTCGCCGCCGCCGGCCGTCGGGAACAGACCGTAGATGACGCTTGCTTTCAGATGCGGAAACTGGCCGTCCTCATTGATATAGATCAATTTCGCGAGATCGTCGTTGTCGATGATCGGATAGGGAATCTCGACCTGTCGCACGGAATCCGGCCCGGGCATGAGGAGGTTTCCCTCGGGACCGATCGTGGAGCTGAGCGAGGTGACTAGCTCCTCGCGGATCGCATCCAGCGGCGGATTGGTAACCTGCGCGAATAGCTCCTGGAAATAATCGAATAGGAGGCGCGGACGCTCAGAGAGTACCGCCACCGGCGTGTCAGTCCCCATCGAACCGATGCTCTCATAAGCCGACTTCGCCATGGGCGAGATGATGAGCTTGAGCTCCTCATGCGTATAGCCGAACGTCGCCTGCTGATGGACCACCGTCCGATGCGTATGTACGATGTGCTTGCGCTCTGGCAGGTTGTTCAGGTTCACCATGCCGGCATCGAGCCACGCGGCGTATGGATGCTCGGAGGCAAGCCGAGACTTGATCTCCTCGTCGTCCACGATTCGCCCTTCGGCGGTGTCAACGAGGAACATGCGTCCGGGCTGGAGCCGTCCCTTGGTCACGATACGGGCAGGATCCACGTCCACCACACCCGTTTCGCTCGCCATGATGACGCGATCATCATCGGTCACCCAAAAACGGCTCGGACGGAGACCGTTGCGATCCAACACCGCGCCAATGACCGTCCCATCTGTGAAGGCAATCGACGCAGGTCCGTCCCGACGCTTCGAGCATCGAAGCGTGGAAACGATAGAAGGCGCGCTTCTCCGCGGACATCGTCGCGTGGTTCTCCCACGCCTCCGGGATCATCATCAGCACGGCGTGCCATATCGGTCGTCCGGCCAGGTGCAGGAGCTCAAGACACTCGTCGAAGCTCGCCGTGTCCGACGCGTCAGGAGTGATGATTGGGAACGCGCGATCCAGCCCCGGTATGTTGGCCGTCTCCATGAGCGCTTCGCGGGAGCGCATGAAGTTACGGTTTCCTTGAAGGGTGTTGATCTCACCGTTGTGCGCGATGTACCGATAAGGGTGTGCCAACGGCCATGACGGGAACGTGTTGGTAGAAAAACGGCTGTGAACCAGAGCTAGCGCAGACTCGATACGCTCGTCTTTCAATTCAGGGAAGAACTCGCGCACCTGCGGCGCGGTGAGCATCCCTTTGTAGACAAGTGTCCGGGCAGGAGAGAGACGGGAAATAGATCTCACCCTCTTCTCGGATCTCGTGTTCACATCGCTTGCGCGCAACAAAGAGCAGGCGGTCAAGCTCAATGCCGCTTGCGCCACTCGTAGCGGACACAAAAATCTGACGGAAACTCGGGATGACGCTCTGAGCAATGCTGCCGACGATGGAAGCATCGACTTCAACATCACGCCAGCCGAGCACCTTGAGACCTTCCTCAGCCATGATCGCTTCTATGCGAACGATCACCTTGCTTCGAGAAGTTTCGTCTACTGGAAGGAAGCCCAGCCCCACGCCATACGAGCCGGCTGGTGGTAAGTCAAAATCAACGACCGCTCGAAGGAAGCGGTCTGGCATCTGGATGAGCACACCAGCTCCGTCGCCGGTGTTGGCTTGAGCACCTGTAGCGCCTCGATGCTCCAGATTACAGAGCGCACCGAGCGCAGTGGACACGATATCGTGAGTCGCGCGGCCCTTGATATCGCAAACAAACGACACGCCGCATGCATCGTGCTCGAACTGCGGATCGTATAGCCCACTCTTCGCGGGCAGAGCACTAAACGGGGTGCGGGATGGCACGTGCATGTGATGTGTCCTCATGACTCCCTTACGCGTAGAGTGAAAAAGGGAACAGGACAACATCGGCCCGTCCGCAGTAGGAACTAAAAGAATACGGTCGCGGGCCGCCAAAGTGCAAAAAGATTGGGGTGCAACCGTGCACCCTGGCCGGCCTGGCTCTGTAGACTAGTCGGTATTCTTGGGAGAGCGCCCCGGACGTTCAGCCGGCTGCGCTGGTCGTCATCGTTCACTCGAGCCGAGACAGCCACTCACCAGCGTTTGAGGTCGCTCCGGCGTCCCGCTGCTCAATTGCCAAATGAGGTTAGCCCCCTGGAGAATCACGACCCGAGGCAATGAGCTCAGACCATCGCGCGGACGCCCGCCAACGCCAGCATTCCGGCGAGCAGCGCCATCACGGGCTGTTTCGTTATCGCCGAGATAATCGCCGTGGCCGCTGCTGCCGTTAGGATCGACGGGTCCTGCACTCCGTTGGGAGTGGCGAGGTTGGGCGCGATGAGCGCTGTGAGAATCGCGACAGGAACCAAACGTAGTCGGCGCTCGAGCGCCGGCGATATCGCACCCGCGGGAATAACCACAAGCCCCAGGATTCTGGAAATATAGACAACGACGCCCAACACGAAGATCGCCGGCCAGAAGTCAGCGCTCAAAGATTCCGCCGATAATCGCCCCGAGCGCACCACCAATTGCCACGGCCACACCAAGGCCCGTCAAGGGAACAAGCGGCACGCTCACCACTGCCGCTACCAACAAAGCCACTGCGGCGCCCAATGAGCGCACCAGGGGAACCAGCAAGGCGATAAAGAGGGCGGTGAAGGCGAAGTCAAGGCCAAGTGTTTCAGGCGCTGGCAGCACCTGCCCAAGCGCAAATCCCAGCCACGTGCTGCCCGTCCAGGCGATGATGGTGATGAACGCGGCCCCGGCCATGAACGCTGGTGGCGTGACCTGTCGTCGAGCGCGCGATGAGATCACGGCAAACGTCTCGTCGTTGACGGCATAGGCCAAAAACAAGCGCTGAATAATCGGAACATGGGGCAGATACGTGGCCAGCGAGAGCCCCATCACCACGTGGCGTAGACTCATTGCGCCAACGGTCAGGACGATCGCTGGCAGCCCTACGCCGCTATGGAACATGGGCAATACCACGAATTGCGCCGCGCCCGAGTAAACAATGAGCGACATACTGACCGCCTGTGCAAGGCCCAATCCTGTCTGCTGTGCCAGGCTGCCGAACACCACGCCGTACACCGCGATACCGGCCGCGATGAGCGCCATGGCGCGGATTCCTTCGAGAAAGGGGCGCCGGCTCAACAGCCGGCGCTCGTGGTCAGAAGCGACATCTCCGCGCTGGACGCAACGAATCTCCGCCGACTCATTGCAGATCTAGGCGGCGACTGGACGGACCTGTGCTACGGGTGATCTCTCGCGGGAACGTCGCGTGCAAAGGACGATCGCCGACACCACCACGAGAAGTGAGAGAAGTGAGACACCTAGACCAAGCGTGACCCACCAGGGCTCATACCGCATCTCCACCGTGTGCTCCCCAGCACTTACGGGTACGGCTCGCATGACGGCATTCGCCCGAACGACTGGAGCTTCACGACCATCCACCCAGGCGCGCCAGCCAGCATCGAATCGGTCTCCCACTACCATGAAGCCATCTGCATCAGACCTAATCGTGGCCCGCACCGTGGACGCCCCATATTCCAACAGTTGGGCATCTCCATGGGCATCCGAGCTCGCCATGCGAATCGACTGCGCGTCATCGCTGTCCAGCACCACCTCACGTTGCAGGTTCCGTGGAACGGCCATCAAGTCCTGGGCAGATGGAGAATCAACCGGGACCGTTACCGCGCCATCTCGGAAGTACACCTTTGGCAACGCGGCCCTATTCTCCAGGATGACTACATCCTCGTCCTTATAGACAGGTGTGTATTTCGTTCGGTCAGCGCTACTGAGTGAACGTGTAGTAAAGGTTTCGGCGTCCCTTAGTCCTAATCCGTGCAGCAGTAAGACGCCCGAGGGAGCCAAATAGCGGACCTCGACGCGATCGATCATCATGGGAGGATTGATCGACAGTACCGCGCCAGAGAGCTGTGCGGAAAATGAGCGTCCGTTTGGTGCAAACGCGGGTCCGTAGTACGCCCAGAGCGCGTTTGTCGGATTCGGAGCACCCCGCCGATATCCGGTGAGCTCAAGGCCGTAGCGAAGTCCGAATCGGCGCTCTTCACCGTCCGGCGAAATGATTCCAATCTCCGCCATCGACTCGCCTATTTCCGCTCCGTCCATACCGTCCACGGCGCTGATCACGGTCATGCTGTCGGCACGTGTCGATGACCCTCGAAACGTCTCCGCACCAGCGGGATTAGACGATCCGCCGTTCACCAGGCGTTCCGCGGGATGAAAGCGCGTATCGTTAAACATCAGCGCGCCGGACTGCTGGCGAGGCACCACCATATAGCGGACGTTGAAGAGGTCCAGCAGGACATTCTCATCACGCACCAAGCTCCACCAATAGTCAATGAATCTCGACGGCTCAAGCGAGCTGTAGCCTCCCGCGACCGATACTCCGTAGTGGACGAGATGATTCGCACCCAGAAGGTGATAGAGACCGGGATCGATGAGCACGTGATGCGGACCACTCCGAGACACCAGCTCCTCGACCGCGGGCGACGAGACGTGTAGATCGCGCCCCGGGGCCTGCGGGTAAAACGCTCCAGCAAAGGTAAGCAAGTCTGCCGCAATGGCCACGGTCATAAGGGCCCGGCCGACGATTCGACACCGTTTGCCTATGCTCCAGAGCACCAGCACGAGCGCCGTTAGCGAAATCCAAATGAGCCCCAAACGCGTTGCCGATGTATTCCAGTCGACAGATGCGGCCAGCCCCGCAGCAACGTTTGGCGCACCGAGCTGCGGCAGCTCTCGACGCATAGCCAGATATGAAAGGTCGATACTGGCCATCGTCTCGCGAGGCATGTTCTCCAGCGCCACGCGCACTGCTGTGAAGACACCGATTGCCATTGCCAGCAGGGCAAGCCAGCTCATCGCCATTGCTCGCAGTACGAAAGCCTCCCGACGGCTTGCTCCACGCTGCGTTCGCTGATTGAGCCAGTCAGCGCCGAGTCCAGCCAGGCAGCCCACGGCGAGAATGATGACCAGGCTGAACCGGGCGGGTGCTCTCAGGACTGAGAAACCGGGCAGGTTCCAGAGGAGATAGTATGGATTCGGCGTCACATAGTCGCCGAGGGCAAGCCAGAGATGGAGGAGCGCGCCGAGTGTGAGCCAAACGACGAGTCGCCTCCGCACAAACATCAGCGCGATCATTGCCAGGGCGAGCGGCAAGATACCGACGTACAGCGTTGTCTCCTGCGGCGGCCAGAGTGACCAATGCTGCTCGGGGCCGGACCGGAAGAAATACGGGAAGAGCAGTGTCAGCAGCTCTGGAGGGGAGATCGCATAGGACGTTGACACAAAATAGTTCACGCCGGCGCCGCGCATCGTACGGGAGCTCAAAAATGCGAGAGGCAACATCTGCACCGCTGAAACAAGCAAGCCCGCCAGCACCATGAACGCCCAGATCCAGAGACGCGAAACGCGAGCGATCAAGAACCGTCCAACGGAGAGCAGCTTCGGCGTCGGATCCTGCACAGTTGCCACGTCGGCTCTGGCATCCAGACCAAGAGGTCCCACCAGTATCCAGCACGCGGCCGCCAGAAGGCCGATCAGCACGGGCTGGATATGCACGCCAAGAAGCTGAATCCCCACGACAAGGCCGGCCAGCAGCGCATTTCGAACACGAATCCAGCCAGTGGACCTCAGTGCGAGCTCAACACATGCAAGCAGCGCCGGCAGCCAGATCGCGCTACGTAGAATGTTGTCGTGCTGCATGTGTCCAATGAGGAAACTGCTCAAGGCGAACACGAGCCCGGTGACCGTGGCGCCGAGTGGCCGAAGGCCAAGAACGGTTGCGAACCAGTAGGCGAGAACAGACGCCAGTGCGTAGTGGACGTACCGCAGGAGCGTGAACGCCGCCTCGGCCGAAAAGAGCGCACTGACGAGGAGCACCAGCGGATGCGCCATCCCGATCTCGCCGTCTGCGAAAAGGGGGTATCCACCAAAGATGTGCGGCAGCCACAGCGGCACTCCGCCGGACTTGAGCTGACCTACAAACCACTCAGTCAGCGGGTAGTAGAACTGGAGTGTGTCCTTGCCGTAGAAAATCTGGCCTGACAGCAGCCCCGGCGCAAAGACCAGGAGCGGGCAGAGCAGCAGGCCTAGAACCGCGACGGCGTGGGTCTGCGCCGTGCTGAGCCGTTGATTGCGGACATCCAATCCATCTGTTGCATCGTCGCGGCGCGCATTTCGCGCCGGAACCAGGACGACGCCACCGGATGATGGAACTGCAGAAGCCAAACGTTGCTCCACGGAGTCTTTACAGGATCCTAACAATCAAAAGGCGAGCCACAAAATGGTGAACGGCATTGTATCCCCGAAACCGCCCTCTCGTGCGACCCCACGCAGCCAGCCGCTTACCGGCACACCGCTTGGGCCGTCTTTCCACTGCGCTCCCGAACTGGCGTTGTGCGCCTCCGCCCCGGGATCTAGTGCTCTGACTTCAAGCATCGTGCGACCCGAAGGACCGGGCGGGTCTTTCCAACGTAGAGTGTGGTCTTGTCCGCCCACAAAGCGCTGTTGTGCGTGACCTCGATCTGCATGTCGCGCGGCATGATGGGCCTTGAGCAGGGGAGAGGCTGATCAAACCGGACGTTCATTGACGCTCTTGGGGGCTAGGTTCACGGATACCGTCTTGACGATAACCTCTCCTAGTCTAGAACGGAGCACCTGTTGAGCGGTTGGGGCCGAGAATGCTCAAAGCGCTCAGCGAAGGATCTCCACTTTACTTTCAAAAACACGTCCTCAACACGTCCTCGACGGTGATGAGATATCCCGGAATCATCGGCTCCGGCACTGCCACGCGATGAACATCGGGATTGTTCCCGTCGTCTCCCGTGTGCCATAGAGCAGGTCCCCGTGCCCCAGAGTCAGTGAACCGGCCTGGGGTTGGAGACTCATGGGCACGGTGCGCCGGATCCAAAGCCTCGCCCTGGTCTGGCTTGTGAGGTCGAGGAGCTTAGTTTAGGAGCACAGCCGCCAGGCGCTCACCAAGCAGTCGGGTCGAGCCGCTCAGGTCTAGCGATCGCCCCGCAAAGCTTGTGAGCGTCTCATCAGATTGTGCCGCGGCGTGTTCCGGGCAAAGCAAAGCGCCACGCGAGCATCTTCGCATGGCGCTTGACCGTCGTAGTCCCGTCCGACCTAATCCAGTAGGCCCTTTGCGAGCTCCTGGGTCCTGGCCTGTTCTGGGATGAAGCTCTCGAGGTCAGCAGTCACGTACTCAACACCTGGCGTTGGCACCGCGTCCTGCTCCACCACGGGAACATCTGTACGACGACTGTTGACCCTGATGTTTGTGGAAAACGAAATCTGACCTTCCTTACTGAGCAACCAGTTTGCGAAAACCTGTGCAGCCTTGGGGTGCGGCGCCTTAGCGTAATGCCAGAGGTGATTGTTGTTGCTGCTCAGGAAATCGGCCTCAGGGAAGTCGATGTTCTTGAGGTTCGCCCCAAGCCCCTGGGCCAGGAAGTCGGCCAGAATGACCTTATCCACGGCGCCGAATCCGATGATGCCTCGACCACGTACCATAAACTCAGTGAGCTGGCGAGCATCCGTGCTGATCACTGGCTCCTGGTCCTTGAATAGCTGCTTCATGACGTCGTCGCTGCCGGACTTGACACGCATGACAGTAGCCGGAACAAAGCCGGAACCCTTGGTGCGGGGATCCGCGGCAATGATCTTTCCGCGCCATTTGGGGTCGGTGAGGTCCTTCAGCGTCTTGATCTCGCCATCCTTCACCTGATCAGAATTGATCCAGATAACGGGAAAGCGCACGGCGATGGCGGAGTAGCCCCACTTCTTATCGTTATCGTCGAAGCCCTTTTCGAAGCCACCGTTCCAGTTCTTGTCATCGAGCACGTCGGCGCGCACCAGTAGCGGCCGTAGTGGAGCGAGTCCATCCGCGGGCTGCACCTGTCGCATCTGCTCCTGGAGCGGCATCGTGGCCACATCCCAGGCATAAAGGCCGGCCCGGTGCTCCTGGTGCAGGCGCGGCACGAAATCCCGCGAGGATGATTGGAACTGCTGATGCTCCACCTCGATACCGGGATACGCCTTCTTGAAATCCTCGATGACCGTTCGATAACCGCCGCCAGAATACGTGGCTACGGAGAGCTTGCCCTCCTGTCGCGCCGCGGCGACGATGGCATTCCAATCCGCGTCGCTGATTGCGGCCGCTGATGAGCCGGTAGCCTGTGCGGCCGGAGAAGCCGCGGGAGATGCGGCGGGCGAGGCAGCCGGCTTCGCCGCGGGTGACGCCGGCGCTGCCGTTGCCGCGGCCTTCGGCGCATCCGTCGGCTTTGCCGGCGAGGCTGGAGCACTCTGCTGACACGCCGCGAGAACGGTCGCTGCGCCTGTAATTCCAAACATGCGCAATGCTTGGCGACGCGTCAAAGCGTCATGAATGGAAGATTTCACAGTGGGACCTCCAGGGACGCCCGAACCTCTCGTTCTAGGCCATCACGAGATAACTGACAGTTACGACTCGGCGCAAGGAATCCAGGCCACTCGTGCTCTGCATCACCTATCAGATGGTACGGTGGTGGGACCATTTTCGTTGAAGAGAGTGCAATGCCTGACGCGAAGCAGCGACGATTCAGCTTTTCCTGGGGCAGTGGCGTGATTGCTGAGGAAGCACAGTTTGAGGGTGAGTGGAATCGGCCCACGATTCAGCTCCTCAAGTACACCGAGGGCCACGCTGAAGGTGCCATGAGCATTCGCTTTTGCAGCTACAACCATAGCGGCCGCTTCAGCCGCTCACCGCTGATGCTCAGCACCACTGAGATCGACGGGCTGCGCGAGGCTATTGCGAGGACACCCGAGCTGCGCGCCCTGCTGCGGGAGCTAGTGAGCTAGCGCTAGCGCGGTGAAGCTGACACCGCGAGTCGTCTGCTATCTGCTACCACGCGCGGAAATGTGCTCTTCGAGTCCCTCGAGCGAAAGCGAATTTAGCACATGCGCCGGCTCAGCCCAGCCCCGCCGAGCCGTCATAACACCATATGGGAGCAGCTCCAGCTCCGCGGTACTGTGCGCGTCGGAGCTGATGGCAATCATGCCGCCGCGATCAATGACGCGTCTCACCCAGCCTCCATCCAGATCCAGACGATGAGGCTGACTGTTCACCTCCAGCGCCACACCGTGCGCAATGGCGGTCTCGATCACCGCCTCCATATCGACCGAGTACTCGTCGCGCTTGCCGAACATGCGACCGTGGGGATGATTGAGCGTGCACACGCGGGGATTGGTGAGCGCGCGGCAGATCCTTGCCGTCATCTCCGGCTCAGGCTGCTTCATCTGGCTGTGGACCGACACGGAGACGTAGTCGAGTCGGTCCAGAACCTCGTCAGGATAGTCGAGCTCGCCGTCCGCCAGAATGTCCATCTCCGTCCCAAGGAGAATTCGGAACGGCGCCAACTCGCTGTTGAGTCGATCCACGAGACCACGCTGCAGACGAAGTCGCTCCACCTCCAGCCCGCGGGCAACGCGTAGCGAGCGGCTGTGATCGGTCACGGCGATATATGAGCGACCAAGAGCCATCGCAGCTTTGGCCATCTCCTCAAGAGGGTGCGCTCCATCCGTCCAGTCAGTGTGCAGATGCAGGTCGCCCCGGAGAGCATCCACAGTCACCAGATTAGGCAGGGCGTGCCGCTGAGCCGCATCGATCTCGCCTCGCCCCTCGCGTAACTCCGGCGGGGGACAATCCATGCCCAGCGCTGCGTAAATCGCGGACTCATCGCCCTCGGTCACGTGTGCCCCGTTTTCGTCGAACAGACCGTACTCGTTCAACCGCCAACCGCGACGAACAGTCAGCTCTCGGAGCTGCACGTTGTGCTCCTTCGAGCCGGTGAAGTACTGGAGAGCAGCGCCGAAAGACTCCGGTGGTACCGTGCGGACGTCTACCTGAAAGCCGCCCCTCATCAGGACTGTGGTCCGCGCCGGCCCCGTGGAGACAACGTCTACCACCTGGGGCAGATCGCGCGCGTATGCGTGCACGCCCTCGGGATCATCGGTGGTGACGAGCAGGTCCAGGTCGCCCACGGTGTCCAGTCTCCGTCGTAGGCTACCGGCGTATTCCGCTCGCTCCACGGAGGCATGTTGGCGCAGCTCGCCCAGCATGGTCTCGGCTCGTTCGAGCGCGGTACTGAGCATGTGTCGCTTTGACCGCTCCTTGAGGCGTTGCAGCTCGCGCAGGATGTTCTCCTCGGATTTGCCTCCAAGACCGGGAATTCCGTTCAGACGGTGCTCGCGGACCGCTTCCTCCAGCTGGTCCAGATTCGTGATTCCGAGCTGCTGATAGATCTGGTGAGCTTTCTTGGGCCCAAGGCCAGGTACGCTCGTAAGTGAGACGAGACTGGGCGGAATCTCGGCGCGCAGGCGCTCTAGATAAGCCAGACTGCCGGTAGCCAGAAATTCAGAGATCTTCTGCTCGAGTGCATCGCCAACGCCCGGAATCGTGCGCAAGCGATGATCGGCGTAGAGCTTCTCAATTGGCTCTGGGAGCGATTCAATTCGCCGAGCAGCGTTGTGGTACGCATTGATCTTGAAACGCTGCTCGCCCTTGATCTCGAGCAGCTCGCCGATCTCGGTAAGGAGATCGGCAACTTGCCCATTCTTCTGTCGACTACGCGCGTCACCCGACATATTGCTCACCCGCTGTCATCGTAACAGGCTAGTGGCAAAGCGGATCACGGCGCCGGGTTTGTCCGTACGCCGCGGACGGGCTATGCTCGAAAGGTCCGCCGTTAGAGGAGATCACCATGGTGCAACAGACAGACGTTCAAGGTCCAGGCGAGCAGCGTGCCGGCCACCATTGGAAAGAGGCCGACCGGGTCGCCGAGTACGTCCAGAATACCGATTCTGCCTTTCCTGAGAGCAGCGAGGTTTACGACATTCTCATCGCTACGCAGCCCTTTGAGAAGGATGCCATCTTACGAATCCTGGACATCGGCTCCGGACATGGAGTGGTCGCCGGAGCGCTGCTCAGCGCGCTGCCCAATGCTACTGCCGTTGGCCTGGATATCTCTGAGCCGATGATGGCCGAAGGCCGCCAGCGAATGGCGCCTTTCGGCGATCGTTTTGGGTACCACGTCGGTGATTTCGCCGATGGAGACCTGCCCAACGATCTGCCCGGGACGTTTGACCTGGTCGTGTCAGCGCGGGCCATCCACCACCTGACCTCACCAAACAAGGCCAAGCTCTACGCGCAGATTTTCAATCGGCTGAACGACGGTGGCGCGTTCTTCAACATCGACAATATGCGACCGCGAGACGACTATTTCCGCGCCGTCTACCGCAAGCTGGGCCCGCGAAGCACCCGCCCACAGGGCATGGGCAGCGGTGTGCAGCGGCACCGAGCATCCAGATCCCGTTGACGAGCAGCTCACCTGGCTCCGAAACGCTGGCTTCGGCCATGTGGACTGCCTGTGGAAGAAACTGGGCCGAGCGCTGATCGTGGGCTACAAGACATCGTAATGGGCAGCAGCATCTAGAGATTGTCAGACCTGCCGCTTCATTGCTCACTTCTTCTGTCCGAGGACGTACTCCAGAGCTGACTGGCTGAGCTCGATCCAGGCGCTGGACTGCTCGTCGGGCACCTGGATCCACTCACGCATCGGCCGCCCGCCCCTGGGATCAAAGTCTCACGCTCCGCGCAGCTCCAGGGCGCGCACAACCCCATCCGGGCTCAGCTTGAAGATTATCGCGTCACCGTAAACTGCCGGCGGACGCCTTGCCGCCCACCTCGAGTGTGGGCATCTCGATCCTGCCGGCCACGACGCACGGCGCTTCGGACAGCGCTTGGCAATCGGCCTGATACGTGACCCGCTCATCGTCGCTCGGCATCATCGCGCTCCGTAGATCGCATCTGGCAGCCAGAGAGCGAGCTGAGGCCAGTAGTACAGAACGATCATTGAGATGATCTGGATAATCATAAACGGATACATGCCTCTGAAAATCTGGTTCAGGCTGATCTCGCGCGGAGCAACCCCCTTGAGGTAAAAGGCCGACATCGCCACTGGTGGCGACAAAAACGACGTCTGCTGATTCAAAGCGGCCATGATGCCGAAGAACAGCGGATCAATGTCGAACTGCTGCAGCAGCGGCAAAAACAGTGGCATGAAAATGATGGTGATCTCGGTCCACTCGAGAGGCCAGCCCAGCAGAAAGATGATGATCTGAGCCAGCCAGAAAAATGCGAAGGGTGAAAGTCCGAGTGAAAGGACCCAGCTCTCGATCATCGCCGCGCCGCCCAACCGCGCAAACACACCGGCAAACAGGCTAGAGCCGACCAGCAGCCACAGCACCATCGCGGAAGCGCGGGCCGTGAGGAACACCGACTCCTTTAGCGTCTGAAGGTTGAGTGCACCATAAGCAGCCGCCAGCAGGATTCCGCCGAGGGCCCCCAGCGCGGCCGCCTCCGTTGGCGTGGCGACACCGATGAGAATCGACCCCAGCACGACGCCGATCAGCAGCGTGAGGGGCAGGAACGAGGTGAGCAGACTCCGAAGAATCAAGGCTACCGGGAACTGACGCTCGTTCGCTGGGAGTGGTGGCGCAAGCTTCTCATTCGAGTAGACGCGAGCCAGGATATAGAGGAGGTAGAGCGTCGAGAGCATCAAGCCGGGCAGAAACGCACCAGCATAGAGGCGTGGCACGGAAACGCCTGCGACCGCGCCATACAGAATCAGCAGCACGCTCGGTGGAATAAGAATTCCAAGCGTTCCGCCCGCGGCGATAACGCCTGTGGACAGCTCCACGTTGTATCGCGCGCGCATCATCGCCGGCAGCGCCAGTAGACCCATCAGCGTCACGCTGGCACCTACGATGCCCGTAGCGGTGGCGAAGATAGTGCAAGTGATCAGCGTGGCCAAAAGTAACGACCCACGGATCGGACCAAGCGCGAGCTGAATGCTTCGAAATAGGCGATCCAGTGTGCCTGCCCGCTCGATGATGTATCCCATGAACAGGAACAGCGGGACGGCGATGAGCACGTCACTGGTCATGACCGCGTAGGTCCGCTGCACAAGCAGATTGAAGACCAACGGGCCAAATCCGAGAAAGCCAAAGATGATCCCCAGCGCCATAAGTGTGAAGGCGGTAGGAAAGCCAATCAGAATGGCTGCGCAGAGCAGTCCGAGCTGGATTAGGCCCAGTAGCTCGGGGCTCAAAGCTGACTCTCCTGGGCCAAACGTGTCTCGGTCTCTTCTACGTCTGACAGCCGCTCAGGCCAAACACCGGTCTTGAAAGCGATCCCTGCTCGGATGACCTCCACCACGCCCTGGATAACCATGAGGACACCCGCGACCGGGATGACGTACTTGAAGGGCCAAACGATGGGCCCACCCGGGCTGATCGACGAGCGCTCGTTAACACCACGAGCAAAATTAGCGAAGTCGAGTCCCGCGATAACCAGAGCGATGATGCCGGGGAAGAAGAAGAGGAGGTAGAGCGCGATGTCCACCGCACCCTGAGCTCGCACTGGCCACTGCCGGTAAAACATGTCGCCCCGAACGTGGGCATTACGTGAGAGCGTGTACGCGCCAGCCATCATGAAAAGAGTACCGAATGCAAAGCGGCTCACATCCGGCGCCCAGTCCGTCGGCGCGCGAAAGATGTAGCGCATGAGCACCTCGAGGCACGTCACAACGGTAAGGACTACTATGCTCCAGCCGAAGATCTTGCCTATCCAGGCGCTCAGCGAATCGACCATCAAGAGATAGCGCTGCAACAGGGCTCCCCCTTTCAATCACGGACACTTAAACCGAGTTACAGCGGAACGCCTTCGCCCATACGCCTATCCGGCGCACAGACGAAGGCGTCCTACTGCAGAGTCTTGATCGTTACGTCGCGTTCGGGAAGTAGTGCTTGAAGGCGAGCGAGTTATCCACCATGACCTGCGATCGCAGAGGCACCACCCGCGCGGCCCACTGGCGCTGAGATTCGATGACCTTCTTGAAGAAGGGGTCATTAGATTCGCGCTCGACAACCACATCCCAGGCCCCGAGCTGGGCCTGGAGAATGGAGGCTGGCGTGGTCATGACCCTGACGCCCTTTGACTTGATCTCCTGCAGGTCCTTGCTGTTCGCATCCAGGAAATACTTCCAGCCGGCATCGGCCGACTCTGCCATCGTGGCGTAGCGGAAGATGGCCTGAAGGTCGGTCGGCAGAGATTCGAATTTCTGCTTATTGACCAAAAACTCGAGGAACTCCACGGGTTGGTGATAGGACTGCACCATGAGCACCTTCACCACGTCCTGGAAGCCGAGGAGCTTGTCGGATGAAGGGTTGTTGAATTCCGCTCCATCTATGACGCCCCGCTCGAGCGATGGCACAACATCTGGCCCCGGAAGTATGACGACCGCCGCGCCGAGCTCTTTGAAGAGATCGGCCGAAAGCCCGACAGTGCGGAACTTCAGTCCCCTGAAATCGTCCGGGCTGGTGATCTCCTTCTTGAACCAGCCCAGCGGCTGAGTGGGCATGGGCGGGCCGAAGAAAGAGACGACGTTGAGCCTTAGCACCTGCTGAATGAGCTCGGCGTAGAGCGGCTGACCGCCACCGTAGTAGTACCAGCCGATCATCTGGTCGGCATCCATGCCAAATGACGGACCAGTTCCGAAGAGGCTGGTGGAGCGGCTCTTATCGAACCAATAGGCTGGCACGCCCACGCCGCCATCCAGGAGTCCTTGACTGGTTGCGTCAATGATCTGATTGAAGGGGACGACCGCGCCGTTGGGCA
Organism: uncultured Chloroflexia bacterium; assembly: GCA_963765765.1. Taxonomy (GTDB): domain Bacteria; phylum Chloroflexota; class UBA6077; order UBA6077; family JACCZL01; genus CAVXYC01. Next base: position 83,967 of record CAVXYC010000019.1, on the reverse strand, counting down.
GCATTTCGATCTTGATACGCCCGTTTGACATTTCGTCGACCTTCCGTGCGAGGTCGACACCCATCTGGTGGAAGATGTCCGTCTGGCCGAAGCTCGATTGCCACTTCCAGGTGACGGCGGCCTGGCCAGTAGCGGCGGGCGCCTGCGCCACGGGCTTTGGAACCTCAGTCGGCTGGGCGGCCGGAGCCGTAGTGCCGGCCGCGGCCGGCGCCGCAGTGGGCTTGCCAGCCTCCTTGGCCGACGGGGGCGCTGGTGGAGCACAGGCGGCCGCGAGAGCGGTGGCTGTGCCGACCACAGTCAACTGCAGGAAGGATCGCCGTGAACCCGTAACTTCGGACATCGTTCACCTCCGATGCTGAACGCCAGAGTGACTACGACATGAGAGCTATTGTCCGGCCCAGTGCGCGCTGTTGCTGTAGTGGTGGCTCGACCGCCGGTGCGAGATTCATCCGTTGATACAACTTAGCAGGCATCCAAGGGAAGCAATTTCGAGGTCATCACAGATCCGAGCGTGATTCAGCGGTTCAAGCAGATCGTCCCGAACCGCGATCACAAGCGAGGCTTTCCCCTCGCATATTCCAGGCCCGCGTTGGGAATAATCCAGATGAGCCACTCGCTTGCGGAGGCGGCACTGATGCAGACCGCTGGAAGTACGAAGCGTCTGCCCGGTACGTACACTTACCCCGCGGCTAATGCACCATCCGCCGCTTGTTTTTGAGGTAATCCACCAGAAGATACTGGCCCAGCTTGCCCTGTGATGAGAAGAAGGCGCGGCCGTTGTTTACCTTGGCGAGGAGCTGAACGAAGCGAGCGAGACCGGGGTCCTGCTCCATCATGAACGTGTTGATGACGATCTCTTCGCGAGCGCACCGGGCAGCCTCGCGGAGCGTCTCCTCGACCACGCCCGGCGAACGTCGATAGGAGCCCCAGTCGCGCTCCCCCAGCTATAGGTGGTGGGCTCACCATCGGTGATCAGGACGATCTGCCGCGTACCGCCCTTGTGCTTGCTCAATAGTTGTCGGCCCTGGGCCAGGGCTTCCTGGAAGTTCGTACCACCGCCGTTCTCGATCCAGTAGTTGTCGAAAAGCATCTCCGGCTTCAGTGGAAGCACAAAGTACGAGAACGCCAGAATGTGTAGATTGTCCCGCGGAAAGCGTGATCGGATCAGCGCGTCGAGCGCAATCGCCACCTTCCGACCTTCCTGGAACGCCCCGTTGTAGAGCATGGACCGGCTCATGTCGAGCATGATGACGGTGGAGCACTGAGTGACCGATTCGGTCTCGTAGATTTCGAAATCGTCCGCGTTGAGCCGCACCGGGATGTTCGCGCCGCTGCGCATCAGGGCATTACGGACGGTGCGCTGTACATCCACAAGAAACGGATCGCCGTAGACGTACGGGCGAGTTCCATCCAGCCTTTCCGTGCCCGTTCCACGATCGTCCATCGAGTGGTCGCCGATATTGGACTCTCGGATCTCACCGAACACTTCCTGGAGGGCACGCTGGCCAATTTTGCGGATCGCCTGAGCGGTGAGCTGCCAGTTCTTTCCACGCTGCTCGATCATACCGGCTTCTTCCAGCATGCGCGTGAGCTCTTTCATCTGCTCCAGGGTCTGCCCGGCGTCCTGGCCGAGCAGTCGCGAGAGCTCGTCGGCATCAACGCGGCCCGCGTCATTATTGCGCGACGCGTCGATAAGCTCCCGCTCTAGCTCATCGAAGCTGTTCATGTCGCCCATGACTTTCATGGCTTCCTGGAGCGTCAGTGGTTCATCGCCTGAGAGATCGTATTCTCCACCCTGGCCGTGAACTTGATAGCCGAGCTCATCGAGGTTGGCAGCGAGCTGCGCGAGATCCCACTGGAGGCTGCTGTCTTTGAACATGCCCTCCATCATGTCTTCCAGCTGACGCCGCATCTCCGGCGTCATGGAGTTCATGAGGGCGTCCATCTGGGCCATCTGCTTCTGCATGTGCTCCATGAGCTCATCCAGGTTGTTGAGCCCCTCGGGGAAAAAGCTGCCCCATTTGTCCATGAACTCTTTGAAATCAGTCTGGGTGTCTTCCTCATGCGTGCGCTTCTTGAGCAGCTCGTTGAGGTCGCGCACCATCTCCTGAATTTGAGCGAGCGTCTCCGGGGTCATGTTCTGCAGACCTTGCTGTAAGCCCTGGAAGTAGCTCTGCATGACCTGCTGCTGCATCATCTGGAGCAGCTCGTCGAACTGTGCACGCGCATCCGGATCCATGAAATCGTAGTCGCGCAGCTCGCGCACACGCCCGCCGACGTCGGGCGGGAGATGATCCAGCTTCTCCAGGTGCTGCTGAGCCATGCGCTCGAGGAGCTTCTGCAGTGCGTCGTCAGGCGACTGGCCCGATTGGCCTTGTCCCTGCTGTCCCTGCTGTCCCTGCTGTCCCTGCTGTCCCTGCTGTCCCTGCTGTCCCTGCTGTCCCTGCTGTCCCTGCTGTCCCTGCTGTCCCTGCTGTCCCTGCTGTCCCTGCTGTCCCTGCTGTCCCTGCTGTCCCTGCTGTCCCTGCTGTCCCGCTGATTGTGGACCTTGGGGCCCAGCGTTGGAAGGGTCCTCACCAGCTTGCGGAGCATTCGGATTGAGCTTGCGGTCGATACCACCGCGCTCGGTCTCGATAACCTTATCAAGCCGCTCCTTGATGTCATCGAAGATAGAGCCCATATTGAACCGCTGCATCTGCTGTTGGCGGCGCTCGCGTAGCTTCTCCAGCATCTCCTGGAGGCCCATCATCCGCCGACCGCTGGTGAACTCCGCTCCGCGCTGCATCATGCGGCGCAGCGACCGGCCCACGTCGGAGCCACGCAGGATATCGTCCGCCACCTGCTCCATAACATCTTCGGCGGTGAACGAATCAACCTGCTGCGAGCCGTCCCAACGGCTATAGCGGTAGAGCACTCTTGGCCTCCCTGTGTGCCTCGCACGACTGCCGGGGTCCTACCGCGACCATACCAGACGGAGAGGCGAGACGCGAGAGGCCCGAGGACGAGAGCTGCCACATTCTTGTTGGCCGCACAACTCGACGGGACCGCTCCAGGGGATGGCAGGGGTTTCGGTCGGCGTACCTGGGCCTCGCCGAGCCAAGATCCAGCAAAAATGAGTCACACCCGGCGAGAGGTCAGAGGCGAGGTCAGGGGAGTCAGCAGTAATCGGAGTCGGTCCTTGACCTCTAGCCTCTGACCTCTCCTCCCCGTTCACACAGCAGCGCCTCTGTCCCATAATGGGACCTAGCTCATGCCGTCCATCCCCTGGGTCCGCTTTGTCTTCGTGGTGTTGCTCACGTCGAGCAGCAACATCTCGAGCATACTCGTACCCCCGTACCTGCACGATCTCGGCTACGACTACACGAGTATCGGTGTACTCGTCGCGTTCATCGGCATCTCCGCGCTGTTGTCTCGCTTCCCCATTGGCGCCATGTACCGGCGTGAGCGCGGAAAACTATTGTGCACACTCGGTGTGGTCGGTTTGGCCGCGGCGTACCTGCTCTATCCCTTGACATCCGGTCCAATCACTTTTGCCCTGGTCCAGATCATGGTGGGAGCTTGTGGCGGCATCTCGACAACGACAAACATGGCCATGTTCATGGACACGGTGCCGCGAGGGGCGGACAGGGCGAAGGCCATGGCGTTCTTTGCGGGAGCATTAGCCGGCGGACACACCGTGGGAAACATGGTTGGCGGGTTCGCCGGCGATTGGCTGGGCTACGACAACGCTTTCAGAGTCGGCGCACTCATGACCTTTAGCTCGCTGATCTTCCTGTGGATGGACCGACCCGATCCAGCGACGCTGAATGAGCCACGCCAACGGCACGCGGGGGTACCCCTCCCCATCAGGGAGCGAATGACGGCGTCGCTACGAGCCATGTCCGAGCCAAAACTGGTGATCATCGCGATGGTGCAGTTCCTTCTGAATTTCTTGCACAGCATGATCTCCACGTTCTTCCCTCTCTATGCCCTGGGTATCGGGCTATCGCTTTCCGAGATTGGCCTGCTCAAAAGCGTTCATTCGCTCGTGAACACCGTGGCGCGACCGGTCGCGGGATCGCCAATCAAGTGGATCGGCGCTACCCGTGTATCGATCGTCGGCCTCGGGCTGATGGGACTGCTTGATGCGCTTCTGCCGATTCAAACGGTCACATTCGGCTTCGCCGTTCTGCTGGCGGCCATCGGACTCGTCCGAGCGGTGGTGCTCGTCGGCAACACGGTGGAGCTTGCGACGATCGACGAGTCCCGAATAAGCCGCGGCCTCGCCTCGAGTCTCTACAGCTCATCGCAGGATCTCGGGTCGCTGACGAGTCCCGCCCTGTGCGGCGCTCTGGCCTCGGTAATCGGACTGACGTCCATGATGACTGTCGTCCCGCTGGCCGCGGCCGGCCTTTTCTACGCCGCTGTGTTCTGGCAGAACCGGCGCGTACAGAGCACGCCAGTAATGGCGCCCAGCTAGTTACGTCGGGGGGACAGGCTAGACGCCTTACCAAGTAGCTCCTCGCCATCGTGCGGGCTGCGTGCTTCCTGCTATGCTCGGCTCGCTTCTATATGCCTTTGAGAGGATCCCGCACATGACCGCCCCTGAACTCGTCACCTCACGGCTTGCCGATTGGGCCAGCCAGCTTACCTACGATCAGATCCCGCCGGAGGTTCGCCGCGAGGCGAGACGCTGCTTGTTGGACTATCTGGGAGTGACGCTGGGAGCGGCCGATGAGGACGCCACTCGCATCGCCCGCGAAACGGCCGATCTCCTGGGCGGAAACCCACAGGCGTCAGTTCTGGGCACCACTCAAAAGACGTCTCTGGTCAATGCCGCGCTCATCAATGGCATCGCCTCGCACGTTCTGGATTTCGATGACACGCACATCATCACTGTGCTGCATCCCACAGGTCCGGCGATGTCCGGAGCATTCCCAGTTGCCGAGTGGAAGAAAGCCAGCGGCAAGGACTTGATCACGGCGTTCATCAGCCGGGTTCGAGGTTGAAGCGCGCATCGCCCTCTCCATCTGTCCCGAGCATTACGATCGCGGCTGGCACGTCACGGGCAGCGTGGGTATGTTCGGCGCGGCAGCCGCGGCCGGCCGCCTCATGGGCCTGGATGCACACCACATGAATATGGCGCTGGGCATAGCTGCCTCGCAGCCGTCGGGGCTTCGCGAGCAGTTCGGCACTATGACCAAGTCGCTCCACAGCGGCAAAACTGCATCCAACGGCGTGCAATCGGCCATCATGGCCAGTCTGGGCTACACGGCGTCCGAGAAAGCGCTCGAAGCGCTACGCGGCTTCTGCAACGTCGTGTCGGACAAACAGGACTATGCGCCAATCGTAGAGAAGCTGGGCGATTCGTGGGAGGTCTTCAAGAACGGCATCAAGCCATACTCCTGCGGCGTGGTTATCCATCCCAGCGTGGACGCGGTCCGCGAGATGCGCAACAAGCACGGTTTGACCGCGGACAAGGTGGCCACGATTCACGCGCGGGTGCATCCTTTAGTCCTTGAGCTGACGAGCAAGCGCAACTTGAAAACTGGTCTGGAAGGGAAGTTCAGCGTCTTCTACGCTATGGCCGTGGCCCTGGTGGAAGGCACGGCTCGACAGCGTCAGTTCAGCGATGAGCTGGTGGTACGGCCTGACCTGGTGGACCTGTACGGCAAAATTGATGCAACCGCCGACGAGTCTGTCCGCCAGGAGGAGTCCGAGGTGACCGCGACGCTTACCGACGGCTCAACGCTAGTCGTGCACGTGCCCTGGGCCACCGGCACACCGGAGAACCCGATCTCAGACGAAGATCTCGAGGCGAAGTTCCGTGACCTCGTAGGGCCATACATCTCCGAAGATGCGGCCGCCCGGACCGTGGCCACAGTCGCCGCGCTTGATGATGTCGCCGACGTGAGTGAGATCGCCACGCTGGTTAATCGAGCCTAACTACGAGTGATGAGTCGTGAGTGATGAGTGTCCAACTGGATGCTCTCTCATTACTCATGACTCATCACTCATCCATCACTTACTGAGGGAATTGATGAGCACCCGCGCATTCCGCAGCGCCCCCACGGATGCAAACACCTTTTATCCCCGTCTCATGGGGACGCACGGAGTAGTGGCGGCCAACTCGTATCTCTCCGTCAATGCTGGCGTCGACATGCTTAAGGCGGGCGGTAACGCCATCGACGCGGCATGCGCGGCTACCCTGGTCGAGGGTGTCGTCAATCCGCAAATGAACACGGTTGGCGGGGAGTGCCCCATCCTGATCCGACCGGCCGGCAGCAGTCGAGTGATTGCCATCAACGGCAATATGACCGCGCCCATGGCCGCGACGCCGGAGGCATATCGGTCGCGCGGTCTGAATACCGTTCCCGCGGAGGGCATCCTCTCGAGCGGCGTACCGGCGACGCTTGGCGCAGTGGTGACAGCGCTTGCTCGCTACGGCACCATGAGCTTCGAAGAAGTAGCTGAGTCGGCGCGCGCACTCGCCACGGAAGGCTTTGCCATCTCCGCGGCGCTCGCTCGGCAGGAGAACTATGGACTGAATGACCTGGCTCCAAAGTTCGAGAGCTGGCCGGCAAGCAAGACGCTCTACACACCTGACGGAACGGCTCCATCCGTCGGCGATCGGCAGCGCAACCCGGCACTCGCACGCATGTACTCGCATCTCTCCGACACCGAGCGTGCCGCGTCCGGCGATCGAGATGCGAAGCTGCAGTCGGTGTACGACGCGTTCTATCGTGGCGACGTCGCAAAGGACATCGCCAAGTTCTCCCGCGAGCGTGATGGGCTGATTGAACGATCCGACCTTGAGCGATTCGAAACCCGCGTTGAAGCGCCGGTGTCGTTCGAGTTCGGCCATTCCACGGTTTTCAAGTGCGGATTCTGGACACAGGGTCCGGCATTGCTCCAGTCGCTGGCGATACTCGCGAGCTTCGACCTCCGTTCAATGGGCCACGGGAGCGCCGACTATTGCCACGTTCTGATCGAGGCCATGAAGCTCGCCTTCGCCGACCGTGAGCAATACTACGGCGATCCGACACAAGCGAATGTGCCCGCGGATGTGCTGTTGGCCGCCTCGTACGGGCGGCGGCGCGCGGAGCTCATCGATCTACAACGGGCGAACAATGATCTTCGCCCCGGCGACGCATTTCGAGATGGAGCGCTCCTGCCAACAGACGAGCTCTTCAATCCTTCGCCATGGGGACCGGGTACGGTGCATGTTGACGCCATCGATCCTGCCGGAAATATGGCCTCATTTACTCCTTCTGGAGGCTGGCTCCGCTCATCGGAGGTGGTCGAGGCGCTTGGCTTTCCTCTGTCATGCCGGATGATGACGTTCTACCTCGGCCCATCCAACCACCCGAACATTGTGGCACCGGGCAAGCGGCCGCGGACCACGTTGACACCCAGCCTGGCTTTCCGCGACGGGCGTCCCTGGATGACATTCGGGACAATGGGCGGTGACCAGCAGGATCAATGGCTTCTGCAGTTCTTCCTCAATCGCGAGGTATTCGGAATGACCATCCAGGAAGCCATTGAGGCGCCCAAGCTCTCCTCCGAGCATTTCCCGGGCTTCTTTGCACCGCACATTGGCTTCCGGAATCGAGTACGCATAGAGCCACGCGTGGGCCCGAGTGTGCTGGACGCTCTCCGAGTGCGCGGACATGACGTGGAGGAAGCTGCGGACTGGACGGAGGGCTATGTCTCCGCGGCACAGATCGACGAAGTTACTGGCATGCTCGAGGTTGGGTGCGATCCACGTGGGTCCAAAGGCGACACGTTTCCGGCGTACGCGTTCGCCTGGTGAACAACGGCCGCGTCGCCGAGATCGAGCGGCAGTTGGATGACTACTTCGGAGTTATTCAACCGGAGATTCGGAACGATCCGATCTCTGAGCTGGTCGGAACGATCCTTTCGCAGAACACATCGGATCTGAATTCCGAGCGCGCCTTCGTGGCACTTCGCGAACGGTTCCCTACCTGGGGAGATGTCTGCGCCGCGGACGATATGGACGTTGTCGAGGCGATCCGCGCCGGCGGCCTGGCACAAATCAAGGGTCCACGCATCAGGCAGGTGCTCCAGCGAATCGCTGAAGACCAGGGTGAGCTATCGCTGGAATTCCTGAAGCAGCTCCCCGCGGCGGAAGCCCGTGCATATCTGCTGTCATTGCCCGGGGTGGGCGTGAAAACCGCCGCGTGCGTCCAGGCATTCGCCTGCGGCCAGGCCGCTCTCCCTGTTGACACCCACGTGCATAGACTCGCCATCAGACTGGGCCTCATCCCGCCGGGGACAACGGCTGATCGTGCCCATGACCTTCTTGAAGCCATGGTTCCACTCGAACGCCACTACAGCGTGCATGTGCATCTCATCAGACTCGGCCGGGAGATCTGTAAAGCCCAGCGACCACGATGTCCCGAGTGCCCGCTGGTAGATATTTGCCCGAGAGTAGGCGTCGCCTGAACAGAGGCGCGGAGCGCTTTGGAATGCGCGCGGAGCGCCGCTTTCTCGCTAGCCCGGTCACAGACAGGGAACTCTAGAAAGCGGCGCTCCGCGCCTCCGAGATCACGCTGCTCGCATCACCCGCTCCACCCTCTGGCGGAGCTCGGGTGTCAGCGCATCGAGCAAGGGGGCGGTGATGATCAAGAAACCTGCAACCGCCTGGTGCAGGATCATGTCCGCGCCGTTCAGCGTGGGATGACCGGCCCAGCGGGCTGTGCGGAGAAACACTGGCTCCGCTGGTGCGTAGACTAGATCGAAAAAGCTGGCGCCGGGCCGAGTCTGCTCCAACACGGTCGCCGCGGCCCGCTCGTTCTTCCGAATGTCATCCAGGGAGGCAAGGTACCAGGCCCGCTGCCGAGCGGATTCATCGAAGGAGTCGCGCGGGTCAATCCACGCAGGATTAGCGGGCCCTGATGGCGAGTATGGCTCCAGGCTGGTCACCAGACCGTCCTGACGCTGAAAGAATCCCGCCTGTCCGCGTGTCGATGCGTTCACCAGGAGGTCTGCACGCGGCGCAACCTTAGTAATCTGGTCTTCAGTGATGACCTCAACTCGCCGTGACTCGGGATCAATCGATCGAGCCGCCTTCTCCGCGGTCCCTCGCGTTCGATTGGCCAACACCAGTCGACCCCGATCGCCAAGCTGTCCGATGAGCGCCGATGCCACGGCACGACCGGCGCCTCCCGCGCCGATTTGCAACACCGTCGCCCCATTCAGGTCAGGGAAAAAGGGCTCATCGTTCGGCCTCTCACGTATGAGGCAAGAAAGCGCCCCAGTGGCGTCGGTGTTGCTTCCGATCAGACGGCCGTCCACCGTGCGCACAACGCAGTTCGTAGCGCCAATCGCCGATGCGAGAGGGTCTAGCTCGTCCAGAAACGGGAGAAGCGCCTGTTTGAACGGAACCGTGACGTTGAAACCCAGCAAGCCGGGCGACTCCCGCAGCGCCTGAACGAACGCTTCCAGCCGATCCGGCGGCACGTCGAAAGGCGCGTACGCCGCGTCCAAGCTCAGGTCACGGTAGGCCGCGTTCCAGAGCGCCGGGCTGCGAGAGTAGGAGGAGGGATGCTCTCCGAGCAATCCGGACATCCATTGAGCTTGACTCGTGACATCGTCGATGGAGTTCGTCAGCAGCGATGTGACCTTGGGCGCTAGCGATGGTCGCATCATATTTCGTTAGACCTTTGGTGATGCCGCGGCGCGGTAGAGCTGGAAGATCTCACCCTCTGCCATCGGCTCCGCCGGGCCTCCACGCGGTTGAGTCAGTCTCAAACGCGCAATCACGGCACCCGTTGAACGCGGCGTCTCGCGCGATGCCAGAATCACCAGACCTGGCTCCGCCGGCTGCCAGCCATCATCGATGGTCACGACCCTGTAGGGCATACCACTCACGTCCAGTAATGCGCTGAAGACGCGCTCCATGTCGCCCGCGCCGGCTTCCATAAGCCGGCGTCGACTCAATCGATTGTCCAGATAGACAGTCTCACCTGGCTGAATCATGGCTTTTACGCCCCGCATTGTCTCCAGCACCCGTGTGTTTGAACGCCCCGATGCCTCGAGACGACCGTACAGCGCAAATAGCTGCATCAGCGAATAACCGCCGATGACCACGACCATAAGCACCGCCGCGAGGGGGACCAGCCGGGGCCGAACAAGACGACTGGAAAGCACAATGAGCACGATACTCAAACCGGTAAACAATAACGGCAGGAGCGGTGAGAGATACCGACCACTAAACAGCGGCTCATACCGGTTGTTCACGAATGGCAGCAGGAGCACCGCGGCAAGCAATACGCACAGCAACATCGTCTGACGACGAACGGCGAGCAACCCGACCCCTACAAGCGCCCCCACTATGCACAGGACCAATAGTGGGTCAGTGACAAAGGACCAGAACGAATCACGGCGATCGATCGCACCACCAGCCATGCGCAGAAGGGAAAGCAGGAGACTGCCCAGCTTCTGGAGGTATCCGACCTCCTTCCCACCCGAATACCCGTCCGACATGGACTGTGCGAATCGAAACGTCTCACCACGAGTAAGGACGTTGAAAACGATCATATTCGAGTAGCCGAGCATGATCGCCATACCAGAGATCAGGCCCCAGCGTCCGAAAACAAGTCGTGGGACGGTGAGCAAGGCCCCGATAGCCGCTCCGATAATGAGGACGAGCACCATGATGTGTGTCTGTAGTGCAAATCCCAGGCACAACCCTGCCGCGGCAAGGTCCCATCCACCAAGCTTGTTCTCTTGCCATCGTCGCGCGACACGCAAGAGAAGCCAGAGCGCCGTTGTGGTGAAAAGCGGAGTCGTGCTGTTTGCCCAGGCAAGATGACTGTTGAGCACAATGTGACCACCCGCGGCCGCGAGCAGCAGCCCCGTGAGCACCCCGGCGAGTCGAGCTCGATGATCCTCGAAGCCAAACGCTCGGCCGGCTTCCAGACCCAGTAGATAGGTCGGTATGAGCTGCAATGCGCCAAGTGTCAAAGCAAAGAGACGGGGCGCTTCCATGTTCACGCCGGTGAACAAAAGGAATCCGGCCATCAGATAGCTGGTGAGTGCGCCGTAGTAAGGATCGGCGTTGGTCAACGGAACTGCGCCATCCCGCAGGATGTTGAGGCTGACCCGGATCTCGTCCCACTCGTCCGTGAAGACGGGAATGTTCCACAGCTCCGGCCAACGAAAGGCGACGCCCACAGCCAGAAGTCCGGCGCACAGAATGGCATCTGCAAGGATTCCGCGGCTCCCACCCCGAGCGGTAGCGGCTGCTGTGGCGATCAAGATCCAGGCCCCGAGACAGCTCCCTCTCCCGCTGGGAGAAGGTTGGGGTGAGGGCTGGAGCGGGATATCCCCGGTCTCCAGCCCCTCACCCCAACCCTCTCCCAGCGGGAGAGGGAGCCAGCGGCTAGGGAGCGCTCGCTCAACTCAATGCTCCAGCGCCACCGCGAACCGCTCTTCGATCCGCTCAGCCATTGCCTGTGCAACCACGCGGTGTCCGGCCGGGGTCCAGTGCAGATCTCGAGAAAAATAGAGCGCAGGCTCCGAGGCGGTAGCAGCCAGCAAGCTCGGCGCGAGATCCAGGTACTCAATGCCCTGACGCGCCGAGAGCTCGGCCAGGCGCCGGCGAGCCACGTCCATGTCCCAACCGTCGCCAGTGAGGCCATGGGTCGCGCGGAATGCTTCCCATTGGTCCGGGTATATCTGCCAGACGGTTGGCGCATTTACTAGCAGGAACCGAGCATTCGCCGCCTGCGCCGCGTCGCGAGCGGCCACGAAAAGTGCCTCAGTAACGTCCCACGCATCGCGCCACTCAGACCTCGGGTTGGTTGCAAAGACACGGATCTCGGTGTCCAGAAGCTGGTCGAACTGAAGGGCCTCGTCGTCATCAACATCGGTCGTGTTCGCCCCGGGACGAACGTGGGCAAGAACTCCACTCTGAAACATACTCCAGAGATATAGACTGCTCCAGGCGCCCTGCGTTGAGCTCTGGTCTGCACGTCGCGGCGTCCAGCGTTGCTGCTCCAACCGCCCGTCGCGCATCGCATAATACGGCTTACGTAGGTTGCGGACGTTGCCCTTCAGGCGAAAGCTGTTATCGGAGACATCGTTCCCGGTGTAAAACACCAGCACCACCAGATCAGGCTTGTATTCCAATCCCTCATGGCGAAGAAACTCAAATTCCTGCGCCGTGCTCCAGCCACCATTGCCGGCGTTGACGACCTGCGTTGGGGCAGAAAATCGCGATTGCAGCATCGTTTCCAGCACGCGCGACGCCGTCTGCTCCGGACGCACCTGGATGCCCTCCACGAAGGAGTCTCCGATGATGAGCACGCGCTTCAGGTCGGACGGACTCTCATAGGGAATCTCCCGCTCACGAAGTCCGTGGGAGTTAATAGCGAAGGGTGCCATGTACTCGGCCGTCTTCACCCATCCCACAGTTCCCGGGATGCGCGCAAAGCCATAGAGAGGGTGAGGTCCGCTGTACAGATTGGCCGCGTAGCTTCCCGGCAGGAACGGGCCATACATGCGCATCGCCAGCTCCAGGCCAACCAGCGGGAGGGCCAGGGCGAGGATTACCAGCACCGCTCGAAGCAACAGTATCCGGGATCGTGGTGCGCTCATGACGTGTGCTGGAGAGGACATCCCGCTCTTGCTCGGAGATTGTCGATGGGCCCTGTCACCGGGGATGGTCAGTGGCGGGATTACTCGGTTTCACTCGGTAGAGTCCGCACATTAGTAGCGGCCTCTCCGATGTGGAGCACGAGTATACAGCGGACTCCGCCGGTTATGTCCGGTCACGGACCAGCAATGTGATCCACACCGAAGCTCGGTCGAGCACGTCGTCCACGGTCTCCCACTGGCGTCCCATGGCGGTCGCTTTGAGCCTTGTCGTGCTTGGCATCGGCGTGCTCCTGACGGCCACGTTCCTCTATTTCGCCCTCACGTCCCTCGTAACCACGACACCGATCACGTATCCGGAGGGAGCCCACGTCGCGGCCATTCTTCGCCTGCGCGCCGGCGAGCCGCTCTACCCGGAGTTCCTCTCGTATCCCCTGGTCCTCACACCGTATCCGCCGGCGCTCTATGTACTAGGAGCGACGCTGTCCGGCGTGCTCAGCATGGGAGCGTATGAGACCACCGTCGCGGTTCGCGCGCTGACGTTGGCCACAGCGATTGGCTCTGCGTTAACGATCGGCCACGTCAGTCGCAAGGAAGGCGTGGGGCTTTTGGCCGCTCTGACGGCCAGCGCTTTATTTCTGTCAATCCCACTGCTGGATCATTGGGGATTCTCCGTCCGTCCTGACCTACCAGCGATCTTTCTGAGCCTTCTGGCGGGTTGGCAAGCGCTACGGGGCCGTCGATGCCTCTGGATCGCAGGAGTCCTGGCAGGTCTTGCCATGCTCATGAAGCTAACCGCCGTTGCAATGCCCGTTTCGATCGCTCTCTGGCTGATCAGTCAGCGTCGCTTCGGCGACGGCCTTCGTTTCAGTGCGGCAACGCTCGGCACGCTGGCCCTCGGAGCCGCGGTGACGTTGGTCCTCTCGAGCGGCGAGGCGTTCGACCACACCGTTGTTGCGCACATGAATCCGCTCCTCACGGTGGAGCATGCCGTGTCCGTCTTCCTCCAGCTTCCGCGACTTGCCTGGGTGCCCTTCGGCGCGGCGTTGATCGGACTGGGAGTTCAGATGCGGACACATCGACTGGAGCTGAGCGGCATCTACTGGCTCGTGGCGCTCGCCGTCGGTCTCTATAGCCTTCGGGGGCGAGGCGGCGACGTGAACTATCTCATCGAGCCTGCAGCGGCCACCTGCTGGCTGGGCGCCCACGGATTCGCCGCGATCTGGAATCGCGCGAATCGAGGTGACCTCAGATTTCTGGCGGCTTCGGCACTCGTGTTGATCGCGAGCGTCGCCTGGGGCAATGAAACGTTCAGATCCTGGCGGAAGGACGGCGGCGTGGATACGGATCGTCGGCAGCCGATCGCGGAGATCGCCGCCGCGGGCTCTGTGCTCACGGAAGAGCCAACCATGGCGCTGCTGGCTGGAGTGCCGCTGGTAGTGTCGGACGTGTTCCATCTGAGCATGTTGCAGACAGCTGGCCGTTACGATGACACCGATCTCATTCAGCGTATCCGTCAGCGCGAGTACGGACTCGTGGTCCTCCGCGGCGACGTCCGCCAGACGCGCTACATCAACGGCCAGCCCAAATGGCCGGAATCAGTACGGCGTGCGATCGCGGACTACTACGTCTTCTCGAAACGGGTGGACCTGTACTGGCTGTATGTGCCTGACGCTCCGAGACCATCGAGAGACAGTTGACGGGCGCGAAGCGCTATCTGCGAGCGACGTGCCCTCGTGGAGTTATGTAGAAATCCCAAACCTTCGATCTCGCATTTGGAACACTCTTGGCCCTCGTAGCGCGGTGAGCTGATCATTGCGATTGCATATGGGTCTGGAGGCAGAGCCGGCGAACGCTTAAGAGAATCATCTACGTTCGGGGCCTTTGAGCGAGCAGCGCCTCCAGCAGCCGGTACTCAACGGAATGGGGCGGCTGAAGGTCAGGAAGGCCAAGCGCGCCAGCCGCCGCACTTGTGGCCATGCTCATAGGCATGAGGCCCACGAGCTCAGCCCCGGCCACGTCGATGCCCGATTCCGAAGCAAGCTCGTTAATCGCCGCGAAGACAACGTGCGCGGGAGTCGCGCTGATGTCGAGCAAGTTCATCGACACCTGCACGATGCCTGGATCAGCGGTTCGCATGGCGCGTGCTTGAACAGCCGAAAACCCGCCACTCGATTGCCGGATCTGTCGGGCGATTTGCTGTGCAATCGAGACATCCGGGGTGAGCAGATTTACGTTGTAGGCGACGAGAAACGGCCGGGCGCCAACTACCGTCGCCCCGGCCGGTCCTATGCGACGAGGACCGAAGTCCGGAGTACGTTCGGTCAGAGAATCGATCTCCCTGTCCAGTCCCTCGTACTCGCCTTGACGGATGCTCGGCAGCCAACGACGTTCCTCCCGAGTGGCAGCCTCGGCATAGAGGTATACGGGAATGTCGAGCTCGTTGCCGATTCTGTCACCGAGCCTTCGCGCCAGCTCAACACATTGCACCATTGTGCTTTCGCCCAGCGGCACGAATGGCACGACGTCCGTTGCGCCGATCCGTGGATGCTCACCGCGATGGAGTCGCATGTCGATCAGCGTCGCGGCGCGCTCCACACAGCGGAACGCCGCCTCCAATACGGCCTCGCCAGGG
This sequence comes from uncultured Chloroflexia bacterium, assembly GCA_963765765.1. Classification (GTDB taxonomy): domain Bacteria; phylum Chloroflexota; class UBA6077; order UBA6077; family JACCZL01; genus CAVXYC01. The sequence goes on along the minus strand of CAVXYC010000019.1, from coordinate 68,732 downwards.
CCAGCAAACGTGAGCACCGAGCGATTGTGCGCTTCATCGGCATGCAGATCCAGCACCCAAGCGCCTGCTTCCTCGGCGGCAGCTCGGATCGCCTGAATGACATGGGAGCGGCGACCTTCGCTAAAGTTGGGAACACACTCAATAAGCTGCATCGACGTGATGATACGGAACCCCACATGAAGCCCGACGATACCGGAGGCCCCATGGCTGGACTGAATGAGCTGACCCTGACGCAATTCTCCGATGAGCTTGCCAGCGGCAATCCAACGCCAGGCGGCGGTGCGGCAGCGGCCTTGTCCGGAGCGTTGGGCGCGGCTCTACTTGCCATGGTTTGTCGCTTCACCGTTGGGCGGGAGAAATTCGCCTTGGTTGAGAGCGACGTCCAGGCGATCCTGGCCGAGGCCGACGCTGCACGCGCCCGTTTCCACCAAGCTGTGGAAGCGGATGCCGAGGCATACGCCGCCGTGGGCGCGGCGTATCGCTTGCCCCGCGCGACCGATGATGAAAAAGTGGCACGCTCGGCAGCGATCCGCGAGGCTTCCTGGGCGGCGGCTGCGCCACCGCTGGCAGTGGCGGAAGAAGCAGCCGAGTTAGTGGAGCTCTGTCATCGGGCTGCTGACATCACCAACCCGATGTTAGGGAGCGATGTGACAACGGCTATCGCCCTAGCGCGCGCGGCCATCGATGGCGGGGCTGCCAATGTCCAAGCGAATCTCTCCGGTGTCTCACAGGAGCACGCCGCGGAGCTCCAGACGCGGCTTGACGCCGCCCGCTCCCGCGGAGCCGCGTAGCAATCGCCTGACTGCTGAGCGGGATCGGCGCGAAGCGCGCCGTAGATACATCATGCTGCACCGATAACGTTAGCCGGCCGCCGCGCACGGCGGTAATTGGATCACCTCACAACGCTTCCCCTGCAGTGCGAGCCAGCGCATGATCAGCGGGAACGACTGGGCGTTGGACTTGGCGCACGGACTCGCTGTGCGCCAGCGCTCAATGTGCTCGTGGAGCTCAGTGGGGTCACTCAGCTCACGCCGTTCCAGAATGTTGCCGGACGCCAGGTGATAGAGCAGCCGCGGAGCCGAATCTGCATCCAGGATCGCGACCGCAAAGCGCGAGTCTGGTCCGTCACGGAGCGGACTCGGGGTGATCTCGAAGCTCACAATCGCGGCCCGGAGCTGACGCAGCCGCTCAACCTCCTGAAAATTCCCATCGTGAGCCGCGGCGATTGTCCGGTCCCCAACTCGCTGCAGGGCAAGCTCCCGCTGGCCGCTCAGTAGCCGCAGTGCATCCCGGACGGCCTGCGCGCGAGTCAACTGCTCGTGCGCCCGTTGCGCGACCGATCGGCGTCGCTTCGACTCAACTACATCACTCGTCACTCGCCTCTGGCGTCCGAGCTCGGGAAACACCGCGCGCGCCAGTGAGAGTGCCTGACCTGCGAGACGCGCGCTCGCGAAGGGTCCAAGGTAGATGGCGCCATCCGCCAAGACTCCATCCACCGGGCGAATCCCCGCGGGTGGAGCGGTGGAGGCGCGCAAGAATCGTCGCGGCATTCGGACCTTACGTTGCACATTGAAAGGAGGCGCATGCGCACCGATGAATCGCGCCTCGTCAATAAGTGCCTCAAGGTAGCCTTCTGATGGGTGAGTCTCGATCTCCCAGACCCGCTCCGCCAATCCTTCCAGGCGCCGCTCCAGCTCGAGTGGACGAGACTGATATGAGGCGAGCCGACGGCGAAGATTGCCCGAGGAGCCTGCGTACAACACTTCGCCAGCGCGGTCTCGAAACAGATAGACGCCCGGTGTTTCGGCAACGCTTCGCACACGCGACGGATCCAGTAGAGCCCAACGGTCCGGAAGAGTCGACGGCGCCGCGCCCTCGTCATTACCAACCGGCCGCTCCAGAAGGCGGGCCGCGACCTGGGCAGTCAGGCGTGCCGTGGCATCCGGATTGCCGAGCGAGATTGCACTCAATTGCAGCGCCGCGGCAATGTCGCCCAAGCTGAGCTTCCGCACGTGGATCCCGCGCTCGCTGGCAAGGTCGGTCAGCTCCAGGCAATCGTTTTCCAGGCCGCTGACATTAATGCGTGACAGCTCCGCTGCCAGGAACTCCAGTGTGACTTTGATTCCAAATCCCACAATGACGTTAGACGAGAGGAAAGCACGCAGCTCCGGCTCGATCGCGGCAAATGCTGGGGCGTCGTCAAAGTCGGCGGCATCCCGGCTCAGCGCTTCCAGCGCGTACTTGCCCGGTCGGCGAACAGGCCGTACCAGCGTGCTGAATCTTCCTGTGACTCGACGCTCTTCGAATCGGAGCGCCGAGATGGCAAGCAAATGATCTCGCCACGGTACGGGTCCGCTTGGCAGCACGTGAATCGCGATCATGTGCGGATTAGGGAGCTCCTACAGTGGTGCACAGGCGCAATGGGACCGCCGACATCCTGGCGGCCCGGCTGCAGTGCTGCGTCGCAGATTCAAAATCCGATGGCAGTGGCATCCGCTAGGCGGCCCTTAGGGCTGGGCCGACGGGATGTCGGCGGTCCCGTTGGACATGTGCCAGACAATATTTGAATCATTCCTGATATCCGTTCGGTGTCATTCCTGATATCGGTTCAGTGTATCGTTGTATCCACATGCAGCGACGAGCCACCGGGTGAACACACAAAAAAAAGGGGGGCGCACGCGGCGATTCCACGCGTTTACCATCCGTGCGCTTGTGTTCGTTGCTAGCATTGTGAGCGCCTGTGCGCCCCAGCCGTCCCCGGCGCCTCCGCAGCCCGTCCCGACCCTGGAGCCGACAGTCGCGACCCTGCCATCCATCGCCAGCGGCCGAGCACCGGACGAGAACGGCTCATCGCCGTCGGCGCCCCTCGATCTCTCGCGTCTGCCGCGCTGGTCGAGAGGCGACGTGGTGAGCTTCCTGGCGCTCGGTGTCGATCGGCGCGGCGACGAACCACCGCGCTCTGACACGATGCTTCTAGCAACCGTCGACGTTGCCAGCAAAAAGGCATCCGTTGTCTCGATTCCACGTGACTTGCTCGTTGACATTCCGGGACTGGGGCAGGAGAGGATCAACACGGCGTTCTCCGCGGGTGAGCAGGAACGTCCTGGCGGTGGCGTGGCCCGCGCTAAGCAGGTTGTGGAGCAGAACTTCCACGTCAGTGTGCCGCACTGGGCGGTTGTCGACTTCCAGTGTTTCCGCACGGCGATTGACGCTGTGGGCGGGATGTATCTCGATGTGCCTACGCGAATAGTGGATCCTGAATATCCAGACGAAAGCTACGGGACAATGGAAGTAACATTCGAGCCGGGCTTCCAGTGGATGGACGGCGAGAGAGCACTTCAATACGCCCGGACACGGCACACCGATAGTGATTTTGGTCGAATGCGGCGCCAGCAGCTCGTGCTCTCTGCACTTCGCACGCAGCTTGTTACGCTCCAGCGCTTACCCGTGCTTCCCTCTGTGCTGGACGGCTGCGGGGGGTTCTCCAGCGACTTGCCGCTCATCGACCTGATCACGTTGGCATTCACGGCTCGTTCGATCCCTGAAGACAGCATTCAACTCACCGTTATCGATGAGCGACTGACCAGACCCAGCATCCTGCCCGACGGTGCGGAGGTGCTTACCCCGAATTGGAACGCGATCCGCTCAACCGTGCGAGCCGCGCTGCCGGAGATGGCTCGAGGCTAGGACTCGACGTCCCACACCTCCCTGAGCTTCATCTGTCGCACAAGGCTCCGCCTAACTCGTCAGCAACGGCTCTAACCGCGGCAACAACATCTCCTCCGTGTACGGACCCAGACGGATGTCCCGTACCACGCCCTGACGGTCCAGAATAAAGGTAGCCGGCAAGCCGGTTGCCCGATATCGAGTGGCGAGCTTGGTGTCGCTATCCAGCACAATCGGAAATGTCACGTTCACCTCGGGCAGGAAGCCGAGAACTTTCTCAGCCGATTCCTGCACATCAACGCCAACGACAACGAGCCCGCGGTCGCGGTGCATCTGATAAACGTGCTCCAATGCTGGCATCTCGGCGCGGCACGGCACACACCAGGTCGCCCAGAAATTCAGGACGACCACCTTCCCACGTAGCTCTGAGAGGGACAGCGAGCCGCCGTCAACGCTTGCCAATCGAAATTCCGGCGCGGGCGTATTTACCTCCACTGGACGAGGCGCCCGCCCGGGCAGTGACTCAATGATGCGCTGTGCCCCCTCGCCTTGAACGAGCCAGAGCCCGAGTCCGCCAACGAGCGTCGCGATGGTTAGCCCGCGAAGAATCCAGGGCAGCATTGGACGCGTGGAGCTGGTAATCATGACACTCGAATTGTACGAGTGAACGGTGGGACAGGCGTCTCTACCTGTCCAATGCTGCGTCGACGACCGCGGACCGGACAGTTAGAGATGCATCTCATCGGCCCAGGTGCGGGACATCCCCATCACAGGAGCCCGCTGATTGGGCCCAAAACTGAACGTTCCTTCGTTGTTGTCCGATGAATCAATAGAACGTTCAGGATCGTTGAACACGGGGGGAAAGATGCCGGAAGGACTGCCGCCGCTCGATTTCCTGATGGCGACGGTGCTCGTCTTGATCGTCATCAACGGCGGCCGGCGAGGATTCCTGAAAGAGTCGACCATGCTGATGGGCGTGGTCTTCGGCGCCATCGCGGCGCGGCAGTTCGGCCCGCTCGTAGCGAAGCTCGTCTGGCGCGAGGGCGTCGAGCCTCACAACGCGATTCTCGCGTATCTCGGCGTACTCGTGATCGTCCTGACCGCCGTGACCATTCTGGCATCGATGATTCGGCCAGCACTCAACAACCCTGCGCTCCGTACCGTGGACCTCATTGCTGGGCTGGGTCTCGGCGCTTGCGAGGGTATCTTGCTGGTCGGTACGGCCTCGTCATTTGCGGAAAAGATCGGGCTCATAACGGCCGATTCGTCACGCCTTGGCGCGTTCTTCGCCAACTGGATGGTCGCCATGATGCACTACGTACCTGCTGAATTCGGCTCATGGGACAAGATCCTGACGATCAGCAGCGCTGTCCCTTTGAATTGACGCCTATCCGGCCGAGCTGCTCATAAATCCCGACGGAATCCCTGCTGACGGTTGCTATAATCGTCGCCGCGACGATGCTGGCCACGGTGGCCTGCAAGGGATGGGCAGGGGTGGATCGAGAGCAAGCACGAGAGCAGGCGCAGGCGCTGCTTGATCGATGGGTGCAGCAGCCGGACTCACACGAAGGGCTGCTCCAGGGGCTCAGCGCAGACGATCTTCCATCTGTCGAGATGCTGGGGGCATTAGAACATCCTGAGGCCGCCGACCTATTGGCAGCGGTTGCGGCCGGGCCGGTCTCCAAGGATCTTCGCAAGGGAGCACGTCGGGGCCTGCACCGACTCAGAGCCAGCGGAAAATCGGCTCCCAGCGTCCAGATCACGCCCGAGCACCAGATGCTGCGGCTGAACGTGGAATATCGCCTTGCCGAGGCTCAAGCATCTGCCCCCGACGGCATCGGCTCGCGATGGCTATGGATCTTCGTAGAGCGCTCTACCGGCGGCGGCTACATGATCGGCATGGTGCTCAATGAGATCGTCGGCATAAAGGACGCGATGGTCTCGGACATCACTAGAAGGCGCTTCCAGGAGAACGTCCGAGACATCACCAGACGATCGCAGATCGAATTCATTGAGCTACCCACGGATTACGCCCGCTCGCTTCTCGCGGAAGCTGAAGCGTTGAATCACGCCACAGGATTCACGGTTCCCGCTGATATTCAAACCTACCACTCTGTTGTGGGCGACTTCGGCGATCCGCCCGAACGAGCGCTTATCTACGATGTGATGCCTACCGCTGAGATTCGCCTTGATCCGACTTACCTCCAACAATCCGTCCAGATCGCCGACGAGCCAGAGCTTACCTCGTGGATTTTTGATTTCCATGACATTCGACCATTTGCTGAGCAGGCGCGACAGATGGATAGCTCCCTGGTTGTCCTACAGGACGCAGCGCGGCAGGAGCGGATGGAACGCATCGAGGCCGAAGCCATCCGAGCCATCATCACCGATGAAGTTCGACACGGACTGCAACGACGATTAGAGGAAACGGCGTACATCTTCTGGAAATCGGGTCGGGAGCACGCCGCGAAACTGGCGGTTGCCGCCGCCATTGGGCTGGAGCAGCCGATCGTCTCAAGCTCGATCATCGTTCGCGTGGACCGAGGTCCTTCGCAGGTCCAGCATCCTCTCATACGCGAGCTTCTGCAACGAAGCATTAAGGTAGCCAACGAGCTCGAGCTAAGTGGTCTGGGCGGGCGTGTGCCACATCGTAGTGCCTACGACCCGGTTGAGGATTGAGTCGGGTGTGGGTCTAATACTCCGCGCCGTGGCGGGACCCTGAGATGACGATCCCCGACAAACGCACACCGCACACGCGATAGGACCATGCTCAACGGCATAAAGACGTGGTGGGGCCAGAGTGGCGTCGGTCGATTCGCGCGCAAATACCAGGCCGATGACGCGGACAGGTCTGCGTCGCTTATAGCCTACAGCGCAGTCTTTTCGCTCTTCCCATTGCTCGTTGGATGCCTGACTGTCGTCGGTCTGATTCTCCGAGATCCGGAGCGACTTGACGCGCTAGTTGGCGCCATCCAGCGTCAGTTCCCCGCGGGCGTTGACGAGCTACTGACCTTTTTGGAAGAGACGCGCGAAATCACAGGCATTCTGGGAGTCATTGCTGTGCTGGGTCTCCTGTGGGCCGGCACCGGGTTGATAGGCAGTATGACCCGTGCCTTCAACCGCTTCTACGGTGTACCCGAGCGGGCTTTCATTCCCCAGAAGATCGTCGAGATCTCCATGATCCTCCTGTTTATGGTGCTCATCCTGGCATCGGTATTGGCATCGAGCGCGGCCTCGCTTATCAGCGAGCACGGCGGCAGACTCCTTTCGTTCTTATCAGCTGATGCTATCGCCATGGCGCCTATTCTCGGCTTGCTCATCTCAGCGATTGCTGCATTCTTCCTCTTCCTGGCGATCTTCCGAATCGTGCCTAATGCACCATTGTCGCTGGGCGGTGTCTGGCGCGGCGCGCTCCTCAGCAGTGTTCTCTTCGTGCTCATACTGCAGTTATTTCCGCTTTATACTCGCTTCTTCGGGGGCGGCTTCGAGGCATACAAGACCCTCGGACTCCTACTGCTTCTTCTCACCTGGTTGTACCTGCTCGCGCGAATCATCGTGCTCGGGGCATCGCTCAATGCCTTCCTATGCCCGGTGATCGTTACACCACGGCCTGCTCTCGCGGTCACGACTGAGGCTTCCCCTCGCGAAACAAAGCAGAATCCCCTGCTCACGCTGGGTGCCATCGCCGTATTCGTCGTGCTCCTCTGGCGGAGGGCACGTGAATAAACACCTCGCTTCCAGAAATCGTGGGAGCATCTCGTACGATTGTGACCATTTCGAGAAGCCGGCACTCTAGACCATGGACTTTCTCCCTGGAACGCTAACCTTGTACTCTCTGCTGTGATGTCCAGAGGAAACAGATTCTGGCCCGCGCTTCTCGTCGGATGCGCCGTAACCCTTGCCGGATGCTCGGCAATCACGGAGCGGCCGGCACCGGTCCGCGAGTCCACTGTCCTTACGGCTCGAGCGACGCGTTCCGAGATCAATGGCGTGCTTACCTTCTCAACGGAAGTGCGCACGAAACCGGCAACGACTGTTACGACACGCATACCCGGGACAATCATGCAGGTCACGGCAGTCCCGGGAGCGCGCGTGGCGGCGGGAGATCCGCTCCTGGAACTCGATCGCCCGACGCTGGAAGTCGAAGTGGCTCGGGCCAACGCTGCGCTAGCTGGTGCAGAGGCTCGGCTGGCGGGACTCAGCGCGGGCAATCGTCCCGAGGAGACCGCGGAAGCCGATGCGCAGCTTCGGGCGGCGAAAGCCAGACTCGCATCTGTGGAGTCGGCTCCAACGCAGGAACAGCAGACGGAGCTGGTGCGAGCCGTTGCCGGGGCTCGCCAGCTTGTGGCTGAGCTCGAGAAGGGTCGGCCCGAACTAATTACCCAGCTTGAAGCAGCGGTAGCCGTGGCAAACGACCGAGTGGAGCGACTGATCTCCGCTCAGCGAGCCACTCCAGTACCTGGCTCGGGATCATCCGTACCGCCACCAGAGGTGATCCGACAAGCGCAGCAAGCGCTCATCGACGCACAGGAGCAGCTCCGTTCGGCGCGTGCACCGGCGTCCGGCCCGGAACTCATCCAGGCACGGCAAGAGCTGGCACAAGCAGAAGAGCGACTTCTCCTATCGCGTCGTACCAGCGTGCCATCGGACATCGAGGAGGCTCGAGCTTCCCTGGAGGGCAGCGGAACGCCGTCTCCAGCGCGTCAATCAGCCGGTGTCGGACTCCGAACGAAAGTCGGCAGAGACGGCCGTTGAGCACGCCTGGGCCGCACTGGAGCTAGCCCGATTGCAGCTTCGCGAGTCGAGCGTGTCCGCTCCAGTGGCCGGTCTGATTTCGGATGTCTTTGTCAGTACGGGGTTACCTACCGCGGCCGGTGCGCTGTTAGTCGCCATCATCCCACCCGAGTTTGAGCTTCTGGTCCAGGTTCCAGAACTGTTGATTGGCGCCATCACGTTGGGTCAATCGGTCAGTATCGGCGTTGATGCCTACCCCAACGAGATTTTTACTGGCGTCGTTCGATCGCTCACCCCAATCATCGATGTCCGCAACCGCACCTCAGGTATGAAGGTGGAAGTGACCGACCAGCAGTTCAAGCTCAAGAGCGGCATGTTTGCCAATGTCTCCATCGCTGCCGGCCGAAAGCAGGGCACTATCGTTGTGCCCAGAGAAGCCGTCATTGGGCGCGATCTGGACCAGGCTGTGTATGCCGTGGTGGACGGACGCTATCGCCGTCAACCTGTGCAGAGTGGTCTGAATGATGGGCGAGTGGTGGAGATACTCACCGGAGTATCCGAAGGGGCCGAAGTAGTGCTTTCGCCGGTCTGGCATTCGCGATGGCGACGTGCTGAGCCGATGACCGAGCCTGCTCATCCGATCATCGCCGTAGACGCCATGGGCGGCGACCACGCACCCAGCGTGATCGTCGACGGTGCATTGGAAGCCGTTCGGGAGCTGGATGCGCGCGTGGCTCTTGTTGGACCGGAGGACGTCATTCGCGCCGAGCTGAGAAGACTGAGCGCCGAAGATGACGAACGGATCTCACTGGTGCCCGCCAGTGAGGTGATCGAGATGGCCGAGCATCCGGCGAACGCGGTGCGTCAGAAGACCGACTCGTCGATCGTCGTCGGGATGCGTCAGGTGAAAGATGGCCGCGCGGCGGCATTTCTCTCGGCGGGGAACACCGGCGCCATGCTTGCCGCCGGGCTTTTTCACCTGGGACGTATTCCCGGAGTGGAGCGTCCGGCCATTGCCACGGTATTCCCCACTCGCTCTGGATTCACGCTCATCGTAGACGTAGGCGCCAACGCGGATTGCAAACCGGAATATTTAGCGCAGTTTGCGCTCATGGGCGCCGCGTACGCTGAGCAAGTCCTGGAAGTAGACAAGCCCCGCGTGGGACTACTGTCGATCGGGGAGGAAGAGGAAAAAGGAAACCAGGTGGTGCAGCGAGCCCACGCGCTGCTGCGCGATGAGTCCGCCAACTTTGTCGGGAACGTCGAAGGCAAGGACATCCCAGCGGGTGCGGTGGACGTGGTGGTGTGTGATGGCTTCGTGGGAAATGTGCTGATCAAATTCGCTGAGGGTGTCGCCTCGACCATTGGCGGAATCATCCGTGAAGAGATCACTTCCAATCCATTCTCCAAGCTTCTCGCCGCGGGCCTGCGTCCATCCTTCAAGCGTGCCTACGGTCGCCTGGACTACGCCGAATTCGGAGGGGCGCCCCTACTGGGCGTTCAGGGTGTCGTCATCATCGCCCACGGCCGCTCAAACGCCCGGGCCATCTACAACGCCATCCGAGTCGCCCGCCGAGCCGTGGATGGCAATTTAGTGGACACGATCGCCAGAGGAATATTGACGCGTTCGTAGTATGGGGGCTTGTCCCCTGTGCCTGGGTCTCTCGGTCTTGGCCCGCTGGCTGTGCCGATGCTTTCTAACGTGCGGGATTTCCAGGCACAGGGGACAAGCCAGACAAGCCCCCATACTACGACCCAGCCCTTAGCCCCTAGCCCTTAGCCCCTAGCCCCTAGCCCCTAGCCCCTAAAGGTGTGCCCACACTGGTGTGATTGCGCGCAATTTGGGTGCTCCCGGTGGACTTGTCCGGACGTACAATCGGGCCCCACAACGCTGTGCCATCTGTGTGATTCACCGAACGCCCGTTCTGTCGCTCTTCGCTTGATTCCCACAAGATATTGTGGGTATCTTTATTTTTAGTACCAGATGTTGTACCGTGGTATGGGATATGCGTTGCGGAGCGCGGCCCACCGGGCAAAATTTGGCGACGTGCAAAGACCGCGCGATAGGGAGAGGAAGACATGGCCGTCGAGCCGTTCAGCTCAGTAAATGGAAAGACCATGGATAGACATGATGACGATGCGATAGTCGTGACGCCGATCGCACCGCCGACCATCGTCAAGCGCGACGGACGGCTCGTTACCTTTGAGGTCCAGCGCATCGAGAATGCCCTTCATCGCTGCTTTGACAGCTTCGGGCGCACGCCTGAGACGCCCGTCGGCGAGCTCGCCAACCGTGTCATCAACATCGTGGCAGCCAAGTCGAACGGGGAACCGCCCACTGTAGAGGGCGTGCAAGACATCGTTGAGATGGTCCTGCAGGCGGCCGGAGAGTTCGAGGCTGCTAAGCGCTACATCCTCTATCGCGCCGAGCGCGCCAAAGAGCGCGAGGACCGGCCGGTACCCGACGCAGTCCGAGAAGCGTTCGAAGCGTCGGACGTCTATTTCCCGACGCCGATCCAGCGCTTCCAGTATTTTGATAAGTACTCCCGATTCGACTATGAGCAGGGTCGCCGCGAAACGTGGGTCGAGACGGTTGATCGCGCCGTTGACTTCCTGCATGAGCTCGGCGGTGACCGTCTGCCTCGAGAGACGTACGAGCGCATTCGCACAAACGTGCTCGAGATGCGCTCCATGCCGTCCATGCGGCTGCTGGCCATGGCGGGTCCGGCCGCGCGCCGCAACAACATCAGCGTTTACAACTGCTCGTACTTGCCGGTCGACAGCATCGATTCGTTCTGCGAGGCCATGCTCATCTCGATGAGCGGCTGCGGCGTCGGCTTCTCGGTTGAAGGCAAGTTCGTCGAGCAGTTTCCGCGCGTCCGTCGTCAGAGCGGCCTCTCCCCCAAGCCGCTGGTCTTCGATGACTCCACCGAGGGCTGGATGAACGGCCTGCGCACCGCGCTGGAGGTCTGGTTCGAGGGCGGCGATGTCCGCGTGGATCTCTCCCAGATCCGCCCGGCAGGCGCTCCGCTGAAGACCAAGGGCGGCCGCGCGTCAGGGGCCGAGCCACTGCGCACCATGCTGGAATTCGTGCGCAAGCGCATCCTCTCGCGCCAGGGGAGCTTCCTGCGCCCGCTGGACGCGCATGACATCATGTGCGCGGTGGGCAACGCGGCCGTCCAGGGCGGCGTGCGCCGAACGGCGATGATCTCGCTCTTCGACTTCGATGACGAGGAGATGCGCCTGTCCAAGTCCGGCGATTTCGAGCGCGAGAACAGCCAGCGCTGGAACGCCAATAACTCCATGGTGCTGCCCGCCGGCGGCATCACCCAGCTCGACTTCGCCAAGCTCTTCCTGGAGATGGTGGAGTCGGGCCGCGGCGAGCCTGGCATCTTTAACCGTGAAGCCGCACGCGCCATGCGCCCTGATCGTCGGCAGGATGCCGACTGGGGCACAAACCCGTGCGGCGAGATCGTGCTGCGTCCCTTCCAGTTCTGCAACCTCTCCATCGCCGTGGCGCGCCAGGGTGACGATTACGAGTCACTCAAGGACAAGGTCGAGGTCGCCAGCATCATCGGCACCATTCAGAGCATGGCCACCAACTTCCCAGGCCTGCGGCCACAATGGCAGCAGAACTGTGAAGAGGAGCGCCTGCTGGGCGTGGACATCACCGGGCAGCTCGATAGCGCCATTGCCCAGGACGCCGGCGTGAAGAGCAAACTGCGCCAGGTAGCCGTGGAAGTGAACCGGCAGTACGCTCAGACGCTGGGCATCAATCAGGCAGCTTCGACGACCACCGTGAAGCCGAGCGGGAACTCCGCCCAGCTTCTCAACTGTGCCTCGGGCCTGCATGCACGCTGGGCGCCCTACTACATTCGCAACGTCCGCGTCGGAACGCACTCGCCGCTGTACAAAGTTCTACGGGACTCCGGTGTGCCCATGGACCCCGAGAATGGCCAGGGTCCTGAAGACGCCAACACCTGGGTCGTGCACTTCCCGATGAAGTCGCCCGATGGCGCGGTGACGCGCAACGAGCGATCGGCCATTGCGCAGTGTGAGTACTGGCTGCAGAACAAGCTGTACTGGACCGAGCACAATCCCAGCGTCACTATCACCTACCGCCCAGACGAAGTGCTGGACCTGATGCGCTGGGTCTGGGAGCACAAGGACGTCATCGGCGGCATGGCCTTCCTGCCCGCCTTCGATGCCCAGTACGCTCAGCTCCCCTACGTGGAGATCAGCAAAGAGGAATACGAGCGCCTCGCGCCCGAATTCCCCGACATCGACTTCTCCAAGGTCTACCGCTACGAGCACGAAGACCTCACCAACGCCGCCCAGGAGCTCGCCTGCCTGGCGGGGGTGTGTGAGGTGGATTTCTAACTGCAGCGCCGCAGGTGATTCAGAAAGCGGAGCCCATCTGGCTCCGCTTTCTTGTTCTCATGCGATAATTTCGACTGATACCGACTCCGCAGGACCCAGGCAAGCGAGGTGATGTCACTTGACCACTAAGGACACCAGAATCAATGAGCGGATCATCCGCGACCCGTCCGTGCTGGTCGGTAAACCTATTGTTCGCGGGACTCGCATTCCTGTGGAGCTCGTCCTAGCAAAACTCGCACGCGATCCGGAATATCCAGGCGCTCTTCGCAGACTATCCTCGCTTAACCATCGATGACGTTCGTGCATGCCTCGAATATGCCGCATCGCTGGTGGAACGAGAGTACGCCCTCAATAACGCCGACCGCGGCGGATGAGATTCCTGCTCGACGAGAATGTCGAGCTACGAATCGGACGTTCCTTCAGCGCCTAGGCCACGACGTTACGGCGATCGCTCTGGACTATACCCGCTCCATTCCCGACGAGGAAGTTCTGGCGATAGCCACAGCGGAGCAACGCGTTCTCATCACGAACGATCTCGACTTTGGCGAGCTTATCGTTCGCTCGACGAAAGCCGCATGCGGGCGTGATTCTGTTCCGGCTCCGTCTGGCTACCGACGCTGAAGAGAAGATCAGGCGCCTGCCCGCGGTCATTGCACAGTTCGAAGAGAGCGCCGATCAGACAAGCCAATTCGCTGTAATCCGACCGCGTGGCGTGCGCTGGCGCGGCAACGACCTCTAGGCGTTAGCCCCACTTGATGGATTCACTCCGTTCAGAACCCTCTTGTGCGCCACCATGGCGCGGAGAACGCCCGCGATGTCGGCCAGGTGGCGTGTACAGCACTTCGCCGCTCCGGGTAGATCACGCTGCGCCGCGTGCTACTGTTCTTCGGCGACCAGCCGTAGGCTTTCGCAGTTGCGCCGCCCATCAGCATCGCGCGCTCGCTTTCACTGAGGCGGTCCGTTTCCAGGAACGGCTTTACCGCCTGTTCGTAATTGACGACCGCGAACGCGCGTGTCCAGTCCGTACCCCAGAGACAGCGCTCGAAACCCCACGCGTCGAAGACGCGTGCGAGCGGGTCCCAGATGTCCGCAAACGGATACGGCTCTTTCGAGAGCGTGCAGGCACCGCTCACCTTGATCACCGCGTTCTCGCGCTTCGCGAGCTCGAGGACCTTCGGCAGGTCCGCCCAGGGCTCCGGCGGAGTGCCCGGGCACGCGCGGCTGCAGGATGGCAAGGTGGTCGATGATGAATCGCACGTCGGGGTGGCGGTCGATGATCTGGGTACCCGCGTCGAGATTGCCCCAGAACAGAAAGTTGACCGGGAAATCGTGCTTGACGGCCGCACGCAGTATGCGGTCGAAGCCGGGATCGGCCGGGTCCCGGTCGCGTCCCGGGATCCTTCGTGACCATAATGCGGACACCCACCGCTCCCGGTGTCCCCTTCCAGTCCGCGATCACGTCCTCCACGTTCGGATCATCCGGATCGACCGGCTTGACGATACCGAAGCGATCGGGGTGCTTTTGCTGCACCTCGACCGCGTAGCTGGAGTCATAGCCGTAGATCGAGAACGCGGAGATGAAAATCGCACCGTCGATGCCAAGCTCGTCCATCGCGGCGACCATCTCATCGCCGGTGACGTGATCCTGCCAGTTCGGCTTGGTCTTCCACGGCCGTTGCGGTGTGTTCGCATCGTACGCGTGGACCTGGGAATCGATGATCATCATTCGGGGACGCTCCTCTGCGACGGTCGGTCTGCATGCCTAGAATAGCCGGTTTTCGATGTCGACGAGAGATCTGCAATGGCAGAGTGATGCTGGCATCAATCACGATCATGCACGGCTCGCCAGATCTCGTCGTCTCGTTCTCCCCGCATTCGATCCAGCTCGAGAGCCGCGTCGTAGTCTTGAACCAGCTCACACGAGTGGGCCGCCGCAATCGCTCTAATTCGACGAATCGCCTCGAGTCCCCGCTCGCGAACCTAGGCTCGCCCGATGTCGCGACGCTCGATCTCCTGCTGAACAAGTTGTCGCACGATCTGCGAGATGCCGCGGCACTCCTGTCGGGCTATCTCGGACAATGCCTCGTGCTGCTCAGGCTCCAGTAAGCAGTTGCGTGCGGTGAAGCATGAAACTCCCGCCGACGATCCGTCGCCGGGAGTTTCATGCCGAAGCCGGTGCTGAGATCGACAACCTAGCGCAGACGCGGAATGACTTCCTCACATAGCAACCGCATCGAGCGCTTGACCTTCTCGTAGGGGATCATGCCGCCCGAGTTCGGCTCGAACAAGACCCCGTCCAGACCAAGCTCGTCGCGTAGCTCCTGGAGGCGGGCCGTCACGGAATCAGGCGTGCCCACTACCACCTTGTCCTGCAGAGCCTCTTCATAGGTCACCTGGGCCAGATGCGCTCGCACGTTGTCCCGCTCGCCGGGCGGTGCCGGTCAGCGGGCCAGCAGTGCTTGCGGCGGCCTGGGCGGCCAGGCGCTTGTAGACCATCATGATGCTCTCTTCCGGCTCGGCGATGGCCTGATCCATAGTCTCCGCCACGTACACGGGCACCCGCAGGAACACCTGGCCTTTCTCGCCGTGGCCATGCTCGCGATAGGCCATCTGATAGGCCTGGATATCGGAATGCAGGTCGGAGAACGTGCCCAATCGGACGCCGACGAAGATCGGGTAGCCCTGCTGGCCTATCACCGGATACGTGTCCGGTGAGGTGGCGGCGATGCGGACCGGCGGGTGGGGCTTCTGAAAGGGCTTGGGGGTGAGGCGGACGTCCTTGTACTGTTTGTAGTGCCCCTCGTGGGAGAACGTCTCCTGGGTCCAGGCCTTGAGCACGATCTCGAGCGTCTCGGCGAAGCGGTCGCGGCTCTCCTCATAGGGAATGCCGTACGCCTTGTAGACGCGCTGGAAGCCACTTCGGCCGACGCCGAAAATCAATCGGCCGCGGCTGATCTGATCGACTACGGCCGACTCCTCGGCCAGCCGCAGCGGATCGCACAGCGGCAGCACCTGCACGGCTAGACCGATCTTCATGCGTTTGGTGCGGGCGGCTATAGCGCTGGCGATGGTGAGCGGTGAGGCCAGCACCGAGCGTGTCTCGAAGTGCAGCTCCGCCAGCCAGAGCACATCCAGGCCCCAGGATTCGCAGGCGTCGACGAGGTCGAACGCTTCCTCGAACGCACTCGCCTCATCCTGGCCCTGCCGCCAGGGGAACTCATGAAAGACACCGAACTCCATGGCCGCTCCTCCCGCCTTGAGGAATCCGCATCGACGCTCTCAGCACTATAGGCCCGGCAGGCGTGGCTGTGAAGGAATGGGACTCGTGAATTCAGAGCGGCTACCCTAGACGATTGCTTCGGGGGACCGAGTGCATCAAGGGTTCAAATCGTGACGCCTTCATCAGCGCATGACTTCGAGACCCTGTTCTGGACCCTTGAAATAGGTGAAGCTCCCGGCCGTCGGGAGCTTCATGGGATCGCGATCTGGCGGAACCGTCCGTTCTGCGATCTCACGCTCAGTTGCCTCTTGAGGCCGCCACCACGGATCGCTTCCGCCGATGAGTGGTGGGCTGGCCGACCCGGAGTCCCTCGAATAGGTCGCGCTCCACGGCGCGACCGCCGTTCACCAGACTGAACGCTCGAGCGAAACCCTGATTCCCCCAGAGTGTTCGATGCTGCTCTTCCGGCAAAGCGAGAAGGTCGTCGTAGACGCGGAGCTGACTTCGATGGCAGGAGATAGCCTGCCAGCAGGTATGCCACTACTCAGCGGTATCGATCCGCGTTGTGATCGACCATTCCGGCCAGGCAATCGCATGACGCTCCGCGCCATCCACCAGCATCACGATGTCGCCAAAGGCGGCCTCGAAAACCGCCCCCTCTTCCGCTGTCCAGATCTTGTAGTAAAGCTTCGCGACGCGGTGCTGTCGGGTCGCCGCCGACCTCATCCATGTAACTGGAGTCGGTGGCACACACGAGCGCCGCGGTCGTGAACTGAGAGATCGCGATGTGGTCCGGATGCCCGTAGGCCCCTTCCGGACCGAACGTGATGACGACATCGGGCCGTACGCGACGAACGATCCCGACGAGCTTCGCCGTAATCTCCGCCAGAGTCGGCCTGGTCGAGCTCTCCGTCGACGTAGTCGAGAATGTCCAGGTGCCTGATGCCCAGCACCGCGGCCGCGGCGCGCAGCTCGCGCTCGCGGATCTCACCGAGCGCCCGTGGTCCCGGGTTGGCGTCCGGCTCGCCGACCCAGCCGCGCTCGCCGCGCGTCGCCGTGACCAGGTAGGTCTCGATCCCTTCCGCGGCGTACGTCGCCAACGTGCCGCCGACGCCGAGCGACTCGTCATCGGGGTGGGCGAAGTATCGCCATGAGTTTCAACGGCTGAGTTCTTGCCATCGTGGTTACCTCCCGCCAGACGTAGGCTTGCGTCATCACAGTCAGATACTGCTTCTCTCACCATGGCCTTCCTCCGAATCGGTCGACGCTCTGCTCGGGCTGGAGTCGTCCCATGGATTCGGCCCTGGGCGCGTGCAATGCCACCGTAGACGCTGGCCAGGCGCCTACCTTCGAGCCTCGAAGACCCGATTGAACGGCGTCTCGGTGGCTCGCCGGAACGGTGCCGAAGCCGCCGGCGGTGACGACCTCACGCAACCGGGCCTCGCTGGCGAGGGCGCCCAGGGCCGGACCTCCGGTGGCGCGCGAATGGGGCGTGCAGAGCATCGTGGACGCGCCCGAGAGTGCGCGGCCGAGCGGGTTCAGGTTGTCCTCGACGCGCTCGCCGGCCATCGGCTCGACGATCATCACCGTCCCTCCGGTCGCCAGCGCCTGACAGGCGTGCTCTGGCTGGACTCCAACCGGATCCCCGAGGTCGTGCAAGCAATCGAAGAAGGCGATCAGGTCGTAGCCGCTGAGCGGGGTCGGATAGTCGGTCGCCGAGACGACCTCGAACGAGGCGCGATCACTGACGCCAGCCTCGGTCGCTGCCCGCCGCGCGGCTTCGATCGAGGCTTCGTGGTTGTCGAAGCCGACGAACCGCGAGTGTCGGATAAGCCTGGGCCAGGATGATCGTGGAGGCCCCGTGTCCGCATCCGACGTCGGCCACCGTCGCGCCCTGCTCCAGCTTCGTCGGCGACGCCATCAAGGGCCGGGATCCAGGACGAGACGAGGAACTGCTCGTAGCCGGGACGGAAGAAGCGCTCGACCCCACGAAGACGCTCGGCGTCGTGCTCGCCCCAGGCATCCCTCGCCAGTCCGGAATGCCTCCGCGATGCGCGACTTCGGCCCTGGCCGCCGCCAGGTACGTCTGGAACCCGCCGAACAGGCTGGGAGAGCAACGCCGCGTGCTCGGGTGGCAGCGTGTAACGGCCGCTCGTCGGGTCGTACTCGACGTAGCCGCCGGCCGCCTGGTTGAGCAGCCACTCGCGGACATATCGCTCGTAGGTCCCGGTCTGGCTGCGCCAGCTCCTCCGAGAGTCACTGGGCCGGCCTGGCCATCGCGTCGTACAGGCCGAGCCTGTCGCCGATCATCACCAGCGGGGCGCTCGAGACCGCACCCCAGTCGTCGAGGACCTTCGCGAGAAACGCGTTGAGCTTCGTCTCGTCGATCGGCGTCATCCGTGCCGACCGGTGTCTTCTCCTTGATAGTCATCTCTGCCTCCCGCGGCCGGGGTGGGATTTGTTGTGGCCCGACCGACGCTCCATCTTCACCCGGCCGACGGCCACGCGCCATCGTCAGATCGGCGGAATCTTCGATCCGACCATACGGAGATTTGCGCCATGCGGACAATACCGGACCCATTCAGCGCGTCGTTTCCAGCCCGACCCGCTCGGGTGCCGAGCCGGCATCGCCGGAGCGGTGGCGCCGTGATATCGAACGGATCTGGGACCCGCCGCTGTGGCTACACCGTGTCGGTCTCCGTGGTCGCTCGCCAGGCCGCGTTCCGCGGCCCAGGCGGCGATCTGGGCGCGCGAGGTGAAGCCGAGCTTGCCGAGGATGTGGCCGACGTGGGTCTGGACGGTCCGCTCGCCGAGAACGAGGGCGGCGGCGATCTCTCGGTTCGACTTGCCCCGGCCGACGAGCGCCGCCACGTCGCACTCGCGCGCGGTCAGCCCGCCGAAGGCCTCCTTGGCAGCCTGGCGCGGTGTGAGCGGCGCGGCCGCGGCAACGAGGTCGGTCGCGCTCCTCAGAAAGTCCTGCGCGCAGGGTCGGGTCCGGCACCTCCGGCGGCGAGCCCTTCCACGACGGGCGCGCCGCCGCGAACGCGGCTTCGGCCTCCGCGCCGTCGCCCCTGCTCGGCCACTGAACCCGACCGAGAGCGGCCTCGATCCGCCAGAGCAGCGGTCGCGCGCCTTGTTCGGTCGCCGCTCGCCGGGCGGCCAGCAGCGCAGCCTCTGCCTCGGCCAGCCGCCCGAGCGCCGCCAGCGCCTCGCCGCGCAGGTAGGTCAGGCGGCGCATCGGGCGGTCCTGTGTCGCGTTCGGCTCGCGAGGCGATCAGCTCGTCCGCCAGCCGCAGCGCCGTGGCGGGATCGCCCCGGGCGAGCGCCAGCCGGGCGTGGGCGTACCAGATCGCACGCTCGGCCCAGGTCTGCGCGGGGCGGGTGAGTTCGACCAACCCCTCCAGCAGCGATTCCGCCCGCGCCCAGTCGCCCTGCTCGACGCAGGCCAGCGCGGCGAGCGCCGACGAGAAGCGCATCCAGTAGCGCGACGCGGTCTTCGTGGCAACGCGCGACCGCTCGGTCGTACTGCGCCCGAGCGTCCGACGTCGCTAGCAGGTCGAGGTACAGCGTCCCCAGTGTGCATACGGCGTAGACGATCCATTCGCGAGTGCTCGAGCTCTTCGGCAAGGCGCAGCGCTGCTGCGCGCCGCCGCCGCGACGCGGGTGTAGGCGCCCGTTGCGAGGCAGGTGTTGGCGACGCAGTTCAGGGCGTACGCCTCGCCGGCACGCCACCCGATGTCGCGCGCGATCTCGAGCGCCGCCTCGGCGTCGCGCCGCGAGCGACCGAAGTCGTCGTCGGCACCACCATGAGGTCCCCGAAGTGGCCGCCTCCGCTCGCGATCGCCAGCGTCGCCAGCGCCGATGCGAGCCCGTGGCGATGGTCGAGCTCGCGCAAGAGCGCCACGCCTGCTCGAAATGCTCGGTGGCCTCGATGAGATCGCCGCCCAGGAAGCAGGCCATCCCGAGATGATCCAGCGTCTCGGCGACACCGCGCCGATCGTCCACCGCGCTGGAAGAGCGTCAGCGCCTCGCGGTGATGGTCACCGCCTGGGCCGGCTGCTCGAGGTTCGTGTGCCAGTTGCCGACGCAGTTGAGGGTGCGGGCGAGCGGGGCGCGGATCGCGCTCGCCGATCTGTCGCGCCAGCTCCAATGCCGATCGGTAGTACTCTCCGCCGCGCTCGTAGCTGCGCCCCATCCAGGCGGCGCCGAGGTCGACGAGCGCCTGCCATTCCGTGTGCTGGTCGCCCGCGGCGCGCGCCTGCTCCAGGACGGCCTCGAAGTCAGCGCGGGCCGACTCGAACTCCCCCAGCGTCTCGTACGCCTGGCCCCGTGCGCGGAGGAGATCCGACGGCGGCTCGACGCCGAGTCGCCGTGCCGCCTCCAGCGCGCGCGTGAAGTGCTCCACCGCCGCGCGCGGCGCATAGAGCGCCTGGGCCTGCTCGCCTGCGCGCGGCGCATACAGCAGCGCCCTGTCCCAGACCTCCGCTTCGTAGAAGTGGTAGGCAAGGTCCGCGACATGCGCCTCGAGCGAGCGGTCGGTGACGGGCCATGGACCCGCTCGATGCGCTTCGGCGATCGCCCGGTGGAGCGCCTTCCGCTCGCGGGCCAGCAGGCCCGCGCGGACCGCCTCGCGCGTGAGCGCGTGGCGGAACGCGAACCGGTCGGCGGACTCCTCGATGACCAGCCCGGCGGCGAGCAGCTCCTTGATCGACTGCAGGAGCTCGGACTCGTCGGCTCCGGTCAGCGCTTTGAGAAGCTCGACGTCGAAGCGCTGGCCGGCCACGGCCGCCAGTGACAGCGTGTGTCGCCCAGCAGCGCTCAACTGCGCCGTGCGCCGTTCGACCGCGTCCCGCACCGAGCGCGGGACTCTGGAGCTGGCCGATCGGTCGGTGGTCCCATACGCCATCGGTCGCCGAGACCTCGATGTCGCCCGTCGCGACGAGAGATCGCAGCACTTCCTCGATGAAGAACGGGTTCCCGTCCGTCAGGGAGAACATGGCGTCGGACGAATGCGGGGCGGACCGGGCGCTCCAAGCCGCAGATAGCCCGCAGCATCTCGTCCACCTCGGCGCGATCCAGGCGCGCCAGGCGCAGCTCGACTGCCAGCCGCTGCCGGTCAAGCTCCGGCCAGGAGCTTCGATAGGGCGGGCGAGACCTCATCGTCGCGATAGGTGACCAGGAGGAGAATCGGGAGCGCGGCGATCTGGCGCGCCAGGTCTGCCAGGAAGTCCAGGCTCGCGTCGTCGCTCCAGTGCGCATCCTCGACGATCACCAGCGCGGGCCGGGCGGCGGCAAGCCGCACGCACGCCGTCAGACAGGGCGCGGAAGAGCGATGCTTCTCCTGCTCGGATTGCTCCGCCGCCAGCGCGGGGGCGTGGCACGGGTACCAGCGGCGTCAGCTCCGGCAGAATCCTGACCAGCTCGAGCGTGCCAGGCCCGATCGCCTCGACGAGCTGTTCCGTCGACGAGCCGGCCGGTCGGTCACCAGGCGCCGCCGAGCGGAGCAGGTCGATCAGCGGCGCGTACGGGAGGGACCGGTGCGACTCGAAGCAGTGGCCCTCCAGGACCGCCATACCGAGTCGCGCGGCCCGCTCCCGCGCCTCGGCCACGAAGCCGCGACTTGCCGACACCCGCCTCCCCGGCGATGAGCAGCGTCTGACCTCGATTCTCGACGGCCTGCTTTAGATAGCGCTCGAGGACTTCGAGGTGCGGCGCGCGACCGATCAAGACGGGGCAGACGACCGGGCGATCGAGGTGCTGCATGGTGGGCTCCGCGGGCTAGGCACTCATCTCGGAATGTTGATGAATCATAGGGTGCCCGGAGCGGGGCTAACTGCACGCAGTCCAGAAGCGCCAAGCATCTCAGGTAGGGAGTTTGATCAGCCCCGCCGGGTACGGCAGGTGCAGGCCGTAAACGGTAATTCCGAAGAAGGCCGCGACGATGGCGGTGACGATGATGCTGGGCACCCACGCCTCGCGGCCATAGGTACGGAGATAGCCAAGCGTGGCGATCGTTCCGCCGATGGGAAAACCCAGTGCCAGGATAGCGCCCAGGAATCCTAGCAGCCAGATGCCAAGCCAGCGCGCGCGGCCTCGCTCATCCGAATGCACAACCGTCTCACTCGGGGCATCGATCCGGTTGGCCCTGGATCCGCGCACAAGCCGGATTACCTGCATCAACAGCAAGGCAAGCGAGAGCGCCAGCATGGCCAGTGCCATGCTACGCGGAAAGAGCGCCGCGCGCATGCTCCAGGCGCTGGCGCCCCAGACGGCCCCGGCCGCAAGCGCAAGAAGAATGACGGTAAAGACGATGTCCGGGAGCTCCCGACCTCGCGGAAGCAGCTCCGCGGCCTGCTCGTCTTCCCCATCCGCCCTTCGATTCCAGATCCGTTTCTGGATGAACGGAAACGCCACAACAAGCAGGCACACTACCGCCAGTCCAATCACGCCGGGCCGGGTCAGCCAGGCCGATCCGTACCGCTCGGTGGAGATAAAGACGTACCCCTCTGCCAGACGGCCGAGCACCAAGCCCAGGATCAGTGGCGGCGTTGGCCACTTGAGCCAGGCCATGATCAAGCCCAGCACCCCGAAAGCCAGCATCATGAAAACGTCTTCCATCGCGTTCTTTTCCGAGAACGATGCGATGTAAATGAGCAGGATGATCGTCGGGATCAGCAAGCTTCCGCGAATCATGGTGAGGCCGGCGAGGCGGCGCAAGAACAGAAAGCAGACGGCAACTGTGATCACGTTAGAGATCACCACCAGCCACACGAACGACATAGTCAGACTCAAGTTGCGGGTGAGCATGGCTGGTCCGGGCACGATACCGTGAATCATGAATGCGCCCAGCAGGATCGCCATGGTCACTGATCCCGGCAATCCAAACGCGATAGCTGGAATGAGCGAGCCGCCGAGGTTCGAGTTGTTACACGCACCCGGCCCCACGACGCCTTCAATGGCCCCCTTGCCGAATCGATGCTGCTCACGCGAGCTCTGGACGGAGTGCGCGTAGGCCATCCACTGGCTCACCGATCCGCCTACGCCCGGAAGAATGCCAATAAAGGTACCCAGAGCACTGCAGCGAAGAATGAGCGCCCAGTGTCGAAAGCAGTCCTTCACCCCTTCCCACACACCGCCCAGCTTGTGCACGCCCGACTCCGAAATGGCCGTTCCCTTGACTGCCAGCCCAACCAGCTCGGGAATGGCAAACAAGCCCACGGTCATGGCTACCAGGCTGACACCGTCCCATAAGAAGAGCTGACCGAAGGCGTAGCGGTCCACGCTGGTCTGCGGATCCTTACCCACCGCCGATAGGAGAAGCCCAGCCATGCCCACCACCAGTCCCTTGAGCACCTGCCGGTTGCTGAGCGAGGCGATGAATGTGATGCCGAGCACGGTCAGCATGAAGAACTCAGGGGTGCCGATGGAGAGCACCAGCGGACGAATGATCGGCACAGCCAGGACAATGGCGAACGCTCCGACGACCGCGCCCATGAGCGAGCTGATCAACGCCGCGCCCAGGGCGCGCCCGGCTTGCCCATCCTTGGCTAGTGGATGCCCATCGATGATTAGTGCCGCCGATGACGCCTCACCCGGCACCCCAAAGAGGATGGAGGTGATGTCACCGGTGGTACTGGTGACCGCAAGCATCCCCAGAAGGAAGGCGAACGCTCCGACAGGGCTCATGTCGAAGGTGAAGGGCAGCATCAACGCCATCGTCACGGCGCCGCCTAGCCCGGGCAAGATTCCCACGGCAAAGCCGATGGCGATGCCAATCAGAAGGAAGCCGAACGTGGGCCAGGTGAATACGCTGAAGAAGCCGTCGATGAAGCTTGCAAGGAGATTGGCGTCCATGGGTCTCGTCTGCGCTCCGTTCCTGGTCCTGACGCCCTGCGGCGTCCCAGCTCCGTAGCAACGGGCTTCTAGCCCGACCGCGTAGCACACGTAGAGAGTGAATCGCTGCGCGGACGGGTTAGAAGCCCGTCAATACGGAATACCTTGTCGGGAATCAACCGGTCGGGATGAGCTCCTTCATACGCTGCAGGACGGCCGGCTCGGTCTCCAGGATCGCCTTGACCCTGTCGGCTACAAACTTCCCGCCCTGGGGCGCCACGTCGAAATCACCCTTCTTGGCTTCTTCCAGAAGTGCCGGGTCCTTAAAGGAGTCCAGGAACGCTTTCTCGATGGCCGCCACTCGCTCCGGTGGAACTCCGGGGCCCATGGCGTACGCCCGCGTTATGGCATTGGGGCGCGACACCGCGTCGAACAACTTGCGATCCTCGGCGTTGCTCACGAAATCGTGGGCCAGGGTGCATTGAGATCTGGCGCCTTGGCATCCGCTTCCTGGACGAACACGTTGAATGGGATGCCTGCGTCTTTCCATGAAAGCGTGCCCGGCTTCATCGCCTCCCACGTACCACAGTAGCCGTCGAGCTCCTTAGACTCGATGGCCAGCCGTACGGCGTTATTGCCGCCATAGCCCGTGACCACCTTAAAGTCGCCACCCAGGAGGTGCGACCAGAGCGTCGGAAAATCGTAGGCCTGGTTGCCTGTACCGGTGGTGCCCAGGACGAGAGGCTGGACGTCTTGTTATTCAGGAGCTTGCTGAACTCAACTACGCCTCTCGGAGTATCGGAGCGTGCCAGGCAAGCGAAGTAGGTGGGTGAGACGACACCGATCCAATTGAACTTAGCTCCGTCCCAATCCACACCAGGCTCGCCGCGCGCCTGGTTCATCGGCAGGGCTCCAGAAAACGTCGCCAGCACCGTCCCATCCTGGGGCGCAGCGTTGTACAGGTGGCTCATGGCCCTCATCCCGCCGGCACCGGGCATGTTCTGAACGATGACCGTCGGATTGCCGGGGATGTGCTTGGGCATATGCCGACTCAAAATGCGTGCCCACGTGTCATAGAGACCGCCGGGATCATAGGCCACGATGATCTGCACGGTCTTGCCGCGGTAGAAATCGGCCACCGCGGCATCGCCTGATGCGGACTGTGCGGCTGGCTCGGCGACCTTTGCCGCTGGTTCGGCGGCTTTTTGCGCCGGAGCGGCGGCGGCCTGTGTAGGGGCGGGCGCCGACTTGGCTGGCGCCGCTTCCGATGCAGGCTTGCTTTCCTGTTTAGCTGGCGCGGCCGGCTGCTGCCCGCCTGAGCTGCAGGCAGAAACAATAAGCGCAGACGCCACGCTGAGCAGAATGAGACGAGGGCTCCAAGCCGATGGGCGGCGGGTCATAGGGCTCCTCCTGATACGGGCCGTATCCCCGGCCCCAATACTCGCGTCGAGATGCGATGGCCCGTTTGTGCGGAAATTATTCCGCCGACTTCCGGGACATCCGCAAGGCGATATCGGAAGGGGACGGCGGAATAAGTTCCGCACTACGAGCCGGGTCGCGCGTTACGGAGTGAAAACCTTGCCAGGCGCCACTACACCTGGCGTCGTCTTGTTCTCCTTGCTGTGACCGGGCAATGGGGCGCCAGAGGGACCCATGCGATCGTCCTGCCCTTTTTTGCCAGTGCCCACCCGGAACATCACCAGGTTCTCATCGCCCGTGCTGTGAAAGCGGTAGAAAGCGCCCGAGGGCAGGTGTACGCCCTGAAACTTCTCCACGACCTGAGGTCGCTCCTCGCGTCCGAGATAGAACGTGGCCTGACCGGCCAGCACCAGGAAGACGTGCTCCTCGTGCGCATGACAGTGGAGCGCGTTCTCGCCGCCTTCCGCATAGACCTTGATGCGGCCCACGAGATTGTCCGATTTAGCAACAACGGAGTCAGTCATTCCGCTGGAGAGCAGCGGTGTGCCAGCCAGGTTGAATACGCTGGCCTGTGGTTCGGTTCGGGTCTGGGTGATCGGGTTCGAGACGGCCATGACGAGTCCTCCTTCTATACGCCCTTAGGCATCGATTGGCTCAGGAATGGTGAGGTTGTAGAGTCGGGCCACGTTCTCGCGAAGCAGCTTGGCGCGCGCGTCTTCGGGGAGCATGCTGAGGTCCCTGGCAATGATCTCGCGGGAGTTCGGCCAGGTTGTATTCCCGTGCGGGAAGTCATTGGACCACATGCAGTTGTTCACTCCCCAGTCCCACTGGAACGAGCGAGCGCCAACGGCATCGTTGAAGAACGTGAAGTAGACCTGCTTGTTGAACGACTCACTGGGTAAGATCCCGCTGGGGAGCGGGTTCTTTTCGCCAAAGCGTCGAGCATAATAGTCCCACTGCTGAAGGACCCACGGCACCCAGCCCATCTCGTTTTCTGCGAGGACCACATTGAGCTTGGGATGGCGATGCAGAACACCGTGGAAGATGAAGTCGAACATCGTGTTGACGGCGTCGATGAGCTTCCAGCCAACACTCCCACGATACGTCTCGACACCAGTCCTGGCACCCTGGTCGCGGGCGTAACTAAAGCCGGTCAGGATATGGAGGTTGACCGGCATGGCCATCTCGCCGGCGGCGTCCCAGAGCGGATCGTAGTGGTCCGATGTGAATGGCAGGTCGGGATGGGGCACGTGCCAGACAAGAGCGCCCTTTAGCCCCATGTTGGCGCAGCGCTCCAGCTCCTTGACGGCGCTCTGAATGTCGTAGGTCGAGATGCACGGAATACCCACGAGTCGGCCGGGGGTTGCCGCGCAGTATTCCACCAGCCAGTCGTTGTACACCCGGAAGCAGGCTTCCTGGAGCCCCCGATCCTCCATTGCGAACTGAGTCAGCGCGTAGGTCGGGTAGAGCACCTCCATACTCACCGAGTCGCGTTGCATCACGCCCAGGCGATCTGCCGGGTCCGTGGCCCCCGGCTTGTCTTCGCGGCGATTCGGAAGCTCTGGCACACGGTCACGCAGCCCAGCCGGTAGGCGCGAAGTCCAGAGGTCGCGCGGCTCGAGTACGTGCGAGTCGGCGGAAATGGCAAGCTCTTTGCTCGCCAGCCCGGCTGCCGAGCCCGAGCTCAGGATCGTGCTGGTGGTCACCTGGATCCCTCCCTCATGTGTTGAATACGTTGTGTTCCGTAGGTGTGTCTCGCTGGTCCAACAATCTACCGCGCAACCATCTGACGGTCAAGCAATTGGGCAGGTTCTAACTGAAGGCCGCTCCCGTGTAAACCTGCTATGGTGAGCTCGATTCATTCGTCGCGTGCCGCTCACGATGGCGAGGTCTAATCCGTTTTGAGTGTGGCCACCGCCGTCATTCAGTGGGCCGACGAGACGTGTCGATTGGTTGATAAAGTCATCGCAGGATTTGGCGAGTGATCATGTAGGCAGCCCGGAATACGCGTTGAGGTACGGGGCTGAAACAGCGCGTGCCGAGCAATGACCTCGCATGGTTCGGAAGAACGCCTTCATCGCCAATCGTTCCTGTCGCGCTTAGATTTAGGCAAAGTTGCCGGTACCCAGGCATGGAATGCCTTGTCATGCTGTACTCTAGCCTTATCAAAGCTGTACCTTCAGGCCCGCGATAACTCTCCAGCAGCAGATGGAAAATCTCCCCCACGGAACGGTCACGTTCCTCCTCAGCAACATCGTGGATAGCGCGCCCGAATGGGAGTCCGAACCACGGGCCATGGCCGACGCGGTGGCACGCTATCTAACCATCATGCGGCAAGCCATCGAGGCGCGTGCCGGCCGCGTATTTAAGACGGTCGGGGACGCGCTATATGCCGCGTTTGCTTCCCCGCTCGATGCGCTTCTGGCGGCGTTCGATTGCCAGGCCGCACTACATGCAGATGACCAGTTCCGTACCGATCAACCACGGGTGCGGATGGCGGTTCACACAGGCACTCCGTCCGAGCGCGATGGCGATTACTTCGGCCCTCCAATGAACCACGTTGCGCGGATACTCGAGCTGGCTCAGGGCGGCCAGGTGCTGGTTTCGCGGACAACCTCCACACTGGCGAATGACGTGCTGCCGGAAACAATCAAGGTCCGTCACCTTGGTACTCGGCGGCTGCGTGGGATCGAGCGGCAGGAGCGCATTTTTGAGCTCGTAGCGCCTGGTCTGGTGACGGCCGATCTAGACGCATCCGAGGCCGCCATTGGTGCGCGCGGCCTTCCAACGCCGCGAACGGACCTCATTGGACGATCCAACGATCTGCATGGGATCAAGTCCATGTTACGGCGTCCGGAAGTCCGTCTGGTTACGCTCACCGGTCCCGGCGGGTCCGGCAAAACGCGGCTCGCAACGCAGCTCGGTATGGAGCTTGCCCACGAGCTGAGCGAGGGGGTCACGTTTGTAAATTTGGTTCCGGTCACTGAGCCCGACTACGTTCCTTCGGCGATTCTCAGCTCATTGGGACTTCGGGAGGGCGGCAGTCGTTCGGCGATCGATCTGCTAAAGGACGGCTTGCGAGAATCGCACGCGCTGCTCATTCTGGACAACTTTGAGCACGTGCTCCCCGCGGCGCCGTGCATCGCGGAGCTGCTCAGTGCGTCGCCGCGGCTCAAGGTCCTGGTGACCAGCCGCGCCACGCTTCAGCTTTCCGGCGAATTCGACTACCCCGTGCCTCCGCTCGAGTTGCCCTCCGCCCGCCAGGAAGAGCACCTTGAGGTACTACGAGCCAGCCCTTCCGTAGCACTGTTCGTACATACGGCGCGGGCCGTGAAGCCTGATTTCGAGCTAACCAATGCAAATGGAAAGACGATCGCGGAGATCTGCCGCCGACTCGACGGGCTGCCTCTTGCGCTAGAGTTAGCTGCTGCACGCATCAACGTGCTTTCACCGCAGCAAATTCTCTCGAGACTGGATCATCGGCTCACACTCCTCACGCGTGGACCACGCGATCTACCAACACGGCAGCAGACGCTACGCGACACCATCGCATGGAGTTATGACTTGCTGGACCCAGTGGAGAAAGTGGCCTTTCTGCGTCTGGCGGTCTTTACCGGTGGATGCACGCTGGAGTCCGCCGAGGCCATCGTGCCCGCCAACGATGAGGAACGCAGTCAGGTCATCGATCTCAGCGTGTCACTGCTCGACAAGAGTCTCATCCGCTCAGTGACGCGTGACGGCGCGGAGCCGCGCTTCACGATGCTGGAGACGATTCGCGAGTTTGCGCTCGAGCTCCTTGATCCCGAGAACCACGCGGCCCTCCAGCGACGACATGGCCAGTACTTCCGTGACATGGTGGTGACCTCCGAGATAGGGCTGCGTGGCGCCGAGCAGCTCGAATGGTTTGCGCGACTTGATGCGGATTACGGCAACATCCGATCCGCCTTGGAATGGAGCTTGGGCCCTTCGGGAGACCCGGAGATCGGCCTATCTCTAGGAGGAGCTATCTCCTGGTACTGGTTTCAACGCGGGCAAACGAACGAGGGGGCGTACTGGCTGGAACGATTGCTCACCACCCCGGCTGCCGCGGAGCCCAGCATGGCACGCGGACAAGTGCTCTACGGTCTCGGCATCCTTGCGTATCTCCGCGGCGACTATGCCGCGGCCGCACGCTGGCAGACCGAGTGTGCGAACGTCGGCCGTGTCCTGGCTAATTCGTTTCTGATGGGCAAGGCGCTCATCTGGCTGGCCATCTTTACTCAGTTCGGTGGAGACCCTGAGAAGGCAGTAGCCATCATGGACGAAGGCCAGGCACGTCTTCTGGAAGCCGAGGATTCGTGGGGCATGGCTGGCGCTAAGTTCATTGCTGGCGTGATATATGACGCGCAGGGACGTCAGGAAGAAGGTCGCGAATCTCTCCTCGATGCGGTTGCATGCTACCGCGAGCATGGCGATAGCTGGGGCGTCGCGGCTCCAACAGTACGCCTGGGGCATCTGGCGTTCAGGGCGGGTAGCATAGACGAGGCGGCCGGGCGTTTCAGCGAGGGCCTGGCGATCCTGCGCGAGGTAGGCGACCCGATGTTTACCTCGAGAGCGCTTGACGGATTAGCCATGATCGCTCAAATTCGTGGTGAGCTACAGCATGCCGCTCGACTCTTCGGCGCTTCCGACCAGCTTCGGGAAACGCACGGCATCACGATCTTCTACCTGGAGCAGCCGCACCACGATCAGGCCATCGCGGCGCTCCGCGAGGCGCTGGGTCAGCAGGAGTTCCAACGACTCCACGCCGAGGGAGCGACTGCGGCGCTTGATGACATCATCGATATGGCCTTAACCGCTTCGATCCGGGTCTAGCCTCGACCAGCAGAGAGCCGCCTTCAGTGCCGAAGGCGGCTCTTGCTTTTGGGAGGTCATTCCAGAGTGCTCGGCCGCCTTCAGCATGATTCGCCGTCTTTTCATTCCCCTGCGACCCTGCACCTCTGATGTTTGGACTGCGACGGTCTTCGCCGCTTTGGAGCCGCTGGAAGCCGATAGCGGACGCGCTCCGCGTTTGTAGAAGGCGGCGAAGACCGCGGCAGTCCAAAAGGCTGGCGCCCGGCGATTTCCATTCGGGAACAACGCCACCGATATCTCTTCCAGCCGCGGCCCAAGGTAGCTCTCCTCCGCCCGCCAGAATCATTTGTGGACATCCTGTTCCGGGCCTAGAATAGTTGCCAGAAGGGATTGAAGCCTTAGATCCAGTCGTCATCGTTTAACCACGCACAGAGCACCGACACCCCGACACGCCTGCCACCTCTGAAGGAGACGCGGCAGCGACGAAGGAGGAGCCATGCGACGCTTGACGTTCGATCAGAAGCTCTCGGGAGTGATCTCCCGCCGAGAAGCCCTGCGGGTCATCGGGCTTTCAGCTGCCGCCGGATTGGCCGTGGCTTGTGCCGCCGGGGCGCCTTCGGGGGGCTCCTCAGCTTCCACCGGCGCGAGCGCTCCGGCCGACGCGCCGTGGGCGAAGGAGTGGAGCGAGCTTGTTGCCGCGGCCCAGAAAGAGGGCACGCTCAACATTCAGACTCCGTTGGGCACGGGCTTCCGCCGATGGCTCGACACCTTCCAGCAAACATTCCCTGGCATCGCCATTGAGCATTCGCCGCTGCGTGGGAGCGATTTCGCGGCGCGAGCCAAGAGCGAGCGAGAGGCGGGCATCTTCAGTTATGACGTAGCGGTGTCTTCGCCGGGCTCGGTTGGACGCATCTTGCGGCCTATGGGAGCATTCGAGCCCCTTACCGATGCTATTTTCCGCACCGACGTCACCGACGATAGCAAGTGGCTCGGCGGTTACAAGTCCCATTTCCTTGATCTGGAGCAGCGCTGGTACTTCGGATTCGGCGCCGATATGTACCCGATCCTGTTCGTGAATACGGACATGGTGAAGGAAGGCGAGATTACGAAGTTCGAAGACATCCTCGATCCCAAGTGGAAGGGCAAGATTCTTCAGAAAGACCCACGGACGGAGGGCGCGGGCTACATCTCGATGTCGGTCGTGCGTGAGAACCTCGGACCGAGGGCAGACGATCTCATCAAACGCTTCTACGCTGAGATGGACCCGTCGTTTGGAACTGACGATCGGCAGAACACCGAGTTCATGGTCCGCGGCCGCTACGCGATCTCATTTGGGGGGATCAACGAAGACATCCTGAACGACTTCCAGCAGCAAGGCGCAGGAACAAATGTCAAGCTACTGGTATTCAAAGAGCTTCTAGCCGTGGATCCCGCCGACTGTCTGTGGAGCGTCAGCAAAGCTCCGCACCCCAATGCTGGCAAGCTATTCATTAATTGGTGCCTCACACAGGAGGGGCAGGCGTCCTGGTCGAAGGAGCTCGAGAAGAACAGTGGACGCACGGACGTTCCGGCGGCACGGCCGGATAGACAGGCGCCTGCCGAGACCACGTACAACTTCCAGGCGGAAGTGAACGACAAGAACAAGGTGGACACAAGAGACTTCATCCGCACGCTACTGCCACGCTGAGCCCGTCGAGGCTCAACGTGGCTCCTGGAGGTAGGCATGGCCACAATCGCCGTCCCTCGCGCCCCGTCGGGTCCCATCTGGCGGCGGATAAAGCCGCAGACTGTCTTCACCACCGGCCTGCTGGCGATTGTCGCGTTTGTCGTGCTGTACCCCATCTACCGAGTGGTGCTGCAGAGCTTCGATGTATCCCAGCCGGGGGAGGCCGCCCGCTATGGCCTGGACGGCTGGGCAACGCTGTTCCGAGAGCAAGGGTTACGCCAGGCGGCGATGAATACGCTGAACCTGAGCCTGGCCCGCGAGGTCATTGCCCTGCCAGCAGCCATCTTCCTCGCGTGGCTGCTGGCTCGAACCAATTTGCCCGGCCGTCATTGGTTCGAATTCGCGTTCTGGATCTCCTTCTTCATGCCCACACTGACCGTGGTCCTGAGCTGGCTTCTCCTGCTCGACCCCGAGTACGGGCTCATCAACCAGGCTCTCACACGCCTCGGCTTGCCAGTCTTTAGCATCTATTCTTTCTGGGGCATCGTCTGGGCCCACACGATTGCACACGGGCTCAGCTTCAAAGTGATGCTGTTCACGCCGATCTTTCGCAATATGAATGCATCGTTTGAAGAGGCTTCACGCATCACCGGTGCGAGCGCCCTGGGTACGCTTGGACGCATTGTCCTGCCCATCATGCTCCCGGCCATTCTGGCCGTGGAGTTTCTCTCTTTCATCCGATCGCTCGAGTCATTTGAGATCGAGCGAATTCTCGGTACGCCACGCGGCTTTTATGTGATCTCCACGATCATCTATGACGAAGTCCTGCAGGCGGAGCCGCGTTATGGGCCCGCGGCAGCGCTCGGAGTAACCGCGCTCATTGTCATGGCGGGGCTGATCTTCCTGCAGCGCCGCATGGTCGGAACACGTCGATATACGACGGTCACCGGTCAATATCAGAGTCAGGTCATGCAGCTTGGCAGCTGGAAGTGGCCGGCAGTTGCACTTCTTACCGCCATCGTGGTGCTCGTCGTCGCAGTTCCCCTGGTGCTCTCTGTCATGGGCACATTCATGAAGATCTTCGGGTTCTTTAACATTGCCGATCCATGGACGTGGAATAACTGGGCACGTGCACTGCGGGATCCGTTGCTCCTCCGATCACTTCAAAACACGTTGATGCTTGCTTTCGGAAGTGCGTTCGCCTCTGTAATCATCTTCTCAATAATTGCCTACGTCGTGATTCGAACGAGATTCTTCGGACGTGGTGCGCTCGATCTTCTAAGCTGGCTTCCCTACACCATTCCGGGCATCTTGCTGAGCCTGGCACTGCTCAGCATGTTTCTTCAGCCGTTCTTCCGGCCGCTCTACGGCAGCATCCCAAGCCTCATCATCGCGGGCCTCATCGCTGGCATGCCGTTGGCCGTTCAGCTCCTCAAAACCAATCTGATGCAGCTTGGGAATGAGCTGGAAGAGGCATCGTGGGTAACAGGAGGTAACTGGCTGCACACGTATACGCGCGTGGTGCTGCCGCTCATGGCCCCGGCGCTCATCGTCATTGCGCTGATCGAGTTCATCGGTGCTGCTCGGAATATCTCGCAGGTGTCGCTCCTCTCGGTCACCTCGAACCGTCCGCTCTCGATGCTGCAGCTCGACTACATCACTGAAGGAAAATTCGAAGTTGCCTCGGTCTTGTCCTGCTGCGTGCTGATCCTCACCCTGGGTGTCGCCATTGCGGCACGGCTATTTGGTGTTCGGCTGGGTGTGGGAGCTGAAGCACGAGCTCAGGAGGCTGCGAGAATTGAAAAGTGAAGAAGCTTGATCTTCACTTTTCACTTCACCCCTTAACTCCTCTCCGTTCCGCGCGCTATGATCGGCGTCACGCCACAAAGGAGTGTGCTTGATGAAGATCGACGTGCATGCGCACTGCATTCCGGAGAAGTTCTATGTGGGCGGCAATGACGTTCACATCACCCGCGATGGCTCAGACGAGGTGCTGCACCGCACCGATCGCGGCCCCGCCTACATCGGCGACACAATCACGAGCCTGGACAAGCGGTTGGAAGAGATGGATCGCGAGGGCGTGGACATGCAGGTCCTCTCGGTGGCGCCCGGTCTCTTCCTTTATCGGCTCGAACCAGCAACCGCGCTCGCGGCCTGTCAGAGCTTGAACAATGCCCTGGCGGAGATCGCCCAGGACAATCCATCGCGCTTTCGTGCCATCGCAAACGTCCCACTTCAGGACCCCGAGATGGCCGCGCGCGAGCTCGAGCGAGGCGTGAAGAGATCTGGGCATGCGCGGTCTTGAGATGTCCACCAACGTCGAGGGGATGAATCTGGATCACCCGAGCCTGGCTCCCTTCTGGGCAAAAATGGTGGAGCTGGACGTACCCGCGTTTCTTCATCCCACGAACGTTCTGGGGCAGGACCGACTCGACAAATATCACCTGGCCAACTTGATTGGGAATCCGACTGACACAGCCGTGGCAGCGGCGAGCCTGATCTTCGGCGGAGTGCTCAAGGAGTTCCCGCGGATCAAGTTCTACCTGGCTCATGGTGGCGGAACGTGCCCTTATCTGCGTGGTCGCTGGGAGCACGGCTGGCACGTACGTCCGGAGGGCAAGGTCAACATTCAGAACCCGCCCAGCGAATACATGGGCTTGCTCTACTTTGATTCGCTCACCCATTCTGTACCCGCGCTCAATTACCTCGTGGAGACCATGGGGCCAGAACGCGTCATGCTGGGCACGGACTACCCATATGACATGCACGATATCGAGCCGGTGAAGACCATCGCGTCACTGCCGCACACCTCCAACGCGGAGAAGGAGATGATCTACAGCGGCAACGCTCGGGAGCTGTTCAAGATCTAAAGCGTTCATCCGCAGATTCACGCAGATTTCCGCAGATTACTTTAGGAGCGTGATGCCGAATCTTGATCAGGTCAGCTCACCTTCACTAGTCCCAACGTAATCCGTGTGAATCTGCGTGAATCTGCGGATAAAGTTCCGGTCGACAGTTAAGGACGCAGCTCCTTGCACATTCCCGTGACCTTCTTGACGATCTCGGTTCCGCTGTCGGTGCCCCAGAGCGCGTACTTGCTCAGATTCGCGTAATCCGGGAATGCGGCCTGGTTCTTCACCGGCACATCCAGCCGACGACTGTTCCGAGGCGTGGGCACTTCCCAGGCGTCCACCCAGGCCTGCTGGCCCTCCTTGCTTAGAAACCAGTTCACAAAGAGCTTCGCAGCGTTGGGATTGGGAGCGTTCCGGAATACGCCTACGCCGCTGGCGGCCATGTTCCCGCCACCGTAGTCGAGCTGCTTCAGGTTTTTCCCGACACCATCACCCTGGAGGCGGCTAAGCTCCGGCTCGGAAACGCCCAGACCGATCGGGTAGCGACCGGTGGCCACCCACTCGGTGGTGATTCGCACCGTATCTTGCCAGACGGGTTTCTGCGTGCTGAGGAGCTGACGTACCCATGCCTCGCCCTTGGCCTGCCAGAGGCCGATGAGCACCCCCGCGCCCTGAGCCGCCACCGTGCAATCATCGACGACCATCTTGCCCTGCCACTTGGGGTCGAGTAGGTCATCGAGTGTCTTCAGCTCCGACTCCGGGATCGAATCGCGATTGATGAACAGGCCATTACCGAGGTTTACCTCATGGATGAGGATGTGCTGCTTCTGGGGCGACGTGTAGAGCTCGAGCTTGCCGGTGCCCCACTTGGAGTCGTCCATAGCATCCGGCAGCATGAGAAATGGCTTGAGATCCTGGAACGCATCCGTGGGCAAGAGCACTTCGTGCATGTTGCTGGTGCCGCTGGACTCCATGACGTCCCAGGCGAACACGCCATTCTGTTGCTCGGCGATGAGCTTGGGTGAGAAGTCACTCGGTCGAGCGCCCGTATGCTCCACCTGTATATCGG
Source organism: uncultured Chloroflexia bacterium (assembly GCA_963765765.1). Lineage (GTDB taxonomy): Bacteria > Chloroflexota > UBA6077 > UBA6077 > JACCZL01 > CAVXYC01. Next base: position 33,060 of record CAVXYC010000019.1, on the reverse strand, counting down.
GAAAGGCCTTCTGGAAGATGGCCATCAGCTTCTTATCGTTTTCGCCGGGCATGGTGGCGATGACCAGCTTCTCTCGTTTCGCCGCTTCCTGGACCTGATTCCAGGCAGCAGAGCCATCCGTCTTCGGTGCAGCAGCGGGCGCATCAGTCTTCGGCGCGGCTGGCGCGGCCGCGGCAGGCTGAGCTTCTGCCTTCGGCGCGGCAGTGGGAGCGGCAGCAGGCGCGGCCGGTTTTGCTGTGGGCGAGGCCGCTGGGGCCGCGGGGCTGCAGCCCGTGAGCAGTATTCCGAGTGCCAATACCCGTAGCGTGGATGAGGTTCTCAAGTTCATCAATGTGCCTCCTGTTTTGCCGACTGTGCGCTCCATCCAGCGGTAAGTTCTTCACGCGGGCTAGACGCTTCCCGTGGATCCTTCGGATCCCGATAGAGGAACCCCACCCCAGCCCTCCCCGCTGCGGCAGGGAGGGAGCGGATTTCCCTTTTCTAAATCCGCTCCCTCCCTGCCGCAGCGGGGAGGGCTGGGGTGGGGTCCCTCTCGCGAAGACTTGGATGCGAATAGTCAGGCTATCAATTGCGGGCCGCGATACGCGCTCTCCAGGCCTCGATCGCCGCGGGGTTTACCACCGTAGGCGGCACTTCACCGTTGAGTGCGGTAAGTAGACTCTGGATCGCCAGCTCTCGGTTCGCGTGCAGGCTCGCCATGGTGTGCGCAACATTGTGTGGCGTGAGCAGCATGCGCTCGGGATCCAGATCTCGCAACGGACTGTCCAACGCCAAGCGGCTCTTTGTCGAAGGTATCGAGCGCCGCGCCGGCTATCCAATCTTCCTTGATCGCGTGCTCGAGCGCGACTTCATCGATCGCCTCGCCGCGGGATGTATTCACCAGGTACGCCGAGGGCTTCATACGACGCAGCTGCGCCTCGCCGATCATGCCACGCGTCTCGGGTGTGACGACGACATGCAGAGACACGACGTCTGATTCGCTCAGGAGCGTATCGAGATCCACCAGCCGCACGCCTAGCTCACGCGCCCGCCCTTCCGGGAGGTATGGATCGTATGCGATGACTTCCACATCCCAGCCCGCCAGCCGTTGAGCCACGCCTGAGCCTGTGCGTCCCAATCCAATGAGTCCCACCGTCTTCTTCCACAGCAAGTGACCACGATCGGACACCTGGCCCCACTCACCCGCACGTATGCGAGCTTCCTTCCGCTTGAGCCGCTTGAGCAGCGCCAGCGTCAGAAGCACCGTAGACTCAGAGACGCTTACAAAGTTCTCGGCCGTCGGGCTATTGCACACGAGGATCCCGAGATTGGTTGCGGACTCGACGTCTATTTTCTCGTAGCCAATGGCCGAAGCCACCACGGCACGCAGATTCGGCGCGCTGGCCATCACCTCACCCGAGAGCGACATCGAAAGAATCCCGTCCGCATCACGGCAGATCTCGATCAGCTCGGAATCGCTCAACGGCGTGCCACGTCCGGGCCCGGCGGGCAGGGCAAAGACGAGCTCATGTCCCGCCTCACGGATTGGCTCATAGTCCGTCTGAGCACCCATCAGGCCTGTGACCACTACTTTCATTCATGTCTCCCCTCGAGAGGTCAGAAGTCAAAGGCTAAAGGCCAGGGTAGTCAGTGGTGATCAGAGCCAATCCTTGACCGCTAGCCTCTGACCTCCGACCTCTCGTCTATTGCGCCGCCTTGATGTTGTGGATATGCGTCCAGGTACCCGTCAGCGCACCCGGATAAAGCCAGTCTGAGACGATGCCCGGGCGCAGCAACGGCCTCCGCCGGTAACCAGAACAGGTTGACCCCGATGTACTGCGAGAATAGCCGCTCCCCAACTTTCCGCCATAGCTCGTCCTGTTTCTGCTCATCGAGCGTACTCGTGATGTCGAGCAGAAGCTGGTTGACCTCCATGTCCTCAGCGCCACCTCGGCCGGTTGAGATTGCACTGTTGAACTGCGTGATTCCAGTGAACTGGTTGGAACCAGTCCCACGCAGCGTCATGCCGTTGGGAACCTTCAGTGCGCGGAGCTGCGTGGCGAGGTCCACGGCATCGATGTTCTTCAGCTCTGGCTCCACGCCCACGGCGCGCCAGTAACCCGCGATAGCTTCGGCTAGGTCTTCTCCACCAGAGAGACCCGACACGGGTTGAATGAAGATCGTGGTCTTGAGATTCGATTGCTTCGCCTCAGCGAGCAGCGCCTTGGCCTTTTCAGGGTTGTAGCCGTAAGCGTCGTTGTATTTCCGCTCCCACTCCGGATTCCACCCGGGCCGGCTGGGGAGGAAATGATTAACGTGCATGGGCTGGCCCTTGCCGGCGAAGAACGCGCGGTTGAGCTCGTCCTTGTTGACGGCCATGTTGAGTGCCTGCCGTACCCGTATGTCCATGAGCGGACTCTCGGGATGTGCCCATCCCTTGGACTGATCCTTCAGATCCTGGACCACGCAGCAATGCAGGGAGCCAAACACACGCACTCCGGGGAAGACTCCCTTGAGAACTTTGAAGTTCTGTTTCTCAGCCTGAGCCAGCAAGTCCTGTGGCAAGTCGGCTATCTGCGCCTCTCCGCTGAGCAGCGATGCAAGGCGAGTGGAGGCCTCACGCTGATAGCGGAACTCAAACTCCGGGAAATCGGGCATTGATTTCCAGTGTTGAAACGGCACACGCTCCAGACGGACGTATTGTCCCTGGGCACGCTCCTTCACCTGGTACGGACCCGTACCGGCGATGGTGGTCTGAATAGACTTCTCAGGCACGGAGTCGTAGTGCGCCTTGCTGCGGATCTCCATGCCACCCTGGCTTTCGGACATCGCCGTGATGAATTGACCGTCGGGTTTGGCCAGGTGATAGATCAGCTCGTGATCGTTCACCAGCTCGATGCTCCTCAAAGCCGTACGCCAGTAGTTGGACTGACCGTGAAGCGAGTCCGGCTTGATGATGTCCTCGTAGACGTGGACGAAGTCCTTCGCCGTGAGCTCGCCCCAGCCGTAATGGAACTGAACACCTTTGCGGACCTTGAAGCGATACGACATGCCGTCCGGCTCCAGGTTCCATTCAGTGGCCAATCCAGGGACGAACTTCATCGTCTGCGGATCCACCGCGATCGGGTATTCATACACCGAGCGGAAAGGCCAGACCTCCGGCGAGCTCATGTTTCGGAGCTCCGCGCTCTCCTGGTTTGGGGCGAACGAGCGCCATGACCAGTCGCTGGACCTTGGGCTGAGCGGCGGGCTTTACCGCGGCTGGGGCTGCCGCCGCAACGGTTGGCTGTGCTGCCGGTTGAGCGGCGGTGGGCTTGGCGGGGCTCTCAGTTTTGGATGCCACCGTCGCCGTTGGAGCGGGCGCGGCGGGCGCACAGGCGGCCAGAAGCGCCAGGGACATCACCAGCCCTACAGTAGGGCGAAACAGAAACGCGGCAGAGCTCCCCGCCATCGTAGACCTCCTCATTGTCGAACGGCCTTGATGTTTTCCGTGTGGGTCCAGGTGCTGTGGACCGAGCCTGGAAACACCCACTCACTGACCACGCTAGGATTGACTATGGCCTCAACGGGAACGAACCACAATGGCACGTCCCAGAACTGGCTGAAACCCATCTCGCCAATCTCGCGGACGAGCGGTTCCCGCTGTGGCGCATCCAGCTCCCCGGAGATCTGCTTGAACTTGTTCACGATCTCTGGGGTGAAGAAGCCCGTGCCGGGCGGGTTCGTCAGCGATGTGTTGTACACACCGATCCCCTGGAGCTGATCGCCCGCCGTGCCAGTGATCTTGAAGCTCCGGTCGTACTTGAGGGCGCGACGGACGTTCGTCTCCGTGGTCGGATCCACCTGCTGCAAGGTGGCATCCACACCGACCTTCCGCCACTGGTTGGCGATGCCCTCGGCCAGGTCATTGGCGGTGGCGACCTGCAAGATGTTGCCAAGGTGAACGTCGATCTTGAGCGGGCGCTCGGATCCGTACCCCGCCTCACTCAACAACGCCCGCGCCTTCGCGGGATCGTGGCCATATTGGTCGGTAAATCGCTGTTCCCACGACGAGTCCCAAGCTGACATGCGCGGATGGAAATGGTTCAGCACCATGGACTCGCCCACCGGCACGAACGCCTTGCGGAGCTCCTCGCGGTCAAGCGCCACGTTGAGCGCCCGCCGCACCCGAACGTCCAGGAGCGGGCTTTCTGGATTGGTTGGCCAACTGCCGTTCTGGTCCATCCAGCAGCACCACCAAGATCCGAACACTCTCGTGCCCGGCACCTGGCTGCGAATCACGTTCATCCCACGACTCTCTGCCTGCGGGATGAGGTCTGATGGAAGCTTGGTGATGTGCACCTCGCCGGCCAGCAGGGCGGCCAGCCGGCTCGATGGCTCCCTAATCCAACGGAGCTCGACCTCTGGGAAGTCGCCGTTGACTCGCCAGTGCTGGTAGGGGACCCGCTCCAGCACAATGGAGGTCCCCGGCACTCGCTCCTTGTATTGATAAGGGCCGGTACCCGCGGGAGCCGGGCGATCGAGGGTGGTGGTGTCGCCTTCGGCGTCGAACTGTGCTTTGCTGCGGATCAGGAGCTGGCCGTACAGCTCGGAGGCCGCGTTGAAGAACGTGGCCTCCGGAACGAGGCGGAAGACAATCTCATGATCGTTCACCACGTCGATGCCCTGGACTATCTGTTTCCACCACGGCCCGCGCGTATGGCTGTCCTGGTTTTCGGTCAGAGTCTGCCATGTATGGACGACATCTCGGCCGGAGAACTCACCCCACTTGTCACCGTGAAACTTCACCCCGCGGCGGAGTTTGAATCGGACCGACCGGCCATCGGGCTCGATCGCCCACTCGGTCGCAAGCTGGGGAATGAGCTTGCCCGTCGTCGGGTCCATGCCAATGAGGTTCTCGTAGACTGGTCGAAGCTGGTGGTGATCATTGCAGCAGATCTGACGGGGATTGTTCGCCTCGATGGCTGGCGGCTCGATCGCGATCACGATCCGGGTAACGCTCGGCTCGGATGACTTCGTTGCCTGCGGGGTAGACGGAGCCACTCCAGCGCAGGCGGATACGAGCACCAGCGGCCAGACAAGCCCGGCGAGGCGGGCACACCGCGCTGCTGCGGATCGCTCGTACATGGTGTCCTCCTTCACGGAGCTCGGTGGCGAGGGCGCGCACGGCGGCGAGCTCTCGCAGCGTTCACGCGTGCGCCGTCTCGGCTGGTGCCCGGAAATTGGCCGGGTCCACGTTGAAGCCGTAGAGCCGTTGGGGGTTATCGAAGAAAATCTTGCGCTTGAGTTCGTCAGACACGTCGTCGCGCTCGGAGAGCTCCTCCGCCGACTCTGGGAACGCGCCGTCCCAATGCGGGTAATCCGAGGGATAGAGCAGGTTATCGGCACCGATCCACTCGGCGACGTACGGGAGCGTCTTTTCTTCAGGCTCGCAGGAGACGAAGACCCGCCCGGATTTCATGTACTCCGACGGGTAGTCCTTGAGGAGCGGCGCGTCGAACTTGCGTTTGGACCATTCGCCGTCCATGTGCTCCATCCAGAAGGGCACCCAGCCAGCGCCAGCTTCGAGGAATGCGACGCGCAAGTTCTGGTACTTCTCGAGCAGGCCCGAATACATGACCGCGGTACAGGCAAGAAGCTGCTCAGGGGCATGGGAGAACGTGTGCATAGCGAGCAGGTTGTCAAAGTGCGCCACGGGATCCATCGCATCACCGCCTGATGCGTGGAACCCAACAGCCACTCCCATTCGATCGCAGGCCTCGTAAAACGGCCAGAAATCTCGATGGGCCACATTGCGTCCGCGCATGAAGGTATTGACCATCACGCCCACCATGTCGAGTTTCTCAACGGCGCGCTCGAGTTCTCGAATAGCTTCGGTCACGTCCACATGGAGCGGCGTGATCGCCACTCCCTTCAGGCGTTTCGGGGCACCAGCGCAGTACTCCGCGAGCCAGTCGTTGTAGGTCCGTGCGAAGGCGATGCTGTAATCGTGCTCCCGAATGTGCGTGAGACCCAGCCCGCCCGTCGGATAGAGCACCTGGACGTCAATGCCCTGGAGGTCGTTGTCCTCCAAATTCCGCTCAAGGGAAGTCGCACGGAACGGGATGGCGCCGTTCTGGCGACGATCGAATGTATCGCCACCGCCACCGATACTCATGCGCTGCCGGTATTGCTCGGGAAGTCGTTGTCGGTACATCGACTCGAGATCCAGAGCGTGGCCATCCGCGTCGATGACAATGAATCCATCTCGCATGGCTTCTCCTCCAGCCGCGTCTCCACGCGCCAGGGCTACGGGAGTCCACAGTAGCGAGTACCCGGAGAACCGTCAAGGAATCATCAGCGCATGTCCGCAGCACTGGCGTCCCGATCTACAAAGTTGCGTCCGAGATGCTGGTGCTCCCGGCCGGTGTGAAGTATTCTGCCCGGAATCACCGCGGATGGATTCCGCGGCCGGAGGATCGGGCATGAGCGAGATGATGATCTCGGCCGACGATCACATCGATCTAGGCTACTTGCCGGGCGACCTGTGGACTGAGCGGCTTCCGAGTCAGTTCCGCGAGCGCGGACCGCACGTTGAAGAGCGCGATGGACGGGAGCTCTGGATCTGCGACGATCGAGTCTGGAGCGAATGGCGTCTTGGTAACTGGTTCAACGACCCGAGACGGCATCGTGTAGCCCTGGACCGCGTGCCATTCGAAGAGAATCCGTCCCGACGGCCGATCACGCCTGAGCTGCGCATCCAGGATATGGCTCGCGACGGAGTGGAAGCGTCCGTGCTGTTTCCGCCGATCTTCGGCATGCGCACGCTGGACAAAGAGCTCGCCTCAGCGATGATCAGCGCGTACAACGACTGGGCCTCGGAGCTCGTGAGCGCCGCGCCCAATCAGCTCATTTGCGTCGCGCAGCTCTTCCCGGATGATGCCGAGGCATCGACGCGAGAGCTCATCAGGGCACGGAAGAACGGCCTCAAACAGGTCAATTTCCTGGTGGGTACGGTTACACCGTACATGTACCAGGAGGAGTGGGACCCGTTCTGGGCGGCCGCCGAGGAGACCGGGATGATCGTCTCCTATCACGTCGGTGGTGTCACCCAGTCGGGCTCCTTCGAGCCCGACCGCGGACCAAAGCTCACGCGGCCAGCCGCCTTCGCCATGGGTCTGGGCAACGGTTCAACGCAGTTCTTCGAGCCATTCGTTGGCCTGTTCACCTACGGCATTCTGGAAAAACATCCCAGACTGAAGTTCGTCCTGGGCGAATCCGGTACTGGCTGGATTCCGTACGTGGTCCAGGAGATGGACTACCGCGTCAACCGCCAACTGGAGACCAAGTCGCGTGATGAGTTCCCGCTGAAACGCATGCCCAGCGAGATCTTCCGTGAGCAGGTCTGGGCAACGTACCAGCAGGACCGCGTGGGTCTGGCGCTCAGGGACTTCTTCGGCGAGGACAAGATGATGTGGGCATCCGACTACCCGCACCCGGATAGCACCTGGCCGGACTCGCAGAGCATCGTGGAAGCGGAAACAGCCGGGCTACCAGAAGACGCAAAGCGCCGCATTCTGCGCGACAACGCAAAGAAGCTGTACGGCATTTAGGGGCTAGGGATCAGGGACTAAGGATTAGGCTAAGCATCGGTGTCCTTGATCCTTACCCTCTTATCCCTAGTCCCTAACCCCTAAAAGGAGTTCTTTATGGCTGTAGAAACAAACGTCCGCGGCGTCGAGTCCTGGTGGGGCGAGTACGGCGCGGACGAATGGTCGGACGCGCTGGTAGCCGCCATGAAGCTGGGAGGCGTGGACAATCTGTTCTTCGTCTCCGGGTCGGAGCTGGTGTTCTTCCAGGAAGCGATAGCCAAGGCCGAAGCGCGCGGTTGGCCGGCGCCACGCATGATCACGATGATGCACGAGAGCGTGACGCTCAACGCCGCGCTGGGCAATACCATGATCCGTAATGCGCCCGCAGCAACCTGCGTCCACGTGGACGTGGGCACGTTGCACTACGGCGCGGCAATTCACACCGCCTGGCGCGGCAACTATCCAGTGCTCATGATGGCCGGCACCGGGCCGCGAGCATTTCCGGGCTCGATGCGCGGCAGCCGCGAAGCCGCCGGCATCCAGTGGATTCAGGAGCCGCGCGATCAGGGCGAGATCGTTCGTCAGTACACCAAGATCGATCACCGCCTGGAGCACCAGGACAACCCTGGTCTGATTGTCAGCCGGCTTCTTGCAGGTAGCCATGAGTGAGCCGCGTGGCCCCGTCTACATGGCGGTTCCGCAAGAAACGGCCATGTTGCCCATGCCCGGCACGGCCCGCTTTCCGAAGCGCGACGAGCTAGGCCTGGCACGTCCCGTGTGGCCGAGCCCTGAAGACGCTCGCACGATGGCCGAGTGGCTTGTGAAGTCTGAGAACCCGTGCATCTATGCCAACAAGGTCGCGCACGAGCCTGAGGCTGTTGAGGCACTGGTGCGCCTGGCAGAGCTGCTGGCGATTCCCTATATGGAAGACACTGGCGCGGACCGCATGAACTTTCCGATGGACAGCCCATTCTACGGTACTGGGCCGGATCCAAAGGACGCGGACGTGCTGCTCATTTTTGAGCACCTCTCGCCGTATTCGCCGGGCCGAGGCTCACCGAGTCGTGACGCAAAGATCGCCTGGATCTCTATCGATCCAGTACTCTCGCGATTCAAGACCATCGAGTACCGTGCCGACCTGTGGATCCCGGCCAGCTCGGCTGCCGTGGCCAACGCGGTGTACGAAGCGGCGACCAGCATGCTCACCAACACCGACCTTTCGCGGATCGCCGATCGACGTGAGCGGCTACAGAATCGCAAGCGTGAGATCGACCAGCGCGACCAGGAGCTGGCGGAGCGCGACCTGGCCGCGGGAAAGCTCAACGGTCGAGTGGTCGGATACGAGCTGGCGAAGCTGCTGGACCAGGACGCGATCATCCTGAACGACGGCCTGAGCAACGGCGGCTTCGTGCAGACCTACGCGCGACGCAACAAGCTGGGCACCTATTTCCGCAGTGGGAGCAGCTCCGGCGGCTGGGGAAGCGGAGCGGCCTTCGGCGTCAAACTGGCACGGCCGGACCAGGATGTCGTGCTCCTGTCAGGCGACGGCTACTACACGTTTGGGTCGCCGATGCCGGCACTGTGGGCGGCCAATTTCCACAAGGCCGCGTACCTTTCGGTGGTGTTTGCCAATAACACGTATAGCACTGGCACAACCGGTCTGGATCGACTCTATCCGGACGGCAACGCTACGGCAGCCGGCTATATCGGTGGTCGATTCGACCCTGCGCCGAAGTTCGAGAAGTTGGCGGACGTGGTCAGCGGCTATGGCGAGCGCGTCACCGAGCTGTCGCAGCTTGGCCCGGCGCTCGAACGCGGCTTGCAGGCGGTGCGTAACAACCAGCCCGCCGTCATCGCGGTGGAAGTTCCGGCGCCGGTCGAGCTACCGGGTTTGGATAGTTGAGGTAGGGAGCTCAGAAAGGGACCGAGAGGACAACGCGGACGCAAGGGACACATAAGCACAAAACGTGTCCCTTGCGTCCGTGTTGTCCTCTCGGTCCCTTTGGGTTGGTCACGGAGCGTTGTGCGCGGCAGTTGGGCTCGCTGAACGCAGCACCGTGTCACTGGCATGTGCCGCAATTGCTCGAAAGGATGATCGCAATGGCGCGCGTTTCGTACATTCAGGAGCAGGATCACCCAGAGCTTGCTGGGCTGATCGACCGCATCCGCGGCGGTCGCGATGGGCGACTGCTCAATCCCTATCGCATGCTGCTCCACAGCCCGGACGTCGCCACGTCGTGGTTCGAGCACATTGGCGCCGTCCGCTGGAAGACCGAGCTGAGCGGCGTCATTCGCGAGATCGCGATTCTTCGGGTGGGTATTCTGAACGACGTTCCGTATGTCGTGGATACGCACCTGGCGAGATACGCGCTGCAGGACGGCATGACTCAGGCGCAGTGCGATTCGATCAAAGAGTGGCAGGACTCGGACGCATTCAGCCAGGCTGAACGCGCGGCGCTTGCTTACATCGACGCAATGACGCGTGACGTCCACGTACCCGACGTGGTGTTCGCGGGGCTGAGTCGCTATTACAGCGAGCGGCAGATCGTGGAGCTCACCGTGCTCGTCGGCACCTACAACATGCACACGCGTGTGCTGGCTGCCCTGAAGGTGGATCCCGAATTGTGAGCCAGCCGTTGATTCTGGTTGCGGAAAACGATCCGTTCCTGCGCATGTTCCAGGTCATTCTTGACGAGCGGACAACGGATGAGCGGCACAATGCCTTCGCCTACTTCTTTTCGCACGACCTGCCCGACTTCGATGGCTGGCTCGATCGGATGCGCGACGCCGCTGGGCCGCTCTACCCCGCTGAAGTGCGCCTTGTGGACTCCACCGACGAGATGCGCGCTGCATTGCCTGACGCCGATGTGCTGATAGTCGAGTCGCTAAACGTAGGCAGTGATGACCTGCGTGCAGCTCCCGATCTCAAAGTCGTGCAGAAATTTGGCGCGCTACCCAAAAACGTCGACCTGAGCGCATGCGCCGAACACAAGGTGCGCGTTCTCACACAACGTCGCCGCGCCAACATCTCGTGTGCAGAGCACACCGTGGGCATGATGCTCACTCTGGCGAGGAAGTTTCACCAGATCGGCGGGCTCATCAGCATGGAGCAGCTCGAAGCGCAGGGCTATCGAGCCGGGAACGTTCGATCGTCGCCACACGGCCATGTCCGGTTGGCCGCGCGTCAGCGGGCTCAGCACGTTGTACGAATCTAGCCTGGGCGTCATCGGCATGGGCGAGATTGGCCAGGAGCTGGCATTGCGGATCGGACCCTTCGGCATGACCGTACGCTACTACCAGCGCAATCCACTCTCGGCCGAAGACGAGGCTCGGCTGCAGGTGCAGTATTCATCGCTCGACGAGCTGATTGCAGAGAGCGACTGGGTGTGCGTGCAGCTTCCTCTGAACAGCGATACCCGCGGGTTTGTTGATCGAAAGCATCTGGCGAAGATGAAGCCCGGCGCGTTCCTGATCAACGTCTCTCGCGCTGAGATCATCGATCGTGATGCGCTGCTCGAAGCGCTGCGCTCGGGTCATTTAGGCGGATTCGCCCTGGACCCGCTCTATGAGGAGCCTGGCCACCCGGACGATCCGCTCCTCTCGTTCCCCAACGTTTTCCTCACGCCGCACACTGCCGCCCAGCCGCGGTTCAACACCCTCCGCGACACCGAGGACATGCTGCGAGGCATTGCCGCGGCACTATCGAGCGCGTAAGCGCTTTGGAGTGCGGCGTGCGGAGCGCCGCTTTCTAGCATTCCTTATCGCCGGTTGGGATATCGAGAAAGCGGCGCTCCGCGCACTCCAAAGCGCTCACGCGCCGTGAAGGTGGCTACTTTCCTTCAAACCTAGCCGGCCGCTTCTCGAGAAACGCCCGCATGCCCTCCTGCCCATCGTGCTGCGCACCCAGCCGGGCAATTGCCTCGGTCTCATAGTCGAGCTGTTCGGCGAGTGAGCGTGACCAGGAATGGCTCATGAGCTGTCGTGCGGATGCGAATGCTAGCGTCGGCCCACCGGCGAGCTCACGTGCAAGAGCGTCCGCTTCTAAGCGAAGAGCATCATCCGGAACGACACGCGTGATCAGGCCCCATTCCAGCGCCTCGTTCGCAGTGAGTACGCGGTTGGTGATGGCTAGCTCGAGCGACCGCCTCTGGCCGATGAGTCTCGGAATGAACCACGTGCCCGAGCCATCAGGGGACAAGCCTACTCGCGTGTAAGCCATGGTGAAGCGTGCCGATTCCGCTGCAAGGACGAGATCGCAAGCGCATGCCAGGCTCATTCCGGCTCCTGCTGCCACTCCATTGACCGCGGCGACCACGGGCGCATTGAGCTGATTGAGAGTGAGAACCGCGGCGTGGAGCGCACCCGCAGTCTCTTCCAGGTGGGTCGTGATGTGATCGCCCTGAGCGCTGAACTCTTTTAGGTCGCCGCCGGTGCAAAACACTTTACCCACGCCTGTGATCAGCACCGCTCGGACCGACGCATCACGGAGCTCGTTGACCGCGTCGTGCAGCTCGCGAGCAACATCAAGACTAATCGAGTTCGCCGCTTCTGGGCGATTCAGCGTGACCGCGGCGACTCCATTCGAATGCTCCATTTGAACGAATGTGCCCATATGTCTCATCTCCCTCCCGAGGGTAGGGTCGGTGTACGATCCGCGCTGCACCCCATCTACTGAGGAACTCCCCATGTCAGCAGCAAGAGAAAACAGCGGACCAGCTTCAAATCGACTGGACTACCGTAGCACTACCCGGGATCGGGCCGGGGACCGTGGTGCTCATCACGGGCGGCACGGGCGCGTTGGGCGTCCGATTTGCCGAGGCGTTTCTCATCCTTGGCGCCAGCGTGGCGGTGCTTTCTCGATCTCAGGCTCGCGTGAGTGAGGTCGTGGAGGCGCTGGGGAACAGCGATCGAGTGCTTGGAATCGCGGCCGACATTACCAATGAAGAACAAACACGATCGGCGGTGCAGCAATTGCTCGATCGTTTCGGTCGACTCGATGTGCTGGTGCAAAGCGCCGCGCAAGGAGGCGGAGGACAGGCTAGAAACGATCACCGCGGAAGAGATCGACGCCATGTTCGGCGCGAATGTGAAAGGTATGACGCTCATGGCCAAGGCCGCCGCCGTGCCAATGCGAGCGCAGGGCAGCGGGCCGCATCATCAACTTGAGCTCCATCGTGGCGCATCGCGTATTTACTGGACGCGCCATCTATGGATCGAGCAAAGCGGCCGTCAATCACCTGACGCGCTACCTGGCCGGCGAGCTCAGCGCTGACGGCATCACCGTGAACTCCATCAGTCCGGGTCAGACGCCCACCGCGCTCCGCACAACAGCCGACGCCCCTGGCACACGTCCCGAACCGTCAGGCCGGGACATCTACGATGCTCCCGGGACACCCATGGGCCGTCGCGGAGTCCTGGACGACTATGTTGGCCCCGTGCTCTTCCTCGCCTCCGACCTGGCGCAATACGTCACCGGTGCCAACATCGTGGTGGATGGTGGTGTGACTCTCACGAAGTGATGGGTCATGAGTGCTGAGTGGATGAAGTTAAACGATTTGATACTCATCACTCACGGCTTGCTCTGTTATTCGTCTGAGATGACCTGGTAATGGAACCGCAATGTAAAACATCGACTGATACGCCGATACTCTTACTGACGACATCGCCCTGAAAGGGTCAGATGTGTCGCGGGTCGCAGAGGGCGGCCGGCACCCGCCATGAATCACGGTGGGACAGTACGAATCGGAGTGTTGTCTGCATGCCTGACGTCGAGCTGAAACAGATCCAGCCGAACCGTCTGAACCCCCGTACGACGTTCTCCAAGGCAGGCCTTGATGACCTCTCGGCCAGCATTCGGCAGTACGGCATTCTCGAGCCCCTCATCGTTCGGCCGGTCAACAGTCACTTTGAAGTCGTTGTCGGCGAACGTCGCTATCGCGCCGCTCAGCAAGCCGGGCTCGATGAGGTTCCCGTCATCGTGCGCTCGTACTCCGACGAAGAGGTCATGGAGATCAATCTCGTGGAGAACGTGCAACGCGAGGATCTCTCGGCCGTTGAAAAAGGTCGCCTGTGCATGCAACTTCGCGAGACGTTTCCGGAGCACTATCCAAACTGGGACGGCATCGCAAGACGCATCGGCGTGGAGCCTGACACCGTGCGGGCCTGGGTGCGTACCCTGGAGCTTCCAGAGGAGATTCAGGAGCGTATTGCCCCGCGGGAATCGCAACGGGTTCCCAAAGGCAAGATCGCCTATCGCACGGCACTGGAAGTGGCCCAGAGGATTGCCGACCCTGAACGCCAAGTTGAGGTCATTCAGCGCCTTGCCGATGAGCCTCAGTCTGGCGCGGTGGCGCAAGAGATCATCCGCAGGGCTGCCGAGGAACCGCCGGCAGACGTCTCGCAGCTTGTCCAGGAAGCGTCCGAAGAGACACGCCCGACGCTGACGTTCAATCATCGCAACTACAAGGCGATCATGGCCGCCGAAAAAACCCAGACTACCCGACGTCGTCTGGATCCATCGCTTCGTCCGGGGACCATCGTGCGAGCGGCTGTCAGCTACTTCGCCGACCTGGAGATCACCGACGTCATCAAGAAGCGACTCAGCGAGCTCACTCCTGAGGATGCAGCCCGAGAGGGTGGTTACACACTCCAGCAGTTCAGGGAGATGTGGGAGCGCCAGATCGGTCCCTGGGACCCGGCCGAGTCAGTCTATCTTGTGCAGTTCTCCGTGGATCGAGTTCGCTAACTCTGCAACCATGTTTGAGCGCCGTGGAGTAAGAGCGACTCCCTCGCCCTTTGGAGAGGAGCCGGTCTTGTTGGAAGACGTTTTTGGACATCCTCCCGATTGTGAGTCTCCCACCCAGGCTTCCATTAGAATGATGAGAGGGCCCGAGCTCTGAGGAGGGAGAACCATGGATCAGCTAGAAATCGCGGGAAAGTCGTTCTCGTCCCGACTCATCATGGGCTCGGGAAAGTTCCGAAGCGCCGATGAGATGCGCGACGCGTACCAGGCTGGCGGGACGGAGATGGTTACCGTCGCGATTCGACGCATCGATTTCGATCAGCCCCGCACGCTGCTGGACGAGATCGACTGGTCGCGCTACACGATTCTGCCCAACACCGCCGGCTGCTACACCGCCGACGAGGCCATCCGTATTGCCCGTCTAGGACGCGAAGTCACCGGCTCTAACTGGGTCAAGCTCGAGGTTATCGGAGATGAGAAGTATCTCCTGCCAGACTCAGTGGGCACGCTGGAAGCCGCTCGAAAGCTCGTTTCCGAAGGCTTCGTGGTCTTGCCCTATATAAACGATGACCCCATCCTGGCAAAGCAGCTTGAAGAAGCGGGCTGTGCCACGGTCATGCCGCTCGCCTCGCCAATCGGCTCGGGTCAGGGCATCCCATACTTCCGCAAGATCCAGATCATCATTGAACAAGCCCGCGTGCCCGTCGTCGTAGATGCCGGCCTCGCCGTGCCGTCCGATGCCGCCATTGCCATGGAGCTCGGAGCTGACGCTGTCCTCGTCAACACCGCTATCGCCCTCTCCAGCAACCCCGGCCTGATGGCCGAAGCCTTTGCCGATGGCGTCGCTGGGGGCCGCAAAGCCTTCCTGGCTGGACGCATCCCTCCAAAGCCATACGCGGCTGCGTCTAGCCCTGTTGAAGGTGTAGTCCGGTAAGCCGCTACTAGACGCTCACCAAGGGCATGTAGTGAGCGCTTCAGCGCTTTTTCGCAGGGCTCCATGACTCGGAAGGATGCTCTAAGCTACCCGATCCTCATGCTTGTGAGCGATCGAAGTCTCGCAACAGAGCGCCGACTAGCCGATGCAATCATCGCCGCGACAGGTGGATGCGTCACCGCCGTTCAGCTGCGCGAGAAGGACCTTTCCGCCTCCGAGCTACTCCAAATCGCATCGCGACTGAAAGCGGGTCTCCCTGAAGGCGTCGCACTTATCATCAACGACCGCATTGATGTGGCGCTGGCGTGCCGCGCGGATGGAGTGCAGCTTGGAGCGGGCTCTATTCCTGTATCTGTGGCACGTACGATAGCACCCGACTTGCTGATTGGAGCGTCCGTTCACGCCCTGGACGAGGCTAGACAGGCGGAACATGATGGCGCTGACTACCTGGTGGTAGGCACGATGTTCACTACACGATCCCACCCCGGAAAGTTCCGGAGGGGCTGACGCTTATGCGGAACATCCGTGAAGCCGTGCGATTGCCGCTCGCCGGGATTGGCGGAATTACGGCCCACAACGCGCCGTCGGTGATGGCCGCGGGCGCAGATGGCGTCGCGGTGATTTCCGAGATTCTCGGGGCGAGCGATCCTGCCGAGGCCGCGCAGCGGCTTTGGCTCGCACTTCAGTAGAATTTCTCATTCACTGTATGCAGCTCACAGTTAACGGCAAGCCGCGTGAAGCGTCGGACAACGCCACCATCCTTTCATTTCTCGAAACTAACGAGATCGACCCGCGCATCGTCGCTGTCGAGCGTAACGGAGAGATCGTTAAGCGCGAGCAATGGAGCTCGGTAAAGCTAGTCTCCGGCGACACTCTGGAGATCGTCCGCATGGTAGGCGGCGGATGAAGGGACGGACAGCCGACGTCGCCGTCCTGGGCGGCGGGGTCGTCGGGTGCTGTATCGCCTACTACCTCAGCAAAGCCGGATTGAGCGTCGTCGTTATCGACCGCGATCAGCCAGGCGGCCAGGCATATATGTTGCTCGCCGGAATTCTGGCGCCGTCCGCTGAGGCTGGCGCTCCGGGCCCGTTCTGCGAGCTGGGTATGGCGAGCTTCCAGCACTTCCCGCGCATCGCCGCCGAGGTACGCGACGAACTGAGCATCGATATTGACCTGGACCAGGCCGGCGGGGTGCGGGTGGCCTGGAATGAACAGACCGCCGGCGCACTCAAGCAGTCAGAACAATGGGAGCGCGAGCGCGGCATCGACGTGACCTGGCTGGAAGGCGCGGATCTGCGGCGACTGGAGCCGAGCCTGTCGCCGCTCATCGATGGCGGTCTCTACACCGCGCTTATGAGTCACGTGCTGACGCCGCGGCTGGTTCAGGGTTACATCGAGGAGCATGCCGTCGCGGCGCAACGTTTCTAGGCGGCAACCCGGCCTTTGGTTTACTCCGCGACCGTCAACGAGTTGTCGGGGTGCAAACTCCATCGGGATCCGTCAGCGCAGGTTATGTCGTCGTCTCCACCGGTGCCTGGGGAAGTCTGTATCAAGAATGGCTAGGCGCGCCGCTGCCGGTGATATCTCGCAAGGGCCAGCTTATGCTCGTGCAGCCTCCGCCGTCCGAGACACGGCGCGCTACACGAGTCATTTACGATGGCCACAATTACATGGTTCCCAAACGTGACGGCACCGTGGTGATCGGCGCCACTGAGGAAGACGCCGAGTACGATCGACGGGTGACACTGGAGGGCATTGCCTTCCTCACCCGCGTTGCGAAGGCTATTCCCTCGCTGGCCCAGGCCGAACTACGGGGCGCCTACGCTGGCTTTCGTCCCATGCCCCCGGACGAGATGCCGATCATTGGCATCGCGCCCGGCGCCGATAACCTGATCTTCGCTACGGGCCACTATCGCAACGGCATTCTGCTGGGCCCCATCACGGGAGAGCTGGTAACTCAAATCATCCAAGGCCTGGAGCCCAGCGTGGACTTGGAGCCGTTCAACCCCTCGCGATTCGCGAGCTAAGTTCCCGGTGGGGCGGGTCTCCGTACCAGCCAGTAAGCCATTGTCGGAATGGCGGGTACGGAGACCCGCCCCACCGAAGACTCTCTACCTTCCCGTCGCGCGCCAGGCATCGATAATTGGCCACACTGCTGGATCATCCTGGCCCAGACGCCAGGTGGCTATACCGCGCGTCTGGTATTTGTCCGCGATCTGCAAGCGAGCTTGCGCGCTGGCGCTCTCTTCAATCCAGACGACATGCTCTTCGGGAACGCCCGGGGGATTCGATGGCCGGGGTTCGCGGGCCGGCGGCGCTGGCGGCATCCCAACATCGCAGGGAGGCGCGTTGCGATGCGTCACCACATGCTGCACGGGCGCCGCTCGTGATACGGCAGGCAAGGGCGTGCCCGCCGGCGGTCTGGTAGCGGAACGTGCCCGACTGCGTCGCCTCATCCAACCCAATGTGCATGCCGTATCGCTCCGCCGTGGCAGCGGCCTCCAAGTATCCCAATGCTCGGGACCGACCCGTCACGGTATTCCAGTCATAGCCATAGTAGGCAATCCCCAGAAGCACTTTCTCGCTCGGAATCTGAGACGTGGCGAACGCCATCACCTCGTCCACCCACGGGGCCGGCGCAATCGGGCCTGGACCGCCCCACGGCCCGCTGAACTCATACGTCATCACGGTGATCAGATCGGCATGCTGCCCAAGGGCCGCGTAATCGTATGCTCCGGACCAGCCGGTGGTGACGTCGCGTACCTTCGGTCCAAGGGCCAGGCTGAGCCGCTTCCCGCGCTCGTGCAAGCTAGAAGCAAGCGATTCGACAAAGCTTGTGTACGCAGCGCGATCCGTCCCCTCGACACCCTCCAGGTCCAGGTCAAAGCCTTCGTAATCCTCGGCCACGACGTAATCGACGATCTCACCCAAGAAGCGATTGCGAATATCTGGATCCCCAAGAAGGCGATGGTTCAACCAACCCGAGAACGTCACCAGCGTGGGAAATACTGATATTCCTCGATCGCGCGCAAACTGCTTCAGCGTCTGATCGTCATGCGACGAGATGCCTCCGCACGGGTCCACTCCCATCCACTGGGCGGCCACGATGTCGATCGAGCCCGCGTTAGCTTCCAGCGCGTGCCAGGAGCGAGCGTCCTCAGAGATGTAATACGCGACAACCATTCGTTGGTTCTGAGCGTTTCCAGCTCCTGGCAACGTCGCCATGGTCGTCAGGATCGCTAGAAGGCCGACCAGAACAAGATGAGCTCCAAACATTGTCGGGCGGCGGTGTCTCAATGCTCGTGCTGATGTGGTGGCGGTGACTCATCCATTGCCGGCGCCTCGGGAACTCCGACATCTGCCCAGACGGCCACTGGATCCGGCGGCATATCGGGCCAGATTCGAAGGTTTCGAAACCGCACTCGCACTTCCTCTCGGTCACGCCGTAAGGCGACCAAGCTAATCTGGCCAGAGCCCCAGCGGCCGTCCTGCGCCTCTACCACTTTCAGACCGTTTACCCAGCCCTCGAGATGGTCGCCCTGAGCGATGAAGAGCAACGTGTTCCACTGCCCGCCGTCGCGGACCGCACCGCTGGCTCCAGGGTCCTCCGCAAGCTTCTCCATCTTGTTCCAGACACCGTCGCTCTGGATGTGTACGTGGCGATCTGACGGCTGCACCCAGAGCCAGTTGGACCGTATATACCTGCGCTGCTTATACGCCTGTCGTCGCATCTCAATGGCGTATGCGGCCTTGCCCGTTGGGTTAAGCTCGTCCAGCACATCGACCATGACTGCGCCATCGCGGAATGAGAAGTCACCGATCCGACGTGACAGCCACTCCTCACGGCCCGCAAGGCCGTCTTTAAACCGATTGATATGAATGACGAAGCTTTCGTCTTGAAACGAGGAGGCGCCAATCTCAGCCCCGTAATCGCTCTTGGTGCCGCCTACGGGCAGCGGTCCGAGCTCACGGCTTGCCAGCGAATACCAGATCATCCGGTCCGGCGCGGCATGAGCGCCGCTACCGTGATCTTGGCCATCGTGCGCCTGGGTTGGCCGAGCCGTGATTAGATTCCGCCCGAGGATCAGCGCGGCGCCCGCTCCGCCCATAGTTCGAAGCACTCTCCGGCGCGTGACTCTCTCGACTCCGCCGTCACACCGATCCATTGCTTCCCCGAGTCTGCGAGATCCGCACCAACGCCGCGCCAGTCGCGGGCATAACTCAAGGAGCATAGCATGGCCTTCGCCCGGCCACCGAAAACGCCACCATGACGGTATCTTTGGGGTCGCCGTACCTTCAGCGGAGTGCCCGGTTAGCCAAGAACGGAAGCCCAGGGGACACCGCCCATCGAACGCAGTATCAATGGGGTGAGAGATTCAAGACCTCTCACCCCATTGATTTCGCAGTAGAAGCCAACTTCCGAAATGAGGCTACGCGGTGGCGCCTACCAGCTCTTTCTCAGGAGCGGCAGCATAGTCATCAGGATGCAGGGATCGCAGGTACTCCACGACCTCTGCGAGAGGCAGGACATCCGCATACTTCTGGTTCATGTCGAAGAGGTTCATCGCATGGGCCGACTCATGCCGGTCGAACGCGCACTCTTCAGCCACGATCATCCGGAAGCGATAGCTCGTGCCTTCAACCACCGTGGCGCGCAAGCAGCCGCTCGTGCTCTCGCCAACCGCGATGACCGTGTCCACGTCGTTGTAGTTCAGGTGCGCAGCGAGTGGGGTGCCCCAGAACGAGCTTGGAGCGACCTTTTTCAACACCGCCTCACCCGGCAACGGGGTCAGCTCGGTCACGATGTCCGCGCGGCGGGACTGTCGCTCTGCAGCCGCCGGATCCGAGGGCGTCGTGGACTTCGGCATGCCTCGCTTGACCGACCAGCCTTCTACGCCCGCGTCGTCCATCATCGTGACGTGAACGATCGGAATCTTGGCCGCTCGCGCCTCGGCAAGGAGAGTCTGGAAGTAAGGGAGCGCGTTCCAGCCGGCCATCCCGCAGCTACCGGGCCACTTCTTGATCGATTCCATGAGCGGCTCCGGCTCGTCGCCGAAGACTCCGCGATACATGTCCACGATCACCAGCGCGGTCTTTTTCCCGAAGCCCACGGGCTTCTTGCGGCCTTCGGAGGCGGCCAGATGTTCCTTATCCTGCTCAGTAAGAAATTTGTCCCAGATTCGTTCCGCCACGTTACTCTCCTTCTTGCTGAATCGGCGAAATGCGGTCGAGAGATGTGCCTGGTACCGTACCTCCGCTTGGAATCCTACTCCTCCGCAATCTCTGTGTCATGTGCCGAGCGCCCGCTCTTCTCGGCAACCTGCTCGAGTGAAATGGACGCGCGAACCTCGCGCTCGATACTGTGCCAGACGTGATCCGCTAGCTGAGTGAACTCCGGGCTGCGTTTGACGTGCAGCGTTCGCGGCCGTTCGATTTCCACCGGCAGTATCTCGCGAATGCGCCCCGGCCGCGCGGGTAGCACCATGACACGATCATCCAGGAAGATCGCCTCGTCAATCTGGTGCGTGATGAACACCACGGTGTTGCCCGCCTCCCGTCAGATGCGCAACAGCTCGTCCCTGCATGATCTCGCGCGTTTGAGCATCCAACGCAGCGAATGGCTCATCTATCAACACAGCGAAGGATCTTCCCCGACGGTTTCTTAGACGCCGGTGGGGAAGATCCTTCGCTGCACTCAGGATGACAGGGAGTCCGGTACTTGGAAGTAACGCCGTCGGGAGTTTCGCTCCGCGGCCCGGGGACTTTAGCAGCCCCCGTCCGGCATGTTGGCGTGCCGTAGCGCGTCGAATCTCCCAGTATGACAAGCCTCCCTGGCGGTTGACTATCTCCCCGCAGGGCGCTGGTACAGCCGCTCCGGCATCGTCGGCTCAACGCCGTTCTCACGGAGGCGTTTGGCAAAGAGCTCACGGATGTAGGGATCTTCCATCCAGTAATTGATGCTTCGTCCGCCTTCCTCAATACCGTAGATGTTGCCGGCCTTCACGTCCTCGCCATCGGTTTCCTCGGCAGCATTGCCCCATTGACCGTCGGGTCCACCCCAGTAGTTGATGAACCGCATCGGCTCCGCGCCAACACTGAAGTGCTGGTGGAACCAGTTGCCGCCCCCCGGGGCTGCCGCCACCAATCCGCCCTGCTTGTACGGCTGGATCATCACCTGGTCGCCCTTGCCATCCTTCCAGGGGGTGGGGCCATGCTCGATGCGCCAATTGAACGAGTAGCCCTCGCCCTGCAAACAGACCAGCACGGCGCCTGACGCATGGTAATGCGCCTTTGAATACCGTCCAGTTGGATACTGCGCAATGAAGCCGCCGGTGCCCTGGTCTCGAAGGAAGCCGTGGAAATAAGGCTGGATGCGCCGAAAGCCGGGCGCCCGTTGGTTGTCCAGGGGCAAATCGCAATTGATGATGTCGGCGAACACATTGCTCTCAATGGCGGCGCGGCCGCGGACCTCATCTGCCTGGATGTCCGTCTTGGGCTTGAAGAAGTCCTCACTCTCATCAAACCGCGGCATCTCGTCCAACGGTGGGTTGAAGACGAAATTAGCGTCCTGAAAGATGTTCATGAGAGGCGGACAGTTGTTCGCTGCCAGGAGGAGGGCCGGTGAGCTGCCGGGATTGACGAGTCGGAAATTGGCGTTCATCGGCACGGTGAATAGGGAGCCCGTGGCCCATTCAAAGGAGTGCTTGCGACTGCTCCCGTTCTTCCAAGCTTCCGTCGTGCCGCGCCCCTCGATGACGAGATAGAACTCGTCAAACAGGTGCCGCTGCACGTTCAGCTCACCACGAGCAGGCACCTCTACCAGGTACATGCCTTTCTGGCTGCCGATTCCGTCCAGAAACAGGTAAGCGCCTCGCCCACCAACGCGATCCCATTGACCAAGCTCGACCTCGCGGGTGTCGTAGACGCCGACGCCACGCACGATCGGAATCCCCTCCGATTCGACGAACCGCTCATAGGGGCTGTGAGAGCGTTTGTATGTGAGATGCCCCGCTGGCGTCTCCTCGCTGGTAGGAGCGGTGAATTCTGGGCGAACGGACATGGTCACTTCCTATCTTTCTTGGATCACGGGTCTTTTCGCGCCGTCTTTAACGTTCCCGGATGTCACTCAGTTTCGCAGTCGCCCTGTCATCCTGAGTGCAGCGAAGGACCTTCCCCACCAGTATCAAGGACACCGGTGGGGAAGATCCTTCGCTGCACTCAGGATGACAGGGAAACTTCAGTTTGGAGTCGTGCTCGGTCTCGAGGTGTCTTTACTTCCCAGCCGGCCGCTTGTACAGCCGCTCGGGCATGTCCGGCTCGACACCGTTCTCACGAAGGCGCTTGGCGAACAGCTCCCGGATATACGGGTCTTCCATCCAGTAGTTGATCGTCCGTCCGCCCTCTTCGATTCCCCAGACGTTGCCAGCCTTCACGTCTTCGCCTTCACTTTCATTGGCGAGTCCCCATTGGCCATCGGGACCTCCCCAGTAGTTGATGACGCGCATGGGCTCGGCGCCCACGCTGAAATGCTGGTGAAACCAATGGCCGCCGCCCGGCGCGGCTGCCACCAATCCGCCCTGCTTATACGGCTGAATCTTGACCTGGTCGCCCTTGCCGTCCTTCCAGGGGGTCGGCCCGTTCTCGATCCGCCAGTTGAACGAGTATCCCTCGCCCTGCAAGCACACCAGCACCGCGCCCGAATTGTGATAGTGCGCCTTGGAATAGCGTCCGGTTGGGTACTGGGAGATGAATCCGCCGGTCCCGCCGTCCCGCATGAAGCCTTGATAGTACGGCTGGATGCGTCGGTAGCCAGGCGCCCGCTGGTTATCAAGCGGAAGCTCGCAATTAATGATGTCCGGGAAGACGTTGCTCTCGATGGCGGCACGGCCGCGAACTTCGTCTGCCTGAAGGTCAGTCTTCGGCTTGAAAAAGTCTTCGCTCTCGTCGAAGCGAGGCATCTCGTCGAGTGGTGGATTGAAGACGAAGTTCGCGTCCTGAAAGATGTTCATGAGTGGCGGGCAATTGTTCGCCGCCAGAAGCAGAGCCGGTGAGCTTCCAGCATTTACGAACCGGAAGTTGGCGTTCATAGGCACGGTGAACAGCGATCCGGTGGCCCACTCAAACGAGTGCTTGCGGTTGCTGCCATTCTTCCACGCCTCAGTGGTCCCACGGCCTTCGATGACCAGATAGAACTCATCGAAGAGGTGTCGCTGGGTCTTGAGCTCGCCGCGCGCGGGCACTTCGACCAGGTACATCCCCTTCTGGCTGCCGATTCCGTCCAGAAAAAGGTAGGCGCCGCGTCCGCCAACGCGATCCCATTGACCCAGCTCTACCTCGCGGGTGTCATACACGCCCACACCGCGCACGATTGGAAGGCCCTCGGACTCCACGAACCGCTCATACGGGCTATGCGAGCGCTTGT
Source organism: uncultured Chloroflexia bacterium (assembly GCA_963765765.1). Lineage (GTDB taxonomy): Bacteria > Chloroflexota > UBA6077 > UBA6077 > JACCZL01 > CAVXYC01. Next base: position 9,412 of record CAVXYC010000019.1, on the reverse strand, counting down.
ATGTCAGATGACCGGCGGGTGTCTCCTCACTCGTGGGCGCAGTGAATTCGGGTCGAACTGCCATGATTGTCTCCCTCAGTCCTAGTATTGACTCGTGGCCAATGCATTGAATCTTTGCGCATTGAGCGCGCGCTGTAAAGCAATGTAAAGCGGCTGCTCGCACTTTGGAGAGGGATGGGGGAGGGGCACGGGTTGGGGACATGGCTCTACCCTGACCACCTCTCTCCGGGGCCGGCTTTCAATGCTGGACACGATTCGGAAAAGGCGGTAAAGATGAGAGGCGGAATCGTACCGCTTGAATCTTGCCATCTACCACGGCCCTAGCTGACATGACGTTCCCGAGGCCGGGACGCGTCGATCCGGGAGTTCTTCATGAGCACCGTTGAAGTCGCCGATTCTCCCCGCCTGAACAGGGCGGGGCGCCCGCCGCTGAGGCTCTCGCTCGGCGCGATGCTGTGCACCATCATGCTTGCCATTGTGGCGTTCCTCGTGGTCTACCCGGTACTCCTGCTCATCATCCACAGCTTTGAGGTGGGACCGTTCGGTCGGCAGACGACCTGGGGTGTAGATAACTGGATCCGCGCGTTTACCCAGCCTGACTTGGCCGGCGCTTTGTGGAATACGGTGTCGTTGGCGATCACGAGACAGGGTCTGGCGCTCATCATCGCAGTGCCAATTTGCTGGATCATCGCCCGCACAGATCTGCCCGGTCGCAACTGGCTCGAGTTTGGGTTCTGGGTCTGCGTGTTCCTGCCGCAGCTTACCGTGACGCTGGGCTGGATCATGGTCTTCGACAGTCACAACGGCCTCGCCAATCAGATTCTCGAAAAGCTGCCGTTCATCGAGAAGGGGCCGTTCGACATCTTCACCTGGTGGGGCATCGTGATGACCCACCTGTTGAGTGGCAGCATTGCCATCAAAATCATGCTCCTGACGCCGGCTTTCCGAAATCTGGACGCATCACTCGAGGAAGCGTCGCTCGCATCCGGTGCAAGTACCGTGGCCACTCTGTTCCGCGTGGTGGTGCCGCTGGTGGCGCCAGCGCTGCTGGTGGTGACGATTCTCAGCACGATCCGCGCGCTGGAAGCATTCGAGACCGAGCTCATTCTGGGCGCTCCCGCTCAGCTCGACGTCTTCAGCACCAAGATCTACCGCATCGCGACACGCGAGCCGCCGGAGTATGGAGTAGCGACAGCGCTCAGCATGGTCATCCTTGCCGTGGTGCTGCCGCTGATCCTCTTCCAGCAGCGCTATATCAGCCGCCGTAGCCACGCCACGCTCTCCGGAAAATATCGTGGACACCTTCAGCCGCTGGGAGCCTGGCGCTGGCCGATCTTCGCCGTGATCTTTGGAATGGTCCTGATCATGACGATCCTGCCAGTAGCGTTGGTCATTACCGGTACGTTCATGAATCTGTTCGGCTACTTCACGATCGCTACGCCCTGGACCATGAAGCACTGGACATCGGTGCTCAGCAACCCGGTGTTTATGAATGCGCTGACGAACACGGTCATCATTGCCGGTGGCACGTCGCTGCTCGGGATGGCGGTGTTCACGGTCATCGCGTACATCATTGTGCGCACCAAGTACGCCGCCCGCGGGACTCTGGACTTTTTCGTGTGGGTGCCGTCAACCGTTCCGGGGATCATCATGGGGTTGGGCTTCCTCTGGCTTTTCCTGGGAACACCGTTCCTCCGTCCCCTGTATGGCACGACCTGGCTGCTGATTCTGGTGACTGCGCTGGCGAGCATCACCCTGGGGACTCAGCTCGTGAAGAGCACGCTGGTCCAGCTGGGCGCCGAGCTCGAGGAGGCGTCATGGGCCTCGGGAGCATCCTGGCGCTACACCTTACGGAGAGTGGTGCTGCCACTGATAGCCCCCGCGATCGCGGTGATCGGCGTGGTGGCATTTTCAGCTGCGGCGCGCACCACCGGCACCATCGCCCTCCTGGCGACCAACAGCAATCAGCCGCTCTCCATGCTGCAGCTCAATCTCATGGCTGACAACAACTACGGAGCCGCCTCCGTGGTGGGCGTGTTCCTGCTGGTCCTCACCATTGGGGTGGCGCTTGTTGCGCGAGCGCTGGGACTCAAGCTTGGCGTAGGTGGCCAATAGATTCGTCCATTAGATTCTTATGGACTCAAGAGCCAGGAGGAGACATCAGAGAATCCTGTAGCACGGGTCCTTGTGGCCTGTGCCTGGGAATCCGTTGGCTTGCGTCAGTGAATCGCTCATGCAATCGCGGATGATCGCACCTCAGGCACAGGCCACAAGGACCCGTGCTGCGTACGTCAATCCGCGAACGTCACCGCTACACTGAGGAATTGGTCCCGAACTTTTCATTGACGTCCCCCCGACTCGGACCTATAGTGCAGAAAGACGCCATCTGCGTCTGTCCAGTTCGTCCGACTCCGAGTTTCATCCACACTCGAGGAGGTGCCCAGTGACCGGCCGTCCCTTGCGCATGCGCGCTCCCGCGCTGCTATCGATTGTCAGCATGCTCCTACTTGCCTGCTCTCAGCCGCAGGCTCCTGCCAAGCCCGCCGAGCCAGCGGCCAAGCAAGCTGAGCCAGCCCCGGCAAAACCGGCTGAGCCCGCGAAACCTGCCCAGGTGGCACCCGTCGCGCCGGCAGCGCAAGCTCCGGGACAAACAGCAAACGCGGCGCTCGACGAGCTCATTGACGCGGCCCGCAAGGATGGCGTTCTCGCAATCGCCACTGGCACTGGCACTGGTCCGCAGAAAGTCATCGCCAAGTTCAAAGAAAAGTATCCTTTCATCGAGGTTCAGCACTCGGGCTTCAAGGCTAGCGACCTGGGTCCCAAGGTGATCACCGAGCAGCGCAACGGCATCTACGCCTGGGACATCCAGATGGGCACGGGCTTTAACACGGTGGGCAGCGTTCTGGCACCAGCTGAGGCAACCGGCGATATCTCCGAGCTACTCAAAGGCGTTCCGGCCGATGTGAAGGATGACAGCAAGTGGGCCGGCGGGTTCGAGCAGTACCGCGATCCTGCCATCAAGGATTCGCTGATCACTTCATTCAACGTGGCCGGCGGCTTCTGGGTGAACCGCGACGTCATCAAGCAGAGCGAGCTGTCGTCCTTCGATCAGCTTCTCGATCCGAAGTTCAAGGGCAAAATCGCGATTTACAACCCGACGCAGACGACGGGCGGTGCGCAGGACCTCGCGCCCATGCTCTCGAATCGGGGGGAGTCCTTCATCCGCGCGCTTCTGGACGACCAGAAGATGGTCATCGTTGAGGCCAAACGGCAGGCGACTGAATGGATGGTGACCGGGCGCTACCCGATTGCTATGGGCATGGATGAAGAGGTTATCGAAGAATTCCAGGCACAGGGGATCGGCAAGAACGCCGAGGAGATTCGCGAGCCGCAGAGCGCATACCTGCGCGCGTCGGGTCTCACCGCGCTCAAAAGCCCGCCGCATATCAACTCAACCAGACTCTTCATCCACTGGTTCTTGAGCCAGGAGGGACAGGACGCATTCGCCTCGGAGTATTCGCCTTTCGCGACCACTCGACGCTTGGACGTCCCCGTTTACCATGAAAAGGACACTCCTGACTTCAATCGATTAAAGGACTATCAGGTCTGGACGGGCACGCCAGCCGGGGATGTCTGGCTGCAGAAGGTCGTGGACGTCGTCAACAAGAAGTAGCGTGAACGCCTGAGGAAGGCGACAGCCGCTTCCTCAGGCGTTCGATTGAAAGGACAAGGTGTGGAATACGATCTGCTCATTCGGAACGGCCGGGTGGTGGACGGCTCGGGCATGCCGGGCTACACCGCGGACATCGGCGTACGCAATGGTCGCATCGTTGCCATCGGACGCCTGACCGGCTTCGCGACCCGCACGATTGACGCTGATGGGCTCGTCGTTGCTCCAGGCTTCATCGATCACCACACGCATCTTGACGCGCAGATGCTCTGGGACCCTTATGGCACCTCGGAGCCGCAGCACGGTGTGACCTCGGTCATCATGGGCAACTGCGGGCTCACGCTGGCGCCCACCAAGGAGCACGATCACGATGCGCTGGTGGGCTGCTTCCTACGCGTGGAGGCCGTGCCGACGAGCGGCGTTGGCCGCGGGGGTTCCCTGGGGTTGGCATACCTACGGTGAGTACCTCGACGGTTTCGAAGGCAAGGTCGGCATCAACGTCGGCGGCCTTGTGGGTCACATGGCCATTCGCCAGTACGTGCTGGGCGAGGAATCCGTGGAGCGCGAGGCGACGCAGGACGAGATCCAGCAGATGAAGTCGCTCGTGGCGGATTCGCTACGGGGCGGCGCGTTGGGCTTCTCCACGAACCGGAACTCGCGCCATATGCGCGAGGATGGCAAGCCGGTGCCCAGCCGACTGGCCAATGACGACGAGGTGTTCGGGATCGCCGATACGCTCGGCGAGCTGAACTGCGGCGTGGTTGAGACAGTTGGTCTGCAGCAGCCTGCTCAGGTTGCCTGGCACGGCGAGATCGCTCGTCGCACGCGTCATCCCGTGCTGTGGCAGAGCGTACAGCCGCGCTGGACCGAGCCCACACGCTATCTGGATCAGCTTGCCGCGCTCGACGCGGAGTTCGCCAACGGCAATCGGACGTTCGCCCTCGCCAACTCGATTCCGCTGATTCGCTACTTCACGCTCGCCGACACGCAGGTGTTTGACGAGATGAGCACCTGGAAGAACCTGACGTTCCTGCCGCCGGCAGTGCGGCGCCAGGCGTACGCCGACCCGGAAACGCGGGTAAAGCTTCAGGCCGAGTGGGACGAGCCGCGGCTCATGAACTTCCATCGCCGCTGGGACGTGTTGCAGATCTACAAGGTCGCCCGTCCCGAGAACGAGCGGTTCGTGGGCAAGAGTGTGGCCGAGATGGCGGCGAGTCGCGGGCAGGACCCGCTCAGCGCCTTTCTGGATCTCTCGCTGGAGGAGGATCTCCAGACCACCTTCAGGACATCGAATACTCGTGATGACTCTGAGGCCATGGGCACCATTCTGCGCAGCCCGCACATCCTCATTGGCACGTCCGACGCGGGGGCGCACGTGCAATACGGCGTGGACTTTGGCTACAGCACCACGCTTCTAGCACTCTGGGTGCGCGAGCGCGGCGTGATCTCGCTGGAAGAGGCCGTGCACAAGCTCACCTTCCAGGTAGCCTCGATCTACGGACTCCGCGATCGCGGCCTGCTCCGTCCTGGCTACTCGGCAGACGTCACGATCTTCGATCCTGCCACCGTTCAGGCGTGCGAGCCTGAATGGGCTCAGGACTACCCTGCCGATACGCGTCGACTGATCCAGCGGTCGGAAGGCGTGCATTACACCATCGTCAACGGCACCGTGATCTATGAGGACGACACGCTGACCGGTGAGCTTCCCGGTCATGTGCATGCGCGGATCCGCCTATGCCGGCAGCGCCAGCATGTTGGCGGGTGTGCCCGCGTGGGCGTGAGGCACATTTCCGTGGGCACGCCGCGAGAGATCGATGCGGAGATCGCCCGAAAAGTGGATGTCGGGAACCAGCAGTTTCTGGTGACTCGACTCGATGGGGAGTACGTGGCGTTCTCTAACGTATGTCCTCACCAGAGCTTTGAGCTCTGGGCAAGCGACATCGATGGCGCCATTGGTCCACTGTGTGGGCCACAACTACAGCTTCGAAATCCGCACCGGCCAGTGCGTCTACCCGTTCAAGGGTCCCCACTTGGACACCCTGCCAGTGGAAGAGCGCGACGGCCATATCTACATCCGATTGGAGGGCGAATAGGCTCCTCTCCTACGAAAAAGCTCCCTCTCCCCCCTGGGAGAGGGCTGGGGTGAGGGAACAGCGGAAACATCTAATACCGGACCACAGTAAGGAGACATCCATCATGGCCATGACCCAGGAACAAGGAACGAAGACGTTCGAGACCTACAAGATCCAGCCGCAGCTCATGGAGTTCGGCAAGTCCAGCACAAGACTTGCGCGCACTGACCTGCTGAGCGTTGGCGTTCAGGTCATCGCCTCGGGCGGTGAAACGAACATGCACGCGCACGGCGGTGAGGACGCCACCTGGATCGTGCTGGGGGGCAAGGCTCGCTTCTACACCACCAATGACGAGGTCGTGGCTGAGCTGGGCAAATTCGAGGGCCTGGTCATTCCGCGCGAGGCGCCGTATTGGTTCGAGAGCGCCGACGATTCCGAGAACCTGGTCATCATGCGCATTGGCGCATCCGCCCAGAACGAGCCCAAACGCCGCATCGACCACAGCCCCCGCCAGTTCGCCACCCAGGCTGACGATGACGGCCTCACGCGCGCCATCCGCGACGTGAAGTACGTCGAGGGCAAGTTCTTCGGAGACTAGCCCGGCCGCGTAAGAAATGCCGAAATGAAGAATGGGGACCGAGCTCGGTCCCCATTCTTCATTTCAATTTACCGACCCTCAAAATCGCAGCGCTATGGAGAGCCGCGGCTTCGGCGACCTACACGTGTTGATCGACCAGAATCGGATTGCCATCCGGATCCACGATCATGAAGCTAGCCGGACCGGTGGAGCCTTCGTCCGCCTCGGTGACCATCTCCAGTCCCCGTTCTTTGAGTCGGCGCTGAAGCTCTCGCACGTCGGTGAACTCGCTGGCCTGCTCGGCATTCGCGTTCCAGCCTGGATTGAATGTGAGCATGTTCTTCTCGAACTTTCCTTGAACAATCCAATTGTGTGGTCGCCGTTCTTCATGATGAGCCAACCCTGCGATTGATCTCACCCATGAACTGCACGAAACCGAGCAATTCATAGAATCGACGCGAGGCCTCGATGTCTTTCACAGTGAGACTCACTGGAACGCGCCCAGATCCACGCTGACCTCCTACGGTGTGTCTGTAACGCGATAAGAATGAGGACTGAAGGCACCCAGATGCTCGAACCCCACTCTTAACTCTTCACTGCGGCCGTCACGGCGCATCAAATGCATCCTTGAAGTTCGACCGCAGCAGCGCGCCCGGACGGTTCATGCCCTGGACGCGAGACTGATCGTACTGCTTGAAGTACGGGCTGTCCTTGGCTTGCTCTTCCAGGTCTGGCGGTAGGCCCTGCCCGGTGATAATGCTCTTGAAGTATTCGCCCAGAAGCAAGCCCTGCGTGCAGCCGCACTTCACGTCGAAGTGCAGCACACCGCGCTGGAATCGCTGGTACATGAAGTCGCGCATTGGCAGGATCAGCCGCGGGCGCTGAGATGGGCGCACCCCAGACCTCCAGATTGAACAGCGGAAGCACGCCTTCCTGGCACCTGTCGTTCGGAAAGGCGTCCGCGCACTTCACTGTGCTGAAGAACGATTGACCAAAGTTCACAGCCCTGTTCTGGAACGAGTCTGGAGCTTTGTCACGCACGAATCGAATCATCTTGTCCGCATAGTCGCGATCTGCCGCGCTCGGCGTCTGGGACTTGAGACCGTCGTCTGGTCCCGGCAAGATAGAACCATTGAAGCGCGTGTAGGGCATGAGCTCATTGTCCAACAGGTTGAGCGTTCGCACCCCGCCCTCTTCCGTGAGCTGCATGACCTGGCGTTGGTAGATCTGCGTGGGTGATCCCATGAGGTCGAACTCACGGGTGATGGGCAGGCCGAAGGTATCCTTGCCGCCACGCAGCTTGAAATACTCCTCGAATTGCGCGTTGGCGATGCTGAAGCCGTTCTCGAACCGCAATCCCTCTTCGACCTTCGGCGGCTGACTCGGGCGCGGGTTGTTACCCAGCTTCTCCACGATGATCCATGGCCGCCCGCCCACGAGCATCAGCGATGAATCGCGATGCTCGGTGTTTCCGCGCCCTTCGGAGAGGTAGACGCGGTACGCGCCATCCTCCGCCTTAATCGGGCTGGACCGACCGTATGCATCGAGCAGCGTAGCTTCGCTGTTCGCCGCCGAGGCCGTCACAACACCAACAAGCGGTCGCCGCTCCACGTTCCAGACGACCGTCACGCGTTCGCCGTCGCGCTCCATCGCTACCTGGTTGACCTGTCCCGGCCAGATGAACTGATAGTGTTTTTCACGGGAGTCCAGAAGCGCATCGATCTCGGCGTTCGACGGCGGGTTAGAGCTACCGGTCCACGTGTACGTCGCCTTCTTCGCTCCGGAGAAATTCTTGATGGCAGTCTGGAGCGCGGTATACGCAGGCCGGGCGGAGCCGTCCTCGCGGATCAAACCGAAATTTTGACCTTCCTCGGGATACTCGTCGCGCATTTTGTAGATGCTCATGCGTTCGATATTCGCGGCAAGGCCCAGAGCAAATGCTTCGATCACATACGAAGCCTGCTGATCCATCGACGACCGCCATGGCTCACGTGGCAGCACGCCGATGGGATCGTCCCACGGTACCGCGTTGGACTCAATGATCCAGACGCCCTTGTCCTGCAGCCCACGCTCCGCGAGCATGCGTCGATAAGTGGTCGGTAACGCGAACGAGTTGAGTGGGTTCGCGTATGCGTGCGTCGGCACGCCGTCGAAGTACCAGTTGTTCCGCGCCGAAGTCGGGTCGACCGCGGCGATATCGAGGAGACGCTTCAAGTACGGCTGGAGCCCAGCCTCTTTAGCGTGCCAGTGTGAGAAGCCGGGCATCATCACCTTGGCGTCTGGATTGGCCTGCTTGATCGCCAGGTAGCCCGTCTTCTGAAGCTGCCAGAACTGCGCTTCCGTGCCGGACCAGGTGGGCGAGACCTTATCCTGGTCGATCAGGTCCGGCTCGTTCCAGATGATCCAGTTGTCAACCGTGCCCTTGTACTTGCTCGCGATCGTGTTGACGAACTTACCGAATGTGTTCTGGGCATCGGTCGGCGGCTTGTCCAGCCCCTTCGGAATCGCTGACCAGCCCTTATCCGGATTCTCCGCGGCCCAGGCCGGCGTATAGACAATGACGCCAACTTGCGTGATACCCCGAGCAGCCTGTGCCTTGATGCGAGCGTCGGAGTAATAGCCTTCTTTCATCTCGTTCGCTGAGCCCGGCTGGATCTCAGCCCAGGGGAACATGATTCGTTCCCAGCCAATCCCCGCCTGCATGGCCTTGTCAGGCGAATTGATCGCCTGCACCACGCCAAACCGAGGATCCCGCTGCCCCGACTGCGCAGCCACCGGGGACGAGGAGACAAGCAAAGTGATCAAAAGGCCGATAGCAGCCAGGCGAGTGCGAATGATGAGCTCCAGAGGAGGGGAAATGCGAGCGTAGCCCGTGAGCACGTCGCTTTTTAGCATTATGTCTAACGAGCAGCCCCTCGGAGGGTCGCGAAGGCGCGTCATTACCATACATGTTCATGCGAAACCCGCCGCACCCCCCACGGGATGCGGTTCCTGCTTGAATGCCCCGCCCGAGGGCGATAATGTTCTTGAGAGGAACCGCACCCGCACTGGATGCGGCTCGGTTGTAGCCAGGGCAGCGTCTAAGCGTGCTCC
>CAVXYC010000018.1:0-203001 GCA_963765765.1 uncultured Chloroflexia bacterium | reverse complement strand
CGTTCGCACTCACGTGAGAGATCTCTGTCGCAGGAATCAGCTCGCGCAAGCCGGTGAGTACGCTGTTCCCTAATTTATCAGGTGAGAAAATGACGGGCTCTACGCCGAACCGATTCGGCTCGATCTGATTGTGGACCTGATGAATCAGTACGAGCTCCCCTGGATCGCCTTGAATCAGGGAGCCTCGTATCGGGGGCTGCACGACTCCCTGGTGAACTATGGTGACAATCGCCCCGAGATCATCCTCTGTCCGCACGAAGAGATCGCAAGTGTCCGTGGCGCTGGGATACGCCAAGGCGACCGGGAGGCCGATGATTGCGGCGGTTCACGACACTGTTGGCCTCCTACACTGTGCGCAGGCCGTCTACCACGCCTATCTCGACCGCGTGCCACTTCTGCTGGTGGGCGGCACGGGCCCGCTAGATCCGCGAAGCGCCGTCCCGGAGCGGATTGGATTCATACGGCCATCCCTCAGGCGCAACCGCTCCATGACTTCCTCAAGTGGGACCGGACGCCGCTCACAGCCCAGGAGGTGGTTGATTCGTTCGCGCGGGCATATCGAATCATGCTCCAGGAGCCACAAGGGCCGGTGCATCTCTGCTACGACGCTGGGTTCCAGGAGGAGCCGCTCGAGGAAGTGGTTGAGCTGCCAGACCCGGGAGAAGTTCAGCCCTGGGACGCGCATGCAGGCTGATCTGACCGCCGCTGGACGAGCTGGCCGACCGACTCCTGCAAGCCGAGCACCCCGTACTGATCGCAGGATACGCGGGACGCAACCCGACTGCATTTCATGAGCTCGTGCGCCTCGCCGAATCGACCGGCGCAGCCGTGATGGACGAATACGACCGTCTGAACTTCCCTTCGCGGCACCCGCTCAACATCACCGGCACGGAGACCTCTACGCTTGCTCAGGCCGATCTCGTGCTCGCGCTTGATGTGAAGAACCTCTACGGTGCAATTTCGAAGCACGACGAGGACACGGCAAGCAATTCGTACCTTATCCCGTCGTCCTGCAGGATTGCCGAGATTGGCTTCCGCGACGTGACGGTCAGCCGATGGTCCGAGGAGTTTGCGCAGATTGTCCCGGTGGACATCCAGATACTCGCCGATACGTCACTCGCGTTGCCGGAGCTCAATGCGCGCATCATTTCACGGCTCACGTCGAGCTCAGGAGATCGGGAAAGGGCGGCCGATCGAATTCGGGCGATCGGCCAGATTCATCAGGCAGCGCACGATCGGTGGGATCGTCAGGCGCGCGAGAATTGGGATGTCTCACCAGTTTCGATAAGTCGGTTAGCCCTTGAGCTGTGGGACGCTATCAAGGAAGAGGACGGGTGCTCACGTCCAACACGCTGCGCAATTGGGCGTTGCGACTGCGGGACTTCGATAAGCCGGAGCGTTACCCCGGAACGACGGGATGCATGGGTACGGGCAGTCAAGCCGGGGTCTCGCTTGGCGTCGCCTTGGCATACCGCGGCACCGGGAAGCTCGTGGTGAATGTCCAACCTGATGGCGACCTGATGTTTGACCCGGGCGCACTCTGGGTAGCCGCCCATTCGCGCCTGCCGATGCTCATTGTGATGCTCAATAATCGATCGTATTACAACGACTGGGATCATCAGATCCGGATTGCTCGACGACGCGGTCGTCCTGAGGAGAACGCTTGGGTGGGTCAGGACATCAACGATCCCGCCCCGGACTTCGCGACCATGGCTCGATCCATGGGCGTGCACGCGGAAGGGCCGATCGACACTCCGGTAGAAGTGGCCTGCGCGTCCGTCGAGCAGTCGATATCGTCAAGCAGGGGAGCCCGGCCCTGGTGGACGTCATTACCCAGGTTCGGTAGCTCGACCTGCAGAGGAGACGACCGTTAATCAATCCATCGCAGGCATGAATGGGCGAGTGACGATTACCGACGCGGTAGTCGCCCAGGTATCGTGAAGGCGCTGACGGAGAATACTTAAGTCGCTCGAGTTACTCGTAGGGCTTGGTTGTATGCGCGCTCCGAAAATGAGGAAGCGGCTTTCCGGCCGCAACGTCCATTTCGCTTACCGATTCAATCCAGGGCGCACGCGAATCGCGGAGAGCAACTGAAGCGCTTGATCTGGTAGGTGTTTTTTTATTCCGCCAAATGCCATGCTCGGTCAGCGCCTGGACGATCCCGCTACGTACTTCGCCGCCATGACTCTACCCATGGGGTGCATGCCGAAGGCCGAATCGATAATGCTGGTCAACTGACGAGCGCACTCAGACGGGCAATGAAGTTTTCAAAGCAGGCCGCCCAGTCCTTGTGGAACGCCACGACTCAAGCTCGATAACTGAATTTCAAGGGAAACGCCCTTATCTTGGCTGTCTGCGCGAAGACACAAAGGTCGGCGAGTCGGCACAGACGCCTATTTTCCTTGCTAGCTAACCTATTGAGTCGCGGTTTCTAAGTTTTCGGCGTGTACATCTGCTTCAGGATGGCGAACACTTCGGGTTTAAGTGTCTTGCTTCTTCAATGACCTCCCTGAGCGACTCGGCGGATTTCAAGCCGATATCAAGATTTCGCTTGGTCATCTCAGCCTGGAACGCTGGGTCGGCCACTGGTGCCATTAAATTCCTTCCGGATCGCCGCGACGATGTTGTCGGGAGCGCGGGGGTAGCGCAAAGAGGCGTTCTCCAGAGCGACCTGTCGTTGCCCTGGAGTGCAGCCCGTTGATCGAGTGTGACTTTGACCACGTTGGCTACGTGGCGAGACCAAGGGTTGCGCCCCTGTGCCATGCGCCCAGCCATATGGTTCGGAAGGTTCTCAAAATAAAACAGCGCCATCCACGCTGGACCCGCACCGGGCCGAGGGGCAGGGGCGATCTTCGAAAGTGACACGCGGTTCAATGTCTTTTCGGGATTAGGAACTAGATTCTTGATTTTTTAACAAAACCTTCAGCATATGAAGACATTCCTGAGGGGCCAAAACTTATGAACCGTGGGTAGCGTACTCAGGAACGTTGTTCATCGAATACCCGTTGTCCAGCAGTTAGTCGGGTGTTATAAGATGGCACGTCATCGGCCCAATCAATAGCCAGGATGTCACACAGAGGAGAGTGGCGCTCATGAGTGCGCTTGCAAACTCCGGGGCCGCGTACGGCTGGCGAGCACGGATCGGATTTCTCCAGCCGGGGATGGCAAACCCGAACCACCCGCACGAGTTCTATATGATCGTGCCAGAGGGCGTGACCATTAGTATCGCGGGCCTTCGTTCGTATGATGACTCAGAAGGCGAGTTCCTGAGCACCACGTCGCTGAGCCGCCCGGTGAGCCGGATACCTAACGGCGTGAAGCTACTTGCCGATCAGGGCGTGCACGTCATCGTTCAGGCAGGTGTTCCCCACATCACCGCCCAGGGGTGGGGCTTCGAAGAGAAGCTGCGTGCCCAGGTTCGCGAGATCACAGATATTCCGTTCATCATGGATACGCACGCATCAATTGAAGCCATGAAAAGCCTGGGGATGTCACCAGTGCTCATGGTGAGCCCGTTTACCGAGCCAGCAAGCGCGCATGTCGGTGAATACGTTAGCCACGCCGGAATTGAGATCGTTGAGCGCACATCGCGTATTGGTGGCGGAATACGGCGGTCTATACGGAATAGCGCTTGTCGGTAGTACCAGGAGGTCATAGAAGCTACAAGGGGGTTGGGGCTGTCGACGGCATCTGGCTGCCGGGCGCGGCCATGCCGAGCGTGGCTATTATCGATCCACTGAGCGCGATCTCGGGCTTCCCGTGGTGAGCAGCAAACAGGCAATGATCTGGGCGTCCCTTCGCGAGGCGCGGGTCGAAAATACGGTAAGCGGCTTCGGTCAACTGCTTGAAGCAACGATCTAGCGAGACGGACGAATAAAGCCTCAAACCCGTCTGAATGCTTTGGGGGCGTATCCGCAAGCGGTCTCATCCTTCTAATCGTGCTTGACACTGCAGGGGGGGCGCGCTATGAGTCGAACCCGTACGTGCCGTATACGGTGAATGTCTGCCGTAGCACACCAGCAGGGGACAAAGATGCTTGAACGTCATCGTCGCATGATCACACTCGTGGGTACGGTCGTCTTCCTGGCTATGGCTGCATGTGCGCCGGCTGCGTCCCCCGCCCCACCCACAAGTGCGCCGCCGAAGCCCACTGCCGCTGCACCGACGGCGGCTCCCCAATCAGCGACGGCTAAGCCAACTGGCCAGAGCGAGGCGCCGGTGGCCGAGAAGTCCGCCCCAGCCGCCGCACCCAAGACGGCGGAAAAGCCGGCTGCGCCAGCGGTCGACGTGGCGCAGGCCGCCAGTTATTTCGGCGGGAAGACCATCACCTTCACGGTGGGCTACGCACCAGGTGGTGGCTACGACACCTACGCGCGTATCGTGGCGGTCCACATGGGCCGGACATTCCTGGCACGCCGGAGATCGTTGTTACCAACATGCCCGGCGCTGGCTCCCTGAGCGCCGTGCAGACCGTGATGCGGAAGGCGCCCGGGAACGGCATGGACCTGGTTGTCTTCACCCAGGGGCTCCTGGTGCAGTCTGCTCTCGGTGAAAAGCTGCAGGGATTCGATCCCTCGGAGGCCACCTATCTGGGGCGCCGGACTGGAGATCTCCCCACGCCAGATTTGCGCTCGCACGGACGTCGCCAATTCCCTGGATGCGTTCTTGCAGAGCCCGCGCAAGTTGAAGATCGGTGAGTCCGCAACGCAGAGTGGTACCGGCGCCCTGGATACCTGGATGGAGCTGGCGGGTTCGCCGGTGCAGGCGGTATTTGGCTACGCGGGCACATCTGAGATCAATGTGGCTCTGGAGCGAGGCGAGCTCGACCTCACCACCCGGTGCACCGACGACGATCTGGTGACGTTCCCGCATTGGTTCACCGAAAACCTGGTGACGCCACTCTTCTATTTCGAGAAGATGCCGGAGTTTATGAAGGTTGAGGTAGCCAAGGGAAAGTACCCCTGGTACAAACAGATCTACGACGTTGTGGAGCTGTCGCCCCAGCTCAAGCATGCGCTTGAGCTGAACTCCCGAATGACGACCGGGCAGCGAATGTTTGCCCTGCCACCCCGCACGCCCGAGCTCGCGACCAACACGTTGCGCAAGGCATTCGCAGACACCGTGGCGGATCCAGCGTTCCGCAAAGACATAGCAGACCGGAAGTTCGAGGTCGGACTCAAGACGCCCGAGGACATTCGCGCTGACATCGATGAGCTACAGAACCTGCCCCCGGACGTACTGAGCCTGCTGAAGCAGATGTACAAGGTGAAGAGTTAGCACAAGGAGAGGACCTGTGGCTGTTGGAACTTTGGCGCAAGGCTCATTAACCGAGACGAAGCTCCGCTGATCTCAGCGGATTCGCACGTTACTGAAGACCCCAATTTGTGGCAAGAGCGCCTGCCGACGGAGCTCCGCGACAGGGCGCCCAAGTTTCGCGCCCGCACTGCTGATGAGGAGGCGACGTTCCACCCAGGCGGCTGGGACGGGCACGAGCGCCTGAAGGAGATGACCCAGGACGGTGTGAGCGCGGAGATTCTCTATGCGGGATCTGGATCACGTTTCCTCTCGCTGGTTGACTCTGAAGTTCAAGAGGCGGGCTGCCGCGTCTACAACGACTGGCTGATGGAGTTCTGCTCGGCCGACCCCACACGGCTGATTGGGATACCGCAGATCTCGCTCTACAACATTGACCACGCAATTGCAGAGTTAGAGCGCTGCAAGCGCGGCGGCATGGTGGGCTCAGCGATCTGGCTTGTTCCACCGTCTGAGCTGCCGTTCTCATCATCGCACTACGATCGCTACTGGGCGGCGAGCCAGGAGCTCGACATGCCCGTCACGGTGCACCTGGGCACCGGTTTCGGCTCCAACCAGAATCGTGACGTGAGCCGCGGCCCCGAGCGCTACCGGCGCAACGTGAACGTGAAGATTCTGGACTTCGAGAATGCGCTGTTTGACTTCATCTTCTACGGCATCCTGGAAAAGTATCCGCGTCTGAAGCTGGTTCTCTCGGAGCCAGAGGTTGGTTGGGCGCCGTTTGTCTTGCAGATGTGGGACTACCATTATCATCGCTTCCAGCAGAGCGACCCGCTCCCAATCAGCCACCCGCCGAGCTACTACTTTGACCGCCAGGTATACGTGACGTTCATAAACGACCACGCGGGAACCCGCCACTTCCCTGAGTGGGGTGTAGACAACTGTATGTGGTCGAGCGACTACCCTCATCATCCAACCAAGTGGCCCCATTCCCGACAGCTGGTTGAGGAGCAGCTCGGGCATGTACCGGCAGACGATCTCAGAAAGATCCTGAGCGAGAACGCAATCGAGGTGTACGGGTTAACGCGGCCGCAGCTGGACTAATTTCGCTGAGAATCACGTAGAAGGAGCAGGCTCATGGCTACCGAGACATTGACCAAAGATGGTGTGTTCAATCTGCGCACACCGCTGCTGAAGCAGGGGCTGACCACCGATCACCGGGCGAAGACCGATCACCTGATAGTCACGATCAAGGTGTATGCCGAGGGCGGCGAAAATCTGTTCCATGCGCACAAGGCCGACGATCACGCGTTTGTGGTTCTATCCGGCCAGGCCACGTTTCACACCATCCAGGACGGCGAGGAGCGGGTGCGCATACTGAACAAATACGACGGAATCATGCTGCCAAAAGATACCGAGTACAAGTTCCAGAGCAGTGGGCCCGCCGGAAACCTGGTGATGCTGCGCATTGGGGCACCGATTCCCGGGGAGACCTCAGTCGGCAAAGATAAGTCCTTTATCCCCGAACGCATCGAGATCCCCGGGATGTTCTTTCCGGACGACTGCCCCTAAGCGTGCGAGTTTGAATCGCTCAGCGCGGCGCCTTGCTGCGCTGAGCGATTAGTGCCGATCCGCTGCAAGGCGATCCGCCGGGCCTAAAATCGGTCGATTCCAGATGAGATGCTGAACATTCACCGGCGTCTTTACCCGGCCAAACTCAGGCTTCGGTTGCGGTTACAAATTGACCCCGCAACGTGCAGGGCCGACCTCTTTTTCGGCCGTCATTTCGCTGCCGCTTGTTAGCGGCTAATGCCCAGCAACTGGTGAAGGATGGGCGTGTTCCACGTTGTATGCAGCGCGCGGTCGTAAACCCCCAGAATGAGCAGCTCAAAGACGACGGCAGCGGTTACCGCCCACCACCAGCGGACGCGGCCGAAAAACAGCAAATAGCCAAATACGTAGGTGGGGAGCGCGATGTGGAATCCCACCACCCAGATGCCGACGAACAGGAACAGGATTGAGCCGAGCATCTTCAGGGACCGCACTTTGTTCACGCGCACCTACGTCGAGGCTCCCAAATCCGATGTCGAGGATCTGGCGCGTCGGACGCGTTCTCGGACGAAAACGGTCAGCAATGTGCAACACAAGTAACACCAAGCCAGCACAGGCCACAACGGTTGGCAGCAATGCCGCGCCGATGGGCCACGAGCGAGCATCCACGAGAAAGTAGACGAACACGGCGGCAACCAGTCCCAAGAAGATCATTTCTGCCGCGAGGTTGGCGCTGACTCCTCCGGATGGCCCCGGAGTAGGGTTAGGAGCGCTAGTGATCTCGCCATGTGGCGGCACTCCTGTAGCTGCTCCGTCCATTCAGGCTCCTTTCTCGCGAGTAACCCCAAGTAATGTCAAGTGGATCAGTTGGTAGGGACTGACACATCCTGGGTGCTTAGAGCGATCTCGCGGTTAGTTCTCCGCTCCAACCTAAGCGTCGAGTAGACCGACACAATGGTGATGGCCAACAGGACGAGTACCTGGGGGCGGGCCAACATGGACCAGCCGTAGGTGTTGACAGAGAGCCAAAGGTACTTCTCCATCTGTTCGCCCAGGACCAGGGCAATGACGATGGGAGGGCGCGGCCAGCCGTAACGCTTCATGTACCAGCCGATGCCAGCGAAAACCGCGACAGCAAGGAGATCGCCCACGGAAGCGCGGGCCTGAAATGCCGAAAGGGTGAGCATCGCAACCACTAACGGCACCAGCACATTCGGCGGTACTGTCGATATCTTTGCGAGCTGAGGGGTGAAGAAGAGGGCAACGAGCGTTGCTACTACGTTGGCGAGCGCCAGGCATACGGCGATGAGTACCGTGATGTGGACGTTCTTCCCCAGCATCTCCGGGCCGGGTTGGATCCCTAATAGGACGAGGAATCCTAGCATGATGGCCATGCCAGCGCTTCCAGGTAACCCAAACGTCAGCGTAGGAATTAGCACTCCGCCGTCGATCGAGTTGTTAGCACTCTCTGGCGCGATCACTCCCCGGACGTCGCCAGTGCCAAACGTTTTGTAGGCATCCCGCTCTGACTGCCGTGCCTGCGCATACGCAAGCCAGTGGGCTGTCGAGCCGCCGACCCCGGGCATGATGCCGACTAACAGACCGACCAGCGACGATCGAAGCACGAGAAGCTTGTGCCGCAGCACCATGCGTATGCCTTCCAAGCGCCCTGTGTTCACGCCTGCCACTAATTCATCCATCCGCCTACGGGCAATTGGTGTATCGCTCACGACCATGTCGAGCAGTTCAGGGATAGCGAACAGGCCAATGATTGCCGGGATGAGTGGCAGACCATCCCAGAGATAGTCGATCCCTAACGTGCCACGGGGGATGCCTGCGATGCTATCGAAGCCCACCAGCCCCAGAGACAGACCGAACGCTCCCGCCAGCAGCCCCTTCACGAGCGCGCCACTGCTGACGATGCCGACTATGGCTATGCCCAGGAGCGCCATCATGAAGAATTCGGGCGAACCAAAGAAGTTGATGATTGGTCGGGCCAACGGGATGACGAGCGCCAGCCCCAACGCTCCAATCAGGCCTCCCAGCAGTGAGGCGAAATAAGCAGCCGCCAGCGCTTGACCGGCCATGCCCTGCTTGGCCATGGGATATCCGTCCAGGATCGTCGCCTGGGCCGACGATGAACCGGGGATGCCCATCAAGATGCAAGGTATGGGATCCGTCGTCCCGTTGACGGCCATGTGGCCGATGACGATGGGAATAGCAATGTACGGGTCGAGATGGTACGCGAACCCCAGCATGACTACCAGGACGGGCAGGCCACCGGCGGGCATGGCGCCACTGATCAGACCGAGTCCAGTGCCAAGCAGTAGTGCCAATAGTGGCAGGAATGGCGGCGTGAAGAGGATGCCAAACGCACTGCCGTAGGCTTCTAGCATGTGCACTCAACCCGTGGGTATGGGTGGTCCGACATTCTTGCTGGCTTTCTCGGTCTCATTGCTGTCCTCGGCTCATTCTGACCGACGAGATGGACTGCTAATGTTTCTTCGAGAGTATCCGTCCTTCAGATTACTCCAGACCGCTCGAAGGATTCATGTAAAGCCAGGGTCGACACCCACTGGCTATACGACGGTAAGCGGATGACCGGGGCGGGTTGTAATCTCGGACATTGCGACCGGCCAGACTTCGGCATCTTTGGTGAGCAGAAAGGATGCTGGCCGCAGTGCGAACGCTGCGGGATCCGCTCGACCGGGCGCCGCCGCGCTGCCGTCCCTATAGGCTTTCACGGAGTCCAGGAGAAAGCGACGCATGCCGATGATCCCGACGTCGCTGCTGACCATGTGCTCTTGAGTACGGTCCTGAATAGCGCCCATCCCCTCCTGCACGGCGGAGTCCTGTGCCCACCCCGCCTTGATGCCGCAGAAGGACTCGGTGCGCTGATATTCGTAGTCGAGGAGATAGTTGTTCTCCTTGCGGATGATGGGATTCCAGGCTCCATATGCCTCGCCGGTGGCTGGCAGGAAGCCGTCAACCCGCGGGTGGAATGCCTCAACGCCGCCCTTGCCGTGACGGTAGAAGTCCAGCTCAGCGTCTGTCAGCGGGCGCGTCGGGTGGTAGTTGTAGTGCAGCACCAGGGTGTGCTCATCGTCGATGGGCACCCAGGCGTGGCCGTTAGACGGCGGATTGACCCCTCGTGGTGGGAACTGAGTGTAGAACGGCAAGATGAAGTTGTTCACCCGCCAGTAGGCGCCCTCGTCCGTCTGACGACATGCGGCTATAAGGACGCCCGCCTCGACGTTGAGCGTCTCGAAGCGCGGGTGACTGTCAACCGCCGACAGCCTCATACCTCGCTGTGCGCCGGGAATTGGCCCGGGAAGACACTGGTTCCGCCCTGTCCCGGTTTCTCGAGGCCGGCGTGGAGGAAATTGCTATGAGCCGTGTCGAGCGCGCCCTCCAGCGATTGCAGCCAGTTCGCGGCGGCGACTCGCTTGGACACGTAGGCGTGGCCGGGCGGGACCATGTTCCACTCGAGCTCCGGCAGCGGCGGTGGCGGGCTCGAGGGCCCATGTATGTCCAGACGATGCCATTGCGCTCGCGGCATGGATAGACGGTGACCCGGACCTTGTGTTTGAAGTTGGACTCCGATGGCTCATTGGGCATATCCACGCATGCCCCCGATACGTCGAACTTCCAACCGTGGTAAACGCATCGAATCCCGTTCTCTTCGTTGCGGCCAAAGAAAAGGGAAGCACCGCGGTGCGGGCAGTGGTTCCCGACTAATCCGACCGTACCGTCCGTTGCCCGGAACGCGACTAGGTCTTCACTCAATAGCCGTATACGGAGCGGACTGCTGTCGGGCGCGGGAAGCTCCTCGGAAAGAAGGAACGGCAGCCAGTACTCACGCATGAGTCTGCCCAGGGGCGTGCCCGGCCCGACACGGGTAACCAGCTCGTTGTCTTCCCTCGTCAGCATTCGCGTACTCCTAGGGCGTGTGGGACGCAGCGAGTCGACTTCTCATCGTGCATGCTGGTCTGGGACTGATGCTAGTCCCGGTGAGGCCGGGCGTCAATTGCCAGTCGCCATCCTGGGTGGGAGGCAATTCCGTGATCACGCCACCGTTGTGCCACACCGTGAGTGCGGAATACAACCGCCGGTTCGCTGAGACTAGTCGCCGAGTACTTGCCTTCGACGTACTTGACGTCGCGGATGGCGCGGGTGAGACCATCGTCGTCGGCCGGGTTATTAACTGGCTCGGGCTGTGGTCGATGCGGCACTTTGGCTCGTTCGGGGCGGACGCGCGGATGCGCATGATGATCAGGTTCTCTTTGTCTGCGGCGCTCTCGAACCAGGACGGAGCATCGCGCGGATGACCAGGCCCTCGAACTTGTTCAGTGTCGCCACGAGTTCGTCGCCGGTGTGTAGTAGCGGGCGCTGCCCTGGAGCACGAACCAGGTTGCGTCCTCGCCGGTGCGCGTGGAAGTTGGTCTCCCGATTGAGGCGATCCCCGGGACGCCGACGCCTAACAGATCGGTCCGCGCAAGCCGTATGCGGACTTGCCGTACTCCATGAGTTGTGGCTGGATCTTGTGCGTCTCGAACGTCGCAGCCTCCTTCTTTCTCCTCCAAAGTGAAAATCAACCTCGCGATGGAAGGGCGGGACGTTCCCAGCTAGTCTGCAACTCGCGTGAGAGAATCAAGCATGGCAATCGCACGGAAGGCTCGGATCACCTAGCATGGTCATCCCGATCCCTCGACTCGATCGCTCTCTAAAGACGATCTCCCCATGCGAATGCGATGGCGGCTGGGTTGGCCAAGACTGGACGGAAGGCATCTACCGTCCGGTACGACTGACAGTAATCGGCAGCACCGAACGCATCGCTACTTTGGATGGATGGATCGTGGCTCTGTCGTATCCAGGAGAAGTCGTGAAGCCCTCGGGTTCAATGACCCATTCGTGGAGCTTCAAGGGCAATCGTCCGGGAAGAACATGCCCGGGATCTCTATCCGCTCCGGGATAAACGACTTGTCCTTGCCGACTGACGTGAAGCCCGGGATGGGCGCACCAATGCGTAGCATGACCAGATTTCCACCTGATCCTGTTGTGCTCTGAAACTTGTATTCCATATCCTTGGGCAACATGATCCCGCTGTATTTTCCCAGAACCGTTTCCTTTTCTTCGCCGTCAATGATCCTGAGGAACGTGGCCTCACCCGAGAGCACCACGAAGGCGTGGTCTTCAGCGGAATGCGAGTGGTAGAGGTTGCCGCCGTCCGCATACACCTTGATGCAGACCGACAGATGATCGGTTCGGGCTCGAAAGTCCGTCGTCAGTCCCTGTTTTAACAACGGCGTGCGCAAATCAAAGACGCCATCTTTGGTCAATGTTTCTGTCGCCATCTCAATTCCTCCTACCCGGATTGATAGCCCACAACCCCGGGCTGCGCAACTGGCCGACCGACTAGATCCTGCTCTCCGGGCGCTCCAGCCCGTACACCCTTATCACGTTCTCACTCAGAATCTTCTTCAGGTCATCATCCGGGACGTGCGCAAGCTGCCTGGCAACGAAGTCTCGCGAGTGTGGCCACGGGGAGGCAGGATGCGGATAGTCACTCGACCACATGCAGTTGTCCACGCCCCACTGGGAAAAAGCGAGTCCCGGCCTGGTCGTTGATGAAGCTCACTGACACCTGACGACGGAAGAGGTGCTGGGTAGCTCGCTCATCGGCAGTGGGTCGCTCTTGCGGAAGCGCTCAAAATGATAGTCCCACATCTGAAGTACGAACGGCGCCCAGCCGATCTCGGGCTCGGAGAGCACGAACCTCAACGATGGATACTTTTCGAGAATTCCGAAAAAGATAAAGTCGAAGAGCGCGTTCTCTCGAACTCAAGGATCTTGATGTTCACGTTGCGTCGAAAGCGCTCCTGACCGCGGCTGGCATCTCGATCTCTATTGGAACCGAAGCCGGTGCGAAGATGGACTGTTACTGGCATGTCCATCTCTTGACTCGCGGCCCAGAAACGATCGTAGTGAGGCCAGGAGACGGTAGATCGTCTGGCGGAACGAGCCAGACCGCTATCCACCATGCCGCCGCGCTTACAACGCTCCAACTCGGCAATGGCGTGATCAATGTTGTAGAGCGAAATCTGTGGGATACCGACGAGGGCGCGTGGGATCGGCTGAACAAAACTCCATCAGCCAATCGTTGTAGACTTTGAATCCCGCCTCTTGCAGCTCCGGGTCTTTAATGGGCGCGAACGATCGGCCGCCGAGACTTGCGTATAGGAGTCAGCGCTTACCCCGTCCTGCGTCATCTCCTCGAGACGTGCTGGCCCATCCCACCGCACCAGGGTGAAACTTTGCCATTTCTTCCGTGGCGCGTTTGCGGGAACTTGGCGCAGGGCCTTGAATTTCGCGGGCAGGCGCTCCTGCCAGGCGGTTGGGGTCTTCACTGACGTGTGAATCCGCAGAGATAAGTTGCAACTCTGTCCGCGTGGAAGCAGATCGTTCCAGCGTTCCGGTGGTTATGGGAATTGATTCCTCGCGATCTAGTTTCATCGGTGATCACCGCGGCGGCCCGGTATCAATGCATTCTTGGCGGGCCATGCATTGTCGGGCCTTGGACGCAGTAGGCGGTTTCGGTGTATCCCGTTAGTTGAGTAACAGCGTCGGCGGCGCGATGTTTGCCAAGGGTTATCGTTGCTTTTGGTTAACACAAGGTGAGACCAGGAGCGCGTATCTGCATTCCCGCTCCGCAATGCAGATGCGCCTTAGTCCACCACGCTGAGTGACTACCCTCCGAATCCTGGGCCCGGTTTCGATCCGCTCCACCGTCTTGTTCTCAGGAGAATCACCCGCGATCGTGCGACCGTCCGTCTGTATGTGTATGTGTTGAAACCCGTTGTCGGAGGTGCCCACGCGCAGCATGACGAGGTTCTCATCACCCACCGCCTCAAACCAATATGGGGCGTGCTTCGGAAGCATTACGCCCTGGTAGCGGCCCACCCTGACGGCATTCTCGTCGGTTCCCAGGTGAAACTCGGCCTCACCTTCCAACACGACAAACGTATGGTCCTCATGCCCATGCGCATGCATGGCATTCTCACCGCCGCCGGCGTATACCTTGACCGCCACCCGCATCAACTCCGTCTTGGTGCGGACGTCGGTCGTTCGCCCCTGCAACAGATAGGGTGACCTCAGATCAAAGACCTCTCCCACGAAGCAGCTATTCGACCACTTCGCGCATACTGCCGTCTGGGCGGACTGCGACTTCGACCGCGCTTCCGTCGGGCCTTCGATCCACTACGTTCGTTGCCATGTTTCTGGCCTCCCTTGCAGGTCTCTGCGAGTGATCTGGCAGCATAGTGTCTCGGGTCTGCTCACCCTCGCGAGTCAAGCCTACCAGCACCAACTGAGTGTGACCATGTTGTTTTCACGAGGAATATGGTCAGAAGGACTGAACTAGCCGGGCGGCTCATCCGCTCCGCGCTCGTGATTGTATTGGGGTGCGTTTGGTGTGGCGTCTTGCGTCGACGTCTTCTACCGACTCGGGGACGCCGCTGGCGCGGACTTCCTAGGCAGGGAATACCTGCGTCCCGCTGGATCAAGGCAATGATCGGCTCAATTGAACAATTTGATTGGGTTTTCAATCTGGCACGACCGCACGGCCACTGTTACGGTGCTACGCGTTGCGAAATGTTCTGCAGCGCGGAGCGGGTCGCTATCCGATCGCGAAGTCGCCTCATCTCATCTGGTGTACTGCCGTCATCGGGTCTATGAATGTGCTCGCAATGTCTGGAAGGTCGGCTGGTCTCGGTACCTGAGGGCGTGCTGCCTGACCTGTCGAGTGCGCAGGCCGACTGAGTGAGAAAGTGAGGGGGAGCCACAAATGCGCAAGCCCTGGGTGGGCCGGCTGGATCAGCCGTCGAAGCCTTCTTCGAGCATCTATCGTCATGGAGTCGCCGTGGCATTCGCATCACTTCTCGTGGCCTGTGCCCCGCCTGCTCTATTGCCCGCGGCCACCACTGCGCCCGCGCCGAAGACAGAAGCTCCGCCTCCAACGGTGGCGTCGGCGAAAGCCGTCCCCACTATGGTCGGCTCCACGGCCAAGCCCGCCTCGAGTACCGGAGGTAATTGGGATGAGATCGAGGCCGCGGCAAAAAGGGAGGGCGTGCTGGTGCTGTCCACCCACGCCGGAGCGGAGGTCTGGGACAACATTAACGAGCGGGTGAAGCAGGCGCTTCCATACCTTAACGTCCAATCTACGGCGATGAAATCGACGGACTGGTCTCCGCGCGTCATTGTGGAGCAGCGCAATGACCAGTATCTATGGGACGTGCACTTGGGACCCTCGGGTCAGATGTTCACCGTGCTCAGACCAGCAGGCGCTTTTGAGAACATCACGCCCTATCTGGACGTTCTCCCCGCGGAAGTGTCCGACGACACCAAGTGGGCCGGCGGGTTCCGCATGCTCACAGACCCGTGCAACCGGTGACGTTCATCACCCACTTCGACATTACGGGCGGGTTCTTCGTTAACCGACGGCTCGCTCCAAAGGAGGGGTCAATAGCTGGGAAGATCTCCTCAAGCCGAAGTGGAAAGACCAGATCCTACTCTACGATCCGTTTGGCGCGACGGGCAGCGCCTTCGTGATGGCCGAGCTGCTCGAACCTTACGGTGAGGACTTCATCCGCAAGCTGATGGGCCAGGTCAAGTTACTAGACAACATCCGTTCGGCGACCGAGTATGTTGCGCAGGGCCGGTATCCGATCTCAATCTACGCCAACGCTGACATGATGCGGACCTCCAGAAGCAGGGCGTTGGGACTGAGGTTGAGAACGTTCGTCCAACGTCGCATTTGATCGCCTATGGCACGGAAGTCCTGAAGAATGCCCCCCATCCGAACGCCGCCAAGGTGTTCCTGCGTTGGTACCTAAGCCAGGAGGGCCAGGAAGCGATGGCGCAGTCCCTCGAGACAAGCACGCGTCGGGTAGGGATCGAGAGCTACGCCGCCGAGGAGTCCCCGGATTATTCCAACTTGGCCCAATACACGCTCAAGATCGGGACCGCGGAGGGTGAAGCTGTGCTTGCCAGAACCATCAAAGTACTCAAGGAGTTTCAGTAACCCGACCGTGGCACCGTTTCCTCGTGCGTGAGTCTCACCGAGGACCGGTGCCACGCAACACTAGCGTCCGGCACCCGGCCCCAGTCGCAGACCCAGGAAGCGGGCCACAAAGGCCACACCCACGGTCAGCAGCAGGATGAACACGCCGACGACCGACGCCGCCTCGAAATTGTTGTCGCTCATGAGGTTAAGCTGCAAGATCGACAAAGGTTGATTGCCCGCTGTCGATAGCAGTGCTACGTGGCTGGTTGCCCTCGCCGCCGCTGAGAACGCCAGTACGCCCACCACGGCCAGAGACGGCGCAATCAACGGCATGGTCACGCGACAGAACGTGTACCACCAGGGAGCCCCGAAGTTATAGGCTCCTTAAGCTCATCACCCAGCTGCAGTAGGTTGCTCTTCACAAGCTGCGTCGTCAGCGTGATGCTTCCCAGCGACGCCACCAGTATCAGGATGAACGTGGTGCCGTAAAGTGGCCGCAGGAATGGCGTACCCAGAAACAGCCATAGGTAGCCCAGCCCCATGACGATACCGGGAAGGGTGGATGGCAGCCAGACCAGGAAATCCATCGCGCCGCGGCCCCAAAATTTTGTACGCACGATGATGTATGCCACCCCAACGAAGGACACCATCGCAAATACCGCCGTGCCGCCGGCGATGATAAGCGATTCCACAGTGCTTGGAGAAAGCTTGCATTTCCCAGCACCGTGTTCCAATTTTTCATGGTCCATGGCTCACGCACGCCGAACATGCCGAACACACTCATGAATGTGCCCATGAGCACCAGGATGAGGGGCAGCACGGTCATGATCAGGACCAGGCCGAACACGACCGCGAACAGGGGCCACCGCCATGGTCCCAGTCGCTGAGGGGATGTGCGGAACTTGCCGCTGACGGTGGCATGGCTGCGGCGCCCGCTGTGCCATTGTTGCAGCAGGATAAACGGCATCAAGACGCCCAGGACCACCATGCCCAGCACCGTCGCCTGGCCGTACTCCGGCGGAGAGCCGAGTGCCTGCCGGTAGATCAGCGTGCTGTACACATTGATCTTCGCCTCATAACCCAGGATCAGCTCGATCTCGAACGCCTCGAGCGAGCGGATGGTGCCGAGCAGGAGCACCACCAGAACGGTGGGCGCGACCAGGGGTATGACAACCCGAAACAGCGTGCCCAGCGTGCTCGCACCAGAGGCGCGAGAAGCTCTTCCAGGGTCGCATCCATGTTCCGGAAGGCGGGTGTCAGCAGCATCATCTTGATGGCTAACGTACCCGTCATCAGGTGGGCCCAGATGATTCCCCACCAGGAGAAAATGTTGAACGGACCGTCTACACCAAAGATGGCCCTCCACGCCTGGTTGGCCAGCCCGTTAAAGTTGTCGATGACCATGATCCAGCCCAGCGTGACCGTGAGCGAGGGCAAGAACACCGCCACCCAGAATCCGAATTCCAACCAGTTCCGCCCTGGCAGGTCGGTACGGGCTAGCAGCCAGGCGATCAAGAGGCCGATCACCAGGGCGATACCCTGCCGGGTCAGCGCGAGGGTGAAGGTGTTCTTCAGCGCGTCGGCAATCCTGGGGTTGCTGAGTGCCGTGGTCCAGTTCTCAAAGCCGAATTGGGTTTGGGTTCCAAATTGGCCAACCTGGAAGCTGTTAAGGAACAGGATCACCACCGGCACCACCACCAGAAATCCCACAACGCCCAGCACGAGAGTCGATACCACGGTCGCGTAGGAGAGTCGTGAGAATCCACTGCCGGACTCTCCAGGGCGGGCTGGCCACGGCGGCGGCCCTGACCAGGGAGGCCAGCGCCAGCTCGCGGTGGGTCTGGATGAAACTCGCATGAATAGCTACCTCAAATGAGCCAGTACGGCATAAGAGTACTTCGGATTTCGTCGCATTAGTGGGCGCATTGACGCGCTTGCGCCGAGTTAGGTCCTACCTTGTGTCGCGAGCGCCGTTGCCACGTCAATCTACTGGCGTGAGCGCTCTGCTCCTGGACGAAGGTCGGCAAGTCAACAGCAATAAGGGCCGGTGTTCTGTTGCGCGTGTGCTGGAGGCCCCGCTGGAGGGCCGCGCAACTTGATCGGCATCGGTGACTGCTCCCCATAGCCATTTCCGGCTTCCGCTAGCCGAGCAAAGTTTGGCGGGGGGTCGAAGATTCCGCCCTCGTAATTGCTAGCGCTCACAGCGACGCCTTCCGGGTAACCCGACCGCAACGCCGTGGTTCCCGTGGAGTAAGACTTGTTGACCATGACTACGGTCAGGTACGGCGCTTTGTAGTGGCTCGAGCACCATAGCGCGGGGAGCGGCGTGCCGAACATCAAATAACCATCCCCACTTGTCAGAATGACATCGCGGTTGGGCTGGGCAACTTTGGCGCCAAACGCGGCTCCGTGATCCGAACCCACCCGACGTGCCCCCGCTCTTGAAGTACGTACTGGGTTGCACTCGACGATGGTTGTTCGGCTCCATGCCGGCGGCGAGATCATCCACGAGGACGGCATCGGGAGCGAGAATCTTTCCAACCTGGTACCGGACCCAGAGCGGATCAATAGGACTTCGTCGTCCAGCATCTTGAGCCTTCGTCTCCCAGGCCGCGAGGAAGTGTCTGCTTTTTCTCGGTGAGGCGAGCGCGACGGGTCTCGATTCGACTCCAGGTCAGAAGTCGAGAGCATGCTGGTGGCAGCCTCATGGAGTGCGCGTACCGCCGCCGCGGCCGTTACAGGGAACCACAGATCGGCACAGAATTCAACCGTCTTGTAGCGCCCTTCCACGGCGTCAGGATCCACCCGAACGATCCGCGCATCGGCCTCGGGGAATTCCGACCGGGCATCCGAGGGAAGCGGCGACTCCAGCACGAGAAGAGCGTCTGCGTCCTGTGGCGTGGGTCCCGTGCCAAATAGGGGGTGGGTGGTGGGAAGTTCTGATACGGTCGGCCCTACCCCCCATCACCGGTAGCGCCAGAAGCTCGGCGAGTTGCACCAGCACCTCCACCGATTCGGCGTTTCGGCCAGCACGGCCAACGTAGACCGCCGGATTCTTGGCCTCGATTAGCCACTTGGCTGCGCGCCGTGAATCGGCTGGGTCAGGCCAGGCCTGGCTGGCCAAGCCCATTTGGTCGCGGGTCGGGAACCGAGTTGCGCCCGGAGCTTGAAGCATCGCCACCTCGCGCGGAACGCTCAGGTAGACTGGTCCTTTGGGCTCACTCATTGCAACCTGCAGGAGGCGGCTCACCATATGCCCGGGATTGTCCTGGTGCTCGAGCCGGTGATCCAGCTTGGTGTACTGGCGCATGATCTCACCCTTGGTCGCGCGGCTCCTGCACCCATTGCGGCGGGCTATTGCGTGACCCGGTCATGAGCCGGGGAAGGCCCGCGGCGCCGTCCCCGCGGCGATGAGCATGGGGTAGCATCCGCGCCATGCGGTGTGAATGGCCGCACCATAGTTGAGGGTGCCAGCGTCAACGTGCGCTGCCGTGGCGGTCGGTTGACCGGAGACCATTGCTGAGCCCAGTGCCGCGTTGAGCGCTACTGACTCGTGCATGACGGTAAAGAGACTCGGTGTGGGCCAGCCTCGAGCGATGGCTCGAGCCACACCTTCTTGCCAAAACGCCAACTCTGATCCGGAACAAAAAGAAATGGTCGATGCCTCCGAGCTTCATGGACGTCAAGAGCGCGTCGGCATACTCTTCGGCGGGGAATTCACCCCACCGAGTGTTCCGGCGAACGTTCGCGGTTCGATCATCGTCGCTACTCCCATATTGGTTTTCCGCCCACGGCCCCAGATGCCCATGGCATCGCCGAATGACTGGGCGTCTAGCGCAGAGGCCCTTCCGTAAGGTTCGAGAATTGACTCATCTCGTGCGGCCACATCACGGGGTCCTCGCGGCACAGGTACGCGTTGCTGAGCTGATCCATCGCTGTGACTCCGAGCAGACCCATGGCTACGTGAATCTCGTCTTCCAGTATTTCAAGAACACGCAGCATGCCTGCCTGACCGTCGGCGCCCAGACCCCACCCCTGAAGCTTGCCAATAGCTACCGCGTCGGCTCCCAGGGCTATAGCCTTCACCACATCAGAGCCCCGCTGAATGCCGCCATCAAGAACGATTTGAGCCCGGCCATTCACCGCCCGGATCGATCTCAGGCAAGATATCGATCGTCGCACGGCCGTGATCGAGCTGCCGGCCCCCGTGGTTGGATACCCAGATCACGTTGACCCCGTGCTCCACGGCGATGGCCGCGTCCTCGGCCGTTGCCACGCCTTTGAGCATGAACGGCAGATCGACGAAGTCCTTGATGCGGTCCATCATTTCCCAGGTGAGCGAAGCTCGCCATTTTGGGTCGGGCGGGGTCCGTCGATTCGGAGTCAGGTAATTGCTCATCATGGGTCGTTCGCGCCGGTCTGTAATGCGCCGTGTCCACAGTCAAACAGAAGCCCCAGTAGCCTGAGCTCTTCACCCGCGTTAATGTCTCCTTGACCCAGTCCCAATGATTGGTCACGTAGAGCTGATAGACCTTCGGGTAATCGACGCTGGCCGCGGTCTCCTCCAGACTGGGCTGCGTGACGGAGCTGATGACATGAAGAGATCCGAATTCTGCGGCAGCTCGCGTGGCTGCGATCGCTCCCGCCGGCGTCAGCTCTTGGAGCGATCCCATTGGCGCCAGGATTACCGGAATTCGGAGACGGTGGCCTAGAAGCGTTGTGGACGTATTGGTGTGGGAGACGTCCACGAGAATGCGGGGTCGAAATGCGATCCGATCGAACCCGAGGCGGTTGCGACGCATGGTTGTCTCAGACTCGGACCCGCCAACCAGGTTGTCCCATTGACCCTTGCCCAGGTTTTGATGCGCCGCCTGAATGATTTCCTGGTTGGTCAGAAACGTTTGTGTTGCCGCGGATGTCTCAATGGCTGGCGTTTCAGGGATCGTCGTCATGTCAGTCCTCCGTCTTGTGAAGGTCATTGGAATTGGGGAAACAGTGCGCGTGTCGTGCCCGCGAGGACCCGGCCTCGATCTTCCTCGGTCAGCCCGGCCAGGGCCGCGTTCATGCGCTGGATCATGTCCTCGTATTCACCAGGGTGTTGAGCATATCGGAGCCCCACAGAAGACGCCGCGCTCCGAAGGCGCCGACCAGCAGCGCCATGGGCGTCTCGGCGGCAACGCCGGCGGCCTGCATACGGTTCAGGTTGATCGTCGAAACCTTCACGAAGAGATTGGGGAATTCGGCGAACTCGAGCACCTGGCCCATTCCGTAGTGCGGCGGCCCCTCGCCCCATGGAGGGTTGCCCACGTGGTCCAGGATCACGCTGACCCCGGGGTATCGATCAGCATAGCTTGCAAGCCACCGATGCTCCCGGCCTCCACGGCCCCGGAGAAATGGGCGCACAGGACGGCGCCGAGCCGATCCGCCTCGGTCCACACTTCTGGCCGTTCAAGCCAGGCCATCTCGCCTCCCGGACGGCGCCAATGGAAGAAAGACGGAAGCCCTCGGCCCCTCGCTCCTCCACCCAGTAGCGCAGTCGATTCGCCGCGTCCGGTGCAAGCATGTCCAAGCAGCCCACCGGGCAAATCGATCTGGGATATTCACGAGCCAGATTGCCCAGATAGTCATTCCGACGACCGTCCACCAGTACCAGTTGGATGAGGACGGCCTTCGCTACTCCCGCAGCGTCCATCATTGCCACTAGCTCGGGTCCCGTTGCCGCCCGTTCAGCAAGCCTGTTGGGGAGTCGACCGTCCAATGGATCGCGCGGGTAGCGCTCGATGTTAATCGCGACCGCGTGAGCGTGTCCATCAATGATGGGCGCCATAAGTCACAGTTTCCAATCAAGCTCGTAGCGCGTTAGACACGGCTGCTGAGCCAACGGACCGGTAATATGGCTGTCGGGAAGGCCGGCGTTGGGCGCTGGCGCCGGGTCACGCCCGCCCATGTTCAGACTAAGTATCAGTAATGGGTCCAAACGCCGCATCAGCCCGCGTGGCGCCTGAGAAATTCCAGCACGATGTGGTTCCATTCGTCCGGGCGTTCCCAGTGAGCCGAGTGCCCGGTCTTCTGGTATAGCGGCGAACTCACAACTCGGGATTCGTGCCGCCACCATCCGTATGATCCCCGGAGGGGTGAGCAGATCGGGGTCACCTGCCAAGACCAGTGTGGGCACGGACAGGGTTTCCAGCATGGGTAGCGTGATCTGGAAGTGCAGCCTCTGCTGCCTGGGTGGCCGCCCGGCGGCATGTTCGATTGCTATCCAGCGCTCGACTCCTTCTGGGTTCTCAGCGCGATACGATGGTCCGAGTTCGCGGAAATGCACAGGTAGCACGCGCAGCTCCGGTCCAGCAATGCGTTGGCGCGCATCCGGGTACTTCGGATCCACCAATTCTGCATGGCTTGTGGCCAGCACAAAGGCAGCTATCCGCTCAGGAAAACGAAGCGCGAAATCGGTGGCCGCGAACCCACCGTAGGCCGCAGCCGCGATCATGAAGCGCTCCAGCTGGAGATGCCGCGCCAGAGCATCGAGATCATCGCTGGCGCAGCCGGGGTCCGAATCTTCCGATAGGAAGCGTGATTACCCACGACCACGCAGGTGGTAAGTGATACAGCGAAACCCGGCTCGGAGAACGCCGGTAGCTTATTCTCCTAGCACTCACTGGTCGCGGCGCCGGGATAAAAATGAGAACCACTGGTCTCCCGCCGCCGCCAGCGTCTTCATACGAAATCTGGGTGCCGGCAATGTCGAGAAAGGACATGCATCGCGTATCTCCACATCATGAGGGGCTTCAGGCGATCGGTTCGGGGACGCGGAGGTTGTACAGCCGGTCTACGTTCTCCCGCACCAGTTTATGGAGCGTGCTTTCCGGCAAATCACCCAGGTCGCGTGCGATGACGTCCAGAGAATGCGGCCAGGTGGAGTTCTCGTGTGGGCAGTCACTGGACCACATACAGTTGTCGCCTCCCACCGTTGAAGTGTGAACGTGCCAATGGGATCGTTGAAGAACGTGGCGTACACTTGATCATTGACATATGCGCCCGGTAGCTTCGACAACGCCCAACCGTGCCGTCTGGCGTGGCGCTGCGCGTAGTAATCCATTTGTTGGACCAGAAATGGGAGCCACCCGATCTCGTGCTCAACCATCACCAGCTTGAGACCGGGGTGACGATCCAGGGCGCCGTAGAAGATGAAGTCAAACACGGCATTCGAGTGCCTCGAGCGTCTTCAGTGTCACACTGCCGCGATGGATCTCGAGCCCCGTGCGCGGCTGCTTCATGTATCCGTGACCCGTCAAGATATGCATCGTGATCGGCATTTGCAAATCGGCAGCCACTGCCCAGAGCCGCTCGTAGTGCTCCGATGTGAACGGCAGGCTGGGATGCTGGCGCCTCCCAGATCAAACCCCCTCGGAGGCCGCTGCGTGGCAGCGCCTTAGCTCCTGAACGGCATGGTCAATGTTGTAGGTCGAGATCGCTGCAATGCCCACGAGTCGCTCTGGAGCAACCGCGCAATATTCCATGAGCCAATCGTTGTAGACCTGAAAACATGCTTCCTGGAGCTCTACGTCATCTTCCCCAAACATGCCCAGTACCACGGTTGGGTACAGCACCTCGGCGCTCACGCCGTCCTGAGCCATCTCCTTGACGCGAGCATGCGGATCCTGACCACCGGCGTGGAAGTGGACCCCTCGCCCTTTTTCAAAGGCTCGAACGCGGGGGCTCGATTACCGAACCGCCCTCCCAGCGCCTTCGTCCACAGGTCGTGCGGCTCGATGACGTGACTATCTGATGAGATCAAAATCCCGGTCTTGCTTGCGATGCTGCCGCCGTGGCTTGGGGCCTCAGTTGTCATGAATGACTCCTCATGCATTTGAAGATGCGACCGTACTCCTACGCAGTACGTCGCGTGGCCACGTGGCTGTACCGCCGGGGTTCGACTGCTTCCGCGGACGGTCCGCGCCCGTGGGTCCAAACTACCAGCGGCGTTGGCCCTGGGCAATAGCCAAATTCCGAAGTAATTGTTGCGGGCCGGTGATCATTGCCCGGCCGCACCGAGTAGCAGTAGCCTCATTGACTCCTAGCCGTTCACGCGCTGCGGATCGAGAGCATCTCGCAGCGCGTCCGAGAAGTAGTTCAGACCAAGCGGCAGGAGAGCCAGCGCCAGGCAGGCCATATCCCGAACGACGGTGCCTGTCGGATGTGGTTGCGGCTTTCATTGAGCATGGGATCCCAGGCTGGGTCCGGCGGATGTGTTCCTAGCCCCAGAAAGGAAAGCTCTGATTCGGCCAGTACGGCGAACCCCATGACGAGGCTCAACTGGGTCAGAACAGGGCCACGGCGTTCGGCAGCACGTGGAGCCACATGATGCGGGCACTTGACGCGCCAATCGCGCGAGCGGCCTCCACATAGTCGCGGTTGCGGATGGCGTGAACCATCGACGTGCCCATCCCCGGGCCTAATCAAGACGTTCTCAATGATCACAGTTCCGCCCAATACCCGACCGAACTCGGGACCAAGCGCCGTAATGATTGAGACGGAGCGAGGCGTAGCATGTGGCCCAGAATAACGCTACCATTGGCCACACCCTTTGCACGGACGGTACGAATGTAGTCCTCATAGAGCACTTCTAGCATGGAAGCTTTTACCAAGCTCGACAACCCCACCCCAGGATGGAGCGCCAGGCAGGCGGCTGGCAGCAACAGCAACTTGAGCGCCTGCACCGGATCACGAGTGAAGTCACCGTGGCCGCCCGCCGGGAGCCACCCCAACACCAGCGCAAAGAGCATGATGCAGAGAATGCCCAGCCAAAACTTCGGGGTTGCGATTGCGAATCCCATGAACGTAGGGATGGCCCAGTCGATGGCGCTGTGCTGTTTGACCACCGCCTTGATTCCGAGCGCCAGGCCGATCAGGGCAGACAGGATGAAGCCCGGGAAGGTGAGCTCCATGGTAGCGGGCGCACGCTCAATGATCAGGCGCGACACCGGGAAATTGCTCTGCGCGGATGTCCCGAGATCGCCTCGCAGGACGCGGCTCAACCAGAGCCCAGACTGGACGGGCAATGGCTCCTCCAGTCCCAGGTCGCGGCGTATTTGCCGTCACGGCCTCGGGACTTGACGCTTCCGTGCCGGCCAGCATCAGCGTGGATCACCCGAAGCAGTCGCAGGAGCAAGAAGACGCCCACGCTCGAGTTGAACAGCGACAGGAGGCCTGCCAGAAGCGATGAACGATAAAGCGAGTCACAGATGGGCTCGGGCTAGGGCCGGCCGCCGGGAGCCGATGGCTAGCTCACCCACGTATCGGTGAGCTTCAATCTCGAGTTCACACCGCACCCCCAGGTGGGGTCGTGGACCTTTGGTTGCGTCATTAGATAGTTTGCGCAACTGCCACGGCGCAGGTGAACGCCTCATCGCGGATCATGGCGTTTGCGATAGGACACAGGCTCTTTTTGCTTCGCGAGATTAGGCTCAGTGGCTAGCTGGTCCACCAGAGCGTTATAGCGATCGTCTTTGAATCCCGATCGGTTGTTCTGCGGGACCACAAGATACGCTGCGCTGCAGGACCGTGCTGGGCTCCGAGAATTGGGTGCTGAAGATTCGAGCCGCCGTAGATCCCACTGTACGTGCGCCCCTGCGCCGCGGCCGCAACCGACGCGCTCTCGAGCGGCACGATATGCATCTTGACCCCGATGCTGGCGAGATTTTGCTGGTAAATCTGGGCAAACTGACCGATGTCGGATCTACGTTATAGACGAAGTCAAATCGATGTTGGGAACTCCCGCCTGCTGGAGTAGTGAACGGGCCTTATCAAGATCGAGCGGGTGGGCGTTGGGTGTGACGGCGTCGTAGGCCGGACTTTCCGGGCGCCATGGAGATCCTGTCTCTCACGCTGTCCTTGCAGCGCGATGTCCACGCATTGCTTCCGGTCGATGAAGTAATTCAGGGCCTGACGGACCGCTCATCGTTGCAATGGTGCAAGATGTGCTCTTTGAAAGTTTGTGCTGTTGGGGACAGTGGGTCTCGCGAAGAAACCAGAGCACCATTCCTCGTAGAAGGGAAAATTCTCGGCGTTCAGAAGCTCGAGCTCTCCGGACTCAACGGCCTTGATCACCGCGGAGTGACCAAGTGGGGCGATGCCCAGGCCGGGCTCTGACCGCTTGCAGTCGAACGTCGACGTTATTCGCTTCCAGGGCGACGTTCAATCGCAGGTGGGCCTCAGCGGCAAGCTGCTCGAGCCACTTCCGCGAGGTCGCTCGTCTCGTCGCCGAGAATCCACGTCTCCGCTTTTAGGTCCTGGAGAGATACGGAGCGTCGCCCGGCCAGCGGATGGCCGGTAGCCGCTACGAGCACCATCTCAAAGCGCATTAGCGAATTACACACGAGCTCCGGGTCCTCCACTCCGCCGATAACCACGGCAAGATCCAGATGCCGGTGTCGAAGCTGGTCGAGAACGCTTCGCCTGGACTCCAAAACGGCGCGCACCATGACGCTTGGATGCTCACGCCTAAATGACTCGCACAGTCGTGGCAATACGTGGACGCCAAAGAACGATGCTGTGCCGACACTGACCGAGGCGTGTTGACCGTTGGTTAGCGAGGTGATCCGGTCAAAGCCCTGCCGGAGCACGTCAAACATTCCTCGGTACTCGTCTGGAAGAACATTTGTCCAGCGGCCGTAAGCTGGACTTTGCGTTGGCCGGGAGCCCGCTCAAACAGACGCGCCTGCAAAACCTGCTCCAGCGTCTTGATCTGATTCGAAACGGTGGCCTCGGAGGAAAAAGCGCCTCAGCGGCCCGCGCAAAACCGCCCTCGTTGACGATTGCCCGGAAGATGCGAAGCTGATGCAAGGTAACTCCGGGCAACCCATCGTAAGGCGCCGAGCCCTCTTTGTCGCCATTCTCGGTCGCTGTCATCCGTACTCAGTTCCCCGGTGCATGGCTTCCAGCATGTACCGCGATCATAGTCGTGCGCGAGCATTCCAGCAACGAATGTACCGCCCGGAACCGTAGATCCCGAGGATATGCTGACGAGGCATGAGTCCAGCAGACCGGGGCTGCGCGGGCGCCGACCCGAAAGACGCAATCAACGCCATCCGGTACCGCCACGGCGGCCCCAACTGGCGACGCAGTCGACAGAGTGCTGGGCCCCATTATCTACGTGCTGCGGCACGGCGTGCCCTATCAAGCGACGATTGTGGACCTGCTAACTCGCACCGCAGGACACGAGCCCGTGGCAGGGACACAGCTTTGCTCATCAACTCGGGATCATAGCCGCGGGGCCCTATAGTGACATCTTTCATTATGTTTAGTGGTGTGGTACCGTGGTGTTGATTCACTGGTGCACGTGGAGCTCGAGTACATACAGGTATTTGAGGCGCCTAGCGCTCGCAGCTAGATCCCTGTCCCGGTCGGCGTCAATTGGTGCGGGTCGGGTGGCCTAACCGCGAAGCCACGGTGGGGGATCTCCGGACAGTCGAGTTCGGGGTCGGAAGGCGGCGGAATGCAGACGGTCGGGGTAGGACGCATCGCAGACCTGCTCGTCCTGTAACCGCGAAGAAGGAGGAACCGATGGCACGAAGTAACTGGACCCCGTCGGTGGCTCTAACGAGTGAAGATCCTCACGCTCGACAGGACCGGCACGCTTATCTCGGTCGACGGGATCACGGACGAGGGGGCGATCTTCGTGGAACTTGATTCCGCACTGCGGGCTCCATCCGAGTCAAGCACTGACGTCGAGACCGCGTACAACCAGCTCGAGCGCGCCGCTCCCGACATCCCCGAAGAGCTCGAGCCGGTGGATTCGACGACCGCGATGCGGCCGCGACCTGATCGAGCACTGCCGGCAGATCTCGACACCCCCTGGTCACCGCGATCAGCAAGTTAAGGCGAACGCGCCAGGCCCATCGCGAACAATTTCGACTCGTCCTCCAAACAGGGGCCCCGCACAGCGTCCACACCGTCCACAGCGCCCAGTCTGGGGATTGTGGCCTGGACGCTCTGGACGCTGCGGACGGTGTTCTGTAGCCATCGTCTGACAACGTGGTCGTCATTACGTCCTCAAGTGCATTGCAGGAGCAAATCGGCTCGCTGCTCGCGGCACCTCTGATCGGCCTGAAGTCAGGGCGATCCTTGTGAAACGCCGGATGGGTTGTGGAGTAAACATTCGTGCAGGACCGATACGCGGGTGACGTGGGCGACTTCGGAAAGTTCGGACTTCTTCGGTGGCTCTGCGGGGTCGAGCCGCGAGCGGAGCCCTTTCTCGATTTGGGGATCGTTTGGTACTTGGTGCCCGACGAGTCCCACAATGATGACGGGAAGCATGTTTCCTACCTGCTCGGTGAGAATCTCTTAAATGCTCGGTTCAGGAGTTGCGACCCTGACTTGTACGAGCGACTCGCGACACTGATTACGCGAGGAGAGCGTCGTGTCTCTGCGATCCACGAGCTTAATCTCTTCCCGAGCTCGACTCGATACTTCGCCGAACAACTCTCATTTCGGGATATGGTGCCTGGCGAGCGCCGGATTTATAGGCACACGTGGGTCCAGGACGCTATGGCGGCCACTCAGGGGTGTGAGCTTGTGTTCGTCGATCCCGATAACGGGCTCCAGGTCGGTTCCACGGGGCCGTTCCGCGCGCGCGGGCCTAAATACGCGTTCTTCGATGAGCTACTGCCGTTCCTGCAGCGTGGCCAAAGTCTCGTGGTGTATCAGCATGTCGACCGGAGGGCATCGGCCGAGGTGCAAGCTCGCCGTCGGATTGCGGAGATCCGTGAACGACTGAATGTCAATCGAGTCTGGGCTGTCCAGTTTTGTCGCGGCTCACGCAGGCTTTTCTGCATCATGCCAGCAGGGGCTCACGAAGAGATTCTGCACGAGCGGACCTCTCAGCTCTTAGGCAGCTCGTGGTGCGAGCAAAAGCACTTCCAGCCCGTCC
Organism: uncultured Chloroflexia bacterium; assembly: GCA_963765765.1. Lineage (GTDB taxonomy): Bacteria > Chloroflexota > UBA6077 > UBA6077 > JACCZL01 > CAVXYC01. Next base: position 174,202 of record CAVXYC010000018.1, on the reverse strand, counting down.
TCGAGTTGCCCTGAGGAACCTGGAATCATTCTGGGTCGAGCCGGTAACAACGAGCCGTACCTGCGGCCACGTGAGCGAGAAGTGCTCAGCCTCCTGGCTCTTGGCAAGTCGCGACGGGCGATCGCTGACCAGCTCGTCCTGAGCGAGCACACGGTTCGGACGCACGTCCGCTCCGCAATGAAGCGACTGGGTTGCCACACGGCGCAAGCGGCCCTCGCGGTCGCTCTTCGTCGCGGCTTGATCGAGCTTCCTCGAGAACCGGCGCTAGCGTCGCGGCGCCAGCCACCCGCCTCACTACCCATAACTTCCGATCTGCGACAGGGGTTATTTCCGTCGCCAGAATGCCCGGATTGGTGCGCCTCATGACGCATCAAGGGACCACTAAGGACTACTCTAGAAATAGAACATAAGTTCTATAAGTGATGAAGAGTGTGAGGAGTCGGAGTGATTTGCCAGAGCGTTGAGGCTGTCCCAAGGCCTCTCAGACCCCCTTCGAGGCCGCCTCGTTTCGGTCGGTCCACGTCAGGACGAGCACATTGTGTCCAGTTTTACAAATACAACCAGGAGAATGTGCTGGGTGGCGCGGCGTTCTACGCGGTGGATGGCACCTGGACGGAGGCCACCAGCACGTTCTCCAACAAGACGGCCAGTCTGGCGATTCTGGGTGGCGACGCGGACGTGGATAACTTCATCCAGCGCACGCGCTCCAGTCTCCAGAATCAGCAGGCTATCCAGACTCAGCTCAAGGCCAAGAGCGTGGCCCGCAAGTTTGAGGACACGTTCATCACCGGCGATACCGGCGTGGATGCGAACGCGTTCGACGGCATTCGCAAGCAGGTGGCCGCGGGTCAGACGATCAGCGTGGCGACCAACGGCGGGCCGCTGACGCTGGCGCTGCTGGATCAGGTGATGGACCTGATTCTGGGCGGCAAGCCCACGCTGCTGTTGATGAGTCGACGGACGCGTCGCAAGCTGAAGAGCTTGCTGCAGGCCAGCGCGCACTACGTGGAGCGCGGTGAGAACGCGTTTGGTCGACAGGTCATGCTGTACGACGGCGTGCCCGTGGAGATTAGCGATTTCCAGCCTGATGCGGAGACGCAGGGCACGGACAACGCCACCTCCAGCATCTACGCCATCCACTTCGATGAAGGTGACGGCGTGGTGGGTCTGCAGAACGGCGGCCTGGAGGTGCTGGACGTGGGCCAGCTCCAGACCAAGGACGCCACCCGCGTGCGCATCCGCTGGTACGTGAGCATCGCCATCCTGCGCGACTCCGCCCTGGCCCGAATCAAAGGAATCAATAACGCCTAGCGCTCAATAACCGCCTTCCCCCCGCGCATGGGGGGACTGAGGGGGTCTCCTAGCTATAAGCGAGCGAGGGACGACCCCACCCATGCCTCCCCGTGCGCGGGGAGGGGGCCGTCTGGAAGGGATTTATGCAGCATCTCTTAGGTATTCAAACCCCTAATGTGGCCGGGGCGTATGATCGGCCGACGCTGGGGGCGTTGGCGCGGCTGCGGCCGCGGCACACGCTGTTTCTGGCGCATGACATACAGGAGTGGGAGGGGCTGGGCCAGCACAGCACGCTGGCGGCCCGACTTCGAGCGCGCGGCAGCGTGCCACTGCTGCGCTGCTACGCGCGCGATATTCCGCAACGCGACCCGGCTGCCTGGGCGGTGGAATGTGCTCGCCGCGCCACGGTGTTCTTTGAGTCCAGCACCGGTGAGGTGATCCCGGCCAATGAGATGAACTGGCCGGGCGCGGCGGAGAACGGGCACGACGATTACGCTCGTCATCGCACCTGGCTCAGCGCGTTTGCGGAGGTCTATCGCGCGCTGCGACCGCAGGATCGCCTGCATCTGCCGGCTCCGTGGAGCGGCTGGACGGGCGAGAACAGCGAGCGCGCCATCCAGTACTGGCGTGAGCTGGAGCCGGTGATTCCGCTCTATGACGTGGTGGACGTGCACGCCTACGCGGATGGCTGGGGGCTGCACCGACGCTGCCGAGAGATGCTGGAGATGGCGGGCATCCAGCGGCCGCTGCTGGTGACCGAGTTCAACCGCGTGCCGTTCGATCGCGTATGCCGCGATCTGGCGGAGACGCCCGGCCTGGAAGGCGCGGTGTACTTCATCCTGGATAGCCCGGACGAGGCGTTCTGGCAGTTCAGTCTCCTGCGCGACCCCGGCCTGATGGCGGCCTTCGGAAATGCCCAGAAAGGAATGAGTAGTCAGCAGCGGGACGCGGACGCATCCCTCCCCACTCATTACTTATGACTCATCACTCATCTACTCGTCACCATGACTCATTACTCATCACTCTCGCTATGACTTATCACGTGATGCTGGCCGGGCAGGGGCTGCTGCTGGATGTGCAGAGCTATCGGCGGACGTTGGCCGACCCGTTTGCGCCGAAGACGTCTTCGGGGGATCGCGGCTACGGGGACCTGCGGAACGAAATGGCTGTGCTCATCGACGATTGGAGCGGCGGTGAGGGCTTCACCCGGCACGATGAGGACGAGCCCGGGCGATACCGGTTTGGTCCGGGCCTGGATCCATGGACCGAGCCCGGCGCGGCTCGGCAGGGGCCGCATGCCGCCCAGGTGAACGCCGGCGTCAATGACCTCTCGCCCGGACCATCCATCGCGGCACTCGGCAAGTACTACCACGGGGCCAACGGCGGCGCGGTGGTGAGCTGGGATGGGGCGTCGCTGGGGGCGCCGTTTACGCTGGCCACGGGCGGTCGAGCGGCGAGCTTTGCCGAGTATCAGGGCAAGCTCTACGTTGGCAAAACGGGCAACGGCAGCATTGCCAGATGGGATGGAGCGACCTACACCGACGTCTTTGTGACGCTGCCGCCGCCGGTCACCGCGTGTTACAGCATGGGCGTGTTCTATCGGGGCTCGGTGGCCTACCTGTACCTGGTGGGTGAGGCGCCGGACGGGTGCCGAGTCTATTACACGGACGGGGCAACGCTCTCCGCCTTGCGCTACCAGCTCAACGAGCCGAGCTGTCGCGTGCAGCCGCAGGTGATTGGGACAACGGCGGTGTTCTGCGGGACACAGATGGGCAGCGGCGCGCGGACGGGCGTGTACACCCTGAAGGACAACGCGGCCTCCGAGCAATGGGCGTTTACGACGACGATCGATGGCGTGAGCCTGCTGGGTGGGAGCGTGCTGGGAGATGCCAGCTACCTGGTGGGCCAGCGCGGCTCATCGGCCTACCCGGTGGTGTACCGCTGGCGGAATGGCGACGTTGAGCCCATCCCGCATCCACTGACGATCCCGTACGCGGGCGGAGCGCTGGGCGCCACGGCAAGCGGTCGCGGGGGCTTCTGGATGGCGTTCTCGGACGGGGCCGGCGTGGGCCTGAAGCGCTACGACGGAGCGGCCTCCGCCTCAGGCGGATCAGTCGGATGGAGCGAGCCGGTGGCCGTGGCCGCGATGGCCGGCAATGGTCGCGCGCAGAGCCTGGCGTGGTTTGGTGGCGATCTCTACGTGATTGCCCAGCTCAGTACGACCAACTGGTTCATGCTCAGGGTTCGGAGCGACCTCCATCAGGCGGCGGCGACGCTGGAGACGGGGCTGATCGATGCGCGGCTGCCGGGCGTGACGAAAGTGTTTCGGAGCGTCACGATCAACCACGCGGCGCTGCTGGCGGGTCAGAGCGTGCAGGTGCAGTACCGCCTGGAGGACACCGGCGCGTGGACGAGCCTGGGCACGAACAGCACGACGAGTAGCACCACGGCGACGTTCACGTTTGGCGCGGCGGTGGCGGGCAAGCTCATCGCGTTCCGAGTGATCCTGACGGGCCCTGCTGGCGGGGCCACGCCGCTGCGGTTCTTCTCGCTCGAGATGCGCTGTCGGCCGGCGCCGGGCGTCAAGCGCGTGTGGGAGTTCGATTGCCTCATCGAGGGGAGCGGGCAGATGCCGATGGTGCTGCTGGATGGGAGCAATAGCTCGCAGACAAGCGCGCAGCTCAGCACGGCGTTGTGGGGCATTGCCGGTCAGGCGGGGCCGCTGACGTATGTGGATCTGGACGGGGTGAGTCGGAATGTGTGGCTGCTGGACTACGAGGAGAAGGGGGCCAAGATGAGCCAACGGATGGGAACGCAGTTGAGAGGCAGCTTGAGGTTGTTGGAGGCGTGAGGAGGTTGAGTTAAGAGTGAAAAAGTTAAGAGTTAAGAATGGCACTGGGGAAGCTGATTTGATTTCGACAATCTCAATTTCACTCTTAACTTTTCACTCTTAACTCCCGTCAGGGGGACGGTTGTGGATACAACGGAATTCTTCGGTGTGCTGGTGGTACCGGTGATCATTGGGCTGGTGGAGGTGGCCAAGGGTACGGGGCTGAGCGCGCGGTGGGCGGCTCCGATGGCGCTGGCATTGGGCCTGGCGCTCAGCCTCATCGCGGCGGATGACGGCATCACGATGGCCGGCGCGGTGATGCGCGGCCTGGCGCTGGGGCTTTCTGCCAGCGGACTGTACGCCGCGGTGGACACCCAGCTCAGCGCGGGGCGGCGTTCTGCCGCCGGCGTGCGGGTGCGGTCTTCGCGCGGGTCCATGGCGGCCGGGACGAACGCTCCGGGGAGACGAGTGATGGACGGCTGTACCGCAGGGCCGGGGAGCGTTCCTTTTCCACCGGTGGGATGGGCGTCCCTGCCCGTCGCGGGCGTCGAGCCCGCCTCCAGTACTCCCCGTCACCGCTCGCTGTGTTCGAGGGGCGGCCCTCCAGGCCGCGACGGGCAGGGACGCCCGTCCCACCGGAAAGCCGGGGACGGGTAGGACGCCCGCGGCCCCAGGGCCCGGCTGGAGGGGACGAGTGATGGCCAGGCAAATGATCGGCTGCCTCCTGCTGCCGCATTTTGCGCTGCGTGTGGAGACGATGCGTAATGCCGCGCAGGACGGCGCGCCGTTGGCGCTCACCTCCGGCGTGGGGCAACGGCCCGAGATTCTGGAGTGCTCTCCTGAGGCCGCGGCCGTGGGTGTGCGCCCGGGCATGCCGGCTCGGGAGGCGCTGGCGCTGTGTCGTGAGCTGGTGATGGTGCCGCCTGATCCGGTGCTCTACGCCCAGCGGTTTGAGCAGGTGCTGGATGACCTGGAGAAGGTCATTGGCCCGGTGGAGCCGGCCGGGCTGGGGGTGGTGTTCTGTGATGTGGAGGCGCTGGGGAAGGAAGTGAAGAGTGAAGCGTTAAGAGTGGAGAATGAGCCACCCACACTGCCGTCTTTCACTCTTCACTCTTCACTCTTCACTTCGCAAAGCGATCTCCAGATCATCCTCCGCTCCGTGCCCTCGATGTTCCGGGCGCGGCTGGGGGTGGCACGGGGGAAGTTTGTGGCGGAGGCGGCGGCGCGGCAGGCACAGCCCGGGGCAGGTGAGCATTGTGCCCGCGAGGGCGGAGAAGTCGTTTCTGGCGCCGTTGCCGGCGGTGCTGCTGCCGGTCACGCCGGACCTTGCGCGCAGCTTTCAGCAGCAGGGGCTCCATACGCTGGGCGCCCTCTCAGGGTTGCCGCTGGGGCCGGTACAGGCACAGTTTGGCGCTGGCCGGCGGCCGTGCCTGGAGGCTGGCGTGCGGGCAGGACGATCGTCCGTTCCAGCCCCGAGCTCGCGCGCTGAAGGCCGAGGCGCGGCTGCGCTTTCCATCCGCCGTGGCGAGCTCTCAAGGGCTGCTGGCCGGGCTAGAGCGTGTGCTGGTGCGCGCCTTCAGTCTGCCGGTGACGCGAGGCCGTTCTGTGGAGCAGATCACATTGCGGGCGTGGGGCGAAGGACGAGAGGTCAGAGGTCAGAGGTCAGAGGTCAGTGATGAGCGAGGTGATCGGAGACGATTCCTGACCTCTGACCTCCGACCTCTCACCTCTGCTCACTCGTCCTGGGAACGCACCTTCACGCTGCGCGAGCCGGTGGCCAGCGCTGCTACGGCGCTGAAGCATCTGCGTGGGCGGCTGGGCAATGCGCATCCGGAGGGCGCGGTGGCAGAGCTAGGAGTAACGCTGGTGCTGAAGCAGGGCGCCAGCGTGATGCAGGAGGAGCTGTGGAGCGGTCGTCGCCGGCAGCTTACGGGTGTGGCCGAGGCCGCGCGCCAGCTACGCATGCGCTTTGGCGATGCCCCGGCCGGACAACTGTATCGAATCATGGAGGTGGAGCCGTGGTCACGCTTTCCCGAGCGTCGCTGGGCACTGGTCGACTGCAATTTCTGAACGAGCCGAACGCAATTCGCGTGGAGCATCAGGATGGCGCGCCGATAACGGTGACCTGGCAGCGAAGCCGGCGCCGAGTGGCTGAAGTGCTGGAGCGCTGGCGCATTGATGACGAGTGGTGGCGAAATCGGCCGGTGAGCCGGCTGTATTTTGGCGTGCTGCTGGAAGGCGGAAAGCGCCTGGAGATCTACAAAGACCTGGTGGACGGCCAGTGGTACGCCCAGCGCTAAAGACGCAGTGATGAGTAATGGGTCATGAGTAATGAGTCATGAGTAATGAGTAGAGATCCTTGCCGATGGTGACTCATCACTCATCACTCACTACTCATCACTATGTAGAGCTGCATCTCCACACGGCGTACTCGTTTCTGGACGGCGCGTCGCAGATCGAGGAGCTGATGAATAGCGCCTGCGAATTCGACTACCGGGCGCTGGCGATTACCGACCATGACAACCTTGCCGGCGCCATGGCCTTTGCCCAGTACGCAAAGATTGTGGAGATCCAGCCGATCACCGGGGCGGAGCTGACGCTTGACGTATCCGGTCGACGCTGCCACCTGACGCTGCTGGCCGAGAATCCCGAGGGCTACGCCAACCTGTGTCGGCTGCTGACGGATGCGTGCGACCCGGAGCGTCGCAATGTGTCAGGCTCCATGCTCGCCCTGGGAGCGGGTTGGCGTGAGGGAAGAGCAATCAGCCTCGTTCGGTGGAAAGAGCCCTCACCAACCCTCTCCCAGGGGCGAAGGCGCCGTGTCTGCCGGCGGCGGCGCTGGAGGGGCGCACGCGCGGATTGATCGCGCTGTCTGGCTGTCGACACGGGCTACTGTGCCAGCTTATCGATGAAGGGCGGCTGACGGAGGCGGAAGCGGCCGGTCGCTGGCTGCGCGATCTGTTTGGCGGGCACGCGCTGTATCTGGAGCTGCAGCGTCATCTGGTGAAGGGCGATGAGCGTCGCGTGCTGCGCCTGGTGGAGCTGGCTGAGCGACTGAATGTGGACATCGTGGCCACGGGCAACGTGCACTATCACGAGCGCGCCCGACACCGGCTGCAGGACGCCATGGTGGCCATCAAGCATCGCTCTACATTGGAAGGCTCCCATCAGCTCCGTCGACCAAACAGTGAGTTCTTTCTGCAGACCCCGGCGGAGATGGCGGCACGGTTCCACGATTTGCCTCAGGCCATTCAATCTACCCGCGAGATTGCCGAGCGTTGCAGCGAGTTTGATCTGACTGAGGATCTCGGGTATCGGTTTCCGGAGTTTCGGAGGGATGTGCGGCCGGGCGGGGTGTATGGGGCCTCTGGGACTCAGGGGACTGATGCGACGGAGGGGACGACCCCACCCCAGCCCTCCCCGTGCGCGGGGAGGGGGCCGGATATGGAGAAAATTTGCTCCGGGAGGGGGCTGTGACAGAGAAATCTGGAGAATCCGGCCCCCTCCCCGCGCACGGGGAGGGCTGGGGTGGGGAGGCGTCTCCCTCGCCCCCTGGGAGAGGGTTGGGGTGAGGGAAGCTCGATATCCCCCACCGTAGGGCCCTCACCCCAACCCTCTCCCAAAGGGCGAGGGAGCGCCTCCTCTGATGAAGCTCCGGGCACCAATATCGGCGCGCTGCAGGATATGGCCACGGATGCAGACGCGGTGTTGAGTGAGTACTGCTGGGCGGCGCTGGAGGAGAAATATCCGGAAGGATCATCGGGACGAGTTGACGCGGTGGGGCGGCTGCGTGAGGAGCTGGGGCTTATTGAGCGCCACGGGCTGTCCGGGTTTTTCCTCGTGTATCGCGATCTGCTGCAGATGGCCAGAGAAGTGGCCAATGACGTCCGCGGTGGATCCAATACCGCGCGCGGCAAATCAAATCTGCCTTGCGGGCGGGGACGCGGCTCTTCGGTGAGCTCCATCGTCTGTTACCTGATTGGCCTCTCTCAGGTGGATCCGGTCAAGAACAATCTGTTTCTAGGGCGTTTTCTCAACGATGCGATGCACTCCGTCCCGGATATCGATCTCGACTTTGCGCGAGACATTCGGGAGCAGCTCATCCTGCGGGTGTACGAGCACTACGGTAAGGACCACGCGGCGCTGGTGTGCAGCTTTGCCACGTATCACATTCGCAGCGCCGTGCGGGATCTGGGCAAGGTGCTGGGCTTGCCGGCGCCCACGTTGGACAAGCTGGCCAAGCTGAGCGAGTGGGGCTCCGCGGCTACCGTGGAGCAGGAGATGGAGCGGCTGCCGGATCTCAAGGACCTGGTGCACGTACCCATCTGGCGTCACCTCATTGAGCTGGCCCGGCAGATTGCCGGCTTTCCGCGCCACATGAGTCAGCACGTGGGCGGGATGATCATCTCATCGCGCCCGATTATCGAGCTGGTGCCCGTGCAGCCGGCGGCCATGGAGGGTCGCTACATCTGCCAGTGGGACAAAGATTCGTGCGATGACGCGCGTTTCATCAAGGTGGACTTCCTGGCGCTGGGCATGCTCTCACTGGTGGAGGAATGCCTGGAGCTCATCTGGCAACACACGGGACGAGTGGAGGATCTCACTCGGATCGATTACGACGACCCCAAGATCTATGACCAGATCTGCGCGGGCGATACCGTGGGGCTGTTTCAGATAGAGAGTCGTGCGCAGATTCAGATGCTGCCGCGCACCCAGCCGCGCAACCTGGATGACCTGGCTATCGAGGTGGCCATCGTTCGGCCCGGGCCCATCGTGGGGGGCGCGGTAAATCCCTACGTCCGCCAGCGTGAGCGGCAGCGGCAGGGCGCCACGGATTACGAGGTGGACCACCCTTCTCTAAAGGAGGTGCTGCGCGACACCCTGGGCGTGGTGCTCTTCCAGGACCAAGTGATGCAGGTGGCCGAGGAGTTGGCCGGTTTCAGCTCAGGGCAAGCGGATGGCCTGCGTAGAGCGATGAGCCGACGGCGCTCTGCCGAAGCGATGCAGGCGTTCCGTGAGGAGTTCCTGAACGGTGCCATACAGCGCGATGTGGACGAAGCCACCGCCACCAAGGTGTTCGACAAGCTGGTGGGCTTCTCCGAATTTGGCTTCCCCAAAAGCCACGCGGCGGCCTTTGCCATCCTGGCGTTCCAATCCGCCTGGCTGCGCTACCACTACCCAGCGGAGTATCTCTGCGCCCTGTTCAACAACCAGCCCATGGGTTTCTACGCGCCGCACGTGCTGGTGGGTGACGGCCGCCGCCACGGCGTGCACGTGCTGCCGGTGGACATCAATCGGAGCGGCGTGAAGTGCACGGTGACATACCAGGTGTCGAGTGATGAGTCATGGGTGATGAGTAAAGATGACCGTACTCATGACTCATCACTCATGACTCATCACTCGACGTTGTCCGCGGTTCGCCTGGGGCTGGATCGGGTGCGGAGCCTGAATTCAGAGATGAGTGCGTTGATCGTAGCGGAACGGGAGCGGAACGGGCCGTTCAGAGATCTCGAGGATTTCGTTCACCGTACCGCGGCGTATGACATCAAGCGCCCGGCCATGGAGAACCTCATTCTGCTGGGCGCGTTTCCCTCGTTCCAGCTCAACCGTCGTGAGCTGTTGTGGCAGTACGGGCTGCTGGAGCAATCGAGGCGGGAAAAGAAGCCGCAGCCAAGTCGGAAGAGCTCCCTCGCCCCCTGGGAGAGGGCTGGGGTGAGGGCCTCGCGAAAGAAGCAATCGAGCTTCTCTCACCCCAACCCTCTCCCAGGGGGCGAGGAAGCTTCCCCAGGCACGCCCCGCAACCTCCCTCTCGGTTTCGGCACGGAACAGGACATGATCGAGCGGCCAGAGATGACCGCGTGGGAGCGCATGGTGGCGGATTACCACACGCTGGGGCTCTCGCCGTCACTCCATCCTCTGGGGCTCATGCGGGCACGGCTGCCGTCCGACATTGTCTCAGCGGAGGAGCTGGAGGCGTTACCGGATGGCTGGCCGGTGCGCGTGGCCGGGCTGGTGGTGTGCCGCCAGCGACCGGGCACCGCTCAGGGGTTCACGTTCTTGCTGGTGGAGGACGAGACGGGTATGGCCAACGCGATCATTCGTCCGCCGCTCTATGAGCGCAAGCGACCGATCATTCGTGGCGAGACCATGGTCATCGTCCGCGGCCGCCTTCAGTGCCGCGACGGCAATATCAACATCCTGGTGGACGACATAGAAGCGCTACGCGAGGGCGACTTGCCGACATTGGAGTCACGCGACCGCCCAGGTAACGATCCCCGAGAAGAAGCGGCCAAAGCTCGCCTGCCCGCCATCCCGCCGGCGAAGAGTTTCCGGTGAGATTAAAGGGACCGCAGGGACGCAAAGGACGAATTAGTGGAGTACCTATGCAGTTCCGCGCCAGGCGGCCCAGGCCAACGCGGCCCAACCAGCCAGAAAGGCTACTCCGCCGAGCGGGGTGATCGCGCCGAGCCAGCGCATTCCGGTGAAGGTCATCAAATAGAGGCTGCCGGAGAAGAGCACCACGCCGGCTGAAGAACAGCCATCCAGCGGCCGTGGTTGCCGTGCCGGGCCAGCGCGAGACTGCCCAAGCCACGGCTAGGAGCCCCAGCGCGTGATAGATATGGTAGCGCGCGGCCGTCTCGAATACGTCGATCAGCTCAGGCGAGACACGTCCACGTAAGCCGTGTGCGCCAAACGCACCGGCCGCCACGCCCAGGAACGCCAGAAGGGATCCAATTATGAAGAAAATTCGTTCCATTGGGGCAACAGTCCTCGTGCGAATGCAAAGCCAGGATATATCAGCCAGCGGCGTCGGACTCAGCTCAGGGGCCTTGTGAACCCTACGCTCGCCCCCGAACCGAACACGCTGCTGGAAGGTGCAACGCGCATGCGTCAAAGCAATGGTGCCGGGTCGGAATCGCTGTTTTCCTCCGGGGAGTGGCGACGACGGTGCGGTTCACGGTGACGGATGCATGCGGGACGTGGCCGTCATTCGTGGGTGGCGGCGCGGGCTCGTTCTAGCTGGAGCTGAGCCCGACCTGTATATGCTGTAAGTACTCCATGAATCGGTTAGCTCCAGAGAGTCGGCGGCAGGCAACGCGGATCCTCGCCCTCATTTCAATGATCGCCGTTGTCATCATGGCTTGCGGAGTCATTCCCGGTCGTGCGGGAGCTCGGCCTTCGGCTCAGACCAGCACGATCAGTGTTCCAACTGGAAGAGGTGCCGCCTCTGCCGGGGTTCAGACATCCCTGGTTGAGCTCGGGCGAGGCTTTCGTCAGCCCGTTTACCTCACGCACGCTGGGGATGGCAGCGGCCGGGTGTTTGTCGTGGAACGGGGCGGCACAATCCGCATCGTCCAGGACGGAGAGACGTTGGCAACGCCATTTCTTGACGTTCGTGGGCTGATCACAACGTCCGGACCGGAACAGGGTTTGTTGGGACTTGCATTCCACCCGAATTTCGCAAACAACGGCCAGTTCTTCATCTATTACACGGCGACCGATAAGGCCAACACTGTAGCGCGATACATCATGTCCGCTGACCCCAATGTGGCTGACCCCAACAGCGGTTCGATACTGTTTGCGATTCCAGACACGCGCGACAACCACAATGGCGGCATGCTTGCGTTTGGGCCTGATGGATACCTGTATATCGGTACTGGAGACGGCGGCGCCGCCGGAGACCCAGATCGTAACGGGCAGAAGACCCAGGCCATGCTCGCAAAAATACTGCGCATCGACGTGAACGGTGCGGATCCAGGGCTCCCGTACGCGATCCCGCCAGGCAATCCGTTCGCGGATCGCGGCGGGGAGGGCGGCCAGGTGTGGGCATACGGTCTGCGTAACCCGTGGCGATTCAGCTTCGATCGCTTGACGCACGAGATCTACATCGCGGACGTTGGTCAGGGAGACTATGAGGAGATCGATCTCCAACCGGCCACGAGCACCGGCGGCGAGAACTACGGTTGGAACGTCACAGAGGGCTCGCACTGCTATCCGGCGAACGCAAGCTGTTCAACGGATGGCTTCATTCTCCCAATCGCGGAGTATTCACACGCCGATGGAGATTGCTCGGTAACTGGCGGCTACGTGTATCGGGGAGCCCAGTCTCCTGCGCTCCAGGGCACATATCTGTTCGGAGATTTTTGCTCTGGTCGGTTCTGGATGCTCCGTCGTGACAACTCGGGCCAGTGGACGTCCGGACTGCTTGCGGATACTGACCATCAGATCAGCTCGTTTGGCGAGGACGAAGCCGGCGAAGTGTATCTGCTGTCACTTGCCGGCGGAATCTACAAAGTCACGTCGCCGTAAGCGGGTGTTGCCGCGCCCGATGAGGTTCTGCCCGGGACGCAGCAACGGTGAAAGTGCTCTAACCTGTACTCGGCCCGCCGGGCAGCTCTGGCTCCGGGGCGCCGATGACGGTGCTGTTGTCCGGGCTCGCATTTGCGGGCCCAGCGTCCCCGTCCTGCTCGTAGACCAGCCGTTCGGCGTCTTCACGCCGAAGATTGAGATGAATACGCGTCGGCTCGGCGTCCTTGATAGACTCAGCGGGAATTGCGAGAAGGTAATCGGCATAGCCGTGACGCACGATTAATCGCGCGCCTTGTGATCCTTCGGCCGGCTTCACTTCCTCCAGCGCTCCGATCTCCAGATCTGTTCCCAGTACCAGCGCTCCCTTCTGGAGCTTATTGAGATCTGAGGCGCCTGGTTGTGTCATCTAATCCTCCGCACCGTCCGATCCGGTCGATATTGGATGGAGACATAGACACAAACTGTGCCGGCGCCTGATGTGCGTCCTGGAGAGTGAGCGGCTCTGTATAACCTCGGTGCAGACGCATGGCGCTCTAATGCCCAGCGGGCAACCGGGAGGTGAGGCAACGTGGCCCTGGATACCACGCGAACGGTGACGCGACCATTCACCGGCGACGAGTATCTCGAGAGCCTCAGGGACGGGCGCGAGATCTGGATCTACGGTGAGAAGGTGAAGGACGTCACAACGCACCCCGCCTTCAGGAACTCAGCACGCATGATCGCTCGGCTCTATGACGCCCTCCACGACCCTGCTCAGCAATCCGTGCTCACCACCGAGACCGATACGGGCAACGGTGGTTTCACCCATCCGTTCTTCAAGGCCCCGAGGACACGCGAGGACCTCGTGGCCTCGCGTGACGCGATTGCCGCATGGCAGCGAATCGGTTTCGGCTGGATGGGCCGCACTCCCGACTACAAAGCCTCCTTTATGGCCACGCTCGGTGGTATCGCCGATTTCTATGCCCCGTACGAGGAGAACGCGCGGCGCTGGTATCGCATCTCGCAGGAGCAGATGCCATTCATGAACCACGCCATCGTTCATCCCTCCGGTAGATCGCAATCGCCCGCCTGATGAAGTGGCTGACGTGTATGTGCACGTGGAAAAGGAAACGGACGCAGGGCTGATTGTGAGCGGTGCCAAGGTAGTGGCGACCGGCTCCGCCCTCACGCATCTGAACTTCATCGCGCACCGAGGAATACCGCTCAAGAAGAAGGAGTTCGCGCTCGTCTTCCTGGCAGATATGGACTCGCCGGGCTGCAAGCTCATTTGCCGACCGTCGTATGAGCTCCAAGCTTCAGTCATCGGCAGCCCGTTCGACTATCCGCTGTCCAGCCGCATGGATGAGAACGACGCCATCATGGTGTTCGACAACGTGCTGGTTCCGTGGGAGAACGTGTTCGTTTACGGCGACCTCGAGAAGGCCAACTCCTTCTATCACCACTCAGGCTTTCTGGGTCGCTTCACCTTTCAGGCCATCACGCGCCTGGCGGTCAAGCTGGATTTCATTCTGGGCCTGCTGCTCAAGGCGACGGAGATCGCCGGCACAAACGAGTTTCGCGGCGTGCAAGCCCAGATCGGCGAGGTGGTGGTCTGGCGCAACATCTGTTGGGCGCTCAGTGACGCGCAGATCCAGGCGGCCACTCCTTGGGGCGATGGCTACTTGCTGCCCAACCAGGAGTACGGCTCCACGGTCCGCGTCTACGGGCCGGAGATCTACGCCAAGATTAAGCACATCATCTATCAGGTGGTGGCCAGCGGACTCATCTATCAGAACTCGCATGTCCAGGACTGGGGCGTCGAGGAGCTACGGCCCTATCTGGATAAGTACCTGCGCGGCAGCAACGGCATCGAGGCCATCGACCGCATCAAGCTCATGCGCTTGCTCTGGGACGCGGTCGGCACGGAGTTCGGCGGTCGCCATGAGCTGTACGAGATGAACTACGCCGGTAGCCACGAGGACACGCGCCTGGCTGCCTTGATGGGCGCGACCCAGAGTGGACAGACGGCCGCATTCAAGGCCTTCGCGGAGAAGTGCATGGCGGAGTACGACACTAACGGCTGGACCGTGCCCGACCTCATCAACCCTGACGACGTGAATTTCTTCACTAACGGGAGGGGCCAGTCCTTAGGCTGAAAGGCGGATTCTGCTAGGAGTAGACTTTGAGCGAGATCGACGGGAGAGCGGGATATGGCAGTTGAGCCGAGCATGGGTGCACGCGTTGATGACGAGTCGCCAGTAAGTTCGTTCAAGAAGTTCGATGTGCGTCCGCCGCTGCTCGAACAAGGCAAGATGACGACCACGCTTGCGGCCACGGACCTGATAACGGCGCAGGTGTCCGTAGGCAAGCCGGGTGGTGAGACGATCTTCCACTATCACCCGGGGAGGACCAGATCTTCCTGGTGTTGCAGGGGCAGGCAACCTTCTATACGGATGAAGATCGCGAGGTGGCCACTATCGGCCGCTACCAGGGAATCCTGGTGCCTCGCATGGGGCGCTACTGGTTTGAAAGCGCGTCGGATGAGACACTGGTCTACGTCCGTATCGGCGCAATGGGGCAGAATGAGCCGGGCGGCCTCGAGCGACTCGGTCCGCCGCTGCGCGAGAAGATCGATGCGAAGATCCTGGAAGGCCAGTTCTTCGGCGATTGAGCGGCTGGACCACTTGGCGCGAAGCAGTTTAGAGTGCGGCGAGAGATCGCCGCTTTCTTGATATCCCAGCCTTAGTCGTGAAGTCTGAAAAGCGGCGATGCTCGCACGCAGGCTAAAGCGCTCCGCGCCGGGAGTTGAGCCCTGGAGGTGATTCACCGTGTCTCATATGCACCGCGCACTCCTCGTAGCGGCGTTACTCACGCTGGCTGCCTGTTCGCCGAGTGCGTCGCCCGCGCCCAGCGGCTCGGCTCCGTCCACTAACGCCCCCGTCTCGGCCGAGTGGCAGCAAGTCCTTGACGCGGCTCGGCGTGAGGGGAAGCTCCTGATTTACGCGGAGCGGTTCACCGGCCAGGAAGGTACGCTCATCAATACTGAGCTGCAACGGATCGCCGGCATCACCGTGGACATCATCAGTGCCACCGGCGCGCAGCTCGTTCCGCGCTACCAGCAGGAGTCGAAGGCTGGGCAGCCCTCGGCGGACCTCATGGAAGGATCACCCACCACGCTCACGGCCCTGCGAACCGAAGGCGCGTTCCTCCCATTGCGGGATAAGCCGCTGCCTGTTCTTGCCGAACCGGCAAGCGTCTGGCTCACAGCGCCAACCTTCTTTGGCGACGCGATGGACGTGACGGTGAGCCGCCTGGGCAAGATGGAGGGCCACTACATCCTCAACACGCGCATGGTCGCCTCCGGTGAGGAACCAAAGACGTTTAATGAGCTCGCCACCGATCCGCGCTTCAAGGGCAAGATCGCCTGGCTGGATCCCAGCGCGAGTGCCGCGGTGACGTCGTTCCTGATGCAGCACAGCTATGCCACCGACAACATCACGCTAGCCGAAATCTGGTCGATGTACCGAGTGCAGGAAGTGATGACACTTGCGCGCTCGGGCGACCAGGAAGCGGCGGTCGGTCGAGGCGAGATTGCATTGGGACTGGGGTTGGGCAGCGATCGCATTCTCAGCCTGGCCGAGGCAGAGGCACCCGTAAGAATCATGGCATTCCCGGAGCGGCCGCTGGTAAGCCAGCCGGCCATGATGGGCGTCACCAAAACGGCCCAGAACCCCAATGCCGCCCTCGTCTTCATGAACTGGACGATGAGTAAAGAGGGCCAGGACTTCATCAAGAAAATGAAGCGCAACGATGATGGCATTCGACGCGACGTCCCGAGTTACCTGCCAGATCTCTTGAAGGGACAGGTCGTGGGTGGAGGCAAGAAGGGCCCGATCACGCTGCTCAGCGTTGACCAGTCTCGGTTAGGCAACGCTCTCCATGCGGCGGATATCGTCCAGCAGCTTCCCAAGGGCATCTCCCAGGCCGAATTCGAATCGAAGGTAAAAGCATTCATCGCCGATTGGGAAGTCAAGAACAATGGCGGACAGCCGATAAAGAACGCCGTGACGGTGAACGAGTGAGCTTGGGAGAATGTGAGACATGCGCGGTGAAGCGAGGCCGGATCCTGAGTCAGTCGCGGGCGGCGTTCACCGTTACCCCGCCGATGCGCTCCGAGCGTTCATGGTCAACGCTCATGGTCCGCCTCGGCGCCAGCGAACCGGATGCCAACGCAACCGCATCTGCGCTGAACCACGCCGACCTGCGAGGCGTGGACTCGCATGGCATCAACATGTTTACGCATAACCGCGCGTACGTGCCGGGACTCAAAGACGGCACGGTCAACACGCGACCCAATCGGCGCATCGTGCGGGAGACGCCCAGCACGGCGCTCATGGACAACGATGGCGGTCTCGGCGCGGCCTCCGCCACAGAGGCGATGGAGCTGGCGATCTCCAAGGCGCGAGACGCGGGTAGCGGATTCGTAGGACTACGGGATGGTCGCCATTACGGGATGGCCGCACATTATCCGATGATGGCGCTGCCTCATGACATGATCGGCATCAGCGTGTGCAATAGCCGTCCGTGGGTGGCGCCGACGTTTGGGGCGCGCCCGATGATCGGTACGAATCCAATCGCCGTAGCCGTGCCGGCCAACGAAGAGCGACCGTTTGTCCTTGACATGGCCACCAGCGTCGTCGCGTCCGGTAAGTTTCTCCTCGCGCGTCGCACGGGCAAGAAGGTCCCAGTGGGCTGGTCCCAAGATGCGGACGGTCAGTACAGCGATGATCCCTTTGCGCCAGTTGAAGGTGGTTGGTTATTGCCACTAGGTGGTCGGCCGGACACCAGCAGCTACAAGGGCTACGGGCTGGGCGCCTTCGTGGATGTGCTTTCGGGCATGCTGACAGGCATGGGCTCGTCCGTCATGCTGAACGACGTTGAGGGCGTGGGCCAGTGGTTTGGCGCGTGGCGGATCGATGGCTTCGTGGAGTCCGAGGAGTTCAAAATCAACATGGACCGAATGATTCGCGACCTGCGCGCAACCCCGCCACTCGATCCAGCAAAGCGGGTGCTGATTCCTGGTGAGATCGAATTCCGCAACACCGATGACCGTCGTGCCAACGGCGTGCCGCTGCACGATGTGTTAGTGCGGGATCTCACAGAGCTAGCCGAGGAGTGCGGAGTGGAATTCCCGTCGCAGGTTTCCGGAGGGTAGTTGGCGAAGGGACTGATCCAGCCCGAGATTGCTGACGCTGTTTCCTCCCCATGGATAATGCCACCAACTGGATCTCGTCCCCCATGCGTCTGAGAGGATCAATGGATGTCCGATACACTCGCGCGTCGACTTGCCCGTTTTGCCAGTGGTCTGAACTGCGAGGACCTTCCGCCACAGGTACTGGATAAAGCCCGAGCCTGCTTGCTTCACAACATAGGCGTTGGTCTCGCGGGCCATGGTAGCGGTGCCGCGCACAGAGCGAAAGCGGCGGTCCTGATGGATGAATCGGTGCAAGACGGTGGCGCCACGATCCTGGTCACCGGAGAACGCGCCACGCCGGGCGCGGCGGCATTCGTCAACAGCGCCTTGATGCACGCGCAAGCTTCAAGAAGATGCCTATCACACGGGCAGTCACCCCGGAGTGATGATCATCCCCGCGGCGCTTGCCGCGGCCGAGACTCTGGGCTCGAATGGTCGGGATCTACTGACCGCGCTGGTGGCAGGCTATGAGGTGGAGACAGCGATTACTGCCGACTTCATTCCCCGCAGCAATGAGCAAGGCTTCCGGTCTAGCCCAATTTATGGCACCTTTGGCGCGGCCGTGGCGGTGGGAAAGCTGCTTGGGTTGAACGAAGAGCAGATGACCCACGCAATCGGCTTCGCGGCTACCTTCTCCGCGGGAACCTTCGAGGGTGGTGATGGGACCGACGTCATGGTGCTGCAGGTGTCACAAGCACCACGAAGTGGTCTACTGGCCGCCCAGCTTGCGGCTCAGGGCGCTCGTGCGTCGGATACATCACTTGAAGGCCCGATTGGCTTCTACTACTCGTTCACAGGCTCCAATGATGGCCTCGATCACATAGCGGACCATCTCGGACAGCGTTGGGAGATCCTCGAGGTGACCCTCAAGCGCTACCCGACATCGATGTTCAACCAGCCACCCACGCAGATGATGCTCGATCTTACGCGGGGTCACGATATTCACCCCGATCAAATCGAGTCGGCTCGCGTCGAAATGAACGATTTCGAGACGAGCTATCCTGGCGCCAAGTTCGCCAGCGCATACGGGCGACGCAGGGGGCTGGGCACCACCGCGTTCGTCGTTGCGGCGGCATGCGTGAATCGCGGATTTGCGCTGCCGGCGGATCGTCCCGACGGCTGGTCATCGCCCATCGAGGGCATCGACCGGTTACCTACACATCAGGCTTCCCAGGCGCTGGCCGAGCGGGTTGAGGTCGTTGGCTCCGCCGACACCGCACCGCTCAGTCCACTCGTATCGATCAAGCTGAAGGATGGAACAACGTATCGGGCGCAGGCCACGGGGAATGAGTTCAAGCTCGATTTCGCAGCGGACACGGAGATCGTACGGGCGCTCATTCCGGAGATTCCTGGAGGCTCGGAGCAGGTGGAAACGCTCATCGGCGTGTGCCAGCGCATCGATGACGCCGAGAGCATTCGGGCTCTCGTTGATGCAGGGATCGCCGGAGTTCAACGCTGAGCTCTTAGTCGACATCAGAGCAGAGACAGTGCAGGAATAATTCGCAATAGCTTCTCAGCCGCCCGTGGGCCCCGACCGATTCCATCAATTCAGATTCGGGACCTCGCATTCAGCCCATTCCTCAATCACCGTTTCGCAGGGTGACTCAGTGCTCTGGAGCCAACACCGAGGATCTTATGCCCGCACAACGTCGCCTCCGAAGTCGTGGATAGCGAGAATGACGGGACAGCTTTTCGAGTCGCCATTCATCATGCCCGGAGACGGCTTTAGCTACACGTTCGCCGAGCCTGGCGAGTACCCGTACTACTGCCCGCTGCACCCCACGATGATCGGGGTGGTTGTGGTCACGCCCGCCAGCTAGTCTCCGTCAGAACTTTGGACTGCGGCGGTCTTCGCCGCATTCTCACTCAAGCTAGAAGCCGCCCTTCCGTGTCTCTCCGCTCTGTTGCCAAAGTGGCGAAGACCGCCGCGGTCTAAAGCGCGTGGGACCTCCTCGTCGGAATCCGCTCAATCCCTGTATCCTAAGTCCCGCGAGGAAATACGGGGGGATGTACTGGTGATCATCGACGTACACGGGCACTACACCACGGCGCCACAGGGCCTGCGCGATTACCGCGCATGGCAGCAGCAGAACCTGCACAACCCAACGAAGGGCTCGCTCAACGTCACTGACGATGAGATTCGTGAGTCCATCGTCAAGGGCCAGCTCAAGATGCAGAACGATCGCGGGACCGATCTTGCCCTTTTCTCTCCGACGGCCGGCGGCATGTCACACCACATTGGTGACGCTCGCGTTAGCCGCTACTGGACCGAGACGGTCAATGACCTGGTCCATCGCGTTTGCACGCTGTTTCCAGAGAACTTCATCCCCGTCTGCCAGCTGCCTCAATCGCCTCGCGTGCCCGCGTCAAACTGCATCGAGGAGCTGGAGCGTTGCGTCAACGAGCTCGGCTTCGTCGCCTGCAACCTCAATCCGGACCCGTCTGACGGCTACTGGATCGATCCGCCTATGACGGACAAGCACTGGTACCCGCTTTACGAGAAGATGGTGGAGCTGGAAGTACCGGCGATGATCCACGTGAGCGGAAGCTGCAATCCAAACTTCCACGGCACTGGGGCACACTATCTTAACGGTGACCTGACGGTCTTCATGCAGTGCATTCAGGAGCCGCAGATCTTCAAGGATTTCCCAACGCTGAAGTTTGTGCTCCCTCATGGCGGCGGCGCGGTTCCCTATCACTGGGGACGATACCGTGGCATCGCGCTGGCATGGGCAGGCCCGAGTTGAACGAATTCCTCATGGACAATATCTACTTCGATACCTGTGTCTATCACCAGCCAGGCATTGAGACATTGTTCAAGTCCGTACCAATGGAGAACATCATCTTTGCATCGGAGATGATCGGAGCGGTGCGGGGTAAGGACCCCAAGACGGACACGTACTTCGATGATACGAAGCTCTATCTAGACAAGCTGGACTTCCTCACCGATGGGGATCGTCATAAGGTGTTCGAGGGAATGCGCGCCATGTTTATCCCAGACTGGATCGGACCTTGAAGGCTCGCTCCCAGTAGGGGCTTAGGACTCATACTCGCCGTCCGGAAGCAAGAATGTTGCTGATGCTTAGGGTGGCCTGGCGCGCGCCACCGGGATCCAGCGGCGCACTCACAAGGCTTAGTGATTACCGGGAATTTACACCAGCACCTGCGAGCTTGTGACATGCAGAACGGGGCGGGATTCCATCTCAAGCCAGGCCTGTTTGAGCTTTCCGACCGCCTCGGCTAGAACTTCCGGTGTTTCCACAAACGGAAATCGGAAGCATTGACTCTGGCTGTCGTCCACAGACATGACCGAACCGGGAATGATCCGCACACCCTGGCGTAACGCCCGTTGTGCGAGTGTTCGTGTGTCGCCACGTGGGATCTTGATCCAGAGATAGAGACCGCCGTTGGGACGCCGCCAATGCCATTCGGGAAGCTCTCGCGCGAGATGGTGGGCGAGGGCTTCGTAGCGTGGAGTCAGCTCCTTTGCGCGCCAATCGATCATCTGATCGATGCGAGACATAAGCCTGGCAGCCACCACCTGATCCATCAATGGGGATCCAAGGTCCGCCACAGCCTTGGCTCGGGCGAGCTCCCCAATGGCTTCAGGCGTGCCACGAATCCAGCCGATGCGAAGACCGGGCCAGCATAACTTGCTCAATGACCCAAGTGTGTAAAGTGCTGCTGACGACGTGTGTTGTGCGATTGGTGCGGGCGGGTGCCCGTGGAGCACGATGTCCGCCAGACTCAGATCTTCGATGAGTGGAATGCCAAGCGCCTCGATCATGTCCGCGATCTGCCGGCGCCGAGACTCAGGCAGCACCGAGCCGGTTGGGTTCTGATAGGTCGGGATGAGATAGATGAGCCGGGGACGAGCCGCCTCGATCTTCTCACGCAGTACCTCTGGTCGAATCCCGTCGTGATCCATCGGCACACCGATCACTCGCGCGCCCAGGAGTCGGAATGCGTCAAGCGCGCCGAAATACGATGGGTTCTCAACAAGCACGGCGTCCCCTTCGCGAAGGTGAATGGTGCTGAGCAATGAGATGCCCTGCTGGGCGCCATTGGTGATCAGAATCTGGTCGGGATGTGTGGTCACGCCCTGACGCGTGAAGTAATCGGCTACGGCGTAACGAAGCGCGGGCAGTCCAGCGGGGGCGTATCCGTGCTGTTTGAGAAGTGGAGCAATCTCTTCGGCCGACGCAACAAGCTGGTCCGCGAGCAGTTGGGAGAGCGCGGCTGGCGCGGCGGCTGTTAGATCGACGCTGTCTGTAACGTGTGTCGCACCGGCCAACACACCGGGGAGCTGGGCGCCACCCACCGCCTCAACGGGACCACTGTTGCCGCTGGCAAGGATGTGGCTTGGCCTTGGACAGACCCGAGTTCCGCTCCCGCGCCGGCTCTCCACCAGGCCATCGGCCCGGAGTACATCGTAGGCCGCGATCACCGTACTCCGGCTTATTGCGAGCTGCTCAGCAAGCGATCGCTCCGGTGGCAAGAGTGAGCTCGCCGCGATAGAGCCGTTCTCTATCGCGCGGGTCATGGCCCGTGCCAGACGGCGGTACATCGGGCCGGGCGCCTGGATCCATGCCCCTAGAGCAGTCGCGACATCAGGTGTGCTTGAATTCATACCAATAATGTCAAATTGGACCACTTTACCTCGTCTATTGTCGGTCTATTCTGGTTGCATAGAGCAAGTGGACCGATCTCGATTTGCAAATAGTACCAATTCAGTCGTCATTCGTGCGTGTTGGATTGGACTCCTGGATAGGGGGACTGTGCTGTGGACCTAATTATTACGCTGGGGGCACTCGTCATGCTGGCAGTGCTTGCAACCCAATTCGGCTGGGATAGCCGCTGTGATTTCCCGCGGAGCCGCGAGGACGTGTTAGCCGGGTGGGGCTTTCGACGCGAGGGTTAGACGCTTCTGGAAAGTGCGTAGCCGGCGCGAGGATCCTTGGAGTGCGCAGAGAACTGCCGCCTTCTCGATCTCCCGACTCGGGTGAGGACAATGCGCACAGCGGCGATCATCGCCGCACGTCTAACGTGATGGGCTCAGAGCGCGGACAGCATCCTGTAGATGCGAGAGAAGCACACCGTAGACATCGGTTGCCTGAAGGACCTCGCTTTCGAGAAGCGACGGTCGGTTAGTCAAGAGTACGGGTGATTGCCCGGGATCGGTTGTCACGCGCCCGTGCGATCCTCGGACCAGCGAGGCGTCGAGCGGGATGACGTCCAGGAGTGACCGAAAACCGATCTTCCGCTTCAGCAGAATGGAACCGATGCGCAGTTTCGGTAGTGAGATTGCCGGATCCAGGAACAGCTCTACCGGGTCGTAGCCCGGTTTTCGGTGAATCTCCACTGTGCGCGCATAGTCCGGTGCTCGCGCGTCATCCAGCCAGTAGTAATACGTGAACCATGCGTCTGGCTCTGCAACAGCGATGAGGTCGCCCGCGCGCTCATGATCCAGACCCCGCGCGCGCTTACCTTCGTCGTCCAGGATCTCCGCCACGCCGTCCGTCTGCTCCAGTAGCGAGCGGACCTCGTTCATGCACTCGGGATCATTCACGTATACGTGTGCGATCTGATGATCGGCCACGGCGAATGCTCGGCTCACCCCCGCATCAAGCAGCTCGAGGCCCATCTCCTCGCGAACGGCCAGGAGGCTCCGCTGCCGAAGAAGACGATTGAGATCGACGGGGCGGTTAACGGCTCGGATGCCGTACTCAGACAGCATGACGATACTGGAGTCTCGAGCCTGAAAATGGTCGATGAGGTCACCGCAGACTTTGTCGATGGCCTTCAGTTCCTGTGAGATGCGCTGGTGGTCAGGACCGTACTTCTGCAGGCTGTAATCCAGGTGCGGTAGATAGATCAGGTTCAAGGTTGGATCGTTCCACTGATCCACCAGGCGAGCGGCGTCTGCAATCCACTGGCTGGAGGCAATGGAGCTTCCGGGACCCCAGAACTGAAAGAGCGGGAACTGCCCGAGCTCCGCCTGGAGCCTTCCTCGAAGATGCTCCGGTGAGGCCCAGACGTCTGGTAGCTTGCGTCCATCGGCTGGATACATCGGACGTGGAGTGACGGCGGCGTCCACGGACGAGTACATGTTGAACCACCAGAACATGTTGGCGCAGGTGAAGGCGGGGTCGAGCTTCGCGAGCCTGTTCCCAAATCTTGGGACGCTGCACGAGTCGATTCGATTGTCGCCAGAACTTGATCTCGCACTCGTCGCGGAAATACCAGCCGTTTCCAACGACGCCGTGCTCAGTGGGCAGGGTGCCGGTGAGATACGTGGCCTGAGCGGCGCACGTTACCGCGGGGAGGACCGGTTGAATGCTCGCTGTTTTACCGGCGGCCTGAAACGCTTGCAGGCGGGGGGTGTGCGGCCCAATGAGATCGGGTGTCAGCCCGACGACGTCAATGACAGCGGTCTTCTGCATATCTAGGTGCCCTCGACGTATCGCTGGAAGACGAGCGTTGTACCAAAGGCGACCAGCGCCACCATGATGGATTGCGTGGCGCCCGCTGAAGCCAGCACAAGCGCGTCGAACATCGAGATTCCGGCGATGAGGCGACCAATGGCTAGACCGACGTTTCTGCTTTCCTCTCGATACACCGTGTGAAGACTGTACAGAATCCATCCTGCCAGCATGGTTGCCAGGATGGCCGCCTGGAACGATCCACCGCGAACTCCATAAAAGAATGGCCCCATGAACAGAATCGCCGCGGGCCAATAACCCACCATGCTTGGGCGCACTTCGCTCTTTGCGATCGCCGTGAGTCCCGTCATGTAAAGCACAAGCAAGAGCGACGCGATCCCGAGTGATGCCGTGAGTGGCCATGCGAATGCAACAAACGCGGTGACGTATACCAGCACACGGCACAATGCCATCACCAGGGGGCTTGCTGGGTTGGATTTGTGCCAGAAGTCGTACAGGGCGATGACTCCGATGAGGATGACGCCGCTGATGACGCTGTTGATGCCGCCGGCGTACCAGAGCAGCACTGTACCGACGGCGAAAAGCACGACGACAGCCACCGCGCCGGCCCCACGCGAGACGACTCCGGCGGGCATGGGACGGCTGGGGCGGTGCACCGTGTCCCAGGCGAAGTCACACACGTCATTCAGAATCATGCCGGCTGTGTAATAGAGCACCATTGCTACGGCCAGCATCACCACAGACGGATGATCTGGCTGGAGAATGCCAGCCAGCGCCGCCCCCACTAACACGTTACTTACGACCGTGGGGCTATTGGACAGGCGCATTGACGTGAGCCAGCCAAGGATTCGCTTCCGGTGAGTCACCCTGGAAGGAAGGGCTTCAGGAGACATGGTCACTCTCACCAACAGAGCCGCATCCCGTAAGGGTGCGGACCCTCTCACGAACACTTCCGTCCCGGATGACACTCCCTAGCCAGCCTTCGAGCCGCGCACGTAAGTAAGCGGTTCCTCGCGAGATCGCCGTCCGACCGGTCGTGAAGGAACCGCTTCCTCACGGTCGCGGCTCTGACCGATTCAGCGAACATCACGAGAGGAGCCGCACCTTCACGGGATGCGACTCTGTCATTCATCAACGCGCAATTGCCGCTGCTTCCAGGCGCGGAAGCTCGAACTTGGGTGATTGACTCAGGAACTCGATCGGGTTCTCGTAGACGATCTTCCGAATCAGCCGATCGGGATGGCCCCGTCGGCGCATTTCCAGGACGAAGTGAGCCATGGCGGTGGGAACGGACGGCCCCCAATCACAGGCAGAAGCAACGCAAATCTTGTCGCTCCCGAACATCTCGATCATGTCGACCGCGCGCCCGGGCGAGACTTTGGTTTGTGGGTAGAGCGTGATGCCCGCCCAGAAGCCGGCTTCCTGGATCATCGGCATGGTGTGCTCTTCTGCGTGATCGATCAACACGCGGGTCGGACTGATCCTCCGGTCCGCGGCCATGGTGTCGACGATCACCTTCGTACCCTTGTACTTGTCTTCGAGGTGTGGTGTGTGCACCAGGATGATCTGGTCGTACTGCATGGCCAGGTCGATGTGATCCACCATGGTCGCCAGCTCATTGCGCGTCACGCGATTGAGCCCGATTTCACCGATGCCTATGACGTTCGGCCGGTCCAGGTACTCCGGGATGAGCGGTAGCACGTCCGCGGCAAGCGCGCGATCGTCCGCCTCTTTCGGATTGAAGCACAGCCAGGTGAAGTGCTTGATGCCGTATTTCGCGGCGCGCTTCGGCTCGAAATCGGTGAGCTGCTCGAAGTAGGCGCGAAATGCCTGGGAGGAGCCTCGGTCATAGCCTGCCCAGAAGGCAGGCTCCGTCAATGCCACGCAGCCGGTGAGCGCCATCTGCTCGTAATCGTCGGTGGTGCGGGAGCCCATGTGTGAATGGATGTCGATATATTCCATCAGCGGGTCTCCGTTTCCTGCGTTGGGTAGGCACCGAAGGCGCTCTTGCGGTCCAGCTCGGGTAGGAGCTCGGAGCGCGGATCGCTCAGGACCATCTGGATTGTGTGAATCCGAGAAGGATCATCCGAGCAGAGCACCTCGAGCGCCTTGCGGAAGGCGATGAGCCGGAAGTCGTCCGAAGCGTCGATCTCACGGGCGCGATCCAGACGATCGAGGAAGGCCGCGATGTCAAGCACCATCGTTCGATGCTCCACGAAGTGCTGTTCGATGAGCTCTCGCTGGGTCAGGGGGCTGGTCGCGCTGTGCACTGCCATAGGCTGCTCCTCTCGTGGTCGTGCGAGCCAGACGCCGATATCACTCGAGCGGCGGTAAGGGCGGCATCCGCTGTCAATGGTACCAGCGGTGAAGAGAATAGCGTCCGGAATCGTGGTAGTCTTCAGCCGATCTAACACCTCCGATATGTACTTCGGAGCTCGCTATCCACAAGTCCGGGAGCGTAGGCCATGAAGTTCGCCGCGAATATCTCATTCATGTTCAGTGAGTGGCCAGCGCTCGAGCGATTCAAACGCGCGGCCGATGCGGGATTCACCCACGTGGAGTTCCTCTTCCCCGAGGAGCACGATCTCGATGAGCTGGAGCGGACGGTCAAGGACAGCGGCGTCGAGATGATCCTATTCGATTCAGACCGTGGAGACTTTGCTCGAGGCGAGCGCGGCTACATGTGTCACCCCGGTCAGGAGGCTCGTTTCAAGGCTGGGATGGAGGACGCGCTACGAGTGGCCGAGCGGCTCGGTGCGCACTTGATCAATCCGCTGGCAGGGCTCGTCCCAGATGGCGTAGCGGTTGATACGGCGAAGTCTGTCGCCATCGAGAACTTGCGACGCATCGCCCCACAGGCCGAATCCGCCGGCGTTACGCTGTGCATCGAAGGCTTGAATACCATCGATAACCCCACCTATCTGATCGATAGGTCCAGCGTCGGTTTCGAGATCGTGGATACCGTGGCGAGCCCGTCGGTCAAGTTCCTCTACGACGCCTATCACATGCAGATCATGGAGGGGAATTTGACCGCCACCGTGACGGGCAACCTGGACAAGATTGGTCACATCCAGATCTCCGACGTGCCCGGCCGACACGAGCCCGGCACCGGCGAGATCAACTATCCCAATCTGCTGTCGGCCATCGACGCTGCTGGTTACTCAGGCTACGTCTCGCTCGAGTATCGCCCCGCCAACGGCACGCTTGAAGGGCTTGACTGGCTGCCACGGGAGCGTCGGGCAAATTGAGCGGCGCGAAGACATCATGATCATCCACCTGAACGACGTTCCCGATCTTCTTCAGCCGCCCCGGCCGCTGCGAATGAAGAAGGTCATCAATCAATCACTGAGCGAGCACATCAGCCTGACCTGGGTGAACATCTGGGGTCGGCATGAGAAAGTCGTCTGCGACCGAAGCGACCGCGTCTACTACATCATCAACGGCTCGGCCGAGTTTCAAGTCGGCGACGATTCGCCTGACCGCGTTGGCGCCGGTGACGTCGTCTTCATTCCGATGGGCGTCCCGTACGTGTTCGAGGGGCACATGACGTACGTCGTGATGAATGGGCCGGGGTTTGTCGAGGGCTCGGATCGGGTGGTGGAGTGATGAGTGGTATGGGGTTGAGTCATTCGCTCATTTGCGGTGGCCGCCTGACTTCCGAGCCTGTGATGCCGCGGTACCGCTCTAGTCCGCAACGAGCGCTGACGCTTCCTCGGCGGCCGTGCTAGCCAGAGAAGTACCACCGACAGCAGTAGGCACACGATGATGACCCAGAAGGCCATGTTGTAACTGCCGGAGGTATCGTAAACGTACGCCGCGAAGAGAGGTCCAACGAGACTGGCGACGACGCTGAAGGGCTGCAGCACTCCGCGAATGGTGCCCAGGAAGGTACGGCCGTAGTAGTCGGCCCAGAGCTTGGGGCCCAGCAGGCCCATCCCCTGCCCGATGCCCTGACCGATCACGAATCCTGCCATTCTGGATGGGCCAGTAGCGAACATGAGACTCAGCAGGCCGACGATGCGCGCGAAGCTGCTGATGATCAAGCAGTAGCGCACCGGAAACCGGTCAGATATGGCGCCCCAGGTCAGCTTGGCGCCGATAGTGACTAGGTGCGAAGCGCCGAACATGGCGCTCGCTTCTACCAGAGACATTCCAGTGTCCTCGAGATAGGCAACGGAATGCTGCGACATGGCTGACGCGGCTACGAGAATGAGATTGAACGCAGCCACGATGACCCAGGTGGTTGGATTGCGCAGCGCGTCACCCAGCTTCCATTGTTGCTCTGATGACGCGGTTCGCTCGCCGGGACGCGTGGGAGTGCTTCCAGCAGCGTCCCCATCAGGTAACAGTCCCATGTCTTCGGGAGACCGTTTGAAGAAGAGAATCGCCGCGGGCAGGACGGTGCACGCCACGATGATGCCGAGCACACTCCAGGTCTGTCGCCAGCCGACGACTGTGATGATGAGCGCGATGAGTGGGGCCAGCACGGCGCCGCCGACGTTGAGTCCGATGCTAGCCAGAGACATAGCTCGGCCCCGCCTGCGCACAAACCACTTCGCCACCGTGGTAGAGGTGACAAGGCTGCCCATTTCATTGAGGCCCAGCACCGTCGCGGCGGTATAGAGCAAATAAAACTGCCAGGGTTCCGTCACCGAGCCCATTAAAAGAAAGCAGATTGTGGCGACGGTGGCGCCAAAGACCATGATCATCTTCGGGCCGTGTCGATCCAGCACCCATCCGGCCACGGGCGAGACCGCGATATTGCCCACAGCCTGAAGCGTGACAGCGCCACTAAGCACCATGCGATTCCAGCCCAGGTCATCGCTCATGGGTTTGAGGAAGACAGAGAAGGCTGCATTGCCAGTGCCGAATGCTACGAGCTCACAAAGAAAAGCGACGGCAACTATGACCCAGCCGTAAAAGAAGCCCGGTCGAGCCTGGGAAGTAGGAGCGGAGGTTTGGTCGGAGAGCGTCTGGGAGCCTCGTGCGTGGAATGCAGGAGGCAAGTGTACCTGACGGGCCGGCCCGGAGAGTCCGGGCAGGTGCGTCTTGGAGTATCACAGAGGATGGACTTTGTAAGACTCCTGGTTCGGAATTGGCGCAACGCTTGATTCATGGCCCTGTCATCCTGAGCGACTAGCGAAGGATCTTCCCGGCTGGATTCCTTGAGGCAGTTGGGATAGATCCTTCGCTAAATGCTCAGGATGACAAGGCCGCCGCGGTTGTGAGTGGTGTCCAGCGGCTAGCCACGCCAGAAAGCGACGATCTCGCCGTATTCAAAGCGCTCGGCGCCGGACTAAGGCTGTCGCCCCGAGAACGCGAGTAATCGTTGCTGGATCGGGGTGTCGTCGGGCACGGGGACTTCTTCGCCAAAGGGCTTGCCTGGGCCTCGGCGCTCGGGACTCATGAGCATTTGCAGGTACTTCAGACCGGTTTCGGCCAGATCTTCGGGCAAGGCGACGTCGTGGCCGAGGGCGCGTGCTAGATCGCAGGTGTGAAGAAGCTGGTCTGCCGTATTGATCGCTATGGCGACATTGCCGGGGAGCTGGCCGGCGGGGACGGTGAGCGTCCTCTCCAGGGCGCCGGGCGAGTTCCAGCCTTCCCTGTTCGCCTCCGCGGCTCGGATGTAGGCTGCTCCGGGGTCATCCCCGATCAAGTCAGTGAAAGTCGGCCGACCTTCGATGGCTTCTCCCTGCGCCGCGCGGCCGAACATAAGGCAGACGCCAGTCATGTGATTCGCCAACGCGCGCACATCCCATTCGCTACACGGCGTTGGCTTTGCCAGATCGTCTGAAGTGACTTTGAGCATCACCGCTTCCGCCATGTCGAGCACTCGCTCTAGATCGTCAATCGAGCTCACAGATAGACCTCCACCCGCTGAGTCGCTACGTCACGGGATTGCGTAAGCATATACTTACATTAAGACGTGTCGCAATGCGCTAATGACGCCTGCATTAACGAGCCGACTCTGCGCGCCGCGGTCCGCTTTGTCGGCAGGCAGTGTGGGTCCAGCGCTCAACAGCCTGTACGGACCGCAGCCGGTAGACCGCCTTTCCAAGCGCCCGCTGTTCCGCGAGCAGCGGCGGAAACTCCCGACGGTAACGCGGGTGAGTGTTGATGGCCCACAGAAAAATCGAGTCTCTCGAGAAGAAATGCTCTCGAAGACTCTCTCGATTGCCGTTCCAGAGCTCGGCTTTTTGGAGCCATCGCCTGAACGTCCGATGCACCAGACGCATAAACGTCACGTGGAAAGGCAAGTCCAGCCACACAAACGTGTCGGCTCTCGGCCAGAGGATGTCGCGCGCTCGCGAGTAGTTTCCATCGGTGACCCAGGCATCGCCCTCCGCCACGCCCGCGATGCGTGAGCGGAAAATCTCAGGATCTATAGGAGTCCAGTGCGGATTCCAGTACAGCGAGTCCATCTCGACGTAATCCAAACGGAGCTGGCCAGCGAGACGCTTGGCCAGCGTGGTTTTGCCTGATCCCGTGACGCCGATAACACAGACGCGTTGCATGGCTTCCCACTCTGACACGCGGGATACGTATCCCGCGTGTCAGACCATGGCCTGCTTAGCCCCAGACCTGCCGAGCCGTCTCCAGGAGGTTCTCCAGCTTGCGCCACTGCGCGTCCTCGCCCACGGTGATGCCGCCGATTCCTGATGCAAAGCCGCACTGTGGGCTGATGGAAAGCTGCTCGACGGGAAGATACTTCGATGCATCCTCGATTCGCCGCTTGAGCTCGTCCACTGTCTCCACGTCCGATCGCTTGGTGGACACCAGGCCCAGCTACCGCAATGCGGTCTTTAGGAACGAACCGCAAGGGCTCAAATGAGCCCGATCGCTCATCGTCGTACTCGAGCAGGAAGCGCTTGTGATTCAGCTCGCTGAAGAGCTGCTCCGCGATGGCATCGTAAAACCCTTCGCGATGCCATCGTGCAACGACCTTTCCGGAGGTCGGATCGATCATCCGCGAGTTGCCCTTGCAGATGTGGATGCCGAACTCGACATTCGGAAAGGCATCGATGAGCGCGTTGTCCGCTGCAATAGATCGTGCCAGGTTTCTTTGCGGGTCCTCCCCGCGCTTCCGCATGCGCTCCATAGACGGCGCATCCACGTAGGCGGTGTATCCAGGGGCGTCAATCTGAACGTATGGGCAGCCCGCCTCGGCCAGGCCTGAGATCATCTCCCGTTCGATCGACACGACGTCGTTCACGAAATCGTCGAGACCGTCATAGACAGAAAGCGATTCTTCCCATCGAAAGCGTTGCGCCACACGGTCGGGTCCAATGATGGCTACCTTGACAGGCAGTGAGGTCGCGGCGCTGGCCCATAGGTATTCATCCAGGGGCACATTGTTCGTTAGCTTCAATCGGGCAACCGCCGGCTGCCGAGTGCTGACAGGGCGTCCCAGAGCTTCCAGGCCGGATTCAACTCGGCCGGGGCGAGCTGCCCCTTCTTGACTGGGGTTCTCATCGCCGCCCACAAAGCCGCTGACCGCCTGGCCAAAGCTGTCCTGAAATCCCTCTCGCCGAAACTCGCCATCGACGGCGACGGGGAACTTCATAGCCTCCTGTCGCGCGAGGATATCGCGGATGGCCTGATCCTGCTGTGCCCGCAGGGAAGCCTCGTCCAGCTCACCCAGATCAAACTTCTTAAAGGCTTCTACCAGCCCGGCGGGTCTGAATCAAGCTGCCGATCTGGTCTACGCGATGCCACGCGGGCGTCTGCGATGTGGTCATAGATTTCTCCGTCTTTCTGATGGTTTCAGGCGGAAATGAGTGTAGCTCAGGCGCGGAGCACCTCGGAACTCGCCCAGCGCTTTGGCAAGCGATCGGAATTTATTGCGTCTTTTCTCCTCGCTCACGCTACTATAAGAGGTTCAAAAGTCCACTGGCTGATTGCAAAAGCAATTTGACCCGGACCCCGATGGAGGGTATCTCAGGAATGCGCGCAATTGTCCTTTTGCTCGCGTCGCTGCTTGCCGTAGCCTGCAGCTCGCCGGCGCCCGCGAGTCCAACCGCCGCGCCGGCCAAGCCGACGTCTGCCCCCGCGGCCGCTGCATCGCCAGCCGCGGCGGCTTCACCAGGCGCCGCGGCTTCGCCGGCAGCGGCAGCAGGGACCTCTGGCGGGGCTCTGCCGAACATTCCTCCGCCGGCGAGGGGCGGTCCGCTCCCTTCGCAGGCCGACAATGACGCCGTTATCAATGGCTATTACCAGAAGGCCAAGGCCTCGGGTGAGACCAACCTGGTCATCTATGGTGGACTCGCTGAGGATTGGAACGATGTCATCTCCGAGTTCCGCAAGAAGTACCCTGATATCTCCATGGAGAAGGTCAACCTTCTTGGGCCCGGGATGCTCCAGCGCCTCGCGGCCGAGAAGGCCAGCGGTAAGCTGATCGCTAACCTGGTGACGCATGGGCAGACGACCATGTCAACCTTTGACAAGCAGGGTGACCTGACGGAGTGGGAAGGGCCGCCCACCGCGCCGTACATTCCGCCGGCCGGCTTGACCGAGGGAAAGACGCGCTGGTCGCACAGCTTCAGCCTCTTTTCCGGAATCGTCAACACCGAGCTCGTTCCCGCGGATAGGATCCCGACAAAGCGCACGGACCTCCTGACTCCCTTCTTCAAGGGCAAGGGCAAGCTGCTCCTCGAGGATCCTCGAGGCAATGGCCCCGGCCTGGACGTTGGCACGGTGAACTACGTCCAGCTCGGCGACCAGTGGCTGGCAGACCTCAAGGCCCAGGAGCCGACCTTTACACGTGACCGCGACAATGCGCCAAGCCAGGTCGCGCGGGGTGAATACTCGCTGTTCTATCCAGCGTCGGTCACCTCGGAGCTGTTGGATCTCCAGCAGGCGGCCCCGGTCAAGGTGTTCTACATGAAGGATGGCGGAACGACGATCCAGGAGAGCACCATCGGCGTCGTCAAGGGTGCGCCCGGTCAGGACGCTGCGAAGATGTTCATTCCTGGATCCTTTCTCCCGAGGGCAGAAGGTCGTCGTGGACAAGCGCAATGTTTACTCCGTCCTGCCGGGCTACCCGCCACCGGCCGGACAGCCGCCGCTCGAGGAGGTGAACCCTTCCAAGCGGACGGACGACCAGGTTTCCCGCAACAACGAGTTCATCGACATCTTCGACAAGGCGTTCTTCCGCTAGATCTACGAAGATAGCCAGAACTGAAGAGCGGGACTGATTTCGATCAGTCCCGCTCTTCTTGATGAACGGCTTTTGACTGCGGCCGTCTTCGCCGCTTTCTACGAGCGCGGAGCGCGTCCGCCATCGGCTTCCAGCCGGCGGGAAAGCAGCGAAGACCGCCGCGGTCCGAACGGTCTGGCCTGCTGCACCTTCAAATCCTTGTGCGCTTGTCGGCCCGGGCATAGAATCGAAGCCTGCCTCGGCCCTCACGCAATGATGCAAGGAGAACGTCTGTGAAGAGATTGCAATTAGGTCAAGCGCTTGGAGCGCTGGCCGTCGTTGGATCATTGGTGCTCTCGGCGTGCCAGAGTCAAACGGCCGCGGCTCCCACCGCTGCGCCCACGCTCTCACCGCAGCAGGTGGCCAACCTCACTCCGGCTCAGGCAGCCTACCAGCAGGCCCGCGCCGAGTTCGACACCGTCATCGTCCCCGCCGCGAAAAAGGAAGGGGAGATGAATTGGTACACCTGTCGCCAGGCGGATGAGGGCGAGCCTATGGTGAACTTCTTCCAGAAGACGTACCCAGACATCACCGTCAACTATATTTACGGACCCGGCAACGCCCAGGTGGAGAAGATCGCCGCGGAAGCCGCCGCCGGTAAAATTCAGGCTGACAGCTTCCTCTGCGGCGGCACTTCTGCGCGCAACCTCGCCGGACGTGGCGTCTCGGAGTCGTTTGTCCCGCCGTCAGCGCTGGACCCGTCGGTGGAATATCACTTCCCGATCGTTCTCAGTCAAACCAAGCTGACTGTCTGGCAGGCTAGCCCTACCGGGCTTGGTGTGAACACGAGCCTCGTGCCTGAGGACAAGCTGCCCAAAACGTGGTGGGATGTCTTGAGGGACCCGTTCTGGGTCGACCTGTTCAAGCGCAACCTCGTGGCGCTCTATGATCCGCGACTGAGTGGCGGACACGGACACATCCTCTCCTACGGCTTGCGGATCTTGAACCAGGCTGAATATGGTGATGAGTGGGTGCGTACGCTGGCCTCGTACAAGCCAAGAATCGTCAATGTGGCCACGATGGACCCGGTGCTCCGCGGCGAATTTCACGCGGTCATCGGTGTGGGTCCGACGTTCAAGAACACGGAGAACAAGGACCCGGTCATCACGCATTGCCCGCTGCCGGGATGCACCATCACGCAGACCATTCCGGTCACGGTGAAGGGCGGACCGAATACCAACGCGGCAAAGGTGTGGGCTGAGTTCTGGTTGACCAAGCCCGCCCAGGAGTTTCTCGCTCAGAATGGCGAAGCGGTCGCGCGCAAGGACGTGCCGATCCACCCGAGCGTTGCGCCCGAAACGCACCCGCAGATGTTCTGGTATGACGACCAGCACGAGCTGCCCACCCGTGAAAACATCAAATGGATCACGGATGGCAAGCTCTTCGATTATTAGAATGCGCTCCGTTGAGCGTTTGACAATATACCGGCGTCTCCGCCCGTGAGCTCAGCGGTTAGTGCTTCACCGGCCGAGAGGCCGGTCGCCTTAAAGCCCGTACGGCAATTTGACATGGGGACAGCCCTGATGTGGCTGCTCCTCGTGATCATTGCCGTGCTGACCATCACGCCGGCGGCGGTCATCGTCATCTCGGCCGTGCGGGACAATTCGCCCGGTCGTGAAGGGACCTGGACCCTTCAGGGGCTGGCCACGGCGGTGAATGATCCGTCCACCTGGAACATCGCCTGGACCACGCTATGGCTTGCGATTGTACGAGTTGTGTTCGCTCTGGGCACAGCCGTCACACTATCGTGGATCCTTGCCCGCACGAATTGCCCCTTCCGGCGCCAGCTCGAGTTCCTGGTTGTCCTCAGCTTCTTCTTCCCGGGACTCGGAAAGCTTCTCACCTGGACAATTCTCGCCAGTCCGCAGACGGGATACCTCAATCAGCTCCTGAGACTGCTTCCGTTCATAAACGTGGACCGGGGGCCGCTCGATATCTATTCCTACGCAGGAGTCATATTCGCCTCGGTCATTGGAATCGCTCCCTTCCTGACCGTGTTCATGCTACCCGCATTCCGCGCGATGGACGCCTCGCTCGAAGAATCCGCGCAGGTCTGCGGCGCTGCGCCGCGCAAGGTTCTGGGATCAATTACGTTTCCGTTGATGCGCCCGGCCATCATGAGCGCTTTTGTCCTGGCGCTCCTGCTCATGCTGTCGTCGTTTGAGACTGAGGTATTTCTGGGTACGCAAGCCGGCATCTTCGTATTCACGAATCGGATCTACCAGCTGCTGAATGAGACGGTGCCGGCCGACTACCCTTCCGCGTTCACACTAGCATTTCTGATGCTGGTGATGGCCCTACTGCTGGTGGTCATGAACTGGCGAGTGGTTGGAAATCGCAGCTACGCAACCGTGGGTGGGCGTAGCTATTCGGCACGCACCATCCAGCTTGGCATACTGCGCTGGCCAGCATTTGCGCTTGTGGCAACCTTTCTCTTCGTTGGCCTTGTTCTGCCAGCCATTGTGCTCGTTCAGAGCAGCTTCATGCGCACCGCTGGCGTCAACCTCTTCTCCAGTATTGGCTACACGATGGATAACTGGAATGCGATTCTCAACCTCAAATTGCCGCAGACCGCGTTGATGAACACCCTCATATTGTGCGTGGCATCATCCACGATCGGCATGACTGTGGCTTCATTGGTTGGCTACGTCGTCACGCGCACGCGGTTTCGAGGACGTAAGGCACTCGAGATCGCGGCCTGGATTCCCTGGGGCATGCCATCACTGATTCTGGGCCTGGGCATGCTGTGGGCAGTGCTCTTCTCGCCCATGTCAATCCTCTACGGATCGCTGGCGATCCTGGTCATCGCGCACGTAATCCGAAGTATGCCGGTCAAGACGCGGATCATGAGCTCGACCATCATTCAGCTCGATAAGGAGCTGGAAGAGTCGGCCAGAGTTCTCGGTGCCTCCTGGTCGCAGGCGTTCCGACAGATCATTTTGCCTCTGGTCAAGAACGGCTTCGTGGCGGGCTGGATCATTGGGTTCGTGTATTCGTTCGGCGAGCTTGCCCTCGTTGCGTTCCTGACCGGTCCGAAGTCGGTCGTGTACTCGACTCTGCTTTTCAGCCTCTGGCAGAACGGAGCGGTTGAGCGGGCGAGCGTGGTAGCCATCATCATGACGGCGATCATCATGGGCTGCGTCTTGCTCACCCGAAAGCTAACGCGCACCGAGCTCTCGAGCGGCGCGGCATAGAAGCAATCCAATCCGGTTAACGCATGGCTCACACCCAGGCTTGTAGTGGTCGCTTCAGCGCTTTTTCGTGATGTCGAAAGCAAGTGCAGCGATGCGGCTGCCGATAGCTGGTACGGACGGTTGGCCTCCGATGTCGCTCGTCGCATTGCTGCGCTTGCTTGTACCTATCGACGAAAAGGCGCTGAATAGGACTCCGTTAACCGTAAGGATGCTGCGACCCCAATGGGTCATTCCGCCCAACAAGGCCGGCAGATTCGCTGAAAACGTTGGACCGGTGACGCCAAATCAGCATGAATGTGGACACTTTCCGGGCACCATGACTCGGAAATTACGACTTAACGGAGTCCTATGAAGCGCTCACTACGAGCCTCATGATGTGTCAACACACGGTTGTGAGCCTCCTGCACGGCGATGGCGCTCAGTAGGTCCTGACCCACGCCATTGAATTGCGCGGTGTGCCGACTGCTACGGGCGTTGAGAAACCAAGCCACACTTGCGCCCTAAGGGCGCAACAACAAAGGCCGCAAGGCGGTGCTCGCGGCCTTATGTCAGTACGGTTGAACTAACTTAACTCTCCGTAGCGGTGACCCCTTGATCGATCATGTGCTTCATGTTCTGTTCGGTCAGGTCGCGACGTATCTCGAAGGCACGTAGCGTCTGTCCCTCGCGCGGAATCACGATCATGGGATCGTTCTCGGCGGGATCGCGGATGACGCCCATCGGATCTTCGCCTCGGGCCACCTTCTCCATCTGCTCCATCAGCACGCTGCGATAAAGGATGACGCCCTTATCGGACGTGCCCAACCGTTCGGCCTCGCGTAGTGAGATGGGGCCCTGGGTAATCCATGCCATCATGTCCTGGGCGCCCACGCTCTCGACGACGATCTTTCCGTCCGGGTGGATGCAGGGATAGTCGTAAATCATGTTGGCCCGCGGCTCATTCTCTGGACCGTGCGGACGAGTCTGGTACCAGTAGTGCAGCGTGTGCGTGTCGTCCACCGGCACGCGAATCTGGAATCCCGGCCCATGGCTATCGCCGACCGCCAGGATGTTCGGAATCAGAATCGGGTGGCCGACCGTCCAATCATCCGACTCCTCCGTGTCGCCCTCGAGCAGTCGCCGCTTGGAGATCCCATATTTGTAGACGTCGAACGCGATGCGGAGATGCCGGCGCACGGTCATAGCCTCCGGCTTGCCCTGCTTCCGCTGGACGTAGTTCCCATAGTAAGCATGGAGCCACTCGAAGTGGATCGGGTCCATCGAGTTCTCCATGCACTGCAGCCAATTGCACGGAACGTGACTGATGCCGACGCGGCGGTTCAGATCGTCGCGCACAAGGATGTCCCAGCGTGGGAGCAGCGGGGCGGGGGCTGGCCCGAGGTATGCCCAGATCAGTCCACCCAGCTCCTGGACGGGATACGCGGGGATGCGTACGCGATGCCTGAAGGTGCTCTCGGCCGGCTCGGCGGGCTGCTCCAGGCAAACGCCCTCATCGCTGAATTTCCAACCGTGGTACGGACAACGCAAGCCGCCGTCCTCGGGAATGCCGTAGACCATGCTGGCGCCGCGGTGCGGGCAGCGTTCGGCCACGAGTCCCAGCGCGCCATCGGGCGATCGGTACAGCGCCAGGTTCTCCCCCAGTAGCTTGACCGCCAGCACTGGCTCCTTCTCGAGCTCGATCACTGTGGTGATGGGGTGCCAGTAGCGGCGCAGAAGGTTGCCCATGGGCGTTCCCGGCCCAACTCGCGTCAAACGTTCATTCGCCTCTTTAGTCAGCATCCAAGAAACCTCCGGCGCATGCCTTCAAGTGTCTGGATCATAGGTTGACGCGGTGGCCAAGTCAACGAAGTCACGTGGTGTGAGACCAAAGGGACACAAAGGTCAATGAAGCATGTTGCGTCACGGCCCTCCTCTCCTGGAACGATTCGGCAAGGAGACCGATCCCTGATTGGGTAACCCGGCATTCTCGCTGCGGCAGGGAGCGAGCCGGATTCTTGAAGATCTGTTCGGCTCAATGTGCTTTGTATCCCTGACGTCCCTTTGGTCCCACACCGGCGCTATTGCGAATTCGTAGACACTCGCACTGCTAGGTGCTAGGCTAATTCACTGTGCCGCGGTTGCCCGGCGAGTACGGGCAGAGGCGCAATGGAGCGTGGTCATGGCATCTCGGGCGACACCCTGGATTGAGGCTGGCTTACCGTCCGGCCTTGGGCGTCTCACGCGTTTGGGACTCAGTGGCCGAGTCTTGGCGATCGTCGCATTTGTCGGCATCTGGGAACTGATCGCGGCGCTCGACCTGGTGCACAGCATCATCCTGCCGGCGCCGTCGGCGGTCCTGGTCGCTGGTATCACGGACTTCGGCTCATTTGCCAACGGGCTTCAGGTTACCGCAGTTGAGATTCTGGCGGGATCTGCCATTGCCGTTGTCTTCGGGGTTGGATTCGGCGTGCTCGTTGGCAGCTCGAAGACGACGATGCGTGTATTGACGCCACTGCTGGACTCGACCTTTGCGCTTCCCTGGGTAGTCTTCTACCCACTCTCCGTGGTGTGGTTCGGCATCGGGTCGCCATCCAAGATCTTGTTTGCCGGCGTGCACGCGATCTTTCCGATCCTGCTGGCCACCGCGGCGGCCGTCTCGATCGTCGATCAACGCTACGTCCTCCTGGCTCGCGCTTTGGGCGCATCGCGGCGACAGATGTATTTCAAGGTGCTCTTCCCGTTTGCGTTGCCGCAGATCATCGCCGGATTGCGTGTGGGACTCGGTCTGGTCGTCATCGGCATCATCATCGGCGAGATGCTCAGCTCGTTTGGCGGGATCGGCTATCTCATTAGCCACGCACGTGAGACGCTCGATGCCCCGCGGGTGTACTTCGGCATCCTCTTGGGGCTCGGCCTCGCCATCGGTACAAACGCAGGTATGAGCTGGCTCGAGCGGCGCGTTTCCGGCTGGCAGGCGTAATCGGTCGTCGAACAAAGGGGGGATCATGCAGCGTCAGTCTCGTTCACGCAACTCCGTCGGAGCGGTCGTGCTGGCCGCGGGATTGAGCTTTCTTACGGCGTGCGCGCCGTCCAGCGGACCAGCGAGCACTGCCAAGCCGAGCGAGCCAGCCAAACCAGCCGAAGTGGCGAAGCCAGCGGAAGCGGCCAAGCCCGTGGAGGCGGCCAAGACCGAGATCAAGCCGGCCACTGAGATTCCGATCAAGGTCGGACTCATCGGCGTCGGTAGCGCGAACTACTCGTACGTGTACGGCGCCGTGGACCGCGGCTTCTTTGCCAAGAACGGTCTGAAGCCTGACATCACGGACCACAACAGCGGTTCAGCAGCCCAGGAGGCGCTGGCTGCTGGCGAGGCGGACATCATTCATTACTTCCCGCCCGGCATTGCCACGGCCGTGAGCAAGGGAGTGAAGCAGAAGATCATCGCTACTGACCAATTCCGTCCCAGTGAATGGCATATCGGTGTTGCGGCCAACTCGCCCGTTCAGAAGGTCGAGGACTTGAACGGCAAGAAGGTCGGCGTGACCGCCAAAGGCAGCACCACCGACTTCTTCGCGTTGTGGCTGGCACAGACCAAGGACATCAAACTGGAGATCGTGCCCATCGGGAGCGCGGCTCTGTACCCCTCGGTGATCGCCGGACAGATCGACTCCGGGGTCGTGACTCCTCCGCTGGTATTTACTGGCCTGGAAAAGGGCGAGGTGCGCTCCGTGTTCCACTTTGGGGCTGACATGCCGCCGAACCTGCCCAGCATCATTGCTGCCTCGGACAAGATCATCAATGACAACCCCGAGGCAGTGAATCGGTATCTGAAATCGGTGTTCGAGTCACTGCGCTACATGAAGCAGAACGCCGACTATTGCACCTCATTCGTGGCCAAGCACACGAATCAGGACGCCGGAATCGCGACGAAGGTCTGCACTTCTGTGCTTCCCCGGGTTCACGGACGACGGCAAGATTCAGCCTGAGTGGCTGGAGAACTCGCTGAGCCTGGCAAAGCTGGGCGGGCTTTCCGATATACCTCCAACCGCTGAGTTCTTTACCGACAAGTTCACGCCTGTGAAGCTGGACTGATGCCGTTTGAACGACGGATTACGGACGACGGAGGACTGGGTCCCCTGGTGGTTGGGATCGTCCCTCGTCTGTCGTCCGTCATCGGCGAAGCCCGATGATTCGCCTCGCCCAGCTCGGCTCGATCCTGCTCGCCATCGGTCTGTGGGAGCTTGTCGTACGCACAGGTCTCGTCTCTAATCGGGTCCTGGCGGCGCCAAGCGAGGCGTTTGCCGCGATGGCCGTGGTGCTGGCTGATCCGCGGGTCCAGGATGGCATCTGGATCACTACGCAGGAGCTGGTACTGGCCACGCTGTTTGCCGTGCCCACTGGCGTGCTCCTGGGATTTCTGGTGGGCGAGAGTCCCGCCGCGCGGCGAGTGCTTGCGCCTCTGTTGTACGTGGGGACGGCCGTTCCGAAATCGCTGTTCCTGCCGCTATTCATCCTCGTACTGGGCATTGGGATGAATCAAAAGGTGGTGTTTGGCGTGGTCCAGGCGTTCTTCGTCGTGGCGGTGTCCACGCTGGTCGCGGTGCAGGGCGTTCCTTCGGGGCTTACCCTGGTAGGCAAAGCGCTACGCGCCAGCCGCGGTCAGATGTACCTCAAGATCTATCTGCCATACATGCTGCCCGTGATTCTGCAGGGCGTCCGCGTCGGCGTGATCTACGCTGCCGGGGGCATTCTGTTCGCCGAGATGTACGCGGCGCGCGGAGGCCTCGGGCGCATGATCAACATCTGGGGAGCCAGCTACGATCTGCCCAAGATGCTGGCCGGAGCGATGCTGGCCGCCGTGGGTGCTATCGCGGTGAATAGCGCACTGCGCTTCTGCGAAGGCCGGGTGGGGCGCTGGCGTGGAGCGGGGGCGACGTGACGGCTGAGGTGTCAGCGCCTGTGCATGCTGGCCGTTCAGGCGCTGCTGGCGTTCAGATTGTCGACCTCAGCAAGATTTACCAGACGCGCAATGGACCTTTGTCGGTCTTTGATCGACTATCACTGGACGTAGCGCCGGGATCGTTCGTCGCGGTCGTCGGGCCCAGCGGCTGCGGTAAGACAACGTTGCTGCTGTGTCTTGCCGGGCTTCTCGAGCCAACCGCTGGCGAGGTGCGCGTGGATGGTCAGCCCATCACGGGTCCCGCTCCGGAGCAGTTAGGCGTCATCTTTCAAGAAGCAAACCTGCTGCCCTGGCGCTCGGTGATGGACAACGTGGCATTTCCATTGGAGCTGCGCGGGGTTTCCAAAAAGGAGCGCTACGATCGAGCCGCGGCGTTCTTGGACCTCGTGCGCTTGT
The DNA here is from genome assembly GCA_963765765.1 of uncultured Chloroflexia bacterium. GTDB lineage: Bacteria > Chloroflexota > UBA6077 > UBA6077 > JACCZL01 > CAVXYC01. Next base: position 132,368 of record CAVXYC010000018.1, on the reverse strand, counting down.
CCGACTTTAGGCAGGCCTATCCCAGCGAGCTGTCCGGTGGAATGAAGCAGCGCGTGGCCATCGCCCGCGGGCTCATTCAGGATCCGCGTGTGCTTCTCATGGATGAGCCGTTTGCCGCGTTGGATGAACAGACGCGCATGCGCATGGGCGCCGAGGTGCTGCGCATCTGGGAAGCGACCCACAAGACGATTATCTTCGTGACTCACAACCTCACCGAGGCCGTATTTCTCTCAGACCAGGTCGTGGTACTCGGAACGCGCCCGGCCACCGTGCTCGACCGCGTCGCGGTTGATCTGCCGCGTCCACGCACCTACGACGCCATGGCCACTGAGACGTTCGGCCGCTTGCGTGACCGAATCTGGCGGCAGATCGTGGATTTAGGTGTGGAGGATACGCCAGGTTCGGCGTAACGGGAGCAACTTGCGCGAAGCGCTTTGGAGTGAGTGCGCAAGAGCCGCTTTATTGACCTCCGCACAACAGTTTGACGATGCCAACACCCGAGCTCATTGTCATCCTGAGCCACAGGGAAGATCTTCCCCGCGGGTGTGACGGATTCCGGTGGGGAAGATCCTTCGCTGTAGCTCAGGATGACAAGGCTTCGGTGGTTATGAGTACGACCGGAGATTGTCCCACTCGAGAAAGCGGTGTTCCGTGCACGCTCCCCAAGAGCGCTCGTCCCTAGACCCGCTAGAACCCGTACGCCGCCTTCGCATTGGCGTCCAGAATCTTGGCCGCCAGATCCGGGCCGACTTCGGGCATCTCCTTAAGACGAATGAGCGCTTCCAGCTCGCTCGATGTATCGGAGTGGCCGTAGTCTGTGCCCATGATGATGTTGTTTGACCCGGTGTAGGAGCAGACGTAAGGAATATCGTCATCGGTCTGACAGGCGACGTAGAAGCGGTTGTCGGCCACGACGGTGTGCTTGTCCAGCGGCTTGCCGCGCTTCTCCTTGCGACGCACCATGTCATGTACCGCGTAGGGTACCCATTGTGCGGCCAGCTCCACGAAACACCAGCGAAGCGTCGGGAACTTACTCGGCACTTCCTGCATGAGCAGCGAATGGAACGCGTTGATGCCGGGCACCTTGAAACGCCAGATGCCAGGGTCTTCGCCAAAGAAGTCATGTACCGCGAAGCTACCGGTAGCGGCATGCACGCAGACCGGAATATTGGCTTCCTGTGCGGCTGAGTAGATCGGGAAAAAGTACGGATCGGATGGTTGTCTCTCGGCATCGATTCCGCGGATGAACACACCGCACGCACCATTGTCGAGCCCGAATCGCAGCTCGTCCATCGCGACGTCCAGCGACATGAAGGGTAGCATCACCGCCCAGCGCATACGGTTGTTAGTCTGTTGCCAGATATCGGCCAGCCAGCGGTTGTAGCCGCGATAGAGGGCTGCTTCGACTTCAGGCTTCTGCGTCACCGGCCCCAGGAAAATCGTTGGATAGAGCACCTGGATATCGGTGCCGAGCTCGTCCATGTGTCGCAGGCGACCGGGTAAGTCGTCCATCTCGCGCTCGGCCCGGGTCATCTCGTCGACGGAGATCGGTCCCTTGCTAATGAGCCGGCCGTCAATGGCCCAATGCTCGCGCACGCCACCGTCCGGGCCGGTAATCATGACCGTTTGCGGCCGAAATTTGGCATCGGCGCCGGCCATGTACGTCCAGGTTTTCTCGCTTTCGACCACATGCGCATCTGCATCGATGATCGCCATGAGGGTCCTCCATTGCTGCTTCGTGGGGATCCTAGACCCGACGATACATACTGTCAACGGGGGCGACAGCTCGAAACGAGCCGATCGTGTGCGCCGCGCGACTGGAGATCTCTCAATCTGGAGAGGCCTGCTCCCCCAGGCGGCCGCACTAGAATCGCGTCCTGCCTGGTGCGAACTCCGGCTCCAGGCCGTAGAGTACCTGGCCGATCGGCTCCAGGCCGCTTGGATGAACGGCGTAGTGTTGTGTAAAGGCGTGCACATCCCGGAAGGCGCGCTCGATCGGACAGGTCGCATACAGGGAAGTCGCGCCGCCCGTCAGGTAAACCAGGTCCACTGCACGCGCGGCGCTGGTCACGGCATGCCAGGCCGCGAGGCGCACCTGGGCTCGCGCCTCGAGCGAAGGCTCGCGGCTCAGCAAGACATCGTCCCATACGCGGCTGACGGCGTCAAAAAGGTACAGCCGGGCGGAGCGGACCTGGGCCTCCGCCTGCGCAAGTTGTGTTTGCGCGCCCCGGTCCTGCTGCAACGTGGACCTCGCTCCCGGGCTCCGCTTCTGGGCCGCCAGGTCGATCAGCGCCTCGATCGCGCCTCGGGCGACGCCAAGAGCCATCACGGCCAGGCCGGAGGTGATGCGCGCGACCAGCGGGCAGCGGTAGCGCGGCTCGGGCAGCACCAACTGATCGGTATGGTAGGACGCGAACGTGGCCGGCACCAATTGGTCCCGCACGATCACGTCGTGGCTGCCCGTGCCCCGTAAGCCGCCCGCGGTCCACGTATCGACGATCTCGCTGTTGGCCGTTGGGAGCAGCATGAAACGGACCTCTGGTGCGCCGTCCGACGTGTGGCGCGGCGCCCCATCCGCGTGCACTACGCACAGCAGGATCAGCCACGTGCTGACCTGGCAGCCGCTTACCAGAGCCCATCGCCCGTTGACGCGATAGCCGCCCTCGACGATGACGGCCTGCCCCGACGGTTGGGTGCTGTTGGCGAGCATGTGATTCGGATCGTCGAAGACCGCGTGTGCCGCCTCGGTCGGGATGCGGGCCGTGGTCCAGTTGGTGTTGGCATTCCACACGCACCACGCTACCGATGCGTCCGCTCGCGCCAGCTCCTCGTAGATCTCCATCGTCTCGAGCGGTCCGAGGTCGTAGCCGCCGTACGCTTCAGGCAGGGAGGCTCGGAATAACCCGATGCCGGTGAGCTCGCGCGCTAGCTCCTCGGGCAGCCGGCGCCCGGCCTCAATCTGATCGCGCTGCGCCAGGATGAGCGGTCGAAGCTGGCGAGCCGATTCTAGAAGCGTCGTCGCCGCCGTGGAACTCGCCATGGAGTCTCTCCTCGGATTAAACAGGGGGACGGGTTTCCGGGTGGGGCATCCACCGTCACTGGCCGAGTTGGTGATCGCCCGCTACACCGAAACCCGGTGCCTAGGATAGTCGTTTGCCGCGGGGGCCGCCACGAACAGGAAAGCAATTCGGGATCGTGATGTCCGGCGGAACTGACAATGGTCGGGGTCTGCTCAGTACGGCGTTGCCGAGTGGAAGCGTGCTCGACTCGTGCATCTTGAGCTCAACTTTTGTCACCGCTGGCCGAACGCTCAGTCACGCCTCGAGATCCTGTCTTCGACACGTACATCGACAGGCTGCGGAAGCTGCTCGACGTACTCCACGAGAGCGTCGATATCCGCCGCACCAAACTCGCGACGGAGGCCGTCATTGAAGATCCAGAACCCATCACCGCCGCTGGCCATAAAGCTGTTCACCGTAACTCGGTAAATCGTATCCGGCTGGATTCGCGCGCCATCATCCAAGGTCAGCTCCACGATACGCTCACGCAGCGGCAGTGATCCGTCCCACACTACCCGTATTCCCGAAACTTGGAGAGGTCGGTACCGAATGCTCCCATCCGATTGCGTTGACCATTGCAGCTCGAACAACGAATGAAGTTGGTATCCGGACAGATCCATGGTGACCAGCTCATTGCCAAATGGCTGAACGGCGAAGAGTTGCCCCCAGGTGACGGTGCCGGTCGGGATTCCCGCGCGAATGCCGCCGGGATTCGCCATCGCGATCTGTGAGCCGGTCTTCCAGCGCTGCGCGTCGGCGATCAAATTGCCCAGGCCAGACTCGCCGGTGCGGCCTTGATCGGCGCTAAGAGAGCGCGCAAAGGAGGTCACCTCGCGTGTCACCAGTGGGCCAACGCGTGCCTGGGCGTCTGCTACGATCGCCGCGACGTTCCCGTCAGGGGTCACGCCGGATGTGGTGGCGCTGACAATCTCAGCCCAGGACGAAACGACATCTCCTGATTGCCTATCGATGGTGAGATCGATATCAGCGAAGGCCGAACCGTAGGAGTGCGCCTGCGTCACCAGCTTGCCTGCGATTCGTGTGGTGTAGCCGTGGTGCGTGTGCGCACTGATCACAACGTCAATGTCGGGGTCCAGCGCCTCGACAGTCTGAAGGAAAGGCCCGCCTGGTCTCCCATCGTTGAGTCGGAGCTCAGCGCCACTGTGTATCAGAACGATGTACGCACGCACGCCAAGCCCCTGGAGCTCATTGACGTAACGATTAATCGCTGTGGCGGGATCGGTAAAACTGAGCCCGTCCACCGCGCCGGCCACGACGCTGCGCGGCACGTCGGTGTGGGTGGCGCCGATGAACCCGATCGGTATGCCATCGACGATTTCCACGCGGTACGGCGCAAGAAGCGGCTCGCCGGTGGCATCAACGACGATATTGGCTGAGATCTGCTGAAAACTGGCGCCCTCGAAACAACCCGTCGCCGGGTGACAGCCCCCGATCGAAAGTCGGAAGAACTCCCCAATGCCCTCATCGAACTCGTGATTGCCCGGTGTGTTGACGATCAGCCCAAGTGAATTGAGCACGCGGATGGTGGGCTCGTCCTGGAGCAGGGCGGAGACGGACGGGCTCGCACCCACCATGTCTCCGGCGCCCACGCGCAGCACGTGAGGATGGCCGGCAGCTTTCTGATTCATGATCGCGGCCAGATACTGGGCGCCAGCCGTGGGTCGATTTCCCACGCGCCTGCTCGAGTCGATCCCGCCATGAAGGTCGTTGATCGCCTGGATCTTCACCTGGAGTGTGCTGTCATCAACGGCGCGCGCGACCGCCGCTTGCCCGAAGACGAGCACTAAGCTCACGGCGAAGAACAGAAAACCGCGCAAGATGATTGCCGCGCTGCACATGATGAGGGCTCTAAGGAAGCCTACTGAGTCGGGCGCATTAAACACCGGCCGCCAGTCGAATGCGAGCCGACTCCGTAGCGCGGTGGTCTTGTGCCCCGCGCCTCGAGAAATCACCTCGTCCATGCACGTTTCACGGCCTGAGGTTCCTCGAGGCGCGAGGCACAAGACCACCGCGCTACGGAGTCGGCATAGTCGTCCATTCGAGGTTAGTGCATGAACCCGCCACCGTCGCAGATGATCGTCTGGCCGGTAATGATCTCAGCGTCATCGGAGGCGAGGAACGCGATCAGCGCCGCCAGATGCTCCGGCATGCCGCGCTTCTTGATCGCCTGATTCGCCATGGTGCGATTGAAGACTTCTTCTTCGTTGTACTGGCGCGTGCCCGGTGTGGCGATCTGACCCGGCATGACGGCGTTTACCGTGATCCCATCTTCGCCCATCTCTCGCGCCAGCACGCGAGTCATGCCGACCACGGCGCCTTTACTGGCTACGTACCCCATCTGCCCCGGACCGGCCAGGAAGAAGGTTCGCGACGCCACGTTGATGACGCGCGGTGTTGCGCTCTGCTTGAGGAACGGATAGACGGCTTTGGTCACCAGAAAATAGCCGACGTAGTTGATGTTGATGAACTCTTCTACCTGGGCCTTGGTGTGCTCGTTCCAGGGAATCCGCGGTGAGATCTTGCCCGCGTTGTTCACCAGGATGTCGATCCTACCGAACCGGTCGTTGATTTTCTTTGCGGTGTCGTTGACCTGATTCTCATCGGTGACATCGCAGACGAAGCCTTCGGAAGTGGAGCCCGCTTCCTTCACCTGTTCGATCGTCTCGCTGGCATCAGCGCGGTCGATGATCGCGATTGTGGCGCCCTCGGTGGCCAGTCGAATCGCCGCGGCTTGACCCATGCCCATCGCCGCGCCGGAGACGACTGCTACGCGGTCAGTTAATCGTGCCATGATTCCTTCTCCAGTAAGCCATTGGCCGGCCCGAGATGACAACCCGTAGTGGCGTCCTCTTGCGGGCGCCACCTAAATCGCTATTCCCGCGATTGCTACAGGGAGTTCAAGGTGGCGCCCGCAAAGAGGACGCCACTACGGGTGATACCTGCTCTTATCGTACCGGCAGTTCGGTCTAATTCGCCCGCCTACATCCAGCTCGGCTTCAGTGAGAGAGCCTCATCGCGCGTGGCAACCTGGTGCGAGAGTGACACCTCCCGATGCTCGCGGGACGATTCCAGGACGGCTAGAGTCACTTCCAGTGTGCCCATGGCCCAGCGTCCATCGTTGTTTGGGGGAGTGCCCGAGCGAATGGCGCGGTAGAACTCGTCCACCATGAGGTCGCGGCCCACAATGCCCGGCGTGAGCGGCTCTTCCCACATGCGATCCTCGCCATAGATCAGTAAGCCGTCGGGCGATTGGCGGATATCGCCCTTCTCGCAGCTAATAATGCTCAGGCCAAAAAATGACTGGTGTCGCGCCTGCGGAGATGCTCCCGCCTGCTGACGTGCGCCGCCGTAGCGGCCTTGGGACTTGAGCGCTTCCTCGCCACCGGCCCCGGCGTTACGAATGGCCATTCGGGCCTGTGCGTACTCTCCGGGCTTGGCTTCCTGGCCGCCTTCGTTTATCTTGGTGAATTCGGTTGTATAGAAGCGGTCGTAGGCGCTGTATACCGCCGTGGCCACGACCCCGCCGTCGAATTCCAGATAAGCGGTCTGAGCACCCTCTGTCGGCCGATCAGGATCCCATCGACCTGTATACGCTCGCACGGTGTTCACAAATCCACCGGCGATCAGACGCATGATGTCGAACTGGTGGGCGCCCTGGCGGAAGACGATGCCTCCGCCACGCGCGGTATTCAGCTCATCGGGTAGGCGGGGTCGATACAGCCAGTCGTTGTAGTACCAGTTGTGCATCATGGTCAGGTTGCCGAGGATGCCGCTCTGGACGATCTCGCGGATCTTTCTGGCCGGTGGCTCGTAGCTCTGTGAGTGCCCCACCTGAAATTGCACGCCGTTTTTCGTGGTGACGTCGATCATCTTCTCGGCGTCATCCAGGGTGATCGCCATCGGTTTTTCCACCATCACATGCTTGCCGCGCTCCGCCACCGCGATCACGTGCTCCGTGTGGAGGTGCGTGGGTGTCGCGATGTAGACCGCGTCCACGGTGCCGCTGTCGCACAGCGCTTCGACACTGGTGAAGCCGTCCACCCCCGCGTCCGCGCGGAATTGCTCGATGACCTCCGGCCGTATATCGGCCGCGCCGGTTACCGTGATATTCGGATGCCTCTGCATGGATGGCAACGTGCCGGTGGCGGCCCGGCCAAGGCCCACCAGGCCAATACGAAGCGTTGGCTCAGTCATAAACTCCCTCTCTTAACGACAAAAGGACATAAGGGACGGCAAAGGCCGTCTCTTATGTCCTTGCCGCCCTTTATGCCCTAGGAACTAACGGACTGGTGCTGGACTCGGGCTGGCCGGAACCGGCACCGCCGCGTGCTCCGGCAGCGCGTCCCAGGTGGCCAGCGTCTGCTCAATAAGCTTCGCGTCGGCGCTGTAGCCTTCTTCGCCGGGCACATATTTCGGTGGCCGTCGGTTGGCGCCGAATTTGTCCTTCTCCAGTGGCAGCTCCACGAACTGGGCCTGCTCAGGCTCGCGGAAGACGCACATCGGATCGTTGCCGGCTTCCACGATGGCGATCTGGTCTTTGAGCTGCTGGCGGAACATGATGATGCCGCGGTCAGACTCGCCCAGCTTCTCCAGGTGGCGCTTGGCTACCGGTCCCTGCGTCACCCACGCGCTGTAGTCCTGGTTGAAGATGTAGTTCAGGATCCAGTTGCCATCGCCCTTGTGAAGGTTCACATAGCGGTAGGGCACCGAGTCCTGCTGGGGAGCTTTGGCACCTGGCGCCGCACGGAACGAGTAGAGCGAGATGTGCAGCGTCTTGGTGTCGTCCACGGGCACGCGGAACTGCATCGTGGCTGAGAACTGGCTGCCGACCAGGAGGATGTTCGGGAACATCACCGGGTGGCCGACTTTCCAGTCATCGTCCTCCTCAGTCCCGCCTTCTTGCACCCGTCGCTTGACGATGCCGTATTCGAACGCATCGAAGCCGATCTTCAGGTGCTTCTTAGTGAGCGATTGCCCACACCTCGATTGGTGTCGAGCTCCATCAGGCTGTGTACGTAGTTTCCGTAGTAGCCGTGCAGCCACTCGTTGTGAACCGGATCGAGCGAGTTCTCCTGGCACTGAAGCCAGTTGCAGTGCAGCTCAATGATGGCGATGTCGCGCACCACGTTGTTCCAGGCGTATGGCTCCCACACAGGGAACTCCGGAGCCGGGGTCGGGCCCATGTAGGCGAACACGAGTCCGGCCATCTCGCGTACCGGATACCCAGTGATGCCGCACTTCGAACGGAACGCTGTCTTCAGGATGCATCGTGTCTTCGAACGGCTGCTCGATGCACTGGCCCTGGGCGTTGAACTTCCAGCCGTGATACTGACAGCGCAGACCGTCGTCTTCGACGACGCCGATGGCGAGGTTGACGCGACGGTGGGAGCAGAAACGCTCGATCAGCCCGAGCTTTCCCTGCCGATCACGGAAGAGCACGAGATCTTCGCCGAGCACACGCACTTCCTTGGTGCGGAACGGCGAATCGTCAAGCTCCTTGGCTGCCGCTACGGGCTGCCAGTACATCCTCATCAGGTTGCCGCCGGGCGTTCCGGGGCCTACCTGAGTCAGCGTGACATTGTCTTCCTTACTAAGCATGGACTCCTCCTCGAGTTTCGAATGCTGATGAAGGTGACGCCTCGACTGAATGCAGCACGGGACGGTTGGCGCCTGCGCGGCCCGCGGTGATGGATTTGGCGCTACACGCGCGCGGCGACTTCGCTCCAGGCCTCCACGACTTCATCGGACGTAGCAACGAGCCCCCCAAAGTGACGACGGGTGTTCTCCACCGTGCCGTCATGGAGCGCCCGTGTGCCCGAGGCGCAGCAGTCCTCCACCAGAACGACGTGGAAATCTCGCTGAAACGCGTCCCGCAATGTGCTCTCCACGCACACGTTCGTGGAGATCCCGGTCATGAAGAGTGTCTCGATACCGAGCGTACGCAGATTCATCTCCAGCGGCGTCCCGATGAACGCGCTGTAGCGGTGTTTCACAATGTCGATATCGCCCGGCTGGGGCTGGAAATCGGGGTGATACTCAGCGCCAGAGGTGCCGGCCTTGACGATGTCCTTACGTCCCGGGGCGCGGCGGCTCAACCAGACTGTCGAGTCGTTCGTCGCATCGTGGTTGACCTGCGTGAAGATCACCTGTACGCCGGCGCGGCGCGACTCATTGATGAGTCGCTGGAGGCGTGGCAGCATCGGCACAGACTCCGGATAGTCCGCGGGATTGCAGAAATCATTCTGCATGTCCACCACGACCAGGGCGGACCGGCGCGGGTCTGATACGGCTGCGAGCTTTTCACGATCAACCGTCATTGAGTCCTCCACGGAATCGTTCGATAATTGTACTGCGTGCCCGGGGGGCGGAAGCCTTCCGGCACCATGCGCCGGCCGTATGTTACCCTCCCGAACGGAGAGGGCCCTTACGCTTACCTTATACGTGGAGTTGCGGTGACTCAGCCAGACACGATCAATAGTTCCTCCGACGACGCCACGCGTCAGCTTCGCTTGATTGGCGCGTCGTCCGCGCGCATCCTAGTTGCGGAGCCGTTTGGCGACGCTGGACTCCAGCTTCTCCAGGAGCGTGCACAGGTCCTTCGACCGTCCTCGCCCGATGAGCTACGCACCATGCTGGCTGACTGCGATGGATTGGTTGTCCGCAGCGGCACGCAGGTCACCCGCGAGCTGCTAGAGCATGGCCCCAATCTCCGCGTAGTGGCCCGTGCAGGGGTGGGCGTGGACAACATCGACGTGGAAGCTTGCACCGCGCGCGGTGTGGCGGTCATCAACGCCGCCGGCGGCAACTCCGTAGCAGTGGCTGAGCATGCGCTGGGGCTCATGATTGCACTGGCCCGACACTTTGTTCCGGCCAACAAGTCACTACGAGAAGGGAAATGGGACCGCTCGAAGTTCACCGGCATCGAGCTGGCCGGCCGAACCCTCGGAACCGTAGGACTAGGCCCGGTGGGCAGTGAGCTCGTAACACGTGCCCGGGCTCTAGGAATGTCGGTCCTTGCTGTGGACCCATACATTCCCGCGGAGAGGGCTGAGCGTCTTGGGGTGCAGATCGTTGGCCTGGATCAGCTTCTGCGAGAAGCCGACTTCATCAGTCTCCACGTGCCGGCCACATCCGAAACTCGAAACATGATCAATCGTGAGACGCTCGCGGCGATGAAGCCCACGGCGTACATCATCAACTGCGCGCGCGGTGAAGTCGTCGATACGGATGCGCTGCTCGAAGCACTCGATAATGGCGTCATCGCCGGCGCGGGAATCGATGTGTATCCCGAGGAGCCCGCTCCGGCGCATCCGCTGGCCATGCATCCCAAAGTGCTGGCTACACCGCATCTCGCGGGGTCGACGACCGAGGCGCTGGAGTCGGTGGCGGTGCGCATCGCGGAGCAGATGCTCAGCATGCTGTCGGGAGGACCACCGATTGGGGCGCTCAATGGGCCACGCTGGCCCGAGGACCCGTCGCTTCATCCATGGCTTGACGCGGCCGACAAAGCTGGCGGCCTAGCCATCCAGCTTGCTGAAGGCCAGCTCAAGTCGGTAGAGATCAGCATTAATGGCTCGCCGGCCGACGTCACGACCAATGCCTTCAGCGCTGCCGCGCTAGCAGGACTGCTGAGTCGAATCAGCGACGAGCCAATCTCCTGGATCAACGCGCAGGAGATTGCGGAGCAGCGCGGGCTGAGGCCAGTGGAGCGCCGTTCCCCAACGGACGAAGCCGGCGTGCGCGTGTCGGTTCGTACCGATCATGGTGAGGCCGATGTCGAGATCGAGGCCAAGGACAACGAGCTGAGGATCCGCCGAATTCTCGGCTTCCCCGTGGACCTGCCGCTCAACGGCGGGCACCTCTTGCTCACACATCACAGTGACGTGCCGGGCGTTGTGGGTGCCGTGGGGACGCTTCTCGGAAGGAGCCACGTCAACATCTCGGGCCTCCAGGTTGGACGCTTCCATCCGGGCGGCGATGCCCTGATGGTCATGGTCGTGGACGACCCCATTACGCCGGCTGTGTTGTCCGCGGCGCGCGAGATCCCTGGCATGGAAGGCGCTTGGTCGTTGACCGCATAGCTCGAAGGTTGATGGGCACCGGAGTCCGTCAGGCTTGGCGATGGAGCATGACAGATTCCGGTGCCCCAATTCGTGTTTCCGACGTAAACGACCTACTCGACGCCAGTTACCTTGCCATCCGACGAGACGGTCAGCGTGTACGGGATGTCGCGCCGGTCACTGCCTCGCTCCGCGCGTACGACATAGAAATACAGTTTGTCCCCCTGGATTGTCCGATCGGACCCGACCATTCGGTAATCAACGATTCGCTCCCCGCGCCGCTCACCCTCATTGAACAACCAGGTCGCCGCGGCTGGCCCTCCCAGCCCGGCTTGCCTCTCCAGCCGTCCACGCATCTCGGGAGAGAGACTACGAAACAACTCGGCGCTATCTCTGTCTCGTAGCGCGCGCATGTACTGGTCTGCCGATTGATCAGCTATCGCCGCTCCTGATGTCCCGCCGAGGGAGCTTACGAACGGTCCCCCTAGGATCCAGGCTGCCATCAGAACAGTGACTAGTAGCACCGTGGTGGTGTCACGAACAACGCGGTAGGCCGCCCGCGCAACGAAGCGGCGTGCTACCGGCAACAGTGGGTAACCCCATGGTCGAAGCATGGTGCGACCTCCTGACCCTTACTCGCTAGCTCAACAGCTTCCAGTACGAGGATAGAAATGACATGGTCGGAGTCGCGTCAGAACAGTGTTAGAAATTCGTCAGAAGGGTGTCCAAGCCTTTGTAGGACCCGCCAGGGCGCCATGTTGCATAGGCGAAGACATACTGAGCTAGGCGAGTGACGAACTATGGTCTCACTGGCCGGCCACGCATGGAGAAGTCTCACTACCGTTCATCTCCGGTATGCTCTCGATCTAGATCAGCACCGGAGGTTCCTCATGCCAGTTGAGCATATTCAGCCAGAGGGTTTGCCCACCCCGCCAACGTACAGCCACGTGGTGCGCGCGGGTAACACCATTTACATCGCCGGTCAAACGTCCCAGAACGAGCAGGGCGAGATTGTCGGTAAAGGCGACGTGACGGCGCAGACTGAGCAGATTTTCAGCAATCTTGGCAAAGCGTTGGCGTCAGCTGGTGGCGATTTCAGCAATCTGGTGAAGATCACCGTCTTCGTATGCGACGCACGTTACCGCGAGCAGGTGGCTGCCGTGCGCGCCAAGTACCTCAAGGCTCCACTGCCTGCCAGCACATTCATCGTGGCCGCGGGCCTTGCCAACCCCGACTACATGCTCGAGATCGAAGGCATCGCAGTCATCGACTAACCAACGAGTAGCGAGTAACCAGTAGCGAGTACTCAGTGACAACAGGGAAGCGCGAGCGGGAAGATCCGTACTCGCTACTCGCTACTCGCTACTCGCTACTCGCGACGAACTCATCACTCGTGTTACGGCCACGACGCTGATAATGGAGAGTGCGCCTAGAATCCAGAACACCATTCCCAGCTCACCGATCACAAGGGCCATGCCGACCACGCCAGGAGCGGCGGTTTTACCGATCTGCTGAATCAACCGGTCCAGTGACACCACGCCTACGCGCAGATCCACCGGAGCATTGCGGGTCAGCAAGCTCTTTTGGAGCGGTGAGATCATGCCGTTGCCCAGTCCGTAGACGAGCATGGCCAGGCCGATCAGCGGTTCAAAGGGTAGAAACGGCACGGCAATCAGCGATACGCCGTCCAGCACGAATCCCACTAAAACCAGCTTCGTGAGGTCGCCCAGGCGGATGATGCGTCCGGCCTGACTCGCGGTGATAATCGCGCCCACGGCGAAGCAGCCAAAGATGAGGCCAATGACAGCGGTTGATGTGCCTCGATTCAGCGCGAGATAGATCGGCAGATACGTAAAGAAGGCGTAATCCAGAAAGAAGCGCAGGAATCCCGCGAAGAACGCCATGAGTAGGAGTGGATGCCGAGCTATGTGCCCGTAGCCACGCAGGTACGCGCCCATCGTGACTTTCGATTGCGTTTGCGTCTCAGGAAGCCAGCGCCAGGCGAGCCACGCCAGAGGGATTGTGAGCGCGAACATATAGAAGGGGAGCGACCATGTGATGGCGGCCAGCAGCCCCGCGACCACCGGTACGAAGATCGTGCTCACGCGATCGAGAACAACTTTGAAACCTTGTGCTGAGCTCTCCTGGCTCTCGTCCTCGAGGAGGTCGCTCAGTAGGACAATCGTGAGGGGGCTCAACGCCGTGGCACCTACGCCTTGAATGAAGCGCAACGCTACGACCCATTCGAATGTGGGCGCCAGAGCAATGGCGCCACCGGCCAATCCGAAGAGCAGCAGGCCGCCGAGCAGGATGGGTCGGCGACCATGGCGGTCCGTCAGAATGCCGAAGACCGGCGCCAGAAAGATTGCCGGCGCCGTGTACACGGCCACGACCAGGCCAATCGCCTTGTCGTCCACCCCGAGCTGAAACATCAGCGCGGGTAGGACGGGGTAGATCATCTGCACACCCATTACCACCGCGATGCTCGTGGCAAATGCGACGGCTAAACCGCGCTGGGTGTCCTTGCTAAGTCCGTCCAGCCCTACCGCGGCGCCGAGCGACATGCGTCTTGTTCGCGTCTGCATGGAGTGGGATTATTCGGCCAACCACCGGAAACCGCAACTCGATAGCCCGCTCAACGATGATCGCAGGCGAGCCCCGGGCGGTTTACGCCGCGTTGCTGAAGCTAACGCGGCGAGCCAGGCTGGGCGGGAGGTTAGTGAGTCGGGTGGTGAGCTCGTCCGCGGTGAGCGGCTTTCCGAAGAGGTAGCCTGGCCCTTATCCCACCCCATGGAGCGCAATCGCTCCACCTGGCCGGGCTTCTCGATGCCTTCCGCTGCAATGTCGTTGGAGATCACAACCGTGTCTCAATCTCAATCTTATGCAGCGCGCCAGGTCCGGATGCTATCGTTCGGCTCGCATTGCTAGGAGGCTGTCGCATGCTGTGCCCCCCGACCCTATTTCAACCTGGCTCGAGTCGACTCCGCCAGGGATTCATGAGTATCCTTGCCGGCGTGCTGTTGCTAAGCGGATGTGCGCCAGCAGCCTCCAGCCCCACCTCGGCTCCCGCGAAGGCAGCGGCCACGAGCGCCCCAGCATCGCCAGGCGCGCCTGCAGCCTCTCCCGCCGCAGCGAAGCCAGCGGCTTCACCGGCGGCATCGCCAGCCGCGCAAGCATCCGCGCCCCCGGGGCTTGGTCCCGCGCCCAAGCCGGTGGCCAAGCTCGCTGATTTCCCCACAAAGCCGCTCGAGATCATCGTGCCGTTTGGGCCTGGCGGTGGCTTCGACACTGTGGCGCGGCAGCTTGCAATTCCTATGCAAAAGCTGCTTGGACAGCCGGTAGTAGTAAAGAACGTGCCGGGCGGTGGACAGCGGCTCGCCGCGCGGCAGTTCCAGAGTTTGCCACCTGATGGCTATACCCTCGGATATTTCAGCGAGCCCCCACTTTATGTGAGTACGTTTGTGGAGAGTGCCGAAGGATTTGACCTCCGTTCCTGGACATCAGTCGCGGGCGTGCGCAAGTCGCCGTTCGCGCTGCTCACCCGGAAGGATTCGCCGTTCAATACGGTGGATGAGATCATTGCCGCCGACACGGCCGGACAACGTCTTCGATTCGGAAATGAGGGTATTGGTGGGCACCTGCTCCAGCACGTCGTGCTGGTTGAGGCGCTCGGACTCAAGAACGCGGTTCACGTCGGCGGTTTCCAGGGCAGCGCCGACATTGCCCCGTCCGTCATTCGCGGAGACACCGATCTCGTGTTTGCCTCGCCCATTACATCGTGGCTGCGGTTCATTGAGTCGGGCGATCTTCGGCCGATCTTCGTTCTGGAAGATCAGCGAAACCCGCTGATCCCGAATACGCCCACGGCACGTGAAATGAACGTGCCCAACGCGGCTCAAATGGAGTCAGCGCTCGCGACGTTCATCTATGGCATCACCACTATGCCCAATACTCCTGCCGATCGACAGGCAGTGTTGGAGTCGGCGGTCCTGAACGCGATCCATGACCCTGAGTTCCTTGCTTGGGCCAAGGGCGCCGGTGTTGAAGCGGATCTGCTGCCTCTGCCCGGCAAAGAGTTCCAGGACCTCAAGCTCAAGTCTTACGATGCCATGAGAACGTACGAGGAGGCGCTCAAGAAGGCGGTAGGATAAAGAGTGGACGCAGCACCATCGGAGTAACAGCATGACCATGACGCGGTATTCGCTAGACCAATTCGTTGCCGATATGTCGGCATTGGTGAGAGAGAAGCCCGCGCCCGACGTGCTCTACGATCGTGGCTCGTCACTGCTCGAGCGGCTGATCCAGGATCCCTCGGCGGTACCGGAGCAATACCGTGTACCGTCGGGGAAGGGCAATCGGCCGAATCACGGCAGCTATGCCCTTCATCGCTCGCCGGGTCTCTTCGTCAGCTCCGTCGTGTGGGGGCCCGGTGACTACGCCGCGCCCCACGATCACCAGACGTGGGGCATGATCGGCGTTATCAGCAATGAGATCCATGAGACGCGCTTTCGACGCCTGGATGACCGCTCGCGAGAAGATTTCGCACAGCTGGAGAAGATCGGCCCGAGCGTCGTGAAGCCGGGTCAGATCTCACTTCTGATCCCCGTTGAGGACGATATCCACGAGATGCGCAATCCGAGCGATCAGCTCACCGTGGAGATCCATGTGTACGGCGATGATCTCGTCGGTCTGCCGCGTTACTCGTATGATCTGAATACCGGCGCCGTGAAACGCTGGGCAAGCGGCAAGTTCGACAACTGTTGAGGAGGCGAGCGTGACGGTCGAGGGCATGGAAGAATTCGGAGCCGACGCATGTTCCATGCACGGTCCGCCTACGGAGCCAACGCTCACACCGGCTGAGCTTCAGAAGCGCATCGAGGCCGGTACCCCGATGGCGCTGATCGATGTACGAGAGCAGGGCGAGTACAACGCGGCGCACATTCCGGGCGCCAGCTCTGTTCCTCGCAGATTGATCGAGTACACGCTCAGCCGCCTCGTTCCGACTCCGCATATACCCGTGGTGCTGTACGACGACGATGGTCGCCGTGCGATGTTGGCAGCCGAGACCGTCTCCGCCATGGGCTACGGGTTTCTTGACGTCCTCACCGGCGGGATCAATCGCTGGGCAAGCGAAGGGTTTCCTACGGAGTGGGGCATGAACGTCCCCAGCAAGGACTTCGGCGAGAAGATCGAGGTGGAGCACCATGTGCCCTCGATCAGCGCGACAGAGCTCAAGGAGCAGCTTGATCGGGGTGATGACGTCGTCATCCTGGATACGCGTACGCCCGAGGAGTTCCAGCGAGGCTGCATTCCCGGTGGCAGAAGCGTGCCCGGAGCAGAGCTTCCCTTTCCGAATCGCCGACATTGTGGCCGAGCGTCCAGATGCGCGTGTAGTGGTGAACTGCGCGGGGCGGACTCGGAGCATCATTGGCACGCGCACGCTTCAGCGCATGGGGCTGCAGAACGTCGTTGGACTACGAAACGGCACATCTGGCTGGTCGCTGGCGGGCCTCGCGCTCGAGCGCGACGCAGACCGCGTGAGCCAGCCAGACGTCTCCGCCGAAGGGCAGGCCAGGGCAGAGGAATTCGCGCGTCGAGTAGCCAGGGAAGATGGCGTGCGTGCGCTCTCGATCGACGCTCTGCGTGACATGATGGCCAAGACAGACCGCGTCATGTACTTCATCGACGTCCGATCGCGTGAAGAGTTCGAGGCCGGCCATATCCCCGGATTCGTCTGGGTCCCGGGTGGACAGGCTGTGCAACGTGTCGATGATACTGTGGCCGTGCGCTCCGCGCATGTGGTGTTCTGCGACGATGGCGTCACGCGCTCATTCGTGACCGCATCGTGGTACCGACAGATGGGTTTCCGTCGGGTTTACGCCGTGGACGGTGGTACAACGGCATGGCTAGCCGCGGGGCAAGATCTGGAGACGGGCGGCGCAGACCCGCGGCCGTTCGGTCTTGACGAAGCTGAGCGGATGGTGCCATCAATCGACCCGATATCTCTCGGCAATGCGCTGGCAACGAACCCCGATCTCGGCATCATCTTTGTGGACACGAGCCGGGACTTCGCGGCCGGCCATATCCCCGGATCGCAATGGGTGTCGCGTAGCTGGCTGGAGCTGAACGTGGCCGACGTCGGCTCCGGATCTCGATGCCCCAGTGTTGGTGAGCGATGTCAATGGACAGAATGCACTCCTCGCCGCGCTCACCATGGCCCGTATCGGGCTATCGGCGGGTTGGTGTGCTTGCTGGCGGAATTCGCGCATGGCGGGCCGCCGGACTGGCTGTTGAGCAAGGGTTGACCGGCATCATGGAAGCACCAAACGACGTGGTGCCGGCCGGAACCGAGCGTAGCTACGCCGACATGGTTCAGTACCTCCGATGGGAAGAGGCACTCGGCCACAAGTACGAACAGTCCGTCTCCGCGCAGGTTTAGATGCTTGCGGGTGAGCTTGGACCCGTAGCAGCCGGGTTCCAGCTCATCTGGCGCGAATTCAGCGCCCCAACCTCTACCGAACCGGATCGTTCATTCGGCATGTGGGTGCTTCAAGATCCCGATGCGCCGCTTGACGCTATGACGCAGCAGGAGTTCGACGACGGCGATGAGCGCATGCCGTACTTCGGGACGATCTGGGCTTCCGCGGAGTCACTCGTTGCGCACGTACTATCGGGACCGCGACTGGACGATCTCACCGTTCTCGACCTGGGCTGTGGACTGGGTCCATGCGGCTTCGCGGCTGCTCGTCGCGGCGCCAGAGTGACGTTTTTCGACTGGGAGCCGCGGGCGCTAGAGATCGTCGCGCTTAGCGTATTGGCTAACGACTGGCTACCTGAGCCCACCGGGATGATCGTAGGAGATTGGCGAAAGCCGCCACCCTGCGGTCGCTTCGACCTTATTCTCGGGGCGGACGTGCTCTACGAGTGGCGCAACGCCCCCGCCGTCGCGAGATTCCTACCCGCGTCACCTCAATCCAGAAGGTGAAGCCTGGATCGCCGACCCAGGCCGCGGCGCCGCGGAGCGCTTCCCGCTGCTCGCACGCCAGGCCAAGCTGATCGTTGCCGAGCCCGAGCTCCTACCGACACAGCAGCACGGGCAGACGATCAAGCTGTATCGGATGAAGCGAAGCTAAGCCGCACTGGGACCGCCGACATCCTGTCGGCCCCGGCCCTTCGCAGGGCCGTCCCGGCCTCCACGGCCACCGGCGGGAATGATTTCGCGAGGCGGCTCTTCGGGTGCTGGGTGGCCAAGATGTCGGCCGTCCCGGCCTACGGGGCCCGTCGACGACGGGCGCTTGACCATGGCCAATTTTCAGGCGAGTCAACTAGTCCTGCCTTCACAGGGTTGTTTTCGATGTAATCCACGGCTCGTTCGAGATGCACGTCATTCCGAATGAATCGGTCGTAATAGTCACGTGCCCAGAAAGTGCCTGATCGTCGCAATCATTTGTTGCATTGCACGGCTGAAAATGATTTCCAGGACTGAACAATTCTGTCCAGGGAGAATCCATCTATTGGCCAGATCATTGCATGCACATGGTTCGGCATGATGCACCAAGCTACTAGCCGATAACGTTGGCCGTCGAAGTGCAGGAGGGACTGTTCGACGATCTCCGCGATTTCTGATTGCCGCAGCCAGCAGGCACCAAGTCCTCGATCAAGCGCATCTGCGACTCGCGTTGATAATTCAGTGCGCGCCATGCTGGGGGCCAGGTTCTGAAGATCCTCTGCCCAAGAATGGACCAAGCGCCGCGGCAGCGAATCGGCCAGACGATAGATGATCACTTGCACGCGTCCCGGTTCGTCGAGATGCGAGAGATAGCCTCGACTGTGCCAGCCCAGGTGCGGCGTTGATTGAATCGTCATCGCCTCACCGGGGCCCCGACATCTTGTGGGCCCGGCCCACAAGGGCCGCCGGCGAACACGCCTGTCAATCGTGGTAGTGGCAACCTAAGGCAGCCCTCAGGGGCCGGGCCGACAGGATGTCGGCGGTCCCAGTAGAGTGGCAGCCATCGAGTCACGCCGCCGCGAAATTCACACCAGGCGTGACCCTGAGATACTCGGCAGCGGCTTCCACCCAGTGCTCCTTGCGTGGCAGCACTACAGCCGCGGAGCGGATTGCGTAGGACTGAGGATTGCGAGTTTCGCGCGACTCCTCGCCCGTATCGCGCAGCTCCTTGGCGGCCTGGATGAGTCGTCGGCGAACCTGGATGATGCCGGTGTCGCTCGTGCCCAATCGTTCTTTGGTGCGGTCGTAGATCGGTCCCATCGTCTCCTGGCAGCCGGAATCTTGCGGCCACGTGCCGGGCAGGCCTGAGAAGGCGACGTGCTTCTGGCGATCCCAGTCCTGCATGAAGTCATTGTCGCGATTGATCTTCGGCCACCAGGCCCCGGCGGGGCGGCTCGTTGTCGGCAGGAATGCATCCACGGTCGGGTGTAGGCCCTGGAGCCCGAGTCGGCCGTTTCGCAGATTCTCCAGATGCTTCTCGGTCAGCGGCTTGGTGGGGTGGTAGGTGAAGCACAGGCACACCACGTGTTCGTCGTCCATCGGAATCCAGGCGTGGCCGCTGAATGACGGATCCTGACCGTACGGTGGGATGATCGTATAGAACGGCATCAGGAACTGGGTGATACGCCAGTACCAGGAATCTTCCTCGGCCTTCCTTCGCGCACCGATCATCACGCCGTAATCGGTGTGTAGCGATTCGAAGTGAGGGTGCCGATCCTTCATCTTGTAGTACATGCCCTTGCTATCGGGCATGGCGTTGGGCCGGCGATGCAGGCTCATCGTGTCGTAGTTTGCTTCCTCCTCAATAAGTGAGTGGAGGAAGCCCGAGTGACTGGAGTCGATCTCGCCTTCCAACGACTGCATAAAGTTGTTCTGGGCCACGCGCTTGCTGAGGTATACGTGGCTTTCCGGAACCATGTTCCACTCCAGGTCAGGCAGCGACGGAAGCTCGGCCGCGCGGCCCATATATGCCCAGATAACCCCGCCGCGCTCCTGGCAGGGATAGGCGGTGACCTTTACTTTGTGCTTGAAGTTGCTCTCCGGACGGCTCGTTGGGCATGTCGACGCATGCGCCGGAAGCGTCGAATTTCCACCCGTGGTAGACGCAGCGGAGTCCTGCTTCTTCATTGCGACCGAAAAAGAGCGAAGCGCCGCGATGCGGGCAGTTTTCCGCAACCAGGCCAACGCGACCGTCAGTATCGCGAAACGCCACCAGGTCTTCGCTGAGATGTCGCACGCGCAATGGCGGTCCGTCCCGTTGTGGGAGCTCCGAGGAGAGGAGAACTGGCTGCCAGTGCTGGCGCATGAGCTCTCCCATCGGGGTGCCGGGGCCTACTCGAGTCAAGATCTCGTTGTCGTCGCGGGTCAACATTGGAAGTTCTCCGTTGAGCGTTCCGTCCAGCGTGGAATCACGAATTGAGGCCAGTATAGATGATGAATTTGCTCGTGGCGCCTTACAACTGAGCCAGCTTACTATGGATGCAACATGGCAATTGATCAATTGCCGAAGCTTTGGCAATGACGTCTGGAGGCATCAAAGTGGATGAGATCCGAGCCCGAAAGCGCCGCAATGAGCTCACCGAATTCGCATCTCGCTGGTGGGCGGGGGAAGCGGAAGTGACTCGCACGTTCTTCAGTCAGCCACGCAGCAAGGACGAGCATCTTCGGTGGCTGCGCATGCAAGCGTACAAGGAGCTTCAGCCACGCCCCAACGGCATCATCATTCGCCTGATCAACGAGCTCAAGAATGATTACGACATGCTGGAGCACGGCGTTGATCGGCACGATTTCCTCCACAAGATCCAATTCCTGGAAGAAGAGTTCCGCCACTACCAGCTCTTCGCGGACGTGGTCGACTACCTCACGGGCGAGAAGATGACGACCGAGGAGCTGGCACAGTACGAAGTGCCCGAAGAGGGCCGATTACGAGAGCTACGTAGCTCCTTGGCCGAGGAGCACGGCGCGCTTGCTCGCTTTGCATCATCCTTCTGCGAGGGCGGCGGAGCGTCCCTTTACTATGAGGGGATGCAGGTGGGCGGCGATGAGCTGCACGACCTCATTGCCAGGGCCTGCCGCGGCGTCTACGAGGACGAGATCGAGCATGCCGAGCAGGGCGCCAGCGGCCTGGAGCGGGGCGACTGGACGGACGAACAGTGGGCACTCGCGAAGGACATGGTTGAAGCCATCTCCAAGCAACGCGTCCGCATGCGGAATGACCAATTCGGCCATGTCCTCAGCGACGAGCGCCTCCGCGAGATCGACGAAGGCAAGATCGAGCTGCCGGAGAGGTATAAGGCGCTGCTGGTCGTAGTTCTCGCTCGGATCTCTACCGCGGAGATGCTTATCCGGATCAGATTGCAGACGCAGATTCACACAGATAAGAAGAGAGGGATCCTGAGTCCTTAGCGCCGTCATCGGTGCTGCGATGGAAGTGCATACGCGAGCGTCGGAAGCGCGCTGTCTTGGAGGCTGTGTACCACGGATGCCTGTGACCGCAGAATTAGCCGCGCAGGTCAACTCGCCGATCTCGAAATTCCGCAGGAAGAACTCCGTGCAAGTCCATTACAGGTCTGCATTTCTACTGCCAGCTGCACTGACACTTGCAGACTTCGTGCTGCTTCGTGAACAGCATGTTGGCTGGAATGCAAAGCGCTTATCAGCATCGATCGTCCTGCGTAGCGAGTCGCGGCATTCAGATTCTCAGCGTTTCTCCGACTCACGCTGCCTGGCAATACCGCGCGCGTGCTCATCGAAATTTCAAAGGCGGGGGTTTCGTTGGCCTCCGAGTGACATAGCGAGTCCCTCGTCCTAACCCACGCCCAAAGGGAGGACCTCGTGTGAGTATCTGCGTCACACTCCTGGGAGAGGGTTAGGTGAGGGACTCGCAGTGCTTCAAGCGGCTGACTCCCGACTCTACTCCACCAGATGACACGCCGCACTCCTCCGGGGCCCATACATCCTCAGAGCCGGGGCTTCTTCGCGGCAGCGGGATATGGCGATAGGGCAGCGGGTGTGGAAGGCGCAGCCGGGGGGCGGGTTGGCTGGACTGGGCAGCTCGCCTCCGACGAGCTTTTGTTCACGCTGCGCCTCCAGAACCGGGTCCGGCACAGGCACGGCGGAGAGTAGCGCCTGCGTGTACGGATGAAGCGGCCGCTGGAACAACTCTTCCGATGGACCCTGCTCCACGATCTTCCCCAGGTACATGACATTGATCGTGTCGCAGATGTACCGAACAGTCGAGAGATCGTGTGAGATGTAAACAAAGCTGAGCCCGTTACTTCTCTGAAGATCCCTCAGCAGATTGATGACGTGCGCGCGGACTGATACGTCCAGGGAGGCGGTGGGCTCGTCTGCCACGATGACTGCCGGCCCCAGTGCCAGTGCGCGTGCGATCACCACACGCTGACGCTGACCGCCGCTGAGCTGGCTGGGGTAGCGATCGGCAAAGGTCGCATCCAACCCGACCTGCTCCAGCAGCATCTTTGAGCGCTCAACTCGTTCAGATGCCAACCCTATGCCGTTAACCGTAAGCGGCTCCGCCACGCTTTCATGGATCTTCATGCGCGGGTCGAGCGACGAGTACGGATCCTGGAAGATCATCTGAATTCGACGGCGGAACTCCTTCAGGGGCTGACCGCGCATTTTCGCCAGGTCGACGCCATCAAAAAGAATCTCGCCCTCGGTCGGATCCTCGAGCCGGACCAGCATGCGGCCGAGCGTGGTCTTGCCGCAGCCGCTTTCGCCCACGAGGCCTACGACCTGGCCGGGCGACACGATGAAGTCCACGCCGTCTACGGCGCGGATGTTAACCGTCGGCTCCCAGGGAATCATGGACTTCTTGATGAAGTGCTTCTTCAGCCCGCGCACCTCGAGCGATGAGAACGGCACCGCGGCCACGCTGGCCTCGGCGATCGGACGTACGGGAGCTTCAAGCGACGGCGACAACGGCACGCTCCTTCGATGGTGATGCGGCGGTCACCCAGCACGCGGCAACGTGCTCGGCTTCACGCAGTGTGAGGTCGGGGCGCTGGTTCAGGCACCGATCGGTGGTCCTTGTGCAACGCGGTGCGAACGAACAGCCCGATCCGAGCCGAGCGAGATCGGGAGGGGTCCCCTCGATTTGTGTCAGCTGGTCTGGTTTCGCGCCAGTGATGGCCGGAATCGATTCGAGCAGTGCCCGGGTGTATGGGTGCTCCGGTCGACGGAAGACACGCTCAGAGGGTCCGTATTCCACGATGCGACCCGCGTACATGACGGCGATGGTATGAGCGAATCTTGCGACCAGGCCGAAGTCGTGCGTGACGAAAAGAACCGACGTTCCGGAATGCTCGGCCAGGTTCTTCAGTAGTGCGACGACCTGCGCCTGGATGGTGACGTCCAACGCCGTCGTGGGCTCGTCTGCAATCACCAGGTCTGGACCACATGAGAGCGCCATCGCGATGAGCACGCGCTGGCGCATGCCGCCGCTCAGCTCATGTGGGTAGGCAGTGATTCGCGTTGCTGGATCAGGTATGCCGACCTGCGCGAGCAGGTCGATTGCGCGCTCGGTGGCGGCGCCACTTGACAGACCGAGGTGCCGCCGGATCGGTGGCACCAACTGGTCGCGTACGCGGATCACGGGATTGAGCGAAGTCATGGGGTCCTGGAACACGACGCCGACGTCTTTCCCGCGTATATGACGCAGCTCGTCTTCCTTCATCGCGATCACGTCATGGCCGTTGAGTAACACGCGGCCCGCGGAGATGCGTCCCGCGCGCGGCAGAAGCTTGAGTAACGAGAGCGCCAGCGTGCTCTTGCCCGAGCCACTTTCTCCTACGATGGCGAGTCGCTCTCCGCGAGCAATGGAGAATGAGACCTCGCTGACGGCTTCAACCTCGCCACGACGAGACGCGAAACTTGTGGTGAGTCCTTGAACGGAGAGGACCGGATCCTGATTGGTCTGCATCAGCGGATCCTGAGACTCGGATCGAGCCGTGCACGGATGCCGTCAGAAATCAGGTGCAGCCCAATAGCCACGACCAACAAGACGATACCTGGGAACGTAGAGATCCACGGGCCGTCCAGCAGGTAGCGCTGACCCTCACGGATCAGGTTGCCCCACGATGGCTGGGGCGGAATGATCCCGAGTCCCAGAAAGCTCAGGCTGGCTTCCACGACGATGGCGTTTGCCGCGTAGATACTGGCCACCACCAGCATGGGGGCAACGGCGTTGGGAATCACATGACGAATGAGAATCCACCAGGTTGGCGCGGAGACCATCCGCGCTGCATCGATGAACGATCGGCTCTTGAGCTCCAACGCCAGCGAGCGTTGCAACCTGACCGCTCGCGGAAGATCCGCAATGACGATGGCGGCAATCACCTGCACAACGCCCGCGCCGAAGAATGCCACCAGGGCAATTGCCAGGAGTAGGCCCGGGAAGGAAAGAAGAATGTCCGTCACGGTCATGATGGCCGTGTCAACGACGCGACCCGCGAATACCGAGACCGTGCCGATCACAATACCCAGACCCACGGCGATAATGGCCACCGAGAATCCGACGGTCAGCGAGATGCGAGCGCCCGCCAGTGTGCGGCTCAGAATGTCTCGACCGAGCTTGTCCGTCCCAAACGGCGATTCAACCGACGGTGGGTTCATGGCGAGCGACGGATTGGTCTCCAGATAGTCCGGTAAGGGAAGCACCGGGGCGATGAATGAAAGGATCACGATCGGAAGCAGCAGCGCAAGCCCTGCGGCAATCAGAGGGTTGTCACGGATGATCGTAGGTAACGGCAGCTTAAACCCGAATCGTCCAGATCGTCGCTCCGCACGGGCGGGAATGCTCAGTGTCGCGGCGCTTTGACTCATAAGCTCACTCTCGGATCCACGCGGGTGTAGAGAAGGTCGGTGATCAAGTTCACCAGGATGAACAGCGAGGCGTACAACAGCACGGCTCCCTGCACCACGGGATAGTCGCGCCCGTTGATGCCGTTGACCAACAGCGTGCCCATGCCCGGTAGCGCAAAGATCGATTCGACGATGATGGTGCCGCCCAGCAGGCGACCGAAGCTGAGTCCCGCCACCGTGACTACCGGAAGCGCAGCGTTCGGCAGCGCGTTCTTGAACAGGATGGTCAGCTCGCTGGTGCCCAGTGCGCGCGCCGTCCGTATGTAGTCCTCATTCATCACCTCCAGCACGGCGGTTCGGGTGATCCGCGCGACGGTGGCAAGCTGTCCAATGGCCAGCACGATGACCGGCAGCGCCAGGCGCCTCATCACTCCGATCGGGATCGCCGTAGTCCAGAGTGCCTGTGGCGGGCAGCCATCGAAGCTGCAGCGTGAGCAGCAGCATCAGCAGGAGACCAATCCAGAACGACGGCATGGTGTCGATGAACATGGCGGTGGTGATTAGGCCCTGGTCCAACGCGGTCTTCCCGCGCGATGCCAGGTATGCCGCCACGGTGCCCAGCGGAACCGCCAGAACAAACCCCACAATGAGGCTCATGAACCCCACGATGAGTGTGACCGGCATGGCCCCCGCCACGAGCTGCAGGACCGGCAGACCGTTCACGATTGAACGACCAAAGTCGAGCTGGAGCACGTTGGATACGTAATCCGTGTACTGCTGCAGCATCGGCTTGTTCAGTCCGAGCTGTTCGCGCAAGGCCTGAAGCGCTTCCTCACCGGCGGTTTCACCCGCGATAAACGCGGCCGGATCGCCCGGCAGCATCCGCAGCATGAGAAACACCAGGGTCACGATACCGAGCACCGTCGGTATGAGCTGACCAAAGCGTCGGGTCATGTACAGGGTCATTTACGAGAAATCCTCTAGATGTGATGAGCGATCGGATCGAGCGAAAGTCATGAGTGATGAGTCATGAGTGCGAGTTCCGAGGACGATCCACTCATCACTCATGACTCATGACTTCGGCTCAGTGCGCCAGCATCCGCACGTCGTAGAAGTTGACCTGGCTGAGCGGATTGATGGCTACGCCGTCCACCCACTTGTAGCCGGGCCAGTACACCATCGAGACGGAGTTGGGCGCGTACGGGAGATCTGTCAGGGCGATCTTCTGCACATCGGCGTATAGGGTGATGCGCTTAGCCGGATCCGTCTCTGCCCGTGCAGCTTCCAGCTTGGAGGTCAGCTCAGGATTGTTGTATTTCGCTGAGTTCAACCCCTTGGGCGCAAAGTTGTCCGGGTGCAGATAGCTGAACAGGATGGTGTCTGGATTCATCGCCGGCAACAGCCGTGTTGCCACCTGGAAGTCCGCCTGATTGCGGCGCTGATTGAACGTCGGCGTATCCACGAGCTCGAAGTCCAGGTTGATGCCTACCTTGGCCAGGTACGACTTGTCGAGCTGCAGTGCCTCCGTCACGCCAGTGGCTGAAGTGGTCAGGTTCTTAGCGGTGAATCCACCCGCGAATCCGGCTTCGCTCAGGAGCTGCTTGGCCTTGTCGGGGTTGTACTCATACTGAGGTGCGTCCTTCGCGTATATGTCCATCCAGTCATTCACCAGGTTGCCAAACGGCGCGCTGGTATACGGCGTGGTGGCCTTGATGACCGCCGGTCGATCGATCGCATGTGCCCACGCCTTGCGCACGCGTGCATCGGCAAACGGTGGATGCGCGGGGTTGAACATCGTGAGCGAGATTCCGCCGCCGGCCTTGTTGAGCGTAAATCGGTCGTCTTTCTCGAGGCGGGCCAGACTCTCCTGCACGGCGACGCGCATGGCCAGGTCAATCTCACCGTTCTGGAGAGCTATGGCCGCCGTCTCGTCGTCCTTGATGATCGGGAAGGTTATCTTCTCCAGTTTCGCGGGGCCGCGGAAGTAGCCATCATGCCGTGTGAGGACAATCTGTGCGCCGGGTGTGTAGCTCTCCAGCGCAAACGGTCCCGTGCCGACGGGGTTCCACTTGTACTGATCGCCCGCTTTCTCCACCGCTTCCTTCTTCACCACCTGGCCCTGGTGGTAGTTCGCTACCTGATGGAGGAAGTTGCCATCGGGATTCTTGAGGGCAATCACTACGGTCAGCGGATCGGGTGTGGAGATCGCCTCGACGTTGTTGAACTCGGCTCGGTACGGTGAGGCCGTCTCGGCGCTCATCATCCGATCGTATGAGTACTTCACGTCCGCCGAGGTGAGCTCGCCAAAGCCTTTCTGCCACTGGACACCGTTGCGAAGCTTGAACGTCCAGGTCTTGCCGTCCGGAGTTGTCTCCCAGGACTCCGCGAGGTCCGGGATGATCTTGGCGGTCTTGCTGTCGTACGTGGTCAGACCGCTGTAAATGTTGAACGCGATGTTCTCTGTCTCGATGCGGAAGAGCGTGGCCGGATCGAACCCGGACGGATCGTCGTAGAAGCGCACCTTCAGCGATTGGCTTGCTGCCAGCTTCGCATCGGCGGGCGCCGACGTTGGAGCGGTGGATCCCGGCGCGCTCCCCGCGCTGCTCCCTGTGGCCGCCTTCTGCTCGGCCGTGGGCGAGCTGGCAGGCCTGGAGCTGCCACAGGCCAGACTCAATGAGAGTGCGGCGGTGGCGCCTATGAGAACCATGGACTTAACAAACGAACGCTGAAACATCAACACATCCCTAATGTGTGAACAGCGCCGGCTGTGAGGCGCGGCGCTGTTCAAGGAGCTACGAACCGACCTAAACGGTCGCCATCATCGTTTTCTTCGAACCGACCGATGCGAAGTACTCGAGCGCCAGGTCAAGGTTGATGACGTCGGCGTACTTCTGGTGCATATCGAAGAGATTGATCCAGTGGGAGGCTTCAGTTCGATCGAAGCAGCAATCGGCGACGACGCCCATGTTGAAGCGATAGGTGGCGCCATCCACGACCGATGCGCGAACGCAGCCGCTGGTGGTCTCGCCGCACGTGATGACGGTATCGATGTCGAGATAGTTGAGCTGGAAGAGCAGCGGCGTGCCGTGGAATCCGCTGGCAGCTGCCTTTTCGATGACCAGATCGCCTGGCTGCGGCGCGATCTCCGCGACGATCTCATTGGCCTTGGCTCGGATCTCCGGTGGCAGGTGGTCCAGGCTTCGACGCTCGCGCTTCTGGCTGGTGATGCGTCCCGCCCAGTGTCCCAGCGGCTTGCCCTCGGTACCATGCAGATAGATGACCGGCACGTCCGCTTCGCGGGCGCCGGCAATGAGATCGACTGTCTTGTCGATCGCTTCCCAGCCTTCCAGGCCGCAGCTCATCGGCCACTTCTTGATGGACTCCAGAATCGGCTCCCGCTCCGTCCCGAGCACGCTGTAATAGTCGTCAACAACCAGCAGCGCGGGGCGATTGCCAAAACCCCAGTCGTCCTTTTTGCCCCAGGACTTCATATGCTCCATGTCACGCTCAGTCAGGAACTCTTCCCACTTGGCCTTGAAATCCACTGCGTACTCCCTTTTGCAGCGATTGACACGGGTCGTCCCGTGCGGACTACCAAAGCCTAACCAAGGGGTGGACGCAGCATTCCCGGTTTCCGCGCACAAAGATTGGACCAGTTTTTGTGCGCTGATGTGTTCGTAGTGAGTCGCTTTAGCCGCTCCAGTCCTGAATGGCGCTATGGGTGGAGCGCTAAAGCGACTCACTACGAACACGGGTGAGACGCGACGCTGACTTGTGCGATGATTCCAGCAGTTCCTCGCGCTAGAAGGAGCCCACCATGCGGACATCATCCGAGCCCACCGTCGTACGGGTGCGACCGTCGACGCAGACGGTCTCCAAGCAGGGCCTGCCTGGGTTCGTCGGTGTCTCCGCGGATACCGTTGGTGCCAACGGGCTGTCCCTCAAGCTCATCGTCATCCCGCCGGGTGGCAAGGCGGCTCCGCATCGCCACGTCGGGTACGAGACCGCCATCTACATGCTGTCTGGCCGCGTCGAGACGAAATATGGCGAGGGACTGCAGGAGTCGATCATCTACCGAGCCCGGTGATTTCCTGTTCATCCCGGCGGGTGTCCCGCACCAGCCGTTTAACCTCAGCCAGACCGAAGAAGCGCGGGCGCTAGCAGCGCGGAATGATGCGAATGAGGAAGAGCACGTGGAGCCGTATGAGTCCGATGCGTCCTCGTAGAGCGGGCGGGCCTGACAGTGCTCTCCCACGCTGACAACGAGCTGATCACCCGCACCGGCCCGGCACGCCGATGGGCGAGCTGTGGCGGCGGTTCTGGCTGCCGGCCTTGATGAGCTGGGAGCTGCCGGAGCCGGATTGTCCGCCAGTGCGGATTCGGCTGCTGAGCGAGAATCTGGTCGCTTTTCGGGATACTGACGGGACGGTCTCGCTGGTCGCGGAGAACTGCCCGCATCGGGGGGCGTCGCTGTTCTTCGGGCGCAACGAGGAGAACGGGCTGCGCTGCGTCTACCACGGCTGGAAGTTCGATGCTTCCGGAGCGTGCGTGGATATGCCCAATGAGCCGCCGGAATCAACTTCAAGCACAAGGTCAGGGTGGTCACGTACCCGTGCGTGGAGCGAGCGGGGATCGTTTGGACGTACATGGGCCCAGCGGACAAGCGGCCGGTGATGCCGGAGCTGGCCTGGATGCTCCTGCCCGAGAGCCATCGATACATCCTGAAGTTCGAGGTGGAGTGCAATTACCTGCAGGCGCTCGAAGGCGACATCGACGATAGCCACTTCGCGTTTCTGCATAGTCGACTGGACCCGGACACCAGCAAGCCATTTCTGGAGCGGGTCAGGAACGGCGTGATCTCGGTGGCCGGGCAGGGCATCAAGCGGTTCTACGTCGAGGATACTCGACCGCAGGCGATGCTTACGGAGACGGATGTCGGTATCACCATGGCCTGGCGGCGTGACACCGGCGAGGGCGTCTATAGCTGGCATGTCAACCATTGGTTCATGCCCTACGGCATGGTCATGGGCGGCGCACCGGGAACGAGTCAGCTCGGCGCATTGCGTGTCCCCATTGACGACGAGCATAGCTGGCAGTTCCGCATTCGCTGGAACCCGTACAAGCCGCTGTCAGACGGCGAGCTGCAGGATTACAAGACTGCTGGCGTGCTCTTCCCGGAGCTAATCCCGGGCACGTTTCGCTGCAAGGAGAACAAGGACAACGATTACCTGATCGATCGTGACGCGCAACGGCGCTCATCCGCCTCGGGCATCAAATCGCAGGTCCAGCAGGATCGCGCGGTGAACGAGCCGATTGGCGCGATCTACGATCGCACCAAGGAGCATCTGGGCACGAGCGACGCCGCGGTGATCGCTGTTCGGCGACGGCTTCTGCGGGCCGCGCGCGAGCTTAGCCAGGGCGTGGAACCCTACGGCGCTTCGCATGGGGACGTCTGGCGGTTGATCCCCGTGGACCTGGAGCTGCCGAAGAATGTGCCCATCCGAGGAAGGTGCGCGGGAGTGGATGAGCGGCGAGCGGACGGTGCTGGAGCCAGCGGAACCGCATCCCGTAAGGGCGCGGTTCCTTCCGCGGCATCTCCGGATCCGACCACATTCATCCACGTCCTCAGAGTCGCGTGGATTTCGCTAGCGGAACCGCTACTCACGTGCGCGCCCCGGATCAAACTCATTGGGTCGACCCGTGGCCGATGCGTTCGCGGTAGGAACCGCGCGCTCACGGAATGCGACTCTGTCGTTGGAAAAGGCGGCCGTCGATGACCAGGAGGCCGCAGATGATCAGCGCCATGCCGGCGATCTGCTCCAGGTGGATCGGCTCGTGGAGAACAAATGCGCCCAGGATGACTCCGCTGATGGGTATGAGCAGCGTTACAAGACTGGCGTTGCTGGCGCCGCTGGTCTTGATCACGTGGAAGTACAGCAGGTAGGCGATTGACGTGCAGAGTATCGCGAGCGCCAGAACGGCCAGGCCCGCGGCCAGACTTGGCGGTGGCAGCGGTCCATGGTTGGTCAACGACCATGACGATTGGAAATAGGAACAGCGCGGCGCAGACGAGCTGCCCTTCCGCAAGCGCCGCGGATGAAAGGCTCGGGAATCGACGCGCATAGATGGCGCCCAGGGAGTAGCTCAGGCACGCCAGGATAATTGCTGCCATGCCGATCAGCTCACGCACGGATCCGGTGATTGCTCCGAAGCCCACGAGCACTATCACGCCCAGCACACCCAGCAACACACCGAGAATGCGGCGCGCTGTCATGGGCTCGTCGCGCGTGAGATAGTGCGCCAGGATTACGCTGAAGATGGGCATTGTGGAGTTCAGGATCGCGCCCAATCCGGTCTGGAATCTCCCGTTGGCCGAAGAAGATCAAGCTGAACGGGATCACATTATTGACGAGACCCAGGATGAACAATCGAACGGCCAGGGGGCGATTCCAGGGGATCCGGGCTCGCGTCCAACGGATGGCCATGTGCAGTGCAGCGGCTCCTATGCCTACCCGGGCGAGAACCACGAGCAGCGGCGGAAGCTCAGTTACGGCGATCTTGATGAAGAGGAACGACCCTCCCCAGAGAACCGAGAGAATAACGAGGCGTCCCCAGTCCGTCGCGCCAAGCGTTGGGGCTGTTGTGGAGCGGACGCTCACAGGCTCTTTCCAAACATTAGCTAGCCGTTAGCATCCCGTTAATACTTGCCCCGTACATTTCACGGTAGATCATTCCATGAAACCTGAGGACAGGATCAAGGAGCCATTGGTGCACTCACTACGTACACGATTGATTGCGATTGCCGGGGCGGCTGCCGTAGCCGGCATTTCGGCGTCGCTGTTTCTCAGCGCGCCCAGCCAAATATCGGCGCAGCCGGACGCCGTCGGCACGCCTCCCAACCGCGAAGGGCGGCGACAGGCAAGTCCAGGGCAGGACAAGCAGCAGCACGATGAGATGCGCGCGCGCGTGGCGGCGAACCTCGGCATCACGTCCGAGCGACTGGCGGAGGCTTTCGCGCAGGCTCGCAAGGACCTGATCACTGAGATGGTTCAGCAGGGGAAGATTACCCAGGAGCAGGCGGACAAGAGGATTGCCCGGATCGGCCAGGGGCCCAAGCCGGCCAGGACTGAAGGCGGCAAACCCAAGGCTCCCGTCCAGAGGGACGCTCGCATTGGCGGCCCCCAGGTGAGGGCGATTGGCGGAGTTGTTGCTCAGGCCCTCGGGCTGAACGGCAAAGACCTGCGCGACGCGCTCAATAACGGGAAGACGCTGGCCCAGCTTGCGCAAGAAAAGGGCCTCAGCGTGGACCAGCTTCGCAGCACGGTGAGTCAGCAGCTCGAGCAGCGCCTTAACGCGGCGATTCAGGCGGGATCGCTGACTGACGAGCAGGCGGCACAGATCCGCGCGCGCCACCAGCAGGCTATCGAGCGACATGATGAGCGGTCAGACTCGGCGAGATCCCGGAAAGGAAAAGCCGGCGCAGTCGTAAGCAACGACTTTGGACCGCGCGGCGGTCCAAAGTGAAGCGATGCTGCGCTGCCCAGCAGGAGAAGACGCAAGGAGAGCCCGTGGCGAGTGTTCACTCGCCACGGGCTTCTTTTGGTCAGCTCTTCTGGCGGTTAGCCGAGCGAATCGCTCTTGCTATCTCCTGTGGCGCCCTGCTCGAGCTGCTCGAGGAGCGCGTGTACTTCACGTTGCGCGGCGCTCCGGCGCTGGACGCGGCGAGACTTCTCCTGGTCCAGCGCGCTGATGTAATCATCTTCAGGGGCCCCGGCCGCCATCAGTCGATCACCGAGCTCCCGAACCATGTCCCCGACCGGGCCCTTACGTCGAGCGAGGCCGAAATTCACGGCACAGTCCCAGGAGCAGAAGTCCCAGACCTGCTCGGGGTGGCCATCGTCAAGCACGTCCCAGTGCAGCTCGAGCCAGGTGCGTCGCTCTTGTATGTCGTTCCAGCTTACAGTTCTGCCGCAATAATCGCAGCGCTTGAACGCACCCATTGCAAACCCTCCGTGGCCCTACTGGACCTCAATGATACTCGTAGCCGAAGCGGCGGCTCAATTTAGCCACGCGTTCGGCCGCGCTATGTGTCCACGGTAGGGGGTAACGCCAACGGCTCCGGCTCGGGCTTGGTGGGCTGCAGACCGGCTTGCTCAATCTGATCTTCCAGCTCTTTGATTCGCTTGTCTCGCGAGGCGATCTGACCGCGGAGTGAGCGCATGGTCAATGCTCGTCGAAACTCCCGTCCGGTACCTACCAGGATCGTGAGTAGTGCGCCCATGAACGTGCACAGAAGTACCAGAACTGACACCGCGAGCTCAGGGATCTGGAACCAGAGAAAGCTAACGGCGACCGGCGTGGTGTTCTGTACGGCGAAAAGTGCCACCGCAATGGCAAACACCAGCGCCAGAGCGAGCGTTATCTGCATCTCAAATGCCCTTATCTCAGGATCAGGACTGGTCGGTACTCGTAGCGGAGAGTTAGGAGCGCGCACGTATGCGTTCGCAACGGTGGGCCGTTTGAAAATCCGAGCTCGACTGGCTGCCCAGATCCCCCGCGGTCGCAGATCAAACACGCGGCGCACGCTTACGAGCGAGCCGCTGAAGGTGACCGCCTTCTGCGAGATCCTCGGCCTAAGCCCCTTTGAAAGTGCGGAAAGTTAACGATTCCTGGCCTAGCCCGGACAAGTATTAGACCGCGTGCGCCCTCTTCCGACCCGCTGTCTCCACCGCGACGAACGCCAGCAGAAGCGCTGATAAGAGATGCAACGGAGCGAACACCAGGAACGTCGCTCCAGGGCCGGTGACGGTTGCAACCGCGCCGGCGACCACCGGACCGCCCAGTCCGCCGATTTCGCCCAGCGTGCGTCGCAATGCTTGCAGACGACCGCGGGCATGATCGGGCACGATGTCATACGTGTAGACGGTCATAGCACCCAGGGCGAAACCGCTGGCGATCCCTACTAGAACGGAGATCGCCGAGAGTGCCCACATATCGGTGGCCAGTGGGTATGTGAGAAAAGCAATCGCGGTGAGCACGGCCGCTGGAACGGTAGCAGCCTTGCGGCCGAACTTATCGCTAATCCAACCGGCCGGACCCATCACGATGAGGTTGACCACGCCAATGATGCCAAAGAGCGCACCGACCTCCGTGGTGGAGAATCCCAACTCAGTCTCCACGCGTAGCGGCAGCATGGCGCTGACCACGGTCATGCGGATCATCTGCGCGAACGTTGCCAGGACAACGACCAGGAACGTCACTCGATACATTGGGTTGATGTCGCTCAGCTTCCCGAAGTCGAACATATGGGTTTGAGTGTGCGGAGCATGCTTTTTCCCGGTCTCTTGGAATTGCCGCGGAGAGGGCAATAACTCCGAATGAGAACAGCATGGCGATCAGGAAGACCGCCCGGTACCCGTACCAATCGGTGACAACTCCGCCGATGACTGGGCCCAGTGCCTGTCCCGCCGAATTGATTCCAAAGAACAGGGCCAGCACTCGCCCGCGTTGATTCGGTCGAATCAGATCGATCGCGGCGATCTCGCGACCCAGCGCCCAGATGGCTGCACCCGCGCCGGATAAGAGCTGCGCAGCCACCAGCAAGGCGAACGATGGAGTGACCACCGTTAAGATTGAACCGAGAACGATAAGAATCGGCCCGCCGATCATCGCCGGCTTACGGCCCAGGCGGTCGATGAGAATGCCGGACGGCAGCGTGACGAGCATTCGCCCAAGGAGGTTTGCGGTCACCACTTGAGCCGCCAGCGCCGGCTGAACATCGAATGACGCGGCCAGCGCCGGCGTCGTCGGTACCACCATCCCCTGTGAGATGCTCACAATTGATGAGGGGATGTAGAGGGTGATGAGGGTCTTGGTGTTCTCGTCGAGCTTCATGCCGATACTGTGCGTCAGTGCACGAGTTCCATTGTGCGGCATTCCCCGAGGAGCGCGCGACGGGGCTGACGCCAGGAGCCAGGAATTCCAGCCACGGACCCGCGGCTACCGCATCGGAATTGCGCCTCGATTCTGACTCGAGGAGGAACCTTTAGAAATTTTGATAGATGAATGGCGGCGTGGAGAAATCGCCCTTGCCGTACATCAGAATCAGCGCCGCGATGATGAGCAGGTAATACCCCGCCTGGAGCAGCAGGCGAATGCGCTTATCCCGTGCGGCGGTCATGGTAATGAAGTCCGACTATGGCAGGTGACGATAAGCGCCAGGACCTGGGCCAGGTCACGCCTAAATCGGCTCGATGATGAATCCGCCATGGGCGTGCGTTGCAATCTGAATGACATTGGGCGCGACCGATCGAATGCGTGCATGGGGCCCTGCGCAGAGTGACTGTATCAGACGATATCGCGCCCGATGGACCAATGACTATTGAGCTCCGGTTGACTCACGTTCTGAGCTTGCGATCTGGAAAATACTGACATGGAGGCTTGCCGATCTCACGCAGAGCGGTTATAGAAAAGTAACAAGCATGTCCCGCATATATTCCTCTGCCCTGATACGCCAGCCCGTGGAGCTGGTATTCAACTACGTGACGACACCGGGTAATTGGCCGCGTTGGCTCTTGTCATCCCTTGCCGTGACGGGCGCCACCAATCACTCTCCGCGGGTCGGTGAACAGGTAATCGAGGAGTTCATCGTCGCGGGCCGTTTGGGACGCGCCGTGTGGACTGTTGTGGAGCGTGTTGAACCGATACGCTGGGTTATCGACGGGGAAGTTGTCGGTAACCGGAACGGCGGTCGCGTGGTGTTCTCGTTCCATCCGCACGGGCAAGGTGCCACGCTGTTTGAGCGTGAGTGTTTTTACGAGCCCCGAAACCGAGTGCAGCGTCTCGCGGATCGTCTGTTCATCCGCACTCGAATTGCCAGGGAATCCGCGGAGGCGATGGCGCGACTGCGTGAGCGGCTGGAGGAGCTCGGCGCGAATTCCTCTGTTTCCATGGAGACTCGCTGAATGGAGCCGTTTCACTTCCTTACGCTCTGGCACTTTGATGCGCCCATGGAGCGCGTCTGGGAAGAGCTCAACCGACCCGACCAGTTTCCAAACTGGTGGCCGGGATTTGAATACGCCGAAGTGTTGACCGTTGGTCCGACCGGAGTTGGATCCGTCACGCGATACCGGGTGCGTGGTGACTTCAACACGCTCTTCGATTTCGAGCTCAAAGTCATTGAGCACAATCCGCCCACTCAAATGAAGCTGGAAGCCAGTGGTGACTTCATCGGCACCGGCGAGTGGAAGCTGCGCCCCGAAGGCGAGGGATGCGCGGTCACGTATGTTTGGAATGTGGCGGTTCAGAAGTCATGGTCGCCCTGGGTGCGCTTTATTCCGGGAACACGCCACCGCCTGGAGCAAAGTCATGATCGTGTCATGACCCAGGGGGGTAGGAACCTGGCCGCCATTCTGGCGAGGACGTCAGAAGTGACGTAAGGGACTACAGGGCCATCAAGGACGTTCGCTGTCGTCCTCGATGGCCCTGTAGTCCATTATCTCCCTAACTACTTGAGCCCCAGAATCCGCTTCGCGTTGTTCTCATAGAGATCGGCGAGCTGCGCCTGGGTGAGACCGAGCTCGTCGATGTTCTCCATGGTCCAGCGGATAAACGCCGTGCCTCGCTCAGGATCAAACGGCATGTCGCTGCCGAACATCATGCGATCGAGGCCCAGAAACTCCATGGCGCAGCGCATGGCATGGCCCGCGCCGAAGAGTGCCGTGTCGCCGTAGAACATCTTGAAGTAGTCGGTAGGCTTCTTCGCCATCGTTTGACGAAGGTGGACGAGCTGGTCACCTTCCTCACCGGGCGTGCGGTTGCCCAGGTTCTCCATGCCAGGGCCTATGCGCCCGGAGAGATGCGGGACGATGCTGCCGCCGTGGTGCGTCAGAATCTTGAGATTCGGGTAGCGATCCAGGATGCCGGAGAAGACCACGCGCGCCATAAACGTGGCGGTCTCATACGGCCAGCCAAAGGTCCACCAGATCTCATACTTCGAGTGGTCTTCCGTAGGGTAGTCGGGCATGCCCGGGCCACGTGCGGGGTGCACCCAGATCGGCTTGTCGATCTGGGACATTTTCTGCCAGAACGGCTCAAACATCGGATCGTCCAGCGGGCGTCCGTTCACGTGGGTGTAGATCTGAACGCCCAGCGCGCCGAGCTGATTGATGGCGCGATCGATTTCGTTGAGCGTGCCTTCCGGATCGTTCATCGGCATGGATGCCGAGAATCCGACGAAGCGGTCCGGGTGCTTGACGCATAGATCTGCCAGGATGTCGTTGCCCAGCTTGGCCAGCTCCGTTGAGAGCGGCGGCGCGCCGATGGACTCAATAGGCGGATTTGAGATCGTCAGGATCTGGACATAATCGCCAAAGTTGTCCATGGCCCTGAATCGGGCATCCAGGTCATAGAGCACCGGGATGCCGTTGTTGCGCTTGAACTGCCCCAGCGCGGGCTCCACGGCCACTTCCGAGGCCTTATCAAGGAGCGGCTTGGGGAAGATATGGGGGAATACGTCGATCTTCCTCATTGAATGCGTCCTCCCAAACGACTGAGGCCACCATACAACAGAAGCCTGGGAAGGGGCGTGAGGGATTTAGGTTCGGAGAAGCAGATCACGCCAGCCTTCAACGCTTAGCCTCTGAAGCTCTCTACCCACGCCAACAATCTCCGCAAGAGGAGCAATAGCCGGGCAGCTTGTATAGCTCCACCACATTGTCATGGCACAGGCGTTTGCGGGTCTCCGCGCCAAGGTGACCGAGGTCGCGATCGATCACGTCGCGCGAATGCGGCCAGGTGGAGTTCGGGTGGGGGAAGTCATTGGACCACATGCAGTTGTCAACTCCCCAATCCGGAAACAGCATGTGTGTGGGCGGGTCGTTGAAGAATGTGGCCTGGACCTGGCGCTGGAAATACTCGCCTGGCGGAGCGGTGAGCGGGCTATCCATAATGCCCCGCTTCCAGTACTTGTCCCATTGCGTCAAGACGAACGGCAGCCAGCTCACCTCGTTCTCGACCAGGACCACCCGCAGTCGCGGGAATCGCTCGAGGACTCCGGAACAGATGATGTCGCTGAGCGCGTTCATGGCGTAGAAAACCTTGGTATTCACGGCCATGCGCAATCCCTGTACTGCGGTACGACGTCCGCCGCCGCCTACGGCTCCGGGTGGGTAGGGCTTGCCGGTCAGGATATGCAGGCTCACAGGCATCCCCAGCGACTGGCACGCTTCCCAGAACGGATCGTAGTGATCCGAGGCGAACGATAGCTCGTCCGGAGGAACCTGCCAGATCATGGCGCCTCGAAGGCCAGCGTGCTTGCAACGCTGAAGCTCCGCGACAGCGGCCTGCATGTCATATGTGGCAATCATCCCCACACCGAAGAGACGATCGGGCGCATAAGCGCAGTACTCTATGAGCCAATCGTTGTAAACGCGGAAGGACGCTTCCTGGATCGCCGCGTCCTCGATGCCATACTGGTCCATCGCGAGGCTTCGGTAAAGCACCTCACCGCTCACCCCATCCACGGCCATCTCCTTGACTCGCGCTACCGGATCCCAGCCGCCATCGTGCGCTTGAAACGGGCTGCCTACTTCGAGGCCCGGATACTTCGGCGCCCTCTCCCGAATGGCGGCCGGCAAGCGCTCTTCCCACAGCCCCGGCGGCTCGATCACATGGGAGTCAGATGAGATCAGTGGGTACGCGGTGGTATCAGCCTGGCATCGGTGTTGACTCCGAAGAACTTGCCCGGGATCTGAATGGGTCGCTCACCAGCGGCAATGCGTGTATCGACCACACCCGGGAACCACTCGCGATTCTCTGAGTAGCCGGTTCCGTCCTTGCCCGCGCCCGCGCGCAGCAGGACCAACGGACCATCGCCGGTGCTGGTGAATGAGTAGAACGTCCCGCGTGGCATGAATATGCCGTCGTACTTGTTGAGCACTGTGAGGTTCTCATCCTTATCGTGGAACGTCGCCTGACCGTCCAGGACCACAAAGGCGTGATCCTCGGTCACATGCTTGTGAAGAAAGTTCTCGCCACCCTCTGCATAGACTTTGACCCAGATCCAGAGCAGATCAGAGTCGACGACCACGTTGTTGCTCGCTCCCTTGGACAGCAGCGGCGTCTTGAGCGTGAATGTCTGAGCCTTGGGCTCGGTTTCAATGGCCATGGTGTCATCCCCTTAGAGAGTTGGTCCTAGACAATGATCTCTTTCGCGATATCCTGCGTTTTTTGGGTTTCGGCGGCTCCCTTTTCATCGTTGCTGGAGTGAAACTCCATTCCATCTTTCGGATAGAAGGCCGGGGCAATCACCGGCACGTCCGTCCGACGACTGTTAGTGCCAACCGCCTTGCACCAGGCCTCTTGTCCATCCTTGGTCATCAACCAATTGATGAAGACCTTGGCGGCATTGGGGTGTGGCACTTGCTTGGGAAGCCAGATCGGCTTGGCCAGATCGATGCCTAGCATCGGCATTGGCTGTAGGTTGTTGCCCAGATTCTCCAGCTTGAATTCGTCCAGGATGGTCTGGACCACCCCGAAGCCAATGGCATATTGACCGCGAATCATCCACTCGGTGATCTGACGCGTGTCGCGATTTAGCGCCACATCCTGCTCCTTCAGGAGCTTCACAAAGGCATCCTCACCGTATTTCAATCGAAACGCCGTTGTTGGCACTGATCCGTACCCGTTGATTCGCGGGTCAGCCATCAGAATCTTGCCCTTCCATTTCGGGCTGAGCAGATCGGTGGGACTCTTGATCTCGTCCGGGTTGACCTGGTTCTTGTCAATCCAGAACCCCGGCTCGATGTGGAGCTGGAAAAGGTATCCCCACTGCTTCTCTGGGTCCACCCAACCGGCATCGAAACCATCGCGCCAGAGCGAGTTGTCCAGAACGTCGGGCCGCGTAAACACTGGTTTGATGGGCGCAACGGAGCCATCGGCGTAGACGGTAGTCAGACTGCCTCCGATGTACGCGTCCCAGTTGTAGATGCCGGCTTGCTGCTCACGTCTCACCTGCTCCGCGAAGGGGGAGGCTGACGCGGATGTAGTCTGCTCCACCTCGATGCCCGGGAAGGATTTCTTGAAGTCGGCGATTGCTTCCTTAGCACCCTGGTTTGACCGCGTAATGTCGTAAACCACCTGGCCTTCCTTGCGGGCGGCCGTTACCAGGTCATCCCATTCCTTTTGCCAGGCTGGCGGTTGCGAGCTCACCACGGTGGGGGCCGCTGGAGCCGCCGCGGTCGTGGCTGGGGCGCTTGCTGCCGTCGCGGGCGCCTTCGCGGTAGGCGATGGCGCCGTCGCCGCAGGCGCGCAGGCCGATGCAAGTGCAGCGGCGCCGGCCAGGCTAGCTGATCGCAAAAAGGCGCGACGGCTGAGCTCCGTGTTGGTCACATGGTCCTCCTATCCAGTCCGTTGCTGGAGGCAACCGCTATTCGCCAGCGGCCCGAAGATCTCGCTCGGGCAATCTTCTGATCCGCCAATCTCTCGTATCGCCGTGTGCACATCGAAGCTGGCGCTTCGCCCTCGGCCCAGATCCCTCGATAGGCTACCGGTGGTCGGGCCAGCGTGCGCTCGCAATCTGCCGAACAAAAACATCGACTTTCTCCGAAGTAATCCAGAGCCAATGCGCGGGATCCGAGCGGGCCATTTTGGGGGGTCTGAGAGGTCATTCGATGCGGAAGTCATTGCTCAACACGTCCGCGGCGCTCAAGAATGAGACAGGAAGCTTCTGCTCGAGCCTGACCCGTGTGAGGATCCGCAGTGGACTATCTGTCCTCGATCACTCTGTACCAGCTCAAAGTGTTCGCGGCCGCGGCGCGACACGGCAGCTTCCAGCGCGCTGCAGAGGCGCTCTCCATCGCGGCCCCATCAGTCTCGGGGCACATCAAGAATCTCGAACAAACACTGCGGCTGCGGCTTTTCGAGCGCAGCAGCGGCCGCCGCGGTGTTGAGCTGACTGAGGGTGGGAAGATTCTCGTCAGAACCTGCGACGAAGTCTTTGGCGCTTTTGACGTTGGGCTGTCCCAGCTCGAGACACTGAGGCAAGGTGGGCGGCAAGCCATCCGCTTAGGGACAGGATCGTCATTCTTCGGCTATTTCCTGGCGCCGTCCCACATGGCGTTTCAGCGAGCCTATCCTGACATTGACCTGCAGGTTTCCGTTGCCCTTCGGCCGGCAATTCTCGAGGGCGTGCGCAACGGGAGCCTGGATCTTGGCGTGGTCTCGTGGGCGCCCGAAGATCCAGGCATTCAGGCGGTGCCATTTGTATGGTTCGATCTTGTCCTTGTGGGGCCACCTGGACACCCATTGTCCAGCGGGCCGGTGCATGCATTCAGCTCGTTGCGAGGTGAACGATTTGTGCTGCCGGTTGCGCCAAACGCGGGACGCCGTGTCCTGGATGACCTGGCGGGGCAGAACGGGATACAGATCCAGGATGTCCTCGAGCTCGATGACGCTGATTCGGTCATGCAGGCCGTGCTGCACGGATACGGCATCACCGCGATCGCTTATCCCACCGCGGTTCGCCGCATCGCCGCGGAACAGCTCTCGCTGCTGCGCGTCGAGGGATTCCCTGCTCGGCAGGTCTGGCACCTTGTTCACACCAATCGCAGGCTGCCAGACAAAGTGAACAGCGTGAAGAGCTTTTTCCTGCAGTGGCAGTGGAGCAGCTTTACGGTGACTGAGGTTTCGGAAGGTTCGCCTGTTGGATCTCGCTGAGTCGTTCGCACTCACCGACTAGTCGAACCATCACTAGTCGAACGATTGATCCCTGGCCCCGGGTAGGTCGTTGCGAACACGCCAACGATAGACATATGCGTCAGTGTCTGGACGCTTCCCCCTGCTGGATCGAGCGCGACTATCCAGAGGTCTGCCGCCAGCGCGGAAGCTCCAGCAGGAGCAGCTCCCGGCGCTGCCTGCTCAAGGTTCCCGAACCATGCTGCCGCGCAAGCGTACCTACGCGCAAATCCGGCCGATCCGCTGAACATCGATCGCAGCCGCAACGGGATTGCCTGCGAAGGAGCCGATGGCGCCGGTTTCGTCAACCCGCCGCTGGATCATGTGCCTGTGCCGCGGCCGTAGTCGACCGTACGGCGAATCTCCCAACGGCGAGCGATCTCCCGGGTAGCGCCCTGGTCGGCCACCCTGCAATTGTCGACAACGATTTGGTTTCGCACTCGGCCAATTGACCTATTGTTGCGGCGATTTTTTGGTGCTAGACTGAGCCACTTTTGGCAATTTGGGTGAAAGTTTTGGACGGTCCGAGCTCGAGCGCCGCTCATAGCGGATACGGCGAGGGGCTGCGTCAGGGCCTGAGCGGAGTCGCGTTGCGGGATTGTCAGGGAGGACGATGATGGAAGCCGGACTTGAGCAAGCGCTTCGGGACGTATGGTTCGCAGTGCGGACGGAACAGCAGCTTGTTCTCAATCCCGAAGCCGGGATTTACAAGTACTGGCTGGAGCACTGGAAGGAGCTTGGGTCTCCGGTCGGCCAGGAGCACGTCGATGGTGAGCTCGTTTACCAGGCGTTCGCAAATGGGATAGTGAAGTGGACACCGAATGGCCCGGAAGCTCTATGAGCGCCGCGGTCATTGCTCAACAGCAGCGCCGACGGACCGCCCCGCAAGTGGCGGCCACATGGTTTTCACCCGGCGAGATCGCTCAAGTCATTAACGAAGCGTGGGGCGGAAACGCGTGCTCGCCGACTGATGTCGCGCTGTATTGGCCGTCGATCGAGGCTGAATTACGGACCCGAGGCATTGACGACCTGAGCTGCGTGATCGCCGTGCTCGCGACGATTGGCGTCGAGACTTCCTCGTTCCGCCCGATCCGGGAGATCGGCGATATCGGCTATTTCACCCAACACTACGAGAACCGCGCGGACCTGGGGAATACGCGGCCGGGTGATGGGGCAAAGTTCTGTGGCCGCGGGTTTATCCAACTGACGGGGCGAGCAAATTATCGAAGCTATGGCGGGAAACTCGGCCTACCACTCGAAGAATCGCCTGATTTGGCCATGCTGCCCGAGGTTGCCGTCCCTGTGCTGCTTGATTACTTCCGCGACCGCAACATTCCCCGCGCGGCGGCACAGGGCGACTGGGTACGCGTCCGCACCTTGGTCAACGGCGGAATGAATGGGTGGGATCGATTTATTTGCATGGTGCGGCGATTCGAGGCACTGGGAGCGGTGCGAGGAGCGGTGCGAGATGCGGCTGGGGCACCCGCCATGCGCCACGGTCAAGTCATTGAGCACGCCATCTCGGCGTACTGCACCGATCAGGGTACCCACGGCGGTTCCCCGGCCGCTGATATCTTTGCCCCGGAGGGTACGCCCATCTACGCACCATGCAGTGGGCATTCAAATTCCGCCCTCTTCCGATTCGGTGGCTATGCGACGACGATCCAGGGCGACGACGGCCGGACGTACTACCTGGCGCACGGCTCGGTGCCCTTCACGGCGGGGCGCGTGGAGCGAGGTCAGCTCATCGGACGCGTCGGTAGTACCGGGACCGGGCCCGGCGGCTATGCGTCGGGCGGAGGTACCGAGCCGCACCTCCATCTGGCCATTGCCACCGATGGCAATATCAACCGGGGCCATCGCGGCGGTAGTGGGAACGTGTGGATAGAGCCGTGGGTGTGGGGCGGCTGACGGCGGGCCGAGCAGAGCTCTGGAAGGAGAAGTCCGCATGCATTTGAGGGCAGGCCTGGTCATCAACCAAACGACCCTGCCAACCGCGGAGGATCTGGCGAACCTCGGATTGCTCAACGGCTGGATCCGCTGCCTTGTCAAGGACATCGACCAGTTCGATCGGGAGCTCGGCGCGTCTCCATGGCCGTCATCGGTGAAGCTGTGCGTCCTCCTGGAGGGCCAAACGATAGGAATTGGAGGCGACTTCAGTGGCTGGCAAGCGACCATTGCGGACTTCGCCCAACGGTTCTCCGGACGGGTCCACGCCGTAGAGTGCGCGAACGAGCTTGACATCTGGCACTGGCAGCCGCCTGAAGGCCACGAGCCCAATCCGTTGCTGACCCCGGAATTCGCCGCCCAGCTGGTTCTCGACGCCGCACCTCACCTTCGCGATGCGAACATGCGAGTGATCGCGCCATCGGTCGCCAGTGGGCGCTGGCAGGAGTACCTGGAAGCCATGACTGGCGCGATGGGTGACGCAGCCGATTTTCAGGCATTTCACCCATACGGACAGAAGATCGACGGCCACCCCGCGCATGAGGACTGGGGAGAGCTTGCCGAAGCGGTTGCCCGGGCGCGGGGGCTGGCCGGCCGGCCGCTGGTCCTCACGGAGCTCGGAGTAAAAGTTGGAGAAGCCGGAGGTCAAAGCGGCCAGGCTGAGTACGTACGGCGGCTATTCGGGCTCATGGCCCGCCTGCCCCAGGATGTAGTGGAGTTTTTCTGCTACTTCGCCTGGAAGGACCGCATTGGGATCCCGGGCGAGGGAGCCTTCGGTCTCGTCGAGGAGAACGGCCATTGGCGGGATGCCTGCCGGGAGTTCCAGCGCCGGTGTGGCGGACCGCAGACGCTACCCGGGACTGAGCCGACGGAGCCCCGGTTCCAGTTCGGCTTCGAGCGGTGGGCGCGCCTGGAACCGGACCTGCTAGGCGACCCGCTAGAGGATGAGCTCAGCCCCATTTCTGGCGTCGCAGTGCAGCACACGAGCCGAGGTCTTCTCTTCTTCGCAAATGTCGACGGCGGAATTTACCTCTTCGAGGAGCTCGCAAGTAACGCTCGCCACATGTGGCGCGACGCTTGGATCACTAGCCAGCCGATCATCCATTAGATCGGCTGGCTTATATCGGTGTCGAGCAGCTGTTGGCAGCGGTCTCGCCGATTGGCCCGCGTGATTATTGTCCCATGCGGGGC
The DNA here is from genome assembly GCA_963765765.1 of uncultured Chloroflexia bacterium. GTDB lineage: Bacteria > Chloroflexota > UBA6077 > UBA6077 > JACCZL01 > CAVXYC01. The sequence continues at coordinate 87,522 of CAVXYC010000018.1, read as the reverse complement.
GCCACCGTGAACGGTGGCGCTGAACTGAGGCGGTGAACCGATGCGTTAGGCAGGTTGGTTGCCTGTGTTCATGCGAGCGCAGTTGGATCTCGTCCGCCCGATCCCCAGTTTCGGAAGGGGTAGGCTGCCCGCGGCCACACGGCGCACTGATGTCCTTCCCACCGGGCGGCGGTTATTCGTCTTCCTTATAAGCCCACACGTAGTCGCGATTCTGGTACGCCTCTTCGGGCATGAGCGATTTCAGGCCCTTCTTGCCGAGCTCCTCTTCGAACTTCTGACGAATCCAGGGATCTTCATCCGGGTACTCGAACATGTCCTTCGCCCGGTCTTCGACCTTTTCGGCGTGACCGGAGAACTGCGGCAGTGGATGCAGCGCCAGGTAGCGCGCCGGCTCCGCACCGGTGTTGAAGTGCTGATGGAACCAGCGGTCGGGCGGAGTGAACATGCTCAGCTCATGCCACGGGATGACGATCTTCTCCGAGCCCTCAGGCCACATGACCGAGTAGCCCTCGCCTTTGGGGATGATTATGGCTCGGCCTGGTCCGTGACGGTGACCCTTCTTATAGGTAAGCGGGGGAAACACGGACATATGGCCGGACATGTCTGAGCTGGGGAATTGCAGGTCCAACCGATGACCGCCCGCGCCACGGCCTTTGTGCGGCACAAGCTGGTCCCAGGCGCGCATGTCCGGGAAGAAGTTGCCGTACCAGTAGGCGCCGCGCGCCCTCCAGCTCTTTTCCCAGTCCGCCTCCATCTTGGCTTCAGAGTAGAACTCGCGCTGGGCAGCTACGGCCGCGCTCTCCTGGTAAGGATTGTTGAAGAAGAACTCCGGGTCGCGGACCAGGCAGAGCGCCATGGGAAGGTAGTTGTAGTGCATGATCCGGGCGGACTGATCGCCGCGCATATTGACGTGCTGGTGCTTCCAATTACGCGGGATCATGAACATGGAATGCGGCTGCCACTCAAAGGTCTGTGGCTTGGCGCCGTCACTCTCCCAGACGGTGGTCACACCATTGCCGGCGGCTACGTAGCAGATCTCGTCCAGCGCAAACTGGAAGGAAGGCAAGCTTTTTCCCGGGCCAATCTCGGTGATGCGGACCTCATTGACGCCCTCTGAGCCCATGAGTTGGATGAAGGCGGCGTTACACTGGCGCGCTTCCCACCAGCCCACCTCCACGTTGCGCAAGTCCTCCACGTAGTAGCCCTTGACTACTGGGACGCCCTGCGACTCCATCCACTCGTCATAGAGGTAGCGCGGCTGGAGATCGCGTTGCTGCAGCGGAGCTTTCACCTTCTTCTCACCGGCCGTGTCAACCATGTTCCCTCCTCGCTCGAACGCATTCATAGTATCTGCGACGTACCCGCATAAGGTGTCCCAATGTGCCCGAGGACCTCTACGTCGTTAATGGCTCCGGCTTCTCCAGCCGCGCCAGCCTGCGGCGACTCATCAGCCCTACCATCCCGAAGAAGATACCCGTGGCGGCCACTGGAGCCGCAACTAGCATCGTTCCCAACCCAACCGCGGAGGCCAGCGCGCCGCATATAGCAGGGCTGCTCAAGCTGCCCATGTCCTTACTGGAGTGATAGAAGCCTGATGCTGTGCCGCGACTGATCCGCGATTCGTCCATGTCTGCCATGGATACGGTATTAGCCACCATGACAATTGCGCGCATCAAACCAATGCCCGCCAGCAGCGCGGCGAATATCCAGAACTGATTCTGGCCGGGCAGCAACGTGATGAGTCCCGCAAGCAGCGCCAGACTGATGTAGGAAGCGCGATCCGCTCCCAACCATCGGATAGGCGTTCCCGCTACGGGCCGGGCAAATGTGTTGGTGAGTGAATGTGCGCTCTTGAGCCAGGCTATCTCAGAGAGCGACATGCCGGCCGCGAGGCCGTACAGTGGGAAGAACGTGGTGACGATGCCGTGCAGGAAGTTCAGCAAGAACGCAACGGTGGAGATGACCACCATCTTCGGTTCGGCAAAGACGCGCATGAGCGCGACGAAGCGATCGCGTCGACTCGCGTGCTGGGAACCGCGGGCGTGATGCGCCGCCGGGTGATGGATACGGCGGGAAGGCGATCCAGCCAGAGAATGCCGATGGCTGCGAGGGTGGATCCCGCGGCGAGCTGAAACGAGGGAATGAAGCCGAACGCATCCGCCGCATTCCCGCCGATGAGACCGCCCAGCAAGTGTCCGAAAGAGATCGTGGCTGCATAAAAGGACATCGCGTTGTGCTTGTCCGCGCCGGCCGGCATGGCGTCCATGAACATCGCCATGTTGAGCGTTGTGGCCACTCCCGAGCCAAAGCCAATGGCGCCCAAGGCGAGCGCGATCCAGCCGACATTGTCCGCTAGCGGGTAGCAGAGATACGACACGCCCACCAGCGCCAATGCCAGGCTGGTGAAAAGCTGGGCGCGGTGACGCCGATAGATCATGCCAGATGGAAACCTGGAGCCGAGCGATGCCACGCCGGTGATGCCCACCAGTAGGCCAATGAGCGAATAGTCAAAGCCCTGCTCCTGCAAATACGGCGGGATAAGTATGTATGCGATGCTCTCGCTTGACGTGAGCAGCACCACGAAGAGGTACCGGGTCCAGGGAACGGCGAACATTGACAGGGGCAATTATGGCCCGTAGGGGCAGTGAAGAGTTAAGAGTGCAGAGTGAAGAGTGTTGATCGAATGTTCTAGGTATGCATTTTCACGCTGCACTCTTAACTCTTCACTGAGCTGGAGGCTCCCAATATGATCAAGCGATTCGATAGCCTCTTTGCCGGACACGTGGACTTCGAAGATCTCGGCTATGAGGCTACGCCGGTCAACGATCGCTGGCTCTCTGACGAGCACCTCAACACAGTCTTCGACAAGACCACCGCCATGGCGAAGGCCATGGATCGCCTCGGCTTCTACACACTCTGGATGGCCGAGCATCATTTCCAGCGCGAGGGCTACGAGGTCATCCCCAACATTCTGATGCTGGCCTTGCACCTGGCCAATCAGACGGAACGACTCAAATTTGGCTGCGGCTTCAACATTAACCCCATGTGGCACCCGTTACGCTTAGCCGAGGATTACGCGGTGGCGGACATCCTGACCGGCGGCCGCGTTACGTTCGGCATCGGCCGGGGCTACCATACGCGCGAGGTGGAGACATTTGGCGCCCCGATGCTGGACGCCGACTTCAATCGCGAGCTCTTTGAGGAGCAAGCCGAGATCATCTTCAAGGCGTTCAACGAGCGCTCCTTCTCGCACCAGGGCAAGCACTACACCCTTCCGCCGCGTGTGCCGTATCGCGGTTATGAGCTGGAGAACCTCTCGTTGGTGCCCCGTCCGCGCACACGGCCAGTGGACTGCTACCAGCCCATCGTGAGCGCCAGCCCGAGGGGCATGTCATTCATGGCGAAGCACGGGATGAAGGGCATTATCGGCGGTGGCGCCGCGGCCGGCGGAGCGGACCCCAGGGTCGTTCAGGCCTGGCAGGAGACGCTTGCGCAGCACGGCCGAGAGACCGAGCTTGGTGGCGACCTGGTCATCACCTACAGCGTCTGGATCGCTGACTCCGAGGAGGATGCCATCCGCGAGGTCACACCGTTCTTCGAAGAGAACGTCAAGATGTTCGCGCCGCTCGGCTTCGTGAAGGGCCTCACGCCGGAGCAGGTAGACGCTGCCGCCGATCCGAAGCGTGCCCGCGCAGCCGGCCTTCCCACACCGGAGCTAGCCGTGAAGAATGGCTCGTGGCTGGTGGGTCGGCCGGAGCGCATTATCGAGAAGCTCCAGGAAGTTCAGGACCGTTTCCCCGGCTGTGAGGAGATCAACATCGGCCACGCCGTCGGGACTCCGCAGAAGTACATCCTGGAGCAGCTCGAGCTATTCGGGAAGCACGTGCTGCCGGCGTTTGGGAAGTAGTTTTGCAGGGCCCCAGCTTTTCGCGGAAGAACCCCACCCCAGCCCTCCCCGCTGCGGCAGGGAGGGAGCCGGATTCTCCAGCTTTCTTGGTCACCGGCTCCTCCCTGCCGCAGCGGGGAGGGCTGGGGTGGGGTCCTTCCTACGCCCAACCTGTTGACTCGACTCTAGTGGCCTTCTAACGGCTCCGCGTCGATGAGCACGTAGCACATCCTTGCGATCGTGTCGCTGCGGTTTGACCAGGCGTGGAAGGTGCCTCGCTGGATCAGGACGTCGCCGGCTTTCATCAGCGTCTCGCCTTCATCCATCACGGCGTAGACCTCGCCTTCCAGGCAGATCGCGTAGTCGATGGTGTTGGTCTTGTGGAAGTTGGGATGAATCGCTGAGCGGTCCGGGGTCGTCTGAGCTCCGCGACGCTGCATCTCGGCTGCATCTACTTTGCGAACTCCATCGGGCAACACGTCAGAGATACGAATCACCGTGCCGCCACGATGCTCTGGCGGGGTCTGGGTGATGACGCCGTCTGGTGCGGGATCGTGCGCTCCCGCGTTCGAGGGCCTGGCGCGGTCTGTCAGCCACAGCCCCGCACGCACCCCATGCGCCGGGTCGATGTCACCTGCTGGAAACTCCATGTCGGACAGGATGTACGAACGGCCCTGCTCATTGACCGCTGTGACGATGCGTCGGGCTTTCCCAGGCATGTGCTCTCTCCTCGTGTCGATAGTGACAGACAGTCTAGGGAGCGCATCCGTGGCTCGCAATGAACCGCCGAGCGCGGGTTACCAGTCGGGATTACACTGGTTCGGACACGCTTCCGGAGGACCTGAACCATGCGCATTGCATTTATCGGATTGGGGAACATGGGGCGGCACATGGCCGCCAACCTGCAGAAGGCCGGGCACGACGTGGTGGTACACGACGTGAATCGAGCCGCCGCCGATTCGCACGTGAGAAGCGGCGCTCGATTTGCCGAGAGCGCAGCCGAGGCGGCTCAGGGCGCCGAGCTCATTCTCACGTCGCTACCCGGGCCGAAGCAGGTTGAGGAAGTCGCGCTGGGCGAAGGAGGCATCCTTCAGGGCGCTGCTTCCGGAGCGGTATACGCAGACCTTTCTACCAGCTCGCCCACGCTCATTCGCCGCATCTACAAAGAGCTTGGCACTCAAGGCATCCACGTGCTCGATGCGCCGGTGAGTGGTGGTCCGGGCGGCGCGGAGCGCGGCACGCTGCAGGTCATGGTTGGTGGCGATGAAGAGATCTACGAGCGAATCCGCCCGGCGCTCCTTGGGATTGGCGACAAGGTCAGCTACATCGGCGAGATCGGCGCTGGCGAGATCGCCAAGCTGTGCCACAACACGCTGAGCTACGCGACCGCCGTGGCCATGGCGGAAGTATTCACTCTCGGTGTGAAGGCGGGTGTGAAACCGGAGAAGCTTCTGGAAGCGATTCAGGGTGGCGCATTCGGTCAGGGGAACCTGCTCAAGCATCGCCTGCCGAACATCATCTTCAAGGACCGGTTTGATCAGGCCGACTTCTACCTTGCTCTGGCCCGCAAAGACGTGGGCCTCGCTACGGAGCTGGGACGCGAGTACAACGTGCCAATGAACGTGTCCAACCTCGCAGAGCAAGCTCTGATCGAGGGGCTCTCAAGAGGGTGGGACTCCAAGGATTCTTCGGCGATCTGGATGCTCCAGGAAGAGCGTGCGCAGACAAAGGTCAGAGTGGATTAGCGCGGAAGGGGCCAAAGAGACAACAGCGACACAGGGACGGTGCTCTAGGTCCCTGACGTCTCTTGTGTCCTTGATCCTATGAGGCACGACCCTGCCGGATTGGTTGCTATACTCTCTCGTCCCACCCCAAACAGGAGGCTCCTCCCCGCGTGCTCTCAATTGAAGGTTTGAACCCGGCGCAGCAGGAGGCGGTGCGGTCAATTGATGGGCCGCTCTTGATCCTGGCGGGGCCGGGATCGGGGAAGACGCGGGTCATCGTTCACCGCATCGCGTACATGATGGATGGGGAGATTCACCCCGCCAACATTCTGTCCGTCACCTTCACGAACAAGGCCGCGCGTGAGATGCGCGAGCGCATCAACAGTTTGGTCGGCGAGGCCCGAGCGCGCTATTTGACGATGGGCACGTTCCACTCAACGTGCGCCCGCTGGTTGCGTCGGGACGGCGAGGAGATAGGACTCGATCGTAACTTCGTTATCTTTGACGATCACGATCAGATGGATCTGGTCAAGCGAATCATGCGTGAGCTGAGCATTGACGAGAAGCGGTTTAACCCACGCGCGTTTCTGAGCGGCATCTCATCGGCAAAGAGCGAGCTCCTGGGCGTTCACTCGTATGCCGAGCATGCCAAGGGTCCGTTCGAAGAGCAGACGGCCACGATCTATCGGCGCTATCAGCAGCTCCTCCATGAGAGCGTCGCCTTGGACTTCGACGATCTCATTGGAATGGCCGTTCGCCTCTTCCGGGAGTCAGCAGAGACGCTCGCTCGCTACCAGGATCGCTATCGATACGTCATGGTGGACGAGTTTCAGGACACCAACGTAGCCCAGTACCAGCTCGTCAAGATTCTGGCCTCACGGGATAAAAACATCGCTGTCGTGGGCGATCCCGACCAATCGATTTATGGCTGGCGCCGCGCCGACATTCGCAACATTCTCAACTTCGAGGACGACTTCCCGGGCCTCAACGTGGTCACGCTGGAGCAGAACTACCGGTCCACGCAGAAGATTCTGGACGCGGCTCAATCCATCATCTCGGCCAACACTCTACGCAAGCCGAAGAATCTCTGGACGGAGAACCCGTCCGGTGCGCCCATCGTTCTCCACGATGCCTTTGACGAGCGCGATGAGGCGGCGTACGTGATTCGCGAGATCTCACGCTTGATCCATCAGGGTGAGGCGTCGTTGGCGGATGTCGCCATTATGTATCGCACGAACGCTCAATCCAGAGCTCTGGAAGATGGCCTCGTGCGGGCGGGAGTGCCATACCGATTGGTTGGCGGCACGCGGTTCTACGAGCGCAAAGAGATCAAAGATGTCTTGTCCTATTTGAGGCTCGTTCAGAATCCACATGACATCGTGAGCTTTGAGCGGATGATCAATGTGCCGCCTCGAGGACTCGGCGCGAAAACCGTCACTGATCTGGCCAACTGGTCGCGACAACTGGGCATGCCAGCATTTCAAACCCTGGAGATCATGGCCAGTCCAGATGCTCCGCTGGATGAGCGGATGCGCAACGCCCCGTTTGCTGCACGCGCCGAGAAGGGACTGGTCGCCTTTCATGACCTCATCGCGGGTTTGCGCGCTGAGCTCGGAAAGATGACGCTGGTCGACTTGCTGGATCAGATCCTCGATCGCACCGGATACGAGCGGTTTTTGCGTGACGGATCGGACGAAGGTGAGGATCGCTGGAGCAACGTCGGCGAGCTGCGGACAAAGGCCGAGGACTATGAAGGCATGCTAGCCGAAGAGTCACTTCCGATTTTGCTGGAGGAAGTCTCGCTGGTCCAGGACGTTGACACGATGGAGTCAGGCGCCAGTGTTGTCACGCTGATCACGCTGCACCAGGCAAAGGGACTCGAGTATCCGATCGTGTTCATAACGGGATTGGAAGACGGAGTCTTCCCTCACTCGCGCTCCCTGGAAGACTTCAATCAGATGGAAGAGGAGCGGCGGCTCTTCTACGTCGGGATCACGCGGGCCATGGAGCGGTTGTATCTGGTTCACGCATTCCGTCGCGGATTCTGGGGCGCCAGCCGTCCAAGTGACCCATCGCGGTTCCTGGCAGACATCCCCCCCAACCTGCTCAAGATCACTTCCGGTGGATCATCCTCCATGGGCTCATTCATCCCATCGTCGCAGCGACCCGGCCCGGTCGTGACGCGGCGAGCCGACGAAGGTTGGTCGCAGACCAGGGTGGCGGCTCGCCCTGCCGCGCGCCATCGCGAGCTGGATGAGATGGACGAGATAGACGACGTTGAGCCGACTCCAGTCCGAAAAGTTGTCTCTGAACAGCAGTTCAAGGCGGGTGACCGCGTCACCCATCCTTCGTTCGGCGAGGGCGTCGTCGTTGCCAGTCGCATGACCGGCGATGACGAGCAGGTGGAGGTGCTCTTCAAGGGCAATATCTCCAAGAAGCTCTCCATGGCCTTTGCTCCGCTCCAGCGAGCGTAGAGCCCGGGAGCGCGGGCGTCCTGTCGGCCGTCGAGGCCGCGCCCAGTTCCCCATCCAGCCATTCGCGCGGCTGAAATGCGGCCTCTACGGCCGAGGGGTAGGGCGTCCCGCCCGCGCTCCCAGGTTGGGCCTGTCTAGAATGATGGTAGGGAGGCCGAATGACCGACTCACAGCCGTTTCGATTTGGAGTGCAGCTTCCGCAGCACCACCGTACGTGGCAGATCATTCTTGATGAGTGGAGGCGCGCCGAGGACCTCGGGTTTGACAGCGCCTGGAATTGGGATCATTTCGTTCCGCTCTCGGGCGACACGGATGGCGATTCACTTGAGGCCTGGACACTCCTGGCCGGTCTCGCCGCGCACACCAGTCGCATCCGAATCGGATCCCTGGTAACCAGTACTACCTATCGCAACCCCGGGGTACTGGCCAAGCAGGCTGTCACAGTTGACCACATCAGCGACGGCCGTCTGGAGCTTGGTCTGGGTGCTGGTTGGCATCAGCAGGAGCACCGTTACTTCGGAATCCCTTTCCCCTCGGCCAGGGAGCGTGTCGATCGTTTTCAGGACGCGATATCGATCCTGGATGCACTCATGCGAGAGGATCATCCGACCGTCATGGGCGCGTACTACACCGTAAGCAAAGCGCCATTCTCTCCAAAACCTGTTCAGAAGCCGCGGATTCCGATCCTCGTAGGTAGCTCGGGCACGCGGATGCTGCGATTAGTGGCGAAGTGGGCGGACGCATGGCACACGTTCGGGACGCCGCAGCGCATTGCTGATCGGGGCGCACTGTTGCGTAGATATTGCGATGAGATCGGTCGCGACCCGACGGAGATTCGCTGGTCGGTGACCCTCAGTGGTGATGCCGTGGAGTCATCGGATCAGTTCAAGCGAGCTGTTGACAGCTACGCGCGAGTCGGTGCCAGTGAATTCCTTATCGAAGGCGGACACTGGGACGCGCTTACGAAGATCGCTCAGCAGGCGCTTCCTGACCTACGTCGAGCCCGTTAGCCGCTATTTGCTTTCCTCTTCGTCTAGCTCCACGGGAAGATCGATCATGACCGGGCGCGATGCCTTGCACGCCCCGTGGAGCTCCTCCATCTCATCCGCATCCAGAGCCATGGTAATGAAGGGCACCGCGCCATCGCCCAGGTTGATCTCGATGTCCCAGAACGGCGGATCACCGGGGACGAATTGCACGCCAACGCGCTCGTCGCCAGCCTCCGCCGACCCGCCCAATGCCATCTCGATGCTGTAATCGAGCTCCCGCAGTAGGCCCGGTTCCAGCCAGATGCTGACAAGACGATCGTGCGACCGCAAGGCGAAATAATGTGCACCGTCCGGCAGATGGAGCAGATCGATGTCGAACCCCTCTCCCTCGTAGAGCGCGTCGCCCTGGATCTCTCCAGACTGGACAGCGAGCTGGTGGCTCTCATTGTTGTGCAGCATCATGGCAGTATCCTGTTCATCCCGTAGTTTGAGTGTATCAAGTGCGCACTGGAGATTCGGGGATCGCAGGACTGATGCGGCAAATGAATGAGTGAAGACGGACTCCAGCATTTCCAGCAAGTCGACATGCGGCTGGGACGCATTGTGGCGGTCGATGACTTTCCCGAAGCTCGGAAGCCAGCGTTCAAGCTGACAATCGACTTTGGCGAACTGGGGATACGCCGATCCAGTGCGCAGATCACTGTCTACTACGCCAAGGACGAGCTGGTTGGTCGCCTCGTCATAGCGGTCGTGAGTCTGCCCCCGCGACGCATCGCTGGATTCAAGTCAGAGGTGCTCGTGCTGGGCGTTCAGATGCCGAAGGCAACGTCATCTTGCTGGAGCCTGAGCGCGATGCGCCGCTGGGCGGGCGGGTGTTCTAGGTCCCCAACGCCTCTTCGTTCGCGACCGCACTAGATCCCGTGGTTGATGATGGCACTCTCGTAGGGCGTTCGCGGAGGCACCGCACCCTACGGGATGCGCCTCTGTCAGGCGATGCGCTCGATGATGGCGTCTGCGGCCGCGCGCGTTCCGCCCACGGGACAGCCGTCGGGCGCGATGGTGAGTGAGCCGTCAGCCAGCGCGGCTCCCACGCCGTGTTCAACCGCAGCTGCGGCATCGCCCTCTCCGATATGCGTGAGCAGCATCGAAAACGACAGTACCTGAGCCACAGGGTTCGCTCGGTTTAACGCCGCCCAGCGAGGGCGCGCTCCCGTGGATTGGCTCGAATACCGCGGCGTCGGCGCCGATATTACCGGACGGGCACATGCCGATCCCGCCCAACGGTGCCGCCGCCCAGGTCGCTCAGTAAATCGCCGAGAAAGTTCTCCATCACCAGCACGTCAAAGTGGCTGGGGTTGAGTACCAGTGCTTGCGCAGCCGCGTCGGAGTAGAGGGTCTCATGCTCGATATCCGGATACTCCTCAGCGATCTCGAGAAATATGGCCTTGAAGAACGCCATGCTCTTGAGCACGTTACTCTTCTCCACACATGTGACGCGATGCGCACCGTCCGAGGGTGCCCCCTGGCGCTTGCGCGCCAGCTCGAACGCCGCTCGGGAGACGCGCTCCACGCCAGGCCGAGTCATGAACAGAATGTCTGATGCGGCCCAGTTATTGGAGACGCCCAGGCCTCGTGAGGCGTACAGACCCTCGGTGTTCTCACGGACAATTACGTAGTCGATCTCGCCCGGCTGCCAGGTGACCGGCGCCTTCACGCCCGGCCAGAGCTTAACCGGCGGATGTTGGCAAAGAGATCCAGGCCCAGTCGTAGTACGCCGCCCAACAGACCTGCCTCGGTGCCGTCCGGGTTGCGAACGTCAGGATGCCCTACCGGGCCCTTGATCACCGCATCCGCGGTTCGGCAGGCCTCGAGCGTCTCCGGATCGATATTCCGACCGTACTGGCGATAGTGGCCCGCGCCAGCGGAGTGCTGATCGATCTGCAGGTCGAAACCGCCCACGTGCTCGCGGGCGGCTTCCACAATGCGTAATCCGGACTCGACGATTTCCGGGCCAATGCTGTCGCCCGGAATCACCACAATACGATGCGAACGTGTCATCAGAGCTGCTCTCCTCGCGCTGCCGATGGTAGCACTCGGAGTGCTCATCGCTCATGACTCGGCACTGATCGCTGGGATCTGGTCATAGACCGGTCGCCCATACCTGTGCCACAATGACTTTTGTGAACCTCTCTCTCGCTCCCAGATCCGTCTCCCTCCCTCCTCTCCCAGAGCCGTCCTGGCCACTGTATGCGCCGGCTACTTCATTGCCGGTTGGGCCATGGCACCGGTTTCTGCCATTTTGCCCACCATCACACATGATCTGAACGTGCCCGTTGAGGGCGGCGCATGGGTAATGAACGCCTATTTCCTGTTTCTCGTGGGTTCGGTGCTGACCGGCCGGCTGGGCGATGGCGTGGGGCACGGTCGTGTTTTCGGAAGTGGCGCACTCGTCTTCGCGGTAGGGAGTGTCATCGCGGCATTGTTGCCGGATTTCGTCATGCTTCTCACGGCCCGCGCTATTCAGGGCGTGGGCTCGGCAATGATTCTGGGCAGTACGCTGGCCATTATTGCGCAGACGTTCCCGGGGAGTAGCCGAGCCACGGCGGTGGGCCTACTGACCATGACTTCCGGGCTTGCGTCTCTGACGGGCGTGTGGTTGAGCACGCTGCTCGCAGAGGGCGCTGGCTGGCGCCTCTCCTTTCTCATTCCAGTCCCCGTTGGTATCGCCGCCGCGTACATTTGCTCTCGCTACGATCTGGTGCCGCGTCGCGCTGACAAGGTGCGAGTGGACTGGTTGAGTGCTCTTACGCTTTTTGGCGCGGTCGGATTGCTTCTTACGGGCATGAATCATTTGCATGACGGTCCGGAGACGTTCGAAGCTGGCGCTCCCTACCACATCTCTATGCACCTCGCGAGTCTGGCGTTGTTCACCGCGTTTGTGTATCGCCAGCTCCACATGAAAGTTCCGCTAGTGCGCTTCTCATTGCTCGGTGATTGGAAACTGACGGGTGGAGTTATCGCCAACGGTCTTGCTCACATGAGCATGTTGGCTACTGGCGTTCTACTGCCATTTCTTCTCGAGCGGGGACGAGGCATGACGCCCACTGATACGGGGCATCTCGTGCTGGTACAGCAGATGTTCATGCTCGTTTCGGCAGTGCTCGGTGGTTGGATCTACTCCCGCAGACCAACCTTCGTCCTGGCGCTCATCACAATGGGAATGATGGCGACTGGCCTGATTCTCCTGGGACAGCTCGGCGCGTGGCTGCCCTATCCAATGCTGTTCCCGATTAGCGCCATGCTGGGCGCCGGGCTGGGCGCATTTACGTCGATCAACAACACCTACGTGATCGGCCTTGCGCACGGTTGATCAGCGCGGGTTCGTTGGCGGACTCACGGAGCTCACGCGCCAGTTCGGACACGCGATAGGCGTCTCCTTATCCAGTGCGTTCCTCGGTGCCGCCATCGCCGCGATGCCAGGGGTGCCGGGGTATCTCATGGGCTTCTCCCAGGCGGCCACCGCGATGGGCATACTCCTAGGGCTGGGGCTGCTGGGCGTAAGCGCCCCCTCTCGCCGAACGTCAGGCGTTGCCATGGCCGCAGGCGGCGCCCGCTAGGCTCCACTGCCGTGGCGCCCGGATCCTGAGCGTTTCCTGCAGGAGAGTCAATCCCAGCTCGAGTTAGTCTGGCCGGGCACCGTCATCCCGGTAAGATGGCTCAAGGGTGTATATGTCTGGACCGAGAGGGTCCACATGCGCGGAGCTTATGAGGTAGTGATGCGTATCGCTGGAGTGGATAAGATGATGAGTGGATTGCGTGCCGCAATCGCCGTGGCAGGCATTTTTGCCATGGCAATTGGTGGCGTAGCCGCATCGGTGGCTACGCGCGCCGACGCGGCCCCGTCAGCCATTATCGGCCCGGTGGAGACGTTCACCGCAACGGTGGTTCCTGGGACAATCATTGCGGCGGGAGGTGTGGTTCGCTTCAATGCCGAGCGGCCGGCGATCACCAACCCGGCGCAGCTCGAGGAGCTGGTCGTCGAGACGGCGCAGGCGTCGTTGGTTATTCCCTCAGAAATTCTCTCCATCACGGGCAATTATGATACGGACACCAAGATCTTCCGGGCGACGTCCATGACCTCGTCGGGCAACGCCGCCCCCGCCCCGGTACGGAGTAGCGGAGGCGGGGACAACAACGACAACGACGGCGGCGATGACAACGACGATGGCGGAAACGATAACGACGACGGCAACGATAACGACTAACGAGCAAACGTTCGCGGGATACTTCAAGGGGTCGGCGTGTGCACACGCCGACCCCTGTTGTTGTTTGAGAGACCCAGCCCTATCCTCGTTGTTTGCGGATCCGGTGCTTTCACCGGCACTCGTCCACTAGCCAGGAAGTGGGATCCCATGCGTTGGCACGAGCGACTCTTGAGTCAGCCAGGGAGCTAGCCCGCGAGCCGACTGTAAATAACATCAAGACAACGAGCGGGGTACCGGTGAGCATGTCCCGGGCAAATGTGGGTGCTGGCCGGGGCGTGGATCATCTCCAGGTCGGCTAGCGGGCTATAGGCGCGGCGCTCATCGCATGGGTGCTGGCGGACACAAGCAAGCGCATGCACAGAAGGATGGGGATGCGGCACGAGCCGAGAGCCAACGCCCGGGAGATTCAACCGCAGGAGACGCCAGGCTCCTGGCACTCCGGCGTCACGCCCCAGCGGCTAAACCGGTGCCGATTCCGGGCAACCCACGCATACCCGAGGTTCTCGGCCCAGCGGACGGGCGGCAGCCGATACGCGGCGCCGAGCATTGCCCATGGGCCGGCGAGATCCACGAGCACCCTGTTGATTGCCGCGGCGCCGCCGAACGTGCCGGCCGGTGATGTCCACGGCCCAAACCTCACGGTCTGCATCCTCGCGGGTGATCCTGTAGCGCTCGAGGATACCGGGGGTCTGATTCGGGAGGGCCAGCACACGGCCGGCGGCATCGTGCGCCCGAACCCAGCGCACGGTGCGAGTGCAGAACCCTCAGGTGCCGTCGAAGAGCAGGATCAGGCTAGGCGGACTCATACGCGCCGATGGTACCAGAACGCGTAAGCGATCCCTGCGTAATCGAAGCAGAAGGGCTCTCTGGCTACCGCCACCGAAGCGACTGGAAGGGGCTATGTGCGCGGGTCGGAGTCTTCTCGCATGACGATGAGAGCGGTGGAATTCACCCATGATGTTGATACCGAGCTCGAGGTGAAATGGCTCCTTTAGCAACGAAATTGATACTAGCGGATGCAGTAAAGCCATGGACGTTCAGCTAATATGGTAGAAGCGGGGAAGTCGGACGACCTAGCTGTCCCGTCCCCAGCACATTATGTACGCCCAAGCTTTTGGGACGTGGAGGTTTATCGCATGCGGAAGTTCATCCCCGCTTTCCGTCTGTTGCCCCTCGCGGGAAGCCGCGCGCTGGCAATATTTGGTGTTGTTCTCGCCGTGTCGTTTGGCATGGCGCCGGCAATCAAGCACGTCCATGCCGCACCGGCGGCGCAGCTGGGCCCGGTGGAGACCACCGGGGGGACAATCGTCTCACTGGGTCTAGGGGGGCCGGGTACCTTCAACCTTGAACGTCCGGCGCTGACCAATCCGGCCGAGCTTGAGCAGGTCACTATCCAGAACGCGCCCCCGTTCGCTCCCGCGCTATACGATGTCGTCACAGTCACGGGCCAATACGACGTAGGCAGGAAAGTGTTCATAGCGAGCCTGGTGAGCAAGACCGGCAGCGTCGTCCCGGCTCCTGCGGGTGATGATGACGACGATGATGACGACGATGATGACGACGATGATGACGACGATGACGATGACGATGATGACGACGATGATGACGATGATGACGATGATGACGATGATGACGATGACGATGATGACGACGATGATGATGACGATGATGACGATGATGACGACGATGACGATGATGACGATGATGACGACGATGATGACGACGATGACGACGATGACGATGACGATGATGACGATGATGACGATGATGACGATGATGACGACGATGACGATGATGACGACGATGACGACGATGACGACGACGACTAATCATCTCTAGTCGGCAGTTCTCGTTGAGAGCAGGCTAGCGCTGTTGTGTTGGGACCGTCAGCCTAGGTTGATGAGTCCCCAGATACAAGGAAGCGACGTGTCGGGATTGACACGTCGCTTCTGTTATGGTGCGGAAAATGAGTGGTTCAGTGATCGGCCAGTTTACGGTTGCTACCGAGGGCCTGGCCGCCGAGGCTGAGGGCGCTAGCCGAGTCAATCCAGAGAAGGCGCGCGCCGGGTTGTTCAGCCTGTTGGCGGTTCTCGTCGTGATGTCGCCAGTCGTTCAGAATTGGCGACCGGAACCGGCGGATAACTTCCCGCTTTCGCACTATCCGATGTTCTCGTATGGGTGATCGGATGCGCAGCAGCTCAGCTACTTTATGGGCGTTGATGCACGGGGCAATCGCAGCCTCATTCCGTACACGCTGGCCTGGCCCGGTGTCATGAACCAGGTACGTCGGCAGATCAATTCATTCGTGCGCGCCGGTCGAGCTGCAGAGCTCTGGTATCTGGTAAGCGCGAGGGTTGCCCAGCGCCAAACCGGCGCTCTCTCGAGAATTCAGAGCGTGCAGATTCTCACCGGTACGTTTGACCTTCATGAGTTTTTCACTGCCAGTAAGGATCCTCAAACCGAGCTCGTCCGCGAGACGTGTCAGGTTGCGCGGCGACGTTAATGTGGGACTGGACTCGAACCGCCGGGTCGCTCTTGGATTAGGGATGCGCGCCCGGCCAGGCTGGCGCTTCTTCGAGTCATCGTCGACGGCTACGCGCTTCACTGGATGGCCATCAGGTGACTATGATGACGACAACTAGAGGGAGCAGAGCAGCGTTCCGTATGCGGCAGCATGACTCGGGGAAGGGACGATATACTGCGCTATCGTGGCCCCAAGCTCGGAATTCGCTATGAGCGATATCGCGGTAGTCCAGCCATCGCAAGGCGTTGTCACCGCTGATGTAGCCGCGCGGCCAGTGCGGCGTGCCGAAATGGGCAAATTGCCAGCGGCCGCTTTCAGCATCGCGTTGATCGGTGCCATGCTGTCGGCCGTGGTGCAGAACTGGCAAGCTCGGCCTCGGGACAGCTTCCCGCTCTCGTATTTCCCGATGTTCACCGCTAAGATCGATGATCGGCACACGGAGCACTTTGTCGTGGGACGGGACGCGCGGGGCCAGCGGTACGCCATCCATTACAACAATATCGCTCCAGGCGGGAGCTTGCCACGCGTCCGTCGAGAGACCGTCCGGGAAATGGTCAGGCAGGGACAGTCGGCGCAGTTGTGTCAAAACGTCAGCGCCCGGATAGCCGAGAGGAATCCGCGGTCCCTGCGATCGGTTGTCAGCATAGAGATCATGACCGGCACCTTTAGCCTGTCGGAATATCTCAAGGGCAATAAGCTGCCCAGGTCGGAGACGGTTCGGGCATCCTGCGCGGTGGTGCGGTAGGAGCTAAGGTGGGCAGTATCATCGGGCGGCTGGACCGGTTCTGGTTCGCGGAGGCGCCGGCGGCGCGCCTGGCCGCGCTTCGGATTCTGGTCGGCTCGTACGCGGTATGGCTGCTGCACTGGCGATCCGACGAGATCCTTGAGCTGGCCCGCCTCCCGGCGAGCCAGTTTCAGCCGGTCGGAGTGACCTCGTTCCTGACCGCGCCCCTTCCGTCACAGGCCATCTCTGGCCTGCTCACGCTGGCGATGATCGTCAGCGTACTATTTGTTCTCGGCTTTGCGTACCGCGTGACCGGACCGCTCTTCGCCGTACTGCTTCTAGCGGTGCTGACGTATTTCGCCTCGTGGGGCAGCGTGAACCACCCCGACGCTCTGGTCACCGCGCACGTTCTAGTCCTGGGGCTCACACGCGCGGCCGACGCGGTCTCATTGGATGCCCTGATTAGAGCCTGGTGCCGCCGGGGCGGCCGGCCGACCTCGGCCACGCTTCCCGACCCAGCCGGTGCGTGGCAGTATGGGTTTGCCATCAAGCTGATCTGTGCCGTGACAGCCACATCGTACCTCCTGGCGGGCATCGCCAAGGTGTCGAGCTCCCACGGCTGGGGGTGGGCAACCGGCGAGGCCCTGCTGCTTCAGGTGGCCTGGGATGGCCTGCGCAAAGAGCTGCTCGCCCAGCCCCCGCCGGCCCAGGCGGCGGTCCTCTACCAGCACGTCTGGCTCTTCACCGTCCTCGCCGTCGGGTCGCTGATCGTGGAGCTGGGCGCACCGCTCGCGCTCCTGAACCGGCGCCTCGGGTACTTGTGGGTCCTCGCCGCGTTTCCAATGCACTGGGGCATCTACTTCATCATGGGCATCTCCTTCAAGTACTACTTGTGGGGGATAGCCTATGCCTCCTTCTTCTCCTTAGAGGGCGTGGGGGCCTTGATGCGCCCGGCCTCTGTCAGGGAGTGGCTTGGCCGCATCCGACCGCCTCGGCTCTCACCGGCGTGGACGTCAGCCATGGGCCGGCGGGCGGCCCTGTTGGGCCTGGTGACGCTGCTGTGCGCCGGCTCATTCGCGGCCGGATCGCACTACGGGGCAACCCGCGGGGCCGGCGTACCCGTCCAGCCGGCCCCGCGGGTTGCCAACGCGGAGAGCCGGTCGAGCTCGGCGGCGGCTAATGTGCAGAATGGTTCAGCCAGCGGTGTGCCCAAGCCACAGAGTCGTTCAGCGTCCAGGTCGGCCACGGCTCAGAGTCAGCCCGCCGCCGTGACTGCCGGCTCAGCCCAGCCTGCGGCCGAGCCCTTCCGCGTCGTCTGGGTGGGTGACATCCTGCTCGGGGATGACGCGCAGCGCTCCCTCGATGAGCACGGCTACACCTGGCCCTTCGAGCGTGTCCGCGGACTGCTGGCCGGCGACTTCGCCATTGGCAACGCCGAAGGGCCGATCACGACCCTCCAGACCCCGCGGGTCCCGGAGGCGCGGTACAGTTACAACATCGACCCGCGGGCGGCCGTCGCGCTGCGCGAAGTGGGGTTCCGGGCCGTTACCCTGGCCAATAACCACGCACTGGATCGAGGCTCGGAGGGCCTCTCGGATACCACCCGGTACCTTCGCGAGGTCGGCATCCAGGCAGTCGGCGCCGGCCTGGACGACGACGAGGCAGCCAGGCCACTCCTCATCGATACGCCGCACGGCTGGATCGCCGTGGTCGCCCTCGGTCCGACCGGTCCAAATAGCCCGACTGCCGGCCCTGGGAAACCCGGCGTCAGGAGCGCCGACAGCGAATCGGTGGTCCGAGGCCGAGAGTTGGCCAAGGCGGCCGGAGCGCGCTGGGTAGTAGGCTACCTGCATTGGGGAGATAACTACGAGCCGGTGACGGCAAAGCAGCGCCGCCTGGCCGAGGAGATGGCGCAGGCCGGTTATGACCTCGTCATCGGACACGGCTCCCACAGTTTGCAGCCGGTCGAAGTCGTGAACGGCATGCCTGTCGTTTACTCGCTCGGCAATTTCACCTTCGGCTCGAGGGGACGTTTCACCGAGGAGTTTCCGGGCTACGGCGTGGTCGCTCGGACCGCGTTCGGGCCCAACGGACTGGAGCCGATTGAGCTAGCCTGCATCGTGACGGCTCCTGGCGTGGTGGGCTTCCAGCCTCGCCCGTGCAAGGATGCCGAGGCTCAACGGGTCAGTACTATTCTTGGGCCACGGCTGACCTGGGAAGCCGGCCGAGGACTGGTACCCTCTTCATGACCACGGCTGGGCCCATGCGGCGCTTGATCCTCGCGGCGCTCGCACTACTTCTGGCGCTGGGCAGCGTCTCGGCCGTCACACCGCCGATCCTCGCGGGGCCGGCAGATGAGGCCATCCTCGACGGCACGGCGGCGCTCGACGCCCGGGCGCTCGCGGACCTCTCCTACGAGCGCGCGCGGCTCGGTGCGCGGTGGCTGGCGAGAAATGTTCGGCCCAGCGGCAAGTACCAGTATGTCTATGACCCGGAGGCGAATCGATACGAGAACGGGAAGTACAACCCTGTCCGGCATGCCGGTGTCACCTATTCGCTGTTCCAGGCCACGGAGGCATTCGGTGATGATTCGTTACGAATCGCGGCCGAAAAGGCCACGCGCTTCATGATCGATTCATCGCCCCTCGTTGAAGACGGGCGTCGCGCGTTTGTCTTTGCGAACCGAAGCAAGCTCGGTGCTCAGGCCCTTGCGCTGGTTGCGCTACTCGAGCGGCGCCGTGTTGTAGGAGATAGCCTCTACGATGGCGAGATTCGAGAGATGGCCGAGTTTCTCCTCTCCATGGAAATTCCGGAAGAGCCGGGCAGGTACTTTCAGTCATACAGCACCACGCAGGGAGGGCGTCTCTACACACCGTTCTCCGACTACTACCCCGGTGAAGCCCTTCTTGCGCTCGTTCGTCTGGACCAGCAGTTTCCAGACGGACCTTACCTGAAGTACGCCCAGCGCGCCGCCCACTATCTCGTCCACGTGCGCGATGGCGATCTACCTTCCCTCATGAGCGTCCCACGCGAGGATCACTGGCTCACCATGGCGCTGGCTGAGCTTTACCCGATTGTCCCTGACCCCGCGTATGTGCAGGTTGTTTCCCTGCAGGCAGAAAGCATGCTCGGACACCAGTACACGCAGGGAGACGGCAATGCCTGGGCGGTGGGTGCGTCTCGACTGCGAAATCCGGTCAACTACACGTCAACGGCTACCAAGGCGGAAGCGCTCATCGCGGCGTGGCAGCTAGCGCGTCTCCGTGGTGACGCCGAGCTCGAGTCGCGACTCGCAAACGGTGCTCGCCGCACGGTCCAGTTCCTGATGCGCGTTCAGTACACAGACGAGAATTCGGCTCCATTCCGTCGGCCGGACCGCCTTATCGGGGCTTGGAGTCAAGACGTTGTGAAGCCGTATGTGCGGATGGACTTTGTGCAGCACAGCGTATCTGCGCTCCTGGGCGTCTGGCAGATGACTGAAGTGCCGTTGGCTTCACCGGCGGACCAGCAGGACAATTAGCGCCGCCAGAACAGCCGCGCGACGCCCGCCATCGGGTCGATCCCAGAAGCGGACTCTCCAGGATGTAGCATGGTACTCACTCGATCACCCGTGGCGCAGGCTGAGCCGGGCCCCGTGCACCAGCATGCTGCTTTGTGGAGATGGTGACAGTCTGAAGCAGGATGTGAAGCCGACCGTGGCGATGGATCCCAACGGAAACGACTCAAACAGCCGCGCGGCGTTCCAAAACGTCAGGTTTGCAGACAAGAATCTGGCGTCCCTGCCGCTCGATTGCGCCGCGATCCTCGAAGTAGCCGAGGATCTTGTTCACGCTTGCGCGTGAGGCCCCAATCATTCCTGCGAGCTCCTCTTGCGTGAGCTGAACACGAATCAGGACTCGACCATCCGCGTTCACCCCGTGCGTCTTGGCGAGCTCGAGAAGCTTCCTCGCAAGTCGACCATGGAGGTCAAGGAACATCAGACCCTCGATATCCTCGTCTGCCCGTCGTATGGTTCGTGCTAGCGATGCAAGCAGTCCATCCACCATGGCTGGAGCGCTCCGTAGGAGCTGAATGAAATCCGATCGGTTCAGAACCGCGGTCTCCACTTGCTCCAATGCCGTCACTGTCGCGGAGCGGGGACCGCCGTCAAGAATCGCCATTTCTCCAAAGACGTCGCTCGGACCGAGAATCGCCAGCACCGCCTCTTCGCCGTTGTCGCCGGTGATGACGACCTTCAACTTTCCCTGGCAGACGACGTGAAGCGATTCGCCGGGATCGCCTTGATGGAAGATGACTTCGGCCCGCCGATAGGTACGGCGGCGCATCACCGCGGCAAGCCGCTCGAGCTCGGTGCGCGGTAGGCCGCGAAGCACCACCGATTGAGCGAGGGCGTCAAGATCGACATTACCGGGCACTTGAAGCTCCGTTGCGCAACTCCGACTCAGTGTGCCAGGTTTGCACCGCTGGGTCTAGTACCCGTCCGGTGTTTTCTTGTGTTGAGGATGATTCGATGCATTGCAAGTCACACCTCCATGGTGGCCATGCAATTGAGGATCAATTCGGAGCCCTTCAGACGCGCAAGCGTTTAGGTTAGTAATCCCGATTCTTCGCTCGACCAGCGTCAGTGTTCACACATCCATCAAGTTGGAGTCATGGTGAGTAGCGTGCGCGAAGCGTCAAGGATTACGTCCCCGGAGCGCCGCTTTGGATGTGAATGGCGAGCGTCCTCGGCACCTCTGGACGTCGCCTCGAGACCACGCTGCGCGAGGATTCGCGTGTGGTAACGGACGTAATGTCAGCTCTCGTTATCCAAGCGACATCGGACTCGTCGAAATCACGATGGGTGTGCGACCAGATCGGCTCGATGAGGCCCATTGAGGCTTTGCTATCGGAGCTCAGGGTTTTGAGGAGCGCACCACCGTTGTCAGATGAAGTCTCGTCTGCACACCGATCCATTGAAGGAAGCAGGCGCTTGCATTGCAAAGCAGTGTTGCCCAGGCGCAGGTCCTTGCCGATCGCTCACATTCGCCCGACGGCCCGAACTGCCCAATATCTCGATTCAGTTCGCGACGTCACGGGGGAGACGTTTTTCGCGTGGCACAACGCTATGGGGAGCCCAACGGTCTTAATCTGGTGGTCATTCATCCACGCGGCACGTGTCGTGAGTGCGACCAGCTGGAGTAGAACACCGAGCATAGAAAATTGGCTCGGGCGAGGATTCCCGCCCGAGCCAATTTACAGTCTCTTGATTGCTGGCGAATCAGGCCCAGTGGCCGAAGGCCATCCCACAGCCGGTGCCAGCCTCAGAACGGTAGCAGGGCACGTAGTTCAGCCACTTCGTGTCTAGATGCTCCGTCGCCGCCGACATGGCGATCCAGCTCTTGGTCTCGGATGTGCCTGATTTGAACAGGTTTTCTGGAAGGCTGCGTAACGCGTCGCCGTCCCGCTCCTGCATGGCGTGGATGACTTTGCGGTCGAACTCCTCGAGCACGACGAAGTGGCTCAGGCCGCCCGAGGACATCACGGCAACGCGCTCGTTGCCTTTCCAGTCGTCCACCGCGCGCTTGACCGCCTGACCCAGTTCGTAACACCGGTTTACACGCGGCTGGTTCGGCGGATAGTACGTGTTGATGTGGATCGGCACGACCGGAATACCCTTGTCGTGCATCACCCGGTGAAAGACGAACGTCCAGGCGTGCCCGATGCCCTTATCCGGCGGGAGCTCACGCGAGTGAGCGACGTCATACTCCTGGTCGATGAGTGACTCGATGATGTGCAGGCCCAGGTTTGATGCTATCGGCGCGTCACGCAGCTTGTCGCCATAGGCCCAGGCGGCCACGTTCATTGCCTGGTTGTTGCTATATGCGCGCGGCTTCTGGAGTGCGGTCTCGCCCCAGTACACATTAATGGCCGGCATGTTGTCGTTTTTATAGACCTCTTCCTGATCGTCACCGAAGAGGAGCACAACGTCCGGATTAACCTCGGTCAACACCTCACCCACTTTGGCGATGCCGTCCTGGCATTCCTGCCAGCGCTTCTTGAAGGTCTCCGTGTCGATCTCCTTGGCGATGGCCTGTCGGTCCACCTTCTCCAGGAGCTGCTCGAAGTTGTAGTACTCGCCGTCCTCCCAGAGAAGGCGCGGGTTCCGCCGGTCCACGTCGGCCCGCAGGTTCCATTGCTCTGGCGGGGTGCTCAGTTGTGGACTATGTGAGGTCCCAAGACCCAGGACGATCTCAGCCATTCAAACGCCTCCTCATTGGCAGCGCTGCCATCGCGTTCAGCGCTCGAGATTCAACGTCGCTCGCAGCGCTGTCAATACAGGGCACCCAGCAGGCGAATAGTCCGCTTGAGGGGCTCATGGTGCATCATATCGTGTCCTGCTGCCAGCGCGGGAACGTCAAACCCTGCAATATAATGGGCCTTTGCAACGAAGGAGGCAAGGAATGAACGATCTCCAGGCCTATCTCATCGATGAATTTATCGAGGAGTACGAGGACGGCGCTCTCAGTCGAGCGGACCTCGAGCATCGCGTACGGGGCATGGTTGGTGAGGCTCAGGCCGCGCTTGTACTTAGCTCGGTCGCAGAACGCGGCGGCTCCACTCGTCCCCGTGTGGCCGCCATCCGGCCCATCATCGGCGGTGCGGAGCTGGAGAGCATGGACGTGCAGATTGCCCTGGGGCAGGGCGAGTTGCAGGGATATCTCGCTCGACCGACGGAATACGGCAGCTTTCCCGCCATTGTCGCGATTCACGAGAACCGCGGGCTCGTGGAGCACACCAAGGATTGTGCTCGACGCCTTGCTTCAGAAGGCTACATCGTCCTTGCTCCAGATCTGCTTTCACGACAGGGTGGCACCGGTGCCTTCGCCGATACGAACGACGCCATCGCCGCGTTGGGCCAGAGTGATCCTGAACAGAACGCCCGCGATTTGGTGGCGGCCCTCGATTGGCTAACGAATCAGCCCGACGTGGACGGCGGCCGAATGGGCGTGACCGGCTGGTGCATGGGCGGCGGTTACACCTGGCGCGTGGCAACCCTGGCTGGCACTCGGATCCGAGCGGCAGTGCCGTGGTACGGACCGGCTCCACAGTCGGGGGTCGAAAACATCGCCGCGCCGGTCTTTGCCATCTACGGCGAGCTTGACGAGCGGATCAACGCCGGTATCGACAAGATCACGCAAGAGATGTCCGCCGCGGGTAAGAGCTTTGAGAAGAAGATCTACCCTGGCGCACAGCATGCCTTCAACAACGATACGAACGCCGAACGCTACAACGCCGAGCAGGCACCCGTTGCCTGGAACGATATGCTAGCCTTCTTCAAGCAGCACCTGGGCTCGTAGGCACCTGAGGTCAGGGATCGGCTCCGATTGCCGCTCTCTGATCCCTGACCTCTAGCCTCTGACTTCTGGTGAGCTAGCCTGGCAGATCAACTATCAGGAAGAAGCCGTTGATCATCAGCAGGGTGGCAACGCAGCCGGCGAATACCGCCAGCATCAACAAGCGGCTGTTTACTGAGATGATCGCGACGGAGCCCAGAACGATCGCGATTTGAAAAAGCGCGATCGAGAAATCGAAGTTCGGGTCCTGCCGCTGTGCTAGATCGCGCTGGCTTTCCCAATCCCGGGCCCTGGCGGTGAGCTCTCGTTTCCCCTCGCCCTTGAGCGGGTTGGTCGGGTCAGTGGGGTCCGGCTCCGACTCATAACGCGCGACGGTGGCTCGGTAGCGATCGATCCTCTGCTGAATCTGCTGTCGCGCATCGTCCGACAGGGTCGGGCCCTGGACAATCAGCATGGCCTCAAGGTCATTCGCGGCGAGCTCGTTAGCAGTTTGCCGAATATTTTTGGCCTGATAGAAGGCCCACGTGTCGCTCGCGTGAATATTCGAGTCGATCATCGCCTTCATGGAATTCTCACCGCCTAAGCTGGCAATGGCGAGAAGCATGGCCATGATCCCGATGCAAATTGCCGCGCGAGTCTTGAAGCGGTCCACTTGGCCCGAGCTGGGTCCTTCGTCTTCCACAGATTCTCGAAGCTGGTCCGCGTAATCGGATGCTTCCATGTCTCCTCCTGATCGGGCGTACCGCTTCAATTCTAGGAAAGTCTGCTGGCTGGTTGTACGGTTCGTCTTATGCGGATCGCCGCGTAAACAGCGGCAGAATGAACGCGACGAGGCACACGAATATAAGCGCGGCGATCGTCAACGTGGCACCGAGACGGATCGAAAGCGGATCAAACACGAGATCGATCACATGCTCTCCGGGAGCCACGCGAACTGCGCGGAACAGGAAATCGGCTAAGTAGACAGGCGATGACTGTCCGTCCACCTCGGCCCGCCAGCCACGGTGATACATGTCTGTCAGGACGAGAAAGCCGCCCCGTTGCGAGTTGACCATCACTCGCACGTGATCCACATCAAGATCTTGAACGCTGGCAGCTTCCGGGCGAAGATCTTCGCCGATGTCGGGCGTCGGTACTCCGGTGAGACGTAGGCCATCGAAGGGCCCGTCTTCCAGCACCACCGTCAGGCGCGCGTCGAACGGCTCGATGGCGAGCCAGTCAAGGGCGGTCCTTTCGCGTCGGTCCCGGCGTGCCATTGCATCAGGAACCACGAATGCCCGCGGATACGCCTCCGTGTTCTCCAGGACTATTGATTGCGGATCTTGATAGACCCGCCGATACTGGGCGCGGTCCGTGGGCATAATTGAGCGAACCTCGTCGTTGACCGGCGAGACGAGACCAATGCCATAGACATTGGTTGTCCCTTCGGCCGCGGTGTGGCGGACGCGCACGGACTGAATATCCATCGGTGGATCCAGCGTGAATCGAGCAAGGTACACATTCACCTGTTCTGATCTTCCGGTCGGGTCTAAATCGGGTACGGTGGCCACTACTGGCGGGTTTAAATGCCGTAGATCGGGCTGAAGGTCCGGGCGATTGTAGGCATGCTCGGCAAAGTGCACTCCCATAACGAGGGTGAAGGTTCGACTCTGCCCATCGGTGGACCGCACTTCGATCTCTGCCGTTGGCACGCCTTGCTCGATGTCGACAGCATGACCCGCGGAGACGAGGGCGCGAATCTCATGCGTCGGAAACGGATCTATGCGAAAGTTCGCTCGCCCGGTTGGGTTTCCAAGCGGACCGCTCATGAGCCGGCCGTAAGGACGAAAAGCGGTGCCTTCCAACAAACGAATGTCAGCGGGAATGAGCGGTGAGACAACATACCGCACGCCCCACAGATCCAGCAGCTCGTTATCCTGGCGGTTCAAGCTAGACCAGTAGTCGAATTGCCGCTGACTCGGAAGCGAGCTGTATCCTGCCACATCCTGCGCACCGGTACGAATCACTCGGTTCGGCTCAAACCCCGTCAGTGCACCATTCACGCTGATGCGCTCATCGCGCAGATTGGAACTGATGTAGCTGCTCACCTCGGGCAGTTTGAAGACTTGATCGAAAGGCGCTTTCGGGTGAAAGTCAGACGCAAAGAGCAGCAGATCCACCATGGTGACCGTGACCAAAGCGGCCCACCACCCAGTTGCGTGTCTTGGTAGCTTCCACCAGGCCAGAAGCAAAACACCGATAACGACGAATAGGCCGATCTGAAGTGCGTTCTTCGGAGCCAGTGGGTCAAGCGAGGTTACTAGGTCCTGGAGTACCCGCTCCGCGTTGTTGTCGAGGAGGCCGTTGCGGACGGAGAGGTACCGTACGATGACCCACTCCTCGCCGCGATCGGTGTCATGCAGCAGTCGCCAACGGAACGCGAGGAGACCCACAGCCAGTCCGATGCCGGCGGTGATACTCGTGATTCCCAGCCAGCGCGGCGGACGTGCCATTCTGGCACGCCGCATCCAGTGGTCGACACCGAGCGCAGCCAGGCCGGCCACGCCGAAGACGACAAAGTAGCTAAACCTGCCCGGCGCCCTGAGTGCCGAGAAACCTGGAAGCTGCCACATCAGCTTGAACAGCTTGATAGGGCTCTCATCCGCGAGCGAGATCAAGAGTCCGCCTATCGCTATGAGCGCAAAGAGACCGACGATCCGTCGTCGCACCGCTAGCACGGCGAAGCCGGCCAGGAGGAGCGGTACGATGCCGGTGTAGAGGTGCGTCTCCCACGGGTCCCAGAGTGTCCACCATCGTCCCGCGTCTGGCCTGCGGAATAGGAAGGGCAGGATTGCTGTAGGCAGGTTCTGAATGGTCTGAGCGTACGCGCTCGCTGATTCATAGGTCAGCCCTGCGCCGCGGTACGTGGTCCGTCCTAGCTCGAAGAGCGGGATAAGCTGCACGGAGGCGATCCAGGCCCCGGTTCCGATCACGAGGCATGGCGCCCATACGAGGTGAAAGAGGCGCTCTCGCCAGCTTGCTTCGATTGGTCCAAGAAGTGCGCGGTAGGTCATGTAGACGCAAATGATGATGGCCTGCATAGCTACTGCCTGTACGTGAAGGCCGAGCGCGGACATGCCGTAGAGCGCGCCCGCAAAGACCAGCCAGCGCTGCCGTGCGATGCCTCGACGTCGGAATGCGAGCTCAATCAGCGTCAGTATTGTCGGAAGCCAGACTGCCGTCAGAATGATGTTCTCGTGGTGCATTTGGGCCACGAAGAAGCTGCCCAGTGAGAAGCTAATGCCGCCCACGGTCGCCCCCGCGCGACCGACGCCGTGTATTCGAAGCAGGGCATACATGCCCCAGGCGGCGATGATGAAGTGGACAATTCGTCGCAGCTCAAACGCGAAAGGCGTAGGCAGCGTGAGATAGAAGAGCCAGTTCAGCGGGTACAGCATCCCGATCTCGCCGTCGGCGAAAATGGGGTATCCACCAAAGATCATCGGCGTCCAGAGCGGGAACACCCCGGCGCGCCATTGTGAAGCGACCCACTCCACCAGCGGGTAATAAAAGACGTACGTGTCTCGCTCGTAGAAGATGTCCGAGCCGAGCAAGCTGGTCCGGAACAGAATCAGCGGACCAGCGATCAGTATGAGCAGCGGTGGTATCTCCAGCCACCAGCCGCCGCGCGTCGGCGCCTTTGCGAGGACCTCGGGGGCTGCCGCCTCTGGTGGAGCTGAGGCCATCGGGGCGACCTCGCCAAGATCGATCGCGGGAGTAGTCATAGGCTCGTGCTGTTCGGGGAAACCGCTCTCACGCCAGTCGCCCGCCCACGGGAAAACGATAGACCCAGAACGCCCCGCTTCCCTGTAAGGAAGGGAATCGTGTTGAGCGACACATTGAATCGCAGCTTGAATTGAATGAATTGACTCCGTTACGATGGACCGTTGTTAAGGAGGCGGACGATTATCTTAACAATCTGCGCCTTCGGAGAGTAGGAAGTCATGAGTCCGACAGTTATCAAACGACTCGCCGTTACGGTTGGATTGGCGAGCTCGGTGGTTCTCACTGCCTGCGGCGGCAACGCACCCAGCCCAACCGCCAAGCCGACTGCCGCCGCGACTAGCGCCGCCGCGAAGCCGGCTGCCTCGCCCGCTGCAAGTCCGGGAGCCGCGGCATCCCCCGCCGCTTCGCCCGCCGCTTCGCCCGCCGCGCGGTAACAACCTTCGCACGACTACGTTGACCCGCCCGGAGCATCCGGGCGGGTCTCCTTTATTGACCGCTCAGCCACCGCGATAAGCGACAGCCCGACAGGTATCGACTTTGTGCTCGCCATGAATCGTTCCATGCCCAGTAAGGCTGCTAGAGCATCGTTGATAGGCCGCGGCGGTCGCCAGAGATCCGGCACGCCTTCCTGATCAGTCCGTTCCAGCAGCCGTTTCACTGGCGCCAGAGGAAAGAGGACCGAGTTGGCGAACGTGACGTGCCGAGTTTGAAAGCCCACTCGCCGGAGTTTCGCGCGCAGCTCTCCACTTCCGTAGCGATGCCGGGTATGTACTGACACGTCATGGCGCCCCCGCAGCCAATCGTGCGCGGGGACTCGGATCAGTAACGTACCACCTGGGCGGAGGACGCGATGGATCTCACCAAGTGCTTGAAGGTCATTTTTCACGTCCAGGTGGTAGAGCACGTCGAAGCTGGTGACCAGATCGAATGAGCCGCTCTGAAAAGGGAGGGCATCTACAGAGCCGCGTGTGAGAGAGCCAAGTCCGCGGGAATGCGCTCGACTGAGCGCCGCTTCCGCGATGTCAATGCCAGACACCGCGCCGTAACGAGCAAGCCAGTGAACCATGCCCCCGGTTCCACAGCCCGCATCCAGGATATTGGCAGGTCTGGGTCCACGATACCACCGATCCAGCAGGGCTCCGGTAATCTGGCGCATTCCGCGGTACCACCAATGATGCTCTTCCTGCTGGAACATCACATCATATTGTTCGAGATCCATTAGCGCCGAGCGCCCCGGGCGGTGGTCACCGAGTCGCCACGAATTCCTGGCAGGCTGAGATTACACGGTCCACGCTCTCATCGTCCAGTTCGGGGAACAGGGGCAGGGAAAGCACCTCGCGCGCGGCCCGCTCCGTGTGCCCCAGCCCGCCCGGGCCGATGCGGACGTCAGCGTATGCTGGTTGGTGATGAACCGGACTCGGATAATGGATACCCGCGCCGATCTGTTGTTCTTCGAGCCAGGACTTCAGCGCATCGCGCTCGGTCGATTGGACGACGTAGAGGTGGTAGACGGATTCTTGGTCTGCCTGGTGGCCGATCGGTCGAAACTCCGAGAGTGAATCGGTGTAGCGGCGGGCTATCGCTTTGCGGGCATCGTTCGACTCATCTAAATGGCGTAGTTTCACGCGCAAGATCGCTGCTTGCAGTTCATCGAGGCGAGAGTTCGTGCCCGGCATGACGCTGTGGTACTGCTTTTCCCAGCCGTATTGACGCAGGAGACGGGCTCGATGCGCCACGTCCGATTTCGACGTGACGATCATTCCACCATCGCCAATGGCCCCGAGATTCTTGGTCGGGTAGAAGCTGAACGCGGCCGCGTCGCCCATGCTTCCACAACGGTGGCCCTGATAGAGCGCACCGTGTGCCTGGGCGCAGTCCTCGAGCACACGCAAGCCATGCTCGCGCGCCAGCGTCAGGATGGGGTCCATGCTCGCGGGCTGACCGTACAGGTGCACCGCGATCAGCGCGCGAGTTCGCGGCGTGACCGCCTGCCGCACCTGTTCGGCGTCCAGGCTGTGTGTTCTAGGGTCGATATCCACGAGGACCGGCGTGGCATGTGCCAGCTCGATCGCTGCTACCGGAGGCACTCCCGCGTTAGCCACGGTGATCACTTCATCGCCCGGTTCCACGCCGAGCGCCATCAGTCCGAGGCTCAACGCGTCCGTCCCGGACGCCACACCAACCCCCTCCGCCGCGCCGCAGTAAGAAGCAAACTCCGATTCGAATGCCGTGACCTGAGGGCCAAGGATCGATCGTCCGGAATTCAGGACTTCGGATATGGCGGCGTCGATCTCGCCACGAAGGGCGGCAATGCCCGGACGTAGGTCGTTGAACGGGACTGGCGTCATCGACATGCCGCCTTCATTCGGGGGCCGGCGTCCAGTAGCGGTCCTGGTACTTCCTGTAGAACTCGAACGTCTGCGCCAGCCCCTCTCGAAGTGACGTGCGCGGCTCCCAGCCAAGCGTCCGGTGAATCGCCTGATAGTCGGCGTAGAACGAGCCGATATCAATCGCCTTCTTTTCGTCCGGGAACGGAATCAGCTCAAAACTACCGCTGCCATAGACATCGATCATCAGTGCGACGAGCTCGCGTAACGAGATGGGCGGTGGTCCGCCGAGGTTGAAGATCTGGCCGTTGGCAGCGTCGGAATTTCCCGCGAGTAGAAACGCATCGACAACGTCGTCCACGTAGGTCATGTCGCGGAGCTGCGAGCCGTCGCCAAAGATCTGGATCTGCTTGCCCTCAATAATCAGGCGGACGAACCATGGAATGAAGCCCTGGCGATTGTGGCGCATGAGCTGCCGCGGCCCGTAGGTGTTGGTGAGTCGCAAGGAGGTCGCGCGGATCCCGTACACCTGGTTGTACAGGATGTGATACCACTCGCCGGCCATCTTGTTTATGCCGTTTACGTCAGTGGGATGCAACAAGTGTCGCTCATCCACGGGCAGATAATCTGGCTTCCCGTAAATCTGCCTGGTGGAAGCAAAAATCACTTTGGCTTCGGGGTTCGATGTGCGGCAAGTCTCGAGCAGGGCGAGCTGCGATCGGCAGTTGACGTCAAGATCGCGGAACGGGTCAAGCATCGAATCGATATGCGAGACCTGGCCCGCGAGGTTGAAGATCACTTCCTGGTTGCGTAGCAGGCGTGACATTGCCTTCGTGTCGCCGACGTCATTGATATTGACCGTGACTCGATCGCGGATGGGCTCGATGTTAGTTTCATCTCCGCCGTGATCGGTGACCATGCGATCCACCAACAGCACCTTGGCGCCCGCGTTCACCAGTCGAATCGCCAGGTTGGACCCGATGAAGCCCAGTCCGCCGGTGATCATGACCTGGCGGCCCGCATACGCTTGTGCCGGGTTATTTAGCATGCTTCGCACTCCCTCGCGATCGACGAACCTGCTCCTGTCGAGGCACCAGGCGCCACCAGAGCCCCAGAAGGTCCCAGCCGACGCGAGCGACGCGACGAAAATTGAAGAACTGAGACTTGCCGTACACCCGATGATAGTGGTGCACTGGAACCTCCACCATTCGCGCGCCAGCGTCTTGCAGCTTTTTCATCAGCTCAACGCAGATGACCCCGCTGTCAGAAGTGATCTCGACCGTATTGAACATGTCGCGGCGGATGAGTCGGAAATCGCAATCAACATCCCTCAGCTTGAGTCCGAACGCTGATTTCACCACGTGGTGATACATCCGGCCAATGAGAATCCGCTCCACGGGGTCATGGCGCTGAATCTTGTACCCCTGGACCACGTCCACGTCGTCTCCCAGACGCTCGAAGAGCAGGCGGATTTCGCGCGGGTCATATTGAGCGTCACCATCGGTATAGAAGATGAGGTCCTTGGAAGCATTGGCGAAACCGCTCCGCAACGCTCCTCCGTAACCGCGATTGCGCGGGTGAGTGATCACTCGCAGATGCGGATAGTGTGGCTCCAGATCCGCGAGGACCTGCGCCGTGTGATCGGGGCTGCCGTCGTTGACCACAATGATCTCGTAGTCATCAGTGAGCGTCCGCAGTGTGGCGTCGGTGGACACGACCATGGACGCAATCGTGCCGGCATCGTTGTAAGCAGGGAAAAAGGCGGATATAGATGGTGACACAGGGGCGTCTCGAATAGCAGGCCGGCTGAGTGGCGGAGCCTGTCCGTGGAACAGGCGAACGGAAGGATATCAAGGACTCGTAAAGGCACGCCATAAACGAGTTGGCCGAAGGGCGAGAGGCATGCATCATGCGTGCAATTCGGCACAGTCCAGAAGCGGGCTTCGGACCAATGGACGAAGGGGTATGTCATGGCGCGACATGATCTCGAGCACGACGACGAGCGGGGACACTCTGGCGACTGGCGGGATGACGATTCGCGTCAACATCACTGGACGGGTCGCGGTCGAGAATTCGCCGATCCACGTGAGCAGCATTTCAATCGCTCGGAGGAAGGGCACTCGGCGTCCCGTGAGCGTGGACGGGGCTATCGCGAGCATGAGCGAGAGCCGATGGGAGGCCCCCTGCCCCGCGGCTACCGCGACCCGGGATATGAACCTGAACGAGGCCGGCGCTTCTCGGATACGGAGGATCGACGTCGATCTCAAGCGTGGGACTGGGATGCGGAGTATAGCCGCACCGTGGACTGGAGTCCGCGTCATCACTGGAGCAGAGATTCATGGAGCCCGCGCGAGATGCGAGGTCACGAGGACTGGGAACGAACCTCTGGCGACCGCCCGCTCACTCATTACAAGCAATCTGTCGCGTCGGCTTCGTCGGGACCGTATGTCGGTCGCGGACCAAGGGGCTATCGGCGTCCCGATTCTCGGATCCACGAGGATGTCTGCGAATTATTGACACGCCATGGACAGATCGACGCGAGTGACGTTGACGTCAGCGTGGAACATGGCGTCGTAACGCTGCACGGCTCGGTTGATGGGCGCCACACAAAACGGCTCATCGAGGACGTGATTGATGATGTGACAGGCGTAAAGGACGTGCGCAATGAGCTCAGCGTAGATCAAACAGAGAGAGGCACGCTGAGCCGTACGAACAGTGCTGATTCGTCATCGTATCAAGCCCGGGTCCGGGACGATGAGTGGCGCCGTTACAATCATCGTGGAGAGTCACAGCCTAGCGCCACGTCAAGCTCTGAGGGCGAGCCAGTGTCCCAACCCGGTGAGGGGCGTTTCATTAGCTCGCCCGGTAGTCAGTACCGCGCCCAGATGCGCGAAGGTATGGAGGCGGTGGGCAGCGACGGTGCGTCCATTGGGGACGTAAGAGAGATCTCCAACAACTCCTTCCTGGTTCATCGCCCCACCAATCGGGACGTGTTCGTCCCGTTCGCGGGCGTTCGGTCGATGAGCGGAAATTGGGTCATGCTCAACATTCGAGCAGACGAGGTAGATGACCAGGGGTGGGCGACCCCAGATCTCACTGGGGCACCCACGGGAGAGTCCGGAGCTCGCTAATCAAGGACAAAAGCGACCCGGAGGACGCATGGGACGGAGGGCTGGCCGGTCCCTCCGTCCCATTTTGTCCTTACCTCCTATCATTGGATCACTGACTGTGCAACACGAGGGAGTAGTCAATGGCACAAACGGCGAGCTGGGTTGAGCCGAGCGGTGAAGATCAGGCCGCTGGTCTGCACAAATACAATCGCTCTAACAGCCCCTACGAGCGATACATGGATGAGCAGGGGATTCCGATCATTCGCGGAATCGGCGTCTATGACACACGCGAGGTCGAGCTGGGCGACTGGAGCCGTCTTGGCGCGCGGGGCGCTTTCCTCTATCTCGCTGGCCACGAAGACATCAAGGGGATGTTCATCCTGGGCGTTCCGGGACGCGGGGCGACGAAGGCCGACCGACACATGTATGACGAGTTCTACGTCGTGATCGAAGGTCGTGGCACTACCGAGGTCTGGGGTGAGAGCGGCAAGAAGCATACGTTTGAGTGGCAAGAAGGCTCGCTGTTCATGATTCCCATGAACGCCAACTTCCGCTTCGTGAACGCGGGAAGCTCGACCGCCGTCCTGGTGGCCGCGAATAACGCGCCGCCGATCTTCAACATTTTCCAGGACCCGGCGTTCATCTTCGAGAACCCCTATCAGCCCAAGTGGCGTTTTGACGAGAGCGAAGACTACTTCAAGCCAAAAAACGACATCGAGGCCGATCAGGTGCGTGGGCGTGCTGCCGTCCGGAGCAACGTTTTCCCGGACATCATGCGCTGTGAGCTTCCTCTGGATAATCAGCGGGCACCGGGCTACCGACGCATCCAACCCTACTTCCACGGATTCATTCCGGACGCGGGTACCGGCGGATTCATTGCTCAATATCCGCAGGGACGCTATTCCAAGGCCCACTATCACGCGTCGGGCGCAATCTTGGTGTGTCTACGCGGCGAGGGATACACGTTCAACTGGCCTGTGGATCTCGGACCGCGGCCGTGGGAAACCGGTCACGGTGACCGTGTGAAAATTCAGGAGTACAAGCAAGGCGGACTGGTAGCCGCGGCGCCGGGCGGGGCAACTGGTTCCATCAGCATTTCAGCTGCGGCTCAGAGCCCATGCGGGTCATCAATTACTGGGGAGGACCCCACGGACGCTGGGGAATCAACGACCGCGATGAGGAAGAGAAAGCCGGGCAATCTGTACGGCATTCACGAGGGCGGTCGCACCATTCTCTACTGGCAAGAAGATCCGTACATTCGTGAGTACTACGCCAAGCAGCTTGGCAAGCACGGCGTGCAGTGCGATATGAAGGATTCGCTCTACGTCAAGCCCGACGGCGTGGAGTGGCCCTGACGTGATGAAGAATGCAGAATTAGAAATGAAGCTCCAAGCGATAATTCTTCATTCTTAATTCTGCATTCTTCATTTCGTTCCTCTATTCCGACCCTTTAAATCCTAACTGGACTCTAGTTACCCCTTTGTACCTATGAGGAGGATGACCATGGCTGACGCCGCCTCAAGGGGAGGCTTCACCGCCCCTGAGCGCGAAATGGGCGCCGAAGACCGCATTGAGCTTACGAGCGTGGGCGTCGACATTGGTTCGTCCACTTCCCATCTGCTGTTCTCGCGCATCGTTCTGGAGCGTGTGGACAACCGCTACCAGACCGTGGAGCGCCGCGTGCTGCACGAGTCAGACATTCTATTCACGCCGTATATCGACGAGACCACCATTGACGGCAACAAGCTTGGCTACTTCATCTCACGTCAGTATGACCTGGCGCGATTGCACCGCTCCGACGTCGATACGGGTGCACTGATCCTTACAGGAGTGGCCCTGCTGCGCGAGAACGCGCGATCGATCGGCGATCTCTTCTCCCAGGAAGCCGGAAAGTTCGTAGCCGTCTCCGCGGGCGATAACCTCGAGTCCACGATGGCAGCATATGGCTCTGGCGCGGCCGAACGTTCCCGCGAGATAGACGGCGTGGTGATCAACGTTGACATCGGCGGCGGTACCACGAAGCTCGTGGTTTGCCGACGAGGCCGCGCCGAGGAGCTGGCGGCTATCGACGTCGGCGCGCGACTCGTGGCCTATGACGAGGGCGGGACCATCGTTCGATTGGAGCCCGCTGGCCGCCAGATCGGCGAAGCCGTGGGACTTGATCTGAAGGTCGGCGGGAGCCTGGATACCGATGGCATGCGCAAGATGGCGCACTACATGACTGATGAGCTCTTCAAGGCGATTCCTGGGCCTGACGGAGCGCTAGGTACACATCTCACTCGTACGCCCAATCTCAGCTATCGCGGCCCGGTCAACGAGGTAACGTTCTCAGGCGGCGTGTCAGAATTCGTCTACGAGCGCCAGAAGACCGCGTTCAACGATCTTGGGATGGTGCTGGCTGAGGAGATTCGGACAAGGCTCGCCCAGACGGGTTTCACGGTGTTCGAGCCGCCAGCAGGTATTCGAGCCACGGTGATCGGCGCATCGCAATACACCATCCAGGTGAGCGGCAGCACCATTTTTCTCTCGCCACTCGACGTCGTGCCGCTCCGGAATATGCCAGTCGTTGCGCCGATCATTTCGATCGAGACCGACACGTTGGATCCGGACGCGATTGATTGGGCAATCGTGGATGCGCTGACCCGTTTCGATCTGCTGGAGACCGACACGCCCGTGGCTTTGGCGTTCAAATGGCGCGGCTCAGCGACCTGGCAGCGCCTGGATGACTTCTGCTCTGGCGTAACGCGAGGGCTAAAACGGATTACTGATCGCGGGAACCCGCTCGTTCTGGTGAATGATGGCGACATCGGCGGTCTGCTGGGCATCCACATCCGAGAAGAGATGGGTCTGGACTTGAAAGTCGTCTCCATCGACGGTATCGAGCTGCGCGAGTTCGACTACATCGATATCGGTGCGCTCCTACCAGCGTCTGGCGCGGTGCCGGTGGTGATCAAGTCGCTAGTATTCCCCGCTTCAGCAAAGTAGTCCAGAGCATCCGGTGGTGACGGGCAAAATGCTCGTCACCACCGGATGCGCAAATTCAGGCAACCGCGCTCGTTCGCCTGGCCAACTCGCCTTCAAGATCCAGTCGCCGCGTGCCAAATCCACGCGATTCCCATTCCTCACGCGGGACCATCCAGAACACTTCGAACTCGTTGCCATCCGGGTCCTGTGCGTAGAGGCTCAGACTGTTGCCGTGGTCGGATTCGCCGCTGAGTGCGCCGGCTTCCAGCAGCGTCTGTCTGGCCCTTGCGAGATCCTCAATCTCAGCAACTTCCCAGGCCAGGTGGTAGAGGCCCACCTGTTGACCGCGCGTTGGCGGCGGCGCGTTGTGGCCGATGCCAAAGAGGCCCAGATCGTGGTGATTGTCACTTCCACTGGCGCGGAGAAAGACCGCCTGCTCACCCATAGATTCCACTACCTGGAATCCCATGACATCGCGGTAAAACTGATGGCTTCGCTGAGCGTCGCGGACGTACAGCACCGCGTGGTTTAAACGTTTGATCGTAAACATGACATTCCCTCCCGGGACTTACCTCGGAGAACGCGTGAGAGGTCATCTGCATTCCGCGAGCCACGCCATCAAACTGCGCCCGAGGTATGCTAGGAGCCTGCCGCGGGCGCAGCTTAGAGATCCAGGAGCACGTGTCTCATGCCGACCGTTGATTGCGATGCGCACGTTGTCGAATCGGAGCAGACCTGGGAGTTCATGGAGCCGGGCGACCGCAAGTACCGTCCGAAGCTTGTGGCACCCGATGGTCCTGACGGCACTCAGTACTGGGTGGTGGGCGACAAAATTCGCGGCCTCGCCCGGCAGGTGATGACCAGCGAAAAGTTCGCTGCTTTGACCCGGGTTGGCGGTCGGTACATGGAAAGCCCGCAGGAAGCGCGCGAGATGGAGAACGTGGCGGTGCGCATTCGACACATGGATGAGCTCGGTATCGACGTGCAGGTGCTCTACCCGACCATCTTCATCCTGCAGGTCACCGATGACCCCCGAGCCGAGATCGCCATTTGCCAGGGATGGAATCGCTGGATGGCGGACATCTGGCAGCAGAGCGACAACCGACTTCGCTGGACGGCTGTCCTGCCATTGCTCAGTATGAGCGAGTCCCTTGAAGAGCTACGCTGGTGCCATGAGCATGGGGCGGTGGCGGTGTTCATGCGGCCGCTCGAGGGCAATCGGCTCATGCACGACCCGTACTTCTACCCTATGTTCGATGAGGCCGTTCGGCTGAACATGGCGATGGGCGTGCACGTAGCCAGCGCCAATCCCTGGTTCAACGACCTCCTGGGTCAGCACCATTTTGGCGGCGGGTTCTGGCCGCTGCGGCTGGGAACAGTGGGCGCATTCCACGCGATGATCTGCAGCGAGGTGCCGAAACAGTTCCCGACGCTCCGCTGGGGCTGGATCGAGGCATCCGCGGAGTGGGTGCCATACACCGTGAAGCATCTTGTGCGGCGCTTTGCTCAGCGTGGCGAGGAGCTACCCGAGCACCCGATGAAACAATGGAACTGCTTCGTCACGGTTCAGGTCGATGACAACGTGCCGTACATCCTGGACTACGCCGGAGACGACAACTTCGTCATCGGGACGGATTACGGTCACACCGATCCATCCACCGAGCTGAACGCCCTACAGATCCTCCGAGAGCGCACTGGGATCACGGAAGCTCAGTACCAGAAGATCGTGGACGACAACGGTCGAGCGCTCTACGGACTGTAGCCTCCAGGGCTCTGCCAATGCGGTTGCATCAATTGCGTGCATTCTCTCGATCCGGTAGGCTGACCCGCATCGGGGAGGTGGTTCCATGCCCTACGTCGAGCGCGATGGCGCAAAGATTTACTACGAAGTCCACGGCAGCGGTTTTCCGCTTCTCTTGCTGGCGCCCGGCGGCCTGAATTCCACGATTACTTTCTGGGAGCGGCTTCCGCTTCGGCCGCTCGAGCTTTTCAAGGATGAGTTCCAGGTCATTGCGATGGATCAGCGTAATGCCGACCGCTCCAGTGGGCCATTGGACACACGCGATCCCTGGGGCATGTACGCCGACGACCAGGTGGCGGTGCTCGATGACGTGGGCGTGGATAAGGCGCTGATGATTGGCTGCTGCATCGGCTGCTCGTTCATTCTCGAGCAGGTGAAGCGGCACCCTAACCGTATTGTGGCGGGTGTGCTGATGCAACCGATTGGCGAAGACGAGACCAATCCGGGCTACTTTGGCGAAGCAATGTGGCGTCCGTGGGGTGAAAACCTGATTCAGAACGGCGCTTCGTTCACCATGGCGGACGTTGACGCTTTCGGGCATGGTCTCTTTGACTCAGGATTCGCTTTCAGTGTGGATCGAGAGTTCTTGAGAACCGTTCAAACCCCGTTGCTGCTCCTGGATGGCGACGATAAGCCGCACCCCAAAGGCACGTCGAATGAGATTGCAGCGCTCGTCCCCGATATTGAGCGCGTGGAGAACTGGCGTGATGACGCTTCGGTGGCAAGCGCCACGGAGCGTGTTCGCAGCTTCCTGCGAGCCAATGCGCCCGCGCTGGCGAGCTGAATGATGGCGAGTCGCCACACTCACACGTCCTCGGTGAAAGACGACGCTCGGTCCACACAATCGGAGCATGATGCGCGGACCAACCCGACGCTCGTGAGCACCGCGAAGCGCGAGTCCGACTCGCAGGCGACCGTGGAGCCGGATCGCACCCTGGTCTGTACGATGTGCGGGCTAAAGTCCTGCTGGCAATAGAGCCGCCAACACGACCGGGCAGTATCCGCACCCTACCAGGGAAGCGCTATGGGGCAGGAGATCCTCCGCGGAAGGGCACCGTCCGGCGCCCGGGCCGCATGTCTCCCGCCTCAGCCCCAGACTGACCTTGCCGTTTCCACCACTAGCTCCAGCTTGCGACGCTGATCATCAGCCGAGACGAGATTACCTGTTGCGACCGAGGCAAAACCGCACTGCGGGCTGAGTGCTAGATCTTCCATGGTGGCGTATCGGGCCGCCTGATCGATGGATCGACGGAGCTCATCCATGCTCTCGAGGTCTGGCCGCTTGGTGGTCACAAGGCCTAACACCGCCGTTTTCCCCGCGGGCATGAAGCGCAGCGGCTCGAAGCCACCGGAGCGCTCGTCGTCGAACTCCAGAAGGAATCGGTCAACGTGCAAGGAGCTGAACACCCGATCGGCAATCGGCTCGTACCCGCCGTTGGTGAACCAACGGCTCTTCGAGTTACCGCGACAAATGTGCAAGCCTATCACTGTGTTTGGGCGGTCCAGGCCGTCAAGGCAGGCGTTGACGACGTCGATACCATCCTGGATTTCTACTTCGAGATTTCGGCCGTCTCGAGTCATGCGCTCTCGAACCTCGGGATCGAGATAGACAGTCAAGAACGGATCGTCCAATTGGATGTACGGGGTCCCTTCAGCGACCAGGGCCTCGATTTCGGCTCGAACGATGGGTGCCAGCGCTTCTAGTAAGGCGCGTCGAGTTGGGTAGACCTGATCGGTGACGCCGGAGCGGAAGCTGGACACCTGAAACACCGCTGGGCTGGGAAAGGTCACCTTGTACGGGCCGTTGGCGTACTGGCCCAGGAACCCAGACTCGATCTCGGTGAGCCGCTGCCGCTTGCGTAGCGGCGCGCCGACAATCTGAGAGGTGCTGGCCTCCTCCCCGCCGCCGGGACCGTGCCAGTGCAGCATCGTGCTTGCCGGCACGAACCCCTCCACGGACTGAGCCATGGACGTGAGCCAGCTTCCCCGCCGGAATTCGCCATCGGAAAGCACGTCGATGCCCGTGGCGCGCTGCATCTCGAGCGTCTCCAGGATCGCCGCGTCCTCTACCCGTCGAAGCTCTGCCTGCCCGATCTCATCTCGTTCGCGGGCCGCCCTGGCCGCGAGCACCGAAGCCGGTCGTAGCAGACTGCCAACCTGGTCGGCGCGATAACGATTCATGACTGCCTCCTGGTCTGCGGTGTTCAGAAGGCTAACGCGTGACCGCGCCTCTGGCAACTGAACTCATTGGAATGTTTATTACGCTGACGATGGGGATTTGCGCTCTTTGGCCTGTCGTACTAGAGTAGAACCTGACCAATTATTCTTGACTGCCAGAGGAGGGCGAGTATTCGAAAGGACTGATGCGCTGAGACTCGGTACATTCGAGCAAAATACGAACCCGGTGCGCTCAGATGTGGGAGTCCCGCGCAGAGGGCAAACGGGGAGTGAGGAGAGCACCTTGGCATCTAATGCAGTAACTAACGCGAATACCAACCAGATATTCACGAATGAAAACCAGTACACGGGTGAAGCCGCGGAGGCCCCGTATCTGGAGAGAGTCGACACCTTTCAGGAGTGGCGCAAGAGGGAAGGCGTGCCACTGGTTGGTGGCGTGTACCATCGCAACCTCAAGACGATGGAAGTGGGCCCCTGGCCCCGCAAGGGCGTGCTGGGCGCGCACTGCTACCTGGATGGCGATGACAACACCGACGAGCACGTCGTCGAGATCCCCCCGGGAAAATCGACCATCCCCGAGCACCACATGTACGACGAGGCTGTCTACATTCTGAACGGCCGCGGGGCGTGCACGATCTCGCAGAGAGACGGCGCCAAGACGACGTTTGAATTTGGCGAGGGCGCGTTCTTCGCAATCCCACTCAACGCCACTGTGCAGTACCACAACGGTAGCGGCACGGAGCCCTGCCGGTTCTTCTCGGTCACCAATTGCCCCGCGATCATTCGACAGTTCCACGGCAATGAGGACTTCGTCTTCGGTTGCGACTACGACTTCAAAGATCGCTTCGGTGGCGAGGGCAACTACTTCGACGGCCAGGGCAAGCTGTATCGCGGCCGCATCTGGGAGACGAACTTCGTCCCCAACATGCGCGAAATGCGACTCTGGGAGTGGAAAGAGCGCGGCGGCGGCGGAACGAACGCGTTTTTCATGCTCGCTGGCGGCGCCATCAACTCGCACGTGTCCCGCTTCCAGTCAGGCACGTACAAGAAGGGTCACTGGCACGGCCCAACAGCGCACCTCTACATCACCCAGGGTGAGGGCTACGTGCTCATGCGCCGCGAGGGTGAGGAGTTCGTCAAGTGCGACTGGCAAGAGGGCAGCATGTACATCTCGGGCGCAGGCCCTGGCACGTGGCTGCACCAGCACTTCAACGTTGGCGCGACCCCGGCTGAGTACCTCGTTCTCGGTGTGCACCCGGCTCGTCGCTATGCCATGAGCCGATGGACTGCCAATGACGCCACGGACCGCAACACCGCCGATCTGAGTGTCAAGAAGGGCGGCATCCAGGTTGAGTACGAGGACGAGGAGCGCATCGTCCACGAGATCTTCGAGAAAGAGCTCGCCGAGCGCGGCATCCAGTGTCCGGATGAAGGGCTACATCCCGTATTGCACGGGCATCGAAGGTCCGACAAAGGCAGGCGCCTGGGGCGACGAGAAGTAATCTCGCTCCTCTAGTTGTAAGAAAGGGCCACTGGCGCTTGCGCCAGAGGCCCTTTCTAACTTCCCCAGACTCATATGTCTTCCTAACCAGTGAACCAATTCAGATCAGTCACTCCCAGATTTCGTACACTCGGCTATTGATTTCATTCGGAAGGTGAGTTAATAGCCTGTGAGCACATGGAATGGTTTGACGATGCGCTCGGCCCTGCTAGGTGGCTTGAGTCTGATCCTGGCGGCATGCGCAAGTCCCGCCGCGGCGCCGACGGCTGCACCCGCTAAGCCGACGGCAGCTACTTCGCCGGCGGCAGCTTCATCGCCCGCGACCGCGCCATCTCCAGGCGCTGCACCAGCGGCGTCACCGGCCGCATCCCCGCAGGCCGCGGCGGCTGCACCGGCCCGACCTGACCCCGCTCTCGCATCGGTGTGGCAGGGGAAAACCGTGAACATGATTGTTGGTCAGCCCCCCGGAGGCGGTCATGACGCATGGGCGCGGCTGGTGGCTCGACACCTGGGAAGGCACCTTCCGGGAACGCCAACAGTGGTCGTGCAGAATGTTCCCGGTGCGGTGAGCGTGGTAGCTACGAACCAGATCTATCAAGCTCCGGGCGATGGCCTCAACATCGGCGAGGTGAGCCCTGACATTCCCACGTTCCAGCTCCAGGCTGGCGATGAGCGGGAGGCCATTCGGTACGACGCAACCAAGATCAATTGGCTGGGCTCGGCTGGCTCCACCACTTATGTGCTCCTGGTACACAGCCGAACCGGAGTTAGGGCCGGCGCGGATCTCGCCGGGAAGTCTATTCGCATTGGTGATCAGTCCCCCGGCGGGGTAGGTCATCGTATCAACCTCACACTGCGCGAAGGACTTGGCTGGCAGATCGGTACGCCGATCTTCGGCTACACAGGGACTCGCGAGATTGCCCTGGGCATCGATCGCGGAGAGGTCGATGCGATGTTTCTTCCCTGGGACTCAGCCCTTCAGCAAAAGGGTGACGACCTTCGCTCTGGCGCAATCGTTCCGCTCGTCCAGGTAGGGCCGAAGCTCAACGACCCGTTACTGGCAAACGCTCCGGCTGCACGTGAGCTGATGGCAAACGGGGCACCCGAGGCGCGTCAAAGCCTGACACTGACTGAACGTCCGCTGGAGTGGTTTCGACCGTTCATCGTCTCACCGTCGACGCCTCCGAACGTGCTCGCTGGAATGCGAGCAGCGTTGACGGAGACGATGTCTGACCCCGAGCTCTTGCAG
Organism: uncultured Chloroflexia bacterium; assembly: GCA_963765765.1. Taxonomy (GTDB): domain Bacteria; phylum Chloroflexota; class UBA6077; order UBA6077; family JACCZL01; genus CAVXYC01. Next base: position 44,704 of record CAVXYC010000018.1, on the reverse strand, counting down.
GATGCCGCCCAGCTCAGATTCGATATCGATCACATCCCGGGGGATCGCCTGCAGCAGCTCGTGACGGAGTACATGCAGACGCCAAAGGACCTGATCGATCGCATTGACTCGATGGTGAAAGCGGAGACTCCGAGCTAGCGCCCATCCATGAGTAGCAATGGCCTTTGGCCATTGCTACTCATGGGTAAACAGCGCTATTTGATTTTCACGGTCTCGGCGAACTGACGCAGCACGTCGATTCGTGCGTCTACGGACTGGCTTACACCTCTGCCCAGGTTGACGCCGAGGTGAGTCACGCCCAATGCGTCCCAACTTTGAACCTGCTCAGCCCAGGAATTGGCATTCGAGGGATCGACTTCCATGCGCGGCGCGATAGCTATGGACGATGGGTCACGGCCAGCTTCACGCATCCACCCTTTAAACCGTTCGAGCAGACTGGGGAAGTCCGCGGCAGTACTGCTGCTGGGAAGCCATCCGTCCGCTAGTCGGGCAATCCGCTTCAGGGCAGGCTCCGCGGATGCTCCCATCCAGATAGGGATTGGCTGCTGGATTGGCAACGGATTGATCCCGACCGCATCGATATGGTGCCACTCGTCTTCGATTGAAACCGATCGCTCCGTCCAGAATGCACGAAGCACCTTGATCTGCTGCTCGAGTCGGCGTCCGCGAGTCTTGAAGTCTTCGTTGAGCGTCTTGTATTCCAGTTCCACGCGACCCACGCCGACACCCAGCATGGCTCGTCCGCCGCTCAGAATGTCAAGCTCCGCCATCTGCTTGGCCACCAGCGCAGTTTGACGCTGCGGCATGATCACGACGGATGTTCCCAGGACAATCCGCTCTGTACACGCCGCGATGTAGCTCAGAAGCATCAGGGGCTCGCGGTTGATGTTGGCGAGCGAGTGCGGTAGCTTCCAGTCAGGCCGATTGGTCAAATCCGCGCCGACCACATGGTCCGAGGCGGTGAGAAAGCTGTAGCCGAGCCCCTCGATCGCCTGCGCAAGCGCACGCACGGCGCCCGGATCGAGCATCGTCTGATCATGTGGAAATCCCACGCCAAACTTCATTGCCTCCACCTCTCATCCAGCGCGGCTGACTGATCAACCTGAGATGGAACTATACCGGCGGTCCGCTCTTAGCATTCGGATTCTCATCGTTGCTCGGCTCCGTCGCAATCAGGGAAGCCATGATGAGCGTGCTATAGGCCCGCGGGATCAATTACGTGGGCGACCGACCCGAGAGGTCGGACGTCTCCCGAGCCATGTGCGCCTGGTCTGTGTAGCCGGCCTCGCCGGCAAGCCAGGCAAGATTTGTGCACCGGCTCATTGGACTTCGGCGATAGACAGCGCATGCTGGAAACGGTGGATTCGCTGGTAGGTGTTGGGACCGTAACCAACGGCGGCGGGCGCTCCTCGTAATTGATATGAAAAATCGACTGCTGTTCAGCCATAACGCTGTCTTCCATGGTACGTAATCCGTACCCGCTTGGTGCACTTGCGAAAGGGTCCCTGACCGTAGCAGGGCAATGTTCGAAATTCCGCGGGGTGGAATCGTCGGGGAAGCGTTCTGACATCGTCTTCGGCCGTCGCCGGCTCAGTTGGTCCGCGACCCTTCAGCCCACCCGAATGGCGCTCCTACTCGCGATGACTTCGGGGAGGAGGCTGGCATCAATCCCGCCGGAATGGGCTGTCGAAATCCCCCTAATGGCTGATTGCCCACTTTGACGTAACGAGTACGCTTCCCGGGAACCTTGCTTGGGCAGGAGGTCATCATGGCAACGCAGACAAGGGCGAGGCGCCCCTCACGACGGAAATCCAGCGATGGATCCCGTGCAGCCGGTTCAGGACGGGTTAAGCTCGCGGCATCATTTCTGGCGGATGTGGCCGCGCCGATTCGAGATCATCTCGCTGCGTCGGTGGAGTTGCCCGACTTCCTGCGTACCGCAGGGACGTTGACATTCAACGAGCGTAAGCTGCTGGTAGATCAGGCGCTGGTGCTCTTTCAACAGAACTACGTGCACCTTCCGCTCAAGGCCGCGATGTACGCCGTCAATCCGGTCCAACGGCTCCAGCTTCTTCGGACGAGACTCGAGCGCCAAAAGACCGCGACAATGGACCCCGAGTGGATGTTCCACGCCGAGATGGCCGAGATCTTCCACTCCGTGCGTGATCTGCACACCAACTACCTGTTGCCGGATCCATTCCGCGGGAAAGTGGCGTACCTGCCATTCCTGGTGGAGGAGTACTTTCAGGCCGGGGAAGCCTCGCTTCCTGATCACCCACGTTGTCTCGGGCTTCTCAGCGCCGGGTTTCGGCTCAGGAGCCGAGGTCACGCATTGGTCGGGAATCCCGATTGCCCGAGCCGTCGACATTCACGCGGCCCGGTTTGCCGGAAGCAACGCGGCAGCCCGTCGTGCGCGCGGCGTGGAGTCGCTCACGATTCGCCCACTTCGGTCGCACCTCCCGCCGGACGAAGAGTGGGTGACGGTGAGCTATGTAGGCACCGATGGGACCGCGCGTGAGTTGCGAGAGAAGTGGCTGGTTTCGGAGAATCTGCCGTCGTTCGTCGGCAACGTCAACGACGTGAGCGTGACTTCCACTTCGTTGGGCCTCGATATCGACCTGGACGAGGCAAGTCGCGCGAAGAAGATGCTGTTTGCACCGCAGGTTGTTGCTGCCGAGGCGAGGGCGGCCACCGGCGATGTCCAGGAGGCACTTCAGGGTGCCGATATCTCCTCGACCATGCCTGGCGTGTTTCGAGCGCGGACTGTCACGACCCCGTCCGGTACGTTCGGTCACATCCGCATCTTCACCTTCAGCGTCGATGATCCGGATGCGTTTGTGGCGGAGTTCGTCCGGCTCGTTGAGCTGCTTCCGCAGAACGGGTTGATCCTTGACGTGCGGGGAAATGGCGGCGGACATATCTACGCGAGCGAGTTTCTGCTTCAGACACTCTGTCCGAGACGTATCGAGCCCGAGCCGACGCAGTTCATCAACACGCCGCTAAATCTACGGATCGTTCGCAAGCACAAGGACGATCCAACGGGTCAGATCGACCTGGGACCCTGGTTTCCCTCGATGGAGCAGGCTACCGAGACCGGCGCAGCGTTCTCGAGTGGGTTCTCGATCACCCCAACGTCCGGAGCCAATGGTATCGGCCAGCGCTATTTCGGACCGGTCATCCTGATCACCAACGCGCTGTGCTACTCAGCCACCGACATCTTCGCGGCCGGGTTCAAGGACCACAAGGTCGGCAAAATTCTCGGTGTCCATGAGAATACCGGGGCCGGCGGAGCGAACGTCTGGACGCACGAGCTACTGCGGACTCTACTAGCGGTGGCGCCGGCAGATACGGCTTCGCCGTACAAACAATTGCCGAAAAACGCCAACATGCGCGTGTCGATTCGACGCACATTACGGGTCGGGGCATCCGCGGGGACTCCGGTGGAAGATCTCGGGGTCACGCCCGACAAGCGTCATCTGCTGACCAGGAACGACGTGATCAACGGGAATGTCGATCTGTTGAACCGGGCTGGTGAGATGCTGGCCGCGATGCCGGTGCGGCGGCTCGAGGTAACGGCGACGATGAATGCGGCAGGAGCCTTGACGGTCGGTGTGCAGGCGACGAATGTTGCTCGCGTGGACCTTTACGTGGATAGCCGTCCGCGTGGCACCGCTGATGTCGTTGGCGGCGCGGCAACGTTCACCGTCTCGGGAGTGCCAGGTGCGCACTTGATACGCGTGGAAGGGTTTGACGGGGGAGAGCTGGTCGCGGCGCGGATGCTTGCCGTGTAACCGTCCAAGATCAGAGCCGCAACGTGTAAGGGTGCGACTCCTCCTTCGATCTCCCGGGGCTCCGGAACGTCGTGAGAGGAGCCGCGCTCTCACGAGTTGCGGCTCTGTTTCCGATTGTGCTGTTGCACTCCTCCGTCGGCGGCGCTAGAGTAAGTCTCGGAACTGCGGAGGGAGGACATCCATGCTCACCAGAGAGGCGAACGAGCGACTCACTCAAGTCGGTCCCGGGACGCCGATGGGGAATCTGTTACGGCGATACTGGCATGCCGTTGCGGCGACCGCCGAGCTGGACAAGGAGCCGGTCCTGGCCGTGAAGATCCTCGGTGAGAACCTGGCGCTGTACCGCTCTCCCAACGGCGACCTCGGGCTCATGGCCGAGCGCTGCCCGCACCGCGGCGCCAGCATGGTCTACGGCATTCCCGAGGACGGCGGTCTCCGATGCCCGTACCACGGCTGGAAGTTCTCCGATGAGGGCGTGTGCCTGGAGCAACCCGCGGAGCCGGAGAACAGCACCTTCAAACATCGAGTGCGCATTCCCGCCTACCCTGTCCAGGAGCTCGGCGGACTGATTTGGGCTTACCTCGGTCCCGAGCCAGTGCCGCTGCTTCCGCGCTGGGACATACTCGTCAGCGACGAGTATGAGCGGAAAATCGGCATCAGTCAGATCCCGTGCAACTGGCTCCAGCCAATGGAGAACTCGATGGACCCGATCCATTTCGAGTGGCTCCACGCCGTCTACGGCAACTACGTACAGCGGCGAAACGGCAAACCGGAGACGATGACCGCCAAGAAGCACCTGCGAATCGCCTTCGACGAGTTCGAGTTTGGTATCTCCAAGCGACGGCTGCTCGAGGGCGACACCGAGGACTCCGATGACTGGACAGTGGGCCATCCGGTGATATTCCCATCGATTCTCGCCGTAGGGGACAGCACACGGCCGAGCTTCCAGATTCGTGTGCCCCGAGACGACACTTCCACCCTGCATTTCTGGTATCGCGCGGTACCTCGCCAGCCGGGTGCGCCCAAGCAGAATTCAGTGCCAATTTACGACTACCCGCACGTGCACCCCAACGGAAAGATTGTGGTAGAGACGGTGCAGGGCCAGGATATGATGGCGTGGATCACGCAGGGCGAGATATCCGATCGCACGACTGAGCGGCTCGGTAATTCTGACAAGGGCGTCATCCTTTATCGCAGCTTGCTCATGCGCGAGATGGAGAAAGTCGCCCGCGGCGAAGACCCGCTCGGTGTCCTCCGCGATCCGTCCAGGAACGCGCCGTGGATCGACATTCCGCGCGAGGGCCGGGCGCTGCAAGGTTTCGAAGCTCGACGCGATCTCATCGGCGCGAACCTGAAGGAGCTTACGGGCTCCGAGGTCTAGACCGAGCTACTTACAGTCGTTCCACATCCGTAGCGGCGGGCAAGATGCCCGCCGCTACGGATTCATGGCAGTTGATCCATTGCCGGCGCTCACTTTGGGTTATATGTGTAAGACGCGCGCGCCAAGCCTGTGAGACGATAGTCGCGGAAAGCACCATGTCACGCATATTCGCCGCAATCGTCAGTCTCATCGCCGCCGGCGCCGCAATGTGGGTTCAGTCCCTGGCACGCGCCATGTGGCAAATTCGATCGCTCCCCGAGCGAGTGATGGAATGGTCGCTTCTGTTCATTCCGCTCGATCTTTTCGAGCGTGGAATCCAGCAATTCGGCCCGAGACGCGAAGGAGCTCGCGCTCGTCGGGAACGTGCTGGGCATGGCCATCTCGCTTGCGCTCATAGGCTATGTGCTTCTGCGTCAGCGCGCCTCGGGCGGCGTGATTCTTGGCGTTTCCGTGGCGCTCTGGCTTCTGGCCATGGTCGTGATCATTCCGATCACAGGCGGGGGCGTTTTTGGCACGGCTCTCTTTCAATCGCCGCTGCTGGTTAGTGCGGCGTACCTCTCGGTCTTCCTCATCTATGCGGTGGTGCTTCTCTTAGGCGTCTCGGTCTGGCAGTCGATCGACTCAGTGCGCGTCGCCGGATACTCTAGCTCACGCCGAGAGCTCGGTATCGCCGCGATGGGGGCCGTGGGCGCTTGGCTTGGCGCTCTCTGGCTTGGACGCTCGGGAGGAAGCATCACGAGTGAGCTGCCTCTGGCACAGGTAGCGTCCCCGCCCACTCAACAACCTGTACCGGCCACGGATGCCACCACAATCGCGGCTGCTCCGGCGATCGCGCCTACCACCGTGCCGACTCTAGAGCCGCTGCCCGTGCCGGCGCCCGCGCGTAAGCTCGAGCGGGATAAGGACGGAGCGCTAACGGCCGCCCAACGGCCTAAGGGCACTCTCCCAGAGCCAATCACGACGAACGAGCAGTTCTACGTTGTGACAAAGAATGCCGTCGCTGATCCAGTCGTAGACCCGGAGAGCTGGCGGCTCATCGTCGACGGTGAGGTCCAGCGACCAGTCCAGATCGACTACCGCACCCTGCGGCAGCTTCCCTCGGTGGAGACCGCCAAGACCATCGAATGCATCTCAAACTTCACCGCGATGTGCGAGTTGACGTCGTTCGGCTGCGATTTGATCAGCACGGCTCGCTGGAAGGGCGTTCGTCTCAGCGACATCATCGATCTGGCGGGTGGACTCAAGTCCTCCGCGGCATACCTTTCGGTGGTCTCCGTCGATGAGTTCTCGTCAGGCCTGCCGCTGGAGATCATCAAGGATCCCGATACCATCGTGGTCTACGAGATGAACGGTGATGTTCTTCCTCGGGAGCATGGGTACCCCGCGCGGCTGCTGGTGCCCGGGCGTTACGGTATGAAGAGCCCTAAGTGGCTCGCGGTGATCCGTCCAGTCCGCGAGGAGTTTCTCGGCTGGTACGAGCAGCGCAATTGGAATAAGGATGGCATCGTCAAGACAATGGCACGGATAGACGTACCAGCGGGCGGCGCTAGCCTTGCCGCGGGGCCGCAACGAATCGCGGGCGTGGCCTACGCTGGCGACCGTGGTATTCGCACAGTCGAGCTCAGCTCCGACGAGGGGAAGACCTGGCTCCCGGCAAGTTTCCTTGAGCTGGCGGCTGGGAAGGACGCCTGGGTGCGTTGGGAGCTTGTAATTGATCTTCCGGGCAGGTTCCACCATCCCGCTCGTTGTCCGAGCCACTGATGGCAACGGTGAGGTGCAAACGGAGGAGTTCAAGCTTCCCCAGCCAGATGGTGGCTCCGGTCGGCATCAAATCGACGTGAAAACGGTCTAACGTCGGGCGCTTCGCGGCATTCATCGTCGAGATTTGGGAACAGTCAGCTGACTTGCGAATCTACGGTCGCATCTAGAATCTATTGACGAGTAGATACACACGAGCGGTGATTATGTACACATTCGATTGTCGGGTCACGACAGATTCCGGTCATTCGCCGGGAGAGTAGAATGCGAGCAGAGCCCCCGTAGAGTCCACGCATCCAGGTGTCTTATGCCTGCGAAAGGGTGGTGAGCATCCAGGGCCGAAGGAGCCGAAGCGAACCGAATGACTGTTTTTGAGACTTCGGTTACGCCTCCTTCCGCCGAGTCCGCAAAGCAGCAAGGAGAGGCCCGTACCTCCAGCCAGTCCCGCTGGCTCTCTCGCCTCCTGGACCTCTATCCGTCCTTGCGCGTGCCCTCGTTTCGGCTTCTCTGGCTGGGCATGTTACCCGCCAACATCGCCTTCCAGATGAGCCAGGTTGCTGTTGGGTACGCAGCGTTCGGACTCACCGGCTCAGCCGCGGCGCTGGGAGTGGTGAGCCTGGCCAGTGGGCTTCCGCAGTTGACCCTGGGGTTAGTTGGTGGGGTTGCGGCGGATCGGATGTCGCGTCGGGCCGTGCTGCTGGGCACCCAGTCCACTCTCGCCATGGTTGCGTTGGTCCTGGCGATTCTCGCTCTCACAGGCTCGCTCCAGGTGTGGCACCTGGTGGTCACCGCGTTCGTCCAGGGCTGCGCATTTGCCTTCAATATGCCCTCGCGGCAGGCGCTCATTGGTGATCTGGTCGGCCCAAAGCTTCTCCGAAACGCCGTCGCTCTAAATAACGCCGGGATGAATTTCAACCGGATAGCGGGCCCGGCTTTAGCGGGGGCGCTGTTGGCTATGCCAGCCGTGGGTGTGGGCGGAGTGTTCGCGACGATGACGGTTCTCTACGGCATCGTGACAGCGTCACTCTTTCGGTTGCCGTCTTCGACGAACGCGGTACCGTCTACCTCGGGTGCGCGCAAGGGTGGTTGGGAAGAGCTTTTGGATGGTCTGCGATATGTGCGCGCATCGCCCGTTTTAATGGCGCTTCTCGGCCTGGCGCTGATTCCGGTGATCGTAGGAATGCCGTTTCAGGCACTCATGCCCGTCTTTGCTGATCAAGTCTATGGCGTTGGCGCCACGGGGCTGGGATCCATGATGGCCGCCGTGGGCGTGGGCGCGCTTTTTGGTGCGATTGGTGTGGCAACGATTTCTGGGCACTCACGGCCGGCGGCGATCCAACTTTGTCTCGGTGTGGGATTTGGCGTGTCGCTGACTGGGTTCGCACTTGCGCCGACATACCTGGTTGCATTGGTTCTGCTGGCGGTGGTGGGATTCACCTCGGCCGCGTATCAGGCGCTCAACAATACGTTGATCATGGGCAATACTGAGCCGCGGCTTTACGGTCGAGTGATGAGTGTCTACATGCTGACATTCGCCGCGATGCCGCTGGGTACATTTCCAGCTTCATGGATTGCCGACCATGTGGGCGTTCAGACGACGGTAGCCGTCTCTGGAGTCATCGTTGCGCTGAGTGTCTTGGCGGTGGCCGTGTTGTATAAGCCGTATTCGCGTATTAGGTAGTCGTGGTCTGCGGGATATCGCCGCGAATATCCTTCGCAGATCCCGTAAGTAATGTAACCGACCCCGTCGCCGAGGGCCGTATCCTCACATCATGCCCACACTAGATTCCAAGCCCACGATTCTTGTGGTGGACGACGAGCCTATGGTCGTTGAGGTCGTTCAGCGCTACCTTCTGCGCGAGGGGTATCGCGTGGTCACCGCCACAACCGGGCAGGAAGCTCTTGATCGGGCCACCGACGAAGACACGCCACCAAATCTCGTGGTGCTGGATGTCATGCTTCCGGGTATCGATGGCGTAGAAGTCTGTCGGCGCCTTCGGACCGATGCCCGCGTCACGATGCCGATCATTCTCCTTACTGCGCGTGGGGACGAGCATGACCGTATTGGCGGGTTGTCCATCGGTGCAGATGACTATGTAGTGAAGCCGTTCAGTCCGGGTGAGCTCGTTGCACGCGTCAAGGCGCACCTCCGACGAGTCCAATTGGATATACGACCACCGCGACCGGATGGTCGGCTTCGTGGTGGCGAGGTGACGCTCGATCCACGGCAACGAAGCTGTGAAGCCAATGGCGCGTCGATCACGCTCACGCCTCTTGAATTTGATCTCCTGCACCACCTGATGGAGCATCCCAGCGAAGTGTTCTCACGCGATGATTTGCTCGACACGGTCTGGGATCCATCGTTCCAGGGTGATCCGAGTACCGTGACCGTGCACATTCGTCGCTTGCGCGAGAAAATCGAGCCGGATCCCGATCGTCCGTCGCACATCAAAACTGTCTGGGGGCAGGGATACAAGTTCGATCCATCCGTCCGTTCGTGAAAGACCGATCATTCCTCGTTGGCGCCGTCCTCGTTCTGGCCGTCGTCGGCGCGGTGACCTACGTCCAGATTGTCATGGGCGCGCCAGCGGCGGATGTAGAGCAGCTCGGCTATTTCTTATCTGCTTCCGGCGCCGGCTCGCTCGTTCTTGGGGCGCTACTCATGCGTTGGGCTCAGGGATGGATCGGTGGGTTGCGCGTTCGGCTGATGATGGCCTACGTGATCGGCCTGGTCGTAGCCCTCATCAACATCCTGGCCACATCGCTGCTGATGTTCTTGAACGATCACGATCTTTCGCTGCTTATCTGCCTTCTCTTGTTTTCGGCGGCTATTTCACTGGCCTTTGGACACAGTGTGGCGTCCGGCCTCACGTCCGAGCTCGGTGGGCTTGCTCGTGCCGCCGGGCGCTTGGCAGCGGGCGATCTCGATGCCCGCGTTGGCCTACGCGGCCGCGATGAGATCGCACGGCTTGGCGCCACGTTCGACCACATGGCCGGTCAACTTCAAATGGCGTTTAACCGTGAGCGGGATCTCGAGTCCAGTCGCCGCAACCTCATCGTCACGGTCTCGCATGACTTGCGCACGCCGTTGGCCACGACGCGCGCCATGGTGGAAGCACTGACCGACCGAGTGGTCACCGAACCAGGGGAGGTCGATCGATATCTTCATCTGATCCGGGCGGAGACACAGCATTTGAGCCGCCTGATTGATGATCTCTTCTGGTTGAGCCAGATCGAAAGCGGTGCCCTGGAGCTACAGTGCGCGCCGACACAGCTTCCGGTTCTGGTAGAGCAGACGCTTGACGCGTACCATGCTCAAGCCGCTGAGCAAGGAGTGGCGCTGGAGCTGGATGAAGCTCCCGGCATCCCACCAATCAACGCTGATGCCGCGCGCCTCCAACGGGTCCTCCGCAACCTTGTGGACAATGCTCTGCGCTATACACCGCCAGGAGGTACCATCCGCGTTCAGACCCAAGTCGACGGTGATGCGGCCCTCGTTTCGGTGATCGACAGCGGACCCGGGTTGTCGCCTACCGAGATGGAGCGCGTCTTCGATCAGTTCTATCGCGGCGAGACTGCCCGGTCCCGCGCGGTCCAGTCAGGCAGTCAGGCCGCGGGTGCAGGACTTGGTTTGGCTATCGCGCGTGCGCTGGTCCAGGCACACGGAGGTCGTATCTGGGCAGACCGCTCGGCGGCGGGAGGGGCGGCGTTTCATTTCACGCTGCCGCTTAGATAGATTGGTGACGTTTTTCGATCCGATGGTTAGAGCGACTCGCCGCACTCACCGCGAATCAAGGCCATTGCCAATTCGGACTATCATTGATCATCATGATCAACGAGGAAATGCTGCTTCCGCCTGCCGATGAGCTCGAAGACATCTGCCGACGCCATCACATCCATCGGCTCTCGGTTTTTGGCTCTGCGCTAACGGATGAGTTTCGCCCCGAGAGCGATGTGGACATTCTCGTGGAATTCGAGGAAGGGCACGTTCCGGGATTCGGATACGCAACTATTGCGGACGAGCTTTCGGAGCTCTTCGGCAGAGCGGTTGACTTGAACACTCCTCAATCGCTGCATCAGCGATATCGGGAGCGAGTGCTTCGAGAGTCTCAGCCGCTTTATGCCGCGTGATCGGCTAACTCGCGTACTCGATATGCTTGAGAGTGCTCGGCTAGCAATCGAGCTGGCTCAGGGGCGTACGCGCGATGATGTTGATGAAGACGCCATGCTCGCACTCGCACTTGCCAGGGCAGTGGAGATCATTGGTGAAGCGGCCAAGCATGTGCCGAGGTCGCTCGGTGATCGATACCCCGCTGTCCCGTGGCGTGCAATTGCGGGGACGCGAGATCAGTTGATTCACGGCTACTTCAGCGTGGATAACGACGTGCTCTGGCAGATCGTATCGGTCGAGCTGTTGGAGCTGGTGCCGCAGCTCGAAGCAATCATTAATACCGAAGGAATCGAAGACGAGGAGCCTGGCTAAGGTCAGCTGGTAGCCAGGACTCTGGCGAGACCTTCAGAATCGTCCGGAAAAATGGTGAGTCCCCAATCTCCGGCGTTGCCGTGAACGTCGCGGTAGAACATGCGCTCGGCGACAGGCCAGCGGAGAGGTGAGCTGTCCGGGTCGTTGAGCTTTTCCATGACGGCGCGCAGGAGTATGTCGGCGATTTGCAATCCGGCGACGTTATCTGTCTTGTCGCGGAAGCGGATATGGGGCGCAAGCTGGTATCGGAACCAGGTGTCGGCGTGGAGAGCAGTCCCCTCGATCTGCAGGCGTTGATACTCGAGCTGGACCTTGGCGTTTTCCAGCCGATTCCGCGATTCGGCGATGACCTGCGCGTGGGCATCATCTCGGGCCAGAAGACAGTGCACGACGCGCTCGAGTAGAAGATCCACGCATAACGCGTAGTGATAGTCCGGCAGGAACTCCTCTGTGACGACGTCTTGATAGACTGTGCCAAAGGTTCGCTTGTCCAGCGCAACGATGAAGAGCGTCGCCGGCATCCTCAACATCAATGACTCAAGCGAGGCCAACGCTTCTTCCGGCTCGCCGTGGATCGCGTAGTGCCGGATGCTCCGACGACTGAGTGAAGCTGAGTGCATGCTGGCGTCCTCACGGCCGATCCATTCGCGCTTCCATTCCAACCAGTCGGCCTCGAGATCGGGGTACTCCCACTCCGAAACGAGGAGTCCGCCGACGGCAAAGTAAGCCCCGTCCTTACCGATGGTTAAGCGCCTACCGCCCGACTCATCGACAAAAAGGCCGTATTGCGGTCGAGGGACATCTGAAGACCATTGCCGCTGCGCGGCGGGTTTGCCCCGGCGGGCAGCGGGCGGAAGGGGGGAGCTAGCGGCACCGCGGTGTCGCTCCACGATTTCCGTGAGGGTTTCCTGGAGAGGGACAGCATCTACTCCGGCTAGCTCCGTGGCCCGGATCGCCGGCTCCAGGAGCCGCGCGGCGGCCTCGAGGCGTCGAACGGCCTCACGACTGAGTGGCGCCTCGATCTGAGCGCCTTCCGTCTCAATTTCTACTTCGCGCCCCTCAGCGTTGGACGTGTTACGGCACCTCCGCGCCATCCAGTCGTGGGATTCTATCGAAGAATCCATCGCGGCTGATGCGATTGCTCACCGGAATCATCGTCGATGAGCCCGGGTTGACGAGAGATACATGCCACATCCTCGCGGATCGCACCCCTGAGCTAAACGGTGAGAATGACCTTCCCCATTGATTCCCCGCGATGCACGGCATTTAGCGCTTCGACGGCTTGCTCCAGCGGGTAGGTGGCGCTGATGCTAGGACGGATCTGCCCACTCGCGTAAAGCTCATCAAGGGCCGTCATCGCGGCTTGCCAGCCTCGGGGATCGCGATCGCGGTAGTCGGTGACCTGCAGCCCGAGCACGGCGATGTTCTTGACGAGCAGGTACCCCGCCCGCGCCATAGGTACGGTTCCCGATGCAAAGCCTATGGTGACGAGTCGACCTTCCCAGGCAGTGGATCGCAGGCACGACTCGAAGACCTCGCCGCCCACCATCTCCAATACGACGTCGGCGCCGCGCCCCGCGGTAATGTCGCGAACTCCATCGCGCAGGTCGCCCTGGCTGGCATCGATGACGTGGTCCGCACCGGCTGCCTCGGCCACAGCCCGTTTCGACGGGGAGCCCACATATGCGATTACCCTGGCGCCCAGCGCGTGAGCAATCTGCACTGCAGCGCTACCAACGCCGCCCGCCGCCGCGGTAACCAGCACGGTTTCACCAGGTCGTACGCTGGCCCGACGGGTAAGCGCGAAGTACGCAGTCAAGTACGTCAGGTTGAACGCGGCGGCGTCCTCGAACGTCATCGCGTCAGGCATTGGATAACAGAGAGCGACTGGAACGCAGACCTGTTCCTGGAATGCGCCCCACTCAATTTGAGCCCGCACGCGCTGCCCGACCTCGAATCGGCTGACTCCCTGGCCAAGAGCCGAGACAACACCTGCGAATTCCTTCCCTGGTACGAATGGGAGATCAGGCAAAAGCTGGTAGGTGCCGCCGATAACCATGACATCAGCGAAATTCACACCACAGGCACGCACTTCCACGCGTACCTCTCCCACGCCGGGCTCAGGCGTCGGGACCAGTTCGACCCGCAGCGATTCTGGCGGGCCGAACTCGTGCACTCGCAGGGCTTTCATTGTGGAGCTCATTTCAGTCCTAATCTGAGCTCGTCGGCCTCCTACCCCATGCTGCCATGATCGTCGGAGACAACCCCTGAAACTCCGGATGAGTAAGGTTCTCGAGTTCCTGGTTGAGCTCTTCCTCGGTGAGCTTGCCAGGACCAATAAGCCTCGCGCGCACCTGGTCCATGGAGAGCCGCAGCCACTCAGCGCCGGGTGATCCGGCCTCCATCACCCACACTCGACCTTCGTTCCCAATATCCACGAGCCCCGCGGCGCGCATTGCGCCTGGCATCTTTCGGCCGAAGAACGTGTCGAGGCCTCCACTCCGAAACTCCGCCAGGCGAATGGACTGAGATTTCGCATGGAGGTCATGGCCAAAGTCGCTGACCGGCAATACTGACATTGAGTCGGTGGACTCGAGAAACAACCAGCCGCCGGGCTTCAGCGAGCGCACCATCTTGGCGAGCACTTCGTGTCGCTGAGGAATGTGCTCCAATACCAGCCGCGCGAACGCGAGGTCGAATGTATCTTCTTCGAACTCATCCTGAACGATGTTGTGCTGGCGAACTTCAACGACTGGCCCGGCCAACGATTCGAGATGCCTGGTATTGAGATCCGTCACGACCACGCGACCGGATGGTCCGACTTGCTCGGCCAGCCAGCGGGTGATGGAGCCGCCGCCCCCTCCGACCTCGAGACACGACCATCCGGGGCCGACGCCCAGTGACGCGAGAAGACGAATGGTGCCTGGATCAGTCAGCGATTCCAGCGCGTCAAGGCGAGCGCGTTCATTGGTCCAGGCATTGTTAAAGGTGTAGTTATTGACAGCCATGCTGCTCACTTTCCACATGGGGATACTCTTTCTCGAAACACGCGCCGATGGCCTGACGTTCGAGAGCGACCTCTTGGCCGGGCTTAGTCAGGCGGGATCGCTCGGGATTTCGTCCAATGAGAGCCCGAGCGCGAGTTTCAAGCCGGATTGGCCGGCAGCCGTGAGCGCGAGCGTTCGCTCGCCAGGCCAGCGTTCCAGCCATCCGAGGGCAATGAATCGGCTCAGGAGTGCGGCGCCCATGACACCGGCAAGGTGCGGCCGTTTCTCCGTCCAGTCCAGGCACGTCCGAGCAAATCTCCGACGCGAGCCTGGTATCGTCGATAGCTCCACATCCCGGGCTCCGAGCCAGTCGAGACCATCGGCGGTGACCTCAAAGCCATTGTCCACGGTCCGCATGAGCCGCTGATCCAAAAATGCCTGCGTCACCGTGACGCCGAGCCAGCCGGCGAGATGGTCGTAGCAGCTTCGGGCGAACCGAATGTCTCGTGGAATGTCGGAAGCCGTACGCGGCACACTTGGTATGTGTGGCTGGAGCGCACCAAGCGCTTCGACGGCTCGGGCGACTTCGGGAGAAGCCAGACGGAAGAAGCGATATCGGCCCTGCGATGCTCGCGCCACAAGCCAGCAGGCTCTGAGCTTGCGCAGGTGTTGACTAGCGGTCGATGGCGAAATTCCCGTCCGAGCCGCAAGCTCCGAGGCTGTATACGCGCCTCCGCCGAGCAGGACACCAAGAATCGCTGCCCGACTCGGCTCTCCGGTGAGAGCGGCAATATCAGTAGATGGGAATGCGTCTGGCATGCCGGAAGGATAGCGAAGTACAAGCTCCATGCTTCGGCCCGCGCGTCCTACCCGCTTATCAAGGGTAGTGGCGTCCCTTTACGGGCGCGACCTAGAAATCCACAAGGCGATCGAGACGATGAGCCCAAGGTGGCGCCCGAAAAGGGACGCCACTACCGCTCGGCCTATCTCAGACGTCTCTCTCAATCACCGCCGCCAGGCCCATGCCGCCACCAACGCACATCGTCTCCAGCCCGTAGCGTGATCCACGGCGCTCCATCTCGTAGAGCAGCGTGGCCATCATGCGGGCACCCGTGGCGCCCACGGGGTGGCCGAGGCTTATCCCTGAGCCATTGACATTCACGTTGCTGAGGTCCGTCACGCTGAGGTCCTTCAGAACGGCCAGCGCCTGAACGGCGAACGCCTCGTTGAGCTCGATGAGGTCCATGTCATTAAGCTGGATACCTGCTTTGGCGAGTGCTTTGCGGATAGCTGGAACGGGGCCTACGCCCATGACGTGCGGATGAACGGCCGCGGCAGACCAGGATTTCAGATAGCCGAGCGGCTTAATGCCCTGCTCGCGTGCCCGCGATTCCGACATGAGTACCACGGCGGCCGCAGCATCGTTGAGTGTGGAAGCATTTCCCGCAGTCACCACGCCACCCTGCACGGGGGCGAGTTTGGCCAACGACTCGAGGCTCGTATCCGGACGCGGTCCCTCATCTTGATCCACCACGGTCACTGCGCCGCGCCGCCCCGGAACGCTGACCGGAATGATCTCATCGTTGAAGCGACCAGCTTGCATGGCCGCGGCCGCGTTTCGTTGGCTGCGGAGGGCGAACTCGTCAGCTTCTTCGCGCGTGATCCCGCGCTCTTCGGCCACCTTCTCGGCCGTGCCAATCATGCCGTCTATTGGCCCGCATGCATCAGGACAGGAGGTTGTGACAGTGAGCCGCGGAAACCGATCGTGCAGGGTGATATTCCCCATGCGCGTGCCCCAGCGCGCATCCAGTGTGTAGTGCTCACAGCGGCTCATACTCTCGACGCCGCCCGCGACGACCACGTTGGCCTCGCCGCACTTGATAAGTACGGCACCGTTTACGATGGCTTGAAGCCCGGAGCTGCACTGGCGATCCAGTGTATAGGCGGGCACTTCAATAGGAAGTCCGGCCTTGAGTGCGCCAAGGCGGGCAACGTTCGGTGTTTCGCCATTGACCAGGCAGTGACCCATGATCACTTCTTCCACGGTCGTCGGATCGACTCCGGCGCGCTTGACGGCCTCACCGATGACCAGGGCGGCCAGATCGGCTTCATGCACGTCCTTCAGGGCACCACCGTAACGGCCGATCGGAGTGCGCACGGCACTGACTATGGCGACTCGGGTCATGTCGGATCCTTTCTGATCACAGGGAGCGATTCACTACGGTAGCATGGGCGGCGAGACGGCAGTGGATGGATCGCGTAGCGACGGGATGATGGGGCTGGGCAGAGACATCATCGTCTCGCCGTCCAACGTAAGTGTGCCATCGAACAGTCCGCGCTGCCTGAAATGGGGATCGTCGAGCGCCTCTTGAACCGTGCGGACGATGTTGCAGCAGACATCCTGGCCCTCGAACAAAGCTTGCCAGTGACTGCTGGGCAGACTCACGATGCGCTCCGCGATGGTTCCTCGAACGCCGACGGGATCGCCCTCATCGTCAAGCTCAGTGGCGTCGAGATCCAGGAGCGCGCACAGGCGTGTCCAGAATCGATCTTCGAGAGCCCCTACGGCGACGTACCGATCATCCGCCGCCTTGTAGACGTTGTAGCGCGGCGACCCGCCGGTGACCAGGTTGCCGGATGGCTCTGGCCACTCACCCGCGTGCACCCCGCTTCCAATGGCCCAGTACATCCAGGGGAACAGATTGTCGGTCATGGCGATATCCAGCCAGGCCCCTTCTCCGGTTCGTCCACGTCGCAATAACGCCATGAGCACGTTCGTCAACGCGGGGTAGGAGCCGCCGCCGATATCCGCCACGAGCACCGGCGGCAGGGCAGGCTCCACGAGTGAGAGCAGACCCGTATCGGCAATGTAGTTAAGATCGTGCGCGGCTGTTTTGGCCTTCGGGCCGGTCTGTCCGTAGCCGGTGATCGAGCAGTAGATGAGCCCTGGATTCTCTACCTTGAGCGACTCGTAATCGAGCCCTAACCTGGCCATCACACCTGGACGAAACTGCTCGACAAGCACGTCTGCTTCTCGAAGCAGTGGATCGAGCCGTGCGCGGTCATTATCGTTCTTGAGATCCAGCCCCAGGGTTTCTTTACCCGCGTTCAACAAGGCGAAGTTCACAGAGGTTGAACTGAAGCGTGGTTCGTACTCGCGCATCTCGTCGCCGATGGGCGGACGCTCGATCTTGATCACCCGCGCTCCAGCCTCTCTCATCCACAGCGTCGCGAGCGGCCCCGGCAAGAGCGTAGTGAAGTCGAGAACCAGCAATCCCTGCAGCGGTGGAGTCATTTGATAGTAGACCCCACCCCAGCCCTCCCCGCTGCGGCAGGGAGGGAGCCGGTCTCTATGGTTTCGGGAGCGGGGACTTCAGTACGCAGCCGGATTTCGTGTCGACCTGGCTTCCTCTCTGCCGCAGCGGGGAGGGCCGAGGTGGGGTCTTCCCGCGTGCGAACACAGCACACCGCACTCATTTTGAGAGTTCGTCTCGCGCCCAAGCCACCCGCGCCCTCCGTGACGGCAACAGCGACGGTTCTCCAAACGCCTCATACAACGCCTGACTCACTTTGAAATGCGCAGCCAGCCCGGTGTCTTCGAGCAGCGAGATAGGCCCGACGGGATAACCGAGCCCCAACCTCACAGTGAGATCCAGATCATCCGCCGACGCTAGCCCCTCATCGAGAGCCTGAAGCGCCGAGTTGAAATACGGCCGAACCAGTCGATCGACGATCCGTCCTGGAGCGTCATAGCACACCGCGGTGGTAAAGCCCGCCGATTCGAAGACGTCACGCGCGGCTGTGATCGCATCCTCGCTGCTTCGAGGTTGACGGACGATCTCAACGAGATCGCTCGCGGGGCGATTGCCCAATCGAAAGCGACTGAACCCAAGAACGTTCGAGCCTTCCAGCCCGCGGGATTCTCCCGTCCACACACCGAGGCAGTCCGTCCCAAGCTCCACCAATACGGCGCGCTTGGTGCTGGCGTTCACGTCGTTGAGTCTGAATCCAGCATCTGCGCCGGCAACAATGACAATTTCCGCGTCCTCGAGTGAAACTGGCTCGGGGAAGGGCAGCGCAGCGGGCCGAAACGAACGGCTGTCTCCGTAGAACAGCACGCAGACCTTAATGCTCATACAGGGCCGTCCCACTGGGTGAGCGGTTTACAGAATTCAGTTGGTTGCGCCACTCCTGTGTCTGACCCCGCCCCGACAATCGGTCCGGTGAACCAGACCCCGTTCGGAGATACGGATCCCGGCCCGCCTCGTAGCGCGGCGGTCTTGTGCCCCGCGGGATCGAGGAATGCTGGCGGCGATGACTGTCCGGCCCCGGGATCTCGCAGCGCGTGGCACAAGACCGCCGCGCTACGGGGCGGATTGCATCGGCGTCGATATCGGGAGCCAGGAACAGCCGCCGAAGACGCGCTAAAGCGCTCACTATATGCCTCGTGGCGATTCCAGTTGTCACCATCTCATGCTCCGAACATCGCCGGACCATCGTAGGTATAGAACCCGCGACCGGTCTTACGACCAAGGTGTCCGGCGGCGACCATGCGGCGCACCAGTGGCGGGCAGGCCGCGCGCGGATCGTTGGTGATCGGGAAGAGCGCGTCGCACAGGCGTTCCTGAGTGTCCAGGCCGATGTAGTCCAGGAGCTCACATGGGCCCATTGGGTACCCGAGGGCGCCTTTTATCGCCTTGTCTATCTCGGCAGGCTCGGCCACCCCACGCTCAACCATGCGGATTGCGTCATTATTGAACGGGACGATGAAGTGGTTGAGAATGAATCCTGGTCGATCCTGCGTTTTGACAGGCTGCTGGCCCAGGGCGATGCACGCCTGCCAGGCATCGTCGAAGGCATCCTGGCTTGTCACCAGACCGGGCGTCATCTCCACCAGTTTCATGACCTGCGCTGGCAGGCAGAAGTGCATGCCAACGAACCGCTCGGAGCGACCGGACGCTGCGCCTAGCGCCGTGATCGAAAGGGTGGATGTATTGGAGGCGAAGATTGCTTCCGGACGGCAGAGCTTGTTCATTCGAGACAGCAGATCGCCCTTCACCTGAAGGTCTTCGTAGATCGCCTCGATTACCAATGTGCAATCGGAAAGCTGCTCGATCTCGTTCGTCGTAACGAGGCTTTCAAGGGCCGCGTCACGATGATCGGATGTGAGCCGGCCGCGTTCAACACTTCGGGTGAAGAAGGAGCCGATCTGCCCCTTCGCCCGTTCGACAGCATCGAAGTCCACGTCAAACAAGGTGGTTCGAAAACCGGCCCGCGCCGCGACGATGGCGATGCCTGAGCCCATAGTCCCGGCGCCGGCCACGCCGATCGCATGCCGTGCGGGAACCGCGTTCATGAAGTCCGCTCCATGAACGCGCGTCCGATGTGAGCGCGCTGAATCTGGTTGGTGCCTTCCCAGATCTGAGTCAGTTTGGCGTCGCGGAAGAGGCGCTCAACTCGAACTCCGGCCATGTAGCCCGCGCCGCCATGAAGCTGCACGGCATTGGTAGCAATATCCATGGCCAGGTCGGACGCGGAAAGTTTGAGCACCGAGGCTTCCACCGAGATATCGGCCTGTCCTGCATCCACGAGTCGCGCCACATGGTACATCCATGATTCCGTCATCGCGAGCCTGGTCGCCATGTCGGCGATCATAAACTGTACGCCCTGAAACTCAACGACTCGCTTTCCAAACGCTGTGCGATGGTTGATGTAGCTCACCGCCTCTTCGAATGCCGCACTGGCGATGCCGAGGGCATGTGCTCCAATCGACGGCCGCGAGCGGTTGAGTGCTCCGAGGAGTATCGCTAGCCCATCGCCGGGATTCCCCAACAGATTGCCTCGCGGAACTCGGCAATTTTCGAACATTAGCTCAACGGTGGACGAGGCCCGGTGTCCAAGCTTTCGCTCTTTTCTTCCAACGCGTAAGCCGGGGGTGTCCTTCTGGACTACGATCGCAGTGATTGAACGTCGAGGCTCCGTGATCTCTGTCCATTTGCCGAAGACGAGATGGAGGTCGGCTACGTCGCCGTTGGTGATGAAGATCTTGCGCCCATTGACTATGACGTCGTCGCCATCAGGCCGGATCGTCGTTTGCATCGCCATGGCGTCGGATCCCCCGCTCTCCTCGGTGATCGCCAACGAGCCGAGCCCGCCTTCCGCGATTCGCGGCAAAAAGCGTTGCTTCTGTTCGGCACTCCCGTAGTCGATCACTGGCGCGATACCGTGGAAGCTCGTTGCCCAGATCACGCCTGTTGACGCACATGCGGCGCTGATCTCCTTTACAAGCGTGAGGTAGCAGGCGAAGGAGAGCCTTGAGCCACCGTACTCATCCGGAATAAATACGCCGTTCAAGCCGAGCTCGTTGATGTCCCGCACGTTCTCCCAGGGGAAGGCTTCGTCCCGATCGAAGGCCTCGGCTCGGGGAAGAATGCGCTCGCGCGAAAGCTCGCGGACGGTCTCGATGAGCATGCGCTCATCGCCCGTGAATGGATAACTCTCGGAGATTCTCGAGAACAGATGCATTTAGGCGCTTTAAACTGCGGCGGTCTTTGCCGCTTTCTCGCGAGGCTGGAAGTCGTCCGTCGTGTCGCTCCGCTGGGTTTGAAAGCGGAGAAGACCGCCGCGGTCCAAAGGGAGGCAGGGCTCGTTGCCTGGGCTAGAGATTGTCACAGGCTGATCCCCTCGCCACCGTCGAGATAAATTGTCGTGCCGGTGAGAAATGGGGAACGGCTCTCGAACAGCCCCGCGATCAACCGCCCCACGTCCTCCGGCTCGCCAATCTGGCGAGCCGGAATTCTGCGAATCACCGCATCGTAGTTCTTCGGGTCGCTGAACCACTCGCGGTTCAGTTCGGTCAGGATATAGCCCGGTGCAACATTGACAACCTGGATCTTGTCGCGCGCCCATTCCACCGCCAGCGTCCTCGTCATGCTCGCGACCGCGGCTTTTGACGCCGCGTAGGCAAGATTCGATCGAACGCCCAGGTGGTCGTAGAACGATCCGATGTTTACGATCATTCCGCCTTGCGCTTTCAGGTAGGGATATGCCTGCTGACACACCGCGAAGGCCGAAACGAAATTGACCTCCAACATCGACCGAAGGGCATCCAGCCGCAGCTCCGCACTCGGCGTCTCTTCGTGAGTGCCCGCGTTGTTTACCAGACCGATGAGTGAGCCCACCTTGGCCGTGAACTTCTGGACGGCGTTCTCCACCTGGTGTGGATCCGTGACATCGCACTCGTAGCCGATGGCCTGCCCCTCGGCCGGACCAGGAACCGTTCCCCGTCGACTTAGACAGCCGACGATGTAGCCACGGGCCGCCAGTACGCGGGCAGTTGCCGCACCAATGCCGCTGCTGGCGCCGGTGACGATGATTCCGCCTGAGGGTTCGTTCAATTTCTGTTGGTCCTCAAGAAAGTGCGGTGTGCAATCGCTACCGCCCAAATTTCCCCACATCCGGATCCCTGCGCTCATCGAAGCTGGCACCCAGCTCTTTGGACTCTTCAGAGTCCAGGTAGTAGCGCAGGAGCAGGTCGTGCGCCACGCGGGAGAAGCCGGTGACACCGCCGGTGCGGGCGTTGAATGAAGCTTTGACGGCTGCGAGGGCCATGCTTCCGCGCTGAGCAATGGCTAACGCCATTGCGGTGGTCTCTTCGGCCAGTCGGTCATCTGGCACAACGCGATTGATTAGGCCGTAGTCCAAGGCTTGTTGCGCGGTGAGCTTCTCATTCAGGAACCAGATCTCCTTGGCGCGCTTGCGGCCTACCAGGTCCTCCAGAAACCACGTGCCATATCCAGCGTCGTAACTGCCCATCATCGGACCTACTTGACGGAACACGGCCGATTCTTTGGCGATGGTGAGGTCGCAGATCACGTGGAGAACGTGGCCGCCGCCTACCGCGAAGCCGTTTACCGAGGCGACGATCGGCTTGGGGTGCTGGACGATAAGATCGTACACGTCCATCACCGGAAGAACGCCCGGGTAGAGCAGCGTATCTTCGAGGCCCGTCTTCTCCCCGCCGATGCAGAAGAAGCGATCGCCCGCGCCCGTGAGCACGATCACTCGGGTACGCGTTTCGCTACGAATATGTTCCAGCACGTCTTTGAGCTCGCGCAGCATCGTGGGGTTGAACATGTTCCCGCGATCCGGGCGATTCAAGGTGATGCGGGCTATGGGGGCATCTGCTTGATAGATGATCGTCTCGTAGTCCGTCATCGGCACACCTCCGATTTGTCGGTTGCCATTTCGTCATCATGGTACGTCAACCGCCAACCAGCTTCCGAGTCGCGCACGTGAGGGAGCGGGTGGATGTTCGTGTCCGTGTCTGGCCTTTGTTCGCGCGAGGAACCGCGCCCTTACGAGATGCGGCTCTGTTGGACCTGGAGTCGGACGTATACTGAGGGACCATCGGAGGATTCCCCATCATGCCGGACCTTACGGCGCGCCTCCTGCGCGTGAATCTTTCAGATCAGACCACCAGTGTCGAGGACGTGCCCAGTGACGTTGTGCGCACCTGGGTTGGCGGCACCGGACTTGGCACGTACTTCCTTTACAAGGAAGTTCCACCGGAAGTGCAGTGGGACGATCCCGAAAACCGCGTCATCATCGCCACGGGACCGTTGGGCAATACGCGCTTTTCCGGGACGGGCACCATCTCCTGCGTATTTAAGGGACCGATGACCGGGCTCGCCGGCGCGACCCAGGCGAACGGGTACCTCGGCGCCTTTCTCCGCAGTCAGGGATATGACGGACTCATCATCCAGGGCTCCGCGGATCGACTCACGCATCTCTTCATCGATGAGAACGGGATCGAGTTCCGCGACGCGGAGCCCCTTGCCGGCCTGGGCGTCTGGCAAATGGAAGATAAGATCCGCGCGGATGAAGGGCTGAACGACAAGCAGATCAGCGTCTTCGGCATTGGTCCGGCTGGTGAGCATCTGGTGCGCTTCGCGGCGTTTGTGGGTGATCGCGGCCATGTGGCCTCGCACAACGGTGTTGGCGCCGTCATGGGAAGCAAGAAGCTCAAGGCCATCTCTTGCAAGCGCGGCAAACAGCGCTCGTTCGTGGCCGACACGGCTAAGGTCAATGAGCTGGTGAAGCCGGTCTTCGAAGATGCCAAGGCATTTGGCGGTGGTAGTCTCTGGAATTGGGGCACGGCAGGCGGATTGAGCGGTGCCGCTCGGGGCGGCTGGCTGCCGATAAAGAACTACACCACGTGTGTCTTCCCGGAGCACGAGCAGATCAACGGCCAGTACGCCCGCGGTCACTTCGAGTGGAAGAACAACCCATGCTGGGCGTGCCAGATGTCTTGCTGTAAGACGATGACCGTCACCGAGGGACCCTATGCCGGGTATAGCGGTGAAGAGCCCGAATACGAGGGTTTCTCGGGAATGGGCTCCCAGCTCGGTATCACTGACGCCGGCGCAGCCGTCTACCTCGCCAACGAGGCGGACAGCATGGGCGTGGATATCAATGAGCTCGGCTGGCTATTAGGCTGGGTTATTGAGTGCTCAATGAACGGCTGGATCAGCCAGGAGCAGCTCGATGGCTTGAGCCCTACCTGGGACGACCCCGAGTCGTGCAAGAAGCTTATGGACAAGATCGCCACACGGGAGGGCTGCGGCGCGTGGCTCGGTGAAGGTGTGATGCGCGCCAGTCGGTACATCGGCGGTCCGGCGGCGGACGCGGCTATCTACACGGAGAAGGGCCACTCTCCACGCGGTCACGATCACCGCGGTCGCTGGGCGGAGATGTTCGATACGTGCACATCCAGCACCAGCACCATCGAGGTCACGTTTGGCGGGGTGCAGACCGAGCGTCTGGGCCTCGGGCCGTTGGCAGATCGATTCTCACCTACGGAGATCGTTCAGCAGATGGGGCGACTGAATGGCTGGCATCAGTTCGATGACAGCCTCGGGGTGTGCCGATTCGACTTCACCAATGCATCGATGGGTGTGGACGCGGTGAACGCCGTGACCGGCTGGGAGCTCACCGTGCCGGACGCGCTGAAGATCGGTCGGCGTATCTCCACCATGCTTCGAGTTTGGAGCTTCCTGCATGGTCTGGATCCGAAGCTCGAGCGTCCGTCCAAGCGCTACGGATCGATTCCGATCGATGGTCCGGCAGAAGGCGCCGATATCATGCCGCACTGGGACGGCATGCTCCGCAACTATAGGCGCATGCTTGGGTGGGATGAAAACCTGGGACTCCCGCTTCCTGAAACGCTTCAAGAGCTGGAGCTGCAGGAGCTCATTCCCGTTGTCGAGGAGATTCGGGCTGAGCGTGAAGGCGTGCCCGCCTGAGAATCGGTGAGCGACTCCATCACCGTTGAGTATTACGGCTGGCTCCGCAAGGAGCTGGGGCTTGATGACGCCGGACCAGGCAAGGGTGAAGGGAGCACGCTTACCACGATTCCATTCGTCCCAGATGCAACGGTTCGCACCTGGCTCGAGGAGAACGCTGCGGCGTCCGAGGCATTCGAGCGGCTCGTCTACGACACAGACGGTCGACGCATGCGTGAGTTCGTGGCACTCATCCTCAACGGCCGCGTCATCGAGCTGGCCGGCGGTCTGGATCGGAAGCTCGAGCCGGGCGATGAACTGCTGTTGTTGCCTGGATTCAGCGGAGGATAGAGTGGCAAAGCGTTCCGTGCGGGTCGCCCCTTGGGACCGCGGGCGTCTCGCATTCCGAGTCCAACCACAACACTTTTGCTCAGCTCCTAGCCTAAACCGGAAAGTTGCATTCTACGGATGATCCGGACCGTAACCACGTCCACTAAGATGTTCAAGACCTTGCCGATCGCATCCGCAATCGCCGGGCACACAACAAGTCGGCCATCTTGTGACCAAATAGGGTGAGCTGGGGCTCAGGGGAGGACCGATCATGCGTTCCCTCGTCCGTCTATCGATCGCGTGCTCGTTTTTGATTGCAGCATGCGGCCCCGCCGCGCAGCCGGCGCCAACTTCGGCGCCGGCGAAACCCGCGGACGCGGCCAAGCCCACCACGGCGCCGGCCAAGCCAGCAGACGCGGCACCGGCTGGTAAGCCGACCTCCGGCGGCTCCCTGGTCTTCTTCTCTACTCAGTTCAAGCCGATCGAAGAAGCCGAAAAGATGCGTCAGGTGATTCTCAAGGACGCACCAGTACAGGCCGAATTCATTCCCGAAGATCCCGGGCCCTTCAATGATCGTCTGATATCCGAGCAGAAGGGCGGCCGGGTCACGGTGAGCCTGGTAGGTGGTCTGCACGGCGACTTTGCTCCTTTTGTTCAGGCAGACCAAATGGAGGACGTTACCTCAGTGATGACGCGGCTCGCTGACCGCGGTTTCCCGCAGACCTTCACTGAGCTGAGTCGAATGGGCTCCAAGGACAAGAGCTACTACGTCCCGTGGATGCAGGCAACGTACGTCCTCGCTATCAACAAAAAGGCAATGCCGTATCTGCCCTCGGGTGCTGACGTGAATGCGTTGACCTACACGCAGCTCAAAGAGTGGGGCGGAAACATTCAGCAGGCCACGAATCAGCGCAAGGTGGGCTTCCCGGGCGGCCCGAAGGGGCTGATTCACCGCTTTTTCCAGGGCTATCTCTATCCTTCGTACACAGGTTCGTCCGGCGTGGTTGGCTTCAAGTCCGCGGAGGCCGCTGTCATGTGGCAGGACTTCAAGGACATCTGGGCGGTGTCAAACCCGCAATCGGCTAACTATGAGTTCATGCAGGAGCCGTTACTTTCCGACGAGGTTTGGATTGCCTGGGACCACACGGCGCGCCTCATTGACGCGGTGAAGCAGCGTCCGGACGACTTCGTGCTCGTACCGTCTCCAGCGGGACCAAAGGGGCGCGGCTTCATGCCGGTCATCGCTGGCCTTGCCATCCCCAAGGGCGCACCGAATCGTGCCGGAGCGGAGCAGCTCATTGAGTATTTGACTCAGACGCCGCAGCAGGTGGCCACGCTTCGTGAGCTCGCATTTTTTCCGGGCACGGGCGCTAAGGTGCCAGAGGATCTCCCCGCCGGCATTCGCCTGGAAGCCGATGCGGTAGCAAAACAGTCTTCGGCCAAAGATGCTCTTCCGTCTCTTCTGCCCATCGGCCTGGGAGCGAAAGGCGGCGAGTTCAACAAGGTGTATCTCGATACGTTCACGCGCATCGTCCTCAAGAACGAGTCCGCGCAGCCGGTGCTGGATGAGCAGGGCAAGATTCTCCAGGGACTGATGGACGAGACGCAGGCCGGCTGCTGGCCACCCGACCCGCCCAGCGACGGCCCGTGCAAGGTGAAGTAAGCCGGGCCGCGGAGGTCAGCGGATCAGTCTC
Organism: uncultured Chloroflexia bacterium; assembly: GCA_963765765.1. Taxonomy (GTDB): domain Bacteria; phylum Chloroflexota; class UBA6077; order UBA6077; family JACCZL01; genus CAVXYC01. The sequence goes on along the minus strand of CAVXYC010000018.1, from coordinate 17,997 downwards.
GGCGACTCACGTTCGGGCTCGAAGAGATCGCGCCACGCGCACTACGCCGTATCTGCTCATCGCACCTGCCGGGATCTTCCTGGTCGATCTTCTTTGCCTGGCCCATGGTGCAGGCCCTCGGACTAGCAGTGCGCGATGGGCAGGGCGCCTGGTCGCTTGAGCCGATACGACGGATGGTCACTGACGTCCAGTTCGTTGACGCGGTCAGGAACACCCTGCTGCTCACGGCGGTAGTTGTTCCGGCTCAGGTATTCCTGGCGCTCGTCATGTCATTGCTACTGATGACGGGCTTACGCGGCACTGGCGCCCTTCTCTACGTCTGGATGATTCCCCTGGCGATCTCCGACCTGGCGGCCGGGGTGGTCTGGCTCTCGATCTTCACGGATCGAGGCTATTTAAACTCGATCATCGTGAGCCTCGGCCTCAGCGAGACTGGATTTCCATTCCTGAGCTACGAGCAGCCGCTCGCGATGTTTCTCGCGGTTACGGTGGCCGAGACGTGGCGAGCCACTGCGCTGGTGATGACCATTCTCCTGGCCGGACTTCAAGTCATTCCTAAGGACTACGCCGAGGTGGCCGAAGTGTTTGGCGCCAATTTCTGGCAGCGGCTCCGATACGTGACGCTGCCGCTCCTGAGGCCGAGCCTCCAGGTGGCACTCATCATCCGAACCATTCTGGCTTTTCAGGTGTTTGCCGCGGTTGTGGCGCTCGCAGGTCGCAACCTCCCTGTCCTCGCCGGCGAGGCGTACAACTGGTACGGCGGATACGGTAATCCAAATGTGGCCGCGGCGTACGCGCTGCTCATCATGATCTTCTCGCTCGTCAACACCGCCGCCTATCTGAAGGTGTTGAGGACGCGAGGTGATCAGACGGTGTGAGTTGATGAAAGTCTTGGCGGTTGCTTCTCCCGGGCGTAGTGGCGTCCCCTTGCGGGCGCCACCTGGATTCCGCAGCGCATCGTGCCCTTGGAGTCCAGGTGGCGCCCGCAAGGGGACGCCACTACGCCAACAACGCTTTGAGCAGTCCTCGCTGTCGGAGCCGGAACACATCTCAGGCTCGCAATGGTGACACAGGCTTCGGAGGCAAGCTTTAAACCCGGACCACGATCAATCCGCTGGCCGCTCTATCTCCTGGCCGCTGTACTCACCGCGTTCCTCGTGCTCCCGATCTACTTGATCGCGCTCGCGGCGCTGAGCCCGCGGGCGGACGCCTTCCAATTCCCGAAGTCGCTGCTGCCCGACCAGCCTCTCGGCGGAAACGCTCTTGTTCTTTCTCGGCTCACGTGGCGTGCTGCAGGCAGCCTGGAACAGCGTCCTGGTGGGTGCTCTGACACTGGCGCTCTCCCTGGTCATCGGTGCTCCGGCTGGCTACGCGTTAGCGCGCTTCGGTTTCACGGGACGCGATGCCTTCACCATGCTCATTTTGACTACGCGGGCGTTTCCGATCGTGATTCTCTCGATCCCGCTGGCAGTGACATTCATCGGCTGGGGACTGTATGACACTGTGCTGGCGGTGGCCCTGGTGCACACCGCTCTCGCTCTTCCCATTACGGTGCTGATTACAAGCAGCATTTTTGTTTCGGTACCACGAGACCTCGAGGAGGCTGCGCTGACGCTTGGGTGTACTCCGGTCGGCGCCTTTCTGCGCGTAGCATTGCCGCTTGCTCTCCCCGGCCTTGCCGCGGCAGGCATCTTTACATTCGTCCTGTCCTGGAACGAGGTCTTCGCGGCCACGATTCTTACCGTGTCCAATCGGACATTGCCGGCGCAGGTGTTCACGTCGCTCGGCGATTCGCCGCTGTCCATTTCGGTTTGCCGGCGGTTTTGCGCTCATCGTCCCGTCCATGATCTTCATCTTCTTCATTCGCCGATACCTCTTCAACATGTGGGGACGGGTGGTTCGGTGACGGAGGCGCGGCGTGGCTGAGATCCGAATCGAGGGGGTAAGCAAGACCTATCGTGGCGGCAAATCGCCAGCGGTCCGCGATCTGAGCCTGACCGTGAAGGATCAGGAGTTGTTGGTGCTGCTCGGCCCATCAGGCTGTGGCAAGACCACCCTGCTGCGCATGATCGCTGGACTCGAATATCCCGATCGCGGTGCCATCTTCATTGGCGATCGAGGATGTAACCGGCCTGCCGCCACGAAAACGCGGGATCGCGATGGTCTTCCAGAGCTACGCGGTCTTTCCCCATATGACGGTGTTCGACAACATCGCGTTTGGGCTAAAGATGCACAAGGTACCGCAAGTCAACATCAACAAGCGGGTGGAGCAGGCTGCCGCGATGCTTCAGCTCGAGCCGTATCTTGGTCGCTTCTCCGCCCAGCTCAGCGGCGGTCAGCGTCAGCGCGTGGCAGTGGCGCGTGCCATTGTCGTGGAGCCCAGCGTGCTCCTGATGGATGAGCCGCTCAGCAACCTGGATGCATTGCTGCGTCTGCAGTTCCGAGCGGAGCTCAAGAAGCTCGTTCGCGACGTGCAGACCACCACCGTCTATGTCACACATGATCAGGTCGAGGCGCTGAGCCTGGGCGATCGTGTCGCCGTCATGCGTGAGGGAGAGATTCTTCAGATCGACGATCCCATGGCAGTGTATGACCGCCCGTCCAACGAATTCGTCGGAAGCTTCCTTGGCAGTCCACCAATGAATTTCCTGAGTGGCATCCTGCGGCTCAACGAAGGCGGTCTTACCGTGACCATTGGCTCACAGGAGATACAGCTACCTGCAGACGACGCGCCGTCGTTCGATGGCGCTGTGCTGCTCGGCATTCGCGCGGAGAACATCGAGACCAGCGTCGAACCTGCGCGATCAGGCGACGTACTGCTCGCGCAGGTTTTGGTCGTCGAGCCGCTCGGCTCTCACGCGCTCATCACGACCGTCGCCGATGGCCAGGCTATCAAGGTCGCCACCCGCACGGACTTCGCCGCCCGGCCCGGTGACCGGGTCGCACTCCGATTCGAGCCGGAGAAAATCCGATGGTTTCAACAGTCCGCGGATCTCTAGCGAAGGTACTCGCGGTCCGCTAAGCGGACCCAGCCTTAGCCACGATCCGGTTCGGCAGGCTCCGAGATCTGCTGCAGTGTCTCACCGGCCAGCTCTTCGTCGCCCGTCTGCACTGCCAGGTCGCCGAGCGACACGATGCCCACCAGTTTCTGATCGTCGTTGAGTACCATCAGTCGACGGATCTGGTTCACTTCCATGATGCGTGCTGCATCATCCACGTCGGCGTGCTCCGTACAGGTCACGACTTCGCGGGTCATCACGTCTCTCACCGGAGTCGTAGTGGGGTTCATGCCTGCTGCCGCCCCACGCACCACGATGTCGCGATCGGTGAGTACGCCGACGAGGCGATCTCCGTCGCACACGGGGAGCGGCCCGACATTCAGCTCGTCCATTTTCTTGGCCGCTTCTTGCACTGTCGCGTCCGGGCGGATGACCTCAACTTCGCGTGTCATGATGTCATGAATGTGCATCGGTTACCTCGAGCTCCATATTGGTGCGTGTGAATGGTGGCGCGGCGCTCGTTATGACGTAAGCGGAGATCGCGAACGACCGAGACGACCATGCCAACTTCTTGCTTCTATCCAATGCACGGCCCGTGCCGTTCGCCTGATGGCAGAAAGTTGAGCGGAGCTGCAGCCGGGAATCCGTCACAGCGAGATTCGACATCCATCCGCGCCCACTTGAGGAATTGGGAGGAGCTGTTCAGGACCAGTTCTTGTCCGGTTTGGTCCGCATGCGATGTGCGGCCTGCACCACGTCTTCCAGGTCCACGGGATCGCTAAACGGGTCCTCGTCTAGCTCGGTCACTCGGTTGAGCAGCTTCTGCCAGCGGCGGAGCTCATCAATATAGGCATTGTCGGGCACGCGACAAAGCACCCCAGACTCGTCGACCAGGTCGCAAATTCCGTTGTGTAACCACTCCCCCGTGTGCCAGTCAGGCATGTCTACGCCCGGGAAGAGGCAGATTCCGTGCAAGTCCATACCCTGGTCCACGGCCGCCAGGGATTCTTCCATGACATCTTTCAACCACTCGGGGCGTCCGTCTTTGAGACCGCTCGTCTCCCCGATGATCATGGGGCGCTGATAACGCTCCCACACGCGTCGCAGCAGGTCGCACAGCGACACAATGCGATCGTCATCCGGTGGCAGCGCGGCGTGCGGGCCGTGCTCCCGATATTCCATCTGGCCGAACGAATAGCAGTTTGCCCCCACGATATCCAGTATCTCTGGACTGCCTCCCAGCTCGGGCTTCGCTTGACCTGCCAGGATGTCCCAGGCGAGAAACGTGTCTTCGTACGTCTCCTTCCGGGCGGCTTCCTCCAGATCGGGTCGGTCTCGCGGAGCCACCACCTGGACCAGCGGGTCCAGATTCACCATGCGTGCGTCGGGCGCAACTTCGCGGATGGCGTCGCGCCCCGGCAATGGACGGCTCGGCACAGGGCTTCGCGGAGTCGGAATCGCTCCTCGCGAGTGGAGCGGTAAGGGGCGACCCAGCCCCATTCCCCACCCGAGAACGAAAAGAACGTAATCTCGTTGATCGGTGTGAAGAAGTGCGGTCCCCGAACTCGTGGGACCACGTACTCGGCGGCGGCGCGGCAATACCGGGCAAACCGGTCGGCGAAGTCGTCATCAAACGGGTCAGTATCGTCGGGGTAACCGTAGTGGCAGAGATCCCAGATTGGCAGGATCTGGGAGTGGTTCATGGCCGCGATCAACGGGTCAATGGCTGTGAAGTCACATTGTCCTGAGCGGTCCACCATGGGCCACGGGATACCCTCCCGAGATACGGCGATCCCGAGCGACCGAAGCATCGCGTAGTCCTCTTCCGCGTGCTCGAGGTGCTGCGTTTCGGCCGAGAGGTCGCGGCGCCTCTTGTCCTTCCAACGGAACGTGGAACACTCGAAGCCGGACAGGAAAAACGTTGGAAAGATGCCAGCCTTGCGGGTCATCGTGGAATTACCTCAGCCCATTTCTGAGTTTGTCAGGGCTTCAAGCCGGCGACTCATCCGTGCCGATGGAATCTCTGAACAGCGTGCGTAGATTAGCTGCGCAGGGCAGCCGGCTGCGCATCCCAGCCCAAGCTGTCGACATCGGCACCAGTGACGTCGAGGATGACCCAGTCGTCGCAAATATGAGCGACCGCGTTGTCGGGGACATATAGAGCTTTGCCGAGTCGCTGTAGGCCCGTACCCACCTCCAGCCAACAGCGTGGTTCGGACGTTACTTGAACGGTCGTCGCGATGGACGTCGGCATTTCGGGCAGTGTAGCGGGACAGACCTTACCCACAGAGCCCAGCCAGTCCCCATTGCGATCGTAGACGTCGGCACCCCGGCCAATCAGTGCGAGGTCCTGCGAGTACATAACTCTCCTCGGGCCGCCAACGCTGTTATTGTCACGTGCGTTACGGTGCCCAGTACCGAGTCAAATGCAGAGTTCATGCCGAGTCGTCGCGTTCCCCGGGGTGTTGGGAATTTCGTAACGATCTTGGAGCGCCCGAAGGTGGTGAGCTATCCCAGCGCGGCCAGTGACTTTAGTCGCCGCACACCGGCGGCAAAGCTAGGCTCCGCGGCATGACCCCCCAGGATTGAGCGCGCGAAGCGTCCGATAGTTATGCGCCACATGGAATGGTGCGCCTTGTGGAACGGTTGCGGGGACTTCAACGTACTCGTCGGGCACGGTGAGTGGCTGCATCTCGGTTTCGCCGGAACGTCCTATCTCGATATTCATGGGCGCCACATGACCGACACCCGTAGCGTTGGCCCGTAGCGTGGCTCGGTCACCATAGATGTCCAGTGCCCATCCACCCGGGTGCACAGGTACGTAACCGAAGTGGATTGATGCGATGCCACCGGTGGCGAATTCACCGTGGATCAAGACGTGGTCGGGGGCATCTGCCGGGATCGGGTCCAGACCATCGATGCGCCAGGGGTTCTGGCGGGTGCCGATGCGTGCCGACACGCCGCCTAACTCCCCGAGGATGCTTTCGAGCATGTCCAGCAGGTGACCCGCCTGGATCGAGAGAATATGGTTCCCCGCCGACCGCTCGGCGGCCCAGGCAGTCTCGGCCTTCATGTAGTTGTGTGTGGTGAACATGCGCACGTTCACGGCGATGATCTCGCCCAGCTCTCCGCCGTTCACAAGATCGCGAACATAGCGTCCCCAGGGCGCTGAGCGGCCTTGCAAGCCAACCATATGCCGAACGCCCGCCTTCTCGGCCGCGGCGACCATCGCTTCACCATCTTCAACAGTGACGGCAAGCGGCCATTCACAGTACACGTGCTTGCCAGCCGCCGCGGCCGCCAGGGCAATCTCCTTATGCCAGGGCACGCGCACGGCGATGGTGACGGCATCGACGTCTGGGCACTGGATGATGTCGCGGTAATCGCTAAACGCGTGCAGGGCACCAAAGGCATCCGCTGATTCGCGGGCTGTCTCGGGATGCGCCGTGCAGACCGCCGTGAGCTCGAGCTCAGGTAAGTTTTGAATTGCCGGGACGTGCGCGTTCAGCCCCCACCCGCGCCGCACGCTCGCTCCAATGAGCCCAATGCGAACTCGATCTATCACTTCGTTACTCCTGTTGTCTAGGTATGTAGTGCGCCGGTCCGGAGCTCTGGACCGCTCCTCCGATGAGGTGGTCCTAGGAGGTCACAATACACTTGATAAGTGGCAGATCGCACTCGGCCAGGCCCGACACCAGCCAGGCACGAGGTCGCTGCTTTGGAGCCAGCATCGCATGAAGTTCTCACACGAGATCGTCATAAATCGACCGATGGCGATCATTCTCGATCTGCTCGGGGATCCACGACATGTGGTTCATTGGCACGGGGGATTGAAGAGCTATACGCCGCTCAGTGGTGTGCCGGGAGAACCGGGTGCCACTGCTCGATTGGCGTATGAGGTAGACGGCAAGAGCTTCGAGCTGCTCGAGACGGTGATCACCAACCGTCTTCCCCAGGAGCACACGGCCACCTACGAAATGAAAGGCATGGTGAACACCATCACCAGTCGCTATTTGTCGGAGAGTGCGACTTCAACACGAATGGTGACAGTGAACGAATTCAAGTTCGCTGGAATGATGCGGATCATCGGCGCGTTGACCGGCGGGGCGCTCCGCGCGCAATCTTTACGGCAGATCGAGAGCTTCAAGGCCTACGCGGAGCGGGCCGATGGGGATGGTTCGCTGTCGACCTAGAACAGCGCCAGCGGATTAGCTGGCGAGCCCGTACCGCCGACCACGTTGAGCGGTGAGACGATCAGCATGAACTCATCGCGCCCTTCCTCGCGGCAGGCTTGAGCCAGGGGCTCAAGCAAGGCATTGTCCACCAGCGCAATGCCATAGGCAAACAGGCAGGCGTGCACGGACCACGGAATGGGATAGCCGATCGGCAGCGCATCCAGCATGTCCCAGACCAGCACGCTCACATCGTGGTCCCGCAGGAAGGGCAGGCATGAGACGTGAAGTCCGGGCCGCTCGATGACACCGGCTTCGTTTGCTTTGCTGTACGGACGTGTTGGATCCTGCGCCTGCCAGGCGTCGCGACCGCTGTAGACGATGACCGCGTCGCCCGACTGCAGAGTGAGATTCCGCTCACGCAGAATGTCGTCCAGCTCCCAGCCATGCACCGGGGCACCAATCTCCACGAACGGAACCCCGCGATGTCGTGGAACATCAAGCAGAATCGCGCGTGTGGTGATCCCTTCTTTCCAGTGCTCGATGGAGCCGAACTTTGCACCATCGAAGGTGATCTCCTTCTCAGGGTCACGACCGTTCCACATGGACTCCTCGTCCCAGGTGTGACAGAGCGCATCGATGTGGGTGGATGCAACGCCGTGATACGAGATGCCGTAGTAGTCTGCCGCGAATCCACCGATACCGCGCTCAATCGTTTTCATATAGTGGTGAGCGGGATTGGGGTTATTGGGTCCCGGGTCTTTCGGGAATGGGCGACACAGAGACACGCTTCGGCCACTCTGGACCAGGCGCGCGGCGGCCACGCGCTTCTCGGGAGTGATGAGATTGATGGCGCCGCGCTCATCGTCCGCGCCCCAGCGGCCCCAGGTCCGGCGTGAGCCGCGGATGTAGTCCAGTACCTCAGCGTCAGTCGGCAGCGGTTGCTCTGGCATGTCCTCAAACTCCCATGAAACAGATGAGGCGAATCGGACAGTCGGGACGTCATCTGGGTCCCTGTTGTCCCTTATGTACCCGCGGTGCGCAGGCCTTCGCGGATTTCGGCAGTCTTCTGGCTGGCGGCGTTGAGAAGGAGCGCCAGGTCTGCCTGCGTGGTGACAAAGCGGACTCCCTTACGGATGTAGCCCACCTGGCGCTCCAGGTCGCGGTCGCCGCCCAGTCCCGCGAATTTCCCATGCTCGTTGGCAGCCTGGATGACTCGGTCCAGCGCGGCCATGATCTCCGGATCGCCGTACGCGCCGGGCTTGCCCAACGCTACTGAGAGGTCGCTGCAGCCGACGTGCAGCACATCAACGCCTTCAACTGCCGCGATCTCATTCACGTTCTCGAGCCCACGACGCGTCTCGATCATGCAGATCACCAGGGTGAGGTCATTCAGGATTCGAATGCTGTCCGCCAGCGATACCGCCGCGTGATCGAACACCGTGCCACCACCGCCGACAGAGCGCCGACCAATTGGCGCGTATTTGGCCGCCCGCACGGCACGCTCGGCTTCGGCTGCCGTATTGACGTCGGGGATGATGATCCCAGTGACGCCGTTGTCCAGGAGCACGGGAATGTCCGGATCATCACAGCTTCGTACGCGCACAAGCGGCGCGACTCCGCAGCCGAGGGCCGCCTGCGCGATATGGCCTATCGTCTCCCTGGAGAAGAGACCATGTTGGCCATCGATAAAGATGAAATCGTGCCCTGATGATCTGGCGATGCGCGCGATATCGCCCGATCGAGCCAGCCGGACGATCAAGCCAAGTGCGACATCCCCGGCGCGCATCCGATCCTTCGCCGGGTTGATCGGCACGGGCGGTGAATCACTCATGATGCTCCCTTCCGTGTCCTAATTCGCGAGCGCCCTCTCGGCCTCGGCATCCAGGACTTCTATCAGTCTCCTGTAGATGGCTTGCGCATTCTCTGGAGAATTGCCAATGGCCGTTGCTCCCAGAAAGCCCCGCGAGCCCACTGCGCTCATAAGGTGTAGCACCACTCCAGTCTGCGACGTGTGGTCAAACTGAAGTCGGTGATGGCTCAGGATGTCGAAGAGAAGCTCGGGAGTGAACACGCGATACGCTGGCGACGCCACGTGGTCGCTTGCAACGTAGTGCTTGGGGTGGCCCTGCGCCGTACGAAATACGCCAGCATCGGCATCGAATTGACCGTCTGTCAGGTACTGAAGCGTTAGGAACGGATGTGTGGTGCCGCCCTTCCGAAGGTTCACCTCAATGGCGTATGGAGCTCCATTCCCCGTTTGAATTTTTTACCGCCACGAAATCAACGGCGAAGCGACCGACGATACCCTCTCGTGCAAATCTGCGACCGACTTTGGCCGCTTCTCGCATGATCTGCACGCCGTATTGGCTGTCGGCGGGAAATGTCGCCCCGAGATACGTCTGGCCGCTGGGGCCGCCAAGGAGCTGATCGTGGGTCGAAAGCAGCTCCAGCTCGCCCAATGGACTGACTCTCATCTGTGCACTGGGGCTCTCAAACGCCTCGCCGACAATGAGCTCTTCCACGATCGCACCCGCATCGATGACCTTCTCTACATACTTCTCGTAGGTCATCTCAGACATTTCGAAACGCATCTCGCGAATCCGCTGAGCGATTGCCTGGCTTTCGGTCGCGACACCTGGATCAGGAAGGCCCGCGACGTCAATGATCGCGTTGCCCATGCCCGAGACGCCCTCGTTGAGTTTGGCGATGACCTTGGTGATATTCGGCTTCTCGGACCGCATCTGGCCGATCGCCGCCACCATCGCGTCCACACTGGTGAGGTTTTCGAATCCGATCGGGTGCTGTACGCCTTCCTCTGCGAAGATCTGGCGGCAGCCGCTCTTGGTTCCAAAACCGAAATAGCGCGGATCCGCGGCATACATCGGAATGCCGAGCCGCACGGCGAGCTCCCGCTCCTTTTCCGTGGTGTTGTAAGGCACAAGATGGGCGCGGTTCATGTCCGGAATGAGCGACTGAATTTGGCGAATCAATCGAGGCCGCTCGAGAAGCTTCTCTGTCAAGGTGCGCGCTGAGTCATCCAGCGGCGCCACCATGAAGAGGCGCTTACGAGCATTGGAGATGATGGAGCCAGGGAGCGTGTGCAGGTAATAGTCGACGATGCTGGGATGTACGGCTTGAGACGTGACGTAGACCATGCGGATAAGTGGCTGACGGAGAAGGAAGAGCATGAACATGAAGCGCTCTTCATAGGCCTGGAGCTCTGAGCCGCTCATCTCGAAATCGACCGACAGTGATGGGATGACTACAACGGTGTTCTCTTCCTCGAGCGCGCCTCCGGGATCGGTCCGCCCTATCGACTCCCAGAGCGGAACGAGCTTTCGCTGGAGCTCGTCAAAAAGAGACTCGGTCGTGCCAACCTGTCCCTGTAGGCCTGTGTTCATCGAATCGACTCTCCTACAGCCAGGACTCTTCTACCGCCGCACCCGCGATCGAGCGGACGCGGGTAGTGTAGGAAATCCCCGCGCGGATTTGTCGGGACTATTGAATGATTTCGTATCGGGGCACGATTTCGTTTTGACGGAGATTCGTGTCCGCACTCCCTGTGCGAAGTTGTCAAGAAGCGCTAATCTAAGCTCACATGTTATGCGCGTGGAATGTCGCGCCTGATCAGTGAGTCGTCCGCAGGACGGCGTATTGCGCGAGAGGAGATGATGTGACCGAACAACGGCGCCACACCTGGGAGGACGTGATCGATGACGAGATCCGCGCCCTTACCGCCAATTACGCTGGTCGGATGGGGCTCAAGGGACGTCCGGCTCTATTGTGCATCGATAACTACAACGCCGTCTTTGGTGACAAGCCTGAGCCGTTGATGGAAGCTATGAAGCGGTTCCCCAGCTCCTGCGGCCTAGCTGCCTGGGATGCCCTGGAGCCCACCCAGCGACTCATGACTGCCGCCCGCGCCGCGGGACTGCCTGTATTTCACACGACGTCCGATCTTGCCAACCGCACGAACATCCACGCTGTCGCGACGAAGCGGGCGGTCAGCGGTACCGATCCCGCCTGGAACTCCGCGCATTTCGAGCCGTTGGCGCCCAAGGATGGCGAATTCCTGATCAGGAAGACCCGCGCGAGCGCCTTCTACGGCACGCCATTGAATGCCTATCTGGTCCAGCTTGGTGTGGACACGCTCATCATCTGCGGCAACTCCACCAGCGGCTGCGTTCGCGCCAGCGTGAACGAGGCGTACATGCATGGCTACAGCGTAGGCGTTGTTGAAGACTGCGTCTTCGATCGCAATTGGCTCAGTCACAAGGTCAACCTCTACGACATGAATACCAAGTACGGCGACGTCATCTTCGTGGACGAGGCGTTGGACTTCATCGAGGCCAGCGGTGGTTGGAACACCAGCGGCGATGGGGTGACCTGGGGGAAGTAGCGGGCCGAATCAAAGGACATGAAGGACGCAAGGGACATACAGGACTGTCATTTGCGTCCCTTCCGTCCTTTATCTCGTTGTGCGAGCTACGGCGACCCGCTCACAGCGCTGACGACGATTTCAACTCGTCTACATGCGCACCGCGCGTCGTCACCGGTCCGTCTTCGTGTGGCGAAGCGCAATGCCCCCGATTCATCGATGATCCGCGCTCGGGGCACACAAGCTCCAACTGGTCTACTCTAGCGCTCATCTGAGGAAGACCGTGCCCTGACAGAGGCGGATATGAAGATAGTCAACGTTGAGACGATCGTTGTCACCATGCCCATGGTGCTTGAAGGCGCCGCCGTGCCGACGCAAGCCGGTGCACCGCGAACCAGCATGGACACGCTGCTCGTGCGAGTGGATACGGACGAAGGCGTGACAGGGTGGGGCGAAGGGTTCGGACATCGAATCTTCACTGCCACCAAGGCGGCACTGGATTCCTTCATTGGCCCAATGTGTGTTGGTCGTGATGCCACCGCGATCAGTCAGCTCGTCGATGATCTGCAACGTAACCTTGGCGGCGTGGGACGCAATGGGCCTGCCATGTACGCGCTCTCGGCGATCGACATCGCGCTGTGGGATATCGCGGGCAAGGTCGCGGGGCTACCACTCTATCGACTCCTGGGCGGGTCATCTCGCACGGAGCTACCTGCGTATGCCAGTCTGCTGCGGTATGGAAATTCCGAAAGCCGTGACTCAAGGCGTTGAGCGCGCGCTGAAGCGCGGTTACAAGCACATCAAGCTGCACGAAGTCACCGTGGAGCCGATCAAGGCCGCGCGCGAGACGGCTGGGCAGGATTTGCCGATCATGGTTGATTGCAATTGTCCATGGACGGTGACTGAAGCGATTGTCATGGCGCGACGGCTAGAGGAGCTGGACCTCACCTGGCTGGAAGAGCCCGTCTGGCCACCGGAGGATCATGCTGGACTGGCGCGTGTGCAGGCGGAAGGCGGCATTCCCACAGCCGCTGGAGAGAACGCGATGCTGCCTGAGTTCAAAGGGCTGTTCGAAGCCAATGCCATTACGTATGCTCAGCCGAGCGTCACAAAGGTCGGCGGGGTCACGCAGATGAAGAAGGTTATGGCGTTGGCAGAGGCCTTCGGCGTCACCGTTGTTCCGCACTCCGCGTACTTTGGGCCGGGGCTGCTTGCATCCATGCACTGCATCGCATCTATGCCGCGAGCCACCATGGTGGAACGGTACGACGCGGACTTCGCGGACAACCCGCTACACGATGCGATCATGCCAAATCGCGATGGATGCCTCACAGTCCCACAGGGTCCGGGGCTCGGAGTAGATCCTGATCCGAAGGTGATCGAGAAGCTGCGAGTGGCGTGAGCCGGCCGTGTAGCCGGTCCTTGTGGCCTGTGCCTGTGGACTCGGCCGGCCGCGACTGTCTTACACAGGGCGATCTCCAACGTTGCAATCTAGGCACAGGCCACAAGGACCCGTGCTAGACGGTCAGGTCTCCATCACTCGGCATTCGGGCAACCTTCATCCGTGTGTCACGCTGTACTCGTCGTAGGCAGCTTGGGGTAGAGTCAGTCTCGAAGAGTGACAGGACCAGGCTCGTTGATTCTCGGTGCGCGGGCCGAAATATGCGGAGGAACAATGGATCTCTCTAGATTCTCCATGGAAGGTCGCACGGTCATCATCACCGGCGGCAGCGGCGGCATTGGGCTTGGTTGTGCAAAGGCGTTCGCTCAGGCGGGCGCAAACGTGGCCATCGTTGGTCTTCCCGCGCAATCGTTGCCGCCGGCGGTTGCGGAGGTGGAGTCGCTGGGCGTCGCGGCTCTGGGGATCCTTGCCGACGTAACCAAGTCGGACCAGGTTGACTCAATGGTGCAGCAGACGCTGGACAAGTTCGGCCGCATCGATGTGCTGATCAACGTCGCTGGCGGCACCTACTCCCGCAATCCAGAGATGCCGCAATTTGCGCGCGCTCCATTGCTGGAGCTTTCGCCCGAGGACTTCATGATGGCGTATGACGTCAATGTGAAGAGCGCCTTCCTTGTTTCACGTACGGTGGTGCCGCACATGAAGAAGCTTGGCAAGGGCGCCATTGTGAACACCGGTCTGAGTCGGGTGAGCTGACTCGCAAACAGGGCGGAGAGTTCTCCGCCTACGGGTCGGCCAAGGCGGCGCTGCATCGCCTGACTGCCATGATGGCCTACCAATGGGGTCCGGAAGTGCGCGTGAACTGCATCGCGCCGGGCACCATCGATACGCCGCGCCCGGGCGGAACGGTGCGCCCGGAGCTTGGGAGAGCGCCGAGCGCATCCGCGTTGGGCCGCGTTGGCGCACCGGACGATATCGCGGGTGTGGCGCTGTTCCTGGCGTCAGACGCGGCGGCGTTCGTGAACGCCGCCGTGATTCCGGTGCACGGAGGGAACTGACGGCAGCGAAGCCGCTTGTTGGCCTGGCGCTCGCTCGACCCTCCGCGGGAGCGACACGACTGTCCAGCTAGGCTGGCCACCCAGTCCGGGGCGATCCTCGTCATCGTCCCTAGATACCCTATCGCCGCCATCCAATCCGGAATGCTTCCCACGTACGGCCCCGCCGTATCCTGAGCGTAACAGTCACCGGTCTGAGAATGGGTCGGAAGCGCCGACCCAGGTTCACTTGCTGCATCCCGCCGCGCGGGCAGACACGCCGCGCGGGGAGGAGACTGACCATGGCGGACAGACTGACGCGACGGACGCTTTATTCGGGTGGCGGGCGCCACCTCCACCGGCTTCCTTATGGCCGCCTGCAGCGCGCTCCTCCCGCGGCCCCGCCCACCGCGGCCCCGCGAAACCAGCATCGGCCACCGCGCCGCCAGCCGCGCCCACCGCTAGCGGCGCCGCCACAGCAAGCGCCAGCAGCGCCGGCCGCCGCCAGTAGCGACGCTCAGTGGCAGGCCCTGCTGGACGCCGCGCGGAAAGAGGGCAAGGTCGCAGTCCAGACGCCTGCCGGCGCGGGCTATCGCAGAGGCGCTCGATGACTTTCGCCAAGGCGTTCCCCGGCATAGAGCCCGAGCACCTTTCATTCCCAGACGCCGCCACGTTTGTACCCAAGCTTCAGAGTGAACGGCAGGCCGGGATTTATTCAATCGACGTTGGCGCGAGCACGATCACTCCATTCATTCAGTTCTTCAAGCCAGACGGCGTGATCGAACCATTGCGCCCGCTCCTGCGCCCGGAGATTCTGGACGATAAGCTCTGGTTCGGCGGAATCGAAGGACCGGTGGGGCGACGTTGGCAAGACTCACGTCTTTCGCCACCAGTTCAACATTCAGCGTGCGATTCACATCAACACTGAGCTCGCCAAAGAGGATGACATCAAGGCAGTTGACGATCTCCTGGACCCCAAGTGGAAAGGGAAGATCGCCACCAGTGAAGTGACACAAGGGTACGTTTATACGCCCAGCACGCTTATCCGAGACCAGAAGGGCGAAGACTTCCTGCGGAAACTCTTTGTCGACCAGCAGCCCGTCATGATCCGCGATCGCCGCCAGGCGGTGGAGACGCTGGTTCGCGGCGGAGCGCCCATCGGATTCGGCCTTCACCCGATCATCATGGCTGATTTCGTCCGTGAAGGTCTGGCCGGGCACATCCGTAACCCCGGCGATCGAAGGGCGCCACCACAAGCGCCGGCGAGATCACCGCGATCTACAACAAAGCCCCACATCCGAACGCCGGCCTTGTCTTCATCCACTGGCTCTTGAGTCGAGACGGGCCAGATCGCCTGGTCAAAAGCGTTCGGTATCAACAGTGCCCGCACCGACGTGCCGGTGGTCGATCCCGCGAGCGCGCCAAGCGCCGTGCTGCCACCGGACGTGTCGCACGAGGCTTGGCTGGTGAAGAACGTGGAGACGCAGGAGTTCTTGAAGACGCTGCTGTAGCGGCCAACGGGCGGACGGGTCGACCCGCAGATTATGGCCCCTTACGGGGAATTGGATTTCCTTTCTCTGATCGCGTCGTGGAGACTCATTGGTGCCCGTAAGTATCCGATACGTCGATGCGCATCACCCCACGTGGAGTCGTGACGCTTGACCCAGTCCGCTCCTAGGTGGCCACCGCGGCCCGTTGCGCAGCGTCTCGATCTGGTAGAACCGCGCGCAGTTGTCCCACAGGATCCGGCGTTTGGCCTCGTCGGAGATGGGCAGCTGCAAGAAGGCCTCGACCGCCTCCGGATAGCGCGAATCAACGTGCGGGTAGTCGGTCGAGAAGACCAGCTGGCCCCCGAACTCCTCCATCAGGTAGAGCGCGGCGTCTCGTCGGGCTCAACGGAGACGACAGCACTGCCGCCTGAAGTACGCGCTGGGCTCCATCTTCAGGTCTTGCATGAAGATGTCGCCCTGCCGCTCGTAGCTCTCGTCCATGCGCCAGAGCAGCCACGGCACCCAGGAGCAGTTGGCCTCCAGAATCGCGACCTTGAGCTTCGGATGGCGCTCGAGGACGCCCCCGCAGATGAACGCTCCCAGGCCCAGCATCTGCTCGAAGGGTTGGGAGTAGATGATCCGGATCGCGAAGTTCGGGTTCGAACCACTCGCCCGTCTGGCGCGACCGCGAGCCGGTGGCCTCGTGGAAACCGAGCGGCAGGTCAAGCTCTTCCAGCGTGTCCCAGAGCGGCTCGTAGGCCGGGTCGTACCAGTTCTTGCCATTCACGATGTTGGACCGCAGGAACACGGCGCGGAACCCCAGCTCTTCCTTCACGCGGCGCGCCTCGGCGATCGCGTCCTGGACGTCGTACACGGACAGCATGCCCGGCCCCGAGGAGCCGGTGGGGGTCCATCTGGCAGAAATCGAACATCCAGTCGTTGTAGGCACGGGCGATGGCGGCCGCGAAGCGGGGCTCCATGTCCGGGAGCGTCAGGACGCTCAGCCCGCGGGTGGGGAAGAGCACCGCCACGTCGATGCCCTCGGTGTCCATCGCCTCGAGCTGGCAATCCGCCGTCCAGCCGCGCCCCGCATGGTCGCGATAGACCTCCTGGTAGCGCGGTGAAATGGTGCCCCGAATGCGGGCGCCGCTGGGGACGGTCTGGCGGGCTCGCCCGGGAAGTATGTCCCGCAGCTCGCGGCAGTTGTCGGAGGTTAGCCCGATGGGCGCTCGATCCCGAAACTCGGGAGCGATGTAGCGTTGCCAGAGGTCCGGCGGCTCCATGATGTGCATGTCGCTGTCCATGACCTTGAAGCCGTGCTTAGCCATGGCCGTCTCCGACACGCGTTTGGAGGGATCGTAGCACGGGCTTGCCAGGCTGGCGAGACGCCCTAAGCAAACGGAGAGCGGCCTCCCGTGAGGGTGCGGTTGCCTCTTGGGATTCCCAGCCGATAGTGTGTGGATTGACGCGGGAGGAACCGCCCTCACCGGAGGCGCTCTGTGCAAAGTGACGGTGCACGCGGCTCGGAACGTGCGAACGTGCTTGACGCGCCATGGCATCGCAAAGCAACAGCACTCGCGGCGGATAAACCCGGCCAGATGGTTCGGGCCGGAGGACTCCGCGTTCACTATGTAGAGCGCGGAAGTGGACCGCTGGTGGTGATGCTCCACGGCTTCCCTGAGTTCTGGTGGGGATGGCGTCACCCGATGGAGCCGCTGGCCTCGGTCGGGACGCGATTCGCGGCACCCGGTATGCGGGGATACAGCCTGACCGAGCGGCCCCGAGACGGCTACAACATCGATACGCTCACCGCGGATGTGTCGAATTTCGTCCACGCGCTAGGTGAACGGCGCTGCTATCTGATAGGCGATGACTGGGGCGGCGTAATCGCCTGGCTCGCGGCCATGCGCTATCCAGAGCTGGTGGAGCAATTAGTCATTCTCAATGCGCCGCATCCGGCCACGTATCTTCGCGAGATGCGACATCCCGACCAATTCGCCCGGAGCTGGTATGTCGGCATGTTCTCCGCCCCATCGCTGCCGGAGTAGCTGTTGTTACGTGACCGCTCGCGGGCGTCGAAGCGATCTTTCGATCAAGCAGCACCCAGGCGAACACATTGAGTGAGGCGGAGCTGATTGCTTATCGTGATGTCTGGTATTGGCCCGGCGCGCTCACGGCGGCTCTAGCTTACTACCGCCAAATGATCCGCTTAGGTCGTCGCGGTCTGATTTGGAGTGATTGTCCATCCAAACGCCCACGCTCGTGCTCTGGGGTATGAGAGACGCGGCGCTCTCTCCAAGCTCTCGATGGTCTGGAGCGATGTGTGCCCCGCGCTGAGTTGGTGCAGTTCCAACGATGTGGGGCATTGGATCCAGCACGAGGCGGCGGATCGGTAAACACGCGCATCGCGGAATTTCTGTCCGGCAGCGTGTCCTCGTCGCCTCTGCTTCTATGTGAACGCCGCCGGGGCCGGTGATGTCCTGACCCACGATCAGCATATCTACATATCATCGTCCCTC
>CAVXYC010000017.1:0-135124 GCA_963765765.1 uncultured Chloroflexia bacterium | reverse complement strand
TTTCCTGTGGGGCTTCCAGTGTGACCCCGCTGCCGTGGAGATGCGCCATCGGATCGGTGTGCAGAACCTGATCTGGGCCACGGATTTCCCGCACCAGGAGTCGGAGTATCCGAACTCGAATAAGGTGCTGGAGCGCAACTTCGCGGGCATTCCAGAGGAGGACCGTTGGGCCATGGTCGCGGGTAACGCGATCGAGTTCTTCCACCTGCCAGCGATTACGCCCGCTGGGAAGAGCGCCAAAGAGGCAGTTACTGCCTAACCGAACAAGGACTTTGGTAAAAAACGCTGCCGACGAAGAATCCGTCGGCAGCGTTTTTTCTTGCGCTCCTGTGAGGAACTCAAGGGGCCGATAACCGGGTGCATGTAGTGAGCGCTTCAGCGCTCTTTCAGGAGCACTGCTAGCGAGCGCAGCGAGACGGCCCGGGATCGACAGTACGGCTGCGTGCTGCCGGTCTCGCTCGTCGCATTGCTGCGCTCGCTTTTCGTCATCGTCGAAAAGCGCTGAAGCGCTCACTAAAAGCACCGGGGTGTGTCGAACCCCTGAAGTCCTCGAGCTAAAACCGCCCGTTCGACTTCTCTGAAGCGAGTCGGACGTAATAGTTCCAGGTGGCCATCATGCCAGTGACACCGCCAGCGCTGCCGCGCGTCCGTCCGCTCTGGTTCAGCCGCGCCGCGCTTTCCTCGATATCCGCATCCGAGATCGGCTTCGGATCGCCAATGAGATACGCCTTGTACAGCATGCGTGTGAGCTCCACAAGATAAATGCAGTTCAGAGTAGCTTGCTCGATGCTATTCCCAACCGCGGTGATTCCGTGTCCGCGCATCAAGCACACGTTGCACTGACCGATCGTCTGGGCAAGCTCCTCGCCGAGCTCGTCGTTGTTCACTGTCAGGCTCTTGGGGTACAGCGGCACTCCCTGAATAGCTAGCTTCGCTCCACCGCCGAATGCTCCATAGATCGGAATGATGGGCTTTTCACAAACGGTCAGGATGACCGCTTCCTCCGGGTGCATGTGGACAACCGCGTTCACATCGGATCGCGATTTGTACATCCAGATGTGGATGAAGCTTTCGCTCGGGGGCTGGAGATCATCAGCGCCCTGAAGCTTGTCGGCCTTGTAATCGACTTCAAGAATGTCGCTCGGCTCGGTATAGCGTAGGCCGACCTCGCCTGGTCCCTTACCCTTGATGAGCATGCTCTCAGTGCCTTCGAGACGACAGCTCACGTGCCCGAGCGCCTCGTGCGTAATGTCGAGCGTTCCAAGCACCTTATTTGCTAATGCCAGCTTTTCAACGAGCGCTTCCCGGCTCTCGGCCATCATCAATCCTCCCTCGTCAGCGCGGAATGCTCCGCGAGGCACACGTTGGCCCGGACCTAGTATGCGCCCCGTGGCGCAAGTAGCGAAAGGGTGAAGCGCCGCGGCTGGCCCGTGCTCTTAGCGCTGCGGGAGTGGCCGTTCACCGACGCGGACAGTCAGATCCCGGGTCTGTCCCTCACGGCTGACCGTGACGGTGACCATGTCGCCGGGACGGCGGTTTCGCTCCAGATATACCAGGAGATCAGGCGAGCGTCGCATCGGCTGGCCGTCGATTGACACGATGATGTCACCACCGATTCCGACTTCCCGACTCCGCACTTGTTGTGGCTGGGACGACGGGCGAATGCCAGCAGTGGCGGCGCCACTGCTAGGCGTGACGGACTGAACAATGAGCCCCTCTCGCACTGGAAGCTTGAACTCGTCGGCAATTGCCTCGGTGATTGCCACGGCGCCCACACCGAGGAAGGGATGCTTGTAAGTCCCGCTGGCAATGAGCTCCGGAGCGATGCGCTTTACCGCGTTGATGGGAATGGCGAAGTTAATTCCAGCCTGCCCCCGGTTGGCCCGAGTCGAGCCAACGTGTTCACCCCAGTGACCTCGCCACGAGCATTGAGCAGCGGACCGCCTGAGTTACCGGGGTTGATCGCCGCGTCAGTCTGAATCGCATCGACCAATACGCCTGAGCCACCCGGTGAGTCAACGGTGGCGCGACGGGCGCTCACGATGCCGCTCGTGACGGTACGCTCGAGACCAAACGGGTTGCCGATTGCTATTGCAAGCTCGCCGATCTCCACCGCGTCAGAATCCGCAAGTGTGAGCTGATGCAGACGCTCCGCCGAAACGTCGACCTGGATAACGGCAAGGTCGAACCATGGATCACGGCCAATGAGCCGAGCGGGCACGACGGAATTGTCCGGCAATGCCACCTCCAGCCGATTAGCGTCTTCAACAACGTGATTATTCGTCACGATGTGTCCCTGCGTATCAAGAATGAACCCAGATCCAGTTCCCTGCTGCGGCGGCGTTGCCTGTTGAAAAAAGTCCGGGCGCACCACGCTACTGGTTACCAGGACCACGCCCGGAGACACTCGCTTGTACACGTCTACGACCGCTTCGAGTCCGGGAGCGCCCGTCCGAGGAACAATGGTCGGGACACTGGTTGCTGGCGCAAGCGTAGGGGCGGGCGTAGCCGTCGGGACAACGGCGGTGGGCACGAGGGTTGGCGTAGGAGCGGCCGCGCCGGGCAGTCGCACCGCATCGCAGCCCGAGAGTATGAACAGGACCGATACGATGCTTAACTGAAAGCATCGCGTGAGGCGAGACACAGTAGTTCTCCAGCGATCTAAGTGAGTTGGCGTAGAAGCCGACTCGATGGCGCAGCACTTGCCAGTCTATCGATCGGGCTCGACAAGAGCAAAAATGTCGCCCCGAATCGAGTCGGGTCACAGACCTGCTATCCCATATAATGATCTCTGCCACGCGGGAGTGATGTAGTGGTAGCCTGCTAGCTTCCCAAGCTAGACGTGAGGGTTCGATTCCCTTCTCCCGCTCCACGTCCTAGCCTCATTTCACATCAGAGCAAAAAGAAGCGCGCGCCTCGGGTTCCCGAACCGCGCGCTTTGGTTTCAGAAGCAGTAATCAGCCTCGACGCTTGAAACCGTCCTCGTCGTCGGTTTTTCCCTCAGCCGCGACGACGGCGGCGATCGTCTAGTGAGCCCTCCGTCTCGGCCGCCGCGTCCGTATCGACGTCAGCGTCGGCTCGCCCGTGCAGTCGGGTTGCCACTCCGGATTTTGACCGGCGTGGCGCGGACACGTAGCCCCGCCCTGGATCAGGCTCCGGAACCGACATACCGACCTCCCTCGCCGTCCGGCTCAAGCCACGCGGCATTAGTCCCCGTGACCGTACACCCGCCACACGACGGGATTTAGCAGTCGAGTAACTAACGCCGAATTGCCTGCGTCTTGGTAGCCATGCGGCGGCGGAGCGTTCCATGACGCCCTTGGTCTCGTGGGCGTACACTAGCGCCATCATGACGCCAACCGGGTCCGTCCCGCACCCGTCGCCGCTTCCTGAGGGGTGGCCTGTCCGTGGCCGGCCTCGGTCTGCTGGCCGGCTGCGGGCTGCTCCCTCCCCAGGCCCCAACCTCCGAGCGGGTGCGCCTGATCGGGGTCCTCGGCGACACGCCCGGCGGGCGCTGGGACGCGTTCTGGGATGGGCTGCGGGAGCTGGGCTGGGTCGAGGGCCGCAACCTCGCCGTGGAGTCCCGCTGGGCCGAGGGAGACCCCCAACGGCAACGGGCCAACGCGACCGAGCTCGTCGAGCGGAAGGTCGAGCTGATTGTAGCGGGGACGTCGACGGCCAGCATCGCCGCCAAGCAGGCGACCGCCACCGTCCCGCTCGTGGCGATCCTGGTCAGCAGCGAGGCAATCGAGAGCGGGCTCGTCGACAACATCGCGCGGCCCGGCGGGAACATCACCGGGACGGCCGGCATAAGCGGGTGGCAACTGGAAGGCAAGCAGCTGCAACTCTTGAAGGAAGCGGTCCCGCACGCCTCCCGTGTAGCCGTGCTCCGCATAGGCAGCTCAGAGGCGAGCGCCCGCCGCGTGCGGGCGCTCCAGGAGGCCGCGCCCGGCCTCGGGGTACACCTTCACGTCGTCGCCATGCCGAACATCAGCGGCCTCGACGATGCGTTCGCGGCCATGTCCACAGCCGGCGCTGATGCCCTCAAGATTCTCTCCAGCACCCAGTTCGACACTGCGTGGGACCGCGTCGCCGAGTTAGCGCTCCAGTATCGGCTGCCGTCGGTCGCGGAATATCCGGAGTTCGCTCGGGCGGGAGGCTTGCTGGCCTATGGCTTCGGTCGAGCCGAGATCTACCGGAGTGCAGCACCGTACGTGGACAAAATCCTGCGAGGTGCCCGCCCCGGCGATCTGCCGATGGAGCGGCCGACGGACGTCGACTTCGTGATTAACGTCGGGACAGCGCAGGCCCTCGGGCTGAAGATCCCGCAGGACCTCCTCCTGCAAGCAACCGAGCTCATTGAGTAAACCAGAAGTAAGGCAAACTCGTTCCGCTAATCCCTACGCGGCCGCTAGCTCAACCCCCGCGACACGAGTCGCCGCGACCTCACACCCGCCAGACGACGCTCTTTCGCCGCGCTGTACCGCTGGCCCAAAAGCCGCCAAGCTCTACAGGGGATGCACCCCGGCCCCGTCTTCGTCGCGCGTAGCCACGTCCAGCACTCGAGACATCACCTATCGTCGAATTGCCTGCGCTCCGGTAACCGCGCGGGCACGGAGCGCGCCATAGCGCCGTCAGTCCCGCGGGCGTACACTAGCCCCATCATGACGCCACTCGGGCCATCCTGCCCCCGTCGCCGCTTCCTGAGGGGTGGCCTGTCCGTGGCCGGCCTCGGTCTGCTGGCCGGCTGCGGGCTGATATCGCCACGGTCTCAGCCGGCGGTTCGGACACCGCGTATCGGCTACCTGTGGACCGGCGCACAGGAATGGGCCGACGCCTTTCGGGAGGGCCTGGCAGAGCTGGGGTACGTTGAGGGCAGCACGGTCACCGTGGAGTGGCGACCCGCCGATGGGCAGGTCGATCGCCTCCCTGAGCTGGCCGCCGAGCTCGTAAGCATGCCCGTCGACGTGATCGTGGCCTCCGGGGCCCTTCCTATCCAGGCCGCAATGCGTGCCACCAGCACCATCCCGATTGTGATGGCACGGACGGGCGACCCGGTGGCGGACGGCTTTGTGGCCAGTCTTGCACGGCCAGGAGGCAACGTCACCGGGCAGACCAGCATCTCCCGCGAGCTGATCGGGAAGCGGCTGGAAATCCTGAGGCAGGCACTCCCGTCCGTGTCACGCGTAGGCGTTATCTGGAACCCTGACCCTGCTCTCCGACCAGGCCGGCGAGTTGCAGATAGCGGAGGCCGCGGCCGGCCCCCTTGGGCTGACAGCTGGTGCCGCTGGAGGTGCGTGAGCCCGCCGCCCTCGAGGGCGCGTTCGAGCGAGCGGTGCGTGAGCGGGTGGATGCGCTGACCCTGCTGGACAATATCGTGCTGACGAGCAATGTGGCGCGTGTCGGCGCGCTGGCGCTCACGCACCGGTTGCCAATGATGTCGGCCGATCGGCGATATGTGGCAGCCGGCGGACTGATCGCCTACGGGGCAAATCGTGCCGCCCAGGAGCGGCGCGCCGCCACCTATGTGGACAAGATCCTGAAGGGCGCCAATCCAGCGGAGCTACCGGTGGAGCGGCCGGAGAAATTCGACCTGGTGATCAATCTCAAGACCGCACAGGCGCTGGGTCTGACGATTCCTCAGTCGGTCCTTGCCGAGGCGACCGAGCTGATCCAGTGACCTCGTTCCGCCCTCTACAGCGTCGCGCATTCCTGCGGGATGGCATGATCCTGGCGGGTCTGGGGCTCCTATCGGGTTGCACGGCCCTACCGATCGGTCCGCCGCGTCAGTCGACCAGCTCCCTCGCGTCGGATATCTGGGCGAGCGGCGGCGGGCAGGAGCGGGCCGACGGCCTTCCGTCAGGGCCTGGCGGACCACGGCTACGCCGAGGGGCGGAATATCGCGGTCGAGTGGCGCGACTCCGAGGGGCGGATCGACCGGCTGCCCGAGCTCGCTGCCGAGCTGGTCCGCCTCCCGGTCGACGTCCTTGTCGCGGATGGGACCGACCGCAACCCGGGTCCTGAAAGACGCCACCGACACCATCCCGATCGTGATGGCCATGAGCGCCAGACCCGTTCCAGGACGGCTTCGTCGCCAGCCTGGCCCGCCCCGGCGGCAATGTCACTGGGTCTGACCAGCAGCTCGGGGGAGCTGATCCAGAAGCGGCTGGAGCTCTTCAAGGCGGCCGTCCCGGGCCTCGCGCGCGTCGGCGTGCTCTGGAATCCTGGCATGCCCGACCGGGCCGACGAATTCCAGGTGGTCGAGGGCGGTGGCCAGCGCCCTCGGGCTGGAGCTGCGCTCGCTGGAGGCGCGCGACGCCGACGCGCTCGGGGCGGCGTTCGAGCGCGCCGCGGCGGAACGGGTGGACGGGCTCTACCTGCTCGATAACCCCGTGCCGAGCAGCAGCGCGCCCCGGGTGAGCGAGCTGGCCCGGCGACACCGGCTGCCGATGAGCTCGGCCAACCGCCCCATGGCGGCGGCCGGCGGGCTGCTCGCCTATGGCGTGGATCGGCTTGCGCTATACCGCCGCTCGGCCGGCTACGTCGACCGGATCCTCAAGGGCGCCGACCCCGCCCAGATGCCAGTCGAGCTACCCGACGACATTCGAGCTCGTGATCAACCTCGGAACGGCGCAGGCCCTCGGCCTGACAATCCCCCCTTCGGTCCTGGCCCAGGCGACCGAGATCATCCGATAGCGCAGCTGCTACGGCTTGCGCTTTAGTGCCGACGGATTGGAAGCAGGTTCACTTTAGCCTTCATTCCGATAGCCCCACATTATCGGCCCATGTGACCACGACATACTCTCAAAATACCCACCCACCTCTCAGGAACCGGTGGTGATCGTAGGACGGAAAGCGTAGGGCTTTCGGGAGAATGTACCTCGAACGCCGTCGAGCGCTCCTGAAGAGGAGCCTGACCCTGGCTGGCATGGCGCTCCTCTCGGGCTGCGCCTCGCCTTTCGCTCCGGCCCCTCCCGTTCGCCGCGTTGCGTATCTTCTCCGGCGGCGACGCCGCTGGAGCTGCAAGCTCGGTGGGCGTCTTCCGCCAGGCGCTCACCGACCGTGGCTATACGATCGGTCGTGACCTCGTGCTCGAGGAGCGATACGCCAATGGCGAGAGCCAGGTGGCGGAGTTCGCCACTGAGATCACGCGCCTGCTGCCCGAAGTGATCGTGGTGCCGTCGGCCACCGTTGCTCGCGCCGTGCATGCCGCCACTCCAACGATTCCGATCGTCAGCGTGGGCCAGGAGGACCTGCGTGAGAAGGGGCTTGTGGACAACCTCGGCCGGCCGAACAGCAACGTCACGGGGATGAGCACACCATCACTCCACGGCAAGCTCCTGCAACTCCTCCAGGAGGCGATACCCAACCTCAGTCGGGTCACGGCGCTCGTGGACACGGCGCTCATCGGCGATCTTCACGCTCAATACGAGGCCGCCGCACGCAGCCTGGGCCTTGAGATTCAGATCGTCGGCGTGGGCACGCCCGACGATCTGGAACGCGCATTCTCTTCCCCGATGCTCGTCGGCGCGGATGGCATTGTCCTGTCAGGCGGGCCGTTCATCCAGCAAGCCGCCGAGGGGCAAATCCCGGATCTTGCCCTGCAGCACCGATTGCCGTCTGGATGGACGCGTGCGGAGCCAGTTCGACGCGGCGGACTGCTGGGCTATGGCGCCAATCGCGCCGATCTCTTCCGCCGCGCGGCCACCTCCGTGGACAAGATCCTCAAAGGTGCCCGGCCAGGCGATCTACCCATTGAGCAGCCGTCTCTCTACGATCTGATCATCAATCTCAAGACCGCCCAGGCGCTGGGAGTCACAATTCCACCCAGCGTCGCGGCTCAAGCGACCGAGCTCATTCAGTGAATCGTCGGCGGCTCCTGGGACTTCTCGGCGTCGGACTTGCTGGCGCCGCGGGCTGCTCGTTCCCGGTGACTCAATCAGTTCCGACACACCGTATTGCCCGACTCTCGGGAACGCTCCGCAATCCCACTACCGACGCGCTCACCGTGGCGTTTCGGCAGGGCTTGAATGACCTGGGAAATATGGAAGGTCACAACCTGATCATCGAGGAGCGCTACGCTGATGGCGCGCAGCGTCTTGCCGAAGCGTCGGCAGAAGTGGTGCGGCTCCAGGTAGAAGCGATCTTCGTCCCCTCGGTCGTTGATGCGCGGATCGTCCGCGCGGCCACCACGTCGATTCCTATCGTCTGTGGCGGCGCCGGGGATCTCGTAACCAGCGGACTTGCGGCGAGCCTCGCTCGGCCGGGCGGCAATGTAACCGGGCTGAGCACCCCGAATCTCATCGGCCGCCAGCTCGAGCTGCTCCAGCA
Organism: uncultured Chloroflexia bacterium; assembly: GCA_963765765.1. Taxonomy (GTDB): domain Bacteria; phylum Chloroflexota; class UBA6077; order UBA6077; family JACCZL01; genus CAVXYC01. The sequence goes on along the minus strand of CAVXYC010000017.1, from coordinate 126,793 downwards.
GAGTCGTTTCGAATCTGACGCGCGTTGCCGTGGTGTTCGACAGTCACACCGGGTCAAGAACGTGATCCGTATCAGACCGCCGCACGGAATCTGGGCCTCGATATTCACTTTGTCGGCGTCGCGACGGCCGAGGATCTCCCCGCCGCCATGGAGACCGCTCTAGGTGAGCATGCGCAGGCACTCTACATCGTAGGCGGCGCCATATTTGCTGCGAACCAGGACCGGATCGCTGAGCTGGCGATTCGTCATCGGCTGCCAACAGCATGGTTCCAGACCGAGGCGGTGGCTCGCGGCGGCCTCGTGGCCTACGGCGCCAACCGCGCTGAGCTTCATCGTCGCGCGGCGTCGTACGTGGACCGCATCCTGAAGGGCAGCAACCCCGCGGAGATGCCCATCGAGCAGCCAACGCAGTTTGACTTCCTGGTGAACCTCACGACCGCACAATCCCTGGGTATCACCGTCCCACCCAGCGTGCTCGCTCAGGCTACGGAAGTGATTCAGTGAAGCGTCCTGAGCGGATCTTGCTGGCGCCACCACTGGCACTCCCGACCCCAGTGGTGGGTGGTCATCGCGCAGGCAACGGAGAAGATCCCGTGAGGCACCTTGCTCGCCGCAGATTTCTGCGCGGAAGCCTGGCCGTCACTGGGTTAAGTCTGCTCTCAGCTTGTGGCTTCGAGCGACTCTCGTCGTCGCGGCCCATGCAGCAGCGGCGGCTTGCCTATCTTTCGAATCCGGTGCCCTCGGACCCGGCAACCTCGGTATTCATGGATGTCATTCCGCGAAGCCATGCGCGATCGCGGCTACGCGGAGGGACAGAACCTGGTCATCGAACAGGCGTACGCCAGTGGCGACGAGCAGGTCCACGAGTTTACGGCCATCATCGAGCGCTTCCAGCCCGAGGTGATCGTGGTTCCGGCCGCTACGGTTGCCCGTGCGGTCCGCTCCATCACCACCACGATTCCCATCGTGAGCATCGGCCAGGGCGATCTGGTGACCAGCGGGCTCGCGGAGACCCTCGCCCGCCCCCGGCACCAATGTGACCGGTCTCAGTACTCACCCTCCTTGCGGGCAAGCCGCTTCAGCTCATCCAGGAGACCGTGCCGGGACTCCGACGCGTCAGTCTCCTGTTTGATGCCACTATCGGGATCCTGGATGGCCGCCAGCCCTATGAGACGGCGGCCGCCAACCTGGGTCTGGAGCTGCATTTCCTGGCTGTGAGCGGCCTCGGTGACCTTGATGCTGTCATGGAATCCGCCGTCCAGGAGCGGGCGGGTGCGCTGTACGTCCTGAGTGGGCCATTATTTGGCACTGGGAGCTCTCAGGCGCGGATCATCGAGCTGGCGAACCAGTTTGGCTTGCCCTCCATGTGGCAGATAGCCGACGCCACCGCCCACGGTGCGCTGATGGGATATGGACCGAATCGAGCCGACCTATTCCGGCGCTCGACGATCTACGTAGACAAGATTCTCCGCGGCGTAAATCCGGCTGATCTGCCCGTGGAGCAGCCAAGTCATGTTTGACTTTGCGATCAATCTCAAGACGGCCCAGGCCTTGGGCTTGACGATTCCGTCAACCGTCCTGGCCCAGGCGACGGAGGTCATCCAGTGACCTGGTTACCAACCTCTACAGCGGCGCGATTTCCTGCGCGGCGGGCTGGCCATGGCCAGAGCGGCATCTGGCCGGCTGCGGTGTCCGCTTCCGGCCGCACATGAGCGCAACCCGCCGCGGATTCCCCAGATTGGCTTCCTGGCACTCGGCAGCGCGACCGGGAATTCGCGGCGTTCCGCAGGGCCTGCGTGAGCTCGGGTACATCGATGGCGAGCATGTTGGCCATCGAGCAGCGCTACGCCGATGGCAGGGAGGAGCGCCTTCCGGAGCTGGCGGCCGACCTGGTCCGGCTCGAGCTCGACGTGATCGTACGCGGAAAGCCCGTGGCGATCCGCGCAGCCCAGCAAGCGTACAACGACGATTCCGACTGTCTTTGCTGCCACGGGCGGGGATCCGGTGGCGGAGGGTGTGGTGGCGAGCCTGGCTCGGCCGGGCGGTAACATCACAGGCTTGACTTTGTCCGCCGGGGAGGAGCAGGGGGAGCGTCTGGAGCTACTCGAGGCCTTCCGGGCATGTCCCGTGTAGCCGTCCTGTGGAATCAGAATGCCGTGGGTATCTCCAGTGAGCTGGAGACTGCCGCGCGCAGTTTGAGCGTCCAGCTTGTGCCCCTGCAGCTCCATAGCCCGGACGATATCGACACTGTTGTGGCCGATGCAATCACCGCCGGGGCCGACGGCGTGATTGTCACGGCGAACGTCGCGTTTGTTGTCGTGGCCCCGCGGATCGTGGAGCTCGCGGCGCAACACCGGCTCCCCACGATGTACTCGAGCAGCCAATTCATTAACGCCGGGGGGCTGATGATCTATGCAGCCAGTATCACGGACAACTTCCGGCGCGCGGCGACCTTTGTGGACAAGATCCTCAAAGGCGCCAATCCAGGCGACCTGCCCATCGAGCGACCCGTGAAGTACGACTTTACGATCAATCTCAAGACCGCTCAGGCGCTGGGGCGCACACTGCCACAGTCGGTCCTGGCCCAGGCTACCGAGCTCATCCAGTAGGCGCTGCTCGCGGATAGGACCCAAGCACCTGGTACGGCCGCCGGGGACTGAGCCATTCGGCATCATTCGTTCAGAGAACTCCGATTACCGGGCCAGCATCGGTGATCGCCAAGCCGATGGATATATACGACGAGCTGCTGAGCACCGTGAGACATCACGGTTCGTTCCGATAACCCCATTATCGGCCGGGCTTAATCATGGGCTGAGCCGAGTCCTGGAGCCTGATCACGAGAACACGCTCGCTACTGGATAAGCTCGGTAGCCTGGGCGAGCACTGACTGGGGAATGGTTAGCCCCAGGGCTTGGGCAGTCTTGAGATTGACCACGAAATCAAACGTCCTGGGCTGCTCGACCGGCAGGTCGACCGGCCTGGCTCCCTTGAGAATCTTGTCTACGTAGGTCGCGGCGCGGCGGTAGAGGTCCGACAAGTTGGCGCCATAGCTCAGCAAGCCCCCGACCTCGGGAAAAATGCGCTGCGGATACATCGTCGGCAGGCCGACTTGCGCGGCCAGGTCGACCAGCGCCTTCCGATGCTCCGAGTTGGAAAACGACGCGGACGTGTGGACCTGAACCGCCCCGACGCCAGCCTCGCGCGCGGAATCGAACGCACCCGCGAGTCCCTCAGGTGCGGTCGCCAGGAGCGGCTCGAGCTCAATGCCCAGGGCCCGCGCCGCCTCCCCTATCTGGCGGAATGTCTCGCCCAGGAGTGGCGCGGTGGTCGCATCGCGAATCGTTGCGACCCGTGAGACGCCGGGCACCGCATCTCTGAGCAGCTCGAGCTGCTTGACCGCCATCGGGATGCCCAGGAACGAAAGACCAGTCATGTTGCCCCCTGGCTGATCCAGGCTGCGGACGAACCCCGAGTCCACCGCGTCGCCGATGGCGGCCATGACGATCGGGATCTCAGCGGTGGCCTGCTGAGCGGCCCGCAAAGCCGGCGACGCGGTTGTGACGAGCACGTCCACGGGCAGGGCGACCAGCTCAGCCACGAGGGCGGGAAGGCGCTCCGTCTGCCCCTCCTGGTATCGATACTCCAGGACGATGTTCTGCCCGTCCACGTACCCCAGATCGCGCAGGCCCTGTTGGAACGCCTCGAGCGACACTGGCTCGGAAGTCCACAACACACCCACACGCGGGACTTTTGTCGGCCCCCGTCCTTGAAACGGGAGGACCCCGCAACCGCCCAGAAGCCCGAGACAGGTCAGCGCCAGGCTGCCCTTCAGAAAGTGGCGGCGGCTCTGATACTCCATGCTGTGGTTACTATGCTCCGTCTGCGACGCGCGATCAACCCGGCAAAGACCCCATGCCCGGCCAATCCGCTTGTTCCGAGACCTCACACCCGCCAGACGACGGGATTTGGCAGCCCGGTACCGATCGTCCAGAAGTCGCCGTGACTCCGCAGGTGATGCGCCCCGCTCACGCTCGAATCGCATGCGCTTGGCCTCGTCGGCGCCGATCCACTCCATAGCGTGCGCGCACACGTGCGCCACGATCGCGTCCTCGTCGCGAGAAGCCACGTCGAGCACCGAGCCGTCAGCTGACGGCTCGGTATACGCACCCACGTACCGAACAGCGATCGACTGACCCGATACGTCAGGTGCGGACGTAAGCACCAGCTCCCCAAGCCCAGGCCTCGTACCACAGGCCGCCAGGCGGCACGACGATCGCACCGGCAGGCGCGAGCTCAGTTCCAGGCCTCAGTTCGCCCGAATGGCCGGGGCGAGGCTGACGGAATACACTCCCGCCGGGTGCTCGACCCTGACGATCTCGACGACTGACGCACGGCAGGGCATACGCGGTCTGCCTGGCAACGCTTGTCGTCGAGTAGGTCACCTCACGCGGGACGTCCAGGCCCGCAGCGCGTCGATCAGGAAGCTGTCGAGCAACGGACGACGCCCACATTGGCGTGCCGCCGCTGTCGTTCAGATCAGAGCCGATCCGCGTGCCCTCGTCGTCACTCTGCCGGCTCCTCTCCCGCCCGTCCCTCACACGGCCGACTCATTCCTCGATTTACGCACCAGACATCACAGATAGGGACTAGCATCCCAAGCTAGACGTGAGGGTTCGATTCCCTATCTCCGCTCCACTTCTTATTCCGAGCACGCCCGGCTACCAGACAAAACAAAGCGCGTGGCGTGGATGCAGATGCTCCATCGCGCACGCGCCCGTTACGTTGCACCGAAAATCGCGGTGATTAATGTGGCGCTGTGTTAATCCTCGTCGTCATCGTCGTCCTTTCCCTTCGGCGGCAACGACCGACGGGTCGTCAAGTGAAACTTCAGTGTCAGGTGAGGCTTCAGCATCCGCCTCCACCTCAGCTCCGGTCTCGGTATCGACCTCGTCCACGATATCCTCGTCGTCATCAAGGTCGTAACGAAGTAGCGAATCCTTGACGTAGGCACGAAATTGATCGGGGGCAATTGCCATGGGGAAGGATGCACGATTCCCCATCGAGGGGTCCCGATAGACCTCGCGAATGATCACGCGCACGGACTGGTCATCGGCGGCGGTTACGGCTGCCGATAGCTTGTTTCCCATCTCAAGGAGCCGGACGATCCGTTGAGCCAGCTTTGGCTCAACCTGACCCACGACTTCTCCCGTCTGGTCTGACATTTTGACGGTGTTGCCATCCACGTCAATGGACAACGGATCACCGGCGGTGAGTCGAACAAGCACCGTGCGATTGGCGAGGTCGTTCAAGGCCGTGACCGCCGTTTTCCCGGCTTCTTCAATGAAGAGCCGTGGGTCTACCGGTGTCGCCGGGGTTGCTTCGCTGTCACCATCGGTGAGCTGCTCAAGCCGCTGAAGATTTCGGGCGGCGATTGTATTTGATGGATCGAGTTTGGCTGCCTCACGATATGCATTGCGTGACTCAGGATACTGGCCAAGCTCCATCAATGCCTTTCCGAGTCGATTGTGACTATCCACATCGTCCGGAAAAAGCTCAATGATCTGGCGATTGACTTCAGAGGCCTCCGACCAGCGATTCTGCATCGCTAGCTGGATGGCCTTCTCGGCGCGTATTCTTTTGATACGCGTCCGGTCTTCGGATTGAAACGCGGTCATTCGACCATCACCTCAGACCTTGCGGTCTTTTACTGAACCGCAACGTAAGTGCAGGAAATAGGCCAGGGGGCGAGGCGGCAGATCAAGCTCCACGGTGAGAGCATGTGCCTCGTGGATAGGCCAACGCCATTATAGCGATGGGACACTCAAATCGACGTCTCGGAGCAGCATCGGCTTCCGTGCAAGCGACCGGGAATGAACAAGCCGGCTTGTGCGGAGATAACCTTTGCGCACGTACAGAGGCTGTGGTAGATTGGGCCTTGGTTGAGCGCTAGCTCTCGTCGCGCAGTGGCGTGAGTTTGCCGAGCACGTCCGGTCGACGTTGGCGTCTCATCTCGTACATGTATATCACATGCGAGAAGACCCGGTGAATTTTTGGTGCAGCAGTTGCAAGATTCGAGATCGTACACCATTTCCTGAGCTCGACCACTGTGGAGGAAGTATTTATGCGATAGCGCCAAGCGTCTCGGAGCGGTTACGCTCGTGACCACGTCACTGGCTGTGCTGCTGAGCGCCTGCTCACCGGCTCCCGCGACGCCCACAACAGCGCCGGCGACCGCGAAGCCTGCCGCAGCGGCCAGCCCATCGGCCCCATCCGCAAGCCCCGCGGCGTCACCCGCCGCGTCTCCGGCCGCGTCACCCGCCGCATCGCCTGCCGCCGGCGCCAGCCAACTAACGGGTCGCATCAAGATCGTTTCGAGCCTTCCGAGGACAGGAAGCTCCAAGGGTCAGACTGACACGATCGTCAACGGCATCAAAATGGCCCTTGACGAGGTCAACATGCGCATAGATGGCGCAACGCTGGACTACGAGGACATGGATGATGCTACGCCTGCAAGGGGCCAGTGGGATGCTGGCAAGGAAGCTGAGAACGCCAACAAGGCAGTGAACGACCCGGACGTAATGGCATACGTTGGTACCTTCAACTCGGGTGCGGCTAAGGTCGCGATCCCGATCTTGAATCGGTCGAACCTGCTTATGATCTCCCCGGCCAACACCTATCCTGGGCTTACCAAGAAGGTTGAGGGCGTGGAGCCGGACGAGCCAGATGTCTACTACCCCAACGGCCAGCGTAACTACTCGCGCGTGGTGCCCGCCGAGATCTGCAGGGGTCCGTTGGCGCAAACTGGGCCAAAGCAGCTCGGCGCTCAGCGTGTCTACATTCTTCACGACACCGAGCTTTACGGCAACGGCCTCGCGGCGGTATTCAACAATACCGCGCCCAAGGTCGGATTAACATCGTGGGTGGCCCGGAAGGCATCGATCCGCAAGCTTCGGACTATCGCGCGCTTGCGACGAAGATCCGCGGTGCCAACCCGGACCTCATTTATTACGGTGGCATCACCCAGAATCAGGCGGGCAAGCTCCTGAAGGACATCCGCTCAACACTGGGCAACAACGTCAAGTTCATGGGGCCTGATGGTATCTATGAGAAGGCGTTTCTCGACGACGCGGGCGACGCGGCTGAAGGCGCCTACATCACATTCGGCGGAGTCCCGCCTTCGAAGCTCACCGGAAAGGGCGCAGACTGGTATAGGGCATACAAGGCCAAGTACAACTCCGAGCCCGAAGCATACGCGGCCTACGGTTACGAGTCCATGAAGGTCGTCCTGGATGCAATCAAACGCGCCGGGGTAAAGGATCGCGCAAAGATTCGTGACGCGGTTTTTGCCACGAAGGACTACGACGGGGTACTAGGTAACCGGTGGTCGCTTCGACACCAATGGCGATACCAGCCTCACGACGATGAGCGGCCGACAGGTCAATGACGGCAAGTTCGACGACGAGAATGCCGTGACGCTCCAGGCGCCTCAGTAAGCACATCGATAAAACCAGTACGATTGCTGGCGCGTGCGAGAGTCAATCTTCGCACGCGTCAGTGTTCGTTGATAATCAAACAAGGATGAAGACGTCGTGAGCGCAACGTGGCTGCTCGTGACCGCATTGGTGGCGGCGCTCGTCTTTCCCTGGCAGGGTCCTGAGCTCACGCTGCAGATCCTGCTCATCGGCACCGCCAACGGCGCGATCGTCGCACTCATCGCTCTTGGCTACACGCTGGTCTACGGCATCATCGAGCTGATCAACTTCGCCCATGGCGAGGTGTTCATGATTGGCACGATGACCGCCCTCACGATCATCACGGCGATTCCAGCAATGCTGGGCCTTAGCCGAGCGAGCCAGCTCGACCCCCCGTTGATTGTGCTGCTTATCGTCCTGGCACTGGTCGGAAGCATGCTTGTATGCGCGCTATTGAACGCTGCGATCGAGCGGCTCGCATACCGACGACTTGCGCAACGCGCCGCGCCTCGCGCCGCTGATCTCGGCTATTGGCGTATCGTTCATCCTGGTGAACGTCGGGCTGTTCTGGAAAGGCGCGTCGGCCGTGGACTTCCCGAACTTGATTCCGAACATCGACATTGTGGGCGATATCCTGGGCATAGACTCGCATCGTCACATTCACGGTCAAAGACTTCTTCGTCATTGCTCTCAGCGTGCCGCTCACGTATGCACTGCATCTCTTCATCACCCGAACACGATTAGGCAAGGCGATGCGCGCCACGGCGCAGGATCGTGAAGCCGCCGCGCTCATGGGCATCGATATCAACCAGACCATCGCGCTCACGTTTCTCATTGGCGGTGCGCTTGCTGGGGCCGCGGGACTCATTTTTGGCCTCTACAACAACACCGCCTGGTTCTTTCAGGGGTTTCGAGGCGGCCTCATGGCCTTCACCGCGGCTGTGCTCGGAGGAATAGGCAATATCACTGGCGCGGTGCTTGGCGGGTTCATCATTGGCCTGATCGCGGCCAGAAGCGACTTCGTTTTCGACGCGCGCTGGACGCAGGCCGTCGTATTCGGGATTCTCATTCTTGATTCTCGTTTTCAGACCCAACGGCCTTCTTGGTGAGGAGACCACCGAGCGTGCCTGATTCGGCGGCCGCGGCCGCACCCGCTGCACAGGCGCGCGCTCAGCGACTGGCGCATCTTTGGCGAAGACCGGCGTAACCGCATCGTCTTCCTCGTATTCCTGGCGCTTGCCCTGGTCTATCCCGCGCTTGACCAGACGTTCGGCTGGCAACGCATGGGCAGCATGAATCCGATCTTGATCTACGTGATTCTGGCGCTCGGCTTGAACATCGTCGTTGGGTATGCCGGGCTCTTGGATCTCGGTTACGCGGCGTTCTTTGCCATTGGCGGATACACAGTCGCATTCCTGACAGCTCCGCAGAGCCCCCTGCCATTTCGCACCGACTTCTGGCCGGCTCTCGGAATCAGCTGGTGCGTCGCCGCCATCTTCGGAGTCATCCTGGGTGCTCCCACGCTGCGGCTACGCGGAGATTACCTGGCCATCGTGACGCTGGCGTTTGGGGAGATCGTTCCGCGTGCCTTTCTCAACCTCGAGAAATGGAGTAACGGAGCCAAGGGTATGAACCCTATCGGCAGACCCCATCTCGGGGAGAAAGAGCTGCTCGCATCTGACCAGGTGCAGTGGTACTACCTGATCCTGGTCGTCATGCTGGTCTCCGTCTTCTTGATCGTTCGATTGCATGGCTCACGGCTTGGCCGGGCCTGGATGGCCATGCGAGAAGACGAGGCGGCCGCGGCCAGCATGGGTATTGATCTCGTCAAGACCAAGCTTCTCGCCTTCGCACTGGGAGCATCCTTCTCCGGGTTCGCCGGCTCCATGTACGCGTCGATGCTGCAGTTTATCGATCCGTTCCAGTTTGACTTCAGCATCTCGGTGATTGTGCTTTCCATGGTCATTCTCGGGGGTATTGGGAACGTCTGGGGCGTGATGGTCGGCGCCGTGGTAATGGGCATCTTCAACTTCATCGTGACCGACGCCGCCACACCATGGATTCGTTCTTTTGGCGCGCTCATTAATGTACCGGTGGTCAGCCCCTGGCTTCAGGGTGTCGATCTCTCCAGCGCCAAGCTGTTGATGTTTGGACTGGTACTGGTTCTCCTGATGGCAATTCGCCCGCAGGGCCTATTCCCCAGTATGCAGCGCCGCAGTGAGCTGCTCGAACCTGATCCCGCGGCCCCTGTACCGCCGACTACGATGGAGCCCGTGGGGGCGACGCGGACACACTAAATATGCTTTCCGCGCATCAAGTCGTAAAGCGCTTCGGGGGCCTGGTGGCCGTCGATCATGTGGACCTCGAGATCGATGAGGGCTCCATTGTGAGCGTCATCGGCCCCAACGGCGCTGGAAAGACGTCGTTCTTCAATTGCGTCGCGGGCTGGTACAGGCCCGAACAGGGCACAATCCATTTCCAGCATCAATCTATTGTGGGACGACAGCCCCACGAGATTACGCAAATGGGCATCGCCCGCACATTCCAGAACATCCGTCTATTCGGAAATATGAGCGCCCTCGACAATGTCCTGGTCGGCATGCACAGTCGATTGCGATCTTCCGTGATCGGCGCCATTCTGCGCACCCCCGGCGTTCAGAAGGAAGAGAAGGAAGCACGCGAACGCGCGCATAAACTCCTCGCTCGTGTCGGAATAGACGCTCGCGCGGAGACCTGGGCACGAAATCTCCCCTACGGAGACCAGCGCCGACTGGAGATCGCTCGGGCGCTCGCGACACAGCCGCGGCTGCTTCTACTGGATGAGCCAACTGCCGGCATGAATCCTTCAGAGACGGGCGCGCTCACGGATCTGATCCAGAGCATCCGCACGGAGATGGGCCTCACGATTCTCCTCATCGAGCACCATATGCGCGTGGTCATGAACATCTCGGACCGCGTGTGCGTGCTCGATCACGGCGAGAAGATTGCCGAAGGCACACCATCGGAGATTCAACACAATCCCCGGGTGATCGAAGCCTACCTCGGGCGTGGGGCGGCCGGAGCAAGTACGCAACATGCCCCTGCTTGAGCTCCAGGGGATTCAGAGTTTTTACGGGAGCATCCAGGCACTTCACGGCGTATCACTGGACGTCAACGAGAATGAGATCGTGACGCTGATCGGTGCTAACGGCGCGGGAAAGTCTACGACGCTCAGGACCATCTCAGGACTACTCCGCCCGCGCTCGGGACAGGTGCGCTTCGACGGCAGCAACATTCAAGAACGACCAGCGCACGAGATCGTCGGACTGGGAATCTGCCAGGTCCCGGAAGGACGACGTATCTTCTCCAGAATGACCGTTCTGGAAAACCTCGAGATGGGCGCATTTGCACGGAAGGATCCATCCTCTGTGGCAAGTGACCTTGATCGAGTACTGACACTCTTCCCTCGATTGAAGGAGCGCCTGAATCAGAGGGGCGGAACGCTCTCCGGAGGAGAGCAGCAGATGCTGGCGATCAGCCGGGCGCTGATGTCCAGCCCACGTATCCTGCTTCTTGACGAGCCGTCAATGGGCCTCGCTCCAATTCTGGTGGAGACAATCTTCGATACGCTTCGCGAGATCCATCGGCAAGGTGGAACTATCCTGCTGGTGGAGCAGAACGCTCTCATGGCGCTCGAAATCGCACACCGCGGATACGTGTTAGAAGCCGGCCGAATTGTGCTCCAGGGTAACGCCGCGGAGCTGAGGAACGACGAAGCCGTCCAGCGCTCGTACCTTGGCATCGAATAGCTCTAAAGGCATGTAGTAGCGCTTTAGCGCTTTTTCGCCGAACAATTCAAAGCGAGCACAGATAAGCGTCCCGTCGAGATCGGTTGATTGAAAGAACGTTCGAAGTTCGCCTCGCTACGCTTGCTACCCGATCTCGGCGAAAAAGCGCTGAAGCGCTCACTACATGCGTCACGAGCTCAACGTCTTGAGGAGTGCAACTTGGCGATCGGGTGCAGATCAAGTCTTCCACGGGCCTGTGGAGAAAATGATCGCAAAGCACAGCAATCCGAACAGCGTGTACTCCAAGAGCACACTCCTGCTCAAGCTCTTAGCCAGAATCGCCTGGGCGATGCCGACTAGGAGGTAGAAGACAAGTAAGAGCAACGCGCCGCCGACAAGGGCTAAGACGACCCAGTAATTTGCTGCCCAGGTGATCTCTCCAGCCACGAGCCCAATGAGGCAGGCGAACAGAATTGTGCGGCGGCGCTCAACGCTGACCTCCCGCAGCAAAGCTATCGACAGGAGTGCTGACGATGCCGCAATGCCAGTTCCTGTAATAAGGCCGCGCTCTTTGGTCTGATAGATGAGCGTGAAGAGGACAAAGGCGGTCAGATACGCAAGGATGTGGAACACCACTCGATAGCCGCTGCTGTTCGGACGGTCTTCCACCTCGAGCCGCTGCAGGATCACCTCGACTCCAACGACCGCCGCGCCCAGAACCGGCACGACACGCGAGAGGCGTGGGTCAAGCTGCGCCACGGCGAGGGCGGCGGCCAACGTGGAAGCGGCCGGGAGTATCCACAGCGTCCAGCCCAGCCGACCTTTGACTTCGTCCCAACCGAGGAACGCCCGTCCGCTCAGCTCGGCCAGGGCTCCAACGACCAGCCCAAGCGCCAGCGCGATGGGGCCAACTGGCTCAATCCCGTACAGCAGTCCCACCAGCCCTAGCAGCGCTATGGCGGGCGGAACAGCTAGAAGGAGGCGGCTATCCACCCGCCATCCCCTGGAGGCGGCTGAGCTGCTCTTGCATGAGGGCGAGCTCCGAACGAAGCTGCTCGAGATCGCGGCGTTCTCGCTCCACCACCGCGGGCGGAGCCTTCGCTACGAACCCTTCACGTCCGAGCAATGCCTCCTTGCGCTGAACAGCCTGCGTGGTGGTCTGAATACCGACGGTTAGCCTCTTGAGCTCACCGGCGACGTCGAAAAGACCCGATGCCGCGACAAAGGCACGAACGCCGCCGGCCACCACCGTGAGCGCATCGGACGGCTCTTCTCGAACGCGCTCCACAACTTCCAGCGGATCCAGCCGGGCGAGCGAAGCAATCGCATCACTCTGATCTTTGAATAGCTGCGGCGTATCCAACGCTTCAATCGTCACCGGAGCTCGCCGCGACCAGTCCACCCGATACTCCGATCGCAGACGACGGATACCTTGGATGAGATCTGCCACCCGTTGGAACTCCGCCTCGGCGACAGCATCTCGATCACCGGGAGTCGGCCAGGCGCTGATCATGATCGATGGCTCCAGCCCTTGCTGACCTTCGCGCAGCTGCTGCCAGAGCTCCTCGGTGATGAACGGAGCAAACGGATGGAGCAGTTTGAGACACACGGTAAACACGTCTCTCAGCGTAGAAAGCGTGGCGACCTTCTCCGCATCGGATTCGGCGGATCGGAGCTGAATCTTGGCGATCTCCAGATACCAGCTCGCGAAGTCCTCCCAGAGGAACTCTTCCGCCAGGCGTGATGCCTCCCCAAGCTGAAACTCGCCAAGGAGGCGCGACACGTCAGTCACGATCGCGGCGGCGCGGCTGCGGATCCATCGATCCGCCAACGAGCTCGCTACACCGTCAGGGAGTGACGCCCGCGCTTCCGTCGGAAGGTTTCCCAGGACGAAGCGACCGATATTCCACATCTTGTTGACGAAGTCGCGTTGAAAATCGAACTTCGATTCGGATATGGAGACGTCTTTACCCGGCGTTGTACCCATGACGAGACCGAGACGCAGCGCATCGGTTCCATACCGCCCGATGATGTCCAGTGGGTCCTGGACATTCCCTCGAACCTTGCTCATTTTCTCGCCGTCCACGCGGACCATGCCATGGAGGAAGACGTCGCGGAAGGGGATGTCGCCGGTGCACTCCAGGCCCATCACGATCATCCGCGCAACCCAGAAGAAGAGAATGTCATGGCCCGTTTCCATGACCGTCGTCGGGTAGTATCGCTGCATGTCCTCCGTGTTGTCGGGCCAACCGAGCGTGGAGAATGGCCAGAGACCGGATGAGAACCACGTGTCGAGGACATCGGGATCCTGCTCGATCTTCTTACTTCCGCACGATGCACAGGCGTCCGGGTCCACCACGGCCACCGTCTGACCGCCACAGTCCTCGCAGTACCAGACCGGAATCCGATGTCCCCACCACAACTGGCGACTAATGCACCAATCGCGGATGTTCTCCATCCAATTGTTGTATTCCTTGGTGAAATATTCGGGAACGATGCGAATGCGTCCGTCGCGCACGGCTTCAAGCGCCGGCTCGGCAAGTGGCTCCATACGCACGTACCATTGGTCCGTGACGATAGGCTCCACCACAGTGTTACAGCGCTGGCAGTGGCCGACGGCATGTCGATGTGGTTCCACTCGCTCCAGAGCACCTTCCTCCTGCAGCATCTGAAGGAATCGCTCGCGCGCGGCAGCCACCGGCATGCCGGCCAGCCCTAGGGCATCATCGTTCATCGTGCCATCGAGATTCATCACCATGATCACCGGCAGTGAATGTCGCTGGCCGATATCGAAGTCGGTGGGATCATGGCCGGGGGTCACCTTTACGGCGCCCGTTCCGAAAGTAGGATCCACCACGTCATCCGCGACGATCGGAATCTCCCGTGCCACATAAGGGACGATGGCTCGACGACCGATCATCGCCTTATAGCGCTCGTCCTCCGGGTGGACGGCTATGCCGGTGTCGGCCAGGATGGTCTCGGGTCGGGTAGTGGCCACGGTGATGGACCCGCTCGGTTTCCCGGGCTCGTCCACGAGGGCATATCGGACATACGCAAGAATACCGCACCTCTTCCGAATGAACCACCTCGAGATCGGAAAGCGCGGTCGCGCATCTCGGGCACCAGTTCGTGATGCGATGCCCGCGGTAGATCAGCCCCTTCTCAAAGAGCTGAACGAATGCCGTGCGGACCGCCCGAGAAGGGCCCGAATCCATCGTGAAGCCCTCACGGTCCCAGTCAGCCGAGGTTCCCAGCCGGTAAAGCTGAAACTGAATGCGACGGCCGTAATCGTTCATCCATTCCCAGACCTGGTCCAGAAACTTCTCTCGACCAAGGTCGTGCCTCGAGAGATTGGAATCCTGAGCGAGCTGCCTCTCCACCACGAGCTGGCCGGCGATTCCGGCGTGGTCGCGCCCGGGCACCCACAAGGTTGGCTCGCCCATCATCCGATGCCAGCGGACCAGAGCGTCCTCGATTGCAATCGTCAGCGCGTGGCCGATGTGGAGCTCGCCCGTGACGTTTGGCGGCGGCATCGTCATGACGAAGGGCGCTTTGCCGGGCGTCCAGCTCGGCTTGAAATAGCCGGCATCCAGCCAGGACTTATACGTGCGCTCCTCAACGTCGGAGGGGTCGAACGGCGTATAGGCGCGCTCAGGACCCTGACGTTCCGCTTGATCAGTCATTGGGGACTCCCGCATGGGCTCAACGATAAAAACGGCCTCGTCGTCCCAGTGACGATCGACGGCCGAAATGAATCTCTATTCAGTGAATCAGCATAGTGAACTGCACCCCACACCCGCAACCAGCGGAGGTCGTCACACCGAGCTCGCGCAACTCCGCGGCCGACTCGCATCCATCAAACGTATATCCAAATCAAAATCAAAAGCCCCCTCCTCACCGCCGCATTTCGACGCTAAAGAGGGGGCAGTTGTTCACGCGTCTCGGCCAGGGTCAAGCGACCGGGCCAAGCGGTACCAATTACTGTGTGCTTATCGTTGATCGGGTCCCGGCTTTACCAAGCGAAGGTACGGTCGTGGCGCCCTCCAGCCCTGCGGATAAAGCTTTGTCGCCTCTTCGTCGGAGACCGTACCAGCTATGACGACCTCGTCCCCAGGATTCCAATTCGCTGGTGTCGCTACCGCCTGCTTGGCGGTGAGCTGAATCGAGTCAAGAGCGCGCAGAATCTCATTGAAGTTGCGGCCGGTGCTCATCGGATACGTGAGCGAAAGCTTGATCTTCTTGTCCGGGCCAATGATGAACACAGTACGCACGGTCGCGTTGTTCGCCGGCGTTCGCCCTTCGGACGTAGTTCCCTCATCGGCTGGAAGCATGTCGTACAGCTTGGCGATTTTAAGCTCCGGGTCGCCGATCATCGGGTAATTCACAGCGTTACCAGAAGTCTCTTCGATGTCCTTCGCCCACTTGCCGTGGCTGTCCACCGGATCAACGCTTAGTCCGATGATTTTGGTGTTTCGCTTCTCGAACTCCGGCTGAAGACCGGCCATGTAGCCAAGCTCAGTCGTACAGACGGGAGTGAAGTCCTTGGGGTGCGAAAAAAGGATCGCGAAGCCGTCCCCGATCCACTCGTGAAAATCAATGGTGCCCTGAGTTGTCTCAGCTGTGAAGTTCGGGGCAGTATCGTTTATTCGTAGGGGCATAGCTCCTCCTCTTGGCGATTGTATTCTAAGTTAACGAATTCGGCGATGTAAACATTTGCGATCCGAATTATCGGGAATATTGGCGCCGGACTCGGTTATGCCTCGTCACCATCTCCCTGCCAGAGCTCGTGCCACTGTTCCTCGATATCGGAGATCGGGTCAAGCATGGCCGGATCGGGCAAGACAAGATGATCCCCAATTAATGATCTGGTAGAAGGTACTGGGATTAACGGGATGGATTGCCACGTCCAATCTCGCATTGCCTTGACGCTCGTAATCCATTGCAACCGACCAAGTCCGCCGGGATCACTCAATGCATCGAGCGAACGAACAAGCCCTGTCCTTTGCGTCCACGCAGCATCCCCATCAAGCGTCCATGCCCGCCACTCAGATAGAGCCTGGCGGCCCAGCGCCTCTGCCTGGGGTGTGTCCTCCACGATCGTCATATCGACCGACGCGAGGGAGCTTCGCAGTGTGGTGAAATCGACATGGCAAGTGATGTCATGCGCACCCGGAGCACGGAGCGGATCACTATCAACCGTGTGTTGCGAGTAGCACAGGAGCGATCCCGTCGGGCGCCCGGCGCTGTAGAGCTCCGACGCTGGGTAGCCGTAGTCACTGAGCAGCAAGGCACCGGCTTCTAGCGCTCGGCTCGTGCGCTGAATCCAGCGGGGGGCGTTGAGATTGATCTCCCACTGCACGTCGTCGGGCACAGTGATGTCGATCGCCCGAAGATACCGCTCAAGACTGGACGTTGACGGCGGGCCGGGCTCCAGAGCGAGCCCGGAATCATCCCCGTGGACATAGAGCTCCTGCAGTTCTCCGTCCCTAGCCGTAACCAGATGCACCGAAAGCGCGTCGATCAACTCGTTGGCCACGATCATGCCGCGCACCGAGCCTTTGGTCCATACGGCCGGTGAGCCATCGGTCCATCGCACACGCCGATCGAGTTTCGCACGGATCAGACGCTCGAGCTGAGTCCTTCTGAGATTCGCTCCGCGATCGTCGATGCGGTAGTGGAGAACTCGACTGAATTCGGGGAAACACTCATCGACATACAGCAGGAAGTCTCGCGCAAATCGACCGGACCCGCCACCCACCTCGACAAAGTCGAAGGAATTCGGAGAGCCCAAGCCCTGCCAAACGCCGTATGCGCGCACTGCAACTGCTGCCGCGAACAGTGGGTGCAGCTCGGGACTCGTGTAGAAATCCCCGGATTCTCCGAGCGCATCGCGTCTGGAGTAATAGCCCCAACGCGGGTGGTACAGCGCCATTTGCATGTATCGAGCGAAAGTGATTCGCCCGTCACGTTGAAGAGAGCGGAGGATCGCGGGATGGTCCACGGGAGAGTGATGAGTCATGAGTGATGAGTCATGAGTAAGGACTGGGTAGCCTCACCTCACTCATGATTCATCACTCTCCGCTCATTACTGCACTAAGCTAGTCCGCTCTCCTTGAGGATGCGGACCATGTCTGGTAGCGTGTCGGCCACAGGCACGTTCTTGGACTCGAATGCGGCGACCTTGCTCTGTGGGGTGCCCATTGTCCCTGAGATGATGGCCCCGGCGTGGCCCATGCGCTTCCCAGGAGGAGCCGAGCGGCCGGAGATAAACGAGATGATCGGCTTGGTGAAGGTCGTTCCCACCATGTCCGCCGCCATCTCCTCGTCCGAGCCGCCGATCTCACCAATCAGAAAGACGGACTTCGTGTCCGGATCGTTCTGGAAAAGCTCCAGCACGTCTACGAAGACCGTTCCAATGACCGGATCTCCGCCGATCCCGACACACGTCGATACGCCGAGGCCAGCCTCGGTAAGCAGCGCCACTATCTCGTATGTAAGCGTGCCGCTGCGCGACACAACGCCGACATTGCCCTTGGTGAAGATGTTCGCGGGCATAATGCCGATCTTCGCCAGTCCGGGCGTCATGACACCGGGACAGTTAGGACCGATGACTCGCGCGCCTTTTTCGCCAGCGTATTTCACAGCTCGCAATGCATCGAGTGTCGGCAAGCCTTCGGTGATGCAGATCACTAGCTTGCATCCAGCTGTCGCCGCTTCGCAGATCGCGTCGCCAGCAAAGGGTGGCGGGACAAAGATGATGGAGGTATTGGCGCCGCGCTCCGCCACCGCGTCAGCAACGGAATCGAATACCGGCACGCTGGCGTGCTCGGTGCCAGCCTTGCCCGGGGTCACTCCCGCGACAACCGGAGTGCCGTAGTCAACCATTTGCTGAGTGTGGAATCCGCCCTCACGCCCAGTGACACCCTGAACGACTACTCGTGTGTTTGAGTCAATAAGCACTGACATCGTTATCGCCCCGCCAGCTCGATGATTCTGCGCGCCGCTTCGACGGGGCTATTGGCCGGTATAAGCGAGCTTCCCTGAAGGAGCGCCAGCCCCTCTTCCGCCATCGTCCCAGCCATCCGGACGACAATTGGCACGTTTATGTCAATTTTACTTGTGCCTTCCAGCACGCCCTTCGCAACCTCGTCACCACGTGTGATGCCGCCAAAGATATTGAACAAAATGCCCGTGACGTTAGGGTCCATGAGCACGATCTCAAGCGCCTGCGTCACGCTTTCTGCTCTCGCGCCACCACCGATATCGAGGAAGTTGGCCGGCCTACCACCTTCACGTGTCACCAGGTCAAGCGTCGTCATAACGAGGCCAGCGCCGTTGCCGATGATCCCGATATTGCCATCCAGCCGCACATACGTTACGCCACGGCGGTGCGCCTCGGCTTCAATTGGATCTTCCTCGGCTTCTTCCTTGTACACCAGCAAATCCTGCTGTCGGAAGAGCGCATTATCGTCCACATCCACCTTGGCATCCGCCGCGATCACCGCTCCATCAGTGGTCACCATGAGAGGATTGATCTCGGCCAGCGCCGCGTCGTTGTCACAGAACGAGCGGTAGAGTTTGTGAGCGATGGCTTGAACCTGGCGAGATGCCTTGGGATCCAGGCCGGCCTGCTCAACGGCGTCTCGAAGCTGGAAGTCGAAGAGCCCATATGAGGGATCGATCGTGATTTTGATGATCTTCTCGGGAGTCTTTTCCGCGACCTCCTCGATCTCCACACCGCCCTCAGCGCTCAACATCATCATCGGGCCCTTGCTGGTCCGATCGATGGTAATCGCGAGGTAGTACTCCATCGCGGCTGAGACAGCCTCTTCAACCAGGAGTCTCTGGATGACGAAGCCTTTGAATGTCTGACCAAGAATCGCGGCCGCATGCTCCCGAGCTTCATCAGGTGAATTCGCCAGCTTTATCAGGCCGGCCTTCCCACGTCCGCCCGCGTGCGCCTGAGCCTTCACCACACATCGACCCAGCTCCGCGGCTATCGCGGCAGCTTCATCGGGAGTGGACGCCATGCGTCCTCGCGGAACCGGTATCCCCGATTTGGCGAACACTTCCTTGGCCTGGAATTCGAAAAGCTTCACATGACCTCCTTCAACCTCGGACAGGAAACTCTAGTCTCGCCACTCCTGAATCCGATGGTTAGCGCGTAATCAGCGGGTCAGCCCGGCGGCCAGCCCATGGTACGACCGCCCAACACGTGCACATGAATATGCGGGACCGTCTGATTGGCGTCCGGGCCAGCATTCACGATGAGACGGTAGCCTGAGTCCGCGATCCCCTCTTGCCGGGCAATCTCTGAAGCGGCTCGGATGACTCGCCCCATGAGCGCCTCGTCCTCCGACGTCAGCTCACTTGGGTGCTCTCTATGCACTCGCGGAATAACCAGCACGTGCGTCGGCGCCTGCGGATTGATGTCTCGGAAAGCGAGCAGCTCATCGTTCTCGAACACGATCGTTGCCGGTATCTCACCTGCCAAGATCGAGCAGAACAGACAGCTCATTGAGGCACACCCCAAAAACCCTCGGCCTGGAGCGACTGGAGCAGAACGTGACTTAGATTTCCTTCGCCCATCTCGTCTTCCTCCGCCCAAACGCGGAGATAATTATCCGTCAAACCGGTCCAACGATTCCCGCCCGTCTCGACCGGCTCTTCCCAGAGCACTTCGGCCCGCTGACCGAGGAACCGTGTGTCGGTAATGCTCGCTAAGCGAGCGCCCGAGGGTGTGCATCTCCTGGCTTCTTTCCTTTTTGACGTCGGCCGGAATTTCACCAGCAAGCCGCGTCGCGGCGGTCTGCGGGCGAGCCGAATATCGAAAGATGTGCAGCTCGAAGAATCCGATCTCCTCGCAAAACGCCATGCTCTCAGCGTGCTCGGCATCAGTCTCACCGGGAAAACCCACCATGATATCTGCCGTTAGCGCCACGTCGGGCATGACACGCCTCAGCTTGTCGACCAGGTCGCGGAAATCATTCCGCCGATATCGACGCCCCATGCGCTTGAGAACTGAGTCTGATCCGCTCTGGAGCGGCAGATGAATGTGTCGGCACATCCGCCGATCGCTCCAGAGCTCCAAGAGCCCATCAGGCCAGTCCTGTGGCTGGATCGACGAGAGCCGGATTCGCGGAATATCCGTCTCAGCTAGCAGCCGCTCCACCAGCGCCGTCAGGTTTGGACCCGAGTCCCGTCTGATGCGGCGCGATTCCGCGTCCCAATCCCGGCCATATGCACCGATCTGCACACCTGTCAGCACGGCTTCCTTGTAACCAAGCCCGTGGAGAAGCCGGACTTGCTCAACCAGCGCATTGATGGAGCGACTTCGCTGGTGCCCTCGTGCCCGCGGAACGATGCAATACGTGCAATGCCAATCACAGCCGTCCTGGACTTTCACGAAGGCACGCGCCCGCCGCTCAATGGCGGGCATGAGCGTGATCCAGCCATCTTTCTCGGAAGGGTGGGTCCAGGCGTCCGTCTCGCACCCAGTGACAATCCCCCGCTCCGCGAGCGTGCGGACCAGCGTCTCCTTACTCTGAGTGCCCACTACCAAATCTACGCCAGGTAACTGTGCCACCTCGTCCGGGGCGATCTCCGCGTAACATCCGGTCACCACGATCGACGCGTCCGGATTCGCGCGCTCAGCCTGCCGTACCACCTGGCGCGATTTTCGATCACCCATGTGCGTCACGGTGCAGGTATTGACGATGTAGAGATCCGCCGGACCGTCGAACGGCACCAGCTCTACGCCGGCCCGCGCAAGCGTTGCGGCCCACTCGCGCGTCTCGGCTTGATTGACCTTGCAGCCTAACGTGTAGAGCGCCGCGGTCCTGGCAGGACTTCGCGGCGCATCAGCTTCAGCGGTCGACGCGTCTGTCATAGACAAAATGCTAGCAGACTCCCTCAGTGTCGTCCGAGAGCCTCCCGGGGCATGTTGTGAGCACACACTAGTGACAAGTCAGGCAACGGTGGCCACGTCCGCGTGCGTTGGGAACATCAGAGATTTGACCGTCACGGGAAGGGCCTCCGACACGCCCACCGGACGTCCGATATCGATGTAGTCCAAGTCACCCACGTCGATACCATCGATGGCGATGAGCTCCTGAGCAAGGCCGAGCTCTTCCTTAAGAATTCCGCCCAGGGACTTCGCCACGTCGAGATCGAGCACGAGCAGCAGCGGGCTGGAATGATCGCTGGCTCGATCGGCCACGGACTTCAAGTCCTCAGCAATCCCGCGCAGTGTCGCGTAATTCGGCTGTGGTGGAACCGACAGGGCAATGGCGATGCCCGGACCGATCTCTGTTAGGTCGAACTTCTCCAGGGCTCGCGAAATGGCCTGCGGAAGGTCGGTGTAGTCGCGCGCGACCTGAATCACTTTAAGACCGAACATTGGAAGCGAGTCGGTGTTCGATAGATAGCTGGTATTCCCGCTGACCTGAATGGTGTATTCGCCCGCGCCAATCACCGTGGCACGAATGCCCTCTGTCGGTGGACGCAAGAGCCCTTTGCAGGGTGCTGAATCCAGACGCGCTCGAATGTGCCGAGCGAAGAATGTGCCGAGATCACCATAGTTCGGGGTCTCTGGATGGTACACGTACTCCGAGGTACCCCCGGAGAAGACGATCGCTTGCACACCTGCCAGCTCCGGAGCACCTTCAAGCGGAACGGTGATCATGAGCTCCTGGGTGAGCGGACTCAACCGGCCGCCAAGAATGACGTCGAAAAGCACGTCAGCCATGGCACCTGCGAATCGATCCCGCAAAGAGTCGTCAATGACATCGCCCACGGCCACATCGCGTCCCAGCGTCTTCATGATGAGCCTGGCTACTTCTTCCACACGGGTCGCGGCGCCAGACTCATCGAAGGCCATCAAACGCGAGCCGACGTTAACGGCCACCGTCTGCAGCACGACGCCGTCCTTGATGAGCGACAGCTTGGACGTGCCGCCGCCCACGTCCACGTTGAGCACCATGCCATCTGACCTTGTGGACATATCAACGCAGCCGGACCCGTATGCAGCGAGCAGCGCCTCGTGGTTTGGCCCTGCCGAGGCGCATATGAATCGTCCCGATGATTGCTGGAACATCTCACTGATCGGCTGAGCGTTCTCTTTCTTTAGCGCCTCGCCGGTAATGACCACTGCACCGGTATCCACGTCGTCCGGCGTAAATCCCGCTGACTGATATTCGCCCAGGAAAAAGTCTCGCAAGCGATCTGTGTCGATCAGCGTGCTCGACCGGTATGGGGTCAGCATGATGTTCGATCGGTAGACGACTTCCCGCTCGCTCACCTTGAACTGCGCTGAGAGCGAGGCGCCCTCGCGCCGCAACGTCAGCCGAGAAAAGATCAGGTGACTGGTCGATGAGCCGATGTCGATACCGACGCTTCGGAGCTTGAACATCTCCAGGCCTTCGATATCGGTAGCTTCCACGTGTCCCGCGGCAACGGCACCATGCCAGTGAACGTGATCGGGAAAATCGTGATCGTCATGCATGGCGCTCGGTAATCCTCCGGAGTGGCAAACCAATGAATCCGCCGATCGATGATATCGTGGCTGGATGAGCCAATGCCCACAGGTACCGCCATTTCATTACTCGCATGGCGCTCTGCGCCCTGGAGTGCGAAGTGTGGGACGGCGTGCTTCAAGGTCGGATCCCCATATCGCCGGCCTCATGAAGCAGTAGGGCCGTGAGTATAGGCCCGGCTGTTTCGGCCCTTAGAATTCGGGGCCCAAGCCAGACGAGCATCGCTCCACGAGATGCGGCCAGGGTGATCTCGTCCTCCGTAAATCCACCTTCTGGGCCAATGAATACCGAAACAACCCCTTCGGACCCATTGGCGACACGTGCGAGCTCATGCCGAGTGATACTTGTCTTTCCGCGCTCCCACGCCACCAGCGCCACTCCCGACTGAACAGCTAGGTCAATCGCCGATGGCAACGTCGTCGGCGGGCCGATCTGAGGCACCCTCGCTCGTTCGGACTGCTCAGCGGCCTCGCGCGCAATTGCTGTCAGGCGCTCGGAGCGACCGGGCCAGTCCCGCTCATCGATCTTCGCCACGGTGCGCTGCGTCCGAATGGGCACAAATCCTGAGATTCCCGTTTCGGTGGACCTCGAGAGCGCTTGTTCGAATCGCTCACGCGGAAGAAGCGCCTGGTAGAGCGTGATGGTCAGAACGGGGTGGTCCGCCGAATCACGACTATCAAGGATCGTCCCGAAGCAAGCTCTGGGGCTCGCATCGACGATCTGGACCAGATGCTCCACACCATCGCCCGTGAGGGCGATGACGGGCTCGTTCTGGCCGACCCTCAGGACGCGGATGAGCTGATGCGATTGATCTCGGGTGAAGCGAACCGATTGATCTTCGATGGCCGAAGGCTCAACGAAGAAACGGTGATGATGACCCCAGCCACGGGCGCTCACGCGCGGATGAGCTGAACCGCTGTCCAGTCAGCCTCATCCGCGCGATGCAAGAATCGCCAGCCAGCTCGCTGCCAGAGGTCAATCAGCTCATCGGCACGTTCATCAAGCACGCCCGAAAGGACGACGTGCCCGTTCTCGCGAACCATGCGATGCACTTCAGCTGGAAGCGTCGAAAGCACGCGGAAGGAGATGTTCGCCACCACAAGATCGTAGGGGGCGCCATTTCGAGCATTGTCCAGCGTCCCAGCCTGGGCCTTCACGGTGTGCGCGACTCTATTCCGTCGCGCGTTCTCCTCGGCCACCTGGGCCGCGATCGGTTCGATATCCACGGCCCGGACGGAATTCACACCGAGCTTGGCGGCAACGATGCTGAGAATGCCCGACCCGCAACCGAGATCCAGCACGCACTCTCCGCCCTTAACTGCTTCTTCGAGCGCCTCGGTACACAAGCGCGTCGTCGGGTGAAGGCCAGTGCCGAAAGCCATGCCCGGATCAAGCCGGACGATGACGTCGTCTGGCTGTGACCGGTACCGGCGCCACGATGGGACGATGACCACTCGGCGCCCGATGCGATGCACGGAAAAGTACTTCTTCCAGGCATCTGCCCAGTCGCGGTCGGAGACCCTGTTGACGGACGGCATGCGCACCTGACGAAGCTGCGCCAGGTGCCACAGGCCTTCCTCGATCGCCATTCGCCTCTGCTCAGTGTCCGCATCGAGCAGAATGTGCGTGACGACGCGCACTGTCGAGGCCGGATCGATGTGAACTTCTTCGCCATCCCGACTGCTCTGAACGGGCTCATGAACGGCGACTCCAGTGCCGTGTCTGGAGAACAGTTCTGATACGGATTCGACAGCCTCGCGTTCGGCTTCAACGACGATCTCGAGCCACTCAGTCTCGACAGTCTCGATCCGTCGCCTGGCTCGCGAAGGAGCGGCAGGAGCCGCTCTAGACACCAAAGGCGTCCTTCACCTTATCGAAGAAACCCTTGTTCTCTTCTGGCGCAACGCCACCGTCGAAAGTACTGGCAAGCTGCCGGAAGAGCTTCTTTTGCTCTTCATTCAACTTGGTTGGCGTCTCTATCTTGAGCCGAACAAGCATATCGCCGCGTCCGGCCTGTTGCAGCATGGGAACACCCTTGCCGCGCAGTCTGATCGTTTCACCAAATTGGGTGCCCGGCTGGATCTTGATGGGAACGTTGACCACCTGTGGCTCGTCATCGGCATTCGGGCGCTCCAGCGTTGGGATCTCCACCTCGTCGCCGAGCACGGCCTGGGCCATGTTGATGTTGACATCCAACAGGAGCTCAGTTCCCTGGCGCCGGAAATGCCGATGCGCGAGCACGTGGAGTACCACGTAGAGATTGCCGTTTGGCGCCCCGGGATCGCCGGGCTCGCCTTCGCCACTCAGACGGAGCTGCGCGTTCTCGTCCACGCCCGCGGGCACTTTGATTTCCAGCGTCTTCGTAGTCTTGATCGTACGGCGCCCCTGGCAGGTATGGCAGGGATTGGCGATGTAGCTGCCTTCGCCATTACAACGGTCGCACACGCTCACGTTCACCATTTGCCCGAAGATCGATTGGTGAACGCGCCGAATCTCGCCTGTCCCGTTGCACTTGGGACACGGCTCTGGCTGACTGCCAGGCTCCAAACCAGTACCGGTGCAGGTGTTGCAGAGATCGCGCTTCTGGATGACCACTTCTTTGACGGTGCCAAAGAGCGCCTCTTCAAAGGAGATCTGCATGTCCACGCGGAGGTCATCGCCGGGCCTGGCGCGGCGTCGCTGTCGCCCATTCTGGGCTGTTCCAAAAAAGGTCTCGAAGATATCTTCGATGCCGAAGCCTGAAAATCCTGCGCCTCCAAAATTGGACGCACCTGCACCCGCAGCGGCATGGCCAAAGCGGTCATACATCGCCCGCTTCTCGTTGTCGCTCAGGATCTCGTAGGCTTCCTTGACCTCTTTGAATCGCTCAGCCGCGCCGACATCCTGGTTACGATCGGGATGATGCTGAAAGGCAAGCCGGCGATAGGCCTTGCGGATATCTTCCGCGGTGGCGTTCCGAGGCAGGTCTAGTATTTCGTAGTAGTCGCGTTTGGTCGTAGCCATACGTGGTTCACATATTCTTCCTGAACGTATATTCTAACTCGAATCCGCACCCGGCTCCGCTTTTCATCACGCTTCTGCCGTCGCGTCGGGCATCGGTTCCGCCGCGTCAGGCTCAGCATCCGTGGCGCTCGCTGGCTCGGGCGGCCGTCCCACCTTTACGAGGGCCGGTCGGAGAACCCGCTCGTGAATGCGGTAACCGCGTTGGAGCTCTTGTACTACGTGCGTTTGTTCCGTAGTTGGCACGTCTTCATCGCGCATCACAGCGTCGTGCAAGTGCGGATCAAATGGTTGATCCGCGGCATCAATGGGCGTCACTCCGTGGCGGCTGATCGTCCATTGAAGCTTCTGAAAAATCTGAGCAGTGCCATGGATCCAGGTGAACTTGAGCATCTCCGGCGGAAGCACGGCCAGGGCTCGCTCCCAGTCATCCAACACATTCAGCAGATCGGCCAACACCTCCGCGGAAGCGTATTTCTGTAAGTCCGATCGCTCCTGATCCACGCGCTTTCTGAAGTTCGAAAGATCTGCCGCGGATCGCTGCCAATTGCCGAAGAACTCCTCCGAGCGCGCCTGCGTCTCCGCGAGCTCTCGCTTGAGCCCGTCGAGCTCGCTCTCGGGCGCCTCTACCTCAGGCGCCTCAACTTCATTTGTCGTTTCCTGCTGTTGTTCGTCGTCTGCCATCGTTTCCCTATCGTGAGATCCGCTCAAGAGACGCGCTCTGGGGCGTCGTCCATTACAACGTCCATAACGCTGGCCATGAACCGCACCATTGAAACCGCCCGCCAGTAGGCCATACGGGTTGGTCCCACCACCGCGAGCACGCCGTACGGTCCGCTTCGCGCGCCATACCGAGCCAAGACCGTACTGGTGTGTTGCATACGGTCCAGCGCATGCTCATTTCCTATGATAATTCGCACCGCGTCCGGCGCCGAAGATTCAACGAGATACGTTCCAAGGACAGGAGTTCGCTCCAGAAGCTCGACAAATGGCCGCAACGCCTGGCTCCGAGCAAACTCTGGCTGGTCCAGTACGTGTGAGATGCCCTCGAAATAGAGCGTCTCGTACATGTGCTGCTCGGCCTCGCTCAGAAGCTGCGCCGCCGCTCTAAGCGCCTCCGAGTCCTCGGTTTCGGCTCCGTAAGCTCGCTGGAGAAGCTCCTCAGCCGTGCATCCCTCGCACTCATGACTCAAGCGGTTACTGAGCTGATTCAGTGCATCGCGTGAGACCGGCCGACTCCAGTGAATAAGCTGCTGTCGCACTATGCCGGACTGCACGATCAGGACCAGCAGACCGAGCTCGTCCTGCACGGACAGCAGCTCAAGGCTGCGCACCCGCGCCCGCGGCGCCAACGGGAGCGTAACGATCGAGGCGGACCGCACGGCACTTGCCAGAATGGACGCGGCGAGCACCGCCCACCGGTCCGCGGCCCACTGAATCTGGTGAAACTGATCACGAATCGTCCGCTGCTCAACGGGTGGCGGCGCTTCTTGCTCCATCAAATGCTCGACGAAGTATCGGTAGCCCAGCTCTGTGGGCATACGTCCGGCTGACGTATGCGGGTGGCTCACCAATCCCAGCTCTTCGAGGCTTACCAGATCATTCCGCACCGTGGCGCTGGAAACGCCCGTGGATGTGCGGCGAGCAATCGCGTCCGACGAGACGGGCGTCGCGCTCTCTACATACGCCTCAACGAGGCTCTTCATGATCTGCTGACGTCTGCTGGTGAGCTTCTCCATAGTGAGCAGATGCAATTGTACTGACGTGAATTGCCTTTCGGCACATCGAATGAAGGAGTATCAGGCGCACCGTTCTTAGGGAACATTCCCTGAAGCGACGGTGTCCGACCCTCCCTTTGGTATACTCCGAGCCCGTCAGACCAATAAGACGGGACGTTGCGGAAGCACAGCAGATGACGCGAATCGTTATTACCGGCATGGGCGCCATCACTCCGCTCGGTCGAGATGTCGAGTCCACCTGGGCAGCAATGATCAAGGGGTGTTCGGGGGTGCGTACGATCACTCTCTTTGACCCGGACGACTTCGAGACTCATATCGCGGCAGAGGTCAAGGACTACCAAGCCACTGACTTCTTTACGGCCAAAGAGGCACGTCGCATGGATCGCACGACCCAGTTCGCGGTGATCGCGGCACTGGAAGCGATGAAGGACGCCAGCTTAGAAATCACGGATGCCAATGCCGAGCGCATTGGCGTAATCGTGGGCACCGGCATTGGAGGGATCGGTACGCTCTCGGAGCAGTTCGATGTCCTCCGTGACCGTGGGCCCGGTCGAATCAGTCCCTTCCTGATTCCGATGTTTATCGCCGATACGCCGGCCGGCCAGATCTCGATGGCCGTTGGCGCAAAGGGGCCAAATTTCGGCGTTGTCTCAGCATGCGCAACCTCCGGACACAGCATCGGCGAAGCCATGGAGATTATTCGTCGAGGTGACGCTGACGTTGTGCTTGCTGGTGGGGCTGAGGCAGGCATCGTCCCGATCGGTGTCGCGGCTTTCAATTCAATGAAAGCAATCTCGACACGCAATGACGACCCGCAGCACGCGAGCCGACCGTTCGACGCCGAACGCGACGGATTTGTCATGGCCGAGGGCGGAGGAATCATCGTCCTCGAGTCGCTCGAGCACGCTCAAGCGCGCGGCGCTCAAATTAGAGCAGAGATGCTTAGCCACGGAGACACGGCGGACGCTTATCACATGACCGCGCCCGCACCAGGCGGTGAAGGCGCGGTACGGGCCATGCGCATCGCACTACAGAAAGCCAACCTCACTATCGAGGACGTAGATTACATCAACGCTCATGGCACATCCACTCCGTTGAATGACCGAGCGGAGTCGGAAGCCATCAAGACCCTTTTCGGCGATCGTGCCTATCGCGTTCCGGTGAGCTCCACCAAATCCATGACGGGGCACATGCTAGGAGCCGGTGCGGTCGTAGAAGCTATCGCCACGATCCGCGCCATCCAGTCAGAGATTATTCCTCCGACAATCAACTATTTCACGCCCGATCCCGACTGCGATCTTGACTACGTCCCAAATGAGGCGCGCGTGGCGGTGGTAACGCACGCCCTATCGAATACGTTCGGCTTCGGCGGACACAACAACAGCCTGGCCTTTGCCCGATACGGTGATTAGCTCATTGGACGCGAACTACCAGCGCGTCCCACGGGCATCGGAGGTCTCTGTTTGAGTCATCATCCCTATGTAAAGATCGCAGGCTGGGGTAAATACCTTCCGCCGCGCATCATGACCAATGATGAGCTCGAAGCGCTCGTCGAGACGTCTGACGAATGGATCAAGTCGCGAACCGGAATTGCACAACGCCGCATTGCAGGCGAGGACGAGAGTACCGGAACCATGGCTGTAGCGGCTGCCAGAGAAGCACTCTGCGTCGCAGCTTTGGATGCCGCAGAACTTGATTTGGTGCTAGTCGCCACGGCCACACCAGACCATCTCGGATTTCCGGCTACAGCATCGCTCGTGCAGGAAGCCCTGGGAGCAGCGCGAGCAGGTGCCTTCGATTTGAACGCAGGCTGTACCGGATTCGTCTATGGCCTGGTCACCGGATCGCAGTTCATTCTCTCAGGCGCTTATCGACGGGTATTGGTCGTTGGGTCTGATGTGATGTCGCGCATTGTCGATTGGAAAGACCGCACCACCTGCGTACTCTTTGGCGATGGCGCGGGCGCGGTTGTGCTGGAAGCCACCGAGACGCCGGGCGGACTGCGGTCGTTTGTTCTGGGATCCGATGGTGCGGGCGCCAAGCACTTGATCGTGCCGGATGGTGGAAGTCGTCGTCCGATGACGCAGGAGGTCCTCGAAGCGCGCGGAAATTACCTGCGCATGAACGGTCGCGAGGTATTCAGGTTCGCCACCACCAAGATGACCGAGGCGCTCAACCAGACGATCAGTCAGGCGCATCTCTGCACCAGTGATATCCGTCTCATGATTCCGCACCAGGCGAATATCCGCATCATGGACGCCGCGAAAGGGAAACTCGCTGTGGCCGATGGCGTGATGTTCACGAACGTCGATCGGTACGGAAATACGTCTTCCGCTTCGATCCCAGTTGCCCTGACCGAGGCGATGGCGGATCACCAGCTCCAGACTGGCGACCATCTGGCCATGGTCGCCTTCGGCGCGGGTCTATGTTGGGGTGCCGCCGTGTGGGAGTGGAACCGCTAGTCTCCCGCCGCGGCGTGCCGTTCGCTACTTGGCGATCATCGCGATCAGCCGGGGGCCAAACAGCACCGCACCGACGATCACCGCGGTAATTGCGCTGAGTAGCACACCGCCGGCTGCAATGTCCTTGGCCTGACGCGCAAGCGGGTGAATCGAGGGGCTCGCGAGATCGACGGCCGCCTCGATGGCAGTGTTCACAGCCTCCGCCACCAGCACAAGCCCCATGGTCAAGGCGAGTACGGCACATTCCAACGCAGAGAGTCCGAGCCAGAACGCTACTGAAGCCGCGCCGGCGCCGAGCGCCATGTGCACACGCGCGTTGGGCTGGGTGACCACCAACGACTTGATGCCAGCAGTCGCAAAGCCAAAGCTCCGCATCACCCTCCCGACATCGCTTTGTCCGGTCACCATCAGCGGGTCAATCCTGCCGCCTGCATGACGAACTCTTCTCGCTCACGCATGATGGCTTGATCGGCCTCGTCCTCATGATCGTAACCCAGACAATGTAGGATCCCGTGCGCCGTCAAATAACCGATCTCCCGCTCAAAGCTGTGACCATACTCCTCTGCCTGGGTGTGCACTCGATCCAGCGATAGCACGATATCCCCAACGTGTTGAGGCTCCCCCGGCGGCGTAACGAACCCAGACGTCTCGATCTGCGGAAAGGAGAGCACGTCGGTCGGCGCATCCACACCGCGATGCTCTGCGTTGATGCGGTGAATCTCTTCGTTATCCACCAAATGTACAGTGAGGCGAGTAGGCCCCGTCAGGTCTGTGTATGCGAGCGTCTTGCGAGAAACCTTCCGAATAAGCGCCCGGATTGCCGCCGGCATTGACCTCGGCAGAATCTCAACCGAGAGGCTCAGCCGCTCAGCCCCCAGCGCGCGTGGTCGATTCAATCGCCTCTCCAGCGATAAGCGGCCGAGGGCTCACGGGGGTGGTGGCAGACGCGGGATACTCGATGCGCGGGTGATAGACACCCACCAGCAGGGTGCTGAACACCGCCTTGATTTTCTGTAGATCTCGTAGTGTGAGTTCACACTCGTCGAGCTGACCTTCTGAGAGCCGTTGCATGATCAACTGGTCCACCAACGCCGCGATGCTTTCGCGCGAATGCTGCCGCATCGCGCGGGTTGCAGCCTCCACTCCGTCAGCCAACATGAGGATGGCCGCTTCCTTCGACTGTGGGCGCGGTCCCTGATAAGTGAATCGAGCCGGATCAGGCGGAGTTGGCGATTGTTCAGAAGCCTGCTGGTAAAAGAAGCTCACCATCCGCGTGCCGTGATGCTGGGGAATCATGTCCATCACCGCTCGTGGAAGTCCGTGCTTCGACCCAAGCGCCAGCCCGTCAGGCACGTGCGAGGCGATGATTCTAGCACTGGCCTCAGGGCCCAGGCTGTCATGCGGGCTGACACCTTGCGCCGCGTTCTCAACGAAGAAGTACGGCCGCTGAAGCTTCCCGATATCGTGGTAGTAGGCACCCACGCGCACGAGAAGTGCGTCCGCGCCGACTTCCTCTGCTGCCCGTTCCGCTAGATTTCCCACCATGATGCTGTGGTGATACGTTCCCGGCGCTTCGACGAGCAGTCGCCGCAGGAGCGGCTGCGAGGGGTTAGCCAGCTCCAGGAGCTGCATCGTCGTTGTAATGTCGAATAATCGTCCAAGGAGGCTTACCGTTCCCACGGTGAGGACAGCGGACAGCACTCCGTTGATGAGACACTCGACCATCATGACCGACAGGGTTTGAAAGTCGTCAACGAGCGTAGGAATTCGGAAGATCCCCAGGACCATCGCCTGGACCGCGGCCACTACCAGTCCGACGAAGAAATACGTGTGAAGCCGCTGGGTCCAGGAGGCGCCAGCGGCGGCAACGATGCCTCCCAACGTGAACATCGTCATGATCTCGAGCGAACCGCCGGCGATGTATGCAACCAGTATCGCGAGGAGGGTGGTCACCATTATCGCCAGGCGCCCATCCAGAAGCGTGGCAAGAAGCATCGCTACGGCGGGAAGCGGGAAGACATAGACCCATAGAGGTCGGGCCGGAAGTACCGTTTTGGCGGCAAGAACCGTCAAGATGATCAAGAGCCCCACAAGCCAGAGAGCGCGCTCGCGGTGAACCAGACCTGGTTGGAAGGCAACGACGTATAACGCCACCGCAGCGACACAGAGGGCAGACAACGCGAAACCCGCCAGAATCGATCGCCAGTCGATATTTGGATTCCGAAGTCCCAGCATCTCGAGCTTCTCGAGGTCCTGTGCGGTGGCCACCTGCCCCTGGGCCAACACCGTCTCGCCCTCTTCTACCGTCACCTGCACAGGTGCAACGGCTTCAAGCGCCTGGCGCCTGAGCTGAGCCGTGGCTTCTGCATTGACGATGAGATTGGAGCGAATAAAGCGCCCGGCAATATTGACCGCAAGGTTTCGATCGGTCTCATTGAGCTGATCGCTCGCTCGCAGCGGCAGCTCGCGCAGCACCTCCGGGAGGCGCGTATCGGAGATGCGCTCCTTCATAACGTCTTGTCGAAGCCGCTGCGCCTCTGTGGCCAGGGCAAACCACCCCGACTCGGGCAATAGGACGATCCAGCGAGCATCGGATTCTCCGAGCGCGGGATCTCCCAGCCTGGCTACGCGCTCAATCCGCTGATCGGTAGATAGGCCGGGGGTGGAACGTACCGAGGAAATGCTCTGCAGAAATAATGCGAGCTGTCTGCGCTCTTGCTCCGCGCCTGCCAGATCGATCTCGAGCACCGGCGGCGCAGCGGCCGAAGCATGCTCGCGCTCGGCTCGCGTTCGCACCTGGCTCACGTATGTCACGCGCGTGGGGGCGCGGACGTTGGTTGGGCTAACGTCTCCCTCGTGCAGCTCAAATGCGCGCGGAACGAGCGAGATCGTCAGGAAGACGCCTGTCAGCAACGCCGCAATGAGCGAATAAGTCCCCAGACGCAAGAACGAGCGGGCACCCCAGGGTCCGGGCGGGCCCGTTTCGGTCCTGTGGACCATACGCCGCTCACGGGTCTGAGACGTAGGTTACCCGCCTTCCTCGAGGACACGACGGACGATCTGGCCAACCTCGCCCATGTCTGTTTTACCGCGCAATAGTGGCGCAACTCGACCCATTACTTTGCCTTGCTCCTTGACGTCTTTAGCACCCATGTCCTGGATGACTTGTCGAATTTGCGACTCGAAGGCTGACGCGGGCTCGAGCTTGGGCAGGTATCCTTCAATCGACTTGAGCTGCGTGACTTCGCGATCCACCAGGTCGGTTCGATTGGCCTTGGTGAACTCGTCGATCGACTCGCGATGGCGCCGCGCCTGACGGGTGATGACTTCCTGCACTTCCGCGTCGCCAAGCTCGTGGCCGCGGCTAATCTCCTCGTTCTTGACCGCCGCACGCAGCATTCGGATCGCTTCTCGGCGCGGCTCGTCGCCGGCGCGCATGGCGTCCTTCAAATCGTCCATTAGTTGCTCTTGCAGGGCCACTTAGCTCATCCAAACTCATGTTGACCAGCACGCCGCGCTAGCTGAGGATTATAGGTGTCGACCCAGGTATCATCAATCACCCATGAGGCGTGTCAACGGAGACCGTGCCGGCCTGGCTCACATTCCCAAGTAGCGGCCTTTGATCTCTTCATTGGTCGCGAGCTCATCTGGGGGCGACTCATGTACGATTCGCCCCTTGTTCATGACGTACACGTAATCGGCCAGTCGAAGGGCAAACCCGAGGTTCTGTTCGATGAGCAAAACGGTTGTCCCGCGCGATCGTAGCTCCTGGATCAGCTTCCCAAGCTCGCGGACGAAAAGCGGCGATAGTCCCTCAGTGGGTTCGTCCATGAGCATGACTCTTGGATTGCCTACTAACGCTCGACTGCATGCGAGCATCTGCTGCTCGCCACCGCTTAAGCTCTTTCCGCTGAACTGAAGCCGCTCCTGCAATCTTGGAAAGACTTCGAACACGTCCGAGAGTGACCAGCGCTGACTCGAGGAGCTTTCGCGTTCACCCACAGCAAGATTCTCTTTCACGGTCAGACTTCCGAAGATGCGCCGACCTTGCGGAACCAATCCTACCCCTAGACGCGCGACGCGGTCTGGCGAGAGCCCGGTCAAGTCCTTCCCGTCCAGGAGAATCGTGCCAGCTCGCGGGGATGTGAAGCCCATAATGGACCGAATCAGGGTAGTCTTACCGACCCCATTGCGGCCGAGCACAGCGACGATCTTTCCCGCGTCCACTTGGAGCGATAATCCCTGAAGGATGTAGCTGTCACCGTAGTAGGTATGGATATCCCGTACTTCAAGCATGCTCTGCTTCTCGAGCTTTAGCTTTGAGCGCTGGCGATTCGTCGATCTCGGCCAGGAGCTCGTCGGACCCCAGGTATATCTCCGCGACCTGGGCATTGCCCCGCACCTCGGCGGGAGTTCCTTCGAGGAGAAGACGCCCCTGATGCAACACCATCACGCGACTGGCAAGCTCGAATGCGACGTCCAGATCGTGCTCTATGAGCAGGATGGTGATCGACGGGTCGAGCTTTTGCACGATGTCCACCACCAGGTGGGTCTCGGCGGTGGACAGACCGGCCGTCGGCTCATCGAGCAGTAAAAGTCGAGGCGATCCGGCCAGTGCCATCAGGATCTCGAGCTCCCGCTGGTCACCATAGGAAAGATGGCGGGCCAGCTCTTCGCGCTTGTCCCAGAGATTCCATTGCTCCAGCATGTCTTGTGTACGTCCCGTCACCTCTTTGTATGACCGCATGGTCCGATGCAATGCACTCTTCATGGGCCGTAGCGCTTGCACTGCCAGCATCAGGTTCTCGGACACGCTTAAGTTAGGAAATAGGTTGGTGATCTGAAACGTCCGCGCCAGACCGAGACCCGCCCGCTCATACGGCTGCAAACGCGTGACGTCCTTTTCAAATAGGTAGACGTATCCCGTGCTGGGTCGAAGCTGCCCGCTAATCACGTTAAACAGCGTTGTCTTGCCGGCACCATTGGGACCGATGATGACGCGGCGCTCGCCTGGCTCCATAACAAATGACACTGCCTCGAGCGCCTGCAGTCCACCGAATCGGATGCCGACGTCGTCAACGCGCAACGGCTGCACGTGACCTCCGGTCCAATCGATCTTTGATCTCGCCAACGATGCCCCGGGGAGCGAACAGGACCACCAGAATGTAGACGGCGCCAAGAATGAGGAGCCAGCGATCGGTCATGCCGCTCACGATATTCCGTAGGAACACTATTGTCCCTGCTCCGATGAGTGCCCCGAAAAGCGTGCCAGGACCGCCAAGGATCACCATGAGCAGCGCCTCAGCGGAAAGCACCACGCTCAGCTCGTGGGGACTCACGAAACTGTTGTAGTAGACGTAGATCATCCCTGCGACCCCGGCAAAGAAGCCCGCAAGCACGAACGCGGCGTACTTGTAGCGCCAGGTGTTGTAGCCGAGAGCTCGCATTCGAGTTTCACTCTCACGGATACCCTGAAGCGCGTAGCCGAACGGTGATCGCACAATCACGTTGAGGACCAGCAGGACGAGTAGGGCGATGGCCAACGTGAAGTAAAAGTAGTTCGTCGTGTCCCAGAGCGAGAGCCATGAAAGACCAATGTCGGGTCGGGAGATTCCCGGCAAACCATCATCACCGCCCGTGAGACTACGCGACCGATAAGCGATACCCCACAGCACCTGGGCAACAGCCATGGTGGCCATCAAGAAGTACGCTCCGGTGGTCCTGAGTGTGAGCAGGCCAAAGAGCGCGGCGATCAACAGCGTTGCAACGAGGCCGGCGGCCACATCGATCATGACGTTGTCTGTCAAGCGTTTCGAAAGAATGGCGATGGTGTACGCGCTCACACCAAAGTAGGCCGCGTGTCCAAGCGATTGGAGGCCGGTATATCCGACGAGTAGATCGAGGCTCATGGCAAAGATGCCAAAGATCAGAACTTGGGTGAGCAGGCCAAGGTGGTACCGCGAGAGAGATTGTCCCGCGATGATCAATGCCAGTATGACAAGCGCGGTCGCCGCAACAAGTACCCAGCGCTTCATGCGCGTCCGAACAAACCTGACGGCTTGATAGCGAGAATGATCGCCATGGGGGCAAAAATGGTGAACAGCGCCAGGTCGGGGAAGAGCGCTTTGCCGAAGTTGTCCAGTAGGCCGACCAATAGCGAGGCGATGAACGCGCCACGCAAACTTCCGAGTCCGCCCACGATGAGCACCACAAATCCCAGAAGCAGCACCTGAAGATCCATGCCGGGAGCTACGCCCGCGAACGGACCGCCCAGAACGCCGCTGAGGCCCGCTAGTCCAGCGCCCAGCGCAAATACTGCTGTGAACAGGAGCGGTACATTGACTCCAAGGCCTCTCAACATCTCCTCGTCGTCAACACCTGCACGGACGATGGCGCCTACCTTGGTTTTTTCCTGGAACCACCATAGGCCGGCGGCCACCAGCAGGCCCATAAGAATGACAAACACGCGGTAGCTCGGATAAATGATGTCCCCGACGCGTATCGACTGCTCCAGGAATGATGGCGGCGGCAGGAGATAGGAGTTGCCTCCCCAGTTCATGAGCGCGAGGTCTTGAAACACGAACAGGAAGCCAAATGTCATGAGCACCTGAGCGAGGTCATTCTTGTAAAAGCGATGCAAAAAGAAACGCTGCATCACTGCACCGAGCAGCGCAACCGCCAGTGCGCCAGCTAGAATCGCCAGCACAAAATTCTGCGTGGCATTGATGACACTCAGGCCGATATAGGCCGCGACCAAGTAATACGAGCCCTGGGCTAGATTCACAATCCCCATAAGGCCTGTAATGAGTGAGAGGCCAGCCGTGAGCAGGAACAGGAGCATCCCATACGAGATGCCGTTGAGAGTCTGCTCAAACCAGTACGACATCCAACATCGGTCCTTTGATATCTACGCTGCTCGTGCGATGTGCGCGGATCCCGCGCCGGTGACGCGAATCCTATAATCCAGGTCAACTTACAGCCCGGTCGGTCGACACAAGACGTTGAGTTTGTGCGGACCCACATTGTCAATGCTGAAACCGTCGCGAATTGTCGTAGAGCGGGCCTCAGAGGCCCGCTCTACGACAATTCGCGACCATGCCCTTACGTGCCTCTGAAGCCCGGTTTAGCTCGGCGCCTTCCAGAACTGATCCACGTCGGGGATTTGA
The DNA here is from genome assembly GCA_963765765.1 of uncultured Chloroflexia bacterium. Classification (GTDB taxonomy): domain Bacteria; phylum Chloroflexota; class UBA6077; order UBA6077; family JACCZL01; genus CAVXYC01. The sequence goes on along the minus strand of CAVXYC010000017.1, from coordinate 89,653 downwards.
TCTAGCACGACATTTCGCAGTGTTCCAGCCTGGTTCTCCACCTTTCGAATGAAGACCGTTATAACGGCCTGCTGCTTCTCGTCGAACTTGAACGGCCCCTTCGGAGATTCGAACGTGACCTTGCGCATCGCATCAGCGACCTTGTCTTTATCATCAGCGTTGCCGCCAACGGCTTTGAGCGCCTCGCCCATAACGCGACCCTCCATATAGCCAAAGAGATGATGCTGGCCAGGCTCCTTCTGGTACTTCGCCTGGAAGGACTCGACGAAGCGCTTATTCTCTGGCGTGTCGAGGGTCAGGGCCCATTCGCCGTAGTTCACGAGTCCCACGGCCGAATCGCCAGCCGGAGGGAGCGTGGACGCCTCATCAAACGTGACCGCTGATGCGTACATAGGAATCTGAGCCTTGAGACCAAATTGGTCGTAGGCCTTGACGAACTGACTCGCCGTGCCACCCACGATTTGCGGTAACACGAGAACATCGGCTCCGGCCACCTCCGACCGTAGCTGAGTAATGTATGGCGCTACGTCAGTGGCTCCGAGCGGAACGAAGATCTCGTTGAGCACCTTTCCGCCCGCGCCCTCGAAGTACGTCTTGAACATCTCAGCCGCATCGCGTCCCGCGGCGTAATCGGCGGAAACCACAAGCGCCCGCTTGTAATTCAGTTTCGCAGCCGCATACCAGCCGCCTCCCGCGCCGATCTGAAGGCTGCCAACCGTTCTGAAAACGTACGGACTGGCCTTATCCTGGGTGAGATCTTTGGCAATCGAGTATCCAAGCACCATCGGCACTTTGTTCGCGTGAACGTAGTCGCGAATTGCCAGCGCCTCGTTACTCCCAATTGGTCCAACGAGGAGCTGAACCTGGTCCTGCTCAACGAGCTTGCGCACTTTCGTTAGCGCATTGTTCGGATTCCCCTCGGTGTCCTCGAAGATGAACTGGACCGGGCGTCCGTTGACCTGGTTGTTCTCCGAATCCCAGTAGAGCTTTAGTCCCTCATTACCGCCAACGCCTTCGAACAGAAACGGTCCGGTAACAGAATGCAGCACGCCAATCTTGATCGCCGGACCGGTGGCCGCCTTAGCCGCCGGTGCAGGCTCGGCAGGTTTGGCCGCCGGACTTGCCGCCGCTGATGGTGAGCCCGCGGCCGCGGGTGACGCCGCCCCGGCGGGCTTAGCTGGCTCAGCGGGCTTCGACGGCGCGCTGGTTGGGCTTGCAGCCGGTGCTGAGGTGCATCCGACACTCCAGAGCGCAACCATCATGGCTGCGATTCCAACTAAGACACGAGACCAAGCGAGATTTCGGGTAGCTGTCATAAATCTCCTCCACCGGGGCAAGTCAGTCGCCCGAAATGACCTGGGCCCACCTTATTATTGTCCAGGCTCAGATCGGATAGCCCGCAATCGATCCTTCGAATGCCCTCATTTGGCAGAATTGCCATTCGCAAGCAATCATCCCAATTGAGTTGCGCTACTGTACCAGCCTTGATGGGGTAAATAACCTGGTACGAAATGCCCAATCTTTGCCCCGCCGCTCAAGCGGCTATCACATCGCACTTATGGTTCAAAACACGATCCCCGCCATCAATTCTGAGACCCGAGCAGCATAATGGATTTCTGGATCTCATTCTGGTTCGCTGAGCTCAGCGAGCCGCCCGCGAGCCCAATTTATCTGGCTCTATTCATCCAGTTCATCATCGTGGGGGCCGCGGCGATTTACGCCTTTCGAGGTATCCCCCACTGGATCATCGAGAGCCCGCAGTCCCGATTTCTCAGACTCGCGTGCGCAAGCATGGCGATCCTCGCCATCGCGGGAGCATCCATACTCGTGCTGCAATCAATGAGCGTTCCTGTGGTTAGCCGGCGCATCTGGCTTGGACTCGTGATTGGGGTTCTCTGCCTTCACCTTCTCGCATTCGTCGCACTACGTCGATTCATCCTGCGCCGACCGAATAGTCTCAGCCTCCATCAGAGTGCCGAGTTTCCACTCTTTCAGTGACATCGCGCACCGTTCTTGATAACGAGATAGTCAGCCTTTAGAATCCTCCGAGGGGATTGAACCGGCCTATATGCCAACACGCGATCTGTATTCAGTGCTCGGCGTCTCCAAGAGCGCCTCGGACAAAGAGATTCGACAGGCCTATCGTCGACTCGCTCGAGAACACCACCCGGACATGAATCCCGAGAACCGGGCGGCGGAGTCGCGCTTTCGAGAGATCAGCGAGGCGTACGAGGTGCTGAGCGACAAGCAGAAGCGTGCACAGTACGATCGCTTCGGTCACGTTGGGAACGGGCGCGCAGGCGGTCCGCAGGGCACCGGGTTCGGAGACTTCCAGTGGAGCACGAACGGAGGCTTTGGAAGTGCTCCGGGGATGGAAAATCTCATTGATCAGCTTCTCCAGGGCGTCGGCCGCAAGCGGCCCGGAGGAAGCGCGACTCGGCGCGGTCAAACGGTCGAGCAGCCTATTGAAGTCACCCTGGCTGAAGCCATTGCAGGCACTAGGCGGCGCGTACAGGTGGCGCAGCCAGGCGAGGCCTCAAAGACGCTGGAAGTCACGATCCAGCCTGGCGTGGACAATGGCACCCGAATCCGAATGGCGGGCCAGGGCCGGCCTGGAATAGGCGGCGCCGCGGCGGGCGATCTCATCCTGATTGTCAGACTGGTGCCTGACTCGCGCTTCGAGCGCAGCGGCGATGATCTCAAGACCGTTGTCGACATCCCATTCTACCGAGCGGCACTTGGGGGAGAAGTCGAGGTTCCGACACCGGCCGGGAGTCGACTCGCACTGGCCATACCGGCGGGGACCCGCGGCGGTCAGCGGTTTCGCCTGACGGGGCAAGGTATGCCCAGACTCAGAGGCACGGGCCGCGGTGATCTCTATGCCGAAATTCGATTGACCGTTCCCGAGGATCTCAGTGATCGAGAGCGTGAGCTGATCAAGCAGCTCGCATCTCTGCGAGCTGCTCGTTGACATGAGGAGCTCGAGACCGCCATTCGACGAGGACTTTGGCTGTTACGTCATCTCAGTAGCAGCCGAAATGCTCAGCGTGCATCCCCAGACACTTCGATACTACGAGCGAGCGGGGCTCCTCACACCGGCTCGTTCCAAGGGGAACGTACGGCGGTACTCGATGCGCAACATTGCGCAGGCTCAGCAAATCAAACGATTGATCCAGGACCTTGGAGTAAATCTGGCGGGCGTGGAAGCGATCGTCCGCCTCTCCGAGCGCGTGCGTGAGCTGGAAACCGAGGTCGCGGAGTTGCGCACCATCGTGGCGTCTCAGCGGGCAAACTCGTAGGTTCAGTTCTTCGCGGCGTGAACTAGCCTGCTCCCATTATGATTAGCGCGAACGCTTAGCCCGTGGGCTGGGCTCAGTAACTGGAGACGGAATGGCACACCAGTGGATTCAAGGCCCCCCGGTTGCCGCGGATGAAACGGATCGGCGGCTCTTCTTCAAAGTCAGAAACGCGCTCTGGGACTATGAGCCACTTCGAGCGTCGGGCGCCCAGCTCGCCGTCGACGTCGAGCATCAAGTTGTCTATGTCAGCGGGAGGGTGCGCTCCTGGGCTCAGAAACAGCTCATCGAAGCGCTGCTGTTTCGAGTTGAGGGCGTTCGGGCCGTACACAACCAGATCGTGGCTGATCCCGAGATAGCGCGGGACGTTGCGCTCGCACTGGCGCAGGATAGCGACCTTGCCTCACAAGCCATTCAAGTGATCTCTCAATTGGGCGAAGTAACACTTCTGGGTACCGTGCCAAACGATGCGCTGGCGCAGCGAGCCATTGAGATCGCCACCAGTCTTGGCGTCGTTCACTCCGTCGACAGTGCGCTTGCCATTGGCGAAACCGCCGTGGCAGCGCGCGTTTAAGGCCAAGCCGAAATGACTCAGGATGTCGGAGCCACAAAACGGGAGCGACGAAACCGAACTCGAGACGAGCGTCGCAATCGCGTGGAGAAGGCTCGAGCCAAGCAGAAAACACGGCGCAAGCTCATCATTGGCTCGCTCATTGCGCTGGCCGTTGCCGTCTTCGTTGGACTTCTCTGGCTCGTCCTGGGCTCGAGAGAGACCATCGGCCGAAATGTTCCGATAGAAGGTCAGAACCACGTAGACGAGGGCTCGGTGATCTCATACCAGAACAATCCACCTGCATCGGGCACACATTACCCCGTGACTGCGCCCTATGGCGTTAGCGAACAGACAATCCCACCGGGCTACTGGGTTCACAACCTGGAACATGGCGGAGTTGTGGTGCTCTACAACTGCGCTGAGCCCTGTCCAGATGTTGTGGCACAGCTCCGCGACGCGTCTGTAAACCTGCCGCGCAGCCGAGCGTTCAATCGTGTCAAACTGGTGGCAACCCCTTACCCCGGGATGAGCTCGAAGATCGCCTTCGCGGCATGGGGCAAGATACAGGAGCTCGACGAGTTCGACTACGATCAACTGCTGCGCTTCTACAACGCGTATGTCGATAAGGGGCCAGAGCAGGCGCTGTAGGGCTAGAACCTGGAAACGTAAGAGTGGCTCTCCTCTGTGGAGGCCACTCTTTTTCGTTGGTTGAAGACCGCATGTTGGTAGCGAAGTCTTTGTGGCGCGGTGGTCTTGTGCCGCGCCGAGGGCTCCTCAGCGCGGTAAATCGCCTCCGGACAACAGGATCCTTCGGTGGTAGTTATCGTGCCAGTCAATCGGACAGTCTGATACTCCCCAATCGCAGCTGCGATCTTTCTAAAGCGTGCGGAAGTAAGCGGGTGTCCGCCTGAAGGATGCGCTGAGCCATCGGGAACGGTGAGATGAAAGCCAGGTTCCAGAACGCCGGCATTCACGCGGCCAAGCGTCGGGAGCACGCTGACCTAGCCAGCCTGCACGGTGGCTCCCGAGACAAAGACCATAAGAAAGAGCAGCGTAACCACTACGACAATGATCATTCGTCCAAAACCGCCGAATGAGAGACGATCGGCGATTTGCGAGCAACTAGGACACAGTTGGCTCCTAAATTTAGGGTCGGCGGGACGCAAAAAAGCGCACCCCACACGGGTGCGCTTCATGTTCGAATGCGGGTGGGCGATACTGGGCTCGAACCAGTGACCTCACGGATGTGAACCGTGCGCTCTGACCAACTGAGCTAATCGCCCGCGCTTCACTGGGGTGGGAGTATACCCGCTCCAGAGACGCTGGCTCAACATTTAACAGGACGCGAATCGCCGTCCTACCGTGCTCGGAATACCCGCCGACTATCGAGGAGCAGCACCGAAGTGAACCAATTGACGGTGGCAATCCAGGTCCCATCAGCGTTCTGGTGCGAGTCCATATGATGCATGCCATGGCGATTCCATGGCTCTGACCGGGACCGAAGAGTGGACTCCGCCGTAGCCCATGCTCCTGGTACGAGGCTTCGGAGACTGAGGGATTGGGAAAACGCTTTTCGAGCGGCCTCGAATCCCTCAGCATATATCTCCAGTCAGCCCAGCAAGCGGCTGTGTCGTGCGCAGGGATAACGATTGTGGGTTGAATTTTTGTTGAGCGTTTTAGGCTTTGACGCAGATTTTCCCATTAGTCCACTGTGCGCGCAAAGTGCTTAAGCTATTCGCGCCTTTCTCAAGTGCCGACCAAGAATTCCAGTTCGACTTCGGAAAGCTTGCCGCGTGACATCTCATCCAGCGAAGCCAATGACCTCGGTACGGGCCGTCGCGGTCCTCATCGCCAACTCGTTCTTCACTAGCGTCGGCTTCTTCATGATCTTCCCATTACTGTCCGTGAGGTTCACGGGGCAACTCGGGATTTCGGCGGCAGCGGTCGGGGCTGCGCTTGCTCTGAGGATTGTCTTGCAGCAAGGGCTGACGATGTTCGGTGGCGCCGCTGCTGATCAAATTGGCCACAAGCCGATGATCGTGTTAGGCATGGCAATTCGGGCAACGGGATTCTTCGTCTGGGGCTATGCCGAATCTGAAACGGGACTATTTTTAGGCGCGGCGCTCAGTGGACTGGGCGGCATGCTCTTCGACGCACCCAGCCGAGCAGGAATCGCCCATTACACCGCCCCGGGGCTGGCAAGACAACGCGCATTCGCCCTGTCCAACATGGCTGGCGCAATCGGATCCACAATTGGCCCTCTGATTGGCGTACTGCTGCTCCCGTATGACTTCAAGGTCATCGGAGTCGTTTCTGGCGCATTTTTCCTGCTGATCTCCCTGCAATCCCTGATTCTCTTACCAACACCGCCGCGAACCGGTCAGACCGTGGATCTGAAGGAATCACTACAAGGACTTCTCATGGCAGCGCGTGATCGCAGGTTCGTTCGCTTTACGGCTGCGCTCACCACCTTCTGGTTTCTGTACAACCAGCTCTTCATCGCGGTGCCCCTGGCTGCTATGGCGGTAACAGGTGACACATCGACACCGGGAGTAATCTATGCACTCACGGCGGGGATGGGCATCGCGCTGCAGTACCCCGTTGCTAGATTCGTCGCTGTGCACATTCAACCCTTTGTGGCCATCACCATTGGACTCACGTGTATGGGGGCGGGGCTACTACTCTTTGGACTGTCGCCCACATTTACGTTAATGCTGGCCTGTATCGCGCTATACGGCATGGGTCGCTTGATCATTGACCCCGTGCAGCTCAATCTCGTGTCTGAAATCGCACCGCCAGGCAAGATGGGCGCATATATCGGGTTTTCGATGCTCGCATTTGCCATTGGCGGATCGCTGGGGAACCTGCTGGGCGGAGCACTTTACGACATCTCCATATCCATCGGTTTTCCCCTGCTCACGTGGCTGGTTATGGGCGGCGTGGGGCTGGCAGGGTCGCTGGCTATGTTGAAACTACGCGCCGAGTTCGGTTCCGTTCATCAATCAATACGGCAGGCTGCGACACAGACGTGATCTCCCTGCCCTTCTGATAGACTCGCGGACCACCGAAGCTGCAACCGGGAGAGTCGCATGGCTAGAGCCATCTACCAGGTACGACTGGTACTGAAGCAGGAATTAGAAGACGAGTTCAATGCTTGGTATGAGAGCGAGTACATGCCGAGCCTCATGGAGGCGGTGCCACACTTCTACAGTGCGCGCCGGCTGGTGGGCGAGCTCAACGGTGAGCGTGTCTACATCACCGAGTATGAGACCTCCACTGACGATATGGCGATCGCAATAGCGGAGATGCGCACTCCGGAGCGACAGGCCATCAATGCCGAGTTCTACGCCTGGAAGGACCGCGGCATTAGCGTCCATGAGTCCGTGCAGCTCGAGGAGCGACTCTTCATCAGGCAGCCCAATCGCTCATGAGCCACGCTGAAACGGATCTTCTGGCACGTCTGCAGCGAATGGAGGATCGCATCGCAATTCAGGATCTGGTCAGGCGCTACTGCAGTGCCATTGACGATCGTGACCTGGAATCCTTTACCGGCGTCTACGCCGAGGACGGCTTGATGCGCCACGCCGATGGCATGTTTCGACTTGACGGTCGGGCTGCGATTCGCAGCTACTACGCCGAGCGCTTCAAGACTTATGGCGTCACATTCCACTACCCGCATACGCACCAGATCGAGTTTGATTCCCTGGACACTGGCCACGGTCAGGTCAGAGCCCATGCTGAGATGGTTCTTGACGGGCAGGCTTTCATCGCAGCGTTTCGCTATTCTGACCGCTACGTTCGGATTGACCGGGAGTGGCTCTTCGCGGAACGCGTCCTTGCCTGCTGGTACTACCTTCCCATGTCAGAGCTGGCGGCCGGCCTGGCGAGCGAATTCCGTAAACACTACAAAGGGGAGCGCCTGCCCGCCGAGCTTCCTGAATCGCTACCGACGTACCGGGCGCTGCACGGACTCGGCTGACGTGGCGGTTGGCGAGAGATTCCCATTCATCGCTTTGTTTCTCTTATCCTGCCCAGCCTCTCGTGCTCGCTGCACAAGCCATAAAGCGTTGCTCCGTGAACAGGGGGACCATATACTTCCGAAGAGTGCAGAGGTGATTGGCGGGGTCATGGAAGACACAAGCGCAGTAGTTCAAGATTATCTTCAGACCATCCATTACATGACCCGGGATGGCGAGCGGGTGATCTCCGCACGACTTGCGGAGCGCCTTGGCGTGACCCCTGCAACCGTGGCGGCCACCCTTCAGCGCATGATTCGTGACGATCTGATCAAGATGGATCGATCGAAAACGATCTCCTTTACGCCCAAAGGCAGCGTTGAAGCGGACCGAGTGGTACGCCGGCACGCATTGGCCGAGTGGCTGCTCACCAAGTTGATTGGGATGCCCTGGCACGAGGCAAACGAATACGCCCACAAGCTAGAGCATGCAATCACGGACCATCTCGAGACACGTCTTCTGGAAGTGCTGGGAAACCCGTCTACCTGCCCGCATGGCAACCCCATGCCAGGCAATCCAGTGAACGTTCGCGAGGTCGGGCTGGATACTCGCCAAACGGGTGATGACGTGCTTGTGCAGCGCATCACGGAAGAGGCAGAAGAGAGCCCGGAGCTCATGGAATACCTCCAGCGCTTCGGTGTGGTGCCGGGCGCCCGTCTTTCGGTTGCAGAATCGGCCCCGTACAATGGTCTGATTACACTTACGCGCGGTGGCGAAAAGTTTCTCTCGGCAATGCCGCCGCATCCAAAGTGCGCGTCCTGGTGGAAGCCTCCGCCTGATTCGGCCGCGCCAAGCGGGCCAGTAGCTCAGTGGTTAGAGCAGCGAGCTCATAACTCGACGGTCGTAGGTTCGAACCCTACCTGGCCCACCTTCTTTAAGCTCATATGGCGGCCAGCAATAACCGTTGAACAACGACAATTGACGATGTGACCACCAAACCGACCACCAGTCACTCCGCGAGGAGCTGATGTAGCCGATCCACCGCCCGTTGCTGGACGGATGGCAACACGTGCGTATAGAAGTCCGCCGTTATCTGATAACTGCTATGCCCGAGTATCGCCTGAATGGTGGTTAAACCTTCGCCCTGCGACCGCAGCAGCGTCGCGGCGCTCTGCCGGAGATCGTGAAACCGAGGTTGAGGCAGGTCCGCTTGAGCACGAAGCTGGTGGAACTACCAAATCGACATTGCGAGCGTCGAGGGTGTAGGCGGATGCCGCGCGGGCGGCCGAGCGCCAGCGGCGCAGGCGCGGCGCCGGTCGCTGATTCGCGACGCGTGAGGTCAGGCGGCCGCGGTCCATGGCGAGGATGCAGCAGACCCTGGATGATGGCGGAGTGCGCGGTGGCTCCACCACCGCCGTGATGATGGTCAACGGTGCAATACGTGCTCCATCGTCCACACCGCAAGCTGTACGCGGGTGAACAGTCCCAACGCCCCGAACACGCGCGCTATCTCGTCGGAGACGGCTTCGGGCGTCACCGCGAGTCGCGCGGCAATCTCGTGATTTGAGAGTCCCTCGGACACAAGTGCGGCAATATCCTTCTGGAGCGGAGTAAGGGCGCCTGGGCCATCGCGGCCGGAATTCGGGTGGAGATCGGGTTCAATGCACATCGAGCAACTCCTAACGACAGGCCCACGGGACATGGGTCCTCCTTCACGATAGCCATGTGGTAGCGCGCACAGATCCTGCGAGTTGAACAAAACGTCGACAAATCTCGACTTGGATGATCATCGCTACGGGTTTCCCGATGGCCGTTTTCGGCTCCTGCTGGGCACGTTGAGCCCAAACTTGTGGAATGTTCGTCGATGCACGTACAGACGCACCAACGAATGGAGCTGTGATGCCGAGTCGCTAGTCAGCGACCCCGCTGGGATTCACTCGCGTGAGCCGGTGGCAGCAGCACGGAGTCGATTACCTGATCACCCAATTGCTGGACATCAGGTCGGCGAGCTCCACGTTGGCTTAATTTGTATGTACGGCCCCGCTCAAAATCAAATTTCAATCGGTTGATCCTGAGCCATGGTGGCGGACGTAAGTGTCGTGGAGCCGCGACAGCATCACGGTGCCGCTCCGATCGTCTAAGAATTCAATGTCAACAGGGACGAAATCTGGACATATTAGACCGGCTCGCGAGAGTTACGGACGCGGCTCAAGATGATTTCTCAAGAACCGCAACTGTCTCGAGCAGTTCCTGGGGGAGAATGATGATCTTGTCTGACGTCTGCTCACGCGGGAGTGATGCGACACCGCGACCTCCCAACGCCAGAATAGTCCGATGGCGCTCAAGCTGAGCAACGAGAACCTGGCAACGTTCATACGTTCGTCGGGCCACGGCCTCTTGGGTGACAGAGATGATGATGGCGTGAGGCTCGAGGACGGCTACAACACGATCGATTTCGTCAAGCGGTGTATTGGCTCCCAGGATGAGTACTCGCCACCCTCGCCGCTTCAAGAGAACTGCCAGCATCAGCAGGCCGATGTCGTGCTGCTCGCCGGTGCGCAGGTCAAGACGATAAGGCCTGCCTCAGGCCATGTGCTGGTCACCCGCATCAGCATCGCCACTCGGTCGCGAATGAGGTTGCTGCCGAGGTGCTCAGTTGCGACCGGAAGCCCGCCGTTTTGCCAGAGATCGCCGATTCGCCACAGGGCCGGGATGAAGACCTTTAAACAGGCGTCCTCGACGGGATATACGGCCAATGTTTCGTCGAGGATACTGTTGGCTGAGACGTCATCGTACCGAATGCACGCGTCGACGAACCGTTCCGCGAAGCCCAGGGCCAAACGCTCTGACGACGCAGGAACGGCTGACTGTTGCGCCGACGCTGTCAGCAGAATTGCGGCTCGCGCGGGAGCTACACCCTCGGCCACCAGTTGACGCATGCGCAGGACAGCGGTCAGGTCGAGGTTCGAATACACTCGTCGGCCGCTCATCGTGCGACGGGGTGCGGGAAGTCCGTAACGCCGCTCCCAGGCACGCAAGGTCGCCGTAGGCACACCGCTTCGGCGGGCAAGCGCCCCAATGTTAAGCCCCGTCTGCTCAATCATCCGCGACTACTGCGCGAGCCGTTGAATCCCCGGCTTGGTCTTCATTTCCCTCAGAGTTTTGGGAATGTTTTTTCTCCAATCACTCGTTGTTTCGCCATCGATATCGAGATGCAGCACGTGTCTCGTTCCTCGGGCGCGTGACTTGGGTGCGATAGCGGACAAACGAAGGAAGGGGCCCAATGGGGCCGCTACTTTCGTGAAGGGTCCTGAACGCCAGTGAACTCTATCGTTCAAATGGCTGGGATCCGGGACTGCCCTCAGGATGAGCAGGAACACGATGCTCGCCACGAACGCCACTAGGATGCAAGGAAGGGGCCAAATCGGGCCGCTGCTTTCGTGAAAGGTCCTGAACGCCAGTGAACGCTATCCTTCAAATGGTTGGGGTCCGGGGACTTCCCTGAGGATAAACAGGGACACGATGTACCCCACGAACGCCACCAGGATGCTCGGGAGGTTCGAACCCGGACACATCTAGACCAAGGAACGTGCTCGCAAGGAAGCCGCCGATGATGCCGACGAAGATGCTGCCCAGCACACCGAAACCGCGACCGCCATCGCCATGCCCGCGAGCCAGCCCCGGTCACCAGGCGATGATACTCGCGACCTGCCTCGGCCTCGGCGGATTTGATTTACCGCCCAGCTGGGAGAGGCAATGTCGACTGATGCAGACAATATAAGGCTGTCCGGATGTTCGACATCGAATAATGGGACAGCCAAATTCAAAATGGAGGCGTTTTACGCGGTTGACTTATTGACGTAATCGACCGGGCAATGAAGCGTGCTCGCGTGACGACCGCGCTTCATTATCTGCGACAACACTACTTGAAGAAGACCTGATCGAACAGTTCCGTATATTCGGCATTCCGTGCTGTTTGATCCTCAGTACGACGCGCTAGCTGCAGATCCGTAAAGGTCGGCCAGCCGGCCGGTGGCGAGATGCCCGGCAATGACGCATACTGCTCCTTCTTCTCCACGAGCGTCTTCTGCCCTTCTTCTGAGAGTAGCCAGCCCACGTACAGCTTGGCCGCATCCTGAGCTGGCGCGCCCTTGATAACGGCAATCGACGTGGTGGTCGTCGTCGGCATCTCCTTCAAAATGTCGACTTTGACTCCACCCGTCGACTGGAGGGCGAAGTGCTCAGCGGCCAAACTCACCGGGAAGTAGACTGCGAACTCCCCACGAGCCACCTGGATAGGCGCAAGCGTACGATCACGCGTGAACGTGACTTCCTGGGCCTTGATCTTGTCAAGGTATTCACGGCCGAATTTGTCCGACGCCTGCGTGAAGAAATCCAGCGCGGCGCCTGTAGAGCGGGGGTCCTCAAGCAAAAGCTTCCCCTTACCCTTAAAGAATGGATCCAGGAAGCTCTGTGGTGTCGTCGGAATCTTGTCCGCCGGCACCATGCTCGTGTTGACCATGAAACCGTGGACGGCTTCGTTCATCGACCATCGAGTACGACCGCCGGTGGCTGGGATCCTGGGCAGCTGCGCCGCCGTGGGCGGGCCATCCCAATCGGTAAACGCGCCCTGCTGATCCAGCGTCAACATCGCCGTTTCCCCATGGCTCAGAACGTTGGCGATCTGCTTGCCCGCGCTCGCTTCAGCACTCAAACGCTGAATTGACTCGGGTGCGCGTTGGAGGGACGTTTCCACATCGATGCCCGGAAACCGCTGACGGAAGGCCTCGACGACTGGTTCGAACTCGTTCAGTCCTGCCCCGTAGTGACTGACCTTCGTTTGCCCAGAGGCGCGAGCGTTCTCATATAGCGCGGTTAGCGCCGCCATACTGTCCGGCTTGCTCGTGGAAGCCGGCTGAGCGGCCGGTACCGCAGGCTTCGGCGCCTCAGCTTTGGGTACATCCGGCTTAGCGGGCGCAGATGTCGGCGCCGAGGCAGCCGGTGAAGACGGCGCAGCCGCGGGCGCGCACGCCACAAGCAGTGCCGCGCCAATTGGGAAAAGCGATGCTCGCACGCTGGACCTGAGGAAAGGTGTTGCCATGTGCCGCTCCCCGGACGCGTGGAGCGGGCACATTCCTAAACCCTCTAGCTCACGCACTCACCTCAGCGGATTGCGCTCTGCCTGTGGGAAAGGATGCGCCCGCGCGCGTCGTTATGAAATTGTTGCTAGTGCTTGAGGCTATTTGTCGCCGAAAAAGACGCCTTCGAGTATCTTCGTGGGACGCTCTGCCGACTGCTGCCCGTCCACTGAGAAATTGCGATGCGTGTAGTTCGTCCGGGTGTCGGGCTCATTCTGAGCCGTGGCGCCGAAACGAAGAATCACGAGATTGTCATCGCCTTCACTCTCGAACCAGTACGGTGTCCCGCGGGGGATGACAAGACCCTGGTTCTTTTCGATGATCCCGACCACTTCATTGTCAGTCGTGTAGAACTTGGCCTTCCCATCGAGCACGAGCCAGATGGCATCACTGCCGTTATGCGCATGGAGATTGGTCTCACCGCCATGGGCGATCACCTGAACGCTGCAGGAGATGAGGTCCGTCTTTGCCGCTGACGTGACAACCTTGCCGTACTCCAGAAGCTGCGGTCGAACATCAAACGTCTGGAATGGACTAGGCGTTGGCTGTGCACCAACCTCCGGCTCGTGAACCTGCGCCATTGTGGAACTCCCTATGTGCCGCATTCCGCACCTATGATACGGACCACTCGACATTAGACCCGGCCGGAATGCTGTCAAGTGTGCGAATTGCCTCAAGGCCTTGGCCCGCCGAGCGGCATCTTGTGAGGCTCCTCTTGTGCGAACAGGTCAGGCGCGACGAGATCTATCAACCGGCGACAGAGCCCCGCAAACCACGCCCTAGACACGCGACTCTGCGGGCCGCTAGCGCTGGAAGTCTCGGCCAACCGCTCTGATGAGGCGCTCCAGCAGAGTCAGCGCATCTTCCAATGCAGCGTTGGCGCTCGTCTCGTCCTCACCACGCGTCACGACATCGATGGGTAGAAAACGCTGATTTCCAAGGGCGATGTATCCCTTGCAGTAGGTGCCCGGGACGGCAGTCATCACCTGTTGGAGAAGGGGCGCTACCTCGGACTCATACATGTCCACGTAGATTCGATGCGTGACGGCGCGGTGTGCGCCAGCGCCAGAGCTGAAGTATTCCTCCAGGTAACGCACGAACACCGCCTCCATTTCTCGTGGTGGGCCGGGCATGGAGAAGATCGCGCAGCCGTCTACGTCGATGCGAATCAACGGCGCCCAACCCGCGGGGCTGGGATACGCCGTGGAGCCGTCCGGAATGGTGGCCATGCGCTTGAGATTATCGGTGTGCTCTTCCAGCGTAATTCCGCGCCGACGAAGATGGTCCGCCACCACAGCATCATCTACGTGCGTTTGGACGCCGGTTAGCTCGGCTAGCGCGGCGACCGTGAGATCATCAGGGGTGGGTCCCAGTCCTCCCGTGGTGATTACTGTTTTGGCTCCGCGAGCTACGGCATCTCGAAAGGCGCAGACGAGGGACGGCTGGTCGTCGTCGAGAATACTGATCCGCTGCATCGCCCCACCGAGACTGCGTGATCGACTTGGCCAGCCAGAAGCTATTGGAGTCCTGGATCTGACCGATGAGGAGCTCCTTTCCGATGCTGAACACCTCAACTGGCGACGTATCGCGCGCCCCGCCGTCGGCTGGACTGTCCACACTCATGCTCCCCCGTCCGATTCAGGCCAGTATAACTGCGCCTGGTCCATATCAACGGTACGTTGGCTACGCAGACACTAGTCACGGTGGCAACAAATTGAGGCGGTCTAGATCGCCGATTTGAGGCCGCGGCGCACCAGCGCGACGGAAAAGAAGACCGCTGCTTAATCGGGCCTTCCCCTGAAACACGTTTCACTCAAGGCGCCGGATCCACTAGCCGGGTTCCAGATTTGCCGCCGGAATCATGGCCGAGTCCGGGATCAGCTTCATTGAGCTTGGCATCCAGCCGCCCGACGCGAGCCGGGGAAACATGCTCACCAACTCGCTTCGCTACCTGTACACCAGTTCCTGGCTGGTGATCTTCCCCGGCGCGTGCATCTTTACCGCCGTCCTGTGTATCTACCTCCTGGCAGATGCACTGCGGGACACGCTCGATCCACGTAGCAGCCGCGGTTCGCATTTCTCGTAAACAGCCCCGCCTGACCGTAGGCCCGGGTCGCTTATCCCACCATGGACAGATACGCATCGTGTGCGGAACAATGGCGAGAGCGCCGCGATCAATTCGCGCTCCAAGCGCCATGACGCGGCTATTGCGATGACACAAGGAGGAATGACCCGTGGATGCCAACGACAAGAAGACTGCCCTGCGCATGATTCCATACGGCCTGTACGTGCTTACCGCCGAGGGCAAGGACGGATCGGTGAGCGCCGCGACCGTGAACTGGGTAACGCAGGCATCATTTGACCCGCCTCTCGTAGCGGTGGGAGTCAAGAAGGATTCCAGATCGCACGGGCACGTGAAAGACGCGGGAAGCTTTGCGCTCAACGTGCTTGGCAAGGGGCAGAACGGTCTAGCGTTCACCTTTTTCAAGCCAGCGGAGCGGGATGGCAATTCCATCTCGGGTGAATCCTTCCATTCCGGATCCACGGGGGCGCCGATCCTGGACAGCACGCCAGCGTATGTCGAGTGCAAAGTCGTCCAGACTGTGGAGATCGGCGACCACTCGATCTTCGTAGGCGAGGTCGTCGACGCCGGTGTCAGCAAGCAGCCAGACGGCCGCGCTGATGACGCCACCCTGTGGCTCAGGGACCTCGGCGACAACGTCTTCTACGGCGGTTAGATACCGCACATCTGTCCATGTGGAGGATGACAAACCCTCATCCTCCACACATCAACCCGCCTTCAAGTGCCTGGACAACAACATGGCCCGACTACGAAACGTCACGTTGCCACGAGGTCATCATGGCTCGAATCAAGAACATTACTATCGACTGCAACGATCCAGGGAAGCTGGCGACCTTCTGGCAGGCGGCTACTGGCTACTCCATCGAGTTTAGTAATGAGTGGATCGCGCACCTCGGCGCCAACGAACCACACTCACCGCGCCTGCTTCTGCGTCAGAGTGCGGGAGCCAAAGACCGTCAAGAACCGCACGCATATCGATCTCGAAGCCGACGATCGTGAGCTGGAAGTCGAGCGGCTCGTAAAGCTCGGTGCGACGCGAGGGGAAACTCACCATATGCAGAACCTCGTTTGGACCGTGATGCACGACCCTGAGGGAAATGAGTTTTGCGTGGCCGAGCCTGAAGGCGGGTCAAACAAGACCGCCGTCGCGCCAGACTTCTAGTCCAACGCTGGGATCCCCGGGCTAAAGCCCCCTACTCCTGCCTCCCAGCGAATTCACCGGCGCTGGGTACCAAGTTGATTTAGACATCACAATGGACGGCAAGGACCCGTCACGCCTGGCTGCCTTGTGGCAGGCCGCGACGGCTCTCCATTGCGTCTCCAATGAGTGGGTGGCCGACCCGGTCCCGCCCTAGCGAGGCCTCCCACACATCTTGCTGCTCCAGGTGCCTGAATCCAAAACGGTCAAGATCCGCACGCACGTCGATCTCGAGGCGGACAGTCGCGAGCGTGAGGTGCAGCGACTAGAGTTGTACTAGGCGCTACCCAGGGCGAGATGAGCTCGTATCAGAACATGGACTGGACCGTTATGCAAGATCCCGAGGGAAATGAGTTCTGGGTCGTGGAGCCACATGACTGACTCCGAAGTCTCGATTTGCGAGGCATCGAAGCACGACTCACTAGATGCTGGACTTCGGACCCTGACTCGGCCCGCTGAGCGTTTTCACCGTTCACACAACTTGGGAATTCAAGGGCGCCCCATCCTCTACGAGGCTTGTCACCCTCGGACGTTGGGACAATAATGAGTGCCTAAAAGACCAAGGAGCTGGACTATGCCGATGTACTTGACGCGCTTCAGCTACACGCCCGAGACCTGGGCGCGATTGGCCAAGCATCCCGAGGACCGACGCGACGCGGCCCGGTCCTACATCGAGTCGGTTGGCGGCAAACTCCACGGCTTCTGGTACGCGTTCGGAGAGTACGACGGCATCACCCTCTGGGAAGCTCCGGACAACGTGTCTATGGCGGCCGTAGCAATGGCGCTGAGTGCCGGTGGAGCCCTCTCCAAGTGCGAGACGACCGCTCTATTGGCCGTCGAGGAGACACTGGCGGCCCTGGAGCGCGCCCAAACGATCGGCTATCGCGCGCCTGGCGAATAATGGACCGCTCCGGATCTCCGCGGTACGCCGGCCCTGGCACGTCACGCATCCAAGTGTCCGGGGTACCAAAATTGACGGACTAGTCACAATGGACTAGCGCACCTGGCGATCTGACCGGGCAGCGACTTGCTACACCACGGCCTTTTCCAATTTAGTGGGTCACGGATGCGACGTTACCTCGAATGATCAAGAACCTTTGGTGGCTCCGTTGAGACCCAGATAGAAACCATAGGGGCTGGTCAACTGTAGTTGACCAGCCCCTATGGTTCTACTCGGTTCCGATGTTAATCTCTGGCTGAAGCCGCCTTCCTAATCGTCGTCGTCATCGATCGTCGTCATCATCATCAGTCGTCATCATCATCATCGTCATCATCATCGTCATCATCGCCCTGCTCTTCGACGTCATCATCTTCGGTCGACATGCCAGGATTATCCGTCCCCTTCTCGCCGCACAGATGTGTGTAAGCGATCGCCCGCAATGTGCCGTCGGGCTTGTTCTCCACATCCATGCAGATGGGGTCGTCCTGATCTATGTCCTGCTCCCGGATATGAGGCATGATCCAGGAGATGTCAACCACGACGCGCTCCATCACTCCACTGATATCCCTGGTGTGAACCACCATCATTGGTTGAGAATCATCGAACGAGCACAATTGCTCAGCACGGCGACCACAGTCCACCGTTCCAGAGATTGCAAATTCCTTGGCAAATCCAACCAGGGGCTCCTGCAGTAGCAGCGCTACCAGGCCGATGCCCAAACCCGCCAACGTCGACCAGGCCCATTTCCTAATTCGAGCGCTATTCGTCTTTACCACCGGTCTTTTGTCCTCCATTCCATATGTACCAGAAACGTGCCACTGGGACCTGAGGGGTAACCCCCAGGGTGCCGTAGGCAAGAACTGAACCCATTTCTGGGCAGAATTGATGGCTTTGCGTCACTATTCGTCGCGCTTCTCCAATCGACACCTTGGGGCACCTATTTCTCTCCAAGTAACTTATCACGTGCGTAGCGATTGCTGAACACTAGTGGGGCGCACGCAAATCATGGTTTGGGCTTCGAGTAAACTACATCCGTATCCGTCCGGATGGCCGGCTCGGAGGTGAGTGACTCACGACATCAGATGCGACGGAGGCTCAGTTGAGCATGTTTGAGAACATGCATCGGATGGTGACGCAAAGTCCAGAGAATTGGCCCGGTGTTGAGGCGCGTGACTGACTCCGAGATCGTGTTTCGGGCGGCATCGGAAGATGATGTCCCTCAGCTTGTCAAGTTCTGGTTCGATACCTGGCACGCGACATCACGGATCTGGAGCACCCGCAGCCGATCGAGCTGTGGGAACAGCGCTTTCATACAGAGATTCTGCCGAACGAAACTGTGCTGATTGCCGAGTTCAACGGATATCCCGCTGGGTTCATGGCGCTACGCGAGGCGGAGGGGTACCTCCACCTTCTTTACGTCTCGCCCGAGTATCAGCAACGTGGCGTCGGTTCACTCCTCTTGGAGGAAGCCATGCAACGCTGCCCTAGAGGCCTTCGATTGACCACACTGGAATCGAACACCAAGGCCCGAGCCTTCTACGAGCGACACGGTTGGATTGTAGGCGAGAGCGCAAGACATCCCAGAACGGGGCATCCAAGCCTGGCGTATCGATGGTCGCCAGAGGCAGGCAATCAACCTCGTCTCCGCTCATCGAGTCCGTGAGTCGCGGACACGATGGCAGTCGGGCGGTATCCTCCGTTCTACTCGATGACTATGGATCAGATTAGCGCAATCGAAACGGTGCAGCGCGGCGGGGCTACGGATCTCGCCATCTCAGACCTGGCATGAACGTAGCCATCTTCAACGACCTTCTCGATGCTGATATTCTCAGCGGCTCCGATGGATTGGATGCCGCAGCGCTCAGCCTTGCTACCAGCCTGGCACAGGCTGCGTTGTCCTATGCCATTCCGTCCAGGCAGCGGCGGCGCCGCGGCGCTGTAGCTCATTCACTCCGCGGACGCGATTCTCGGCCAGCGCCTCGACTTCACCGGCTGACCCCTAGGTCGTTTCCGCTCGCTCGTTCGCTCATCTTCGGCGTACAACTGAGGTGTGAACACGAGCGAGCGGAAGCGCCTTTTCATTGCCGCGCCGGTACCTGAGTCCTGGTATGCGTGGCTCCAGACGGCCCAGCTCGGTTTAGACCATGCGCTGCCCGGTTACTTCCGCTGGATGGGTCAAGACACCTGGCATCTAACCGTCTTGTTTCTGGGTTCTCAACCGGCCTCCATCATCCCGCGCGTTGAACGAGCTATCACGACCGTTGCCGACCTGACGCACTCATTCCACCTCTCTGCCCGGCGATCTGGGCGCGCCCGGACAGCTCGGCAGACCACGGTTGGTCTGGCTGACCTGCGATGATGGCGGAGTGCTTGCGACCGCTCAACGGCGCTTGATCGATGAGCTCTCTAACCTCAAACTCGACACCGCGCCATTTCGTGCGCATGTGACGCTTGGAAGAGCCCGGAAGCCCGGCACCGATCGCATTTAAGGAAGCGATCGCGGCGCTTAATCTTCAGTCGCGGCCGGAGCCGGCAAAGATCGACCGGTTAATCTTGTTCCAGAGCCATCTCGGTCCTTCGGGCGCGCGGTATGAGAAGTTGCGCGAGGCGAAACTCCATTAGCGGCGCGACGCACTCCAAAGCGCCCTTCTGAACCATTCTGACGCCGGTATCGGAAAACGAGAGAGAATTCCTTGACGACTGCGAACATTGACTGCCTATAATGACCCGACAATATTCAAAGACTGCGAACAGGAAGAGTACGGGCGGGTAGCAGCTCAGAGAGCCGACGGCTGGTGTGAGTCGGCGCTGTGAACGCCCCGAATGGACCTGGGAGTTGCGACCCGAACGTTCGTCTCTGACGAGCTGTGTAGGCGTTGACGGAGCGACCACCGTTATCACGGTCTAGAGTATCGATGTGCTACGGCGCGTCCGTACTCGAAATGAGGATCCGCTCACGGCGGATCAAAACAGGGTGGCACCACGAGAGCGCCCCTCGTCCCTGTCGGACGGAGGGGCGTTTTGTATGTCTTGGAGGTGCACATTGCCTAAGCCACGCTTGCTCACCGGGGATCATCCCACCGGAAAGCTCCATCTTGGCCACTACGTCGGCTCACTGGCCAACCGCGTTCGTCTGCAGGACGACTACGAATGCTATTTCCTGATCGCCGACTATCACGCGTTGACCACCGCGTACGAGGACCTCTCAGCAGTTGGAGAGAACGTCCGCGAGCTCGTGCTCGATTACCTCAGCGTCGGAATTGATCCTGAACGAAGCACCATCTACCTTCAATCGCTGGTGCCCGATGTCAGCGAGCTGTTCCTGTTCTTCACCATGTTGTGCTCTGTGCCCCGACTTCAGCGCGTGCCGACGCTCAAGGATGTCATGCGCGATCTCAAAATTGAGACGGCATCACTGGGGCTGTTGAGCTACCCGGTGCTTCAAGCAGCGGACATTCTGATGGTCCGCGCCAGCATCGTCCCAGTGGGCAAGGATCAGGCATCGCACCTGGAAGTCACGCGCGAGATCGCGAATCGCTTCAACACACTTTACAAAGAAGTGTTCCCGCTTCCCGACACGCTCATCGGTGATGTTCCGACGCTCGTGGGCACGGACGGCCAGGCCAAGATGAGTAAGAGTGTGGGCAACGCAATCATGCTCAGTGACCCGCCCGAGGTTGTTGAGCAGAAGGTCCGCGGTATGTACACCGATCCGACACGACTTCGCGCCACGGATCCTGGCCATGTCGAGGGCAACCCCGTGTTCACATATCACGACGCGTTCAACGACGACACTGCCGAGGTGGATGACCTGAAAGAGCGCTATCGAGCCGGCAAAGTTGGCGATGTCGAGGTCAAGAAGAAGTTGACCGCCGCGCTCAATGGATTCCTTGATCCGATTCGTGAGCGCAGGTTGAAACTCGAATCGAATCCGGCAATGCTGGAGGAGATCATCATCGAGGGCAGTAAAGTCGCCCGACGTCAAGCGCAGGAGACGAATCACCTGGTGCGCGAAGCCATGGGGCTGAGCTACCTCGAAGCGCAGCGCATGGCGCAGCTTGGGGGGCGTTAATGAACCTCACACCGACGCTCGAGGAGACTCGCGCGCTTGCAGCAGAGGACTATCCGGCCGTCATGCTGAGCTGCGAGATCCTCGCTGACCTCGAGACGCCCGTTTCGGCCTATCTCAAGCTTCGACGACGCGGACCGGCATTCCTGCTGGAGAGCATCGAAGGCGGCGAGCATCTCGCCCGCTACTCGTTCCTCGCCAGCGAGCCGCGCGGCCATCTGCGTATCGGCCGTGGCACGGCCACGCTCCAGCGCGATGGCAAAACGGAGGAACTGGCCTTCTCCGACCCGTTGGATCTCATCGATTCACTGGTACGCGTACCCAGCATCCCGCCGGTTAAGGGCCTTCCCCGCTTCCTGGGTGGTGGCGTTGGGTATCTCTCTTACGAGTGTGCGACGTACTTCGAGCGACTCCCGAAGGCGCCCAGGAATCCACTTAATCTGCCCCTGGGACAATTGCTCCTGGTCGATACGCTGGTTGTCTTTGACCACCTGCGGCGGACCATCAAAGTACTGACTTTGATGGAGCTGAAAGGCAAACTGGATGACGCATATCAAGCGGCGGCATCTCGCCTAAATTCGGTAGTCAATCGGCTTCAAGCGCCAACGCCGTCAATGCCACTCGAACTGCGCAGCAATGCCACTCCAGCCGATCTCGATGTTCAGTCCAATGTTACTCAGCAGGAGTATGAAGATCGAGTACTTCGGGCGAAGGATTACATCGCGGCGGGCGACATCATTCAGGTTGTGCCATCGCAGCGCCTGACTGTGAAATGCGAGGCAGACCCGTTTGCCGTATACCGCGCGCTTCGGGTGCTCAATCCATCGCCGTATATGTACTTCATCGACTTCGGCGACATGCAGGTTGTGGGCGCCTCACCTGAGCTGCTGGTCCTGGTGGAAGAGGGACGGATCGTCACGCACCCGATCGCGGGCACGCGTCCACGCGGAGCGACCACCGAAGAGGATGACGAGCTGGCCGTGGAGCTTTCGGAGAACGAAAAAGAGCGCGCCGAACACGTCATGCTCGTCGACCTGGGTCGCAACGATCTGGGCCGTGTAAGCAAGCCTGGCTCCGTCCGGGTCAGCCGGCTTATGGAGATCGAGCGCTATTCACACGTCATGCACCTTGTCTCGAATGTGGAGGGCCGACTCACTGACGCCATGCGGCCAGTTGACGCCCTGCGATCCTGCTTTCCCGGCGGGTACAGTCTCCGGCGCACCCAAGATTCGGGCCATGGAGATCATTGCGGAGCTCGAGAACGATGAACGTGGCCCCTATGCCGGCGCAACCGGGTTCTTCGGCTTCAACGGCGATCTGGAAGTAGCCATCACTATCAGAACGATGGTGATCAAAGATGGTCAAGCTCACGTCCAGGCCGGTGGAGGCGTCGTCGCGGATTCCGACCCGACGGCGGAGTACGAGGAGACGCTTCATAAGGCTCGCGCAGCGCTCACCGCTGTGGCGGCTGTGCACCGGAACGAATCGGCGAGCGTGTCGCTGAGACTGTGGCCGTGCGCGAGCGGGCTTCAGTAAGCGGTGAAGGAAGTGCGCGATCATGATCTTGCTCATCGATAATTACGATTCGTTTACCTACAACCTCTACCAATATCTGTGCGAGCTCGGCGCAAAGGTTGAGGTGCGCCGCA
This sequence comes from uncultured Chloroflexia bacterium, assembly GCA_963765765.1. GTDB lineage: Bacteria > Chloroflexota > UBA6077 > UBA6077 > JACCZL01 > CAVXYC01. The sequence goes on along the minus strand of CAVXYC010000017.1, from coordinate 66,771 downwards.
ATGATGCGCTGACCGTAGATGACGTGGAGCAAATGGCACCAGAAGCCATCGTCATCTCTCCCGGACCTGGACGTCCGGAAGACGGTGGCATTTCCATCGCGACAATCCAGCGCCTCGGCGAGCGAATCCCGCTTCTCGGGGTATGTCTGGGCCATCAGTGCATTACGGCTGCATTCGGTGGCGACGTGATCCGTGCATCTGAGCTTCGGCATGGCAAGACGTCGATGATTCGCCACAACGACACGGGCATCTTCGCCGGACTTGACAACCCGTTCGAAGCGGTGCGCTACCATTCGCTCATCGCCGATGCGAGCACGCTTCCGGCGGCATTGGAAGTGACCGCTCAAACCGACGATGGCCTGATCATGGGTGTCAAACATCGAACGGCTCCGATCCACGGGGTGCAGTTTCATCCTGAATCGGTGCTCACCCATTCGGGCAAGCAGCTCCTGGAAAACTTTCTGAACATCGCCGCGGTTGAGCGATCGCGGGAGGGGGTACCGGCATGAACGTGAAAGACGCCGTCGTCCACCTGGTAGACGGCCACTCCCTCTCGCAAGAGGAAGCTGCTGGCGCCATGCGAGATATCGCTGAAGGACTGGCCACGCCGGCACAGGTCGCGGCGCTAATGGTTGCACTCAGAATGAAAGGGGAGACGGCCGAAGAAGTCGCCGGGTTCGCTCAGATCATGCGCGAGTACGCCACGCGAGTGGACGCGGGTGATGACGTCATTGACCTGGTAGGAACTGGGGGCGACGGTTCTCGGACATTCAATATCTCCACCATCTCCGCCATCGTGGTTTCGTCACTCGGCGGCAAGGTGGCCAAGCACGGCAACCGCGGAATTACCAGCTCTTGTGGCGCCGCGGATATTCTGGAAGCCCTGGGCATCGCAATCGATTTGCCACCCGAAGGCGTGGCGCAGTCCGTCAAGGAATGTGGCTTTGGCTTCATGTTCGCGCCACTCTATCATCCGGCCATGCGCCACGTTATGGCTCCCCGCCGCGAGGTCGGTGTGCGCACAGTCTTCAATCTCCTGGGCCCCATCTCCAACCCAGCACGAGCTGGACGTCAGCTTACGGGAGTCGCGGTGGCTGAGCTCACACAGACCATTGCAGAAGTCGCGGCGCTACTAGGCACGAAAAAGTCGGTCGTGATCCACGGTTCGGACGGATTGGACGAGATTACGATCAGCGGTCCCACGCAGGCCTACGACGTTGAGAACGGTAAGGTCCAACCGTTCACGATCTCGCCTCGAGGAACTATGACATCCCTATCGCCGATCAGAGCGCCATACGAGGCGGAACCGTGGAAGACAATTTGGGTATCGCGCGGTCTGTCCTCGGGGGTGAGCGTGGTGCACCGCGTGACGTGGTGCTGCTCAATGCTGGCGCGGGCGCGTACGTGGCGGGAATAGCAGGCTCGATAGCTGATGGCGTCTCGAAGGCTGCTGAAGCGCTGGATAGTGGCGCGGCGCGATCCAAGCTCGAGGACATCCGTCTTGTGTCTGCTCGGCTGAAACAGCAGTACGGCACGGGCAGTGGCTCATGATTCTTGATCGAATACTCGCCGTAAAACATGAGGAGGTCGAGGCGCGAAAGCAGTCGCTGCCTCTCAGCGAAGTCCAGAGGAGCGCAGCGGATGCATCTCCCGTTCGTGGGTTCCTCAACTCCCTTCGGGGCAGAGATTTTGGTGTCATCGCGGAGCTCAAGCGCCGCTCTCCTGCCAGTGGCCTGCTGAAAGCTCAGATTGACCCTGCAATCCAGGCGGAGATCTACGAGCGAGGCGGAGCCGCGGCCATGTCGGTGCTCACAGACGAACAGTTCTTCGATGGGTCCGACGCCGATCTACGGCAGGCTCGGGACGCGTGCCGGCTACCGGTCTTCGAAAAGATTTCGTCGTGGATCCGTACCAGGTGTGGGAGGCGCGTGCGCTGGGTGCTGACGCGGTGCTCCTCATTGTTAGAGCGCTGGAGCACGAGCTCTTCCGCGAGCTCCATGCGCTGGCGCTTGACCTGAACCTTTCCGCGCTGGTCGAGATCCATGACGAAGGCGAGTTGGGGCGCGCATGCGCCGTTGGCGCCTCGCTGATTGGAGTGAACAATCGCGACCTTGATACGCTCACCACTGATATCGCGACCACCGAGCGTCTCGCTCCGCTGGTTCCGACCAGCGCGACGTTCGTGGCTGAGAGCGGCGTTTCGTCCCGTGCCGCGGCTGAGCGCATGCATCGAGCGGGCGCCCGTGCAATCCTGGTGGGTGAGGCCTTGATGCTGTCTGATGATCCCGCGGCGCTCCTCGCGGACTTGTCGCTCCTGCCAGCCACGGCTCAGCCATGACGCGCGTCAAGATCTGCGGAATCTCTTCGTATGAGGCCGGGCAGGTAGCGCTCGACGAGGGCGCGGACTTTCTCGGCTTCGTGTTCTATCCGCCAAGCCATCGGTTCATCCGACCGGAGTCCGCCGCGGTCATCATTGAGCATCTCCGCGCTTACCGACCGGCGGGCTGGCAGGCGGTGGGCGTGGTCGTGAACATCCCGTTGGACACGATGAACGGTCTTGCAGAGCGTTGTGCATTGGATCTGATCCAGGTATGCGGCGATGAAGACGAGGCGTATTGCCGCGCCCTCATTCGTCCGGCGATCAAAGCGCTTCGGCTTGATTCCCGTATCGGACTCCATGCCTCGCAGTTCCATGCAGGCCAGCACGGCGCCACTCGAGTACTCGTGGACTCACATCAGGAGGGGATGTATGGCGGGACCGGGGAAACCTCCGACTGGGCCACGCTGAAACCGTACCTCGGCGACGCCATTTTGGCAGGCGGACTCGATCCTACCAACGTTGCCAGACGCAATCTCACTGTCTCAGCCATGGGGCGTTGACGTGAGCTCCGGGGTGGAGCGCAACAAACAAAAGGACACTGAATTGATTCGCGATTTTCTGCGTACCGTGCGTGCGCTGGACGGAGTGACGCCATGAGCATGCGTACCTCCGGGCAGAGCCAGCGATCAGGAGCGAGAACGCGTGCGCGAGGGCTACTTCGGCGTGTTCGGCGGCCAGTTCGTCCCGGAAGTGCTCATGCCGGCCCTGGCCGAGCTCGCCGCTGCGTATGCCAACGCATGGCGGACACCGATTTCCAGCAAGAGCTGGCCGACTCTCAGCCGAGTACGTGGGACGCCCGACACCGGTCTATCACGCGGCGCGCTTCAGCGAAGCTATCGGCCACGATGTGCAGGTGTACCTCAAACGCGAGGATCTCGCTCATACCGGCGCACACAAAATCAACAACGCACTCGGGCCAGGGGCTGCTCGCAAAGCGCATGGGCAAGCAGCGCATCATTGCCGAGACCGGCGCTGGCCAGCATGGCGTTGCCAGTGCCACCGTGTGCGCCATGCTGGGCATGGAGTGCATCGTCTACATGGGCGAGGAGGACGTCCGCCGCCAGGCCCTCAACGTCTACCGAATGCGCTTGCTGGGCGCGAAGGTCGAAACCGTCACGTCGGGAACTCGCACACTCAAGGACGCCATCAACGAGGCGATGCGTGATTGGGTGACCAATGTGCGCACCACGTACTACCTTCTGGGCTCGGCCGTTGGGCCCCACCCGTACCCGACCATCGTGCGCGATCTCCAATCGGTCATTGGGCGAGGAAGCACGTGAACAGATGCTTGCACAGGTTGGCCGATTGCCGGATACGGTCGTCGCGTGCGTGGGTGGTGGCAGCAACGCCATCGGCGCGTTCTTCCCCTTCGTGGATGACGCGTCCGTGAAGCTCGTGGGAGTTGAAGCCGGTGGATCACGGCGTGAGCACAGGAGAGCACGCTGCACCGCTTACGGCAGGCTCACCGGGAGTGCTCCACGGCTCTCGTTCCTATGTCATGCAGAACGACGATGGCCAGGTTATCGGTACGCACAGTGTCTCCGCTGGTCTCGACTACCCGGGAGTTGGCCCCGAGCACGCTTATCTCAAGGATTCTGGGTGAGCGATCTACACCGTGGCGGACGATGCAGAAGCGCTGGACACTTTTGAGCTGCTGTCCCGAACGGAGGGCATCCTGCCAGCCCTTGAATCATCGCACGCGCTCGCCTGGGTTCATCGCGAGGCTCCTCGAGCTCGCGGGGCAAACAGTGCTGGTTAATCTTTCCGGCACGCGGCGACAAGGATGTCATGAGCGTGCTCGAAGCGCGCGGAATTCAGCCTATGAATCGATTTACGCAGACCATGCGCAACCTCCGCTCCGGCCAACCACTAGGTTTATTTCCCTATCTCACCGCTGGATTCCCTGATGGCGATCAGTTGGACGGACCTCTGGATGTCATGGTCGACTGTGGCGCTGACGGACTCGAGGTGGGTATGCCCTACTCCGATCCGTTGGCGGATGGCGTCACAATGCAAAGTGCCGGGGCCCAGGCGCTGGACGGCGGAATAACTCTCAGACGAACGCTTGAAGACCTGGCCTCTGCCCGTCCGAAGGCGCCCGTCGCGTTAATGAGTTACGTCAACCCATTACTTGCGTATGGCTTGGATCGGCTCGGACGAGACGCGGCCGCTAGCGGCGTTGATGCGTTTATCGTCCCGGATCTCCCGCTCAGCGAGAGTGCCGAGCTACGCTCGATGTGTGCCAGTCATGATCTCGGCTACGTTCCCATGGTCGCGCCCACGAGCACGGATGAGCATCTCAAGGCCGTTGATCAGGTGGATGCCGCATTCGTGTACTGTGTGGCGCTTCTTGGCGTGACGGGCGCGCGAAGCTCACTGGACAACAACCTGGGCGATTTTCTCGGACGGGTTCGGTCGCATATTCATCACCCCCTTGTAGTGGGTTTCGGCATTTCGCGCCCCGAGCATATTGCTCGGCTGCGCGATCAGGCGGATGGGGCAATTGTTGCCAGCGCCGTGACGGACATCATCGAGAAGTCTGAGCGGGAACAAATCGAACCCAATATTCGGATGTATCTCGGTGAGATGAAGGCGGCGTGTCAGGCCAAGCCCGCGACGTCACTCAGCTGAGCCGCGGAGAAGGCCCCGGATGAGGCTCCCTCGCCCTTTGGGAGAGGGTGGACCGATATCCGCCATCGCAAGCCCCTCACCCCCACCCTCTCCCAAAGGGCGAGGGAGCCCGTGGAGACTGTCATGATCGACGGCACGGAACCAGCTAATGCCGCGACCGTCGGCCCAGTACTCGACCTCCCTCGATTCAGCGGCCCTCTGGATCTGTTGTTGTCGTTGGTGGAGGCTCGACGCTTACCGATTACGGAAATCAGTCTCGCGCAGGTAGCCGACCAGTATCTCGGCTACCTGGCCACGCTCGCTGAGCCGGATCGCGATCTTCTAGCGCGGTTCGTCAGTATTGGCGGACGACTCTTGTTGCTCAAGTCGCGCATGCTGCTCCCGCGCGAAAACGTGACTGCCGCCGATGAGGCCGAGAGCACCGAGGACCTGGTTCGTGCTCTAGAACAATTCCGCATCATCCGTCGCGCCGTAGAGTGGCTGGAGCAGCGCTCCCAGCAACCGTCGTTCCCGCGAGGATTGCACGACGTGGGTCAAGCAGTAGCTGCCCCGCTGGCACCACCAACCGTAGACGAGCTCGAGCGCGCACTACGACGATTGCTCGATCGGCGGCCGGCGGAGATGCCCTCCGAGCGTCAAGAGCCCGTGCGCGTTCGCATTACTGTGGCAGCACGCGTATCCGATCTGCGCGCCATGCTTCAGCGGCGGGGCGAGGTGAATTGGAGCGAGATCGCCGGCGACACAGTGGACTCAGTGGTCGCTACCTTTTTAGCCGTGCTAGAGCTCATCCGCCGAGGCGAAATCTCGATCACGCAGGAAGATACCTTCGGTCCCATCCGTATCTTCGCTCTCCTGGAGGGCGGCGCGGTAGTAGTTGACGAGGGCTCGGTTTCGCCCGACGCCGAGTATTCGTAAGAACCCCTGCTCAAACCCACGTCGAACATCCGCCTGACCGCGACGAGACATGCCCTCAGCCTGACTCCGCTCCTGACGCGTGAGCGATGCTAAAAGCTCTACCGCGAACGTATCCCGTAGCCTCTGCGGCGTCACGTCAAGGTGCCCCAGCTCGAGCACGCTCGGCACACTGCGCGACGGCGTAGCTCAAACCCCTAGCGCTGAGGCCGAGCACGGAGTCGGACTGGCGCTGCCGCCCCCGCAAGCTATCGGCGAACTGCTGAAGCGCATCGGCCGTGACCGTCGGCAAACTAAGGGTGCGTCTGTTCGCGGCATCGTCTGTTCTCCCGCGAATTGTGATATGCGTGACGCCCGTGTCCGGATCACGTGAAATATCCTCCCATCGCAGTTGAAGCACCTCGTCCCGCTTCAAGCCCGCCGTGAGCATGAGCAGCACTAAAACGTGCCAACGGCGATCGGAGGAGGCCGTGCGGACGAGCCTCCGCGACTGGGCTGGTGTGAGAGGCAGCGGTCTCTGTTGCGACGGTGAGCTAATTGCGATTCCGTCAGTAGGGTTCGATTGAATGCGGCCCTGTTGTCGCAGAAAATCGTATAGAAGTCGGACGCTCGCGAGTTTGCGCTTCAGGGAGCTGGGCTTCTGTCCCCGCTCCTTCTCAAGCCAGCGTAGAAAGGCTAGTACGTCGTCGCGCTCGAAGCTCTCGAGCGAGCGTTCGCCAGCGAATTCGGAAAACTGCCGTGCGTCCGTCAGGGCTCCAAGTACGCCATTTTCAGCGCGACCGGACGTCCGTAGTGCCGCCTCGAAGTTCTCAAATTTGTGGGGGGATTGACCGGATTCCCTCGATCCGACGGTGAGCCGGGGGCTAGAAGGCTTAGATGACTGCATCGGCAGTCGCGATGTATCGGCCGCGGCGCTCCTCCGGGAGTAACGCGGCTATAGCGCTCATCACCTGTTCGGTCCGCTCATGTGCGACGTTTTTCAATCCTCCCGTCACCTCGGCTGTCGGAATCGGTGGGCCAATGCGCAAGACAACACGGGGACGTCTCCAGAGCACTTTCAGCGGTGAAACGTCATCCGTTCCAGTAATCCCGATTGGCACGATAGTCGCCCCCGTTCGTAGGGCCAGCATCCCCACCCCCGCGAACGGCTCACCGAGCGAGCCTGATTTGCTGCGAGTTCCCTCGGGAAACAGACCCAGGGCACGACCCTCACCCAAGACCTCGAGAGCGCGACGTATTGCCTCGCGGTCCGCGGTTCCACGACGAACCGTAAATGAACCATACGCCTTCGTGATCGAAGCCATTCCGGGAATGCGCAGGAGCTCTTCTTTGGCCATAAAAACCGATGCTCGTGGAAGAACGGCTGCAATAATGATCGGATCTGCGTTACTGAGATGATTAGCCGCGAAGATCACCGGTCCAGTACGAGGTACGTGCTCAATACCATAGATCTCGAATCGAGATAAGAGCCAGATGAGAAAGCGCGTCAGAACTCCACAGACTTCGTAGAACCATGAGCCGCGCTCTTGCACGGTACTAGAGCTCCGCTCCGTTGCGCGTAAGTGCGTCGGTGGTGAGATCGATTGCCCGCTGCAGCACCGCGGTCACATCAAGGTGATCAGTATCGAGCACTTCCGCATCCTCCGCTGCCCGGAGCGGTGCGGCCTCCCGCGATTGATCAGTTCTGTCTCGGAGTTTGACATCGCGAAGCTCCGCCTCCGCGGCGGCATCACTCTCGATTCCGCGCTCCCGGGCGCGCCGCCGCGCTCGCACTTCCGGAGAAGCATCCAGGTAAATCTTCACCAGAGCATCTGGAAATATGACGGTTCCAATATCGCGTCCGGCCATCACGATGCCCGGCGGCCGACGTAGTGAGCGCTGTGCGTGAACGAGTGCCTGGCGGACTTCGGCATGGGCAGACACCTGTGAGACCGATCGGTCGACTTCTGGCTCGCGGATCGCAACACTTGCGTCAAACCCATCCACCACTACATCGTAAGGGCTGGCGTCTGGATCCGCCGAGGGAACCACATCAATCGACGTCGATTCAGCAAGCCTGGCCAGCGCTGAACCATCCGATAGATTAGCGGCAGTGCGCAGTGCCTTCCAGGTGAGCGCACGGTAAAGAACGCCGGTGTCGAAAAAGCTCCAGCCAAAGTGCATCGCGAGGGCTCGACCGACCACCGTCTTGCCTGCCGCGGCGGGACCGTCGATGGCAACGACGGGCACAGCGGTCATGGCATTCGTTCCATTGGGCGAAGGGCGCCCCAGGCCCAGACTCCCTCGCCCTTTGGGAGATGGTTGGGGTGAGGGTTCCGAGGTGGGGGATGTCGCCCATCGCGCTCCTCACCCCAGCCATCTCCCAAAGGGCGAGGGAGCCTGACTGCGAGATAACAGGAAAAGAACCCCAGAGCTCATGAGCCGCCCGCTCCTTGCGTCGCTTCGAAAAGCGCATTCACTTCCGAACCGGTCAGTGGACGCCAGGCGCCGGGGCGAAGGCCTTGAACGCTGAGAGGGCCAAGCCGCGTTCGCACGAGAGATGTCACTTTTAACTTCACGGCGGAGCACATACGACGCACTTCGCGGTTTCGCCCCTCGCCAAGAGTCATCTCGATCACACCACCAACGCGCTCCTGCTTGATGAGCTTAACGCTCGTCGGCTTCGCAAATCCGTCATCAAGCCGGACACCCTTTCGTAACGTGTCAATCTTTTGACCAATAAGCTCGCCGCGAACTTCAACGATGTAGGTCTTCTGAATTCCGTAACGAGGGTGAGTAAGCCGCTGTGCCAGGTCGCCGTCGTCGGTAAGAATCAACAATCCCGCACTATCGGCATCGAGGCGGCCCACTGGATAAAGGCGTCGACGGGAGCGCACAAGGTCGAGAACCGTCTTGCGGCCGCGAGGATCGCTGACTGTAGTGACAACACCCACCGGCTTGTTTAACAGGAGATAGTGATGGTCCTTGCGAGGCTGAACGGTGCTGCCATCCACTTGGACCCGGTCAACACCCGGCCGGATCATGTATCCAGGCTCCAGGGCCAGCTCCCCATTCACAGTGACTCGGCCCTCGCGCATAAGCTCTTCAGCCTGCCGTCTCGCAGCTACGCCGGAGCGAGCCAGGTAACGCTGAAGCCGTTCTGTTTCTACGGAGTTGTCGGATTTTTCAGAAGACTCCGTCATGAGAGGTCCTGATGGAGCTCAACCCTCAATGGCGCACCGTCGGCAGCCGTCTCGATGCTCACAACCTCAACTCGCCACGGGGTGGCATGAAGCTCATGCTCATCCAGGTAGGCCATTGCGAGTTGTTCGACGCGGTGAAGCTTGCCGCGTGTCATGGCCTGCTCGGGAGTGACAGATACGCCGGCCTTGCGTGTCTTCACTTCCACGAAGACAAGGTCCTCTCCCTCGCGAGCGATGATATCGATCTCGCCCCATCGTGAGCGCTGATTTCGGGCAACGATCTCATATCCGCGCTTCCCGAGAAAGTCGACGGCAAGCTCTTCTCCGAAATCACCGAACGAGCGGCCCTTCACAGTAATACGTGCGGCACAACGGGCCGCCAGCTGTGTCGATGTATCTGGCTCGCACCAGCCTGCACCAGGCCTCTGCGGTGTTGATCCGTGCCATATCCCTTATGATCCGCCAGCCCATACGCTGGGTAATCGGAATCCAGGGTACGCATAAGCCGATCCCGATATGTCTTCGCAATGATGGACGCCGCGGAAATGGACACGCAGAGCTGGTCACCCCTGATGATTGCGTGCTGCGGTACGGACAACCCCGGAATGCGGAAGGCATCTACCAGCACATAATCCGGAGCCAATTGCAAACCACGGAGCGCTCGATGAAAGGCAAGGTGGCCGGCGGCGGTGAGCCCAATGAGGTCGATGATCTCAGGAGAAACTATTCCAACTCCGACGGCCACAGCGGAAGCGCGAATAGCCAGCGCGAGGCGTTCACGCTCCTGGGGCCCAATCATCTTTGAATCGCATACGCCGCGGCACCAGACCGGTTTTCGGGTCAGCCCCTCCGCCAGCACCACAGCCCCGGCAACAAGCGGCCCGGCCCAGGATCCACGACCGGCTTCGTCCAGCCCGGCAACGAGTCGGTAGCCCTCACGGGTGAGCCGCCGCTCTACTTCGCTCGATGGATATCGCACCGACTTCGGGCTCGATGACCTGGACGAAACAGACGCTGCGTCGGTACCGTTTTTCGATGAAACACGGACCGTCACAGCGTCTGCCTGAGTGACCTGGCGTCAGTTAACTGACGCGTTGCTATTTCGACTTGACGGGTCGAGCGTCCCGACGTTCTTTGATGCGCGCCGCCTTACCCGTGAGTGCTCGGAGATAGTAGAGCTTGGCACGCCGAACACGACCGCGACGAACAACCTCGAGCTTGTCCACACGCGGAGATCGGCTCAAGAAAGTGCGCTCTACGCCAATGCTATGACTGGCAATTCGGCGAACGGTGAAGGTGCCATCGGGGGCATCTGGTCGATGCGTTCCGATGACGACGCCCTCAAACACCTGGATTCGTTCCCGAGTCCCCTCGACGACCTTGGTGTGCACGCGCACGGTGTCGCCTTCAGAAAACTCGGGCAGTGGATTCTCTCGCTCCGAGGCGAAGAGTGTATTGACTTCCGCCATTGTCTGTGCTTCCTCGTTCCGTTCCTCTCGCTACCGAATGAAGAGCGGTGCGAGCACTAGCGTGATTGTAGCTAATAACTTGATTAACACGTGCAGCGAGGGACCGGCAGTGTCCTTGAACGGATCACCAACGGTGTCGCCAACGACGGCCGCGGCGTGCGCATCAGTACGCTTGCCAAGGATCTCGTTATTCTCACCACGCAGATTTCCAGATTCGATGAACTTCTTCGCGTTATCCCAGGTGCCACCGCTATTGTTGAGCACCGTGGCCAACAGGATTCCTGTGATGGTGCCAACCATCAGCATCCCCGCTGCCGCTTCGTGACCGAGAACCAATCCAATCGCGACTGGTACACCAATCGCTAACGCCCCAGGAAGGACCATCTCACGTAATGCCGCCTTCGTGGTGATGTCCACGCACTGGCGATAGTCTGGTCGAGACGTTCCAGCCATGATGCCCGGGTCCGCCTTGAACTGGCGGCGAACCTCTTCGATGATGTCGCCAGCCGCCTTGCCCACGGCGCGGATCGCCAGGGCGCTAAAGAGGAAGACGAGCATGGCTCCGAGGAAGCCGCCCAGGAACACCTCCAGCTTCGCGAGGTCGACAACCGCGAACGGTGGAAGGCCTCGCGATGCGAGGACACGACTGACTTCATCAAGGTACGCGCTAAAGAGGAGGAACGCTGCCAGGGCGGCCGAGGCAACGGCGTATCCCTTTGTGAGTGCCTTTGTCGTGTTTCCGACGGCGTCCAGCTCGTCGGTGATCTCTCGAGTGTGCTCGGGAGCACCCGACATCTCCGCGATACCACCCGCGTTGTCTGTGATGGGTCCAAACGTATCCATCGCCAGGATGTACGCGACGGTCGTGAGCATCCCCATGGTTGCCGCGGCCGTACCGAAGAGGCCGCCGTGTGGCAGCGGCGCTCCATTCAAGATGACCTGTGCGCCGCAGAAGTACGAGCCGGCTAGAGCAAGCGAAATGACGATAGCCGTGACGGCGGTCGATTCAAACCCGACGGCCACACCGGAGATGATCACCGTTGCAGGTCCAGTCTTCGCCGATCGAGCAATCTCCTGCACGGGTCGCCAGCTACCAGCGGTGTAGTACTGGGTGATGTACACGAACGCAACGGAAGTCGCCAACCCAATGAGACCTGCCGCGACAAGCCACCAGCTATTCAGCATGATCATCGTAACGACGGTGATTCCAATGGCGCATAGACCGGTCAGAACCCAGTAGCCCATGTCCAGCGCGCGCATCGGGTTCCTGACCTCGGTGGCGCCGACCATCATGACACCAGCGATCGACGCCAGGAGTCCAACGGAACGGACGACCAGCGGGAACAGAACCCAGGCGGGGTTCTGGCTAACCGCAAAGATCGCGACACCGAGAATCATGGCGCCGATGTTTTCCGCGGCAGTTGATTCGAAGAGGTCAGCACCGCGACCCGCGCAGTCTCCGACGTTGTCACCAACCAGGTCAGCGATCACAGCGGCGTTGCGAGCGTCGTCCTCGGGAATACCCGCCTCAACCTTTCCGACCAGGTCAGCACCCACGTCGGCGGCTTTGGTGTAGATACCACCGCCAAGCTGGGCAAACAGTGCAACGAAACTAGCACCGAAGCCGAAGCCCACAATCAGGAACGGCGCTTGACCCGGATTCGTTGCTCCGCCGAATAAAAGGAAAATCCCATAGACACCGAGGAGGCTGAGAGCCACCACCAGGAAGCCGGAGACTGCGCCGCCGCGCATGGAAACCTTGATGGCTTCAGTAAGACTGTGCTGTGCGGCTGCCGCCGTGCGCAAATTCGCGTTTACGGCGATGTACATGCCAATGAAGCCCGCGAGGGCGCTACATGCCGCTCCGACAAGGAAAGCGAAACCCGTGCGGAATGCAGTCTCAGTAGTTCCCTCGATGAAACCCAATAACAGGCCGACGCCAATCGCGGCGATGACCGCGAATATTGCAATGGATCGGTACTGCCGATTGAGGAAAGCCATGGCGCCCTCATAGATGCGGGCAGCCACGTCCTGCATCTCAGGGGTGCCTTTGTCGCGACCCAACACGTCGCGCGCCAGATACCCGGCGAACAGCACCGCGATCAAGCCCGAGGTGGGCACCAACCACATTAGATCCATCGACCCCTACTCCTCGCGTCTCTCACTGGCCCATGTTGGGCTCTCGAATACCATTGGAACCAGCCAGGCACACCGCCTCGCCTGGCGCTTGAAGCGCGGCACTCAAACGAGCGCCACAGCAGACTTATTCGTTATCTACTTATGTGACGCCTATCCCGCGATGCCCCTGACCGAAAACGACCAGTCTCGTAATGAATACGGCCACTACTTTTTAACTCTGATTCGAATTACCAACCGCCGCCCTGAATAATCGTTTCGCGAATCGATGACCTGCCCGAGCGCGGATTCCCGACGGCAAGAAAGAAGCCAGACAGGATCTTCTCCCTGAGCAATTCCCCGAGCATCGTTCTCGGAAGCTCCAGCCCTGAATCCTAGGGCCGTCTTCCACGCACATGCCGGGGGGCGATCATCTCACAGAGCACGGCGCACGTCATTAGTCCGACGCTCGCCGCTCGGTCCGGTTCGGCTTTCTGGGACATGATACCCTTTATGCCTAAAAATTGTCGCCCCGGGACTCGCTAACCCGCCATGCGGGCAGCCTCAATCCTCTTGAGAATGAACGAGGCCGCTGCTCGTGGGTCCGCGCCCACGTACACCGCACTCACCAGAGCCACGCCATCAGCACCGGCTTGTAGCGGGATGTGAAGATTCTCAGCTGTGATACCGCCAATCCCAAGTATTGGAACGTTCAGAACTCTTCTCACCGCTTGCAATAGCTCTGGCCCGCCAAATTCCGCGTTCGGTTTCGTTGCCGTTGTGAAGACAGCTCCGCAACCAATGTAGTCGACGATAGCGTCTCGCGCTGCCTCTTCTGCCTCGTGCACATACGAAATTGAGAGCCCAATAGCAGTTTCCTCGCCCACGAGCCGTCTCGCCAATGACACTGGTAGATCGTCCTGGCCTAGGTGCAAACCGTCCGCCCGAATGATTGCGGCGACGTCGGTGTGATCGTTCACCACAAAAGCCACGTCATGCTCAGCGCACAGCTCCTGAAGGCGTGATGCTTGATTCAGGAACTGCCGGCGCATCGATGACTTGTCACGATACTGGACGAGACGCACGCCGCCCTCGATCGCCTGACGCGTGGCCATCAGGAGACTCTCAATGTCCAGACGGTCATCGGTAACGAGACAGAGGCCGGTTTCCCGAATCGCCGTCAGAACACGGTCTCGACCGCTCATCGCGGCAAACGGCGTGTCGCCTGGTGCCGCTCCGAAGTGGGGGATAGAATTCGTCACACACCCTCCGCACGCGCATCTCGAGTAGAGACGGAGCCCGTACTCCCCCGAATGTCTAGAGACCCGTGGGTCCACGCGCTAGTTATTGTCACGCTTGCAATTGCCACGCTGTATCTCGTGGGAATGCTGTGGCAGGTTGCTGCCGAGTTCGCGGACATTATTTTGCTCTTCTTCCTCGCGTGGATGCTCGCGTTCATTATTGAGCCTACGGCAGGGCCCCTCCATGAGCGAGCTCACCTGCCGCGACCAGCGGCCATCGCACTGACGTATCTGGGGCTGCTCCTGCTGTTGGTCTTCGGCGGGCTGCTTCTCGTCCCGCCACTCACCGCCCAGGTTGTGCAGATCTCGACAAATCTTCCTGGATACGCGGACCAGCTCAATCGCTACGTCCTTAATTTGCTTTTGACGCTGGAAGAGCAGGGCATTCACCTGAATCTGACCTCCATGGTCCAACCCGATGAAATCGTTCGCCGCGCGGAAGCCGCGGGACCACCGTTACTGGCGAATGCTTTGAGTTTGGCTACTGGCATCGCCAATCTGCTTTTTCAAACCGTCCTGGTGGTGATGCTCTCGTTTTACTTCGCAGTGGACGGAAGCCGATTCACTTCATTCATCGTCGCGGCACTCCCAGCGCGCTTCCGCGATGACGGCCACTACTTCTTCGATAGCGTGAATCGTGCATTCGCGGGATTTCTGCGTGGTCAAGTCTTGTTGGCTCTGGTCTATGCATTCGGCACCGGCGCGATCATGCGCATTGCCGATCTTCCATACGGTCTCCTTTCGAGCGTGCTCGCCGGCTTACTCATGCTCATTCCATTTCTGGGTCCGTTCCTTGCTATCGCCGTGCCGATGGCCATCACACTCCTGGCTCGACCGGACGCTGCCGCATTCGTTTTCGTCGTATCGCTCGGGCTGCAGCAAGTGGTCTTCAACTTGATCGCACCAAGAGTCATGAGCCAGTCGGTTGGCCTTCACCCTTTGATCGTTTTTTTCGTTGTACTTGCGGGAGCTCGGCTCGCTGGGGTCTGGGGTGCGCTGTTCGGTGTGCCAATTGTCGCCGTCGTCTCCGCCATGATTACGTTCTACCGAGCGAATCAGGCGACGCGGCACGGAGTCGTGGAAGAAAGCGTCGAGTCTGCGCCAATTCAGACAGAGCCACTCCCGCCACCTTCGGAAATAGTCGAGGTTACTCATAGATGACCGCGGTTCGATGTGCCGTTATTCCGGCAGCCGGCTTGGGCACGCGCATGCTCCCCGCAACGAAAGCAGTGCCCAAAGAAATGATCCCGATCGTTGACAAACCAGTGATCCAGTACGTGGTGGAGGAGGCTGTTGCTTCTGGGATCGAGCACATCGTCATTGTCACAAGCGCCGCCAAACGTGCCATCGAGGATCACTTCGACTACTTCTATGAGATGGATCAGCGTCTTAGAGCCGCGGGGAAAACTCGCGAGGCGGATGGCTTGCGCGGCATCGCCAACATGGCATCGTTCACCTACGTCCGCCAGGCGGAGCCGCTAGGCAATGGGCACGCGGTGCTTTGCGCTCGTGAGGTCGTTGGCAATCAGCCATTCGCCGTACTCTGGGGCGACGACATCGTCCTCGGTGATCCGCCCTGCACTCGTGAGCTCATCGACGTCTACGAGCGTTACGGCGCCTCGGTCTGCGCGGTCATGGAAGTCGCTGAGGCCGACGTGAGCAAATACGGCGTTATAGCGGGTGAGGCCGTGGACGAACGCGCGTACAAGGTGAGTCGGCTTATCGAAAAGCCGGCCCGAGATCAGGCACCGTCACGGCTTGCCACGGTGAAGGGCTACGTTTTGACGCCCGAGAGCTTTGAGATTCTTGAGCAGACTCAGGCGGGCCAGGGTGGCGAGATCTGGCTTGCCGATGCTCTGAATGTGCTGGCCGAGCGCGGGCGTCTCTACGCCAGCACATTCAGCGGGCGCCGCTATGATGCCGGGAATCAGCTCCAGATTCTTCAAGCAACAATCGACGTAGCCCTCGCGCGCGAGGGCCTGGGTGCCGAATTTCGAGAGTACATTCGCAGTAAAGTCTGTTAAACGAAAAAGACCGTAGAGCAGCGATCGGCTCTACGGTCAACTCAGTATGGCGGATCTACTCTCGAGGCACTGCCCCGCTATTCCGCGAGTCCTTCTGTGAACTGACGAAGTCCATAGTACGTGTCATTCATGATCACGCGCTCGAGCTGATCGATCGGTACGAGTAGCCACTGGCAGCCGCCGCCAGGACACCACTCCGCAAGCTGTTCACGAACGTGCTCCAGCGGCATCGGCTGATTGCCGTTGGCCAGAAAAATTCGGAAGACGGCTTCGAGCGTAGGCATCTCGGGTGTGATGAAGTCGCGCTTCTTGGCGCAATCCTCGCTAATCGTCTTGAGCGGATCGTGTCCAAATGGGACCTTGGTGAACTCGAAGGAGACCCGCTTCGTTTTGGGATCGATGCTCGTAACACGATCCTCTGTCTCAGTTCCTATCTGTGCGCGGCAGGGATCGCACATACGATCCTGGCCGATATCCTGAAATGAGAGACCGTTCTCATCAAACCAGGTCGTGTCTATAAAGTACTTTGGCGACTCCTGCCCGTCCTGGACATCAGCCGATTCCAGCATTCGCTATACCTTCGTTCCTAGATTTCCGTCCAGCTCGCCCGTAAAGGACGGCCTAGTGAGCGGACGATGCGCTTGCTTCGAATTCGCTCAGGAGCGAATCAGACATCTCGATATTGCTATAGACGCGTTGCACGTCATCCAGGTCTTCCAATCGCTCCATCAGTCGAAGCATTGACATTGCTTCCTTAGCTTCAAGAGCAATGGTGGACTTCGGAATCATGGCCAGATCAGCGGAATCTATCTCTATTTTCCGTTGCTCGAGTGACGACCGAACATCCTCGAGTCCAGACGGATTTGAGTAAATCTCCAGCGTATCGCCTGAGATCGCAAAGTCCTCGGCGCCCGCGTCGATTGATTCGAGAGCAATCGTTTCGAGTGTCTCCGCATCCCCATGCACCACAATCACGCCGCGATTGTCGAACAACCATGAAACGCAGCCCGACTCACCAAGAGTCCCGCCACCACGATTGAGCACGTTACGCACCTCGGCAACGGTGCGATTGCGATTGTCTGTCATCGCTTCTACGAGCAGCGCAACACCACCGGGCCCGTACCCCTCGTACACGATTTCTTCCAGGGCCGGACCGTCCGCGGCGCCTGCACCGCGTTTGATTGCCCGATCTATGGTGTCCATCGGCATATTGGCCTCGCGTGCTCGCGCAACTGCCATGCGCAATCGCGCATTGCCATCAGGATCGGGCCCTCCGGCTCGCGCGGAGACGACGATCTCGCGCCCAAGCTTGGTGAACAACTGGCCCCGCTTGGCGTCAGCTGCGCCTTTCTGACGCTTAATCTGGGACCACTTGGAATGACCGGACATGAGCTTCCTTTGAGTGCCACTCGCGCGTTACCGGTAGCGTCGTAACAAGAATCTTAACATGTGCGCGTCGAGATATTCGACGGCAACTCCGCCTTCCGACCCCGTCTTACAACAATGAGTTGTGCGCGAGACCGCCGAATCGTTGTGCTGATTCGCCAATGCGAGCGCTCTTCGTTTAGCGGTGGTACACTGGCGGACGAGCATTCATCCCTTCACGAAGGAGTGATGGAGACACATGTCCGATCCTTCCCGATTGTTCAATGTGGCGCTGGTTTCCCATGGCGGAGCCGGCAAGACGTCGCTGGCGGAGGCCATGCTCTTTAAGAGCGGCGCGGTGAATCGTCTTGGCAAGGTTGAAGACGGTTCGAGCACGACCGACTTCGACCCCGATGAACTCAAACGGCACATGTCGGTGAGTCTGGCTCTTGCGCCCCTGACCTGGCGTGATGCCCAGATCAACTTGATAGACGCGCCAGGCTACGCCGACTTTTTCGGCGAGGTCGTCGAGGCGACAAGGGCCGCGGACAGCGTGATTGTCGTGATCGATGGAGTCGCAGGCATCCAAGTGGGTACGGAGGCCGTGTGGCGGCAAGCGGATCAACTGGAGCTACCGCGCCTGATATTTGTCAACAAGCTCGAACGCGAGAATGCCGATTTCGACGTTGTGATGAGCGCGCTTCGTGATCGGTACGGCAAGGCCGTTGTACCTCTGATGATGCCAATAGGCAAGGAGCACGATCTGAAGGGCGTCGCGGAAGTTCTGCACCGTCGAGCGTATCTCGATGGAGGCGAGGCCGGTGAGCCCCCCGCCGAGATATCAGCTGATCTCGATCGATATCGTGAAATGCTTGTTGAGGCCGTCTCCGAGCAGGATGACGAGCTACTCGTGAAATACTTGGAGGGCGAGGAGATCAGCTCTGAGGAGCTGAGTAACGGACTCGCATCCGCGGTGTGCCGCCGGCAAGATCGTGCCGGTGCTGTGCGGGACGGCTATCCCTCCGCGCGGTGTGGAGTGCCTTCTTGACGCGATCGTTGAACTGCTTCCCAACGCTACCGAGGCGCGCGTGCGCCTGGCAGACGGCGAAGTCAAGCGGCCCGAAGAGCTGCCTTTCGCAGGCCTCGTAATCAAGTCTATTTCTGATCCGTTCATTGGACGCCTCAGCTATGTTCGCGTGTACAGCGGAGAGCTCTCCGCTGACTCGCACATCTGGAATGTGAATAAGAGCCACGATGAGCGCATCGGCCAGCTCTTCCATATGCGCGGCAAGCACCAGGAGCCAATCCAGAAGGCCACGGTTGGCGATATCGCGGTCATTCCCAAGCTGGCTGAAACGTCAACGGGCGATACGCTTGCTACGAAGGATCACCAGGTCAAACTAGCCCCAATCGTCTTCCCCGAGCCATCGTTCTCCTCGGCGATCGAGCCAAAGACGAAGGCTGACGTTGACAAGCTAAGCTCGGCGCTCCAGCGGATCATGGAGGAGGACCCAACCCTCCACGTGCACCGAGACGACTCCACCGGCGAGACGATTATGTCCGGCCCTCGGGGAATCGCACGTCGAAATCGCCGTAGAACGTATGGCGCGCAAGTTCGCGGCCCACGTAAGCATTCACACACCGTCGGTTCCCTACCGTGAGACCATCACCGCTGTAGGCAAAGCCACCGGTCGATTTGTTCGGCAGACCGGCGGCCACGGTCAATACGGTGTCGCCGTCCTGCAAGTCGAGCCCACGGACCGCGGTGGACAGTTCGAGTTTGTGGACAAGATCGTCGGCGGAGTCGTGCCGCGTCAGTTCATTCCGGCCGTTGAAAAGGGTGTGCGTGAGGCACTGGATCACGGAATTGTCGCTGGGTTTCCCGTGGTGGACGTTCGAGTGAGCCTCGTTGACGGGAAGTATCATCCGGTTGACTCGTCTGAAGCTGCCTTCAAGATGGCCGGGTCAATTGGCTTCAAGGAAGCCGCCGCGGAGGCCCATCCGTCGCTCCTGGAGCCGGTCATGGAAGTGGAAGTGACCGTTCCCGAGGAGTACACGGGTGACATCATGGGTGACCTGAACAGCCGCCGAGCGCACGTGCACGGCATGCAGCCCGCCGGAGGCTTGACCGCCGTAACAGCCTCCGTGCCGTACGCGGAAATCCTACGTTATGCCACGGATCTCAGGTCCATGACTCAAGGCCGCGGCACCTACACCACGCGCTTCTCGCACTATCAAGAGGTACCTGCAAACCTCCAGCAGCAGATCATCGAGAAGCACAAAAAGGACGTGGAGGCAAAGGCCGCCGCACACTGATCGAGTGAGCTAATCGGCTTTAGTTCGGCCAACGAGCTGCCCGTAGAGCGGAATCCGCCCCACGGGCAGCTCGTTGGAGTTCGTCTAGCTACATTTTCCTTCGTGGTCGGCGAACCAACCTCGCGCGGAAGCAGCGTCCTTATGGATCTGTTCAATCAGCGCGTCGACTGAGCCAAACGCCTGCACCGGACGGATGCGATGCAGAAATTCCACGTCCACCGTAAGACCGCGCAGGTTATCGGAAAAATCGAACAGGTGAGCCTCGATCAGTCGTTCGTGTTCGTGAAACGTTGGTCGTCCGCCGAAGTTGGCTACCCCGGGCCGTAGCGTTTCACCGACTTTGACCCTGACGACATAGACGCCATCGGCGGGCATCGTCATATCGGCTGGCGGTCGAACATTCGCTGTAGGAAATCCTAGCGGCGTACCTCGACCAGCTCCGGACTCAACGGTGCCACGCAGTGTGTACGCACGCCCAAGAAGCGTTGCAGCTTCCTCGAGCTCGCCTTCCGCGAGGAGCTGTCGAATCCGCGTTGAGCTCACAATCTCATCGCCACGGGAGTGGGGCTGCATCACAGCAACGGAAAAGCCCTCACGCTTGCCAATTTCGGCCATCTTCTCGGGCGTCCCCGACCGTCCACGGCCCATGGCGAAATCTGGCCCTACCCAGAGCTCCACCAGCATGCAATCATCCTGCATCATGGCTACAAACTCTTCGGGCGTAACCGATGAGAGCTTCCGCGTGAACTCAAAGACCTTTACAGTCTCAACGCCCTGCTCGTGTATGAGCGCGACTCTCTGGTCCAGTGCAGCGAGATAGGTATGTCGTCTCTGGGGTCGCATCACCACGTCGGGATGTGGATCGAACGTGACACACCAGCTCGTCGCATTGAGCTCGCGGGCTCGATCCACTACATGGTTTAGCAGCGCTCGATGACCAAGGTGGACGCCATCAAAAGCTCCGATCGTGGCCACGGCCTTCGGCCGACTGTGGGCCGTGGTCATGCGTCTCCCACCATTACGCGCAATCGCCACCAGGTGCGATCTACATTGTCATCGTGATCAGGCTCCCGACGGGCCAATCCGAGGAACGTGCCTCGGTCCGTGTAGGTCCGAACGGTGTCATTCTCTCCCGGCTCAGCCGGCCATGCCTGGCCTTTGAACGCGCGCGCCGTGTTTACTTGATCCAGTCTGAGAGCCCTGAGCTGCAAGCAGGCATGATCTGGCGGCAGGACGAATCGGCGGAGCGCATCGGCATCAGATGCGATATCTAGCTCGGACGGAGTCACCGCGTCACGGAGATCGAAGTCTCCAACACGCAGGCGTATCAACCGACCCAACGTTGCACCGCACCCTAGCTTTTGGCCAATGTCTCGA
Source organism: uncultured Chloroflexia bacterium (assembly GCA_963765765.1). Taxonomy (GTDB): domain Bacteria; phylum Chloroflexota; class UBA6077; order UBA6077; family JACCZL01; genus CAVXYC01. The sequence continues at coordinate 45,699 of CAVXYC010000017.1, read as the reverse complement.
GCGAGAGCGCGAATATACGTGCCTTTCCCGCAACGTATAACAAGGGACAGGCGGTCGGCTGTACGACGAATGAAACGTAACTCCTCGATGCGGATTCTTCGAGCGACAAGCTCCACGTGCTCGCCGCGGCGGACACGACGATAAGACGTCTGTCCGCCTAACTTGATCGCCGAATACACCGGTGGGATCTGTTCGACTTCTCCAATAAAAGTGTCCAGCACCTGCCGGATCTCGGTGTCTCTGAGCTCAGGAGCTGCCGAAACGGAGACCGTTTCGCCTTCGAGATCGTCAGTCGATGTGACGGTGCCCAGAATCACTTCCGCGTAGTAGACCTTGTCCCCACCAGACACATAGTCTGCGAGCCGCGTGGCTCGACCGAGAAGGACCGGTAACACTCCCTCGGCGAGAGGATCCAATGTGCCAGCGTGCCCAACACGCTTCTGGTGAAACAATCGTCGCGCGACCGACACCATTTGATGCGATGACGCCCCCCGCGGCTTGCACATATTGAGAACCCCGTGCGTGACGGGGGGCGGGGCGTTCAGCTCGAGCCCTCCGAGCGAGCTCCGTCCACGGAGGCGGATGCCTCAATTGTTCCGAGCAGCTCCATCACGCGTTGACCCTGCTGGATCGATGGGTCAAGCTCGAAATTTATTAACGGAGTATGTCGCAGGTTCAGTCGAGCGGCGAGCTCGCGGCGGAAGAAGCGCGCCGCCTTGCGGAGGCGCGCCATCGTCGCCGCCATCTCCTCGTCAGTTCCGTAGATACTGACGTAGACCTTTGCGGCGGTAAAGTCAGGAGCCGTCCTTACCTCCGTAAAGCTGATCAGGTTGTGAAGCTGCGGATCTTCCGTCTCACGCCGCAATAAATCCGCAAGCTCGGCCCGAATCAGCTCATTGATTCGGAGCAATCGCCGATTCGGCACGTTCGCCTCCTCACGGCCTACGCTCCGGCCGGGGTCTCGACTTCTCCGAAGGCCTCGAGCACGTCACCCTCCTCGAAACCGGTGAACCCTTCAATTCCGATGCCGCACTCGTAACCGGTGGCCACGTCGCGCACATCGTCCTTGAATCGCCGAAGCGTATTGATGCGCCCTTCGTAGAGCAGATCGCCACGACGCAGGATTCGGACCCGACTGTTGCGATGGATAGAGCCGTCCAGGACGTAGCAGCCGGCGACAGCATTTCGGCCGATTCGGAAGATTTGCCGTACCTCGGCATGACCTTCTACAACCTCGGAGATGGTCGGTCCGAGGAGGCCCTTCACAGCCTTCTCGAGGTCGTCCACCAGCTCATAGATCACATCATAAAAGCGAAGATCAACGCGCTGTGAGTCGGCTGTCCGCTTGGCGCCCGGTTCCAACTTGACACGGAAGCCCACCACGACAGCATGTGAGGCTGCCGCTAGCATCACGTCGGATTCAGTAATGTTCCCGACAGCCGCATGGATGACCCGGATGCGCGCACCTTCTTGAGTCTGCTTGTCCAGCGATGAGGCAATTGGCTCAACGGAACCTTGCACGTCGGCCTTGACGACGACGTTAAGCTCCTTTACTTGGCCGGCCTGAATCTGGGCGAACACGTCTTCCAGAGTCACCTCGGTCTGGCCCGTGTCTCGCTGCGCCTCAGTCCGCGCCTCGGCGCGCTGTCGTGCAATCTTCTCCTCACGGACAACTTCAAAGCGTTCTCCCGCGGGAGCAACACTATTGAGCCCGAGAAGCTCGACTGGCGTAGACGGGCCGGCCTCCTTCACCGTGTGTCCGAGATCGTCAAGCATCGCTTTGATTCGACCAAAGGAGCTTCCCGAAACTACGATGTCCCCTGAGCGCAGGGTGCCGGATTTCACCAACACGGTGGCAACGGGTCCGCGGGCACGATCCAGCTTCGATTCAAGCACATAGCCCCGGCCAGGTCGGTTGGGATTTGCCTTGAGCTCAGCCACCTCCGCGACGGTCGCGATGTACTCGAGCAGCGCGGGAATTCCCTCGCCTGTCCGAGCCGAGACGGGGATGCAAGGAATGTCCCCACCGTACTCCTCAATGAGCACATTTTGGTCGGCGAGCTGCTGCTTCACGCGGTCAGGGTTGATGTTGTCCCGATCCATCTTATTCAGAGCGATGACGATCGCAACGTTCGCGGCGCGCGCGTGATCGATCGCTTCTTTCGTCTGCGGCATCACACCATCGTCCGCGGCAACCACGATAACGGCGATGTCCGTTACCTGGGCCCCGCGAGCACGCATGGCCGTGAACGCGGCATGACCCGGCGTATCGATAAACGAGATCGGCTGGCCATTCACTTCCACCTGATACGCGCCAATGTGTTGTGTGATCCCGCCCGACTCGCCCGCGGCCACCTTGGTACTACGGATGGCGTCCAGCAAACTCGTCTTCCCATGATCCACGTGGCCCATGATTGTGACCACTGGAGGTCGGGGTAAGAGGAGCGCGGGATCGTCATCCTCAAATTCGGAGACTTGCTCTACTTCAATGCCGCGCCTCGACGGCTCTACTTCCGCCTTCTCCGGCTCTCGTATTTCGAAACCGAGCTCCGAGGCGACAATGCCGGCCGTTTCCGCGTCCACAATCTGGTTAACTGTGGCCAGCACGCCATTTTTCATCAATTCCTTGATGATGGTCACTGGCGTAACGTTGAGTAACGTAGCCAGATCTTTGACGGTAACGGCCTGTGAGATCTCGACTACGCGCTGTCCATCAAGCGTCGCAATCGGGGAGGGAGAATCGTCAACAACTGCCGCTGGACCACCCGCCCGGCCGCCCCCTCGTCGATTACCCTGCGGTCGGTTCGGACGCCTGCGCATTTGTCGTGGACTCATAGTTGCTTTCCTCCCATGTCGGAAGCTGACATCTCGGCGACGAGCTCGTCCGCGAACTTCGTCAGAGCCGTGCGATCTTCAGCCCGCAATTCTGTCTTTAGTGCACCCGCCAGGGCATTCCGCCGCAAGGCGGTAGTCCAGCAGCGTGGCTCGCGGCAGAGATATGTGCCGCGACCAGGTTGCTTTCCCGTGGGATCAACGACGACCGCGCCATCGGCCGTACGTACGATCCTAACCAGCTCACGCTTTGCCCGTTGCTCGCGGCAGGCAGCGCAGGTCCGCTCAGGAATATGTCGCTGCGCCACGCCGTCGCCTAACTTGTTGGCGTCTCGCTTGACGCCAGTGTTCCGTTCGCGGACTTACCCTCCGCGACTATGCTCTCAGGCGCAGACTCCGTCGGAGCCGTCGCAGAGCCCGCCGGCTCTGCAGCTTCCTCAGCAGCCTGGAGATCACTCTTGATGTCGATTCTCCAGCCTGTCAGCTTAGCCGCCAGTCGAGCATTTTGGCCTTCCTTGCCAATGGCCAGCGAAAGCTGACGCTCAGGAACCACCACTGTGGCGGTCTTCTCATCTTCATTTGTCTCAACGCTCGAGACCTGTGCCGGACTGAGGGCATTAGCAACGTAGCGCTTCACGTCCTCATCCCACTCGACGACGTCGATTTTCTCGCCGTTGAGCTCATTGACTATGTTCTGAATGCGCACACCGCGCATGCCCACGCACGATCCCACCGGGTCAATCCCGGCTTGATGGGCCACCACCGCAACCTTTGAACGGGCACCACCTTCCCGAGCAATGGCCTTGATTTCGACGGTTCCACTGTAGATCTCGGGAACCTCCTGCTCAAGCAGACGTCTCAGCATCAAACGATGACCGCGTGACACGATGATCTGCGGCCCGCGATAGGTCTCATTGACCTCGGAAACGTAGACTCGCAACCGCTGGCCCGGGTAGTAGCGCTCCGACGGCACCTGCTCAGACCGAGGCATCACGGCTTCCGCGCGTCCCAGCTCGACGATAACGTTCCCTTGCTCCAGTCGCTGGACGACCCCGTGAACAATCTCGCCCTCACGCTCCTGGAACTCGTCGTAGACCATCTTGCGCTCCGCTTCACGGAGCTTTTGCATGACGACTTGCTTCGCCGTCTGGGCAGCGATGCGTCCGAATTGCTGCGGAGTAACGTCCACAGTGAGTGAATCGCCCTCGCCAAGATTCGGATCGATTTTCTGCGCTTCCTCAACCGTGATCGTCTCGTACACGGTTCCGCCCGGCTCCATAGGAGCGCCTAAACCCACGGTGGATTCTAGGAACCTCTACCGGCTCAACTGGCTGACCGGCTCCTCCGGCGTGATGGACGTCACCTTTCGATGCAAGAAGACGTGGACTTCCCCAGTCGACTCATCAATTTTGGCCGACAAATCCTGGTTAGGTTTATCGAAGTTTCGCTTGTAGGCAGACACAAGCGCCGCTTCAATGGCCTCCATGACCACTCCACGCGGGACACCTTTTTCATTACAGAGCTGCGTAATGGCGCTCACGAATTCAGTTTTCATGGCGACTCAGCGGCCTCCGGAGTGGCAGTCGCTCCCAGAGCGACTAACGAAATTACTCCACACAACAAAAGAAGTGGGGCGAGCCCACTTCCTGGACTGGTTAAGTTCTGGCGAATTATAGCACCCAAAAGATGGGCAAACAACGATCATTCGATGCCATTGAAATGCGATTCCATTCGAGAATTCGAGATCCTCGAGACTACTAGGGCGCGGATCAGGGCTTATTTTCGAAGAGCTGTCAGAAACGATGGAGCTCGGAGCTCGAGCGCTCACAACAGGGCCAGGGCGTGCGCTTCTAGCGCCCGCCCCAGTCGATCACGGGCAGCGGAGCGACCACATCATTGATAGATATCAACACCATCAATGTGATGAGCAGCACAATGCCCACGAAATGAAACATACCCTCACGCTCTGGACTTACTCGCCGACCTCGGACAGCTTCGATTGCAATGAACAACAGCCGCCCACCATCGAGAGCCGGCAACGGCAACATGTTCGCCACAGCAAGCCCGGCGCTGAAGGTGCCAGTCACCGTCAAAATCGGGAACCAGGCGCCCGTATCGGTGGCATAGTCGACGGCCTGGGCAGCGACTTGAGCCATGCCCGGAAGACCAATTGGCCGAAGCATGTCTGGTGAGATGACGCCTTGAATCGCCATCACGGGCGCCTCGAGTGTGAATCGGACAATCTGAATCGCTCGCATAAAACCTAAGCCAATGGACTCGAGGAATCCATGGTTCGTCGAACGCACGGGGGCGCGCAGTGCCACACCGACCGCGCCCTGTCCTTCGGGCGGATTCTCGCGGGGCGTCATCGTGACAGTCACCTGCTGCCCATCCCGCTGCAGCTCCACTCGCATGGGCTGACCGAGATTCTGCTGCGTACGAGCGCGGAAATCATCAACGCGCGTAATTGCCTCGCCGTTGATTGCGAGTACCTGATCGCCCGGGCGGATCCCGGCCTGTTCGGCAGGTGTACCGCTGACGACCTGACCGATCTCGACCTCGTTCTCTACGGGCGTAGGCCAACCAGACATGTATGCGATGGCGAACACCACACCCGCGGTGATGAAATTCATACCACTGCCCGCGGCCAAGACGATGGCGCGCACGCGTTTGGATTGTCGGGCAAAGGAACCGGGCTGTGTCGGGTCTTCCTCGCCGAGCATCTTAACGAATGCCCCGAAGGGGATCGCATTGAGGGAGTAGATGACTCCGCCACGTTCGATCCCAATGAGTCGCGGTGGAAGCCCAAAACCGAATTCCTGAACCGTAATTCCGGCCCGGCGAGCGGTAACAAAGTGCCCCCACTCATGCACCAGCATGAGCAGGCTGAGAATTGGAATGATGGCAAGCCACTCGAGTGACATTCCGGGCCCTTCGAAAAACAGGAGCCCCAGCGTCGCCTCGCGCGCCTGGGGCTATTGGCTCATGTTAACACAGCGTCCCGGCGGCCTTCGGCATTAACGCCGGGCAACCTGCCGAGCTTGCACGTAGTCTCTCGCCCAACGATCCGCCTCCCAGACCGATTCAACATCAATCGATGCTGGAGCATTGTGTGCGTCCAGTGCTGCTTCCACCAGATCAGCGATCTCCGTAAACCCGATGCGTCCGTTCAGAAACTCATTCACGGCCACTTCATTTGACCCGCAGAGTACTGCTGGATACGTACGGCCGCGAGCGCCTGCTTCAAGTGCCAGAAAGGCGCATCGGAATCTGTCGCGATCCACCGACTCAAAGCTGAGCTTGCCGAGCTTCACCAGGTCCAGTGCATCCGCTCTACTCGGCAATCGATCAGGATAGGAAAGCGCATATTGAATCGGTATGTGCATGTCTGGGACTGCAAGCTGCGCTTTCACCGACCCATCCACGAGTGTCACCAGGCAATGAATGATGCTCTCTCGATGCATAACGAAATCGATCTTCCCGAGAGGAAGATCGAACAGCCAGGACGCCTCCAGGACTTCGAGGCCCTTGTTCATGAGCGTGGCGGAATCAACTGTGATCTTCGGGCCCATAACCCACGTTGGATGCTTGAGCGCGTCCGCCGGCGTGACGTTACGCAGCGACTCAACGGGCCAGTCGCGGAAGGCACCTCCGGAGGCGGTGATCGTAACCCGATCGATTGCACTCGGCTCCTCACCCATGAGGCACTGCCAGACGGCATTGTGCTCGCTGTCCACCGGAACCACGGCCGCGCAACCCTTCCGAGCGGCTCCCATCACCAGCTCCCCGGCCATGACGAGTGCTTCCTTGTTAGCAACGATCACTGGCAGGCCACGATGAAGGGCCGTCAGAGTCGGATTTAGTCCAACGCTCCCGACCGTCGCAACCAACACGATGTCTGCATCCGCGTCGGCCGCGACGTCATTCAGCGCTGTTGGTCCAGAAAGCACATGGCCGGTAGCTGACCAGGTCGCATCGTGGAGCTTCGAGACAGCCACCAGCGAAGGCTGGAACTCTTCGACTTGCTGACGCAGCGTCTCGGAATCGCTCCCGGCGCAAAGTGCTACGACTTGAAACCGATCGGGGTAATCGCGAACAACGTCCAGGGCTTGGCGGCCGATGGAGCCGGTGCTGCCCAGAATGGCCACGCGTCGTGGGTCGCTAACCATGGAGGCCCCAAGCGGTGAGCACCTGGTAACCATAGGCGGCAGCGGCTGACAGGAGCAAGCTGTCCATACGATCCAGGATGCCTCCATGGCCAGGAATGAGGATCCCGGAATCCTTAGCACCACACTGACGCTTCAGGAATGATTCCATGAGATCACCCAGGACGGTCGCCAGCGCAACAATCGCGCCGAAACCCCCAACGTGTAGCATCGATCGGCCAGTCACGGCCGCGACCATGACTGCAACTACGATTGTGAGCACGATGCCCGCGATGGCGCCCTCGCGGGTCTTGGTGGGGCTGAGTCGGGGCGCAAGCTTCGTTCGTCCGGCGATCCGACCCACGGCGTACGCGGCGGTATCGCACGTCCAGCTAAATCCCAGCACGCAGAGTGGCCAGTAGACGCCATCAGGGCTAGCGCGAAGCGGGATAAAGTACTGTAGCAACCCACCGATATACAGCGGTGGCGCGAGCGTGAGCGCCCAGTCCAGAAGGGCGCCATCGTATGTGGGCCGCATCATGAGGATGACGAGCGCAATGGCCGCTCCGCACGCTAATGCACCGGACACCAGCTCCCCAAACGCCCCTGATGCGTCAAGCGGGAAGAAGAGTCCCAGTGCCACCATGATGGGCACAATCGGCCGGTGACTGGCTGAGCGAAGGAGTGACGCGACTTCCAGAAGCCCCAACGCCACGGCCACCATGACAGCCAGCGTATACCATGGCTCACCCAGGAATACGAGCCCGACGAGGATTGGGATGAGGATGGCGCCGCTCACGACTCGGAGGGCGAACACGGATCTACTCCCGCGTCGCCGCGACCGCGGAGTGAGGGTGCTTGTTAGAGACTACCGAATCGTCGCTGACGAGCGGCGTAGTCACATAGCGCCTGATACAGGTCATCTCGGCCGAACTCCGGCCAGAATATCGGTGTGGACCAGTATTCAGCATACGCCGCCTGCCACAGAAGAAAGTTGCTCAACCGCATCTCGCCAGCCGTGCGAATGATCAGATCGGGATCGGGAAGCCCGGCGGTGTCGAGATGGTCTCCGATGAGCTCTTCAGTCACGTCGCTCGTTGCAACACCAGATTCAATAATACGCTGGAGCGCCCGAACGATCTCCGAGCGCCCACCGTAATTGAACGCCACATTGAGCGTCAAGCGCGAGTTTTCCCGTGTGAGATGGACCGCGCGCTCCACCCGCTCGCTCAGCGATGTAGGCAGCGCGGCAAGCTCACCTATGTGGCGTAGCCTGACGCCATTTCTATGTAAATCTCGAGTCTCACGATCGATCACCTCGGCCAGGATCGTCATGAGCCCACGAACCTCAGAATCAGGCCGACGCCAGTTCTCAGTGGAGAACGCGTAGAGCGTCAACACTTGCACGCCGTAATCGACACAGCTCTGAATGATGCGGCGGATATTCTCGGTCCCCGCACGGTGACCCGCGAGTCTCGGAAGGCCACGCTGCTGCGCCCATCTCCCGTTCCCATCCATGATGATGGCGACGTGAGCTGGGACAACCGGAAGCGAAGCATCATCCACGGCCGCGACTCGAGGCGAAGTCGTCATTAGACCTCGAGCACCTCGCGCTCCTTACGCTGAGCGATTTCATCTACCTTCGCGATCGAGCTGTCAGTGAGCTTCTGCAGGCGTTCCGCTCCGCGCCGCTGATCGTCCTCACCGATTTGGTGATTCTTCTCCAGCTTCTTTAGCTCATCCGTAGCGTCGCGACGGCAATTTCGAATCGCCACTTTGGCGTCTTCAGCACGTTTGTGGACGGTCTTAACGAGCTCTTTGCGCCGCTCCTCATTGAGCTGCGGCAGCACCAGGCGAATCACCGTCCCGTCGCTGGATGGATTGAGCCCGAGGTCCGACTTCTGAATAGCCTTTTCGATGGCAGAGATAGTGCTTTTGTCCCACGGCTGAATCACGATCATTCGTGGCTCAGGCACGTTAACCGTCGCCAGCCCGTTCACTGGCGTGGGGTTACCGAAGTAGTCGACCAGTACCTTATCGAGCAACGAAGGGCTGGCACGGCCGGCGCGCACCGACGCGAGCTCCTCCTCAAAGAACTCCACCGCTCGTTTCATCCGATGCTCCGCGGAAGCGTACGTCTCCTCGATCATGGCTTATGGTCTCCCCGTCGGAACTGATGTGGGTCTAGAGTCAGGTGATGCTCGTGCCGACATCGTCACCCAGGACGAGACGCTCGAGATTGTCTACCTGATTGATATCGAACACGATGAGTGCAAGCTTATTGTCCATGCACAGCGACAGCGCGGTTGTGTCCATGACTTTCAGCCCACGCTCTATCGCCTCCATGTACTTGAGCGACGAATACTTTGTGGCAGTGGGCACCTTGAACGGATCCGCGTCGTAGACCCCGTCCACACCGTTTTTGGCCATCAGAAGCACGTCCGCCTCGGTCTCTAACGCTCGGAGGGCCGCGGCGGTGTCAGTGGTGAAGTACGGATTGCCCGTGCCGGCTGCAAAGATCACAACTCGACCCTTCTCGAGGTGCCGAACGGCGCGGCGGCGAATGTACGGCTCGGCCACCTCCACCATGGTGATTGCGCTCTGCACTCGCGTGTGCAAGCCAATCCGCTCCATAGCAGCTTGCAACGCCAGGGCGTTGATGACCGTCGCCAGCATGCCCATGTAGTCGGCGGTCGCTCGTTCCATGCCGCGCGTGCTGGCCGGTTCGCCACGCCAGATGTTTCCCCCACCAATTACGAGGGTGGTCTCCACGCCGAGGTTATGCACACGCTGCACCTGATCAGCCAGGTAATCGACCGTTATGGGATCGATTCCGTAGCCCTGGTTGCCCTCGAGCGATTGTCCACTGAGCTTGAGTACGATCCGACGGTAACGGAGGTCGTCTCGCTTCCGCGCCGTGGGAATCGCCTCAAGCGTCATTGAACGTTACGCTCCAAGCTCGTAGCGAACGAATCGTCGGACGACGATGTTCTCACGGAGCTTGAGCACGAGCTCATTAAAGATGTCCTCGATCGTTCGTCCCTGAAACTCAGGAACGATGGAGTCCATGCTTAGTAGTGGGCGATCGTCGGGATCGTTTGCCGGGGCATCCGGCTCGTTACCGACACGCGTTGGATTCATTCCCGCAATCTGTTTCGCCAACAGTTTGGCAAACTGCCGAAACTCGTCGTTTCGGGCAACGAAGTCCGTCTCGCAATTCAACTCGACGAGTACGCCAACCCGAGCGTTGTGATGAATGTAGACTTCGATCACGCCCTCGGACGCTTGTCGATCGGATTTCTTGGCCAGCGCACTTGCGCCCCACTCCCGAAGTAGCAGTTTTGCTTGCTCCGGATTGCCTTGTGCCTCTTCGAGCGCACGCTTGCAGTCCATGACCGGGGCATCGGTCTCGGATCGTAACGCTCGAATTGACTCGGTGGTAACCGCTACCACGTTCAGTCCTCCGCCTTCGTGTTCTTGGTTTCAGTTTCAGTTGTTGCCGCTACGGGCGTGCTCTCTAGCGGCTCATCAATCGTCGCGGTAGAAGCTTCCGCCGCCTCTGGCTCCGCGGCTGCGGTTGCATCTGCCACCGGCTCATCTTGTGCGGGTGCCGCTTCGGGCTCAGTTGTAACGGCCGGGGCAGCCACCGCTACCGGTGCATCAGCCGTGGCCTCGTCTGCAATACCGAACTCTTCGAGTCGCACAACAACCGCTTCGCGCTGCCCGTCATCATCTTCTTCGTCGCCATCTGCCTGGAGACTGGCATCAGCCGCCTCGTTCTGCTCTCGCCCCTCGATGATCGAATCGGCAATTTTTGCTGCCAGGAGACGAATGGCTCGAATCGCGTCGTCATTGGATGGAATCGGGTAATCGATGAGCTCAGGATTGCAGTTGGTGTCCACCAACGAGACGATTGGAATCTCGAGTCGCCGTGCCTCGGCCACCGCGATTTCTTCCCGATGCGGGTCAATGATGAACAGCATGTCCGGGAAGTCGGTACATGCCGCGGACACCGCCGAAGAACCGCTGCAGTCGAGTCAGCTCATCGTCGATCTTGATCGCTTCCTTCTTGATCAAGCGATCGAAGACGCCAGTCGCCTTTTGCTGCTCCAGCTCCTCCATTCTTCGGATTCGACCGAGAATGGTCTGGAAGTTGGTCAAAAAGCCACCCAGCCAGCGCTGGTTGATGTAGGGCATGCCAGCCCTCTTGGCCTCTTCCTCGATAGTCTCCTGGGCCTGCTTCTTCGTCCCTACGAACAGCACCGTGGCATTGTTAGCCGAGCGATCGCGCACGTAATCGAGCGCTTCCTCAAGCCGTTTGACCGTCTGCTGTAGATCGAGAATGTGGATCCCGTTGCGCTCCGTAAAGATGAACGGTCGCATCTTGGGATTCCATCGACGCGTTTGATGCCCAAAGTGGACGCCAGCTTCGAGCAGCGTCTTCATTTGAATCGCGGTTGACACAGTTTCTACTCCTTCGTTTCATACACCCGCGGCCATCAACTCAGAAAGAGACCCAAAACTGGGCACGATCCAACTGATCCGGTCCGCGTGCTTGATGGGGGATACTGACGACTGACGATTATAGCAGCCGAAGGAGGCCGTCAGACGGCTATTGCGCTCCGAGTACTATGGCTGCCGATACAGCGCCACGTTCGCCCGATGTTCGGGCTCGGTTCGGGCAAATGCATGCAGGCCATCACCCTTCGCCACGAAGTACATGAAATCCACCGGAGCCGGCTCCACCGCCGCGCGGATCGAATCGATGCCAGGGTTGCAGATAGGCCCTGGGGGCAGCCCCACCTCTCGGTAGGTGTTGAAGGGGGAGGGACTCTGGAGATCATCCATCGAGAGATCTCGTTTCCAGACACCGCCAATGACATTGGTCGGATCGATAGGTGCCACGGCGTATTGCACCGTGGGATCGGCCTGCAGTCTCATCCCGACCGAGAGTCGATTATGGTACACGGCCGAGATCAGCGGTCGCTCCGCGGGGTTGGCCGCCTCGCGCTCAATGATTGAGGCGAGAGTGAGCACCTGATGGGGAGTGAGCCCGCGCGCCGATCCTTTGGTCCGCAAGCCCACATCGAACCGACGTTCGAGCTGTTCCAGCATTGATTTCACCAGCTCGCGCTCAGTTGTTCTTGAGCCGATCTCGTAGGAATCCGGAAAGAGATATCCCTCCAGCGTGGCACCCGGTGGCGCCTGGCTCATGAGCGGCGGGCTTGCCTGAGCAAGCTCCATGAAGGTGACTCCGGAAAGCCCCTGCTGGCCATTAAGCTGCTGGGCTATCTCCCGGGCTCGCCAACCTTCGGGGACAGAAAACATGGAGCCCCGGCGAATTTCGCCCCGGGTCAGCCTGTCCAGGATCTCTCCGGTGGACAGGCTCGGGCTCAGCTCGTATTCGCCGGCGGCCAGCCGATCGCCTACACCGCGAGACTCGACCATGAGCCGAAAGGTCAGGGCAGATCGAATCAGTCCACGACCCTGCAGATCCTCGCCAATGGATAGCGCGGACTGTCCGGGCCGCACCTCAAATATGACCGTGCTACGATCGTCACTCACGGGACGATCAACCACGTCCACATTCGGGCGGATGCGCAGTACTCCCTCGTCCAAGACGCTATAGACGCCGAAGCCGGCCGCGGCACACAACGCTAGACCAAACAGAACAAGGAGTCCGCGAATCATCGGTGTGCGTCGAGGTAATGCTGGAGCATCACCGCGGCCGCGTGTGCGTCTATCGGAGCTCCTCGCCTTCGGTCTCGGCGCGATTGGTATTGCCTGGCTTCGACGGTGCTGAGTCGTTCGTCCCATAGCTCTACGGGGCACTCCAGCGATTCGGATATTTGGGCAGCGAATTTTTCGGCGAGCACGGCCGCGGGCCCGGCGTGACCATCAAGCGAGATCGGCCAACCAACGATGACTCGGTCGGCACCCCGTTCGCGTGCGATTGTTCGAATACGCTCCAGATCTCGTTCGAGCGAACGTCGTTGAATGACTTCCACGGGTGTCGCAATCATTCCGAGCTCATCGCTCATCGCAATTCCGATCCGTCGCGTCCCCGGGTCAACTCCGAGCAAACGTCCAGGACCTAGGCTCACTTGAGCGGGGCGAGGGCCACGTCAACCCGAAACGCCAATGGCGCCCAGGATGGAGTGAGCTCCACCTGACTCGTGGCTCCTGCCAGGTCCGCCGAGCTTCCGAGATAAGAAGTAGCATCGCGGTGCGATTTTCCACGTAGCGCATTTGCAACTCCGGAAATATCGACGTTGCGAACCATCAGTCCCTCGCCGACGATTCGAAGCTGCATATGCTGATCGGACGCTTCTGTCACTATGGGTGGCGCGAGTCCAAGCTGATCAAGTGGCAGATCGTAGCCTGGTGGGCCTGCCGCGATGAGCATCTGCTGCGCGAGACGATTCAGCTCACTGTTGGAGAAGGACGTGACCGTCGCCGCCACCATGAGCCGAGCCGTCACTTGTTCGCCCTCCGAGTCCTGTGGAGGCTCGTAAATCTCGTTCTCCACTCGAAGTCTCAACGTGTGCGGCGGGACTGAGCGCTCCGTCCCGGCCTGGGCCTGGAACTCCTGCATGAATTGATCTTGAGCACGCTGCAGGAGCTGCTCTTTCAGCTTCGCAATGTCCTCCGAGCTCACTGCCTTGACATCTCGGTCCGTTCCACCCGTTGTGGGACGCGGGTTGGAAACGGTGAGCCCGTCGAAGCTCCCCTCGATCGTTGTGATCGCGTTGGCGTCCAAGTTCCCGTTGCCCCCGCCGTTCACTGCGGTAATTCCGGATCGAGCAACTCCTACGCTGAAAGGCGGGACACGTACGTCGCCGTCCATGCTGAAACGGACTCCGCTGCGAGCCACAACAGTTGCTCCACGCGGGACTGTGTGTTGATTGGAGCTGCGATTGGTGAAGACAATCTCCCCGCGAGCACGATCGCGGCCACCCTGCCGGGTGGACGTGGTCGGTGCAGCACCCGTCACTTCCAGGCGGCGTTGCATCAATGTCCCCGGCAATTGTCCCTTGGCTACGTCTGGCGCACGATACGTCGGGTCGACACCGATGTCCAGATCCTTCTTGATTGATGCCGTACTGGGTGCAATCGTGACTTTCATCACCGGCAGCACCACCAGGCCAATCACACCAATGAGCCCGAGCATCAACGCGAGCAGAATCAACGACGAGCCGGAGGGAAGCGGAATCCATTCCGACATTCTCGGAATCACTGCGCCAAGTCCGCTCGACGGAGCGAGGCCGCGGACGGAATTGACTGATCGTCTGGTACGCAAACCTTCATGACGGGCGAGTGCTCGACGACCTGAATCTGATGTAACGATGACCGTTTCCGATGCCATGTCATTTGCGAGACGGGCAAGAATCCGGAACTCCAGCGGAGCGCGCAGCACGGAGGACCGTCGCGGAATGACCAGGTAGATCTCGTCGGCAGATACAGACTCGAGCTTCGCGCGGATGCTCCCCAGGTCGTCCTCGGGATCTAGAAAGAGGACTTCCTGCGTGTGAACGGCCGGCTGACTACGCATTGGTGGCAGGGCTCGCCTTGAGTAGATCGCGCGTCACCGCGGAAGCTCGATCCAGAGCCGCGCCAATGTGCTCCACGTCTCGGCCGCCGCCCTGGGCCATGTCTGGCCGGCCCCCACCTTTCCCGCCGGCCACGACGCTCATCTCACGCACGATGATGTCGGCTTTCACGCCCCGGTTAACCAGGTCGCGTGTGACCCCGACAATGAAAAATGGTCGCTCCTCATTGACACCGGCAAGTCCCACAACTGCAGAGCCCAATCGATCTCGGATTCGGTCAATGAGATCCCGAGCACCATCACGATTCGCTGAATCGACCCGAGCAAGAATCACGGGGGTGCCTTCAATGCTCACCGCGCGCGTCAGCAAATCATCCACTTGTGAGCCCGCCATCTGACGTTCCAGACGGGTGGCCTCGCGCTGCAGGTGCTCCATCTGAGCCAGCATCGCGTCCACTCGCTCAACTACCTGATCGGTTGACTGCGCCCCCAGCGCCGAGGCGACGTGCTCCAATTGCTGGAGCTGGCTGCGAACATGAGCTTGCGCTGCGCGACCAGCGTACACCTCGACACGGCGCAGGCCCGAGCCTATGCCGAACTCCCGAGCGATGAGACCCAGCCCGAGATCGCCCGATCGGCGCACGTGTGTTCCGCCGCAGAGCTCGCGACTGTAGTCCCCAACGCGAACGAGGCGGACTTCATCTCCATATTTCTCGCCAAAAATCATCATCGCCCCGGCGGCGCGGGCCTTCTCGATATCAGTGATTTCCCAGGTGACTTCGTCATTGGCCAGGATGTGATCATTGATGACCTCGACAATGCGCGCGACCTGTTCATTTGCCAGCGGGCTCGGATAGTTGAAATCGAAGCGACAGACGTCGGGATTCACCAGCGAGCCGCGCTGCTCTGTCTGTTCACCGACCACGTCTTTGAGTGCCCGGTGAAGAATGTGCGTCACGGTATGATGGCTGGCCGAGCCCGTGCGATGCAGCGAATCCACCTCGGTACGTGCAGCAACGGCTGTAGACAGCGTTCCATCGAGCACTGTGCCGTAATGAAGGATGTGGCCAGCATCATCTCGCTGGGTGTCCTCAACCTGGAATACCCCTGAATCGGTTCTGATTCGACCGCGATCGCCAACCTGGCCGCCGCCTTCCGGATAAAACGGGGTTTCCGCTAGGACGATCGCTCCATGCTGACCAGGGGTCAGCTCAGCCACCGGTCTGGCTTTCGTTGCGAAGTGCAAGGATCTCTGACTTACCTTCGGTGGACTGAAAGCCCACGAATTCTGTCCGAGGAACCGTGAGTCCGCCCGAGACGGTTGCAACAGATTGGGCTGCGAATGCGGCGCGAGCACGACTGCGCTCTCGCTGTTCGGCGAGCGCCGATTCGAAACCAGCGTGGTCCGGCTTCAGGCCCGATTCGGAAAGGATCTCTACGCTAAGCTCATACGGGAACCCGAAGCTGTCATAGAGCTGGAATAACAGATCGCCCGCGACCTGACTCTCGCCACGGGTTCTCGCTTCCTCGATCCATCGCTCGAGTCTGACGCTGCCTGCCTGGAGCGTCTCGGAAAATCGAGCCTCTTCCTGGGCGATGGTGTCCATGATGAGTCGACGCTTCGACTCGAGCTCAGGATAGCGGCCCTTCATCTGCTCAACGACTACGGCAGCGATATCCGTCAGGAAGGCCGTCTGGATTCCCAGTCGACGACCATAGCGCACGGCTCGTCGAATGACGCGGCGAAGCACGTAGCCTCGACCCTCTGCGCCTGGCAGCACGCCGTCCGCAATCAAGAATGTCATGCCCCGTGCATGATCCGCAATCACTCGAAGGGCATAGTCGGACTCGTGATTCGCGCCGAAGTGCGTATTGGCTAGCTTCGCCACCGCGTCGAGCACCGGCTTGAATGCATCGGTCTCGTACACCGAGTCAACATTCTGCTTGATGGCCGTGACTCGCTCCAGACCCATGCCGGTGTCGATATTGGTCTGGGCAAGCGGGGTCCGAGTGCCACCGCGGTCCTGGAAGAACTGCATGAACACGAGATTCCAGAACTCCAGGTATCGATCGCAGTCACAGCCTGGTGCGCACTCGGGGAGTCCGCAGCCGAACCGCTCGCCACGATCAAAGTAGAGCTCTGAATCAGGGCCGCAAGGGCCTTCCGCTCCAGGCGGCCCCCACCAATTGTCTTCGAGGTAGGAGATCCGTTCGCGCGGGACGCCGGTCTTCAGCCAGAGCTGCAGCGCTTCATCGTCCGTCGGATGGATTGTGACGTAAACACGCTCCGGAGGGAACTGCAGCCAATTCGCGACGAAATCCCAGGCCCACGGGATGATCTCCGCCTTGAAGTAATCGCCGATAGAGAAATTGCCGAGCATCTCGAAGAAGGTGAGATTGCGCGGATTCCCGACCTCGTCGATATCGGTTGTTCGGAAGCATTTCTGGACCGATGTCATCCGACGATAAGTCGGCACCTGACGGCCCACCATGTAGCCGATCATCTGCTGCATGCCGGCGGTGGTGAGCAACACCGTAGGATCGTCAAACGGAACGAGGCTAGAGCTGGGCACGTTGTGATGGTCGCGTTCAGCGAAGAAATCGATGAAGTATTGACGGACGTCTTCGCTTGTCCGTGGCTCTGGACGCGATTCACTCATACTCGGGGTTCAGCACTCCT
This sequence comes from uncultured Chloroflexia bacterium, assembly GCA_963765765.1. Taxonomy (GTDB): domain Bacteria; phylum Chloroflexota; class UBA6077; order UBA6077; family JACCZL01; genus CAVXYC01. Next base: position 28,493 of record CAVXYC010000017.1, on the reverse strand, counting down.
GTCCGCGTGGTCCGGGTGCTCAAAACGCCGACCCAGAGGGTCTGTTCCTGATGCCGCGAAGGATCCGGACGTGGCGATACGGGCCGCAGAGAGCGTGGGACTTGATCGCAAATTATACCAGCGATCCAGCAAGAATCCTCGGATAGGAGGGAGGGGATTGTGCAGCCAGAAGGAACAATCAGCCCCTCAGCGAGCCGCGGAGATCATCAGAGGTTGAGCGCGAGCTGTCGGGTCACGCCTTCGGAATGCCAGCGGACGCTTGGGCGATTGCGCTCCGCCACGGTGAGCTGCACATGGCCTAGTCCGGCTCGTTTCAACGCCCTGCCTACGACCTGTAGCGCGTGCCCAGGCGCGTTATTCTGCGCGCTGAGATGAGCTAACCAGACTGATCGAGGCGCTCGAATACCAAGCCTGGCCAGGATCTGCCCGCATGTTTCGTTGGAGATGTGTCCCTGGTCACTCGCGACGCGCTTCTTTAGCGACCACGGGTAGCTTCCGCGCCACAGCCAGTCCTCGTCATGATTCGCTTCGAGCACCAGCAGGTCGAGGTCGCGAAAAGCATCGCAGATTGCGTCAGTCGAACTGCCGAAGTCCGTCGCTATAGCCGCGGAGAAGTGATCCGACTCGAATCGATAGACGAACGGCTCGGCCGCATCATGCGGGACGTCGACTGGAATGACATCGATGGATCCGATCGAGGTGACCTGGCCTCCGCGCAACTGGCGCCAGTCGATGTTTGCGGGCGAGCCGAGGGCGCGGAACGTCCCTGCTGAGGCATACACCGGAAGGCCAAATCGCGCTACGAGCTGCGCCATTCCACGAGAGTGATCGGAATGCTCGTGCGTGATGAGGATCGCCTGCAGCGAGCGGGGATCAACGGAGAGATCGCGAAACATTACTTCGAGGCGACGGCACGATATACCAGCGTCGACCAGGATAGCCGAACGCCCGTCACGAACCAGGCAGGAGTTTCCGGAGCTTCCGCTAACGAGCGATTGGAGCTCCACGTTACTCCAGGTAATCGCGCAGCTTTTTTGAGCGCGATGGGTGGCGCAGTTTCCGCAACGCCTTGGCCTCGATCTGCCGGATTCTTTCTCGCGTCACGCCGAATTCTCGGCCTACTTCTTCCAGGGTTCGCTGGCGTCCATCGTCCAGCCCGAATCGAAGCTGAAGCACCCGACGCTCCCGACCGCTTAGCGAATCGAGTGCATCCTCAACTTGCTCGCGAAGCAATTGAAGCGATGCCAGCTCAGACGGAGCCTGAGCGCGTTGATCCTCAATGAAGTCGGAAAGGTGACTATCGTCCTCTTCGCCTACTGGGCTTTCGAGCGAGACCGGCTCCTGGGCAACCTTCATGATCTCCCGGACCTTGGAGGCGCTCATCTCCATGCCGACACCGATCTCCTGCGAGGTCGGCTCGCGGCCAAGATCCTGGATAAGCGTCCGAGTTAGCCGACTCAGTCGATTGATCGTTTCCACCATGTGCACAGGGATCCGAATCGTTCGTGCCTGGTCGGCGATGGCTCGTGTGATGGCCTGTCGAATCCACCAGGTTGCGTAGGTACTGAACTTAAAGCCCTTGCGATGCTCGAATTTCTCGATCGCTCGCATGAGGCCGATGTTCCCCTCCTGGATGAGATCCAGCAGTGACATGCCGCGCCCGACGTACTTCTTCGCGACGCTCACAACGAGACGAAGGTTTGATTCAGTGAGCGTGACTCGAGCCTGCATGGCAAGCCGATGGACCGAATCCCAATACTCCGTGAGCGCATCGTGATCGCCACGGAAGCGCGCCGCGACATCATCAGCGTTCGGCAGCTCAACGCCACATCCGGCGCATGCGATCTGCTGGCGCAAAGGTGCTGGCAGCACTCGGCAGAGAATCGAGAGCTCCACCATCGCCGACTCAACCTGCTCGACTTCTATCTCAAATTCGGCCGCCAGTGTTTCGAGCAGCATCGGATCGAGGTCACCGATCTCTCCCATAGCGCGAAACGCATTGGCCAGCTCGGTCGGCTCAACGGGAACGACGCGAGGGAGAAACGGGTAGAGCGCCTGAAAGCGCTCGTAGGCCTCCATGAAGACGTCCACGGCAGATGGCTGCCTCAGGTGCGTCTCTTGAAGCAGCTCCGCAACTCGCTCGAGGTAATCCGAGTCCTCGATCTCACGCGAGAGTCGCTTCTCTTCCTCCCACGAGAGTAGATGCACGAGGCCAATCTCGCGTAGATAGACCCTTACGTGATCTTCTAGTCCTTCTTGGTCATCGAATCGAGTAGGCGGCGGTGTGGGAACCTCTGGCTCGATGGCATCGGTCCACGATGTGGCAGTGCTACGCGGCCGTACCCCGGATATCGCAGACGTGAGCGTGTTCACCGAGGGCTGCTCATCTGGCTCGTCTTCGGTTGGGACAACGAGCCGCAGCCCATTTCTCGCCACCGACATGGAAGCCGGCAGCGACACGCCACCTCGTCGAATCTCCTGTTCAGGCACCCATGACCTCCCGAGTCGCCCGAGGCCGCCAGACAGCCGTACCCACCTTCCGAACATCCGAAAGCTCGGACTCGATCTCGTGAATGCGGTGGGTCATTGTATCCAGCGCGCGAGCCCACAGCATCTCATCGTGTTCGGGCTCATCCTCGGTGACGACGTCAAGGAGCGTTGCCTTGACGTCGTCAACCTCACGATACAATCGGCCCAGCTCGAATTTGAGAATGGCCGTCTTACGTTCCTGTATCAGTTCGGTTGCCTCCCGTAAACGAAGGCGCTCTGCCTCGCGATAGACTACCAGCGCGAGCGTCGAAAACTCCGATTCGCTGAGGCTCTCGAGCACTTCATCCACCGTCTCGCCAGCCGCGGTGCGCTCAGCCAGCATGCCCAGCAATGCGCTCACTTCCGGTCGAATCGGAATCGATTCAGGGATGTTACCGAAGTCGCCAGAGACAATGCTCAGTGCCAGAAGATACTCTTCCAGATCAGCGCCGGAGTGGGGAAGTGAGCCCTGCGTAGCGGCTTGCCGCGGTCGCATCGTGGGGGCAATGACCCGCATGAGGTCCGACCGCTCGATACCGACAATCTCCGCCAGGCGGCGCTCATAGTGCGATCGCTCAATTGGGTCGGCAAGATCGCGGATGACGGGCAATGCATCGTACACCGCCTCTGATTTCCCGCGCGCCGTCGCAAGGTCAAACTGGGTTCCCAGTCTTGTGAGCACGAAGTCCACAGCCGGAACTGCCTGAGCTGAGAGCTCGCCCCAGGAGCCGGGATCTTGCCGCACGACGTCATCGGGGTCCTTGCCCGCGGGGAGAACCATGACTTTGAGCTGGAGCTTGCTCGTGCTTGTGGTGCGCACCGCCCCGAGCCAATCCCCGCCTCGACGCTCTGAGTCGCGCACAACATCCAGCCCACGACGCATAGCTCGCTGGCCGGCGGCATCCGCGTCGAGTGCCAGGATGACGCTATCAACCTGCCGACGGATCATGCGCACGTGACGCTCGGTCAGCGCTGTTCCCAGCGTCGCGACGACATCGTGGTAGCCGGCCTGATGGACCATCAATACATCCATATAGCCTTCCACCACGGTCATGGAGCGAGTCGTTCGAATGGCCGCCCTAGCCAGGTCATAACCGTAGAAGCAGCTCGACTTGTCGAACAGCTGCGTTTGTGGTGAGTTCAGATATTTCGGCTGAACATCATCGTCGAGTGTGCGGCCGCCAAATGCGATCGTCTCTCCCTCGCCATCGCGAATCGGAAAGATGACCCGACCACGCATGCGTTCGAAAAGCTCGCCCTCTTCGCTATGGCCGACCAATCCCGCGGCCTCGGCGATCTCCATGGACACGGAAGCTGAGCGCAGATGAGCGATCAGCGCACCTGATTGTCGCGGGGCGAAGCCCAGCGCGAATTGATCGATGCTCGCCTCGAGAACGCCGCGGCGCTGGAGATACTCCAGCGCCGGCTGGCCCGCCCGCTCCCTCAGCGATCCGCGATAAAACAGTGCCGCGGACTCCATCGCCTGTACCAATTGAACCCGACGCTCACGATCAGCTTCGGTCGGTCCGGCGCCAGTAAGCTCCACACCGGCCTTCTGAGCGAGCGATCGCAAAGCATCGCCAAACTCGAGGCCATCGTGCTTCATGACAAACGTGAATAGGTCGCCGCCCTGGCCGCATCCGAAGCACCGCCAGGTTCCGCTATCGGGAAAAACGACGAAGGATGGGGTCTTTTCAGTGTGAAACGGACAGAGGCCCTTAAGAATGCGGCCTGAGCGCTTCAGGGCAACATTCTGACCGATGACATCGGCCACGTCGATTCGACGTTTGATTTCGTCAACCGGCGAATCCATTTCGAGTAGCCCCCGACGAACGGCTCAATTCTGAGATGAGCCCGCCGAAACCTTAGCATAGTCCATGAATCTGGGCCGAGTGGTAGAGCCGCAAACAGAGGCGAGAAGGCGAAGCAACGGCGATAAAAGGGGCCGATGTCCCATGGGACATCGGCCCCTTTTTGATCCAGCGCGCCGTCGCTTAGTGTTTCGGCCTCGGCGCATCCGGATAGCGAAGCGCAGCCTGCGCAGCCGCCAATCGTGCCACAGGAACGCGGAATGGCGATGCGCTTACGTAGTCCAGCCCCACCAGGTGGCAGAATTCAATTGACGACGGATCGCCGCCGTGCTCGCCGCAGATGCCCGTCTCTAGGCCTGGGCGCGCCTTTCGCCCATTCGTCACCGCGAGATTGATGAGGTTGCCGACACCCTCTCGGTCCAGGACCTGGAATGGATTCTCCGTCAGGATCTTCTCATCCAGGTACATGGCAAGGAACTTGCCCTCCGCGTCGTCACGGGAATAACCGAACGTCGCCTGCGTAAGGTCATTGGTACCGAAGCTGAAGAACTCAGCAACTTCGCCGATCTTTTCGGCTGTGAGCGCCGCCCGTGGAACCTCGATCATCGTGCCGAACTTGTACTCGACGGTCGTACCAGCGCGCTCCATCACTTCATGTGCAACACGCTCGAGCTGATCGCGCACGCGCCGAAGCTCACGAACGTCGGATACCAACGGGATCATGATTTTAGGTCGAGGATCCAGTCGCTCACGCTTCAGTGCCACGGCAGCTTCGAGAATGGCCCGTACCTGCATCTCGTTGATCTCTGGATACAGTAGACCCAGGCGGCAGCCCCGCAATCCGAGCATCGGGTTGGACTCACGGAGGCCTTCGACCGTTTTGAGCAGGGCCTCCGCCTCGTCCAGTGCCGGCCCTTCCTCTCCCAGCGCCTTGCGGATGGAATAATCCACCAGCAAATCCTCGTACCTGGGCAGGAACTCGTGAAGCGGAGGGTCAATCAATCGAATGATCACTGAACGACCGCTCATTGCCCTGAGGATCCCCTGAAAATCGCCGCGTTGGAACTCGAGCAATCGAGCCAATGCTTCTAAATAGACCTTCTTTGCCTCGGGGTCCGTTTTGCCAGCTTCAGCATTGAGGATCATCTGACGTACGATCGGCAGACGATCCGTCTCCATAAACATGTGCTCGGTTCGGCAGAGTCCGACACCTTCAGCGCCGAACGTGATCGCCCGACGAGCATCACGCGGATAATCAGCATTCGCCCACACGCCGAGCGACCGTCGCTCATCCGACCACTTCAAGATCTGCTGGAGCTCGCGCTCTTCCTCAATGTTCGGCACGATCGTCGGAATGGCGCCGATAAAGACCTCTCCGGTTGATCCATCGATCGAAATCAGATCGCCCTCTTTCAGGAGGCGACCGTCCGCACGGAGCAGATGCCTCCGAAGATCGATGTGCAAGCCCTCGGCGCCCACCACACACGGCTTACCGAGTCCGCGAGCGACAACCGCCGCGTGGCTCGAGGTTCCGCCACGTCCGGTCAGGACACCCTCTGCCACGATCATCCCGTGGACGTCATCGGGCGACGTTTCGGGGCGCACTAACACAACGCGAGCGCCCTGGAGCACGCGGTGCTCCGCGCGGTCCGGGTCGAACACGATTTCACCCACTGCCGCGCCCGGAGCGGCGCCCACGGCATGGGCCAGCAATCGACCATCGTTGCGAGCCGCGCCGGTGACTGTTTCGTCCAGTCGAGGCAGCAGGAACTGCTCGACGTGCCGACCCTCAATTTTCAGGATGGCCTCATCCCGCGTGATCAAGCCATCTTCCACCATATCCGTAGCAATCTTCACTGCGGCTTTTCCGCTCCGCTTCCCCGACCTCGTCTGAAGCATGTAGAGCTTGCGGCGCTCCACGGTGAACTCGAGGTCCTGCATGTCCTTGTAGGTCTCCTCGAGCAGGTGGGCGATCCGGCCGAATTCCTCGTAGACGTCCGGCAGGGTCTCTTTCATGGCGCTCAGGGGTAATGGTGTTCGGATTCCCGCGACCACGTCTTCGCCTTGCGCGTCCGGCAGAAAATTGCCGTATAGCTGACGCTCACCGGTATTCGGATCGCGAGTAAATGCGACGCCGGTGCCGGAGTCCTCGCCCATATTGCCGAAGACCATGGTCTGCACGGTTACCGCTGTGCCCAGATCGTCCGCGATCTTCTCCGCGCGTCGGTAATCAACCGCGCGCTTTCCCATCCAGGAGGCGAATACGGCACCGATCGCCAGCCGGAGCTGTTCGAGCGGGTCATCGGGGAAAGGCCGCCCGGTCTCCCGCTCGAAAATCGCAAGAAACTCGTCCGCGATTTCCTGGAGATTCTCGGCCGTGAGCTCCGTGTCCAGCTCGGCGCCGACACGCTTCTTGTAACCGTCGAAATACTCGTCGAAGTGGGTACTATCGACGTCCATGACGATGCGCCCGAACATTTGAATGAATCGACGGTACGCGTCGAAGCCGAATCGCTCGTTACCGGTGAGCGCGACGATTCCCTTGAGCGTCTCGCGGTTCAGTCCGAGATTGAGGACAGTGTCCATCATTCCTGGCATCGAGATGCGCGCGCCCGAGCGGACGGAAACAAGTAGTGGGTTCCTTGGATCACCAAAGCCTTTACCGGCCCGCTGCTCGACAACCTTAAGCGCTTCGAGAGACTGCTCCCACATGCCGTCGGGAAACTGATCGCCGCTGTCGAAATAGGCGTTGCATGCTTCAGTCGTAATGGTGAAGCCAGGCGGCACCGGCAATCCGGCGCGCGCCATGCCTGAGAGCCCGGCACCCTTGCCACCTAAAAGGTCACGCTGATTCGCGTCGCCCTCTTCAAAAAGAAAAACCCATTTCCGATCCGTCGCAATCACAGGGGCAGTTACCTCAGACCGAACCATTGGTCGTACTCCTTTGTACTTCCATGCCCACGCATCCTCACTAATCGATTCGTTCTGCTAACCAGGCCCCTAGCTCCGTAATCGGAAGTCGAACCTGGCTCATCGTGTCTCGCTCTCGCACGGTAATTGTTCCCTGTTCGAGCGACTCGAAATCGGGCGTGATACAGAACGGCGTACCTATCTCATCCTGGCGCCGATAACGTCGGCCGATGCTTCCCGTCTCATCGTACACAGTCATGAAGCGCCTGCGAAGCTGTCCCTGCACGTCACGTGCAAGTGTGACAAGCGGCTCCTTACGTTGGAGAGGCAGAATAGCAGCCTTGTACGGTGCAATCCGGGGATGGAGCCGCAACACCACGCGCACTTCATCCTTGTCCGGTTCTTCATCGAAGGCATCACATAGAAAGGCGAGCACGGCCCGATCGACACCCGCGGATGGCTCGATGACCTCCGGCCGAACGCGCGAACGCGTCTCCTCGTCGAAGTACTTCAGATCCTCGCCGCTCGCAGTCTCATGCTGCAGCAGATCGTAGTCGCCGCGATCGGCAATGCCTTCGAGCTCGCCCCAGCCGAACGGGAACAGGTATTCGATGTCCGCGCCGGCGCGAGAATAGTGCGCAAGATCCGCGCGCTCTTTGTGGTGGAATTGCAGATGCTCTGCCCGGACGCCGTGATCCTGCCACCACTGGAATCGTGAGTCCAGCCAGTGCTGATACCACTCCGGTGCGGTACCCGGTGCAACGAAGTATTCGAGCTCCATTTGCTCGAACTCGCGGACGCGAAAGATGAAGTTTCCCGTCGTGATTTCGTTGCGGAACGCCTTTCCCACCTGAGCAATACCGAATGGCAGCTTCTTGCGGCTGGTGTCCAGCACGTTCTTGAAATCAACGAAGATGCCCTGGGCAGTCTCGGGCCTCAGATAGGCCACGGAGGCGTCTTCTTCGACCGGCCCCACAAAGGTCTTGAACATGGTGTTGAACTGACGCGCTGGGGTTAGCTCGCCGCCGCAGTTCGGGCAGTTTGGCGTCGTGATCTCGTCGGCACGATACCGATTTTTGCACTTCAGACAGTCCACCAGCGGATCGTTGAAGTGCTCGACGTGACCGGATGCCACCCAGGTTTGTGGATGCATCAAGATCGCCGAATCTAGCCCAACGATGTCGTCACGAAGCTGGATCATGGAGCGCAGCCAGGCGTTCTTGACATTCGCCTTGATTAGAGCGCCAACGGGTCCATAGTCCCAGACGCTGGCGAAACCGCCATAGATCTCAGAGCTTGGGAAGATGATTCCACGACGCTTGCACAGTGAAACGAGCTTGGAGAGGTCGTCCAACCGTGTTCGCGGAGTGGGTTCTGAAGCGGTCATGGTGCGTGCATCCTATTCAACAGCAAAATGCAGCGTCAATTGATCCTGAAAGTTGCCAAGATCAGCCGATCCGGGTAACCCCACCCATGTAGGGTCGAAGCACTTCCGGGACGTCGATACTGCCATCTGCCTGCTGATAAGTCTCCATGATGGCCAGTAGCGTGCGCGGTATCCCGAGACCCGATCCATTAAGTGTGTGGACGAACTGCGGACGGTCGCCCGCGGCCCGACGGAAACGGATGTTTGCCCGTCTCGCCTGGAAGTCTCCGGCGTTGGAGCAGCTCGACACTTCCAACCACTCAGCCACGCCCGGCGACCAGATTTCCAGATCGAACGTGCGCTGCATCCCGAACCCGAGATCGCCAGTACACAGCTCGAGGCGTCGGCGTGGAAGCCCCAGCATGTCCAGCACGTGCTCCACGTGCTCAACCATCTGGAACAGAGCCTGCTCGGAATCCTCAGGTGCCACCACCCGGACGAGCTCGACCTTGTCAAATTGGTGACCGCGCTTGATCCCGCGCACATCTCGCCCGGCGGACATCTTCTCCCGTCGGAAGCACGCTGTGAACGCCGTGTAGCTCAACGGCAATGTATCCGGCGGAAGTATCTCGTCGCGGTGCAGATTCACCAGTACGACCTCGGCCGTTGGAATGAGGAAAAGGTCCTCTTCGGCGTCGCGGTAGAGATTGTCATAGAACTTTGGGAGCTGCCCGCTTCCCACCATGACGTTCTCCCGCACAAGATACGGCGGATAGATCTCTAAATAGCCATATTCCCGCGTGTGAACGTCGAGCAGCCACGTTATCAAGCCGCGCTGGAGGCGGGCTCCTTCACCACGCAGGTGATAGAAGCGGCTGCCCGTGAGCTTGGCTCCGCGCTCGAAATCGATGATGGCCAGAGCTTCACCCAGCTCCCAGTGCGGCTTCGGCTCGAAATCGTAGGTCCGCGGCTTGCCCTCTACCCCCACCACGCGATTTCCCTCTTCGCCGGGTCCAATCGGAACCTCAGGCGACGGCAGATTGGGGACCTGAAGGAGAAGGACATCAAGCTCAGCTTTCAGAGCGTCGGCCTGTGCATCCAGCTCGCGAACGCGATCGCGCAACGCGCGCATCTCCTCCAATTGCTCAGGCGACCTCTCCTTCTGACCCGAAAGCTGCCTGCTCACTTGGTTCTGCTTGGCCCGCAGCCCCTCGAGCTCCTGAACCACCGATCGATTTCTTTGGTCCAGATCGAGGATATGATCGATCAGTGAAGGATCCTCGCCACGATTGGTCATCGCAGTCCGCACATCGTCCGGACGTTGTCGAATGGTCGCTATCGCCAGCATCGTCAGAGCCTCGTTCGGAGCTGTGGGAATAGGACGACTTCACGAATGGAATGCCGGCCCGTCAAGATCATGACCAGCCGATCGATACCGATACCGAGACCGCCCGTGGGCGGCATTCCATATTCCAGCGCCTCCAGGAAATCCTGATCCAGAAGCTGCGCCTCGTCATCTCCAGCCGCGCGCATCTCGGCTTGCTCCTGAAATCGCGCTGCCTGATCTATCGGGTCGTTCAGCTCGGAGAATGCGTTGGCAACCTCCATTCCGCCGATGAATCCTTCGAACCGCTCCACCTCGTTGGGTCGATCGGGATTCCGTTTCGCCAGAGGCGAGAGCTCCACTGGGTACCCAATGAGAAAAGTAGGCTGGATAAGCTTGGGCTCGACAAAGACCGTGAGGAGCTCATCAATCAGCTTGGCGCGATTCCAATCCGACTCTGCTGGCAAACCCGCCTTTCTTGCCGCGGTGCGCAGGTCATCAATATTCTCGAAGGCTTCATAGTCGATCCCGGACTGTGCCAGGATCGCCTGACGGAGCGAGAGTCGAGTCCACGGTGGCGCTAAATCGATGACCGCGTCTTCACGTTCCACTCGCGTCGTACCCAGGACGCGCTCGGCCACGGAGGCAATAAGCTGCTCCGTGAGCACCATGATGTCTTCATAGTCAGTGTAGGCTTGATAGAGCTCGAGCATCGTGAATTCGGGATTGTGCTTGGCAGAGACGCCCTCATTCCGAAATACCCGCCCGATCTCGTAAACCCTCTCGTAACCGCCGATGATGCAGCGCTTGAGATAGAGCTCGAGCGCGATTCGCAGGTAGAGCATGCGGTCTAGAGCGTTGTAGTGGGTCTCGAATGGACGCGCGGCAGCGCCGCCCGGCAATGGCTGGAGCACCGGCGTCTCGACCTCGAGAAAGTCCAGATCGTGAAGGTACTCGCGCACAGCCTGGATGGCTCGGCCACGCACCTTGAACAGGTCGAACACTTCGCGATTGACGGTGAGGTCAAGGTAACGCTGACGATAGCGGGTCTCCACGTCTGTTAGACCGTGCCACTTTTCCGGCAAGGGGCGAAGGGACTTGGACGCGACGCCAAAATCCTGGACGCTCACCGTGATCTCCCCCGCTCGAGTCTTGAACGGTGTACCGGTGGCGTAGACGAAATCACCTACGTCGAGCTGCTTTAGCAGGCCGTTGTACTTCTCCGGCCCCAGTACGTCGCTCTTGAAGTAAAGCTGTAGTCGACCTTCGCCGTCTTGAATGTGGAGAAACGTCGACTTGCCCATACCGCGAATACCGCCGACGATCCGCCCGGCAACAGTGACCGCGCGCTGCTGCTCCTCGTCGGTGAAGCCGTCCAACACTGCCCGAGTCGTGTGCGTGCGCGGAACACGCGCCGGATACGGCTCGTGTCCCAGCTCATTGCGCAGCTCATTGAGCTTCGCGACACGCTGGTCGCGAAGCCGACTTTGCCCAGTTTCCTCAGAATCCACATGCTCCGCCATGGAGGCGATGCCCCTTCGTACAAGCTCGGGAAATATCAATGGCCCAGTGGACGAGCGGGATCCGCTATCGAATCAATTCGATCCGAACAGTGAAGCTACCGCCAGGCGCCACGATCGTGACCTCGTCGCCCACTTTCCGCCCCATGAGCGATCGGCCGACAGGCGATTCGTTTGAGACAAAGCCGCGCTTCGGGTCTGCTTCGGCTGATCCGACGATAGTGTAATCCTCACGTTCGTCATCGGACCCAACGACAGTTACCCTGGAGCCAAGGCGAACGAAGTCGGTAGATGGATGCTCTTCGATCATCTCCGCATCGGCTAAGAGCTGCTCGAGCTCCTGAATGCGCCCTTCCACGAACGACTGCTCCTGCTTCGCTCCATCGTACTCGGCATTGTCGACCGTATCGGAAAGCTCTTTCGCGAGCCGGATACGCTCCTCAATCTGCGGGCGCTTGTCGAGACGGAGCTCCGCGAGCTCCTGGACGAGCCGGTCATAACCATCGCGTGTGAGGTACACCTGGCGGTCAGCCATCTCTGCTCCTGATGGCCCGCTTCACAAGTACGGGCTGCGGCGAATTGAGACCAATTCAAAAGGACCGGCAGCTATAGCCACCAGTCCCTCGCCGATCCGTCATTCTAGAACGGATCCACACTTCTGTAAAGACATCGAGCATGTGGTCGCGTCACCCAACGCAGCCTCGATCCCGGCCAGCAACGCGATCGGCCCCGGTGCCCGGAGTGCGGCGCGCTTGCGCGCGTGCGCGGCTGGCGTCGACGGCAGTTGCAGACCACCTGTGGACCGATCCAGTGGGAGCGGCCCTGGGCTCAGTGCTCGGCCTGCCCGGCAGTGCTGGAGTCCGACCGATCGCACGCTCGGCGTGCCGCCGCAGCAGCGCAGCAGCACCAGCCTCCAGGCATGGCTGGTGTCCCTGGGCACGCTGCTGCCCTTCGCCACGGCCGGTGCGCAGCTCGCCACATTGACCGGCGTGCCCGTCAGTCCCGAGACGCTGCGCAGCCTCACCGAAGCCGCCGGCCAGGCGCTCGACGCCCAGCTCCAGGAGGACGCCGCCACCGTCGACCGGACCAAGGCCCCGTCGGCCCAGTCGATCCCGCTCCGGACCAGCTGGTCGCTGAGACCGATGGCGTGCTGGTGCGCTATCGAGACGGGTGGCATGAGGTGAAACTGGCGGTGGTCGGCGGGTGGAACGCGGACTGCCGCGCGAGCAGCAGCGCCTGCGTGCGCCGAGCTACGTAGCGGCGCGCGCCGGACGGGATGCATGGGGTCGGCGCTGGGGCGCCGAGTGGCGCGCCGCGGCGGCTTGGAGGAAGTCAGCTACGCGTGCAGTGGCGTCAGCCCGGGCATCGCCACGCTGCGGCGGGTGCTCGTGCTCGGCGACGGGCGCGCTGGATCTGGACCGCCGCGCGGAGCACTTCGGCGAGCGTATCGAGATCGTTGACTGGTACCACGCCAGCGAGCACCTCTGGACCGTGGCGCGGGCGGTCTACGGCGAGGGCACCACCGCGGCGACGGCCTGGGCCGCGGCGAGTCTCCCGGTGCTGTACGAGCAGGGCGCCGCGCGGTTCCTGGAGCGCCTGCACGATCTGCGCCCGCGACGAGGCGTCCCGGGCGACGTGGCCACCGAGCGCGGGTACTTCCAGACCAATCGCACACGGATGGCCTACCCGGTGTTTCGGGCCGCCAGCTATCCATCGGCTCCGGCGCGGTGGAATCGAGCGCGAAGCATGTCATCCAGCAGCGGATTGTAAAATTTATCGCACATTTCCCGGGCCATTGGATTGCCCCCAGAATCTCCGGCGGCTAATATTGCGCGCTGGCGAAACTCGCCACGTAACGGTTCGTTAATGCGCGAATGCGCGCGGGTCGAGTTCTCGCCGGAGGTAGTTTTGACCTCAGTACCCATATTCCGCTCTGCAATTATGGGCGGAGCCCTGATTTCTGCAGTCCTTCTCACGCTTGCGCCATCTACCTCCCTGAAAACGGAAGCCCAGGAAGATGCGCGCTTCTTCAGTGAAACCAACTACCGCGTAGCGAACGACAAATTCTGGGACTTCTTTCAGCATCGCGGCGCAACACGAACCTTCGGCTTCCCGGTCTCACGTGAATTCGTGTTTCGCGGCCAGATGGTTCAATTCTTCCAACGCGCGGTGTTGCAGGAAGCGCCCAACGGCGTGCAGGTCATGAACATCCTGGACGATGGTCTGATGCCCTACACGCACGTGAATGGATCAACGTTTCCCGCTGCCAGCGCAACCGTGTTGCAGGAGACCCCGCCTCCGGGATCGTCTGATTACGCCAACTCCATCACGAAATACACGAGTCGAGTCGCTCCCGACACGTGGGAGGGCTTGCCGGTCAATTTCTTCCGGACATTTTCCACCACAGTAGCCTACGCGGACGCGTTCCCGACCCGTAACGGCCCGGAAAGCTTACTGCCGCTACTCAATCTCGAGATCTGGGGCGCACCTACGTCCGAACCGGCACGCGACCCGAAAAACAACAATTTCGTATACCAGCGGTTTCAGCGGCGCATCGCCCACTACGACGACACCTGCAAATGCACCCAGGGGGCGTTGCTGGGCGATATCTTAAAAAGCCTGATTACGGGCGATAACCTCCCCGCGGACCTCGAGCAGGAAGCCAAAGACAGTCCGCTTCTCAGGCAATACGATGCCGGATCATCGAAGAGTGTCAAGCGGCCGAACGTCGCAGAAATGGATGGCACAGATATGACGAATGCGTTCGTTAACGACCGTCCATCCACGAACGCGGGAACGACCACCCCCCCGAGTGCGCAGGCGACACCGGCCTCCAACTCCAACGACGATCGGCGCTCGAATAATGAGACGCCGGCAACGACTAGCTCTCGCACCGTTCGTTCCGAACCTTATCGAGCTGAGAGTCCTGAATACGGAATGAATGTATTTCTCTGGGGCCACGAGAGCACGACGGACCGCGATCTGGACAACATCAAGCGCGCGAACTTCGGCTGGCAAAAGACGCTCTTCCAGTGGCGGCTCATTGAACCAGACAGGAAGGGCACCTACGATTGGAGTGAGTCAGACCGAATCGTTTCCGCCGCGACCAAGGCGGGTATCAAGACGATCGCGCGCGTCGACTTCCAACCCGATTGGGCTCGAACAGCGAAGCATCACAACGGTCCACCCGACAAGTACGAGGACTTTGCGGACTTCGTGAAGGCAATCGTCGACCGCTACAAATCCGGCTCGTCACTCGGCGAGGTCAATGCGATTGAGATTTGGAATGAGCCGAATCTCGATCGTGAATGGGGTGGCGCGGTCATCAACGAGTCTTCGGCCAAGGACTACGTTCGACTGCTGAAGCTCGCCTACACCGCTGCCAAAGAAGCGGACCCGGCCATCACCGTGATCACTGCGGGCATGTCGCCGACGTGCACCGACAATGACCGGGCTCGACCGGACGACAAGTACATTCAATGGATGTACGACGCCGGTGCAAAGGGCTACTTCGATGTGCTCGGGGCCCACGGCGCAGGCTATGACAAACCACCAAGTGCCTCCACTCAGGAATCACTCGACAAGAACAATGGCTGCGGGGTCTTCACCTTCAGACGCGTTGAAGATCTCCGCAATGTCATGGTGAGGAACGGAGACGCCGATAAGCAGATCTGGCTGCTGGAATTCGGGTGGACGACTGACAAGGTCCATCCAGAGTACTCCTGGTTCGCCGTAACGCCAGAAACTCATGCACAGTACCTGGTTGATGCCTACCTGTGGGCCAAAAACAATTGGGCTCCATGGATTGGAGTCATGACACTTTGGAACATGGCTGACCCGAACTGGGGTCCGGATCGCGAGGAGCTGTGGTGGAGTGTCACCAATCCTGATGGCTCTCCGCGGCCGGCATATACCAAGCTTCAGCAAGCCCGTAGAGACGGCCCGCTGAAATAGACCCGTCGTAACTTCCCGGCAGTATGCATTCGAAGCCGCTGCAATTGACACCCGAAGGTGGCACTGGGGACTGGCGCCACCCTATAGTGGCACCGAATTTCAACCTTGCGCCTTTCACAGGAGGTTCTGACTGTTGCTCCAACGAGCAGTGCTGCCGCTGTTCGCGGCTCTGAGTGTGGCCCTCGTTGCATGCTCACCCGGAGGCGGTGCTCGCCAGCCTGCCGCGGCCAAACCAACCGCTGAGCGCACTGCCAGCGCAGGCCGGGCCGCAACTCCTGTCATCGCGGCCCCCATCGTCCAGCTCGTCGAGGGCGGCAAAGTGGCCAGCCCATCACCGGCGGTTCACGTGTTCCTCTGGGGTAACTTTGACACCACAGATAGAGATCTGGCAGCAGCTAAGGATGCCGGTTTCACCTGGGTCAAGCAGCGCTTTGAGTGGCGCAACATCGAGAAAACTCGCAAGAACTCCTTTGAATGGAACGAGCCCGACCGCATCGTAAACACAATCAACCAGGCCGGACTGGGCATCATTGCCCGAATCGACAATCAGCCCGACTGGGCCCGGCGCGACCGCATCTTCCCGGCAAGTGGCCCGCCCGACAAGATGGAAGACTGGAAAGACTACGTCGAGGCGCTCGCCGAGCGTTACAAGGGCAAGATCCAGGCGTACGAAGTCTGGAACGAGCCCAACATCTCGCGCGAGTGGGGCAATGTTCAGCCTGACGCGGTTGCCTACACTGAGATGCTGGGGGTGAGCTATACAGCCATCAAGAAGGTCGACCCGCAGGCGCTCGTACTCTCAGCCGGTCTCTCGCCCACCACTGAAATTTCCGAGCGGGCACGCGCCGACACGCTCTTCTTGAACGAGATGTATCAAGCGGGCGCCAAGCAGTACTTCGACACCCTTGGCGTGCATGCGCCGGGCTTCAAAGCACCCCCTGAAATCGATCCCGCCGAGGTGGCTCGGAACCCGCAGTTCAACAACAACGACCCCAGTGCCGAGGAGTTTCGGCGTGCCTATGCGTTCCGTCACGCGGAAGACATGCGCAAGATCATGGTAGATAACGGCGATACCGAAAAGCAGATGAGCATCATGGAGATGGGATGGACGAGCGATGTTCGCCCGAACTCGCCATACACCTGGCACGCGGTGACCGAGGATGAGAAGGGTCAGTACCTGAACCGGGCCGTCGAGTACGCCAAGGCGAACTGGGCCCCGTGGATCGGCCACATGACAATGATCTACATCCCGGATCCCGCCTGGGGACCGAGTGAAGAGCAGTACTACTGGTCAATATTGAATCCAGATGGGACATCACGCCCGGCGTACGACGCGCTTAAGGGGACGCTGCCGGGGTTGATTCCACGTCCGCCGATGGCGTCGGCTGAGGCTGCGTCCGCTGGCGTGGCGGCACCGGTGTCAAGTCCGGCCGCAGAGCCGTAATTCTTTAGCATTCCTGGTAAGCAAGGAGCGCCATCCGTCTGCTCGACGGATGGCGTTTTCATTGCGCGTTGACTGAAGACTTCTTTGAGGAATTCGCCAATCCCCGGGGGATCAAGGCCGCCCCTGACCCATCATCTATACTCCCTCACAGCCGCTGAACCACACGTCGAGGCGTTCATGATTACCACCGACCTGCGAGCAATGCTCCGGTCAGCCATGGAGCGGGCGCAATCTGCCGGCGACCTACCCGCTGTGCCCGTTCCTGAGATCACACTGCAGCATCCCCAGAACACGTCCCACGGCGATTTCGCCGCGAACCTGGCACTCCGCCTGGCGCGCGCGGCTGGAATGGCGCCTCTGGCGATTGCCGGGGCAATCACCCGACATATCGAGATGCCGCGCTCGGTTGCCGCGGTGGAGGTGGCGCCCCCCGGGTTCATCAACATCACACTCTCGAACGAGTGGCTCAGAGATCGTGTTCCGGAGGTGCTGGAAGCCGGTGCCTCGTACGGCTCATGCGATCTAGGGACTGGCCAGAAGGTGCAGATTGAGTTCGTGAGCGCGAATCCCACGGGACCACTGCATGTAGGGGCCGGCCGAAACGCTGCCCTCGGCGATAGTCTGGGGAACGTCCTCACCGCGGCGGGGTACGACGTGGATCGCGAGTACTACGTAAATGACGCGGGCTCCCAGATCGGCGCGCTTGGGGCCAGCGTGTTCGCTCGATATTGCGAGCTGCTCAACGTAGATGAGCCGTTTCCGGAGAATGGCTACCCGGGCGACTATGTTATCGAGCTGGCCCAGTCACTCGTTGATTCACGAGGCAACTATTTCCTGACTATTCCACGCGAACAGGCGCTGACCGAGATCTCCGATGTTGCCATCGAGGAGATGCAGAAACGCATTGGTGCCGACCTCGAGCGGATGAACGTGCGGTTCGACGTCTGGTTTTCGGAGCGCAGTCTCTATGACGACGGCACGTATCAGCAGACGATGAATCTGTTACGTCAGAAGGGTCACGTAACCGAGCGTGACGGAGCCGTGTGGTTCGCTTCTTCAGATCTGGGAGAGGACAAAGACAACGTGCTCGTCCGCAGCAACGGACAGCCCACCTACTTCGCATCTGACATCGCCTACCACTATGACAAGTTCATTTCACGTGGGTTTGATCGAGTGATCGATGTCTGGTCTGCCGATCACCAGGGCCACGTGCCGCGAATGAAGGCCGTCGTTGGAGCTCTCGGGATTGATCCGGATCGATTGACACTGATGATCTATCAACTGGTCAACCTGGTGCGCGACGGAAAGCCAGTACGTATGGGGAAGCGCACCGGAGAATTCGTAACGCTGGGCGAAGTGCTAGACGACGTAGGATCGGACGCTGTCCGATTTTTCCTCGTTGCGCGGTCTGCCGACGCCATGATGGATTTCGACCTGGACCTGGCGAAGCAGCAGTCGAACGACAATCCCGTCTACTACGTGCAGTACGCTCACGCGCGCGTTTGCAGCATCCTACGGAGTGCTGAGGAGATCGAAGCTGGCGAAGTGAACCTTGCGCTCCTGGAGCACGAGTCTGAGCTCGCACTCCTACGTAAGATGGGCCAGCTCCCTGAAGTGATCGAGCTTGCAGCCACGACGCTCGCACCGCACCATCTGCCTTACTATGCTCAAGAAGTGGCGAGTGCGTTCCACGCTTTCTACCGTGACTGCCGTGTGCTCTCCGATGACATCCCTCTCACTCAGGCGCGACTGGCGCTGGTTCGAGCCTGCCAGATCGTGTTGGCCAATTCCCTCAAGCTGATCGGCGTTTCCACACCTGAAAAGATGTAGCCGCGAAGCAGGGTGGCATCCCGTACGGGGTGCGGCCCCGAGGCTGGTTGGGAACGTGATCGGTGGCCAATCGGCCTAAACTGCAGGCCCGGAGAGAATTGCGTCGGCGACCTTTCTCGGCGCCACGCGACCGTAGTCTGGGCCGATCAACAGCTGACCATTTTCCACGACAACCCTGCCACGGAGCATGGTCATCACAGGCCAGCCACGTATCTGCCAGCCCTCCCAGGGCGAGTAGTCGGTCTCATGCAGGTCCTCTTTGCTTAGACGACGGTCGATGGCGGGATCGATAAGCACAATGTCAGCGTCGCTACCAGGCGAGACGGCGCCTTTTTTCGGATAGAGGCCGAAGATGCGAGCGGCATTTGTGGAGGTCAGACCAACGAACTTCTCCAGCGACATGCCCCGCTTCGCAACCGTCTCGGTGTACATGATTCCGACTCGCGGCTCGACACCCGCGTTACCGCCTGTGGTGTCGTCGATGCGCCTGCCCTGCACTTTCACCTGGAGTGGCGTGCAGATCCCGTCCGTGGCGATGCTTACTATGGTCCCGTCAGCCATTCCATCCCACAAGGCCCGACAATCGTCTTCGCCCTTGAGTGACGGGTATGTATGGTAGATCTGGCCATTGGGCCGCTTATAGGCGTCGCTCGAGAACGACGCATAGTGGTGGAGTGTCTCTCCATATATTGGTAGACCGCGGCCGCGTGCCTCGGATACCGCCTCCACCCCGGCCGCGGCGCTTACGTGCACCATGTACAACGCCGCGCCCTCCACGTGGCGCGCCAATCTCAGCACTCGGGCAAAGGCCATGTCTTCCGAAAGCGCACTATGGACTTCGGCCATATTCTCGAATCCGGTCCGCCCCTCTCGTATGAGCTTCTCGTACATATGCATGACGAGATCGTTATCTTCCGCGTGAATCGCTGCCACGCCATTATGTCGAGCGATGCGCTGGAAAGCTTCCCAGATGGTTCCGAAGCGGACCATTCGCCCCTTGCGACTGGGAGTGATATCGGTAGTGAACAACTTGATGCTTGGATAGCCTGATTGGATCGTCTCAGGAATCTGATCCAGAACTTCGGGTGGGACATCTCCCATGAGCATCACGTGGAAGGAGTAGTCCGTGTGACACTGACCGCGCCAGTCACTATCACGCTTCTCAATGGTCTGCTGAAGCGTCTCGCCCGGCTGCCAGTTGGCAAAATCCAACAGCGTCGTGGTGCCACCATGCAGGGCGGCCATACTCACATGCTCGGGACCGGCGCTCAGGCCCTCCACACCACCAGTGGGCGCGGGAAGGTGCCACTTCGCATGGATGTGCGGGTCGATACCACCCGGTATGACAATCTTCCCTGAGGCGTCGATCAGACGATGTGCATCTTCAGTGAGGACACCAGGCGCTCCAACAGCGACGATCTGCTCACCCTGAATCCCAACGTCCCAGACGCCCGCGCCCTGGGGAGTGACCACGGTTCCGCCGCGAATGATGATGTCAAGCATGTCCACATACTCCAGTCGTCAACGTCCTGATCTCCCAGTCGCGTGGGTGCCAGCACTTTGCGCTGCGGGGGTCTTCACCGCTTTCTCGCGAGGCTGGAAGCTGACCTCTGGTGGCTCCGTATGGTGGGAAGATTCCGACCACGGTCATGCTCCCGACTCAATACTCATCGAACATGCGCTCAATGTCAGATATATCCGAGGTTACCGTGAGCGCCAGCATGGCAAGCACTCGCGCTTTCTGAGGGTTGAGATTGTCGGCCGGTATGAACCCCTGATCGCGATACTGAGCTCGTTTCTGTACACGACCACTTCCAGCCCGCGTAGCCTGGATCACCACAATACCTTTCGCCCGCGCTTCGCGAAGAGCTCGCAGCTCGTCATGCGTCGCTCGACCAGGCGCTTGCCCCGCGCTCACAATCGCACGTGCTCCGGCCGCCACAAAGGCGTCAATCGCCGCGCCATCGGCTCCCGCGTAGGAATAGGCGATATCGACCCGTGGAAGGTCTTCCAGATCTCGGACGTCGAACTCCGTATCGGGCGCGTGGCGACGAGTGGGCGCCCTGTAAATTGCTATGCGACCGTCAGGATCGGCGTATCCAAGCATCCCTAGATCGTGCACTCGAAACGTCTCGAGCCGATGGGTGGAGCCCTTTGTGACCTCGCGTGCCGATTGAATCTCGTCGTTGAGAATGGTCAAGACCCCGAGCCCGCGCGCCTCTGTGGATCCCGCTACGCGAACAGCATTCACCATATTCAATGCCGCGTCCGTGGATAGACCGTTCGGCGGTCGCTGGGAGCCAACGATGACCACGGGCACATTGACCTTGTGCACAAGGTTAAGGAAATAGGCCGTCTCCTCAAGAGTAGCGGTCCCGTGGGTCACCACGATCCCTGAGAGGATGGGGTCGCGGTTTACCAGATCGTGGATCAGCGAGTTCAGATCGAGCCAGTCGCGTGGACTAATGAACGGACTGAGAAGCGTGCGAAACCGGACAGGAACGACATCTCCAAACTTACGTGCCTCGGGAATGAGCTCGAGCAGCTCATCGATCTCGAGCGTCACGCCATGGTCGCTGTATTCAAACAGGTCAAGGCTATCTCGACCTGGAGTGGAGATGGATCCGCCGGTGCCGATCACGGCAACGCGCGGCATGGACGTTTGGGCCACGGACGTGTCCTCGCTTCTCGTACGGCTCCTAAGGGGAGAGTAGACGGCTCCGGGCCAAGTTGTGTCAACCGGCGCGGCGTATGCGCCACTGATCGCTGTGATGGAAAGTAATCCCGCGAGGGACCGCCGGCGCACAGGTACTCAGTTGAAATCTGACTGTGGGACCTCCAAACCGTTAGAAATTACTATGCAGCACGATCACTCCGCGCCCCAGCACACCGAACAAGCAGACCGAATTGCCTGGCGACTCAATGCTGAGCGCGTTGTTATCCTTGGCTGGGGAAGGGCAGTATTGATGCAGTTCGCCCATCCGCTAGTAGCAGAGGCTGTGGCGACGCACAGTCAATTTCGGGCCTCGCCAATCGATCGCATGCGCCGATTCAGGCGCACGCTCAACGCGATGCTGGCATTTACCTACGGCAGCGCCGCTGAGGCCCAGCTTGTCGCCGATCACATCAATGGAATCCACGATCGGATCAACGGCAACCTTCGCTCAGCAACTGGCGATGTTCCGCACGGCACAAGCTACAGCGCGCACGATCCAGACCTTTTGCGCTGGGTTCACGCCACCTTGTTGGACTCTACCTTGCGCACGTATGAGCTCTTTGTCGAGCCACTGACCATCGAGGCGCAAGACCGGTACTGCAGGGAGGCCATGATGGTTGGCCCTCTCCTGGGCATTCCCGACGAGCTTTTACCGACGAACCGCACGGAGCTTTCCGCGTACATCGATGCGATGATCGGGTCCGAGACCATCACCGTGGGCGACACCGCGCGCGAGCTTGCCGCTAATCTGTTGGGCTTAAGTCACGGGGTGGCGGGCGTCTTCGAGCTCCCACTGATATTCTCCTACCGCCTCGCCACCGCGGGACTGCTGCCAGATTCTATCCGAGAGTCGTACGGGCTGCGCTGGACCTTGGCCCACCAGGCTCTTTTCGACACCGGCACCAGGGCGAGCCGAATCATTCGGCCAATAATTCCGCCAGTTATTTCCCAGTGGTCCGCGGCTCGTCGGCATCGGCGCCGGCGAAAGCTCGCGTTACAGAAAGCAAGTTAATTCGGATGGTCGGCAATCCGCCGCCCCGCGACCTCGAGCCGTTCAATGTGGCGGATGCCGAGTCAGAACCCACTTGCATCGCCGTTGACTGGTCAGGCGCTCGCACGGGATCGGAGAGGCGAATCTGGCTAGCGGAAGTCCGAGCGGGAGATCTCGTCCGACTAGAAAACGGGCGAAGCGCTGCCGATCTGGCGCGCCAGCTGATTGACGTCGCCTCACGCGTCTCATACCTGATTGTCGGTTTAGACTTCGCGTTTTCTTTCCCTGGCTGGTTCCTAGATGAGCATCTGGCCGGCAGTGCTCATGAGCTCTGGAGATTAGCGGAGCAAGAAGGCGAATCCTGGCTGGCAGCCTGCGAGCCTCCGTTTTGGGGACGCCCGGGCCGACCCCGCCCAGCCGACGCGCTGGAGCGGGGCTATCGGCAGGCAGAGCTCATGCTGGATCGTCGCCCGAAATCCGTCTTTCAGATTGGCGGAGCCGGTTCCGTTGGCACAGGCTCCCTGCGCGGCATGGTGACCCTGCTCAAGCTGCATGAGGCCGGATTTCGGATCTGGCCATTCTATTCACCCGCCCATCCAATTGCGTTCGAGATTTATCCTCGTCTTCTGACGGGTCCGGTCATCAAGTCCAATGCCGATCACCGAATGGACTACTTCGCGCAACGATACCCGAGCCTGTGCGCTCAATGGGCTGAGCTGATCGCTGGCTCAGAGGACGCCTTTGACGCAGCTATCTCCGCGCTGGTCATGTCCCAGCACGCATCGGTTCTCGCTTCGCTACCTGACTGTCACGATCCGCTGATTCGCCGCGAGGGATGCATCTGGTATCCCGGGATGACCTTCGAAAACTACTCGTCAGCTCGGCCAATTTCGTCGGCTGAACTGGGCACTGAGCGCGCATTGACTCCGACCATAGGCGCGCCCTAGGATGCCGAGGCGAGGCAGGAGCCTTGCGTTTGGGGGAGGATGTGATGAGTGATCTCAAATTGACGATGGCGTTCAGCGAAAACGACCGTTCGCGGCCCGTTGTTGAGGGCCGCGTCAAGCCGGACGGTATCACCCTTGACGCCCGGTTCATGCACGCGGCGGACATCTTCTATCGCCAACTCGCACACCAGGAATTCGACGTCTCGGAAATGTCCATCTCATCGCTCATGGTAATCACCGCCCAGGGAAATTCACCCTGGGTCGCGTTGCCGATATTCACGCAGCGACACTTCTTCCAGAACTGGATGTGGATCCGCTCAGACGCCGGAATCAATAAGCCCGAGGATCTCAAGGGCAAGCGAATGGGTGTACCGGAGTATCAGCAGACCGCGGCGCTCTGGTCGCGCGGAATTCTGCAGCATGAATTCGGAGTACACGCGCGCGACATGGAATGGTTCATGGAGCGCACCGAGTCGAGGAGCCACGGCGGCCACTCTGGCTTCAGACCGCCAGCAGACGTGAAATTTAGCTACATTCCACTTGAGAAGAACATCGGCCAGATGATGATGGACGATGAGCTTGACGCCACGATGCTGTATGTGCATGGTAGTGAAATCGACCGCAGCCAGGTCGATTTCGAGAACAACCCCAAGGTACGCAAGCTCTGGGACCCGCGTGAAGAGAGCGTTCGCTACTTCCGGAAGACCGGCATCTTCCCCATCAACCACTGCACGGTGATGCGTCGTTCAATATACGAGAAGTACCCATGGACAGCGCTCAATCTGTTCAATGCTTTCAGAATTGCCAAAGAAGGGGTGCTGGCCGAAGTCAAGCGAGAGTCAGAGACCCATCGCGTGCTTGGACTTCTGAGCGAGGCCGGCCGGGCAGGTCTGGGCGATGACCCATACCCTTATGGGGTGAAGTCGAATCTCAAGGCGTTGGAAACCGCTGCACAATATAGCCACGAGCAAGGCCTCACCCCGCGCCTCGTAAAGCTCGAGGAAGTCTTCGCGCCACAGACGCTGGACCTATAGGAAGCGAGTAGCGAGTAGCGAGTAACGATTAGTTAAGGACTCGTTACTCGTTACTCGGCACTCGTTACTCGTTACTCGTTACTCGCTACTCGTTACTCGCAGATTCTCAATGCGCTACAACACCCCGATCATCGTATTCATGGCCGTGATGATGTTCATCATTGGCTACCTTGCTGGGGTGGAGCCATGGATGCTTGGATTAGCGGCTGTCATTGCGCTCATCATGTATTTCGTGGAGCGACGCAAGACATAACGACATTGTCCGTGGACCGTCACAGTCCACAACATTGCGTCTAATCTCGAAGTATGTGCGGCCGATACACACTGACTGACCCCAGCCCACTGATGCGACGATTCGGTCTCGAGGAATTCGCCGAAACCGGCATCACGCCGCGCTTCAACGTTGCTCCAACGCAGCTCGTGCCCATCATCGTGGATACACCGCGCGGCCCGGAGATGCGTCTGGCTCGCTGGGGATTCGTTCCGCCGTGGCTGAGCTCGCCCATGAAAGGTCCGCCGCCGGTCAACGCACGCGCTGAAACTTTGACCGAGCGAGCCATGTTTCGCAGCGCCCTGCGTTACCAGCGGTGTCTCATTCCTGCCGATGGCTTCTATGAATGGAAGACCGCGCCAGGTGGCAAGAGCAAACAGCCGATGTACATTCGCCTGAAGAACGGCGGGCTATTCGCATTCGCCGGGCTCTACGCCGAGGCGCCGGCTGACAATCCTGCCGAGGACACCTGTGTCATCATCACGACCGAAGCAAACGCGCTGATGTCTCAGATCCACCATCGCATGCCGGTGATCATCGAGCCGGCCGACGAATCGACCTGGCTCAACTATCGAGAGAATCGCACAACTCAGGTGCTGAAGCTCCTGCGACAATACTCGACCGAGGCGATGGAGAGCTTTCCAGTCTCGTCGCTCGTCAACACCGCCGCCATCGATCAGCCGGCACTCATAGAGCCTGAGGTTGAGCAGCCGTCGCTGTTCTAACCGCGCCTATCCTTGGTTGGGTCAATCGGCCCGAGTCATTCCGGTGCCTTGTATCATCAGGGCACCACGATCAATTCATGATGAGGGAGGCCTGATGACCCAGGAGCCTTCGGACAACGAACAGCGCTATCTCCATCCCGCAAAGCACGGCGATCTAGCGGAGCTTAATGCGCTGGATGCATACGAGCAATGGCAAGAAGATGAGTACATCCCCGTATATCGGGGGACTGGCGTTTCCGGATCTCCGCACGCTGGAACTGCAAAACTGGAGCCGCCGCGGCGCCAAAGGCGCCATTGTCGATCTCGACGGAACGGGCGGACTCATCGACGCGCATGTGGTAGAGATTGCGGCGGGCGGAGAGACCAGTTCATTTCGTCATTTGTACGAGGAGATCATTTATGTGGTCTCGGGTCGTGGCAATTGTGTCGTGTGGTACGGCGATGGGCCCAAGCAATCATTCGAGTGGAGCGCTGGCTCACTCTTCGCCATCCCTCTCAATGCCTGGTATCAGCTTCTCAATGGCAGCGGCCAGGAGCCAGCGCGGCTCTTCTCCGTAACAAACCTTCCGAGCATGCTGAAGACCTTTAGAAATCAGGATTTCATTTTCAACAATGACTTCGCGTTTCTAGATCGATTTGACGGCAACCAGGGTTACTTCAGCCAGGAAGGCAAGCTCTGGCATCGCGGGCTGAACCATGTCTGGGAGACGAACTTTGTCCCCGATGTGCGTACTCAAACCTTGCATGCGAACCCAGAGCCCGGAGTCGGCACACTGGATGAGGAGATCTCACTCGCCGCGAACAATATGGGCGCATATCTCGGAGAGCTGGTGCGTGGAACGTATCAGAAAGCGCGCCGACTCTCCTCGCCTGAGCATGTGCTTATCCTCTCAGGCGAGGGATACTCCTTTAGGTGGCGGGCCGGCAGCCACCATGCGCAGCGCATAGATTGGCAACCTGGCACGCTTACAGTTGAGCGTGAAGGCTGGTACAACCAACTTTTCAACCTGGAGAACGGCCGAGCTCGCTATCTTGCCATCCGATTCCGAGGGGCCCAGCTCCAGCAGCTCGCATCGCATCCATCCGATCATGATCACGATGACGACGACCAGGATCACGACCACACACATGATCATGATCACGACCATGTACACGATCACGACGAAGACCATGGCCACGATCACGAGCATGACCACGATCACGAAGATGAAGTCGCGGCTGTGGCTGCGGATACGTTCATCGACTACGAAGATGAGGATCCATCAATCCGCGAGATCTTCGAAGAAGAGCTTCGGGCCCGGCGGATACCGTCGGAGATGGACCGACTCCTCGCGCGCTGGCGTGACTACGTCGCCCGCACTCAGGCCCAGTCCTAACCGAACCGGCCAATTTGGAACGGACGTCGTGGCGCCCCATTGTGGGCGCCAACTTCGACATCCGCTGTTCTGGTCCCGTAATGGATATCTAGCCCCTCGGAGCGCGGTGGTCTTGCGCCCGCGCTCCGGGATCCTGTCTTTCGAATGGCGTACCAACCAGATGTGTTCGGTAGCGCGAGGCGTAAGACCACCGCGCTACGGGTATTGATTCGATCATTCCCGCAGCGCTCGCATCTGGGATATCTACTCGGCGCCGCATCCTGCTATCGAATCCACCAATAACTTGGTGATTCCGTCCATCGGAAGTACCATCAGGTCGAGTGTTTGCAAGTGCAGTGCAAACTTCAATGCGCAGCTTTTCCAGCGCAAGGAGTACGGCGATGCTGAGTCAAGATGACAACGAGCTGCTCTGTCGGGTGGGCCCTGGAACGCCGATGGGTGATCTCATGCGGCAATTCTGGCTGCCCTGTCTGAAGACATCGGAGCTACCTGAGCCAGACGGCGAGCCGCAGCGCGTGTTGCTCCTCGGAGAAAAGCTCATTGCGTTTCGGGACTCAGCCGGCGCCGTTGGACTTGTGGCCGAGAACTGCCCGCATCGCGGGGCGTCGCTCTTCTTCGGTCGCAATGAGGAAGATGGCCTACGCTGCGTATATCACGGCTGGAAGTTCAACACCTCCGGCGGGTGTGTGGATATGCCGAACGAGCCCCCGGAGAGCAACTTCAAGCACAAGGTTCATCTCACCGCGTACCCATGCGTTGAGAGGGGCGGCGTGATCTGGACGTACATGGGCCCCCGCGAGACACCGCCACCTTTGCCGAACATCGAGCCGAATATGCTTCCGGAGGGCGAATACAACGTCCAGAAAGTTTTTCGTGAGTGCAACTGGGCTCAGGCGCTCGAGGGCGACATTGACACCAGTCACCTCGGATTTCTCCATATGGGTGCCCTGAAACCGGAAGAGCAGGAACCGGGCTCGTTCAATTACTACACGGTGAAGGAGCGTGCACCGCGCTACAACGCCGTGGAGACGGATTACGGAACGATGTACGCTGCCTATCGCCCCGCGGAGGAAGACTCGTGCTACTGGCGCTTTGCGCAGTTTCTCTTCCATGCTTCACAATGATTCCCACGGGGGTCCTCGGCGTGCAGGTGCTTGTGCGTGCGTGGGTTCCGATGGACGATGAGCACATGATGTTCTGGAGCTTCGCAGCCCCAAAAACGCTGTCGTTCGGCCAGGGAGGTGGTGCCCCAAAACAAGATTCAGAGAATCCTGTGCGAGTGGATCCCGCTGGATCGTTCGAGTATCTTCCCGCCACCAGCGATTGGTATGGAAAGTGGCGTATCACCCAGAACCTACGGAACGACTTCCTTATTGACCGCGATGTTCAAAAGCGCAATGAGGGCATGGCCGGGTACACGGGTATCCAGGGCATCCATACACAGGACCAAGCGCTTACCGAGGCGATGGGCCCCATTCTAGATCGGACCAAGGAGCGACTTGGGACGGGCGACACCATGGTTATTCGAACTCGCCGGCGCCTGCTGAACGCTGCCAAGGCGCTACGCGACCAGGGTGAGGTCCGTATCCTGTGGATCACCCTGAAGTGTATGAACAGCGGTCAGGCGGGGTCGTCCATAAACGCGATCAGAACTGGCTCACGGCCACAGAGCATCCACGAAAAGGCATTCGTGGAGCACAAGAGAAGCTCCTGGCCTATCGCTAGGACAGGAGAAAACGACAGTG
>CAVXYC010000016.1:0-78150 GCA_963765765.1 uncultured Chloroflexia bacterium | reverse complement strand
GACCTGCGCACGAACCAGCACTTTACGCTGAAGGAGAATCCGCTCCAGCGCAGCCCACCTGGACGACTTCGTCGCCTGCTTGAACCCCGAGAACCGCCACCAGCCCACCGAGTCCGAGCGCTTCAAGTCGTTCGACTATGACGATCTGCTCAAGCGCGACAAGCTCAATCTGGACATTTTCTGGCTCCGCGACGAGTCGCTCGAGGACTCAGCCAACCTGCCCGACCCAGATATCATCGCGGCCGAGATCGTTGAGGACCTGGAAGCCGCGCTGGAGCAGTTCGCGCTGATCGCTGAGGATTTGAAGCGCTAGCGCAACTCAAAGCCGCATCCACGTGAGTTCAGTTCGTGCTTGAATTTCCCGACTGAGGGCGTAACTGTGTTCTTAAGAGGAACCGCACCCGCACGGGATGCGGCTCGGTTCTAACCAGGGCAGCGTCTGAGCGTGCCCCATCTGGGTCATACGAGCCCTGTTCAGACTGCCTACAATCGCACTGACCGAGACCCCGAACGCCGCCGGAGGCAAGCAGCCATGAGCCAACAACGCCGTCGTGGCATGTCGCCAATCTCAACGTTCTTCGCGCGAATTGCCGTGAAGATCGACAACTCCATCGGCTGGGACAAGCTGCCCACGCCACTGGCGTTGCCAGTCTTGATTGCGCTTCGATCGCTCTATCGCTGGCGCAACCTTCACAACACGAATGTACTGCCCGCCGTGGATCAACCCGAGCCGATACCGGAGGGAGAGCGCCATCTCACCGCCCGAACGGCGGACGGGACGTTCAACGACTTACAAGAGCCGCTCATGGGCAGCGCGGGACGACGCTTTGGGCGGAATATTCCTCTCAAGCAAGCCTACCCGGAGCCCGAGCCGGCCATCCTGGAGCCAAGCCCTCGCACCGTGAGCCGCGAGCTGCTCACCCGCGAGCAGTTTCAGCCGGCTACCACGATCAATGTCCTGGCCGCGGCATGGCTCCAGTTCATGATTCGCGATTGGTTCAGCCACGGCAAGGGCGACATTGAGCATCCCTGGAAACTGCCGCTGGGAGCTGACGATTCCTGGCCGCAGAATCCGATGCTGATTCCGCGCACCTTCCCGGATCCTACTCGACCATCTATCGGTGACGTCGGACCGCCCACCTATATCAACACCGAGTCCCCGTGGTGGGACGGCTCAAGCCTGTACGGCACTACCAAGCAGATGCAGGCGATGTTTCGCTCGGGCGAAGGAGGCAAGCTGCGGCTGGAAGCAGATGGCATGCTCCCGCGCGAAATTCTGGAGCACGCGAGTCAGGAACCGGGCTTCTGGGTTGGCCTGGCGATACTGCACACGATTTTCGCACGCGAGCACAACGCAATCTGTGACTACCTAAGATCCGCCTACCCATCATGGTCGGATGATGATCTGTTCGATCACGCGCGGCTGGTCAACGCGGCGCTACTTGCCAAAATTCACACTGTTGAGTGGACACCGGCCATCATCAGTCACCCAACCACCCAGTTCGCACTGCGGGCCAACTGGTGGGGCGTGCTCCAGGAGCGCATCACTCGAACGGTTGGTCGCAGAGGCATCGATCTCATCACCGGTATTCCGGGCTCGCCCACCGATCATCATGCCGCGCCATACTCGCTGACGGAGGAGTTCACCGCCGTCTATCGAATGCATCCGCTAATTCCGGATGACTACGCGCTCCGAGCGGCGGCTGATAATCGGGCCCTGGGGCAGTACACATTCCGGGAGATCTCAGGCTCCAGATACCCCTCGGCTCGTTGACCAGGTCCCACTTGCGGACCTCTTTTACTCTTTCGGCACGTCTCACCCGGGCGCCGTAACCTTGCACAACTTTCCCCGCTTTCTGCAGGAGTTTGAGCGACCAGACGGCAAGATGATGGACCTGGCGGCGACGGACATCCTGCGTATACGCGAGGTCGGCGTTCCCCGCTACAACCGTTTCAGGCGGCTGATGCATCTGAAACCCGCGCGCAGGTTTGAAGACCTCACCGACAACCCCGTCTGGGTCGATGAGCTGCGTCGCGTCTACGGAGACGTGGAACGCGTCGACCTGATGGTCGGTATGTTCGCCGAGCCGAAGCCGTTCGGTTTTGGCTTCAGCGATACGGCCTTCCGGATCTTTATCCTGATGGCCTCGCGCCGCTTGAAGAGCGATCGCTTCTTCACTGTGGACTACAGGCCTGAGGTGTATACACCCGAAGGTCTCAAGTGGATCGATGATACGGACATGTCGACGATCCTGCTGCGGCATTTGCCGTCACTAGCGGCTCCGCTGCGAGGCGTAAAGAACGCCTTCGCACCGTGGCAAGAGGCCGCTCACTAACAACGACGGAACAGAGCCGCACCCTCACGGGATGCGGCTCTGTTGTCAGCTACACTCCGTCGTGAAACTCTCCACGCATTGGAGGCACCATGCCGACGGCGTATCCAGGAGCTCCTTACGGCTGGCGGGCGCGCATTGGCCTGCTCCAGCCGAGCATGGTCTCAGACAATAACCCGATCGAGTTTTACTTGATGGCCCCGCAGGGCGTGCAGATGGTGTTGACGTCCATGGGCATCCCTGATGGCGGGAATCGCCAGGAGTCGTACGCTCGGGCGATCGCGGAGATCGAAGGTCCAATCCGACGCTTACTGAATCGGAAGGTGGACGTCATCGTTCAGTCCGGCGTACTGCCGGTGGTCACGCGCGGATGGGGATTCGAGGACGAGCTCGCTGCGCGGGTCGCCACGATTACCGATCTGCCGTTCGCCAGCGACATTGGCTGCTGCATCGCCGCGTTTCAAGCGCTCGGCGTCACGAAAGTCGCGGTACTGGCTGAAGAGTCCATGTTGCAGGGCATGGCGGAATACCTCGGCCACGCCGGCCTCGAGCAGGTGGCATCGGGATATCCAAGCGGCGTTGACGGAGAGCCGGGCGCGGAATCTCTCGGCGTCTTCTACCGAGGCGCCGCGGAGCTGCATCGCGCTGCGCCGACCGCCGAGGTGGTCTACATCCCCGGCGCAAACCGCCCTACGGTCGGAATGATCGAAGCGCTCGAAGAGGACATCGGCGTGCCGGTCGTGACCAGCGCGCAAGCGACGTTCTGGCGAGGTCTCTGTCTGGCAGGCGTCAATCCCAGGCTCGTCAACGGCTACGGGCGGCTTTTTCAGGCAGGCGGTAACTAGGGGACCAGCAGGATCAGCTGAGCCGCATTCCGTGACAGTGCGCCGTCCCTCCCGCGAGCAATTCCGCTCCTGATCACCCTCATCAACCTGCCTCCGAGCCGCGCACGTGAGTAAGCGGTTCCTCTCGCGATATCGCCGCCCGCCGTTGTTCGGCGGGAGCCGCTTACTCACGTGCGCGGCTCTGTCGTCGGTTCGGTTCCGCGCCGGGATGGGAGGTCATCGCGAGAGGAACCGCACCCTGACGGGATGCGGCTCTGCTAGTCCGGGTGGCGCTTAATTCGCCACCTCTCGGCTCCGCTTCAACGATCACCCAGCCATTGCCGCAGCTCTCCGGCGAGAACCGGGTACCTCGGGAGCTCGCTACGTTCACCGAGAGCGCCCGGCTGGCGACGAGAGCGCCTGTTCACGAGCTATCTGGTCGATGCTGAGTCCCTTGCGGCCACACACCCGTCTGCCAGCAGGGAGTGAGCTCGGGCAGGTCGATGGTGTGAATCGCCGATTGCTATCGGAGGTAAACGGGAGGCAGTCTTGATATCGGTAGTCCCCGGGGACGTCCAACGGAGATACGAGGAAGTTGCTGTAATACATGGCCGCTGTAGTCGGGTCGATATGACTACCAATCGCGCCGACGATGGTACTTAAGTTAGCCTGGGCCGCGGAGAGCGGGTCTGATCTCGCTGCATCAACGATGTCGCGTCACGCCCACCTGTTGACACATGCTCAAAACAGGGCAGATCGAGCACGCAGGCAACGGGCCGGTGCAGACATGCTTACCAAACGGGACGAGTAGTCGATTGATCTCGATCCAGTACTCACGCGGAAGAATCTCCTCCAGAGCCTCCATCGTCTCTTCGGGATAGCGAGTCCGAACGTAACCCCAACGGTTGGTAATGCGATCCACGTGCACGTCCACAGAAATCCGCGCCTGGCCGGTAGCGACACCGAGCGCGAGGTTGGCGCACTTCGGCCCAACGCCGGGAAGCGACATAAGCAGCTCTGCATCGGCCGGAAGATCGCCACGGAATTCATCCTGCACGCGGCGAGCGATCTTCTGAATTTGGGGAGCCTTTGCCCCATGGAATGTGCTTGCGTGTATCAGTCGATCGATCTCCGCAACGCTCAAATAGGCAATTTCTTGCGGAGTACGCGCGACACTGAAAAGCTCTCGGGCAACGACTACCGTTGTCTCGTCCCGAGTGCGCGTGGAGATGATGCAAGCGACAATCTGCTCGAAGACGGAGGAGTAGCCCTCGTCCGCAAGCTGAAACATTGCGGCGGGCGCAAAGGGCGCGACCGCCTTCCGTATGCGGTTGAGCACGACATCGATGTCGAATGGCTCCTTGGGGAGATCGAGAGCCGGGCGTCGGATGCCGTGTGGCCTGCACATAATTTCCAGACACGATACCGATACCAAAGGCAAGATCGATACCGCATCATCGCAACATCGGGAGGCATTCAGGGATCGAGCGTTCAAAGACTACGCGTCTCTGAACGGGAGCGATAGGTTCGTAGTCCGTTATGATGTGCGGGCCGGTATCATCCGCGATTCCCTCTCCGTCACCGGCCGGTGGTTGCATCTCGATCCGGATTCCGATGTTTCAGCCTCTCTCGCTCCTCCTTGTCGCTGCTCTCCTCACGGCGTGTACGCTGCGCCCCAGTGAGAGCCGATGGGGGCGGCCGGACGGCGGGACCATCGACGCGCCAACCAGGGAACGGCTCCTTGCCGAGCGCAATGATGCTGTTGCCGCTCGTGACACCAGCGCCCTGGCGCGAGTTCATGCGGTTCTGGGCGGTGACGCGTTCGCTCGAGCGGCCCGTGTCACGAGTTACTGGCTCGATCATCGCGATGCTGCGACGGGACTCTTCCCCACCAATCTGAAGCCAGATGGCCGTGTTTGGACGTACGAAGACGCCGCATCGGACCTCTTCCCGTTCCTAGCAATCGGCGCAAAGCTGTTAATGCCCAAACGTTATGACGAGATCTTGAATACGCTTTCGGCCGAGCGCCGACGTTCCCCCGGCCTCCCGCGCGATATTGCCCTGTCCTCGGATCCCGCCGAAGTCCAGGATGAGGAGAAGGTGTTTCTCGGCGCCACGGAGTACACCAAAGACGGTCTCCTCCCCATGGTCGAAATGCTTGGACGGACCCCGTGGTTAGGACGGATGACCCAGGTGACAGGAAGTTACATTGACGCGGCCAATACGCCGACGCGCGAGGGCCCGATTGTGGCCAGCTCCGCTGAGATCAATGGGAACGTTCTCCAGGTACTCTCGCGGCTCTACTGGGGAACCCGGGACACCCAGTACATAGAGATGGGCGAGCGTACGGCCAGAGCCTATCTCGATAGGCAGCTTCTCGCAACTGAGGACATCCCGGCGCACCGCTGGGATTTCATCGAGAACGAGCCGATTGGCCCCCGCCGATTCTTTCTGGGTGACCATGGGAACGAGGTGGTCTCTGGGCTGATCGAGTGGCACCGTGTGGAAATCGAAATTGGATCGCCAGACGTGACTCACCATCGCAAGGCCATTCGAGAACTCTTGGATCGACTTATCACAAAAGGTCGGACACCGGAAGGGCTCTGGTATGAGCTGATCGACGTTCCGTCAGGTCGCGTTCGCGATTCTGATTTGACGGACAACTGGGGCTATTTGGCACAGGCCTATCTAAACCAGGCGGACATCGAGCGCCAGCTCCCCGGAGGGGATGTGACCTTCGCCGAGCGATACGAGGAAACCGCGCGCCGAGCCTTTGCCGCCGTCGCGCGGACTGGCGATTACCCCTGGGATAGCGGCACCATGGACGGTTATGCCGACACCATCGAGAGTGCGCTTTACGTGCTCCGCACAATTCCTGATCCCGATGCCGTTGCGTGGCTGCATCACGCCATGGGAACGCTCTTCGGGTTCCAGCAAGACGATGGTCGCGTAACGGACGAAAACATCGATGGGAACTTCATCCGAACCACACTTCTCTACGGGCTGTGGCTCACTCAGGGGACACGCCTGGAGCCGTGGGAGCCGGGTCTGCAGCTGGGCGCGGCTCGCTTAGACGATTGTCTTCTGCTCCATGCCGCGGCGGGGCGCGCCTGGAGCGGCTCACTGATGGTAGATACCGAACGGCACCGTGACAATCTTGGCTTGCCGAGTGATTATCCACGGCTCAACCAGTGGATGGAATGGTTCACCGCTACGCCGAACGCCGCCTACACCGTGAGCAGCAACGGCGTGGACCGTTCGGTGAGCGGAGTCACACTCATTTCCGGCATCCCGCTGACTCTCACTCCGGGAGAGGCGTCTACCCTGCGCATTTGCCCGGGCTAAGCATGTAGCGCCCGAAGCTGGCGAACGGCCAGACCAAGCAATGCCAGAATGACGGCCGTTGCTATAAGCGCCCACCCCCGCGATCTTGCCAGCGCGACTTGCAGCTGAGTCTGCAATCGGAATCCAAGCTCCTCGAGACCCAGGCTCGCATACGTCCCGCTCAGCACGGATGCGCCCTGAAACACGATGAAGCTGATTCCGAAGCAGATGAAGAGCAGGCCCGCGATGAGACTGGTCGTGTGCGTCTGTACTGGACCAACGCGGATGACGCGCCCGCGAAGCCAGGCCTTCGACCCGAGCTGATATCGATCCCATAGCCATGCGATGAGAAAGAGCGGCAAAGCCGTGCCGAATGAATAGGTAAAGAGGAGCATCGCGCCAATTAGTGGGCTCGGCGAAGTCGCCGCAACCGTGAGCACCGCTCCCAGAAGGGGGCCGGCGCAAAACCCCGAAATCCCGTAGACCAGGCCAGTTGCGTACGCCGCGGTGGCGGAGCGTCCAGCCTGAAACCTGTTGGCCAGCCCCTGGGGCGCGAGCGAGAAACCACCGCCAAGGATTTCCACCACTCCGAATGCAATTAGCAGGCTTCCCGCCATGATGATCGTGGTCTCGCGGTAGTCCAGCAGCAGGGCAGCGACCAATGAGGCCCCGAGGCCCAGTGGGATGAACACCGTACAGAGTCCGGCGAGGAACAGTAGTGTCCGTCCGAGAAGCTCGGTGCGTGATGTGAATGCATATGCAAAAAATCGCCGGCAGCAGGAGCGCACTGCACGGCGCGAGCAGCGAGAGTACTCCACCGGCGAACGCGACCAGAAAGGACGCTTCGAGGGGCATCATTCCCTATCTGTTTCGGGGATGTGAGCTAACTCTGCTAGATGCATACGGTGAGATTATCGTCGCTAGCTCCCCTGCGAATCCTCCGCGCAGAGTTGATTTGCGGACCGTGTCGTTCACCTTCGTTAGCCTTCGCTGCGCAGGCTCTACTAGTATGGCGGGGTGTCAGATCCTGTTGTAGCGTTGGTCATTCCAGCCTGGAACGAGTCCGATTGCATCGGCCCCGTCCTAGATGAAGTGCCTCGTGGGATTGTGCAGCGGACCATTGTCGTATGCGGCCATTCGACCGACGGAACTGATCG
This sequence comes from uncultured Chloroflexia bacterium, assembly GCA_963765765.1. GTDB lineage: Bacteria > Chloroflexota > UBA6077 > UBA6077 > JACCZL01 > CAVXYC01. Next base: position 70,512 of record CAVXYC010000016.1, on the reverse strand, counting down.
TATTGCTCGTGAACACGGCGCTGAAGTCGTCGACGATAACGCCATCGGCTACGGCGCAGCGTGCTGGGCAGGGGCGCAACGTGCCGCGGAGCTCGGGGTGGAGATCGTCGCATTTCTTGATGGCGACTATTCCGACCCGCCCGGAGCGCTTCCATCAGTCCTCGCGCCGCTGATCTCCGGTAGCGCGGACTTGTCGCTGGGTGTTCGCGACATGCGCTCAAGCCCGGACGCTTTGCCCATTCACGCTCGCCTCGGCAACAGGCTGGTGCTCGGTGCGCTTCAAACTATGACGGGACAACGACTCCCTGATTTGCCATCGTTCAAGGCACTGAGAATTGACACGCTTCATCAACTTCACATGTCGGAGATGACCTACGGCTGGACCACGGAAATGCTGGTCAAGACGATACGTCTGAAACTTCGCATCAGTGACGTGTCCATCTCCTACCGTGCCCGTTTAGGGGGGCGCTCGAAGGTCTCGGGCACCTTTCGGGGCTCCGCTGGCGCTGCTTGGAAGTTGACTTCCTGTGCGTTCAAGTACGCACAGTGGCGTCCGCCGATGGCGGAGTCTCATCAGGCAATCGCGGGGTGAGTGCCAGTTCACTTCGACGCGTTCTGGGCGTCGGGGAAATGCACCAACCCCAGGTTGGCGAAGCGGCCGACGCACGGTCCCGTACGTCCCTTCACTCGCTAAGCATCACCCGCTACTGGGCCGCTTCCGTGCTGCTAGCCGCCATCGGAATCTGGTGCGTGGCTTTCACGAATCTGGCGCTCACGCGGCATCAGGCGCTGGGCACGCACGCTGAGGACCTCGGGTTCACAGATCAGGTGATTTGGAACATGCTCCATGGTCGATGGTTCGAGATGACGGTGTATCAGGGCGCATCCTGGAACACCGAGCTTGACATCAGCAAGATCCGATCGCCCAATTCACTCAATGCGTTTCACGTTGAGCCCATGCTCGTGCTCTTCACTCCCGTCTACGCACTGGGAGGAGGCCCAGAGCATCTTCTGGTCATCCAGTCAGTGATCTTTGCGTTGGGTGCCATTCCGGCACATCGACTTGCCAGGCGTCTGACGGGAAGCTCGCTCGCAGGACTCGCTATCGCGGCCACGTGGCTGCTCTCGCCCCTTGGACAATGGGCCGTGTTGTCCGATTTCCATACCACAGCATTGGCTGCGCCTCTGCTGATGCTTGCCGCGGAGCGATTTGTCGCCGGCCAAATCCTGATGGCCCTGGGCGCGGCGATGCTGGCAGCAAGCGCGCGTGAAGACGCGGCAATCGCTGCGGCGGGGCTGGGCTTCGTGGTCGCGCTCTCGGGACGATGGCGTCTCCGGCATGCTGTTGGCTGCATTGGGAATCCTCTGGGCGGGGGTCGACCTGGCCATCATGCGCGTTTACGGGGGCGGCGCGGCATCGCCGTTCGTCGTCCGCTACGCGTCGCTATTTGGCGGACCATCCTCAGCTTTCGAGGCGCTGCGGCAAGCTCCCGTAACGGAGTATCTGCAGACCATCGTGCTCAGCGGCGGCTGGTTGGGTGTGCTGGCGCCGCTCAGTCTGGCTCCTGCACTTCCCCTGCTCGCGATGAACGTCTTCTCCAGCTCCCCGTGGATGTCCGCCGGCAGGGCACACTACTCGGCTCTTATGCTGCCGTTCCTTGTCATCGGAGCCGCCAGCGGGTTGGGTCTCCTCACGCGCCTGACCTCGAACAATGCTCGTGCATCGCTCCGCTTCCTTCCTGGGGCCGCAGCCGCGGGATTGATGGCCACTTCCACGTTCGCGTACATAGAGTCGGGCGCCGGCCCGCTTGCCGCGAACTATTCCCCGGCAGAAGTTACTTCGCATGGCGTGACGGCACGTGCCATCGCGGCAGGCATTCCCGCGGACGCGCGAGTCACCGCAACGGCGTCGCTCTATCCACATGTGAGCCAACGTGCCGCTATCTACGTGTTTCCCGCAATCGAGGACGCTGACTACGCACTAATCGACGTAGCATCTAGTCCAGCCCCCACGAGCGCCGGTGATGTCTATCTCCGTGTCAGCTCCATGCTCGAGAGCGGCCAGTGGTCCATTGAGACGGCCCGCGACGGAGTGATCCTTCTGCGACGAGAAGCGGAAGGTGCAGCCGCCTGCACCGCGGCACGCTGCATTCCTGAAGAGTTCTTCTCCTTTGTCCGCGACGCTACCAGCGCTCAAAATCCAGCGCTGGAGTCGTACCTCGGCGGAACGCTGGAGCTGGTATCGGGACAGCTCATTCCAAGCCCTGACGGTGCAGTTGAGCCGGACGGTCCACGCGGCCGCCTTCGAACGACTTGGCGGGCACATGGGCAACTACCCGATTGGGTCTCGCCCACCGTTCGTGTGCAGTTGAGTGACGGCACAACGTTGGCCACAAGTGATCTTGCCGGCCTCTGGTGGTATCCGCCAGAGCAATGGCAGGCCGGTGAGGTCGTGACAATCGATGTGCCAGGCGTCCCGCTGCGCCAATTTGTTAGCTGGTCGGCGTCCGTCGATCAGCCCGAGCCGCGGCGCATCGCGCTGGGAGAGCTCTCACTTGAAGTGTCCCCTGATCCGTGGCGCATGCGCCTCCTCAGTCCATCGAGATCGGCGCTGTGGGAAGAGGCGCCCGGTGAGCCGATCGGGTTCCAATCAGCCGATGGCTTCTGGCGACGCGCGCAACGTCTACGTGCGATTGAGCCGCTGCCTGACGGCGGCACGCGACTGATCGCGGCAACGGACGACCCTACAGGCCGCACTATCAATGTCGACCTTCATTCGGTGAACTTGCGATCAGCGCGCATTAGTGTGAGCCCGTCGGGTCCGGCCCCACTTCAGCGCGTCGGAGGCAGCATGGTCGCTCCCTCGGACGAGCGCTTCGTCGGCTTCGGCGAGCGATTCACGGGCGTGAATCAGCGCGGCAAGCTGGTCGACGTCTGGGCCGACGATCGGATCCTCGCGCCAACACGGCGAGAGCACCTACGCGCCGATTCCGCTGCTGCTCTCGAGCCGCGGACACAGTCTGCTGCTGGAGCGAAGCGAACGCGCCCGATTTGATCTCGCGGCGACGCGCCCCGATCGCTGGGCATGGGAGCAGCAGTCCGGTCAGGCTGACCTGGTGGTCAGCTACGGCGGCAACTTGAAGGAGCTGGTGCAGCAGCACGCCGCGCTGACCGGATTGCCGCCACGCCCTCCGATCTGGGCATTTGGTGTGATCAAGACCAGTACGGGCGGGCAGGGTCACGTGCTAGATGAGATGCAGCGGCTGCGCGAGATGCAGATCCCTGTATCAGCGGTATACGCGTATGACTCCGTGGACTACCAAGCCAATATCGGCTGGCCTTACGTCAACTACGCGGGGCGAGCTGCGGGTCCATATCCCGATCACGTCGGGTTCACCGACAGACTGCACCAGCTCGGCTACAAGGCGCTTACCTATTTCAAAGCAGATTTCCATCTGGACCGGCCTGGCTGGGAGGTGCCCGCCGAGCGCGGATTCCTGGTGAAAGGGCCCAATGGAGATCTGCTGCAGCACCAACGATTTCCGGTCACCTGGCTGGACTTCACCAATACCGCCGCGGTGGACTGGTGGGGCGGCCTATGGCAGCGAGCACTGGGTGATCTTGGCTATGACGGCGGCATGCTGGACGTGGGTGAGATTCTACCGCCCAGCGCCGTGATGGCTGATGGCAGCAGCGGTGAGCAGGCGCACAATCGCTACCCACTACTCTACGCACAACACGCCTGGCAGCACGCCTCGGCTATTCGACCCAATGGAGACTTCCTGCTGTTCGCCCGTAGTGGCGCGGCCGGAGCGCAGAAGTACCAGAGTCTGCAATGGCCGGGTGATCCCACCATGCAATGGGAGGCGCCGTCCGGTTTACGCTCGCTCATACCAGCCGCTCTGTCCTTTGGCCTGAGCGGCTTCCCGTACTGGCACCCCGAAGTGGGCGGCTACGTGCAGGTGGGCCTACCGAGTGAGCAGGAGCGCGAGCTCTGGATGCGATGGCTGCAGCTCGGCACGTGGAGCAGCACACTGCGTGACCAGTATGGCGACTATCCGCTGGCGCCCATGGATTTGTGGTTGGACGAGACGAACCGGACGGCTTTTCGCGATGCCGCTCGGATACACAACAGCCTGATTCCCTACATCTATAGCACCGTAGCTGAGTCAACTCGCACCGGCCTGCCGCTCATGCGCTACTTGCCGCTGGAGGCGCTGGACGACCCACGAGCGTGGGAAGTGGAACAGAGCTACTTCTTCGGTCGGGACATCCTCGTAGCGCCCGTGGTGGAGGCGGGTGCCACGACCCGTACGCTATATCTCCCGAGCGGCTCGTGGGTCTGATTTCTGGACGGATCAAATATACGAGGGCGAGCGTGATATTACGGTGCCTGCCCCGCTGGATGGCGGCCGGCGCACCGGCGTTCATTCGCGCCGGCGCCATTATTCCACTGGCTCCCGACGTGGACACCTTTGCTCCAACCACCGCACCGGGTGTTCGGTCATACCAGCATGACCTGATCGTGCGCATTGCTCCCGGTGGTGCCGGTAGCGCTGGATTCACCCTGTACGACGGCACCTCCCTCGCATGGGATGGCGCCAGACTGCGGATCACTGGCAACCCGATCGCGCGCTCGGTTACGTTGCGCGTGCCCGGAAAAGCGGAGGTGACCGAGCGAGTGGAAGGCTCCAGTGCGGAGATTGGCTCATGAGCCCTACCGCGACTCTACCGCGGCGAACGCTGTATGCGGCCGCGAAAGCACCCAGGCCGGGACTCGCCAAGACGAGACTTGCATTGAGTGTCGGTGAGTCCGCCGCGATTTCCCTCTACCAAGCGTTTCTGCGGGATCTCTCAGCCAACCTGCACAGCAGCCACTATGAGCTGGGCTGGTATGTCACGCCTGCCGACGCCTGGCTGGAACTGGGCGTACTGTTGGATCAGCAGTCAAGCGCACCGAGAGTCATCACGCAGCCGCCCGGCAATTGGACCGATCGACAACGCTGGCTCTTTCAAACGATGGAGAGCCGCGGTGAAGGGCGTACTCTGCTGATTGCTTCAGACTCACCCCAGATCACAAAAGAGATGATCGACGATGCGTTCGACACGCTGGACGATCACGACGTGGTGCTAGGGCCGACTTTCGATGGCGGATACTATCTCATCGGCATGCGCATCTGGCGAGACGTCTTGCGCTGCATCCCCATGAGCACGAACACTGTGCTTCGCGACATCGTCTGCCTGGCGGATCTTCAGGGCGTATCTTTGGCCCTGATGGAACCGACGTTTGACGTGGACTGTGAGGACGATCTCGGGTACCTGATCGACGCTGTTCGGTCACGTTCCGACCTGCCGTTCACGAAGTCGGCCCTAACTGCACTAGCTGCGACGCCTGTAATGGGGCGCGTTTGATGATTCCCCACGCCGGATCTCGGCCCGCGGCGCTCGTCACCGGGGAGCGGGGCTGATCGGCTCGCACATCGTCGATCTCCTTATTGAAGACGGCTGGCGCGTGCGCATTCTGGACAATTTCGAGCCTCAGACGCACCGACTTGGCAAGCCCGGTTGGGTCAACGATCAAGCTGAGCTCGTCCAGGGTGATATCCGCGATGCGGAGACGGTTCGCGCGGCACTCCAGGGAATCGACTTTGTCTTCCACGAAGCTGCGTATGGCGGCTACATGCCCGAGATGGGCAAGTACTTTCACGTCAATAGTTTCGGCACGGCACAGATGCTGGAGATCATCCGCGACGATCGACTGCCGGTGAAGAAAGTACTCGTCGCCTCATCTCAGGCCGTTTATAGCGAGGGTGCCGCCAGGTGTCCCGAGCACGGCCTGGTCTTTCCGCCGGTACGGCCGGTAGATCAATTCCGCCGCGGTGATTTTCACGTGCACTGCCCTTGTTGCGACGGCATCACCATGCCGGCTCCCACCCCGGAGAGGATGCCAGTGGGCGGGGAAACCGTCTACGCGATTACCAAGGTGGACCAGGAGAAAACGGTGCTGGCCTGGGGAAATCAAACCGGAATCCCAACCGTGGCTCTTCGCTACTCGTGCACCTATGGTCCACGCCAATCGATCTTCAATCCGTACACGGGAGTCATTGCGATCTTCGCCACGCGCCTCCTGAGCGGCCAGGCGCCGGTGCTCTACGAAGATGGCGCGCAATCACGCGATTTGTGCTTCGTCGACGACATCGCCCGAGCTAATCTGCTCGCCGCCAGCTCGGACGTGCTGGACGGACAACCTGTCAACGTAGGCAGCGGGCATGCGACCACGATCCGCGAAATCGCCCGTATGGTCTCGGACGGGTTGGGGATCAACATCGAGCCATCGATCCCCGGTGAATTCCGACCGGGTGAGATGCGGCATCTGATCTCCGACATCACTCGCATACGATCCGTCGGCTATGAGCCGACCGTAGAGATCAGCGATGGAATCGAGCGCTACTTGAGCTGGATACGATCGCAGGGAGACGTGCGCGACTACTTCGCTGAAGCGGAGCGGCACCTGAAGGAGAAGCGGGTGGTGCAGGTCGTAGAGACAACGAGTTCGTAGGCCCCTCACCCTAACCCTCTCCCAATAGGGCGAGGGAACTGGATCAAGCCCGAGATCGTCGACGCTATTCCCTCGTCCTTTGGGAGACGGTTAGGGTGAGGGAACCATGGATTCCCGAACTGCTAGCAGTTACCGCATCACGCTCTCGGCAAACGCCCTCGCCAGTGAGATGTGCTCGTCGGCTGAGTCCGCGTCGCTGTTATTGGTGCTCACGCCGAGATGAGTGGCGCCAGTTGAGCGCCACCCATCCACAAGCTCCGGCCAGGTGGATTCGGCGCCGCGCTTCAGCGTCATCCGAGGCACAACCGCGATGCTATTGATGTCCCGCCCGGCTTCCTGGACCAGCCCCTTGAACTGCTCGTATTGTGCGTTGAAATCAGCCACGCTGGCGCTGCTCGGCAGCCAGCCATCGGCAAGCTGCGCGATGCGCTTCATCACACGGGGAGCCGCGCCGCCCATCCAGACGGGAATCGGTCGTTGTACCGGCATCGTATTGAGGCCGGCATCATCAATCGTATGGAACTCGCCTCTGAAGGTCGTGGATCGCTCAGTCCAGAGCGCGCGCATCACAGCAAGCTGCTCCTCCATGCGTCGACCGCGAGTGTGGAAGTCCTCGTTCAAGCCCACGAACTCCAGCTCGTTCCAGCCCACACCAACGCCGAGCATTGCCCGTCCATTGCTGAGAATATCGATCTCGGCCATCTGCTTGGCAACGAGCGCGGTCTGGCGCTGAGGCAGGATGACGATCGACGTTCCAAGCCGTACACGCGACGTGCACGCGGCCATGAACCCCAACATCACCATTGGTTCGCGGAACGGGTCATCCACCGTGTACCGCCCCGTCCAGTTCGGTCGGCTGGCGGGATTGGCGCCGAGCACATGGTCTGAGACGGTGAGGTGATCGAAGCCACTCTCGTCAACCATCTGCGCGAACTCCCGCACGGCGCCAGGATCGGCCATGGCGTTGTCCTGCGGGAAGCTGATGTTGAATTTCATTGGAAAGCCTCCATAAATAGTCCAGGTGATAGGGGCGGAGGAACCCCACCCCAGCCCTTCCCCGCTGCGGCAGGGAGGGAGCCGGACGATAAGGATTTCTAGTTTGGGGGCGGGTTCTGAGCCAGGAAATTTCGGCTACACCGGCTCCCTCCCTGCCGCAGCGGGGAGGGAGCCGGTGTCGGGTTCCTCTCAGTGCGCGAGCGACTCCTGCTTCCTGTTACCGCCCAGTGCTACTCCCGAACCTCGCCAGACCGACGCGATTGCTAATCATCCGCGCAGCCACCGCGGCAACAACGGCCATCAGAAAGATGACAATGCCAATGGCAGACGCTGGCTCGAAAAGCCCGGTGTCCAGGTATTCGAGCTGAAGCAGCGAGAGCGGCTTGTTTGAAGCCGACCCGAGCAGTGCAATAAGCGACACGGCCGACACAGCCCCAGCAAAGCTTTGCAGCCCCACAATGGCGATGGTGGGCGCCATGAGCGGCATGAGAACTCGACGCATCGTCAACGTCCAACCCGCGCCGGCCGCCCACGATGCCTCTTCGAGCTCATTCCCGAGCTGCATCAAACTGGCTCTGATGAGCTGAACGCCAATGGTGATGCCAGCAATGCCCATGGCGATGATGAGAATCCAGATCGTTCCGTAGAGCGGTCGGAAAATTGGGGTGCTGAGAAACAGCCACAGAAGTCCAAGGCTCGTCACGATTCCCGGGATCGTGCTGGGTAGCCAGGTAAGGAAGTCGAGGAGTCGGCTCCCAAAGAACTTTGATCGCAAGGAGACGTAGGCGATGACCGTAAAGAGTGTGATCGAGACGAACGTGGCCCCCAGTCCTATCGTGAGCGTGTTGCCAATTGCCTTGAGTAGGAGTGGGTCAGAGAGAATCCGAGTCCAGTTGCCCATAGTCCAGGGCTCCGGGATGTTGAACACGCCGAAGACCTTCATAAAGCTGCTGAGCAGCATGAATGCCGTTGGGAGGACCAGAATGAATGCGAGCAGGCCGGCAACCACGGCGAAGAGTGGCCAACGCAGTTTACCGAGGTCGTAGAGCCGCGCCTGGAACTTCCCCGACACCGTCTGGTAACTGCGCCTCTGAATGAAGCCTTGCTGCATGAAGATGAATGGCGTCATGGCTATGAGCACAATCATCGCTAAGGCTGTGGCGCTGCCATAGCGTGGCGGTGACTGCTGGATCTCGCGGTAAATCATCGTGCTATAGACATCTATGCCCGCCGCGCCGCCCAGAATGAGCTCGATCTCAAACGATTGCATGGAGCGAATGATGCCGAGCAGCGCCGTGAACAGAATCGCGGGCGTCACCAGGGGGAAAACGATCTGAAAGAGCGAGCGCACTGTACTCGCGCCATGCGCCCTGGCCGCTTCCTCGAGTGCTCCATCGATGTTTCTAAACGCCGGGGTCAGCAAAAAAACCTTGAGCGGTATGAGATTGATGACCAGGTGGGCTACCACGATGCCCCACCAGGAGAAGATCTCAAACTGGAATCCTGAGAAGCCGGGAATCGCGCGGATCGCATTGACCAGCACGCCGTAATGCCCGTCGAGCAAAAGGATCCAGCCCATCAAGATCGGGAGATGGGGAAGCAGAAGCGCAAACCAGAAGCCCATCTCCAACCAACCTCGCCCAGGCAGATTGGTGCGCGCCAGAAGCCAGGCAATCGTGACACCGATCAAGATGGAAAGCACCTGGCGTGTCACTGATAGGGTGACCGTATTCCAGAGTGCGGTTCCAATTCGCGGCTGAGTAAGGGACGTCTGCCAATTTTGCACGCCCCAGGTCCAGCCGCGACCGAATGGCGCCGTGTTGAAGCTGTTGATCGCGAGAAGGACGATGGGATAGAGCACGATGAACGCTACGAACGTCAACAAGATGACGTAGAGAATCGTAAGTCCATCCACTCGGAAGCGCGGAGGAGCTGAAGAAACCGGCTGCTTCGCGGCTACGGCATCACTGGCCACGGGCATAGCCTCCAGTACAAATTCGTTCGCCGCGCAAGGAGCCCGCGCGAGCGAGAACGGCCTCCGGACACCAATGGTCTCCCTTCAATCTACCGCGCTACATGAAAGAACGGGCGCGGAGGGGTCGATTATCCCTCCGCGCCCGTTCAGAATCCAGCGATCCGCCGCTTAGCGGCTCTCGCCGGCCTCCACCTTACGGTAGAGCTCGATAACTTTCTGCATCTCCTCAGCACCCTGCTCCATCCCTTGAAGGCTGTACTGTGCGAGATTCGTGTAGTCAGGAACCATGCCATTCTCAACCGCGTCCTTGTGCGGTTCGATGGCCGGGTTGATGGAGTGCGCGTCCTTCCCCGTCGGCTCAGTCGCGGTAATGCCGTTGACGAATGCTTCCTGCCCTTCCTTAGAGAAGAACCAGTTCAGGAACACGCCACCGGCATTGGGGTGCGGGGAATTCTTCAGCATGCCCACGCCCTGGCCGAGAAGATACTTCATTCCGCCAGCCCGAACTTCCTCGAGGTTCTTGCAGCCACCGGACGTAATGCAGTTGTCGAGGGTTGCGCCGTCAATACCAACCGCCAGCGGATATTTCCCGTTGATCAGGTTCTGAGTGAGCAATCGAGCATTGTCGATGTAGATCGGCTCCTGATCCTTCATCACTTTCCAGACGAAGTCCTCTCCCTTTGAGTGGAGCCATCCGGTCATGTTCAGGCTTGTCGCATGCGGAGCATTGGGCGTTCGGAGCTGAATCTTGCCCTTGAACTTCGGATCGATGATCTGCTCAGTGTTATTGAACTCTGACGCTGGAAGGAGGTCGCGGTTGACCCAGACCGTGCCATCCACGTTACCGCGGTTGAGCAGGATGAGAGGGTCGGTGGTCGCGTAAAGCGGATTGCCTGTGCGCCAGTTCTTGGCATCCAGTGTCTCGGGAAGGAGGTAAGAGGCCATAGACTGGAACCCGCCCGCGGGAACTACAACTTCAACCATGTTGCTGGTTGGAGAAAGCCACAGATCGTACGCAAACTGACCGTTCTGCTGCTCCGTCACGACCTTCGGCGCGAACTCGCTTGGACGGATCGCGTTGTGCTCCACTTGGATATCGGGATACTTCTCTTTGAACTTGTTGACTACCTCGCGGTAGAGGAGGTTTGTATGCGTGACAAGCGTCAGCGAACCCTCCTTCTTCGCCGCGGCCAGCATCTCATCAGCCTTTGCGGTGCCAGTATTGCTGGCCGCCGCCGGGGCATCCTTAGCCGCGGGCGCATCCTTGCTGGCCGCGGGCTGAGCCGGTGCTGCTTCCTTCGCGGCTGGGGCTGAATCCTTAGCCGGTGCCGCTGGACTGGGTTGACTACAAGCGGCTACAACGACTGCCAGGACAATCGAAGCCACCAGGCCAAATGATCGACGTAGTTCCCTCATGCTCCTCTACCTCTACTCCGAAAAGGTCCGCTATTTCGATACTTTCGCTTCATACCGAAGCAACACGTTCCATATGTACGCGAAAATCGTCGCATATCGTTGGACACAGTACGCGTTTCATCATGCTGCAGATCGGTGACTCTTTGCCAGTATTATTTGCCAGTATTAGATGAGGCTCGGCCACCCACAACGCACATGGGTGCACCCAAAACTTGAGGGTATTTGGTTATGCGGCGGTGGCGGTGGCATGGTGGGCACACAAGACGGCCAGCGCCTGCCCGCCGCGCTCGGACCAGCGGCAGCCGGCACGCTTCATCCGCTGCTGGATGACATGCTTCGCGCTCGATTCCACCGCGCCCGAGCCGATCGGATAGCCGGCGGCCCGAAACGCCGGGTAGGCCATCCGTGCCCGATTGGTCTGGAAGTACCCGCGCTCGGTGGCCACCGTCGCCCGGCTGCCTCCGTCGCGGGCGTCAGATCGTGCAGGCGCTCCAGGAACCGCGCGGCGCCCTGCTCGTACAGCACCGTGGACTCGCCTCCGCCCAGGCCGTCGCCGCCGTCGTCCCCTCGCCGTAGACCGCCCGCGCCACCGTCCGAGGTGCTCACTGGCGTGGTACCAGTCAACGATCTCGATCCGCTCCCCGAAGTGCTCCGCCGCGGCGGTCCAGATCCAGCGCGCCCCGTCCCCCAGCACCAGCACCCGCCGCAGCGTGGCGATGCCCGGGCTGACGCCACTGCCCGCGTAGCTGACTTCCTCCACCCCGCCGCCGCGCCACCTCCGCGCCCCAGCGCCGACCCCATGCATCCCGTCCGGCGCGCGCCGCTACGTAGCTCGGCGCACGCAGGCGCTGCTGCTCGCGCGGCAGGTCCGCGTTCCACCCGCCCACCACCGCCAGTTTCACCTCATGCCACCCGTCTCGATAGCGCACCAGCACGCCATCGGTCTCCGCCACCAGCTCGTCCGAGCCGGATCGACTGGGCCGACGGGCCCTTGGTCCGGTCCACCGTGGCGGCGTCCTCCTGGAGCTGGGCGTCGAGCGCCTGGCCGGCGGCTTCGGTGAGGCGGCGCAGCGTCTCGGCACTCACCCGCACGCCGGTCAACGTGGCGAGCTGCGCACCGGCCGTGGCGAAGGGCAGCAGCGTGCCCAGGGACACCAGCCATGCCTGGAGGCTGGTGCTGCTGCGTTGCTGCGGCGGCACGCCGAGCGTGCGATCGGTCGGACTCCAGCACTGCCCGGCAGGCCGAGCACTGAGCCCAGGGCCGCTCCCACTGGATCGGTCCACAGGTGGTCTGCAACTGCCGTCGCCGCCAGCCGCGCACGCGCCCAAGCGCGCCGCACTCCGGGCACCGGGCCGATCGCGTTGCTGGCCGGGATCGAGGCTGCGTTGGGTGACGCTGATCATCCCGCCGACGAGCTGCGGTGCCAGCGCGCGCAGATGGTCGCGCACCACCGTTTCGATCATGGCGAGATCGGCATCGCGATGCTGGGTGGCCCAAGCAATGAGGTCGCGCACGAAGGTATCGATGGGTGCAACAATAGCGGGGGGAAGGGCTGACCTGTCCATGGTCGGCGGTCCTTTCAGCGCCCTTCCGGGATGCGTGGTGAGCTTTCCCGGAAGGGCCATTGCTGATCTCTCCGGCAGTGTCGGGCATTACCGCTCAGCCACGACTCCTCCCATCACCCATCACTCCGGTCCCGTCCAGCCACGGCCTGTGCACAAGTTTCAGGTGCACGGGTTCTGGGCCTGGAGCTGCCAGGTGCCGAAGAGACTCGCCAGCACCATCGTGGCCTCGGTCCTCTCCGCGGACCGGCTCCCGCCACTGATCTTCCGCCGCGTGACCAGCGGCCGCAGGCCGCGCTCCGCCAGATTGTTGGTCGTGGCAACGCCGCTCTCCGTCACTAACACTAACAGGTCCCCAATGAAACGCTCTAGGCGCTCTCTCAGCTGCCGTGCCGTCGCATCTGGTCGGCCACGACGGGTCGCACGAGATTGAGCAGGCGCCGCCGGTACGCCGCGGCGGCCTGTGCGCGTCGCTCCGCCGTTGTACACACCGTGTCGCGAGCTTCCAGGAACAGCGCGTGTACCGCCGCGGCCCAGGTTCCGAGCGAGGCATCTTCCGTGAAGATCTGCTGTATGTCATGTATCTCCCGCAGCAGATGCGCCCAACAGCGTTGCTTGAGTCCCTCGTAATGCGTGTACGCTGCGTAGAAGTCACTGCACAGCACGCCGTCTAACGCCTTCCCCAGCGCCTTATCAACCATATCCTTGGTGCTGCGCCCGTGTAGTAAGTAGCGCGCGTGCTGCGTGCTGAAGGTCCAGATGTAGCCATTGCGCCCCGCGGTGCGCCAGCCGCTCTCATCCGCATGACCGCCGCACTCGCGCTGATCTGATCACTGATGGCCGTCACCTCTTCCGCTGCTGCCAGAGCCACGCGCTGACTGGCTGCTGTAATTGCGCCTACACTCAGATGCAGCTGATGTACCTTCTCCAGATAGGCCTCTATGTTCCGCACCTTTAGACTGCCTACTTCGCGCAGCGTGACTATCAGACTGATCAAGCCTATGCCCAGCCGTTTACTACCTAGCACCCGCTCTCCTATGTCCACCGCAGAGTTCTCGCGCGTCCCACAGAGCGCGCATTCGCGCTCTAGAAAGCGGTGCTCTATGACGCGGGCCTTCCTCGGGGTGATCTCCAGTACTTCCCTTTGCGTTTCACCCATCCGCCATTGAGCATGGTGCCGCAGTCTTTACACCTATCCAGAGCATGATCTACCGTCTCTGTCTGCGTCTCCCGCCCCCTTGCCACTCCCTGCGCCCTTTGTTTTCTGCGCTCTGGCGTGGCCGCCCCGTTGCTGGCGACGGTTTCAGGCCTTGCATCCCGCGCGGACCGCCTTTCTCCCGGCGGCGCTCCAGTTCCTCGATGCTAGCTTCCAAGCACTTCAGCACATCAGCCATTTGACGGTGCTCGTGGGCGGACGTACACTCTGACATACGCGATCCATCTCACATGGCCTTACATTACCTATCCACTGGCCGAATTGCGCTTTACGAGCGTATGATCGAGTCAGTGTGGCGCGGGATAGAACGCCTGATTGAACGACGACGCAGATTTGCAGGACTTGAAGGAGGTGCCTCTTGCTGAACAAGGAACAGAATGAGCTGATCACCCGGGTTGGTCCGGGGACACCAATGGGCGAGGCGCTTCGCCGCTACTGGATGCCGGCGCTACTCGAATCTGAGCTGCCCGAGCCTGACAGCGCTCCCGTTCGTGTACGGCTGCTCGGTGAGGACCTTGTCGCGTTCAAGGACACGGCTGGCACGATCGGCCTGGTCGCTGAGAACTGCCCGCACCGTGGTGCTTCGCTGTTCTTCGGTCGCAATGAGGAGGAAGGTCTCCGCTGCGTGTACCACGGCTGGAAGTTCAATGCCGACGGCACGTGCGTCGACATGCCCAACGAGCCTCCAGAGTCGAACTTCAAACACAAGGTGAAGGTGACCGCGTATCCCACGGTTGTCCTCGCGGGCATCGTCTATACCTATATGGGTCCGCGCGAGAAGCAACCGCCGCCCCCGAACCTCGAGTGGATGCGAGCGCCAGAGGGCTGGTGCCGAGTCTCCAAGACATACCAGGACTGTAACTACGTCCAGGCGCTCGAGGGGGGACTGGACACGTCACACTCGTCATTCCTGCACCGCCGCCTGAGCAAGAGGGGCCTGGCCAATCCACGGGCTCGCTCCACGCATCCGCGCATCGAAGTGCTCACGACAGACTACGGCTATATGTACGCGAGTGTGAGGAACCTGCCTCAGGATCGCCAGAACTACGTGCGGCTTTACCAGTACATCATGCCCTTCTATCAGATCCGCGCGTCGGATTATGAGCAGGAAGGCAACCGGGCCATGAATGGCCACATCTGGGTGCCACGAGACGACAACACGAGCTACGTTTACAACTACAAGTGCAACAAGGATCAGCCGCTTTCGTACGAGGACTGGCAGGTGCACGAGCACGAGTCCGGCCGCGGTGTGCAGGACTTCATCCCGGGCACGTTCAACCTCAAGGCGAACCGCAGCAATGACTGGTTCCTGGATCGCGAAGTCGAGAAGAACGAGCTCTTCGTCGGCATCCGCGGCGTCAATACCCAGGACGCGGCGCTGCAGGAGACGATGGGCCACATCTTCGATCGCACCAAGGAGAAGCTCGGCGCTGCGGATACGGCCATCATCTTCATGCGCCGACTGCTGGTTCAGGCAGCGCGGGACGTGCAGGAAGGCAAGGACCCGATCGGCAGCCAGGGTCAGGGCGCCAACGTGCGGCCCGCGGAGATGCTTCTGCCTGACGATGTGCCGTGGCACGAGACGCAGCTCGCACGCGAGGTCGAGGCGGTCTTCTAGTCAGCCCGTCCGATACTCCGTGAGATACGGCAACCAGGGGAGCCGCTCACGGGTTCCCCTCTGACCGCGAGGTAGGCAGGGGAGTCCGTAGAGGCTCCCCTGGTTTATTCTTAGGACCCGTGCCGCGGCGAACGCGGAACGAACCACTGACGTAATAGGTCAGCGCGCACGAGGAGGTGCAAGTGGCAAAACTACAGCTCAGCATGGTCATGGGGCTCAACGACAGGTCACGCCCCGTCCTTGACGGATCGATTCAGCCGGATGGCATCGATCTAATCTCCACCGTCGCCCATCCGTCCGAGATCTTCTGGCGCCAGCTTCATTTCTCTGAATTCGATATCTCCGAGATGTCGCTCTCGTCCCTGCTCATGTACATCGCCAACGGCGGTAAGGAGTGGGTCGGACTGCCCATCTACACGAACCGCCAATTCTTTCACTCGGGACAGTGGGTACGAGTGGATGCTGGCATCGACAAGCCTGAGGACCTCAAGGGCAAGCGCATCGGCGTCCCCGAGTATCAGCAGACCGCCGCGCTCTGGTCGCGTGGCGTCAACCTCCATGAGTTTGGCGTGGACCCGATGGACTGTGAGTGGTGGATGGAGCGGACGGAGGAGCGCAGCCACGGCGGCGCTACGAATTTCACGCCTCCGGAGGGACTCAAGTTCAATCGGATTCCGGCTCGAGGAGAACATTGGCACGATGATGATGGAAGGGCGGCTCGACGCGGCTCTCCTGTACATCGTGGACTCCAACCTCGTAGACCGCGCCAAGATCGTGTTTGAAGGCAACCCAAAGGTCCGTAGACTGTTCCCCAATCCAGTGGCTGAGGGGCGGCGGTACTTCCAGAAAACCGGAATCTTCCCCATCAACCACGGCATGGTCGTGCGGCGCTCCATTCTCGAAGAAAACCCGTGGGTCGCGCTCAACATATTCAATGCCTTCCGCCTGGCCAAAGAAGGCGTCCAGAAGCGTATGAAGGAGCTCGCCGCCACGCACGTCAACCTTGGCTTGATCCCGCCGGAACAGGCTGGCGCCCTGGACATCGATCCGTATCCCTACGGCGTGAAGTCCAATTTGAAGACGCTTGAGACGGTGGCGGATTATTCTTACGAACAGGGTCTCACCAAGCGGCGGGTCTCCCTGGAGGAGATCTACGCCCCGAGCACCCTCGACCTCTAGACCAAGTGATGAGTCATGAGCGATGGACAAGACCACTCATGACTCATCACTCATCACTCATCACTTAGGAGTCCCCAATGGCAGAAACAGTAGTCGCGGCGGTAAAGATCGGCCACGAGAAGATGGAGCTCCAGGAGTTCCCGATGCCCGACGTGCCCGAGGATGGCGCGATTCTCAAGGTCGAGGCGGCGGGCGTCTGCGGTAGCGACGTGCATGGGTTCCACGGGGACCGCAACACGCCCAATATCATGGGCCACGAGAACGTCGGTCGCATCCACAAGATTGGGCGCGTTGCGGAGCGGATCTGGGGTGTGAAGGAAGGTGACCGGGTGGCGGTGGAGGAATACCTTCCGTGCCTTCACTGCGAGTATTGCCGGGCGGGTGAATACCGCCACTGTCTCGCCACGGACGCGTCGGCAAACTCCGAGGCGCTCCGCTACGGGTCAACCACCACAAAAATCACGCCCGCGCTGTGGGGCGGTTACAGCCAGTACACCTATCTGCCGCCTCAAGCAGTGCTGCACCACATGCCCGAGCACGTGCCAAATGATCAGTCGGCGCTGGCGCTGCCTATTGGCAACGGTATTCAGTGGGCGTGCATCGAGGGTGGTGCAGGCCCAGGCAAGATCGTCTGGATCCAGGGTCCTGGCCAGCAGGGCCTCGGCTGCGTGCTGGCTGCCAAGATCGCCGGCGCAGACATGATCATCGTCACCGGTTTGACCAAAGACGCCGAGCGCTTCGAGGTCGCCAAGCAGCTCGGCGCTGACCACACGATCGACGTCCAGAAGGAAGATCTGCCGAGCAAGATGCGCGAGATCACCAACGGCCATGGGGTAGACGTCATCGTCGATACAACGAACGGCGCGCCGGCAGCCATCATGACCGAAGCCATCGAGATCATGACTCGTAAGGCCGGCGTGTATGTGGCTCAGGGCTACTACGGCAAGATCGATCAGTTCCCGCTCGATCGCCTGACCCGCAAATACATCACGCTCAAGAGTGCGCGTGGCCACAGCTACGCATCCGTCGAGCTTGCCATCAATCGCATCGCCGGTGGGAAGTACCCGCTGGACATCATGTGCACGCACCAATTCGGTCTGAAGGATGTCGATCTGGCGATCCATACGACCGGCGGAACGGGCGAGCCCGGTGGTGTACACGTAACAGTCAATCCCTGGCTCTGAATCGCTAACAACTCGCGAAGGCGTGAGTTAACGTAGTGGCGTCCCTTTACGGGCGCCACTTGGAGATCTTAGTTCCCGGTCGCGGCTACGGATACCCAGGTGGCGCCCGTGAAGGGCAAAGGGACGCCACTACGTTTTCTTCAGCGGCTCTTACTTCTGAAGCACGGGGAGAATGATGGCAGAGATCGCACGACAGGACTTCACCTCAACCTACCTCGTGCTTGGCCCCCGCGTGCCCGGCATGCTCTATCAGCCGGTCACACCAAACGAGCGGACCGGTACCGCCGTGCTCTCGATGCATCCGCTCTCGAACGATCTGGGGCATATCTCCAGCAGCATCTCGCCTCTCGCGGCTACACCGTGCTGTGCGCCAATCCACACACTGTGGGCACGAACAACAGTCCGTAATCTGATCGAGGACCAGGCCCCGGATGTGGCCCTCGCGGTCAAGTATCTACGCGGGCGACCTGACATCAGGTCCATCGTCCTCCTGGGACGCAGCGCCAGCGGGCCGCTGAGGAGCTTCTACCAGACGGTGGCGGAAAACGGGCGTGTCACCGAGATGTCGAACCAGCAAACTGGAACGACCGACCGCGACAAAGCCAAAGAGCGCGGCAGGGACGAATCGATCGAGGACTGTCCGAAATGCCCAGCTCAGCGCCAGCGCAAATCGTATGGTCGGTGGCAGGGCATGCGGGAGCGTTGACATCGTCGGAGGAAACGCCCACGGTGGTCTGGGGGGATGGCACGGAAGGCGCGCACGGAGGGGCGGGCTTCCCGCACTCCTATGATCGGACCGGAGTCGCGTCCTCTGCCGGCGCTACTTCGAACTGCTGTTGATGCAGCTTCCAGTAGGCGCCTCGCCGGGCGAGGAGCTCTTCGTGATTTCCACGCTCGACGATCTGTCCTTCGTCGATGACCAACACGCTGTCGGCGGCCCGAATCGTGGGCAGTCGGTGAGCGATGACGAATGAAGTGCGGCCCTTCAACAGCGCCTGGAGTGCTTTCTGAAGCCGCGCCTCGGTCCGCGGGTCCACGCTAGAGGTGGCCTCGTCAAGGATGAGCACCCTGGGATCTGCCAGGACGGCTCGAGCGATCGCGATGAGCTGACGCTGACCCAGGGAGAGATTCGCGGCGCTCTCCATCACCAGTGTCCGATAACCGTCTGGCAGGCGCTGGATGAATTCGTCCGCGTGGGCGATGCGTGCCGCCTGCTCTACCTCGGCGTCGCTCGCATCCAGCTTCCCGTAGCGAATGTTGTCGGCGATCGTTCCCGCGAACAGAAAATTATCCTGCAGCACCACCGCCACGTTGCTCCGCAACGTCGCCATTGAGAGATCACGCAGGTCATGGCCGTCCAGGCGGATTGCGCCGCGGGTCGGATCGTAGAAGCGCGCCAATAAGCTTGCTACGGTGGTCTTGCCGGCGCCGGTATGTCCCACCAGTGCAATCATCTGCCCGGGATCGGCATGAATGTCGATATCGCGCAGCACCGGCCGCTCATCGTAAGCGAACCAGACGTCGTCGAAGTCGACCTCGCCACGCACCTGCTCCAGCGACACGGCGTTCGGCCGCTCACTCACGGTGACCGGCTCATCCATGAGCTCAAAGACTCGCTCGCCCCCGGCAGTAGCCGACTGGAGCTGGTTGTAGAACTGCGTGAGCTCACGAATTGGTTGAAAGAAGCGCGAGATGTAAGTAAGGAATGCCACCAGCACGCCCAGCGTCACCTCTTCTCCCAGTACCAGAGCGCCGCCGTACCAGATGACCGCGACAATGGCGAGTGCATTGGTGAACTCGACTATCGGCATCAGCCCCGAGGAGAGCGTGTTGGCGTGGATGTGAGCCCGACGATTGGCGTCATTCAAGCGATCGAAATTGGCCTGGCTCACGTCTTCGCGGCTGAATGCCTGCACGACGCGTGCGCCGGCAATGGCCTCCGCGAAATCGGCCGTCACCGCGGCAATCCTGTGTCGCGTATTGCGGTATGCCACCTTGGCGTGGGCGCTAAAAATGGCCACGGCGATCGCCATTACCGGCATCACCGCGAACGTCACCAGCGCCAGCTTGGGACTCATGACCAGCATGATTCCGATCGTGGCAAACAGAGTGAAGACGTCGCCGAAAAGCGTAATGAGCCCGTTGGTGAGCAGATCGTTCATGACCGAGACGTCGTTGATGACTCGGGAGACCACAACCCCCACCTTGGCGCGGTCGTAGTAACCCGGGGATAGCCGCTCTAAACGGTGGAATAGGTCGGAGCGAATCTTACTGATGACTTGCTGGCCCACCCGTGCGACGATGACGCTCTCGCGCGAGACGGCGAAATACTGACCGACGTACACTGCCAGCGTCAGCAAGATGATGACCGTCAGTCCCTGGAAATCGCCCACCGCGATGTGCTCGTCGATCGCGATCTTCACCAGATACGGCGCTGTCAGATTGAGCGCGGCCGCCAGGATCGTGAGGGCCAGAGTGACGAAGAGCTGGCGCTTGTACGGCTTCGCGTAGGCCAGGGCGCGCTTGGCTACCTGAGGGTTGTAAATTGCGCCTTCTTCATCGCCAAGGTCGCGCAAGCCCGGGCCGCTGTTCCAGGCGTCATACATGGATGCGGCTCTTCTCTTTTAACTGCGACGCGAGGACGACCCCACCCCAGCCCTCCCCGCTGCGGCAGGGAGGGGGCTGGTAACTAAGGAATCCCGAGAATCCGGCTCCCTCCCTGCCGCAGCGGGGAGGGCTGGGGTGGGGTCGCCCCACGGTGTTCCAGGTTGACATCTTGTCCACCCTAACCACGAAGGGCCCCCGATGAAATCTCCGTCCTCATCGGCAGGCCCGTCCGTATCAGTCTCGAGCGGCGCTCTCGCGGTGCGCTCGTTCTCGAGCTGCTCGGCGTAGACCTCCCGATATTCCTGGCTCGATTCGATGAGCTGCTGATGGGTGCCGCGGGCTACGATTTGGCCGGCGTCCATCACCAGGATCTGATCGGCCGTACGCACGGTGGCGACTCGATGGGCAATAACGAACGTCGTTCGATGCTGCATCAGTGCAGAAGCGCCTCGCGGATGAGGCGCTCGGTAGCCAGGTCTACGCTGGAGGTGAATTCATCGAGAATGAGAATACGCGGGTCGAGCAACAGCGCTCGAGCAATGGCAATGCGCTGCCGCTGACCGCCGGAAAGCCCGGTGCCTCGTTCTTCCAGTATCGTGGCGTAGCCATCCGGAAGCTGCTCGATGAACTCATCCGCTCGGGCAGCGCGCGCGGCCGCGCGGATCTGGGCATCGGTGGCATCCGGGACGCCAAACGCGATGTTCTCGCGAATCGAGATGGCGAAAAGGCGCGTCTCCTGCTGGACGATCCCAATCTGGCGCCGCAGAGACTGAAGCTGCACGTCGCGCACGTCGAGACCATCGATCAAGACGCGGCCGGACGAGACGTCGTAGAAGCGCGGGATGAGATTGGCCACCGTTGTCTTGCCGGAGCCCGTGCCGCCCACCAGCGCCAGCGTCTGCCCGGGCTCGACCGTCAGGTTGACATGCTCCAGCACCGGCCGTCCGGGGAAGTACGCGCACGAGACGTCCTGGAATTCCACACGACCGGTGATTGCCGGCACTGGAACGGCGTCAGGCTTGTCTTGCACATCCACTGGAGTGTCCAGGATCTCAAAGATGCGGTCCGCTGAGGCCGAAGCGCGTGAGCCCATGGCGACAAGCCATCCGCCGCGGCGGATCGGCAGGACGAGCTGCAGGAGATAGGTATAGAAGGCAATGAGCTCGCCAAATGTGAGCTGGCCGGACATCACCAACACGCCACCGAACCACAACATGAGCAGCGTGCTGATATTCGAAAGCAGATCGAGGCCGGGGCCGTTGAGCGACATCTCACGCGTGGCCGCCAGGTAACGGTCGTACAGGGTCCGGTTCTGTCGCTCGAACTTATCGATCTCGTACTGCTCGCGGCCGAAGCCCTTCACCACGCGAATACCGGCGATGTTCTCCTGGATCAGCGTGGCCAGCGCGGCCAGCTCGTTCTGAACGGCGCGGTGCATAGGCCGGATGCGTCGGCTGAAGCGCTCCGTCCGCCATGCGAGCGCGGGAAGCACCAGGACCGAGAGCAGGGCAAGCTGCCATTGAATGCTGAAGAGTGCAACGCAGACGCCCACAAGCAGCAGCACAAGCTGGATGGTGTGCAGCAAGCCGCGGCCGGTGAAGTTGCGCACCGCTTCCACATCGGACGTGGCGCGTGCCATGAGCTCGCCCGTTTGAGCTTGATCGTGAAAGCTGAACGAGAGTCGCTGGACGTGGGCGTAGAGCACCTTACGAAGCTGGTAGCTCACACCCTGCGCGGATGCCTCGGCTAGCGCGCCCTGGCCGAACGCCGAGAGCCCGCGCAACGCACTGACCCACACAATGAGCCAACTGAAGTGCGCCACCGCGGTCAAGTCGCCCTGTGCAATACCTTCGTCCACCGCCTTGCCAATAAGCGCCGGTACGATCAGGGTTAGCCCGGCGTTGGCCAGGAGGCAAATGTACGCCCCAATGGTGATGAGGCGGTAGCTGCGGAGATATCGGAGAAGACGAAGGAGAGGACGCAACGCTAGTCCGCCGCTCCGACGAATGAAGCATGAAGAATTAAGAATGCAGAATGAGCGGAGCTGGAAATCTCTCTAGACTCACCGTAGCCCGAGTCATTCTTAATTCTTAATTGCTCATTCTTCATTCGTGTCCTCAAATTGACATCCTGAACACAATCCGGTCCTTCCCCGGACCGCCACGGTCCTTCACCACCGGGATACCCCGCTCGTCGGGCTCACCCAGCAGCTCCATGCCGACGCTCTTGTGGAACTTGACTGAGCCGAGGTTGTCCAGGCTTGTCTGTGCCATGACCTCGTGCGCACCGTGCTCCCGCGCAAACTCGATGAAGCGCTCGTAGAGCCGGTGACCTAGTCCCTGCCCCTGGTGCGATTTCCGTACCGCGATCAGGTGAACCCAGCTACTCGGCTCCACCTGTGAGAGAAATCCGAAGAGATAAGCCACTACTCGGCCATTCTCACGGATCACAAACGCTGAATTTCCGAACTGGTTGATGAGCGAGACGTGATGCAGATGCGCCGGCGCGTGATCCCCCCAGAAGTCCTCGAGATGTGTCACGATCTCGTCGAAATCGCTCCTGGTGGCATTCGCGATGGACGCGGACACAGTCATCGTAACTGACTCCTGGCAGTAGTCCGAGGCAGGTGGCGGAGCTTCAATGATACGCACTTGCGGATGGGCTGTGCTGAAAAGCTGAGCCCGGGAAGGACCCTGCCGGAACCGCAAGCCAGGGTGTACAACGCATCAAGACCCACACTCACCGCCAATAGAGAATGGACCTGCCCATGGATCAGACGCTCGAGAAGCTCAGCACGTATGCCTGCGCGCTGCGTTATGAAGACCTCCCACCCGAGGTCGTGCATGCCGTGAAACGCACGCTGATCGACACGTTCGGCTGTGCTATCGGCGGGTTCGACGGTGAGCCGCCGACCATTGCACGCAAGCTGGGCGAGTCGATCTCGGGGACGCAGGCGACCCGCATCTGGGGAACGGCCGCTTCCACCAGCCCGGATATGGCCGGGTTCGTGAACGGTGTTGCCGTTCGCTACCTGGACTGCAACGACTCCTACTTCAATCCGGGTGGCGGGCATCCGAGCGACATGATTCCCGCGATCATGGCTCTGGCCGAGCCGCGACGCAGCGACGGCCGGGACGTCATCACCGCCATCGTCCTGGCCTACGAGGTGTTCTGCCGCCTATCGGATCAGATGGAAGTGCGCGAGCTGGGGTGGGACCAGGGCATGCTCTCGGTCATTGGCGCGGCCTGCGGCGCGGGCAAGATTTTGGGTCTGGACGATGCCCGCATGCGCCAGGCGATCACGCTGGCGGTTGTCCCGAATGTCGCGCTGGATGTGACCCGCGTCGGGCATCTCACCATGTGGAAGGGCTGTGCCACCGCAAGCGCAAACCGCGCCGCGGTCTTTGCGGCCCAGCTCGCCGAGCTTGGCATGACCGGCCCGGCGGAGTCATTCGAAGGTAAGCACGGCTTCTGGGAGCAAATCTGCGGTGAGCAGCGCTCCATCGGCACTATGGGCGGCGGTAGCGAGCCGTTCCGCATCCTCAACACCACATTCAAGTCGTTCCCGTCGCAGATCGATACGCAGGGACCGATCGGTCTGGCGCAAGAGCTTCGGACGCGGGTGGCGTTGGAGGAAATCGCCTCCATCCACATCGATAGCTACCGCACTGCGATGCGAAACGCAGCCACTGAGCTGGCGAAGTGGGACCCGCAAACGCGCGAGACCGCCGACCACAGCATCCCGTACTGCGTGGCCGTGGCCTTCACTGATGGCGACATCTCGCCCGCGAGTTTTGAGGAGTTGCGCGTTCGTGATCCCAGACTAAGGCCACTGCTGGGCAAGATGACCGTGGTTGAGAATCCTGAGTTCACCGCGCGCCATCCGAAGGAGTTCAACTGTCGGATGGAAGTGACCACAGTAGGCGGGCAGAAGCACGTGGCAGAGCTACGCTACCCGCTTGGCAATGCCAGTAACCCACTCTCGGACACAGATGTAGAAGCGAAACTCCGTCGACTTGCCGGCGCGGCGCTCGGCGAAGATCGCTGCCGCGCGGTCCTGGAGCGATGCTGGGCGCTGGACGAGCAAGAAGAGATGGGACCGCTGCTGGCGGCGTTGAGCAGAGGCTGAGTCGGACTTGCCCAGTACCGGGCACGCCGCATCGATATCGAGAATCGACACCTGGCTACCCTGTCATCCTGAGCGTCAAGCGAAGGATCTTACCCACCGGGCTCCTGGACTTCGTTGGGGCAAACCCTTCGCTAGGCGCTCAGGATGACAGGGCGATCCGGCGAATGGATGGGAAACCGCCACGAGGGTCGCTGGAGCCCACCGATCGGGGCTTCAAAAGCTGCGATCGTTCCCATTGCGATGCAGTTGGCGCCCCGCTCGCCGTAACGTGACCTTTGAGCCAGTGCCATTTGTGCCGCGCGTACGAAGAAGCAAAACAAAAGATTGGATGCTCTGCCGGCGTTTGGGCTCGACGACCAATCATAGTATTCGCTCATCACAGACGCGGGGTGTGCAGAGCAAACGGTAGCTCGAATCTCTCCTTAGATATCACGGAGTGTTGAGCACGAATCGGGGTTCTGCTCAGTAGCCCGTGATAGGAAGACGCGAGTACCGGAGCACGCAGGCGATTGCGGTGGCGGAGGGGCCTATGGCGTAGCTGAACGAATCCCCTTATCTCCTCCCGTGTCCCGGGGGCTGGCGCGGCCAGCCTCCGGGTTCCCCGCGTCTGGAGAACTTCGTTCAGCCGCCCCGCGAGAGAGCAGCCGCCTGGGATCGTGGGCCTCGCGCCCGTCCCGGCCAGCCCGCCCAATACCCACATAGGTACCGCACGTTCGCCCCACAGTCTGTCCATGTTTTGTCTAAGAAACGCCTCCTTGCTGCTCTTTGACCATCCGTAAGGTGATGTCAGGCCGCGATTGACGCGGCAGATGAACGTGCTAGGAGGCACCAGGAATGGAATCGATAGTTGCGCTTCGCCCGCCCACAAGAAGCTGGGTTACCGTGGTCCGAGCGCTGGCACTGACCGCAATGGTGGCAGTCGCCGGCCGATCGCCCGTTGAAGCTCAGGGCATGCAGCCGGACATTGTCGATACAGCGGTATCGGCTGGCAGCTTCACCACACTAGCCACGGCTCTCCAGGCCGCCGGCCTGGTGGATACGCTTAAAGGCAGTGGACCCTTCACCGTCTTTGCTCCGACCGACGAAGCATTCGCCAAGCTTCCCGCGGGCACCGTGGAGCAGCTTCTTGCCGACCCAGAGCAGCTCCGCTCTGTGCTGACCTACCACGTTGTTCCGGGTGCAGTTTCTTCGGCCGATGTCATTACCCTGACGTCAGCCACCACCGTGCAAGGACAGCCGGTGCAGATCGCTGTGATGGACGGCTCTGTGCACATCAATCAGGCGAGCGTTCAGACACCGGACGTCATGGCCAGCAACGGCGTCATCCATGTCATTGACGCGGTCCTGCTTCCACCTGCTGCTGCCGAGCAGACTGGCAACCAGCCCGAATAGCAGCGACGCGTAACTTAAGCTCTGCCTCCGCCGAGGCAAATTTGAAGAAGTCCGGCGAGCTCTCGAGCTCGCCGGACTTCTTTGCATTCGCGAAGGTTAGGGCTAGCTCGCTGACGCGAGCACTGTGAGGGCACTACCCGGATTATTTCCCGGCCACCTGTGTCACTGTCATCCTGAGAAGCGCCATGCGGTCCGGCGCACCGACGTGTAATGGACGCCGGAACCGGTGCCATCATTACCGGTGCGCCGTAGAGCGGGACTCCGTGACTGCGAGTCTTTGTCCTAAATTACTGCCCGGGGTCGCTGACTCGCGGGCACGGAGTTTCGCTCTACGGCGGCTCGGATCCGGACGCCTCGCGTTCTAACCCCAGGCCTCACTGTCATCCTGAGCGCCGAGCGAAGGATCTCACCCAGCACTATCCAGGACGCCGGCGGGGAAGATCCTTCGCTCGACGCTCAGGATGACAGTGAGGCTCAGGCCTGGTATTGCCGTTTCGTCCGCCTGTCACCCGGAGGCACGAGGGATGACCGGGCCTCCGGACGGCGGGAATTGTTGACGGTGTTCATGGCGCACCGGTGCGCCGGACCGCATGGTGAATCCCCGGATGACAATGATCCAGGCGGCCGATGAATAATCCGGGCTAACCGTTCATCGGTCGCGGAAGACCAAGCTGATCCCGCAGTGTTCCGGCCGAGTATTCCCGTCGGGTCACACCGCGTTCCTGTAGTAAGGGAGCTACGTGGTCCACAAACAAGTCGAGATCCGACGGGAGTCGCAGTGGCTGCAACGTAAAGCCGTCCGCGGCTCCCGCCTTCCACCAGGTCTCAATAAGGTCCGCAAGTCTCTCCGGCGTCCCTGTGAAGTGCAGCCCGCCGGGCAGGGTTGCGAACCGATGCGCGGTTTGCCGAAAGGTGAGTCCTCCGTCGCGGGCTACTTTCGTGACGGCCGCGGCGAACGTGTGCCCTGCCGACCGTTCGAACACGTGGAACGGAAACGGACCATCAGGATCGACCTCGGCCAGCATCGAGGCTGGAAGGCCGGTGATGTGCAACAGGTTGAAGAGCCGAAACTCCTCGCTGGATGAAGCTTCCAGTAGCTCCCAGGCTGCGTGGGCCTCGGCCTCCGTGCTGCCCAGCACGAAGCTGAGCCCTGGCAGTAGGCGAACGTTGTCCGGGTCCCGTCCGTGGCCCTTCGCGGCCATGCGAATTCGCTCCCTGAAGGCGATGCCTGCATCCATCGATGCTTGTGGTGTGAACACGACATCGGCGAATCGAGCCGCCAGGTCGACTCCATCCGAAGAAGATCCCGCCTGGGCCAGCACCGGGTGGCCCTGAGGCGAGCGCGGAAACGGCAGCACACCAGCCACGGAAAAATGCTCGCCGTTGTGGCGGGGCGGACGGAGCTTTGAGGTGTCGGTCCAAATGCCCGCGTCTTGCGACGCCACAACGGCGTCATCCATCCAGCCATCCCACACTTTGAGGACGACCTCCACAAATTCGCGCGCCCGATCGTATCGGTCGCCGTGCTCCGGATGGGCGCGATTGGCGAAATTTGGCGCCGCCGCGGGATTCGTGGTGGTGACGATGTTCCAGCCGGCACGGCCGTTACTGAGCTGATCGAGCGTGGCGAAGCGGCGAGCGATGTCCCATGGCGCGCTGTAGGTGGTGGATGCGGTCGCCAGTAAGCCGATGTGGCTCGTCACCGGGATAAGCGTGGCAAGCACGTCAATCGGGTCGTAGGCGCCCTGCGGCATATACCGCGTGCGGAACTCGGCCACGCCGGGCGAGTCGGCGAAGAAGATCGAGTCGATCACGCCCCGCTCAGCCGTCGCCGCGATGCCCGGCGTAATGTTGCAATGTGAGCGGCCCGCCGCCGCTGGGTGAGAACCTCCACGCCGCCTCGTGGTAGCCGTGCCCCGCGGTGAACAAGTTGAGGTGCGCGTAACGCGACGTGCTCATCAGCTCTTTCTAACAGACGAAGCCTGAGATATGAGCCGCATCCCGCGCTGCTTATTCCACGCTTATCGATCAGCTTCCCACTCAGCACTGCTAGAATGCCGCTCTCGGCTGACTTATGTCTGGAGGGTGCGTGTGGAATACCGGCGATTAGGGAGCTCAGGGCTCAAGGTCTCGGCCATCGGGCTGGGTGGGAACACGTTTGGCGCTACCGCGGACGAGTCTGGATCCGTGGCGGTCATCCAGGCGGCGTTCGATGCAGGGATCAATTTCGTGGACACGGCGGATGTCTACGGCAACAACGGCGCATCCGAGGTGTTCGTGGGCAAAGCCGTGAAGGGCAAGCGCCAGGACATCATTATCGGCACCAAAGTGGCTGGCAAGATGGGCGATGGCCCCAGCGATTCAGGGCTCTCTCGCAAGCACATCATGGATGGCGTGGAAGCCTCGCTGAAGCGTCTGGACACCGATTACATCGATCTCTATCAGGCGCACCGACCGGACAACAGCACACCCCTGGAAGAGACATTACGCGCATTCGATGACCTCGTTCAGCAGGGCAAAGTGCGCTACATCGGCTGCTCCAACTACATGGCCTGGCAGCTTGCCCAGGCGCGCGGCATTCAGGATAAGCACAGCCTTTCGCCGTGGATCTCCGTGCAGCCCTCATGGAACATCGTCGAGGGTCTTCAGGATCCTCACCTCCTTGATGCCTGCCGCGAGTACGGCGTGGGCATCATTCCGTTTCGACCGATTGCCAGCGGGGTGCTGACGGGCAAGTACCAGCGCGGCCAGGAGCCCGAGGCCGGGACGCGCGCGGCCGAGGTCCCCTACGGCCGACGCGATCTCACCGACCACGCGCTGGACGTGGTAGACCGCATTCGCCCGTTCGCCGATGCGCGCGGCAAAACGCTGGTGGAGCTGGCCATCGCCTGGCTCCTGGCCCACCCCGAATGCGCCACGGTGATCGCCGGCGCTCGCAAGCCGGAGCAGGTGACCCAGAACGCGAAGGCCTCGGAATGGGTGCTGACGCCGCAGGAGCGCGACGAGGTGACGGCGCTGGCGCAGGCAGCCTAGCTGCCAGTGAAGAGTGAAGAGTGTTCCGAGCTCCAATTCTTCACTCTTCACTCTTGCTTCGCTACGGGAGCGATTGTGGTAGCCCGAACCACGGGAGCACGCTTGGCTCGAAACGCGTGAGCGCCGAGATCCGGTCACCTGCGAGCGTGAGCACGTAAAGGCCGCTTGCCCGGCTGCCGCCATTGAGAGTCCGAATGTACACTCCGAATGCCGGCTGTCCATTCGCCCGCGTCGGCAGGAAGTCATGCTTCCGTCCCAGACCCAGAACTCTGGCAAAGAAGTCGGCAACGATGTCGCGGCCGACGTATTCAAAGGGAATGGGTGGCATGGACACGAGGGCGTCGGCCGTAAGCAAGGCGATCACGGCGTCGACGTCGCCAGAGGCGTACGCGCCGACGAAGTGGGCAACGAGCGCCCGCTCGGCGGGGGACTCAGGAGCCGGAGGCGGTTCGCGCTCGCCAGGTGGCAGCCGAAGCTGCAGGCTGGCCCGCGCCCGCTTGAGGGCGCTGGTGACCGACTCCAGCGTCGTGTCAAGCATGTCGGCCACCTCGCGGGCGTGGTATCCGAGTACCTCGCGGAGGATCAGCACGGCGCGCTGGCGCGCGGGCAGGACTTGCAGCGCAGTCACGAACGCCAGGGAGATGGCTTCAGTTTGCTCATACCGAGCCTCCGGACCGAGTGGCGCGTGCAGCGCGCCCGCGAGGAGGGAGTCAGGATAGGGCTCGAGCCAGATGACCTCACCCAGCCGAGTGGGCTCGGGCGGTTCAATCAGGGGATTGTCCCACTCCTTGGCGGGGCGTCGGCTGGCCGAGCGAAGGGCATTGAGACAACGGTTGGTGGCGATCCGGTAGAGCCATGTCCGGATCGAGGCGCGTCCGTCAAATCCCCCGAGGCCTCGCCAGGCGGCCAACAGCGTGTCCTGGAGCGCGTCCTCGGCATCCTGCAGGGAGCCGAGCATCCGGTAGCAGTGCACCTGCAGCTCGCGACGGTGCGGCTCGGTGAGCTCGCGGAACGCGTCATCGTCCCCGGCCCGCGCCCTGCGGATCAGATCCGCTGATTCAACGCCCAGACTCTCTGTCACCTGTTCGGAACCCCGTGGCCCCACCAGTATGGCATCCCGGGATCCGAAGATCACCGTGTTCTCCCGCTCAAGCAGCATCGCGGCGCTCCTCGCGGTCAAGCGGTCTGTTTGGCTCTGGCGCACTGTTTGCGCTCGCCGTCGCAAATAGCATCGCGCGACGTCCGGGCAGCCACAGCCCGGCGACGGCTGCCACGAGCGACAGGATGCCTGAGACGCCAATCGCGCGAGCGAATCCGTTGCTGAAGGCCTGTGCGGAGCCGAAGCCGCCGGCCTGCGCGAACACCGCGGCGAGGATCGCGATGCCGAATACCCCGCCGAGAAACCTGAAGGTGTTGAACGTGCCGGAGGCTTTGCCGACTTCGTGCGCGGCGACGGCGCCCAGGATAGCGTTCTGAGTCGCGGGCATGGCCATGGACACGCCCGCGCCCGCGATGATCAGCGGCGCAATTAGCTCGGCGTAGGCAAGGTCCGGGGCGGCGATGAGCGCGATCCACACTAAGCCAACCGCCTGCACGAGCAGTCCGCCGCTAACGAGCGGCCGCTCGCCGACCCGGTTGACGAGAGCGCCGGCGATGGGCGCCGCGACAAACAGGGTGCCCGTCCAGGGGAGCAATCGTACGGCCGGCGTCCAGCGGTCCGTAGCCCTGCCCGGTCTGCAGGAACTGCGCCATGAAGAACAGCGTTCCATAGATCGACCCATAGAGAAAGAAGCCCGCCACAATGCCCGAGGAGAAAGCCCGCGAGCGGAAGAGCCGCGGTGGCACCATTGGCTCGTGCGCGCGACGCTCCCAGGTGACAAACGCTATGGTGAGCACGGCCCCGCCCGCGAGCGCCAACACCACCTCAGTGCTGGCCCAGCCGGCGCCATTTGCGCGCGCCAGCCCCCATACCAACCCGAGAGCCGCGCCCGTCGCGAGCACGAGGCCCGGAAAGTCGGGCGCACTGCGCGGTCCAAAGCTCTCCGGGATGCGTCTTAGCGCGAGCGGAAGGATGATCAGGCCGATGGGGACGTTGATCCAGAAGATCCATTGCCAGGCGAGCCCCTCGGCGATCGCGCCGCCGACCACCGGGCCGGCGATGAGGGCCAGCCCGGTGATGCCACTGAAGATCCCCAGCGCCTTCCCGCGCTCTTCCGACGGGAACGCCACGCTGAGCAGCGCCATCGCGAGTGGCATGATCAGCGCCGCGCCGGCCCCCTGAACGGCGCGCGCGGCGATAAGCCAGCCGATGCTGCCCGCCAGTGCGCACGCGGCCGACGCCACGACGAACAGGCCGAGGCCGGCAGCGAATAGTCGCCGCCGCCCGAATCGATCGCCGAGCGCCGCGCCGGTCAAGAGGAGCACCGCGAAGCTCAGAATGTAGGCGTTCACCGTCCACTCCAGCGCCTCGATTGACGTGCCGAGGTCTAGACGGATCGTGCTGAGGGCGGTCGTAACGACCAGCGAATCGAGATTGACCATAGCCGAGGCCGCGGACGTAAGCGCCAGCACCCAGCCTCTCGTTGCCGTGTTGCTTGATGAGCTCATGAGCTTCACCTAACTGCCGATTCCATAGACGAGGCTGACGCGTGCGCCATCTAGCTGCTCAACGTTCCGTAGCTCGAGCCCGTGACGACGCTCGGACGTTGCGAATAGCCCCCTGCCCTCACCGACGACCAGCGGGTAGACGATGAGACGCAGCTCTTCCACGAGTCCCGCCTCGATGAGGCTCGCCGTGGTTCGAGCGCCCCCTATGAGATAGATGTCCTTGCCGGGCTGCTCCTTCAGGGCGGCGACTTCATTGAGTCCCCGGACGAAGCTGGTATTTGGCCAGAGAGCCGAGGTGAGCGTGTTCGACAGGACGTAATGCGGGGTTTGCAGCGCGAAGCGGGCCCATTCAACCTGACCCGGCGTGGGTAATCTGCCGGTCATCGGTATGGGCTTGCCCGGCTCATTCTGGATGGCGGTCCAGTACTGCTCGTAGCCGGGGTACATGCCGCCGCCCAGCAGGCACGCGTCTATCCGCGGGGTGAGACCGTAATCCTCAGACCACGCCTCCACCCAATCCGCATAACCGTCAGGCCCTTCGATCTTTCCATCAACAGACACTTTCATTCCGGCAATCAGCTTTCGCATGAGACCTCTCCTTGCAGTTGCGCCACGCAAGCGTGTTGCGTGACCGAGTCGAGCGACACGCGCCGTGTCGTTCTGCCAGTAGAGACACCGGCCGAGGGGCGAACTGGGCGGTGGGCGCGCCCACTTTCTCGACGTCGCGGTGTCTGCAATCATCGACGGCTCGGACGATCCGGACGTCGATGGAGGGCGAACGTGGCAGCCACGCGCCCAACCGACACAGAAAGGAGCCAGCGATGTTGCTGAAGGACAAGGTTGCGGTGATCTACGGAGGCGGTGGTTCAGTCGGCGGGGCGGTTGCCCGTGCTTTTGCTCGAGAGGGAGCGACGGTCTTTCTTGCGGGGCGCACTCTTGCCAAACTGGACCAGGTGGCTGAGGAAATAGTTGCCGCGGGCGGGAGGGCGGAGACCGCGGAGGTCGACGCAATGGACGAGCGAGCTGTCGATAGGCACGCCGACGCAGTGGCGGCGAAGGTGGGTGGTATCGACATCGCACTGAACGCGGTTGGCATCTCCCATGTCCAGGGCACTCCGTTCGCGGAGCTGTCTCTGGAAGACTACGCACATCCCATCACGGCCTACACGCGAACAATGTTCCTGACTGCGAAGGCAGCCGCGCGGCATATGGCCAAACAGGGCTCTGGCGTCATTCTCGTGCTCTCGCCAGGGCCGGGAGCGCGGATGTCGGGTCAGGGGTTTCTGGGAAACGGCGTCTCCGCCGCCGCCGTCGAGGCGCTTTCACGCATCCTCGCGGGGGAGCTCGGTCCCAGCGGCATCCGCGTAGTGGGTCTACGCCCACATGCAATTCCAGAAGCGGTGGCCACGTCGCACACGCGCGAGCTCTTCGCTGGCATGGCCGGGCTCTCTGGTTTGACCGTAGACGCCTGGCTCTCGGAGCTAGCGCGCACCACGTTGCTGAAGCGCCTCCCGACACTTGCCGAAGTCGCTGATTACGCGGCCTTCGTAGCCTCTGATCGCGCCGGCGGGATGACGGGTGCCATCGCCAACCTCACCGGCGGCGCGCTGGTGGATTAAGCGGTGTGACCGCCGCCGTGCGGGCGGCGGCCGGTCACGCCCAGCCGGCATGCTCACCGCCCGCGACCAGGCGGTCTGCCACCACCGAACAGAGCCGCGCGCGGAGAGGTCCCTCCTGAGATGCCGCTGGCTAGGGCGCGCACAGAGCAATCGCTTGCTCTGGCGCGGCTCTGTGGCGGGCGCCAGGGCGCCGCGCACGTACGACTGGGTCACGGCGCGGGTGCTTGCCTACTCTCCCTGAGCAACGCGCCTCCGACACGCCACCGCGGAGCTGGCGCGGGTGGTCCTCCCTCGGCTCGCCTCGTTCCGCGGCCCTGCAAACGTTGCCCGGTGAGTAGCCATCGAGAAGCGGTCCATCGCCACGATCGGTTCCGAGGGTGTGCGCCCACTTTTCGAATGTCGGGGTGTCTGCATCAGTGACGGCCCGGACCATCCGGGCGTCGAGACCAGAACGCAGGCGGAGACCAATAGGAGGGTCAAATGAACGAGCTGACAGGGAAGACGGCACTCGTGGTGGGCGCCAGCCGGGGGTTGGGGCGCGGGATCGCGGAGGCTTTCCATGCCGCCGGAGCGACCGTGGTCGCGGTGGCGCGGGATGGGGCATGTCTGACTGAGCTTGCCCGCTCCAGAGCGGGCATTGTTGTCGAGGTCGCCGACGCCACGGAACCGTGGGCCGCCCGGACGCTGCTCCAGCGGCACCGAGCCGGACATTCTGGCGCTTGTGGCCGGTGCGCGGGTCCAGCCCGGGCCGCTTCAGGACCACACCTGGGAAACCTTCTCAGCCAATTGGAACAGCGACGTGCGGATCGGGTTTCAATGGCTGCGCGAGGTGCTGTTGCTGCCACTCAAACCCGGCAGCCGGGTGCTGGTCATGAGCAGCGGCGCGTCGCTCGGGAGCTCGCCCCTGAGCGGCGGCTACGCGGGAGCCAAATCCACGCTGCGCTTCATGGCTGATTATGCCGGGCAAGAAGCCAGGCGCGCCGAGCTGGGCATCAGCTTCATCGCTGTGCTGCCGCGGTTAACGAACGAGACCGATATGGGGCGCCCGTTCGTGGCCGCCTACGCGGCTCGGGCCGGCATCACGGAAGCGCAGTTCCTGGCACAGATGGGTACGCCTGTCACGCCAGCCGCTGCCGGTAAGGCGTTCGCTCAATTGGCGACGACCGAGCCGGCCAGCCTGGTCCTGGCGTATCTCCTCACCGGCGACAGCCTACAACCTCTGGTGTAGGGAGCACGGAGCGCCCGCCCGGCCGCGATGTGGTCCGAGCCGCGAATGCGACAAGCTGAAAACAAGGAAATAACGAGACATGACTCACCGAAAAATCGAAGTCGGCATGTACATCGCCGCCAGGCCCCCGCTTGGCTCCGTCGACGCGCTGGTCGCGGCCGCCCGCGACCAGCAGCTCGATTCCGTGTTCGTCTAGGACCATCACCAGGACTTCGTCCCCGCGGCGACCTGGACGAGGAGTTCACCTGGTTCGCCGCGCCGGGCAGCTCCCCGCACGAACCATTCGAGTTCCAGGCGGTGCTTGGCTACCTCGCCGCCAAAGCTCCAGGCCCGCGGCTGGGGTCGGTGTGACCGAGCCGATCCGCCGCCACCCGGTCGTACTCGCCCAGGCGGCGCTCACCCTGGCGCACTTGAGCCAGCGACCGCCCATCATCGGCATCGGCGCCGGCGAA
Source organism: uncultured Chloroflexia bacterium (assembly GCA_963765765.1). Lineage (GTDB taxonomy): Bacteria > Chloroflexota > UBA6077 > UBA6077 > JACCZL01 > CAVXYC01. Next base: position 35,739 of record CAVXYC010000016.1, on the reverse strand, counting down.
TGGGAGAACAGCGAGCCGTACGGTCTCGGCTTCTCGCGCCCGGTGGGCCGGCTGGGCCACCCCGAGCCATCACCGTAACGAGCTTGTAGCGTTGCCGCTTGGACCGCCCGGCATCCTGTCCCGGACCCTTCGCGACAGATCCACAACTCCCCGCTCCTTCTGCCCTATCCCAACTCCCCTCCCCGCGCGCGGGGAGGGGCCGGGGGAGGGGTGTCTCCTCGACCGACAGGCATCACCGCGACGGCCCTCACAGGCCGGTCCGACAGGATGTCGGCGGTCCCGGAAGGCCATCAGTACTGACCTCAGAACGCGCAAGTCACACCTCGCCGGAGTACCATTCACCTCACTGATCCCTTACCCCTAGCTCCTAACACCTGGAGTTCCCATGAGCTTCTTCAACGAGATCAACGAGCCCGCCGCGCCAATCTGGGCCGACGTGCTCAACCTGCCGCTCGTGCGCGGCATCGCTGACGGCACGCTGCCCGAAGATACGTTCCGCTACTACATCTCCCAGGACTACAAGTACATCATGGAGTACGCGCGTATGCGCGTCGCCGCCTCACAGAAAGCGCCCACGCCTGAGCTCATGGCCCAGTTCGCTGAGGGCGCGCTCTTCATCCTCAAAGGCGAGGCCATCTTCCACAAGGCCGCCGCCGAGCACTTCGGCTGCACAGTTGAAGACTTCGCGAAGGGTGAGCGCGCGCCCACCTGCGAGGCCTACCTCAATTACATGTCCGCGGCCGCCCTGAACGGTGGCTTCCTGGACGTCATGGTCGCCACCCTGCCCTGCCTCTGGGGCTACGCCCACGTCGGCCGCATCCTGGCCGAGCGCGCCCTTCCCGAGCATCCGTTGTATCGCCTCTGGATCGAGACCTACGCCAGCCCGGTCATGCAGGAGAAGAGCGTCCAGATGTGCGCCCTCTTAGACCGCCTCGCTGCCGACACCGACGCCACCACCCGCGCCCGCCTCGCCCGCCACTACTACGCCTGCAGCCGCTACGAGTGGATGTTCTTCGATATGGGGTGGCGGAAGGAGGAGTGGCCCATGTAGAACAAGAGAACGCATGGGACTCGCTCATCACTGACGACACGTCATTAGGGCCGGTTCGGGAACCCGGGCTCGGGGGGCGCCTTGCCCTTTGAGCCCATCTAATAGACCAAGAATCGCGGATCCAGAAGCCGCCCAATACGTGAACAGGTCGACGATCACCGTTTCGATGCCGTCCGCCGCCGGGGAATGGCGTGCCCATTGGTCCTATCCATTTGTCTCCACGCGACTCGATCCATTGTCTGGATTCAAAGGTCAAAAGCCGTGTCGCGTCCACCTCCCGACAATCGGAGACCGTCGCGATGCAGGGCGCGATCTCGGTACGGCTTAATTTTGGCAACGGCCGTGATTAGCCGTTCGACAGCTACTCGGCAGCTAGGGTTACTTGCTACCGCTGCACGCACGAGGGCCCTAAAATCGTCGCGGGCAAAGTCGATGGTGCTGTTGGGTTCGAGGCCACGGGCGCTCGGGGCTGGCTTTGCTCTCGGCCAAGCTCAAGCCAAAAATTCAGAAATACAGCAGTGGTCAATCGATTGCTGCATAAGCTGCTGCAACACCAGCTTGAGCGTGGTAAGTGGCTATACCGTAATCATCAGTCTCGCGAAGAAAGCCAATCGACATATGGACGTGGCCCACGGCTCGACCTGCCGCAAAGAGCGGTTCTGGCCAAGGGCTGTTCATTGGGGGCGTGATCGGCCGATAGAAAGACTTGATCTCGTCCATCAATACGCGCTTCGCTCCACGCATACGCATCCATCCCATCAATTGGCCACGAGAAGTCTTGCCACTTGCCGCCAAGGTCACTTTTGGGTTCACTCTGATCTCCCCTTATACCGATTCGCTGTGAGAGTGGCGGACATTACCCAGCCCGGGGCAGGGCATCGAGGTCGGCCGTGAGCCACTGCCAGCCGCACAGTCGGCGGACGCGCGCCGGCTCGGCGGACAGCGCGGCCAGCGACGTTTCCGCCGCCGCCTGCTTGTCCTCAATGCTCGGATAGACCCGCCCCTCCACCTGGCGGCGGAGCTCCTCGAACACCCGCTCGGCTGGGTTCAGCTCCGGCGCGTACGGCGGCAGCAGCACCCGCGGCGTGGGCAGCGGGGCCAGCAGCTTCCCGCGATGGCTCCCGGCGCCGTCCCAGACCAATCCTTCCAGCGCCCAGCGGCGCAGCACCGGCTCAGGTGCGTCTGGCGCATGCGCTCGAGCCACGCCCAGCGGAGCGTCCCAGCGCGGGGATCGACGACCAGCAGCAGGTACCGCCAGACATAGCGGAGCTGCAGGCGTTGGGTCACCTTCACCCCACGCGGTCCGAGCACCCGGCGCGTCTGGCCGCGCAGCCCCAGACGCAGCTCATCTCCGAAGACAATCGCCCGCTCGCGCGTGAGCCCGGCGTCGCGCAGGGCGGCGGTCAGCCCCCCTTTTTCCAGGCGTCCTGGGACGCCGGGTTGGCTCGCTCGGCCTGGGGACGGGGGACCTTGGAATGAATCCCCAGTCGGGCGAGCGCCCCGTAGGTGCCGCGCCGGCTGTAGGCGACGCCGAACTCGGCCCGGATCCAGGCCTGAGCGTCGGCGGCCGTGAGGAACCGCCCGGTCGCGGCCTCGGCCAGCAGCGCGGACCGCTGGTCGCGACTCAGCCAGTTCGCCCGCCCCCGGGAGGTGTGCCCCGGCAGCCGCCGCAGGACCGCGGCGAGGCCGCCGGGACGATACCAGCCGAGCCAGCGGATGGCGGTGTGCTCGCCCACCCCGGCGGGGTGCGCCGCCGCCCGAGCGCTCTGGCCCTGGCGCACCAACCAGAGAACCTGCAACCGCGTGCGCGCCCCCACCGTGGTCGCCTGGCGGTATCGCCGCTCGAGCTCGTCCACCGGTTCCGCCCAGCTCACCGCACCGATCCGCCCAGCCATGAGGCACTCCCACCGCGTCGTGCCGCCAGCCCCGCACAATCTGCGCCACCCTTACGGGCGCTCGGTATTAGCACCATGCGCCCCGAGACGCTCCTTTAGCCGATCAGCCTAAGAGACCAGGGCCCGCAGCTGGCGCTCGATCTCCGCGTTGGCAGGCAAGCCCATGTATGGCCCGGCATCGGCGCTGCGGATGGCGCCGGACTGATCGATCAGGAAGAACCCGTACTCGTTTCCCAGGTGCGCTAACTCTGCCTGCGTGGGCTGTATCTTCGGCCCATCAACCCAATCGTGCAAGACGGTCCTGGGGCCCACGGCATCCGGAAGCATCACTCCCAGGACATGCAGCGGGCCCAGCCGTCCCGGCCGGAGACCGTACATCTCCCAGACGCGCGTATCGGGGTCGCACAAATACGGGAACGTCAGGCTGAATCTGGAGTAGTACATTCGTGCTCTGTCCGGTGGCGTGGGTGTCACCTCAAGCAGCTCTGCACCAAGAGACCGGAAGACCGAGTAGTTGACGCTAAGACGGGCTCTGTTTCTGCGGCAAATCGGGCACGCCAGGCCGCTGGAGAACCAGAGAGCCACGGGACCTCTGGCAAGACAATCCTCCAGTGAGATCTCGTTGCCGTCCGCCGATGGCAACGAGAACAGCGGCGCCGGGCGACCCGCGAGAGTTCGAAAGTCGCTGGGACGAGTAGCCAGGAATTCCATCGCCCGACCAATCTGCTCGCTCGTCAAGGCGATAGAACGGGCCATCCGTGGAGGCATCTTCGCGTATGAGACCCAGTCCTTCCAGCGTTGCCAGGTTCGCGCAAACAGCGTCTCTCGGAAGTCCTGTAGCGGTGGTTAGCTCGTCAAGCGCGCGGCTCGATTCGGCAAGCAGCAGGAATAAGCGAGCGCAATCCGGCGAGGCAAAGAACGCCGATAACCACTCCGTGTAGTGAGCAGATTGTGCCTGGTCTTGCTCCAGGCTCCCAGACCGCGCGCCAATGTCCCGTTCCGCCACCGTTGTTGCCTCCCTACCCTGCAATGAGGATGGTACCTTCGTATGCTTCCGTCAAGCCGCGGACAGCAAGGATGCACGACGTCCATGGGGGGTTCCTCCAATCTGGAGGCGCGGCCGTGCCGGGACACCACGCGAAACTCTCACGCGGGCTCGAAGCACCACAGGGGTGTGCCGGGCGGCACGGCGGGTCAATCTCACTACCGGTACTCGCAGCGCCAAATGCTTGCGCCCTTCCACGCCTCCGCTGGGCCCTGACGAGCCCAGCCCCATTTTCATGCCAGGTGCGTGGACCCCCGGGTTCGCATCATTTGTCTCACTAATGGATCGTGCTGATACCGAAGCCAATCCCGATGGGTGCTGCAGCGGCAGCCACCTCGCAGCCTCAGACGAGAGCGGAAAGCGCCTCGACCTCGTCCGCGGCGAGCTTCTCGCTCCCGGCCCTGACGTTCTGGTCGATCTGCTCCGGCCGCGTGGCGCCGGCAATGACGCTGCCGATTGCCGGCTCGGCGAGCAGCCAGCCGAAGGCAAGCTCCACCATACTGTGGCCGCTCTGCTCGGCGAAGTCCTCTAGCTTTGCCACGCGCTCCCAGTTAGGATCAGTCAGGATGCGGCCCGCCAGCTGGGTGCCGGGACCGCTCAGGCGTGCCCCTTCTGGCATGGCGTCCTTGCGGTACTTGCCCGTGAGGAAACCACCGGCCAGCGGAAAGTAGGGCAGCACGCCCAGGCCCAGAGCTCGACTCGCTGGCAGCACCTCGGCCTGAATCGTTCGGTTGAGCAGACTGTACTCGTGCTGTGCCGAGATGGGCTGCGCCAGGTGCTCCGTTTTTGCCGTCCACTGTGCGTCGACGATCTGCCACGCGGCGAAGTTGCTGTGGCCCACATACCGCACCTTGCCCTGGCGGACGAGATCGTCCAGCGCCTGCAGCGTCTCCAGGATGGGTGTATTGGGATCCGGCCGATGGATCTGATAGAGGTCGATGTAGTCGGTCTTCAAACGGCGCAGGCTGGCCTCGACCGCTCGGAAGATGTAGTGGCGTGACGCGCCACTATCGTAAGGCCCGTCGCCCATTGCTATGGCGAACTTGGTGGCGATCACCACGTCCTTGCGGCGGCTACCAAGCACTTCACCGATGAACTCCTCGGAGCGGCCTTTGCCGTAGACATCCGCCGTGTCGAACAGTGTGATTCCCTGGTCAAGCGCGCGTTCAATAACGGCGCGGCTCTGATCAAAGTCGCTACGGCCACCAAAGTTGTTAGTGCCCAGGCCAATGGCGGAGACAAGCAGCCCCGAGCTGCCGAGGCGCCGATAATCCATGCGGTCCCTCCGGAATGCTTGTCTGCAAGTGTAGCGGAGGCGGGCACTGCCCGATGTGACCTATTCGGGGCGACGAAGGAACTCAGCTCGATACGCGTAGAGCACATGGGAGACGATGTGCCGAGCCAGATTCTGCAGGCACTACGGATCAGTCTCTGTGCGGTGCTAGCGGGCGGGGAAAGCCTGCCGGTGCAAGCTTTCGAATATCCCGAACGTCGCGCAGCCTGTCTGCTTACGACGGAGCTCCAGAAGCCGCGTCCGAAAACAGTACGCTGATAGGCTTCTCGATGAAACGACCATATCGCTCGACCGCCTTCTCCAGCACTCGCTGCTCGGTCTGGTTAAGCGATCTGAGAAGCTGCGTTTCGATCGCGGCGGCACGAGGAGTCATGACGGGCCGCCAGTGGCCGATCAGCCGGCCGTTGAGCATGACCGCGTGGGGGAACTGGACGCGACCCTGGAACAGGTCGAATGGGGTGTCCCCGTACTGGATCAGGTCTCGACTCTCGCTGTAGCCCATGACGTACTCATCGTAGATCTGAATCAGATCGACTCGCGGAGACGCCGGCGCCGGCCATCGCGACGACGCTGCGAACCAGTACGTTCGGTTATCCACCTGCTCGTGCTCGAGTCGGCCTCCGACCATCTCCAGGCCACGTCGTCCATCAGCCGCTGTCAGACTCGACCAGCGCAGGAAGTCCTTTAGCGTGGCCGGTCCGCGGCTGGTGAAGTAACGCTCGGTCAGCTCGGCCAGAGCTTCATCCCGATCGAAGCCGGGGCCACCAGGCACGCGTTCATCGAAGAGCGCGTAGGTGTGCTGCTTGCCACGCGGCGCGCCGCTGCAGATGACTGCATCCAGCTCGGCTCGCATGACGATGTACGCCAGACGTTGACCCCTCGCCTGGATGCCGGCCTCGTTCAGGCGAGTCGCGATATCTGTGCGAGTCAAATGCTGGCCACCCTGGACGGCGGCGGCGATGAGTGCATTGGTCCTGGCAATGGTCTCATTGTCCAGCTCGAGCTGTCTTTCCCCAGAGGCATTCAGTGCCCGGACGCGCGGGCCGCTAAGCGCCATGAGCCAGCGCAGATCCGCCGGCGCGACGAAATGCCAGGTCGGCCGCAGGATGTGCGTGCGGAGGATGACGCCCTCGGCGTAGGCGCGGTCCAGGACGTCATTCCCCACCACGCCGCACCGCTGTGCTACCGCCCACTTGGCCGGCCCGAACTCCTGAGCTTGCATCGCGCCCAGCCATCGCACAACGCTCTCCGGCCGCTCGAGGGGCGGTCCCCAGAGGTGCTGGTTGTGCATCCGCCGCTGGATGATGTCGCCAGATTCCATGTGCCGCGCTCTCCGTCCATCAGATCCGGCAATGAGTCTAACCGCATGACCCATGTGCGCTGACGGCTCAGTTGGCGATCACGAGCCGCTGCAGTTCGGGAGACGGCGGAATAAATTCCGCACTTGTATCTTGAACGCGAAGCGTGAAAGATGGGGATAAGTCGCCGTCGTCGCGGGGTGGGGATAACTCCGCGAGGCCAGCGAGCCCATCTGGAATGCGGTCGGCCGGAGGTGAGAGTCCGATCCGCACTCGGTCCGGTGAGACCGTTTTGTAGCCTGGGCCTCACCTCTGCCCGTCGTCCCGTGAGCCTGTACTGTTGCCGGGGCGCTCAGCCCGTATCTGCAAGTTCCGGCCTGGGGACGCCGGTCGCCGACTGCCAGTGTCGCCATGAGGAGGCGTGGTATGAGCTCGGAGTCCGCCGCACCCCCAGTCGTCGTGGGGATTGATGTCGCCCAAGCGGAGCTGGTCGTCGCGCTCCGTCCGTCGGGCCAGTGGTGGTCGGTACCCAATACGGACGACGGGTGCGCCGCCCTGGTGGACACCCTGGGACCGCTGGTGCCCGAGCGCATCGTGCTCGAAGCTACCGGTGGGCTCGAGCGGCCGCTGGCCACGGCACTCACCGCGGCCGGACTGCCCGTCGCGGTGGTGAATCCGCGCCAGGTGCGCGATTTCGCGCGCGCGACCGGTCGCCTGGCGAAGACCGACGCCCTCGATGCGCACGTGCTGGCGCACTTTGCCGAGGCGGTCGCGCCCGCGGTGCGTCCGCCGCTCGACGCCGCCACGCAGGCGCTGCAGGCGCTGGTGGATCGACGTCGGCAATTGCGGGACGTGCTGGTCGCCGAACGGCAGCGCCTGCGGCAGGCGGATCCGGTGGTCCGCCCCGGCATCACCCGTCACGTGGAATGGCTCGAAGCGGAGCTGGCCGCGATCGAGAAAGAGCTGGCCGAGCGCGTGGCCCAGGATCCGGTCTGGCACGGGAAGGCCCAGCGGCTCCGGACGGTGCCGGCCATCGGCCCCACCATCGCGGCCACCCTCCTGGCACGCCTGCCGGGCTGGGCCGACTGGGCCGCAAAGAGATCACCGCGCTGCTGGGCCTGGCGCCGCATAGCCGCGACAGTGGGACCCTGCGTGGCCGGCGCCGCATCTGGGGCGGGCGGGCCGATGTCCGGGCCGCGCTGTATATGGGCGCCCTGGTCGGCGTGCGGCACAACCCCGCGCTGCGCGCGTTCTATCAGCGGCTGCGTACTGCCGGGAAACCGACGAAGGTGGCGCTCACCGCCTGCATGGGCAAGCTGCTGCGCATCCTCAATCACCTCATTGCCACTAATCAGGATTGGAATGCTGCCAAGTTATCCCCAGCTTGACACTCCAAGACCGTTGCTACGAACGGGGCCGGCAACCCACCAAGTCGTCCATGCCAGTTGGTACTGCACGGTCGGAGACTCCCGGCCCACCGGTCAGCTCCAGGTGCGTCGGTACTAGCGCGAGCCGCGCGAGGGGCGATCGCGCTGTCCCTGATCGCCGGACTGGTCGGTACGCTCGCGCATTTCGTTGCACAAGGAGCGCACGTCAGCTTGTAGCCAGGAGGGCACCAGGCTCTCGCAATCTGGTTCGTCGTCGGAGCTACTCTCGCGAGTCGCCGTTGGACGGGAAGCCGACTGACTCGCACCGGATGACACCTGGCCGGCCCCGCCGATGTTCGCCTGGCCAGTCCCGCTTCGAGCGGCGGGCTGTGGACCGCTGGAGGAGCCTGACATCGTGGCAGGAGCTGGGGTGCTCGTAGGTACCGCGCTCACCGGGGTGCTGGCCTGACCCGCGCCGGGCTGGCTAGTTGGCACACCTGTTGCCGCCGGTGGTGCGGCTTGCGTGTCCTTGGGCGTGCCGGTTGGGGTGGCGGTGGCACCGGCGTTACTCGCGGTAGTGCCGGACTCGTTCGGGGCGGCGGCGCACCCAGCCGCGGTGGACAACGGTGGACTGATCTGCTGCAGGATGCCGCACACGAGCGAGCTCTGCGGCGGCTCCGCCTGGGAGCCGACCGGATGCCCGTGCTGCCCGTTGAGCCGCCAGCGCTCGTGCTTCCTGTCTGGCTGGCCGAACCGCTCGAAGGACTGCTTCCAGAGCTCGCTCCTGTCGAACCCGCGCCGCCAACCGAGCTACTGGTCGAATTCGCGTTGGTACTGGTGCTGCCACTAGATCCGCTGCCAGCGGCCTGAGCCCCCGGGGTAGCGCTCGAGCTGCCGGCGTTAGATGGGGCAGTGCTCGTCGACGCTCCAGTACCGCCTGACGCTCCACCGCCGGTGCGGCCAGTGGTGGGACCAGTGCTCTGAGAGCTGGTTGCGCCACCGGCTGAGCCAGTCCCGCCGGCGGCCGAGTCGCTCCCGCCGGCGGCTGAGCTGCTTCCGCCGCCACTGGCCGAGCCGGACCCACCGCCGGCCGAGCTGATCCCGCCACTGGCCGAGCCGGTCCCGCCACTGCCGGTCTGCGCCGGACCCGCCGCCGCGTCGAGCTGGACCCAACGGCTAAGCCGGACCCAGCGCCGCTCGAGCTTGCCCCACCACCGGCCGAGCCGGCCCCGCCGGCGTTTGACGCACCGGTGCCACCGCCGGATGTCGTCGCGCCACCGCCGGCGCTCGCCTGTAAGCCACCTCCACCGCTGTTCGTTCCTGTGACACCCGACCCGGCACCACTGCTGCCGCTGCCGGCGTTGGTTCCGCCTCCAGCCCCGCCGCCATTGGAAGCGCCTGTGCTGGCGCCTCCGCCCCCACTCGTAGAGCCGCCGCCAGTCGAGCCGGCCCCAATCTGGCCGCCCGTTGCAGCGGAGCCGCCTGCGCCCGACGCACTCGCACCGCCGGAGCTGCCTGTCGAGCCGACGCTGCCCGTTGAGCCGCGCCAGTGTCAGTGCTTCCACCGGGTGTGCGGATCGGGACAAAGCCTGAGGGATTCGCGAATCCGAGCGTCAGGCTTACCGGACCTTGACCGACGCTGATCGACTGCTTGATCGTGTTCGAGGTTAGATCCCAATACAGTAGCCGATTGTCACCCGTCGTGATGAATGCGAGTGTGGGCTCCAGGCCCGTCGCCACGGCCAGAACGCCGCCGTCCACGGTGAGCTCCTGGACCACTGTGCGGCGTGGATCGATCTGGGCCATCGAGATATCGATCGCGTAGAGCGCGTGAAGCGGATCACTCGAGGAGAGGACAAGATACCTGTTACCGGCCGTGGCGGCCATGCTGGTGAGGCCCGGACCTACCTGGATCGTTTGCTCGGTCGCCCCGCTCGTGAGATCGACCAGCGTGACGGTACCAGCCTCCCCGTCTGCCACCCACACCCGGTCGCGGCGCGATCCGTAGGACGCCGCCGGGGCGACGCCGACGGGCCGTCTGCCGATCTGAATCGTCGCGAGAATGTCCTTCGCGTCGGGGCTGATGGCCGAGACGACCCCTTCGCCCGCGCTGCTGATAAGGATCCGCCGAACCGCCTGGTCTGAGGTGATGTCCAGCGCCGCGGCATGCGGTCCAGCACCAAGCTGCACCGCCGGGCCGAGTGTCCCAGTGTCAGGGTCCAGCGATCGGAGCGTGTTGTCGGCGTCCGACAGCATCAGAAGCGGACCACCGACATTTCCGGGCGAATTGAGCAACCGATCGGGACGTGGGCTCACCTCGACGGCCCCGAGCGGCGTCATCGCGTCGATGTCGGTCACCGCGAGGCCCGAGCTCGTCGGCGAGTCGATGAGTGCGAAGGCTCGATCTGGTCCCCGCGCGGTTGCGACGCCGAGCGGTGCCCCTTCCACAGGAACCGTCGCCACGACACTGGCCAGGCCGATCGGCACGATTGACAGCGAGTGATCGTCGCGATTAGCCGTGATTGCGTATTCGCCCGTCTGGAGGGGCCGCGAGAGCGCCACGTTGCCGGCCGTCGCCGCCGTCGGCGACGGCAAAGCTGAAGCGGCGCCGTCCGTCGATGACCTGTCTTGCCGCGATGAGGATGCGCGGCCCGACGGCCCGGCTGATCCGGCCTGAGGCTGCGTCTGGCCGCACGCCGTCGCCAGGGCCAAAAGTAGGGCCACGGTCAGCAGGGTGGCCGGGGACCATCGCGAGCGAGGGCTGACAGCTCGCCGCGTGTGAAGGCCATTCGGTATAGGGGGCGCAGTGCTGCGCCCGTACCGTCGGCAGTGATGGTGCACGCTGTTTCTGATTTACCACGATGCCCGGAGTGGTCGCGACCACTCCAATATTAACCCGGCGGCCCCGCAATGGCCGTGCCATCGATCAGCCGTGGGCTCTATGGAGGCGACATCCGCCCGGAGCTTTGGATGCGGCGTGGGGGAGCGCCGCATGCCAAGCGCTCTGCGGCCCGATTACCCTTCGAGCGTCGTTGGGTCGACGTCGCCCTTGCCGCGATAGCTGTAGCGGGTGATGCGCGGTGGCTTGGCCGGTTTGGTGGCTACCTGGTAGAGCACGGTGAGCTCATCGGTCTCGTTGGCGAGCTGGTAGTAGTAGCTGGCACGAATGTGCACCAGCTCTCCAGGATTGAGGATCACATCCTCGCCGTCCTCGAGACCGTAAATGTGGAGCTGACCCTGGAAGCACAGGAAAATGTGCTCTGACCCTGGGTGACAGTGCATCTCGTCTTTCTTGCCCGGCGGGTAGACGTTGATGACCGCTTCAGCATGGCGGTTGTCGGTGAGCTTGATATAGCTACCTCCGCCAGGCTTGGGCTTGGCGTTGTCCGGAATGCTGGCCACCTGCCAGCCCTTGGTGGCCAGCTTCTGCCGCCTCTGATAGTCGTGGTCGCCGCTCAGCTTCTCGTCGGTGATAACCCCTGACCTGTCCAACGGGTTCTTTTCCACCTGTGTCATCGTTCGGCTCCTTTCGACCAGCCGGAAGTGTCGCCGCGCGCGACACTCATCACGCCAGTACACGGTCCACGCTGTGCGCCTGTGATACTTCCGGGCGGGCCACCTGTCAAGCAGGATAATTCTTCTCTGGCCGGAGCGCCCCTCTAGCGGGCAGGAAATTGTGGCGGACGCCCATGGATTAACCAGTCTGGTTGAGGCGGTACACGCTCAGTCGGCCGACGGTTTCGGGGGTGAAATCTAGCCATAGCACATCGCCTAATTGAGCGAACGCGGCGACGTCGATCGGTCCGATAAATCGCGTTTCACGCCGCGCGACCTGGATAATTTCGTCCTCGCCATTCCCGTGCGGGCTCACTCTGGGATTGCCGCCCTGGATCACTACGGTAGCCAGCGAAGGGCCGTCATTTCTGACGTGAAGCAGAATCTTGACAGCCCCGGCAATAGGTATCTCGATTCCGTTCTTCGTATCAATGAAATGTACAGGCTCACCGCTCTCGAGTTGCGCCAGCGGCTGATAGATCGCCTCAATAGTTGATCGTGGCATGCTTTCCCTCATTTATCAGTCGGCGATACAGCGGTGCCAGTCAGGCTGCTAGGGGCCTATTCGCATTTGGCTTGCTAGCGGGATAAGGTGTGGCGCCCGATAATCTACCCGCCTTTGCTGGCTAGACGAATCTGCATAGCTTGAACTGCATGCGATATGCCGAACTTGGCGAGATCTGCCCGCCAAAGCTGCGTGTTTGGAACGTTCGCCTCGGTCAAGCCGACAAAAGCTATCGTGCACGCATCGCCCCCCGCACCGTCATAATCTCCGATCAGTCAACATTCAAGAGGCATATCGATGGACATCATCTTGAGACCCGGTAAACCAGAAGACGCTGTGGCATGTGGAACGATCTGCTACGAAGCCTTCAAATCGATTTCTGGGCAGCACAATTTTCCTGCCGATTTCCCATCGCCAGAAGCAGGAATCGGCCTCGTCTCCCATATCTTCACGCGCTCCGACGTCTACTCGGTTGTGGCCGAAGTTGATGGGCGCGTGGCGGGGAGCAACTTCCTGTGGGAGCTTGCGCCGATTGCTGGCGTGGGGCCCATCACTGTTGACCCGTCCGTCCAGAATGGCTCGATCGGCCGACGGCTTATGGAAGACGTCCTCCGGCGCGTACGCGAGCAGCAGTTTGCGGCGTTCGGTTGGTGCAGTCGGCCTATCACAATCGCTCATTGTCGCTGTACACGAAGCTCGGATTCGACGCGCGGGAGCCGCTCTCAAACATCGGCGGTAACGCTCTGAGAGTTGAAATACCGGGCCACTCCGTGCGGGCGGCCACCGAGAGCGATCTTGATGCGTGCGACTCGCTGAGCGTGAAGGTGCACGGCTTCTCGCGTACTACCGAGCTCCTTGAGGCCATTCGCCAGGGCACCGCCACGGTGGTCGAGCACGCAGGTCGAATCTCCGGGTACGCATCCTCGCTCACGTTCTTCGGCCATGCAGTGGCCGAGACGAATGAAGACCTGAAGGCGCTGATCGGCGCCGTGCCAGAGTTCCATCCAAGTGGGTTCCTGCTGCCCACACGCAATAGCGAAGTATTCCGCTGGTGCCTGGAGCATGGTCTGCGCGTCGTTCAGCCGCTGACGCTGATGAGCATCGGTCTCTACAACGAGCCCAAAGGCGCGTTCCTGCCTTCGATCATTTATTAGGCAGGAACGGCAGGACCGAATGACGATACAGAGTCCGCCGTATGCGCGCGGCTCCGTGTCTGGAAGTGAATCCTTGTCATCCTGGAGCGCAGCGAAGGATCTACCCGCCGATTGGACGTAGACTCGCCTGTCAGGAGATCCGGATTCTGCCGCGCACCATGACCGAACGGCTCTATTCAGTGGCTCGCGCCGCCGTCTCCGGTCTGGGCACTGATCGTTGGCGGATTAATGTTCGCCATGGGAAACCTGCTGCATCCGTTGGAGCACAGCGATGCCGCGTACCGCGCGGCCACGTGGGAGGCGGCGCATCTGCTGTGCCTCCTGAGTCTTCCGGTGCTATTGCTCGGCTTGCCCGCACTCATAGAGGCGCTCGAGATGCGCCGCGCCGGGGCCTACGCTCCCATTGCCGCGGCGATGGTGGTCGTCACGGGGCAATTGGCATGGCGCCAGGATTGCTGCTGGAGGCAATACGTTGCGCCTCAAGTCGGACATGAGATGATGCAGCGTATTGAAGCTACGGGGTTCGGCGCAGTCGGTGGCTTCCTGTCGCTCCTCTGGGTTGTGTCGAGCGTCCCGCTAGCTTTCGCCTGCCACCGGGCCGGGTTTGGACCGAGCTGGATTCACGCGGCTCTCGTTGGCGTTTCACTGGCGCTGCTCGCGGCCGGAGGCGTGCCGGTCCGGCGGGCGGTGCCCTGATTATCGCGGCGACCGCGGTGTATGGAATCGCGATGTCCGTGCTGGGTTGGCGGCTGCGCGCAGCCTGATCTGCGGTGGCCTTAGTATCCCCAGATCCTTTGGACTGCGGCGGTCTTCGCCGCTTTCTCGCGAGGCTGGAAGCGCGTCGGCGGATGCGCTTCGCGCTAGTAGAAAGCGGCGAAGACCGCCGCAGTCCAAGGATCTGGGGATACTAAAGCGTCTACTTGACTATCGCCCATCACTCTGCAATACTTAAGTCGATGCTTGACCAATCCGCGGTGGACTGGGTCTTTTCGTCGCTGGATGAGGCGACGCGGCGGGCGATCGTCGAGCGCCTCGGTCGGCTCGAGCTTGCCGATGTCCGGCACTCAGAGCGCACCGTTCATCTGACCTACAACTTCCCGCGATAAGAAAAGGAGCACATCATGATAGACAAGATGACAGGCAAGCCGTTCGCCATCCATAGCACATTCAGTATTGAACGAACCTTCGCCGCTTCGCCGGCCCGCGTCTTCGCTGCTTTCGCCGACCTGGAGACCAAGCGTCGCTGGTTCGCCGAAGGCGAGGGATGGGAAGTTGAGGAGTACACCGCCGACTTTCGGGTCGGAGGGCGGGAATTCTCACGATTCCGCTACCAGGGCGGGCCGCCGATCATCAACGAGACCATCTATCTGGACATCGTGCCAGAGTGGCGCATCGTTTTCGCCTACCGTATGGCCGTCGAAGATTCACCCATCTCAGCGTCGCTCGCAACTGTTGAGCTCGAGCCGACTGGCGAGGGGGTGCGTCTGACATTCACCGAGCAGGGAGCATATTTCGATTCCGAAGATGCCCCGCGCATGCGTGAGGAGGGCAGTCGCGAGCTCTTTGAGGCGCTAGCCCGGGAGCTGGGTGTGGAGTAGCAGCTCCGTCTCACAAGAGTCACGTAGCAACGGGCTTCCACCCGGTACGCGTAGCAAGGTTAGTAAAGGTAGTTCACGCGCTGCGCGTTCGGGCTGGAAGCCCGTTGCTATGGCTTGCGATCAGAAAAGAGAAGGTTCCGAATTCCGCGCCCTCGCGCCGTTCCGTTCGTTTCACCTTAGCCCCGTTGGCTCTGTACCCTCTAAACCTCCCGGGGCCACTCACGCGGAAGGTGGAACGTGTCCGAATACATCGAGATTCGCGGGGGCGCGCGAGAACAACCTGAAAAACGTGTCGCTCAGGATTCCGAAACGGAAGATCACCATCTTCACCGGCGTCTCGGGCTCGGGCAAGTCCTCAATCGTCTTCGACACGGTCGCCACCGAAGCGCAGCGGCAGCTCTTCGAGAACTTCAGCATGTTCGTCCGGAATTTCTTGCCCCGGTACCCGCAGCCGGACGCGGACGCCATTGAGAACCTTAGTATGGCGGTGATCGTGGACCAGAAGCGGCTTGGTGGCGGGTCACACTCCACGGTGGGAACGATCACTGACATTTACACGCTTCTGCGCCTGCTCTTTTCTCGCGTCGGTCAGCCTCACATAGGGTACTCCAACGCATTCTCGTTCAATGATCCGCAGGGCATGTGCCCGGAGTGCAACGGCATCGGCAGGAAGCTCGGGGTGATTGCCGATGATTTTCTCGACTACTCCAAGTCAATTAATGATGGTGGCATCCAGGTGCCGTTCTTCGCCTCCTGGGAGTCCAAGTGGTACGCGGCGTCCGGGTTCTTCGACAACGACAAGAAGCTTGGTGACTTCACACCTGAAGAGCTGGACCTGCTGCTCTATAGCAAGCCGCGCAAGTACCCGCTGAAGATAGGCGATGCCACCACGATGAACGCCACGTATATGGGCATCATCGAGAAGATTGAGAAGTCGTATGTGCGTCGCGACCTCAAGACGCTTTCCGAGCGCACCCAGAAGGCCGTCGCGCCGTACATCAGGCCTCAGCCATGCCCGCTCTGCAAAGGAGCCCGCCTGAGCCAGGCCACGCTGAGCTGTCGAATCAACGGTCGCAACATTGCCGAGCTGTCGAGCATGGAGATCGGCGATCTGATCCCGGTCCTTCGGGAGATCACCGACTCCGTTGCCGCGCCGATGGTCGATGCCCTCGTGGAGCGGCTGCAGCACATGGCCGACATCGGCTTGGAGTACCTGAGTCTAAATCGGGAGACTGACACTCTCTCGGGCGGTGAATCGCAGCGCGTCAAGATGGTCAAGCACCTGGGAAGCAGCCTGGTTGACGTGATGTACATCTTTGATGAGCCGAGCGTTGGTCTCCATCCGCGCGATGTGCATCGGCTGAATGAGCTACTCCGAAAGCTATGCGACAAGGGCAACACTGTACTGGTGGTGGAGCACGATCGCGATGTCATCGAGGGAGCCGATCACATTGTCGATGTTGGCCCTCATGCCGGGACCGCGGGCGGTGAGATCGTCTTCGAAGGCAGCTTCCAGGATCTATTGAAGGCGGACACGCTCACCGGGACAGTATCTTCAGCGTTCACTGCCCATGAAGACAGACGTGCGGGCGCCCGCGGGAACGCTTCCCGTGCGGAATGCGCGCGCAAACAACCTGAAGGACGTCAACGTGGATATTCCCGTGGGCGTGCTGACAGTCATCACCGGCGTGGCGGGGTCGGGCAAGAGCTCGCTTATCGAGGACGTGTTTCTGCGCCAGCATCCGGAAGCGATTGTGATCGATCAATCAGCGGTCGGAACCACTTCACGATCAAACCCAGCCACGTACACCGGCGTGATGGACGACATCCGGAAGGCGTTCGCCAGTGCCAATAAAGCTGATGCGGGTCTGTTCAGCTTCAACTCAAAAGGCGCCTGCGAGAACTGTAAGGGCTCTGGTGTGATCTACACGGACCTGGCATTT
The DNA here is from genome assembly GCA_963765765.1 of uncultured Chloroflexia bacterium. Classification (GTDB taxonomy): domain Bacteria; phylum Chloroflexota; class UBA6077; order UBA6077; family JACCZL01; genus CAVXYC01. The sequence goes on along the minus strand of CAVXYC010000016.1, from coordinate 19,034 downwards.
CTCGATGGCATCAAGACTCCCTGCGAGATCTGCGAGGGCGTCGATTCAAGGACGAGGTCCTGGCATACAAGCTTGACGGCAAGTCCATCAACGATGTGCTGGCACTGACCGTCGCTGAGGCGTTGGAGTTCTTCCATCAAAAAATGATCCGCCGCAAGCTTCAGGCGATGAGCGACGTCGGCCTGGACTATCTGACCCTGGGACAGCCGCTTTCCACGCTCTCGGGCGGCGAGTGTCAGCGCATCAAGTTGGCCAGTGAGCTCCATAAGGAAGGTAGCGTCTACGTGCTCGACGAGCCGACAACGGGCCTGCATATGTCGGACATCACCCACCTGCTGGCGATTATGAACCGTCTCGTGGACAGCGGGAATAGCGTGATCGTCATCGAGCACAACCTGGATGTGATCCGCAACGCCGACTGGATCATCGACATGGGTCCGGAGGGTGGCAGTCGCGGCGGTGAGGTGGTATTCGCGGGCACTCCTCGCGACCTCCTCGGCGTCCCTGACTCATTGACGGCGAAACATCTCGCGCCCGCTTCCTAGTCAGGCTGGGAAAAGCTACCTCGAGCTCATTCGGTAAAGTCCGGCCTGTTCAGCGCCGCTTACGGCATGCCTCTTGCAGAGTTCCGCGTCGCTGCGGTGTGGCACAGGAGAATAGATTCGCATGGCTCGGGGACGTGGGTTTGGGGGAGGTGAAGCACCCAACGGTATGGGAACCTTCGCGATATTCTTACTTATCGTGACATTGGTCGCACTGAGCGTACCGTGGCTCAATACGCTGACCAACGCCGGGCTGGCGGACTTCACACAGTGGACTCAATGGCTGAACGGCGTATACCTCATTGTTCCCGCAATAGCGCTCGCGGCGTTGCTCGTCTTCGGCGTGCGCTCCGCGCTAGCCTCTCGCGCCAGATCCGCGGCTCCTGAGGAAACTCCCAGGTCAACTGTTTCCTCGCCCAGCAAAATCCTATCCTCGAATCATTTCAAGACGATCACCGCGGAGCGCCCGACCACCCGGTTCAAAGATGTGGCCGGCGTTGAAGAGGGCAAAAGAAGAGCTTGAGGAGGTTGTTCAGTTCCTCCGTAATTCGGACCGCTTCACGGCTCTGGGCGCGCGTGTTCCTCGTGGAGCCTTGCTGGTAGGCCCGCCTGGTACTGGTAAGACGCTCCTCGCACGAGCGGTCGCGGGTGAAGCGGGTGTGCCATTTATTTCGAGCTCGGGCTCGGAGTTCGTAGAGCTTTACGTCGGTGTCGGTGCGTCGCGTGCTCGAAGCCTCTTTCAGGAAGCGCGCAGGCTGGCACCGTGCATCATCTTTATCGATGAGATAGACGCGGTGGGACGCCGCCGCGGTGGCCACGCGGGTGTTTCGCACGAGGAACGCGAACAGACGCTGAATCAGATTCTGGTAGAGATGGACGGGTTCAGCGATCGCAGTGCTGTGATCGTGCTGGCCGCGACGAACCGCGCCGACATTCTGGATCCGGCACTGTTGCGGCCGGGCCGCTTTGATCGGCAGGTACAGTTGGACCTGCCCGATGCCGCGGGGCGTCGACAGATACTGGATGTGCATGCGCGCGGGAAACCGCTCGCGGAAGACGCCGACCTGGATTACCTGGCACGGCAGAGCACAGGGCTCTCGGGTGCGGATCTCGAAAACGTACTCAACGAAGCGGCCATCCTTACCGCCCGCAGAGAGGGCACGAGTATCGGCCAGCTGGAGCTCGAGGAGGCACTGGACCGCGTTGTGGCTGGACCACGCCGCAAGAGTCACCTCCTCAGCGCGAAAGAACGCGTGATCACCGCGTATCACGAGGTGGGCCACGCGCTGGTGGCGGCCGCGCTTCCGAACGCGGACCGAGTCATGAAAATCTCGCTCGTCTCGCGGGGCATGGTCGGCGGCTATACGCGTCTGGCTCCAGAGGAGGATCGCAACATGTGGCGCAAGTCCGACTTCGAGGCGGCGATAGCCTGCGCGATGGGCGGACACGTGGCAGAGGAGCTCATCTTCGGCGAGGTCACTACCGGGCCTTCAAACGACCTTCAGCGTGCCTCGGAGATGGCCCGGCGCATGGTGACTTCGTTCGGCATGAGCAAGGGGATTGGCCCCATGGCTATTGCCGGAGCGGGCTACGGCTACGACATGGATGAGTATCGAGGGGTTGGCTCGGATACCGCTCGTGCGATCGACCGGGAGGTCCGTAAGGTGATCTCTCATGCCCATCGCCTGGCCCACGAGATCCTGAGCACCAATCGGTCCACCATTGAGCGGGTTGCAAAGCGACTCATGGAGCGGGAGACCATTGAAGCCGACGAAGTGCGCGAGCTCTTCGCGGAGATCGAAACCCCCCACTCATCGCGATCCACCCCGGTGAGAGCCGAAGGGCGGTCGGCAACCGTGCTTCACTCGCGATTGCATCGCCAGCGATCAGCGGGCCGGCTGCGGCGACGGCCATACTAGGGCGTTAACTGAGCCTTCTTAGCAGGCGCTGATCGAACAAACCTCTGCTACCATGCGCGGAGACTTTCACCAGGGAACCCGCCATGGATGACTCCGTCAATGTGTTCGAAGAGTTCGAGGAGTGGTACGCCCACTGTCGAGACAACGACGCTCTGGATCCCAAGACTAAAGCCTTGATTGGTCTGGCCGTTGTCATCACCGGCAACTGCGAGCCTTGAACGGAGCGTCGCCTCGTAGGTGCGAGGCATGCTGGCGCAAGCGACGCCGAAATCGACGCCGCCATTGCCTGGATCATGGCGATCCGCGCAGGTATGTCACAATCGCTCTTCCGCCGCGCCGACGCGAAGGCAAAACGGAGTTGACGGTTTACAGTCGTCGACAGTAACGGCACGCGCTATCAGCGGCCAATGCTTCGTCTCTCACTGTTAACTGTCAACAGTTAACTCACCTCTCATCGGAGTTACCAATTGGCCAGAATCCCTTATATCGATCCCGAAACCGCCCCTGCAGAGCTACAGGAGACGATCGCGCTTATCAGACGCGAGCGCGGTGGCAATGTATCGAATCTCTTCCGCATGCTCCTGAATAGTCCGCCGATCGCCGAGGGCTGGATACACATGGGCAGCGCCGTTCGTTTCCGCGGCACGCTGGACGGCGCGATCCGCGAGCTCGCCATCTGTCGCGTCGCACTCACGAATGGCGCGGACTACGAGTTCCAGGCACACGCGCCGTTCGCCATCAAGGACGGCGCAACCCAGGCGCAGATCGATGCGCTGCGCGATTGGCGCGGTTCGGATGTCTATACGCCGGCGCAGCGGGTTGCGCTGGAGCTCACCGACTCTATGACCTCACAGCTCGACGCGGACGATGCGCTCTTTAGCTCCGTGCGTGAGCACTTCAATGAGCGCGATACGCTGGAGCTGGTGACAACCATCGGGTTCTACAACATGGTATCGCGCGTGCTACGAACCATGAGGGTGGACTCAGAGGCGCACTGAGCTAATGAACAATGCAGAACTAAGAATGAAGAATTAGGTCAGTAATCTCTGTTGGCTATTCTTCGTTCTTAATTCTGCATTCTTCATTTAGCAAGGAGTAGCTCATGGCGCGCATCCCACTGGTTAACCCAGACACGGTTCCGGACGAGCTCAAGCCGCTGGTGGAGCAGATCAAGCGCGAGCGCGGCGGGCGCATGCTCAACCTCTACAAGCTGCTCATGAATAGCCCGGCCATCGCTTCAGGCTGGCTCCACATGGGTACGGCCGTGCGGATGGAGTCGTCCCTGAGAGGCGACATGCGCGAGCTGGCCATCTGCCGCGTCGCCCAGATCTCCGGAGCAGATTATGAATGGCAGGCGCACGCTCCCATCGCCGTGAAAGAGGGCGTGAGTCAGGCGCAGATCGACGATCTGGCCAACTGGAGCACCAGCACCGTTTTCACCGACATGCAGCGGGCAGTGCTCGCGTACGCTGAGCAAATCACTCGGGAGTTCGACGCGGACGACTCCACCTTCGCCGCCGTGCGCGCTCACTTCAACGATCAGGAGATCATGGAGCTCACCGCGACAATCGGCTTCTACAACATGGTCTCGAGAATCCTGCGCTCACTGCGCGTGGATCACGAGGAGCACTGAGTCGCTCAGGGCGCTCCCTGCACGCGGCCCCTTTCGTACAGAACGACTAATGCTCGAGGCACTCGTTGATGCCTCAAACTCCCACGGATGTCGCCACACTCGTGAATTGACGCGCGCAGACTTGCGCGCGCCACTCCAGCTCCGCACCGCCCGGCCGCTGTTGTAGCTCGAGCTCGAGCCAGCGACGGGTGGGAGTCGTTCCAAGCAGACGCACCGTCAGTGAGCCGTCCGGGCCACTAAGCTTTCCGGGCTGCTGCGGGGTTAGGCGGAGTCGTTCAAATGGGCGCATTGTCTGCTCCACCGCGCATGCTTGAAGCACATCCTGGCGGATCGTCGTCATGGAGAGATGACAGTCGAGGGCTTTCAGGATCTGTTGCACGTTTCGATAGGTCAGGCCCATGCAGTAGAGCATCGCACAGATCTGTTTGATGGCCGCGGTTTGCCGCTCCGGACCGATACCGGCTGGATAGAGTCTGCTGGTACCGCCGCAGCGCTTGCAGACGTAGCGTGCGACGTTCACCCGCTTGATGTGCGGATCGCGCACAGTTCGCCAGGACCGCTGGTGCACGTTGAATCCCCTGCTGCCGCACTGCGTGCAGGAGTCGGGACGGTCTCGCTCAGGCCGCTCTCCCACAGATGCAAGTGGGACTCGAATCACAACCGTACCGGGGCCGCGAAGGCCGTCCGTAAGACTTTCTGGCGGTGGTGTGCTGCCTTCTGCGCGCGGTTCGGAGACTCGGACCGTCATCTGTGTCTTCCCGTGTGGCTGGACCGCGCATGAGTCCGCAATCGAGTTATTGACGTCGCTCGGCACAAGGCGTTGTGTGGTGCGTTTTTACGCCCGAGTCCGTTGTGCCGACGTTTCCAGTGGGCCATCTCAACGCTCATGCTTCAGCTCCTGGTCCTTCCGAACAGCGCAGATGCGCTTGCCCAGAGGACAGAGTAGGCCTGACCGGTGAACTTGCTCTGAGAGTCACATCAACAGAAGATCAATTCCGGTTAAAGATCACTGATTTGCTCTCTGGGCGGGTACGTCATGCAGGCGTTTCGCTCCCAGCCAACATCTCCAAATCCGGTAAATCAACAGCGCTGGTGAGTTACGGCAAGATACCTTCTGTGGGATCATCGATCCCGTGGGATTGTTGAAAAGCTGGCGCCTTCGCGTTCGTGCGCTGAAGCGCGACACCTATGCTCTTTACCTGGCAGCGCGCGATCGGCGCACACCGTGGCCCGCGCGGGTTCTGGCGGCGGTTATCCTGGCGTACGCCTTCAGTCCGATTGACCTGATCCCTGACTTTATTCCCGTCCTGGGCTACCTGGATGATCTGGTACTGATTCCGCTCGGGTTGGCGCTGCTCTTGAAAATGGTCCCCGGTGAAGTGATGGCGGACGCGCGCGCTCGCGCGGATCATGCGTTATCGGAACATCGACCACGCAGCCTCGCCGCCGCGGTCACCATCGTGGCGGTCTGGCTGGGCCTGGCCGCGCTTGCATGCGTCTGGCTTTGGAAGCTTTTCGCGGCCTAGTCACGGCGTGACTCCCCACCGCCGGTGGAGAGACCAGCAAATCCTACCGCGATGGAACGAGCGAGAGCTTATACGATCGCACCATGGCCGATCGTAGATTGAACATGTCCGATTCGCTGAGGCCAACGGTGCGTAGATAGAGCTCTACGCCACCGTAGCGTCTGTCCACATAGTCCAGCGTACGCAGCATGTAGTCCGGCGGAGACACGAGGTTGAGTCGATAGCGTTCCCATGGGACGTTGGCAACCACAGCTCGCTCCCTGGCCTCATTGAAGTATGACTGCCCCAGATACTCGGAGCTCAAGGCGTAGTCCAATGCAATAGTTTCGTTGTCCACGCCGGCCAGGCTGAGCAGCAACGCTACCAGTAACCCGGTTCTATCCTTGCCCGCCGTGCAGTGAATTACCGCCGGGAAGCCCTTCTCTTCGGCCAGAATCATGAACGCCTCGGCAATCTCGCGTTGCCGGAAGTCCAGGATAGCTCGGTAGATCGACTCGAGAGGCGACTCAGTGATCTCAGTTACACCGCCGATCGGGGCCAGATCGACACGTGCATAACGAAGGCTCGATGAGCTGGCGAAGACGTTTGGCCAATGCTCCACCTCGATGTCGCGACGCAGGTCGAGCACCGTTCGAACGCCGTATGCGATGAGCTCCTGCTGAGCGGGCAAGGAAAGCTTGTGCAGGCTATCGGCTCGGAAGAGCGTTCGCCAGCGAGTCTCACGTCCGTCCACCGTTGGGTAACCGCCAACATCGCGCAGATTGTGAGTCCCGGGCAGCGGAATGCGGCGTCCAAGCTCAGGTCGCCCAATGGATTCCAGCTCAGACATTGTCGTGGACCCGACCGCGGATTGTGGCAATGTCCTGTCGGCGCGAAAGGTTGTGAGAAGAGTCTGTCACTCGGACCTCCGGATTCAGCAGTACGTGATCTGGGGTCCAGTCTATCGGCCGCAGCTAATACTGCTCGGAATCATCGATGAACGGATGATCAGTTATCGATAAACGGTGGCTTATCGCCGAGCCGCGCAGGGTTGATGCGCTGAGAGGAGCCCCGCCAAGCGTGACAGTACCGAAACCATTTGAGAGAAGACAGTCGTTCACCTGCTCCGGGTCACTTAATGATGTGCGTCGCCTGAGCAACGATGGGCGGACATGTCGTCAATTTCCGGAGCTGCTGTCGGCGCTTATCAATCACCTGAATTACCGAGCGTGTACGGCCGGAGAAGCGTGAGCGCAATCCGCGAGCTGCTGAGATGTTCACCGTGAACTGAAGTCGGCGCGAGTTCGAGCGGAATCTCCGCGGGATTTCGACGTCGCAGCATCACGTCGGGGAGTCTCCCTGAATTCACGTTGGGGCATTGGGCGAGGTGCTCGCTGGAATGAGGGCGATCCGCATTTCCGGTGAGGGCCGCGCTCATCTTGGCCGTCTCACTTGCAGATTTGAGTGAATCGGGCGATCCTTACGTTCACTATGGCGGCGACCGGTGTAGCCGGCGAACACAAGTTGGGCGATCATGCGCTTGGCGGGCGGCAGCATGGCCGCCTGTTTCGTAAGTACGTCATGCTCATCGTGCTGCTTGTCAGCGGCGCGCTCATCGTCAGCGGACTCGTGGAGCTGTATTTCTCCTACAGGGAGAACGAGACGGCGCTGGCGCGTCTTCAGCAGGAAAAAGCGCAGGGCGCAGCCGCCACAATTCGCGACTTTTTGAGCGACCAGGAGCGGGCGCTTGGCTGGGCCGCCGGTGCTCCCAACCCGTCGCAGCGGCGGGACGATTTCACGCGACTCTTGCGTCTTGCACCGGCAATCACTGACGTCAGCTTTCTTGACACCGTGGGTCTGGAACAGCTTCGGGTCTCACGCCTGGCGATGAACGTCGTGGGGAGCGGCATCGACTACAGCACCGATCCGCGTTTCACCGAGCCGAAACCTAATCGTCCGTACTTTGGCCCGGTCTATTTCCGCAACGAGTCCGAACCGTACATGACCATCTCGCGAAGGGACGACCCAAACGGCGTCATCAGCGCCGAGGTCAATCTGAAGCTCATCTGGGACGTGGTGACGCAGATACGCGTGGGCACGGCTGGTTATGCCTATGTCGTTGACGAGGCCGGGCAGCTAGTCGCTCATCCCGATATCAGCATGGTGCTGAGAAAGACAGATCTTTCGGGGTTCAGCCACGTGCAGGAGGCGCGTGCTGCTCCGAGGCGGGTACTCGGCGCTACCGAGCAGCCCACGATCACTCGAGACTTCCAGGGGCGTCAAATGCTCACGGCGTTCGCCCTTGTTGAGCCCCCTGGTTGGTTCGTCTTCGTGGACCAGCCACTGGAAGAAGCGCTGAGCGGGCTGTACGCCTCCATCGCTCGCACCATCGTGTTAGTTCTTCTGGGTATCGGACTCTCAATTGTGGCGAGCCTCGTTCTGGCTCGACGCATGGTCACCCCCATCCGCGCGCTTCAGGCGAGCGCGGCTCAGATTGGAGCGGGTGCGCTGGACCAGCGCATCGAGATTCGCACGGGCGATGAGCTGGAGACGCTGGCCGAGGAGTTCAATCGGATGACTGCTCAGCTGCGCGAGTCGTATGCGACCCTGGAACGTCGCGTGCAAGAACGCACTCATGAGCTGAGCGAGTCACTCGATCAGCAGACAGCCACAAGCGAGATCCTGCGAGTCATCGCCAGCTCGCCGAATGAGCTAGAGCCGGTGTTGGCGGCAGTTGCTGAGAGCGCCGCGCGCCTGTGCGACGCTACGGATGCCGTCATTTTTCGCGTTGAAGGGGACGTGCTGAAGGAGGTTGCAGCGTACGGCAGCATGCCGACGGCCGCTCGGATGGCGGGTCTTCCCCTCACGCGTGGATCGGTGAATGGTCGCGCGGTGATTGATAGGCAGACGATCCACGTCCGAGACCTTGCGGCAGAACCCGCCACGGAATTCCCCCAAGGTCGTGCCTTGAGTGAGCACATCGGCAACCGTACTACGCTCGCGACGCCACTCCTGCGCGAGGGCGTGCCACTCGGGACCATCATGATCAGGCGGCTCGAGGTGCGACCGTTCACGGACCAACAGATCGACCTGCTCCGAACGTTTGCAGATCAGGCTGTCATAGCGCTCGAAAACGTCCGTCTGTTCCAGGCTCTCGAACAAAAGAATCTCGAGCTGGAGATAGCCAGTCAACACAAATCAGAGTTTCTGGCCAACATGTCGCATGAGCTCCGTACGCCGCTCAACGCGATCATCGGCTTTTCCGAAGTCCTATCGGAGAAGATGTTCGGCGAGCTCAACGAGCGGCAGGAAGAGTATCTGAACGACATTCTGACGTCAGGCCAGCATCTCCTGTCATTGATCAATGACATCCTGGACCTTTCTAAGGTAGAAGCCGGGCGAATGGAACTGGAGCTGAGCGAGTTTTCGCTCCCGCAATCGCTCGAGAACGGCCTGACCATGGTGAAGGAGCGCGCGGGCAGGCACGGTATTGCTTTGGGCCTCGAGGTGGACCCTGAGATCGACGTTGTCGAAGCGGACGAGCGCAAATTGAAGCAAATGGTGTTCAATCTGCTCGCCAACGCGGTGAAGTTCACCCCGGACGGTGGGTCGGTCACACTCTCCGCTCGCACGATCGGTAACGACGTTCACATAGCCGTGACAGACACGGGTATCGGTATTCCGGAGAAGGATCGCGAGCTCATCTTTGAGGAGTTTCGTCAGTCAACCGAGGGGCATGGAGGCGGTCGTCCGGAAGGAACGGGGCTGGGGCTTGCTCTCACGCGCAGTTTCGCCGAGCTGCACGAAGGGCCGGATCTGGGTGGAGAGTGAGGTGGGTGTGGGAAGCACGTTTACGTTTGCTATTCCGAGCCGACAGAGGTCTCGGAATGGCGCTGCGTCTGTCGGAAAGCCAGGGGAGATCGCGAGGGCTAACCGTGGGTGATCCTGTCTGCTTATCATCGAGCCCGAACCTTGTCGGCGGGGGAGCACCCCATGGCCGGTGAGCTCGATCCTTATCGTGGAAGACAACGAAAAGAATCTCAAGCTCGCCCGCGACGTGCTGCAGTTCCGCGGCTTCCGGACCATTGAGGCAACGACCGCTGAGCGGGGAATCGAGCTGGCCATTGAGCATAAGCCTGACCTCGTGCTCATGGATACCAGCTCCCCGGTATGAACGGTGTTGAGGCACTGGCACGGCTGCGCGAAAATCCCTCTATGGCGGAGACCCCGGTCGTTGCGTTGACGGCGTCGGCGATGCGAGAAGATCGCGAGCGCTTTCTCGCCGCTGGATTCGACGGCTACCTGACCAAACCCATTGACGTTCGGGAGTTCGGTAATCAGGTGCGGGGTTTCTGAAAAGCGGAAGTGGAGCGTGATGCCCCCTGTCACTTCTCCGAGCCGCGACCGTCAGAGAGCGGTTCTGTCCGAGAATTCATCGTTGCGTGGCGTGAAGTATTCGCGAGAGGAACCGCTCTGTGACGGTCGCGGCTTGGATACCGGTGTCTTCGATGATTGAGGAAACGCCGCGCATTCTTGTCGTGGATGACACGCCTCAAAACATCAGACTGCTGGACGCAGTGCTCAGTCCGCGTGGATACGCGGTGATTCCAGCGACGTCAGGCCTGGAAGCACTCAATATCGTGGCCGATCGCCTCCTGACCTGATTCTTCTGGATATCCAGATGCCGGTCATGGACGGTTACGAGGTGTGTCGCAGACTCAGGGATGATCCGCGAGCCGCGCTCTTCCAGTCGTCATGATTACTGCCGCGGGCGACCAGGAAAAGCTCAAGGCGCTCGAGGCCGGTGCGGACGAATTTATTTCTAAACCCTTCAACCAGGCCGAGCTACTGGCGCGTGTGAAATCGCTTCTGCGGATCAAGCGCTATCACGACACCATCGAGGCGCAATCGGCCGAGCTACTTCCTGGAATCGGTCGCTCGAGGACCGCGTACAGGCGCAGGTAGAACAGATTGGGCGCATGGCACGCTTGCAGAGCTTTCTATCGCCGCAGGTTGCCGAGGCGATTGTCAGCTCCGGTGATGAGAGCGCCCTGGGCACCCATCGGCGACAGATCGCGGTGCTGTTTTGCGACCTACGCGGATTCACTGCTTTTGCCGAGACCGCCGAGCCCGAGGAAGTCATGACCGTGCTTCGTGAGTACCACGATGCGGCGGGACCACTGATCACCAAATACCAGGGCACTGTGGGGCATTTCGCCGGCGACGGGCTCATGATCTTTTTCAACGATCCATTTCCCTGCGATGACCCGACCGGGTTGGCCGTTCGGCTTGCGTTGGATCTGCGTGACCGTATGGCGGAGCTGAGTATCGGCTGGAAACGGCAAGGCTGGGACGTGGGCTTCGGTGTTGGCATCGCTTACGGCTATGCCACCCTCGGCGTTCTGGGGTTCGAAGGCCGGCAAGATTATGGCGTCATCGGCACGGTGGTGAATCTCGCGTCCCGACTGTGCGACGAGGCCCAGCCTGGCCAGATCCTCATCAGCCAGCGCGCCTACACCCTTGTTGAAGACCGAATCAGCGCGGACGAGCTGCCCGAGCTCACGCTCAAGGGCTTTCGCCGGCCCATCACAGCCTGCGCCATCCCTCAGACAGAGAGCGTTGCCCAATTGAGCTGAAGGTCTCCGTTCGTTGCAAGAACGAAGGCGACGACGAAGATGAAGCGTCGGAGGATGCAGCTCGGTTTGTCCAACGGTTGAGCGAGTCCATTGTGTGCTGATAGACGACTTGTCGACATCCAAAAGTCCAAAAAGTCGCTCAGAGCATGCTGTTTGTGACCGCCTGGCTAACCCGCGATGAAGCGACCGTGGGCCTGGCCCCTCAGACTACGGAGACCCCAGCAGAGCGCTTTGAACATGATCCTCACAGGTGCCTGGAGCGGGCAATCCCTCAACTTCGATCGAACGAGAATCCGTTTGATCCAGATGACGGCTTCCGCCCAGTGCGTCCGGTGAGTAGGGCCGACCCGGATGACAGCTTCGCCCCAGCCGATCTTCGGAAGGAAGCAATGCCGCGTTTGACCCAGCCTGTCGCCAGCTTGCCAAAGGCTAACGTGCCGCGCGGAGAGCGGATTAGTCCATCCGGCCTTGATAACGATCCTCGCCAAAACCTTTATTTTGATGTCGCTAATTGTGGCGTTGTTGTGACTGAGTCATTACAATCCGACCATCCGCTTCCAAGATGTGAAGGCAATGGAGCCCACTTCCCCCTTGATCGGTCAGGTGACCCAGCTTGGTCGCCTTCTCGATGACATCCGAGCGGCATTTGCCGCAAAGCAGGTTCACGATGGAGTGAGCTTGATGGAGCAAGCGCTCGAGCTTAATGTCGGTTGGTCGTTGACTCAGGCCGTGGGTGAAGGAATCGCAGGCTCACCATCATTACCTTAGACAGTAATCAGTGAATGGATGAAGAAGACCACCAATCCGGTGGCCTTCTTTTCTATCCGAAAAGCCTACAGACGATAGACTCTCGCGTATTCTATTCCGTTGATCCAGACGGAATAGTTCGGCGTGCGACCCAGCACCTGTGGTGGAATCTGCCCACGCTGGCGCGCGTTGATGTAGTCCACAATATACGTCGGTGTTACGTTGGGGCCGAACGAGACGGCAGTTCCGTTGAGCAGCGCCTGGAGACCGGGTCACGGCTGGTCGAGTCGGCCGTCGCCGTGTTGCTGATCGTCCCGCACGACGCCGCCGTCGTCGGCGAGACCAGATGCACGGTGCGCCGCTCGCCTGGATTCAGATTGCCGAAGTCGCACGACAGCACGCCCGCCGTGATCGAGCACGCCGCGACATCCGGCGACTCCGACCACACCAACCCGTCCCTCACCGGCAACGTGTCGACCAAGGTCACGCCGCTCGCCGTCCCCGGCCCGTCGTTGGCGACCGTGATCGTGGAGCCGATCGCCGTGCCCGCCGACACTATGCCCTCATCGGGGGTCTTGACCACGTTCACTCTCGGGCACAGCACGACCACCGCCGTGTTAGCGGACACAGGGTCATCGTTGCTCGCGTCCGCCGTCGCCGTGTTATCAACCGCTCCGCACGACGCCGGCGTCGTCGGCGACGAGATATGCACCGTCCGCGTTTCCCCCGGAAGCCAACGTCCCGAACGGCACACGACAACACGCCGGCCGCGATCGAGCACTGCGCCGCGCCCGTCCCGCCGTCGATCGACCACGACAGACCGGCGGTGGCCGGCAGCGTGTCGTTCAGCGTCACGTTCGTCGCCGGGCCCGGCCCGGCGTTGAACACCGCGATCGTGAATCCGATCGGGGCTCCCCGCCGACACCGCGGCGGCGTCCGGCGTCTTGGTCACGCTGATGTCGGGCGGCAGCGGGCTGTCGGTGAACGTGCACGTCGTGATCAGGCCCGTCTGGATCGTGATGCCCTAGACCGTGTCCCGCTCTTGTTGCCCGTCGGTCCGCCGTCCTCGAGCACACAACCGCGGAGTCCAGCGCCCACTGATCCGGCACGGCTTCGGCCACCGGTCATCGATGTCGGCGCCATGCCGATCTGCGGTGTCTGGCCGGTGCCGACGATCTGGAACGCCCGGTCGCCGGGATTCACCGTGAAGTCGAACGCCTGGCTCGTCGGCACCGTCGTGACCTTCTTGATCACGAGCAGGCCGTCACCCGGACCGATGATGCAGTCGAACGGGTTGTTGTTGCCACCGTTGCCCGCCGATGGGTACGTACAGACGTTGATCAGGTCGGCACCCGACGGCAGGATGCTCTTCGCGATGTTGATCGCGATCGTCGAGTCGTTCGGCCAGTTCTGATCCGGGATGAGGTTGCCGAACGGATCCGTCGCGTGATCAGGTTCGCCGGCGGACTCGGCAGGATCGCGCCGGTCAGCAGGTCGATCGCGCCCGAGTTGACCGTGCCGGGCGCGATGGTGGACAGGTCGGCTGGCCGCAGCGGTCGAGCGCGCGTTGTGCACGTGTACGCATACGGCGAGCCCGACCACCTGCATGACCGCGTTCGGGTTCCCGCCGGGTTCTGGATCCGCGCGCATACGGCGAAGTTGACCCGGCCGTCGCCGTCGCCGTCGAACAGCGCGCACGCGTCGCCCGTCGCCCCCGTGCCCGTCCAGTCGTCGGTCGCGTCCCAACTCCACAACAGCTTGTACCGGTTCGGATCCGAATCGTCGCGGCCGAACTGCGTCAGGTCCACCTGCGACGAGTTGACGTCATTCGCGCCGCCCTGATCGACGACCATCGTGTAGTTCCCCGGAAACTGTGCCGAAGCCACACCCGCCGGCAGAGTGAGGCCCGCCAGGACAAGGACGACGACGAGCGCGACTCTCCAGCGATCCTCCACGACGCCGCGACTGACCGCCACCAGTTCCTCGCCAAGCTCCGTCGGCGTGCGCCGACGTCGCGACGACCCTCCCAGCTCGCTCGCCCGACCCGTCTGGCCCGGCCCCATGGACGATGCCTCCTCGGATCCCCGATCAGCCGAAGCCAGCCCGCACCGCGACCACCGGAGTCTCCATCCCGGAGCGAGGATGAACCCCGGCGCTTCGGGTCCGGAATCGACACCGGCCGAGCTACGTCAGGCGCACCTCTGTGTGTGTCCGCCGACCATACCGCGTCCTGTCAAGTACGTCAGGCCGTAAAACGGGCTCTTGCGCGGGGTTCGCCGACCCGCGCGGTGCGGGGGCGGCCGCTCAGACGAGCACGAGCCCGCGGCTGTCAACCAGGCGGGTCAGATTGCGTGGTGGAGCGTCCAATCGACGACAACCGATCGTCGGAGTTTCGCGAGCCAGCCGGTGCGGTCCTGGACCCGGCTGCGCTGCGCATGCGCCTACCAGTGTGGCTCGAGCGGCGCCTGCCGCACTTCAACATCGAGCGGCCCGAGGCCGACGACGAGGCGCTGTCGGCGATCGAGGACGCGCGCGAGAACGGTGTACCGCTGAGCGGCTATGGCGGCGGGCGCAGATCGAGCTCGTAGTCGCCGGCGCGGCCGATCACGCCGCTGGTCACGAGAATCGTGCGCCACCCGGCGGTGTTCGGTCACGCAGGCGAAGAAGGTCCTCGACCTCCGGCGCGCAGCGGCGTGTGCCGTCCGGGCGCACGACCTCGGCGGTCGGCGACAGCCCTCCGCTGCCCGTGAGCCGGATCCGCAGGTGCTCCCAGCCGCTCCGCGTCGACGCGGTAGCAGTTGAGCCCGCCGGCCACCGGGATCGAGCCGCGCGCGGCGCGTCGTCGACCGTCAGCCACTCGCAGCCGACGGGATCGTTGAGGCGCTGGGCGAGCAGCGCGTAGCCGCCGGTCTGGGCGGGGTCCTCGTGCTCGATCAGCACGGTGTGCGTGCCAGAGGTGTCGAGGGCGCACGTCCTGTTGCTCTGCCCGGCGAACTGGCAGCGGGTGGTGCCGTCGGGCCGCACGACCTCGACGTGCGCGGAGGCCGCCACCGCGCCCTCGAGGCGCAGCTGATTGCCGCGGCGGCCGGAATGCGCCAGCAGTCGGTCTCCATCGGCGTGGACAGCGCGGCGGGAACCAGGGCGGGGCCGAACACCAGCGGTGCCGCAATCCATCGGGCTCTGGAGCCGCTGCAGCGCGAGCCGGTCGTCCCCGGCATCCAGCCCGCGTCGCGCACGAGCAGCGTATGCACACTGGCCGCGATCGTCGGACACGTGAACTTGTCGGTGAGCGCCGCGCGCAGGGCGTCGTCCCGTCCGGCGCGATCAGCTCGGCGTGCGGGTCGAGTTGCCTGGGATCCGGGAGCAGACGCGCGCGCACGCGGCTCCCGACCGGTGCGCGTCGCAGCGACAGCAGTCCGTCTCACCCCAGGTCGCGATCGCGGCCGAGCGCGCGATCGGACCGACGGCGCCACGTCGCAGCCCAGCGGGTCGTCGAGCCGCTGGAAGCCGATCCGGCAGTTGCCGGTGCTCGTCGCTGCACCGTCGCGCATGAGAACGAAGTGCAGCCCGTCGGTGTCGAGCAGCTGCGGTTCTCGAGCGCGCTGGGCGCGCACTGGGGTCGTTCCGTCCGGGCGCACTATCTCGGTCGTTGGGTCGATCTGTTCGCGAGCAGCCGCACGCGCAGCGCGTTGCCGACGGCGCCATGGACGGCGAAGCAGTCGGTCTCGCCGGTCGTTGCGAGCGAGCCCAGGGTCTCCGTCGTGCTGAACCCCTTGGAGGCACATCTGGCTGGACCGTTCAGCCGCTGCATCGAGATCCAATACCCGCCGGTCGCGCCGCCGGCGTCGCTGACCAGCAACGTGCGCGTGCCGTCGAGGTCGAGCAGGCAGGTCCAGTCGTCGGCGAAGGTGGGGTTGCAGCGCGTCGTGCCCTCGGGGCGCAGCACCTCCACGAGCGGTTCCAGCGCGGCCGCCGCGGTGACGGCCCGCACGCGCAGGCGCGCGCCGTCGTTTGAGAGAACCGCCAGCATTCGGCCTCGCCAGGCGACATCGCTCCTGTCGCGGTCGCGTTCGCGTAGGCCAGCGACGACACCCGACGGGGGCGTCGAGCCGCTGGACCGAGACCCCCCAGCCGCCGTCCTTGTACCTCCGACCGCGACGCTGGCACGCCGCCGGCGCGTCAGCCTGCAGGTCAGGCCGGCACGCGCGGGCACGCAGTCGGCGCCGGCGACGACCAGGTCGGCGACGAGCGCGCCGGAAGTCCGACGGCGCGCACACGCACACGCCTGGCCGCCGCGCCCGTGAAACGAAGCAGCCCACTTCGTCCGCGCTGCCGATCGCGCTCGTGGTCGGGGCGGCACCGAGCTCAGCGTGCGCGGGGCGCAGCCCTGCTGGCCTTGCGGCGGGCTCCGCTCCACGCCAGCAGGGAGGACGAGGACGAGGAGAGGGCATGGCCGACCGTCTCGATCCGGCGCTCGCGCGGACAGCCCTCCCGGGAGTGAAACGTTTCCCCCCGGGGAGCCGTCCCTCAGGCGCTCGGCACCGGCGGGCTCGTGCGCGACCGCGCGGCGCGTCTGCGCTTCCAGAGGAAGTCGAGGACACCGCGAGCAGCGCGATTGCGACGATGGCGGCGAAGGTCTGAGGCTCGTTGCGCAGCGTGTCGACGGCGAAGAAGACGAGCACGATCGCGGTTGCCGCGACGCCGAGCCAGGACGATCGGCGTCACGACGCCGGTCTCGGAGCGGCGGCGGTAGCCGGCGACGCCGACGAGCAGGAAGATCGTGAGCGAGCAGGCGCTGCCGACCGAGGCGATCGCCGAGAGGTCGACGAGCGTTCGGCGACGACGAGCACGATCGCTGCGGTGATCAACAGCCCCGCGTGCGGCCCGAGTCGCGAGCCCGGCCCGAAGAGCGGCGGGAACTGCCCGACCTCGGCCAACGTGCCGTCAGCCCGCCCGACGCGTAGAGCGTCGCGTTCACCGACGACGCCGTCGCCAGCAGAGCGGCCATCGCCATGATCGTGAAGCCGGCGTCGCCGAGGGCCGGTCGCGCCGCCTCGGCGATCGCCGTCTCGCCGTAGCCGCGCACCTCTTCGACGGTCAGCGTCCCGAACACGCCGAGGGCGATCAGGACGTACGTGGCGGCCGTGACCGCCAAGGCGAGATACATGGCCTTCGGCAGCTCGCGGGCCGGGTCGCGCAGGTCGCCGACGGCGAAGGTGATCACGCTGAAGCCGAGGTAGGCGAAGAACGTCAGCGCGACGCTCGCGATGACGTCCGAGCAGCGGCGGGTAGCCGCCGAAAGCGAGCAGATCCCAGTCGATGTCGACGATCGTCACGGCGATGAAGACGGCGAAGACGGCGAGCAGGACGACGACGATCAGCGACTGGGCGCGGTCGACGAAGCGGGCGCCGACCAGGTTGATCGCGGCCATCGCGACGACGATCACGGTGGCGAAGACGTTGTCCCAGCCGGCCGCGGCGTCGTCGCCGACGAACAGCGACGTCGCGTAGCTGCCGAACGCGACCGCCACCATCGAGCAGACGATCACGATCGCGGAGAAGTAGCCGAGCCACGAGGCGATCCCGACGAGCCGCCCGTTGCCGAACCCCTCCAGCAGGTACGCGATCAGGCCACCGGAGGACGGGTAGCGGACACCCAGCTTGACGACGGTGTAGCCCAGCAGCGCGGCAACGACGCCCGCGAGCAGGAACGAGAGCCAGACGGCCGACGCCGCGACCGCGCCGCCTCGCCGAGCAGCGCGAAGATGCCGGCGCCGACCATCGCGCCGATGCCGAGGAAGGCGGCGCCGCGGACCGTCACCGGAGGGAATCAAAGCACGCCGGCAGCCTCCCGGGCCGCCCGCGCTGCTCAGTACCATGTCCTCTCGCCAGCGCAGGGGCACGCCGGCGCCGCTCAGCGGATCGACCCGATATCTCCTCTCGAGGGCGATGCCTCGCAGTCGAAGGCGTCTGGACCTCGATCAAGCTGGGCGAGCGTGGCTCTCGTTCGCCGATCATCCGGCGGCGCGGTGATGTTCGCGCTGCAGGTCGCGCTCGATCCGAGCCGCTGTCTTCACCGTTTCGAAGGTCTGGTTGCTGCACCGTGGAAGCAGCTGCACCGTCAGGACCCGTCCGTCGAGGCCGAAGCGCATGCGGCGCTCGACGTCGGTGTGACGCACGCTCCCGCGTCTTCGTTCGCCGGCGGCGTGAGGCGAGCGCCGCGGCGACCTCTCCGCGGCCAGGTCGGCCGCCAGCTCGGCGTCGCCGTGCGCCGCACGGAACCCGGCCAGCGGCCGCGCATGGCGCGCGGTAGAAGGCGGCGAAGGCCTCCTCGTCACCCGTGGAGGTGAACAATAGCTCCTCGTCGGAGACCATCATCAACCGATCATCTGCCGGGACCGGCGGCGTTCGTGACGAAATGCAAACGTGCAGAGCATGGACCTGATGCGCGCGGCCCGGCTCATCGCAAGCCAGTGCTTTCTTCGCCTCGTTGCGGCAGCGCGCCTGCCAGTACATGGGGCGAGCGCCGGGCATGAGGCTGCGACCCGCCGTATCCGACGGCGTGATGGAAACCAGCCGGGCAGTCGGCTATCGTGGCGCGCTCCTGCGGTGGGGACTGCTTGCCGTGACGCTGCTCGTCCTCGGCTACTTCGTGCTCTTTGCGCGAGCATCTGGTATTTCGCGTCCGGCGTTCCTCGATCCCGAAGGCGCGGCGGCGAATGTGCTCGTGGACCTGCTCGTCATCGGCGCGACCTTGGTGCTGTCGGGGATCTACTTGCTCGATGTGGTCGCCAACCCACTTTTGGCTGGACTGTGTGTACGATCCGGATCGTTGCGCTGGCCGTTGGGATCGTGCTCGCGATGCCGACCTACTCGGCGCTCTACCTGCGCCGGAGCCGGCCAGGAGTCGTCGGCGCGGTCCCGACGATTAGCCGCCGAGTGCTGCGTTCGCCTGCTGGCGGTGACCGCCCGGGACGCTCGCGCAAGGCAGCCCGAGCCGCGAGCCATCCGGCTCACGACTGATGAACCTGCCTAAAACATCCTCTTAGACG
>CAVXYC010000015.1:370000-824451 GCA_963765765.1 uncultured Chloroflexia bacterium | reverse complement strand
CTGCTCCATGAGCACCGTCGGGTATCGAGACCGCTCGATGGCACAGGCCGCGCTCGCTCAGCGACGCAATCGGTCCAGGCCGAGTCCTTCGGTGTCGATCGGCGACGGCCGCCCGGCCATCGCGTCGGCCACGACGCGCGCCGATCCGCAGGCCAGCGCCCAGCCGCTCGAGCCGTGGCCGAGGTTGACCCAGATGCCCGGCAAGCCGCTCGCGCCGAGCACCGGCGGTCCGTCCGGCAGCATCGGCCGGGCGCCTTTCCAGGTCTGCGCCTGCGACATCCGCGCGGTCCCCGGAAACCAGTCGTTCAGCACCTTGTGCAGCGTCGCCAGCGCGCCCGGGTGGTGTTCGGTCGGCGAGCCGCCGAGTTCGGCGCTGCCGGCGACGCGGATGCGCGTTGCCGATGCGGCTGATCGCGACCTTGTAGCGCTCGTCCATCAGCGCCGAGCGCGGACCGAAGTCGGATCGTCCTCGCGCGCGCAGCGGCGCGGTGATCGAGTAGCCGTAGACCGCCTGCAGTGGCAGGCGCAGGCCGAGCGGTCGCAGCAGCGGCACGGCGCCGAGCGCCGCGCAGAGGACGACCGCGTCGAATTCCTCGGGTGCGGCGTCCGGCACCAGCGGCTCGGTGTCGGGCCAAGCTCGGCGCACTTCGCCGGCGACGCGGCTCGCGGTGCGGGTCGACGGCGCATGCGGGGCGCGCCGCACGACCAGGCCGCGGCTTCGCGTGCCGGTTCGAGCCGCTCGACCGTCGTGTTGAAGCGAAAGCGCGCGCCGATGCGCTCGGCCTGCTTGCGCAGCAGCATCGCGAACTGGCGGCAGTTGCCGACCTCGTCGTCCGGCAGGTGGATGCCGGCATGCAGCGCGGTGTCGGCGCACAGCCCCGGCTCGATCGTCGCGGCACTGCGCCGCGTCGAGCCGCTCGAAGCGGGTGCCGAGCGTCGTCAGGGTCGCCAGCCCCGGCTCGACCATCGCGAGGTCCTTCGCGGTTGCGCAGCAGCACGAGGTAACCCGGCGCGGTGCTCGTACTCGAGGCGCAGATGACGCGTGACGTCCTGCAGCCGGTCGCGGCTGAAGAACGCGAGACGCTGCATGCGCAGGCGATTGGCCTGATGGCTCTCGGGCCGGCAGGCGCGCCACCAGTGCCAGTCCCCAGCGCGAGGTCGAGGTTCGGCATGCAGCCGGACCGGCGCGTGGCGGCTGAAAAGGTGGCGCAGCACCTTGCCCGGCATGCCGGGCGCAGCCCACGGCGTCACATAGCCCGGCGCGACGAGGCCGGCATTCGCGAAGCTGGTCTCGGCGGCCACCCCTGCACGGCGCTCGAACACTGTGACCTCGTGCCCCTCGACGCTCAGCTCGTAGGCGGTGGTGACGCCGATGATGCCGGCGCCGACGACTGCGATCCGCATGCTCAGCGGTCGCGCGCGCGTCAATGCGGTCTCGATCGCCAGGCCGGCATCGAGGACGGCGTCGTCGCGCATGCGCGCTGCTCCACACCATCAGGCCGACCGGCAACTGTCCGGGCTCGTGACAAGGCAGGGAGAGCGCGCAGCCGTCGAGCAGGTTCACCACCGACGGATTGCGAAGCAGCAGGCCGTTGGTCGCGAAGAACCGCTCGTCGCTGGCGACCAGCGGCGCAAGCTCGGGTGCCACGCAGCGGCACGGTCGGGCTGAGCAGCGCATCGAAGCCGTCGAGCGCAGCTTCCATCCGTCGCGATCCAGGCGCGCCGCGCGGCAAGCAGGTCGATGTAGTCGGCGGCGCTCATCGATGCGCCGCGCCGGATGCGCACCGCGACGCGCGGGTCGTAGCGCGCCTCGTCGGTGGCCAGGCGGGCGCGGTGCCAGGCCCAGCTCTCGGCCGGCGAGAAGCCGCCCGTCGCGTTGATCGCCGCGACTTCGGCGAGCGGCGGCAACGCGCACGTCAACGATCTGCGCGCCGGCGCGGCTAGCGCCGCCAGCGCCGCGCTCGAAGGCGGCCGCGACGGCGGGCTCGAGCGCGTCCAGCATCAGCGTCTGCGGGACCATGAAGCGGCAGGCGCTCAGCGGTCGCCGCGGCAGCTCGACGGTGCGTGCCGCCAGGGTCTCGTGCAGCAGGACCGCGTCGCGGACCGAGCGCGTGATGGCCGAGACGGTGTCGAGCGTCGGCGACAGCGGGATCGCGCCCTCGGCGGGGGTCAGTCGCGCGGTGTTCTTGAAGCCGACGACCCCTTGCAGCGCGGCCGGGATGCGGATCGAGCCGCCGGTGTCGGAGCCGAGTGCGGCCCAGGCCGCGCCGGCCGCGACCGACGTCGCGCCGCCCGAAGTCGAGCCGCCGGGATGCGGAGCACCGGACCGAGCGCCGCTGCGGCGGCATTGACCGGCGTGCCGTGGTGCGGGTTGATGCCGACGCCGGAAAAGGCGAACTCGCTCATGTTGGTGCGGCCGATCAAGCGCGGCGCCGGCCGCGCGCAGGCGCGCCACGGCCGGACAATCGGCGGCGGCGGCGCGTCGTCGGCGAGAACCTTCGAGCCGGCCGCGGTCGACTTCGCCGGCGACGTCGAACAGGTCCTTGATCGACACCGCGAGACCGCCGAGCGGGGGCAGCGTGCCAGCGTGCCGGCGCGCATCTCGTCGGCCCGACGCGCGGCGTCGAAGGCGGCTGTCGAACGTCGGCAGCAGGAAGGCGCGCTGGCAGGTCGAGCGTGCCGGCCGCCTCGATCGATCGTTCGAGCAGGCCGACGGCGGTTTCGCGGCCCGCCGCGATCTCGGCACGCAGGCCGACCAGGTCGGCGGCCGTCATCGGGATGCTACAATCGACAGGTTTTTCTCCTGGCAGGTCCGCGGGCCGTGCCGCACCGGAAAGACAAATCCCGAACCGGTTCTCTCAAGGTGTTGCGGCGAAGCATTCTTCGGAATGCATTGCGCTTCGATTCGAGCCGGATTCTAGAACCAACCTTTTGGAAAACTCTGATGATCACGATGCGCGAAATGCTGGAAGCCGGCGTCCATTTCGGACACCAGACCCGCTTCTGGAATCCGAAGATGGCCCCGTATATCTACGGCCACCGGAACAAGATTCACATCATCAACCTCGAGAAGACGCAGCCGCTCTTCATCGACGCGATGAAATTCATCCGCCAGCTCGCTGCTCGCCGCGGCACGATCCTGATGATCGGCACCAAGCGCCAGGCGCGCGACGTGATCGCCGCCGAAGCCAAGCGCTGCGGCATGCCGTACGTCGACCAGCGCTGGCTCGGCGGCATGCTGACCAACTTCAAGACCGTGAAGGGCTCGCTGAAGCGCCTGAAGGACATGAAGGCGCAGATCGAGGCCGGCACCGAGATCCGCATCAAGAAGGAAGCGCTGATGTTCCAGCGCGAGCTCGTCAAGCTCGAGAAGGACATCGGCGGCATCCAGGACATGAACGCGCTGCCCGACGCGATGTTCGTGATCGACGTCGGCTTCCACAAGATCGCGGTCGCCGAGGCGCAGAAGCTCGGCATCCCGATCATCGGCGTCGTCGACTCGAACCATTCGCCGATCGGCATCGACTACGTGATCCCGGGCAACGACGACTCGTCGAAGGCGGTCGCGCTGTATGCGCGCGCGGTCGCCGATGCGGTGCTCGAAGGCAAGGCCAACGCGACCAACGAGATGGTCCAGTCGATCGCGGCCGAAGGCGACGAGTTCGTCGAGGTCAACGAAGCCGCCTAGGCGACCACGCCCCGCATCGCCCGCGGCGAGCGATCAAAGGGGCTGCCAGCCCCTTTTTTTCTAGGCGGACCGCATGCTGCCTGCGATGCGGCCACGGACGGCAACACAACGGAGTAGCAAGATGGCAGCAATCACTGCAAGCATGGTCGGCGCGCTGCGCGCGAAGACCGACGCCCCGATGATGGAGTGCAAGAAGGCGCTTGCCGAAGCCGACGGCGACATGGAGCGCGCCGAGGAGCTGCTGCGCGTCAAGCTCGGCAGCAAGGCCGGCAAGGCCGCCGCCCGCATCACCGCCGAAGGCGTCGTCGCCGCCAGCGTCGACGGCAGCGACCGGCGCGATGGTCGAGGTCAACTGCGAGACCGACTTCGTCAGCAAGAACGATTCGTTCCTCGCGTTCGCGAAGGCCTGCGCCGACCTGGTCGCCGAAGAGCGATCCGGCCGACGTCGCCGCGCTGTCCGCGCTGCCCTACGAGCAGGACAGCTTCGGCCCGACGGTCGAAGACGTGCGCAAGGGCCTGATCGGCAAGATCGGCGAGAACATGTCGATCCGTCGCTTCAAGCGCTATGCCGGCGGCGGCCGCCTCGCGAGCTACCTGCACGGCACCCGGATCGGCGTGCTGGTCGAGTTCGACGGCGACGAGGTCGGCGGCCAAGGACGTCGCGATGCACGTCGCCGCGATGAAGCCGGTCGCGCTGTCGTCGGCCGACGTGCCGGCAGACGCTGATCGACACCGAGCGGCGCATCGCGACCCAGAAGGCCGCCGAAGACGCCGACAAGGCCAAGGCCGACGGCAAGCCGGTGCAGTCGCCCGAGATCGTCGCGAAGCGCGTCGAGGGCTCGGTCGCGAAGTACCTGAAGGAGGTCAGCCTCTTCAACCAGGCCTTCGTCAAGAACGACAAGCAGACCGTCGAGCAGATGCTGAAGGAGCGCGCGACCCGGATCAAGGGCTTCACGCTCTACGTCGTCGGCGAAGGCATCGAGAAGAAGGTCGACGACTTCGCGGCCGAGGTGGCGGCGCAGGTCGCCGCGGCCAAGGGCGCGTGACGTCGCGTCGCGCGGCGAGGGTCGAGCGACGGTGCGGGGCGATTAGACTCGGGCGCCCCGTGAAAGAATACGAGGCGCCTTACTGAGGAGTCCCGCATGGCGGCGTACAAGCGCATCCTGCTCAAGCTTTCCGGCGAAGCGTTGATGGGCGACGATGCGTACGGGATCAACCGCGCGACGATCGTGCGCATGGTGCGCGAGATCCAGGAGGTCACGCGGCTCGGCGTCGAGGTGGCGGCCGTCATCGGCGGCGGCAACATCTTCCGCGGCGTCGCCGGCGGCGCGGTCGGCATGGACCGCGCCACCGCCGACTACATGGGCATGCTGGCGACCGTGATGAACGCGCTGGCGCTCGCCGACACGATGCGCCAGGAAGGCATGACGGCGCGCGTGATGTCGGCGATCGCCATCGAGCAGGTGGTCGAGCCGTACGTGCGGCCGAAGGCGCTGCAGTACCTCGAAGAAGGCAAGGTCGTCGTGTTCGCGGCCGGCACCGGCAACCCGTTCTTCACGACCGACACCGCGGCCGCGCTGCGCGGCGCCGAGATCGGCGCGCAGATCGTGCTGAAGGCGACCAAGGTCGACGGCGTCTACACCGCCGATCCGGCGAAGGACCCGACCGCGACGCGCTACCGCCAGATCACGTTCGACGAGGCGATCACCCGCAACCTGCAGGTGATGGACGCGACCGCGTTCGCGCTGTGCCGCGACCAGAAGCTGCCGATCCGCGTGTTCAGCATCTTCAAGCCCGGCGCACTGAGGCGCGTCGTGGTGGGAGAGGACGAGGGCACGCTCGTCCACGTCTAGGACAGAGGTGCAACGATGACCATTGCCGACATCAAGAAGACCGCCGAGCAGAAGATGGCGCGGTCGATCGAGGCGTTCAAGAACGAACTGCAGAAGATCCGCACCGGCCGCGCCCACCCGGGCATCCTCGACCAGGTGCACGTCGACTACTACGGCTCGATGGTGCCGATCAGCCAGGTCGCCAACGTGACGCTGCTCGACGCGCGCACGATCAGCGTGCAGCCGTGGGAGAAGGGCATGGGCGCGAAGATCGAGAAGGCGATCCGCGAATCGCGATCTCGGCCTGAATCCGGCGGCGCAGGGCGACCTGCTGCGCGTGCCGATGCCGCCGCTGACCGAGGAGCGCCGGCGCGACCTGACGCAAGGTCGTGCGCCACGCCGGCGAGGACTCCGAAGATCGCGGTGCGCAACCTGCGCCGCGACGCCAACGAGCATGCCAAGAAGCTGCTGAAGGACAAGCAGATCTCGCGAGGACGAGGAGCGCCGCTCGCTCGACGAGATGCAGCGCATGACCGACCGGATGATCGCCGAGATCGACCGCCTGACCGCCGCCAAGGAAGCGGAGATCATGGCCGTCTGAGCCGTGTTCCGCGACGTCATCACGAACCTTTCTGCGACCTTGAGCGATCCGGCCGAGCCGCGCGCGAGCGTTCCCCGCCATGTGGCGATCGTCATGGACGGCAACGGCCGCTGGGCGAAGAAGCGCTTCATGCCGCGCTTCTTCGGCCACAAGCAGGGCGTCGATGCGCTGGTGCGCACGGTGCTCGCCTGCGCCGACCGCGGCATCGAGTACCTGACCGTGTTCGCGTTCTCGTCGGAGAACTGGAAGCGGCCGACCGAAGAGGTCTCCGGCCTGATGGGCCTGGTGCTGGTCGCGGTCGCGAAGTACCTCGCCAAGCTGGCCGGCGACGGCGTGCGCATCCGCATCGTCGGCGACCGCAGCCAGGTCTCCGACAAGCTGCGCGACGCCTGGGAGCACGCCGAGTCGAGCACGCGCCACAACACGCGCATCACGCTGTCGGTCGCGTTCAACTACGGCGGCCGCTGGGACATCGTCCAGGCCTGCCGCCAGGCCATCGCCGACGGCGTGCCGCGCCGACGCAGCTCGACGAGGCGACGCTGAACAGCTACATGGCGCTGAGCTACGCGCCCGATCCGGACCTGTTCATCCGCACCGGCGGCGAAGTGCGGATCAGCAACTTCCTGCTCTGGCAGGCCGCGTACTCCGAGCTCGTCTTCACCGACTGCCTGTGGCCCGAGTTCGGCCCGAGCCGAACTCGACGCGGCGCTCGGCCAGTACGCGCAGCCGCGAGCGCCGCTTCGGCGCCGTGCCGACGCTGGCCGAGTACGGCCGCGACGCGAGCGACCTGAGCATGCTGAAGCAACGGGTCATCACCGCGCTGGTCCTGCTCGCGTTGCTGCTGCCGACGCTGTTCGCGCCGCCGGCCTGGCCGTTCGCGCTGCTCACGCTTGCTCGGATTCGGCGCGGCCGGCTGGGAGTGGGCGCGCCTGAACGGCGCCGCCGGCGCTCGGCGATCGGCGCTCGGCGCTGCGCTCGGCGCCGCCTGCGCCGCTGCGCTCTGGGCCGGCTGGGGCGCCGCGCGCGCCGGCGCCGCGCGTGGTGGATCGCGACGCTGGTGTGGGTGCTGGGCGGCGCCTGGCTGCTGCGCGGCGGCGCCGTCGGCCTGGCCGCAGCTGCCGCAGGGCCTGCGCGTCGCGCGTCGGCCTGGTCGCTGCTGTGGACCGCCTGGCTGGCGCTGGCAACGCCAAGGCGATCGGGCATCAACTTCATCCTCTCGGTGTTCTGCCTGGTCTGGGCCGCCGACATCGCGGCCTACTTCGGCGGCCGGGCGTTCGGCAAGCGCAAGCTGGCGCCGTCGATCAGCCCCGGCAAGAGCTGGGAAGGCGTCTGGAGCGGCATGGTCGGCGCGCTGGTGCTGGCGGCCGTCTGGCTGCTGGTCGAGCGCCGTGTCGCGGTCGATTCGGCCGAGCCTCTACGCGCGGCTGCTCGAGCGCTTCGGCGTCGTCGGCGCTGGCGCTGGCTGGTCGTGTTCCTGGCCGCGATGAGCGTCGTCGGCGACCTGTTCGAGTCGCTGGTCAAGCGCAGCGCCGGCGCCAAGGACAGCAGTCGGCTGCTGCCCGGCCACGGCGGCGTGCTCGACCGCATCGATGCGCTGCTGCCGGTGTTCCCGATCGGCGCTGGCGCTGAGTCGTCGGCTCGTGACGGCGCAGTCGCTCGACCCAGTCGCGTCAGCCGCGTCTGCATCCTCGGCGCGACCGGCTCGGTCGGCACCAGCACGCTCGACGTGATCGCGCGCCATCCGGAGCGCTTCGAGGTCGTTCGCGCTGACGGCGCAGCAGC
This sequence comes from uncultured Chloroflexia bacterium, assembly GCA_963765765.1. Classification (GTDB taxonomy): domain Bacteria; phylum Chloroflexota; class UBA6077; order UBA6077; family JACCZL01; genus CAVXYC01. Next base: position 816,548 of record CAVXYC010000015.1, on the reverse strand, counting down.
CGCATCGACGACGCTGTTCGCAGCAATGCGTGCGCTGGCGGCCGCGCTATGCCGCGGTGCCGACCGACGCGGCGCGGCGCGCGCGCTGCGCGAGCGGCTGCGCGACGCAGGGCATCGGCACCGAGGTCGCTGGCCGGCGCCGCAGGCGCTGTGCGAGCTCGCCGCGCATCCCGATGTCGACGCGGTGATGGCCGCGATCGTCGGCGCCGCCGGCCTCGCGCCGTGCCTGGCCGCCGCGCGCGCCGGCAAGCGCCTGCTGCTCGCCAACAAGGAGGCGCTGGTCGTCGGCGGCGCGCTGTTCATGCGAGGCGGTGCGCGACGGCGGCGCGACGCTGCTGCCGATCGACAGCGAGCACTCGGCGATCTTCCAGTGCCTGCCCGAAGACCGCGCGCGCCTGGCCGCGAGCGCATCGACCACATCGTGCTGACCGCGTCCGGCGGGCCGTTCCGCAGCCGCGACCCGGCGACGCTGCGCCACGTCACGCCCGACGAGGCCTGCGCGCATCCGAACTGGGTCATGGGCCGCAAGATCTCGGTCGACTCGGCGACGATGATGAACAAGGCGCTCGAGGTGATCGAGGCGCGCTGGCTGTTCGACCTCGCGCCCGAGCAGATCCGGGTCGTGATCCATCCGCAGAGCATCGTCCATTCGATGGTCGTGTGCCGCGACGACTCGGTGCTGGCGCAGCTCGGCACGCCCGACATGCGGGTGCCGATCGCCTACGGCCTGTCGTTCCCCGAGCGCATCGAGTCGGGCGCCGGCGCGCTCGACTTCGACGACGCTCGGCGCGCTGACCTTCGAGGCGCCCGACCTCGCGCGCTTCCCGGGCCTGCGCCTGGCGTGGGACGCGCTGCGCGGCGCCGCACGGCAGCACCGCGGTGCTGAACGCGGCCAACGAGGAGGCGGTCGCCGCCTTCCTCGCCGGAACCATCCGCTTCGACCAGATTCACAGCGTCAACGCCGGCACCGTCGAGGCCGTCGCTGCCGCGATCCGGCGCGACCGCGTCGCTCGACGGCCTGCTCGAGCTCGACGCGCGGCGCGCGCCGCGCAGGCCGCGCAGCTCGTCGAACGGCCTCGCCGCATGATCACCACCGTCCTCGCCTTCCTGCTCACGCTCGGCGTGCTGATCGTCATCCACGAGTACGGCCACTACCGCGTCGCGGTCGCCTGCGGCGTCAAGGTGCTGCGCTTCTCGGTCGGCTTCGGCCGCGTGCTGTGGCGCCGCCAGGCCACGCCGGACGCGACCGAGTTCGTGCGTCTGCGCGCTGCCGCTCGGCGGCTACGTGCGCATGCTCGACGAGCGCGAGGGCGCCGGTCGCGCCGACCAGCGAGCATCGCGCGCCTTCAACCGCAAGCCGCTGCGGCAGCGCGCGGCGATCGTCGCGGCCGGGCCGGCCGCCAACCTGCTGCTCGCGGTGCTGCTGTATGCGGCGGCGCACTGGATCGGCATCGACGAGCCGAAGGCGCGTGCTCGGCCCGCCGGCCGCCGGCAGCCTGGCCGAGCGCGCCGGCCTGCGCGCCGGCGACTGGGTGCGCGCCTACGTCGACGCGACGGCGTCGCAGTGGCAGGACGTGCGCTCGATGACCGACCTGCGCTGGGAGGTCACGCAGGCGGTGCTGCACGGCGAGCCGCTGCAGCTGCTGGTGACCGACCGCGACGGCCGCGGCCAGCGCCGCGGTCGCGCTGCCGCTCGACACGCTCGACGCGCGCGAGGTCGATGCGCAAGCTGATGCAGCGCATCGGCATCGGCGCAGCCGTTCAGCGAGCCGGTGCTCGGCGAGGTCGCGCGCCGGCGGCCCGGCCGACAAGGCCGGCCTGCGCGCCGGCGACCGCGTGCTCAGCATCGACGGCGTGCCGATCGCCGATGCGCAGCGACGTGCGCGAGCTGATCCGCGCGAGCGGCCGCAGCGGCGGCGCCGCGCCGATGCGCTGGCGCGTCGAGCGCGGCGGCCAGCGCGCTCGAGCTCGCGGTCACGCCGACGGTCGTCGCCGACGAACGAGCAGCGCGTCGGCCGCATCGAGGCTCTACCCGGGCCAGCCGCCCGAGATGGTGACGGTGCGCTACGGCGTCGCTCGACGGCCTCGCGCAAGGCGCGTCGCAGACCTGGGAGATGTCGGCGCTGACGCTGAAGATGCTCGGCAAGATGCTGATCGGCGAGGCCTCGCTGAAGAACCTCAGCGGGCCGCTGACGATCGCCGACTACGCGGGCCAGTCGGTCGCGCCTCGGCCTCGCCTACTACCTCGGCTTCCTGGCGCGTCGTCAGCGTCAGCCTGGGGGTGCTGAACCTGCTGCCGCTGCCGATGCTCGATGGCGGACACCTGATGTATTATCTTTTCGAGGGTGTGACCGGGCGGCCGGTCTCCGAGTTGTGGCTCGACCGGCTGCAGCGCGGCGGGGTCGCCATCATGCTCATGATGATGTCCCTGGCCCTCTACAACGACGTGGCCCGCCTGCTGGGCCTGCACTGACCGACTCCGCATGCGACTCCTCCTCGCCGCTCGCGCCTCGTTCCGCCCGTCCGTCTCGTCTGCCTCGCCCTCGCCGCCGCCCTGCACGCCGGCTCCGCCTGGGCGGTCGAGCCGTTCGTGCTGAAGGACATCCGCGTCGAAGGCCTGCAGCGCACCGACGCCGGCACCGTGTTCGCCTCGCTGCCGTTCCGCATCGGCGACACCTACACCGACGAGAAGGGCGCCGCCGCGCTGCGCGCGCTGTTCGCCACCGGCCTGTTCAAGGACGTGCGCATCGAGATCGAGGACGGCGTCGTCGTCGTCATCGTCGAGGAGCGCTCGGTCATCGCCAGCATCGACTTCGTCGGCCTGAAGGAGTTCGACAAGGACACGCTGATCAAGTCGCTGCAAGGACTTCGGCATCGGCGAAGGCCTGCCGTTCGACCAGGCGCTGGCCGACCGCGCCGAGCAGGAGCTCAAGCGCCAGTACCTGACGCGCAGCCTCTACGGCGCCGAGGTCGTGACCACCGTCACGCCGCATCGAGCGCAACCGCGTCAACGTCACCTTCACCGTCACCGAAGGCGCGGCCGCGCAGATCCGCGAGATCCGCATCGTCGGCAACAAGGCCTTCTCCGAAGGCACGCTGAAGGGCCTGTTCGACCTCAACGACGGCGGCTGGCTCAACTGGTACACCAAGGCCGACCGCTACTCGCGCGCCAAGCTCAACGCCGACCTCGAGACGCTGCGCGCCTACTACCTGAACCGCGGCTACCTCGAGTTCGACGTCGAGTCGACGCAGGTCGCGATCTCGCCCGACAAGCAGGACATCACGATCACGATCAACGTCAACGAAGGCCAGCCCTACACCGTGACCGGCGTGCAGCTCGAGGGCGAGTACCTCGGCAAGGAAGACGACTTCAAGACGCTGGTGCACGATCCAGCCCGGGCGAGCCGTACCGCGCCGAGGCGGTCGCCGAGACGACGCAGGCGCTTCGTCGAGCGGTTCGGCACCTTCGGCTACGCGTTCGCGCAAGGTCGAGGCGCGCCCCGAGATCGACCGCGCCAACGGCCAGGTCGCGCTCGCGCTGGTCGCCGACCCGCAGCGCCGCGTCTACGTGCGCCGCATCAACGTCGCCGGCAACACGCGCACGCGCGACGAGGTCGTGCGGCGCGAGTTCCGCCAGTTCGAGTCGTCGCTGGTACGACGGCGCGCAAGATCAAGCTGTCGCGCGACCGCGTCGACCGCCTCGGCTACTTCAGCGAAGTCAACGTCGACACCAACGAGGTGCCGGGCACGCCCGACCAGGTCGACCTGACGATCACGATCAAGGAGAAGCCGACCGGCAACCTGCTGCTCGGCGCCGGCTTCTCGTCGGCCGACAAGCTGTCGCTGACGGCGTCGATCAAGCAGGAGAACGTGTTCGGCTCGGGCAACTACCTCGGCATCGAGGTCAACACCAGCAAGTTCGAACCGCACGCTGGTGCGTCAGCACGGTCGACCCGTACTTCACGATCGACGGCATCTCGCGCGCCTTCGACATCTACTACCGCACCGACGCAGCCCGCTCAACAGCCAGGGCGAGGAGTACCAGCTGGTCACGCCGGGCGTCGCGATCCGCTTCGGCGTGCCGTTCAGCGAGTACGACACGGTCTTCTTCGGCATCGGCTTCGAGCGCACCGAGATCAAGGGCGACACGGCGCTGCCGAACAACTACTTCCTCTACCGCGAGCAGTTCGGCGCGACCAGCAGCACGCGTGCCGCTGACGCTCGGCTGGACGCGCGACCGGCGCGACAGCGCGCTGGTGCCGACCGCCGGCCGCTACCAGCGCGTCAACCTCGACTGGGGCGTGCTCGGCGACGCGCGCTACCTGCGCGCCAACGCTGCAGGTACCAGCAGTACATCCCGCTCGACCAAGCGCTTCACGCTCGGCCTCAACGCCGAGATCGGCTGGGGCAAGGGCCTGGGCGGCCGGCCGCTACCCGATCTTCAAGAACTTCTACGGCGGCGGCCTCGGCACGGTGCGCGGCTTCGACCAGGGCTCGCTCGGCCCGGTCGACGTGACCGGCGCCTACATCGGCGGCAACCGGCGCTTCAACCTCAACAGCGAGCTGTACCTGCCGGTGCCGGGCACCGGCAACGACCGGACGCTGCGCCTGTTCGGCTACGTCGACGCCGGCAACGTCTGGGGCGAGGACGAGAAGGTCACCGCCGACAGCCTGCGCGCATCGGCCGGCGTCGGCCTGAGCTGGATCTCGCCGGTCGGGCCCGCTGAAGCTGAGCTACGGCACGCCGATCCGCAAGCAGCCCGAAGATAGAATCCAGCGGCTTCAATTCCAGATCGGGACCGCGTTCTGATGAAAAGCATCCGCAGTGCAAGCCGCTGGTCGCGGCCGCCGCTGCTGGCGCTGGCCGCCGGCGGCGTCGCAGGCGCAGGAACTGAAGATCGGCTACGTCAACAGCGAGCGCGTGCTGCGCGACGCGGCCCCGGCGAAGGCCGCGCAGGCCAAGCTCGAGGCCGAGTTCGGCAAGCGCGAGAAGGAGCTGACCGACGTCGGCCAACCGCCTGAAGGCCGCGGCCGACAAGCTCGACAAGGACGCGCCGACCCTGGCCGAGGCCGAGCGCAGCCGCCGCCAGCGCGACCTGGTCGAGCAGGACCGCGAGTTCCAGCGCAAGCGCCGCGAGTTCCAGGAAGACCTGAACCAGCGCAAGAACGAGGAGCTGGCCGCGGTCGTCGAGCGCGCCAACAAGGTCATCAAGCAGATCTTCGACAGCCGAGAAGTACGACCTGATCCTGCAGGAGGCGGTCTTCGCCGGCCCGCGCGTCGACATCACCGACAAGGTGATCAAGGCGCTGAACGCCGCAGGGCGGCAAGTGAGTCGGCCGTGACCGATGCCGTCGCTGCTGCGCGAGATCGCCGACGCACTGGGCGGCGAACTGATCGGCGACGCCGGCGCTGCGCGATCGACCGCATCGGCGCCGCTCGACGGCGCGACGCCCGTCGACGATCGCCTTCCTCGCCAACCCGCGCTACCGGCCGCAGCTCGCGCACGACGCAGGCCGGCTGCGTGATCGTCGCGCCGGCGATGCGCGAGGCGGCCGCCGCGCGCGGCGCGGCGATCGTCACGCGCCGACCCCTATCTCTACTTCGCGCGCCTGACGCAGTGGTGGGCGGCGCGCACGCGGCCGCCGCCGCGCCGGCGTCCACCCGAGCGCGGTCGTCGACGCCGGGCGCGCGGATCGCGCCGATGCGTCGATCGGCGCGCTGGCCGTGATCGAGGCCGGCGCCGCATCGGCGACGGCGCCGTGATCGGCGCGCACTGCGTCGTCGGCGCGCGGCGCGCGCGTCGGCGCCGGCACGCGGCTCGCGCGCGCGCGTGACGCTCGGCGACGGCTGCCGCATCGGCGCGCGCTGCATCGTGCACAGCGGCGTCGGTCATCGGCGCCGACGGCTTCGGCTTCGCGCCGATCGAAGGCCGCTGGGAGAAGATCGAGCAGCTCGGCGCGCGTGCGCATCGGCGACGACGTCGAGATCGGCGCCAACACCTGCATCGACCGCGGCGCGCTCGACGACACCGTGATCGAGCGACGGCGTCAAGCTCGACAACCTGATCCAGATCGGCCACAACGTGCGCATCGGCGCGCACACCGCGATGGCCGGCTGCGTCGGCATCGCCGGCAGCGCGCGCATCGGCGCGCACTGCACGATCGGCGGCGGCGGCGATGATCGCTCGGCCACCTCGACGCTCGCCGACCACGTGCACATCTCGGCGGCGACCGTCGTGATGCGCTCGATCCGCAAGCCGGGCCAGTACAGCGGCGTGTTTCCCATCGACGACAATGCGGCCTGGGAGAAGAACGCCGCCACGCTGCGCCAGCTGCACGCGCTGCGCGACCGGCTGCGCGCGCTCGAGAAGAACGCCACGGATCGTCCAGCCATGACGATGGACATCCACGAGATCCTCAAGCGGCTGCCGCACCGCTATCCGTTCCTGCTGGTCGACCGCGTGCTCGAGCTCGAGACGCGGCAAGCGCATCAAGGCGCTGAAGAACGTCACGATCAACGAGCCGTTCTTCGTCGGCCACTTCCCGCACCGGCCGGTGATGCCGGGCGTGCTGATGCTCGAGGCGCTGGCGCAGGCGGCGGCGCTGCTGTCGTTCGACTCGCATCGACGTCGAGCCCGACGACAAGACCGTGTTCTACTTCGCCGGCATCGACGGCGCGCGCTTCAAGCGGCCGGTCGAGCCGGGCGACCAGCTGATGCTCGACGTCACGCTCGACCGCGTCAAGGCCGGCATCTTCAAGTTCAAGACGCGCGCGCCGGTCGGCGACGAGCTCGCGGCCGAGGCCGAGCTGATGTGCACGATGCGCAAGGTCGCCTGAACGCGCACGATCGGCGATGGCGACGATCCACCCGACCGCGATCGTCGAGCCCGGCGCGCGAGCTGGCCGACTCGGTCGACGGTCGGCGCCTACGCGGTCGATCGGCGCGCAGCGTGCGCGATCGGCGACGGCACGCACGATCGGCCCGCACTGCGTGATCGAGGGCCGCACGACGATCGGCCGCGACAACCGCATCTTCCAGTTCTGCTCGCTCGGCGCAGCGCCGCAGGACAAGAAGTACGCCGGCGAGCCGACCGCGCTCGAGATCGGCGACCGCAACACGATCCGCGAGTTCTGCACCTTCAACCTCGGCACCGCGCAGGACGCCGGCGTCACGCGCATCGGCGACGACAACTGGATCATGGCCTACGTGCACATCGCGCACGACTGCCAGGTCGGCGACCAGACCATCCTCGCCAACAACGCGACGCTCGGCCGGCCACGTGCACGTCGGCGACTGGGTCGATCCTCGGCGGCCTGACCGGCGTGCACCAGTTCGTGCAAGATCGGCGCGCACGCCATGACCGGCTTCGCGAGCGCGCGTCTCGCAGGACGTGCCGCCGTTCATGATGGTCGACGGCAACCCGCTCGCCGTGCGCGGCTTCAACGTCGAAGGCCTGCGCCGGCGCGGCTTCGCGGCCGAGCGCATCGCCGCGGTCAAGCAGATGCACCGCCTGCTGTACCGCGCGGGCCTCACGCTGGAGGCAGGCGCGCGCGGCGATCGCGGCGCTCGCCGCGGCGACGCCCGAGGCCGCCGGCCGACGTCGCGCTGATGACGCGACTTCCTCGGCGGCGTCGACCCGCGGCATCGCGCGCTGAGCGCGCCGATGACAGCCGCAGGCGCCTCGGTTCGCGATGGTGGCGGGCGAAGCCTCGGGCGACCTGCTGGCCGGCCTGCTGCTCGGCGGCCTGCGCGCGCGCTGGCCGGCGCTGCAGGCCGCCGGCATCGGCGGCCCGCAGATGGCCGCGCAGGGCTTCGAGGCCTGGTGGCCGCACGACAAGCTCGCGGTGCGCGGCTATGTCGAGGTGCTGCGCCACTACCGCGAGATCGCCGGCATCCGCGACGCAGCTCGCCGAGCGCCTGCTGCGCGAGCCGGCCCGACGCCTTCATCGGCGTCGACGCGCCCGACTTCAACCTCGGCCTCGAGGCGCGGCTGAAGGCGGCCGGCATCAAGACCATCCACTTCGTCAGCCCGTCGATCTGGGCCTGGCGCGGCAAGCGCGATCGAGAAGATCCGCGCGCGCGACCGACCTCGTGCTGTGCCTGTTTCCGTTCGAGCCGGCGATCTATGCGAAGCAGGGCATCGCCGCCGACCTACGTCGGCCATCCGCTGGCCGACGCGATCCCGCTCGACGTGCCGCGCGCGGCGAGCCGCGCGCGCGCTCGGGCTGGCGCCGAGCGCGACCGTCGTCGCGCTGCTGCCGGGCAGCCGCCGCTCCGAGATCCAGTACATCGCGCCGCGCCTGCTCGCCGCGGCCGCGCTGCTGCACCGGCAGCGGCCGGGCCTGCGCTTCGTGCTGCCGGTGGCGCCGGGCCTGCGCGCGCTGATCGAGCCGATGCGCCGCGCAGCACGCGCCGACGTGCCGCATCGAGCTGCTCGACGGCCGCTCGCACGAGGCGCTGGCGGCCTGCGACGTGACGCTGATCGCCAGCGGCACCGCGACGCTCGAGGCGGCGCTGTTCAAGCGGCCGATGGTCATCGTCTACGCGATGCACTGCGCTGAGCTGGCAGATCATGCAAGCGCATGAGCGTACCAGCCGTGGGTCGGCGCTGCCGAACATCCTGCTGCGCGACTTCGCGGTGCCCGAGCTGCTGCAGGGCGATGCCACGCCGCGAACGCATCGCCGACGCCGCGCTGCGCCTGGCTCGACGATCCGGCGGCCTGCGCGGCCCTGGCGGCGCGCTTCGCGCGCTGCATCGACACGCTGCGCTGCGACACCGCGCAAGCCGGCCACCGATGCCATCGAAAAAGTTCTTGCGCGCTGAGCCAGCTCAGCCTGCTGGTCGACGTCCGGGCCTGATGGCCGGCGTCGACGAGGCCGGGCGCGGCCCGCTGGCCGGACCGGTGGTCGCCGCCGCGGTGATCCTCGACGAACGGCGCGCCGATCCGCGGCCTCAACGACTCGAAGCTGCTGACCGCGCCGACGCGCGAGCGCCTGTACGACGAGATCCGCGCCAAGGCGCTGTGCTGTCAGCGTCGGCGAGGCGAGCGTCGAGGAGATCGACCGCATCAACATCCTGCAGGCGACGCTGCTGGCGATGCGCCGCGCGGTCGACGGGCCTGCGCCTGCATGCCGGCAGGTCGTGCTCGTCGACGGCAACCAGCTGCCGACGGTGCCGATGGCATGCCGAGCGATCGTCGGCGGCGACGCGACGGTGCGCGCGATCTCGGCCGCGTCGATCCTCGCCAAGGTGCACCGCGACCGGCTCTGCCAGCGACCTGCACGACGAGCATCCGCAGTACGGCTTCGCCGGCACAAGGGCTATTCGACGCCGGAGCACCTGGCGCGCTGCGCGCGCACGGCGCCTGCCGGCACCACCGGCGCAGCTTCGCGCCGGTGCGCGACGTGCTCTGAGGACGCGTGCCGAAGATCCACGCGATCAGCTCGCGCGACAACCCGCTGCTCGCGCAGGCTGCGCCAGCTGACCCGGCAGCCCGACGCCTACCGCAAGCACGGCCGAGATCTGGCTCGAGGGCGAGCACCTGTGCCGCGCGTTCGTCGACGGCGCGGCGGCGCCGGCGCGCAGGCGGTGGTCAGCGAGTCGGCCTGGGAAGCGCCGGCGCTGCGCGAGCTGGCGACTGCGCGCCGACAGCGTCGCGATCGTGCCGACGCGCTGATGCGCCGACCTCAGCACGCTCGACATCGCCGGCGCCGATCGGCTTCGTCGTCGCCTGGCCGGGTCCGGGCAGCGTGCGAGCCGCGATGCGCCGAGCGTCGTGCTCGACCGGCTGCAGGACGCCGGCAACGTCGGCAGCGATCCTGCGCAGCGCGGCGGCGTTCGGCTTCGCGCAGGTGATCGCGCTCGAGGGCACCGCGGCGCTGTGGTCGCCGAAGGTGCTGCGCGCCGGCGATGGGCGCGCACTTCGCGCTGCGACCTGGTCGAGCGGCGTCGGCGCTCGAGCGCTCGACGCGCTGCGCGTGCCGCTGCTGGCGACCAGTTCGCATGCCGGCACGCGCGCTGCACGCGGCCACCTTGCCGTGGCCGTGCGCGTGGGTGCTCGGCCACGAAGGGCAGGGCCTCGCCGACGACGCTGCTCGGCGCTGCGCGGCCACGCTGCGCATCCCGCAGCCGGGCGGCGAGGAGTCGCTCAACGTCGCGGTCGCGGCGGCGATCTGCCTGTACGAATCGGCGCGCCGGCGCCCCGCCGAGTAACGCGAGCCGCCAGCGCGGAGCGGGGGTGCGATAGGCGTCTACGCAGCGCAACGACCGGAGAACCGTTACGGATGCTTGCGGACGCGGCCTCGACCATCGCAGGAGAATTTCACACCGGAATGCGTCGCGTGGAAGGGCGGTTCGCCGGCGACGCATCGGTCGCCCCGCTCTCATGGAGATTTATCCATGCACCGATTCCTCGTCCTCGCTCTCGCCGCCGCGTTCGCCGGCGCCGTTCCCGACGCCGAGCCGAGCCGGTTCTGAAGTCGCGCCCGTCCGCTCGTCGCGAAGGCGCCGGTCGATCCGGAGCAGACCGACCGCTTCATCGTCCGGCTGCGCGACCCGTCCGCCGATCCCGCGGCCGCGCTGGCGGCGCATCGGCGGCCGCTTCGGCGAGCGCCTCGAGCACGTGCGTCGCGATGTCGGGCGGCGCGCACGTCGTCCGGCTCGCGCCGGCGGATGATGCGCGCCGAGGCGCGCGAGACGGCGGGTCTGCTGCGGAGCGATCCGGACCTGCTGCTCGATCGAGCCCGACCTGGTGCTGCGTCCGATGGCGGTTCCCGAACGACCCGATGTACGCGCAGCAGTGGCACTACTACGAGGCCGCCGGCGGCATCAACCTGCCGGCCGCCTGGGACATCGACGACCGGGCTCGAGCGGCATCACGGTCGCGGTGATCGACACCGGCGTCGTCGCCCATGCCGATCTGGCGGCGCGCCTGTCGGCGGCTTCGACTTCATCGGCGACACCGACGTTCGAACGACGGCGACGGCCGCGACGGCAACGCAGCCGACCCGGGCGACTACGGCTGCAACGGCGACGCCAGCTCGTGGCACGGCACGCACGTGGCCGGCACCATCGGCGCGGCCAGCAACAACGGCAGCGGCGTCAGCGGCGTCGACTGGAACGCGCGGATCCTGCCGGTCCGCGTGCTGGGCCGCTGCGGCGGCTACACGTCCGACATCATCGACGGCATCCGCTGGGCCGCCGGCATCGCGCGTGCCGGGCGTTCCGGCCAATCCGTTCCCGGCGCGGGTCGCGAACCTCAGCCTGGGCGGCGAGGGCGCCTGCTCGGCGGCGCTGCAAAGCGCGGTCAACGACGTGATCGCGCGCGGCACGGTCGTCGTCGTGGCCGCCGGCAACAGCAACGCCGACGCCGGCGAACACGCAGCCGGCCAAGCTGCAACGGCGTCATCGCGGTCGCGCGCGACGACGCGCAGCGGCGGCCGCGCCGGCTACAGCAACTACGGGCGCGCGTCACGGTCTCGGCGCCCGGCGGCGGTGGCAGCGACGGCGTGCTGTCGACCCTCAACACCGGCCCGACGACGCCCGCGCGCCGACGCCTACGCCTGGTTCCAGGGCACCAGCATGGCGACGCCGCACGTCAGCGGCGTCGTCTCGCTGATGCTGTCGGTCGAACCCGACGCCTGAGGCCGGCGCAGGTCGCGCAACGCCTGCAGCAGACGCGCGGCCGTTCCCGACCGGCACCGGCGCCGACTGCAACACGGCGCTCTGCGGCGCCGGCATCGTCGATGCGGCGGCGAGCGTCAACGCCGTCGCGCCAGTGCCGGCGCCGGCGCCGCGCTCGCCACCGACCGCGTCCGAGGGCTGGACCAAGATCGCCGACGAGGGCCAGGCGTTCGCCGTCAACGGCACGCAGACGGTGCGCTACGGCAGCGGCGCCGTACTGGATCACCGAGGACCGTCACCGGCGGCGGCGAGTGCACCAACGCGTTGCTTCGGCACCGACCCGATCGTCGGCATCGTCAAGCAGTGCGAGGTCATCGGCAGCGGCGGTGCCGCCCCCGTGCCGGCTGGACGCAGATCGCCAGCGAGGGCCAGACCTTCGAGCGTCAGCGGCACGCAGACGTCCGCTACGGCAGCGGCTCGGCATGGATCACGCTCGCACCGTCGTCGACCACGGCGGAGCTGCTCGAACGCGTTCTTCGGCAGCGATCCGCATCGTCGGCATCGTCAAGCACTGCGACGTCGCCGGCGCGTCGACGCCGCCGCCGCCGTCCGGGTGGACGCCGATCGCGGTCGAAGGCCAGTCGTTCGCGTGATCGGCACGCAGACCGTTCGCTACGGCAGCGGGCTCCGCGCTGGATCACGAAGAGCCTGAGCGGCAGCGGCGAATGCACCAACGAGTTCTTCGGCGCCGATCCCGCTGTTCGGGATCGTCAAGCAATGCGAGGTCGGCGGCGAGCGCCGCGCGCGGCGCTGGCCTCGGTCCGCTGACGCGCGCCGGCGGAGTCGTCGCCGACGGATACCTCGATCAGCCGGCGAGCGCCTTCGCGGCGACGAAGCGCGCCTTGAACCAGTCGTCGAGCATCCGCTTTTCGAGCCGCAAGCGGGTCGCCGGTCGTCGTGGCCGGTCGTGTGGCCGAGGTAGTTCAGGTCGGTGACCGCTTCCTCGGCGCTCTTGACGACTTGGGACCGCCGGCGGTCAGCGCGTAGCGCACCCGGATGTGCGGCGCATCGGCGCCGCCGCGCACGATGCGGATGTCACCGGCGCCGCGCCGCGCCGGCCGGACGGTGCCGGCGAGGTCGAGATCGAGCACGTCGATCTTCAGGACCTGACCGGCAGTCGAGATAGCGCTCGCCGAGTCCTTCGAGATAGCGCGCCAGCGTGTCCTCGTTGCGGCGCGACTCGACCGGGTCGCGGCCGGCGTCGCTGTAGCGCGCCGGCTCGACGAACGAGACCTCGACGGTGCCGGGCCGCGCATGCGACTGACGAGCGCGGCGCGCCGGCAGCGCGCGAGGAGCGCGAGAGTTGTTCGGATGAATCGCATGGGACCTCCTGACGACGTCACCAGTCGCTTCCCGAAAGCTTAGGCAACGCGCGGTCCGGACTTCAGTACATCAGCCGCTCGGGCCGGATTTCCTGCAGGATCGTGGTGGCGATCTCCTCGATCGACTTGGTGGTCGTCGACAGCCATCGGATGCCGGCGCGGCGCATCATGGCCTCGGCCTCGCGCCACCTCCATGCGGCAGTTCTCCAGCGCCGCGTAGCGCGAGTTGGGCCGCCGCTCGTTGCGGATCTCGGCCAGCCGCTCGGGCTGGATCGTCAGGCCGAAGATCTTCTTGCGGTGCGGCACCAGCGCCGGCGGGCAGCTGGCTGGCGCTCGAAGTCCTCGGGGATCAGCGGGTAGTTGGCCGCCTTCAGGCCGTATTGCATCGCCAGGTACAGCGAGGTCGGCGTCTTGCCGCTGCGGCTGACGCCGACCAGGATCACGTCGGCCTGCTCCAGGTCGCGGTTGGACTGGCCGTCGTCGTGGGCCAGGCTGAAGTTGATCGCCTCGATGCGGTCGTGGTATTCCTTGCTCTTGCTGACGTCGCGAGAAGCGGCCGACGCGGTGGTTGGACTTGATGCCCAGCTCGATCTCCAGCGGCCGCACGAAGGTGCCGAACATGTCCAGCAGCATGCCCTTGCAGCCGTCCTCGATGACCTCGCAGGATTTCCACGTTGACCAGCGTGGTGAAGACGATCGGGCTTGCGGCCCTCGATCTCGGCCGTGTGGTTGACCTGCCGCACCACCTGGTGCGCCTTGTCGACGCGTGTCGATGAAAGGCAGGCGCACGTGGCGCGGCTTGAATTCGAACTGCGCCAGGATGGCGTTGCCGAAGGTTTCGGCGGTGATGCCGGTGCCGTCGGAGATGAAGAAAACGGTGCGGGTGTGCATGGGATGTAATGCTTTCAGGTCGCTGCAAGCCCCGATGCACAGGTCGGCCGACGCCTACAATCGCCGGCAATTATCCGATTCCCCGCGCATGCCACGCCCCGGCCCATTCGAACAAGCACCAAAGCCGCACCGCCTCGTCATGCCGCGCCGCTCCGCCGGAGCGCAGACCCGGTTTTTCAACTTCTGGAGCTTTCCCATGTCTGCACTTTTCAGCGCGACCGCCCTGGTCGTACCGTTTGAAAACCTGAGAATGACCGACGTCGAGGCGGTCGGCGGCAAGAACGCCAGCCTCGGCGAAATGATCTCGCCAGCTGCCGCCAGGGCGTGCGCGTGCCCACGCGGCTTCGCCACCACGGCGCACGCCTTCCGCCAGTTCCTCGCGCACGACGGCCTGGCCGCAGCGCATCAGCGAGCGGCTCGCCGACGCTCGACACCGAAGACGTGCGCGCGCTGGCCGCCGCCGGCGCGCGAGATCCGCGGCTGGATCGAGGCACAGCCGTTCCCGGCCGACCTCGAAGCAGGCGATCCGCGACGCAGTTCGCGAAGCTGTGCGCCGGCAACGCCGCAGGCCAGCTTCGCCGTGCGCTCCTCGGCCACGGCCGAAGACCTGCCCGACGCCTCGTTCGCCGGCCAGCAGGAAACCTTCCTCAACGTCGTCGGCATCGAGGACGTGCTGCACAAGATGAAGGAGGTGTTCGCCTCCCTCTACAACGACCGCGCCATCAGCTACCGCGTGCACAAGGGCTTCGCGCATGCCGACGTGGCGCTGTCGGCCGGCGTGCAGCGCATGGTGCGCACGCGACCTCGGCGCCGCCGGCGTGATGTTCACCATCGACACCGAATCGGGCTTCGACGACGTGGTCTTCATCACCTCCAGCTACGGCCTGGGCGAGACGGTGGTGCAGGGCGCCGTGAACCCCGACGAGTTCTACGTGCACAAGCCGATGCTGCGACGCCGGCAAGCGCGCGGTGATCCGCCGCAACCTGGGCTCCAAGCTGATCCAGATGGTGTTCGCCAGCGCCGCAGGAGAAGGCGCGAGCGGCAAGCTGGTGAAGACCATCGACGTGCCGCTGGAGCAGCGCAACCGCTACTCGCTGACCGACGCCGAAGTCGAGCGAGCTCGCGCGCTACGCGCTGGTGATCGAGAAGCACTACGGCCGGCCGATGGACATCGAGTGGGGCAAGGACGGCACCGACGGCCAGATCTACATCCTGCAGGCGCGGCCCGAGACGGTGAAGAGCCAGCAGCAGGGCAAGGCCGAGCATGCGCTACAAGCTCAAGGGCAAGCGGCAACGTGCTGGCCGAAGGCCGCGCCATCGGCCAGAAGATCGGCACCGGCCCGGTGCGGCTGGTGCACAGCATCGCCGAGATGGACAAGGTGCAGGCCGGCGACGTGCTCGTCACCGACATGACCGACCCGAACTGGGAGCCGGTGATGAAGCGCGCCAGCGCCATCGTCACCAACCGCGGCGGCCGCACCTGCCACGCGGCCATCATCGCGCGCGAACTGGGCATCCCGGCGGTGGTGGGCTGCGGCGACGCGACCGAGCGGCTGAAGGACGGCACGCTGGTCACGGTGAGCTGCGCCGAGGGCGACACCGGCTTCATCTACGACGGCCTGCTCGAGACCGAGGTCAGCGAAGTGCAGCGCGGCGAGATGCCGGACTGATCCCGATCAAGATCATGATGAACGTCGGCAACCCGCAGCTGGCCTTCGACTTCGCGCAGCTGCCGAACGCAGGCGTCGGCCTGGCGCGGCTCGAATTCATCATCAACAACAACATCGGCGTGCATCCGAAGGCGATCCTCGACTACCCGAACGTCGACGCCGACCTGAAGAAGGCGGTCGAGTCGGTGGCGCGCGGCCACGCGTCGCCGCGCGCCTTCTACGTCGACAAGGTGGCCGAGGGCGTCGCGACCATCGCCGCGGCGTTCTGGCCCAAGCCGGTGATCGTGCGGCTGTCGGACTTCAAGTCGCAACGAGTACCGCAAGCTGATCGGCGGCTCGCGCTACGAGCCCGAGGAAGAAAACCCGATGCTCGGCTTCCGCGGCGCCGCGCGCTACGTCAGCGAGCGAGTTCGCGCGAAGCCTTCGCGATGGAGTGCGAGGCGCTGCGGCGGGTGCGCAGCGACATGGGCCTGACCAACGTGCAGGTCATGGTGCCCTTCGTGCGCACGCTCGGCCAGGCCGAGCGCGGTCGACCGAGCTGCTGGCCGAGCACGGCCTGAAGCGCGGCCGGGGCACGACGGCCTGCAGCGTCATCATGATGTGCGAGGTGCCGAGCAACGCCATCCTGGCCGAGCGAGTTCCTCGAGTACTTCGACGGCTTCTCGATCGGCTCCAACGACCTGACCCAGCTCACGCTGGGCCTGGACCGCGACTCGGGCCTGGAGCTGCTGGCCGCGCGACTTCGACGAGCGCGACCCGGCGGTGAAGGCGCTGATCTCGCGCGCGATCGCGGCCTGCAGAGGCAGGGCAAGTACGTCGGCATCTGCGGCCAGGGCCCCAGCGACCACCCGACTTCGCCATGGCTGGCCGAGGAGGGCATCGCGTCGATCTCGCTGAACCCGGACAGGTGATCGACACCTGGCAGCGCCTGGCCAAGCGCGGCAGCGGCGCGGCGGCGATCCGCTAGATCGGCTAGATCAGGCCGTCGAACGGCAGCACGTCGACCGGCTCGCCGGCGGCGACGTTGCCCTGCTCATGGTGCAGCACGACCAGGCCGTTGGCCTCGCTCATGCTGCGCAGGATGCCGGAGCCCTGCGAGCCGGTGATGCGCGACCTGCCAGCGGCCGTCGGCGCCGCGGCTGACGATGCCGCGCTGGTACTCGGTGCGGCCCGGCTTCTTGCGGATCGGCGCGCGCTGGCCGCGCGCAGCAGCGGCAGCGGCTCGCGCGTCGCGCCGCTCATCGCCAGCAGCGCGTCGCGCACGAAGGCGTAGAACGTCACCATCACCGCGACCGGATTGCCGGGCAGGCCGAACAGGATCGCGCCTGTCGCGCCATCGCTGCCGATGCGGCCGATCGCCATCGGCCGGCCCGGGCCGCATCGCGATGCGCCAGAACAGCACGTCGCCGAGCTCGCCATCACCTGCTTGGTGTGGTCGGCCTCGCCGACGCTGACGCCGCCCGACGTGATCACCGCATCGGCGCTGCCGGCGGCCTGCGCGGAACGCAGCCTCGAGCGCGGCCGGTTCGTCGCGCACGACGCCGAGGTCGAGCAGGTCGACGCCCAGGCGCTGCAGCATGGCCCACAGCGTGTAGCGGTTGCTGTCGTAGACGCAGCCGGCGTCGAGCGGCTCGCCGATCGAGCGCAGTTCGTCGCCGGTCGAGAAGAAGGCCACGCGCAGGCGGCGCAGCACCGGCACCTCGGCCTGGCCGAGCGACGCCAGCAGGCCGATGTCGGCCGGGCGCAGCACGCGGCCGGCGCGCAGCGCCGCTTCGCCGCGCGCCAGGTCTTCGCCGGCCAGGCGCCGGTTGTCGCCGCGTGCGCACCACGCCGGCCGGGACCGTCACACGGCCGCCCTCGACGCGCGACGAACTCCTGCGGCACGACGGTGTCGAGCCCGGCCGGCATGACCGCGCCGGTCATGATGCGGACGCACTGCCGCGGCGCGACCGCGGCCGTCGAACTGCCTGCCGGCGAAGCCGGTGCCGACCGACTTCGAGCACGGTGTCGCGCGTCGGCTCGCAGGTCGGCGCCGCGCAGCGCGTAGCCGTCCATCGCCGAGTTGTCGTGCGCCGGCACGTCGATCGCGCGAGACGACGTCGCGCGCCAGCACGCGGCCGAGCGCCGCGCGGATCGCAGCATCTCCACGGCGCTGACCGGCGGCACCAGCCGGCGATGAACTCCTGCGCCTGCGCGACCGGCAGCGCGTTCGGGTCGTAGCCGCCGACGCAGGAGGCGATCTGCCATTGCAGCGTGCGCGCATAGGCCGTCGGTCATGGGTCGGACAGGCAGGCTTGATGACGGCTGCGGCCGCACCCGCACGGGGCTCAGCGCCGCTGCGTGCCCGCCTCGGGACGTTCAGGCCGAGGCGCGGCAGTAGTCTCGGCGCGCGATGCCGCTCGGTCACGCGTCCGACGTGAAGGCCTCGGGATGCGCCAGCATCTGTCGCGCAGCGCCTTGTAGGCGCGCAGGTCGCGCGTCGCATGCGGCGGATCGTCACGTCAGCCATCGGCCTGCAGCTGCTGCAGCTCGCTCGCGGTGTTCGCGTTGACGAACGCCGCGCGTCGTCGAAACGACCTCGACGCAGCGGTGCTGCGCGGTCCAGCGGTCGATCTTGCGCTCGCCGCCGTGGTGAAGCGCACCAGGCTCTCCAGCAGCGACGTCTTCATCAGGCAGAACACCGGATGGACCTGGCTCGCCGTCGCCCTCGGGTCGCCGCGATCGCGATCTCGGCGTCCTGCGCTTCGAGCGCCTCGGCCAGGCGCGCGACCAGGTCGAGCGGGAAGCGCGGCGAGTCGCACGGCACGGTGACGAGGTACGGCGTCTCGCAGCGTTCGAGGCCGGTCAGGAAGCCGGCCAGCGGGCCGGCGTAGTCGGGCAGCGCGTCGGGCCACACCGGCACGCCCATCGATTCGTAGGCGCCGAGGTTGCGGTTGGCATTGATCATGACGTCGCCGACCTGCGGCGCCAGCCGCAGCAGCGCATGCAGCGCGAGCGGCATGCCCAGGTGGTTCTGCAGTCCCTTGTCGACGCCGCCCATGCGGCTGCCGCGCCCGCCGGCGAGGATCAGGCCGGTGATCTGGTCGCGCGCGATCAGGGTGACGGGCATCAGCCGCCGATGTAGTGCATCTCGACGCGCGGCGCGCGGCGTGCCGCCGGCGCTGCTCGGCGCGCCGCGCAGCTCGGAGTAGCGGTCGTCGCGCGCGTTCCAGATCAGGCCGATCGCCGCCGGCGATCTGCGCGTCGCTGCAGCCGCCGCGCAGCAGCGCGCGCAGGTCGTGGCCCGCGGCTGGCGAACAGGCACAGGAAGAGCTTGCCTTCGGTCGACAGGCGCGCGCGGTTGCAGTCGCGGCAGAACGCCTGCGTGACGCTCGAGATCACGCCGATCTCGCCGCCGCCGTCGGCGTAGCGCCAGCGCTGCGCGGTCTCGCCGGCGGCGCTGGCGTCGATCGGCTCGAGCGGGAAGCTCGGCGCCGATGCGCGCGCACGCACCTCGGCCGACGGCAGCACCTCGTCCATGCGCCAGCCGTTGGTCGCGCCGACGTCCATGTACTCGATGAAGCGCAGCACGACGCCGCGTGCCCTGGAAGTGGCGCGCCATCGGCAGGATCTGGTCGTCGTTGGTGCCGCGCTTGACGACCATGTTGACCTTGATCGGCGCCGAGGCCGGCGCGCTGCGCCGCGTCGATGCCGTCGAGCACCGTCGGCGACCGGAAATCGGCGTCGTTCATGCGCCGGAAGATCGCGTCGTCGAGCGCATCCAGGCTGACCGTCACGCGCTCGCAGCCCGGCATCCTTCAGCGCCTGCGCCTTGCGCGCGAGCACCGAGCCGTTGGTCGTGAGCGTCAGGTCGAGCGGCTCGCCGTCGGGCGTGCGCAGCTCGCGCAGCATGCCGACCAGCACCTCGAGGTTCTTGCGCAGCAGCGGCTCGCCGCCGGTCAGCCGGACCTTGCGCACGCCGTGCGCCGCGAACATGCGCGCCAGCGCGCGTGATCTCCTCGAAGCTCAGCAGCGACGCGTGCGGCAGGAACGCGTAGTCCTTGTCGAACACCTCCTTCGGCATGCAGTAGCTGCAGCGGAAGTTGCAGCGGTCGGTCACCGAGATGCGCAGGTCGCGCAGCGGCCGGCCGAGCGTGTCGAGCAGGTTGCCGTTCGGCGCGTGCGGCTCCAGCGGCACGCGCGGGGGCGCGCCGAGGCGTAGCGCTGGTCGGCCAGCGGGATCACTCTTTCGGCCATCCCTCGATTGTGCCGCTTCCCCTCGTGCCGGGCGTCGCGGCGCGGAATGCCCGGCGACGCACGTTCGCATGCGAGATCGCCGACCGCTAGTACCGCGGGCCGCAGCGCCGGCTATCCTCGTCGATCCACCGAGGAGTCTCCGATGTTCCATGCCCTGCTGCTCGAAAAGGACGACGCCGGCTTTCGCGCCGGCGTGCAGTCGATCGACGAAGCCCGCCTGCCGCGAGGCCGACGTGCTGGTCCGGGTCGAGCACTCGACGCTCAACTACAAGGACGGCCTGGCGATCACCAACCGGGCCCGGTCGTGCGCAGCTGGCCGATGGTCGCCGGCATCGACGGCGCCGGCACGGTGCTGCGAGAGCCGCCATCCGACTGGAAGGCCGGCGACCGGGTCGTCGCACAACGGCTGGGGCGTCGGCGAGACGCACTGGGGCTGCCTGGCGCGAGCAGGCGCGGCTGTCGCGGCGACGGCCTGGTCGCGGCTGCCGTCCGGCTTCTCGACCCGGCAGGCGATGGCGCATCGGCACCGCCGGCTACACCGCGATGCTGTGCGTGCTGGCGCTCGAGCGGCACGGGCTGAAGCCGGGCGACGGCGAGGTGCTGGTCACCGGCGCGACCGGCGGCGTCGGCAGCGTCGCGATCGGCGCTGCTCGCGAAGCTCGGCCACGCGTCGTGGCCTGCGCGACCGGCAAGGCGAGCGAGGCGCGACTACCTGACGCGAGCTCGGCGCTCGCGCACGTGATCGACCGGGCCGAGCTCGCCGCGCGCCGGCAAGCCGCTGCAGAAGGAGCGCTGGGCCGCGCGTCGTCGACGCGGTCGGCAGCCACACGCTGGCCAACGCGCTGGCGCAGACGCGCTACGGCGGCGTGGTCGCGGCCTGCGGCCTGGCGCAGGGCAGCGACCTGCCGGGCACGGTGATGCCGTTCATCCTGCGCGGCGTCACCCTGGCCGGCATCGACAGCGTGATGGCGCCGATCGCGCTGCGCCGCGAGGCGTGGCAGCGGCTCGCGCGCGACCTCGACCCGGCCGCGCTCGAGGCGATGACGACCGAGGTGCCGCTCGACGATGCGGTCGCGAACGCCCACGGCTGATGGAAGGCCGGGTCCGCGGCCGGGTCGTCGTCACGATCTGAACGCCGGCAGCGCGACGCGCCGCAGCGCTCAGCGGATCAGTTGCAGCACCGATCGGAAGGCGGGGTGCTTGCAGGTCTCGAGCCACTCGAAGACGACCATCTCGGTCGTCACGATGTCGGCGCCGAGGGCGCGGGCGCGGGCGGTCGCGGCATCGCGATCGAACGCGTCGTCGCGAGCCGACGGCGTCGCTGACCCATTTGCACCGGGCGGCCGGCCTCGAGCAGGCGCGCGACCGTCTGCATCACGCAGACATGGGCCTCGCAGCCGGCGACGACCAGCGTCTCGCGACCGGCCGGCAACTGTTCGAGGAAGCCGGGCTCCGAGACCGCGGAGAAGAAGAACTTGGCGAAGGTCCGGTCGCAGAGCGCGCGCACTGCGACGACGTTCGGGCCGAGCCCGTCGGGGTTCTCCTCGGTGCCGATGACCGGGATGCCCAGCTCGCGCGCTGCGGTCGCGAGCTGGACCAGGCGCCGGACCACGCGTCGCCGTCGTGGATCGCCGGCAGCAGGCGCGCTTGCGGGTCGATGATCAGCAACGTCGAACGGTCGGCCTGGCACAGCGTCATGGCAACCTCTTTGCGGTGATCGAGAGTCGGGTCCGCGCCATTCTGCGCTGGGCCGCCTTCTTAGAATGAGCCGGTCGTTTCAGCGGATGCCGTCGCCATGTTCATGAGCTCGTCGGACTACAAGGAATCGCTGCGCCGCTACAAGCCGCGCGTGTTCGTCGACGGCGAGCGGATCGACAGCGTCGCCGATGCGCCGTCGCTGCAGCCCGGCATCAACGCGCTCGGCGTCAGCTACGACTACGCGTTGCGCGACGAGCTGGCGCCGCTGATGCGCGCGGTGCAGGCGAGCAGCGGCAAGACCGTGAACCGGATGCTGCACATCGACACGAGCAGCGGCGACCTGCTGAACAAGCTCGAGGCCGTTCGCGTGCTCTGCCAGGAGACCGGCTGCGCGCAGCGCTATCTCGCGCACGACGCGTTCAGCGCGCTCGACCAGGCGACCGCGCTGATCGACGCCGACAAGGGCACCGCCTACCGCGAGCGCTTCTTCGCCTACCTGCACGACGCGCAGGACCGCGACATCAGCGCTCGGCATCGCGATGACCGACGCGAAGGGCGACCGCAGCAGGCGTCCGCACCAGCAGGCCAATCCGGACAGCTACGTCCACATCGTCGAGCGCACGCCGCAGGGCATCGTCATCTCCGGCACCAAGGCGATCGTGACGGCGGCGCCGTATGTCCACGAGTTCATGGTCATGCCGTGCCGCAACATGAGCGAGGCCGATGCCGACTTCGCGGTCTGTTGCGCGGTGCCGTGCGACGCCGACGGCCTGACGATCGTCGCGCGGCCGGCCGGCCGGCCCGGCGAGAAGGCGGCGCTGTTCTCGAACCGCTACGGCCAGTCGACCGGCGTGCTCGTCTTCGACCGCGTCTTCGTGCCGTGGGAACGCGTCTTCCTGGCCGGCGAATGGGAGCACTCGGCCGCGCTGACCTACAGCTACGCGACCCACCATCGGCACACCTGCATCGGCGCCCGCGCCGGCTTCGGCGACCTGCTGATCGGCGCCGGCGCGCTGATGTGCGAGGCCAACGGCTTCGATCCGGGCAGCGAGACCCACCTGCGCGAGCAGATGGTCGAGCTGATCAAGATCACCGAGGGCTTCTATGCCTGCGGCGTCGCCGCGAGCGTCTATGCGACCGCCGCGCCGCACTCCGGCACCTTCATGCCGGACCCGGTGTTCGCGAACATCGGCAAGCTGCTGCTCGCGACCCAGATCTACGACATGCACCGGATCGCGCACTACGTGTCGGGCGGCCTGATCGTCACGTTGCCCGGCCCGGACGAAGACCACAACCCGGCGACCTCGGCGACGCTGGCCGAGGTGCTGCGCGCGAACCCCGACGTGCCGTACGACAAGCGCATCGAGGCCGCGCGCTTCCTCGAAGACCTGACCGCGTCGTACCAGGGCGGCTGGTACTCGGTGATCAGCCTGCACGGCGGCGGCTCGCCGGCGGCGATGAAGCAGGAGATCTGGCGCAACTACCCGGTCGGCAACAAGGTCGAGCTGGTCGAGCGGCTGCTCAACCGCGGCATCCTCGCCGACGACCCGCAGCGCCGCATCACCGCGCAACAAGCAGCCCGGTCGCTGCTGCGACACCGGCTGCACGCCGCCGGGCAAGCCGGTGATGGTTGATCTGCCGCAAGCCGCGAGCGAGTCGCCGCGGCGATCATTCGCTGACTTCCTGCCGGAGCTCCGATGCCCTCGCCAACCGCCCCCAGCTACGCCGACTTCCACCGCCGCTCGCTCGAGCGATCGCGACGCGTTCTGGGCCGAGCAGGCGCGGCTGATCGACTGGGAGCGCCCGTTCGACACGCGTCTGCGACGCGAGCCGGCCGCCGTTCGCGCGCTGGTTCGTCGGCGGCCGCACCAACCTGTGCCACAACGCCGTCGACCGGCATCTCGCCGACGCGGGCGGCGCAGAACGCGCTGATCTGCGTCTCGACCGAGACCGGCGCCGAGCGCGTCTACAGCTTCGCGCGAGCTGCACGCCGAAGTGCAGCGCATGGCGGCCTGCCTGCAGGCGCTCGGCGTCGGCGCAGGGCGATCGCGTGCTGATCTACATGCCGATGATCCCCGAGGCGGTGTTCGCGATGCTGGCCTGCGCGCGCATCGGCGCGATCCACTCGGTGGTGTTCGGCGGCTTCGCCAGCGGCAGCCTGGCGAGCCGCATCGACGACGCCGAGCCGGTGCTCATCGTCAGCGCCGACGCCGGCAGCCGCGCCGGCAAGGTCATCGCCTACAAGCCGCTGCTCGACGAGGCGATCCGGCTGGCGCGCCACAAGCCGGCCAAGGTGCTGCTGGTCGACCGCGGCCTCGCGCCGATGGAGCGCGTCGCCGGCCGCGACGAGGACTACGCCGCGCTGCGCGAGCGCCACCTGCGACGCGCGCGTGCCGTGCGCCTGGCTCGACGTCGACGCACCCGAGCTACACGCTCTACACCAGCGGCACCACCGGCACGCCGAAGGGCGTGCAGCGCGACACCGGCGGCTACGCGGTCGCGCTGGCCGCGAGCATGAAGCACATCTTCTGCGGCAACGCCGGCGAGACCTACTTCTCGACCAGCGACATCGGCTGGGTCGTCGGCCACAGCTACATCGTCTACGGGCCGCTGATCGCCGGCATGGCGACGATCCTCTACGAAGGCCTGCCGATCCGGCCCGACGCCGGCATCTGGTGGCGCCTGGTCGAGAAGTACCAGGTGACCGCGATGTTCAGCGCGCCGACCGCGATGCGCGTGCTGAAGAAGCAGGACCCGGCGTACCTGCGCGAGTCACGACCTGTCGTCGCTGCGCGCGCTGTTCCTGGCCGGCGAGCCGCTCGACGAGCCGACCGCGTCGTGGATCGCCGAGGCGCTCGGCAAGCCGATCATCGACAACTACTGGCAGACCGAGAGCGGCTGGCCGATCCTGACGGTCGCCAACGGCGTCGAGCCGACGCCGAGCAAGTTCGGCAGCCCGGGCGTGCCGATGTACGGCTACGACGTCAAGCTGATCGACGAGACGACCGGCGCAGGACATCGTCGAGCCGAACCGCAAGGGCGTCGTCGTGATCGAGGGGCCGATGCCGCCCGGCTGCATGCAGACGGTGTGGCGCGACGACGCGCGCTTCGTGCGAGACCTACTGGGACAGCATCCCGGGCCGGCTGCGTCTACAACACCTTCGACTGGGGCATCCGCGACGCCGACGGCTACTACTTCATCCTCGGCCGCACCGACGACGTCATCAACGTCGCCGGCCACCGGCTCGGCACGCGCGAGATCGAGGAGAGCATCTCGAGCCATCCGAACGTCGCCGAGGTCGCGGTGGTCGGCGTGGCCGATGCGCTGAAGGGCCAGGTCGCGATGGCCTTCGTCGTCGCGCAAGGACGCCGCGCGCGCTCGGCGATGCCGCCGGCGCGCCTGAGGCTCGAAGGCGACATCATGAAGACGGTCGACGACGCAGCTCGGCGCGCTGGCGCGGCCGGCGCGCGTGCACTTCGTCAACGTGCTGCCGAAGACGCGCTCGGGCAAGCTGCTGCGGCGCGCGATCCAGGCGGTCTGCGAAGGCCGCGATCCGGGCGACCTGACGACGATCGAGGACCCGGCGCGCGCTGCAGGCACTGCGCGAGGTCGTCGCGACGGCTGACCGCGGAGCAGCTGCCGGTCAGGGCGCACGAGGCCCTCGACGGCGCGGCTCCGCAGGTACCGCGGCTAGAGCACTTCGGACGCGAAGTCCGCCAGCCGCGAGCGCTCGCCGCGCGCCAGCGTGATGTGGCCGCAGTGCGGCCAGCCCTTGAACCGGTCGACCGCGAAGGTCAGGCCCGAGCTGCCCTCGGTCAGGTAGGGCGTGTCGATCTGCGCGAGGTTGCCCAGGCAGACGATCTTGGTGCCCGGGCCGGCGCGCGTGATCAGCGTCTTCATCTGCTTGGGCGTCAGGTTCTGCGCCTCGTCGATGATCACGTACTTGTTCAGGAAGGTGCGGCCGCGCATGAAGTTCAGGCTCTTGATCTTGATCTTCGCTGCGCACCAGGTCGTTGGTGGCCGCGCGGCCCCATTCGCCGGCGCCGGTGTCGGTCTTGGCCAGCACCTCGAGGTTGTCGTCGAGCGCGCCCATCCACGGGCCCATCTTCTCTTCCTCGGTGCCGGGCAGGAAGCCGATGTCCTCGCCGACCGGCACCGTGACGCGGGTCATGATGATCTCGGTGTAGCGGCGGTCGTCCATCACCTGCGTCAGGCCGGCGGCCAGCGCCATCAGCGTCTTGCCGGTGCCGGCCGTGCCGGTCAGCGTGATGAAGTCGCACTCCGGGTCCATCAGCAGGTTCATCGCGAAGTTCTGCTCGCGGTTGCGCGCGGTGACGCCCCAGACCGCGTTCTTCTGGTGGGTGTAGTCCTTCAGCGTGCGCAGCACCGCGGTCTTGCCGGTGATCTCGGTGACCCTGGCGTACAGCGGCGCGGCGCCGGGCGCCTCGAGGTAGACGAACTGGTTGATCAGCAGGACCGGCACCATCGGCCCGCTGATCCGGTAGAAGGTGTGGCCGCCCTGCTGCCAGCTCTCCATCGTCTTGCCGTGGCGCTCCCAGAAGTCGGCCGGCAGCGGCAGCACGCCGGTGTACAGCAGGTCGCCGTCGTCCAGCGTCTTGTCGTTGAAGTAGTCCTCGGCCGGCAGGCCCAGCGCGCGCGCCTTGACGCGCATGTTGATGTCCTTCGACACCAGCACCACGTCGCGCCCCGGCTGCTGCTCGCGCAGCGCCTTGCACCACGCCCAGGATCTGGTTGTCGGCCTTGCCCTGCGGCAGGCCGGCCGGCAGGTCGACGTCGACCAGGTTGGTCTGGAAGAACAGCTTGCCGCCGGCTTCGCGGTGGCCGGTGCTGGTTCGAGCTGCAGGCCGTCGCTGAGGCCGCGACGCATCGCGGCTCGGCATGTTGGCCGCCAGCGCGTCGAGGTCGCGGCTGACCTGGCGCGCGTTGCGCGCGACTTCGGTCATGCCCTTCTTGTGGCCGTCGAGCTCCTCGAGCGTGATCATCGGCAGGAAGATGTCGTGCTCCTCGAAGCGGAACAGGCTCATCGGGTCGTGCATCAGCACGTTGGTGTCGAGCACGAACAGCTTGGCCGGGCCGGTGCCGCGCGGCTTCTTGGCCGGATGCGGCGCCGTCGGCATCGGCCGGCGCAGCGGCGCGGCGGCGCTGCGGCAGGCGCCGGGCGCTTCGACGCGCGGGCCGGACGGCGCGCGCCGGCCGGCGCGTGCGTCGTTCAGCTCGAGCACGGCCGGCAGGCGCGGCTCGTCGCTCGGCCGCGGGCGCTGCGACCGCTTGCCGGGTTGGGCCGCGGATTGCGCGACGAAGTCGTCGGCGCTCAGCAGCGCCGCGCGCTTGGCGGGGGCTTGGGCAGTGGCATGGGGGACGGCTCGGATGAAGGACGGTCGAGCGACCGCAGGGTGCGCGCGGAACGAAGGCGCGGCGCGTCAGGCCGCCTTCTTGATGGCCTTGACGGCCTTGAGCACCTCGTCGACGTGGCCGGCGACCTTCAGGCCGCGCCACTCGGCTCGCAGCACGCCGTCGGCGCCGATCAGGAAGGTGCTGCGCTCGATGCCCTTGACCTTCTTGCCGTACATGATCTTGTTCTTGACCACGCCGAACATGTGGCACAGCTTCTCTTCGGTGTCGGCGATCAGCTCGAACGGCAGCTCGAGCTTGGCTTGAACTTGTCGTGCGACTTCATGTTGTCGCGCGAGACGCCGAACACGCACGGCGCCGGCCTTCACGAATTCCTTGTACTGGTCGCGGAACTGCATCGCTTCGGTCGTGCAGCCGGGCGTGTTGTCCTTCGGGTAGAAGTACAGCACGACGATCTTGCCGGTATAGGCCTGGGCGTGAACTTGACGCCGCCGGTGGCGATCGCTTCAAATTCCGGATGGGTTTGTTGAGAGCAGGCGTCATGAAGTATTCTGTTCGGTTGCGCCACTGGTCCAGGCGTAGCCGCAGATTATAGGGGCTGAGCCCCTCCGGCCGGCCCCTGCCGGCGCACCCGGATCAGGGACGGGGCGCCTCGAAAAGCAGCGCCGCGACGACGCGCGCGCCTTCGGCCAGCAGATGTTGTAGGTGCGGCAGGCCGCGGCCGTGTCCATCGTCTCGATGCCGATCCGGCGCGCCATCAGCGGCTGCAGCAACGCCGGCTTCGGAAAGCGCATGCGGCTGCCGCTGCCGAAGATCACGACCTCGGGAGCCAGCGCGGCGAGCGTCTCGAAGTGCTCGGCCGACAGCGCTCGAAGTCATCGACGCCCCAGGCGGCGACCGCGCCGCGCCAGGGCACGATCGACGCTCTCGCGGTACTCGACCCCGTTGACGATGATGCCGTCGGGACCATGGCGCGAGATCGCGTTCTGGCCCTCCATGCGGTCTGCCTGCAGCTTCATGGTCGCCTGGCTCGTCCATCCTTCGAGCCGGCGATGATGCATCAGCCGACGCACGCGTCGGCTGCGGTGCGGGCATCTCGCACCGGGCCGCCGATCGCGTCGATCAGTGCGCGAAGCCGCGGTTCGGCGACAGGCCGCGGCATGCGGTGCGCGACGAGATCGGCCAGCCAGCCGGCTGCGCGCGCCAACGGCGAGCGCCGCGGTCGTGCCGGCCGCGGCACACCGACGGCGGAACCATCAGCTGGTAGCGAGCTGCCGGCCAGCCTCCATCACGACTTCGAGACCATCGGCCAGCTCGACGCTCTCGCCCGGCCTCCAGCCACAGGTCGGTAGCCGCTTCGGTCGGCGTTGCCCGACAGTCGTCAGCCAGAGCCGGCCCTCCTGCGACCTGGAGCACGCGCGCGCCCGGGCCCACGCGCAGCGTCCTCGACGTCTGCGCCGGCAGGGACCAGATCGAATCCCCAGATCGTTGCGACTTGTGCATCAGTGTAGAGTTCATGGCTGCTCCTGGTTGATGCCTGAATCCTAGAGAGCTCCGGAGGCGCGGTCCAATGACATCGAACCGTTGATTGATGACGCTATGAGTCATGAATAGAGCGTGATGAGCGACGCCCGTCACCGTCCGTTGCCCGTCGGTCCGATCCGCGCCTTCGAGGCGGTCGCGCGTCTGCTCAACTTCCGGGCCGCCGCCGAAGAGCTGCATCTGACGCAGTCGGCGGTCAGCCGCCAGATCAGCTCGCTCGAAGCCGAGCTCGGCGCGCCGCTCTTCATGCGCGGCACTCGCCACGTCGAGATCACCAGCGACGGCGCAGCGCTCGCTGCGTCGCACGTCGCGCCCACGCTCGATCGCCTCGATGCGACCGTGCGCCAGATCCGTGTCGGGCGCGGGCGCAACGTCGTCAGCGTCACGACCTTCGCGTCGTTCTCGTCGCTCTGGCTGATCCCGCGGCTCGAAGCCTTCCAGCGCTCGCATGCCGACATCGACATCCGCGTGTCCGCCTCTCGACAAGCTGGTCGGGCTCGACGAGCCCGATCTCGACATGGCGCTGCGCTACTGCGCTCGCCGAGCAGGCGCCGCCTACTGCGCTGCGGCTGTTCGGCGAGATGCTGACGCCGGTGATCGGCCGCTGGCTCGCCGAGCAGATCGCGAGCGGCCAGGCTCCGCCGCTCACGCCCGGCCGATCTCGGCGCTGCACGCGCTCGCCAGGAAGAGGACCATTCGCCGAGCGCCGCCCTGCTGAGCTGGCACCACTGGCTGCTCGGTCAAGGGCGAGGTCAGCTGCAGCCGCGCGCGCTGGATCGTCTTCAATTTCACTCACCAGCAGGTGCAGGCCGCGCTGACCGGCCAGTCGCGTCGCGCTCGGCCGGTGGCGCTCGTCGCCGAGTCGCTCGCCAGCGGCGAACTGATCGAGCCGTTCGGCCCGGCCGGTCGGATCGATCGCGCAACGCCTACTGCTCGTGCCTCGCAGCGGCCAATCGCGCCCGAAGTGGCGGAATTCGCACGTTGGGTGCTGGCGCAGGCGGAGCTCACGCGCAACGCGATGGAAGCTGCGACCCGTATGGTCAAATTATAGGTTTTTCCGGGCGTTGGCGCCGAGGAGAATGCGCGTGAGAACCATGCGAAATCGAGCAAGCTCGCCAACGTCTGCTACGACATCCGCGGCCCCATCATGGATGCGGCGCGGCAGATGGAGGAAGAGGGCCACAAGATCATCAAGCTGAACATCGGCAACCTCGCCGTGTTCGGCTTCGACGCGCCCGAGGAGATCCAGCAGGACATGATCCGCAACCTGCCGAACTCGGCGGGCTACTCGGACAGCAAGGGCATCTTCGCGCGCGCGCAAGGCGGTGATGCACTACACCCAGCAGCAGGGCATCCAGGGCGTCACGCTCGACGACATCTACCTCGGCAACGGCGCGAGCGAGCTGATCGCGATGGCCACCAACGCGCTGCTCAACGAGGGCGACGAGCTGCTGCTGCCCGTCGCCCGACTATCCGCTGTGGACCGCCGTCGCGGCGCTGTCGGGCGGCACGCCGGTGCACTACCTGTGCGACGAGGCCAACGGCTGGATGCCCGACCTCGACGACATCCGCCGCAAGATCACGCCGCGCACCAAGGGCATCGTCGTCATCAACCCGAACAACCCGACCGGCGCGCTGTATTCCGACGAGCTGCTGCGCAGATCGTCGAGCATCGCGCGCGAGCACGGGCTGGTGATCTTCGCCGACGAGGTCTACGACAAGGTGCTGTACGACGGCGCGAAGCACACGGCGATCGCCAGCCTGTCGGACGACGTGCTGACGCTCACCTTCAACTCGCTGTCCAAGAGCTACCGCTCGTGCGGCTACCGCGCCGGCTGGATGGTGGTGTCGGGCGACAAGAAGCGCCGCGCGCCGACTACATCGAGGGCCTGAACATGCTCTCGAACATGCGGCTGTGCGCCAACGTGCCGGGCCAGTGGGCGATCCAGACGGCGCTGGGCGGCTACCAGAGCATCAACGAGCTGGTCGGCCCGGGCGGCCGCCTGCGCCGCCAGCGCGACCTGGCCTACGAGCTGATCACCGCCATCCCCGGCGTCACCTGCGTGAAGCCCAAGGCCGCGCTGTACATGTTCCCGCGGCTCGACCCGAAGGTCTACCCGATCGAGGACGACCGCCAGTTCTTCCTGAGCTGCTGCAGGAAACGCGCGTGATGCTGGTGCAGGGCACCGGCTTCAACTGGGCCGAGCCGGACCACTTCCGCATCGTGTTCCTGCCGCATGAGGACGACCTGCGCGAGGCGATCGGCCGCATCGCGAGGTTCCTCGAGCACTACCGCAAGCGCCACTCGCGAGTGAGCGGGTGTGGATGACAGCCGTCATGAAACCCATCCAAGTCGGCCTGCTGGGCATCGGCACCGTCGGCAGCGGCATCTTCAACGTCCTGCAGCGCAACCAGGAAGAGATCCAGCGCCGCGCCGGCCGCGGCATCGAGATCACGATGGTGGCCGACCTCGACACCGCGCGCGCGCAAGCCGATCGTCGGCGACACGGCGCGAGGTCGTCGACGACGCGCGCGCGGTCATCGCCAACCCCGACGATCGACATCGTCGTCGAGCTGATCGGCGGCTACGGCATCGCCCGGCAGCTGGTGATGGAGGCCATCGAGGCCGGCAAGCACGTGGTCACCGCCAACAAGGCGCTGCTGGCGCGTGCACGGCACCGAGATCTTCGCGGCGGCGCACGCGCGCGGCGTGATGGTCGCCTTCGAGGCGGCGGTGGCCGGCGGCATCCCGATCATCAAGGCGCTGCGCGAAGGCCTCACCGCCAACCGCATCGAGTGGATCGCCGGCATCATCAACGGCACCACCAACTTCATCCTGTCGGAGATGCGCGACAAGGGGCTGGACTTCGACGTGGCGCTGAAGGAGGCGCAGCGCCTGGGCTATGCCGAGGCCGACCCGACCTTCGACATCGAAGGCGTCGACGCCGCGCACAAGGCGACGATCATGAGCGCCATCGCGTTCGGCATCCCGGTGCAGTTCGACAAGGCCTACGTCGAGGGCATCACCAAGCTGCGGCGCGCAGGACATCCGCTACGCCGAGCAGCTGGGCTACCGCATCAAGCTGCTGGGCATCACCAAGCGCACGCGCGCAAGGGCATCGAGCTGCGCGTGCACCCGACGCTGGTGCCGGCCAAGCGCCTGATCGCCAATGTCGAAGGCGCGATGAACGCGGTGATGGTGCAGGGCGACGCCGTCGGCACCACGCTGTACTACGGCAAGGGCGCGGGCAGCGAGCCGACGGCCAGCGCCGTGATCGCCGACCTGGTCGACATCACGCGCCTGCACACGGCCGATGCCGCGCACCGCGTGCCGCACCTGGCGTTCCAGCCCGACGCGATGAGCGACACGCCGATCCTGCCGATGAGCGAGGTCGTCACCAGCTACTACCTGCGCCTGCGGGTGGCCGACCAGGCCGGCGTGCTGGCGCAAGGTCACCGGCCTGCTGGCCGACGCCGGCATCAGCATCGACGCGCATGCTGCAGCGCGAGCCAGCAGCCGGCGGAAGGCGCGACCGCAGACCGACCTGATCATCCTGACGCACGACCGTGCGCGAAGGCACGCATGAACGAAGTGATCGCGCAGATGCAGGCGCTGCCGACGGTGCTGGCGCCGATCATCCGCATCCGCAAGGAAGAACTGCGCCTGATGCTGTACCTCTCGCACGCGCGGCCATGCCGGACCGCAAGCAGCTTCTGCGAGATCCTGCTCGAAGGCCTGGCGCCCGACGGCGGCCTGTACCTGCCCGAGCGCTATCCGCAGGTCGACGCCGCCACGCTCGCCACGCTGGCGCGGCCTGCCGTACGCGGAGCTCGCGTTCGAGATCCTGTCGCTCTACATCGACGACATCCCGGCCGCCGACCTGCAGCGCGATCTGCCGCAAGACCTACACCGAGGACGTGTTCGGCACGCACGCAGATCGTGCCGCTGAAGCAGCTGGAAGACGGCGTCTACCTCGAAGCGCCTGTCCAACGGCCCGACGCTGGCCTTCAAGGACATGGCGATGCAGCTGCTGGGCAACCTGTTCGAGTACGAACTGGCGCGCCGCGGCGAAGAGCTGAACATCCTGGGCGCGACCTCGGGCGACACCGGCAGCGCGGCCGAATACGCGATGCGCGGCAAGAAGGGCGTGCGCGTCTTCATGACCTCGCCGCACGGCCGCATGAGCCCGTTCCAGCAGGCGCAGATGTTCAGCCTGCAGGACGCCAACATCCACAACCTCGCGATCGAGGGCGTGTTCGACGACTGCCAGGACATCGTCAAGGCGGTGTCCAACGACCTGGAGTTCAAGCGCAAGTACCGCATCGGCACCGTCAACTCGATCAACTGGGCGCGGCTGGTGGCGCAGGTCGTCTACTACTTCGCCGGCTACTTCCAGGCCACGCGGCGCGCAACGACGCAGACAGGTCGAGCTTCGCCGTGCCCTCGGGCAACTTCGGCAACATCTGCGCCGGCCACGTGGCGCGCATGATGGGCCTGCCGATCGAGCAGCTGGTGCTGGCGACCAACGAGAACGACGTGCTCGACGAGTTCTTCCGCACCGGCATCTACCGCGTGCGCGGCAGCGCCGACACGCACGAGACCTCCAGCCCGTCGATGGACATCTGCAAGGCCAGCAACTTCGAGCGCTTCGTGTTCGACCTGCTCGGGCCGCGACGCGCGCGCGCGTGCAGCGACCTGTTCGGCGAGCGAGCTGTCGCGCGAACGGCCGCTTCGACCTGAGCGCCGACCCGGCGTTCGAGCAGGCCGCGCAGCGCTACGGCTTCGTCAGCGGCAAGAGCACGCACGCCGACCGCCTGGCGACCATCCGCGACACCCACGAGCGCTTCGGCATCGATGATCGACACCCACACCGCCGACGGCCTGAAGGTGGCGCGCGAGCACCTGCAGCCCGGCGTGCCGATGATCGTGCTGGAGACGGCGCTGCCGATCAAGTTCGCCGCGACCATCGTCGAGGCGCTGGGCCGCGAGCCCGACCGGCCGGCGCAGTTCGCAGGGCATCGAGGACCTGCCCAAGCGCGTCACCGTGCTGCCGGCCGACGCGCAGCGCGGTCAAGGCCTTCATCGCCGGCGCATTGCGGCTGACGCATGAAAGTCGTCGGCTTCGCCGGTTTCTCCGGCTCGGGCAAGACCACGCTGGTCGAGCGCTGATCCCCGCGCTCAAGCTGCGCGGCCTGCGCGTCTCGGTCGTCAAGCACGCGCACCACGATTCGACATCGACCATCCGGGCAAGGACACGTACCGGCACCGCGAGGCCGGCGCCTTCGAGGTGGTCGTCGCGTCCGACCGGCGCCTGGCGCTGATCCGCGAGTTCGAGCAGCCCGCGCAGCTGACGGTGCACCAGCTGCTCGCCGAGCTCTACGACGGCGTCGACTGGGTGCTGGTCGAGGGCTTCAAGGACAGCAATCTGCTGAAGATCGAGGTCTGGCGCGCCGACGTCGGGCAAGCCGGCGCTCTATCCCGACGACGATTTCATCGTGGCGATCGCCACCGACTCGCCGGCGCAGCTGCCCAGGCCACCCTGCGCGCCGGTGCTGGATCTGAACGATCCGGACGCGGTCGCGCAGTGGCTGCTCGACAATCGGCGACCGCTTCGAGTACCACCCGGAGATGTATTCATGAACGCTGCGCGCCCGCCGCTGCGGCCGCTGGACGAGGCGCTGGCCGAGCTGCTGGCGCATGCGCAGCCGCTGGCCGGCACCGAAACGGTCTCCGACCTTCGACGCGCGACGGCCGCGTGCTGGCCGCAGGACCTGGTGTCCGCGCTGCAGGTGCCGCCGCAGGACAACAGCGTCGATGGACGGCTATGCGGTGCGCAGCGGCGAGATCGCCGACGAGGGCGTGCCGCTGCCGGTCAGCCAGCGCATTCCGGCCGGCGCGGCCGCCGCAGCCGCTGGCGCCCGGCACGCGCGGCGCGCATCTTCACCGGCGCGCCCATTCCCGCCGGCGCCGACGCGGTCGTGATGCAGGAAGACACGCGAAGCCGCCGGCGACGGCAGCGTGCGCATCCTGCGCCGTGCCCGCGCCGGGCCAGTGGATCCGCCGCAGCGGCGAGGACGTGCAGCGCGGCGCCGTGGTGCTGGCGCGCGGGCGAGCGGCTGACGCCCGCCGGCGCTCGGCCTGGCGGCCAGCATCGGCCTGCGACCAGCTGCAGGTCGCGCGCCGCCCGCGGGTGGCGCTGTTCTCCACCGGCGACGAGCTGGTGATGCCCGGCGAGGTGCCGCCTGCGCAGATGAAGCCGGGCGCGATCTACAACTCCAACCGCTTCTTCCTGCGCGGCGCTGCTCGAGGCGCCTGGGCTGCGAGGTGCAGCGACCTCGGCATCGTGCCGGACCGGCTGCGACGCCACCGCGCAGGCGCTGCGCGCGCGCGGCCGCAGGCAACGACCTGATCCTCACCAGCGGCGGCGTGTCGGTCGGCGAGGAAGACCACATCAAGCCGGCCGTGCAGCCGCTGGGCTCGCTCGACCTGTGGCAGATCGCGATCAAGCCCGGCAAGCCGTTCGCCTACGGCAGGGTCGGCGCGACGCGCACTTCATCGGGCCTGCCCGGCAATCCGGTGTCCAGCTTCGTCACCTTCCTGCTGCTGGTGCGGCCGTTCCTGCTGAAGCTGCAGGGCGCCGACGCAGCTCGCGCCCGAGCCGGTGCCGCTGCCCGCCGCATTTCGACTGGCCGCGCGCCGACAAGCGCCGCGAGTTCCTGCGCGTGCGCCGCAACGCCGCAGGGCGGGCTGGACCTGTTCCCCAACCAGAGCTCGGGCGTGCTGACCTCGGCCGTCTGGGGCGACGGCCTGGTCGACAACCCCGCCGGGCCAGACCATCGCGCGCGGCGACACCGTGCGCTTCCTTCCGTTCGCGGAGCTGCTGTCATGAAGCGTCACCGTCCGTACTTCGCGTCGATCCGCGAGGCCCTGGGGCAGGGCGGCGAAGCGCGTCGACACCTCGGCGCGCCACGCTGGCGCGGCCTGCGCGACGAGCTGATCGCGCGCGGCGGCGCCTATGCGCCAGGCGCTGGCGCGCGGCAAGGCGGTGCGCATGGCGCTGAACCAGGTGATGAGCGACGAGGCCGCGCCGCTGAGCGAAGGCTGCGAAGTGGCGTTCTTTCCGCCGGTGACCGGAGGCTGAGACGATGACGCGCCGCGCGTTTCCATCCAGGCCGAGCGACTTCGACCTCGCCGACGAGATCGCGGCGCTGCGCGAGCAGCGACACAGCGCGTCGGCGCGGTGTGCAGTTTCGTCGGCACGGTGCGCGACGCGCAACGACGGCGCCAGGGCGCCCGTGCGTCAGCATGGAGCTCGAGCACTACCCCGGCATGACCGAGAAGGCCATCGAGGCCATGATCGACGAGGCGCAGCGCCGCTTCGACATCTGCGGCGCGCGCGTGATCCATCGCGTCGGCCTGCTGCAGCCGCTGGACCAGATCGTGATGGTGGCCGTCACCTCCGCGCACCGCGGCAAGGCCTTCCAGGCCTGCGAGTTCCTGATGGACTACCTGAAGACGCAGGCGCCGTTCTGGAAGAAGGAGCACACGCCCGACGGCGCGCGCTGGGTCGATGCCCGCGCGGCGACGACGCGGCGCTGGCGCGCTGGGGCATCGCCGGCGGCAACGCCGGCTGAGCAGGGCCGCCGCTTGACGCCGACGCTGGGCGCAGGTCCTGCGGTCAGCGCCGGTGCCGCTGTCGGCGCCTGTGCGCTGGCTCGCCGGCCTGTGGCTGAACGCCGCATGGCACGGCTTTCCGCTCGGCACGCTGCTGGTCAACTGCGTCGGCGGCTTGCTGATCGGCATCGCGCTGGTCGGTTCGATGCGCAGCCCGACGAGCTGATGCGCCTGCTCGTCGTCACCGGCTTCCTCGGCGGCCTGACGACGTTCTCGGCGTATTCGGTCGAGTCGCTGATCCTGCTGCAGCGCGGGCATGGGGCTCGGCGGCCGGCCACACGCTGGCGCACGTCGGCGGTGCCCTGGCGTGCGCTCGGTTTCGTGCTCGTGCCGCGCTCGGCTGAGTCGGCACGCCGCGACTCGCATGCAACTTGCTGATCTGGATCAAGACCGGCGCCGCGTCCGGCCGACTTGAAAACGGCGGTCGGACGCCCATGTTCGCTTCGCAATCGGAGGATTTCCCCATGCGACTCGACAAACTCACCACCAAATTCCAGGAAGCGCTGGCCGACGCGCAGACCCTCGCCCTGGCGCACGACAACCCCTACATCGAGCCGGCGCACCTGCTGGCCGCCATGCTGCGCAGGACGACGGCCCGCGGCGCTGCTCGCAGCGCGCCGGCGTCAACGTGCAGGGCCTGCTGGCGGCGGCCGAGGCGCGCGATGCACAAGCTGCCGCAGGTGCAGGGCCAGGAGCAGGTGCAGGTCGGCCGCGACCTGGTCGCGCTGCTGCAGGCGGCCGAGAAGGAAGCGCATCAAGCGCGGCGACCAGTTCATCGCCAGCGAGCTGTTCCTGCTGGCGCTGGCCGACACCAAGCAGGACATCGGCCGCATCGCGCGCGAGCAACGGCCTGACGCGCAAGTCGCTCGAAGCCGCGATCGACGCCGTGCGCGGCGGCGCAGAAGCGTGAACAGCGCCGATGCCGAAGGCCAGCGCGAGGCGCTCAAGAAGTACACGCTCGACCTGACCGAGCGCGCCCGCCATGGGCAAGCTCGACCCGGTGATCGGCCGCGACGACGAGATCCGCCGCGCCATCCAGGTGCTGCAGCGCCGCACCAAGAACAACCCGGTGCTGATCGGCGAGCCCGGCGTCGGCAAGACCGCCATCGTCGAAGGCCTGGCGCAGCGCATCGTCGCCGGCGAGGTGCCCGAGTCGCTCAAGAACAAGCGCGTGCTGTCGCTCGACATGGCGGCGCTGCTGGCCGGCGCCAAGTACCGCGGCGAGTTCGAGGAGCGCCTGAAGACCGTGCTGAACGAACTGGCCAAGGACGAGGGCCAGACCATCGTCTTCATCGACGAGCTGCACACCATGGTGGGCGCCGGCAAGGCCGAAGGCGCGATGGACGCCGGCAACATGCTCAAGCCGGCGCTGGCGCGCGGCGAGCTGCACTGCGTCGGCGCGACCACGCTCGACGAATACCGCAAGTACATCGAGAAGGACGCCGCGCTGGAGCGCCGCTTCCAGAAGATCCTGGTCGGCGAGCCGAGCGTGGAGGCGACCATCGCCATCCTGCGCGGCCTGCAGGAGAAGTACGAGGTGCACCACGGCGTCGAGATCACCGACCCGGCCATCGTCGCCGCGGCCGAGCTCTCGCCACCGCTACATCACCGACCGCTTCCTGCCCGACAAGGCGATCGACCTGATCGACGAGGCCGCGTCCAAGATCAAGATCGAGATCGACTCCAAGCCCGAGGTGATGGACCGGCTCGACCGCCGCCTGATCCAGCTGCAGATCGAGCGCGAGGCCGTGCAAGCAGCGAGAAGGACGAGGCCTCGCAGAAGCGCCTCGGCCTGATCGAGGAAGAGATCGCGCGAGCTGCAGAAGGAGATCGCCGACCTCGACGAGATCTGGAAGGCCGAGAAGGCGCAGGCCCAGGGCAGCGCGCAGGTCAAGGAAGAGATCGACAAGCTGCGCCGCCAGATCGAGGAGTTCACGCGCAAGGGCGACTTCAACAAGGTCGCCGAGCTGCAGTACGGCAAGCTGCCCGAGCTGGAGAAGCAGCTGAAGGAAGCGCAGGCCAGCCGAGACGCGGCAAGGCGCAAGAGCGGCAAGCCGCAGCTGCTGCGCACGCAGGTCGGCGCCGAGGAGATCGCCGAAGTGGTGGCGCGCGCCACCGGCATCCCGGTGTCCAAGCTGATGCAGGGCGAGCGCGAGAAGCTGCTGCTGATGGAAGACAGGCTGCACGAGCGCGTGATCGGCCAGGACGAGGCGATCGCCGCGGTGGCCAACGCCATCCGCCGCTCGCGCTCGGGCCTGTCCGACCCGAACCGGCCGACCGGCTCGTTCCTGTTCCTCGGCCCCACCGGCGTCGGCAAGACCGAGCTGTGCAAGGCGCTGGCGAGCTTCCTGTTCGACAGCGAGGAGCACCTGATCCGCGTCGACATGAGCGAGTTCATGGAGAAGCACTCGGTGGCCCGCCTGATCGGCGCGCCGCCGGGCTACGTCGGCTACGAGGAGGGCGGCTACCTGACCGAGGCGGTGCGCCGCAAGCCCTACAGCGTGATCCTGCTCGACGAGGTCGAGAAGGCGCACCACGACGTCTTCAACGTGCTGCTGCAGGTGCTCGACGATGGCCGCCTGACCGACGGCCAGGGCCGCACCGTGGACTTCAAGAACACGGTGATCGTGATGACGAGCAACATCGGCTCGCACCATGATCCAGGCGATGGTGGGCCAGGCCGTACGAGGACGTGAAGGACGCGGTGTGGGACGAGCTGAAGAACCACTTCCGGCCCGAGTTCCTGAACCGCATCGACGAGACGGTGGTGTTCCACGGCCTCGACGCCGAAGCACATCGCGCACGATCGCGACGATCCAGCTGCAAGGTGCTGGAGCAGCGGCTGGCCAAGATGGACCTGCAGCTCGAGGTGTCGCCGGCGGCGCTGGAGGAGCTGGCCAAGGTCGGCTTCGACCCGGTGTTCGGCGCGCGGCCGCTCAAGCGCGCGATCCAGCAGCGCATCGAGAACCCGGTCGCCAAGCTGATCCTGGAAGGCCGCTTCGGGCCCAAGGACGTGATCCCGGTCGACTTCGACGACGGCCGCTTCGTCTTCGATCGCGTCGTCCACTGACGACCGAGAGTCGACCCGGGCTATAATGCCGGGTTACCTTGCCGCCTCCGCTGGACGCTGGAGGCGGCTTCCTCGTTCGATGGCGACCGATTCCGGCGGCCGCGACGGAACCCACAAGGAGAGTCCATGCGTCATTATGAAATCGTGCTGCTGATCCATCCGGATCAGAGCGAACAGGTTCCGGCCATGCTGGAACGCTACAAGGGCATGATCACCGCCGGCGGCGGCAAGGTGCACCGGGTCGAGGACTGGGGTCGTCGCCAGATGGCCTACCTGATCCAGAAGCTCGCCAAGGCCCACTACCTGTGCATCAACATCGAGTGCAGCACCGAGGTGCTGGCCGAGCTCGAGACCGGCTTCCGCTTCAACGACGCCGTGCTGCGCCACCTGACGGTGCAGAAGAGCAAGGCCGAGACCGCCGTCGGTGATGATGAAGACGGTCGAGCGCGAAGAAGCCCGCAAGGCGCCGCAGCAAGCAGGAGGCCGCGGCCTGACGTACGCGCCGATGCGCAGTCGGCTCGCCGGCGCGCCGATGAACCGGCTGGTTCTGCAGGCGCAGCTGGTCGAGCGAGGCGCCTTGCGGTACACCCCGGCCGGCCTTCCGGCCCTCGATTTGAGCCTCAAGCACGAATCGCGAGGTCACGCAGGAAGGCCAGCCCCGCCAGGTCTCGGTCGAGATCAAGGCGCGGGCCCTCGGGGTGATCACCGCAGCGGCTGGCGCAGGCGGAGCTCGGAAGCAGCCACGGCTTCGCCGGCTTCCTCGGTTCGCAGCGCAACGGTCGCGGCATCGTCTTCCATGTCACCGAGCTCGACTGACCTCGACTCGCTGTTTGTTCGAAATCCGCATCCCGATCCGGATCGCATTCAAGAGAGGTGCAACATGCCCCCGCCACGTGGTAAAGGCCGGTTCAACAAGGACCGCAAGCCCAAGCGCAACACCCAGTCGCTGCTGTTCCGGCGCAAGCGCTTCTGCCGCTTCACCGTCACCGGCGTCAAGGAAATCGACTACAAGGACGTCGACACGCTGCGCGATTTCATCGGCGAGAACGGCAAGATCACGCCGGCCCGCCTGACCGGCACGCGCGCGTTCTTCCAGCGCCAGCTGACCACCTCCATCAAGCGCGCGCGCTTCCTGGCGATGCTGCCGTACAGCGACCAGCACCAGATCTGAGGAGCCACGCCATGCAAGTCATCCTGCTGGAAAAGGTCGCCAACCTCGGCAACCTCGGCGACGTCGTCAAGGTCAAGGACGGCTACGCCCGCAACTTCCTGATCCCGACCCGCGCCGCGCGCCGCGCCACCGAGGCGGCGATCAAGGAGTTCGAAGCCAAGCGCGCCGAGCTCGAGAAGGCCGCCGCCGCCAAGCTGGCAGCGGCGCAGGCGCTGGGCGAGAAGCTGAACGGCAGCACGGTGCACATCACGCAGAAGGCCGGCGTCGACGGCCGCCTGTTCGGCTCGGTCACCAACGCCGACATCGCCGATGCGCTGAACAGCATCGCTTCAAGGTCGCGAAGGCGCAGGTGCGCATGCCCAACGGCCCGATGAAGACCGTCGGCGAGCACACCGTGACGGTCGTCGCCGCACACCGACGTGGTCGTCGACGTCAAGGTGGTCGTGCTCGGCGAAATCGACCTGAGCCGCGATCACGCGTGACGCTCGAAGGGCCGGCTTCTGCCGGCCCTTTTCATTGCTGGCCGCGCATTTGCACCGTGCCGTCCACCGGATGTCCACAGGCTTGTCCACAGGCGTCGCCGAGCGTGCCGCGACATCATGATCTGTCGATGTCCAATGATCTGCCGTCTTCACCGTCTCGCGAACTCCCGATCGCCGTCCGCGCCGACGACGAGGTCGCGCAGCTGCGCGATCCCGCCGCACTCGATCGAGGCCGAGCAGAGCGTGCTCGGCGGCCTGCTGCTCGACAACAGCGCCTGGGACCGCGCCGGCGACCTGCTCACCGACAGCGACTTCTACCGCTACGAGCACCGGCTGATCTACGCGGCGATCGGCGGCGCTGGTCAACGCGCACCAAGCCGGCCGACGTGATCACCGTCTTCGAGCAGCTGCAGAGCCTCGGCAAGGCCGACGAGTGCGGCGGCCTGGTCTACCTGAATGCGCTGGCGCAGAGCGTGCCGAGCGCGGCCAACATCCGCCGCTATGCCGAGATCGTGCGCGAGCGCGCGGTGCTGCGCAAGCTGGTCGCGGCGAGCGACGAGATCGCCACCAACGCCTTCAACCCGCAGGGCCGGCCGGTCTCGCAGATCCTCGACGAGGCCGAGGGCAAGATCTTCAACATCGGCGAGGAAGGCTCGCGCACGCGCCAGGGCTTCCAGAGCATGGACCAGCTCGTCGTGCAGCTGATCGACCGCGTCAACGAGCTGCACGAGAACGGCGCCGAGGACGTCACCGGCGTGCGCACCGGCTTCTACGACCTCGACCGCATGACCGCCGGCCTGCAGCCGGGCGACCTGATCGTGCTGGCGGCGCGCCCGTCGATGGGCAAGACCGCGTTCGCGCTCAACATCGCCGAGCACGTCGCGGTGCAGCGAAGGCCTGCCGGTCGCCGTGTTCTCGATGGAAATGGGCGCCTCGCAGCTGGCGCTGCGGATGGTCGGCTCGCTCGGCCGCATCGACCAGCAGCACCTGCGCACCGGCGAGCTGAGCGACGACGAATGGGGGCGCCTGACCGAGGCGATCGAGAAGCTCGGCAAGGTCAGCCTCTTCATCGACGAGAGCCCGGCGCTGACGCCGAGCGAGCTGCGCGCCAGGGCGCGGCGCCAGGCGCGCCAGTGCGGCCAGCTCGGCCTGATCGTGGTCGACTACCTGCAGCTGATGAGCGGCAGCGGCGGCACCAGCGACGAGAACCGCGCCACCGAGATCGGCGAGATCTCGCGCGGCCTCAAGTCGCTGGCCAAGGAGCTCAAGTGCCCGGTGATCGCGCTGTCGCAGCTCAACCGCAGCGTCGAGATCGCGCACCGACAAGCGGCCGATGATGAGCGACCTGCGCGAGTCGGGCGCCATCGAGCAGGACGCCGACGTCATCATGTTCATCTACCGCGACGAGTACTACAACAAGGACGCCGCAAGGAGCCGGGCGTCGCCGAGATCATCATCGGCAAGCAGCGCAACGGCCCGACCGGCACGGTCAAGCTGACCTTCCTGAAGCCGCTGACCAAGTTCGACAACCTCGCGCCGGGCAGCGCGGGCGGCGACTACGAGCCGACGCGCGCATCCGCGACGAGCCGCATCCGGCGCGCCAGTCGGCCGATGAGCCACGGCTCGCCGTGCTGACGATGCTGGTCGCGACGCTGCTCTGGAGCATTGCCGGCGTCGTGACGCGCCATCTCGAGTCGGCGCGCAGCTTCGAGGTCACCTTCTGGCGCAGCTTCTTCAATGCCGCTCGCCCTGATCGTGCTGCTGCCGGCTGGCTGCGCGGCTCCGCGCGCGTCTGGCAGTCGATCTCGCGAGCGGCGGCGCGACGCTCTGGATCTCGGGCGTGTGCTGGTCGTGATGTTCACCGCCTTCATGGTCGCGCTGACCCTGACCCGCGTCGCCAACGTGCTGGTGACGATGGCGCTGGCGCCGCTGCTGACGGCGCTGATCGCGCGCGTCGTGCTCGGCCATCGGCTGCCGACCCGCACCTGGGTCGCGATCGCCGTCGCCGGCATCGGCATTGCCTGGATGTACGCGAACGAGGTCGGCGCGGCGATCCGCGCCATGTCGCCGGCAGCGTGGTCGCGCTCGGCGTTCCGGTCGCCGCCGCGATCAACTGGTCGGTGATCCAGCACAGCGCGGCCCGGCCGGCGCGCGACCTGCTGCCCGCGGTGCTGCATCGGCGCGCTGCTGTCGGCGCTGCTGACCCTGCCGCTGGCGCTGCCGTTCGCGGCTCGCCGCACGACATCGGCCTGCTGGCGCTGCTCGGCGTCGGCCAGCTGGCGATCCCGTGCCTGCTGTCGGTCGCCGCGGCGCGCGTCCTTGAGTGCGCCCGAGGCGGCGCTGCTCGCCCTGCTGGAGATCGTCTTCGGCGTGGCCTGGGCCTGGCTCGGCGGCAACGAGGCGCCGGCCGGCACGTGCTCGGCGGCGGCCCGCTGGTGATCGCCGCCCTCGCGGCCAACGAGGCGCTGGCGCTGCGCCAGCGCGGCTGATCGCGGCGCTGTCCTGAAACGCGCTCCGGGGGCGAGCTCGCGTCGCACGCCCGCCGCTACCATGGCCGCAGCCCCGCCGCGACGCCCGCGAATTGCCACCGCTCCACAGACCACGTCGTCGCTCCCGCCGCAGCGCCGCGTGCGCGTCACGCGGCGCCCAGTCCTCTGCTCATGCTGCTCGAGGGCCGGGCGCCGCTCGAGTTCGCCTCGCTGCTCGCGGCGATGCCGTGGTTGCGGCGCGCTGCCGCGCGGCGACGGCCATCCGGTGATGGTCTTCCCGGGCATGGGCGCGAACGACCTGACGACGTTCCGCTGCGCCGCTTCCTGCGCCGCCTCGGCTACGTCGCCGCAGCCTGGGGCCAGGGCTTCAACTTCGGGCCGCGCGCGGCGTGCTGAGCGCTGCGCCGACGACGTGAAAGCGCTGCGCCGACCGCCATGGCCAACCGGTCAGCCTGATCGGCTGGAGCCTCGGCGGGCTCTATGCGCGCGAGATGGCCAAGCTGCACCCGGCGCAGACGCGCTGCGTCGTGACCCTCGGCACGCCCTTCCCGGCCACCCGAAGGCGACCAATGCCTGGCGCCTCTACGAGTTCCTCAGCGGCGAGCGTCGGCGATGAGGCGGCTGATGGCGCATGCGCACGGCCGCCGCCGGTGCCGACGACCTCGATCTATTCGCGCACCGACGGCATCGTCGCCTGGCGCTGCAGTCTCAACGAACCCGGCCGACCGCCGAGAACATCGAGGTGCCGGCCAGCCATGTCGGCATGGGCATGAACCCGCTGGCGCTGTACGCC
This sequence comes from uncultured Chloroflexia bacterium, assembly GCA_963765765.1. GTDB lineage: Bacteria > Chloroflexota > UBA6077 > UBA6077 > JACCZL01 > CAVXYC01. Next base: position 772,449 of record CAVXYC010000015.1, on the reverse strand, counting down.
GTCGCCGACCGCCTGGCGCAGCCGCCGGCGCGCTGGCAGCCGTTCGAGTGCGCGGGCTGCGCGTCGCTGGTTCTTCCGGACCGCGCGCCGCGCCGCGCGGCGGCTGAGGCGCGCAGCCTGATGAAGATCTCCGCCAACGGCGTCCGCTCGAGGTCGAGGACCACGGCCCGCCGCAAGGCGAGCCGCTGCTGCTCATCATGGGCCTCGGCATGCAGCTGGTGGCTGGCACGAGGCTTCGTCGAGAGCCTGGTGCAGCGCGGCTTCCGGGTCATCCGCTTCGACAACCGCGACATCGGCCTGAGCAGAGCTTCGATCGCTTCGGCGCGCCGAAGCTCGGCTCGACATGCTGCGCTTCGCGCTCGGCATGCGGGTCTCGAGCCCCTACACGCTGGCCGACATGGCCGCCGACAGCGTCGGCATCCTCGACGCGCTCGGCATCCGAAGGCGCACATCTGCGGCGCATCGATGGGCGGGATGATCGCGCAGCAGATCGCCGTGCGCTCATCCCGATCGCGTGAAGAGCCTGACCCTGATGATGACGAGCACCGGCGCGCGCAGGCTGCCGGGGCCGTCGCTGAAAGTGCGCGGCGCGCATGCTGGCGCGGCCGAAGGATCCGACGCGATGTCGAGTCGGTCATCGCGCACTACGTCGGGCTCTACCGGCTGATCGGCAGCCCCGGCTACCCGCCGGCCGAGGCTATGTCCGCAGCCGACTTCAGATCTCGGTTCGGCGGTCGTACCGGCCGGCCGGCACGGCACGGCAGATGGTCGCGATCGCGGCCGACGGCGACCGTTCGCCGCTGGTCGCGCAGATCCGCGTGCCGACCCAGATCATCCACGGCGCCGCCGATCCGCTGGTCCCGCTCGCGGCCGGGCCGCGACCTCGCCGCGAAGATTCCGGGTGCCGAGCTCGACGTCGATCCACGGCATGGGCCACGACCTGCCGGTCGGCGCTGTGGCCGCGCTTCGTGGCCGGCATCGCATCGGCCGCCGGTCGCGCGTGAGCATGAGGTCGATGGGGCGAGCGCCGCGCATGCGCGCGTTCGCAGCACGCTTCCGGGCGACCGACTCCTTCGGCCTGAAGCCTGCCGCATCCGAACGATGCCGAGAGTCCCTGACCGCGCCGCTGCGCGCCTCCAGTACGCGCTGCCGAAGCAGGCGATGACATCGTTCGCCGGCCGCGTCGCCTCGGCGCGCCGCGGTCCGTCGACGACGCGCCTGATCCGCTGGTTCGTCGCGCGACTACGGCGTCGACATGAGCGAGGCGGTCGATCCCGACATCCGGCCAGCTACGCGACCTTCAACGACTTCTTCACCGCGGGCGCTGAAGCCGGGCGCGCGACCGCTCGCAGCAGCCGAGCTGATCTGCCCGGTCGACGGCGCGATCAGCCAGTTCGGCTCGATCGACCGCGACCAGATCTTCCAGGCCAAGGGCCACCACTACACGACCACCGCGCTGGTCGGCGGCGATGCGGCGCTGGCCGCGCGCTTCGAGCAGCGGCCTCTTCGCGACGCTCTACCTGAGCCCGCAGCGACTACCACCGCATCCACATGCCGTGCGACGGCGCGCTGACGCGGATGATCTACGTGCCCGGGCGACCTGTTCTCGGTCAACCCGGTCACCGCGCGCGGCGTGCCGGGCCTGTTCGCGCGCAACGAGCGCGTCGTCTGCGTGTTCGAGTCGAGCCGCGGCCCGTTCGTGCTGGTGCTCGTCGGCGCGACCATCGTCGGCAGCATGGCGACGGTGTGGCACGGCGTCGTCAATGCGCCGCGCGCGCGGCCGCCTGCGCGAGTGGACGCTACGACGACCGGCCGAGTCGTGCTGAAGCAGGGCGAGGAGATGGGCCGCTTCCTGCTCGGCTCGACCGTCGTGCTGCTGTTTCCGGCGAGCTTTCACCAGTTCCATCCGAAGTGGGTCGCCGGCGGCGCGGTGCGTCTGGGCGAGGCGATGGGGCACGCGATCGAGCGCGCGATGGCTGCGCCCTGATCTCGCAACCGCGGCGCGGACGTGACATTCGGCGCGACGACCCGAGTCCCGAAGCGTCACCCGACGATCGGTGCGGCAACCGCCTACAGACGCTCTCTTGTCGCGTCTTGCGCGCGTGCGCGTCAGCCGAGCTTAGCCTGAAGCCCTCATCTTCAGGAGAACGTCATGGGCAAGTACGTATTGGGTTGGCTGCTCGGCATCCCCGCCATCGTCCTGGTCGTCGTCTATTTCTTCATGCACTGAGTCCGTCTGAGAGTCGACCGGCGCTCGCGGCGCCTGCGCGAACGAGCGACCGCCGACTGGGACATGCATGTGAGCGCTGCGAGGCTCGTCGCGCTGCAGGCCCAGGACCGTCGTCGAGCGGCGATGGCACGTGGCCTTGTGCTTGGGCGTGCGCCGCTTCAGCAGCCGGTCGCTGATGCGTCAACGCGGGGCACGTCCGAGCGCGACGGGTTGCGACCGGCCAGGCACGCGTCCTCGAGGTCGGTCCGGGAAAGGCGCTGCCGACACCGAGCGCCGCAGCCACAGGCAGCGCCCGCCGGCGACGTTGTCCGCATCTCGGCGGGCGACTACCGCGGCGACGTGGCGACGTGGACCGCGATCGCTTGACGATCTGCAGTGTCGGCGGCAGAGCCCGGCTCTTTGCCGACGGCCGCAGTGCGCAGGCCAAGGCGCTCTGGGTCATCGCCGGGCCCGACGTCGAGATCGACGGCATCGAGTTCCACGGCGTCAAAGTGCCCGATCGAAACGGCGCCGGCATCCGCGCCGAACACCGCGGCCGCCTCGTCATTCGCAACAGCGGCTTCTTCGACAACGAGAACGGGATCCTCGGAGGACAGGCCGGCGTCGACGATCGCGATCGAGCGCTCCGAGTTCGCCCGCAACGGTCACGGCGACGGCTATTCGCACAACCTCTACGTCGGCGACGTCGACCGGCTGACGGTGATCGACAGCTTCTTCCACGAGGCCAAGGTCGGCCACAACTTCAAGAGCCGCGCCAAGGAGACCCGCGTCGAGAACAGCTACTTCATGGACGGGCCCACCGGGACCTCGAGCTATCTGGCCGACTTCCCGAACGGCGGCGTCCGTCTACCTGCGCGGCAACCTCTTCCACAAAGGCCCGAAGGCCGAGAACGATACGGCCATCGCGTACGGCGCCGAAGGGTTCAAGTGGCGCGCCAACGCCTTCGAGATGGTCCACAACACGATCGTGATCACGCGTCCGGGCGGAGCATTCCTGTCAGTCCCGAGTGCGACCGAATCGGTGACGCTCACCGCGAACTTGCTGGCCGGCACCGGCCGCACCGCGCTGGTGGTCGGCGGATTCGCCGAGAGCCGGATCGTGCAAGAGAGCAACGTCCGCTCCGAGCGCCTCGAACTTGCCGCGAGCCAGCCGCATCGAGTCGCCGGGCTTCTGGCTCGGATCGCGCGGATCCCGCTGTCCGTGGTGCCCGATCCGACCTATCTGCGCGATGAACCGTCGCCGTTCCAAAGCCGCGCGATCGGCGGCGGCCCGCGCATAGCCGGAGCGTTGCAGAGCCCACCGTTGATCCGCCGCGACACCGGCTCGTGCGGACGACCAGCGACAGCGGGCGAGAATGTCGACCTCACGACACCGGCGCCCGCTTCCGTCGCCCGGACCTTGAACCAATCAACCAGCCCGTGGCGCTTGTCGGTCGCGCCGATGATGGACTGGACCGACCGGCACTGCCGCTTCTTCCATCGCCTGATCACCCGCCGCACGCGGCTGTACACCGAGATGGTGACGACCGGCGCGCTGCTGCACGGCGACGTGGCGCGCCATCTCGATTTCGACGCCGTCGAGCATCCGCTGGCGCTGCAGTTGGGCGGCAGCGAGCCCGACGACCTGGCGCGCTGCGCGCGCCTGGCGCGAGCACTGGGGCTATGACGAGGTCAACCTGAACTGCGGCTGCCCGAGCGAGCGCGTGCAGCGCGGCGCGTTCGGCGCCTGCCTGATGGCCGAGCCGCGCGCTGGTGGCCGACTGCGTCGCGGCGATGCGGACGCGGTGGCCTGCCGGTCACGGTGAAGCACCGCATCGGCATCGACCGCCAGGAGAGCTACGACTTCGTGCGCGACTTCGTCGGCATCGTGGCCGAGGGCGGCTGCGAGGTCTTCATCGTGCACGCGCGCAACGCCTGGCTGAAGGGCCTGAGCCCGAAGGAGAACCGCGAGTTGCCGCCGCTGCGTCATGCGCGTGGTGCACGGCTGAAGGATGACTTTCCGCAGCTGACCTTCGTGTCAACGGCGGCATCGCATCGCGACGAGCGATCGCGGAGCACCTGGACGAGGTCGACGGCGTGATGATCGGCCGGCACGCGTACCACCACCCGTGGGCGATGGCCGGCTGGGATGCGCGCTTCTTCGGCGCCGCGCCCGCAGACGCGTCCGACCGCGATGCGATCGAAGCAGGCGATGGTCGACTACATGGAGCGGGTGGCGCGCACCGGCGAGCCGTGGACGCATGTGTCGCGCCACATCCTCGGCCTGCGCCACGGCGAGGCCGGGGCCCGGCGCTGGCGGCAGGTCTGGTCAGATCCTGCCATCAGGGCGCTGGGTCCGCGCGAGGTCTCCCGCCGCGCGCCGGACTGCTGCCGCGGTCGTCGTCGCGCGAGCCCGCCGAGCTCGGTACGTGACCGCGACACCGGTCGCGCCCTTCTTCAACCGACCCGAGAGACTTCGATGGCCAATCGCACCTTGACGCTCGACGACACGCTGCAGTCCTATCTCGTTGCCCATTCGGTTCGCGAGATCCCGGCGCAGACCGAGCTGCGCGAAGCGACCCGCACGCATCCGCACGCCGGCATGCAGATCGGTCCGGAGCAGGGCCAGCTGATGGCGCTGCTGGTCCGGCTGATCGGTGCGCGCCGCTGCATCGAGGTGGGCGTGTTCACCGGCTACAGCGCGCTGACCGTGGCGCTCGCGCTGCCGGCCGACGGCTACATCCTGGCCTGCGACGTCAGCGACGACGTACACGCGCGTCGGACGGCCGTTCTGGGAGGCGGCCGGCGTCGCCGGCAAGATCGACCTGCGGCTCGGAGCCGGCGCTCGACACCCTCGACGCCTGCCTCGCGGCCGGCGAGGCCGGGCGCTACGACTTCGCGTTCATCGATGCCGACAAGGCGAGCTATGACGCCTACTACGAGCGCTGCCTGCAGCTGCTGCGGCCGGGCGGCCTGATCGCGATCGACAACGTGCTCTGGGGCGGCAGCGTCGCTCGGCCGGCGACCGATGCGGACACGCGGGCCCTGCAGGCCCTCAACGACAAGCTGCACAGCGACGAGCGCATCGACATCGCGATGCTGCCGGTCGGCGACGGCCTGACGCTGGCGCGCAAGCGCTGAACTCGCCGGCAGCGGCCGTGCCGGCTGACGCTGATTGCCGGCCGTCGAGGTCGCGGGTGGCGCGGACGCGCACGGCCAGGTCGCCAGCACGATGCCGGCCAGCGCGAGCGCGAAGGCGAGCGGCCTGCATCGTGCCGATGCGCTCGCCGAAGAACACGACGCCGACCAGCGCCGGCGCTGATCGGCAGGAGCACGGTGAAGGTGCCGGCCGACGCCGCATCGACGTGCTCAGGCCGGTCATCCAGAGCCAGACCGTCAACATGCTGGCCGCGATCGAGTAGCCGGTCGAGCAAGACCCACGACGTGGCGCCGCGACGAAAAGTCGAACGAAGCCGCGCCTGCCAGACGCCGAACGGCATCACGAGCGCGAAGCCCCACAGGTTGATCAGCGCGCTGATGCGCTTCGGCCCGAGCCGCGCCGGTCAGCAGCTTGCCGACGACGACATAGAGTCGCCTCGCAGCAGACCGCGCAGAACAGCAGCGCGTTGCCGAGGACCGAGCTGCGAGCCCGCTCGCCGGCGTGGCGGGTCAGCGCGACCAGCGCGATGCCGCCGACCGCGCAGGCGATGCCGCAGCGCGACGCGCGTGCCGATCCGCTCGCGCAGGAAGACGCGCGACAGGATCGCGACCGACCGCCGGGAGCGCCGCCATGATCACGCCGGCCGCGAGCGCCGAGCTCATCGCGACGCCGAACAGCATGCAGATCGAGAACAGGAAGTTGCCGAAGAACGACTCGATGAACAGCAGCCGGCGCGTCGCGCGGCGTCAGCGCCGGCCTTCGTCGGCCGGCGTGCGCATCCAGCCGACCATCGCGACGGCGGCGATCCCGAAGCGCAGCCAGGCCAGCAGGAAGACCGGGAACACCGCGACCAGGACCTTCGACAGCCCGACGTAGGCGCCGACGATCGCCATGCTGGCGGCCAGGCAGAGTACGCCGTCCAGCGGGCACGCCAGCGGACCGGACGCGCCGTCATGCCGGTCCCGTCGCGAGCCCGGCGCGCGCCAGCGGTCACGTGGCGCGGCCGCCGCGACGTCCTGGCAGCGCGCTGGCGCTCCTGCCGCGCGATCAGCCAGCTCGCGACGATCACGCCGATCGAGACGACCAGCACGATCAGCGTGGCGACCGCGTTGACGCTCGGGTTGAGGCCGAGCCGGGCGCGCGAGAAGATGACCAGCGGCATCGTCGTCGCACCGGGCCCGGACAGGAAGGCCGACAGCACCACGTCGTCGAGCGACAGCGTGAAGGTCAGCAGCCAGGCCGACAGCAGCGCCTGCGCGATCATCGGCAGGGTGACGAGGTGGAAGACCTCCCACGGTCGCGCACCCAGGTCCATCGCGGCCTCCTCGAGCTGCGCGTTGAGGTCTGCAGGCGCGCCTGCACGACGACGGTCGCGTAGGCCATGCCGAGCAGCAGGTGGCCGAGCCAGATCGTCGCCATGCCGCGCTCGGGAAAGCCGAGCGCGCTGCTGCACGCGCAGCACCAGCATCAGCAGCAGCGACAGGCCGATGATCACCTCGGGCATCACCAGCGGCGCGGCGACCATGCCGGCGAACAGCGTGCGGCCGTCGAAGCGCCGATACGGACCAGCGCGAACGCCGCCAGCGTGCCGAGCACGACCGACGACGTCGCGGTGACGAAGGCGATCTTCAGCGACAGCCACAGGCCGTCGAGCAGCTCGCGGTCGGAGGCGAGCGCGCGGTACCACTTGACGGTGAAGCCCTGCCAGACGTTCGGCACCGGCGAGTCGTTGAACGAGTAGAGCACCAGCGCGACGATCGGGATGTAGAGGAACAGGTAGCCGGCGCCGAGCCAGCCGCGCGCCGAACCAGCGCGGTTGAGGCGCGGCCGCCCGGTCATGGCCGCGCGCCTCACGACCGGCGCTCCGTCGCCTCGGCCTGGTAGCGGCTGAAGACCGCCAGCGGCACGATGATCAGCAGCACCATCGCGACGGCGACGGCGCAGGCCATCGGCCAGTCGTTGTTGCTGAAGAACTCGTCCCACAGCGTGCGGCCGATCATCTGCGTCTGCGGCCCGCCGAGCAGCTCGGGGATCACGTACTCGCCGACGCACGGGATGAAGACCAGCATCGAGCCGGCGATGATGCCGGCGCGCGACAGCGGCACGGTGATGTTCCAGAACGCCGACCCAGGCGTTCGCGCCGAGGTCGGCGGCCGCCTCGAGCAGGCGCAGATCCATCTTCGAGAGGTTCGAATAGAGCGGCAGGATCATGAACGGCAGGTAGGTGTAGGTCATGCCGAGCACGAGCGAGAACGGCGTGTTCATCAGCTGCCCGGGGCCGGGAATCAGGCCGAGCGCGGCGAGCACCTGGTCGAGACCGAGCGCCTCGATCGCGTCGGCGGCCCAGCCGTTCTCGGTCAGCAGGCCCTTCCAGGCGTAGACCCGCAGCAGGAACGAGGTCCAGAACGGCAGCATCACCAGCATCAGCAGCGCCGGCTGCAAGCGTCGCGCCGGGCGCGCGCCATGAAGTAGGCGAACGGATAGCCGATGCGCCAGGCAGGCAGCGTCGTCGACGGCGGCGTACTTGAGGCTCGACAGGTAGGTCGCGAAGTACAGGTCGTCCTGGACCAGCAGCAGGTAGTTGGCGAGCTTCAGGTTGAAGGCGACCGCGCCGTCCTGCCAGGCGACGAGGTCGCTGGAACGTCGCGCCCTCCATCTCGGAGACGCTGATCTTCAGCACCACCAGGAACGGCAGCAGGAAGAACACCAGCAGCCAGAGGTAGGGATCGCCGATCACCGCGGCGCGCCCGCGCGCGGCGCCCGCGCAACGCGCGGCTCGTCATGACGTCAGCACCACCGGCGCGAGGGTCGACCAGCTCGCCCACGCCTCGTCGCCCCAGGTCAGCGGCCGCCGCGCTCGCGCTCGGTGTTGCTCTGGCTGACCTTGAGCACGGCGCCGCTCGGCAGCGCCAGGTGGTAGACCGTGAAGCTGCCGAAATAGGCCATGTCGCTTGACGCGTGCCGCGGACGCGGTTGAAGCGCGGCCGGCAGGCCGTCGCCGCGCGTCCGGCGCGGCGCGGCCGATGCGGATCTTCTCGGGCCGCAGCGCCACCGTGACCGGCATTCCACGTGGTCCCGGTGATGCCGTGGCCGACGTAGTGGCGGCAGTCGGCGCACTCGACGACCACGTGGCCGGGCTCGTCCTCGACCAGCGTGCCGTCCATCAGGTTGACGTTGCCGATGAAGTCGGCGACGAAGCGATTCGCCGGCGTCTCGTAGATCTCGCCCGGCGCGCCGACCTGCAGGAAGCGGCCTTCGCTCATCACCGCGATGCGCGAGGCCATCGTCATCGCCTCTTCCTGGTCGTGCGTGACCATCACGCAGGTCACGCCGACGTCCTCGATGATGTTGGCGAGCTCGATCTGCGTCTCCTCGCGCAGCTTCTTGTCGAGCGCGCCGAGCGGCTCGTCGAGCAGCAGCAGCTGCGGCTTCTTGGCCAGGCTGCGCGCCAGCGCGACGCGCTGCTGCTGGCCGCCCGACAGCTGGTGCGGCTTCCGCTTCGCGAACGCCGTCGAGCTGCACCAGCTTCAGCATCGCGTCGACGCGCTGCGCCATCTCGTCGGCCGGCATGCGCGTCGCGGCGCAGGCCGAACGCGATGTTGTCCCAGACCGTCAGGTGCGGGAACAGCGCATAGCTCTGGAACATCATGTTGAGCGGCCGCTCGTACGGCGGCAGGCCGGCGAGGTCGTGGCCGTCGAGCGTGATCGTGCCGGAGGTCGGCGTCTCGAAGCCGGCCAGCATCCGCAGCAGCGTCGTCTTGCCGCAGCCCGACGAGCCGAGCAGCGCGAACACCTCGCCCTTGGCGATGTCGATGCTGACGTGGTCGACGGCGCGATGGCCGTCGAAGTCCTTGACGATGTCCTGGATCTGGAGAAACGGCGCGGGCTGCATCGGGTCGAGGAGGGCGCAAAGCCCGCCATTGTCCATGGCCTCGCGCAGCCGACAACCCGCGGCGGAGTCGCCAGGCCGAAGGCGTCGTCAACCGTCCACACCCGGCCGCCTGCGCGGCCGGGTGCAGCGGATCAGATCTCCCTCAGGCGATCGTCTTCAACACGTCGGCGAGCGTGCCGACGATCTGATCGATGTGCGACTTCTCGACGATCAGCGGCGGCGACAGCGCGATCGTGTCGCCGGTGGTGCGGATCAGCAGGCCGCGCTCCCAGGCGGCGAGCATCGCCTCGAAGCCGCGCTTGCCCGGCTCGCCGGCGCGCGGCGCCAGCTCGATCGCGCCGACCAGGCCGATGTTGCGCAGGTCGATGACGTGCGGCGCCTCGCGCAGCGTGTGCAGCGCCTGCTCCAGCACCGGCTCCATCTGCTGGGCCCGCGTCAGCAGGCCTTCCTCGGCATAGGTGTCGAGCGTGCCGAGCGACGCGGCGCAGGCCAGCGGGTGGCCCGAGTAGGTGTAGCCGTGCGGGAACTCGATCACGTGCTCCGGCCCGTTCATGAAGACGTCGTGGATCATCGACTTCGCGAACACCGCACCCATCGGCACGGCGCCGTTGGTGATGCCCTTGGCGACGGTCATCAGGTCCGGCGTCACATTGAAGCGGGTCGCCGCGAACGGTGCACCGAGGCGGCCGAACAGCTCGTCGTCAAGCAATGATTCGCCATTATCGCCGAATGGCTGACTGAAATGTGGCACGGGTCCTTGTACCCTGTGCCTGAGAATCCCAGTCAGCGATTGGGAGTTCTAGGCGCAGGACACAAGGACCCGTGCTACGTTGGATTCTCGGGACGGCGCCGCGATTGGAGCAGCACCTCAGCGCATCTGGAGTGAGTAATCTGGATGCGCTGACAGGAAGTGTTCGAATGTCTGCAGCGGCACGGGCTCGGGCAGCTCATATCGGAAGGGTATCTTCGTCTTCACATCGTCGAAGAATTGGAACGCACTGGTTAAATCGAAGGGAAACTTCTCGGGGTCCACGCCAAGGAGTGCATGTCCCGCGCGAGCCTTTTCGATGATCCGCTCCCATTCCCGGCCTTCCGGCACTCCGATCGAGCGCACGATATTGGAGAACAGCGTCAGATAGATGTAGTTGAAATCGTGCTGACTCACATAGCCGGTAATGTCGTCGAACGACGGCTGGCCGGTGAAGACCGCCCAATACGGGATGCTGCCGGTGCGCAGGCACCAGTACGGTTCGAGCAGCATGAAAGATTCGATGAGCAGCTTGTCGGTCGGTCGACCGATCGAGTCGTACCAATCGCAATAGAAATCGGCGATGGGACGCACGGGGTCCTGAGGGTCCCCGAAATAAAGCTGCTTCACCTCGTAGTCACGCTCCCTGGCAAGCGAGTCAATGCTTTCGAGCATCGACTCTTCAAAGCCCCATTCCGCTTCGAGATAGTCACCAGTAATCTCGGGAAGCAGGAAATGGTCCCGCTTGGACCCGTTCCGCTGCAGGAACTCTTTGACGCGCGGGCCACCATGGAGGTACTCGTCCAGCGTAATCCCGCCGTACCCACCCACCTGGAAATAGTGACGATCGGTAATCTTCGTCGCCGGCCATCGATTCTGGCAGTTGATCACCAGGATCACTCCGCCCGGCTCCAGGCACTCTTCAATGAAACGTCGATATGCTTGCGGAAGATTCAGGAACTTGAGCCTGAAGTAGGTCATCTTGATGGCCATGTACCGGTCCTGGGCCGGATCGTTCATCTGATGCAGCTTCAGGTTGGGATTGCGGTCGAGCATGGGCCGAGCGAACGATTTTCCCCACTCAGCATCCTGCGCCATATCGTCGGGCTCAATAGGCTCATCGCGGTTTACAAGCATGAGGTTGGTCTGCGGAAGCCACGGAATGCCGAGCGCCGCAAAGAGGTGAACAAGCGCTCCATTGGACGATCCGATGGCGATCGCCGGGTACTTCCGTCTGGGGTACTGCGCCACCAGGTCGTGCGCGATGCGCTCTTCGTTCACCTCCACGACGTCCCGGGCACTCACAGCCTGAGTCTGACTTGTGGCAACGGAGAGTTCAATTTTCAGCCGTTCCGGCAAGCTCGTTCAACGAGCGAATCAGGCCCATGAAGACCGGTTTGGGAACGCCGCGAGGTACGTTCTTCCTGATGTCGAAGTCCTTGCCCCGGAGAAAATGAGCGGTTGCCCGATGCATGAATGCGGCGGAGTCATACTGCGAGATCATTGGCATGGCTATCTCATCTCGCGGCCAGCATGAAATGACCAATTTCCATTGCGGACACCGTCAAATGAGGTCCAGGAGCAAGGTAGACCAACCAAAATTGTGCTTCCCGTAGCCTTTGCCCGTTAGCGGGTTGAAATATTCGCGGAATCCGCCGCGCTCAACCATCTCGCCCATGCGAGCAATAATTCCGCTCGCGATATCGTCGTAACCGTGCTTCAAGAGCCCTTTGACCACCAGCCAGTTGGTACTGAACCACGTGGGCCCTCGCCAGAGAGCCTTGATCCAGTAGAAGGGCAGCGTTTCAGGATGGAAGAACACCTCGCATTTCGCCACTGATGGGATCGGATACGGAAGATTGAACTCATTGGGATTGAGCAGGTGCATCTTGATGAGTCGCTCTGCATAAGCAGCGTCGAGATCGGTCAGGAATAGCGGGACGAGACTGGTGACACTCTTCACCGGAATAGTCTTGTTTCTCCTGGAGTACACGGGATAAAAAATTTGATCCTTATCGTGCCAACAAAGATTCATGAGCGCATCAGTGCATACGCTGGCTCTCTGATTGGCGACGACAGCCGACGCCGAATCGTCAAGAATATGGTGGAGTCGGGCCAGTGCCCTGTTGGCTTCGATGTAGATGCAATTGAAAATGATCTCTTTGATGGTGAAGTAGTCCGCCGTAAAGATGCGCTGAAGGTCGTAGCCGTACAGTTTGTTCTGCACGTCGGCTTTTCGATTGAAGTAATGGAATACCCAGAAGTTGTTGTGCTTGAGCCCTCCCGCGTATTGAAAGATCGGCAGCTCATCCATCCCTGATTCATCGGCGGAGATAATGGACAGCAGTCCCGACTGATACGGGTCGCGAGTGCGCGCGAGCCAATGGTGGTAGGCGTTCACCTTAGGCACTACCCGTGCCAGGAACTGCCTATTATTTGATTTTGCGTAGATGGCCTCCACTGCAAGAGCCAGGACAGGGGGCTGCGTAATAGATGTGTAGTGTGGGTGGAGGCTGTCATCACTGAGCAGTCGGCCCCAGAACGGAACGTGACGCTCGTCCCAGAAGATGACATGCGGCAAGAATCCGTTTGGCCCCTGGACCTGGAGAAAGTTCTCGATCTCTCTCTCCGCCCAGGGCGGATCGATGTGACTCAAGACAATGGACTGGAATGCCGTGTCCCACAGCCATTGATGCGGGTAGCCATGCTTCGCAGGGGCTATGTAGGCATAAGGGCGCCTGCAGCCAGTTGGAGTAGCCCGTGCGGAAGTTCGTCTGGAAGAGGGTCGAGAACGCGCTGTTTAACGTTCTCCCGGCTCAAACCATCGAGGCTCGGCGTCGATGACCTGGATTCCCGACGTTGAGATGCGCCCACGCCGCGATGTGGCGGGCCAACGCTCCGCTGGTCATCCATCGATTCAAGGGCGTACACACATCGGCCCTTCGCAATCGACGGACCGGCTACGACGCGTCGAAGGCTGCCCGCTCTTACTTCGTCAGGTGGTACGCCACATCCGCGACCACGACGTTCGGACGGAAGAACAACGCGGCTTTCAAACGTAGGGCTGCTTGTCCGTGAAGCAGCCATTCCCACCAGCGCCGCGGTACGAATTCGCCCAGCACCACCATGATCGTGCGGTTGGGATGCTGTGCCCGCTGAGCATCTACGTACGCCAGAATCGGCGCCGTGAGAGAGCGGTACGGTGATTCCAGCACCACCAGCGGCATATCACCTTCCCACTGCGTCCAGCGCTTCCTGAGCATTTCAACCGATGACATATCGTCAGTCACGTAAAGCGCCGTGACGTCATCAGAGATCGAGCGCGCGAACGAGAGCGTCCGAACACTGGCGCGATTGATGTTTGGGACTGGCACTAGCACCAGGGGCGGACCAAGCTCTTCTGGCGCAGAGCGCGACAGATCTTCAATGGCCATCTCGTCGGCCACGGCCACATAATGCGCGTTGATTGCGCGTAGTAAATACACCAGGATCGGGATCAGCAGAATCACCATCCAGGCGCCAGCCATGAATTTCTCTGTAGCCACCACGATGGTAACGACGCCGGTGGCACAATGCCCCGAACGCATTAATCGGCATGCTAGATTTTCCAGCCCGGTTCGCGCTTGCGCCACCAGCGCATCACCATGCCCATCTGGGACAGCGTGAAAGAGAGGAACACGCCAACAGCATAGAGCGGAATAAGCGCGTGCGTGTCGGCCTGGAACGCGATCACTAGCAGACCAGCCACAAATGCGAGGGCCACGATCCCCGTGGTGAACGCTAGGCGCTCACCACGATATTGGAAGAGGCTGGGCATGAATCGATCGCGAGCCAGGAAATAGCACAGCCTCGGAAAATCGGAGAAGGCCGTGTTCGCCGCCAGCACGAGGATCATCATCGTGGCTGCCTGGAACAGGAAGTAGATTGGGGTTTCGGTGCCGAATGCGATACGACCAAGCTGCGAGATGACCGTCTCTGCCTCGCTCGGCACGATGGTGAACTGCACTGCCAGGAAGCTGATGCCCAGAAAAAGTACCGCCAGGATGGCGGCCATCCAGACCAGTGTGGTGCGCGCGTTCTTCCACTCTGGCTTCTCAAATGCTGGGCACGCCATCGGAGATCGCCTCGAGGCCTGTGAGTGCAGCGTTTCCTGACGCGAACGCCTTGAGAACAATGAAAATCGACAAGACTTCGAACGGCTCCGCGGGAATTGGCTCTACTACCGATGGCGGCGGAATATCGCCCCCGATTACACGGAACGCGCCAATGCCAATCATAGCCAACGCGAGAAGGACGAATAAGTACGTGGGTGCGGCAAAGATTGAGCCGCTCTCACGGATGCCTCGGAGATTACCGATTGTGATCAGGACGATGAAGAACACGCCGATCTCAACGGCAAACGGCTTCAGACCCGAGATGGCTGAGGTCACGGCAGCAACGCCGGCGGAGATCGACACAGCCACGGTGAGTACGTAGTCGATCATCAATGCGGATCCCGCCACCAGCGACGGCAATGTTCCGAGATTATCTTTGGTGACGATGTACGAGCCGCCGCCCTGCGGGTAGGCCTTGATCGTCTGCATGTACGATGTGGAAACGATCACCAGCAGTAGCGTAATGGCAATAGCGATGGGCATCGTCAGCGAGATCGCCGCGATCCCGGCGACGACCAGCACGCGGATGATCTCCTCGGTGGCGTAAGCCGACGAGGAGAGTGCGTCGGACGAAAGTACCGCTAGCGCCTTGACCTTAGTGAGACGCTCATGCTCTTGCCGCGCGCTGGCGATTGGACGTCCGAATAGGACGCGTCGGACGCGCTGCATCCCGCGGCCGAAGCCGGTCCGAGCCTTGTGCGCCTCATCACGCGTCTCGAGATGCCCCGGCGCTACGCGTCGGAACACGCGGTTTTGCGGGCGCACGACGCGCACGTAGCGCTCGCCGGGCTTTGACCCCTTAACCACCTCATGGACGATGAGGTCAGATCCCATCTGGACACTACGGCTGGTTGGATGAGCCTCCTGCTCATTTCCTGGTGACTCAGTCTTCATGCGGGGCGCGTCCTACTTCCAATGTCGTTCCGCCAAATCGAGCAACGCGAACCCGATGGCTGTAAGTATCCCACCCTAAATGATCATCCGCCCACATTCGAACGACGCGCGCGTACATCAGCCAGCCAAGCCCAAAGCCAATAACGCCGCCCGCGCCGCGAACGTACGGCCGATCGAGCTCGGTCCAGACTCCAAGTGCTGCGACCCCAGCGCCTACCAAACTCCGATCACCGCGGCCACTCCAACAATGCCAACCATGAGCCCGAATCGAGCCCATGCATCGAAGAGGGACGATGAGCTGTCCAATTCGACCAGCACACGCTGGAGGCGCGACCACCGCCCCCGGCCGCGATCCGTCCGACCAGTCGCGATGGACTTGCGATCTGTTCCCCGGGGTGCTGGATGGATTCCCTGTTTCGCATACCTCATGCTAGGAAGGTCATGCTTTGGAATTTGTAAGGGTCAGCCTATGGTACGTTTGGATGTTGTTAGGAACCGTCAGGGAGCTTGAAACGATAGCCTATTCCTGATTCCGTGCGAATGTAGACCGGTCGGGCCCGGTCGGGCTCGATCTTGCGCCGAACCTGAGCCACAAAGACCCTTAGCGTGGGCGATGCCTCCGCCCACGCCTCGCCCCACACCGCTTGAAGGAGCGCGCGGTGAGTGACGACCTTTCCCGCGTTCAACATTAGATAGCGTAGGAGCTCATACTCGGTTGGCGTTAAGTGGACCGGTTCACCAGCTCTGGCGACCTGGTGGCGCGGCTGATCGAGCACGAGGTCGCCAATCTGGATAACGGAGGGGGGCGGTGGTCCGGCTGTTAGGCGCAACGCCACTCGCACTCTGGCCAGGAGCTCTTCCATACCGAATGGCTTGGTCAGGTAATCGTTTGCGCCCAGATCTAGCGCATCGACCTTGTCACCCTCAGCTCCCTTCGCCGAGAGCACGATGATAGGAAGGTGACCCCAGGAACGAATCTCGCTACATACCTCGAGCCCGCTCATGTCCGGAAGCATCAAGTCAAGGATGACAAGGTCAGGTGAACGAATCGCAATCATGTCAAGCGCCTCGCCGCCGGTTGTGGCAACGTCAACGACGTAGTCTCGCCCGCTCAGGCCGGCTCGCAACGCCCGGCAGATCCGAGGCTCGTCGTCGACGATGAGGATTCGCTCACCGGCCATCAGTCAATGGACTCGTTGGGCGGGTAGTTAGTGGGAGCTCGAGGACGAAGCATCCTCCATCACCCATTCGTGGCTCATATCGAACGTCACCCTTGTGTGCCCGCGCAAGTCCTTGGGCCACTGCCAGCCCCACCCCAGTGCCTCCCGGAGCAACTGACGGGGATCGGAAGAATTTCTCGAAGATATGCTCCCGATCGACTTCGGGCACGCCCGGGCCGCGGTCCATGACAAGCACGCGCCAACTGTCTGGCTCTGACTCAACAATGACGTCCACTGGGCTCTGTTCGTGGGAATAGCGCAAAGCATTCTCCACAAGATTAGTGAGAATCTGCACCACCATGACGTAGTCCACATGCACGAGCCCGAAATTGGGCGGAATTTGCAGGCGAAGCGAGGCCTCCGAAGGATCAAGTGCATCAATAACCTCCCAGATGATCTCACTGATCTCATACCATTCGGCTTGCGGAGCCAGGGCACCAGATTCCAACCGCGAAAGTTGGAGAAGATGCGTCACGAAGCGAGTAAGTCGATCAGTTTCTTCGCTCACACCTACCAGGAGCTCAATACGATCCTCATTTTCAAGGCGGCTCCCCGAATCCAGGAGCGCGCTTACCGAGGCCTTTATTGAGGCGATTGGGGTGCGAAGATCGTGAGAGACTGACGAGAGAAGAGCGCTCTTCAGTGCATCGGCTCGCCGCAGCACCTCAGCTTCGGTTGCAATCTGTGAGAGGCGGTCACGTTCGATAGTCTGAGCAAACAGCGTCGCGGCAGCCTGAATAAGGCTGCGCCCATCCGGCCTGAGTGCATCGTGGAGGGGGAAGTTATCCAGAACGAGCATCCCAACGCGTGTACGCCCCACCAACAATGGCACCCAGAGCCGGCCTTCGTGTGGCACACCGTCGATATCTGAGCGGAATCAGCAACGTCCAACTGTCATTGTTCAGCTGCCAACCAGTGCTTACCAGTCGACCCTGCTCGAGCGCTTTAAGCTGAAGGGCGCTCAGCTCAGCTGGAAACTGGCTCTACGGCTCCAGTCGGCTTCGTGCTCCCCTGTATGTTCGTCATCCAACATGACTGCACTTGTTCCCGCGGTAGTTTGCTCATCTCCGCCAGGCACGCAACGCCTTCGGCAATTCGGTCTCCAATGGACCTTCTCTCCCGAGGAGCTGACCGAGCTCATAGAGAAAGGAGACTTCAGCGCGTCGCCGCTCGGCCTCCCGTGCGCGATCACGCAAGGTCGCCGTCAACTGACCAGATATGCCGGCCGTGACGAGCAGGATCGTCAGCGTGAGCCATTCCCTCGGATTTGCGACGTGCAGGGTGAGAATCGGCTCAACGAAAAAGTAATTCACGGCGAGAAACGAGAGAATCGCGGCCAGGAAAGCTGACAGGCGCCCGGCCACACTTCCAACCGCAAGCACCGCCAGGACGTAAACGGAGCTGACATCCACGACGTCGGTTTGACTCCGCAGCCAGGCAACAAGAAGCGTTGTGACCGCGACGGCAGCGATTGCGCCCGCCGCTGCTTGATTCAGGGAGTAAAGGCGGTCTCGGCTAAAATCGCCAGGAGTCTGGATGGCGTGCTGGAGCCGTCATTGGGCCCTTCCAGTCGCTCCCGATACTTGCTCTTGTACCGACGTCGATGCCGCACATGGCCCTATGCCCCGCGGGGCAAGGTTTGGGAGACGGCGACGGTGAGGGTTACGTGTGTTGAGTGAGCCGCTCCGCTGGATGCCAGATGGACAAGCCCTCCTTTCGACGGTACCAGATGTAGAGGCCGATACCGAGCACCATCCAGGCAAGGCCGACATTTCGACCAAAATCGCGGGTGACAAACACCATCATGAACACGATGGCCGTGGCAAGGCCGCCGATCAACGGTGTCACAGGGATCTCGTACCCACGTACCCAGATGTTGAAGGGCAGCTTGAAGGGGCGCTCAAGGTTCGGCTCGCGGATGCGCATGCCAACGACTGCCAGGTGCGCCATGGTGAACGTCAGCATGGCGCCCACGATGTACACGTCGGCTAGCTGGGGCACATCTCCCGGAATCACCAGGAGCACGGCCACGATTCCAAAGAACAGAATCGAGACGTATGGCGTGTGCAGCGTCGGATGGATTCGGTAGAAGAAGGGCGGAATCTGGCGATGCGCCCCCATCGAAAACGACAGTCGTGACGCGCCCAGGACACCGGCATTGGCAGCGATGAGCAAGATGGTGAAGGCTAGAATGCCGACGATAGGAGCGAAGATATGGTTGAACGGCTCGGGCAAATTCTCGGCGATACCCGCCACGGGGTCTTCAAGGTACATCGACGTGAGCTGCGACGTGCACTCACCATTCACGCAGGTGACAGGCATGGCTCCCAGCGCCACCACGGAAATGCCGAAGAACAGGACCAGGACGGCCCCGATGAGCAGGTAGTACGAGCGGGGCACATTGCGTGACGGATTCCGCGCTTCCTCGGCCATGTTGGAGATAGTCTCAATACCGGTGTAGGCCACCATAGCGACGCTAATGCCGTAAATAAAGCCTGACCACGTTGGAGCGGTGCCCCACTGAATTCGGCTCAGTAGATCGGGCAGATTGACTACCAGCACGCTTCCAACGATGACCAGCGCAACCTGTACGAGCAGGTCGATCACGGCAAAGATGACGCTCAATCTGGCGGCTTCTCGTACTCCTACGAGATTGAGGATGGTGAGCAAGGCAATGGCCACCACTGCTCCGCCGGTGACCCAGATTTCCTGACGAAAGAGCGGGAAGAACACCGCCAGGTAGCCCACCGCGGAGTAGGCGGAGATCGAGATCGTGACGACGTAGGAGAGCAAGGTCGCCCACCCGGCGAAGAAGCTCATGAGCTCATTGAATCCTCGTCGGGCAAAGCTGGAGGCGCCGCCGGCCTCAGGCACTGCCACTGTGGCTTCCGTGTAGCTCAATACCGTCAAGATAAAAAAGATGCCCGCGGCCATAAGCGCGAACGGCGCCGCCCCAAGGGCATAGAGGGTGGTCACGCCGAGCGCGTAGTAGATCGATGAGCCGACGTTGCCGTAGCCGGTCGAAAAAGCGCCGCCACGCCAAGAGCCCGGCGGAGTCGCTGAATCCGCCGCCTAGGCTTGCGTACCACGCGGTCGCCCGGCAGCCGGCCTCGAATTACCTGGGTGCGGGGGTGCACTTCGGCCGGCGGTGGACCACCCGACTGTTCTTCACTCATCAACACACCCGTACGGGTTGTCCCTGTTTGCATGCCGCGGACGGAGTTGACCACGACGGGCGAACGTCGCATTGTCGCATATGGTGCGGTTGCCAGGCCTGAATAGCTCTGGGCCGTGCGGTCAACAAATCGAACGCACACACCCAGCGGTACCACGCGCTGCGTGCACAACCGCGAGGTGTCAGAATTCGGTGTCGCAATCCGTGCGCAGCGCAAAGCCGAAGGCCCTACACTGGGCTCACAAATTCGGCAAATTCAAACGAAGGAGCAGCCCATGCGATTGCACCCCGCAATTAGTAGCGACGAAGCGCTTGCCTGGCTGGAGCGTCAGGTGGATGACCTTCAGCTGGCGTCCAAGCCAGACGATCTAGATGAGGCGCTCGCCACAACCGCTCAGGCCATGGCAGCAATCAGTCGAACGGTACTTCCCGATGAACTGGAGCCAAGGTTTCCGTGACGAACGATGCGGCCAACACTCACCGAGGATTGAGTACTGAGATGAGCACAGCCTCGCAGGCACTCCACACCCTGACACTCATGGAGCTGTCCACACTCATAGCGAATCACGAGATCACGCCCATGGACCTCGTCGAGGCGAGTCTTGCCCAGATCGATCGTTACGAATCAGAAATCCAGGCCTGGTGCTACCTCGATCGAGAGACGGTCCTGAGACAGGCTGCCGACCTCACGAGATCGGCCCAAGCTGGGCAGTTTCTTGGACCCCTCCACGGTATTCCAATTGGCATCAAGGACGAATTCCACGTCGCTGGAATGCCGACGTATATGGCCGCGTCGGATGATCCGCCCCGACCAGTTGACGCCACGGCCGTAGCCAAGCTGCGCGCCGCAGGTGCGATCATCATGGGGAAAACTCATATGCCGATCGACGGCGTGATGCCTCCGACACGGAATCCGTGGAATTTCGAGCACAGCGCCGGCGGCACCAGTAGCGGATCCGGCGCGGCCGTGGGGGCACGGATGGTTCCAGCCGCGCTGGGAGAGCAAACAGCCGGATCCAATCTTCGGCCCGCGGCTTTCTGCGGTGTAGATGCGCTCAAGCCAACGTATGGGCGGATCGGCCGATTCGGGATGTACCCGTTCGCCTGGTCACACGATCACGTCGGGATCATCGGACTCACGATGCATGACATCGCCCTTGTTTTTTCGCTCCTCAGTGGACCCGATCAACGCGATCCGACCTCGCGAAGTGAGCCTGCGCCACCGGCTGATCTGAAGCTCGATAGCCTGCCCCGTCCACGTATTGGGCGCGTGCGAAATTTCTTTCCCGAGCGGACGCAGGGCGTCATGCTGGAGGCAATCGACCAGTCGGCGATGCGGCTGAAAGATGCCGGAGCGACTATCGTCGATGTGACGCTGCCGGATGACTTTGACATGGTTTGGATGGTGCACCGGCTGGTTGGAAACGCCGAGGGTCTGACGTTTCGAAGTCGCAAGATGGCGGAGTCCGGTTCTGGCCCAGAGACCGGTCGCGATATCGCCGCCAGTCTCGTGCCGGCGAGCTACTACTTGCAGGCGCAACGCATCCGACAGCATCTATGGAACAGCGCGCACATGGCATTCGCCGATGTGGATGCACTACTCATGGCGGTCGCACCTGCCCCCGCGCCTCGCGGCACGTCTTCGACTGGAGAGGCCACGCTTCTCATACCCTGGAGCTGTTTGGGATACCCCGCAATCACGGTAAACGGTGGCTTATCGGCCGACGGGCTTCCGCTAGGCCTGCAGCTCGTGGCGCCTTCGATGGCCGACTACGATCTCATGCGGGTCGGCGCATGGTGCGAAGAGGCGTTGGGCCGATTGCCGGTGCCCCGCCGGTGCGCGGAAACTAGACTGACTTGGACCGCGGCGGTCTTCACCGCTTTCCTCCCGAGTGGAGCGACACGCAGGCCGGCCTACAGCCTCGTGGGAGAGCGACGAAGACCGCCGCGGTCCAAAGGACAAGGATTATCTGCTACAGTGCGCCCGTGGTCACGTCGCGCGCACAGCGAAACTCCAGGAGGCGACCGCTGCTCTCGAGGCAGTGGAGTCGTCCGGACGTGCGATTGAGGCGCTGACTACCAGGTACATTCGCAGGAACACCGGGGCTGGCTCGCTGCCAGCCCCTTTTTGTTGTCACCGCAAGCTGGCGCGACAAATCCGGGCCACGGTGCTGATGTGGCTTCTATCGGTCGGGGAAGGTGAGATAGATTGATTGATGGATCGAATCGCAATTCGGAGGATTCGTACGCTTGCCATCCCCTTATCACGCGGTCATCTTCGATATGGACGGTGTTCTGGTAGACACCGAGCCGCTCCACTTACGTGCCCTGAACCAGGTACTTGCTCAAAGTGGGTTCGAGATTTCCGAAGAAGAGAACGAGCAGTTACTCGGCACCACCTTCCAGGCGACCTGGGCGTATCTCATCAAGCGATTTAATCTGCAAGATAACATCGAGCTGTATGCGCCAGCGTATGACGAGGCTGTCCTGAGCATCCTGGCCGAGCCGCTTACTCCTGCCCCAGGATCGCTAGAGCTGCTCGAGAGTTTCCGCGCCCGAGCAACGCCCCTTGCCCTGGCTTCATCTTCCAAACGGCTGTGGATCGATGCAACACTTCGAGCACTCGGGGTGCGTGAGTTTTTCCCCATCATCGTTTCGGGGGAGGACGTTTCCCACGGAAAACCCGCACCGGACATATTTCTTCTAACTGCGACTCAGCTCGGCATGGTGCCTGGGCGTTGCCTGGTCATCGAGGACTCGCCCAATGGCATTGCGTCCGGCCGCGCGGCGGGCATGGACGTTATCGCCGTTCGTACTCCATACACGAAGCACCTACCGCTGGGAAACGCGACGATGATCGTTGAATCACTCGAAGACATCCGTCTTGAGCGGCTTGGGTTCAAATAAGATCCAAGTCCATCACCAGCAATCTCATATGAGCGTGGCAATTCAAGGCATGTAGTGAGTGCTTTAGTCCAAGTGGAAGGGTACGATGCGAGTCGAGACAGTCAGCGCTTGAATTGCTTGCTCAGCGCAAGCTCCTGGCGCTGGTAGGACGACCCGATTGAGAGTCCGTAGATCTTCTCTGGCACGGCCGTGAGTCGCTCGTAAATGAGACGCCCAACTCTCTGCCCGTGCCGCATGAGAAAAGGAACCTCGTGCGATCTCACTTCGAGCACCGCTCGCGTCCCCTTGACGTCGTCCTCGCCATATCCGAATCCAGGATCGAAGAAGCCGGCGTAGTGGAGTCGGAACTCGCCGACCGATGGGTCGTACCCCACCATCTCGGCAGCAAAGCTTGGGGGAACGCGGATCCGTTCAACAGACGCCAGGATATAGAAGTCCCCGGGCTCAAGGATGATCTCCCCGCGATCGGGTTTGCGCACTGGCTCCCAGAACTCCGCGGCGTCATACGCCCCTACCAGGTCGAGGTCAACTGGCGGTGTGCCGTGGCGAGCCATGTAGCCCACAATCTCGTTTTCATCGGTCGGCAGCAGATTCACGGAGATCCAGAGCCCGCGCGAGATGACTGCCTGGCCCGGTTCGTCGTCTCCGAGATAAACGAGAGTCTCCGCGTCGTTGAGCGCGTTGAGGGCGGTATCGGAAGGTGGCGGATTCCCGCGCATGATTCGTAGCTGGTTCAGCCGCGAGCCCTGGTGAACGATCACGCTGAAGGCACGCGGCGCGACCTCCACGTAGAGCTTTCCCTTGTAGCCACGCGGCACGCGCTCGAACTCGCCGGCATAATCGGTGAGCAGGCGCGTGAATGCATCCAGACGGCCGATCGTGCTCTTAGGATTCGTCTTGCCGATCATTCCCGGCGGAAGTGCCAACTCTTCCATGAGCGGGATGATGTAAACCTTGCCCCGCTCGAGGATTGTGGGCTCAGTGAGATCCAGCTCCGCTACCTTGAGCTGTTCCACGCGACTGGCCACGGTGGAAGCCTCGGTTGGCAAGAAGCTCGCCCTGACCTGGTAGCCGACGGGGCCAAGCCGCAAATCGAGACTTGCTGGCTGGAGCTGGACTTCTGTGATGGGCTCAGCAGCACGGATAACACCGCGTTCGATCAAGTCCCTGAGTCCCTGATACGGCACGATCCCGGTGGTGTGGAAGTGCTGGATGTCGCGTTCCAGCTCCGGAAAGAGCGAAAAGCTCTGCGCGCCCATCAGTCCTTAGCCCGTTCCTTCCATCCAAGTAGGGTCGAATCAGTTCAGAGCCATGATACAGAGGATGCGCCCGGACAGCGGTTTTAGACGGGCCAATCGTCCAATTGAAACTGTGCACTCTGCACAACAGTCCCCGAGGACTTCCGTTGATTTCGACCTCAGAACCGTCCCGCTTCGTGCTTTATGCTTGGTTCACCTGCAACGGCGCATGGAAAAGAGGAGTCAATTTTTCCCTGTGGTCGAACTGCATAGATCAGGCCGCCCGCCGTGCTGACGATTACGGACCTGCTCCAGACTGAGCTCCCCGACGGCACTGCCGTTCTGGCCGGAGCCGACTATCTTGGCCGAGAAGTCTCGTGGGCCACGGCCTTGCGAGCGAGGGCTCCAGGACTCGGAAGTTTACGCGGTCGGGAGATCGTCCTTCTTTCCCTCGGCGTCCTCCGTGCGCTTGATACATCATTGACCCTGGCGCGCGCAGTTGAGCAGCTGCAGCCATTAGTAAGTGCCATCGCGGTACTCGGAGAAGTGGATCGGGCCGCGTCAGAGCGGGCCGAGGCGCTTGGGCAGCCGCTCTTACAGCTTCCGTCCAACACGGATCTGGAGTCACTCGAGCGCTCGATTCAGCGCGCTTTGCTCGATTCCCGCCAGGTTTCAAACCAGCGGGCACGGGAGCTGGAGCGTGAGTTTTCAAATCTGGCTCTCTCCGGTCATGGCTTCGACGTACTCGTACAGACTCTGGCGCGACGTACCGGAAAGCCGGTGGTGTTACAAGCGCCTGATATCGAGCCGATTGTACGGGCCACGCGTTACGGTCTGGCCGACGCGGCATCCGTTCAACGTGCCCTGGCAGTCACCGACCCGCACGTGACGTCGTGGCTCCGTGACATCTCGTCACGTCCGGACGATTCAGATCTTGGCCGATTCTCCACTCCCGATCACGAGCTCGACCGCTACGTCGTGCCGGTGCGCGACGGACGAGGTCCGGTGGGTGCGCTGTCGATCATCGCTCCTCCGCGCACAGTTAACGAGGCTGACCGTAATGCCCTGGCGGCGGCGGCTCACGCCTGCGCGATCGAGCTCGCACGACAAGATGCGCATCGGTCGGCGCTCGACTCTGCCGAAGGCGATATCGTCGAGAACATCCTTTCTTCGACGACGGAGGACGATGTCACCATTCTTTCGCGCGCCAAGAGACTTGGAGTGGACCTCGCCAAGAGCTACTTCGCGGTGGCGGCAAGGAGCGAGGCGAAAACGCCGGTCGAAGGGTTGACGGCGATCATCGAGCAGACATTCCGAGAGGCAAACGTCGAGGCCCTGGTGCGAGTCCGTGACTCGCATGTGCTCGCCCTCGTGCCCGTTGGCGCTACCGACCAATCTGACAAGCATGCCCGCGAGCTTCTCGAACAGTTGGCTCCGCGGGTCACAATGCAGGCCGATGACGAGACCGTTCGATTCGGCCTGGGAATGTCCGGATCGGGAGTGGAAGCGGTCCGTGCCTCTATGAGTCAAGCGGAACAAGCGCTCAAGCTGGGCGAGCAGATATCCTCGGACTCGATCCACGCCTACGCCGACCTGGGGCTCTTCAGGCTGCTGCTGGCAGCAACGCGTGACCCGGCGCTGCAGATCGAATTAGATGCGTTCCACGAAACCACGTTAGGCAAGCTTCTAACCTATGATCGCGAGCGCGGCAGCGAGCTAGTGCCGACCCTGGAGGCTTTTTTGGCCACGCTCGGCGCCCCGCTGGCCACGGCTGAGCGCTTACACGTGCATCGCAACACGTTGCTCTATCGCTTGACCCGCATAGAGGCCGTGGCGGGACTCGACCTGCGCGATCCCGAAGCACGACTGATGCTGCATTTGGCCTTGAGAATCGGTCAGGCTCGCCAGATCGCCGCGATGCAGAGCGAGTAGGCCCTCACCGCTCCGCGCAAGCGCTAAACGAGTCAAGCCCGCAAAACGCGACTCCCTGCCCGGCGAGCATTTATTTGCCGCGGCTTTTCAAGCGTGCATTCGGAAACTTTTTCGCATTCCGCTCTACGAACGCCTGTTCGATTCACGCGTCTCGGATCGCCCGTCCAAAATAACGAGCTTGGATTTGTACCGGGCGTACGTCAAATTCCCGTATCAGGGGCCTATAGGCTTCTGAAGTCCGTAGCCAGCGTATGTGGCTGCGAAATTGTGCCTGGGGGTCATTGCCAGACCATGAGCCAATCGCGTGAAGCCGACGCGCCCGTCGCTGAGACAGTCCCGACGCCACGTCACCCATCGCGAGCGACACGACGAGTGTTTCTCCATCGTGTCGCGGGATTCGCGGCGCTGGCCGCCTCAGGCAGCCTTCTCCAAGCATGTGGATCGGCCCCGTCCGCCAGCCCCACCGCTTCAACCGCCCAAACGGCTCCATCGGGAGGAGCGGACGCGGCCGTCGCCAAATCGCAGCCGATCCGTCTGGGATTCATTCCCCTCACGGACTGTGCGTCGGTTGCCATGGCGTCTGAGCTAGGCCTCTACAGGAAACATGGCGTCAACGTTGAAGTGGTCAAGGAAGCATCCTGGGCGAACGTTCGCGACAAGCTTCTGAGTGGAGATCTAGAGGGCGCGCACTGCCTCTTTGGTATGCCCTTCTCCGTGAACACGGGGGTCGGCGGACCAGCCGGGCGCGAGATGTTCGTGGCCATGGTGCTCAATACCAACGGTCAGGCCATTACCCTCAGCAAGGATCTCTTTGGTGGACTCGTGGGCCACGGCGTGCCTGAGGTCAAGAAGGTCGGCCCGGCGGTCGCGGACATTCGCAAAGGCGGACGTGAGCTAACCTTTGCCATGACCTTCCCCGGCGGGACCCACGATCTCTGGTTGCGGTATTGGCTGGCCGCGGCAGGTGTCCCACAGGAAACCGTGAAGATCATCACGATTCCACCGCCGCAGATGGTTGCCAACATGAAGGTTGGCAACATGGACGGGTACTGCGTGGGTGAGCCCTGGGGTGGCGTCGCCGCGAAGGAAGGTATCGGGTTCACACAGATCGCCACTCAGGATATGTGGAAGCACCATACGGAGAAAGCGCTCGTCGTCAACAAGACATTTGCTGAGACGCGAACGAACGATATGAAAGCCGTCATGCGTGCGGTTCTCGAAGCCTCGGCCTGGCTCGATGTGCCAGACAATCGTGCAAAAGCCGCGGCAACAGTCGGGAGTCAATCCTACGTCAACGCATCCGCGGACGTGATCGACGCCAGACTCGCCGGTAAGTACGACCTGGGTGCAGGTCTCGGAGAAAAGACTTACACCGACGATTCCATGCTTTTCAGCAACAAGGGAGATGTGAACTTCCCGCGTAAAGGCCACGCCATCTGGTTCATGGCTCAGTACGTCCGCTTTGGGTATCTCCAGTCACATCCGGAATACACCAAAATCGCGGATCGGCTGATTCTCCAGGATGTTTACCAAGAGATTGCCAGGGAAATGAGCATCCCCGTTCCCGACGATGACATGAACACGATCACTCCACAGGTGGACGGCATCGCATTCGATCCGAAGGACCCGACCGGTTCACTGGCTCGCTATCCAGTAGTTGCGGCTTAGTCATGCAACGACGATTTGAATCGCGCGATCGCGCACCACGTTCAGGAGGAGGGTCGTCATGAGACAGATCAGCATGAGACAACCAGCGTCATCGTTCCCTACACCCGCACTCGGCATTCTCGGTGATCTTGGACGACGGGCGATAAAGTCGCTCGTCACCGCCGGCGCCGCGCTTGCACTCATCCTTGGAATCTGGAGTATGGCGGCCTGGGTCGCGGGTAACGATCTGCCCGGTCCCGGGCAAACCCTCGTCACCTTCTGGGGGCTGATCGCCAATCCCTTCTATGACAAAGGCCCAAACGATAAAGGCATCGGAATCCAGCTCTACGCCTCGCTCGGCCGCGTAGCCACGGGCTTTGGACTCGCGTCACTCGTCGCCATTCCACTTGGAATCGCCATGGGCATTACCCCCGGGGTGTATCGCGTGGTGAATCCGCTCGTTCAGGTCCTGCGCCCAGTATCACCCCTGGCCTGGTTCCCGATTGGCCTGGCGACGCTCCACTCGGCCCAGCCGGCAACCGTGTTCGTCATCTTTATGACCGCACTCTGGCCAACGATCATCAACACGGCCTTCGGCGTGGCCAGCATTCCCAACGATCATAAGAACGTCGCCCGCGTCTTTTGCTTCTCCCGCTGGAAGTACATCCGTAAGGTCGTGCTGCCCTACAGCCTGCCGCATATCCTGACAGGCCTCCGCCTCAGCATGGGCATCGCCTGGATGGTCATCGTCGCGGCGGAGATGCTCGCTGGCGGTGTTGGGCTTGGTTTCTTCGTATGGGATAGCTGGAACGCCTTGAAGGTCGATCGGATCATCAGCGCCATTCTGCTGATCGGCCTCGTGGGCCTGATTCTGGATCGTGTGTTCGATTTCGCAGCGCACAAAGCAGCGTACGAGGCGTAACTGGCAGTGACACAAATACTTACGAACGAAGAAGTCTCCAGCAGCTCTGCGCCGGGAACGGTGCTCGCATTTCAATGCGTAACGAAGTCGTTTCCTACATCGAGCGGGCCCTACGTGGCCGTTCGCGACGTCACCCTGGAGATCGGCCGCGGCGAGTTCATCTCGCTCATTGGCCACTCCGGATGCGGCAAGAGCACACTCTTGAACATGGTGGCTGGCCTTTCCGAGCCAAGTGGAGGATCGATCATTCTCGATGGGAATGAAATCACCTCACCCGGGTCCGATCGGTCCATGGTGTTTCAGAACTACAGTCTCCTTCCCTGGCTGACCGTTCGCGAGAACGTCTACGAAGCCGTGGATTCAGCCTTCAATGATGTTTCCCGCGCGGACAAAGAAGCGCAGACAGATCGCTTTCTGGAGATGGTCGGGCTAGCCGCGGCAGCCTCTAAGAAGCCGCACCAGCTCTCCGGTGGAATGAAGCAGCGCGTGGCCATTGCGCGAGCGTTCTCGGTCCACCCAAAGGTGCTACTCCTGGACGAGCCGTTCGGCGCGCTCGACGCCCTGACCAAGTCCGCGTTGCACGAAGAGCTGGTAACGATGTGGAGCATGGATCGGAAGACTGAGACGGTGCTCATGGTGACGCACGACATTGATGAAGCCATCTATCTGTCCGATCGAGTGGTCGTCATGACCAACGGCCCCGCCGCCACCGTGGGTGAGATCGTCTCGATCGACATCCCACGTCCACGCGACCGTCGCTCGATGATTCACCACGAGGCATACACATCCGCTCGCGATCGACTTCTATTCCTGCTCACGGAGGCCTACCGAGGCCACGAAGCCACGGAGTAGACCTTCGCGGACGCGTCATCAGCGTCATTCTCGACAAGAAGTGAGGGCCAGTTCTCACGCGTTGTACGCCGCGCACAGAATTTGGCCCCCTCTCTTTGTGCGTCGCCGGGGAAGTCACTGCCCCGTGAATCTCCCTACGCTTCTACTCAGTCATCTCTGAATCGACTTGATTCATTGATGGGTCCGGGAGGGGTTCGTCCGTCATGTCGCCAATCACGACGACTCAGCGCCATTCAGCCGAGGAGTTCGCCCGCGGCGGGCACACACCGACGCTCGTTGCCAGCTTCCTGCACTTCGATATCAGCTTCATGCTCTGGGTGCTTTTGGGCGCGTTGGGCATCTCAATCGCGGAATCGGCGGGGCTGAGCCCTAGCGAAAAAGGCTTGATGGTCGCGGTGCCAATCTTTACCGGATCGCTCTTGCGCATCCCACTCGGTATTCTCGGAGACCGTCTGGGCGGCAAGCGGGTTGGTGTTGGAATGCTGGCCTTTCTGTTCGTTCCGCTGACCATGGGCTGGCTGATAGGCGATGGACTACCGGCGCTGCTCGCGATCGGGCTCATGCTGGGAAGCGCGGGCGCCTCGTTCGCGGTGGCGTTACCGCTGGCCAGCAAGTGGTATCCGCCGCATCGTCAAGGCCTGGCCATGGGCATTGCTGCGGCGGGAAACAGCGGCACCGTCATCGCCAATCTACTTGCTCCGCGTATGGCCGAGTCTGTCGGATGGCACAACGTGCTTGGGATGGCCATGGTTCCATTGGCCGTTGCCCTGGTGGCGTTCATCCTCCTGGCCGAGGACAGCCCCAGGTCGGCGACGAACCCGCCGCTTTCCAGCCATCTACAGGCACTGGCACATGGAGACATGTGGTGGTTCTGCCTGCTCTACAGCGTGACCTTTGGAGGCTACGTTGGCCTGAGTAGCTACCTACCTCTCTTTTTGCGTGACCAGTACTCGCTCGATCCAGTGAGCGCGGGCAGCATCACGGCCCTGGCAGCTTTCGTAGGCAGTGGCATCCGCCCGATCGGCGGGTATCTGGCTGACAAGGTTGGCGGAGTCCGACTCCTCTCCATCGTTCTGGTGGGCATCGCCCTTACGTATGCCTGCGTGAGCGCCTTGCCGCCAGTGCAGGTTGCCTCGGTGCTTCTGATCGCGGGCATGGCTTGCTTTGGCGTCGGCAACGGCTCCGTGTTCCAGCTTGTGCCGCAACGCTTCAGCTCGCAGATAGGCATCGCAACGGGCACGGTCGGAGCTATCGGCGGGCTGGGTGGCTTCTTCCTTCCAATCCTCTTGGGCAGTGTCAAGGAGTCAAGCGGTTCTTTTGCCACCGGGTTCGTCATTCTGGCGACGTTCGCTGCGATCGCGGTAGTGGCGCTGAGAGCCCTCGTTGCGCTGGAGCATGGCTGGCGAGCTGGCTGGAACGCTCGACCCAACGCGGCATTCTCGGTGGAGCATGCCTGAATGACGCCACTCGAGATGTTGCCGAGCGACTCGCACAAGGCAAGGGACACGCTGGCCGTGGGGACAACGATTTGCCCCTATTGCGGCGTCGGGTGTGGCCTTTCAGTCGAGGTCGTGGACGGAGCCGTAAGCCGAGTCCGTGGCGATGCTCAGCATCGCGGCACAAAGGGCATGCTCTGCCGTAAGGCGGTCTACTTGCCTCAGGCAGTCAATGCACAGGACCGTCTGGCCTACCCCTGGTTTCGCGAAGGCCGCCATCGTCCGTTCAGTCGCGTGAGCTGGGAGATGGCGATGGGCTGGGCTTCTGATCGATTCAGTCGAATCATCCAGGAGCACGGCCCAGATAGCGTCGGCTTCTACATCTCCGGCCAACTTCTCACCGAGGACTACTACGTCGTCAACAAGCTAGCCAAAGGCTTCATCGGGACCAACAACGTCGATTCGAATTCACGTCTATGCATGTCCAGCGCCGTGTCCGCGTACCAGCTTGCGCTCGGTAAAGATGGTCCGCCCTGCTCATACGAAGACATCGATCAGGCTGACTGCTTCTTGCTCATCGGCTCAAACGCGGCGGATTGTCACCCCGTTCTCTTCAAACGAGCGCTCACGCGAAGAGCGGCTTGTAACGGCGCGACCATGATCGTGATCGACCCGCGCAAGACAGCAACCACGCGGGACGCGGACATTCACCTGCAAGTGAAGCCTGGTGCCGATCTGCCTCTTCTCTACGGCTTGCTTCACGTCGCCATGCGCGATGGCCTGGTGAATCAGGACTTCGTCACCCAGCACACCTCCGGATGGGAGGCCACCGCCGCGTCCGCGGAAACCTGGGATCTGGAGCGAACCGCCGAAGCAACCGGGATCGAAGCACACCTTATCGAGGCCGCGGCCCGGGCGTTCGGCGGTGCCCGTGCAGCACTCTCATTCTGGGCCATGGGCGTGAATCAAAACACCGATGGAGTCGATCGCTCCCTGGCTCTCATCAATCTGCATCTGGCAACTGGACAGATCGGACGCCCCGGAGCCGGACCGTTCTCGCTCACGGGACAGCCGAATGCCATGGGCGGGCGCGAAGTGGGCGGACTGGCTGCGTTACTCCCTGGCCATCGCCTTGTAGTGAACGAAGAACACCGCCGTGAGATGGCTGAGCATTGGCGAGCTCCGCAAGAACGGATTCAGCCGAAGCCGGGACTGACTGCCGTGGAGATGTTCGAGGCGTTGGCGTCAGGGGCCATGAAGGCAATCTGGATCGCGGCCACCAATCCAATGGTCTCCATGCCAGATCTGCAGACCGTGCGCGCTGGGCTGCAGCGAGCCGAGCTCGTCGTAGTACAGGACGCGTATTTCCCCACCGAGACGTCTGAAATGGCTCACCTGACGCTTCCGGCGGCGCAATGGTCGGAAAAAGACGGGACCAGCACGTCATCCGAGCGCCGAATTTCGTACATGCCGACGCTCGTTGACCCACCGGGCCATGCGCGGTCGGACTGGGCAATCTTCGCTGAGCTGGGCCAGCGGCTCGGCTATGGCGTTGATTTCAATTTCCCGAATGCCGAATCCGTCTTCAACGAGTATCGCGAGTGCACTCGAGGAACGGATATGGATATTACGGGCGTCTCGTACGCTCGGCTTCAGACCAAAGGTGGACTCCAGTGGCCTTGCCCATCGGATGACAGTCCAGGAACGCCACGCCTCTACAGCGACCTCTGGTTCGGGACCGCGGATGGACGTGCCCGTTTTCACGCGCCCGTCTGGCGTCCACAGGAGCAGCCAACCAGGAAACACGGACTGATCCTGACAACCGGGCGTGAGCGCGATCAATGGCACACCATGACCAGGACCGGAAATGTGCCACAGCTTATGAAGAGCTGCCCGGAACCATACCTGGCCATCAATCCAGACGATGCCCGGCCGCTTGGAATCGAGGAAGGCGTCTGGGTTGAGGTTCAAGCGCCCGTGGGTGAGGCCGCACGCTTCCAGGCTCGGATCACCAGGGACGTTCCGCCGGGCACCGTGTTCGCGCCCTTTCATTGGGGCACGCTGCGCAATGACGGGGGATCTCTCAACACCGCGACGGATTCCGCGTTTGACCCCGTCTCAAAACAGCCAGCTTTGAAGTACCGAATCGTTCAGGTCCGGCCCGTAGCTGGAGCAGCGGTTATCCCGCTGAAACCCGACAACCAGACCTGTGACAGCTCTGAAACCACAGCCACCGAGGAGGGAGCAGCAGCATGAATAAGTTCGAGGAGATCAAGTCAGCGAAAGATGGCCTGGATGTGCTGCCGGACATCGAGCGATACGCTCGCGATGGCTGGGAAACGATCACCGACGACGACAAGGTCCGGATGAAGTGGTACGGCGTCTTCTTTAGGAAGCACACACCCGGCCAGTTCATGATGCGCATTCGTATTCCTGCTGGAATTGCTACAAGCGAGCAGCTCCGAACGATCGCGAGAATTGCCACCGAGTTCGGCCGCGGCGATCTGGATGTCACCACCCGTCAGCAGATGCAGGTCCGCTGGTTCGGCATCCAGGACGTACCTGTGATCTTTAGCCGTCTCCAATCCGTAGGACTGGCGAGCTTGCAGACGGGAATGGACAACATTCGAAACGTAATGACATGCCCACTAGCCGGTCTGACACCGCACGAGCTGTTCGATGCCTCACCCCAGGCACGCGCGTACTCGGAAATCTTCGTAGGCAACCGGGAGTTCACCAATCTCCCCCGCAAATTCAATGTAGCAATCACGGCCTGCCAGGACCATTGTCTGCAGTTAGAGACGCAGGATGTTTCGATGAGCCCGGCGGTGAAGCATCGCGACGGAGAAACAGTCAAGGGCTTCAACGTGTGGGTCGGAGGAAAGCAAGGCTCAGGCGGCTTTGTGGCGGCACGATCCATTGATGTCTTCGTTGGGCCGGAGCTTGCTGCCAGATTGGCCGCGCAGATCACCCTCTTGTTTCGTGACCATGGCTCACGTGAATCTCGCGCTCGCGCTCGACTCGCCTTCCTCATTGACGAGTGGGGCGTGGAAGCGTTCCGATCTGCTCTAGAAGAGCGCATGGGTATGGAGCTGGAGCATGCAGGGCAAGGTGTCCAATCAACGCACCAGAGTGACCATCTTGGTGTGACACCCCAGGCACAGCTTGGTCGCTACGCCGTAGGACTTGCCGTTCCCGTTGGACGCATTACCGCGGAGCAGGTCGATGGGCTCGCCGATCTCGCAGAACGATTTGGCACCAGCGAGATTCGCATCACGCCCGGCCAGAACATGATCATTCCCAACGTCCCGGATCGCCTACTCCCGGCTCTACTGTCAGAACCGCTTCTCGAAGAGCTGCGCCCAGATCCTTCTCCGTCTATACGCGGTACGGTCAGCTGCATTGGGACGAACCTGTGCGACCTTGCGCTAACAGATACCAAAGGGCATGCGCTGGACGTGGCGCGTCATCTGGAGATGCTGCCCACACTCAAGCGTCCGATTTCGATCAACTGGTCGGGCTGCCCGGCTTCGTGTGGCAATCATCACCTCGCCACCATAGGCCTCCAGGGTGGAAAATCACGGGTGAACGGTGAGGTGAGCGAGGTGTATCAAGTATTTGCCGGTGGGCAATCGGGTCCCGATGGCGCGGCAATCGCAGCCGGTGGTGGACAACGTGCCAGCGGCGGAGATACACACGGTCATCGAACGACTCGCCCTGGCGCATGCCGGCGGGCACGACGTCGTCGCCGTGGGCCGCGAGATTGCCGCCGAGCGCGGCCAGGCAGTGACACTTGGGGCGGCTGAGATCGTGGCGTGAGTCAGCAGTCTGGCTCGGCTACGGCGGCGCTGGCGGGCCGGACTGTGACGCTCCTCGAGACACGCCGAAGCTCAGAGATGGCCGCGCTGGTTCGACGCTATGGCGGCGAGCCGAGTGTCGTCCCGGCACTTCGAGAGGTCGACTCTGTTGATTCGGATCAGCTTGCGGCGGTCTTGAAGAGGCTCGAATTGAGCCCGCCGACGGCGGTGGTATTCCAAACAGGCGTCGGCGTGGAGTATCTGTTTCACGGCCTCATCGATCTCGCTCCCGATGCAGAAGCTCGCTTTAGGGCGATTGTCGACAGGACCGTGGTGATTGCCCGCGGGCCGAAGCCAACAAATGCGCTCAGGCAGCACGGTATCCGGATCGATCGTTCCGTGCCGAGTCCGTACACCACGCACGAAGTCATGGGTGAGCTGGACTTACTCTCACTCGAGCACACAACCGTGCTCGTGATCCGTCACGGCGGACCCAACGCGGAGCTCCTGGCGTATCTCGATCACCGTGGCGCAACCGCGCTGGAGCTCGAGGTCTACCACTGGGAGATGCCCGAACACGCGTCGCCCCTCGCAGACCTCGTCCGCTCGATCGTGTCAGGCGATGTGGATATCTTGATGTTCACCAGCGCGTCGCAAGTGGAGAACCTTTTTCTCGTGGCTGAGAGTATCGGGATGGTCGACGAGCTTCGGTCAGGCCTTAACAAGGCTCCGATGGTCGCCGCCGTTGGACCAGTGTGCGCGGCGGCGCTGGAAGCGCGCCAGGTGAGGCCCCCCGACGGGAATCATTCAGCCCGGCATCCCGAAGATGGCGCCGCGGCATTCCGAAGATGGCGCCGCTCGTGCGTCTCGTCGCTGAAACCGCCGGTGGCGGTTGATCGCTCGCTGTCGGAGTGCCCAGGCACGTAGTGAGTGCTTCAGCGCTTTTTCGGCGAGTCGCTCTGAGCGAGCGGAGCGATGCGGCCCAAGAGCTCGTCGTTGCAACGAAGATCCCGAGCATTGCCTGAGTCTCAGTGAGCATTCCCCAGCCGCATCGCTCGGCTTACGCCGGGCCAGATCGCGAGAAAGCGCTCACTAAGTGGTCGGGCTAGCACCCTAATACCCTGACGCGGTACAGGTCTCTACCGGTCCTTATCGTCCTGGCGCTGGCGTTCCTGATAGTCACGCAGGAACTCCTCGAGCTCCTCGAGCACAGCCGCGGCGTTCGGGGGATCGCCTACCGGCGCCTGGTCTTCTACTTCGGCTTCAGCGCTCTCTAGCTCACTGCTTGTCGACTCGAGCTGTTGCAGATAAGTTACCAGCTCGTCGTTCTCTGCCACGGCCGCTTCGATCCGACTCTGGAGCTCGGTAGCAGCGTGACTTAGATCATCCAGCTCAAAGCGGATGCCCAGAAGCGCTCCCAGCTTACGTAGCATGCTGTAGCTGACCTGCACATTGGGCAGTGATTGCACGTAGTGAGGCGCGTGACCAAACATCGTTCCGGCGGGTAACCCGCGGAGTCGGCAGGCGTCGAGCAACGCGGATTGAATGCTGCTGGGTCCTTGATAACTGGTCTCTTTCACCCCGATCGATGAGAGCGCCTCGGAGATCTCCGGAGTTGTTCCACGGCCGCTGAGCTTCACCGGGCGACGGTGCGAGACTGCATCGTAATTGCTTCCCAGGCCGATCATGCGAGTGACGCTGAAATCCTGCGCCACCTGCAGAACCAGATCGACATATTCCTTCCAGCGAATGTTTGGCTCACGCGCTTGAAGCAGAACCAGATCTCGCTCTTCGTCAGGATCCCGCCAGGTATAGAACTCGCTGGTCGGCCAGATGAGCACGCGTTCGCCGGGTTCCGGCTGACTGGTGACCGGTCTCGCCTCGGTGAATACGTAAAACGGATCGCAATCGATCTCGGCGACCTTTTCCGCATCCAGCGCGCTCACCAGCGCTCGCATCGCAATCGATGACGCTTCCCCGGCATCCGGCCAGCCGCTAAATGCGACGACCATCGATGGCTGACGCAGCTCCGGCCGACTAACGTATTGAAGCGACGACATGCCGTCTCCCTGATGACACTCTCTAGTTCAGTGTAGCCCAACGCCACCAGGGAATGACGGAAACGCTTCGCGTGCGGCCGAGTCTGACTTACACGGCCGTGTAGTCGACTCCCTCGCGCACTGTCAGATGCTCGCGCAGGGCTCGCATCCACGATTCTGACTTGGGCAGCACCATCGCAGCGGACCGTACGCGCTGCTGTTCAGGCGTCAGGCCAATTGCACGTGGATGTTCCTTCCTGGAGCTCCTTGACTGCCCGCAGTAAGCGACGACGTACGGCAATGATGCCGGTGTCGCTGGTTCCCAGATGCTCGCGACGACGATCGAGCACTCGCCCCATGCTCTCCTGGACTGCC
This sequence comes from uncultured Chloroflexia bacterium, assembly GCA_963765765.1. Taxonomy (GTDB): domain Bacteria; phylum Chloroflexota; class UBA6077; order UBA6077; family JACCZL01; genus CAVXYC01. Next base: position 735,852 of record CAVXYC010000015.1, on the reverse strand, counting down.
TGGTCCTGAAGCGAAAGGTTCAACACCCCAAAGAAGTGCGTGGAGCGCTGCGCCCCGTAATCGATCTCGTAGTTGTTATGTCGATTCGCCCGTGTTCGCCAGTTGCCGCCCGGCGCGGTGGTCGCAGGCAAAAGGCCTTCTCGACCAACGTGGATCCCTCCTCCAGGATAGGACCGCATCTGATCCAGCTCCGCCTCCGTGAGATCCCGAGTGGGATGCCAGGTGAAGCTCCAGACCATTGTGGTCTCATCATCCATGGGCACCCAGCCAAGACCGCCGACCGTTGGACTTTCTCCATATGGCGGGATGATGTTGTAGCAGGGCAGAAGGAACGGCGTGATTCGCCAGTAATACTGGTCCTCATCGGCATTGCGCCGCGCCGCGATCAACACTCCCGCTTCGGTGTCCACCGTCTCGAAACGCGGATGCTTGTCTCTGGCTCGTATTCCGGGCCCCTGTGTGGGACGGCGAACGCCGCTAATGGCCAACGTGTCGAGGCGCGCATGCAGAAAGGCGGAATGGCTCGAATCGATGCCGCCTTCAAAACCCTGGACCCAGTTGCACTCCTGGACCCGCTTGGAGATGTACCGTTGGCTCTCAGGTAGCACCGCCCATTCGATCTCGGGAAGCGGCGGCTCTTCGCCAGCAGGCCCAAGATACGCCCAGATGATGCCGTTCCGCTCTTTGCACAAATACGCGTTTATTCTGACCTTGTGCTTGAAATTGCTCTCCGGCGGCTCATTCGGCATATCCACGCACGCGCCCGACGTATCGAACTTCCAACCGTGATACACGCAACGGAGGCCTGATTCCTCATTGCGGCCAAAGAACATCGAGGCGCCACGATGCGGGCAGTTCTCGCTTACTAGACCGACTTGCCCATCACTGTCTCGAAACGCGATGAGCGATTCGCTTAGATGGCGTACCCGCAAGGGCGGGCCATCCGCGTTCAGGCAGCTCCGATGAAAGCAGCAGCGGCAGCCAGTAACGGCGCAGCAACGCGCCCATCGGGGTGCCGGGCCCAACGCGGCAGAGGGTCTCGTTGTTTTCCCTACTCAGCATGGCCGTCACCTCCAAGAGCATCGGGTAAATCACTATTCCGCTTGAGCACCTTCATAGTAGTGCGCGTAATACCAATCAGCAATCTCGCTGCCCGTGGCATGCTAGACGTGCGGATGGCCGCTGATGTAGTCGAGCGTCCGATCCAGCCATCGAGCTTGGAACGGATGCCCCGTAAGGTAGGGATGCAGCGCGATCGCCAATGACTCGGCACCATGTCCCATCCATTCCCATCGCGCTCTGGGCAGCACGGATGATATCGGGGTAGAAGCGGCAAACGTCAGAGTTCAGGGCCACCGTGGGTCGAATTTCGTACTTGTCCAGGATCTCCATCATCCGCCAGATGTCCGCCCGTGGACCGTAGTCGCGACCCGCGAAACCCGGAATATCGGGCAGCAACGGGCGCGCCAGCAAACGGAAGTCCAAATCGGAAGTGCTCAATGTTCGGAATGATCCCACAGCGCGATCCGGACCGTCATTCGGCCAGCGAATGGGCGGCCTTTCTGGCATGGGCCAGAATGGATGACGCTGATTCTCGAGGTTCATCTGGTGCCCCGACCTGGTCGAATCACGTCGCCGTGCGTCACTTATTGATCGCGTACATCTGCTGCAGCAGTGACTGCACTTCAGGATTGAGCGTGTTCACCTCCGCAATGAGCTGGCGGAGGGTCTCGCCTGTCTTCAGGCCCACATCGTAGTTGCGTGCCACGGCCGCATTCCTGAACTCAGGATCAGCGACGGTGTCGTAAAAGCTCTTGGTCAGGGCGTTGGCGACGTTATCAGGCGTCTTCGGAGGCAGCGCAAAGAGCCGCTCGCCTGTGGACAGGCGGTTGTTCATATCAAACGCCATGCGCTGATCCAGGGTTACACTGGATGACGTCGAAAATGTAGCCATACCAGGGATACTTCCCCTGTGCCAGGAACGGCGCGATGAAGTCCGGTCCGCCGCTCCAGATAGAAAAGTGGCGTGGCCATGTTCTGCGAGATCCAGTGCGGGGAAGGTGGCGAGATTCGCGTCGTCACAGCGGTCAGTGAGATCGAGCTCGCCTTTGTCGAACGCCGCATTGAGTCGGAGGTGCCACCGTAACCGTAGACCGCCTGGACAGGTAGCCCGATAAGCTCCAGCCACTTCTTGAAAGCGCCCGGCCCAGTCGCCTGGAGAAGCCTCCGCGATTCGCGTCTTCTTGTTGAGCTTCAAGAAGGAATCCAGGCTGTTGGCCGTGTCGGTTCGGACGCACAGAGTAGATCGGCGTAGCGCAAAATCGGGCGCGCCGAGGTAGATCGGTAGCTCCGGATCGAACGCTTCGAGCTTCTCCCCGAGGACTGCCTGGGTCAGCAGCCCCCCGCTGAACACCGCGATATCAAGCCCGGTCCCAGGGGCTTTGTGCATTACGTTCTGCCAGGCAGTGAGGGAGCCTGCACCGGGCAGGTTTGTAACTACCATCTTGGGGTTACCCGGGAATGTGGTTCGGCCAGTAAGCGGACATGATCCGAGCAAACGTGTCATAGCCCCCACCGGGCGCAAATCCGACGGTGACGGTAATGGTCTTGCCGTTGAAGTAGCGCGCGGCGTCTTCGACGTCCACACTGACAACCGGCGGCGGCCGCCTCAGCCGGCGGAGCCGCGCGCGGCCGGGAGACGCTGCGGGGCTGGCGGCGGGCTTGGCGTCAGGAGATCCGGCCGGCTTGGCTGCCGGCGACTAGAGCCGGCTTGGCCGGCGCCGCGCCGGCGTCAGCGCGGCTTCGGTGTAGGTGACGGCGCGGCAGGTTGACACGCCATCAACAAGAGACAACCGAGCAGCCAGAGAGAAACGACCAGGCGCATCGGAGCGCACCTCCAAAGCCGGATGGACGGTCACCATTCTGAACCCGGTGCAAACCAGTGTCAACGAATCCAAGCTGTCGGGGGGTGTAGCCCGAACTCTGGCAACGCGGGCCTGGACATTGCCGGTGGGACAGGCGTCAAGATACAGGACGCCTGGCCCCGAACTCTCGTGTTCCCGCGCTGCTCCCTGTCATGCTCGAGGAACGAAGCATCTCCCGGACGTGACAAACCAGAAGGGGTGGCCCCGGAGGGTGTTTCTATTCACTTGATCGTCACGTCCGGAAGATGCTTCGTTCCTCAGCATGACAGGGCAGCTAATGGGTATACCGTTGAGCACATGCGACAATAGGGGGCAGCGCCTGAGGCATGCCAGATCGCGCCTACTTCGTCTAGATCATGGCCAATCGATCCGGTACCTGTACATAGGAGTGACAAACAATCTTGAGCGTCGCGTCGCGGGGCATAAGGTGCGGAAGACGCCTGGCTTCACCGCTCGCTACAACATCACGCGGCTGGTGTATTACGAGGACACGAATGATGTCTGGGCCGCCCTGCAGCGCGAAAAGGCACTGTAGGGCGGCCTAGATCGAAGAAAGTAGCCCTGATCCAGGAATTGAATCCGCTTTGGATCGATCTGGCACGCGATTGGGGAAGTTGATCATCCCGAACGACCACATGTCGCACGGAGAACTGGTCTCGTTAGACTGGGACTCTTACCGCGGTATGCTCGCTCGCGCCCCTGGGCATCACCGCGAACGCGGTCAGGGCATGACCGAGGAGGAGCTGTATGCACGCGCCAGCCGAGTCCCGCTGGGGCGCATCGCTCAGCCGGTGGACATCGCCGGTGCGATTGCATTCCTGTGTTCAGTCGCCGCCGAGTGCATCACCGGCCAGCTCATCGCCGTGAACGGCGGGACAGACATGGCCTAGCAGGGCGCGGTCTCGATGTATTGTTCGTTTACCACCCAGCTGGAGGCACCATGACCCTCGCACCACGGAAACAGCTCCGCAAGCTTCTAGCGGGAGAGCGCATCATCATGGCGCCCGGCGCGTACGACGCACTGCTGGCGCGTATCATCGAGCGGGCCGGCTTTCCGTCGATCTACATGACCGGCTCGGGCGTGGCCCATACGCTGCTGGGCGAGCCAGATCTGGGCCTGGTCTCGATGAAGGAGATGGCCGACAAGGTTGCGTATCTGGCCGACGTCGTCTCGATACCGATCATCGCCGACGCCGATACCGGCTACGGCAATGCCCTCAACGTTCAGCGCACCGTTCGCGCCTATGAGCGTGCCGGGTGTCTCCGCCATTCAGCTCGAGGACCAGACGTTCCCGAACGCTGCGGCCACCTGGACGGCAAGGACGTAACCAGCGCCGAGGAGATGCTGGGCAAGCTGCACGCCGCGGTAGACGCTCGGACCGACCCGGACATGGCAATCGTGGCGCGGACCGATGCTGCGCGCAATCTTCGGAATCGACGAAGCCATCGAGCGCGGCCAGCGGTACGCCGAGGCGGGCGCGGACATCATCTTCGTGGAAGCACCCGCGCACCGTGGACGAAATGCGAAAGGTCAACCGTGCAATCGGTAAGCCGTGCCTGGCAAACCTTGTTGAAGGCGGCAAGACGCCCATCCTGCCCGCAAATGAGCTCGAGGAGATTGGCTATCGCGTAGCCATCTACGCAAATGCTCTCACGCGTGTTATCGCTCGCGCCGCGGCCGACGCGCTCCAGGTCTTGAAGCGTGATGGCTCCACCGCGGCGCTCACAAATCAGATGGAAGACCTGATGAGCCTGAACGCGATCGTGGGTCTCCCGGACATGCTTGCACGAGCCGAGAAATACGGCGGCGCCTGATAGCGCTCCGAGGGCGACTACGCTCTCGACGATCCGCCCGTGCACAGTGCGGACCGCTGCTTGAGTGAGCTCATCTGGAACACCTTCGCAGGGATACACCTCGAAGTGCCCCTGTCCAGGCCGTCCGACGAATTTAGATTCGACGACCAGCGTGAATCCCGCGCGCTGGATGCCGTGCTGAGACGCCACGTTTCCTGGCTCGGTTCCAATCCAGGCTCGCTTCACTCCCTGCTCCTTGAGCTGGCTCAAGATGAATCGCAGCAAGCCAGGATAGAGTCGTCGCCCACGAAATTCAGGAACGGTCGCGAAGTCATAGAGCCAGCACTTCGCCGGGCGGCGCTGTGAAAGAAACACCCAGATCGTCCATTGGCTCGGGCTCGGACGTGACCCAGCCGTATGAAGCGACTTCGGTTCCGACCATGGCCACGTAAGGGATTCGACCGCGTCGCCACCGTCGCTTCGGATCTCCTGGGGGATACTCCCCGGACGCGTGCATCGCATGCTCGATCCGGTTGAGATGCTCTTCGTCTGCGCGAATGAACACGCCGTCCGCTACGGGCAGCGGCTCAACGGGCTGACTCAGATCGAACGCGAATAGCGTCCCGCGCTCGACGGAGTCGATGAACGAAGGGGCTTCACCGTCCGGCATGGGCTAGGTTCTCCAATACACACTCCACCAGTCCTTCGACATCCACATCGAGACAAGCCTGGACATTGGCGGCTCGGCCCAGACGGCCCAACGGGTCGGGCACGACTCGGCCGGTGCAGTACACGCCGCCCGTTTCCACTGCCATTGCCATCGACTGACTTTGAAAGAGTGTGGGATTGATCAGATACGCGATGGTACACGGATCGTGGAGCGCAAATCCCTCGAGTCCGTAACGTCGCTGGTACCACTCGAAATACGGTCGGGGTAATCGCTCGAATGAACTCTCCCAGCCTGCCTGACCGCTCCACCGTCTCTTCCAGACGCGATCGCAGCAGTAACGTTCGCATGGTGACATCGAGCGGAACAAGGACAATCGGTAATCCGGACGCCAAAGACCTCATCCGCCGCCTCTGGATCTTTGAGAATGTTGGACTCAGCAACGACGGAGGCATTGCCCGGCACCCATACCGCGCCCCCCATACATACCACCCGTTTCACAGCTCCAGCAATCTCCCGGATTGAGTCTGAGCGCTTGAGCGATGTTGGTTAATGGGCCAAGCGTTACGAGTGTGCTGGGGGCACCAGGCTCCACGAGTCTGCGAGCAAGAAACGCCGCCGCCTGTTCGCTTTCGGGTAGTGCCTCTCGGGTCGTCAAAGGCCGCATTTCCGAGGCCGCTCTTGCCATGTACGTACCCGGCGAAGGCTCCGCCGTCACGAGTCACGGGCTGCGCAGCGCCCGAGTAGACCGGAATCCGCGAATTTCCAGCAACCTCCAGAATGATCGATGCGTTTCGCGTGGTGTTCACAATGTCCACGTTGCCGAACACCGTTGTGAGAGCCTCAACCTCCAGCTCCGGGGAGCCAAGCGCCATGAGAATCGCGAGCGCATCGTCGACTCCTGGGTCGGTATCGATAATGATCCGCTCAGCCATTGACGCCGCCCCACTCCGCGAGCGCAGCCTCGACCTCGGCTCGTGTGGGGATCGATGGCTGGGCACCGGCGCGGCTCACGGCCAATGCACCGGCGGCATTGGCTCGGCAGCATCCGTCGAACATCGACACGCCCGATGCAAGACTTGCCACGAGTGTCCCGAGAAACGCATCGCCGGCCGCGGTGGGATCTACTGACGTCACTGAATAACCACCAACAGCCCGACTGCGGACGCCGTCAGTAAAGACCGCGCCATCCGGTCCAAGTGTGATGACGGCTTTCGGAATCCCAAGCGCGCAAAGGCGCTCCAGCTGCTCCAGCGAAGAATTGCAGTCGCCCACAACTGAAGCCGCTTCAATCTCATTGACAATGAGCAGATCTACGAGCTCCAGAAGCTCTGCGGATAACGCGTATATCGGAGACAGATTGAGCACCACGCATGCACCGGCGGCCCTGAATCGCCGCGCGGCTTCTACGACAACCGGCATCGCGATCTCGAAATTGATGAGGCCGAACTTCGCGCCTCCAAACAATTCACTGGCACGGTCGAGGTCGTCGAACGAGACGCGCCCGTTGGCGCCAGCTCCCACCGTGATCGTGTTCTGACCCGCGGCATCGACTCCGATCAGGGCGACACCCGTGGGTGCCTCATCGTCGCGCGTCACGCAGCTAGCGTCCACTCCATCCCGCTGAAACCCGGCGAGTAGCTCATCGCCGAAGACGTCGGATCCAACTCGTCCAATGAGGGCGACCGAGGCGCCCGCACGAGCCGCTGCCACAGCCTGATTCGCGCTTTTGCCTCCGGGGTGAAACATGAGACGATCGCCGCGCACGGTCTCGCCCGGGTGAGCCAGTCGCTCAACCCAGACCGTGACGTCCATATTGATCCCGCCAACGACGACGATCGACGGGCTCACCTAGGCGCGACCCCGGACCTGAACGAGAAGAATCCCGACGTCAGACCGGCGTGACCCCAAAGATCCTGGATGCCTGACCGACCGTTGTGGGACGCAGCTCCGAGAGCCTCAGGCGTGCTTCGGCGCGAAGGCCGGGAACCGATTGCGTAATCCATATCGGCGGGGAGGCTATGATCCTCCAGCCGACGCAACCGTTCAGCCTCGGCAAGCTGTCGGTCAAGATAACCGTCGTATTTCGCCGCGATCTCAACCCGCTCCGCGACATCGCATTCACCTTCCGTATCGAGGATGAGCGGCACTGCCTGAGCATTTACGTCGGGACGTCGTAAGTAATCGATGCCTCGCGTGGGACGGTTCACTGGCGGCAGCTCACTATTCGTCAGGCGACTCTCGACTTTCCCTCCAGGAACGACCATCGTTCGAGTCAACGTCTGATGCGTCTCGCGCGATGGCACTGGCTCGGGCCTGCACGCTCTCCCAACGAGCTGCCGTTCAGCAAGCCGATCTGGTGACCGAAGGCGCTGAGTCGCGCGTCAGCGTTGTCATGGCGCAGAAGTAGTCGATACTCCGCGCGTGACGTGAACATGCGGTAAGGCTCGGTCAGATGCTGAGTGGTGAGATCATCCAGCATGACGCCAAGATAGCCTTCGTCGCGACGAGGTACATAGGGAAGCTCCTCCCGTAAGAAGAGCGCGGCATTGATCCCCGCGATGATGCCCTGCCCGGCGGCCTCCTCGTATCCGGTCGTGCCATTGATCTGCCCCGCGGCGAAGAGTCCGCTGACACTTCTCGTTTCCAACCACGGCGTGATCTGACCGGGCAACAGGAAGTCGTACTCAATCGCATAGCCAGGGCGAATCATGTCGCAGTCCTCGAGGGCCGGGATGGTCCGGAGCATGGCATCCTGCACCTCCACGGGCAGGCTGGTGCTCATGCCCTGGACGTAGACCTCCTCTGTATCCCAGCCCTCCGGCTCCAGGAATATCTGATGCGAGGTGCGGTCCGCGAAGCGCACGATCTTTGTCTCGATGGACGGACAGTAGCGAGGGCCATTGCTCTCGATCTGCCCGTTGTACATCGGCGCACGATCGAGATTGGCTCGAATGATCCGGTGAGTCTCCTCATTCGTGGCGACGAGATACGTCGGCATCGTGGGACGCCACCCATCGCGCACTACACCCGGGTACTCCGGCAAGGCATCAGGGAATGGTTGGCGATCAACGTCGCTTGTGCTCCAGTAACTGAAGTGCAAGGGCAGAAGTGCTACCCGGCTGTAGCGACGTTCGCTCGTAGTCAATCGTTCGTGCCCGCACGCGAGGCGGCGTACCAGTCTTGAGCCTTCCTAGACGGAAGCCGAGCTGATCCAGAGACCGCGGCAGCTCCAGAGATGCGGCTTCTCCCGACCGTCCAGCAGTGGTCGCCACATCCCCCACATGGACGGTTCCTCGCAGCGAGGTCCCGGTGGTCAATATCACCACGGGCGCCCGGATCGTCTCGCCCGGACCCGAGCCGAACGCCGTTCACCGCCCAGCGTTGCTCCCCGATAGACTCGTGCCGCCTGTGCCCGGCTGCCTCGGTGACGAGCACGTCGTCCACCATCGACTCCAGCAAGTCCAGGCGCGGCTCTGATTCAATCAAGCTACGCATGGCTTGTCCGTAGCGCCGCTTGTCAGACTGGGCCCGCAATGCGCGCACCGCGGGACCTTTGCTGGTGTTGAGCATCCGAATCTGAATGAACGTGGCGTCCGTGATCTCACCCATCACGCCGCCCAGCGCATCGATCTCGCGCACGAGATGGCCCTTGGCAGGGCCGCCCACAGACGGGTTGCAAGGCATGAGCGCCACGTGGTCAAGCTGCATGGTGACCAATAGCGTCCGGAAACCCATCCGCGCCGCGGCGACGGCCGCCTCGCAACCGGCATGGCCCGCTCCTACAACGATGACGTCGTACCCACGATCCGTCGTTTCGCTCGCCTGCAACATGATTGACATGATTCTAAGGCACCGAATAGACGTGCTGGGATCGCGAGCGGAAATCTCTTACTCGGTGAATCCTCGAGGCAAATTGGGCCACCAGGTGGGCAACGGCGTGGAATTGGCATGACGCACCCGGTCTCGACGAGCGTTTCACCGCCCACCCAAGCCACTCGAACAGCGTGCTCACAAAATCGCCCGGCACGCCCTTGCGCGCTTGATCGAGGGACGGAGTGACAATCGATATCCGTGGGCGTTGGTCACTACCCACGGACACCTCCACTCGCGACTAGTAATGAATGGACAGGGGCGTACCTACCGTGGCCCAATTCCAGAAGAATTGCGAGTCCTCTAGGTTCATCCCCAGACAACCGTGACTTCCCGAGTAGCCGAAGTTTCCTGCCCAATAGTTGTAATGAATCGAGTGGCCAGACCCGGTGAAGTACTGGGTGAAGAGCACATTTGTTAGATGGTAGCCGCCAGGACTGTTGCGTGGGATGCCGATGGTATCGCTGCTCATCGTTTCATTCGCCACGCGTCGCCCGATGACGTATTCACCGACCGGCGTGGGCCACGTAGCTGTTCCCGTAATCGCCATGGCGGTGTAGACGGGTTTTCCGTTTTGATAGGCGGTGACAAGTGCCGGCTGGCGAAGATCGGCATCGATCCATTTACCGGGGCGCTGATTCACGGCACGTGGGACACGTACATCTTCTTCTTTAAGATAGCCACCCTCTTCCAGCCGATACCAGGAAGCTCCGTCGTCCCCAACGACCTCAGCGTCTAAGGTGACAGCGTGGTTGTTGTCCAGCGGCCAGGTAGGCGTCCCCTCTGCCTGGCTTGGCTCATCATGAAGGAGACTTCGCCCCGCGACGCGCGCGGGGATGTTGAGAACCTTCTTTTCTGAGGGCTGCGAAAAGTAGTTCGCCGGCGGCGCATCGCTGGGGCCAAAGTCTTTGAGATCCACGTATGCGAAGTTTTGGGTGCGCGGGTTGAATACGTACACCCGTTCGCCCTCGGGACTTCGGGCGGACTGAACGTAGCTGAACTGGCGCAGGGTACCGTAGGCCTCGGCGTCTTCCTCCGGCGCAGACCAGAGCGTTGTCACGCGGTGGTTTTGCAACCAGGCGCCAGCATCGAGCGCCAGAGCGGTGGGAACCGCAAACTGAAGGCTCAGTGCACTCGCGATAACTGCCATAACGGTCCAGACCGTCAATCCGCGCATCGATTTTCCCCAGCCCCAGCCGCCCATGGTCTTCGTCTCCCGATTAAGAGTTCTATCCACAGCATTCATCACTTTGAAAACGAGCTATGAGCGCGCTTGGCTCACTTACGATGATCGGCCGTATCCTTAGCTTTATGAACACAACTATCGATGCCAGTCGAGTTGCTCAGGACCTACGTGCGCAGCTTGAAAAGAGTCAGGTGTTCGAGGCGAAATCGGAGCTCCTGAACTTCTCCTATGACGCCTCATTTTATTCGCACCTCCACGCGAAATCTCCTGATGTCGCGGTGGTTGCGCGATGCGCCGAGGATGTCGCTCGAACGGTGAAATATGCCTACGAGAACGATATTCCGGTTACGGCTCGCGGCGCGGCATCGGGACAGATGGGCGGGGTTATTCCGGTCCACGGAGGTATTGTCATCGCAATGAACGCGATGAACAGCATTCTGGAGATCGACGGCCCCAATCTTCAGGTCATGACCGAGCCCGGCGTCATCTGCTCGCGACTTCAAGCTGAGCTCGCGAAGCAGAAGCTGAGCTTCCCGCCCGACCCGGGATCCGCCCGCATGTGCACGGTTGGAGGGATGGCTTCCACCAATGCCCATGGCATGCGCGCAATGAAGTACGGGCCTACATCGCACTGGGTGCTAGGGCTGGATGTAGTGCTCCCGACCGGGGAGACGATTACAACTGGGTCCATGAACTCCAAGGCGCGACAATCGTCGTCTGGCATGGAGCTCACCAAGCTCTTTGTGGGCGCCGAAGGGCTTCTGGGAATCATCACCAAACTGCGGCTTAAGATCATGCCACTGCCGAAGTCACGCGCGATCGTGCTGGCACTCTTCGATCGTCTCGAGAATGCCGGTGAGGCGGTGGTGGCTACATTTCAGGCAGGTATCATGCCGGCCGCCACAGAGATTCTCGATCAGAACACGCTTCGTGCGGTGAACCTCTACCGACCAGGGATGAATCTGCCCGAGGTCGAAGCGATGTTGCTTTTCGAGGTCGACGGCAACCATGACGCGGTTGTCAAAGACGCGCAGGATATCTGCGATGCTGTGGCCCACCTAGCCACGGCAACAGAGTGGGCCGACGATCCCAAGCGCATCAATACATTGTGGGAAGCACGAAGCGTTGTTGGCGCCGCGGCCGGCATGCTGCGTCCCAACTCGTTTAGGGCGTACATCGGTGAGGACATATGTGTACCCAGTGTCAAAGTGCCGGAGACACTGCGCGAGATTGCCAATATCGCCAGGAAGTACGAGCTGCCCGTGGCTACGTATGGCCACATCGGCGGTGGCGGCATCCACCCGGCGCTCTTGATCAATCCCTTCAGCGAAGAAGAGATACGGCGAGTACAGGCGTGCGCCAACGAATTCCACGAGCTTGCATTAAGGCAGGGCGGCACGGTTACTGGCGAGCATGGGGTGGGATTGGCCCGCGCGCCGTATATGGATATGGAGCACGGTCCCGCCATGGGCGTCATGAAGTCCATCAAACATGCGCTGGATCCAAAAGGCCTTATGAACCCGGGCAAACTGTTCCCGGGCGAAATCCCCGAATCGGCTCGCATCGGAGCGCCGATCCCGCCGCTTGGTGTATTTGGTGAGGAAGATCTCCCCGCGGACCCAGCAAGCATTCCGGGCATCGATCCCGGCTGATCAGCTTCCGACCGGGAGCGATGAATACAACGTGGTGCCATTTTCCGCGTGAATCACTGACGGGACGCGGCACCCACAGCTCAGGCTCGGAGAGCATATAGGCAGCCGTAGGCACCAGGTCGAACCTCCACAGGCGATTTCGGCCTTCTGCGATGTCCCTTCCAAGAACGTGAATTCTGATGGGTCCTTCTTCACGTTCTGGTGAAACGCGGTGGGCGCTTTTCCATGAATGCTCGCACGCCCTCGATGAAGTCATCCGTCCCGAACGCTTGCGCCGCCTGCGACTCTCGATCAGGAGCGGTCGCTAGCGAGGGATCGCGGAGAACGTGCTTGATGCCCTGCTTGGACCAATGAACGGAGGTGGGAGCCGCGCTAGCGATCTCTTCCGCAATCTCGCTGACCAGCTGCTCCAGCTCATCCGCGGGAACTACCTGATTGATCATCCCCATCTGTAATGCTCGCACTGCTGAGACCCGTCGCCCCGTATAAAGGATCTCGCTCGCATTCGCGGGCCCCACGAGATCGACCAGACGCTTGATGTCTTCGTATGTGATGCTTATTCCCAACCTCGCGGCCGGGATTCCGAACGTGGCTCCCTCGGCGACGAAGCGCATATCCATGGCGATCGCGATCTCGCATCCGCCACCAACGCAATAGCCGTACACCATGGCGATTGTAGGTTTCGGGGAGTTGACCAGGCCCTCCAGCGCGAGGTGAACGCGCGCGCTGTATGCCAGCGCCTTCTCTGGGGACGAGCGATGCTCTTCGAATTCCGAAATATCGGCCCCGGCACTGAACGCATCCGTACCGGAGCCACGGAGCACGATCACAGAGACAGCGGGATCTTCATTGAGCTCGCGCGAAACCCCTGCCAGTCGATCCCACATGGAGACGGTCATCGCGTTACGGCGTCGCGGATGGTGCAGCACGATTGTGGCTATCGCTCCGCGGCGCTGCACCAGTATGTCCGCCTGGTCTGACATTGAGCCTCCGGGTCAAATAGGGCGAGGGTGGCAGTATTGCGGAAGGTATCTGAACGTAGCAACAGCTGGCCACGAGGTGCGTGAGAAACCGGACGCTATACTCCGGTTGTGACTCGAATTCTGGGCATCGAAACATCGTGCGACGAGACAGCCGTCGCGGTTGTTGAAGACGGGCGCACTCTCCGCTCGAACATCATTGCGACGCAGACAGAGATGCACGCCAAGTACGGTGGAGTGGTTCCAGAAGCCGCCTCCCGGGCTCACCTTGCCGTGATGGTGCCGGTGATCGATTCCGCAATGAGTACAGCAGGCGTTGAATGGCCGGATCTGGACGCAGTCGCCGTCACGCGTGGTCCGGGTCTCGCCGGGGCACTGCTCATCGGCGTCAACGCGGCCAAGGCCGTGAGCTTCGCCCGCCAGTTACCGCTCATAGCGGTGAACCACCTCGAGGGCCACGTTTACGCGAACTGGCTTGTGGAGCAGGCCGAGCCTCGCTTTCCACTTGTATGTCTCATTGTCTCAGGCGGACATAGCGACCTTGTTCTCATGACTGATCACGGTCAGTATCAGCGGCTCGGCCGGACGCGCGACGACGCCGCCGGTGAAGCGTTCGATAAGGCGGCGCGCATGCTGGGCCTAGGATTCCCTGGCGGACCGCTGATTCAACGCGCGGCAGAATCGGGCAATGCGAAGCGCTTTCCAATCCCCCGCGCTTGGCTTCGCGATTCTTACGACTTTAGCTTCAGCGGTGTGAAAACGGCGTTGCTTCGCATTGTCGAGCAACAGAGACGCTGACATTCCCGTCGCCGACCTCGCGGCGGCATTTCAGGAAAGCCTTGTTGATGTCTTAACGACGAAGACGGTCAATGCCGCGCGCGAGCATGGAGCTCAGCAGATCGCTCTCGCTGGTGGTGTTGCCGCGAATGGACCGCTTCGACATCGAGTGCAAGAGCTGAGTCCCGTTCCGGTCCTCATCCCGCCAATTTCACTATGCACCGACAACGGCGCCATGATCGCCGCGGCGGCCCATTTTCATTATCAAGCGGGAGACTTTGCGCCGTTGACGATCGACGCGACGCCGAGCTGGCCGATTGATAGTCCTTCCGTTCGGCACGTCGCGCGGCCTAGTTGGGCCCTTTTCCTGAGTCGCGACTGCTTTAGCGCAGACTCTCATTACTTCTAATACAACTCTTACGCCGGGTGGCCTAAATCCCCTTAGCAGTCGACGAGGGCGACTGCTAAGATAGTTCGCGGAGGAGCCTGTTTGTGCGCGCCTCCGTCCATTTTTCAGGAGGACCGCATATGGCAAATCTCGGCCTCAAACCACTTGGCGACCGCGTGGTGGTGAAGCCGCTAGATCGAGACGAAGTGACCAAGAGCGGAATCGTGCTGCCGGACACCGCCAAGGAAAAGCCCCAACAGGGCGAAGTGGTGGCAGTGGGTCCAGGCCGCATGCTCGACAGTGGTGATCGCGTCTCGCTCGATGTGACCGTCGGCGACAAAATCATTTTCGCCAAGTATTCCGGCACTGAGTTCAAGATGGAAGACGCAGATCTGCTCATTCTCAATGAGCGCGATATTCTCGCAATTCTTCAAGACTAATTTTTCGGGAGGAGGAGAACCAGACAGATGCCAGCTAAGCAGCTTAACTACAGCGACGATGCACGCGCCGCGCTCCGTCGCGGTATGGACAAACTAGCCGACGCGGTCAAGATCACACTCGGCCCCAAGGGCCGCAACGTAGTCTTGGACAAGAAGTTCGGCCCGCCCACCATCACCAACGATGGTGTGACGATCGCCAAGGAGATCGAGCTCGAAGATCCCTTCGAGAACATGGGCGCCCAGCTTCTCAAAGAAGCCGCGACCAAGACAAACGACGTTGCCGGTGACGGTACTACTACAGCAACCGTCCTCGCTCAGGCAGTGGTCCATGAGGGCTTCCGCAATGTGACCTCAGGTGCAAACCCGCTTCAGGTGAAGCGTGGCATCGAGAGGGCCGTAGAGGCGGTGGTTGGCGAGCTCAAGGCCGTGAGCCGACCGGTAAGCGGACGCAACGAGATCGCCCAGGTGGCCTCCATTTCGGCCGCGGACGAAGAGATCGGCGGGCTCATCGCCGAGGTAATGGAAAAGGTCGGTAAGGACGGCGTCATCACCGTTGAGGAGTCCAAGACCCTCAAGTTCGAGGTGGACTACGTCGAAGGCATGCAGTTCGACCGAGGCTATATCTCGCCGTACTTCATCACCGACCCAACCCGAATGGAAGCGACCCTAGAGGATCCGTACATTCTGATCACGGACAAGAAGATCAGTGCCATCGCTGACATTCTTCCGGTGCTCGAGCGCCTGCTCCAGGTCAGCAAGAACCTGGTCATCGTCGCCGAAGACGTCGATGGCGAAGCGTTGGCGACGATGGTCGTCAACAAGCTGCGTGGCACCATCAACGTCCTCGCCGTCAAGGCTCCGGGCTTCGGTGACCGCCGCAAGGCAATGCTAGAAGACATGGCCATCCTGACAGGCGGCACCGTCCTCTCTGAGGAAGTCGGCCGCAAGCTCGATAGCGCCACCATCCAGGATCTCGGCCGAGCGCGGCGCGTGGTGTCCTCCAAGGACAACACCACGATCATCGAGGGCAGCGGTTCGGAAGAGGACATCAAGTCCCGAATCGCCCAGATCCGACTCCAGACAGACGAGACGACGTCGGAGTTTGACCGTGAGAAGCTGCAGGAGCGTCTGGCCAAGCTGGCCGGCGGTGTTGCGGTGATCAAGGTCGGCGGAGCCACCGAGATCGAGCTCAAGGAGAAGAAGCACCGCGTTGAAGATGCTCTTCAGGCGACCCGAGCAGCCGTCGAAGAAGGCATCGTCCCCGGCGGCGGTGTTGCATTCATCCACGCCCTTCCGGCTCTGGACAAGATGCTGGAGAACTTCAGCGGAACTCCCGATGAGAAGTCGGGTGTCCAGATTCTCCGCAAGGCACTCGAGGAGCCCCTCCGACGGATCGCCGCGAACGCAGGGCTCGAGGGCTCGGTGATCGTGGAAGAGGTCAAGAAGCGTCAGGTAGCCGAGGGCTATGATGCTGCGAAGGACCAGTACGTCAACATGTTCGATGCGGGCATCATCGATCCCCTCAAGGTGACCCGCTCCGCCCTGGAGAACGCCACCTCGATCGCCACGATGATCCTCACCACGGAGACGCTTGTCACCGACCTGCCAGAGAAGAACGCCCCGGCTCCAGCCATGCCAGACATGGGTGGAATGGGCGGCATGATGTAGCCGAAGCGATCTCAATCGCTTCTGAAGCCCCGAGATTCGACTCGGGGCTTCTTTCTTTTACGGCCCGGAATGTCCTGATGGCTGAGATCGCCACGAAACTCGTCCGCTAGAATCGAGAACGGTACTTCACACACCCATCTCCAAATCAACGTAGCTAGAGTCAGGAATCGCAGACACTCGAGGCAGATAGGAGTCGTCCATGCCAGAGACTTTTCGGTCCGATCACGTTGGCAGCCTGCTTCGCCCACCTGAGCTGTTACAAGCTCGGACGGACTCCACCGAAGGACGGATCTCCGAGACCCAGCTTCATGAGATCGAAGACGCATCGATCAACCGTGCTCTTGAAATGCAACGGGAGGTCGGAATATCCATCCTCAGCGATGGTGAGTACCGACGATCCGGCTGGAGCATGGCCATTCGCGATACGGCCGAAGGGATGGTCCCCGTTGGCGAGAACCCTATTCGCCGGATCCTGGCAGCATGGCAAGGACCCCATGGCGAGCTCGCCACCCAGACAATGGCTGCTAATCGATCGGTGGCGCTTGGGGCCAAGCTCAAGCTCAGGCATCGGCTTACGGAGCGAGATGCAGCGTTCCTGAGCACCCACGCCCTGGGACCGTGGAAAATCACCATGCCGGGACCACTGTCCGTAGCAGGCCAGATCTTCACACCCGGCATCACGGATCAAGTTTATCCATCCGTCCACGCCCTGGCTGATGATGTCGCGACCGTCGAACAGGATGAGATCCGCGCGCTCCAGAATGAAGGTGTCGCTTACATTCAGCTCGATTCGCTTCATTACGTCGAGCGCATCGCGTATCCCACAATCAGGGCCCAGATGGTCGCCGCGGGAGAAGATCCCGATGCCTACCTCGACGCGCTGATCGACACCGATAATCGCGTGCTCGATGCTGTCGATCGGTCGCGAGTGACCGTCGGCCTCCATATGTGCCGCGGCAACAATCGGAGCGCCTGGCACGCAGAGGGCAGCTACGAGCCCATCGCTGAGAAGGCCTTCAACCGCCTCAATGTGGATCGCTTCCTTCTGGAATACGACACGGATCGCGCCGGCGGCTTCGAGCCACTCCGTTTCGTACCTGAGGACAAGATGGTTGTGTTGGGGTTGATCAGCTCCAAGGAGCCGGCGCTGGAATCAATTGACCTTCTCAAGCGTCGAGTGGATGAGGCAACCCGCTACGTACCGCTGGAGCGACTGGCGATCTCACCACAGTGCGGCTTCGCCTCCACCGCCCCGGGCAATCTGCTCACCTGGGACGAACAGCGCCGCAAGCTGGAGCTCGTCGTTGAGGCTGCACGGCGAATCTGGGGCTAGAGTAGCGTGAAGCGCTCTAGAATGCGACAAGCCTCGCCGCACTCTAGTTCTCCTCGGCTCCGAATGGGATGCCGAGAAAGCGGCGATCCTCGCCGCACCCTAACGCGCTTCGCCTCACCGGGGCTGTACCTGATAGCATCGGCCCGTTCACACTCATGCCAGATTCAACCAAGCAGCCAGCGAAGCGCCCGCTCGATCGTGTACGGGTAATAGAAGCGGGACAGATGATCGCGGGCCCATTCACCGGCCACCTGCTCGCCGATTTCGGCGCGGAGGTCATCAAGCTCGAGGCACCGGACCGCCCCGATCCAATACGTACTTGGGGCGCCTTGTACAAAGGCGTCGGGCTCTACTGGCCAATTCTTGCACGCGGTAAGAAAGCTGCCACGCTCAATCTCCGCGTACCGAGAGGCCAGGAGCTGTTCAAGGACCTCATTCGCCGCAGCGATGTGCTGGTGGAGAACTTCCGGCCAGGCACGCTCGAGGAATGGGGGCTGGGCTGGGACGTGCTCCAGGAAGTCAACCCGCGCCTGGTGATGGTCCGGGTAACGGGCTACGGGCAGACGGGGCCATATAGAGACAAAGCCGGTTTCGGCGCCATCGGGGAGGCCGTGAGCGGGCTTCGCTTCCTCACCGGCGAACCGGGTCGACGTCCGGTTCGTAGCGGAGTAGCCCTGGGCGACACGTTAGCTGGCACGTTCGGCGTCATTGGAGCCATGCTGGCACTCTACGCGCGAGACGCTGCCGGTGGCACGGGTAGAGGTCAGTTAGTCGACGTGGGCATGTACGAGGCAATCTGGACCCAGCTCGAGGACATCCTGCCAGAGTTCGAAAAGCTCGGTCGAGTGCGGCAGCCAGTGGGTCCAGTGCTCCCAGGGATTGCCCCGTCGAATGTGTATCCCACCCGAGGCGGCGAATGGATCGTCATGGGCGCGAACCAGGACCTGGTGTTCGGACGCCTGTGCGATCTTATGGGTCAGCCGGCCTGGAAGACGGATGAGAGATTTCACTCTCACGTGGCACGGGGTCAACACCAGGAGCTCCTGGATAACCTGATCTCAGCATGGACAGCCACGCTCGATGTTGAGGCACTCCTGGCAAAGCTTGATGGCGCCGGCATTCCCGCAAATCGGATTTTCACCGCCGCAGACATTGCCACGGATCCACACTACGCCGCTCGCGACATGATCGTTTCGGTGCTAGACAAGCAAATTGGCGAAGAGATTCGCATGCAGGGCGTCGTTCCGAAGCTCGAGACGACCCCCGGCCGCGTCGATAGCGGCAGTCCCGGGTTTGGCGAGCACAACGCGGAGATCTGGGGCGGTCTCATGCAGCTGCAACATGCCGAGATCGACGAGCTGAAGGCTCAGGGCATCCTTTAGGACCCGTGAGCTAGCTTTCGATCGTCGCGGTGAGCCCGCACGATTCGAGGCGATCACGGTAGAGCTCAGCTTCCTCGAGCGGGCAACGGATCACAACCGCTTTCCCCTTCTGGTGGGCTTCCATCATGATGTTGATCGCCTGCTGAGTGCTGAGCGATGGTACGGACCTACGGAGAGACTGCACCACGTGCGTCATCTCATTGACATCGTCATTGTGTAGCACCACCGATCGCGGCCGTAGAGCATCTACGTTAATCTGCTCGTCCGACTCACTTGCCGGACGAGTACCTGGGGCCACTGGCACAGCCAGTGAAACGTCAATGCTGTTTCGTGTGTCCATGTCCTTACTCCAGCTTACCTGACGTGGTTTTACAAACGCATGCCAGGTGCCTGGCTTCAGTACAATCGTCGCCAGCGCAGCTTCTTGTACAGGATTATCATGCAGAATTTGACCATCGGTATTCAGGTTACCCAGGGCGAATCGAGCGAGGCGATCGATGCATTCGTTCATGCGGAGCAGCTTGGCATAGATGCGGCCTGGATGACGCTCGGCGGTGTTCGAATAGACCCAACAGCCGTCTGCGTTGGGGCGGCGCTGCGAACCGAGCGCATCAAGATCGGGACGTCTATTGTCCCCATATTTCCACGGCATCCATGGGCGCTAGCCCAGGAAGCGAAGGTGGTGGCGGAGCTCGCTCCTGGCCGATTCAGGCTCGGGATTGGTCCGAGTCACAAGGAGTCGGTTGAAAGCTCCTGGGGCCTGACATTTGAATCGCCGCTTCGCTATATGCGCGAATATGTCGAGCTGCTGGACGCGGCACTCCACCGCGGAGGTCCGATAAAGCACGAAGGGAGATACTTCCGAGTTGAGGCGGACTGGGGAGAGGCCGTCCGGCTCGACATTATGATCTCAGCGCTTCGTCAGCACGCATTCGAGCTGGCTGGTGAATGCGCTGACTGGAGGAATCAGCTGGGTCTCACCTCAGCCGCACATTGAACGAGTGGCAATTCCCGCGCTCGAATCAGGCTCGTCTCGCGCAGGGCGACATCCGCGGGCGAAGGTTGTCATGCACGCCATCGCGTGTGTACACGATGATCTGACGGAAGCACGCGATGCCCGGGCTCGCGCAATTCGCTCACTATCCAAGCAGGCCCTTCTATCGCAACATGTTTATCGAGGCGGGATTTCCGGAAGCCGCGGAAGGCAAGATGAGCCCTGCGATGGCAGATTCGATCCTCCTGGCTGGCGATGAGCAAGCCGTGGAGCGACGGCTGCGAACGATCGCAGCGGCGGGAATTGATGAAGTGCTTTTGTCAGTAGTTGGCGCGGGAAACAATCGAGCGTCTTCTGTTGAGCGGACTCTTCGGTTTCTGGGCGACGTGAGCCAGACCGACTAAACGTCGATCCGACTTCATTAGAGGCACGTAGCACGGGGCCTTGTGCTACGTGCCTCGTTCCTGGATCTCTCGGGAATCGATTGGTGCGTTCCAGGCTCAGTGCCCTAGGCCCCGTGTTACATCAGCTTCAGACGTGTTGGGCTATCGCAGAATCGCAATCAGCGTATCGTCGCTGACTTTTTCGCTGCTCACTCGATCGTGAAGCTCTGCGCTCAGCACTGGCAGACGGCAGCGTGCGGAGGCAAGACCAAGTACATGATTCGGCACAGTGACTTCCGACCCGAGCTCCAGATCGACAATACCCGTGGCCAGATCGATCCCTACCGCGTGAACACCGGCCAGGTCCATCAATGCCATGCGTAGATCCAGAGAATCTCGCTCGATTGGTGTAGCGCAAAACATGCGGAGAACAGCTCCCCCTTCGGGAACCACCACCTTGGGCTCTCCCGGAGGCAGCTCTCGCGGCTCCCGCGTGGTAGCGCGGCCTGGATGGCCCGCGCGCTTTGCGCGGCGGCGGATCTAATGCCTTTTTGAGTCCCAGCCGATCCTCATTCGGGCGGTTCCCGATGTGAACCTCACGCATATGGGCGGCTGGTTGATCTGCTTTTTGCCTGCAGATAGGACATGTCCAGGTGGATTCGTTCATTGGTGTTGGTCGTCCATTGTGCTTCTTTCCGATCGCTGGCACAATGGCTGGCGATGAACCAACGCCGGAGGCAATGACTATGCCGGATGCTCCCGAACAACTTCATGCGACTCTACGCACGATCGCCGATTACGCCGGTTTCGCAATCTCCGACGCTGATATCGAGGCTGTGGCCGGCGCAATTGACGCAGCGCGGGGCCGGCTGAGCAAGTTGCGAGCGGACATTGAAAGCTCTGAAGAGCCGTCAGCAGTATTTTCGACACGGCCAGGCGGCCTGGATTCGTGAGCGCCTCCGAGCTGCCGCTGCTACCAATCACACGCCTTAGCAAGCTGCTCCACTCTCACGAGATCACCGCGGCAGAGCTCACCGATGCCTATCTTGGCCGTATCGAGTCATTAGACGGCAAGCTCAAGAGCTTCCTAACGGTCACCGCCGATCGAGCACGCACTGAAGCTGAGCGAGCGGACCGCGAGCTTGCCCAGGGTCGCTCCCGCGGGTCCATGCACGGAATTCCGATCGCTTTGAAGGATCTCTTCGACACCGCGGGTATTCGCACGACTGGGGGCTCGCGAGTACTCTGGGATCGCGTGCCCTCACAGGACGCCACGGTAACCAGCAAGCTCACCGCCGCGGGCGCAATCTTGCTGGGCAAACTCATGATGCATGAGTTTGCCATTGGCAGCCCCTACCTCGACGACGAGATTCCGCCCGCGCATAACCCATGGTCTACGGATCGAGTACCGGGTGGTTCGAGCTCTGGCTCTGGAGCGAGCGTTGCCGCCGGGCTGTGTGGCGGAGCGTTGGGTAGTGACACTGGTGGATCGATACGCGGTCCAGCCGCTTACTGTGGCATCGTCGGATTGAAGCCCACATACGGCCTGGTCAGTCGTGCCGGCGTCCTGCCGCTGTCCTGGTCGCTTGACCATGCCGGTCCAATGACGCGCACCGTTGCGGATACGGCGATCATGCTTCAGGCAATCGCGGGCTATGATCCAGCGGACGCTGCCAGCGCATACGTAGATATTCCTGACTACTCATCCGGGCTTTCCGGTTCGGCAAGAGGCCTCCGTGTTGGCGTGCCGCGGCGATTCGTGGAATCAGCCCCGTCGCTTGAGTCGGCAGTGCTGCAGAGCTTCAATGAAGCGCTGCAGACGCTGACTCAGCTTGGCGCAGACGTTTTGGACATCGAGATCCCTGGGGATTGATCACGCCGAGGCGATTCAATCCACAATCATGCTTTCCGAAGCAGTCGCGTATCACGAGCAATGGCTGCAAACGAAGCGCGCGCTCTATGGGCGGGGATTCTGGGAACGAATCCGACCGGCGCTCTTCCATACGGCCACTGAGTACATTCAGGCTCAGCGTGGACGCACGATGTTTTGCCGGTCGATGTCAGACGCGCTCACTCGAGTTGATGTGATTGCCACCCCAACGATGGTGCGCACCGCGCCGACATTTCACGAAGAGGCGGAGTCACGACCTCCATTACGAGGGCAGTTCAACCGCGTCTTCAACGCCACCGGCCAACCCTCGCTTTCCGTGCCATGCGGCTTTGATCATCAGGGCATGCCAATCGGATTGCTTCTCTCAGGCCGGGCCTTTGAAGAGCCGACCGTGCTCCGTCTCTGCGACGCCTACGAGCGAGCCACAGAATGGCATCTACGACAGCCGAATATCCAGGCAGTTCCATCTCCTTCGATGGAGCCGATCTCTGAACCGCGGGTCATGGAGTTTGACTTGCGGGTCCAGAGCCTCAGCCATTCGAGAAGCTATTTGAGGACCACAACATGACCAGACCACTTCGCAGTCTCCTCTTTGCGCCCGGCAACCAGCCGCGCAAGCTCGCTCGCGTGGCTGATTTTGGAGCCGACGGCATCATTCTGGATCTCGAAGACGCGGTTCCAATCGCGGAGAAAGAGTCCACTCGACCGATGGTTCTCGAAGCGCTTCCGAAATTCGCCCCAGGTCCGCTCCGCTACGTACGCGTGAACGCCATCGAAACTGGGCTAACTCGTGCAGACCTCGAAGGCATCTATTGCCCCGAAGTCGATGGGATCAAGCTCCCAAAGGTGGAGCAGCCGTCCGATGTACAGGAAGTCGACGAGATCCTGACGCGATTGGAATTACAGTCGGGTGTGGCTTCGGGAACAACGGACCTCATTCCCACCATCGAGACCGCCCGCGGAGTGCTGGGCGCACAAGCCGTCGCCAGTGCTTCGCCCCGTGTGAAGCGACTCTCTTTTGGGGCCGCAGACTTCTGCCGGGATGTCAGCGTCCGCTTCGGCGGTAGTCTCTGGGGGACCGATGGATTGGAGCTTCAATATGCTCGCTCCCACCTGGTTCTTGCTTCGCGCGCCGCGGGCATTGAGCGCCCCATTGGATACCGTTTGGATCGATATACGAGACAACGAGGGGCTGGAGCTCGATGCCCGCAATGCGCTGAGGCCGGGATTTCAGGGAAAGTCTGCCATCTACCCAGGGCAGGTGGATATCATTAATCGAGTGTTCTCCCCGTCAGATGACGAGCTTGAGTTTGCCAGAAAGGTGGTCGCCGCGTTCGACGAAGCGGAAGCCCGGGGAGATGCCGCAATTCAACTGGAAGGCCGCATGATCGACTACCCGATCGCGGTGAAGGCCCGCTGGCTGCTGGATCGAGCGAACACAATGGGGCTCGTCAAAGCCTGACCTTATTATTCGATCGTGGGACAGGCGTCCCGATCGCTCGAACGGCCGTGGGACAGTCGTCTGGCTGTCCACGGGCCTATCTCCGTTCTGCTCTCGACTCAATCCTATTGGGCGTCCCTGCCAGTCTCGTCTTCGACCGCTACGGTCGGCGACCACGCCAATGACTATACTGACTGTATGAATCCGCTGAACATCGCTACCAGACTCATGCGGGAAGGACAGCTAGCCTGGCATCTTTTCCGAGACCCACGCGTGCCGACGCTGGCAAAATTTATTCCCGCGCTGGCGTTGCTCTACGTGCTGATGCCGATTGACATCATTCCTGACTGGATTCCATTCATTGGCGGCGTTGACGATATTGCCATCGCGAGCGGCGCCATCACGCTGTTTATCCGAGTGTGCAACCCGGACATCGTGGACGAGATCATGGACAAGATCGAGGGCGTCTGAGCAGACTGGCCGTGTCAGCTAGAAAGCCGAAGAGCGACCTCCGCGCGGAGGTCGCTCTTCGGCTTTCATCTTGTACTCTAAGCGGCGGAATGGCAGATTTTAGGCCGCTGACCTAAACCACGGCTCTCACTGGCAAATCGATCTGAACCTTCATCAGCTCAGCGTCGACGATCGCGGCAGACGCAGGATCGATCTCCACAAGCGGTAGTCGGCACATGCCGATGGGAAATCCGACCCGTCCCAGCGCGTATTTGAGCGGGATCGGGCTCGTGGTCACGAAGAGGGCGTTCACCAGCGGAAGCAGATTTCGGTGCAAGGCCGCTGCGTCCGCGTTTTCGCCGCGTACGAAAGCGCTGGATCATTTCCCCGATCTGGTTGCCCACAAGATGACTCGCAACGCTCACCACTCCATACCCGCCAATTGACAGGATCGGTAGAGTCATAGGATCATCGCCGCTCCACACCCGAAACCCGGGTCGGCTGCCAGCAATGATTTTGGAGATCGCGTCGAGATTTCCCGAAGCTTCCTTGATCCCGATGATGTTGTCGATCTCGCTAAGTCTGATCGTCGTCTCCATCGACATGTTCGTTACCGTACGAGTGGGCACGTTGTAGAGCATGATGGGCAGAGGCACGGCATCGGCCAGCGCCTTGAAGTGCTGATACAGGCCCGCCTGGGGGGCTTGTTGTAATACGGGACCGTTCCGAGAATTGCGTCCATGCCAAGATGCGCCGCTTCTCGGCTGAGCTCAATGCTTTCCGCCGTGTTGTAGTTTGTAGAGCCAGCGATGAGCGGAACACTCGGCCCCACCGCGGCGCGGACCTCTCGATAAAGAGTCAATTTCTCGTCAATTGTCAGCGTCG
The DNA here is from genome assembly GCA_963765765.1 of uncultured Chloroflexia bacterium. GTDB lineage: Bacteria > Chloroflexota > UBA6077 > UBA6077 > JACCZL01 > CAVXYC01. The sequence goes on along the minus strand of CAVXYC010000015.1, from coordinate 710,744 downwards.
GCGATTCGCCTGTGGTTCCTGTCACCACCAGAGCGTCACTTCCAGACGCAACCAGCGCACTCGCGAGCTGACGCGCCCGCTGATAGTCAACGGCACCGGCCTCATCGAAAGGCGTTGCCATCGCGGTGACTACACGACCAATCTCGACTGCCATGAATGTTCTCCCTCGGCCCATCCGCCGGGAACTTAGGCGGTCGTCGCCGTCGATTGCGAGAAGATGAGCTCCGCAATTTGGATCGTATTCAGTGCCGCGCCCTTGCGCAAGTTATCCGCAACAACCCACATCACAATACCATTGGGGTGGGAAGCATCCTGTCGAATCCGTCCCACGAAGACGTCGTCCGTACCGGCGGCGTCGTTCGGCAGTGGATACACGGCATCACCGGGTCGGTCCGTCACCACAATGCCGGGCGCTTCGGAAAGTATCGCTCGTGCTTCGTCGGCTGACATGGGGCGCGAAAGCTCGGCATGCACTGATTCAGAATGGCTGATGGGCACGGGTACACGGACACACGTGGCCGAGACTGGAAGCTCCGGGATATTCATGATCTTCCGCGTCTCATGGATCATCTTCCACTCTTCTTTGTAGTAGCCGTCGTCCATGAGAACATCGATGTGTGGGAGGACATTGAAGGCGATCTGATGCGGGTAGACGCTCGGATGAGCAGCCTGTCCGTCCAACACCTCACGAGTCTGCTCCATGAGCTCATCGATCGCCGGTCCACCGGTGCCGGAAACCGACTGATATGTGTCCACTATGACTCGGCGTATCGGATTCACGCGGTGAATCGGCGCCAGCGCCACGACCATCTGGATGGTGGAGCAGTTGGGATTGGCAATGATACCCTTGTGCCGGAATGCGTCATCCGGGTTGACCTCGGGTACCACCAGCGGAATATCCGGCTCCATGCGCCACGCCGCGCTGTTATCAACCACCACGGCCCCGGCGGCGGCAGCTATCGGCGCGAACTTCCTACTGATGTCTGCACCGGCTGAGAAGAGCGCCACGTCAATACCCTCGAAGGAACGCTCGGTCGTCTCTTCAACCACGATCGACTGGTCCCGAAACCGCATGGTCCGTCCGGCGGACCGATCCGATGCAAGAAGCTTAAGCGAGCAAACGGGGAAATTGCGCTCCTCGAGGATTCGTAGAAACTCCTGGCCCACCAGTCCAGTGGCTCCCAAGATGGCAACGTTAAGCGGAGTCATGGGTCCTCCTGCAAGAGTCAACGAGTGTCAAAAGCCGGGCGGCCTTGCAAAGGCGGATGTCAAGCTCGGGGCCTGGAGTTGCGCCCGGGACCGGTGCGAAGCGGACTTCGCTACTCCAGCCCCATGATTTTGTCGAGCCCATAGATGAGTCCCGACTGGTTCATAACTTCCTTGATTGCGAGAGCAACGCCCGGCACAAACGACTCGCGATTCATTGAATCGTGGCGCATGGACAGAAGCTGCCCCGGTCCGCCAAGGATGACTTCCTGATGAGCTACGAGTCCGGGCAACCTGACGCTATGGATTCTGATGCCACCTTCAACTCCGCCTCTCACACCATCGAGCGTAAAGGTCTCCGTGCTGGCGTCCTGCATGGGCTCGTCGCGCGCATCACGCATAAGCCTGGCAGTGGCAAGGGCAGTTCCTGATGGTGCGTCCACCTTCGCATCATGATGAAGCTCGATGATCTCGGCGGACGGAAAGAACCGCGAAGCCACCCGGGCGAAGTACATGAGCAGATTGGCGCCAGTGGCAAAGTTAGGAGCAATGACTCCACCAATACCCGCCTTCCGCAGCGCGTCAGCGATCTCGCTAACGTGTTGAGGAGTCAATCCGGTAGTTCCAACCACGGGCCGCACGCCCTGGCTAATAGCAACATGGACGTTTTCCATCACTGAAGTCGGATGCGTAAAGTCCACCATCACATCCGGACGAACCCGGGTGATCAGCGGCCCAACAGACTTGGTGATTGGAATCAGTCCGCCGCCACCAGGCAGCTCCCGGTATTCCTCGGCGGCAATGGGATCGGCGCCACCAGCTAAGTCAAGCTCATCGTCGGCGGCCAGACCGGTAATCATCTGGCTGCCGACCCTTCCGAGTGCCCCGGCAACGATGACCTTGATGAGAGGCTTCCGCTCCGCCACAATCTCCGCCTTGTTTTAAAGGATGAACGCTAACCCGAATAGTATAGGGGAGATCCTTGCGGATCTCCCCTATACGTCTCACACGAGCTTACCACCACGTCCCGCGGGGCGGAGTACCACGCTCGGGATTCGTGGCGGGACGACGGGCGCCCTCACCTTCACGTGGTGGCCGTCCGTCACCATCACGAGGAGGGCGGGAATCGCCTTCTCGAGACGGTCTCGGACGTTCCTCGCGCTCAGGCCGGTTGCCATAATCACGAGGCGGTCGATCGTCGCCCTCGCGTTGCGGTCGTGGCGGTCGGTCGTTGCCCTCTCGCGGTGGTCGCGGACGATCTTCAACCTCACGTGGCGGACGGGCATCACGCTCTCGGGAAGGTCCACCCTCCGTTTCTCGACCGCCGTAGCCACTCCGACGGGGCGGGCGCCCACCATCGAAACCACCACGGCTACCGCCACCGCCACCGCCGAAGCCGTTCCGTCCACCGTCTTCTCTACGTGGTGGACGGGAGCGGAATCCGCGCTCTTCCTCGGCCGGAGGCTCTTCGCCCTCTGGAACTTCGCTCTCCTCCAGGAGGGCTCGGCGAGAAAGATTGATGCGTCCCTGACGATCGATCTCGGTGACCACCACCTTGACCTCATCGCCAATGTTGACCACGTCCTCAACCTTGCCCACTCGGCGATCAGAGAGCTCAGAAATGTGAACGAGGCCTTCCTTGCCGGGAAGCACTTCGACAAACGCACCGAACGCCATGACCCGCGTGACCTTACCGGTGTAGACGTCGCCCGCGGAGACGTCCTTGGTGAGGCCCGTGATGGTGTCGATCGCCTTCTGTGTATTTTCTACGTTTGTGGAGCCGATCAGTACCGTGCCGTCATCCTGGATATCGATTGACGTCTTGGTCTCGTCAGTGATCTTCCGGATCATCCGACCACCGGGGCCGATGATATCTCGGATCCGATCGGGGTTGATCTTAATGGTGGTCACTCGCGGCGCATGCGGGGAAAGCTCCACTCGCGCCTGGGTGATGACTTCCGTCATCTTGCCCATGATGAACATGCGACCTTCGCGGGCCTGGGCCATCGCGTCGCGCATGATCTGCGGCGTGATGCCGCGGACTTTGATGTCCATCTGTAGGGCGGTAATCCCCTTGGTGGTTCCCGCGACCTTAAAGTCCATGTCACCCAGCGCGTCTTCCACACCCTGGATGTCGGTAAGAACGGCGTACTTGTTGAGATCGCCGCCGTCGCCGGTGATCAGCCCCATAGCCACGCCAGCTACCGGCGCCTTGATTGGCACGCCCGCATCCATCAGCGAAAGTGAGCTCCCGCAGACGCTAGCCATGGACGTCGAGCCGTTGGAAGACAGGATCTCGGAGACGAGCCGCATCGTGTATGGGAACTCGCTCTTTGGTGGGAGTACGGCGTAAAGAGCTCGTTCGGCGAGGGCACCGTGGCCAATGTCTCGACGGGAAGGACCGCGCATCGGGCGCGCCTCACCGACCGAGTATGGTGGGAAATTGTAGTGATGGATGTATCGCTTCGGCGCATCCAATCCAATAGAGTCGATGCGCTGCTCGTCCGCCTCGGTGCCGAGTGTACAGATCGTTAGCGCCTGGGTTTGACCCCGCGTGAAGAGCGCTGACCCGTGCGTACGCGGAAGCACTCCTACTTCCACGGTGATGGGGCGGACCTCATCCAGCTTCCGCCCATCAGGCCGCCGTCCGTTCTCGAGAATGTTGTTCCGAACAGCCGACTTCACCATGGACTCGAAGACCTTGGAGATGGCCTTGGGCTCGTACTTCTCGGAAAGTGCAGCGACGGTCTCTTTGCGGAGCTCACGCGTCGAGTCTTCTCGAGTCGCCTTGTCAGGATTAAAGATCTCTTCTTCGAGTCGGCCGCCTAAATGAGACTTGACGTCTGCCACGAGCTGCTCGTCGGGCTTGGAGTCCGGAACCTCGAGCTTTGGCTTGCCAACCTGCTCGCGGAGCTGGTTCTGCAGATCGATGATCGGCTGGAACGCTTTGTGGCCCGCTTCGATCGCTCGCAGCATCTCGTCTTCGCTGAGCTCATTGGCTCCAGCCTCAACCATGAGAACGGCGTCGGAGGTTCCGGCGAGCATCAGATCCAGGTCGGAGTCAGCCATGTCAGCCAGCGGCGGATTAATGATGATCTCGCCATTCTTGTAGCCAACGCGTACTGCACCAACGGGACCGTAGAAGGGAATGCTCGATACGGTGACCGCGGCGGATGCGCCGATGATTGCACAGATGGACGGGTCATTGACCTGATCCACCGACATGACCGTCAGGACAACCTGAACGTCGTTTCGATAGTCCTTCGGGAAAAGCGGTCGGAGCGGTCGATCGGTGACACGCGCGGTAAGAATCGCATTCTCAGTGGGCCGACTTTCGCGCTTGATGAATCCGCCAGGGATCTTGCCCGCGGCGTACATCTTCTCCTCGTACTCAACCTGAAGCGGGAAGAAGTCGATTCCTTCGCGCGGCTCCTCGGACGTGACAACGGTGGCCAGGACAATTGTGTCCCCGTATCGCACCATCACGGCACCATCCGCGAGACCCGCGACGCGTCCATGCTCGATTGACAGGACTCGACCGCCGATCTCGGTCTCCAACTTTGTTATGGGCATAGTTCTCCTTCAGCTACCAATGCGGGAGCATTGAAGAGGCGGGTGTTGCCGCCTCTTTGGAAAAGACGTGACTGCGTGACAGAAATCTTCTGAAATGCAGCGCCCGCCGAAAGGCGGGCGCTTGACGCGTCATCGTCGATTAACGGCGGAGTCCGAGACTCTGGATGAGAGCCTGATACCGCTCAGGATTACGCCGACTGAGGTACTTCAGCAGCCGGCGCCGTTGCCCGACCATTTGAAGTAGACCTCGGCGGGTGTGGAAGTCATGCTTGTTCGATTTGAGGTGATCCGCGACCTGAGCGATTCGCTTGGTCAAGATGGCCACCTGGACATCGGCGGAGCCTGTATCGGCTTCGTTAACTCGATGTCGTTCTATGATTTCCGCCTTAGCCTCTCGCGTGAGGGGCACGCGCCCGTCCCTCCTTCGTACCGTGCCAGCACGCTGGCACCTGTTCAGTCTTCTATCTCGTCGAGAAGTATAGCACACGGTCCGGACGCGACAAGCCAAACCGGTTGCCGTCCCGAGACCATATGAGAAGCCAAGCCTATCTGTAAGGGGGCAAGGCGCCACCGTTATCGGCAGGAGGCGTGGGCAGGGAGATGCCCGTGTCACGGACATGGCCGCGACGTCCGATAACGATGGCGCCCAGGGGAGGGAGTTAGACGTCGAGGAGGCGGCGATGATGGCTGCGAAACCGTCGCCTACCTCCACGCGCCATGGTCCACTGCGAGGCTGTGAGTGCGCCCCCCACAACCACGAACACGATCACTGTCATCGATGAAAGCCCCGTCCAGGTGGTCGGTCCAGAGAAAAGCGACCAGGCGTCGGGAAGCGGATTCTTCAGCGCCATGACGGAAAGAACAAGGTACGCGCCCGCGATGAGACCGGCGAGAAGCCAGGCCGTTAACGGTGCAGTGACGCGTCGGCGGCGCCCGAAGTCCACGCCGCGAATGACGTTCGATTGGCCAATCAGCTCACTTACTTCGAACACTTCGCCTTCACCTTGATCGGTCTGTCAGGGCGGAAGTTTTCCGCGCCCCAAGATTAACAATCACCTGCCGCGTCTGGTGCACTTCTAAGTAACAGGCGCGTCACAGACCTTCTCATAATTTTTAAAGTCACGATCGGCAAGCATACGACCGTCAATGTAATTGGTTCCACAGAGCCGGTAGGCGCCCTCCCCTTAGGCACTCGCGGGGCCCAAGGGACGCATGGTGCTGGGAGATCTCAGGACAACAAAAAAGGCGGTGCGGGCAAATGCCCGCACCGCCTTTTGGCGTCGTCAGATTAGGACAGCTACTGCTTCCTGCTCGCGAGGAATTCCACGAGATTGTTGAGATCGGTTGGGTTCGAGACAAGTCCGGAGGGCATCACGGGGGGGAATCCGGGAACCAAGAACGCGTTGGAGTTCACGATCGACTCGCGAATATAGTCCTCAGCCGATGTGCCGGGTTTCCGAGTCGCACCAACGTTGCCGATGTTGGTGAGTGGCGGACCAACGACGCCAGCAGCGCCAGGAATGCCTTCGAGCGTGTGGCACGCCCCGCAACCACTGGCGACGAAGACGCGCTGACCTGGAGGTGCATTGGGATCTTCAGGAAGCTCCTCCGGACGCTTCAGTGTGCCTTCGGCGATGTGGTTCTCTGCCTCATGCTCCACGAGCTGCCAGGGTGTTCGACCGTGGATCTGCTTATCGCCGCGCATGATGAGCGTCACGAGCTCGTGAATATGTTCAGGAATCAGCGTTCCACCGTCCGACTGTCCCCACGCCGGCATCGGTGTACCGGGCCGACCACGCTGGATCGTCTTATAGATAAGGTCATACTGCTTCTTGATCTCATCTGGATCAGTCGGTCGGAAGTCCGCCCGATTGAGCTGAGGAGCCACCCGGACCGGATCCGTGCCCGGCACGACAGCCCCCAGACCGTCCACGCCGTGACAGCTCACACACAGAAGCGTGTAGTTTGCAATCGCGCGCTCGATGGCCAGATCTTCCTGGCGGCTGACCGCAGCGGCCTGGCGATCGGGTTCTCGGAACCCATATAGCATGATCGAGAGGCCAGTAAGGATGAGGAGAACGATGACGAGCTGCACTTTGCGCTCCATCGCGAACTCGCCCATGACGATCGCCGGCTTGCTCGGGTAGCGGACCTTTTCACGCTGAGCGATGAGCAGCCAGAGCACAAACGCAACGAGTGCGAGTGCCAGGACGATCGCGGCAGAGTCACCCCTCATTGAGCCCCTCCATTTTCAAGCCCAGGCTATCAACGGGTCCAAGCAATGTCAACGACGATGCCCGATACCGGCCCGGGATCTAAGTGTACGTATTCCAATTGCCCCGATTCGCGCGAGGAGTGACCTAGCGTGCGTCAGTCTCCGTGAGCCTGGTTTGCGGATAGCGCGAGCCGATTGCTCCGCGGGGAGTGCTGCGCCCAGGCGCGTCGGTGGCGAGGACGAAGAAAAGCCGCGCCAGATTCCGTGCCGCGCTTGGTACGCGGAAAAGAATTGAGGTGCGCGGCGGCCGCAGCTCGGCCACCGTGACGGGCAGCTCCAGGAGTCGAAGCCCCGCGCGCTCACCACGGATCACCAGCTCGGTGTCGAAGATATCGCGCGTGAAATGACAGGCATCGATGAGCTCAATAAGCTTTGGCGATCGTAGCCATGCTTTGATGCCATGCGTGTCCGAGACGCGCAACCCAAAGACGGCCTGTAAGACGATGCGGTACACGCCGGAAATGTATCGGCGAATCGGAGCACGATTGTCCACGGACAGACGGGTATTCTTCGAACCAATCACAATATCGATATCGAACTCGGTCATCATGGCCGCGCACATGCGTGCGAAGGTAACGTCCCAATAGTCGATGTCGAAATTGACGATGATGTCGCCGCGAGCTTCCAGCATGCCTACTCTCATGGCATATCCGAAATCCGGCTGATCGAGAAGCAGGTGCCGAACACTGGGATGCCGCTCTGTCTGTGCTCGCGACTCGGCAAGGGTCAGCTCGTCGCTGAACTGTTCCACCAGAATGATTTCGTGGCCAACCGCATGCAACCGCAGCTCAGAAACCATGGCATCCAGAGATTGTCCAAGAAACGCTCGTTCTCGGTAGATTGGAATGACTATGGATACCGAGGGGCTTTTGACTGGTGTGGTCACGTGAATGACAAATTCCAGGCCAGAGTGGCGGCCAGTGTAGCACGGCGAGTCCAATCGATTGTTGAACTCGGCATCGGTTTGCGGGTAACCTCACGCGCCACCACCAAGTGCGAGGATGGTAGAAAGATCACCTTCCCAGTCATATTTCCAGGGATAGGCAGCTCTCAATGCGCGATTATCGTCACCCGGGTGACAGATAAGCTGCCCGCTGGCTCCATCTGGCAACGAGTGAAGAACAGCGCGGGCACGTTCCAACGTTAGGTGCCCGGCGAATACAGTACCCCAGCAAGGAATAGACTCTATGCCAGATTGCGCCAGACGATTGGTTGATCGGCGCGCAAGAAGCTCCACTCCCTGAAATAGCGCAGCCCGTGCCGAACGCCAGCTCCGTTCTGCGGGCGAAAGCAATCGGTGTTCGCATCGCCCGTATCTGGAAGGGCCGCTTCCCATCCAATAGTGCGTCCATGATTACTGGCAAGACGTGCAAATGCTGGTGACCATCAATCCGAACGCCATGTCGCTCGGCCAGTCCCGCCTCTCCGAATCGCTCAATCTGACGCATGGTCTCGAGCCGCACTTCGTCGTAGTGCAAGCGGCCTGTGAGTGCGCGAACAGCCACGGTTGAGAACGATCTCGGAAAGCGACCGGTGGTCAATCAACGACCGAATCTCACCGTCCGGCGAAATTGGTTTAGCGTCAACAAGTGCCAGATGGAGCCAGACCGGCATGTCAAGCCGTCGGGCTTCGGCCGCGGCATTACGAAAGGTCTGACCACCCACCAGAATCGATGCACCGGAGAGTGCTCCGCGCTCGTAAGCAGAGAAAATGGCTCGATCCACCGATGGATGGAGGCCCAGGTCATCGGCATGCGCGCGTATACCCGAAAGAGTCACTAGACCGGTCTGAGCCAGGAACAGTCGATGGGGAACCGGCAGCCAGCTATCCAATGAAATAACCTGCGCATCGAAACCGGCCTGTCGAAGCAGCTCGAGATAGCGGGGAACACCACGGAAGTGCACTTCGCCACCGTACGTGAATCCGATGGCCCGAACCATCAGCTCCTCTTCCGTGCGAACCACGGCGTACTTCCAGCGTGGGCGGGTATCGTTGGTTTTGAGCAACAGGACTCCGTCAGCATCGAGTCGGTCTCGGCATGCCTGGAGTACCTCGAGCTTCTTTTCATCCGGTAAGAGGTAAAGAACGTCCAGAATACAGATCGCCTGAAAGTCCCTTTCAGCGATCCGATCAATGGTTCCGAGCCGGTACTCGATGTTCTGGAGCCCTCGAGAGCTTCGGACGCGCAATGTCGATCTTGGCGGCAGACGGATCGATACCAAGAATATGTCGCTGGTCTGTTCCGAGGGCTATCATGTTCGCAAAAAGCCCGTGTCCGCATCCCACATCCAAAATTGAGCCTCGCGGGGGAACATGGGCGGCAATACGTTCTAGCGGTGCTAAGAAGTGTCGGCCGAACGTGAAGCACCGAATCAAACAGCGGCGCCTTCCGATATCGACGCAGTGCGGCGTAAATGTCTATGCGATACGTCCGGCGTTGGGCCCCATGAGTCACTCCGGTGACAGGGCCGATCAAGTAGGCCGCCACCGCTTCCTCACGATGAGCCCAGACGAAAAAGATAATCGTGGCTAATACCAGGAAGTAAACCCCTCCACCGACCCACATGAGAGCGCCGCCGATTTGTTGGTCCATGAGCGCGGAGATGTCAAAGACGCGAGGCGCGTTGGCATAAGTCGGATAGAGAGGGCAGCTCAGAAAGCGTGATCAGCGCTCCAACTGCCGAGCTCGGAATAGTTTGGAAGAAGACGTAGAGAATCTGAAGCGGCGGGGCGATTCGCGGAAGCTCACGCATCGGGCTGAGAATCGGCCACCACATAAGCACCGCGGTGCCCATGAAGATGAGGTGCTCCACGATGTGCGCCCCATGGTTCTCGAGGGTTAGATCGTATAGTGCGGGAATATGGGACATTGAGCGAATGCAACGTTGAAGACAATGAACGCGATAAGTGGCCCCGTAAGCCAGGCCGCTAGTCGACAGACAAAGCGCGGCCGCACCAACGGTGAAAGCATCCACCCTGGGGTTCCCAGCAATATCAGGGGCGGCGCTACCAGGGTCAGCAACAGGTGCTGCACCATATGCGCGCTGAAGAGATATCGCTCACTCAGATCATGTAGCGGAGATGCAAGCGAGACGTAAATGACAAGTAGCCCTAAGCCGAAGTACGCAGCCTGGCTCGTACTTACGTTCTGCCCTGCTTTCCGCGCCCCACGTCGCGCCGATCGCACATAAGCAAACAGCAGAGTCCCCAAGCCCAAAACGATGCTCGGGTGATCTATCCAATCAGACATCGAAAACTGCAGTCTCCCTAGTTGAAGTGTATCAACTAGAGCGGCGGCGACTCTCCGATTAGATTCGAGTCTTCAGCACATCGGCCCCTAGAGATCTCCAGGGGCCGATGTAACAATGAAACGACGAGACGTTACCGTTTCCGTTGAAGGAATGCTGACTAGTGCCCGCCACCCGCGGGCTGCGTCGTAGTAGTGGTCGTCCCGCCTTCCATGACCGTATTGCCGGAATAGTGGAACAGCGCGATGAGTCCGCCGAACACCGCGAACGCAATCGCAAGTCCGAATACAAAAAGGCCGGAGAGGAGCCGCGGATCGAACTTCAAATGCATGAAGTATCCGACGACCAGAGCGAACTTTACGATGGAAAGCGTGACCAGAACGGGCAGGAGTAGCGGTCGAAGTCCCTCGATGTAGTAGACCGCCACCTCGACGCCGGTGATGACGGTGAGAATCAACGCAATCTTGATATAGGTTGGAAAGCCGGGGTGGCTGTGCTCCGCCGCATGCGTTTCGGTATGCATCTCTCGATCCTTTCCAAACCTTAATGACCCGCCGGGCGGGAACGGGAATGAGATATACCACGGTGAAGATGATGATCCAGACAATATCGACAAAATGCCAGTAGAGTCCGGTGATCTCCACCATCAGACTATTGTCAGGTCGAATGTGTCCGCGAAATGAGGCGCCTACGACGGAAAGAAGCCAAATGACACCGATGGTAACGTGAGCGCCGTGGAACCCCGTGAGTACGAAGAAGGTCGAGCCGAAAATACTCTGCCCCAGCGATAGACCCTCTTTATAGAACGTGGTGAACTCGTAGAACTGGCCACCCAAGAATGTGATGCCAAGAAGTGCTGTTGCCACCAGCCAGACACGCATGCCCCGTACGCTTCCGCGCTGGAGCGATGCAAGCGCCAGAACCATCGTCAGGCTGCTCATCAGGAGGACGAAGGCGCTCACTGATGTGTAAGGGATGTCAAAGATCCCGTGCACGATGTGACCGTGCATCTCGTAATCCGCGTGCGGAAATGGGGAGACGGTATTTCGGTCACGGTAGGACATATACGTCCCGATAAGAGTGCCAAAGAAGAGGCACTCCGATCCAAGAAACGTCCACATCAGTACCTTGCGGTTGTCTATTCCGGTGGTAGTCGGGTGCTCCCCTTCCCCACCCCCGTGGCCTGTCTCCACGGGTGCCGCCGGTCCGTGATCGACCGTAAGCGTTGACTGCATCAAACTAACTCCTGATCACGCGTGCGTTGAAATTGATTCGGGAGAATCGACCGGTTCAAGGGTCCATCCGTAGATGCCGATAAAAATGATCAGCACGCCAACCAAGGACAAAACGAAATTGAATATGACGCCCAGGAACATTGCGAACATGCCAAGCGCCACGATGAACGGCATGAGCGATGGGCTTGGGAGGTGAATGTGGTGCTCCTCATGCCCTTCCCTCGTGCTCCGCATGAGGATGCTCTCCTCCAGTCTAAAGGCCCGTGAGGTAGTTCGCCGTGGGAACCGTACTTCTCGATCCAGAACTGATCTCGGCCTGTGGACATGGGAATTTCGGCAAAGTTGTAGACCGGCGGTGGTGAGGAGATAGACCACTCGAGCGTTGCGCCGTCCCAAGGGTCTCCTGGTGCCAACTCACCCCTCTTCAGTGATGTGAGCGCGTTATAGACGAATAGCAGGATTGAGAAGCCCATCAAGTAGGCTCCGATGGTCGAAGCCAGGTTCCATCCAGCCCACCCTTGCTCGACACCGTAGGTGTAGATGCGCCGCGGCATTCCATCAATGCCAAGGAAATGCATGGGGAAGAACGTCAGATTGAAGCCGATGAACATGAGCCAAAATTGCAACTGGCCGAGCTTCTCGTTGTACATCCGTCCCGTGTACTTGGGGAACCAGTAGTAGAAGCCAGCGAAGAGCCCGTGGATTGCACCACCGAAGAGCACATAGTGAAAATGCGCAACGATGAAGTACGTATCATGCTGCTGAGTATCTACGGGAACGGATGCATGCATGATTCCCGTGATGCCGCCCAGGATAAACATCGACACAAAACCCAGCGCCATGAGCATGGGCGTGGTGAATTTCACCTGGCCCTTCCACATTGTTCCAATCCAGTTAAAGATCTTGATTCCAGTCGGAATCGAAATCAACATGGTTGATACGGCGAAGAAGGCGTCCGCAACGGCGCCCATGCCAACCGTAAACATGTGGTGGCTCCAGACTCCGAAGCCCAGAAACGCGATCGCTACCGTCGCATAGACCACAAACGCGTATCCGAAAAGCGGCTTCTTGGAGAATACCGGTAGAACTTCAGACACTATGCCCATCGCGGGCAGGATAAGGATGTACACCTCAGGATGACCGAAGATCCAGAAGAGGTGCTGCCAGAGCACGGGATCGCCGCCGCCCTCGGGGAGATAGAAGTGCGTTCCGAACATGCGATCGAACATGAGGAAGATGAGGGCCACGGCGATCGGAGGCATGGCGAAAATCAGCAGGAACGCCGTAACAAGCGTGTTCCAGGTGAAGATTGGCATACGCATAAGGCTCATGCCAGGAGCGCGCATGTTAATGATCGTGACGATAAAGTTGAAGGCTCCTGCCAATGACGCGACGCCAAGCATCTGGATTCCAACAATCCAGAAGTCGACTCGGTGGCCCTGCGAGAACTGAGCGCTGGTGAGGTTCGCGTATCCGACCCAGGCCATGTCCGGTGCGCCGCCGAAAAACCAGCTCAAGTTCAGGATGATCCCACCAAAGAGAAACACCCAGTAGCTAAATGCGTTCAGTCGCGGGAAAGCGACGTCACGCGCGCCGATCTGGAGAGGAACGATGTAGTTAAAGAACGCCACGCTAAGCGGCATGATCACCAGGAAGACCATGGTGGTGCCGTGCATCGTGAAGATTTGGTTGTACGTGTCGGGGCCCAGAAACGTATTTCTCGGTACGGCGAGCTGGGTGCGGACGAGAAGCGCCTCGAAACCACCAAGCAGGAAAAACAAGAACGCCGTGATGCCGTATAGCAGTCCGATTCGCTTGTGATCGATTGTTGTAATCCAGCCCCAGAGACCGGGGTAGGGGTACGGCGTTGGCTCAGGTCGCGCCTGCACTCCCGGTTGGGTTAGCGCCGTTGCCATAAACTGCCTCCTGGGTCTGCCGCCAGCCGCTCAGAAATGCGATTCATCGTTCCCTACTTCAAACTCGTCAGGTAGTCCGCGATTGCCCTGGCATCATCCGGATTCAGGAACAAATTCGGCATCAAGTTCCCTGGTTTAATCGCCTGCGGATCGCGAATCCACGTGTATATGTTATCTGGGTTATTTTCCAATATCCCAGCGGCGATCGTTGTACGGCTCCCCACATGGGTCAGGTCAGGGCCGATCACTCCTGCCGCCGACGTGCCTTCGATGGTGTGACACGCAATACACCCCGCGCGAACAAACGTATCCTGACCAGCTCTGACGGTTTCGACCGCTTCGCGAGGTTGCGGTTGTTGTTGCTGTTGGACCCATGCTTGATAAGCGGCGGGTTCTTCGACAACCATACGGAAGCGCATGTTTGCATGCTGCAAGCCACAAAACTCCGTACACTGCCCATAGTATTCACCCGTTGTTTGCGGGGTGAAGTACAAATTCTGGCGGTGCCCGGGTGTGAGATCGAGTTTGCCCCCCATTGCGGGAACCCAGAATGAGTGAATCACATCGGCCGTACGAAGCTGGAAGTTCACTGGAGTTCCTACGGGGACTCGCACTTCGTTCGCCGTAACGATATTCGAATCCGGATATCGGAACTCCCACCACCATTGATGTCCGATAGCCTCCACCTGCAGCGCATCCCGCGGCGGTGTTCCACGCATCTCGAAGAGCAGCTGCAAGGTTGGGACCGTGATGATGACCAGGATAACGGCCGGCGCGATGGTCCAACCGATCTCAAGCGCCGTGTTGCCGTGAATCTGAGGTGGCCGACCGGTATCCGTCGCGCGGCTCTTGTATTTGAACATTGTGACGATGAGCGCGCCTTCCACCAGCACCGCAACGACCACCGAGAGCCAGAAGAGCAGAACGTAAAGGTCCTGAATTCTGTGGGCAAGGTCCGATTGCGGCCATACCGTCGTCTGCGGACAGATATCTGGTGGGCAAGAAGGGGCCGCGTACACCCGAACAATGCAAGCGCAACCAGCGCAAGACCCAGTACAGCAATGCGAGCGCGGTGTGTCCGAGCCCATGCCACGACCATTTCACGTGGTGGCTTCAAGGGGTTCTGCTCCGGGTCTGGCGTCATCGATCGGTCACTTCCACATCCTGGCAACCGCATGGGCGGTATCACCAAGCGTCGGCGCCGAATGGCGCACTAAATCAGTGTCTGCGACCATTGTATGGATTTTTCGGCAAGTGTGAGAACCTCTCTGGGGTGGTCGCTCGCACACCGAAGCGGATTGTACGCCGAGGGCTATACTGCTGACGTGGACGCCGAGGCACGGACCGCCGCGTTAACCATTTTCTTCACCTTGTTCGTGGTGAAGATTACGACGCTGGTCATGGTCTTCGCGCTCGTACCCAATCACAGTGTTGTTGGTCTCTTCCTGGCTCTGAACTGGTTCTGGTTTATCCCACCCGTCGTGTTGCTGGCAGGCTCTGGAATCTATTGGGCGCGTCTCATTCGCGTGAGGCGGCGACGTCGAGAGCTGCTCCGCCAGGAGTTCACACGAACAGCCAGCCCAGCCCGTGTGGTCGGCTTGGTCGCGTTCATCCGTGGTCCACGCCACGTTGAATATCGCGATCCTAACCGACTCAACTAGGTGCGTGACACAAAATTCGCATCTTCGCTATCCTTGACGTAGATACGCGTTCGCCGAAGTGAGCCGCGAAGTCTTTAGTGTTTGATTCGGTTTGGCGCTGACTTGTTTTTGGGAGCAAATGATGGCTGGTGCCCCTGGGCGACGCGAAGGAGTGGTCTTTCCAATCCTGTTGCCGATCATCGTGACAGTTCTCGTCGTTAGCGCAATCTCCGCGTTGGGCATGACGCTACTCAGTGCCGCCGCCGTAGACAAGAACTTTGCGCTACTCGTAGCACTCGTCTTTACCATTCTCATCATGGTGCTCTGTTCGTTCATCTACGTCCTCGGCGAGCGCAAGGCTCAGCAGCGCTAGACGCCGTCAAGGGCCCGCCTGCTACCGGCGAAAAAGGTCCACCACCTCGTGCGGGTCGACAGCGCGGACGATCGAAGCAATTGACGGTAGCGCTCTCCTCAGCTCCTCATACATTTCCCAGGCAACGTGCCTGTAGGAAAAGTGCCCGGCAGGCTGGGTGCGCTGTTCGATGATGTAAGCGGCCTCCGCGATCTCCATCTTAAAGAGCGCCCGGGTTCGGGCAGCTAGCGGTAATGAGTACTGCGCTAACTGCGCGGAGTTTCCATTCTCTCCCTGGATCCACGAAGCCGTGGACGCCGCGTCTAAAAGCGCCTGACGGTAACGGCCTTGGATCTCAGTAGCTTCAGCGCCAGCCTCGCCCAGTCCTAGGCGGAAGACATCGACAGGATCATCGAACCCATGCTCGACTCGCGGCCCCTGAATGATCTGGACACATCGGCGGTGCCTGTGCAGGTCTCGAAAGGAGCCAAAGTCCATGAGAACGTCGAACTTCAACGCTTGCCCGGCTTGATGAGCTCGCATGAGCTCGTCATGTTGCCCCCTCGAGCTCACCGAGAGATTCAGGATTTCCGTCTTGCGCGACTCAGAAAGATCCGCCACACACGCTGAGATCTGCTGGTACGATCGACCAACCGAATCATGCTCGTACAGGAGCGTTGCCACCATCTCTTCCAGGAACGGTTGCTCAGTAGTGAGCTGAACTCGGACAGCGTACGGCTCAAGCGGAATCCCATCGAGAATCTCCGTGGCAGCTTCAGCGAGGGCATAGCGAGCTCGTTCCAGGTAGGGCAATGGCGCCGTGTACTTGACCAGCGTTGGCGCGGCAGGCGGACCGGTTCTCGAGTCCATCGAGCGTGGCGGACGGGCCTTCACCCGCGCGGCGAAGCTCCGCTCCAATCTCTCGAACTTCTGGCAACGGGTCGGTAAGAAGTCGGCTGACCTGACGTTCCAGAACTCGCGCACTCACCACCTGGCCGACGCTTGTCCTGGTTGAAAGCGGCAATAGATACCGTGCAACGTCAAACGCCCGCGCACGCAGCGTGCGTTCGATCTGCGCACTATCCATGGATGAGGGCGCGGTGGTGGATTCCAGTAGGAGACTGAGCAAATCTTTGGAAATCGACTCATAGCTCGCGAACAATGAGTCCGCCGCGACGCGGTAGCCACTCTCCCGCAGCGTACCCAGGATGCCACTCGGGACAACGTAGCGGGTCCGACGAAAGTCCTGGTAGCGTGTTGAGCGCTCCTGGCCATCCCAGAGTTGTTCGTCCACTACACGTACAGCGGCGAGAATGGAAATATTCTCCACGGCCATCGCCAGATGCGCGAGATCGGCAATGGAACGGTGGCCATACTGAAAGTAAAAGGTGTTCAGGAACTGCTCGGCTCGCTGGGCGTTGAGCTCTCTCACGCTCTCCACCATAGATTGACGGGAGCGGCTGTACCTCGCCATTGCGTATGCCTGAACTTCCGGCGCAATTCCGGTTAAGCAATAGATTCGACGCTCATACTCGCCCGAATCCGAATTCGGTACGGTCACTCGGAGGAGCCTGTGTCTGTGACGCTCTCTGAACCGGCGCGAGCGACGATGACGGTGATGTTGTCAATTCCGCCGCGCTCGTTGGCCATGTTGATCATGGTCTGGCAAGCACTTTCCGCGCTCTCGGCAATGGCGATATCGCGGATCTCATCGTCGGATAAGTGATTTGTGAGTCCGTCACTACAGAGCACGATTGCTGAACCGGCAACGAGCAGCTCCTCCGCCTGCAGGTCTGGCTCTACGGTCGGCTGACAGCCAACGCAGCGGGTGATCGCACCGCGAAAGGGATGCTTGGCAGCGTCCTCTTCGGTCATCGCGCCAATCGCCACCTGCTCGCCGACCCACGAATGATCGATTGTGAGCTGTCGAATCGACTCGCCTGATCGCCAGATAGGCACGGCTGTCTCCAACGTGGACCACCTGAAAGCGATCCGGCTGAATGGCCAGACCGACAAATGTCGTACCCATACCCATGAGGCGTGGCTGACGTTCAGCCTCCTGCCATACCAGGACGTTTGCTTGCTCCACCGCGGCCAGAAGCCGCTCCCCGATAGACCCCTTCGTGGATTCGAAGCCAATCTGGGCGCCCTCCAGTGCGAGTCGACTTGCTGTGTCACCACCGGTGTGGCCACCCATGCCGTCGGCAACAATACAGAAAGTCCAATCACCTGAAGCGGTGATACTGAAGCTATCCTCGTTCCGCTTTCGCTTACGACCAATGTCGGTCAATCCAGCGATATCAAGGCTCACGGGGCCGCCTCGTGTTTGGCATTCAACAGCGGGGTCATCCGTATCGCACCATGGAAAGCCCCGACTCTTTCAGGGCCCGTTCGATCTCGTCTGCTGGATACGCAGCCTTACCCGCCTGGTTCAGGACCATCATCACTGTAGGATGAATAGCGAGCTGATCAGGTTTCGCCCAGCACATCTCACCTTCATCCTCACCAGGGCCATGTTCGGCAAGGTCGACCGGGGCTGAGCCGGCGAACGCAAGCAGGACGAAGTGATACGGTCCGTGCCCCCAGTTACCCAGAACCTCAAACGTTCCGAGGTACTTGAGATCGCCAACGTCGACGCCAGTCTCTTCCAAAGTCTCCCGCCGCGCGCCCGTCTGTGCATCCTCTTCCAGCTCGAGCCCACCGCCCGGTAATAGCCAGGATCCGGCAAATGGTCCACGTGGCTGGCGAACAAATATCACCTGCCCCTCGGCATTGGATACAACGACAACTGCGCCAATGAGCACCCGTGAGAATCTTTCGATGAGCCGGGGGTCCGTTGGAAGCGGGTCAGTCATCGTCATGACCTGGTGGGCTCCCTCTGAAGGTCGATGGGTGGGCGACCGTTTACGCTATTCGAGGTTGGTATAGTCACGCACGCAACAAGGAGGCGTATTCCGAATGTCAATTCCGCCCGAGTCACAATTACCCCTCGCCAACGAGCTCATCGGTGTCCAAGCCGGCGATGAAGCCGTGGCAAAGCTGCCAGTTGGCGGCCCGCTGGGCGGAGCGCTATTCCGGCCCCTCGGATGACGTAAGTACCGTTCTGAAGCGTTTCCGAAAAACCTATGACTTCCTGAGCGCGGTGACCAATGGAGTTGAGCCCGACGAGTCCTAGTGGAGTCAAGCGACTCGATCGCTTCGCTTTCGGAAGTCGACGAACAGGTCCTGATAGCGCCGCTGTAAGTCGCTGTAGCGTTGTTTCAAATACTTGTCGTCGGGATTCTGAATCCATTTCCGCATGAGCTCGCGCATCTCTGCGCTAATCCGTTCCATCTCGGGCGTTTGATCGTCCACCGACTAACCTCTATCACGGGGTGTTCATCACCATTGTACCGACCAGGGTCACCGGGAGCCCTTGCTTCAGGACCGTATCCTAGTGAGGATCTCCGATGGAGCCTCCCAGGGATTCGCGGGATATCGACGCAGGTAGTAGCGCAAATTCGAGGTCTGCCAGGCTCCCTGGATTGTCGTGGCCGCGCCTCGATATCCGGCAGACTCGATCTCCGCGGCCGTCGGTGCGTCCACCGCTCCGTTGGGATAGGCGAAGAGATCGACCGGCCGTCCAATGAGATTTTCGATCTGACTGCGAGAAACGATTATCTCAGCGAAGAATGCCCCCAGGTTCGCCCTGCGCAAGGCGGGCAAGCTGGCGTGGTTGAGCGTGTGGGAGCCAATCTCCATGCCTGAATCGGCCACCTCTTGGATCTCCTCTGGCGACATGTACACGTGAACGCCATCACGGAAGCTGGGCATCATGAAAAACGTCCCATTCACGGCCCATCGAGTCAGCACAGGGAGGGCGTTCCGATGCTGGGATCTGAGCGCGTCGTCGAAGGTCAACACGATGCATCCGGGCGGTGGCGGCGTATCGCCGTCTAGCGCGTCCAATACCGCGCTCACCGTGGTTGGGTGGTAGCCCGCACGCATGAGCGCGTTGATCTGCGCATCGAGCCCCGCCTGCGATGGCACATCGTGGTAGTAGAGCATTGGGCATGAGAACTTGATATCGTCGGCCACTGCTGCCGTTGGCGTAGAAATCAACGTGGCAACCAGCGCAACACTTCCCAGCAGAATCGCCCGTAGCCGCCCCGTGAGTACCTTTTCTTGAATAGACGATAAGACGAGCGCGATAGCAGTCACTCAATCCACTCCAGTCCTACCCTTTGGACGGCGCGTATCATAGCGATCTCCGCCCTGAAGAAAACAGGCGCGACTGGTCGTAGTGGGTCTGTTACAGGCGTGGTGAGTCCCGAGGCTACAATTCCCGTGCGCATGACCAAGCAGATCCGCACGATCGAATTCCGCGACGGACAACTCTGGATCGTTGACCAGGCGCTCCTACCGTCCAGCTACCAACAAGTCGCCATCCACTCGGTGGAGATGCTCTGGGAAGCTATCCGCGAGCTTCGGGTACGCGGAGCGCCAGCAATCGGAGCAGCAGCGGCATTCGGCGCCTGGCTGGGCATTGTAAACACCGATGGGATCAACGGTCACGACCTCTGGCCGCATGTGCTCGCGGCGCACCAACGGCTGCGAACGTCCCGCCCAACCGCCGTCAACCTTTTCTGGGCTCTGGAGCGGGTGGAGCGAGATCTGGAGTCGTCTCTTGATCTCTCTGCTGACGCATTCCGGGCTCGCGCTCTTGAGCTAGCTCGCGAAATGCTGGAGGAGGATGAGCGCGTCTGCGAGAGCATCGGTTACGCCGGTGCCAAGCTCCTTCAGGACGGAATGACCATACTCACGCACTGCAACGCGGGAGGACTCGCAACTGTCCGTTACGGCACAGCATTGGCACCCATTTACGTTGCCAGCGCGCGCGGATTGAACATCAATGTGATTGCGGATGAGACCCGACCTCTGCTGCAGGGATCACGACTTACGGCCTGGGAGCTCACTCAAGCGGGAATTCCCACGACCGTCATTTGCGATGGCGCTGCCGCCGCTGTCATGCGAACGAGACAGGTAGACGCCGTAATGGTGGGAGCCGATCGCGTGGCTGCGAATGGTGACGTGGCAAACAAGATTGGCACGTATGGACTGGCTCTTGCCGCCAGAGCGCACGGCATACCCATGTACGTGGCCGCACCGATCTCCACGATCGACATGAACACTGCGCACGGGGATGACATCATCATTGAGGAACGCGACGCTTCAGAAGTGCTTTCGCCATTCGGCCAGCCACTGGGAGCCCCCGATGCTAGTGTCTACAATCCCGCATTCGACGTGACACCGGCATCGTTGGTCACCGCGCTCATCACTGAACGTGGCATCGTGCAGCCGCTCAACGAGCAAACACTGTTGCTACACTTGGCCAGGCCGACAGCGGTCTAAATCCATGGACGGCAGCTTTGATCCGCGCTTCGGTGAGATTGGCTGGCAGCTCATTCGGGCAGGTCGACGCCTGGGCTCCAGTGGACTCATTGCCGCGGCCGAAGGGAACTTGAGTGCCCGAGACGAAAAGAGAAATCTCATCATCACCGCGGCGGGCACGAGAAAGAACGAGCTTCAGCCTGATGATCTGATTGTCCTTTCGGCGTCTGGATCGGTCATTCGAGGTGATCGGCAGCCCTCTACTGAGCTAGCGTTGCATCTCGCTGCATACGAGATGTGCTCGGAAGCACGGGCGGTCATCCACGCGCATCCGGTCGCTGCCACGGCGTTCGCCGCATCAGGACAGCTCCCTGAATGGAGAGCACTGGCGGAGTCTATCGTCACGCTGGGTCCCGTTCGACTGGTGCCCTACGCACACCCGGGAACGGATGCGATGGGATCAACATTACGATCCAACATCGCTGAGTCACGAACGCTATTGCTCGCGCACCACGGTGCGCTGACCATCGGTGAAACGCTCGAGTTAGCGCTGCAGCGCATGGAGCTACTTGAGCGGCTCTGCGCAATCGAGTGCGCCGCGGCAGGCCTTCGGGGGCTGAAGCCTCTGTCCCAGACGAACAGGCTCGTCTGCGGAATCAATAAGCTAAGGCCCTGCTCGTAGACCGGAATTTATCCCGCCGTTTCCCCGAGGTCTCATAAGACGGCGGAATAAATTCTCCGGTCTACAAACACGAGGGGACGGGTCATCTGGTTAGGCTCGCTGCGGCTTCTCAGGTGTCAGATCGGCAGGCGGCTGGCCTTCCCAGCCGATCCACTGCTCACCGTTGGACCAGACTTCCTTCTTCCAGATTGGCACGATCGTCTTGAGACGGTCAATGGCATATTGACACGCCTCGAACGCCTCTCGGCGATGGGGCGAAGCAACGGCAATACCCACCGACGCCTCGCCAATCTTCAGCACCCCGGTGCGATGCAGCATGGCAACCCGCTCCGTGCCCCAGCGCTCCTGGATCTCACGGGCAATCTCAGCCATCTTCTTCTCGGCCATTTCCGGGTAGGCTTCGTACTCGAGATGCACGACCTCACGACCACGGGAGTACAGGCGGGCAACGCCAAGAAACGTGCAGACAGCGCCGCATTCGTCGGTGCGTACAACATCCGCCAACTTTGCGACGTCAATGGGCTCATCAACGATCTTGAACATGTCCAAGGTACTCTCCGACATCAGGGAAGCGCGCCGCCGCTCACGGGAGGAATAAGACCGACTTCGTCGCCGTCTGAGAGCCGAGTGTCATTCGCCACGTACTCGTGATTGAGAGCCACCATCCCCTGATTCAGTGTGGCAGCGAGTCCCGGGTAACGATTGACCAACGAATTCAGGAGATCATCAACGGTGGCAGGCTCATCGATGCTCCACTCAAGGTCGCGGGCGCCGACGGTCTCACGAAATGATGCGAATAGCTTCAGTCGAAGACGCATGGGTGTAGCTCAGAGTATACGTTCGCGACGATCCAAGAACTCTGGAGCACGTCCAGAGTGGAGACACTCACCTCGTAGGGGTCCTACCGACTCTTGGGTTCTCCGCCGCCCTTACCGAGATCTTCGATGTCGAGCGTTTCGATGAAGTCCTTGAACACGCCGAGCTTACTCTCGTCGATCTCAATGGTGGCCGCTGGTTCGCCCGACGTCTCATCGCCCTCGTTCTCGAAGACCATCCCGGCCTGATCAAGTACAGACTCGTCGACGTAGATCGGGACCTTGGCTCGAATCGCCACGGCGATAGCGTCGCTCGGCCGTGAATCCACCTCGACCTGCTTGCCTTCCACCTCGATGATGAGCTTTGCGTAGAACGTTTCGTCTGCCAGACGATTAATGACAACCTGCGTTACCGTCGCGCCCAACGCGCTTACTATGGAGCTGAGCAGATCGTGTGTCAGAGGGCGGGAGACCGGCACATTCTGCATCGGAATGGCAATAGCGTCAGCCTCGAAATGGCCAATCCAGATGGGCAGAAACCGGGAGTTCGTCTTCTCCTTCAACATGACCACCCGTTTGTAGTTGGTCATATTTACTCGAATGCTTTCGACGAAGACTTCAATCACTGCACGCTCCTCTCGCCCAACTGGTCACGCACATTGAGTCCCAATTCCGTGACGCTGGGTCTGGGACGCGTTCACATTGTACATCGCGATTCCTGCTATCAAGCTCGATATCCACCGCTTTCTCAGCACTGATGCCGCCAATCAGTACGGTGGCTGAAGATCCACGGATCGCGCCGCTGAAACTGCCGAAGGCGGCGCGATGCGAGGTTGATCATTCGACTCACTGGGGTCGGTCGTCGCGGTTGATGGCTCATTGGAAGCTACGGTACTCGGAAGGCTGGGCTGAGCGGGGGCCGGGGGAGGACTGGAGGACTCCTGGGACTCGAGTGTGAATGCCTTGTTGAACTCCGAGCTCATATCACTGGTGGCATTGCGAAAGTCGCGCACCATCCTGCCAACCTGCCCCGCAATCTCCGGAAGCTTGCCGGGCCCAAAGACAATGAGAGCGAGCACCATGATGAGCACGAGCTCCATTGGCCCCATGCCAAGGAAATTCACCGTAGTCCTCCGTTCACCGGCAAATTATAGTCCTGTAAGTTCTGGCACGCCGGTATATCTCCCATCAGCCCTCGATGGTCCCGCGCTCCACTCGAAACTGCTTGGCCCCGGCTAGAAGCAGGTCGTCGCATGTGGTCAGATCTGCCACGGTGATGAGCGTTTGAAAGTCACCCTGTATCTGCTCCTGGACGAACTGGCGTCGCGTTGGATCGAGCTCAGAAAGGATGTCATCGAGGAGCAGCACGGGACTGTCGTTCATGAGTGTACGGATCACGACTGCTTCTGCCAACTTGAGTGCCACCGCCACGATGCGCTGCTCGCCTCGAGAGCCAAATGCGCCCATGTCCACACCGTCAACAAGAAACGTGAAATCGTCACGATGCGGTCCCACCAGTGAGACGCCTTGATCAAGCTCCCTCTGCTTGAGCTGCTCAAGCTTCGATCTAAACGACGCCCGCCCTTCTTCGTCCGAGATATCACCAAGGTCTGGCTGGCTGCTGGCTCGATATTTCAGCTCCAGGAGGCGCTCCGTACGCGTCAATCGCCGATAAAGGTCGGACATGGCATGGTTCAGATCGGTGATGAGAGCTATGCGATGCCGAACGATTGTGCTGCCGAGCTGGATTAGCTCGTCATTCCAGATAGAGAGTGACGAGCGCTCCTGACGACGATCGCGAATTTGACGCAGGAGATGATTCCGCTGTGCCAGGACGCGCTGATATCGCTGGAGAGCCCGCAGATAGGATCGATCGATCTGGGAGCGAGTGAGATCGAGGTATCGACGTCTTCCGGACGGCGCGCCGTGCAGCAGCTCTAGGTCCTCCGGACTGAAGACCACTGCATTGAGCTCGCCCACAATCTGCGAGGCTCGCGCGGGAAGTCCATTGAGCTTGATGAGCTTGGTTATCGCTGGAGCTTCATCAGCCGCTGTGGCGCCGTTCGCGTCGCCTTTGAGCAGCATCTCCATGTGCAGGTCGCCGGCCTTGCGGCCGACCCAACCTTCCACTCGCGAAAAAAGCAGCCTATCCTGGATAGCCCGCCAGCTCATGAGCTCGCGATCAACCGTGGTTCGGAACGACTTCGTGGTAGCCAGCAAGTACACGGCCTCGAGAAGATTCGTCTTCCCCTGCCCGTTATCGCCGTGGAAAATCGTGGCTCCAGGATCGAAATCGAGCAAGCAGCGCTGGTAATTCCGGTAGTTCATCAGCGAAAGCTTGCGAAGGTGCATACGTCAAGATTGTACGAACGGCGGACCAGAGGTGGCAGTCGAGACAAGCCACCGTGAACGCCATTGGCCGTCAATTAGACGGCTCACACAATCTTCTTACCCCCTTCTAATGCTCCTCTTACACGGCGAGCCGTATACCCATCCACGAGCCCGTGAAACAGGCTCATTGAGAAATTTCACTAGCCATCGGGAGGAGTGCTATGGCAAACCTGAAGCCACTGGGCGATCGCGTGGTCGTGAAGCCCAAGGGCAAGGAAGAGACAACGCGCGGCGGCATCGTTCTACCGGACACCGCGTCGGAGAAGCCGCAGCAGGGCGAGGTCATCTCAGTTGGCCCCGGCCGAGTACTGGACAACGGCAAGCGTGTCGAGCTAGACGTGAAGGCCGGGGACACGGTCCTCTTTGCCAAGTACGCCGGCACTGAATTCAAGCTAGACGACGACGAGCTCCTTATTCTGCGCGAGTCTGATGTGCTCGCTGTGCTCAACGGCCAGAGCTAACCAAGGGAGAAGAGAATCCATGCCAGCGAAAGATTTGCTATTCAGTCAGGATGCGCGCGCTAGCCTCCGCCAGGGCATTGATGCGCTCGCCAACGCGGTCAAGGTGACCCTTGGCCCGCGCGGCCGAAACGTGGCGCTCGACAAGAAGTGGGGCCCACCCACTATCACCCATGACGGCGTAACCGTGGCCAAGGAGATCGAGCTCGAAGATCCCTTCCAGAACATGGGCGCCCAGATGGTGAAGGTCGCCGCGACGAAGACCAACGACGTCGTGGGCGACGGCACCACGACCGCGGTGGTACTGGCACAGGCGATGGTGCACGATGGACTACGCCACCTCGCGGCCGGGGGCAACCCCATTCAGATCAAGCGCGGTATCGACAAAGCTACTGATGCAGTCGTCGCCGAGCTCAAGGGGATTGCCACTCCGGTCAAGGGCCACGATGATATTGCCCAGATCGCCAGCATCTCAGCGAATGACCAAGAGATCGGCACGATGCTCGCGGAAGCGATGGACAAGGTCGGTAAGGACGGTGTGATCACGATCGAAGAGGGCAAGGGCCTGAAGATCGACATTGAGTACACCGAGGGCATGCAGTTCGACCGCGGCTACATCTCCCCGTACTTCATCTCGAATCCTGAGCGGATGGAGGCGGAGATCGAGGAGGCTCGAATCCTCATCACCGACAAGAAGATCTCGGCAGTTAGCGACATCGTCCCCCTGCTCGAGACCCTCGTCCAGGGTGGCAATCGCAGCCTGGTGATCATTGCTGAGGACGTGGACGGCGAGGCGTTGGCGACACTGGTTGTCAACAAGCTGCGCGGCATCCTGAACGTGCTCGCGGTGAAGGCACCCGGGTTTGGCGATCGCCGCAAGGAGATGCTTCGCGACATCGCCGTTCTGACCGGCGGACAGGTCATCTCCGATGAGCTGGGCAAAAAGATCGAGAACGTTGCTCTCACCGATCTCGGTAAGGCACGACGCGTCGTGGCGAACAAGGACAACACGACGCTCGTGGGTGGCGAGGGCACGAAGTCGGACGTCGAGGGCCGTGTGGCTCAGATCAAGGCTCAGATCGACGAGACAACCTCCGACTACGACCGCGAGAAGCTGCAGGAGCGGTTGGCTAAGCTCTCCGGCGGCGTGGCTGTCTTCAAAGTCGGCGCGGCAACCGAAGTTGAGATGAAGCATCGCAAGTCCCGCGTTGAGGATGCGCTAGCCGCGACTCGAGCCGCTATCGAAGAGGGCGTCGTCCCTGGCGGCGGCTCGGCCCTGCTCTACGCCTCCAAGGGCATCGACGGTCTCAGTCTCTCGGGCGACGAAGCGTTTGGCGCTTCGATTGTGAAGCGCGCTATCACCGAGCCGGTTCGGCAGCTAGCCAGCAACGCGGGCCTCGAGCCTGGCGTGGTGGTGGAGCAGGTACGCATTCAACAGGGCGAGAAGGGTGCGAACCTGGGCTTCGACGTTCTGAGCGAGAGCTACGTCGACATGATCGGCCAGGGCATCATCGACCCTGCCAAGGTGGCCCGCACGGCACTCGAGAACGCCGCGTCGGTCGCGGGCATGATCCTCACCAGTGAGGCGATGATCACGGACGTGAAGGAGGATCATCCCGCTCCACCAATGGGCGGCGGGCACGATCACGACTTCTAAGTCCAGACGCTAGCTATCCTTGAAAGGGACGGTGCCCACGGGGCACCGTCCCTTTCCTTTCGCCCCCCAGCAACCTGCGTAAGGGCGACCCGCGAGACAACCTGCCTCGTCGTTCGTTTTGCCGAGGTGGCCACCAGTAATCCGGTGGCGTACCCAGACCAATGATGAGTGTATTATTCGCCGCCATGTTCAACTCCTCTCGATTTCTGGCCCGTTTGACGCTGAGCGGGTTCGCCGCGCTATTGATCAGCATGCACCTCGCTCCGGCTCCGACTGAGGCGCAGCGCACGATCATCATTCCGCCCGAACGAGCAGGAATCAAGGGCATCGTGGGGCACTGGTGGTACGCCGACCGCTACGGCCCTCGCCTGCTTGACGAATACGCGGAGGTCGGGACCACCAACGTACGGTTGGCGGTGGACTGGTTACACATCGAAGTCGTGGAAGGCGACCGACGATTCGATCAGCTTGACCCGATCATCTTTGGCCTCAGAGATCGTGGAATTGACGTACTGCCGGTCGTCGCCACGATGCCCCCATGGGCCACCTGGAACGGGGCCGAGTGCTTCGAGAGCCATCTGAAGTGCCGGCTCAATCGGGACAACGTCGCCGCGTTCCAGACGACGATGAGCATCATGGCGCGGCGCTACGCTCATGTGAAGACGTGGGAATTTTGGAACGAGCCCGAGATGTGGGAAGGCATGCGAGACCCGGCCGAGTACGAATTCTGGTACCGAGCGTTCTACGCGGCCATCAAAGAAGCGAACCCGACCGCGCGCGTCGGCGTTGGCACGTTGACCGGCTGGGATTTTGCCCAGTGGCTTTCCACGGACCTTCCTTATGACGCGATCTCGGTCCATTCATATGCCGATCATCGCAGCGATCCCGTGGAGACCGACAAGGTGCGCAAGCTGTACGCGGGGACCCGCGCACGCGGCCGAGACGTTCCGATCTGGCTCACAGAATACGGCTGGAATTCGAACTGGCTCGATAGTCGAGGAGTGGCGGAGTCTTTCGACTGGACGTTTCGCTGGCTGTTGGATCAGCCCTACGTCGAATTCGCGCATTACCACATGCTCCACGACACCCAGGAATACTGGGAGTGCTGCTTTGGCCTGCTCGGCCCGGCCCCTGACTTTAAACGGAAGCAGCCCGCTTGGGATCGTTTCCAGGGATATCCGGTGCTTGGGCGCTAGCCGGTTCACTATCCCGAGGAGTACGAAGTCGAAGCACTCACCGATCGAGCATCGGGCGTGGTGACGGTAATACTCACCGTCACCGTCCCGCGCGGCGTGCCGACGTCAAATGATCGCGTGGCAACACCGGCGCTATCGGTCGTCCCCAGATCTAGAGTGCGATTGGCACCCTGGTCCTGCACAACCGCGACTACCCGCGCGCCCGGTACTGGCGTGCCACCGTTTGTCACACGGACGTGTAAGCCCTGACTACCACTTGCTATGGTGGGCCTTGAAACATTGGCTTGAACGGCCAGTCCTGCGGCTGCTGCTGCCGTCGGCTGAGATTTCGTCGCGGCGGTGGGTTGTGCCGCTGGGGCGGCTGTTGCCGTAACGGCCGGTTTGGCGGGCGCAGTGGGCTTGGCCGGCGCAGTGGGCTTGGCCGGCGCAGCGGGCTTGGCCGGCGCAGCGGGCTTGGCCGGCGCAGTGGGTGCTCTCGTGACTGGTGGCCGGGTTGGCACGGTACTCTGACTGCCTGGCGGCCCCAGGAAGCCCGCGCTCATCCAACCTGTATTACCGAGTCGATCACGCACATTCCGCCAGGTGATGCCGTCCGCCGCGCGATCCGGCCCCACGATATCCAGAGTGTCACCCTCCGGAACAATCACGAGCGACTGCGCGGTCCGTGACGGGTCTGTGCGCATATTCGCGCCATCGCCCTCGGTGTTGATGACGACGAGACGGTCTTCCGTTGTAGCACCGGTAGCTCCCACGGTCGGCGTGAGAATCGGAATGAGAATGCTGGATCCGGATGTGGGCGATGGACCGAACGTCGCGGTGGGAAGTGGCGGCAATGTCGGAGGCGCCGTTGTTGGGGTTGGGGGTGGTGAGGAGCCACCGCATGCACTCAGAAGCAGCCCAAGGATGCCTGAGAACAGTATCCGCCGCATCTAAGAGCCTCCAGGATGCCTAAAGCCGCCGCTGACGCACTATCGTAACAGACACGATGGGCAGCGGATATGCAATTCGGATCACAGCAGCGATTCATCGAACCGGGCCTGCGCATCGCGCGCTGCCTACGCATCTATGCGCGAAACGTTCGTGACACAGCACGGACCAGAAACGGGACGTATCCATTGCGACACATTAGCGCCTGGGCCTAAGCTTGAGCCCTGCTGCATCCAATGGTGTTGCATTGCCGAAACCAGTCAGATAGTAATGACACTCGCTCGAGATTCCGGGATCAAGCTCATCACCGATGCTCAATAAAATTGTCTCCAATCCTGAAGACGCGGTTCGCGATGTGTTCGATGGAGCAATTGTGCTCATCGGCGGATTTGGTGAAGTCGGTGTGCCGTACCAGCTCATCGGAGCGCTCGCGAAATCAGGCGCCAAACGCTTGACGGTAGTCAATAACAATGCGGGGAACCGCGACGAAGGCGTCGCCGAGCTCTTGCTGGCAGGCGCGGTCAGCAAGGTCATCTGCTCGTTTCCGCATTATCCAGATGGGCATGTCTTCCGCGAGCTGCATAAGTCAGGCGAAGTAGAGTTGGAACTCGTCCCTCAGGGCACGATGTCTGAGCGCATGCGCTGCGCTGGGGCCGGGCTCGGCGGCTTCCTTACCCCTACGGGAGTGGGTACCGATGTGGCCGCGGGTAAGCAGGTTATTGAGATGAAAGGGGGAAAGTTCCTACTGGAAGAGCCACTACATGCGGACTTCGCCATCATCCGCGCCCATAAGGGAGATCGATGGGGGAATTTGACGTATCGGATGGCAATGCGCAATTTCAATCCAGTGATGGCCATGGCCGCGACCGTCACCATCGCAGAAGTCGACGAGATCGTTGAGCTGGGCAGCCTTGACCCTGAGAACATCGCCACGTCGGGCGTTTTTGTCCATCGCGTAGTCCAGCGGCGCGACGGGGATAGCCGACCATGATTCGATTGTCACGTGAGCAGATGGCCGCGCGAGTCGCGGCGGAGCTGCAGGACGGCTGGTTTGTCAATCTCGGAATAGGTATTCCAACCCTTACATCGAGCTACGTCCCAGCGGGACGTGAGGTCATCCTGCAGAGCGAGAACGGCCTGGTTGGTATGGGGCCGATTGTGACTGACCCTACAATGTGGGACCCGCAGCTCATCAATGCCAGCAAAGAGCACATCTCCCTCGTGACCGGGGCGTCCATCGTGCACCATGCCGATTCCTTCGCTATCATCCGCGGCAAACATCTCGACGCCGCGGTGCTCGGGGGGATGCAGGTCGCTGAAAACGGCGACCTAGCGAATTGGCGCGTGCCCGAGGAGCCCATGGGCAGTATCGGCGGGGCCATGGACGTTGCTATTGGCGCAAAGCGGCTGTTTGTGGTGATGACGCACACAACGCGCGACGGTGCACCGAAGATCGTTCGACATTGCACCTACCCGCTCACCGCCCTTGGCGTCGTTAAAAAGATCTTCACCGATATCGCCGTCGTCAGCGTGCATCCCGACGGGCTCGTTCTGGACGAGGTTGTCGAGGGCTGGACTCCGGAGTCTGTGCAAGCGTGCACCGAGCCGGAACTGCGCATCTCAACTGATCTTCGGACCATCATAACCGCCGATCTCGTTTCAGCCTGATGGCAATCCACGACGGCTCACGACTCTTCGAATCGAAGGACAAGAACGCCTGGCAGCGAGCATTGGATGCCTATCCCGATGTTATCGTGGCCCAGGATGCCGGCGATCTTCCCGAGCTTGATCGCTGGTATCGCGAGGATCTCCCTGGGATAGTTCGGGCGCGAAATCCTGCCACCCTGGACCTAGAAGAGCTTAGTAAGATCGTGCGCTGGAAGATGAAACGGGGCGAATGGCGGGCGAGAAATCTCGCCCTGGTTCGAGCCAATCCCGCTGAACGAATCGATTCCTGTGCCCGTTCCGCGTTTGACACGTCGGTGCCGCCCAGGAAGGCACTGGCAGCGTTTTGCGAGCTGGGCGGTGTGGGGCCGGCCACGGCATCGGCAGCGCTTGCAGTAGCCAGGCCAAGCGAATTTCCGTTCCTCGACGATCTTATCGGGGCGGCGATTCCCGCCGCTGGACAGCCGACCTTTACCGTTGGCTACTATTTCAAATACGCCGATGCGCTCATTCAGAAGGCAGCGGAGCTTGGCGCGCCCTGGACGGCCCAAATGGTAGGCCTGGCCATATGGTCCGCCATCGGTGGAAAAATCGTTCTAAAGAACTGAAAGTCATGAGTAGGCGTCTCAACGCATAACTCATCATTGCGCTGCGATCCGAAAGAGAAGTTTCCGCGGCTCGAAGCCAATCGCCGGGCACACCAAGCTGCGGTTCATGTTTGCCGTCACCTGGGAAACATCTCCACTCCTTACTGTGCTGCCGTGCATCTTCCATTCGCAGCGGAAAATTCCTCTCCAAGCTTTCTGTCATCCGGATGCATCTCGCGGATCTCGTTGATGAGCGTGTGACCCGGACCTTGGCGCGGAGGGCGTCCTGAACCAGCTCAACATCATCGAAACCACAAAGTGAGACATCGCTGTATCGAATAATTTGGCCTGACAAGTCGCCCCACGCAGTATCGTGCTGCCATATCCAACTGCGAATCTGGGGAGGCTCGCTGTGAAACCCGATGTCTACTTTTGCCCTCGTTGTCATGAGGTGCGTCAGGAGAACCAGACGATGATGTTCACCGTCTTTGGTCCGTGGCGACGACGGTGCACACGCTGCGGGTCGTCTGTGACAGCCACCGGAGCAGGAGAGTTGTCCCGAGCCTAGCTGCCGATAAGTCAAGCGGCGCGAAGCGCTTCTGGAGTGCGCGCGGAGCGCCGCTTTCTAGACATCCCTGCCGGCACGTACGCCCTACAAAGCGGCGTTCCGCGCGCACTCCAAAAGCGCTTCGCGCCAGATTTGCCTCGCTATTGCCCCCGCCGTCGTCTTCTAGGCGGTCCTTGTCTCCGAGGCGGCCCCGGATGTCGACGCCGCGGTTTCATCGCTCCGACTGCCGTTCGATCATCCAGCGGCGGCACATCCCAGGTCTCGCCCTCATCTGGATCTGGGAGACCCGAGACGGCCCAACGATAAGGGCCTCCACCACTCCTCGCCGGAGAAGCTGGTCGGCGTTGTCGAGACGCGTCAGAAAGCGATCATCGAATCCCACTGGCCCGCCCTGACTGTTTGGCCCGCTCGCGCGCGAGGCGGCCACTTTGAGCTGATTGAGAAGATCGAGCGTCTTCTGAAGGAGGCCGACCAGGTCACCTTCCGCAATACGCGATCGCTGAGCGATCTCCGCCAGCGTGTTACCTTCTGCCCACGCGAGAGCTACTCCCTGGAAGTCGAGGGAAAGCGGCCGCGAGATATCCAGCCCGGCACGAGTTTCTTCATGGAGGACGTCGCCATGGATGCGGTTGAGCTGCTCTCGCACGCGATGGAGTCTCGGTGAGATGGGCAAGGACCGAATGGGCGAATCACGATCCCAGGTGAACCACGAGCACACCTCTCCGATCTCCGCTGGATCGAGACCGTTGAGCAGCTTAGCGTTGAGGAGCTCAGCGAGAGTCAGTGCATTGGTATCAAATATGTTGCGAAGCAGCTCGGCTTTCCAGGTAGGTCGACGCACGCTCAAATAACCGAACCGTTCCATGACGCGACCCAGCCCCTGAACCACCTTGCGCGATTCGGAACGCGCCCGATTCTGAGCAAATCGACGCCGATCTTCGATGGCTGAGAGCTCGTGCGCATCGGCCCAGACTCTCGGGTCACCCGGCGACCGATCGGCTCGGGCATGAAACCGTGCCTGGGTCTCCTCGTATTCCTCGGCGAGCTGCTCCAGCACAGCGTCATGCTGAAAGCGGCGCAGGCTGCGAGCATACAGGTCGGCCAGACGCTCCTCGTCCCCTGGTTCGCGCCAGAGGTTCGCGGCGGTGCTGTACGTTGGCTGAAATGCGCTTTCCAGCGGCAGGAGATCGCCGGCAGCTATCTCCAGTGCATCGACCGCCCGGACCCATGGGGAGTAGACCATCATGGCAACGCCGCGCTCATCGATGCCTCTACGCCCAGCACGCCCAATCATCTGACGATACTCGTTGGGGGTAAGCAGTCGACGCGACTCGCCATCGAACTTCAGCATCTCCCCGATCACCACGGTTCGAGCTGGCATATTGATACCTAGCGCCAGCGTATCGGTGGCAAAGACAGCTCGCAGGCGCCCGGAGGCGAAAAGCTCTTCAACAAGGATCTTGATCACCGGCAGAAGTCCCGCATGGTGCACGGCGATGCCCCTCGAGAGAAGGTGAATTAACAAGGTGACCTGCCGCATTTGTCGATCTTCGGGCGGCAAGTCAGAGAGCCGCGCTTGCGCCTCGCGCACCATCTCCTTGGCATACGGGACTGGTGGCAGGGTTAGGCACGCCTGGGCAGACTGTTCGCAGGCGCGCCGCCCAAAAAGAAAATAGATCGCCGGTGTGAGCCTTTGCTTTTCGAGATAGCGAACGACATCCGCCGGTTCCACCTGGGGGCGAGGCTCGCGATTGGACTGCGGAGGTGAGCCGGGCATATCCCCGAATCTGATCCGGCCTGCCAGCTCACCGCCGACGCGCGGTATGCGATCCGTCCGCTTCCCATCCGTATCAATCAGCCGGCTCGCCTTCCCATCCACAAAGTAGTAATGCTCAAGAGGTACAGCTCGTTCATGATGCTCGATACAGACCAGGTCACCGTGGCTCGAGCGTATCCAGGAGGCCACCTCCAGCGCATTTGGCACCGTCGCCGAAAGACAGACGAATGGCAGATGGGGTGGAGCGAGCAGAATTGCTTCCTCCCAGGCCGTGCCCCGCTGGAGATCACCGACGTAGTGCACTTCGTCAAAAATCACCACACCCAGATCCGCGGGCGCGGCGCCGCTCTGAATGAGCATATTGCGCAACACTTCGGTAGTCATGACAAGCAAGCGACCGTCAGGGTTGATCGTCAAATCGCCCGTGACAAGACCAACCTGATCTCCATACCCAGCCTGGAAATCACGGAACTTTTGATTGGACAGCGCCTTGATGGGAGTCGTATAGAACGCGCGAAGTCCGGCTGCGAGCGCTTGATCTACGCCGAACTCGGCCACAACAGTCTTCCCGGTACCTGTTGGCGCCGCCACCAGCACAGACTTCCCGTGGGTGAGGGCTTCCATCGCCTGAAGTTGAAAGTCATCGAGCGGAAACGGATACCGCTCCGCGAAGGCTAGGTGCGCCGGCACCTTGGGCTCTGATGAAGTGTCGGCCGTCATTACAACTTCATCTTACGCAAGTGTGAGAGAGCATAAGGGGCCTCAAGGACGAATTTGTTCTCCGTGAAGTCCCATCTGTGCTTTCATGTGTTCCATATCCGTCGGGCCAAGTACTTAATCAGTACCAGGTACCCGATCGCCGAGAGATCGTCAGTTGTTTCCACGTCGCCATGCCGGTGCATATCACCCGGTGATAAACCGTACGGGGCTAGCGTGCCATTACAGGCTGACCGTCGCGCTGTAATCACGCCACGTCGCCCGCTACTGGAGCTCACTATCGTAGAGGCGTACGTCCGTGTGCGACGGCAAACAGAAACATGGGACTGAGCGCGACGGTCCGACGACTGTCTCGACCGATCGATCGCTTCGCGTTGGCTGAGAGAGAGCAGAAAAGATACGCGGGTGCGCACACAAGTCTCGTCAACCGTGAGCTTTCCCGGAGCCTTTAATCTGGTAGTGTCGTGACCGCGCTGACACTCGGCGGCAGCGCGGAGGCACGGCCTCAACTATGAATTCCCATACACGATGACTTACTCCGGAACGATCGTGCCGAACGTCCAGCCAGTGATCTCGGTGAGCCGGGCGCGCCATAGTGGCAGGTGGATGCCAACGCCCCCGTTCATGATCGTCACATGCTGAAGATGGATAAACGCGGCGTAAGCCTCCTCGGTCTGGACTTGCGATAGTGCCACCCCATTACCGCTAGCGGCCAGCCCGCGCGTTGTGATGTGCTGAGCTTGTCCTCGACGCGTCATTTCTTCGAATAACTGGAATTGCGCGGCGTCCGCGTCCCCCAGCTTTTCGTCGGCCGGCGACGTCGGGCGGCCGAGCGTTCGGAAGTAGGCCCCGGGCCCAATCAATGTGCCCTGGATCACCAGACCGTGGGTTGCCAATACGAGCTCGCGGCCCAGGCCGCGCCCGCCGTCGAAGTCAAGTGTTGCGGCCGCATCGGCGAGTACGCTGAGTGTGATATCAAATTGTGGAAGCGCCATTGTCAAAACTCCTGGGCTGTCGAAGGGTCCTGCGGCCTGCGCCCGTCGGGCTCAATCGTCATGCGGGCGAATTCTTCCGCCGAATCGTGGCGGTCCGAAAAGAATCTGCTCCACCAATGGCGTCTGGAGTTAACAGCTACGCGCTGGGGCTGTCGTTGCTCACGCTGTGCCCCTTCGGGGCGTCGTGACCTGCTTCGCGGATGTGGCCAAGCCGGTGGTTGCGCCAGGGTCACGCCGCTGCCAGGGTGTTCCAACAAGTGGGAGCAAGTATCGATCCAGGCCATAGTACCCTGCCGTTTTCCAAGCCAGGATCAGCACGCCGGTCACCGCAAACATGATCGGATTGGTTGAGACAGTGCCCGCCATCAGGAACGACCAGTTCATCAAGCCGCCGAAGAAGGCCGTCACTCCGACAAAAGCGCCGAGGATCAGGCCCAGACCGATTGCCAGCTCACCCACGGCAACCAGCTTGCCAAACCAGACCTCGCTGTTCGTTACCAGGAGGAGATTCAGAAAGGCCTGATACCAATCGTAGGTAACGAGGTCCTTGCCGGTGGCCGGGTTAACCGCGACGGCGCGCTCCCAGAACCCGCGGATCGCCACGCCGCTGCCCATCCAGTCCGGATTTGTGATCTTGTGCGACGCGGCCTCGAGCCACTGGTACCCGAGCCACAGGCGTAACGGCAGCCAGACCCATGCCATCCGTGCGTCGTTGAACAGGGCCTTCGCGATGGGCGGGTCTTCGATGATCACGGGACTCTTTGGGTAGGTGAACGTCAACTCTGCCATGTGCTGACCTGCTGGCTCCCGCCCGTCTCGTCTAAGGATCGCCATAGTGACGACGATGGATGAATCATTGAATCTCCTAGTGGTTGCGGTACCGGCGAGCTCAAATGATGGGGCGACCACGACTCTCGGCATTTCGCGGAAAACGGCACCGGATGAGGCGTCGGAAATCCGATTCCCTCCCACTATGGCCCTCGAGCACGCGCCTGTCATGAGCATTTGTTCATTCCCCGGCGATTTCGCGTTTGGCCAGGGTGATGGCGGTTCGGGCCTGGGCTGATCACGCGGGGGCGAGGGAGCAGTCGATTCACCGACACGCACTCGCTGGGATTTCCATCATTGGGAAAAGCGATACGTGCGATGTCAAAGCCGGACAGACCAGGCTTGCCAGCGACGATGAACCGCGATGACGAAATGCTCATGACACATCTCCGTCACAGTGAGATACTCGCATCGGCCCGATTGGCTACGTCACGATTCCGGGCAACACCGGGCGGACCGCATCGTGGCGAGTGAGGTGCACAATGACTGGTCCGTGTGTCGCTGAGGAACGTATCCAGGTGGAACGTCTCCAGATGGATCGCCAGCACATCTTCGCGGTGGACGGCGCACCCGAATTCCTGGACCTGGTGCGCGCGCTCTTCGAGGACGAGCACTACAACGTCACGACCACGAACTTCGTTCCGCGGACGTTCGATCACATCGCCGTGGTCAAACCGGATCTCCTCATCATTGATCTCGTCCTGGGGGAGGTGGCTGGGTGGGACCTACTCGAGCAGCTCCATCGAGAGGCCGCGACGCTGGACATCCCAGTGATCCTGACCTCGACCAACCCCAAGCTTCTCGACCGGGCGCAGTCTGATGTGGCTCGCTACGGCGATGCTCGGGTGATCGTCAAACCCTTCGATATCGAGGACATCATCCAGGCGGTACTGGATGCGATTGGACCCGCGTGATGACTGACCCATGTGCCCATTGTGACACCAGAACGGCTCCGCTGTATCGACTCCCGGCGACCATACCCCACGCCTGGGGACCGGTCTGTTGGATGTGCTTCATCCGCCTGGCACCCCGCGCTCCGCGTAGCTCCGATCAAGTCGAATCCCCGCGATGATAGGCACGGACTCCGCGATATGTACGCGGGCCCGGGCCGGGCACCTAATCGCTCACGTGATCACCCCGACAAGCATCACTAACGCACTCACCGTGGGATGCGGCGCGGGGACTCTCGCACGCACCTATAAGCGAGGCCGTCCCACGTGATCGAGCTGGACCCGGACCGCCAACGGCTCCGCATGCTCTTCCTCGCTCGCCTGGAGCGTCTCGCTGACATCAAGCAACGTCAGCGGATCATGGACGTCGAAACACAGCGGCTCATCGCCTGGGCCATGATCTCCCTGTACCGTGACTGCGTGGAGCTCGACGTGGGAGCCGCAGCAGAGACGATGATGCGGGCGCCGAGAGACTAATCGGCGAGAAGTACGCCAGGCCGCTTGGAAAGCGCGGTATACTTCGGACATCGGCACGTTTCGCCGGCCCGCTCGCCGGGCCTGGCACCGAGGCATCCCCGCCTCGTTTCCGTTCTTTCGTCCTTGCTGACGAGACCTGCCACATTCTCGGCAGGCGTGGGTCACAGATAACCCTTCTCCGGGACTAGCTATGCCCAGGAGGCACTCATGCAATGGCGCTACATCTTGGTAATTGCTGCGATCGCCGGACTTACCGTTGGATTCGTGGGCGGACAAGTGTCCGCTCAGGATAATCTCCAAAATTTTTCGTTCGTTCGCGACAGTGCAGGGTCGGTCTGTGGCGAGCAATGGCTTTCGAACCAGCATCTCGATTTGCCCGGTGAGCGAAGAGCCGATTCTTGCAATGGTCGCGACGCCCAAATGGATGACGCCAGTCGCTGATCCGTTCTCCACGGCGGGCGGAGAAATTGCGGAAGCGGGTGCCAAGAACAAGGATCGAGTAACGGGTAGCGATGACCGGTTACCCCGATCAGCGGAACTACCCAATGTCCTCCTGGCCATGGCAAAGACCGAGG
This sequence comes from uncultured Chloroflexia bacterium, assembly GCA_963765765.1. Taxonomy (GTDB): domain Bacteria; phylum Chloroflexota; class UBA6077; order UBA6077; family JACCZL01; genus CAVXYC01. The sequence continues at coordinate 672,663 of CAVXYC010000015.1, read as the reverse complement.
GCGAACCGTGAACCAGCAATCGTGCTGGTCGCGTGATGTTCGCCAATCGCATGGCCGGGGCAGAGGCTGGGCGTCTCCAACCTGAAGCACGACGCTAAGGTGGCTCGCGAAGCTATCAGTCCCGGCTCGAGTCAACCGATGCGTCCGAGCGAGCGCAAGCCGAGCCCTGCCCCTATGCAGTCCGCCTTCATTGATGCCAACACCAAACCCCTCGCACGGGGCCACTAGTTTGATGCGATCGCACTTATCGTTCGCCCTGCCTGAACCCGCAATCAAGTCAACCCACTGGAGCATTTCGTGAAGAATGAGCATGCGACCGTCAATGGATCGACATTTGTTGTGTCTGACGCCTTTGGAGACATTCTGCGCGGTACGGAGCACGGTTTTTTCCATGCTGATACGCGCTTTCTCTCAGCGCTCACGATCACCGTGAATGGAGCACGGCCAGTGGCGCTCTCGTCGTACTCCAACGCTGCGCATTCGGCTGTTTTTCATGCCACCAATCCTGCGCTCGCATCCATCCCAGCAGAAACACTCTTGCTCGTTCGGGCGCGGGATGTAACGGATCACCTCCGCGAGCATCTGACGGTGACCAACTATGGTTCCGATGCGGTGGAGATGTGCGTCGCATTTGATTGCGCTGCCGATTTCGCGGACATATTCGAAGTGCGCGGGTTGGCGTCCATCGGACGAGAGGCTCGCGCAAAGTCTGATCTCGAACGCTCGCTCGTGCGTTACCAGTCGCGTGTCGGTGGATTGTTGTTTTCAACCGTGGTTCGGGCGAGTAATCAGCCCAGAATCGATAGCGGGAGAATAGACTATTCCTTTCGGCTTAGCTCACATCAGAGCTGGGCGGCCGAACTAGTCGTTGAGCCGCGACCGCCGGCGCTCACAGGAGTCAGGCCGCCACGTGCACACCGCGTTTCACTTGCCATGCCGGCACGTACGAACGCCACCAGACCAACCGGCGTACTCAAGTCAGACTTCATGCCGCTCACCGCGGCATTTGACCGGGCCGTGCAGGATCTGGAAGCACTTCGGGTGGCCCTACCTGACGGCAGTCAGGTGCCGGCCGCGGGGTTACCGTGGTATATGGCGATTTTCGGCCGTGATTCCCTCATTACCGGGCTTGAAACACTGGCCCTCGATCCCGGCTTCGCCCGAGGCGCGCTCGCCGCGCTCGTACAGCATCAATCCCATCATGACGATCCGATTCGAGATGCTGAGCCAGGAAAAATAGCGCACGAGATTCGCCAGGGTCGCCTGTCTCGTCTGGAGCGCGTTCCGCACGGCCGATACTTCGGAACGGTCGACGCGACCCCGCTGTTTCTCGTGACACTTGGGGAGACGGTGCGCTGGACGGGTGACTTGGCGCTCGGCCGCAGCCTGCTTCCATCCGCTGAGGAAGCGTTGACCTGGATCGATCGCTGGGGCGATGTAGACGGAGACGGATTCGTCGAGTATCACAAGCGCTCACCGCAGGGTCTCGATAACCAGGGGTGGAAGGATTCGCATGACGCAATTGCGTTCGCGAATGGGCAACCCGCAGAGGGCCCGATTGCTCTCTGTGAGGTCCAGGGCTACGTCTATTGGGCCAAACGCGCCATGGCCTGGCTCTTCGGTGAGTTAGAGATGCCTGATCGAGCCGACGAGCTTCGCGCCCAAGCCGATCGACTACGCCTCAGTTTCAATCAGCAGTTCTGGCTCCCCGACCAACAGACCTTTGCTGTCGCGCTCGATGGAGAGAAGCGCCCAGTGGATGCCGTGACCTCGAATGCCGGGCAGTGCCTGTGGAGTGGCATTGCCGACCACAGCCGAGCCACCGGCGTGGTCCGGCGGCTGTTCGCGGATGATCTGTTCAGTGGTTGGGGCATTCGCACGTTGGCCACCGGTATGGCTGCCTATAATCCGCTGAGTTATCACAATGGGAGCGTCTGGCCGCACGACAATGCGTTGATCGCGGCGGGGCTGGCTCGGTACGGATTCTCTCGAGAGGCCAGTCGTCTTATTCGGGCGCAGCTTGACGCGGCCCAACACTTTGAGAGCGCTCGTATTCCAGAATTGTTCGCCGGTGTACCGCGCCACGCGGATGAGCCGCCTGTGCCGTACCCTCATGCCAATGCGCCGCAAGCCTGGGCGGCTGGCGGAGTAATCCTGATGGCCCAAACGTGGCTCGGCGCGTCCATCAATCTGGGACAACCCTACGCCCAGCCATTACCCGGTGCCCCTCGAATCGATTGGCAGGGCTTTACCTTTGGTGACAACCGCTACGACGTTATCGCGCCACGGCGGGGGGCCGTTCGGCTGACGCGGACCGATGAGCCATCCACGAGAATTGCGTGACCCAAGTACTCACATTTCCGCATTCCCCGACGGAAAGGCGGAGAATTGCCGGAGAGCCGTACGAACCGGCGGGTGAATGGATTTCTGTAGAACTGGCCCGTCCGGCACGCTGCTCGCGTCCCTCTCAGTCGAGCTGACACGACGAGCGGCGGACTGCGCTCATTTCAGAAGCGGAACCGACGACTACACCGAATCGATGTCAGGGGACGGTCACCAGGGGACGGTCACCGCTCAAGATCAGCGAGGCCCCACCGGATCGGCTCATCGGCGATTCTTCGGAACTCGCCCAAGCGGCCGGTGATCATTGAGCGCATCACCACGACCAAGTACACGGCATCGCCACCGGTTCCATCGATACCTACCACCTCGCCGTGCCGGTACGGTTCCGACTTCAAGCGGACCGACTGCCCGACGACCGGGGGCCAGGTTTTCTGCTCTATTGCCATCCTGTACATCTCCCATCTCCGCACGAAGCGTAGCACTGTGCTTTACTGTCAGAAACGCGACCGCCACCGCGTAAATCGGCCCACCCTGGCGCCATCAGTGTTCTCTCGGGCCGTGTCAAGGCGTGACGGCCGCCGCGGCTGCGCACGGTAACTTCCCCATTGGCCACTGCCTCAATCGAATAGCAGGATCTGGAGCCCTCCACCGACAAGAAGGTTGTCACTTGCGATCTTTCGTTTGTCCAGATATGACCGCCCACCGCGTCAGTTGCTGGGGTGACTCATGCACTGGCGCTGCTCGAGGAAGAACGACGTGAAAGGTCGAGCCCTGATCCGGCATTGATTCCACGGTTATGTCTCCACCGTGGGCTTCTACGAGCAGGCGGGTGATGTACAGCCCCAATCCCAGCCCGCGGACCTGGCCTGCGGAGCCGGGCACCCGATAACTTTGATCGAACAGATGTCGAAGTGCCTCTGGCCGGATTCCAATGCCCTGATCTCGAATGCTGACACGCGCCGCGAACCCCAGGTCTTGAAGCGATACCAGGATTTGCCCGCCCGCTGGCGAGTACCTGATGGCGTTGCTCAAAAGATTGGAGAACACCTGAGTGAGTCGATCACGGTCCCACGATCCCTCGACGCCGCCGAGGGGGCACTCCAGACGCATTGTATGAATGGGGCTGGCGATCTGCGACCAGTGCATCGTGGTTTGGGCAACGTCCGCCAGATCGATCCAGCGGCGATCGATGCTCAGCGTGTCCGGATCAAAACTCGGCGTGTCCAGAAGGTCCTGCACCAGGCGACCGAGGACGACGGCCTGGTCCACAATACTGGTCAGCGCACGCGCGTTGAACTCGCCACGCCGTTGCATGCACTGAGCCTCGCCCACGACGAGTGTGAGAGCGTTACTCATCTCATGGCTGATAAGGCCGACAAAGTCGCGCTGTAGGCGGTCCATCGCCTGGCGTCCCGTGACGTCTTCCATCGCGAGGAGAACGTATCCCCCTGGATCACTCATCTCGGCTAAGGTCTGCGTGGTGATCCGCATCGTCCGAGGACCAGACGTCACGGTGGCGCAGTGAATCTCGAGCTCGTCTCCGCGACCGGTGTGCAAAAGACTGTGCCCAAGTGCCTCGCGCAGCTCCACGTTGTTCCAGTGACCTCGACCAACCTCTTCGATCGATCGGCCAACCGCCTCAGGCCTCACACCGAACGCCTCGCAGAACGATCTATTGGCGAACTCCACCCGCAGTTCCGTGTCGAGCACGAGAAGTGGCATTGCCAGCGTGTCAGCAACGCCCTCACGCACGTTGCAGACGGCCTTCGGCGCAGCGAACGGCCGGGAGGCGACATTCTGCCCGGTGGAGTCCGAGAGCTCCTCCCGGGTGCTCACCCTGCCCGCGGGCTGGCTCCGGTCGACCGAGGGTCGGATCGCCCGATCCTCGGTCTTCAACGTGACATGCCCAGGGTCCCACTGTAAATCGGTGTGCATGGTGATCCCTCGCTCGCGCGGCTCATTGAGCACGCGCCCGTCGGCCACTCGTGACTCCTGTCTGATTCGGGTAATGGGCAGCATCGCACCCGCCTGAGTGCCTGTCATGAACGTTTGCTCATCCCTCAGCGATCTCGAGAACAGGTGCCGGCGGCTCATGGCAGAAGCTAGCAGAATGCTCAGAACTGGGCTGCTTCAAGTGCCTGACGGAGATCGCCCCTTCCCAGCCGCCCGGCCACGAGACTTTTGAACATCGGGCCATCCAGGGTGCCCCAACGAAGGGCGTGGTGGGCGACTCGCTCGATCGTCTCCCAGTGCACGCGGACCAGATCCTCAGCCAGGCGAGCGGCCGTCGTCAGGTATCGAAACATCGAGTCAGGCTGGGAGCCAAATTTTCCGCGAACGATATCCGCTACACGGTCGAAGTCATGGTGCGGATCCCGCCCCGGAGCACCCTGGAGATAGGGCAATGTCCGGCAGGCTTGCACCATCGCCACGGTCCCCGGCTGCTCCCGCGGTCGCCGATCGAGCTCTTCCGCTACCGGGCCGCTGTAGAGCACCACCGCCCGAACCATGTCGCGCATGCGCTCCGTTCGGACGGTCCCCCCGACCGGCTCCGGTGGCCAGGCATATGTTGTTTGACCGGCGCCGTCCACCTTCGTGACGAATCCGCCAAGTCCGTGGACCATCAGCGCGTGAGCCGCCTCGTGAAACGCGGTGTCCACACGATCCGTCTCTCGACGCTCCCCATCAAGATGACTCGCCCCGATTCCGGCGTATAGCGCGGCCGAAGGTCGTGGCCGATTCACGCTGAGCGCAACGGAGGAACGGCGCCATTCGACAATCCGTATTCCGGGGTCGCTTAAAGGGGGCGATGGGAGTCCCGGATATATCAGGGTCAATGCACCTCCCGCATCTTCGTGGCTCATGATGATGGTCCTATAGCCGAATCCGTGACAGAGCGCCGGTCATCTAGACGAGCCGGGGTTGCCATATGGGCGTCTAGCGCCGACAGCACTGGCATGCAAGCGCCGCGACAAAGCAGAAGTCTCCTCAGTCAGCGCACCCTCACTCTGTCACGGAGTGAGGTCCGTGTCATGAGCCTTCCGTCATTTGGTGATTGATCAGCCGCACGGTGTGCAGTTCAAGGCGCTTCTTGGGTGGGATGTATCAGATGTATCATTAGGCGCATTGACGACGATCGAAACGCGAAGGTCAGGACCCAGCCGCTTTTGTGCGGTCGGTGGTCACGTGCAGGCATGATGCTGGAAGGTGCAATGTGTCACTGAACGGTCCTGCTCGCGTGCTGATCCTGGTTGACCAGCCGTTGCTCGTCGAGACGATCAAGCTCACGCTGAACCACGCGGCGTTCACCACATCTGACGTCGCAACAGCGGCGGAGGCCGCAATAGTCGCCGAGACGTGGCGACCCCATCTCGCCGTCATCGACATGGACATTGGCGGCGAGGAGCTCATCAACCGCCTGGCGCAAGTTGGCCCGGAGGATAGGATCCGAACGGCAGTGCTCGCTCTCACTCGCCGGGGTGACCTCGCCACCAAGCTCGCGGCGTTCGAGCTCGGCGTTGACGATATCATGACGGTCCCGTTCTCACCAGAGGAGCTACTCGCACGGATGGTCGCGATCACCCGTCGAACCTTCGGGAGCCCCGTGCCCATAGACCCGGTGCTGCGACTCGGCGAGATCGAGATCGACATCCTCCACCGCCAGGTGCGGGCCGGAACGTCCGAGCTCCATCTGTCGGGGCTCGAGCAGAGTCTGCTCTACTTGCTGGCGGCCAACCCTGGCCAGCTCGTCACGCGCGATCAGATCCTGGATGCATTGTGGGGAACTGATTACGTGGCCGAGAGTAACGTGGTTGACCGCCACGTTCGGAACCTTCGAGTGAAGCTGCAGAACGATTGGCGTAGGCCGCGGTTCATCCAGACGGTACCGGGCAAAGGCTACCGCTTCCTGCCGACGTTCTCCGGTACCCAAATCCCGTCCGAAGCGGCTATCGGCGACACCTCCCGATAACCGGCCGCGGTGGCCTCGCGGCGTTCCAACGGTCATCCGCAAGACTGCGATTCACGCGGCGTGCGGTCCGCCCTGGCTATCCGACTTCGTTGTGATATTGATGAAGTCGGGGATAACGTCCCACTGCAGACCAGGGACGGTCGCCTCGTCGACCGCGACCTGGACCGCCTCTCCGTCCGCCCGAACGACCGCGGAGAAGGGAACATACAGGTCGCCCCCATCCGGCGTTCGCAGACGAAAGTAGCTATCGCCTCCACCCTGTATACCCTCGCTAAACGTGTAGAGCTCCGGATCGGTCGCTTCGGCACTCGGCTGCGGCACGGAGCTCGTGGCGTCCCAACCGTCCTCGACATCTACATTTGGCCACACGTCGGCCACCGTGCCGAGGTGTGCACCGTCCATCGTGCGCACGACCATGTCAACCTTGATTGCCTCATCGAGTAGCTGTGAGTTCATTCGGGTGGCCTCCATATCGGGGTAGAGCGGCCTGGGCGACAACCCAGCCAAGGTGCAAAGGCTTCTTCGCGCGTCACCAGGGTGGCGATATCGTCCTGGTCGGTCGGCTGACGGGATCCCAGTGTCAACTCGTGCACTTCCGGGCCAGATCCTCGCCGGTCTCGCCCAGAAGGAGCCAGATCATCTTCCCCAGCCGTCCGGCGACCAGAGCGTGGCCGTGGACTCAGCCTCGCCAGCTGTTGCCAAGACCCCACGTCCCACCAGACAGCGTCCGCAAAAGGCCGATCAGCACAACCGCGCCCATGAAGGCCACGACGATGGTGCCAGGAAAGCCCACGCTGTTCCCGGGCATCACCACACCGAACAACAGGCCTCCCAGGAAAGCCCCCAGACTCCCAATGACGAGGTCGCCGACCATCCCGAAACCGCTTCCCTTCATGAACTTGCCGGCTAACCAGCCGGCTATAAGGCCCGCGATGAGCCACATGAGTAATCCGCCTGGGTCGAGTGCCACGATGCGCTCCCTAACTACAGATCGAGGATGCCACTTCGATGGAGATGATCGCCGGGATGCTCATGGGCAGGCCCTCCATTAGTCTCGGCTTGCGAGGCTGATTCGGCTTACGACAGTGCCTCCCACCGCTTCCGCTAATGAGCTCCCTTTAGCATGGCACGCATGCGGCAACGAGTCATGAGTGTTTACTCACGCTGCGTTTGGGATCCTCGGATCTCTGGCGAGTCATCCCCCCGACCGTCGCTGGCCCTGGGAGGAGCCGTGCCACCTCCATCTCGTCAATGACGACGTGGGTCGAACCGTGCCCAGCTTTACCCGGTCACCGTGTGCGGAGCTGAGGCTTTCTGGATCTGGATCGGGCTCCGTTAATGGACGCGTGATCCAAGCATCGGGGGCCTCGTGGTGCGAGCTTGCCGTGGCGAAGCCTCGTCAGAGTGTTTGCTGTGACGGGGACTGTGCCCCACTAGCCTACCTCGCTCAAGGGCCAGGTGTCGCGACGGGCACGCGCCTAAGCAGTGTCTGCATGAGCTCGATCTGGCTTTGTTGAATATCGAGCAGATCCTTCCATTGATGTCGCCGCAACGTTTCCATCGCGCCGTGCAGATCCTCAATAAGCGCCTCGGCGCGCAGGTTAGTCTGCAAGTCCAGCTCCGCCGCGAGGCGGTCCTTTGCGGATTGACGGTTCTGGCTCATCATGATGAACGGAGCCGCATACGCGGCTTGAAAGCTGAGCATGAGGTTCAAGAGGATGAACGGGTACGGGTCCCAGGCTCGAAAGACGAGCTCCGAAACGTTAAGCCCAATCCAGAACGTCAACAAGATGGATTGGACAATGATGAAGGGCCAGCTCCCCATCGTCGAGGCCACGCGGTCGGCGACCCTTTGACCAAAAGTGAGCGAGGACTCGTGAAGCTTGTTGACATCCCGAGTGTCGCGGCGTTGATCGATTGTCACCACCACCCGTTCCTCGAGGGCGCGTAGCGCTTCGGGGCTCAGGGGCACCGGCGTCATTACCGTGGCGTGTTCCGTCTGCTTGTCGATAGCGTTCATCACCGTGGTCCTTGGATATGATCGGGAACAGGAAGTGAGTCAATACCAAGAGATCGGGCGCGGCTAAGGGGCGACGCTGACTGATCGCGAGAACCTCGGCCTTGCTGCGTGAACAGACGCTTGAGACCCACCTTGTGCGACCGCCCGATGGAGTCACAGAAGCCAACCGGCAGTCAGTACCGATCCACGCCGCGACTCGGTGGACAACTTCACCACTCGGCCCGATCGAGAATCGTTCCTGCTTGTGGCAACGAGGCGATTATCCCATGGCCGGCCCCATGGACGATTCTCCTTCGAGATGACCGAGCACTGCATCAGCGGACTCACTCGGGCGGGTTGGTCCAGCATCGCCGCCCGGTTCAAATAGCAGCGCTTCGAAGCGCTGCAGCGAAACGTTCAACCGGACCTCCCCGCCGCTCGCCACGTCGATCATCGTCGGCGGAACCGCGAGGAGATACTCGGCGTATCCATGACGTGTGATCATGAACTGTTTCGCGCCATCATCCCCGACCGCGAGCCCCTCGACACTGCCTATGACAGCGCCATCTGAGTCTTTGACAACCGCTCCGACGGTCACGTCGCGCAGATCATCAATTGGGTATGTCATAGCTCCGCCTTCCCCTCCGCCGCTCGCCTCCGATCCGACTTCAACAGGCAGAGTCGGCTGTTCGACTGTCCGTGCGTGTCTTTATGCACTATGCGCCCTCGTTCCCGATGGGTCAATCGAGCCATTAACGGCTGCTCGCTATCCCCTCAATGGGACTGACACCAGCATGAAGAAACGATCATGACTCATCGTCGAACGTGTGCGACGCTGAATGGGGTCCATCACGTTCGCTAGTGGAGCGCTGCACCAGGAGTGACCGGTGCGCGTGATCACGGTGGGATTGGGCTGCCCGCAGAGCGTATCGCCGGTACCGAAGCCGAACCGCATTGATAGGGAGGTCACCATGCTCATGCAGGTCCCGGCGGCGCACAGGAATTTGACTGACACGGACTTGACCGTCGCAACCTCCGACATCGATATCCGAGGATGGACCGTCAAGGACAGCGATGGCCGCTTTATCGGCACCATCGACGATCTCATCATTGACGACCTCCACTACAAGGTTCGGTTCTTGCTGCTGGCTTTAGCCGACTTCCTCGGTCCGGGTGAGGGGATATCCATCTTCCCGATTGAGGGCATCATCCGGATCACCGAAAGCGACGTTATCATCGGGCACCCTCGCGGGCACCTACCGGAGGTAGCGCGGTATGACCCTGACCTCGTGGTGAAGCGCGAGTTTTACGACGAGCTCTATGGGCCATTTGGGAACCCGTCGCAATGGCGTACCACGGTATCGAGGCGATCCTTCGCATAGATCCACGTATAGGCAAGATCCTCATCGGTTTCGCCGATCAACCCCGTCACGCGATGTCCACAACTTCGGGCAGAGATCCGCGTCGCCGGGCGATGACTGGCGTGCCGCACGCCAGTGACTCCGCCATGACGAGACCGAACGGCTCCGGCCAATCGATCGGAAAGAGGAGTGCTCAGGCAGCGCCGAGGAAGTCGGAATTTTTCGGCATCGTCCACCTCCCCGATGACTTCGACCCCGGGCTCCTGCAAGAGCGGCCGAGTCACGCTTCGGATTGAGCGTATCGATCGCAAGCGCAATGATGCGCTCACCCACGTCCACCGTCGCCAGCACTCCATCACTCACAAGCGACCTCCATATACCTTGCGATAATCGTCATTCTCCAGAACAGACGTATGCCAGCTACAGTCGCCAGAGTAATTTGACGCTCCCAGCCGTGAGGCGGATACTCGCAGGCATTATGTGTGCGCCTCGCCGGTGGAATCGCCGCCAGTTCATTCGGGGCGTCCACGGCCTGACGACCATCTACTTGGTGAGTGCTTGCGGCTTCCGGCCTCCCTGGCAGCAGCGGCCCCGAGTTCCTCGCATCGGTTACCTCGGAATCGGCGCTGCCGCCCCGAACAACGTGCTGATGGAGGCCTTTCACCAGGGCCTCCATGACCTAGGCTACGTTGAAGGCCAGAACCTGCTGATTGAGTACCGATTCACGGACGGTAGGTTGGAGCAGGGACCAGCGCTTGCGGCCGAGATCGTTGCACTGGACATCGATCTCATCGTCGCGACCGGGCTGGAAGCTGTGCTCGCGGCCAAAAGTGCTACGGCAACCATTCCGATCGTCGGTACGGTTCTCGGCAACGATCCGGTGGGTGCGGGGCTCGTTGGCAGCCTTGCCCGGCCGGGCGGCAATGTCACTGGGCTCGGCGGCAACAGTGGCAGGATCGTTGCGAAGCGCCTCGAGCTCCTCAAGGAGGTGGTCCCAACGACGCGTCGAGTCGCCGTCCTGTGGAACGCGAACAACGTATCCAAATTGGCGGACTTCAGGGCGGCGGAACTGGCCACGCACGAGCTTGGCCTGGAGTTCGTCTCGCTCGAGGTCCGGAGGGCTGATGAGTTCGAGGGCGCGTTCCAGAGCCTGGCGGCATCGCAGGCGGACGCGCTGATGGTGCTCCAGGAGCCCCTCGCCGCCGCCCACAGCGCGCGGATTGCCGCGGTCGCTTCCGAGCAGACGTCTCCCAGCCGATGTATGAGGTCCGACTCTGGTCTGACGCGGGCGGGCTGATGAGCTACGGGTTCAGCAGTACGGCGCTCTACCATCGCGCCGCGAGCTTCGTGGACCGGATTCTCAAGGGCGCCAGATCCGGCCGACCTGCCGGTCGAGCTGCCCGCGCGATTCGAGTTCATTATCAACCTGAAGGCTGCGGAGGCGATCGGGCTGACGATCCCTCCGTCGGTGCTCTCTCAGGCCACCGAAATCATGCAATAAGCAGCGGCTACGGCTCACGCTTAGGGTCGACGATTTGGAAGCAGGTTCACTCTGGCCTTCATTCCGATAACCCCCATTATCGGAATGAGGGTGCCGATTAAGGCAGGCCGACTCCTGTAACCGCCATTCTAGGTCCGGCGAGCGGATCGATGCCTCGGCTGCCATCTGCACCGCGTTCCAGGGAGCTACCCAGCGGCGGCTTATAGCCTCAAGTTCAAGCCATTCGGCGACCAATGATGAAACGTTCATGCAGCTCGGCACGCCCGCTACTACACTGAGGTTGGCTTCGAGGGTTTTGACGGTGGGCGAATTTGTGCGCGATGTCAGAGAGAGCTCCGGAGACGGTGCTGATGCGACGGAACCCTGACCCCACCAAAGCCGGGGGCCAGGAACAAAGGAACCCGACTATGACAACCCCCTCTCTCCGACGCGCCGCCGGCACGCTCCTGGTGATCGTACCCCTTGTATTCACTGTCTGCTTTCTGCTGCTCCAGCAGCTTTTTGAGTACCCTGACATCTTGCGTCAACCCACTGCCGAAGTTCTGGCCAAGTTCGCGGCTGGTGGCACGCCGCTGGTCGCGGTCTGGTACGTACTGACCCTTACCGCAGTGGCCTTTATTCCGCTCACCCTGCTGCTGCACCACATCCTGGCGGAGCGCGAAAACTCAGTGATTTTGTGGGTCGCGACCACCTTCGGCCTTCTTGCGGGCCTGTCTCAAACACTGGGGTTCCTGCGCTGGCCCTTCCTCGTCCCCCATCTGGCGCAAGCATCTATGGCCCCCGGCGCGAGTGAGGCGCAGCGCGCCGCGGCCAGCATGGTCTTCGAGGCCTTTCACCGCTACGCCGGCATGGCTGTCGGTGAGCACCTGGGGTTCCTGAGCACCGGTCTATGGACGCTCCTCATAGCCGTCGCAATGCTCCGCACCGCTTTTCTGCCGCGATGGTTTGGGGCGATCGGGGTGCTCCTGGCAGCGGGCATCGCCGCCGGGCTGGCCGAGCCAGCCGGTTGGGAGCTGGGCGGTACGATCAATGCGCTCAGCTACCTCGCCTGGGCGATCTGGCTGATCGCCGCCGGGGTGACACTGCTCGTGCGTAGGGACAACCCCGCGCTGGCGGAGCGCGGGGCTCCGCACCTGGTGCGAGCGGCCCTGTAAGCCACAGTGGGCGAGGCTCAGGCAACCGTTCCCAGCGATTCGGTACGCCCGCTCAAGAAGATGATCCTCGCGGAGCTGGATCGTGCTCATCCAGCGGGAGAGATATTTCTCACCAGCGCGAGCTCACCGACCGAGGTCGGGCACACGGAGCGCGTCATGTGCCAGGGTGCCTCCCACCTTCAACCGTCGATTCTCGCGCTCGAGCCGGGCCACTCGCTGCTCCAGATCCATAACCGCCTCCGCTATTCGCAAGACGGACGGTACGCGCACACACGACGTGAGAGCCAGGAGACGCACATGCCAGGCTCACAGCAGGCCGAGGGACGCTGGGGCCGTGGGAAGAACACGCATCAACCGCTGGTTCGCGAGCTCAATGAACCCTGCGGCGGATCGGGATGCACACACCCATCGAATGTCAGACATGATGACAATGACACGCAGGGGCCTCGCCATCATCAGGTGCCCATGAGCCGCGTGTTCTCGCGTTCCGGTCGTCCGAGTCTGTGTTCGATGTCCATCACTGCCTCCCTATCTCTATTGAACGCAATGGACCACCCACGCCGCGGCGCGAAACACACCACCAGACCGTGTCTCGTGGCACAGCGGCACGAGACACCTCAGTTCAAAGTTATGAGGTGAGACTCAACGAGGAAACTCGAGGACTCTTTGATGATGATGAACAACCAGGACAGCGACGACCTGCTCCGACGCTTCCGGGTCGCGCTTCACACCGTTGAGCGGAGCCCGTCGGACGAGGCCCTTGGAGAGCTGCGATTGGCCGCGGCTCCCATCTTAGACAGGCTCGGAGCGGAGTATCGGGCTGCCGGACATACGGACGGCGATTGCACCGCGATGTTCCGCTGGCTTCGTTCCAAGCTGGCGGACCGCGAACCGGGTGCCACGAGATCGTAAGGCAATACGCCTCAGCGTTCAGCTCGCTGAATGTCGGGCGACCATCGGCGATGATTGACGGGGGCGTGTCCTGTTCCGGATGGCGCCCCACGCGATCCGACTACGGCGAGACGGAGTGCCAGGAGTCGTCGGATATCGTCGCCCAGCTCCTGGCGACGTCGCGCGCCGAATCGTTCCAGCGGGTGCCGGCGGTCCCATTCGAGGACGTGATCCACATCGGCGAGCGTAATGCGTGCGAAGAGAGCCGCTTCGGCCGGCGAGCTATTGCCGGCCTCCGTGGTCACCAGGCTAGGCCTGGGCTACTTCTGGCGAACGACCTTGATAGTTCGACGGACCCTGACGGTAACTTCCGGACGGAGAGGGCCGGACCCGCATTGGTACCGACCGGGGGAAGTGGTGGCCCGGTGGCACCCCGTGCTCCGTCAGCGTTTGGAAGGAGCTCGATTCTAACCCGGACTGACCGGGACATTCAGAGTGGATTCCGGGGCATGTGGGCGATCGGCATGACGAAAAACTCATGACAGAAGTCGATGTCGGCGACATGATGCTCCCTAATGGGACTACCCGTGCATAGGCCGACGTCGATCCGCGAAGCCCGACGTTGGAAAGGGGACGATCCGTTGGACACTACCATCGGCGTGCTGCTCAAACGGTCCGGGCTGCGCCATGTGGTGGAGGCGGTGCACCGGGCGGCACGTGGCGAAATATTCATGCCTCCCGCGGTCAGGGCGCGCATCACCGCGGCCCTTCGTGATCGGCGGCGCGTGCTGCTCCGGCAGAGCTCTCGGAACATCTGACTGCCCACGAGATCGATGTCCTCCAACTCCTGGCGGAAGGGTGTGATACCCCGCGACCAACCCGAAACTGCTCGACCGGGCGCGGGCCGACGTGGAACGCTATGGCGATGCACGAACGCTTGTGAAGCCGCTCGACATCGACGACATCATTCAGACGGTGTTGGATCTGATCGGGCCGGCGTAAGCGTTTGTTCTGCTCGGGAATGGAGATGAAAGAAATGCCAGTCATCATGTGGAGACCGAAGAAGGGCGACAGCGTTGAGGTCCGAGCTGATAGTCGAATTGGGACAGTCCGGAGCGTCTCGGAGATCAATGGTCTGATACGTGTTGAGGTCAAAATGACCGACGCCCACGCAAACAGCGCAGGCAAGGCGCTTGATCTTGATCTGCCGCGAGAGTGGTTCGACAGTGACGAGCTCACGCTGATCTAGTCGCAGTCGTGGCGGACCGGTCGTTTGCGTGGCGGTTTCCCTTCTTCCAGCCCCGCCCGGCAGCGCGCTGATCGATTTCCCGCAAGGGTTTTTCCGTCGGGCTCGCGAATACGGTGATGTGAGGACAGCGCGATGGTTATGAGGACCCGACACGAGTGGACGGACGAGGCGCAGGATGAGCTCGATTACTACCTCGCTGCGCAGGGCAACGATCATCCCCCACCTCCCCCGTATAGCCGAGGAAACCTGCACCCAGAGGACGTTTTGTGGATCTGGCTGGGTCGGCTTAGAGAGTCCGGCGCTCAGCGCAGGCTTCCCCCATTTAAGTAAATCCTGTAGGCCCCCCGTAGAAAATCAGCCGGCAGACTTCTGATCGGACCGGCGTAAGGCGTTCACACGATGTGCTCATGGAATCGTTCACGGCCGGAGGAGTGGAGCCCGGCGCCGGGCGGTAGCTCAGTCGGGAGGGATGCGCTCACGCAGACCATGCTGCTCCTGCTCAGGACCGTCGTGACGCGTGCGCGTATCGAGGCTCGCGCGGTTAATCCACGGGCCAACCGCTTACGGGGTCGAATCCTGGAGTAACTCTCAAGATAACTGAACCGCCGAGCCGGGGGCCGGGGACCTTTCAGGCCATGCTGCACACGGTCCGGTCGTATCTGATGAAGGGTTGGGCGATCAATCCCGACTACTACGCCCTAGAGGTGCCCGAGTCGAGCGTCTTCCGCATCCCTACCGTCACCGTTGGCAACACCGACGTGCCGCTCGATGTAACGCTCTACGACTCGGCACGTCACGTAATCCAAACGTGGAGCAACCGCCGTAGCGTGGGCGTGGTACCGCCGGAGAAGACGAGATGCTACCTGAAGGTGTCCGGCAGCACAGTGAATCGCTACACGATCTCCACGCGGTTAGGTCGACGCGCGCGCACTCCCGGGGCCGCTGCAAGAGGAGCTGGAGGTGCTCCCGAAGTGGTGGGGTGAGTCCGAGCCGTACCGCATGTTCGAGCGAGAGAAGTATTTCGCTGTGAATCTGGGTGAGGACCGAGGCGACGGCCCGGCAATTGTCTTTGCCCGGCCGGAGGAGCGGTGCGGATCGAGTTGCTGGACCTCGATGGCAACGTCGTCAGCGAAGCCGTCTCAACACGGACGGGCGAGCAGATCGAGACGAGCGGGATGGCTGCCGGCCGCTATCTGGTGCGGATTTCGAGAGACTCCGGCGTGGAGCGCACCGCCAAAGCGGTGGGTCTGCAACTCTTGCCTCCGCAGATAGCCGGGTGAAAGCCGGCGACGTCCACGGCTCATGCCCTAACAGTCTGCGGATTGTGAAGTGGGGCTTCATCCCCTTCTTTATGGACGGGAAAACGGGCAAACGTCCACCGCCCATCAATGCTCGGGCCGAGACGCTCGCAACCAGCGGGATGTTCCCATCATCCCGGCGGACGGCTTCTTTGAATGGAAGGGCATCTAGGGCGAGAAGACCAAACAGCCGATGCATGTCCGCCTGAAGGATCACGCGATATTCGGCTTTGGGGGGCTCTCCACGAAGCCGACGAAGGACAAGCCTGGCGGTACCGCGGTGATCATTACCACCACGCCGAACGAGCTCGTAGTGCCCATCCACACTAGGATGCCCGCCATTCTGCTGCCGGCGCTGGAAGAGGTCTGGCTGGATCCCACCATGACCGACACGTCCGAGGCGCTGACCATGCTGCTGCCGTATCCCGCGGATGCGATGGAAGCCTACCCGGTGAGCACGAAGGTCAATGGCGCGAGGGCTTCGGGGTCTGAGCTCATCGTGCCGATCACCTCGGCCTAGCTCCCCGCAGTTCCGCCATCATTGCGCGCTACTGGATTCAACCCACGGGTCAGGCGACGAATTCCCGCCCGTCATCCGCCCCACCATGGTGGGCAGGCCGTCCAGCTCGAACGGTTTGAGCAGGATGTCCGCGCCATTCCGCGCGAGCGCATCGCGATAGTCGAGGACGGTGGCGTCCGCCGTGCACACGAGGACCGGCACGTGGGCGGTGCGAGGGTTCTCGCGCAGGGCGGAGAGCAGGGTGTTTCCGCCGCTCTCGGGCAGCCACCAGTCCAGGATCACCAGGTCGGGCTGGTCTGCAACCACCGACTCCAACGCGATCGATGCCTGGGTGTAACAGACGACGCGATACCCGTCATCCTCCAGAGCCGTGCAGAGCACGAACGTGATGTCGGGGTCATCGTCAATCACGACCACCGACTTCCGGGGAGCATGGGGAGCGGCCACGGTCGTCATCCTATCCGAAGCGCTCGTCGGTGGAGAAGATGCAGATGTGCATGCACCACTATCACCAGCCAGACGAGCGAGAGTGGCTGTTCCGCAGCGGCCGTTTCTCGTGCCGCTGCGGGGCGGGGTGGTGTCCTGGCCCTCTCTCGACGAGATGATTCCCTGCCACGTTCGTATCTCCGTGCATCTTTATGCACCGGTGCATCTATCCAGACGTCACCGTTCGAGAGACACTTAAAGTAAGCAAAGTGCGCGGTTTGAAATGCTGGTGGACTGGGGCGAGCTGGAGATGCTGCGGAACGATCTCGCGGCCGCCGTGCGGCGTGGCGCATTTCACGGAATCCCACCCCAACCGGTCGGAGAGACGATGATGGACGCCCATCGCCTCGCACGCATTACGGTTGCCGATGTGGACCATGTCCACGAATGGGAACGCATGCACCCGAGCCAACGCTCAGATGAGGGACGTCGCCAGGAGCTGGGCGATGCCATGCGACGCCTCCTGGCACTCCTCTCGCCATAGTCGGATCGCGTGGGACGCCCGTCGGGACAACACGCCCCGTCAATCATCGCCGATGGTCGCCCGAAATTCAGCGAGGGGAACAGTGAGGCCTAGTGCCCTACGATCTCGTGAGCCGAGGCGTGTTTGACAGCCGATTCACGATCTGCCAGCTTACAGCCCAATGGTTCTCGGAGCCAGTGACTGGCAACGCGAGCATGGCTGTCATTGCGCCTGTGGGAATCGGCACCGGAGGTTGACCGTCCCTGCACGCTCGCGCACCGCCTCTTCCCGAACCGTGCGCGTGATCGGGCTGCTGGGGGCTCGCCATCGCCGCGGGCTAGCGGAAGCCCACCGGGCTGACCCGCCCGCGTCACGGTTGGGGCACGCAGTTCTCGAGCGCGGCTTCGTGATTGTCGGCCGTTGGTGTCATTCGGACGACGCGCTGGACGAGCGGACGGTCCGTGCGCAGCCGCCAGGTCGGGTGATTGGGGGAGTTCTAGAGGGTGGGAAAACCGCCGGCTCGCCAGGCTGATTGGTCGGCCAGGGTGATTACGAGCTGTTGAATGAAGGCTTCGTCGATATCCGTGGCGGCGCGGGATGTTACCGGCGATTTCCGATCGGCCTGCCAACTCCAGCACAACTGCCCGTCGCGCGTCGCCAGCTTGATCTCGACCCCTCGGCTCCGATCCTTCCACCACAGGACCCAGATCGCCTTCCCATCTCCAGCGTTTGCCCGTTCGACCGCGATTGACGAGGCCGCTTGCGCTTCCTCCACGCACTTCTCGATGACTCGTTCCAGCGTCCGCGCAGCCGCCACGGCCCGATCCTTCTTCCGCTGCTCCGCCGCCTGCGCAGCGGCGTCTCGTGCGGCCTTGCGCTCAGATTCCTGCTCCAAACGCCTGAGTTCATCCTGGAATTTGTTCATGCTCTCTCTGGACGGCGCTTCACCCCGCGCATGCTGCGCGGGGCCGAATTCGGTGCCGTCGACCGTGACGTTGCGTCGCGCTTCCTCTCTACCACGTCGGGGCGGGCGGGTAGCCACCGCGCTGCCACGGGGCCGGATCCGCGAGGGCAGCGATAAGGTTCTCGATGAACTTCTGATCGGCGTCGCGGGCCGATCGTTTCGCCACGGCCGACGTTCGTCCGTGGCCAAACCATGTCCACCAAACGACTCCCTGGTCTTGCAGCAGTTGAATTTTCAGGCCGCGATCCCCATCCTTCCAGCGCAGCGTCCATTCCTGGAGGGGCTGGTCACTCGCGGCGTGCTCGGTCCGCATCGATGGCACAACGAGCTTGGCCTCGCTGATGCACGAGTCAATAATCCCGCGCAGAGCGTGTGCGGCCGTGATCTGTTCCGCCCGATTGCGAGCGAGCAGCGCCTGCTGCTGGGATTCTTCCGATGCGACGTGATCCGACGCGTGCTCGAATTGTCGCAGTTGGTCCTGAAAGTTACTCATGTCGGTAGTCCGTTCAGCATTGGCTTGGGCGCTTCGGTGATCGGTCGGCCGTCCTTCGAGTCCGCCGCGCCGCCGTCGTCATTCCAGGCGCCCAGTCGATCATCGTCCCGACTCTTTGTGGGGTTGGAAAGTCGGCGGACTTCCGCCACTTCCAGCGGATCAGCGAGCTGGTGTGGCTCAATCTCCAGGGCCTCGGCCAGGGCGCGCACCGTGCGCATCGATGGGACGGTTGTTGCGGCCTCGAGTCGCGTGATAGTCGCAGGGCGGATCCCGGCGCGGCGGGCGAGCTCGCCCTGGGAAAGAAAACGCTCGAGCCGCACGCGCCGAAGCTTAGCAGCGAAGGTCATGAGAGTCTCATTTCGAGTGTTAGTAGAAAGATGTCGTCGAAACATTAACATGTTACCGGAAAACAATACAATTATAGCAATATGCTATGATAATGCTATATCGTGAAGCGCTGGCTGCTCCGCGGGGTGCCGGCACGCCCGTGCCGAAGCATTCGGGTAGCGTGTGCCGAGGACCTGGGCCAAGGAGAAGGAACGTGATCATCACTAATGTGGCGTGGGTGCAGGATCGGCTGGGCCAACGAGCTCTGGATCTTCGGCTCGACGGGCATCCCGCGCACTTCGATAGCAGTCAGCGGTCGGTCCTGCTCGAACGCGGCATTCTCACGGGTGTTGCATACCTGAAATCGGAGCTGCCGGACCTCACGAAGAACGCCTACGTCCGGGGGGCGTATAGCCCCGCCATCAGCCCGGCCGAGCTGGTGGGGTGCACCGATGATCCGGAGGTGTACGCGCTCTTCACCGAAATGTGCCGCGCGATCCGAGCGGGCGCCTGGGTCGCCGGCGACCGAACCCAGCCCGGCTAAGGCGAGCCGCGCACGGAGCACGCTGGCGATGCCGGCCGGGGGCGCTCAGGATCACTGAACGAGCCGATGCTCCTGACACTCGAATGTGCTAAAAGGCCGGCGTGGAGGCGATCGCCGGGTGCGGTTGGGCGGAAGATCAGCGCAAAACGCCTGTGGCGTCGGCCCGATGGACCGATGAAAGGACGATTATGACGACCGCACCTTCAGAGTATGGCGCGCACTGGCGCGCCGTGACGAGCAGCCACACGTTCGGTGAGGTGGTACATCAGGCGCGTATCAATCCGCTGAGCCATTTTCCGGTCACGGTGGTGGAGCTGCGCGGAACGGGCGCGCGATCGCGTATCCGGCTTATCTCGGTCCCGGACGGAAGCGGCATGGATCGTCTGCCGCCATCGGGTGTCGCGACGCGACGAGCGTGGTTTCCGGACGCTGACGTCTGGGAAGTGAGCTGCGTGGCCGTGGTGAACGGGCCACCTTTCGTGGCTTCTCGCGCCTGACCGTTCGGCGGTCCACCGGCCCGAGTAGAAAAGATGCACCGATCGCAGTGAAGGACAAGAGATGCAACAGGATCCGTGGCCGCCAATCAAGAACCAGCCCGTCAGGGTCAAGTCGCTCTATCAGCGCGGCATTGTCGACGCAGTGCAAGGATCGGGAGACGACGCCTTGTATCATGTTCGACTCCGCGTGATTAGCTCGGTGGCAGAAGGGGGCAAGGTAAGCTGGGACACATCCGAGCCTCGTTCGTGCATGCTGGAGGATCTCGAGCCGTTCGATAGGCGGGAGTAAGCCAATCCGATGGGCCGATGATTCAGTGACCCATGCGTCCGACCCTGGACTTCAGCGGCGAGAGTCGGTTCGTGGGAAAATGAATGCGCTCCAGAGGGCATGAGCCGGATGCCGATGTAGCGCGTTAGGCGATCGCGACACTGCCAATTGAGCCGCACCAGAATTTCGATACTCAGGCGCTGGTCCCTCCACTCCGCAGCCGAATTGCGCTCTCACTCATCCCCATTCCGTACCAAAGGAGTGCGTCATAGTACTTGAGCCTGGTGGACTGATTACGTGGCTGATTGTGAACCTGAACTCCGGCTCGGGTTGCCGGAAAGTTCATGAAGGGGAGCGACGCCGGCTTGGTCGGCGACATCGTCGTCGAGATCATGGGGGCTTTCGTGGGCGGATTGCTGATTGGAGCGATAGC
Source organism: uncultured Chloroflexia bacterium (assembly GCA_963765765.1). GTDB lineage: Bacteria > Chloroflexota > UBA6077 > UBA6077 > JACCZL01 > CAVXYC01. The sequence continues at coordinate 651,902 of CAVXYC010000015.1, read as the reverse complement.
GCCCGGAAACAGCGCGGGCTTCATCGGGACCATCATCGTCGCCTTCATCGGCGCAATCTTGTTGATCGGCTTCCCGCGGATGCGTTCCGGCGGGTCCCCAGGATCTAAGCACCAGTTGGCGGCGATGAATGCAGGACCCGGGCCCGTCAGTGACAAGCACAAGTAAAATCGAAATGGATATTGACATTGATAAACTTACGGGCCGTTTAAGTAAGAGCTTCGCCAGCGTGGGACATAGCTGGATGCCCGGGGGAAGACTAGTGTCAGACAGATCGCGGATGCCTGTGCCACCCGAGCTCCCGACGAACGGCCAGGGGGCCATCGTCGGCCTCGCCATGATCATCATCGCGCTCGTCATGCTGGGAGCGACCGCCCTCTATGGGTATCCGGGTGCGGGGCCCTGATCCCGCAAGCGAATGGCTTTCCAGCGTTGCCCCCAGGGTACACCCCGACGGCGCTAGCCCACTCACGGCGCCAAGATCATCATCTGGGCGGATCATAGCTCCTCTCCTCTGAACTGGTAGCTTCCGCGAACTGGATGACTAGCAGCATAGGACCAGTTAATCGCTACGGCGTCGCGAAAAACCCAATAGAGGCAGTCAGCGAAGGTCAGATTCGCGCTGATCCGCGCCCCAAGGCAGGTCATGGTCGGGTAAGATCAACGCTTCCGAGCGCCTCAGACCGGTCGTAGTCCTTACTCAGGATAGGGCGCCCGCGTGACTATCCATCCGTCGGGCGATTTTCCGCGATAATTGCTTGTCGAATTCGGGGATCCAACTGGTGAAGTCGTTCTCCCAGATCTCTCCCGGCTTCATGGGGCCAAGTCGGTTCATGAGACCTACCTGGATGGACACTGCGTCCCCCAAGCTGATGACGTGCAGAAGGACAGCGGAGTCGACACGCTTCATCAGCTCGAAATGATGCTGTCGCGTGCCTGGTAACTCCTGACCGAAGGCGATGAAGGCGGCGACGGGCTCTGCGTGGGGCGGTTCAGCGGCGACGCGGTGAGCAAAGAGTACACGACGCCGAACACGTTCACCGCCGGCACGATCAAGAAGGTGAAGATCAATGTCAGCGGCGACCACTACGCGAACCTGGAGTTGGATGCCGTTGCCATGCTGGCGCGTGAGTAGGCGCCGAGCGCCCATCCGACAGTGCCGTCCTGAGATTCGTCGGTGAGCAATTGAGAGACGTGATAGCGTTGCCATCACGTCCATAATTCCATGGCGAGAGACTAGTTGACTACTTGGGATTGCCTAACGCAATGCACCCAGAACGTCGCGCGCGAATGCCGAAATGACGTCCGAGCGACTTCCGCCTTCAACGGCGTACGGGTAGATCGTCAGCTCATCGATCCCGGCGTCTTCAAGGCCACGAATCTGCGCTATGCACTCGTCCGGCGTTCCGCCAATCGCGAACTCCGGAACGACGTCATCCGGCACGAGCTGAGCGTGCGGCGCATTGGGATTCATATGGCTGTAGTAGTCGTACTTCGCCTTGACCTGCTCACTGACTTCGCGAGCCCGTGCGCTTCGGTCCCAGCGCGCGGTCAATAGACCCCGTGCGACATGCGGTCTCACCGCTACCTTTGCCTTATGTCCATCAGCATCTACAGCTCCCGCACAGCCCACGATCAGCCGGTAGGGTTTGGACTCCCTGACGGTGCGTGCACGACCCGTTTTGACGTACTCGAGCATGGATGCCAGCGCGGCATCGTTGCGGGCTGCTCCGGAAAGCATGACTCCATCACCAATCTCACCCGCTAGCTCCAGCATTTTCGGCCCGGCACCCGCGATGATGATCGGCGGCGTCTGCTGAGCATCTCCGAATCCAAGCTGCATCTCGCCGGTTGATGACTTTACCGTCTTGCCGGCACAGAGCGCTCGAACGGTCGAAACGTACGACTCCAAATCGTGACGCGGCGCGGCGGTCAACCCCATGGTCTTGAGCGAGCTGTCACCGACGCCGATTCCCAGGCGCATGCGTCCACCTGATAGCTCCTGAAGGGTCATGGCACTACTTGCCGTTACCGCCGCGTGTCGAGTCACGGGGTTTGTTACTGCCGTCCCCACCAGGACGTTCGAGGTCGTGACCGCTGTGGCCCCGAGGAGCACGTACACCTCACGCCAGATGAGCTGTGAGTCCGCTATCCAGACCGCGTCGTAGCCCATACGCTCCGCGAGCTGCGCTTCCGCGAGCACGGTGGAGGCATCGAGAAAGGGATTAAGTGTGACGCCGAACCTCATCTAGCGGGACGGACGGAGAATGCCGACACGTCAGCCAGATTGACCCAGGCGTGACTGCCCGGTGGTGCTCCAGGAATCAGTGAAGCCACGTATCTCCCCGGCTCTCACCTGACCCCTGAGCTCCTCAGCAAACGCCTTCACGAGCTCTTCGGTGATGTCTTCCTCAATCTCGTGATTGACATTGATCACTCCGCCCGAACGGAATGCGAGGATGATCTCGAGGCGTCGACCGCGATCGCGAGTCATACCGAAGGCCGGAGGCCGGGGACCAAAGCCGGATGCGCCCTGCTTCTCGGATCGAGGTTGGTTTGTGTTCATATCGTGCTCCTCACGTACTCTGGATTCAACTGTCCGCCACGCACGCCCCTAGGCGCAAGGTAGGGAATTGCTCCGCGTGGCGAGATTTGCATGGGGCCAGTGAACGCCGTATGCCCGCTGCACCTCGTCTCTACGCGCCGTAGCCCGCCGGGCACTACAATGCGTTGGTGAGCTCACCCGGGGAGACGATACGGAGCTGTGCGACTCTACAACTCATTGACCGGCGCGCTGGATAAGGTGACACCGACTGACGGCACGCTCCGCATGTACGTCTGTGGTGTCACACCGTACGATACCACGCACCTTGGACACGCCCTGACGTACGCCACGTTTGACGTGATCAATCGCTACTTTCGCTATCGCGGCTTCGACGTTCAGTACATCCAGAACGTCACTGATATCGACGACGACATTCTTCGCAAGGCGAAAGAAGTTGGCGAGCCATGGGACGAGCTGGGAGCTCGATGGGCACAGGTGCATCAGGATTCCCTGGCCGCGCTGAATGTGTTACCGCCGGTCGAGTACACCTGCGCAACGGACCATATCGGCAAAATGGTCGAGATCATTGAATCGCTCGTTGCTAGTGAGCACGCGTACGCCGCTGGCCCCAACGTCTACTTTCGCGTGCGCTCGGTTTCGACCTACGGCGAGCTAAGCGGCCTCCCGCAGAATGTCATGATGGACAAACTGAATGAGACCGGCGACCGCACGGATGATCCGAGTAAGGAATGGCCTTTGGATTTCGTCCTCTGGCTAGGCCAGAAGCCCGGTGAGCTGGCCTGGGAGAGCCCCTGGGGTCTCGGTCGCCCAGGCTGGCATATTGAATGTAGTGCCATGGCAATCGATCACCTTGGCCCTACGCTGGATATTCACGGTGGTGGCGCCGATCTAGCTTATCCCCACCATGAAAATGAGATCGCTCAGAGCGAGTCGTATACAGGCAAGCGACCCTTTTCGCATTTGTGGGTGCACAACGGAATGCTCCATCTGGGTACGGAGAAAATGAGTAAGTCGCTCGGGAATCTGATTCTTGCGCAGGACCTGCTCAAGCGCTACAGCTCAGACGCGATACGGCTCTATCTCCACGGAGAGCACTATCGCGAGTCGTTCGCCTTCGACGAGGACAAGTTAGAAGCGGCTCAGGAGTTAGCAGATTCGCTCGCCCTTGTAGTGTGGCTAACCGGCGGGAACAACGGCACACTGAAGGCCGAGCCGTTCCGAGATGCATTCCTACGGGCCCTGGAGAATGATCTCGACATGGCCACGGCTATTGAAGTCCTGCGTTCGCTAGCCGAGACCATCTCCGAGGCTCACGATGTGCGTGGTGATATCTACTCCGCGCAAGCCGAGCTGCGCACGATGGCAAGCATTCTCGGACTGCGCTTAAACGCTCCCGACTAATTCCCTTTTTGAGCCCGTGAAGCTCATGAGACGACACCAGGATCAACCGGTCGATTATTCTATGGCGAGAAACTCGCCCTGCCAGGCGGGCGAATGTTCGCGCAAACAACGCCGAGATAAACGGCGCCGCAAGAGGAAGCCCCGCGCTTTCTGACCACGGTCGATCAGGATGGCTGGAGACGAGATGAGCTGGCAGACTAACCACAGCAGAGTCCGTCCGCTGGTGCGCGCTGCGATGTTCGCGGCAATCCTGCTGCCCGCCCTCAGCGGTCGCACGCAGGCCGCGCCCGGTGACCAAGGCATCAACGCTTCCCGACCTGTCATCTTCGCGGTGGACCCAGTGCTGGGGCAGGCGTACCTTGCTACGGGCGTCACGGACGAACGGCCGGAGCACGCCATCTCAGTGATGAACCTGGCAACCAGACGAGCAGTTGGCTCCATACCGTATACGATGCCGCCTAGCGCAATAAGCGTAAACCCCCTCACGGGACTCGTGTACGTCGCTAACAGCGCACTGGATACGATTACCGTCATCCATGGCCCCACGCTACGCGTGGTGACGACTGCTCGCGTCAGCGGTGGTCCGCAAGTACTCCTGTTGGAGCCAGCCTCCGGCAAGCTCTTCGTAGCACTGAGCCGCGATAAAGCGGTTCGTGTGCTGGACGTCTCTACCCTTACGACGACAGGAAACATCGACCTAGGAATGGAGCCCATCGCTCTGGGATTTGATCGGGTACGAAATCGACTCCTCGCCGCCACAATCGGTCAGGAGGCCGCGCACGCATCACTTGTAGTCATCGACAATGAGCGCCTGGTCCCGGTAACTCAGATCTCATTGCCGGATAGACCCGACGGAATGGCAGTCCTCGATGGTGTTGGACGCATCTACGTCCCCCTTCTCACAGGCGGTGATCTGGTCATCGTCGATGCGGACCAGCTTCAGGTTGTCAATCGGCTGATGGGCTGGGACACACGCGTTCGGGACATCGCCGTCAACGAGAGAAGGTCGCGAGTCTACCTGGCGGCCGGGGACGCGGATCTCATCATCGCCCTGGATCCGCTGACAGGCTCAATTCTCGGCTCGGTTGAGACAGGCACCGCGACGGACGCACTAGCCATCGACCAGGCTACAGCCATGATTTACTCGGCAACCGCGGATGGCTCGAGCGTGGATGCGATCATGGACCCGGTGGGCCCGCAAGCTGAGCCGCTGGATCTCAACATTACTTTTCATGTCACCGGCGGACTGGCTGGGCTAAACGACGTCCTCACCATCAGCCCCCCAGGACACGCGCACCTACAACGGCGCTCTGGCGCCCCCATCGACGTAGAGCTTGGCGTCAACCGATTCCAGGAGGTCGCGGCACTGTTTCCTGAGAGCGATTTCTTCAACATGCTGCCCAGGCACGTGGCCCTGCGACCAATTCCCGACGCGCTGACCTTCTCGGTCACGGCGCGCGATGGGCAGCGAGAGAAAAACGTTGTTATGTCAACTGCAGGTTCTCCACCCGCCCCGTTGATCGACATCGTTCGCCGCCTAGAGCGCGTGCGGCAAGAAATGATCTCGCCGCCCGTTTCGAGCTCGATCGGCTTCGCACTGCCATAGTCCCCTGGTACCGCGGTCGTCCCGCCTGTCTCCCTCAGCGAGCGCGAGCCTCTCTCACAAAACCAGCCATCCGCCGCGCCGGGCATCCTGCCCGCACGCGAAGCGCCACTGCAGCCGCCATCTCGTTCAGCTACGCTGCGGATTCGCACGTCATTGGCAAGACGAACGCTTCGCGCGCGGGCAGGATGCCCGGCGCCAGGGATTGGATGTAGCACTGCCGCTACTTACATGGAGCTCACGAAGTCGCCTGACTACAGCGCCAGTGCATATCCGTCGCGCCGCGGGTCGGACGCCGCCATGAGCATGCCGTTCTCTGGGTGAACCATGATGGCTTGCTCATTGCAGCCGCCCTCCAGCGGCCCCACGACCTCGAGGGTGTGCCCATAACTCTCCAGCGAGCGCAGCGTTTCCACGGGCACACGATTCTCAATGAGCAGATTCGAGGAGGTGCCGTGCGGCCAGTCGGACTCACCGCCGGGCTGGAAGCTGCGCCAGCGCGGCATTTCGATCGCTTCCTGCGGGTCCAATCCAAAATCGATGATCCCGGTCAAGACTTGCAAGTTGACCTGAACCTGCTGATCTGCACCGGGCGTGCCGAATACCAGCACGAGTTTGCCATCACGGACGACCATAGGCGGATTCATCGTGTGCCGCACGCGTTTCCCGGGGGCCAGTTGATTTGGATGCCCGGACTCGAGGTGCCAGTACAGCATTCGATTATTCAGCAGCATGCCCGTTGCGGGATCAATCGTGGCCGCGCCCCAGGCCTGGTTCAGACTCTGAATCGCCGAGATCGCAAGACCATCCGCGTCCACGACCGCGAAGTAGGTGGTGTCGCCACTCCCGGTCGGTGCGCCGGCAGCAAGGGGCCGATGCGCCGCGCGGCCAGCATCGATCTGTTGAGCCTGCTCGCGTGCGCGCTGCTTCGACAGGAGCATCTCCACTGGCACGTCGACGAAGCGTGGATCGCCGCTGAATGCTTCGCGATCGGCAAACGCCAGTTTCTTAGCCTCCACAAGCGTGTGAATATGGTCCGCAGATAAGAACCCCATGCTCCCGAGATCGAACTGCTCAACAATGTTGAGCTCCTGGAGAAGCACATGGCCTGTTGAGTTAGGAGGCGCTTCCAGGACCGTATAGCCACGATAGCTCGTCTCAATCGGATCCTGAAGCTCTGTGCGAATCGCTTTCATGTCTTCAGTCGAGATGAAACCGCCGTTCCTCTGACAGAAATCCGCGAAACGGCGAGCAGTCTCGCCCTCATAGAAATCGTCTCGACCGTGAACCGCGACACGCTCCAGCGTCGAGGCCAGGGCCGTTTGTCGAATGAGATCTCCGGTGCGCGGGACCTCTCCCTTCGGCATGAAAATACGAGCGCATTCCGGATCAGCGGCCAGGTCCGCGGCGTCCTGACGAATAAACCCGCACAAGCGCTGAGTCGCCGCGTAACCATCTCGCGCATATTCGATGGCAGGCGCGAGAAGGTCCGTGAGCGGTAGGCTCGCATGATGTGCGTGGAGCGTAAGCCAACCATCCACCAGCCCGGGAACCGAGGCGGATGCCGCCCCTCGCCGAGGAAGTCGATCGCCAAACCGGTCTACGCTGGCCGCTCGTGGAGCCATACCTGTGGCATTGAGCACTACCGTTTGTCCGCTTGGCTTTCGCACCAGGAAGAAACCGTCTCCATTTAGGCCGGACATCTGCGGCTCCACCACGGCTAACGCCGCGGCCGTGGCTATCGCCGCGTCTGCAGCGTTGCCTCCACGACGGAGCATCTCGAGCCCCGCTCGGGACGCCAATGGGTGGCCGCTAGCAACGGCGCCGCCACGCCCGGTGACTAGCGGGCGACTTGTTCGTACGAGGTCAGGCATGTGAGCGCTCCTTCGTCGACGTCGGATAGGCGACGGAAGACGAGGGTTAGATCACCCTCTTCGGTCCTCCGTCTTTCGTTCCCCGTCTAGGCAATGCTGCGCATTACGATGCCGGTAGGGACCTTGGGGTAGAAGTAGGTCGACTTCTCCGGCATACGGGCGCGTGCATCGGCGACGTTGGCCATGGCAGGAACTGAAGGCGTGCTCATAATGAATGCCGCCTGAGCGTCGCCATTACGCAAGCTAGCAAGAGCCAATTCTGGATCACGCGTGTAGGTCAACGAGGAGTCTCGCTCCTGGTGCGTTGGCAGAAGCGGATTTAGAACCAGCGTCTGCAGCACGGACACATCTAATGCACGCCAGGCCGGCACCGCGTTCGGCAGGAGCTGCTCCATCACGCTTGAATCGCTCAACGAGTAGATCGTCACGTCGCGGGCGTCGGAGCCAATGAGACCGAATGTTGGGCGTTCGCGTGCCAGCTCCTCGATTCGCTGCTGGGCGCGCTTCAAGCCGCCCTCTGCACTGTCCAGCGGTACGGATTCGGACACGAAGGCACTCCCGTAACCCCGGATGGCGTCCCGTACGTTCTCAGAGGACACTCCTCGTATCAGTCGATGAGTTGGCAGAACAACGAGTCCGGGATCATCCATCGTGGCGATGTAGCTGAGTACGAAATGAGCTGGATGATCCTCGTCGAGCCGCTGTGCCTCGGATCGCTCGACACTGTATCGCAGAGCTGTTTCGTATCGATGGTGGCCATCTGCAATGTACAGAGTCCGCCCTTCGAGCTCTTCTGCAATCTTCTCCACGGTCTCGGGGTCGTCCAACACCCACAACTGATGTCGCTCGCCATTAAGAGTGACGTCAACGGCCGCACTCTTCGCTTCAGCGGCTGTCCACGCTTGCTTTAGCGCCTCGGGCTGCTCGCGCATCACCATGAACACTGGACTCACGTTGACATTGGTAGCACTCAGAAGCTTGTACCGATCCTCTTTCGGACCGGAGAACGTTTCTTCGTGTGGCAGCACCACTCCGTCGCTCCAGGGATGGAGACGCACTGCCGAAAAGAGACCATGACGAGTGTAGTTTTGACCAGCCCAGGTAAACGTGTGCGCCATCAAATAGTAGGCCGGCCGTTGCTCTTCGGTGAGAGCCCCAGCGGCTCGCCACTGCCCGATCAGCTCGGCGGCCCGCACATATCGATTTCTCGAATTGTCATCGCTGGACTCATCACGACTGAGCTCCACGCGCACGATATTGAAAGGGCTCTGGTCAAGCAATTGCTGCTGCTCTGCGGGGCTAATGACGTCGTACGGCGGGCACAACACCGCGCCCACGTCGCCAACGTGATTCTCGTCAAAGCGCAAACCTAAGAATGGACTTATTTGTGGCATTTCCGTGTCCAGGTTCATCGCGGCACCTGGGTTAGCGCGGAACTATACTCCGACTGAGGTGCCGATGCTGATGGTTTCGCGTTCATCTGTCCGAACATTCGCGATCTCCGCGGCTCTGGCCGCGGCATCGTCCGTGCTTTCTGGCTGCTTCGGTCAAAACCAGACCGCTGCTCCTACACCGATTCCCCCGGTCGCATCTCCCGTGGCTTCTCCGGCAGCCTCGCCGGTGGTAGTTCCGGCGTCTTCGCCTCAGTCGACAAGCTCGGCCGACCAGCCAGGCCAGACGCACACCGTGGGTGAGGGCGACACGCTAGCATCACTTGCTCAACAGTACTACGAAGACCCTGCTGAGTGGCGCAAGATCTACGAAGCCAACAAGGATGCTATTGGCGAGAATCCGGATGCCCTCAAAATCGGTCAGACGCTAAAGATCCCGCCCAAGGAATAGCCTTGGAGCTCCGCAGCCGCCTGGTTAGTCAAGTCTCTCAGCGAGGCTTTCCACCTCCGCTTGTGAATAGCGGGATCTCCGTCCCTATGCCTTGCTTCGTTGCAAGGTCGTAAACCCTTCTCGCTGCCACCAGGTCCTCGATCGCGAGTCCTTGAGACTCAAAGAGCGTGATCTGCTCGTCCGAGACGCGCCCCTCCGCCTTCCCGGCCAGGATGGCTCCCAGCTCGATAACGTTCTCCCAGGCAACGGCGTCCGCCTGAACAGCCGCGATGAGGTCGCCCGACTCGATTTTGGCATCGGCGAGCTGGTCCACCGTAATGACGTTCGCACGGGCGACCGCTGCGACATCCAGCTCAGCGGCGTTTGCGCGATTCGATCCGGCCGCGTTTACGTGCATGCCTGGCTCAAGCCACTGGCCCTCGAGCACCGGCGTTCGAGCGTTGGTGATGACGATGACGATATCAGTCCCGCGTACGGCCTCTTCACCGGTATCAGCCGCCGTCACGGGGATTCCCAGCTTCTCGGACATATCCCGGGCAAACGCGCCACGGCGTTCGGAATCGCGACTGAACACATTGGCTCGTTCAATGTTTCGGACCGCGCAGACCGCCTCGAGCTGTGTCCTGGCCTGCCAGCCGCTTCCAATCACGGAGACGGACGAAGCATCCGCGCGAGCCAGCACCTTGCTCGCGACGCCGGAGGCCGCGCCGGTGCGAATCTGGCCGAGCGTATTTCCTTCCATGATTGCCAGGAGCTGGCCCGTCTCGCTATCGAATAGCGACACGACAAAGCTTGCACCGGACCGCAGAGGCTGAATAGTACTTGAGGCCCAGCGCCTGAGCCCCAGGAACGAAGCCGGACATCACCTGCAATGAGCCGTTACCGGTGACCACGCGGTTGCGCGGCTGATTGGTCGCGGCACCTTCGCCAAGCTCCCGTAGCGCCATCTCCACATCCTCGATTGCATTCCTGACGGTGTAGAGATCAGAAACCTCAGCCTCATTAAGCAGCAATACCATGGCCTGCCTCCGGTGAATTCATCCTGACTGACTATGCCGCAGATCATTCGTGTAAACGAAATGCGCTTCAGCACGTCACAACCGCGTGACGATTTGCCACGACTTGCCATAACGACGACTTCGGACGCATCGCCGACGCTCATCAGGAGTGATACTGGAGTCGTGCGTCTCAGGATTTCGCTTGCCCGGGTCCGCTACGACTCGAGTGGAGCTCGTCGCCGCTTCCCCATCTCACGCGGCATCCTGATCCTACTATTGACCACACTCCTGACAACAGGCTGCTGGCGCGGAAAGGTCCTATCCGCGGAGTCAGGCGCACTGCCCCAGCCAACGCCGGATGCTACCGTAAGCTCAATCGTGCGGCTGGGCGCTCGATCGCCAATTCCGGCAGTGAGTCCAACTCCAGCTCAGCCAACGGCCGACCCACGCGCAACCGCCCCCTCAGCCCGAGCGCCAGTGACACCACGATCAACAAGCGCTACGGCGCCCCGCGCACAACCGACGCCCACGCGAGCCGCCGCGCCGCCGAATAGAGCCGCGGGGCCCACGACAAGCGCCGCTCCCGCTACTCCCGCTTCTAAGGCTGCGCCAACCTCAACGACTCGGCCTGTTCAGCAGGCCATCCAATCACCACGGCCGAGGTAAGGGCGGCCCACGCTGCGTTTAGCTGGCGGCCGCGAAGTGCTCACGCAGCATTGAAACGACCGCGTCTGTACTGTGCACGTGAATCAGCCGCTCGCGGTCGCCCTCGCGCAAGAGGATGTGCTCGCTCAGCTTATCGATAGCCTGACGCCATTCTTTTCCTATGAGAATGATTGGCTTTTCGAGCTCGCGAACCGTGGAAAGGTTCCAGACGAGCGCAAGCTCTAGCAGCGTGCCGATGCCGCCGGGGAGGACGAGGTAGGCCTCGCCGAGCGTCACCAATCGCTCGAGCCGATAGAGCAGGCCTTCCGTACGCTCGACCTCGTCGATGTAGGGATTGTGCGTGCGGCCTTCGAGCGACTCCACGAGTACGCCGATACTTCGGCCGCCGGATTCACGGATGCCCTTGGCTACTGCCTCCATCGTCCCGTCGTAACCGCCGTTGCAGATGGAAAACCCGGCTTCGCCAAGACGCAATCCCAATTCATAGCCAAGTCGATATTCAGCCGAGTCGGGGCCGACGCGCGATGCGCCAAAGACCGTTACGATATGCCTCGCTGGCGGATTCATGAAATCCAGGGTCCTTTCCGTTTCACTGGTTACAGGATATCGGCATGGAGTCGCGCCCTACGTGGGGGGATTTGCACAGCGGATTTGCGCTCGCTCAGTGTTTCGTCATATAGAATGAGTAGTTCGTCTGGTAGTTTGCCGTTGGTCCGCTATGGGCTTGATCCCTCCGAATTTGACGGATAAAAGGGAAGCCCGGTTTGGGAGAGACATGGCAACAGAAGCACGCGTTAACGAAACTCCGTCGCAGGCCGACCAATCGGCCCAGCAAACTGACGTCCCAAACCGGCCGTTCTACGAGCCGGACGGCAATGCCGAGTACCCCCCGCCAAACATGGGTCGCTCGGTCCACGTGGTGGGTAGGGTCGTCAACGTGGCACCTGAGGAGACGCCGCACCCGCGCGTGTCGCGCGGTGAGGTGGGCAAGTCGCTGTTCAACTGGTACCGCAACAGCGTGAGTAAGGATCCTCTTAGCCGCATCAATTCCCCAAATCGCGGGCGCGATAACAAGAACGTCTTTCAGGCCCACCTGCGCGGCCTTAAGAAGGGCAGCACTAATCCCGAGCGCACGCCCGTCGCGGATCCAGCCGTCATGACTGGCCACATCAAACGGGTGGCCAAGACGTTCGGCGCGGATATCGTTGGCGTGGCTCGCTCCCACCCATCGTTCCTGTACGGCGGTGGCGCGCTGCACGATGTGGGCTTCCGCACAAGCGTCGACGACGGCACGATGACCCAGGAAGAGCTGTGCACGGCATATCCATACGTCCTGGTCACGCCCGTGGCCTGGAACTATGAGATGGCCCAGGCGCATCGCCATCACATCGGCGATGCCGCGTATGAGTTCACACTCATGAACCTGGGACTCGTACTGACGCAGCTCGAGGGCTACATTCGCGAACTCGGCTACACCGCCATCCGCGGAAAGGTGAATCCCCAGGCCGCGGCGCTGGCGGCCGGCATCGGCGAGCTTGGGCGCAACGGCTTGATCATCTCCGAGGAGTTTGGCGCCCGGATTCATCTGAACGACGCCATCTTGACCGATCTGCCGCTGGTGCCTGACAAGCCGATCGACATCGGCGTTGAGGATTTCTGCAAGATCTGCCGTAAGTGCGCCGAGACCTGTCCTACCAACAGCATCTCCTTTGAAGGGAAGCAGGTCTACAACGGCGTTGAGAAGTACAAGATCAAGTGGGAGCCGTGTTACAAGCTTCGGCCGCTCATGACGGATCACTGGTCCGTCTGCCTCACCTGCTCCACGGTCTGCCCGTTCACCAAGCCGAACACCTGGTGGCGAACGATGACAGTGCAGACGCTGAAGCACACGCCCGTAAAGGCGAGGCCAGCGCTGGTGCGCTCGCTCAAGTGGATCGATGATCGCTTCTGGGGCAAGGTGCCGCGCAAGCGGGTGCGCTGGCTGGGCTATGACAGTGGGATCAAGCCCGGCTCCATGGCGTGTACCGTCGCCGGCTGTACAGCGCAGCACGGTGAAGGCGAGCACAAGATCGACGTGCCGCTGGACGACATCGGCTACTACGCGCCGCTGAAGGAGAACACCAACCGCTTCGTCAAGTTGAGCTGATGGGGGCTGCCATGCGGATCGGTCCGTTCAGGATTCGGCACACTGAGCCCGAGGACCCGTATTGGGACGCGTTCATCAACCGGCCGCCCGCCGACGCGCGGAACGTGGTGACGTTAGCGATGGCGGACGCGGAAGAGGGTTCGGTGCATCCCACGCGTACTGAGGTCCACTCAGCCAACGTGATGGCCAGCCATGTCAAGGAGCTGGGACACTATCTCGGCATCAACGAGGTGGGTATCGTTCAGCTAGCGGCGAGCCCGTTTGAGGACGCCCCGGGTGCCGCAGGCCCTTTCTTCGGCATCGTCTCATTGCTCCAGGCCGACCACGATACCCGCACAGCGCCCGGAAGCGGTGGCCAGGCACCTACGGTAAAGGGCCTGTTTGCCACTTTCAACCTGGCGGCGTACATACGCGAGATGGGCTATCGAGCCAACAGATCCAAAACGATGGATGCCGAGCGCCTGGCGGCGATTGCCGGCCTCGGCACGATGAACTCCGAGGGGCGACTGGAGAGCCCTCGGCTGCGACCATGCGTGCACGCCGCGGAGGTGATCGTGACTGAGCTGCCGCTGGAGCCAGATGCGCTGGAGCCAACGCCATGACCTATGTCATCGTGGAGCCGTGCATCGACGAAAAGAATGGCGCCTGCGTGGACGTTTGCCCGGCGGCGTGCATCCACACGACACCGGACTCCCCCAGAATTACATCGATCCGGACGTGTGCATTGAGTGCGAGCAGTGCGTGCTGGTGTGCCCCGTGGATGCCGTCTTTCTAGACTCCGAGGTGCCAGCGCAGTGGCAGCAATATATTCAGATCAATGCAGACTTCTTCACGGAGAACAAGGCCGAGCAGAGGTTCGCGGTGGAATCCGCCAAGCGCATGCTGGATGGAGTGCAGGCATACGCTGAGCGAATCGGCCTTACGGTTGCGGCTGTGGTGCTGGATCGCGGCGGAAAGTCTGTGGCATCCATGGCCATGCCGGGCACCGAACGCTCCGCCGCTGCGCGGGCCGATCGCAAAGCTTACACCTCGCTGGTCTTCCGCCTGGGCACTAACCAGCTCAAAGCCGACCAGGAGCCTCCGGCGGACGAGGAAGTGGTTCCCGCTCGCCTGCTCATCGAGCAGGGAGCTATACCGCTGGTGGAGCTAGGCGAGATCGTCGCTGCCATCGGAGTGGCCGGCAGCCCCACCACGGAGCAGGACCACCTCGCCTGCCAGGCGGGCCTTGGGGCACTGAGCGAAGCGCACTAATCGTCGCTCGTCTGCGATAGACAAAGTGACGCCGTCTAGGGACCTTCCTGTGTTGGCAGCTCTGGTCGGAGGCGGCCCTCCGGGGCCGGGCCGCTGGATGGCCGTGGTCCCGAAGGCTGGCGTTCTTCGATACTCGCTACGCTCCCGCGGTACCGGCCACCCAGTTCCACTGTCATTCTCGGGTCTAGAGACCAAATAGTTGATCTCGGCCACGCTACAATGCGGCCGGATTTCCAAATGTAGCGTGCCTTAACCGACGATTTCAGCGTTGCCACCGGACACCAAGCGACCGCGATTGGCACCGCCGAGCCCGCGCCACCTCCATGCCTCACTAATGTTGGGATTCGGACGGTCCAATATCTGCAACATTGCAGCGAAAGGGAGGTAAACCATGCCACGCGGAGTGAGAGAAGGTAGCAAACGCGACCGTCAGTACGAGCACATTAAAGACTCCTACGAAGAGCGCGGGGTCTCCAAAGATGAAGCTGAAGAGCGTGCGGCTCGCACCGTCAACAAAGAACGACGCGAGGCTGGCGAGACCAAAAAGAAATAAGTCTCATGGGGTGGCACGCTCGAACGTGTCGCTCCATGATTCAGCCTAGCGGTGAGCATCCCACTATCGCGGTTGCGAGAGCTCAGGGCACTACCGCCCAGCTCTGAATCACTGTGAACGTGGTGCCCCATCGACCCGGTGAGGCGATCTCCCCTTCTGCCTGCTGCCTCAGAGTTTCCAGCTCGTCAGTTGTAACCAGCTTCAAAAGCCGATCCTCGAGCGTGAATGTGAAGTGGATGGGGAGGCGCAAATACCGATCCGCGGGTGCCAGCGCCAGTACCTGTGCCGAGACGTGTGGCTCCAATCCCAGCTCACGAAGCCGTTGGGGCTGCCGCCGGCCATCGTTGAAACTCTCACCGGCTGCGAGAAACGACTCGGCTATGAGATGAATCAAACGCTCCGTGGCGGGCGCCGGCGGATTGAAATGCCACGAGCCGATGTCGTTGTCCTCCAGGACAATCCGGCCACTGCTCCGGAGGAGTCTCAGATACGACTCGAGCTGCTGATTCACGCGATCCAATGGAGTGACGGCGAATCGAGCGTGAACTAGATCAAAACTCCTGGCTGGGAGTCGAGAATCGAACAAATCATCGCGTACCACGGTGACATTCGAAAGATCTTCTTGCTCGATCCGACGTTGCGCGGCCTCAATGAGATCGTCACCTACGTCGGTACCTGTCACTGAGCCATCCGGCCCCACCCACTCGCTCAACACACGTAACCAGCCCAGGTCCCCACAGCCGACGTCCACAGCATGGAGCCCCGCTCCATCACCGAGGTTGCTCAGCAGCGCGCGCCCTGCCGGCTCCCATCGAATTGATTGCAGCTCGAGCCAGGCTGGCTCTGTTCGCTGCCCCATGCGAACGTGCTCGTTTTCCATCTCTCCGTGCGACCTCTGCTGCAAAGCGCATGCCGACTATTGGCTCACAGCATGGTGTGAATTCTGCATTTAGATGTGTGATTACATGTGCTCGCGGAAGGAGTGGATGTCGTGGATCACCTGAACGCTCTCGGCCTCCTCAAGGAGTCATTCAGCGAATGGCAGCGCGACAAGGCTTCACGCCTCGCTGCAGCCCTCGCCTATTACACGGCGTTCTCCATCGCACCACTGCTGCTTCTCATCATCAGCATTGCAGGAATCTTTCTGGGTGATGAGGCCGCACGAGGCACGATCTTCTACCAGCTTGAAGGGCTACTTGGGCCGGAAGCGGCGGGCTTCTTTCAGTCCGCAATTGCCAATTCACGCGAACCGGGTGCTTCCAGCATTTCGGCGATCATCGGGATCGCAACACTGATCTGGAGCGCGGGCAATGTGTTCGGTCAGCTTCAGGATGCCCTCAACACCATCTGGGAGGTGCAGCCAGCACCGTCCGGAATTGTTGGAACAGTAAAGCGCCGAATCGTGCCCCTGACGATGGTACTGGGGGTCGGTTTCCTTCTTCTCGTCTCCTTAGCGTTAACCGCCACGATCTCCGCCGTGGGCAACTTCCTTGGAGACATCTTGCCGGGATCAAACGCCTTCTGGCAGATCGTCAATGTGGTGTTGTCGTTCGCAATCATCACACTCCTGTTCGCGGCTATTTACAAGGTGCTGCCGGACGTGGAGGTGCGATGGTCTGACGTGTGGGTGGGTGCAGCCGTAACGGCGCTGCTCTTCGTCATTGGCAAGACGCTCATCGGCATCTATCTCGGTCATGCAAGCGTCGGTTCGACCTACGGGGCCGCGGGCTCGCTACTTGTGTTTCTGGTGTGGGTCTACTACTCGGCCCAGATTCTGTTCTTTGGAGCGGAATTTACCCAGGTTTATGCACGGCAGCGCGGGAGTCGCATCGTTCCGAGTGCAGGTGCCGTTCCGATTAGTACGGAGACAAAACTGGAGCAGGGGACGAAACCGCAAACTGCCCAACCTGCACCAGCACCGGCTCTAGTGCCGGTGCGACCGACTACAACCCGAGATCCGGGTGCCCGCAAGAAACTGATCTGGACCGGACTATCCGCCGCATCTACCGCTCTGGCAAGCATGATCGTCCTTCGATTCACCGCGAGTCTTTGGCAAACCATCTTCCACGAGCCCGCGCCCGATCGGTCTTAGAGGTCAAGTTTCGCTACGTGTGGAGTGATCGCTTCAATTCAGCGCTTGTGCGACCGCCCATAAAGCGCAAAGCATTCACTTCATGCCGGACGGATCTCGGCGCCCTTGGCGACGCACGATTCGGGCAAGTCGATACTCGAGCGCCTGGCGGAGAGCGTCGATCGCGGCATCTGGCGATGGACCGTACCTGAGCTGAATCCGAACGAGCGCTCGGTCCAGCACACCTTGTGCCTTATCGAAGTCCCGCCGCTCGTGCTCGAGATACTTCGCCCAGGCGATCAACGCTTCCAATCCCAGCGCGGGATGCTCCGCCGCGATGTGCCACATTGGCTCTGCGTCCTCGCCGGCCCCCATCATCCGATGCAGCCGAGCCAGGTCCAGCGCGGCCTCCGCACGGCCATCTCCCGACGAGGCTTCGGAGACCGCGTGAGCTGAGCACACGCACGGCTTCATCTCGCCAGCCCAGCAATTCGTACGTCCTGGACACTCGCGTGAGAAGTCGGGCGTCGCATCGGCTCTCGGTGGGCGACTGGTAAACGCGGCAGAGCCAGCCCGTGAGCCCGAAAAGGCTCAAGATGTCGTCTCGGTTGTGCTCTAACACGCCACCAATCAGACGTGGGTCACCTTCACGAACAAACTGAAAGTACAACGACGGAATCATCCAACCCGGCAGGTCCCCCACTCGATGATGACGTAGAACCGATCGCTCGACGTTGGCCAGCGTGCATGTCTCGAGAAAGCCTCGAAGAAGCCGTCGTGTCGGAAAGAGCAAATCCAGATGCGACGGCGGGATGACGTCAGTGGATCGGCGGGAGGCGATGAAACGGGTCTCGATGAGTGGAAGGTCAAAGGTCTTGCCGTTGTAGGTGATGACAGCATCATGCCGCGCGAGCTGCTGTGACACCGCCTCCAGCAGAGCGGGCTCTTCGTCGTAGTCGCGCATGAAGTACTGCCGAACAATGGCGGCATCGCCCTCGATAGACCCGATGCCCACGAGAAAAGCGTACGTTCCCGTGCCACCGGAAAGCCCAGTGGTTTCAGTGTCCAGGAACGCGGGGCGTTCAGGGGCCTTGTACCCCAGGGCCCGCCCAATACAGGCCGCTCCGCGATCATTCAGCAGCAATGCCTGCTCGAGCGGTTGACGGCCGTGCGGGTGCTCGAGTGGAAACGTCCATTCGGCAACGAAGCACCGTCCATACTCGTTCTCGATCTCGCGCCCCGGGTAGAGCGCTTCCAACGCGGCATGACGTCGAGGCGCAGGCTGAGGGGCCCGCTTAGGGTCCCGCGTACCCAGGGCTGTCCGGAGACGGTCAGCCGAAATGCGGGGCGCGGTCGCGGTGGTCATGCGATCGCGTGCCGCTGACTCTGAACGCCCATTCGACGGAATAGCTCCAGCGTGGACGGTTTCCCGTCGAAGCCCACGAGGTGATGGGCGCCGACACACGACGGGCATCCATTTGGACACGCGCAACCGGTTAACAGATCCTGCGCGGACTGAATGAGCTGGCGACGAGTGTAGAAGAGCTTCTCAGAGAGCCCGACGCCACCCGGATTGCGCTCGTAGAGATACACCGTCGGCTCTCCCGTGAAAGGCGAACGAATCTCTGTCTCGGACCGAAGATCGCGAGGGTCGCACATGAGAAAGAGCGGCGCAAGATTCACCAGCAGGTTTGCCATGCCCATGAGCCCACTCTCCAATGCGGCTCGCGGCATGTCGGCGACACTTCTGGCCGGGATCGCCATCCAGAATGCCGAAGTGTGGATTTCTTCTTCCGGGAGCTGAATCTTTCCCCAGCCAATATTCTCATGCGTATCGAACTTGAGCTTCTTGAAGATCGTTGCCTGGGCCGTCACGCTCACCTCACCGTGAGCGGCTCTCGGCGACTCAGCCTCGGTCTCGGCAAAAATGTCCAGAATTTTCAGATCAACGGCCATCTCGGCATCCGTGTAGTAGTCCACGTTGACGGCCTTGACGAACGCCTTCTTCTCTTCCCAGTCCAGCTTCTCTACCTGATACTGCTGACCCAGATGAATGTAGATCGCCTCCTCGTGGATCAACATGGGCGCCGATGCGCGATCCATTTCACCAATGACTCGCGGGCGAGGTCCGGACTCGATGATGACGAAGTTATCGATCGCCGCGCTACGCAAACTAAGCCCCTCGGCGGGATATCGCTCGGACATCCAGAACCACCGACCGCCCGCGTGACGCACCACCTGCTCCTCGGCTAGAAATTCCAGAATCTCTTCGGTGGATTCGTTCTCGCCAAATCGTTCGCTCTGGTTGAACGGCAGCTCGAAGGCCGCACAGCGCAGGTGGTTTGCCAGGATCACGAGGTTGTCTGGGTGCACCAGGGCGGCTTCGGGTGACTGCGAGAAAAAGTAATCCGGGCGTGTAACAAGAAACTGGTCCAGCGGCGATGAACTCGCCACATAGATCGCCAGCGATGTGCCTTCTCGACGTCCCACGCGCCCCATTTGTTGCCAGGCGCTAGCGATACTGCCCGGATAGCCGTTCAGCACGGCCGCCTCCAGTCCGCCGATATCCACGCCGAGCTCGAGCGCGTTGGTGGCCACGATTGAACGGATCTGCCCGTCTTTGATGCCGCGCTCAATGGCGCGACGTTCATTTGGCAAATAACCGGCGCGGTAGCCCTGGACAACGTCCGGCGACGTGCCGCGTGAGGCGGCGAGCTGCTTTAGCTCGCTGACGAGAATCTCCACGCCCAGGCGGCTTCGCGCAAACACGATCGTCTGAATGTCGTTCGCCAGAAGCTCGCCCGCGAGTCGGCGCGAGGTCTGCGAGGAGCCTGCCCGTATTCCGAGCTGCTGATTCACCACCGGCGGGTTATAGAAAAGGATGAATTTCTCGGAGGTCGGAGCACCATTTTTGTTTACGAGTCGAAAGGGCTGTCCGGTGAGTCTGACGGCCAGCTCATCGGGATTGGCGATCGTCGCCGAGCTGCAAATGAACTTTGGCGACGCTCCATAGAACTCGCAGATGCGGAGAAGTCTGCGCAGTACGTTGGCCAGGTGGCTCCCGAACACTCCACGATACTGATGAAGCTCGTCGATGACGATATAGCGCAGATTCTCGAAGAGCCGTACCCAGCGCGTGTGATGCGGGAGAATACCCGTGTGGAGCATGTCCGGATTCGTCACGACAATGTGGCCGGCCGCGCGCACGGCCCTTCGCGCATCCGCCGGCGTGTCACCGTCGTACGTGTACGCCTTGATGTCCACGTCCAAGGTGTCTACCAACCCCGAGAGCTCGCGCAATTGATCTTGAGCAAGCGCCTTAGTAGGGAAGAGGTAGAGTGCCCTCGACGAGTGATCATTAAGGACCGATTGAAGGACGGGCACGTTGTAGCAAAGCGTCTTGCCTGAAGCGGTCGGAGTGACAGTGACGACGTTTTCACCAGCCATAGCCCGATCAATGGCCTCGGCCTGGTGCGTGTAGAGTCGCTGAACGCCCCGGCGCGCAAGCGCCGCGGTCAGGCGAGCGTCGATTCCTGGAGGGAACTCGGCCCACTGCGCAGGCTGAGGCGCAAGGTGCTGGACGGAAGTGACGTTGGCTCGGGCGGACGATGATCTGAGGAAGCGATCGACAAACTGCGCCACGTTCACGTCGGATCTCTCCCGAACAGATGTTCCGAATTCGGGATACTAGGCACCTGGGCGAAGACATGTCAACGCGAGGCCAGCTATAGCAAGGCCTCGTGATGGAAATGTGACGAGTATCCATCGCAATGTGGACGATAGTTCCGGCCATTCGCTCCCGTTTCGTGACAGTGGTAGGGGCACCCGCGCTGGTTCAAGTCGTGTAGCTAGCGCGGCTTTCCCCAACCCGACAATAGTCCGCCGGTGAGCCTGCTAGAATCGGCGTCAACCCAGGCTGGAGAAGACTTCATGACATCACGCTCGCGCGAGCTGCGCGCGCTTCTCACTCGTGGTCGCGTGATCCAGGTGCCCGGTGTCTATGACGGCCTCACCGCCCGAATGGCGGCCGAAGCCGGATTCGAGGCGATTTCCATCACGGGTAACGCTCTGGCGGCATCTATGCTCGGTGCCCCCGACATCGGCCTCACCACGCTGACGGAGGTGGTGACGGCCGCGCGAAACATCGCCGCAACGGTGAGCATTCCGGTGATTGCGGACGCCGATACTGGGTACGGCAGCGTGGTCAACGTGACCCGGACCATCCGCGAATTCGAGCAGGCGGACGTTGCAGGCATCCACATTGAGGACCAGGTCACACCCAAACGCTGCGGATTGGTCAACATGCCCATTCCGGTCGTCTCTGAGTCGGACTTCGTGGCCAAGCTACACGCGGCTGACTGGGCACGGAAAGACCCTGACTTCGTCATCATCGCGCGAACTGACGCGATGTCTACGATGGGGCTGGATGAGGCAATCCGTCGGGCGAACTCGTACCTGGCGGCAGGGGCCGATGCCGCCATGATTGTGGGCCCGAAAAGCGCCGCGGATATCCGCACCGCCGCCGCGGGTGTTCACGGTCCGCTCGCGATTGTGATGGACGAGCGCGGCGAAGCAGGCGACCTGAATGCCGACGAGCTCACCGAGATGGGCCTGGCCATGGCGGCGTATGCGGGCATTGCGCGCTACACGGTGGTCAAGGCCGTCCAGACAAGCCTGGCGCGCCTGCGTCGTGATGGTCACACGCGGAACTATCGCGACCTCATGGCGCCATTCGAAGAATGGAATCGCGTCGTCGGCTTTGAGGACTACGTCGAGATCGAGCGGAGATTCTCCTGACGTTCCCGTCGGCGCGGAGCGCTTTAGACTGCCGTGAGGATCGCCGCTATGTCGATATCACGATCCGGCGTCTGGGAGGCGCAGAAAGCGGCAATCCTCGCCGCACTTTAAAGCGCTCCGCGCCACTATGAGACCGCATCCCCGCATGCTGCCGCTATGGCTCATCGCGCCGATCGCCGCGGCCGGCGGATTCGCGGCCGTGTGGTATCGCATTCCGGCGGGAGCTATGGTCGGCGCGCTGATCGCCGTCGGCGCGACAAGCCTCATCTCCGGCCGCTCGGCCGCGATCCCGCGCAACGTCAATTTTGCCGGTCGAGCCTTGCTCGGTACGGCCATCGGCTCGTCGCTCAATCGACAAACACTCGAGGTGCTGGGCTCTGCAATCGTGCCAACGATCGTGATCGCCTTTTTGCTGCTTGGAGCGAGTGTGGGAATCGCATTTCTCACAGCGAAAATCGCCAAGCTGGACAAAGCAACCGCGATCTGCTCGTTCACGCCCGGTGGCATGGGTGAGATGACGTCCATGGCTCATGACCTGGGCGCGGACATGCGAATCGTCGCCGCGCTTCATGTGCTTCGGCTCGTACTGATCCTGGTAGTCGTTCCGATCGCCGTCGTCTTCGTGCTAAGCCGCGGATGAGCCCCAACCTACTTCTCACGCTGGTGCTCGGATTCGCCGCGTCATGGGGAGCAACGAAGCTCAAGCTGCCATCAGGCAGCATCCTGGGACCTATGATCGTCGTCGGTGGACTCCAGCTCACCGAGGCGCTTCCGCTTGCCACTCTCGGATCAGAATTGCGCTTCATCGCGCTCTGCCTCATTGGTGCCGTAGTGGGCACGGCGTTCAATCGCGGGGCAATCGCGCTCATGGTTCGCTCAGTACGCCTAGCGGCCATCGGCGTAGTCCTCCTCGTGTGCACCGGCCTATTTGGCGGATGGGTCCTCGAGCAGGCCACGGGGATGCGCTTGATCACGGCAATGCTGGGGCTTTCGCCGGGCGGTGCATCCGAGATGGCCGCGGCAGCACTCGACTTCCAGGCTGATGCGGGCGTGGTCGCCGCGCTCCATATGGTGCGTCAGATCAGCGTATTTATGACGATTCCGCTTGTCTTTCGCATTGCCGGCCTGCGGGCGAGTAACCGAGAGACTCAAGGGCCTCGGAAGGACGACTAGACGAGATCCGCGCTGGTGAAACGAGCGATGCATGGCACGGCTAGAATGCTATCGCTGAAATGATCACGCCGCGGTCCTGGGCAACCAACGAAACATGAGAAGCGACGATCCATGGATTCGAGCTCTGGTGATTCTTTGCGTCCTGCTCGCGGCTCTCGGACTGATGTTCGCGATCTGGCTCATTGGCTCAGCTTTCTCGGACATCGTACTGCTGTTTTTCCTCGCCTGGGCCCTGGCGCTCGTCATCGAGCCATCCGCGATCATGCTGGTGAGCTACACGAGACTACCTCGCCCCATCGCTGTCTCGGTCGTCTATCTCGGCGTGTTTGTGCTGATCATCGTGGGCGCACTGATCGTCACTCCCCTCTTAGTCACCCAAATTGTGCAGATCATCGGGTATCTGCCCACGCTCATTGATTTCTTCAACGATCAGCTTCTCGCCCTGTACGCGGAGCTCCAGCTGCGCGGTGTTTACGTCGATCTCGAATCGGCAGTCAGAACCTACGACGTAACGGGCCGCCTGGAGGCGGCCGTCCCGCTGATTCTGTCTAACATTTTCGGCGCGGCCTCGGGAATCGCAAATGCCATCCTCCAGGCCGCTTTGCTGGTCATCATCTCGTTCTACTTCACTCTTGACGGTCGGCGCGTGGCAAAAGAAGCCATTGAGCTACTCCCTGCTCGATACGGGGACGATGCGCGCTATCTGCTGGAAAGCGTGCGTAGCGCCTTCTTCGGCTTTCTCAAGGGCAACATGATCATGGCAATTGCCTACGCGATTGGGACAGCGGGAATCATGATGGCTGCTGGTCTTCCGTATGTCTTGGTCTCCAGCATCACGGCGGGAATCTGCGCGGTGATTCCATTTATCGGCGGGATGCTCGCCTTAATAATTCCACTGATCATCGTGCTCATCGCTCAGTCAGGTTCAGGAATCTTCGTCCTGATTGCGTCCCTTATTCTTCAGCAGGTCGTCTACAACGTCGTGGGACCGCGGGCCATGAGCCAGACGATAGGTCTGCATCCGCTACTCATGTTCCTGGTGTTTCTGGTTGGCGCTCGCGTGGCTGGCGTCTGGGGAGCATTCTTTGGCATTCCAATAGCCGCGGCAGCCCTATCGATGCTGCACTTCTATCGCATCGACAGGGCTGCGCGTCGAAACGAAGTGAACAGAGGCGACGATTCATCGTCGACGACCCCACTACCAGCGAGTCAGATTGCCAGCGAACCCGTCGAACGTGGCGAGGCGCGGCTCAAGGATCGGGGGCAACCTGCCGAATGAGCGATGGTTCGGCTCTCGAAGGCGTGCCTATACTTAGACGAACGCCCGGTTGCTCGTCCCGTTGATTTCCAAGCGGAATACGAGTCACCCTGGGGGCGTTTGTTCAAACGGGAGTAGTTGGGCGATGCTCAGACATCCAGCGAGCAGCGCTTGACGAGGATTAAATATGGAAAAAACGAGTGACGTGGTGATCGTTGGCGCGGGCCCGGCTGGCCTAACGGCGGCGCTCTACACGGGCCGAGGCAACCTCAGCACGATCATCGTGGAGAAGATGGGCCCTGGCGGCGAGCTGTTGAACACCGAGCTCATCGAGGACTATCCCGGCTTCAAGAGCATCACCGGGCACGAGATGGCACAGGTCTTCGAGGAGCAGGCGCTTGAATTCGGGGCCACAATTGAATACGGCACCGTCACGGAGATCTACACCGACGGTAAAGAGAAAGTCGTCAAAACAGACGAAGGTGACGAGTATCGGGCTAAAGCCGTCATCGTTTGCAGTGGCGGAACGCCTCGAAAACTTGGCGTGCCCGGGCGAGGCGGAGCTCGGTGGAAGAGGCGTGTCGTATTGTGCCATCTGTGACGGCGCGTTCTTCCGTGGACAGGTCCTTGCGGTCGTGGGCGGTGGCGACGCCGCCGTTGAGGAAGCGACGTTTCTGACACGCTATGCAAGCAAGGTCCTGCTGTTCCACCGTCGCGATAAATTACGCGCTGAGAGCGTCCTGCAGGAGCGTCTTTTTGCCAACGAGAAGATCGAAGTTGTCTGGAACACGATCATCGAAGAGATCATTGGCGAAGGCAAGGTTCAAAAGCTCAAAACGAAGAACGTCGTGGACGGGACAGAGAAAGAGGTCGAGGTCGGCGGAATCTTCATTTATGTAGGATTTGATCCCACCAGCAATATCTTTCGTGACCCGATCGAGAAAGATGAGATGGGCTTCATCATCACCGACGATAAGATGGAGACTTCCCAGCCGGGTATCTTCTGCGCTGGGGACGTTCGACATCAATTCGTTCGTCAAATTACCAACGCCACCGGCGATGCGACCACCGCGGCCATCGCGGTGACGCGGCTTTTGGAGTCGCTGGCGGATGAAGAACGGAGCAGCGCCGAGGCAGGGCTCAAAGCCACTGCAAGCCAGTATCCCTAACTCGTGCATCAGCGCGACGGGAGTAGCTTGTGGTGATGGGCGAGACGGTGACTGAAGCCGGCCTTTGCTCGCCCATCATCCACGGTCATCCTGGTTCGCGACGGCCCAACGGGGCTGGAGATGTTTCTTGTTAGACGCCACGAGCAGAGCGGCTTCGCCAATCTTGCCTACGTCTTTCCCGGCGGGACAACAATTCCGAGCGATACTGCCGAGGCCTCAATAGGGCTCAGCAGATCGTTCACGCCCGCGGACGCCTTCGACGTGTTACACGAGCGAGGCGACCTTTCGCCTGACTCACCTACTGAGTGCTTCAGTTTCTGGTTGGCCGCGGCCCGGGAGCTCCTCGAGGAAGCCGGCGTCCTTGTCCATGACGGCGCTCGGTTGCCAGGTCAGGATGAGATCGCAAGCGCACGTCTGAGATCACTTGCAGACGGTGCCGATTTTGCGAGCGCGGTACAGTCAATGGGCGTCGGACTGTGTCTTGAGCGCCTCATCTACTTTTCGCATTGGCGTACGCCAGTCCAGGCGCCCAAGCGCTACGACACGCGATTTTTCATCACGTCGATGCCCGCCGGGCAAGATGCAAGCCACTGCAACATCGAGACAACTGATGGTCTCTGGATCTCACCGCGTGAGGCGCTCGCCCGGGGTGAGGCGAAAGAGCTCTTGCTGGTATTCCCGACACGCATGAACATCAGTCTCCTCCTGCCATACGAGTCGGTCAGCGACGTGCTCGAATTCGCTCACTCCAAAGTGATTCGATGTGTCGATCCCATCGTTGCGAGCGGTCGATCGGGGAACGCCGATCCAGAGATCATCGCGTGTTGGTAGGCCCGGGAATTGAGCTGGTTCTAGCGCCCAACCCATCAGTCATGACGGGGCGAGGCACGAACACGTATGTGTTCGGCATTGACACGGTGGTCGTGCTTGACCCTGGCCCCAACATGCCAGAGCATCTCGATTCCATACTCACGCAAGTCGGCTCACGTAGCGTAAGCGCAATCGTCGTGACGCACGGCCACAGTGATCATTTGCCTGCCGCGTATCCTCTGGCCCGCGAGACGGGGGCACCGATTTATGGCCATGAGCTACTGCCTGGCGTCACCAACGTGCTGCGCGATGGAGAGGTGCTGGAAGTGGCCCAACGTGGGCTACGTGCGTTGGACACGCCCGGACACACCCGCGACAGTCTGTCGTTCTTAGTCGAAGATGAGCGTCTGCTCTTTGCCGGCGACGTGGTCGCCGGCGAGGGCACAGTGGTAGTCGGTCGAGAGCGCGGCGATCTTGGTCTCTATCTCGAGTCACTTCAAAGACTGCTCAATGAGCCAATGGAGACGATTCTCCCGGGGCATGGCCCGGCAGCTTCTCATGGACGAGAGCTTCTTCAGCAGTATCTGGATCATCGGCTCGGGCGCGAACGAGAAATCGTCGATGGCTTACGCGCTGGCGCAAGATCTATCCAGGAGCTGGTTGAGACCATCTACCCGTTGTTGGATCCGCGACTACAGAAAGCGGCGGCAGGAAATGTGCAAGCGCATCTCTGGAAGCTAGAAGATGAGCAGCACGCCAGCTTGGATAATGATGGGCGCTGGCATCTGACACAGTTGAGATAAGCACCCACGGGCGTAATTACCTTGCTCCTTGTTGTCGTTTGATCAATCTGCTCCTAATTCGGCCGCAAGTGATAACGCGAGACATGCGGCATTGAATATTGCGTACCGTTGCCACTGCTGCGTGCCACGGGACAGCAAGTGTTGAGTCGGTCTCGCGGTAACGCGTACAGTTGGCGAAGCTCATATTCACACGGATGTGCCCTTGCAGCTTGCGCAGCTCATAAAGCGACTTAATGCCGGCGAGCTCAACGAGTTTCTCAGTCGTCATGAGATTCCGGGGGGAACAACTGATCCCGAGCGAATGGCAACGATCGTGGTGCAGCCCAAGCACCTCAACGCCATTCTTACCGAGCTAAATCAGGCCCAGCTGCTCATCGTCCGCTGGCTCGCTCAGCAAGAGAAGCTCCAGGCGACCTGGGACCATTTCACTAACGAGCTGAACGGTCGAATTCCGAGGCCCTCACTACTCCAGGTGCTCAACGATCTTCGGATGTTCGGGCTCGTGGACTATGTGGCGGAGCCCGAATCCGGCTGGATCGCCACGTACGCGGCTGTGGCTAGCGCCCAACCGATCTCACACGGGATCGACCTGAACTCCGCCCTTAATGGCATATCGTCCGAAATGCTGCACGCCATGTGTCAAAAACTCTCGATTGCGCCTATCCCCACCACCAAAGCCAAGCGCATCGAGGTCATCACTCGCTGTCTCACCGATCATAGATTTCTGGTCTTTCTGATCGCCTCGTTGCCAGACGAATCCAAGGAGCTGTTTGAGTGGATCAGCGACCGTGGCGGCATGGCAGACCACAACGCACTGGCGGTCAAGCTGGGTGAAGGCTACTACGCGGCAATGTCCTATGTGTCACGGGCACTAACCGGCTGGGGCGCAACTAACGCGGCTAAAGCATCACCGTTTATCGATCTGCTGGAACGTGCCCTCGTTGCCGGTGTTTTCGGCGTATGGCAATAGTTGGGGCTACGCCAGCTACTTCGCAATCCCATCAGACGTGGCCACTGCCTATGCCGGGACCAGCATCTTTGACACGGCACCACTTGTGCCGCCGCAGCTCGTTTCCGCCAACCCGACCGAGACGCGCTTGCCCAACATGACGACGCTCTTGCGCGACCTTTCGCACCTGAGAGCCTTCATCTCGTTGGGACGTGCCGAGTGGCGCCAGGACGGCGAGCCATACGCACGCTCGCTCCAGACATTGAGCAAGCTGATCAGCGGGCCTACGAAGGACTACGGATCAACGCTCTGGAAGCTCGCCATGGACGTTTCGGTCGTGATCCCATCAGGAGATCGGGAAGGTGGCTACATCGCGGCGGACCTGAGTGAAGCACGGCCAGACGATCTGATCCGCAGCTTGATCCAGGGCTGGTCAGAAGAACCTATAAATAGCTACTCCAGCGACCAATATTTGCCAAGGGATACACATCGGCGAGTGCTGAGCCTTCTGCCGAGCTTGCCGCTTGACGTCTGGATTGATCGGGAATCTTTTGAAAGCTTATTGAGCTTCTTCTGGCCCTTGCTCTTCAACGCCAAGGTCAAGAGCTCCAATGAACACATATCCGGCGAGTGGGCAGCCCTATATGCCACAGTGTTAGGTGAGGGTCGCGACGCCGAGAAACGTGAGTCGTTTCTCATTCAATCCGCGGGACTCGACGTTATCCTTGCCGAGGGCGTGACACCTGATCTCAAGTTGCCCGATTGGGACATGAGCTGGATCGTGCAGCCCGATCGGACAATCGTCGCCCCGCCCAATGCGCATCCTGACTCCATCCTGGATCTCTGGAGTGTGGCCGAATTAATCGAGAACCAGGGGGCATCAATCTTCCGCGTATCAGCGGACTCCATCAGTGCCGCGTTGAATCACGGCATGACTCCAGATGAGATCGCCGGGCTCTTCGAGCGGCACTCACGGACACCCATGCCGGCTACCATTGAGCGTGTTATCCGCGATCAGTCTCAGCGTTACGGTCAAGTGCGCGTGGGGAGCGCGACTGCCTATCTGGAAGTGGACGATCCCGAAGTGCTCGATGAGATCGTTCGAAATGCGAAGCTGGATCGACTCGACATCCAGGTGATTGCACCGACTGTCGCTGTGATCCGGGGAACGGATGACGTGACCACGATCGCATCACTCCGGAAAAATGGCTACCTTCCAGTTCAGGCGACCGTAAAGGCAAAATCGAATTCAAAGCCCACGCCCATACGCGCCACACAAACGCAGGATGAGATCAAGACATTGCTCCGGGGAGCAATCAACGACCTCCGGCTCGCACGGGTCCAATGGAACAGTCCCGAGTATGGCACCGCTGGAATACGTGATGGAGCCCGCAAACATGCGCCATGCAACCTTGGCTGGATACGAAGCGAATTCGGGCGAAATGGTAGAGATGCCGGTCTCATCGATCCTGTCCGTCCGTCTACTCACGACGGCCGAATCGAAGAAGTACTACATATGAGCGTCTATCGACCGGATCGGCCACTGATTGTTCAGGCAGATCGAAGCCTGTTGCTCGAGGTGGACAATCCGTTTTTCGCGGACTGTCGCGATCGACTGGCGGCGTTTGCCGAGCTACGCAAGAGCCCCGAGCACATCCACACCTACGCGATATCGGCCCTTTCGCTCTGGAACGCATGCTCTGCCGGCATCACGCTGGAATTCGTGCTCGAAACTCTGGAGGAGTACGCCAAGTTCGACCTGCCGGGGAACGTCGTCACCGATATCCGAGACTTGATGTCTCGCTACGGTCGTATTCGACTTTTCCGGCAGGCCGGCTCGCTCACCCTCGAAGTCGATGATCCGGATCTCCTGGAGCAGCTTAGCCGAAACGCGCGGCTGGCCCCACTGCTCGGCGCTCGCTCGGAGCAGCGGCGCGCTTTGGTGGAGCCCGGTGATAGAGGCAAGCTCAAACAGGCCTTGCTCAAGGCCGGCATGC
Source organism: uncultured Chloroflexia bacterium (assembly GCA_963765765.1). Taxonomy (GTDB): domain Bacteria; phylum Chloroflexota; class UBA6077; order UBA6077; family JACCZL01; genus CAVXYC01. The sequence continues at coordinate 621,977 of CAVXYC010000015.1, read as the reverse complement.
CGGTGGAAGACCTCGCCGGATACACGGAGGGCGCAAAGTTTCCGATCGAGCTTCGGTCGGAAGGGGCCATCGGCGGAATACACCTTCGCGAGTACCAGATCCAGGCGATAGACGCATTTTGGGCCAACGGTGCACCGAGCGGCGGTAGCGGCGTACTCGTACTCCCGTGTGGCTCGGGGAAGACGGTGATCGGTTTGGGTGTGATGGAGCGCGCGTCCACACACACACTCATACTCTGTACCGGCATCTCCGCTGTGCATCAGTGGAAGCGGGAGATGCTGGAAAAGACTGAGATTCCTGCTGACTCGATTGGCGAATACTCAGGCGAGCGTAAGGAGATCAGGCCAATCACCCTGGCCACCTACCAGGTGATGACGACGCGCAAAAAGGGCGTCCGAGATGAGTTTCCGCACCTCGAGGTGTTCCAGCGCGAGGACTGGGGCCTGATTATTTATGACGAGGTCCATTTGCTGCCCGCCCCCGTTTTCCGCGCGACGGCCGAGATTCAATCACGTCGACGTCTAGGACTGACCGCGACACTCGTGCGCGAGGACGGAAACGAGGAAGACGTCTTCTCGCTCATTGGCCCCAAGAAATTCGATGCCCCGTGGAAAGAGCTGGAAGACCAGGGCTGGATTGCCCCCGCTCTATGCACCGAGATTCGCGTGCCGATGCCGCGCGAGCTTAAGCTGGAATACGCCGGCGCGGAACGGCGAGACAAATATCGAATCGCCGCCACGAACCCGACAAAGATGCTGGCGCTGGGCGCGCTCCTGGAGCGGCATGAAAACGATCGCGTCCTTGTGATCGCTCAATACCTGGATCAGCTAGACGAGATTGCCGAGTTTCTCCGTGCGCCGCTCATCACGGGGAAGACGCCCAACCGAGAGCGTGAGAAGCTCTACGAAAGCTTCCGAACCGGCGCAATCACTCACCTCGTCGTATCTAAGGTCGCGAACTTCGCCATCGACCTCCCCGAGGCCAATGTGGCGATTGAGCTCTCCGGAACATTCGGCTCACGTCAGGAAGAGGCCCAGCGTCTCGGTCGAGTACTCCGTCCCAAAGCCGATGGCGGACAAGCCTTCTTCTACGGCATCGTCAGCCACGACACCATCGACCAGACATACTCCGACCACCGCCAGCTCTTCCTCACGGAGCAGGGCTATCACTACGAGATCGAGGATTTCGTACCGGTACCCACACCGGACTACGAGTCACGAACTGCCGGCTGACGCTGCAGTCGCCAGGACCGCATGGCCTTGAGGGGCTACCCAATCTGCCCAGCTATATGCAGAGTCAGCCGTAACCTTGATGACACAATTCGATAGTCGCAGGCCAAATCCCGCATCGGTACGTTAGGCAACAACAACTGCAATTGACGACAGGTCAAGCAAGCGGTAGATTTCAAGATGCGCGGTAATGGCACGCGGGATTACACTTGTGCCATATACCGAGTGATTGATATCTGTCCAGGTTGAACGCGCTCTCCCAGCTGGAAAGTCCGCTGGGACCTATATGGAGGTCGTCGCATATGGCAACTATCGTTGGTGGCTTTGCTTCATCACACACACCGCTCATGAGTCTTCCCGGCGAGGACTGGGCCAAGCGAGCGGACGATGACACGCGGAATCGTGAGCTCGTCCGACCGCGAGATGGCAAGCGTGTGCCCTATGACGAGCTCCTTGCCACGGCAGATCCCAAGATCGCCGAGGAGCACATTGACGAATCGATCTTCGTGCGCAAGTACGCCGCGATTCAAGACGGGCTCGATCGTTTGGGCGAAGCCTTCGCGGAGTGTGATCCAGACGTCGTCGTCGCCATTGGGGATGATCAGGGCGAGTTCTTCTTCGACGACAACTATCCGATGATCAGCGTTTATTGGGGCGAGACACTTACTCACTATCCGCGCATCAACAACCGGCCCGGCATGACCGCGGCCGTGTCAATCGCCGCGTCAGTGTATGGCACCGAAGAGATCGTCTACCCAATTGAGCAGGATCTCGGTCTGCACATTATCGAAGAGCTCCAGGAGCATGACTTTGACGTGGCGCAACAGCGCTATATGAAAGAAGAGTACGGCGGGACAATCGGCCCAGCGACGTGGTACCTGGATTCACAGCGAAACGTGAAGCCGCGACGTCAAGGCATGCCGCATGCCTTCTCGTTTCCGGTGTGCCGCTGGTTCAAGGGCAAGCGACCTCCGATGGTGCCGATCACGATCAACACCTGCTACCCGCCTAATTGGATCAGCCCCCGCCGTGCGTATGCGCTAGGTCGCCAGGTCCATGAGGCGATTCTGAACTGGGACAAGGATGTGCGCGTGGCCGTGATCACGTCCGGCGGTCTGAGCCACTTCACCGTTGACGAAGAGATCGATCGGCTCGCTATCAAGGGTCTCACCGAAGCCAACGGCGACATTCTCAGCACACTCCCGCGCTACAAGCTGCAGTCAGCCACAACGGAGATTCTGAACTGGGTAGCCGCCGCGGGCGCGATGGGCGACACGAAAATGGAAGTCATGACCTATCAGCCAGGCTACCGCTCCCCGGCCGGTACCGGCTGCGGCGTGTGCGTAGGCCGATGGGTCACCAACGGCAACGGCAACGGAACGCACTAAACCAAGCGTTTCTCAAGCTGGACTAGAACGGCCGCTCCTTATGACAGGGGCGGCCGTTTTTGTTGGGCGATTTGTTGCGAGGAGCCCCTGAGCGGAACCCCACCCCAGCCCTCCCCGCTGCGGCAGGGAGGGAGCGTTTTTAAACACGCTCCCTCCCTGCCGCAGCGGGGAGGGCTGGGGTGGGGTCTTCACAGGCTTCCCCCGCTAAGGAAGCCTGTGAAGTTAGCCGAGCTAGTACGTGTAGTGCTCGCTCTTATATGGCCCCTGCTTGTCGATCCCGATGTAGACCGCCTGCTCATCGGTGAGCTCGGTGAGCTGAGCATCCAGCTTGCTGAGCTGCAGGCGCGCGACCTTTTCGTCCAAGCGCCTTGGGCAGTCGGTAGACGCCCACGGGATACGCTTCCGTGTTGGTGTAGAGCTCGATCTGCGCCAGCGTCTGGTTAGCAAACGATGAGCTCATCACGTAGCTCGGATGGCCGGTGCCGCAGCCCAGGTTGACGAGCCGCCCCTCAGCAAGCAGGATGATTCTCTTGCCATCGGGGAAGATGATGTGGTCCACCTCGGGCTTGATATTCTCCCACTGATACTCGCGCAGACTGGCGACATCGATCTCATTGTCGAAGTGGCCGATGTTACAGACGATGGCGTTGGATTTCATCGCCCGCAGATGGTCGTGGGTGATCACGTTTCGATTACCGGTGGCAGACACGAAGATGTCAGCCTTGTCCGCCGCGTAGTCCATTGTGACCACTCGGTAGCCTTCCATAGCTGCCTGGAGTGCACAGATCGGGTCGATCTCCGTCACCCAAACCTGAGCCTGGAGACCTCGCAAAGCCTGAGCCGAGCCTTTGCCTACCTGACCGTAACCCGCCACCACAGCAATCTTGCCGGCCACCATCACGTCCGTCGCTCGCTTGATGCCGTCCACCAGCGACTCGCGACAGCCGTAAATATTGTCGAACTTCGACTTGGTGATCGAGTCGTTCACATTGATTCCGGGGAAGAGTAGCCGATCGTCGTCAGCCATCTGGTAGAGGCGATGAACGCCCGTGGTCGTCTCTTCAGAGACACCGATGATGTCTTTGGCTGCCCGCTGATACCATGCCGCGTCGCGCTTCTTGATCGCTTTGAAGAGGGCGCGCTCCTCTTCGCTCTCTGGGTTGTCCAGCAGCGAAGGGTTCTCAGCCGCGCGGAGCCCCAGATGAACCAGGAGAGTGGCGTCTCCGCCATCGTCCAGGATCATCGTTGGGCCGCGGTCACCGAATTCGAAGATTCTGTGGGTGAACTCCCAGTACTCATCCAGGTTCTCGCCCTTGTAGGCGAATACGGGCGTGCCACCCGCGGCAATTGCCGCCGCGGCGTGGTCCTGAGTTGAGAACACGTTGCACGAGGCCCAGCGCACCTCAGCGCCCAACGCGTTGAGCGTCTCGATGAGTACGGCTGTCTGGATCGTCATATGTAGCGATCCGGCGATACGCGCGCCTTTAAGCGGCTGAGATTCGGCGTACTCATCGCGAATTGCCATGAGCGCGGGCATTTCTGATTCCGCGATGGCGATCTCCCGCCGGCCCCATTCAGCCAGGCCGAGATCGGCGACGTGATACGAATCGGATACGTTCATGAGCTGAGCTCCCTTTCTTGAGCGCGCGCTCTGGACATACAAAAGCGCCCGCACCAACGAAGATGCGAGCGCCGTTCATTTCACTGAGCCTGACCAGGGCGTATCCCCGGACGCAGCGCTCCTCAGCAGCGTAAGTATACCCGAGTCACCGGGCGGCAGGGCGACTCTGCCAACGGTGAAGCGTCACGTTTCGCGGTGGGCTAGGGCGCGGTCGCGACCCTCTTCTCCGCCTTGCGCTTGTCGCGCTCTCGAAGAATCTCGAGGTTTTCCTCAATTCTCATGTGGACGATCTTGTGGACCAGACCATCTGGGAGAGGCTTGTCAGGACTGAACCGTATGGTGCCCTTGGATGTGCTGAACCCATCGAGCTCAGCACCAATACGATCCAGGAGACTCGAGCTCATGTGATAGAAAGCACAATGCTTCTTGGCCGATCCCAGCGCTACCAGAGAGCCATGCAGCTTGAACGTAGGCAGGCCATAACTGATGACCTCGACAGCTTCCGGGGCCGCGATCTCGAATGGAATCACGAAGAGCAAGCAGCGCCGCACGCTGATCATTCGGAACCTTAGCGAAGTACGCATCGATTTCCGGATTGCCCGTTACTATCTTTGCGGACATCCCCTACCCCTGACTCGGCCGTGTTTGCATCTCCGAAAACTTCGCGGCGACATCTTGCACGTCCTGAGGGAAGTCGTCCATCTCCTGCACCTGACGAATCTCGATGATCTCGTTTTCGCCGCCGGGACACTTCTTGGCCCATTCGATAGCTTCCTCTCGAGAGCTCACTTGAATGATCCAGAAGCCACCGAGCACTTCCTTTGCCTCGGCGAATGGGCCATCTGTCACGGTTGGAACGCCGCCGGGAAAGGTGACGCGAGCGCCCATCGACGGCGGGTGCAAGCCTTCCGCGGAGATCAATATTCCAGCGTTCTGGAGTGACTCGTTGTACGCCATCATGGCGGACACGGCGTCCACGTCAGGCATGGCTCCAGGTTCGGCAGACTCGTATCCCTTTGGGATCATTAACATCATGAATCTCATCGTTGTTCTTCTCCCACCTGTTGATTGTCGCGGGACCGGCGACCGACTCGGGCATCGCCGCTCTCACTGATATGACGAACGCACCAGGCGAAATCGACAGCGAACAGGTCTACTCGCTGTCACGCGCCTCAGGCTTCAGCAACGCGTTTCAGATTGAACAGTCCTTCCTCGAAATCCTTACCGATCATTCGATCCATGCTCATGAAGATTCCCATGAATTTGACAATGAACGAGCTGGGCCCGCTCATCGCCCAGGTGACATTCGTCTGATCGCCGCTAGGCCACAGGATGAAGTCCGTCACGTTACTCGACGGGAACGGTTTTTCGAAATCGAGCTGAATCTTACGTTGGACGGTGGAGTTGACCCGATGATCTCCATGCGCCCCTTGCCGGCCTTGTTGTTCCCCTCCCACGCGTACGTCGCCCCGTTACCCTGCTGAGCACCGCCGAACGACTTGCGCATGTCTGGATCAAACTTCTCAAATGGAGACCATTCCGCCCAGCGATGAAAATCATTGATCAGAGGGAAAATTGCTTCGGCTGGAGCGTTGACGCTCGTGGATCGTTGAACCTTGAAACTCCCCGGCCTCGTTGCCACGAACCCAAGAAATCCAACCACTGCTAAGACGACGACGATAACAACAGTCTCCAATTTACTGCCCCCGCTCGTAAAGCTCAGCGTTCGCGCACCGTACCACGGGTCTGTCCACGAGTCACGAATTCCGGCCCGGCTGCCTTTCTAATCATCAATTGACTCGTTGGCGATCGACTTAAAAACTGGCCCCGACCGCGATGAGCGGCCAGGGCCAGTATGACTGTTCTGGCACGGCTTTTAGGACTGTTGCTGCCCCTCCATTTGGGCTCGAAGCCGATCCTCCTGCTGTTGCAGCTCAGGAGTCATTGCCTCGCCAAAGTCTTCCATCTCAAAAATCGGACGAAGCTCGATCTCCGTGTCCTGGAATGGACTGCGCTTGATCCAGTCAATCGCTTCATCCATGGAATTCACTTTCCAGATCCAGTAGCCAGCGATGAGCTCTTTGGTCTCAGCGAATGGTCCGTCGATAACCCTGGGAGTCGCGCCCTGGCCTCCGAAAGCTACGCGCTTGCCCTTCGAGCTTGGATGGAGACCCTCGCCTGCGATCATGATTCCCGCGTTCACGAGCTGCTCGTTGTAGTTACCCATCTCAGTGAGCATCTGCTCGCTGGGCATGACCCCGTTCTCGGACTCTTCATTTGCCTTGACAATCACCAGGACTCGCATGGACTTGCTCCTTCAACAGTTTTGTCGTGCTTTTCGAGATTTCGTTTGGTCGACCCGTAAATCCCGTTCATAGAGTACGACGAACATGAGGTACATGAATCGACAGGAGTGGAAGAGACATCCGGATAATTTTCTTTACTTTTGACAAAGTCGAACAATGACGCGTGCTCGAGAGGACCCCACCCGGCCCTCCCCGCTGCGGCAGGGAAGGAGCGTGTTTAGAAAAAGAGAACCCGGCTCCGTACCTGCCACAGCAGCGGGGAGGGCTCGGGCTAGGGTATCTCCGCGACTATTCACAGCCAGAATAGCAATAGCGCCTGCCGCATGCGGCAGGCGCTATTGCCCAGAGATCAGTAAGCGGAGCGTGAAATTAGCGAGCAGTCTGAAGAACCAATCGACGCGGCTCATTCGACTGCGGAGCCAGAGAAAACCGACCGTATGCGATGAACGCAGACACCAGGCCCACCACGAAGGGCGTGATTGCCGATGGAACGCCCATCATCGTAACCGTGAGAACCGTTGCGCCGATCATGATGATGGTTAGGCCAGCAGCTGCGATGGGAGTCAGAACTGGCTGAATGCGCAGGAGGCCAGGAAGGATGAGCCCGACGGCTCCAAGAATCTCGCACACGCTGATGAATTGAATGAACAGAGCTGGAAACGGCATCGCGGCAGTCAGCTCCTCAATTGGCATGGCTAAGTTTCACAACTCCACCGAAGAGGAAGAGCGCGGCCAGAAGAGCTTGTAGCGTCCAGAGTGCGTATTTCATGGTCATCTCCTATGTGCTTTGTGAGTGAAACAGCGGCTGTTATCTCTAAGACGACTGACATGACCGGAAATCGACAGGTTAAAGATCGAGTTTCTTCGCCAATGAGCGAAATTCGTTTACTTGCTCCTCGGCGTGGCATGAACACGATGTTGAGATCCCAGATCACCTCGTCCACACCAAGCGAACGCGCCCGTTGCAGGCTGTCGGGCATGGACTCGGGGCTCCAGGGATGGGCCAGGCCTGAGGGATCGTCCTCAGACGGCAGAGGTCCAGCGCGGACTATTACGGCGCCATTGCCTCCGGCATCGCGATACCAGCGAATGTGATCGGTGAGGCCCTCCCAATCGCGAAAGGCTGCGATGAAGCCATCCGCCAGTCGCGCCGCCCGCTCAGCCGCCAACGGCGTCACTGCGCCGATCAGCACGGGAATTGAGCCTCGCATCGGCTTGGGGCCAATCTTTGCCCGCGGGACAGGGTAATACGGCCCATCACACTCCACCGGATCTTCAGGCCAGCACGCTCGGAGAGCGGCGAGATGTTCTTCGAATCCCCGGCCCCGTCGATTGATCTCACTACCACCGATTCGGGAATCCGATTCGAACTGCGCGGTACCCGAGGCTCCGGCCCCCTGAACCAGCGCGGCTTCAGCTCAGGTTTGGCGAAGTAATTGAGACCCGCGACGATGGGACGTTTAACGTCCGTTCAATGACAAACGTGGAATGGATCTCATCCGGTTCGGTCATGTCGGCGTTTGGTCTCCCGCATCGTCGCTCCCATTTGCTAACAGCTCAGCGAGCCGGTCAAAGCGGGACTCCCAGACCGCACGTCGCTCGGTAATCCAGCTCTCGGCCATCCTGAGTCCCACGGGCTCCATTCGGCAAGTGCGAACGCGACCAACCTTTTCCGATCGCACGAGGCCACTGCCCTCTAGGACAGCGAGATGCTGGACCACCGCGGAGAGAGTCATGTCGAGTGGCTGGGCCAGCTCACTAACGGACGCCGGCCCGCGAGTCAGCCGATCAACCATCAGCCGCCGGGCAGGGTCCGACAAGGCGTGAAAGACAAGATCTAATGAGGCTGTTTGGTTAAGCATTTGCTAAAGTGTAGCAATGATGATTAATCGGAGCAACTCCGGGCGGCATGATCCAGGCTTATTGGTAGCGCGGAATTTATTCGGCTGTCTCTCGACATCGTTCAGGAGACGGTTCAAGTTCCGCACTCCGAACATCAAGGGGCCTTTACTAAGGAGAAGCGCGCTTCTTAGTAAGGGCAGTGGGCATCCCCAGACGCTCTGCGTACCTATCGTTCAGCTCATCCCAGCCGAACTCACGCGCCCGCTCTCCAACGATGGGCCCCACGGGCGTCCCGTCCATAAGGTACTCCGCAACAACCAGGCAGATATGCCAACCGGCGGCCACCTTGGAGAGAAAACTCGGGTCGTCAATAGTGTGCCGAAGCGTCAATCGCGTGCCCTGGCCATCCGGCTCGAGCTCCCATCGGATCACCCCTGTACCCCAGGAATATTCGAGCAATCGCGGCTCATCAGCTACTGTCACAAGCGAATCAGAAGGCTCCTCGGAATCGCCATCAACCATGCTCACGATCGCCGGCCCGACACTGCCCAGATTGCGCTCGGCGGTAAAAGGCGACCATTCCCGCATCTGAGCAGGATCCGTGAGCGCTTCCCAGACACGCTTTGGGGAATGCCGAAGATTTCGCACAAATACCAATGTCCAGGTCTTATCGGATGTGAGACAGGCGACCTCTGAAAGGTCGCCCAGATCCAATTTCTTATTCATTGAGACTCCGATGCTCCTCGGCGTCGAGATAACGCTCGAGCCGATCAAGGTGCGTTGTCCAGAGTGCCCGGAAAGGTTGCAGCCACTCATCAATTGCGGCGAGGGCCTGAGGCTCAACACGGTAGAGCCTCTGCTGCGCCGCCGTGCGCGAGACCACAACCCCTGATTCACGCAGTACCCGTAGATGCTTGGAGATCGCGGGCTGGCTCACATCCAACGATCCCACCAGTTCGCCGACACTGCGCTCCTTCTGGCCGAGCTCCTGCAAGATTCGTCGCCGTGTCGGGTCCGCGAGCGCGCCGAACACTTCTGCTGACATGGACCTAATATACCCTACTGCGTATATAACATTCAAGGCATATGAAGCAGGGCCGTTCGCTAAAAAAGAAATGGTCCCTCACGACAATCGCAAGGGACCATTGTTCTACTGTCGCGTCAAGGCCGTTCTTCGCTCAGCCGCCGGCGATTGCTCCTATCACGAGGTATGGCTCGGCTCCGCTGACCACCGCCTCTGGCAGCGGCGCATCGATCGGCTCATTCGACAGATCTTCCTCGCACGCGTAAAAGCGCAGGAAGTCTCGCCGTTTCTTGGTGGTGTGATCTCGAATCGTTCCCCGCAGCGCTGGATACGCCGCCTCGAGCGCATCGATGACCGTCCGTTGCGTCACGGGCTCGGTCACGTCCACCTCCACCTCACCGTCAACCTGAGCAATGGTGCGGAGATGCTGCGGGAGCCGTATGCGAATCATGGCAGTGTCTGGACTTCCACCGAGTACACGGATGGAAGATCGTGCACGATCGCCTTCCAGGTGTCTCCAGCATCGGAGGAGGCGTACACCTGACCGCCGGTCGTGCCAAAGTAGATTCCACAGGAGTCCAGGGTATCCACCGACATCGCTTCACGCAGGATATTTACGTAGCAATCACTCTGCGGCAAACCCCTGGTGAGCTCTTCCCAGTCATTGCCCCCGCTTCGGCTGCGATATACACGGAGCTTGCCGTCCGGTGGGAAATGCTCTGAGTCGCTCTTGATTGGAACCACGTAGATGGTTTCTGGCTCGTGCGCGTGAACGTCGATGGGGAATCCGAAATCCGACGGCAGATTGCCGCTCACTTCGGTCCAGGAGTCGCCGGCATTGTCGCTGCGCATGACATCCCAGTGCTTCTGCATGTAGAGCACATCAGGCTTCGATGGGTGAAGCGCAATCCGATGCACGCAGTGGCCGACCTCTGCCTCCGGCGCCGGCATGAACTCAGAATGAAGGCCCTTGTTCGTTGGCTTCCAGGTTGCGCCGGCATCATCCGATCGGAAGACGCCCGCCGCGGAGATGGCGATGAACAGCCTATTGTGATTGGTCGGGTCCTGGATGATGGTGTGGAGTCCCATACCGCCTGCGCCGGGCATCCAGCCCGGCCCAGATTCGTGCGTACGGAGCGCCGTGAGCTCCGCCCAGGTCTTGCCACCGTCGGTGGTCTTGAATAGCGCCGCGTCCTCCGCGCCAGCATAGACGGTGTCCGGATCAGTCAGCGAAGGCTCCAGGTGCCAGATGCGCTTGAATTCCCACGGCTTGGGCGTGCCGTCGTACCAGAGGTGCTCACCGACGTTGCCGTCATAGACAAACTCATTGCCCACCGCTTCCCACGTCTTCCCCGCGTCGTTGGAGCGTTGGATCATCTGTCCAAACCAGCCGCTCGTCTGCGACGCATAGAGGCGGTTGGGATCAACCGGCGAGCCCTTGACGTGATACATCTCCCAGCCCGCGAAATGGGGACCGCTCACGTCCCAAGTCTCGCGCTTACCGTCAGATGTCAGAATGAACGCACCCTTGCGGGTGCCCACGAGTAATCGTACTCCGGTCATCTAAGACTCCCCTTCTCTCTCGATTCAGGTCTTCGGCTGCGGCCAGTACACCAGCCAACGTTACACCTGACCTGCGCTGGACTCGAGACCGTTCACGCAGCGTGAACGGTCTCAAGCAGGCCACTCATGAGAAAGAACGAACGGGTCACAATGAAATCGACATCCCCATCGATCGAATCCTGGCGACATTCGCTCAACTGGAAAGCCGGGTCAGGCGTAGCGCAGCGCCGCGCGCTCCCGAGCCTTGCGCGCTTCCTCATCTCGATTCTTCGGTGGCGCCGCCGACTGCAGTGACCCAATGAGGAGATGAGCGGCGGCGGTGACCTGCTCAACCGCCAGGTTGAACGCCGCCTCATTCGCCCGCGATGGCTTTGCCGTACCGCTCAGCTTGCGAACGAACTGCAAGCTGATGCATAGATCTCTTCATCCGTTGCCGGTGGCTCAAAATTGGCGAGCGTCTTGATACTTCGGCACATCCGCATGCTCCGTGTACGTGAGAATACCTAGAGGATAAGCGACCGGGAGAGCGCGAACTTCATCGTCAACGATAACCGAGCCCATCGCTGTCGTCCCGAGCGACGTCGGGCCGACCTAGCGGGAGCGGGTCGACGGACAGTGTGGCCTCTCTCCCAGCCGGAAGAAGAAACCATTCTCCATCCTCTATGGTGAGCAGCTTACGCCGGGCGAGATCGGAAGCAGCACTCTCGAACGCCCTCCGCAATCTCTGCGTAAGTCGTTTTGACCCGACTAAGTCCCGTACGCGAAGAAACAAATCTACCTCTTCCGACAAACCTTCTTTTAACGCCTCGATGAGCGCAGCTTGCTCGTGTGTTACCTGTTCGCGCTTGCCGGCCGTGCCGGGAACCACCCCGCCGCTAAGCGCTCGCGCCGAATTGATGGTTGCCGTCGATGCATCGGCCTCGCCATCTGTTTCGTCGTCTTCGGCCGGGATTTCATCAATTGCTGCAAGGACGCGCGTCACCTCTAGGCTCGGATTTGCGATCCATTTCCGGTACGGGATCCGCACGACCCGCCAGCCAGCCCTCTCCAAAATCGCCTGCCGTTCGATGTCCTCAATCTTGAGCATGCCATGCTCATCAACGTGATACCGCTCTCCATCGCACTCTACGGCCACACGGACATGATCGTCAGAACGTTCGGCAATCAAATCGATGTTGAAACCGCAGGCCGGATACTGGTGCAGCACCCGTAAGCCACTTTCACGCAGCGTGGCTGCAACATCGGCATCGAACTGCGAATCGACCTGTCCAAGCCGGGTACCGGCAACCGGCCGTGGCGACGTGGCCTGAACCGACGCACAGTGACGAAGCCAGTCCGTAATCGCGCTCGTACGGGTTCAGACTCACCGTGGCATGCATTTTCCGGACAGCATCAAAAAGCTCGCTATTCGGCCGAACTTGCAAGGGCCCATTACCATGCATCAGGGTTTCGCGCGATTCCACGCCGCCGAGCCACGCAAATTCGTGTGCTCTTTTCGTGACTTTGGACCAGCGGACGAACTGTGTTGTTGTCCTGCCCTGCCGACGGAGTACATCGCCATAGACGGAGGCCAGTGCTGACACTAATCCAGCCCTGAGCTGCTTCGACGTGGGTCTGTCGCCCTCGACTGAATCCCCACTTATCGATGAGTTGGCCGTGTCAGGTTGGGACACGTATTGAACCTCCACACGAAACATCTTCAACTGGACGTATCGGAATCACAAAATGCGTTTCGACATCGGTTGCGGAGTGTTCCACACTCGTTTATCGATCGACGCCCTCATTCGGTACTTCGTTATCGCAGTCAATCACACACGAAGTGTTACCAATGAATGCTCTGCTGTAATCAATTTCGTTTTTGCAGACAAAAGGAGGGACGGACAAGTGTCGCCATCCTACGTATTTTGTAACAGCGTCGCAACAAGCTTCCTGACTTCTTGAACGTCAATACTGAAGGAGCCACCGGTCACGACCACGCCAGATATGTGCTTAAGCCAGTTGTCCAAGTTACCATGCCATCCGAAGCTGCGCTTCCCGTACTGGCTTGCTTGCCGATAAGACATCCCGTAGTCTCGCAGGAGAATGAATAGTTCGGGACCTCGTACCATGCGTCCACAACCACTCATCGCCGTCGCGGATGTCGAGGCCACAAGTCTCTGGTATCAACGATTGCTTGGCTGCCAGAGCGCGCATGGCGGCCCGGAGTATGAGCGCCTCGAGGACAATGGCACGCTGATCATGCAGCTTCACCACTGGGATGTGGATCACGACCACGGCGCCGTCGGCGATCCCAGCGATATGCCCTATGGCAACGGCGTGCTGCTGTGGTTCGAGATCGACGATTTCGACGCTGCCGTGGTGCGAGCAAACGAGCTGCAGGCAGAGATCGTTTTGCCGCCGCACCGTAACCCGCCCGACGGCCGTGGAGGCCCGAATCATCGAGAGGTCTGGCTCAAAGATCCAAACGGATACATCGTTGTCCTGGCCAGTCCCGATGGCGAAGCCGGACCGCCTGTCAGTGACTGAGCTGCTCAGCGGTGTCTCCGGTTGACCCGGGATCTGTCCACATGTCCAGCGCTGATGATACGTGTGCGTCGAGGCTGAAAGGACATGAGCAAGCTAGGCGCGAGCAACGCTGAAGTCATAGCCGAATTCCGTGCCAACGGCGGAAAGGTTGGCGGGTTCTTCGCGCGGGACGCGCTGCTACTGCTCACGACGACTGGCAGAAAGACCGGGCAGCAACATACCACGCCACTCTCGTATATCGAGGACGAGGGTCAATTGATCGTCATTGGCGCCGATCTCAACTCGTCCAGGATTTCGGACTGGTTCAAGAATCTCGTCGCCAATCCAGTCGCTACAGTCGAGGTCGCTAATACGCGCGGCCTGGCGACCGCGGCTGTGTTAGACGGAAAACGTAGAGCGCGGATACTAGAGCGCATGCGTGCTGCCTGGGATACATCGCGCCGAGAATCCCCCGACCTGCCGGAGATGCCAACGCGATCGGACGGAGAAATCCCCGTCGTGGCGCTGACGCTCGAGCGCAACAGCGGCTCTCTGTCCTAAAGAGGCTCCCCTTCCTAGACGAGATCAGAACCGAGTGACTTATTCAACATCTATGCCCACATCGCTTTATATCTAAGGGCCCATTGGCCCACTCAACGCCCACGTCGTCATCCGATGCATATTGCCGGTAAATGAAAACCTCGCGCCGGCCCTCACGTTCCACGCAACGGCGGCGTTGTAACGCCAATGTGCCGTCGGTCCCAGAACATCGGACGCGTCGCCCGGCGGAGGAGCGGCGTTGTCAAGCCCCCGGTGTGGCCAGAATCCGCTCCGATAACCGCAGTCACAGGCCAGAATCGGGAACCCCGAAGATCGACTCCGAGAGTAAGTTCGTCGCCGGTGGTTCTGGGAAATGCGGTATCAGAACGAATGGTTCGGATGCCTTGGGAACCGGTCTCCGCGAGGCAGCAGGCCGCCAGACGGATCGAGCGTCCGAGCTACTGGAAGATCTCGGTCACCTGGGCCGGTGTGGCGCGGGCTCTCAGGCTCTTCGAACGCTCGGCTCTGGGACGACGACATCATCAAATGGCGGAGACGCGCACCGTGCGGAGAATGCGCCGGGCGTATGGCCTCAACGAGTCTCCCAGCGAGCAGCGCCGTATCGCTCTACAGCACCCTGGTCCACGGACGCCGGTTGACGTTCTTGGTGAGATCGCGGTATTCCTGAGCGAGAAGCGCGTCGTCTGACGACCATTTCAGCGAACGCCATTGCTGGGCCGGGACGTGCTTTATCAGAGTGAAATTCTTCTATGATTGGCAGGTCTGAGGGAGAACAAGCTCATGCAGCGCGACGAGATCCTGGTGTCCACAGAGTGGCTGGCAGACCATATCAATGATCCGAACATACGCATCGTCGACGCGCGCTTCGCGCTGCCCGGCGTGAGCAGCGGCGTGGATGGACGGCAGCAGTATCTCAACGGTCACATTCCGGGCGCGGTGCACCTCGATTGGCACCACGACCTCTCTGATCCTGACGATCCTGTGGAAGGGCAGATCGCCCCGCCGGAGATCTTCCGCGAGTCCATGGAGCGCAACGGCATCGGTGACCAGACCCTGGTCGTTGCTTACGATGACAATCAAGTGACGATGGCGGCGCGGGTGTGGTGGTCGCTCCGTTATTACGGGCACGACCAGGTGCGCGTGCTCGATGGCGGCATTAATCGATGGATTGCCGAGGGAAGACCGATCGAGCAGGCGACGACCACAGCTCCTCGCGCCAGGTTCACGCCACGTCAACGACCGGAGATGCGCACCACCAAAGAGGAGCTGTTGCGAGATCTGGGTGAGCTGAACGGTCGGCTCCTGGATTGTCGGATGGATGCCACCTACTTCGGAACCGGCCTCCACATTCCGGGAGCGCGCCGATTTCCGGGCCCCGGTCTGCTGGATGCCGGTGGCCGGTGGCGCGACGCAGAAGAGATTTCCCGGATGGCCGCGGCGGCAGGCGCTGATGCGTCATCCGAGCGCATCGTTCTGTATTGCGGCGGGGGTGTATCGGCGAGCGCGAGCTTCATCGGCTTGACCCTGGCCGGGTATGACAATCTCGTGCTGTACGATGGCTCCTGGTCCGAGTGGGGCGCGGACCCCAACACACCCAAAGAGTCGCACGCCGCATCGTGACGCAGACTGATCTCGGTGCGCCGATCGGCGCGGGCCGCTGGATCGGCGCGCGCGTTCGGCGCGGTGAAGATCCACGCCTGCTCACCGGCCGAGCTACGTTCATCGGTGATCTCACACGCACGGACCTGCTCCATGCCGCGTTCGTGCGCTCGCCGCACGCTCACGCGCGCATCCTCTCGATCGATACCTCGGCAGCCATGGCCATGAGCGGCGTCGTGGTCGTGTTGACGGCAGCCGAAGTGCGCGGCGTCCCGCTTACCGACCGAATGCGGCTGGAGGGGCTGCTCAAGACTCCTCAGCCTCTGCTGGCCGGTGACCGCGCGAGGTTTGCCGGTGAAGCGGTCGCCGTGGTGCTGGCCGAGGACCGCTACGTGGCGGAAGACGCGGCCGAGCTGGTCGAAGTGGACTATGAGCCGCTACCCGCGGTCGTGGACCCGGATGCCGCTAGCGCACCTGAGGCGCCCGTGCTGTTTGATGACCTGGGCACCAACACGATCTTTCGACAGGTCACGACCATAGGCGAACCGGATAAGGCATTCGAGGAGGCTGACTACACCGCTTCCTGGACGTATCGAGGCAACCGCTTCGCGGCCATGCCGATGGAGCCACGCGGATGCCTGGCCTCATACGACTCGCTGGCAGGTGACCTGACGATGTGGTCGTCAACACAATGCCCGCATCTGCTGCGAAATCGTCTCGCTCGAACGCTGGACATCCCCGAGCATCGCGTGCGAGTCATTGCGCCCGCCGTTGGCGGCGGATTCGGTCAGAAGATACCGATGCACCCTGAAGAAGGTGTCATCGCGGCGGCCTCGATTCGGCTCGGCCGACCGGTGCGCTGGCTGGAAGATCGACGCGAGAACCTCGTTGCTGGAACCCACGCGAAGGAGCAGACCATCACGCTCGAGGTAGCCGCGCGCTCCGATGGAACATTGCTCGCGTTCAAGGCGCGCTATGTCGGCGACGTTGGGGCGTACTCATTCAACAGCGCCAGCGCGCTGGTGGAGCCGTATCTGGCGGCCCAGCTCACGCCCGGCGTGTATCGCGTTCAGGATGTGCGGCATGAAGTGGTCGCGGTGCTGACGAACAAGGCGCCGATCAGCCCGTATCGCGGGGTTGGCTGGACGGCCGGGCAGGTTGCTCGGGAGCTTTTGCTCGACCGGGTCGCGCACGACCTCGGGCTGGACCCGATCGAGCTGCGCCGCAAGAACATGATTCGGTCGGACGAATTCCCCTACAGATCCTGCACCGGCATGGTGTACGACAGCGGCAGCTACCTCGAGTCGCTGAACGCGGCAGTGGAGACCATTGGCTCGACGAGCACGCAGGCAGACGGACGCCTCGTCGGAGTAGGCTTCAGCCCCTATGTGGAGCCGGGCGGGTGGGGCTCTGAGGGCGGCGCGCAGGCGAACTGGCCGTTTGCCTCGCATGACCTGGCCAGTGTGACGGTTGATCCTTCGGGCAACGTCACCGCGGCGGTCGGCACGGCGTCACAGGGCCAGGGCCACGAGACGGTCCTGGCGCAGGTGGTGGCGGACGTGTTCGACATCGAGCCCAGCAACGTCACCGTATTGCTGGGTGACACCTCTCAAACCCCCTTTGGCATTGGCGCTCGGGCGAGTCGGACCGCCGTCGTATCGGGCGGGGCGCTGACCAGGGCCGCTCAGCAGGTTCGCGAGAAGCTCGTTCGCATTGCCGCGTTCCTGCTGGAAGCGGGCGTGGATGACGTCGTCCTGGAAGACTCCGCGTTCCACGTGCGGGGCGCGCCCGATCAACGCGTGACGCTCATGCAGGTCGCCGAAGCGGCGTACTTCTCGCCGGCGGTTCGAGCGGTCGATCCCGAGCCGATGCTGAGTGCCACGGCGTTCTACGATCCGAAGGCGACCTATTCAAATGGCTGCATCGCGGTGCAATGCGAGGTGGATCCCGAGACGGGGCTTGTTCAGCTGCTTCAGCTCGGCGCGGCTGAAGACTGTGGCACCGTGCTCAATCCGAGTATCGTCGAGGGGCAGATCCAGGGCGCCGTGGCCCAGGGGGTTGGCGGCGCCCTCTTTGAAGACATCATCTATGACGACGAAGGCCAGCTTCTCACGGCCAGCATGATGGATTACTTGCTGCCCGGAGCAACCGAAATGACGGACCTGTCCATCCAGCACCTGGAGTCGCCGTCGCCCTTCACCGTGGGCGGCGTCAAAGGCATGGGGGAATCCGGGCTCCTGGCAACACCAGCCGCGGTAGCCAACGCGGTCCTGAACGCGCTGGGACTGCCGGTGACTGATGACGTGCGCCTGCCGCTGACCCCCGAGCGAGTCCGGAATCTGGCAAAGAGTACGCGGGAGCACTCTGCCCCCTTCACGGAGCTTCGTGAAGCTGGCCCGGGTGCTCCCGCGGTGAGATAAAACCCGGATGTGTCGAGTTACTCGATCGTCACCAGGTTGAAGTTCGATGGGTCGTGGTTGGCCAGGACGTGCTCACCACCAACGCGAAGAATCCGCAACGTGCTGTCATACGCCGTGCGCGCATCCAGGTGCATTCCCGGCGGGATGACCTCGTAACCGAGCTGCTCCTTCTGTTCGTCGGTCAGATAGTAGTTCGCCTTGACCGTGCACAGACCGGTGATGACATGTGTGCCGGACTTCGTGTCCACCGCTACTGACATGCCGCCGGCGGTGTGCCCGGGCGTGTAGAGGGCGGTGAGTCCGGGCGCGACCTCATGATCCCCGTCGACGATCTGCAGGTCGAGCGACTTTATATCGTCGTAGATGTAGTCCGGGGCGTGGGTCTTCTCGTAGAGCGGGTGGACCGGCAGATCCTCGATCTCGGTCTTCTGGATGAGGACTTTGGAGCGCTTGAAGCCGGAAGTGTTCATACAGTGGTCCCAATCAAGATGGGTCTGAATGAGCACGTCGATGTCGTCACGAGTGAGGCCGCTTGGCCTTCAGCCCCTCATCGAGCGGCGTAACGTCCTCGACGTCGGCGAACGCTTCGCCGGCGACCATGAGCTGGCCGCTCGATCGGGCGGATGTGTTTGGCGTACTGCTCGGCAGTGCAGCCGGTGTCCGCCAGCACGTTCATATCCTTGCCACGGATCAGCCAGGCAACGTAGGGGATCGTTACCTTCTCGCCAAAGTTGTTCAGGTACGTAAAGCGGCTGCACTCCCGGTGTGGACCACGGGCAATGATGATCGGGGTAATACTGAACGTCATGGTTCCTCCTGCTTCGTAGTGCAATGGTGACGGACGGAGCGGACCGGGCGCCAGATTGGACGGTAGATCGTGGACAACAGGCGGCACACGGCGATCCACCATCCCTACGGGATCAAGTGTTCCGCGAGCGCAATGTCATTCTGAGTCTCTAGAGTTTGTCGTGAAGGCTGCACGTAGGTGGAGACCGGCGTGCGCAGCACGACAGGCAAACGCTACGTCATGTAGCCTGATCATCGTCTTCGGCGGCCGGTCGAAGTCCCAGGCCAACGGGCGGAAGCGCGCCGTCCGGACTACTAGCCCAAAGGCGGGGTGGATGATGTCAGGTGGCCCGAATTAGAGCATCATACGGTCGTGGGATGGGCGTGGTCGTGCGTGGCTGCCGCTGATCTGAGACCTTTGCGGTCAACCCAGCTCCCGACGAATAGTGGCGGCCCACGCTCTGACCCTGTCGGCAGCGCCGTCCGGATGCTCGGGGGTGTACACGTCCGCGATCGTCATACCCCACTCGCGCAAGACGGGACGTCGCTCGGACGCAGGTTTCAGGACGCGCGTTTTGCCCTCGAAGCGGCGTGCCGCACGGCGCCGCAGCTCTTCAACGGCGACCCCTTTGTCCAACCGGTCCATCATGGCGGCGCGCAGGTTGGCCAGGGCCGCATCGGTAAACTGGGCCGGGTGCTGAAGGTTGTAGCAAGTGACGGTGAGGAAGTGTTCGGCGAGCAGCTCGGGATCACTGCCCTCCCACGCGATGAGGGCTCCGAGCTGCTCCCAGCAGCTCAGGCCCATTACCCTTGGCGCACCGCATTCAGAGCACGCCCCTGGCTCGTCCACCATGTCGCTCCCTCATCGGCTTTGGGTATCGCCACGCGTATGACTGCGCGGCGCATTTGGCACACGGTACTCTCGTCTCACGGGTCCTCGTCGGCCCTTCGGACCCATCCGACGTAGCCTGGTGGACGGAATTGCGCCTCTGGCCGATTTTCGCTGAGGTCGATGTGGTCCACCAGTGGCCGAGCTCGAGGAGCATCACACGACCGGTGACCTACCCTCGCGCGGTCGTTCGCCTACGCTCCGAAGTAGATCTCCTGCACTCGCGGTGATGAGCGCAGTTCAGCGGAGAGGCCGTTTTCCTCAACGCGACCGGACTCCAGGACGTAGGCATCATCGCTGAGCGCCAGGGCGGAGCGGGCGTTCTGCTCGGCCAGAAGCATGGTCATTCCCCGATCACGGAGGCCGGCGAGCGCTTCGTAGATCACCTCGACCATGCGCGGGGAGAGACCCATTGATGGCTCGTCGAGTAACAGCAATCTGGGTTCGGCCATCAAGGCGCGCCCAAGGGCCAACATCTGCTGCTCCCCACCGGAGAGGCTGCCGCCCAGGCGCTCGCGCATTCGTGCGAGCGCGGGGAACGTCTCGAGGACGCGATCGATGGCTCCTTCGTCGTTCCAACCACCGCGACGGCTGCTCGCACCTATGCGGAGGTTCTCAATCACAGACAGCGTCGGAAAGATCCGTCGGCCCTGCGGCACGACCCCAATGCCACGGCGAATTCGCTCATGCGTTGGCAAGCGCACCAGGTCTCTGCCGTCAAGGGTAATTGCGCCAGACCAGGCTGGAACAAGCCCGAGGATGCTTGCAATGGTGGTGGTCTTGCCGGCTCCATTGGGGCCGATCAGGGAGGTGACCCGGCCCGGTGCAGCCCGCAGGGACAATCCGTGGACTACTTCAATGCGCCCGTAGCCGATTTTCAGTTCTTGGATAACCAGCTCAGCCTGGCTCATGCGGCGCTATCGGCACTCTGTCGGCCGAGGTACGCCTCAATGACGCGCTCATTGGACTGAATCTCAGCCGGCGGGCCGGCCGCAATGACCTGTCCCTCATCCAAGACCGTAATCCAGTGCGAGATCCCCATTACCAGACGCATGTTGTGCTCGATCAACAGCACGGTCACGCCGCCCTCCGCCAGCCGCGCAATGCGCTGGCCGACATCATGGGATTCCGCCGGAGTGAGCCCGGCGGCGGGCTCGTCGAGGAGGAGCACCGCGGGCTCGCCTACCAGCGCCCGTCCGAGCTCAACCAGCTTTGCCTGTCCATACGACAGTGAGTCCACGGGGCGTGCGGCCAGACCGCCGAGGCCGATCGAGTCGAGCACACGTAGACTCATCTCTCGCGCCGCCGCGTCCTCGCGCTGGACCGAGGGCAGGCGGAGGAACGCGGACGCGAACCCGGCCCGGCCACGGGAATAGGCCCCGAGCATCAGGTTCTCGAGCACACTCAGCCCGGCAAATAGCTCCAGGTTCTGAAACGTGCGGCCAATCCCGTGCTCGGCACGCTTATGAGCCGGCAGACCGGTGACGGCTCGGTCACCTACGAGCACCACGCCACTATCGGCCCGGGTGAAACCGGAGATGACGTTGGCAAGTGTGCTCTTGCCGGCGCCATTCGGGCCGATGAGCGCGTTGACATGGCCTGGCTTGGCGATGAAGCTCACTTTGTGGAGCGCCCGAACGCCACCGAATGACTTGCTGATCTCGCGGATCTCGAGACTCTGCCTCCTCACTACCGACCTTCCGCGACGCCGGACTCCCGCGCCCGCTCAGCCGCGTGGTCACGGCGAACGGCCAGCGCATGCTCGATCCCGCCAACAATGCCGCGAGGGAACAGCCGGAGCACCACGAGGAACACCACCCCAAGCACAAGCGGCTTCAGATCCTGGTAGCCGGTCAGGACCTCATCCAGGCCGGTCAACATAAGCGCACCGACGACTGGGCCCCAGACGGTTCCGGCTCCGGAGAGCACCATCATCACGACGAGGATCACGGTGGTGAAAAAATTGAAGGGCTCCGGGCTCACGAACCGCGCCTGGAACACCTGAATGGCGCCAGCGATTCCCGCGTACCCGGCGGTAACAGTGAAGATGACCAGCTTGGAGCGAAACGCGTCAACGCCGACTGCCGCGGCAGCCGCTTCCGAGAATCCCAGGCCTCGTAGCCCCCGACCAACTCGCGAGCGGAGTAGATTACGCGTCGCGGCCAGCCCGAGAAAGGCGATGATCGCGCCGAAGCAATACCAGGGGAGAGGGCCAATGAGTGGAAATTCCCCAATACTGAATCGTGGGACGCCGAGCAGACCGTTAGGCCCGCCGGTTAACGGAACCGCGCGACCAAATCCTAGAAAGAGCACTGTTCCGAGCCCGAGTGTCGCCATTGAGAAATAGAGACCTCGTAGGCGCAGCGTTGGCAGGCCCACGAGCAACGAGACCGCCGCTACGACGAGTGGTGCCAGAAGCAGTCCGAGAATCGGGGGCCAGCCCAATTTTACTGAGACGATGCCGGCAGTGTAGGCGCCGAGTCCGTAAAAGCCCGCATGACCGAGTGAAAGCTGATTGGCGTAGCCGGCAATCAGATTCAGGCCGATCAGTAGGATGAGGTTGATCGTGAACGTGACCAGAATCCCGTGATAGTAGGACGTACCCTGCACGAGAGGCGCTATCGCGAGAACGAGTGCGAATACACCCAGAGCCCACCAATCTCCGCTCAACGCCCCGGCCAGGCGGCTCGTCAGTGAGGCGGGCCGCTCGCGAATAACCGGGCTCGTTGCAGTCTGAGCCATGCTAGACTCGCCGAGCCCCGCGCAAGCCCAGGATTCCGGTGGGCCGCACGAAGAGAATGATCAGTAGGACGATGAAGCTCATCACATCGGCCCACTGACTAGAGACGTACCCCGCGGTCATCGCTTCCGCTAGACCAAGGAGCAATCCACCCGCCAGGGCGCCGTACATGCTTCCAATTCCTCCCAGCATGGCCGCGGCGAAGCCTTTCAGTCCGAGAAGTGTTCCGGAATCGAACGACATCAGCGTCACTGGGGTGAGGATGAGTCCGGCTACCCCGCCGAGTATCGCGGCGAGCGCGAAGGTCCAGGTAGTCGTCTCGCGCAATGACACCCCCATCATCGAGGCGGCCTCGCCGTCGTCAGCGGCCGCGCGCAGCAGCACGCCGCGACGCGTATAGCGAAAAAACAGCGTGAACAGCACGGCCGCCAATGCCACTAGTCCTACATTCCACAGGGTCTGTGGCAGGAGAGCGGCCGCTCCAACGCGGATAGGCTCCGAACCGCTAAACGCCGGCAGCGAGAACGTGCGCTTGCCGGTCGCCATCATCGCTGCAGCCTTGAGCACCACGGCAAGGCCGATCGTGGTGATGGTCAGAGCCTCGGCGCTTCGCGCTCGTACGAGGCGCATGCTGACGGCCTCGGTGAGCACTCCCAGCGCGATCAGCAGGGTAAGCGTCACCACAATCGTGAGTGGCAGCGGCGGACTGAACGACTCATGAACGACGCCAGCGAGCACGCCGGCAGCCATCACAAACTCGCCCTGCACGAAGTTGATCGCACCGGTCCCGCGATACACGATGCTGAAACCGAGGGCAACCAGCGCGTAGCTTGACCCGATTGTGAGGCCCGCGAACGCAAACTGCAGGAGGTCGCTCATGAACGCGGGTCGCCAGCCCCAGTC
The DNA here is from genome assembly GCA_963765765.1 of uncultured Chloroflexia bacterium. Lineage (GTDB taxonomy): Bacteria > Chloroflexota > UBA6077 > UBA6077 > JACCZL01 > CAVXYC01. The sequence goes on along the minus strand of CAVXYC010000015.1, from coordinate 598,601 downwards.
AACATGGGGAGATAATACCGGCCGGAGCTGGCGGCCGCCGTGTTATCGGTTGCAGGAGCTGCGTCCGCAGTTACTCGTAGTCTTCGAGGACGAACCGCTCGCCATCCCACTTGATGATGACGACGTCCTTCTCGGCAAGTCCGTTATGTCGATTCGGACCGAAGTTGAAGATGCCCGTCGCGCCATTGAAGGCCGTGATCTTCTCCAGCTCCGCGGCGACATCGGTTCCCTTCGTGCTGTTCGCCTTCCTGAGCGCCTCGGCAACGAGGTAGATGCCATCGTACGTCTGGCCGGCGTAGATATTGGGATCCTCATTGAACTTAGCTCGATACGCCTGGGAGAACTGGGTGATGCGTCGCTTGGCCGGGTCCGCGTCAGGAAGCTGATCTACCACTGGCACCTTCTGTGAGGAGAGCAGCGATCCGTTGGCCGCCGTGCCAGCCTGTCTCATAAAGCGGTCATCGACAAATCCGAACCCGTGCTGAATGAGGGCTCGTTGATTGAGCCCAAGCTGTTCGGCGTTCTTGAGGAAGACGACGCCGGCTGGCGTGGCTGTCCAGGCCAGAACGGCGCCGGGATTCTGGGACGCGATGCGAGTGAGCTGCGGCGTCATGTCCTGGACACCGGGGTCGAACGTCTCGACCACCGCCCGAATGCCCGCTTTCGGCGCGACTTCCTTCATCACTTCATCCGCTGATTGGCCAAACCCTGATGTATCCGGTAGAAATCCGATCGTCGTGATGTTCTTCTTCTTCCAGAATGCGAGCGTACGATTGACCACCTCGGTGTCGTTGAGTGTCGCCTTGAAGACGAGCTTGCGCTCATCCACTGGCTCGGTAATCTGCCGAGCGCCCTCGGTGGACATAAACAGCACGCCGGCTTCCTGGGTCAGCGGAACCATCGCTAGAGCAATACCGCTCGCGCTACCGCCACCAACAATGACGTCAACCCGGTCCTGCTCAAGAAGCCGGCGGGTCTGCTGAACGGCCGCGGCAGAATCGCCCGCTGGGTCGTAAAAGGTGGGCTCTAGGGGGCGTCCGTTGATGCCGCCAGCATTGTTGATCTCTTCAATCGCCAGCTCCACGCCCTTCTTCATTTTGTCGCCGAGGTAGGCTGGGGGTCCGGATGTGGAAAGAACGCTGCCGACCTTGATGGCCGGCCCGGTGGGCTTGGCAGCAGCCGGGGCGGCGGGCGCAGCAGCCGCGGGGGAAACGGCAGCCGCCGGTGATGCCGCAGGCAGCCGCGCCAGGTGAAGCGGCAGCCGCTGGTGATCCGGCCGGTTTCGCCGCGGCCTCGGTAGGCTTAGCGGGTGCCGAAGTCGGTGCAGCCGGTGCGGCGGGCGCGCAGGCGACAAGGACCGCGACCAGCAAGGTTACCGGCCAGATAGCTCTACGCCCGAGTCCGGATGTCAGTTGTGTCATGCTCTTTCTCTCCATCACGCGTCGCAACTCGCCCGTGCGCGTCGAATCATACGGACGTAATCAAACAGGCGCAAAGTTAGCATCTTCTGAGCCACGCTCCAAGCTCAGGCCCTGCACGCCTGAGACACCCTGCTGGCGAGCGTGCTCGCCAACATTTCGGCAAAGTTAGCGGGCAAGTGGCGCAGCTCGAGCACCACCCGGCAGATGAATGAGCCACTGTTGAAGATGCTCTGTCACAGCTTGCGTGTGTTGGTGCAGTTGCTTTACGGATTCAACATCGCCCCGCTCTTCTGGGGGCACTGACGCCCTGGCAGGATAAGTAGCGATTCAAACCGCCCGGCCCGCGAGATCGATGGACTCTCCGCCTCCGCTCGCCGAGCGCTCACACGCGACCTTGACCGCGGGATCGCCAGCGAGAGCGCCGGACTATCAGCGAAGGTTACGGCTCAACTCAGATATTTGTCCGCCTTGATCGGTGCCAAAAGCGACCCTGGGGCGGTGGCGCGCGGTCGGCTACTTGAGGGCCGCGGTGGCGCAGCAATCGGACGTCGTTGCACTGGAGATTGGCGCGCCTGACGACCTCCAGGAGAAGCTGACCGATCCTTCGAATGTCACGCCCTGAACGGTCACGATCGTAGACAACGAGATTGCCGGAAACATCAGTCTGTACGGTGTGGCAGATGGCCGGCCGCTCAACGTAGACGAGCGCGGACTCCTGGGAGTCGACTCAAGAACCGCGTGGTGATTAACGGTATGGCTTGCACCGTTCACATCCGCCACAACAGATTCAACCAGCTGCTCCTCTCCACGGGGATGATCGAGGCGCTTCGCCAGCTTGCCCTGGGGCAGGTGAACGCATTGGACACGCCGTACGAAAGCGTTCACGTCACCAACAACGTCATCGATGGCACAAACGGCCAGCTCGCCGCGCTCCACGCCGTCTTTACGTCGAACGACTATACCCTCGTCGGGAGCTCCGGGCTCGACCGGCGCGGTTGTCGTCCAGGAACTGTTCGCGAACACCGGCGTGTTCGCCGGCAACCACGGAGCGGTGACGACCGGCGCCGGCGGCCAGTCCGTGATCATCGACGAGACCGTGCGGACCTCCGCCGTCGCCGCGAACCTCGAGGTCCCCATTCAATGACGATTGAGTAATCGCTGAGCGTTACAGCCCAGTAGCGGCCGTGCAGCTTGCACGTCGCTGAACCACTTGCGGCGACGCTGGCGCTAAGGCCGATCTCTTCTACCCTCGCTCGCTGCGAGCGCAACCTCTCGCCAAACCGGCAGTCCGGTCATGTGCCGGTTTTGCAGGATCGAATGTGCATGCGGATGCATATTGCGCAGTAAATGAAAAGGCCACTCAGGGGCTTCCGTTCCAGGTCGTTGTGAGTCTGACCTAGTCCTGAGGCTCCCCCCACAGATCGACACACCAGGCACGGGAAACATCAGGAGTGTCTGTCGATAGCATCTCCGTCGGTATCTCCACTCCGATCCAATCGTCATCGCCGGTCTCGCTCGTTGACAATGAGACCGTCGCGTTGCGGAGCACGGAGCGTGGCAGCTTCCAGCCAGCAGGCAGGCTATGGCCTACCATATAGATAGAATGCACCCGAGGGATCCACAGCAGGCAGTGGGAATGGTCGTCGCAGTCCGACCGGCGGACGCGCTTCTGACCGCGTGGCCACGGTCCTGGGCGTGCCTGACCTCCCTCCGGCCGACGTGCTCCTCACCGGGGCGGCGGGCTTCGTCGGGAGCCGGCTTTGGCCCGCACTGAATGCCGCCGGACTGCGAGTGCGCTGTGTGAGTCGGGACGCCGATCGTGCGAGCCAGCGCTGGCCAGATCGGCGGTGGGTGCAGGCTGACCTGGCCGATCCCGACGACCGCTCGCTGCCTAGGAGCCAATGGCCTTCCGGATGCAGCTCACGTTGACCGCGCGACGCTGGGAAGGTGCAAGCTGTCAGATCGTTCCAAATTCGAGCCGCCCCCGGTGACTTGATCCCAGGCGGTGCGCCCGTGCGCTCGATGAACGCCTTCGCCGACGATCCCGCCGCCCGGGCGGTGCTCGACCCCGGAAGGCCTAGCCGGCGCCTCCTCGGCTCACGGCGGTGGGCCCGCGCATCCGCAGTGGCCCGGGACGCCGCCCCCGCCGGCTGCGGCGACTCCCGCCGCAGCCGGCGCCGGATTCGTAGCCCCTGATTCTGCCCGCGGGCCCGGTGCACACGCGGCAGCACTCGGTGAGGAGCTGGCGCAGCGAGCGGCGACCACGTTGCACCCGCGATTTCATACCGGAGACGCTCACACCCGCCGATCGGGCGGCTTCGGCTCGGTCAGCAGGAGTGGCCTGTCACCGGTGAGCGGACGCAACATTCCCGGATGTACGTCTCGTACCCGAGCGCCGCCACATCCGGTGGGGTGGACCGGGTACAGATTGAAGCTGGCGATGTCCAGGGACCCAAGTTCAACTGCTTCGTGAGCGGCCAGTTCGAGTGCGTGACCCAGTGGCGGGGTCCGCCGCCTTCACGGCGTCGTAGAGCTCCCGCAACCCGCGCTCGATGGCCTCCTGGCCCCGCAGCTCGAGGGCCGCCAGTGTCACTTCGTTGTCCAGGACCCAGCCCAGAAGCGCCCGGCCCTCATCTCCGTCACCCGAAGCAGCACGCTCTCGGGCCTACTGCGCGGGGCCGAGTCGGGCCCCAGCGTCCACCAATCGAGGTAGAACTAGTAAGTCGACGGAGGCCGGTTACGTTCGTCCGTCGAATGGCTCGTCGGAGAGGATGCCTACCGCTGCCCGTAAGGCACTCGCCAGCCTCGGGGCGATCTACAGGGCGCGACTGGCGCTTCCTGGAGCAGCGCGAGTGCTACCGGAAGCGCGGCGTTTCAGCCAAGACGTGCCAATTAGCATTCCGCTTCCGAGTTCAGGCGCATCCTTCCACACCGTAAGCGCACCGATCCCGTCAACACCGAAGCCGCCATGAGGAGAGCTCAATCAAGCAGATCACTTGAGCCGGCCGATTGACAACCTCCGCGGAAGTGAAGGCGGCACTCCCACACGCCACGCGTCACCTCATCGCCTACCTGCGGCCGGAACCGACGTGCTCCCGCTCAAATCGCGGGGCGGGCTCGGAGTATGGCGTCGTCGGGAACGGGCTAGGCGCGGGCGGCGGAGATTTCGGACGGCGGCGGAATGGGCGCCAGCGGAGCAGGGGCACCATTAAGGTCTGGAAATCGTCCGAAGTACGTGTACATGCAAGGAACCACGAGCAAGCTCAGAAACGTTGAGCTCAACATGCCACCGATGATTACGGTGGCCATACCAACGTAGATCTCGGATCCCTCCTCGAGCTTAAGCGCCAGTGGCATCATGCCGAACACCAAGGCCATCGTGGTCATCAGGATCGGCCGGAGGCGCGCTCCCCCCGCCTGACGCAACGCATCAGGGCGTGGCTCGCCAGCGCGCCGTAGCGAATTGGTGTAGTCCACGAGCAGGATGCCGTTCTTGCCAACCAATCCCATGAGCACCACAACGCCGATCATTGACAGCAGGTTCAGCGTGTTACCCGTGACTGCCAACGCTAGCAGTGCGCCGATGATGGCTAGCGGTAGCGCGAACATCGTAGCGAACGGGAGGATGACGCTCTCGTAAAGCGCCGCGAGCAGCATGTACTCCAGGATGACAGAGAGCCCAAGTGCCAGGAGCAACTGGTCGAATGCCTTGGCTTGATCGGCGGCTTGACCGCCGAATTGCACGTTATAGCCCCCGGGGATTTCACCCCGCGCTCGCATCTCATTGATGCCCCGCTGAATAGGCCCAGTCACCTCACCAAGCGGCGTGTTGCCCGCCAGCCCCGAGCCGATAGTGATCACCGGCTGTCGATTTCGACGATCGATTGTGGCCGGCCCAACGACCTGCTCGATGCTCGTGAGCTGACTCAACATCACCGTCACAGGTGCTCCGCGACGTGTTCCCACAACCGGTAAGCTGCCGAGGTTCATCAGACTATCTCGCGAGGCGTCTTCGGCAATGAGACGCACGTCCACCTCGGGTACGCCCTCAGGACGCAGCTCGGTCACCACTTGGCCTTCAACCGACGTCCTCAGTGCCAGCGCCACCTGCTGAGCCGAGACACCAAAGTCGGACAACCGATCTCGGTCTGGCACGAGTCTCGTTTCAGGGTTTGCCCGCGAGCCGCTGTTGGTAATGTCGCGGGTGCCCGGGACGTTACGCACCATCTCCTCTACCCGCGCCGCCAGTGACTCGACCTCCTGAGGCGCCTCGCCGGTCACGAGAACCTGGACAGGGGCTGTTCCGCCGCCACCTGAAAGCGATGCACGAATCGTCGCGTCGGGTATCGCCTGCGTCTCAGCCGAGATCTGATCCGCAATCTGCCATACGCTCCGAGATCGATGATGCAGGTCCACGAGTACGATCTGGATGCGCCCGAATCGTGCATTACGCGAGGAGAGCCCGTTTGAATTTGTACCGCCGGTGCCGGGAGTGGATAGGTAGTACTGGATCTCGGGATGGCAGCCAGTCGGGCCTCAACGGCGCGAATCGCCTGCTCGGTTGCATCCAATGAGGAGCCCGGTGGCGTCTCAATTGTCACCGTCAGATAACCGCTATCGGATTGCGGGATGAACTCTCCCTTGACGTAGCCCAGCGGAATGAGAGCACACGAGAAGATGAGCATCGCCACTGCCGCCAGCGGCGGTACCCGGCGGTGGCGGAGCGCCCATCCGAGCGCTCGCTCATATCGCTGTCGCAGGCGATCCATAAATCGCTCGAACGCACGACTCCAGCGCCACCGGAAATTATCCGGTTCGTCTACCCCCGCTGGCTGCAGCCACCGCGAGGCCAACAATGGCGTCAATGTGAACGAGATGAATAGAGACAGCAGCGTCGCGGCCGCTATGACGAGGCCGAACTGGCGGAAGAAACTCCCAACTGTGCCCGACATAAAGGCGACGGGCGTAAAGACGACCACGTCAACGAGCGTGATAGCAATGGCTGCTTGCCCAATCTCACTGCGGCCCCGAATGGCGGCCTCGCGCGGGTTTGTGCCGTGCTCGAGGTGCCTGAAAATGTTCTCGAGCACCACAATCGAATCGTCCACAAGCACGCCAACAACAAGTACCAGCGCCATGCTGGACATGATGTTGAGAGTGAACCCCAGGAAGTTCATCACCAGGAGCGTGGAGATCAACGACGTCGGAATCGAGAACAGCACGATGGCCGTACTGCGGAAGGTGTGCAAGAAGACAAGGAGCACCAGGCCTGTCAACAGCACCGCTTCCATCAGGCTGCGCTGAACACCGTTCAGCGAGTTGCGGGTGAACGTCGAGGTATCCAAAATCGTGTAAATGTACGATCCGTTTGGAAGCGTCGCGTTCAGGCGGGTCAGCTCCGCGCGTAGCGCATCAACGGTGGCAATCTCGTTCGCTCCGGACTGCTTGGTCACGGTCAAGCCAACAGCCGGCTGCCCGTTGAGATAGGTCCTGGTAGTGGTGCGCTTGTAGGTATCGACAACCGTCGCTACGTCGCCCAGCTGAGGCGACGCCTGAGTGCCGGGAATCGTGACCTTGCGCAGCTCGTCCACCGACTGGATGAGTCCGTACAGACGCAGGTTTGTCTGCTGACGACCACGTTCGATGGATCCCCCAGGGATTCCCTGATTCTCGCGACTCAACGCCTGCGAGATCTGATCGAGCGTAACCCCGTAGGCGCGCAATCGGTCCGGATTGACCTGAACCTGTATCTCACGCTCCAGCCCGCCCGTGATGTCAACGGATCCCACGCCGTTTTGAGTCTCCAGACTCGGCTTGATCCGATCGTCGGCGATGCGGAATAGCTCGTTGAGCGGCATCGTGCCGGTGTAGGTGAGGTAGAGTACCGGAAGCTGTGTCGGGTCAAGTTTGAGAACCGTTGGCGACTCAGCGTCCTGCGGAAGCGTTGCCCGCACCGCGCTGATACGACGCTCAACGTCCGTGGCGGCCGTATTGATATCGGCCACATCCGTAAAGGTGATGGTGACCTGCGATGACCCCTCGAACGAGGACGACTGAATGACATCGACGTTCGCTATGCCCGCTACGGCGTCCTCGAGTGGCTCAGTGACGAGTCGTTGGACGTCTTCTGGCGCCGCGCCCTGGTACGTGGTGAGGACGGTGACCACCGGCGTATTGGTGGGCGGATACAGCTCCGCGTTCAGTCGGAAAAAGGAGACAAGGCCCAGCAGCACCATGGCCAAAATGACCATGAGCATGAATACAGGGCGCGATATCGCAACACGGGTCAGGCCCACAACAGCGCCTCTTGGTGCCCTATGAGCGCGTGGCTGGCCACGTCAGCTCGGAGCGATTGACGCTCCGACCGGTGACGGGCGGGGATGCCGCGCGCTGTGATTCGGATGGCCGCCAAAGACAACTGCATTGATACCGTTTTACCAGCGGTTGAGTATATCAGAGTAACTGCGGTTGATCCCCTGGGGCTCAGCCTCCGAGACGCCGGACATCCCGTTCCTCCTCGACACGGAGCATACCCTCATAAGTCAGGCTTTGACCCATGGTCCGCCCCGACGACTAGCAGGGCTCAAGAGCTACCACAGCGGGGCCTATGTCACGACGTCGGCGAGCGAACTGGATGAGGCTGGCTGCGAAGCACACAGCGGACCCGTTCAATCGTAGCCGGATTCTAGAGCACAGCCCGAAACTGGGGCGGCAGGCCGTGCGCCGTGTGATTCCCAGAAAGTCGGCGCGCACGGCACCGGCGGTGTCGTCGAATCTCGACGCTATCCTATTCTGAGCGCGCCCCCGAGGGAGCGGCCCGTTTGGTGTTTGGCGAACCGTTCGATGAAGCAGTTGTCGTTCTTCCGGTACGCCGCGAGGGGGTCAGCGTGATGCCCTCGGTTCTACACACCGAACGAAATGATGGTTGATGAACTCGCTGCCGTTGTCCGAGTCCAGCCCCTGGAGCGGGAAAGGCAGGCATGTCCGGAGGCGGCCTAAGGCTTCAAAGACGGCCAGCTCGCCCTTGGTCAGGACAGCTTCCAGACCCATCCAGCCGGTGGCGATATCCACAGCACTGAGGTTGAACAGAAACTCGCCGGCGCAGCTGGTGCCACAATGGGCCACCAGGTCGATCTCCTCCTTTCGAGAAGAAACCTTGTGATGCAATTCGCGGTCTTGACGGGCTACCCCAGCCACCGTAAACTGTCGCCTACCTCGACTGTGGTCTTGGAAGTCCAACTGCATGTTAAGGGCAAGCTCTCAGTCCGTTCGATATCACCAGCTGGACGCCGCGCGCACCGCGGCGATGCTGCTGGGTCTGTTCTACCACGCGTCGATCTCGTTCATGGCCACGCCAGTTGGATGGGCGGTTCAGGACGGGTCGACGTCCATTGTCGCGGACGTCTTCGCGTTTGTTAGCCACGCCTTTCGCATGCCCGGTCTTCTTCCTCCTATCGGGCTTCTTCTCGCGGCTGCTGATTGAGAGGCGAGGCCGAACGAAATTCCTCAAGCAGCGTCTCAAGCGCCTGCTGGTGCCGCTCGTGATATTCTGGCCGCCAGCTGCGGGGTCGCTGTTCCTTCTGTCGCACTGGGGGAGGTCTCTGCCAGCACCAGACTTCCAATGTCAACGTCGATCTGGACGCATACGACCTCGTCATCTCGCCGGTTCATCTCTGGTTCCTCTACTACCTGCTGCTGATCACGATCGGCACCTTTCTGGCCGCGCGATTCAAGGCCGAGCCCTGGGCGGACTGCGCGGCCCGGCCCTGGCTGCTGGTCGCGGCGACGGCCGTCGTTGTTCTTCAGAGGCGGCAGCTCTGGGCGCCCACCACGTTCGTACCGGACGTCGGCATTCTCGCCTACTACGCGATTTTCTTCGCCTATGGCTGGTTCCTGCACCGCGCGCCTGAGCGGATCGTAAACTTCGGACGGCACCTGACGCTTCGCGCTCTGCTCGCCGTAGGGAGTCTGGCCGTCATGGTCCTGCTGGCTCAAGGAGTGGGTCCCATGTGGGCACTGGAGGCCCCCCTCGGCTGGCTGGAGCGCTCCTCTACGCTTTCTTTACATGGACGCTTGTAGGCTTGTTCATCGGGATTTTCGTTCGCTTCATGGCGGCGGAACGGACCTGGGTGGCGTGGCTCTCGGACGCGGCGTATTGGATCTACCTGGTGCACCTTCCGATCTGCGTATTCCTGCAGGTCTGGGTGGCGCCGTGGCCGTGGTGGGGTCCGATCAAGTACACGCTGGTCGCGTTCGGCACGCTCGCGCTCAGTCTCGGCACGTACCGGCTTTTCGTGCGCCATTCCTGGATCGGTGCGATGCTTCACGGGCCTACTAAGCCGTAAACAGTCGTACCGTCTTCCGCGGTGCTGCCACGGCCATGGGGGGATAGTTCGCCAGCCGGAAGTTGCCGACTCCTAAAGTGCCCGCTCTGCGCTCTGCCTGCCGCGACAGGGTGTAGGACGAGCGCTTGTACGACTGAGCCCGCGCCCCCGTTTACGCCCAGACTTGCGCAAAGACTAGGACCCTCACTGCCCGTCCGCCGGCACCCGCAGACTTCGCGCCAGGCACATTAGGCGCAGGCAGGCGACTCTCACCCAGGAACGGTCACCGTAGGGCTAACTCGATGCGCTACAAATGACGTGAAAAGCTCGATCAGGACCCCGTCCGGTCACTAGTCTGCTCAGGGGTCTACAGAATCCTTAGTCGGCATGCTGAATGTCAAGGCCTCACGAACTGCTGCAGCCAATTGAGGTTTGTGCTGAGAGACCATTGGTGTGCTGCAGGCGGCATAAAGCCCACGTCTAATCGTGTAGATAGACAGCCACCCACTGAGTTGAAGTAACAATGGTCAGCTACTCGGTCCTCAACTTCACTGTCTCTGACCATGTACCAGCCACTGTTATTGCTCCGGAAACAGGAAGAGTCGGTAGACGCACAATTCGCGCCGGTGAGCTGCTGTAGACTGCGTCGCACAACGCTCGGATCTCTCAATCCCGTCCAAAACCCGGTCATAACGGTATCACTCTCGCCCGAAACTGCCCGCAATCTATCGCCGGATAATGCTCGATTTCCCTCGTTCAGGCATGGCGCGAGAGTTTGTGCAGGATCAGGTGTGGTGGCGCCACCAATGCTGTACACCGCTTGTACTCGATCGTCGAAGTTTTTTCCCAGAGTGGCAACCTGGGCGCCCTGAGATACTCCCGCTAGGACGATTCCTTTTGCGCAGTCCGCCTTGCTCCTGGAACATATACTTCTAATTGCAGACGACCCAACATTGTTATTAAAGATGGATCTGCTCTTCTCAGGAAGGCTTGAACACGTCGGCGTAGACGCGTTGTCATATTCCACGGACACAGCAACGAAACCTCTGCTGGCCATCTCCTGCACCATGCGTTGACCGTCACCGCCATAATAGAGACCCTGCACTGGCCAGAGCCCTCCCGTAAAGTACATAAAAACGGGATACTGCCCATCCGCAGCAGGTTCTTTTCCGTAGATGCCATAGAGGCTGGTGGACTGACGCGAGAATGGATTCCATCCCCAGTAACTTCCCCAGAACGTCGTAAGTTGCTGAGCGGCCGATACCGTGCCTCGAGATACGTTGTGGCTGGATGTGTCAGCAATCCGGTTCGGCTCTCGGCGGATAGCCTGGGCCGCATCAGTCGGGTCAGCTGGGAACCCGATGCGCAGCAAGAAACTCGGGGCTGGATTGAGCGTCTCTGTAGCGCCGGCAATGTGTCTTCCCGCGGTATTCATACTGATATCCGGGGAGTTTCGCGAATCGGGGCCGGGGACGACGTCAGTGCACAGCTCGTCGGCTGCCTCCGCGGATACAACCGGCGCCGCAGCGAGCATGGGAAGCGTCGCGAGAAGGGCGAGAATGAGGAGTAAGGGAGGCGAACGGCGCGGTATCCGACTACAGGCGTTCCGATTGCTGCTCGCCTCGCGCATCTCACTCATGAGTCGACCTCCTATGTAGCGACGTGCTGGGAAAGGTCCCGCGTCCAAACAGCCGCTCGGACGTCGAAATTGCTCAGAGGCTGAATGGAAACGGAGGAGCTCTCGCTCTGGGCCAAACTACCACAGATGTGCATGAGATAGCTATAGCTGAGCTTTGAAACAGCTACGCGTTCAAATACGGGTTCGCAGCCGCATGAACGGCGCGAAGCACTCATGGCACGGGCCCTCGGTATTCCGACGCCGAGTGGCACTATCCGGCGGGTTGGATGCAACTCTCGTATGGTCGCATCGAGGTTCGTGCGGAGCGCGCGGATTCAGTAGCGCTTGGCTATCCTGGTGCTCCGCCGATCGGCGTATCACGAACCCCGTTAATCGCGATGCACACCACCGTGGGCCGCTCGTACCTTTCTGATATTCGTTGCTGTAATCCGGGATCGGTAACGACTCCGATCTGCGTTCGCGGACGCGGATCCCGACGCTCGAATACGGTCACTGTCGGTTAACAATCAGCTCGGCCTTGATCGGGTCTGGGCTGATATATCGGCACGTGAAGTGCCGGGCCATTCAGGGCGTGAAGACGAGCATCTCGGACGACGAGGCGCGATGGATCTCGGAGCAAGCGAGGAGGCAGGGTTCCGCTGAACCGAGCGGCGACCTATCCGGGCTGAGTCCACATGACGACTGAGATGCTCGAGGAGGCAGAGCCCGCTCGTACCGCACGGCACGAGAGCAGACGCGGGAAGACAGCTTGAGTATGGACTCGCCTGGTCGCGGGGCGCGGTCGAGAGCAGTCGGCAGTTGTCAGCAAAATGGTCGCTGCAGGACTGGCGAGGTCACACTCACTGGAAAAGGGGTGACAGGTCTCTGATGGTGGCGGGGAGCCGAGGCCCCGGCTCATCCGCCACCGTCGCCAGGGGGGCGTGTGGTTGAGAATACTATGAGTCAGCAAGATTGAGTTGATCAGGTCTCAGATGATTACGCCGGGCAAGGAACGATCGTCACTCACCACCCTTCGAGCTCGAATAACACCATCGCGAAGGTTACTGTCGCGGCGGCCGGGAAAAACGGGGCGAAACCGTCAATAACCGGCTCCCGGGATCCTCTCCTCTTTGCACATTCGCCCGTGCTGATCAGCCAGGGTGCAGTCAGCCCTGGTCGCTTGCGTGCGGTCCGGGCGTTTACCGGAAGAGCTTGCCAGCTCTGGCCCAGTAACCGCAGCGGGCTCCTCGCCGTTCAGTCGTGACGGCAATCGGTCCGGTCGATCGCGCGATCGTTCACTCCTGCCCGCGATTGGTCGTGGGCATCTTCGGACGAATTTCCCGCTGCGCACGCTCGAAGTCGCGACGCGTCTGCTCCACATCGACCCGCTGGGTGATGCCCTGCGGCTGGCTGCCGGTCACTTGCAGAGCCAGTAGGCCGAATGCAAGCAGGGCGTCGTCCCGCGTGAAGTTGCAGTGGCCATAGCGGAACACTGGAAGCTGCGTCAGACTGCCGCCGCCAGATGGACTTGCTTTGCCAGCATAGAGAACTTGATGCCAGAAAGGAATGACCTCATCACCGGTGGTGTGCAGGGTCACCAATGGTCGGGTCAGTGGCCCGGTTGTCTGATAGCGGCCGACTTGGCGCAGCGCGCGCTCGTCGGCGCTGAAGCGCCTGACCAGCGCGTTGAGCAGTATGTCGTTGTCCGAGCCCCAGTACCAGCGATCGCGGTTGCCGAACGGGTTGCCGCCGAGTTTGGTGACCGCATCATTGGTCCCGAAGACGTTGTACCAGAGCACGTGTTCCGTGGTGGTCGCAACCGTTGAGGGGTCGGCCGAGTCGGTCGCGGCCTTCGAGGTGCTGATCAGCTGGCGGGCCGCGCCCGGGTTGGCGGCCAATGCCTGCCGTATCCTCGGGACGTACGTACCGTCCCAATTACTGATGACTTCCGACGGGATGTTCGTCGGCTCGCCGGGGATCACTCCGGGGAAGAAGTAATCGAAGAGGACGCGGAAGTCGCCGACGTATTCCACCTGGTACTTGAAATCCCCGATCGGGCCACAGGCCGAGAGCCCGCCGCTGAAGAGCTCCGGTCGCCGCTCGATGGCCAGGGCGGTGATGGCCCCGCCCTCGGAGACGCCCGCCAGGTACGTATGGGTGGGGGTACGGCCGGCCGTGCGGCGGAACGCCGCGACAAGCTCGGCGATATCGTCGATGCCCTCGAGAATGGCCAGGCCGTTCTGGCGATAGCTGGTCGTGGCAAACGCGAACCCCAGACCCTGAACCAGGTCGGGCAGATTCGTGCCGTCGGGGAGCTCCAGGTGGTAGAAGCCGATTGGCTCGGTGAAGTCCACGTAGCCGTGCGCCCAGACCACCAGGTCGCCGTTCCAGCCGCTCGTCGGGATGCAGATCAGCGACAAGGCTTTGTGCGGCAGGGTCCCATGCACGCAGGCGCCAGGAACAGGCGCGGCCTGGGCCGTTGCTGGCGCGGCTGATGGAACGGTGCTTCCGAACAGTGTCAGTAGCAGGACGAGACGGAACAGGTATCGCACGGATCTCACCTCCTCGCGCGTGCTCCGAATCGATCCTTGGCGGCGCGCAAGTTCGGCGCACATCATAACGGGCGCGCCCGTGGTGTACCAGCCCGAAAAGCACGAGCGGACCCGGCACCGGACCCAGCCTGACTCGGCTACCGCCGATCGAGCGCCTGGAGCACGCTTGCGAAAGCCTCGACCTCGGCAAGCGAGTTTGACTGGAGCTCGACCTGGACATGCGAGATGCCCTCGGCGGCGAAGGCCAGCAGCGCCTCCGCCAGGGCCGCTGGTGACCCGGTCAGCGGCACTGCCTCGGCCTTGAGACCGCCAGGCGCGCCCCGAGTTGCAGCAGGCTGGCGCGCAGCTGCCCGGATGAGCCGCCCGGGGCGACCCGCACCGCCACGGTGCGCCCGAGTGACGCGGGTCGCGCCCGATTTGCTGGCACGCCCCACCGACGCGGACCGCTCTCCTTGAAGGCTCTTCTGGTAGGGTGCGAGGTGTTCAGAGCGTCGGTGTTTTCGGAGTAGCTCGACGCACGGCTCGTGTTGAGCTAATCATGGAGCCGGCAGAGTAAACTAGGCCGATCGGGTTCCTGGTGGACAATAAAAACGGAGGCACTATGGCCTATCTCGAGGGCGGACCGACAGTCGCCTTCCAAGCGCCGGTCCGCGACGGTAGACAGCGAGGTGCGGCTTCGGCGAGTAGTAGGCTGGATGCTCATCTATCTCGCTACGCAAGCGACGGTCGGGATGCTCTGGGACAATCAATGGCACATTTGGGTTGGCCGCGAAGGGCTCTTCCAGGCCCCGCATGTCGTGATTTTCTTGGCGGCGGGTCTCGCTGGCGTGGTCTGCCTCGCGACGGCCCTGCTGGAAACAGTGCGTTACTCGAAGGGGCCTGGGGGTGCACGACGGCAACTCGATGTGCGTCTTCGGAGTCTTCCATGTCCCCCTTGGCATCGTGCTGGGCGGCGTCGGTTGTCTGACAGCGTTGTTCGCTGCCCCGCTCGACAACTGGTGGCACGAGCAGTATGGAATTGATGCGGATGCTTGGGCGCCCTTTCATGTAATGCTGGATCTTGGCGGGGTGATTGCGCTACTCGGTATCATCTATTTCTGGGCGGCATTGCGGGTAGAGACTCTCGATCCCCGAGGTCTCGCAGAGCGTCTGAGCCCTGATGCGTGGGCTACGTTGATTGCGATGTCGGCCTTGATTGGCCAATTGCTCGTCGGCGTAGTGTTGCTCGGGGGCGTTGTTTCATCCGATCGCGGACTTCGGGCCGCTGCGCTTCATGACGTACCCGCCGCTGGTTGCTTTGCTCATCCCGTGGCTGTTCGTGGCGGCGATCCGCGTGGTCCGCGTTGCCGGTGCCGCGAGCTTGGTTGCGGGGATCGTGCTGCTTCAAGACATCCTGCTACAGCTACTGGTGCCGTGGCTAGTTCGGATGTGGGCGGTGTGGAAGGTCTGAGCTTCCGCGAGTTTGCGCTGGCGGCGGGAGCGGAGCCGGGGTTCAATCTGGGTCCCGTCTGGCGCGACCTCGGTCTGTTTGCGGCTGCACTCCTTCTGGATCTTTCAACCCGACGATCGCGGGAAGGCTCACAATCCCGGCCGGTTGCTGGTGCTGAGCGGCGCGAGCATTGGACTCTTGCTCTGGGCTCTCGGGATCGCGCTCTTGGGGTGGACGTCGGCTGCCGTCCCAACGCTGCCAGTAACGGTTGCGGCGGGCATTGTAAGCGTCATGGTTGGCAGTGGACTCGCGGAGGTACTGCGATGGAACAGACGCTGAGGCGCGGTCTGATGCTGTCCCTGTTGGGGCTGAGCACGCTGGCAGCAGCCGTGCCGGTTGCGGCGCACGACAGTGGATGGTCGAATTGAGCAGGTGAGAGCCGGCCCATATGAACTGTAGATCCAAGTCTATCCCGATCTGCCTCGTATGGGGCAGGCATTTGAGGTCATAGTTCGGGCCTTACCCGGTGGCTCCTCGCTCCGTGGCGCCGTGGTTACGTTGGCGGGTCGTCCAGCTCTAGAGACCGACGCGGCACCGACGCACCCAGTCGACCTGGAGCCCGAGCCCCACGACCGTGCCTCCTACGCCGGCGAACTAACGCTCGGGACACGAGGCGCCTGGGGATTGGAGATACGATGTGGCGGGGTGCTCGGCAGCGGGACGACACAGGTGCCGATCACGGTTGCGGCCCCGGGCGCGATACCGCCCGTCTGGCTTGGGTATCTCATCGGGCTGTCGCCGCTGCTCGGCCTGGCCTGGTTCGCATGGTGGCAGCGCGGTTACCTGCAGCGCTTGCGGGCCGAGGGTGTTCCTGCCGGTCAGCGATGAGGTCGGTGTCTCGCGGAGCCTCGAGGCCTTAGGGCCGTGCTCTCGGTGATCCGGAGGCGCTCTACCATGGAGTGCCGATCCGCGTACCCGCGTGCTATAGGTGCTCGTCGTCCCAATAACGACGCGGACCGTGATACCGTCTCGACCTATCCGCAGAGGTCAGAAACGTCGTAGCGGACTCGTAGTAATCATAGATTCGGTAGATCATCTGACTCACAGATCTGCTCTCCACGGCATGTTAAAGGCGTCCCCGTTTGGCAGAGGGTTTTTGCTTGTCCAGGCCGCCGTCAACCCTCAAGGCTGTCGGCGGGCCCGGGCAATCTCCGCGCTCTGGATGATTCATTTCCACAGCGTGTGGACACTAAGTAGCTTGTTTCGGCCGGCGACTGGGTTATATGTAGGTCGCCGGCGATCGCCCCATGGACCTACTATCTGAGACAATCCCATGGTCGATATATTCGTCGTGACAGGCGATTTTCTTGTATCGCACCTGTTGATGAGACATATCGAGAGCGGTGTGGTCTCTGGTGGTCGCACCAGTTGGTGGGTCGGCCGCGTGGCGCGGTCTTTGAATTCTTGAGAAGCTGGTGGGCTGCGCCCACCGTGATGTAGTTGCCTTGATATACTTCAATTCCTCGATCGCACCACGGGCCGAACCAGCCAGAGAAGCGGTGTGGACGGCGTGGGACCCACCTCAGCCGGCTATCGCCGATCGAGCGCCTGGAGCACGCTGGCGAAAGCCTCGACCTCGGCCAGAGAGTTCGACTGGAGCTCGACCTGGACGTGCGAGATGCCCTCGGCGGCGAAGGCGAGCAGCGCCTCCGCCAGGGCCGCTGGTGACCCGGTCAGCGGCACTGCCTCGAGCCTTGAGACCCGCCAGCCGCGCCCCGAGTTGCAGCAGGCTGGCGCGCAGCTGCCCGGATGAGCCGCCCGGGGCGACCCGCACCGCCACAGTGCGCCCGAGCGACGCCGGATCGCGCCCGATCTGCTGGCACGCCGCGTCCACCTTGGCTCGGAATTGCGGGATCTCGTCGGGATGGCTGCGCCCGAAGATCAGCCATGCGTTCCAGAGATCGGCGAATCGGGCGGTCAGGCTCAGCATCCGCTCGCCCGAGGCGCCGATCATCAGCGGCGGCCCGGTCCGCCGCGGCCCGCGCGGGCGAAGCTCGCAGTCGCGAGCCTGGTAGTACTTCCCACGGAAATCGATCGCCCCCTCGCGCAGGAGGGTCGCGATGATCGTCAACGCCTCCTCGAATCGGCCCACCCGGTGGTCGAAGGGATAGCCGAAGGCGTCGAACTCGGGCTCGTGCCAACCGGCCCCGAGTCCCAGGATCAGGCGCCCGCCGCTGATCTCGTCCACGGTGTCGGCCATTTTAGCCAGCATGGCGGGGTTGCGAAACGCGGTGCAGGCCACAATGGTGCCGAGCTGAACGCGCTGCGTCGCGGCCGCGAGCGCGGAGAGCAGGCTCCAGCACTCCCAGGCCCCGAGCCGCACCTCGCGGCCAAAGCGAAGGTTGAAGCGGAAAAGCAGGTGGTCGACGACCCAGATCGAGTCGAAGCCGACCTCTTCGGCTCGCACTGCCATCGCGCGAAGGTCCGACCAGCGCGCCGTCGACCCGGCCCGCTGCCCCTCGACGAGTGGCAGCACCAGACCCACACTGACCGGTCGGCGACTTGAGCTGGGGCGGGGCGTGTTGTTTCCAGTGAGCATCGGCAGCATCCAGCTAGGGTCCCCGACTCTCAGTGCGCGACGGTGTGGCAGCGACTCGACGGTATGCTGAGATGGGTCCGGCAGGTGCGGCGAGAGCGTAGCACAGGTCCTGTTGCGGGTAACAGGCGGCCCGCGGGTGCCCCAGCCTGGGACTGACTTGGCCATGGGCCGTATCATCGGCAAGCGCCCAGGTCTCAACTCATCAGGGGCGCAGGAGAGTCGGGTGATGGACGGACAGCCTCGGCGGGGCGGCGTGGTGGTTACCGGCGCATCGAGCGGCATCGGCCTGGCGTGCGCGCGGCGGCTCGACCGGCACGGCTTCCGGGTCTTCGCGGGCGTGCTGCCGGGCGAGGACGACCGCCGCCTGCGGGATGAGGCGTCCGAGCGGCTGCGCGTCGTCGACCTGGACGTCACCGACTCGACATCGATCGCGAAGGCGGCCGATGCGATTACCGCCGAAGTCGGCGAGGTCGGGTTGGTGGGTCTGGTCAACAACGCCGGGATCTCCGTCCTAGGGCCGCTCGAGTTCCTCCCTGTCGAGGCGCTCCGGGAGCAATTCGAGGTGAACGTGATCGGGCAGATCGCGGTGACGCAGGCGTTCCTGCCGCTCCTCCGCCAGGGGCGCGGCCGGGTCGTGATGATAGGATCAGCAGACCGGTTGGCTACCGATCCCCCTTACCGGCCCGTATGCCGCCTCCAAGAGCGCCCTGCGGACCCTCACGGCGGTGCTGCGCGCGGAGCTACATCCCTGGGGCATTCGGGTCTCGATTGTCATCCCAGGTGAAGTCACGACATCAATCTGGGAGAAGGGCTTCCGTCGACTGGATGACATGGCTCGCCAGTTGCACTCTGAAGCTCGCGAGATGTATCGACTGGATCGCGCCTTCACCGGAGTAGCCTCGCATTCGAAACGCAGCCTGCCTCTGTCCCCGGAGGGCGTCGCCACTGCAGTGGAGCACGCGCTTGCAGCCAGCACACCGAAGTCCCATTACGTCCTCGGGCTGGGCGCAAGGGTCAGCGAATTCGGCAGACGGATACCTCTGCCAGACGGAGCGCTTGATTGGATGGCTGCACAAGCACTGCGTAGGTCAGGGTATGACGCAGCCCGAGGAAAAGTAGAAGACCTGACTTGAACATCCACCGACCTCGATGGCTACCGGATTCGTACCTCACTCGACATGCGGTGCACCTGTGATGTCTCCGTGGTGACATCCAGCGCAGCCAACGCCAGACACCTCATGTGCCGAGGGCTCCGTGTGATGCATATCCATTCTCGCCTCGGTTATCGATCACTTGCACGGGTTCCATTGTCTGAGTCGGAGCGGTGCAATTACCATCTCGTGGTGGGAAGCAACCGATCGACCAGTGCACACCATGCGACGGCGATTTGACGGCCCGACGTGCTGAGCGGGGCGGCGTGGTGGTTACCGGCGCATCGAGCGGCATCGGCCTGGCGTGCGCGCGGCGGCTCGACCGGCACGGCTTCCGGGTCTTCGCGGGCGTGCTGCCGGGCGAGGACGACCGTCGCCTGCGGGATGAGGCGTCCGAGCGGCTGCGCGTCGTCGACCTGGACGTCACCCACTCGACATCGATCGCGAAGGCGGCCGATGCGATTACCGCCGAAGTCGGCGAGGTCGGGTTGGTAGGTCTGGTCAACAACGCCGGGATCTCCGTCCTAGGGCCGCTCGAGTTCCTCCCTCTCGAGGCGCTCCGGGAGCAATTCGAGGTGAACGTGATCGGGCAGATCGCGGTGACGCAGGCGTTCCTGCCGCTCCTCCGCCAGGGGCGCGGCCGGGTCGTGATGATAGGATCAGCAATCGGAGGTTTGGGTGTCCCGCTGAGTGGTCCCTACTCTGCCTCGAAGAGCGCCCTGCGGACCCTCACGGCGGTGCTGCGCTCAGAATTACGGCCCTGGCGCATCGAGGTCTCCATTGTAATGCCCGGATTAGTCGCGACTCCCATTTGGGATAAGGCGAGCAGCGGGCTCGACCGGATCCTCAGCCAGCTCCCGCGGGACGCACAGGAGTTGTATCAGTCAGCTGCTGCCCACAATCGACAGTCTCAGGAGAAGTCGAGCACCATCCGAGTTCCGGCCGATGTCATCGCCGTCGCGGTCGAGCACGCGCTTACGGCCAGGAAGCCGAAGGCACGGTACCTCGTCGGGCGAGGCGCAAGGCTCGCCGACCTTCTTCGAGCTGGGCCGATTCCCGAGCGGCTTGTCGATCGGTTCATAATGCCAACGGGGCATCGACGAGAAGCTAAGTCGTGACCCCAGGCATGGTCATCGAGCCATAGTTACGCGTGCACGTCTGGCTGAGCACGTCTACCCACCTGGGCTGCGCACCGCTCAAATGGGTGTCGTTAGGGCTGGATGACGTCCCACAGTGTGCCCGCCCCTGACAGAGAGACCCCAACCGCGGTCGGTAAGATGGTTGGAGGGGATCCGAGGGATGGAGGCTGCGACCACGGCGATAAACCCGCTCCCACAGCGACCTCTGGCCCGGCGAAAAGAGACGGTGGACATTGAGAAGCAGTGACGATGTCCCGCAGTCTTCCCGCAATCGAGCGACTCCTCCGTGTGGCCTATCTCCTTGCCATCACGGCCGCTCGCCATAGGGTCTGTCATTCGTGAAAGGGAACGCCGAAAGCTGCCCTTCCCGGCGGGCAGGCGTTTGCCAGTACGAGCCTGGCGCTGGTCGGCGTGTCGATGGCCGCCTTCCTCGAATCGCTATCAGACCGGCTCGGCTGGATCGTCTTGATATCGTCGAGCGCAGTAAATTCTCCCACCGCAATTTGGCCGCACTACGTCACTGCTAAGTGCGCGGCGGAGGGGATGGTACACTGGGCAGCCGCCAAGTACACGCAGCTTCGCTTCCCGGTGGTTAGGCTCCCCCTTTCCTCACGGATCAGATGACTATCCCGGCCGGGCGGGAGGGTGCCATGGCTGCGGCGGAAGCAGCCGCCGCAATCATATGCCGCTTGCGCGATGGTCAGCATAGCGACGCTGTGGAGATGCTTGAGGTGTTCTGATCGGGCATTACGGCGCCCAGACAACTGATGTTTCTCAAGAGGGGCGGAAATGTATATGTCTAAGAGATTGCGGTATCTGATTCGGTACTTTCCGGGACTGATGTTCTCTCTTGCACTTGACACAATTTCGCGGATTGATCCAATACGGACCCGATTCCAGAAGGAGCTTATCCGAAGGCTATACGAATCGGTCAGTGCGAGAGACAAGACGGCCAGGGTAACATTCATGAATTATGGATATGCCAACGCAGGAATTCCGTATGTTGATGAAGAAATTCGTAACCAATACAACAATAGCACATATGGCGTGCAACTTTACAGACGTGTGATCAATGGTGTCACTATTCTCGATAAGAATGTACTAGAGATTGGCTGTGGAAGAGGTGGTGGTGCTGCATTTGTAGCAGAATATTTTCATCCTCATACTTTAATTGGAATTGATCTCTCTGACAAAGCGATTGAGTTTTGCAGAAATCATTATCGTATTGAAGGGTTATCATTCACCAAAGGAGACGCAGAAGATCTGCAATTTGCAGGTGACTCATTTGATGCGGTAATCAATATTGAGTCATCGCATAGTTATCCACGTATGGAGCAATTCCTCAGTGAAGTGGCAAGAGTGCTGCGCCCAGAAGGACATTTCCTTTTCGCAGATCTACGCTCAACGGACCAAGTAGATGCTTTACGGCAGCAGTTCGAGCGATCAGGCTTGGTCATACTCCAGGAAGAATGGATCACCCCCAACGTACTCCGCGCGCTCGAGCTCGACACCGGGCGCCGGCTGGCGAATATTCAGAGGCTTCCCAGGGCTCTGCGCCCATCATACCGAGAGTTCGCGGGCGTCAAGGGCAGCAAAGCGTTCGAGATGTTCGGGTCGGGGGCATTGCAGTACCTGCGGTTCGTCCTGCAAAAAGTCGAACAGTAGTGCGCATGACCATCCTGACCCTGGGCTCACGCGGCGACGTGGAGCCATATGTCGCTCTGGGCCGGGGCTTGCAGGCAGCCGGTCATGACGTACGCATCGCAACGCACGCCATGTTCAAGACGTTCGTGAACGAGCGAAAGCTGGACTTCTTCCCGATCGTAGCCGATCCCGTTGAGATTTCGAGGACCGAGGCGGCACGTGATTGGGTAGATGACGGTGGAGACATTCTGCGCTGGGCGAGGGGGCTTCACCGCACGGTGGCACCTATCGCGCGCCACCTCGCGAGCGATTGTTGGGTTGCATGCCAGAACGCCGATGTCATCGTCGCCGGTGTCCTCGGGAGCTTCCTCGGCTATCACATCGCCGAAAGGCTGCGTGTGCCACTGGTCCGAGCTTTCCTTTCTCCGGTGACGCCGACACGCTACTACCCGGCCGACACGTCCCTGACGCCGCTCGGGGAGCGCCTGGGGGGCCACTTCAACTTGCTAACCCACATGGTCTACCGACAGTTCATATGGCTTCTCTTTCGCCCACTGGTCAACACCACGCGGCGTGAGGTCCTCCATCTGCCACCGCTACCGTGGCGACATCCGTTGAGGGAGCTGGATAGGAGGCGTGGCCTCTTGCTGTACGGCTTTAGTCCCGCCGTCTCCCCGAAGCCGCCTGACTGGCCGGACCGGATCCATGTGACCGGCAACTGGCTGCTGGATGATCCGCCCGACTGGCAGCCCCCGGTGGGGTTGGCCGAGTTCTTGGCGGACGGCCCGCCGCCGGTTTACGTTGGCTTCGGGAGTGTCAATGATCGGGATCCGGCACGGACGACCAGGCTGGTAGTGGAAGCTCTCGCTTCAGCCGGGCAGCGCGGGGTGTTGGTGACGGGTTGGGGTGGCCTGGACGGGTCTGATAGGCTGCCCGAGTCGGTCTTCGCCGTTGACGAGGTTCCCTCAGCTGGCTCGTTCCGCGGACGACAGCCCTGGTGCACCACGGGGGGCGGGCACGACCGCGGTCGGCCTGCGTGCGGGTCTGCCGGCTGTTGTCGTTCCCTACTACGGGGATCAACTGTTCTGGGCGCGGCGAATCAGCGAGCTCGGTGTCGGACCGCGCCCCGTCCCTCGCAAGAGGCTGACTGCGGAACGGCTGGCAGCGGCGATCCGGGAAGCAACGGGCGATGACCAAATGCGTCGGCGGGCCGCCACACTGGGTGAACGGATCCGGGCCGAGGACGGCGTCGGGCAGGCCGTTGAGGCCTTCGAGCGCTACGTTGTGGCGACCAGGCTTTGACGGTGGCGGTGAGGGTCTGCTGTCAGTTGGACGGATTCCGGTGAAGAAGTCAGGCGCCCGCTTCACTCAAGCACATGTGCCTGCATGGTCTCCCGTCGACTCACCGAAGCATGGTTGCTGCAGCCAAGCTAGGTCCCTGGGGCATCGAGACGTCTGAAGCCGGGCTACTGGTCGTCGCTTTTGTGCCGAGGAGACGCAATGTTCAGGCATGAGGGCAAGGCAAACGCCGCAAGCCTGTCGGCCTGGCGCTCCCGGGCCCTCTGCGTCGCGTAATCATTGCTCCTTCCCGCTTTCGATAAGACATTCGAGCGAGTCGAGTCCGTGTGGCCCCAGCCGATTCGGTTGGCTGCAAACAACCGGTCCATTACGCCCGGATTTAGCCGGTGCCAGCCGACGGGTATATCGCAGGTGAGGCACGTCTCCTCGGAGCCATCCGGCTGAATCGTGTAGAGCTGGTAGACGCCGGCGGCGTCCATCCTGTCATACACGAGCAGATCATTGGCGTGCGACCAATCTTGTTCTCCCCCCTCCGTGAGATAGGCCATCTCTTTGATGCTGCAGGCACCGGCGGGAGCCGGCAGCTCTCGGGCCAGAGCCCGTGCTGCCCAGTCGGCCGCCAGAATGAGGACGCTGAGTCCGACAAGACCAGCCCCGACGATGCGAAGGACCATCCACCGAGGATACCTTATACGCTGCTTTGATCGGTGCCGCAGGGGCCGTTGAAGGTCAACAGCCAGAGCTGGCGGGTCGGGTAGTTCGAGTCCGAGAGCTGGCGGGTCAGGGCCATCCGCGTGCCATCCGCACTCCAGGCCGGCTTCATGGGCATCGAGCGATTCCGATCGCCGTCGATTGCGGAATCGGGGAAGACCGGACACGTTAAAGTGCGTCAGCATCCGCTTATTCGAGCCATCGGGATTCATTAGCATCAACTCAGTCTGGTACGTGATGAACAGCCAGTCGTAAGGTGCGCTGGACATGAAGGCAATCTTCTTCCCGTCCGGGGAGTACCTGGCGTGCTCCTCAAAATGGTGACTCTTGGTTAGGTTCGTCAGTGCCCTACTGGCGAGGTCCATCGTCCAGATCTCCATCCCCCACTTGTCTCGCGCTTCCCGATCGGAGGCGAAGATGGCTGCTTTCCCATCGGGGGAAAACCCGTGCGACTCGAAGAAGCTGCCGCCCCACGATGGGGTGAGGTCCGCGGATGTTCTGCAAGCTCGGCTTGCCGCTGCTGTCAATGACGAAGTCGGCCAGCATGAGACGATACGCGCCCCACGGTTCCCATGCGGATGCCGCCCGAACCAGGCGGGACCAGAGCAGCTTGGAGCCATCGGCGGAGAAGTACGGCATCATCGCCCCGTTGGCGCCGATGGCGATGTAGTCAGTCAAGCGGTGCCACTGCTGGCCGTCGGGGGTGACGGCATACAAGTTCATCCACATGCCATTGATGAACAGCTCCGAGGCCAGCTTCGAGCGGTCCCCGGACAGCACGTTCCCGCCCATCTCACCCTGCACCACCATAAAGCGGCCAGAGGCGTGCCACGTTGGGTGCACCTTATGGCGGTCAACCTGAGGGGGAGCCAGGCGCGGCGGCGCACGACAGGCAGCGGTCATTGGAGCCATCCGCGCCCATTATCCGCAGCTGGTAGACGCCGTCGTCGTCCCAGCGGTGGTAGGCCAGCTGCTGACCGTCCGGGGACCAGGCCGGCTCTCCGCCGTCGGCGAGCTTGCGCGCCACCTTGATATCGCAGGAGGTGGCCAGCGCTGCGGCCTCCGCCTCTCGCGGGCCAGTAAGGAGCATAACAGCAATAAGCGTCAGCCCCAGACTCAGGATTGCGAGAGCAATTCCGTTGCGATGTCGCATCAAATTCGTCCTCAATCGAGCATATTCCGACGCGTCCGGTCGGTCTGCGCCACGCGGATTGTGGATTAGCATGACGCCTCTCGATCTTCGGCCCGGCCACGTTTAGCTCACAATGCCAGTTGTCATCAAGCGGCGTGCCAATTTGGCACACGGCATTCGACGGGCCGGATCGAGCTGATATGGCCGCAATGGCCGCCCAATGACCCGCTCGCGGAACAACCCGATGTCAGAATGGAGCCGCTCATCAGAGCGGTCGTGTCCTCACTCGGCTCAAGAACTGCCGATAAACAACCCAACCGAGCCGCAGACTGCGGCCGCTGGTGAGACGTGGCAAGATCAGCGGCGCTGGCCAGACGCTGGTTCGCACGCGACCAGGATGCTGGCGAGCCATTTCGGCGCCCGCCAGGTGCAGGAGCACAATCCCTGCGCCCATGCTGCCACCTCCACGCACGGGCCTGCATTGTCCGGTCGTGAATCGCTCCCGCTTCGCCTCGTCATCAGACTTCGGTCGCCGCCGCCGCGGTGCTCTCCGGCCGTGGGAGCTGAGCCTGAATAGCCGAGACTCGCCTACGATCTAAAGCGTAGGGTGTCACAAGGAGAGCCCCGACGAACAACAACCCGGCCGGTAGCACACTGAAGAGCAAACCGATTCGCTCAGATGTCGCGGAGATTGGGTAGCCTCCCCGGGCGCAAGCCCGGCAAACCTCTCCATCAGGACCCCGACGATAAGCACTGATAGTCCGGTGGCGAACTGCTGGCCGAAGCTGAATAGGCCGAAGAAGATGCCTTGGCGGCGCTGGCCCGTGGCCAAGGTATCCTCGTCGGCGACGTCCGCAAGCATCGACGTGGGCAATATCCAGAAGAGACTGCCGAAGAAGCCACCGATGGCTCGACCGACCATAAGTGGCCGCGCGTCGCCGGTCCCGAATCGCCGGCCGTTGCCCAGGAGCAAGAAAGCGCTCAGTATGAGCAGCGCCGTGGCGATGGTGGCCAACAGGTAGAGGGTTCGCTTCTCGGCCGTTCTCGAGATCCGAAGCCACACTGGGACACCCAGGATCGCCGCCGTGTAAAAGACTGCTTGCAACCCGCTCAGAGCACTGCTATCGATGATCTCCACGTAGTAGGTGAGATAGTGAATAAACAGTGTATCGGTGATCACAAGACCGAGAAATATTAAGGAAAAGGACAAGAATAACACCCGGAATGAGGTGTGCCTTAGTGCGCCGATCGTCCCCGACGCGAAACCAGGTGTGTTCCCGGTTAGGGTGCTTTCGGACGTCGGCAGGTTTGAACGCCATCGCAGTGTGGCCGCCGTGGCGACGAGCGCTGCCA
Organism: uncultured Chloroflexia bacterium; assembly: GCA_963765765.1. Classification (GTDB taxonomy): domain Bacteria; phylum Chloroflexota; class UBA6077; order UBA6077; family JACCZL01; genus CAVXYC01. The sequence continues at coordinate 572,229 of CAVXYC010000015.1, read as the reverse complement.
GCGACATCGCCAGCCCGAACACCAGCCCCATGATGGGATACCCAGCATAGTCCAGCTTGGGATCCTGACCGGGCACGCGGTTTGGAAAGAAGAGGCTGAATGACAGACTGGCGGCAAGCATCGCCCCCAGCAGACCACAGGCAGCGCGTACACCGGTCAGAGTGGTTCGGTCGTGATAGCCGCCGCTGAGCTCGGCTCCCAGCGCCCGATACGGGATGAAGAAAACCGAGCTAGCCAGACGCACCAGCAAGCTGGAAATCAGCAGCCACGCGAAGAGCGCCTCGGTTGGAAGATCTCGCGGAGGGCTAAAAAGGGCCCAGAACAAGAGCCCCACTGTCGACCCGCCGACGAGCATGAAGCTATGGCGCCGACCGAAGCGGACACGCACGCGGTCCGAGAAATACCCGATGAAAGGATCAATAGCAGCATCCCAGACCAGACCGATGCCGGAAGCGATGCCGACAAGTGTAGCGGGGAGTCCCACGACCGTGGTGTAGAAGAAGAAGACGAAGATTCCGAAGATCGCCATCTTCACCGAGTCGGTAATTTCTCCGACGCCGTACAGCACCCTCGCGAGCAGGCCGAGTCGTGGTACCGATCGTTCGCCTATCATGCTGGCCAGAGAGTCCTCCATTGCCACCGCGGTGTAGCTCACGGACGATGATCTGCCGCCCGGGGGCACCCCAGCGGCGCGAGGCCGGTGGGATGCCGAGACCCTGGATAGGGAAGTCGATCAGGCGCCCCTGCATACGTGGTGGGTCCGGACGCAGGAGGATGCGCGTTGGCCGGGCTGGATCTCTTAGTTCAAGCCCGGCCGACCAAGTGGCAAATCTAGCGTCCCGGTCCCCGGGGTGTCCCGGTTGCCGTTGCTGTCGGCTGTTGTGGCGCCGGCGTAGGGGTCGTCGACGTTGAAGTCGGGGTAGGGGTCGTCGACGTTGAAGTCGGGGTAAGACTAGTGGACGTCGATGTTGCCGTTGGGGTCAGAGTCGGCTGCCCCTGCGGAACCCCTTCGAGGGTAAGGACACCAGCTTCAGCCAGCCTGACCCGCCGAGTCAAGCTCGACACCGCGAGATCCAGGTCTTCAGCGGCCAGAGTATCCAGCGCATTACCCGGATTCTGATTTACCTGGCGATTAAGGGCCTCCAACTTCCCGCGCGCGCCGGGCAGATCGCCCGCCGCGGCGGCCGACTTGCCCTCGCTCAGGAGCTTGCGGTGCGCGTCGACGGCCCCATCCTTGATCTGTCCGTGGTCAGCCAGATCTTTGATCTTCGATTCGACCAGATCAAAAGTGGTCACTGGGGCCAGGGACGGCACGATCACCATATTGGACGAGGCGGAGTCGTCTCCACCCCGACCCGCGGACTGCACGTAGTAGGCGTACTGGATGTCGTCCTTTGCGCTGCGATCCTGGAAGAACGTCTCCGTGGTGGTCCCGATCTGATTGTAATCTCCGGCAATCCAGGCATCGTCCGGTGGCGTGCTGTACGGTAGCTCAGGCACGCCTAGTCGGCGAGCATTCTCAGGTGGTACCGGCGCGTTCTGAGCCCGACGGACATTGGCGTCTTTGGCGCGATGGTAGGTAGCGCGGAAGATCTCGTACCGAGTCGCCCCCGGTGCGGGAATCCAGGACAAGATTGGCACCCCTCCCTGCACCTCGGGCCTCCAGCTCGGTTGGCCCCTGGAGAGCAGACCGATCCCGCTGGAGCCCAGTGGGCCCGGCTTCAGGGGCGGCATTCGCTACCGGCGAGTCCCCGGTCTGAGTAGCTAACCAGGCCTGTGCACCTAGCAGCGGGCTGGCTAGGTCGAGGAGGCTCTCCCTCGGCTTCTTCGGCTTGTCCGGCCCAGGCGCGCTGTCGCTCGCCGTGGCACACGCAACAGTCGCACCACGGAAGACCTCCGTCGCGGTCGCATGGTTGGCGCTCCCCACGAAGAGGCTGCGGGTCCGGCTCCAGTACTCGCGGAGGCGAATGTCCGGGCACCGAAGTTGTTCGGGCGCCCAAACCCCGTCCGCGTTTCCTGAAACCAATACCTGCCATCCAGACTCGAGTACATATCGAATCCATTCTCGGATGCGAAGAGGTTGAGGCCGAGGTTGTAGAGGTAGCTGATATCGTTGGTGCCGACATAGAGTGCGGCCGTGCTGGGCGTCGGCCCATGGCTCTGCTGCCGCCAGAAGTGGGCATTGAAGATGTTGCCGTAGCCGTCGGACATCCCACTGATCGGACACTTGCCGGTGATCCCGACGATGCGACAGTTGCCGACGACAACGTCCCAGGTGTCATTTGGGTTCACGCGAATGAGCTCAGAAGCTGGGAAGAGTGAATTATTGTACCAGCCACTGCTGCCCACGTAGAGCCGACCCTGGTGGGGTTGCATACTGACTACCGAAGTGATATTCGCGCCTCGGCCGCACCGCCGGTCAGAATAGGCGTGAAGGAGAAGTATCCCGAGCTACCGGTCGCGACCGCATTCGATCTCCACACCCCATAGCCGGTCTTGTCGTCGCCCGTTCCCGCGTAGAGCTGATTGTTGAAGCTCTCCAGCTCAAAGGGCCTGAGGTTCGGGGGACTGACCTGTGTGAAGGTGTTCGTTGAAGGGTTAAACTCCACGATCGGTCCATCGCCAGTTAGGCTGAGGCTGGTCGTGAGGAACAGCCGTCCCTGGTGAGGAAGCACCACGCGAAAGCCCATCGGATATTCGGTGAACACGCCATATTGGTTCCAGTTGTTCTGCACGGTGCCGTTGAACTCGATAGGCTCGAAGTTGGTGCCGTCCGTGGACTTCAGCAGACGCGGCCCCGGAAGCAGATTGGGGGGCGAGGCTGTCGTGACCGTCCCGTTGATCCATTCCCTGGTGGTGATACCGCCCACGTAGAGCGTATCGTTGAGCACTCCCATTCCCCGGAAGCCGGAGTCGCGCGGCAGCTTCTTCCCGGGGGCTTTCGGATTGTCGAGGTCTTTAGGCGATTGATACACTCGCGTCCAGGCGCTGGTCGCGGGGTCGTAGCGCCAGATCTCGGCTCCAAGATCCATGTCATACATATCAGCTGGGCACGTGACGCCCGGCATGGGAGAGGTAATATACTGCCCGGTCCCTGGGTAGTAAAACTCGTACGTCGCTCGCTCCTGGCAGAGTTGGTTGCGACTGACCCCGACATACAGTTTGCCCTTGAACCATGCCATCGACCAAGCAAAGTCATTCGCTGGGTCGCCAAAACCCGTCTCATTGATCTTCGTGAATGGTCCGAAGATGTTGACTGCCTGGCCAGGCGCTGCCTGGAACAGTAGCAGTGCAACCAATGGCACGATCGCCGCAAGCGTCCACGCCCTAACACGATGTCTCATTGCTTCTCCGATTATCTTGAAAGTTTTCGCCGCGAAATAAAACGAACCATCCGAGCATTGCAGCCCATCCTTATACCACAGGGACATGCATGGGCACATCCGATGCCAGTATTTCGAGGAGTTCCGCCGCCCGGGGCGGACCCGGTGTTTCTGTTAGGCGGCGGGCGAGTCGCCGAGCGTTGTCTCGGAAGCTTGGCTCCGCAAGCACTCGATTGACCGCGGCGCGGAGACGATCTGGCGTGCATTGATGAGGTGCCACACGGAGACCTGCGCCGGACTCGACGATGCGTTGGGCGTTGTCCACTTTGTCCCAGTGGGTAGGCACGACCACCATCGGCACGCCGGCCTGCAGTGAGGCCATGACGGTCCCGGCGCCGCCAGTGGTCACCAGCACGGCACAACGAGGCAGCAAGTCAGCGTGACTCACCCAGCGCTGGAGTCGCACGTTGGAGGACTACTGCCCGAGTCCAAGCTCGGCCGGGTCCCGTTGTGGTCCAGTGGTGAGGATCGCCTCGATGGGAAGGTTCGCGAGTCCGCGAGCGGCCGCACGAAGGACGAACGGATCCTGGTAATGTGCCGTGCCCTCCGTCACGTGGACGATGGGGCGGTCCCCAGGCAACTCGTCCAACCAGGTAGGCGAGGGTTCCTCGGACGGCTTGTTCCGGACGCAGGGCCCAACATAATGGACCGTGTGTGGAAGGTCCCCGCGGTTGTAGTCGAGCTCCGGCAGGCTCGGGATGATGCAGAGTGGCAGCCGGGCGGTGGAGGCATTCACCGAGCAGCCAAGGGCCGGCAGGCCGTAACCGGCACGAATCTGATCAACGCGTCGCCGCAGACCGGCGGCCACGAGGTCGGTCACGAACGTGGCCGCTCGAGCGGTCAGTCGCGTCTTCAGCGTGCGAGGTGGCGGCAGTCCAAGTCCCGGCGGTGGCGCATCCGGGCCAGGAATCTGGCAGCCCATCAAGGTCGAGAGCAGTGCGACGCGGAGTCCGAGCGTCTCTCTGAGCACGACTGTGGGACCCCACACCATTGTTTCGGTTACCACAACGTCGGGGCTCCAATCGGCGATGATCGATTGGAGATCGGTGACTTGATCGGGAATAGTCTCAACCAGAAGCTCACGGAATATTCGTTGCTTCAGCCGGAGCGACTGCCGATCGACCGGTGAGCCACGCTCCATCTCGATGACGAGATCCCAGATTCTGTTCTCGTCAACGTTTCGCAATGGGAAGAGACCAAAGCCCTCGTGCTTGAGCAGGGACCGGGCGCGCTCGCCGGTGTAGAACGCAACTTCGTGGCCGCGCGACCGCAATGCCTCGGCGACACTGAGGAACGGGTACACGTGCCCCACATACGGCCAGATGGTGAGTAGGAATCGAGCCACTCCAGTCCTCTTTCCTTTCGGGATTCGCGTTGTGTCAGCTAGCTTGATCGGCCGCTGGCCGTGCTCGCTTATCGATCGCGGCTACTCGCCGGAGCCTGGATCCTGCTCCCTCGCGACGCGGCTCATCCCTGTCTCGCCGGCAGGTTGAGCTCAGGTCGTGACACGATGCTGCTGCCTTCCGCGAGTGAGGCGGCGGAGCAGGGACCCGAAGTAGAGCCGCTCGAAAGTCTCACCGGGCAAGTACCGCCGCAGGGATACACCGACGGAGGCGGTCCGGCCGACGAGGTAGCGCAGGCGCCGGCCGGTCCACTGTGAGCGCCCGGTGGACTGCCTCCGCCACATCCGCCGGTCGCGTCTTCGACCGCTCCACCATATCGTTCGAGAGCATCTCATACCGTTGGAACATCTTGCTGTAGGGGCTAACAGAGTTCAGAGCATTCTGTGCGATGCCGCGGTTCGTTGTGAAGAGCGGTGTCTTGACGATGCCGGGCTCGATCAGGATAGATTTCAGCCCGAACGGCGCGATCTCCAGGGCGAGCGCCTCGCCGAAGCCCTCCAGCGCGAACTTGCTCGCGCAGTACGCGGAGGCACCGAGGAGGCGATCTTGCCGGCGACTGAGGAGATGGTCACCACGCGCCCGCGGCCGGCGGTGCGCAGGTGGGGCAGCACCTGCTGGGTGACGGCCATCGCGCCGAGCACGTTGACCTCGAAGACCCGGCGGATCTCGTCGAGCGCCAGATCCTCCAGACAGCCGCGCAGGCCGATGCCGGCGTTGTTGACCAGGCCGTAGAGGCTGTCCGCCGCGGCGGTGGCGATCGCGGCCTCGATGCTGGCCGGGTCGGTCACGTCGAGCTGAAGCACCTCCAGGCTGACCCGACGCCGTTCTGCCGCCTCCAGAAGTGCATCCTTCCGGTCGAGGTCACGCATGCTCGCGTAGACTCGTAGGCCACGCTCGGCCAGACACAGCGCCGTCTCCATCCCCAGCCCGGTCGAGCAGCCCGTGATCAGGACGGCGTCCCCGGGGCGCGCCCCACTGCCCTCATGTCGGTTCACCGACACCGGCTATGCCAGGTGACCGGGCTAACTCTATCAGTGGAACATCCGCTGTCCCTAGCCAAGGAAGGCTAATCAACCCCCGGAAGCTGGCGTACGGCTGCAAGCGAGTGACCAGAGCGCACTGTCACTGAAGTCACCCTTCCTGGGCGAGACGGCGGAGCAGTGTCCCGAAATACAGCCGCTCAAAGAGGGCGGCGGGCGCGTGACGTCGAAAATTAACCGCGGCGGATGCCGGCCGGCCGACGATGTAGCGCAGGCGTGGCCGGTCCACTGTGAGCGCCCGGTGGACCGCCTTGGCCACATCCGCCGGCCGCGTCCTCGACCGCTCCACGAGTCTCGTCCGCGATCTCCTCGTGGCGATTGAACATGCCGGCGTAGGGGCTCGTAGGGCTGAGCGCGTGCTTGGCCGTGCCGCGATGTTCAAACCACCGAGAAGTCTTGATGATGCCCGGCTCCACCAGGATGGATTTCAGGCCAAAAGGCTCGATCTCCAGTGCGAGCGCCTCGGCGAAGCCCTCCTGGGCGAACTTGCGTAGCGCAATACGCGGACAAGCCGAACGAGGCGATCTTGCCGGCGACCGAGGAGATGGTGATGACCCGCCCCCGCCCGGCTTCGCGCATGTGCGGGAGTACCCGCTGGGTCACCGCATAGGTGCCGAGCACGTTCGCCTCGAAGACCCCCCTGATCTCGTCGAGTGTCAGGTCCTCGACGACAGCCGCGCAGTCCGATTCCGGCATTGTTCACGAGCCCGAACATGGCACCGAATCGGCCACGATCGAGCCGACCGCGGCGTCGATGCTGGCCGGGTCGGTCACGTCGATGTCCAAGCACCTCCAGGCTGACCCGTCGCCGCTCCGCCGCCTCCAGCACCGTCGAGACTGCTTGCTCAAGTCTCGCATACGTCGCGTAGACTCGTAAGCCCGCGTCCGGCCAGATACAGCGCCGTCTCGAGCCCCAGCCCGGTCGAGCAACCGGTGATCAGGACGGCGTCCCCGGGCCGCGCCCCGCCGCTCTCGATCACGGTTTTCATCGCGTTCTGGTCGCGACATTGCATCGGAGATCGGTCTCCGAGTCCTTCGAAGGCCGTGAGGATATGCTCGGCCACCATCTCAGGGTGCTCCAACGGCCCGAAGTGCCCTAAATCCGACTTGGGAAGGAGGATGGAGGTAACATTGGGCAGGTGTTCGCCCAGATAATCGTAACTGCCAAGAAAGGCCGAACCGTCACCGTAGATCAGCTCCACCGGTGGTTGGATACGGCCGATGTTTTCGAGGGTGAGCTCGCCGACCACATCGTAATCTCGCGAGATCGTGGTCGTGTCGAGCAGTCGCAGATATGGCTCCGGATTGCGCGGAAGACCGTTCAGCGGCCCCCATTTTTTCGTCATTTGCAGGCTCGTGCGTAAGAGATAATCCATATCGCACCGCCGCTCGGGCGGGACCGTGTGGCCGGATTCCTTCAGCACCCGGCACCAGAAGTCCCAGCCTTCCCACTCCTCGCGGCTGCGGAGGCTGATTAGCGCGGGAAGCGCCGCTTCGACCGCGATGACCCGCCTCACCCGTTCCGGGTGGCGGAACGCGAAGTAAAGGGCCGTATCCGCGCCGAAGCTATGTCCGACGAGGAAGGGCCGTTCGATCCCCAGTTCGTCCAGGAGCTGGCCGAGGTCGGTAGCCATGTCCCCGGCGGTGTAGCCGGTGGGTGGCATATCGCTGTAGCCATGGCCCCTCAGATCGTAGCTCAGGACACGAAAATGATCCCAGAGCATCGGAATGATCTTCAGGTGCCAGATGGCGAGATTGCCCGTCAGACCGTGGATCAACACCAGATCCGGCCCCTGGCCAGTGATCTGGTAGTGCAGCTTCAAACCACTCTTAAGAAGAGCCTTGGGCATTCCCTCTCCCTCAGATGTCTAATCTACGTAGCCGAGCGCGCGCAGTCGCTTCATGACGGTCGCTTCCGCTTCGGCATCCCATGCGCCGACTGGTGTGGCTGTATCAATGGGCTGCATCGACGGCGAGCTCACTACCGATCGCGGGGGTCGCAGCGACAATTGTGCGGGTTCGATCGCCTCGACGGGCACCCGGCCGGTTATATCGCTTGGCACGGGCAGTCCGAGGCTGTAGAGAACAAGTGGAGCAACCTGGACGATCGACAGCTCGTCCAGGTTGACACCGGCGCGGATGCCTGGTCCGGCCGCCGCGAAGATTCCCTCGGCGCGATGCGAGCCGAGGACCTCGGGCCGCCGTTTGACCGGCACGTCGGCTTGAAGTATCGAGACGACCGCACCGTCGGCCAAATCGATCGTAAGGTCCGGAGCCAGCGTTTCGTACGGGCCGGGAAATTCATCCTCGCGGAGCCTCACATCGGTCACGATCGGGCGTCTGTTGGTCGGATCCTTAGCACCGAGCAGCCCATCTTTAAGCTCAGCCTGGAGCCGACGATATTCACCGTCTGACATGGTTTTACTGCCGTCCGGAGAGCGCCGAACAATATGGACGCCCTGGCTACTGGGTGTGGCAGCGTAGGCCACCGTCCGTTTCCAATCCAGCTCGTAGACGTGGCGAGCAAGGCTTCGGAAGCCAAGCTGGGGCACCGAGTCGGGTGGGGCACTGTTGCCGTCAGTCCAGGATAAGTATCCTTCCCGCTCGAGCCAGGCGTTCAGATAGAAGATCTCAGACGTCCGCCCGCCACCGTGGTCCGAGGCCATGATCACGGTGGCCTCCGGCCCGGCCAGAGCGACGATCTCCGCGATGATCTCGTCGAGCTGCCGGAAATAACGCTCGCAGAGTCGCGTGATCTCCAGTTCCCAGTCGGAGGGCTTAGGCGACTGGCAGGCGGGATCCATGAAGCGCCAGCACAGGTGGTGAAGTTTGTCTACGCCATCGAAGACGATGCCGGTGAGATTCGCGGACTCCTCGCGCATGAGATAGCGCAGGAGCTCGAACCAGCGCTGTTCCCGACGCGTGTGGAGAGTGATCCAGTCGGCGTACTCTTCAGCCGCACACCCTTCGATGGCCTTCTCTTCGAGTGCCATATCCAGAGCTAGCTCGCGCGCGTTGAAGCTCGGGAGAGCCTTCAGTCGATCGAACAGGCCGGGCGGGTGGCAGCCCAGCCGGAGCTGCCGCCAGGGCATCCAGCCACCCGGAACGACGCAGCCATTGACGATTGGCGCGGGATAAGTGATCGGGAAGTTGAGTGCCGTGACACGCTGCCCCTGCTCGCTGGCGATTGACCAAATCGTGTCGCTGTGGACGTCATGCGAGTCAGCAATGCGGAAGTACTGGCTTTCCGGCGATTCCTTTTGAAAGAAGTCAAAGACACCGTGTTGTCCCGGCCGCTTGCCGGTCATTAGCGACGTCCAACCGGGTGGGGTGAGTGCGGGCACCACACTGCGGAGTGGTGCCCGCACGCCTCGTTCAAGGAACTCGCGTAGGAATGGCATGACCCCGCGGGCCATGAACGGGTCGAGAATCGAGAAGGTCGCTCCATCGAGGCCGATCAGTACTGTCTTCGCCTCGGTCACTCCCCGCCTCCGTTGTCGCGTCGACCCCGGTGCCGGCAAACGAAGGCGACCAGCTCGGAAACCGATACATCTCGCTGCTGGACCGGTCGTTGCCCAATCTCTGCCAGGTACTCGACGAAGGGCAACCGACCGTATCTCTGCTGGATCTCAGTTCCGATGACAACCAAATCGAGAGATTCGAGTCCCAGATCACCGAGCAGATACGTCCCGGGTGTAATCGTGTCGCTGTACTCCCAATCCCCAGCCAATTCGCTCATCAGTTCAAGGACATCGGTGAGGACCTGCGAATCGCCCTCCATGGTTTGTAAAGTTTCCCGTTCTGGGCTCAAGAAAGGCTCCCCATCCTACGTTGTTAGTCCAGAGGCGCTGCTCGCCACGACCGCGTTGATTGGCTCGCAGAGTGTCGCCGCCACAATCAAATCGTCGTGACGGCTGGTATGCGCCATAAGCCCAACCGCCGCAAGCTCGGGGTGCGATGCAGCGAGCTCACCGGTCAGATGCACGATGACGATTTCGCGGTCGGCATCGACCGACGCAATGCTAACGGATCGTGGTCCCTCGATCAGGCCGCGCCCCAGAGCTTTACCAACCGCTTCTTTGGCGCACCAGCAACGGAAGACCCATTCCCCATATTTGTCGTCGGGTAGGCCACAGAGGAGTTGCTGCTCCTCAGCGGTGAAGCTGATATCTTCGAAGCCATCGGGTAGGCTGCGAAGTCGCTCGATGTCAATGCCGATCCGCGCGGTACCGGAGACACCGGTCTCCTCCCCGGGCACGAGACCGGCCAGCGCCACGCCCCAGCCGTCGGTGTGGGCCAGCGATATGACAGGCAGGCCAGCTACCAAGTGCCGCCAGGCTCCGTCCACCAGCGGGCGGCCCTGGTCATCGGAGCGGATTTCGATGTCCGCGAGTGGTAGGTCTGGACCATCGGCTGCCCGAAGGAGGTGCCGGACGGCTTCCTTGGCGGCGTGGCGGGCCGCTAACCATTCCAGTTGTCGGTGCTCCGGTGTGCGCAGTGCCCGGAACTGCTCACGCTCCGAACGACCGAGGATGCATTGCGCCCAGACGCTCTTCCAGAAGGCCCGATCCGTTCGGAACAGCGGCGGCACAGCTCGGCACGCAAAGCGCCGCGGTTGAGGGAACTGCGCGGCCGGCTCGGCCCAGACGCTCGAGATCTCGGTCTGGCGAGGGGACAGTATCAGCGGGTAAAACCGCTCAGGCAGATCGAAGCGCTTATCCTCCCATCCCAGGAGCCGCATCCACACCCGGCCACCGGAGCCGATGACATCGATATCGGACCGGACCTGCTGTTCGCCGACGAGTTGGATGCTGGCGGTGCAGGTGAGCATGTCGCCGCTCGCGCGATGGGCTCCATACAGCTCGATCGCGTCGACATGATATGGAAAGATCACCTTCCCGCTGTCCAGGTGTTCCATGGTCCAGAAACCGATCACCTGGCCCGCGGCGTCGAGCATGACAGGGTCCAGCACGAAGCGCGGGGCGGAACCGCGCAAGAACCTGTCGAAGGGCAGTACCCGTAGCCTGGCCACCGTGCCTGTGGCGCCTGTCTGTTCGACGGCGTTGACGCCCCGCCAGGCAGGACCGTGGAACATGGCGTCGGTATAGAGGCGGTCAGCAGCCCAGCGAGACACTCGCGCATCCGGCAAGGACAATGGCTTGGGCCGGCGGCGACTCCGGGAAGTTCTCCGCCAGGTGCACGACGGCCTCGACGGCTGGGCTCGTCGACGGATGATCGCTGCGCTCGTCCTCGGTCAGGTTGCGGATCTGGACGGCGACCTGCTCCCCGATCGGCAGCCGGCGGGCCGTCACCTGGAGCGTCTGGGGGCGATCGTCCCAGGCGAGCCAGCGATTGGCTCGCACGTCGCGCAGGGCCACGACGGTGCGGCCCGGGAGCAGTGCGGCCGCCGCTTCGGCCAGGATCTCCAGGCTCATTGCCAACGGCATTACCGCTAACGCCTGGAGCTCTGGGTCAAAGTCCGAGACGGCGTGGCCCAGCGTATGATCACGCAGGTAGAGGTCCTCAGCCAGATCGAACCTGCGTCGGGTCACGAGCTGCTGCCCGGGCTCGTGAGAGACGACGCTTCCCAGTAATGGGTATGGCAATTCGTCCGACACCCCAGCTTCGCCCGGGGCGCCGGCTTCGTCTGACGCATACGGTTCGGCAAGGAGGGCAGCTTCGGCCCGAACCGGCGGAGCAGCCCATGGAGTGGCGTCGGCCGGTGCCGGCGACGCCAACGTGTCCACAATCTGCTGGAGCGTACGCTGGGTTGTCAGCCGCTCGAGATCCGAATCTCCAATCTCTCCAAACTGCTGCCGATAGCTGCCCAGGATCTCCACCCGCTTGATCGAGTCGATACCCAGGTCGGCTTCCAGATCGAGATGCATATCCAGCATTTCGATCGGGTAGCCGGTCCGCTCGCTGACCAGACCCAGCAGCCGCGCCGCGACACGAGCTCGCGGGTCAGCCTCATCCACCGGTTCATCTGCTGCTGTTCCGTCACCCGCTCGGAATCGGTTCCGGAGCCGGGGTCGCGGACTCTGGCGACGTGCCAGGCAAACCTCGCTGCAGCGCTACTGTATCCTCGGCCTTAGCCGTTGCCGCGGGCGCGGTCTGCGGAGTCGTTGGCCGTCGCGAGTGAAGTTGTGCGGATCTCACTTGCCGTGTCGATCGCTGGTTGCCCGGTGAAGGTCCCCAGCGAGTTCTGCGCCTGCCCAGTGCGGGAGCCGAGGAAGGCGCCCATGATCTGCTCCTGAGTTACCAGGAATTCCTCCATGACCTGCAAGTAATCCTGCATCGGTCCGGCGGCCGCCGAGCGCTGAACGCCGTCAGCCAGGACAGGTTGCAGCGGCTGCGGGGCCACGGACGGTTTCTCGCCAGTCGCGGGCACTCGCGAGTGCCCGCGACTGGCGAGAAACCGGGATTTGCGGGCGCAGAACCGGTCGGCTCGGCCGGGCCACCAATTTCCGGCGTCCGGCTGGCGGCTTCAGCAAATGAAGCAGTTGGCGCAAGCCGATTAGCTGATACGCTGGGTAGTGCGGCACTCTCCCGGACCTTGCGGGCCACTTCGTCTGAAAGTCGCAGCATAGGCCAGCCACTGGCAAGGCTGAGCTTCGGACCGGCCTTTTGAGTCGCGGGGGTGCGCGCACCCTCCTCCCAGGCCACGCGCCGCGGATGGCGCCGTTCGTACAGGCATGACAGCTCGGGGCTTATTCCCTGGGCGGCCAGCATGCCGACAAGGTGATTGAGTTGGGTGATGCCGGAACGACGTTGGACGTCGGCCGGTATCGCACAGAAGGGTCGGCCCCGCAGCGTGTCCTCGACGAACGAACTCAGGTTCCCGCGCGGGCCGACCTCGACGAAGAGTCGTACGCCTTCATCGAATAGGGTCTCGACGGTCCGGCGAAACTCGACCGGACCGACCCAGTGGTCGACCATCAGTGCTCGGATCGCCTCCGGAGCATCCGGATAGGCGGCTGCGCTCGTGCACGAGAAGACCGGTGATTGTGGCTGCCGGATTGACACCTCACCATAGATCTGACGCAGGTGGTCCGTATACGGCGCGAACAGCGGCGTGTGGTAGGCTCGATCGAAGGTCAGGTATTCGTAGATCAAGCCCTCGCGGCGCGCGATTTCGAGCGCCCGGTCCACCGCTTCGCGCTCGCCGACCAGCACCGTCTGGTGGGGGCAGTTGTCCATGGCCACGTAGACTTGGCCACCGGCTTCTCGGGCGATGGCTTCGACCTGCTCGCGCGCGGCCCCCACGGCCAGGAGCACCGCGCGTGGCACCCCGTTTCGAGAGGCCTCCTGCTCATAGTGATGGTTCATCTTCAGGCTGAAGTTCGTAAGCTGCTCGTCGGTTTCGAGCTCGAGCGCGCCCGCAGCCTTCAGCGCCGAATAATCGCCGGTGCTGTGTCCGACGATCACATCGGGTTGCAGCCCTAGCCGTTTCATGAGTGCGTGCATGGCTGAGTTGGCGGTCAGCACCGCTTCGACGGCACCATCAATCTCCGAAAGGCGTTCTTCCGCCCAGGCTTTTTCGTCCGCGGAGCCTGACGGCCGCGCGAAGATATAGTCGCTTGGGAGGTAACCTCGCGAGTGGCCTCGCAGAAGCCGATCCGTACGATCGAAGCAGGCCCTGACCTCAGGAAAGTGCAGGCAGAGATCCGCCAGCATGTTCGGGTACTGAGCACCCTCCCCGGGGAACATGAACGCAAGCTTGCCCTTCCGGCCGAGCGGTTCCGATGCATAGTAAATGCCCGAAACGTCCTTGATCTGGCGGCAGGAGGGCTGGGCGAGTCGCTCGGTCGCCCGGGCAAGCTTCTGCTTGAGGTCGTCGAGCGAGGTGGCCACTATGGCGAGGCGGAAGGGCGTCGGAGAACGCCCGAAGTCGCAACTCAGGCTAAAGGCCAGGTCTTCGAGGCTGAACCCGACCTCGTCACGCGCTACGACTGACTCCACGAAGCTCGCGAGCTGAATAGACCGTTGCAGCAGCTCAGCCGGGGAATCGGCTTCCAGGATGCAGACCTCGCTCTCCCAGGCGGGCGCATGACTGACGAGCGGTGGCGAGCTTGACTCGACGCCATCATCATGCTGCCCTGGCCTCGCAGACTGCGGGGTTCCGCCATGCTCCTCAACGATCATGTGGGCATTGATCCCGCCGAAGCCAAAAGCATTCACGCCCGCCCGCCGGGGTTCCGCCCCGCCGTGGATCCAGGGCCGGGTTTCGGTGTTCAGGTAGAAGGGCGTTTTCTCCAGCTCGAGCTTCGGATTCGGCTCTTCGCAGTTGATGGTGGGCGGCAGTATCTTGTGATGTAGCGCGAGGCTAGTCTTGATGAGAGCGGCGATCCCGGCAGCCGGGCATGGTGTGGCTGATCATCGACTTAACCGACCCCAGTGCACACCGAGGCAGTTCGCCGGTGCGCTGGCCGAAGGTCCGGGTCAGCGCCTCGATCTCTACAACATCGCCGACGGGCGTGCCGGTTCCATGGGCCTCGATCAAGCCAATGGTGTCTGGCGATAGTCCGGCCGCCTCGTAGGCTCGTCGAATTGCCAGCTCCTCTCCCTCTACGCGTGGCGCCATCACGCTCACGCCGCGCCCGTCGCTGGCGACCCCGACACCCCTGATGACGGCGTAGATGCGGTCGTCGTCCCGCTCGGCGTCGGCAAGCCGCTTCAACACAACCATCCCGATGCCCTCGCCCAGGAGGGTTCCGTCGGCCCGCGCATCGAAGGGCCGGATCTGCTGCTGGCGGGAGAGCGCGCCGAGCTGACAGAAGACGTTGAGCGTAGGCACCGGAACCCAGACCTGGGCGCCACCGACCAGGGCCAGATCACACTCGCCGTCACGCAGGTCCCGCATGGCGAGCTGGATGGCGACCAGCGACGAGGCGCAGGCCGCATCGACGGTGTACGTGGGCCCCATGAGATCCAGGCGATTGGCGATACGCCCGACGCTGATGTTCGGGATGAGTCCGGGGACAATTTCCGGTCCCATCGGCGGCAGTGCCTTCTTCATCTCTTGGCGGAGCAGCTCAAGCTGCTCCGCTGTGTACTCCGGGTGCAGCCGCTTCAGGAGCTCAATTGTCTGACCGACGACGAGACCACGCTCGACGGCGATGGCATTGCCACCATTGAGATACGTGCCCTTGCCGAGCACCACGGCCGTTCGCTGGCGGACACGCTCTTCCAGCTCGGCATAACCGGCGTCGGCCATCGCGTCACGGGCAAGCTGCAGCGCGAGCCATTGGTCGGGCTCGCCACCCACGGCAATCGGGGGGATGTTGTGCTCCAAAGGGTCGAACGAGACGAGCGAGCCGAGGTAGCCGCCGCGCTTGCAGTACACTCGATCGGTGTCCGACGAGTCCGGAGCATAGTAGATGTCGGTGTCCCAGGCCTCCGGAGGCGGGTCGCTAACTGCATCGACCTTGCCGAGAATGTTCCGCCAGTACGCGTCCAGATTCGGGGCGCCGGGGAAGAGGCAAGCCATTCCGATTACGGCGATCCCGTCCCGCGAACCTGCGCGCTGAGCCTGGTCCATTGTCATCCAGTTTTCTCGTTCCTATTTATTGGATGTGATGAGCTCATGGTCCTTCCGTGATCAATGCTGACGCTGCGGACTGACCATTTCGTCCGGATGAAACGCGGGAGTCGCGGCCTCACCGCCGGCTCGCGCCGGCAAGCCTGTTTAGCGCCTTGCTCCCGGTACCCTGCATGTCGGTCAGGACGCCCAACAGGTGACCATCGTGGGTGTAGAAATAAAGGTCGGCGTGGCAAATGGGGGACTGGCTCTCCGGACGGATGCGCAGCTCGTAGCGAATTCCCTGCCCTGAGGCGTCGACCAGCGGCCCGAATCGGCGATAGCTCTCGAATGCTGACGGCAACAAGGTCACGTCCCAGTGCAGGCGTGCCCAGATGACCAGCATCTGTAGACCGCTGTCAATCACGACAGGATCGATGAGCCACTCGCCCGAAGGACTGCCGGCGAGGCAGTCGCGAGGAGAGGATGGGCGCAGTGTGGCGATCGCTCCGGCTGGACCGATCGCATCAATTGATTCGATGCCCTGGAAGAGCGGACCATGGAAGAGCCATTCCCCATATATCTCCTCTAGGTTCATGGACATCGGCCGGGCGTCACCCAGAGCCGCAGTCGGTCCATTGGAGGTTGGGATCCAGGCGGAACCGTCCCCGTCCATCATGGGACCGAGTTCTAGTTGCGCCCGGTAGTGGACTTGCGAGGGGTCAGTCTGGGAAGTGATGGCTAGATCGAGAACCTTGCTCTGGCGGGAGCCATTCGTCGTAAACGGCGAGTCCGCCAGGGGCCGGGCCACTGTCCGAATCGTCTGCTCCGACCCATCTAAGGTGATACCACGCAAAAGCCGGAGTTGCCGGACGGCCAACACCTCGAGGTCCGGCCAGCCAGCCGTGGCCACTTCGGCCATTAATTCCATGGCCATCGCGAACGGCAAAACCGGTCGACCATCGAGACGGTGATGGTCGAGGTAGAGATCATGCTCGATGTCCAGCGTGCGCTGGATCTCGACTCCCTCGTCGGTGCCCGGCATTAGCGCGCTCTTCGAGATCAGTAGCGGCAGGACGGGCATGGATGCCTGTGCCGCACTCCCGTTCGATCTCGCAGGTTCCGGGGCGGTCACAGCCGCCTGTGAGACGAGGACATTGGCACGATCGGTCAGGGCAGTGGAGCCGCCGATCAATACTTCAACCTCGCCCTTGCGACCGAAGCACAGCTCCTCATCCAGTTTCTGACAGCCCAGCTCGATTGGGATCAGAGCCACGCCCCGTTCAGCAAACTGGCGCTGGACCTCTGGTGAGACCATCCCGGTCTTTAGCCACGGCCCCCAGTTGATCGAAACGACGCGACCCGGCCAGCGTCGATCGAGGTCCTGGGCGAGTTTGTTCAGCACTTCGCTGGCCGCCGCGTAGTCCGCCTGGCCGCGGTTGCCGAATCGACCCGAGACCGAGCTATAGAAGACCAAGAAACGGAGCGACTCGGGGCGCAGCGCCTCGGCCAGGACAAGCGCGCTGTCTACCTTGGTCTGCACAACGCGCTCGAACGAGTCGAGCCTCTTGTCGCGGATAAGCTTGTCCTCGATCACGCCGGCGCCATGGAGCACGCCGTCGATTCGGCCGTGGGTCTGGTAGATCCCGTTAACCAGCGTCCTGAATGCGCCCGCGTCACGCACATCGCACGGGAAATATTGGATCCGCGCTCCGCTTTGCCGCAGCCGCGCAAGGTTCTCGCGCACCTCGCGCTCGCGGAGGAGCAGCCGATAGGCTTCCTCAACTGCCGCCGGCGTGACTGGCTGGCCGGCCTGCTTTCGCTGTTCCATGATGGCCCGTTTGAGCTCCAGCGGCTCGGATAGGTTGAATGTGAGCGGGTCCTCCACGTCGGGCGGCAGAGGCGTGCGACCGACAAGCAAGAGCGTCGGACGGTAACGCTCGGCCAACCGCAGCGCAGATTCCGCCGTGATTCCTCGGGCGCCACCGGTCACAAGCAGAACCGAGTTGCTGTCGAGCGGCGGGTCGGCGACCGTGACCTCCGGAGGTGAAGAGACCAACTCGAGTAGCTGCCGCTGCCCATCTCGATAGCCAACTTCCACAATTCCGTCGGCCGCCATCAGCTCGGCCAGTAGCCAGTTGGCAACTGTGTCCGGCGAGACCGGCGAGAGATCGACGGCCTTCACTCGGACGCCTGGCCACTCCTGGTCAAGCGTTTTCAGCAAGCCGGCGATACTCCCCTGACCTGGGAAAAACGCCCCGCCGGCGTGATCGGTAGCGAACGTGCCGCCCATGGCCGTCGCTGCCAGCACGGTGGCTCCGCCAGCTTGTGCCGCACGTTCAAGATCGTCCTGGAATGCTTGGGCCAGTAGGAAGAGAGACCTTAGCTCGCCATCCAGGCGGTCCCGCCAGCACTCTGGACTCAGCCCCACCTCAACTGCACCGGGTCGCAGCGCCGCCAGATGGATCAGCGCGGTCGCCGGTCCGAAACGATCGTGAAGTCGGTCGGCCAGGAGTGCAATCTCGTCGGGTCGCGACACGTCCATCGCCAGCGTGCTCGCGCTGCCAAGGGTCGCCTGGGCCGTCTGAACAACCCGCACAGTGCGGTGGCCTCGCGAATCCAGGAGCTCCGCCAGCTTCGCCCCCACGCCGGTCCCGTCGTCCACGATAAGTACGACGCCGGCCCGAGCCAGGTCGGCGCTAGCAACGATCGGCGGAGCTGGGACGGACCGCACGATGAACCGGCCAATGGCCGGCCCGGTCGGCAGAGACTCCGCGTGCGGAGCGGTTCGCTCGGGCGCGCCCGGAGATGGCGATGCCAGCGGCTCAGAGCTTTCCACTCTCGAGCCGGGCGCGAGCAGCGCCTCCAGATTTTCAACGACCTGCCGGAGGGTGCGGCTGGTCGTCAACCGCTCGAGATCGGTAGAGTCGTCCATGGTAAGTGCCAGGAGCCGCACAACGGTCCCCGCAATCTCAACCCGCTTGATGGAGTCGATCCCTAGATCGGCTTCCATGTCGACATCGAGCCCCAGCATGTCCGCTGGGTAGCCTGTCCGATCGCTGACGACGGCCAGGACTTGCTCCGTGATCTGCTCTCGACCCCAGGACGAGGCCGGGTTCGCGATCGGCGCAGAGACTGCCGGCTCCTTGCCCTGTTCCACTCTCGAGCCGGGCGCGAGCAGCGCCTCCAGATTTTCAACGACCTGCCGGAGGGTGCGGCTGGTCGTCAACCGCTCGAGATCGGTAGAGTCGTCCATGGTAAGTGCCAGGAGCCGCACAACGGTCCCCGCAATCTCAACCCGCTTGATGGAGTCGATCCCTAGATCGGCTTCCATGTCGACATCGAGCCCCAGCATGTCCGCTGGGTAGCCTGTCCGATCGCTGACGACGGCCAGGACTTGCTCCGTGATCTGCTCTCGACCCCAGGACGAGGCCGGGTTCGCGATCGGCGCAGAGACTGCCGGCTCCTTGCCCTGTTCATCGACCGGCACCTCATTAGCAAGTCTGGCAGGCGCGTCGGCCGCGACGGGCGGGCCCGTCACGAGCGCGCTCGACGTGTCCATGCCATTCGTCTCAATCGCGGCTCCTAGGCTGATCGGGGTCTGGACCGTTATTGGCTGCCGCGTCGCACTGGTCACCTGGATGTTGGTTGATGCTCCAGACTCCGACGTGGGGGCTTGGACTCCGTGCTCGGGCGCGCCCAGATAGGCCAGCATGACGCTCTGCTGAGTCTGGAGAAAGCGCTGCATGACTTGCTGGAATTGGCGCATGACCTCGGGTGTGGAGTCATTGATGATGGCGAGCGGTGACGAGGAGATCACCGCTGGCCCTGTTTCCAACGTTTTGGCAGGAGCCGGTGGCTGGCTCACTACCGCGGCGGGCGTGTGACCCAGGACCGTCGGGTAGCTGCTTGCGCCATTGACCTGTGTCTGGCCGTTGTATGCGGCAGCAGTCTGCAGTTGCGATACTGAGTGCTGACCATTGCCCGTTCCATTGCCGTGCGCGCCTTCGCGCTCTGCCGAAGCGAGTGTTGTAGCGTCGATGCTGGACTTGGCGACGGTGGTTGGGCCATCGGCGGCTTTCATCTGCAATGGGACGGTCGCGCGCTGTTTCTGGTGGCTCTCACCATGGGTTGGCCAGGCTCGCCCCCCGTCAACCAGCCAGGTCGTCGAGGAGTATTGCGGCTGGCGCGTCTCGCGCCGGAGTGCGGCGAGATCCAGGCGCCGGACCGTGCGGCCGCGGTAGAGTCGCTCGGCCTGTAGCGGGACGCCCTCGGCGACGAGAGTCGCCAGGCCGTGGAGCAGCTGGACCAGACCAGGCCTTCCGGGCTGGTCCAACGGAACGCAGACGTGAGGGCGATCACCGAGAATCCGGTCAACGAGCCCGGTGAGGACACTACGCGGGCCGACCTCAACGAAGATGCGGGCACCAGCCTCGTACATCGCCTCGATCTCGCGAACGAAATCCACCGGGCGGACGAGGTGCTCGGCCAGCAATTCGCCGATCGCTGACTCCTCGTCGGGATAGATCGCCGCTGTGGTGTTCGAAAAGACGGGAATGCGAGGTCGCCGGATCGACGTCTGGCGGAGTAGCTGGGCCAGACGCTGCTGGGCCGGCGCGACCAACGGCGAGTGGAAAGCACAGGCAACGGGCAACTGTTGGGCGCGGAGGCCGCGCTCCGCACACCAGGCAATGGCGCGTTCGACCGCGGTGCGTGTGCCGGCGACAACGGTCTGCCGGGGTGCGTTGAGGTTGGCGAGGGTTAATTCTGGATCGGCAAGCAGCTCCTGCAGGGCGTCCGGCGCCGCATCGACGGCGGCCATCGTCCCGGAGTCGTCAGTGGCGCTTTCGCGGATGAAGCGACCACGGGCCTCCGAGAGGGTGAGCAGCGTTTCCTCGTCGAAACACCCGGCTGCACACAGCGCGACGAACTCACCGTAGCTGTGACCGGCCACCATCCCTGGTTCCACACCGAGCGCAAGTAGGAGACGGTAGAATGCGATGTCCGTCGCCCCGAGCGCTGGCTGGGCAATATTGGTCTCAGTCAGTTCAGCCCGTTGTCGCTGCTCTTCTTCTGGCGTGAACGCTGGTGGGGGACAAATCCAACGACTCAGCGGCCGCTCCAGCAATTCGGACAGGACACTGTCGGCCTCATCGAATGAGGCCCGTGCTTCCGGGAAGACGGCCGCAATGTCGCGCGCCATATTCACATATTGCGAGCCCTGGCCGGGGAACAAGAAGGCGATCTCGCCATCACGCGCCAGGGGGCTCTCGGCGTAGTGTAGACCTTGCGGCATGTGGCCGCGCTCAGCGCCGCTCTGAAGCAGGTCTCGGGCCGCACGCAGCTTGTCCGCCAAGTCCGCCAGCGACGTCGCTACGATAGCCAGCGTTGGCTGGCCTGCCTCGAGCGAGCTGGATGACAAGCTGAGCGAGTAGGCCAAATCGGCGAGCCGAGGCTCCGCGCCCTGCTCCAGATCGCTGAGCAGCGAATCGACCGCCGTCAGGATCTCCACGGGCGAGTGACCGCGCCAGACCAGAAGCTCGGCGGACCAGGAGTCGAGCGTGGCGCGCTCCTTCGGCAGGTAATCTCCGGTGTACTCCTCGAGCGCGACGTGGAAGTTCGTGCCGCCAAAACCGAAAGCGCTGACGCCGGCCCGTCGTGGGTCGGACCCGGCAGCCTGGACCCACGGGCGGGTTTCGGAGTTGACGTAGAAGGGGCTGGACGGGAAGTTCGCCTTCGGATTTGGCTGGGCAACCCCGAGGGTGGGTGGCAGTACGCGATGGTGCAGTGCCAGGGCGCTCTTGATTAACCCGGCGACGCCCGCCGTGGCCTTGGTGTGGCCGATCATCGACTTGACAGAGCCTACCGCGCAGCCTTGCGTGGGTGCCCCCAACTCGCTGAAGAAGGTTGTCAGTGCCTGCAACTCAGCCTGGTCGCCGGCCACGGTGCCGGTACCGTGCGCCTCAATCAAACCGACGGTGGACGGTGAGAAGCCGGCTTGGGCGTAGGCACGCCGCAGCGCGCGTGTCTGTCCATCTGGACGGGGAGCGGTGAGACTCCGATCTCGCCCGTCACTCGAGCCACCGACACCGCGGATGACAGCGTAGATCCGATCTCCGTCTCGCTCGGCGTCTTCCAACCGCTTAAGAACCAGCGCCGCAAAGCCTTCACTGATCGCGATGCCGTCACCCTCGGCGTCGAAAGGGCGACTGCGGCCGTTTGGCGAAAGTGCGTGCGTCTTGCTGAAACAGAGGAAGGCGAATGGATTCTGGATGGCGTCGACGCCGCCGACGATGACCACGTCGCTCGTCCGCGCCTCGAGGTCCCGCACCGCATGGTAAACGGCTGCCAGAGAAGAGGCGCAGGCGGCATCAACGGTGAAATTTACTCCGCCAAGGTCCAAGCGGTTGGCAACTCGGCCTGCCGCCACGTTCATCAAGATGCCGGCGAAGGAATCTTCGGTCCACTCTGGAAGCACACCGTTGAGGCTCTCAGTGAGCTCAGCGGCACTCTCTCCGAACAAGGTAGGCAGCATAGAGCGGGTCACATAGCCGCCCGTCAAGTCGCCACCGCCGCCTCCGGCCCCGAACATCACCGAAGTGCGTTCACGCGGGAAGGGACGGTCCAGATAGCCCGCGTCCTTGAGCGCCTCTCGCGCCACTGCCAGTGCGAGGAGCTGGAACGGCTCTATCGACGTGAGCGAGTTGGGCGGCATGCCGAACTCGAGAGGATCGAACGGGACGGGGTCGATGAAGCCACCCCAGCGAGAGTAGATCTTGTCGCGTGCTGTGCGATCCTCATCGAAGTACTGATGCCAATCCCAGCGCTCTTCAGGAACTTCAGTGATGGCATCCACTTTGTTGAAGATGTTCGTCCAGAACGTCTGCAGATCGGGGGCGCCTGGCACGATGGCCGACATGCCGACGATCGCGACGGCGGCTGGTGCCGGAGTAGGAGAGGCTGCCACCAGCTCCGTCTGCCACGCTGTGCCGAGGCGCTCCGCGCCGCCGTCCGAGACCTCACGATGCAGCTCAGCAAGAGTACAAACGCGGTCGCGCAATGCGGCGACCTGGCCGATCATGTACATTCCCCGCGACCACTGCTCCTCCTCGCCGATCTCAATCAGCTTGCGGGCACCCGGCTCCCCGTCCGGGTTGGGATCGCGGTCGACGCCTTTGGCGGCAACGCGCAGGCGGCCGATGTTGAGCTCTTCGAGGCGATTGCGCAGCTCCTCGGCGGGCAGGCCACCCTGCAGCAGCCGGCGCTTTTCCTGCTCAAAGTCCTCGACGAAGGGCGAGGGGGCGCAGCGAGTAGCATGGCCCGGCCCGCTCTCAACAAGTGCCGTCTGCTCGGTTTCGACCGCTACTTGCTGGAAGCCCGGATGGATCGCCCCCGCTCGCACAGCTTCCTCGGTGAAGAGGTAAGCGGTCCCCATCAGGACTCCGACCCGCACTCCGCGCTCGACAAGCGGTGCGGCCAGCGTCGCCACCATCGCCGAGGACCGGCCGTCGTGAACACCGCCCGCGAAGAGTACGTGATACTCGGCCGCGTTTGCACCGGTGTGCAGGTTGGCTAGTAGCACGTCGACCATTGTCTCCCACAGCACGAAGCTGGTCCGCGGCCCGACATGGCCGCCGCACTCACGACCCTCGAAGACAAAGCGGCGGGCACCGTCCTGCAAGAACATCTCGAGCAGGCCTGGTGATGGGACGTGGAGGTAGCTGCTAATGCCGTCACGCTCTAAGGCCTGAGCTTGATCCGGGCGACCGCCAGCGATGAGGGCAAAGGGCGGCTGGCACTCTCGGATCACCGCTAACTGCTCTGTGCGGAGCTCCTGCGGTACGAATCCGAGGATACCGACGCCCCAGGGTCGAGCACCGAGACGTTGCTTCGTCTCTTCCAGTAATGTCTTCACTTCGGGCCCACGCATGAGCGCCAGCGCCAGGAAAGGAAGTGCGCCGCCTTCGGCCACCGCCTCGGCGAACTCCGCCCGGTCGCTCACCCGGGTCATTGGCCCCTGCACGATCGGATAACGGGTACCGTGAGACTGAGCGAGTGGCGCGTCCTCAGCTAAAGGATGCAGACGCTGTGCATCCCGACAATGCTCCTGAATGGCTTCCCGCAGGCCATCGAGGATGCCGCTGACCGTGACGAACCGTCGGGCAAGGCCAGAGGCAAACGTAGCATCCTGACCCACCGCCAGGACGTCCGCCTCGGCGCTGCGCCAGTCGACACGTCGCCGAACCTCGGAACGCCAGGCGCGTCGAGCGTCGGACTCCGATGGATTCTCAAGCAGCAAGGCCGTCTCGAGCTGGCGCAACTCGTCGACGCCGGGCAGGCCCGGCCGGGCGTAGGCCCGGAACCCCGCACCGAAGGATGCACCGAACCGAACGGTCTCGCCGCCATCCATCGCCGCGATGCGCGTTTTCACGTCATCGGCTAACGGCGTCTCACGAGTGAGCAAGAGCTGGTTGTCGACAACGACCCCCGCGGCGCCGCCAACAAAGCAGGCCGGTGTAGTGTGCAGGCCAACACCGCCCTGCACGAGGACGGGAAGGCTCACGTGTTGGAGCAGTCGTTGAAGCAGGACGAAGGAAGTCTCTTCGCCCACCCACCCGCCGGCCTCGTGGCCCTTGGCAATCAGGGCATCAGCGCCAGCATTCTGGCCAGCACGCGCCTCGTCCAAGTTGGTGATGACAACGTACGTGCGCCTGCCGTTGGCATGAATGGCCTCGACAAGACCCGCGAGCCGCTCCGGGGCGCTGGCCGTAAGCGCAACCACCTCCAGTCCGGGTGGGGCTTGTTCAAGCACGAGTTGGAGCAGACCTTCCGATTCGGCATCCAGCAGAACGCCGAATCGCCCCCGCGCGTGCTTTGCCAACTCGGTCAGCGCAGACAAGGATGCTTCACTATCGCCAGTAAATTCCAGATTCAGGATTCCGAGTGCGCCCGCTCGACTTCCCGCGATCGCCAGCGCCGGATTTGGCGTACCGGCCGGCGTCAGGACGATAAACTCGAAATCCGGGGTCGGGTTATTGCTCATTGGGGACATTCCTTGGTCGCTTGCATATCGCCTGTACGAAAGGTCGCCTCGCAGTTGCGGCTCCGTTGCCCCAGCTATCGCGTTCGCGGCTCCATCTTTCACCTTGTCGAGACTCGGTCAGTCGTGTCCGAGTCTCCCGTTCATTACTCCGGCGTACCGTTTCGAGGGGTTTGCCTCTCCCTTTGAAACAGGTTCGGTCGTGATGACGGCGCACCTGTTCGCCGTGTCGACCCTTTGACAAAAGATCTGGGACCGCACTCATGCCGATGCTTCACCAGCCGTGTCCCACCTGCCAGGCATCTGCTCCGGGCATACGACTGAGGGAGCGTGGAATATTACACACTCTGGGCACCTGGTGGTGCGCACAGTGATACAAGGCCACGCTGTACGCATCTATTCCCCGCCCTCCCTTATGGGGAATCCGCACTCCACAGTGGTCCGAGCGGTGGCTCCACCGTCTCCCGCGTGGCGCCATGCCCTCGGTCGGCCATTCTACCGATGCCTTCGCGCCATGGTCAAGTGCATTCGGGGGCATTTTTGACCCGAGTGGGTGGTCGTCTGAACGGTTCGTCGCGGTGTCAATCGAGTCGGCGGTCAGCGTCGATGCGCTCGACATCGATCATGGGTTTGGGCCGACGGATGCAGTAACGTCGCACACTCGGTCGACCGTGCTGATCAAACTGGATCGGTCAAGTGAAGCGCAGCCTGCGGCGCGGAGTCGGTCGGGCGGCCAAGCAATCGCCCGAGGCGCTGGGGCAAGAGCTGTGTTGTACCTTTCCAACCGCCAGGCGCACTGGGCGCGTGATATCCGGGACTCGCTGGCGAACCAATAGAAGTGACTGGCTCCTCGCATGCGCACCAATGTCTGTCAGGCCGTAGCCTGTCAGGGTCGTAGAGGGGCTGTCTGGCGAGTCGCCGACGTCGCCACCTGCGACCAGCCAGCCGCTGAGCCGAAGGCTCCACGCGACGTCCCCGGCTGTGCGCCACCGCGGAAGACCACCGGAATGCTGAGGCGAGAGCCTGGCTATTTCACGAAGCATACCGAGCAGGTGCAGTGCTTGGCCTAAGTTCCCGTTCGACCGATTTCCAACTTTCTGAACCTTCAGAGCTACGGATTGGCCTCAGCGCTGAATGCCCCCAACGCTGAATATGGCTACTCCAGCATGGGGATGAGCTGCCCGAAGCTGCCGAGTTCTAGGCGATTCTCGATCCGCGACCGAGTCGACGCGGTCGCGGTAAGTTGCCCTATGTGAGTTGGTGCTAGTATGCCGCCACGACCACCCGAAAACGGCGGGAAGAAGCCGTAGACTTTCGAAGCCCTGACGCGGGGAGCGAGGAATTATGCGGAGAGCTATAAGTCGGTGACAGCACAGCGATCTTCGCCGACAGGAGCGATTCGAGAGGGAAAGTCGCGCCGCGGAGCTGGCGCCGTCAGGCTAGCCGGTGTGCCGATGCCGCGGACCGCGGTAATCGCGACCCTGGATTGGAACGCCGCCAGAATTGACCTTTGCGTGGCGCTCAGTTGTGCGCTCGTCGCGTTGCTTCTTTACCTGCGAACCGTAGCGCCCACGCTTCCGACAGGAGACAGTGGGGATCTGATCACCGCCGCGTGGGTGCTGGGCATCCCGCACCCGCCCGGGTATCCGCTTTACACGATGCTAGGCCACCTGGCCGCCCTCGTGCCGGTTGGCTCGCCTGCGCTTCGGCTGAATCTGCTGTCCGCGGTCCTGCATGCTGCCACAGTGGGTCTTACGGCTCACATTATCTACCGCTTGCTGACGGATTGGGGAAAGGGGTCCGCAGCGGAGCCGGGGGTGCGCCCGTGGCAGGCGGCCATCGGAGGCGCCGTGGGCGGCCTGGCGCTGGCGTTCTCGACGACCTTCTGGGCCTACTCGCTAGTAGCGGAAGTGTTTCCGCTGAACAGCTTGTTCGCGGCGCTGCTGTTGCTGCTACTCCTGGAATGGGAACGGCGTCCGTGGCGGGTGGGCCTACTGAGGGCGTTCGCTCTCGGGTGCGGCCTAGCCGCGAGCAACCATCACACCATCGTGCTGCTAGCGCCGGCCTTTATGGTTCTGCTGGGGTCGGGCGCTCTCAAACTCCGTCAGTCCGGGAGCGATTCCTGGTGGGCTCTCCGAGGCGTCGGCGGGCGCGAACTGGTGATAGCAACCGGCCTCCTATTGGTCGGGCTGCTGCCGTATCTGTACTTACCAGTGGCTTCCAGTCTGAACCCGCCGTACGCCTGGGGTGATCCGCGCACGCTAGAGAACTTCATCCGGCACGTGACCAGGGCGCAGTACGGAACCTTCCACTTGCTGTCGCAAAATGCGCAGGGAAGCTCCCCACTCGACCAGGCCGGGTTTCTGGCCTGGAATCTCTATCATGGGTTCACGCCCGCGGGCTACCTCCTGGCAGCCGTAGGGGCGTGGTGGCTCGCCGAGCGGCGAGCTGTCCCCGGGCTGGCCCTGCTGCTGGCATTCCTGATCAGCGGGCCGATCTTCGCCGCGTATGCAAACCCGGCGCTCGATACCAGCTCGTGGCTCTCGCGGCTGTGGATCGGGATTCTTGAGCGCTTCTACATCCTACCGATGCTGCCGTTCGCCATCGCCATCGGAGCCGGCTGTTGTCAGGTGTTGCTGTGGCTACGGAAGCTGCGGCTACCGGCTCCGATCGCCCGCCTCGCCGCCCCGGCCGCCGGTATCGCGCTGCTGGCCCTCCCCGCAGCCTCCGCCGCGGCGCACTTCGGTGTCGTGGACCAGAGCGACAATTACCTCGCACTGCATTTCAACCAGGACCTGATCGCGCCACTGGAGCCCGGTTCGCTGATCATCATGAAAGGCGATACCCCGAACTTCGGCGTGCCATACGTCCAGCTTGTCGAGCGTGAGCGACCCGACGTGATCGCGCTCAACATGGAGCAGCTCACGTTCCCCTGGTACGTTGACCAGGTCCGTCGTCGGTATCCGGACGTGGTGATACCGTTCGAAGTCTACGACCGAGGGCGCACAAACTCGCTCGGTTGGCTCGTCGAGGCCAACTGGGGACGACGGCCGGTGTACATTTTTGGCACCCCGGATGAGGCCGGCTTTCTAGAGGCGTTCGATCTGGTCACCGTCGGACTGGCCCATCGGCTGCTGCCCACGGGCATAGTTTCCGACCGCTTCGTGATGCTACGGACCTACGCTGACATCTTCAAGCAGGCGCGCTTCCCTAGTAAGGCGTACCCGGATACGAGCTGGGAGTTTGGCATGGTCCATGAGTACGGTCGGGTGGCGCTGGACCTCGCCTATGTGTTCCAGACCGACCGGCGCACGGCGGACGCGGTCGAGATGTACCGAACGGCCATCCGACTGGCCCCCGAGCAGCCATTAGCGTACAAAAATCTCGGGTTCCTGCTGTTGGAGCTCGGAGCGAGAACCGGCCGAAGTTGTGGCGCTCTGGGAAGAGTATCTCAGCTTTGATCCGAACGATTCGGACACGGCGCTGATCCGCGAACGCCTGAATCCCTCCTGGGCGACCGATAGCAATCTAGCGCGAGTTCGCGCATGCCACGGCTACTAGGAGCCGACGACGCCCCACCGGGACGGCGGCCAGTAGGACAGCCAAACCCTGCCCACCAGATTCTCAACCGGCACCAGCCAGCCCTGCCGGGAGTCGAAGCTGTTAGGGCGATTGTCACCGAGAACGAAGTAGTATCCGTCCGGGAATGATGATCGGCTGGCCATTCTCAGGGTAGCTGTAATTCCTGGGTAGCGGGAACTCGACGTATGGCTCGTTCCAGGCGCTCGCCGTTCACAAACACCATGCCGTTACTGATCACGATCTGGTCGCCCGGTAACCCGATAATCCGCTTCACGTAGTCCGTGTTGCGTACGGTGGGCGCATGGAACACCGCCGAATCACCCCGCTGGGGGCCGCCGAAGATGTAGTCGATCGAGCCCTGTGGCGTCGTCGGCAGTCGTCCCTGGAGTGGCGTTCCATCGATATGGAAGTAGGCCGCCTTAAGGACCAGGAGACTCTGGTCGGGCTCGAAGCTGGGCTCCATGCTAGGGCCCTCGACCCGGAAGTTCTGAATGACCGATTGGACGGCGAGAAATACAACCAGCGACAGCAGAGCGGCCTGGATGAGCTCCCATAACACCGCCCGTCCGGTGCGAGGACGGTGTTCTGCCCACTGGCGAGGTGTGTCTGAAAAGCCGGAGACGAGGCTGAAGCCGAGAACGCTGCTGTTTCGACCTGTGCCGCGTCGGCCGATGTTGGAGCGCTCGGAGGCTGCCGCGTCTCCGGTGCGGTGGTTGCGAGGTTGGTCCATGTAGAGGACGAAGCTGCCGGCAGGGTGGAGGAATCGGGACTCGTCGACTCGGCTGACGGCCCGGTCAAGAGCATGGCCCGCGGGCGGAGATCAAGGGCACCGGTAAGTGCCTTCCAGGTGGGGCAGCCCAGTTCGTCGGAGGCTGCCAGCGCACTGAAGCTACGCTGGTCGAGCTTGGGCAGCTCGGCGCAGACCTCGAGATCAATCGCGCTCCGCTCAGCACCGCTGCCACCCTGGGCCGGCGACGACAGAAGGCGAACGTTGAGGCGTACAGGCGGGTGCCCCGCCCGGGTCAGCTCGTGCGAGAGCCCCAACGCATAGCAGGCGACGTGCTCAGCGAGACGTGCGTCATCCGATTTGCCGTGATCGCCTTCTGCGCCGTTGGGCACCGCCCAGCTTACGGACAGCTCCACCAGGTGACCGTCACGGTCCGAAGCGGGCAGACCCATGTCGTCGGCCAGCCCTCCCGGTCCCGCGATATCGGCTTGTCGCTCTCCGGTTTCCATGGACCGATCGCCCGGCCGCCCCGTCTGGCTCATGCTTGACTCGCCGTGCAGTATAGCCTGCGCGACCGGTCACCTCGCATGGCGCGCTCAGCCAGATGCTGGCGTACGGGTCCGGGCGCGTCGCGGCGCACACTGGCAAATCTGTCTGCTTGAGGCGGCACGTTCTGAACCCGTTCTTAACCATTTCTCAACCCGACTTTAACGAAGGTCCAGTAACGTGGCGGCCGCGGAAGGGTAAGTATGACCGTCTCTCATGGTGCCCGTTTACTGTGGCCAAGATCGCGCGCTCCGTACCAGAGTTCGAGACCTGGTCTGTGGGCGATTTAGCGCGACCGTCCCTGACCTCCCACCAAGCAAGCGCGTACGGAAGTGGGCCGCCACGCTGAATCCGAGCCGCCTGGTAGCGGATTGCAGGAGACCGAACCCGGCGGTGAGAGGTGACGATTAATACGTCTTTAATACATCCTAATGGGGGATTGCATTCCGCATTCGGATGAGCGATCATGGGCACGTTGTTCTGCCTCGGTCACTCTGATCCGAGAAATTCGCTGGAGGTTTTGATGTCAATGCCACTGGATACGGGCCAGCTCGTGCGCCGGACTGTGGTTGGTCTAGTGGGTGGCGGGCTCGTCCTGTCCCTCCTGTTGCCAATCACCGTCATCGGTGCGCCCAATAAGCCAACTACCAAGCAGACGACCACATCGACGTCAACATCCCCTACCAAGCAGACGACCACGACATCGAGCTCGCCGACCATATCAACGGCCTCGAACTCGCCGACTGTATCAACATCAACCTCGCCAACCAAGCAGACGAGTACGACATCAACCTCACCAACCAAGCAGACGAGTACGACACTTAGTGCGCCGACAATAAGCGCGCCGACCACGACGCAGCCGGCGACCACGACCATCAGCGCACCGACGATCTCTACAGCCCCGACCTTGAAGCAGACCACGCAGGAGGTCTCGACCTCGTCTAATCCGGCCCCGAAGCCGAACAGTACGTCGTTGAACATTGGCAGCCAGGAATCCTGCTGCACGAACACGGCGCTGGTTGGCAATATCGGCAACCCCGGGATCGCCGTTACCGGCGGCGATACGCTGTCCACGGGTGTGGCACTGACGATCAACACGACGAGCCCTCAGACGGCTAATGCCAGTACCAGTGGCAGCGGCACGGCGCTCATTACCACTGGCGACAGCGGCGTGATCAATGGCGCCCAGACCATGGCTGGCGTCGGCCCCGGTGAGCGCAATCTCCACCGGCGGGACCGGGAACGCGAACGCCTCTACCAGCGCCGATCAGACGGCGGTCACGCTGGGTGGGAGCGACAGCGGGAACGCGACCAGCCTCATTGGCGCACTTGGCGCCGATGGCGGCGACGCAACCAGTTCTAACCTCGGTATCGCAGGTGTTACATCGCTGGTAGGCAGCGCGAACTTCAACACCCAGATCGTCGGCAACGGCAATTGCCTCGGCTCCTCGAGCACCGCTATCGCGGCTGCCGTCGATGACGCTGGCGCGACCGCCACCAGCGGCGGCTGCACCTCCGGTGCTGTGTCCAGCACGAACACGACCGGGAATGTCGGACCCAGCGCAATTACGACTTCGGCAGACGGCGGCAATGCTACAGGCGGTAATGCCGCTGCCCTCACGGTGACCGCCCCTGTCTCGAATATCGGAGACAGCGGCAACGCCAGCACGAGTATCTCGGCCTCGGCGCCGGTAACTACCGGCAGCAACATCGGGAACTCGAGCAACGATGTCTTCAACGCCGGAGTGCTGTTCCCCACGCATTACCGGTCACACTGCCACCGGCGATAACACCGGCAGCAATACCATCAACCAGTCACAGGTTGGTGGAACGGCGGTCAACTCGTGGATCGGCGCTGTCGAGGCGACCGGTTTCTCGGTGGCGACCTCGGGTAACGTTGTGAATTCCGGCGACGTGCGCACGCAGGTTAATGTGCATACGCAGCAGCGGAATGATCCTCGTCTCCAGCAGAACACGCAGGGCGGGCACACCGATGGCACCAACATCGGCACGCAGGCCAATTGCTGTGTCAACACCGCCATCGTGGATAACGCCGGCAATCCGTTCATCGGGCTGCTCCCCGGCACTACCGCATCCACCGGCGTGGCCGCGACGATAAACACGACTGCTCCGCAGATCGCGAACGCGGGCACCAGCGGGAGCCCGCTGGCGGCGATCGTGACCGGCGG
This sequence comes from uncultured Chloroflexia bacterium, assembly GCA_963765765.1. Classification (GTDB taxonomy): domain Bacteria; phylum Chloroflexota; class UBA6077; order UBA6077; family JACCZL01; genus CAVXYC01. Next base: position 540,799 of record CAVXYC010000015.1, on the reverse strand, counting down.
GAGCGGCAACGTCACGGGCGACCAGAGCATGACGGCGATCGCCTCCGTTGATGCTCTGTCCCAGGGCGGCAGCCTGAACGCGAACGCGTTCACCAGCGCGGACGTGACCGCGTTGACGTTTGGCGGAAATGGCAGTGGAAACGCCTCCAGCACCGTCCTCGCGGCCGGTGCCACCGGTGGCGACGCAAGTAGCTCTAATATCGGTTTTGCCCCGGTCAGCTCTACGGTTATCAGCGCCAACACGACGACGACCTTGGCCGGCAATCTGAACTGTGCCCTCGCCCCAAGTACGGCGCTCGCGGTCGCGTTCGACGACGCCACCGCCGGTGCCACCAGTGGCAGCTGCAATAGCGGCAACATCACCGCCAACAGCACTAACGGCTCGGTTGCCGCTGGGCCCATAGCGTCGAGCGCCGATGGCGGCACGGCCACCGGTGGCGCCGGTGCCCCGCTCACGGTGAATGCTCCTGTGACGATCGGTGATGGACGCGAAGATGGCGGAGGCAGCGGAAACGCCGATACGACCATCATCGCCGATGCCCCGGTCACCACGGGCGGGGATATCGGGAACTCCAGCAACGCTGTCCTCAATGGCGGGGTTGTCGCTCCGACGATCCTGGGTCACCTCGCCACGGGTGCGAATACCGGCGAGAACGGTATCGACCAGTCGCAGACCGGTGGCACCGCGGTCAACGAGTTCACCCTGTTGACTTCGGTCTACGGGGAATCGGGCGCGTTCTCCGGGGATGTCATCAACAGCGGCGATGTGCGGTCGCAGGTCCGGGTGCACATACAGCAGCGCAATGACCCACGGCTTCAGCAGCGATAGCCGAGACCGAAAGGAGTACGCGTAGCTGCTGAGCTTCGCTCGATTTAGTCACACAGGTGGATGGGCTGCACCGGCCGCCGCAGGTCGGCGGCCGGTCAGCCCATCCACGTTTTTAAGTCGTCCGTGGTTTTCCGACAATGCACACAAGAGCCGGCAGTGCACATTATCAGGAGTAAGAGAATTGCCTGGGGTTTCGCTCTCGCATCAATCGCACTCTGGCCAGCATTGCCAACTGATGGGGCTGAAACTGTCCCATCGGTTCAGTATCCGGCGAGCTCCGAAAGGAGCGAGCTGATCATGTCAAGCCATGGTCCGGACACCAGGCAGATTGAAGGAGACGGCCCGTGCCACGCGGTAGTGCAGGATCCAGCGGAGAGCGGGCAGTTAGACTCTCCACCCGCCGGGCCGATCAGTAACGAGGCGACGTTTCGTCTGTGCGGTACACCGGATCCACAAACCGAACAAACGATCGCGCAGCTTATCGCCGGACGTAGCTACGGGACCACACTCCGGGCCGGGATGGACGGCTGTGCCGACCTCACGATCACGCTCGCTCAAGGCTCCGTAATGTCGGGCCGACAGACGACTAACCAGACGATCTCGACCAGCTCAGGTGCACGCATCTCGGTACAGATCGTCTCCGAAAACGGTCAGACTCGCGTGAACCTGGCAGGAAGCCGATGAGCGGAATGTGCGAATCCGGAATATTCCGTACCCCGATCGCCGATGTCAGCCGCCGCGCGAGCGTGGAAGGCCCTGTTCTGGAGCGGGCTAACGCTTCGTGCGTCGGGAACCGGGGCAGCAAATGCTTGGAAAGGGCAGGATCGTTTTGAGCAATATCTGGCGTGCCGGCACCAAGGGACGGGCTCAGCGCTTCAGTCGCGCGGCGCATTTCCTGTTGGCTCTCTCGATAGCCCTGAGTTTTTCACTTCTTCCAGTTTCCGCGCCGACCTCGTTCGCGGAAAAGAGCAAGACGCCCACCACGAAGACGTCGTCCCCGACAACCAGCGACAAGTCCACGTCTTCGTCTAGCACCAGCAATACGAAGTCCGGCAGTACGTCGACGAACACCTCGGGTACCACCAGCACCAAGTCCGGCACGACCTCGACGAACACCTCGGGTACCACCACCAGCACCAAGTCCGGCACGACCTCGACGAATACCTCGGGCACGACTGACACCAAGTCCGGCTCCACGTCGACGAATACCTCGAGTACCACCGGCACCAAGTCCGGCACAACCTCGACGAATACCTCGACATCGGGTACCACCGATACGAAGTCCGGCACAACGTCGACGAGCACGTCGTCGAAGTCGTCTCCCGCCCCCACGAGCTCGAGTAAGTCCAGCTCGAGCACCTCGTCGAGCTCCAAGCCCGCAACGTCTTCTGCGCCGACAACGTCGTCCACGCCAACCACATCCTTAACGGCAACCACATCCTTAACGGCAACCACATCAGCTGCGGCGCCCACTATCGCGTCGCCGACGGCGGTCACCACGGAGCCGACTCCGGTGACCTCGTCCAGCGTCGCCGTGGACCTGGCCAGCCAGCCCGCCGCCGGAACTCTGCCCAGGGGCGAGGTCACTGGCGCTGTGGCTTCCCCAACCACCACGGATCCACTTGTTACGGCGAACAGCGCCGGCTCGGTCATCGGCTCCAGCAGCGGCGACGCCAGCGCGGTGGCTGGCCAGGTGGACACAACCGTCGTCAATACGCAGGTGTCATCGGTGGACGTCGCGGAAGCCACGCTTGAGAGCACGGCCGAGAACAGTCGCACCACGGTCATTGCCGATGCCGGCGCCGCGATCGCCGTGTCCGGCTCAAGCCTGACCGGCACGACGAACAACAGGCAACTCTCGCGATCACCCCAGAAGGTTATTTCTTCAACGGGCGACGCAACGGCGACAGGGGTGAAGGCGACCAACCTCATCACCAACACGGCGGCCATCTCGGTCGACGTGGCAGGAACGAACCACGGCACGATTGACGTGCAGTCGTCACAGACCGTGGACATCACCGACGAAGCCGGCGCGGAAGCGGCAACCGGCTCCTCGCTCACTACCACAACAGGCGGCTGGGCTCTCGACCCGACGACCGTGGGCACGACCACGGCGGACCCGTCAAGCGCCGATATGGCCGAGACCGGTGTAGCAACGCAGACGACGGTCGTGGACAGCCTCTCGGCGACCGAAGCCTTGCCCGGTGGCTCATCCGACCCGGTGTCCATCAGCCAGATCCAGACGGTATCGGAGATGAACGGCGGCACTGCGAGCGCCGACACCGCCGGCACGTGCGCCGGCACCACGTGCGTCACCACCGGGTCCGCGCTATCGGTAGACGGCACGGGCGGCAATCAATCCGGCAGCCTCACCAGCGCCTCGAGCGGCGACGCGACAGCCGAAGGCGTGAATGCGCTCAACGTCGTCTCGACCGATGCGACCATTGGCATCACCATCGGCGGGGACAACTTCGGCGACATCACAGTGATTTACAACTCCATCACCGAGATCCTCAACCGTGGCTATGCGCTGGCTCAGTCCGGCATGGCCACCGCGCTGAAGACCCTCGGCGGGGGCAAGTCCAGCGGAGACAGCGTCGCGAGTACGAGTGGGAGTGCCGCCACCACGGGTGCTGACCTGACCAATCAGGTCGATCTCAGCTCGTCCGCATCAGTCTCGGTGGACGGCGACAACTACTCGCCGATCGACGTCACACTGCAGTCGATTGTGGACCTGGTGAACTGGGGGAGCAGCCTGACAACGACCGGCAGCTCGAGCACCGCGGCCACGGGGCAGAAAGGTCACTCGACCCAGTCTGCTTTGAGCACCCAGTCGGGCAGCCTCTCGTCCGCGACCAGCGGCTCGGCCGATGCGACCGGCCTCCACGTTACGAATGACGTGGACCTTTCGGCCCTGGTTGACATCGATATATCGGGCACAAACTACGCCGACATCAGCGTCGTGGTGGACCTCATCACCTATATCAAGAACCTTGGCCAGGCCAAAGCTCAGACCGGCGATGTCCAGGCGGTCGGCGGAACTGATAAGGGCCGTCAACTCACACAGAGCGGTGTCTCGACCGCGACCGGGACGTTCCAGACCAGTGACACGCTGGTCACGGGTCTCGCGGCAACCGCCCCCAGCACGAACAAGGTCACCGGTCTCGGGACAAGCAACCCCAGCACGAACAAGGTCACCGGCAAGCCCATGGACTACGGGCTCTCCACCTACGCGCAGGTCGGGAGCGCCATCGCCACCGGCTTCGAGGACAACGTGACGATTGTCAGTAACCAGGTCGTAGCGGTCAGCGGCGGTCTGGGCGTGATTGACGCCAACAGCGAGTCCACACAGGTCACGACGAACGATGCCACTACCGCGAAGACGGCCAGCAACGATGTCGTCCAGGTCGTCCAGGTCTATGGCGAGTCGGTCGCGCTCAGCGGCGATGCCTTCGTTGGCCGGATCCACATCTCGCCCCCTCCAACCGAGGGCGAGGGTGGGACCGGAGGTGGAACTGGCGGAAACGGTACGGGTAGCGACCCCGGCACCGGAACAACCGGCGGTACCGGCACGAGCGGCGATCCCGGCACCGGAACGACCGTCGGTAACGGAAGCAATTCCGGCACCGAGACCACCAGTGGACCGCGGACGGGGGGGAGCCAGGACGAGGCCGGGGTCACCACTGGAACCGTCGTCACGGCTGATGCAGGCGTCTACGTGCCCTTGCCTGAAGCGTACCTCCTTGACGACGTCTTCGCCGAGACGTACTACACGTACACGTATCCCCACTCTCGTCCCCGCCTACGCGATGGTCGTTGGGGCACGCATCGACGGCGTGGCCGTGGAGCCCGCAGTCGGCTGGGTTGACCCGCTCGCGGCCACAGCGCCGGCCCAGGTCGCCACACGACCCATCGATGGCTCCATCATCACCCTGGATATCGGACCGCACTGGCCGGACCAGGGTCTCCCGCCGATGCCGGGCACTTACGCTCCACGCGGCAGCAGCTCGGTTTCCGCGGGACCCACTTCTGGACCCGCCTCTATTGAGGGCTCCAGGGAGGCGGGCTCGATGGTGCAATACCCGGCGCAGCATGGCCTAACCGCGGCTGGCACTGAGGGCCCTGCCGCACGCTGGCCTGCCGTCGGGAGCGCTTTTGGTCCCCGAGCGGTGGCGGGCTCTCTTCCGGGCAGGTACTCGAATGCCTCCGGCACGTCCTTCAATATCGATCTCGCGGCACACGCGCCAAGCCCGGCCAGCCTGCCCATGCCCGCCCTGGTACTGAAGTCCCGCTTGCCAATCGATGTCGACTTGTCGGCAATCCGGCGCGTTGTCGGCGTCCCCGAAGCGGCAGCAATTGGACTCGGCTCCATACTGATGGCCGCGGTTGGCTGGCGGAACCGGTTGTGGTTCGCCATGCTCGCGCTCCGCACCCTCGCGATGATGCGCTTTGTGCTGTTCATCATGCTGCGCGCCTTCATCACCTGATGCTGCGGGCCTTTATCACATGCGCCCTGGCAGCCGTCCTGCTCGGCGGTATCTCGGATACCGCCATGGCCGCGCCATTGGAAGCCGCGGGAGACCGCCTGGAGGTGGTGAGCGTCTTGCCGGGCCAGGTCGAGCCCGGGACGCCCGGCCCCATCCGTTTCAAAGCCGCCCTGGACTATCAGCTCGAGAGCGCCCAGCGCGGCTATCTACTTCTCTTCTATTTCGAGAACGAGGCAACAAACAGCGGAGCAGAACAACAGCGAGAAGTATCCGGTCAGCGCCGGCCCCGGCCAGCTCGATATGGAGATCGACTATATTCCGCGGCCGGGCGTCCGCACGGTGCGCCTGGCAATCGGCCTCTTCACCGAGGACCAGCGTCTGCTGACCTGGGCCGGGACCACGCCGGTGCCGCTGGCTACATGGTATGCCCGTTCGGCCTTCGAGTCGGCGATGAAGGAGCGTGACGAGGGCCGATACGACAGAGCGCTCGAGCTGCTCTCCCGGGCCATCCAGGTGTTACCGGACACTGGAAACTTCTACTACTGGCGGGCCGATACCCTGATTCGGCAGGAGCAGATACGAGCAGGCCGCCGCGGACTATTCTCGGGCCCTGGCGCTGATGCCGCAAGATCGTCCGTCAAGAGTTGGCCGGGGCGTAGCCTACCTCTGGCTGAAGCAGCTTCAGCTGGCGCACGACGACTTGAGCCTAGTGATCGCGGATGGCTCGGTTCCCGATCGTTGGACCGCGCAAGCCTACCTGGCCAGGGGGCGGGTCTTCGTCGCCGCCGATCGGAATGCCAACGCGGCGGAAGACTTCCGAGCCTACCTGGCGCTGGCGCCCGATGCGCCCGATCGGGACGAGGTCGAGGGCTGGATAGCCCGTCTGGGCTAAGCTCCGCGCAGTCGCCTCGCCGATCTTTTTAGGCGGGTCGGTGCGGGGACCGGGTGTCCGTGACGGGCGACGGCGATTTGGACGCGCGATGGGACGCGCTGCGGATGGCGATCGGGGTCGTGCTGAATGGCATTAATGTGCTCGGCCGCTCACCTAACGAGAATCCGTTGCGCCATCCGAACGCCTCTTGCGTCAATCCTGTTCCGCGGGCTTGACAGATCCCGGCCCCGCGGTAGAATCCCTCCCACTCAATTGACGGAGACAGGTCACCGACGCGCGCGTAGCGACCCCGTGGCCCCCTGGTGTGCGGACATTGCGGCTGCTCGCTCAGCGCCCAGATCAAAAGGGAACGCTATGTCTACTACCACTCACCGGCTTTCGCGGGAAGTGCAGCGAACCGTACGTACGGCGAGGAAGTTCTGGATGAGTGTTTCAGTGAGATCCTCGGCGAACTACGGATCGATTCCGAGATCCTCGGCTGGCTGCAGGATGCGCTGCGTTCGAGTCACGAGGATGAGCGGCGCTTTCACGACGCTGCGATTCGACATCTTCAGGAGGAACACGCGGGACTCCAGCGACGGCTGGACGCCATGTATGTCGACAAGCTCGATGGCCGGATTGACTTCGAGACGTTCGAACGACTGAGCGTCGAGTGGCGTTCGGAACAGGCTCGTGTTACGCGTGCATTGGAGAGTCACCAGCACGCGAACGGGAAGTACTTCACCACCGGAGTGGAGCTACTCTCGCTAGTCAACCGAGCACAGGCGCTCTATGCCCAGCAGCCATCAACCGAAAAACGCAAGCTGCTCAACTATTGTACTTTCGAACTGCGCCTGGAAGGACGGGATTGTTGACGCCGAGCTTTCGTCAACCGTTCGATTTGATCTGGAAAAGAACGTTCAGGCGTGCAGCGAGAGCAAGAAAATAGCCCCGGGAGCGACTCCCAACGGCCCGATCTGATATCTGGCTCCCCTTCTTAGACGAGTTTAGAATTCTCTGCCTCGATAGAGCTTCGCCTTGCACGTTCCTGCCTGAGGGTATGACGCTTAACATCCAAAGGGTCATGCCGACGCATACTGCCGAGGATCAAGTCAGGCCAGACTCAGGGAGTTCAACTTAGAGTCCTCACCTTATAGTCTGGCCGCTCATCTTTCCAGAAAGTGTCTTGCCTCTGGAGTGCAGAAATTCTACAGCCACCTACTGATCTGGTCGTAGGCATCTTGAGCGGCGATTCGGACGAATGTTCCTCTGGGGCCGTATCTTTTCCACTAAAGAGTGGCGCGACAAGTGCGGCTAATATCGCGGGCCCCAGGAAACCCCCAACACGTTGGTGTCAGGCATCAGTCGTTTTCGCCCGCGTTGCGGAAGTGTTGCCGAGACTCACCAGGCCGTGAAGGCTGAGTGGCCCTTCATGCTGATCTAGCGCATCCAAAAAGCCACCCAGCTTCTCTACCCGGTCCGCCGGTAGTACCTTGCCAGTCAGCAACCGAAACTTGGCATCCACATCGTCGCAGGTGATGGGGTTCTCCACCGCGCCTTTGTCGTAACGCACCCAACAGGCCACGGTCGAGCCATTCTCAAGCTCCACCGTAATGCGGAGTACCGGCGCTCTCCAGCCTTTCAGAAAGATGATTGATCTCAGAATCCACCTCAACAGTGGTTCGAGCCATCAGCTCCTTGATCCGCGCGTCTTCAACAATGCTCTCTTGCCAAACACTAGGATCTCGGAGATCAAAGAAGAACGCGGCTGCGGTCACAAACGGAATATTGTGCTGGGCGGCGGAGGCGGAGTCAGGTTTCCAGGCTGCAGTGCGCATGATCATCTGACGTGAGCAACCAACCACGATCTGCTTGATGCTGGCCGGACTCATTCCATAGCCCTCCTTGAAGGCGTCCAACGGCCTCAATGGTACTGCTCAGCTGTCCCCGCGCGGAGTAGTATTTTGTCTCCCAGTGGGCCATTTCAAAACCCTGACCCAGTCCCCGGACCAGGGCACCAATATCCGGCTCTCCGGCGGTGCAGAAGGAACGGCACACCCCATTTTCCCCTTCCAGAATGGAGGACGGGCCTGTGAAGCCCTTCTGCGCCAACAGCGCGGCAGTTACGGCACAGTTTGCCGGCCAGCCGCCGCCTTGCATTCGTTTGATCATGGTGCCGTGCGGGTCATGGGTATGCTCCCACAGCCCCGATGCCATGTAGCCAGCAATACCAAACGCATTGACCGTGGACCACTGATCAAGACCCAGCACCTTGGCCGCGGCGGCCGTTGCACCGAAAATGCTGCGAATACTTACCCAATAGAAGCGGTCAATGCCACGCTGGGTCGCTCGCGCCATTCGGAAGCCCACTTCGTAGCCGCAGGCAACGGCCAGAATGAGATCTTTACCACTGCGGCCGGCGTGCTCAGCCAGAGCCACGGCGGCCGGCACTGTCGGTGCCCCGTTGTGGATGTCCAGATCGTGACTCCGATCGTCCATCTCAATGCCATGAGCGGCCGTACCGTTCGCGAGCGCGGCGGACGGCGCGGTAGTTCTGGCGTCTGAGCCCCAGAGGCTGACACGACCATCGCCGCCAGACTCCTTCGCAAACTCGAATGCGATGCGTGACCAGGGAAGGCCACTGGCAAATAGTGCAACGCCGATCGTGTCGCGAATTGCCAGTTTGGCGTTGGACACAACCCCAGGAGGCAGATCGTCAAAGCGGAGTCCGGGCAATAAAGCCGGCTAACTCTACAGTTTCGCCCGTGTTTCCGTTCTCCGTATTCCGGGTCGCATCAACCATTACAACTCCTCGCCTTACGGATGGCGGCGACCCGGGCTGGTGGTGAGCAAATGGCCGCGACCCCGCCAGTTGAAACGAGGCCAAGAACCTGCCGAATGCGGTGCCCGGAAATTGCTGGATTCATGGTGTATCTCCCGTATTCCTGGCACTCGATCCATCGCGTACCAGTTCTCACACGAGCCCGTTGATTAATTAGACGAACAGGCATGTATCTGCTCACGTCGGTATGCGGGTTCGGATCGACCAGGCGCCGCCCTCGATGCAAGGGCCGTCGGCTGCGACTCCATCAACTAAGTTCTTGCTGCGGAAAGGGCGCGAGTTCGATTCACGTCTTTCTGCCCCGGACTGGAATACTCAAGGCCGAAGGACACTCTTATCCTCAGATCGTGCTCACTTCACGCCTATGCTGAACCTTTCCTGCCCAGGGCCCGAAGTCCAGTGGAGCTTCTTGCTTCTCGAGGTTGTCGAGCAGATCTCGGAGCCCTTCGGCCTGAAGTGCTGGAAGGGCGTACTCACTCAGTAATCGAAACTTCCCCTCGAGCTCCAACGCGGATAGCGGATTCTTCAGTGTGCCCTTGCGCGACAGGACCGTGGCGCTTACCTCCCGCCCGTCCTGGAGTGCCAGGGTCATCTTCACTCCGCCCGAGTCGTTGTTCACACGCTGGCTTTCGGTCATCTCCTCGTCGAGGTGAACCTCGATTCGGGCGGCCAACGCCGCGATCCGCGGATCGTCCAGTATTGAGTCTTCCCAGATGGATGGGTCACAGAAGTTGTAGAAAAAGGCCGTCGCAATCACATAAGGCATGTGATGCTGCATAGCCAGGACTGATTGCGGAGCGACCTTGAAGGCATTGTCAAAGTACTTGCCTCCAATGCCCAGCGCAATACGGTCGACCTGCTCCGCCCGGATGCCATGTGCGGACCGAAGCTCATTCACCGCATCGATGCTGGTATGACCACCACCCCATGCTGAGTAGAGCTTGGGCTCCCATTGGAGAATTTCAAAGGCGTCACCGAGCCCCTGAACGAGCGCAGAGATGTCCGGCTCTTCGTCCGTACAGAATGTGCGACAAATCCCGTGCTTTCCTTCTAAAACCGTAGCTGGGCCGGTGAATCCTTTGGACGCAAGGGTTGCAGCAAGAACTCCGCCATGCGCTGGCCAACCGCCCCCTTGCAGGCGCTTCACCATGGTCCCGTAGGGATCCTGCGTGTGCTCTTGCAGCCCAGCAGCCATACTTCCCGTGATCCCGAGAGCATGGACCAGTTGCTGCTGGTTCAGTCCAAGAAGCTTCGCCGCCGCCGTGGTCACCCCAAAGATGTTCCTGATACTGCTGGGGTAAAAGCGCTCGCGCATGCGCATTCGGGTGGCGCGGGCGAGTCGGTTGGCCACCTCGTAGCCACACACGACCGCCAGGATGAGATCAGCCCCACTCGCAACCACCTGTTCCGCCACCGCGATCGCCGCCGGAACCACCGAGCCGCCGTTGTGGACGTCCAGGCCGCTGCTGCGGTCATCCAGCTCGATCCCCGCGGCGGCGGTGCCATTCGCCATGGCCGCCGCGGACGGAGTTGTCTTCCACTCATGACCCCACACTGTCGAACGCCCGCGTCCACCTATCTCTTGAGCAACCTCAGCGGCGATCTGGGACCACTCCAGACGACTTGCAAACAGTGTCACACCAATGCTGTCGCGGATGGCGAGTTTCGCAGCGGCAATCACCCGTGGGGGTAATTCCCCGTACTCGAGGTTTGTCACGTAGTCCGCGAGCTGCTGTGTCTCGTTCATTCTCAGCCCTCCCGAATAATCGCTGCGGTTGATGCCAGAACTAGCACCGTGTTGATGAGCACAGACCTCGATTGTCTGCCAGGCCCATCGCGTGAAGAATGCACCAGAGAGATCATCCCGCTGCTGCGTAGGAGGCGTGGGTGTGTCGCGGTACCGATTCTCATGCCGCAAGAACAGGTGTATCACGCCGTCCGGGAGCTGGTCCAAGACCAGTCACTACTAGGGCCATCACTGCGAGTGATCGATTCAAACTGAAGCGCCTAAAATACTGACTGATTCACGGTTGCGAGGGGAAAACTTCTGTTGTAGGGTCCCTCCGTTGATGGGCCAGGCGACGAAAAAACATAAACGGCCCTCGCCTAAGTCGATCCGTATCAGTATGCCGATGCGGGCAGACGCCGATCCGTTCGGTTTGTGATCGTGGCCGCGAACGGCGGGTGGAGAAATGGCACGCGGTGGCTCGTGTGCCGGGCATTCGGGAGAAGAACGTGACTCCAACTACTTCCAGGCGTCGTTTTCTGCGGATTCTTGCCCTTGCTTCAACTGGTGGGTTGATGGCCGCCTGCTCTCCAGCAGCCACTTCGAGCCCAACGGCGCCACCAGTTGCCAAGTCGGTAGCTTCCACCGCGGTGCCACCGCCCGCGGCCAATGCCCTTTCAACTGGGGCTGCCACGGGAGTTTCCAACGCGCCCGCGGTCGGCCTCGCCCCAACGTGGCAGGGTAAGACCATGACTATCGTGGTTGCCGCAAACCCCGGCAGTGGACACGACATCTGGGCGCGAATGTACCAGCGCCACCTGTCCAGGCATCTACCGGGTGCTCCTACCATCATCGCCGTGAACATGCCCGGCGGCTTTTCCATGATCGGCACGAACTTTATTTATTCGCAGAAGCCAGACGGACTGACTATTGGTCTCACCGACCGATCGATTGCGATGAAGCAGGTCCTAAAGGACGAAGGTGTTCGTTATGACGTGAACGAACTTGGTCTCTTGGGTAGCCCGACAAAATCGCAGAATGCGATGGTGGTCCACAGTCGCACTGGCATCAGAATCGCCGAGGACCTCAAGACAAAAAACCTCCATATAGGAGTTCTTGAGGCGAAAGACAATTGGCACGGATACGCGGTTGTTCTCCGTGAAATACTCGGTTGGCAATTACGGATATCCTATGGATTTAAGGATAGTCCAGGACTGCGATTAGCCGTAGAGCGCGGGGATGTTGACGCTTTGATTTCGGATGGGGACACGATTGTAAGCGCGCTCTCAGATGAGCTTCGCTCCGGGAAGCTGATTCCAGTGATGCGGAGTGCTGAGGATCTGAATCACCCGCTCCTCGTAAGTGCGCCCACGACGCGGCAACTCTTTAACGCCGCGAGTGCCACGGATAAGGAGTTAGTGACACTGGTAGAGCGTCCGAATGATATGGGCCGCCTGTTCGTGACACCACCCGGGCTAGCACGGAGATACTGCAAGCATTAGAGGCAGCGTTCGTTGCGGCAACGAACGACCCAGAGCTCCTAGCCGAGGCGGAAAGGCTTAAGCTGACAGTCAGCCTGGTTTCCGCGACGGAGTTGCGGGCGCTCACACGTGAAGTGCTTCAGGTTTCTCAGGCATCTCTAGATCGTCTTGATTACCTGCTCGAGAAGGATTTGGCGAGTTGATGGCCGTGGTCCATCATTGGCCCCGTCAGTACTCGGTAGGGGTTGGGCCGCCCCTGACACACGTCACATGGCCGCATTGCCATGTCGGTCGACGCTTTCAACGCCTGGTAGACGTGACCCAGCCTGACACACCCCTCGGTTCCCGTTTGAGATCACTGGCAGCATAGCGACTGGACTCAACGAGTACTCCGTAAATCGTAGCGCGCCGATGGTGAGCCTCTTCAAGGCAGCGGCTGGCCGGCCCACAACGGAGGTGTCGCGGCGCTCTGAGATCCTTGAAGTCACGCCAGGGCTGTACGCAGTGTGGGGCCCGCCCACATGAGCATTGATGCGGTGAATCATCTCCGATCTGTTCGCGGCATCCTGCCTAAACAGGTCAAGCGCATCTCCGTAGACTGTAGCTATAAGGCATTCCTCAACGCTGCGAGGGACTCACCTGAGTCACTCGCTGATATGCAAGCAACCCGAACTACCTGATCGCGGTGGTTGTCTACAATAACCTCAGAGTCCTCAGGTCTGGGATGACTGTCTCCTGGAAAGCGAGCGGATTCGCTCACTGGCCGAGCGGAAAGAACACAAGTGAACGAAGAGACCGATGATCTTCAGCGAGCTTAGAATAAAGCTGGCCGAGTAAGCATGACCCTGACGCTCACCGACGAGAGTCAGTCCAACGCTATGTGCCTAGCCTAAGAGGGACGCCCGACAATCCTATAAACCAATGTTGAACTTGAAGCGAAGTTTCGATTGCTGAGAGCCTATGTTCTAGAGCTTGCTCAGGTCGATGCCTTGCAGAAGATGTAGACACGCTCGATCCTGCAAGAGGGCCGGTCGACCTCGGGGTTTACTCTATTAGCGTCCACCACTGACAGACTGCGACGGCCGCCGTCTTTGCGGAAAACTTCTGAGCTGGATACGTTCTACGCGACGATGCTTCGCATCCAACTGCTCCCGGGAGGACAATTCTGCTCAGCCGGGTTGTCGGTCATACCGGAGATGAGAGTGCCGCTCCCGCGCATGCCGCCCCTTCTGTTCGACGCGCCCGCCTCTGGAGCTGCGCCCTCATTCTTCCTAACCTTGCCGATTTGTCGAGCTGTCACGCACAGTCGTGACAGCAGATGCAGGAGGCGAGGATGGAGCTGCGTCAAATCCGTTATTTTCAGAGTGTTGCGCGGCTGCGTAGTTTCACCCGCGCCGCTGCTGAGCTCCATATAGTTCAACCTGGGCTCTCACAGCAGATCAAACACCTCGAGCGAGAGCTGGGAATCGAGCTACTGGACCGCCGTAACGGCCACGTGACGGTGACACCCGCGGGCGCGCGATTCTTACGGCGGGTTGACGCCATTCTTACCCAGGTCAACGTCGCCTCTGCCGAGATGCGCGCCTACTCAGAGGCCGAAACCGGACGGGTCTCCGTGGGCGCGGAGTACACGCTGGGTGCCGGCGCCATCGACCTGCCCGGTCTGTTCAAAGGATTTAGCGACATCCGTCCCGGCGTCCAGATTCACTACACTGAGGCCACTACCCAGGCGCTGGTGGCCCGTCTGCGTGACGGTCAATGCGACGTGGCGCTGATTGACCTCGGGCTTGTGAGCAACCCGTCCGATTTGAGCACCGACCTGGTCACTGATGAGGAGCTGGTGGTGCTGGTCGGGCCACGCCACCCGCTGGCTCAACGTGAATTTTGCCGCCTGGAGGAGCTGGCCACTGAGCGCTTCATTCGCATGGCGCCGGCTCCCGCAACACGACAACTCAAGCTGGTCCGAGCTGCTGAAAGCACCGGGTTCACCCCGAACTTCGCCTTTCACGCCGGAAGTGTGGGGCTCGCCCGGGCGCTTGTCTCCGAAGGGCTCGGCGTGCACGTGACCCATGCCTGGTTAGGAGAAGGCGCTGGTCCGCCACTTGTCAAGGTGCGTATCGAAGGCGCACCGCTCACGTGCCGGATGGTGATTGCTCAACTCAAGGATGCTTATCATTCGCCGGCACTCCAAGCGTTTCTGTCGTTTGCGTCCGACACCTTGCATTTCCGGCGTCAAGTCGCATCGGTCTTGACGGGGTAGACAGCGGCAATCATGAAGAATCGTGCAACATCTGTGTGGCTCGCGAATTTCGGGCTGTTCATCAACGGAGATACTGATCTGGTCCGTAAATCTCATAGAAGCCCTTCCAGACTACAGCGGTGCCATCCTCCTGGGAAGGGAAGCGTCAATGCGATCATCGGGATCCCAGCGCCGCCCCATTCTGACGTTGGGGAATAGGTCAGCACGCCGTGAGCCGTCGGGCCAAGAAGGGTTCGGGTTCCTCGACCGACCATTCGGCTAATCCGTCTCAGCCTCGCCCTGGCGCTCTCGGGCGGGTTCGGCCTGGGTTTGTATCTGCTGCTCGGCTTCGCCTTCAGGTTTCTCACTCTCCGCGGGCACCCCAACGCTGATGCAGGTGCACGGGCAGGTGCAAGCGCTCGGATTCGTCGCTCTGTTCATCATCGAACGGCAAAAGTGATATTTGGCTCCCCGAACAGGATTCGAACCTGTAACCTACCGGTTAACAGCCGGACGCTCTACCGTTGAGCTATCGGGGAATGGGACGTTTGATTTTATCCGTGCGCAGACGCGAATCGGCAACCGACTTTCAGTATATCGAGACTCGGCGCGAGGGCACGCCGACAGTGAGATGGACCTGTGTGTTGTGGTGGGGAACGGTGCGCCAGGTCAAGCTCAGATGCTGCAAGCGCTCGAACGCACCACCACGACATGAACAGCGGCATCGATGCTCGATTCCGGTGGCCTGGTGCTGATGAGAGCTGCAGCGCCGCGGGCGCATGGCCGGTGGGCCCCTTGCCATGGCGGGCAAATAGCCCGGCGGGTGTCCCAATCTATCGAAAGACTGCTGGATTGACTAACCCCTCATCGATCGAGGAGGCGCTTCGCGTTGCGCGAAACGCGATAAAGCATGTGCCAGCGGGGCTCTTCACGGACGTTGATGGGACGATCAGCCCAATTGTGGTCAATCCTGATGATGCCCACATTTCCGAGGCGGTTCGCATCGCGCTACGAAGCTTGCGTAGTCGGCTCGATTCAGTCGGCGTCGTGTCCGGGCGATCCGCGGCCGACGCACGGCGCATGGTCCGGGTTGCCGGAATCCACTACATCGGAAACCACGGCATGGAGCATCTCGTGGGGCGACGCACCATTGTCGATCCATCAATCGAGCAATTTATTCCTATTGTTCAAATCTGCGCTAACGGGCTACGCACACTTGAAGGTCATCAGGGCGTCGTCGTGGAGAATAAGCGCCTGAGCATCAGTGTTCACTATCGGACGGCGCCGGATCCATCCGCTGCGCGGCACTCGATTTACCAGGCGATTCGCGATTGCTCGGAGTGCGAGCCTTTAGAGGTCGAGGACGGACGCAAAGTTATCAACCTACGTCCACCGGTCGCCGTGCACAAAGGAAGTGCCATTCTCGGCATCGTTGAGCAGCGTGCTCTACGAGGGGCGGTGTATCTCGGTGATGATGTCACGGACGTCAACGGATTTCGTGCTTTGCAGGAGTTGCGCAACCACGGTGTTCACACAGCCGCGATCGCGGTACGAAGCTCCGAGAGTCCCGGTGCGCTCCTTGAGACTGCCGACGCCGTGATCGACGGCGTGGCAAGTGCCGTTGAGCTGCTGGTAAGGCTAAGCTCGGAGTAGCTCAGGAGGCGTGCGCTCAGGGGCAAGCAGCGCGAGATCGCGAAGCTGCTGGTGAAGCCACATCGTAATGTCATTCTCCTCCACCTCGGCGCGAAGGAGGGCCGTCCGACGAGCCCGCTCATAGGCTGGCATGGAAAGCGCTATTTCAAACGCCTGTACCGTCCCCTCGATGTCGGTGGGTGTCACAGGCAATGCGCCGTCCTGGAGCTGTTCAAAAGCGCCCGCGCCTTCTGACAGAATTAGCACAGCGTTCCGCGTACTTACTATGGGCGCTTCCTTGGCAACCAGGTTCATCCCATCAATGATCGGGTTAACGAGCATGACATCAGCTTCTGACATGCCTGCCAGAGCCTGCACATAGTCATTCTCGTAGAACATCTCAATGGGCTTCCATACATCTGTTCCGTGGCGTGCATTGATCTGGTCTATGAGCCTGCGGGTCTCATCGAGATAGTTCTTGTACTGTGGGAGCGACGTTCGGGAAGGCACTAGAAACGCCCAAAATTTCACTCGTCCGCGCAAATGACGGTTTCGCCTCAGGAATATGTCGAATGCCTTGAAGCCTCGCAGAATGTTCTTGCTGGGCTCCAGTCGATCCGTGCGAACGATGGTGAATTCCCCCCGTCGACGACGCATACGCTCCACGGCCCGTCGGTAAGGCGCCGAAGCCATGGTCTCCCGCACACTCTCGACGTCGATCGAGATTGGATATGTTCGAACTCGCATCTCATGGCCTCGCCAGAAGATGGTCTCCGTGCCCCAACCAATCTCCGCGTCCGGTAGGTAGGCCTGACAGCCGCTCAGAAAGTTGCGCACGGAGCGACGCGTCTGCATTCCCACGATGTCGTTGGCACATAGACCAGCAAAAATGGCCGATCGCATATCCGCCGGCAAAAGGTGCCAGTATTCAGGGTCGGGCCACGGGATGTGGATGAAATGCTGCAGCACGACATCGGGTAGCTTTTCGCGGATCATTCGCCCGACGAGGTACAGGTGGTAATCGTGCAGCATGATAAACGGTGATGCGTCCGGTCGCTGAGCTTCATCGATGAGCGTGTTGGCAAACGCCTGATTGACGGAGACGTACCCGTTGTCCCAGGCACGGTGCATAGCGCGGTCAATATCCGGCTGCCGCGACGGATCCCACATGTAGTGTTGAAGGAACCAGAGCAGTGGGTTGGCAAACTTGAAGTAGTAGCGACGGAACGTCGCCGGAGGAACGGCGACAAACCGAGCCGCAAGATCTCCCTCGTCGCTCCCTGTGCCAGATGAAAGGCGCTTTTCTTCTAGCTGGGCGGCTCGACGGTCTCCATCGGAAAGCGCACAGGAGACCCACGTAAGTCGGAGGTACCGCTGCAGCGAAATGAGCGCTGTCACCACGCCGCCTGCGCCGCGCTGTCGCTCCAGGCTGCCATCCGGTCTCAGCCCGTACTGCACGGGACCGCGATTGCTGGCCACCAAAAGGCGTGAACCTTGCAAAAGCGTCTTGCCGAGCCTACCCAGCTCTTCGAGTTGCGCCTCTGGTCCTGGTCTATCCAGAGCCGCTCCATCGGCGCTCATACGTAGAGAAAGTCGCTCCTGAAATTCCGTATTCGCCACCTACTTGAACCTTGCCGACGGTCGCTTTGTTGCTATGTCAGACTTTGGAGAGGTGCGAGCGATGCCAACCTCCGCTGGTGATCCGTAGCGTTGATATACAAGCGCGGAATGCGTGGAGACATCAGAAAGCTCGAGGAGTTGCATCCGATCTTCGCCGCGAATCGAGCGGAAATTCTCGAGCAACGGCGAGGGGAACACGTCAGGCTCTAGCACGCTCGAGATCCACGCTCCTTCGCTACTCGGTGGGTCGATCAGGCAGGCAGCGTTTTGGACTGATCGATCTAGTCTCCGCAAGTTCGGAAGCAACCGGGAACCAAATTGTACACTGCTATACTGACGTCAGAGTCGCCTCGACATCATGCTCGAGGTTCAATCGCCCCACCGGATTAGGAGCACACGGATGGAGCTAGACGGTCGACGTGTCGCGGTTCTCGCTGAAAATCTCTACGAAGATCTTGAGCTCTGGTATCCGCTCTATCGACTAAGAGAAGCTGGCGCAGAAGTGTTTGTCGTAGGCTCGGGCAGCGCTGACCTCTACACCAGTAAACATGGGTACCCGGTCAAAGTTGATGCCGAGGCTGACATGGTGGACGCCGGGCAATTTGACGCGGTTGTGATTCCGGGTGGATATGCCCCGGACCACATGCGCCGATATCCGGCCATGATCAAACTTGTCCGCGATGCGTATGGCCAGGGGAAGGTCGTGGCCGCAATTTGCCACGCAGGTTGGATGCTGGCCTCGGCAGACATCGTGCGCGGCCGCACGGTGACGTGTTTCCGCTCCATCAAAGACGATCTCGTCAACGCAGGGGCGAATTATGTCGATCAAGAAGTCGCGCGGGACGAGAATCTGATCACCTCGCGTTCTCCCGACGATCTTCCGGCATTCACGCGCGAGATCATCCGAGCACTCCAGGACACTCCCGTCGCACTCGCCGTGCGCGGTTCGTTCGCCTAAGCGACTCCGCCAGAGTGCCGCACACACCGACCGTTCTCGTCGGGCAATCCGGCGGGCCCACGGCTGTCATCAATTGCACGCTCGCCGGGGTCATTGAGGCCGCCAGAGGCCATCGTGTCCTGGGCATGCGGCATGGTATCGAGGGTGTCCTTGCCCGGGACCTGGTCGATCTTTCTCATGAAACCCCCGCACAGGTTAATCAACTACGCCGCACGCCATCGGCAGCGCTCGGCTCCTGCCGCCACAAGCTCGATGAGCAGGATGTGGAAATTGTCCTGGAGTGCCTCCGTGAGCTCGAGGTCGACGCGTTCCTTTATGCAGGTGGCAATGACTCTGCCGACACGACGCATCGACTCGGTCGCGCCGCCCACGAGGCAGGCCTAGAGACCCGCTTTCTAGGCCTTCCGAAAACCATTGACAACGATCTTCCTGAAATGGATCACTGCCCCGGATTCGGCAGCGCAGCGCGCTTCGTCGCCGTGGCGACGCAGGAGATCGGAACGGATACGGCGGCCATGCGCCGCACCGACCCGATCCGCCTCATTGAAGTCATGGGTCGAGATGCCGGTTGGCTCGCCGCTTCATCCGCGCTCGGTCGACGCTCACCCGAAGACGCGCCGCACCTTGTCCTGCTTCCAGAGGCGCCGCTCTCAACCGAGGAGATCATGCGGCGCATTCAGGACATGCACAGCTCCATCGGCTACGCGGTGATCGTACTCTGCGAGAATCAGCCCGCCGCTGATGGCGGCGTGCTGGGAAGCGAGGCCGGTCCCGAATTCGTGGACTCATTCGGCCACCCATATTTCGCCAGCCCGGCGATGTATCTCGCTCGAAGAATCCAGGGTGAGCTAGGACTCCGCGCACGAGTGGATCCGCTCAGCCGGCTACAGCGATCGTCCATCGCACTCCGATCCCCCGTGGACGCTGAGGAGGCCGAAGCGTTAGGCCGCGCCGCGGTGAAGATGGCGATGGACGGAGAGACGGACCAGATGCTGACTCTCCAGCGCGTATCTGACAATCCGTATCGCTATGAGATTGGCCGTACGGCCATTGAGCTCATCGCCAACCGGCAGAAGCTCCTCCCGCCAGGGTTCATCAGCTCGGACGGTAATGGCCCTTCCGATAGCCTACCTTCAGTGGCTGCGGCCGCATCGTCGGGGCGCGAATTCCTCGGCATCGTCGGTACATCTGACCCAGTATCAGCGGAAGCGCCTTGGAGTGCGGCGGTCCTCGCCAACGCGTTTCAGTCCTAGACGAAAAGAAAGGCCGCTCCGCGTCAGCGGAACGGCTAATTTTAGGATTGAGCCCTGTAGCGGACTACTGGTGGCCCATCTTGGACTTGAGCTCGGCAAGCTGAGCATCCACGTCAGACTCGGATTCGAGCTTCTTGAAGCGCTCCTCCACGTCGTCCGTCTCGAGCTGAGTAAGCGCCTTGGCCTCGGCCTCCTGGCGTGAGACACGATCTTCCATGCGCTCAAAGTCTGAGACGGCGCTGGTCTGGTCGATGCCCTGCATGGTCTCGCGAATGCTCGTCTCGGCCTTCGCGCGCCGGCTGCGCGCAATCAGAAGATCGCGCTTGGTCTCAGCTTCCTGGACCTTTGCCGTCAGACTATCGAGCGCGCCCCTGAGTTGCGCTACCTGCGCACTCTGCTCCTGCCACTGAGCCCGGAAGCCGTCCGCGGTCTGCTGGAAATTATTGCGACGGGTCAGGGCCTCTTTCGCGAGATCATCCTGACTCTTCGAGACGGCCAATCGGGCCTTCTCTTCCCAGTCGTTTGCTTTTGCCTGGTTATCCTCGTACTTGTCGTGAAGCTGATTCTCATCGGCGATGGCACGAGCCACCTGCTTGCGAACTTCCGAAAGCTGGTTGTTCATATCGATGATGAGTTGATTGATCGTTTTCTCTGGATCCTCCGCGTGATCGAGCAGGTCGTTGATGTTCGATCGGATCAGGAGGCCGACGCGATCCAGAATTGACATATGGATCTCCTTGTAAGCTACCGAGGCACATTCTCGATGTTCGCTAGGTTAGACGCCTTAATTTCGAATTTGGTTCCACTGGCCCAGTATATCAGCGGGTTTGCGCTCTAACACCGCAATTGAGCGAAGCTGAATAGGCTGCACGGCGCAGCTCTTTAACACTTCGTTTACGAGGCTCTTGTAAGTCCGTTAGCCCCTGGTGGTGATACTGAGCGAGACATCACACCGAGGTTTCCCTCTCATGGGATTAGACGAGCCGCGGCTGCTCACCACCCATCTGCTTCGCAGAACAGGCTTTGGCGCAACGGCAGAGGAGATTCACCAGTACTCTGCCATGGGCTTTGAACGCGCCGTGGACACGCTCCTTAATCCGGAGCGCGTGCCAGACGATGTGGATGATCGATTAGCTCAGCAGAGTATCGACATCTCCGCACCGGGTGGCATTCAGATGGCCTGGCTTTTTCGAATGCTCCATACGCGTCGGCCGCTGCAAGAAAAGATGACGCTGTTCTGGCACGGCCACTTTGCCACCGCCATCAGCAAGGTGCGCGACCCTCTGGTAATGCAGTGGCAGAATGACACCTTCCGAAACCACGCGCTGGGGAGCTTTCGAAGTCTTGTTCAGGCCATTGCCCGTGACCCGGCAATGCTGCGCTGGTTGGACGGGAATCAGAATCGGAAGGGCGCACCCAATGAGAACTTTGCACGTGAGCTCATGGAGTTCTTCACGCTGGGGATCGGCAACTACAGCGAAGACGACGTGAAAGTGGCCGCCCGTGCGTTTACGGGCTGGCACGTTGACCCCGCCGTCATGGCTTTCACATTTCGTCCCGGCGCGCACGACTTCGGTGTCAAACAATTTCTTGGCCAGGTCGGAGCTCTGGACGGAGCAGACGTGCTGGATGCGCTCGCGGCAAATCCTGCTACGGCGAAGCGGCTTGCCTCGCGCCTTTTCCGCTTCTTCGTTGACGACCAACCCTCGCCCGAGGAAATCGATCGACTCGCTGAAATCTATCGGTCGAACAACTATCAGGTTCGTCCGGTGATCGAGGCGATTTTGCTATCGCCGGAGTTCCGCTCAGACCAAGCCTTTCACGCCACGGTGAAAAGTCCCGCGGAGCTCGTGATCGGGGCGATGAAGCAGCTTAAGGCTGAGACTGCCTGGCAAGACATTCTGCCCAGCATGCGGCGGATGGGACAGGAGCTGTTCAATCCGCCAAACGTAAAAGGCTGGGACGGCGGACGAAGTTGGATCAGCACATCCACCTTGCTCGAGAGATTCAACATGGCAAGCCGCATGGTCTCCGCGCGAAACGATCCCACACGAACCAGCATCGATCCCGCGCGGATCATTGCCGGAGCGTCGGCGGGGATCGAGGGGCTCGTGGACCATTGTTTGGCACTTCTGGTGGATGGCGACGTAGCCCCCGAAATACGTGCGGAGCTGGTGCAGTACGTGCGCACGGGCCCAGGCGCCACGGAACAATTGTCGCCAGACGCTCTGGATGAGAAGGTGCGTGGACTGCTCCACCTGATCATGTCGCTGCCCGTCTATCAGATGAATTGAGCGGAGGAGACAATTCTATGAATACGTCACGACGTGAATTCCTCCGCAACGGAACACTGCTCGTAGCCATGGGCCTCGCGGCTCCCAGCTTCCTGACCAGGACAGTGCCCCATGTCCAGGCAACGGCGAAGCCGTCACTCGAAAAGCGCACGCTCATCATGGTCCAGCTTTCAGGCGGAAACGATGGACTGAATACGGTCATACCCTTCAGCGATCCGCTCTACAGTCAGCTTCGGCCACAGGTTGGTGTTGCCTCGGGCGACGTGCTGAAGCTGAATGACACAGTCGGTCTTCATCCGGGGCTAAGTTCCCTCAAGCAACTGTTCGACAACGGCAACATGGCGGTGATCCAGGGAGTTGGATATCCGAATCCCAATCGCTCGCATTTCCGATCGATGGAGATCTGGCAGACCGCCACGCCGGAGCGGTTCGAACGTAGCGGCTGGCTTGGTCGCTATCTGGATTACTGCGGCTGCGGCCGGGAGAACCCACTGACCGCTATCAACAGTGGTGACGTACTGAATCGCTCGTTCTGGACCGATATGTCGCTGGTTCCAGCTATCGGGAGTCTGGCGACGTTTCAATATCAGACGGACCCACGATTCAATCGCGATCGCTCAGCTCAAATACAGACCCTGACCAACATCTATTCGATGGCCGGCGCATGGCGACCGTATGAGGATCTGATCCGACAGACCACGCTCAAGGCGCTGGCTGGCGCCGATATGCTTAAGTCCATTGCATCGACCCACGAGGCTGCGGTTGAATATCCGCAGTCCCCGTTCGCGAATAGCTTGAAGAACGTCGCCCAGATCATGTCCGCGGACATGGGCACGCGTGTATTTTTCACATCTCTCGGGGGTTTCGACACCCACGCGGCGCAAGCGAACACTCACGCCGGCCTTATGAATTCCCTGGGGCAAGGCATATCCGCCTTCCACCGTGATCTGGAGCGGATGGGTCGCGCCGACGATGCGGTCATCATGACGTTTTCAGAGTTCGGGCGTCGCGCTCAGCAGAACGGCAGCGCGGGAACGGATCATGGCACTGCCGCGCCGCTGTTTGTGATCGGAGGCGGTGTGCGGGGTGGCGTCTATGGAGACCATCCAAATCTGACCGATTTGGACGAGACAGGCGATCTCCGATTCCACACAGACTTCCGCTGCGTCTACGCAACCGTTCTTGAGCGCTGGCTCGGCAGTCCATCGGCAGATGTGCTGGGTGGAGAGTTTGCGCCGATGAGCTTTCTCGCGTGAATCGGAGGCGCAGTTCATCGTGCCAATTCCGCGGTTGCGCGCGTTGAAGCCCATTAGGCGAGTAATTCCCGACCGCCGAAGATGAATCCATTGCCCGGGCAAAACGCTCTCCCTATAATCCGCCGCCAGACTGCGTTGCCTGGCATGATCGACTCAATGACTCGTCAAAAGCTCACTAGCCTTGTCGCAGTCATCGTGGTTGTCGGACTCAGCATTGCCTGCCTTCTAATCCCCATTGATGTGGAATTGATGGGCAACGAAGGTTATCTGGGTGTCTTCGTCGTCACGCTCGTGACCACCGGCGCGCTCGTGCTGCCGGTCCCGTATCTCGCGGTCATCGCTCGGGCGGCAACGATCCTGGACCCGGTGACTGTGGCCATCGTCGCGGGAATCGCAGCTGCCATCGGTGAGCTGGCCGGTTACGTGCTAGGCCGAAGCGGTCGTCAGCTCGTACCTGACAATCGTTGGGTCAAGGCGACACAAGCGTGGATGAGCCGCCACGGATTCGCAACCGTAACCGTGGCGGCATTCATCCCCAACCCTGCATTCGATGCCGTGGGAGCGATTGCCGGGGCTCTCGGCTACGCACCATGGAGATTTTGTCTTGCCTGTTTCGTCGGCAAGACTGCCAAATTTCTCATCGTTGCCTTCACGGCCAGCGGAATAGTGTCGCATTAGTGGTGGGACGGGCCTCCCACCTTGCCATCAACTGAGTGCTTCCCACATCTCTCGGATTCGGCCGATGTGCGCATTAGGCCCATAGAGCCCGGCTCTCGTGGTCGTCACCGAGATGTGCGTGGCGCCAAGCGCCTTCCATTCCTGAGCTGCCTTGTGCCAATCGTCGGGCGTGCCGCTCCGCCCATCAACGCGCGCCTCGATGCCAAACCCTTCCCAGCTTTTGCCCGATTCCTCTCGCCAGACGCGCATATGCTCCAGCGTCGGTCCCCAGCCACCTTCCAGCGGTCGTTGAGGAAAGAAACCGTCACCCAGGGTAGCAGCGCGCTTGAGAGCTGCTTCGGCAGACGCTCCGATCCAGAGCGGGATTGGACGCTGAACCGGCAGAGGGTTGATGCCGGCCGCGCTGATTCGGTCGAACTGTCCCTCCGCCGTCACGACTGGTTCGGTCCAGAGACGACGCAGCAGGCCGATCTGCTCATCGAACTTGCGGCCTCGCTTCTTGAAATCCATTCCCAGAGCTTCGTATTCAACGTCATTCCAGCCAATGCCGATTCCAAGCCGAAGGCGTCCTCCAGTCAGCACGTCGACCTCCGCAGCCTGCTTCGCCGCGAGCACAGTTTGTCGCTGCGGGAGAATGATGACTCCAGTGACCAGCTCCATACCGGGCACGAGGCCGGCCAGGTAGCCAAAAAGCACGAAAGGCTCATGAAAGAGAGATTCAGCGTTGTACGGTCCTGACCAGTCGGGGCGTACGGAGGTGTCCGCCCCCACCACGTGGTCGTAGGCCAACAAGTGCTGATAACCGAGGTCTTGCGCGGCTTTGGCATAGGCGGCCACGCCTGCAGGATCCTCGCCAATCTCGGTTTGGGGAAACACGACGCCAAGCTGCATGATGATGGCTCCGCTTCTTCAGTCGATGTAGTGCGGATCATTGTAGCCGTGCGCCCCGAAGCAGGAGCGCGGCCTTCGGCGTGGAAAACATCCCTTGACAGCGTGTCCAGCGCCTGGGAGACTCGACGTATACCTCGCTTGAGGAGTTCGCGATGCTTTCGCCAGCCGAGAATGAGCTGCTCACCCACATAGGCCCCGGCACGCCGATGGGCAACCTGCTCCGGCAGTATTGGATACCCGGATTGCCGTCGCTCGAGTTGCCCTCGCCGGATTGCCCTCCCAAACGCGTGCGGCTGCTCGGTGAGGACCTCGTTGCATTTCGTGACACATCCGGCCAGGTTGGCATGGTGACGGAGAATTGCCCCCATCGTGGCGCTTCGCTCTTCTTCGGACGCAACGAGGAAAACGGATTGCGGTGCGTCTACCACGGCTGGAAGTTCGACGCATCAGGTACGTGCGTAGACATGCCCAATGAGCCGCCGGAGTCGAACTTCAAGCACAAGGTCAAGGTCGGTGCCTATCCATGCCGCGATGTGAACGGCATGATTTGGGCGTACATGGGCCCTCGAACTGTGCCTCCGCCATTGCCGGAGCTCGAGTTCAACACCATGCCGGCGAACGAAGTGTTCCCGCCGAGCATGATGCACGAGGAGAACAACTGGGTTCAGGGCGTTGAAGGCGACATCGACTCGTCACATATCGATTACCTTCATGCTCGGATTACGGATGACGTTGATCGCGATTTCCGTAGTGGCGGCTTGCGTGGCTTCAAAAGCCTGGACCGAGCTCCCAAGCTGGAAGTAGTGGGAACGCCGTATGGCGCCGTCTACGCGGCCAAGCGGAAATGGGACGAACAAGGCAATTACTGGTACCGCATCAGCCAGTTCATGATGCCCTTCTACACGATGATCGCGGCAAGCAGCCCCAATATCCATTCCGCGCGAGCGTGGGTGCCGCTGGACGATCACAACACCATTCTGACCGGCCTACCCTTCAGCCTTACCGGACCACAGCCAGAGAATCCGCAGAATGAGTTCGGCGTCTCCTTCAAGTCCGTTGGCTATCTGCCCCAGACCGGCGATGCGCTCAGCCGATATCGCCTCGCTGCGAACGCGCGAAACGATTACCTTCGCGACTACGAGCTAGAGAAATCCAAGATGTTCAGCGGAATTCCCTTCGCCGGAAACTTGCAGGACGTAGCCATGACCGAGAGCATGGGGCGAATCTACGATCGCACCAAGGAGCATCTTGGGACATCGGATCTCATGGTGATTTTCGTTCGTCGAATGCTGCTCAAGGCGTGCAGAGACTTGCACGAGCACGGCATTGTGCCGGAGAGCGTGGACAACCCGACGCTCTACCGCGTGCGATCCGCTTCCATCATCCTGCCAGAGGACAAGCACTGGTTTGGAGCGACGTCCGAAGCCCGCGACACCAATTCCGGGGCCCCGTCTCGTACGTGATCCCGCGATAACCCCGATCAGACAGGCTGTTTATCTATGCGTCGCTTGACTCTGCCCGACCGAACGGGGCACAGTTACCTCCGCTAGAACCAAAGGAGGCGCAAGCTGTGACAACGACGGACAGCAGTGGCAGCAGTAGCTCAGCAACCGCCAAGCGCACACTGAAGATTGGAATGATCGGCATCGGCGTGGGTGGTGCTGAAATGCTTCCTGCTATGGAAGCAATGGAGGAGATTGATCTCTTTGCGGGTGCGGATGTCGTCCCCACCACCCGCGAGCGCTTCAAGGAGCGCTACCCCGACGCGCGCGTCTATGACAGCGCCGAGGCGATGTGCAAGGACCCCGACCTCGAAGCCGTCTGGATCTCGTCCCCTAACCGATTCCACGCCGAGCACACCATTCTAGCCGCAAACCACGGTAAGCACATTGTGGTTGAAAAGCCCATGGCCGTCTCCATCGAGGAAGCCGAAGCCATGTGCGAAGCGGCGGAGAAGAACGGCGTCAAGCTACTCGCCGGCCATACGCGAAGCTTCACTCTTCCGGTCCGCGCGATGCGCCGTGTTGTGCAGTCGGGCAAGCTGGGCGATCTGAAGTACATCCAGCTCCTGGCCTACTCAGACTGGATGCTCCGGCCTCGAACGGCAGACGAGCTTGATATCACTCAGGGCGGTGGTATCCCGTATCGCCAGGGCCCCCATCAGATCGATACGGTGCGAGTCCTTGGCGGCGGCATGCTACGAAGCGTACGCGGCATGACCGGCGACTGGTTCAAGGACATGCGCCCGATCCCGGGCTTCTATACGGCGTATATGGAGTTCGAGAACGGTCTCCCCGCCATGATCACGCATAACGGCTACGGCTACTTCATGGGCGGTGAGCTCGTTCCGTGGGGCGGCTCAAAGCAGCGCTATACAGCCGAGCAGCGAGTCGAGATCCGCAAGCAGATGCGCGCCGGCACCCGCGACGAGGCCTCAGATAAGCAAGACCTGCGCATTGGCGGCGAAATGGAGCGTGAGGTCTTCCGCGCCCGCGAGCCCGAGCCGTGGATTCCCGAGGACATGGGCTTTCTGCTAGCCACATGCGAGCGCGGTGATATCCGCCATTCTCCACATGGAATCTACGTGTACGATGACGAAGGCCAGCACGACATCAACACCACGCCTGAGCGTGCCATGGGTGTTGCCGGTCGACGTGCCGAGCTGGAGGAGCTGTACGACTCGGTCGTCCTGGGCAAGCCACTGTGGCACGACGGCCGCTGGGGCCTGGCCACGCTAGAAGTCTGTCTCGCCGTCATGGAGTCCGCGAAGCGACGTGAGGAGATCAAGCTCTCGCACCAGATCGCCCTGCCTGCGGACTACGATTCGGACTACGAGCTCCCGGGTTTCTAGTCAAGGCGAAACGCACAGCCAAAGAAAACAGGCGGTCCGGATCCGGACCGCCTGTTTTCTAGTAATCCCGGCGGGGCGCTTTGGAGTGCGTGCGCGAAGCGCCGCTTTGTCGATATCCCGGTCTCAGAATGTGAGTCCCGGAAAGCGGCGCTTCACGCACGCACTCCAAAGCGCTGTGCGACCGAGGCTGCCAGCGTGACGACTATCAGGCCATAATTGGCTGAGCTTCGCCTCGCGTATGTCAGAATTGCGCGAGCCTCCACCGCCTTTGACTCTCTCAACTTCCCCACTTCATGAAGCGCCTCGCGCTCGTCTTCAAGTCAGCGCCCGCGTGTGGATGATCCTCACGGCCGTCGTGGGGCTCGGCTACTGGCTGTTGATCTCCTGGATCGCCGTTGCCGAGTACGACACATACAACTCAACGTCCCGCGACCTGGCGGTCTACCTTCAGGTCATCTGGAACACGGCCAACGCGCACCCATTTGCCACTACGCTCCTAGAGCACAATCGGCTTCACGTTGCAGAGCACCTGGCCGGACTCATCGCACTTGTAGCTCCACTTTACCGAGCCATTCCAGATCCGCGTCTGCTACTCGTCGTTCAGCAGGCGGTCCTGACATTGACGGGAATCCCAGTGTTTCTGTGGGCACGGCATCGACTCGGCTCGGGTTGGGCCGCGTTGCTCACAACCTGCTACTTCGCAATGCCAACGCTCACGGAAGTCGCTCTGGACGCGTTCTATCCGGTTGTCTTCACGGCGCTTCCGCTCGGTTTCGCGGCGTATTTCGCGCTCCGATCGCGTCCCGCTGCCGCCTGCGTCCTCGGACTGATCGCACTGCCGATCGAAGAGGAAGCCGGGCTCGTGGCCCTGGGTATCGGCCTGATGATGCTCTTCAGCTCACAGTCACGCCGATGGGGCCTGCTGCTCGCCTCGGTGGCCCTGGGCTGGGTCGTGCTGGCGGCCACCGTGGTCATGCCACGGTTTCACGATCCGTCCACCTTGTCAGGTTCCGAGAATCGGACGGTGGGACATTTCAACATGTTGCGGACGAATCCCGGGCAGCTTGCAGGAGAGCTCGCCCGGCGGCGCCTGCCCCTCGCCGCCGAGTGGCTCCTTCTACCCACCGGAGGCATCGCACTGGCCGCGCCGCAAGTACTTGCAATGGCAGCCCCGGAGCTCGGCGCCCTGCTCATCGCTGACAACGAAGGTCGCTATCGTCGCCATTGGGTGGGGCCCGCGTTGCCCATCATCTGGCTTGCCACCATCAGCGGCCTCGCACGCTTCAAGGGCAAGCGGCCGAGGCGGGTGGTCGCAGGCTTTATCGTGGCGGGCACGCTTGCATCGTTCATCATCGATAGCTCACTGCCCGGGGGCGGCGACTACGAAGCCTTCGACACAGTGTGGACTCCACGCGCAGAACAGCTTCAGCGCGCTTTGCAAGAAGTGCCGCCAGACGTGTCCGCGGCGGCCAGCCGGCGGGCGCTGCCGTACCTGGCAAGTCGATCCGAGCTGTATGTATACCCGCCGAGCTACTCCGGCTCTCTATGGCCGGTGAACCCGCTACCTCGCTACTGGCTGCTGGATCTCACCAACGACCAGACTAGAGCGCACCTGGAAGGGCGATCCAGCCCGCTCCGGGCGGAGAATCCTGGGACAATCTGGACCACCGGCACCGACGTGGCCTTGATCACGCCCATCGAAACGGTCCTGCCCCGCGCTGCAGCCATTCCAATGGACTGGGGCCAACTTCAAGCCTGGGACGTGCGTCGAGCTAGTGGGGGACTGGAGCTTCTCCTCCAATGGGAGTCGCTGCGACGCCCCACGCGGCCGCAGGTCCGAGCGATCCGCTTTCTCAGCGGGGAGGGTCAGGAGGTGCATCGCGTCACCACCATGCCGCTCGATGAGATGTATGCAACAAATGAATGGCAGCGAGGGCAAGAATGGATCGATCGGTCTCTGATGGATTCCGACCTTGACGGAACGCGGATTCAGGTCGGCACAGCCGAGAGAGGTCGATCCCCGACCGAGTGGCACGAAATTGGCAATCTAGCTCCCTGAGCTAGGCCCCTTATTGTAACTGTTCAGACTCGGAGGGGTTTAGACGTGGCTGAGTAGGTCGCGACAGGCGGTGTACGGGTTCTGGGCCTGGAGCTGCCAGGTGCCGAAGAGACTCGCCAGCACCATCGTGGCCTCGGTCCCGGCCGCGGACCGGCTCCCGCCACTGATCTTCCGCCGCGTGACCAGCGGCCGCAGGCTGCGCTCCGCCAGATTGTTGGTCGGGGCAACGCCGGGCTCCGTCACGAACACGAATAGGTCCCCAATGAAACGCTCGAGGCGGGCGCTCAGCTGCCGTGCCGGCGCATCCGGATCCGCCACGACGGGTCGCACGAGATTGAGCAGGCGCCGCCGGTACGCCGCGGCGGCCTGGGCGCGTCGCTCCGCCGTTGGACACAGCGTGTCGCGAGCTTCCAGGAACAGCGCGTGGACCGCCGCGGCCCAGGTTCCGAGCGAGGCATCGTCCGGGAAGATCTGCTGGAGGTCATGGATCTCCCGCAGCAGATGCGCCCAACAGCGTTGCTTGAGTCCCGGGTAATGCGTGTACGCGGCGTAGAAGTCACTGCACAGCACGCCGTCGAACGCCGTCCCCAGCGCCGTATCAACCATATCCTTGGTGCGGCGCCCGTGGAGGAAGTAGCGCGCGTGCGGCGTGCTGAAGGTCCAGATGTAGCCATTGCGCCCCGCGGTGCGCCAGCCGGTCTCATCGGCATGGACCGCCGGACTGGCGCGGATCTGATCACGGATGGCCGTCACCTCGTCCGCGGCGGCCAGGGCCACGCGCTGACTGGCGGCGGTAATTGCGCCGACACTCAGATGCAGCTGATGGACCGTCTCCAGATAGGCCTGGATGGTCCGCACCGGCAGACGGCCGACTTCGCGCAGCGTGACGATCAGACTGATCAAGCCGATGCCCAGCCGTTGACGACCGAGCACCCGCTCGCCGAGGTCCACCGCAGGGGTCCGGCGCGTCCGACAGAGCGGGCATTCGCGCTCGAGAAAGCGGTGCTCGATGACGCGGGCCGGCCTCGGGGTGATCTCCAGGACTTCCCGGGTGCGTTTCACCCATCCGCCATTGAGCATGGTGCCGCAGTCGGGACACCGATCCAGAGCATGATCGACCGTCTCTGTCGGCGTCGCCCGCCCCCGGGCGACGCCCTGCGCCCGGGGTTTTCTGGGCTCTGGCGCGGGCCGCCCCGGTGCGGGCGACGGTTTCAGGCCGGGCATCCCGCGCGGACCGCCTTTCTCCCGGCGGCGCTCCAGTTCCTCGATGCGAGCTTCGAGGCGCTTCAGGGTTGCTTGGAGCTCCGCCACGGAAGCGGTTTGTGCGCGCACCAGCGCCAGAAGCTGCTCTCGGGTGAGGGTCTCATACGGATCCATGCCCAAACGGTACCGGCCTGTGATGCCACCGTGATGCTCCGACCCCGCACGACCCCGTCACAAATTCGCCCCCGGAGTCTGAACACTTACCCCTTATTGAATCAATGGCGGGCGAGCCTAGCAGATGGGTACAATGCACCCGCGCTGGACCCAACGGGTCCAGTTTGTTCTTTCGGATTTCCGCGCCCCGGGGGGCCCATGTA
Source organism: uncultured Chloroflexia bacterium (assembly GCA_963765765.1). Lineage (GTDB taxonomy): Bacteria > Chloroflexota > UBA6077 > UBA6077 > JACCZL01 > CAVXYC01. The sequence goes on along the minus strand of CAVXYC010000015.1, from coordinate 509,252 downwards.
CCAGCGTAGTGTGCTTGATAATGGACTGCGTGTGCTCACGAGCAGCATGCCGCACACTCGCTCAGTGAGCATCGCCTTTTTTGTAGGCGCTGGCTCGCGCCACGAGCCAGATTCAATTGCCGGTGTCTCGCACTTTCTCGAGCACATGCTTTTCAAAGGCACCGCCAAGCGACCTTCGCCTTTGGCCGTTGCTGAAGAGATCGAGGGAGTCGGCGGCGTGATCAATGCCGCCACCGACAAGGAGCTCACCGTCTTCTACGCGAAGGTGGGACATCAGCACTTTGATACAGCCCTGGATGTGCTGTGCGATACCCTGCGCAACTCACTCCTGGATCCCCACGAGCTCGAGAAGGAGCGAAGCGTGGTGATCGAGGAGCTGGCCATGTCTGAGGACAGTCCCTCTGAGCTGGTGGCGATGCTCACGGACGAGATGCTCTGGCCAGACCACCCGCTTGGGCGTGACGTAGGTGGGAGTAAAGAGTCGGTCGCATCTCTAAAGCGGGATGATCTGACCCGCTACATCGGCCAGTACTACGTGCCGAACAATACTGTGCTCGCAGTGGCAGGCAATGTGACCCACGAGCAGGTCATGAATAGTGTCGGCGCACTACTTTCGGACTGGCAAGCTGGCGCCGAAGCTACCTGGCAGCCAGCTACGATTCGAGGGATCCGTCCGGAAGTGCGGCTGCGCGCCAAGAAGACCGAGCAGGCGCACGTCGCCTACGCAATTCCCGCGCTCTCCAGCATGGACCCAGATCGCTTCGCTCTGGACGTTCTCAATACCGTCCTGGGAGACGGTATGAGCTCGCGACTTTTCATGCAGATTCGAGAGCAGCTTGGACTCGCCTATGACGTGCACTCGTACGTCTGCCGATTCCAGGATGATGGGGCGCTCATCGTAGGCGCTGGCGTTCACCCGAAGCAGCTTGCTCCGACGATCAAAGCGATCCGCCGCGAGCTTCGGGGAATCAGAGAACCCCTACCCGAGCGCGAGCTGAGCAAGGCTCGGCGATACATCACCGGCCGAGTCCAGCTTCGCATGGAGGACACGGGCGCCGTGGCTTCATGGCTGGGTCGTCAGGAGCTTCTGCGTGGCTCCGTCTTCACCGTGGATGACGTCGTTGAGATCATCGATGGCATTACCGCCGAGGATCTCGAGCGAGTGGCCGAGCGAGTCTTCGCCCCCGACCGCGGTCAGCTCGCCGTAGTCGGTCCCTTCCGCAGCGAGGAGCGTCTCGCCTCGTTAGTGGCGTAGAGAGCGTTCAGCCTGGCCGTTGTCCTTTTGGGATAGTAGGCCAGGCTCCTATGACTTCAGCTTCTGACACCTCGGGCAAAAGTGTGTCCCGCGCATACCGACCACGATTTTCTTGATGGGCCGCTGGCAGCGCGGGCACGGCAGGCCCTCGCGGCCATACGAGTTGAGGTGATTCTGGAATTCTCCGGCCTCGCCTGATGCGTCGCGATAATCACTGAACGACGTTCCACGCCGTTCGATCGCCTCCAATAAGACGCTCCGCAGTGACTCGTACAGTCGCCCCGTTTCCACTCGCGAGAGCGAGTCGGCAGAGCGCAGCGGATGCACGCGTGCCCGCCACAACGCCTCATCGCAGTAGAGGTTTCCCACCCGGGAAACGTTCGTTGATCCAGCAACACTGATTTCAATCGGCCGCGACGCAGCGCCAACAGTCGGCGCAATTCAGCCAACGTAAGCTCCTCCAGCGGGTCCAGCCCCAGACGGAGCGAGAAGAACGCACGCGCTTCATCGGGATCGACGAACAGGTACACACGGCTGAACTTGCGTGGATCGACGAGGCGAATTTCGACATCCCCGGAAAAAGCCACGGCAAGATGGGTATGTCGCTCCAGAGGCGCAGAAGCCGGCATGAGGAGCACGTTTCCCGCCATCTTGCGGTGAATCACCAACAGCGGGCCGTTTTGAAACTCAAGCGTCAGGTATTTGCCTCGGCGACCGACGGCGCTCACCCGATCGCTTACCAGTACCTGGGAGAGCATCTCCTCACTGGTGTTTGGCAGCATGCGAGGCCAGTCCACGCCGCGCACTCCCACGCACTCCAGGCCAACAAGCACGGTACGAAGTCCGCGCACGGTCGTCTCGACCTCCGGAAGCTCAGGCACTCACGCTCAGGGGTACTGGTTGACAGCGACCACAGACGTACGTTCCCCGGCCGCCAACGCGCATCTTTACAATCTCTCGTCGGCACCGCGGACACCGTGCGCCCTCGCGACCGTGGACACGCGGAAAGGCATGCTCCGGAGCTGCACGTCCGTTCAGGATCTCGGCCACTCCGTTCGTGACTGCATGGTCAATCACGCTTCGGATGGCGCGGGAGAGACGGCGAATCTCTTCCTCGCTGAGTGAGCCGGCCAGGCGCTCCGGATGGATGCGCGCCTGCCAGAGGCTCTCGTCCACGTAGATATTCCCAAGACCAGCGACGGTCCGCTGATCCAGCAACGCCGGTTTGACGGCAAGACGAGGATGGCGCGACAGCCCTTTGGCCAGCGCACGTGATGAGAACGCTCGAGTCAGCGGCTCTGGACCCAGCCGATACGTTCGCAAGAACGCCGGGAGCTCGTGCGCATAGAGAATTCGAATTCGGGCGAATTGCCGAATATCAGTCATATACAGGGTGGAGCCGTCGTCAAGTGTGAATGTGGCATTGGTCTGCTTGTGCGGCATTGGAGCGTTGAAGCCGGGGACAGGATGCCCACCCGACGCAATTGTTCGCCCCTCGGCATCGCGGTGGATGATCTGACCGGCAAGCTTTAGATGCATAACCATGACGAGATCGCCAGAAAGCTCCCAGATCAAGAACTTGGCGCGACGGCTTAGCTCAAGGATCATGTGTCCCACCAGGATCTCAGGTCCGGGCGGTTCAACGAAGAGCTTTGGGATGCGTGCCGTGGCGGTCAGAATCGTGCGGCCCACGAGGGTCCTCGAGAGATCGCGCCTCAGCGTTTCAACCTCAGGGAGTTCCGGCATGCGCGCCTCAGTCTCCGTGCCAGGGGGTCATCTCGTCCCAGTTGAGACCTGATTTGAGCTCAACGTTGATCGGGACGACGAGCTCCATCGCACCCTCCATAAGATCGCAAATGGTCGGCGCAAAGTGGTCAAGTCGATCTCTGGGCACTTCAAACAGGAGCTCGTCATGTACCTGAAGCATCATTACTCCGTCCTCAAGATGATGCCGTAGGTGCTCATCGAGTCGCACCATGGCGATCTTGATGATGTCAGCCGCGGTCCCTTGAATTGGCATGTTGATGGCTTCCCGCTGAGCCGCCATCTGAAGATGCCGAACGGGGCTGCGAATCTCGGGAAAGTAGCGCCGACGGCCCAGGAGGGTAAGTCCGTAACCACGATCGATCGTGTCGCGAATGACCTGTTCCTGATAGGCTTTGACGGTGCCAAACTCCTTGAAATAGCGATCGATAAACTTCATCGCCTCTTCGCGCGGCAGACCGGACTGCTGGGCCAGTCCGAAGCCGCCCATACCGTAGAGCACGCCAAAGTTGACCACCTTGGCCAGGCGACGCTGATCGCTTGTGACCTGCTCAGGCTCGAGCCCCAACACCTCTGCAGCCGTTGCCGCGTGAATGTCCTCGTTGTTTTTGAAGGCATCGATGAGCCGCTCATCCTGCGTGACGTGCGCCAGGACCCGAAGCTCGATCTGACTGTAATCAGCGCTCAGGAGCACGCGATCGGGCGAGCCAGATATAAACGCGCGGCGCACCAAACGGCCCTGCTCAGTACGAATGGGGATGTTCTGGATATTCGGATCGGATGATGAGATTCTGCCGGTTCTGGAGCCCGTTTGATTAAATGTCGTGTGTACGCGGCCGGTCGCCGGATCGCATAGTAGTGGAAGCGCGTCCACGTACGTGCCCTTGAGCTTGCTCAGCTGACGGTGCTCGAGTATTGGCTCAATGACTGGATGGGCTCCCTTCAGCCCCTCGAGTACGGCAGCGTCTGTGGATCCGTGTCCACTCTTCGTCTTTCGGCCGCCAGGGAGCTTCAGCTCGTCATAGAGCACCTGCGAAAGCTGCGACGGCGAGTTGAAATTAAACGCGTGTCCGACCGACTGCTCGATCTCCGTTTGGAGCTCGTTGAGCCGCGATGAGAGCGATTGGCTCATCTGCTTAAGTAGCGGCACATCAACCGCGATACCAGCTTCTTCCATGCGTGCAAGGACGCCAATGAGTGGAAGCTCGAGGTCCTCGAAAAGCGGCTTCAGTCCATCGCGCTCCAGATCCTCACGCAACGCGGGGGCCAGACGATCCACGGCGCTCGCTTCCCCGCACGAATACGGTGCCGCTTCAAGCGTCGGCACCTCAGGGAGCTTCCGCGCTGAACGGCCCATTCCGAGCAGCGACGTAGGGGTGGGAAGCTGAATGTCCAGCTTTGAAAATGCTAGCGACCCGAGGTCGACGGAGCGTTGGCCGCTCTCCAGCAGGAAAGCTGCAATCATCGTGTCGAAGGCGAGTCCGCGTAGCTCGATTCCCGCGGCGCGGAACGCTTCGATCGCGGGTTTAGCGTTGTGCACGACTTTCTTGGTGGATTGCGACTCGAGCAGAGGCCGCATCGATTCAAGCAGCGCCGCTCCATCTCCGCTCCCGTCCGAGTGCCCAAGCGGCACGTATGTCACTTCAATGGCTGAGCACGCGACACAGATTCCCACGATTGTCGAGCGAGTTGGATGTTTCCCCTCGAGGCGCACATCCAGGGCGACAGATGGACAGCTCATCGCTCGCCTAACGAGCTCGCTGACCGCCTCGGCGGTGGCTGCGATGGCCGGCGGAGCGGGGCTGGACGGCGATTCATTGACCGCTTCATCCGGCCGCTTCTCATCGAACAAGCCGAGCTGCGGCGTGTTCGCATTCGATCCCTTCCCATCCAGGCCATCGAAGAGCTGCTCAAATCGATCGATGAGTGTGCGGAACGTCAGCTCCCGTAACAGCGAACCCACCTTGACACGATCGAAGTGCCGGAATTCCGCTGCTTCGAGATCGAGCTTGACTGGGGCATCACAGTCGATGGTGGTAAGCCACTTTGACCTGATGAGCTGCTCGCTATGCTCCTCGAACAACGCCTGCTGCTTTGCAGGGAGCTCATTGAGATGGGCAAGAATCCCCTCAACATCACCGAACTGTTGCAGTAGCTTCGCGGCCGTCTTGGCACCGATTCCGGGAACACCGGGGATGTTGTCTGATTTATCCCCGGTGAGTGCTTTGTAGTCCGAAATTTGCGAGGGCTCGAGAGCGTATCGCTCACGCACCGCCTGCTCGTCATACATGACTGTGTCGGAAAAACCCTGGCGCGACGTCAGCACTCGCACGTGCGGGCCAACGAGCTGCAATACGTCGGTATCACCTGTCAGGATCACGACTTCTCGGCCTTCGGAAACGGCCTGCTTGGAGAGTGTCCCGAGAAGATCGTCAGCTTCGTAGCCATCGACTCGAACAATAGGCACCGCGAGACTCTCCAACAGCTCGAACACCCTCGGGAATTGGGTGCGGAGATCGTCGGCCATACCGAGGCGCGTTGCCTTGTAATCGTCGTACCCATCATGACGGAATGTCTTTGCCGAAGTGTCGAAGGTGGCCTCGAGGTACTTGGGCTTGAGATCGGCGCAGACTTTCACGAGCATCGAGGCAAAGCCGAAGACCGCGTTGAGCATCTCGCCACTCGGGCTCGTGAGCGGCGGAAGTGCGTGATACGCACGGTGAACCAGCGCGTGCCCGTCGATGAGAACTAGAAGATCATCCCTCTCGGTCAAGCCGTGCCTCCAACTCCCTGCGGTTCTGGGCCAGCAGGGCTCGATACTCGGGCGAGTCAATCTCAGGAGTCGTCATAATCTCCGCGTCCTCACCATTGTCGCTGTAATACCTGGGCCGCTTTCCTTGAACGGAGAACCGATATTTCTCGTAGAGACGCTTTGCGACGCTGTTGGAGATGCGAACCTCGAGGGTCATACGCTCCGCATGCGTTTCAAGCGCTCGATCGATGCAGTGAATGAGTAGCAGCTCGCCGATGCCCCGGCCTCGATATAGAGGATGGACTGCGATCGTAGTGATGTGGGCATCGGAGCCGGCCAGAATCCACATGCCCGCATACCCCATGACGCTGCGGGCATCCATGGCTTCAGCCTCGTCCTCGGATAAGGCCGGGGTGGCATCGTGCACGAGCCAGCGCGCCAGGCGACCGAGAATCCCATCACCGCTTCCAGCGGCTCCGGCTGCGACCGCATCGTCCGGCAATGCGACGACTGGCTCACCCCTTTCGTTGACATGCCGCGCCACGAAGTAGTGCGCCAGCCGGTTGCTCTGAATCTCCTTCTTGTAGGCGCTGGCTGGCCATGGCACGGGAAAGCTCAATCTCTCCACGGCCATCACGGCGGCAATGTGCTCTACCTGCATGGGCTCAATCGAGAACGCCAAGCCCACCTCTCACGCATGCTCCTGCGTTATGTAAATAGGATCCGTTTCGGCGGCCGCGGGGTGGCGGGCTTGCCAACCGCGCCAGGCGATCTCGGCGAGAATCGCGGACCTGCGAACAGATCTGGATGGAGATACGAACACAGCCGCGCAACCAGCGGCTTGCTCCATCACTTCGCGGGCCGCTGAGCTGAGCTCACCGCAACAGACCGTGGGCTCAGTCACGAGCTCCACCAGCGAATCATCACCCACGGATTGTAGCGCTCCGACGCGTTCAAGTCCGTCTCCCTGAGGGTGGTACAGCGCAGTCGCGTACCGACGACGTCCGGCATTCAGGAACGCCCGAACGGGCATTCCCCGATCGCCGTGTGGGTAGGCCAGCACGTCGAGCGCATCAACTCCAATGCTCGGTATTCCCAAGGCATAGCCAAGTACACGCGCCACCGTAATTCCCACGCGCACGCCCGTATACGAGCCCGGTCCGCGGGCGACGGCCAGGGCGCCCAGATCGCCCCGATCGATACCGGTCAGCTCGAACGCCCGCTCAATGTTCGGCATGAGCTGCTCCGAGTGATGCCGCTCGGCTCGCCAGTTCAGCTCGAGCTGGAGCGCGCCATCGTACAGCGCCACGCCACACCACGATGTGGCAGTGTCGATTGCCAGCATGAGGTCACTCACGAGCCGACCTCACCGACACTTGAGCCGCGGCCTCTCGGAATGCTTCCACCACCGTTTCAGACGCCGAGCTCATCGAGATGCGACGTTCATTGTCAGACAGCGTTTCGATACGTACGACAGTGGCGGTTCCCGCAAGCGACGCAGGCAGCCAATCCGGCCATTCAATGGCCACGACCCAGCCATCATCGAGATAGTCTTCGACACCCGTGATGAGATCGGAATCGGCACGCTCGATCCGAAAGAAGTCCACGTGTACGAGCTTTTTGTCGCCGACGTGCTCCACCATGAGCACGAACGATGGACTCGTTACCGAGTCGTGGATGCCAAGGCCGGTCGCGATGCCCTGGACAAGTACGGTTTTACCTGCGCCAAAGTTTCCCTGGAGTAACACCAGGTCGCCCGGCCCCAGAGCCTGCCCCAACGCCTTGCCGAGCTCCCGAGTGTCACTGGCCGAGCCGCTAATAGCGGCGATCGTCTCACGGGACTCACTCATTTCGAAAATGGTCCCACGAGGCCGCTTTGAGATGCACAGGCTCGCCGTCGGCCCCTGTCAGACTCACGAGATGATTGTCATCGCTACGCACGTCGAGCCGCCCCACGATTGTGAGTTTCTCACCAGTGGTTTCGTTAACAAGCGCGGCCGCGTATAGGACTGCTGCCTCTGGTCCCGCGCACAGCAGCTCATAATCTTCGCCGCCATCGAGAGCCAATCGCAATGCATCATCACGACCAAACTGCTCGATGAGCGCCTCATGCAATGGCACCCGATCTATCTGGATGATCGCAGCACAATTCGATTGCTCGCAGATATGCGCGGTATCACCCCTGAGACCATCGCTCACATCCATGGCACAGCGAATTCCGGCCTGCACAAGACAGGCCGCGGCCTCGATTCGCGGCATAGGACGGACGTGCGCCTGGATGAGCTCGCCAGCGGCGCCCGCATGGAGTCCGCCGGGCATGCCCTGCTCCAGCAAGCGAAGCCCGCCACCGGACCTGCCCAGCCAACCGGTGACCGCGATCACGTCCCCTGGCCGCCCCGCGGAACGGCGAAGCTGTCCGTCAGGGCATGCGCCAAACGCCGTGACATTGATAGTCAGGATCGGTGATGAGACGATATCCCCTCCGACAACGGCCACACGCCAACGTGATGCGCACTCAGCAACGCCGCGATAAAAGTCCTCAATATCCTCGATCACCGCGTGTCGGGGAAGGCCCAGTGAGATGACAACCAGCTCCGGGGTGGCGCCCATCGCCCCGACGTCGCTTAAATTAACAGCAAGAGATTTCCAACCGAGATCCGTCCACGATGTGGTCGGGAGATCGAAATGAACGCCTTCCACCAGCGCATCGGTGGTAACCGCCTGGGCAAGTCCGGCCTGTGCTCGCCATATCGCGGCGTCATCCCCAATGCTGACGTCAAGACGATCGGCGATGCTTGCGGCTTGATTGACAGGCTCCACAATGCGGCGAATACGCTCGATCAGACCAAACTCGCCGACGTCAGCCAGCCGCGTTGTCATGTCCCGTGTCGACCGGCGCGCATCCCGATAGACGGGCCGGCGCCATCTCCCCTGCCAGAGTCCGTCCAAGATTCTAGCCCATCAACCGGGGCGTCGTAAGACGATTTCCTAGGGCGGGGCCGGTATATTGGGATGGTGAGGCGATGACGTTTCGGGAATCTCTATGTGCCACCACATGGGCCCACGTGGCAACATCACACCATGGGACGAATCGGGATCATTTCCGACATTCACAGCAACCTGGCGGCATTAGACGCTGTGATTGGAGCCGTGGGCTCCGTGGACGGATGGTGGTGCCTCGGTGACATCGTTGGCTACGGCCCCCAGCCCAATGAAGTGATCGAGGCCATCCAGGATCTTCAGGCCACGTGCATCCGCGGGAATCACGATGACGGCGTCCAGAGACTGGACGATCTCTCGTGGTTCAACAGCCTCGCTGGACTGGCGCTAGAATGGACCGCCAAGCAGCTTTCGGAACAGTCCTGGCGATTTTTGCGAGACCTTCCTGAACGTGTCTCGATCGACGGCTATCACCTTGTGCATGGCAGTCCCCGCCACGCGCTCACGGAATATGTGACGAACGCGCAGATCGCCGAGTCGTCGCTGCGCCTCGTAGAAGAAGACGTCTGCTTTATCGGTCACACGCACGTGCCATCCTCATTCGTTCAACCATCGACGAAGGATTCTGTAGACGTCAGCCATCGCCTGGATGGTGAGAATGCCCATTTCGACTCTGGCGCTCGCCAGATCATCAACGCCGGCAGTGTCGGTCAGCCACGTGATGGCGACCCCCGCGCCGCCTACGGCATCTTGAACACCGATGAACGGACGTTCACCTGGGTCCGGGTGCCGTACGACGTCACCACGACGCAGGAGAAAATGCGCGCCGTTGCCTTGCCTGCCATGCTGATCGATCGCCTTAGCGAAGGGTGGTAACTGCTCCGCGGGTTCACGTTTGGCGACAACGAGACTCACTCTGCCTCGTCGCCGTCCTGCTTCTGGCAAGCACTGCTCGCCTGGCGTTCGCGCTTCGTGCGCCGCTCTTCGTCGTTAACGACAGCCTGAGCTACGTGTTGCCGGCCTGGGAGCTGATTCACGGCGAAGGTTTCTTTCCGCTTTTCAAGCGTCCTCCGCTCTATCCGCTACTCGTGGCCAAGATTCTGTGGCTCTTCGGCGAAGATCCGCAGGCTATCGCCACGGTACAGCACGCGCTTGGTCTGGCTATCGTGGCCCTAACATTCATCCTGGGGTTCCTCGTCGCGGGCACACTCGGGGCCTGCGTTGCCGGTGCGCTTTCCGCGGTCAGCGGTCCACTCATCCTGACCGAGCACTACCTGATGAGCGAGACCCTTTTCAGTGTCACTTTGCTGCTGGCGGTGATGATGTTCATGCTCGCCGAGCGGGGCGGATCCTGGCGGCTGGCAGCGGCTTCGGGGTGTATGTTGGCACTTGCCGCATTGACCCGGCCCATCGCGCAGCTTGTCCTACCGTTGTTCGCCATCTGGTTACTCTGGCGCTACTGGCATGACAGGAAGAAGGCCCTGCGTCTGGTGACATCGATGATCATGGCCTTCGCAATTCTCGTGATACCCTGGATGCTTCGCAATGTCATTGTGCAGGGGAGCTTCACGATTGCGGGAGGCATGGGTGAGGGCATCGCCGTTCGCACGATCCGATACGAGCAAGAATTTGATTTCCGAGCCACAGACCCATCCGAGTCGGGGCTTATTCGCTCAGCAAGGCGAATCTACCGAGATGAGGCCGGGGACGGCTCAGCCTTTGAGCTAGCGGGCAGACTCCGGAACGAACTGAACATCAGCCCCGCCGCCGCTGACAGTCTGATGCGACAGATCGCCGTGGAAGCTATCCGTCGACAGCCGGTCTACTTTCTGAGCGGGACCGTGGGCATGTTCTGGGACATCCTCTCGGGGCGACCGGCCAGGCTACGTCAGGACTGGGTCCCGTGGAGGGGAATAATCTGGGACGAAAGAATCGCCCATCTTCTGCCGCGCGCCACGCCGCTCCAGGATGCTGAGTTTGCTAACGCGGAGCGAATCATCTCAATCTACGATCCAGCGCGATGGTGGCCGGTAGTAGTCGGTCTCGCAATGCTCGGCACGATCATGCCACCGTCCGGCACGCATCGACGCTGGCCGCTGCTGCTCGCCATCCTCATACTCGGGCAAATCTTCGCGGCAGCGGCCCTCGTGGGAATCGAGTGGCGCTACCGATATCCTCTGGATCCGATGATCAATGTGCTGGTTGGAGCTGGGGTTGCTGGACTGGCGACGCGGGGCGTGCGGCTGTGGCGGCAGGAAGAACCATCTGGCCGCGCGCCATCATCGATTGCAGCGTCCCCAACGTAGTGGCGATGCTGTGATTCCCTGAGACCCAGGCTGCACCCGGCGAATTAACGACTAATTCGGTGAATTCGAAGGCGCCGCGTGATCGTGGACGTGGGCTTCGCTTTCATGATCCGCTACTTCGTCGTCAAATGATCCATCGTGGCTGTGTCGGAGCTGAGCATGATTGTGCTCATGGCTGTGCCAGGACGTTCGATGATCCCAACCACCGATGACACCGCTCTTGTGATGGTGCGTGATGTGATAGTGATCGTGACTGTGAACCTGCGCAGGATGCGCATGCTCCGGTTCTTTACCGTCATCCTTGACCCACTGTTGTTGCGTCATGAGCTGCACCTCCGTTCCATTGCTGAAAGGCGCAGAGAATGTGCCAACGGCATTGGGCAGCGTTGGAAAAGCTCAGCGCACCGTTGGTGCGGACGCAGGAGTAGAGGTGGTTTCGCGTCGTAGGTCACGGATCGTCTGGACCTCTCGTTGCGAAAGCTCGGAGAGGATAACGATGAGTACGAACCAGGTGCTGAGCTGCAATCCCGTGAGAACAAGCGTGCCACCGGCAGCAAAATACGACCAGTGCGACGTGATCTGCCGTGTACGGAGCCACTCCACGATCGCGGGTGCCATCAGAAGGAGCCCAACCAACACCATGATTATGCCGGCGCCCGCCAGTGCGCCGCGCCAGCGTCGCAAGGGCAAGCCTTGAGCTCTTCGGCGTGAAGGAATGATGCCGACAACCGTGCGACAGGTCAGGCCGAAGGCTAAGACGTTTGCTCCCGCCACGGTCAGGATGAGCACGGCAAAGAGCCGATAAATAGAGTCTTCTTGAAGCGCATGGTGCTGGAGATAGTAGAGCGTGGGTGGAATACCGAGAATGAAGGCGAGCGCGAGCATCATGGCACCGATCACCCCAAACGTTCCCAATGGGTTGTAGAGCGTGGCCGTCCAGAGAATTGAGCGAAGAAAGCGGAATCCATCCGAAAACGGATTGAGCTTCGATGCCCCCACGCGCTCCTTGTATGAGATGGGCGACTCCACCATTGTGAGTCCTTCGTGTATCGCCCTCGTACTCATCGCCGGAGTGAAATCCAGCCCATCCGGCAATGGATAAATCTCTTCGAGAATGCTGTGCTTGAAGACGCGCATTCCCGAAGCGCTATCCGAGATCCTTCGTCTGGCAATGACACTCAGCAATGCGGCGAAGATGGTATTTCCAACCCGGCGAATCAGCGGCATCTCGCTATCGTGGCCGAGCATCCGTGAGCCGATCACTATATCGGCGTCATCGCCGTTCGCCCGGGAGTAGAGCTCCGCAAACGCCTCGGGCGGATAGGTTCCGTCGGCATCGAGGAACGCCAGCCATTCGCCCTGCGCGGCGCCGAAACCAGTCTTAAGGGCTGCTCCATATCCATAGTTGGTTGGGTGGCGGAGCAACCGCACGGTTGGGAATTTCGCCACCTCAAGCGACGTGCCGTCGCGTGAGCCATCGTCCACGACGATCACTTCGACGTTCCTCGCACCAACGGCAGCGAGTGACGGAACTTGAGCGAGAATTCGCTCCAAGATATCCGCGATCCCACGTTCTTCGTGGTAAGCGGGAATCACAATGGAAAGTTGAACCATTCCATTCCCATGTTGAGGAGCAGTCATTAAATCTGTCATGGACCGTCAGAGGCTCGACAATAGCATGTCGGGGGAAAGCAAGGTCTTGTGGCAGCAGTCGTCAGAGCTTAGAGCCTGGCGTCAAAGTGGATTCCTGCTTTCCAGTGACTCCTCGATTCAGCACCACTTCCGCCATCAGCGTGGCATTGGGAATCAGCACCCGAACTCCGTCCGCGGTGAGAATGACCGTCGTACGATAGTTGATGTTCTCGACGCGTCCGACAAAATCCTTGAGCTGAATCTCGTCACCAATGCGGAAGGGTCGCTCAAACAGCAAGTAGAGTCCGGCGAAAAAGCTCTTGAGTATGTCCTGCATCGCCAAACTTACGGCGATGCCGACGATGCCAAGGGTCGCCACAACCGAGCTGAGCGGTACGCCGAGCACATCTAAGGCGGTGAGGACACCGAGCCCGACGACAATCAGGTAAATGATGCGCCCAACCAGGATGCTCAGACTGGCATCGGCTGATGTGCGCGCCGCCGAGCGCTCGAACGAATGCCGCGCAAGTCTGGCTAACTGCCAGGCCAGAATCAAAAATATGATTCCCCGCGTGATCGCCCAGAGAAACTCGACTCGGGATTCAGTCGTCCACCACGCGATCAAATCCTGCATGCGACCGCAACATCAATCGGGATCGGGTGTGAGGGACGCAGCGGCCGATGCTGGAGCACAGGAAATGGAGAGGAGCGGACGATCAAACGCAGCGATCCCGGCCAGACGCCGGGATCATGCGGGCATAGTATGTTCAGAAAAGGCGTTCCCGCGGCGAGCCTAGTTTGCCTGGGGTGGCTGTTGCTGAAGAAGGGTCTTGGCTTCGCCACCGACTCCCTCTCGCTCGCAGTCCTGGAATGTAGAGTAGAGCGCCTTATTGAGCACGCGCATTCGCCAGTCCTGCGAATCAATCACGTTGATACATTCCCGACGTTGCCGCTGCAGATAGGACAAACGCATCAGGAAAAACAACTGGACGGGCGAGTAGGATTTCAGTCCGTTGACGCCGCCCTCTGCCAGGTTGGTCAACGATTCTTTGTTCATCTCACCTTGCACCTTGTGCCTCAATCGCCTCCGAAAAGTGCCGCTCGAGGTCCCGTGTCAGATTGTAGCAAATGCCTGGCGGGCCGTGGGCCCAAAATCCACGCACCGAAGGAAGACGTCGGTTGGCTTGTGGTTGTGCTCACCCTCATGAAACGGCTGGACCTCCTAGATGGTGTCGCCCCGAGCGGGGCGAAAATGGCCACGCAGCCAGCGAGTGCTCGACGAGCGCGGTGTGGGACCACCGACATCCTGTTGGCTCGGGCCCCTAAAGGCCGCCTCGCAGATTCCCTCAGTCCGGTGGCCGTTACGGCCGTGAGCGCCCCTTTGGCGGCCGGCCGACAAGATGGCAGCGTTCCCGCGCCGGGCTCGTCGGACATGTGGGTGCGAGTACGCCCAATCTCGCGCTGTCCGTTGCTCCCCTGGTATCCTCCCTGCAGTAGGCGTCAGTAATATCTACTGACGCGCCCCACGTGCCGGTAGCAGCCCCGGAGTTACTCATGCCGATGATCCCTGAACGTGAACGTCAACAGATTCGCGAGATCTTCGATCGAGATCTCGCATCCGAAGTGCGCATCGAAGTCTTCTCCAAGAAGCCATCCCTACTCTTTGTTCCCGGACGGCAGGAGTCAGGAAGTGGGCCCGAAACTGAGGCCCTCATCCGTGAGCTTGCCGAGCTCACGAGCCTTCTGCAGGTTGAAGTACATGACATCCAGGCTGAGCCCGATGCGGCTGCTCAGGCCGGCGTGACAGAGGTACCCGCGGTGCTCTTACACGGCACCAACGCCGGAGTCGTGCGCTTTCTAGGAGCGCCGTCGGGCTATGAGTTCTCTACGCTGATTGCTGATATCGTGGACGTTTCCGCGGGCTCGGTGAATTTGACCGACGAGACGAAATCGGCTCTCAGTGCGATTACGGAACCGGTCCATATTCAGGTATTCAGCACACCGACTTGACCATACTGCCCCAAAGCGGCCAGGTTGGCCCACACGATGGCAATGGTCAATGAGCACATCACGGCTGACGCGATTGACGCCTCGGAGTTCCCGGAGCTCTCAAGCAAGTACCAGGTCATGTCGGTCCCCAAGATCGTCATCAATGATCGAGTGGAGTTCACGGGCGCTCAGCCGGAAGCGGCATTTCTCGAGGCTATCCAACAAGCAATTGCCCCTAAGGAGGCTAGGAGCACCATCAATCGCTCCATTTAATATGAACCGGAGATCCTTTATCGCCCTTGGCCTCACGGCCTCGCTTGGAGCGGCATGCCAATCCGCGCCGACCGCACCTCCGGCAAAACCTACGACGCCGCCCGTGGCGGCGACATCGGCAGCAACATCCGCGGCGGCAAAACCAGCCGCATCACCTGGAGCACAAGCAGTGTCAAAGCAGTGGTCATCACCCCCAGCACTCGCGCTGGATCCGAACGCCAAGTACACCGCCACCATTAAGACGTCGCAAGGTGAAATGAAGGCGGACTTGTTCTCGAAGGACGCGCCAAACACCGTGAACAACTTTGTGTTTCTCGCGCGTGAGAACTTTTACGACGGTGTGGTCTTTCACCGAATCATCAAAGACTTCATGATTCAAACTGGGGATCCTACCGGCACCGGGCATGGGCGGCCCCGGGCTACAAATTCTCCGATGAGCTCAACACTCCACAGAGCTACGAGCGAGGCACGTTAGCCATGGCCAACGCCGGCCCCAACACGCAGGGCAGCCAGTTCTTCATCTGCCACACGGACCTTAAGAGTCGGCTCCCGAAGAATTACACGGTCTTTGGCCAGGTCACTCAGGGTCTGGAGACGCTGGATGCTATTGCCGGCGTACCGGTAGGTGCATCGAGCACTGGGGAGCGCTCCAAGCCGCAGAATGAAGTGAAGATCGAGTCTGTGACGATCGAGGAGACGAAGTAGCCCCTCTTTGTCAGAGGCATTCAAATGGTCGAAGGGCCATCACCCTGACCTCCAGGGGATCAGGGTGATGGCTCTTCTGTTTCCTCCGCCGAAGCTGCCACTGACGGATCAACAACCATCGGCTGTCGCCACGTGGCGACGAGCGCCCCCGCAGTGACGCTTGCAAGATCCAGAAGCACGTCGGTGACCCGCGGCTCTCGTCCTGGCACGAAAGACTGACGCAGCTCGTCAAACGCGGCAAACGTTCCGCCGATCAACGCGGCAACTAGCACGTATCGAATCGGCCTCCAGGAGCCGGAACTTCGCGTCGCACCGCGAGGGCAAGCAGGCCTCCTAGGATGGCGTATTCAGTCACGTGACCCAGCTTGGAGACTAACGTCTGCATTGCGCCCTGGACAGGTGTGACCGCCTGGCCGAGCGACGAGGTGTAGAGAATGACCGCCATCCAGAGGAAGGCCAATAGCCAGGCAATCATTCAGGACTGCTCAACCAGGTCGGGTTGCTCGGAGCCGGCCACGCGACTGGAGCCAGAGCACGCACGCGATCACCGCGATGGTCGCGGCGCTACCGTCCAGAAGAACGTCGCTTATCGACGCTTCGCGACGTGGAACAAAAGATTGCCGCAGCTCGTCAAGTCCAGCGAATGCGAGACATACGGCCGCGGAGAGCAGCGCCGCACGCCCGGGGGCGAAGCCCAAGCCCACCACCGGTACTATGCGCCGCACGAAATATGAGAACTCCCAGCGCGGCGTACTCGATGACGTGCCATGTTTTGGCGAGTGAGTACGTCGTACCGATTCTCTCACCGGTGTTCAGATCGGTGCGGGCCGGAAGGTTCGACTGCGACGAGAGCCCGAGAATGACGGCCATCCAGATCACGATCGGCAGCCAGTAGAGTGCAAACCTGCGAAGTAACATCAGACCGGGTTTGTGGCTGCCAGGTTACTCCGACGCTCCTCCACGATATGGCGTAGCGTCTCATCGAGCGGGATCGCTGGTGAAAAACCGACCACGCCGCGGAGCTTCTCAACATTCGGCACGCGCCGACGCATGTCCTCGAATCCGCCGCCCGTGAATGCCTGGTCGTACGGCACCAACGCGATCTCGGAGGTGCTTTCGGCTAGCTCGCGAATCCGGAGCGCGAGATCGTGGATGCTGATCTCACTCGACTGCCCAACGTTGAATACCTCTCCGAGCGCACGATCTGAGCTCATTAACGCGGTGATGGCACGGACGACATCGCGCACGTCGGTAAAGCAGCGGGTCTGTTCCCCATCGCCGTAGACAGTGATCGGCTGATTCCTCAGCGCCTGCTCCACGAAGCGCGGGACAACCATCCCGTAACGACCCGTCTGGCGTGGACCGATCGTATTGAAGAACCGCACAATGACCACCGGAAGCTGCTTCTCCTGCCAGTAGGCAAAGGCGAGGCATTCATCCAGGCTTTTGGTCGCGGCATAAAGCCAGCGCGTCACGCGGGTGGAGCCCAGAATGCGGTCATCGTCCTCGCTGAGCATGTCCGAATCGTTTTTTCCATAGGCCTCGGATGTCGAAGCGATGAGCACCCGGGCGCCAGTCCTCTCCGCTGTCTCCAGCACAGTCTCAGTTCCACGCACATTGGTGATGATCGATTGCAGTGGATTATCGATGACCCAGCGCACGCCAACCGCCGCCGCGAGGTGATAGATGTGGTCCGCGTCCGCGGCTAGACTCTCGAACAGAGGTCGATCCAGCACCGTCCCCTGGACGAATTGATAGTTTGGTTTCCCGTCATGCAGACGCGCATTATCCAGTGAGCCCGTGGAGCAGTCATCGATGACCGTTACGGCATCGCCATGGGCGAGCAGCGCCTCCACTAGGTGCGACCCGATGAACCCCGCGCCACCGGTGACCAGTACCTTCATCGCTTTCCTACCTCTACGGGTTCGCTTCGAGCTGATTTTGTATGAATGATCCGGCGTCCCACATCGGCACGCCCATGCGGCGACACCGAGCAGCCAGTGCTTCCTGTTCTCTGGCGGGTCCCGCCACAACGATCTCCTGGACGTGCTCACGCGCCACAACATCTTCAAGCTTTTCCATGGAGCCGAGCACGCGCACACCCTGAATGGCCCGATCGACCTTGGATTCATCCCGATCAAGGAAACCCACCACTCGATACGGCTTGGTTGGGTGACGCCGAATAGCTCGTAGGACGAGCTCGCCAATGTCCCCGGCTCCTACGATGACCACACGAACGGTCTCCCGCGGATGGAATCGACCTATGAGCTCAGGAATTGAAACGAAGACAACACGCGCGCCGATGATCAGCGACGTGAATATGAGTAAATCGCCGAGCACCACATAGCGAGGAAATCCTGCGTCGCGGAAGACCACAAAAATAATTGCCGCGCTCACGGCCGAGCCCAAAATGCTGGCCCCGACCATACGCAGGAGATCAGTACGCCCAAGATAGCGCCAGACGGTGCGATAGTTTCCAAGGAAGAACAGCGCGGAGAGCTTTACGGCCACGACGTACGGCAAGATACCGACGAATTGCTCCACGAATCGCTTCTCGAGAACGCCGTCAAATCGGAATAGATATGCCCCGAGAAGTGAGACGCAGATGAGCGTGAGATCGAGCATCATCTCCGCGACCTGGCGCTTGTAGAGCAGCGTGCCACTGAGCACCAGCTTGCCCACGAGGCCGGGGTCCGACGCCATCTCCTCGTAGTCCTTCTGGGTATAGATGCGCACTTGCGCGAGGTAGATTCCTAAAAAAAGGATACCCAGGGCTAGCATAACGCCGATGGAAAGAGCGGTCCATCCGCCGATGAAGCGTGAGCTCAGCACGAGGACGCCGGCTGACGCGCTCACGCCCCAGAGGAGCAACACCGCGTTGCGCTCACTCAGCCCCAACGCCACCAGACGGTGTGATAGATGATCCCGCCCGCCCTGAGAGATCGGACGGCCGTTGAGCGCGCGCATCACCGTTACCAGCGATGTGTCCAGGATCGGCAGCGCCATCACCGCGACGGGGATGAGGAGAGCAGCAATGAGCTCGGTTGTCGCCTTACTGGCGCCTAGCACCACGATTCCGCTCAGGAGAAACCCGAGCAGCAAGCTACCTGAGTCCCCCATGAAGATCCTGGCCGGATTGAAGTTAAACACCAGGAAGCCGGCGGTTGACCCGGCAATCACAAGACACAGCATCGCCATTTGCCGGTCTCCCTGCAGATGGTTGTATCCAGCAAGTGTGAGGGCAACGACCATGGCGATGCCTGCGGAAAGTCCGTCCATGTTGTCCAGCAGATTGAACGCGTTGGTAACGCCGACGATCCAGAAAATGCTGAGTGGGACGACCAGCAAGGGCAGCGGAATCTCATTCAGCGGCAATCCGCCAATGATCAATGCGCAGGCGGCGACGACCTGGGCAAGCATCTTTCCATAGGGTGGCAGCCCTCGAAGATCGTCGTAAAGTCCCACGAAGAACATGATCGTGGCGCCGACCAACAGCCCACCAAAGCGATCGAATATATCCGGCTGATTGGGCTGTGGCAACAACACGAAAACCGGCACCGTGGCCAGAAAGATAGCGACCCCACCGAGAAGTGGAGTCACCACCTGGTGCCATCGATCGCGTTGTGGATACGCGACCACCCCGAGCCTCACGGCCAACTTGGAAACGATGGGAGTGGAGATGAGAGCCACACTCAACGCGACGATAGCCGCTAGTGGATACACCAGCACGAAGGGTTGAGCGCCGAAGTTCACATGTTCACCGCGAGAAGTCCAACCGAACAATCGCTAAAAACCAGGTTTTGCCGGATGGAAGTTCCCGACTTAAGGATCGAGCACCGCGTGCATCCGCCGTCGCTCACGCAACTAGACCCTTTGTTTGAGCGAGGTCTACGTACAAGCGCTCGATGTCTCCAACTAGTCGGCTGACTGCGTATCTCGGCACCACGGATGATCGACCGGCGAGCCCAACAGCTTTGGACCAGGCAGGATCCCCGAGGAACCGCAGCACTCCAGATGCGATGGCATCCGCATCCCGAGGAGGTACGAGTATTCCGGTTGTGCCATCGTCAACCACTTCGCCGACTCCACCCACGCTGGTGGCTACTACTGGTCGAGCAGCCGCCATCGCCTCGATCACCGCTACGGGCGAGCCTTCATTGAGCGATGAAAGCACAACTACGTCGAGGTCGGCATAAACCTGCCGCATGTCCCGCCGCCAGCCGAGAAAGTGTACCCGATCGGCAATTCCCAGATCGCGGCCCATGGTTTCGAGCTCTTCGCGGCGCTCGCCATCTCCGACAACGGCAAAATGGACGTCATCACGCTGTGCAGATATGCGTTGCGCCGCTTGAAGAAAGTACTCGTGTGCTTTGATTGGCACCAGCCGCGCGACGATGCCCACCAGCGGAATGTCGTTCTCAATGCCTATATCTCGCCGAAGCTCGCCGCGAGCATCATCCGCGGTAAGGAAGGGCTCGAGTGGCAAACCGAGCGGTATCGCCACGAGTTTTTCCATGGGAGCGACGTTGAACCCCGCAATCTCGTCTTTTTGCTTGTCGCCAACCACGACGATACGATCGGTAAGCTTCCCAAGTGTGCGCTCGATAGCCAGAAACATAGCCGTCTTACGCGGACTGAAGTAGCTGTGGAAGACATGTCCGTGGTACGTGTGGACGATGATTGGTACACGCGCGAGCCAGGCTGCGAGTCGCGCAGTGGTGCCAGCCTTGGCCATGTGCGTGTGGACGATGTCAGGCTTATTGCGCCGAATGACGCGGTACATATCCAGTAGAGTCTTCACATCGTTCAAGGGGCTTACTTCTCGTCCCAGGGCTTCAACAACCAGCGGCCGCACGCCGTTCTCGTCGGCCAGGTACCGCATGGTGCCCTCGGTTGGGCTCTCGACACCCGTCACCAGAAGGGATTCGAATATCCTGGGATTGAGGTCACGCGTCAACATGATTGCGTGAATCGATGGCCCACCAACGTTAAGACGAGTGATCGCGCGTAGTACGCGGAGCTTCCTAGCTGTCGTCACGCGATTAGTTCGGCGACAGACTTTGGACTGCGCCTACGATCGCCAGTTTCACAACGGTGGAAGCCGCTCCGCGGAAGTCGCTCCGCTCAGGACCAAACGGCAAAGACGGCCGCACTCTAATCGGGCCCTATCCAAACTTCTTGACCGTGTAGAGCACGCCGCCCACCAGGCTCATACCGAGCAGGACGAGGCGTCTGAGAATCGCGATCGCCAGGGCGATCGGCTCAGGAACCCCCATCGCGCCGAAGAGCACCACAAATGCGAGCTCCACGGTTCCCAGTCCGTTAATCGATAGCGGCAGCAGGCCGACGGCAAGGATGATAGGCGCCACCGAGGCAACGTCGGCCAGAGATACGCCCGCGTCCACGGCAGATCCGTACAGATATAGATTCAGAATCGACAGGCCGTTAGCTAACAGTGAGATCAAGAGGGCACGCACGATTAGCCCGCGGGCACCGGCGTACGAGCGCATGGCATCTATCGCGGCATCAACTCGGGATCGAATGCGAATCCCGAAAATCGTCACGTCTGTAAATCGCAGGAAGGCGTCGCGAAATCGGTTCGTGCCCTCCGATCGGTACAGTAGGAGGAGCAGCAGGCCAACCAATAGCACAAACATGACGACGAACGATTGCCCCAGTCGGCCTTCGATCATGGATGGCCGAACAACAACGGCGACCAGGCCGAGGATGAGCACAGAAATAGCGCCGACGAGCCTGTCCATCACGACTGACGCCACAGAGCGCGTCCGCCCTGCTGCTACACCGGCCGCCCCGTACGCTCGCACCACGTCCGCGCCAAACCTCGAAGGCAAGATGTTGTTGAAAAACATGCCGACGAGATAAAGGCGAACTAGTGTCGGAAGCGGTGCGTCAGAGCCCTGGGCGGCGATCATCATGCGCCAACGCGTAACGTTGAGCAGCATGGCCACGGTTGCGAAGATCGCCGCCATGGCGACGACACCCCATTGAGCTGACTTCAACGTCTCCAACGCGCCGGTCAATCCGGCGCGGCTCAACACGTATGCCGTGACTGCAACGGCTATCGAGATCTTGAGGATCAATCCCCAGGGAATGCGTGGCGGGGACTTCGTTTCGGCTCCCTTTGCAACACTCATCGTCATGTTGGTTGGCCCGTGAGTGCGGGCTCGCTACCAGGTCGTCCGAGAACGCGCCGATAAAGCTGCTCGTATCGACGAGCAAGGTCTGTCCAATTGAATTCGGTGACCACGCGTCGTCGAGCCCGCTCGCTCAGCTCATCGATCAGCGTTGGCGAGCTGAAGAGTCGCGTCAGGGCATCTACGATTGCCTGGGGGTCACGCGGGGGCACCAAGATCCCGGCATCGCCCACGACTTCGGGCGTTCCAGCCGCATCTGCGGCGACGACGGTGAGCCCGGCGCTCATGGCTTCCTGAAGCACCGCGGGCGAGCCCTCTCGCTCCGACGGAAATACAAATACCGAACAGTGCTGGTAGAGGCCCCGCAGCTCCTGAGAGGATCGGTCAAGCCAACCCCAGAATCGAACTCGGACTCCCAGTTCGTGCGCCAGGTTCTCCAACGTGGCTCTGTATGGGCCGTCTCCAACGACATGGATCTCCATATTCGAGCCAATTGTGCGGGCTGCCTCAATGAGATATTGAACACCCTTGAACTCGTGGAGTCGCGTCACCATGAGAATGCGTCGACCCTCGAGATTGGGATCAAGACCGAGCTGCTCGCCGCTGAATCCACCAAGCGCAATCGGGCTGCAGCCGTTTGGGATAACCGTGACTTCGCAGCCGGCATGCGCGCGGATGCGCGCCGCGAGGTCGTGCGACACAGCCACAACCGCGTCAGCGTCGCGAACGATGTGTCTCCAGGCAGGCAGGAGAAGCTGATGATCGAATCGGAAACGATTCGGATTGTGACCAGGGACGTCCGACCCTCGGGCGGTCAGAACGTATCGCGGCCCGCCCAATCGACGAAGCATGTAGGCGATGGGCCCCGTGGGGAAGATGAAATGGCTGTTGACAATATCATAATGACGGCGGCGCACCTGAGCGGCGGCGAACATGGTCCCACTAAGGACGTATGTGCCCATTTCGTGGGTATGACAGACTTCCCGCTTACTTCGGAGGGACGGCACGCGCATCACGCGAATTCCGTCCATGGTCTCCTGCCGAGGAATGCCGGTCAAACTCATGGTGATGACGTCGACCTCATTGCCGAGCTCCACCAGAGTCCGAGCGAGGTGGTACGAAGACGTGCTTCCACCGGCGCCAAGCGGCGGAAACTCGTAGTTGAGCATCAAAATGCGCACGAAGGGCGGCCTCAACTCCTTGGACGAGAGCGACGAATGGGCTTCGGTACTCGGACTCGTCCACGCTCTCCACACGGGGGGCGGCGAAGTCCGCCGGCTGCTGACGATGCATAACCGTCAAGACTCACGAACCAATCCTGACGATTCCGGCCGGGACGATTGTGTCACACGTAGGCACCACGGTGCCAAACGGGCGTGAGTAGCGAGCAGCAGTAGCGATGCATGCTCGCCCCGCCTGCCACTTATCACTCATCACTCATTACTGGCTATCGTGTGGCGCTCTATACTTTCCGCCGTGCGTATCTGTATCGCGTCGGGCACGTTCCCGCCGGACGTGGGTGGACCGCCTACCTATCTTTCACAGCTCATCCCGGCATTTGTTGCACGAGGCCATGACGTTCACGTCGTTACATATGGTGAGTCGCAGATCAGCGATCTCCCTTGCTCCATTGAACGTGTCTCTCGCACGACGTCGATTCCGGTACGACTCGCAAAGTTCACTCGGGCGATTTTTCGCGGTACTCGAGACTGTGACCTGCTTTTTGTGAGCGACTACGGATTGCCGCCAGCGCTGATCAATTCATTGCGCAGGCTTCCGA
Source organism: uncultured Chloroflexia bacterium (assembly GCA_963765765.1). GTDB lineage: Bacteria > Chloroflexota > UBA6077 > UBA6077 > JACCZL01 > CAVXYC01. The sequence goes on along the minus strand of CAVXYC010000015.1, from coordinate 485,701 downwards.
TGGTGATCAAGATCGTTGGTGATTTTGCGTGGGAATTCTCGGTGCGACACGGACTTTGCTCCGGCGATGTGGGCATTGATCAGTTCCAGATCGTCCGGGGCGGGCCCCGAGTTCGGCTCCTCAAGGCGATGCAGCGTACCTACGTGTCCGCTGCCGATCGCGTGATCGTCCCCAGTAATTACCTCAGGTCGGTAGTGTCTGGTTGGGGAATCTCGAGCTCGTCCATTCGCGTTGTCCATAACGCCGTGCCCGCCCCAGAGCATGCTGCCACGCTTCAGACCGAGCCGCCGGTGGTCGTCACCGTTGCCCGCCTGGCACCTTGGAAGGGTATTGACACCCTCATACAGGCGATTGGTCTACTCCGGCATAGCGCTAACGCACCGCGCCTGGTGATCGCGGGCGATGGGAATGATCGTCACCGGCTCGAGCAGCTAGCTAACCGCCAGGCGCCCGGAAGAGTGGACTTCTTGGGGCAGGTGGAACGAGCTGCGATTGAGCCGTTGATGACACAGTGCTCCGTCCTGGCTCTTGCATCTGGATACGAGGGTCTCTCCCACGTGCTTCTCGAGGGAATGGCCATCGGACTACCCATTATCGCGTCAGATATTGAAGGAAATCGCGAGCTCCTCGAGAACGGGAAGAATAGTTGGCTGGTTCCCACAGGAGATGTCCGCGGGTTCGCAACTGCCATTGCCGAGTGCCTCAGCTCGCCTGAGCTGGCTGCCGAGTACGGGCGCCGCAATCGTGCCTGGGCGCTCGCACATTCCGTGGATACCCAGGTAGACCGGACGATCCAGGTCTGCCTGGAAGCGGTCGCCTCCCGCGGTGGCTGAGGCGATCCGAACCATGCGGCTTGCACTGATCACTCCACTGGTTGATCCGAAAGACCCCCTATTGGGATTCATTCACACCTGGGTTGAGCGGTTAGCGGCGCGAGTCGATCATCTCACTGTGCTTCAGCTCTGGCGTAGTAACCCGCCCCTTCCATCAAACGTCACCCTGCATTCGTTGGACCGCGACGGGCCGGGCGGCAAAATCGCGGTGATCGCCCGCCTCACCTCTACCCTGGCAAATCTCTGCTGGCGCGGTCAGCTAGATGGCGTCATTGCGCACATGGGCCCCATCTTCGCCGTGTGCGCCGCTCCAATTGTGAAACCGGCTCGCGTCCCCCTAGCCATGTGGTACGCGCACGGCGCGGTCTCCCCCATGTTGCGGTTGGCCCACGCTCTAGTGGACTGTGCGGGAACGTCCACGCCCGACGGACTGCGAATCCGCAGCAACAAGATCACAATCACCGGTCAGGGGATCGACACTGACGCGTTTACCCCCGGTTCATTTCGGGACGAAAGCCTGATCGTCTCCATCGGAAGAATCTCACCGGTGAAACACTACGAGGTTGTGCTGAATGCGATGGCATTACTCCGAGACCGGGGCCTGAGCAATCTGCGGCTTCGCATCATCGGTGGCGCCACGTTGCCTCAGGAGCAGAACTATCGCGCCCAGCTCGAGCAACAAGTCCAGCAGCTTGCACTCAGCACCCAGGTCCACATCGCACCGGGCGTTCCGCATGATGAGGTCTCGCTTGAATACCAGCGCGCGTCAATATTCGTGTCATGCAGCCAGACCGGCAGCCTTGACAAAGCCGTCCTCGAGGCCGCCAGCGCGGGGGCGCTTCCGATCACTACGAACGCGGCGCTGAGACCCTTTTTCAGCGACGAGCACGCTGATCACATCCCCGGAGAACATAGCGCACAGGCCGTGGCTAGTCTGATCGCACGGTGGGTCGACCGTCCTGTGGCCGAGCGCGAAGGCCGAGCGCACCTGCTGAGGGACCGTGTGATCAAGGAGCATAGCGTCGAGCACCTCGCTGACGAGCTTGTGAAATTGGTCCGCCCATTGGGATCCAGCGCATCCGGCCACCGTCGAGATATTCCAGTCACATGAGAATTCTTTACGCCGGGAATTTTGAATGGCCATCGGAACAGGCCCGTGCAATCCAGACGATACACACCGCACACGCCCTGGCGCGAGCTGGCAGCAAAGTGCGTCTCATGACGATGCGCCCGTGGAGTCCCATGAAGCTCGGCGTAGCCCAGGCGCTCGCGCTCTACGGACTCGAGTCCCATCCACGCCTCTCCGTTAAATCCATCACCGTTGCTCAGGTACCGGAAGCGCTTAGATTCATTGAGATTCACAAACGTTTGGCGGTTACGAACTTAAGTTATTGCGCTGGAGCAGCGCTGAGCTTGTTGCGCATGCCCCCGGGCGCGAGGCCGGCTTGGGTCTTCACAAGGGATCCACGGGTTGCCTGGACCTTTATCAAGCTCCGGTCGCTGACCCGAGTAAAAGTGGTCTACGAAGCGCATGAGCTGTTTGGAACACGCCCGCGGGACAATCGCTCACTTGAACAGGGAGAGCAGTGGGGGGTCGCCAACCGCACACGGGCTCTGGAGTCGTTCGTCCTCCAGCAGTCAGACCGGCTGATCACTCTAACGGAAGCGTGTCGCCGTCTCATCGTGGATTCTGAGGGAGTGTCGGAGTCGCTTGTCCGAGCCATCCCTGATGGGGCTGACGTGCCGACAGGTCGTACCGCGGTTGCGGCGGATAAACGGTCCATTTTCTACGTTGGGCAGCTTTATCGATGGAAGGGTGTAGATACGCTGGTTCGCGCACTCGCTGAGGTATCGAACGCCACTCTCACGATCGTCGGAAGTGGCGTGCAGGAGAACGGGACGGATATCGATCGCGCCCGGTTAGAGCAGCTTTCGGGAAGTCTTGGTCTCTCGGATCGAGTGAAGTTTCACGCCTTCGTTCCGTACCACCAGGTCCCACGGTGCCTGGCTCAGGCATCCGTAGCGGTTGTGCCACTGCCGGATGTGCTGATGTCGCGCTATTTCACGTCGCCACTCAAGCTGTTCGATGCCATGGCGGCAGGGACGCCGCTGGTAGCAAGCAATCTCGATTCGATCCGCGAAATCCTGCGCGATGGCGAGAATGGCGTGCTGGTGGAGCCCGACTCACCCACCGCCCTGGCTGCGGGACTTCGTCGTGTACTCGATGATCCGCCATTCGCAGCTGCCATAGCGGCCACCGCCCGCGCCGAAGCCGCTCAGTACACGTGGGAGAGGCGCGCGGAGCGGATCCTGGAACATCTCGATCAACAGCATGGCTAACGCTAGCGCCGAACGTCCGTCACACCGGCCCCGGTGGGACGGACGTCTCTGCCTGTCGCGGCCGGAAGCGGTCTCTCACACGACGCGATGACCTCCATCCTCTACTTAGCCAGCGTGGACCTGCCGCACCGCAAGGCACGCGCAATTCAGATCGTCAACACGGCGCATGCCCTCGCCCGGGCTGGCACTCGAGTAACGCTGGTTGGTGGGCGACGAGACCGTGGCGGTGACCGTGAAGTGCTCGAGCCATTCGGGCTGGAGCCTCACTCACGGCTTCGGATCGTCCGAATTCCGATCGCCCGTCCACACGCGCGTGTGGACCGTTGGTACACACGCATCTGGCAGGCCTCATATCTTGCTGGGCTAATTTGTCGGGCTTCGTGGCTACTCCGACCGCTACCAGATGCGATCATCGTACGAGACCTCCGTCTCGCATCACTCCTGTGTCAGCTTGGGACCGCAATTCAGCAGCGCATTGTCTATGAGGTGCACGATCTCAGCTCGTTAGAGGCCGAGCTTCTAGGAGCGCCGCGTGAGGCCGAGCGCATCGCGAAAATCGAGAAGCGCGTCTTTTCCAGCGCTGGACACGTCATCTGCGTCACATCTGAGCTCAAGCGACTGATCGCCGAGCGACACAACCGAGCAGCGGAGCAGATGGCGGTGGTCCCCGATGGCACGAACGTCGGAACTGAAGAGAGCGCGTCCTCGTCAACGAGAAAGGGCGTGTACTACGTCGGTCAGCTCTATCCGTGGAAAGGCGTGGACACGCTGATTCGCGCCGCCTCGGTAGCTCCGCGGGCCGAGCCCCTCGTCATCATCGGCGGCACTGAGAAGCCGGGGACGGACGAGCCAGACATTCGACGATTGCGTGAATTAGCAAGACAGCTCGGTGTGTCCGCCCGTGTTCAATTCACCGGTTGGGTACCATATCGTGAGGTTTCAAGGCGGCTTCGAGATGCCGCCGTTACCGTGATCCCGTTACCCGACTCCCCTTTTGGGCGATACTTCACATCACCGCTCAAACTCTTCGACTACATGGCCGCTGGTGTACCGATAGTGGCGAGTGACCTGCCGTCCTTACGGGACGTGCTGCAACATGAGGCAAATGCGCTGCTCGTGCCGCCGGGTGACCCCGCGGCATTGGCTCAGGCGGTGGATCGGTTGCTTAGCGATAGGACGTTGGCCGATCGACTCGCCGCACGTGCCAGGGAGGACGTGCAGCGATACTCTTGGGACGCACGCGCCTCCAGTATCCTTGACGTCCTAACGAACGTCAGCTCCAAACAGGCGTAATGGCATCCACCACCGACCTACAGCTCCTCTGGCTTTGTTCGGATCTCGAATCGACCAATGGTTGGGGAAGCTATGCTCGCGGGCTCGCGGAATCGCTCATTGCGCGCGGCGTGCAATTGCGGATTCTTGTGAGCCGACACCAGACAGACTCCACGATCCACGGCGCCGAGGTCATCCCCTGCCTCACCAGCCCACTGGCTCCACTGGACCGACCCACCGCCTTAGTCTGGAATGCTTATCAGACCGCGCGCTGGCGAGGGGAGGCCAACCTCATCCATGCCATTGTGGAACCGTATGCCCTCGGAGCACGCACCCCTGGGGCGTCCGGCCACGTCATGACGCTCCATGGGACTTATGCAGTGTCGCCGTTCCGCGAAGGCATGCTGACCCGCTGGGCGTTTACCCGAGCACTTCAAACAGCGAAACAAGTCGTCTGCGTCAGCCAATACACTCGTTCCAGACTGCTCGAGAAGATCGACCTGCCCGACGTGCAGGTCATTCCAAATGGCGCCAAGCTTCCCAGTGATGCGACGCCGGGGCCGCGCAAGGCCACTGAACCCCTGCTCTTGGGCGTTGGTGAGGTAAAGCGACGAAAGGGTTATCACGTTACGATCGAAGCCGTTGCGCTGCTGAAGGACGAGTTCCCGTCGCTCAGGTACTCCATCGTCGGCGATACCAGCGATCGTCGTTATGTCGAGAGTCTTCGTCAACAAATCTCCGAGCTTCATGTTGAGCGATACGTCTCACTCGAGGGACGACTTCCGGACGCAGAGCTGAAAAGGCTTTACCGCGAAGCGACGGTATTCGCCCTCACACCGGTAAACACCGGTGTTGCGTTCGAGGGATTTGGTCTTGCCTATCTCGAAGCGGGCGCATACGGTTTGCCCGTTATCGGCTCCCTTGGTTGCGGTGCCGAGGACGCCATCATCGACGGCGAAACGGGCTACCTGACTCCTCAGGAATCGCCTGAGCAGATTGCCGCGAGGATCCGCTCGCTTTTCCAGAACCCCGAGCTTGCTCAGTCGCTCGGAGCACGAGGACGAGAGCATGCCCATTCCTTTGCCTGGGATCGCGTCGCGGACAGCTACCTGGATGTCTACCGCGCCGCGCTCGAGCGGTAGTCCGATTCTCGATCGGGTTCGGAGTCTCGTCAGCCGCCCTTTCGTTCGAGACGTCGGCATCCTGCAACTCGGCGCGCTCTTTTCCGCTGGAGTAGGCTTCGTCGCCTCGATTGTGCTCGCACGGGCGCTCGGAGCGGAACAGTACGGGACCTATGCGCTGGTAGTATCCATCGGCACCACCGTGGGTCTCCTGCGACGTCTGGGTCAGGATCACGCTGCCACAACCCGACTTGCGGCCGCCATAGCACTAGATGATGTGGACTCCGCTGCGAAGGCGATGTCGTACTTCGTCTCAATCGGCGTGTGGTCGGCGACGCTCATTATCCCCATCGCCATCCTCGTCGCGCCGACGGCCACGGAGCTGCTCTACGGAAACGCGGTGCTTGGCGAGCTGCTGCGCCTCTACCTGCTACCGGTGAGCTGGGTGGTGATCTCGGCTACAACTGTTCTGGCGCTTCAGAGTGCACGCAAGATCAAGGAGCTCGCCTGGCTCGAAAACGGCTCCAATGCTTTGCTTGCCGCGGCGGCTATCGCCGGAGCGCTGCTGGGCATGACTGCCGGTGCAGTGTTGGTCGGTCAGCTTGTCGCGTCGATCCTGATTGCATTGGTGTCGGTCCTCGTTTACGAGTGGCTGCGACGACGGTCACCCCTCCTGCCATCCATCAAGCGCCTTCTTGTAGGCATCGTCCACCCCACTTTTCCGGTTTGGCACGAGACCAGGTCAGGTCTGACGATGGCGTTGGACAAGAATCTGGCCACGATCTACCCGCTATTTCCGGTTCTTTTCCTGGGCGCCGTCGTCGCCACTGATGACGTGGCGCACCTGCGGATCGCCCTGAGCTACATCGCGATACCAGCGCTGCTACTTGCGCCAATCTCGCGGCTTCTGATGGTGAAGCTGCCAGAAGTCCATGCGCGTACTCCCCAGAGATTGCGCGCATTTTTCGTCTCGGTGAGCCTATCGGGTGTACTCATCTCGTTGGGATTGACGCTTCCGTTTGCCATGGGCGCCCCGTGGCTAATTACGTCGCTCTACGGCGGGGCTTATGCTGATAGCGTTCCCCTCGCGCTCGTCCTGGCGATTGACAGCGCGCTTCTCGGATTCGGCCTCACCGCGGGGCCGCTTTTCAGAACACTGGACCGTACGGACCTTCCAATTCGCGTCCATCTCGTTGTGCTGGTTATCGGGCTGCCCATCGCGCTCGCGCTCATACGAAGCTCGGGCGCCATGGCCGCGGCCGCGAGCTACGTTGCTCTCATGCTCGCGGCACGACTTGCCACGAATGCGCTCTGCTGGCGACTACTGACGCGACCGTGAACCACTCCCAAGCGATCGAATCATCGAGCCGTCCATTGGAGGCGACATGCGCGTTCTCCTGATGGCTGATTCCTTCAGCGCCACGGGAGGTGGGGAAGTGATGGTGCGCTACCTGGCGCGCCAGCTTCAGCAGAGCCACACCGTCGCGCTGCTCACCGCGGGTCCTGAGGCCACGGGACATGCAAGCTGGAACGGCCTGGACGTGTACCAAGTTCACTCCGAATATCACCCCCGGCTCCGCCCAGCGCTTTCCCTGATCAATCCATCTGCAACCGGCGGCGTGGCTGGTGCCCTGCGAGCCTTCAAGCCCGACGTCGTGCATGCCTGGAACATCCATCAACACCTGAGCTACGAGTCGCTACGGCTTGCATCAAAGGTCGCACCGGTCGTGCACACCGCGCAGGATGCTCTGGCCTTTTGCTACACGAAGTTTCATTGCTACATCCAGCCTGAGCACATGGATAGATCGACCCCAGCGCCAGTCGCGCATCCCGAACGCTGCCGGAGCTGCCGCTCACTCTACTGGTCATTTCCGGTCCGAAATCGGATCGTTCGTGCGTATCTCGAACGTGTCGTTCGGACGCCCATCGCGGTAAGTCATGCGCTCGCCCAGGCACTCATCGCTAACGGCCTTCCGAATGCCCGCGTCGTTCACAACGGCATCCCGTCTGCCGAGTTCATCAACCGGACATCTACGAATGTCGATCAGCGATGGGATCTGTCGCCAGGGCCCGCGGTGCTAGCGGGAGGTCGCCTCAGTCAATTCAAGGGACACGAGCTTGCGTTACGAGCATTCCATCGAGCGGCCGCCGCCGCCCCCGACGCGCAGCTTGTCATCATGGGCGGTTACGGATGGTACGGAAGGCATCTCGCCGCGGTAGCAGAGGACCTGGGCATCGCTGAGCGAGTGAGATTTCTTGGTCTGGTGCCTCGAGAAGACGTTCCGGGCGTACTTCATCGATCCTCGGCGGTGCTCAATCTGAGCGCCTATCTCGATCCATTTCCGACCATGAACCTGGAATCAATGGCAGCCGCGCGGGCCGTCGTGGGCACTTGCTTTGGCGGGACACCGGAGGCTGTCGAAGATGGAGTCTCCGGCTATGTTGTCAATCCGTACGACGAGGCGAGCGTCTCAGATCGGATTGCCCGGATACTCAAAAACCCTGATGAGGCCACTCAGCTCGGCAACGCCGGGCGTGAGCGACTCCTGGAGCGATTCACGATCGAGCAGATGGCGGCGCGGTATGAAGCCATCTATGAGAAGGCACGAACGGGCTAGTGCTCAGTGGCCATTCATGTGTCGGGTGGCGTCTGCTTTGACCGAGCATTCAACCCTCTATCGGCCGGAGACGCTAGCTCGGCGCGGGGAAACCGAGTGACACCAGCGACTGGCTACCCGCTTCATTCATCGGCGGGATCGGCGCCTGAGCCATGCGAGACATTAAGAGCTGGGCCACGCTCAGCAGGATAGAACGCCTACCTTCGTCGATCTGTCCCTCGTCGTCGATCGCCGGACTTCCAACGACCTCTACGAGACCCACAATCGGACCGCGTCGCATAAGTCGGGCGTATTCCGCTGAGCGGGACCGACTGGCGATATCGACGTAGATGATGCGGAACTCGCGACTATCATCGGCACCAAGATTTTCCGATTTTGGTGTATTCCAGGCGTGCGTCATCTCATTGTCCAGCTCTAGCTGACGCGCTCGAGATTGGAAGAAATTACGCGCTTCCAGTATGGATGGAAGCGTGGCCACATATGTCACCAACGTGTGAACTACCACATCCTGCTCGTCAGGCACTGTAAAACCCGCGGATTCAGTCCAATCACCTCTTGCCACATCGAAGGACTCAGCACGGAACTCGAGTCCGCGTAAGAGTCCAACAATCGCGTCGGCGTTTGGAAGAACGTCGACGGCATTTCCCTGAGCGAGCACGGGCGCCACCAGGAATCCTCCCAACACGATAGGCATCGCTAGAGCAGCTATGAACCGATGGGCAAAGGGTCGCATGTACGGCAGTATATGCAACGCTGCCTTCCCTTGCGCTAATCCCCGGACGGGGAAGTATTTGAGATCCCGGACAGACCAGATCCCCAGTGACTCATCACCAACACCAGACCCAAGCCAAGCGGCACGAACGCGAGCTGAAACATTGTTTGGAAGCCCCAGCGGTCTATGACGAATCCCCAGAGCAGCGCGGCAACTGCGTACGCCACCTGGTATGACGCCGTAAACGTTGCCAGCCCTGCCCCACGCCGCGCTGCCGGAGCTTTGTCTACCGCGAAGGCGATGAGCGTCGGAGCAACGAGGCCAAATCCGATCGAGAAGAGCACCCCTCCCGTCATGAGCATTGGAAGAGAGTCGGCGAGAAGGATGGCGGTGAGGCCCGCCAGTCCGAACAGGAACGACGCCGCAATGACGGGCGATCGGCCCCAACGATCGGACCAGCGAGCGAGGAGACTAAAAGCAAAGAGCGTGATTCCCGATGCCAGGAAGAACAAGGAAACGTCTTCAACGCCGCGCGATCGAGCGTAGAGTGCCAGGTAAATCGTCGTTGTGGCCTGGGTAATCGTGAACAATAGATTCAGCGTCGTCGGTAGCCAGACCGTCGGCTCGATAAGCGTTGACCAGAAGCCGCCTGACGACGGGCTACCCTGCGGCCGCGGCGGATTTCGAATGCGCCACGCAGTGGCTGCGGCGAATAATGCCAGCGTTCCTGACACAGCGAAGACCAGGTGAAATCCATGATGGCTCGCCAACCAATAGGCAAGCGCCGGTGCGCTGGTTGCTGCCAGGCTTGGCATCGCCGAGAAGTAGCCCAGGGCCTCACCGCGACGGTGCGGTGGCCCTGCCTCAGTCGCCAACGCTGCCCCCGCGGTGTTGATGCAGCCCCAGCCAAGGCCGTGAATCATCCGAGCGATGAGCAACAATCCAAATATCGGGAAGATGTAAGAAAAACTTCCCGTTGCGAGAGCGAGCCCGCCGATTACATAGATCGCTCGTGGGCTCCAGACGTCAACTCCGCGCCCCACAAAGGGGCGCGTTGCGAAGGACATGATGCTGAAGGCGGCAATAATGACGCCGATCAGAGTTGTTGAGTAGCCAACCGACGCCAGGTAAAGGGAAAGGACCGGATCCACCATCAGATTGCTAGCGTAACTGAGAAATTGCGCGGCGCAAATCAGTCCAAACTCGACCGAAAAGAGTCCGGGCGCTGGTCCACGCGACTCGGTCGATGTAGTCGATGTAGAAGCAGAATCAGTCAATGAATCTCCAGGCGACAGAGCATAGCAAGCACGGCTGGGACCGCCGACAGGATGTCGGCGGTCCCAACTGGCCTCCCATTGTCGCGAGGTCGCAGCCTCAGGGAATATATCGTCATGCACAACTCGGCTCCGCCCACGCGCGCGGTTCGATTCCTTTGCTCCCAGTACGGGGCAGATAACCTTTCAGTCCTGGACGTGGGTTGCGGACGAGGTGACCATCTGGCTCATTTCGGCCCAGGCAGCCTCGGTCTGGACGCCGTGGAAGCAAATGTCGAAGCCGTGCGGGCGCAAGGTCTCAACGCACAGCTTGCAAACGTGGAGGACTCGCTCCCGGAGCTGGACCGCCAGTTCGATGCGGCCTATTGCTCAAACATCATCGAGCATCTCGTGGCCCCGCACCTCCTTCTGCTCCGGCTGCATGAAGCCCTCAGGCCAACCGGGCTCATCTTCATGATGGTGCCCACAATCCCGCCCTCCCGTCCGCTCGATTGGTTAATCAAGTGGGTTATCGGCCACAACGGCTACATGGCCGCGGAGCACATCTACGCGTTTACGCCGCGCACCGCGGAGTTCATGGTCCAACGAGCAGGCTACACCGTGCTGGAGACGGCATTCGTAGCGGCGCGTGGTGGACGCTTGCTGAGGCCCCTGGAGCCGATCTTCAAGGAGATTGGCATCTCGGCCCTGGTGGTGGCGCGACGAGACCCGAATTTCGCGTATCCGGAAAAGCGCGTGCGTCAGTTCACACCAAGCTACATGGAACGTCTTGACCAACGCTGACCTGGATCGCCGAACATCGACGTTCTGGGATCAATTCTGGACTCACCCCACCGCGGACAATGCGCGCACGGGCCACCCTCACTATCTCCGCGAGTCTCGCCGTGGATCTATTGCGTGAAGAATGCGTGGATCGAATACTCGATCTCGGCTGCGGCCTGGGTGAGGTGGCCGTCATGGTAAGCCAGAGGTTGAATGCTTCAATCGCAGCAGTCGACCTTTCGGAGCGAGCCGTCTCGACCGCGCAGTCAGCCGTTCAGGCCGCGGGCCTCTCGAGCCATATTCAGAGCGTTCGAGGTGACTGTTACCACCTCGGATTCAAGGATGCCTCATTCGACGCGGTCATCAGTTTCGGATATGCCAGCGCGGCATCGTACGAGGGCGCGGAGCGCGAGGTAGCGCGAGTCCTCCGTCCGGGTGGTGTCGCGATCATCGACTTCCGAAACCTGAGCATCTACAACACCGTGCTGAACCCCGGGGCGGGCTGGCGGATCTGGACACGCTATCAGCGACGAGACAAGGTCTATCACGTGGGCCCCATTGGACTCAGACAGCACTTCGCACAGGCGGGGCTGGATCTCGAGAAGGTGGTGTATTTCAATACCTACCCGCCATTGGGAAATCGGGTCTCGACCGAAACTTATCTGCGAATGGAACGTATCGGTAGATCGTTCGGCAGACCGCTGGCACGCGTGTTGGCAGCGAAGTTTCGCCGACGCGAGTCACACACGTGACAGTTACGGTCCTGCGGAAGCGGGAAGCTGAATCAACGCACGAGGCCTGGCGAGCACTCTGGACGGCGATTCCGAGCGCTATCGGCTTTAGCCATCCGGAATGGATTGCGCCCTGGTGGGACTCGCTGGGCCGCGACAGTCAACCCTTACTGGCGATGGCTCAGAACGGTTCCGAGCTCCAGGGCGTCGCGCCACTGGCTCTGCGTGCGACCGCGCTTGGCGCGGTGCTCCGTCCGGCGGGAGAAGGTGTGAGTGACTACACAGACTGGCTCGTGCCGGAGACGCCGGGCTTGCGGAAGGATGTCCTGGAGAGGCTCGTTGACTCGATCGTATCTGAGCGCAATTGGATCGGCCTCGAGCTTCCGGGGTGGCGTGATGAAGCGAGCGCTCGGATCATCGCCAGACGGATGGAGCATCACGGGCTCACTACACGGCTTCTACCGGGCCTTGTGTGCCCATCCGTGTCCATGCCCGATGGATTTGACGCGTACTACCGCTCGCGCGGCTCGCAGGCTCGCTACAACATCCGATCTCGCGAGCGTCGGCTGCGTCAGCACGGAATCGTTCGCTACGAGCATCCGTCGGCCGACGAGGCGCCGCGACTCGTCGAGGAAGCAATGGCATTGCATGCTCGACGCTGGCATGGTCAGCGCACGAGCACAGTGTTCTCCTCATCAGCGCTCGGAAGAGCGTTCTATCGCGCCAGTATTCCGGCGGCTATCAGAAATAGCTTTGGTGACTTCGCCGTACTGACGCTCAACGACCGGGTGATCGCATCCGCCATTGGACTTCGCCACGCCAATGAGTACGGCTACTATTTACCCGCCTGGCACCCCGGATATCCGACGTACGCGCCCAGTACGCTACTGCTTGTGCACTTGATGGAGTACGCATCTGAAAAGGGCGCAACACGCTTCGATTTCATGCTCGGGGATGAGCCGTACAAGGCAGTCTGGGCCACGGGACAGGAACGCGTCCACACGGTCATCGCGGCTCGCCCCGGTAGAACAGGACGACTGTGGCTCATCCAAACGCTGGGGTACCATGCGTTGAAGAATCGCGTTCGAGAATCGCCACGGCTCATGGCAATTCGTCGCCACGGCCTTTCGGCGCTACTCAATGGCACTTCGTCAGAGCGCTGACCCCTCGTGTACGTTGCAGCCGATCCAATTCTGACCAGAGCCGAGCTCTTCAGCCCCTACGTCCAGGAGGACAATTCGCTCCTCAAGCGGCAGATTCCCTACGGGGCGCCGTACTACGCCCGCGGCCGTATTGCGCTATGGGGGGCACTCAACTCAATGGGCGTGGGGGCGCAGCACGATGTTCTATTACCGTCATTTATCTGCGACTCTGTACTCGGTCCGATCGAAGCGGTTGGCGCATTGCCGCGCTTCTACGCCACGGGTCCATCACTGGAGATCGACGCTGAGCGAATCCGCTCATCGCTCACGCCGAACAGCGCGGCGGTCGTCGTTCCGCACTACTACGGTGTTCCAACGGCCCTTGATGAGATCAGATGTCTGTGCGATGAGCGGGGGCTCTGGCTCATCGAGGATTGCGCCCATGCCCTCTTTAGCTTCAATGGAACGGCGCCTCTCGGGCATCAAGGACACGCGGCGATCTACAGCCCTTGGAAGTCACTGCCACTCCCAGATGGCGGCATTCTCGCCCTTCACGACAGTCGACTGGTGCGCCCCGAGCCACTGCAGGAGCACCGACCGCAGGCACTTGCCGCGCGCATGGCCTATCGTATGCTGCCGACGCTCGAAACGATTGTTGGTTGGTCCCCTCGGCTTTCGCTCCTGATGCGCGGCGATCTGCGGGAATCGATCCAGGATCGCGATCGCAGTCCCGACTTTCGACGAGAATCTGGCTCGGATTTCAGCTATCAGCTGCTGGAGCGGACGAATGGCGAGCTCGTTCGTGCCCGGCGCCGCGAGAACTTTGACCGGCTCGCCAAAGCTGTAGCTTCCCAGCCATACTTACGCTCGTTGGTTCCTACACTCAATGATGGGGTGTGCCCGCTCGGACTTCCAGTGCTGTGTCAGAATCGCGAGCACGCGCGACGTCACTTCCTTCAGCGGGGAATCAACGTCCGCGCTTACTGGGAGCGACTTCCGCGCGAAGTAACTGAAGATGAGTTCCCGGACGCACACAAGCTCTCACGAGAGATTCTGATCATGCCCGTTCACCAGAGCCTGACCCATCCACAGTTGAACCACATGGCGACAGCCATCGAAACGCTGACCGAAGGAGCCCCGAGATGAAGCGATGGCTGATCGTAAACGTTGACGAGTTCGGCCTGACCGAAGGAATCAACGAGGGGATCATTCAGGCCCACAAGTACGGCATCGTGACGGATACGACCATGCTCCCTAACATGTGGGCCTTCGACGATGCAGTCGAGCTCGCTCGTGAGCATGACGACCTGGCCGTGGGCGTTCATCTGAACATCACTTACGGCGGTCCAATCCTTCCACCAGAGCGTGTGCCCTCACTGGTAAGTGAACATGGTCAGTTCTATCGGCGCGCGCCATTTCTGCGACGTTTGCTCCTGGGCAAGATCGAGCTTTCGGAGGTGGCGGCGGAGTTCCGCGCGCAGGTGGACAAGGTCATCAAGGCTGGAATTGTGCCGAGCCACCTAGACAGTCACGAGTCGATCTACATGCACCCGTCGATCTTCCGAGTACTTCTGCCGCTTGCTCGCGAGCACCGGTCTACCCGTTCGACTCCAGGATGAGGCGATGCCGCAGGGTGCGTTCTCTTCGTCCAGCCTTTACAAGCGCTATGTGATGAGCGAGGCGTACTTCAAACACCAGGTCATCAACGGACTTGCACGCCGGTATCGAGCATGGCTGAGATCGTGGCAGATTCCAACCAGTGACTACTTCTTGAGCACGTTCAATAGCATGCGGCGCAACCCTAATCTGGGTGAGGCGCTCGCGTTCGACCTGAAGAACACGCAGGAGGGCGTCACCGAGCTGATGGCCCATTGCGGGTTCAGCGATGACCGCCTCGAAGTATTCCTGGATGGGGGGCGTAAAGCGGCTCTCTGGCGGGAAGACGAGATTCGCGTCTTGACGAGCAAGTACCTGCGGCAGCTCATTAGTGACGAGGGGATTCAGCCCATCAGCTATCGTTCGCTGAGCGCCGCCCTCGCGTGATCGCCGAACGCAAGCGTGTGCTGCATGTCACCTCCTGCTGTACGGTGGGTGGTTGTGAGCAGCATGTGCTCACGTTGCTTCGGCATTTGCCCGCTGACCGGTACGAGGCCTGGCTGGCCTATTTTGAAGAGCAGCCCGATTCCGCTCATGTCATGGTCGACGATTTCCGGAAGGCTGGCGTGACCACCATCGATCTCGCAGCACGGGGACGCAATGATCCGGGCGCGTTCTGGCGGCTGGGTGAATTGATGCGACGCCATCAATTCGACATTGTGCACACGCACTCACTGCGAGCAGAGCTTGGAGCGGCCTTCTGGGCCGGGTCAGCCAACCCGCGGCCCCGGCTTATCCGTAGCATCCACAACACCGACCCGCTGTACGATCACCCGGTGCTGCGACGACTTGGCGCGTGGAGCGCATCCAAGATGGACCGAATCATCTCCATCTCGGACGCGGTCACTGAATTCGCACGCGATCGGCTCGGTTCCGACGCTGCGCCAGTTGAGCGGATCTACTACGGCATCGACACGGCCGAGTATCCGTATCACCGAGCACAACAGCCCCGCACCAACAAGCTGGCGATCGTTGCGCGCCTGGCATCGCAGAAGGGCCATCATACGCTTCTGGAAGCGGTCAAACTGGTAGCGGCTGCTATTCCTAACGTCCACCTATTTGTGATCGGACACGAGGACGATCTGACCATCGCTGAGCTTTCAAACTACGCCAGGCAGCTCGGAATCGGAGAGCACGTCACATTCCTTGGCTTTCGCGCTGATATCGCCGTGCTCACGGAAGACGTAGACCTTTTCCTGCTACCGTCGCTATGGGAAGGTTTTGGCCTCGTGCTCATCGAGGCGATGGCGCTTGGATTACCGGTGGTGGCCTCCAGCGTCGGCCCGATTCCGGAGATCGTGCTTGATGGACAAACCGGCCGGCTCGTTCCGCCGGGCAATGCAGCCGCGCTGGCCCAGGCGATCCAGAACCTCCTCCAGAATCCCGATGCGGCCTTTGTCATGGGCAGAGCCGGTCGCGAGCGTGTGGAAAGTAATTTCAGCCTTTCTACGATGGTTGGCCACTTCGAGCGTCTCTACGATGAGCTTGCGCCAGCAGCCGCGGGAGAACGCGTCGCGTGAGTACACTTGTCGCCGCGGACACATTGATTGAGGTCGCATGCCCGGCGTGCGGCGCCGATCGCCGCCGTTTACTTGCCTCTGAAGGACCGCTCGGCATCGCGCAGTGTCAGCGCTGTCGACTTGTTTTCACATCTCCCCGCTTGGCCCATCCCCAGGACCATTACCTGGGCGAGCCTGAATCGATCATGCGGAAGTACGGATCCATTCTGAGGGGCGAAGCCGGGCACAATCGCGATGCCAATTACGATCAGGAACTGCGTGTCATCGCGGAGATCAAACCTGCTGGTCGACTCCTGGATGTGGGGAGCCATTGCGGTTTTTTTCTACGGCGAGCGCGCGGAATGAGCTGGGAGCTCACTGGCGTTGAGCCCTCTCAAAATGCATGTGAGCTAGCTCGAGAGTACTTTGGCCTGAACATCGTACAGGGCACACTGAGCGAGGCCGCGTTTCCTGACCAGTCGTTTGACGTGGTGACGCTGGTGGACGTATTCGAGCACATCGACCAGCCATCGACGCTACTGCAAGAGATTCGTCGAGTGATGAAGCCAAACGGCGTGCTATTTATCAAAGTCCCCAACGTCGCGTACTACGTCGCCAAATTCAAAGTGGCAGCCGCCCTGGGGCTTCAGGTCGAGATCTTTGACGCCAAGGAGCATGTGGCACATTACAGTTTGAGCACCTTGCGCAGAACGCTAAACAGGTCCGGATTCAGGGTGGATGATTACTTCGTTCCTCGCCCAATCCAGGATGGCGCCGCGTGGAAGAAAGCAGCCCGATCGCTGGGGCATATAGCAGCTCAGCTCGAGTTCGCTACCACCCGCCGATTTGGCCCCTTGGCCATGGATCTCGCAGTCTTGGCGAAACCAGCACAGGTCGCTGTCTAATGTGCGGGATCGCCGGTTGGGTGAGCTGCGCGACGGATCGACCGGATGAATCGCTGTTGCATCGAATGTGCGACGCGATTCATCACCGTGGGCCGGATAGCGAAGGTACGTTCATCGGACATCAGGTAGCACTAGGTGCTCGACGACTCTCGATCATCGACCTCACCACGGGCGATCAGCCGGTCCGATCCGCTGATGGTCAGATCACCATCGTCTTCAACGGTGAGATCTACAACTTTCAGGACGTTCGCGCCGAGCTCGAGCGCATGGGACATCAGTTCCATACGCAGGGTGACACCGAAGTGGTCGTGCAGAGCTATCTGGCCTGGGGAGAAGACTTCCTGGATCGCTTGAACGGCATGTTTGCGCTGGCCCTGTGGGACGAACCCCGTCAGCGACTGGTGCTTGCTCGAGACCGGCTTGGCAAGAAACCCCTTTTGATCGTTCAAGAGGCGGATACGCTGGTCTTCGGCTCGGAGTTCCGCGCCGTGCTTCAGCATCCGTTAGTGCATCGTGAGATCGATCCTCAGGCGATTGATGACTACCTGACGCTCGGATATGTACCGTCGCCCCGAACTGGATTTCGTCAGATCCGTAAGTTACCCCCGGGTCACATGCTCGTCTGGGAGCGTGGCGAGGCGCGCATACGTCAATACTGGTCGCTGGAGTTTGAGCCTAAATTAGCAATCACTGAGGGCGAGGCCATCGATCAGTTCGATGCATTGTTCGAGGATGCAGTGCGATTGCGGCTGATTTCGGACGTGCCCCTGGGCGCCTTCCTCAGTGGCGGCATCGACTCGGCGTCAGTTGTGGCGGCCATGGCGGAAGCGGGGCATGACCGCGTGAAGACATTTTCCATAGGATTTAGAGACGCCGCTTACAACGAGCTGCCACTAGCTCGCCTGGTCGCGCAGCGTTACGGTACTGAGCACCACGAGTTCATCGTAGATCCGAGCGCCACGGAGATGCTGCCGCGGCTCGTTCAACATTATGGCGAACCGTATGCCGACTCATCGGCGCTGCCGACATTTGAGCTCGCAAGGGTCACTAGACAATTTGTCACCGTGGCGCTCAACGGCGATGGTGGCGACGAGATGTTCGGTGGCTACGATCGCTACCGTGCGCTGATATTGGCTCAAGCCACACGGCAACGAATTCCGCTTCCGAATGACGCGTATCGCCGCGCTTCCGAGCTTTTCCCCGCCGCGGCCGGACAGCGCACCATTCCCGGACGCGCACGCCGCTTTCTCGGTGGTGTGGCCGCTCCCCCGGGGGAACAATATGCCCGCTGGATGGGCATCCTACCCGCGGATGAAAAAGGCGCGTGCTACAGCGACTGGTTCAAGAGCACCGTCGTCGAGAATCGCGCCGACGAGCGTCTTAGCAATCCATTTCGCAACCCCGGCACCCTCAACGTGGCCGATGTGGCCATGAAATTGGACGTGGCTTCCTATCTGCCCGATGACCTTCTGGTGAAGGTCGATATCGCCACTATGGCCAACTCGCTTGAGGGACGCTCTCCATTTCTCGACTATCGAATTGCTGAATTCGCAGCACGGCTTCCCCTTGACCTCAAAATTCGTGGCGGACGATCGAAGTACTTGCTCAAGCGGGCGATGGAGCGTCGAATTCCGTTGGCAATCCTGAATCGGAAAAAGTCGGGCTTCGGCGTACCGCTCGCGCGATGGTTTCGAGGTGAGCTGCGGCCGATGACTCAGGAAGTGCTGCTGAGCGACCGGGCAATTGCGCGCGGATACTTTCAGCCAGATGCCATTCATCGGATGGTTGATGAGCACGTAGAAGGTCGGGCAGACTATGCCCCGCGTCTGTGGGCGCTGTTGATTCTCGAGCTCTGGCACCAGGCATTCATCGATACCGCCAAAACCTCAGCCACATGCGTGGCAGCGTGACAGATCCTGGGACCGCGGGCGTCCCGATGAGACCCGCCTGTCCTCAAGTCACTGGTCGCGACGAACCGGGACGCCCGCGGTCCCGGGACAACGACAATGGAACGCAACACGGGAAATAGGCCAGCTTGAGCACCGCGACCCTCGCCATCAACCGCATCTGGAGCGTGCACGCCGCCGAGGGCGGCTCCTGGCACACCTGGGTGCGTGCGGCAAGTCTTGCGGCAGCGGTCGCCGGGTTTGGTGTCGCGATCTGGCAGGGGACGTTCGCGAGCGTTCTCATCGGCATTCTCGTGCTCGTAGCTGGCTGGGCGGTCGTTGGACTACTGTGGCAAGGTCCGGAACGAGACTTCGCGATTACTATCTACCTCGGCTCTATGGGCGTTCGATTGCTGGCAGGAGCGGTGGGCCAGGTTGCCCTGGCGAGTACGAACGGCTTCCTCTTTGAAGACGATCGCGCGTACGACGAGATTGCGTGGCGAGTGGTGGAAGTCTGGCGCGGTGACCGTGAGGGTATCCACAAGTCAGATAACTACTTACTGGTGAATTACACCTATCTTCTGGCCGGCCTCTACAACTGGATCGGACATGAGCTTCTGGCGGCCAAGTGGATCAATGCACTCGTCGGCGCGCTCACGAGCGTCGCGACATTCCGGCTGGCACTGTACTTCACGAGCACCGCGGGGGCGCGGCTGACGGGAATCGCCATGTCGATCTTCCCATCGCTCGTCTTCTGGTCAGCCCTTAATTTGAAGGACACCTGGGTGCTCTTGCTTAGTGTCCTCGTGATCCACGGAATGCTTTTATTTGCTGAAATGGCGACCACGGCGCGGGGACCGTTTGGTGGGCGAGATCTATTTTCGATCGGCATAGCGTCCGCCGTGCTCTTTCTCTTCAGCTTCACCGAGAACCTTCGCCTGTATGTGTTCTTCTTACTGGGCCTCCTAATGCCACTCACGTTCCTGGTGTTGAATCGCAGTGAGTTTCCTCGGAAGCTGGCGTATTTTGTGGCGTTTACCGCGGCCACCCTGTTTCTGACGCTTGGCACCCATTGGGGCGGCTGGCGTTTTCTGACCGTCAAACAGATGGAAGCCACGATGAGCAACCGCGTCCTCATCTCCGAGAAGGCTGAGACGGGCATCGAGCTACCCAAGCCGCCCAGGGGCGTCAATCCGTACCTATATCAGCTTGAGAATCTGCCCATCGGTCTCAGCAGCGTCATCGGTGCGCCGTTCCCCTGGACCGCGAAACGCCTCAAGGATCTTCCAACCATCCCTGAGATGGTGGGCTGGTACGCCATGCTGGCACTAGCCACGGTCGGAATCGTTGCAACCATCAAACGCGACTGGCGGCGACTCTTCTTACCGCTTCTGTTCACCGCTGGGCTCATCTTCGTTCTGGCACTCGTGGAAGGCAACGTCGGCACGATCTTCCGGCACCGATCTATGCTTATGCCTACAACGTTCATTGCGGCGGGAATCGGCCTGACCTGGCTGCTGGCGCGGCGACGTGCAATGGTCAATCGCTCTGAGGTCAACTTAGGTACATGAAATCGGCTCTTATTACCGGTGGCGCTGGATTCATCGGCTCCAATATCGCCCAGCGTTTGCTGGAAATGGGTGTCAACATCCGCGTCCTGGACAACCTATCGACGGGCCATGAAAAGAATCTCGTGGACATCGTGGACGACGTGGATTTGATCAACGGCGATATCTGCGATCCAGATGCGCTCGATCAGGCGATGAAAGGCAGGGACGTGGTCTTTCATCAAGCCGCGCTGCCGTCGGTCCCGCGCTCGGTTGCCGACCCAATGGGGAGCCATGAGTCTGGAACGACGGGGACCCTACAAGTACTCATGGCCGCGCAGCGAGCGGGTGTGCATCGCGTAGTCTACGCGTCGTCATCGTCAGTCTACGGCGATACGCCCGAGCTGCCCAAACACGAGGGGATGATTCCGAATCCACTCTCGCCGTATGCCGTCTCCAAGATTACGGGGGAATACTACTGCAAGGTCTTCTCACGCCTCTTTGGATTGGAAACGGTTTGCTTCCGCTATTTCAACGTCTTTGGCCCCCGTCAGGATCCGACATCGGAATATGCCGCGGTGATTCCCAAATTCATCCGGTTGATGGCCGATGGCAAGCAGCCACTGATCCACGGCGACGGTCTGCAATCACGTGATTTCACGTATGTCGCCAACGTGGTTGAAGGGAATATCCGCGCCGCGACCACGCCGGATATTGGCGGAGAAGTGTTCAACCTGGCGTGCGGAGAGCGATTCACCTTGCTGGACCTCGTGGCCGAGATCAACGGCATCCTGGGCACGTCAATTGATCCGATTCTTGGTGAGCCACGACCTGGCGACATCAAGCACTCGCTGGCTGACATCAGTAAAGCGCGTGAGAGGCTGGGTTTCCAGCCGGTGATTCACTTTGCGGATGGATTGCGGGTAACAGCGGACTGGTTCCTGGGTGGTGATCGAGTGGAGGCAGCACGATGAAAGTCCTCTGCGTTGTTCCCTATCCCACGGAAGCGCCGAGCAATCGTCTGCGCGTGGAGCAGTATTTTCCTTACCTGCGCGACCATGGCATCACGCCGATTCTTCGGCCGTTCATGACCAGCCTCTTCTACAACATCCGTTATTCACCGGGAGATCTATCCCGCAAGGTGGCGTCCTTCGGCATGAGCACGTTGAGCCGCCTGAGCGACGTGGCCCGGGCGAGCCGAGTTGACGTGATCCTGGTGCACCGCGAAGCGTTCCCTTTTGGTGGGCCGTTCTTCGAGGAAGCGATGGCGAAGACCAATGTGCCGATTGTGTTCGACTTCGATGACGCGATCTATCTCCCGAACTCGGCAGATGCGAACCGCTTCGTCACGTATCTCAAACGTCCGCATAAAACGGCGCGAGCGATCGAGCTGAGCTCCTGGGTTATCGCCGGCAACGAGAATCTGAAGTCCTACGCCAGCCAATACAACTCCAACATCACTGTGATCCCGACACCTGTCGATACGGAATACTTCGCCCCACGGAGCGAGGAGCCAAATGATGATCGGGTAGTCATTGGCTGGATCGGCAGCAACACCACCGCGCCATACCTGCGCATGCTGGTGCGCGCGCTGGATCAGATCACAGAGAAGTATCCGAACGTGGTTGTGCGGGTCGTGGGTGGCTCGTACGTTCCACCTATCGTTCACAATCTCGAGGTGAAGCGCTGGGATCTGGATCAGGAGCTCGATGAGCTTCACGGTTTCGATATCGGCATCATGCCAATGCCGGACACGGAGTGGACGCGCGGTAAATGCGGATTCAAGGCGTTGCTCTACATGAGCGTCGGTATCCCGCCAGTCTGCTCACCCGTGGGTGTCACCACAGACATTCTGCAGGACGGCTACAACGGACTGCTGGCAACGACCACCGAGGAGTGGGTGGATCGCCTCTCGATGCTCATCGAGGACGTACCCTTGCGCCGAAAGATGGGTGAGGCCGGGCGGCAGTGGGTTCTGGAGAAATTCTCGCTACAGGCGCAGGCACCGCGATTTCTCGATGTCTTGCAACGCGCCTATCGCGGCGAGGTATCGGCGCGCAGACCGGCCGTGAGCGTCCAGAGCTCCTGAAACTGCCGGAGCAAACGACGCTCGTCGTACCGCTCCAGGACGTGCACACGTGCACGCGTGCCCATTCGCTCCGCGAGCGCCGGATCATTGAGAAGCCGAGCGAGACGATCCGCAAAGGCATGTGAGTCTCTCACGGGCACTACGTAGCCTGATTCGCCGTTCAGCACCGTATCCAGGCTTCCGCTCACGTCGGCCGTCACCACCGGGCGTCCGGCCGCCGCCGCCTCAGCCAGGACGCGAGCGTTGCCTTCGTACACCGTGGTGAGCGCGAGCACGTCCGCCGCTGCCAGATAGCCAGGTACATCATCGTACGCGGCGGCGCCGGCTAAAACGACCTGATCGGATAGCCCAGCCCTCTCGATAGCCATCATGACCTCGCGTTCCAACGCGCCGCGCCCGACCAGCAAGAATCGTGCATCCGGATGCACCGGAGCCACAAGTCGGGCGGCCTCTACGAGCGTGTGGAGGTCCTTCTGGGGTACCAGTCGCCCCATGAAGACGATAAGCTTCTTGTAACGACTGTCCAGCCAACGCGCCCGAATTGCAGAACCATCGGCGTCGAGAAACCGCCTGAAGTCAGTAATCCAGCCAATGTTCCAGACGCGCTCGGGCGCAATGCCCAGACCGATGAGCTTGTCCCGCTCACGCGTGCTGACGACTCGAAACGTCTGGGCGCGACGAATCAGCCACTTGCCAAGCGGATTGAGCCAGCGATTCAGCGGTCGCTCGGCCATCCAGATCGGATTGTCGATCATATCCCCAGCAAATTGGAGACTCAGTGGGATCCTCAGGCGTCTGGCAATGACGTATCCAGCTAATCCACAGAGGAAGGGATCTTCCGTCGACACAACGTTAGAGCGCGCAGCACGACCGATTGAGTTGCCCATACGAGCCGCATCGATCGGATACGTCTCACGACATCTCGAGCCGGATGTGTGGACAGTGAAACCCTGGCCCACCGGGATTGCCTGTCTCTGACCGCCGATCGTGCGCAGGATCATGTCGTATCGATCGAGGATCGAGGCGTATTTGAGCTGGCGCTGATGTGCGTCACCGAACGCTTTCGAGGCTGGCTGGGCAAGCGCCGCATCGGTTCCGATGGCCAGTAGTCGAACGCTACTGGGCACGCGCTAGCGATTCCAGAAGATCGCAGAACCGTGCTTCGACTTCATCGCGGGAGAATCGACCGGCAGTCTCGAATCCCTCGCGCACGAGTGAAGCTCGAAGATCAGCGTCGCTCACGACACGATCGATGGCGTTTGCCAATGCTTGTGGATCCTGCACGTCGACGAGGAGACAATTCTCATCGGGCCGAGCATATGTCCGCACCCCACCGCAGTCGGTAAGAACGACCGCTGCGCCGCAGGCCATGGCTTCGAGGGGCGGCAGGCCAAATCCCTCTGCCCGGGACGGAAATACGAACACGTCGCAGGCGCGGTAGAACTCGGCCATCTCTCGCTCCGTCGGCGTCTGCATGCGCTCAAACGGCTGACCTCCCGGCATCGCCACCTCGTCCTGACCAGCGATGACAATTTGAATCGGCAGATCAGACCTTGTGCGAGCCAGGGCTTCAAGGAAATCGCCGTAGCCCTTCACCTCGCCGGAGCGCCCGATTATGCCAACTCTCACCGTCTGAGTGCCCGTAGATGCATCACGGCCACGCGGATGGAAGACGCCAGGATCGATGCCATGCCCGATGATGATCGCCCGCTCGTCGCCAACCATCTCCTTGAGCCAATCGGTCGTGACTACCTTCCGCAGCGGAAGGTGATAGCTCAACGACGCCAGGCCACCGCGGAGACTGCGCCCAATGCCACCCGCCTCTGCGAGTGATCCGTGGCTGATTGGTTCATAGCCACGGATGTTGTAGGCCAATACCGCCTTCCCGCCATTCACCAGATTTGACGCCACCGCCGGATAGCTAGTGAGAAAGTAATTGGCCAGGCAGATATCGCAGTCCCTCGCTGACTGAACCCCGAGCCGCGCGAAATAGCCTACCTTCCGAGTAACTGACGGCCCGGGACCAGAGCGAAGGACTTGCAGCTCAACGCCACTCTCCAGCGGAACCGGCGATACTGACGCGTAATCCGGCACGATGCAGCGGACGCGATGCCCCCGCCGTGCCAGCGCGTTGGCCAGGTACAGCAAGGACTTTACTCCGCCGGAAACATTCAGGCCGGCGAGCGGGATATTGACCCTAAGTCTCCCCTGCCCAAGGCTCCCTCGCCCTTTGGGAGAGGGTTGGGGCGAAGCGGTCGTGATAGGGGACATCGGTCTTCCCTCACCCCAACCCTCTCCTAAAGGGCGAGGAAGTTCACCACTTCTCGGAGTTGTGCGGCTGGCTTTTTTGTCAAGGAGTCTTGAACGAATCGCATCAACCATAACATCGCTCTGCGCTTCGATCGTGTTGGCGCGGGCGAAATCTAAGCCGCCGTGGATGATACGTGTGCGGAGATCGTCATCAGTGAGCAGCCGGGCAACGGCCGCGGTCATCGCTTCCGGGTCCGCGGGCGGCACCAGAAGGCCGCGGGTTTTGTGCTCCACGACGCCCGGAATGCCGGACACCGAAGTTGCCACAACTGGAATTCCAGCCGCGAATGCCTCGATGATGACCCGTGGGACGCCTTCGCCCGGAAGGCTCGGTACGAGCAGCACGTCATGCGCTCGCTCCAGCTTGTGGACTTGCTCAATTGACTGGGCGCCGAGATAGCTAATCGCATCCTCTACTCCCAGCTCGCGTGCGCGTTCTTGAGCGCCGATCCGCTCCTGGCGGCCCAACTCGCCCACGTCGCCGCCCACAATGGTCAGTCTCGCGTGGTGGCCACGTCGGATGAGCCCGGCAAGGACCTCAGGGAGATAACGAATGCCTTTCCGAGGATCGATACGGCTCACACACAGGAGTCGCGCGGGCTGTCCCAGGCTACGCGGCACGTCGGAGGCAATCTCGTCGATTCCGATAGTGGAATTGGTGGTCAGCAGCACGTTGGGCTGCGCCTGGCCATATTTCGACCATAGGGCCGCGCCGTTGGCAAACGTCAACGTCGAGCCGGCCATCTTCCGCATCAAAAGGTCCTCGACGCGGGCCCATATTCGGTAGAGCCGTCGCTTCCAGGAGTTCCCTGGCACGGTACCCGCCACCTCGGCCAAGTCTCCGACGATGATCAGAAGGGTGGGTACTCGGCGTATGCGGCCCACGAGCCAGGCCCAGAACCCAAGCGGTGTGGGCACGCGCACGATGAGTACTTCCCACGCCGAGGCTGATCTCCACAGCGTCAGGAGCATGCCTGGAAGGAGCTTGTAGAACTCGATCAGATCGCGCCAGTGAGGCAATTTACGGAGCTTGACGTTGTCAGCCACCAGTTGGTGGCCTTCATCCGCCGGCACCTTGCTTATGGGCACTACAAGCTCTACCGCGGTGACGCGTGCCGCCAGAGCCTCCACAAATCGACTGAAGGCGCCTTCCCGTTCCCAGTACTCACCACCAGATTCCCAGAACGCGCGATGGTAGACGATGGTCAGCCGCACGTTGATCCCGATATCCACACGACCAACAAAGCCGCATTCCGTAAAGCCGCATTCCGTAAGGATGCGGTCCCTCCGCGAAATGGTCGATCGGCGGCGCAGGGATGGCGCGAGAGGAACCGCACCCTTACGGGATGCGGCTCTGTTGTGGTTGGGTGAATTCGCTCATTCACTGACGTAACAACTGCTCATACAGCTCAATTAGCCGCTCCGCTGACTGCCGCCAGCTAAAGCGAGATCGCACCATGTCAGAGCCACCAGCAACCAGCTTCATTCTGAGCTCGGCATCGGAGAGCACACGCTCCAACGCTTCTGCCAACGCATCAGCGTCTGTCTCGACAAGCAGGCCGGTTTCGCCATGAGTCACGTAGCGCGGAACTCCGCCGACATTTGTCGCGGCCACTGGCACCTCACAGGCCATGGCCTCCAGCACTGCGTTGGGTGAATTGTCAAACTTCGATGGAAGTGCAAACACATCGGCGGCGGAATAGTATGGCGCTAGCTCTCGATTGGGAACGGAGCCCGCGAACGTCACACGATCGTGTATTCCGAGCGCTTCGGCCTGCTTGCGTAACGCCGGCTCCAGAGGTCCGTCGCCAACCAGCAGAAGACGCGCACGCTCTCTCCGCTGCGTTAGCCGAGCGAAGGCATCGACTAGCAGTGCGACGTTCTTGAGCGGCGCGAAGCGGCCCACGTACAACACGACCTCAGCCTCGTCGAGATCAAAGCGGCTCCGGACCGTGGGATCGACTCGTTGAAACGCTTCGAGCTCGACACCACCTGGAATCTCTACCAGGGCCCGACCAGTACGTTTCTCGAAATTCTCCGCGTCCCAGCCATCCCCGATGATCGCGCTCGCACGAGCCACAAGCGGTACAAATGGTGCTGGTGGTGAGCCGCCCTGCGCTCGGACGACCACAGGAATCCCGCGATCCCGAGCTGCCACCGCGGGATAGAGACCAGCCCCTTGAAGGATATCGATCGGATAGTCCCTCCTGCTCACAAGATCCACGAGTCGTCGACTGAACAGCTCCACATCCAACCGTAGCAGGAGGGAGGCGAGCCGACCTGCCTTTGGAATCTCCATGAACCGGTACACCCAGTCACGGAAATACGGCGACCGAATCAGTTGCGATGGACCTTCAGCAATCGGATAGCGAGTACCGCCCACAATTGGATCGATGGACACCAGGGTCACATCCACACCGAGCGCGCGAAGCTCGCGCGCCAGGTTTAGGTCGCGAGTCTCACCACCGCCACGCATCATCGTAAGCGTGTAGTTGGCCAGAGTTACGTGCATCGGACGGGGCGTCTCTTGTGCCTAGCTTGCAAGGGCTCGAGTGTACAGGGCATCGAGCTGCTCCACGTGCCGCTCGATCTCGAAACGCGGCCGAACATCGGAGATCCCTTTCTCCGAAAAACCCTTCCGCAGCTCAGCATCCGCAAGCAATCGATCGAGCGCCAAGCAGATCGCGCCGGTGTCCTCAGGCGGCACAAGGAGGCCTGATCTTTCCGATTCAATGACTTCAGCGTTTCCACCGACAAGGGTGGCCAGAGTTGGAATTCCAGCCCCAACGGCTTCCGCTAGGGCTAGCGAGAGTCCCTCCCAACGTGAAGGAAGGACGAACACATCGAGCGCCCCATAGAGATGCTCTCGATCGCGCCGGACGCCAACGAAATGGACGTGCTGCTGGATCCCCAGATCCCGTGCCATGGTCTCCAGACTGGATCGCGCCTCGCCCTGGCCCGCGACCACAACCTGGAGCTCCGGATACTTCGACGAAAGCTGTTGCACCGCTTGGAACAGCACGTCATGGCCCTTCTGGCGCGTCAGCCGACCGATGACGCCGATTGTCGGAGCATCAGGGTCAAGGCCGAGTGCCAGACGACTCGTAGAAGCATCGGGAAGTGGTAGGAATTGATCGTATCGCACGGCGTTCAAAATGACCGCCAGCTTATCGGGCGAGACCTTCACCTGTCGCTGATAAAACGTGCCGACAGCTTTACAACACGCGATGATGCGATGGCTGCGCACTGCGAGGAAGCGCTCCATGAGCGCGTGCTTGGAAGCCTTCTTCAGATAGATGTTCTGCTCCGCCGCGAAGATCAACGGAACCCCGGCCACAATCGCTGCCAGGCGTCCGTAGAGCACCGCGTTGAGCAGGAACGTGTGGACAATTTGCGGCTTCCATCCGCGGAGATATGCCACGAGCCGGCCAAAAGCTCGGAGATCACGTGGGCCTGGTTCCCCAGGGAGGACGTCCACCCGAATTCCAGCCGACCGTAGCTCCTGAGCAATGATGCCCTCGGCCGTGAGGCATACGACGCGCAGGTTATACCTAGCTGTTGGAAGATGCGTCGCGATGCCGAGCACAAGCTCTTCCGCCCCGCCCATGGTCAGGTGTTGGCAGATGATGGCGATGCGTATGCGTTGGGCCCCCCCGCCCACTGGGAGAGGGCTGGGGTGAGGGAAGAGCGAGATCCCCCATCGCGGGCCCCTCACTCCAGCCCTCTCCCAGCGGGCGAGGGAGCGAGCGATTGAGGAAGCCCGACCAGCAAATCAGCCACCCGCTCCGCCGCGTGACCATCGAAGCAAACCAGGCGCTGGAGGGCGGACCGGCGGGCTGATGCCAATTTCAAACGCGTGTCCTCGTCGTGCACGATGCGCTGAAGACCGTCTGATAACTGGTGGAAGGTGCGAATGTGAAGCGTGCCGCCGATTGGCTCAAAGTAGTCGAAATGCAGGACCTGGTTGAAGTTCACGGTGACGATCGGCCGGTCCAGCATCATTGCCAGTAGCACGGTGGACGAGGACGATGAGACGAAGATGTCCGCAAGCGCGATCAGATCAGTCATCTCGGCGTGGGGAATCACGCGAACCGCAGGCTGTAGCTCGGCACAGAACGCATAGTCGTCTACCGATTCTCGAGGGTGAATCTTCACCGTGAGCCGATAATCAGAGCTGAGAGCGGAGACCGCCGCGTTCATCCACTCGATGTTCTCGCGAAGCTCCTCAGGCGTAATAACTCCCCGCCAGAAGAACGGCTGCGTCGCGTACAGAACAACGCGCTCGTCCACGGCGAATCCATGCGCGGAGCGCACGTGCTCGAGATTCGATCCATCCGCCTCATTCAATCGTCGGAAGGCGGCATCATGAAGCGGGTGGCCCGTAATTACAATTGCCTTCCCAGCGACACCTTGCGAGCGGTACTGCTCTTCAAAGTGCGGGCCCATCACCGCGAATGCTCGAGCTTCACCGCCACCGTACGAGTTCACGAGATCGAAGTCGACGTCAACGATCTCTTGAACCGCTCGGTACATTCCCAGCGATCGACGTGAGGCGTTTTCAGGCACCGGAGTCGCCTCCGCCTTCAATGCCCTGAGACGATCGTAATAGTCCTGCGGGAAATTGAACGCCCATTGGATCACCACCGTCGGTATCCCGCGGCGATTGGCCCAGCGCACGAGAAACCGCTCGAGTAGCAGCGTATCCTGGATGACGATGAGCGCTGACGGCCGTTCCTGCTCAATGATGCGCCTGGCAATCGCGCGGACAGCTCGAAGCTGGCTAATCTCTGCGATCTGCCCCTCCAGGCGCTGGTGCAAGGGCACTTGCGCCAACCAGCCTGGCGGCAATCGTTCTGGAATTGCCACATTCCACCAGGCGACGTTTCTACGAAGCAGCTCGTCTCGCGCCCACGCAGACGGCCAGTGATGGAACAGTACTTTGGCCGTGGAGCCGCGGCGGTGGAGCTCATCGATAACGGGGAGATACGTGCGAAGTGTCTCGTCCGGCTCCCGTGCAACGAATAGAACGGGCTGGGGCATGCCTGCTACTGTGCGCCCGTCCGGTGCGTGAGCTCAAACGGGATGTGCACGAGATCGCTCTGGCCCGCGGCAAACCCGTGCTCGGCCGACACGTTTGCTGCGGACACGACAAATGTCTCACCCAAGGTGAGCGCGTCGTAGAGGCCTGCAAGCTCAGAACCGGTGATGTAGAGCTGCACCGAGTACTGGCCCGGTCGGAGTGGCAGCGCATCGAAACGGCATTCGATCTCGCCTGACTCGTCAACGCGCGCGGGGACATCGGTCGACTGGGAATCAGCGATGCAAACGGTCACTCCATGCGTCGGTGAGGTAATGGCCACGCGGAAGAGCGGACGGTCCACAGCCTGCAGCGCCTCGTATCGCGCTCTCACCCGGATTGGCTCGCCAAGACTGAAGACTTCGCGCTTGTTCCCCTCGTCGTCCAACAGGTCGACAGCGGTATAGCGCAGCTCACCGGATCCGCCGCGCATCTCTGTGCGATCCCGAGCGCGGACTTCGGCGGCCGCATGCTCGTTCACGTGATCAAGATACTGAGCGATCACTTCCTCGGTGTCACCCTGCGCTTTGATCTGCCCCTTGTCCAGCCAGATCACGTCGCGGCAGAGACCGCGCACGTTGGCCAGATCATGCGATACCAGCACCACTGTACGACCGGTTGTCACGAACTCGCGCATCTTATCTATGGCCCGGCGTTGGAATGCCGTGTCGCCCACCGCCAGCACCTCGTCCACCAGCAGCACATCGGGCTCGCTAAATGCGGCAACACTAAAGCCGAGGCGGGCGTACATGCCTGATGAGTACCATTTGACCGGCGTATCGACGAACTTCTGGATCCCGGCAAACTCCACCACGTTGTCGAATGATCGGGCGAGCACGCTCTTGGGAATACCCAGAATCGCGCCGTGAAGGTAGATGTTCTCTTCACCGGTCAGCTCAGGGTGAAAGCCGGCCCCGAGCTCGATGAGAGAGATCACGCGACCTGCAACGAGCACTCGTCCTGACGTTGGCCAGGTAACTCGAGAGAGCAGTTTCAGAATCGTGGTCTTGCCCGGCGCCATTGGCGCCTACCATGCCCACGCTTCCGCCCTTCTCAATCTCAAACGAGACATCGGAAAGCGCGTAGTGCTGCGCCCGACCAGTCTCCTGGCCGCGCATCTTGCCCACCATATTTGTGAACGCCGTTGTAAAGGCCCGCGGACGACCGATGCGGTAGCTTTTGGAGACGTTCTCGAAGCGGATCGCGAAATCGCCCATGCTAGCGCGCACACCCAGAGCATCTTTGGACTGCGGCGGTCTTCGTCGCTTTCCCACCGAGCGGAGCGACATGGATGACGACTTTCAGCCTCGCAAGAGAGCGGCGATAATCGCCGCAATCCAAAACGTCAGCAGGTCCGTTCGGGAGCATCAAATCACGTCCGCGAACGCTCGCTCGGCGCGCTTGAAAAATGGGTACGCGACGGCGAAAAGCAGGAGCGAAATGATGATCGATGCGCCCAGCGCGTCCATTTGCGGAGCACGTCCGTGGATCACGACATCACGGTACGACTCGATCAATCCGGCCATCGGATTCAAGAGGTACCACGGTCTAAGCTCCGCTGGGACGATCGATAGCGGATACGAAACCGGTGTTAGATACAGCCACACCTGAAGCCCAAGCGTCACAACCGGCGCCAGGTCTCGGTAGGAAACGTGAAGCGCCGAAGTGATGAGCGACGCCGCGAGCATAAGAATGATCTGAATAATCAGGAGCACTGGAACAAATAGGATCCAGGCAGTCGGCATGATCTGATACCAGATCATCAAGCCGGGAAAATGACGGCAGAGGCCAGGAAATCGATGAACCGCGCGGTGATCTGAGATACCACGATCACTTCGCGCGGGAAGTATGTTTTCGTCACAATGCTGCGCTGGCTCACGAGGCTGATCGTGGCCGAATTGAGGGCGTTGGTGAGGAACGTCCAGGGCACCAGGGCGGCGTATGAGAACACCGGGTACGGAATTCCGTCCGATGGCACTTTCGCAAAGCGTGAGAACACCAGATTGAACACAATCATGAATGCCAGCGGCTGAGCGATAGCCCAGGAGAAACCAAGGAGTGTCTGGCGGTAGCGCGCCTTGACCTCGCGCTGTGTCAGCGCAGCGATGAGCTCGCTGTAGCGGGCTACCTGGAAGATAGCAAACGGCGCAAAGCGCTGTTTGCTATCGATGACAACGATATCGTTCGACGCCATTAGGCCACCGTCGCTAGCGTACGCAGCACGAAATCCGCGACACGCTCGCTTGATTTACCGTCCACGCGGTAGCAAAGCTGCTCCACGGCGCGCTTACGACCGCCGCGGTCGCGAGACGGATCATCGAGATACTGGCTGACTTCCCGCACAAGATCGTCGGGGGAGCGAGCCAGGCGCGTTGCGCCAGACTCTACCAGCGGGCGAAAGTGAGTGTAGTCATAGTAGCGACGCGTCGACTCGAGATATTCGCGGCGATCTGATCCGTCATAAGCGAGATTCACGATGGGCGTATCCATGACCGCCGCCTCAATCGCGATCGTGGATGCAACATTGACTATGACGTCGCTGTGGTATAGCGTGGCGCCAAGATGGAGCCGGTCGGACAGCGAGGGGTCCACGTTGCTACCTTCCGCCACGATCGTCTCGCGGAACGGCTTCTCGATCACCACGTGAGGATGACTCATGAAGCGCTCATACTGCGTTATGTCATCACGTGGATGAACGCGAACGAGGAGTTGAGCCGGCGCACCGAAAGCGTCGGAATCGATCGCTCGAACGAGCGTATCGATGACGTCCGGGTGATTGCGGAAAAGGACCGGTGGGATGGTCGTCAATGTCAACAGCTTTCGGTTCGGATCGGCCCCTACGCGCTTGAAGAAGGTGTCCCGTGTACCCAATCGCTGCTTGTCCGCGTAGATGTCAAACTGCGGCACGCCAGCAACCACGACCTGGTCATCCCGGTAGCCATGGAGCTGTGTGGCTTCGCGCTTCATGAGCTCGTTCCATACAGCCAGTCCCAGTACTCTTCGAAGTGGAGCAGTCTTGGTTGTGAAATGGTCCCAGCTTAGATCGATAGCAACGGACGGAACGCCAACTCGGTCGGCGCGCGCCATGAGCGGTCCTTCACCGAAGTACAGCCCAGTTGTTGGAGTCACCACTAATGCTGGGCAGTACTCACTGAAGACGTCGGCGTAGCGTGAGCCGAGCGTGCAGAAATCGCTCGCTCGAAACCAGAAATCGATTGGAAACGGCAGAGTTTTCAACGCCCCCACGGCCAGCCGCTTGGCCCCGCGGGACTTCATTGAAAGCGGGGTTCGGTCGAGGTAGCGCACCTCGCCCTCGGCACGCGCGGCTTTGGCCACGCGGATGCGCATGCTGGAGGTCGGCATGGTCTTGACGAAGCGCTCCTGCATAACGCGGATGAACCGTCGCTCAAGCCACCCCGGCTCATGCGGGATCAGCGGAGCAAAGCGCACTTTCGGACCCGCGTGCTCCTGCACAAAGTGCGGCTCACTCACCAACGGCGAAAGGATCACCAAGGTCCCGACCGAATCATCGTCTCGGATCGCCGAGAACACGCCGGTGCGCAAAATATTCGCGGCAGGCGTGCCGCTGGGAATGCAAACGAAGATGGTTCGTCCGCGGTGGCGTACTTGGGGCACGCTTGCGGTCTGAGGACGCTCGGCTACTGCCGAGCTAGTTGGGGCGGCTAAAGACACGCGCGGCCCGTTCCAGCTCCGACCCCTCGTGCTCCTTGTACCACTCATACGTCTCGGCAAGTCCGTCTTCCATGCTATAAGCGGGCCGCCAGCTCAACACATCCGCAGCGCGCTTATTGGTCAGGAATTCGTACTCATACTTGCCCGGTGCGCCTAGAACGGTCGGCTCTAGGTCCGGTCGCCCAGCCACCTTGACCATGGTCTTCACCAGGTTCAGCACGGAAATTGGCTCATCCGGATGGAAGTTGAACGCATTCCCGCGCACCCCCTCTTCGGCCGCTCGCTCGCCCAGCGTTAGATAGGCTGACACGGTGTCCTTGATGTACAGGTAGCCCTTTGCCGGACTGCCGTCGCTTCGAATCTGAGGCCGCTCTCCCCGGATGATGCGCAATAGGGTGTCAGGCACGATCCGTGTCAGGTTCGGATCCGCGCCGCCATACGTGTTGGTCGCTCGAGCTATTGCCACAGGCAGGTTGTAGGTTGCGGCGTAGCAGCGGGCCAGAATATCGGTGCACGCCTTGGATGAGGCGTAGGGGTTATTCGCGTTGAGCGCGAAACTCTCATCAAACGGAGCGGTATCGTGATCGCCATAAACGGTGTTGCTGGAGGCAATAGCAATGGTCTCGGTTGATTCCGTGGTGCGACACGCCTCGAGCACCGTCCAGCTTCCTCGAATGTTCGACTCGAATGCCGGTACGGGCCCACCCTTGGCGAAGCTGATGTTGGATTGCGCTCCGAGGTGGATAACGGTCTTCACTTCGCGGTGTACGAGTGTTCGCTCCAGGAGCGCCTGGTCCGTGAGATCGCCAAGAACAAGCTCGATTCGATTACGCACGCCATCATGGAGTGACAGTGCGCCAATCTCCGACTTGTCATAGCCGGTCACGTTCGCGCCGAGCTCGGCGAGGGTGCGGATCACCCAGGCTCCGATGAAGCCGTTGGCCCCGGTAACCAGAACCGATCGACCGCGCCAGAACTCCTGTGCCATCAACACCCTCCTCGCTGCGCATCCAGAATCATTTCACATACCTCTCGAATTGCACCTTCGCCGCCACGCGCCGCGGTCACGTAGTGCGCGAGTGTGCGGGGGCGGCGCATCGCGTCGTTGACGACGATAGCCAGGCCGACCATCTCGAG
This sequence comes from uncultured Chloroflexia bacterium, assembly GCA_963765765.1. Classification (GTDB taxonomy): domain Bacteria; phylum Chloroflexota; class UBA6077; order UBA6077; family JACCZL01; genus CAVXYC01. Next base: position 451,097 of record CAVXYC010000015.1, on the reverse strand, counting down.
CACCCCAAGATCGTTCAAGTCATCTCCCACGTAGCAGGCCTGCTCAGGCGGTATATCTTCCGTCTCCAGGATCTCCATCAACGCCGCGCGCTTGTCGCGCACGCCCTGCCGTAGGTGATCGATGCGGAGCTTTTCGGCTCGACGAGTGACTAGCTTCGTGCTTTCCCCGGTCAGGATCACAGTTCGTATGCCAAGCTCGCGAGCCAGTGCAATGCCCTGACCATCGCGAGTGTTGAACTTCTTCAGCTCGTCACCATTCTCGGCGTAGTACATGCCGGCATCGGTGAGCACGCCATCCACGTCCATCGCCAGGAGCTTCACGCCACGGAGCCGCTCGACAACCGTGCCAGCCCCCTTCGCCGTGACCTTTCCCGGAAGCTCAGACTCCGAGATCGACTCAGTTACGCTGTCGGCCAGGACAGCGCCTCCTTCGGTACGATTGTGTCCATGCCCACCGCCTGCTGGGCCACCCGCCCCACCAGGCTCTCCAGATACACCGGTTTCAGCCCTGTCCCTGGGCCCTTGACGGTGAGCATCTCCGCGCTGATCGGCGTGCCGGCGGGAATGTCCGCCGCTGCCACTACGCTCTTCGCAAGCCGCTCCCGGACCGACCATTCGCCGTCCAGGACGTGCTTGTCGGGCGATCCGAGCGCCTTCTCTATGTTGCGCAAATTACGGATGAGTCGACGCAGTCCGTCCGGCTCCAGCGACGCCGCGTGATCCGGGCCCACCATCGTTCGATCGATCGTGAAGTGTCGTTCGATCACGTTAGCGCCCAGAGCCACAGCCGCCTCCGTCGGAGCGAGCCCACGCTCATGCCCCGAATAGCCCACCACCACGCTATAGCGCTTGCGGTAGGCATCCATGACGCGGAGGTGGATGTTCTCGTTATCGGCGGGATACGTCGACGTGCACTGCAGCAATATCAATTGGTCATTGAAGCGACGAATCGTTTCTACAGCAATATCAATCTCGTCCAGGTCGCTCATCCCCGTAGAGAGAATCACCGGCTTGTTCTTCTTAGCCGTGTGCTCTAGGAGCGGCAGGTTGGTAAGATCCGCCGACGCAACTTTAAAAGCCGGAATGCCGATCTGATCCAGGAAATCAACGCTCTTCTTGTCCCAGCCACTGGCGAGCATCGTGATCTTTTTATCTCGGCAATGGTCGGCTAGCTCACCGTACTCTTCAGCTGAAAGCTCCAGCGCCTCTCGATGCTCACCATAGGTGGGCCCGAGCGCCGTCGGAACCGTGTAGGCTCGTTCCAGGGCCTCGGCGATCAGAATATCGCCCACGGTGCGCTTTTGGAACTTCACCGCGTCAGCACCGGCGTCGACAGCAATATCCACCAGCCGCTTGGCCAAGTCGAGAGAACCGTTGTGATTTACGCCGGCCTCGGCAATGATGAAACAGGGCTCGTCCTCGCCAATCGCGCGGTTCCCAATATTGATCACACTCATGAGCGAGTCACCTCATTTGTCAGCCGATCGCGTTCGATCTGGAGCAGCGCCTCAGCGATCAGGAAGTCACGCTCGGTATCGAGATCAATGAGCACGTCTGGTTCAACGGGAAACGCAACGACATGGTCGCCTACCGTTGATTCGCGCTCGAGAATGGTCTCGCGTCGGATTGCATCCACCAATCCGGCTGACCAGTACACGGGCTCCAGCTTCTGTCGAGGATAGTCAGGACCAACCTGACGCCAGAGCAGCGTATCCTGAAACGGGAGAAGGCTTTCCCCCTCCAGTCGCCACATTTTGTGCGGGTGCTGTTCCACAGGCACGATCGATTTTACGCAGTCAGCCCCGGTTGATGACAGCCGCTCAATGACAGCATCGATCAAACCGTCCGGGCGCAAGGGCAATGTCGGGCGCAAGTGCACCACCGCCTCAGGCCTATACCCCTCGTGCTCGTCGAACCAGCGCAACGCGTGCTGAAACACCGGCAGGTCCGGCGTTGCGTCTTGCGCATACTCCGCCGGACGGATGAACGGGACGTTGGCGCCCAGCGCGCGTGCCGCCTCAGCAATCTCCTCATCGTCTGTCGAAACGATGAATCGATCGAGGAGATGAGATACACGGGCTGAGTCGATACTCCACTGGATCAGCGGTTTTCCTCCCAGCAGCTTGAGATTCTTCCGCGGAACGCCCTTGGACCCGCCGCGCGCGGGGATGATGGCCAGCGTCCGTAATAAGCTCATGGATGTTCCCGGTAGAGCGGGCGTCGCTGCCCGCTGCGGCACTCGACGCCCGCTCTAGCGACCGATACGGGGAATCCTCCGCAAGTCATCAGTTTGGTGTCCTGTCAAACAGCGCATCCGCGTGAACGAACGTCACATCAGCCTTGCGAGCGTGATCGAGAAGTCCATGCAGCGTCTCAGTCATGGCGCTATCGAACTCCCAGTAGTGCGTGGCCAGGCAGAAATCACCACCCGCCTGCTGAGCTTCATCGAATCCGCGAGTCAATGAAGCGAGCGACGTACCCGGGATGAGTCCGTGACATCCGAGCTCCGAATGGTTCGCGTAGCGTAGCGGAGTGGGGTAGACCATTCGATCGTGTCGTCCACGTCCCGTCCTGCGCCGATAGCGCCAGACCTTGAGGTAATTTCCCAGCGTGGTGCGGTCCCAGGGCCGCTGCTTTGGCGAGAACGATAGGAACGACCCCAGAACGTTGAGACCACTCCGATCCACTGCCTCCAAGCCGCGACGTGAAAGTGCGTTGTGTGGCGGCACAAAGGTCTGCACCGTGACACCAAAAAGCCGCTCCAGCTCGAATTTGCCTTTCACGATGCGATCGAACAGATGCTCACCGACCTGGAATTCGAATCCGTCGTCGTAGTTTTTATGGTTATAGCCATGGAGTAGGACGGACACTCGATTCTTGCGGATCTGATCCCGGAGATAACGAACCAATGTGTCATTGTCGGCAGTAGCGTATTCGCGACCCCCGCTCCAGAACTCCTCCGGAACTGATCCTGACTTTGTGCTTGCGTGGAACGGTACGACCGCCAGTGAAACGGGAACTTGGTCCCAGACGGCGCCGTATACCCGCTCGAGCTGATCGGGACCAGTGAAATAGCTAGTGTCGTCGTCCCTGATGGCAAATCTCATCGGCGCTACGTCTGCGAATCCTTCTGGAAGCGAGTGCGCTGAACCAATTGGTCGTGCTGTCAGTCGCAGGGTGCCGCCGTGGCTCGCTCGTCTGTGCAGGTTACAGCGGTACCACGTTGGCAGCAGCCTTGTTCTTGAGTTTGTTCTGAGTGTCAAGCACGAGCGGCGCATTTGCCAGAATCATGTCGTAATTGACGTCGCGGTGTGCGGTAAGCAAAATCACCGCATCCATCGAGCGCACTATCTCCGGAGAAATATCGATCGACTCGTACCTCGCGCCGGCAACTGCTACTGACTCGATCATTGGATCGTGATACACGACGTCAGCAGCACGTGCCGCAAGCTCGCCAATGACGTTCAACGCGGCCGATTCTCGCAAATCAGCAACGTCGGCCTTGTAGGTTACTCCGAGGCAGAGGATCCTCGCCTGCTCGAGATGTCCACCGCGCTCGCCAAGAAGCCGCTCAAGTTTCTCCACCACGAACGCGGGCATGCGGTCATTAATGTCACCAGCCACTCTGATGAGCCCATCGTCCAGGCCAAACTCACGCGCCACTGACTGGAGATAGAACGGAACGATAGGAATGCAGTGACCACCTACGCCAGGACCGGGCGTGTGCTTCATGAATGCAAATGGTTTCGTGGCGGCTGCGTCTACCACTTCCCAGACATTGACGCCCATGCGGTCACAGAGCAGCGCCAGCTCGTTGACGAAGCTGATGTTGATGAATCGGAAGGTGTTCTCAACCAGCTTGCTCAGCTCGGCCACCTCAGGGGTCGAGACCGGCTCGATGGTGTCCACGATATAGCGATACAGTCTGGAGGCCAGCGCCGTGCAATCAGGCGTAATGCCGCCGATGAGCTTGGGCGTGTTTTTGACGTTGAATCTCACATTGCCGGGATCGATGCGCTCCGGAGCAAATACCACGAAGAACTCTCGACCCACGTCGAGTCCGCTTTCCGAGAGAATCGGCAGTATGACATTTCGGGTTGTCCCTGGCGAACAGGTGCTCTGGAGCGCGATCAGCATGCCCGGATGAAGGCGATCGCGGATGTCAGCAGCAGCCTGGCGGACGTAGCCCAGGTCCGGGTCACGCCCGTTTTGAAGCGGCGTCGGGACGCAGATTACGACGCAATCGACATCTTTCAACGCGTCGAAGTCAGTGGTAGCCGACAGCATATCTTCATCGACAAGCCACGTGATCGTCTCGGAAGGAACGTCGGAAACCGGACTCTCCCCCTGCTGAATTGCAGAGACGCGATCCACACTGACGTCGAATCCCGTCACGTGGAAGCCTGCATTGGCGATCTCGACCGCCATCGGAAGGCCGGCGTAGCCGAGGCCCATGATGCCGACTCGAGCCTGACGAGCGGCGATCTTTCGCTCGAGCGCATCCTTTTGCGACTCTTGCTGCAACATCATGCTGTTTGTCCTCCGCTCACCGAGACCCCATAACCAGGCTGGGTGGGCGAATCAATTTCTCTTAAGTAGTTGGTGCCACTGCTGATTGGCCAGATCACTACAGGACCAGAGTACGGATATGAACCCGTGAGCGGCTGCGCGACATCGACGCACGTGCTGGCGGACATCACCGCGGTTGGTGGCGGAGGCGTGCTCGGTCACGCACTCATCAGCAATCGCGGGATTCTGCCAGATGGATCAATATGAGTCAAGCCGTGGTTGGAATAGCTGCCCCATTGTGGGAGCGAATGACGTCTCGTATCGAGTCGGTAACGAAATCAACGTCGGCGGACTCTATACCGTGGTGCAACACGAGCCGAACTCGGTCATACGCCGGGCGCGAGAGTATGCCGCGCTGACGCAGCTCCGATTCGAGCGCCTCCTCCGGCGACTCCGGTGCCTTCAAAATCGACATAGACCATGTTGGTCTGGACGCGTTCGAGATCAATCTTCACGCCGGGAATCTCATGGAGACCCAGGGCCAGGCGACTCGCGTTTGCGTGGTCGTCGGCAAGTCGATCCACCATTGATTCCAGTGCAACGATGCCCGCCGCGGCAATGATCCCTGCCTGGCGCATTCCACTACCGAGCACCTTACGTGCTCGATGCGCCTTTGCAATGAACTCTCGCGATCCGCAGACCATGGATCCAACCGGTGCAGACAGCCCCTTGGAAAGACAGAACGTGAGCGAGTCAACGTGCTGGGTGATCTCACGCACGTCCACGCCCAGCGCTACGGCGGCATTGAAGACGCGTGCGCCATCCAGGTGAACCGGCATACCGTTGGCATTCGCGACATCCTTGACAGCGGCCATCTGCTCGGGTCGAATCACCGTTCCACCGTGCCGATTGTGCGTGTTCTCTATGCAGATGAGACCGCTGCGCGGATTGTGCTGATCATCTGACCGGATTGCCGCCTGAAGTGCCTCCGGGGTCGGACAGCCTCGCTCGCTCTCTACCAGCCGCGGCAGGAGCCCGGCAATGAAGCCATCCCGCCCTGCTCGCTCCAATAAACATGCGACTGGCCTTCCATGATGACCTCGTCGCCGCGCTGGCAATGGCTCATGAGCGACACGAGATTTCCTTGAGTGCCGCTACTCACGAAAAGCGCGGCTTCCTTGCCGGTCATTTCCGCGGCAAGCTCCTGGAGGCGGTTCACAGTAGGGTCTTCTGCAAATACGTCGTCACCCACCGGCGCGTCTCGCATTGCATCGCGCATCGCATCGGTTGGCAACGTCACCGTATCGGACCGGAGGTCTATAGGAAGATTCATGTACGGCACCCTGCCTTCTATCAATCGATGGGACGTGAGAACGAGATCGAGTTTAGAATCAACGCAATCGCTTAATCGGTACCGATAAGCGGATACGCCCGATTGTACAGCGCGGGAATCTGGACGCCTCGCCACAAGGCTTTGTCGATACACAGCGTTGGGATGGCCTGCGTGCGTCTCGACGATTTGTCGAGAACCGCGGTCAATCCATTCAGGGATGCAGTGTCAGAATCCGCCCATCGGACCTCAGTGAGTCGCCATGACACCCCTTACGGTAAGTAATCATCAATGAGTGCAGTACGAGCCTGGGTTCGTAAGCACACCGATCTCGCCAATATCGGGCTTATCGTTTTGATCAGCCTGGCCATTCGTCTGGCCTTCACCGGGCGCGCTCCAGCGTTCTTGATTGGAGACAGCGAGAACTACTTTTTACCTGGCTTTCAGCTCGCCTTTGGAACAGGCTTCGATTTAGAGCTGCGGCGGACGCCGCTCTACCCGCTGTTCTTGACCGGAGCAATTCTGCTCGTTGGCGAGGATCTTCAGGGCATCGTCACTGTGCAGCATCTACTGGGCGTTGCCACGTGCGCGCTGACCTACCTGGTGGGTCGGTACGCGTTCGATCGCACCGTCGGCTTAATCGCGGGAGTGCTCACGGCGCTCTCGGGGACAGCGATCATAGGCGAGCACACGATCATGGCCGAAGTGCTCTTCACGCCGCTTCTTTTGGGTCATCTCGCCGTCTTGCTAGTGGCGGTCCGTCGCCGCTCCGTGCTGCTGACACTTATAGCGGGGCTCATTCTCGGCCTGGCGGCCATGGCTCGACCCGTGGGGTTGACCTGGATTGCGGCGCTGCCGTTCGCGTTGGCGTTAGCCACGCGCTCCCTTGGTGACACCATCCGAATGAGTGTTACGACAATCGTTGGCCTGGCAATCGTGGCCTTGCCGTGGATGACGCGTAACTACCTGGAACACGGCAGCTTTAGCACAGACGGGTCAGCCGGGCAGACGCTCGTTGGCAGAACGCTTCGTCACGATAGTGGCTTCACGTTCTACGATCCCTCATGGGTACTCGAGCCAGATTCCGCTCAAGAGCGGACTCGCAAAATCATGCAAGATTGGGTGGGACGTGCGACGTTTCTCACCCCGGTTCGTCGTCGCGTCCAGCAAGATCTGAACGTGTCCGAAGCCGAGGCGAGCCGTTTGATGCAGCGGGAGGCCGTTGCGGCTCTGACTCGGCAGCCCGGTTACTATGTACAGAGCACGTTGACGAGCTTCGGAAAGCTCATGCTCGGAGTTCCGGAGCGCCCGCGCGATGCCTGGGCCACTCGCCGCGAGGCGCGCAACCGTGAGGAGTGGGAAGCACTGCCCGAAATTCGGCATCTCATGGGCCCGCCTAGCTCGGTTCAAGATCTGGAACAGCGTTCGGCGGAAGCTATTGTGAGCTTCTATCAGCCCGCGCGATTCGGATGGATCCTCCTCGTGGGATTTCTTCTAGGTGCAGTAGCCGTCATTGCGCGCCCCAGCATGCGGGGTGGCGCATTGCCACTTCTCTGTGTGCTTGCTGCTGTTGGCGCGGCCGTGGCACTCGTGGCACCCCTTCCGCGATACCGCTGGCCCGTGGAGCCGCTTTATGCGATCGTTGCTGTTGGCGGTTATGTCTGGCTAGGACAGCTTGCGTTCGGCCTCTTGCGGCGCGGCCGCGCCGAGCCCGTGGAGACGCAGAGGGCACCGCTTACGGAAGGCGCGCGGTAGCCATGGATCTTTGGAGTGCGGCGGTCCTCGCCGCTTTCCCATCGAGCGGAGCGACGCGGAGGACGGCTTCCAGCCTCGCGAGAAGGCGGCGAAGACCGCCGCACTCCAAAGGGCTAACGCCCGATCTGCGGGATGGAGTTGTGTCCTGAGATGGCGGCCCGACGAGATAGCCGAATCTGGCAAACGCTCCTGACCAGCACGTCGGTCCATCTAGCGCTCATCGTGGGGATCGGACTGCTCTTGCGGCTGGCGTTTCTCACACGCGTTCCCGTATTCCTCCTGCGAGACAGCGGCGGGTATCACCTGCCCGCCTGGGACCTGGCCAACGGCCTCGGCTTTGACATCTCCCCACGACGAACTCCCGGTTACCCATTCTTTCTTGCCGGTGTGATTGAGCTTGGCGGAGAGGATCTTTACGTCATTGCGCTCGTGCAGCATCTCCTGGGATTGATTGTCGCGGGGCTTACTTATCTCATCGCCCGCAAACTCTTCGGGCCGCCCATCGCATTCGTCGCGGCGTTGATCGTTGCACTCGAGGGCACGCTCCTGGTCGCCGAGCATTACATCATGCCGGAGACGCTCTTCACCGTATTCGTCCTGCTTTCAACGTGGCTCATGCTTCTGGCGCGCGAGCGGATGTCTATAAAGCTCGTGCTGGTACTCGGCTTGTGTATCGGGGTTGCAGCGCTGATTCGACCAGTCGGCCTTGTACTGGGTCCCATCGCCGGACTCATGCTCCTCACGGGGCGGGCATCGTGGCCGCGGCGGGCCGCGACGATTGGCGTGCTGGCTGCCGGCGCGGCGCTCATCGTGCTGCCCTGGATGGGCCGCAATGCCGTAGTCCAGGGACAGGCCAGCATGTCCACGACCTTGCCCAAGTCACTCCTGGCGCGCACGGCGAAGCACGATCGCGGGTTCACGTTCTTTAATCAGTCGAAGGCAGACCAGTACACCGATCGACGCGAAGCGCAAGCTCGCCAGATCATCCAATCCGCGATCAACCAACGGCTTTCTGATGGCGAGATATACGATCGGCTTGGTGAGCGATTGCGACTGAGCGAGCCTGAAGTCGATCGACTCCTGCGCGATCTGACCACCAGCGTCATTCTGGAGAAGCCGCTGTACTTCGTACGAGATGTCGGCCGAGTTCACCTGGGACCTCCTGGTGGGCGACGTAGAGCGGCTGCGCACTGACTGGAAAACACAGAACGCCCGCCTGACGCGCGATGAGTGGGAGGATCGAGTCGCGCATCTGCTGGGAAAGGCGAGCCCACTCCAGGAGGCACAGTTCCCCGTCTCCGAGGCACTCGTGGACCTCGTTCAGCCTTCACGACTGGGCGTACTGCTTCCAATACTGGCCGCCATTGGCGCAGCCTTCGCCGCCCACCGAATCGGAATAGCTGGCGTATTACCCGCCGTCGTGTCATTGCTCCTCATCGCCGCGCCGGCAACGCTTGATGGCCCCGTACCACGCTACCGTTACCCGGTCGATCCGCTCATCACGCTGCTGGCGCTCGGAAGTGTTGGCGCTATGGTCGTCCTCTTTGGCGTGGTACGACGGAAACAGTTCGCGTTTCCCCGTGGAAGCTCGCCCGCCCCAGCAGCTCGGCCGATCGCCGAGGGAAGCTGACCCAGGCTACATGAGCACATCAACTCCGACACGTCCAGCTCCCCGAATCTTCGGCGGAATCGCCAGAGCCGATCTGATTGCCGTTGTCGTCATTCTTACTGTCGCGTTGTTGATCCGAGGGGCGTTTCACTTTCGCGCACCAGTCTTCCTCGAAGGGGATAGCCAGAGTTACTTACTGCCGGCCTGGGACCTGCTCCATGGGGAAGCTTTTGCTCCAGAGCTTCGCCGGGCTCCGATCTACCCCTTGTTCATTGCTGGCTCGTTTAGTCTGGCGGGGACTCAGCTTGAGACGCTCGCGGCCGTCCAGCATCTACTCGGTGTGGTGACCGTGCTTCTTACGTACCTTCTCGCAAGACGTTGGCTCGGAGTCTTGCCAAGCGTCTTCGCGGCGGGGCTCATCGCTGTGTCCGGACCTATCCTTATCTATGAGCGCTATGTGATGAGTGAGACGCTTTTTGGGGCGCTGCTCACTGCGACCATCCTCACACTGGTACTGGCCATTCAGAAGAACGACCTGCGCTGGTTTGCCGTGAGTGGCGTGCTTCTGGGCATTGACGCCCTGTGCAGACCGGTTGCACAGGTGCTCATCGGGCTGGTTCCATTAATCGTGCTGGCGCTTATGGGACTGAACCGTCGGTCATTGATGGCCGGTGCTGTCACCGCCGTTGCGATGCTGGTGATTCTCGCTCCCTGGGCATTGCGGAATATGGGAAGCCACGGGACGGTGTCGTCGGCTGGGGGCCTGGGCCGAAGCTTGATAGCCCGTACGGTGAAATACGACGAGGGCTTCTTCGATAGCGAGCACATCGTCCGCCCCGGCGAGTCACCGACCGAGGTCAAGCCTGCTGCTCGCCAGATCGTCTATCGCAAGCGCAACAACGTCAGGAAGGGTCGATCAGTCCGTCCCGTGACTGACTCGATCATCGAAGAGCTCCACGTGACCCCCGGCCAGGCAGACAGCGTGATGCGCGAGATCGCCGTTGAGGCGATTCTCGACCAGCCCAGCTACTACCTCTCGGGGACGACGCAGATGATTGGACAGATCTTCGTCGGGCGAGACGAAAGGCTGGCGGGCCACTGGCGACAGCGAGCCGACAAGGACTGGGACGAGCAATGGGAAACGCGCCTGGAACCGCTCATCACCACGGTCACCCCTGCACAGCAGCTCGGCTATCCCGTGGCCGAGACTCTTACCAGCATTGTGCAGCCGGCCAGATTGCGCGAGCTTCTGCCGATATTGGCGCTGTTCGGCGTCATCGTGGGACTTCGCGACCCGAGCCGACGAATCATTCTGCTACCTGCCGCCGTAACGCTCACGCTCGTTTCGCTTGCCGCGGCCCTGGATGGTCCGGTGCCGCGCTATCGATATCCGGTGGATCCACTTATCGCCGTCTCAATCGCAACATTGCTGCCATCGCTGGCGACGGCGGCGAGCCGTGTGACTGGACAGCGCCGCGTTAGTCAGGCAGAGAGTCGTGCAGCAGGATAGTCCTGGAACCGCGGGCGTCTCGCCCGTCCCGATCACGGCTCAAGGATCACCGTCCGGGTCAGGCGAGACGCCCGCGGTCCCAGGGACATTCATCCGCTACGCCGACTGGCTCCTACTCGCTGGCGTGATGCTCATAGCGCTGTATCAACGCATCACCTTCACCAGCCTCGTTCCCCCGTTCATCTCTAAGGATAGCCAGAGCTATTTCCTTCCGGCGTGGGACCTGGTACATGGCGGGGGGCTGGTGCTGGGCCTGCGGAGAACGCCCGGCTACCCGTTGTTCCTGGCGTTTGTTCAATCATTGTTCGGCTCCGAGCTTTCAACCGTCGTTCTGGTTCAGCATCTGCTCGGTGTGGGCACGGCGGCTCTCGCCTACATCCTGGCTCGCATCATCTTCGGGCGGCTTGCGGGAATCGCTGCGGGGCTCCTGGTGGCCCTCTCAGCGCCGCTGATCGTGTACGAGCACTACGTGCTCACCGAGTCGCTATTCATGTTCGCGATCACCGCGGCCATGGTTCTACTCGTCCTGGCCATGCGCTCGAATCGGCGCTATCAGGCGTTCATCGCGGGCGTAAGCCTCGGACTAGCTTCGATGGTGCGACCTGTAGGTCAGGTGCTGGCGCCGGTGTTCTTACTTGGAATTGCCGCGTCTCGATGGCCACGTTGGCGCGAAGCGATCGTCGCCACGGTCATCTGCGGTCTTGGGCTGACTATCGCGCTCACACCCTGGGCGGTTCGGAATCGATTGGTCAACGATCTCGGTGGAACAACTACGTTTGGGCGCACGCTCATCGCTCGAACTGCCTACTACGACCGCGGATTTGTCTTCTACGAACCGGGCTGGGGAGATGTCGGTGACGCCCAGACGGTGGCGGCCCGCAAAATCGTTCAAGAAGGCGCAAATCGGCGTCAGTCCGACGGCACCATCGCCGGGCGACTCCGCCAGGAGTTGAACCTTGGCCCGGTCGAAGTCAATGCCGTCATGCGAGATGTCGCGACAGAAGCGATCGTGCGGCACCCGGATCATTTTCTCATCGGGTCGCTCACATTCGCCTGGGATATCTTCCAGGGTCAAGACGAGCGGGTGGGCAACCATGCGGATGAGGTCAAGGACGTCACCTGGGAAGCGCGGACCGCGCACTTGTTGCCAGGGAAACCTTCTCCCAGCCAGGAAATGGCGCAGCGGGACGCCCAGCGACTACTCAATCTATTCCAGCCGGCTCGATACATCTTCTGGCTGACGGGACTGTTCATCATTGGCATCGTCGGCTCGGCCCTGATGAGCTCCTGGCGAGCGGGCCTGGTCGTCGCGTCCGCGGCCGTGGTCCATATCGTCCTTAGCGCAGCGCTGGATGGCCCGCAAGAGCGCTATCGCTATACGGTGGATCCGCTCATCAATGTCATGGTCGCTGGAGGGATCGCCACCAGTGCAGCTTTTGCCATGGCTTTCGTGCGGAGCGCCAGTGGCATCCGCCCCACACCCACACGCCAACCGGATGTTGCGCCGACTCGATGAGTGAATATCGAACCTTGACGGATCGCATGCGGGGTCCCCCGCCAACCCTGGTGTTCACGCTGGTGATGATCGTGGCGGTGATCATTCGCATCGCGTTTGTGTTCCGAGCTCCGTTATTCGTCACCGGGGATTCCGAGGGCTATTTGATGCCCGCTTACGCCCTGGCCCATGGCCAGGATCTCGAGCTTTCGATCAAGAGAACACCAGCCTATCCGGCGTTCGTCGCACTATCACTCATCATCCAGGGCGACGATCTCCAGAGTCTGGCCGTCCTGCAGCACCTGCTCGGTCTGGTGACAGTAGCAGCCGCCTTCTGGCTTGGCCGTGGTCTCGGTGGCACGATGGTAGGGCTGGTCTCTGGTCTCCTGGTTGGCGTCCTTGGCACCCAACTGATGACCGAGCACGCGCTGATGACCGAGGCGCTGTTCATTCCGGTGTTGACGGCGGCAATAGCGTTCGGCGTCTGGGCAGCGCTCACTGGCAGCTATCTTGCCGGCGCACTGGCGGGGCTTGTACTTAGTATCGCCATCCTCGTTCGCCCAGTCGCCCTGGCACTGGTGCCGATCGTGGCCCTCGCCCCGGTCGTCCAACTCGGACTCCAACGGCGGGCCATCATTGCTGGGGCAATCAGCATCGCTATCGTAGTGTTGGTCTTCGGCGCCTGGACAGTGCGCCCCGGACGCACGGACGACGCGGCCGTGGGTGGCCTGGGGCAGACTTTGATTGGCCGCACTGCGCGTCATGACCGCGGTGGCTTCACGTACTGGGATCCTGCGCACCACAGTATCGAGACCGAGCAACGCCAGCACGTCCGCAAAATCCTTCAAGATGCTGTAGATCGAGGCTCGTCTGGCCGGGCGGTGCACACACGCATTCGTAAAGAGACCGGCCTCTCAGCATCAGACGCGGACGCTCTTATGCGCGACCTGGCGCTCGAAGCGATTCGTGATCAATTCAGCTACTACGTCCAGGGAACGATCCAGCGATTCGTTCGCCTTGCCCAGCCCATTCCCGAGCGCCTGCGCGATGAGCGCAACACGAACGACGTCGCGCGCCAACGCTGGGAGGACGAGCCAACCCGCCCGCTTCTCGTACAAGAAAACACGACCTACGATCGCGAGGCCAACACGGCCGAGTGGCTCACGAGCATTCAGCTCGGTCGACTCGGCGCGGCTGTTCCGCTGGTCGCTATTCTTGGCATGGCCGTCATGGCCTGGAATGGTCAACGCGGCGCGGCATTCCTCCTGGGTGGGTCCGTTCTGGCGTTGCTCGCCTTGAGCGCCGCGCTGGTAGGGAACGTGGCACGTTATCGCTATCCCCTGGACCCCCTGATGATTGTCCTTGGCGTCACCGGCATCGCGACGGTTCTCTGCGCTGTGCGAAGATTGCTGAGCCCTCCCGCACGCTCGCGTCCATCACTTCAGCCCCAACCGAGCCCCGCGGAAGCGCCGCGATGATCAGCCGAGCCGTCACTACCCTTCCCGAGCGCCCTAGGATGGACTCCCTCGCCCCGTGGGAGAGGGGTGGGGTGAGGGTAGTGCGGTATCTCCTATCGCGAGCCCCTCACTCCAACCTTCTCCCACAGGGCGAGGGAGCCCATCCTGGAGCCACCTCGTCGTTATGACGACCACCGTCGCGGCGGCAGACAACCTGCGAGTGAGCCGGGCATCAACCCATTCGATTGCCCGCTCAAGGACTGTCGCGCTTGACATAGTCTTTGCCCTGACGGTCGTTATAGCGGCCGTCGCCATTCGCTGGCCGTTCATATCCACGGGAGCACCGATGTTCGTGACACCGGACAGTGAGAGCTATCTCCTGCCCGGCTGGGAGCTAGCGCACGGCCAGGGGTTCAATCCAGAGCTGCGCAGAACGCCTGTGTATTCCGTGTTCATCTCAGGCGTACTCAGCAGTGTTGGTGACAACATCGAGCGCCTGGCAACGGCTCAGCACGTCGTCGGCGTGCTCACGGCGCTAACGGCATTTGCGTTCGCCCGAACGATCTTTGGCTCTCTGGCCGGTCTACTCGCAGGGTTAGCCGCAGCAATCTCGGGGCCGCTTCTGATCTACGAGCACTACCTGCTCAGCGAGGCAATATTCACATTTCTGTTGACGGCCTCATTGGGCGCGGTGGTCCTCGGGCTCGCGCGGGGCATTCGCGGCTGGCTCTTCGTCGGTGGCATTCTTCTAGCCCTGGCCGCTCTCTGTCGTCCAATCGGCCAGCTGGCTATCCCCATCGCCCTGGTATTCGTACTGGCCAGCAGCGGTCGAAATCTTCGGGAAGGGATCGTCCGCTCGGGCGTCGTGCTATTGGGAATCGCGCTCATCATGGCCCCATGGATGCTGCGAAACTTGATCACGCATCAAAGCTTCGCCGCCGATGGGGCGCTGGGTCAGGCATTGATCGGCCGCACCGTCCGGCACGATGAGGGCTTCGTCTACTACGATCCTGCCAATCCAGACCCTGACCCTACGCGCAACGCCGCCCGACAAATCATCGCCGATGAAGCGGCCACAGGTGAGCCGTCCGGCGGTCGTGTGACTGCTCGGATTCGAGACGAGGTCGGTTTGAGCCAATCACAGACGAGCTCACTTCTCCGCTCCCTGGCCCTGCAATCAATCTGGGAGCAGCGCACCCACTACGTCCAATCGACGTGGAGCTTTGCCTGGGACCTCTATGAAGGCAAGATCGAGCGGCTCCTGGGTCATTGGCGCCAACGCACCACGCGCAACTGGGACAATAAGTGGGACCCGCGGATCGCGCCATTGGTGGACGGTGAGCTCCCGGCCGAAGGTCTCGCCTACCGTCAAGTCGACGCGGCGGCGAGTTTTGCGCAGCCTTTCCGTTACCGACGTTGGATCACCTACGCGCTCGGACTCGGAGCCCTGCTTGCCCTAATCGTGCCCCGCTGGCGCCTCGCACTGCTGCCGCTAATCGTCGCCGCAGCCATGATCCTCGCCAGTGCGGCGCTGGACGGACCGGTGTATCGGTACCGCTATCCGGTAGACCCGCTGCTGGCGATCGTCGCGGCGGGCGGGATTGCGGGTCCCATCGCGCTGCTGTGGAGCTTCTGGAAGAAACGGCGACGGTTGGTCTAGCAGCTTGCCCGTCATGCCCCAGAATCTGTTAGGCTTCGGCGTCTGTGGCTCATATCGTCCAGCATTCGTCCGCATGCTGAGATACGATACGCGCCCCGCATGCCATCTGAACCGACATTGTCGGCGTCGGTCATTTCCAGAGCAGCCATTGGACGCAACATCCCTCGTCCGGGAGCAGCCCGAACCTAGCGCTCATATCTGAGTAGAGGGCACGCTAGTCGGACGGACATGAGATTCATCATGCAACAGGTCAGAGACGTATGTCTGAGCGAGGAGCGGGGTTGGTCGTAAATCGAAACGGAACGGACCGCAAGCCGAACATCCTGTTCCTAATGGTGGATTGTATGCGCGCCGACGTCCTGACGGACCGCGAGCGCTTTCCCCAGATTCCTAACTTCCAGGAGCTGCAAGCTCGCGGATCAACGTTCAGCCAGACGATCTCCGGAGCCACCACCACCACGCCGTCCGTCGCTTCGATGCTTACGGGCGTTCCATCCACCGCGCACGGTATTCGCTCGCTGCTGGGATTCAAACTACGTGGCGAGATTCCCACACTCGCTGAGCTGCTGAAGGAACAGGGCTACAACACGATCGGCCGGGTCACCGGACCGCTCTTCCGCGAGACCGGTATCAGTCGCGGCTTCGATCAATATGAGCGCCGCGAGCGGTATTACTACATGGACTCATCATGGGGCGACACGGTGCTGCGTGACCTGAGCGCGCGGCGGCTGCCAGAGCCGTGGTTCATGTTCCTCCACGTCTGGGAGCTGCACTGGCCAAGGCGCACTAAGGGTCGGTTCAACAGCGGGCGGTACGGCGACAGCCTCTATCAGCGATCCGTCGCTTATACCGACTACCAGGTTGGCCGCATCGTCAACGCGGTAGATTTCGACAATACCGCGATCGTCGTTACCGGGGATCATGGTGAGGGGATTGCGGGAGCGATCGACGACCCGCGTCCATGGGTGCAGTCGGCTATCTCGCTCGGCTACCGTGTCACGCGAAACCTCCCGCCGCAGATGAAGAAGAAGATTCTCTCGGTCGGGAAAAAAGTTGTGCTGTCCGAGGGAGAGCGCCGAGAGCTTGCCGGGCATGCCAACCTCTGTCTTTACGATTATTTGATTCGTGTACCGCTCATCATCACCCTGCCCGGAGTGGTGCCCGAGGGACGTACTGTCACACAGCAGGTACGCCACATCGACATCGCACCCACGCTTCTAAATATCGCAGGAGCTACGTCCGCTCCTCCGGGGTTCCAGAAGTCGCTCTTGCCAATGATGCACGGCGATGACACCGCCGATAGACCTGCCGTCTCAGAGTCACTTTCAGACCATGCTGCACGACCCAGTGAATCGTCTTCTGTCTCTCCGTACGGGACAGCACAAGTACATCTATGCCCCTGAGAACCCTGAGGTCGATCCCGAGCTTTACGATCTTCAGGCCGACCCCGGGGAGCTGCGAAATCTCGCCGGGTCGAACCCTGGCCTTGCCTTCAAACTGCGGTCTGACCTGGAGCGGCTCTCATCCGAGAACGCTCCAACGGGAACAGAGCGCATGAGCGCCGAAGAAGAAGCCGTGATGCGCGGCCGCCTGGAACAGCTCGGCTACCTGGACTAGCCCTCGACGCGAAGCGCTCTGCAGTGCGTGCCCGGAGCACCGCTCCGTCTCAGATATCCCGTATTGAGACCGAGAGACCTGAAAGCGGCGCTCCGGGCACGCACTGCAGAGCGCTTCGCGCGGGACTATCCGCCTGCTTGATAGATCCGCACCGTCGGTCCCATCCGCTCGTATCGGTCCAGCCGCCAGAACGGCGTGTACAGATCCTCGATATCAAATGGCAGAGCAAGGTCACCCTTGCCGGGCTTGAACTCAGCAACGAGCCGCGCCTCGCGATCCAGCGCCTGATAAAACGCATTCTGCCGCGGAAAACGATCAAGGTCAGACGTGAAGCGATCGGAGTTGAAGCTCGACGTGACGACGTAGGCGAAGGAGCCGCGGAGGACGCTCACTGGATCACGGATGTCGTTGACATTGATCAGATCCGTGTCAAAGAAGCGGCCGTCATCCAGATACGCTCTCGGCGCCGGTCTCGGATGGTGTAATCCTCGATGGCGATTTTGGTTTTTGGCGGGAGTGTTGCCCGCATCCAGTCAAACGCCTCGACGCGGGTGTCCGGGCGGCTGATCAAAACGTTGTGCGCGGCGACCGAAATCACTGAAGGAAGCCGAGCGCAATCACCGCTAGCGCGGTCGCGAGCACGACCTGAGTCCTCGGGTTCCCCACGAGCTTGGCCGCTTGCACGATGGCATACGCGCCGAACACCGCGAAAAACGGCGCAAGCGGCAATGCGAATCGGGCAAAGAAAAGCTGCTGACGAGCCATGAAGAGCCCGTAGCCGACGGGGAAAGCGAGCAGCACTAAGGCGATTCGCCAGTCGCGTTTGAGCGCCAGGACAGCTCCAAGCGCCGCCAGGGCCACGAGCGGCCAGCCGATCCCGGTCATCAGCGTCTCGACGTAGAGCTGAGGCACAGACGCGAAGGACTGGCCTTCCCAACCTTCACCTCCGAGGCGCAGCTGCACTAGGAAATCGGTCCGAAATTTGTCCCAGGTCAGCAAGGTGTATGGAGTCCCCGCGAGATAACCGACTGCCGACGCGAGGCCTGCCATCACGAGGCCGAGTCCTCGCCGGCGCAATCGTCCACGCACCATCGCGCGTAAGCAGCCATGCCAGGGCGAGTGGCAGCAAGCACAGTCCCATACTGTATTTCGCGGAGGTGGCGAGCCCCCCGACCAGCCCGCCCGATACGAACCGCCCAATCGTCGGATGCTTGAATGCGCGGACACTGAGCCAGACCGACAGAAGCGCCACGGCGACGGCCGGAACGTCGTTCGTTGCGTAATGAGAATCTCGAACGTGCAAGAAATTCAGTGCCAGGAACAGTGAGCCGAGAAGCCCGACCGCAGGACCAGCAAATGCATGGCCGAGCGCATACACCACCACGACGCTGAATGCTCCGAGCAACGCGCTCGTCGCGCGTCCAAGGTACATGTAAACGGACGGCGCTTGAAAAAGCCCCTCCCCCGCTTCCGCCCGCGGCTGGAGCGCGCCTAAGAGCTCGCCAAGCTTGAGCTCGCCCAGGATCGTGTACGTGAACAGCGACGGATTGCGGAAATACCTAGGATTCAGATCGCTGTTGCGAAACATCTCCTCAGCCTTCCAGACGTAGTGACCTTCGTCGGGGTGTAAGGCGAACGGAAGCTGCCAATCGAGCGACCAGAAGCGGACAACGAGGGCTATGACGAAGATACCGTCGAGTGAGGACGATGATGCGCGGGTGCCTGCATGCTCCGATTTGTGGAGACTACCTGGGCTGGCATGGGAAGTCTGCTCCACCCTCACCCAGCTCCCTCTCCCTTTGGGCAGAGGAAGCCACCCGGGGAGATACCGAGCGTTCACCGCCCCCAGCCGCACTCCCTCTCCCATTGGGAGCGGTTGGGGTGAGCGTAAAGCAAGACCACCACCAAAGTTACCGGCCGGCGAAGACTCCACCCGCATCTCGGCGATCTGCGCCTCTCCGCCTTCATAGACGCACCAATCGATATATGCCTGGCGATGCATTGCGTGGAACCACCAGCGTATGTAAGTCAGCAACTTGATTGTCAGCGCCGCCGCGATTACCGCCCTGGCCTTCTTCGCCGATGCGGCGATTCTCAGTAACGATCGCTCGACCGTCCTGTCCCAGGAGACGCACGGTGACCAGTCCTGAGCCTGCCGCGCCGCGCCAGCGCAGCAGCGTATCGATGCTCTCCGTCTGCCGCGTTACGAACGATCCCGGGCAATCACCGCTTCCACCAGCGTCGCTCCCCCTAGTTGAGCGCCAAGGGGCACCGTCGCCGGATAGTGCGGCCCGCGGTACACGCGAGCGTACTCGATTCCGTTGTGCCAGACAGAAAGCTCGGGCGTTTGTGACTGCAGGTACTCTCCCAGAATGTCATTCTCCAGGCCTCGCTGAAGCGTATTGACGTAGGGCACGAGATAGTCGGCAAAACCGATACGCTCAATCGGCAGAGCACTGCCGTCGAGGTGCGCTTGAAGGACTCGATGGTATGACGACGCAACAGTGGGCGCCCCAATGACGATTGGCTTGTCGTTGAGATACGCGGCCACGGGAGCGATGCTTTCCCCCCATCCCACCAGGACCTGTGTCTGTGCCGCCGCACCACCGCCCATCAGTGGATTGAAGTACGAGAGGTAATACGGACGAACGAGCAGTGTGGGGATAAGCTGCAATCCAATCGCCACGCCGATTAGCCCAACGCGAGCACCTGTTCCAAATCGCGCATGGCGTGACAGAGACCACCAGCCCAGCGCCGCCCATATACCGAGCATGGGCAAGATCGGAAGAAGATACCTATCGAACTTCTTGGGTCCAAGGTTCATCATCACGACGAAGCCGAGTACGAATAGCGCGGACGCGACGATCACACCGCGCCATTCCGACTTCCGCTGCATCACCGCCAGTAACACCACTCCGGCAAGCGTCCCTAGACCTAGCCGAAACACCAGCATCGTGGGGTAGTACATCAAGCCAGGATCATCGGTCGCACGCCCCATGAAGAAGTTGTCGTGCTCGCCGCCACCGACTCGAGATGTGAACTGAATCAGCTTCTGGACAACCCCGACGGCATCCACGCGGAACGCCGGCCAGAGCACAACAACCACGGCCAGGACCACAACCCCCCAGACTACCAGTCCCAGGATAAGCGGTCGAATCTTCTCAGGAGAGAAGGTCCGCATTTCCCGTAGCCGCGGGAGCCCAGCAAGCAGCGGAATCGCCGGCAGAAGAAAAATGGATGGCGCTTTGGTCAACAGCGCCATCCCAGTGGCGACGCCTGATAGCGCTAGGAACCCGATCCCACCACCGCGAAGCCCGAATATCATGGCGCTCAAGGCGGCGACAGTCATGAAGCCGGTCAGCGTCGCGTCCAAGTGTGCCACCTGGCCATGCGCCGCCAGAAACGGATCGAAAGCGAGGAGTATTCCCGTGAGCGCGCCGGCCTGAGGGCCAATCAGGCGCCAGACGAGCATCGTGATGACTGCCAGAACGATGGCGCCCAGAATGACAAACGCTCGCCGTGCACTGACAAGCGCGTCAAGATAGCCAGCTCGACGAGTCACGTCGTCAAGACCGGGTCTTGTGGCCATCGCGTCCACCCGGTCCTGCCCCATTCCCAGACCAACCAGCCACATCGTAGTGACGCCAGGATGGCCAATGAGGAAGGTCCCGGCGTTGTCGCCCTTCTTCATGAAGGTCCAGAAGTCGGCCCCGCGCTGAATCCAACGGGATTCGTCAATCGTGGCGAACTTATCTAAATCTGGTAGCCGGATCGTGAGCACCAGGCCAAAGACGAGAAGTGCCAGAGCAAGAGCGGCGATTTTCATCGACCGCCCACCGATCTGCGCGATCTCAGTCATGACCGCCCCTGGGGCTGCGGGCGTCCCGCCCGCCCCGATCGGTGCGCGATGCGATCTGGCCGGAATAGGCGGGACGCCCATGGTCCCAGGCGGCGACTACGAGCCACGCTGAGACGCCTCGAGCTTCGGTCCGGGGTAGATTTGCACGAAGTCGATCCCGTTGATCGTCACCGTGTGGACGGGCTGTCGCTGCGCGATATATGCCTCAAGTGAGGTTCCCCAGTGCCGCATCTGGATGCGACGTCCGTAGACAAGAATGTAGTCCGCCTGACTCGGCGCTCGGTCGCGCAGTGGCTCGCCTGAGCCAACGTACATCCCCTGCATGATGTCGAACGAATGCCCAGCCACCCAGAGGTTCGCTGCGTTCGGCTGTGCGTTAAGCCAGTCAGCGGCCCGGTCAAGGCCTTCGCCGTTTCCAACCATCACCGTGCGCGCAGCCGCAGTCCCGCCGCCCAGCAGTGGGTTGTAGTACGCAAGATAGTATGGAAAGACGGAGACGATGGCGATCAACTGGAGCGCTACCAGCCCAATCACCGCCCCCATGTCGGCAGATCGCCTCAACAGCACTTGGGCTGCTCCGACCGCCCCCGCCGCCGCCAGGATTGCGAGCATGGGCTCGATCGGCAGTAGATATCTATCGAACTTCTTCGGGCTTACGATCATCATGAGCGCAAACCCGATTATGAACAGCAGCACGAGGTACAACGCACTTCGCTCGCGGGCCGTTCGCCAACCAACAATCAAGCCAATTAAACCGAGCAGAATGCCGGGACTCAGTCGGAAAGCCAGCGCCACCGGGTAGTACAAAGGCCCGGGATCACCCAGCGCTTGTCCCAAGAAGAACGAGCCGACTTCGTCCGCCTCCCCACCGGTGTCCCGCAGAAATTCGAGCATTCGCCCGAGCATCTCAACGGGTGCCAGCCAGATTGCCGGCCAGAGAGCAACGAACGTCACAACGGCGCACGCCCCGAACAGCGCAAGGCTCGCAAGAGCTTCACGCCCCGTCGTTCGCCCGCTGCGCCAGGCGATCATAGCCACAGCGAGCGTGAATGGCCCCAGAAAGAGTGCTGGCGTCTTTGAGAGCAGCGCCAATCCGGCTGCGATTCCACCCAGAAGCACATATCGTCGACCGCCGCCCAGCCACCAGAACACCAGCGAGCTCAGTGCCGAGACGCACATGAACCCCGTCAGAAGACCATCGGTGTGCAAGAGCTGCTGGAGCCCGATGGCCCAAGGATCCAACGCGATCAGTGCGCCGGCGAGAAATCCGACAGCGCCACCCCAAATTCGGCTTGCAAGCAGTCCGACGGTTGCCACGGTAAGTGCAGTGACGATCGCCGGTCCCACTCGCGCCTGGATCAGCGCATCCCAGAATCCGGGCACTACTGCCACCAGCCGTTGGCGGTGGACGCGGTCAGCGAGTTGAAAAGCTCGTTCCGGGCTCATGCTCAAGACGCCCAGCCACATCGTCGTGACGCCCGGATGCCCATTTTGGTATGTCCTGCGCAGCTCGCCCGTTGTCAGCGCGTACGCGAAACCGCCGCTACGAGACATCCACTGGTCTTCGTCGGAGGTGATGAACTGGTCACGCGCAAGCAGGCGGGGTGTCGCTGCAAGCACGAACACCGCCATGAAGACGATGACCAGCGTCCGAGTGCGAACGATCATCGTGGGAATCGATGGCTCGTGCGCAAGCGTGGTCACTGACCGCCGCCGGTAAGGTGCGGTCCCGGATACACGTACGCGTAGTCCAACCCATTGAGTCGCACAACCAGCTCTGGCTCACGACGTCCGAGGTATTGGTCGATCACTCTGGGGCTCTGGCCTACCTGGAGCTGAAAACGGTAGAGCACGATGTAGTCGGCCTGACTCGGGACTCGATCACGCAGCGACTCGCCTTGCCCGTCGATCTGCGGCTGAAGAATATCGAACGAGTGAGCGCCGACCCATAGGCTGGTTGCATTCGGCCGAGCATTCAGCCAGTCTGCCACCTGGTCCAATCCCTCGCCGTAGCCCACCATCACGCGCTCCGCGGCGCCAGTCGTCCCTCCAAGGAGCGGGTTGTAATAGGCCAGATAGTAGGGATAGGCGCCAACCAAATTCTGGGCCTGGAGTAGGACCACTACCAGCGCGGCAACGGTGCCTCCCAGGGCTGCGCCAAGCCTGAGCCGCGCCGCCAGCCATTCTCCTACCTTCCAGGTGCCCAGCGCCGCCAATATAGCGATCATCGGCACCAGCGGCAACACATATCGATCAAACTTCTTAGGGCCAATCGTCATCATCAGCCCGAACGCCACGATGTAGAGCAGCACCAGCCCAATCAGCGACTTGCGATTCAAAGAGCGCGCAATGAGCAGGAAGGCCACGAGTCCAAGGGACACACCCACGCCCAGCCGGTATGTCAGCGCAATCGGGTAGAAAAGGGGGCCGGGGTCAGCGACCCTGCGGAGCATGAAGAAGCTACCGCCCTCATGCGGTTGCCCACCAGTTTCGCGCAGGAACTCCACTACTCGGCCGATCATCTCCACCGGTGCCAGCCAGAGTGCCGGCCAGAACCCAACGTAGGTCACCACTGATAGGGCGCCGAATGCGAGCACGCCCATTACGGTCTGACCAATCGTCGCCCGCCCAGTCAGGAACGCGAGCGCAGCGACCGCTCCAGCGAATGGAATCATGAACACGCCCGGCGTTTTGGAGAGGATGGCTAGCCCAGCCGTCACCCCCGCGGCAACAAGGAACCAGCGCGAGCCCCGCTCCCACCAGAAACAGATCAGGCAAAGAGCCGAGGTCACCATAAAACCGGTAAGGAGACCGTCCACGTGCAAGATTTGCCCGAGCGCCACTGAAAATGGGTCCAGGGCTAGTAATAAGCCCGCCGTTGCGCCCACTCCAGTGCCCCAGAGTCGCGCGACGAGAAGCGAGATTGCCGCGATCAACAAGGATGTTGCAGCGGCCATAGCGCCGCGTGCATCGACAATCGCCTGTTCAAAGCCAGGGACCTTGCCAATGAGCCCCTGACCGCGAATGCGTGTGGAGAACTGGAGCGCCTGCTCCTGGCCTAGCCCCAGCATGCCAACCCACATCGTGGTGACGCCCGGGTGGCCATTCTGGTACGTACGTCGCAGCTCCCCTGACCATAGCGCGTATGTAAAACCGGCCGTCCGTTTGAGCCAGTTATCTTCGTCTAATGTGACGTAGGTATCACGGCCGGCCATTCGAGGAACCAGCGCGATGGCAAACACCAGCACGGTCATCAACACGAGCGCCGCGCGGTGGCTCACTGCGGGCTTAGCTGTGATCGTGGCTGTGGCTTGAATAGGATCGGCTCCTCGCGTGCGCGGCAACGCCATCTCCAGCACTGACGGCGGATCCATGGTTCCCCCGGAACATCTCCGGGCTCGGGGCTATTCTTCGTCAGGATCGATGGCGGGACGAACGTCGATATTCTCGAGGATGACGCGGTCCCCGAGACGCCGAGCGTCGGAGCTCAGCATCTCTGGCCAGGCCGTGATCGCATTGCGGTGACCGTCAGCATCTTCCACGCCGAGCGCAATCGAATGCTCGCCCGTTACATCGGGGATCGCAAGCTTGTACATCCCCAGCGTCTCCTGGCCTGGAAGGATGGTACTGGTCGCACCACCAATCGTGCCGATTTGACCGCTGGCCTCGCTCACCACACGACCTGAGCGATCCATCATCTGCAGCGTCAGACGATGATCGGTGGTCAGCGGCTCCAAGAGTCGCCACCGCAGGGTAAATTCGAGCGTATCGCCAGCGTGGAGATTGTCCGACTTCAGGTACCGTCGAGCTTCAGACTTCATGTACGTACGCTCTAAACGAAGAGCCCCATCGAACTCCGTACCCACGGGACTGCGTCCAGCGGGTGGCGGTACGCGCACGAGTCGCGCGTATTCGATCCCGTTGATCTGTACCCGAAGCTCCGATCGTCGACCTCGAGCTTCCGTGCGGAGGCGATCGGCCAGGTCACGCTGCACCGCGTTCACATACAGCACAAGATAGTCGGCCTGCGCGGGATCGTATTGCTTGTCTGGCAGCACCGTACCCTTGAACTGCGCCATGAGGACGCGCGGATAGAAGCCGGAGACGGTGAGCCGCTCTGCCTCCGGGCGACTATTGAGGTAATTCGCGACGATGTCCAGCCCCTCGCCCCAGCCCACAACGAATGCCTTCGCTGCCGCCGGTCCACCACCGAAGAGCGGATTGTAGTACGCAAGGTAATAGGGATGAACCTGCGCCGCCGGGAGAAATTGAGCAACACCAAGCGCGACTGTTGCCACGGCGATCGCGGGGCTCACAAACCGACCCGCGAAGCGTCGAACTACCAGCCAGTAGCCCACCGCCGCGAGCATCTCCAGCGATGGAAATGCCGGCAGCATGTATCGATCGAACTTCTTCGGCGGCAGCGCCATCATCGCCCAGAAAAGCAAGATGAAGGCGCACAGAAAGCCGACAAACGGCAGATAGCGGCGCCGATCCGCCCCGGCGAGGAAGAGTCCCACAGGAACTAACG
Organism: uncultured Chloroflexia bacterium; assembly: GCA_963765765.1. Taxonomy (GTDB): domain Bacteria; phylum Chloroflexota; class UBA6077; order UBA6077; family JACCZL01; genus CAVXYC01. The sequence goes on along the minus strand of CAVXYC010000015.1, from coordinate 425,765 downwards.
CTAGGCCGATCACCGTAACGGGCGTGAGCCGAAAGCCGATCGTGACCAGGTAATAGAGCGGCCCAGGGTCCGACACCGGCTGCCCCAGGAAGAAGTTCTCGTGCTCCCCACCACCGACCGCCTCGGTGTAGTCGATCATCGACCGCAGCGTCCAGATCGGATCCACTCGGAATGATGGCCAGAGCACGATGGTAATCAGTCCAATCATGACGCCCCAGGCCGCGAGGGAGAGAACGACTCCGCGCAACGCGGGTGCGGTGCGCCGGTGCGCAGGAATCAGCGACAGCGCGGCCAGAAACGGCACGAACAGCGCGAGGAACGATGCCGGCGCTTTTGTAAGAAATGCGAACGCCGTAGCAACGGCACAGCCCACCAGGTAACCGCGTCCGCCGCCAGCCCAGAAGTAGATCACCGCGCACAGCGCGCTCACCGTCATGTACGAGGTGAGCGTCCCGTCGAGGTGGGCTACGACTGAATGGGCAAGAAAAAACGGCTCGAGACCCACCAGCACCGCACTGAGGATTCCAATCGCCGGCCCGGCCAGGCGCCACGCCAGTAATCCGATCAGCGCCACGGCAAGTGAAGTGACGGCCGGGAACCATTTTCGTGCTTGTCTCAACGTATCGAGATAGTCCGGCGCCTTCTCGAGACCATCAGGCCGAACGTACTGAACCAGGCCGAGCGCGTGATCGACGCCCATACCCGCGAGCGCGGTCCACATGGTAGTCACGCCGGGGTGTCCGCTCTGGTATGTACCGTACGGATCGCCATTCAAGAGGCCCTGGGTGAAGAGCGCGGTGCGGCCCATCCAGTTACCTTCATCGGTCGTCAGGTATGCACCGAGAATCATGGTCCTCGGAATGTAGGCCAGTGCGAAAAGAACAACCGCCAGTCCGAAGATGACGATAAACCGCCCTACTCCTACTCGCGGGCGAAGTGCCGAGACGTCGACAGTCCCTGCGTCTGGCAGGCGCGCGGTGGTTACACCCTGCATCGGATCATCGACTCAGGCCGTAGCACGCCGTTTCCAGATTTCAACGCGTCCATATCCAACATGACGAATGGAGCTGACAAGCTGTGCGTACTCATCCATGAAGCGCGGCGAGTTTCGGAATACTTCATACCGCGCTTTGACATCGAGCACGACAAAGTCAGGATTGATTGCGCGCGCAAACTCAGCGAAGCTCAGGTTGCGCTCCGCGCGCACGCGCTCCCAGACAAAGACGTCCGTAAAGGGATGGTCCCAGAGACCCGGCCAGTATACCGGCGGCGCCAGTATCGATGCTCCGTTTGGGATCTCATGCCGAATCTCGTCGATGAGTGCGAAGTAATCACGATCCTGGAAATCAACCTGGCTCTCCTGAATGTCTCCGACGTTGTCATCAAAACCCATCGGTACGACTGCGATCGCCATGAGCACCGCGCCACCCACAATCCCAATCCATTGCCGTGGCCAGGGTATACTGGCGAGCTCGCGGGCAACGAGTAGGAGAAGCAACGGGTAGAACAGAATTATGTAGTACTCGGACTTGCTGCTTACCAGGACCGTGAAGATGCCAAATGCTATGAGCAATCCGGGCAGCAACGGATCGGGGCGCTTGCGCAATCCGAGGCGAACGAGCGCGCCAACAAGGCCAACAGCCACTACTCCGATCTCAATTGAGCGTCCGTCAAAGTAGCTGCTGAATCGGCTCAGCTCAGCCTGCAGCATCGGCAATCCTGGCATGCGCAGCGAGGGTGGGCGCTTGTCCACCCCAACCCAGTAGCTGAAGGCATCAAAGTAATGCTGAGGATTGGGCAGAATGCGATAGGCGACATAGATCAGCGTGCCGATGCCGATGCCTCCGAGAAACAGCCATGCGGATCTGGCGTTGATGACCTGACGTCCGTACTGAATCAAGTAGACCAGCCCCACCATCGGCATGAACGCGATGGTGTTTGGATGCACGTCGAAAGAAAGCCCAAGAAGGAGGCCGGCACCCACGTGGAGCGGCCAGGCATCTCGGTGAACGCCGGATTCCGCCAGGTAGAGAGCCAGGACTACGAGAGCCGCAACCACGACATCTGGCCGCACGATGTGCGTGGACACAAGAAACGGCTGTGACATGGCTACCAGGACCATGCCGATGACTCCGGCCGCGGTGCCGAACATTCTCCGACCCAGGAGAAAGACACCGACGAGCAACACGGCGCCCCAGACCATCGAGACGATGCGTCCCGACCACAGGCTGAGCCCGAACAGCCGAAAGCTCAGTGCGCTGGTCCAGCCCTGCAAACCACCCTTGTAAAGGGGATCATGGCCATAGGTTGGATCGAGCGATCTTGCCGAAGGGTCAATTCCGGATGCGACCCAGAAGGCGTTGAGCTCACGGCCCTCGTCGCCATTGACGGGCGGCCAGGCAAGTAGCGTGGGGATGAAGTAAAGAAGGTAAAGGAGCACCGCAATGAGCACGCCGCCGAACACGAGTAGATCGTTTCGGCGGACACCCGCGGCCGGCGCCTGGGCTATCACGAGCTGGCTTCCCTCACCCAAGCGGGCGGAAGTGATCACAGACCGGTAACTCTATCAGCCAGCTAGTTGTGTGAGCCAGATGGGGCGTAGGGGACTCATAGGACCCATGATGCTCATGCCCACCCCCTCGCATGGGTCACAGCCGTCTCATTGGCCTCATGGGTCCACCCGTCTCATTGCCAGCCCGACCTGCCTACTGGCTCTCGGCCATCAGCATTGGGCAAACTTTCCGTCCAGTGGGTCAATTTCTCGTTTCGTTAAATGCGACCGCGGTTGTCATCGCCCTGATTGGCTGCGGTGTGATTCTCATCTTTCAGGGAATCAGCGCTCCGCTGGTGGCTCTCGGCTTCTGGACCGCTGGTGTCATTGCTCCAGGGTTGGGTTGGTCGCGCTGGATCGGCGTCAGCCCGAAGGGGCCGGCCCTCGGGCTCGTGCTTGGGCAGACCATTGCGCTGGGCGCTCTGATCATCCTTGGGCTCCTGGCAACATTGGCCGCGATGCCGTTCACCACCGTCCCGCTGCTACTGTTGCTTCTTCTTTCGCTAGCGCTCAGCGTGGCGGCCGGAGCTCGGTCACGATCAGCGTCCGTGGCCCCTGGTGTCGTAGGCGGACGTCCACTTCTGCTCATTGTCCTGTTGGCGGCCGTACTTCGGCTTCCGTTTCTCGGTTACAGCGAATTCCAGGGCGATGAGGTGGAAGCCGTGTTACGAGCAGGCGCGCTCGCCGCGGGTCAATCCAACGCCATCTTCTATCACGGAAAAGCTCCAGGCGAAGTCATTCTGACAGGGCTGGTCTACGGGCTAGGGCACACGATCAATGAGCTCGGAGCACGCCTTCCACTCGCGCTCGCCTCGGTGCTCGCGGTAGGCACGATGGCCCTTCTGGGGGGAGAGCTCTTCGGGAGACGGGCAGGCTTGATCGCCGGCGTGCTCGCGGCGATTGCCGGCTACTACATTGCCTTCTCGCGCATCACTCAGTACCAGAGTCTCGTGTTGGCGTTCGGGACGGCGGCGATACTCGCGGCGGCCGTCGCCGGCCGGGAGTCTCCTCGGCGTATCTGGGCTGCCGGAGCGCTGCTCGGAGCGGGCCTGCTGTGCCACTACGATGCCATCTTTGCTGGAGTACCAGTACTACTTCTGGGACTTTTTAACCTTCAATCAAATCGTTCTGCGATCGGCAGCTGGGTCGGCGCGGCGGCACTTGCGCTGGTCATCCCGCTGATCTTCTTTGGTCCATACTCCTTCTCACCGCTCGCCGGGCAAGGTGTGGACCGCGTGACCGGGCGCATTGGCGAGATCGGCCTGCGCAACAATCTGAGCGATATCGCGGCCGCGGCATCGCTCTATCTCTCATCACCGTTTATCGCGATCATCGGCATTCTTGCTATCGTGGGCGGGGTTGTCGGCATCATGCTGCAACGGCGCAGGCATATTTCATGGCTCGTGACCTGGTGCTGGCTCTTGCTGCCGATCATTGGCTACGGATTCATTGTTCGGAAACCTGGCACCCATGCCCACGTCGCGCTTCTGCCGCTCATTCTGATGGCGGCGGCTGCCCTCTCAACGGCGATTGGATTCCCACGGGTAGCAGTCATCGGCGTGGCAATCGCGCTGGCCGTCGGAGTAGCCGCCATCCCAGTCGCCGCGCACGATGTTTCGTTGTACCTGAGGAATCAGCCCGAAGCCGTACGCACAAATCAGGTTTGGCAGCTACCGCTCGGCATGTTCACACTGCCTGTGCCGCGAAAGGAGCGATTCGGTTTCCCATATCAGGCTGGCTGGAAAGCGGTGGGCAACCTCTTTGACTCAGGCGCACTTAGCGGCTCGTATGATTCAAACGAGAACCCTCAGGTGAGCTGGTGGTACTCACGCGCGGCCTGGCGCTGCACCGCAGATCCTCGTTACTACGTCATCTCGGAACAGGTGCAGGACGAGATCGAGCCGCCACGGCGGCGCATCGCAACCGACTTCGCCGAGATTGCCTCAGTTACCGTCAACGGTCAGGTCAAGACGCGGGTGTTTGAGAAGAAGCCGATCAGCGGACCAGTTATCGGACAGCTCGAAGCCGAGCGAGAGGCGGCCTTGTTCGACCAACATTTGGCGGGGCCAATGTCCGATCCCGGTGTCTGGGCAAGAGGGCCGGTCTCGCCTGTTAGGACTAAGCTGGACATTCCGTTTGGTGAGGTTGCCCGATTTCATGGGTATCGTCTCTTCCCAGAAGACCCCCGCCCGGGTGGTGTGGTGCGCTTGGACGGCTACTGGTTGGCATTGTTTGAGGGCGAGCGGTACTTCCCGGTCATCACGATCGGCGAGCCGGGAATTGGATCCAGCGATGGTCCGGGTTGTGACAAGAGCCGAAGCTGGGCGGAGTGGCAGGCTGGCCAGCCGTTTGCCCAGCGTGTCAGCATCCCGATCAGCGACCGAGCGGAGCCGGGGATCTATCCGATCAACGTTCGACTGGTGGATACCAACACCGGCATGCTGGTACCGTCGGCCGCATCGAGCGGTGAGACCGTGTCCGTAGGTTACGTTGTGATCCAGTCGCCGTGACGCAAGCCATATCCAGTACCCAATCCAGAACCGCCCCAGCGGGAATCGCAACGGTTCCAACGATCCTGACAAGACTACATCCTGCTACTGAGGCGCTCATCATGGGCGCCATCTTCACACTGTGGTCCGTGGCATTTCGAGGATTCGACGGCGGTCGCTGGTCGGACATCCCGATTTTCAAGTCATTCATGGATTCCGAGCTCTACAGGATGGATCCGTTCATTACGGTGCTGCACGAAGGGACACCAGCGGCATTAACCTACCAAACAGTGGGCTTGCTCGCCCGCGCCTTCGGTCTCGAGGCCACTCTGGCGCTTCTCTTCGTGCCGGCATCCATTACCAGCATTGCCCTCTTGTACCAGCTTGCTCGGGACGTGACCGGCGAGCGATTGGCCGCGGGCTTTTTCCTCATGTGCTACGTAGCGAGCTTTCGACTGCTTACGGTGGGCAGCACGATTCTCCACTCCGCTGAAACGACGCCCGCGTTCCTCGCACTGCCGTTCCAGGTTGGCGGGTTACTGGCCGCGTTCCGCGGGCGTCACTGGCTGGCGGGACTGCTGTTGGGCCTAGGCCTAGATGTCCACGCGCCAACGACCATACTGGTAGCACTCGGTGTGGGCGCAATCTGGCTCGCACTGATCCCGCGCATTGGCATTCGACAGCCGCTCATTGGCGGACTCGTCCTCCTGCTGGCCGGGGGGCCGGCGATCGTCGGATCGCTTGGCCATCACACGGATGCGCTGCCACTGTGGGCCCTTTATCTCGCCAAGGCTGAGCTCGCTACGGACATCTCCACAGCGACCGCGTTTGAGACGTGGCATCTGCGTTTGAGGAACTTTATTGGCGCTGCTTTGCTGCTTACGGCGGTTCTCTGCGCGCCGCCAAAGCGGAATCGACTGGAGTTGCTGGCACTCGCAGGCGGCAGTCTGCTGATGTGCCTGGCGGCGCTGATCTTCTTCGATATCTCACTGAAGACGCCGCTAAGCACGATAGTTGCGCGGCTTCAATTCCCTCGATCCGTCTGGCTAGTCAATGTGTTCGGACTCATGCTCCTTGCTGGATTCACTGTGCAATCCTGGAGAGGCAACACCGTCCCGCGCTGGCTCCTGGCTGCCCTGGCGGCAAGCCTGCTGCTCTCGCCGCGAGACTTCATCCCGTGGGAGCCGATCTGGCCGGTCAGCGCCGTTCTGATCATTGGGCTTCTCCTAGTCAGGCGGTTCATCCCCCACTTCAGCAAGCCGGCAACGATGCTGGCCGCCGTGATCCTGGCGGCAACCATCGCGGCCGTCTTTTTCGCTTCTTTGACGGGACGCAGGATAAACGATATCGATATCTCACAGGGCGTGCTCGTCGGTGGCTTGAGCATTCTTGCGGTGGCCGTTGCGTTGCTCCTGCAAAGAGTCAGTTATGTTGCCCCGGCCCAACGGACGACCGTCATCGGAGCGGCCGTCGTGCTCGCCGGTGCGCTTGTGCTGGCGCGGTTTGAGACGTGGCAATACCAGCGGAGTCACGCGGGTGGCCTGCGCGCAGCCGACGAGTTTCAGGTGTGGGCCCGCACCAGCACGCCCGTGGACAGCGTGTTTCTCACGCTCCCAAGTGAGCCGAACAATGACAACTTCTACAAGCTCTCTGAGCGAGCTCTTTATCTTGTACGCGAACGTGCCAATCAGGCCGTGTATTTTCCGCGCCACAACGAGGAGTTCCGTCTTCGCTTGGAGGCATTGGGGATAGATGACCCGGTGGCCTACAAGTCGGATCTCGATCGCGCCTATCGTCGACTCGATGAGTCCCAGCTACGAAGATTGGCGCGCGATTTCGGCGTTACCCACTTCGTTCCCGCCCGAGCGGTTGATCTGTCCTTCCCTGTCGTCTACCAGAGTGACGGTTGGACGGCGTACGAGATATCCCCATAGCACCTGACATCAAACGGCAGAAATTTCACCTCATCATGGTCACTTGGACTACGGCCCTGTCTCTCGCGGCGTGACGCCTGCTCGGAAACTATTCATGTCCTTAAAGCTGCTATCTTCTTTTCCGTCGTAACGTTCGTCGTGACGTTGGCCAATGCCGCCACGGCTCGCGCGGATCATTCGCCTGAGGGCGGGCCGCCTAGCACCACGATACCGGGGCCTCCGCCTGAAATCATCTCAGTGGGCTCGCGCATGCTCGATCCGTGGCTGCTGTGCTACATCTGGCATGACATCCAGGGACAGGACTATCAGCCGCGGTATTTCGGCGATCTGCAACGCGTCACATTCGAGAGGTATCCCGTGGAGTGCTGGAACCGAGTCAGCGATGGGAGGGGTACCGAAGGTATCCAGGCGGAGGTCTTTGCGACCGGCGACGAGGGCCGCCAAACCGTGCGCTTCGTTTACCGCATCCAGCTCGACGGCGACTACATCAACAACTGCGCGCAAGATCTCCAGTGATGTGCCCAGGTAGCCCCGTACCTGGGCTACAATCGATGAAGACGGCCCCGCGATTGCAGTGTGTGGCGAATTCATCCTGGAGGCGGTCACCGTGCGTGAGCTCCTGGCAGATATCGATCGATGGCGAGAGAACGGTGATCGGGTTGCGCTGGCAACCGTAGTTAAAGCTTATGGTTCCGCGCCTCGAAAAGAAGGCTCCAAAATGGCGGTCTCCGAGCATGGAGAGATGGCCGGGTCGGTCAGCGGCGGCTGTGTCGAAGCGGATGTCGTGCTGCACTCTATGGACGTCATTGAAAAGGGCGAAGCGCGGCTGATCAAGTACGGCATCACCGACGACCAGGCATTCGAGGTTGGCCTTGCGTGCGGCGGCCAGATCCAGGTGTTCATCGAGCCGCTGAAATGACCTCGGTCTACAACGCAATCAAGGCCTCCATCGAGCAGGAGCGGCCAGTCGTCGCGGCGACGATCGTCGCCGGGCCGAATCACGTTGGCGAGCATGTCCTGGTGTTCGGAAGCGGTCACGTCGAGGGAACGCTCGGCCTCCCTTTCAACGATGCCGTCATAGCAGACGCTGCCGAGCAGCTCAACAATGGCCATCCGGCGACACGCGAATATGCGGATGGTGATCGAACCTACGAGGTCTTCCTGGACCCGTATGTCACCCCATCAGATCTCTATATCTTTGGCGGCGTACATGTAGGTGTGCCGTTGTGCGTCTTTGCCAAGCAGATGGGCTTCCGCGTCCACGTGATTGATGCGCGCGAGCGATTTGGCAGCGCCGATCGATTCCCGCTGGCAGATGAGATCGCAACGGCCTTCGCAGACGATTACCTGGCCAATGTGGAGCTCGGCAGTACGAGCTATGTGGTGGTGCTCAGTCACGATCCGAAACTGGACGATCCGGCGCTGATTAGCGCGCTGAAGTCCGACGCGAGATACATCGGCGCCATCGGTAGCCGCATGACCAACGAGAAGCGACGGCTGCGCCTCAAGAACGCCGGCGTCACCGATGAGCAGCTCGACCGCTTGCATGCGCCCATTGGCCTCAACATCGGCGCAAGGAATCCGGAGGAGATAGCGCTCTCGATTATTGCCGAGATGATCGCGGCCAAGAACAACATGAGTCGCGCCGGCTTGCCACGCGCAAAGCAGCCCATCGAGGTGTCCGCTGCCTCCTGACCCGGTTGCCACCATCGGCGTGGTGATCCTCGCGGCCGGAACGTCATCGCGCATGGGACAACCGAAACTATTGCTGGAATGGCAGGGCAAAACGTTGGTCCGCCGCGCTGCCGAAATTGCGCTGGCCAGCGGAGCAGCGCCAGTTGTGCTTGTTACCGGACCGCGGGATGCCGAGATGCGCACGGAGCTGGTCGATCTGCAAGTCGACGTCGTGCACAATCCAGCGTACGCTCAGGGCATGAGCACCTCGCTGCGCGCCGGCGTATCGGCACTGCCCGACTCCGCGGCGGGCGCCATCATTATGCTGAGCGATCAGCCCCTGCTCTCCAGCTCAGTGATTTCTGATCTGGCGTCGGCGCTTTCTGAGACCGGCTCCGTCATCGTTCAGCCTCGGTATGCTGGTATCCCAGGAAACCCGGTTGGCTTCAGCCGTGCGCTCTTCAAAGAGCTGCAGAATCAAGAGGGCGATCAAGGCGCCAGGGACCTTGTTCGAGCCCGACGCGCAGACATTTGTTATGTCGACTTTAGAGACGCGTCACTGCAGCGGGATATCGATACGCCTGAGGATTTTGAGTTTCTGTCGAGATGACGAAATTCGTTGTCGATATCGCGAGGGACGACCGCACCCCAGCCCTCCCCGCTGCGGCAGGTAAGGGGCCGATAATAAGAATTTCCTTTGCGGGACGACGAGCCGCATCTACCGAATTTCCTGAATCCGGCCCCTCTCTGCCGCAGCGGGGAGGGCTGGGGTGGGGTCGTCCTCTTTCAATTTCCTCAGCATCGGCTGCCATCATGCATGAGTCGCGCTTCTGCCTCTGGTGCGCGTCCGCGCTCGAAGATCGGGCGATCGACGGCCGAGACTTCAGGGCCTGCCCCAATTGCCACTTTGTGGAATATGTCGACCCGAAAGTGGCTGTGGCTACGATCATCCCGTGGAGAGACGGCATTTTGCTGGGCAAAAGGTCCATCAGCCCAGGAAAAGGCGAGTGGAGCTTCCCGTCCGGCTACGTGAACCGCGGCGAGGCGCTGGAGGAGGCGGCTGCACGCGAGGTGTGGGAAGAGGTCAGACTCCGAGTTCGCATCAACCGCCTGGTGGGTGTGTACTCCCAGGCCGGCCGAGCACTGATCCTTGTGGTATACGGAGCGGAAATTATCGAAGGTGAGCCAATCGCGGCTGATGAGATGAGCGAAGTCGCAGCTTTTCCGCCCGAGCAGCTTCCACCCATGGCATTCGATCATGACGAGCGAATCGTCGCCGACTGGCGCGCCGGCCACATGCTCAGCCTGGAAGGGGCGCCACGATGATTCCGCACACCGTAACCGCCCAGGCGCTCACTCAATGTCAGTCCGGTTGGGTGATAGCCCACACCGTCACAGAAACTGGGAAAAAGCGCATCCTCGCCCGCAAAGGCGATGTGATTTCACCAGAGCTAATCGCCATGCTTGTGCCCCTTGGTGATCGAGAGCTTCATCTCCTGGAGCCGGAGGCGACCGAGCTTCACGAAAACGAAGCCGGCATCCGTCTCGTCCGCGCCGTCGCTGGCGATGGGATTCGAGTCAGCGGTCCATCTGAGAGTCAATATGAGCTGATCTCCGATCGCCGCGGTCTGCTCCGGGTACATCAGGAGGTCCTACGCGAGCTAAACGGAATAGACGGCATCTCCATTCTGACGCGCTTCGATTATCAGCCCGTGAATGAGGGGGCGCCGCTGGCAGGCGTCAAGGTCACTCCAATCTTGATGCCGAGAGAACGCATTGAACGAGCTGAGGCGATCGCAAAATCGCAACCGCCCCTGGAAGTCCTGGCTTTCCAGCCGTTGCGCGTTGGAGTGCTCGTTGCGGAGCGCGTGAATGTCTCCAACCTGGACCGGTTTCGCTCAGCGCTAGAGCGTAAGCTCGGCTGGTATGGCGGTACGCTCGTCGCGCTCGAGCAAACAGACAACGATGAGCCGTCGTTCAAGCGTCGCCTGAGCGCGCTCGCGTGCAAGGACCTCGACCTCCTGATGGTCGCGGGTGCGAGCTCGCTCGATCCGCTCGAGCCGCTCTTCGGGGCATTGCGGCAGCTTGACGCCAAACTGGTGAAGCATGGCGTACCGATCCATCCTGGCTCGCTCTTCTGGATCGTTGAAGTACACGGCGTGCCGCTCTTTGGTTTGTCATCCTGCGAGATGTTCTCACACAAGACGGTGCTAGATTTGATCATGCCGCGGCTCTTCGCCGGTGTTCCGGTCACACGCGAGGCGCTGGTGGAGCTCGGACACGGCGGAATGTTGGGACAGGAGATGGCCTTCCGGTTCCCGCCATATGACTGACGTCGCCACGCCGAAAGACGTGCGACGAGCGACGGAAGGTTCACTTGATCCGTCGGCGGATCCTCAAAATCCGTCTTCCAGGTTGCCTGGCATCGCGAAGGTCTTGCCGTTCTTTTACGGCTGGTTTGTGGTCGCCGTGGCCATGCTTGCAGCATTTATCGGCTCTGGCCTGAACAACGTCAATATGGGGGTGATCTTCAAGCCGATGGCCGACGATCTCGGCTGGAGTCGATCGCTCATGGCTGGAGCCGTCGCCGGGGGCACATTCGTCGGCGGAATCGTTACGCCACTTGCCGGCAGGTTCGCGGACAAGTTCGGCCCGCGCGTGCTGATGCCCCTGGGCGCGGTTCTGATGGGCTTACTGGCCATTGCCCTGGCAATGGTCACGGAGCCATGGCAATTCTATCTGGCGTACATCCCCGCGCGAGCGATCTCGCACGGCATGCTCATCGGCGTTGTGCCGGTAACTGCCGTGGCCAATTGGTTCTATCGTCAGCGTCCGCGAGCGATTGGCCTGGTGACCATGGCGGTGCCGCTCGGCGCCTCAGTAATGGCATTGGTTTACCAGTTCATGATCAACCATCACGGCTGGCGCTCGACGTTCATCACGCTTGCCATACTGCTATTGGCTCTCGTCGTCGTGCCAACCGCTCTCTTCTTGCGTCGCCAACCTGAGGATTTCGGTCTACTTCCGGATGGAGCCCCAGAGCCTGTCCATGTTGAAAGCGACGCGGGATCAAAGAGGCTAGACGACCCGAGCGGCGAGGTGAGCTGGACGCTTCAGGAGGCGATCCATACACCATCGCTATGGCTTATCGCCCTGTGTCTCGGTCTGGGCACGTTGGCTAGCGGCGGCATCGCCTTCAACATGGCAGCCTATTTCACCGATGCCGATTTCGACCCAACGGTAGCCGCCGGAACGTTGAGCGTGTTCGCCCTTGCCGGCGCTGTGGGAAGTGGCATCTGGGGATTTCTCGCGGAACGTTTCTCGATCCGAGCGATCAGCGTCGGCACCTTCGGCATCTCGGCTTTTTCGCTGGCCCTGCTATTAGTGGCAAATAATCCGATCACCGCGTACCTGTTCGCCGCCCTGTTTGGCCTGACCGCGCGCGGCGAGGCAGCCATGGGACCCATTCTGGTGTCCCATTATTTTGGCCGACGGTCATTCGGCGCGATCAGCGGTGTGGTCACACCCATCAACATGCTCGGTCTCGGACTGGGCCCCGTGGCGGCGGCCGCCGCCTACGATACGACCGGTAGTTACCAGAGCATCATCCTGATCTTCATTGGAGCGTTCGTGGTCGCATCGCTGCTGATGGTGCTGGCGAGGAAGCCAATCAAAGCCCAGGGGTGACTCCGAGTGAGGTCGGGCATCTTGCCCGGTCGTTCGCATGGGCAAGACACCCCACTCATTGGCCGCGACGGTTGATGTGAGCCCATAGTGCCGGGCCCCTGGATGACGACCGCTTCTCCGATCGTCGCTCCACCAAGGTTGCGTAGCCACTGGATCCCGTTGGCCAACACGGCTGCCTCAGCAGGCATATCGTTGCGGATTCTGTGCACTAGCGAGCCAGGTGCCACACTTATGGAATCGAGCGCGGCGCGTGCGGCGGCCTGCTTGGCGCCATGGCGATGAGAGCTAGAAGCACACCCCCGACGGTGTCAGACCAAAAAGGCGTCAGGCTGCAAAGTACCGCTCCAACCAGGCATCCAGCATCTCCGTCACTCGCGACTTCTTCTCAGATGAGAGAAAGTGATCAACTTCCGCGAATAAATGCAAGTCGGTCGGCTGACCGGCGCGTGAGAACATCTCCACGGATTCCTGTGTCGGCGTGACTGAATCGTTGGATGCGTGGATGAGCAAAAGCGGCCGTGGAGCTATGTTCCCAACGACCTCGTCGGCGCGGAAGTCGTACATGCTACGCGCCACCTCCCATGGGAACTCAGTGTGCGAGCCGGCTGCAAGATTGTTTCGTAGATGGGGCGGAATGGGGACGATGTCGAACCTGGGCACCATCATCCGCTCCCCACGAGCGGCACGACGGGCACCCTCTTCCAGCATGGTGGAGAATTTCTCCCATGCCTCGGGCGAGGAGTGCTGTCTGCGGAACTTGCGCTCGCCATCTCCCCATCCACCAATCGAGACGGTGGCACCAATTCGGTCGTCCACCCCAGCCGAGTAGACGGCGACCGCTGCCCCAAAGCTAGCGCCGATAGCTCCTAGGCGACTCCCGTCAACGTCATCCCGACTCTGGAGATACGTCAGACCGTTGCGCGTGTCACTGACCTGATCCAGGCACAACACCAGTCCACGCTCGCCTTCGCTTTCGCCACACCCTCTGAAATCGATCCTGAGCGCCGCGTAGCCACGTTCCGCAAGATGTTCAGCCGTCGCTACGGAACCACCACCGTTCTTGGTGCCACCGAATCCATGGAGCACCATGAACGCCGCGGCCTTGCCCGACGCGGGCGCCGCGACAGGGTGGTGAAAGATGCCGCTTATTGTCAGTTCGTCTGACTGGAAGGTAATCGGCTCGGTTCTGGCCGTCATAGTCACGTCCTCGAGGCAAGTCTGCGCTGGGCATTATGCCGCCATCACTCCCACGGTGCGGAGCATTCACGGTATCGTTGACCGACGGTCCGTGAAGCCCGGCGGGAGTCCGACCCGATGCATGTACTGAGGAGTCATCCAATGAAGGTCTTCGTGTTTGATCTGCTGCCGTACGGCGAGCACCTGGACCATCTCGTCGAGGGGACAGAGCTGCCGTGGCCCCTCTCGAAGAAGCACTTTAAGCCCGACGTCGCGGTCCAGACATACGTGGAGCATCTTCAGGCCTGGGAGCTCATGGATCAGCTCGGGTTCGACGGTGTCGGGTTCAACGAGCATCACACCTCTCCGTATGGCCTGATGAACTCGCCCAATCTGCTGGCCGCCTCGGCCGCTCAGCGAACGAAGAATATCAAGCTGCTCATCTACGGAAACTTGCTACCGCTCCACGAACCCCTGCGGTTGGCTGAAGAGCTGGCCATGCTTGATTGCCTATCGAACGGCCGCATCGTGTCAGGCTTCGCGCGCGGGATTCCGCGCGAGTACAACGTGTACGGGGTTCCGCACCCGGAGTCGCGAGCGCGTTTCGAAGAAGCCTGGGAGATCATCCGCCGCGCCTGGACAGACGACGTGTTCTCCTATGAGGGGAGGTTCTGGTCGTATCGCGACTTGGCTATCTGGCCACGGCCGGTCCAGCAGCCGCGCCCGCCGGTTTGGGTGCCCGTGACCGGCAGCAAAGAGACGATTGAGTGGGCCGGACGCGAGAACATCCCCATCACCCCCGGGCTGGGAGCGCATCGGGGTGTTCGCGAGGACATTACCAAGTACTATGCGTCCTGCCTGAAATCGAACGGACACGAACTCACGCCAGACCATTTGATCATCCAGGCCAACGCCTATGTTGCCGACAGTAAGGCTCAAGCGGTCAAAGAGAATGCACCGTACTTCCTCTATTTCAACCACGTGCTCTTCAGTCACGGCAACGCCACTGAGGCGAGCGTCCAGCGTGAGACCGGCTATCTCAGCTCGGCATCATTCGATTACCTGCGACCGGAGAATCGCGATGGCGTCTCAGGAGAGCGCGAGCACTATCGCGGCATGACGCTCGAGGACGTCCAGCATCTCGCCGAGTACCTGCCCTGGGGAGACTCCGACGAGATTGTGGAGCGCATCATCGACGAAGCCGACCATGCCGGTGCGAACACCGTTCTCGTGAGCATGAACCGCGGCGCCATGCCGCACGAGATGTTCGAGAACCAGATACGTCGGTTCGGCCAGGAGGTCCTGCCGCGTCTGCAGGCCCATACGGTAGAAACGCCCTCGCTCATCTAACAGCGCTGCGTCTGACCTGGAGGACAGGCGTCTCTGCCTGTCCAGAGCGAGCTCACATTCGGACGCACAGGACTGGCAGAGTCGCCTGTTCTAGAAAGTCAACTCAATCATTGTGAAACGAGCCTGCCCTTAGACTCCGACGAGAGCGCATACCCCAGCCAACCCAACGCGACGCCGAAGAGCACGGAACCTAAGTAGAAGGCTGGCTCGCCGATGATCATGTCGCCAAACGTGTTCACCAGGGTGGCCACTATCAGCAGGATACCAACACCGCGCGGCAGGATCCTCGCCTTTATTACCGCGGCCCCCACCAGTACGAAGCCCAGCATGAAGAGCATGCGCACGACTATGAATGCCTCTCCGATGCCGGGAGGAGGCGGTCCTTCAAAGTCAACTGGCTGCGGCAGCTCCAGACTCATGTAGGGAATGATGAATGCTTCAATCATCAATCCCGAGACGAACGAAGCGGTACCGATAATCGAGGTGATGAACCCCGCCAACCCCAACCTGCCCGCGGCTCCAAACTGACGAACGAACAGGCCAACTAGTCCAAAGAGCGCCACGATGGCCCCCACATTGGGCATCAAGTGCGCGGGAATCCAGGCGGCTCCGCGAAATCCCTCAGGATCATGGTTAGGATGAGCAAATGGGAACAGCCCGAACAAGAGCCCGGCCAGGATGAGCGTCAGTCCGCTCCAGCGAATAAGCTTATCGGCGTCAATCGATTGGGTTTGGTGTGCATTGACGGCGCTCATGGTGAGCAACCTCTCGCTAGGAATTCCGCGACCGAGCGACCAATTTGCCCCGGATGGGATTCAGTCATCACTCAGCACGGAAATCGTACCAAGCTAGCCGACATGAGAAATGTCCACCATTTCACAGTTTGATCGTCAAATCGCAGCGAGTCCGCTCACTGTTGGAGCGAGTCGAGCGCTGGATGTCTCAACGTCGCCAGCAGCACACAGACCGAGCCATAAGCCAGTGCAAGGGGAGCAAGTGTGGGCGATGGCCCGACCTGGTGTGTGACCGCGATCCACTGCCGAGATAGCTCGCTCAAACTATCCCACGTGTCCGAGAATCGGAAGTCCAACGGCGCGGACTCGTAGTTCGCAAGCGCGTGCTCGAATACGCCATACGCGGCGCTCAGCATCACCAGCGCGGCCAAGACCTGAGCAATTCGCACCTGCGTCCGGGTTGGCGAACGCCGCACCAGCAATATGATGGCTACAACGCTTCCCACCAGCGATACCCACGGAACGAGCTGGCTACCCGGCTTCCAATGCTGCTCCATGGCGAGCTCGAGCCCCGTTGCGATGAGCGCCGTGGCGCCCAGACCCAGGACGCCACGGCGCATCAAGGCAACGGTCGATGATGGGGCTTCAGCGCTCTCCACAATCTAGAGCGTCAGCGACGCGAGGATTTTCTCAAGGACGTCTGGCGCGGGGTTGTACTTCGCCAACTCCTGTCGGAGCTTGGCGAACGAGGGATCATTGGTCGGATATGGACGGTACTCCTCCACCTCGCGTGCCCAACGAACGGCATTTGTTACACCCGCCGCTTCAAACGCTGCCTGAAGCTCTGGGACGGACGCGGTATTGGCGTTGACTTTCCCCGCGGTGCTCGCGGCCGGGGCGGCGCTTGAAGCCGCCGGGCTGGCCGCGGGCGATGCGGCCGCGGCGCTACCCGTTGCCGGAGACGCGGCGGGTGCCGAGCTAGCCGGAGACGCCGCCGCGGCCGGTGCGGTGGACTGGGTGGGATTGGAAGCGGCCGCGGTAGGCGAGCTGGCGGCTGGCTGGCTGCAGGCCGCGACTGACATTGGCGCAATTACGGCCAGAATTACTGAGGCGAATCGATGTAAACGATGCATGCAGTGAAGTCTCCAGAGACTAGTCATCTGCACCCATCGTACCGACCGAACCTTGGTTGAACCTTAAAGAAGTCGAACTGGTCAGGCGCGCTCGGTATCCGGATCCACAATCCACAACCGTCCAGAGCCCATCGCGACTCGGAGGCGGTCGTGGATTTCGTCTACTGGATTGACTCTCCGTGCGGGAGCGGGCTGCCGCACATGTCCTTGATGCGGTTCTTGATGTCGTCCTGCTGGTACGAGCGGAGGAGATTGATTCGGTTGCGGTTTGGGTCGCCGCCGTGCCAGTACTCGTATATGTCCTGGCGCATGCCGAAAGACGAGGCGGCAAGCTCATGAGCGAAGCGGAACAGGCGCGACTTGTAAGCGACGTCCACGTCCTTACCACGCATGTACCGGTCCAAGCACTCACGGAACTCCGGATTGGCCAGGTCATTCTCACTGGGCTGCATCATGATGCCAGAGCCGCAGATCTCTATCAGCAGCCCAGTCATCCGACGTGAGGTCTGGGCGATCCAGACGCCTAGGGCTCCAGGGCCGGGTGCGACCGGCTGCTTGCCGTGCTCCACGCCATCCATCGCGTGGCGCAGTATCTCGCAATAAGTCGCCATCTCCCCTAGCTTGGCCGCCACCTCGCGAAACTCAACCACGCCAATCGACTCGGCGCATAGCGTGGCCACCGCGGTCATCAAGCGAAAGCGGTAGTGGGCTCGGGTGAGATTGGCCCAGCCGGCGAAGTTCACGTGGGGCGCCAGGCCGGCCGTGTTCTGACTGGACCCGCCCAAGTGACCGCCCGGGCCGGCGAGCTTGGGCGCCTCGTAGAGCATGAACACCCGGTCCCACGGCACCAGGACGCGCTCAAAAAACAGCATGCAGTCCTGCTCGTCCAGCATCAGGAACGGGTGGCCCCACGTACCGTGCCAGCGGCTCACGGGCTCGCGGCAGAAGATCTTCAGGCCCGGCGAGTTGGACGGGATGGAGAACGCTAGAACGAAACGCGGATCGTTGCGGGCGGCGAATGTCTGTGACAGCGACACGTACGTCTCGCTACTGTGAACGGCCGCGGTGGAGAGCTGCTTGCCGCCCTGGACGATGATGCCCTCGTTGGTCTCTTCCACCACGTGCAGGACGACGCTCTCATCTTCGGGCGTGGCACGCCGCTCGTTCTGCGGCTGATCACTGCGGTCGACCTGTGGGTCGCCCAGTGCGTGCGTCAGGAATGGATCGTTCTGCAGACACCACTTGTGGTAGTTGATGACATTCTCGCCGAAGTCGCATTTCGGGTGCTTGACCGCGCTGAACGCCGCGGCCCGCGGCACGAGGTTGGTGATGAACGGCGCCAGAATGTCGGGACTGCGCCCGAGCTGTCCCCAGGTGAGCATGTTCCACAGCTCACTGTTGCGCCGTTTGCGCTCGGAGTCCTCCGGCGCGCGAGGGACCAGCCAGGAGATGCTGGTACGGACACCGCTATCCTCGTCAAGATAGGTCATGTCGTCGCGGTACTGGTCGCTGTTCTGCAGGTCGTAGACTCGCGCCAGCTCATGCACCATGTCTTTGAATGCAGGGTGGACGGTGATGTCTCTGACCTTCTCGCCGTCGATCCAGACCTCGCGGTTGTCTCGCATGCTTTCCACATACCGCTGCCCGGTCATAGCGCCCGGCGCCTTTGACGGTGTTGCGACCAAATCGTCCTCCTCGTGGGCGACGCGGCGTGACCGCGCCCTGCCTTCCTGGCTCGCGCGGACGCCCCGGGCGCGTGAGCCAGGAACGTCGCGGCGATCGTAATGTATCTACGAGCATAATGCCCTTACACTCCCGGGGGGCAGGAAAAATGTTCGAAGATGGCGAACAACGCGTAGCGCTGGTTACGGGCGCCGGCCGCAATGTTGGCGAGGCGATTGCTCGCTCATTCGCGTCACTCGGCCTACGAGTCGCGGTAGCCGACGCCAACTCGTCGCGGGCCGATCGCGTCGCATCGTCCATTAACCAGAAGCACCCGGAACGCGCACAAGCACTGGTCGCTGACGTGACGCGGGCCGCCGAGGTAGACAGCATGGTCCGCGGGGTCCTGGACCGATTTGGCCGCATCGACGTCCTGGTCAACAATGTCGGTATCGTGGACCGCAAGCCGATTCTGGAGCTGGAGGAGGCCGAGTGGGATCGGGTGATCAACGTCTCGCTTAAGAGCGTCTTCCTGGTCACGCGCGCGGTGGGTCGCGTGATGGCGGATGCAGGCCGAGGCGGCCGGATTATCAACCTCGGATCCACCACGGGCTACGTGGCGCCGAATAACCGCACTGCCTACCCAGCAGCTAAGGCGGGCGTGCTACACCTGACGCGGGCCGTCGCGATCCAGCTCGCTCCACATGAGATTCGGGTGAACTCGATCACACCGAACCTCGTGGCCACCGAGGTAGATCCGGATGAGCCGTCGCGCAACTATCCGATTAAGAACCTGGTGGGCCGCCAGTGCCAACCGCAAGACGTTGCCAATGCAGCGGTCTTCTTGATCTCCCCCGGAGCTGAGTTCATCACCGGTTCAGACTTTCTCGTCGACGGCGGCTCGATGATCGCTCGCTGATTATGGGGAGTTACACTTCAAAACAGGGGCCCCGAACCGCCATGCGCAAAGCCATCGTCTTGCTGTCACGCGCGCTCACCCTGCGATGCCCAGCCTGCGCCGGAGGGCCGCTCTTCACCCATTGGGTACAGGTCCGACCGGTCTGCCCGGGTTCCGGCTGAAGCTGGAACGCGACGAGGGTCACTTCGTCGGAGCGATGTTCTTCAACCTGATGGCGTCCGAGCTGGTCTGGATTGTTGGGCTTGTCGCAGCCGTCATCTGGACCTGGCCCAATCCGCCGTGGACGATCATCACGGTCGTCTCAATCGTGGCGATGATCCTGTTCCCGGTGTTCTTCTACCCGTTCTCACGCACACTGTTCTACGCACTGGATCTCTACTTCCAGCCCGTGCAGAAGAAGGAATTCCCGGGAGAGCTTTAAGAGCGAGAGGTCAGACGTCAGTTCTCTCGCTAGGCCTCCACGCGTTCTCCGGCAAATGCGCCAACGGCCTGCCACGGATCTTCAATCGGAATGATTCGCTCTTCGCCCTTGAGCACTCTGTACGGAACTGGCCGCTCCAAACCAATCGGGACGCCGCCGTCCTGGAATCGCCGCACAGAGTCCAGCATGAGACGGCGCCAACGGATGATCGCAACGTCACTGGTTCCCAGATGCTCGCGCGTTCGATCGTAAATCGGCCCCATGCTTTCCTGGACCGCCTGGTCCTGGACCTGAACCCCGCGTAGACCAGAGAAGCTCCGGCCGGCCTTCATAGCCGCGCGATCCTGGAGCCAGTTGTTGTCTCGATTTGCGAACTTTCGATACCGCTCGTCGATGTCCTTCCCCATGACAGTGCCAGAGCGCTCGTACTGGCGTTCGTGATCCACGGGACCGTCTTCTCGCCACTCCACGTGGTACATCGCCGTATGCTCATCGTCCATTGGGACGAAGAATTCCGTCAAACCCCAACCCGCGGGTGGCGGGATGAACCCGAAGAACGGCGCCACGAAGAGTGTCACACGGATGTACTTGTACTTGTCCGGCTCCTGGATGGGCCGGCGGATTGCCGCATAACGAAACCCGTAGTCCGTGTCCTGCGGCTCCAGCCTGGGCGCCCGATCATTGGTAGGTCGCTTAACGATCAAGCCATCGCCCTCTGACTGATAGGCGGACGTGCCGTTCGGCTTCGATTGCGCCGCCGCGCCGACGATCTCGCTCGAATGCAGAAAACTGGAGTGGGACGAATCAATCACGCCCTCGAGTGACTGCGCCCAATTGCTATCGCCAATTACCTTTACCAGCACCCGTTGCTCGTGGGGGACTACCGTCCAACCAAACTCCGGGAAGTCCGGCTCTGTGCCCGTTGCGCCCATGTAGATCCAGATCATTCCACCCTGTTCACGTACCGGATAGGCAATATGACGCAGACGGAATCGGAAATCGCTCTCTTCTGGCTCACACGGCGTCTCGAGAATGGTTCCATCCGCGGCAATGCGCCAGCCGTGATAGAGGCATTGGAGCGCGTTGTTCTCATTTCGAGCCAGTACCAACGAAGCGCCCCGGTGTGGACATAGCTCGTCCATCACACCAACCCTGCCCGAACTATCTCGGAACGCTACAAGATCTTCCCCGAGAAGCCGCAATCGAATCGGCGCACCTTCAGCTTCAGGCAGCTCTCGCGAAAGACACGCCGGAATCCAGTAGCGCCTGAGCATCTGGCCCATGGGCGTCTCCGGACCAACTCGGCAGAGAAGCTCATTTTCTTCGCGTGAGAGCATAGAGTCGGCGACCTCCGAAAAGTTGACAGCTGACCGTTGACGGTAAAACATTATCCGCCATGACTCTATCGAGTGCATGCGCACAGAATTGACAACGCCAAGGCGCGACGGAGAAGACAATGATCTATGAGCTGCGCATCTCGCGCACACGAATGGGTGGTCAACGTGAGCTGGAGCAGCGCATGGAAGCGGCGCTGCCGAAGCGACTTCGACAATCACCGCTCGCCGGCGCCTGGCATACGGAGATCGGACCGCTGTTCCAGGTGATTGAGCTCTGGCCGTACGAAGACGCTCAACACCACGCGGAAGTCTCGAGGGCGGTCGCCGCCGATGGGGCCTGGCCGCCACACGAGGGTGATCTGATCATGCGAACTGAGATGGAGCTACTCACACCTACGCCTTGGTGTCGTGAGCTAAAGGGGACACCTGAGAAGGTCGGTCCAATTTTCGAGCTTCGCATCTATCAGGCTCGAGCCAACGGCGTTCCGACACTTATCGAGCGTTGGGGCCCGAAAGTCGCCGGGCGGGAGGCGCTATCACCACTACTTGGAAATTGGCACACGCCATCCGGCAAATGGATCCATCTCGTGGCCGTACCCCGACCTGGCAACAAGGGTCGCCACGCGAGCACGCGCCATTGAGGAGAAGATCTGGCCGCCCAATGCTGGCGAAGCCATGCTCACTCAGGAGAGCTGGATCATCACGCCCACGGCCTTCTCGCCATTGCAGTAATTGGCACAGGCTTGATTGAGGCGCACGGTACAATGCCGTTACACACCACGGGGTGAGGTTGAATGAGCCCATTGAGATTGACCCGGATCCCAGACGAAGACGTCTTCGTCCCACCACCGGGGAGCAACCTCCGCCAATGTGAGGAGTGCACGATCATCATCGGTGATGGCTACCTGGAAACGGAGCCATATATGGCCCCGGACGGGTCAAGCATCGTGTGCTCGCAATGCTACGAATCATTACTACGTCGTGCCCGACGACAATCGGACGAGGCGGAATCTGAGCCGCATTCGTCCACACGGTGAGTGGCCCCTCCACGGGTGACTGGACACGCACATTAGCTCAGGCCGGGGCATCTCTAGAACCCATGGTCCAGGGAGCGCTGGAGTCGCTCGGTCGCGCGCGGTGGGGTGAGCCTGATGCCGGCCATTGGCGCGTTCTCTCCACGCCGGATCAGGCGACGTGGGTGCTGGCGAGATTCATCGGGATCGACGATGAAGAGAATTATCGTTACGAGCGAATACAGGTCGTGGCAACTGTTGATCCGCACGGTGAGCTCGTGACCTGGCAGGTGACCAACGGCGCCGAATTTTTGGGACTCACCGATCTCTCAACTTACGGACTGCAGCGGGGAGTTGTATATCTCTTGGACCAGGAGCCCCGTGAATGGGTGTCTCCCGAACCTCTGTTCGCGGAGAAAGAGTCACGACGATCACGCATGCATGGTCTCTGGCATCGACTGCGTGGGCTTGTCGCTTAGCGTCGTGGACTGAGCCGGGCTGTCCCTACGGCGTCGCCGACCATATCCGTCACCCCGATCGCACCAGGCGGTCATAGTTCCCTCGGCACAGACATTGCACCACCCTCCTTTATGCTAGGAACAATGCGCAGCATAGCGGCCGTTGGCCTCCTCGGTGGCCTGTTGCTACGACAGAAGGCACGCCGCCCCGACGATCTCACCGGACAAGTGGCACTGATCACTGGAGGGTCCCGCGGCCTGGGACTTTTGTTGGCTGGCAAGCTGGCTCAGCAGGGTTGTCGGGTCGCCATCTGTGCCCGCGACAGCGAGACGCTGCAGCGCGCCAGGGAGAAGCTCGAGTCCAACACCGGCGCAAGCATCCTTACAATTCCGGGCGACGTCTCGGATCCCGAGCAGATGAAAAACGTCACCCGAGAAACGACTGAACGTCTCGGACCCATCGATATCCTGATCAACGTTGCCGGCATCATCCAGGTGGGCCCCGTGGAGACCATGGACATCCGTGACTTTCGTGAAGCTATGGACGTCATGTACTGGGGAGTGGTCAACACGTCGCTCGCCGTCTTACCTTCGATGATCGAACGCCGTCGGGGTCACATTGTCAATATCACCTCGATCGGCGGGAAGATCAGCGTTCCGCACCTGCTTCCGTACTCCAGTGCGAAATTCGCGGCAGTTGGGTTCACTCAAGGACTGGCCGCGGAAGTTCGACAGCACGGCGTTCATGTCACCAACATCGCGCCGGGGTTGATGCGCACGGGCTCTCATCTGCACGCGCAGTTCAAAGGTCGCCAGGAAGACGAGCTGACCTGGTTCGGGCTGGGGGCAAGCGCCCCATTGCTTGCAATGGACGCGGATCGCGCCGCTCAACAGGTCATCTCGGCGCTTGAGCGGGGCGAGCCCGACCGAGTCCTTTCGTTACCTGCGGTGACAGCGGCCACGTTCCATGGAATATTTCCAGGTCTTACGGTGGATTTGCTCTCATTGGTGAACCGATTTGTCCTTCCGAAAAGCAAGCCAGGTGAGTCTGGCTTGAGGGAGGGTGGACAGATCGCTCGGTCATCGACTGGTTGGTATCGGGCAGTCACCACTCTGGGGGAGCGGGCCGCTGAACGCTTGAATCAGAGGCCCGAGAACCAAGCTCACCACTCGGCTACGTCTGTTCGCTAGCTGACTTCTCACTCAATTCGACCGCGACTCACATCGGCCCTGCTACTATTCGGCCCGAAGCGCTGATGTGAGGGTCACCATGGATCTAGCTGGAAAAGTTGCCATTGTCACCGGAGGTACCGGCGGGCTTGGCGGAGTGATCGTGGATAGATTTGCCCTGGCGGGGGCACACGTTGCACTGGTATATCGCGAATCGGCGGAGTTGGCAAACAAGCGTGCGAAAGAGCTGAGTCGAGCCGATGCGCGGGTGGTCCCGTTCCAAGCCGACGTAGCCACGGTGGAGGGCTGCGAAAAGCTCGTAGAGCAGACGATGGCCGAATTCGGCGCGATCGACATTCTCGTAAATGACGCGGCATTCAACCAGTCGGTCGCGTTCACCAACCTCGACGGTTTGACAGACGAGCTCTGGAACAAGATCCTCACAACGAATCTCACCGGCCCGTTCCGCTGCATCAAGGCCGTAGCGCCCGTCATGAAACAGCAGGGCGTCGGTCGCATCATCAATATCTCGTCAGTGGCGGGGCTGAATCCCGGCGGTAGCTCCATCGCCTACGCGGTCTCGAAATCCGGACTGAATCACCTGACACGCTGCATGGCCGTAGCACTTGCTCCGGACATCCTGGTGAACTGCGTGGCGCCCGGCCTGCTCGAGGGAACACGTATGACGGAGAACCTCACACCGCAAGCTGCTCAGTCAGCGCGCGATGGAGCGCTCTTGAAGAGGGCCGCCTATAAGGAAGACGTGGCCGAACAAGTGCTTGCATTCGCCCGTACGGACAGCACCACGGGCCAGACACTGGTTATCGACGGCGGAAGAGTCTTCCACTGAGGCTTCGAGCTCTGACCTCTCAGGGCAAGACCTGATTGGAGTCCGTGGACCAGGGAGACACCAGATCGAAACTCTTTGAACATCGGCCGGAGTACCCGCGCGAGCCTCTGGCCGGTCCAACGCCCAAGATTTGGCTGCTCACTGTCAAGGACGCTCGATCGCCGGGATTTGGCCTCTATCGTCTGGACGATCGAGACTCAACCTGGCAAGAAGTTGGCCTCCTTCCATCACGAAGCTTTGAAGCTGGCCATCCGTACATTGAGCTTCAAGGACTCACTCAATATCCAGGCGATCCACAGCGCGCTTGTGTGGCGGCAACAACGTTTGAGAGGCAAAGTGGTCAGCCCAGGGGGTCACCTCGAGCGCGTTCTGCACGCCCGACGCCGGTGCATCGTGGCGAGATCTCGGGACGGCGCCAGGGTCGGTTGAGTCGCTCGTGATCGCGATTGACGGAACCAATCTGTACGCCGCAACCGACCAGGGAGTCTGGGTCCGCCCACTGACAAACGTATATCCCTGAGTGTAATTGCTCGCGAGCGGCCGTGGGTCAAGCGGCGATTTGTGCTCTGGGACCTGCCTTCATGACCTGGCCGGGGAGCTCTGCGCCCACCAGATCAGCCGCGAACCTGGCACAGTCGATGAGCCCGCTCACACTGGCGCCAGTACTCACACCCATCTCTTCCAGCATGTGTACGGTGTCTTCGGTGCACACGTTGCCTGTGGCCCGTGGCGCAAACGGGCAGCCGCCCATGCCGCCGATGGAGGCGTCGTACATGGCGATGCCTACTTGAAGTCCGGCTAAGACGTTGGCGAGGCCCATACCGCGCGTATTGTGGAAATGCAGGCCGAGATGTAGCTCAGGCCAACGCTCACGGATTGGCGGAATCATGGTTGACACCTGGCCTGGGTTTGCCATCCCGGTGGTGTCAGCGAGCCCAATTTCGTCAGCCCCGAGATCAACAAACTGCTGGATGACCTGGTGTACGCGTGCATCAGAGACGCCGCCTTCATACGGGCAGCCGAACGAGGTGGCCAGGCCACCTTTGATGGGGACATGCGCTTCGCGAGCTAGGCGCGCAATCTCCTCGAACGACTTGAACGAGTCTGCAAGGGACATGCGCACGTTCTTCTGATTGAAGGTCTCGCTTGCCGCGACCACAAGAACAAGCCGATCAACCCCGACGGAGAGCGCCCGCTCAGCGCCGCGGGCATTGGGCACCAGCGCCTCGTATGAGACGCCCGGCTTCCTTCGTACCGAGCGCATGACCGCCTCGGCATCTGCCATTTGCGGAACGTACTTCGGATGCACGAATGAAGTGGCCTCGATGCGCCGAATCCCGGCGTCAACCAGTCGTTCGATGAGCTCGATCTTCTGATCGGTTGGAATCTGAACACCGAGAATCTGGATCCCGTCTCTGGTTCCCACTTCTCGAATCGTTACTTCGCGCGGCAGCTCCACAGACTTACCCCCTAACGGATCCGTCAATTCGAATGATAGCCGGGACTGGCCTCGAGTGCGGCTGGGAAGCGCTGCCTTCACTTCGCCAACCCCCGCATCGGAAACGTCGCTTGGAGCAAAGGCGACGCTCTTCCACGCCGCGGCGCGCATTGAGTCCCGAAGGATCATCAACCATCCTCGAACCAGGGAGACGGCGTGCAGCATGACGGCGCGGGCGGTGTACTGTTGCAGCTGGGTACGCGTGAGACCGTCACCGGCGATCTCGAGGAGCATCAGCTCGTAAACGTCGTCAACGAGATGGCTATCGCCGCTGGTCTGCCGGCGCCTCAAGTACTCCTCATCACGGGTGGTCGCGACAAGGGTCAAAGCCCGGCCGTTATTGCCGCTTCTCTCCTGGCAGAGAGCATGGCCGATAGGCGCATGAACGAGATCAACGTCATCCTGGACGCACCTGAGGCACACAGCCTTAATCCGGTTATGAAGGTGCTATTGAACGCTCGCCGAATCGTGCTCATTCCCTGGTTGCTGCTCAGTCTCTTCGGCAAAATGGTCCTCACCGTTGTAGGCAGCGTGCTCATGGGACAGTCCATTGCCTGGGCCTGGCGAACCCGACGGTTCCTGGCCGACGCTACGGCGGTGCAGCTCACGAGAAATCCTGACGGCCTGGGCCGAGCGCTGGAGGCACTCGCGGCCCGTGGAGGACTCATCCCCGGTGGCGAATGGGCGTCGCATCTGTTCATTGTGGGCGGTGGCGCCGCGAGTGAGGGGGCCACGGCGGACCGCATGCGACGGATGGCCGAGCTTCGCGAGCAGGTCAGCGACAAGCTGATGGCGGAGCGAATCCGCAGGTCAATGGAAGCGGCGCGCAGCGCCCCTGCCGAGGCGGTCGCCGCGCAAGCAGGGCGGAGGACGGAACCTTTGGCGGAGAAACGATGTCACTTGGTGACATGCATCCATCGCTCACAAAGCGATTGAGTCGTCTCCGTGCCCAGGGTGCACATTTGAATGAAACGGGCCAGCTCGGGCCTCCGATGTCGGCGGCAAACAAAAGAATTCTGGCATTGATCGTCGGCCCGCTTCTGGTGATCTGCGGCGGGTTGATGGCAGTGGCTATTGGACTGATAACCATGCTAGCGTTCCTGGCGTTTGAAATTGGAATGGGCCTGGTCATGGTCCTGTTAGTCCCCGGTATCAACTAATCAGACCGGCTGCTTGAGGATGACTACATGGAACTGTTTGTAACGATCGGTGTCATCATGATCATCGCCCTGTGCATCCTCAGCGCCTACAATGGGCTGGTAGGCAAGCGAAATCGTGTGCGCAATGCCTGGGCGCAGATCGATGTTCAGCTCAAACGTCGCCACGACCTCATATCGAATCTCGTGGAATCGGTTAAAGGCTACATGACCCATGAGCGAGGTGTAATGGAGCAAGTGACTTCTGCGCGGGAGCGAGCTATATCCGCGGGAAACAAGGTTACTGAGCGTGCCGAGGCAGAGAATGCGCTTACCGGCGCACTCCGTTCGCTCTTCGCCGTTTCAGAGGCCTATCCCGAGCTCAGAGCCAACCAGAATATGCTTGCACTCCAGGAGGAGGTTTCCTCCACGGAGAACCGAGTGGGCTTCTCGCGTCAGGCCTACAACGACTCGGTTATGGAATACAACACGGCCAGAGAGTCCGTTCCGGCGAGCTTGATCGCAGGTGCCTTTGGCTTTGGGCCAGAGTCGCTCTTCACCCTGACGGATGAGGCTGAGCGCGCGGTTCCCCAGATGCACTTTTAGCGACGACTGATCGTCTACGCAGAAGAAGTAGACAGTGGTGCGCCCACGCTTGTCTCCAGGATCTGCTGGATGAGCTCAGTTGGGCCTGCGTGTGTTGACGCGTCCCAGAGCCGCTGAAATTCATCCGAGCCAATTGCCGTCTCACACTCCCCGAGCACACGTTTAAGACGCTCCTGGCCCGCCGCGGACGCTGGTGCGTGTAGTTGTTGCCTCGCACGAGCGCTGGCCGCGAAAAGCCGAACCGCCATCGGAATGTCTGATTGCTTGTGCGCCAGGTAGCCAAGACTCTCCAATGCGTAAGCAACTCCCCACGTATCGCCCAGCTCATGCCACTGTCTGAGGCTCTGTACGAGGGCTGAACGTGCTCCGATCAGGTCACCGAGCTGCATCTCAGCATCACCCAGGTGACAGAGAGCCATGGCCAATTCCCATCGCTCCCCCGTTTCGCGGCGAATCTCTAGACTCTCCATATGGAGAGCCCGTGCCCGCTCCGCATCATGCTGGTAAAAGGCAATTCGCCCCAGGTAGTTGAGCACCGCGGCTTCCCACGAGCGATTGCCCACCGCTCTATGAAGCACTAACGACTCATCGAACAGTGCTTGAGCCCCTGCGAGATCTCCATCCAGACGAACGATGAGCGCGAGCTTGGTCAAAGAGATCGCAACGCCAGCGCGATATCCGATGGAGCGACGCAGCTCCAGGCTTTCCTCGTAATACGCGCGCGCCTCATCCAGGTCTCCAAACTGTCGTGCTACATCCCCGAGGTGGCTGAGGGACATGGCAATTCCGCTGACTGCGCCAAGCTTTCGTCGGATCGCAAGACTGTGTTCCTGCGCATCTCGCGCGCTGCCATAGTCGCCCTGTCGGAAGGCCAGGATGCCGAGCCCACTCAGCGCCCGTGCACGCACGGCGTCGCTGACTCCGTCGTCAGCCAACGCCAGGAAGCGCTCAAACCACTCTCTACCTTCACGAAGTCGACCGCGAGCTTCCCAGAACCTCCAGATGGAGGAGGCTAATCGCAAACCGATCTCGACCTCGCCTCGCTCGATACTCCAGCGAAGCGCCGACCGTACGTTGTCCTGCTCCTCGTGAAGACGGTCCATGAGCTGGGCCTGTTCAGGGCCCCACCAATGCTGCTCAGCGTACTCGGCCACTTCGACGAAATAGGCGCGATGCGCGGAACGGATGTGCTCCACTTCGCCGGATTCCAGTAGTTTCTCTTCCGCGAACGCGCGGATTGTCTCGAGCATGCGATACCGCGGTTCAAGCACGGTTTCATCCACCCTGACCAGGCTCTTGTCCACGAGCGATGCGAGAGTATCCAGGGCATCAATCTCGTCATCCTGGCCGCAGACGCGTTCGATGGCGTCAAATCCGCTACTACCGATAAACACGGAGAGCCCGGCGGAATAGGACTCGCTCGGCATCATCCAGTAAATCGTGGCTCCAGGCAATGTTGGCACTGAGACTCTGATGGCGCACGGGCAAGTCTCGTGGGCCATGACCGATAACACGGAGCTGCGATGGCTTTCCACGTCCGGCATCGATACGCGCGAGGGTCGCCTGAGGCGTGAGCAGCCGCACCTGCGCCGCGGCCAGCTCGATAGCCAGCGGCAATCCATCCAACCGACGACAGAGCTCGGCGACGGAATCCGCGTTCGCGTCCGTGAGGCTGAACTCCGGACGCACCGCGCGGGCTCGTTCGGAGAACAGACTGATGGCGTCGTAGCTCATGAGCTCTTCGAGTGATGGAGTCTGACGGCGTGTAGCACTTGGTACGGAGAGCGGCTCCACTGGAAGGTCATGCTCACCATAAAGCCGCAGGAGAGCCCGACTGGTCACCAGCACGTGTAACCGGCGGCAGGCGGCCAGCAGCGCTGCCAGCTCGGTAGCTGCTGATAACACGTGCTCGGAGTTGTCCAGAACCAGAAGCATGTGTTTATCGCGCAGGGCCGCGACAACACCGTCAAAGAGCGATACCCCTTGAATCTCGCGCACACCGAGAACACTCGCAATGGCCGGAAGAACGTGAGTAGAGTCCGCGACAGTTGCGAGCGGCACCCAGAAGGCGCCATCGGCAAAATCGTGGAGTAGCTCAGCCGCGATCTGCAGCGCAAGATGGGTCTTACCGACCCCTCCTGGTCCCGTCAACGTCAGGAGTCGAATCTCGCGCTCAAGCAAGAGCTCCCGAGCCAGTGCGATATCGTGCTCGCGGCCCACCAGCGTGGTGAGCTGCGTTGGCAGATTGTTTGGGTGCCAGTCCAGCGTTCGCAGTGGCGGAAATTCCACGCGCAAGGCTGACGCGGTGAGCTGAAAGATACGCTCGGGGCGTGCAAGATCCTTGAGTCGATGCTCACCAAGGTCCCTCAGCTCCGCACCGGCCGGGAGCTCGTCCATGATGAGATCCGCCGTGGCTTGCGAAACGAGAATCTGCTGGCCATGCGCCGCGTTTACGATCCGCGCCACGCGGTTTACTACTGGGCCGAAATAATCCTGGTCACGCGCAAAGGCAGTGCCACTATGAATGCCGACGCGCACCCGCAGCCCACCCACGTCCTCCCAGGAGTCATCCTGGAGCGTGCTCTGGATCTCGAGGGCGGCCACAGCCGCGTCGAGCGGTCGTTCAAAGGCCGCGCACACCGCGTCGCCGACCGTCTTGAACACCACTCCGCCGTGGCCGGACACAATGTCGGTCAGTAAGCGAGTCATGCCGAGCGACGACCGCATCCATGGCCGCGCCGAACTGATCCCAGCGCCGAGTACTGCCCTCGATGTCGGTGAACAGGAATGTGACCGTGCCACTCGGTAGTGACAAGTGCGATTGACTCCACGAGCATGGTCCGCCACGGGCGAGACGGAGAGAACCCGGTGCATCGCAAGTGTACTGTACGCCGAAATCAAGCTCAGGTACGAAGATCAAGCTTTTGCCCGTCGTAACTAAGTAGAAATGGCGTTTCAATACGCCAACCGGACGGGTGATAGGCCTGCGGTTCCTGACTGGATGATCGACTAACCCTTCAAGCGGGCCCGCCTGCCGGAGTTCGGAATACTTTCGCTAGGCAATAACCTTCCACGACGCTACAGTAGCTCTTAGTCAGCACAGAACCGCATATTTAGGCACATGTCCTGCGAATTCCCGATCGAGCGCCGGACCGCCGTGCGAGTCGAAAACATTCAGCCTGGGCAGGAAATCGCGCGTCCAGATACTCATCGGAAGTGCTGGCGAGAAGGAGTTGTGATGGTCGCTGAACAGACGAGATCGAAAACACAGGCGAAGACGCGTGCGGAGCCATCCGCCCAAGAACAACAATCTCAGGCGCGAACGGATAAGCCGCGAGAGCGGAAAGATGATCAGGAAAAACCATCCGCGGGCGCTGGATTAACCACTGCTGACGCGTTCCAGAAGCAGATTGGGGAGGCTGTCCAACCCATCATTGGAGAGCTGAAGTCGCAGCTTGTGGAATCGGTGCGGCAACAGGTGGAACAGTCGCTCAAAGCCGCACCGGCGGATTCGGATACGCCGGGCGAGCAGGAACCCGAGAAGTTGCCGGCCCAGCAGGCAGCCGAACGATCTGCTTCCGCACTGCGCGAGTCAATCGGGCGGGTGGTAGATGCAGCACGCTCGTTCCTTCGGGCGATCTTGGATTTAATCCGTAGAGCGCTGGGCACATTGAAACGAGCGCTCACCGCTCCTGCTCGACCTGTAGGACGTGCCCTGAAGTCATTCGGGCGGGGAGGTCTGAAAGAGCGAATGGCAGGCGCATTCATGCAGTGGGAGGGCAAGGTCACCGGCGACCCGATCCGCAAGACTGAAGGAAAGGCCCTGTCGGGCCTGGGTCGGCTAAAGGGACGAAAAGCCAGCGCCGCCGCTCTCACCGCGGGCGTCGTGATCGCCTCGATTGCTATAGCCGCTCAGCAAAGTAAACAGGCGGAGGAAGAACCGTAGTTCCTCGTGTGCCACGCCTCCACTCGTCTCCGGCACTTCGCGAGGGCGTAGGCGCAGACGGGGGCGAGCGACAACGCAGTGCGGGCGTGGTGTTTCGACCAATCGCCCGTTACCTCTAAATCAGGCAAAGAGCGGCGAGTTGCCGCGTTCGCACGTCATCTGCGTCGCACTTCTCGAGGAGAGGTAGGGCGGCCTCACTAGGTACCTCTTCGGCCATGGGAAGCCGCCCGTATGTGCGTCCCAAGAGTCTAACTCGCGACGATTCCGGGGCTCGAGAAGTCAACCAGTTTACGAGCGCCATGGCTTCGCCCAAGGCAAGGCTGTAGCACGCAATCGCGGCTGGTGGTGCTGCACTTAACGCGTCTGATCGACCGCCGCGGCCACCTCCGCAGAAACAATCCCGGTCGATCCATCAATGGCTCGGTCTTCCACGAATGCTCCGGCATTGTCCAGCGGGATCTTCGGGAGGATCGACCTTTGCCAGGTTTCTTGGTCCAGCAAGGCGTAGATCAACCGATCAAGGAGTAGCTCTGGGGCAAATTCCCGCGTACGCGCGCTACCCCGTTGCGAAAGTCTCAGATCAGTCGATGCGAGCTCCCACTGAAGCTCTTCACGGACCTCGTCTAACCGCACACATAAATCCCGGTGCGGCCGGCACTCGGACCAAGAAAGGGCGTATCCCACCGCCCGGTCTTCGCGGGAGCTGTCAAGGTAATGCACCTTAAGTCGGCCGTCCGCCGCTAAGGCCGCGCATACGAATCGGCGTCGTACCTCTGATAATACGGCGCGCGCATTTTCGCGGCGCTGCTGGGGCCTGCGGCGTCGGCGCTGGTACGCTTCTGACGCGGCCTGTGCGCGGCGCGCAATTTCCTGCCCGAACTCGTCCATCTACCGCCTCCGGCTCTCGCCTGGATATGGAAGGTTCTGCAATCAGTTTACCATCAGGATCGAAGCTCCAGCCTGAATGTCCCGCTTTAGCGCTCGATTCAGTAGGCCCAGCCGTCGATTCGAAGATCGTTACTTGCGAGTCGAACGCTCAGTGCAACGGCACGAGTCTCAGAAGAGCTTTTGGTTCACCCGGCGAGTACGAAGTAACCGAAGCAGTGCTGCGGCAGTGAGAAGCTCGGTTTGACGAATGAGCGGCTCGGGTCAAGGCGGCAGCCCTCACCATCGGGCCGCGCGCTTGGCCACGGGTCACGGCGCACGCCACATGACGTCCTTAGCAGCAAGCAGGTTGGGATGGAGCAGGCCAATATACAGCTCTGCGCATACAGCTCTGCCGCTGGTATGAACAGCATAAGTGCGCCGAAGGATTGCCGAGCCGCCGTTTTGCATTTGGCAATGGACATCAGTTCGAAGCACGACTGACACTAAAGGAGACCTGAAGCCTTCCTCATATTATGACATGCAGTTTGCGGCATGCGATTTGCGTAGGTATTTACAGAGACACTTGAGCCACGATGGTTCAGGAAAAACAGTGCATGGGAGGTACTAGTATGGGTTTCGTTGCTTGGATCGTAGTAGGTCTGATCGCCGGTTGGTTAGCCGGTATGATGATGGGCGGCCGAGGCTTCGGCATTTTGGGGAACATCGTTGTTGGTATCATTGGTTCTCTGCTCGGAGGGTTCTTAGCAAGTACGTTTTTCGGCCTGGATACGGCGGGCTTCAATCCGATAAGCATCGGTGTTGCATTTCTAGGAGCGCTTGTATTCCTGTTAATCCTTCGGGCGCTTCCCGGTAAACAGCCATTCGAACGTTAGTAAATCTCAGCTGTTCTATCTCGCCAATGCGCGGCATCATTCGGTACGGCCGCGCATTGGCGAGACGTTCGAACCACGATAAACTGCCTTGAGCCGTCAGCGTGTCAAGGGGCGACGAGTGGCAGGCGGCCGATCTTCACGGGCTTTAGTCGCCCCACGGTGGCCCGGGTCTTGCACTGAATCGCTTTGTGGACCTCTAAACGACTCAGGGAAATACCGAAAAAGTTCGGATCGACATCAATAATAGTGCGGATTAAGATCTGATAAGCGCCGCCGGCCCTCGCGAAGTGACGCGCCTGTTACAACCAGCATTCGTGTTTCTAGTCGCATCACAGGGTTGGCCGGCGTCGTAGTGTTCTGTCAAGTGGAATTGGCACACTTTATGCCTTCGCATTCGACCGCCGCCTCGAAGTAAGAGAGCGGCGTTGCGGAGGTTCTGGCCATGCAGACAGTTCTGGACGAGAACAACGTCCGACTCATAGGCACGTATCTGCTGACAATCTTGACGGCGCTGCTGGTGCTGGTCGTCGGCTGGATTATCGCAGCCGTCGTTTCGAGCCTGGTAAAAGCCGCTCTACGCCGCACCGATCTAGACAACCGCCTGGGCCGTACCATGGGAACCTCAGGGGTCGGGGCGGAGCGAATGGTCGGAAGCCTTGTTTTCTGGCTGATCATGCTCTTCGTACTGATCGGCTTCCTCCAGACCCTCAATCTTACGTTCCTGTCGCAGTCGCTTAACGAGATGCTCGGTATCATGCTGGCGTTCCTGCCGCGGTTGATCGCGGCAGCGATCTTGCTCGCGCTGGCGTGGATCCTCGCGACGATTCTCCGGCACATCGTCACGGCGGTCCTGGGCCGGTCGGGGATCGAGCGCCGCCTTGGCGGCATGGTCGGCGACGAGGAAGAGGTGCGCCCTTCAAATCACCCCGCCGCTGAGACCGAACCGGCGGTTGCTACGCGGTCAGAAGCAGGGGGCCGAGTCTCGCTCGCAGACACGCTGGGTGACGTGGTGTACTGGCTCGTCTTCCTGATGTTCCTACCTGCAATCCTGGGCACGCTTGAGCTTGGCGGAATCCTGACGCCCGTGCTGGAGATGCTCAATCGAATCTTCGCTTATTTGCCCAATATCGTGGCGGCGGGACTCATCCTGCTCATCGGCTGGTTCATCGCACGAATCGTCCGACGGATCGTAACGGGGCTGCTAGCCGCCGCCGGGGTCGACCGCCTCGGCGATCAGGTCGGGCTCACCCGGGTGATGGGCGGCCAGACACTTTCCGGGCTCATCGGACTGGTGCTGTTCATCTTCATCCTCGTGCCGGTCATCATCTCGGCCCTGAATGCGCTCGCCATCGAGGCGATCAGCCGCCCGGCGACGAACATGCTCAACACGTTCCTCGCCGCAGTCCCGAATATATTCGCCGCGGCAGTCCTGCTGCTGATTTCTTACGTAGTCGCCAGACTTGTTTCCGGCCTTGTTGCAAGCCTCCTGGCAGGCGTCGGTTTCGACTTTCTGCCCGTGCGCCTGGGCATGACCAGCGGCACACCTACAGTGGGGAGGCGCAGGCCCTCAGAGCTCGTGGGTACGCTCGTGCTCTTGGCGGTTATGCTGTTCGCTACCGTTGAAGCGCTGCGCCTGCTGGGGTTCCTGGTTTTGGCAGATTTGCTCGCCGGCATCATTCAGCTCGGTGGCCAGATTGTGCTCGGGCTGATCATCTTCGCTGTCGGACTCTATCTGGCGAACGTCGCCGCCGACCTGATCCGCTCCAGCGGGACTACGAACGCGGAGCTGCTCGCACTGGCGGCCAAGTCAGCAATCCTTGTGCTCGCCGGGGCGATGGCCCTACGGCAGATGGGCCTGGCTAACGAGATCGTCAACCTCGCATTTGGCCTGATGCTCGGTGCGATCGCCGTGGCAACGGCAATCGCCTTCGGGTTCGGTGGACGCGAAATTGCAGGGCGGCAACTGGAGCGCTGGGCTCTGGAGATTGAGGCTCGCCGCGCGGCGCCGCGCCCGCCTTCACCGCCTCCCCCACCGAGCTCGCCTCCGCCCGGCGCGGTCTGATCCAGGCCGTGTAGGGTATTAGCGGTTCGGTTGGGCCGCCAGAGCAGGGTCTGCTCTGGCGGCCCAACTATACGCCGTTGCTTCTCACCCGGATGCAGTTATTCGTCACCAGGATCCCGGTGCTGCTCTCGTGGAACCATACTCAAGCGCGGGGGGTTTTGAGCGCGGCACCAAGCGATTGATGTCGCCAGTCCGGGCGAGCTTAGGCAGTTTAAACGTCAGTGCTAGTTGCGACCGAATCCGCAGGCGGCGAGAGGAAGTCTTTCGCGGCTACCGTGTCCCTCAACGTCGCCACGCAGCCCAGCCGCCACTTAGAACGCTTCACCGCCAAACAACCTGGCATCAGGGCCAATAATGCTGGCCCATGCGGACGCCAACGCTTGCGAGATCACTCGCTGGAGGTGAACCAGGAGTGTGGTGAGTGTCCGTACTACGTCTCTCATTGCTGCGACGACATAGTCCCACGTCCCCCTGATCGGATCCGGCATCCGAGCAAGTTGCTCCCGCTCAGCATCGGAGAGCTTCTCCTGCCACCGGTGAAGGGCGTCCTCGCCGCAGTAGTCACTGAGGAACTTCGCAACGGCCCTGAGTAGCCCATGTTCAGGTGCTTCCATACTCTTACGATACGCCCCTCGGTTTACGCCCGTCCACATTCACTATGGCTGTGCTACCCGTGCGCCCGGACACCAATTTGCCGTCCGAGCACAGACTTCCACACCCGCCGGATCCGCGGTCGTAGTTGACGTCCGAAAAGTGCGGCGATGCCGCGGAGACTCTCAGTATGGCGCGCCTATTGAGCGTAGCTTGGTGAACGATCGATCGCCGGATACCCAGGGTTCGCGATGACAGACAGGGTGCGCCCTAACGGGTCCTTTGGAGCACCACCTCCCTGCGACAGGATAAAGGCCTGTTCCGTTTGTTCTCGTACTGACCGGGCAATCTCTTGCCGAAACTCCGCCACGAGAGGCCGTAAGGCCAGATCGATCTGCTCCTGGAGAGCCGGCCCGAAGTCCTGGTCGATCGTCTCAGCCGTAGCACCGTCACCGACCGTCGTCACGGGAGCCTGTGGCCCCCAATTGTCACTCGGTGTTGTTCTCATCGCGGTTTCGTTCTGGGATGCTCGACCACTGTGCGCGCGCCAATTGGCGATCGCTCCAAGTATTCCTAGAAACCCGGCGCTGAGCCCGGCCGCGGCGAGCAAGCGAGTTGACTGCAGAGACGGCTGGTCCTGATGTACGGGCGCGTCAGCCTGGGTCAACTCGACGATGTCAGAGGGGAACTGCATATTGAGGGCCGGCTCCACGCTACCGAACTGGCCGTCGGTTCCGTCGAAAGTCTCGTCAACCGGGTGTCCTTCGATACTGCCTACGAAAACAAACCGGTACTCGCCGGCCCGTGCGGGTACGAAGCGCGCAGCGTACTCGCCCTGCTTTTCCGGGACCCGGTGGATAGGGAACTCCCGCGACTCGCCTCCCTGGCATAGACGGACCCGCAATGACTCCTCGACCCCATCCACGGGTTCGGATAAGCCGCTTTCGGCCCGCTGCACGTGAATACATGCCGCATTCTGCTGGCCCTGGATTACCGGCTCGCTTGCCCATCCAACAGCCAGCTCGTACTTGCCGTCAAGGACCGTACGACGTTCCCGAGCCTGGGTCGGGCAGGAAGAGGTCGCCCCCGCTCCCCATTTCAATCCCGCGGCGCTCGTGTCTGGGGCCGTTAGAGTGCTCCTTGCGAAGCTCGCGACGGCACTCATCTCGTCAGCGAGCGCGTCCACGTCCATCTTTTTCCTTCTACTCACGAGAACACCTCTTGCATGAGGTCGGCATAGGCCAGCGCCGCCTTCGAGTTGGGATCGTAAGCAAAGATATCTTGCTTAGCCATACTTGCATCCTTCAGATCAACGTTTCGGGGAATAACAGCCTTCAGAACATGCTCCGGGTAAGTTCGCTGAAGTAGCTCGAGCGAGTTCCTGCTGTTGATCGTTGTGTCACTCATGGTGAAGAGAAAACCCCTCAACTCAAGTGCTGAGTTAAAAAATTCCCGCACGTCGTCTATCGTCTTTACTATCTGAAGCGTTGACTCCAGTTCAAAATATCCAGGACTAATGACGGCTATCACGAAGTCGCTAGCCGTGAATGCATTAATAGTCAGCCACGATAAGGCCGGAGGGCAGTCGATAATTATGTATTGATAATCCGACTTAACTTGCTCCAACGCATTGCGTAACCTGGACTCTCTATGATCGATGGCCGCGGTCAGCGCAATGTCCGTTTGTGACAAAAGTATATGACTGGGAACAATGTCCAAATTTTCGACATTTGTTGAGTGTATAGGCAGAGATTTACGCTCCAGAATCGTAACGTAAATCGTATCGTCCTTCGTTAGCTGCTGGTAATCCTGAACGAGGACCTTACTTGAGTTAGCCTGGCTGTCAATATCCACCAGCAGAACTCGATCGCCACGCCGGGCTAGGCCGGCGGCCAGCGATATACTGGTGGAGCTTTTCCGGTTCCACCTTTTTGACTGGCAATGCTGTAGACGCCTCCTCGGTCGACCTCTAATGATCTGGAGGTCTCGACTTGTGCGCCCGTTGAGAGGACAGGCGTGACCTGTCCAGAATGAACGCTCTGTGGCATCGTAAGACTCCTGGTAGGCCTACGTCGTGACAACCCAATGGTCGCTGGCGTGGGAATTGTTGGCTATAAGTGCACGAGCGCAACGCATCAGTGCAATGTCTCCCTATAAAGGTGCCCGAGCAACCCGCCCACCGCACCACACCGCTCTCCGCTCAGTGCACGTCTGGGCCCTGTTGGCGGCCCGGAGGCGCCTCATGCTGGCAGTGTAGCGTCCCCAAGGAAGAGTTAAGAGCCGGAGACCGCTACAGCCGGGTCACGCTTGGTCGCCATCTCGTTCTCACGGCTCACGGCTACCTCTATGAATGTGCAGGCCCAGAAATTTCTCTTGATGGTGCCGCGTTTGCCCGGATCGTGCGACGGTCGATGCATGAAGAAGGCGTTGCGTCTATCTGACTGATGACCTGCGCGTGGCGAGGGCGACCGATGGGGCGCCGCCAACGAGGCCGGCGAAGGTCTTTGGCTTCAGCGTGTCGCCGACTACTGCGAAGGCGGAGACCACCAACCCGCCAACCACGAACCGGATTAGCAACTCCCCGGACATATAATCGCAGCCTCCGTTTCCTAATCCGTCTGCGCCCCCCCAGCGGGCCGCTGGGGGACGCAGAGATGCACGGCGCGTTCCCAAATCGTCCCATCGGCGGTCTGTTCTCGAGGCCCAGCGACTCTACTCGCACATCCTGCTCACCGCCGGTGGATCGGTGTCCGGCGAGTCTTATCAGCCGAGACGAGAATGCGTCCACGCGGCACATCACTTGCGCTGTACAAGCCTTGGCGGAGGTTTGGTAGGGCAATTGGGGCAGAACGGAAAACCATCTACGAACACAATGAGATAATCAAAGAATTAGTAGTAGAGTCACCGCGATCTGTCTAAGTACCGTGATCTATGCAAGTTTGGAGGGGTTACCAAGAGCTTGAATGACGTGCTCGCCAGAAGGGACACAGCATTCCCTGGGGAGCGCGACAAGACCATGAGTGACTCACCTGTGTTTGCGATCCGTCAAGATCGGACCGTGGTGTCGCACCCTGAGCCGTCTCGGCGATACCGATCGACGAAGCTTGGTCGGCATCGTGCAGTTGCGGGCACCCCCACCTAAAGAAGGGACGAAACATGGCACTAGACTACAGCAGAGGCTCGGCGCAGCGAGGACAAGTGCAGCGAGGGCCAAGCTCCTCGAGCCTGGCAGACGTATTGGACGTCATTCTTGATAAGGGCATCGTGATCGATGCCTGGGTGCGTATATCCGCAGTCGGGATTGAGCTCCTGACGATCGAAGCTCGAATTGTTGTCGCCTCAGTTGACACGTATCTGCGATATGCCGAGGCCATTGGACTGACTGCATTGGCCGCTCCTCCTCCCGGCCGGGGACAGGGCGGAGGCGGCCGTGGGGACGACCAAGAATCTCGTCGAGAGCTGCCGTCCGGAGATGATGTTCTTGGCTTTGTGTCCGATCACCCTGAAGGGCTTCGGCTCGGAGAAATGGAAGCATATTTCGACGTCCCGCGTCGGGAGTTGAGCGAGGTCGTCAATCAGCTCACTGAGGATGACAGCATCCGACTGGATGAGGAACATCAGCTTTACTACCCCGCCGAGGATGGCGAGTGAGCGAACGCAGCCAAATCGCGAACCGAGAAGAGCGTTCCCATAGCGCTGCACGTCAGCTTCTGGTCAGAGCCGGCAAGGAGGCCGCGCTCTGGCCAGAAGCTGACGTGCGTACCGTCGCTGGACTTCGACCTTTCGCGTCTGCACTCCAGCGGCACAGCCGAGGCTGGCGGCCGGCGTGTCCACGTGATTGGTGCACTGCTGGCTCTTACCGGAAAGACGGCTACTATCGGCGTTCATGTGCTGACAGCGCACCATGAGACATGCTGGCCACTATCCTAGTCAGCGAGATCCGGACTGGGGAACTGTCGCAATCGGCGCGCAAGCGCCGGGTGGAGAGTGCCAATATAGCCGTTGGAGTTCAGCTCGATGAGTCCGCAAGGTCGCCGACGGACGGAGGCTTCAATGAATCCAAAACCGTCGCGAAACACAAGCACATATGTCTACTGCGTGGGATACGCCGAGTCACTCGCGGATAGCGACATGCTTGCGTCACTAAACGCCGGTAGCCAAGAGAGTGCTTTGCGGGTCGTACAGTATGAGGACTTAGCAGCCATCGTGAGCGATTCGAGGGAGCTTCGGCCGCGAATCAGCCGGGAGAACCTCGCGGCACACCAGCGGGTGATCGAAGAAGCGATGACTCGATCAGATGTGCTCCCGGTTTCATTTGGAACGCTGGCCAGTAGTGATGACGAGGTCCAAGAAAAGCTCCTGAAACGTGAGCTCGACGAGCTCCACAGTTCCTTCGAGCGTATCCGTGGCTGCGTCGAACTGGGTCTCAAGGTCTTCTGGAATCGGGAGCAGGTCTTCGCCGAGATCGTTCAAGAAAACGCCGATATCCGCGCGCTGCGCGACAGACTGGCCCCCCTTCCTCCCGACGCGAGGACATACGATCGAATCCAGCTAGGCCAGCTCACCGAGGCCGCGCTCAATCGCAAGCGAGAACAGGAAAGCGAATGGATGCTGAGCTCGCTCGAACCGT
Source organism: uncultured Chloroflexia bacterium (assembly GCA_963765765.1). Lineage (GTDB taxonomy): Bacteria > Chloroflexota > UBA6077 > UBA6077 > JACCZL01 > CAVXYC01. The sequence goes on along the minus strand of CAVXYC010000015.1, from coordinate 384,978 downwards.
TGGCAGTCGAGGCGCAACTCAACAGCATTCTCACTGAGACCATGATCCTGAACGCGGCGTTCCTGGTGGAGAAAGACCGGGTTCCGGCCTTCGACTCTGCAGTTCAAGCTCTCAACGAAGGCCAGGCCGATCGGCTCATCTTCCGGTACGTGGGTCCACTCCCTCCGTACAACTTCGTGAATCTCAGCGTGACCTGGGAAGATTAATTCTATGGGTCTGATTTCCGGCTTGCTTCTACTTCCGATCACGGCCCGGCCCGAGGCATCCAATTCATTCTCGAGCAGATCCAGGCAGAGGCGGATGCCTACATGATGGACGAGAGCCGCCTACAGGCCCAGCTCGTGAACCTCAGTCTGCGACACGACATGGGGGAGATCTCTGACGAGGACTATCTTGCTCAGGAGACGGAGATTCTGGACCAGTTGGATGCGATCCGCGCCAGCGGAGAAGCCGAGACAACAGAGGATTCCGAGCAGGATGATCCGTATGAGGATAGTGAGCAACGGTGACAGATTCTCGTACTGTCGCTTCCACCCAACCTGGAGCTGAGAATCGTTCAGAGTTGGTCGACGCTGATTCGGGTTGGTACCTCTACGGAATTGTTCGTCCGATTGATCAGGGTGAAGCGCGGGAGCTTCTCGGCAGCAGCACTAAACGCGAAGCTGTTGAGTCCGGGTATGCAATCGACGATGACGAGTCGGTACAGATCCTGAGATGTGGTGACCTCGCGGCTATCGTGAGGCGAGTAGACCTGGCCGACTTTGCCCCCGAGCCCTTCGAGGCCCGACTTCGCGATCCTGCATGGCTCGAAGCAATGGTGCGCAGCCACAACGAAGTAATCGCTTCCATCCACGAGGCGCACGCGATTCTGCCATCTAAGTTCGGTTGCGTGTACCAGAGCGCCGAAGATGTAACCGCGGCTCTGGAACAGGCGCATGATACGCTGACTGCCCAGCTCGCGCGTGTAGATCAATGTGATGAATGGGCAGTCCATCTCTACGCCGATCGCCGGGCCGTTGAGAAGTATCTCGAGGCTGAGCACCCGAGCGTGCAACGGCTGCAGCAAGAGGCCAGTACCGCTCCGCCAGGTCGAGCCTTCTTTCTCCGCCGAAAGCTCACCGATGAGCTCGACAAGGCGACTCGGCAAGCAACGAGCGATGCGGCCGAGGCGCTGTACGAGGAGCTTGGTCGTTGGGCGGTGGGGGAAGAACGAAGCTCCGTTGCGCGCGTGGCCCCCGGTGCCTCCGGCGAAGTCGAAATTCTGCGAGCAGCCTTTCTCGTGCACCGCGAGGGTCAAGAGACGTTTCTTGAGGAAATTCGGACCTGGAACGAGTGCCAGGAAGGATTCCGTTGCGCCTACAGCGGGCCCTGGCCGCCGTACAGCTTCGCCGTGCTGGCGGGTGAGGGATCGGGATGAGCACTACCGAGGCTGAAGCGAGAGAAGTGACGCTCGTAGAGCTCCTGGATCGTGTCGTCGGTCACGGGGTCATACTCGCGGGGGACATCACCATCTCCGTGGCAAACGTCGACCTGATCTATCTCGGACTGCGAATTATGCTCTCCTCGATCGAACGCGCAGAGGAGATGCGAGCCGGCAGTTTGATGGGCGAGAGCCTGGAATGATCGATGGCTAGCGGCTGCTACGTCTACGCAATCGTTGCGCGGGAGACATGTATCCCAGCGGACCTCGTTGGGCATGGGGGAGCGCGGCTCTTCAAGATACCGTGTGGTGATCTTGCGGCCGTCACAAGCGCGCTCGATGGGATGGACTTCGTCGAGCCGTCAGCGGAGCACGTGCTCCAGCACGAGACGGTGGTCGAAGCCGTATGTCAGGCGGGCGCCGCGCTCCCGGTGCGCTTTGGGACAGTCCTGGCCAATGCCGATGCCGTCACCGCGGCACTGGTAGAGCGCCAATCCATTTTGACTGCCGACCTGGCACGGCTGGGCGATAAGGTGGAGATGGGTCTGACCGTACTCTGGGAACCACCTCTCGTTCAGGAAGAACCGGTGCAAGAAGGTCCGCGCGACTCCGAGCCAATCGATCCGCAAGGGCCCGGGGCACGCTACTTGCAGGCCCGGGTGCGCAGACGGCACAGCGAGGCGGCTATCCGGAGCAAGGCCAAGGAGCTCGCGCGCAACCTTGACGAAGCGCTCAGCCCTGAGACACTTGACCGTCGCTGGACCATCCTACCGACCCCACGTATGGCCGCACGGGCGGCCTATCTTCTGGATCCGTCACAGGTGCGAGGGTTCCGGGAAACCTTCGACCAGACGAGGCGGGTACATCCGGAGCTTCGGTTCCTCTTGAGCGGCCCCTGGCCTCCCTATAGCTTTGTTACTCCCACGCGAATAGGCGAGCAGCGAACGGACGGACAAGGGGGGCCGGTCGCTGTGGCCCGAACCCCCAGCTCGTCGCCACGAGGAGGCAGCCGCGCAGCCGAAGACCAACCAATCGACCACGCCGATAAGAATCATCTCCAAAGAGGTATGTAAATGGCTACGAGACCACCCCAGAGAGGGCGACGCGAGGACAACGAAGCGGAGCAGGATCAGCGCGAGCGAGATGAGCCCGAGGCTGAGGAGGCGGCATCGACGAGCAACAACGCGGAGCAGCGTGAGCGCTCTGAGAGCGAGGCCGAATCATCGGATGGTCTCCAGGACTTCGGTCGGCTGCTCCAGGAACAGATCGCGCAAGCCCTTGAGCCTGCCATGGAGGAGTTCCGTCAGCAGGTGGAGCAGACCGTGCAGGAGCATAGCAGCCAAGTGTCCCAGTTAGCTCGCCAGCCCGAGGGCGACGCACAACGTTCGTCCGGACCGAACCGATCGGAGGAGCAGCAGGTGGATGAGCGGCAGTCGGATGAGCAGCAGTCGGATGAGCAGCAGTCGGATGAGCAGCAGTCGGCGCGCCCGAGGTCTCAGCAGGCCGGGCGGCAAGCAGACTCGCCCCCCGCGCAGCGTGATACAGACAGGCCATCCCCACAAGAAGATGATGACGAGAGGCCGGCCCAACAAGTGCGTGATCGCGAGAGGCCAGCCCCACAAGAACGTGATGGCGAGAGGGCAGCCCAACAAGATCGTGGAGTCGAGAGGCCGGCCCAACGGGAACAAAGAACCGATGGCGGCGAACGGCGCCAACTGGCTACTACTGGGGGGCGTCGGCTACAGCGCAGCACTCAAATTGACCGTCGTCCGGCCGAGCGAGGAGCACAGCCGTGGGTATTCGACGGGAGGTCCGCGGCGCGCGTCGGGCTGCTGCGCCTAGCCAGAAGGTGGCACGAGGCGGGAAGCACATACCAGGCAATTCATGCCTACACGCAGGTGCTGATCCGCTACCCCGGTGGGGGTGCCGCGAATGCCGCGGCGGAAGAGCTTCTGGAGCTGGCCGATGACCTCGAGCGTGAGGGGAGATTCCACAGCGCCCTGAATATTCTCAACCGGCTAGAACAGCTTCTGTGACCGTGCATGGGCAGCGAAATGCGAGGCAAGGTGGACGAAGATAGGTCAATCGAGCTCGAACAGCGGCTGAGTGGCGACCTGGCTGACCTGCGCGATTTCGCTCAAGAATTCGCGCAGGTCAGCAGCCGCTCGCGAGCTGAATCATCACTCGACGAGCCATTGGCGGGTGGAAACCGCCGAACAGGCACCGGATCCCCTCTTTCCGGAGCGGATCAACGCCGACGAGGAGAGCGTGGAGCAGGGCCTTGCCAAGCTGGTACTGGCCCTCATCGATGTCGTCCGCCAGTTGCTGGAAAAGCAAGCCATGCACCGGATTGACGCGGGATCCCTGAGCGATGATGAGATTGAGCGAATGGGCGAAACGTTCCTGAAGCTCGAGCAGAAGATGACTGAGTTAAAGGCGAGCTTTGGCCTGGAGAACGAGGATCTGAATCTAAACCTCGGGCCGCTCCGCGATCTGCTAACGGAATAACGGCTCACAATGTGCTAAGGGCGACTATGCGATTGCAAAAAGGGCCGTGACGGCGCCGGTGACCGAGTCTCCCAGGCCCCAACACGGCTGCATCGATCCCAGCTCGCACTGGAGTCCCACGCCTCGCGTGGGACTCCTCGCCAACTGTAGCAACGTTCGACTGGCGTACGGCCGGCCAGAGCCGAGGGCGCCGGAGGAGAAGTATGACTGAAGGCTCCAATCGATCCATGGCTGGAAGGCCAACCAGCAGCATGTCCAGCCGGCAGCCTGTCGGTGCCACTCAGCCCGCCAATTTGGCCGACCTGCTCGAGCGGGTGCTCGACAAGGGAATCGTTATCGCGGGGGATATCACGCTCTCGCTGGGCACGGTGGAGGTCTTAACTCTGCGGATACGCCTGCTGATTGCGTCCGTCGACAAGGCCCAAGAGATCGGGATCAACTGGTGGCAGTCCGACCCCGCCCTCTCGTCACGCGCCAGAGCGCTGGAAGAAGACAGAGACCGCCTCCAACAGCGCCTCGATCGTCTAGAGGCTCGATTGGCTGACCGGACCGCTGAGGCCGGCCAAGCGCCACCTACCGAAGCCGCCCAAGTGCCAGCAGCTACCGAGGCAGCCCAGGAGCCACCTACAGCGACAGCTCAGGAGCCAACTACGGAGACAGACCAGGAGCCACCGGCTGAGCCACGGACGAGCCCACGAAGGCGGAGCTCTTCACGCCGGGCTCCCAGATCCTGAGACGGGACGTGGCCGGTACTACGCTCCCGTGTGGAATCCGTTAAATACGGCCGGCACATTAACTGCGCTACTACGGGCCGTCGAGCCCGTCACAGCTACCCCAAGCTATCGCCCAGCGAGGTAATATGGGCACCCGGGTGGGGGTAGACTTGTGGTGACTGAGCCCATCAATGATTTAAGCTTGAAGATTCAAATCGTATCGAAGCAAATTGTAGAGAATGAAAGGGAGGCGTAATGGCCACCGAGCGAGCGCAATCGGGACAGCAGACGCAGGAGCGAGAACCGCAGGCCGAGGATACTCAAGCACCGCAGGACGGCCGTGACCGGGAATTCGCGGACGGAGGTCAGCCGCTGGGTCAGGCATTGCAGGAACAGATTGCGCAGGCCGTCCAGCCGGTTCTTGGTGACCTCCAGCAGCAGATAGCGCAAGCCGTCCGAGAGCAGATGGAGGAGGCACTTCAGCTCACGCGCCAAGAGGTGGAACAGCAGGTCGATCAGGCGCTGGACCCCATCCGTCAGCAGGTCCAGCAGCAGGTCGAGCAAACGCTGGACCAGACTCGCCAGGGCGGCGAGTCCGAGTCGGGATCTGAGTCGGGCTCGGAGGATGGAGAGGAGCAGGAAAAATCCAAGTCCCCGCTTGGCAAAGCTGCGGGGATGGTGTCTAGCTTGCTTTCAGGGCCGGCCGTCCAGGACGATGGGGAGGATCAGTCACCGCTACAGCAAGCGGTCAAAATGATTGTTGCTGCCTTGAAGGAGACGGTCCAGCGCTTGGTCAATACGCTGCGCGAGCTGCTGCTGACCGTGCGCGGATTGCTCCAGACTGTTGTGTCATTACTACGGCTGATCGTCGTTGCATTGTGGCAGGGCCTCAAGATACCGGCCGGGCTGGTAGGTCGCGGGGCCGGAGCCCTGGGAGGGGCGGTCGGATCTATGGCGAGCCGCGTGACACAGGGCGCGACGTCATAAGCCCGGGCTAGGTCGCCCGCGTCTTCCTTACGGCACGAGCAGGCCACCACGAGGCTTGCACGTGAAAATGGGAAAGCCTCGTGAATAGCTGACTCAACCGATGGAACGCCGTACGGCGTTCCATCGGTTGAGCAAGGGTGGGCCGCAGCGAATCCTTCGGGCGACTGCTCGAGAAGCCACTGATCGTTGCGGGAGACACTGTGCGAAATAGCCGGCTCCTGGATATGGCCGGCTATTCGTCTACCGGGTCACCCTACAAGGAAAGCGCCGCATTCTGAACGTACTAGGACTACTTAGGACTACTATGGTAAAGCGAGAGCAGGGTGAGCCGAGCACGGCCGTGGCAAGGAGGATCAAGTGACTGACGAGGACGAGCGGTCGGCGCCGGCGGGACGGAGCGACGCAGGCGCCCGAGCGGGGGTTAGCCGAGAGTTAGGTCCAGCGCTCCAGCAGCACGTTCAGGAGGCACTCCAGCCCGTCCTGGCAGAGTTCCAACAACAGATGGCACAGGCCGTTCGGGAGCAGATGCAACAGGCGCTCCACCCCGACGAGGGCCCGCGCCAGCCGGCGCCACCTCCCAACCAGGGCTCGCGCCAGCAAGCTGCACCGGCCTCTGAGTCTGGCCAACGGAACGGACAGCAAGAGGTACGGAGGAAGCCATCGGAGCCGGCTCAGCGAGCGGAGCGTAGGGAGCAGCCGGAGCAGAAAAGAGCCACCGGCGTCGGCTCAGCGAGCGGAGCGTAGGGAGCAGCCGGAGCAGAAAGAGCCACCGGCGTCGGCTCAGCGAGCGGAGCGGAAGGAGCCAACGGAATCGGCGCAGCAGGGCGATACGGAAGGTCAGTCAGGATTCCAGAAGCTCCTGCCGGCCATTTCCGGGGCGTTGCTTAAAGCGGCTCCCGAGATGCTGCGCAAGGCTGCTCCTGAAATCTTAGAGCAACAGGCCGAGCACTGGCTACGGTCGCGACTCGATGTTGGTCTCGACCTGATATTCTCGGATTCCACGCGCACTACCCTGGAGCGGGAGCTGCAGCAGGGAGTTCAATCGCTGCTCCAGATCAGCCTGAACTTCATCCCAGATGACGATGCACGGAAGGACTTGCGCCCGGATGTGGAGCAGACGCTTGAGACTCTGGTACGCGAGACACTCGATGCTGTTTTCGAAGGCCAGGTACGGACCGAGCTGCAAGCACACGGAGAGCGGGCGATCCACGCGTTAATCGAGCGGGACTTCCGCACCATGTTGCGGGAGGGTCAAGAAGGCCTGGGTGCCTTGCTTAAGCAGCTTCTGGATATGCTGCTAGGCCACCTGGAGCAGGTCCTTCAGCTCGTGCTTAGAGTGATCCTCCGCGGCCTTCAGTACCGGCTCGGCTCGACGCTCAAAGATGGTCTCGGGACTATCACGGCCGCTGCACCTAAGGAGCTGCAGCACAAGGCCAAGGAGACCGTCCAAGCTGCGCGGGGGGCCGTTCAGTCGGATGTCGGCGATTCCACCAAGGGAAAAGTGACCGAGAAAGGGGAGGACGAGCTGCGGGACCAGATGACCCAGGCTGTCGAGGCTTTCCGTGAGCGTCTGAAAGAGGAGACGGAGCAACTTCAGCAGCGAGTGGCCGAGGGGATGGAAAACGCGGTCAAACAATCAACTCAGGGTCAACTTGGCCAGCCACCTTCCGGCGGGCGCCCGCCTTCGGGGTCCGCACCGTCGACAGCCCGTCCTATTCGCGAAGGACAACCTCCTCACCGTGGTCGGGCTCCATCCGGAAAATCACCACCGGCGTCCGACAGTTGAGCCGGTTTAGGTGCGGCGCGCGTGAATACCGCCGCCACGCTAGCGTGAAACAAAATTCGTAGAGGGAAGTTCGATGGCCACCACCAAGAAGAAATCGCCAACGCAGCCGAAGGGCCGCGAGCAGGAACAAGCCAAGAGTCGCAGTGACCGCAGCGAGCAGCCAAAAGGCCGCGAGCAGGAACAAGCCAAGAGTCGGAGCGACCGCACCGAGCAGCCGAAAGGCCGCGAGCAAGAGCAGGCCAAGAGCCGTAGCGAGCGGGACGAGCAGCCAAAAGGCCGCGAGCAGGAGCAAGCCAAGAGTCGCAGCGACCGTAGCGAGCAGCCGAAAGGCCGCGAGCAAGAGCAGGCCAAGGCTGGTAGTAGCGAGCAGCCGAAAGGCCGCGAGCAAGAGCAGGCCAAGGCTGGTAGTAGCGAGCAGCCGAAAGGCCGCGAGCAAGAGCAGGCCAAGGCTGGTAGTAGCGAGCAGCCGAAAGGCCGCGAGCAAGAGCAGGCCAAGGCTGGTAGTAGCGAGCAGCCGAAAGGCCGCGAGCAAGAGCAGGCCAAGGCTGGTAGTAGCGAGCAGCCGAAAGGCCGCGAGCAAGAGCAGGCCAAGGCTGGTAGTAGCGAGCAGCCGAAAGGCCGCGAGCAAGAGCAGGCCAAGGCTGGTAGTAGCGAGCAGCCGAAAGGCCGCGAGCAAGAGCAGGCCAAGGCTGGTAGTAGCGAGCGCGACGAGCCAAAGGGCCGGAACGAACAGGAGCGAGCCGGGTGGTCGCCAGCAGGAGCAGCCACGGGGCCGTGAGCAGGAGCAGCCGGCGAGGGCAGCGAGAAGCGGACTGCCGGCCGGTGTCGGTGATGACCTGGGAGAGGTACTCGAGCAGCAGATTACGCAGGCGGTTCAACCCGTGCTGACGCAGGTCGAGAGGCAGGTCTCGGAAGCCGTACAGCAGCAGATGGACCAGGCACTCGAGCCGCTACGGAGAGAGCTCGAGACCCAGGTGGATCACGCGCTGGACCCGATCAGGCAACAGCTCCGGCAGCAGGTAGATGAGGCTTTGGAGCCGGTGCGGCGGGAGCTTCAGCAGCAAGTTGACGAAGCCCTGGAGCCGGTGCGGCAGCAACTTCTGCAGCAGGTGGAGAAAGGCCTGGATCCAGTGCGGCGTGAGCTGCAACAGCAGGTGGAGCAAGCAGTCAAGTCTTCGTTCGACTAGGCCATGAGTCGGTGCCCGGCGTTGTGACCGTGTCACACCTCGTGCGCCGATAAGTCACGCGTACACCGTGCTTGCTCGCATCGGTCTGGATCCCTACCCTGTGTAGGCTCGTCTCCCCCACATTTGCCCAGCCTCGGTAGGGACCGGCAAGCTCCGGGGGTCTGCCAGATAGACATCGACTCGTCATACTGGGGACTTCTCGGGATAACGCCTGAACATCCGCATTGAATGTGCGATCTGACTGATCCCGATAGAAGGCGGTCCGCACGCCGGCATTCCGTCAATATCTCAACACGGGAATAGCTGTCTGCGAAGGATGCGGCGAGCAGTCGCTTTCGTGACGTTCGGCTGAAGATCGAACAGCCTAATCGACGGGACGGGCGATAGCCGCGCGCTTGAGCCCGCTGGACGACGTGGCGACCGTCGTGACCCGCAGATGATCCTCACCTCGCCTGGCACCGGAGGTCGAACGCTTGAAAGCGCCATGCTGACTGTCTGGAGCACAGTCGCCGGTTGAGTGCGAGCCGTGTGTCAACGAGATGGGTACGTTGACCAGGTGCAGGCTAGCGCCGTATCCTGCCGAGACTTGCCGGAAGGTAAGCCGTGATTCTGAGGAGGAAGACGAGATGCATCCGCTGCATCCTGTCTCATAGGTGCCACGTGCCGACGATCGAAGAGAAGGTTCTCATTGCAGCACCGGTTGAACGAGTATTCTCTCGCTTATCAGAGCCGGAAAGCAGCCCGGAATGGATGCCACACCTACTCAAGGCTGAGCGCACGTCAGAGACGAAAGCGGGACCCGGACTGGAAGCGGCGCTTCTTGCCAAAGTGGGCGGCCACGAGAGTCGCGGCTCCGCGCGATGCCTGGACTGGGACCCGCCGCATCGTTTCGTGCTGGAATCCACGTTCGAGGTTGGCATGGCTACAACAACCGTGTTCGAGCTGCGTGAATCTGGCTCCAAGACCGAAGTGACGGCGCGCGTAGACTACGACATCAAATCGGAAGGGCTCGGCCGGCTGGTCGGCAGTTTGCTCGGTGAACCGCTCGCCCGCCGAGACCTCCGCAAAGCCCTCGCCAACTTACGGAGTCAGTTGGAGGCCGGTCACTAGTTCGCAGGGGACTCGCGGACCCGCCGGCGGGGTCCATGCTTTGCGTAACCTGGTTTCAATTGCTGGCTCACCGGTACGACGCCCGTTCTAATTTCCCCTTTTGCTTTTGTGAGAAGGCGGAAGTCCCGAGGGTGCTCGTCCAAGTTGCCTTCGCGGTTTCGAGTCTTCCTGGGAGTTACGCTTGACCGCGGACTGGAACCCGTCCGCCACATTCTGGCGGAAGCTGTCTACGACGTCATGAAGACGATCACGGATTTCTTCCGCCTTCTCCCGCAATGGCTCCTGGCCGTCCGATGACGCGGGGTCGCCCGCCCGCGAGCTCCGTGGCGCTGTTATGTCGACTCTCGGGACGATGGATCGCTGCCACGTCTTCTGGTCAAGCACTGCTTCGACCAGCTTGTCCTGAAACTCAGGACTGAATTCATCGCCTCTCACCCTGCCCGTCCGCGAAAGTCCAAGTTCGGCTGACGCAAGCTCCCACCGGACTGCGTCGGAAGCCGCACGCCACCTAACGCAGAGGTCCCTTCTTGGCGGGCGGCCCACCCAGGCTAATCCATAGCCCACTGCACGATCGTTCGTCGGGTCGTCCAGGTAATACACTCGGAGCCGATCGCTCGCCGAGAGCGCGGCCCTCGTGAATCGCCGCCGGACCTGAGCGAGAATCCCTCGCTCGAACTCTGGATGTTCCATTTCGTCGGCGCCTTTCAACTGCCGCACCTACTCCGCACTTGATCCTCTGTAACTATGGCAAGTCGGTGACGGTTGATACGGCGAAAGCTAGCCATCGAACCACGGCCCGGGCGCTGCTGCAATATGAGCCACTTCGAAACCAAATAACGATTTGCCCGCGGCATTGCAGCCCCAAGCTGACTTGGTTCGCGACGATTCCGTACACGCGTCCGTCTCATGCAGCCTATTCAATTATGCCTGCTTCGCAAAGGAGACAGGTAATATGTCGCACGGTCTCGCCCGTAACATGTCGCACAATTTCGACGTCTCGCTGCGACCCACTTCTCTGGGGAGTGTGACCTCCCATCCTTCGGACGCCATTCCTGTCCAGTTATGCTTGTCGTCAAACAGTGGTCGGTTTCGCTATCCGTCTGCTGTACATGCTCCGTGCATCAAGGCTTGTATCTCTGAATATGTTCGAGGCCGATTTGACGCACCAACCCGCAAAGGGAGTTGATCAAACCGCCGGCGAACTTTAGGGGCCGGCACTCCTGCAACTTCAAAGCTCATCTGTCCGGGCATACATTGTGCGGTGAACAGAACAAGACTTGCTTTCCAGGAGGTATGAGATGGCAGGCCGTGTTAAGGAAACCAAGGGTGGAATCAAAGAAGGAGCTGGCAAGCTTCTCCGAAATGAAGACATGGAGGCAGAGGGAAGGGCCGAAAAGACGGCTGGGCGCACTCAGCGCCGCGCGAAGGGGTCCGTGAAGGAAGTGACCGGTGCGGCAAAACAGGCGACGGGCAAGCTCACCGGCAATAAGAGCCTCGAGCACAAAGGCAAGGCCGAGAAAAAAGCTGGTTTAAACGACGAGCGTTAATGCAGCACCGGGTCCTGACGGGGGCAACTCGCCCATTGTCGGGGCCTTGCGTTGCACGGACACGCGCCATGCTGGCCAAGTCTGCAGTATGGCTCGCTCCGATAATGAAACGAGAATCTGCTGGCCATGCCCTGCACTGGCATGCAGCGGCGTCCCGTCAGGCGTCATGTGGTCATCAACAACACCGCTTCACCTTTTAGATATGCTCGTGGCGGTCCTACGCTGATCTGATGTCAAGCCGCAGGATGAGCATCGTACTTTCCCATAACGGGTCTCTTATTCCTGATCGATAAGCTGAAGAGCGGTCTTCTAAGATGCCTGAGTGGTCCGGCACGATCGGGCGCTCCAGGCGAAGTTCGTACACGCCGACCAGCGATCGTCATGCGCCGGGTCTAGAGTCCCGCCAGCGATTTTGTGTTCGGGTGCCCCCAAGGGAATTCGAATCCCTGTTTCGGCCTTGAAAGGGCCGCGTCCTAGGCCTCTAGACGATGGGGGCAAAGAAAGAGCCAGAGGATTGTAACCTCTGGCCTGGTAGCGGGAGCTGGATTCGAACCAGCGACCTTCGGGTTATGAGCCCGACGAGCTACCACTGCTCCATCCCGCGTCGTCTATAGACTTCCATTGTACTGGAATCGTGATGCCATCGTCCATGCCCCGGGAGGCCCCTCCACGGTCATATGGAATGGAGGTGGTGCGAGTGACCCTGGCACCGGCCTATGTTCCCACGCAGTTGCCCACGCAGTATCGTCGGCGCTGAGACGTTTCACTTCCGTGTTCGGGATGGGAACGGGTGGGTCCATCTCGCTCTCGCCACCAAGGTCACTCGAAACCATGGATACGTCGGAGTGCTGGGTACTGCGTGAGGAGTCATGAGCCGACTTGCAACTCATCACTCCTCACGTGCCACTCATCACTCGAAACGGGATATTAATGCGATCCTGCCGGCCCGACGCGTGGGCGGGAGTGCGCGAGAGCCCTCGATCATTAGTACCACTTAGCTGAACCTGTTGCCAGGCGTACACTTGTGGCCTATTACCAGCTAGTCTCGCTGGGATCTTACCTGGTTAACCCAGTGGGGAATCTCATCTTCAGGTGGGCTTCCCACTTAGATGCTTTCAGCGGTTATCCCAACCGGACGACGGCTACCCAACGGTGCTCCTGGCGGAACAATTGGTACACCGGAGGTCCGTCCGTCCCGGTCCTCTCGTACTAGGGACGGCTCCTGTCAAATTCCCTGCGCCCACGGCGGATAGAGACCGAACTGTCTCACGACGTTCTGAACCCAGCTCGCGTACCGCTTTAATGGGCGAACAGCCCAACCCTTGGGACCTGCTCCGGCCCCAGGATGCGACGAGCCGACATCGAGGTGCCAAACCTTGCCGTCGATATGGACTCTCGGGCAAGATCAGCCTGTTATCCCCGGGGTAGCTTTTATCCGTTAAGCCCTGGCCCTTCCACTCGGAGCCAGAGGATCACTTTGCCCAACTTTCGTTCCTGCTCGGCATGTACGCCTTACAGTCAAGCTCCCTTATGCCAATGCACTCTGCGGCTGATTTCCATCCAGCCTGAGGGAACCTTTGGGCGCCTCCGTTACTATTTAGGAGGCGACCGCCCCAGTCAAACTGCCCACCAGACGCTGTCCCCACACCGGATAACGGTGCAAGGTTAGAATCAAAATCTGCAAAGGGTGGTATTTCACCGTTGGCTCCCCGGTCCCCAAGAGGACCGGCTCATCGCCTCCCACCTATCCTACGCATTACAAACCCCGATCCAACGTCAGGCTACAGTAAAGCTCCACGGGGTCTTTTTGTCCTGCCGCGGGTAGGCCGCATCTTCACGGCCAATTCAATTTCGCCGGGCTCCTCGTTGAGACACTGCCCAAGTCGTTACGCCATTCGTGCGGGTCGGAACTTACCCGACAAGGAATTTCGCTACCTTAGGACCGTTATAGTTACGGCCGCCATTGACCGGGGCTTCGGTTCCCAGCTTGCACCGGTCCCCTTGACCTTCCGGCATCGGGCAGGCGTCACCCCCTATACGTCGGCTTGCGCCTTAGCAGAGAGCTGTGTTTTTGGTAAACAGTCGCTTGGGCCTCTTATCTGCGACCACCTCGCGCTTCCCGGGCTAGCCGGTTCACGCTATCGTGGCACTCCTTCTCCCGAAGTTACGGAGTCAAATTGCCTAGTTCCTTAACGAGGAATCACCCGTCCACCTTGGTGCTTTTACACCCGGCCACCAGTGTCGGTTTGCGGTACGGACGCTCGCGGCATTCATCCCCAGGCTTTTCTAGGAGGCGAGGCTCAATCGAATCCCCGTCGGTTGCCCTCCGGGTTTCCCACTTCTCGAGCGCCACTCGGCGAACCGAGTAGAACTCTGCAAGCTTAGACACGGCAACTCCAACGCCATGCTCAACCTACCCCACCCCGCACCTGCGGGACGTATCGTCCGCGAACGGTAACGGAATATAAACCGTTTGTCCATCGCCTACGCGTTTCCGCCTCGGCTTAGGCCCGACTAACCCTACGTGGATGAACCTTCCGTAGGAACCCTCGGCCATTCGGTGGGCACGCTTACTCACGTGCCTTACGCTACTCATGCCGGCATTCGCACTGGTATGCACTCCACCGTTCCTTCCAGAACGACTTCTCCGCGCATATCACGCTCCCCTACCGCGAAATGCTCGAAAGCACTCCGCCCGCAGCTTCGGCTCCAGGCTTGAGCCCCGGTACATTGTCGGCGCGGGATCACTCGACCAGTGAGCTATTACGCACTCTTTAAATGATGGCTGCTTCTAAGCCAACATCCTGGCTGTTTGGGCAATCCCACATCCTTTGACACTTAGCCTGGAATTAGGGGCCTTAGCTGGCGATCTGGGCTGTTTCCCTCTCGACAATGGAACTTAGCTCCCACTGTCTCACTCTCGAGTACGTACGTCGTGGTATTTGTGGTTTGATTGGGTTTGCTAAGCTCTCGCCCGCTAGCCCATTCAGAGCCCTACCCCCACGACGCTTCCCTCAAGGCTGCACCTAAATGCATTTCGGGGAGAACCAGCTATCTCCGAGTTCGTTTGGCATTTCACCTCTACCCACAGCTCATCCCTTGATTTTGAACCATCAATGGGTTCGGTCCTTCATCCCGGGTTAGCGGGACTTCAACCTGGCCATGGGTAGCTCACTCGGTTTCGGGTCTAATCCCTGCGACTTACGCCCTATTCAGACTCGCTTTCGCTGCGGCTCCGGCCCTTCACAGCCTTAACCTTCCGCCACACGGATTAACTCGCCGGCTCATTCTTCAATAAGCACGCTGTCACTCGACGAATCGAGCTCCAACTGCTTGTAGGTGTACGGTTTCAGGATCTTTTAACTCCCCTTCCGGGGTGCTTTTCACCTTTCCCTCACGGTACTAGTTCACTATCGGTCGCCAAGAGTATTTAGCCTTGGAGAGTGGTCTCCCCTGCTTCCCACGGAATTCCACGTGCTCCGTGGTACTTAGGCACAAGCAACGAGGCGCCGATCGGATGTCGCGTACGGGGCTCTCACCCCCTCTGGCCGGCCTTCCCATGCCGTTCCGCTATCCGTCGATCTTTGTCTACCTCGCGAGCTCCTGCGGAAGCTCACTGCTTGACCTGCAACCCGCGCTCCGCAACGCCCGCAGGCTTGACACGGAGCTCGTTTAGGCTCTTCCCCGTTCGCTCACCACTACTGAGGGAATCTCGTTGAT
>CAVXYC010000015.1:0-367500 GCA_963765765.1 uncultured Chloroflexia bacterium | reverse complement strand
CACTCTTCGATTGTTAAGGTCCGCCATCATTCCGCACTGGGCTTCGTGACGGCAACTTGGTAATTCTACCCGCTAGAGCCCCAACTGTCAAGTGTGAGATTTTCTCACCGCCGACCGCCGATGGTCTCCAGATCACCCCTCAGACACCGTGGTGCTAGGGGCGCATGGATCACTATATTCGACGATGAGGCGATCGTCAACCCGCCCGCCAATCCGGGGTGTAACCAAGAGTTGTGGGTTTGGGGGCCTAGGCGGCCCGGGCATGGAGCGTGGCGTGGTGGGCCCGGAGTACGGCCAGCGATTGGCCTCTGGCGCTGGACCAGCGACAGCCCGGCCGTTTCATCCGCTGCTGGACGAGGTGTTTGGCGGCCGATTCCACCGCGCCCGACCCGATGGGCAGCCCCTGAGCTCGAAACTCCGGATACCGCATCCGCTGGCGATTGCTCTGGAAGTACCCGCGCTCCGTGGCCACCACCCGGCGCGCCTCGGCCGTCGGCGGCACGAGCTCCCGCAGGCGCGCCAGCACCGCTGCAGCCCCGGCGCTCCACAGCCCGGCGAGGCTCACCGCGACCCAGTCCGCGGCCGCGGCGGTGCCCGCGCCGAAGACCGCCCGGGCCACGGTCCAGACATGCTCGCTGGCGTGGTACCAATCGACAATCTCCAGACGCTCGCCGAACTGCTCCGCAGCCGCCGTCCAGATCCAGCGCGCGCCGTCGCCTAGCACGACAACCGCCCGCAACCTCGCCAGCCCGGGCCCGGTGACCGGGCCATCGACGCCGAGGATGTCCAGGCCGCCCCGCCGCGCCACTTCGGCGCCCCAGCGCCCGGCGAACAGCCCCACCGGCTCGCGGGCCGCCACGTAACTCGGGCCTCCAAGCGCTGCCGTTCCGGGGGCGCAGCCGGATCCCAGCCGCCGACCACGCCGAGTTTGACTTCGTGCCAGCCATCGTTGAAGCGCACCAGCACGCCATCGGTTTCAGCGACCAGCTGGTGCGGGGCGGCGTCCACCGGCCCGCCGGGCCCGCGTCCGTTCGACGGTGGCGCGGTCGGCCTGCTGAGCCTGATCGAGCGCGGCCCCGGCGGCCTCGGTCTGGGTGCGCACCGTCTCGGGACTCACGGCCAGGCCGGTCAGGTCCTCGAGCAGGTCGGCGGCCTCGGCAAACGCCGTGGCGCCCCCCAGCCCGGACCAGCCAGGCGCGCAGCGGGCCGCTCAGGCGCTGGTGCGGCGCGAGGCCCAGCGTGCGGTCGGTCGGGCTCCAGCCGTGGCGGCAGGTCGGGCAGTGCGCCCACGGGCGCGACCAGCGGACCGGGCCGCAGACCGTGACCACCTGGCGGGAACGCCAGCTGTGCGTGGGCGCGGTCGTGCCGCACTCCGGACAACGGGACCGGTCGCGCTGGAGCCCGGGATCCAGACTGCGCTGGGTAGCCGCGATCATCCCGGCGACCAGCGTCGGGGCCACGGTGCGCAGCTCGGTCTGGACCTGGCGCTCGAGATCCGTCAGAGAGGCATCGCGGTGGGCGCGCGCCCAAGCCGCCAAGCGGTGGGCACAGGCGGCGAGCGGTGCGACAATCGTCTCGGGAAGGTTCTCCGCGTCCATGCGACCTTCCTCGCGGCCGGAGCGTCTCACTGCCCCGGCCGCCTCGGCATGAGAATCCGCGTTCGCAGCGTAACCCATCCGCTCCGGCTCTCACCACCCGCTCTTCAACACCTTTTGGTTACACCCGCCAATCCGAGGTTGAGCCACCATTTGGCGAGTTACGCAGCCACTCATAGCCGCGCGCCATTGGGTCAATGGCGTACAATCTCGCGTCGGACTTGAGCAGGCGCAAGTCGCGGCATTGGCTTTCTCAGCGTCGAGAAGAGCTGGCTCGGGCAATGTTCCCATTCATCGAGGAGCCCCTGGTCGTTCAAGCTTGAACGTGCTCATGTACGTCTCAGCTTCACTCTGGTCTCGATCGTAAGTCCAAACACGACGCCAGTTCAGGCATCTACCGCGACCGCGGTATGCACAGACGTTCACGCGAGCAGTCCGATGGAACCATCTATGCGTTCTTACAACGAACGCAATTCATCTGACTGCCACCTCCCTGCTCTTAAGAAAGAGGCATTTCATTAGCAATCAAACTCCGCACGGTGCGGATTCCCATCCTGAAAGTCACCTCAATCTGAAGCTCTCAACCGAAAGCGCGCGCGACGATGGACCAATCCGGAGCTTCGAAGAGCTGCCGCGTCGTCGCGTTGCCGCCACGCTCTTTGGCGTCATGGTGGCGCTTTTCATGGCGGCTCTGGACCAGACGATCGTTGGTACGGCCATGCCTCGGATTGTGGCCGACCTGCGCGGATTCGATCTTTACGCCTGGACAGTAACCGCCTACCTGGTTACATCCACGGCCGTCGTACCGATCTTCGGCAAGCTGGGGGATCTCTTCGGCCGCAAGCGCTTTTTGCTCGCGGGTGTGGGCCTCTTCATTACCGCGTCAGTGCTGTGCGGACTGTCACAGTCGATGTTGCAGCTCATCGCGTTTCGGGCACTTCAAGGCGTCGGCGCAGGCCTCACGTTCTCCATGGCGTTCACAACAATCGCAGATCTCTTCCCGCCGGCGAGACGCGCCCGCATCTCTGGAATCTTCAGTGCCGTCTTTGGAATGGCAAGCATCCTGGGACCGGCGCTGGGCGGAGTCCTGACCGATGGACCAGGGTGGCGATGGGTCTTTTACATTAATGTTCCCATTGGTCTGGCCGCCGTTGCCGCCCTGTATTTCTTCTATCCAACGGTTCAGCCCAGCGCGCGCGGGCGTGTGCGAATCGACGTTCTGGGCGCGACAACGCTGATGCTGGCTGTGGTTCCGCTTCTCCTCGCCCTAAGCTGGGGCGGGCGAGAATACGCGTGGTCTTCCCCTATCGTTGTCAGCGCGATCGTGATGTCCGCGCTGATGGCCGCGCTATTCTTGTGGGTGGAGCATCGGGCCACCGAGCCGATCATCCCCCCCGCACTGTTCCGTCATTCTGTGGTGACGGTCACTATTCTGGCGACGATGCTCACTTCTGCGGGTATGTACGGCACGCTGTTGTTTGTTCCACTGTTTATCCAAGCCGTGCTTGGTACGGGAGCCATGCAGAGTGGCGCCGTGCTCACCCCCATGATGGTCTCCATGGTCCTGAGCAGCCTTGCCGCCGGCCAGGTCATCGCCCGGGTCGGGAAGTATCGGGTTCTTGCCATCGTCGGAGTGGCGATCGCCACCGTAGGCATGGGTCTGCTGGCCACGATGGGTTCGGAAGTGAGCTATGGCAAGATCGTCCGCAACATGGTCGTCCTGGGCTTCGGTCTCGGCGTCACCATGCCAATCTTTCCATTAGCCGTGCAGAATGCCGTGCCGCACGAAATTGTCGGAGTTGCCAGTTCCGCGAGCCAGTTCTTCCGATCAATGGGCGGCGCATTAGGCTCGGCTGTATTTGGCGCGTTACTAGCCAATCGGTTCGCACCGTCATTCCAGGCAGCGCTTCCATCGCACATCCTGCAATCCATCCCGCCATCCACCCTGGATCGGATCGAGAACCCGCAAGCATTGCTCAATCCAGAGACAGCGATCTCGATTCAGCAGGCCATAAACATCCCGGGCATGTCAGGGCAGGCCGTGACACAGCAGGTACTCGTGGCAATACGCGCGGCGCTGGCGACATCATTGCAAGACGTGTTCGTAGTGAGTACGTGCATCATGATCGCCGCGACATTGATCCTTCTATTACTGCGCGATATCCCGCTACGTCACAGCAATCGGCAGGCGCCGAGCACGGCTGAGGTGTAACGAGAGGCGAGAGGTCAAGCGATCCACTGTTTGGCGCCCATCCTACCTCCAGCTTCTTCTCACTCAATCGTCGTCGAGCCCGCCGCCGCCGAAGCCGCCGTCATCGTCGCCATCGTCATCAGGCATCTCGCCGGCTTCCATGCGATCGATCATCTCATTGAAGTCGTCGCCCATATCCTCGCCCAGCGAGTCGCCCATCTTCCGAGCCCAGCGGGCCATACTTCGCGGATCATTCTCATCGAGGTCGCCAAACGCGCTGGGGTCGGACATGTCGTCAAGTCGCGAATCTTCAGACTTGAGCAAGGCGACTCGCGAGACGAGCCGCGAGATATTTCCGCTGCCGCAGTTCGTACAAACTGGAGTCGCGTTCTCCGCCGCTGAAAACGTCTGGTAGAAAAGCGAGACCCTCCGACGGCAATCCTGACACCGGTAGTCATAGATCGGCATCTGTCGCCCCCACGTAGTGCATCAACATATGTCTGGCAATTGTAATGTTAGCGTCGGCTGCGAGGTCCGATGACGGGCGCGGGGCGGACGGCTGGGGCGTCACTCTGCGATAGCATTGATCGGGCCGACTCCAACTGCTGCAGCATCGGAGCAATGGAGGCGGAGATGCCATCCCAATCATCATCTTGGATGTAGGTCAAACCCAGTGCCCCGGCTCGCTTGCGTGCGAAATCTTGAGAAGGAAGCGCTCCACCTGCCGGAGCAGCATCGTCGGGTAGAGCTCGCTCAGTGAGTGGTGGAATCCTGCTGTGCCAGTCTGTGGCCTCCTGGTAGGCATGGCCGATCTGCAACAGCGTTTGCTCATCCAGCGATCGGCCGACAAGCTGCATGCCGATCGGCATGCCCGCCTGGCTAAATCCGCACGGGATCGAGAGTGACGGTAGTCCCGCCAGGCTCAAGGGGCGAGTGAGGCGCCCCATATCCTGCGGCGGTGACGCCCCGAGTCCGAACGCGGTGTACGGAGTCGCGGGCGTGATCAGTGCGTCCAGTTCATGGCGAGTGAAAGCCTCCAGAAACTCTGCCGTCACTCGCTCTCGAATCCGCTGTGCCGCGAGGTACTCCTCCGCGCTGACAAGTGCGGCTCCAGTGATCTTGTGGAGAAATGCGCGTGTGTACTCGCGTGACCTCGCAAAGAAATTGTCTCGGTGATACCCAAACGCCTCAGCGTACGCGATGGCCCACGACGCGGCCAATCCGAATTCCGCGTGTGGGGTGTCAACGTCAATGATTTCTGCGCCCATTTGCCGAAATTGTTCGATAGCCTCGCGCACGCCAACTACAACCTCGCGTTCCACATGAGCATCGAAGAAGTACTGACACGGAACCCCGAGTCGTATCTCACGGGGCGTAGCGGCTACTCGTTCGGAGAGCGCGTTCGGGCCGAAGCCGTCTGGCTGATACGTAGTCGAATCCGCTGCCAACATCGCGTCCAACATCAGCGCAACGTCGCGTACGGTGCGAGCCATGGGTCCGCCCGCATCCAGGCTCCAGCTCAGTGGAACGACTCCAGCAAGTGGAACGAGCCCGGTTGTTGGCCGCAAGCCAGACAGTCCGCAGAATGACGCGGGAATCCTGATGGAGCCGCCGGTATCACTGCCCGTAGCAAGAGGAACCATGCGCGCGGCCAATGCGGTCCCGGATCCAGAGCTGGATCCGCCCGGCGAACATGCGAGGTTCCATGGATTCCGTGCGTCACCGAAAAGCTCCATGCTGCCCGAGGCAAACTCAAACGTGTTCAGCTTGCCGAGGCATACCGCGCCCGCCTGCCGCATCCGCTGCGCCACAGTGCAGTCGACTGATGGAACGTATCCCGACATGATGCGAGAACCGGCCGTTGTCGGCATACCGGCGACGTCATAAATGTCCTTGTATGCCACTGGCACACCTGCCAGTGGCATGTTGGGCCTATCCAATCCAAGACCTTTCGCTGCGTTCAACGCGCCTACCGCGTCAAGATGCACAAAGGCCACCAGCTCAGAATTGAGCTCGGCGATTCGATCGAGGTGGGATTGCACGAGATCCGTGGGGGAGACTTTCCGTTCGCGCACCAGGCGCGCCATCTCCCAGGCGGATAAAGACCACAGCTCAGATTCAGACACGGCAATCCCACCTTCAAGTCGCTGGCCCGAATTATGGCAGGCTTATAGTGCTGCTGGTGCCGCTGTATGTGTGCTGATCGCGTTAGCCGCCCTTGTGACGAGCGTACTTAGCGTAGCAATAGTGAAAGAGATAAAGCCCCGCAGTGCCCATGGGTACAAATTCATTGAAACCAAGTTGAAATGGAGACGGCATGACGCATGTGCCTGAGTACTGGATTCACGGATGCACTGATGCGCATCGACGTCTCGAAGCCGCGGCCGACCTTGTAACGGACCAGGTGGCGCGGCGACCGTCCGCACTAGAAGGCTGGACTGTAGGGCACGTGCTGAACCATCTCGCGCGCAATGCCGACAGTCACACCGGCGTGTTCGCAGCCGCAGCACGTGGTGAGATTCGGGCGCAATATCCGGGTGGGCCGAACGAGCGTGTTCAGCTCATTGAAGATGGCGCCGATCAACCGGCAGACGTGCTCGTCGCCAATTTGCGAGCCGCGAACTGGCGGCTCGAGACTGCCTGGTCAACCACTACGGACTCCATCTGGGCGCATGGCGCTCGGTCTTCGTCCCTATGGTGCGGCTTCGCTCGCGGAGTTCATCTTCCTCCGCTGGCGCGAAGTTGAGCTTCATGCGATCGATCTCGGTATCGGCGATCTGGGGGGCCCAGAATGGAGCGCGATCCCTGATGGCTATCTCGATCTCGAGACCGCAATCAGCCTTCGGGGACTTCTTGCACGGCTTCCCGAGAAATCCGCCGTGCATATCATTCCCGACGAGCGACCTTCCTACGTCATTGGACTAGGGTTTGAGCCGATTAGGGTGAGTGGCCCCAGGGCGCACCATACTTCGCTGGCTGACCGGACGGGGCGCGGATCCGGCCTGGCCCAAGCTGGCAGCCTGGTAGCCGAAGCAGAGGCCCAGGCAGCCGGCCAGCCGTCATTTGCTAGTCCACCCAGGTACACGCCCGCTCCAAAAAGTATCGCCCGCATGCACGCTGCAACTCCGCGGACTGGTGGCCGACGATCAACTCAAGACTGGTGCAGACTGCCATCACGGTCTCGTTTTCAGACCGGATGTGTTCGAGTCCAGGACGCGTCACGCGTCAATGCCCGAGCGGGGGATAATATGTCGGAGCGAAAACGGATACGACTGCTCGTCCCGTCCAACAATTCCACGGTGGAACCGAACTTCCGCCAACGCGGTTCCACGCTCCGTAACAGTACACAGCTCCACCTCTGGTCTGACATCGATCCGCGACGTCCCGCGCGCACGGAGAAGCTGGAGACGAATTTCTTCATGCCACCCGCTTCCTGACACCAATGAAGCTGGGCGTACTGGCGCTGGCGCAAGGGCAATGCAGCCAGTGAAGACCAGTTCGCCCGGATCTTTGACATTCCGGCAGTAGCAAGCTCCCCGTCTGTCGTCCAGGCGCTCCGCCACTACGGCACTCAACGTGTCGCAATCCGCACGCCATACGGCGATCATGTCAACGCCTGACTCTGGGAATACTTCGCAAACTTTCGGTTTGAAATGGTTGGCGCGTTTGGCGATCCCCGGATGACTCAGAATAGCCTCGAGGACGCGAACCTGCAGGAACCGTCTGAGATTGTGAAACTCGTGTCCTCTATCTGTCCGGATGAGGCAGACGCGATAGTACTTTCAAGCTCGGCGTGGCGGGCAATGGAAGCCGCCGCGGAGATCGAGCGCCTAACAGGGACAGCTTGTCATTACGACAAATCAGGCGACCATCTGGCGCTCGGTTCCAAAGGTGGGCATTACTGAGGGTACAGTCGGCCATGGTCGTCTGATAGCCGAGATGCCACCTATCGAGGACGAGCCACTCGCCATGAGCGCAGAACACGGGTTGTCCAGCTCGCACCGTCCAGATACCTACAAAGCGCAACTCGCCAGAGCCCGCCGCGTTGAGGACCGAACCGTTTCGGGTGTACTCTGCTGGGGTTGAGCCGAGGCTCAGCGGAATGCTCCCGACGTCCGCCGCGGAGCTTCTCTTCGAGGTGATCGTTGGGCCCCAACATCATTGGCCGTCAAGGCCTGCCGATATTCTCGAACTTTTTCCTCTGGAGCGTCGGCACCGGGGCAATCCAGCTCGCGAGACCCCTCTTCGCCGCATCGTTTGGCGTTCCGGTATTTCTCGTTTCCTTGATCACCTCATCCAACTCGGTAGCGAGACTTGTGTCCGCTCCTATCACGGGATGGGCGATGGATCGCTGGGGGCGACGTCCGGTGCTCATCATCGGCGTGGTCCTGCGAGGCGTCACAGCTCTTTGGGAATTTTTCACCGAGAGCTATCTCGAGTTTCTCGTCCTCGAATTCATCGGCGGAATCGGCGTCGCCATCTGGGCCACCGGGGCCAACATCTTGATCGGCGACGTCAGCGACAAAGACAATCGCGGCATGGTTGTCGCGACGCGGAGCTTCTCGATCAAGCTCGGCACCATCCTTGGTCCGGCCATCGGCGCGCTGCTCGCCGTGATGTTCGGGTTGCGATCCATCTTCCTCTTCAATTTCGTCACCAAGATCGTCATGCTGATCATTCTCCTGTGGATGATGCGTGAGACGCGGCCGGAGCCCAAACGGCATGCAGACGGCCAGCTCGTTGCCAAGGCGAAGCTCGACCCCGGCTTGTTCTTGAACAAGCCATTCATCACTGTGGCCTTCGCGACCATCGCCATCAGCTCCATGCAGCAGGGAGTCTTTCAGGCGCTCTTTCCAGTCTTCAGTCAGGATTTCGTTGGGCTACCGGCGAACGACATTGGTCTGATGATGACGCTCGCCGGAATCACTTCGCTCATCATCTCGTTCCCTAACGGTTGGCTGGTCGATCAATTTGGGCGGAAGGCTTCAATGGTTCCCGGCCTGATGATTCTGGGCCTCTCATGCTATCTGCTCGGTTTATCCACCGGATACTGGGGCGTTGTGCTGATGGTGCTTGTTTATGGCGTGGGGGAAGGCATGGCGGCGAGCTCATCACAGACCTACGCAATTGACCTCGCGCCCGAGGAGAATCGTGGCGCATTTATCGGCGTGTGGTCACTGCTTCAAAATGCCGGATCCATCATTGCGCCGATATCGATTGGACTCATGGCGGACGCCATGGGGTTTGGACCGACATTCACGATCGTAGCCATCATCATGGGAGTGAGTGCCCTGCTTACCTGGGCGTTTGGCACTGAAACGTATTCCCGAGCATCGCGGAAATCCGTTGTCCCCACGCCGGGAGCGACAACCTGAGCAGCGTCCAATGCTTGCGGATCGGTCATTCGTGCTAAATACTCGAAGCTTGTCAGCTGCAATACGGTCAACGGCGATAATTGAGGGGATCAATGACGAATCTCGAACGAAAACCCGTCTCGCGGAGAGGATTTCTGCGCGGATTCTCTGTCGTAGGCGCCGCCGCGCTGCTCACTGCTTGTGGAGCTCCGCAGGCTGCATCGCCGACAGCGAAGCCTGCTGCCGCGCCGCCGGCAGCCCCACCCGCGGCACCGCCAACAACTGCACCAGCCGCCAAAGCAGGCGAGCCCAAGGCAGCGGAAGCCAAGCCCACTGATGCATCGCCGGCCGGCGCTGATTGGGATCAACTGGTCGCCGCGGCGAAGAGGGAAGGGACACTGGCCGCTGTTACGGGGGTCGGCTCCGCCTATCGTCGAGTGATGGACCTGTTCCAGGAAGCCTTCCCCGGAGTAACCGTGGAGCACACCGCGCTGCGCGGCAGCGATTTCGCTGCGCGCGTACGACAGGAGCGCCAGGGGAATATCTTCAACTACGACATCGCCCAGGTTCCCACAACCACGGCGCTTACCGTTCTTCGCCCGTCCGGCGTCTGGGAGCCGGTGCGCCCCGCTATTAATCGTCCGGACGTGCTGGACGACAAAGTATGGGAGGGCGGATTTGATGCTGGTTGGCCCGACATCGATAAGAAATGGGCTTACGCTTTCTGCAATGACAAGGCACGCTCACTGTGGGTACACACGGGCCAGATTGCCGAGGGCGAGATCAAGAGCTTCCGCGATGTCGTCGACCCGAAATACAAGGGCAAAATTATGATCGCAGACCCTCGCACCGAGGGCCGCGGTTACTGGCCCATGACCACCCTGCGCGCCAACCTTGGCGGTGACGCCGCGGATCCGATTATTCGGAAGCTCCTTTCAGATCAGGAGCCCTTCATCGGCTCTGACGCGCGCCAAATGACCGAGATGATGGCACGCGGGCGCTACTCAATTGGCATCGGCGCTGTGGACGAGCAGATCATCGTGGACTTTCAGGCACAGGGCATCGGCAAAGAGCTTCAGGCTATCGACAACAATGAAGAGTGGACGTACGTCTCGGGTACCAACATCTGGCTCGTCGATAAGGCGCCCCACCCCAACGCAGCAAAGCTCTTCATCAACTGGCTCCTGACTAAGGATGGGCAAACCGTCTGGTCTAAAGAGCTACAAACCAACAGCCGCCGCGTGGACGTCCCGGCAGGTGCCGAGGAGCGCCAGCCCGAACAGGGCAAGAAGTACGTGCAGATCGACGCCGAGAACCTCATTCCCGAGATCGACAAAACTCGCGAGCTGATAACTGAGGTGCTGAAGTAGGCAGGCCGTTGACCCTCAACGGTTCGTAGCTCCACACCAACGTAATGGCGCTGCCTCCCGGCAGCGCCATTACTCCTCCTAGCGGCCATCTAAAGACCCACAGCAGCCTCAATCGTTACCGCGAAATCCGCCGGACGGTTGACGATTTGCCACTCGACCAATTCATCGTCCCGCTTATGGTGGGCCTGTTAGGATTTTTGATGGATAGACTTGGAGGTTCTCGAGATGCATGTGCTTGCCCGTGTTCTTGGCGTTGGCGCCGCCATCGCGCTCTGGATGCTGATCGCCTACGGAGCCAGCCCAGCCATTGCCCAGCAGACGCTGCCACAATCGGTAGCCGAGCTCGTTCGCGTGCGTGACGACGTATACGCATTCCGTTACCTGAATCATGTGGCGCTATTCGTGCCCACCGATGAGGGCGTGGTGCTCGTTGATCCCATTGGCGGCGGCGGAAATCCGCAAGCTCCGGTCGCACTCAAGGGGGCCATCGCCTCCGTCACCGATCAGCCGGTGAGGTGGATGATTTACAGCCACTCCAACGCCGACCATGCCAACGGCGGAGCCGTCTTTTCCGACACCGCCACATTCATCGGCCACACCCTCGCGAAGCCCAGGATCGAGGCCCGCAACGATCCCACCACCCCCGTCCCAACAGTTGTCACGGACCGGATGATCCCGCTGGATGTCGGCGGAAAGCACTTTGAGCTGCATCCCTCCGCGACGACAGCGCAAGATGATTATCTGATCTTCGCCTACCCCGCTCAGAAGCTCATCATGACAGTGGACCAGGGCCGCGTTCGCACGATCGCATTCGGGCAGCTCCAGGGAGCCTCACCGGAGCGCATGGTGGAGTGGCTGGACTGGGTAGACAAGACGTTCGACTTCGATACCTACCTCTCAGGGCACGGTCCTGCCGCGAACATCATGGGCAATCGGCAGGATCTCGCTGACCACCGCCAGTATTACATCGACTTGATGGCGGCGGTGCGGGAAGCTCAGGCCGCCGGACTAGCGGATAATTCCGAGGAGATGGTGAATTCAGTCCGTACAGCTTTACAGCCCACGTACGGAACGTGGGCCAGCTTTCCAGGCGGCCTTGCAGGCAACATCACGGGCGTGCTGCGCTGGTGGAGCCAGTAAGTCCGAGTCAGGTGCGTAGCATGCCATGCGAGCTCGTGTCTAACAGGGAAGCCCTGATGGACTGGGCTCTCTCGAAAGAGTTGACGGGTGGCAATCCGGCACAAGACTCGGGCTTCGGAAATTACAACAAGTTGCTCTCTGACGATAATCGACGCTTTCCGCGTTTCCGCGATTTCATCTTGCGGACATGTCGCTGATGTGGTATAGGAAAGGGGTGGCGAAGGTACCTAAGCTACCTCAAGACCGGACAAAAGGGAGGGCCGATGCACATCAAGTTGAACGTCCTCGAACTTCGATTCCAGGTGGATTGGTAAGGCTCCGCGTTCCAGGGACGTGGAGCCAGGAATCACCCCTCAGGGTCCGCCGGGCTGCTGGTCACGCCCGCGGGGCGGTGACGACTTAGAAAGCACAGGTCCACTTCCGGACTACTTCGCGCGCGAACCTGAGGAACTGGATAGGAATGACTGAGGGCTTGTCCGCAATTGGACAAGCCCTTTGTTTGCCCGCTTGGTTTCAGAACTTCACCAGGCTATGTCCGGCACCCTGCGGCTGCCCAGCACATCCCCCTTGACTCCGCATCTCTCGCTTCCCATTGACGGCCGAGCCCCCGAACCTATAGTCGATTCAGTTCGCGCTTTGGAGGTTTCCGTGACTGTTATCGACGCCGACGCACATGTCGTCGAAACGGAGCGTACCTGGTCATACATGGACGGCGTCGAGGATCGGTTCCGACCCAAGCGACTCGTCAATCATCAGGGCATCACCAGCGCCACACACTGGGAAGTCGACGGGAAAGCAGTATTCGGCGGACCGGTGGCAGTGGAGGAGACGGTCCAGGCGATCCGCGAGCTGGATGACGTGCCGGCGCGGATCAAGCACATGGACGAGCTCGGGACGGACATTCATGTCCTCTACCCGACGATATTTCTTCGACCGATCACTGACGATCCAGCCGGTGAGCTGGCGCTATGCCAGAGCTACAACCGCTGGCTAGCAGACGCCTGGAAGCAGGCGCCCGAGCGGATGCGCTGGGCGGTGGTACTCCCACTTCGCTCGATGGACAAAGCGCTGGAGGAGCTTCAGTTCGGAAAGTCCAACGGCGCCTGCGCAGTGTTCATGCGCGGTATGGACGTGGACCGAGTCATCAGCGACCCGTATTTCTTCCCGCTCTATGAGGCGGCTGAGGCGCTGGATCTGCCAATCTGCGTCCATGCGGCCACAGGCAAATTCACGCACCACGACATGTTCCCGAGCGACAGTGGGACTGTGGCGATTCAAAGTTCCCGGCATCGTGGCATTCCACAGTCTGCTCATGCAGAAAGTGCCGACAGCAATTTCCCGAAGCTGCGCTTCGGATTCGTCGAGCTCAGCTCCCAGTGGGTACCGTACGCGGTGCACGACTACGCTCGCCGCCAGGAGAAGCGCGGTGTAATGGTGGACAAGTCCAACGTACTGCGGGAGAATCGCTTTGTCGTGGCGTGCCAGACGGACGACGATGTGGAGTACGTGCTGCGCTACGCGGGCGATGACGGACTGATGATGGGAACAGACTACGGGCACGCGGACACGTCGAGTGAGCTGGAGGCACTACAGCGCCTGAAGGACCTGCCGGGAGTGAGCTCCAACGTTGCGAGCAAGATTCTGGGAGACAATCCCAGTCGGCTGTATGGGTTGAAGTAGCGTAGTACACCCAGGGCTTCAAGATGGAGGACCCGCGCCACCGGAATACGGAGGAGTACGCCCATGTATCGACGGACCTGGACAGTTATCTCCATGCTCACCGCGGGCATGCTTCTGACAGCCTGCGCGGGCGGCGCCGCGGCGCCGCCAACCAGCGCCCCTGCGGCGCCGAAGGAAGCCGCACCCGCTGCTCCCAAGGACGCGGCCCCCAAAGCAGCCGCCCCCGACACCGCGGCCAAGCCCGCCGCCGCGCCGGCCGGGGTGGACCCGGAATGGCAGAAGATCCTGGACGCTGCCAAGCAAGAGGGCTCGGTGCTGGTCTACGGCCAGGGATTCTTGCGTGGCGCTGAGGGCCAGCAGATCGCCCAGGAGTTTCAGAAGGCCACCGGCGTCAAGATCGACCTGGTCGAGATCTCGGGCGGTAGCGGCTCGTACCAGCGGATCCGCGAGGAGATGCGGGCGAACGTCCCAACCGCGGACATGTTCCTCGGGTCGCCTCCCTTCCCAGGAATCATGGAGCGAGACGGCCTAAACATGGTCCTCAAGGACAAGCCGTTGCCTATCTTCAAGGAGCCCGCCGCCAATTGGCGGGTGGAGCCGCTAGCGATGAGCAGCGGCGGCGCGTACATGATTAATTACCCGTCCTACCCGGGCGGCCATGTAATGGTGAACACGCGCTTGCTCCCCGCCGCGGACTATCCAACCAGTTACATGCACCTATCTACTGAGCCCAAGTACAAAGGCAAGATCGCATGGGTGGACCCAAAGACCACCGGCGACGTCCCTAGCAAGTACATCTTCTGGGGCTATACGGGTGGCGGCCTCACACCCGAGGCGATATGGAACATCTACGCCAACCAGCAGCCGCTCCTGTATCCCAATCCGCAGCCCGAGGCTGACGCGGTCTCACGCGGCGAAGCCGCGATTGCCATGGGGCTGGCCGGGTTCGAGACGGCCGCTGAAGCCGGCGCCCCGATCAAGGTGTTGCGCTTCTCCGGCTACCCGGCGGTGACCAACATCAACGGAATGGTCATCTTCAACAATGCGCGGCATCCCAACGCGGCCCTGGTGCTGGCCAACTGGATCATGAGTAAGGAAGGCCACGAGTACATGGTCAAGACGCGCAAGACCATGAGCCTCCGCACCGATGTGCCGGACCAACTTCCCGGAAGCTCTGTCCAAGCCGGAGCTCGTTGGCGGCACGGATAAGGCGGGCACCTTCATCGTCTCGGGACCGCAGGCCGACCTGAATACAGATCTTGCCGCGCTGGATTTCTGGACCCGTCTGGTCAATGGCGCCATTGGCAAGGAAGAGTTCATCGGACTCGTGGACGCCTCCGTCAAGGAATGGGAAGCCAAGAATGGCGGACCGCAGAAGGCGATTCCGCTTAGGGACAACTGAGGCGGATGGACGACGGACGTCGGGCGAGAGACGACGGCACTCAGCCGTCCATCTTTCGTTGTCCACCGTCCGTCGTGTGACTCATGAGTAGCATTGCCGTCCCAGCGTCGGAGCCGAAGTCCCGACCGGTCATTCCCGAGGTTTTGCGCGCCTGGTGGCCCGCGTGGCTGCTGACAGCCGCACTCGCCTGGCTGGCCATCTACCCGCTCATCCAGCTCTTTGTCTCCAGCTTCAAGTCAGGCCCTGAGGCCGACGCCGTCTTCACGATCAACAACTACGTGCGCGCGTTCACCAACCCGACGACATACGAGCTGCTGTGGACCACCGTCAGCCTGGCCGCGCTACGAGTGGCGATCGCCCTGGTTATCGGAATCTTTCTGGCGTGGGTGGTGACCCGCACGGATACCCCCGGCCGCAGGTTGATCGAGATCCTCATCTGGATCAAGTTCTTCACGCCGCCATTGCCCATGATCGTGGCTTGGATTCTCATTGCCGGGAAGTCGGGTTTACTGAACAGCGCCCTTCAAGACCTGGGCCTGATCCGCGAGCCGCTGTTCAACATCACGTCGTACTGGGGCATCGTATTCATCTCGACGCTCCAGTTCGCCGCGTTCATCTTTCTGCTGGTGATGCCGGCGTTCCAATCGATGGACGCCACGCTAGAGGACTCGGCCAAGATCACGGGCGCAAGCAATCTCAGGATCCTGAAGGACATCACCGTTCCGCTGGTGCTCCCTGCCATCCTGGGCGCCGCGTTCTATACATTCATCATCGCGCTCGAGTCATTCGAGACTGAGCTCATCCTGGGAACGCCAGCGCAGGTCTACGTCCTCTCGACTCGCATCTTTGTACTGGCGGAGCAATATCCTTCCGACCTGCCGCTCGGCACAGCGCTGAGCTCGGTGTTCTTGCTTGCCGTAGTTGGTGTGATCTGGCTTCAGATGCGCATGGCTCGCGGAAAATCGTTCACAACCGTCTCCGGTACTACCTATTCCACTCGTGTCACTCCTCTGGGACCATGGCGCTGGGTCACCTTCACGATCTGCCTCCTTTACTTCGTTATTGCAACCGTCCTGCCGTTCATCATTCTGGTCATGGGCACATTCATGAAGGGCTGGGGGCTCTGGGGCCCTAACGCATTCACTTTAAAACACTGGGAGGTCTCGCTTGGCGATCCCCGATTGATGTCAGCCATCACTAACACCATCGTCCTGGGCGTCCTGGTGGGATTGGGCGGCACCGCGCTGTGTGCGCTCACCGCATATGTCATCGTCCGAACGAGGTTCAAGGGTGGGCGACTGCTGGAGTTCATCACCTGGGCGCCGCGTGTAGCGCCGGCTCCGGTGCTGGCCATTGCCTTCCTGTGGACGTACGTCGGCCCTGACATCTTCCGACCGTTGCTCGGCACGGTGTGGATCCTGGCGATCGTGCTAATCGTGAACGGTATCCCGCTTGGCGCGCGAATCTCCAACGGAGCGATGCATCAGATTGCTGCCTCGCTCGAAGAGGCCTCCTGGGTAGCTGGATCGAACTGGACGCGAACGTTCGTGCGGATCTTGCTGCCGCTGCTGGCGCCGACCCTGCTCACCTCTTTCGTCCTGCTCTTCCTGGTAGCCAGCCGAAATTTATCGTTGATCCTGTTCTTTTACGGGCCGGACAGTCGCGTTTTGGCAAGCATGATCTGGGAGAACTGGTCGGGGTCCAACCCAGAGCGGGCGCTCGTAGCTGGCCTCATTCTCATGGCAATCAGCATGGTTGCGCTGGCAGTGGCACTGTTCATCCGCAAGCGCACCGGCCTGGCGCGACTGTACTAATAACTTCCGCGAGGGTCGGTCTCCGACTGTCGTGTGGCCCACTCTGAATGGACTCGACAGCTGGAGACGCCTGTCGTACCAATGCGTCAAGGAGCACTCCATTTCACTCAATTCCCCGGCGCACGTACGGAGACGGTCACCTTCGGTAATCGCGTGAGCGCATTCCTTGCGGTTCCAGAATCAGGCAACGGTCCATTTCCAGCGGTCATCCTGGGACATGAGCGTTACGGCCTCGTTCAACACACCCTGGATCTCACGGCGAAATTCGCCCGCTACGGAATAGTCGGCATCGCACCTGATCTGTTCTCGCGATGGGACGGTGATAAGGCCGCATTAAATCGCGGAGACATTTCGGTTCCAATCTCCGACGCTAACATTCGAGACTACATGGGCGCGAGTCTGGATTTTCTGCTTGCTGATTCACGGGTGATGTCGGATCGGATCGCCGCGATGGGTGTTTGCCAGAGCGGCGCTTATCCCCTGGTGCTCAACAGCGTCCGGTCCGAAATCTACGCCAACGTCGTCTTTTACGGCGGTGCCCAGGCTCGTGAGTGGCAGATCAACGAGAACCGGTCAGAGCGGTATGAATCGATTCTGGAACGACTCACAGCGCCCGTTCTGGGCGTCTGGGGTGAAGCTGATAATGTGGTCTCGTTGGACGATGTGCGCCATTTGCGAAACGTGCTGGAGGAGAAGCGGAAGAGCTACGAGTTTCTCGTCTACCGAGATATGCCTCACGGTTGGCTGAACGATACGATGCCCGGTCGTTATCGCCCGCAACAATCTGAGCATGCGTGGTCACGGATCCTGACGTTTCTGGAGCATGTCGCCCGCGGTAATTACCCGAAGGACCGAGCAATCTGGCGCATGCAGTCAGACATCTCGCTCTCGTATGACTTCACCAAGAACGTGCGCTGGGAGTAGTCTTAAATCGAACCTTGGGGCGGCGCCTCAAGTGCAATAAGTTCAGGTGGATCGGTCGCCAGGCCTCTCGCCCGAGACCGATCAATCAGTGTGCGATCGTGATCTCCATTGGGTCGGCGGAAGGTGTGCCTCAGCGCGTGAAGCCTGCGCCCTGACACGGGGCACCTCAAATCACTACTATCTTGCTGCACATGCCCAAAGCTTCCCGTCGGATCACTCATTTCTTACTGATCTGGGCCATCGTCATCGCATCCGTTTTGGCATTCTCTCGTCCCGGAGCGTCTGCCCAAGCCGAGCCTGCGGACTATGACATCCCCAATGGGCACTTCTATACACAAGCGCACCCCGGCGGGAAGAGTGGCGAAGGATACGCCGTCACGGACTCGCTTGGGATTGCCTTCTGGGACGCATTCCTCCAGAACGGCGGCTGGCAGGAGCTCGGCTATCCGCTGAGCCGAAGATTTATCGCCCGCGGTCGCGTTGTGCAGGCGTTTCAGCGCGGCGCACTCGCGTGGGACGCGGAGGCAACCTCTGCCGATCGATTGGATATCTCCGCACTCGGAGATATCCCCGCGGCCGCGCGCGTTCCTGAGCGCGCACACCGCGCCGAAGGGCAATCCAGTCGACAGCCATGGTCTGGATGGTGGTGGTCTGTCAGCGGGGCCGGACCAGCGCTCGATTCCTTCGGCGGGCCGTTATGGAAGTATGACCGTGCTGTTCTGGCAACACGCGGGGAGAGCCCCGGAACCCGAGAATGGGAGTCGAGCGAGCTCTCGCCAGCAGGCCTGGGATTGCTGTGGGCCGGTCATTGCAATGGTTGGGCAGCGGCGGCAATTCTGGAAGAGGAGCCTCAGGCACCACGCGAGTTTGGCGGGATTACGTTTACCGTCGGAGATCAGAAAGGGCTCTTCTCCGATCTCCATTTCGCGGACGCGGCGAGCTGGGCATATGGTGGTGGCGACGACGTGAATCCGGTCGATTTTCATCGTATGCTGCTGACCTGGATGGGTGAGCAAAAGAAGGCGATGATCGTGACGTTCCGGATCGGTGACAACGAAATTTGGAGCTATCCCGCGTATCGCTTCCAGCTCCAGTACGGGCCGGATCCGGAAGATCCAGATTGGTCCGTCGTAGAGACGACAGTCTGGCTTGTCGATAACGACGTGCCTCCTGACTTTGTGGGGGTCCGCCACTGGCCTTCAAACGAAGGAAAAGAGTTTCGTTATCGCATCAAGGGTCCAGCCGAGAATCCGACAGACGGCGCGTGGACCGGTATCAGCGAGAACGGAAGATTCAGCCACCCGTACCAGATCTGGCACCCAGAGCCGCGGCAGCGAAATATCGATCGTCAGCTCATTGCGCCAGGTCTGGACGAAAGCATGATTCGTGAGATAACGGGGATTCGGTTGGCGACACCGACGCCCACGGCGACCGCCACTGCGGCGCCGACGGCATCAATAACACCAACGCCGACAATGAGCCCCACCCAATCGCCAACGCCCACTGGAACACCCATACCGGGCAGCTCGTAGGGGCTGATGAGCGAGTATTGGCCCCGCTCCCCCACCCCCCACGGAGCCGAGGGGCGAACGCTCTCCGGGTGCGCGGTAAGCCCAGGGCTAGTTCAGTGAGCGCTTCATGCTCCGCTAGAGCCGATCGGACGGGCGGTTAGATGGCCAGAGACTTCCCGCGGCCGCTAATTACGATGGACGGGGTTGTAATCGAATGGACCGTTCATAAATCCGACGCCGTCAGCACCTTCACAGGCTATCCCGTTACCAGTGTTGTCCAGTCAGCAAAGGATCGCTCGGATTGACACACAGGTAAGCCTGAGCTAACGAATGACTTTGGAACTGACTGCAGTTTGCTCCCGGGGTCACATTCGCCCGACCATCCCGTTGCGCGCCACTGGATTCGCGTCAAATGGACCATTGATGAATGGGGCTCCGTCAGCACCTTCACAGGTGATACCGTTGCGGTTGTTATCGATGACCAGAGGATCGCATGGATTAGCCCTTAATAAGACTGTGCTGAGCCCGGCTAGCCAACGCGTCGAGAATCCGCTCAGGCGTGATTGGCAGTTCAGTGACACGCGCCCCGATAGCGTGTGCAATGGCATTTGCAAGCGCCGGTGGCACTCCGATATTCGTGTGCTCGCCGATAGCCTTGGCTCCGAAGGGTCCCGGCCCATCATTCCCACGAATCAGTGAGCTTCGAAACGGCGGCAGATCGGCAATGTTCGGCAGCTTATAGTCGGCAAGACTGCCGTTCGTAATTCGGCCGCCGTCCGAGACAAGCTCCTCCAGCAAGGCCGAGCCAATACCGCACACGAAGCCACCCTCAACCTGTCCAGCATGACTTATGGGGTTGATGATTCCGCCGACGTCCGTCACAGACAGTGCGTCGATGATCTCCACACGTCCCGTTTCCGGGTCAACACTGACCTCGAACACCATGGCCAAGAAGTTCAGTGCGAGGCCCTCTGGTGAATGGGATTTCGCGCTATCGTAGAAACCGGTCACTTCCACACGCGGACCACGACTGATCAACCGCGAAACCTCTCGAAAGGGAATCGCGCTACGCGACTCAGCTCCCAGGTGAAAGCTGCCATCGCGTAGATGCACCTCGTCGCTGGGCCACCCGAGTAGCTCGGAGGCGAGGGATTCTAGAATTGGCCTGAGCTGGGCGATAGCATTCAGCGCGGCCTGGCCGATGAGGTGCGTAGAGCGCGTGGCTGCCACCCCGGGATCCCATGGCGCCTGGGTTGTCGTTCCCCGAGTGACCAGGACGTCCGACAATTCGACATCAAACGCCGCCGCGGTCACGCGAGCAATCATGGTGTGAATCCCGGAGCCTTGCTCCGGGACACCGGTCACCACTTCCAGCCGGCCGTCCTCGGCGATTCGCATCAACACCGATGTCTTGCCTTCGCCCGTTTCTCGGGTGAAGAAGGCGAGCCCGCGTCCGCGATTGGGCGGCAGTGGGTCGTCCCAATGGAATTCACGTCGCACCGCTTCCAGGACTTCTCGGCTTTTGGGTGCCGCGATGCGTTGACCACCCATGCCCGAATCTCCATCGCGCAAGGCGTTGCGCTGACGAAACTCCAGCGGGTCGATACCCAGCTCAGCGGCCATCATGTCCACGTGCGACTCCCAGGCAAAGACAACCTGCGCGTTCCCCGGTCCGCGCACCTGTCCGCCGGGCAGATTGTTCGTGTAGACCATCACGTGCTCGCTCCGCACGACTGGAATCGCATAGGCATTGAAGTGACGGCTCCCCGAGATGAGGTTTACGTCGGCTTGTGGTTTGCCCGCGGCGTAGGCCCCACCGTCCCAGAGCATTCGCCCCTCATGGGCCAGAAACCGGCCGTCTTTATCCACGGCCGTTCGTAATCGGATTGTCGCGGCGTGGCGTGAGTTCGTCGTCGTGAGCTCTTCGCCGTAGGGAAGAACCGCCTTGATCGGCCGCCCGGTACGACGCGCCAGAAAGTATCCTGTCATCTCATCCAATGACAGGCCTTTTCCGCCGAAGTCTCCGCCGACGAAGCCGCAGTCAACGTCGATCTTCTCGAGCGGGAGCCCCGTGACCATGCTCAGCTCTTCCTGGAGGTTGAACGGAAGCTTGTTCGTCGTAATCACACGCAGAGTGTCATCTGGCTCAATCCAGACCAGCGACACACGTGGCTCGATGTAGCCGGCATGTTGCCTGGGTGTGTTGAACGTGTGCTCAAAGACGCGCGCCGCGCTCGCAAATGACACTTCCAGGTCGGCAACCGAGCCTTTACCTACCACCTTGCACGCCTGCATATTGGGGTGCGGAACCGCATCGCGTACGCCGCCACGGAATTGATACGTCGCGGAATCGGGATGCAGAATCGGTGCACCGTCCGCCAGAGATTCCACGGGTGTCAGCGCCATCGGCAGCTCGTCGTACTCGACGTGGATCAGACGTAGCGCTTCCTCAGCGATCTCCGGCGTCTCTGCCGCCACCGCGGCGACTCGCTCACCCACGAAGCGCACGCGATCGCGGGCAAGAATCGGGTAGTCCATGAGCCGTCTACCGGTGTGAATCAGTCCGATGTCGTGCGCGGTGATCACATCGTGCACACCGGCCAGCACCCTCGCTTCGGAAACGTCAACGGAGCGTATGAGCGCGTGCGCATGAGGGCTGCCGAGCGTCCTGGCGTGAAGCATCCCTGGCCGGGAGAAGTCCGCCGAATAGTGTGCCTGACCGGTGACCTTGAGCGGCCCCTCCAGACGGACGTCAGCTATTGAAAGAAGAGCAGGTTCCCCGGGCACGATGGACATCTGAACTCCAACAAACCACGACTATGCCCGCGAATCTTACTCTGGGAGATGCGAGTGATGAGCGACGCATGTGAGGTCTTACTCACCAGTCATGGCTTATTACTCATCACTCTTCGCCTTATAGTGGGCCGAAGAATATTGTAGGAGAGTTAAAGATGATCAAGGAGTTCAGCCTCGAGGGTCGCCGAGCACTCTGCATCGGCGCAGGTCGAGGCATCGGCAAGGGGCTAGCCGCCGTGCTGGCCGAAGCTGGCGCGGACGTGGGGATCGCTAGCCTCACGCTGGCGAACGCCGAAAAGGCGCTCGACGGTGTCACCGCCCACGGTAGGGTTGGCAAAGCATTTCAGGTCGATGCCACGAACGAAGATTCGATGACGCGGCTGGCCGCCGACGTGAGCGCGCAATTCGGAGATATAGACATTCTCGTGAATTGCGTAGGCGATTCACTCCGTCGGCCGATCGTTCGTCTCCCTGATGGACCGGAGGGAGAGATGACGCTCGCCGACTGGCGATCCATCATGGACATCAATATGACACACGCGTTTCTCGGCTGCCGTGCATTCGGCCCACGGTTTATCGAGCGTCGATCCGGCACCGTTATCAATATCACCACGTACGTCTTGAATCGTGCTCGGGTAGCAAGCTCCGCATATGACTCGGGGAAGCAAGCACTGAATCAGTTCACGCGCGACATCGCGCTCGAGTGGGCGCCGTACGGCATTCGGGTCAATGCGATCGGCCCCGGCACCTATCCAGATCCCGAGCAGCGCTCTCCAGAAAACATGGAGAAATCGATCCGAGACCTATCTGAAAGGGTACCGCTCGGCCGAGAGGGTCGATTCAGAGATGTCGGGCTACTGGCGGTGTATCTAGCATCTGACGCGGCGGCGTACGTGACGGGCCAGATCTTTATCGTGGACGGCGGCATGGGTCTGGTCTGAAGCCGGACACCCAACCGCTTGAATAGGCATGAGCAAGAGAGGCAGCGCGGAAGCTACTCCGCGCTGCCTCTAGGCATCTCTGTAGACCGATGCGAGTAAACCTACCGCTTGGGCGCATTCTCCTTCAGGATCGCGTTGGACTTCTCCACGCCGTCGTCCACGAGCTTTTTCGGATCGACCGACGAGTCCGTGATGACCTTCGTCAGAATCTCCTTGTCGATGATGTCTCGAACGGGGTCATACCCCGCGACCGGTGATTCGACCATGCCGTACTGCGCCCAATCGAACATCTTCGCGTACGAATCCGCCGCGGGTCCCCAGCGCGGGTCCTGCTTATAGATACCGATGACGTCATCCTTGGCGCTCGCCCGAACGGGCAGGTAGCCGGTGCTCGTGGCCCATTTCACAGTCTGGGCCTTCTCACCCAGGTACTTGATCATGAGCCAGGCCGCAAGCTCCTTCTCCGGTGTGGTCTTGTAGACGGAAACGCTCGCTCCATAGAGATTCACAGCCGGCTTGCCGCCATTTGGTAACAGCGCGATGTCCCATTTGAAGTTGGCGCCTTTGCTGATGGATTCCTGATAGCCCGCCATTCCTGAGGACGTTGCAAAGACGAACAGGATCTGGCCGTTGGCGAATCTGTTCTGCTCGCCATTGCGCTCGGACACCGGAATCTCAACCGCGCACTTGTTTTTGAACATCCGCTGGGCCATGGCAATCGTTTCAACGCCGGCATCGGAGTTGAATTGATACGAGGTGCCATCGGCGGACAGGATCCGGCCGCCCCGCGCAAAGACCTGGGACGCGAAATTCGAGGCGTCGTGGCGGAAGGCCCAGCCCGACTTGTTCTGCGCAGCGTCGCTCGCTTTGCATGCAGCCTCTTCCCACGTCTTCCAGTCCTTGGGCGGCTCGTTATAGCCAAGCTGCGTTAGCCAATCCACGTTGTAGTACATGACTTCCATGGATCGCTGGGTTGGAAATCCAAGGCGCTCACCCTGGAACTGAGGGTTCGCGTCGCCATCTAGAAACGTCTGGAAATAGTCCTTCTGGTCCTCGTCAGAGAGCCCGTATTTCTTGCTCTTGATAAATGGATTCAGGTCCAGCACGGCATTCTGGGCTCGGTAAAAGGCGGCTTGATTCTGGTAAGCCACCGAGACCTCGGGCGGCTGGCCCGCTTGCAGAGCAGCATTCACCTTGTTGTAGACATCGGGATACGCCGCGCCCGCGATTTCAGCGCGTGCCTTGATCCCGTATGGATTGCTGGCGCTGAACTGGTCCAGCATCTCCTGCAGGACGTCCTGATCCTTCTGTGGGCGCTGGTGCCAGTACGTGACCTCGATATTTTTGCCCTGAATGTCGATCGAATCCACCATCTCTGGAGATGTCGGTGGGTTGGTCACCGCGACGGTTGCCGGCTTTGCCGACTCAGCAGCCGGCTTCGCACCGGCGGGCGCCGCTGCCGGATTCGCCGCAGCCGGCGCGCTGGTTGGCTTAGCGCCAGACGTACTGCTCGGTGGCGCGCACGCCGCGAGCGCGATACTCGCGATCGCGAGCATCGAGGCTATGCGAAACCCTGGAATCTTCATGTGCTTGCTCCTCTGCATGAGCAAATACTGGCGAATACCTACCTACCCCTTCAAACCGGTCGTCAGAATCCCTTCCTTGAAGTATTTCTGAGTGATGAAATACAGCACGATCACTGGTCCGGCGACGAGCGTGGCGAACGCCATGAGAAGCTGCACTTCCCGACCTTCGCCGATGATGAACTGCTGCAGGCCAACCGCCAGGACGCGCATGCTGGCATCACGGGTGACGAGCAGCGGCCACTTGAAGTTGTCCCAGGACCAGACAAAGGTCAACAGCCCGAGCGCCATCAGGATCGGACGACTCAGCGGTAGAACCACGCGAAACAGAAAACCGATGTGTCCGACACCATCCAGCACCGCGGCTTCATAAAGCTCGCGCGGTATCTGCATGAAGAACTGACGCAGTAGGAATATCCCGAACACACTCACGGTAAACGGGACGATCAACGCGGCATACGTGTTGTACCACTGCAGATTGAACATCATGACCACCTTGGGCACGGTGGTGAGATCCTCGGGAACCATCACCGCCGTCAGCACCAGGATGAAGAGGATGTTCTGGCCCGGCAGCTTGATACGCGCTAGCGCGTACGCCGCCAGTGTTGATGTGAGGAGGACACCGATGACCGTCAAGCCTGAAACGATCAAGCTGTTTGCCAGGTAGCGGAAGAACAGCCATGTGTTCCACTGGCGATCCCGACCGATGGTTTCAATAGCCTGCGGATAGTTCCCGAACTGCAGCCCTTCAGAACCGAACGGCGGCCAGGGCCAGAGGTTATTGGCGATCACACTTCCGTACGTCTTGAGCGACGCCATGAGCATGTAAACAAACGGCGCCACAGCCAGGAATGCGGCAATGATGAGCAGCACGTAGGTGAGCTTGCGGCCAAGCGACGTCTGCCGACGAATTCGCAATTGAGGCTTCGCGCTCATGAGACCGACATCATCCTATTCGTACACCACGCGCTTGGCAGCGAACCGGTGCTGCATAAGGGTCAGCACCAGAATCACCGAGAACACAATGAATGAGAGGGCGGCGCTGTAGCCATAGCGATTGGCCTGGTACATCTGCTGAAAGATGAGCACACTCGCCGTCGTCGTGGCATTGCCCGGCCCACCCTGCGTCAGGACATAGACGTGGTTGAACGCCTTAAACGTCCCGATCACAGTAAGGAGCGAGAGGAAAAACGTGGTCGGCGAGAGAAGCGGAAAGGTGATGTGGCGAAAGAGCTTCCAGCCACGCGCGCCGTCCACCTTCGCGGCTTCATAAAGCTCGGTCGGGATATTGGAGAGACCTGCCAGGAAGATTGTGATGTCATACCCGACAAAGACCCACGTCGTATAGATAATGATCGCCACCAGAGCAAAACTCGGCCCGTGTGCCCAGACCGGCAGTGTCACTCCGAACCCCTGCGCGATCAAAGCAAATAACCCCGTGGGCTCCAGCAGCCAGCGCAACGGCTGGAGGCCAACGGCGCGCAGCATGGCGTTGAGTAACCCATTGTCCGGACTGTAGACGTAGCTCCAGACCGCTGCCGACGCCACCGTCGAGGTGATGTATGGCAAGAACAGAAGGACTCGGAACGCCTCCTGCCCGGCGATCTTTTGATAGAGCAGGTAAGCGAGAAAGAGCGCCACACTGAGCTGGAGCACAACGGCGATAAGTGAGTACGTGGTTGTCACGAGCAGCGCGTGCCACATTGCGGGATCGCGGAACGCGCGCACGTAGTTGTCTGCTCCGATGAACTCCACACAGCTCAGTCGCCAATCGCACGTGGAGATAAAGAGGCCGTACAGGATCGGAAAAAGCTCGAACGCAAACAGGAGAATGAGCGCCGGAGCCAGCATCGCGTAGCCCAGCGTCACCTCGCTCATGCGAGCCTTCCGGGCATACACCGCCCCCTGGACGACCGGGGCCGCCTGGGTGAGCGCCTCGCCGGTGACGGTCACAGCGCGCGATCCGGTCCATCACCGCGCCGCCGCCGATTCCAATGATCTGGACTCCTGGGAAATAGCCTCGCCAGTGGCAGCATCGAATATGTGAATCCGGGACACGTTCACTCCCAATTCCACCACGTCTCCTGGCGAAACAATCAAATCTGGCCGCGAACGCGCGATCAGCTCAACGCCGCCGATCTTGCCGTAGATGAATTGATCCGACCCGAGGCATTCGACAATCTCCACGGTAGTCCGCAGCTTCTCAGAGCCTTCTTCCGCCGGCAACGACAAATCCTCGGCGCGTATCCCGATGATCACTTCACTGGTTGAAGTCGCAAACGGCAGCGCGACCTCCACACCCTCGGCTCGCGCCACCCGATCAGTGACTGTGACCCGAAGCAAGTTCATTCGCGGATGACCGATGAACGTCCCGACGTAGAGATTGCACGGGTGGTCATACAACTCCCGTGGCGTCGCCACTTGCTGAATCGCGCCATCGCGCATGACGGCGATACGATCGCCCATGGTCATGGCTTCTACTTGATCGTGGGTAACGTAGAAGAAGGTAGTACCAAGGTCTTTGTGGAGCCGCTGCAGGTGGATGCGCGTCTCCGCTCGTAGCGCGGCATCAAGATTAGATAGAGGCTCATCGAAAAGAAAGACCTGCGGCTGACGCGCGATAGCGCGCCCGAGCGCAACACGCTGACGCTGTCCGCCAGAAAGCTGGCGCGGCTTCCGGTCCAGAAGCGCTTCCAGGCCAAGCATCCCAGCCACCTCGTGAACTTTTCGCTCAACTTCAGCGCGGGGCACTTTCCGCATTCGCAAGCCGAAGCTCATATTGTCAAAGACGGTCATGTGCGGATAGAGCGCGTAGTTCTGAAAGACCATGGCGATGTCGCGCTCACTGGGCGGGACGTTGTTCACCATGCGGTCACCGATATAGATCGCGCCTTCTGAGATCTCTTCCAGACCAGCGAGCATGCGTAGCGAGGTGGACTTTCCGCAGCCTGAAGGACCCACCAGAATGAGGCATTCCCCGTCCTGTACGACAAGTGAGAAGTCTCGAACCGCAACAGTATCCGCGCCGAAGCGCTTGCTCACCCGGTCATACGTGACGGACGCCACTATTTACACCCCGTGACCATGGGAAATAGCCAGCACATGCCGAGATCCACGCAATTCATGCTATCTATCCCGCGCTTAGTCCGACCATGGTCAATAAGCACAATGAATCTCGCTCGTCACTCTCACGGTGCCCATTATGAGACAATCTTCGCGTTGATGGGTGTGATTCCGGACACCAAGAATCGAAGGTCAGGAAGCGCACGACGGAGGGGTGAATCAGCATGCCAACATTGAGCGTCGTTGGGACGAGTGTTCCACGCATCGAAGGACGGCCCAAGGTCACCGGCGGAGCCCGCTACACGGTAGACGTGACACTGCCCGGCGTGCTTAGCGCGCGCGTCCTGCGAAGCACCGTTCCGCACGCGGTCATCAAAGGAATTGATACTTCGGCGGCGCTGGCGCTGGCAGGCGTGGAAGCCGTGGTGACCGGCAAGGATCTCGGCGGCTTGTGCACCGGTGCAGCCATTCGGGATATGCCAGTTCTCGCCACCGATCGCATCCGATTTGTCGGCGAGCCTATTGCCGTCATTGCCGCTCAGGAT
This sequence comes from uncultured Chloroflexia bacterium, assembly GCA_963765765.1. Taxonomy (GTDB): domain Bacteria; phylum Chloroflexota; class UBA6077; order UBA6077; family JACCZL01; genus CAVXYC01. The sequence goes on along the minus strand of CAVXYC010000015.1, from coordinate 339,591 downwards.
GCCGATTCCGCTGAAGCAGCGCTCGGCCTCATCCGGGTCGACCTCGAAGAGCTCCCGTCGGTGTTCGACGTTGAATCCGCGATGAGCGAATCCGCCGAGATTCTCCATCCCGATCGCTCCAGCTACGCGGGCGCCCCCGAGCTGCCAGACACGCCCAACCTTCAAGGCTTCACGAACATCAAAAAGGGTGACGTTGAGGAAGGCTTCGCTGAGGCGGAGCTCGTCTTCGAGCATACCTTTCGCACGTCCACTATGCACCAGGGGTACATCGAGCCGCGCGCCTGCATGGTCAATGTGGCGACCGATGGCACGGTGCACGTCTGGAGTAGCTGTCAGTCACCGTACGGTCTGCGCAATCTTCTGGCGAAGCTGCTGGGCTTAACTACTGATGAGGTCATCGTTGAGTCCACGCCGGTTGGAGGCTCGTTTGGCGCCAAGGGGAGTGTGGGCCTGGAGCCGTGCGCTCCACGCCCTCGCCCGGGCCACAGACCGGCCAGTGAAATACGTGCCGACTTCATCGGAAGAGCTGCTAGCAGGAGGGCCGCGGCACGCATCGGTCACCACCGTGAAGACGGGTGTCAACCGCGATGGGACGATCGTCGCTCGATCGGCGCGAATCATCATGGATGGCGGCGCTTACGGTGCATACAAGCCCACCCCGCAGGTCATCCTTCCATCCGTGGCGCGAGCATTGGGCCCCTACAGAATCCCTAATACTCGGATCACTGCTGAGTTCGTTTACACCAACAACACCCCCGGCGGGGTGGCCCGAGCGCCCGCTCAGCCACAAGTCGTGTTTGCCGGCGAGTCGCAGATCGACCTCATCGCAGAGGCGTTAGGAATGGACCCGCTCGATCTCCGCATCAAGAATGCGATTCGCACTGAGGACGTCTGGCCCCACAACGGCACGTTTGAAGGCGTCATGACCCGCGAGACTCTTGAGCGGCTTCGGGACGTATCCGGATGGGATTCGCCCATGGGACCAAACCAGGGCAGGGGTATGGCCGTCAGCGAGCGCGGCATTGGCGCTGGCGAAAGCGGCCTGGTCATCACCGTCCACGATGACGGTTCGGCGACCGCGTTGTCCGGTATCGTCGATTGCGGCACCGGCGCACTCACGGTGATGCGCCAGGTGCTTGCTGAGGAGCTGCATCTGCCCCTCGAAGCTGTAACAGTCATCGGTGGTAACACGAACGACGCTCCACCCGACGCGGGAATGGGCGGTAGCAAGCATACCTACAGTCTCACGGTTGCTTCGGTAGAAGCCTCTGGCAAGATCATGAACCAGCTTCGCCCCATCGCGGCGGAGAGGCTGGAATGCTCAACGGAAGACCTGGAGCTCGTTGGACAGGCGTTCCAGGTGCGTGGTCACGCCGGGCTCAATGTACCTGTACAGGATGTCGCGTCGGATGCCGCGAACCGAGCCGGTGGCACGTTGGAAGGCACATCTGGCGGGCCCACCCGAGATCAAAAAGCATCCGAGTCGTGTATCGTGGCCTACGCGGTGGATGTCGAAGTGGATCCGGAGACCGGTCGCGTCACGCCACTCAAGATCACCGCGGTGCATGACGTGGGGACCGCGATCAATCCGTCACTGCTCCAGGCGCAGATCGACGGAGCCACGATTCAAGGACTGGGGCACGCATTGATGGAAGACCTCGCCCGCGAGGATGGTCGCCCCACCGCAAGCCATCTTGGCGATTACAAGCTGCCCGTTACTACAGACCTGCCGGAGCTGGTGAGCGTGTTCGTAGAAGGCTCGACCGGCCCCGGTCCATACGAAGCCAAGGCGGTGGCGGAGCTGAGCAACGTTCCGATACCTGCCGCGGTCGCCAATGCGGTCGCCCGTGCCTGTGGCGCACGAGTTTATACGCTCCCCGTTTCTGCCGAGCGCGTTCACGAGGCGCTCCACCAGCAAACGTGAACGGAACTACTTGAATCCGCGACTCCAGAGTGTCGATACCTAATCTAGGTGCTGAGACGTAGTGGCAATCGAGTCAACGACGGGCGCTCATTTCACGGCAGTCCTGACAAATTCCCTTCGGTATGATTTGATCTATGGCCGTCAATCGCACTTCCAGTCGCCGAAAGGCTAAATCGCTTCTCGATGGACGCAAGCGCGTCGCCATCGAGGCGGTGCATCCTGAGATCGACGCGGGCAGATTCCCGATAAAGCGAACCGCCGGCGAACGGGTGACAGTTGAAGCCGACGTCTTCGCGGATGGTCACGACGAGGTCGCCGCCGCGGTGCTCTTTCGCCCGGTCAGCCAGACTGAATGGTGCGAGGCGCGCATGCCGGCGATGGGCAACGACCGCTGGCGCGGCTCGTTCGAGATCGATCGCCCCGAAGACTACGTCTATACCGTGCGTGGCTGGATCGACACGTTCGGAACGTGGTCGCATGACCTTGCCAAACGACTTGAGGCGCGACAGGATCTCACGGTCGATCTTCAAATTGGCGCCAGTCTCATCGAGGATGCGGCGTCTCGCGCATCTGACGTGGATGCGACAAAGCTGCGTCGATTCGCCGATCGCGTCGCTAAGGGCGGTAGAGCGGCCGCTACAACGGCGCTGAGTCCCGAGCTATACGCGCAGATGAGTCAGTATCCGAAGCTGTGCGATTCCACCACCCACACTCGCGAGCTCCGCGTCAGCGTCGATCGCGAACGAGCTCGATTCAGCACCTGGTACGAGCTGTTCCCCCGCTCCACGGCAACAGAGCCTGGAAAGCACGGTACGTTTAAGGACGTAGAAGCGCGGCTGCCGTATGTCGCGTCTCTGGGATTCGACGTGCTCTACCTGCCGCCGATCCATCCCATCGGGCTGGCGCACCGCAAGGGCAAGAACAACAACACCACGGCCGCCCCAACCGATCCTGGCAGTCCCTGGGGCATCGGCTCAGAGCAAGGTGGCCACACCGCGATCCATCCCCAGCTCGGAGATCTGGACGAATTCAAACGCCTGATCGCGTCAGCTCGTGAGCTCGGCGTAGAGATCGCGCTCGATATGGCGTTCCAGTGCTCTCCCGATCATCCCTACGTCCGCCAGCATCCGGAGTGGTTTCGAAGTCGGCCAGACGGCACGATCCAGTACGCCGAGAATCCGCCGAAGAAGTACCAGGATATCTACCCGTTCGACTTCGAGTCAGAAAATTGGGCCGGACTGTGGACCGAGCTCCGCGACGTCTTGCTCTACTGGGTCAAGCAGGGAATCAGCATCTTCCGCGTGGACAATCCTCATACCAAGGCGTTCCCCTTCTGGGAATGGGTCATCGCGGAAGTAAAGCGCGAGTGTCCCGATGTAATCTTTCTATCCGAAGCATTCACTCGTCCAAAAGTCATGTATCGCCTGGCAAAGCTAGGATTCACCCAGTCCTATACGTACTTCGCCTGGCGGTTCGGCCGATATGAGCTGACCGAGTATTTGACGGAGCTCACCCAGACGGGCGTAGCTCAATACTTCCGCCCTAATTTCTGGCCCAACACCCCGGACATTCTGACCGGGCAGCTTCAGACTGGGGAGCGCTCCGTGTTCGCCTCGCGCTTTGTCCTGGCAGCCACATTAGGAGCGAGCTATGGGATTTATGGACCTGCCTTCGAGCTTCAGGAGCATCTGCCGCTGGAAGCAGGGCGAGAAGAGTATCTGAGCTCCGAGAAGTATGAGATTCGTCACTGGAACTTGAACGATCCCAGGAGCCTGGCGCCGCTCATCCGTCAGGTCAACGCGATTCGCCGAGCACATCCGGCGCTTCAATCCAACGATACCCTGCGATTCCACAACTCCGACAACGAGCAGTTTCTCACCTACTCGAAATCATCCGACGACGACGTCATCCTTATGGTGGTCAATCTCGATCCGACCTACAAGCAGGCAGGTTGGCTCGACCTCGATCTCAATGCGCTTGGACTTTCGTCCAGCGCAGGGTTCTCGGTAACCGACCTGCTCTCCGGCGACACATACGCCTGGCACGGATCCCGCAATTATGTCGAGCTGGATCCCGCCGTCACTCCGGCGCACATTCTGCATGTGCGGCAAAGCGCCGCGGAGGGCCCGTAGCGCGGTGGTCTTGTGCCCCGCGGAACCGCACTCCTCGGCCTCGTCTGCACGCTCGAACAGCAGAATTTCGCGGGGCACAATCCACCGCGCTTCATAGGTCTCCTGAGACCGATGAAGCCGCTCTCGTTTCTTGCCGGGCCAAATTGGAACGCTGAGCCACCCTTGATGAGAACATCTGCAAACGATCCCGGGCTCGCCGCGCTCGCTACGACTTACGGGATCGACACAACCTACCGCGATATCTGGGGCGCTGAGCGTTCAGCGCCCGATGATGCGCTCATCAAGGTGCTGCAATCACTTGGCGCGCCTCTGGGCTCGCCCGCCGACGCGCCCAGCGCACTGCGGGAGCGACAGATCGATCGCTGGTCGCGCCGCCTGGAGCCCGTGCTGATCGCCTGGGGCGGTCGCTCATCCAGCACCACCCTTCGAATCCCGGCCAGTCTCGAGCGATCGCGGTGTGCCTGCGTGCTCCGGCTCGAGAACGGCAGCCAACACCCCTGGAGCGTCACGCTCTCCGATCTGACAACGATTGAAACCGCGGAAGTTGACGGTGCGCTGTATCTCGTCAAAGAGCTAGGTCAGCTCCAGGACATGCCGATGGGTTACCACCGGTTCAGCGTCGAAATCGACGGACGCCGCGATGAGTCACGTATCATCAGCGCGCCGAAGACGGCATGGACATACGCCGCTGATAGCGATCAGGCGCGTCGATGGGGCGTCTTCATGCCGCTCCACGCGCTCCGCTCGCGGCATAGCCGATGGGGTGGCACGCTCAGCGATCTCGAAGAATTCACTTCGTGGACCGCCAGAATGGGCGGGTCGCTGGTAGGCACCCTGCCGCTGCTGGCCACGTTTCTGGATGAGCCGTTCGATCCGAGCCCGTATTCACCAGCCTCGCGACTGTTCTGGAACGAGCTCTTCCTGGACCTCGAGCAGATTCCCGAGCTGGCGAGCTGCCCGGCCGCGCAGTCGCTGCTAGCCAACCAGCCCCGGTTGTCTTCGCAAAACCACGTCAATCACGTCGACTATCGGGCGTGGTCTGAGGGTCAGCGCGCAGTGCTCGAGCCGCTTTCAGCGTGCTTCTTCGAGCGAGGCGGAGAACGCGATTCGGGCTTCCAAGCGTTTCTTGCCAGACAGCCTCGAGCGAACGACTACGCCCAATTCCGCGCTGTTCAAGAACGACAGCGATCCGGCTGGATCGTCTGGCCGGACGGCCCCCGCGACGGGCGGATCGAGGTAAGCGACTTCGACCCCGCTCGGCAACGCTACCATCTGTACGCGCAATGGCAGCTCTTCCAGCAGATCAATCGGCTGGCTGACCGCTCCCGCGAAGTGGGAGCCAGGCTGTACCTCGATTTTCCACTGGGGGTGCATCCCGACTCGTACGACACGTGGCGCGAGCGAGCCTCGTTTGCAAACGGCATATCGGTGGGGGCGCCACCCGATATGTTCTTTACCGGCGGACAGAACTGGGGCTTTCCGCCCATGCAGCCTCAGGCCATCCGCGACCAGGGATACAGCTACTTCATCGACGCAATACGCAATCACCTGCGCTTTGCGGGTGCATTGCGCATCGATCACGTCATGGGTCTCATGCGCCTGTTCTGGATCCCGCAAGGCATGGGCGCTCAAGATGGTGTCTACGTTCGATTCGCGCCTGACGAGATGTACGCGATTCTTGCTCTAGAGTCGCGTCGCTTCCAGTGCCCGATTGTTGGGGAAGATCTCGGGACCGTACCGGAGTCGGTCCGGGCCGCCATGACAGAACATGACTTCCTGCGCATGTATGTAGCGCAATTTGAAATGTCATCCCCAGTTGAGAAGGCTTTACCGCCCGCGCCGGCGACTTCAATGGCCAGCGTGAATACTCATGATACGGTGCTTTTCGGCGGCTTCTGGGATGGGCTGGACATCGAAATTATGCGCCGGCTCGAGCTCATAGACGATGATGATTTTAGAGAACGACGCGAAGAGCGGGCCCATCTCGAGCAGGCGCTCCTCAGATTTCTGGGCAAAGCGCAGGTTCTTGAAGGCGCCGACTCAGCGATGGTGGCGCTTCAGGGCATACTGGAGCGACTCGCCGCCGGCCCTGCGCAGGTCTTGATGGTCACGCTAGAGGATCTCTGGCTCGAGCGTGAGCCACAGAACGTCCCCGGTACGGGCGATGATTGGGAGAACTGGCGGCGTAAAGCCCGCTATTCCATGGAAGAGTTCAAATCGAATCAGGACGTACTCGGTACGCTCAACATGATTCATCGAGCGCGTCAGACGGGAACATCGTGACTCAAGGCACAAATAGCACCAAGCCAGTACTGAGCGGGAAGTCTCCGAGCCTCCTCGGTGAAGTGGATCTGCACCTGTTCAATGAGGGCAACCATTCACGACTCTATGAGCGCCTGGGGGCACATCCCGTCACGGTTGATGGGGTTGAAGGCGTGTATTTCGCGGTGTGGGCGCCGAACGCCGAGGCCGTCAACGTCATGGGCGACTTCAATGGCTGGAATCGGACCAGCCATGAGTTACGTCCACGCGGGTCATCCGGAATCTGGGAGGGCTTCATCCCGGACATCCAGCCCGGCACCATCTACAAGTACTTCGTGGCATCCCGAAACAGGGCTTACCGGGTGGAGAAGGCTGATCCGTTTGGCGTGTATCACGAGATGCCGCCGCGAACGGGCTCCGTGGTCTGGGACCTAGCCTATGACTGGCGTGATACCGACTGGATGTCATCGCGTGGCAAGCACAATAGCGGCCGCGCTCCAATGAGCATCTACGAAGTGCATCTCGGATCGTGGATGCGCGTGCCCGATGATGGCAACCGGTCGCTCAACTATGCGGAGCTGGCGACAAAGCTCGCGGATTATGTTGAGCAGCTCGGCTTCACGCACGTGGAGCTTATGCCCGTGATGGAGCACCCATTCTTTGGCTCGTGGGGCTATCAGACCACCGGCTACTTTGCCCCATCAAGCCGCTTTGGAACGCCCCAGGATTTCATGACTCTGGTCGATGGTCTTCATCAACGAGGGATCGGAGTCATACTGGACTGGGTGCCATCGCACTTTCCGTCCGATGAACACGGCCTGGGCTATTTCGACGGGACACATCTGTACGAGCATGAAGACCAGCGTAAAGGCTTCCACCCGGACTGGAAGAGCCTGATCTTCAATTATGGTCGCAATGAGGTGCGATCGTTCTTGTTGAGCAGTGCGCTCTATTGGCTGGATCGGTACCATGCGGACGGACTGCGCGTAGATGCCGTGGCCTCCATGCTCTATCTCGACTACTCCCGTAAAGAAGGCGAGTGGATCCCCAACGAGTTCGGCGGACGAGAGAACCTCGAGGCGATCTCCTTTCTTCGCCGGCTCAACGAAGAGGTTTACGGCACCTTCCCGGATGTGCAGACCATGGCTGAGGAGTCAACCTCCTGGCCCATGGTGTCACGGCCCACGTATGCCGGCGGACTGGGCTTCGGTATGAAGTGGGACATGGGCTGGATGCACGACACACTCGAGTACATGTCGCGTGCGCCCATCTATCGCCAGTATCACCACAACGAGATCACTTTCCGTATGGTGTACGCCTTTCAAGAGAACTTTGTTCTACCGCTATCACACGATGAGGTGGTCCACGGCAAAGGCTCGCTCTTCAGCAAGATGCCCGGCGATGACTGGCAAAAGTTCGCCAACCTTCGACTGCTCTATGGCTACATGTATGGCCAACCGGGCAAAAAGCTGCTCTTCATGGGCGACGAGATTGGCCAGTGGAGCGAATGGCGGCACGATTCAAGCGTAGAGTGGCATGCGCTGGAGTACCCTCAGCACCGAGGGGTTCAGCAATGGCTCACGGACCTGAACGCCATGTACAAGGAGACAACCGCTCTGCACGCACGTGATTTTGAGCCCGGCGGCTACACCTGGATCGACGGTGGCGACATTAACAACAGCGTACTGAGCTGGATGCGCATTGGCGAAAGTCCGGAAGACGTTGTTGTGGCGGTGTTCAATTTCACACCCGTGCCGCGGCATGGTTATCAGCTTGGGGTTCCACAGCCCGGCACCTGGCGAGAGATCCTTAACAGCGATGCCGACATCTACGGGGGAAGCGGCCTCGGGAACGCGAGCTTTGTTGAAGCCAGCTCCGAATCGCGACATGGCCAGCCCCATTCAGTTTTATTGACATTGCCGCCTCTGGCAGCGCTATTCCTGAAACCCGTCGCCAACGAGCCTACTTAACTGTGTAGCCCCTTCAACCGAGCAATTCTTTTCGTCTGCACGACGTTGCTCCAAGAACACGTGCTCCGGTGCGCGCACTGGAATTCCGGCCCATGCTCGGCCCATCTAGACAGGAACGCTAAGTCATCATCATGGAACGATTTATTTGCATCCACGGCCACTTTTATCAGCCGCCACGGGAGAATCCCTGGCTGGAAACGGTGGAGCTTCAAGATTCCGCGTACCCGTTTCACGACTGGAACGAGCGCATTACCGCGGAGTGCTATGGCCCCAACGCGACGTCCCGCATACTTGATGGCGATGGTCGCATCGCCTCAATAGTCAACAACTATGCGCGCATCAGCTTCAACATCGGCCCCACGCTCCTGGGCTGGATGGAAGAACAGGACGCCGGACGTCTATCAAGCCATCCTTGAGGCGGACCTGGAGAGCCAGGAGCGATTCTCCGGCCATGGATCCGCAATTGCCCAGGCCTATAACCACATGATCCTGCCCCTGGCAAATCGCCGCGACAAGGAGACGCAGGTCATCTGGGGCATTGCTGACTTTGAGCATCGTTTCAAACGCAAGCCCGAGGGCATGTGGCTGGCCGAAACGGCCGTCGACCTCGAGAGCCTCTCGATCATGGCAGAGCATGGCATCAAATACACCGTGCTCTCGCCGTATCAAGCGGGTCGCGTGCGACAAATCGGCAAGCAGAGCTGGGAAGACCATGGGCCCGGCGGCGTTGACCCAACCCGTGCGTATCGCGTTGCGCTTCCGCGCGGCAAGAGCATCGCCGTGTTCTTCTACGATGGTCCGATTTCTCAAGCGGTGGCCTTCGAGAACCTGCTCGGTAGCGGCGAGGTCTTTGCTCAACGGCTGCGCACTGGTTTCAGCGACAACCGTGATTGGTCGCAGCTCGTCCACATCGCTACTGACGGCGAGACGTACGGCCACCACCATCCCCACGGCGATATGGCGCTCGCCTACGCGCTGGAATACATCGAGAGCCACGGCATTGCCACAATCACCAACTACGGTGAGTATCTGGAGCGGTTCCCACCGACCTATGAAGCCGAGGTCATCGACAACACGTCCTGGAGCTGCGCGCACGGTATAGAGCGCTGGCGGGCAAACTGCGGCTGCAGTACCGGCGGACAATCAGGCTGGAATCAGGAGTGGCGAAGGCCCTTGCGCGAGTCGCTGGACTGGCTGCGTGACACGCTGGGACCGCAATTCGAGAAGCACGCGAGCGAATATCTGCGCGATCCCTGGACGGCCCGGGACGACTACGTCAGCGTCATGATGGATCGGTCATCTGACTGTATTGACGACTTTTTGATGCGCCACGCGAAGCGCAGCTTAAACAAAGCGGAGACAACCACGGTTCTGAAGCTCATGGAGCTCCAACGTCACGCGATGCTCATGTACACGAGCTGTGGCTGGTTCTTTGACGAGATCTCAGGAATTGAGCCGGTTCAGGTCATTCAGTACGCGGGGAGAGCGATTCAGCTTGCGGATGAGATCTTTACAAGCAACTCCGATGCCCGCTTCGCCGAGCTTCTGGAGCCGCCATTTGTGACTACGCGGGCGGCCGCTGCCTCAAAGAGCCTCGAGGGACGATTCATCGCGATGTTGGAGCGGGCTCGCAGCAATATCCCCGAGATGGGCAACGGCCGACAGATTTACGAGCGATTTGTTCGACCGGCCAAAGTGGATCTCAAGCAAGTGGCAGCGCACTACGCGGTGCGATCCCTCTTTCAACAATACCCGGAGCAGGCGACGGTCTACGGGTTCGATGCTGAGCTCGTCGATTTTCAGCACCGCGAGGCTGGCCGTGTCTCACTGGGCGTCGGATCGGCCCGAATCACATCCCACATCAGCCTGGAGTCCGAGCTTTTTGCCTTTGGCGCGGTGCATATGGGCGATCACAATCTCAGCGCGGGAGTTGTGGAGTACGCCAACGAAGCGTCCTATCAAAAGATCATCGAGGAGGTCTCCGAGCCGTTCGAGCGCGCAGACCTTCCGGAGGTCATACGCGTCTTCGATCGCCATTTTGGCGAGAGCGCGTATTCACTTCGATCGCTCTTCCGGGATGAGCAGCGCCAGGTACTGGATCGAATTCTGGATACGACGCTGTCCGAGACAGAGACCGAGTACCACCGCATCGCAGAGCACAACGAGCCGCTCATCAGGTTCCTGGTGGGCCTGGGTGCGCCAATCCCCAAACCGCTTCGCGCAGCCGTGGAGCTCATCGTAAATACCGATCTGCGCCGATGTCTGGAGCAGGAAGAGCTGGATTCGGAGGCCGTTGACGCGCTCACGACCCGCGCGAGAGAATGGCAGCTTTCGCTCGACACGGTCTCCCTCCGATTCGCAATGAAACGCGCCGTGGACACAATGGCGACAACGTTCTCCGAACAGCCCGACGACCGAGAGCTACTCGGCCGTCTAAATGCCCTTGTGGCGCTGGGCGAGCAGCTTCCGTTTGAGGCCGACGTCTGGAAGGCGCAGAACGTGTATTACCGCGTCCTCCAGCAAACAGCGCCGACTATCTACGAGGAAGCCGCCAACGGCGACTCCCTCGCCCAGGAGTGGGCAACCACATTCGCGGAGCTAGGCGACCGCCTCAAAGTCCGCCGGGACTGACCGAGACAGAGCCGCATCCCGTAAGGGTGCGGTTCCTCCCGCGCACAAAGTCTGACACAGCGCAAACACCAGCCAGCCTCCGATCCTAAGTCGGCTGCTCGTCCGCCTGCCACTCCGCCAGCATGTCTCGCACTTGACTGACGTGGTCGCGGTAGTGGTCGATCATCCAGCCCATGATCATGGCGGCGTTCGTGTCCAGCGGCTCGGTGGCGGCGCCAAAGAGAATGGGTGCGGTGCGGCCGAAGTCTTGATCGCCCAGAGCGTTCACATTATTCACCAGTGCCGCGTGCACGATATCGAGCCGGGACCAATGCCTGGCGCGCTCCGGACCATCAAAGCCGTGCTTCAACGCCTTCAGCATTTCGGGCGTTTCGCCTGAGCCCTCGGCTGCTTTCATTCGTCTGAAGCTCTCAGCCTTCATCCGGTCAAGTACCGTCACATAGTTCTCCATGGCGTTCGCCACGTGGACGATGAGCCCACCGAGCGAATAATCATCGCCCTCGGGGAGGTAGCGTAACGCCGCGTCGGGAACATCTTTGTATGCCTGCTTGAATGCAGCGCGTGCTCGCTCAATCGCGGTCAGCGCTTCGTCACGGGTTGTAGGGAAATCGGCCATAGTGTCTGTTCCCTGATAAAAACAGGCGATGCGTCAGATCAGCGCACCGCCCGATGTCGAGTGACGAATGTGACTTCCAGTCCTCTTTTGAGCGTTCTCTAAATTGCTACTTCTCGCCGGGACGCTTCTTGAATGGCCCGACGATACCTTCAATGACCCAGCCGCCGTAGTATTCACTGCCCTGGCTGTTCACGAGCTCGTCATCGACGAAGCACGCGTCCATCCTACCTGGATAAAACGCCAGGTAATCTCGAACCGGCTCGGCGTCCGGAATGGGATTGGGGTATGACCATACCCCGTTGGCAGCAGCGCGGTCGTTCACCTGAACGGTGAAGTACACTGCCTGCCCTCGCCATGGTCAAGTGGTGCTGAGATCCGACCCCTGCAGATATTCCATCTTTACGTCGTCTGGCGGAATGTAGAAAACGGGCGGCTGCCCCTGCTCGCATACGCGCTTGGCCCGCCGCGTATCCGCGATGACCACGTCATTGAAGACAACCCGCACGTGACGTGTTGAATCCTCAATAAACGCGGGCTGAGGGTAGTCCCAGACCCATTCCTCGCCCGGCTTCAGGATGGGCCGTTCCATCGTATCGGTCATATGCCGACTCCATCGGGGCTGATTGCTGAGAGCGTAGCACATAGCGCCGCGAGCGAAAATTGACCTCCGCTGGCCGAGCGCCTCGGTGGGGCAGCCGTCTCTGGCTGTCCAGTCTCGGTGGCAACAATTGCTGCATCAGCATCGGAGTCCCGCCCAAAATGCTTGGAGAGGGATCCAGCGCGTAAGTGGCGCCCAACACGTCTCACCGGCTTCTCCCACAGCGCCGCTTGAGTGCGCCAGCTCACCCGGGCTGGGCCGGTGCAGGTGCTGCGCCACATTCCCCAATCGAGCGATCGCGCCACATCGGTGTGGGCACACAAGCCGACGCCGACGATTACCGGCCGATGGATAGGCTCACGTTCGTTGCGACCATAACTACACCACCTCAGCCAAACCGTAACCCCGGGCATCCCGCCCGCACGCGCAGCGCCGCCAAAACCGCCACCCTAGACCTCATCGAGCATCGCATTCCCGGTGGTGTCGGGCATCCTGCCCGACCGTAAGCTCGCACTCAACCCGCAAGCTCATTCGACCAAACAAGCCACGTTAGTCGGGCAAACGGCCGACACCACCGCACAACGAGCGTCCCGCCAGACCGCCCGAATACCCGCCAATCGGCACCACCGCGCACCATCCCACGTTTGGCGCACCCGTCGCGCATCCCGTATCATCTCCCCGGGCCGCTAGCTCAACTGGCAGAGCAGCTGACTCTTAATCAGCCGGTTCGGGGTTCGAGTCCCCGGCGGCTCACCGGTTTCTAATCTCGAATTTCAAGGCCTGGTTGACGCGAGTCGCCAGGCTTTGACATTTTGCCAGCCAAAGTGACAGCCAAAGCCGCGATTTAGGGGTCGTCGTGGTCAAACCCAGGCGTGGGAAGCTCGTGCGAATCGCTCCGTCTCCCGGCCATTCGATCCGTCGATTCGTCGATGCAGTCGTGACTGACGTCGCCCGTGAGTGGGTTCTCGCGGATGTCGTTGCGGAGTCTTGGCGGTTTCGAGTTGGTACGGGATTGTTGCTACGCCGCTCCGCTCTGCTGGAACGCGACGGTCAGCTTATTGCGCCGAGTGATGCCGTCCAGGGAGTCTATCCTCCGGAGACCCGCACCGTGGCGCACGCGACGGAAGCAATGAATCGATTACTTGGCCCTTCCCCTGGGGACGACGACCGGAGTCGCGATTAACAGTGACGCTCGTGGCCGCAGTTCGCCCGGTGGGGAGAACTAGCGGGCTTGGGAACGCACCAGTGCATCGAGTCGGCTCATCGCACTTTCCTTCAGCCCTGGTGCCAGATGGCTGTAGTAATCCGCAGTCACACTGATCTGGCTATGTCCTAGGATCTCTTGCACGACCTTCAGTTGCTCCCCGGCGGCAATAAGAAGACTTGCGGTCGAGTGACGAAGCTCGTGGAACTTGATATCTACTAACCCAGCAGCTTGAACGAGTTTGTGTAGTCGCCTTGTGACATTTCGAGCGAACAACGGCGTTCCAATCTCTGATGTGAACACGAGCCCTGACTCATGCCACGCTGGCCCGGCTTGAAGTTGAGACTGGACTTGCGTTGTCCGCCAAGCCCGCAGAGCTTCGCATGCCTGGGGCGTCAATGGCACGGTGCGTCGTGATGTACCACTCTTTGGTTGACCGAAGACTAACTTTCCATCGATGAGTTGCAGTGTTTGACCGACCGTCAAGGATTGAGTTGACAAATCCACGTCGGGCCATCTCAAACCGAGCAATTCTCCCTGTCGTAACCCCGTAAATAGGGCAACCGTGAACAGTGGCCCGAGCCGATCGGCACTGACCGCGGCGAGAAACGCTTCCACTTCGCGCGGTGCCAGGAATCGCACCGACTTTCGGGTTGGACGAGGAGGGCTTACTAGATCAGCCACATTTCTGCTAACGAGGTCCAGGCGTTCGGCCTCCTTGAGCGCCCGATGGATAATCGCGTGAAGATACTCGACGGTCCGCGGCGATAGAGTCTCCAGTTTCTTGCTGTAGAAATGCTGCAAGTCCTTCGCTTGAAGCTTCGCCAATTGCAACTTGCCCAGCCCTGGGGCAACGTGAAGTCGTACTAGCTGGTTGTAGCTCGAAAAAGTCCTAGGTTTGACTCTATGACGAACAGACTCTTCGAGCCATTGCTGAACGTAGCGCTCAACCGTTAATCGCGGGCCTGTGGCGAGGCTTCCTGCGAACTGCTGATGATGCGCCTTGCTAAGGGCCTCTTGCGCCTCGCGTCGAGTGGACGCGTAGAGCGATTTGCGTCGTCGCTTTCCTTCCTTCAAACCGAGATCCAGAACTGCGACCCAACGTCCGTCTTGCCGCTGGTAGATTGAACCTTCCCCGTGACCGCGTCGTCCAGCCATCAGCTGGTCTCCTTCGTCCGCTGTTCGCGCTTCCGCTTCGTGTATGCGGCCACCCGGCATCGATTAGAGCAGTATTGACGCCTCACCGTTCCGCTAATGGTGGTCCCGCACACGACGCACGGTCGCTCGACAATGCGTCGACGCGCCACCAACTGTCGCCCTAGCTCGCTTCCGCGTTCATCCGTCATGGGCTCATTGGATCACATTGAAACGTTTCTATGTGGCATGAAGACGCGACAACAAGTTTCGTCGACACTCTGGGGGAAAAGCGACATATGCGACATATCTCGCTCACTGGCACACCACGGTCACGATCAGAAGGTAACGCCTCGGCCGACTTGACTACGCCTTGTCCAATGTTCCCACTGGGACAATGCCGAAAGGGGTTGCCGGTTAGTTGCGCCACTCCCACATCTGCTCGAGCGGCGACAACTCCTCGGTCAGCATCATCTGAAGGTCTTCAGCGCCTCCCAAGAGAACTATGGCTCGGCGACGGGTCTAAGTTGAGGGAATTGGAACGCCATCCGAGGCTGGCGCGTCGATGAATACATACGAAGTGAGGCGAGGAGCCGTTCGTGGCGCGATAGATCACGCCACCGTCTCCAGGAACCTCGTCCTCGCAACGGTTGGTAGTACCCCGGTCCTGATCGGCATTGTGCGTTAAGGCGCGGGTAGCGGATTTTGGAGTTGATTGATTGATTGTTCCCAAGAAGTTGATGGCCATCGGTCTCGCGATTGGTGGCGTGGCGCAGCTGGGGTTGTGGATCTCGGGGCGACCGGCTGATCGGGCAGGTGCACGCGTTGGCGGTCTGACTAGTCGAAACCAGGCAGGCGTGATTGCGGGCCCGACGCACCCTGTGGAGATGGCGATGGATAGCTCTGAATTAGAGATAGCGAGCCGTTCTTACGAGGATGCGGCGATGACGGAGGATGGGCGCTTTCGTGAGTGGGACGACGAATGGGGCCTGGACAGGATGTGCCTCGTCTGCGGCCACGACTGGATCTCCGGATGCGACGGTGAGTGCCCGTGCCTGAGATGCCGGGCCCAGTGGCATCCGCTGGAAGGGGTGGAGCGGGCGGGGGGCGAGATGCGTTGACGCGCGTGGCGCGGTAGAACGAACGCCGCCATTAAATATCCCTGTGCGACCGGCTCAGGGCCATGCTAGAAGCGTGGGTGGAGAACCGAAACAACGGAGCCGTCGTGGTCTGGCGCATGTCGCAACAGCAATGCATATCCAGAGAGCGTGGCGGCGATAGTCAAGACAGCAACCATGGACCACGTTCGAGTGGATAAGCTTAGCCTTGAGGTGAATGGGGTTTCCACCAGCCAAGAATGAGGCTTTATCGATGCTCGGTATGGGACACTCCCACGCCTCGCGTGTGCTAAAGCTTTTGGAGTCAGCTCGTCAGGCCATCGCCGAGAACGGGTGGCAACCACTCCAAGGTCCGATCGGACTTGAGGTCACTCTTTTGCATCACCAGACTTGGACCCTTGGGACGCTACAAATTATCTCGTGGGCGTTGCCGACGTACTTGAAGTCAAGGATCGACGCGGCGTGCTTGAGCATCGCGGGCCACTAAGGACTGTAGCCCTGTATCAGAATGACCGACAAATTAAGGAAGTGCATTACAAGCAGGTAGAGGCCACTAGCGCTCGCTATCGGGTCCGCATCTTTCGCTTGTGATGCCCAGCATGGCCAACCAATCCGCTGTTATTCGGGTCGAATGCCGGGAATTCTCAGGTTGGACCGCACGGATGCTGGGACTATTGCGAATCAAGTACCTGGAACGCGAACAACGCCTTGGAGTACGCCGTGCCTTCGCCTATCGACGCTAACGCGACACCGTCATGTGATTCAGCGGACCACACCATATCCTGCTAAAAGGCGTCTAGGCGCCTGCACCAATCCAGGGTGTTTCAAGATGATGCATCTTGCTCCAACGCATCTCCCCCAAGAACATCACTCGACGCTCTAGCAGATGATTGAGAACAAGGGTTCGGCCACCTCGCTCCGCGACGGCAGAACATTTTCGATGACGGGCAGAAGCCGAGAATTCCTTCCATCCAACATAGCACCCCACCGATGGGGCTTGTAGCGCACCACTATCGGCGGTCCATACATCACAATGAACTGAGCGAGAAGATTCGGCAGAGGCACTGAATACCACGATGGAGGGACTGTCCGGTCTGCGCCGACGAACTGTTCGTAGAAGAACAGTCCAGCGGCGTCGTCTACGCCGAGACGAAGATGCAGTGAGCTGCTTTCTGCGTCGACGGAGACTATCTCTCGGATTAGCTTGTAAATAACATGGTCGTCGAAGATCTGCCCTTCTACGACCCTTCGACCATCAAGATGCTTTAATCCAAGATGGAGGACGCGAGTCCTCGGAGAACCGCATGGCTTCGGTACGGCGAAACGGACCAAGCGAAGAGCGCACGTTCGCCCGTCTGATCCGCCAGCCTAAACAAGGCTTCGGCCCGAGAAGCATGCGGCGAATATCGGCTCCATGCAATAGGCAACTAGGCGACCGGAGAGGTCGGGACGCAGTCGATCCACGCTGCCTCCGGCGGGCAATTGAATCGAAGAGGGAAATTTTGGCCCAGACCGGGGGAGATATGGAGATGGCTCGATCCGAATCGTTGGAGTCCGGAGGCAATTCGGATACGCGGGTCCATGCGGTGGCTGTAGAGAGCGTTCCCAAACGGTATTCTGACCTGCCCTCCGTGCGTGTGCCCGGGAAGGATGACCGCCGCTCCGCGAGTCAGGAACGAGAATACTCCCTCAGGCTCATGGATCAGCGCCAGGCACGGTTCATCGGGTCGCCGTCCCTTCACGGCGTCCACAGCCCTCGTGCGGCCGGCCCACGTGGAGTCTGTCCCGGCGACCCAGAGTGATCTCCCGTCGACATCAAGCCGCGTCCCCTCATTGACGAGCACCGCGAGTCCGGCCCTCGCGGAAAGCCGCGGCAATCTGTCGCGATTCTGCCGTACCCGAGCTGCGCTCCAGAGGCCCTACCAGGAGCGAGAGGATGCGCTTTAACTGGCGGGGAACACTCCACACTCGCTTCCGTTGCCACACGGGAACAGGCGCATCATGTTCATGGTTACCGAGTGTCACGATGGTCGCGATACGCGGCTGAAGCTGCTTGAGGAGCGCCGTTGCACGTGCTACGCCCCGCAGAGTCTCACACACGTCGCCGGTGACACACACCACGTCTGGATGTCCACCAATCGAGCGAAGGAATCGCTCCTGGGCCCGATACAGGCGATCCGGCCGGGCGTGCACGTGTATATCGCTCAGGTGGAGAATCGAGAGCCGCGGCCAGTTCGCGGGAACAGAAAGTGTCAGCCGGCGTAGGACTGGACGATACGGCTCAATCCGGGTGGCATACACGCCGAGACCCAGGGCAAGGCTACCGGCTGCGGCACTGGCAGATAGACGAAACACCATGAGCTAGGAGAAATCAGCGCGAATCGGACTACCTATTTTGGGGACGGAGAGCCTGAACGAGCGGAAAAATGCCGTCAGGCTCCGTAACCGGTTTAATCGTCACCGGCATCGGGCGCCCGTATCAATCATATAAAAGCCGGGGGGCTCCGCTACAAAGACGACCGGCGTCCGTCGGGCTTACTGATCTCAGCGGGCCAGAGACGACGCTGTTCCAGAGCCATTCATTTAACCAGGGCTGTCCGGGTGGCATCTCCAACGATTCCATCGATGGTGATGACCTTGGCTCGGTGGAAGGGAGCTTGCGGCTCCATCGATCCGGTCGCCGAAATTGCCATCGAGCTGGACATCCACATTGTGCGAGTTCAGTAGCGTCTTGACCGCGCACCAGTCATTTTCCTCAGCGCGCTTATGCGCCACAACAGCGCTACCCAGGGTCCCCAGGGATGCACACCTCGCGCCAGTGCCTATTCCCGCCGAGCAGATTCGGGCTCGGCAGGCTAACAGGAATCGAGCAACGATGCGCAGCCGCGATAACGCACGAAGGGCCGCCAGTGCGATGAGTCCAGGCGCAACGCCTGCCAAATTTCACGGCGTCCCTTGATCGCCTGGGGGCCGTTCGTACGTCGAACATATACCGCGTGCACCCCATCTTGATCAAACGAGGCTACGTCTGTCCTGTCGGTTTTCATCAAGGTCCGAATCGTGCATCTGTGAGACGCGAAGGAATCGAGAAATGACTTGTCCAGACCAATGCGACGGACCATCTATATCTGAACCCGCCCAAGCGCTCACGATCGAATTGACATCATGAGCACAACGCTTCGACGCTCACATCCAGTGCGCGGTTTAGCGAGTCGATCAGCCCGAGCGAGCTCCTGGTTGTCAGCGATAGTCATCGCAATCTCCACCATCTTCTTCGCCATCATCGTTATGGCGATTGCGCAGTTCATTAATCAATTACCGAGGCCGACGTTGAACGTTGGTCACGCCATTCCGCAGCTTGTCGGGCAGCCCCTCACCGTTGCCGAGGACCGGGCGGTGTCTACTGAGCTTTCGGTCCAGGTGCTGGGCGAACGGCCGAGCGATCAGTATCCGCGAGGGCGTCGTCGTGCAGCAGTCGCCCGTGAGCGGCTGGCGCGTGAATGCGGCTCGCGAGGTTCGTGTCACCGTCAGCTCCGGCCTGGTCGTGCCCGACGTGGTCGGGCAGACGCGATCGGAGGCTGAATTAAACCTTGCCCGTTTCAACTGGACACCTGTTTCGATCGACTCCGCGCCCGATGCGCGCGTGCGTTTGCAATATCCGCCGCCTGGTGTCCCAGTTGATGCCCCGGGCCAGATGTCATTGGCCTATGAGGAGCAGACACCGCAGCTGCTGACTGAAGTCACGAGCTCACCGCCGTCGGCAGCAGCCCCATTGTTTGACGGCATCATGAAAATCGCCGTGCAAGCTTCGTGCCGAGCAGCGCAGCCTAATCTGGCTCTCAGAGCGGCAAGACTCGTCTTTGCGAAACTCGATGGCTGGCCGAGGCCTAGGTGATTTCGCGCTACCTGGACTGGAAATCCGCCGGACGGCACGCGCCCTGCGCTATGAGCTCTCCAATGCCGCCGAGGCGGCGGGAGGTGATGGTGAGTCAGATTAATGTCAATACCCCGGGAACTGATCCGCCCTCGTCGGGCTCAGATCGTACGGCAGCAGCGGGCATAAATTTCCTGACGGTCTTCTTGGTCCTTGTGTTCCTGATCGGAATCCTGTGGTTTCTATTTACTGGACCACTCCGTTCAGCCTTCGGCGGAAGCAACACCAACGTCCAGGTGAATCCACCGGCACAGCAGGCGCCGCCGAACGTCAATGTCAACCCGCCGCCGATAAACGTCAATCCGCCAAGCGCACCGTCTAATCCGGTCAATCCACCCAGTGCACCGAGCAATTCCTCGGATGCCCCGGCACCGCCGGGCAAAGCCGTAGCTCGCGGCGCGGCCGCTAGCTTGTAACGAAAGGAAAGGGACCCGCGGAGGTCCCTTTCCTTTCGTTCGGTTAGCTAGTGAACTGTCTGGCCGACAATGATCTGCACGTGGTTCATCGACTTCGCAACCCCCGCTTCACATCGGCAATCTCAATCTTGTGATCGGATCTGGTCGCGTCGAAGCGGCTCCACGATAGGTAGGACATCTCGTGGATGTGACTCCACTGAAGATCATCGGGCTTCGCGTTCGGGTGTCGATCAAACCAGGCGTCGGCTAGCTCGACGAATGTAGCAAGCGCCGCGTCATCGGTCTCATCTTGACTGCGGCCCTGTCGGGCGGAGAGCGCGAGTAACTCGATACCTCGGCTGGCGACACTGATGTCGTGCTGGGTGTGTTTACGCTCCAGCCCTTTGATGTCAATACGATCGCCATGATCGGGATGCCAGCGTCTTTCCAGTCTCAGTGGGCAGTCAGGGGCCTGCACGATAGTGCGCCAGACCTGAATGAGGACGCTACCCGACATGCCGGGCGACTGCAACAGGAGGTAGGGCCAGGGAGGTGGCCATCCTGACGGAGTGGGCGCGGACATCCCAAAATTGTCGACAGTCCAACCTGCCCATTCTGGTCCCCACCACTCCCCGGGCTCAAAGAATCGTTTCCACGATGCATCAGGCGGCATGTCCAGCTCTGCCATGAGCGCTCGGCGATCGTTTGCCAGGGAATCGCTCCCATCGGAAGGTACGAAGATTGATTCACTCGGCATCGGGGCCCGGCTCCTTGTCCTGTTGCTCTCAAGGGTACCCCGGATGCTGGGAACGGAAGCACCCTTCCCGCGTAGACGCACGCCCATTCTGTCAATACTCTGAGAACGTCGCCGGTGGGACAGGCGTCTCTGCCCGTCCCACCGAGTACTTCACGTGTGATCCGCACCAATGAATCGCCAAGGGCCGCTCAGCTAGGAGCGCGCCTCCGATCGCCACAGCATCGAAGCGATGGCCGCGGCCTTGGTCCGCATCTATCCGGCCGCTCGCAGCCACCGGGGCGCGCCGCGGCGGATCCTGATCGACATCGACGGTACCGACGATCCGGTCCACGGGGAACAGGAAGGGGTGGCCTACCACGGGTTCTACCGCCAATACATGTACCACCCGCTGCTGCTGTTCGACGGGGACACCGGGCACTTGATCACGGCGATCCTGCGACCCGGCACGGTGCACGCGAGCCGATTTGCCGTTCTGGTGCTGCGACGGCTGCTCCGACAGATCCGTCGGACGTGGCCCGGGGTGCCCGTCGAGCTGCGTGCGGATGCCGGGTTCGCCATTCCGCGCCTGTTCGCCTGGTGTGAGGCGAGCCACGTCACGTACACGATCGGCCTGATCCCGAATGCGCGCTTGGGGGTGCTCGCAGCCCCGCTGCAGGACGACGTGAGGGAATCCAGCGCCACCGCCGATGGGGCGAAGATGAGGTGATGCGACGGCTGCCGTCCCCGAGCGCGGCTGGTCATGTACTCGATTAGGCGGGTGAATTCAGTGCCAGTTCAGGACACACATCTCACTGCGGCGACAGCTATGGGCGCGACATTGATGGATGACGGGGCGACATTTCGTACGTGGGCGCCGCATGCGCTCGACGTCTATGTGGTCACCGATCAGCTTTCCGGCAGCGATGACCAAGGTTGGCAGCCGTCTGAGGGCGATCGACTCATCAAATCAGACGACGGCACCTGGGCGGGATTTGTGCCGGGCATTCGAGACGGCGACGAATATCTGTTCTGGGTGCGCGGACCGACGGGAATCACGGGATTCAAGCGCGACCCTTATGCGCGCGAGCTGTGTAACGCTACTGAGTTTCCCAATTGCCATTGCCTGGTGCGCGACCCGAATACGTATGCGTGGCGTGCGACAGAATGGCGTCCGCCGGCATTCCATGAGCTTGTGATCTATCAGCTCCATCTGGGGGCGTATTGGGCTCTGGACGCTGAAGGGAAGGACCGTCGCGCTAGGGACTACGGCAAATTCCTCGACCTGGTCGATCGGATCGACTATCTACGTGATCTGGGGATCAACGCGGTCCAGCTCCTACCAATCCAGGAGTTCCCCACGCAGTTCAGCCTCGGCTACAACGGCGTGGACTATTTCTCGCCGGAGACCGAATACCAGGTCGATGACGCCGCCGAGGTCGAGCGCTATGTGCTCCCGGTCAACGCCATGCTCGCCAAGCACGAAAAGCCGCTGCTGACCCTCGAGGAGCTTGCCCCTGGACCAAATCAGCTCAAATGCATCGTGGACCTCTGTCACCTGAATGGCATCGCGGTCATCTTCGACGTGGTTTACAACCATGCTGGCGGCGATTTCGGAGATCGTAGCCTCTGGTTCTACGACCGGCAGCCGAACGGTAATCACAACAATAGCCTGTACTTCACGGATCAAGGCTGGGCCGGCGGCAGCATCTTCGCCTACTGGCAGTCCTCCGTCCGGGCAGCTTCTCATCGACAATGGACGCTTCTTTCTTGACGAGTACCGAATCGACGGACTCCGATACGACGAGATTAGCGTCGCCGTGGATCACGGGGGTGATCGCTTCTGTCGAGATATCGCGAGTACGTTGCGCCACCATAGGCCCAATGTGATCCAGATCGCGGAATACTGGAATTGGGATCGCGCATATGCCGTGACGGCGGCGCCGCAAGGGTTAGGGTTCGACGCGGCGCTCAGTGATGGACTCCGCGGATCGATCCGTGGGGCGATTCGTCAAGCAGCGGGCGGGGCCCACGCGCCCGTAAACCTGGACGCGGTGCGCGATACGCTCTACGGGCCGCCGGGTTTCCCCTCGCGCTGGTCGGCTGTGCAGGGCCTGGAAAATCACGACGTGGTTCGCTGGCGGTATGAAAAGAATGCGCCGGACATGCCGCGAATTCCCGCGCTGGCGGACTCGTCGGATCATCGGTCGTGGTTTGCGCGAAGCCGCTCGCGTGTGGCCGCGGGCCTCTTGTTGACCGCACCCGGCATTCCAATGCTATTCATGGGCCAGGAGTTCCTGGAAGACAAGCCCTGGTCAGACGACTACGAGCATTGGGCTCAATTTCTCATCTGGTGGGATGGGCTGAATCTAGATTCAGCGATGAGTGACTATCGTCGCTTCATGCAGGATCTGCTCTGGCTACGGCGGACTCGTCCAGCGCTGCACGGCGATGGCGTACGCGTCTCTCAGGTTCACAATGACGATCGAGTGATTGCAATGCACCGTTGGGTTGAAGGCCAGGGGAGCGATGTCGCCGTCGTTGCCAGTCTCAACGAGCACGTGCAAGAGGGTTATCTCGTAGACCTGCCGCACCCAGGAACGTGGTATGAGATCTTCAACAGTGACTTCTACGACCACTTCCCGAACCAGCACGTTGCCGGTAATGGCGGTCGAGTGATGGCCGATAGAGTAGGGCAATTCGGTTATCCGCACGCCGCGCGCATGACGCTGCCGCCTAACGGATTCGTCATCCTGTCTCGAGGTCCCTAGTCTGAAAAGGCCCTGAGGGGAACGCGCCGTGCAAATGCCACCTTGGGGCGTGACGATCTCGCACGGGGTCGAATACACTCGGCGTTGCGGAATCGTGCTTCTGGCCGACTCTTGAAGAAATTCCTACTCCCTTTCGTCATAGTCTTGGGATCTCTCGTTGCTGCCGAAGGAATCCTTCAGGTTCTAGCAGCATCATCACGATCAGTCGCCGCGGCGCTGTCCGTGACGCCAGTGCGGGGCTTTGTCGCAGATCGTGCGCTGAGCTGGCGCGGGAATCCTGAGTACCCCGAGCACGACCGACTCGGCTTTCGGAACGCGACGATTCCATCGGAGGCGCAGGTGGTGGCGCTGGGCGATTCACAGACGTACGGATCCAACGTGCGTCCGTCGGACACCTGGCCGCATGCACTCGGCGATATGGGTCTGGGACCGAGCTACAACATGGCGTTTCCAGGTTGGGGGCCATTGCAGAGCTTCCTCGTACTCGACGAGGCGCTGCGGCTTAAGCCGCGGCTCATTGTGGAGGCCCTCTATCTGGGAAACGACCTCGTGGACTCGTTCACCTTTGTGTACAATCGCGACCGTCTCGAGCAGTTCAAATCCTCCGACGAGAAGACGCGGCAGGCCGTGGCTGATGCGGCCGATGCTGAACCGTGGGACGATCTGCCAATTGCGGACCAGAGCCCCATCGATCGTCAGGATGAAGATGCTCGCGACGAGCCGCCTGAACCGCTCGAAGGCGTACTGCGGGATCACTCGAAGCTCTATGGCCTCTGGCATGCCGCGGGACGAGCCTACAACTACTATCGCCGTCATCCCGAACGGCCGGAAGCGAACGACGAGAATGACCCCCTTAAGGATGACGACTTCGTTCGCTTCCGCGGGGCCTACTTCAGCACCGTTCTCACGCCGAGCTACCGATTACCTGCCGTAGAACTGGAGGATCCCCGCATAGTTGAGGGAATGCGAATTACCGTTGAGGCGCTGAGTCAGATGCGTCAGCGCGCCCATGCGAATGGCGCTGAGTTCGCTATTTTGCTCATCCCGACAAAAGAGCTAGCCCTGGCAGATGCCGTTGCCGCTGAGCAGGACCGGTTACCGTTGGACGTTGCGTACCAGGCCGCCGCCGAAGTGCGCGTGCGTGAAGCGCTGCGCGATCGCTTTGACGCTGAAGGCATTCCAGTGATCGACTCACTTCCCGCTCTACAGGCACTCGCCGCCAATGGAGTCCTACCGTACTCAGAAACGCGCGACGGCCACCTGAGCCCCTCAGGGCACCGTGCGGTGGCAACTGCGGTCAAAGACGCGATCGAGAGCGGTCTTGGGCTGGTCTCAGCCTCTTCGGATTGAGTTCATGCAGAGCCGGAATTCCGATCATTGGGAGCTTGTGGAGTAAGACGATATTGCTGACAAACGTTTGATGTTGCTCTTATGACTCTCTGACAATTGCGCTCTTATCCTTTGGTTGTGGCGAGCGGGATCAATGTTTCAAAGGCTTGCCAAATCACTGACTAGGGAGCAGAGTCATGATCGATCGCTCGAGCGTCGGACAGGCGATGAGCCTGCGTCACATGATGGACCGCATGTTTGAGGACGCGTTTGTCGTGCCTCGGAGTGGTGGCAGTGAAGGTTGGGCTGGGCCCGCGATCGATGTCTACGAGAGCGACGACGCGCTGGTAGTAGAAGCCTACGTACCTGGCATCAATCCGGAGGCGATCGATGTCCAGGTCGAGCGGGGCGTCCTCACGATTCGGGGTCAGACGGAGGCAGATCAGGGGGCATCCAACCGCCACTACCTGTTACGTGAGCACCAAACTGGGCGGTTCACTCGCAGTTTGCAGTTGCCAACCAGCTACACGGCGGATCCGACGGAGGCGAGCTACCAGCACGGTATCCTCCGCATGGTTTTTCCGAAGGCTGAGGAGGCCAAGCCGCGACGCATCCAGGTAAGCACCGGCGGTGCCACCGCCCTGAGCAATGGCCATAGCAAGTCGCAAACCGAAAACAACAAAGCAGTCGGCAGCGCAAGCTAGTCGCGGTAGCAACAAACAATAGCGAAAATCGGCGGTCCTCAAAAGGCCGCCGATTTTGTCTTCACGAATTGCCTCTTAACGCGTGAAGCCTTGCCCGGATTAATCGCCGGCTGGGGCATGGGCTCCCTCGGACTGCCGGGGACGACGGCGTCCGGATCCGGGCCGCGGCAGGGCGGGATTCCGTGCCCGCGAGTCCCGCCCTACCGCGGCCCACTGGTGGAGACGGCAACAGCCCCGGTGTTGATGGCGTGTTGTACGCTCGAGCCGCATGACGCTTCTAAGGACACCATGCCGAACGGGTTCGCGGAGTTATGGTGTTCGCGGAGTGCTCGCGGGCCCAGGCGCACGTCATTGTTTCTCAATCCTTGATTAAGCGGTCACCGTCGGTCCATTGCTCGCTGGCATAGAGCATGCTTCTGCTTCCGCGATTCGTTCCCGGAGTAAGGAGGTTAGAGATGCGCACTATGACGGGCGAGCTTGGCGGATTTAAGAAGTTTCTGCTGCGCGGCAACGTTGTGGACCTGGCCGTCGCTGTGGTCATTGGCGCCGCGTTTGGGGCTGTCGTGCAAGCGCTGGTGAAAGACATCATCACACCGCTTCTTGGCTCGTCTGGCGGTGTGCCAGACTTCTCTACCTGGACGGTGAACGTGGGGCGGGCCCGCCTATTAATCGGAGACTTCCTGAACGCTCTTCTCTCATTCTTGATCATTGCCTTGGTTATCTATTTCCTCGTGGTGCTCCCCGTGAGTAAGCTCATGGACCGATATCGATCCGAGCCCCAGCCCGCACCGACTAAGGAATGTCCTGAGTGCCTCAGCAAGATTCCCCAGAATGCGCGACGCTGCGCCCATTGCACCGCCCAGATCGAAGAGCCATCCGAAGCTACCATCAACGTAATGCGCCGTATGGCGGCGCCATCCGGAGAAGACATCGCCGATGAGGCCGGTCGCATCCTGACCGAGCGGCTGCGGGGACAGCCGGCGGGAGATGGACACTCCCAGGGACGAGCATAGATTGCTTAACTAGACAGCGGACGGTCCGACCGTAACTGGGACCGCCGACATCCGTCGGCCGGCAAGGGCCGTCCGCAGACAGCTCTGACTCCCGTGCCCTAGTAGTGTCCGCTGGCGGCCGTCACAGGATGTCGGCGGTCCCAGCGGGGGCCGTGTCGAGCCCAGAAATTCGCGTGTCGGGCGCCGTGCTCGGTTGAATGGGCCATGACATCATGGTGCGGCTGCGTTGGTCAATCAATCTTAGGAAGGGAGGAAGCTATGGCCACCCGTCGCTATGGTAAAACCTGTCCGGTCACGCTGCCCTGGCGGCTCCGCGCAGGTACTGCGCTGACTGTGTTCGCCATATCTCCCGCCCCGATGAGCGCCATTTACTGACACTTGCGCTCCTTCGGGCGCTTCTCGCTTTTTGGCGAGACGAGAAGAATTCTGCTTTCAAGGAGCACGCTGTGTCGTTAACTCGTCGAACCTTCGTCAAATCGGGACTTGCTCTAGGCGCCCTGGCCATGGTGCCCTCAACGCGAGCCGCTCTGGCCGCGCCAACCGCCCAGGGGCGGCCCACGACGTTCCGAGTGGGGCTCATTCCCAACATCGCTCCCGACCGGCAGCGAGCCCTATACCAGCCCTTTGGAGCGTATCTGGGCGATACGTTAGGTATTGGGGTCGAGCTATTCGTCGCGACTGACTACGCGGGCGTCGTTGAAGCAATGGCCTCGGACAAGATCGATCTAGCCTACTTCGGGGGCCTGACGTATGTGCAGGCCGAGCAGCGGGCGCAGCTACAGCCCATCGTCACTGAGATCGATCGTGAGACGAGCACAGTGAAGTACTACAGCGCGCTCATTACGCGCGATGACAGCGACATACAGACAGCCGCGGATATCGCGGGCAGGAAGTTCGCCTTTGGGGACATCGGCTCCACATCGGGCTCGCTCTACCCCCGCATCATGCTTGATCGGGCAGGGATTGGCGATTTCACCAATCCCGGATTATTCGTCTACACAGGCGGCCATGATGCCACGACTCTGGCAGTGTTCAACGGCACAGTGGATGCCGGTGGCGTGGAGAAGCGTGTCATGCAGCGCCTGATCGACGCTGGAACCGTGGATGGCAGCCAGATTCGCATCATCGAGCAGAACCTGGTTCAGGGTTATCCATGGTGCATCCGCTCCGCATTTTCACCGGAGTTCGTGGAGGAGGTGACCTCTGCGTTCGAAGCGATCACCGACGCAGAGCTTCTGCGCTTGATGAGAGCCGAGTCCTACGCCCGGGTCACGGCGTCAGATTATGACGAGACCCGCCAAGAAGCTCGCCGCGTTGGACTTCTCCGCTGAAGCTCAGATCACGACCGAAAGGCGAGGGCTGAGCGAGTCATATCCCCATCGCGGGCAGGCTTAGCGCACTGACCCTTGGGGCAGGCGGGAGAGCTGGTTTTCCTGCTCGGCCATAGTGGCAGCATCAGGAGAACCACGCTCTTCCGATTGTTCGGCACTCTGATCCACGCGCCTGTCGTTCAGGCGGGTGTCGAAGCCATGATCGAGGTCGGCACGGACCGACTCTAGATCAATAGCACGGAGCCTTGTGCCCTGTGCTTGGAGCGCCTCGACATAGGAAGCCGTGACTGAGCTCCGTACATCGAAACTACTGCGCTCCAGACACAGGGCACAAGGCTCCGTGCAACAACGGATTACCTGTGCCGAAGCAGAAGCCATGTCAGGCCCCCGCTGCTCACCGTTCTCGTTAGGGAACCGACCCAAGCTGATTGTTGGGCCGATATTCAATCACCTTGCTATTCAGGTCCGGGACCCGTCATTCTTTCGTTGACAAAACGTCAAGGGAGCGGCGAGTGCAAACTACGACGGTGGGCAGTAGCAGGACGAGACAGCAGCATCCCAACACATGGGTCTTTTTCAATGGAGAGCTCGTACGCTACGAGGATGTGCACATCCCGCCCATGACGCACGCGCTGCACTACGGCACGGGCTGCTTTGAGGGTATCCGAGCGTACTGGAATGCGGATCGCGCTCAACTCTACTTGCTCCACCCGGCGATTCACTACGATCGACTTCGGAAGTCGGGTCGGGTGCTGCGCATGGAGCTTCCGTACCAGACGACCGAGCTGGTGGAGTGGACGCTCGAGATTCTGCGTCGAAACGAATACAAAACGGATGTCTATGTGCGACCGCTGCTCTTTGCTTCGAGCGAAGAGATCGGCGTGCGTCTGCACGATGTCGAAGTGAGCTTCATGATCTATTCCGCTCCAATGGGCGAGTACATCGCCGTGGACAACGGCATCCGCTGCATCACCAGTAGCTGGCAACGAGTATCTGACCTGGCCATACCGGCGCGCGCCAAAGTCACCGGTTCGTATGTAAATTCTGCGCTGGCTAAGTCTGAAGCGCTGGAGGCGGGCTTCGACGAGGCCATCATGCTCACCGCCAACGGCCATGTCAGCGAAGGCTCAGCGGAGAATCTCTTCATCTTCAAGGACGGTGCGTTCATCACGCCACCAGTCACCGATGATGTGCTCGAGGGTGTAACTAGACAGCTTCTCATGACGCTGATCGGCGACGAGCTGCACCTTCCCGTAGTGGAGCGCAGCATCGACCGTACCGAGCTGTATACATGCGACGAGCTATTTCTGTGTGGCACCGGTGCGCAGGTATCGCCCGTGGTTGAGGTAGATCGCCGACGTGTAGGTGATGGTCTGGTTGGTCCCAGGTCACGCATGCTCCAAGAGATCTATTTCCGCGCGGCCCGAGGTGAGAATCCGCGATACGGAGATTGGTCTATTCCCGTGTACGCGTAGGCAAAATCCGGCAAGGTACAGATGCCCTAGGAGAGACCAGACGGCGCGTCCCGGCACCAGGGCGCGCCGCTTCTATAATCAGCGATTGGCGCTGTCCTGCACTGTGCGACTGCGCCGTACCGGAGGAGATTCATGGCACAGCGCTATCAGGTGGTGATGGTGGGTGGCGGGCCCGTGGGCGTGGCCCTGGCAGTGGAGCTCGGCCTTCGGGGGATCTCCTGCGCCGTGATCGAGCGTTACACATCGCCCCAACGGATTCCCAAAGGTCAGGGGCTCACCCAGCGCACCCTGGAGCACTTCTACTTCTGGGGCATCAACGAGGAGCTGCGCGCCGCGAAGATACGCCCCGCGGGTTATCCCATCGGTAATATCACCGCCTATCGCGACCTAATGAGCGAGTACTGGTACCGCCCGCCTGGACGGGAAGTGGTTCGTGACTACTACTTCCAGGACAACGAGCGACTGCCGCAGTATCTGATGGAAGCCGTGCTCCGTGAACGACTCAAAGACTGCCCCAGCGCGGATGCCTACATGGGCTGGCGGGCCACCTCGGTAGATCAGGATGACGCCACGGCGCGAGTGACGATCACGAAGAGCGACACGGGCGAGCAGCAAGTCCTGGAAGCAGACTACATCGTCGGCACTGACGGCGCTCATTCGACTGTGCGTGAGGCGCTTGGCATTGGCCGGGATGGAGCTAACTACGATACCCGCATGGTGCTCGCCGTTCTCCGCTCGCGGGAGCTGCATGAGGGGCTCAAGCGCTTCCCGGAGAGCACCACCTATCGCGTAATGCATCCCGACCTGAAGGGATATTGGAAGTTCTTTGGTCGTGTGGACGTGGGCGAGGGCTTCTTCTTCCACGCACCGGTGAACAAGGACACGACGACTGAGAACTTCGATTTCCATGGTCTTGGTCCAGGAAGCAGCGGGATTCGAGTTCAAGTGTGAGTTCGATCACGTCGGTTTCTGGGACCTGCGCATCGCCGTAGCTGACCGATATCGGCAGGGGCGAATCTTCATCGCTGGAGACGCGGCTCACAGCCACCCGCCCTATGGCGGATTTGGTCTGAACTCCGGCCTCGAGGACGCGACCAACCTTGGCTGGAAGCTTGCCGCCACGCTGCAAGGTTGGGGCGGCCAGAGGCTGCTGGATTCATACGGTCAGGAGCGCCGGCCGATCTTCGTGGAGACTGGCCAGGCGGTCATTGCTGGCGGCATCGAGAAAGACCGTGAATTCCTGGAACGATACAGCCCTGAAAAGAACCGCGCCGAATTTGAGCAGGCCTGGAATGCTCAGTCGGAAGCTGCCGGACGCCAGCAGCAGTCATACGAGCCTCACTATGAAGGCTCCTCGGTCATGTTCGGCCCGCCAAATGCGGTCTGCAGCATCCACGGGAAATATTCGTACGAGGCGCACGCCGGACATCACCTCACGCCGCAAATGCTTTCGAACGGCCGGAACGTGTTCGAAGAGCTCGGCTCGGGCTTCACGCTGCTGGCCTTCGGGGAGCAGGATCAAGCCGCTCAGGCATTTCAGAAGCGCCGCGGAAGCGCAGCATGTTCCGCTCAAGATCGTGCGCGATGACTACACTGACAGACGGACCGAATACAAAGCTCCGCTGATTCTCGTTCGGCCCGATCAATACACGGTATGGACCGGAGACTCGGCTCCAGCTGACGTAGGGGCAACGTTGCGGAAGGTCACTGGTAGCGCCTGATCGACAAGTTAGTACTGGGGAACGTTTGCACTCTCCAGTCTCCCTGTCATCCTGAGTGCAGCGAAGGATCTTACCCACCAATGCCCAATACTCCGGTGGGTGAGATCCTTCGCTGCACTCAGGATGACAGGGAGATTCGGGTTTAGTACATACGAACACAGGCGCTAGTAAATTCGATGGGAGAACTAACTCATGAGCGTTGTATTGATCACCGGGTGCAGCACCGGTTTTGGACTGGAGTTCGTGACCGCGTTTGCTCGCCGTGGAGATACCGTCGTCGCCACGGCTCGCAATCCCGAGCGAGCTGACACGCTGAAATCGGCGATTGCCGATCAAGGCTTGAAGAACGTCGTGCTCAGACAACTCGATGTGAACAAGCCAGATTCGGTGCAGCGGGCCGTCGATGAAACGATGAGCTCAGAGGGTCGGATCGACGTACTGGTGAACAATGCCGGAATCGGCGCGGTGAGTCCGTTGGAGACGCTGGACGAGGCGGTACTGCGCGAAGTCTTCGAGACCAACGTCTTTGGCGCCATGGCGGTGACTCGAGCGGTGCTTCCGCACATGCGCAAGCAGCGCAGCGGTCGCATCGTTTTCACCAACGCCATCGGCGGAATACTCAACACGCCGTACCTGGGCGCCTATTGCTCCTCCAAGCACGCCGTGGATTGCATCGCGGCCACCTGGGACATCGAGCTGCGGCAATTTGGTATTCGCGTGAGCTCCGTCATGCCCAGCGCCTTTCAGACAGCGTTTGCTGGCAATATGGACTCGAACTTTGCGGAAGGGACCGAGTATGAGGCTCCCGCGCGCGAGTATTACGAGGGCTTGAAAGCGAGAATCGAGAACGGTCCCACGGACCTGTCACCTGTGGCAGACGCCGTGATCGACGCGGCGACGAATCCGGAGCCACGCCAGCGCTACTTGATCGCGCCGCATCTGGCGAGTGTTCTCGGGCCGCTGATCGACAACCTGGAAGAGATCCATCAGCGCGAGGCCGCGCTGGCGCCGCAGGGAAAGAGGTAGCGTCTCAGCGAAGACCTGCAATGATCAGCCCGTAGTGCGGAGTTCATTCCGCACTACGAACAGGCGCGACTTATGTCAGCCTGAACGCGCGACTTATGTCAGCCTGGCTACTAGGGCTTTGACAAATCCCGGGACACGATCTCCGCGTAATGCGAGAAGACCGCGTTCCGCCGCTGGCTGTGTGCGCCGGCACCGAGGCCTTTGAACTGAGGTAGGTCCTCGAAGTTGATCTGCCGATAGAAGTTCTCTTGAACCAGGTCTTCCGGGATCGTTGGATAGTCCGGCCCCGCCACGCTATAGGCGTAGTAGTTCATCTTGGCCTGCTCCTCGAGACCTAGCGCCCCGATCACCACTTCATCTGGAGCTGCTCCAGCGACAACGACTCCGTGCCCCAGCAGAAGCATGGCCACATTGTCGCCTAGAGTGTTCGCCACCTGTTGGCCTTCCTCCTGGCTCTGGATGATCTTGTACATACGCATGGTTGGGATCTGCTTCTTGAGGATGTTGATTGCCTGCCCCTGCGCCATGGGAACGATGGGCTTCCCCAGAATGCTGAACAGCACCGTGAACTGCGGATGGACGTGGATAACCGAATTGATCTCCGGCCGCTTCTTCATGATTGCCGCGTGGATCTGAACCTCATAGCACGGCGTAGAGCCCTTCGGCCCGTCTAACATGTATCCGTCCAGGTCGCAAAGCACCATGTCCTCAGGGCGCATGCGTGGGAGCGAATCGATCTCGTATCCACGCCCCTTGACTACGAACTTGCTTGGGTCGCCGGGTAGACGCTGACTGACATGCCCCAGAGAGATCGTAGGCCCATTGGCGAGACCCACGGCGGTGAGCACTCGGTTCGCCACTGCTACGTCGTATTTAACCTGATCCAGATCTGATGCCACAGTATTCTCCCATTCTGAGTGTGACGAAGAGACCGATGCCGTTGCACCGGCCCGGTTATGCCTACCGGCATAGTTGAACCGCGTAATGTTGGGCTTACTGGTTATCCGCCGGCCGTCTTATAACCAAACGCTCGGGCTGCCAGCGCGAGCCCCAGCGTCATGAACATGATCAGACACGCGATCACGGCAGCAACCTCAAGGCGATGATCGGCCATGTAGTCGAGCTGCATGATAGACAGAGGCCTCGTGGCGGTATTGGACAAGAGCGCCACCTGGGCAATGTTCCTGGAGGCGCCGATGAAGCTGATAAGGCCAACCACCACGAGTGTGGGGCTGATGAGCGGCAGAATGATGCGTCGATATGTGTGCCACCAGTTACCGCCGGTGAGCCAGGATGCCTCCTCGAGCTCGGCCCCGAGCTGGAGAAGGTTGCTTTTAACGATCTGCACGGCCAGCGGCATGATTGCCACGATGCCAGCAATGATCAGGACGATCATCGACCCATAGAGCGGCCGCAGCACTGGTGTCCGAAGGAACATACCCAGGAGGCCCAGACTGAGGAGAATTCCGGGCACCGTAAACGGAAGCCAGCTCATGATGTCCAGGGCACGCCGACCGAAGAATCGCGTGCGCACGATGACGTAGGCGATCAAAGAATGGATGAAGACAGCACCGATGGCAGTTCCGAATGCGAGGATCAGCGTGTTCTGGAGCGACTGCAAGAGGAACCGATCCTTCAAGGCCGTTTCCCAGTGTTTCATGGTCCATGCGCCGGTGAAGAAACCGAAAAATTGCATGAACGTGCCCATCAAAGAGAAGACCAGCGGGACACCGATGATGAGCAGAAGCAATCCTACGAGACCCGCGAAGGCGACCCAACGCCAGCGCCCCAGCCGCAAGACCTGTACTTGATACTGGCCAGTGACCGTCGTGAATCGGCGACCACCGATCCAGCGTTGTTGCAGGTACACGAGGGCAAGCATGGAGACCAGCATGACGACGCCCAATGCCGCGGCAACGTCATAGCGCGGAATCTGCTGATACAGCATGTCGTAAATGCTCGTGCTAAGCACGTACAGCCCGACAGGTGCACCCAGCACTTGCTCGATTTCGAACGCTTCAAGGGAGCGTGTGATAGCCAGAAGCTCGATCGCGAGAACCGCGGGAAGCATCACCGGTACGACAATCTTCCACAACGTACTGAGCGGGCTAGCGCCAGCTACGCGTGAAGCTTCTTCGAATGATGCGTTGAGGTTTCGCAGCACCGGAGTCAGGAGCATCACCTTCACCGTGATGCTGCTCGCCATGATGTGCACCCAGGTAATGCCCCAGAAGGAATAGACGTTGAATACCGGTAAACCGATACGCTGAATAATCTGGTTGAACAGACCGAACTCCGGATCCAGCACCATGATCCAGCTCAGTGTCACCGTGAGGCTGGGCAGGAAAAAAGCCAACCAGAACATGAACTCGAATACGTTTCGCCCAGGCAGATCAGTTCGGGCAATGAGCCAGGCGATCAAAATGGCAATGGGCAAGGAAATCGACTGACGCGCCAGCGTTAGTCCCAGCGTATTGAGCGTAGCGCTAACTAGTCCGCGCTCATTGAAAACCGCACGCCAGCCATCGACCCCAAAGATCATCGCTTCTCCGGGGCGTGTGACCTGAATGCTCTGCAGGAAGATCAATACCACCGGATAAACCACGAATAGCGTGAGCAATCCGAGGAGAATCACGCCAAGAATTGTCTGAAGGTCCCAATGAGGCCTCCAGGCTCGCGCGTGACGTGCACCAACGGCGCCGATATCTCCGACGCTAGCCACGTTCATTGCCTGACTGACACGTCCGGCGATTCTTGCGCATGTGCCTCAGCTCGTACTCCCTCGTACCTGGTTCGACCATCGATGGACCGCGGAATGCGGCGCACACTCGTGCGCAATCGAGCTCGCTCAATCTATGAGCTGCTTCGAAACTTCCTGAGCCTCGATCATCTTGCGTGTGGTCTCCTCAATGTCGACGCGAACGTACTTCTGACCCTCGGACGGATAGGTTGCCGGGTCGCCTGGCGGCACATCGTTTCGGCGACTATTCGTCAGCGTGTTCGTCGTCCAGGCGGTCTGGCCTTCCTTAGTAAGGAGCCAATTGATGAACACCTTAGCCGCGTTCGGGTGCGGCGCATTGTTGACCAGGAAGGCACTGTGGCCGTTGGTGTGGGCAAGGTCTGGAATGTCGAGACCTACCAAGCTCTTACCGAGCCCGCCGTCCTGAAACTCCTGGATCACCAGCTCCGTTGGCCCCAGGCCAATTGGGTAGCGGCCGCGTACAAGGAATTCGGCGACCTGGTTCGGGTCCCGGCTGAGGCTCGGCTCCTGGTCTTTGAAAATCGGACGTATGATGTCGTCGCCATACGTATTGCGCATCAACATGACCGGCAGGAATCCATTTCCCAGCACTCGCGGGTCTGAGAGGATCATCTTGCCCTTCCACTTAGGATCCAGCAGGTCTTTGACGGTCTTGATCTCGTCTTCCTTGACCATCTCGGTATTGATCCACAGTGAGCGATTCTTGTTCAACCCGAAGCCGTAGGTGAGCGACTTATCATCGTCACTCCAGCCAGACTGAAAACCTTCGGTCCAGTTGGCGTCGTTGAGCACGTCGGGATGGATCAGTACCGGTTTGACCGGGTCCCATACACCGCGCGGTCGAAGCACCGCGAGCGCGGAAGCAATGGGAATGATCGCCACGTCCCAGGTGTAGACTCCGCCTTCACGTTCCTGAAGAATCCGCGGCGTGAATTGGTTAGAGAGCTGGAGACCCGTCTGCTCTACGGTGACGCCGGGAAGGAATTTCTCAAACTCGAGAACGGCATTCCGATTACCGGCACCTGGCATGGTGTTGACGACCACCTTGCCTTCCTTTTTCGCGCCGTCCATCCATTGCTGCCACTCGGCTGGCACCGCGGGAGCGGCTGGGGCAGCCGGCGCGGCGGCCTGTGCTGGCGCCTTAGCCTCCGCCGCGGTTGGTGCGGCCTTGGCGGACGGAGCAGCCGAATTACTGCTTGGGGCCGAGTTCGAGCCCCCACATGCCGCGACAAGGGGCATGATGCTCACGGCACCAATTGATCCAGCGATATAGCGGAGAAATGTTCGACGATTGAGGGCGTGGATGGGGCGGGTAGACGACATTGAGACCTCCTGCGGGACAACGCCCACGCCGAATTTCGACGCAACGCGGACGCAAGCACGATTCCATAGGGCCGTGACATTGTCAAGGATTGCAGTGCCACGGGTGTAACCAAAAGTTGTTGAAGAGCGGGTGGTGAGACCGGAGCGGATGGGTTACGCTGCGAACGCGGATTCTCATGCCGAGGCGGCCGGGGCAGTGAGACGCCCCGGCCGCGAGGAAGGTCGCATGGACGCGGAGAACCTTCCCGAGACGATTGTCGCACCGCTCGCCGCCTGTGCCCACCGCTTGGCGGCTTGGGCGCGCGCCCACCGCGATGCCTCTCTGACGGATCTCGAGCGCCAGGTCCAGACCGAGCTGCGCACCGTGGCCCCGACGCTGGTCGCCGGGATGATCGCGGCTACCCAGCGCAGTCTGGATCCCGGGCTCCAGCGCGACCGGTCCCGCTGTCCGGAGTGCGGCACGACCGCGCCCACGCACAGCTGGCGTTCCCGCCAGGTGGTCACGGTCTGCGGCCCGGTCCGCTGGTCGCGCCCGTGGGCGCACTGCCCGACCTGCCGCCACGGCTGGAGCCCGACCGACCGCACGCTGGGCCTCGCGCCGCACCAGCGCCTGAGCGGCCCGCTGCGCGCCTGGCTGGTCCGGGCCGGGGGGCGCCACGGCGTTTGCCGAGGCCGCCGACCTGCTCGAGGACCTGACCGGCCTGGCCGTGAGTCCCGAGACGGTGCGCACCCAGACCGAGGCCCGCCGGGGCCGCGCTCGATCAGGCTCAGCAGGCCGACCGCGCCACCGTCGAACGGACGCGGGCCCCGGCCGGGCTGGTGGATGCCGCCCCGCACCAGCTGGTCGCTGAAACCGATGGCGTGCTGGTGCGCTTCAACGATGGCTGGCACGAAGTCAAACTCGGCGTGGTCGGCGGCTGGGATCCGGCTCGCGCCCCCGGAACGGCAGCGCTTGGAGGCCCCGAGTTACGTGGCGGCCCGCGAGCCGGTGGGGCCGTTCGCCGGGCGCTGGGGCGCCGAAGTGGCGCGGCGGGGCGGCCTGGACATCCTCGGCGTCGATGGCCCGGTCACCGGGCCCGGGCTGGCGAGGTTGCGGGCGGTTGTCGTGCTAGGCGACGGCGCGCGCTGGATCTGGACGGCGGCTGCGGAGCAGTTCGGCGAGCGTCTGGAGATTGTCGATTGGTACCACGCCAGCGAGCATGTCTGGACCGTGGCCCTGGGCGGTCTTCGGCGCGGGCACCGCCGCGGCCGCGGACTGGGTCGCGGTGAGCCTCGCCGGGCTGTGGAGCGCCGGGGCTGCAGCGGTGCTGGCGCGCCTGCGGGAGCTCGTGCCGCCGACGGCCGAGGCGCGCCGGGTGGTGGCCACGGAGCGCGGGTACTTCCAGAGCAATCGCCAGCGGATGCGGTATCCGGAGTTTCGAGCTCAGGGGCTGCCCATCGGGTCGGGCGCGGTGGAATCGGCCGCCAAACACCTCGTCCAGCAGCGGATGAAACGGCCGGGCTGTCGCTGGTCCAGCGCCGGAGGCCAATCGCTGGCCGTACTCCGGGCCCACCACGCCACGCTCCATGCCCGGGCCGCCTAGGCCCCCAAACCCACAACTCTTGGTTACACCCAGTGCCACCGATGACAGGCCCGAGGGTTCTCTCACGCGACGGCGACTGCTAAGATGCGCTGTCACGTCAAAGGGCTTGTCGCGCCAGTTGGTCTTGGCCGAATCGCCCACTGCGCTCTGTTGCCTGGCTGACGGCGTGTCGCTTGGCCTTTTGCGCCACCCGGACGCCTGACCTCATCTGTGCGATGGTCGTTCTGAGTAGCCCCTGCCTCGATCGAGTGAATATCCGCGAATCAGGTAGTTCTTGAAAGATCAATCGACATGAAAGCTCTTTTCCTGACAAATGAATATCCGCCCTATGTCTATGGTGGCGCCGGCGTGCACGTGGAGTTCCTCACCGCGGAGCTCGCTCGAATCATGGACGTAGACGTGCGCAGTTTCGGCGACCAGCAGATTCAGGACAATCGACTTTCGGTCCGGGGCTTTGAGATCGATCCGGCTGCTATCACTGCCCCAAAACCACTTCAGCCGGTCTTTGGCGCGATGACCAGAAACGTGGCCGCGGCGGCAATGAACGTTGATGCAGACCTGGTCCATTGCCATACGTGGTATAGCCATCTTGGCGGCATCATCACCAAGCTAGGCTATGGGATACCGCTCATCGTCACTGTACACTCGCTGGAACCGCTGCGCCCGTGGAAGCGGGAGCAGCTTGGCGGCGGCTACGACGTGACGCAATGGGTGGAGCGCACCGCGCTCGAGATGGCGGATGCAATCATTGGCGTCTCGAATGAGACTCGCCGCGACGTGCTGGAGCTCTTCAATGTGGACTCCGCTAAGGTTCACGTCATCCATAACGGCATCGATGTCAACCTCTACAAGCCGGCCGAATCAAAATCGGCGTTGGTGCAATACGGCATCGACTCCGATCGGCCGTTCGTCCTCTTCGTGGGGAGAATCACCCGTCAGAAGGGCATCATCCATCTCGTTCGTGCCATCAAGGATATCGATGCTTCAGCGCAGATTGTCCTGTGCGCGGGCGCTCCTGATACCCCAGAAATAGATGCTGAGATGCAGGCTGCCGT
The DNA here is from genome assembly GCA_963765765.1 of uncultured Chloroflexia bacterium. Lineage (GTDB taxonomy): Bacteria > Chloroflexota > UBA6077 > UBA6077 > JACCZL01 > CAVXYC01. The sequence goes on along the minus strand of CAVXYC010000015.1, from coordinate 300,848 downwards.
CGCTCAAGTTCAAGCATCCAGGCCGGACGTCATATGGATTGAGAAGATGGTGCCACGCAACGAGGTGATCCAGCTCTACACACATGCAACGGTGTTTTGCTGTCCTTCCATTTACGAGCCCTTTGGGATCATTAATCTCGAGGCAATGGCGTGCGAAACGGCGGTTGTTGCGAGCGCCGTCGGTGGCATCCCAGAAGTCGTTGTGGACGGCGAAACTGGGATATTGGTTCCACTGGATCAGCTCAGGGAGAGCCCGTTTGAGCCCGTAGATCCGCCCAAGTTCAGCGCAGATCTAGCCGCGGCCATCAATCGTCTCCTTCGCGACGATGCACTGAGAAACAAAATGGCCGAGGCCGGCCGACAGCGGGTGGAGGAGTATTTCTCATGGTCCGCCATCGCGGACAAAACAGCCGCGCTGTATCAGAAAGTGCTGAACGACCGAACCTAGTTAGCAAGTCGCCCCGGAGTCGCGACTTGGGACAGCATCATTCCCAGCGGGCGAACGTGACTCCACAGCCGGTGGCCGCGGGGGAGCGAATGATTGGGATGTAATCCAGGACATCCATGGCTAAATGCTCACACGCACCGGCCGTGGCGATCCAGGCGAGAGCTTCACCTGCCGGCCCTTTGATCCATTCGTGAGGCATCGTGTTGAACACTTGCTCGTCGTGCTCGGCCATGGCTCGCAGGACCAGTTGGTCCATGTCCTCGCGGAGCACGCCGGTGCTCAATCCGCCCGTCCCGATCACCGCCACCCGCTCATTCCCCGGCCAACTTTCAATTACCCGTCGCACGGCTTTACCGAACTGCCAGCACCGCCTTGGACTGAGGCGGTTGGGTGGGTAGTGGATGTTCATGAAGATCGCGACTGTTGGAATCTGCATTCGACGAGCAAGCCGAGTGAAAATAAATCCAAATCCATGGCTGATTGGCCTATCCATTGGAAGGTGATTCGAGATGGATAGATCGAAGTCTTCAGCGATAAGCCTATCAACCAGATACTTTGAAATCTCCTGGGCCGCGGGATAAATCGCATCGTGATCACCCCAGGACCAGTTGGAGAGCCTGTTTAGCTCGTCCGTATCGGCCGGGAGCGGACGCGCCATGACTCTAAACGAGTCACCGAGGTACACGAGAATGCCGGGGCGATTGTCGGCGTGGTGAAGCTCTTCCTCATCGTCACCCATGATGACAAGCACGTCGGGAGCGACGCGCTGAATCGTCTCATGGAGCACGTCGAAGTCGCGCTGAGCCGTCTCGAACTGGCGTCTCCAGAGCGCAGGGTCCAGACGCGTTGATACGTCGGGAGCGCGTGCCAGGAGCGCATCGTACGTCACCGGCGAGCCGTCTAACTCGAAGAGAACGGTACTACGTTTGTCTCTCTCACCAAGAGCCGCCCAATGTTCGGGCGGCAAGCTGGTAAGAGGGCTCCGCGCGGAGCCGATGCCTAGGACGATCTCAGCCATTGCAACGAAGTGATGAGTGATGGGTCATGAGTGATGAGTCCAGCCCAAACTCCCCTCATCACTCATGACCCATCACTCATCACTCTCTGTTAGGGCGCTGCCTTAATGTACTCGGGGTGAGTGTAAAGGCCAGTAATCGTGCCGGGGTAGATGTAGTCGCCCACGATATTCGCATCCACTACGGCTTCGGCAGGTACCCAGTGAAGTGGGACGTTCATGAAGCGGTCATAGGCAAGGTCGCCCATTTTCCGCCAGGCAGCGTCGGCCTTCGCTGGGTCCACAGTCTTGCGCACCTCAGCGTCGAATACCTCGTCCACTTCCGGCAGAGCCGTGCCGCTCTGGGTTCCCATCGCAGTGTGGGTGCCGTAGATGCCCCAGCCGCGAAGTTGACGCACGGATGAGCCCACCACTTCACCGTGGTTATTGAACTCACGCTGACGGGATTGCGTGGTGCGCTGGTTACCGTCCATCGTGATTAGATTCACATCCACACCGATGTTTCGCCAGTACCCGCTGATAGCCTCAGACATGTCACCGGATGCCGCGAAGTACGCCGTGCTGACCAGGATAATATTGGTCCTGAGTGGATTGCTCGGGCCGTAGCCGGCCTCAGTAAGAAGAGCCCGAGCCTTCGCCGGATCATACCCGTACATGTCGGGGAAGCGATTCTTCCACTCCGGGTTCCAGCCCGGCCGATCTTCCTTGTAGCCGAAGAGATAAATCTCCTCACCAATCCCACGGAAAAACGCCTTATTGAACTCGTCGCGATTGATCGCCTTGTTGAGCGCCTGTCGAACCTTGATATTCAGAAGCGGCGTGTCCATGTAGACAAACGGCTGTGTCGGGTCTACCGCGGGCCGCTCCTCGGGTCGGATCTGAGGACTGGGATACACGCCATGCCAGGTCAAGAATGCCTGCAGTCCCGCTGAGCGGCTCTTGATGACCTTGAACCCAGGGCCCTCAGCCTGTCCGATCATCTCAGGAGGCAGGCCTGCAACCTGGATCTCTTTGGCCTTCAACTGAGCGATGCGCGTGGATAGCTCCTTGGTCAGCCGATACTCAAACTCCGGGAAATCGGGCGTTACACGCCAGTGCTGGTACGGAACGCGCTCAAATCGAAGGAACTGCGATTGTTGCCGCTCAACGAATTGATATGGTCCCGTGCCCGCGATTGGCTTGTCAGTGATCGTCGGAAAATTGGGTCGTGAATCGGCGTCGGCCTTGCTATAGATGGGGAGAACTGCTTCCGCGCCGCTCGTTGAGGTGATGAAGTCCGCGTCGGGGCCTGTCAATCGGAAGATAAACTCGTGGTCATTGATGATCTCCACGTCCTTGACCACCGTCTTCCAATAGCTGGTGTGGGGATGCTTGGACTCGGGCCCAATCATTCGCTCATAGGCAAACTTCACGTCCTTGGCGGTCATTTCGCCAAAGCCATTGTGGAACTGCACGCCCTTGCGAAGTTGGAACCGATAGGAGAACCCATCCGGCTCCAGGCTGTAAGAAGTTGCCAGCATCGGTACGGGCTCTTTGCCGTCAGGATCTACGCCGAGCAGCGTCTCATACATGGGCCGGAGCTGCCATGTTTCGGGCGGCGAAATTACTGTCGGGTCATTACTTTCAATTCCGATCGGTTGAATGGCCATCACCAGGCGGTTGACCTTAGGAGTGACCGGCCCGCTCGCGGCGGGCGCAGCGGGCTGGGCATCGGCAGGCTTCGCGTCAGTTTTCTGCGCCGGCTGAGCCGCGGGAGCGCTCGTAGCCTGTGCAGGCTCAGCCGGCTTCTGGGCAGGGGCAGCGCCCTGACAGCCAACGGCCGCCGTTACCAATGTGGCAAATGCCGGATACAGCCACATTCGTGTCGTTCGAGTTCGTGAAGTCAATGGACTCCTCCAGTAAACGCGGTGAACTGACAGTCAAACGCCTGCCCCTCGCGCGTTGAGACGGCGCCAATTGAACAACAATCTAATCTCCACACGCCGGAGCGCGCAACTAATACCGGGTGCCCAGCCTACACACTGGCGTCCGTTGCCCGCGGCATCCCCGAGGGATGTAAGGAGGAGATTACTCAGTCACCCGTAGCGCGGCGGTCTTGTGCCCCGCGCCCCGCGAACACCTAAGAACAGGCCGTCGGTCGTTCAGGACATCTCAAGGGGCGCGGGGCACAAGACCGCCGCGCTACGGGTGCGACCGTAAACCAACCGGCGATATGGCACCGTGGGTCGCTGGGAGGCTCCGCGGAGTCTGCCTCAGTGCCTATTTGTTATCGCGCGATCGTGAGCCTTCCACCGGCGGGGTGATGCTCGCCTTGATCTCCTCGCGGGAGCGGATGTGATGCTTCTGCATCAGATACGGCCACTCGCGATACGGGTTCTTCAGGCCATTCCACGGCGGCGGCGACTCTGAATCATCGACTGGCTCCGGCGTGACGTAGCGCATCACCTCGAGTTGATCGGCGCAGCTGTGCTCGAGTCGGATCGCTACTAGGCAGACGCCCTCAATGGACGGCCCCACGGCGGCAATACCGTGTCCGCGCTGGAGGACCGCGAGATGATCGCCCAGAGACATCGCCAGCGCATCGCCGCGCTCGGCAGTATCAACCTGGTGCGCTTCGGGATAAACTGGCAGGCCATCGCGGAACGTATTGGCCATGATGTTGAACGGCACGAGCTGATGATCGATGACGCTCATAATGACCGCGCTACGAGGATGGCAATGCACCACCGCGTCTACGTCTGGGCGCCGCTTGAGGATGCCGGAGTGTATGGGCGTCTCACCCGGAATTGGCCCGGGACCGTCCACGCGTTTTCCGTCGGCCGTGACCACACAGATATCTTCGACGCCGGCCACGTTGGGCGCATACCGGGGATTGATCAGAAAGAGATCACTCTGCGGCACGCGCACGCTGATGTGTCCCATGCCGCCGAGAACACCCTCGGCCGAGAGAACAGTTAGTCCCTCAACCAGGCGCTTCTTCAGATCGTCGACGACCGCCTTGTTGTACTCAGCCACAAACTCACTCCAGCGTGAACTGCTTCGATCCGATCGTCGGACCGATCAATGGATTAGATTCGATCTGGTAACTTCGGCTCACGGCACTCTGGGCAGTGCCATGGCACTGCCCAGAGATGAACACGTTGAGCGTACCGATGCTTTTTCGGCGCCTCAGGGCACCAATGTCAGCATCATCTCTTTCGCTTCTGGATCTTCCAGGAACTGCTCACGTCGCGGAAGCACGCCAGACCAGGCGCGATTCCGATAGAGCGCGCCATTGTACGGAGCCACGGGCTCCTCACCGTGAGCTACCCTCTTCGCTTCGCGGATCAAAATGCGCCGCAAGGCGATAACGGCCATATCTGCCGTTCCGAGATGCTCCTTGGTGCGATCGACGATGGCGCCCATACCCACCGTCATGGCCGCGTCCTGCTCACGAATGCCGCGGATACCGGAGAACGTGTTCTCCTTCTGGTCCTTGCGGTCCTGGAAGAAGTGATTGCTCTTGTTGCCGAAAAGTCCGCCGGTCTCCGGGTTGAACGTGCCAACGTGCGGTCGTGGGCCGCTAAACATCTCGGCCCGCTCTTCCGCGGACATCGGATCCTTCGGCTTCCAGAACGCCGTCCAGACGTCGCAGTGGCCATCGTCCTGGGGAACCCAGATGTGCATCAGGAACTTGCTCTGATCCAGCGGGCCGGCAACGAGCGTGTAGAACGGGAAGTACACCTGGTTGATGCGCCAGTAGTACGAGTCCTCTTCAGCGTTGCGGCGGGCGGCGATCATCATGCCGCTGTCCATCGGCTGAATGATCCAGCGAGGAGCGCGGTCGAGCGCCTGATAGCGCTGCTCTGGAATGGCCTTCTTGGGATCGCGAATCGTGCTCATGTCTTTGTGGAGGAAACCCACGTGACTCGAGTCCACGTCGCCTTCCATCGCCTGAACCCAGTTCCCCTCGACGTTGAACTTGGAGACGTTGCGATGGCTCGCGGGCACCCGCATCCACTCCATGTCCGGAATCTCCGGCTCGAGATGCTTGGGGCCCATATAGATCCAGATGACACCGGCCTTCTCGCGCAGGGGATAGGAGACCGGCCGTACCTTGTGCTTGAAATCCGAATCAGCCGGCTCGTTGGGCATTTCCACGCATACGCCGCTCGTGTTGAACTTCCAGCCGTGGTAGATACAGCGCAGCCCCGACTCCTCGTTTCGTCCGTAGACCAGTGGCGCCTGACGATGCGGGCAGAGCGGCTGGATGGCGCCTATCTTCCCGTCTGTATCTCGGAAGACCAGCAAGTCTTCGCCATACATTCGGGTTTCAATGGGCTCCGAGTCCGGCCCGCCCAGCTTCTCGGACAACATGAGTGGCGTCCAGAAGCGACGCAGCCATTGGCCCATCGGGGCCCCCGGACCCACCTGAGTCAGGAGCTCATTGTCGGCGGCATTGAGCATGTGAGACCTCCCTTAGTCTTGCGCTCTACTCTATAGGTATGTTCGGTTGTTATCACGGACCGTTATCGCCTGTCATCCCCTGGCGGAGTCGTCGTGCGGCCTCCACGGGCTCGCCTTCGGCAGCAAGATCATGCGCCTCCCAGACGCGTTGAAAGAGCTGTTGCAGTCCCGCCATTGAATGTGCATCGTTAGCCGACTTCGCATCGATGAGCGCCGTCTCGACTCGACGATAGATTTCGTCCAGCTCAGCCTCTCGGACCAGGAGCTCTTGGAATGTCGTCGACCGCTCGAGACGATCAGCCAGTGCTATCAGTGTGTCGTTTGAGAAATCGTCGATCGCAATCATCTCGCTGAGATCGATCATGTTTCTGGCTTTTTGCACGCGGTTGTAGCTGGAAGGGGCTCCGGGAGCTCCGTCAAGCGAACCCGCACTATCCTCACTGGGTCATTTTCGTTCCACGGATGCCCACGGAACGCTGCAAAGATGCTACGTCCTGCCCGAGCCATTGTCAAACGAAACATGCGAGTTTTGACAATGGACTGCTCGAATTCCGAATCGATCAGAACCGCACCCTTACGGGATGCGGCTCTGATCGTGGGGCAAGAGAAGCGCGCGGGCTTCGCCAACAACTGTCAATGAGCCGGTCACGCAGATAAGATCGTCACCCCTGGCCGAGGCTCGTGCCTGGCTCAATGCATCGTAGATAGTCGGCGCGACTCGGACATCGTGATGGTTACGGAGAGCCAGGTCCGCAAGCTCTGTGGGCTCTAACGCGCGAGGACTCGTACTTCGGGTGGCGATCACGATATCCGCGGATGGCGTCAATGATCTCAACATCGTTCGGGCATCCTTGTCTCGCAGGATGCCCAGCACCAGGATCAAACGATCGAAGATGAAGGACTCACGGAGCGCCCGAACCAAGCGCTCGGCAGATTCCCCATTGTGAGCACCGTCCAGAACGATGCGCGGAGTAACGGACATTGTCTCGAGTCGTCCCGGCCAATCCACTCTGCTAAGACCTTCGTGCACGTGTCTTACGGCAAGCGCAAGCACTCCAGCGCCCGCAAGCTCTTCACACACAGCAACGGCTAGGGCGGCGTTCTCCCGCTGATGCTCGCCGAGGAGTGAGAGATCACTCTCGAACCGTTGATTCAGAACGATCCCGCTCACTCGCTGGGCGTCTGGAGATCCGGTTGCGACCCTGCTGACGGCCCTCAAGGGTGCAACAAAGCGGTATCGAGCGCCGATTTCACCCACTGCCCTAACTAGCGCACGATGAGCAGCGGGACGCTGCGGTGCACTGAGCAGGAGTCGGCCCGGCCGCGCGATGGCCGCCTTCTCTCGCGTAATCGCGCCCAGCGTTGGGCCGAGGATCTGCGTATGGTCGTAACTGACACGAGTCAACACCGAGACGATCGGATCGAGGCAATTGCTCGCATCGAGACGGCCCCCGAGTCCCACCTCGATCACCGCCAGATCTGCTCGATGGTCCCTGGCCGCAAGCATGGCCATAGCGGTCGTGATCTCATACGTGGTGGGCTCTCCCGCATCAGGGAGCTCATTGAGTAAACGGTCAACGGGCTCGCGGAAACGATTCACAACTTCCGCAAAACGTTCCTCTGCAATCGGCGCACCATCAAGACGAATCCGCTCACGGTAGTCCTGAAGATGCGGCTGTGTGTAGAGCGCCGTGCGCTTTCCGCCTGCTCGGGAAATGCTTTCGATGAGAGCCGCCGTGGATCCTTTGCCTTTGGTTCCCGCAATAAGCACCACCGGCAAATCGCGATCTGGGCGCCCGACCGCCTCCAGAAGCCAGCGTGTGCGGCCGAGATTCCAACTCAAGTCGGGGCTGGCTCGGTTTCCCCAGCCAATTCCACGCTCCCAATCGGTGAAACCGAAGAGCCATTGGAGCGCCGATTGATCGTCCGTCATGAGCCGGGATGATAGACGAGCGACGAACAAGGCGGACGGGGGTGATCAAGCTACAGAGCGCTGTACGACGAGGGCCTGGGGGATGTTACGACGTGCCGCCGCCAACCACCTGCTTCGTCTCCGGCCCTGCTGCTACGGCCGGATGCGCTTCGTTCTCGATGATCGACGTTTGCCTCGGCGTCATAGTAAGCAGCGACCAATCCACCAAGACTTCCAGCTTGTGCCGAATTCCGCGCAGCCAGGCCAAGTGTACGGCGCGCCAGAGCAGCCAGGCTGGCAGACCATCGAACATAGCGCTGCCCACCTGTGCCACGGCGCCATACCGACCAAGAATCACCAGACTCCCACGATCCTGATACTTGAACGGTCGCATCGGTCGATTGGCCATGGCGCGTAGCACATTCTTTGCCGCGACTTCGCCTTCCTGGATGGCCACGGGAGCGAGCGCGGCCAGCGGTCTGCTTTCGCCGGGTGGAGTGAACGCGGCCATGTCACCGATCAAGAACGTTCGATCGTCGCCAGTGACCTGCAGCGTCGGCCGCACAATGAGCCGACCATCTCGAACGCGCTCTCCTGGAAGTGCGTCAATGACCGGACCAGGTTGGACGCCAGCCGCCCAAATCACGGTGAATGACGGAAAACGCGCGCCCGAGGCTGTGATGACGGCTTCCTCATCCACGGCTTTCACGATCTGGCCCAGGTGAATCACAACTCCCTGCTGGGTCAGACGCTCCTGAGCGCGTTGTGCTAACTGCGCTGGAAAGCCCGGTAGAACCGCGTCGGCGCCCTCGAGAACCGTCACACTCGCTTCGGACGCGCTGAAGTTACGGTATTCTCGACCGGCCACGTCATTGATCAATGCCCGCAACGCGCCAGCCAACTCCAGCCCGGTTGGTCCGCCGCCCACAATGGTGAACGACAATACGCGTCGGCGCGCTTCAGCGTCGGATAGCTCCTCCGCCTCCTCCATGGCACTCATGACGCGTGCCCGAATGTGGCCAGCGTCCTCGATGGACTTGAGAGGCAGAACTCGCCCGCCGGGGTCCTGCAAGCCGAAGTACCTGGGCACGCTTCCCAATCCGACGATGAGCCAGTCATAACTTAGATCTCCATCAGATGTACGAACGTGGCGTCTGGAGATATCGATGTCCTCAACCTGTGCCCTGACAAACCCGATCCCGAGCGGGCTCGTGACTGCCCGAACCGGGTATGCCACGCTACGCGAGTCAACCAGGCCAACGGCCGATTGGTAAAGCAAGGGCGCAAAGGCGTGATAGTTGTTTTTATCTACAAGCGTGATATGAAGAGGTGCGCCGCGCCGCGCCGCCTTCGCAAGCTCAGTCGCGGCGTTCAGGCCACCAAATCCTGCGCCGAGAACAACAACGCGCGCCGACTGCCGTCCGGTGTCCTGAACATGTCCGTTCTGACGCATAACCTTTTCCATCTCCGACGGAGCCAAAGCTTGTGAGAGGGGCACGCGGCGGCCGTCGCTGCCGCGTGCCCTCAGACTACGATGGGCCGGCCTGGGTCCTGGATGCCTCTGCGCTGCCGTCCGAAGCGCCCTTGGCGGAGCTAGCTGTGCGAGGCGCCCTGCGAGTATTGGACGCCAGGGCCAATTGGCTTGTCCACCGATTCACTCCACTGGCCGGTGTGTTTGTCGCGTGCAGATCCTATGCCAGGAAATTAGCCTGGCACGTGACCTGCCGATATCCGGCCCTTAATCGACGTTCACCAGGGGGCTTGGGATGGCGCAATCAGACGTTCAGGGAAAGTTGGAAAAGGCGCTCGAAGAAGCGGGCGTGTACGCGGCGGTTGGCGTGGACGAGCGATCCGTCACGCTGTCAGGCGAGGTTGACACCGAGGAATCACGGCAGGCCGCCGAAGACATCGTGCGGTCGATCGCGCCGGATCGAGAGATCGACAACGGTCTTGAGGTCCAGGACATCCTACCCGTGGATGTGGAAGGGTTCCAGGTTGAAGCCGGCCCGGCTGACAACCTCAGTGAGACCCGAGAAGAGCTCGACGCTGGCGACAGCATGATCGAGCCCAGCTTCAACGATCAACCCGTGACGACAGCAATTGAAGACGTGGTCGACGAGCAGGAAGAGAGCTATTTCCCGCCCACGGATCCTGTTGTAGAGCCCGGTGCCCGTGACAACGGGGACATCGTTGGCGGCTTCTCCGCCACTGCACTGGAGACACCTGGCCCTGAGCGCTCCGCGAGCGACGGTCAGATCGGCGACGAAGCGTTGGAGGATGCTGTACGTCGCCGGCTCATTGCCGATGCCAGCACAACGGACCTAAATATCAAGGTCACGGCGCGGAACGGAGTCGTCGTACTGGAAGGCGGGGTTGCGGGAATCGAGGATGCGGAAAATGCCGAGTCTGTCGCGGCAACCGTTCCGGGTGTACAGGATGTCATCGATCAGATTGACGTGGAAGAGTGATCCGAAAGTGCCCCCGCGGCCTGAATCGAAACTCCGACCCCTATGCTAGGATGACTGGGCACCGCGGTCATTCCGGAAGTCACCGACGGCGGCGCTCGGAGGGATTTAAATGGCAAAAGAACGTGAAGGCGCAGTGACCATGCGCGGCAACCCGGTCACACTCGTTGGCGATGAGATCAAGGTCGGCGACACGGCCCCGGATTTCGAGCTCGTAGGGCAGGACATGTCCCCGGTAAAGCTCTCGGACTACGCGGGCAAAGTGGTCCTCCTCAGCGCCGTCCCATCACTTGACACGCCGGTGTGTGACACGGAAACGCGGCGCTGGGACAAGGAACGTGCGGCTCTCGGCGATGTCGAGATGTTGACCGTCAGCATGGACCTGCCCATGGCACAAAAGCGCTGGTGTGGTGCGGCCGAAGTGGGCCATCGCACGGCATCATCCCACCGCGATGAAGTCTTCGCCACCGACTACGGTGTGCTGATGAAGGGGCCGCGTCTGCTTACTCGAGCGGTGTTCGTTATCGGCGAAGACGGCAAGGTGAAGTACGTTGAGTACGTCCCGGAAGTGACGACGGAGCCAAATTACGAGGCTGCGCTTGCGGCCGCGAAGGCGGCCAAGTAGCCGACCCCATCGATGCTAGGTAGAACGACAGGCGCGGAAGTGAGTCACTCCGCGCCTGTCGTATTTCTCCGCTGCTTAATGGACTTTACGACCCGAGTCAAAGCCAATGCGCATGAGCTGGGCTTCCACCTTGTGGGGATCGCGCGAGCGGAGCCGTTCGAGGAAGCCGAAGCACGCTACGCCAGGTGGGTAGCCGAGGGACGCCACGGCGAGATGGCGTGGTTCAACCAGGAGCGAGTTCGTTCCTCCACTCATCCTGATGATCTTCTGCCAGGAGCCCGCTCCATTATTTCATTGGGCGTCTCCTACTACGCCGATCAGCCTGACGTCATTGATGATCGTGGCCCGCGTGGAAGAATTGCCCGGTACGCCCAGGGATCCGACTACCATGACGTGCTCAAGGCCCGTGTGGATTCGCTCGCAGCGTTCATCCGAGAGACGGATAAACCCGAGTGTAGGACCCGAGTCTTCGTGGACACCGCACCGCTTCTGGATCGTGAGGCCGCGGTTCAGTCTGGTCTCGGCTTCTACGGAAAGAACACTAACCTGCTCACGGGCGCTCTGGGCTCTTACCTGCTGATCGGTACGATCATCACTACCGCCGACCTGAAACCAGATGAGGTGCGCACACGAGATTGCGGGCAGTGCCGCATCTGCCTGGATGCCTGTCCAACCAACGCATTCACCGCTCCCTATGAGCTGGACGCTCGGCGGTGCATTGCATATCTGACGATTGAGTTAAAGGATGCGATTCCCGAAGATTTGCGAAGTAGTATTGGGGATCGGATCTTCGGGTGCGACGTCTGCCAGGACGTGTGTCCCTGGAATCGACGGTTGGAGTCTGGTACATGGCCGGAGCTTCAGCCGATCTCAGACGATCACGCACGACCGGCGCTGCGAGACCTCCTTCGCCTGGACGATGCGGGCTTCCGCGCCATGTTCAAAGGCACCGCTGTTACGCGCACCAAGCGACGGGGGCTGCTGAGAAATGTTGCCGTGGCCATCGGAAATAGCGGCGATGCTGAATCGGTCCCCGTCCTGATCGAGGCACTCAGCGATCGAGAGCCGCTGGTTCGCGGTCACGCCGCGTGGGCCCTGGGCGTGCTTGGCGGCCCGGCCGCCACGGTGGCTCTGCGAGCGTCGGAAGTAACGGAGAACGAGCCTTCTGTGCTGAAGGAGATTACTGCCGCGCTACAGAGACATCGTGCCCATGAGCCATGTGCGCCACAACAATCCGCCGAAGATTCCGATCGACTCGAGCAGCATTAAATAGCCGCTCGATCACAATCGTTGATGGCTCATCAGCGGGAATCCGAAAGACAGTACTGATGGCATCGGTATCGGACTCGATCACACCGTCGGACACCAGCTCCACCAGGGCGGCTGAGACTCGAGCCGGAGCCATCGTAACCTCTCGCTCGAGTTGATCGAGTGTGAACCAGTGGCCTACATTACGTGCCAGAACGCAGAGAACGTCCCAGGTGGCAACCGATCGAACGTGGCATTTTATAAATGCCAGGAGGGCGGGGTCAGTCTCGGGTCGGTAACCCGAGTCGGGAATTGAATTCATAAGCTCGCTTCACCTCATCGTGACGCGGGAATCGAATCGTCTTCATTGACGATCGATCACTCTGGAGTTCTATACCACTCTAGCAGAGACCTGGTTGCGGTGCCGGTTTTTCTCTGGTTACGACGGCGTTACAGATGGACGGTGGGATGGACCTTCCATTGGTCCATCCCACCTCAGTTTGCGTGGCCATTACGGTGTAGGCGTCGCGGTACTCGTGGGGAACGGAGTAGCCGTGGCAGGTGCTTTGGGCGGCTCGGTGATCATCTTTTCGATGTCATTCGTCAGCGTGTTAGGCAGAACGAACACGGCGGGATCATCGGGACGGCGAGCGTAAGTCCCGGCGTCATTGGGCGTCTTCGCCCCCACGATAAGCTCATATAGTGAATCGTCCTGGCGCCAGAGTCGCATGATCATCTCCGGGGACGCAAGTCCGTATACCTGGAGATCTTCGGTGGGCTCGGCAATGCGCCGATTGGCCTTGAGCGACGCCACGCGAACGAGCAGGCTATTCACGCGAAAGCGCTCGGCCGGCTCGCCGCTCGGCTGAAGCACCCAATCATCGCCGTCCTTTGTCAGGGTAGTCACGACTCCACCCTTCAAGAACTCCAGCTTGGCGATCTCCTTGTCGTCAATCTGATACATCTGCAGCAGCGGGTCTTCTTTCTCCGCGGGAGCTGGGGGCGCTCCCGGAGCGCTTGGCGCGGCCGGAGGCGTAGCTGAGCTTCCCGCGCGGAATTCAGAAAAGTAGACACCAATGCCAAGTGCCGCAAGCACGACGAGCATGCCAATAGTGAGTCGAGGATTCATTATTGTATTTCCGCGCCGACCCGCCTTACCTGCGAGTCCACCAGACGATGAGTCCACCCGCGAAGACGAGCAGTGGGAGGAATAGCGTCGTGGAGAAGAAGACCAGATTCTGCTGCGCCCCGGTGAGGAACACCTGACGCTGGTCATTTGGCTTGGGTCGGATCGATATGAGCTCCTCGGATTCTGCTACCCAATTGGCAGAGTTCAGGAAGAGATCGCGGTTACCAACAGGCAAGCGAAAGGCGGCATTGGAGACAAAGTCAGCGTCGCCGAACACCACAAATCGTGTTTTGGGGCTCTTATTGTCCGGATCGGTTGTCGACGCATCCGGATTGAGCGTGACTTCAGTGGCGACTGCGAGTGAAACCGTCCCCCGCGTCTCTACATCCTCATCGAATCGGACCTGGTTCTGGTCCGTCTCAACCCAGCTATTTGGCGACGTCTCAACGAGGCTGGTGATTGATGTACCACGTGGGACATCAGACCCCTTGGGGTACGTCACAGCCGCGGTAAACGGGTAGACCGTCGCAGGAAGCTGCTCAGTGATCTTGTGGACGGGATACCTGACCACCGCGGGCGTAAGCGGGTCACCCCCCAGCGTGAACCGCGGGTCCTCAGCTACTGGATCATTCCCGATGGAGATATTCCACTTGGCGACGAATTCCGAAAGGTTCACAGGCTGCCTGGGTTCACCGAGTAGCAGCAGGTGCCCACCCTGATCAAGATAGAGGCTTATAGCGAGCTTCTCCTCATCAAAGAACGGCGAGCGCGGGTCGGCGATGACCACCACCGACGCATCGGCCGGAACTTGTCCCGTAGCGAAGAGGTTCAGCGTGTCAACCTGGAAGTTGTCTGATTCGAGACTCGTCTTGAGCTGACTGTAGGCACGATCGTCAGAAGCGTCGATGCGGCGCTCACCGTGGCCGGTGGTGAAGTAGATCTTCTTCTGGCTCGGGTTGACCAGCTTGAGCAGCCCGGTTGTGAAATCCGATTCACGCGTACCGGTAACGCGCTGCTGCTGATCGCCCATAGTAAGAATGGTGGTTCCGAATTCCCTGATCTGATATTGCTGCGCTACCGACGGGCGCGCCTCAGGATCGATGAATTCGTACGTGACCTTGCCGTTTGATCGAGTCTCGTACTCACGCAGTAGGTCTTGAACGTCATTCCGACGTGAATCCTGATCGGAGTAGAACGCGATCATGTTGACCGGCTGGGGCAAGCTTCCCACGATCTGAACGGTCTGATCAGAAAGTGTGAAGGTCTTGTTGAGCGTGAGGTCCCAGCGCTCGTGACGTCGCTGTCCGAGCACATTCAAAAGTCCCAGAATCGCCAGGAACGCCAGGGCAATCACCAGAGTGTTGCCGCCATAAATGCTGCCGCGCGCGGTCAGACGAGACCAGACGTCCTCGGGATCAATGGCAACGTAGACGCCAACGAGCACGATCCCGCCAGCCAGCAGGAGTCGCATTGGAGTGTCGAAGGCGCTGTTGACCAGCCAGTAGCCGATCGCCGCGAGAAGAAGGATCGGCCCAAGGAATCCCGCGACAGTCCGAAGCGTATCGAATGAGACGACCGATGGTTTTGCCACCATGCCCTTTGAGGGAACGCTTTTCGTGCTCAACCGTTCCACCGCCGTGTTTGCAGAGAAAGCGTGGCGAGGAACAAGCTCGCCACCACAAGACTCAAGAAGTAAACGATGTGGGCCGTGTCAATCACGCCCCGCGGAAAGTCCTGGAAATGACTAGTGATGCTCAAATAGCGCAGGATGTCTTTCATTGGGGAGCCCAAGATGTTGGACGCAGCTTCGGCTAGCCAGAGCACCAGCAGCACGGTGAAGGTAAGAACCGCCGCGATGATCTGATTCTGAGTGAGCGACGAAGCGAACAAGCCAACCGCCAGAAAAGCCATGCCCTGCAATAGGAGCCCCAGGTAACCCGACATGATCGGTCCGCGATCGGGGTTGCCGTACGTGAACAGCAGGAATGGGTAGTAGAGGGTGAAAAGCAGCATCACTAGAAAGAAAACCGTGGCTCCGAGGAACTTGCCGAGAACGAGCTCGTGATCTCGCACCGGGTTTGTGAGCAAGATCTCAACGGTGCCCGTACGCTGCTCTTCAGCCAGAAGCCGCATCGTCAAGAAAGGCATGATGAAGAGAAAAATTACGCTCAAGTTCTGCATGATGAAGCGCATCGAGGCTTCTTGAGATTGCACCAGGATGGCAGAGAAAAGGTAACCCGACATCACCAGGAACAAGCCTGTCACCACATATGCAACGGGTGAGGCAAAGTAAGACTTGAGCTCACGCTGAGCAATTGCAAAGACTGAGTTCATGCCGTCTCCGGCTCCTCCGATGTTGTGAGCTGCAAAAAGACCTCCTCGAGACTCATACCCACTGGGCGCATCTCCAGGAGCCCCCAGCCCCCTTCAACGACCGACCTCGCCAGATCTTCGCGCAGATCGGTGTTGGCATCGCACGCCACGGTAACCGCCACGTGCCCATTTCCCATGGACTCACCGTCAGCCCTGAGCACCCGTGGCAGGTCGCGGAGCCGCTTGATCACTTCATTTTGCGGGCCTCGGACTTCGAGGCGAATGTTCTCTGAACCGCGGAGCCGGTGCGCCAGGTTGTCCGGCGTATCCATGGCTACCACGCGCCCATCGGCGATGATGACGACCCGGCTGCAGGTCATGCTGACCTCAGGCAGGATGTGGGTGCTCAGGATAACGGTGTGCTCGCCGCCCAGGCTCTTGATGAGATTTCTGACCTCAATGATCTGGCGCGGGTCGAGGCCAACGGTCGGCTCATCCAGGATGAGCACGGGCGGTTTCCCGAGCACGGCCTGCGCAAGTCCGACCCGCTGTCGGTACCCCTTGGAAAGCTTTCCGATGAGCTGACCGCGTCGGTCAGTGATATCCGTGAGCTCCATGGCCTCTTCGACGCGCGCCTTGCGCACGCCGCCAGGGATCGCTTTGATCTTGGCCATGAAATCGAGATAGGCCCCAACGGTCATCTCCGTATAGAGCGGAACATTCTCTGGCAGGTAACCGAGGTGGCGGCGAGCTTCGATTGGCTGCTTGAAAACATCAAATCCAGCAATCGCTGCCGTTCCGCTCGAGGCGGGCAGGAAACCGGTGAGAACGCGCATGGTAGTGGTCTTACCAGCGCCATTGGGTCCTAGAAACCCCAGGATCTCGCCCTTTTCCACCGAGAACGAGACGTCAGAAACAACACGTCGTGGACCGTAGTACTTGTTGAGGTCTTCTACGCTGATCATGGGATCCTAATCATCGAGCGCACATGCACGGAGAGGTGGATGGTAACAACTCGCGTCGCGAGGTCTCACACTCACCATGAGCACGCCATCATCGGTTGAGTGTCGGAGGATTCCGACCGGCTGCCTGGCAGCAAGGAGATTATAGGAATGGCCATGCCGGCCATCAACAATACCCAATGTATCACTTGCACGAGGCGTTCACCTTAATGTTGAATGAATCGCCATTGAGATTCGTCAGACTGAGCACTGGAGCGGCAGCCCCTCCGCGAATCGACAATCACCCTGGTAGAATCGGAAACGAGAGGGACACCCGGGCAGCCGCGACTCGTTGTGCGACCCCAATCTCATCCAGACGAGGAGGTCACGGTGGCGACGGAGCAGCTCCCGCCGACAGAGCGACAATCAGTTAGCGACTTGGTTCGGCGAATCATCAATGGTGTCCACGACACCGTCGAGCGGCAGATCGAGCTGGCCAAGCAGGAGCTCGAAGAGAACCTGATTCAGGTCGGCAAGGCCAGTGCGCTTCTCATCGTCGGCGCCGTGCTTCTCTTCATGACCGCGATATTTCTTCTCGTCACAATTATTATGGGCCTCGAGGCCATTTTCCCCAGGTACGGAGGCTGGATTAGCTCGCTCGTCATCACTCTCATCCTCGGGATAACAGGAGCGATTCTTGCGCTGCGCGGGAAGGATCGCGTGATGATCAACCCCATAGCGCGAACCCGTGAAACACTCAGGGAGGATCTGGCATGGGCCAAACGTCCGCTGATACGCAACGGGAGATAACCAGCCTTCGACTCGAAATCACGGACGCGGCTTCAGAGCTTGACAAGCGGATCAACGAGATGCTCGACGTCCGGGCTCACGCCAACGACGCTCGCGACTGGGCGCTACGGATGGTTGAGGAGAAGCCAGAAGTGGTTGCCCGTATTGGCGCTGGAATTGCACTTGGCACAGTGCTGTTGGCTGTCAACTCAGCTAGGTCGCGCAAGAAAAAGCAGACGGCGGCAGCGCGGCTAGCCGCTTTCCGAGAGTCATCCCAGGATGAAGCGGCGCGCCTTATCGGGGACGCAGTGGCTCAGGCACGAGAAGTGCTTGCTTTATCAGGATCCAGTCTCACAAGCCTGGCCGAAATCCAGCCCGCCAACGAGCTCGCGGTTAAATCGGAGCAGAGCATGTTCAAGAAAGTTATGTGGACCGTCCTTACCGCCGGCGCGCTAGCCATAGCCGGCATCCTCGCTCGTAAGCTGAGCGCCAGGGTATGGCAAGCCGTCATGCACGAGGAACCGCCTACGGCCGGGGAGTAGCCAGAATATCAGCCGTCCGACGAACGTAGACGGCAGTAGACACATCTCCGCCTCGGTTCCGTTACGAATTTGTAACAATATCCGTAGTGCCGCTGTGGCGAAAATCCCGACATCTGCGTGTTAGGGTCGCTGGTACCCAACTCGGAGCAGTATCTGCCCGCGGACTTTGAATCTCAGAAGCCCGATTCGCCGTTTCTGCGTCAATATGACATGGAGCTCAACGTGGACCATTCCGCAAGGAGCAGCTTCCTGACACGGATCTGACCAAGGCGTTCCGGCAAGCAGAGAAGGATCCCTTGTCGTGGGCCACAATTCAGGCGATTGCCCCACCAGCGCCTCCCGCGCCTGATCCGTTCGCGTACGCTGTCGCGCCTACGTCAACGCCAGTGAATCAGCCAGCGCCCACCCCAACCCGCGAGTCTCGGAATAGCGCCACAGCTACGGCCACCTCCACACGGACGCCGTCACTATTTCGATTCCGTAACGCTGGGCGTTGGCCGCCTGAACCAGCCACAATCCCGAAACGCCCTGGAGTAGCTACTCCAAGACGTTTGTGTTGTTATTGCCTGTTTCCTTCACCCTCTGATAGCCTCCCGCCATGCCCCATCAGCACAATCGATGGCAACGAGGAGCGGTGCTCCTCGCAGGCCTCTCCCTTGCTGCCGCCATAGCCGGCTGCACCGCCAGCGCCCCACTCACCATTGATCTCACTGCCAGCAAGGACGTGCTCACACCAGATGTTCGGGGCGACCGTCTGGACTTAACGTACCGGGTGAGCCGACCATCGACCTTGAGCGTCTCGATCGTCTCGAGGTCCGGATCCTGCGTATGCGCTGAGGTCGGACGAGCCGCGCCGACCAAACGAGACCTACGTCTATCCATTCGACGGGGCGGTACCTGAGTCACTGGACTCGCCGCGAAGGCGAGTGCTGGATGACGGAGCGTATGAGCTGGTGCTTGCGGCGGCTGACTCGAGCGGCCAGAAGGCGGAGCGACGACAGGCGATCGAAGTTCGCGGCGCAGACACGGAACCCCCAGCCATTGAGAACCTCTCGGCCTTTCCGCCATCGATCTCCCCGAATTTTGACGGCGCCGATGACGTGGCAACAGTCAGCTATCGGCTAACCAAGCGTGCACGCGTACAGCGTTTGGTGCTGGATCAATCGAACAACCGCGTTTACGTTGGAGGCACTGAGCTCCTCGAGCCCGGTGAGTACGCCGAGCGCTGGGACGGCACAGCGAAAGAGAAACCGGTGCCGGACGGGGCGTACCGCTACCTCGTGCGAGCTTCGGACGCGGCCGGAAACGTTGCCCAGACCGAAGTGCCGCTGATCGTCTCCGCGAGTGGCAATCCCGAGGGCCGCATCGTACGGGTGGACTTCACCCCACAGCGCTTGATGGTGGGGGAGGTGCTAACGGTCAGAGCCCTGGTGCGCAATACCGGAACGCTGCCACTGCGGACGAACGGCCCCCTGCCCGGCTATGAATACAGCAGCTTCGATAGCTTCGGCTCCATAGCCAATCACCAATTCATCGATCGATTAGGAAGCTGGCGTCTGGGCGTTGACTGGGCTGGTTCGCCCACCAGCACCGGCTCGAAATACCCGTACCGATGGGGGTTCCCCACGGACCTGGCGCCCGGCGATGAGACCACGGTGGAAGGCCAGTTACGCGTGGAACATGGTCCAGCGCTAGACCGCCAGGTCGGCCCGCTCAATAATCGCATCTTTGTCTACGCAGGTTTGATCCACGAGGGCATCGCCTTCCACGACGATCGCGTTGGTGGCACCTGGATCGAGATCGGCTACTGATGCCTGGCCGGATTTCAGCAATCGTTGTGTCCTATAACACTGTCGCCCTCCTCGATCGTGCCATTCAGTCCCTCATACAATCGAGCAAGCTGGTCGATGGCGTCGAGATCATCGTTGTGGACAACGCATCGGATGATGGCTCTCCCAGGATGGTACGGGAGAAGTTCTCCAATGTTCGCCTCGTCCAGCTCACGCGTAATGTTGGATTTGCAGCGGGGACCAATGTGGGCTTGCGCATGGCGCGCGGCGAACAACTCCTGTTGCTCAATCCGGACGCCGAGCTTCTGCACGACGCCCTGCCAACGCTCTCTTCATTTCTTGCCCAGCGTCCGTGGCTAGCCGCGGTGGGACCGCGACTCATATATCCAGATGGTGCGCCGCAGGACTCCGCGTTCCACTTCCCGGGCATGGGACAGATTTTGCTTGACTTCTTTCCAGTACATGCGAGGATCCTGAAATCCCGCTTGAATGGACGCTACGGTCCTCGCCATGAGCCATTCGCAGTCGATCACCCGTTGGGAGCATGCATGCTGATATCGCGGTCGGCGATCGACGACGTAGGGCTACTGGACGAGTCGTTCTTCATGTATTGCGAAGAAGTCGATTGGTGCATGCGAGCACGCGAACGGGGATGGGAGATTTACCATCACCCAGGCGCTGTCGTTGTTCACCACGGAGGTAAGAGCACCGAGCAGCGCAGCGCGGCGATGTTCAAACAGCTTCATAAAAGCCGGTCGCTGCTGTACCAGAAGCATTACGGTCGTCCATTTCGTCAAGCGGCCGAGTTTATCGCTCAATTAGGGCTTCGTAGAGAGATGAACCACGTGGATTCGCTGGCCCGCAAAGGAACGATCTCCAAACGCCAGGCCGCGGACCGCATTCGCGCGTGTAGATCGCTCCTGAGCAATCAGTGAGCCAGCCCCAAACAATAAGCGGGGTGGTCCTGGCCCTCAATTCCTCGAGGAGCATCACTGATTGCCTCGACTCGCTAAGCTGGGCGGACGAGCGTGTCGTACTTGTCGACGATGCCACCACCGACACGACGGCTCAGCTCGCCAGAGATGCTGGCGCCCAGGTTCACCACCGCAAATTCACGACCTTTGCCGAGCAGCGCAATGCCGCCCTGGAGCTGGCGTCCAGTGATTGGATCATGTTCGTGGATTCCGACGAGCGCATTCCCACAACACTCGCTAGAGAGATCCGAAGTGTCGTAGAGGGAGATGTCTCGAACGTGGGGTACTGGGTTCCCAGGCAGAACATTATCTGTGGGCGCTGGATCAAGCATGCGGGTTGGTATCCGGATCGGCAGCTCCGATTGTTGCGCAAAGGCCACGCCAGCTATCCACCCGACCTACCGGTCCATGAGGTCGCGGGGCTGGACGGCCCCGCAGGAAACCTCGCCGAGCCCCTGGTGCATTTGAACTACAGCTCGCTAGGCGAGTTCTGGCAACGCCAGAGAGGGTATGCACGGATCGCGGCGGCAGGCATGATTCGGCGTGGAGAACGCCCGCGCATACGTGCCGTCGTTGGCCAGCCGTTACGCGAATTCTCGCGTCGATTTCTCAGCGATTCTGGCTACCGAGAAGGGCCGCTGGGACTTGCGTTGTGTCTGTTGGTGGCTGGCGGAACGCTCGAGACGTATGCGCGAGCGGTGCTTCGCCGAGCCTGAGCGACGTTCGAAAGTCGCCTAAGTCGGCTCCGCACTCAGCCCCAGCTCCGGGGCGACGTCTTTCAGTGCATCGATGACGTACTGAATGTGCTCATCAGGATCACCGCCAATTTCGTCTAGCCCCACGCGTATGTCGTCGCGATTGACCTGACGTGCGAAGGATTTGTCTTTTAGCTTCTTACGAATGCGCGACGGATCGAGATTCCCGAAGCTGCGTCCGTACACCAGCGCGCACGCCATAACGAACCCGCTGAGCTCGTCCACAGCAAAGATGGACTGCTTGAGGGGCGTGTCACGCGCTACACCGGAGTACGGAGCATGGGCGAGGACGCCATCGATGATCTCTTGCGACCAGCCACGATCTTTGAGGATCTGAGCGCCAACAAATGGATGCTCATCGATGGTCGGATGGGCCTCATAGTCAAAATCGTGCAAAAGACCGACGATTCCCCAGGTTTCTTCGTCTCCCCCAAGCCTTCGTGCAAAGGCGCGCATTGACGCTTCAACCGCCAGACCATGCTTACGGAGGCTATCGCTCTTGGTCAGCTCATGGAGTAGCGCTACCGCGTCGTCACGTGCGTGCATTGCGTCGTTGTCCTCCCAGAAAAATGTGCTGGGCCGATCACGGCTGATCTAGCAACCGCTGCAAATCATCAACGGATTGTACGGTGGATGCGCTGGCGAGAAAGGATGCAAGCGAAGGCGCAGACGCCCGGAGGTCGCGCACAAGCTTTCCAATACGATCATCTCCGGCCGCCCCTTCCGCGTAGCTCCCATAGAATGCAAAGTACGCTTGGTTCAGCCGCCGTATCCGATACCCC
Source organism: uncultured Chloroflexia bacterium (assembly GCA_963765765.1). Taxonomy (GTDB): domain Bacteria; phylum Chloroflexota; class UBA6077; order UBA6077; family JACCZL01; genus CAVXYC01. Next base: position 278,674 of record CAVXYC010000015.1, on the reverse strand, counting down.
ATCGCATCGAGCTCCAACCGCCGCCTCTCCATGTACTGCTCGGCATCGTCGATAGCACCGATGGAGAGCAAGCGCTCCACCTCAAGCCGCGTGATCCTCATCTCCTGTCGAAACCGCTGATCGCTGCCGCCGGGTGCTTCGGTCACCGGTGGTGGCGGTAGCTCGGCACGCTCGGCCAACAACGCGCCGAGCTCTCTGCCGGGCAAGGTCCGCAACAGTCTCGTTAATCGCGCGCCCCTGCTGGGTTGACCAGTACACAGTTCCAAGAGGACGGAAGAAAAGATAGGCATGGACCCACTCGTGGGCAACAGAGGCCAATACGTCCGACGCTCGCGACGTTTCCACGACCATGGATGGGTATGTCGCGAGACCGCCAATCGGCGTCACGAGCGTAGACACGCCCAGATCGGCAACACGTTGCTCAACGCTTGACGACTCGGACTCGGTGACACTCGGCTCCAGGAGCACCGACTGCTGCACCACCAAACGGTCCCGAGGAGCAACAACCAGGACCCGTGGAGGGGACGTGAATCGGAAGGCCACCGGTGGAAATAATCCGGGAATCGGAATCTGAGGCAGGCGGGCTATGCCTTGAGCGTCAATCAAAGCACTGAGCTGCCGCTCGATGGCACGCTCGGAATTCCACCGTGACGCATCGCGTGCACCTCTCGGCGTCAGCAAGTACTCTCGAATTATCTGGAGATCCGCTGGATCGATTTCGGATGAGCGCTGAAGGTCAGTACCGATTGTGCCGGCGTGCGCAATGAGCTGATGGGCCTCCCATTCGATGAGATTGAAGGTGTCAGCGCGAGTCGCCAGATACACTCTTAGGGGCATCGCGTGCGCTCCGGGATTACAAATGAGCGCCAGCGTGCACATGGATACGACGAGGAGCACTCGCCACAGCGATCGCCAGCTAACCCCAAAGAGTGAGAGGTCAAGTGGGCTGGGACGAGGCACAGACCTGGCCGCAAGACCGCTGAGCTTACCGCTCCACTCTCGGGGAACCGACGCCATAGCTATCATGATACGTGGCGCCGGCGATCAGGCTGGGAAAATGCGTATTATCGCAGCGCACTTTTCCGGGTACAGAATTCATTGAGCACTCGATGACCGCACCCAGGCATGTTGATGACTCCGCGATTCTCAGGCGAGCCCGTGATGGCGACGTTGACGCGTTCAATAGACTCGTCCTGGAACATGAGCGGCCAGTCTACAGTCTGACGTACCGCCTGCTAGGGAATCCTGATGACGCTGCCGACGCAACTCAGGACGCTTTCGTTAATGCTTATCGCGCAATCAATGGATTTCGAGGCGAGGCGATTCGCCCGTGGCTTTTCCGAATCGCGGTACGCTGCTGCTACGACCAGCTCCGTAAGCGCAAACGCCGCCGCGAGGACTCGCTCGAGGGCGAAGATGACGATGACGACCCGATTGATCCGCCAGACGATCTAGAAAGCAATCCGGAGCGCACGGCTATGCGCGCAGAGACGGCCGCCGAGATAGACTTGGCCATTCAATCATTGCCGCTCGATCAGCGGACCATCGTGACCCTGTGCGACGTGCAGGGCCTTTCATATGAAGAAGGCAGCTGAAATCACGGGAGCCGAGCTCGGAACGGTTAAGTCTCGATTGAGCCGAGCCCGGGCGCGACTCCGAACGCTATTGCGCACACGAGGGGAACTTCCCGGCGCGGCTGAACGTCTTACTGAAACGTAGTCGTATTTTATGCATGATCTAAACATCCATCTAACCGATGAACAAATCAGCACGTACCTGGATGACCGGCTCGCTCCTGCGGAGCGAGCCACCGCGAGCGCGCATCTCGGGCGATGCGAAGAGTGCAGCCAGACACTTCAGGACTTGAGATTTACGGTACACGCCTTGCGTGCACTGCCCGACCCACCTCTGCCGCGATCATTTTTGATCGTACAGGCGCCCCGGACGAGGTTCTGGTCGAGACTCTTGAGCTGGAGTACTGGCATCCGAGGGCTCGCGGCCGTAGCGGCAGCGCTCTTCGTGGTGATGCTCAGCGCCGATTTCGCGGCCATCAGCTCACCTGCTGGAATCGCACCGGTTGCACCATCGGCTCAGCCCAGAGCTATCTCAACGATAATGTCGTCCGACGGTCAACCTGTGAACGCGATACCGTACGGCGCATCAGCGGCCGGTGCCAACGCCGCGGCTCCCGGGCCGCCTGCCTCCGCACCTACCTCCGTGGCCCGCAGAGCAGAGCCAGCCGCAGAACCATCGGGGAGCATCGCCGACACAACGAGGTTAGAAGCACTGACTGCCCGTGAATCCGCCGCTACCGCCTCCAGCCCTTTGTCGATTCTCTCTCCAGCAACCATCGCAGTCGGCCTCATCACTGTGCTTCTGATCGTGGCGTCGGTTGTTAAAACCGTCCAGAGGACCTGATCTCCGCCGATCTCTACCTTAGAGGCGGCAGTATGTCGTCGGGAAGATCGAGCGACGTGAAAAGACGCGCTGCGTCTCCTGATGGTTTGTCCAGCGGGGTGTGATCGAGCTCAGCACGCGCTTCGGGAACACCCCCTTGATCTTCGACAAGCTGTGCCGGTGCAATCACGACACAACCCGTATGAATTGAATCGTCGACGTGAACCCGCACACGGTCTCCAACTTTGAGAAGATCGCCCTCGAACGAGGCGAACGTCACGTGACTATCGCCCGAACAGCGAACACCGACGGTGTATCCTGTCAACCACAAACCGCCAAAATCTAAGCCGAAACCGCCAAAATCTAAGCCTGCGTATTCTCTGACAGCGCGCTAATTGCGCGCGTCAACGGTCGGTAAATCAAGTACCAGCGTGTCCAGGGCGAGTCGTGGGTTTACGTTCTGTTCGAGCAGTCGGGCGGTTTCTTGAACTGCCCGAGCCGCGCCAATCGATTCACGGGCAGAAAGCCGGCCCGCCACGCGGACGATATCGGCGGCTCCACTGGCGGCATCGTGAGATGGAGCAGCGGCAAGAACGGCCGCGTCTCGCAGAGCCCGCGCCCACCAGTCCAGCTCGTCGATAACTCGCCCACGATCGCCGGTCCATCGGCCCGCGATCTCCTGAGACTTGAGCAGCCGCGCCAGCCGGGCCGACTCAATGAGCGCGACCAGCTCCTCAATCGACTGAGATCGGGCCTCGAGCAGGCTCGTGTCCGCCCCAGCGCGAATCGCCCAGCCTACTCGCCCGTCCGCGACCCCGGCGATGATTTCCGCCACTTCCGGTTCAACTTCGAGCCGCGTGGTCAGGTGATTCTGAATCGTCTCACGCTGGACTGGCTGCATGCGCACAACCTGACACCGCGAGATGATGGTGGGGAGCACCGCACCTATGTCCGCTGATGTCAGGACAAACGTGACCGCCGGTGGTGGTTCCTCGAGCAGCTTCAAGAGCTGGTTGCCAGCAACGGCGCTCAACCGCTCAACCTCGACCAGCACGTAAACCTTCCGCTCTCCCAGTAGCGGTCTGAGGGAAGCATCAGCCTGGATCTGGCCGATCTCCTTGCGTGAGATCTGGACGTGCTCAGTGTCCAGCTCCACGATCCGAAGGTCGGGGTGATTATCGGTGCTCACACGCGAACAGCTCGGACAGGCTCCGCACGGAGCGGTACCTTGACCTCCTCCGAGACACAACGCTGCACGCGCCAGCTCAAGCGCAAGTGTCCGCTTTCCAATGCCTTCCGGTCCGCTCAGCACATAGGCGTGGCTAAGCTGATCGCTGACGAGGGCGCGTTCCAGTAACGCCACCGGGCGCTCATGGCCAACGATGCTCCAGCCCAATGCTACATACCCGTTAGCGGCGGAGGCTGAATTCGGAGCTCATTCACCACCTGCCGAGCTCCCTCGACAGTCAGCGCGGTCTCCTCGGCGACCTCGCGATCATCGTCCGTTATGACCTCGCCGGTGATCGTGACCTTCGAACGATCGGCCGATACTCGGAGACCGTGAATCCAAATACCCGCGTCATTGACCAATGCAGCCTCAACTCTACTGGCCAATGCGAGATTCTCAAGGCTGTCCGCCGACTCGGGCGTGGCGCGTAGCTCTGGCCGCTGAGCGAGATGAGCCAGTGCATCCACCACGGTATCCAGACTCAGAGTACCGGTATTGATGATGAGGTCATGGATCTGAGGATCAAGCCACTCGATATTGAACATGTAGCGCAGGTAGCCCTCACGCTGCCTATCCGAGCGCCGCACCAGGCGCGCCGCCTCGTCCCGATCCACCGGGATAGGTCGATCCACGGTTCCCATGCGAGAGACACGGTCAATGCGCACGTCCATCGGAGCAACGGTGGCGACTTTGAGCACGTGATTGTGATCCCGCAGTAGTGAGACACCGCCGAGTCCCACAATCACGAGGTTGTCTTGACGGGCCAGTCCGTACACCGCTGAACGCACCATCGTGGTGTGCCGACGCCGCTCTTCATTTAAACGCTCCCAGAACGTCGGCTGCTTTTCTTCAATCTCAGGTGCGTTAGGCTCAATTTCACCGCCATACTTTCGGGCTTCCGCAATCACCGTGCTGTTATCGAGAAATCGGTAATCCAGCCTTTCCGCCAGTGCACGTCCTATTTGATCGCCGAGGCTGCCCTCTTGCCGTGAGATCGTAATGACCGCCATGGTCTGACCTCCTTGGATTCGCGGGAATGTTACCTCAGGCATTGCCCGGTTCTCCCGCAATTTGGACCGGGCGACCAGGGCCCCGAAAATAGCGTGCTCTACAATGACTGGCAGACTGGGCAACCAGTCTGCTTAGTGGGACTCGCTGTGCAGACGATTGCACCTACTCAGATAACCGAACATCCACTGCCGCGCTGGATTCGCCATGCATCGCTCTGCTCTTTGTTGGTCGGCGGCATGGTGCACATGGCCGGAGCCGGCACCATCGTTCGCGTCGTGGATCAATATTCGGGTGAGCCACTCGTGCGATTTAACGTGGTGGATGAGGGTGGATCGAGCTATCAGGGCTCCAAGGGCGAAGCTCACGTACCATTTTCGAGGGCCGCGCGTCAGCTTGAGGTGACTGCGCCTGGATACCGATCCGCAACGCTGCAAGCCCCTCCCATGGGCGACCGAAGCCTTTCACTTGAGCCGCTCACCGCTTCCATCGTCGTGCGTGCAAATGGCTCCGATGAGCCACTGGCCGATGCAGCCATTCAGGCCGATTTGATGTTGAGTCGGGTAGGACTCGGCGAGTTCAGAGTGTGGCCGGCAACTGGCTCCGAGCTCACGGTGCGTGCTCCCGGTTTCAATCCCCAACGAATATCCGCCACAGATGGCGAAACAACGGTGTATCTCAACCGTCAACCGGCAGCAATCATCACAAATGCCCGTACCCAAGAGCCCATCCAGTCCGCCATCGTTGCCTCGAAGGAGCGGGAAATGGCCGTTGATTCCTCAGGCGCTGTACCGGCTGGTTTGGTGCCTTCCGGCGATCACTGGATACTGGCGCCTGGTTTCGATCGCCAATCGTTTTCGCCGAGAACGGACGTCCAGCGTGTCGAAATGCGCCCGCGCGCTGTCCGCGGTCTCTATCTAACAATTTACGCAGTGGCGGACCAGACATTACGCGGCAACGTGGATCGCTTGCTCAGGGAAACCGAAGCAAATGCGATCGTGATCGATGTGAAGGGTGATCGCGGTAATCTCTCGTACAAATCTTCAGTCCCACTGGCAGAAGCCATCGGAGCCGCCAGCGCAACAACCATCCCTGACATTCAAGGGCTGCTCAACGATTACCGCCAGCAAGGCATTTACACAATTGCGCGGATCGTCGTGTTCAAGGACGATCGTCTCGCCCGCAACGGTCCGGGCGCCGGCGTGGACGTAGCCATACGTGATTCGCGCAGCAACGACGTGTGGGTGGATGGCGAGGGACTGGCCTGGGTAGATCCATTCCGAACGGAGGCCTGGGACTACAACATTGCGCTGGCGGAGGAGGCCGCGAAGGTGGGGTTCGACGAGGTTCAGTTCGACTACATACGATTTCCCACCGATCCAAGTCGCGGCGGCAGTGTTTCCGCCGCGAAATATTCTGAGGATGTGACACCCGAGTCTCGAGTAGGCGCCATCGCCGAGTTCCTCCAACGTGCCCGCCCGGCAGTGCATCGGCATGGGGCATTTCTGGGAATAGACACCTTCGGTTACACGCCGTGGGATGACGGTGACCTTGGCATTGGACAGGCACTGGAGTACCTGGCCCCGCATGTGGATTTCATCTGTCCCATGGTCTATCCGTCTACCTTCGCCGCTGGACTTCCTGGACTGTTGAGCTTTCCCGCGGTTGTCGGAGAGCCGCAGCGTACGGTCAATGAAACGGTGCGGCGCGCCGTGGCGAAGGTGGAAGGGCAACGAACTCTAATTCGTCCGTGGCTGCAGTATTTCGATGACTACCCCTGGCAAACCAGACGCCGCTACGATACCGCGGAAATCCGCGCGCAGATTCGGGGCTCCGACGAAGCTGGTGGGGTCGGTTGGATGCTCTGGGATCCCACCAATCGGTTCGACCGTGGGGGGCTCGAGGCTCGGCCCCGATGATGTTGGAACATTGTTCAGAAGGGCCACCAATCGATGCATCGAAATTGTCAATTGGCGTGCTGAAATCGCGGTGCGTCTATCAATAGTCTCGTTGACATCACCCAGGGGCTTTGATAGCCTCGGTTTGCATAAAGGCCGAGGCATGCCCACGTTGATTTATTCGAAAAACAGGCTGCGAGGTGCAGCGTGATTGACGAGTTCAAGCCGTTTATAGACGACATCAAACAAGGCAATTACCGCCGTGCGCTGACCGGGAACCGCGTATTCCGCAGTGTCTTCCGTCACGGGTATCCGAGCACTCCTCGGAACCAGGCCTTGATGATGTTCAACAACGTCTTTCTCCATCTGCACCCCGTGCGGATGCGACGAGAGAGTCTGAAGATCACTTACACGTTCTGCTTGGGCGGCCTTTCCTTCTTTCTGTTCCTATTACTTACGGTCACAGGCGTTTTGCTCATGTTCTATTACCGCCCGGCAACAGCCGTGGCGTACCAGGACATGAAGGACCTTGAAACCGTCGTGACATTCGGCATGTTGTTGCGCAATGTCCACAGATACTCCGCTCATGGAATGGTCATTACCGTGTTCCTGCACATGTGTCGAGTCTTCTACACGGGCGCATACAGGCCCCCGAGAGAGTTCAACTGGGTTGTCGGCGTCATTCTGCTGACCCTGACGTTCCTACTGAGCTTCACCGGTTATCTGCTGCCCTGGGACCAGCTCGCAATCTGGGCTGTGACCGTAGGCACGAACATGGCCGGCGCGACTCCGGTCATTGGAGATCAGGTGAAGTTCGCGCTTATCGGCGGATTCGAGATCGGCGACAATACACTTATCCGCTGGTACGTCCTACACGTCATTGCCCTGCCGCTGCTGACCGCGGTGTTCATCACCGTGCACTTCTGGCGGGTGCGCAAGGATGGCGGCATATCCGGCCCGCTCTAGGCGGCCTGTCAATGAATCACGGAGGCATACGTGGCCACTGAACTACCGCCCGAAGGACAAGCGAATGGAAACGGCGCGGGGCGTCCGGCGCTAAACGCTGAGCAGCGTGCGCGTGTGGCAACTGCAGTACGCCGTGATCCGGCGCCGCAGGGCGGTATCAAAGAACAAGTCGAGGCACTCGTTTACGTGTGGCCCCACCTGGTCATCATCGAGTTCGTGGCCGCCCTGGTGATGACGCTCTCGCTCGTGGCATTAGGCATGGTCGTCAATGCGCCGCTCGAGGGGCACGCCAACCCTGATAGAACGCCAAACCCGTCGAAAGCGCCCTGGTACTTCCTGAATCTTCAGGAACTGCTGCTACACATGCATCCGGCGCTTGCTGGGGTGATCGTTCCGTCCGCCGCTCTGGCGCTCATTGCCATCATTCCGTACATCGACCGCGACCCTCGTGATATGGGGAAATGGTCGGGCACGGATAAGGCCAAGCCCATCATTTGGTTCACAACGATCTTCACCAGCGTGGTTCTGGTGCTTTTGATCCTCTTCGATGAGTTTGTCGGCGTGAAGCCGCTCATGAAGACATTGTCGGAGATGACGGGCAATCCAATCTTCAGTGCTCCAGTTGTAGTCGACATTCTCGTGCCCACGTTCCTGATGCTCGCACCGATAGCGGTGCTCTGCTGGCTGATACACTTGATCTATAAGCCGGTGACTACCCGCGATTGGATGATCTGTTTATTCACCGGATTCTTTGTGACGTTCATTATCCTGACCATCTCAGGGACGTTTTTCCGTGGTCAGGGAATGCATCTCTACTGGCCGTGGGACCCACATCAACAGCGCGTCGAATGACGTACCGACAAACTTCGCATCAAGCGCAATAGATCTCTGGAGGATTCATGGCACAGAACGCGGCCGAGGGTATCTTCTTCCCCCGTGAGGAAGGTGAACATTTGGCCGAAGCCCAGAAGGGCAAAGGGCCGTCCCGTCGGCTCGTGCTGCGATGGGCGGCATGGGGAGCTATCCTGGCAACATTAGGACAGCAAGCTACCGCCTTTCTCAGCTTCTTCTGGCCGAAGAAAGTGGGTGCCTTCGGAGGCATTCTCAATGCCGGTCCCGCGGCATTGGTGGCTGTTGGCGAGGTCAAGAACGTTCGTGAAGGAAAGTTTTATCTCACACATGTTCCGGAAGGCTTCCTTGCGCTCTGGTGGAAGTGCCCGCACCTGGGGTGCACGGTTCCATGGAAGCCTGATGATCCCGTTATGGACGGTGATACGGGATATGCGGACAAGGGCCGTTTCAATTGCCCCTGCCACGGATCCATTTACAACCGCTACGGTCAGATCGTAGCCGGACCCGCTCCACGGCCGATGGATCGGTTTGAACTGGCAATTCAGAACGGAAATGTCTACGTGAATACGGCCAAGCCCATCACTCGCGAGAAAGCAAGCGGCGACGAGGCAGTGCCCGCGTAGAGCCGAAGGTCCGTAGAGCGGTGCGAAGCGCACGAGGTAGCGTGCCATGTCTCGACATCTCACTCGTCCCGAGACGGGAGTTTGGGAAGCGGCACTCCGCGCGCTCGGACCCAGCACCCCTACGGAGTGCTGAGATGTTGGCTTCGAACTTGAATCACAGGTAGCCTCGCGCGCTCGCCGCGCTCGCTTGCATTCCTGCCGGTGACGGCTAATGGCGCCGCGGTCGGTCCGCGATACAACATTACCTCAACTCGGTACTCGCCGGGAGCCAGTCGATTACTCACGGCAAGCTCGTGATAATCTCCAATGACGGCCCCGGGACTCCAGAGACGCATCGGGGACGTTCCGAGGACTGGTTGCGGGACGTCACTCTGCGCCACATCGTCCCCGGAGCTGTTGACGAGCCGCACTGACACTGACGCATCCTCGCGACTCGCCTCCAACGCTTGCCAGTACAGCACGAGTGGGAGGACACCACCCACTCGCACGTCATCGGCCAGATAAGTCACTCCGACGAGGCGCGCGGTGTCACCAAGACTTGCGTCCGCTTCCAACTGAGGGGTCACCGGAGGATCACCGGGCTGAGCCCGCACCTGAACCAACGGACCAAAGGCGGACGTTGGACCGAGACGCTCCACGCCAGGCAACGCTCGCGTAATGTACACGGGCCGAAGGGCGAGCGTCTGGTCGTTGAGCGTCTCTTCCAGACGCTCCATTGGGTAGCGCACTAGGACGTCGTGTCTCGCGCCCTCCACGTACTGCAGATACCAGAGAGCCGTGGACTGCTCCCAATCTCCCACGATGATGCCGTTCGCAGCGGATTCCTTCAGTGAAAGCCTTGCAAAGCGATCAGCCAGATAACCCCGTTGGAGGTCCTGTCGATATCCGTCAAGCGTCTCAGCGGAGCGATGCGCCCGAGCCTGGGCGATACCGGCGGGAGCCCAGACCAGGGCCCCTCCCGCCAGCACCAGCAGGCCAATAATCGCTGATGGGATCATGCCTAGTTTCGACGCAGGACGCCCACTGCTCGCGAGCATCAGCAGTAATTGCACCCCGGCGCTGATGAAGACGGCCCAGCACACATAAGCCGGGATGAAAAAAACCCAGTAACGCGGTATGGCGTAGTTCGACGGGAGAAGGTAATTGGCGGCCGTCAGCACACTGGGGATGAAAATGAGCAGGACGAGAAGGAAAAAACGTGGCTGACTTCTGAGCAACAACCCTGCACCCAGGACACCCAGTAGGATTCCCGCCACCCCAACCTGACGTATGGATACGCTAGCGAACTCCACAAGCCTTGCCACTGATCCATCGTGGAACTGGATCTGGCTGGTGTAACCGCGATCCAGAAAGAACTCCATCAGCTCACCGGGGGTACTGACGGGCCACGTTCCTGGCGGTAGCCCACGCGCGCCCGCCCAGGGAACGTAGAGATACAACGCAAGTGGTAGAAGCAGAAACAACGCTGGCCGGAGTAAGTTCGAGCTGGGCCGCCATCCGTTGGCAAGAATGAATACCAGGAGTCCAGGAGCAGCCAGAAGCATGGAGCGATGGTTCGTCAGACTTAGGCCATAGACAAACGCCAGAAGACTCAGTCTCTGGTTTCCTGGGTTCTTGCTCCAATAAAGCGCGGCGAGTAGGACAAGGCCAAGAAACAACGCATTGAGCGTGTACTTGTCGCTGCCTGTCGCTTGCGACCAGTAGATCGGTGAAAAAGCCAGAAAGAGTGCGCCCGCAACGCTTGCAATGGCTGACTGAGTGAGAAATCGTCCTATCAGAATGAGAACCCCGACAGCAGACGCCGCGAAAAGGGCATTGAGCAAGGTCAGCCGCCAGGCCACGCTACCGAACGGGATCACCTGTCCCCAGAAGTGGTTAACTAGAACCAGAAACGGGTATCCGGTGGGATGAGTCAGGCTAAGAATTGGAGATACGAACTGGAGCTCCCCGGCATCACCGCCGAGGAGTCCAGGCGCCATTGTCCCAACATACGCGGCGAATACCGCGATCGTTGGAACAATGGCAAGCGCGGCCGTGGAAGCCGCGCGAATCAAGTCTCGGAGCTTGTATCTTCCGCTGGCTCTGCTACAGCGGCGGCAGCGGGTGTACGGCGTCTGCGTCGAGGCGCTCGCGGCGCGGGCGCATCCACTTCGGCGAGCTCCGCTACAGGAGCAACGTCCACCTGTCCATCCACCGCCGAGTTCTCGACAATCTCTGTCGTCGGGACGTATTCGGCAACGGCTGAGTCCTGGCCGTTGCCATTCGCTTCCACGATGTCACCGGGATCGCCGGAGTCCGCGCCATCGGCGCCAGCATCTTCAATACGGGACCGGCCGCGGCGTCGACGTCGGCGTCGGGCCAATGGCGACTCGTCAGAGCCGGGCTCGTCCCCGCGAGGGAATTCGTCACCCAAGGGTTCAGGCGCAGCGACTGCGGGCTCATTGCTAACAACCGGCGCGGGGAAGGAAGCTGCAATCGGTGCGACGTCGCGCTCTCGCTCTCTATCTCGATCACGTTCCCGATCTCGCGGGCTCCGAATCGGCGCCCGCTCTGGTGGCCGCTCTCGCTCTTGCGCCGCGCGATCTGCGATTCCGCGTCCACGATCTCGCGTACCGCGTGAGGGCGTGGATGGAGGAGCAGCGTCAGGTGTTTTGCCCAGGTCCTTCAGAAGTTGCCGATAAGTAATGAGCACGTTGCACATCTCAACGAGCTGAACCGCGGTGAGGTCACTACCGATCACGACCACTGATGCACCGCGCTGCCGCGCGACGCGAGCTAGAGGTATGAGATCTTTGTCGGACGTGACCAGGACGAGGACGTCCGGCTGAAGAGTCCAGAGGAGGTCCACACCTTCGGCAACCATGACAGTATCGCAGAGGCTCTTGCCTTCTACCCGTCCGCGGCTATCGGTGCGAAGTACTGGGGCGAAGATTGGCTCAATGCCGGCCTTGTACACGGCAAGCCGCTCAGCCGCCATATTCCACTCGGCATACGCGCGAGCCACAACCACGGTGCCGTAGCTCTGTGCGAGCTCCATGACCGCGTGGAGGTCTAGATCTGTGCCCGGAGCATCGCGGCTCGCACAAATCTGCAAATTATCATAGTCGATCAACATGATGACCCGGCGCGAACGATCAGTCGTCACGGGGAAAACTCCGGTCTGCGGGAGGTGTGAGGTGTATCGCGGGCAGGGCAAGGATATGCGAGCGCACGCACAGTGGGTGCGCGTTCAGCCTGCACAAGGCGAGACATTGAAGCACCTTGAAAATAATCTTACCAGACGCGTTGAAACAACGACGAGCTCATAAACCAGAAACCACGCAATAACGCTCAGCGAGCTTGCCATACCGTGCAAGCTCAAGCGGAGCGTATAAGCCTTCTCGCCAGATCCTGAACCCGGTGCACAATCGATCCGCTTTGCTCGTAGCAATATGTGCCGGGCGGCTGTCGAGTCGATCTAGCGGCCTTCGTTGAAAGGCTGTCATCGTGTCAATTGTCGGTGTGCCAGTTAGAAGTTTCTCCTTCCGAGGAATGTCTAGATGAGGGGGTAGATGAATGGACCCAGGGCAGTCGCATTGGCAAATGCAATGATCCCCAGGAAAAGCAGCATTACGAGAACGAGCGGAATCATCCACCAGAGTCGTTGTGTCCATAGGAACGCCAGGAGCTCCGCCACGATCTCGAATCGTTCGAATGTCGGCGGCGGTGGAAAAGGCGCTTTAGGTCGCTCCCCAAACCGGTTTGCCTGGGGCTCCGAGTCCCTAGCAGACCAGATAAGCAATACTAGCGTGCCGATGATAGGTATGAGGGTAATCAAGTACCACCAGCCCGATTTCCCAATGTCGTGCAGTCTGCGAACCGCCAGGGCAATAATCGGTATCGCTACTAGAGTCCAGTAGAGGTCAAGAGGGCTCACCATCAGATGGTCTAACCCGGTCAATCTCTCGGCAATGAGAATTACGACGAGGACAATGACATTGGCAAGTGTAAAGCCCCAGAATTCAGACCGGCCGGATCGGCCTGAGAATTTAAAGTACTTACTTAAGACGTGAAGATAAATGCGAAATGTAAATTCGTACCAGGGCACTGGCTATAACCTTTTCACAGTCCATAGCGAATGAAAAGAATCATCAAGAGTCTCACTGCGAACGCTGGAGTTCGTGTTGAGTAAGAACACTTCAATCACTGGCCGTAGCACGCGCTAGCCCACTTCTGGAAAGGCAGCAGCTCATCAACCACGCTGGCGGCCCAGCTTCGTAGAGCGTACGTTCGATCTGTGTACGTTAACACCGCCTTGGCGGTACATAAATGTCTGTCCGTCTGCGATGTAGACAGGGCGAGTGATGGGTGAGTTGGACAGATTGCGAAAACTTTAGGTCTCCGCTGCGTGCGGATTGTTTGAGGTAAATCGGGATGCAGCAGTCGGGTTACCGACGATCCTGCCACCGATTAATAATAAGTGTCACCAGTCTAGCAATCTGCCGAACGTCGATGCCAGACAGTGCGACGTCAACATCAACAGATAGCATGGCCGGGCGCTAACGCCATAATTTCCACAGTTGAACGCCGCCCGAAGCCATGTCGCGGCGAAATAAACCTCCCCGGTCAGTTTGGGTTTCCCAGCGCCCGACGCACTCTGTTAATGAACGAGTTGGGATTCTCTCCGTCCACGGCCTCCAGCCCCAGACGTATGGCCTCGGCCGCCGTCATCCGATGGTTTGCCGGTGGGTGATCGCGGTAGACATCCAGTAGGCGTTCTGGGACCATGAATACGAGTCTGTCATAGGGGTTGTCGCGGAGAAGCTTCCTCACGCCTTCTTCGTATTTAGGGCCAGCCCAGGGAAGGATTCCCGCATATACAAACTCGCGAGAAACCGGCACGTAGTCACTCGGCGTGGGTTCGGTCATTCCGCCTCTCAATCTGAGTGGGGAGCTCATTTCTGCTCCCTATTTCTAATGATCGGACAGCCCGAGAATTCGTCGAGCATGGCGCCGCCCGACCAGGCGACAGCAATCCCAGTAGGTTGATGTCATCGCGCGCTCAACCATCAGACGATCTCCGACTTCTAACGCAAGGCTCGAGTCGCACTCAATCGATACCAGGCGGCGAAGCCGTCCAAGAAACATGTCTCTGACGGATTCACGGATTAGTCGCTGGGTAGAGAGTGGCTCCATGATTTCGCGTGCCCGGAATATGACCTGTGAGATGCGGCCGTCCGGGAACGAGGACAGCGGCATTGTAGGGCATCCACACTTGGACACGCTTAATGTCTCAGAAAGGCCGATTCGTCTGATAGAATGCGTCGTCGAGCGACAGATCGAGTATGTACACCACAAATGATTAACATCAATATCGACCCGACGCTGTTCACCCTGGGGCCATTGGTTATCACCTGGCATGGAGTGTTCACCGCGGTGGGCGTACTGGCCGGAATCCTTCTAGCGGTGCGACTCGGCGCTGAGCGCGGCTTTGCGGAGGACGATATCCTCTCGGTCGCCCTTTGGTCGGTCATCGGCGGCATTCTCGGCGCGCGCATTCTTCATATCGTGGACCAGTGGGGATACTACGCTCAGGATCCCATGGCCATTTTGAGAATCAACGAAGGCGGTCTGGCAATTTTTGGTTCCGTGGTCTTTGGACCGCTCGTCGGAGCTATCTACAGTAAATGGCGTGGATTCAGTATCCCGAGGCTCCTTGATGTAGGCGCCGCTCCCCTCGTGCTAGGCATGGCCATTGGACGCATCGGGGACATCATAAATGGCGAGCATCACGGCTCCCCGGCGGGAGATTTCCCTCTGTCCGTACGCTATACGCATCCGAACACGCTAGGGGAGATCGACCGCTCGGTCCATCTGGCAGTTGGCTATGAGATGCTTCTGGACCTGGCTATCTTTGCCATTCTCATGCGGGTGCGCTGGAAGCTGCCTTATGAAGGAATGATGTTCTGGCTGTTCGCAGCACTCTACTCGTTCGGGCGGTTCTTCGTGACCTTCTACCGCCAGGACACGATCTTCGCCTTTAACCTGACGCAAGCGCAGGTCATGTCGTTCCTGGTCGGCGCGGCGGCTGTCTGGGTCATGATCTTCCAGGCATCGCGTGCTCGCAAGCAGGGAACAGCGACTCAAAGCTCTGAGTAGTACCCCGAGCTAACTGCTCAAGCGCTGGCTGATTCTGGCTCTGAACCCCGTTAGAATCGCCTTGGCAACAGCCGCGGGGCAGGTCTCACGCGCACCTTGCTCGCGAATGTAACGCACAACCGTTCCTTCGAACTGGAAGTGATGCGCACACGGAGGACAATCTTCCAGGTGCTTGCGTACGATAGAAAGCTCTGCCTCGCTGAGTTCCCTATCGAGATACTCATAGATCTCCTTGTACGCCTCTTCGCATGTCATGCTCCGTTGCATGGGTTCACCCTTCCCTGGTCTTGGAGATGCCGGCCGCCTGCGCTTGATCCCATAGTGAACGCTGGAGAAGCCGGCGCCCACGAAATAATCTTGACATCACCGTTCCGCGAGGTATTCCAAGAATTTCCGCGATCTCCTTGTATGCGAATCCTTCAACGTCGGCGAGCAGAACGACCATGCGAAATTCCATCGGAAGCGCCTCGATCGCCGCCCGTATCGATTCTTCGCCAAGCATGTCGAGCACGCGCGACTCAACATCAGACTCTCCGTCGCCGCCCGCTTGGAGCTGGTCATAGAGGGAGAACTCCTCGCCTTCATCCAGCGATTCCATCGCTGGAGCCGTAGACCGGCGCCGGTACTGGCTGATAGCAAGGTTGCTCAAGATTCGAAAAAGCCAGGCTCGCATATTGGTGCCTGGCTGAAATCGATCATAGTGGGTGTACGCGCGCTCGAGTGCATCTTGCACAAGGTCTTCGGCAGCCTGATCGTTGCGTGTAAGCCGACGTGCCGTGCGGTACAGGGCATCAAGGTGCGGGAGCGCTTCAGACTCGAAGAGCGCCACATCTCGGGGCGTGTCAATCTGCGGAGCATCGTGGTTTGCTTGCATGCGGGTACGGCGTCACTATACCGCAGTTCGCCCGCAGCAATTGCGTCCTAGTCACCAGGAAGACCGAGCACCTCGCGCGCCTCAGCTCGAAGACCCAGGCGAACACAATCCCAATAGGTTGAGTAAAGTGCCCGATCTATCAAAGAGCGGACGTCGACAGTGAGATCACTTTCGTACATCGTCCGCTGCTTGTGGAATCTGCGGAGCCGAGCGAGAAAAAGATCCCGAAAAATCCGACGCTCATGCGTCACGCGTGGTGTTCGAGCTTGCGATGCGACCTTCTCTGTGCTTCCGGCGCTCTCCATCATGACCCTCCTCGGGCTGTAACCAGCCTTCCTACACGAGCCGACAAAACAGCCGGTGCACGCATCTGATAATCGGCCCCGACCCCTTCGATTACAGACGCAGAGCCTCCGAAACGAGTAGTCAATTACCGAGATGAGTGTTGTTCTACAGGCTCTAACGCGCAGAGCATGAGAAATCTTCCAATTCGCTAACGTCAAATTGAGCGCAAATTGGCTGGCACAGCAAAAGCCCGATTTGGCTGACACAACAAAGCGCATTGCGGCTGGCACAACAAAAATGCCCGCCCCCGGAGAATTCCGCGGACGGGCCTGGGTTGACGTCCAGATCAGGCGGCTACGAAATCAGCGCCTTCGCCCTCAACCAACCAGCCGCGGCATCCTTCGGATCCATTCGATCAACTCCCACCTGGCGGTTGAGCTCCACGAGCTCATCCGTTGTGAGAATCATGCTTACGCTGTTGGTAAGCATGCGGATCTCATCTGGCGCCGCGTTCAGGACCTCGGTCCTAATGACTGGCGCCACATTGTCCGCAAGCTGAAGGTGCTTATCATCTTCCAGCACTAGAAAGCCGCGCTGGGCGATGACCGCGTCAGAAGAGAAAAGCACGGCCACGTCTACCTGTCCAGCATCAAGCGCCGCGACGGTGATCGGTCCGCCGACATCCAATGGCCTGAAGTCCTTGAACGTCAGTCCATAGACGTCACGGAAGCCGAGGATACAAAATGGGCGGTCGGGACATTCTGGTGGCCCGCCCAATACGAGCTGATCCATGTATGGAACCAGGTCACTCGTCGTCTTCAAATTGAGGCGCTGGGCGGTTGCCGCGGTGACAGCCAGGGCGTTTGTGTCGATAGCCGGAGCAACGTCGAGAAGAGATATCCCCTTCGGCGCCAGGGCTTCCATCAGGCTCATCGCCGTTGCTGCAGGGTCACCCGAGCCCATCTGCTGATTCTTGGTCGTGTACGACAGCATCGTGGCCAGATACTCGGGGTACATATCGATCTGTCCCGACTCCAGCGCCGGCGCAACGATCTCGCGCGAACCGAGGTTCAGACGTCGCTCGATCTGGAAGCCATTCGCCTCCAACACCTGCGCGTACAGTTCAGCCACGATCGTCTGCTCGGCAAAGTTCGTGGAGCCCATGCGGATTACCGGCTTTTGCGCGGCGGGCGCCGCCTGGACTGCACTTGAAGTGATCCCGCCCAAAAGCGCGATCACGCTCGCGAACGCGAATCCGAACCTGAGCCAGTAGCTATTACGCTTCAATGTCATTCCTCCTCCGTTGTCCTACACCGCATCCAAAAAGATCGAGCTTTTGTCCGCAACTTTACCACCCTGTCACATGCGCGCCTGCTGCACTCGGCCTATGTCGACTTACGCTCGCCTCGCGGCGTTACGAATCGCTGCACCAGCCCGAGACCGTACTCCGTGACAATGGCCATCAGCGCCACCAGCACTGCGCCAGCGAGAATGCGCGGTGTCTCCTGACGTTGCAACCCGTCAACAATGTAACGGCCCAGTCCTCCTCCGGCTACGAGAGCACCCAGCGTAGCGGTCGCTACAATGGCAACCGCCGAATTCCGAATACCATCCACGATCATTGGCGCTGCCAGCGGCAGCTCAGCGCGCCAAAGAATCTGCCATGAGCTCATACCCATCCCTCGGGCGGAGTCCACAATATCCACGTCAACCTCAGACACGGCTACATAGGAGTTCGTAAGGATCGGCGGGAGCCCCAGAGGCACGAGCGCCAGAAACGTGGGCCAGAAGCCAAGGCCAAGATTCAGGGCAAAGGCCAACGGCAACGCCAGTGCAAGTAGCGCCATGGATGGCAAAGCTCTACCCACGTTGGCGACATTCATCGCCACAAAACCGCCCTTATGAAAATGTCCCAGCGCGACACCCAGCGGCATCGCCAGCGCGACCGCTGCAAGAACCGCAACTACCGAGAGCAAGAGATGTTCCCCGACACGGGTCGGAATTCCATCCGAACCCTGCCAGCGCGCCGGCACGACCAGCCATGCGATGAGCGAATCGATCAGGCCCAATGGTCTGCCAAGTGCCATACAGCCTGGACCCGCGGATAAGAGCGCATCATCCGCGCACCCTCGCCCAGGGCGTTACCCAGCGCTGAAGCAGCGCGAGTCCTGCGTCCGCCAACACCGCCAGCGCAATTGAGAGTAGTGCGCCCACAATCAGCGGCGTACTGAAAAAGCGTTGAATTCCCTCAAGGATCAACGCTCCCAGCCCACCCTGGCCGATGAGCGCAGTGACCGTTGTCAGACCGATGATAGTAATTGTGGCGACGCGAACGCCGGCAATAATGACGACCATGGCGAGTGGGAGCTCCACTCGCCACAGCAGTTTCCAGGGGCTATAGCCCATCCCAATCGCGGCATCTCGCACTTCCTGGGGAACTGAGCGAATCCCGCTGACGATGCTGCGAATCAAGATTAGCAGCGTGTAACTTACAAGTCCGATTTCGGCAGTGATTATGGAGAGCCCCGTGAATGGTACCAGCAACGCAAACAATGCCAGGCTCGGAATCGTGTACATCACTCCCGTTATCCACGTGACCGGTCCATACATTGAAGAACGTCTGACAATGAGAATGCTGATGATGAAGGAGATTAGAAAGCCAACTCACACGGCGATCACCGTGAGCTGGATATGCTCGAGAAGTCGCTGTCCAATGACGGGCAAATTACGCGCCAACCAATCCCAGCGAATGAGCGGCTCACCAGGAGTCATCGATCAGTCACCGTCGCCAATCACGCCTCAGCACGGGAGCCGTTAACTACGCGCTGCCCCTGGATAAGCGCGGTGCCTATTGATTCCAGGCTCACTCCGCCAAGAATCTCGCCGTCGTCGTCCGTTACAAGACCAACGTGCTCGGCGCTCACAAGCAGATTCGAGAGCGCGTCACGAAGGAGCATGTCATGCTTCAATCGGGGCCAGCTACTCACGTTATTTGACTCTTTTCCATTCGTAAGCTGCGCGACGGGGATGGGCGCCAGATCCTTCACTCGAAGCAGCGCAAGCTGCTTGAGCGCTCGATCGGCACCCACAAATTGCGCGACGAATTCACTGGACGGATGAGCGAGCAGCTCGGCCGGCGAGGCGTATTGCTCGAGATGGCCGCCTTGTCGCATCACAGCAACGCGGGTGCCCATTTTGATTGCTTCATCGATGTCATGAGTCACCATCAGGACAGTCATACCCAGTGTTCGATGAAGTCTCAAGAACTCATCCTGCAACCGTTCTCGAACAATTGGATCGACCGCGCCAAACGGCTCGTCCATGAGCATGACCGGCGGCTCCGCGGCCAGCGCTCGAGCGACTCCGACTCGTTGGCGCTCGCCTCCTGATAGCTCGGACGGATACCGTTCGCGATAACGGTCAGGATCGAGTCCCACAAGGACCAGTAGCTCATCGACTCGCGCTTCGCTTCGCTTCTTGTCCCAACCGAGAAGAGACGGCACGGTAGCCACGTTCTGACCGATGGTCTGATGCGGGAAAAGTCCGATCTGCTGAATGACGTAACCAATTCGGCGGCGGAGCTGGGTTGGCTCGACGCTTGCGACATCGGACCCATCAATGAGCACCTGACCGCTCGTCGGGTCAACGAGCCGATTGACCATTCTGAGTGTCGTTGTCTTGCCACACCCGCTCGGCCCAACGAGTACGCAGATCTCCCCCGCGGGCACAGTTAAGGAGAGGTCGTTCACTGCTCCCGGGCCTGACTCGTTGAGCGCGTAATGTTTGGTGACGTTTCGCAGCTCAACTACCGCGCCAGCTTGCGCACCGCTTTCCATAGTCACGAGCTAACGCTAGTCATGAGTTAACGCCGGGAGTCAAACGCTCACCCAATGGAACCGCCATCTGCAGCCGGTTCTAGGGCGGTGCCAGAGGACACGGCCAGATCGGATCGTACGCGCACGAGGGGTGATAGGCGTAGTTGAAGTCCAGCGTGAGGGTTTCCGATTCAAAGCTACTCCCCAATTCGGCGCCCTTGACTGAATCCAGCAGATATCGCCCCCCTCCATACGTTTCGCTACCGCACGTCGCGTCGCGAAACGGGATGAAGATACCACCGCCGTACGCATCGAGCCATAGGACCTGGAGCTGACAAGCCGTATCGAAAAGCTGAAATGCCACCGTCCCAATAGGATGGAGGCGAGCTTCCCCGTTTATCGAGGGCGGAAGGCGGTACTCTCGACGGACCTGAAATGAGTGGAGTAAATCGTGCGTCGACACGCCCCGCTGGGTCCCACGCCCAATAGCATAGCGACCGAAATGCTGCACGAGCGTTGGCAGGAATAGGGCTCTGTGGATGATCACGGAACAACTGGTCGCGCTGCCTTCGGAACCAGTCTGCCGTCTCGGAAGAGCTCGCTCTGGAACGAAGCTCTCCATAGAGAAAGGCAATCTGCCGACGCCAATCGAGAAGCTCGAGGTACTGGCTCATCTCATCATGTCGAGTACTTCGACCGATTATACGTATCAAACCGCGAATTCGCGTGTGCAGTCGTAACATCATTGGAGCGTTCGACGCCCACCAATCGTTGAAGTTGGCGAAATCGGGGGATATACTCCGGCCAGGTGACGAGCCGCGCTTATGAGCTATCAATCAGCAGGCCATCGCACCGTGTCCATCGGTGGCGGTGGGGAGGAGTCCCAGAATGTTCAAGCGAACTGAGGAGCAGGAGTGGACACGGTTCTCAAAGGCACTCTCGAACCGCGAGTCGGAGGAGACCGCGGACACCGAGAACCCTGAGACGGTCGAAAATGTGAAGGCCGACGACCCGCCGCCCGCGACTCCAGCCGCTCCCGCGACGCCAGCCCCTCCGATTTCGCCGACCATGCCCAGGCCGACGACGAATGACGTCAACGTGTCAGTCTCGCGCATTGCGCAGCCGACTGGCCGGGCGTCCTTCGGAGGCAGCGATGTGCAGTCGGTGATTGGTCCGCAAACATCGTTCAGCGGTACGCTGCGCTCCGAGACTGCCGTTCGCATCCTTGGAGCGGTGGATGGAGAGATCATCAGCAGCCAGTCGGTTGCAATTGAGGAATCGGCCCGCGTCAAAGCGCGAGTCACGGCAGAGACCATCACCGTGGCTGGTGAAGTGACTGGCGAGATTCAGTGCGTTGGCCGCGTTGAGATTCTTCCAACCGGACGAGTCCATGGGGAGATCCAGGCCGGCACATTGGTGATGCAAGAGGGCGCCTTCTTCGAGGGAAATCTCAAGATGGGTCCCGTGAGCGAGCAGCCGCAGGAGGGCGAAGCCGACAAGCCCGCGCCGGGAGCGGCACGGTCTCGTCGATAAGCGAAAGTTGACGCCCTCGCTCACCACGATAGAATGGGAGGACAGGAATGCGCCTGGCACTCCCATAGAGGCGGTGGTCCGTGGTCGTAGGTGAAGCGCTCGAGTTCGTCATTGTTCTTGCCGTCATTCTGGCGAATCTGGCGGTGCTTGTTGCATTACAAAAATGGTCAGGCCTTACGTAGTCTAAGCAGGCTATGCGCGCGTGGGATTCGCAGTCCTACGCTAGCCGCGTAAGAAGTTACCCGCCATCTCTCATCAGGGGCACACACTCGTTCTCTCAATGAGAAGCCAGAATCGCAACACTGGCAACCGAGTGAAGGTGCATGAGCGTGAGCGACCTCTCTTTTCTCCAGCCGCCCTGCCGACTCCTGATGCTTTGGAAAACCAATCGCCGGTGACCAGGCGGCTTATTCGGGACAGCTCCGGGGGTCTCCGATGCGTACATCGACGGTCACCTCCTTGCCCAGTGCGCAAGGAGGAATCGGTGTCACTCCATGTTCCGGCAGACCACGGCGTCTACGCGATTCCCAGTCGGGTGCTCAGAAGACATCAGCGGCGAACTCCAGGTAGAAGTTACTGGGAAGGTCCGTCGACTAGATCGTCGAAAGTACCCGCGCGTGCGGGTCTCGATGCCCGCGACGACCGCCTTTCTCCCTGGAACGACAAACCGTCCGCCCGCCCACATCACCGTTCGGATCATGGAGTTGAGCGGTGGCGGCGCCAAGCTAGAATGCTTCGCTCCTCTTGAGCCGGACCAGATGCTGCAGCTGGTGATCCCCCTCCCGGGCCACGCCCCGATCCTTCCGAGCGGAGTTGTGCGAGACGTTACGCGGCCTGTCCGAACCGGCGCCACCTAGGGGGCAGTCCGTTACATCGTACGCGTAGAGTTCACTGCCCTTCTACAGAGCGAGCGTCGGATCATGCTCAGATACATCGCTCGGGAAAAGGAGCAGGTTTCCTGAGATCTACTTATCGGACTCAACCGGGTCGGCCGCTTTTTCGGAGATTGGCTGCTCGTCGCCGATAACCAACGAGCACACCGAGCTTGATGCCTCACACCCGATCCAGTTGACCGTAATGCGTTGACCGTCTGACTTGAAGCTGATAGGCCCGTCGTTCCGAGGAATGAGGTCCACGCCGCCATTCATCGTAGATCGATCCGCTGCCTTATCCCAGCGTATCCGCGTTGTGGCGAGGCCGCGCGCATCGGCTGCTGACGAAGAGTCGCGGACCACCGTCAGCCATCCACGAGGGGTGGACGAGATTGCCGTCGAATCGCTGGCCGGAAATTCCACTCCAGTGAGACCAAAAGCGAGGGTAAACGGCACCAAGCGGTTGCGACTTCGATTGTCAACTGTGTGTGGAAGAATCTTCAGGACTGTTTCGTCGCCTAGATCCAATCGACTGCCGTCAACCGCCTCGACCACGCGGGTCACGCCGACCGGGAGCTCCGAGACCGAGCCGCCTCCCGTAACGAGAACCTCCACCTGGTATTGCGACGCGATAGCCTCTAGGCCCCGCCAGGCAGCCGGCGAATCCTCGCTGAGGACCACTACGTCGACCGTTCGCTTCCAGAATGGCAGTCTCTCTGCAAGCGCAGCCGTGAGCACTGTGGGTGATATGTCGGTCCCCACAACAAGCATCTTTCCCGATGGTGAGGTGGCCATCATGACATTGCCGACGTTCAGCATCTCCCCCATGAGCTCGTTTGAAGCTCGCGCTGGGACAGTTAGATTAACGATGGTCAATGCGAGAGTGGTGGGAATGGCAGCACGGAGCCAGGGGCGCATCCGTTCCGCATGTCGAAGCTCCGGGGAATGCACAATCACCCAGAGCAGAAGAACTGCATAGCAGCTGAGCATTGCCATCACTGGAAATGCTCCAGTGGCAAGCCAGGCCCCGGGAAGACTGGCACAAAAACGCACCACCTCGATGACAGCCGTGCACGCCAGCCAGGTCAACCAGGCTACAGGTACGGCCACGAGCTCCACTCCGGAGGTCACAATGAGGGTAGTACCAGCAGCCATTGCGATCGGAACAAGCGGAGCCACCAGGACGTTCGCCAGAAGCGAAATGAGCGACAGAGAATGGAATGTATGCAGAACCAGCGGCAGAGTCGCGAGCTGAGCAGCCAATGGCGTCATAACTAGACCGAACAGCTCCCGCCGCCAGCCGCGACCAATCGGCACCGCGGGAACAAGCAAGATGAGCCCGGCCGTCGCCAGCATCGAGAGCTGGAACCCAAGGTCCTGAAGAACGAGTGGCTCCAGCAGAGCCATACTGGCGCCCGCTACCAGCAAACTGTTCATCGAGTCGGTGGGCCTGCCGACGATCCTGGCAGTGAGGACGACACCGGCCATGATGGCAGCTCGCACAGCAGAAGCTGGTGCACCGACGATCAAGGTATAGCCCACTACCGCGAGCATGGCCACCAGTGCACTCCCGCGGACACCAAGGAAGTGGCGCGCTGCTACGGTAATGAAGCCGGCCACTATCACGACATTGAAGCCCGAGACCGCCACAATATGACTGGTGCCCGTCCTGGAGAACTGCGTCCTTAACTCAGGCGAAAGATCTGAGCGGCTTCCGAGCAACAACCCGGCAGTGAGCGCTGCCTGCGGAGCATTGAGGTGTTCATAGAGACGTTGCTCCATCCATACGCGGATATCGCGAGGGTTGAATCCGCCTGGCCTGCTTGGAGCCCCACTTAGGAGCTGCAAACGTTCAACCTGTACATCTTGCGTTACGCGCTGCCGACGCAAGATTGTGGCGCGCGGAGCACCGGGCTGGTCCACCAGGAGTCGGGGCTCGCCGGTAATCTCCACGCGATCACCCTCTGCAGGGACCCAGCCAAAGGTCCTCGCCTCGATGCGTCCGGGGCGGTTCTCCCATTGGTCGCTGGACATCGTTCCCTCGACATCCAACACAAACGCGGCCGCTCGGCCAACTGAGTGGGGAACGTCAGCCACGGTTCCTCGCATGGCTCGAGTGTCGGACGGCAGTGTAGAAGCGTCTATCTGGGCGCGGTCCATCTGCACGCGAATCCCGGTGATCAAAGCCGTCAGAAGTAAGACTCCGGCCCACCGCACCGGCGGATGGCGCCAGCCTACTATCAGCCCGCACGTGATGAGCGAGATCGCTAGTCCCACGGCACCGAGACTGGGCAACGGTAGCGCGACAAGAAGCCCCAGAGCGGTGCCGGCCAGCACACCGACTGTCAGTGCAAATAGAAGCACGGACGTCTATCCCGCGGAAGTCACGCGCCGTTAGTCCACGGTCACGAGCTCACGAAGTCGCTCAGCCGTTTGGTTCGGAATGATTCTGAGCTCGCGCAACTGGTCCAGAGATCGTATCGGACCGCTGCGCTCACGCAGCTCGAGAATGCGCTGGGCGGTTGCGGGTCCGATTCCTGGAAGTGATTCGAGCTCGGGGCGGCTCGCCCTGTTTAGATCGATCCTACCCGGCATGCTTGCCCGGGCTTCACCGGCAAGAGGCACCATGATGCGCTGTCCATCCGCGACCCGGGCTGCCAAATTGAATGAGCTGGGATCGCCACCTTCCGCCACTCCGCCCGCCCGCTGGAGCGCATCAGTGACGCGTGCGCTCGATGGCATCACGTAAACGCCAGGCTCTCGCACAGCACCGGCGACCTGGACGGTGACACTGGCAGTGGGACTTGGCGCCAGTGTAGGAACGATGACGGTCACCGGTGTTGGCGGAGCACGCCAGAACCAGGAAGCAATCAACACGAGCGCAGCAATCATCAAACCGACGCTCAGGCCGGACCAATTACCCCGCAGCCAGGCCACCATGTCGCCGATTCTACACTGCATTGCGAAATGCGCAGTGGAGCAAATGGGCGCGGAGCGCCCTCTCCAGGCTCGCTAAATGAATCAGGCCACGACTGAGCTGCCATGGCCTTGATGACTGCCGAAACTTAGCGGTCTGGAACTACGTCGCCAACGCGCTCACGATCGAGATCAGCACGAAGAAGATTGCCACCCCAATGGTGAAATGAAAGAGCGTTCGCTCGACACCACGGCGGCTGTGGTAGATGGAGCTGTCCGACGTGAATGTGGCTGAAAAGCTGGATCCGCGCGTCTGCAAAAGCACTAACGTGATGAGCACAAGCGAGATCAGAATCTGAACGATGTGAAGGTACGTGGCCATAGTTACTTCGATTGTTCCTAGCGATGGAAGTCTAACACAGTCGTGCGCTAGTCCTTTGAGCTTCCAACTACTGAAACGCCGTTGGCGTAAGGCTCAGCTCCGGGGTGCGCGAGCGACAATAGTGCCGCGGCGAGCTTCTCAGGGTCATGTCTGAGCGGATTATTCGGATCGATAACATCGGCCTCGATGACCTGCGATCCGAGGCCATCGAACCCGTGCGCTGAGACTTCGGAGACGCGCCATTCCGATGGAATCTCTCGATGACGGGCGCTGTTAACCACGATGTAGTCAAACGGGTTACGACCGAAATGCCGCACCAGGGCGGCCACGTGGTCTTCCGCCTGGAAACCGTCCGTCTCACCACGCTGTGTCGCCACGTTGCACACGTACACCTTGGTGGCGTCGGTGGACAGAATGGCCTTCTTCACACCGTCCACCAGCAGATTCGGCAGCACGCTGGTATAGAGGCTCCCAGGACCAACGATGACAATGTCAGCGTCCAGGATCGACTTAACCGCGTCTGGAAATGCATCAGGGCGTTCGGGAATGAGGTACACGCGCTTGATGGCCTGAGTGCTCTCCGAGATCTTGGACTCTCCCTGCACGTGAACATCGTCCACTAGCTCAGCACAGAGGGTGACGTTTTCGAGCGTGCTCGGGATGATTTGACCACGGACCGCCAGGACGCGGCATGACTCACGAATGGCTTCCTCAAAATTACCGGTGATACCGGACATGGCCACGATGAAGAGATTCCCAAAGCTATGACCGTCAAGCCCGGAGCCCTGACCGAAGCGGTACTGAAAGAGACGTGACATGAGCGGCTCCGCGTCTGCGAGAGCAACGATGCAGTTGCGAAAGTCGCCCGGCGGAAGCACGCCCAGCTCGCGACGGAGGCGTCCCGATGAGCCACCATCGTCCGCCACGGTCACGATGGCCGTTGCATTTGCTGTGCGCGACTTGATGCCACGCAATAAGGTTGAGAGTCCAGTACCGCCGCCAATAGCGACGACCTTGGGTCCGCGCTGACGCATGCGATAGCTGACCAGCGTATCAACCAGACTCTGGCTTCCGTTGGGACGCATAGCGTCGAGCATCGACTTGTTCAGTTTCCAGAACCCTACGAGCGCGACCAGCACGCCGCAGGTGATGAAGATTACACCGCGAAGCCAGCGTGGGATGAATTGCAACGTCAGAGTTGCGCCCACCTCCGGCACGTCGACCGTGCGATAGAGCGAAACGAAGAGATATGCCAGGCCGAGGCTCAGGATCACCAGCCCCAGGGTGAATAAGAGTATCCACCTCTTGAGCTCGAGGCCAGGCGTGAGCAACAGGCGAAACGCCTGGAATACGCGATGCAGCATCAGTCGTGCCCGCTACCGTGCCAGATTACTGTCAACTTAGCTCACCACGGTAACGGAGATAGAGCCAATCAGAGCTCCCGTGAAGCCCTCGATCTGAACGCCCGCGGATAGTAGAGTAGGTTGCCACAACATGCTGACGTTGTTGACGATCGTGAATAGAGCACGGGTTAGTAAGTTGAAAGGTATCGCTAGGATGAGAAGTATGGGCCGGACGACAGCCTTAATAACGCCCAGGACGAGCGCAAAATGAGAACTGACTCAGTCGAGCTTACGGCAATCCACCGTGGAATATCGTCCCGGCAGCGAGCACTGAAACCGCGCTAGGTATCGTCCTGAGAACGAACCGCTCCACAGCCTTTTTTGACCTGCTCGTCGGACGTCAAGCAGTGTAGCGTTGGCTCCACGGCAGTGTCAACGATCCGCCAGCGGTACGTTATCGAACGACCATACGTCGCCCGGCCTGGGTACAATCTACACATGAGCATTGTTCAGGTCGGCCGCGACGTCATCGATGCGGCCCGCGAGCTCGATTTCAACACCATTGAGCGAGAAGTCACACAGCCGATTCGGGTTCTCGTGGCCGGTCGGGACGACATGAGTAACCGCGAGCTCACGCGCACGGCATTCGGCTCGCCGGAGCTGCTGCAAGCAATCGGCACTCTCGAGTTGCTCGAACTCGCCGAGGGTGCACGTCCGATTATTCCGCCAGGGCTCGACGTGGCTCTCCTGGTCGTGCCGGCGGCACAAGAGCCGGGCTCCACCGATCTGAACCTCCTCGCGGCGCTCCATGCTTATGCCGTTCCTACAATCATCGTCATGCTGCAGCCGAACACGGGCAGCGGCTGGTCCAGCCCGTTGGCGTCACAATGGCAGCTTGACATTCCCCAAAAGCGGCAAGTGACCGCCAGCCTGGCTCGCACCGGAGAGCTGCTGCACCGACTCGGTGACGCACTGGCTACCCTTGATCGACACAAGCTTGCGCCCCTCGCTTTCCGATTCGCTCCGCTTCGTGCTCGGCTCGTGGAGGACATCGTTCGAGATTCCAGCAAGGTGAATGGCGAATTCGCGCTTTTCTCTAGTTTGCCGTCATTGATTCCGGTGGTTGGCGGGATCGTCTCGAGCGTTGCTGATCTTTTCATACTGACGAAGAATCAGGTTACCCTCACCTTCCGAATCGCCGGAATCTACGGACGCGATCTCTCGAATCGGACGGCCGTGTTGCTTGAGATCGCTCCCGTCGTGGGCGGAGCGTTTCTCTGGCGCACCGCCGCTCGGACTCTGGTCACGCTACTGCCAGGTGCGCTCAGTGCCGTTCCCAAGACGTTTGTGGCGTACGTTGGCACGTACGTCGTGGGCCAGATGGCCCACTATTACTATCGTGAGGGGCGACGTCCGTCACCTGAGGTTATCGAGAGCATCCGCCGCGACGGACTGAGTCTCGTACGTAAGATCTTCACCCACGACTGAGGGTCTCTAGCAGGGAGCAGGTTACTCCTGAGTGGCTGCTCGCGCCATAAGCTGATTGATAACCTCACGTGGTGACTTCCCTAGATAGAGGACCGCGTGCACCTCTTTAGCCACCGGCATCTCCACGCCTAGCCGTTCGGTGAGTAACTTCACAGCGCGGGCGGCAAACACGCCTTCAACCGCCTGGTCTGTCGTCATCAGAATCTCTTGCATGCTTACGCCATGGCCAAGCTGTTCACCGGCACGGCGATTTCGACTGTGACGGCTGGTGCACGTGGCCACCAGATCGCCCAGGCCAGCCAAACCCGCCACGGTACTAGCCTTACCGCCCATAGCAACAACGAGACGGTTCAGCTCAGCGATGCATCGCGTTATCAGCGCCGCCTTAGCGTTGTCGCCATATCCCAGGCCATCAATGCCACCGGCAGCGATGGCGTAGACATTCTTGAGCGCCGCGCACATCTCCACGCCTAGAAGATCGGTGTTGGTGTAAACACGGAACCGATCGCTATTGAGGATCGCCTGGCCCACCGCCGCGACCTCCGGGTCCTCGCATGCCACCACGGCCGCGGTAGGGATGCCTCGACCAACCTCTTCGGCATGCGTGGGTCCTGAGAGCATGCCAACCGGACAAGCGCCCTGGAGCGATTGCGTCATGATCTCAGACGGACGCTGGAGCGTGCTGGCGTCCAACCCCTTGGTGCCGTGTATGACCGGCGTGCCGGGGCGAATGAGCGGCGCTAGCTGTGTCGCTAAATCAGGCAAAAATCGAGACACTGGCACGACGAGCACAAGGTCGGCACGATCGAGCGCCTGCTCGAGCCCGGACGTGATCGTGACAGAATCCGGAATAGCAACGCCTGGAAGGTAGGCACGATTCTGGCGGTGAGCTCGGAGGTCCAGTGCCTGCCCTTCACGGCGCGCCCAGAGTCGCGTGTCGTGCCCGCTGGTGGCCAACGAGATTGCCAGCGCCGTCCCCCAGCCGCCGGCATTGATGACCGCGACTCTTGCCATGAACCAGAAGCTCCCTCAATGGATCACTGCGTTATAATGCGCCCGCTCGTGGAGCGTTGACCATGTCCATTGTCCTCGTAATTGTGTCGGCCGTGATTGGGTACCTGCTCGGCTCCATTCCCCACCGGCCTCGTCGTTGCGCGAGTGTACAAAAACGTGGACATCACGCGAGTCGGCAGTCAGAGAACCGGTGCCACCAACGTACTTCGCACGCTGGGGCCAGGAGCCGCGGCGATAGTTTTTATCGGCGACGCGCTCAAGGGAATCATCGCCGTTCTGGTGTCCGGGGTTCTGACTAACGGGGATCCCCTGGCGGCATCGCTGGCTGCCATCGCGGCGATCGTCGGCCACAGCTACTCAATCTTCATCGGCTTCCGAGGTGGACGCGGGGTCACCCCTGCACTTGGAGCCCTGGCTATCATTTCCCCCGCGGCAGCCGCGATTGCCGTTGCCATAGGCGCCGTAATGATTCTGCTGACCCGTTATGTCTCGCTGGGGTCCATTGTTGGCGCAGCGACCGGCGGCGTTGTGTTGTGCATCCTCGCGCTGACCGGTATCGAGCCGACGCCGTATCTACTCTACGGGGCCGCGGCGGCGGCATTCATCATCGTGAGCCATCGAGACAACATCGCCAGAATTGCGTCAGGGTCGGAACGTCGGCTTGGAGAAAGGGTGGAGCAGGGGTGAGAATCCGCTATGCATCCCCGTGCTCACCCTCGGATCCATCAACATAGCTGGTATCAGGTCATCACTGTCATGCCGAGGACGTGGCCGGACAAGACCTAAGTTAGCTTACCGCTGTCCGAATCAGGCCTGGACGGGCTGCGGCGCCAGGGAGCGAAGCAAGTTGCACATCTCCAGTGCGGTCTCAGCAGCCTCGTAGCCTTTGTTGCCCAGCTTCCACCGGCTCGAGCAGAGGCCTGCTCCACCGTGTCCGTCGTCAGGACACCGAAGATCATGGGTACACCTGTATCAAGCGCAACACGATTGATTCCCTGAGCGGCGCCCGCGGCGACGTAGTCAAAATGCGCAGTCTCACCACGTATGATTGCGCCAAGGCAGATCACAGCGGCGTAGTCTCCTCGCAGCGCGAGTCGTGAGGCCGCGAGTGGAATCTCGAGCGAGCCCGGGACCCAGGCAACGTCGATTGATTCTTCGGACACACCGTGCCGAACCAGTCCAGCGCGCGCTCCGTCTAGAAGTGCCGTCGTGATTGCTTCATTGAAGCGCGCTACAACAATGCCGAAGCGTCCGCTCCGAGCGACGAGATCCCCTTCAAACACGCGGCCCATGCTTCAGACCTCGAGAAGATGGCCGAGCTTCTCCTGCTTACTACGGAGATATCGCTCATTGTGGCCATTGCGTGCAGTGATAAGCGACACGCGCTCCACGATTTCAAGGCTGGGGCCTTCAACCGAATTGCGCTTCTTGGGATTGTTGGTCAAAAGGCGCGCTCGACGAACGCCCAGATCGGCAAGAATTGACGCCCCAATGCCGAAATCGCGTGCGTCCGCGGGAAATCCGAGATGAAGATTGGCCTCGACGGTATCCATGCCCGATTCCTGGAGCTTGTAGGCCCGAATCTTGTTGACCAGTCCGATTCCCCGACCTTCGTGCGCTCTTAGGTACACCACCACCCCGGAGCCTGCGTCGTTGATCATCTGCATGGCCGCATGGAGCTGGTCTCCGCAATCACATCGCTTAGAACGGAACACATCGCCTGTGAGGCATTCGGAGTGAATGCGCACCAGGGGAGCGTCCTCCTTTGAAGGGTCACCCTTAATGAGCGCGATGTGCTCGTCACCGCTGTCGATCGAGCGGTATGCGACGCAACGGAAATCACCAAACTCAGTTGGGAGCTCCGCATCGGCGACGCGCTCAACCTGAGCTTCAGTGCGTCGCCGATACTCCACGAGCTGGGCCACGTTGACCATCGTGATCGCGTGCTGACGAGCGAACTCGGCCAGGTGTGGAAACCGCGCCATGCTACCGTTTTCGTTCATCACTTCGCAGATGACCGCGGCTGGATAGAGTCCTGCTAACTTGGCGAGATCTACAGATGCCTCGGTGTGCCCCGTGCGGCGTAGCACGCCTCCCTCCGTGTACCGAAGCGGAAACATGTGTCCTGGACGCAGAAAGTCATCCGGTGTTGCCTGAGGATCAATCAGCGCCTGGACCGTGACAGCTCGATCATCAGCGGAGATTCCAGTGGTGATGCCCTTGCGCGCATCGACGGTCACGGTGAAGGCGGTTGATTTGTTCGGACCCTCGGACGAAACCATGAGAGGAATCTGGAGTGCATCCAGCCGCTCACCGACGATAGGCATACAGATAAGCCCGCAGCCGTGGCGCGCCATAAAGTTGATCGCATCAGACGTGCAGAACTCGGCAGCGATCGCGAGATCGCCCTCGTTTTCGCGATCCTCGTCGTCCACGATAATCACAAATTTCCCGGCCTGGAAATCCTCGATGGCCTGCTCGATAGTAGCCAGGGGGGACTCCAGTTCTGACGCTGGTCGTGTGCCGTTAGTTTTTTCGGTCAAATCGTCCCTCCAACAGGCTTTCAACGTATTTCGCCATTACGTCAACCTCAAGGTTGACGCTCGCGCCAACCGGCTTAGATGCGAGTGTGACCGCCTGCTGCGTGAACGGAATAAGCATGATCGAGAACCAGTCCGATCCGCGGGCAGTAACCGTCAAACTGATGCCATCGATGGCAATGAATCCTTTTTCAACGATGTAGGGAAGCAGAATCGGGTCCACGGAGATAACGAGGTTGAGCGCCGGACCGTCATTTGTGCGTTCACGAATCATCCCAATTTGATCCACGTGTCCCTGGACGTAATGACCGCCGATCCGGGCACCCACCAGTACCGCTCGCTCAAGATTGAGAGCATCGCCGACGCGCCGGTCACCCAGATTGCTGCGGCGTAATGTCTCCGGTGAAACGCCCACCGCGAATCGGTCAACGGTCAGCTCGGTGGCAGTCAGACACACCCCATCAACACTTACGCTGTCACCCAGATTTAAATCATCCAGGATTGACGGGGCTTCAATGACAAATGTCACTCCGGCGACGTCCTCACGAATGTCACGCAGGCAGCCCGTGGTCTCTACGATGCCGCTGAACATGCCACCAAGCCGTTCAATGTGATTGCCGCCAGAACCTCTCCTGGCTCGTCATACGAGTCTTCGGCACTCAGGCGCGGAAGCAGCACAATACGGTCTACAAGTCCCTGATTCATGAGCGCTTCGAGCGTGTCAGCCCCGGTGTCCACGATAACGTGCTGGATATTCTGACCCGCCAGCGACTCGAGTGCGCGCACCCAGCTCGTCGTGTCGGCTACTGACTCGGATCGATCCAGAACCAGGCGATCTGCTTCATCACTGAGCAACTCAAGCGTGTCGGCAACGATGACCTGCAGGTGCCGATCCTCAGCGAGCGCATGTGCCCGCTCCGAAGGACCGTCGTAAATTCCAGTGACGAGGGGACGCCCGCGCTCGACCCAGGTGAAATAGCCTTGGTTGAGCTCCCTGGCCGCTCCAGCACCTTCGCCAACGGTGACCTGGATTCCCGCCGCTTTGAGTATGCCGAGTCCACGGCCGTTGACCCACGGGCTAGGGTCGATCATCGCCGCGTGGACTTCGCCAACGCCGGCCGCGACGATGGCGTCGGTGCAAGGACCAGTGCGACCGTGATGGGAGCAGGGCTCCAGCGTGACGTACAGCGCCGCGTCTCGAGCCAGGTCTCCAGCTTCCCTGAGCGCGCCAATCTCGGCGTGCGCATGGCCGGCTGGCTGAGTGAACCCCTGGCCAACGATCTGACCGTCGCGCACGACAACAGCGCCGACAGCAGGGTTCGGCTTACAAATTCCCTTTGCGCGCATGGCGAGCATAATCGCCCGGGCCATGTAATCCACGTGGCCTCCGCCCCAACAAAAAAGGCAACCAGACACAAGGCGGCCTGTTGCCAGAGCGGACCATGTGCCTTCTCCCATCCGGACTGTACCGTCGGCTCCGGAATTAAACCGGATCTGCCAACAACGTATGTTGAAGGCTCGCGGGCTCCGCTCACGCGATGTAAGCGTTACCGCCGGTCGGGAATTGATTGCTTTCGCAAACTCACCCTGCCCTGAAGGACATCAGTTATTGTTTTGTGATTCTACTATAGGATTCTTGACGTTCATGGTCAAGCTTGATCCCATGCGATGCAGGGTCTTTTCATTGTCACGTGAGTCCGGTGAGCGCCAATATGGCGAGCAGCCTGGCGGCATAGGTGCGCAGTGCCGCCGCGATGTTGGTATGGCCGGCGCGGCGCAGGATCCCGATGGCGGTATTGCGCAGGGCGGCCACGACCTGGGGCGCATGGCCCGTGCGAATCTGGCTGCGATCTTCATCGAAGGTGACGTCGCGCACCCAATGCAAACAGATTCTCGATGCCCCAATGGCCCCGCCAAAGGGCGGCCAGGCTGGTGGCGTCGGCCTGATCCGGGTGGAGACTCGTTAGCGCATACCCGGCTTCCCGGGTGGTCCGCCCGTGCCGCGTGACGACCCGTTCAATGGTGCAGACCTGAGCCACATGCGGCCAATCGAGGTAGTCGTTCAGGAGCGTCGAGGTCCGCAGCGTGCGCTCTTCCTGCCGATCGCCGTGCAGGCCGCGCTGCACCGCCCGAGCGAACATCACACCGGGTGGGGGCTCCAGGGTAAACAGCGCCACCAACGCTTCCAGAGCCGGTGCTGGTTGTCTTTGACCGCCCAGAAATACGCGCCGCCCGCCGCGACCACCTGATGACTCAGGGCGCGCTGGCAAAATTGGGCGTCACCGGTGACCGTGACGCCGTGGAGGTCGAGATCGGCCAGCAGCGCCTCCGCCAGGCGGAGCTCGTGCTCCTTCAGCGTCCCCCTTTTTGGCCCAGCACCTGCCCATCCCGATGCGCGAAGGCGGCCACCAGATACACGCCCGGAATCTGTTCGCCGTGGATCCCGCGGAGGTGCTTGCCGTCCAGCGCCACCGCCCCCGTGGAAACGGCCCCCTGGACGCGGGCCCACTCGGCCAGCACCCGTTCGAAGGCGTCGCGGTCGAGATCGCGAAAGACCCGAAACACCGTCGCCACGCTCGGGGTGGTGGCCCGGGTGATGCCGAACGCCCCGCGGATCTCGGCCGAGCCCTGATCCCGCCCCCACTGGGCGATCGCATACAAGCTGCGGGCCCCCGACACCATGGCGCACACGGCGAACGTCAAGATCGTCGCCACGGAGTACCGGCAGCCGCGGCGATGGCGTGAATCCGGCACCGGGGCCAAGGCTTCGAGTAACGATGGAATGGCCGCGTCCATGCGTCCCCTCCCGGAGAATTCCCCACCTCGCTAGAGGGGAGATCCCCAGCCTACGCCGCTCGACTCTCCTTCCTTCGTGGCCCCATCGTCACAATCGAACAACGAAAAGACCCTGCCATGCGATGGGGAGCACCTGGATAGTTGGGATTTCGTCACTACACCAGGCGACGATGTTTCAATCGAGCTCTAAGCTTCAGCTCGCCGTCCGCCGACGCCCGCCACACAACCGTTGTCCCATCGTAGGAGCTCGTCGCTAGCTCACCACTGAGTCTCGAGAACGCAACATGGGTGATGGGAGCGCGATGGAGCATACCGCGCCCCGGGATGTGAATCGCCCGCAATCCGTAACCCTAGTCCAGATGTGCCATCGCCGCACGCTTATGGCGCAGGTAGCTCTCTGCCTCCGGTGATGCATCAACCCACAGTGGCAATCGCTCAACAGAAAGCCCGGCTTCAATGAGCGTGTCGATCTTCATCGGATTGTTGGTGAGCAGTCGGACCCTGGTGACGCCAAGCAGTGTGAGAATTCGCGATGCCGGCGCATAATTGCGAGCATCAGCGGGATGACCCAGTGCCAGATTTGCCGACGTGGTATCGTGGCCTTCATCTTGAAGTGCGTAAGCCAGCAGCTTGTCTTCCAGGCCAATCCCCCGTCCCTCGTGATCCGGAAAATAAAGGAGGAGCCCTGCCCCTTCGAGACCAATGAGCTCCATTGACGAATCGAGCTGTTGCTCACAGTCACATCGCAGGGAGCCGAGTGACTCGCTGGTAATGCAGGCGCTATGAATCCGTACGAGCGGCGCGCCATCTGGCGAGACACTACCGTGTTGGAGAACAATGACTCGCTGACCCTCAATTGAATAGAGGGAGGTTGTCACAGAGTATCCCCAACGAGACTGCCAGTGTGTGACCGCGACCCTGGGGGACTCTGGGAGTTGATCAGACATGAGATAGATTGGGATGAATCATACAATCCCCGAATCGAGCGTTCCATTGCTACTTGCCTAGTTGATCGTTCGGCTGAAGACAGGGCCCCACGATCGCAATCCGTCACCTTCGTCAGCGTCTGAATGGATAGACCGACCGTTGAAAGAAGCCATCCATATGTCCCATGCGCATTCCTTCAGTAGTCGCGATCCAGCCGCGCCCGTCATGCCGCCCCCGGCAATCGCCGGGCTTACGGGCCTTGCCGCCTATGTTCTGGATCGCGTTTTTGGTCCAAAACGGATTCTGCCTCGCTGGATCAGGCCTATCGGCGTTGGGGCAATCGCGGCGGGCATTGGTATGAGCGTTTGGGGATTCCTGCATTTCAAGAAACGTGATGTGAGTCCCAGCCCCTGGCATCAGCCATCGGGATTCGTTTCTGATGGTCCCTACGCCCTATCGCGAAATCCGATGTACGCGGGGAGCATGCTCATCCTGCTCGGCACTGGCTTGATTCGCGGCTCGATTCCGACGCTGCTCAGTCCGTTAGTGTTCGCAATAATACTCTCACGTGGTCAGATCGCATTCGAGGAAGCCGCACTGCAAGACGCCTACGGCTCTGAGTACGAGGACTATAAACGGCGCGTTCGGCGATGGCTCTAAAGTTAGCGACGGCGCAAACTGCATTCAACCTCGTAGCCCCGAGAGCTCGCGGGAGGGCGCTCTCGCGGGAGGGCGCTAAGGAGTCTGTGCAGGCGCTAAAGCCGGCTGGCACGTCGCGCACCAGAACGTCGCTCGGGCCTGAAGCCCCTGGAGTCGTCGCTGAATCGTGGTCC
The DNA here is from genome assembly GCA_963765765.1 of uncultured Chloroflexia bacterium. Lineage (GTDB taxonomy): Bacteria > Chloroflexota > UBA6077 > UBA6077 > JACCZL01 > CAVXYC01. The sequence goes on along the minus strand of CAVXYC010000015.1, from coordinate 241,946 downwards.
CGCAGCGCTGGCACGATCGGCCGGTGCGGCCGTACACCCAATGACGGCGAGGCGCGTCCGAACTGGTCGTTCGACGCAAGTCCGTAGTCAAATTGCGACGCATCTGGCGAACCGCTGTCTCGACGATGCGCTTTAGCGCAACGTCATCGAGATCGCGAACATGCGTGAACGGCGACACGCCGGAGAGAAAGAGAACTTCGGACTTATATATGTTGCCGATGCCGGCAAGCGCCGATTGGTCGAGCAGCGCCACCGCGATCTCTTCGTTCTCACGATCTCGTAATCGGCCCAGCGCCTGTTCCAGATCAAAAGACGGATCCAGCACATCCGGGCCCAGGTGCCGCACGCCGTCCAGGCAGTTGGGATTTGCCGTGGCACGGAGCTCCACAATCGGCGCGCTGAAACAAACGGCCACCGCTCGCGGGACCTCTATGACCACCACGGCAAGGCGCGAGGGTTTCTGCCAGCGACTTCCCAGTCGATAGAGGTGCCAGCTTCCCGTCATTTGCATGTGAGTGCGAAGGGTTGCACCGGATGAGAAGCGCATCAACAGATGCTTTCCCATGGTATCAATAGACTCCAGCACACTCCCGATGACACTCAGGGTTTCCGCGGCGTCTGAAACCTGACGTAGCGATGACTTGAACGCGGTGATCGGCTGTCCAAGCAGAGCTGGACGCAAGGTGGCGGCGGTGCGCCAGATCGTGTCCCCCTCAGGCATGTTCCCCCACAGCCGCAGGCGCGCGGCCGGATCGCGAGGCGAAGGCCGGGGCCAGACGGGACAAACCCTGCCTCGCGCAGGTAGGCGCCGAGAGCGCTTTGCATGATTGACACCCCGTCGACGGTTTGCCATCCGGGTTGATACTGCCCTCGCGCAGTCGCCCAGGCGGCAAGACCTGCGCCAATGGCGCGCAGCATTTCGGATCGCCCTGGCTCATAGTCGGGAAGCACAGTCAATATCGTGCGTTCGCCGCGACCTATATATCCGACCAGCTCTCCGTCAAATAGAACCACGTATGCACCCGCGGCCCGGCTGAAGGGCGTACGCGCCTCCGACGATTTGGGCCATGGCAGCACACCACCATACGGGTTTGCGGGGTCAGAAGCCGCCAGCACGAGGGCGCGCAGATCAACTCGCTCGGTAGCCCCCTCGCGCAGAGATCGAAGACGATCGAGTGCGGGCGGCTGAGCGAATTGAGATCCGCCAAGTCCCTCGATGAAATACCCGCGCCGCAACTTGCCGGCTTCCTCCATCGCGCGCAATACCGAGTAAACGGAAGTAAATCCTCCCTGAATCGCTTCAGCGACAACGGCCGATCGCGTCAGGATCCCGTATCGATCCAGAAGCTGCTCCACCAGCCCTGCGACCCGCTCGGTCGCTGTCACCGTAGCTCCGTTCCTTGCCAACGGACGAAGACTCCAACGCCCCACCGAGCTCGGCGGCGCGAGACGGCGGGACCTGAACGCCAGCGGCCGCCGATTTCGTCTTCCCGTCTGGGGGCGCGGTGGTGTGAGGTAGGCGCGCAACGCGGAAGGCGAGTCATTCACGATCTCCCCGTTCCAAATGAGCGCCCAGAGCGTGTCCAACAGTTCTCTGCCCACGAATCCATCCAGGGTGTGATCCAGATCATGGTAAAAGCTGGCGCCATACTGACCAAGGAAGCCGCGCACTCGATCAAATTGCTCTCCCTCCAGCGGCTCGATGTCCGCCGGTGAAAGAAGGCCTAAGGTTCCTGGCAGGTACAAGGACACTCGCCCATCGCGCTCACCCAGCGCACCACGCCCCACCCAGATCACTTCACCCGCCGCGCACAGCTCATCGAGGTCGCGCCTCTGGTATCGCGGCAACCGCGCCGGAAGAATCTCCGACTCGAGCACAGAAGCCGGAAGCACCGCTCCTTGAAGCTGTTCCACGACATCAAGGAGCGCATCAGCACCAACAGGTCCGGGACCTTTGGTGGTGACGCCCTGCCAGTCGAGAATAAGGCGGGCGTAGGCCCCCGGCGAAGCGGGCTCGATCTGCTTGCGCAGCCTCGCAAGTGAGCGGCGCCGGAGGGAGCCCAGCACCTCGGGATCACACCATTCCTGACCCGATTGCCCGGGTCGAAACTCGCCGTCCAGGAGGCGTCCGCTTTCGCGAAGCATGGTCAACGCCATGACTACCGTCGCCTCCCCCATACGAAACCGGTTTGCTACATCGATCGTCTGAAAAGGACCGTGCGTGCGGGCATACCGCGCGACCAGATCCAGGAGGGGGCGCTCCGAAGACGTAAGGAATGCCTGGGGGAGGCCAAGAGGCAGTGCTACTCCGAGCGCATCTCGGTATCGCGCTGCGTCTTCCGCGGCCACGAAGCGCTCATCGCCGCCAATCGTGATGCAGAGAGCTCGGCGCTCACCCTTCAACTGCTCCAGCCAGTCGTCCAGACGATCGCCGGCATCGAGCTCCGGGTCGGTTCGCGCGAGAATCTCATCCCGAGAGAGGTCGCCCAGACGCAGTAGCAGGTCGTGCAGCCCATCGAGTGACCGCGCTCGGCGCGAGCCAACGAGCGACTGGAGACCGAGCTCAACTTCCGCTACCGCCTCGGGATCCAGCAGATCACGAAGCTGGGCCTCCCCCAGCAGCTCGCGGAGCTGCGCAAAGTCAATCGTGAGCGCCTGAGCCCGCCGCTCGGCAAGGGGCGCGTCTCCATCGTAGAGGTAATTCGCGGCGTAGTTGAAGAGCAGAGCGGAGCTGAACGGCGATGGTCCTTCGGAGTCAACCGTGACAATCCGGATCTCTCGACGTTCTATCTTCCGCACCAGGTCAATGAAAGCAGGCACGTCGAACACGTCCTGCAAGCACTCTCTGAACGTCTCCAGAATCATCGGAAACGACCCATATCGAGCGGCCACATTCAAGAGGTCAGCCGACCGCTTGCGCTGCATCCATAACGGAGAGCGCTGACCTGGGCGACGGCGCGGGAGCAACAATGCCCGTCCGGCCGCCTCCCTGAATCGGCCGGCAAAGAGTGCCGTGCCGCCGAGCTCCCGCACGACGAGCTGTTCGATCTCATCCGGATCGGGGAGCAGACTCATCCCATCGGGTGGGTTCTCACGATCGGGAAGTCTGACCACGATTCCGTCATCGCTCCAAACTGTCGAGACCTCCACCTGCTCACTCGTGCGCAACCGCGCCTGGATCGCCATGGCCCAGGGCGCATTGACACGTCCGCCCCATGGGGACAGGATGCAGACGCGCCAGTCACCCAGCTCGTCGCGCATGCGTTCAACCACAATGGTCTGATGATCGGGCGCATATCCGGCCCATGCACGTTGATCGGCGATGTACGCGAGCAAATTCTCGGCGGCGTTGGGATCGAGAGCGTGGTCCGTCACAAGCCTCTTTAGCGCCACATCCGGCGGGGCAGCTCCAACCTCAGCTGTAAGCCGCGCGATACTCTCACCAAGCTGGATGGGGCGCGGAACCTGGTCACCCTTCCAGAAGGGCATGCGGCCCGGCTCACCAGGAGCGGGCTCTACCAGTACGCGGTCACGAGTGATGTCAACGACACGCCAGCTCGAGGCCCCCAGAATGAAGACGTCGCCGGGATGGGTTTCAAAAACCATTTCTTCGTCGAGCTCGCCGACACGATGGCCGCCCGTTCCTTCAGCACCCGCGAGGAATACACCGTAGAGCCCACGATCGGGAATCGTCCCGGCGTTGGCGATGACCAACCTCTTCGCCCCGTCGCGAGCGCGTACACGATTCAGCACTCGGTCCCAGACCAGGCGAGGTCGCAGTTCAGCAAAGTCATCGGACGGATACCGACCGGAGAGCATGTCGAGCACGCCTTCGAATTGCGACCGCGGCAATGTGCTGAATGATGCAGTACGGCGCACCAGGTCGAAGACTTCCTCCACGGGGCGCTCGTCCATCGCGCAGATCGCTACGATCTGCTGCGCCAGCACATCCAACGGGTTCGCAGGTACGTGGACCGGCTCCACGGCTCCATCCATCATGGACCGCGTGATCGCAGCCGTGGCCAGCAGGTCGCCTCGGTATTTGGGGAAAATGACACCGCGAGACGTGGCCTCCACCTGATGGCTGGCGCGGCCAATGCGCTGCATACCGCTCGCAACCGAGGGCGGGGTCTCGATCTGCACCACCAGGTCCACCGCGCCCATGTCGATTCCGAGCTCTAGGGACGAGGTCGCAATGATGGCCGGTAATCGGCCGGCCTTCAGTCCATCTTCGATTTCCAGCCGCTGTTCGCGCGCGATCGATCCATGATGCGCGCGAACGAGCTCCTCCTCAGCAAGCTCGTTCAGTGCCCCGGCAAGCCGCTCAGAGAGGCGGCGGCTGTTGGCGAAGACGATAGTGGAACGATGCTGCTGAATCAGCTCCAGCAGTCGAGGATGAATCGCCGGCCAGATGGACCGTCGACGCACGGCCGCGGCGGGCCCCTCGGGGAACTCTTCATCGTCAAAACTCAATGGCTCGCCGAGCCGGGCCATATCCTGAACGGGCACCTCCACTCGAAGGTCGAACGACTTTCGTGCCCCAGCGTCCACGATGCTGACTGGTCGTGCGCGCCACGGATCGGAGCCGTCACCGCCGCCAAGGTATCGTGCAACCTCTTCGAGGGGCCGCTGTGTGGCGGAAAGACCGAGGCGTTGGATCGGCTTTGAGCCAAGCTCCTCCAGTCGCTCTAATGTCAACGCCAGGTGCGCGCCGCGTTTGGTTCCAACCAAAACGTGAATCTCATCGACGATGACCACTTCCACCGATGCGAGTACCGAGCGCGCATTCGACGTGAGCATAAGGAAGAGTGACTCAGGCGTGGTAATGAGCATGTCGGGTGGTGTTCGCGCGATTCGTGCTCGATCCACAGAGGCGGTGTCACCCGTTCGGATAGCGACATCCAGTCGACGGTACGGAGCTGCAGTGCGATCGGCAACGCGGGTGATGCCGATCAGTGGCGCACGCAGATTTCGCTCAACATCCACCGCGAGCGCTCTAAGCGGCGACACGTACAGCACCCGACAACGCTGCGACTTCGCAGGCTCAGGTGTAAAGATAAGCCGATCAATGGCCGTCATGAACGCCGCGAGCGTCTTGCCCGATCCAGTTGGGGCGAAGATCAGCGAAGAGTTACCGGCCTGAATCTCCGGCCAGCCAAGCTCCTGCGCCCGCGTGGGCTCGCTGAACGACTCTCTAAACCACTCCTGTACGGACGGGTGAAATCGCTCGAGGGGACGAGTCATTTGTTAACCATAACCCGACCGGCGATGGCCGAGCCGAATTGAGTCCTAGGGCAAATCTATTGAAGTGCCACAATTCGCCGGAGTGCCAACCAGAACTGTATTCCGTGAGCGTGCGGTGCTTCTCGCGAGCAACCCGGAACGCGACCACATCTATCAACCAGCCTCCGAGCTTGGGGTGCTTTCGAAGCCGCAATCTTGGCGGAGCAACCGCGCTTACGAGAAGCGACTCGGAAGCTGGGTGGCCACGATGTAACCGCCGCGAGACTTAGCTCTTGTTGGGAGTCAACGACTCGTCGTCCACACCCGCTAGACGGGCGACTGAGCGCACCGCGGCGGTGTGATCGAGATCGGACCCCTCGCGACTGATGATAGACAGCCAGATCTGTTTTGCAAGCGCACCCATAGGGATCGGCGCGCGCAGCGCGTCGGCGAGGTCCTGGGCCAGATTCACGTCCTTCAGGTACTGTGCCACCGTGAATCCGGCGTTATACGTTCCGGTGAAGATATTGCGAGGAAACTTGACTTCTGTGGAGTAGGTCTTTCCCGTCGAGTGGTTGATGATGTCGGTCAAACGCTCTGGATCCAGACCGGCACGCATGCCGAGAGCGAAGACTTCGGCCGAGGCCAGAAGCCCGGTCGCCGAGAGCAGATTATTCATGAGCTTCGCTGTATGCCCGTCGCCCGAATTGGGACCCGCGTGAACAATGTAGCTGCCAATGTGCTCGAAGATCGGGCGGCATTCTTCGAGCAGGTCCACGTCACCACCAACCATCACCACCAGCTTGCCCGACTCCGCACCGCGGACCCCACCGCTCACTGGAGCATCGAGCATCCGCGCACCAGGATCCGCGACATCAGCCGCGATCCGACGCGTGAGCAGCGGTGCCGACGTAGTCATCTCGAGAAGGACTTGCCCGGCGCCCAGCGCGCTGAGCACACCAACTTCACCGTTCATGATTGCCTCGACAGCCAGCGGGTCGGGCACGATGGTTATGACGACGTCAGACGCGACTGTGAGCTCCGCCGGGCTGCTGACATCATTCGCGCCCTTCGCGATCGGGCCTTCCGTTGACTCGGCGCGAAGATCGTAGACCGTGATGCTGTAACCGGCATCGAGAAGCCGATCGCACATCGGCCCTCCCATCCGTCCCAGTCCAATGAATCCCAATCGCGGCAGATCAGCCATGTCTCACCACCTCCTCAAGAGCCGTCGTAGCAATGGAGATGGAATGGGGCGAGGGCTTCACCTTACGAGGGTCGTGCCTGGCCTGCAGAGCAGCGGCCGTCGCGGTTAGGAGCCCGGTCAGAGTTACGGACTGGAATGTCACGGAGGACGACCGAATAGATTCCGCACGACGAACGACTTGGCCGCTGGTGCCAGCCCACGCATCCTGAGCCAAGAAATACCGGACATAGAAAACGGGCTGCCTTGGCGGAAGGCAGCCCGTTTGCGAAGGAGAGGAGGTGTTCAGATTAGCTGGGGAGACCAGCCATTCGGCGCAGTCGCGCCACGCGCTCCGGAATGGGCGGGTGCGTGCTGAACAAATTCTGCATCGACCACCCCGTATTAGGCTTGACGATGAACATATGCGAAGCGGCTGGGCTGACAGGGAGTGGAACACGACCCGACGCCGCTTCTAGCTTCTCCAGAGCCGACGCAAGAGCGAGAGGATCTCCGTGGATCCGCGCACCAGCCTCATCGGCACCGAACTCGCGTGCTCGCGAGATGGCCATCTGGATCAGCATCGCTGCGATGGGTGCCACAATGATCATCACCAGGCCGCTCACGAGGCCGCCAATTCCGCCACCATCGTCATCATCATTGTTACCGCGGAAGCCGCCGAAAATCATTGCCCACTGCGCCATGTTCGCCAACATCGTGATCGCGCCCGCCACGGTAGCGGCCACGGAACTAATAAGGATGTCGCGATTCTTCACATGGCCAAGCTCGTGCGCCAGCACCCCGGCCAGCTCCCGCCGATCCAGAATCTGCATGATGCCCGTAGTGACGGCCACCACCGCGTGGTTTGGATCCCGCCCCGTGGCAAACGCGTTGGGCGCAAGCTCCTCCATCATGGCAACACGGGGCATTGGCAATCGGGCATATGCCGTCAGTTCACGAATCAGCGAGTAAAGCTGGGGTGCCTCTTCCTCAGTGACCTCGTGCGCACCCGCCATTTTGAGCGCAATCTTGTCCGAGAACCAGTACGAGCCCATATTCATGACGATGGCAAAGCCGAAGGCGATGACCATGCCGCTCTGTCCGCCGAGCACCCCACCAATCAACACGAGCAATGCCGTGAGCACTGCCAGCAGGGCTGCTGTTTTCAATCCGTTGAATCCCATGTACTTCATTCACCTCCGAAAGGTGATTCAATCCGGGCCTTCTGGCCCCGTGCCCGTATGATAATTGGCAAGGATGGGCTCGCCGGTAACGCAGGATTTAGAGTTTCGTAAAGGCCTCTTTACCATTGAACGTGCGGCCCCGCGTGATACGTCGATATGCCCGACCCCCGCATCCTGATCGTCGAAGACGACCCTGCCGTCGCGTCCGCGCTGAGTCGGCGTCTCAGCTTTGAAGGCTTCGACGTCGCGGTAGCATCCGACGGGCCGAGCGCCTTCGATATCGCCGCTGAGCGTGAGCCAGATCTTATCGTGCTGGATCTCATGCTACCGGGAATGGATGGGCTAGAGGTGGCGCGGCGCATTCGTCGCGGGATCGATTCTCCAATCCTCATGTTGACTGCGCGTGGATCGCTCGAAGACAAGGTTGCTGGCTTTGAGAGTGGCGCCGATGACTATCTGGTTAAACCTTTCGCGTTCCCTGAGCTCCTTCATCGGATCCGCGCGCTGCTGCGCCGAGCGCGTCCGCACCCCAGCGAGGTACTACGGTACGGCGACATCGAGCTTAATCCAGCATCGCGAGAGGCCCGACGAGCCGGCAAACGCCTGGATCTCACTGCGCGCGAGTTTGAGCTCCTGGAGTTCTTTCTTCGCAACCCAAACCGCGTGCTTACTCGGCAGATGATCTTTCAAGCCGTCTGGGGATCTGATTTCCTCGGCGGATCTAAGGTTATCGATGTGAATGTGAGCAATCTGCGCGACAAGTTGGAGCAGAGTGACGAGACTCGCCTGCTCCAGACGGTTCGCGGCGTGGGCTACGCACTCCGCGAAGAATGACTTCCCTCCGCCAGTGGCGGCCGAGTTGAGGTCCACCTGATGTCGCTCCGAACCCGCCTCCTTCTGCGGATGGCCACCGTGCTTGGAATCGGCCTGGCGATTCTGGGACTGATGGTGCATTTGCTCCTTCAGACAGTGCTGACACGCGAAGTTGATGAGCTGTTGAATGCTCGCGCTGCCGCCGTAGTAAGTGACCTTGGCTCGGGAGAAGTGGGCCAACCCCCGCGCATCGGGGATCGACCAGTCGGGGCTGGCGGCATGGCAGATGAATTCTCCACACCGGGTCTGTACGTCCAGATCGTCGGTGCCGACGGTTCCATTCTGGCGCGGTCGACGAATCTGGGCGATGCAAGCCTGCCCTTACCACCCGACGCTCTGACTCACGCGGAAAATAATCAACCGCTTTTCAGCACGGTGCCTCTGGCTTCGAATGAACGAGTACGTGTGTATGTGATCCCCGTACAAACTGAGAGCGGGACCGTGTTTGTGCAGGTGGGACAATCGCTTCACTTTCTGGACTCGGCGATCCGTGGAGCGGACATTGTCCTGACGCTCTCCAGCCTGGCCATCTTTTCCGTCATTCTGGGTTTCACCTGGCTCAGCGTGAGCCGGTTGCTCCACGATCTAACCGACATCACAGTCGCCGCGGAGGCCATTGCCGCGACTGGGGATGTTGATCGCCCAATACCTCAGGTATCAGGCAATGATGAAGCGAGCCGCCTGGCACGCGCGCTCCAACAAACGACGGCACGCCTGCGAGCCCTCCTCGACACCCAGCGGAATCTGCTTGCCGATACTGCGCACGAGCTCCGCAATCCGCTCACTGTGATCCACACCAATTTGGACCTGTTGAGATTGGACATTGATGCCGCGACGCGCGAGGAGGTAGCCGATGAAACGCTCGCGGAGGCACAACGGATGCGGCGCCTGGTCGACGACCTACTCCTTCTGGCTGAAGTAGAAGGTCAAGAGCGCCAGACGCAGGAGCCCGTTCGCCTGGATGAGCTGGTCCGCTCAGCGATTGCGAGCTTCCATGACCAGGCTCCTGGAAACGAATTCGAGGTGGATGCGCAGGACGGGCTCGTCGTCCAGGGCAACGCCGAGCAGCTTCGGCGAGTGGTGGTGAATCTGGTGGAGAACGCCACTCAGTATGGCGAACCCGAATCAACCGTGCGTGTGACGGTGACGCGGCGTGGTCGTCGGGGCATCCTGGAGGTGTCCGATACGGGCCCCGGCATTGCTCCAGAGCACATCCCACACATCTTCGATAGGTTCTATCGCGTTGATTCCGCGCGCCGACGATCGACCGGCGGAACCGGGCTTGGCCTGGCCATCGTTCGAGAGATCGTTACGGCCCATGGCGGCTCAGTGCAGGTCGAAAGTTATCCCGGTCAGGGCAGCACGTTCCGGGTCACACTTCCTGCTGAGCCATCCTGGGCACCGATGTCGGATGTGAGCACTTCAGCCGCGAGCGCGTAAAGCTCGGAATTTAACGCTACGCGGAGAACGCTCTTTTACGCTGAATGTCCATCACTCGACATACAATTACATTAATGGCCACGCAGCAGCATCAGGCTCCCGAATACCTCCATCCATTCTTACTTCCGGGCGAAACGATCCTTTGGACGGCCAAGCCTGACCGCGGGCTATTCCTTCGGAAATATGGGACGGTAAGTGCGTGTGGCATGGGCATGGTCGTCATCATGGCCTTTTGGTTTGCGGTGTCCGTGGTATTGGCCGGCGGGGTTGAGCCGATCATCCACAACCTAGTCTTCTTCTGGGCACTGCCATCTATTGTGATAGGCGTGCTTCTCATCTACGGTCCACTGGTTGTTGCCGCCCGTGAGTGGAGTCACACCGAGTACGTTCTGACCAACCGTCGCTTGATCCTTCGCCGCGGAGTCTGGTCACCGACGCTCAGTGTTATCCCACTGAGCCAGCTTCCTCGCATCGAGGCGGAGGACAACCGAGGATGGGGCAACGTCCTGCTCCTTGGCGGCTCAGCGTTGGAGCGATTAGGCGAGAACGGGCGACTCGAGTACCATCCCTCGCACCTGACTCTGCACGACCTTCAGGAGCCGGCCGCGGTGAAGGATCAAATTCTCGCCGCCCGCGCTGCACTAGCTTAGCCAGGAGCCTTGGCAATCTGGGTCAAACGGGCACCTAGATCACTCCGTCCGATTTCAATTTCTCCAACTCCGCCGGCCCAAGACCGAGAAGCTCGCCGTAGATCTCCTCGTTGTGCTCCCCCACGGCTGGCGCTGGCCGCTGGATGCCAGTAGGCGTAAGCGAGAGTCTCGGCACGGGTGATGGCATCATGACCGGGCCGATGACCGGGTCATTCACCACTTGGAGCGTTCCCCGCGCCTGATACTGCTCGTCATCGAACGCATCCTTGATGCTGTAGATCGGGCTCGTTGGGACTTCGGCTGCGTCCAGCCGCTCGCGTAGCTCCGACATCGGCAGAGAGGACGTCCAGGCCGTCACGCGGGCATCGACCTCAACGCGATTCGCCGAGCGCTTCTCCATCGTGTCGAAGGCTGGGTCGGTCCCCCATGATTCCTGCTCCATGCAGGCAGCCAAGCGCCGAAAGATTCGATCGTTGGTGCAGGCGATGGCGATCCATTTTCCATCGCCCGTGGGGTAATGGTTGTGCGGTGCCGCGTGCGCCGCGGTGCCAACACGCTCGCGTACGATGCCCAGCGAGTCATACGCTAGAGCAAGCACGTCGCAGAAGCGGAATATGCTCTCGTAAAGAGAGATGTCGATCTGCTGGCCTTCGCCCGTTCGATCGCGATGATGCTTCGCGGCCAGCGCAGAGAGCGCCGAGAACAAGCCCGCCGCATAGTCCGCGAGCGTCGCCGATCCAGGCAGCACTGGCGGACGATCCGGAAAGCCGGCCAGGTAGGTAAGTCCACCAAACGCCTGCGCGATTCGACCAAACCCCGGCCGCTCCGAATAGGGGCCCGTCTGCCCATACGCCGAGACGCGCACCAGCACCACGCCCGGGTTGACTTCGCGCATACGTTCATAGCTGAGGTTCCAGCGCTCCAGCGTGCCGGGACGGAAGTTTTCCACCACGATGTCGCTTTGCTTGATGAGCTCCAGCGCCAGCTCCTGTCCACGCGCCACGCGGAGGTTGCACGTCACCGAACGCCGACCGCGATCCTCGAGCGCCCAGAACAGTGCCCGGTCGTTGACCTTCTCACCAAGCTCGCGAAGGGAATCGCCAACGCCAGGCTGCTCGATCTTGATAACGTCCGCGCCAAACTCGGCAAGCAGCCCGGCGCAGAACGGACCTGCGATGAACGTGGCCATGTCGAGAACGCGGACGCCCGATAGCGCCCCTGGGGAGACAGAAGCTGGATCAGTCATGGTAGGCACGATCCGTCGCGAGGTCCGGCATCATTGCACGTAGCTCCAGGCTTGGGAATGTAACCCGCCAATGATACTTGGCTCAGTAGGAGCAGATGTCGTTGCTCTCTCCACCGCGGTCCCTGCCAGAGTGAGGGAGCAGTACCTCGGTGCACATGCGCCGATCAGACGATTCCTGCAACCGCAACGCAACGAACCATCAGCGGATCAGAAACGCTCCGTCCCCAGAATCCAGAAGAGGCGACGACCATCGAACAACACCCAAGCGCTGCCGATCAGGCTCAAGCCTTAGTTGACGCGGTGCCCTGCCAGGGCAACCATGTCACCAGGTCGTGATTCCCGGCGCGTACGGCCGCGTCCAGTGGCGTCAGATCGTCATAGCCGACCCAGTTGAGGTCGGCTCTGCGTGCAAGAAGATACTCAGCGGTCGCCTGCCGCCCGCCGTGGCAAGCACACCAGAACGCCGCTGTGACCTCCTCGCAAGTGGGTGCATTGAAGGCGAAGTGCTCCTCAGGTATCCCAAGAGCCCCAGTGTCACCGCTTGCCACAGTTCCGTTTTCCCACCTCGCTCGATGAGGCGCCTGGCCGCCTTCCATTGACCAAAGGCAACCGCGTCCGCCAATGGTGTCCCGCCGGCTATAACGCCGCCCTGGGCGTCGATATCAGCGCCCGCGTCCAGTAGCGCATCCAAAGCCTCGAGACCGTCGCTGCTAGCCGCCCAATGAAGTGGCGTCTCCTCATGTAGACCCGAGCAGTGCGAATGAACGTCTGCCCCGGCCGCAATCAGAAGTCGAATCGATTCGCCGACATTCGGGAAATGTCCCGGCCAACCTGTGGCGGCGCATAGAGCCGGGTAACTGAATTCCCGGTTCTCCCCCGTCCCAGGCCGAACAATCGTGACCCCAGCAAGTTCTGAATGCTCTTCGAGCAGTCGATTCAGGGAAGCGAGGTCACCCTGATGAACGACAAGCAGCAGAGCGGCAGCAAGTGGCTCAGACTCACCTAGTCGCAACATGGCAGCCTAGCCTGTCTTGACGCCGCGAATGGCTGGCAGTGAGCTCTACAACCCGGCCACGGCCAGCGTCAGCAAGCGCGGAATCTGGGTTGTTCGCTTGTTGTCGTCGCTAATCAGGAAGATCACCCGTCGTCCATCGGGCAAGACCGGACCGAGCGCGAGCCCTTCAAAGTTGTCCAGGACCCGGTTCGGCTGGGGCTGGAGCGTTGGCGGAAAATCCGTGTCCGGCAGCGTTGCCAGGTCGACAACCAGCGTTTTGGCTACGACTGGCGTATCGCTGGAAAGCACGCCAAGCTCGAAGATGTTCGTTGGCTCCGCTAAGCTCACTCGGTAAATGCGAATACTGTTTCCAACGTTGGGCACGAATGATCGTTCCAGCACGAGAAGATCTGAAGCGGAAAGCGCCGCAAGCTCGGCAACACCGTTGTCTCCTCCCTCTCCTGATGCGAATACCGGATCGGTCTCATATGCCCATTCCAGCGTGTCTTGTGTGGCTCGGTCGAAACGAACGATTCGCACGACCGTCCCAGCTTCCACCGTTGCCCGAGGGCCGTCTCCGTCGAGTGCCTGCTCGTTGGCCGTGAAGACGTATCGGCCGTCATCGGCGATCGTGAGTGACTCCAGAGACTGATTCGGACGGATGCGATTGAAATGACCGGGAACCGGCACCCAGGAGACAAGCTGACCGGTGTGGTCAAGCTCGTAGATGTGCGGCCCGTTTTCGTTCGTGATGAAGAAACTGGTGCTCGTCCGGGCAATTGCTTCACCGTCCCACAGGTCCGGCACCGTTACTGTGATTGTCTCCCCAAAGCTCACCGATCGAAAGTCTTCGCCCGTATTCAACCGCACAATCCGGGGAGCATCATCTGTAATGCCGTAGAGGGTGGCGCTCTCCGGATCCCAGGTCAGTCCAGAGACCTCTTGACTCCGCTGATCATCTTTGGGAAGGTCGTACCAACCGAGCACACTCGTCGTTGGCTCCTGCGCCGAGCGGGTAACCACGGCTGTCAGCGGCAGGATGACGGCGAGCAGAGCGATCACGACGAGCGAACGAGCATAGCCAGGCATCGAATCTCCTCTGTCAATCGTCCCCGAATGAATCGATCAACACCAATGGTAAGGGATCGATCTTGATCGCGAACGTCGGACAAGCGTACTTAGATGACGCATTCCCGATAGCGACGCCAGGGCTCGTCCCAGAAGACCGATCCTGGACCGCCCGATCTCGCATTGACGCGATGGACCGTCAGCATCGTGGAATTTCGGGTGCTCCCCTTCGGATCCGCCGCCTTCACGGTGCATGCGATCTAATAGAGTACGGGCAGTGGGTAACCTCAGACGCGAATACGTTCTCGGGCCAAACTGTCCAAATTGAACCTATGTACAAATTAATCCAGATTCGACTGCCGAGCGACGGAACCGTGCGCTCAGGGACGGAACGGATCAGGCGACTGAGTGACACGAGCTTCGCGCGGCAAGCATTCGGGAGGAAACGTTAAATGCAGCTCGGCATGCTCGGACTGGGACGCATGGGCTCCAGCATGGTTCGTCGACTCATGAGATCAGGCCATGAATGCGTGGTTTATGATCTCAATGCCCAGGCGGCCGCGGCGCTAGGTGCGGACGGGGCCAGCGTCGCAGGCTCACTAGCCGACCTGGTGAAGCGCCTCAGTCCGCCTCGCATCGTGTGGTTCATGCTGCCCGCTGGCGTCGTGGATGAGGAGCTGGCAACGCTGGTTCCCATGCTGGAGCCGGGCGATATCGTCATCGACGGTGGAAATTCGCATTTCCACGGCGACATTCGGCGGGCAAAAGAGCTAAAACGAAGTGGGGTCCACTACGTTGACGTTGGCACGAGCGGCGGAGTCTGGGGGCTCGAACAAGGCTACTGCCTGATGATCGGCGGTGAGGACGGGATCGTCCGACATCTCGACCCTATCTTTTCAACGTTGGCGCCCGGCATCGAGGCTGCACCCCGAACGGCCGGCCGCGAGGCGCTTGGAGGTACGGCCGAGCAAGGCTACCTTCATTGCGGGTCGAACGGCGCGGGTCACTTCGTCAAGATGGTGCACAACGGCATCGAATACGGCCTGATGGCTGCGTACGCGGAGGGCATGAACATTCTTCGCGGGGCCAACATTGGACTGCGACCGCGTGAAACGAACGCGGAAACCACACCGTTGGATGAGCCTGAGTACTACCAATTCAACATGAACCTGCCGGATATCGCAGAAGTGTGGCGACGCGGTAGTGTCATTCGTTCCTGGCTGCTCGATCTCACAGCAAGCTCGCTCCTGCAGAATCCGGATCTCTCCAATTACGCGGGCCACGTGTCAGATTCTGGTGAAGGACGGTGGACGATTGCCGCAGCCATCGACGAAGCAATCCCGACCCCAGTACTCAGCGCAGCGCTCTACCAGCGATTCACATCACGCGGTGAAGGTGATTTCGCAGACAAGCTCCTATCAGCGATGCGGCACGGGTTTGGTGGCCACCTGGAAATCGGGGCCGCACATGAGCCGGGACTAAAGGAATGAGCGCCCCGTCCGACGCGCTGGTCATATTCGGAATCACCGGTGACCTCGCATACAAGCAGATCTATGCCGCTCTCCAGGCGATGATTCAACGCGGTCATCTCAATACTCCAATCATCGGCGTCGCGAGCTCTGGAACCCTGGATGATCTGCGCAGCCGTATCCGGGCCGGCTTACAGGAGCGGGGTGTCCTGGATGAAAAGGCGTTTGAGACGCTTTCATCAAGACTCAACTACATCGCCGGAGATTACCGTGAACAGTCAACCTTCGATGGTCTGCACGAGGCGTTAGGCAACGCTCAACGCCCGTTGCACTATCTCGCTGTTCCGCCCGTTCTATTCGCAACCGTGGCGGCTAGCTTGGCGAAGTCAGGCTGCGCGACGAACGCCCGAGTCGTGGTTGAAAAGCCCTTTGGCCATGATCTCGCTTCCGCGCAAAAGCTCAACAGAACCCTGCACGAGTACTTTCCAGAGTCGAGCATCTTTCGAATCGATCACTTCCTGGGCAAGGAACCAGTTCAGAACCTACTCTATTTCCGGTTCGCTAACTCATTTCTGGAGCCGATGTGGAACCGTAACTACGTTGATAGCGTGCAAATCACCATGGCCGAGAGTTTTGGTGTCAGCGGTCGAGGGCGTTTCTACGAGGGCACCGGCGCGATTCGCGACGTCGTGCAAAACCATCTCCTGCAGGTGCTAGCGATCCTGGCCTGTGAACCGCCGTCCGGAAACGCCCACGAGGCCATCCGCGCTGAAAAGACGCAGATCCTCAAAGCTATGCGGCCGCTCGATCCGTCGGAGGTCATTCGGGGCCAATACCGTGGATACTGGCAAGAACAAGGAGTCGCACAGGACTCGACGGTCGAGACGTTCGCTGCATTGCGTGTGGCGATCGATACCTGGCGTTGGGCAGGCATTCCATTTTTCATCCGGACTGGCAAACGGTTGCCGGTGACCGCGACCGAGATCATGGTGACCTTGAAGCGCCCACCTCAATCGTCATTCGGCGAGGTCGAGCATCGCCGATCCAACCGCTTCCGATTTCGACTCGATCCCGATGTCTTGATCGCCCTCGGCGCCCGTGCGAAGCTGCCAGGGGAGGACATGGTTGGTGAGGACGTGGAGCTGATTGCCCGTCATCACGCGGGCGATGAGATGGCCCCCTATGAGCGACTGCTCACCGACGCGATGGGAGGCGATGCGACTCTCTTCGCGGACCAGGGCAGCGTCGAGGCTGCCTGGCGAGTTGTCGAACCGATCCTGGACAACGTCACATCCCTTCACCAGTATGAACCCAACACCTGGGGACCGCCTCAAGCCGATATTCTCCAGGCAGGTCAAGTGGGTTGGTACAACCCAACTCTCGAGCAGGGTGCATCATGACCGCGCCAGCCGATCTGGTGTTCCTGGTTGACGTGGATAACACTCTACTTGACAACGATCCGGTCGGGAATGACATCCGTCGGCACCTCCGGAAATCGGTAGGAGTCGAGCACGCCGAGCAGTATTGGGCAACATTTGAGGAGATCCGGTCAGAGCTCGGATACGCCGATTATCTTGGCGCGCTTCAAAAGTATCGCGTCGAGCATCCGCATGATCCAAACATCCTGGAAGTCTCGTCGTTTCTGCTGGACTACCCGTTTTCTAGTCGTCTCTATCCGGGGGCTCTCGACGTGATCGCACGCTTTCGGAAAATTGGCCCGACGGTCATCTTGACCGATGGAGACGTGGTGTTTCAGCCACGCAAAGTTCAGCGCTCGGGTTTATGGGAAGCAGTGGGGGGCAACGTCTTGATCTATATCCACAAGGAGCAGATGCTAGACGATGTCGAGGAGCGCTATCCCGCCCACCATTACGTCATGGTTGACGATAAGCTCCGCATCCTGGCCGCGATGAAGGCTGTCTGGAGCGATCGATTGACGACCGTCTTCCCTCGCCAAGGGCACTACGCGCTGGATGCACACATCCTTGCTTTATATCCGCCGGCGGACGTGTCGATCGAGCGCATCGGTGATCTGAACAATATGGAGCTGGAGGATATCCTCGGCCGGCAAGCTTCCGTCTGAACACCGCCACATGCGCTAGCGGTCCAGCACGTTTGGACCGCGGCGGTCCTCGCCGCTTTCTCACGAGGCTGGAAGCCGTCTTCCGGTAGCTCCGTTCGGTTGGAAGCGGTGAGGACCGCCGCGGTCCAAAGTGAGACGGGGCGACGCCCCGTCTCACAGCTTGATCTCGCCTAGCTAAAAAGCTTCTTCGAAGCGATGCGAGCTCCCTCAACCATCGCCTCGTATTTGCTCCAGGCGATGTTGGGATGCCCCACCCTACTGCCCAGGCCGCAATCCGTGCCGGCCATGATGTTCTCCGGCCCGACGATCTCGCCGTACTTCGTCAGCCGATTGGCAACGAGCTGCGGGTGCTCAATGTGATCCGTGCAGTGACCAACAACACCCGGAATGAGCTGCTTGCCCGCGGGAAGCTTGACGTTCTCCCAGACTTCCCACTCGTGATCGTGCATAGGATTTGATGCCTCAATCGAGTAGGCCCCGGCATTCACTTTAAGAATGAGATGCACGATGTCCTTGAGCGGCAGGTCATACTTGTGCGGCCCGTGATAACTACCCCAACAGGTGTGGAAGCGCACGCGGTCCTCGGGAATACCACGGAGCGCGTGGTTGAGAGCGTCCACGCGGAGATCAGCGAACTTCAGGTACTGCGGGAGATCCATTTCTGTATGGATGTGCCAACCATCCGGAAGATCCGGGTCGTCCACCTGCAGGAGGAATCCGGCGTCCACGATAGCCTGATACTCCTCATGCATGGCGTCCGCGCAGGCCATGAGGAACTCCTCATCGGTGGCGTAATGCTGATTCCTGAGCCAGTGCTCCATTGTCCCCGGAGTGACCGCGGGGAGATACGCCTCGGTGACGTTGTGCCCCTCCATCGCGGCCTTGAAATTGGCAATGTCCGCCTGGATGTCGGACTGGCCGACGTAAGTGATCGGTCCTGTAGCCAGTAGACGCGGCGCCTTCAGCGCGGCATCCATGCGATCCTTGAAGTATTCTTCGTACTCTGGGATGTCGCGGGAGAACATCATCTGTTGCTCGAGTCCGTCACCCTCCTTGGCCGGCACCACGGTGATGCCGCCGAGGCGCTCGCGGACGTAGTTGGAGAAGCTAGACTTATTCAGCTCACCATCATTGATACTGTCAATGCCGATGTCAAGCTGCCGTTTCACTACTTCCCGCGTCGCCTCAGCGACCCGCGAGGCGATCTTCTCTTTGTCAACGGGCCGGCCCGCCGCGCGGTCCAGCACCATCTGGCGCAGATCCGACGGTCTCGGCAACGTGCCCTGGTGGGTCACCAGGATTCGGTCAGTGCTGTGGATCATCTGTCCTCCCTTGGTCTCTTTTCGCACACTACGCGACCGTCATGGTACGTGACGCTACGCGAAACGAGCGACCTTTTGACCCGGTGTTCAACCGATATTTAATTGAGGAAATGACCGATTCAGGTGACCGGCGCGACTGCCTTTTTAAACTTCTAGGATCGTCCTCGTACCGCTGAGACCATGCGGGCCAAAATCTGATCGAGGATCACCCCAGACGTGCCGAAGTTCAGGCGGACGCAGGTTTCGCCGTTTGTGCCGAAGTCCGCGCCGTCGTTCAGGCCGACTTTGGCGCGATCGAGAAAGAACTTGTATGCCGATGGCTGCAGCTCGAGCTCGCGGCAGTCCATCCAGGCAAGAAACGTCCCTTCGGGCGCATAGTGTTGAACCTCAGGTAGCTCTTCTTGGATGAAATCCGCCACACGCTCGCGGTTCGCTACGAGTCGCGTCATCACCTGGTCGAGCCACGGCTGACCCTCGCGCCAGGCCGCCACGGTCGCATCTACACCAAGCACGTTGACCTGTCCAAGAAGTCGCTCGGGAATGGTCTTATGGAAGCGACGCTTCAGCTCGGCTGAACCGAAGTACATCACGCCGCATTTCAGACCGGGAATGTTGAAGCCCTTGGTGGCCGAAGTAATGGTGATTGTCCGGTCGGCGATCTCGCGGGGGAGCGTGGCGAACGGTACAAACGTCCGTCCTGGATACACGAGATCTGCGTGAATCTCATCGCAGATCACCACCAGGTCGCGCTCCACAGCAAGCTCACCGAGAGCCAGAAGCTCTTCGCGCGTGAAGACCCGACCGGTGGGGTTGTGAGGATTGCAGACGAGCAGAATACGTGTACGCTCGTCGATGCGCGCGCGAAGCCCATCCATATCCAGCGCGAAACTTGAACCGGTATCGACAAGCGGATTGTCATCAAGCCGACGTCCGGTTTGATCGATCGCCGCAAGGAACGGTGGATAGATGGGCGACTGCAGAATGATTCCATCGCCGGGCTCGCTGAACGCGTGGATCGCCGCGAAGAGCGCTTGAATTAGATCGGAAACGGCCTGGACGTGGTCTGTTTCAGGAGTCCAACCGAAGTGACTGTCCATGCGAAACTGGAACGCAGCTGCGAGGCTCTCTTCGCCCAAGCGAGCCCCATACCCGTAATCGCCGGCGTCTACGATGCGTCGGATGGCTGCTTCAACGGGCTCCGCCACCGTGAAATCCATGTCTGCCACCCAGGCGCCCAGCACGTCATCCGGATAACGGTGCCATTTAGTCCCGCGGCGCTTTCGCAGCGCCTCAATGCTTAGCTCCAGTGCCTGCGTTGCCACGCTCAACCTCCACTGTGGACGAAAGACAGTCTGCGCCAGTGACTATCGTGGCAATTTGAGCGGACCGTCAAGCCGCGGCTTCACGGATGTCTTCAGTAAGTCCGACGATGGCTCACGCCCAAGCGAGGCGGCTCAACCCACGCTGGATCCTACAGGTATTCTGTCTTCTGCTCGTGTTGCACCGAGCTCACGAGCTCTGTTCTCAATTTGGCGAGGCCCGATCTGCTGATCAATTGCCTGGTTGAGCTCCAGGCCGAGCAGAAGCATGAGGCCGCTCATGTAGAACCACACCAGGAGCACAACCACCCCTCCAGCAGTGCCATAGACGAAATCGTACGTGTGGAAGCTCGCGACGTAGCCGCTGAAGATGTACGTTCCGCCTAACCAGCTCAACACAAATAAAACGGCGCCGGGAGTCACCCAACCAATCGGCTGGTCCACGTTTGGCGCAAGACGGTAGAGCAGCGCCACCGCTGCCAGCACTAGGAGAGTAATGAGGGGCCACCGGGCGATGGTATAGATCGTCCAGAACGCCCCCTCAATCTGGAAAACTTGAGCAATCTGAGAGCCGACGATCTGCCCGACAAGCGCCAGCGCCAATGCAATGATGATGAATCCTCCCGCCAACACAGTCAGCAAGAGTGCCAGGAGGGATCGCTGGAGCCACGGTCGGGTCTCGGGAACCTCGTAGGCACGATTCGACGCCTTCATAATGGACGTCACGCCTGTCGTAGCTATTAAAAGTGCCCCGACAATGCTGCCTGAGAGGAGGCCTGGATTCCGTTCGCCGATCATCGCCCGAAGCTCCCGAGTAACGAGATCCGCCGCTGACGGAGGCAGCCCTTCCTGCGAAGTTTCAGCGACGTTCTCGGCGGGGTTTCGTATTCCTAGTTGGGACGATACGAACCCGCCGAGCGCGGTAAGAAACATCAGGAACGGAAATAGCCCGAGGAAGAACTTGTACGCAAGCTCGGCAGCGAGCCCTGGCACATCATCGCGTAGAGAATGCTGGATGACACAGCGAAGGACGTGACCCGCGTCGGTCAGATTGCATTGGGTTCGCCTACTCCCGGTTGACATGTTGTTCACCCTACCGACGCACGGCACATGCCAGCACTCTCTTGTCGTCATGCGATCGGCACGCCAGGATGGCACGATGGCAACGGAGTAACTCAGAATTCAATCGGACATGACAACCTTGAGTGGACGCATAACGCTTGTCCAGGAGCAGCGATTTCGCGTGACATCGGATACTGGGCAAAGCTTCTTACTCACACTGGGTCGCGGTGCGAATCTCCAGGCGGACGAGCTTCGAGCATTGCTGGCGGAGGGCGCGCCGGTGGTTGTCGAGTACACGGGACAGCCGGGATTAGCATCGGCTTCGGCACACTACGTGCGCCGCGCCTGACGATCCGACTTCCGAGGTGACTTACGCCCCCTCGTGCGGTTGGCTGAGCTACGATAGTTCCGTGGAAAGGATGAGACTGCTTGGCCAGTAACGTCTGGACGCGGCTTCAGCAGACGCTATCAGATTGGTCCGTTCCGCGTCAGTTACAAGGGCAGGACTCATCTCGAAAAGCCGCTGAATCCGCGGCCTCCCGCGACACGCGCCCACGTCTCGAAGATGCCGATCGAGTCGGGACCAGCATCTGCCCGTACTGTGCCGTGGGCTGCGCCCAGCTCATCTACGCTCGCGGCAATGACATCATCCACATCGAGGGCGACCCGCGCAGCCCCATCAATCAGGGCACGCTCTGCCCTAAGGGCGCGGCCACGTTCGGCTGGCTCTCCAATCCCAATCGCTTAACCATGGTGAAGTACCGAGCCCCGTACTCGGATCACTGGGAAGAGAAGTCGCTCGAATGGTCCATGGAGCGTATCGCCCAGCTCGTGAAGCAAACGCGCGACGAGACATTCGTTGAGAAACTGCCGGATGGAACAGTTGTCAACCACACGCTGGGGATCGCGGAGCTCGGCGGCGCCACACTGGACAACGAAGAGAACTATCTGATCAAGAAACTGTGCGGCGCCGGCCTGGGGATGGTCTGGATCGAGAATCAGGCGCGCATATGACACAGCTCATCGGTGCCCAGTCTGGGCGCCACATTCGGGCGCGGCGCCGCGACAACTGCTCAGTGGGACCTGGCGAGCTCCGATTGTGTCGTGATCATGGGCTCCAACATGGCCGAGAACCATCCCATTGCCTTTCGCTTCGTGCTAGAGGCGAAGGAGCGTGGCGCGACGATCATCCACGTTGATCCGCGCTTCACGCGCACGTCAGCGATGGCGGACATCTATGCGCCGGTTCGGGCAGGCTCGGACATCGCCTTTCTGGGTGGTCTCATTCGGCACATCTTGGAGCACGATCTCTGGTTCAAAGAGTATGTACTCAATTACACCAACATCGCGCATATCATCGACGAGCGCTACCAGGATCCTGAAGACCTCGAGGGGCTTTTCTCCGGCTGGGACGATAAAGGTCACGCTTATCAGTCGGATTCGTGGCAATACGGGCATCAGACGCCGTCAGATCAGGGAGAACATCATCCTGAGGTGGAAAGCCATCTCGCGCGTGAAAAGGCCGGTCACGGCCCCCCGCCAACCGATCCGACGCTCCAGGATCCGCGTTGCGTGTACCAGATCCTGCGGCGGCACTATGCGCGCTATACGCCTGAGATGGTGGAGCGCATCACAGGTTGCCCGCGCGAAACGTTCTTGAAGATTGCCGACGAAGTGACCCGAAACTCCGGCCGCGAACGTACCGGAGCGTGGTGCTACGCCGTTGGCTGGACGCATCACACGACAGGAGTCCAGACAATCCGGGCCGCGGCCATCATTCAGACGCTGCTGGGAAACATTGGTCGCCCCGGCGGTGGAATCCTCGCTCTCCGCGGCCACACCAGTATTCAGGGCAGCACGGACGTTCCAACGCTCTACAACCTGCTGCCTGGGTATCTGCCGCAACCAGCCTCATACCGGCCTCACCAGTCATTTCAGGACTATGTAAGTGCCGAAACAGCGCCGACCGGCTGGTGGTCCAACTTCCCCAAGTACATCGTCAGCCTCCTCAAAGCGTGGTACGGCGAGCGAGCCACGGCGCAGAACAGCTGGGGGTATTCCTGGATTCCGAAAATCATGGGCGATCATTCACAGTCCGTGATGATGATGGCTATTGCCGATGGACTCATTAAGGGGCTCCTGCTCATCGGCCAGAACCCGGCCGTAGGTGGGCACAATACCCGCCTGATTCGGAAGTCGCTTGGAAATCTCGAGTGGATGGTGGTTCGCGAGACATTCGAGAACGAGACAGCCAACTTCTGGCTCAGCTCGCCCGAAGTGGAGAACGGTGAGCTGGATGCGAGCAGCATCCAGACTGAGATCTTCCTGCTTCCGGCTGCGCTGCCTGGCGAGAAGGAGGGCACGTTCACCAATACCCATCGGCTCATTCAATGGCACGATAAGGTTGTGGAGCCGCCGGGCGATACGCGATCCGACCTGTGGTTCTTTCACCACCTGGGCGTGCGGCTGAAAGAGCTTTACTCTGGCAGCGCCGATCCGCGCGATGAACCCATTCAGAACTTGACCTGGGACTATCCCACCGAAGGTCCGCACCAGGAACCATCTGCGGAAGCCGTGCTTCGGGAGATAAATGGATTCACCGTGGCCACGGGCGAACAAATCACCGACCCGCGCGAGCTAAAGGATGACGGCTGCACCGCGTGCGGCGTCTGGATCTACGCCGGAGTGCACCCCAGCTCAGACGAAAACCGGGCTCGGTCGCGTGTGGCAGATGGTCCAGAAGGCTCCGGAAGCCATCTGAATTGGGGCTATGCCTGGCCCAGCAATCGGCGTGTGCTCTACAACCGCGCATCCGCGGATCCAGAAGGAAAGCCTTGGTCGGAGCGCAAGCGCTATCTCTGGTGGGATGAAGAATCCGGGCGCTGGGGCGGGAATGACATCCCCGACTGTCCAGCCGACAAGGCGCCGTCGTTTGTCCCTGACTGGTCATCAGATGCACCAGGCGGAGTTGACGCGCACGATGGCAAATCGCCGTTCATGATGAACGCTGACGGCAAGGCCGCGCTCTTCGTCCCGTCAGGGCTGCGCGATGGTCCCTTACCCAGCCACTATGAGCCGGTCGAATCTCCCGTAAAGAATCCGCTCTATGAGCAACAGGACAACCCGGCAGCCAAGCGCTGGGAGCGAGAAGACAATCGGTACCATGCCGTCGGAGATCCAGCGTATCCATATGTCATCACCACGCACCGCCTCACCGAGCATCATTCCGGCGGAATTCCCACGCGATTCGTTCCATCGACGGCGGAGCTTCAGCCGGAAGGATTTGCCGAGATCCCGTCTGAGCTGGCCAGTCAGCTCGGGCTCGCCTCGCTGGATTGGGTGGTTGTCTCCACAGCGCGAGGTGAGATCGAAACACGCGCGCTGGTGACCGATCGCCTCAGGCAGCTCACGATAGACGGACGCCAGATCTTCCAGATTGGTCTGCCCTGGCACTTTGGCTGGGAGGGCTACGCTACGGGCGACATTGTGAACGATCTCACCGCTCTGGTGGGCGACCCAAACACATCGATCCATGAGGGCAAGGCGTTTACCTGCAACGTAAGGAAGGGTCGGTTGAGGTGATGAAGATATTGATGAGCGAATTCGCGGCATTCCTCGGAGCCAATCAAACATGAGCGCACTCTTTCCCCGCTATATTCCCGAGCGCGCCCGAGACACCGCTGGCCGGATCGAAAACGAGTCCGAAATCTCCGCCGGCGTCCGCATTGAGCCGGGCAAGCAGTATGGCTTCTTCACCGATACCACGCTCTGTATCGGCTGCAAGGCCTGTGAGGTCGCCTGCAAAGAATGGAATGTGCTGCCTGCCGAAGAGATGAAGCTCAGCGGCAATAGTTATGACAACACGGGCTCGCTGGGAGCCACGACCTGGCGACACGTCAGCTTCATCGAGAAGATTAGCGATGTCGAATCAGAGCCGGTCACGGAGATGCCACCCTTCCAGAGCAACTGGCTCATGTTGAGCGACGTCTGCAAGCACTGCGAAAACGCGGCCTGCCTGGAGGCATGTCCGACAGGTGCGCTTTTCCGGACCGAGTTCGATACTGTCGTCGTCCAGCAGGACATCTGCAACGGCTGTGGTTATTGCGTACCAGCGTGCCCGTTTGGCGTCGTCGCCATCAACAAGGTCGATGGTAAGGCGCACAAGTGCACGCTATGCTACGACCGACTGAAAGGTGGACTGGAGCCCGCCTGCGCCAAGTCGTGCCCGACGAACTCCATCCAGTTCGGTGAGCTGACCTGAGCTGAAGGAGCGTGCCCGCCGGCGCGTGAATAGCCTTCAGGACCGGGGCGTTTCGTCAGCTCAGTTATATGGGATCGACGAAGCTTCGGGTACGACGGGCGGCATCGGCGATCTACACGCGTTCTTTCTCCTGACCGATCGACCCGAGGTCTACAACCTTCCGACCGCTCCATCACTTCCTTCGCGACGTGTCCGTCGTGGCGTGGTCACCGGCATGGCAACAATGGCGGCCTTTGCTCTGGCCGCCGCGGCGGCGTTCGCGGAATCGCGTCCACGAGCTCGATCGAAGTGAACGGTGACGGCGAGGCCCGGCCCCATCGATACGGCCGACATACAGATCGTGCATCGGGTGAGGTTTCTCAGCGCTCCAGTAAGCGACGATCCGACCTGGAATTCCGACCGTATCGAGGTGAGCACTATTACGGACTCCCGGTCGTCAAGCCGAGCCCCTGGGGCTGGCTCATTGCCTCTTACTTCTTCCTCGGCGGTTTGGCAGGCGCAGCCCAGGTCGTCGCAACCGTCGCCGATCTGTTCGGCGGGCCTTCGCAGCGACCCGTCGTGCGGACGGGTCGCTATCTCGCACTCGCGGGAACGCTGATCAGTCCGGTGCTGCTCATTCTCGATTTGCATACACCGACCCGTTGGTACAACATGCTGCGCATCGCTCGGCCAACGTCACCTATGAGCATCGGCTCCTGGGTTCTGAGCGCCTTCGGCTTCTCGAGCAGCATTGCCGCCGCTACTCACTTCTGGCGGAATCGGACTCAGTCCAATGAACTTGCGAAGGTGGACCGGATCGCTGGAATCCTTGGCGCCGTCTCGGGGGCCGCTATGTCAACGTACACGGCAACGTTGCTCTCCAGTACCAGCACACCTCTCTGGCTCACCGCGGCGCGACCGCTTCCAGTGCTCTTTGGAAGCACAGCCATTGCCTCAGCAATTGCAGCAATTGATCTGATTCTTGGAGTCACCAACCCGCAAGGAACGCATCGACGGCCGCTGAGCCTCCTGGGCCTGTTTGCCGCGGGCGTCCAGCTCTGGTCTTCGCGATCCGTTGAGCAAGCCTGGGGGAAGGCCGGGTCTCACAGACCCGCGAAAGGAGCGTCCTTTCGGCTCCGTCGACAGAGTACTGGTCAAGGGTGCCGGTATCATGCTACCTGCGATCACCCATGTGGCCGTTTTGAGCACCAGCAGACCACTTCAACCGCTGGTCCTGCTCGGGTCGTTCTCAGCGCTCGTCGGCAGTTTCGCCGAGCGGTGGCTTTTTGTCATCGCGGGGAATAGCTCAGCCAACCGACCCGCGGACTACTTCAGAATTTCGCAGCCATCTGACGATTCGAGCCAAACATGAACGACGATCAATCGCTGGCAACTGTGGCGCGCATGCTCGAGACGATTGAAGCTCAACGTCCGTCGAACCTCGCGGAGCAGCTCAGTCCTATCCAACGCTCTCTCGTAGCTCTGCGTGACGAGCTCCGCCGCGATTCCAGAAGAAATGGTCCGCAGATGGACTCAGAGCGGCTGGATCGCGTCAACCAGGCCCTGAGCTTGCTTCACGCGGCAGCGTACCCCGTAGGTGCCATCAACTGGCCTGCGCTGGAGCATGCGGGCGCGTTATTGCGCGGCGGCAGCTGAACGATCGGCACGAAAGGTGCCACTGGGATCCTGGCACTGCTCAGGAGATATGTCGATCTAGCGACGCCTACCTGTACAGCACGTCGCCAGTCAGGCCCGCAACCGTTGATACATCACCAGACTGCAACATCAAGTCCGAACGACGCCGACAACTCGTGGCAATCGAAGAATGAGACGCAGCAATCACCTGCGCCCCTGGCCGGGATCATCGGCAATACCCGATTCGTAGTGCTTCTCGGCGTCCTGGCTGTACTGGGCATCGCAGTCACGCTCTTCGTGCTAGGCGCCTGGCTCGCGGTCTATCACGTCTGGACTTCGTCCGTAGGTGTTCTCAACGGTAGTGTCACGTCAACCGATCTCACCGTAAAGCTGCTCGAGGTCGTGACCATCATCTTGAAGGCTGTCTTCTTCTATCTTATTGGCATTGGTCTGTACAGCTTATTTGTGGCGCCATTGAATCTCCCAATTGCACTGGGCGTGGAGTCACTGAACGATCTGGAGATGAAAGTCATATCGGTCATCCTGGTGATCCAAGCGGTGACGTTTCTGGAGCACTTCATCGGTTGGGAAAACTCGTCCGTGCTACTGCAAAACGGGATTGCTCTGGCGATGGTCAGCCTCTCGCTGGTGGCATTCCAGTTCATTACTCACTACACGAAGGAGACCGCTCGCAAGAGTCAGTACCGCGTGCAAGAGAACGCTCAACACGAGCTTTTTGATGAGAATCGCGATCGTCGCGTGCCATCTCGCCAGGGAGACGAGACGGCGAATACTGACGGCGATTAGAAGTCCTCTCCCACTCCCGGAACTTCGCCGTCCGGCGCTCCGCCGCACCGCAGGCAGCAGGCGACTTAGACCTTCCCGATTCAGCAAGACGCTTCTGACAATCCCGACCGGAGACAGTACAATCGAGCCGGACGCGCTGGCGAGGGGACGATCCATGAACGGCATCCATGACATGGGCGGCATGCACGGATTTGGGCGAGTGCAACGCGAAGATAACGAGCCGGTCTTCCATGAAGAATGGGAAAAATCCGTCGTCGCGATGAGTCGCGTTGCCGGTGCTCTCGGGATTACCAACATCGATGAGTCGCGTTATGGCATCGAGCAGATGGATCCCGCGAAATACCTGACGTCGCAGCTACTACGAGCGCTGGCTGGATCGGTCCATCCGCAACTTCATCGAGAAGGGCATCATCGATCCGGATGAGCTCCAGGCTCGGATCGCGCAAATCGAGCAGAACCCCGACGCGCCACTCCCCGAAGCAACGGACTCTGACTCTGTCAGCTCATTGGTGAGCCAGGTTCGCAGCGGTCGCAACTATAAGCGTCCCGGGCCAGATCCGAAGTTTCGAGTGGGTGACAGGGTAACGACTCGGAACATTCACCCTCGTGGCCATACGCGACTTCCGCGGTATGCTCGGGGTAAACACGGGATCATCGATAGCGTCCACGGCGTGTACGTCTTCCCGGATACGAACGCCGTGGGACTGGGTGAGCAGCCTCAACCGCTCTACACCGTGCGATTCACAGCGCAGGAGCTATGGACCGACGCCGCGGAGCCAAATTCCACAGTCAGTCTTGATCTCTGGGAAAGCTATCTCGTTGGCAGTTAAGTGTTATGAGTGAAGAGTTACTAAGAATTGCGTCCATCGTCTCCACTCTTCACTTTTCAACTCATTAACTCCAACTACTTCGAAGGTATTAAGCTCATGACAACTCACGATCACGACCACTCCCACCACCTGGAGCCAGAATCTCCGACCTCCATCCGAGTCCGAGCCCTCGAATCGCTGCTCATCGAGAAAGGGCTCATGACCAGTGATGTCGTGGATCGCATCGTCACGATGTACGAAGACGACATTGGACCACACAACGGCGCACGCGTGATCGCCCGTGCCTGGGCAGACCCCGAGTTCAAGAAGCGGTTGCTGGAGGACGGTACGGCCACCATCGGCGAGATGGGATTTGGCGGCGTGCACCTACAGGTCATCGAGAACACTCCAGATATCCACAATATGGTGGTGTGCACGCTCTGCTCTTGTTATCCAAGTGCGCTCATCGGCCTTCCACCTACCTGGTACAAGTCCTTCGAATATCGCTCAAGAGCGGTCATCGAACCCCGAGCTGTTCTTTCGGAATTCGGAACAGAAGTTCCCGAGTCTGTTGAAGTCCGCGTCTGGGACAGTAGCTCGGAGCTTCGCTATCTGGTGCTTCCAGAGCGACCCGCTGGAACCGAGGGCTGGACGGAAGAGCAGCTTGCCACGCTCGTCACTCGCGATTCGATGATTGGCGTAGCGCGCGCGCTCGAGCCCGCCACCGTCTGAGCGTCGAACTGTCGGAAGAACCGGACCGTCAAATCGCCGACATGGATGGATCCGCCGCGCTTGCCCCGCAAGAACGGCGAGCTCGTGTTCAACGAAGCCTGGGAGGGGCGGATCTTCGGCATGGCCGTGGCCATGAGCGAGGGTCATCAGCTCGATTGGGAAGACTTTCGACAGCAGCTCATCGCCGAGATCGCTGAGGCTGACCAACAGGCCAGCGAATCAACTTACTACGAGCGTTGGCTCGCCGCATTCGAGAGGCTCTTGGATCGCAAAGGGCTTGTGCCGGCGGTAGAGCTTGACTCCCGCACCGCCGAGTTTGCGTCCGGCGAGCGCGACGACGTGTTTTAGCCCCTCCCCAAGGAACTTCCGAGCCGCGACCGTGAGCGAGCGGTTCCCTCCAGAGATCGCGCAGTAGAGATGCTCTCGGAAAGGAACCGCTCGCTCACGGTCGCGGCTCGGAGATCGACTAGGCGCTTGCAAACAACTGTCAATCCAGGTCCTCCCTGGCAGGGCTTCTGCAGGGCCGCCCCACGATCCAGGCCTGGAGGAACCGCATGGCGGTTTCGCGACGCTCATTCTTTCGTCAGTCCGGCAGCACACTTGTCAGCACCGCGGTTGGGGGCCTTGACTGGTCTGGGCATCGATCTCGAACCGCGCGTTGCCCGCGCCCAGCAGCTCCGCATTGGGAAGGCGGGCGCGCCCAGCGCCGATGCGGACGACGCCCTACGCGTGAAGCCTAACCACGAGGTTATGGCCGGAGACCGTGGCAGCCGATTTGATTTCGACGCTGATGAGCACTGGTGCCCGATCTGCTCCAGCGAGCACGTACGAAACGGCTAGACTCGCCGTAAGCCTCCCGGGGTTTCAATCCAGAGCCGCGCGATTGACGGCTCAAATGATCAAGTGCGAAGCTGGAACGACTCTCCGCGCTGTAAATATTGCACCTGCCCCATAAGGCCAGCGGTTTCTACCTGGTACTGGAAGTCTCTGAGGGGCGACTTGAAGACTGTGTAGTCGTCATAGTGAATGGGGATCGAGAGTTTCGGCCGGACGGTCTTGATCAGCTCAACACCCTGTTTGCCATCCATGGTGAGAAGCACGCCGAAGATCCGCGTACCACCGAGATGCACCAGTGCAAGATCCACATCGGGGAATTGGCGCGGGATATCGCCAATGTCCTCGTGCATTAAGGTATCTCCGCTGACGTAGAGGCGCGGTCCATCCAGGCTCGGGCCCCGATAAAGCTCCCAGACGCTGCCCATCGTTTCCGGCAACAGTTTCGAGACGAGACGCGGACCATGCTGAGCAGGGGCGGCGGTGATCCGCAGTCGAAGCTCTCCCTTTTCCACTTCAAACGACTGCCACCGCTCAATGCCTTGCGTTGCGGCAAAGCCTCGCTTGTCGAGCTCCGCCGCGGCGTGAGGAGTTGTCACGATTGGCGTCGAACGATCCAGTCCGCGTTCGGCAATCCGGTCAAAGTGGTCTTCATGAAAGTGGGAGAGAACGATGAGATCGAGCGGCGGTAGTTGACCGATCTGCATAGCCGGCTCGGTCCTCCTGCGAGATCGGAGGCCGTAGTCCAGACGCGCGTGCTGGCCGCGATGAAGAAAATTAGGATCGGTCAGGACGGTGAAGCCTTGGATGCGGACAAGAACTGTGGCGGTACCAATGAACGTAATGGAGTTCTCATCGATGGGTCGATTGACCACAGTGCCAACGGATGCACGTTGTGCTCGAGCCACTTCTATCTCCGGCGCGGGATCAGCCGCGGCCTGGCACTGCAGGACTCGTGCCCCACCAGATATTGTGGCAACGTAGCACGGCGCCTTGTGCCGTGTGCCTTGAATGCGTGAACCGACGATTGGGGTTCCCAAGGCATTGGGCACAAGGGCCCGTGCTACGTTGCGCGCCTTTGCCTTAATTTGACGTTAGTCGGGCGTGACGTAGGCGCTTACACTCGCTCTCCATCGTCGAGCCGAATCCGAAGAAGCTGAGTATCCCAATCACGTTCGACGAAGCGCTCGTGCGCCGTTCGGTGGCCGCGCGTAGACTGGGACATCTCGTGGAGGGGGAACTTGGGTGTACGGTCCGCGTAGAGCAGACCATTGGCTTCCTGGTAAGTATCCGCAAACTGCGTGTAGCAGAATCCCGCCATCAATGAAAGCGACGTCACGGTGTCCAGTAGCTCAGCGTAGCGCCGGCGAGATCCCCAGGACTCGTCGCTCGAGCATAACCGTAGGTTCCCACGGGATTATGGGCGTAGGTGATTCCACCGAACTCCGTGATCATGATCGGCTGGCCCGTATGTGGATACCCTTCGACCGTGAGCTGGCGACCACCAGGGCGCTCGCGTTGGAAGAGACGCGGCAGCACTTCCTCCGTCTCGTACCGCCGCGCGATCTTCGAGGTGTCCTCGTCGTAATCGTGGATGCCAACGATGTCCGTTGCGACACTCTCCCAGCCGTCATTTCCGATCACGGGACGCGCCGGAGTCCAAGGTGTGCGTAAGATGGTAGAGAGCCTGCACATAGTGACGCTGCGCGGCAATGAATGGCAAGTCAGGAACGCCCCAGGATTCATTAAATGGAACCCAGGAAACGATGCATGGATGACTCCGGTCTCGAGCGATAGCCGCCTCCCATTCCTTGATGAGACGCTCCACTGACCGCTGAGTAAAGCGGTAGCGCTTGGCATCTCTTCCCAGACCAGCAGCCCCAGTCGATCAGCCCAGTAGAGGTAACGGGGATCCTCGATCTTCTGGTGTTTCCGCACTCCGTTAAAGCCCATGCTCTTGGCCAGTTCGACATCCCGTCGCAAAGCCTCATCGTCTGGAGGAGTGAGGCCTGACTCCGGCCAGTATCCTTGATCCAGGACCATGCGCGGCCGGTACGGTCGGCCATTGAGCAGGAATCGATCACCCTGGACGCCGACAGTCCGCAACGCCGTGTAGCTTCGAACACGGTCGAGCACAGTGCCGTCCGGGGTTCTTACCTCGATCAGTGCATCGATCAACGTCGGCCGTTGCGGACTCCAGAGCAATTCATTCCGATAGTCATCGATACCTGGGTCGGAGAGTGTGATGCGCCGCGTGAGGTGATCGCCAGTGAGTCGATAGGTATCGCTGGCGAGAACCTCGTCTCCCGCGCGCAGAGACACATGAAGCTGGAGCGAGTCGTGGAGGTGACGTCCGCGAACTTGGGCGGCCAGGCCGATTTCCCAACGTTCCAGGTTGCAATCCCACTGCAAGGAGTCGATCCACGTTGCGGGAAGCTTCTCAAGCCATACCGTCTGCCAGATTCCTGTCGTTCGCGGATACCAGATAGCGTGCGGATTCAATTGCCAATCTTGCTTCCCCCGCGGTTTGGCGAGATCGAATGGGTCATCAATCGCGCGCACGACAATGCACTGGCTGCCCGGGCGCAACAGCGGCGTCACGTCAACGGCAAATGGGGTGTAGCCGCCTTCATGCGTGGCAACGAGGCAGTCATTGAACCAGACGCATGCCTCGTAGTCGACGGCCCCAAAGTGCAAGATGAGCCGCTCACCATCCGACAATGCAGCCTCGTCGATGTCGCGGTGGTACCAGCAGGCAGAGACCAGGCCCATCTCCTGAATTCCACTCGCGGCCGTCTCAGGAGCGTAGGGTACACGGATGGTGCGCTCCCACTGGACTTGCGACGGCTGCTCCCAGCGAGCATCGTGATCGATGGCAAAGTCCCATTCACCGTTCAGCGATGTCCATGTCGCCCGCCGCAGCTGTGGCCGTGGATAACCGTGCATTCCGCTTAACAACCGTATCTTCCGGAAACCTGGGGCCCGCCCAAGATACAGACCCTGAGACCTCTAGCGACCAGAATACTCAATCTGCGCGTTGAGCGGCCCAGGCCTCCGCATATCTGTCGAGAGCGCGTTCCAATGGCGGCAGCAGAACGCCCCGAACGCTCGAAAGCGCACAGTAGCGCGGTCGTGTTGCCGTCCAGCCCATCTCGCTCGTTGGGCAGTCCACCAGCGTGGATGCGTCTACACCAACCCGATTTGCGGCCAGCCTGGCCAGCTCCGCCCAGGTGACCGCCGAGGGATTAGCCAGATGCCAGAGTCCCGATTCTCCGTCGATGAGGAGGTCGAGTGTAGCTTCCACGAGGTCGGGCACATACGTCGGCGAGATGACCGCGTCCGCCGCGGCCAGACATCGCTGCCCTCGTTGCAAGGCCTGAAGGGTGAGCGTTACGAAGTTGTACTGGTCGGAGGGGCTGAAGAAGGCGCTCGTCCGCACCATGAGAGCAGACGGACAGGTCGCCAGAACCGACTCTTCTGCGGCGCGCTTGCTGGTGCCATACACGTTAAGCGGATGCGCTGGATCCGTCTCGACGTATGGCTCTCTCTGAGCTCCGTCAAAGACGAGATCCGATGAAAACGAGACAAGGGGGAGATCGAGATCGCGACACACCTCGGCCAAAACGGTCGGCCCGTGCAGATTCTCACGCATGCACCGCTCGGCGTCACTTTCGGCATCATCCACCCGGACGTATCCCGCAGTGTTGATCACCGCCCAGGGACGGATGTCACGCAGCGTCACTTGCACGGAGCTCGCGCGGGCGATGTCCATATCTTGGCGCGATAACAGTCGATACGGCAGTCCACGCGCCTCGCAGGAGCGCGCAAAGGCGCGCCCAAGTGTGCCTGTCGCTCCAGTAATCACTAGTTCCCGTGGCGGTCGTTCCACTCCCTTCCGCACTTCGGAGCTTGCGGCGGATCTAGAAGTACCTCCACCATCAGGCGCGCGCGCTGCAAGCTCCACCGAGACACCGTAAAGAAGTCGCTCTGGTCGACGCCACCAGCCGGGCACGTCCAGGGCAGGATGTTCTGGAACGCCGCCAGTGGCCAGCGTTTGAAGCACATGGAACGCGGCGGTTGGACGCGGGCGAGGTCCGCGCAAGTCGAAGACTCCTGGCTCGTAGCTCTCCACCGGCTGAGTTAGCAAGGTATCCCAATCAAATGCGCCAAGCAGCGACCATGCAGTCACAGCGCGCATGTCGATCCCAGCGTGCCGAGCGTCTTCTGCCGCCGTCCAGATCTCCATCAGCCAGCGAATTTGCTCTTCGCGCGTACATCCGTTGTGGGCCTCGGTGATAGCCAATGGAATCCCGTAACGATCCCACGCTTCGCCGAGCAACGTGCGCGGCCCGGCTGGGCCCAAGGACAGCACTCGCGCGGCGAGAACGTCCGCGTACTCATGCTGACCGTTGCCGCCCCAGGCATCCGGAGGATACCTATCGAGTCGCTCGTCCAGAAACCGCTCGCTGCTGAGATAATGATTGATACCAAGGATGTTTGGTGGACAGGCGTGCTTTTGGAACCACTCGAGCTCATCCGGCGTTGCACCGTGGTCCACGACGAAGTTCCGGAGATGATGGTTCTCCGAGAGCCGACCGCACAACAGGTCGAACGAAAGCCAACGGCGCTCGTTCTCGAAATCAACCTGGTACTGCAGCACGTCGGTGCCAAACGCCTTTCCAAGATCGTCCGTCTGCACGAGCTGCGCATCCGGATTGACCGCGCGGATCTCTTCCATGGCCAGGACGACCGCCCTGCATTGGTTCAGAAGCGCGCGCAAAAACGTTCGGTAGTCGCAGCCGTGCGGGTACCAGTGGCCGTATAGACCACTGAATCGCGCGGTTGTAAGCGGCTCGTTGATCGGAGTCCAGCCCTGAATCCATGGATATCGCTCGGCCACCGCGCGAGCGTAGTGCGCGACACGCTCCGGAAATTGCGGGTCTATGAGGCTGGTATCTGGAGGGCCGCTGCCGTGGTGGACGAGTCCGACGATCGGCTCGATCCCGAGTGTGCGCAATCGCGACAAACGCTCATCGGACCACGTCCAGTCCGCATCCTCTATGTGAGCCGGAGCGGTTCGCTCCCAAATAACCGGATAGCGCACTGCTCGAGCACCAAGTTCAGCGAGCATGTTGAGATCGTCCAGGCGGGAAGCGTGGCCGCTTAGCTCTAACTGGTCAACGTAGCGGTCACCCAGCCTAGCAACGGTGCACTCGAATCCGGCCCACAGGTGGAGCTCAGAAGGCGGCTCACTGAAATAATTCGATGCCACGGTCAGTTTCGGTTCCCAGCGGATCCAGTAGCAGCAGCCAGCGGCTTACCTCGAGGATCCCCGTCGGGAGTCCGCGCTGCCGCGTCAGCCAAGATCTTCATTGAGTCGTCACTCGCGACAGTGAGCTTGCGAGCACCCCGAATGCGATCGTAGGTGGCCAGCGCCTGCGCCACCACCTGATCCATGTTGTAGTACTTGTACGTAGCGAGACGGCCTACAAAGTGAACGCTTGGCGTCGCCTCCGCGAGTGCTGAGTACCGCTTGTACAGCTCGGCGTTCTCGGGCTTCGGGACGGGATAGTAGGGATCACCTTCCGAAGTCGGATACTCGTAGACCACAGTGGTCTTCGCATGCGCCTGGCCGGTCAGATACTTGAACTCAGTGATTCGGGTGTACGCGTATTCATTCGGATAGTTCACTACCGCCACTGGCTGATACACCGGTCGGTCATGCGTTTCGAATCGGAAATCTATCGACCGATACGGCAGCTTCCCGAATCGAAAGTCGAAGTACTCATCCACCGGTCCCGTATAGATCATCTGTCGGAAAGGAATAATCTGTTTGATCTCCCGATAATCGACGTTCAACATGACTTTGATGTTGGGATGATCGATCATGCGTTCGGAACATCCGGGTGTACCCGTGCAGAGGCATCGCCTGATATCGATCGGTAAAGTACCTATCGTCACGGTTATTCCGCGTAGGCACGCGGGCCGTAACTGACGCGTCGAGCTCGGAAGGATCAATCCCCCACTGCTTCCGCGTGTAGTTCCTGAAGAACTTCTCATACAGCTCGCGCCCGACTTTGCTTACGACGACATCCTCTGATGTCCGAATCTCCGACCTCGGCTCCGCGACCGAAGCAAGGAATTCATCGAGCTGAAGGGAATTTAAACTGAGTCCGTAAAGCTGATTGATCGTGTCCAGGTTGATGGGCATTGGGACGAGCTGCCCGTCAACGCTGGCCTGGACCCGATGCTGGTATTGGCGCCATTCCGTGAACCGCGATAGGTAATCGAACACGTCAGCAGAATTAGTGTGAAAAATGTGGGGGCCATATTTGTGGATGAGCACACCGTGGTCGTCGTAGCAGTCATATGCGTTTCCACCAACGTGCGGGCGCCGATCAACAAGGAGGACTTTCTGGTTCAATCCCTCGGCTAGCCGCTCCGCAATGACGCTTCCAGCAAATCCAGCGCCAACGATCATGTAATCGAACAAATTGTGATCCTTCTATCTCTGGTGCGCAGTCTTCGGTAAACGATTGCTCGGAGTTCCGAGTGCAATGCTGATAGGCATTAGCTCCCTCGGGACTCTGAGCTGACTAGCTGCAAGCTCGGAGCTCGGTGAAGTCGCATCAGCGAGACGCGCGGGGGCGTTGATACCGATCTCCAATTCGATGACGGCACGCATCTGCGCCCAGGTAGCGTCCCAGGAATTGCCGTCGAGAAACGCGTCCACCCGTGTCCGCAGCGCCGCCCTATCCGCCCGCATCGCCTGCTCGGCTGCTGCGACGAACGTATTCACGTTATCGGCGATGTGCACGAGTCGCATCTCGCCGTAGGGTCGAACGACATCTCGGATTGACGTAGAGACTACCGGGCAGCCGGCGGCGAGATATTCGGGGGTCTTGGTGGGGCTGATAAATCGCGTCGACTCATTCCGCGCAAACGGAAGGAGCGCCACGTCCCAGCCCGCCAGGTAGCTGGGGAGGTCTTTGTAGTCCTTCGCTCCCAGGAAATGGATATTCGGACGACTGGGAGCTGCGATGGATCGATCTTGACCACGGGCCCCAACATGACAAACTGCCAGTCAGGCCGCGCGGCGGCCACACCGTCAATCAGCTCCCGATCGAGACGCTCATCGATGACTCCGAAAAACCCGAGACGCGGGCCTGGGATTTGTGCCTGGTCTGCAGGCTCATCGGCCCAATCGCGAGCCTGACCAAAATGAGCGACATCGACGCTGCTTGGGAAGACATGAACATTGCTATGCAACCGACGCTTGCTCTCATACAAGCTCTGACCGCCCGTGAATACGATGTCGGCGGACTCGAATAACTCGGCTTCTCGAAGTCGGATGATGGGCGACGCGCCGGCAAAGGCTGACAGCTCGTCCATGCAGTCATAGACCGAGGCGACGGGCATCAGATGACGAGTCAGCGCTACCGCCATCGGCGTGTAGTACCAGAGCACGTAGCGCGAGATTTGTTGCTCGGCGAAGAGACGGTCGATCATTCCCGCGACTACCGCGTCTTGATTGCCGTTGAAATCCGCGAACGAGAGGTCTGGTACGGCAACGGTAAGGTTGTCGCTACGTGGCGTCACTCTCCATGCGGATTCGCCATCGGTCAGCACGGGCTCCTCGATGAACAGAACCCGTCGCTCCCGGGCGCATCGACTCAGGAGGTGCTGCGGTCGCTGATACACAAAATCCCATCGCAGATGGGAGAGACAGACGATATCGAAATCTTTGTGCACATTACCCTCACGAACTTTTCCATGTACGCACGGGGAGGTAAGAGCACGCGCCCCGCAATCCCCTGGCGGGGCCGAGCCGCCAAAGGGCGGCCAGGCTGGTGGCGTCGGCCTGATCCGGGTGGAGACTCGTGAGCGCATACCCGGCTTCCCGGGTGGTCCGCCCGTGCCGCGTGACGACCCGTTCAATGGTGCAGACCTGAGCCACATGCGGCCAATCGAGGTAGTCGTTCAGGAGCGTCGATGTCCGCAGCGTGCGCTCTTCCTGCCGATCGCCGTGCCGGCCGCGCTGCACCGCCCGAGCGAACGTCACACCGGGTGGGGGCTCCAGGGTAAACAGCGCCACCAACGCTTCCAGGAGCCGGTGCTGGTTGTCTTTGACCGCCCAGAAATACGCGCCGCCCGCCGCGACCACCTGATGACTCAGGGCACGCTGGCAAAATTGGGCGTCACCGGTGACCGTGACGCCGTGGAGGTCGAGATCGGCCAACAGCGCCTCCGCCAGGCGCAGCTCGTGCTCCTTCAGCGTCCCCCTTTTTGGCCCAGCACCTGCCCATCCCGAGGCGCGAAGGCGGCCACCAGATGCGAGACCCTGCGGGGCCGAGGCCCGCCTTTGCACGACGCATGCCAGGGCAATTGCAAGCGCCGAAGCCGATGGACAGTGAGCCAGCGCGGTAGCCGTGCGGTAATCTGAAGCAGAGGCACTATGCAGCAGGATGCGAATCGGCACGACACGGCCATCGGTGAAGCGCCAGGTCGCGTCAACTTGATTGGCGAGCACACGGACTACAACGGCGGATTCGTGCTGCCCACAACAATCCCGCAAACGACGCGGGTTGAGCTGGTGCGGCGTCGGGATCGCCTGGTCCGAGTCTGGAGCGTCACTCACTCCAGAGACTCTCGCGACCTCGAATACACGCTTGGAGAGGAGCTCCAGACTCGATCGTGGCTGGACTACATTCAGGGCGTCACTCGGGCGCTCGAAGTAGCGGGATGCGAAATCAACGGCTTCGATGCACGGATCTACTCCACCGTGCCGACTGGCAGTGGGCTGTCCTCAAGCGCCGCCCTGGAGATCGCCCTTCTCCGAGCGCTACGCGAAGCATTTGAGCTGAATCTCAGTGACGTTGAGCTCGCCAGGCTCGGACAAACGGCTGAAAACGACTTCGTCGGCGCTCGAGTCGGCATCATGGACCAGATGGCGGTCAGCCTTGCTGACGCATCATCGGCACTCTTCTTAGACACCCGTAGCCTGGAGTACCGCCGCGTTCCGATGCCTGTCGCAGCCGATCTCCTGGTGATCCATTCTGGGATCACTCACCGCCATGCGTCGGGGGATTACAACCGCCGACGGTCGGAATGCGAAGAAGCGTGTCGCCTGCTTGGGATTGACCTCCTACGAGAATGCTCAGTAAACGATCTTCCGCGAATTGAATCGCTGCCCAGGCCGCTGGCCGGCAGGGCGCGACACGTGGTCACCGAGAATGCCCGGGTCTTGGAGGCGGTAGACGCCATGGAGCGGAATCACGTAGAGCAGCTCGGACGGCTCTTCCTCGATTCGCACGCGTCGATGCGAGACGACTATGAAGTGTCTATCCCAGAGATCGATACGTTAGTAGAATTGACAGCGGGAGATGTCGATGTATTCGGCGCGCGCATGACCGGTGGGGGGTTTGGCGGGTCGATCGTGGCCCTAACGTCACCAGGCGCGGCTGCACGCGTCGGGGCGCGCATCTCCAAAACCTATTCTCAGCGCACCGGGCATTCCGCGCGAATCTTCGTGCCGCCCGACCAGCATTCCTCGGAAGGCGGAGTACAACAGTGAAGATCTTGGTCTCCGGTGGCGCCGGCTTATATCGGAAGCGTCGTTTCGGATGAGCTTCTCCGGGAAGGACACGCCGTCGTTGTCTTTGACAACCTCTATCAGGGGCATCGTGAGGCGGTGCACCCTGATGCCGAGCTCGTCGAGGGCGATTTACGCGATGAGCAAGCGGTGGAGCGCGCCTTTCAGACGCATCCGGGCATCGAGGCGGTCATGCATTTCGCCTCATACACGCTGGTTGGCGAATCGATGCAGCGTCCCGAGCTGTACCTGCGAGACAACGTCAACGCGGGCGTAACGCTCATGGCCCAGGCTGTTCGCCACGGTGTTGGTCGATTCATTCTCTCGTCCACGGCAAATCTTTTCGATGCGCCCGAGCGGATGCCAATTGATGAGACTGAATCGATCATTCCGGGCTCGCCGTACGGTGAGTCAAAACACATGTTGGAACGGTCGTTGTACTGGTATGACCGCGTCCACCAGCTTCGCTATGCGGCCCTGCGCTATTTCAACGCCGCCGGCGCCACCGAGCGCGTGGGCGAAGCGCATGATCCAGAGACGCACATCATTCCCCTGGTCCTACGCGTGGCCCAGGGGCAGACTGAGAAGTTCACACTTTTCGGCGGCGACTATCCGACGGAGGACGGAACCTGCGTACGAGACTACATCCATGTGGTGGATCTGGCGAGGGCGCACATCCTGGCACTGGAAGCCCTCAGCGGCGGAAGTCGCGCCTACAACCTGGGCAACGGCTCGGGCTTCAGCAACAAACAGGTCATCGAGACGGCGGAGAAGATCACCGGTCGCAGCATCCCGTACACCATCGGCCCACGCCGCCCCGGCGATCCAGCCACGCTCATTGCGTCATCCGAACGCATCCGCAAGGAGCTGGGCTGGCAGCCGCGCTATCCGGACCTCGAATCGATCATCGGTAGCGCCTGGGCGTGGCGCAGTAAGCATCCCAACGGCTACGCGTAAGCTCGGGCGTCGGCACCATGGCCCCGGCGACTTGCCGCCAGTCCAATTTTCACCGATCTTTTAAACAGTGAAGACAGCCGCCGTCCAAGCCTCAGGGAGCCCCAAAGATCATCGCATCAATTGGCTTGAAGCGATGATTGTTGGATTTCTCGGCGGAGCAGGCGGTGAGCCCGACGATCAGGTCCATCTCGGCACGGAGCTCGAGATAATCGCCTGGCTTAGATAGGGGCGGACCGATAGTCAGCTCGCCGGACCTGTCGATCTCCACGTTCATGAAGATATTCAACGTCGTGGGAATCTGATTGGGCTGAATTCCAAAGGGCGTGAGCGCTGATTCGAGGTTGCCAAAGCAGCTTGGATGCGCCCCTTCGATTCCGTAGAGCTTGCAGAACATCTCTTGACTGCAGGGAGTCAAAAGAAAATCGTGCCGCCCCACCATGTCCTGCAGCATGGTGAACATTGGGCGGCTCATATTCGAATAAAGCGTGTGCCCCGTGGTGAGATAGATCGTGTTGGCATAGTCGATGCTGCGTCCGGACGAAAGCCATTCGCCTGATCCGTCAGCAGCGAACGATGTCAGATCAGCGACCTGTTCACCTTCAGGATCGATGACGCGCAGAATCTGCCCGCGTTGAAGCTCGAATCCGCGGCCGGTCTGCGGCTCCAGACGGAACTGGTCAATCAACTTCAGGGTCGTCTCGCTCCACGGCTTGGAACGGGCATCGCCAATCATCTTCCACCCTCCGCCCGGCGT
Organism: uncultured Chloroflexia bacterium; assembly: GCA_963765765.1. Classification (GTDB taxonomy): domain Bacteria; phylum Chloroflexota; class UBA6077; order UBA6077; family JACCZL01; genus CAVXYC01. The sequence continues at coordinate 200,470 of CAVXYC010000015.1, read as the reverse complement.
ACTGCCGCGCTTCCGATTCTTCACCAAAGTTGCTCAACATTGGGTTCAGCACCTGCTGAAGTGCCCGATCACGGGTACGAATCTGGTCACGAAACCGAGTGAACAACCCCTGCTCGCGCAGTCGCTCGAACTGACGATGCGGGTTGAACACCAGCGTAGGCCAGGCGAATCGACGCGCCCAACGTGAGGCCGCCGCATGGAGTCCCACCACAAAGTACGCCCGCCCCCCGACACTGAATGCAAAGTGAGGATCACTGGGGTCAGCGCTTGCTGCGGGGTCCCAATCATGGACGCGCTGATCCTGGTCATGCAAGGCTTGAAGCTGGCTCCAAACAAGCTTCTCGAACGCAGGTTCATCTGGGCAAACCGGCCCCATGAACGTGGCGATAAACGTGCGAAACGTCCCGTCATCAGGCATCCTCTGGGTCTCCTCCGCGGAGAAGGCCTGGAGGTCGCGGGCGAGAGAAGGGGTAGATGACGGACTTGCCATCTCGTCGTATACACCGATCCAGTACTGACCCGCGCTGAACGCCGCCTTGGCACCAAGGCACGAGAATCGTTGACTCGACACCAGTGACCGAAGCTGATCGTGAACGAGCTCAGCACGGGGATCGATTGCAATCACCTCGTCCGACGCTGGAACCAGTCGGCCATCTTCTAGTCGATAGCACGTGGCGTAGCGAGCACTGGCTCGCCTAGTGGCTGACATGAATGCTCTCGCCACTCTGATTGGCCCTTCCGACCGGAATTCCACGGCTGCGTCGAAGAGCCGCCCGAGCGGCTCGGTGACGTCGCTCCAACACAGACATTGGAGTAGCAGCCCGGCTGAGCGTTCCCCCTCGATAGGGTACGCCGCCTCGAACAACGCGCATGCCAAGGGCGATCCACGAGCACACAGAGCGCTCGAGCACCCAGGCGGGAGCAAAGAGCGCACACGTTCGAGGGAAGACCCGAGCACCGCCGGCACGCCTCCGACCCGCCTCGGCTAAGCCCACTATGCCAAGCAGCCCCAGGCCAATTGCTCCCCATTGTCGTCTGGCCGCAAGCGCGAGCAGCGTGGGCAGGACGGTGAGCCACGTGATAAGCCGTGCCGGCCGCGCGAGCTCGTCATACGCCTGGCGGATGCGCTGAGACCAGAAGTGCTTTGCGTCGGGCGGAAGGCGTCGCACAAAAAGGTCAAGTGGAATAGCTTCCTGTCCACCCACCGCTTTGACCGTACGGACCAGCTCGAGATTCTCGAAGAGGACGCTGCCGTCGTAACCTCGTGTCAAGGCCAGCAAAGACTTTTTGCACTGCCAGGGTGCCCGGCCAGTCGCCCCCGGCCACTCTATTGAGCAACGACCGAGCTGAGTCCCAGCGAGCATGCCAAGGAAGAGGACAAAAGTAGTTCTGAGGCCGAACGACGTCCCAGTAATCCAGCTCACCGACGACTCGCTCCAACTGCGAAAGGCTGTAACGCACATCGTCATCCGCGATGATCACACGCTCGTGCTCGGCATGACGCACGCCGGTAAGCACGTTTCCAACCTTCCCATTGAGCGTGTAAATCTCAGGGCGCAGCAATCGCGCGGTGTGGCCCCACGCTTGGCTGTGCTGGTCAAAGATCTGTGATGGCGAGCCGTCCACAACTATGACTTCCAGATGAGCAGCGAGCGACTCCAGGTAGTGGGTCATCTCTTCCAGCTCGGCGTTGGTCATTGGATGATCCCGACGGATTGGCAAAATGTACGACGCCGCGATCGTTCCGGATGGATGGTTCTGCGGAGCTTGCCACGCCGATCGTAAATGGTCTGTGCGTGACTTCGACGATGGCGATCCCTGCCCGGCACCGAGGGGTGCTGCCGCGGCGGACGGACTCAGGAGACTCATGCCACCTCGCCAACCGCGACCGTCTGGCCTTCGCAGGCGTAAAATTCCTCATCGTTAACAAACGCTGCGCGCTTCGCAGGATCCTCAAGACTCCGCCATCTTTCGCGATCTGACGAAGGTAGGTCGCGAGAACGAGCCGCGTTGGCCAGATGTTCCAGCCAGGCATCCCAGAGCCGCATCTCCACGGGACGAAGTGGCGCCCATCGCTCGATCAGCGTCGTGGACTGACGAACGTTCGCAAATCCGGCCCGCTCCATCCAATGTCGAAGCTCTCGACCTCGCAACGATCCTCGTGATTGTGTGAGAGCATCAGGCGCCGTCGAGCAGGCATCGGCTAAACGTGTCATCAGGCATGGGTCGCCAGGCCCAATGCGTGCGAGCAGCATGTCCACGTCTTTGACGGCCACGAGGCCACCGGTCCGAACCACGCGTGTCAGCTCTGAAAGCGCATGGCGCAGCTCGTCCTCCTCGAAATACTGGAGAACGTTTGCGCACCAGACAGCATCAAACCGGCCGGACTCGTACGGAAGGTTCAAGAGCTCGCCTACGGAAGCGGAAATGGGGCATTCGAACGCACCAGTGAGCCGACTCCGTATCCCGGCGACGTGAGCGTAATTTGGGTCGAGCGCTTCGACAGATCCAGTTGGGCCCAATAAGTTGGCAATTTCAGGAAGGAAGCTCCCGGCTCCGCATCCGGCGTCCAGGACATTCCAGCCAGGCTGCAACCCGACCCAGCGAAGCATGCTGACGTACTCTTCACGGCAGGCCTCAAAATGGGTATCCAGCCATTCTGAAGCACTCAGCACACCATGCTCGGTGCTTGAAGACGTCCGCACACCCACTCCCGCACTGCCTAAGAGAAGCAGCCGTGGGGCAAAAAGCAAGAAACGCGCCGGGAAACGCCGAGACTGGATGAAATGGATTGCGCATACTCGGCATGAAATGCTTGGAACGCGCGCACGGAGCGCCGCTTTCTAAGATGCTCTGACTCTGTGCGAGATGACTGAAAAGCGGTGCTCGCACACACCGCACTCAAAAGCCCTTCCCGAACCGGTTACCGGAGTCCGGCCTGATCCAGCCTCTGCATGAGCGATGGCTTCTTCACGTGAGCAGCACGGAAGGCGTAGAGTCGCGATAAGAACTCTTCCTGCTTTTCACGACCCTCTGCCAGGTCACGCAAGTCCCTCAGGAGAAGGATGGCGCGATCGTAGTCACCAGGCGTTTTCCTCATTGCCAAGGCCTCAGCCTGTCCCCAGAGCTGCTGCTCGTTTCCACGCAGCCTCTCCAGATGGGCCGCCCGCTCACGGGCGATTTTTTCGCGCTGTTGGGCTTCTTCCGCCTCTCGTCGCGCAATTTCCGCGGCGCGGCGCTCAGCACGGAGCCTTTCAGCCCGACCGATAAGCGTCGCCACCTGTCGGCGTGGTGGCGGTACAGGTCTGGTGGACCCTGCATGCTGCTCTGTGACGAATCGAAGCCGCAGCTCATTCGGAACGTTGATCTCTCCTCTAGCCACACGAAGCAGATACGAGTCCTTCTCACCCTCAGGCAGACGTCGAATCCAGCGCTCCAGTGCCTCATTGGTGAGCTCGCTCGAGGGCAATGGCGGGCTTCCTTCGGCCGCAACCTCCACGAGATCTTCGTCAATCTCCAGGAAGTCGATCAGCGCTTCGAGGGGAGCGCTGAGCTGGCCAAGTCCGGGGGGCAGGGGCGGCTCGAGATTGCTCTCCTCTTCGACGTCCTCGTCCAGCTCGATCTCATCGATCCAGATCCCCAGCCCCTTCAGAGCAGCGAGATAGAGGCATCGAAGGTCGCCAGCGAGGATGTCCCCGCGCAGTGAAATCAGGTCGGAGAGCTGTGGCGCTTCAGACTCACCGTATCCACCATCTCCTTCGGACTCCCATAGCTCCACGATGACGCGATTGCCTCGCTCAATGACTCGGACAAACTCGTCGTCCACGTATGCCGAAAGGGCGTCAACGTCCACGAGTGATCGGGAATCCGAACATCAGCACGCGCGTGCCCCAGTTCGCATAGTAGAGATGCGCATCGAAGTACTTCTCGAGCAGCTCCACTAGGATCGCCCTTGAAATCTCCCCATTGGTACTCATTGACGAGACGCGTGGAAGTGATGGTTGCGCGTGAAGTGATCCCTCGAAGCTCTCGTTGCTGGTCGGGGCTGAGCGGCCTGTCAATAGCCACGAACTCGTAGTACTGATATTCACTCATATATTGAGCATGTCATGGTTTGATGGAGAAGGCAATCACTTCTTGGATGGTGGCTGTACCGCCCGCTCGAGCCCCGCGATGACGCCATCCAGATCGCGGGACTTATCTCGATTCTCCGGCGTTTCATCAGCCAGTGGCGTCGTGGCGACCCATCGATATAAGTTTGCCACGCCGGTGTAGATCTCTGGCGTAAAGCCCGTGTCAGCAAATGTCTGAGCGATCTCTTCCATCTCGCTTACCCAGCGATGAGCCTTCGTTGGCATTGCGGGAACGCTACGTTGAAGCAGACTCAGCGGACCCTTCTGCGAATTGAGCTGCTCCTCACGCAGCTCGTTCTCAATTCCAAGCCGGCGGGCCGTCACCAGCAGCTCTATGCCCAGTGCCTGCAATCCCTTGCTCATGGCCGCGAAGCACATCTTGAGCCCGGAAGCTGCTCCGACGTCACCGTCGATCACGCGAATGTTGAGCCCGGAGTCACTCAGCTCAGCAAACTCAGATGCGCCGGGCCCTGAGACCACGAAGCGCGTGTTAGGGCTCTCGGTGGGCGGGCCACCCAGAATGGCAACATCAGCGAACCGCCCGCCAGCGCCGACAATGCGGGCTGCCCCAGCCTGCGCGCTGCTCGGAGCAATCGCATTGCAATCCACGTACAGAAGCTTGGATTTCGTGGCTTCCATCGCCTCGGCGACCTCGGCTGCAACACCGACTGCGGACGATGGAACAACGATGCTAATCAAGGCGTCGACCGACCTAACCAGCGATTGCATGTCGCCAGCGTCTATCAAGCCCGCCTCAGCGGCCAGCATCCGCGTTCGTTCAGACCTGCCCTCCAGGCACGTAAACACCCGCCGCCCGTGACGCCTGAGCATGGCGCCAACGGAATGGCCCATATCTCCGGGACTGAGGATTCCTATTGAATTGAGTGGCAAGTTGTACTCCTGGCTGGTCCGGTGTTGTGGTCACGACGCTATAGCCATGGGGATGTCGCTCCACCCTCACCCCAACCCTCTCCCAAAGGGAGAGGGAGCCAGCCAGCGGGAATCGATGCTCGAGCACTCGATTTCCCCCGACGTGACTCCCTCTCCCTTTGGGAGAGGGTTGGGGTGAGGGTCAAGTGATTTCCTAATAGGACTTGGCTACTATCCCCAGACCTTCCGCGCAGTATCCACTACCAGGTCCAGCTTCCGCCGCTGCTCGTCCCAGCTCAGGAAATTGCCCTTGTCCACCGAGGCAAAACCGCATTGTGGGCTCAGCGTCAGGTTCTCGATTGGCACGTACTTGCTCGCTTCCTCGATGCGTCGGATGATGTCGTCTTGATTCTCGAGCTCGCCAAGCTTGGTAGTGATCAAACCCAGGACCACGACCTTGCCCTTGGGCACGAATCGCAATGGCTCAAATCCGCCAGCCCTGTCAGAGTCATACTCGAGCAGCCAACGATCCACATTGAGCGTGCCGAAGACCTGCTCGGCAATCGGCTCGTACCCGCCTTGGGTGTGCCAGGCACTGCGGCCATTCCCTCGGCAGATGTGCGAGGCGACGATGGTGGTGCTCCGATCGATCCCTTCGAGCACCGCATTATCACCCACGAGATCCTCAATCAGTCCCTGGTCCGGGTCCACTCCAATGGATCGCCACTGAGCACGCCGATCCTCGGGAATGTAGTCCGGATAATGGGGGTTGTCGAGTTGAATGTATGTGACGCCCTGTTGAACAAGGGAGTCGACCTCTGATTTGATGATCCGCGCGACGTCGTCCAGCAGCTCTCGGCGGGACGCATAGGCCTTGTCAGATACGCCGGGCTTCCAGCCACGCGCAACGTTGTACGACGGCGCCGGCATGGTGACTTTGAATGCACCCGGAGAGTGTTGCTTCATAAAAGCAACCTCGGTGGCGGTCATGCTTCGCCTTGGTTTCAGCTTTTCTCCAACAACTCTTCCGGACGCCTGTGGCACGGCTTGCTGAATCGCGGCAACGACCGCCGGATCCGTCAACCGATCGCTTCCGTCCGGCAGCTTCCAATCAAGTCGGATGGGGACTTCGGCGTTGACATAGCCGTCGACCGATGCAGGGAATTCACCGGCCCAACCCGATCGGCGATACTCACCGTCAGTAAAGATCTCGATTCCGGACTGCTTCTGTAGATCCAGAACCTTCAAGATAGCCGCGTCTTCGATCTCGCGCATCTGCTCTTCCGAGATCTTTCCTGCGCCAAACTGCTCATGTGCATCAAGCACTTCCTGGGGACGCAGGAAGCTCCCCACGTGATCCGCGCGGTACATCGTTGCCATGGTCAAGCATCCTCCCGAGTTGACGGTCAACGGTGGACAGTCGACAGCTTTGGACTCGTCAGACGATCCGCCAACCACCATGGGAACTTTCATCTCTGGGGCGCCTGCTGTCAACTGTTAACTCGTCGATAAGTGCTGACAGAAGTGGCCGTGGATTTACGGAGAGCAATACAGAATCGAACCGGCCGTGGTGCCGACCCGATCGAGGTCCGACTAAGAGTCCGACCCTTCGACGTCCAATCAGGGAATCAGTGCATGAACGCCTGGCGTGCTAGTCTTACCTACTGCGATCCGCAAGACCACAGGTGGTCGGCCGTCGCTCGAGAAACGCACGGATCTGGTCCAGCGCGAAGACGTCGGAAAGCGCGCTCCCGTGGGTCTTGATGAGGCTCGGGAAGATATCCCGGGGTGACTCCGGACGAAATAGGCCGAGTTCGCGCCCGCACCAGCCGCTCAGGCCGGGGAGGCCCTGTGCGCCTTTGAGCAGGATGCCGTTCACAATGACGTCGCCGACGTTCTCGATGCCATAGACCCGTGATGGTCGACGCGCCACTCCGCGCGCAACCGCGGCCATGATTGGCGATCCGGCATCGAGGTCAGGCGCCGCGCTGCCGAAGATCAGCTCCGTTTGGAGTACATCCTGCTTCCATGGCACCAGGTTGGTAAGGTCACCAGGTCCCCTGAGAGGGCTATTGATGGCAATGACCGAACGGATCGCCGCGGCCATTTCATCACTCGGCCCTCCGCCATCCTGCGGTGTGCCAAGCCAGCTCGTGATGACCACGCCGCCCAGGCTGAAGCCGATCACATCGATTTCAGCGGCGGGATCTTCCGCGAGTATGGCTGCCACCTGCGCCCTTAGAGTTGCGAAGTGGCTTGCCACCCTCTGAGTGGTATCGAGCGGCTCGTATTGCGGCGGGCACGCGACTGCTGTCGTAGCACTGCACGTCTCCCGCCAGTTACCGCTATAAGAGAAATACGCCGCTCTGTCATAGGCCGCCGGCCGGCCCGGCGCACGGAGGGATTCGGCGATGGGCTGAAAGGCTTCAACTGCCCTGTCTCCACTGCTCATGACACCATCGAGGAAGAGCAGGTAACGGAAATGCTGATCCGCCGCCTGAGCCTGGCGTGGCGACGGAATAAGCGCTGCAATGAGCAGAGTAATGCTGAGAAATGTAGCTTTCGAGAGTGACCATCTCCACGGAGGTAGAGTTGAAAGCATGCCCACTGATTGCCGAGCCCTACGCCGCGGAATTGGTTGAGTTTGGTGCAATGCACGCCTCTGGGTTGATTACATGGCCGGCATCATGGAGCCGGACGCGTTGCGTACCTGACTGTGCCGCCGGAAGCTTCGGAATGTCGACGGCTTCTAGGGAAGGTAGACGCGCTGGAAGGCTTGACTTAAGCCGCGCAGTCTTGATGCCCTCCTCGCTGCTCGGCAAGGTCATCCGGGCATTGGAGAGGTACGTTTGACTGCTGTCGGTACGGCTCCCGTATTGCGCGGTTTATAGAACGCCGACTCTGTGTGAGCGGTCGGCCGGCTCTCAACGACATCACGTTTGCCGTCGGCACGTGGCTCGAGCTGTGACGTTGTTCTGAGCCGTGACTTACCGAGCCAGCGTAATTGATTGGGGGGCTCCCGCGATCGGCCGCGCATAATGATGAGGCGGCCCAGGCGCACGCACCATACGCGGATTGACTGAACGGCGGAGGACCTTAGCTCGCGCCACGCGTCGGCGAAGGCAGTATAGCTCAGGGGGAGCGTTGCCCCGGGGAATTTCCCAAACAGGACGAGTTGTGATGAAACGTCTCAAAACGGACGAGCGGGTGCATCACGGAGGGCGCACCGTGAAGCCGGCTCCCAGGTACACCGGCGGCTCGGTGAACCCAATGAGTGAATTGGCAGCGCCGTATGCTGGCTGGCCGATTAGTTACTCATCACTCATCGCTCGGCTGTCAACGCGACGCTACTTCCACAACCGCTCTGACGCAATGGCCGCGCCCTCAGCCAGCGAACGGAGTTTCGGCCAGATAATCTCTGGGTGCACGCGGTCGCGCCCGGCGCTGGTGCCAAAACCGCAGTCGGTTCCCGCGATCACGTTTTCCCGGCCCACGAGCTGCGCGAACCGCTCGATCCGCTCGGCGACAAGCTCGGGATGCTCCACAAAGTTTGTGGCCGAGTCGATGACGCCTGGAATGAGCACCTTCCCTTCAGGAAGTCGCACCGACTCCCACAGGCGCCATTCATGCGCATGCCGCGGGTTTGAGGCTTCGATGGAATAGGCTCCAGCGTTCACCTTGAGAACGAGATCGATGATGTCCGCCAGCGGGACGTCATGAACGTGCGGAGCCTCATTGTTACCCCAGCAGATGTGATAGCGGACCTGATCCTCGGGGATGCCCTCAAGAGCATAGTTGAGCGCCTCCACCCGAGCCTCGGTCGCCTTGCGAAACGTTTCCAACGAATCGTCTCGGAACTGCATGTGTCGACCCATCGCGGCATCAGGAGCGTCGATCTGAAGGACGTAGCCAGCGTCCGTGATGGCTCGGTACTCGTGACGCATCGCTTCAGCAAGCGCGGTGAGGTAGGCATCCTCACTGGGGTAGTGTCGGTTGGCCATGACGTCCGCGATGATCCCGATTGATGCTGAAGGCATGAACGCCTCGACGGCCTTTGAGGCGGTTACGGCAGCAGACAGGTTCGAAAGGTCCGACTCAACCTCATCGTCGCCGTGCCACTCGATCGGACCATCGCAGAAGCGGCGCTTGATGTTGGGCCGAGGTTTGTCTTTGGACCATTCAGTGAAGACTTCCCAGTCCTTGGACGTTCGCAGCTCGGGGTTGATCTCACCAAATCCGCCAATGCGGTCCGCGACGTAGGAAGCAAAGCTCGGTTTTCCAAGCTCGCCGTCACTCACGATGTCGATACCGACCTCGACTTGCTTGCGTACGGTGTCGGCGACCTCCCGACGCACAGTAGCCGCAAACTTCTCGCGCATCAAGCGGCTCACCGGCCTCGCGCGCCTGGAGCATCTCGACAAGCTCTGGAGAACGTGCAAGGCTACCAGTATGCGTTGTCAGAATGCGATCGGTGCTTCGCTTCATGTTCTCCCCCGCGCCTAAAAGACTGGAGCATCCCCGGGCCCGCCGACTTCCTGTCGGCGGTCCCGGATGTTCACTTCCCTCTTAATCTCGATTCCGGTAAGGTCCATCCTAACCCAACCCACAATTCGGCTCACGCACTGGAGAATTCCCCATGCGGCTCGTGCTTTTTCAACGTCCCGGCACCGGTCAGCTTCTGCATCCCGGGGTGCTCACAGACCAGGGTGTGGTGGACGTCTCGTCTGCCACGTCGGGACTGAACGCGATCTCTCCACAGCACCTGATGCAGCTCATCATCGATGAGTTTGAGGCGCTTCGGCCGTCCTTTGAACGGCTGGTGGCCGAGCGCTCACCTTTGCCGCTCGGCGGAGTTCGGCTGCGACCGCCACTGCCCAGGCCGGGCAAAATCCTGTGCTGCATCGGCAATTACTGGGAGCACGCCCAACGCGAGGCGCGCCCGCTCAATATGTTCCTGAAGAATCCGGACGCCGTGATCGGCCACGGTGACACCGTGGAGCTGCCCGAGTTCACCGACCCATGGGTGTTCCAGCATGAAGCCGAGCTTGCATTGATCATCCGTGGACCAGCCAAACGCGTGAACCAGGACAACTGGCGAAAGGCGATCTTCGGCTATTCCGCGATCATCGATGTGTCTGCCCGCGGCCAAGGTCGCAGCACCTGGCGTCAGGGAAGCTGGATGGGAAAGAGCTTTGACACCTTCGCCCCGATCGGTCCGTGCATCACAACCGCCGACGAGATCGAAGACCCCAACAAGCTATGGGTGAAGTTCTGGAACAACGGCGATCTCAGACACGACTACGTGACCGATGACATGGAGCACCGCGTTCCGGAGCTTATCGAATTCGCCACGACGATCATGACCTTGAACAGCGGCGACGTGATTGCCTGCGGCACGAATCACGAGGGACTTGGGCCGTTGCAGGATGGCGAATTCTGCGAAATAGAGATCGAGAAGATCGGCCGCATGTCTATCCACGTGCACGATCCGCTCAAGCGCGAATGGGAGCGCGGCGTTTACATGGGCACGGACTCCACAAATCTGGAGGCCCGTCGAGCGCGCGGCGATCTGTAGCCGACAGAGCCGCATCCCGTGGGGTTGCGTACCCCAGACAGCCTCAGAGCCGCGCCCGTGAGGAAGCGGTTCCTCTCGAAAAATGCCATTGGCCGTATGAATCTCCGGCGGATTGTGTAGGACGAATGCTGGAGGTAGCTGGTGTCGGAATAGATGCTCATCGTCGATCTAATCTGGTGGATGACCTGTTCGCGCGGGCACCCCAAACGATGATCAGACCGTGATCCCGTAGAAGTCAGCCGCGTTGGGGCCCAGAATACGGTCAATGATCGCCGGGATCCACCCCACCCTGATTGCGTATGTTCCGCATCGCTTCGATCTCGCTGCTCTGGTCCTGGTGCCCGTAATCCGTGCCGATCATCAGATGACCCGGGTTGGCGTATTTCAGCACGGTCGGCAAATCGTCATCCGTCTGGGCGGTCACCCAGATGTTGTACGCGCCCAGCACGTCCTCCTCGAGCTGCCGCCCGCGGGTCTCGAGTCGGCGCCGCAGATCGTGGATGACGTAGGGGATCCACTGCGAGCTGGCCTCGATGTAGCCGAAGCGCAGCTTGGGGAACTTCTTGGGCATGCCCGTGGTCACGAGCTGATGAAAGCTGGCTACCGAGGCAAGCCTGAAGGCTCCGAATGTCCCGCCGATCCCATCCTTGGCCATGATGCTCAGGATGTCGAGATTTGAGTTACCGATGTGCACGGTGATCGGCACATTGAGCCGCTCAGCCTCCTCGTAGATCGGAAAGAAGTGCGGGTCGATCAGTAAGCGCTCGCCCTCGATCCCCCGCATGGTGACGCCACAGCTTCCGTGCTCCACCGACCAGTGAAGCTGCTTGATCGCTTCATCGGGCGTCTCTAACGGTAGGATGCACGTCCAGCGCAGGCGTCCCTTGCTCTGCTGCCAGATGTCAGCGAGCCAGCGGTTGTAGCTTTTGGAAAGAGCAATTTCGGCTTCCGGCGAATCGCAGACCCGCTGGATATAAATCGTCGGATACAGCACCTGAATATCGATGCCCAGCTCATCCATGTGCGCAACACGTCCAGGGATGTCCTGCATGAAGCGCTTGGCTTCATCGGTCACCATGTTGCGCTTCACCTTCTCTGACAGCCCTTTTGGCAAGCCCGCGGCGCCGCGAGCGGTGCGACGAATCTTTCCCTCAATCAGCCAGTAGGTGACGCCATTTCCGGATGGGTCTTCGACGATCTGAGGACGATACTTCAGGTCATCTGGATCCATGTACTCCCAGGTCTGCTCGGTTTCCACCACGTGTGCATCGGCATCGATGACTGGCATGATCTTTGTCCTCCGGCGTGCGCCATCCCAGCGCACCGGGATGATACGGGAGGAGCTTCGTTACTGGAGCGGGCTGCTAGAGGCGTATGTCGCGGTGCTCGGCGTCCGAGCTATCCCACTCACCCAGCCGTCCGCGCTCGGCCAACCAGCGCGCAAAGGCGCGGAGCTGATCTGGGGGCGGACCGGACGCTGAGTGATCGTCGTCAGGCTCAGCCTTAGGGGCACGAGCCACGGTCACCCAGGAGCCAACTTCGTCCAGAGTCACAGCGTGATCAGCCTGTTCCATCGCCACAACCCGGTGCGTCGCCCAGCCATTGCCTAAACGCCCAAGAATCACCAGATTGCTGGACTGCATCCATGCTGAGGCGCGCCTCGGAACAGAGGTGCAGAAGAACGTCACGAGCTCGCCGACGAAGAAAAGCGCCAGCAGAAACAGCGCGCACATCGTCACGGGGGACGTTAACATGTCGGTCCAGCTAGTGGCGTTGATCAGCATGTCGTGTGATTCCAGAGGAACGACCCTGCGATCAGCGGCGGGCCGGACCTGCTCCGATCTTACCGGATTTCAAACGCTCAACGAGGCCAATTTAGTCCCGATTTTCGGCTAATTTTGAACAACAACTTCCCGAGCTGCCTGGCGTTAGGGTGAGGATGTCAACAAGAGAGGAGAATGCCAGTGTCTTGCACGTTTACCGAGCTCATCATCGACGCCCGGGACCCACAACGGCTCAGTGAGTTCTGGTGCGCCGCACTCGGCTGGGAGCCAACCGGACGCTACGAAGGAGCACTGGAAATCGGCGCGTCCGACGGCTCAATTCCATCAATAACCTTCGTTCCGAACGATGAGCCAAAGAGCGCAAAGAACCGTGTCCACATCGATGTGAATCCCCGCGGCTGCGACCAGGCGGCGGAAGTCGCCCGACTCATCGCTCTCGGTGCCCAGCGAGTAGACATTGGTCAAGGCCAGCAGACCTGGGTGGTCCTTGCCGACCCTGAAGGAAATGAGTTTTGCGTGCTGGAGGAGAGACGAGATCAACCGTAGGCTCTAGCTGCTGGCGTCGTACTCCTTCACCAGCCGCTTCGGCGCGGTCTGTCGCCAGGCGTCTTCAACAAGCTCCTTCAGATGATCTGGCATCCACGCGATCCAATCGAACGCTCACCCAGCCGTAGCGGCCGACATACGCCGGCACACTGAACACGTCCGGCTGGGAGCTCACCAGGGCGATCTGTTCTAGCTTCGATGTTTTGACGCCGGACGTTCCGCTGTCCCCGAGCGTGGCGAAAATCTTTTCGCGAACTCGAAACGTGGGGTGGCCCCACGTTTCGATCTCCACCGCTTCTGGAAAGCTGAGGGCAAACGCACGAAGCTCCTCGGGCTCCACCTTGAAACCTACTGAGCGCTCGCGAGACGCCGCTTCGCTTCGTCATAGAGATCGGGCGGCAAAGGCCCTTTCATGAGCGCATCGATGTTCTGTTGAAGGTGGTCCGGGTTCAGCGTCCCCACGATGGTCGTATCGAGATCCGGACTGCTGTAAGTAAAGCGCAGGACGAATTCCATCCGATCCATATCGCCGATGAGATCATCCATCCCGGCCGCTTTCCAGGTGGACCAGGCATCACCCGATTCCTTTGCAGGACCGCCACGTGCCGCGCCACCACGAATGACGATGCCGGCGCCCGCGTTCGACGCGTCGGCCATGAGCTCCTCGTGCTCGAGCTGAAGAGCCGAGTACGGTATCTGGAACACGTCGAACACACCCATAGCAATCTGGTCGCGGAGATTCGGGATCGTTCCGGAAATACCGATGTAGCGAACCTTGCCCTGATGCTGAAGCTCCTGAAGCGCCTCTAAAGCCGCCGTGCTCAGTGAGCTGCTGCGGTGTGGGACTCGCGTGGAATTGGACGAGGTCGAGGTAGTCGGTCTGAAGTCGACGCAGACTCTGCAGAACGCCATCGCGAACTCGGTCAGCGGTGTAGACGTGCTCGCCCCGACCATACCTGGACGCTTCTGAATCAAGCGGGCACCCACACTTGGACGCAAGGAAGTACTCCGAGCGACGATTGCTGATGGCTCGGCCGATGCGCTCCTCGCTCAAGCCGTAATCGATCGATGTATCAATGTAGTTCACGCCCATGTCGAGGAGCGCGTTCAAGATGCGATCTGAATCCGCCTCGCTGATGTCGCGCCCGCGAGGCGCCCCGCGGAGCTCCATGGCGCCATAGCCCAACACCGTTACATCCATGTCGGTGCGTCCAAGTCGCTGTGTCGGTAGATCAGCCATACCTTCGGTCCCTCGCTTCCTGACCTGCATAGTAGCGCCGTTTCGTTGCTCGACCCAATGGACGGGGAGCGCTATCATGTCCTTCGGCATCAGGCGCGGCTTTCCAAAGGGCACGTCTGGGAAAACGAGCGTCACACATGACCCGGTGGAGGCAAGATCATGGCAGTTGAACCCAAAGTATGGACTGAAAACTTTGTAGAGCTGAGCCACGGCAAGACACGCTACTGGGAGGCCGGAACCGGCTATCCCACCATCCTGCTCCACGGCGCCGGTTGGACAAGCGGTTGCGAGACCTGGGCTCTCAACATTGGCCCACTATCGGAGAAGCTCCGCGTCATAGCGGTAGATTGCCTCAACTGGGGCACCGGCGATGTGCTTGACATGGAGCTTTCCTTTGCGTACATGGTGGATCACATCCGTGAGTTCATGGACGCACTGGGCATTGAGAAGGCGAACTTCGTGGGCCACTCGATGGGTGGCTGGCTGGTCACGCTGATGGCTTACGAGAGCCCAGATCGAGTGAACAAGGTGGTCAACGTCGCCGGCGGCGGCACCGCCACGCGTCCACTCCAGAACATGGTGGATTTCAAGGTCCCCACCGCGGAGCAAGTCAAGGAACAGCTCTCCCATCGCTATGCTCCCGGGCGAGTAAACGTCGACGAGCTGGCGGAGACGTTCATCAAAAAGGCCGAGCTACCGGGTCATGGTGAGGCCTTCGGCAAGGTCATGAAGCACATGACAAACAATCCGACCCGAGTCAAGTACAACACGATCCGTCGGATGAAGTACATCAAGGCACCGACGCTGGTTGTGTGGGGCCGCGATGACGAGACCAACGCCCTGGAGCTTGGCGAGGACACGGCAAAGAACATCCCGGGCGCGAAGCTCGTTGTCTTCGACAACGTAGGCCACATGGTCCCGCAGCAAAAGCCTGATGAGTTCAACAAGCTCGTCTCTGATTTCCTGACCGCTTAGTTCATCCAGACTCAACACGGGGCGGCGCTGGCGGGATCATCTGGTCCGACAGGCGCCGCCCTTTCCTTCCCATCCCCTTGGAGGCTCCCGTGTTCTTGTTCCAGGGCTGCTGCGCGTTCCCAATAGTCGCCAGAGCGAAGCGGTCACACAGCTCCATCAGATTCAAAGTCTGATGCCCCAGCAGCCCGGATTTGTAGAGGCGCAAGTCGCTCGATCCTGGGAAATCCTTCCCGGACAACGGGGTTCGCCATTTATCATGATTGAAACGATCTGCGTCTGAGAGGCATCTATGCTGAGTCGCGAAGACAACGAACTGCTCTGCCGTGTGGGCCCCGGCACGCCGATGGGCACGCTTATGCGCCAGTATTGGGTACCCGCGGGTCTCTCGCAGGAGCTTCCGGAGAGAGATGGCCCGCCGGTGCGCATCAAGCTCCTGGGCGAGAACCTGATCGCTTTTCGCGACACTGAGGGCGCAATCGGCCTTGTCCAAGAGAACTGCCCTCACCGCGGCGCGTCGCTCTTCTTCGGTCGCAATGAAGAGTCTGGCCTGCGATGCGTGTATCACGGGTGGAAGTTCAACGCGTCGGGCACGTGCGTGGACATGCCCAATGAACCCCCGGAGTCCAACTTCAAGCATAAGGTACGCGTGACCGCGTACCCGTGCGTGGAGCGCGGAGGCATCGTGTGGACGTACATGGGTCAGCGTGAGACACCGCCGCCACTGCCGGACCTCGAGGCGAACATGATGCCGGAGGGGGAGTACACCGTCCAGGTAATGCAGCGCGAGTGCAACTGGATGCAGGCGCTGGAAGGCGATATCGACACCGGCCACACCGTCTTTCTGCATCTCGGCGCGATGGAACCGGAGCAGGCACCAGAGGGATCGTACGCTCGCCTCTCACTGGAAGATCGAGCGCCGCGTTACGAGTCCGTAGACACCGAGATTGGCACGATGTACGGCTGCTTCCGTCCGTTGGACGAACAGCGCACGTACTGGCGCATCGCCCAATTCCTTTTCCCGTTTTACGCCATGATCCCAACAGGCATCCTCGGCCTGGAAGTGCGCTACCGAGCCTGGGTACCGATGGACGACGGTCATACACTGGCCTACTCGGTGAATAGCGTCTCCCGATACGCCCGCAGCGTGGACGGCCGGCCAGCTCCGATGACCGAGACGATTCCGAACTCGACGGGCTGGTACAACCGGTTCCAGTGCGTGGACAACGCTCGGAATGATTACAATATCGATCGCGATGCCCAGGCTCGCAAAGAGAGCTACACCGGGATCAGCAGCATATTTATTCAGGATCAGGCAGTCACGGAAAGCATGGGGGAGATCTACGATCGTACTCATGAGCGACTCGGCACGAGCGATTTGATGATCATTCGCACCCGCCGACGCTTGATCAATGCGGCAAAGGCGCTACGGGACCACGGCACGCTCCCACCCGGAATCGAGGACTGCAGCGCCTGGGGGCAGCGCACCGGCTCGGTGGTGCTTCCTACCGGCTCGAACTGGGTGGAATCCACGAAGGAGCTTCGTAAGGGCTTTGTGGATCATCCGGAGCTGTCGCGAGATCCACTCGGAGGCATCGCAGCCGTCTAGCGACTGAACCTGACGTAGCACGGGGCACAAGGCCCCGTGCTACGTCCTATTTACTTGATCTAGCCGGCGTGCGGCCCGACACGTAGACCGAGAATGCGGCAACGAACGCCACCCCCACGGTCATCAGCAGGATGAACACGCCAACGACCGAAGCCGCTTCGAACCTACCTTCTCCATTGAGTACCGCTAATGACCGCGACTAAACCTCGAGACCGCACGAGGCTGGACTAAAACTTTGCTTCGGTCTCTTGCTTGAGAGCCGTCTCATACCAGTGCACATCGGCGGGAAGGATCATCTCCGCGGGGCGAACGTCTGATCCCTCGCCATTGGTGCCGAGCGGATCATTGCCTTCCATCACATCCTTGGCTGCCTGCATGAGCAGCTTGCGCATGAAGATGATGGCCGTATCCGCCGTTCCAAGCCGTTCCTGGGAACGATCGAAAATCGCGCCCATGGTCTCCTGGAGCGCCATGTCCTGGGTGTTGACACCGACGATGCCCGGGAAGTTGGTGGTTCGTTGGATCTCGCGGTCCAGGCCCCAATCATTGCTCTTGTTCAGCTTCAGCTTGAAGGTGCCCGGAATGTAGTCCTGCACGCCCCGACCGGCGCGGTGCTCCTGCTCCTGCCATTCTTCATAGGGCAGCGGACGATCCTTGTTGCACATGTAATTGAAGACGTAGGTGTGCTCGTCATCAATAGGCACCCAGATATGACCGTGCATTGCCCGGTTGTCCTCGTCCACATCAGCGGCCCGAATCTGATAGAAGGGCATCACGTAGTGGTACAGACGGACGTAGTTCTTGTTCTCGTCCGGCAGATGCCGAATGCTGGAGTACATGTAGCCGTAGTCGGTAGTGAGTACTTCCAGTCGCGGATGGGTGGAGCGAGCACGAGGGTTACGCAGTCCTTCCGGGTCCAGGGTGCGGTGCAGGAAGGACGAGTGTGATGTGTCGAGACCGCCTTCCAGTCCTTGCAGATAGTTGGAGTCCTGGAACGTCTTCGAAACGCGACACCAGCCTTCAGGGGCACGCATCCACTCGAGGTTCGGTACGGGTGGCTGCTTCTCAGGCGGCCCCATATACGCCCAGATGATCCCGGCCTTCTCGGTTGTTGGGTAGGTGGTTGCCCGGACCTTGTCCTTGAAATTGCTCTCGGGCGGCTCATTTGGCATATCCACGCAGGCGCCCGATGTGTCAAATTTCCAGCCGTGGTAGACGCACCGAATCCCAGCTTCTTCATTGCGCCCAAAGAAGAGCGACGCCCCGCGGTGTGGACAGTTCTCCTGGATGAGCCCGACCTGCCCGTTGGTGTCGCGGAAGGCGACCAGGTCCTCTCCAAGGAGTCGTACCCTGACCGGCGGACAATCCGGCTCTGGCAGCTCCGATGCAAGCGCGGCCGGCATCCAGTAGCGGCGCATCGTCTGGCCCATCGGAGTGCCAGGACCAACCCGAGTAATGAGCTCGTTGTTTTCCTTGCTTAACATGACTTCCCCTGCCCTCTTGTTGACATAAGGCGATTAGAAGTATATCCAGGACGCGAGTTACCTTCTGGAATTACTTCTGTCAAGCTAAGGGCAAACGACGTGCCATTTCCGAGGCACGCTGGCGCACTGGTAAAGCTTCTCTAGTGGAGGTGCGCCCGTACGGGTGCAGGCATCAAATAAGAAGGAGCTGCTCCCTACTTTTGGCAATGCCTACCATAGGCTGGAGGGGCGTCATCCCCTTTGTAGAACAGAGTAATTCCGTTCTACAAAGGGTCTGGTCGAAAGTCTAGCGGGCTTTCCGCCACCGACGCCGGCCTGCCCGGGGCGATGGACTCGCGGCACCAGCGACCGAACCGACTTCAACCTTTTTTGGTGACGCGGCAGTTGCTCCTGCGCGCTCCGATGTGCATCGTTCGATCCATCACCGCGGCTATGCCCGCCTTGTGGCGCGCGCCCGTTTTCCGCGGTGACACGGCCCTGCGTGCGCGCTCTGAAAGGAGCCCGCCTCTGCTCGTCCTCCCGAGGCGCGGTGGGAGCCTTGGCGTTCATTGCCTCCTGTATCACAGGAAACTCGGACACCTGCTCGTCCCATACTGCCGTGGTGATCTTCCGGCCCAGGTCGCGTTCGATCTTGCGCCACTGTAGCTGCTCCCCGGGGCTCAATAGCGTGATTGCCTCGCCTTCACGTCCCATGCGGCCGGTTCGACCGATGCGGTGCGTGAATAGGCTGGCATTCTCGGGAAGCTCGTAGTTGATCACCAGCTCAATGTCGGTGACATCGATACCACGTGCCGCGACGTTTGTGGCGACCAGAATCGGGGCTCGACCTGCGCGGAACTCGGCCATCGCGCGATCGCGCGCATTCTGGCTGAGATTGCCTTGAAGCACCGCGATGGGGAACCCCTTTGCGGCCAGCCGCTTGCCGAGTTTTTGAACGCCGTGCTTGGTGCGCCCAAAGACGACCACCGAGCCTCGCCCACGTCGGTCGAGCAGTGTCTCGAGCACAGCTTGCTTCTGCTCCGCGGAGACTTTGTAGATCAGCTCAGAGACGCTGCCGTCATCATGGCCACGGTCACCATCAACGCGAACCGTGAGCGGATCGGTCAGGTGGCGAGCCGAGATCTCATGCACCCACTCCGCGATGGTCGCGGAGAAAAGCGCCTTCTGCGCCGACCGCGGCGCAGACCGCATGATTCGCTCGACATCCGGGGCGAACCCGCGATCGAGCATCTCATCCGCCTCATCAAGCACGAGATAACGGACGTGACGGAGACTCAGCGTCTCTTGACGCAAGTGGTCCAGGGTTCGGCCGGGCGTTCCGACGACGATGCGCGCCGTCCGAAGAGCTGCCACCTGCGGGCCAAACGGGCGGCCGCCGAAGAGCAGCGCCGGGGCAGAGCGCGGGTTATTGACGAGCTGCTCGATGACTCCGGCAACCTGTGCAGCCAGCTCGCGCGTAGGCACTAATACAAGCGCCTGCACGCCGGGCTCGGTCCAATCAATCCGCTCCATTAGCGGCAACGCGAACGCAAGTGTCTTCCCAGAGCCCGTTCGAGCCTGACCAATGACATCTCTTCCCTCGAGAAGAGGCGCAAGCGTGGCTGCCTGAACCGGTGTCGGGGTATCGAATCCGAGCTCTACGAGCGCTTTGCGGCTGGAAGGTCGGAAAGAAAAGTCAGCAAATGACGAATACAATGAATGTCCTCCCTGGACAGAGCCGTGCGCACATACGGGCCAGCAAACATAGGCCCACCAGTCATTTGCCGGTGGGCGCCCCTGGGAGGAAACCAACGAAACGAGCAATGCTGACGGAAGCGCTATCGTCCCACGGACGACCACGCTGAAGTAATCGTAACCGATTGACAGGTGGATTGACGACTTGCCACCAAAGGGGGTCGCCACGCCATCAGGCTAGACCAGGCCCCCGCATGAACTACGGATGAACTTCGAAACCGTTCAGCACGCAGGCGAGCATCGCGTAATATCCGACCGTTCCCAACAACTCGAGAAGCTGCGCCTCGCTGAATCGCTCCCGGGCCTGCGCGTAGGTTCCATCACTGATGCGGTGGTTCTCCAGGATCTCTGTCACGACCGCATAGACGATCCGATCCTGCTCGGACAACGCAGCCGGATTCCGATCGCGGACGGCATTCACCGTCTGATCCGTTCCGCCAAGCTCGCGTAGCTGCTTCTCGTGCGCCGACCACTCGTACTCACACTCGAGGGTGCCGCAGGTAACCAGGACGGCAAACTCCCTGACGTACCCGTCGAGCGACGTCTCGAATCGAATGTGCGTACCAAGATGCGCCACCCGCCGACCTAGCTCCGGCCGGTTTAGGAGCACCGCGAACGGACCGCGAACCGCGCCTCGGCTCGCCTGGATCTCGTCCCAGATCGCGATCAGCTTCGTTGAGCTGGTCTCGACTCGTTACGGCGGTGATGCGCGCCATGGTGCAGACTCCCCCTATTCCCGGATACAAGCTATTGTCAGGCACCTTTGATCGACGGCGCGAACCAGGCGTAGCACGGGGCCTTGTGCCCTGTGCCTGGACCTCTCCTACTTAGGTTGAGGATTTCCAGGCACAGGGCACAAGGCCCCGTGCTACACGAAAACGGTCTACTTCGCGGTCTTGATGTACTCCACGTGCGTCCAGGTGCCGGTGATGGAGCCTGGGAAGACGTACTCGCCAACGATCTGTGGATTCACCAATCCTTCAGCAGGCAGCCAGAAGAGATTGATTGATGGGTGTGTGACAAACGCGTAGTCGCCCAACTGTCGCCAGAGCTCGGTACGCTTGGCTTCATCCGTCTCACTGCGGATCTTCAGAAAGAGGCCGTCGAGCGTAGGGTCCTCGTAGCCGCTGTTTCGAGGCAGCACCGACGTCCAGTATGCCGACGTGCCGATGAACTCCACCGAGCTCGTCCCAGAGATAAAAAAGTCGTTCTTGAACGCCATCTGTCGCTGTCGTTGCGTGATTTCGCCGGCGTCGATCTGCGGCATCTCGGGCTGCACACCCACGGCGCGCCAGTAGCCACCGATCGCTTCAACTACGTCCAACGTACCTGGGAACTGCGGGAGATTCGATGAGGTGCAGATTGGTCTGCAGCGGCTTCGACGCGCTATAGCCCGCCTCGGCGAGCAGCGCCCTGGCGGCCGCTGGGTCGTACCCGTACTCATCGGCAAATTTTGAGACCCACTCAGGATTCCAGCCCGGGCTGTTCGGATGCATGTGCGTCTGAACCATGGGCTGGCCCTTACCGCCGAAGAACGCTTTGTTTAGCTCGTCGAGATTGATGGCCTTTTGCAGCGCCTTGCGGACCTTTACGTCAAGCAACGGACTATCCGGAAACATCAAGCCTGAAAGCGTGGCCGGGTCCTGCATGAAGCAGCACGAGAGATTCAGGAAGATCCGGGGCCGGCCGCCGATCCCTGAATGACCTTCATTCCGGCCCTCTCAGACTGATTCTGAAGGTCCGTCGGTAACGCGGTCAGGTGCGTCTCACCCGTCTGGAGAGCGGCAGCCCGAGTGGAGGGCTCACGCTGGAATCGATACTCGAACTCCGGGAAGTCCGGATTGACCCGCCAGTGCGACCAGGGGACCCGTTCGAATCGAATGAACTGTGCCTGTGCGCGCTCCTTGAACTGGTAGGGGCCAGTGCCAGCCAGAGGTCGCTGGTCTATCGGCGGGACTGGGCCCATAGCATCCGCGTGCTTCTTGCTGCGGATCTCAAAGCCGCCCTGGCCCTGTGATACCCAGTACAGGAAGAATGGCGCGTTCTGATCCAGCGTGAAGACGACTTCGTAGTCGTTCACAACCTGGATGTCCTTGATCATGTCGCGGAAGACCTGCGCGTCGCTGTACTGGGCGGCCGGGTCGGTGACATCTTTCCAGGTAAAAACGACGTCCTGAGCGGTGAATTCACCCATGCCGTCGTGGAACTGCACACCCCTACGCAATTTCATGCGGAAGCTCTTACCGCCGTCCTCCTGGGTCCACTCTGTGGCCAGCCCCGGCGCGAGCTTCCCCGTGGCCCCGTCGACCATCAGCAGATACTCATACATCGGCTTGAGCTGCCAGATGATGGTAGGCGTCAGGTCGCGGATCGCGTTCGTCTCTAACGCGGGCGGGACGATCCCCATGACGAGGCGGTTTGTCTTCGGGTTCGTCGCGGCGGGGGGCACCGCCCGGACGGGCTCATCGGCCTTGGGCTGCGCGTCAGTCTTCGGCTGCGCCGCCGCGTTAGGCCGGAACTCTACTTTTGGCTGGCTCACCGCCGCGGTCGGCTTTGCCTCTGTCTTGGTTTCCGGCTTGACTGGAGCCGCGCCACCGCCGCTGCACGCGGCCAGCAAGACGCTGCCGGCTGCGAGTACACCGAGCAAACGGTGCGCGGCGATTCGATCTCGAAACATCAGTCCTCCTCGACTCTTGCGCCTGGCAGCATTGTGCTTCCAGGTTCCATGTGTCCGCGGGCAACTAGTGATGTACCAAGATCCGCGACCGAATCCAAGCATTGGGTTCGATCGCGGATCTTGGAGAGACTGACTACATACTGGTCCGAAGTCAGGCCGTGGCTACGAGAGCCTCTTTTGCGCCCTCCAGGAACGGGACCGAGCGGGGAAGGACCAGGGCAGCCGACCGAATTCGGTACACGCTGCCATCCTGGACCTCATAGGGTAGGCGGCCTTCCTCAAGATCTTTGAGCGCCCGCAAGATGCGCCGACGCGCGGCTATGATCGCCGTATCACTCGTGCCGAGCCGCTCTTTGCTCCGATCGTAGATCGGCCCCATCCCTTCCTGAACCGCCAGATCCTGCTCACGAATTCCGCGGATGCCGGTAAACGACCAGGCTTTCTGGGCCTGGCGATCGATCAGGTAGTCGTTGTCCTTATTGCGCAATGGCTGAAAGGTGACCGGGTCCACTTCCGTGTGGATCCCCGTCCACATTTCAATCTGATCGATCTCGTCGCGATTGAGCGGTCGGTCGGGATGCCAGGTGACGGTGAAACCAACCATGTAGTCAGCGCGCACGGGCACGGCCCCGGTAAAGCTGACCGGTCCGCCTACCGGGGCAGGAATCATCGTGTAGGACGGCATGAGGAACTGGGTGATTCGCCAGTAATACGAATCCACTTCCGCGTTCCGACGGGCGCCCACGGCAAAACCGTAGGGTGTCTCCGCGATGGTGAAGACCGGAGATTTGTCCGTGGCCATATAGCTCGGGAACTGTCCCTTATTGGGATCGTCGTACTTATTCTTGTTCACGTCATCGTAGGCGTTCCCGCCTATTCGACTATGGAGATACGAAACGTGGCTCGAGTCGAGCTCGCCTTCAACGTTCTGGAGGTAGTTGCACCGCTGGTAGCGCTTGGTGATGTAGTAGTGGTCTGATGGCAGTCCAAGCCACTCGAGCTCGGGCATAGCCGTCTCGGTGCCGGCGGGTCCCATGTACACCCAGATCAGTCCACCCGCCTCGCGCGCCGGGTATGCCGTCACCCGCACCTTGTGCTTGAAGTTTGATTCCGGTGGCTCATTGGGCATGTCCACACATGCGCCGGAGGTATCGAACTTCCAACCGTGATAGACACAGCGGATGCCGGCCTCTTCATTCCGCCCGAAGAACAGCGATGCTCCACGATGAGGGCAATTCTCTGCAACGATGCCAATGTCTCCATTGGTGTCGCGGAAGGCAACCAGGTTCTCACTCAGGAGCTGCAATCGAACTGGAGGCGAATCTGGCGATGGAATCTCAGACGCCTTGAGTGCGGGCAGCCAGTAGCGCCGAAGCAGGTTTCCCATTGGCGTTCCCGGCCCTGTCTGGGTCAGTCGAGCATTCTCTTCAGCGCGTAACATGCGAAAGCCCTCCGTTGTAGTTTTTGATTCTAGCGGTTCGTGATGACCTTCACCGCCCGGGCGCTTTGAGTGCATCGCAAATCACTTGACCCGGTCAGGCGCTGACTCGATGATCTTCTCGCATGCGCCACGACATCCGTGGCATCAACGGAGCTCACCCTGAGATCGACTGTCGTTAGCAATCCACCCTGGCAAGCCCGACTGCCGTTCTTCTACGGGTGGATCATCGTGGCGATCGCCTTCTGCATGGGCTTCTTCAGCCTGGGACTGGGATTTGTGGCGGGGCTGCTTCTGCCATCCATGCAAGCGGACGTGGGCTGGAGCCGCTCCGCGGTACTGGGAGCTGTTGCCCTGCGCGGGTTGATGGGCATCGTGATCTCGCCGCTATTTGGCCATTATGTCGACCGCGAACATGGCGCCCTTATCCTGGCGGTCATTGGCGGAGTGATCTCGTGCACTGGGCTGGCACTCATCAGCCTGGCCACCACTGAATGGCAGTTCTTAGCCCTCTTTGGAATTCTGGGAGGCGTCGCGGGGATCCTTCAAGGGTTCATGATCAGTACGGCCATCGTGCCCAAGTGGTTCGTGCGCCTCCGCGGACTGACCGGGGCACTCACCACGATGGGTGGCGCGTCATCGGCCATCGGGATGCCCATACTCGTTCCTTCGCTGGAGGCGTCGTTTGGATGGCGGGGCGCCTGGGTAGCACTGGCGGTGATCGCATTCATCGTCACGACGCTGCCGGCATTCTTGATACGTCGCCAGCCTGAAGACATCGGGCTACGCCCGGATGGCGATCTCGCGCCGTCAGCGCAGAGCTCGAACGGTGTACCGAGGCAAGAGTCCAGCATGACCGCCCAACAAGCACTCGATAGCTCCGGATTCTGGATCCTGGTCGTTGGGATGTCGTTGGGCATGCTGAGCCAGACGGCCATGCCAACGAATATGTCTCTACTACTCGCCGATCATGGATTCTCGAACGAGGCGGCGATTCTTGGCCTGACCGGGTTCGGCATTGCTTCCGTAAGTCTGAAGCTGGTCTGGGGCACGCTTGCTGTGCGCTTTCCGATCCGGTCTGTGCTCATCGCGGTTTCGCTCTATACCGCCGCTTGCACGCCCCTCATCATGCTGGCCGATCCAACGGTCGGCTGGCAGGCATTTGCTTACGCGCTGCTGATTGGCTCGAGTGTCGGCGGGTTCGTCGCCATCTCCGGATCCATCTGGGCCGAATACTACGGACGTTTGCACCTCGGCCGGATCACTGGCTTCACCCGCCCATTTGGCATCGTTGCCTCATGGGGAGGCGTCTGGCTGATGGCCTACAGTGCCGATCTCTTTGGGAGCTACTATCCAAGCTTGCTGTTCATGACGGTGACCTGGCTACTCTGCGCGGCCGCGCTCTATCTGGTTCGTCCGCCCCACAATGCTGCTCCTGCAATCCATGCAAGC
The DNA here is from genome assembly GCA_963765765.1 of uncultured Chloroflexia bacterium. Taxonomy (GTDB): domain Bacteria; phylum Chloroflexota; class UBA6077; order UBA6077; family JACCZL01; genus CAVXYC01. The sequence continues at coordinate 174,956 of CAVXYC010000015.1, read as the reverse complement.
GGACGTGAGTTTGAGCCGCTCCGCGGAGCTGGGAGCGGCCGAGCGCGGGCGAAATCAAACTAAGTTTCATCCGCCCTCGACTGCTCCGCTTCGCCTGGACTTCCGAGCAGTTAGTCAGATGGCAACGGATCCGCGCCTTCCCCTGGCTCGATCTCGAAGGCATTCGCGAATGTGGCGATGCCGCAATACCATGAGATCAGCAGCGTGAGCTCCATGAGCCAGCGCTCGTCGTGCGCCGACAGGAGACGGTCGAACACGGCCTGCTCGGCCTGACCGTCGCGCGCGAGCTGCCGCGCGTACATAACGATGTCGGCATCCGCGGCCGGAAGTCGGTCCGCGGCGGCACGACTCCGAATCACCTCGATGGCGGTTTCCGAAACGCCGGCTTCCCGTGCGCGGATCACGTGCGCACCCCAGGGGTAGGCGCTACGCATCTCGCGCACGGTAGCCAGAATGGCCAGCTCGTGATCCAGCTCGGTCACCGTGGTCTCGGTGCGCAGCGCGCTAACGAACACCTGGAAAGCGTGATTGAGCTTTGCATTCCGCAGGACCAGACGCTGTGGCCCGGTGATCTGCTGAGTGACCCCGGGCATGCGCAGCGTCTCGGCATAGATGGCCTGGTCCGCCTCGGATAGCTGATCTTTCGAGTCGATGAGTGGTATGCGTGCCATGGGACGCGCCTCCGTTCTGCTGGCTGCACACTATGCCATCATGCCCCGATCAGCGAGCAATCAGCGACCGAGGACCTGGACGTCCCGAACCGTTGGCGGGCGATTCCTAGGGAGGCCCCACTGAAAGGGTCCTGCGTTGCACGGCCTCTCATCCGTGCGGATCCTGGGGATAGTGCGATCGGCCGGCGTGCTCGCCGGGCACGTGCCGCTCGTGCGAGACTCACCCTGCCATCGTCCTCAGTGAAGCCCGCTGGAGGGGGCCCTATGCTCAATCTGATCATTCGCAACGGCCTCATCATTGACGGCAGCGGGAATCCCGGTTACTACGCCACTGTGGGAGTGGAAGGGGATGTTCTTCGTATCTTCAGGGGCGATAGCAGTGCGCTAGTCGCCTCGCGCACGGTGGACGCCAGCAGTCACGTCGTCGCGCCGGGCTTCATCGATATGCATTCGCATGCGGGTCTGACGATCCTGACCGAACCGCGGCACGAGCCGAAAGTTCGGCAGGGTGTCACCACCGAGCTCATCGGCATCGACGGCAATTCGCACGCGCCGTTCAAGACTCGCGAAGACCTGCACCGCTACATTGAGCTTGACTCCGGGCTCAATGGCGAGCCCCCGATGCCGGCCGACTGGCTCACCATGGCCGGGCAGCTCTCGATGTTTGACAACAAGGTAGCGGTCAACATCTGCTTCATCCTCGGGAACTCACCCGTGCGGATCTGGTCGGTTGGCTGGAACGACCGGCCGGCCACGCGCGCGGAGCTCGACGACATGAAGTCCGTGGTCCGCGAGGTCTGCGAGGAAGGGGCCTTCGGCCTGTCCACTGGTCTTGACTATCCGCCGGGGTCATACGCCGACACCAACGAGCTGATCGAGTTGTCTCAGGTGGTGGCGCGCGTGGGCGGCTTCTATCACACGCACACGCGTGGGCTCCTCCGAGCGCAGGGGCTTTTGGCGCCGTGGCTTGAGGCGCTCGAGATTGGGCGCGCAGGCGGCATCGGCGTGCACTTCACCCATTACCGCCAGGGCTCGCAGGGCGACGGCTCGCACCTGGACTACCTGGGTCTGGTGGAGCGCAGTCGCGACGAGGGGATGGACGTCACCTTCGACTGTTATCCCTACGTGTACGGCAGCACCCGCGCCAACATCTGTCTACCAGGCTGGACGATGGACGGCGGCCCGGAGCGACTTTCGGGCAGTCCTCGATTCGCCGCAAGAACGGGCCCGCCTCCGCCAGGAGATGCTGGCGCGCAACTCCCTGGGGCGCACCAGCGAGGGGTGGCTCACCAATTTCCGGAGGCCTGAGAACGTGGCGTACGAAGGGCGCTCGCTGCTTGACATCTCCCGGGAGCGCGGCCAGGACCCGTTGGACGCCTTCCTCGACCTCATGCGGAGCGAGGGCCACAGCCTCTGCATCATCTCAGTCGGTACCAATCCCCAGACATTGCCGGCGTTCGTGTCCCACCCGTGTGGCATGGTGGGCAGCGACGCCATCCTGTTCGGTGAGTACCCCAGTCCGCGCACCTATGGGTGCTTCCCGGTAATCCTGGCTGAGTTCGTGCGTGCGGAGAAGCATCTGCAACTGCCGGAGGCGATTCGCAAGATGACCTCATTTCCCGCACAGCGGCTTGGCCTACGGGACCGCGGACTGCTCCGAGACGGCATGAAGGCGGATGTCGTGATCTTCGACCCAGCCACCGTGAAGGCCACCGCGACACCGCAACAGCCCAAGCAGTACCCGCTAGGGATTCCCTACGTCATCGTGAACGGCAAGATCGTTGTTGACAACGGCGCGCACACCGGGGCACTTCCCGGCCGTGCGCTCCGCTTCGGACACTGAAAGAAGCCAGTCAGGAGGACGCCCGATTTTCTCACGCGTCGTCGCGTTCACGGCAGGTATGTGCTGTAGCGGCTCCCGCCGCGGTCATTTCAATCTGCCCCCCAAAGGGGGCGGGGGTAGCGCCAGGGGAAGGGAGTAGGAAATGGAGCCAGCGAAGAACACGAACCCGATCATCCCGCGTGGCGTCGGCCGCCAGTGGCCGGGGCTTTCCGCAACGTCCTAGAGATGTCCAGGGCAATAAGCGCGATCACTGTCGTCCACCAGCGGCGGGCAGACGGGGGATATGAAGCCCAGACAGCGGCTCTGTAAGTCATTCCGCCCCTAACGGCCCGATCCATCCGCTTTGTTCCTGCATCATTGGCCGAAAGTGACTTGCCGTCATGCCACCTGGCGCGAGACTCAGCGCTGGGTGATCACGAAATTGTCGAACCGCGCTTCGGCTACCGAACCCAGAGGGGCCACGATTCCCAGCCCCATGGTCCCTTCGGTAAAGGTGTCATCTTCCACCCGCACGACGCGGGTACCGTTGACGCTGGCGATAATCGATCCGCCACTGCAAATCAGCTCCAGGTGCACGGGCGTCTCGCCGAGCTGATTCACTGGCGACTGGCGCGAAGCAAGCACAGTCGTTTTGTCGCTATCTCGTCGGGTAACGTCCACCCGCCCCGAGAACGGGAATAAACGGACGTAGTAGCCGTTCATCGTCCCGTTGGTGAGATTGCGTCGACACACTATCTGCACGTTCTGGTTCGGCGTGTCACTGGTGAAGCGCGCGTCAAACGCGACGGAGCTATCCACAAATCGCCGCTCTGTCACCACCGTGAACCCGGACGCGGTTTCGGTATTGGACAGCACATACTCGCCATCAACGTAGCGTTCCGGGCGGGTGCTGCCCGGCGAGAAGGTTCCCGGTGATACAACCGAGAAGTCGTCCGATTGCAGAGGCGAACCCACTGCCATCACCTCCAGGCTCGCGACAATGGCGTCGAAATCGTCCAGAGCGCTGGCAGCTACATCTGACGAATGGTTATCGAACCACGAAAGGACATGAACTCGCTGACGCTGCTCAAAGTCGTCGGAGAAATAGATGAGATAGAGCCCATCGCGGACGAACACTCCATCATCGTGTACGAGCCGGAAGGTCATCACCGGGTGAGATCGTCCAGCGATACTCCGTTGCGTCGGTGCCGCGGCATCGATGCGACCCTCTTCAGACTGTACCTGCCGGAAGGCACCGAATACGCCGGCAGCGACCGCCGCTCGACTAGCAGAAGCCTGGACAGGCAGGGACCAAATAGTCACCAGCTGCTCATGGGGAGACTGCTCTCGCACGTACTGTACGAGGCGATCCAGCTGAGCGCCCGGAAGGGGGTCGCTGACGGGTGACCAATCTGCACCGGGCAGCTCAAAACTAATATCGAGAAACTCGGTGCGTCCGGCGGCGCGAACACTGTCGTCTTGCCACGGAGCCGCGATAGCCGAAAGGGCAACTATAGCCAGTATCAACGTGGTCCAGGGTTGGTAGTGATTCGACCGAAGCCGGTAAGTCATGCAGGCAGCCCTTCGCGCAAAATCGCCGGATCACCGTATGTACATCAAACGAAATATAGGCGCAGAGAGCCATCCAGAACATTTGATGGACGGAGTGTAAGGGCTACCCACTTGTTACACAAGATGTTCCGATTGCGATGAGGTAAGGCTGAACGCGGACATTTCTGAATCCGAGACCCGGAGGGCACTAGTTACCTGGCCATCGGAGAAATAACTTCCCCGCTATTCATCACGCGGCAAAGGCCTCTCGTCTCTGGGACGTGGGCTGGCGTCTGTCGACACCGTCCGACTGGCTCGTCGGTCAACGCTCGCCTCAAGAGAGCTGTCGGCCCGGCCAGGCGCGTCTCCAGGGTCACGTGTGGCACTCTTGGGCGCATCCGTGGATCCGCCATGCCCTTTCTTGGAGTGCGCGTGGCCGCGACACCACTTTCTTTTCGGCGAATGTCCACATTCCAGATGCTCTTGTCCGAAGCGATCGCGGAAGGGAAAGCGGTGTCGCGGCCACGCGCACTCCAAAAGGCGGAGGCCATAGCCTGCTTGGAGTCTCGTAGCCGTCCCTTCACGGGCGCCCTTCGGTCTCTCGGACGGCCGATCGCAATGCAAGATGCCGGTGGGCGCCCCGTGAAGGGACGCCCTACGACTGAAATATCGCATCAATCCACGAATTAGTTGGAGCCGATGCCCACTCCTGGGCCCACGTTTTTGTTAAGCCATTTGCCCCAACGGCCCGCGCAGCAGCTTGCCCGGCAGCGCACCGGTGTGTTCGCCATCGCATAGCAACACTTCGCCGTTGACGACGGTGGCCTTTACGCCACGTGTGCGCTGGACTAGGCGGCGCGCGCCCGCGGGCAGGTCATCCACCACTTCGGGAAGTTCCGCCATGATGGTGTCCGGGTCGAACACCACGATATCGGCGGCCATGCCTTCGCGGAGCAAACCACGGTCGTGAAAGCCCCAGGACGTCGCGGGCACGAACGAGAGCATGCGCACGGCCTGTTCTAGCGTGAACGCCTGCTTGGTGCGCACCCAGTGATACAGCAGGTGCGTCTGCAGCGAGGAATCCATGAGCTGCGAGACGTGCGCGCCAGAATCGGAGAAGGTGGTCACCGTGCGCGGGTGACGCATGAGTGTGAGCGCGATGTCCTGATCTTCGTTGGCAATGGGCTGCAGGAAAAACTGGTTCAGGTCCTTTTCCAGTGCGAGCTCGATCATGGTCTCGGCTGGATGCTGGCCGCGTTCGCGCGCCACCTCGGCCACCGAGCGGTGCGGGCCTTCGACGGTGTCGAGCACGAACAGCCAGTCGTAGTCGGCCGGCTGAGCTTCCGTGCCGCGAGCTTCGCGGTCCGTCCGTGCACTGGAATTCTCGATCAGCGCTTGGCGCAGCGCCGGGTCGGCGAGCCTGGCTTGTTGTTCCGCGTCCGGTAACGCGCGTATGTCTTTCCAGACTGGCAGGCGATCGAATGGCGTTTGCGTTTTGAACGACACGAGAGCGGACAGCGCACGTGTGTGCACTTGCGCGAACATGCGACCGCCCGCGGCGGCCGTCTCGTCCAGGAGGTCGAGGTACTGTTGCCAGGTGCCGGGCACGTTGCGGCGGCTGAAGACGCCGAAAGTAATAGGGCGGCCGGATTCGACCGCGAGATCGCGCAGCCGTTCATGGTACTCGCGCACACCTGGGTCACCCGCGGTGCGATCCACGCCTTCGCCGGCGATTTCGAATAGCCCCGCGCCCAGATCACCCATCACGTTGACCAGCCGGCGCACTTCTTCCCACGCCGCTTTGCGGCTAGCCACGGGCATGGCTTCCGGCGTTTCGTGGGCGGGTGAGCGCGACGTGGTGAAGCCGACGGCGCCCGCGCTAATCGCGTCGCGCACTTGTTGTTCCATGGCCCTGAGATCGTCTTCGCTCGCGGTTTCGCTATAGGCGCGCTCACCCATCACAAACGTACGAATCGCCGAGTGACCGACGTAGCTCGCGTAGTTGATACCCTTCGGCAGTTTTTCTAACGCCTCCAGATATTCCGGGTACGTCGTCCAGCTCCACTTGATGCCCGCTTCCATCGCCGCCGGCGGGATGTCCTCGGCGCGCTGGAGATTACGCACCACGAGATGCTTGTCCTCGTCGGCGCAGGGCGCCAGCGTGAACCCGCAATTACCCATGACCACACTGGTGATGCCGTGATAGCACGACGAGGTGCCGAGCGGATCCCAGAAAACCTGCGCATCCATGTGCGTATGGCCGTCGACGAAGCCAGGTGCGACCACATGGCCCTCGGCGTCAATGACTTCCCTGGCAGCCTCGCGGATGCGGCCGATGCGCGCGATCTTGCCACGGCTCACACCGACATCCGCGCGAAAACGCGGCATGCCGGAGCCGTCGATCACCGTACCGTTCTTGATGAGCAGGTCGTACGGCATTGTGAACCCCCTTGCGAACCTGGGCTAATCCTGCGCCAACTTCGGGATTCACGCAAGCTCTAACTGCGCGCGGTAAGTGTTCAGACTCACGAGGCGGTCCTCGTAGCACGGGGGCCTGTCCCTTGAGCCTGGAGTGCAATTAGCCATCATTGTCGGGCTCGTAAACCGCGAAATCGCCGGCCCGATGCCCAAGCACAGTGGACAAGCCCCCGTGCTACGACTACGATCTCTCGCTCTCTCTCTACTCTGAACAGTTGCTGCGCGCGTTGTTCACAGCACTCAGCGCCCCTCCAGCAGTATCTTCAACCGACGCGCTGACAAACCTGCTCAGGGTGGTGAAACGGCAGACTCGGCGGACTTCAACTCCGCTGCCTGCGAGGGCGTACGGGTTCGAATCCCGTCCCCGGCACCAGAATTCAAGTTCAATTGTTGGCATTAATTGGCGATTGACCAGGGCGGCGGCCGCAGGTGACAGCAACGCTGACTGTAACGCAGCTCATCCAGGCTTGACGCAAAGCGCTCGTTCTGCGCTGAACGACCCAGAAGTCCTCACCGAATTGATGCGCATCGGCGGCATTGTTGACGACGCCGCAAGTCAACAGCCTCTTTGGCAACGGGACTTACGACGGAGCCCGAGCCATACGCAACCACATCGCACAGCAGGCCACAAACCGCTGACGCCTCCGTCCGGTCGGTGGCACATTGCGCATCCATGCTAGTGAGAGATCGGATTAGGCGTTGGCCTGACAACAGCGTAGTTGTGTCAACCGAAAATCCCAGTTCGGTCGTTTACCCTGTGGACCGGTGAATCACTTAACCTCACGCAGGTAGGAGCGGAATACGTCGGTGCCGATGAATTCGGGTTCCCCTTCCACGAGTGTAAGCAGTTCCCGGTACCAGGCATTCGTCTCAGGCCGATCGGAGTTCCGTTGTGCCAGCTCCCGGCTCTCGAACAGGACCGTCAGGATGGCCCGGTCAGGCGCATCGATCTCGCGCAAGATCGTGGTGCCCCGGAATCCGGGCGCGATTGACGCCTGCTCCTTCTCCCACCGCTCGTCGAGTGCCCCCAACTTGTCCCACGCGTCGGGCCGTACCCTGACACGGATCAGCTGCATGAACATCACAACTCCTTGTCGGGCGGGTAGGCGGTCTGACGCTTGCCACTATTCGTCAGGGTGACGATACTGTCAACCGTCTGCTCCCTTTCCCCTTTTCTTATCATTTCCTGGGGGCCCACATTGCATGCTGACTAATGCGCTCTGGCACACTGCACGACACTAGCTAGATGAGTTCTGTGCCTGAGCGGATACAACGATTGCCACCTCCAACTCCTAACATCTGTCCGTCGACACTCTGCCAGCAAGCTTGCCCACGATCTCGGGCACATCGTCGAGCTCAAACGGCTTCGCGAGATAGGCATCAGCGCCGACTAGTTCGGCGTACATCTTCGCGTTCTGGCCCGCAGTCATGATGATGAGTTGTGCCTTGTGGCCCGGCAGTGCCCGGTATCTGCGAATGAATTCCACGCCGTCCATGACCGGCATCTGGACATCGATCAAGATGACGGCGAAGGTGTCGTCTCGAACCATTTCAAGGGCCTCAACGCCATTCTTTGCACTTAGAACGTTGTAGCCCTCGTCCGCAAGCACGAAATTCAGGATGTCTCGTATATCGGCATGATCGTCGACGAGGAGTACGGAATGGTTGCAGAGCATGATGATCCGATCGCGGGCGAGCCGCTCGCTACACTCACGATGCACCTTCCGGGCCACGACGCAATGGGCGGCGCATCGGATCTGCGATTGTTCCGTCGCAGGCTCTCGTGAGCACCACGCCGTGCTTGAGGGCACGGGCGCCGCAACGGGTGACTCACTGATCGGCCCGAGTTCGGGTCTGCTCTGGATAAACTGCCTCTGCCCGCGTACGAGATGACTTGTCGCCGTGGCTGATGGCGAGCCGGAAGGTCTACATCAGCCGCTGTACTCGCCTGTCCGCGTGTGGAGTCGATTTAGCGGTAACGTGAAGGCGAACGTGCTGCCCCGCTGCTCGCCCGCGCTCTCCGCCCAAATCCGGCCCCCGTGCCCTTCTATGATCGATCGCGTGATCGTCAGTCCGAGTCCGAGCCCGTCGACCTCACGCGCGACACTTGGGGCCCGGTAGAATCGCTCGAACAATCGGGGGAGCACATCTGCTGCGATCCCCGCTCCAGCGTCGTGCACCGAAACGCGGACCTCCGCCCCCACCATTCGAATTTGGACACGGATCTCACCTCCACCCGGCGAGTACTTAACCGCGTTTGCGAGCAAGTTCTCAAACACTTGGGTCAGACGATCCGGGTCCCACCTCCCAACCAGCGAGGCTGGGGCGCACTCCAAACTGATAACGTGACGCACGGATAGGGCTTGAGCCGCACCGATGCAGGACTCCGCAACGGTGATGAGGTCTGTCTCTTGACGAACCAGTTCGAGCTGTCCAGTCTCCAGCCGAACCACGCTGATAAGGTCACCAACGAGACGATCGAGGCGGTTCACCTGGGTCACCATGCGAGCACTGAACGGGTCCGCCCCTCCGCGGCGTGCAGAGAGCTGAACGTATCCCTTCAGGGCTGTCAGGGGCGACTTCAGCTCGTGAGCCGCCTGCGCCAGGAACTCGTCGCGAAGGCTTAGAGCCCGACGCGCTTGTTCGTAGAGGTGAGTATTCTGAATTGCCACCGACGCCAGGTGCGCGAGCTGCACTAGGATCGCTTCATCGTTCTCCGTGAAGTCGCCGCGGTTGCGATCCGAGAGCTCTATCAGCCCCAGGTTTTCCCCATCCCGCCCGATCAGCGGAGCGGCCAGCCAGCCGCGCAGCGGCGGGCGTTCTTGATCTCCGTGATCACCGCCGCGCCAGGCCGGGTGGCTCAGGAGCTCCTCGTGTGTCAGCCGATATGGCCGATTTTCGTGACAGACGAGTGCGCTTAAGCCCGATCGGCTGCGGTCTACCGTGGTGCTTCGGTGGCGCTCGTACTTGCTCGAGAAGGAGATGGCGGTGATTTCTGGCGCGGCTGCCTGGTCCACTGAAAGGCTCGTCATCGCCTGGTGTGCACCAATAATGTCCCGAGCCCGGTCCGTGATGCGCTGCAGCGCCTCCGTGGTGCTCACAGCGGCGTTAATGTCTGCTGCGGCCTCCGTGAGTGCGCGCAGTTGTCGGGCGCGCCGTTGTTCTCGCGCGATCAGCAACGCCGTGTCGATTGCGATGAGTGCCTGCTCCGCCGCCATGCTCAGCAAGAACGACTCGAACGGACTTGGGAAGCTGGGACGCCGGGAACCAACCGCGATGAGCCCAGCGTGGCCCATCGGCTTGAGAGCGAGGCCGGCGACCCGAAATGCTCCGTCACGAGCCGGATCTGGCGTGGTTAGGATCGGAGCGATATCGCCATCCTCGATTCGCGCCCGCACCACGTCAGCCAGTTTCGGCGGGAACCTCGTGGCCGGTGGCCACGCACGCTCGACGCGGCCGTCATCGAGATCGAGGTAAGCGATGTCGAGGCGCAGAAGGCTCACAAGTGCGTCGAGCATGCTGGTCGCGATGGCAGCCGGCTCGCATCCTTTCCACGTCGCCGGTAATGCGAGCAGCGCCGCCAACTCGCGCGCCGGATCCCCTTCCGCCGCCCGTGATACCTCTCGCTCCGACACGCTACAGCCTAAGTTCCGTCCTCGGGCGGCTCATGCACGGTCGCGCGCGCGTTCGCGAAGTTCCTGGAGAAACTCATCCGGAGGAACGAAGAACGGATTCTCGCGCAACACCCCACCCATGATTGCCATTGGGTGCGTGCGCAAGATGTCCATCACGATGCCGCCGCCAAACTTGGCGGTCTCATACAGTCATATGACCGGGTCCCGATAGCGCGGTAAGACATAGTTAAGGCGCGTTTCGTATTCCACGAGATCGTCCACTCCGGGACGGTCCTCGAGGGCCCACTCCATGTGTGCCACGAGGCGGGTGAGAGGGTATCCCGCTTGCCGCCCGCCGTCCAATACCTCCTGAATAAGGGCAAGCATGGAATCCTGGTCGAAATGCCCATTGCGAAGGTACGCCTCGTCCCAGGTGCACAGCTCGAACTGACCACGCGACATACCGTCGACGATGTCGATATCGGCTGCAGCGAGACGGCGCACGTAGTCATCGCGCAAAGCGGGATCTACGATGTGAAATGCTTTCTCGCCACGATGGAGTCCCTCGCGGACGTACGGGTCAAGCACGCGGTGCTCATCGTCAGGCGCCGGAAAGAACGCACACACGTGCCGATACTTGTCGAGCACCCCACCCGCGAAATGAATAGGCTCCGTATCGTTTGGGTTCGAGTGTGTCATTGCGCACATGCTCTATCCATTCTGTCAGGTGAGCATCCCGTCCACAAGACGGCTGGGAGGCCGTGGTGCGCCGCACGCGGTATCCAGCGCTGATTGAATGGCTCAGAGCATGTCAGCGTCCGCGGGGGTGACAGGAGCATACCACGTGAGCAACAGCGTGCCTTTAATCCGATTCGGGTTGAAACTGCGTGCACGCGACCCGCAGTCCAGCTATCAATCGAACTTCCGCTCGAGCCGCGTATCGGCCGTAGAGACCGTCTGCAGCGTTCCCGAGTACACGATCTTTTCAGCCGCCTGCCAGATCGGTACGAACTCCAGCGCGGCTGCTGGGGGATCCGGAATGACCTCTGGCGTCTCCCAAACGGCCATCGTCTCATACATCTTGCGCCCAAAGAGATAGGTGCCGATCTGCCTCTCGCGGTTGTTAATGAAGGCATAGACTTCGTCATCCAGCTCCGCCCAATCGAAGTTGCCGTTTTCATCCGCAACATAACCATCGAGCGACGTACACGCGTCGTAGATCAGTTTGGCCATGGTGGCACCCTCGGTCTCTCAATCAGCCCTTGAGAAGCCGCACATGAGTCCGGCGCGGCAGAGGATGCGGATGTCGCGCCGGACTCGTATCGCAGTCTTTACCGAGCCCACACCCGACATATCAACCAGACGCTTGCACGCGCCGCCGTCGTCTGGAGCTGCACTCGGTTTGCGGATTAGCGATCAACGGGCAGGGGGAGTAAACGTTGTCTGCGCACCGCTGTGGGGTTGAGGCGTGGGCGATCCACCCAACGCCTCTGACTGCGCGGCGCTCAGGCGCGCCGACGCTCTTCCCGCTCTCGGACCAGCTCCTCGACCGCGCTCGGCAGAGTCGTCTCGAAGTCGATGAGCTTCACCCATGTGGGAGTTACGACGATCCGAACCATGCCGTCGTGGTAAAGCGAACGCACCTCCGCCTCCCACTCGACCCGTTGCTCGGGCGTCATCGTATAGGTGCTAGTCGCCTTGAGATACTCGTCCGGGATGCCATCGACGAAATCCAACTCGGCCCGACCGCGGATGAGCAAGATCTTCGGCGGGTGCACTTCGGTATCGATCGTCAGGGCAACCATCGGGTTCTCGCGCAGGGACGGGAGCTTCGGGGCGTTCTTCGTAGTGCACATGACGATCTCCGAGCCGTTCCAGGTGAAGGCGATCGGGACATTGCGGGGTGTGCCGTCCCTGGCGACGTAGGCCAGGCGGGTCAGGTCGCGGGCCAACAGCTCCTGGCTGATCGGTCGGTTCAGAATCTCAGTGATCTCGTTCGGTTGCACGGTTACCATCTCCTTCTGCTCTGGGGGCGGGCGTGATGGGGCCGTTAACGTATCTGCTCGGCCAGCGCGACAATGATGCCTTCGGGACCGCGGACATAGCAGAGCCAGAACAGGTCCTCATACTGCACCACCTCGCCCACGAGCGTGGCGCCATGGGCCTGCAGGCGAGCAAGGACCTCTCTGAGGTCCGTCACGGCGAACATGATGCGGTGTAGCCCTTGCGTGTTCACCGGAGCGTTTGGCTCAGCGGTGACAGCCCGTGGCGTCTGAAACTTGCTCAGCTCGAGCTTGCTGTGGCCGTCCGGGGTCCGCATCATGGCGATGTCACAGCGCACACCCTCAAGTCCGACGCAGCCGTCCACCCATTTCCCCTCAACCGTCGTCTCGCCCTCCAGTTCCAGACCAAGCTCGGTAAAGAACGCGATAGTAGCCTTGAGGTCGTCAACAATGATTCCGACGTTGTCCATCCGTTCGATCATGATGGCTTTCCTTCTTCCTTGCGCGCCCCGTCATGGCCGCTGATATCCCTGGGACGGAGCGAACACCGCATTCTCGACATCCGCAAACATGCCGAGCTCCAGGACCTGCTTCTGGCCGTCACCGCGCGAGGCGCCCACACCGCCGAACGAGAAGCCGCCCACAGGCACGCAAGCCGATCCGCTTACCGACTGGTGTGGCCGAGCTCGAGGCGGCTATTCATATTCAATGTGAATGTTCGATCCGAGCGCGTTTGATGGCTGATCCTTGAGGTGGTAGGCTGGTGCCGCAAAGGACAAGGAGGCGTCAATGACGGATACGCTGCCAACCAACAACCCGTACTTCATGCGGGATCCGTTTCGGGACTTCCTGACGAAGGAGGGAATCCCGGTTTACGAAGACATGCTGACCGCGGATTGCCTGACGCTACCTCTGGAGCCGTGGCAGCGCAGAGGCGGCCTCGGCGCATACCTGCATATTCCCGGCCGCGGCGACTTTGTCACCTGCTACGTTGCGGAGATTCCGCCGGGCGGATCGCTCAACCCTGAGAAGCATATGTATGAGGAGATCATATTTGTGCTCTCCGGTCGGGGCGCCACAACCCTGGAAGTGCCGGGCGGCAAGACGTCCTTCGAATGGGGCCCAACAAGTCTCTTCGCCATTCCCATCAATGCCCCGTATCAGATCTTCAACGGCTCGGGCACGGAGCCGGCTCGCTTCATCGGGCTCACCAGCATGCCCATCGCGTTGAATCTCTATCACAATGAGTCGTTCGTGTTCGACAATCCGTTCGTCTTCGACGATCGCATTGCCGATGCTAAGTACCTCAGGGGTGAGGGCGAGTTCCGCGAGGTCATCCCCGGGCGCCACCAGTGGGAGACGAGCTTTGTCCCCAGCCTGGAGAAGCTGGACGTGCTGCGGGAGTGGTCGGCACGCGGAGCTGGCGGCAGGAGCATCATGTTCTCCCTGGCGGAGAATACGCTCCACTCCCATGTCTCGGAGTTTCCCATAGGGACCTACAAGAAGGCGCACCGACGTCCCAGTGAGTCGGGTGTTTACATCTTCTGCGTCTCCGGTCACGGCTACAGCCTGCTGTGGCAGGAGGGCGAGTCGCCGGTCGATACGATCCGGGTGGACTGGAAGCCGGGCACGATGTTCTGCAACGGGGCGGGCGAGCACTATCACCAGCATTTCAACACGGCCGAGCAGCCGTCGCGCTACCTGGCCATGGGGTTCGGCAATGTTCGCTACCCGGTCATGCAGTACAAGCGGGACACCTACCGGGGCGCGGACCTGTCAGTCAAAGATGGTGGTCGGCAGCTCGAATACGAGGATGAGGACCCCCGCATCCTGGCCATGTTCGAACAGGAATTGGCCCGGCGAGGGATCGAATCCCGCATGAAGACTTTCGTCGGCGCCCGTTAGCGCACTAAGCAGCGCGGGCCGGGCGTACACCGAGCCAGGAGTGCGCTTGGTTCGCCGGCCCGGTCGCGGAATCTTTGTCCGGCTCCCAGTAGCCCTTGTGCTAAGCACTGGGACCGCCGACATCCTGTCGGCAGTGCATCAACGATGCCGTTTCTCCGTCGATGTTCCTCCCGCTTGTAGAACGCCCCATCGCTATGACGGGCGGGCGCAGGTCAGCAATGGGCGTATACTGAGCCCGTTCTCAAGGGCTGAATCCACACTGCCGGGAAACTCCGCTTGCCGATGCGTTGGCTGGAGCCAGGGCGTTGGGCGAAAGAAGGACGGAAGCCATGACGCAGGGTCATTCACGATCGCTCAACGCAATGGAGTTCGCAGGCAAGGATGCCCTGCTAGAAGCGCTGCGTACGGACCGGGCTACGTTCAATCAACTGGTCTCGGCCTCCGAGGACGACTGGACCAAACCGACGCCATGCGAAGGATGGCATATACGCGACCTCGTCGGGCACCTGGTCGATAACTCCGAGTCGTACCTGGAGCGCTTTGATGGCGCCCGCACTGGCAAGACGTTCCCTGATCCGGTGGGCCTCCTGGTGATGGCCGAGCTGGAGGACGCTGGCGCGCGACGGTTTCGCGATCTGCCGCGCCACGAGATGCTGCGGCGGCTGAACAGCGACGCGGATCGGCTGTTTGCGATCTTCGAGCAGCTCAACGAGGAAGAATGGGGCAGCCACCTGGTGAACCATTCCTACATGGGCCCGCTACCGGCGTTCTTCTTCCCGGCTTTCCAGCTCATGGACTATTCGGTCCATACCTGGGATGCGCAGCGTGCCCTGGGCATCAACCAGCCGCTGACTGATCTCTCGGCTGACATCCTGACACCGTTCATGTTCATCCTCCTGCAGTACACCGTTGACGCGCAGCGCGCCGCCAATCGGACCGTGAGCTGTGCCATCAAAGTCTCCGGCGCGAATGGCGGATCCTGGAACGTCACGGTGGACAACGGTGAATTCAGCGCCCAGCCAGATCCGTCCCCGAGCGCCCCGGCCACGCTGTCATTTACTCCCAGCGACTTCGTGCTGACCTGTTTCCAGCGCACCCAGGCCGGTGAGGACTCGGGCGACCTGGATGCCGCCAGGACATTCCGAGGCCTGTTCTTCAAGGTCTGAGCCGCAGCCGTCGATGGGCGTGGAGTCGTCCGGCTGGGGCAAAATCGCTTGCCGACTCGCGCATCGGACTCATAGGGGCGCCGTTCCTGGAGTCCACACGCGGCTTCGGAGCCATCATCCACGCTCCCCGTTGCAGCATCGATTCTACGGACGTGCGGGTGTGCGGTAGCGTTCGCGTTTCATTCACCCACCCGCGAGTGCACATGCGATCGCTGCTACTCACAGCCGCGGGCATCGTCTATATGGCGCTCACCGTCTGTGGATTATCACCACGCTTTTCAGTCTGCCCACTGGCTGGGTGGCTGATTCTGTACGCCGTCTTGCGCATGGCTGGCTTTCCACCTGCGCAGGGGGCCACCGGACAGGAACTACCGCAACTGTGCACCGAGCAGGCTACATGCATGACTGTATGCGTACAAATTCGCGGAGCGATGCTCATGCTCGCGTCCACTCAATGACTCTGGATCTCATCCCCCTCGATGATTGCCCCGGGAAGGCACCGAGTGAGGTTACAGTCGAAGGTACTGTAGCAAACCCATGCCAAGTGACGGCCCACGGGTTAAGAAGGATATTCTACAGCGGGTCCAGGGGGAGTTGATCGTCTGGTA
Organism: uncultured Chloroflexia bacterium; assembly: GCA_963765765.1. Classification (GTDB taxonomy): domain Bacteria; phylum Chloroflexota; class UBA6077; order UBA6077; family JACCZL01; genus CAVXYC01. The sequence goes on along the minus strand of CAVXYC010000015.1, from coordinate 159,138 downwards.
GCCTGAAGTATGAAGGCCTACTCCGTGGATTTGCGTGAGCGGGTGGTGGCGGCAGTCCAGCGCGGCGTGCCCCGGCCGTCGTCGCCGAGCAGTTTCAGGTTTCTCTCCCCACGATCGTCCGCTGGCTGCGACGCCAGCGCCAGACGGGATCGCTGCGGACGTCCCCGCGTCCGGGAGCGCCGTCGATCACGATGGCCGCCCTGCGGGCGCCTCTATTGCCCTTGGTCCAGGCGCACCCCGACGCGACGCTGAACGACTACCGGCGTCAGTTCGCGGAGCAGCACGGCATCGAAGTGAGCCGGGCCACGCTGAGCCGGGTGATCGTCCACGATCTCGGCTGGACGGTCAAAAAAAGTCGCTGGCCGCGTCCGAACGGAACGAGGCCCAGCGCGCGGCCTGGCGGGACCGGGCCGCCACGATCGATCCGCGGCGCTGGGTCTGGGTGGACGAGACCGGGCAGTCACACCGGGTTCACGCCGACCTACTCCCGAGCCCCGCGTGGCGCGCGCGCGCCAGGGTCCGCGCCCCGGAACAACGGCGTCAATCACACCGTCGTGACCGCCCGGCCCCCGACGGGCATGCTCCCGGGCCTGACCGTCGATGGCGGGATGACCGGCCAGGCCTTCGCCGTGTACGTCGAACGGGGCCTGGCTCCGCGGCTGCGCCCCGGGCAGATCGTGGTGATGGACAATCTGCGGGCCCATTTTCATCCCCGGGTGCGGGCGCTGATCGAAGCGCAGGGGGCTGAGATGTGGCACCTCCCGGCCTATTCCCCGGATTTCAACCCGATCGAGGAAGCCTTCTCCAAGGTGAAAGCGCAGCTGCGACGGGTCCAGGCCCGGACGGAGGAAACGTTGCGCGCGGCGACCTGGGCCGCGCTCCGCACGATCACCCCGCGCGACGCCGCTGGCTGGTTCCAGCACTGCGGTTACGGGACAATGGATCAACTACTATGAGACCCGCTGTAGGGCGCTTCGAGATAGGTGCGAACATCATTCCCCGCTACCCTCGCAGTCTGGGCGTATCGGTCATTGCGACGTAGTAGTCCGGGTAAGACTCCGCGAGGCTTGTCTAGTTCATCAAGAAAACACGCAACGAGAAGGAACTCGAGTAGAACAAACGCGCTGTGCATTTCAGCACCAGATAAGATGATGGACTTGCTGGTCCTGGTGTAATGCGTAAGATAATTTCTCGTATCAACAACCGATTTCATGAACCTATCTCTGTCTGAAATCAGAGGATTCATGATGACTGATTCTTTCTCGAGTAATTGCTGTAATCTTGACTTCATGCTGTACTCATTTGCGTACATCAATGTTGGTTTTATCCAGTTTGACTCTTCTTTGCTCAACTTTCGATATATTCCACGCGTTAATGTCCGAAATTCTGACTTTGACATAGGAGTATATTGAACCGCACGCCTGTGATATGATTCTATCGCCTGACATACGGCAATAAATTTCTGCTCTTGATATACGAATCCAGCAGACTCTTGATACTTCAGAGAGAAGTAGGTCTTGAAAACACTGTCTAGTTCTTCACTTAAATCAATCCATCGGTTGATTGTGATTTCAAATCGCTTCTCGATATCCCAGAGCGCAAATACTATATGTTCTGGAGCTGGAGCGAAGAACTTCTTGGAATCTCTGATATCTTCCATGAAGATTGGCTGAAAGTAGAGTTGTATTCTCTCATTCCACCAGGGGTCGGCATGCTGCCTCTTATCGTCATTGCACAACCGCAGCTCGACGTTCGTCAGGGCGTTGCAACGATCCATCGACAAGGTCAATAGATCCTGCATCGGCCTGACATACTGTCTCAGCAACGCATCGTGCCTCTGAGGAGTATCCGGCACAACGTCAACTACCGCCAATTGTTGCAGCGACACGTCGCGTAGTGAGTCCGTATCTTGAAGGAACACGTGATCAATAGTCAGCGTCGCCCCGCGAACACGGGCGGTCAAGGAGGCAGGCCGTACGTACTCCACAACGTAACGAGCTCGCTCGCCGCTTGCGCCGTGCTCCAATGTTTCTTTGAACGGTGGCTTTCGCACCCAGTCTGTTAGATGGCTGTACTGGGCTCTGGCTCGGTCGAAGAGCAAATCAGACGAGGTGTCGCAGTGGCATCCGATGAAGGCCCACTGTACGTGTAGGTCCTGCCTCGACGGCCAATCGAATTTTGTGTTTCTGGCCGTCACCCGGTGAAGGGTTACCGGGATGCTGCCGTCCACAATACCGAGCACGATGTCGTGCACGTCCAAGGTCAGGGGGTGCCGATTAGCTTGGAGAATGCCGGAAAGGTCGAGGTTGACGCCCCTCTCGGGGGAGTAGCTCAGTGAGCCGGGCACCATGTTGGATGGGTCAGACGGAAGCCACCAGATGCCACGGCGGTCAGATGGGTATATCAAGCGGACTCCATAGACAGTCTAAGATGCTCTCACCAACGGATGCTAACGGTTCTATACCAACCATCATCCGACTGCCGGCCGCCCTCCAATCACCGGGGTGAGGTTATTCGCACGTGCGCGCTTTTCGTCCTCTATTCGCCGCCCGGGGGTGTCGCGATTCGTGTAGCCGTGCGTGTTCAACCACCGTCCCGTCACAAACCGACCCTAGCAAGGCAGGTGGCAGATGTCCGCCGGCTCGATCTCGAATGCGTTCGCGAACGTGGCGATGCCGCAGTACTACGCAATCAGCAGCGTCAGCTCCATGAGCAGCGCTCATCGGGCGCGGACAGGAGACGATCGAACACGGCTTGCTCCGCCTGACCATCGCGCGCGAGCTGCCGCGCGTACGAAACGATGTCGGCACCCGCAGCAGGCAGGCGGTCCACGGTCGCCCCACTCCGAATCACGTCGATGGCCGTCTCCGAGACGCCGGCTTCCCGAGCGCGGGTCACGTGGCGCCCCAGGGATAGGTGCTACGCATCTCTCGTACGGTGGCCAGAATGGCCAGCTCGTGATCGAGATCGGTCACCGTGGTCTCGGTGCGCAGCCCGCTAACGAGTACCTGGAAGGCGTGATTGAGCTTCGCATCCCGAAGGACCAGCCGCTGCGGACCGGTGATCTGCCGGCTTACTCCCGGCATGCGCAGCGTCTCGGCATAGATAGCCTTGGTCCGCTTCGGACAACTGATCGCGTGAGTCGATAAGTGGTATGCGTGCCATGGGGCGTGCCTCCGTTCTGCTGGCTGCAGACTATGCCACCACGGCGAGCAGTCATCGAGCATTCCCCTGGTCAGTGAGCCAGCAGTGCGGCCAATGGCCCCTGTCCCTGCCCAGCCTTTTGGCGCCGCGCGAAGTACACCCGAACGATACGGCGCATACTGCTGCAAGTGCTGCTAGACTGCCACGCGAGCACGACGAGTAATGAGGGTGTCAAATGGCTGACCGACTCCAGGGAAAAGTAGCGATCGTGACCGGGGCGGGCTCCAGCGGCCCCGGCGTCGGGAATGGCAAGGCCGCGGCAATCCTGTTCGCGCGGGAAGGCGCGAGCGTGCTTTGCGTCGACATCGTTGAGGAGCGCGCGCAGGAGACTGTTGGGCTCATTTGTGACGAGGGTGGCGTCGCATCGGCCTTCGTAGCCGACGTCAGCAAGCAGGCCCAGTGCAAGGCGATGGCTGCCGCCGCGTCTGAGCGCTACGGCCGCATCGACATCTTGCAGAACAACGTGGGCATCCCGTCGCGCCAGAAGCTCGAGGACATCACCGAAGAGGACTGGGATCATCATTTCCAGGTGAACCTGCGCAGCATGGTAATGGCAGCGCAGGCGGTCGTCCCCTATATGCAGCAGGCCGGCGGCGGCTCGATAATAAATCTGTCGTCCATCGCGGCCGTGCGTGCCTACCCACCGACGTCGACCGCCTACACGACCAGCAAGTCGGCGGCGATGGGCCTGACCGTGGCTTTAGCAGGCCAACTGGGTGACCGCCGTATTCGCGTCAACGCCGTGGCCCCAGGCCAGGTCTACACACCACTTGTGGCCGGGCGGCTGACGCCCGAGGGGCGGGAGGAGCGGGCAACGTCAGGGGTGATCAAGGACGAAGGCACCGCCTGGGACATTGGCTGGGCATCCGTCTTCCTCGCCAGCGATGAAGCGCGCTGGATCACCGGCCAGACGCTGCATGTCGATGCCGGCATCTCGATTGAGATCCCTGGCGGCACGAAATTGGCTCCGCCGCGCTAGGGCGCTGTTCGCCGAGCGCGCAGCCACCAGACTGCCCTCGCTGGGAACGCCCACGCCAGGGCGAGTCGGTCAGGCTCTCGATTGAGGACGGTGAGCCCGGGATAATGTCTTCTTTCTCAGTCCACCGCCTCCTCGCGATAGAGATCCAGCGCTTTCATAGCGGGGCGGCGGTGAAGCTGAACAAATAGGCCGGACGATCGCCGCTGTTGACGTGCTCGTGGGCGGTCCAGGCGGGCGAACCTTCACGACGCCCGCGGCATCCGCCGCGATGATCTTCCGTACGTGCACGGCGTTCGGACGATCCTCTTCGAGATCGATCAAACAGTTTGTGTCCAGCGTAACGTTGAGCATGCTTTCCTACCCAGCCTATGCGCCAGGCGGCCTAGTTACAGGAGTTCGGACCCACCAGTTCATCGCCCGATCATCACTACCGGGGCCGAGCGCGCGGGAGAACGCCACGGAAGCACGTTCACATTGACGCTGCCGTCATTCGACTTCCGACGGTTGGAGCAACACAATATAGCGGCCCGATACGCCGCCCGAGGCCAGGCGCTCGAGAGCCCCCGCTTGAGCCCGTTGCCCATCCGAAGCAACGTCATTTACATGGGGACGAGGCACTAGGCTTCGCCCAGACAAACTGATGCGTCTCTCTACCTCTGACCGTTCTCCTCCCGAGTGCACCGGCCCCTGGTGGTCCGAGGATCGATAAGCGCCGTGACGCGTTTGGTCCTACCGATCTGCGCGGGCCCGCAGCCGTCCGGAGGACGGTCACGCGATCCGACCCTTGGAACACCGCCCGTGAGTGGCCAGCCCGGGGAGAAAGAGTACGGTCTGAACAGCCTCGAATCCACTACCCGTGATCCCAATTGAGGAAGCGCTCGTTTTGATACCCTATCATCAGAACCCGGTTTCTTACGTGTCTCGATGGTTATTCGAACGTCTCGCGACGCGTCCGTCACAGATCTCCGATAGCGTCGAACCGATGGCCCCCCGCTCGGTCGCGGTTGCCCCGGCGCGCGACGATCTCGATACCGAGCCGAGCGAAGGCCAGTTCGAGCCCCTTGGCCATGGTGGTGCGTGTGGTGACGCCCGCCAAATCGAGGCCCAGATGCACGAGCGTGAGCGCGATGGTGGTCGAGAGTCCGACGATCAGCACTTCGGCACCCAGCAATCGGGCGGCGGCCACCGTCTCGAGCAGATGCTTCGCGACGGCGGTGTCGACCAAGGGCACGCCGGTAATGTCCACAATGACGATCTCCGATTCGGTGGCCTGGATCTTGTCGAGCAGGGCCTCATTCATATCCAGCGTGCGAGCGGTATCGAGGCTGCCGACAATCGGCAGCGCGAGGATGCCATCCCAGATTTGAATGACCGGCGTCTGGAGCTCGGCGATCGTTTTTCGCTGCTCATCCACCAGCGCCTGGAGCGCGTCGCGTTCGTCACCATTCATCGGTGGATTCCTTCTGAAGCTCAATTTCCTACCCCTACCGGAACGGCGTTAATCGGCGTGAGCGGGTCCACGGACCGAAGGAAGTATCCTGTTCGATCGGTAGCGATCCGCAACAGCTTCCCGGGAAGCTGTTGGCCATTACCCCAGGCAAAAACTGAAGCGGCCTCTCAGCCGCCCCGGTTGCCTGGAGATTAGCGTTCTTACGCCGTAAGCTTTTGCTCGCTGGCCGCTTTCTGAGCCGCCGACTGCGTCTCCTCCGCCACCTTCTGGACCTTCTCTCCGTCGGGGTCAGTGTCGCCCGACCCGCGGCCCGTGTCCGGCCGTAAGGCACAGAACGTACCCGGTCCATTTGGCGTCGTTTAAGTTCGACGAGACCGCGACACTCCGTACGCTGACGACGCCCACGCTGGTGCTCACATCGGACACGGATCGCGTCTTCGTGCCGGAGGTGAGCCGCTTGATGCACGGGACGATTCCGGGATCGAAGTTGCTCGAGTTGGAATCCGCCGGTCATCTCAGTCTGGTCGAACAACACGATGGGTTTGGAGAAGCGATCGTCCATTTCTACGATCGTTTGAGTGCCTCGATGCCGCGTGACAGCGCCCCTCTCTAGGCGGGAACCGCTCATCATGCCCACTTCGTTCGGATACTCCGCTGACACCGCCTGTATGACGATCTGATCAGACCAGGACGCGGCCCCGGAAATGGCTCCGAACCTCTTGCTCGAGGTCGCTCGAAGTGGTACAAAAAAATACGCGGACCGTTCGGAGCGTCCGCTAAATTTGACCCCAGGGAGGGCCTATGCACGTGAAATTGATTGTCCTCCAGCACCGCTTCGAAGTGGATCAGTGAGGCTCCGCGCTCAAAGAACGCGGAGCGAGACAGACCCCTCAGGATCCGCCGTAGTGCTCGTCAGCCTGTCGGGCCGAGACACACCGGGGCACGAGTCCACTTCCGGACTCCCACGCGCGTAAACCTGAGGTGACGAGGAACATAAAGAGGACGAAGGGGCTTGTCGATTTTCGCGACAAGCCCCTTCGTCATGCTGCCAGGTCGGCGGAGGCACGACCTAAGATCTGCCCAACACCCCGATGAGAGCGTGCACAGTTGTGCGAAGGAGCAGCCATGCCGCGGGACAATTACGCCGAGCAGATGGGAGCGGCGGCCCAACCGGGAGTCTGTAAAGACGGCCGCGGAGGGCAACTGTATCGCCTTGCCGCTGCCCTTGCCATTGTCCCCCACGATCGCCCTCCTTCCGGGGGCCCACAATATCTGTAGAAAGTACGCGTCATAGAATTGGCAGCACTCAGAAGCTCAGCTCGGTGATCGAGAATGACAGTATTGGATGGTGAAACGCATGAGTCATGACGACGGCCGCGATGAACAGCAGCAGATGGCCCGGAAGCACATCCTCGTCGTGAACGGAGCGCCGGAGTTTCTCGACTTCATCCGGATCTTGTTCCAGGAGGAGGGCTTCAACGTCACCACGACGAACTTTGTGCCGAAAACCTTCGAGCCTCGTCGACGCCCTCCATCCGGACCTGGTCATCGTGGATCTGGTGGCCGGGCAGGAGGCGGGGTGGTCGCTGCTCACCGAGCTGCACGACGCGGTGACCACGCGGGGGATTCCACTGCTACTTACGTCAACCGCGCAGGGGCTACTTTCGCGGGCCCAGGATGAGCAGGCACGGTATGGGAAGCATCCGGTGATCGCGAAGCCGATGGACATTGACGAGCTGCTGAAAGCGACACACGAAATCATCGGAGTCGCGTGAACCGCCGAGCGTTCACTCGCTAACCTGCTCAACAACCGGACTCATCGGCCGCGCCCTTCCATCCGGCCCGATGATGCGCGTCCCAACCGAGCGGCGGCGCTCCACCGGTGGGCGCGGGCAACGCTTGACGAGCGGCGTGCGGAGCATTACGATCCCGGCCCTGAAGTAGGATGTGCGCTCGATCCAGTTTGGAGGTGGGAACATGCCAGTGGATGTCGAGCTCTTGGAGAAGAGCTTCGACCTGATCGCCCCGCGCGGCCAGGAGCTCGTCGATCGGTTTTACGATCGACTGTTCGAAACCGCGCCCGGTACGCGGCCGCTCTTCGAGACGGTGGACATGGACACCCAGAAGAGCTCGTTGCTGGCGATTCTCATCACGCTCCGAGAGTCGCTCCGGGATCTCTCCGTGATCGCTCCGGACCTCGAGGAGCTCGGTGCCCGACACGTTGACTACGGGGCGCGTCCGGAGCACTATCCGGTGGTCGGCGCCGTCCTGCTCGAGACGATGGCCGAAATGGGCGGCTCGGCCTGGAAGCCCGAGTACACCTCAGCCTGGGCCGAGGCCTATCAGGTCGTGCAGGACATCATGCTCAAGGGCGCGGAGCAGTAGTCCGCCGGCCCGGCCTGGAGACGTGAGATATGGGCTCGTCAGTCTTCTTTCGCGCCGATCGCGACGCGCAGACCGCCGGCTTCCTCGACGACCTCTACGACGACGAGATCGCCACCGTGCTGAGCTACACCGAGGCGCGCCGCTATGCCGCGAGCGAGCTGGCGATCCGCTGTGGCGACACCGATCGCGGTCTGTATGTCATCACCGCGGGCGCCTTCGAGGTACTCATACCGACCCCAGGTGGCCCTCGGCATGCTCGCACCTTCCGAGTTGGAGATATCTTCGGCGACCTGGCTTTCTTCGATGGCGAGCCTCGATCAGCCGATGTTCGGGCGGTCGGGGATTCGGAAGCTCTCATCATGACGCCGGCAGGCTTCGACAAGCTGCGTCTGGCGTATCCGAGGCTCGCCATGTGCTTCGTGCTGGACCTGGGCCGCATCCTGAGCGTGCGCTTTCGTGAGCACAACCGTCGCCTGGCGCTGCTCGGCGAACTGTAGTCCGGTGGTGCCAGACGCAAGCACCGCGGTGGCCGGCAGGCATCGATGACCACGGAGCACCACACGCCCCCACGCGTCGCCGACAGCGTGCTCCGGGTCCACGCCGAGACTCTGCCCGAGAAAGCGGAGGTCCGCTTTACGCCCGGGCCGACCGTGCTTGCGCGCCCCGGTGAGTCACTGCTCAAGGTGGCGCAAGCGAACCAGGTCTCGCTCGAGTCGGGCTGCCGGATGGGCCTCTGCGGGGCGGATCCGGTACGGATCATCGCGGGCGCGGAGAATTTGTCTCCGCCATCAGCGGCGGAGCGCGCCACGCTGCAGCGACTGCGATTGCCGCCCGCCTGCCGCATGGCCTGCACTGCCCGCGTGCGTGGCCCCATCACGGTTGCGCCGGGCATCGATGTCCAGGCCGAGCCGGGCCTCGCGCCCGCGTCCGCGGGGCCGGTGTCCGCGGCCGTTCGGGTGGCCGCGGACGTGCGGCGCCTGGTGATCCTCGGGAACGGCGTCGCCGGCGTCACCGCGGCGGTCGAGCTTCGTGATCGCCACCCGGATGCCGAGATCACGATCATCGGCGCGGAGCCCTACGACTTTTACAATCGCATGGTCATCAACAAGCTGGTCAGCGAATCCATGGCGATCAGCCAACTGTATTTGATGCCCCACGATTGGGCCGAGAGCCGCCAGATCCGCCACCTCCGCGGGGTGGCCGCCCGCTCGATCGACCGCGACCGGCGCCAGGTGACTACGGAAGACGGTGAGACGATCCCGTACGATCGCCTCCTTCTGGCCACAGGCGCCGGGTGCTTCGTCCCGCCGATCGACGGCTTCGGGACGGCCGGCAGCTTCGTCCTGCGGTCCATCGACGACGCGGTGCAGCTCCAGCAGCACATCCGACGCCGGCGGTGCCGCACGGCAGTGGTGATCGGCGGTGGCCTGCTCGGGCTCGAAGCGGCATCGAGCATCAGCCAGATGGACGTGCGGGTGTTCGTCCTCGACCTCGCCCCCTGGCCGCTGTCTCGCCAGCTCGATCGGCCCGCCGGCGCCCTGCTCTGGCAGATGATGAGCGACCTGGGCATCAAGATCCTGCCCCAGGTGCAGGCCCGTCGCGTCATCGGTGCGGATCGCGTCGAGGAAGTCGAGCTCTCGGACGGCCAACGCCTCGAGGCCGATCTCTGCCTCGTGGCCACGGGCATCAAGCCGAATGTCGCGCTCGCGGAGTCGGCCGGACTCGCCATCGATCGGGGCGTCGTGGTCGACGAGCGCATGGCGACGTCGGACCCTCAGATCTTCGCCGCCGGCGATGTCGCCGCTTACGAAGGCCGCGTCCACGGGCTCTGGCAGGTTGGAGTGGAACAAGCCCGGGTGGCGGCCGCCAACATGCTCGGCGAGGCGCGTCGCTATCGAGCCATCACGCCCCCCACCAAGCTGAAAGTTGCCGGGATCGATCTCCTGTCCGTCGGGGAGATAACGGCATCAGGCGAGGATGTCGCTGAGATTCGCGTCGACGAAGGCGACGCGCGCCGGTACCGCAAGCTCATCCTCCGGTCCGGAAGGGTCCAGGGCGCTATCCTCGTCGGACATCCGGAGCTCTTCGACCCCGTCGCCGAAGCCGCGACAACGAATTGCGACGTGAGCCAGGCTCTGCCCGGCGCTCGCGAGCGGCGACTGGTCGCTCCTGGCCGCCTCCCAGACGGCTGAAATGTGAGGCTCCTGGAAATGGCCAGGGCATTACCGCCTACGTCCCGCCTAGATACATTTGAGGACAGGGATGCGCGTCTACCGGGGGATCGCCGTGGACGAGTAGCTTCAGGAGATGCGCCGCGGCTAGGCTCGCACGGCCCGAAGCTGCTTCGGCGCCAGGAGCCATAACAGCGAGTTCTTGTGGCTGCATATCGGGTCCTGGAAGTCTATGGCGCACAGACCACCCTTCTTGAGCTGCAGATTGAGATTCAAGGCGCCTGTCAGGAGCAACGAGGCGAGCTGGGACAAATCAGGCTCGTGGCCGACGAGCATGGCACTCTCTAGCTCCGGCTGACGGAGGAGCGCCACGACGGGACTCTGATCGTCGAGGGGCGCCCCAAAACCGCGGCCGGGCGCAAGCGCATCCGTCACCGTGACATCGATCTCGCCATCGTACTTATCCGCAACAATGCGCGCCGTCTCTTCGGCCCGGATCAGCGGGCTGGTGAAGATGTGATCGGGCTCGATGCCGAGCAACCGCATGCCCGAGGCTTCACGCTCGATGCGCCGCACGCCTTTGGCGGTGAGCTGCCGCTCCGCGTCGCTGCCAACACCGGCCGCGTCACGATCTTCGGCAATGCCATGCCTAAGCAGGTAGATGATCATCGTCAGTTCCAGTGGCGAGAAGATGGCTCAGCATCAGCCTAACCGACGGAGAAGTAATCGGGCTCAATCATTCGTCACCGGTGTAGCTGGGTGGTGTTGCGCTCGCACGCTAAGACCTTGAGCACCGTCCAGAACTAGTCCGACTCGCCGACTGGAGCCGTATAGGCCTGTCCGGCGGCATCTGTTCCCGCTCATCCCACGTCGATCGTCCGTAGTGGGGTCCGCAAAGGGACGCAACCTAGATATCCAGGTAGCGGTCGCGGCAATTGTATCTAGGTGGCGCCCGTAAAGGACGCCACTACGGTGAAACGGGACCCTGAACCGCCATTTCAGGTCGACGAGAGTCTCGGGGCGCGGGGCGCAAGACCACTGCGCTACAAGCGGGCGTCCTTACTCCGACTCCACCGACTCTTCGCGATACAGGTCCAGCGCCTTCATGGCGGGCGCGTCGGTGAAGCTGAACAGATAAGCAGGACGATCGCCGTTGTTGACGTGCTCGTGGGTGGTCCAGGTAGGCACCGTGAAGACATCTTTGTCGTCCCACTCCAGGCGCTGGTCGCCGACGAGCGAATACCCGGAGCCCTCGATGACGTGGTAGTTGGTGCAGCAGACGTGTCGGTGGGCTCGCGTGTGCTCACCAGGACGCAGCGCTGGATGTAGCAGCCGATGGTTGGCATTACCGAGCCACCCGTGAGCGGGCTGGTGTACTCGAGGATCGCACCGTCGAACGGACTGCCCTGGGTCTCAGCGGATAGGCGCTCCAGCGCAGCCACCGCCTGGGACAAGGGGTAATGCCACAGCGGCGAGTATCTCGGGCTCGAGGCGGGCTCCCATGACGGCCGTAAACCGCCATAGCCAGCATTCATCAGCGACGGGTCATCGTTCGGACCGACCTGCTGTGAGTCCTGGCCAAACTGCTCGTAGAACCCCGCCTCCAGCATGCGCACCAGGGGTGTGTCAAGGCCGTCCAGCCAGATCATCGGTTCGGCGGTGTCGTTGATGTGGTCGTGCCATGTCCAGTTGGGCGTCAGGACCAGGTCGCCGGGGTACATGGGAATACGGACGCCGTTGACGATCGTGGATCCACCGTCGCCTTCGACGATGAAACGCAGCGCAGACGCGGAATGGCGGTGTGCCCGCGCGATCTCGCCAGGCATGACAATTTGAAAGTTGGCAACCAGCGTGTTGCTCGCCGACTCCTCGAGTCCCGGGTTGGTCATGCGCAGCACGCGACGTTCCGCCTGATCGGTGCCAATGAGCTGGGCCGCGCGCATGACCTGCGGTCGCAAGTCGCGCCAGTGCCAGACATACGGCACGACTTTGGTCGTGGGCTTGTCGGTCTGGTGTGCTCCGATCCACGCGGGTTTGACGTGTTGCGATCGAAGCTCCGCGTAGTACTCCTGCAGCTCCGCTTCGGAAGTCACAATGCTCGATAGCTGCGTCATGGTCCCTTGCCTCCGTCCTCATTGCTGACACCTGGCGATTGGGAAACTATAGCGGCCTGGTGATCGGACAGGTAGTTCGCGGCTCACTAATCCGACGTGGCTTGCTGTTCATGACGGCGACCTGAGTCCTCTGCATCGTCGCACTCTATCTCGTTCGTCCGCCCGGCGAAGAGGCAAAGGGCTAATCGCCAATGACCTGCATCAGGTGTAAAGTCGCTCGATCCACCCCGAAGTGTCGAGCTCGCGCACGAACCGATCGTCGATGAGATCGGCGGCGTTGGCGGTTGCTGCCCGTGGATCTTCGATCGCCAGCGTCTGGAGCAAGATCTCAAGCCCTGAAGTCACGGGATACGGCGCGCGAGGAAACCCGGGCTCCGTCATGGCGTATGTCTCTTCCGCGATCGTCGAATCGGTAAGCCCGCTGTATTCAGCCTGAACCTGCATCGTAAACGCAGGATCTGTCTTGTAGCGATGCATCCCGCCAATGTAGGCGCGAACAAATCGCCGAACGAGATCGGGACGACGATCGATCATGTCCTGCGTCGTTGCCACGCCGCCAAGCGTGAAGTTCAATCCGAATTCGGCGAAGTCAAGAAGAAATGGACAACCGGCTCGGCGTGCTTCAATTGCCACGGGAGGTGAGATTGGCGCAGCGTCGATCTCGCCTTTGAGTAGCTGCTGAAGCCGCTCTCGACCACTGCCAGCATCGACAATCGTGAGTCCCTGAATACCCCGCGGCTCGAGCTGCGTGATCAGGAATCGATTGAGCAGGTAGCCAAGGTCATTCGGCCCGCTCGCGCCGAGACGGCCGTTCTGGAGCTCCGCCACACTCGAGATTCCCGGTCGGCCGACAAGAAATTGCTGGTTGATCCCGCCCGTGATGTAGCGAATTGGAGCGCCGTCGAGTCCGGCGCGGACGAGCGCCGGGGCGGCCAGATTGCCAAAGACCACCTCACCATCGATCAGCCCACGAATGACACCGCTGGCGCTCCCGAGCTGTCGCACAGTCACATCCAGGCCTTCGGCAGCGAAGAGCCCCGCGCGCTGGGTCACGAAGACCGGGCCCGCTCCCTGCCCCTCAGTTGCGTACCCAACGGCAATGGTTTCCGACTCAGTCATCTGTCAGCGCTCCAACTTCCTCTGAGGCGCTCTGGAGTGCGGCGTGTGAGCGCCGCTTTGGACTCTTCCAGTATCCGCACCAGAGATTTCGGGTCCAATCCAAAGCGGCGCTCACACGCCGCACTCCAGAGCGCCTACGGTGCCGGTCAACGGAGCTGGATTCAAACGTCCAACGTCTGACCGCCGTCAATAACCAGTGCATGCCCGGTAATAAACGACGATTCGTCTGAAACTAGAAACAGCATGGCATAGGCGACTTCTTCAGGTCGCCCCACGCGCTTGAGCGCTTGAACCGATCCCGCGTTCTCAATCTCCTGCTCGGGCGTCATGCCACCGGGGAAACTCGGCTGCGGAGGCCATCCGCGATATCTCGGGGTGTTGATGGGCCCCGGACAGACACAGTTCGCTCGAATCGCCGGCCCGTAATCCAGTGCGATCTGCCGCGTGAGGTTGATCATTGCCGCCTTTGACGTGCAGTAGGCCGCGTTTTCCGGCTTGGCGAGCAGTCCATGCGTGGACGCGGTGGTGACGATGTTACCCTGCCCGGTGGCCATGAAATGCGGGAGCACCGCGCGAACGCCGTGGTACATGCCGTACAGGTTGGTCTGAACGATTCCGTTCCACTGTTCGTCGCTGAGCTCGTGAATCTTGCCCTTCTGGCCTCCGCCGGCGTTGTTCACGAGGATGTTGAGATCACCGAACCGCTCGATGGTCGCCGCCACGAGCGACTTCCAGTCATCCGGCTGCTTCACGTCCCCAGTGACGAAACTCGGCCTCGCCACCTTCGTCTCGAATGAGGCGGTCGATGCGTGGTTCGCCCGATTCCCAGATGTCGTTGCACATGACGCGTGCGCCCTCGCGGGCAAAGAGCCGAGCCGCGGCCCGGCCGATACCGCTATCCGCCCCGGTCACGATAGCCACTCTACCGGTGAGCCGGCCCAGGCCCGGCTTCATCATGGGATGCTCGTCCATAGCGCTCGCCTCCAGGTGGCTAGCCTAGCACCGGGAGCGCATGGGGAATAGGGTCTCAAGGACAACAGAGACCCGTCCTTGATGTCCCTGTTGTCCGATGTTCTCTGTTGTCCCCTTTGTCCCCCGCTCAGGTGAGCGCGATCACGGACCCAGCGGGCGTCTTGGAAACCTCGATCCTCACCGGAAACACATCCTTCAGCTCAGCGATGTGCGTGATGACCAGGATCTTTTCGAAGTCGTCCTGGATGGCCTTGATCGCGTCAACCAGCCGATCTCGACCGTCCACGTCCTGACTTCCGAAGCCTTCGTCGATCACAAGCGTCTGCAGACGCGCGCCGGCTCGTCTTGCCAGGAGCCGCGAGAGAGCAATTCGGAGCGCGAAATTAATTCTGAACGCTTCTCCACCTGAGTACAGCTCGTAACTACGCGTGCCCAGCTCATCGCTGATTTTGATGTCCAGCGTCTCTGCCATACCACCGCCGCTGCGCTTGGGTCGCTGCATCTCCAGCTTCACGTGCATCCGACCATCAGTCATACGGGTGAGCAGAGAATTCGCGTGTTCGTCCAGCTCAGGAATGGCTGTATCGATGAGCATTGCCTGCATACCGTTCTTCCCCAAGGCAAGAACGAGGTCGGCGTAAATGCCCTGCTCCTTGAGAACTGCCTGAAGCTCGCGCTCTAGCTCGCGACGCACCTCGGCTTGGCGCTCGCAGAACTGAAGCTGCTGACGGGCGGCGGCAAGCTCATCTGCCACTGTATCGCGCTCGCGGCGGCGTTGGCGGGCCTCACTGTCGGCAGCTTCAGCGGCTGAGCGAGCATTGGCAACACCGCGTGCCTGCTCGCTCAACAAGGCCATGCGCTGTTCCGATTCGGCCACCATGGCACTCAATCGCAGCAGGCTCTGCTCAACCTCATCAAAATGAGGACGCTCTTCCTCAACCACGCGTCGCGCTTGTTCCAGCGTTGCCTGAGCCTGCTCGAATTGCTGAAGCTGCCCGATGCTCGCCTGAAGCTCGTCGTGACGCTCGGGACGATATTCCAGCAGTGCGATCTGTTTCTGTAGCGGCGCCAGGCGCGCGTGCTCCGCGGCGGCGAAGGATTGGTCTTCCAATGCTCGGGTCAATTCGGCGAGTCGGGCTTGACCGTCACGGAGCTCAGTCTCGGCAGAGCGCGTCTGCTCAAGGGAAGCCGCGATACTCGCCTGGAGCCGCTGGAGCGCCGGGGCCTCGGCCAACGCCACTCCGAGCTGATCGTATTCGGCGCAGAGTGCTTCAGCCTCTACTTCCGCCCGCGACGCTTCATGCTTGTTCCTCTGATAGTGCTGCTTGAGCTGTTGGCCCTGCGATTCGTAGTCACTGGTGACATGCGCATGGCGTGCCGGCGATAGCTCAGCCCGGCAGAGCGGGCAGGCGTCCGCCCCGGCAAGTTGATTGATCCTCTGCCTGAGGCTCACCATGTCCGCCAGGAGCCGCTCGTTCAAGCCTCGCAGAGCGCCAAGACGTTCGCTCAACGCGTGTCGTTTCTTTTCCACCTCGATACGACGTTGCTCCTGCGTGCTTAGAGCGGCAAGCCGAGCATCGACGTCCGCCCTCTGTCGCTCAAGATCGTTGAGCTGGCTCGCCGTGGCCTGTAGCGAAGTCAGCCGCTCGCGTAGCGTCTGCACGGCCGACTCAGCCGCCCCTCGCCGCGCCGCAATCTCGCGCTCGATCACCGCCGCTTCAGACGTCAGACGAGCATGCTCCCGCAATCGATCGTTGAGCGACGCTAGCTCAATCCGGGCGGCCATGAGCCGTTGATGGCCCTCTCGGACCTCTTCTTCCCGCGCAAGGGTTCGATTGGCCTTCTCCAGGCGTTGCGAAAGCTGCTCACGGCGCTTCTGCACCTGGTTGCGCTCGTTTCGCAGTGACTCGAGGTTTCGTTGGACATCCTCTAGTTGACCTTCGGCCGAGACGAGCTGCGCTAACGTGGCCTGCGCCCCCGCCAACCGAAGCTCCGCCTTCTCGATCTCCTGATCGATTCCGGCCAGACGTGCCTCGCACCGATCTCGCTCGGCCTCGATCTCGGGCTTTCGAGCCAGCTCTCGCTCTGTCTCCTCCACGCGGAGGCGAATATTGCTTGCTTGCTCCTGCCGGTTGCGCGCGTGATCTCGGGCAAGCCCTTCCAGCTCGTCGTAGTACGACAGTCCCAGGATCTCACCCAGCACTTGCTTACGCTGAGCGGGTGTGGCGGTGGTAAATGTGTCTGCCCGTCCCTGGAGAATGAACGATGACTGCGTGAACGTCTCGTAGCTCATACGCAGGAGCTGCTGGATTTGACGTTCGGTCTCGGCCACCGTGTTACCAGTCAGTGGCCTCCAGCCGTCTTCATAGAAGCCCGCCAGCTCGAGCACTGTCTTGCCAGCGCCTCGACTTTCGCGCTTTCGAATGACTCGGTATCGCTGGTCGTCCAGGAGAAACTCGAACTCCACCTCCATCTCGGTACGACCAGAGTGAATGAGCTCATCGGCGAAGCGCGCCCTGGATCTCCCCCAGAGGGACCAGGTGATGGCATCCAGCAGCGTGGATTTTCCGTGCCCGTTGTCTCCCGAGAGACACGCGACGTGAATGCCCGAGAAATCCAGCGTCTCGTGCACGTCGGTGTAGCACATGAAATTGCGCATGCCGAGCTTGAGCGGAATCAAGGTTGCGCTTCCTGGCGCACCTAAACTCGGGCTGCCATGAGACGGCGCGCGTACTCCAACAACGTGCGCTGTCGGTCGGCATCGTATCGCCCGGTGCGCCTCAAATAGAGCTCGAGCGCGTCCAGAGGCGCCAGCCCAGTTGGCATTTCCACGTGCTGCCGATCCAGATCATCGGAGTACTGGCGGTGAACCGGCGCAACCAGAAACGCGGACTTCAGCTCGGCTCGGATCGCGTCGTCTTTGACCAGCAATCCCCCCGCGCGAGTCGTCACCAGCTGCACGCGGACAACCGCGTTCTGCAGCCGATCTTCTTGCGAGCGGATCGCCTGGATCACCGAATCCATCGGCGCATCCTCGTCGACAGCGGCTGAGATTGTCAGGAATGGGCGCGCTTTTACTGGGACGAACTCCCATTTGCAGCGACCCACGTGCAGCTCGCCCAGGACAAAACCCTTGTCTTCGTCCTCTTCGCCGAAATCCACCCGATTGATACTCCCTGGATAGACAACGGCGGGGTCAGTCGTGATGAGCGCCTGGTGGCGGTGTATGTGCCCGAGAGCAATGTATCCAATGTTCTGCACCGGGAACGCATCGAGAGCAAGTACTGGATCACGCCCGACATTCAGCATGCGCTCAGCACCGATCTTCGCACCGAAGACGTGGGCGTGCGCAATAACCATCGTGGGGATCTCCGGATCAAGGTCCTCCCCGATCTGACGAAGACGGTCGGTGGACATCTGGACCATGCGCTGGTTCAGCTCCTCGATCGTCGCTCCCTTGTGCTGATCGTCCGCGAACACAATGCTGCGCGTCATCCAGGGCAACGCGAGGATCTGCACCGGGCCATTTCGCGTCTCGATGCGCATCGAGCGAATGACCCTTGCCACGTGAACACCCGGCACATCGAGCGCGGAAAAGATATCGATCGCAGTCGCCCGACTTGGTGAGAGCGGCAGGTCGTGATTCCCTGCCACCATCACAACCTGAATGCCCGCGCCGGTGAGCTTCCGAATGCGCCGAGCGAATTCACGCTGATGCGTTGGCGTTGGGTCGCGCGTCTTGTAGATATCACCGGCCAGTACATAAAGGTCAGCGTTCCGCTCAATGGCGCAATCGACCGACTCATCCAGGGTGTTGAGGAAATCCTCCAGCCTGGTAGACATGCCGGTGGCCGGATTCACTCGACCGTAGTTATCCATGCCGATATGGACGTCTGCCACGTGGACGAATCGAATCATTCCCCGACCCCGTAGAGCCGCTCATATTCGTCGCCAGCGCGTCCGGTTGTGGCAGCACTCCACTGGGGCACAGCCATGGCTCGGTAAAAATCCTCGTCATACAACCGCGTCCGGATGATGACCGGCATCGGAACGGCATGGCCCACGAGCATGGCTTGTTGCCGAGACTCGAGGGTGCTCAGCACCGAGCGAAGCTGATCGCGATTACGCATACCAGCCAGAATCGCATCGATATCCCGTTCGTCGTTGAGCTGACAGGTAACGCGCGTACCTATCTGCGAAAGCACCTCGTCATCGATCCCGGATGGCCTTTGATCTACAACAAGCAGCGTGACGTAGAACTTCCGAAGCTCACGGGCGATCGTTCCAAAAATGGTCTGTCGCGCCGCCTGTGAGTTGAGAAAGCGGTGCGCCTCTTCGATGGTAATCATGAGCTGCCGGGGCTCGTCCGAGGCTTGCTGGCTGGCCTTGTAGCGCTCGGTCTTGTCCACCCACCTCTGGTGGATGCGGCGCGTCAACACATTGGCCACGAGCATGTACGGCAGCAGGCCGCGATGATGACCGAACTCGAGCACGACATGCGTGCCCTGCTCCAGGCACTGGACGATCTTGTCAACGGCCGAGACCTCGACGTGGGCGTCCACAAAATCGAGGCGCTGAATCTCACCTAGCTTCCGCTTGAGCGCCGCAACTGCCTGCTGATTCCCGCCACGCCGACTGCAAAATTCGCCGACTTCATCGTTGTCCATCTCCAGCAGGCGCGAAATCCACTGGCCCTTGAACTCGTCCATCAGAAGATGTGAGTGCTCCACCGCCGTCGGATTGAGCTTGAGCTCATCCTGCAGGAGAACGATGTCCTCGACATCGATCTCGTCCAGTCCTATCCGCACCGGCGTTGGGCGCACATCGCGGCGGTGCGTGGAGCGCTCGTCAACGGTGAATGCCGACACCTGAGAGCCGAAAAGCTGACTGAGCCCCTTCACCAGCCGACGGTCTCCCGACTCACTCTGACTCGACCAACCGTATTCGCTGTGCATATCGAAAATGAGGTTCACCGCGGCTTTGGAGCGCACCACGCCAGCCAGAAGCAGCCGCGTCAGGAAGCTCTTACCCGTACCAGACTTGCCAAAGACGCCGTTCGAGCGCTCCACGAACTGCTTCAAATCGAGACAGACCGGCACGTCCATGTCCAGGGGGCGTCCGATCTCAAAGTGATTGGGGTGCTCCTGATCCTCCACGCCGAAGACTCGCTTGAAATCCTCTTCGTCCGCCAGCGTGCACGGCCGAGAAGTGCACCGGCACCGTCTTCACCGCGCGAGCAGAGTCCACGTCCACCTGACCTTCGGCGAGGAGCGCTCGATCGAACATCATCATTGGCTGGACGGAAATGGTGCCGAACGTGGCGGTGCCTGCCAGGATTTGACGCAAGAAGCCGTCATCAGGGTCCGGCGGTTGCTCCGCGATCTGGGCATTGGATGCGCCCAGCTCAACGTCCGTAACCAGGCAGAAGAAATCGTGCTTCTCCCCAGAGATGCGCACGAACTTCCCAACGCGCATGTCCTCAACCGAAGCCTGAGCGTCCAACCGCGCCGTCAGCCCGTCAATGAGCGAGCCGGCGACGATGACGCCGAGGCGATCGTGGAAGGGAGGAGGGAAGGTCATTGGCGTTCAGGTCCACTGGGGCCCTGACCGATTTCCAGGACTTCGGCAGTTTCCCCAGTTCGCCCGGGATTCTTGTCATCCTGAGCCCGCAGGCGAAGGATCTTCCCCACCGGGGTTATTGATACCGGCGGGGAAGATCCTTCGCCTGCGGGCTCAGGATGACAGGGAGTCTGGGGTTGATGATTTCGAACGGTGCGTAGGAACGCACTCCGGCGTACAGCTAGATCTTCCGGCGTGAACCAATCCTCGGCAAAGTCGTTCCACGATGGGTTCATCGACTCGATCAGCGCCACCTTCTTCGCGCGAAGCCATCCCTTTAGGTGCTTTTCGCGTTCGATCCCTGCGACGACGTCGTTCGTGTCTTCGAAGTAGACCAGACGGGTCACTCGGTAGCGACTTGTAAATCCTGGTACCGTGCCGGTCTTATGTTCGAACACTCGTCGTTCCAAATTGTTCGTCATGCCGATGTAAAGCGTTCGGCGAAGACTACTCATGATGTACACGTAGTAGACATGCGACCCGATCATCGGACACGGCTTGGCCTCACCCGCTCAATAATCGACCATCAATCGTCGGATAATCGCTCCGCAATAGCTCCACCAGCTCTCGGCCGGCGCGCGGCAGATAGGCATCGCCTGCACCCGCGTAGGAGTCCATGAGTCGCACGTGGGCGCCAATGAGCTCATCTGAGGGCGCCTGTACTGCATCTACTAGCGAGCGCAAATACGCCGTATCTGCACCAAACGCGCGGCAGACTTCGGCGTCGCACTCGTACACCGTCCAGTGAAGTGGCGGCGGCTCGGGAGGCAGCACCTGCCGCAGAGTCGGTCCATCGTGGAAGCCGACAATCAACGCGGACACGTCCGTTCGCAGCACCTGCGCGAGATCCGGATTGGCGTCGTAGATCGCCTGATCCCGAAGGCCCGTGTGGCCACGCACAACCGGCCGCGATCCCGGATCGATCCCCGTCGTAGCGACCTGATAGACGACCGCATAGATCGTTCTTCGTTCCACGGTGGAGCACAGCAACGCCCCGAATGGCGGGACTGATCGGTGGTCGTATGCTTGCGCGACAAACTCCGTGGAGCGCGTCTCCACGACCTCTCCTTGCCAGCCGCTCATACG
This sequence comes from uncultured Chloroflexia bacterium, assembly GCA_963765765.1. Classification (GTDB taxonomy): domain Bacteria; phylum Chloroflexota; class UBA6077; order UBA6077; family JACCZL01; genus CAVXYC01. Next base: position 138,039 of record CAVXYC010000015.1, on the reverse strand, counting down.
GCGTGAATCCGCTTACTGGCTTGTTTCGCTGAGCTCGACACGTGCAATCCATCGTAAGCCAATCTGGATTCGATCAATGTGCGAACCACCGATCGGTCGGCTCCGGTGACGACCGCTTTCTCGTGCGCCCGGGCAATCGAGACCGGGTAGCCCAGCCCGCGCCGACACTGATCCAGCACAACACTGTGGACCAGTTGGAGCGCGACCTCGTCGGTCGCCACCCACTCAGGCACTTCCACACGGGCGATCTCGTCACCATCAACGCGGACGAAGAAGAAGTGGATGCGATGGCCGGCGTAGTAGGTGTCGAGATCGCTGCTCAAGGTTACAGCGAATCGCGCGGACCGTTGGCCGATTTCGAGGTCGACGAACAGCTCGCGATCGTGCAGCGCATCGAGTGCGCACTGATTGCCAATTCGCCTGCATGACGCGCAGCCACTCACGTCTCCGCCACAGGTTGCCTCTCGCAATAGTCCGCTAACTTCAGTGCTGCGCGGCCTGCTGATATAGCTTGCGACTGGCACATTGAGCCTCTTCAGGCGCTCCAGGTGTCCCACGTACGGCCGCAGGAGCCGCTCGCGTATGTAGTCATTCGGCCGCTGCTCCAGCACCCACAACAGTAGTGTTCCGTCTTGCAGCGCCACGCGCGGCTCAAAATCCAGCCGCTCGCCGTCCGCTAGCCTGACGACCGCCTCCAGCTCCTTCACGCTACGCAGTGCTGCCAGGTGTCCTTCCTGGATCGGGACACGACGTCGGCCCGAAGAGCCGTCGGTGATGAATCGATCCTCGTCGGTGAAGTAGAGCTGTGCCGCCGTCTCCAGCCGGGCATTTGGCGAGGCGCCGTATCGAATGACGCACCGATCCGAGATTGATCAAGAAGTACTCGGCAATCCCGTGATGATCTGGCTCGATCTGAGAACCGTCAGTGGCCATGACCGTATACGCCTCGGGCGCCGGAGTCGCGTTCGCGACCGCGTCCAATGGCTCAATCGGCGTGGCGAGCCTACTCTGCGAGCGCGCCGCGAGTGTCGCGAGGCTCTCCCAGCTTGCGGCCTGGCTGCGTAGCGTCTCGCGGGCCAGCGGCAGCCGCTCTCGCCGAAAAACCTGGTTCGACTCGAGATGCGCGCTGAGCGCTTTGACCTGGCCGCCGATCTGAAGTGCGTCCAGCGGCATGCCGGTCAGGCCACCCGCTCGCCTTCAAAATATGGCTGGGCCGCATCACCGAGATGCGCGCCATCGTAAACCGTCAATGCTCGAAGTCGGCGATCGGCAAGCTCGAGCTCGCTAGGAAGCAATTTCCCGTTGGAATACTTAGCCAGAGCTGTGAGAGATCGCGCTTCAGCGCGTGAACAACGATCGTTTCCACCACAATGTGATGGGTAATGATGAGGATGGGACGGCGGAGCTCGCGCGCCTGCACCTCCCGAAGGAATGCCAGGCCGCGCGCTTGCACGTCGGCCAGCGATTCCCCGTCGGGCATCCGGTGCTCCGAGGGCCTGATCCGATACCGCTCGATCCCCGTGGGATCCTCTCTGGCGAGCTCTTCCTTAAGTCGGCCTGTCCAGGTCCCGCAGTCGATTTCCCGTAACAGCGGACTTGTCCGCACCTCCAGTCCAAGCGCATCGGCAATGGGCGTCGCCGTTTGCATCGCTCGACCAAGATCGCTGGAGAAGATCGCCGCTACCGGCTCTCGTGCCAGTCGCGACGCGAGACGCTGTGCCTGCTCATTCCCCCGCTCGGTGAGCGGTGAATCCAGGTGACCTTGAAACCTGCGGCTTAAGTTCCATTCTGTTTCTCCGTGTCGGGCAATGAGGATTCGCAGCGGTCTCGGCACCTGCCCTCCTCGCAGAACATATGTCCCAAACTAGCCGCAGTATACAGGGCACGATACCCAATCTAGGCTTCGCGAATGTATCGGTCGGATCCCAATAATCCGCGACCGGGCGCATGTAGGAAGCGACCAAATGAGAGGCGGAATATGCGTGATCTGGGGAAGCCCTGAAATCACCGGGCACGTGCTAAAATCGAGAATGTCATGCCCTGGCGACAACGTGCAGATTCCTGACAATCCAAACTGGCGGCGGCATAAGAGCGCCTGTCCGTACTATCGCGAGCGCTGGTTCCACGAGGACGAGCGCGGCGAAGACGGGTTGCTTCTGTATCAGTCGATTTGCCTGCAAAACACGCCGCCGCTCACTGTTGAAGAGCAGGATAAGTGCATGCAGCCTCGGCGTACTTGCTGGCGACTCCAAGAGGCCATGCGCGCCTCGCGAAAGAAAAAGCCACGCGAGGCCGCTGCTGCCGGAGCAAGCGCTTCAGATAGTCGCGAGTAGCCTACGGATCTCGTCGCGTGACGTCGTGGTCACGCCCAGGTGCCGCACCACTTCCCCCGCCGCAAGGTTCGCCAGATAGGCTGCGTCCTCTCCACTTGCAGATGCGGCGAGGGCGAGTGTGGCAACTGCGACGACCGTATCGCCGGCGCCGGTAACGTCCCACACCTCCGTGCGGTTGGAAGCGGGCACGTGACTCGAGGCATCGCGGGAGCTCACAGAGATGCCCTCTCCGCCGAGGGTGATCATCAGGCAGCCGATCTCCAGATCTTTGGCCAGCGCGATCCCGGCATCCGCCCAGTCTCGTTCGCCGTCCAATTCCCGACCAACATACGACTCAGCGTCGGGACGATTGCATTTCACCAGATCGAATCCACGGAAGCGATCCAAGCCGCCCTGTGAGTCCACGCTGAGCAGCCTCCGGTGCGAGCGCGCCGCTTCTCTGGCAGCCTGAATGGTGGCCGGGCCGATGATACCGCCCTTGTAGTCGGACAGCAGCACGGCATCGACCTCGGCAGTCAACGACCGTATCCGTCCCATGACGCGCTGCTCCGCCGTCGCGCCCGGAGCAGCGCCTAGTCGGTCCAATCGAAAGAGCTGCTGACCATACGAACTTGAGGTTTCGGCCAGAACTCGCGTCTTGCGAGTTGTTTCTGTTCCGGTGGCAACAACAAGGTCTGTCGCTTCTATACCAAGCTGGTCCAGCGATTCGCGAAGCTCATGGCCCACCGCGTCATCGCCAATGACGCCAACCAATCGCGGCGACGCGCCTAGCGCGAGCACATTCACCGCTGGGTTTGCTCCACCGCCTGGTCGAACGAACCGCCGCCGCTGCTCCAACACAAGCACGGGCGCCTCGCGGGACACTCGCGTGGGCGCGCCGATCGACGTACTCGTCCAGCATGATGTCGCCGACCACCAGGACGCGCAACGATGAAAACTTATCGAGCAAAGCGCTCAGTCGCGCCGATCGATCGGTCATTGACGAAGTCGGTAGAAGGCGATGCCCGCCACTGCGAGAATCATGACCCAGCCAATGAGAGTTGATCGAGGCCATTGCAGCGAGGGCGCCCTGAAGCCGAATCTCCGGAGCACGCGGGCCAAGGGCAATAAATACGAGTATTCCGCGTTCCAGGAGCATCCCAATGACAGCGCCAATCGCGGCGGTCCAGGCAAAGTACGGCCCGCGTCGACGATTTGCCGCCAGGCTCACCGCTTCGGCAAGCAGAACTCCCAATACGATCGTCAGGATGAAGCCAAAGCCGCGCACAAGATCGATTACGAAAGCACCCGCCATCGCGACGGTAACGGCGGCCAGAAAGCCGCGCACCAGGAGCATTTTGCTTGCCTGGAACGTCGGCAAGCGCTTGAGCCCGGCGCAATTTCGGCAGCGGGCGCCGACCGGTGTCTGCACAAGGCAGCTCGGACAGATTGGAGTATCGCAGCGGCTGCACCGCAGGTACGTCTCCACACCAGGGTGGCGAGCGCACCGGGTTGCCTCGGGTACCTGGCTCACGGTCATATTGTAAGTTGGGTAGTGGCCGATTCAAGCGCTTTTCGGGCGGCATCGAACACCGTGTCAGGCTGGATTAAATGCAGACAGGTGCGCGCGGGACATCCCCGTGGGTCGCCAAAAGAGAATCCGCGGTGGATACATGGACGGCAAGCCAGAGTCTCAGCGACCACCTGATGACGCGCGGCGTCAGGCGGATACGGTCCCCATGCTCGATCATTTGTTGGACCGAATATCGCCACGATCGGTCGCTGAACCGCGGCAGCCATGTAGAGAACGCCGCTGTCGTTGCCTATGACTAACGCGGCATTCCGAAGGAAGGCGGCCAGATGCAACGGCGAAGGCACATCGCTGACGACCTGAGCGTCCACCGCCGAAGCACCCACCGCATCTGCCAATGCGAGCTCAGACGGAGCCGGCCCGGCCAGCACCACAATGCCCAGCCCCAGTCGCTCGCGTAACTGCCGCGCAAGCGTCGCAAATCGCTCCGGTCGGCCACCGTCTGGCGGTACTGAACGCTCCTGAGCCGGGATGGAGCACCGCGACAGGGCCGCTCAGCCCGAGTCGCGCCCATCGATCGTCAGCCCAGGATTGGTGCTCATCACGCAGAGTCAGCTCGAGTGTGGGATTCGGATTATGCCCACCTAGAAGCGCGGCAACTTCAAGCCAATAGTCCACCTCATGCCGAGCCCCAAATCCGCGGTCTTCCGCTCGGTGGGTAAGGAACCAGCCCGTGCCGTTATCCAGGCCGACTCTCTGGGGTGCCCCGCTGGCCAGCGCAAGCGCCGCGTACTTTGCGCGTCCCCAGCCGGTGGCCAGGTGGTGAAAGAGCACAAGCGCATCAAAATGTCGCGAGCGCAGCTCACTGGCGAGGCCAACAGCGTTCGGGACCCCGCGATATGCGTCACGCTTGCGATCGAAGGCGAACTTATCGAATGGGATGATCTCATCCACAAGGTCAGACCGATCCAGCAAGCATGCGCTTGAAGGCGTCACGAGAGCACTGATGTGCGCGCCAGGTAGGCCATTACGCAACGCCCGAAGCGCCGGAGTGATCGAGAGCAGATCGCCGAGATCGGCCAGTTTGATGACGAGAAGACGCCTCAAGGGAGTCAAGTTCGATGCTCGAGTGGCATGAGCTTACCTTGCCGCATCAACAGCCTCACGCAACACCGCCAACGTTTCCCGCGCTGCACGATCCCAGCTGAATTGACATACCCACTCCAGGCCTCGCCCGCGAAGGTCCTCCCGTAGCTCAGAATCGTCGGCCAACCGACGAAGCCCTTCGCATATCGAGTCAACGTCTTCTGGATCGACGAGCATTGCCGCATCTCCGGCCACTTCGGGTAATGATGAAACGTTCGATGTAAGAACCGGGGTGCCGCACGACATAGCCTCTAAGACTGGCATACCGAATCCCTCGTAGAGCGATGGGTACACGAAGGCGACCGACGCGGAGAGAAGTGCGGCCAGGTCAGCGCGATCCACATAGCCCGTGAGGATCACTGAGTCGGCGGACACACTCTGTCGCGCTTCGCGGATTATCGGGTCCGCCAACCAACCAGTTTGGCCAGCGAGAACGAGCGACGGCAAATGAGCGTCCGACTCTCGCAACCGTCGATGCGCCTGAATGAGGCGCTGAAGATTCTTCCTTGGCTGCAGCGTACCGACGTAGAGAAAGTAACGCTCCGGGAGTCCGTAGCGTCGTCTGACATCGCGCAATTGAGCAGCGTTTTCGACCCGCTGAAGCGACGTATCCACACCATGGTGCACAACGCGGATGCGCTCCGCGGATATGCCCTCCATCTCCACCAGATCGCGCTTGGTCGTTTCAGATACCGCGATCACGCGTGTCGCGGTTCGGGCGCTGAAGCGGGTAGACCATACGCGGTACAGTCGAGAGCTATCGGGATGTGCGTCAGGCAGGCGACGATAGCCCAGATCGTGCACCGTTACCACTGTGGCCCGCGGGTGCCAGAGCGGTACGGAATGGGCCGGGACAAACAATACGTCTGGAGCAAACCGAAGCATCTCCATTGAGAGACGTGCATGCGTCCAACCGCGTTGCGATGGAAGCTCCCGAACTCCAACGCCCGAGGGTGGCCGCCAATCCGTGCCATCCCAGCGATTTACATAGAGCGTCATGCGATCGTGCGCGGCGAGTGGAGCCAGGTGATCAATGATCTCGCGGCTATATTGCTCGGTTCCGGTGGGCAACGAGACCATGGCTCTACTTGCATCGATCCCTATATGCATGCGCTCACAGAACCGCCGATTCGGGCCACGCGGATCGACGGAGCACCCAGCTCGCCGCGTCCACGATGTCCTCGGGAGACTGCTCCATAAGGCAGAGTGGTCGCGTGGTAGCGCCACATGGCGGACCTGTGACGTAACCACACGGACTGCAGGGTGTCATTGCCCGAAGCACCACCTGCCGGTCATCTGAGGGCCATGGTCCAAAGAGAGCAGGATCAGTGGGTCCATAGAGACGGACAGTAGCGGCACCCATGGCCGCTGCCAGGTGAAGTGGGCCACAATCAGAGCCCAGAACAACATCTGCCGTCTCCAGCACAGCCGCGAGGAAGCCGAGTCCACTATCCGTGTTGAGGTAGGCATGCTCGGAACGGGACGCATCCTGAATCTGATCGACGATGGAGGACTCGGATGAGGCCGAAACGATGATCGTTCGCGCGTTCTTCCGCTCGCGCAATAGGTCCAGGGTTGATGCCCAATGCTCTGATGGCCACAGCTTGAGCTCGGTCCCCGCCCCGGGGTGCAGCACAATGAGAGGACCATCCACGTTGAAGTGAATCTTGGAGATTGCCTCGCGCGCCTGGAGTCGCTCGGTCTCCGTCACGTTAAAGACTGGCCGCCTGTCAGTGATTGGCACCGTAGCACCAGCCATCTGGGCCACACGGTCCGCCAGCATCAATGACAGCTCCGCCACGTGAGCTCCCGCTGGCGCCTCCAGCGTCTCGGTAAGAAAAGGAGCACACTCCGGCACATTGAATCCGACTCGATGCGGGATGCCCGCGGCCGCTGCCAGAAGCGCCCCCCACCAATGATCTGGTCGAGCAATGATTGCCACGTCGAAGTGCTGTCGATGCAGCTCACGCGCTCGACGGAGCTTGACGTACGGTTCTCCTACCCAACGCGACGGTCGTCGGGTAAATCCCGGGAACTCGCATGTGCTTACAGCATCGATCGGAGGGCCGCGCCGGATGACCTCAGCGCTCCAGGGGCCTACCAGCGCGGCCAGAGACGCGGACGGCATGGATTGGCGCAGAAGGGCAACGGCGGGCGTTGTTAGCAGCACATCCCCAATGTGATCGGGCCGAATCAGCAGCACACGAGCATTGCCGCGAAGAGCGGCCTCGGGCCGCTGGGATGTCAAACGCCCAATGCTTTCCAGGACGTTCAACCGGATGTCCCGACGCGAGCTCATCTTGTTCTCATGCCGGTCGGATCACTTCGCGAATGATTCGCCATGGCTTGCCCGTACGAGGAGACACTCAGGCCACTGAGGCGTCAACCATGACGAAGGTCAGATCACCTTCGGCGGCCACCTGATCATCCACTGTCGCTCGCACGTGACCCTTCCCAACCCGACCGCGTTGTGAGGTGACATTGAGCTCCAGACGAAGGATATCGCCCGGTAAGACCTGGCGGCGAAACTTAAGCTTATCTATCCCGGCGAAAAGCGGCAGCTTACCCTTATTGGCTTCGTCGGAGAGCATAAGCACTACACCCGTCTGCGCGAGCGCCTCCACAATGAGCACCCCCGGCATGATGGGATTCCCCGGAAAGTGTCCCTGGAAAAACGGCTCGTTCCCACTGACGCTTTTTATGGCAACGATGCGCTGGCCTAGCTCGAGCTCCAGGACGCGATCTACAAGGAGTACCGGGTATCGGTGAGGGATGATGCGCTGGATGTCAGCAGATTCGAGCACGAGAAGAAGTATAGCGGGGCGGGTGCGAGCACCATGATTTCCTCATCGGAGAAGGTGTTCCGGAGGGGTTTGGTACTATTTTCCCGATCACATCGCTACGAAATCGCTTAGAGGACAAATGCTGCATGGACATCAATTGGTACGGCCATTCGTGCTTTAAATTGCGAAGCCGAGACGTCTCGGTGGTCACCGATCCGTATGGACCTCCGCGGGCTTTGGTTCGCTTAAGAGTTCAGCGACGGTGGTTACGATCTCGCACGATCATCCGAACCATAACAATGCCCGCGCGGTATCAGATGCTCGCAAAATCGTCAGCGGTCCGGGTGAATATGAGATCGCGGGGCTCATGATCACGGGCGTTGCGACGAGTAAACTCGAGCTCGGTGACGGAAGACAGCTGAAGAACACTGCGTACCTCATTCAACTCGATGAAATGACCGTCTGCCATCTTGGAGCAATCTCGAGCGTCCCCACGAACGACGAGATGGAGCAGCTCAAAGACGCGGAAGTACTTCTCTTGCCCGTTGGAGGGCATGGCACGGTCTCCGCGGCACAGGCATCGCAGATTGTGAGCAGGCTGGAGCCTCGACTGATTATCCCAATGCGCTACGCGGTGGACGGGGATGAGAGCCAGCTAGATTCTGCCGATGCGTTCTGTAAAGAATTGGGAGTGGAGTCACAGACTCCTCAGCCCCGCATCTCCATAAGCCGATCCGGACTCCCCGACGAACCGACGGTTATGCTTCTGGAGCCGCGCAAACCGTAGCAGGAGGGCCAGGGATAAGGGCCAGTGCTCACACCGATCGAGCCAGCTAGCCCCTCATCCCCTAACCAATAGTCCCTGTGGCTTACATGAACCACCACGGGCCGCGGATGCGCCAGCATGACCAGCCGGACCTGAATCCCGCTGGTGCAGCTGGTCCCATGGACCAAGCAAGCGCGTCAGCGTCCCACCAGATTGCGTTCGGGTCGCCATTCACGTAGGCGGCCATGATGTGGTACTGGTACTCCTGCCAATGCGGCGTTCGGCCCCAGTGGTTCCGCTCAACGGGCGGGAGCCACTGCCCAACGCCGACTTCTCCCATGGAGCCGCGCAGCAGGTTGCCGTTTTCACGCCAGGGCATGAAGGTGTATCCAGTCTCGCATCGCGCCACGGCAAGCACCTCGTAGGGAGAGCTTCCTTGAGCAATTGCCCGCTCAGTCAATAGCGCAATAGTGCGCTCAGCGGACCATGGTTCCTCAGCAACCTGAGTTTCCACCGGCACGATGCCCGCCGGATCGGCAATGGCTGGGTCAGGAAGAATCGCCGGATTGCACTAAAGCCGGGGCGGAAGGCTTGCTCGATGATCCTTCGACGGCCTCGTCCGCTGACTTGACCAGATCATTCACGATCGGGTCACTGGTCACGGGAGACTGTCCCTCTGGCTTTGTGCTACCCGTTGTTACGGGTGCACTCGGAGACTCGATCACGATCGGCAGCTGAGCTGACTCGGTACTTAGTGCAACGTCCGGTGTCGCATTCGGCATGGGTACTGGCGCACCCGACACAGTGGCTGGCGGAACGACGACAGCGATCTCCGGTGGGCTCATTGGTTGTCCTGAGACAGTTCGCTGAGGGGTGTCCGGGAGAATGGCTGCTTCTGGTTTAGCCACGGCATTCACGAAATCCGTTGTCTGGGTAGCCGACCCCGAGCTTGCAGCCAGACCCTCCTTCTTCTTTTTGTCTGACTTCCTTTCGTTGTCAGACGCACCCGTGCTGCCCGGTTCGTTCGTGGGAAGAACAGTGGGCGACACCGGACTAGTCGCCGGATCGAGAGCCTCGCGGAAGATCTCCTCCGCCTGCGCTGTTCTGAGACTAAGTACGGAGCACAGCACAACTAGTATCGCAGTGGTCCAGACGCCTGGGGTGGAGCACCGCGACCAGCTATTTGACATTCCTACTCCTTCGGACTGGGATCGGGAGCCCGCGCGTCAATGCCTGAAAAGGAATGACGGCCGGACCTGATGGGCGCGACGAAATAGATACGTGCCGCGACCCTGTGCATTCATACCGCGTCAATTAGCGCGCGGAGATGTCCCGTGGTTCATATTGGTTGAGATCTCAGAAGGACCGAGAGGTGGATCCCGCCAGGTTTATGGGTGGATTTGGCGTTGAGATCTATAAGCGCAGGGCGTCATCAGTGACGCCGCGAATGCCACGGAGCGTGGCAGGCTTGGTTGAGCTGAGCATTGTGTGGCACGCCGTCATGGCGTGGGAACGCGCTCGCCGTATTCGATTCCGCTCAACCTTGATTGTGTGACGCCACGCGTTTACCGCGCCCTAAAAGGCAGCCTTCTCAGCGTCACTTAGATAGTCGAAAGCTTCTTCCGACATTGGCAGTGTACACGATGCAATCCCCTGCAGAAGTACATATACGTTATGTCGGTTATGTCATGTCGGTGTTCAGAACCGAATGCTGGAGCTACCGGTTGCACCGCGAGTTCCGCCTAGCCTGATCTGCCTCTCGGCACTCACCGGGCTGTCCTGAGAGGCGCAGGCAGCGTATGGGAGCTGAGCTCCGTACTGCCTAGAGGAACGTGATGACCAACGGGGGTGGACCTGAGGGGATTCGAACCCCTGACCTCACGGATGCGAACCGTGCGCTCTCCCAGCTGAGCTACAGGCCCAAGGTAGGCGACAGGAGAGCAGTATAACAACCGTCAGGCGCACCTACAAAGCTCACTCCGCGGAAATACGCGTTGGCATCGATGCCTGTGTGAAGCGCTCCTTGGACGTGGCCGCGAGAACGCCCGTGGTATCATGAGCCCATCGATATGACTACCGCCGAGCACTCACCCAGACCTCAAAGACTTGAGCCGGACGCCCTGGCCCGGCGCATCGTTGACATTGCGTCAGACAAGCAGGCGGCTGATATCGTCTTGCTTGATCTTCGACCGATCACAGAAATCGCCGACTACTTCGTCATCTGCTCAGGCGGTTCCGAGCGTCAGCTCCAGGCGATTCAGCGCGACATCACGGACGCGCTGAGAAATGAAGACCGCATTCGTCCCACCCATGTGGAGGGCTCGCCCGATTCAGGGTGGGTGCTCATGGATTACAGCGACGTCGTGGTCCACATTTTCTCACCGTCGCAGCGCGAGTACTACAACCTCGAGGAGCTGTGGTCAGCAGCGCACCCGGTCGTTCGCATTCAGTAGGCCTTCACACCTCCGGTAAAAATCGCGCGATCTGCACCCCGAATCCCCACGATGGAGTAGTCATATTGGTGCGTGCAGTTGCCGGTGAAACGTGACACAATGCGCCCATCTGTGCCGCGCGTAAGCTCGGGCGGCGCAACTTATTGAACGGGAGCGTAAGTGTATGCGGCGGGTATTAGTGGCGGGTGCGCTAGTCGTTAGTACGGCGTTCATGGCTGGCGGCGTATTGGACCGAGCAGGGCTAGGAAGCGGAACTGCCCAGGCAGCTCCGTCGGCAGACGTTGGAAACTTCAGGCTCGGCGCAATTAAGTTTGCGACGGCGGTCAGTCAAGACTTTATTCCGACAAACCCTCAAACGGAATTCTCGGATTCCGACGACGTTTGGGTCACGACCGAGTACACCGGCTACACTGGTGGTGCGCTGACGTTTCTCGTGCGCGCAAACGAAGGAGATTACGCCTGGGGGAAAGTTCCCGGTTGCTGTCAGTTTCCTGAGCGCCGCATTGGTTTCAAGCTGGATCACAGAGGCGAGTACGGAAACGATCCTGCCACGTATGCCCAGCCGGGCATGCTGAGCGCATTGGGAGTTCTCGCCGCGCCAGCGAATCTCCCCGGCGCTAGCCTACAACATCATCATGTATCTCAATGATGAGGAAGTTGGCTCTGCTGGCTTCGGCGTTAAAGGCCGCAGCGGTCTGGACAACGACAACGAGGAAAATAACGACAACAACTAGTTACTAGTCCGAACGATAAAAGAGCAGGCCTCACGAGGCCCGCTCTTTTTTGCTTGCGGCCAATTGTGATCAGATCGCGGTGGGGCGGGTCTCCGTACCCGCCAGTGTTGTGTCCGATTGGAGTTGACTGCTGGCGGGTACGGAGACCCGCCCCACTGGATCGGAAGGCTCTCAAAACCCCAGCGCGTTCGCGGCTTGCGTCAACATGGCTTCATCTGGCCCCATGACCAGAAGAACGTCACTGCCGCGTTTGACAATGAGAGACGGCTGTTCCGAATTCCGTATTAGCACCCGCGATCCCGTCGTATCAGTGTTGCTCACTCCAAATCGCTTCCTGAGCCCCTGACTTAGGGCAGTTGCGAACTCATCGGCGTCATTCTGCGTATCCCAGGCAGTTTGCAAAATGAGCCCGAGCTGACCATCACTGCGCTCAACGAGACGATAGCGATCACCGCCCCAACCAGCGGCGGCGCGGTTGCCGGTATTCCGATCCGTAAATTGCTCGATCAGAATTCGGAGATCGAGTTCGCCGAGCGTGTTCGATGTGACATCCGTCCAACCAGGTCCCAGAATTTGATCAGTAGCGACGATCTCCACCGGTATGGGCTCGTTTCGCTGATTGAATTTTTCAGGGTGAAGGATCTGCTCAGTGGAACGTGGCGGCTCACGGAAAGCCTGATCCACTGCCGCGAAGCCGCCTTGATCGTAAAGCACGCGAACGAACCGAGCGCCATCGGTGTATGGGAACAGAAGCTCAGTTCGCAGGACCAGTGGCGCCTGGCGGAGATTCTGATCTTCTCCGCCACCGCGCGACGCCTGCTCCATTTCAGTTCGAGTCAGGTTCTGGTTTGCCCATAGGCTCATGAGCAGAACGGCATCACCTTCAACCAACGCCTGAACAGCCAGACTCTGGTCATCGTTCTCTGAGTCCGGCGGATTAAGCTTACGCAGGTCAAAGTGCTGATCCTGAAGCGTGTGGTTGTACTCGTGAGCAAAGGTGATCCGCTCGTCCGGGCTCAGGTCCGATGCTTCACCGATGAGCGCCATGCGCTTCTGGTCGTCATCGTAGAAGCCGACGACTTGCTCGCCCAGAAGGTCCACGATAAATGAGGGTAGGTCGAAGCTCGAAGGAACGAGTCCAATGTAGGAAAGGAGCTTTTGATCCTGAACGCGCTCTTCTGGCGTGTACTCGTGGTCAAAAGACTCCTGGAAATACTGGTGAAGCTGGTCTCTATCCAGAAATACGATCGGCACATCTGATTTCGGCGTCAAGCCGCGAATGGCGGTCACCGAGTCCTCGATGCGATGGAGCTCCGCCAGCACCTCTGGAGGCGCAGGCTGACCGACCGGCGCGGGCGGTTCCACGGGTGCGTCCGCCGTAGCTTGGTCGGCACGAAACTGTGTTGATCCGGAACGTGCCTGGCGCAGCTCGGCGTTGAGCTCAGTGACCTGCATCTGAAGTCGCTCGACGTCAGCGTGCGCCTGCTCTACCTCTCGCTGCCCAGTGAGGTACACCCAGCCGAGCCCAACGTTTGTGAGTAGCGAGACGGCGAGAAGAAGTCGGAACAGGAGCGCCATTACAAATTCAGCTTACGTGAGCCCTGTGCAAGCGGCAACAAATGACGCCTGGACCCGCGGCAGTGTGGCTGAAGAGTTTCTACTGCCAGTAGGGTCGTTGGAATCCCAGGCGGCTGGCCATCTGCAGTGCCGTTGGCTCGTCTGACGTGATCGCGACGAGGGCTTCGCTCCGATTTCTGCTCACCAGCGCCGAATACTCTGCTGAGGCGAGTAGCTGCCAGGCAGAAAACCGCTGGAACGCGGGCAAGGTGATTTGGAATCGATTCCGCTGACTCTCGCTCATCGCGTTATGGAACTCCGGGGCATCGTGCCCCGTATCCCAGGAGGTCCGAATGACGAGGGCGAGCCGGCAGTCAGCATGCTCCATAAAAAGAGAATCGATGATCAGTGTCAGACGCAACGGCCAACAGGTAGTCACGCAAACCGTTGCGATCGAGGAGCTCCATCGAGACATCCGCGGTCTTCTGTAGGCCACGAAGCTCCGTCACGCCGGCCTCGATCAGTTGCAGGAGCTGAAGCTGGATCGCGGTCACCGGGCGGGTCGCGGGGTTGCCTGCTCTTTGTTTGCATCGACTTTGCTCATCAACAGCTTCGATCGATCCATCGTGTCTCGGGCGCTGCGGAACTCCGGTAGAAGCTGACCCAACGGAGAGTGAGGCCGCTGGGACAATCCGACGTGCGCTTCGACTGGGCCGATTCTTGGTCCAGCGTCTTTCCAGAGAAACGGCACGGCTGCCACAAGCGCCGCGATGAGTCGAATAACAACGGAGGAATTCATGCCCCTCTCACTCGCAGGGCGACGTCACTCCTGAACGCCGCGCCCTACCGAGCGATAGAACGCTCCGAGCATTTGCGGAAGGGGATGAGAGAGTCGGATCACGAGAGGCGAGAGGCGACGAGATTCTCAACTCTTCATTTATCTTCACCTCCCGCTCGCCTCTAGCCCCTGGCCCCTGGCATGCTATTCTTCTGCGAGCCAACCTCTATGGTGACGCGGACCGAGACGAGACAGCCGGAGCATGAGGACCTCTCAACGGTTCTCAATCTCATCATGGTCAGCGCCGTGCAGATTCTCGAGGGAAGCGCCGGCGCCATCGCCCTCTGGGAAACCCGGCTCCAGCGCTTCATCCCGCGTGCGAGCTACGGGCTCGAGGCGGTCGACGTCCAGCTCCTCCACCCTCGCCTTGATCGGACGATCCTCTCCATCCTCGGTCGGACGGGTGAGAATCTACCGCTCGTGTTGATCCCGAGTGATCTGCGCTGGCCGGGCCGACATCGCCTGGAGCACATCCTCGCTCTTCCTCTCACTCAGGAGCAGGATGTTGTCGGGGTGATCTACGTGTTCCGGCCTGCCTCCGCTCGCCAGTTCCAGGTGCGTGATGTACGTCTTCTCGAGATCTTCGCGCAGCAAGCTGCGGCGGCCATTCAATCATCTCGACTGCTTCAGGAAGCTTCTTTAGAGCGCCAGCGGCTTCAAGCGATGCAAGAGAGCTTCGTGGGCATTGTCAGTCATGAGCTCCAGACGCCGATCGCCATCATCAAAGGTTATGCAAGTACGCTGGGAAACCCCGACGGAGCCTGGCGGCCCGAAGTGGTTCGGCGGATTGCCAGCACGATCGAGGACGAATGCAGCCGGCTCCAGGGGCTCGTGACGGACCTGCTGGACATCTCGCGGATCCAGGCAGGGCGCGTCGCGATGGCATTCTCTCTCGTGGAGATTGGCGAGCTGGTCGGCGATGCGGTCCAGGCTATGCGGATCAAGGCGCCCGACAGACGCATCGACCTTTCGATATCACCAGACCTGCCACCGGTGCGAGCGGATGCCGACAAACTACGGCGAGCGATTCAGAATCTCATTGATAATGCAATCAAGTACTCGCCGGCGGAGTCCGGCATCACGGTCGGTGTTCAGGCCGTCCAGAACGAGCTGTGCATCGCCGTGAGGGATCAGGGAATCGGTGTAGCCGAAGAAGAACGCGAGCACATCTTCGATCGGTTCCACCGCGTGGATACGAGCTTGAGCCGAACGACCCCGGGGGTCGGCCTTGGCTTATTTATCGTCAAGGCTATTATTGATGCACATGGCGGCCGCACATGGGTGGAGTCGCCGGGACCCGGACAAGGGAGCACGTTCATCATCGCATTACCGTTGAGCCAGAACGCATGAAAGAGCGCCGCACTATTCTGCTGGTTGACGACCAGCCCAGGATTCTCGATTCCGTGCGGATGAACCTGGAAGTCGAGGGCTATAACGTTCTCGAAGCTCAGAGTGGCGTAGAGGCGCTGGAGAAGGTTCGCACGCAGCTTCCCGACCTGGTAGTGATGGACGTCATGATGCCGGAGATGGACGGCTTTGAGACGCTGCGTGAGCTGCGTAAGTTCTCGACCATCCCCGTGATCATGCTTACTGTGAAGTCGGATGATCAGGACCTGATCCTGGGGCTCCAGCTCGGAGCGGATGACTACGTTTCCAAGCCGTTTAGTCAGCCTGTGCTGCTCAGCCGCATCAAAGCGGTCATGCGAAGAGCTGAGACGACGCCTTCGGCGCCGCGAGGGCCCATTAAGGTCGACGATCGACTCTCAATTGATTTCGAGCGACATGAAGTCACAGTCGATAACGAGAAAGTGCAGCTTCGGCCGACGGAGTATCGACTGCTTTTCCATCTTGCAAGTAACCCCGGTGTCCTCTTGTCTCATGAGGCGTTGCTGTCGCGGGTGTGGGGCCCAGAATACCGCGATGCCAGCCACTATTTACGGCTGTACATCAACTATCTCCGGCAGAAGCTGGAGCAAGACCCGGCGAATCCCCGTTACATCCTGACTGAACGTGGGCTGGGCTACCGTTTCGTGGACTTTCAGCGCACGCAGGCGACGCCTGAGTAGCTCAACCACGTACTGATGCTTCGATACGATTCGTCGTGCACATCTGAGTTCGCCGGCTAGCAATGCGCATGTTCCAGTCTGAGCTAGCGCGCGAATACGAAGAACAGGATGGCGATCCAAGCGGCCGAACCCGTTGGGAGAGGCGTAGCGTGGCGCTCATAATCGCCGTCGCTGTTCGCTAGTGCGGGACCGAGCCATTCTGACCCAAAAAGCACGGCCTCACGCCATCGTCATTGGAGCCGGCCTCGCGGGGCTCGCCGCGGCGCTCGAGCTCAAGGACCGCGCCCTGGACTTTGTGGTGCTCGAGGCCCGCGATCGAGTGGGCGGACGTGTGCATACGATTCGCGCGCCCTTCTCTGACGGACTCCATGGAGAGGCCGGAGCAGAATATGTCAGTGCCGAGCATACCTACACTCAGTCCATGCTTCGGCGCTTTCGCCTTCTCAATCGCAATGGGCCCTCCGCACCCCGCCTGTACGTATTCGGCGAGCATCGCACTGTGGGTCGAACGGTGGCGGCTTTCGGAACCGAGGCAGCGACGGACCTGCGACGCCTCGGACGCAGAACGGCCCTAATGGGTCGAAAAATTCCAGATCCGTACCACCCATGGCTCGCGCCCTCGGCGAAGGAGCTGGACGCGCGCTCCGTTCGCGACTGGCTGGATGATCTGGAACTTACGCCGCTTGTATCGACGTATCTCGACGTCTGGCAGCGTCTGGACTATTCGATCGAGAACGATCGCATCTCCCTGCTTCAGTTTGCGCGCGACGATCGGCTCTATCGATCGGCGACCGGACCAGACGTTGGGCGACCATCTGACGGAATGGACCTGTTGCCTCGCGCAATGGCCGCGGAGCTTGGCGACCGCGTGATACTCAACGCCCAAGTCATGGAGGTGCGGCAGACTGAACACTCAGCGAGTGTTACCGTGGAGATCGCGGGCTCCCCGAGAGAGCTGGAGTCTGGGCAGGTCATCGTTGCGGTGCCCACTCCGGCGCTGCAGCGGGTCAGGTTCAGCCCCTCGTTACCGCGCTCCCACGCTGAGGCCATTCAGGATCTCAAGTACGGGACCGTCGTGAAGGTGCTCATGCAATTCAGTCGAAGGTTCTGGCTCGAGCGTCAGCGACTCCGCGGAATAATGACCGATCTGCCATTTCTGTCCGCTTGGGACGCCACTCGGGATCAGCCAGGCGAACGCGGGATTCTAGGAACGTACACGGCCGGGCAAGAAGGGTCGAGCGTTGGCCGAGCTGATAGAGAGCGATCGGATCAACTGGTGTCTGAGACAGCTCGACCAGCTCTTTCCCAACGCAAGCAGCAGCTTTGAGGTTGGCTACACGGCCATCTGGGACAAAGACCCGTTCAGTCTCGGGACCTATTCCTATTTTGAGCCCGGGGATCTCACTCGGCTCGGCCCGATACTGGCTCAGCCGGTTGGCCGCATTCACTTTGCTGGCGAGCACACCGACGCATGGCAGGCCACGATGAACGGCGCCATCTCCAGTGGCCTGCGAGCCGCGCACGAAGTGCTAGCAACGACAAAGTGGGCATGATCGACTGACGGCTCCTGTATGTACGACCCGGCGCGAAGCGCCGTGGGCGTTTACTGGACTAAAGAGCCGGTCGACTTCCCGCCCACGGCCTCGCCGACTCGAACGCCGCGGCCGCGCGGAAGAGAAGCGCCTCTTCATTCCGGCGCGCGACGATCTGCAGTCCGACCGGCAATCCACCTGAAGTCCAGCCAGCGGGCACGGTGATGGCGGGATTGCCCGTCAGGTTGAAGGGAAACGTGAACGGGAACCAGGCCGTTGGCGTGTCTACAGCGAGCCCTGGCCACGGACGATGGCGGATAAGCATTCGTAATCGGGAAAGGCGCCATCGCGAGCGTCGGCGTTATGAGCAGATCGTAGCTTTCGAAGAACGTCGCGACTTTGAGCCATAGCTCGGTCCGCTCGTGATTCAGGCGCTCCAGGTCATCAGCGGACATGGAGTCCGTCATGTGCATCCGCTCGATAAGAATTGGGTCCATCTGGTCGGACCAATCATCAAGGTACTTCGTAAATGCCACCGATCGCGCGGCGCCGGTGAGACGCCGAAATAGATCGTCTGGATCGGCGAAGCCCGGATCGTCGGCTTCCAAGTCCGCTCCGAGTTGAGCGAACATCATTGCTGCTTCTTCCGCAACTCGGCTCACCTCGGCCTCCACTGGCGCGTAACCGAGGTTTGCGCTCCAGGCTACTCGAATCGGACCAAGAGCGCGGTCGCACTCATCGACAAAGTTTTCGCCCGTTGAGGGAAGCGAGATCGGATCGCGCGAATCTGGGCCCACAACGGCGTCAAATAGGAGCGCCGTATCGCGCACCGTTCGGGCGATCGGACCATCCACCGCCAGGGTGTTCCAGGCATTCGCCGCAGGCGCTCGTGCGATTCGTCCCGGGCCCGGCTTGAGCCCGACCACACCGCAGGCTGCCGCTGGTATCCGGACCGAGCCAGCCAGATCTGTACCGTGCGCTAGCGGTCCCAGTCCGGCGGCCACTGAAGCTGCCGCGCCTCCGCTGGAGCCGCCAGAGACCATGTCTAAATTCCAGGGATTGCGCGTGGCCCCGAAAATCCTGTTGTCCGTGACACCCTTGCAGCCGAACTCAGGAGTGTTCGTCTTCCCGATGATGATCCCGCCGGCCGCTCGCACACGGCGTACAAAGGGAGCATCAGCTGTGGGGATGTGGTGCTCGAAGATCTTCGACCCCATCGTCGTGCGAACACCCGTGGTGGCCGTGAGGTCCTTGATCGAGACAGGAATCCCGTGGATCGTTCCGAGCGGCTCGCCACTGAGCAACGCCGCGTCCGCCTCGCGCGCCTCCTCGTGGGCCCGCTCGTAGGCCACAGTGCAGTACGCGTTGATCGCTGGGTTGACGCGTTCGATGCGAGCGAAAAACGCTTCGAGAAGCTCGGTGGATGAGATTTCGCGCTCACGGATCAGCCTCGCCAGATCCAACGCTGGCGTGTAGCAGAGATCATCCGAATTCATGGCTCAGATCGTACAGCAACGATAGCCACGTCGAGCATCAATGCCTGCAGCTTCGTTGGAGGCAGTATTATCGGAGCAGCGCAGGCATTCGGAGGATCTCAAATGCTCACCTCGGAAGCGAATCGACTGCTCACGCAAGTCGGTCCGGGTACGCCCATGGGCAACGTCTTGCGTCGGTACTGGCATCCAGTTGCCGCCAGCGCGGAGCTGAAGAATGAGCCTGTGCTACCCGTTGAGATCCTCGGAGAGCACCTGGCGCTCTATCGCTCGCCCAGCGGTGAAATGGGGCTGATGGCTGAACGCTGCCCGCACCGCGGTGCGAGCATGGTCTATGGCATCCCGGAGGACGGTGGCCTGCGCTGCCCCTACCACGGGTGGAAATTCAGTGACCAGGGCGTGTGTCTGGAGCAGCCAGCCGAGCCGGAAACCAGCACGTTCAAACATCGAGTCCGAATCCCGGCATATCCGGTCCAGGAGATGGGCGGGTTGATCTGGGCGTACCTCGGCCCGACGCCAGCTCCGCTGCTGCCGCGTTATGACCTCTTCGTCATTCCAGATCGGGCACGGGACGTTGGCGTAGCTCGGCTGCCATGCAACTGGCTGCAGATCATGGAGAATTCCATGGACCCCGTCCACGTGGAATATCTGCACGCGATCTACAGCAACTATGTCATGCGGCGAAAAGGTGCGCCCGAGGCATCCACACCCAAGAGACATCTCCGCATCGCCTTCGACGTCTGGGAGCACGGCATCATGAAGCGCCGGCTCCTTGAGGGAGACACCGAGGACTCAGACGACTGGCGGATCGGCCACCCAGTAATCTTCCCCAATATTCTGGCGGTGAACAGCAAGTACGGTCCCATGTTCCAGGTGCGAGTGCCGATAAATGATCACGAGACACGACACTATTGGTATCAGGTCAAACCACTACAGCCAGGCGAGTCTGTTCCGCTCGAGGTTCCGATCTGGGACAATCCCTACCAGGACGAGCACGGCAAGCTCATTGTTGACAACATCAATGCCCAGGACATGATGGCCTGGATTACCCAGGGACCGATCTCGGACCGAACAGCCGAGCGGCTGGGCACGTCAGACAAAGGCGTCATCCTGTTCCGTAGCCTCCTCCGCGAGCAGATCGAGCGTATCGCCCGGGGAGAAGATCCGCTCGGCGTGGTCCGAGACCCGGCCCGCAACGAGCCGATGATCGCCATCCGTCGTGAAGAGCAGGCCCTGCGTGCCATCGGGATCAATTACGATCTGATGGGGACCGTGGAGAAGTTCCGAGACTAGCGATCGGTGCCACCCCTTTGGACTGCGGCGGGACAAGCGTCATCGAATCGAACCGTTGGTCCGCAATTAGGGACGAGTAACAACGAAAGAGCGCCTGCCCCGATATAGGGCAGGCGCTCTTTCGTGCACTGAAGAATGATCGACTACGAACCGGCAGCCTTGGCTAGGGCATCCTTGTACTTGGTGTAGAGCTGATACTCGCTGACCTTGCGATCCTTGATCTCTGCACCGGGAAGCGAGAGAAGGTCTGATTCCACACCGGCTGTCTTCGCCCACTGTGCAAATTCGGGGTCTTGAACCGCGCTGAGCACCGCGTACTCCAGGTACTTCACTCGGTCCTCAGGAACGCCAGGAGGCGCGGAGATTCCCGAAGTGAAACCGCCAATGGCCTCGAGGTCGGTGAGGTTAGGAAGTCCAACCTCACGCGCGGTAGGAGTGTCAGGAAGAAGCGGATTGCGGGTCGCTTCGAGCTGAAGGATCGGCTTGACATCGCCCGATTGGACGAACTGAATTGTAGATGAGATCGGGGAGAGCACCTCCACGTCCAGGTCGCCACGCACCAGTGCTGGCGCCATATCAGCAGTCCCCGTGAAGCCGCCCACGTATGCCGCGTTCTTCAATCCAACAGTCTCAGCAAAGGCCACCTGCGTGGGCAGGAAGTTCCCGATTCCGCCATGCCCAAATCTCAGCCGCGTGCCGGCCTTGTCGGCGTCCAGCAATTCCTGGATGTTCTTGATCTTGGAGTCCTTGCCAACCCCGATGTAAACGGGAGACTTGCGCAACCCCGCGATCCAGGTCCAGCTGTTCAGGTCGAAACCTTCGGGCGCCTCCACGAGCGTCGCGGGATACAGCGTGGAGTCAGCGAAATAGCCGATGGTGTGGCCGTCAGCGGGCGATTGCTGCAGTGTTCGTGCGCCAATGCGCTGACCGCCGCCCACCACGTTCTTGATCACCACGGGCTGGCCCACGATCTTTTGAAGCGGGACAGCGAGCTGACGTGAGACGACGTCATACCCACCACCCGCCGCGAATGGCACCACGATCTCAATCGGCTTGCTGGGGAAGTCCGCGGGCTTGGCTACCGGAGCGGGAGCGGCGGCTGGCGCACTGCTGGCGGCCGCCGCTGGAGACGCTGCTGGCGAAGCGCGGCTTGGCGCGGGCTGCCGCCGGAGAACCGCTCGCGGCAGCCGGGGAGCTGGTCGTGGCGGGCTTGGCTGGAGCCGCCGTGGGACTGGGGGTCGCGGCCGGCGCGCACGCGGTCACCGCCAGGAGGAGTGCAATTGCGCTCACCGCGCCGAACGAACGAACCAGAAGCATGTGTTCCTCTCTATGTAAAACTAAGCGGACGATACATGCTGACACACCGGACTTACAACGGAGCTACGTCACAATGACAGCGACAGAAAAGAAGCATGCGACGACAATCTCCAATCGCATCGACGCGCTCGACTGGCCCGCGATCGAGTCGTCGCTCTGGCGCTACGGCTATGCTCAGACCGGAGCAATTCTGTCGCAAGAAGAATGCGCGGCCCTGGACTCACTCTACGAAGACGAATCGCGATTTCGAAAGCGTATCGACATGGCTGCGCACAACTTTGGAATAGGCGAGTACAAATATTTTCAGTACCCGCTTCCACCGGAAGTCACGGAGCTTCGAAGCGCGCTCTTCGGACACTTAGCTAGGATTGCATCGGAACTAGAGCAGGCGCTGGGACAGACGGTTACCTATCCTGATCGACTGGAGGAGTTCCTGGACGACTGTCATAAGTCGGGGCAGACCCGTCCAACGCCGCTTTTACTGCGCTACAACGAGGGCGGATACAACTGCCTCCATCAGGATCTCTACGGCGAGATCTGGTTCCCTCTGCAGATCACAGCGTTTCTCTCAAAGCCTTCGGTTGATTTCGACGGCGGTGAGTTCATTCTCGTGGAGCAGAGACCTCGGGCTCAGTCAATCGGCGAGGCCCTGCAGCCGGTGCAAGGTGCCCTGGTGATCTTCACCACTCGCTACAGACCGATTAAAGGCACGCGCGGATACTATCGAGCCAACGTGCGCCACGGTGTAAGCCGCATCCGCCGAGGCAAGCGATCAACCCTCGGGATCATCTTCCACGACGCGAAATGACTTCCACATGGGTTAGATGGCATTGAGCCGCGCGGCGCTCAGAGACGCTCTACCGCCCCATCACTTCCGTCCGCGCGGCGAATGTCGAGTCATCTCCTGTCGAAACCTCAAATCGATACTCACCGGGGGCGGCGCGGCTAGACACTTCGAGATCATGGCGGAGCACCACCCCGAGCGTCTCACGGGCTTCGTAGAGATCGTCCGATAGCATCAGCTCACTGGTTGCTACGCGCTGGCCGCGCTGATCGATGAGACGCACGAAGACCTTCTCGGCTGTCAACTCGATCCCAGGCTCAACGATCCAATACGTCACAAGTTCAATCGTTTCCCCAGAGCGGACGCGCTCGGGGCCACGCGCGCCAACAATCCGCGCTCCACCCAGATTCATGTTCAGGTTGCCGTCCGAGAGCGCTGACCATTCGTCCACCGTCCGGGCAGGGATGCGATAGAAACGAGTCGCGTCACGAGAGTTGCGACTACTCGTGGGCAACGGCACAGTCTCTAGCCGGTCACCCAGCCGCTGGAATGGCTCGGCCGGATCAAGCCCCCAGGTCTCCAGCACCAACGACGGTCGATTGAGCGGGATCGCCAGGCTCAATGGCCGCAAATAGCGACCGCGAAGCTCTGGTCCAATCATCCCCTCCACCATCGCCGGGCGCTCCTCCGCGATTGGAATCGTCCCTTCCGTCAGCACCAGTACCTCTGACGTGGGCATCGCACGTGCAAGTCTCAAAGCAACGGACCGTACGTCGAGCCAGTAACGCATGGGAATCTCGATCCCATAGGTCTCCCCCGTACCCAGCGCCTGCGCCGTTTCTCTTGGCCCGCTCTCGGCTATCTGAGCGGCCGCGGTCTGCGACTGCGCTGGCGGTGATTGCCGCTCGTCGTCCCGAACGTCATAGATCCGCAGCGTTGAGTAGAGCGACAGCGTGAGGCTGGACTGCACGTAGACCACGAAGATCAACAGCAGCGCTCCACCAAGCCGCAGGCTGCCCCGTGGAATCGACCGCACAGGCACGTGTCCCGTCGTGTCCAACCGCCCGCCATTCATGAGCCAACCGATGGTCAATCCCATCAGTAGGAACGGGAACGGCGAGAGAACGACGAGATAGTGAAGGTAGAGGGAGGATGTTTGCGCCGCCAGAAGTGCGATGGGCGTGATAGCCCATAGAAGCAAGATAGGATACCGAGTCCATCCGGAGTTGCGGCGCACCGTAGCCACGACACTCAGCGCAGCGCCGGCAACCAGCAGCGCTGCCGTCGCTATACCAACGAGCTTGACGAGGCCTCCAAGCCATTGAAGGTCGGTCAGTCGACGATTCTCCAGGGGCAGTAGATGCTCACCTGAGATCGTCCACCGCACCAGATCCAGAAGCCCGGCGTTTGCTTCGGATGACAGTCCTCGACTGCCCTCTCTCAGCGCACGCAAGATCTCATCGAGCGACGTGGCGACGTAAATGATGAACGGCGATGAAATCACCAGGACGATGACGGCGGTCAGCGCAATGGAGCGCCCCCACCGATAGGCAACCGGCAATGTTGAGATGAGAGCCGCTGGAACATAGAGGCCACCGAGAAGCCGCGCCTGAATTTGGGTTGCGAGGGCGGCGCCAAGCACGGGGAGCCATCGCGGATCTCGCCGCTGTGTGATCTCCAGGGTGGCCCAGAATGCGACCGCCGTGAAGACAGGCAGGATCTCCGTCCAGAATCGCCGCCCGAAATACACTGCCCAGGGATTGACCGCGAACAACAGACCCGCGGCAAGGGCGGTCCAGAGTCCGAAATGACGTAAGGCTGCGACGTACGTAACTCCCACCGCGATCACGTTCATGACCGCTACCAGGCCCGCGATGCCAAGAGCCGGCTGAGGGAGCCACGCCACCAGAGCTGCGAAATAGACCATCATGGGCGGATCCGGCACCCCCCATGAGGTCATTGCGCCGGTGAGAGGGATCTGTCCTCCCTGCATGTCGAAGACACGCAGAAGGACGTCAGCCTCGTCGTACTGATAAGCGGCGAGATCCAGCCAGCCCAGGCGCAGCACCGCCGCGATGCCGACGACGATCCAACCGATGAAGGTGGCCCGATTGTCCTTGGAGCTAATCAACGCGTGGCGACCCGCGCCCTTCGACGCGCCGACGCATTCGACCGACTAACACCAGGACGTTTCCGTTGATTGCCGCGCTCAGCGCCGCCGCCTGGCGTCGCCGATGATAAAGACAGTGTTTCTGCCCCGAATCGAAGTGGCCGGGGGCACAGCGCCAGGCCGGAAAGCCGATCCGGCCCCAGTGCATCAACGTGGGAATCCACCAGAGGCTGTGCGTCTTTTCTGGGATGGCTCGATGGTCACGACGCTCGCGCCCAGTGAGTCGGCGTGCGCACCATCATGAGCCGAAGAACGAGCCGGACCATGCGACGGAATTCTATCCCGGAGTCCGTCTGGGGTGCGGGATAAAACGACCGAGGCCCGAAGGGCTCGAGTGCGAGGTGCGGTAGCGCGGCTCCAACTCTCGCTACAGTCCGAATCGTCGGTGTCGCGGTTCATCCAAACCATTGCCTCCGCTGGCCGCAATCCGCGGCCCCTCCCAAGCCGGGATTGCACGGGTCCGACTCTGATATCCTTGGGCTCCTTACGGAGGAGATGGGTGCCATTGGATTCGCTCGCGGTTGGGCTGATTGGCGAAGCTACGACGACGGTTCGCGTAGGAAACACGGCCAATGAAGTCGTTGAGGGCGCTGTGCCAATGTTTTCCACGCCGTCCATGATCGGCCTCATGGAGCACGCGTCCTGGAACGCCATCGCGATCCACCTGGCTGACGGCGAAACGAGTGTCGGGACGGTCGTCGATATCAAGCATCTCGCGGCATCGCCCATTGGACTCGAGGTGACCGCCCGCGCAGAGGTTGTCGAAGTGGATGGGCGGCGCGTGCGCTTCAAGGTCGAAGCCAGGGATCCGGTCGACCTTATCGGCGAAGGGTGGCACGAGCGGTTCATCGTGGGCCTTGACCGATTTCTCGAGCGCGCGACGCAGAAGATGAAATCAGGACAGCTACAGAGCCATGGCTGATCTTCCGAGCATTGTATTCCTGGGCGCCGGCCAGATCGCTGAGGCCATCATCGGCGGCGTTCTCGATTCCAAGCTCGTGAGTCCGGAACAGATTACCGCCACGGACGTTCGGCCCGATCGACTCGACGAGCTTTCCGGATCCCTCGGAATTCGCACAAGTCGAGAGCAATACCGAAGCTGCCTCACATGGTGAGATCGTCATCCTCACCGTGAAGCCGCAGGATGTGCCCAAGCTCCTGGGTGAGGTGGGGCCGGTGCTCGGAGGCGAGCAGCTTGTCATATCTGTAGCCGCGGGCGTACCGATCCGAGCGATTCAGCGCGCTTTGCCAGGTCCCACCCCGGTGATCCGCGTCATGCCCAACACTCCGGCGCTCGTTCGAGCCGGCATGGCCGTGCTCGCCCTGGGCGAGCACGCTCGACCGCGCGACGAAGAGCTAGCGACGAAGATCTTTAGCGCCGTCGGGTCAGGCGGTCACGCTTCCCGAGGCCTATCTCGATGCGGTCACCGGGCTGTCCGGCAGCGGTCCTGCCTTTGTGGCGCTGTTCATCGAGGCATTGATCGAAGGCGGCGTGCGCGTGGGTCTCGGCCGTGATGTTGCAACCACACTGGCCGTCCAGACGACGCTGGGCACTGCCCAGATGATCCTCGAGACACAACGACATCCGGCTACACTGCGGGAGATGGTGAGCTCGCCTGGCGGAACGACCATGGCAGGCATCCACGCACTGGAGAATGGCGGGTTTCGCGGCATCGTCATGAACGCCGTACTGGCGGCCACAGAGCGCTCCCGCGAGCTAGGCAAACTCGACTGAGTGGCGGCTTGCGGGTCATCGCCCGTCCGCATCTCAGCGTTCCATTCTGGAGAATGACATGACGCAGACCGCTCCCGTCGGGCGAGCTCTCGAAGGCCAAACCGCGCTGGTGTTTGGCGTTGCCAATCGTCGCAGCATTGCCTGGGCCATAGCCCAGTCCCTGGCCGAGGCGGGCGCCCGACTGGCGTTTACGTATCAAGGCGAGCGCATCGAAGCCGGGGTTCGCGAGCTCGCCAGCTCACTTGGTCAGGACGCTCCTGTTTTTCCATGTGACGTGACCCGTGACGAAGACCTGGATACCGTGTTCGGTGAGGTCGGCAAGCAGTTCGATGGGCTAGACATCCTGGTGCACAGTGTCGCCTTCGCCGCGAAGGAAGATCTGGAAGGACGCTTCACTGATACATCACGCAGCAACTTCCATATGGCTCTGGACATCAGCGCGTACTCGCTGACAGCCATGGTCAAGCGCGCTGAGCCGCTTATGGAGAAGCGTAGCGGTGGCAGCGTCCTGACCATGACCTATCTCGGCGGAGAGCGCGCCGTGCCACACTACAATGTCATGGGCGTGGCCAAGGCCGCACTTGAATCGAGCGTTCGTTATCTAGCGCTGGAGCTGGGTCCAAAAAACATCCGTGTCAACGCGATCTCGGCCGGCCCAATCCGCACCCTGGCAGCTCGATCCATCTCAGGATTCACGGTCATGGAAGAGGAAATGGAAAAGCGCTCCCCGCTCAAGCGAAATGTGGACGCGGCCGAGGTAGGCAGCACGGCACTCTTCCTCTGTAGCCCGATGGCCCGTGGTATTACCGGCGAGATTCTCTTTGTTGATGCCGGCTATCACATCACTGGTCTTTAGACGCATAGATCAACACAGACGCGCGGTAATTTCGGAGGTCTCATGGCAGTCATGATCGATGCAGCGGCGCCACGTCGCCGCGTGTGGCAGGATGCGCTCCTGGTCATTGCCGCGAGCTTGTTTGTGGCAGTTTCGGCGTCAGTCGCCGTCTGGCTCCCAAATACACCCGTGCCCGTATCAGCCCAGACTCTGGCTGTGTTGTTGACAGGTGCGTTGCTGGGACCGCGCCTGGGCTCACTGGCATTGCTGGCGTATCTCGGTGAGGGGCTTGCCGGCCTCCCGGTCTTCGCCGGTGGAATGACCGCATGGTCACCGACACGTATCCCGGGCGTGCCGACCATCTTTGGCCCAACCGCTGGTTACCTTGTTGGCTTCGTCGTGGCGGCCTGGCTAACGGGCTGGCTTTCCGAACGAAACTGGGATCGACGCGTGCACACGGCATTACTGGCCATGCTCGCGGGACAGGCCATGATCTACGTCTGCGGGGTCAGCGGCCTGGCGAGATTCGTTCCAGTGGGAGCCTTATTTGACGCTGGCGTTGCGCCGTTCCTGGTTGGCGACGCCCTGAAAATTCTCGTTGGGGCACTCGTTCTTCCGGCAGGTTGGGCAGCCGTCCAGCAATTGCGGAAGTAGACGCGGCTCGCCTACCCCCGCGAGAGAGCCAGGTGAGGCGCCGCGAACACACCGTCCGCCAAGCGCCCCACCCAGCATGACTACTCCTTAACCGAGAGCGTCTCCCAATTTGCCGCCATCCCCTTGAGAATGTCAGCACGGGAGATAACCCCCACGAGCCGTCCGTTACTGGTAACCGCTAAGCGACGGATCCGGTGGTCAATGAGCATCCGCGTCGCGGAGCTCAAATCGGCTGACTCATCTATGGAGATAGCCGGCTTCGTGAAGAGGTTCTTGATCGTGTCGCTTCCGACGCGCTCTGCGTACTTCACCGGATCGAGATTGTCCTCGTCCTTCGCAAGCTCGTCTACCACCTTTGTGTGCCAGTTGAGCAGCGCATGCTCGGAGATGATTCCGACGAGCTCGCCATCCTTATTCAAGACGGGGGCTCCTGACACACGACGTCGCAGAACCTTTCGGACGACTGAAAGGACGGTTTCGTTCTCCTCGACGAACTCCACATCCTTAGTCATGAGGTCTCGCACGAGGAAACGACCAACGACTCGCGCGGTGAGCATACGGGCGCTCACGAGCATCACTGGCCGATCTGTATGGCGGAACACCTCGTCCGCGACGCTGCCCATGATCCAGCGTGTAGGTCCGGTGCGGCCATGCGTCGTCATGACGACGGCGTCGGCGTTCGAATCGTGAATCGCTTCCAACAGCTCATGGCCAGAGCGTCCACGACGGAGAACGATCTCCATTTTGCCGGCGCCCGGACCTCGATCAGCAATGAGGTTGTCCAGGTACGTTCTTACCTCGATCTCCTCTTGATCCGTGGCTTCCGTGTTCTCGATAAGGGTTGTATCGTCACTACCCATCACGTCGTAAACAGGCTCAACTACACGCACGAGGACAAGAGTGGCGTCAGGTCCGGCAATCTCTCGAGCCTGATCCAAGCCTCGCTCCGCCAGTGTGGAGCCATCCAGCGGAACCACGATACGGTTCAATGACGCAGGACGCGTCGGACCGCCGGCGCGGATCAGGAACACTGGCACCGTCGCCTGATGAAGGAGGCGTTCGGCAACGCTCCCGAGTACGATCCGCGCCACGCCTCCACGCCCATGACTCGCCATGGCCACGGCATACGCGCCCAGCTCATCAGCCACGTCATGGATGCCCTCAGCCGCCATACCCTCACGCACGACTGTGTCGACTGTCACACCGTCCGCCGAGAATCGTCCTTTCAGACCGTCCAGATATTCCTGCGCGGCTCCGATCTCGGCCGCGACGACGTCGTCGTAGACGTTCGGTGAGAAGTACTCACCAAATTCGCCGGCCGGCAGGTCCGGCCAGGGAACGATACGAACCAGTGTCATTGAGCACCCACGCGTACGCGCGAGGAGTGCTGCCCAGGGTAGAGCTGTTTCCCCCAGCTCAGAACCGTCCAGTGGGACCACTATGGTCTGGGCCATCTGGCTCCTCCTTTGTGTTGACCAGCCTACGTCATTTGCCGCTCGCAGTCGATACAGCGAATGGCGTGTGGTCGAGCGTGCAGCCGCTCAAGCGAAATTGGCTGCCCGCATCGTTCGCACTGTCCATAGCTGCCATCAGCAATATGAGCCAGCGCTTGCTCCACGGCCGTCAACTCTGACTCTAGCGCTTTCCTGGTGCTTAAAGCGCGCTCCTGCAGAAACGTGTCCGTTCCCAGGTCGCCTTCGTGCTGGGAAACGAATTCGTCGGCTTGATCTCCGGAAAATTGCTGGACCTCGTCCTCCTCAGTGGCGATTTGTCCCTGCAGCTCGATTCGCATCGCAGTCAGCTTTGACTCGATCCTCGATAGCTCATCCGCCGACACGTTTGTTGCCATTCTCTGACTCCCATCGCGTTGACCATTGATTTCGTCGATTCAGGCGTATGCAATGGACGGGCCGAAAGCCTAAGAGGCCTGCCACTCAGCCTTGAGCAACGCGAAGCGGAAGTGGTTGCGTTAACGTGCTCCGAATCGGCGGAGGGCCCTCGCACCGTAGCCCTGACTTCTTCAGAACCCGGATGGAGCGGCGATGTCCACGCGACACCAGGCCTCGATACGCTCTTCAGTCGAAGCCCCTGGAGGTACTCTCAAATCCCCGTCTCGGGGAATGTGTCGGACGGCATCTAACCGTTAGAGTCAGGCCTCGAGAGGTTTGGCCACCAAGTGTGTCCGACTACGAGAGCTGGTGGCCAGGCACACTTAAAGGATGCCGCGTCGGTTCCACGGTGTCGCCAATATCGGACGGATCGAAACTTCGGTTATTTGATATTTCCGAGGCGGCCGGCACCGACGAAAGTAGCGACATGGAGCTAGCAGAGGCTCTCGTCACGCAGGGTGTCCGATGGCTCGGATTGGCCATTGAGGCCGCTGGAGCGATCGTAATAGCGATCGGCTGTCTGGTCACCACTGTAACCTTCGTGCGTCGGCGTCCAGGCAAGACCCCCGGAGGATTCACTCTGCTGCGCCTCGGTCTGACGCGCTATCTCGCGCTGGGGCCTGGAGTTCCAGCTCGCCGCTGACGTCCTCGCCACGGCCATCTCACCGAGCTGGCAGCAGATTGGTCAGCTGGCGGCAATCGCGGCTATACGAACGGCCCTCAATGCCGCACTTTCTCGCGACGTGAAGTCGGAGAAGCAAGAACTACGCGATGGAGGCCAGCCACCCGAGCCACGTCCTGCTCCCGCATCCTGATTTTGAGCCATCAGGCGAGCGTGGGCTCTGAGTCCCGGAGAGGATGAGCTGAACGCCTAAGATCCGGGGTCGTTTGCAAGCGTCATTGGGTGGCCGGGCCTCTCCGAGGTTTCCCGCGGGAGCTCTATGCCTAGCCGCTCTCATCGCCCGTGGCAGACCTTTACCTTTCTTCCGCTTCCACACGGGCAGGGATCGTTGCGCCCGGCACGGGCTAGCTTGGTCTTTAGCGCCGATTCTTCCTGCGCAAGAATGCCCATGACGTGATCGGCAGGCAGACCCTGCTGTATGAGCTGCCCCATGACGCGCATTGGATGGTCAATGTGCATGAAGAACGCCTTGTAGCCCGCGCACAGATAGTTCAGTCCGGGCTCGCCATCGGGAGTATTGATGAAGCGGTTCCTTGGACATTCGCCGTGGCAGGCGAACTTGACGGGGCACTCGCGGCAATATCTGGGTAGAGTGTCCCGCTTGTCCTCACCAAACGTGCGCTGCTGCTCCGAGGCGACCATCTCGAGCATCGGTAGCTCCGTAATATTCCCCAACTTGTAAGCGGGCTCGACGAAGTGATCACAGGAGTAGAGATCGCCGTTGTGCTCGAGGGCGAGCGCGTTTCCGCATGTCTCAGCGAAGACGCAGAGCGACGGCGGCAATCCCATCCACGATGCCAGTGCAGACTCGAACATCTGAAAGAACACCGTACCGACGTCATGCCGGACCCACTCGTCGAAAACGGCAATAAGGAAGCGCCCCCACTGCTCGGGGCCGACGGATCGATCCGTCACCAGGTCCCCGACCTGCTGATAAAGCGGGCGAACCACCCCCGGGCCGCTTACTCCAGCCTTCATTGGCTATCGACAAAAGTTCAGCTGTCGCCCGCTCGACGATAGGAATGAGCTGGATGAACTGGGTGCCAATCTCGTCTCGTAAGAAGCGGTAGAGTTCCAAAGGGTGGTCCGTCATTCGCCGCGTGGACCGTGGTGAGGATGTTGAAGCTGACGCCATGCTCCTTCAACAGGCCGATCGCCTTCATCACTCGGTCAAATGTGGGTCCACCGCCTTTGTCGACTCGGTATGCGTCATGAAGCTCTCGCGGGCCATCCAGACTAATCCCAACCAGGTAGTCATGCTCCCGAAAGAAGTTGCACCACTCCGTCGTCGAGCAGCGTGCCGTTGGTCTGGATGGTGTGCTCGATGGCTGTCCCTGACGTGGCGTACTTGCTTTCCAGCTCCACGGAGCGACGCGAAGAAATCCTAGGCCCATGAGGGTAGGCTCGCCACCCTGCCAGGCCACGGTGATTTCGGGGTCTTGTTTGTGACTCGATCAGCTGGCGGACGTAAGACTCGAGCACTTCATCCGTCATCCTGAACTTGCTGCTGGAGTTCGGCACCTGTGTCCAGTTGTTGCTCGCTGGGGCGAGCCACGCCAGAAGGAGCTTTTGCTCATCGAGTGCCGCTGGGGTACTGAATAACAGGGTCAATCGGATTCGCAACGTTATTCACCGACGGCGAGAACGCAATATCACCGACTTGAACGTTTGCCGGGGCCGCATGGGCGGGACTTGGACGAATGCCTTGTTGTGTGGCGCTGATCTCAGTTCCGGGTTAACTGTAGTAAGAGATGCACCGAATACCGTACCGAGCATTGTGTAGCGGATGTGGAGTGCGGACTGACGAAGCTCACAGGATCCTCCCCTCCTTGGGATCACTCGGCGAGCAGGTCGAGTGGAGGCACCAATCGTCGCGAGGACCGGACCCTAGCTTAGCCACCGATGCAATAGGCACTCGCGTCACTGAACAGAGGCCTGCCGCAATGACTACGCAGGGTATCGACGTAGCTCGCTAGAAAACTTCACCCAGCTCAGAACCGTCCAGTGGCATCGCAGTCAGCTTCGATCGATCTCGATAGCTCATCCGCCGACACGTTTGTTGCCATTCTAGCCCCCTTGACATTGTCAGATCAACCGGATTGACCCAGACTCACGCAATGGATGGGCCGAAAACCTAAGCGGTGCGCCACTCAGACTTGAGCAACGCGAAGCGGAAGTGTTTGCGCCATCGCTCGGGTACGTGCTCGGAATCGGCGGATCGCCCCTCGCAACATAGCCGCAGCTTCTCCAGAACGCGGATTGAGGCGGCGTTATCCACGCGGCACCAAGCTTCGATCCGCTCTAACCCGAGATCTTGGAATCCGAACTCGATCATGCGGCGGGCGGACTCGGTTGCATATCCAGAGCCCCAGTACGCAGGATCCAGCTCGTAGCCGATCGTCGCAATGCGTTGCGCTCCTGTTTGCATGCGGATACCGCAGGTTCCGATGAGGTCGGGATGTGACTTCAAAGTCATTGCGAGCTGAAACCGCTGACGCGGCCATTCCCGCTGCCAGCCAACGAATCTGTCAACAAATGCCTCGGCATCTTCTAGCGTGTAGGCGTCGGTGGAACGGAGCCTTCGATACTCGGGAGTCTGCTGATAAGCAAGCACGGCCGGAACGTCATCGGGCGTGAACTCGCGTAGGATGAGTCGCTGCGTCTCGAGCTGCATACCGGCACTGTACAGGCCTGCAGGTTCCCGTACCTGACTTCATCATCCGTGCCAAGATTATTCGCCGGCCAGTGGCCCCCGTCAGCAGGAACTGCTGCTGGTGTTAATGACCTCTTAGTGCGTGCAAGCGCATGAAGCATATCAAGATCTCGGTGGCCGGCGAACCATCCAGGGTCAGATTGCTACGACGAGCGACTCCAGGCCACGCAAGTTGAAGTTGGGCCGATATTTCGGTGGATTGTCCGCAAGTCGTATGTCGGGGAAACGCCGCAGCAGGCTGCTGAACGCGGCCCGGCCTTCCATACGCGCAAGCACGGCGCCCAGGCAAAAGTGATGGCCATGGCCGAATGCCAGGTGTCGGTTGTGCTCGCGTCTGATGTTCAGCGTATCCGGCTCGGCGAACTCCGCGGGGTCACGATTGGCCGCGCCGAGAATGAGGATCGTGACCTGGCCTTCCTGAATGGTGTGGTCTCGGAGCGCAACGTCCTTCATGGCCAGCCTGGCCGTGAACTGCACCGGACTATCGAATCGCAGTAGCTCCTCCATGGCCGAGCGTGCAGCAGCGTAGGATCCTCGCGCACAGCCCGCAGCTGTTCTGGATGCTGAATAGCGCCCAGGTCCCGTTGCCAATGAGGTTCGTCGTGGTCTCGTGCCCCGCGACCAGAATGAGTATGACGTTGGCAAATAGCTCTTCGGTGGTCAGTCGGTCACCATTGTTCTCCGCCAGTGCGAAGCCGCTCAGAAGGTCGTCGCGCGGATTCTCACGAAGCTGCTCCACGAGCGGGCGAAAGTACCGCGTCATCTCCGCCACGCTGCTCAAAATCTCGTCGTTTTGTTCGGCTGTCGTTTGCACGTTGGCGAAGGCCATCGCGAAGTCATCCGACCAGCGTTTGAACGCGACGCGATCTTCAACCGGCACGCCGAGCATCTCAGCTATGACGGTTGTGGGTAGCGGGTTGGCCAGGCCCGCCAGGACGTCCATCGTGGACCTACCTTTTACCTCGTCCAGATAGCGATCGACGATCTCCTGGATGTGCGTCTCCATACGCTCCACGGGGCGTGGCGTAAAGGCCTTGGAGACGAGTCCGCGGAGACGCTGATGGCGTGTGCCATCGGCAAAGAGCATCATGCTTTCCAGTGTGCGGAGCAGCGGCTCGAGATCCTGCGCCTCGGACTCCACCCAGCCAGGCATGCGCCGGACGCGCTCAACTGAGAGGTCCGGATGCGAGAGGCACTGAACGACGTCCTCGTACGACGTACATGCCCAGCCGTTCAGCGCGGGCTCCCAGTACATCGGATCAGCCGATCGCATCGCCTGGTAGATCGGGTATGGGTTCGCCAGCATGTCCGCGCTAAAGAGGGCAGGCTGAGCATCGGCCATGAGAGTGCTCCTTGCACAACTTCCGCGATATCGATGGATGATTCGCGGATGACGACCGGCCGGATCACGATCACCAAAATTGTTCCAGATCTGCTCTGTGCCGACGTACCTGGCACTAGCCCATCAGAGGCTCATGCCCCCAGGTAAAGAACGGCTCTCCGCCATCCGGCGTCACCAGCATGATCTCCTCCAACCAGCTCCGCGAGTGATCATCGCCCGGAACCTGGATGTGCGCGGAGACAACCATCCCGGCTTCCAGGCTCCAGTCCTTCCGACTGGAGGTGAGCTCCATGTCGATATGCTCCAGACCGAGTCCGTGGAAGAAGATGAACACGCCTTCAGCGTTATCCCCGCCTGAGCGGCGAAACGCCGCTCGCGCCGCCGCCTGGAGCTGGCTGATAGTAATGCCTGGTCGCGCTCGATCGATGATCTCCGTCATCGAAGCCGCTGTGGCTCGGGCATTTGCGCTTCCTGGGCCAGAATCAACGCCACCCACCAGCCAGGTCTTGCCGCCATCCCAGCAATAGTGCCCCCAGGTACCGTGGCAGTCCCACATGATCCGCATACCTGGCTGTACGTCGAAGTCCTCCAGGACAGCACCAGTGAAAAAAGCCGTTTCAGGCCCCGCGGTGTTGGACACCACGATGGCGCCTGGATCTCTGACAAAACCGCCAAGCGACACGGCCTGTACGTGATAGCGGTGAATCATCTCCTGCCACGTCATACCGGGCGACCATTCCCCGACCGTCCGCTCAATGGCCATTTGATTGAGCCGTGTCGCATTCCGCAGCAGATTCAGCTCGCTGTCCGTCTTCACCTGTCGGACGTACTTGAGCATGCCGTAGGCGTCCGATTGAACGGTGTCAGCAAAGTCAAGCGTTCTGCCAAGGCGGGCATCATCGAAACCCACGCGGGATTGAGTGAGCCCTAGATCTTGCATCGCCCCTCGCACTCCATCCACGAGACTCGATGCGTAATGCTCTCGAGCCGATTGAGCCCACTCCAGGCGAGCGACATCGGCGGGCAAGAATCGATCGATTGCTGATTGGCGCCAATCGATATCCAGCGGCGTGATCAGCGTGGCAAACGGCCGAACGTCGCCAATCCATGACGGCTGTGAGGCAAAGTAAGGTAGATCGAATTCCGCCACCACGATGACTGGATGCTGGGGCTCATGGCGGGACAGCACGACCGCGGCATAGCCGTTCGTCTCGTGCACCGAAGCGCCACTCGGCGGAGCGAAGCTACTCAGATACAGGACGTTGGGACGCAGATAAGCGACCAGTCCATCAAGGCCACGCTGCTCCATCGTGTCCAGGAGTCGTTCAAGATTGCACAGTTGGTCGGGGAGGATTGGGCGCTTGAATTCGGGCAGACCAGTCGATGCTTTTGGACTGTCATTTGTCATAGGGTGCCCATGCTAGCCCGAGATCGCACGTGGAACAAGGTACCATTGCCCGCGTGGAGGTTGACGCACCTATGAACGTCAATGAAGTCCTCATCGATGGCTACTGCCGCATTAGCCAGATCCTGAATCGAGTGCTCCCCGGGCTCACACCGGAGCAGCTCGTCTATCGGCCAACGGATGAAGCGAACTCCATTGCCTGGCTGGTCTGGCACCTCACCCGCATCCAGGACCATCATCTTTCCGGCCTCGCCGAGAAACCACAATTATGGGTCTCCGATGGCTGGCATGAGCGTTTCGGCAAGCCAGCAGATCCCCAGGACACTGGTCAGCGCTACACATCCGAGCAGGTCGCCGAGATTCGACCAACCGACGCTCAGCTACTCCTCGACTATCACGACGCCGTATATCAGCGTTCTGTCGAGTATATCAAGACGCTGTCGGAATCCGATCTCGACCGCGAGCTGAATGAGCCGCAATGGAATCCGCTTCCCACCGTCGGAGTCCGCCTTGTGAGCGTGATCGCCGACAACATCCAGCACGCCGGCCAGGCCGCCTACCTCCGAGGCTGCATCGAGCAGAAGCGCTGGTATCCCGCATAGCGAGTCATGAGTGATGGGCTCATGAGTCATGAGTAAATTCGGAGTCCCACTCATCACTCATGACTCGTCGGTTAGGGTCGAAACGCGGCAAAGACCTTGTCTGAGTTCGTGATCCAGGATTCGAGGAAGACGGAGTAATCAGGTTTCCGGTCGAGCTCGGCCATGGCGCCGGCCAGACAGAACCAGTTCAGAAGCTCG
This sequence comes from uncultured Chloroflexia bacterium, assembly GCA_963765765.1. GTDB lineage: Bacteria > Chloroflexota > UBA6077 > UBA6077 > JACCZL01 > CAVXYC01. Next base: position 101,209 of record CAVXYC010000015.1, on the reverse strand, counting down.
TGATGCCCGCGATCCTCGGCTTCTTCGATCGTGACGTTTCGCCAGGTATCCCAATCTCCGTGCTTCAGCGCCTGGTAGAACCGCTTGTCGCTCTCGACGTCTGGATACATCAAGGAATGCTTGCCAACGAGGAATGAGTGGGACCAGCTCGACGATGCGATCAGCGCCACCTTCCAGGGACTTCGCTGGGCCGCGCGAGCGACCGCTGCGCCAAGCTGGAAGCATCGCCAGGGCTGCGGACCCTGAGGATCCATCTGGCCTTCCAGTGCCTGCGCCTGCGAAGGGGTCTGCGGCCGACCGCGAGCCGATACCAGTGCTCGACCGTAACTGTTCACGGTAATCGGTAGGATCGGATAGTCGAATCCCCTGCGATCCCAATCCAGGTACAGCACAGAGTTCACGACCGCGTGACCCAGGCCCGCGCCATGCAGAGGCTTGTAGGCATACGCGATGTCAAAGCCGTCGTGAAGCAACGAGCTGGCGATGTACTTACCCGCTTCCTGGTGACCGCGGAACGTGAACGTCGTGTCATCGGGCTCGTCCCACGAGTTCAGCACACGGTCGCTTCCCATCGTGCCCGGGCCAGAGGCCGGCCTTGGCTCATGGTGCCAGGGCTGAATCTCCGCCTGTTCGTAGGCCAGCACAGCGAACGCCGGGACACAGTCCTCTCGGAAGTTCTCGTACTGGTCGTCACCCCACAGCACCACGAGATCCGGCTCGAACGCATCGAGCTCGCGGCGGATCGTGCGGAACTGCTCGATCATCTCCTGCCGATGCGTCGATTGATGCGCGTTGCCCTCGTCGTTCGACCATTGCGCGCGCATTGGCTCGGGCCAGTTCTCGGGAGAACGAAGCTCTTCCGGAAGCGCCGGGTCGGAACGCAACAGGTTGATGCGACCGGCAAGGTTGCTCTTATACGCCAGCCCAGGATAGTGCGTGATACCGAGACCCAGGATCTGTCCCATCGGACACCTCCTTACATGACAGCACGGGCAGTCCCCTTTATAAGACTCCCGACGCACCCATCATGGCAAGGAATATCAAGTCAATCCGGTTTGTAAGCCAGATTCCAACGCACGTAGTGAGCAATTGATACAACTCCATAACTTGATCCTCGGGCGCAATTGGGAGCTACAGTCCCAGCTTCCCCTGTAGCGCGGCGGTCTTGTGCCCCGCGCGGACCAGGGATCATTAACTCACGGCGAATACTTATTCGTCTTAAGGGATCCCGGTCCGCGGGGCACAAGACCGCCGCGCTACAGGTGATTGTCGGCGCCCCCGTGCGCCGGTAACGACCGCGCAAGCTCGGTGGCACGGCATCGACACACACGACGAAGCCATATCAAGCGCTCACTCAGTGCGTGGAACCTTGCTGGCGTCACAGGATCGGGGCTACCGTCACAATCACGACGCTTTTCACGAGGACATCGCAATGACAGACGTACGCCTGGACGGCAAGGTGGCACTGGTCACTGGCGCCGCGAGCGATATTGGGATTGGTAGAGCCATCAGTCTGGCGCTCGTCCGCGCGGGAGCACGGGTGGCCATGATGGATATCGACCGTGAGGGCCTGGACCGAACGCTCGCCGAGGTCCTGGAAGCGGGCGGCGGTGATTGTGCGATTCCGATCGTCGGCGACGTCAGCTCATGGGACGATGCCAAGGCAGCGGTGGCGAAGACGATTGAGACGTTTGACGGCTACCACATCCTGGTCAACAACGCCGGAATCAACCCCCGCACGAGCGGCTTCTGGGAGCTGGAACCTGAGACCTGGACGCGCGCCATTGGTGTGAACTTTACGGGCCCGTTCATGATGTCTCGGGCCTCGGTGGAATACTTCCGAGCTCAGGCCTGGGGGCGGATCATCGGCGTGACCACCAGCTTCTCCACCATGCTGTGGGGCGCTCCGTACGGACCTTCCAAGGCCGGCCATGAGGCGCTGATCACCGCTATGGCCCGCGATCTCGAAGGTAGCGGCGTCACGGTCAATGCGCTCCTGCCGGGTGGAGCGGTGGATACGCACATGATCCCCATGGATCGTGATCGCTCCCAGCTACTCAAGCCAGAAATCATGCAGGACCCAGTAGTCTGGCTCGCATCCGCTGAGTCCGACGGCATCCACGGTCGTCGCATCATCGCTCAGGATTGGGACGAGTCTCTGCCGATCGAGCACCGGATCGAAAAAGCGATCTCGCCCGCCGCTTGGCCGCAGCTCGGCGGGCCCATGCAGCAAGGGATCTAGATCAATGCAATCGCACGTCGCCGCGGTCAGCGCATCGTCCTCACACTCGTTCAGCAAGCCAAATCGGGAGAGCATCCGGCTGATACCCGGCGAGGGCGTGGAAGGCGATGCCCATCGCGGCACCACGGTCCAGCATCTGTACATCGCTCGCAACAATCCCGATAAACCGAATCTACGGCAAGTCCACCTCATCCACTCCGAGCTTCACGAGGAGCTTCGCGATGCTGGGTTTGATGTTGAGGCGGGACAGATGGGCGAGAACGTCACCACTCGTGGACTCGAATATTCTTGGCTTACCAACTGGCACGCGCCTTCGAATAGGAAGGGAAGTCGTTGATCGAGAGTCACCGGCCTTCGCAACCCGTGCGTTCAGATCGATCGATTCAAACCTGGTTTGAAGTCAGCCGTACTGGACCACGATGCTCAAGGAGAGCTCATCCGCAAGGCCGGCGTCATGGCCATTGTCCTGACGGGCGGCGAGGTACGTCCGGGCGACGCCATTAAGGTGGAGCTCCCGGAAGGGCCACATCGACCACTGAAGCCGGTCTAGATTCGTCTCGGGTAGGCGCGCCTCTGAAGGGGCGCGCCCCTAGTTTACGTGGCGATTACAAATGTATCAGCGAGAATTTCTGCCGACACAGTCGGAATCCTTGAACACGTAGGCGTCCGCTCATCAAGTAATCTCTGTCATCCTGGAGCGCAGCGAAGGATCTAGCCCACGGAAGTCCTGAGCTCCGGCGGGCTAGATCCTTCGCTGCGCTCCAGGATGACAAAGACGTCTGGAAATTGAATTAACAAGCGAACCAGTCGGCGCCACGAGGGGACCCGACTGGCGGACCAGCGTCAGCCCTTCCAGTCGCGCAGCTCTCGCCGAATCACTTTGCCCGGTCACCGTCAGTGGCAGGGCATCGATGAACTGAATCTGGCGCGGGTATTCATGCGCCGCCAGGCGCGAGCGGACGTGGTCCTGGATCTCGCGGACCAGCTCGTTGGAAGGTGCGTATCCGTCGTCCAGGACGATGAACGCCTTGACGATCTCCCCGCGTAGCTCATCGGGTACGCCAACGGCGGCGGCCATCTTCACTGACGGATGTCCCAGGAGACAGTCCTCGATCTCGCCCGGACCGATGCGGTAGCCGGCGCTGTTGATCACATCATCATTTCTGCCGACGAAGCGAATAAAGCCGTCGTCATCCAGCTCGCCCTGATCTCCGGTGATCATCCAATCGCCGATGAACTTATCGCGCGTAGCCTGCGGCTGGCTCCAGTACTCCAGGAACATCACCGGATCCGGCCGATGCACCGCTACCTGTCCCAACACCCCCACCGCGCAGGGCTCGCCCTGATCACTCACAACAGCGACGTCATGCCCGGGCACGGGCCGGCCCATAACGCCCGGCTTGTTCGGCATGATTCGCGCGCACGACGAGACGATCATGTTGCACTCGGTCTGGCCGTAGAACTCGTTGATGGTCAGACCAAACGCTTCTCGCCCCCAATCCAGTAGCTCTGCGCCCAGCGTCTCGCCGCCGCTGGCGACCGAGCGCAGCTTGTAGCTCCACTGCCGCTCCGGATGCTCCACGGTGCGCATGAGCTTGAGCGCCGTGGGTGGAAGAAACGCGTTGCGCACATTCAGATCGGCCATGAGCTTGAAGGCCACGCTCGGATCAAACTTCTCCATCCGATTCGAGACCACCGAGACGCCGTGATGCCAGGCGGGTAACAGGACGTCAATCAGACCGCCGATCCAGGCCCAGTCGGCCGGCGTCCATATACGGTCCCCAGGTTCCGGAAAGAAGTTGTGTGAGATCTCGACGCCGGGCAAATGTCCCAGGAGCACGCGATGTGCGTGCAGCGCGCCCTTGGGCGGGCCTGTGGTTCCCGACGTGTAGATGATCAAGGCCGGATCATCGGCGCGCGTTCGGACCGGATCAAACGAGTCGCCCTGCCGATCGAGCTCGGCGTGCAGGTCGAGGCAGCCGTCTCTGGTCCCGTCGATAATTAACACGTGCCGTAGCGCTGGCAGGCTGGAGCGGATCCGATCGAGCTTGTCGGCGCCCTGGCGATCGGTGATCGCGACCACGGCTCCTGAATCCGATAAACGGTATTGCAGCGCATCGAGCCCAAAGAGTGAGAAGAGCGGAACCGCGATCCCGCCGAGCTTGTATGTGGCAATGTGCGCCAATCCGCATTCCAGCGATTGCCCCAGCAGAATTGCAATTCGCTCGCCCGGCTTGATTCCAATATCGTCCAGGAGATTGGCGAGTCGATTCGATCCGCGTTGGAGATCACCGAACGAGTATGTGGAGACCTGCTCATCGCGGCCTACTGAGAGCAGTGCAAGCCGATTCGGCTCGGAATCGGCCCAACGGTCGCACACGTCGAAGCCGATGTTGAAGTATTCGGGCATGTCCCAACGAAATGCCTCGACAACTTCTTCATACGTGTCGGCCCGAGGAAGCATGGCTAGAGGTAAGCCTGAGGATCCGGGCGGAGCTGTCGGAGCTCTTCAGTATGGGCCGCTACAAGCTCTGGGCGTCCGTGATACTGCGCGGGCGTATTCTGGAACTGCTCTATCAGCCACTCACCGTTTTCCGAAGCAATGACCGCCGTCTGAATAGCATTGAGCTCAGGCTGCACAACATCGGCACCGGGCGGAACCATGCTCACAATCGCGTGGAGCACTCCCGTGTGGTACGAGATCATGCGCACCGAGCGGATCTTGCACACGTACGGTTGTGTAGCGTGATCCCGAAAGATCGCGTCCAGCGTAACCCGTACGTCGTCCCGACCGATCATCGTGCTGCCATCAAAGCCGATCATGAGCGCCTCCGAGCTCAGCAGCGCGGCCATGCCGGCAGCATCACGTCGATTCCAGGCGTCAATGAGCCGCTTGTAGATGCGCTCAACCGCCTTAATGGCTTCAGGGCGTTGCAGACTGGCGTTAGACATTACGCGCGCTCCTTCCCCGCTGACTCTGGGTGCGCTCCACGGCTCCCCGTGCAGGAAAGATATTATGACTCTCTCCAGCCCGCGCTGCTCTCGCAACGTGACCACGGAGGACCCTGCTCATCCGCTTTCGAAAGCCATACTACGGCTGGTACGTCGTGGGCATGGCGTTCATCAGCTTGTTCGTGGGCCAGGGAACTGCTGGATACGTCTTCGGCATCTTCCTGCCGGCCATGAGCGCCGAGCTGGGCTGGTCGCAGATCACCATCGTTGTCGCTTCCAGCATCGCCTCTGTCACGTCTGCATTCGTGGGTCCCGCCCTCGGCCGAGGCGCGGATCGCAGAGGTTCGCGCCTCATCCTCATCGGCTCGCTGCTGTTGATGTTTCTGGGGATGGCGGGCGCAGGGCTGGTCCAGGAGCCCTGGCATTTCTACGTGCCACCGGTTTACTGACCGGCGTTGCGCGCTTCGGCCTTCAGAGCATGGCGCCCGGAATGTGGACAGCGCGTCCTCCAGTCCGAATGGCTTCAGGAACACGGCAGTGCGTGATCCGAGCTCGTCTACCCAGTGAACGATGGCTCCGTCCGCCGTACAGACTAACACGGCGATACCCGGCGTGCAGGGCCATCGCGCAGGACCCGGAACTGACGTTCCATTTATTTTAGATTGATACCTAAATAAAGTATTTGAGTTAAGTTGATTTTTCTACGGTACATACAATCGGACTTTTAGGTACTTCTACTTTTTAGTTTCTAATGAGTCTAAAGCTTCAGGGTTAAATCCCTTGACAGTAAGCCAATGCCCAAAGAAAACTCCCGTAGCGCTATCGGGAGTGATCGCTGTCAAAGCTGAGTTCCGATCAATAACGCCGAACAGTATGGCAACATCGGCAGCAACGAGTGGAGGTGCTCCAACGAGCCCGAGCAGGGGGGAGCACGCGACACCAGGCGCGACCTATATAGCAGGGTTCCCGACAAAATGGCGTTCACTGACTGTAATGCCGAGCGTCCCGCCGAGCATGGCGAGCGTTTTGATGTCCTCGCCTCGCTGCCACCGCTGGATTGCGTCATGGCGAGTCACCAGACCGGTGTTGATGTGCGCCCTGCCCGGGCCAATTCCAGGAGCCGGCACACCGTGGCGGCGAGCACGCGGCGGCGCGGCGCGAGCTCCATCTCCGCGCCCGCGAAACAGGCCGACGCGCGCTCGTACTCGATGTCGGCCAGCGTGACCCGCGCCGCCAGCTCGGCGGCGAGCGCATGCTCGTGGTCCAGGGCGATCGCCCCGACGTCGTCGAAGGCGTGACACCGGAGCTGCCAGCGGAGACGGTCGGCCAGAGTATCCAGGGCAGTCCAATCCATCGGTCACCTCGCAAGCCCGACATTGCGCCGGGGTGCAGAAGTGCATAGAACAGCACAAGTGGTGCCACAGCAACGTGGATCGGATCCCCAGGACCTGAGTCGGATGCGGCCGTCGGCGGAAGCGGGGCATCGGCAGGCTTCGACAATCGTGGCGGAAGTACGGAAGCTCTGGGAGTCAGTCGACACCGACCATTAGAGGGTCGTGCCCCGGGTTCTGCCCCAGCTCCGATCGTCTAGGCGGAGGAGTTGATTGCGCGGAACCTCAGTGCAGCAGTAGTTACGTGAGAATCCGCAGCTCAAAGCGCTCGTCGACGGAGCCACCGCTGCGGCAACCGGCGCAATCGCGGGCGCAGTCGTGGTCCTGGGACAGCGCGCGCTGGTGGACCTGCCCACGGCTCTGATCGCTCTGGTGAGCCTTGGCCTGCCGGTCCGGTTCAAGCTAACAGGGCCCATGCTGGTTACTGTGGCGGGAATCCTCGGGCTCGTTCTGTGGCCGCTGCTCGGCAGAATTTCATAAGCGGCTTGAGTGACCGAACTCAGGAAGACGGCACGAGTATCTGCGCATGTACTATCGACATCACGCCGGCGCAGGTTAGTCAATTCGCTCAGCCGCAGGCCAATGGCGAGAGAACAGAAGGTGGAGGTGCGCTCAAGATGAATGATAGAGGCATCGGCCGGATCGGGATCCTCCAACGCGGCGACCCCACCGGCGCCACGCCTGAACTTCCCGAGACGAGGTTCCGGGCGGTCTACCAGGCACTCGTCTCCCAGGCCGTGACAGTGGAGCTCCTCCATTTCGCGGAGGAAGCCGCCGACGCCGTCCGCGCGCGGTTGCTCATGTTGGATGCTGTGCTTGTATGGGTTGATCCCATCACTGACGGGCGAGACCGATCAGTGCTGGATCCGATGTTGCGTGAGATCGCGTCACAAGGGGTCTTCGTGAGCGCCCATCCGGACGTCATCCTGAAGATGGGGACGAAGGATGTCCTGTATGATACGCGCCACCTTCCCTGGGGCACGGACACGCACGTGTACCGGAGCCTGCATCAGCTTCGCCAGCAGCTCCCCGACCGTCTGCGCTCCAGCGGAGCACGCGTGTTGAAGCAGCACCGAGGAAACGGCGGGAACGGTGTTTGGAAGGTAGCGGTGGTGAACGACGCGTCGATAGGGAATGAGGCGATCGTCCGTGTGCAGCATGGGACGCGCGGCAGCCGGATGGATCAGATGCTCTTCAGCGAGTTCCTCGATGTGTGCCGCCCATACTTTGCGGATACTGGCCACATGGTCGACCAGCCGTACCAATCGCGGCTGGGGGACGGGATGGTTCGCTGCTACCTGTCCTGCGACCGGGTGGTTGGGTTCGGGCACCAGTTTGTCACGGCATTGCTCCCGCCCTCCGCCCCGCGAGACCATGTTCCCAATCCATCACCGCGCACTTACTATGGCCCCGAGAAATCGGAGTTTCAGCAGCTCAAGACTGTGCTTGAAAGCGACTGGGTGTTCCAGATGCAGCGCGCTCTCGGAATCGAACGGGAATCTCTCCCAGTGATCTGGGACGCGGATTTCTTGCTGGGCCCGAAGACCGAGTCGGGCGAGGATACGTACGTGCTCTGCGAGATCAATGTCAGCTCGGTCTCTCCCATGCCGGAGGAGGCCGCCGTCCGCTGGCCGAGGCGGCCGTTACAGGCATGCTGGCGGCGAAGCAGCGCCGGACCTGACGAGTCGCCCCGTTCCGATACTGCGCGTCTCGCCGCCAGAAGGGGCTCACGCCGCGACTCCAACTCGTGACGACACGTTGAGAATAAGGCAGCGCATCGCCAGGTAGGCGGCCAGGCCGTTCAAGCTGTGCCAGAGAAAATGCGTTCCGATGGGGAAGGCCGAGCAGACCTCCAGGTCCATCGTGCGGAAGACGAGCGCGAGGAAGTACACACCGGCCGCCGCGAGCAGCGTGTAGCGGGCCGGTTGCCCGCTCCCGAGCGTGGTACACCCCGAGCACCAGCAGGAAGATGAGCGCAGGTGTGTAGTAGAGGGCGCCGTGCAGGACGCCGCCGAATCGCTGGGCCAGGGCGGATGCCACGACGAACACGACGATCGCCGCCATCACCAACGGAGTCGGCATCCCGCGACGCTTCGCATGTAGAGCCAGAAGAACCAGACCAGGAAGATGAGGATCGGGATGATGTCGAGGATCAACGTCCACGCCGTCGGGAAGCGTGTGCCAAAGGACAGCTCCCGATGCCGACGGACGACGGCGAGCCAGATCAGGGTCAGTACACCCGGCGACAGGCGGCCCCAAGCGGTGGGCCAGGAACCAGGCCGCCCAAGCGGCGATCAGAAACGACGAGTTGGTGATCGCATTCAGCGGCTCCTTGAGCAGGCCCGGAGCGGTCCGCTCGCAGTAGGCATCCATGTAGGCTTCCATCGTCGTACCCTCCGAATGGTCTGGCGTGGATCGACTCGTCTCGGTCGACCCGCGCACTCCGAGAGACGCACAATTGCGCCTAGGTTACACCCGCCCGAAAAGGAGGAAAAGCGTGCACAGCCACGCTCACGAACACGAGCCGTCTGATATCCTCGCGCACCAGCTCCTCGAAGCCCGGGGGCGATTTCTCGCGTACATCCGGCGGCAGGTGAGCGATCCAGAGTTGGCCGAAGACATCCTCCAGGACGGGCTCCTCCGCGCCGTTCGTTCGGCGCGGAGCTGCGCGACGAGGACCGCCTCGTCTCCTGGTTCTATTCGATCCTGCGCAACGCCATCGTCGACGCGTACCGTCGCCGGGACGTGGAGCGGCGCCACTTCGCTCCCCTTGGTGACGTTGAGCCCGCTCTGGAGTCGGATGATGAGGCTGAGCGCGTACTCTGCGGCTGCTTCGAGGCGCTAGTTCCGACGCTCAAAGCTGACTACGCCGACCTCATCAGCGGGATGGAGCTGCGGGGTGAGTCGACAGAGGTCACCGCGCAGCGTCTGGGCATAACCCCGAACAATCTTAAAGTTCGACGGCACCGCGCGCGGCAGGCGCTGCGCAGCCGACTCCTGGATACCTGCCGTGCCTGTGCCGAGCACGGCTGCCTGGATTGCACCTGCCAGAAGAGCTAGAAACGTCGGCCTGGATTCGACGTCGGCGCAGGTGTAACCGGCACGAGGTGGCGCGTCTGCGAGTGTGAAGCAAGCACCGGCTTGCAGCAGTTCACATTCGGAGGCGCTGATGACCGATTTCGTTCTTCCCGTTCTCGGGCCGCTGGCCTGGATCGACGTGGTGCTCCTGGGCTGGTTCGCCCTCACCGCGGCGTCCGTAGCCTACGTGGCCTGGGACACCTTCGTCCGGGGCAACCCTGACTTCGCGGTGATGAAATGGGGCTGGGTGCTGGTCACCCTGTACATGGGCCCCATCGCCGCGGCCCTGTACGTCTTTTCCGACAAGGAGCCCCGCCCCGGCACCCACGCGCGTTCATTCGGCCGCTCTGGAAGCAGGCCGTGGGCTCCACCATCCACTGTGTGGCGGGCGACGCCACGGGGATCATCCTGGCGGCCACGGTGACCGCGCTGCTGGGACTTCCGATGTGGATCGACCTGGCCACCGAGTACGCGGCGGGCTTCATTTTCGGGCTGCTGATCTTCCAGGCGCTGTTCATGAAGGACATGATGGGCGGCTCCTACCTCGGCGCCGCTGCGAGATTCCTTCCTGCCGGAGTGGCTGTCGATGAACGCCATGATGGCCGGGATGTTCCCGGTCATGGTGGTCCTGATGATGGGCCGCGACATGCGCGCCATGGAGCCCACCGCAGCTCCTGTACTGGGCGACCATGTCGGTCGGCATCATCGTCGGCTTCTTCGTCGCACTACCCGGTCAACGTATGGCTCGTCGCCAACGGCCTGAAGCACGGCATGGGCAGCACGCAACCTGCCGAACCGACCGATGTCAATGAACCCACCACTATTGCCCACCAGGAAGGAGTCGCGGCATGACCGACCCCAGACACATCCACGACAGCTCCATCAGTCAACGCCAACTACAGCACGAGCCGAGCCATAGAGGCCACGATCACACCGTATGATGCACGGGCCACGCACAGCCACCCGCACGCAGATCGCCATCGTGGCGATCCTGACGAACCTCATGCTGATCGGCGGACTCATCTTCTCCGCTTCCGTCGCCAACCTGAATCTCAGCGCGAAGGACGTCGGCGGCGCGGTGATGCCGCCCGGCATGATCATGACCCGCGACACGCCCGCCGCGGCGATGCGCGACATGGCCGCGGTCGACCCGCGCGCCGTTGCCGCCACGGCTCCGGCGAACGCCCGTGGCGACCAGCCTCTCGAGCCGCGCCTCGATGATGGCGTCAAGGTCTTCGACCTCGAGACGTCGGTGGTCGCGCTGGACACATCCTTGCGGGCACACCCGTCGCGGCGTACGCCTTCAACGGCCAGGTGCCCGGGCCGCGCATTCGCGTGACCGAAGGCGACCGCGTGCGTATCAACGTCACCAATCGCCTGCCCGAGCCCACGACGGTCCACTGGCACGGGCTCATCCTCCCCAACGAGATGGACGGCCCGGCGGAGATCACGCAGGAGTCGATCGCGCCCGGCGAGTCGTTCACGTACGAGTTCACCACCGAGCAACCCGGCACGTACTTCTATCACTCGCACGACCATGTGGACCGGCAGCAGGCCCTGGGTCTGTACGGCGCGCTCATTGTCGATCCCCGCGAGTCGTCAGCGGTCGCCACGGCGGATCAGGAGCTTGTCATCCAGCTCCAGGAGTGGCTCCACCGCGACGGCTACACCTACCCGGCGATGCCGATGGAGGGCGGGATGCCCAACTTCTTCACCATCAACGGCAAGGCCTACCCGGACACGGAGACGGTCCGCCTGCGGGTTGGCGAGCGGCTGCAGATTCGATTTATCGGGTCGCAGGGAGCATTCATCCACCCGATGCACATCCACGGCGGACCATTCCGAATCATCGAGACGGACGGTTATCCGATCCCCGAAGGGGCGCAGCTCCTGAAGGACACGGTGAACGTAGGGCCCGGCGAGCGCTACGACGTCATCTGGGAAGCGCGCCAGCCCGGGAAGTGGCTGCTGCACTGCCACATCAACCACCACACCACCAACAACAACGTGGAGCAGCACGGCGGTGGCGGCCTGATGATGGTGCTGGAGGTGAGCTAATGAGCATGACGAATTCCACATGGAATCTATGGAAGGGGCTCGCCAGGGCCCCTTCCTGATGAACTACTTGGGAAATGTGCACCAATAAGTCTCCGTCTCCATCGCGGCTGCGGTGCTAGCCGCGCGGGCCGGTGCGGAGAACGGGTATGGCGCCACCCTGTCAGATGTATCCGAACACGGGCGGAAAGATGATCACCACGATCGCCGCCCACACCGCATAGACCGGCAGGTAGTCCGTCTGCCACCGCTCGAGGCGCGAGAACGATTCGTGTCCTCTCAGGAAGCGTATGTAGAGCACCGCGGACCACGCCAGATTGATCAGGAGAATGATGTTCTCACCCAGGGCGGCCACGCGGTTCGGGCTGAAGCCGAACTCGGTGATGCGCGCGGCGATGGCCGACAGCGCTACCGCGTCGGCCAACAACGCGCTGACCACCAGAACGACCTGCACTACATCGAAGGCACCGGGGGGCGATTGAGGATCGCGGGCTGAGACGGAATACAGCAGAAGGCCAAGGACCACCACCAGAAGCAGATCGAAGGCGATGAGCACGTTACGCTCGATGTCGACTCCCCGTCCAGTCCACAGCACGGCACCCAGAAACGTCACCAGCATGATGGCGAAAAGGGGGGTGAAGATGCGCGTCAACACGGGCGCCATGTTCTCGATCACGCTTTGCTTGGCCTCCACCAGCCAGGAGGCAACCATGACGGCCCCAACCGCTCCGCACGGCAGCAGCCACGACTGGAAGAAGGGCTCGACGTCGATTCCGATGGCCTGGAACATCATCGCCGTGAACGCCGTAAGGACGCCGCCGCCGAGGGCGATAAGGACGTAGTAGATAAACAGCTCGCCCGAGAATCGAATGAAGTCCATGCGGCCGCCCACCTGGCTCCAGCGGCCGCCGGCGTACGCGATGCCCACTATCAGCCAGAGCGCGATCGGCAGGTGCAGCGCCGTAAGCGCCTCGGTGTAGCCGCCCCGGACGAAGGGATAGACGTTGGCGAATACAGTCGCCGCGACAAACGCCACGACCAGCCAGCGGAGCGTGCTGGCGTCGAGCCGCCGTTTCCAGGCGAGATAGCCGGTCAGGAGGGGCAGCACGAAGAGACTCAGATTGCGGGCGTAGAAGCCCACGTCCTGGTCCAAGTAGATCCCAAAGAGCGCCGGCACCTTGATGAGCACGGCCGCCGCCACCGCGAGACCGAAGGCAACGATGGCATCCGTGCGGCCCCGCGCTCGTGGCTCCCCGGAAACCGAGGGGGCCATCACGAGCTGCTTCCAGAGGCGGTCCGAGTGCTCGTGAGCGAATTCCCGTGAAAGGGCGTCGAGGTTGCCCATGCGCTTCACTGCCACCAGGAATGCTTCATCCGAGGTGAGCCCCGCGTCAACCATGACCGCTATCTGCTCGCGAAGATGGTCTTCCAGCTCCGCTACATCTACGGAGTGGATCGTCTGCCGGCGGCGAAGGTAGCTACGCCATTGTTCGATCTGCTCCTCGACCGATACCGCGTCAACTGGAACCGGCATCGCTCAGGCTCCCCCTGGCAGTGGCGTGACTGCCGCCGGGTGGCCGGGCGGGACGGAAAGGGAGAGCGCCTGCCAGATCCCCCGGAGCGTAGCGTCCACCGCTTCCCACTGCCTGCGTTCCTCCGCGAGCTGAGCCCGGCCCCTGGACGTGATCCGGTAGTACTTGCGACGGCGGCCGCTCTCCGCAACTTCCCACCGGGCCTCAACGTGGCCGAGCCGCTCGAGTCGATGAAGAACCGGGTAAAGCATCCCGTCTGTCCACTCCATGCGCTCCCCGGACAACTCCCGAACGCGCTGGAGGATGGCGTAGCCGTAGCTGTCCTCTTCAGCCAGGATCGCGAGGACGATTGGGGAAGAGGAAGCAGCCATCAGGTCCTTGTTGATCTCCATGGTTTCAAACGTTCCGCGGGTCTATTCGAATCGGAATATACATAGGAGCACTATACATGGCAGTGTTAGGTATGTAAAGGGTCGTGCGGGGTCTGCATGTTCCCGGTAGAGCGGCTGGTCCTTACTCCGATTTTCTCAAATGCAGACTCGGCTCCAGAGTACGTAACTGTTCAGAAATAGGGAGAGCGCGGCTATGCTCGTCGTAGCGCGGGGCTTGTGTCCTGTCCTGGAGCGGGGGCAGCCACCAGGCTCGGGACCCTACACCGCGAAATCCGCAGCCCCGATATCCAGGCACAGGGGACAAGCCAGGACAAGCCCCGTGCTACGACAATCGTGCGTGGATCGTCCCCGCAACTCTGAACGCTTACCAGAGCGGCTGATAGACTCCCCGGTCTGGAGTTGCCGGGATATCATGATTGCTCCGGCCCACGCTGCCCTCACTTCCCTGCCACCTACTCTGGAGGATCGTGCTCACCCGCCTTCGAAAGCCATATTACGGTTGGTACATCGTCTGTATGGCGTTTATCAGCCTATTCATCGGCGCTGGAACGGGCGGGTTCGTCTTCGGAATATTTCTTCCCGCCATGAGCGGCGAGCTAGGCTGGTCGCAGAGCACCATCGTCATCGCTTCGAGCATCACGTCGATCACCTCGGCACTGGCCGGGCCGGTTCTTGGTCGAGTCGCGGACCGCAGGGGACCGCGCGTCATTCTGATTTGCTCGCTGCTTGTGATGTTCGTCGGTATGGCTGGGGCTGGCCTCGTGCATGAGCCATGGCAGCTTTACCTTACTTTCGGTTTCCTGACAGGCGTCGCACGCTCAGGGTTGCAGAGCGTTGTGCCGGGCACCATGATCAGCAACTGGTTCATCAAGCGGCGCTCCGCGGCCTATGGCATCGCGGCCATGGGGCCGCCTTGCTCGAACTTTCTGCTCCCACCCGTGATTACGGTGATAGTTGCAACCCTTGGTTGGCGAGCCGGCTGGATCGCCATGGGTCTACAGGGACTCATTTTCGGTCTCCTGCCCGCGCTCCTCATCCGTCGGCAGAAGCCTGATGAGCTGGGATTACAGCCTGATGGAGCCAGGATTGTCGCGGCCACCGAAACATCTGGCGGAAGGTCGGCCGCGGTTCAAGCTGCGCGAAGTGAGGATTGGACTGCCAGCGAGGCAACTCGCAGTCCAGCCTTCTGGCTGGTCGCCGCGGGTATGGCACTGGTGCTCCTCGGTCCCAATGTCTCGATTATCTTCATGTTCTCGTACTTCGGGAACCTCGGTATTTCCGCAACCACCGCTGCACTCGCAGTCAGCGCGGTGAGCGGGATGCAGGTGCTCTCGCGCCTCTTCTTTGGGCTCCTGTCAGTGCGAGGCTCCAGAGTGTGCGCTGGCTCCTGGTGGTCTGGGGCAGCATCATGTTCTGCGGCACAATGTCCCTGGCTTTTGCTCAGGGAGAGATCTGGGCGCTTGTGTCCGCGGCCATCCTGGGCACAGCGCTCGGCGGCAACCTGGTGCTCCAGCTCCAGGTGTGGCCGGAGTATTTTGGCCGCACTGCCCTCGGCACGATCCTGGGAACTGGCTCCATCATGCAGGGCATCACCGCGGCATCAGTCCCGCTCCTCCTGGCTGTACTCCTGGACAACACTGGCAATTTCACGCTGCTGTACCTGATCACCTCCGGATTCGTGCTCCTGGGGCTGGTGATTCACATCGTCGTCGGGAAGCCCAGGCGGCCGTCCCGGGTATCCACCGCTTAGTCCTTCCAGCATCCGTCCGCAAGTCAGTGCTCCACGTCGCGCCACGCTAGAGGTGTGTGTTAGCTCGCTTTCTGTCCTACTCCGCGGCAAGGAACGCCGTGGCAAATTGCGTGACGGCCGGGGCGGACAGGATGTCGTAGTGCGTTCGGTTGGGAATGATGGCGAGCTGATTGGGTGACCGGACCGGAGCCATCCATCCCCGCGTCGCGCTGGCCGCCGCCGAGGAGCTTATAGAACGCTGTAATGTGCTCGAGCATGATTGAATCGGCGTCGGCAAACATGATCAGCGTGGGGGAGCCGATGCTGGGAATATCGGCTGACCAATCGCGGCTGGGCAAATTCATTTCGCCTGACTTGCGCATCATGGTTTCCCAATTGACCTCGGGATACATGGTCGCAAGCGGTGAAGCTGCGATCGCCTGCCCGATCATGGGGGCATTCTCGGGCATAGACTGGAAGGCGGCGCGGACCTCAGGGTAGTCGCCGCCATCCGCCTTGAACGCTATAGAGATAACAATCAGCTTATTGACCAGCTCAGGGTGACGGATTGCAGTTTGGAGCGCGACACCGGCTCCCAGTGAGTAACCCATCACGTGAGCCTTGCATACCGATCTCGCCAAGCACCGCGGCCACATCATCGGCCATGGCTTCACAGCTCCAGGGAGCATCGATGTCCGTGCTAAAGCCGTGCCCGCGCATGTGGATAGCAATCACCTGATGGGTCATTGCCATCTCCGAGAGGGTCATGCCGAACATCTCAGCAGGGTTGACACCACCGTGAAGCATGACAAGCGGTTAGCCCGCGCCATGAATCTCGTAGTAGAGCTCCACACCGTTGACCTGAGATCTTCCAGTGGTGGTCGGCGAATACTCATGGTTTGTCCTTCCGTGCTCTGGGCAGAAGCAGATGTCGCTCCGGCAGTGGCAGCAACGCAAAGTGTCAGAAGGATGCGTCCGAGCATCCGGAATCGGTTCTTCATGATTCTCTTCTCCAAGCGTATTGTTAGCCGGTGAGTCGAATCAACCTCGTTCAAATCGACACCGCACCGGCGAGCACTTGCAGCCCGAAAGGTTCGCGGGCATGATGCTTCACCAAGCGCAAGGCCTGGAGATTCGCCGCCATGAAGTTCTCAGCGCACTACCTGCCCACCTACATCCCCGAGCTTGACGGTCCGGAGCCAGCGTTCTACGAGCACCTGTTCGAGCAATTCGCGCTGCTGGACGAGCTAGGGTTTCACCAGGCCTGGGTCACCGAGCATCACTTCCACGAGTACGGCGGCACGATCCCGGACCCAGCCATGTTTCTAGCGGCAGCGGCTGCCCATACAAAGCGTCTTCGGCTCGGTGTGGCCATTTCAGTGCTGCCACTGCATCATCCGCTGAAGATCGCAGAGTCGTATGCCATGGTGGACGTCATCTCTCGTGGCCGCCTGGATTTCGGGCTTGGGCCGGGGCAACAGCGAGCTCGAGCAGCAGCAGTTTGGAATCGACTACTTGGAGAGTCCTGCTCGGTTCAGGGAAAGCGCAGAGGTCATCCGTCAGGCGTGGTCAGCCGGCAGCGTAAGTTCAAAGGGCAGCACTACCAGTACGAGAACATCCGCGTCCTGCCCCGCCCCGTGCAGCGCTCTCACCCCCCATTCTGGGTAGCGGCGAACCGTAGCGACGATACGTACCGCTGGGCTGGGGAGCAAGGCTGTCATTTGCTGGTTTTGCCATACATGTACGCTCCCGACGTGCTTCGCCACGCCATCAACACATATCGAGCAGGACTGGAGCAGGCGGGGATCGAACAGTCATCACGGGAGGTCCTGGGCCGCGTGTACGTGTACGTTGCCGACTCGGAAGCCGAGGCCGTGCGCGAATGCGGCCCCTACCTGGACCATTACTGGCGAGTGGCAGCGCAGCACAGCCGGGCCCAGATGCCCACGCGCGGCGCCGCGGATCAGATCCGCGAGGGCCGGGTCATTGCCGGGAGCCCAGAGCGGGTGGCCGAGCTGATCCAGAAACACGGCGCTGAGCTGGGCATGACAGTCGCTTCTTGCTCGTTTCATTTTGGTGGCATGCCGCAAGACATGGCACTGGCGAACATCCGCCGCTTTGCCGCCGAAGTAATGCCGCTTTTTGCTTCACCAGTTAAGAGTGAAGAGTTACGAGTGAGGATCTGAGAGTTTGACGTCCCTGCATTCTTAACTCTTCACTCGTAACCGTGACGTGACGGGCAGAGACGCCGCCGCGCGGGTTACAGTTGCCCATACACGCTTGTTTCTAGCCAAGGAGGCTTCTGAGCATGCCCGATTACAAGATCTTCTCAGCCGATTCCCACGTGAGCGAGCCCGGCGATCTGTGGGTTCAGCGCATCGACAAGGAATTCCAGTTCCGCGCGCCGCGCCTGGAGCGCCGAGAGCGGAACGGCCGTATGGAAGATCTGTGGATCTATGAGGGCTTCCCGCCTCATCCCGTAGGTATCGGCCTCGGTGCTGCCGCGACCGACAACCATGCCACCTACCGTGAAGAGGGCAAGGGTTACAACGATGCCCGACCGGGCGGTTGGGATCCGGCCGAGCGGCTCAAGGACCAGGATGTGGACGGCGTGGACGGTGAGGTGCTCTACACCACGCTCGGCTTCCGCCTCTACTGGATGACCGACGCAAAGCTGCAGCAGGCATGCTTCCGCGTGTACAACGATTGGCTCAGCGAGTTCTGCAGCTATGCGCCCGATCGGCTCATCGGGCTGTCGCTCATCTCACTCTATGACGTCGACGACGCGGTCAAAGAGCTGGAGCGATCCGCCAGGCTCGGCCACCACGGCTGTATGGTCTTCCTCTCGCCGCCCGCCCCGTGCCCGCCGTATACGTCAACGCACTACGACAGGTTCTGGGCCGCCGCGCAGGACCTCGGCCAGACAATCGTCCTGCACGAGAACACGGGCGGAGCCGAAAGTCGCATGTCGCCGTCGTCCTACTGGAACCCGGACATGACGCTTGGCCCTATCCTGCGGCCGCAAGAAGTACAGCGCACGCTGGCCCAGCTCATTCTCTCCGGCGTGATGGAGCGATTCCCGACGCTCAAGTTCGTCACCGCGGAGAACGGCACCGACTGGCTACCGTGGTTCCTCGGGCGTCTGGCGAAGCGCAACCGCAGCGGCAACCTGTACGGCACGCCGCTCACGCTTACACCTCTCGAATATTTCCACCGGCAGGTTTTCGTCACCTACATAGACGAGCCTGAGGCGATTGAGGCGAAGGACCTTATCGGCGTGGACAATCTCATGTTCTCAACCGACTACCCGCACACTGCGGCGACCTGGCCGAAGTCGCAGGAGATCGTGGAGCGCGACGCGGCGCATCTTACCGCCGAGGAGCGCCGCAAACTGGTGCGTGACAATACACTTCGGGTGTTCGGCATCCGCTCGGCGGTGCCCGCGTAAAAATCCTGTTGGGAGTGTTCGCGGGCGAATCAGATGCGCCCACGAACACTCCAACCTACTTCTGCGCTTCCTCCGCCAGCAGCTCGATCAACGAAGTCTCTTCGGCGGTCTCATCCTGCACCGTGATCTGGGTGATTACGAGCTCGTCTATTCCGGCCGCTTGAATCGCCTGCAGGCGGGATGCAACGACCTCGGGCGTCCCCGAAACGACCAGCTCATCCAGGAGCGCGTCGGAGATCTGACCGTTCTCGAGCGGGAATCCGGCGTCTTCGAACATGCCCACGTAGAAGGGCAACCGCCCGTACGTGCGCACCTGTTGTCGGGCGGCGGCGTGGACAGCAGGTGCATTCGACGACATCGCCACGGGAATGTGTCCAACGATTGGCGGGCACGGGCGTCCGACTGATTTCGCGCCTTCGACCATTGCGGGCTTGGCAACATTGACCAGGTAGGGTACTGGCGCCATCCAGGAGATGCCGCCGTCCGCAATCTCCCCAGCAAGTCGGAACGCGCCGGCACGGAGCGCGGAGATCGGAAGGGGAACCTTCGGCGGGTCAGCCTGGAGCTGGGCATTAACCTTGAAGTACTGCCCCTCGAACTCGGATTTGCCTTCCCAGAGCAGCTCGCGCAGGACCGTCAGGTACTCACGCAAGTGCGCTAACGGCTTGTCCATCGGTATGCCGTAGGTCCCCTCGATAGTCGGCCGATGGCTCGGCCCTACACCGAGCCGGAATCGCCCCGGGGCGATTGACGCCAGCACGAGCGCTTGCGTAGCCATGACGATCGGGTGCCGTGGATACGTAGGAATGATGGATGTACCAAGCACGATGCTCGAGGTCCGCGCGGCAGCCGCCGCAAACATAGTGATCGTCTCAGAGCTCAGCGCCCCTCCAGTGGACCAGGTCATTGGAAGCCCCAGCCCCTCCGCGCGAACGATCGCGTCAATCTGCGCAGACGGCGTCGGTCGACGCAAGACCAATCCTGCTCGTAGTGCTGGCATGAGTACCTCCGCGGTGGTTCGGTTCGTTCATCGCCCTGACAGTATCGAGTCCGTCCATTGTGCCACGCGGTCACGGTGCACAGGCGAGGCCACCACCTCCTGCCGTTACAATCGGTCGGCTCAGTCGTACGCCAGCGAACGAGTCGCATGGTCGCATGAAAGGAACCGCCGTAATTGACACACCATCTCGCTACAACTTCTGAAATTGACGCGCTCGAGCACGATGAGCCCATTTACGAAGCCCGTACTTACCCATTCGATGACTGGCGGAATTCCGTCGGAATTCCAAGTTATGGTGGCTACTTCGTCTCGGACATACGCACCCTCGAGCTAGGCTGGTGGGAAGAACGCCAGTGTCAGGCAGCATTCATCCAGCTTGCCGGCCAGGAAGGTGTCAGCGAGGCGCGCGTCGTGGAGATCGCGCCGGGCGCATCACTGCAGCCGTTCCGATTCGCCATCGATGAGATCGTCTACGTAGTAAGCGGGACCGGGCTTGCCACCGTATGGACGGATGACTCCAAACCAGGTACGACGTTTGAATGGCACAAACACAGCTTGTTTCTACTTCCACGGCATGCGCGCGTCCAGCTCGGCAATGCGCGCGGCGATGAGCCCGCCAGACTGCTGCGGTACAGCTATCTCCCGTTAGCGATGTCATTGATCCAGGAACCGGAGTATTTCTTCAATAACGAATCGCTTGTTCCGGCTCAGACATCCGCGATCGACGAGCTCTATTCCGAGGCCAAGCACGCAACTCAACCGATCCTAATTGGCCGTGGCGCGGCGCCTACTGGTACGGCAACTTTTTCCCCGACATGCGTGCCTGGGACAAGCTCAGAGAGATCCATGGTCGAGGCGCGGGCGGCTCAACGGTGGGAATCCGTTTTCCGGACTCGGAGATGTCCTGCCATATGTCCGTGTTTGGCTCACGGACATACAAGAAGGCTCACCGGCATGACCGGGTCGGGTAATTGTGATCCCCGCCGGCGAGGGCTATTCCATCATGTGGCAGGATGGAAGCAAGAAGGTCGTCGTCCCCTGGCAGGAGGCCAGCCTTTTCGTGCCGCCGGACCGCTGGTTCCACCAGCATTTCAATCTCGGCGCAGCGCCCGCTCGTTACCTGGCCCTTCATCCCCTGCCCCAGTTCGCGGGTAAAGGCGAGAAGGTGGAGGATCGAGCGAAGGATCAGATCGAATACACAGACGAGGAGCCCTGGATACGGAGGAAATTCGAGTCCGAGCTCGCTCACCGAGGGATCACGACGTTGATGCCGGAAGAAGCGTATCGGGATCGGGATTACGACTGGAAGTCTTGATTCGATCGAATTTGCTTACCCCACTCGTTTCACCAACGGCGACTCGGGGAGGGAGGGATGATTCACCGACATCAACAGTTGACGATCACGGTGAAACATCGTAGCATCGCACAAATTGAAAACGGCTGCCCGCCGCCGCAGATGACGGGCTCGGTGGAGACTGCAAGGAAGTCTCCACTTTTTGTTTCTGGGCTGAAGCGCTCGGATCCCCAATCGACCAGCCCGACGAATGCTGGGACCGAGCCTCGCACGAGGGGGTGCGTGATGCGCGACAACGACAATTGGCAACGCCGACCATCGGACGAGGAGGAGATTCAGCGCCGTATTGAAGAGTCGGTCCAGCGAACCGCGAGACAGGCCAAACACGTGGCAGGCCGTCTGGTTCCAGGACTGGCCATCCTTGCGGGCATCCTCTGGCTGGCATCTGGCATCTACACGGTGCAGCCGGGGCAAGTGGGAGTCATTCGTACGTTCGGGTCATTCACCACGACGACCAATCCGGACTCGGTTATCGCTGGCCGTCGCCCATTCAGCAGCTCGACGTGGTGGACGTTCAAGCCGTTCGACGCCTGGAAGTAGGCTTCCGAAGTGATGGCGGACGGGCAACCCGAGTCGCGACTGAGTCCTTGATGTTGACGGGAGACGAAAACATCGTCGACGCCCAGATCATCGTGCAGTACCGCGTCCGTGAGCCGGTGAAATATCTGTTCCGCTTCGAGACCCCGATGGCGCCGTCCGAGCGTCCACCGAGGTGGCACTCCGTGGCGTTACCGGCAGAATGCTCATCGACGATATCCTCACGAGCCGCCGCAGCGAAGCTCAACAACAGACTGCCGAGGAGCTACAGAGGCTTCTCGACCTCTACGAATCGGGAATCCTGGTCACAAACGTCCAGCTCCAGACCGTAGATGTGCCTGATCAGGTGCGTGATGCTTTCAACGAAGTAGTACGCGCGTTCCAGGATCGCGACCGATTACAGAATGAAGCGCAGGCATACGTGGCGGACATCCTGCCCAAGGCTAGAGGCCAGGCTCAACAAGCCATTCGTGAGGCTGAGGGCTATCGAGAACAGCGCATCATACGCGCGCAGGGTGACGGGGCGCGATTTGAGGCGCTCCTGGCCGAGTACTCCAAAGCTCAGGCCGTAACTCGCGAGCGACTTCGCCTGGAGACCGTAGAGCGGGTTCTAGCGGACGTTGACAAGATTGTCATCGACGCTGAAGCTGGTCAAAGCGTGCTGCCGCTTCTCAATCTCTCCAACGGAGCACAAGCGGCCGCCGCTGCAAGCTCAGCCTCCCAGCAGCCATCGTCTCCGCCCGCGACACAAGCCCCAACTCCGCCCCCGCCCTCGGGCCAGCCGCAAGCGGCGCCCAAACCAACTGCCGCGCAGCCCACGCCGGCTGCGAAACGCTAAAGGGGTCTGAAAATGCGCAACCTTTTCGGCGGACTCGGACTGGCAATCGTCCTGCTTGTGATGCTGCTGATAGCCCAGAGCACGTACATTGTGAACGAGAACGACCAAATCATCTTGCTGGAGCTCGGTCGCCCAGTAGACACCGACCGGACGCCCGGCCTGTATTTCAAAAAGCCCTTCATTCAGAACGTGGAGCGGTTTGAACGTCGAATCCTAGTGAACGACGCCCACCCTCAGGAATACCTGACCGCGGACAAGAACCGCCTGGTTGTAGACCACGTCTCACGCTGGCGCATCGTCGATCCGCTGCAGTTCTTCCAGACGGTCCGCACTGAAAACGGCGCTCTGGCCCGATTGGATGACATCATCATCTCCGAGCTGCGCACAGAGCTGAGCCGATTCAACTTTACCGACATCGTTTCGCGCCAACGCGACGCAATCATGGAGAGCGTCTCGGCTCGTGTTTCGGAGACCGCCAGACAGCAGACAAACGGTGGTATCGACGTGATCGATGTGCGAATCAAGCGTGCGGATCTTCCAGAGGAAGTCCAGGCCTCTGTCTATGCTCGAATCATCGCTGAACGAAGTCGAATCGCGGCTCAGTTCCGCTCCGAAGGCGCGGAACAAGCCTTCCGCATTCGCGCGGATGCAGAGAAGGAGCGGACCATCATCGAGGCTCGAGCGTATGACGAGAGCCAACGTGCCCGGGGTGAGGGTGACGCAAGGTCAACCGAGATCTACGCGAGCGCGTTCAATCGCGACGCGGAGTTCTACGCATTCACCCGCAACCTCGAAGCCTATGACCGATACCTTCGCACCAAGAGCACATTGGTCATGTCCGGTGACGGGGAGCTATTCCGCTACCTGAATAGCGGTTCAATAGCGCCTCCGCCGGCTGTACCGAGCACGCCCGCCCCCCCGGCCACCACTCTATCCAGCTCGGTCACCGACCCTGTCGCTACATTGGGCGCACCACCGACGCCGTGACGTAAAGCGGTCGCGTATCTGAGCTCCCGAGACTTAGATACGCGACCGCTCATTCCGACGGGCGGAAGGCAGCTAAGACTATCGATCGGCCAGCTCCGCGAAGCTGTCATCTACGAGCAGCTCATACGGTGCTGCGGAGCGAATGAGCCCTCCGTCCACGAGATAGCGACCCAATCGATCGTAGGCTTCCTTCGATTGACGTGGGCCAATCGACCACGTGCCCGCCGACATGTACGTGGCAATCACCGAACGCAGACGCTGAAGCTCAATATCCCGAAACTCGTCGGCGATGAGGTCTGCCACCGAGTCGCTCGACTGATTCTTCATCCATCTCAGCGCTTTCGCCGTCGCTCGAATGACCGCGGCACAAACATCGGCTCGATCGCGTCTAAACGACTCGGTCACGATCAGCGAGCTGTAGGGGACGTGTCCCACATCGGGAGCTTGAGCGCTGGCCAGCCACGCCGCTCCCTGCTCGATAAGCTCCGCGGCCATCGGCTGACTCGTCTGAAGATAGTCGACATCGCCGCGCTGAAGCGCTTCGATGCCTTCGGCAACACCGAGGCCGTTCACCGTATTGATACTACTGGGGTCAATGCCTCGCGCGCGCAGCACCCCCTGGAGACACATCCATGGGGTCGGTGCCAGACTGAAGAGCGCCAGCCGCTTGCCAACGAGGTTGTGCCAGTTGAATTGCTCCGCGGGCTCCCGCGACAGCACGAAAAATCCGTCCGCGCTGTTCACCTCGGCAATTGCAATGAGATACCGCGGCTCAGGCTGATCCGCGAGGATATAGCTCCGCATCACACCGCCTAGTGAAACATCGGCCTCACCGCTCTCTAATGCGGCCGGAGATTGACCAGGCGCAGGCGTCGATATGCTGACGTCCAAGCCTTCATCCCGAAACGCGCCCAGACGATCGGCTACCCAGATCGGCGTATAGAACGGCAGGTGGAATGCCGTGATCATGCGTACTCGTTCGGCCATAACAAACTCACCGTCCCAGATTGGTCTGATCCGGTGCAACTCCCCAGGGTACGAAGTGATCGCTTTAGCGATTTTTCAGCGATATCAGAGACATAGCGGTCGGTGAAAGTCGCTAAAGCGATCACTCCACGCATAGGAGCGCTCGTTGACAACACTCGCCGTGCAACAATCTGGTGCATCGATCGGAAGCTGGGAGGCTGGTGATGGCGGGTCGTGTTGAAGGCAAGGTGGCAATTGTCGTGGGTGCCGGGCAGACGCCCGGGGAAACTATCGGTAATGGCCGAGCCACAGCTATGTTGTTGGCGCGTGAAGGCGCCAGAGTCGTAGTGGTGGACCGGGAAGCTAGCCACAGCGCAAGATACGGTGGACATGATCGTCGCGGAAGGCGGCGAAGCGCTGGCATTAGCTGCCGAAGCCACTAACGAATCCGAGGTCCAGGGCCTGATGGCTGATGTGACCCGCCGACACGGTTGCATCGACATCCTGCACAACAACGTCGGCGCCAGCATCGCCCTTGGTGACGCGGTGGTGACCGAGATCACCGAGGAAGCATTCGATCGCAGTTTCACGGTCAATCTCAAATCCCACTGGCTCACGGCCAAATACGCGCTGCCCGCCTTACGTGAGACACATGGCTCGATCGTAAACATTGCCTCGCTCGCCGTACGGCAGGCCTACCCGTTCATCGGCTACAAGACCATGAAGACGGCCGTGGTGGCACTTACTGAAAACCTGGCCGCTAGCAACGCGCAGTATGGCGTGCGAGCAAACGTGATCCTGCCCGGCTTGATGAACACGCCTATGGCTATCGAGAGTCGCGTAGCAGCCGGCACTCCGCGCGAGGAAGTGGTTGCCCACCGCGACGCACTCATCCCTCTGGGAGGGAAGCAGGGTACCGGCTGGGACGTGGCCTACGCGGCGCTGTTTCTACACTCCGACGAGGCTCGTTTTATCACGGGTGTGACACTGCCCGTGGACGGTGGCGAGGTGGTTTGCTACGGAGGCACCGGCTCGACGCAAGTAAGCAAGAGCTTTTTGGACCGCGGCGGTCTTCGCCGCTTTGCCGTGAGCAGACCGACATCCGTGGACGGCTTCCAGCCTGGACGAAAAGCCCGAAGACCGCCGCGGTCCAAAGTCGACCGACTGTCGCCTGCATGTAGGAATTACTATTGGCCTCTATGGACCTGATCGTCATGGTGGCCATCGCCGCGGCGATGACGGCGCTGCTGATAGCACGAGAAGTACGGCGCAATCGTCGCGCCCGTGCCGTCTTGATCGGCGACGGGTTCGAGGTCGATCTTCAACCACCATGGTTTGTCGCCAAGCAGCACCGCGAGGCCGATGGTCCATTGGGCGAACGCCCTCAGGGCGTATGGGCGGCCTGGTACCGTGAAGGAAAGCTCGGCGCATACGTCTGCACGCACGTGACGGTTTCCAAGGAGCACGGAGGCGACCCTCTTCCCATCACCAGCGCGCGCCTGGAGATCGTGGACGACCCGGATGATGATCGGTCAATCCTGGCCACTCGCGATGTCCCAGTCCCAAGCCACAATGAAGCGCCGTCGAAGTCACTGGACATCGACGAGAGCATCTCCCTCGACTCAGAAGAGCCTGGGCGAAAGACAGCGCTGATGCTCGTCCTACGGGTCGGGAGCTCATGGGTGGAGCGTCGCCTGTGTCCAATTGAGCATCGGTTCGCCGCTGCCGGGGCCGAGGTTCGCGAGCGGACCGAGCGCTAGACCGCGGCGGACATCACCGAACACGCTTCCAGCGAGCGGTTCACCCGCGCGTTGCTCAACGTGCACCGGCTGAAGTCCAAGAACAACGCGAGAAGTACGAGCGCGAGCGAAACCAGAAACAGCGCCGAAGGAATCAATCATCGACGGAACATTCATAAGGTGATTGGGTCACTCAGCCTCGTTGCGAGGTGCACCATGAAGTCGCGAACGTGGGCAAGTATTCTCCCTGCTTCTTGTTCGTCGTATGACTCTCTCGAATGAGATACGTGGTTACGCCACGCGTTCTTGAAATAACGAAACTGCAAGGCCGCCTCTGAGAAAAACTGCGATTTCTCTGACTTCCCCGGTGTAGTCCGTGGGGCCTTGTCCAACTTTGTTACTTCACTCTCAATCATCTCAATAATGCTCGCCCATTGCTGAAGGTCTAGGTTCGACGTGATGTCAATTTCTGCGGCCACTAAGCGAAGTCCATGTTCAAGAACGCGCATCGCGTGAAAAACTGATGCTGTCCATTGCTCAACCCCAAAGCATTGGCATGCATCTCTAACATCCCGCTCAATTGACGGGAACCGATCAATACACGCCTCGCCGAACCAGCCTCCCGGGTCTTCATAGAGCAAAGCTCGACCAGGGGTGACATAGAAAAATCGACGGGACTTCACGTTGTCTTCCACTCGCTCAGTAAAGTCCTCAGCCATTCGCTTGAACTCAGTCCATGTGATTTGTTCATTGGCTTCAATGCATTCGATTATTCGATTAACCTTTACCACCGAGTAATCGAGGCCAAGCAGTTCACACCATTCGCTCAAAGCGCGCAGGTTTTCGATTTCGCCGGGGCGTGCATCTCCCATGATGAGCGCTTTGTCATGGATAGCTTCAGTGGGATACCTAAAGCTAACCCCTGTCACAGCACGGCTGAACTGCATGAACTGATCGATCGAGAAAATCTCCATGAGGATGTCCCACAGGCTGAGAAGATGCCCGCAAGTATGACTTCAGAGAGAGAGAGTGTCGAGTATGTAATTGCCCTTTTAAGCCCCTCGCTCATGGGGATGAATCACATTACAGAGAGTGGTCGCAGCGCGTGAGCAACATCCTCGTGAGTCTACCCCTAGCCAAGCTGGACAACCAGCGCGCCATCCGTCTCTTACTCGAGATAAGGCGCTGTATCTCGTCCTCACCGTCTCCACCTCGTACTTTTACAAAGCTTCCGTCATGACGCCCTAGCATGCGGACGAGAGGCGTTACATCTTCACGGCGCGCTACTGGCAGCGCGCCTTCATCGAGCATGATTTCCCCTCATGCGGATTGGGCGGAAAGCTACACCACAAGTCTGGAAGGGCTGGCGACGTGAGGGGCTCGTTCGTTCCCACGGACTGATATTGACCACTGTACTCATGTATTACCTGTGCATCACCATGTCCATCTCTATGGCCTGGCAGCGCTACCTTACTCCCACGATCATCTTGAGCGCGGTGTTGAGCGGTATAGGCGTGACCCAGATTCTCCAAGCTGTGACCGGCGCCGTCGCCGCTCTCATGTCCCTCTGACGTCTGGTGCAGCTCCGGCCAAACGTTCAGGAAACCTGAGCACAGCCAAAACGGCGCTCGGTTCACCCGCGATAAGGCCAATTAAACTGGCTGCTACACGTGCGGATTTTTACTTGCTCGTAGCGGACCAGCCCCAGCGAGGAATATCCTGAGTCCCATCGGATATCGGCCCCGACTTACGTAGCGAGGGACTTAAGATGACCAGCCAGATCGACCACCAAACAAGAAGTCTCCGTCTCGGAATTATCGGCATCGGTGTGGGCGGCTCGGAGATCCTCCCGGCTCTAGGGACAGTCCCGGAGATTGAGCTAGTCGCTTGCGCCGACTCGAATCGCCAGGTGCTGGACCGCTTTCATGAGCGCTACCCCGAGACCCACGTCTACGAGTCAGCCGAAGCACTCGCTGCCGATCCGAATGTCGATGCCGTCTGGGTATCCACGCCCAATCGATTCCACGCGCCGCATGCGCTGCTCGCGCTTAATCATGGGAAGCACGTCGTCGTAGAAAAGCCAATGGCCATCACCCTGGCGGAAGCTGAGAAAATGTGTACGGCGGCGGACCAAAATGGCGTAAAGCTGCTCGCTGGTCACACCACAAGCTTTAGCACGCCGATCCGGGCCATGCGCAAGGTCATCCAGTCGGGTGAGCTCGGCCGCGTTCGCAACATCAACATCTCAGCATATAGCGATTGGATGCTCCGTCCACGCACCGCGGACGAGCTGGATCCATCACAGGGCGGCGGTGTGCCGTATCGGCAAGGTCCCCATCAGATCGATACGGTCCGCGTCCTGGGTGGCGGCATCGTCAGAAGCGTCCGAGCCATGGTCGGGGAGTGGCAACCGGAGCGACCGATCGCGGGGTTCTACTCTGCGTTCATGGAGCTCGATGGCGGTGTCAGCGCATCCATCATGCACAACGGCTATGGCTACTTCCTCTCGCACGAGCTGGTGCCGTGGGGCGGTGAGTCACATGCCTACAACCCCGAACAGCGTGTCAACGTGCGCAAGTCCCTGCGCGATGGAACGCGGAACGAAGACAGCGATAAGCAGAACCTTCGAATAGGCGGCGCCACCGAGCTGCACGCTCCGAACGCGCCCCAGCGGAAGGACTGGCTCCCCGTCGCCGCCGGAATGGTAATCGTGAGCTGCGAGCGGGGAGATATCCGCCACTCGGCACAGGGCATCTCGGTCTACGGTGACGAAGGTCGCCGCGAGATCCTGCTAGACGACGCTCCGGGCGTAGTAGGACGTCGAGCCGAGCTTCTCGAGCTTTACGACTCAGTCGTGCTGGGCGAACCGGTCTACCACGACGGCCGCTGGGGCATGGCCACACTTGAAGTTGTTCTCGCGATGCTCGAATCGTCCCGAGAGCACCGTGAGATTCATCTCACGCACCAGGTGCCGGTGCATGAGGACTATGACGCTGGGTTCGAGATCGCCACGGTGAGTTGAGCGGCCCCGCTTCGGTCTCCCGGTCGCACGATTTGCATTTTCGCGGATGCGCGGCGCCGATGCGTCACCGCTTTGTGTATTCTGAACGTAGGCCTGAGGCCTGGCTAACATCCATCTCGGGATACACTTTCACGCCTAATTTGGAACGAATCGATGTTCCGCGCTTCTTACCGGGGCGACAGTCGATCAGGAGGGTAATCCAAGGTGACAATGACCAACGAGCGACCGGCGCGGCCGCGACCAAGACTCCGCACGGTCGAAGTCAAAAAGGTAGACCGAGCAAATCCGCGACTCGTCCGAGTGACCGTAACCGGCCCGGATCCGGAGGCATTTGGCCCACCCGGTCCCGGGCAGCACATCAAGGTCTTTTTTCCACCCGAAGGTGAAGACATGCCGCTGCTTCCCGTGATGGGAGCGGAAGGACCTCAGTTCCCTTCCGACGTGCCGCGACCCGTCAGTCGTACGTATACGCCCCGACGGTGGCGGCCCGAGTCATCAGAGCTCGACATCGAGATCGTCCTTCATGAGGACGGACTTGGCTCCAACTGGGCCCGACGCGCCCGCGAGGGTAACGTGCTGGTGATGGCTGGTCCCGGCGGTCGATTCCGCCTGAACACGGAAGCGGACTGGTACGTACTGGCAGCCGACCTGGCCGGTGTTCCAGCGATGAGCGAGATCATCGAGACACTGCCGGCCTCCAAGAAGATCTTCGCCGTCGCCGAAGTGGCCGATGCGTCGGATGAGCGAACCTACAATACCGGCGCATCGTTGGATATCCGTTGGCTGCACACGCTCGGCGCCACGAGCAACGGCATTCCGCCGCTGGCAGCCGCTCTGCGGGAGTTGCCGCTTCCGAAGGATGGCAAGGGCCGCGCCTGGGTAGGCTGCGAGTCCTCCACCATGCGTTCTCTACGCAGCATTCTTCTCGAAGATGCTGGGATGTCCAAAGACGTCATCCACACCCAGGGATACTGGAAGGTCGGCGTAGTGAATCACCCTGACCACGATTACGCGGACGACGAGTAAGACCCCGAACCAACGTAAAAAGGGCTGGAGAGCTCTCGCTCCCCAGCCCTTTTTGCTGTTCAGAAGAAGTGTTAGCTAGCGTGCTCCAGCTCGAACGATCGGCTCGCTCGCATCCACGAACGAGATGTGGTTCGGGGCCACGAAGCCGGCGGAGCGGAGCGTCATCAGCTCGCCGTGCTGAGCGGCGTACGGCTCTTTTCCTTCTTCCAGATCGCGCGCGAGCTTCATGAGAAGTCGCCGCATCATGATGATCGCGGTGTCCGCGGCGCCCAGATGCTCCCTGGTGCGATCGTAGATCCGGCCCATCGTCTCCTGAATTCCGCGATCCTGGATGGAGCCATTCTCGATACCCGTGAAGCTCGTCGTTTTCTGCGCTTCGCGATCGATCATGTAATCGTTCTCACGGCACTGGAGCGGTTTCAGCCCGTCTGGGCCCTTGCGGACATAGTGCGCAGGGTGACCCGCGTTGGGACCAAACTCGCTCATAGGTCGAGTGGGATGCCACGAATACGTGACCATCGAGAGATTCTCATCGTCGATCGGTACCCAGCCATGCCCCGCGAAGTAGCCGTTAGAGTTCGGCGCGTTCGGAATGACAGTGTAGAACGGCAATGAATACGGCGTCACACGCCAGTAGTCCTCGGTCTCTGAAGCACGTCGGCGCGCACCGATGAGCAGACCGAAGTCAGTCTGGGCAACACGGAACTGCGGCGCCTTATCAAGCGCCATGAATGGAATGCGCGTGTCGCTCAGATCACCCTTGTGGGAGTTTACCGTGCTGTGCAGGTACGAGACGTGGCTGGAGTCGATCCCGCCCTCGAGCCCCTGGACCCAATTGTTCTCTTGCCAGTAGCGACTGACGACCCGCTGCTCGGGTGGAACGAGGGTCCACTCGGGTCGCGGAAGGATCGGCTTGTGCTCCGCCGGGCCCATGTAGACCCAGACCACCCCGCCGGCTTCCTCCGCGGGGTACGCGGTCACCTTGACCTTATGCTTGAAATTGCTTTCCGGGGGCTCATTCGGCATATCAACGCACGCGCCGGTGGCGTCGAACTTCCAACCGTGGTACACGCAACGCAGGCCCTCTTCCTCGTTCCGCCCGAAGAACAGCGAGGCTCCACGATGGGGGCAGTTCTCCGCCACGACACCAACCTGACCGGTGGTGTCACGGAAGGCGACAAGCTTCTCAGTCAGGAGCGTGAAACGAACGGGCGCAGAATCTGGCTCCGGAACTTCCGTGGAAATGATGGCTGGCATCCAGAATCGACGCAGCAGTGTCCCCATCGGAGTACCAGGACCAACGCGGCAAAGATACTCGTTGTCAGCTTGATTCAACATCGGCATGCACCTCCGGCTAGCGAGTGAAGCGTAGCACGCTCATTGAGATCTAGCTAGTACGGCGCGCAGGAGGGGTGCGCCGCAAACTTGTGCACGGGACGGGTGGGCTGGTGACCGCAGACCTGGGCTAGGCTCGGGGAATTCTGATCGGAAGCTCTCCGGGACATGGAAGCCGTCCCGGAGAGCGCAAGAAAGGACGCCTGCAATGGACAGGTCGACCCTTCCCGACGCCATTGTTGCACCGCTGGACACGTTCGTGCGCGATCTCGCGGCCTGGGCGGCGGAGCATCGTGACGCGGATCTCGGCGCGCTCGAGACCGTGGTCCGCGACGGTCTCCGCGCCCTGGCTCCGCGACTCGTCGGTGGACTGATCACAGTGACCCAGCGGACGCTCGATCCGGGCATGCGTCGCGATCGCCCGCGCTGCCCGGCGTGTGGCGGGCTGGGTCGGCGGCGCGGCTGGCGCGTCCGGCAGATGCACACCACCTGCGGTCCGGTGCGCTGGGAGCGACCCTGGGCCCAGTGCCCGGCCTGCCGCGCGAGCTGGAGCCCCACCGATCAGACGCTCGGTGTTGAGCCCCAGCAGCGGATGAGCGCCAACCTCCAGGAGTGGCTGGTGACGTTGGGCACGCTGCTGCCGTTCGACACGGCCACGGAGCAACTGACCATGTTGACCGGTTCGCTGAGCGCCGAGACGGTGCGCCGCACCACGGAAACGGTCGGTGCTGTCCTCGACGCGCAGCTGCGGGATGAGGCGGCGATCGTCGAACGCACCAAGGCGCCCGCGGACCGGTCAATCCGGCGCCCGATCAGCTGGTCGCGGAGACGGAT
Organism: uncultured Chloroflexia bacterium; assembly: GCA_963765765.1. Taxonomy (GTDB): domain Bacteria; phylum Chloroflexota; class UBA6077; order UBA6077; family JACCZL01; genus CAVXYC01. The sequence goes on along the minus strand of CAVXYC010000015.1, from coordinate 68,752 downwards.
GGCGTCATGGTGCGCTATCAGGATGGGTGGCATGAGGTGAAGCTCGGCGTGGTCGGCGGCTGGGATCCGAGCCGGCCGCACGACCAGCGGCATGTGGCCGCGCCAAGCTACGTCGCGGCCCGCGCCGCGGTGGTGGACTGGGCCGGGCGCTGGGGCGCCGAGGTCGCGCGGCGGGGCGGGCTGGAGGAGGTCGCCTATGCGGGCAGTGGCGTGGAGCCGGGCATGGCCACGCTGCGGCGGGTGCTGGTGCTCGGGGATGGAGCGCGCTGGATTTGGACCGCCGCCGCGGAGCAGTTCGGTGAACGGCTCGAGATCGTCGACTGGTACCACGCCGCAGAGCACGTCTGGACGGTGGCCCGGGCGGTGTACGGCGACGGCACGGCCGCGGCGACGACCTGGGCCGAGGCGAGTCTCACGGGGCGGTATGAGGCAGGGGCGGCAGCGCTGCTGGAGCGACTCCGCGATGTCGACCCGGACACGGACGCAGCGCGCGCGACGCTCGCCACGGAGCGGGCCTATTTCCAGACCAATCGCGCGCGCATGCGGTATCCGGAGTATCGCGCCGCCGGGTACCCGATCGGCTCCGGGGCGGTGGAATCGAGCGCCAAACACGTCATTCAGCAGCGACTGAAGCGTTCTGGCTGCCGCTGGTCCGAGCGTGGCGGCCAGGCACTCATCGTTCTCTGTGCTCAACACGCCACCCAACGGGCCAAGGCGGCCTAGAGGTGAAAACGTCACAAGTTTTGGGCGCACCCGCGCAGGAGGGCCGCACTCCATCGCTCTTCGCACAGTCCGAGGAGTCGCGCGGTCGGGTATCCTACGTCTCGGACCCTTAATGCAACGACCCCGTATATTTTTTGGCTGGTACATTGTGGCGGCCGGCAGCGTCGCCTCAGCACTTCTTTCAGCTACCCGCTCGTACGGAGCCGGCCTATTCCTCCTACCCATCAGCACCGAGTTCGGCTGGAGCCGCGCTGAAGTTTCGGGCGCCTTCTCACTCGGCCGACTAGAAGGCGGCATCCTGGGACCGATCGCCGGAATCCTGGTGGACCGGTTGGGTCCGCGCGTGATGATGTTTATTGGCGTGCCCATCACCGCATTCGGATTCTTCGTCCTCGCGTCGCTGACGAACATTACCGAATGGTCCAACCTGGCGCCGCTGGTGGTCTTCTACTTCATCTGGGTAGCGTTCATTGCGCTCGGAGACTCCATCGGCGCCGGTGACGGTGTGAGCGCCTCAGTGGCTCATTGGTTTCACCGCAAGCGAGCCCTGGCTCTGGGAATGCTGAGCATCGGTGTGCCCGTTGGCGGAGCGCTGTGGACCCCGGCCCTCGGCTGGGTGATCGACAACTCCGGCTGGCGCTCTGCTGCCGTGATCATGGGTGTGGCGTTCCTGCTCATTGGCATCCCGGCAGCCTTTGTGATGCGCCATCGGCCGGAGCCGTACGGCTGGCTACCCGATGGCGACCCACTACCGCCGGATTACCACGCCAGATCAAAAACCGGTGCCGCAGGTAAAGTGACGCTGTCAGAGCTTCCTGGATTTACCTTACGTCAAGCTCTGGCCACCCCGGCGTACTGGCTTCTGAACGCATCCGTGGCCCTACGGATCATGGTTACGTCATCCGTCATCATCCACATCGCCGCGCTCATGCAGGACCTGGGCATGAGCACCACCGAGGCAGCCGGGATGCTGAGCGCCCTGGCTCTGGTCAGCGTCATCGGCCGCTTACTCATGGGTTGGCTTGGCGATCGTATTGGCATGCGGGGAGTCTACATGGGCTCCCTGGTCGCCCTGATCGCTGGTTTGATCATCGTCGCCTACGCTCACAACGCCTGGCAGATCTGGTTGTTCATGTTCCTGTTTGCCCCGGCCTATGGCGGACTCGCGTCCATGACACCCGCCTTCCGTGCCGATCTCTTCGGCGTTAAGGCGTACGCCAGCATTGGCGGGGCCATGGAACCGGTAGTGATGATTGGGACGATCACCGGGCCGTTCATGGCCGGCTACGTATTCGATGTCACCGGCAGTTATCGCGTGGCCATGCTCATCTTCGCCGCAGCGAGCGTGGTGAATCTATTGCTGATCTCGTTTCTGAAACGCCCGGAGCTGCCGGTGTCGGTGCAAGCGGAAACCATCCCCGCGTAGCTTGGAGTGCGGCGGTTGTCGCCGCTCTCTTGCCGGCTGGAAGCCGACGTCTCCGCGCTGCCGGAAGCGGGGACGACGGCCGCACTCCAAGCTAGTCCGGGTAGTTCTCGTTCATCCAGTTGAACGACTCTCGGGCAAGCTCTCGAAGCACGCTCAGGTCCACATCGGCCAGCCGGGTGATGTACAGACACGATTTGCCGGTCTTGTACTTCCCGAGCCTCTGCATGAGCTCATGGTGGCGCTCGAAGCCGGGCATAATGTACACGACCAGGTTCACCTTGCGGGGCGAAAAGCCGATTCGCGCCGCGTCGCCCTCATGACCACTGGCGTACTTGTAGTGATAGAAGCCAAAGCCCACGATGCTGGATCCCCACATCGCCGGTTCCAGACCGGTCACATCACCCAGCAGATCGAGCATTACCAGCGAGTCCTCGCGGCGCTGTTCACTCTCGACCGAATCAAGGAACGCCTTGACACTGGCGTCGTTGATTTTGGTCTTTAGCTCGTACATGCGAGGGTGTCCATGGGACGGATGGGACCTAATAGCTACTTCTCCCCCTTGATCACATCGGAAAGCACCTCGCCGATCATGATCGCGGTGAGGTTGGTATTGGCGTGAGTGACCGTGGGCATGATCGAGGCGTCAGCCACCCAGAGGTTCTGCATTCCGTGAACCTTCAAGTTCTGGTCTACGACGGACATAGGGTTCTCAGCGGGCCCCATCATGCACGTTCCAACGGGGTGTTGATACGTTTCATGCGTGCTTCGTGCGTACTTTACCCAGTCGTCATTCTCGGCGGGCACGATGAGCGGTCCGTAGTACTTCTTCATCGACTCGTGCTGGACGAGGTCGTAGATAAACTGCATCGCTGACTTCACGGCCGCGATATCGTCCGGGTGCTCCAGCATTCGACATGCGTGCACCGGTTGCTCATCAGGATTGGCGCTATTGAGGGTGAGCCTGCCACGGCTGCGCTGCTCAATGAGGCTGGCCGTCACGGGCATCATCCTCTTCAGGCCTGCCACGTCTGTAGGTGGTCGCATGGAAATGTGGAAGTTCCCACACGGTAGGCTGGGATCGCTCTTATAGATGAGGCGGAAACGCGGAATGACCCAATCCTCCTTGAAGTCCGCGGGACCTTCGAAGGTCATGTGGATGCTGGCATGGTCCTGTAGGTTCTCGCCCACGCCATCCAGGCGATGCTTCACTGGAATGCCGAGACGTTCGAGCTCATGCGCCGGCCCGATGCCCGAAAGCATCAAAATTTGTGGACTATGGAAGACACCCGAGCTAAGCACGATTCTATCGGCGGAGACCGTGTGCAGCTCACCGTTCGAGCGATAAACCAGACTCTCCACGCGGTCACCCTGCACGTTGAGCGAGATCACCGGCGACTCACTGTGGATCGTTAAGTTTGACCGATCGCGCGCCAGATCCAGATAAGCCACGGTTGTCGATTGCCGCATGCCGTCCTTGATCGCGTAAGGCGATGCGCAAACGCCGAGCGGGTCCGGCACGTTCAGGTCTGGGCACATGGGCATGCCCATAGCCACGGCGCGATCAATGAACGCCCGAACCGGCTCTGAAGCCGGCATGTCCAGCGTCCAGCCGCGCTTCACGTAGAGAGGCCCATCGGCCCCGTGAATCGGACTGTCCGGAAAGTCCTGGTCGGACTCAATCCGCTTCATCACCGGCAACATCCGCTCGTACGACCAATTGGGATTGCCGAGCGACTCCCAGGTGTCCAAATCATGCTTCAGCGGTCGGATAACGGACATCACATTGACGGAGGAGCCGCCGCCCATAATCCGGCCGGCGAGGTTGTAGTACGTGCTCCCGTCGATCGTGCGCGGCGTCGGGTACATCATCATGTACGGCGATTCGAGCAGCAGTCGAGTCTGCATCGAAGCCCTGGCCACGATATCGGGAATTGGGCGAGGATCGGGGCCAGCTTCGAGCAGTAGGACACGTCTTCCCGAATCTTCCGAAAGACGCACGGCGGCTGCACAGCCCGCTGACCCGCCACCCGCCACGATCACGTCATAGTGATCTGCCATCTGCCTACCCCCATCGGTCCTGAGAACAGTCAGGATAGGGGAGTCCGGGTGAGGTCAGCAACGCACTCGACCTAGACGGCGTGCGCTGATCCCACCTGAGGCACGCATCCGGCCAACATCGTCTCACCAGAGCTCTAAGCCATTGACGGTGACCTCGTATCAGATCACTGTTATCCCGGAGCGCAGCGAAGGATGACAGGCCTCCGTGAAAGAGCCGATTAGCTTTCGGTGCTCCGCCCGCCCTCGAGCTCTCTCCTCACGCGGTTTCCGAACTCTTCCAGCATAAGCGTGGCCGTTGCCCGCATTACCATGTCGCCCAGGATGGCAAGCCGTCCTTTGATGTCAACGTTCGAGACGTAGCGTAGCTCCGTCTGCTCGTCTGACACGGAGGCCAGCGTCATGTTGGTAGATGAGCTGACGGTACTCTTGGTAACCGAGTCCGTTCCGATAAGCTCGGTCACCATCTGGCTGGGCGGCGTGCTTTCGGTGATCTGCGCCCGAAATGAGAACTTGCCGGACATCGGTCCAACGGTCGCCAGAATGACGCCGTCAAATGTCCGCTCGTCCACTTGCGTCACCGATTCCACACCTGGCACACAGGCAGCAAATCGGTCGATGTCGAGCAGTAGATCCCACACCTCTGCGCGGGGCGCTTTGATTGATATCGAGCCTTCAAAATTCACTGTGCGGTTGTAGCCCCAACTGCAAGATCAGCGACCAGCGAGCATAGGTGAGGCTTCACGGCCGCGGCAACCGCGCCCAAAACGCGAGCATTCAGGAAACGGCCAGAAAAAACGCAACGGGTCGCATGTCGTGACGTTTAATCTACTGGTAAGTCCTGACGACGGTGATTTTCGTGCACTGCCCTTTCAGGACACCGGCAGGAGGAGACGCGGTTATGTTTGCGAAAGTGAAAATCATTGGCGTGACAGGGCTCCTGTCCATCGCAGCCGTTTGGCTTAGTATGCCGACGCAACAAGCAGGGGCGTGCGATGCGTGGCCAGGCGGAGGTCTCGACGACGCGCCGTATCAGTCGCTCTACTCGATCGGAGCCCCGCTGAACGGCCAGGGTAATGTGGATCGCGCAGCGGCCCGCGCATTACTGGAAGCCTGGAACGCGGCCGGCCAGCCCTCAAACTTCGATGCGAGCCCCTATCTTAAGTACGGCCCCGATTGCGAAGGCGGCCCTGGTTCGGCATCACTGGCTACCGACAATCCAACCAACGACAACCAGGCTAAGAACGACAACGAGCAAGAGAACGACAATGGGCAAGAGAACGACAACAATTAGCCAGTGGCGGAAATAGCGAAGAGCAGCACAAAAGGCGACCGAGACTCGGTCGCCTTTTGTGCTGCTCTTCGCTATTTCCGCTATCGACCCGGGTTCGTATAGATTCGTTCCAGGCTGATGTACGCAGCGGCACGCCGCTGCTCAACCATGGTTTTGTCAAACGCGGGCCAATCGTCGTTGTCACCGCGTAGCGCCGTCTGGATCTTCCGCAGCAGCTCAGGCACTTCATCCTGAGAGAAGCCCTTCGCTGGATCGTCCGGGCCCACCAACGTCAGGTCTCCTTCGATCGTCACCCAACGCGAGCCCGTCCGGAAGGTGATGGTTGCGCGCGGGCTCAGCCGCATGTTTCGAATCTTCACCGTTCCACCGCGACACAGGAATGCGACGACAGGCTCGCCGGTCTTGGGGTGCTCCGACAGTCTAGCCGTGACTATGGACGACTGAACGGTTCCGTCAGGGCGAGCCGTGGGCAGCACAGCCCACGCCTCCGCCGTGCTGATCTCTCGCACCATTTCAAGCTTTGCCGGATCAATCGAAGCGGCCATTCCTCGCCTCCGTCATGTGGCAATTTCGTCGGATGGTAGCGTATCAGCGAATATCCTGGGCCTCCAGCGCTCGGCGATCCACCACGCCCGTCTCTCCGTGCACGGCCACGGATTCACGGATCTTGCGCATGATCTCGTCTGGCTCTTCCTCTAGATTGACCATCTCTAGATATGGCTGTCGCGCTTTGAGCCCGGTGCCCCAGTACACTTCGCAGCGATTTCCCTCGGGATCGCGGAAGTAGAGTCCCACGGCGTTTCCGTGCGACACGATCATGTCAATGGGCACCTGGTGCTCCCGGAACGTCCTGTAGTAGCCGATGACGTCATCCAGACTGTCGCAGCGAAATGACACCTGCTGGAGAAGGTGGGCGTCCCGATCCTCCACGTTGCGCCCGGAACATAGGAGTAGCTCATGGTGCTCCTCCTCGGGACGGGCGCTCATGAAGACCATTCCCGCCCGTGGCTCCTCATCCGTCACCTGAAGTCCCAGCACATCCCTATAGAACGTCACCAGGTTTCCAGATCGTGGGCGTGAATACCGACGTGACCGAGTCGTGCGATAGAAGGCATGATTGCGAATCCTCCGAGTGGGTGCAGCGAGCATCTCAGCAGCATCATAGCCCTGCCGACGGGCAGGGAACCCACGATTGTCAATTCTCGTGCATCGTTTAACTTGGTGCTAAGGTGGATCAAGCATCTGCGTCCACGGGACGCACACTTCTCAGCATTGGGGCACGACCATGACACAGACTCCAGCCACCGTCGCCATGGATTCGGCGCGCGATCCTCTGGTAGTGCTGCCGGACGGACCAACTGCACTCAACGTCGTTGGCGAGCAGATCAGAGTGCTTGCGTCGGGAGCGCAGACAGGCAGCTATGAGATATTCCATCAGGCCGGCCCAGAAGGCTCGGGGCCGCCTCCACACAACCATCCCTGGGATGAAGCCTTCTATGTGCTTCAAGGCGAGATCGCCTTCGGGATCGACGAGAAGGAGCTCACTGCAACGACAGGCACGCTGGTTCACTTGCCCGCGGGAACTACCCACTGGTTCAGATTTGGTAAGGGCGGCGGGGCGATGCTCTCGATGACGTCCCGAGAGGCCGCGTCGCATTTCTTCGCGGAGCTTGACCGGGAGATCGCACCGGAGGCGCCGGACGTGCCAAAGCTCGTTGAGATTGCTCGGCGGCACGATTTGGAAGTCGGAGCGTAGCCCCCTTTTATTTCTGCTCCGTTCACGCGGAAGCTCGGCCGGGTGAGAGCAAGCCCAATGAGGTTAGTAAAGAGGCGTGACCACGATCTTGACTGGTGGGACAGGCATCTCTGCGCGCCCTGTGGCTCCGCAACCGGCCTCCGATGAGACAGGCAGAGACGCCTGTCCCACCATCTTCTGCATCACCCTAACCGCATTCAGGCCTGGCCCTGCCCATCTTTTCCGACGCTCGAGCTCGCATGCAGTCGCTGAGCATTTCCGTCCCGGTGCGTCCGTCAGTCTCTCGATTCACATGGATGCATCGATTTTCTCAGGATTGTCCAAGGTTCGCTTCCTAAAGTGACCAATGTGAGGCGCGGTAGGCGGGAGAAGCCGCCGCTGGCCTCAACACATTGGAGGTCTCAGGACCATGGTTTCGAACGGATTGAAGCGGGCAGTCGCAGTGCTGGCCGTTGGCGGGGCAACCGTCGTGCTCGGCGGCATGGCAGCCGGTACGGTCTCGGCGCAACAAACGCCCACCCCCGCCCAGTCACCGACTCCCCGTCAGGGCGTCACAGGGACGCAGGGCGCCGACCGGGAGGCCCAGCAGGACAATTTCCTCGCGGCACTGGCCGCCAAACTGAATGTCACGGTCGACCAGCTCAAGCAGGCCATGCAACAGACACGGCAAGAGCTTGGAATCCCTGAGCGCGGCCAGGGCGGGCATACCAAGTCCGGTGCACAGGGCGGGCGCGGTGGACCAGGCATTGGCCTTGACGCAGCCGCGCGGGCAATCGGAATTGAAGCAAACCAACTACGCCAGGAGCTTGCGGGCAAGACGCTTGCTGACGTCGCACGGGCGCATGGCGTCGACCCCAACACGGTAGGGAGCGCTCTCAAGAACGAGGCGATCACGCGAATCGACCAGGCGGTAACTGCAGGTCGGCTCACTGCGGAGCAGGCGAACGCTATGAAGCAGAGCCTCGATCAGCGGATAGACCAGCAGCTCAATCGTCAGGCGCCAGCGAACGCGGGCCAGCGAGGCGGCCGTCCCCAAACCGGGAACTCCCCAACCGAGGGCAACTCCCCCACTCAAGGCACCGCACCGATTCGGGGCTTCCAGCCGCGCGGAGGTGTCAGCCTTGAGCAAACGCCTCGCCCGGCTCGCGGTCTCATTCCGGAGAGCGCGAGCCGGGCGAGTTTCAATTCCACCATTCTGGCGCGAGGTTCGGTTAAGCGGTCTGACGCCATTTACTATCCAGCGTTCTTCGCCCTGTCTTCTCTATCCTGCATCAGGCCACCATTCCATCCTGGAGCGCAGCGAAGGATCTTCCCCAGCAGTGTCCAGGTTGCCGTCGGGAAAGCAACTGTCTTGACGTATCAAGCCGCAGCCTCCGTTTCGGTGGCGGGGGATGGGATCGGAGGGTTCCATGACTGGCCGGTGCGCTTCATCGCGTTCAGAGTGGTGAGGAGTTTCCGCATGCAGGCGATCAAGGCCACCTTCTTCGGTTTCCCCGCGGTCAGCAGCCGCTGGTAGAACGCGCGGATCACCCCGTTGCACCGCGTGGCCACCAAGGTGCCCATATACAGGGCGCCGCGCACCGATCGGCGCCCGCCCCACGTCTGGCGCCGCCCTGCGTGCTGCCGCTGTCCCGGTTCCAGGGGGCCACCCGACTAGCGAAGCCACCTGCTGGCGCGTCAGCAGCCCCCGGACAACGACGGCGGGTTATCCCCAGCCCACGGGCTGGGATTTCAAGATACAAGATCCTTCGCTAGACGCTTAGGATGACAGGGCGGCTGGAACTTGGGTGCGTTTTCCGTAGCATAAAGTCTCCTCCCGAAAGCTCCCGTTGCAGGGAACGTCGCCGACTACGCTGCAAGTGGGCCACAGGCGGGGAACTCGACTTCGGTGGCGATGGTGTGCGGGAGGCGGCCTTTAGGGGCCGGGCCGACAGGATGTCGGCGGTTCCAGTGGCGACACCCTCTGGGCGTAGCACTGCCCTGGAAGGCATCGTGCACCCGGGCAAGTGCATCCTCGTGTGGGGCGAGCCGTTCACGGCCGGCCTGGGCATGCACAACGTCCACCAGAACCAGGGTGATCCCGCCGACTCCCCATGGTGGGGCGAGAACGGCATCTGGCAAGACAGCGGCACCATGGCTGAGCAGCCCGACGGGCGCTGGGTCGCGTTCATCAGCAAATTCACCACCCAGGCCTATTGCACGGACAACAACGGCCACTCTGCCACCTGAGTCCAGGTCAGGCAGACCGCCGACCAGCGGGCAGATCGGAATGCCCGCTGCTGCTACCTACGGTACGGGTTTGAACGGGAAGTACCCGTAGAAAGCGAGTAGCACAGCCCCGACGTAGGTCCATATGACCACTCGGGGAAGACCTATGTTCAACAAGAAGTAGCTGCCAGCCAGCACGATGGCCGGGAGGCTTGGGAGAAAGTAAAAGAGGTAGGAGATCCGCTGACCGATCAGCGACAGGACGACGAATGGTAAATAGGTCACCGCGAACCAGGCGAGCGCAAGCGCTCCCAGGTCGGCTCCGGTCGACGCGACCACCACGCGTAGGCTACGAAGGCAAGCGCCAACGGCCACAGCTCGAGGACAAATGGGTTCATAGCTCCGAGGAAGTAAATGAGCGGCCGCTTCTCACGCACCTCGTCGCCCACCCGTACCTCCTGGTCAACCCGCAGGTACGGTATCTCGATGTCGTTCCAGAGCCACTGCCAGGGGTAGCTCTCGATGCCCTGGGGAATCTCGCGTCGGAGTAGTTGACCGTAGCCAACGATCCGCTGGAGATGCTCAAAGGGCTGGCTGTACCCCACCCAGAGGCGGTCGGTGATGCCCAGGAGCAGCAGGAACGCGACGATGAAGGTGACGCCCATGCGCACCAGGCGCCGAGTTGCGCGCCGCAGATCCGCCTGCCACGGCCCCTCCCGGCGTACCAGACGCAGGCCTTCATAGACGATCAGTGCGAGCGGTCCAAATATCCCGCCAATCTTGCAGAGCGCGGCCAGCGCGAACCCCACGCCAGAAAGGGTAGCGCGTCGGTCGACGTACCAGTAGAGGCCCAGGAGCATGAAGGTGAGCTGGAAGATGTCCAGCGTAAAAATACGGCTGTGGACGAACACCAGGTTATCGAACGCCAGGAGTGTAGCCGCCAGCAACGCCACGTACGGGCCAGCGCCCAGACGACGGGTGATCCCGTACATCAGCACAATACTCAGCGTTCCGAAGACGACGCTGGGGATGCGCCAGCCATATGCGTTGTCCCCGAGCACGCGAATCGAGCCGGCCACGATGAGCTTGGCGAGCGGCGGGTGCTCCGTGTTCGGATCAAGCCCGACTGGAGCGTTAGGGTAACGATCTTGAGTTGTCGGGAGCCCGGCGATCACACGAGCGGCATTCACGTAGTAGCTCTCGTCGAAAATGAGCGCGCCCTCGGGTCGGGCAAGCCAGAATAGTCGCAGCAACAAGCTCGCCAGCAGCAGCAGCCAGAGCAATCGGATGTGCAGCTCGGTTGGCAGGAATCGGTCGATTGCTCGACCGATTCGATCCCAGGAATCCTCCTCAGCGTGGCGTCGGCCTGATCGGGAGGCTCCTTTGCGTCACTCTAAGGCTCTCGGACTGGCCGATCCCTGTGACTCTCTTCTCTATCAGTCATGAGCTCCTCTGTAACTATCTCGGGCCTCGCGGCTCGTCCCGCCCGGTCAGCACGGACGTATTGTGCGCTGCCGAACACGTGTCCTGCCAATTCCATTATTCCAGCGTGGCTCGCGGGACAACGGGGGCTCCACTGAACGATTGCCTGGTGTCAGCACCGGTCCCTAGAATCCACCCACTGCTTGAGGCGGGAGCGGCACCGTGCCCTGAATCTCGACTGCGGCGCTCGGCTGCAACGGTAAAGGCACAATGGTCTCAGTGGTCCACGCCGTGGACGATAGATTTTTCACCCCACGCGTCGGCATCGGCACTTGGCAGCTCCGGGCAGGCTACTCACGGAGGGCCTCGTCTCGCGGCACTAACCCGCGGGAAGCGGCTCATGCAGCGCGGTCGGTCAAGCAATCGCGTTCATCCTGGTCTTTATCGGTGCAACTCTCTACCTCGGTCTGGCCCCGGGGTCGCAACAAGGATGGTCCTTGACTCATTCTTCCATCAGTTCTCCCCCTCGATTCTCGTATGAACCCGCTGAATCTGTTTCCCACCGCCGCTCGGGTTCGACTGGACGCGAGCTCCTTTGTATCCCCGCTGGCCGCGCATCGCGACTCGTACTCTCGTGTGAACTGCCCCCGCCGCACACCCCGGGGCTCGTGCGGGTGGTGACCGTTGTAGGGAAGTTGCCCGCGTGGCACTCGCTTGCGCGGGGACCAGCGTGGCTTTGGCCATACGGCTGTCTTAGCGGCGCTGCTGAGCGTGCTGCTCTGGCCGATGTGGACAACGACAGGTCACATCGTCTCCGGGGGTGATGCTGTGCTGATTTATTACCCCTGGGAAGTGCTCTGGCGGGACGCTCTTGCCGCCGGTCAGATTCCCGTTCTGGAACCCGTATACCTTCAGCGGTGTGCCGGCCTTCGCTCACCCCCAGACGGCCTATCTCTATCCGCTCCACTGGGCCTTCGTCTGGATGCCGCCGATCCCGGCGATGAACTGGGGTCAGGGCGTGCATATTCTCCTGGCCGGACTCGCCGCCGCCTGGTGCGCAGGGAGGCTCGGGGCAAGCAGGGAAGGCCAGGTTCTGAGCGGCGTGGCCTATGCCCTCGGCAGCGCCATGACCGCGCGGCTATGGGCCGGTCACCTGAACTGGGTCGAAGGCGGCGCCTGGCTGCCACTCGCGACCGGGCTTGCGATACAAATTCGACAGCGCCCGGCCACTGTCATTCTCGCACTGGTGGTCTGGCTGATGATCCTGGCGGGGCGGCCGGAATTCCTCATCTTCGCCCTCCTGGTGGCTACCTGTGGGCGCTGCTTTCGGCATGCGGACGGACTCAGGGCCGCGATCGAGGCGCTGGCCCGGGTGGGCATTGGTCTGGCGCTCGGGAGCGGCCTGGCCGCCGTCCAGCTCCTGCCCACCGCCGCGCTCTACTCGGTCTCCATTCGACAATTCGGGATGGGTTGGGACTTCATCACCGGAGCGTCGCTGCCGCCCTGGCATCTGCTCCTGATGCTGGGACCGACGATTCTCGGCGACCTCGGGGCGGTTACTGGCCCGGTTCCGGGCTACGAATGGCATGAGCGCCTGCTGTACATTGGCGTGGTACCGCTCGTGGCCGCCTTCCGCGCGCAAGGACGCTGGCGCTGGATCTGCTGGGGCTGCGCCGCTCTGGCTATTGCGCTCGCCTTCGGGCGCTACGTGCCCTGGTACGCCTGGGTTCAGAAGATACTGCCCGGGCTACGAGACATTTCGAATTCCGAGCAAACACCTGGGTCTGGCTGCTCTGGCCCTGTCGCTCGCCGCCGGATTGGGGATTCAGCGGTTGCGCGGCCAGCGCTTCGCTCTGACCGCCCTGGCCGGCGCGGGGCTGCTTGTCATTGGTAGCCTGACGTTCAGCAGATGGTTCCCTCCTCTAGCGGCTCTCGTTGGAGGGGCCGGCTCACCGCCTCTGCCATCCGACGCCGCGTCCATGGCAGCACTCGCAGCGCCCGGCTTGCAAGGCGCGGCCCTGGTCCTGGCGCTCATGGCGCTTGCGGCGATCCTGCCGCCGTCATGGGCGCCCCAGGCGCAGCTTGCGCTGGCAATTTGCGAGCTGACGCTCGTGCTGCAGCCGTTTCGAGCTCCACAGTCGGACCCTCGAGGCTACATTTCCCAATCAGAGGCGATGCGGGGACAGGATCGGGTGGTTGTTGCCGGCGATGGAGGCGCGATCCTGGCGAATTATGGGCCCGTAGCGCGAGTGGTGCAGCCCGGCCAGGGTATTCGGCTCTCTTCAATAGCGCGTACACCGCGCTCCTGCTCGGCAATCCGACCCCGGGGGTCGCCTTCGACATCACTCGGCCCGATGACCCGGTCCTGCGATTACTGGGCTACAGCCGCTGGTTCGATCGCGAGAAGAGATCGCTCGGAGTTGTGGAACCGGCTCCACCACGAGCCTGGGTCGCCCGCTCGTGTGGCCAGGCACCGCGCTCCAGGTACGGGAGCCAGGTTTTCCGCGGGAATCCTGCATCGCTTTGCCCGACGCCACCACCCGAGAGCCGCTAGCGCCGCCCGGGCCGGCCAGCGTGATCGACGAGAGCTCTGGTTTCCTCCAGATACAGGCCGAGGGGCCAGGCTGGCTGGTGACAATCCAGCCCTGGTATCCGGGCTGGACAGCGCGGATGGACGGTGAGCCCGCCTCCGTCGCCGCCGTTGATGGCGCTCTAGTCGGAGTCCAACTAGCACCCGGCAGCCACACCATCACCTTGCGGTACTTCCGGCCGGATTCGAGGCCGGCCTGCTCGTCTCGATCGCTTCCTTGGCCGTGCTGCTTGGTATATGGCGGTGGGAACACCGCTTGAGTCGCGCAGCGCGGGCGAGCCGTCTACGGATGTCCTAGGGTCCTTCGCGAGCGCCAATCGAAATATCTGGCACTTATGGGTCGTCAGCCTTACGAGGCCAGGCAGGGTAGGTCGTGGTCGTGACTCGAAGCTGTGGGTACAAAGCAGCCGGCGCCGCCGCGCCAGCCCCGAAGGGCGACCGGCTGGAAGCCGCCAAGGTCCATCACACATGCCCTAGCGCGCTGGATACTTGACTTCGACTTCCGGCGTGTAGTCGCCTTCTGGCGCCCTCAGCTCTGCGACAGCAGCGAGCGCCACGCCCGGCGTGAGATTTACTCCGCCCGACGACTCGATGATTTCGCTCGTCGTCTTGTTCCGTAGACGGAAGGTGATGTCGGCCGGGCCGCCAGAGGTCGTGTGGTTGATGGTCGCTTCGATTCGATACGCGCCACCGACCTGTCCGGGGGCGTGACGTGGATGCCGCTCACTGCTACCGTGGGCGGTGGAGTAGGCGCCTGCAACTGGCCCGCGGGTGACTGTACCGGCGAACACCCGAACGAACCGAGGGCAGCCAGCGTTGCTGTCAGACCAATGAGCGCGCGCGGGATGTGTTTCACGTGATTCTTTACCCCGGACAGTACTGAGCTTATGAGGGCGTGCGGCGGCGGAGGCTCAGGATAGCGAGCCGGTACGCCGACGTTGCTACATCGCACGAGTCGCATCGCCGGATTAGTCGAATTGATACCCGACTCATCTCCGCAGTAATCGTGTCCGCGCCCGCAACACTGGTCGCCGACCATGAGGAGGCTCCCGGTCTTTCCCGGCAGTATCAGGCGCGGTCGTGCGCAGACTGCTACGTTGCGAGACGCGACAGCCGAGTCGCAATTACTTGTGGTGCCCACTCAGTGCCGAACGCATGAGCGCGAGTCCTACAGCAGTCAGGAGAAGGGAGAATCCGATTGTAAGCGGAGTAAGCCCGGTCCGAGGCGAAGAAAGCCAGGCGACATCCAATTTCCCCGCGAGCAGTAGCTCGGCATGGAGCCGGTATGTCGAATTGGCCGGCGTGAAGTAGTACCAGTCCCTGAAATCGAACGTGTCAGGCACCGCATCCATCGCCTGGCGTACTCGGTCATGACCGGCCAGCCCCGCGTCCATAAAATTCACCGTCGCCCCGGGAATCTGTACCAGTACTCCCAGCAGCGTCAGGCCCAGAGCGACGAGACGTCAACGAATGTCCAGCCAGCAGAGCGCCAGATGGCGCGAGAGCCAGTGGAAGAAGTCGGAAGCAGGTAGCGTGGTCCCCAGCCCTTCAGCCAGCATCCCAGTCCCGGCGCTGAACCGGCGGCGGCTCGCCAAGAGGGGAATAGCTATTGTGAAGCCCGCGACTCTCGTTACTTTCGAGCTCGCGGAGGTAATCCTTGGGTCTGGCTGCAGAGCAATCATCGACCCGTACCGTCGGTCGCCGATGCGCCAGCCGCTGCGCTCAGCGCAGCCGTAAGAGTGTCTGACACACGGCTCATCGAGCCAAAACGGGATGGCGATCGATATGGGTTGGAAGCCTCGCTTCGCCGCGACGGCCGCCGGGGTAGTCAACATCACATTTCGGCTGCGCAACCCGACAACGGAGATCGAGTCGAGCGAGTCAGATCCGATACGGCTCTCAGCCGGGCGTGGCAGTTGCGGAGCTGACTGCTCCTCGAGCTGACTTTGCGACAGAAGTTGAAATCAAGGCTCCGACTCGCTGATGACCCCAGACGCTATCTCCAAAGCGTTCATCGCACGTCTGGATGCTCGGGCTGACTGACGCCGCGCGCGTCATTCGCTCGATTGTTGAGCGCGTCTGAACTCGCGAACTCGGCGACATGTGATTCGGGTCATCCCGTTAGTACCCTGGTTTTCATGATCAGCTCTGGCCATTCACTCCACTTTACCCACCGACCACGTCGTCTGGGTCGTTAGTCCGACGCCTGACCCCGACTACAGTGTTCCGACCCTGCGGCCGCAAGCACGCTTATTGACTGGCGGCTCTGCTGGACCCTTGAGATGACCTCCGTTTTCGAGTCTAGGCGTGCACCCGTTCGCCGATACGACACACGGGCACTGTCGCGTTGGAATGTTGCGCTGCTATCTCGCGGCTACGTGCATGGCGGGATGCTACCAACCGTGGAGTTTCCACATGTGAACGTGGTTGTGGTCGTTGTACTTGTGATTACATTGGTGATCGTTCGGGTGCTGGTAACAGCGATGCTCGTCGATCGAGATGTGGTCGTTGTTCGGGCACCGTCGTCGTGGACGTGGTCGTCGCCGGGATCGTCAGCGTCGACGTAGTTGTCGCTGATCGTCTCAGTGGACGTGGTCGTCGCCGGGATCGTCTCCGTGGACGTAGTCGTCTCCGGGATCGTCTGCGTGGACGTGGTCGTCGCCGTAATGGTCTCCGTGGACGTGGTCGTTGCCGGAATCGTCGTCGTCACGATCAGGGTCGCAGGAATCGTCGTCGTCGAAGTTGTGGTCGTCGGGATCGTTGCCGTCGAAGTCGTCGTCGCCGGGATCGTGGTCGTCGAAGTCGTGGTCGCCGGAATTGTCGTCGTGGACGTCGTAGTGGCCGGCACTGTTGTGGTGGTGGATGTCGTCGTCGTGAATGGTATGGTGGTCGTCTGCGAAGCGATAACGGTCACGAACTCAGTCGAAGTCTCTCCTGTCGTGACCGTCGTCGGCACGGTCGTCGTTCTAGTAGTGGTCACTGTCGCGCCACGTGCTACGGTCACTGTGGTGCCCGAGCTCACGCTCGTTGTTGTACTCGTGGCAGGCTGCGTGGTCGTGGTCGTAACCGGCTGTGTGGTTGTCGTCACCGGCTGTGTAGTCGTTGCCGAAACCGGTTGGGTCACCGTTGTGGTGGTCGGCTGGGTCGTCGTTGTCGTGACAGCCTCGGTCGTTGTTGTCGAAGTTACCGGCGGGTTGTCGTCGTCTTTCTTCTTCTCTAGCTCGTTCCTGATCTCCTGCACCTGCCCGGCCCGGTACCTGGCCCGCCGGTTTCTTCTTAGTTTCGCCCTGCTCGGCCTGCTGCGCGAGGGTAAGCCCTCCTCCAGCGCGCCCCCAGGGTCCGCCGCGCAGGTCCGCCCGGAACTCATTTCAACCGGAAACCACTCGCCAGCCGCCGCGGCCATCCGGCTCTACCTGTAGCCATACACCTCACCGGGCGACAGGAAGCATCCGTGCACGATGATCGGTACGCTCGATTCGAAATTGATGAACACCACGATCCCGTCGCGCGGGCCCAGCACGCCCAGCTCACTTCCGCGCACCAGTGCCACGGCGCCGCCCGCCTCGACCCGATATCGCCGCCGCGTCCACAATCGTCTGCACCCGGCTGAGCGAGGTTCCGGCCACCTGGCGGAGCGGAGATGTCCACCCGGTCCCCGGCCGACTGACGCTCTGGACCACTAGGATGGTCTCGGCGCCAAGCTCGATCTCTGTACCGGCGAAGAAGGTGATCAACGCGCCCGACTGGGTCAGTGTGCGGATCTCGTCGCCCGGGAAGACCTCCGTGCCGCTGGGGGCGGGCTGGACGGCTGAGCCATTGGTGCGGATCACGGCGACCGAGCCCTGTAAGACCGTCATGGTGGCGCCCTGCCCGACTTGTGCGAACGCCGGCATAGCCACCGCAATCTGAAGCGCTAGCAAGACGCCCACAACCAACAGGTTGCCTAATGCTCTACGCCGAAACGTACGCGCCAGATCAGTCACTTTGAGCCCTGCAAGCCATTGGGCGGCGAGTTGAACCTTCGCCGTCACCGAGGCACCTGGCAGGTCACGTCGCTGGAGCTTTTTGGGGCACGACAAGTCACCGGGCGGCTTCAGCTGGAAGCATGAAAAGGTAGACCTTGTCGTTGTGGTGGAAGTCGTTGTCGTCGTTACGCTGATCGTCGTCGTGGTCGAGACGGTCGATGTTCCGGTGCTGAACGTCGCCGGGATCGTCGTCGTCGACGTCGTCGTCGCCGGAATCGTCTCCGTGGACGTGGTCGTCGCCGGGATCGTCTCCGTGGACGTGGTCTTGCCGGAATCGTCTCCGTGGACGTGGTCGTCGCTGGGATCGTCTCCGTGGACGTGGCGGTCGCCGGAATCGTCGTCGTCAGGGTCAGGGTGGCCGGAATCGTCTCCGTGGACGTTGTCGTCGCCGGGATTGTCGTCGTGGACGTGGTCATCGCCGGGATCGTCGTCGTGGACGTGGCGGTCGCCGGGATCGTCACGGTAGACGTGGTGGTCGCCAGGATGGTCGTCGTCGACCCGACGACAACGGTCGAAGTCACAGTGCTAGTCTGGTCCGTCGTGACGATCACGGGCACCGTCGTCGTCTGGGTAAGAGTTCCCTGTGTGGTGACGGTACTTGTTGAACCGGCTGTCACCACTTCCGTAGCGGTCGTGGTGCCAGTCGTTGTCGTGACCGTCACGATCTGGCCCAACGGAGCGGCCCCGGCAGGCGGCGTATACCCTGTGAAAAACAGGAATGCGGCAACGACAGGGAGCGTGATAACGAGCCATCGCCACACCAAACGGCGCTCCATCATCGTCTCGCTCTTGCTCCTGGATGCATCCTGGGTATTGCACGGACAACGCAACGGAAATTACTGTGCGGCGCCCTCTATAGACCACGCCCACTTAAAGTGCCGTCACCCGTGTAAGTCAATAGCACAAGAGAGTGAATCAGCTTGAGAATTTCCTCGTTGTAGGAGTTGCCGCGTCACAGCGATTGCCGCCAGACGGGAGGCCGGGTAGATTTACGACGGACCGTGTCCGGTGGGCAAAAGAATCACCGTTCCCCTTTTTCGATAGAACTGCGTCCCACCGGTCGGGCCGGACGCCACGCGCACGGTCGGCACCGGTGCCTCGTCTGCGCTCCGGAGAGCGACGGGATCCGGACAGGGCAGACCTGACGAGCTGCGCGCTGTCAGCAGTCTCACGGCCTGAGCTTCATGAGCGCGGCGTGGCACCTCGCCCCCGACATCGATGAAGACACCCCAATCTCACAAGGTGGGGGATCGAGAGCGGATGCATCAGTCGTTTCGCCTCCCGCACACCCGTTTCGACGTGCCAGGTGCCGAACGGCCTATGCGCCGACCTCGCTCTCTAGATAAGGTGCTGGTGCGGCGCGGGCGTTACACCAAGTCGCGCAGGGCCATTGAGCTCCCGTGGTAGCTCTCTGCGATGGCACACACTGAATGCCCACGGCGCTTAAATCAGAGAGTGAGGACGTCCGACACGGACGGAGCCACCGAGTGGAGTGACGGCGAATCATCACCATCAATCCCACACCCGGATTCGGGTCCGGATGCGTACCGGGCGCCCCGTCGCCTCACGTTTGCCCGAGTGTCTCGCTTCGGCTGCGTTGCAGGTCATCCTTGGCTTGGTCGGTCTGTCGCCGGAGGCGATCGAGCACGAGCCCTGGCGAGAAGCCGAAGACCGCCGCGGTGAGGATGTTGACCGGGCGTCGGATGAGATCGAAGCTGTCGGCCAGCAGACCCTGGCTGTGGAAGGTCGCGGCCACCTGGGGATCGCTCTGGAACTGGGCCACGGATAGCATCGTGGTAATCACGACGCCGAGCACCGCCGCGATGCCGGACAGTTGCGGCGTGACCAGCATGCGCGTGAGCGTCAGCCCGTAATCGTCGACCGCCGACTGGGCCCCCGACTGGGTATACAGCACGCTGAAGAGGCCGACGAGGGCGCCAACCAGATAGAAGGCCGTGGCCGCCCGGACGGTCGGCTCATTGACCTGGGCCACAATGGCGAGCCAGAGTAGGGCATACAGGGCAATCCCGGTCGCCGCGTTGGTCGCCGCCAGCTGATTGCGCGCTGACACCAACTGGGCGTAGCGGCCGTCGCGGAACTCGTCAATGGAGAGCTGCGTCTGGCTGAGCGAGGCCCGTGCCGCCCAGCCCTTCGTCGCGAGCTTACCGGTGGGATGAGTGGTGCCGTTTCGCCTGTCAGGCTCTCCCTCGGCAGGATCGTCGGAGTTCCCGAGGGCCTTCAACGTCTCGTCTACCCGGTCAGTTGCGGTGCCGCTGATGGTTGAGCCGGCGATCTGGAGGTGGAGCTGATCCGCTCTCGCACGCAGGCTTCCGGTCGACTCGAGATAGGGCAACAGAGCTTCCGCCCGATGTAACCGCCGCCACAGCGACAAGTATCCGACGCCGAGGACCCACTGGGGCCCCTTGGTAGCCATCTCCGTGCGAATGGCGACCACATGCCCGCGCAATTCTGCGCGGGCCCGGCAGCGGTCTAGGTCATCGCGAATTCGCCCCTTGCAGTCGGCAACTGCCACGTCCAGAGTGGGGCCGCACCAGACCTCAAGCGTGCTGAGCCGCGTGCGGAGGTCGCTGAAACTACTGAAATTGACCCGCTCTGACCGGGCCAGGCCGAGCAGGCAACACGTCAGCGAGAGACCCAGCCAGGAGAGCAGGAAATTCAGCGGCAGAACGATCATCGGATGACCGCGCAGGTCTAGCGATCCCGGCGGCGCGCTAGATGCGGACGCGCTGGCCACCACGGTGATCAGCGAGGCAGCCACGGGGGTGACGGGCAGGGTGAGGACGAGGGCACCAAGGAAGTCGGCCAGTCCCCACGTGCTCGCGGTCCGAGCGGACACCCGCATCAGTGTGTTATCTCGCGATGCGACCTCCACATCGTCGACCGGTGCGTGAGCCTGCCATGCGTGTGTGAGGGCCATGCGAGTCTCCCTTCACCAATAGCGATCCAATAATGTACGCGAGCGCGCCTGGTTCGTGCCCCAATCAGTCCGCAATTGGAACAGCCGACGAGGCGGAGTGCGCCTGGTGTAGATAGGCCCGCTTCGCATCCAAACGTTACGGAAGACCAGGCAGCCGTTCCCGCGCGATCGGGGGCGTCCTCCCGCGGGTGTCCACGCGCCGACTGCGAACTGTGACTGACGCTGATTCATCGGCTCCAGCCGGATGCAACGATCTTGTTGGTGCTCTCGTGCGCCGCACCAAGGCGCTCGGCGCTGAGCAGGTGCTGACATCCCGGTTATTCCGATTCGTTTGACGTGGATGCTGTCTCCGCTCACAATGGGAAGGCCGACCGCGTCATGCCGGCATGGCGGAAGGTCTTGCACAACGGAGGAGCAGCGCGCCAGTCAGGTATTGGCTATCCATCCCGCATTCAATGGCGACGAAAGGAGATGACCCATGCTCTCACACGAGGACAATGAGCTCCTGACCAGGGTAGGGCCTGGCACGGCGATGGGCGACTATCTGCGGAGGTTCTGGCTGCCGTTTGGGCTGAGCTCGGAGCTGCCCGAGCCGGATTGTCCGCCGGTGCGGATGCGGCTGCTCGGCGAGAACCTGGTGGCGTTCCGCGACTCGACCGGGAAATTAGGGCTCGTAGCGGAGAACTGCCCACATCGCGGCGCGTCCCTGTTCTTCGGGCGCAACGAGGAAGAGGGTCTCCGCTGCGTCTATCACGGCTGGAAATTCAATGCCACGCGGTGAGTGCGTGGATATGCCCAATGAGCCGCCGGAGTCCAACTTCAAGCACAAGGTCAAGGTCACGGCGTACCCGTGCGAGGAGCGAGGCGACATCCTCTGGGCGTACCTGGGGCCGGAAGGTCTGGGCGCGCGGATCCCCGAGCTCGAGTGGATGCACGTGCCGCCGGAATCGCGCTACGTGAGCCGCCGCGTGCAGCGATCGAACTTTATGCAGAGCCTGGAAGGCGAGCTGGACTCCAGCCACGTGGGCTTCCTGCACAGCCAGCCCAATCCGGAAGTGAAGCCCAGGCCAGCGGACCTGCGCAACTCGATCGCGGGCTATATGTATCGTGACAAGCGGCCGAAGCTCTCCAGCAAGGAGACGGACGCCGGCTTGATCTTTGGCGCGCGCCGCGAAGCGGAAGAGGGTGCCTACTACTGGCGCGTCACCCAGTACCTGCTGCCCACATACACGATGATTCCGCCAAGCCTGGACGAGTGCATTCACTTCACGGCCGCAATCCCGATTGACGACGAGACAACCAACGCGTTCACCGTGACCTGGAATCCCGACGGCCCGCTGTCCGAGAAGGTGCTGGGTGAGTGCAAGTCCTTCCTTGGTATCCACATGGAAGTGGACGAGAAGTTCATCCCTGTGCGGAACAAGGAAAACGACTACGGAATCGATCGGGAACAACAGCGCCTGGGCCGCACGTACACCGGCATCTACGGCGTGCGTGAGGAGGACTGCGCCGTTCAGGAGGGCATGGGCCGTATCTACGATCGGACCAGGGAGCACCTCGGCATGGCGGACCTGGCGGTGATTCAGGGACGGCGGCGCTTGCTCAGAGGCGCCCGGGATCTCCAGGCCGGGAAGGAGCCGTACGCGGCCACTCACGGTGAGGCGTACCATGTGCGGTCCACATCAATGGTGCTGCCACGAGAGACGGCCTGGGATGAAGGCACCGCGGAAGCTCAGCTAGCGCGGGTGTAACCCCTCGCCTCTGTAGAGCGGGCGTCCCTGCCCGCCCGCTCTACGAATGGCTCTCAGCTTCCTCAAGTCACAATCAACGAGAGAGACCGCCGCGGTCAAAGCGCGGGCCTTTGCGGCCCCAGTGGGGTGGCATGCCACGTGCGAGCCCCACCCCTGAGCGGGATCGATCGCATCATGGCCAACAGCTGACCCGCGGGGAGTGCACCTCATGATGACCATCATTACGACCGTTACGCTGCGGGACGGGATGGAGCCCGCCTGGGATGAGGCGATGCGTGAACGTCTGGAGGCGGCGCGCGCACAACCAGGCTGGATTGGTGGACAGCTTCTGATGCCGATCGATGCTCTCAATAAGAGGATCATCGTGGGCACCTGGGAGACACGCGCAGCGTGGGAAGCCTGGCACACCGACGAAGCATTCGCCCAAACTCGGGAAAGACTCGAGGGGCTCGAGTCAGGCCCCAGCGAGCACTCGTGGCACGAGACGCTTCTCGATCTTCATCCGGCCACGGCAGTCTGGTAGAGCACTAGAACCGACTCGCCGAATCTAAGTCCCTTAAAGGACACGAGGGACAGCAAGGACATAAGCGACTACTGCATCTTGTTTGTCGCTTGTGTGCAATGACTTTTCGCCCTTTGCCATGCCAGGGTGCGACCCGCGTTGGTTTCCGTCATCAACAAGGCGCGCGAGAGAAGACGCCCCTACCCTTAAGGCCTTGCGCTTGCTGCCGGCCATTAACAGGATCCTCCCAGCGTACTTATCCCTAACCCCTCCCCGTAGCCTCTAATACGTTGAGGCAATCGCCGCTTGGATGCATACTGAGACTCGGGCGTTCCGGGATCCATTGTCTGGTCGGCCGCGTTGGTTTGGCGGCCTAGGGGAGGATCATGATGAGCACGACCAACCGGCGAAGCTTCCTTCGCCTTGTGTTACTGGGATCGGGCAGTGCGTTGATGGCCGCTTGTGCCGCGCCGACCACTCCTTCCCCCACCGCGGCACCCGCTCAAAAGGCGGCGGCCCCCACCACCGCTCCAGCGGCTCCCGCGAGCGGCGCCGCACCGCCACCAACAGCGGCCGCCGTTGCCGCCGCCAAGCCGGCCAACGTCGTGGACCAGCTCTACGAAGGCGCTAAGAAGGAAGGCAAGGTGGTCTGGTGGGACCAGCACGAGCTGCGCGTGGCCCAGACGTTCATGGACGGCTTCAAGAAGACGTATCCAGGCATTGAGTTCGAGTATCTCGAGGGCAACCTCGATGAGCTGAGACCAAAGGCCATCGCCGAGACGCGGGCCGGGCGCGTGAGCCTTGACTTCATCGATACGGGCCAGAGCTACGAGGCCTACAAGGAAGCGAAGCTTCTTACAAACAATGCCGACCTACTCGTCGCCGCCGGCGTGCCCATGGAGCAGCAGTACGAGGGCACTTACACGCCTGAGTGGACGGTCTACCTGGCCTCTTACAACCCGAACCTGGTGAAGTCGGAAGAGCTGCCCAAAACCTGGAATGATTTTCTGGACCCGAAGTGGAAGGGCAAGCTTGGCCTGGAGGGCACGTTTGCGGCCGTTTGTCTATGGCACACCGTTCATGGGCGGCGAAGAGGCCGTGGTGGAGTACATGAAAAAGCTCAAAGAGCAGACTCCACGTATGGTGACCGGGAACACGGCTACAGACACACTGCTGGTTGCGGGCGAGTTTCCCATTGCCATCGGCACCTACTTGCACAACCTGGTCAAGTTCAAACCCAAGGGCCAGCCATGGGAGTTCATTCCACTGCAAGAGGTGTATACGAACCAGCCGGGGCCGGGCTACACAGTTCATGCACAGGCGCCGCATCCGAACGCGGGACGACTCTTCATGCACTGGTTTGTCGGTCCAGAAGGCGTGGCGCTGATGGATAAGGAGCGCTTCAAAGGCAAACCGCTTCCAGGATCGGGCACGGGCCCCGCCAAGATCCTGGAAGAGAACAACATGACCCTGAAGCTCTCACCGCTTGAGTACGAGCTGAATTACAAGAAATACGAGGCGAAGTACCTCGAGGCGCTTGGCCTGCCGGCGAGCTAGTCGGTGGGACAGGCGTCTCTGCCTGTCCAGTAAGTGAGGAGCTGATTTTGACGGGACAGGCAGAGACGCCTGTCCCACCGGACCTGAACGGGTCTCTCTACCGACTGACGTTGGAAGCAGGAGGTGCAGCCATGACATTCGATTTGTTGATCAAGGGTGGCCGGGTGGTGGACGGCTCGGGACTGCCGGGCTATGTGGCCGATGTGGGCGTGAAGGACGGAAAGGTGGTCGAGATCGGCCGCCTCAGCGGCAGCGCGGCGCGCACCATTGATGCCAGTGGCAGGGTGGTGGCGCCGGGCTTCATCGATCATCACACCCACCTGGACGGCCAGCTCTTCTGGGATCCGTACGGCACCTGCGAGCCGCAAAACGGCGTGACCACCGCCATCATGGGCAACTGCGCGCTCACCCTAGCGCCTGTGAAGGACGGCCATGAGGACTCGCTGCTCCAGAGCTTCATTCGGGTAGAGGCCATGCCGCGGGCTGCATTGGAAGCGGGCATCCCCTGGGGCTGGCACACGTACGGCGAGTACCTCGACGCGCTGGAAGGTCGTGTGGGGATCAATGTTGGCGGACTGCTGGGCCACATTGCCGTACGCCAATCGGTAATGGGCGAGGAGTCCGTCGAGCGCGCGGCCAGGGACGCGGAAGTCGAGCAGATGCGCGGCGTGGTGGCCGAGTCGCTCCGCGGGGGCGCGCTGGGCCTCTCGACCAATCGCAATAAGCGCCACATGCGTGAGGACATGAAGCCCATTGCCAGCCGCATGGCAACGGATGAAGAGTTCTTCAGGCTGGCCGACGTATGCGGCGAGATGAGCACAGGCCTGCTGCAGATCAGTCTCGGCCTCCACGTGGTGGAAGATGTTCCGTGGTATGCGGAGCTCGCTAAGCGGACGGGCCGACCCATCATCTGGCAGAGCGTGCATCATCGCTGGGCGGAGCCCGACCTCTGGCGAGAGCAGCTTGACGCCGTTGCCAAGACCTTCGCGGACGGTTACCGCACCTACGGCATCACCGAAGCCGGACTGGTCAACGGTCGATTCACGCTGAAGAACGTCCAGACCTTTGACGAGTTCCCTACATGGAAAAACGTCATGTTCCTGCCGACCGAGGTGAAGAAGCAGGCGTTGAGGGAACCAGAGACGCGGGCGCGCTTCAGGGAGGAGCTGGCAACCGATCGCCAGACATCCTTCCACCGCAAGTGGGAATACGTATTCGTTCGCAAGGTGGCGAAGCCCGAGAACGAGCGCTTTGTAGACAAAAGCATCGCGCAGGTCGCTCAAATGCGCGGCCAGGACCCGCTGGATGCATTCCTTGACCTTGGCCTTGAGGAAGATCTCGAGACCACCTACTCATCCAGCAACACGGATGGCGATGAGGACGTGACGGCCCAGATCCTGTGCAACCCGCACATCCTGGTAGGGCAGTCTGACGCGGGGGCGCACATCCAATTCCAGGCCGACTTTGGCTATGGCACCACGCTGCTGGGTCACTGGGTGCGCGACAAGGGCATCATGTCACTGGAAGAAGCCGTACATAAGCTCACCTATCAGGTCGCCTGGATCTACGGCATTCAAGGTCGCGGCCTCGTCCAGCCGGGCTACGCCGCGGATCTCGTGGTGTTCGATCCGGACACGGTCAATGCCTGCACCCCCGGAGTGGGCCGAGGACTTCCCGGCCAACACCCGCCGCATGGTCCAGAGCTCAGAGGGCATCCACCAGACCATCGTGAATGGTCGAGTGGTATTCGACGACGGCAAGCTCAGCGGCGATCTGCCTGGTAGCGTGCTGCGCGGGTCTGCGTATTCAAGGGAGGCTGTAGCGGTCTAGCTAAAGCGCCACGGGTTACTGGAATTGAGAAGGCTACCTTACGGTAGCCTTCCTTCTCTGCGGAGATCGCGAAAGGGAACCCGTCTACGCCCCCGCGTACGCGGACCCACGCAAGACTGATCCCGCCATATCTCCCGTCAGCCGGCTATCCTCGTAGACCACTCGACCATTGACCAGCGTGCATTGGACGCCGTCCGATGTCTGGATCATGCGTCGTGTCTGAGCCGGAAAGTCTTCAGCCCATTCTGGCTCGCAGGGGCCTACCGTCTCGGGGTTGAACACGATGAGATCGGCGGCGTAACCAGGGCGCACCAGGCCTCGGTCATGGATACCGTAGATCCAGGCCACCTCGGAGGTGAGCTTGTTGATCGCCTGCTCCAGCGTCATGACACCGCGGTCGCGCACCCAGTGGCCCAGCAGGCGCGTCCCGTAGCCAAAGTCGGCCTGGTACTGGATATGCGCCCCCGCGTCGGACTGACCGATGATGACGTGCGGGCTACGCAGAATTTGTCCCGTGACGTCCTCGTCACCGCCGACCGTGTTTGTCTCAAAGAGCGTCTCGAAATTCTCCTCCAGCGCCAGATCCAGAAACGCGTCCAGCGGGTCCTGTCCGCGTAACGCCGCTATGGTGCCGATGTCCTTCCCGACATACTCTTTGTGCGCATCCTGCGCGACCTTCTTGACGAAGACCAGGTTCCAGCGCTTGTGGAACGAGGTCTGTCGGTCCTCCGCCAGCTCGGCGCGCATTCGGTCACGTGTCTCGGGCTCGCGTAGCGCCTCCCTACGGGTGACTTCAGGCAGAAACATGACGCTCTTCCAGGTGGGAAACTCATCAAACGTTTGCATGTTCTTGAGGGTGAAGCGACTCACGGACGAGGACGTCTCGGTGATGCCGTAGGTGCGGTGACCGTCTGCAAACGTGTGTGCCACGGCATCGAGCTGCTCACGCCATAGATGGGGCTCGTTCCACCGGTGTCGCACACTCTGCCAGACCACGGCGCGACCGCTTCTCTGAGCGAGCCGGTGATACCACGGGATGTGCCCCACGACGTGAATACCGAGGCTGACCTGAAGAATGCCGGAGTTCATCTCGCCCAGGACGTCGGCGAGCTGGAAGAACTCCTCGTCCGTTGCCATTCGGCTGGCGATCGGCTTCATATCCTCACGCATGTGACGCTGATTCCGGTTCGTGGAGAGGCCCAGCGCGCCACCGCGAAGTGACTCAGCCACTACGCCCTGCATGCGTTTCACCTCATCATCGGTAGCCGCGCGCTCAACTGACTCTTCGCCCATGACGTTCTGTCGCACGGCGATGTGGCCGACCAGGCCACCAACGTTGATGCCAACACGGCCATTCAACACATCCAGGTACTCACCAAAGCTGTGCCAGCCCCACGGAATCCCAGCCTGAGAGCGCCGGTCGCGGCATCGCCTCCACACGGACGAAGCTGCTGACCAGCGGATCCTCATCGCCGTCTTTCACGGGCGCTAAGGTGAGGGCGCAGTTGCCCATGATGGCGGTGGTGACGCCATTCTGGGGCTCGCACGTGGCAAACGGGTCCCAGAAAAGCTGCGCGTCCATGTGCGTGTGGTGGTCGATAAAGCCAGGAGAAACGACCAGGCCGTCAGCATCGATCGTTCTGAGCTGCGCCGCCTGAAAGTCGTCCGATCTCGACGATCTTCCCATCACGAATTCCAACGTCCGCTCGGTACCCGGGCAGGCCCGAGCCATCGATGACTCGACCGCCGCGAATCAGCACGTCATAGGTCATGATCTACTCCCGCTGAAATTCATGCGCTCAATAGGCCATGCGCATCATAGCAACCTCAGCACACTATCCAGCCGAGTCCACACGCAATATAATCGGCCGCAAGATCCGCCGCCCGAGGATCGACCCGCCCGCGCGTCCAGCCATCCGGCTCTTGTCGTCACGAATACCCGGGACGCGCATGCACTGGCATCGGGAACACAGCTCGGTGACCTGGCGAAACACCAGGCTCACCCGGAAGGTGGAGCGATGGGACTCGGTAAGCGATGGCTAGAGGTGGTATCAGTAGGCCTTCTGGTGATGGGTAGCGCGTGCTCTGCGCCCGCGCCGGCCAGTCCGACAACAGCGGCTCCCAAGCCGCCCCCGGCCGCGTCCGCGGCACCCGCCGTGCCCCCCGCGGCAGCTTCACCTGCCGCGTCTTCCGCGGCTTCCCCAGCTCCGCAACCCGCAAGCTCACCAGCGGCAGCCGCACCCGCGGCCAATCCAGCGGCCTCCGCGGACGCAAGCCTGGCGCCCGTCTGGGAAGGTAAGACGCTCACGGTCATCGTGAGCCAGCCGCCGGGCGGAGGCACTGACTCCACGGCCCGCGTCGTGGCAAGGCACATCGGTCGCTTCCTGCCAGGTAACCCAAACGTCATCGTCCAGAACATCCCGGGGGGCGGCGACCGCATTGCCGCGAACTTCATCTACGCTGCCAAACCCGATGGCCTCACCATCGGGTTGTTCGATAACGGCGTCATGACCTTCCAGCTCCGCGGCGAAGGCCCCGAGCAGGGCGTTCGCTACGACGCCGAGCAATTCGGCTGGCTGGGTAGCCCTACGGTACTCGGCGATAGTCTGCTGGTCCACAGGCGAACGGGTATCACCCCCGCCAATATAAAGCAGCTCGAGTCAAAGACTCTGACCAACGCCCAGGTCACGCCCGGCTCGAGCCTCGCACATCAACCAGATCCTGCTCAATGCTGGGCTCGGGTGGCAGATCAAGGGCGTCTTTGGATACGAGGGTACAGCCGGCAGGCTGCTCGGTATCGAGCGCGGCGAGGTGGACTCCATCGTCAGCAGTTGGGACGGCCAACGCCGCGCGGCGCTGGCGAACATCCAGAACGGCACGCTGGTGCCCGTCCTGGTCATTGGTGACCGCTTGGACGACCCGCTCCTGGCGGGAGTGCCGCGGGCGAGTGAGCTCTTCGCCAGTCGAGACGCGGACGCCAAGCAGCTTTTGACGTTCACTGCGCAGCCCAACGAGTGGGGTCGTCCCTTCATGGCGCCGCCGAAACTGGAGCCAAAAGACCCTCGAGGGCTTGCGAGCAGCGTTCGCGGCAACCATGGCCGACCCGCTATTTTTGACCGATGCCCAACAGATACAGCTCGACGTCATCCCCGTTTCCGGCGATCGGCTCCAGCAGATGATCACTGAGTATCTGCACTTGCCGAAGTCCGTCATGGAGCGACTGGACAAATTAATCGAGGCGGACACGCCGACGTAGAGCTTTCATTAGGTAGCGCGGAGGATTCCACCGCCGCCCCCGCTGCGACAGAGATGGGCCGTGAACAGAAAAATGGTGGCCGCATGCCCCTCCTAAACCTCCAGATAACTATGACCCCACCCCTTCCTGACGCAGTTGGAAGGGGTCGGTCATCCACTTATCCCGAATCCCACTTTGCCGATAAGTGCAAGCCAGTCTCCTAGAATACCGCTCATGGCTGAGCTTGAATTCCTCATGGCGTCCGGCGCGCCACCTCCACCGCCGACTGCAGCGTATAGTCACGCCGTCCGCGCGGGCGACTTCCTTTTCGTAACAGGCCAACTCGGCACGGTATCCGGCGACCGGCTCGTCGAGGGCGGCATCGTCGAGCAAACGCATCAGGTAATGCGTAATCTTCAGACGGTGCTGGCCGGTGCCGGAACGGCGCTGGATCAGGTCGTCTTCGCTCGTGTGTACCTACGCAACTTCGAAGACGATTACGCGCAGATGAACGCCGTGTACGCGAGTTACTTCGAGCCCGGAAAATTGCCGGGGCGCACCACCGTCGGTGTCACCGGCCTGGCTCTCGGGGGGCTTGTGGAGATCGACCTGATCGTCAAGGTGACGTAGGCCTTTGGCGCCAGGAGCTAGCGAGAGACCCCATCCCAACGCTCCCCGTGCGCGGGGACCGCTGGGATAGGGTCGTCCCTCTGCTGGACACCGCCCTAGCCCTTGGCTTCCTTACACATCGCGATGAGCTTTTCAGACACCGGAATTCCGCTGTCACTCCCCCAAACAGGCTCCGTGGCGGCATTGAATTTCGTCCAGTCCACCTGATTCTCTGGGTCCGATGCGGCGACATCGAGGCGGCGCGAGTTCCATCCGGGCGGGTTCCATTTCTGGCTCGAGTTCACCCAGGCCGACTGGCCCTCGCGGCTCAAGGCCCAGTTCACGTAGACCTTAGCGGCGTTGGGGTGCGGCGCGTTCTTAAACACTGCCACGCCACGGGCGCTCACCTGATAGGCCTTGATCCGATCGATGTTCATGCCGATGCCGTTCTTCTGGAACTCGAGTAACGTCGGCACATCCATCCCAATGGCAATCGGATACCGCCCCGTTGCAATCCACTCGGTGGTAACGCGGATCGTGTCCTGAAATACCGGCTTTTGCTCCGTCAGGAGCCGGCGCACAAAGTCCTCCCCCTTGGAGTTGTACATTCCCCAGACGGTGGTCAGCCCGTGCGCGGCCACAGTGCAGTCGTCGGCTACAAACATGCCCTTGAACTGCGGCTTGAGCAGATCGTCGAAGTCATTGAGGTCGCTCGCCGGTATCTTGTCTCGATTTATGAAGATGGCGGACGTGTTGCTGTACTGGACAAAGTCGTTGAAGATAAAGCGCCCCTTGGGTGACGAGTACATTTCGAACCCGCCGCCACCCCACTTGGAGTCGTCCATGACATCCGGACGCAGGAAATACGGCTGGATGTCCTGATATGCGCCTGCCCGGCAGTAGCACGTTGTTCATGTTGTTCCCGGGGCCCTGCATCACATCCCAGGCGAAGACACCGTTCTGCTGCTCCGTGATGATCTTGGGGGAGATATCGCTGGGTCGAGCACCGGTGTGCTCCACGGGGATATCAGGAAACGCCTTCTGAAACTCGCCGATGACCTCTTTTTCCAATGAGGACGGCTGGGTGATAACGACGAGCTTCTCCTGCTTGGCCGCCGCCACGGTGCGGTCCCATTCTGTTTGCCAGCTCTCCTTGGCGCTTCCCGCCGCACCGGGGTTCGCTGCCGGCTGCGGGGCGGCTGCCGCTTCCGCGGACGGTGCGGCTGTTGGCGGCGCAGCCGAGGGCTGCGCCGCCGGGGCACAGGCAAGGAGCTGAAGCGCGACGATGACGAACGTCCCGATGGACCATCGATGCCCTGGCCGGATTTGCCTCCACATGGCGAGACCTCCACGGATGAGCTGGGTAGCTCGTACTAGGCTAACTTGTAGCGATGCTGCTCATGGGCATTCAAGCAATACTGATTCGCGCGGTGGCCACTACCAGCCCTTTGGAGTGCGTGTAGCCATCAATGATGAGATGCGGCAGCTTGCGATTTCGTCATCGCAGGAGAATCGTCAGCAGCGACGCCTGGCTACCTGGGCGGCGATCATCGCGGTTCCCACCATGATCGCGGGCGTGTACGG
This sequence comes from uncultured Chloroflexia bacterium, assembly GCA_963765765.1. Classification (GTDB taxonomy): domain Bacteria; phylum Chloroflexota; class UBA6077; order UBA6077; family JACCZL01; genus CAVXYC01. Next base: position 37,247 of record CAVXYC010000015.1, on the reverse strand, counting down.
CATGAACTTCGATGGCATGCCCGAGCTTCGCTGGGAGTACGGGTACCCGGCCATCCTTGGGGCGATGGCCGCCATCTGTGCAGCGCTCTATATCGGGTTCCGGCGCTCAGGGTGGTTGTAAACCTCAAATTGGCCCGAAGCGCTTTAGAGCGATCACTCAACACTCAGATCTTCTTCCGATACCAGGGCGCCAGGTAGAAGTACGGCGCGTAAATGCACAGGCGAAAGATAAGCGCAACGACCATGGCCCAGACAACGCCTTGATCGCCGAGACCTGTGAGGACAGGAAGTGGCTGTCCGAAGATCTCCATGCCAACCGTCTGGCCGGATAGGAAGATCGCGGCCGGCTGCTGCACCGCCCAGATGCTCAGCAAGCTGACGATCATAGGCAAGACTGTGTCGCCCGCGGTGTTGAGCACGTACATGAAGACGTCGCCAACGCCCATGAAGAGAAATCCGATGGCCATGATGCGCAGCCAGGTGACTCCCGTTGCCACCAGCGCTTCATCACGTGTGAACAGATGCAGAATCTGCTCTGGTACGGCGTAAAAGAGAATTCCAAAGACGATGCACAGCACGACGGTAAAGATCACCGCCCAGTTCGCTGAGGCGCGAGCGCGATCCAGCCGCTGAGCCCCCAGATTTTGACTGGACAGCACGCCGGCCGCCTGGGCGAGGCCGACAAGTCCGAGATTGACGAATGACTGAAGCCGCTGCACCAGCGCAAACGCCGCGATGGCCACGTCGCCAAAAGGCGCCACGATGCCGATGAGCAATAGCTGCGCGAGCGAGCGCTCACCGCTTGTCACGGACGCGGGAAGCCCGATCTTCAGCATGCGCCACATCATCGGGAAATCTACCGAAACGCCCTTGAGCGACAATTGGAATCGCGCCGATGGCGAGAACAGTGCGTGAGCGGTGATCGCCACACTGATGATCTGGGCAATGGTGAATCCGGCGGCGGAGCCAGCGATACCCATACCGGGTACTCCCCACCCGAAGATCAAAAATGGCGACACGATCATATGAATGACACGACCGACCATATTGGCCTTCATCGGCGTAATCGGATCACCGGCGGCCTGCAAAATCGACATCGTTACCATCAGCACCGCGAATGTCGTGGTCGAGATAAACCGCCAACGCAGATAGCTGGCGCCTTCCTCGGCAATGGCATCGGATACTCCGATGACTCGCAAGAGTGGATACGCCAGGGCGCTGCCGATCACAAGGATAATCAGCGCCAGCCCCCCATTGAGTAACAAGGCCTGCATGGCAGCATGACTCGCCGCTCGGTGATCGCCTGCGCCGATCGCGCGTGACACCATGGCGCGAGTGGCCGAATCCAACCCTGTACGCGCGGTGTTGAAAAGCTGCACCCAGCCCTGAGCCACCCCGATCCCGCCAATGGAGGACGTGCCCAGAAACCCGGCCCACACGATCTCCATGAGCAGGTCCACCGTGTGGAGTGATCCGGAAAGCGTGGCGGGCCAGGCGAGGAACCACAGATTGTGAGGAATGCTGCCGGTAGTGAGCTTACGGCCACCGGGTGGCTTCTTCGCCGGAGAAGAGGCTTCGCTAGAAGAGCCAGCCCCGGTTACAGCCACGCGCGCATCATCGCGTCGGCCCCGACCGACGCGTCGTTGTTCGATTCACGGTGGCAATTGTTTCCTAGATTGATCCATGGGTCAATGAACACTTTGCGCGAAGCGCCTTGGAGTGCGGCGTGCGGGAGCGCCGCTTTCCAAGGCGCTTCGCGCAATACTGGGCGCTGTCTTTGCCAGGAGACGTCAGCCGGCCTCGAGCCTTAAACCCTGACTAGCACGCAACTGGTTGCGAAGCGTCACAGCGTTTCTTGGCGCATACGTCTGCCAGTCGTTGTTGAAAAAGGCCCATGACGGTTGATTAGATTCGGGAAGCGCCTCAATCCAGCGGGCCCAGCGGCCCAGCGCATCATCTGGGTAATCGCCATCAGAGCTCGGACCGTAGTGAAAGCGAATATATGTCCAGGGCACCGTCAGGAGTGGCGCCATGGGCATCTTTGGATGGTGGGGAATGCACAGCGACACTCCATGGCGCCGCAGCATTTCGAAGACTGGCTCCACCAGCCAGCTTTCGTGCCGAAACTCCAACGTATTCAAGCTGAATCGCGGAAGGTGCTCCAGAAATTCATCGAGGACGTGATCGTCACGGGCAAAGTCCGGGGGAAGCTGCCAGAGCACGGGCCCCAGCTTTTCGCCAAGTCCCGTAGCCGCATCGAAAAACCGCTCCACATGCTCACGGGGCTCTTGGAGCCGCTTGTAGTGCGTGATGAAGCGGCTCCCCTTGACGGCGAATCGGAAATCCGAAGGTGTTCGGGCGGCCCAGTCAATGAATGTCGAGCGCTTCGGCAATCTGTAGAAGGAGCCGTTCACCTCAACACAGTCGAACACCTGCGCGTAATGCTCCAACCAGCGCGACACAGCCATGCCCTGCGGATAAAACGTGCCTCGCCAATGGCGATAGCTCCACCCTGACGTGCCGATCCTCATGCAGCTCACGATCCTCTGGCTCCTTCCCGTCACACCAGTTGGATGAGCATCGCCTCTGCACAGGCTATGCCTTGCGTAATCTCATGCCCACCGAAGTGTCGCAAGGCTTGGGAATTACTCGATGAGTGTTAAGAGTCGCGGGGTCGATGGTCGTAGCACGGGGCTTTCCCCGTGCCTGGAGCGCCAGCAGCCGCGAAGCTCGGGACGTACACCGCGATAGCGTCAGCCCGATGTCCAGGCACCGGGGACAAGCCCCCGTGCTACAGGCATCGTCCAGTGGATCGTCCCGCAACGCTGAACAGTTACATTACTCGCGCCTTCCTTGACGTCAAGATCCTCACAAACTATCGTGCCCGGATAGACGCATAGTTTTTCAGGAGGCGGGAAATGGTTCAGGTCAGCGACAGGCGCCCCGACGGCACATCGGTAGCGGTGAACGAGCAGCTTAACGGCAGTATCCGATCAGTGGCAGAGACCGCCAGCAGCAGTGAAGTGTTCGACATCTGCACCCCCTACCTGCTCCAGGGCCGCACCACCGATGTGCGCTCGCGTACCGACATCATGACGGTCACCATCAAGGTGTATGCCGAGGGCGGTGAGAACGCGATGCACGCTCACCTGGACGAGGATCACACCTTCGTCGTGCTCGAGGGCGAAGCCGAGTTCCATCTCGACACGGATGAGAACACCAAGCGCCTCACCCGCTATCAGGGTGTAATGATTCCGAAGGGCGCAAACTACTGGTTCCAGGCCCGGGGTGACGAGAACCTCGTCATGCTCCGCGTGGGCGCATCGCCAACCGGATTCAAGAGCCATGCTCGCATGACGCCCGACGGCAAAGAGATCCCCGGAGCTTCGCTGGAGAATAAGACAGTGGACCGCATCGAGAAGCCCGGACCCGGATTCGGCAGCTAATAGGAGGCCTCTAACGCGGATTAGTTCACCGAGCACCCCAAACGGGACTCAGGTGTCGGAGGTTCGAACCCTCTCAGCCCTACCCCAAGGTTCTCGGGAACTATCGGGCCGGTGTAGTTGCCGGTATCGACTCCCACTTCATCGCGGACTGCAATCAGCCTCGGGTGCGAGACCAGCATGTGCCAGACGACGGCCTGAAAAGCCTCGCTGTGTGGCGTGATCGTCTCCGGATGCACCACGGGAATGATCACGCAAGCGTCCGCCACCTGGGCGGTGAAGCCGCCATCGCGACCGACAATGCCACCGATTCGCGCTCCAACTGTCTTCGCGTATTCCATCGCGCGCACCAGGTTCATACTCACGTTGTGCTCCAGATCTCCCCCGCCCACTGAGAAAATCATGAGCATGTCGCGCTCGTTGAGTCGGCTGCCTCGTAGCCAGGCCGACAGGGCGCCTTCCCAACCATCGTCATTGATTCGCGCCGTAAGCTCCGACACGTTGTCCAGCGGGGAATACGCCTCGAATCCGGCGATCTTGCGGAAATCATTCACCGCGTGTGAAGCATTGCCGGCGCTTCCACCAACGCCGAGGAAGAACAACCGCCCGCCGCCCTGCCGAACATCCACGAGCAGGTCAATGAGTCTGGCGACGGCTGATTGGTCGATCCGCTCGGTGACTTCCCGCACTTCCGCTAAATAGCGGGCAATAAACTCCATGGAATCCCCTTGTTCTTTAACTAGCGAGCCGATAGCGCTGACGCTTCGACGGGCGCGCTCCACTCCGCAAAGTCGCGAACGAACTGCTGCACCGCCTCATCCGTTTTCGGATGGACGCACATCTGAGGAAAGAACTTCGCCGGAACGGTGACGATGTCCGCCCCCGCCTGGATCGCCTCGTTGACATCGACCATCTGCCGAATACTGCCTACGATGATTTCTGCCGGGGACTGCCACTCGCGCAGGGTTCGATGAACCTGTTGCACCACGGAAGCCGCGTCGTATCCCGTATCGCGTATGCGTCCCCAGAACAGGCTTACGAATGAGGCGCCGGCATTGGCTGCCATCATCGCCTGGTTGTAGGACATGCAGCAGGTGCAGTTGACCTTGCCACCGGCCCGTACGATCTCATGAATGACCTTCAGCTCGTCCCAGCCAATCGGCACCTTGATGTAGAGCTGCTCATAGTCACCGAATTGATCGAGAAAGGCGCGCGCCTGACGCGGCATCTCCGCGGGATCGGCCGTGAACACCTCGACGCTGAGCGGAATGGCGGCATCGTATCGTCGCAGCAGCGTGATGATGTCGCGAATGTGCTCGCCAAAATCCCGTCGCTCTTCCTTAGAAAGGATGGACGGGTTCGTCGTGATACCGCTGGCGAACCCACGACTCAATGCGGACTCGATCTCCTCGAGGTTGGCGCTATCGACGAAGAGCTTCATGTCAACCCTTTTTCTTCAATCATCTCGATGCGGAGATTTGCCGATGCCTGTGGTTGAAGATCGGCCCGATTCATATCGCCCCAGATCCGCTGTCCAAGCCGACCGCACCGAGCGTAACGGCTTCCGACTACGTTAAGCACGAGCCCATAAGCGAGAAAAGCCACCACGGGCAGCGCCGAGGGTACCCTCTAACCGATGCGCAAATCAATCCGGCATCGCGGGCGGAAGTATTCAGAATTGCGCGGACGATCCACCGGACGATGGTCGTAGCCCGGGGGCTTGTCCGCTGTCCCTGTGCCTGGAGCCCCAGACGCCGCCACGCTCGGGACCGTACACCGCGAAATCGGCGGCCCGATGTCCAGACACAGGGGACAAGCCCCCGGGCTACGGGCAACAGGGCCTCGCTCTCCCCTCCTTCTGAGCAGTTACCCGCGGGCGAGTTTGGACTTTGACTCTGGCAACCCCACGAAGACACACATAATATCGTTCACGTTTGTGCGCGTTGGGCCGGTCATGAGGAGATCGCCCAGAGCGTCGAAGTAGGAGTAGGCATCGTTCTCCGCGAGAGAACGATGCGGGTCCAGGTGGAGGTTAGCACCCCTCTGGATGGTCGTCCCATCAGCCAGGGCTCCTGCGGCGTCGGTCGGACCGTCCGTCCCATCTGTCCCCAGGCTAATGACAAGCGTTTCAGCAAGCCCGTCTATGGCCAACGCCGCGCCCAGAGCCACTTCCTGATTCCGCCCACCCCGCCCGCTGCCTTTCACTGTCACGACAGTCTCGCCGCCGGCCACGATGCACACGGGCGCTTTCAGGGGACGCCCTTCGCTGACGATACCGCGGGCGAGGGCTCCTAAGACTCGGCCGACTTCGCGTGCTTCGCCTTCGATCATGCTGCCAAGATCCAGAGTTGCCCATCCCCTGTGCGTCGCGGCGGAGAGTGCAGCCTCGGCGGCACGCGCGTTGCTTCCCACAATGACTGAATCCACGCGCTCGAAGATCGGGTCATTGACCTTCGGCGTCTCAGGCTCATCTCCATCAACGCCACGCTGCAGCCGCTGCGCTACTGAAGCAGGAATATCGCTTCGGAGATCAAATCGGTCAATAACATCCCACGCGTCGGCAAACGTTGTAGGGTCTGGCGCTGTCGGGCCAGACCCGATGACGTCCAGGGGATCACCAATGACGTCGGAGAGCACAAGCGTGACAACGCGCGCGGGGGCGGCCAATCGCGCCAGCCCACCACCTTTCAAACGGTCCAGGTGCTTGCGTACGCAGTTGAGCTGATTGATGTTGGCGCCGGCTCGGAAGAGCGCGTTCGTCACCTGCTGCATGTCAGCCAGAGTGATGTCTGGATAGGGAAGCCCAAGTAGCGCCGACCCACCACCGGAGATCAGGCACACCACGAGGTCATCGCGATCCAGACCCTCAAGAAGATTCGAGATTTGCTCCGAGCCATCCAAACCTGACTGGTCAGGAATGGGATGACCAGCCTCGTGAAGATTGATGAACCGCGTCGGCGTAAGGTGCCCGGTCTTCACGTTGACCCAACCGGCGGATATCCGTTCACCAAGCACTTCTTCCACGGCGGCGGACATCGGGCCACCCGCCTTCCCCGCACCCACGACGACAATGCGTCGGATCCGGTCCAGGTCGAATTGACCATGTCCAGCGCTGAGCATGGAATCAGACGGCCCAATCGAGCGTCTAACGGCTGCATAGGGATCCACGGCGGTCAATGCCGCGGCCAGCACCTCCAGCGCACTGGTGCGAAAAGAGGCAGAGCTGGAATCAGACAGGAGGCGGGCGCCAAAGACGCTCGCCATTCGTTGAATTGCTGGATCAGGCGGTATACCCACGAGCTGATTATGCGCTTACAACGCGCCTGAGCGGACGGGCAGACCGGGGAGTTGAGGGAGGTACACAGTGGAGCAGCGTGGGCATGAGGCTCGCACCTCTCACCGTGATTACAGCATCTCCATAAAGGTCAGGTACACGTGACGGAAGAGCTGCGCCACCTCTCGAGAGAAAGTGACCGGATCCATCCCGTGGCCCGGCATCACATGATCGAACAGCTCCAGCTCGGTCCAGGCGCGGAGCCTCGATTCCGGCAGCGCCGCAATCAGCCGCCGCGATTCCGTGTAGGGGATGTATCTGTCGTTGACGTCGTGCATAACCAGAACGTCGGCCTTGATCTCCGCAACAATGCTCCGAGGCGAGATGGCATCCAACCGCTTCATTGACGGCGCCGTCAACACATTCACTAGCTGCTGGGCCCGCCCCGTATCCGGCTCGTCCAGAAGAGCCAGGGCGTCCCTTCCCATTGGGGAGAGAGGGACGCTCTCACACCAGCCAGTAGAGTCGGTGCTCTCCGAAACCTGGCGGACGCATTCCCGCTCACCATCCGAGGGCAGCCCGATGGCAACATTCTCGATCATGACTTCTCGCGCAAGTGGGGCCGGCTCCCAATCGGATGTCTCGCCAGCGTAATTCAGGGACCTCGAAGACAACGCGACGAACAGATCGCGCACGTCAAAGTACCCACCAAAAGCATTGACGAATCGCACGTCATCCCGGATTCGAGCATCCGCGGCGGCCACGAGCGAGAGCGATGCGCCCACAGAGAGGCCAATGTAGCCGACGCGACTCTTATCTACGTCGGGTCGCTCACGAAGCAAGATGAGCTCCCGCACTAAGAGATCGATCTCATCGGGACTGATTGCCCCTGTAGACAGACCGTCTGATGCGGGCACCATGACCACGATGCCCATGCGGCTCAATCCATCGGCGAACCGCGTGATCACGGGATCATCCTGGTCAATCGGGCGGGCGCCCAGCATGAGAATGACTGCCGGGTGCTGTCCCTCATGCGCCGGCACGTACACATCGAGCCTGGCATTGCCGCCAGGATACGGGATGGTTGATCGCTCCACGTTCGATGCGCTCGTGATCCAGCGAAGCGGCTGGATGGGTGCGTCCGGAAATATCTCCGGAACGAACATCGCGGTCTTGAATGCCACCACGCTTCCGTGCGGCCCCAGAAGAATGAGAGGTATGGCGAAAACTGCCGCCAGCACCACCGCGATCCATCGCATGGCGGGAGTATATGGGTGACCTGAGTGGTTAACTGGAGGCGCTCGTGTATCTACTGAGAGAGAATTGCCAGAACCACCGAGAGAAGAGCACGGTGGTGACTGAGGCAACTATCGCATACCCGATCATCCCGGGCTCTAATACGCCGAGCAGTGAACGAGCCGGAACTGTGGAGATCAAGGACACCGGCAGAATGAACGTAAAGATGATCCGAAACAGCCCCTGAAAAATGTCCGACGGCATGCGCCCGAGATCGGCGATAGGCTGAATCAGGTACGCGATGTTGTTGATTCGGCCGGACCATAGCGCCAGCGTGACACTTGCGAACCAGAGACCGTAAAAGGTCGTTACGGCGCACACCACAAGAAGCACATATGTGGAGACCTCCGCGACGGAAGGCTGCAGGCCCAGACGAGCCATTCCAGCCGAAATGGTCACAATCGAGATCAGCACAGTTGGGATCTCGTTCAGGTTGAGGTATCGGGTTGACACGTAGAACTGACTGTCGATCGGCTTGATGAGGACGTAGTCGAGCTCGCCGCGATTTACCTGCTCTGAGAGACGGGACATGTTGGTCTGGAAGAGCCCATCGAGGAGCCCCAGGACAAGACTGAACGTACCTGTGAGGACAATCATGGAATTGAGGTCCCAGCCTGCAACGGACCGGACATTAGTGAAGAGGAATCCGGCGAACGCGAGCGAAAGCAGTGTCCAGGCGGAGTTGCTCAACACGAGCAGGAGAAAGTGACCACGAAACCCCATCTCACGGATGACACAGGTCCTCACGAACACGAGGTAAATCGACGCGTAGTGACGCAGCTTGCTCATCCGCCCACCGCCTCGTACCGTCGGAGACCAGTACGCCACATGAGGACGGCGAGAAGACCGAGAAGCCCGCACCATACGATCTGGCCGGTCAGCCCGGCGATCAGATCGGCGCCCTGGGAGCGGCCAAGCATCACACTGAGTGGGAAGGCAAAGATCGATTGCAGCGGTAAGTAGAGCGCGATCTGCTGCAGTCCTTCGGGCAGAAGCTGCATTGGAATCAAGATTCCGCCAAACAGATAGACTAGCACGTCTGAGAGACCGATCACCGCTTGAATGTTGGTGAGCCAGAATGCCGTGAAGCCAAGCACCAGCTTGAAGAGGAAGCAGACGAGGTATGCCAGCAGCAAACTGACGAGGAAGCCCCAGACCTGCGTGGAATCCATGGACGGCAGCTCGAGCGACGGCGCGACTGTGATCAGGGCAATCGCCAGGATGGGACAGACAAGTGCCGTTCGCCACATTCGCCAGCTAAGCTGATTGAAAAACCACACGATCCAGGGGCTGATCGGTCGAACGAGATAGTTCGAAAGCGTGCCCTGACGCACTTCGTAGTCGATATCCCACTCGACATGAACGGTGACCAGGTTTCGAAGCACGAGGACTCCGAGTGTATACGCCAGCATCTCCGGCAGACTGTAACCAGCCACTTGATCAGTGTCTGCGTAAGCCGCGCTCCAGAAGAAGAGCATCATGATGGGCGGAACGACATCAAACAGGAACCAGATGATGCCCTCGATCCGATATTGAATGGCGTCTTGTAATCCGATGCGCCAGAGGGTGATGTAGAGGCTCATATCGTGGACTGGCTCACTTTGGACCGCGGCGGTTTTCGGCCGCTTTCCAACCGAGCGGAGCGACATGGAGAACGGTTTCCAGCCTCGCGAGAAAGCGGCGAAGACCGCCGCGGCCCAAAGTGACGGGCCCAACATCCAGGACTACTCACTGAAGACCTTCCGAATGACCTCTTCCACGTCCGGCTCCGCCACGGCGAGATCATTCACCGGGAAGCGCGCTAGGAGAGTCGATGTACGTTCAGCGAGCGCAGATCGCGGCACGCGGAGTGTGACACGCTCGCCTCGATACTCGATCACCTCACCGAGCATCGCCAGGTCCGACTCTGCCACTGGCTCCTGGAACGTCGCCGTCAGGTCACGCTCATCGGTGTATCGCTCGACGATGGCGTCCAGCCTTCCGTCATAGATCAGGTGCCCCTTGGAGATGATGATGACCCGCTCGCAGAGCTCTTTCACATCTTCCATGTAATGACTGGTCAGCACGATCGTGGAGCGCCGCCGCTGGTTGTAGACGCGGATGAAATCGCGCAGCGCATGCTGCATCAGCACGTCTAGACCGATGGTGGGCTCATCCAAGAACAGCACTTCCGGCTCGTGGATGAGCGCGACAGCGAGCTCGCACTTCATGCGCTCGCCTAATGAGAGTCGGCGAACCTGGATCTGAAGGAGCGGTTCCAACCCGAGCAGATCAATCAGCTCATCCAGCGTCTCACGGAACCTTCGATCCGGAACACGATAGATCTCCTTGTTGAGCAGAAATGACTCGATGGCCGGGCAGGTCCCACCAGAGCTGGTTTTTCTGACCCATGACCAATGAGAAGCGACGCTGAAATCGCGCTTCTCGCTTCCACGGCTCGTGCCCTAGCACGCGGGCGGTTCCGCCTGACGGGTGCAACAGCCCCGAGAGCATCTTCAGGGTGGTGGTCTTGCCCGCGCCATTTGGTCCCAGGAATCCCACCAATTCCCCTTGCTCCAACGTGAAGCTCACGTCTGATACAGCGTGAACATCGAGATACTCACGATGGACGAGGCTGCGCAGGGAAGCAATAAGCCCGGGCGGCTTTTTGTGGACGAGGTAGTGCTTGGAGAGGTGCTCGACGACGATAGTCGGAGGCAAGGAGAAGTCCCAATCGGATTCTAACAGAGCCGAATTATCGGGTCGTCTGAAGGTTCAACTGGAGGCCCAATGCCGCGTGAAAACGTGCTACAGTGGCCGCACTCTTGTGCTCGCGGAGGTAGTGTGATGGCAATTGCCACCAATTACGCGGGGTTCTTTCCAAGGTTGGTCTCGTTAATCATCGACGGCGTTATTCTGGCCATCATCCAGGGCGTGTTAGGACTGGTCCTGGGATCGATCAACCCGAATCTTGGCAGCGGCCTCGGCACGCTCATCGCAGTGATTTACGAGGTGTACTTCTTTTCATCCACCGGGCAAACGCCGGCGATGAAGTTGATGAGCATCAAGCTCGTCAATGCCAATGGAGAGCTTCTCACCGCGGGACAGGCACTTATCCGCGTTCTTGTAGCATTCATCTCAGGCATTGCCCTTGGTATCGGCTATCTCTGGATGCTCTGGGACCCCAACAAGCAGACCTGGCATGACAAGGCAGCCGGCTCGTTCGTCATTCGCGTGTAACTCTTTAGGCTCACGAACCGCCCGACCTAATGAAGGGGCCGCGCACAAGGCGCGGCCCCTTCATCTTTTGTGCCAGCGCACTATTGGCGATAGCAGCGAGTAGCTCCCGCGGATTATTTGACCGAGCGAGCTCGCTCGGTTTCAGTCAAGGCCCAGTAGAATGCGGGCCACCGTGAAATAGATGAATAGTCCAGTTCCATCCACGAGGGTCGTGATGAACGGCGCCGACACGACGGCTGGATCGACGCGCAGCTTGCTCAAGGCGAGCGGTAGGAGAGCAGCCACCGTGGCTGCCCAGATCACGATGCACAGTGCCGCCATTGCCACTGCCGGACCTACGCTCACCGCCGTGCTGCCCATTGTCCAGGCACGAACATAAGCCGCGGCGCCCATCAGCACGCCAAGCATGGTCCCCACCATGATTTCACGCTTGAGCACGCGGAACACATCCCCGAGATCTACTTCACCAGTGCCCATCGCACGGACAAGGGTGGTGACTGTCTGCGATCCAACGTTTCCGCCGATGCCAATGAGCATTGGGATGAAGATCACGAGTACGGCCATCTCAGAGAAGGTGACCTCAAATGCGGCGAGCACCGAGCTGGTGTACGCCTGACCGAGAAAGAGAAACAGCAGCCACGGAGCGCGCTTGCGAAACAAGTGAGCAATGGAGGCGCGCAGATACGGCTCCTCCAATGGCTGAGATCCGCCGAGCCGCTGAATATCTTCTTCCGCCTCCTCGAGCAGCACGTCCGCGGCATCGTCCGCGGTGATGATGCCCAGCAGTCGGTCGTCTTCGTCGACCACCGGTAAAGCGATGAGGTGGTGTTGATCTAGAAGACGCGCGGCTTCCTCCTGGTCTGCGTCTACCCGAACCCGCAAGACGTCCTGAACCATGAGATCGCGGACAGGAGTCCACGGACGGCTAAGTACCAGATTACGAAGCGACAGCACGCCGAGCAGCTTGCGCGAGTCGGGCTCTACCACGTAGGTGTAGTAGATCGTTTCCGCCTCTTCGGCAACGCGCCGAAGCGCGTTTAGCGCTTCATCCGCACGCATCGTGGGGGTGAGGGCAACGTACTCCGGGCGTCATTAACCCGCCCGCCGATTCGAGCCGGATAAGACAGGAGCTCCCGGAGGTCGTTGGCGTCATCTGGCCTCATTGCCACCAGGATGGCCTCAGCCTCAACGGGCTCCATCTCGTCGACGACGTCGGCGGCATCGTCAGGGTCCATCTCCTCGAGGACCTCGGCGGCCTGCAGGCGACTGAGTTTGCTTATGAGGCGGGCAGCGTCATACGACTCGAGCTCTGCCAACAGCTCTGCAATCGCCTCATCACCGAGGCGCGTGAAGAGCAGGGCAAGCTCGGAGGCGTTCAGGCTATAGAGCGTCTCCGTTAGCTCGTCGCGCGGCAGTGCGCGCAACAAAGCAACATCAACGGAGCGCACGTCGATGGTGAGTGTTTCCACCGCCGCCTCCAGAGGGCACACAAACGCCCTCCCGTCAGGAGGGCGTTCCGGAAGCGACCGCGGCTAGTGCCGCGGGGGCGGACTTAGCCGAGGGCGCGTGGAGCAGACTCCAGCGCGAGGGGACGCGATGGCCCGTAGCGTCTACTGTCAGAAAGGTCTTCGCTCATCGCTGGTGCCATTGTATCAAGCCGGCCACTCTGGGGACACACGGCGTAGGTCAGAATCACTTAGTGTCGGGACATGGCTTATTTCTCAATTGGCTCGCGGATACCTCGCTTGATTAGCACGGCCGTGAGCAGCAGCACCCCGGCTCCGGCTATCCATGGGGCGCGGTAACTGAAGAGCGTAAACAGAACTGACCCTATCAAAGGACCGGTCAGGTTAGATCCGGCATTTGCGCTCGTTGTAACGCCAAAGACTACGCCGCGACGATCCGACGGAACCTGGACGCCAGCAATGGCGTTCAGAAGCGGAAGCGTGCCGCCGAATACGAGCCCCATGAGCAGCCTGAGGCCAAAGAGCGTCTCCGGGCTGTTGGCGAACGCCTGAGCAAACTGCACAATGCTTCCGCCGATGGCCGCAAGCGTTAGTGGAAGGACGTAACCGACTCTTTCGGACCACCTTGCTGCCAACACACCGCCAAACGCGGTTGAGAATGCACCTGCCGAAACCACGAGACCCGCCAGGCTGGCGATGTTCGTTCGGTCCATCGCCAGATCGCGAATCCGAATAGGAATAAACGGCGTAACTAGGCTATCGCCGAGCTGACCCAGGTAAATGAGTGTGATGGCGAGGGTGAGCTGACGATTGGACCCGACGTATTTGAAACCGTCCAGCAGTCCACTGGTGGGTCGCCGCCGCTCACCGGCCTGCGGATTGGGCACATAAAGGATGAGAAGAGCCGAGGCGCACAGCGCAATGACGCCCGCCACCAGGAAGGCGGCCCGAAACCCTACGAGATCACCTGCAACACCGCCCATGACGGGGCCGATACTCATGCCGATGACGCGACCTGTTTGTGCCCAGCCCAAGCTTCGACCAAGGCGCTCACGTGGCACCAGCACACTGATGAGTCCAATGGTAGGTGCGTTGACACCTGTGGCAATACCGGACAGGAGACGGATAACCAGAAATTGCCACGGATCCTGCGCCAGCGCGTTCATGGCCAGGAGAAGCCCGCTGCCGACGAGCGCGCGCACCATCATGGGTTTCTGACCGAAGCGATCCGAAAGCACACCCCAGAGCGGGCTCCACAGGACAACCATGAGCGGGCCGACCGCGGAGGTTGCGCCAATCCAGAGGGCCAGCGGCTCCCCATCAGGCACGCCGAGGTCCTGGGTGAGATAGAAGGGAAGAAAGCCCTGTGCGAACGAAAGACTCAGGAAGGTTATGGACTGAGCGACGATGACCAGAAAAAGGACGAAGCTGGTGGAGCGAGATTGTTCCGGTGATGCGCTGGACGGCTGCAGAGACTCAGCCACGCGATCGTCGCCAATTGGATATGCCGATGATCATGCTGCACCGAATGAACAATTCAAACGGTGCCATCATACTCCGGAATTTTCCGAGTTCTATCCCTGACGGCGAAATGTAACCAGCCCGAGTTTTGGATCAACGTCATCCACGGACCAGCCCACTCCGTGCCAGGCACGCTCCTGTACCTGCGAGTTCTCTACACGGGTCCAGCGGCGTCCGCCGATCCACCACTCCTCATATTTTCGAGCCGAGGCGGGCAACGGCGCCCCGAGTATCGACTCGATCTTCTGAAATGAGATGACGACGCGCTTTTGCATGGACGGGAGCGCCGCCAAGTGTTCTGCTAGCGGCTCATATTTCAACGTTGGCACGAACGGTATTGTACGCGCTCATGCGGCTATCAATGGCTGGCAGGGCGCCGGATTGACTCTGAAGTACACTAATTAAGGTCGTTAAGGGGTGTGCGTGCGCATGCTCCGCCCACTCTCCTGGCCCTAGCTCCAATCAACGAGGTCTTATGCGTCTCGCACTCGCCCAGATGAATTCCACCGTTGGAGATATCGCGGGGAACACCGCGAAGGTCATTGACTACGTTCGACGTGCTCGCGCTGACGGCGCGGACCTGGTGGCTTTCCCAGAACTAGCGGTGTGTGGTTATCCCCCCGAAGACCTACTCTTGAAGCCCAGCTTTCTGCGTCAGTGCGAGGCGGCGTTGCATGAAATAGTCTCCGCAAGCCAGGACATCCTGGTGGTGGTGGGATATCCGGAGGCTGCGGAAGCCGTGTACAACGCGGCCGCCGTGATCTGCGACGGTAACGTTGTGGGTATCTGCCGGAAAGAGCGACTACCGAACTATGGTGTCTTCGACGAGGAGCGATATTTCCGGCCGGGCGGGCCGGGACCGCTTTTCAAGCTTGGGGATGACGTTTTCGCGGTCAATGTCTGCGAAGACATCTGGTATCCGACTGGGCCTGCCTCAGTTCAGTCTGCCGCGGGCGCCGAGCTTATCGTCAACATCAATGCCTCGCCGTACCATCTGGGCAAATCAAAAGAGCGAGACCGCATGCTGGGCACGCGTGCCAGCGACAGTGCTGCCGTCCTGGTGTACCTGAATATGGTGGGTGGCCAGGACGAGCTGGTATTCGATGGGCAGAGTACCGTCTATAACCAGCACGGTACGGCCATCTGTCGCGGAACAGCATTCGATGAAGAGCTCATTATCTGCGATGTCGACCTGGACTCAGTGTTCCGCGAGCGACTACGCGACCCACGCTGGCGCAACTTCGACCTCAATGTGTTGCCTACAGTTGAGGTGACTCTTCCTGACATGGGGCCAAAAGGGACGCTGCCAGCCCGCACTCAGCCGCCTGTGCTGGAGCGAGCGGAAGAGGTCTACAAAGCGCTGGTGCTAGGCACGCGCGACTACGTGACGAAGAACGGATTCGGCTCAGTGCTCATTGGGCTCTCCGGAGGCATCGATTCCAGTCTGGTTGCCGCCGTGGCGGCCGATGCTCTTGGACCGGATCGAGTTGTGGGCGTATCCATGCCGTCAAGATACTCGAGTAGCGGAAGTAAAAGTGACGCCCAACGTTTAGCGGAGAATCTCGGGATTACGCTTCACACAATCTCAATTGAGCCAGCGTTCCAGGCCTATCTCTCAATGCTGGCACCGGTGTTCGAAGGCACGGAGCCGAATGTTGCCGAGGAAAACCTTCAGGCCCGCATCCGGGGGATGCTCCTTATGTCAATATCAAACAAGTTTGGCTGGTTGGTGCTCACCACTGGCAACAAGAGTGAGATGGCGACTGGATATGCCACGCTTTATGGCGACATGGCTGGCGGATTCGCGGTGATCAAGGACGTGCCGAAGACCCTCGTCTATGAAGTCTGCGAGTACCGTAACCGCGTGGAGGGCAAGGACGTCATTCCGCGAGACGTGCTGGTGAAGCCGCCATCGGCTGAGCTGCGACCTGATCAAAAAGATGAGGATAGCCTGCCAGCGTACGCGATCCTCGATCCGATCCTACAGAGCTATGTGGAAGAGGACTTGAGCTTCGACGAGATCGTGCGTCAAGGCTTTGACCCGGATGTTGTGAGCCGGGTCATTAGGCTTGTGGATCTCAGCGAGTACAAACGGCGGCAGGCGCCCCCGGGGGTGAAGATCACGGCACGCGCCTTTGGCCGTGATCGACGATTGCCGATCACCAATGGCTTTAGAGACGTCGCACGCGGCTAAAGTCCAGGTCGGGCTACAGTTTCTGAGCCGACGACCGGGTCCTCACCTAGAGGCAAAGCGACTGCCGGCACGATGACACGCAGAGCACCTGGCTCCACCCACACGCTGATGGGGCCGGGCTCAATGATCTCCCCATCGACCTGAACTGGCTGTTCAGGATCCGCCAGTACTGTGACCTCGCGCGCCTTCCAACGCTGTACCCCCTGCTCCGCTGGGATTCCCCGAATCATTGACGTGGCCACGCTGAGCACACTGGCGAGATCCGCGCGTTCGAAAACAATGACGTCCAGTAGGCCGTCATCGACGGAAATATCCGGGAGTATTGAGAACTGCCCCTGCCCGACGCTTCCAACGTTTGCTATGACGCAGCCGACGCCGTTGATCTCAACAATCTCACCATCCAGCACGATCTGATAGTGGGAGAGCATGGGCTCCCGCAACGCCTGCACGGCCGAGACCCCGTAAGCGAGCACACCGACCCTGTCCTTGAGCTCCCGCTCTGCTCCCTGGACCATTGCAGCCTCGAGACCGATACCAACCCGTAAGAGGAAGTTGCGATTCTGGAGATGCCCTACATCGATCGCCCGTATCTCGTGCGGTCCGGTGATAAGCGACGTTGCCAGCGTCAGATCGCTGGGTACTCCGAGCTCCACTGACATCACATTAGCCGTACCGCCGGGCAAGATGGCGAGGGGTGTTTCCCTCCCTACCAGGCTGCTCGCGACTTCCATAACGGTACCGTCACCACCGAGAGCCGCGATGGTATCGTACCCGGCTTCGCATGCGGAGCGAGCGAGGCGTGCAGCGTCGCCTTCGGCTTTGGTGATACCGATATCCCAATCCAGATTCGCCCCACGAAAGGCGCGATTCAAGATCGCGAGAACTGGCCGGTCCTGACCGGCCGCGGGATTGATGACTACGTAAACGCGCTTGGGTGGCATACCCCACTCACTTCTGATGTGACTCCCTCACACTGGCAAGAGTCGGGCCTGAGTGCCCGTGTCAACAAACTACCACGGCCGTTTGGAGTGTCTGGGACCGTCCGACCAATAGCGAAGATCCCTACGGCCAGGAGCGGCCCATGATGTTGGAATGGGCGTAGAGCTCAAAGAAAATAACCGCGAGCGTCAACACAGCAAGCGTAATCACGATGCGGGCTCTGCGACGCTCGTGGGTGGTGGTCATCGAAAGCGGACTCCCCGCGGCAGCGCTCTTTCGAATCTGGCGAGCGTGCCAGACGGTGTAGAGATTGGCCATAGCCCCTACCGTGCCGAGGATGAGTGTCGGAATTCGAATGGGAGCGGTATCCAGCACATCGAAGACAGTGGACGCAAGTGTCCCGAAGAGCGCTCCCGCTCCGACGGCCACCGCCAGCGGTCCAATGAGCGTGCCGATGGCGCATGGTGCTCCGAGAATCCCGAACACCAGCGAGCCGAGTCGAGTCACCAGCATGCGGGGCTCGTCCGCGCTGCTGCTTGAAATAGTGCTGCCTATGGCCCGAGCGCCAGGGACAACGCCAATGCGATAGGCATGGACGGGACCCTTGAAACCTTTCAGGTTCACAGCTTCAGCGGTGACGGCACCGATTTCAGACGTCACCGCCGAATAGACTGTTTCATCCACGACGATCTCGCCGCGACGTGCTACACCCTCCAGCCTGGCGGCAAGGTTAACCACCTCGCCTATGGCGGTGTAGTCCTTTCCATCCGATGAGCCGAGCCGGCCTACCCGCGCGAAGCCGGCGGCGATGGATACGACCGCGTTGAGGTTCAAGTCGAAACGCTCGTTGAGCGCCGGGATTCCCGCCAGGATATCTTGGGCCGCGGCAACCGCACGGGCAGAGTGGTCTACTCTACGGATGGGGACATTGAAGAAGGCCATCACTGCATCACCGACGTATTTGTCGATGAACGCGTCGTGGCGAACCAGGCAGTACGTCGCCATCTGCAGGAAGGCATCGACAACCTCGTGCGTTCGCTCCGGGCCAAGCTCATGAGTGAGCTCCGTGAATGATGAGAGGTCCGCGAACAGCACGGTGATCTCTGCGACGCGGCCTTCCTCCGCATGCGTATTGCAGCGATTGCAGAGGTTGGGGTTGCGAGCGCTACGCGACACGCCCATGAGACGAAACGGAAGGCTGGCGAACCCATCGAGCGCCGTAGCGCAGATGACGCATTCGCTGGCCCAGGCGTGATCGTGGACGGTTGCGGCTTGAGTCATATGTGCCCCGCCTGTCGCTACGGTATCCATCCTGAGATTCAACTCGAGGCGTCACCCAGCCTTTCGCGTTCTACCACGAGCCGCGCGATCGATTGATTACCAATCTTGTGCTCAGCCTTCGAGAGTCGCCAGGCTGCTTGCTTGATTGAGGGCTGTCGTCCGCCACAACGGATTACGTCGATGCGATGGCCAGGACCTCAGCCTGACTTTGCGGCCAACGCGGAACATCAGCCACACAGTGACGCTCTTCGATGCTAAAACGCTCCCCCGGCAGCAGGGTGACCGATGGGCCGTGGAGCTCCAGCTCTAGATATCGATAGGAGTCGGAGTTGTAAACCTCAGCCACGCACCCGTGCGCATAGGTTGCGGTGGGCACGACCGGCATCGACTTTCGATAAGCCACGAGCGCGCCACCAGCCTGCTCAATGACCGCCGTAATCCAGCCCGCGGGACCATCGACTCCATACTTGAAAGCGATTGCGTCACGGCAAAAAACGGTTGCGTAACCATCGCGTGCGCGAACAACGTCTTCTCTGGCGCGTAGGGATTCACCTTCGGACTCGTAGGTCTTGACCCCCTGGGGGTACGACGACCGGGCGAAGGTGGGGAGGTAGGCCATCCCCGGTCTAGCCACCATCGTGACGCCCCAGAGCTCGCCCTCAACAGGTCGATCGCTGGCATTCTCCATTTCATGCCGGACGACGAAGTCGGGCTGAGCAGCTAGCACGCGGACAGTCCTTATCAGACGAAGTCCTGTCTCGCGACAGGTTTCACTTGTCATCTTCAACTCCACACAGTCGGGGCCGTGTGAAATGACGTCTAACCGGTAGGGTCCTGAATCGAGATCAAGATGGGGCATGCCATCGTTCCAACGCGATTGCGGAGCAACCCACGTCTTGTCGCCACCCCAGAGGGGGAAGCCCAGGTCTCGCTTCTGCTGCGCCACATCACCGCCGGGATTGGGCTCGAACACGCAGCCCTCACGCTCAGCTTGCGTGAACAGCAGATCATGCCCACGCCAGAGCACGGCCATGATTCGCCCGCCCACCTGCGGAACGAGCACAAGCTCCAACGCGCCCCGCCGGATGGACCACGCGTCCCAGCCTTTGAAGAAACGTTCGGTGAGGGTCACGGGAATGGTTATGTGTTTCGACATGTGCTCATTCCCGGACGACACCCCTTGCCTGTCGTGACCTCGTTCGTTGTGATGATCTTCTCCAACCAAATAGCTCGGCGACAGGGAATTATGTCTAAGATCCGATCCAGCGCTGTAATGCGAAGCGACGAGGCCAACCCCGCACCTGTGCCGTTAAACTGGCAGCGGAGCCGAGACGGTTCTAGCGAGGGGACGAGGAGTCTCCGTATAATCGGCTATTCTCAAACCACGCATACCACGAGAGTCATCATGCCACTCGATTTATCGTCACGCCGCGTCCTAGTAACAGGCGGGGCCGGATTCCTCGGCCGAGAAGTTGTCGCCCGACTTGAGGCAGCCGGATGCGAGAACGTCTTCGTTCCCCGTAGCGCAGAATACGACCTCGTTGACAGAGACGCCGTGCGACGAGTGATTCGCGATTCTCAAGCTCAGGTCATTATCCACCTGGCCGCGGTGGTGGGGGGAATTGGCGCAAACCGCGAAAACCCCGGAAAATTCTTCTACGATAATTTGATGATGGGCGTGCAGCTTATGGAAGAGGCACGCCTTTCAGGTGTGGAAAAATTTGTCGCCATCGGGACGATTTGCGCCTATCCGAAGTACACACCAATCCCGTTCCTGGAAAGCAACCTCTGGGATGGCTATCCCGAGGAGACTAATGCGCCTTATGGCCTGGCCAAAAAGATGCTCCTTGTTCAAGCACAGGCGTATCGCGAGCAGTATGGGTTCAATGCCACGTACCTACTGCCGGTGAACCTCTACGGACCAAACGACAATTTTGATCCGGCGTCTTCTCACGTAATCCCAGCGCTCATTAAGAAGTTCATCGAAGCCCAAGAGGATGGACTGAAGTCAGTCGAGATCTGGGGGGACGGAACTCCAAGCCGGGAATTCCTCTACGTAAACGACGCCGCCGAAGGAATCGTCTTGGCCGCCGAGCGTTACGAGAGCTCTGAACCCGTAAACCTCGGCTCAGGAATGGAGATTACGATCAAGGAGCTGGCAGAGATCACGGCGGATCTGTGCGGCTTTACCGGAAGGCTTGTGTTCAATCCTGACATGCCAAACGGTCAACCGCGCCGATGTCTCGATACCAGCCGCGCAGAAGCTGAATTTGGATTCAAGGCAAAGACCGACTTCCGCACTGGTTTGCGGCGGACGATCGATTGGTATCGCAGCGTGCGCCCAGGCGCGGTTGCTCAGGTAGGTTCAGCGGCAGCCGTCTAGCTCGATCCAATGGGGGGCACTTTTAAATTTCGCGTCCCACGGCTCCCGCACGCAAATACGCCGCGAGTCTCTCCAGCCTTCCAGCGAGCCGTTCGGAACGCGATCTCGCAGTTAGATTGCCATGCCCTGAGGATGGATCAGTAGCGTAGGATCCCTAGTCGCCACCCCCAGTGGTGGAGCCGGTGACGCAGCAGATACCTTCGCGCCTCCCGGTAAGCTTCCATCGGACTTATCCGACGCGAATGAACGCCAGTACGCAGCCGCTCCATTTCAGCGAGTCCAACGTTTTCAAGCTCTGCGGACGTTTTCTGGTGGGGATGTACGCGAAATGCACCGAGAAACCGTGGAAGTCGCGTGAAATGGGCATGCGCCTCCTGGAATCTCAGGATGAGCTCCCAATCCATCGCAAACTTCATTGAAGCATCGATGTGCCCCCCGGCACGCTCCCAGAGAGTACGGCGCCAGAACATCGTTTCCTGAGGCAGATAATCAACCCACTTGAGTACCTCGTCGTCATGGGGTGGCATGACCCAGCGACCAATCTCGGCGTCGTACTCATCGATGATCACTCGATGCCCATAGACGACGTCGACCTCCGGATGATCGCGGAAGTACTGAGCGACATACGCCATGCTGCCCGGGGAGAAGAAGGTCGTCAGCGTTCAGGTATGCCATGATCTCACCGGACGTTCGAGCGAAACCTCTGTTAATCGCATCCGCTTGGCCTTCATCGGGCTCGATCACCGCGGCCGAGAGTCGATCCTTGTAGGAGTCGAGAATCTCGGCAGTATTGTCTTTGGATCCACCATCCTGAACAACCAGCTCTAACTCCGGATAGTCTTGATCAAGCACGCTGCAGAGTGTCCGCTCCAGGAACGCGCCGCTCCTAAAGCTGGGCGTCACAATGGAGATCGACGGCGGATTGGGCGGCACTAGCGTCGTCGCGTACTTGCTCGGGATTCGCAGGGGCTGTGGGTCGTACTGATACAGAATCCCCAGTCGCGGCCGAATTGCACGCCGAAAGCGCGCCCGCCAGTCCCAGAATCGGTAAGCATCCAGGGCGCGTTGCTGCTCTTCAATTACGCGAAGGCGAGCTTCCGCCTTGTCTTCCGCATCTTGCAAACGTTGAGCTATCGTGGCTTCCTGGAACCGCTGCGCGCTCTCCCATAGCCCGTCGATCGAGCCGACCGTGGATTCAAGAGTCTGCACTCGCGTCTCGAGCCGTTCATACTGCTGCTGAGCCATCAGCGCGACCATCGCGTACAGCTCGTCAACCGCTATCCGGCCATTTGTGCGAGCCTCGAGGAGCCGCGAGAGACGCTCCACGTCAACCGTCTGCCCGGTAATCTGCTCAGCGAGCTCCAGTACGCCCGCCGTTCGAGCGGCCACCTCGCCGCTCGTCGACGCCTTCTGAGTCCGGTTGCGTGTCATTGAGTTCCGGAGCTGGGTCAAGCATGACAGGTAAACGCTCTCCGAGTACAACTGCATAGGTAGATTTGACGCTGGTCAAGAGACCTCAAGGCCCAAACCACCAACAAACGCGGGGCCAGCGTAGCACGAGTATCTGATTTCCGGCCATTCCATGGCAATAGCTTGAACGTCACATCCTGGGTCTATGACGTGTGCAGTCGCCAATAGACCTCATCCATTGAATAGTATTCTTCCGCATGACGATTCCAAGCTAGTCAGAAAAGTTCAATGTTGACAGTCTAATTCGGTTTGAGAAACGATTCATTGGCTCACCTTAGAGGCGACTCTGAACTTCCTCCGCGTAGCAATACAACACTGGCATCAAGCGGTCATGCTTACGCTCGTGGACGAATATCACGTCGCCCCAATTACCGGGACGTGTAGTTGGATCATTGAGTTGGATAGTTTCAAACTCATCCCTCCGTCCAGAGCAGGCACCGGAACGTCAATGGTGGGTCATGCTGACATACGGAGACTTAGCGGGCGTCTGACTTATTGCGTTGGCCCTCGATTGGAGCTTGAACACCCGAAAATCCAGCTCTCGCGGGTCGCCAGGGGCGGCATGGCCAGAGCTGGTTCCTTCCGCTCGGAGCTTGAGGGTTTGCTGCGAGGCCGTACTTTGCGGCACAGAAAAGGTGACCGTGCGTCGTTCGGCAACGGGCTCATGACTGAGCACCGTTCCTTGATCATCAACCAGGGCGAGGACGAGTCCCGCCGACGTTCCCGTCAGGCGGACGCGACATCGAGTTCCAGAGTGTGTGCGACCTGAGGCGTTGTCGAGATCGAAAGCTCTGCTTCCCGGCAGGCCCAGCGGAATGATTCGCCTCCGAAAGTCTCATAGTCATACCAGCGGGACCGAGTGCTATGTCCGAGCCTACAATGTCCGCGGGTTCCGCCCAGCCCATGCGGAATACTCGAAAATCGAGCTGTCGAGGATCTATCGGCGATGCTGGCCCTGTAACAGTCCCCTAGGACGCAATCTCAAATCAACAGGCGTATCGCCAAGTCTTGGAACTGTAAAGCGAATGACTTGGCGATCAGTGACTCGATTGCGCCCGAGCACAACTCCATCCTGATCCACGAGTGCTAGCGTGAGGCTCGACCGGGTCGGCGCCTGGGCCCCGGGCAACTTCAAGCTCCAAGGTTTCAGAGGTGCGCCGCCCATCCAACGTTAATAAGCTCTCGCCGCCCACCCAGCGGAATGACTCACCGGCAAACTCTTCGTAACCGTACCACCCCTGTCCCCAGGACTATGTCGGGCGGTGCAATACTCCCGTTCTGCCAAACTCGATGCCATGCACACGCGTTGCTAGGGGCCTCCCGTCACACGGGAAGGTTCTGCAAAGCACTGACCTGCATCTCCACCCGGCGATTCCCAGAGCCACCGGCGGCGACTGCCCACGTAGCTCATACGACCCAACACCAAGAAATTCACTTGCGATAGCCGATCCAGTCAACGAGAAGTGTAGCGGGCGGTAGTGTGAAAGTCGGAGTCACCAATCTGTGGAACCTCGCCCTTCACGGTTACCGTTCGCGCATCGGGCGTAGGCTGTAGAACAGCGTAAAACCACTCACCCGCCCAGCCATCCTCATACAAACCGGAGTACTCGAGCATTGGATTCTGCAAATCAGACGGGAAAGCACGCAGTTCCGAAGGCGCTCTCCAAGTCTTGTAATCCTCGTCCGAAATCACAGAGATATTACCGAGCAAATACCGTAATCTTACGGCGATCGAGCAGTACATCTTGGCCGTCGAGGGCCATCAGCCCGCTCCGAATTGACGGGAACATTTTCCCACTCTCCCCCAGATCAAGTTGGGATGAAATGGCGACCGTCGGCAAACGCTGGTTCGATCTGATCCGAGACCAGACGCGCGACTTTCCCCCGGCCTAAGCCACTGAACCCGTTGTCTGCTGCACCTGACACCGTCATGGGAGGCAACCCGACTTGCCGTCCGCCTTCAATGTAGCCGTAACCTCCATAACAACACGCAAGCGTTCTGTAGGTTGAATACCTGAAGTAGGATGATCCGACCAAGCCCGGCAAACGTGCACCCAGGATAAAAAATATCCGACTATTCTAATCTATTGATTCCGACACGCTCTGAGGGTAGTTCGCAATGTATGGCTCACCCAACTCCGGCAATTCACGAAGATCAGACGATTCCTAACGCAATCACAACGTTGTGTCGCGAACACGCCAGGTGTCGAAATACTCTCACCTGCCGTCCTGTTGAATATTGAATGAGACCCTGAAGTCGATACAAATACGCAGCCATCTTGATTCGAATCTATACTCGCACCTATTGTATTATCAACATACACATTATTTGGATATGTACCGGCATTAAATGGAATTTTTCGATAATTTTCTCTAATCAACTCGACAAGATTATTATTAGCTTTGTCGTTAGTGCCAAATGTTATAAATACTTGTCTATTGGCTATAGGATTCTGTAAATAATCGTTCATAATTTGTGAATAAGGATAATAGCAAAAGAAAGCGAGTCGTATTATTATCTACGTATAGAGACTGCAGTTTCGCCAAGACAGGGCTGTCTGAATCGATGATGACATGTTGTGGAGCAGCCTCACGTATTGATCGGTCAAACTGAGCCATAACACGAGATTCTGATCCCAAATGCAATTCAGACTGTGTGCCCAATCCGCGACTAGACTCGACGTATCGGAAAATGACCGTAAAATCCAAATACTCCAATGAGTGCAATCGGCGCGACGTTCCAGAACGTGATCCTCGGCCTCTTAGAAGGAATCAACCAAAGAAGCGACAATAAACGGCTGGATAAACATCGCCAATTTAAATAAGCCGAAATCGTTTCGGCGCACCGCTCAGCAACACTGCAAATGCAATCATCGCGGAGGCGATCAGACCTGACGCTTGCGTTCGGAATGCGCAAACGAGCGCGCCTATTACGGCCAGTCCGAGGAGTACAGCTCCTGCCACTACCGTAATGCTCATCAGCGGCTAGGAGGCAGGCAGCCCGCTCCTGAAAACCCCAGAACTCTGCAAGACCACTCGGAATTAAAAAATCAGGAAAAATAATCGCTGGGCGGCTTACCCGGTGATTCCGCTGCCTACAAGTTGCTGAAAAAGATATCCCACAGCGTGCACAGTGAGTCGGTGGGCAAAAACCATCGACATGATGATCGCCAAACCAAATCGAGTCAGGAACGGCGCTCGAACCGCGGGGCGACTCCAAAGTGACATCACCAGATACGCGGCGGCAGCCAGTCCTAGGAACGGCACTATTTCGGGATACATTATCAGAGCTGCAGCAAAAACGCACCGGAAATTATCACTTCCGGAAGCACTCGATTCTTGGGGACTCGATCCCATGCCCTCATTAGCAGGACTGCACACCCGAGCAGGAGGGCCACCCCCGGACACCTGCGCTATCAGCTGACTTATCGTCCCAAGCGCTGTTAGTGCTGAGGTTGACAAAAGTACCACGACAACAATGGCAATTCGCCGATCGAATCGTGATTGAAGTGTCATCGCGCCTCCCGCGCTGATCAACACAACATGAAGCGCCAACATCATGGGCATGAATGCCCTATGCGCATTGAGACCTGTCGTCGCGCTGAATAAGGCCATGATGAGATCGGTACCGGCTCTATTCAACCCAGGAACGTGGATGAACCAGTAAAGCGAGCTGTAATGGCTCCCGTTCACCACGTCCTCTTTGGCAGGAACGTCTAAGAACCCACGTTCAATGAGTCTCTGTGCCAGCAGCGAGTAGTTTGCCATGTCCCCATTGGCAAGGCTGATCCAGTCCAGACCGAACTCGAACAATGGGCGCCCGACGGCTGCGAGCGCCGCCACAAACACTGCGAAGAATGGAATGTATTGGCGAACGGGGAACCGTGGCCGCCTGACCAAAAGGACTATCACCGAAATCAACACACTGGATACGACGTACCAGAGTGCGAATTGCTGGAATGAGAAGCCCAACATGCTGATCGGCGCGGTCGTCGTTAGGCATATGGCCAACCCGACGCAAGGAGCCAGACAGTTGATTTCGCAGCAACTTCGCTGGGAATGGAATAGCGCTAGGGCCGCGTAACCAAGGAGCCCCCAGTACGCGAAAATGAACAGAGCGAGGGCGATGCCTTCCATCTCAACTCCGGCGCACTACGGGATTTATTGGCTTCGCTTCGCAAATCAAAAGATCTATGGCAGACGCACTCGGATCCTCATGCCGCGTCACTGAATGACGATCCGCGATCCTTCGAAATCAAATCGGAAACGGACCTCACGGAGACCCGCTCGGCTCATGGCTGCCCGAAGGTGGACCTTGTCCTCGGCATAGAACATCAGGAATCCGCCACCGCCTGCTCCAACCAGCTTTCCGCCGAGCGCACTGTTCTCGATTCCAATCCTGTACCAGCGATCGATGTCCTCGTTGGTGGTCGGGCCTCCGCTCTCTTCTTTTGCTCCCACTGAACGTTGAGCAGCCGCCAAATGCCTGAGATCCCCAGTTCGAGCGCGTTGCGGCTGCGAGAGCGCATCTCCTTGAGCTCGTGAGATTCGCTCTACGTCCTGGTCGCCAGGAGTGTTCGCTGATTCTGATCCTGCAGACCTGGGACGCTGATCGTGAATATCCGGTGAAGAACAAGAGAAGGTTGTCCTCGAGGTTATAGAGCGTCTCAGTGGACATCCGTCAACGGCTTCCGCGACGACGGTGCCGTCCGGCTCAAATTCGAAGCAGGTCACGCCGCCAAACGCGGCGATGTACTGATCCTGCTTACCAATCTCTTCCCTCAGCAAGTCAATCTCAATGTGACACGCCTCCTCGGCGAGCTCCCGAGGGTGGATGAGATGCTTCTGGTGTGCATGAAGAGCCTTGAGCAAGTGCCGTTGTGAAGCTGCCAGACGAGCCCAGGCCTGTCCCTGCCGGAATGTCCGCCATGCTGGAGATCTCCAGCGCCGGGCCCTGGAATGTCGAGCAGTCGCAGCGCTTCGCGAAATATCGGGTGTTCGATATCGCTGGATGAGCTGACTCGCTCGAGCTTCGAATACTTCACGATCAGATCATCTACAAAGGTATCGTGGACGGTGATGTAGACGTATTTGTCGATCGCGGCGGCAATCAAAAAGCCGCCGTGCCGCTCATAGTAGGATGGAAGGTCGGTGCCGCCACCGCCGAGCGTGATGCGTAGTGGGCTACGAGTGATGATCACAGCGTGCCACTCTGCCGATACACGTCTTCCACGATAGACAGTGCCGCCATTGCATCGTGCACAGAACCCAATACGGTCTCGCCACTACGAATGCAGTCAACGAAGTGTTGGATCTCACGATCCCACGATCGATCTTCAAAAGGAAATTCCCAGCTCGTGGTCTCGGGAGGTCCCATCTCTGGAAGCATGCGGTAATAGGTCAGCCGCTCCACGCCATAGCTTCCACCCAATCCATCGATCTGAAGCTTGCCGTCGCGACCGAAAATCTCGAACGAAAACAGGTTCTTCCACTCCGTGCAGCTCGCGTGCAGCCATGCTGTCTGACCGGCATCGGTCGTGAGTGAGATGAAGCCGTTGTCCTCAACAGGCATCTGCCAGTAGCTCGTCGTCACGTGACCTGTAACATGAGCGAAGTCGCCAATGAACCAGCGCGAGAGATCGATGAGATGCGTCCCTTGATCCAGCATCTCGCCTCCTCCGGCAATCTGAGGATCGGCCCGCCACTCCCGATCGTAGCCGGGCCGACCGCCATGTCCGTAGCGTCCGCGGATGTGGCTGACTGGACCGATAGCGCCATCGTCAACGAGCTCATGCGCCTTCCATAGAGCAGGATGGAAGCGATGGTTGAAGCCAACTTTGACCACAACGCCCTGCCGCGCCGCAGCCGCTGGCAAAGACGCGAGCTCGGATGCTCGGCGGCCACCGGGCTTCTCCACCAGCACATGCTTACCGGCCTCGGCCGCGGCGAGCGCCAGTGATGCCAGCGAGTCATTAGTGGTAGCCACGATGACCGCCTCCACTTCGGGTAGCTTGATCACGTCCTCGTGCCGAGCCGATGCGATGGAGCCGGCGTACTGCGCGGCAAGTGCCTCGGCGCGAGCCAGAGCCGGATCCGCGCATGCGACAACTCGATGCTCACCGAGTGCTCGAGCACGTTTTTGTCCAATAAGGCCACAACCAACAATCGCGAAGTTCACTCTTCCGACCAGCCCCGATCCTCAGGAACGATCCGACGCAGGGTATAGACGTCACTGGTCGCAAGTCGGTCGCGCATATCAGGCATATGCCGCCAGTCGTCCCAAACGGCCGAGATAATGCGCCCCGTAATGCCATCAGATGCGGCCGACGCGAGAAATCGAACGAGCTCAGCGCCGGTTTCCAATGGCGTACCCCCACGCTCCTTCTCGCGCACCATCCGTGCAAAGTAATCAGTGCCCACAACGTCCGGTCCGGCATCGATCACCTGATCCAGGAGACGCGTATTCAGCGCGCCGGGTGCAATCGAATTCACGTCGATGCCGTCGTTGGCTACCTCGAGCGCCAGCGTTTCGATAAACCTCACAACGGCTGCTTTCGAGGCCGCGTAGGCACTTATCCGTGGTAGCGGCGCAGTGGCGCCACCGCCGGAGAGTGCGATGATCTTTCCGTAGCGCTGCTGGCGCATCACAGGCAGAGCGGCTCGGCAACAATGCACCACGCCAAAAAGATTGATGGCGATGGTGTCCGACCAGGCTTCCCAGGAGACGTCTTCGATGCGGCCGAGCGGGCCGTAGATACCGGCGTTGCAGACCAGGACGTCCAACCGCCCCAGCTCCTGGCACGTCTCGGCGACAGCGCGGTCGACGTCATCCGCCAGCGCCACGTCTGCCCGAGACCGCCAACCACCTGCTGATCTGGTTGAGACTTTCAGTTGAAACTCGAGCCATCGCCTCACTCAGGACCGGACGGTCCCTGGCCATCACCATCACGTGCGCGCCGCCTCGTAGCAGCTCCTCGGTGATGGCTTTGCCAAGGCCCCGGCTGCCGCCGGTCACCAGCGCGACTCTGCCTACGAGCTCCATCAAGCAGCCCCCACAGGCCGGCCAACGCGAATGTACTGCACCCTGGAATCGTCCTCGAGTAGGGATGCGACCGCAGCCTGATCTATGACCGTGGGCCGTCGCATAAGTGACACGATGGTGTCTCCCTTGACCTCGCGAAATTGAGGCCAGGCGATTGCAATGATGGCCACGTCTGCCCCTCTCAGAACGTCACCGAGATTGAAGCAAAGCTCCATGCCCTCGATCTCTGGACGCCGCTCCTGGACGGCAGGATCAAATGCGACAACCTTGACACCCTGGTTGAGCAGCCAGCGGCCGAGCTCCACGGCCGAAGAGCGGCGAAGCGTATCGGTCCCTACTTTATACGTAAGGCCGAGAAGCGCCACTCGCGGCTGCTCGACACCGCTCAACACCCGTGCGAGATGACGCTGCGTCCACAAATTGTGCACGGCATCGCTTTCACGGATCGCGTTGAACACTGGAGTCTCGATATTATGACGACTTGCCAACTCGGAAAGGAACGCGACATCGCGCGCCAGCGTCCCTCCAGCGATCGCAGGTCCAGCCGAAACGTAGGCGCGCTCGCCGATGCGCGGCTCCGATCGCAATCCTCTCTCCACCTCTCGGGCGTCGGCACCCACCTGCTCGCAGACTCGCCCCACCTCATTGGCGTACACCACCGACATCGCCAGAAACGCGTTAATCGCGTGCTTTGTCATCTCCGCCGATTCAAGTGACATCCATACAATTGTGCCGGTGAATGGCTCAAACACCCGCTGGAGGCGTTCTCGCGGCACCCCCTCGCCGAGACCAATGACCACTCGCCCGGGCACCCGAAAGGCTTGAATGGCCTGGCCAAGTCGCACGTTTTCCGGGCTATAGGCGAAGCTGAGCGTTGGATCACTGCTCTGCCATTCTCGTTCCAGGCGGCGACTGAATCCCACCGGAACCTGGGATGTGATGAGTACCAAGCTGTGGGTCGCACCGCCGAGCGTACAGCCTCGAGCTGGTTCGAGAGCCAGTCAACATCCGCCACGTCATCATCATTGACAGGCGTATCGATCGCTACCAGCAGCACATCCGCATCCCGAAGTCCACTGTTCGGATCAGTGGTAAAGCGCAATCGGCCCGAGGCCATTTGCTCCTGCATGAGCTCCGTAAGTCCGGGCTCGCTGATCGGAGGATCCCCCCGAACGAGTTCAGACACGCGCTCTTCATCAGTGTCCAGCCCGACTACATCGAATCCCTCAGCAGCCAGGCACGCCGCTGTTACACAGCCAAGGTGCCAGATTCCGAACACGCAAATCGACGTTGATGGCATCATGCGGAAGGCAACAGCTCCGGATGTTCTCGCAGATAGCTCAGGGTGCGCAGCACGCCTTCGCGGATCGTCAGCTTCGGCGACCAACCGAGCGAGCGTATGCGTGTCGTATCAAGAAAGATGAACGGGTTATCGCCCACCCAGCCACGGTCGCCACCTGAGTAACGGCGCTCCGGTTTAAGGTCCATCGCCTCGCAGATCCAGCCCAGGGATTCATCGACCGTGCAATGCTCATCTGTCCCCAGGTTGAAGACCGCTACGGGTGCGGTTTCAGCATCAAGAACGGTAAAAATGGCATCGATGCAATCTTGTACGTAAAGATACGACTTCCTTTGCTTACCGTTCCCAAGGACTTCAATCTCACGGGGATTCGCATGCAGCTTTCGATAGAAATCCACGACATGACCGTGGGTGTATCGCTCGCCGAGAATCGATACGAAGCGGAAGATCATGCCCTGGATTCCGAAGCCCGTGGCATAGGCTCCTATGAGCCCCTCCGCCGCGAGTTTCGAAGCGCCATAAAGCGATGTCTGGACTGGAAATGGGCACTCCTCGGGGGTTGGGTAAACGCTCGGCTCGCCATAAATCGAGCCCGTTGATGAAAAGCCGATTCGCGGTACTCCCGCTATCCGCATCGCTTCGAGAACGTTGTGCGTCGCAATAGTATTCTGCTCAAGGTCACGCCGTGGTCGCTCCAGGCCAAAGCGCACGTCAGCGTTTGCCGCGAGATGAAACACGACATCATGACCTCCCACAGCGTGGGTCAACGCATCCAGATCAAGGATGTCGCCCCGCACCAACCGCGCCCCGGACGCTGATGCTCCGCTCAGAAACTCCAGCCTACCGGTGGAAAGGTTGTCGAACACTGTGACATCGTCACCGCGGGCAAGCAGGCGATCCACCAGGTTACTACCAATGAAGCCCGCTCCACCGGTGACGAAGACGCGCAACTATTCGACTCCCATGACGGTAGAGTATGGTCGGGGGCCGCTGGTGCAGCCAATTCAGCGAGGGCTCGACAGGATTGAAGGCATCGAACACCGCCGACCACAGCAACAGCTAAGTTAGCAGTACGACGATGTACAAACGGGGCCCTGATCGTAGCAAACCAGACTCCGGCGGAACCACCTCTATTCGCGCAAGGCAGGCGGGGAAGCTCGTGACTGACTGTTCGCGAGTCAGCTACCTTATCTTGCTGCGCGGTGTCGACGGCCGCGGCCTGGTCGGAGTTTGATCGTTATGAGTTTGATCGTTATTATGAAGGGATCTCAGAACTTGACGACTAGAGCCGCCAAAACGGCGCGCCAAGCCCTAACAGATGGCGACGTTTCGGATTGCGATCCCACGAGGCTCGCCGGGGATTCCGTTTCGCTACTGCCGACGTGCATAGCCTTTGCCTTCGCGTGCCCGCCGTATTAGATTACCCACCGCATACATGGACATTGACGAACAAGGACGCAGCCAGCTATCTGGTAACGATTTCGATACAGTCTCGATTCGCTCCCGTTGCTTACCAGTCCGCAGATACTTCGCGCCCTTGCACGACGGTATTATTGGCCTGCCTAGGAGCCTCCATGCGCCGATTTGGGAGTGAGTAAATCATGCCAGTTCTCTTTACTTCTCTGATTCGGCGGCGGCGATGATTGGAGCGCACTTCTCAACGTGAGTCAGTCTGTTGCGAGCGAGCAGGATCCGATGGGCCCTGCTGTCCAACCTTCCAGTACATACCCGTTCCCACCCATTGAGCCGAATGGACCGAGTCCCATCTGGGACGGTAAGCGCTTTCGGGTAGGTGATTCCAAAGAAGCCGTATTGCGCTATGAAGCCTCGGAGTCTGGCTGGACTGACGAGCTCACAGCATTTCACGAGGATGCGGCGGGCTCTAACCATCCGATTGAGATCACATCGCGGGCGATTGCACTCGCCGCTCTTAGTGCGATCGCCCCAAGGGAAGGCGCAGTAATACTGGAAGCGGGATGCTCATCGGGTTATATGCTCGATGCAATTCGGGCACGGCACTCCAACTCCCTGGTAATTGGTTCCGACTACGTCCACGGTCCGCTGGATGAACTCGCCCGCCGAGGTCCCGGCCTACCATTGCTCCAGTTTGACCTGACCGGTGCCCCCTACCGTCAGAGAGCATCGATGCGGTGGTGACGCTTAACGTACTGGAGCATATCGAAGACGATGTCGAGGCGCTACGCCAGATCTATCGCATTCTGAAGCCGGGCGGCGCGGCAATCATAGAAGTCCCAGCCGGCCCCAAGCTATACGACATATACGACGAGCTACTTATGCACCACCGACGGTATTCCTTGAGTGGACTGGCCGACAAGGCTAAATCGGTGGGCTTCAGGGTGACTTGCGCGTCCCACCTTGGCGCGTTCATATATCCGCCGTTTTATATTGCCAAGATGCGGAACCAGCGATCGCAATCCTCTGACGTGGAATCCAAGCAGCAACGTGTAGCTGAACAGATCCGTCAAAGTCGCGGAAGCGGCCTCCTGCGAACGCTGCTACGGCTGGAACGGTTCATCGGTCGTTGGTGCCGCTGGCCCTTCGGTATTCGGTGCACCATGACTCTGGTGAAGTAAATATCGCTGCGGGATTGATGCGGCGGCAGTTGTTGACAGCATCACCGTTGACAGCATCACCACGGAGACGGTATTCTCGTGACCCGTTGCATTCCTTCCTGACCACGCCCGGGGACTTTTTTCGCTCGTGACTCCACATCTAAGTTTGGTACTACCCGCATTCAACGAAGAAGCTGCCATCAGTAGCGCCCTGAGCGCCATTCGTGCATACCTTGATGAACAAAGCTATGCCTATCAGGTAATCGTCGCTGCGGACGGAACAGACGCGACTCCAGATGTCGTTAAGAGCATTGCAACGGAATGGCCGTCGCTCGAGCTCACGTTTGAGCGCGGCCGCCACGGCAAGGGATATGGTCTGCGGCAGGGAATGCGAATGGCGCAAGGAGAGATAGTCGGTTTTATGGACGCTGACTATAAAGTGCCGATCGGGGAGATGGCTAAGCTGCTGCCATGGTTTAACGACGGATTCGATCTGGTTATCGGCTCACGAGCACTCAGCGACTCGCTCATCGAGCGGCATCAGCCATGGTTCCGACAGATTGGATCTCGAGCGTTCGGATTGTTGATGCATGCCCTTGTCGGCCTCAATCAGATTCAAGATACGCAATGCGGGTTCAAGTTTTTTACTCGCCAGGCCGCGCAGGACATTTTTGCACTCACTCGAATTGATGGGTACATGTGCGACGTCGAAATACTGTGGCTCGCGGAGAAACTGGGGTACCCGTTAAGGAGACCGGGATCGTCTGGCGTGATGACGGTGACACCCGTCTGCAGCTCGTGGCTGGGAATATCCGAAACGCACGTGATCTATTGCGGATTCGCTCTGGGCGATATACCGACGCTAGGGCCGTACGCGCAGGTGCTTCGCGACCTGTAATGCCGCCAAGTTAGTCGTTAGAAGATTCAACGTTTGACTATTCGACCGCTGCAACCCCGATCATGGTGGCCTGACGGTCCAAATGTGGAACACAACGGGTAGACTGCCATAGGTCCTGCCGTAGCAAACTCAGGACCGGTCGGATTCAGTAGGAGACGTGCTGTTTACTCAGCGGGCTGGTCGACCGCGGTAAGATCAACGCAATTGAGCTTGGGCGCGGTCTGTTAGCGGAAACCCGTACCGATTCACTGCGGCGCAGCGTGGATTTCCATGCGCGTCGAGGGAGCTCATTTGTCGCGTGCCCGCGGCCCGGTTAAGTTTCAGGCGATCTCGCAGCCTCGCCTTCAGTGTCCAGAATGCCGCCACGGCCTGCCAGGCACGCGACCCGCGAATTGTGGTGAGTGCAAATCTCTCGGAAGCAAATGCTGTCGCAAGGCGCCTGATCTCCAGGTCCTGAGGAGCGAGCAGTCGTTCCCGCTCGCGGAGCTCTGAAAGAGCCAGTCGATGTGGAACACCTGACCATCCCATACGCCGGCCTGCGGGGCCCGTTCAGCACCCGGTTCGCGACGATGAGCCACGAATACCGCGCAGACCTTTGACTGGTCGTGCTGAGCCCGCCGATGCTCGGTCGTCACAGTCTGCACCACATCGAAGCCCACCACGCTTAACATGGACCGCGTACAGAGATCGGACAATTCCCACCAAGCCCGGCCCGGGGACGTCACCGATGCGTTCGCTAAGATCCTCTGAGTTATTGTGGACCGCGACGGTCATCGTCGCCCTAGCTCTCCAACTCACGTTTCTTCGATCCTCGGCCGTGCACACGGTGGCACCGTACGTTCCGCTCTGGGCCGATCAAATTCAATACCTGGCCGAGGCGTACAAGGGATTCGATCTCATTGCACGAGACGGCCCAATCACCGGCACAGTTGAGGCCCTTCGCCAAACCCGAACTCAGGGTTGGCTGCTGCAGACGATGGCGTCGCTCTTCATGAGCCTGGTCGGTCCTAGCCGGATGGCGGCGTTGGACTTGAGTTTCGTCTTCGCGGTTGCTTGGTTGGGAATCACGACGGTCGTCCTGAAGAAACGATTCGGCGCCTGGGTTTCACTGTGCGCGCTGGGGTTACTGGTGAGCACGGGGACCTTTACGCTGGGCCCCGGGGGGCCATTCGACTTTCGACTGGACTTTGCCACTACGTGCCTGTGGGGAGGTTTAGTCGCGGTCATCGCGACCGCCACTGGACGTGAGCGCCCGTGGTACTACGTAATCGTCGCGGCCTCGGGCCTGATCCTCATGACAACCAGGCTGCTCTCAGGATTTTATCTGGTTCCATTTGGAATCAGCCTGATTGCACTTTCCATGCTCCTGAATGCAAAGGAACGAGGCCTGGGCGCGTCCGCGCGCTGGTGGATGATGATCACGGCGGTCTGGGCCATCGCCCTGGCGTTGATCATCGGGACCAATTTCGAGACGTTTTCCAACTACTACATTCGCGGGCACGTTACTGGAGGGCGAGGCCGGCGCTCGGCGTTTGGCCGAGGGCGTATGGAGCTTGAAAGACGATTTAGTCTTTTATCCTCGCCGGGTTCTTGCAGATCATCTGGGTACGGCCTTCATAGGACTCTCCGTCGCATTGTTGATCGGGAGTTGCCTCTTTCGCCTCAAGACTAGACGAGCTTACGGTGCAACATCACTCGACGGAGCGAAGGCTTCTCGCCCTCCAATGTTCTGGTTTCTGGGAACTGTTGGACTTGCCATTGCGGTCCCCTATCTGGTTCTCACGGTGAACGCGCAGAAAAGTAGCCCGGTTGCCGGCATTTTCGTTGCCCCAATAGTCTTATTGATCAGTGGGGTGGTCGCGTGGTGCACGTCCAGCCGCGTCTGGAAGGCTCGGCTTCAGGGCAGCACGTTAGCCACGTTAGTTGGCGTCGTCATCATCGCGCTTGGCTTAGCGGCTCAATGGCGGCACACGGGCGTCAACATTCGAGGGCTGCCTTCGCAGGCGGCACTCTCTGGGTACACTCAGATCATCGACGCTGTCGGCTCGTGGGTGGTGAGTCATCCAGATCAGTCGTTCCACTTGTCACTCGACGCTCATCACGTTGAGATCTCTTCCACGACTATACAAGTGGTTCTGTATGAGAGATCCGGGAAGTGGTTTGATATCAGGAGCGGACGCCTGGGACACGGACCATTAGAAGAAACCCTCAGTCAGGAGGACGTACTTCGAGAAGCCCAGCAGAGCGACGTGTTGATTGTGACCAGCCAGCGGGCACCATGGCTCCCCGACTACCCGCTGATGCCAGCGTGAGGGCGAGTCATGAGCGCCTTTTTGCCTTCGCCCAAGATCGGATGCAACTTCTCGGTTCAGAAGATGTGTCAGGCGTCACGTTCTTCATTTTCGTCAA
The DNA here is from genome assembly GCA_963765765.1 of uncultured Chloroflexia bacterium. Lineage (GTDB taxonomy): Bacteria > Chloroflexota > UBA6077 > UBA6077 > JACCZL01 > CAVXYC01. The sequence continues at coordinate 539 of CAVXYC010000015.1, read as the reverse complement.
GCCAGTTGAAACATAGAGGACGTGAATCGCTCCGAGTACGAAACTGGACTCCATAAGCACTAACGCGCGCCCGGCCCGTCGAAGGTGCGACCCTATCGGACCTTGCACAAGTTCAATGGCTCAGCGCCACCATCGCGTGCAGCCGTTGAACGGAGCCGCATACGGGTTCGTTTTAGCATCCGCACGTACGGGCTCCGGACCGCCGCGTACCGCCTTGTGGTTGTTGTTATTGAAGGCGTACAGCGGCGGCTGGGGCCGGTCAGACTGGGCTGGCATGGCTGCCCGTTGACGGCGGCCAGGGCGATATTGGTTGAGCTATTGTCGGCCCTGACGCCGCGCTTGCTTGTGCTGCTATCCCCGGTGACCTGCGTGGCCAGTGCCGCCCGCTCCCCCGCTCGGGTTGGCAGCCCCGCTATCGCGAGTATCACACTCGCCAAGAATCCACGGCGGCCGCTTCCCGTGGCCAGCCTCTCCGAGCCTACACGAATGCTGGCCATTGCGGTCTCCTGACTCTGTATCACGGCACCTTGCCGGCGTGG
>CAVXYC010000014.1:0-382589 GCA_963765765.1 uncultured Chloroflexia bacterium | reverse complement strand
CACATGAATTGGTTTGACACGCGGGTACACTCGACGCCTGATGGCCTGAGCGGCGGGTCAGGATCAGCATGCCGGCGCGGGCGGCGTCGGGCGGGAGGCCGCGGGTGACCGTGCCCGAGATGAGCGCCGCGCGCTTCTCCTTCAGCTTCTCGATCAGTGCCTGCTTCTTTGCGATCAGCGTCTCAAGCTTCGCCGTCTGCGCGTCGAGGAAGTAGGCGATCTCGCGCTGCTCGCTTAGGGGTGGGACGGCAATGCTTACGTCTCCGATATCAGGTGGGTTGCTGCCCGATAGCTAACGCCCATCGCGAGCCACTAAAGATCGAGCATGTCTTTAGGCCGCAACGCAGGCGAGGCGAAGCTTTGGTTGAGCGCCCGAGGAGCACAACATGTCGTACCCGGTAGAGCGACGGCATTGAGTTTCGCGCTCACGATCGCCGCATCACCCGTAGGTACTGCGGACCGTCGGGACAATAATTTCACCATTTCGTACTAGCGGCGTGTCTCGACCCGGCGCGCCATCGAATTGCAGGTCTTCTGTCGCGACGATGCCGCTGACGGCGTTTACGTTACCAATATCTACGTACGAGATTTCAAGACTTGGGTCGGTCGTCTCTGGCAATACCTCATCGTTGATTGTTGCCAGGTACTTAATGCGTTTCACCGTCCAGTGCGAAGGCACCTGTCCGAGCCAATCAGAGTCGCTCAAGCAATAGCCAGTCCCAACCACGTAACTCACGCTCGAACATCCGCAAGCAGCCTAAGAATCTCCCTCTCTAGGCCTTTAATCTCCGCCTCGATCTCCTCCAGCGGGCGCGGCGGCTCGTAGACGTAGAAGTGGCGGTTGAGCGGGATCTCGTAGCCGACCTTGGTCTTGCTCGTGGTCGATCCAGGCGTCGGGGACGTGGGGCAGCACCTCGCGCTCGAAGTAGTCGCTCGATGCTCTCCTTGAGCGGCACGTTCTCGGTGTCGCGCAGGTCGGCGTCGGGCTCGGGGTTGCCGTCGCGGTCGCGGCAGATCTCGGCCGTCTCGTCGCGCTCGCCGAGGGCGTTGAGCGATGGCCTTGATCTCCGGGCGCGCTCAGGCGGACGCCGGCAGTCGGTCGACTGCGCGCGTAGCGTCGGTGAGGAACGCCTCGCGGTCGTTGTAGAGCTGTGCCGCCGTGCTCTCGCGGCGAAGTCGCGAGGAGCCGCGGATCGCCTCCTGCCGCTGCTTGCCGACCGCGATCTCTTCGTGGCGGGCCGTCTCGTTCGCTTGTTGCTGGTGGCGAGGTTGCGGAAGCCGCTCTCCTCCTCCAGGCGGGCGATGCGCTCGGCGGTCGGCCTGGAAGTTCAGGCGCAGCGGGCGCTCGACGGTGATCTTGTGGAAGCCGAAGTCCGCGTTGTCGAAGACCTTGCTGACGACGCAGCGCGTCTTCTGCTCGGCGACCGTCCGATCCGTGAAGGTGCGCGTCTCGCCGTCCTGAAAGTTGCCGTAGATTCGGGTGATCTCGCCGATCTGGTCGGGCTCGCCTTCGTCGGCGTCGCCGAGCTTGTTGCGCTTGTTGCCGAGGCTCTTGCGCATCTTGACGAAGAACTGGCGCGCGTCGATGAGCTGCACCTTGCCCTTGCGCTCGCTCGTCCTTGCGGTTGGTGAGCACCCAGATGTAGGTGGAGATGCCGGTGTTGTAGAAGAGCTGGTCCGGCAGCGCGACGATGGCCTCCAGCCAGTCGTTCTCGATGATCCACTGGCGGATGTTGCTCTCGCCGCTGCCGGCGTCGCCGGTGAACAGCGGCGAGCCGTTGAAGACGATGCCGATGCGGCTGCCGCCGTCCTCGGGCGGGCGCATCTTGGACAGCATGTGCTGGAGGAACAGCAGCGAGCCGTCGTTGATGCGCGGCAGGCCCGCGCCGAAGCGGCCGCTGGTAGCCGAGCGTATCGCGCTCGCGCTCGATGAACCGCTGCTGCTGCTTCCACTCCACGCCGAACGGCGGATTGGCGAGCATGTAGTCGAACGTCCAGCTGCTGCCTCGCGCGTCGCGATCGAAGCCGTCCTGGGTGAAGGTGTCGCCGAGCACGATGTTGTCGGCGTCCTCGCCCTTGATCAGCATGTCGGACTTGCAGACCGCCCAGGCCTCATCGTTCCAGTCCTGGCCGAAGAGGTGCGGGCTGGCGTCGGCGTTCAGCTCACGGATGTACTGCTCGGCGACCGAGAGCATGCCGCCGGTGCCGCAGGCCGGGTCGTAGATGGTCTTGACCACGTGGCTGCGCGCGCAGGTCCTGCTCCGGCGAGAGCAGCAGGTTGACCATCAGCTTGATCACCTCGCGCGGGGTGAAGTGCTCGCCGGCCTCCTCGTTCGACTGCTCGGCGCCGATGCGGATCAGCTCCTCGAAGACGTAGCCCATCTGCACGTTGTCCACGCGCTCGCGGCGAGAGATCCACGTTCGGCGAAACGCCTTGATCACCTCGTAGAGCAGATTCTTCTCGGCCATGCGCGCGATCTGCTGGTCGAAGGCGAACCGCTCCATGATCTCGCGCACGTTGGGCGAGAAGGCGTTGATGTACGCGTTCAGGTTGGGCGCGAGGTGGTTCGGGTCGTCGAGTAAGCTTCGGCGAAGTCGAGCTGCGACGTGTTGTAGAACGGCCAGCCGTGATCCTTTTCGAGCAAGGTGCGCTGACGACAGTCTCCGGCCGTGCTTCATCGCTCGGTACGCTGCCAGCACCTGCGCGCTTCGTCGGCGCGAGCAAGCAATCGAATCGCCGCAGCACCGTGAGCGGCAGGATGACTTTGCGGTACTCGTTGCGCTTATACGGCCCGCGGAGCAGATTGCAGATGCTCCAGATGAAGTTGGCGAGCTGAGAATCGGTCTCCGGAGTCATTCTGCCCTCCGAGGATTCTATGGGAGCGACATGTCCCCCCGCGGCTTCGCGGTACGCCCGCGTGAGAATGGCGAGTAGCTCGGGGCTCGCGTCCTGTATCCAAGTTCCTTGCCCGACCGGCTTCGGAGCGAAGGAGATGCTCTAACTCAGGTAGTGTCTTTGGTGCACGACGCAGAAAGACGCTCCTCCAGAATTGAACGGAGACTCTGTTTGGTTCGTTGTAGATGCTGACCAGCCCCGCGTTGTCTGGTTGTAGATACGGAAGCAGTGTGAGTGCTCCGTTTTTCGCGTGATACGTCAACACCCTTGCCAGGCCATCTCGATCCAGAGCCTTGCCCCAATCACAGAGCATCCTCAAACTCGGCTGCAAGTGCACAGGTGAGCTCGCGATACTGGCTTCGAAATCGTCTGCCCCTTCGCTCGTGTAGCCTTTCGCCGCTTGTGGAGCGCTCGTTCCGGCACATTGGATGATGGCTGAGGGCGTTCGGGCTCGATCCTCTGAGGGACCATGACTTGAGACTCGCCCACGGAGTAGGCAGAAACGGTGATTAGATCGATGATCAGCTTGTCAGTTACCGCCTCAAGATACCCGACAAGCCGCACGAGCTCGTACCGGGGCTGAATCCAGGACAAGCACTAAGCGAAACGCTCCGCCCGAGAGGCTCTCCGATAGCCCCGCCGTGAACGAGGCCAGATCGAATGACCCTCTTGATCGTTCGATGAGACTGCAGCGGCTAGATTCTCGAACTCGCGGGCACGGAGGTGACGACCGAGGATGTCTTCCTCGAACCGAACGGATCGACGCCGTGGAGATACGCCGCGTAAGCGAGCACCTGCGCCACCACCGCTCAACGAGCCTCGGCATTGCGAGCCAATTTGATCTCAATAACCGCGACGCGGCCGTTCGGTTCGATGGCGATGAGATCCGCCGATCCTGTACCAAGCGTGACTTCCCGACCCACAACGACCAGACGCGGAGTCCGGCGAGGGGAAGAATCTGCAGTGTTTCCTCGACGAGTGTGTGAAGTGCTGCCTCATTTTGGGAAGCCGCTCGGTGCCAGGGGCTGCCAGCCATCGCCACCGTTCGACCAGATTGCCGTCATATCGCTCCCAGTAGTGGGCATACGTCGGCCAAGCCGACAAGTGCCGATAGTAGCGCCATTAGTGATTGCACGGCATCCGAATCGGCCCAAAGTTCAAACTTCAAAAACGTGAGTGTCGGGGTAAACAAGCAGCACCCAACTCTATGTGAAGGTGGGTGCTGTGACTTAGGGCCGTGTCATGGTGCCGAGACGAGTCAAGCCAACATTACCCACCACCTGGTCGAGCTTGTGGCAGCCAGTGCCAAGGATCTACCCAGTAACGGTCGGTATAAAGGACGAAGTCGATCAGGACGCTGTCGCCGAGCCGACCAGCGCTGACTGCGAGGCGCCAGCCTTCTCGCTCCGTCCTTCAAGGGCAGCTTGAAGAGCTGCCCCAGCTCTGGGATGTCGTCGTTCCGACCGAGCCGTCGCAGGCAGTACCACAGCGTGGACTGGTTGCTGGTGAGCACGGGTCGACCGATGGCGGCTTCCATCTCCTGAATGACCTCGGTGGTGTGCAGGTTGGTGCAGGCCATGAGCATCAGGTCTGCTCGGGGATCCTGCTCCTCGATGGCGACCTGGACCCACGTCTCCGACGGCTCGGCGACGAACCCGTCGCTGCCCGGCAGTCCGACCGCGCGTCCGTGTACCACCTCGTAGCCCGCTGACTCGACGAACCGTGTCTCGGACTCGAGGCCTTCTTCCGTGGACGGAGCGGTGAGGACGACCTTACGCGCATCCATCGCTTCCAGGGCTGCCAGCAGCGCCGAGGCCGTGGACGTAGCCAGGCGCCCGGTCGCCTTCTGGATCGCGTCGATCACCTCCCGCTCCGCCTCCAGGCCGTCGTGCATCGATGAGCCGGTGCAGTGGAACACGATGATGTCGCAGCGCGCATCGGCCAGGAGCTCGGCCGCCGCGACGGCCCGCGGGAAGGAGCTCCTTGAGCGACGCATGGTATGGCCCGGTCATGCGCAGGCGCGTGGTGTGGATGGCCACGCCTTCGGGCGCGTACCGATGAAACTGCGGCTCGGACAACCGGTTTGACGTGGGAATGATGAGCCCGATGCGCAGGGGCATCTTCAGTTTGGGGGTGCGGGATACGTCGACCATCTCAAACCATCCTTTTCGCCAACGCGGGGCGCCGGGTGTGTGCCGGCCCACAAGATCCTTCGGCGCCGCCTCTCATGAACAAGTCACCTGCCCGGATGAACATTCGCGTACCAGAGTTTCAGGTCATCCTGAGCGGCGGCGAAGGATCTTCCCGCCGGAATAGCCGACTCCGGGGGGAAAGATTCTTCGCCTGCGGGCTCAGAATGACAGGCCGCTGGGGGTAGGAACGATCCCCGCGGTTTATCTCCGGACCCGGGACTCCGTCTCAGTGGTGCGTCTGGTCCTCGAGCGTGTAAAGCTGCAGACCGTGGCCGTCCGGATCATCGAAGTAGACACAGTCGGGATCGCCGGTGCGCCCGTGGACCTTGATTCCTTCTGCCTCCAGCGCTGCCTTGACCGTTGCCCGATCTCCGTATGACATGCGCAGCGCCATGTGATTCACTTCGCTGCCACCATGGACATCGTTTTCGACCTCGAAGAGGCCCAACAGATTGGACCCGCAGCGCAGGAAGAGCTGCTTACCGCGGTCTCGTTCGATCTTCGAACCCCAGAATATCAACGTAGAAGTGACGTGAGCGCTCCACGTCACGCACGTGCAGGACAACGTGGTCAATCGCTGACACTGTAACGACTGGCTTCGACTGAATCATGGCACTGCCATCCCTTCTCCACGAGTATCGTGCAGCTGATGAGCACAATAGCACCGGATGGGGATCACTTCAATGAGCCGGAGGGTGTCGTGAGTGTTCACGTTCGCGGTGGCGAGCCACCGTAGTTGCTCGTAGCACGGGTCCTTGTGGCCTGTGCCTGGATTGCGGCCGGCCGAGATCGCAGCTCTGGTCCACAGCGCCGGGGCTGATGGCATCCAAGGCACAGGCCACAAGGACCCGTGCTACGCGCCGTCGATGCCGTTAGCTTCCTTCAACTCTGAACAGCTTCAGACGTCGGGGTCGATACCGCAACGGAGCGAAAATCGATCATCAGACTGAGCTGGCCGTGACACCGCTTTCCGTTCCGTGGTCACGGGCTCCGATTTGCTGATATGGCGACGAGCCGGACATGAAAGCGGTGTCACAGCCCACACGCACTCCTGAAGGAGCGGTATCCAGCCCAGTCGCCCCGATCGTTCAGCACGTGTTCTTGCGGTGGTCGCGATCTAGCGAAACTCGCGTCTTCAGCTCGCACGTTCAACCACTGATTAGCATGACAAAGTACTAGCCCACCCCCAAGGAGGAGTGGGCTAGTACGAGGATGCTTCGTCGCGCATGCCCGTCGGCGTCAGCGGGACGCTTTAGTCCTCGTCCTCGTCGTCATCGTCATCGTCATCATCATCGTCATCGCCGCTGTCATCTTCGTCGTCATCATCATCATCGTCGTCGTCATCATCGTCGTCGTCATCATCATCATCGCCGCTGTCACGCTCGTCGTCTGATGAATTGTCGTCATCGTCGTCCGATGAGTTGTCGTCGTCGTCATCAGAGTCGGACGTGGTGGGCATTAATCGAGCGATGGACTGGGCATCCGTGCCGACGTTACTGACGAAGAAAATACTCAGCGCGGGATCAAAGGCCCCGTAGAAGTACAGCACCTGGCCTGGTGCGCTTGCCTGGCCGGGTGCAGCTCCCTGGCCCTGGGCCGCCGGTGTTGCTACCGGCTGCAATGTGGTGCCCTGACTGGTTGTGACGAGAGCGGCCTGGTCTGGTGGCACGCCTTCCAGTTGGCAAATCACCGTCTCCCGCGCCGTGGGATCGATGTCGAGCCCCACCTTCTTCGGCCGTTCAACCACAAATCTTGTGGCACCAGCCGCGCTAGTCACGCTGCCCGGTACGACGATTCCGTAAAAGGTTTCAGGTCCAAAGCGTTCGGCCTGTGGCGCCGCTCCTACGCTCTGGGACGGCTCGGCAACCGTTGTGATCGCCCCGGAGCTGGCCGCTGCCATGAGCCCCACACCGACTACCAGCGCCAGTCCTCGGATCATGGAAGTTATGCGATTCGTCAAGGATTCGTCCTCCTACTTGCTTGGGTTCAAAATTCGTCGACGACGCGCCCAGCTGTCATCCTCATTTGTGGATCGTCGACGTTCCGTCTGGTATCTCCCTTCCATTTGCACTCGAGCCCGTGCTGAGGTTTTGGAGACCTTGGGTGAGTCTGCGCGGTGGGCAGCGCAATCGGCTCAAATCGGCCATATGGCCTGTATTCAGGAGGAGCATTGCTCCGTCCGGAACAGAAGATCATTCGCCGGGAAAAGCCAGCAAGGGGACCCACGCTCGAGGCGAGCCCCCACTCAGTTAGCAGCCATCAAGCGGATGGCCCTGAGCGACGCCCTGATTCTCAACTCCGCGCCACTACACCAGCGGACGCGTGGGGTATCGAATCCAGGCCTCTACTCTTCCAACGAGCCGGCGCACGGACGGTTACATGCGCGGACGCTCTACGTCGGATTGGCCACATTGTCTCAAGATGTGCGCAATCCCGACGTATGTAGTGAGCTCTTAGCGCTTTTCGCAGGCGAGTGAAGCAAGCGGAGCGATGCGATCCGGTTGGTCGGAACCGCTGGAACACCACTCGAATGCACGCTCCGCATCGCTGCGCTCGCCCCTGGTGTTCTTCTTGAATAAACGCTGAATTGGACTTCGTTAAGTCGTGACGCACCCGATACCGACGCCTAGGGACTCGGAATTTCAGAGGGGCACTGTGTCATTCGGAATGAGCCGTCGGTCGGCGCAATAGTGTGACAGCTGACGGAGCACTATGAAGCGCTCCGGGCCAGTGTCATCCGATTCTCGGAAATGCCTGTTCCGAGTACGACCGCCACATCAGTCACGAACGCCTTAGACCTGCTCACTCAGCTCGGTGTAAGGACGGGGGCGATCATCGAGCACGGCACACCGCTCATCTTCAACGATGACTCCCGCCTCACTGCGGCGGACGTGACGATCCAGCTTAGCCAACGTTGATGGGCACCTCGAGTGTACTGACCTGAGGGTCTCAGCCCAGCCTCGGGAGGCCCTCCTGCCCATTTGCTGTCTGCTCATCAGGGCGGCGAGTGACGAAGTACACGGGCAACTGCTCCTCGATCTGCAGATCGAGCAGTCGATCGACCACCAGGTCCACGACCACATCAGTGTCTTCGACGTCGACGATCGCCCGTAAGTAAGTCCCGCGCGGGTCGTCGCCCTCGAAGATCTCGAATTGAGCCTCAGGGTAGCGCACGATGATCTTCTTCTGGAGCTCGGCGATTACCGGCTCTATCCGGGACCAATCCATAGCGACGCGTACAGCGGTCATGATCAGCTCGCTTCCCTTCCAAGAATGGCATCGAAGAATTGGTGAGATCGTCGCAGGGCCCGCGATGCTTCGAGCTGTGTCACCTTCGCGCGGCCGTAGTCGGCCTCGTGGCGGAGACTGAGGTTGCGGAATAAGGTCTGTCGCAGGTCCGCCGAATATAGCTTACGCCGATTGATGAGAAGGCCAACGAACTGTGCCTGTACGAAGTCGTGGCTCCACTGATCTTGAGCGCCACGCGGCTGTACGCTGTTCTGAAGCAGAGCGTGAATTGCCGCCTGAAAGCAAGAATAGTATGAGCGACTGACTGAATTGTTGTACCGAGCATTCAAAAGTTCGCTCTCGGCTCCCGCCAGGCTCTCAGTGGCTTTGGTGAGATAAGGGTCGTCCGCGTCTGGCATGAAACGAGTATACGGGCGATTCCGGCTTCTCGGAGGCGACGGTGGTCACGCTCGTGTCGCTCGGACATCCTCCCCGGAGATTGCTTCTTCGCCGTCCAGCGTCATTTCATCCAGCGACCCACCTATGCCGCGAGGTGTTCGCCGGTGAGGGCGGGGCGGGCGGCAAGAAGGTCTGACAGCATGCCTTCGCGACCTCTTCCCGGGCCCCTGCAGCCGAGCGTTAGGCGCGACCACCTTTCGTGATCGCCCGTTTCCGCCGCACAGCCCTATCCGCCGCGCGCTACGCGCCTTCGGCCCGGGGCTCATTGGCCTGTGAGATGAACGAATAGCATGTGGTGGCACCCATGTCACATTCCAAAGCCCTATCCCGTCTCACTGTTAGAGCCTGGAGCAGCGACATGTGCAGATGGGCTCGACTGAGCGGCATGGAGACGTTCGAGCAGGAGGCAACATTCCAATAGAAACTCATTCGATTTGGATAATAGGAGAGGAGAGAACCCATGGAACAAACTTTTGCTCTTATTCAGGGCGCCGCAGACTTCTCGGTCCACCCGGACGCCGTCGGCGCTTACACCCTGACCACTGACCGATTCTGGGCCACCACGGCCGCTGTGCTGGCGCTGGTCGGCGTGGTCATCGGTGGACTGGCTCTGGCTCGCCCCAACAGTCGTTTCGGCACCGCCTCCGGGCGACTCGGAGCTATCGTGGCTCTGGTGGCGGGGCTCATCGCCGTCGTCAGCGGCGTGCTGGTTCTGGCCACCGCCGACGGTGGTCCCGGCACCGGCAACGGAGTAGTTGGTGGCGCCGCGGCCCTGGTGTTGGGGCTGATCGCGGCGGTCCTCGGCGGACTCGCTACGGCCCGCTCCCGCCGCATCGCGTTAGAGCCGGGTCGCATGACGTGAGCTCCACGAGCGCAATGTCGAATCCGGCCGCGAGCTTTGAGCCGTACCGCAGGCGCCTGCTCGGTCTCGCATACCGCATGCTGGGGTCGATGGCTGACGCCGAGGACGCGGTGCAGGAGACGTACCTGCGCTGGCATGGGGCCGACCGCGACAAAGTGTCGGACCCGAGAGCGTTTCTGATGACCGCGATGACGCGAATCTGTCTCGATATGCTGACCTCGGCGCGTGCACGGCACGAGGAGTACGTCGGTCCCTGGCTGCCGGAGCCGGTTGTTGACACGACAGCGCTCGCGCCCGACAGCCGCACGGAGCTGGCTGAGGATCTGTCGATCGCGCTTCTCTTGACGCTCGACCGGCTGTCGCCGCTCGAGCGGGCCGCCTTCCTGCTGCACGACGTGTTCGATTTCTCGTTCAGCGAAGTGGCTTCGGCACTGGAGCGGAGCGAGGCGGCGTGTCGGCAGCTAGCCGCGCGTGCGCGGACGCACGTGCGCGCACGACGACCACGTGGCGTCACTGCACCCCCGGCGCGCTCGGGGGAGATCGACTCCAAACATGCGCAGCTCATTTCTGCATTCGCAGCGGCAACCCAGTCGGGCGATCTCAATGCACTGATGCAGCTGCTCGCAAGCGATGTGCACGTCGTGACGGACGGCGGCGGCAAGGTGAAGGCCGCGCAGACCGTGATCGACGGAGCTGATCGCGTGGCGCGATTCCTGGTTGACGCCACGCGCAAACGCCCAGGTGCGTGGTGGCGCGACGACTTCACTGTGCGGTTTGCAACCATCAACGGCCTGCCCGGTGTCATCGTGGACGGACCCGAGGGACCGGTGCAGACCGCCGTGTTCGAGATTGAGGACGATGTCGTTAGAGCGCTGTATGTCGTGCGCAATCCGGACAAGTTGCGGCACCTGGCGTCGGCGTAAGCGCGGCACGCGAGCGATCCCGCATGACGAGCTCCAAGACCATGCTGGGAGTTGGACGATAGGCCTCTGCAAAACCGACTGACATAGCTCTCCTTCGCGGCAGCAGACCAACTGATTCGAGCAGGTCAGGATCCGACGAACGCCGCGAGGTGCTGCGCCGGTGAGGGTCGGACCGGACGGCGACGAGGTCGGCGGGTGTGCCCTCGAAGACGATCCGGCCGTGCGCGGCCGAGGGCGCTGCACCCGACGGCCGCTCGTTCATAGCGTCCGTGGGTCAGCGCCGGTCGTTGGGCCTCTGGACCAACCGACTGGAACACGACGAGCATTACGGATACCCTGTTACCATGCCAGAGCCAGTCCTGAACCGCGAGCAAGCCACCGAGCGCATAATGGCGTGCGCGAGCGAGCTGCGGGCGCTCGGTGTTGCACGACTGGCGCTGTTCGGTTCGGTCCTGCGGGGGGAACCCAGGGTCGATAGCGATGTCGATCTGCTGGTGCAGTTCAGGCCAGGCGGGAAATCCTATGCCAGGTTCTTGGCGGTCTCTGAACTCCTCGAAGCTCGGCCTCGGGCGCCACGTGGAACTTGTGACGACGGAGGCTCTTTCGCCCTTCATCGGGCCGCGCATCTTAGCGGAAGCACAGGATGTCCTTCGAGCCGCATGACTATCTGAAACACATCCTGGCGGAAGCCGAGTACTTGGCCGGTCGTTCGAGCAACCTGGAATTCGAGGCGTTCGTCGCCGATGAAACCTTGCGGCGTGCATTCGTTCGAAGTCTCGAGGTGATCGGCGAGGCCGCGAAGAAGGTCCCCGAGGAGTTTCGGGCCGCGCATCCGGAAGTGGAGTGGCGGGCGATGGCAGGAATGCGTGACCGGCTGATCCACGACTACTTTGGCGTCGATTTCGAGTTGGTGTGGGATGTCGTACGGAATCGGATACCGGGCTTGCGCGAACAAGTGAAATCGATACTGAGGGCCTAACACGGCATGCAGCCGACACTGTCAGGCGGCATCGGGAGCCGGCTCGGCTGATGCCTGACGGTAGCCTGCTGAAAGCCGATTGACACCAACTACCCTTCATGGCCTCAGGTCAGCTGCTCCGGCAGGGTCAGGCGCCGACGTAGGCCGCGAGGTGCTCGCCGGTGAGGGTGGAGCGGGCGGCGACGAGGTCGGCGGGTGTGCCCTCGAAGACGATCCGGCCGCCGTCGTGGCCGGCGCCGGGGCCGAGGTCGATGATCCAGTCGGCGTGCGCCATGACTGCCTGGTGGTGCTCGATGACGATGACCGACTTGCCCGTGTCGATGAGCCGGTCGAGCAGGCCGAGCAGCTGCTCCACGTCGGCGAGGTGCAGGCCGGCGGTCGGCTCGTCGAGGATGTAGACGCCGCCCTTCTCGGCCATGTGCGTGGCCAGCTTGAGCCGCTGCCGCTCGCCGCCGGACAGCGTGGTGAGCGGCTGACCAAGCCGCAGGTAGCCCAGACCCACGTCGCTCATGCGCTTCAGGATCGCGTGCGCGGCCGGCGTACGCGCTTCGCCGTCGCCGAAGAAGGTGACCGCGGCTTCGACGGGCAGGTCGAGCACTTCGGCGATGTTGAGCCCGCCGAGCCGGTAGTCCAGCACCGCCGCCTGGAACCGCTTGCCGCCGCAGTCCTCACATGGCGTGGCCATCGTCTCCATGAACCCGAGCTCGGTGTAAATGACCCCGTTGCCGTTGCACGTCGGGCAGGCGCCCTCTGAGTTGGCGCTGAACAGCGCCGGCTTCACGCCGTTGGCCTTCGCGAACGCCGTGCGGATCGGGTCGAGCACTCCGGTGACGTCGCCGGGTTGCTCCGCCGCGAGCCCTTGATGGCGCCCTGGTCGACCGTGACCACTCCCTCCCGGCCCGATATCGAGCCGTGGATCAGCGAGCTCTTCCCCGACCCGGCCACGCCGGTGACCACCACCAGCACGCCGAGCGGGATGTCGACGTCCACGTTCTCCAGGTTGTGGATGCTGGCGCCGCGCACCTCCAGCACGCCCGATGGCGCACGCACCGATGACTTCAGGGACGCGCGGTCGCCCAGGTGCCGCCCGGTGAGCGTGCCACTGGTCCGCAGACCCTCGACCGTGCCCTCGAACACCACCTCGCCACCCGCGGTACCCGCGCCGGGGCCAGGTCGACGACGTGGTCGGCGATCGCGATCGTCTCCGGATCGTGCTCCACCACGAGCACCGTATTGCCCTTGTCGCGGAGCTGCAGCAGCAGGTCGTTCATCCGCTGGACGTCGTGCGGGTGCAGGCCGATCGTCGGCTCGTCGAACACGTAGGTCACGTCGGTGAGCGACGACCCGAGGTGGCGGATCATCTTGACGCGCTGCGCCTCGCCACCCGAGAGCGTGCCGGACGGGCGGTCGAGGCTGAGGTAGCCGAGCCCGATCTCGTTGAATGAGTCGAGGGTCTCCCCCAGCGCCGCTAGCAGCGGCGCCACCGACGGCTCGGAGAGGTGACGCACCCACTCCGCGAGGTCGCTGATCTGCATGGCGCAGGCGTCGGCGATGTTGATCCCCTCGATCTTCGACGTGCGGGCCGGCTCGGCGAGCCGTGTGCCGTCGCACTCAGGACAGGTCATGAAGGTGATCACCCGCTCCACGAAGGCGCGGATGTGCGGCTGCATCGCCTCCACGTCCTTGGACAGCATCGACTTCTGGATTTTCGGGATCAGGCCCTCGTACGTCAGGTTGATGCCGTCGACCTTGATCTTGGTCGGCTCCTTGTAGAGCAGGTCCTGCAGCTCTTTCTTCGTGAACTCGCGGATCGGCTTGTCCGGGTCGAAGAAGCCGCAGCCGCTGAAGATGCGGCCATACCAGCCGTCCATGCTGTAGCCCGGGATCGTGAGCGCACCCTCATTGAGCGACTTGCTGTCGTCGTACATCTGGGTCAGGTCGAAGTCGGTGACCGAGCCCCGGCCCTCGCAGCGCGGACACATGCCGCCGAGACGGTTGAAGGTGGCCTTCTCGGTCTTCGTCTTGCCGGCGCCGCGCTCGACCGTGATGGCACCACTCGCCCGCACCGAGGGGACGTTAAAGGAGTACGCGTTGGGTGGGCCGATGTGGGGCTGACCGAGCCGGCTGAAGAGGATGCGCAGCATCGCGTTGGCGTCGGTGGCGGTGCCGACCGTGGAGCGGGGGTTGGCGCCCATGCGCTCCTGGTCGACGATGATCGCGGTCGTCAGACCGTCGAGGACGTCGACCTCCGGCCGCGCCAGCGTCGGCATGAAGCCCTGCACGAAGGCGCTGTAGGTCTCGTTGATCAGCCGTTGCGACTCCGCGGCGATCGTGCCGAACACCAGCGAGCTCTTGCCCGAGCCGGAGACGCCGGTAAACACCGTCAGCCGGCGCTTAGGAATCTCGATGCTGACGTCCTTGAGGTTGTTCATCCGCGCGCCGTGTACGCGGATCAAATCGTGGCTGTCTGCAGCGTGTAGCGCCGGCGACTTCGTGTCCGTCGTCGTGGTCATGCCGGTTTGCTTTTTCGAGATGTGCGTGAGGCCTGAGCCTCGGAATTGGCGGCCACCGCGGACCGGATCAAGGCCTTGAAGTCGGCCTCATTGAGCTCCTCGCCTTCGTGAATGTCGATGGCTCGGCGCGTCTTCCCCTCGAGACTGGAGTTGAACAGCTTGCTGGGGTCACTCGAGGGAAGCGCCTCGGAAGAAGGTGAGCTTCACGACCTCCTTGTACGACTCCCCGGTGCAGATGTCGCCATCATGAGACCAGACCGGAGTTCCGGGGGAAGTAGCCTTCTCCCATTTCCACTCCTCCTCGATCTCGGGGTCTGCGTCGTGAATGAGCTGGCGGACCCGGGTGAGTGCTTCGCCTCTCCAGTCCCCAAGCTCCTGAATTCTCTTCGTGATCTTCTCCGAGGCGTCGTCGCTCATTGGGGCACGTTCTCCATCATGATTTACTCCGACTCAAGTTGCGCGACCTGCAGACGGCGCCAGAAGTAGTACGAGAGCGCCCAGAGCACGCCGGTGGCCGCCGCCCAGCCCCACGCCTCTGGGCCATCGCCCACCGCGAGATGGGCGATGAGCGCGGAGCCAAGAACGATGGCGAAGCCCGCGTAGACCCATTCCTTGAGCCGCGCCGGGACCGGCGCAAGCAGTAGCGCCACACCGATGAATTTTGCCCACGAGAGCTCCACCCGGAAGTAGTCGGGAAACCCGAGATGGGTGAACGCTTCCGCCACCTGCGGTAGAGTCAGCTGCGCATAGGCAGTGAACGTTATCTGTAAGGAGAAGAGCGCGGTGGCGATCCAATAGCCGATAGCCGCGCCTCTGGTGGTCCTGGCGGTGACGAGGGCTGGGTTGCGGAGGGACGCTTCCATGGCTCAGCGCAGCTCCTGGATGCGGACCAGGTTGCCGGCGGGATCGCGGACGGCGCAGTCGCGAACGCCGTACGGCTGCTCGGTCGGCTCCTGGACGACCTCGGCATCGCTGGCCTGCAACCGCTCGAAGGCGCCGTCGAGGTCTCTGGTGGCCAGGAGAAGCATGGCGTAGGTGCCCTTGGCCATCATCTCGGCGATGGTGCGACGCTCGTCGTCGGTGGTGCCGGGGTCGGCGGTAGGCGGCGCCAGGACGATGGACGTGTCGGGCTGGTCGGCGGGGCCGACCGTGATCCAGCGCATCTTGCCGTTTCCGACATCGTTGCGGACCTCGAACCCAAGGGTGTCGCGATAGAACGCCAGGGAGGCGTCTGGATCATCGTGCGGAAGGAAGGAAGCGTGAATGGTGATGTTCATGACGGTCATGCTCCGTGAATCGTGATGTTCATGCCGTCATTCTAGGTGTGGCTCGTGACCCGCGCTTCTCGATTCCTGATCGGTCTGGCCACCTGTTTCACCACGCACGGCGGCATCCCCGCCGTCGCGCGATCTGTCTGCTCCCGATACGTGCTGGGCGGCACGCCGACCAGCTCGGTGAAGCGCGTGCTGAAGGTGCCCAGCGACGAGCAGCCGACCTCGAAGCAGACCTCGGTGACGCTGAGGTCGCCACGACGCAGCAGAGCCATCGCGCGCTCGATGCGCCGTGTCATCAGATAGGAGTACGGCGACTCGCCGTAGGCGAGCCGGAACTGGCGGCTGAGGTGCCCGGCCGACATGTTTACGCCGCGGGCGAGCGCTTCAACGTCCAGCGGCTGCGCGTACTCCCGGTCGATCCGATCACGAACGCGGCGCAGCAGCGCAAGGTCGCGCAGGTGCTGGGCCGCGGCAGGTTTGCTGGTCAACTGTCCTGTCCCAGATGTTGTAGACAAAACCGCTGGATGTTCGCGAGGATGTCGTCGGCGGTCTTCTCCCAGTTGGAGGGCATGCTGCGTCCTCGGAGGTAGCGATTAACTCCAGGGATATTAATAGAACCTTCTGGGACAGGACACGAGTCGTCGGGCGATATTGATCGCGATAGCAATCGCCAGAGGGGCAGGTTCCATGTCTGATTTTCAACTCGCTGCCGGCTTAGCGCAATCGGGCTGATTGTGCCGGGACTCACGCGGATCTATCCGGGGCTGACTCCGCTAGGGGGCTCGCGATCATCATGATCGGCGCACCGATGACCAGTCTGCTCACCATGGACGCCGCTCTGGCGCTCATTCCGCTGGTGGTTGGGATGATTGCCGCATACGTCGCGTACGGGCGAACCCGGCTCGCGTCAATTCGCACTTCGTCGCGCACGACAGCGGTCCGAGCGAAAGGTTAGGGACGATGCGGCCCCCACCCGCCGGCCAGTCGGTTCGAATAGGAGTCTGTTCGTCTGGTGCCCCCGATTCTGTGAGCAGACCCGGCTCCCTTGATCCGTCAGCAGATCAACTGGCCAGGGTATCCCGCGTCACCAGCTTCGCCTGCCCATCCGGACTGTTCACCCCTCATCCGAATTGGCAGGACGACATCTGTTCCGCTACCCAATGCCAGCCCGTCTGCCGGCAGCGGATTCCGTGGATGCAAGTCGATATGGATGTCGATCGGCCACCCGTGGGTTCGACTTATAGCGTTCGACTAATAGAAGGAAGTAAAGAACTTCACCTCTGTCCGAAGGAACTCTCTTAAGAGAAACCGCCCCACCACGGGCAGGTCGCCGCGAGTCGATCGTGCTCCCCGTCCTGTATGTCGTCTTCCGCCGCTGTAGCCCGTGCCGCTATGTGGCTGACTTTTCGACGCCCCGTCTTTCTGGGTCATGCTAGCGATTCCTTAGTGAGCCTCTATCAGTGTGACCAAGTCCCAAACGTAGGTCCGCTTTGCTCAATATCCAACCCTTGTTGAGCGTGATGTGAATCGGCGGTTTCCTTTTCTCGCCAGGAATTGCTTCCCACTCATAGCGGCCGTCCGCTGGGATGATGCAGCGTTGGCTCCACATCAGGAGCTAGTGGTGCGGCGGTAGTTAACTGGATCCAGGACGCCGTCAAGAATTTACTCCTTGTCCTTACTGGTCTCTGTCGATCTGGACCGAACACCTTCGTCTACACCATGGGGAACCAGAAACTGTCGCATTGAGGAGAATGAAGAGCAGCAGCCTCTATGGCGGAAGAGGAGGGACGACTGCCATGGAGAGAACGTAGGGCATGCGGCAATTCACAGATGGAATTCTCACAAGCCAGCCAGACGGAGAAATTCCAATGAGGAACTTTACTGCCGGGCTGTTCAAAGCCCTAGCTATCCAAGGAGGGACATCATGACCGCGACGACGACCCGGACTCTGGACGTGGCAGGTGCCACGCTGGCCTACGATGTCCGGCGCAATAGCGAGAGCAAGGAACCAAGTCTGTTGCTGATCGGCTCACCGATGGGCGCCGCCGGCTTCGGCACGCTTGCCGGCCACTTTCCTGACCGCACCATTGTCACTTACGACCCGCGGGGATGCGACCGCAGCGTTAAGACCGACGCCGCGAGCCTCGCGACGCCCGCTGTCCACGCCGATGATCTGCATCGACTCATCCAGGTTCTTGGGGGCCTGCCCGTCGACCTGTTCGCCAGCAGCGGCGGCGCAGTGAACGCGCTCGCGCTCGTCTCGAAGTTCCCGAAGGACGTGCGGGTGCTCGTAGCGCACGAGCCGCCACTCGTCGACATACTGCCGGACAGGAACGCGGCCCGGGCCGCGTTCCGCGCAGTCCACCAAACCTACATGCGCGACGGCTTCGGAGCCGGCATGGCCCACTTTATCGCGATGACGAGCCACACGGGCACGTTCCCCGACGACTGGGCCAGTCAGCCCGCTCCCAATCCGGCCATGTTCGGACTGCCGACCGGCGATGACGGTACCCGCGACGATCCGCTTCTCAGTCCGGACCCGGATGCCGAGCCTGAGTATCAGCCCGAATGGGACGCTATCCGCGCGGCGCCGACGCGCGTCGTGATCGCGGCGGGGGCAGAGTCGGAGGACCAGCTAACCTATCGCGCAGCCGTTGCGGCCGCAGAGCGGCTCGGCACAGAGCCGGTCATTTTCCCGAGCCATCACGGCGGCTTCCTCGGCGGCGAGTACGGCCAGACGGGCCAGCCGGACGCGTTCGCGGCGAAGCTGCGAGAGGTTATCGAGCAGGCCTGACGGATCGGACAATGCTACTCGCCGTCACGACCTGCTTTTGGTCGACGCCGTTTAGCAGGATGGGCCGTCCAGATGAGGATCGCAGCGGCAGATTTGACACGTGGCGGGTTTAAAGAAGGCCCACTAAGTGGTTCTCCGGCGGCGTCTGGGGAATTTGGCGCCGCACGAGGTTCCGTGGACCGCGAGGCGGAGGGGGCTACGAGCTGCTGCCGAGGATATAGTTGGTCACCGAGGCGCGGATCTACCGCGTTGCCCATGCATACGAGCAGGTGACGCAGTGGACGGAGCGGCATCCAGAGCTCTGATGCGGCGGTGCGACGCAGTGAAGGAGTAAGCGGAGGCTCGTAGTGCGGAATTCATTCCGCCGTCCTCTCGCGATCGCCAGACTGGGGATTTCGGAGGAGATGGCGCAATGAATTCCACACTACGACCCGGGCCAGTCAATCAGATCCCAGGGTTATTGACGGCCACAGCAACTGACAAAGGGGCAGTTCCATGTCTGATTTTCAGCTCGCGCCCGGCTACGTGATGCACTACGAGCAGGACGATTTCACGGATCCGTGGACTGCACGCGAGACTGTTCTTCTGCTCCATGGAAACTGCGAGAGCGGCCTGGCCTGGTTCGGCTGGGTTCCCCATCTTGCACGTCACTTCCGCACCGTCCGCCCCGACATGCGGGGGTTCGGCGCCTCAACACCGATGCCGCGCTCCTTCGTCTGGAGCCTGGATCTGGTCATTGATGATTTTGTGCGGCTGATGGACTCGCTGAAAGTGGAACAATTCCATCTCGTAGGAGCGAAGATTGGTGGCACTATTGCCCGGGCGTTTGCCGCGCGCCGACCAGACAGGGTCAAGACGCTCACCGTCGTTGGCTCGCCGCCCCCAACACGCAACGATCAGGAGTCATTGCGCACTCGGCTGCACGATCTCCAGACCAACGGCGAGCAATCGATGCGTGAATGGGCAAGCTCCAGCATGGGCAGCCGGCTGGGCAGCACGTTTCCGCCCGAGGCCAAGGAGTGGTGGACCGACTTCATGTGCCGAACGTCGGTGGAGACGTCGATCGGCTTTCACGCGGGCGTGAACATGGCTGACATCACCGACGACGTGCCACGCATTACCTGTCCAACCCTGGTGATCACCACCGAGGGCAGTAGTCTGGCCAGCGTCCAGGAGACGCGGGCGTGGCAGGAGCAAATTTCCGACTCACGGCTCGTGGTGATCCCTGGCGATTCATTTCATGCGGCTATAACGGACGCGGACGTGTGCGCTCGGACTACCCTCGAGTTCCTTCAGGCGTCGGCGATCACCGGCGCGGTCGCGAATCTCCCCAGCGGGATGAGCGGCGACTAGCTGCCTGCGCTGTTTCCGCGATGTCTTGCACTTGGTGCTGGCTATACGGCGCTCGTGCAGAGCACTTCGAGACATAGACAAAGGGATGGTCGGACGCTTCCAGCGCCAGCCCACGCCGTGCGAGGTGCGGCGGATCGTCCGTGCGCCGACGACGTACCCCGTCGCTGGCAGCTCGTCCTGCTCTACCGCTTTCGAGCGCAGCGGCGATTCGCGGGCGGCCTGAAGCCCTTCCTGAAAGCCGCCTGAATTGGCCCTCACCGCTTCTCTACGGGCGGAGGCCCTGCTCGCGCAATCTCAATCCACCTAAGGCGCCGCAGGCGTCAGTCGTCCGGGACAGATGCGGATTGAGCCGTGGATTGGGGGTTATCGCCGTGCGGACCGGTGGCGACGGTGACCCCGGCTCGGGGTGCGAGCTGGAGGTCGGCTGCTTGGAGGGCACGCACTGTGGCGCTAATCTGGCGGACGTACTCGGTGCAGCCGTCGCAACCGGAAAGGTGTCTCCGGAGCTCGTCTCGGAGGTCGCGTGGGAGCACCCCGTCCAGGTAGTCGGTAACGAGCTCGACCAGCTCCTTGCAGGCCAGCTCTTCAGGCGCCGGCGCGCGCTCGCCCGGCGCTGCCCCGAGAGGGGCGGGGCGGCGGACGGCGGAGGCGATGAGCAGGGCTCCGACGAGTGACGCCGCGGCAACCAGAAACCACCCCGACGGTTGGACGCCGTGCTCGCGGGCGAACCATCCGAGGACGAGCGAGAACGGCAGGAAGAGCATCCAGGAGAAGGTTCCGACGCCGGAGGCGACCCCGGCCCTGACGGCCGACGGCACGCCGTCGTGGAGCAACCGCCCGGCGCGGATGCCGATTACCGCCGACGACAGGGCGAGCACCACCTGGCCGCCGATCACCACGGCGAGCGAACCGGTCTGGACCAGAGCGAGCCCGGCCGCGGGCCCGAGGAGTGCAAGCGCGAACACGGCCGTGCGGCGATCGAGATCGAGCTTGCTCATGATGTAGCCGCCGACGCCAAGCGTCGAGACGAGCGCGGCCCAGTAGGGCCCGTACAGCGCGGCCGGCGCGTCGAGCGCGACGAGCCAGAGCGGCCCGAACTCGAAGACGGCCTGCGAGAGCACCGCCACGAGCGCGGCGAGCAACACGACTCGGCGCACATCTGACTGGCGAGTCAGCGTCCGGAAGGTCAGGGCGACGTGCGCGCGCAGCGCGACCGGTTCGGCGGAGCGGTGCAGGCGTGGCTCGTCGAAGCGCAGGAACGCCACGATCGCCAGGGCGACGAACGGCACTGACACGAAGTAGGTGAGCTGAGCGGACGTCCAGCCGGCGAGGACGCCGCCCGCGAGGGCGCTCGCGACGAGCGCGCCGCTCTCGACCATGCGGACCCGGCCGATCCAGGCCTCGTAGCCGTCGCTCGAGCCGGTCTCCTCCAGCACGACGTCGTAGACGATGCTGTCGATCGTGCCCGAGTTGAGCGCGAAGAAGACGCCGAGGAGCAGCGCCGCCGCCACGTACATCGGGACGTTCGTGCTCAGGCCGCCGACCAGCGAGCTCGCGCTCAGGGCAATGCTGGCGCAGACCATCACCCGGGCACGACTCCACCGGTCGGCGAGGATGCCGGACGGCACCTCGAGCAGCGGCACGACGGCGGCGTACGCGGCGGCCATGACGCCGACTGAGCCGGGGTCGAATCCGATCTGGGTCATGAACAGCTTCTCGACGGGCACCCAGAGGAGCATCCCCTGCAGCCCCACCGCTACCTGCAAGGGCAGCAGCCGGCGCGCGAGGGTGCGCGGGGCTGCGGAGACGGCCGAGGCGGCGGGCGCGACGCTCATCGGTCGTCCCGGCGGGCGAATCGCTCGGCGAGCCGCTCGCGCAACGTGGCTCGGGCGCGGTTCAGCATCGCGCGTTGCTGCTCCGGCGTGATCCCCAGCTGCTCGCTGACCTCCGCGGCGCTGTGCCTGTGGATGTCCCGCGCGATCACCACGACGCGCCAGGGATGCGGCAGCTCGTCGATCGCGGTCGCCAGGGTATCCCTGACGTCGGGGTCGGCGGGCTCGAGCGCCGACCAGGCGCGGGGGAACTCGCGCCAGTGTCCGGGGTAGGGCTCGTCGGCGTCCTGGAAGTGCGATTCATCGACCGTCGGCGCCCTCGGGAACCATCGGCTCCAGCGGGCTAGCCAATTGCGCGGGTGCTCGCCCCGTAGGACAGTGTTCGCGGCCGCTCGCGCGAGCCAGGCCTTCATGGCGAATCCATTCGGCTGCGGCAGCCGCGGCGTGGCGCTCCGGGGACCGTTGCGCCCGCCCACCGGGTGCTCATCGCACCAGTACCCGGTCGAGGTTGTCGAAGGAGCCCTCCCAGCCCGCGCGGTGGGACTCTTTGGATTGATCGTCAAGCAGTCCGCGGTTAGTCATGATGACCGTGGTCGTCCCATCTCCGTTGTCGGTGAACTCGACCTCGACGAGCTGGGTGGCCCCGCCGAGGTCGGGTCGATCCCACGTCCAGGTGAACACCAGCCGTGTCAGAGGATTGATCTCGAGGTACTCGCCAGAGCCGCCGAACTCCTCGCCGGCCGGGCTGCGCATCACGACCCGGACCTTGCCGCCGATTCGCAGGTCAAGCTCGGCGACGGGCGCGTCCCAGTCCGCCTCCGGCGCGTACCAGCGCCGCAGCATTTCGGCGTTCGTCCATGCCTCGAAGACGGCTTGAGCAGGCGCACGGAAGGTGCGCTCAATTTGGATCGCGGTCGGATCATGCGGCGCGGAATCGGTCATCCTTCCCTCTTCCCATCGCTGAGCAGTTCATCGACGGCGTCGAACATACGCTCCCACAGGGCCCGCTGGCGGTTGAACCAATCAGCGGCGTCCGAGAGCGCTTCGGGCTTGAGGTTGAGCCGGTGCGTTCGACCCTCGACGGTGCGGACGACCACGCCCGAGTTTTCAAGGACCTTCAGGTGCTTTGAGATCGTCGGCTTCGATACCCCGAAGCCGCGCGTCGCGACGCCCACCGTGGCCGGACCCCGGGCGAGCCGCTCCACAATCCCGCGCCGAATCGGATGGGCGACCGCCCTGAACGAATCGTTACCCATTAGGCTAATAATAGCAGAGGAGCGCATGGCAGGAGCAGATCCCGGGCTCACGGCTCGTCGTGGTCCCTGGCGATTCATTTCATGCGGCTGTCACCGACCCGGATGTGTGCGCTCGGACTACCCTCGAGTTCCTTCTGATAGACACGAGATCCCCGGGCTGATAGGGCGTGAGCCGTTCCCATCCGCTGGCCCGTAGAGTGGGCACGGAGTCCCCGCTCTACGGCCACTCGGAGGATTGGGGACAGCTCTCTTTTGTTCATGCAGTGTTGGTGCGCCGTGTTGCATGTCGCATCTCAGGATTACAGCGCGAGATGAGGGTGCTCTCAAACCGCTGATGCCAGGATCCACTCAACTAGCTCAAGGCGAACGAAACGTCGGGTTCCGACTCCACACCCCCGCTGGATTCCTAGCCGGGCTAGACTTGTTGGTACATGGACTCCTCCGGGCAAGGCGCGGAGTGATAGGGAGCCAAAAACGTCCGATCGGGCGCCCCGCCAGCGAAGCTTCTCGGCGTTGCGAAATCGCAATTTCGCGCTCCTCTGGGGCGGTACGATCATCTCCAACGCCACATCGTGGATGCAGATCGTGGCCCAGGGCTGGCTCATCTACAACCTTACTGGCTCGGCGGTGGACCTGGGGCTGGTCGGCGTGGCTCGCTCCGTTCCCATCCTCGGGCTCACGACAGTGGGTGGCGTGATCGCC
Organism: uncultured Chloroflexia bacterium; assembly: GCA_963765765.1. GTDB lineage: Bacteria > Chloroflexota > UBA6077 > UBA6077 > JACCZL01 > CAVXYC01. The sequence goes on along the minus strand of CAVXYC010000014.1, from coordinate 359,326 downwards.
GATCGGGCGTCGCGGCTCTTGATTCTCCGGTCAACGCAGTCCTTCAATGTGATGCTCTCACTGGCGCTTGCAATCATGGTTGCTCTGGACGCCGTCAACGTGTGGATCCTCGTAGCGTTCGCATTCCTGGCGGGCACATCTACGGCGTTCGAACAGCCGGCGAGGGAAGCGATCCTCCCAGATCTGGTAGAGCGGGAAGACCTGACGAACGCCATCGCACTACACGGCTCAGCCTGGCAGGGATCCGCGCTCATTGGGCCGGCCCTGGCGGGGGCCGCCATGGCAGCCATCGGCGTCGCCGGCGCGTTCTTCGCCAACACGCTCGGGTTTCTGACCGTGGTCGTAGCGCTCATGCTGATTCGGAACGTACCGGAGCGCCCGCCGCGTTCCGAATCCCGAGGCGTCTTCTACGATTTTAGAGAGGGCCTCCGGTTCATTCGCGCGACGCGTCTCGTGCTCGCGCTGCTGCTGCTCGCCGCGGCCGCCAACATCTTTGGGCGGTCCTATCAGCAGCTCCTGCCAATTTTCGCCGGCGATGTGCTCGACGTTGGGCCGACCGGGTTAGGCCTCTTGCTGTCTGCGCCCGGAGCAGGCAGTGTGTTGGCCGCATTCGGAATCGCAATGGCTGGCGATGTGCGTCGCAAGGGTTTGATGCACTTCCTGGCCATGGTGGTGTTCAGCGCCGCGCTCGTAGGATTCGCCATCAGCCGAAGCTTTCCATTATCGCTGGCGCTGCTCCTGGTGACCGGCCTGTCCTTCACGGTCTTCAGCACGATGACCTCCACCATGATCCAGCTTTCCTCGCCCAATCACATCCGTGGCCGAGTGATGAGCTTTAACACCATCGTCATGCAGGGCTTCGCACCGCTCGGCGCGCTCATCGTCGGCGCTTTCGGTGCGTCCATTGGGACCGCCAACGCCGTTGGCGTGGGCGCTGCGCTGGTTACGGTGGCGGCGATCCTGAGCCTGCCGCTGGCACCGGAGCTGCTGCGGTTCAGAGATCCGGTGATCGAGCCACAAAACCCTGTCACAGCGTGATGCGCAACCACTAGTCCCTGGGAGAAGGTCCGCGGACGTAGGTGTTCAAAAGCAAAGGGATGCCAAGCGTAGCACTGGGGCTTGTCCCCTGTGCCCGGATCTCGGACTGAGGCATTCGCGGTGAGCGCTCCCGAGATCCTTGGCTGGTGACGCTCGAGGCACAGAGGACAAGCCCCAGTGCTGCCCAGAACGGGCCACCGGTCAGGTGCCACGGCCCCTCAGCGCCTTACTAACCGTATTGGGCGCCCGAGGGTGTGGTGCATCGCGGTCTATTTGAAGAATATCTGATCCCAGCGAACCGAGCGCTCCTGGTCGGTACCGATCAGCGCGTCCGCTTCCGGGGTACTGTCCCGTGGCAGGAACACCACGCCGTTCATGTCTGCCTCGGGGTGTACCGCCTTGATGCCCTTGCGGACCGCGCCGTAACCCTGCTCTGACATGATCATCTGGCCCTCCTCCGACAGCACCCATTCGATGAACAATTTCGAGGCGTTGGGATGCGGTTGGTTGATGATGTTCAACAGGCTGGAGTAGGTCCAGGCCGCGCCGTCCTGCATCGTCAGATACTTGACAGGCGCGCCCGACTTGCGATGCACAACTGCTTCTGCCTGGTTGGCTGAGAGGTACATGGCTTGCTCGCCGCGGATCAGCCCGTTCCACAGCGGGCCCGGTGACGGTGCAAAGAACACGTCCTGCTGCTTGAGCTTCTCCAGCCATTCGAATCCATACACCATCGCCATCCCGGAGATGGTGCTGCCACCCCCACCAGGCTGGCGCGGATCCTGGTTGGACAGCTTGCCCTTCCATTTAGGGTCGAGTATGTCGTTCCAGACCTTGGGCTCCTGGTCCGGCGGGACCAGGTTGGTGTTGATGGCAATGCTGACCAGGCTCGCATGCCGTGGCGTGACCAATCCGGCGGGATGCACGAACTGCGGGATGAGGGCCGGCGTCTGTGGCGACTCGTAAGGCACCACCATGCCAGCCTCGATCAGGTCGCGTGTAGTGGAGAATCCGGTGGTGGCGATGTCCACCACGTAGCTCTTGGCGAGCTGCTCCGCAATAATCTTCTCGCGGGTAATGGCCCCGGTCTGCTCCTCAACGTGGATCTGGATACCCGGAAAGGTCTTGCCGAAGGCCTCCTTGATTGGGTCCATGAGCGCCGGCCCGAGGTTGTTCCCGTACATCACCAGCCGGCCCTCGGTTTTCGCGGCCTCGTAGTACTTGGCGCGCGCGTCGGCCAGCGCCCGCTGTGAATCGGTCGCCGCGGTGGCGGCCGTCGGCTCAGCCTGGGCCGCCACCATGGTCGGCTTGGCAGCAGGAGCACTGGCAAGGGTCGGAGGGACGGCGGCGTCAGGCTTGGTCGGCGCGCTCTCGGCCTTGGGGGCGCTGGTGACCGCCGCCGCGGGTGGCTTGGGCGCCGCGGTAGGAGCTGGCGCGACTGGCGGCGTACAGGCAGCCAGAGTAAGAGCGAGGGCGCCGACTGGCGCCAGAAGACGCGAGGGCTTGCATCTCATTCGACGATCCTTTCTCGAACACCCACTGGGTTTCCTGGACCGGCTGGCTTCGGACGACAAACCGCCTGGCCTACCCCGAGCGGCGTGATTCCCGCTTGCGCACCGGCAGTCGACCTTGCAGGCCAGCTTGCCGCATTCCGACCTGACTGTCAACGAATCGCCCTGAAGGTATCTGTTCAGAGTCGGAGGGATTTAGGCATGGCTGAGGAGGTCACGGCAGGCGGTGTACGGGTTCTCGTCCTGGAGCAGCCAGGTGCCGAAGAGACTCGCCAGGACCATCGTCGCCTCGGGCCCGGCCGCGGACCGGCTCCCGCCACTGATCTTCCGCCGCGTCACCAGCGGCCGCAGGCTGCGCTCCGCCAGATTATTCGTCGGCGCCACGCCCGGCTCCGTCACGAAGATAAACAGATCCCCGATGAAGCGCTCCATGCGGGCGCTCAGCTGCCGCGCCGGCGCCTCGGGGTCCGCCGCGACGGGTCGGACGAGCTCGAGCAGACGCTGCCGGTAGCGTCCGCAGCAGCCAGAGCGCGTCGCTCCGCCGTCGGATACACCGTATCGCGGGCGTCCACGAACAGTGCGTGCACCGCCGCGGCCCAGGTGCCGAGCGCCGCATCGTCCGGGAATACCTGGCGCAGATCATGGATCTCCCGCAACAGATGCGCCCAACAGCGCTGCTTGAGTCCCGGGTAGTGGGTATACGCGGCGTAGAAGTCGCTCAGCAGCACTCCGTCGAAATCCGACCCCAGCGCGCTATCGACCATGTCCTTGGTGCGGCGGCCATGGAGGAAGTAGCGTGCTTGCGGCGTGCTGAACGTCCAGATGTAGCCATTGCGGCCATCGGTGCGCCAACCGGTCTCGTCCGCATACACGGCCGGACTGGCGCGGATCTGATCGCGGATCGCGGTCACCTCGTCCGCCGCCGCCCGGGCCACGCGCTGACTGATGGCTGGTGATCGTCCCGACACTGAGATGGAGATCGTGGAACGTCTCCGAGATACCACTGGATGGTGCGGACCGGCAGGCGGCCCACCTCGCGCAGGGTCACGATGCGACTGACCAGGTCGAGGCCCAGCCGCTGCTGGCCCACCACCTGATCCCCCAGATCCACCGACGGAGTCACGGCGCGTGCGACAGAGTGGGCAGACGCGCTCGATGAACTGATGGGCGATGATCTGGACGGGCATCGGAGCCAGCTCGATGACTTCGCGGGTGCGTTTGACCGAGCCACCACCCAGCGTGGTGCCGCAATCGGGACACCGGTCGAGTGCATGATCGACCGTCTGGGTGGGCAGCAGTGCGCGGAGACGGGCGAAGCCCTCGGTGCGCGGCTTCGCTCGTGGCGGGTTGCCCCGGGCGGGCGTCGGTTTCAAGCCCGGGCATGCCGCGCGGCCCGCCCTTCTCCTGACGGCGCTCGAACTCCTTGATGCGGGCTTCGAGGCGCTTCAGCGTTGCCGTCAGCTCGGCGAGGGAAGCGGCTTGGGCCCGCACCAATGCCAGCAACTGGTCACGGTCGAGGGCTTCATACGGCTCCATGCCCGCACCGTACCGCCCCGTGACACCGCCGTGATGCCCACCACCTCACGGTCGTGTCACAATCTCATCCCCTCAAGTCTGAACACTTACCCCTGAGCCTGAAGGGGTACGACCGAAACTTTTGCAGCGAGCGTGACAGAGAAAACAGCTTGTGTGCGAACGCGCACCGTGGGGTCCTCCCGCCATGTCCCTGTCTAGCATTGCCCTCGCATCAGGTTCTACTTGAAGAAGACCTCCTCCCAGCGTTGTACGCGCTCTTTGTCGGTACCGATTAGCGCGTCGGCCTCGGGCGTGGTGTCGCGCGGCAGGAACACCATGCCTTCCATGTTTGCCTCGGGCTCCACCGCCTTGATGCCTTTGCGGATTGCCCCAAAGCCCTGGGCCGAGATCACGAGCTGGCCTTCCTCAGACAGCATCCACTCCATGAACAGCCGAGAGGCGTTAGGGTGCGGCTGGTTCTTGATGTTCAGCATGCTGGAGTACGTCCAGGCCGCGCCATCCTCCAGTCTCAGGAACTTGATGGGTGCCCCCGCTTTGCGCTGTACCACGGCGTCCACGTGGGATGCCGAGAGGAGCATGGCGTACTCGCCGCGGACCAGGCCGTTCCACAGCGGGCCCGGTGATGGTCCAAAGAAGGGATCCTGCTGCTTCAGCTTGTCCAGCCACTCGAAGCCGTACACCATCGCCATCCCGGAGATGATGCTTCCCCCCGACCGGGTTGGCGCGGATCCTGATTGGCGATCTTGCCCTTCCACTTCGGGTCAAGCACGTCCTTCCACGCCTTCGGCTCCTGGTTCGGCGGGACCAGGTTGGTATTGACTGCGATGCTGACCAGACTCGCATTGCGCGGGTTCACCAGGCCGCCAGGCAACACGAACTGCGGGATGAGGGCCGGCACCTGTGGCGACTCGTACGGCACCACAAAACCGAGGTCGATCAAGTCCCGCGTCGTAGTGAAGCCGGTGAACGCGATATCCGCCACGTAGTTCTTTGATGTCTGCTCGGCTGTGATCTTCTCGCGTGTGATACTGCCGATTTGCTCCTCACCTTCGATGGTGATTCCCGGGAATTTCTTGCCGAAGACCTCCTTGATCGGGTCCAACAGCGGGGGCGTCAGGTTTACGCCGTAGAAGACCAGCTTTCCCTCTTGCCTGGCCGCCTCGTAGTACTTAGCACTGGCGTCAGCCAGTGCCTGCTGAGAGTCCGTCCCGGCGCCCTCGCTCTTCGGCGGGGCCGAGGCGCTCTCGGGCTTTGCGGGCGCCGCGTTAGGCTTAGCCGGCGCCGCTTCGGTCTTGGGGGGACTGGTTGGCGCCGCCGCGGGCGGCTTGGGCGCGGCGGTCGGAGGCGGCGCGGCCGGCGGTGAACAGGCGGCTAGTGAAACGACGACCGCGACGCCCAGCGCCACAAGAGGGAGGGGCTTGCTTCTCATTTGATGATCCTTCCTGGAACGCCCGCGGGGCGTCCCGGACCGGCTGGCATGGCCGACGAACCGCTTGGCCCACCCCGAGTATCGTGCTCCCCACATTCGAACCGGTAATCGAGATTGCGGGTCAGCTTGACGCATGCCGGTCTGACTGTCAACCAGAGATTTGTCAGGATCCGGAGCACGCAGCGTGTCGGCTGCATTCGGTGTCGGAACGGCTCGAAATGTGAGTCGCCAGCAGGTCAGGGTGTCCAGATCCATTTCGGTAACTGGACTCGTCATGTTCGTTCATCACGGAAATTGAACGTCAATTGCTTGGCGAATAAGCGAGCTCCGTAAAGTTGTCGTAGCTGAGCCTCTGGCTTGGATACGTACGGTGACTGTGCGTCATGCCAAACTGGACGCACATTTCGGCGAACCGAATGCCGATCGACTTGGTATTCAGGACCGGCACACCCACCTCTTGCTCTAGCTCCGCGGGCGAGACGATATATGGGAACAGTGCTCCACCCAATGGGATCACGCACTCCGCCCGGTGTCGTCTACCAGGCCGCGCATCACCTCGACCGTATGACGCAGCAGCTCGCTTTTCTTCGCTGCCAGACCCTCGCCGTACATGCCGATGACGCGGACGTCGGTGACGAAATCCTGCATGCCGTAGGAGCGCAGAATGCGCCGCGTGTATGGCAGGTGCCCTTCGAGCGGCACGGTGATGCCTATGCGGTCGGCCAACGTGGTGGCCACGTGCAGTGTCGTGCGCAGCAGGCCGATGACCGGAATTCGCACGGCCAGGCGACCGGCCTCCACTCCCGGATCGAATGTGTTGCTCTGGATGACGGCGTCGTAGCCGTTCTCTTCCGCCCAGACGATCTTGCGCACCAGCGCGGAGGTCTGCATGGCGTCATGCAGCCCGGTGCGGACGCTCTGCGCGCCCATGGTCACACCAACGCGCGAGCCCGGGTGATCGTCCGGCCAGGCACAACTCGACGGTCGTGCCGGGCGAAGCGTAGCCATTGAGCAACTCCTCCACGCGGGCGTCCGATTCTTCGTGTTTAGGGTCACGCGGGGGTGACGCTCAGGAACATGATGCGCATGAGTTCTAACCTCCAATTTGGTGACCCTGGAGCACTGCCTCAGATCAGGAGTCCGGTCATTCGATCAGTAGTCTGTCATCCTGAATGCGTGAAGGATCTGACCGGACATCTCCGCATCGACCCGTTGGTCGATCCATGGTTCCCTGCCGGATCGGGAGATGTCGGTCAGATCCTTCAATGCCTTCCCGATGACAGAGAAAGCTCGTGAGACTGATTGAAGCTGAAACACGAAGCCGTCGATATGAAAAACTGCCCTAGGCCGGTGGGTAGTTCTCCCGCCACCACTTAGCGATATCGTCTCGGCCGGCGAACCAGACTTTGGGCTTGCTCCTGGCGTACTCGAGGAATTTCGCGACGGCCACGGCCCGCCCAGGATGGCCAGAGACGCGCGAGTGCAGGCCCACGGACATCATCTTGGGATGCGTGGCGCCCTCCTCGTAGAGCATGTCAAAGGTGTCCTTAAGGTACTCGAAGAAATGCCCAGCGTTGCCCCAACCGTTGCGCCAGTATTTTCCATCGTTGCTGTCGAACGCATACGGCACCACCAGGAACGGCTTGCCGTTGGCGGTGCTCCAATAGGGCAGATCGTCGTTGATGCCGTCGCAGTCGTACAAGAAGCCCTCTGCTTCGAGGATGTCGCGCGTGTTCAGACTGGGACCTGACTTGGTGAACCAGCCGTAGGGTCGCTTGCCCGGTGGTCTTCTCGATGGAGACTACAGCCTTGTGAATGCTTTCCTGCTCGTCTTCCTTGCTCAGGTGCCACTGCTCGATCCAGCGGTAGCCGTGGCCGTTAACGTCGTGACCCTGGGCCACGATCTCGGGCCCCAGCGGCGGGTTGTGCTCCAGCGCCAGAGCGCACACGTAGAACGTGCCCTTGACGTCGTACTTTTTGAGGATCCTGAGGAGTCGCCAGACACCGGCCCGGCCGCCGTATTCCCACTGTGTCTCGGTCTGCAGGCTGCGCGCCTCACGTGGCTTGCTGGACGCGATCTCGCCTGCCGTCTCGTGCGAGTCGTCGCCATACAGCGGCGTGCGCTCCGAGCCCTCCTCATAGTTCACGACCATCGAAATGGCGATCCGCGCACCATCCGGCCACTCCACACGCGGTGTCTCTTTTCCGTATCCGACGAGATCGCGTTCCATATGCCTTCCCCCTTCCGGAATTCGTCCGCGGCGTATAACGCAACAGCATACTCTGGCGCCAAGAATCGCAGTATAGTGGGTGCGTTCAAGCCGCACGGCACTCCATATGTACAGCGCCTGAAACGCTACGCCGGATAGCACCGTGCCTTGCCGCGCCTAGGAGGGTGGCTCATGAAAATCGGCATGGTTCAGTTCGCGGGTCGCCAGGATAAGGACGCGAACATCTCTCGCGCGACCGATCTGGTCTGCCAGGCGTCCAATCAGGGCGCGCAGATCGTCTGTCTGCACGAGCTCTCCAACACGATCTACTTCTGCTTCGAAGAGAACGACCGTTACTTCAAGTGGGCCGAGCCGATCCCAGGGCCCACCACCGAGCACTTCTCAGCCGTGGCTCGTGAGCGCGGGCTAGTGCTAGTAGTCCCGCTGTTCGAGTCGGTTGGCGGTAGTGAGTTCTACAACTCGGCCGCCGTCATCGGGCCTGATGGCGAGCTGATCGGCAAGTATCGGAAGAGCAGCATCCCGCTCATTCGCCGCACCGGAGGACACCCACCGGGTTCGAAAAGTACTACTTCCAGCCGGGCGATCTGGGCTTTCCGGTATTTCCAACGCCGCTTGGGATCAATATCGGCGTCATCATTTGCTTCGACCGGCATTTCCCCGAGCATTTCCGGGCGCTAGCGCTCAACGGCGCCCAGCTCATCTGCGTGCCCACCACGACCCGCGGCACGCGCGAATCCTCCTGGGTCTTCGAGCTTCAAGCCGCGGCGCACAACAACGGCTGTTGGGTCGCCGGCGTCAATCGTGTTGGCGAAGACGAAGACGCGCATCAGTTCGGCGAATGGACTGGTCACAGCATCCTGGTCAATCCGCAAGGGCAGATCGTGGCTGAGGCAAGCGACACCGATGACGAGGTGCTGGTGACCGAGTTCGATCCAGCCGAATCCTACGTAGCGCAACAACAGTGGGGCTTCTTCCGCGATCGGCGGCCGGAGATGTACGCGCGATTGGTGAAGTAGCGGCCTCCCGTTGCGGGGTAATCCAACGCGAGGTAGCTAGCATGAGCAAGACCCGCGAGCGCTCGCGCGGGCAGAGTACCAATCCGGCCGTGCTGGTGCGGGCCACCGCGCGGCTTTCGCTACATTCACGCGGCCATCGGCAGCTGAGTCGCGGGCCGTGCAGCGTGATAGCACGCAGACGCTGCGGGTGCGGATTCTCTAGTCCAAGCTCTACGCGAAAGGGAGCTCCCATGAAAATCGCCGCCATCCAGACTGCCTCGCGATTCGGCGATGTTGAGTACAACGTCAGCCGAGCGATCGACCTTGCGCGCCAGGCTGCCCATCAAGGCGCTCGGCTGCTGGCATTCCCGGAGTTTTTTGCTTGCGGCTCCGTCACCGAGCCCCTCGAGCCCGAGCCTCTTCATGTCGCTGAAACAGTGGATGGGCCAACGATCACGCGGATGTCCCAGACTAACCGCGAGCTCGGTGTCTGGCTGTGCGTCCCACTCTTCGAGCACGACGTCGTGGGCGGCGACGCCTATTTCAACGCTGTCTTCACCATCGATCCATCGAGCGACGTCGTCGCTCACTATCGCAAGCGCTTCTTGCCCAATCGTCGAGCCAACGAGCAGTATCTCTTCTCACCGGGTAACCTTCCGAGCCCCGTCTGGGATGCCGACGACGCCCGATTCGGCGTCAACATCTGCTTCGAGCGTCAATTCCTGAAGACCGCGCGCATCCCGGCGCTCGAGGGTGCGGACGTCCTTGTGCATCCCAGCCACACCTGGGGGACAGGCTTCGGAGGCGCAGCAGAGTCTTGGCCTCAGCAGGCCGCGGTATGGCACGTCTCAACTCCATCTGGGTACTGGCAGCGTGCGCCGCGCACCTGCCCGGTGTGGCTGGTCCGGGCGGCCAGAGCTTGCTGGCCGATCCCCGAGGCCAAGAACGTCACGATACTCGACGATCAGGAGGACATCCTGGTCTGCGAGATCGATCCCGAGTACGCTCGCGAGACCCGTCGGAAAGCGCGCATTCTGGTCGAGCAGCGCGTCGACGTGCTCGAGGAGATGGCGGCGCTGACGCCAGCGCTAGAACGGTCGATCCCCTAACACAGGCAGCCGTGGAGCCGGCGCCCTGCCCGCCAGTGATCGTATGTGGAGTGAGTCCGTACCGGCGCTAGGGACTCCGCTCCACGGCTGCCGAGCTCGTATTAAGCGGCGGAGCCACGTGCGCCTAGTTCAGCGTCGCCAGGAAATCCTCCACTCGTCTCCAAAACTCTTCGGGCGCACTCATGAAGAATCCATGCCCTCGGCCTTCGAAGTAGAAGAGCTGTGAGCCTTTTACCCGCTCATGGATGAACTTGCCCTGCTCACGACCCTGGTGCCGACCGCTCCCGCTCTGAAGTATCAATGTCGGCACGCTGATCCGCTCCAGGTACTCTTCCCGATCTGGCTCCTCCGCCTCACGTACGCGCATATCACTCACGACAGCGGGGTCCGTCTTCATACACAGCCCAGCCAACCGCTCCTTGAGCGACTCGGGAACCTCTGGCTCAGGAAACCATGAGTCCACCAACCTTCGCGCGCCGGCTTCCCGCCAATCCATCGCCAGCGTGGCGAACTGCTGGACAGAATCCTGAGGCGTGGACTTCCAAGATGAGCTCTCAGGTGACTTACCTTGAGCCGCTCCGTAGTCCACAAAGACCAAGGCCTTCACGCGCCCCGGGCAATCCACCGCCACCCTATTGGCAATGCCGCCTCCGCGTGAAGCTCCGATGATGACAGCCGGAGCCAGCTCCAACTCGTCAATGATCGCTGCGAGGTCATCGCGCAGCAACTCCTGAGTATACGCCTCGGCCGGATCCGATTGACCGTGCCCACGCAGATCCATCGCAACTACGCGGTGGTGCCGAGCGAAGTGCTCCATGTGCTCATCCCAGGTGGAATGATCCACGCCGCCACCGTGAACGAACACGAGCGCGGCTCACCGTGGCCTTCCACTCGACAATACAATCGAGCTCCATCGCGATTGACAAACATGTGAGGCCCCCTTCTGGACACGAGCCGTTTGCCATTGTGCTCCAGCTCAGCGGAAGCCGCAAGATGACCGATCCGCACTTTATTCACCGATTCATACAGATAGAAAATAAGGATTCGTCTCGGCACTGTCCGCGTTCACCACGACACATCCGCGTCAATCTGCGTAATCTGGCATTTTCCAAGCCCAAAATTTTGTATGGCGGATATGTTTGAACGAGACCGCGCCTAGCGCTAGACTGTCGGGCAGTCACTCGTTCGGAAGAGCACCCCGCTGGCTATTGGCTGAACGTTTGGCGTGCCACGCGGACGAGAGCAGGCCGCTATGAAGCGAATGTGGTGGTTAGTCGCGATGATGGCCACGCTGGCGTTGCCCGCCTGCGCCCCAGCCCAATCATCCTCGTCTGCCAATCCTTCTTCGAGCGCATCCAGTGAGGATCCCGCCTGGCAACAAATCGTTGAAGCGGCCAAGCGTGAAGGCTCCGTGCTTGTCTATGGCAGCGTTCTCCAGGGCGCCGAAGGTACCGCCATCGCCGAGGAGTTCAAGAAAGCCACCGGCGTCACCATCGACGTCGTCGAGGCGGCCAGCGGCGCGCCCCTTGCCCAGCGCATTCGCACCGAGGTGCAGGCCGGCCAGCCCACGGCGGACATCTTCAGCGGTGGGTCGATCTTCGTTCACCAGGTCAAGCGCGAAGGGTTCTTCACGCCGATCAAGGATCAGCCGCTGCCGATTTTCAAGGAGCCGGCCACCGTCTGGCGACTCCATCCACTAGCCATGAGCGCGGACGGCGACATACAGATCTTTCGCACCAGCGGCCAGTACGAGGGCCACATCGTCGTCAACACGAATCTGCTACCCGAGGCCGATTACCCAAAGAGCTACCACGAGCTCTCTATCGATCCGAAATACAAGGGCAAGATCGTGTACGTTGACCCTAAGATTACCGGCGAGGCGGCTGCCCGTTATGTGGTCTATGGCTACGTCGGCAACATCTGGCCGCTGCGTGATTTCTGGTCGCTCTACAACAACCAGTCCATGTTTCTCTTCCCTGGCCCGAGCGATCCGGGCGCCGTGCGGCGCGCGGCGAGGCGGCGATCGGCATCCCGCCAAATACGGGCACGCTGGCGCAGCTCGTGAAGGCCGGAGCCCCGATCAAGGTGATGTCGTTCCCCGATACCCCACTCTTTGGTGATCCCAACACCATGGGCGTCCTGAAAGGTGGCCAACACCCAAATGCCGCTCTCGTATTCATCAACTGGTACCTCTCGAAAGATGGGCAGGACACAGTAAGCCGTCTCCAGCAGACGCGAGGTTTGCGACGGACGTGCAGAGCTATATCCCTGAGCCTCTACGAGGCGATGTCATAGGCGGCGGCAAGAAGGGCGGCATCTCAGCCCTCACGCCCGCCCAATCCGAGCTTGGCAGCAGTCTCCATGCGGCCGGCTTATTCCAGAAGCTCCCGGACGGCAGAGCCGCGAGGAGTTCGAGAGCTCAGTAAATCGGTTCATTCAGGATTGGGAATCGAAGAACGGTGGCCCACAACAGGACGTCATCACACTCCAGGAGTGAGTGGGCCGTTATGAATTGTCATCCTGTACACAGCGAAGGGTCTTCGCATCGGCGTCTCTGGGTCTGGCGGGAATGAGCCTTCACTATGCTCAGGATGACGAAGTGGTCAGCGACGGAAGAGTCGGGTAACGTGTTCATTCTCGACGTTCAGACGCACCCATCGGCATGATGGACATCGATCAGTATCGGCCTGACGAAGCCGATTCAATCTCCCCACCGACGATGGATCCGTTGCCGAATCCTGGCCAAGGCTCACCAAATGGGCCACGTGATTGGTATGTGAACGAGCTGATCCAGGCGATGGACCGCTTCGCGTCAGTAAATCTCTTGCGATGTGCGGCGGTATCCAGGTCACCAATGACAAACTCGGCGCGGCGGTCAAGCAATATCCAGATCGTCTGCTGGGCTTCGCTGGCTACGGTCATTACCAGCCGCGGGTGGGTAACGCGGCGATGACTGCGAAGGCTGTGGAGCTACTCATGCGTGAGCTCGATGAGATGGGGTTCCTGGGGGTGGGAGAGCTACGCTGGAGCGCTTCGACCCCGTGCCACCCGAGGAGCTGTACCTCAAGCTCGGCCGATCATGGACCTGTGTCGGCCATTCAAGGTCCCAGTCTACATTCGCACCGTCTACGATGCGGGTACGCTTCGCCTCACTCGCCATGGCGGGGAGGGCAGCACGTCTACGTATGTCCCTGTGCCGCTCAGATATCGCGATCCGATTCACCTGGATGAAGTGGCGCTGGAGTATTCGGACGTACCGATCATCGTCGCCCACATGGGCGACGCTTCCTGCGGCACGTGGAGGCGGCGCTCATGTCGGGGCTGCGGCACCGCAACATCTATTACTCCATCGCCAATGTGCCGCCGGAGACTTACCCGGGCTGCTCAGCAGATCGGCGCGGATCGGATGATCTGGGGTCGAGTGGGCCTGGCGGAGCGTGAAGCCGCCAGCGCCCAGCACACACCTGGGCACGAAGCCAACCTGGCTGTCATCCAGCAGGCGGATCTGATACCCGCGCAGCGCGAGGCAATTCTCGCAGCGTTAGCCGATCTGCTGAACTCAGAGATCGCGTGAGCAGTCGCGAGGAGGTCCCGGCATCAGCAAGTCTTTTCTCTCGCAATTCACGATCTTTCTACTTACGACTCTGTTGCAGCTACGCGCCGTCTATGCCCCGCGAGCAAATCCGCGGAACCACCACGGTCCCTCAGTGGCAGAAGATCGTTGAGGCTGGCAAGCGCGAAGGCACTGTTCTGATTTACGGGAACCTGGTACAGGCGTCCGAGAGCGCGGCATTCGCCGATCAGTTCAACAAGGCCACCGGCATCACGCTGGACATCGTCGGCGGGGCCAGCGGCGCGCCTCTTGCGCAGCGCCTCAAAACTGAGACGCAGGCCGGCCAGCCGTCCGCGGACGTGTTCGGCGGCGGCTCGCAGTTCGTGCGTCAGCTCAAGGGCGAGAACCTCTTCCAGGTCATCAAGGACAAGCCGCTCCCGGTGCTCAAAGAGCCGGCCTCTGTTGGCGAATCCAGCCGCTGGCGATGAGCCCGGACGGCGATATCCCAATTTACCGACCCACCAGCCAATACGACGGCCACATCATTGTCAACACCAGCCTGCTGCCAGTCGCGGACTATCCAATGAGCTACCACGAGCTTGCGGTGGACGCGAAGTACAAGGGCAAGATGGCCTACGTGGACCCCAAGATCACCGGCGACCTGGCCGCGCGCTTCGTGCAACACGGCTACGTGACCAGCAACTGGAGCCTCGATGACATCTGGCTGTACTACAACAGTCAGAACATGCTGCTCTTCCCCGGCCAATGACCAGGGCGCGGCAACCGGCCGCGGTGAGGTGGCGATCGGCCTAGGCGTTAACGCCGGCAACCTGGCGCAGCTCTCCAAGGCGGGTTCGCCGCTCAAGATCCTGGCCTTTCCGGACACGCTGCTGGTGGGCAATCCGCTGACGCTCGGCATACTCAAGGCAGCACCGCATCCGAACGCCGCGCTGGTGTTCACGAACTGGTTCCTCAGCAAGGAAGGTCAGGATGTTCCCGGCAGGCTGGACCAGCATCGCAGCGTCCGCAAGGACGTTCCGAGCTACATCCCCGAGGCGCTCAAAGGCGAGGTCGTAGGCGGCGGCAAATTTGGCCCGACAATGCTACTGACTGACACACAGTCCGAGTTCGCCGCGGACCTTCACCGCCTGGGGCTGTTCACCAAACTACCCGACGGCATCTCCAAAGCCGAATTCGAGAACGGTGTCAACGCCCAGATAAAGCACTGGGAGGCACAGCAAGGAGGCCCGCAGCGAGAAACGGTTCCCCTGTCGGACTAGGATCTCGCAAGAGTGAGTCCGACGGCTCGCAGAAGATCTTCAGTGGTGTCGGTGTCATCCTGAACACGGCGAAAATCCTCCCCGCCGGATTAGAAAAACACCGATGGGTAAGATTCTTCGCTAGAACAGCTGCGAAGGAAGACTTGCTCCATAGACAATTTGGATACGTGTCGCTGGGCGAATGTTGAGGCTAGTGCCATTTAAGCGGGAGCGTCATCGGTCTCTCTGACTTGCTATGGTATCCGAGCTTCGTCACGTCGTAGTGCGGCGGGTGCGGCGCACGTTTCAGGGTCGATCACGTAGACCCAGGTCAACTCATCCGGCTCCAATGGAAAATGGGCCCCAAACTGTCGAAGAAGGATCGATTCGCGCTGCCAAAGAGGGTGTTCCCATACATCACCGGCTTCCCCTCGACTCTGGCCGCCTCGTAGTACCTGGCCCGTGCGTCGGCCAGCGCCCGCTGCGAGTCCGTCGAGCAGCGGCGGTCGAGGCCGGCTCCGTCTTTGCCCTGTGGCTGGACGCTACTGGGTTTCGCGGGGGCTGCATCTGACTTGGCCGCCGCGGTCTCCGGCTTTGGGGCACTGGTCGGCGCCGGCGTACAGGCGACCATGACAAGGATGACCGCGCCGACCAGCGCCAGAAGAGGCGAGGGCTTGGATCTCATGCGACGATCCTCTCGAACACCCACGGGGCTTACTGGACCGGCTGATGTCGCCCGACGAACCGCCTGGCCCTCCTCAGCTGTGCTCCCGTCATTCGCACCGGTAAGTCGAACTTGCGTGGCAGTGTGCCAATTGTCGGCTGACTGTCAACAACACGAATTGCATCACAAGTTTCCTCTCGAAATGAAAGATCGTTGCATCAAAACGATTCTTCTCGAACGGGAGGTCGGATCGGTGCGGCGAACGAGCGTGCGGGAGTATGCAGCGGCCGCTGCTATCAGCGAGGCAGCAAAGCGAGCGGGGCCGCGTGCTCGACGAATTCTGCGCCGCTACCGGGTAGCACCGGTCTATCGCGGGCGTTGCTCCGCGCCCCAGTCCGGTGCCGCCGGTGGCCCCGGGACATGGCAGGATGCGGAAGGGTTGATTCACCGGCAAGGCTCTGGATCAGCTCGGAGCGATAGCAGGGTCTTCACGAATCGCGACGGGCGCGGTCGGGGCGTGATGTAGACTAGCTCTCACACGTGCGGAGGAGGCGACCATGGTGCGCGCGCTTGCCCTCTACGGTCGGCCGTCGGATCCGACGGCCTTCGACCGCTATTACCAAGAAACCCACATCCCCAAGGCCCGCAGGATACCGGGGCTGCGCCGCTACACGATCAGCGCTGCCCCCCAGGCAGTGGAGGGCGAGTCACCGTATCACCTCGTGGCCGAGTTAGATTTCGACGATCTTGAGGCCTTCCAGGGCGCGATGAGCAGCCCGGAGGGACAGGCGACAGTGGCCGACCTGGCTAACTTCGCCACCGGAGGCGTCACCATCCTGCTCTGCGATGTTCAGGATGTGACCGGTCGAGTTTGCCTGGTCAACTCCTCGGGGAATCCACCTGAACATTGGCCGTGCTTCCACCTTCGGCCTGTGCGATGTAGCCGCCGGTGGCCTGTTGGACAATTTGACTGCCTTCAGGATGCTGTTTCCAGGTTGTCCAGAGCTCGCAGCGCAACGATCTCCTCCATCCTGGTCAAGCTTGCTCGCGGCGATCTCCTCCTTAAGCGTTTCCTTCCGCCGCTGATTCTGTCCGGGCCTCGACCGCCTCGATAGCTTTGACTACCTCGCTCCCATCCCCGAGTTTGCGATGGAGAAGCGTTTTAGGCCTGTATAGGCATCCGTCAGGACCTGTCCTCCTACGCGTCCGCGGCCTTGGTATCTGCAGACGAATTGCTCCGATGTGTTCTCTGGCATGCGTCCCGCGTGTCATCTGTCATCTGCATCCGCCGTACCGGAGTCATATCGTCCGGGTAACGAATCGAGTCTAAATCATGGTCCGACTGCGCGCCCAGTTCGAAAAGTTGGGCCCCGGGAGTGCGCCGATTGCCCGAGAGGAAGCGGACCGAAATGCAAGAAGGCTTGCTTCGTGAGCTTCTGGAACGGGAGCAGCGACTGCACGATTTGATCGGCCAGCTTATCGATCAGCAGTCGCAAGACACTGCCAGCGCTCCATCGAATTTCAGCGGACGTGAGCTTTCGATCATTCGTGAGCTCGTTCGCGGGTCCACCAATCAGCAGATTGGCGACGAGCTGCATCTGAGTGCCGGTACGGTGCGAAACTATCTTGGGCGAATTTTCAGGAAGTTTGGCGTCGCTAGCCGAACCGAGGCGGCGGTTCGAGCAATCGAATTGGGTCTCGTTGATCGCAATCAGCTCTCACCCGCCCCCAGGCCCAATGGAAGCTCCCAGCGTCGTCAATGCGAATTCAGACACATCGACGCCTGAGGACTAGGCATCTCGACACGATATTTGGATGCCATCGGTTAGTGGTTCGATGCGGCGTCCCAGAAGCTCGGCCACGACACGAGCGGTGTTCACCAGGTGAGGCCTGCCGTCGGGAAGACGCACACCCAGGTGATGAAGATGCTCGACCACGATAGACCAGGGACCGATGAGACCGCGCCCAGGGATCGAGGTCCTGTCATCGGCGCTGGAACATCTGCGCCAGCGTTTTGCGAGGGCTCGCCGCTCAAGGGGTTGCGGGATCCCAGAAAGCCGCGGTGGACAAGAGAAGCCGGTAAAAAAGCGAGACTCGATGCGACCATCGCAATGTGCGGCATGGCACTCCGGGGTAGGTGTCAGTTGTTACCCCGTATGCAGTCGCCAGCGAAGCTAGACTGCCCGGAAAAGGTCATATAAGGAAAGGAGAGAATCATGGCCGCTACGACATTACCTGCTCAAACGCAGACACCCCGCTGGTTGCCGATGCTTGGGGGAATTGCCGCTCTCATCCTCGGCGCCCTCATGTTAACTGCGCCGGGCGAGACCTCAGTTGTGGTTATTCAGTGCCTCGGACTCTATTGGCTCGTGGCCGGAATCTTCTCAATCGTTAGCATTTTTCTTGACCGAACGAGCTGGGGTTGGAAGCTCCTCGGTGGCATGCTCGGTATCATGGCTGGAATTTTGATCGTCCAGCACCCACTCTGGTCGACGGTGCTCGTCCCGACTATCCTCATCGCCGTGGTCGGAATGCTGGGCATGGGCTTGGGGATCGCAGGGGTGATTCAGGGAATTTCGAGCAAGAGCTGGGGAGTGGGCATTCTGGGTGGTCTGAGCGTGTTGTTTGGCCTTGCCCTGCTCTTCAATCCTCTTGCCGGCGTGGTCGCCTTACCGTTCCTGCTTGGCTTCATGGCGATCCTCGGAGGAATTGGCTCGATCGTCGCCGCATTGAGGATGTAGCTGTTCATCGCTCAAACGTTTGGGATGATTCCCGATCCCGCGAGGCCATGATCCGGTCCGAACCAGGCGAGCGGCGCGACGTAGACGGAAATTTCACCATGGGTGACGACGTACGCCGCGTCGATGTATCGCCGTACTGTTGATCGTAATGGCCTCGTCGGTCTGACATTGAAATGGCAAGCTTGGAAAGTCACAGAGTCAGCTTTTGCTGAGATCCGAGCAGGAGTGGTGGCCTCGGCCGCAGAGCCCCAGCGAGCCGTGATGTCGCTTGAAGCCACCCGATCGCCTCGCTTTGGCTCGATTCAACACCTGGGTCAGCAGCCATTCGTTCGATGGCGGCCCCGTTTAAGTGTGGCGCGGACAGGCTCCGGCAGATCGCCGTTCCGCGTCAGCAAACGTCAGACTTGCTGGGCCGCGATGCGCGTGATGCAGGTGACCATTAGCCCTCCATCTTTTCACGCACGTCCACTCAGCCTTACTCACCGTCATGAAATGACTAGGAGCGTTCAGGCCGCGGATTCGGCTCTGGTTCAGTCACCAGACCACCACGATTGCAGTCCAAGCTCGAAGACCTGCTTCGAAGTGACATCTGGCATGCCGAATGTGCAATTCCACACATATGCCGTCAGCCTGTCTGGGCCAAACTAAACATGACTTTGGGCGCCGCGGCCCTGTCGGTTTATCCGCACGTCTATATCGCGTTACTCGTCTACTTAATAATGGAAGTCTATTTGCCAGGCGCAGTAGGATGAGTGAGACGTCAGGAAGGCCCCTACAACGACTCAACGTTGCGGGACGTCTCTTCAACAAGTGTATGGAGCTAAATACGGGGCGATCTTAGGTCTGGCAGCCTGGGCCGCATTTCCTTAAACGGCGATCATGAGAATCGTCGACGTTCTCGAAAACGTGCCGCCAAATATTTGAGGGGCTTGTCCAGAGTGATCAAGCCCGGGTGGCCTTGATGATCGAAATTAGTAGGCAGCGCGATTCGATCGCGCCCCAGTCCGGATGGCGGTTACCTGAGTATCTACATGGCCTAGCGAAGCCGTGGTTCTGGCTACTCGTTGGGCTGTTCGCCTCGATCGCCTACAGACTAAGCCGCGGATTTTATGCCGCCTATGCGCTTTAGCCCGCCTCGAATGGGCTTCCTTACCCATTCTTTCCACCGCAGGCTGTCATCCTGTGCGTGCTCCTGGTGACTCCAATCCGGCATTGGTGCATCTTTCTTGCTACGTACTACCTGGTCATGCTACTGGATGGATATTGACATCGAGCCTTCCGATGGTCTGTTCGGGCCTTCCCGGCTGGTATGCCCTCGTGAGCAACGTCGCGAATGTTCTCGAGCCGCTCGCGGCAGCGCTTCTCCTCCGACAATTCGTTTCGCTGCCGCCGCGGTTCATGCAATTGCGCGAGGTGGGCGTTGTACGTCATCTGCGTCGCAATTGGGTCCGTCATTGGTGCTATGTGGGGCGCAACGTCGAGGGCAGTTGCGGGCAACGCTTTCTGGCCGGCGTTTGAGGGTTGGTTTCTCGGGGACGTGCTGGCGAGCCTGGTGCTTGCGCCAACGATCCTGCTCATCGCTCAGGGAGCTATCGCGGCGTTCAGGCGGAGCTCGCGCCGACGGGTAATTGAGGCCGCCTCACTACTCCTGGCCATACTCATCGTGGGATCACTGGTGTTCGGCAACCGCATCGAGGGTCCAACCACGACTGCGGCGCTGCTGTATCTGCAGGTACCGTTGCTCATTTGGGCCGCGGTGAGGTTCGGCCCTCTGGGCCTGTCTCTGGCCCTGTCCCTGGTCACGGCGCTGGCAATCGCTGGTGTGGTCAACGGTTTTGGTCCCTTCGTTGGGCTCGACGTTGATGCCAGCGTGTTCGAGCTGCAGCTCTTTCTTCTGGGAGTCGGTGTACCCCTGTTTTGTTTGGCTATATTGGGCCTTGAGCGTCGGAACGTTCGCACGAGCCTGGAGCAAAGTGAGCAGCGATACCGCGCCGTCGTGAGCAATTTCCCGAACGGCATCGTGCTGCTCTTCGGTTCAGACCTGCAGCAGGTGATCGCCGATGGCCAGGGACTCCCAGAGCTTGGACTTTCCGGGAAGTCGGTGGAGGGCAAGTCGGTCTGGGAAGTGTTTCCACCCGAAATCGTTGCTATATTAGCTCCACGCTTTCGTGAGGCGCTTGGCGGCAATCAGGCGTCTTTCGATCTGGAATACGCCGATCGCATCTACAACATGCACGTCCTTCCGATCGACCAGGAAGGTGATGTCGCGGGCATGGCCATCATGCAGGACGTCACCGATCAACGAGGCGCCGCCGCCTTAGTCGCCAGCGAAGCCGCCTTACGCCTGAGGAACGAGCAGCTTGCCGAGCTGAATGACGCTAAGAGCGAATTTCTCTCGGTCATGTCTCACGAAGTCCGTACTCCGCTCGGCACTATTCGAGGTTTCAGCGAGATGATCCGCGACGATCGGCTTGACTCCTCGGACGTGCTCGAATACGCCAGTATCATCTGCTCCGAGGCTCAACGACTGGGGCGGCTGTTAGATGACCTGCTGGATCTCGACCGACTCGAGTTCGGCAGGGTCGATCTGCATCTGGGCGCGGTTAATCTGGAGATGATCGTCAGTGATGTGGTTGAACAGGCCGGGCCAAGCATCAGCGGCCACACTTTTCAGACTTCCATAGAGCCATCCACTGGGTCGATCCTAGTTGATCCCGATAAGCTGGCCCAGATCCTGGCTAACCTCATCAGTAACGCCATCAAGTATTCGCCAGACGGTGGGGTGATCTCCATTGGCGCTAAAGAGGAAGGCGACCATCTACATCTATGGGTCACTGACGAAGGGCTCGGTATCCCGCCGGAATCGCAAGAGGCGATATTTGAACGCTACGCTCGCGTTGAATCTGGGCGACATCGCGGCATCAAAGGGATCGGACTGGGCCTGCCAATTGTGCGGCAAATCGCTGAGCTCCACGGTGGCTGGGCATGGGCGGAGAGTGAGCCAGGACGCGGTTCTACATTCCATGTCACATTGCCGATTCAAGAGCCACAGGCGAGTGACGCTAGCTCCGAGCGCATCGCAGGACAGAGACTTCGTGAGACAGTCGCCAAATGACGAATAGCCGTCGTACACGGATAGCTATCGTGGACGACGACGTTGTACTTGCAGACGCGCTCCGCCAGCTCTGGGAGGCCGATGAAGCCATCTCCATCGTCGGTGTAGCCCATACAGGGAAAGATGGAATCGAGCTAGCAAGTCGCGAGCACCCGGATGTGATTCTGATGGATCACCATCTTCCCGACATGACTGGTGCGGCGGCCTCGGCGGCGTTGTCCAAGGAGCTGCCGGGTACGCCGATCGTCATGTTGACTCGGGACGACTCCGATGAGGCGCTACTTGCAGCGCTTGAAGCTGGGGTGAGCGGGTTTCTGCTCAAAAGCACCGGCATCCGCGAAGTTGGCGAGGCCATTCACCAGGCGGCCGCGGGGGAGATCTTAATTCCCTCAGTGACCATGACGCGCCTCATGGTTGCATTGCGCGGACGACGTCAACGAGATGCTGAAAAGGATCGCTACCTGGAGCGACTCAGTACGCGCGAGCTTGAAGTGCTGAACCTGATGGCGGACGGCTTCGATACGCGCTCGATGTGTGAGCAGCTCGGTGTTGGCTTGGCCACGATTCGAACCCACGTGAGTGCCATACTCGCAAAGCTCGATGCGCATAGCCGTCTCGAGGCCGTGGCAATGGCCACCAAGCTCGGCTTGATCCATTAGTACGCTCATTGGTGTGTGTAGCTTGCGTCTCATACAAATGTATGAGCGCGGGCTGCATCATCTGAAGACCTGCTAATAGAGCAACGGGCGGACGACAGCGTTAGCTTTGCGGGCATATGCTAGGTCAAACGAGACCTTGATGCGAGACGGCTATCGTAGCGGGGCTTCGTCTGCGCCTGATGAAAGACCCAGATCATGCATCTAGACATCGAAGGTCGAAAAAGTATGGGAGAGCCCACTCCTCCGCTTGACCCCGCAATCGCTAGTTTGCTGGTGGCGGCCCGGGACATGATCCATGAGCGCCTGGCTGTGATTGATCAAGCGCTGCTCCCGGAGCCCACGCCACAACGTGAGGAACATCAGAGCAACGAAGCGCAGCGAGAAGCACACAAATTGGCTGGATCGCTCGATATGTTCGGACTCACCGAGGCCGCGGACATTGCCGGTGAGCTCGAGGGTCTTCTGCAGATGGATCGAGGACGGCGTGGACAAGGACGAGTGCTCGCGGCCAGGTTGCGTGGTGAGCTCGAGCGTGCTTTCGCCGACTCGCGCGTTGCTGCGGCCGAACCAGCTGTGCCACCCATGCGGAGCTCAGCAGAAGTGTCCGCGCAAATCCTGATTGCTGATGACGATGACATCATGGCGAAGATGATCGAGTCCGCATTGCGGCACCAGGGATACGACGGTCGTACGCGCGCGGGACGGCGCGGAGGCAGTTGATCTGGCGACGGACGGTCAGTTTGATCTCATTCTTCTTGACTTGCAGATGCCTGTCATGGACGGATTGGACGCCTGCCGGACCTTACGCCTTAACCCTCGACTTACAGATGTGCCGATTGTCTTGATGACGGCCCAGGGCCATGAGACCAAACTTCGCGCGAGAGCGTCCCTGGGGTTACTGATTATTTGCTCAAGCCATTTGGTGTGACTGAGCTTCGCGCTAACGTACGGGACTGGCTCACCAGGAAGTCGGTCCCGCCAGGTGGCTCGTGGGAAGCTGCGCGGGAACCGCTATCCGGTCCGCGCATTCCAGATTGCTCGAATTCGAGCCGTGAGTGTAATATGGGAATCTGCTACCAGAACGAAAAGTCGGACTGTCTTTCCGACCTGCTCACCCTTCGCGAGCTAGAAGTGCTGGAGCTTTTGAGTGACGGCTCTTCTACTGATGAGATAGCGAATGACGAGATAGCCATCCGTCTCGCGGTTTCGGGACCCAAAGTCGACGCTGACTGATACGTCGGCCGGGCGGTGTCCGAACGGGACAACGCTCGAAATCGCGAACCTATGCTCGTGACATCACTTCACGACGGGCCTTGACATCACGTCAAGGCATACCGTGATAGCGAGCACAAGTGCATCGTCCTGACTAGCCTCGATGTCAGCACGGTAGCCTTTGCCGAGTGGCACCCACGCTTTGGACGTGGTGGCGATGGTGCGGCCTTCCTGGATCAGTCGGTACGCGCGGTCTTCGGGCTTGCCTGACACGTGTACGGGCGCATGTTTTGGTAGCTCGGCCGCATACTCCACGTGTAGGTCATCCGAGCTCCTCTTTCGTATCGTGGCCAGTGTGTGATCGTGACGAGAGACGTGCATCACATCCGTCACATCGAGAAATGTGCCATGTATCTCGAGCACCTCATGGCCTTCGGGATCGTTCAGGGTCAGCGCCTCAGGAATGCGGAGCAATGTCCCGTCCACTTTGTATGCCAGGCCGCCATGATGTCGCTCGATAACGTAGTCGTGCCCTACGGCCACTCGGGCCTCTTTAACGAGGTATCGGTGAGGAGCTTCACCTTGTTCGATCATTGGAAGTCATCTTGGAGATCCTCGTACACAGCGTGGCTCGGACGGATGCGCAGAAAAGGATGCGGCAGTGAAGTGCCGCATCCTCAACTCAGTTCGATCGGGGGCCTCAGGCGGAGGCGAGGTTCTGTTTCAGCTTTTCCTCGGCATCGTGAGACAATGAGGTGCGTAATACTTCTGGCTGATATTGCTTCATCCGCTCGGCGACTTTGTCCCCAGTTGCCTCGATGACGTAGACGAAGAGCGCAGATGTGCCGGGGGCGATTTTTTGGCCAAGCTCCTTGATCATCTTGTCATCGACGCCGACGTCAGTCAGTGCTCCCATGACCCCGCCCATCACGCCGCCTACTACCATGCCAGCGATCGGTACGAAAAAGATCAGACCGAACAGCAAGCCCCAGAATGTGCCCCCGAGGGCGCCCGCGGCCGCCGTATTTGAGCTCTGCTTGATGTCAACCTTGCCGTCTGGTCGACGAATGACTCGCGCCCAATCGGCAATCGATAGAAGCGCTTCGCGCTGCAAGTTTTCTATCTCGGCTATGGCCGCGTCGGCCGTGGTCATGTCCTTGAATCCCAACACCACAAGTTCCGCCATGTCCAACCTACCTCCGTAGAGTTTGTCAACGTCGGCGTCCAGTGACACAGCAGCTACCACCCTACCGTGCCCACCCCCGACTTAGATCTGGGGGCCTGGCCCACATCCACGAATTATGGACCTCGACTCGCGCTCAGTATCCTATGGTGTCCGCGGAATTGGAGATGCCAGATGGCACCGTCCCCTGGTGTCTCCGGGCATCATTTGGCCGACGAAATCGTTGGACGAATTTTGGGTACGGAGTCGACGCTGCCGACCGATTAACCACGGTTTGGGCAGCGCAGGACGGCAGTGCTGTCAACGAGCTCAGGATGAGCCCCTGGGATTACCACAGAGGGGCGCCGGGCACCCGGATCCGGCGGCCGACCGGTGACGGCCGCACTAACCTCGGTGTTCATGGCTCCCGGTGCGCCGGGACGCATGGCGCATATCGGGAGATCGGAGTTGGGCGGTGCCCAACTAACTCAGGCGATCAGTTGAACTTTGCCAATTGCGGGCTCAGGGATGTTTCGCGCGTCTCATTAGCAGCCGCGTCCCGTTGCGCCAGCTTTAACCGAAGCCAGCGGAACATCGCGGTGCAATCGACATCTGTATTTCCGGCAGCCCGATACTCCGCGCGGAGCTTGTCCATTATGGGAGCCGCGGCCAATCGCAATTCTACAACGGCCTCTTCGGACGGGGTGTCCTCCGCCTTGTGAAGCGCTGCCCGAAAGTTCTCTATAAGGGCGTCTTTGTCCTCGTAGTTAATCATCGGCGTCCCTGGTTAGCCTTAGCGTGGGCATTGTGGCCCGCGCGTCAATGCGAACCTTCCCTTTCCAATCTCCGCATAGTCAAACGCATGGAATGGGCCGAAAGTTCCAACTGGTGGATCCCACGGCCGTCATCGGTCAAATGGCGTATCGATACGGTACGCCGAAGGGGTGCCATTTGACAAGGCGACACCTGTTACCAAGTGACGTCTGTCATCTGAACGCCTTTCTGACACGCCTAGACTGTGGTCGTCGAATCTGCACACGGGCGCGCAGAAGTCGCTGAATGGCACGGGTGCTGGTGGAGGGTGACATGGCGAGTACGCCAGTAAATGCCAGGGTTGAGCTCACGGACGGGAAACAAGGCGACATGGTGGCGGTCGTGGTCAACCCCTTGAGCCGCAGGGTGACCCATGTTGCCGTTCGAGGTCCGGATAATCCGAGCTCAGCGCCCCGGCTGGTTCCTGTGGATCTGGTATCCCGCACGGATAGTGGAACCGTGTTGCTGCACTGCACGGCAGCGGATCTCGACAAGCTAGAGCCGTTTACCGAGGAGCAGGTTCGACAAGTCAACGTCCCCCACTCGCACTATGCGGCGATCGATCCGAGCTTCACCATGGGGCCAATGCCCCTAGAGACTTACTACGTCACGGACGAGGTGGAGCGAATACCCGAAGGGGAGATCGCGATTCGGTCAGGGACCATGGTGGAGGCGACCGATGGCGAGGCTGGGCTTGTAACCGAGCTGGTTGTTGAGCGCGGCACCGCTGAGGTGACCCACTTGACGCTGATACGCAGCGGCAAAGAGATCACTCTGCCCTCTTTCGGTAATCAAGTACGTCACCGAGAGCACCGTTCACATCAAGCTTGATCGCAAGGCACTCGACTCACTTCCATCGGTCCCGGCGCGAGCTGACCATGGCACCTGGGCGGGTGTGGACCTGGAGATGGTTGGCATCGTATTCGACGATCCGGGAGGCGCAAATGACGCCATGGACTTTGTCAAAGGTCTGATTCAACGCGGCTCGTTGATGATCCACAGCGGCGCTGTGCTGGTCAAGGAACAGGACGGCAAGACAACGGTAAAAGAGCGTCAAGATCTGGATCCCAAGGGCGGCGCGCTGGGCGGTGCAGTCCTCGGTGGCGTCCTCGGTCTCATCACGGGTGGCTTGGGGCTCGTCGCGGCACCAGCGTTGGGAGCGGGTGCTGGCGCTATCGCTGGCAAAATTGTCGACCGCGGTTTCGACGATTCGTTCCTGAAGGCCATGGCTGAACGGCTACAGCCGGGCAAGTCCGGCATCTTACTTGTCGTGCAATCAGACTGGGTTACTCCATTGCAAGAGGCCCTGTCTGTACTCGGCGGAGTCGTTGTCCAGCAGCGGCTCACTGATCGAATGGTCGCCGAGCTCCTCGGCGAAGGATCCGAACCTAGCGAGGACCGCAACGACAACTAAGTTCGGGTGACTCGCTCTGATGAACACACTGTCGCCGAGCTCGTTTCCGCTGCCGGCCGCTTGTCATCCCGAGAGACGTGGGGTCTTCCGGACCTCGGGAGCCACTGACGATGATGTCGTCCGGCCGCTTCGAGCACCGACCTGGCTCCAGTCGCCGGTTCGAGCATTCCTCTCTTAATCACCGCGTCGGGTCATCCTGAGCCGCAAAGGATCTCACCATCGGTATCCTGGGCACCGGCGGGCAAGATCCTTCGCTGCGGCTCAGGATGACACGGATGCGGTGATTGACGGACCAGCCGGCGGAGGTGTTCACGAGAGGGACGAGGTATCTGCTGGATGTCGGAGCACGCGTGATCTAGGTCGCCCCATTTGCTTCGCTATCGGTTTCGTCGATGTCCGGGAGATGCCTCGAGCCTCGGCATGACACGGTCACTCGCATCGAGCATCGATGCCGCTATTCAGGGCGTGTCGGTGCGCTCGAGCGCATGGAGTGTCTCAAGGCACTCGGCACCAACGACCTTTTATCTTCGCTGAACGAAGCCAATGGACCTTCAATAAGTCCATTGGCTTCGTTGGCGATGGTTCGGAATGACTGGCACTCCGTTAGCGTGATGGAGGAGCAGGAGGAGCAGGCCGGTCACCGAGGCGGACCTGGAGGGTCTGCTCTCGGGCATCCCGCAGCACTTTCACAGCGACCGCGTCGCCTGGCTTGTATTGTGTCGAAAGGGCACGCTCCAGGTCCGATCGGTCATTTATGACTGTGTCGCCAAGGCCAACAATCACATCGCCGGGCCTCAGTCCGCCGGTTGCCGCGGGCCCGCCCGGTTGAACGTCGTTGACCACCACACCATTGGCCTGGGGCAGACTAAGCGCTCCTCTGATCGCTTCATTGACGCTCGCGGCCCCGATCCCAAGGTATCCTCGGGCAACACGACCATTCTGTCGAAGCTGCTCCACAATGGCTTTTGCCGGGCCAATCGAGATCGCGAACCCGATATTGTTGGCCTCCGACGAGCCCAGCGTATTTACGCCGATGACCGAGCCGCTGAGATCGACCAGCGGTCCCCCAGAGTTGCCAGGATTGATGGCCGCGTCAGTCTGAATGAGGCTGTAAAGGGTTGGGCCGGCGGTGCCTTGTTGGGATGGCTCCTGTACTTCACGCGCCAGAGCACTTACAACTCCAGCCGTAACCGTTGGACCCCCGGGCAGACCCAGGGCGTTGCCTACCGCGACGACCCACTCACCAACTTTGAGATCTTCGGAATTTCCGAGCGGGACAGTTGGAAGACGCTCGCCGTCGATCTTCATGACGGCCAGGTCAGTCTGGAGGTCAGAGCCGAGCAAGCGCGCGTCAAACTGCCGATTGTCCGGGGGTGGAAGGACTACCCGCAGGCGAACGGCGCCGTCAACCACGTGGTGATTGGAGATGATAAAGCCGCCTTCATCGTAAATGAACCCGGTGCCGAGCCCTCGCGGGACAAGGCCACCTCCGATGGCTTGCGATGAATCGCGTGGTGCAACCGCCAGGTTCTGTACGAGCACCGTCGCCGGGCGCACCTTTTCCGCCACTCCGCTGATCACTCCGTTGACCTCAGGACCGCTGGCGGGCTTGCCCGAAGGAGCGGCCTGAGGGCCGGAGCAGACGAGCCCTGAGATCCGAGCGCGTAGCCGCCGCAGGAAGAAAGAACGATGGCCAGGGCCACGAGCGATGTAATTATCAGGAAGCCGGGGCGTTTCAGCGTCATCCTAGTTCCACCTCCAACAGCGTTAGCCAGAGCCTCTAGATTCATGGGTCGCCAAGACCCGCTTGAGGGGCTCTCTGGGTGTGGAGTCTAAAACGCGCCGGGAGCAGCCGAGATACCAGCCGTCACTACTCTGGCGATGCCATGGGGCACATCCGCTGTGCGCCCTTGATGACGAATTATCGGGCCGAGGCTGATGGATGCCGCTTTAATCCTGCTGGAAAGTCACCCTCACCGGCACTACGCACGCATGCCAAATGGCACATTCATGTCACATTTTAAGATTTACCCGTCGCGTCTTAACAATTTGCTCCGTATGTGCACCATTCTGGACCTCACTGGCGCTCGTGACGGAGGAATAGTCTAGTCGCAAGGGCCCGGCGGACTTCGCAAGAGGCGGCGGAGCTCGTCGAACGAAGACCCTTTAACGGAGACCTAATTCACAGCCCTGTCTTGAGTGTCTTTCATGGTCGCTGTCTCACTGAATGGTCAGGAGCGGGGGCTGGAAGAGTTGAGAGCAGTGGCGTGTAGAGACAGGGAGAGTCACTATGAGCGCTAAGAACAAGATCGCCGCACGCAGCCAACCTGATTCCCAGGATCTCGAGCTGGACAACGTGCTTTCTATAACTGCAACTACTGAGGGCACGCGGCAGCGCTCCGTGGCCGACATTCTGCTTCGTGCAGCGCAGCGCATTGGGGGCGAGCTAGCTCTGTCGGCTCGAGCAGAGCGCCTCCTGGACGTCGTTGACGAGCTGCTGGGCGTGGATACGGTTGCGCTGGCTCTCCTTAACGATGCTACGAGCGAGCTCGAGATCGTGGCCGGACGCGGTTCGTTTGGAGTCCTTGCCAATGATTGCCCGGCTCACGAAGGACTTCTTCTCACGGTGCTGCGGAGTGCGCGTGCCCTGAAGCTTACTGACGTGCGGGCCGATCCCCGCTTTGCTGATTGCGATATCGCGCTGGGAGCGTCGGCACGTGCCTGGATCGGTGCCCCACTCGTGACCCTTACCGGAGCCGTTGGAGTAGTCTTCGCTGCGAGTCCGGACGTTTCTGCCTTCAGCCGCGACGATGAGATCAATCTGATGAGCCTGGCACATGCCGTGGCGGGCCAGTTCTACGATGCGCTGCGGCTGAAGAGCGCCGGCTCGCACGCCGATGAGCTGGAGCGGAGAGAAATACTTCATCGGGACGCGGTCGAGGCCGTCGCGGACGTACTCTGGGAGCAGGATGAGAACTTCCGCTTCAGCTGGGTCTCGTCCATAGGTCCAGGTAGCGCGACCAACAAACCGATCTGGCAGCTTGGCCGAACGCTCGAGGAGGCGGGAGTCCATCTCACCGCCGGCGAGGGATGGTCACTTACTGATGAGCTACAAGCACACCGCCCATTTCGAGATTTCCGAATCTATGTTCCCGGAGCCAATGGCGCTCTGGCCACATTTAGCCTGAGTGGCAAGCCGGTCTTTAACGGGCAAGGCAAATTCAGCGGATACCGAGGTGTCGCCACCGATGTAACGGTGCATCCGTCGCGAGGTGCTTCCGAAGCGGTTGAGTCCAGGCGCGCCGATCATGCGCAGCTCACCGCGGCAGTGACCTTGCTCGAGCGCCAATTGTCCGCCTGTGCCGATCTTGAAAGTCTCGCTGCCGCCGGAGGAGACCTCAGCCGATTGTTCGACGCGGCCACCATGATTCTCGGCGACGTCCTCCATGCAGATGCGGCCCATCTACTGCGTCTTGCACCAGATGGCGAGGCGCTCATCCTTGAGGCCGGCGTGGGCATTGACGAGCGGAGGGTCGGGAAGGCTCTTTTCAGGGACGTCAAGGCTACGCTTATGGCGCTCCCGATGCGTGCCACGACTCCGGTGGTCATTTCAGCTGTCGACACTACGGAAGTCGGCTCGCTCTTCAGCAGCTTCCTGCGTGAAGTTAAGGCCGAGTGCGGGGTTGTGGCGCCGGTCATCGTCTCAGGTCGTCCTTATGGACTGCTCGGCGTGTATCTTCAACGCGCGAGGGAGTTCTCTGATGCAGATTTGCAGCTCATCGGTTCAGCGGCTCATCTGATCGGCTCAGCTATCGAGCGACGGAACCTAGAGTACTTCACAGAGGCGTCCATTGAGCATGCGCCAGAGCTAGTTACTCGACTCGACGCGGACCTGCGCTGCGACTACGCAAACGTCGCGTTCACACTCGAAACCGGCATCGAGAGTGATGCCCTTCTTGGTCAGTCTCTGGGAGAGCTGGGAGTCATTCCTCCTCAGCAGGTGGAAAGCTGGCGCGTTGGCATACGAGCAGTCTTAAGAAGTGGACGTGAACGGCAGTGTGATCTCCATCTGACGACCTCACGGGGGCTGCGATCGCATCGTGTGCGGTTCATCCCGGACATCTCAACTGGAGTGACGCCGATATCCGTCCTGGTAGTCGCACATGACGTCACCGAGCTGGAGCGCACGCGCGATGAGTGTACAGCGCTCCGGCAAGAGCTCGTGGAGCAGGAGAAACGGCACCAGCAGATGGTGGCTGAGCTCTTCGTTGAACAGCGAGAGCAGGCGCATCGAGATGAGGATGCAGCGGCAATTGCCGGTCAGCTCACTCGTCGGGAGGTGGAGATTCTGGCCATGTTGACCTCAGGGCTGACAAATCAGCAGATTGGGTCTCGGCTTCACCTGAGTACGGGGACAGTTCGCAACCACCTGGGGCGATTGTTTCCCAAGCTGGACGTGGTGGATCGAACTCAGGCCGCGGTCCGGGCAATTGAGCTTGGACTCGTTCAAGTCGGCGTCTGAGGTCCAGTGGATTTTTGCGACGGCAGTATGAAGGCCGAATCAGGCTCAGTGATTTCGAAAGACCTCGTGTTTAACAACGGTCTGATTACAAGAGTCCGGTGAAGCGGAGTGGGCCGTTGCGTGAGTAAGCGACCACTGCTCAGAGGAAGGAATTTAGAAATGACAGCAACGATGGCCTGGACCCCACCTCTGACAGAGGTCCATGAGCTATTGGCGGGAGCACCGACGCTCACGATCCTTGGGCAGTTGCGCGATGGTGTCATGATGGTGAACCGAGATGGGCGCATCCTGTACGCCAATCCCGCCATGCATGACGCACTAGGAAGCCATCAGGATGAGCTGACTGGACGCACCGCCTTCGAGCTGGGACTGGGATTCCTTTCCGATTCCTCGAATGGTGCTCAGGTACTCCACCCCTTCGATCGCGCACTGCGGGGCGAATCGGTCACCATCGATGTCGGCCGGGCGATTGTGGGCACGCCGCCGACACACCTGCGGTGGACGGAGATGCCCCTGTTCGACACTGACGAGCGCGTCCGCGGCGCCATGGCCATCGCCCGCAGCATCGCGCCGTCTCCGATGGCGCCCTCGGAGAGCTCCCGGGATGATGACGGTGAGCTCGAGCCGGATGCCTCGTCCGAGTTTGCCGCGGCGACCCAGCATGACCTGCGCAACGCGGTGGGCGCGATTCGCTTGCGCGCCCAGATGCTCAAGCGAGACATCCTACGCGATTCCACGGCGGGTCGTGATCCTGCTGTCGGTCGGGAAAAAGTGAGTCTGGGCCTTACGCAGATAGAGCACAGCGCATCCGCCATGGCGACGTTGCTGGATGACCTTGCTGAGGGGGCCGAGTCTGAGCGTGACAACGTCGACGCACCGAGTCCGCGCCTGGTGGACCTCATCGCGCTCGTGCGGCGCGTGGCTACCGACTATCAGCCGCTCGCTCCCACGCACCGCATTCGGGTCGGAGCGACGGCCGGGGCGCTCGTGGGAGCCTGGGACCCGATCCGGATGGAGCGCGTGGTGGTCAACCTGTTGTCAAACGCGGTGAAGTACAGCCCGAGCGGCACTACGATCCGAGTGACCGTGGGCTGGCGCCGGACTGCGCAGGGCCCGCTGGCCGTGCTGCGCGTGCGCGATCGCGGGATCGGGATTCCGCACGCCGATCTCCCGCGCATCCTGGACGGCTACTATCGCGGTCGGAATGCGATCGGACACGCCTCCGGGACCGGGGTGGGGCTCATGGCCGTACGGCGGATGGTCGACCTGCACGGCGGAACGGTCAGCGTCCAGAGCACCGAAGATCGCGGAACAAAGGTCACCGTGCATCTCCCACTGGGGGACATGGCCAGTGTGACTCCTGGGTGGACTCCATGATGGCGTCCAAGAAATGCGTCAGACGGGCGGTCGGGGTTTGGAGTCATCGAGATGGTGCATCCGCCCTGCGTTTCCAAGTTAATAACTGTCCGATGGTCTTCCATGAACTTTCGGGACCAGAAATGTCCATGGCGCTACCAGCCTTTTTGTCGGGCAATCCAGGAGTAGGGACTCAGTCAGCCGACGATCAGCGGATGGGTCACGCTTCCCTCGAGTAGGGGAGGAAGCAACCCGAGAGTGGAGATGTTGGATCATGAACATACGCAGTAACTGGCCATCGGCAGACCGTTCCCAGAGCACTGAATCAAATCCGCGGTACTGGGTTGAGGTCGCGGTGCGCCAGTACGGCTTCGAGCAGGCCACCGCGCAGCGATTGGCGTTTCTACGCTGGCTCCGTATCAGCAGGGTCTATCCCGACGATCAACCCTGTTCCGTCAGCGCTGATACGACGCGCGCTGCTAGTTCGAGTCAAGTTGGCTGAGTTACAGAGATAAGTCGAACCCACAGGGCAGAAAGAGGCCTCCGAACATGACACTCACACAGGAAGCGCCGGCAAGAACCATAAGCCCAGCGAAGCCGATTCCCAGGCCGGGTTCAGTCAGCGTGGAGCCGGCGTCTTCTCTGGACCACGCACGATCGGATGAGCATGTATCGACCTGGGTAGTAGTCGCTATCTTCGCGGTGATGTTCCTGGTTCTCGGGGGCGGCATGATCCTTGTGGCCATGCGCACAATGAACTATCTGCCGCCCTACTTCTGGCCGCCCATTTAATTACAGAGCGCTCGGAGCATCCAGCATGAGCTCTACGCCTGGCGCTCCCTGGAACGTTGACCAAATCGGCGCATGCGTACCTGAGTCATCCGCTGAGCCGCACCAGCGTACTCAAGCTCTAGGCTGTCTGGCGTGACGCCGGCTCCGCCGAACACGTGCATTCGAACGAGCGTGGCCATTTCGAGTAATAGATGACCGTCCACGACGGAGAAGACGCCCCGAAATGCGCCGCGTCCCCGAAATGCGCCGCGTGCAATGTTGTGCGCAAAGGCGGCGAGCACGCTGAGGCCCCTCACTACATAGAGCATAGTGAACGACTTTCCTAGCACGGTTTTCGGCGTGAAAGCACATATTCCACCGTCGCGAGGGTTATTACGCTGTAGTAAAGGGAGTCGAACAGACTCCAGCCTTCAACGCGCGCGTAGAAGCCAGTGCCGAGAGCGAGAATCCCGATGCCAACCACGGCGATCGCGCGAAGCTCAGGATCGTCGAAGCTGCGACGAAGGGCCGCGAGCGAAGCCCAAAAGCGCGATGATAAGTGCCAGCATTGAGCTGACGATCTAAGCTCGCTCGTCTCGCGGACGCGCTCTCTTGGTCCACATTGGGAATACCTCACGCTATCGATTTTCAGTGCGGAGCAATGCAAGCAGACCCAACGCGGCGGCCCCGAAAAGTAGCACCAACAGGCCGGCGGTGATCAAGTAGGTCGCCCGGGTCGTCATCGCCGTGCCAGAGGGCTGACGGACATTCTCGGAGGCTCGCTGGAATGACGTTGAATTCAGAACGGGATTCTCCAGAGCCATCGTTGCCTTCACATCCAGGAAGAGAGCGTTTGTCGTATGGCAGTCTCACTCAGCGGTTCTCATGGGCCGAATACCGGTTGGCATGTTTAGTCTGGTGCCGTTCGGCATCGCGGCTCGCAAGAGCCCCTTCCGAGAATGGGGATGTCAAACTCGAGAAATGGGACGTGTCGTCGTAGTTTGTGAATGGCAAGCATTCGTCTCTATTGACCGCGCTCCGACGCCGTGGAGCCAGTAATTAGGCGAGCACCTGATGAAGATCGTAGAGCCTCGATAACGGCATCTACGAGACGGCAAACCCGCCTTGGTGCTCAGAAGAAGAAGTTCCCGTAGACGACATGCCATATAAGGTAGTTGCCCAAGCGCACGAGCACGGGTGCGAGCAAGCCGTAGCGGCGATAGGTCACTCCGGCTGTGAAGTTAAAGGCGTAGCTGTGAATCGCGTACGAGCCGAAGGCGGCGGGCCCAATGGCACCGTTGCTGAGAATCATCAGGGGAATACCCTGGATGCAGGGCTCGATGGCCGCGGACAGCGCCGCCAGCGTCCAGAATGTCCGCGTCTCTCCGCGCCCGCGGAGCGCTAGCCCGGAGATCAGCCACAGCAACACCGAGACCGGGAAGATCAGGAAGATAAGCTCGTACTTGATCGCCCCGGCGATAGAGACGGGTACCGATCCCGGGAAGGCCACGTTGGCCGGCCCGAAGACTGACTCGAGAATGTGCAGCGAGCGAGTGACTACCTCGATCAGGGCGGCCACCACACCGAAAACGATCCCTACGGAGAGCGGTAGTAGCAACCGACTGGTCGCGGGAATGCGCGCGTCCCACGCGGCGGGGAAGCCGGTCCGCTGGGCGCAGGCAATGGCGATCAAGCCCATCACCGCGAAGATCACGAGCGCCGTACCACCTTCGGGTGGCATTTCGCGGCCGCCGGACGGGTAACGAGCGATCAGGAAGTCGCACACCGCCCAGATGGCCATGAGTACAGCCCAGACGGCCCCCGAGTTAATAACCCTCTCGCGTAGGGTATTGGGCGTTGTCGTGAAGCCGCTCAGCAGCCCGCGGCGGGCATGATCCCGACCTTTAGTATTCATCACTGCACAGATTCGAATGAAGCAGGTTCGCACGAGGTGCGCATCGAGCTCCCTGTAGTCTCAACTCGGCGGGCCGTATCGGACGCACCTGTACACAATGTTTGTATAAGGTCCGGGGCCAATTCTAGGTCTTTCGTTGATACTCCCCAGCACCGTCCCGCCGTTTGGCGGAGCCCGGGAGTCAGATGCATGGCTCTTGCGGATGTACCGATGCGCCTTCCCCCGGGACGGCCCCTGGGTAGATCCTGACTGGGTGCTACCAGCTCTCTGTCGGGGAGTCTGCGCCATGTTCGGCGGCGGAGACCGCGATGAGGAGTCGGCTTTCAACGCCCAGCTTCCCCATGATGTCGATCATGGGGTTGGCCACCGTCCCGGGGCCGAGACCGAGCCGCTCGGCGATTTGCTTATTCGTCAGCCCTTTGGTCACCAGCGCGGTGATCTCTCGCTCGCGAGCATTGAGCTGCGATCCGGAGCCCGCGGCGCTGCGCCGATCACGACGACGGGCATCTTGGGTGAGCGGCTCCGGACCATCCGCCGAATTCACGAACGTCCCCATCACGCACCCGGCGGCCTCCAGAAACTCCAGGTGCGCGGCCGTGAACTGATTCGGGGATCTCGAGGAAGCATCGAGGACCCCGAAGACCTGGTCCCCCACCTGCATCCGACAGAGCACGCCGCTCCGGCTCTCCAGGGCTGTGGCTATGTCCAGGCGCTCATCGGGCGCCGCATCTCGGTGCCCGGTGCGGCCGCTGCCGCCATTCCGGAATACCCTGACGGCCAGGCCTCCAGCCCGGAGCGGCAGGCGGTCGAGACCCAACCCGCGTTCCCGGCGACTCATGCGGGAATGCGGCGTAGTGACGGTGATGAGGCTCGCGGACGAAGCGTCATACAGGAAGATATCCAGCGCATCAGCGCGCCACGGCCTCGACGATGATCGCCGATGCCGCATCGCACACCGTCTGGCGAGGCGCGGTGGAATCAAGAGGCACCAGGGCGCGGAGCGCCGCATACAGGTCGCTCGCCGGGCGTGACGCCTCGGCGGTCGGTTCGACGGGATCCTTCACAATACAAGCGCCTTCGAGGAGATAGTCGCGGGGAATCTTAGTGGGGAGCATTGAGATGGCATTGGCGCCCACTGTATCCGGACGTGTCGCGTGAGATATGTATAAAATTGCATCTCGCTATGCAGTGCTTTGGATCATGCTGGGCTGAGCACCGGAAGGAGAGCTGTCGATGCCGCCAGGGGAAGTTATCGCGCTTACGGACGAGATTCACGCACGGCTTGAGCATGGCGAATTCGCCGGGCTGGGCCCGATCGCGGTTGAAGGGGGGAAGTTTCTCCCCGACGCGGAAGTGGTCGCCCGGATCCTG
Source organism: uncultured Chloroflexia bacterium (assembly GCA_963765765.1). Lineage (GTDB taxonomy): Bacteria > Chloroflexota > UBA6077 > UBA6077 > JACCZL01 > CAVXYC01. The sequence goes on along the minus strand of CAVXYC010000014.1, from coordinate 322,950 downwards.
CTCGCCGATGTCGAGCATTGGACGGAACGCGAGTACTGGGATCACGTCAGCCCGCACCAGTGGAACCACCTCACCGCGCAGCTCCGCGCCTTCCTGCGTGAAGTGGAGCACTTTCGCGGCGCGCACGGCGGTGAACTCGAGTCCCGGCCGGTCGAGGCGGCTTCCCGCTCCATCATCCAGCGGTTCGAGCTGGCGCTCCAGCGATCGCCGATCGTCGTCTACAGTCAGGACACCGAGCTGCGCTACACCTGGGTCTACAACCCGCACCCGGATTTCGAGCCCGAGAGCGTCATCGGCACGACGGACGCGGCGTTCTACCGGCCGGACGAGCTGGAGCGGCTCCAGGGCATCAAGCGGCGCGTCATGGATACGGGCGTGGGGACCCGGGAAACGATGCTCGCGACCCTGCATGGCACGCCCACGTACTATGACCTGACGGTCGAACCGCTGTACGACGCACGCGGCGCGATCATCGGCGTGACCGGCGCGGCGACGGACATCACGGCCCTCATGCGCACCGAGCAGGCGCTGGCCCGGAGCGAGGCCCAGCTCAACGAGGCGCAGCGCATCGCCCACCTCGGGAGCTGGGAGTGGGACGTGGTCACCAACCAGCTGAGCTGGTCCGCCGAGCAGTATCGCATCATCGGTTTCGATCCGGAGGCGGGGGTGCCGAGTCGTCCGACGCAACTGGCACGGATCCACCCCGATGATCGGGAACGCGTCATGGAGCTGTGGCAGCGGAGTCTCGAGACGGGGGAGCCGTACGCTGCTGAATTTCGCATCGTCCATCCCGACGGCAATGAGCGCGTGATTTACGGCCGCGGCGCCGTGGTGCGCGATGCCACCGGCCGTGTGGAGCGCTTGATCGGGACGTCGCAGGACATCACCGAGCGGGTGCAGGCGGATGCCGCGCGGGCGGCCGACCGCGAGGTGCAGGCGCGGCTGGATGGCATGATCTTCGCGGCCCGGCAGCTCGCCGACCGGGTGACCGACAATCTGGAGCGATCGCACGGAGTCATGGATGCGCTTCCCTCGGACTCGGCGACCGGTGCGGAGATGCGCGCGGCGCTGGACGCCGCCATGCAGGACCTCCGCGAGCTGCGACGGCTGGTGCGCGATGCGCCATCGAGCGACGGGGACGGGTCCGATGGTGAAGGGAGCGGGCGGACGCCGGAGGCGTAGCTTCTCAGTTGCGGCACGGAAGTCCGGATCACGCTGGCGTCCGACGAAGTGGGCGCAATTGTCCGTTGTTCTCGGGACGCCATCGGAACATACCGTTGGAAGGGCCACGCTACGCTATGCGCCCGCGCAATAAGCATTGGGCGCCGATTCCGGCGCGAGTTGTGCTTGACTCTGGGACCATGACCGCACCGTCCCAGCGGCACATGCCAGCGAGCTCGGCGTCTGACCAACCGAGCTGCCCGAGCTGCGCCGCGGACGCAGCGCCCGCGGGATGGAGCTCGAGGCCGAAGGAAAGGTCGACGCGGCGATCGAGCTGTACGAGCAGGACGTGGCGGCGGGGCTCACCACCATCCACCCCTACGAGCGACTGCGGGTCATCTATGAACGTCGCCACCAACTGGCGAGCGCGATCCGCGTGTGTCAGGCCGCGGTCCAGGCCTTCAGCGCGGCGCCGAAGAAAGCCCACCGATTCGAGGCGGCCAGCGCCAAGCTCCAGAAGCGGGCGGCGTGGGCCATGATGGAGCGCGGGATGCGACCCCATTGATGATGCTGCGGCTGCTCCGAGCATCACACATACGGACAACGAAGATCGCTCAGTCCGGAGCGCCATCAGGGTCTCCTCGTATCCACTCCCCCGGAGTATTCACCGGTGGCTCCGACTCACCGCTGGTCTCGCGGTCATCCTGACCAAGGCCATGTGCTCGAGCGCATCGACACGCCCTGAATAGCGGCATCGATGCTCAATTCGAGTGACCGTGTCGTGCCGAGGCACGAGGCATCTCCCGGACATCGACGACACCGATAGCGAAGCCACCGCGGGGCGACCTGGATCACGCGTGCTCCGATGTCCATCAGATACCTCGGCCCTCTCGTGAACACCCTTCGCCGGCTTGTCCCTCAATCACACGCATCCGTGTCATCCTGAGTCGCAGCGAAGGATCTTGCCCGCCGGTGCCCAGGATACCGATGGTGAGATCCTTCGCCGCGGCTCTCATGAACACACTATCGCCGGGCTCGTTTCGCCCTGCCGGCCACCTGTTATCCCGAGGGACGAGGGATCTCTCGGACATCGGACCACTGTTCTCGAAGCCATCCGACCGCGTCCAGCGCGAAGTTCTCCGACGTCCGGGAGATCCCTCGTCCCTCGGGATGGCACTGAATCTGATTGCCCGAAAAAGCGGTCGGTGTTCATGGCGTGTTGGTGCGCCCGAGGCGCATGGCGCTTCTCAGGATGACACGGAGGCTGGGGCGAAGAGTGCCGGATCGTCGAGTGGCGATTTCTGCCCTGTTCATCGGTGTTGGTGTGACTCGTTCGAGTCCATACGCATCTCTCGGGAGCATGGGACTAGACAGGCTCGGCGACACGGAGCCAACGCGTGGGTCAAGGCCTGATCGGTGCGGCGGCGGCTCCGCGCGGCATGGTCTCTGCAGGACAGCGGCATTCCTCATACACGACGCGAGGTGGTGCCATGGAATGGTTGGAGGTGGACAGAGTCTCGGACCAGCTGCATCGCTTGCTCCAGTCGGGGAGCGTTTCGGGGACTCCCGGAGGTGGCCGTGGATGCGGCTCATATGATGGATGCGGAGCTGCTGGTTCGGATCACGCTGGCGGATATGGCGCACGTCCGCGACTGGGATGTCGCGCATCCGCTTACGCCAATGCCCGATTCTCGCCGCCGCGAGCTCGCCGAGGCCGGCTATCGGCTCCTGGGACTGGTGGAAGCGGTTCGGTCGCTCTGACTGGTCCGGCCTTCTGGTATCCTTCTGCACCGGGCATGTTTCGCCGGCCCGCTCGTCGGGCTTGGCACTCGGGGCAACACCAGCCTCGGCAACACTTCTTTCGTCCTTGCTGACGAGACCTGCCCAGTACGCGGCAGGTAAGTGCCATGCTCGGCAATTCGGACTCCCTCTCATCTCTGGACGATCGGTTGCTGGAGACCCTCGAGCGGCTTCTCGCCTTGACCGCGCCCGAAATCCGTCCGACCCTGGATCAGGCGTCGACCTGGGTCGGCGAGGCCGTGGATGCCGAGAAGGTGGATGTGTTCCTCTACGAGGCCGAAAAGGAGAGTTTGGTCGCACTGGGCACGAGTGACACGCCCCTGGGTCACACGCAGCACGGCCTCGGTCTGGACGTGTTCCCGTTGGCCAACGCCGGGCCGCTCACGCGCGTCTTCCAGACGGGCGAGGCGTACGTCACCGGTCATGCCGATCAGGACCCGACGCAACCGCGTGGGGTGGTGGAGGCGCTCGGCATCCGCAGCCAGATCGATGTCTGCCTGGACGTGGCTGGTGAGCGACGCGGCGTGTTGGCTGTCGCGACGCCGCAAACGGACAAGTTCACGGAGCGCGATCTGCGCTTCATCCAGGCGGTCAGCGCCTGGATCGGCCTGTTGGTGCACCGGGCGGAGCTGGTGGAGGAGTACAGCCACGAGAGCGCCCGGCGGGCGCGCCGCGAGGCGGGGCAGCAAGTCGCCCGACTCACCCGTCGCCAGCAGGAGGTGGCCGCTCTCGTGGCGGCGGGCCTGACCAACGAGGAGATTGGCAAGCGGCTCACGCTGGTGCCGGGCACGGTGGCGAACCACCTGGAGGGCATTCACCGCCGGCTCAAGCTGCCCAACCGCGCGAGCCTGGCCACCTGGGCCGTGGAGCACGGGCTCTATCGGTCCGAGTGGAGCGATGAGTGAGGCGTCTTCCCGATGAAGTGGAGGAAACTTGGCCGTGAGCGCGGTGAGCAAGCTGGAGTGTTCTAGATGCAGCCCGATTTAGAACGAATGCACTACATCAGGGAGAAAAGCGCCGAGCTCTGTCACGAGTCGCGCCGGATGTCCGGCACAGCGCAAGCATTGCGAGCGACGAGTGCCGAACTGACCGGAGCCAGTGCGAGAATAATCGAGGACATTCGCGTTGCAAAAGGGCCCTCACCACGGTACGCCCAGCGTTGATGAATGGAGCACAGATGACCGCGCATCCGTCTCACCGCTGAGACGAAGGCGTGCGGGCACATCGCAGAGCGGGATTGGAGCGCAGCATGATTCGCAGCTATCGCAATCGGCCGGTACGGATCGATGCCATCCAGTGGGATGGTAGCCGCAGATGTGAGGAAGAGATCACGCAGTGGGCTCGGCCGCACGTGCGCGGCAGTGCGTCGGGGCAACACCTGACGCTCCGGACATCACGAGGCAGCGAGCGCGCCCATCAGGGCGACTGGGTTGTGAAGGGTGAGAGTGGGCGATTTGGTCTCGTGACGGCCGAGGTCTTCTCCGAGACCTACGAAGTCACACCAGAGTGACCCGGTCCCAAATGTTCTTAGCGGCGATCTATAGGTCAGGAACACGGCCTCATCCGAGCTCGTCGCGATGACGGTGTACTGACAGAGGGAGTCGTTGATGCTGAAAGAAGTGACACGAGACGGCAACCCCGTGCTGGTCGATATGGAGAATGTCGCCTGGGCGCTGCCGAACACCACCGGCGGGACGCGCATCGTATTCAACGCCACGCCCTACGTCCTGGCCACGGACAACGAGCCCGCACCCACGCCGCTCTTCATCGATTTGGATCGTCGACCAAACATCCGAGGGGCTGACCGCGGGCTGATCAGAGGAGCATCTCTGCAGGCGGCTGGCATGGGTTCTGCAACGACGAAGCGTTAGTGCATAGCGGTCCAGGAGCCTGGCGCGTCTCGGGGACGTACGGGTTTCCGGACTCTGATGCACCCCTTCACACACGGCCCCCGGACTCCTGCGCGGGGGCCGTTTTTGTTCTCCGGTGGCCATGCCAGTCGGCTACGCTCTTATGAATTGGGCAATGGATGACTCGCGCAGCGACGTTCTCTGCTGAAGATCGGCCCAAATTTCGCGCGACCTGGCCCACTGAGCGAAAAGCGGCCTAGAACAGCTCCTCGGGGGCTGTCGGCACGCGGTGTGGAAGTAAAAGACATTTTGATCAGGCGCCCGGAGCGACGCCACTTCCATTCGCCCTCGAAATCGGGCGCTCGACCGCCCTAACGCGCACCAACGGGCAATGTCATCTTCATTGGCGTGCGGTCATGCACCTGCGATCGTCAGGGAAGCCCGCGCCACGCGGGATTTGCACCGGGGCCGACACCGCGGGGGATCGTGGGGCGACGCCCGGTACGGTGGGCGACGGCGCAGCTGCCTGCCCGGTCTCGGCAGGGTCCGCCTCCCGCAGGTTCGTTACTTCGGGTATCCAGCGCCGCCTGGAGTCACGCTACGCGTCCGTCACTGCAGTGAGACTGTGGCGCCAGATGCAATTCCACCCCGCAGTACCGGGCCCGATGCCAGGGAGCACCGTAACTCTAGGTACATTCCTTCGTAGTCCAAACACTCAGTTGAGCAATCCATCGGCGTGCTCGGCGGCTCAACGACGGAGCCGGGTAGCTCTTCCATCGGCGAGAGGCGTTCTGCTCGACGTGCCGACTGACATCAAAGCGAGAGTGTCAGTTGACATCTCGAATACCTTTTTGGACGACTTAGGGTATTCCTAGCGTCGCCTCGCAGCGGGCGTGGCGGTGAGCGCATCTCCTCTATGTTCATGAGTGACACGGCAGGTCGAACGATGGGCTCTGCTAATTTGGAGGCTCCAGGATGAGCGATCTCATTGCCATCACATTTGACGAACAGGCCAGCGCGGGCGAGCTACTTGAACGGCTTCGCGGCCTCGAGCACGAAGGGCTGATCAAATTTACCGACACAGCCGTGCTGGAGAAGGACAGCGAGGGCAAACTCCATCACAATAAAGAGCTCGATAGCGGCGTAGAGGGCGGAGCCGCTGTCGGCGGAATCCTGGGGCTTGCCGTCAGCTTTCTGTTCCCAGTCGCCGGGATCGCCGCGGGAGCAGCGGGTGGCGCAGTCGTCGGGCGAATGCTGGGCCAGGGCGTTGACAATGGTCTCGTAAAAGACGTCAGCGCGGAGCTTCAGCCCAATACATCAGCACTCTTTCTGATGGTTGATAACGCGGTTACCGAAGCCGTCATCGCATCGATTCATCAATTCAAGGGCCACGTGTACCAGTGCTCGCTCCCGTACGAAGTAGAGACCGAGATTCGCAACGCCTTAGGCGATAAGCCAGCGCCCGGTTTCAACGTTTAACTGTATTTTCTTTCGCCACGCATACGCTGACGCCATGACTCGTGGCGGTTGGTGGCGCGGGTGCCATATGGCAGTAACGATCGGTGGCATCTGTTATCTGGCGTCGGTTCATCAGGCACTAGGCTGAATGCATAGGCGGCAGGCGATTCCAGGAGACGTTTGCGGCGATGTTTGACCTCAGCGCTAGCGACCCCCTCGCAGATAGCCCGCTTGCGGCCAACGCCGCGCGCGGCCGGGCAGCGTGGAAAAGGCTGGCCTTAAGCCTGCAGACCATCACACCGAGTGCGATCGTGAGGATGGCGCTCGTCGCGCTGGCCATCTGGGTCGTGGGTCGGCTCGCGGCGGAATCCTGGTTTGCGCTTCTCCCATTTGAGGTCGGATTAGTTGTCGCCTACCTCACTCTGCCGCTGGTCAACGGTCTTGATCGATTCATGCCGCGTCCCATCGCGGCACTCACAGTCGTGGCGCTGGAAGCCATAGCCCTGGTGTTCTCTGCGCTGGTGTTGGTACGCCCCCTTGCCGAACAGGTCTCGAACCTCGTAGACGGGCTACCGAGAATCGTCGAGCTGGAATCGTGGCTCGTTGCGCTACGTGAATTCCTCGGCGGGCTCCCCGAACCGCTGCAGCCCATCATCGCCGAGGCCCTCCGAAATGGAACGACGGCCTTACGCGACAACTTCGGCGTGTACGCACAGGTGGCCCTTAGCTACGGGATCGCGAGCACGCTTGGCTTACTGAATTTGATCGGATTCATGCTGGGATTCCTGGCCGTACCCACCTGGCTGCTATCTGTTCTTACCGACCAGCGCGCTGGCGTGCGGGCGCTCAACCGTGTATTGCCCGATTGGCTGCGCGACGATTTCTGGGCAGTCGTTCGCATCTTCGACCGTAGCTTCGGTACTTACTTGCGAGGACTGTTGCTGCAGGCGCTCGCCGTGGCAAGCGGCACATTCGCGGGCTTCCTGCTGCTGGAAAAACTGAACGTGGCGATATCCCGTACCCGCTCGTCCTGGCGTTAATTGCGGGCATCTCGCACCTCATTCCTGTGGTGGGCCCGATTCTGGGAGTGATCCCGGCGTTGATCGCTGGATTCTCAGTCTCGAATGAGTCCGGACTTGCGGTTCTAGGTCTGTACATCCTGGTCCAGTGGCTCGTGGGTACATTTTTAGGTTCGCGCATTGAGCAACGGGCTGTCGCGATGCATCCGGCGCTGCTCGCAACGGTCGTCGTCGCGTTCAGCCAGTTTGGGCTGATATGGCTGCTGCTAGCCGCGCCGGCCGCGGCGGTAGGTCGTGACCTGTATCGGTATGTCTATGGACGCTTCGGAGAGCCGGCTCGTCCTGCGGGCTTGCTTCCGGGGGAGTCATTGCCAGCTCCCAGACGACAGAGGCCAGTGCCGCTTGCGTCGCGAAACACGCAATCTGCTCAACGCACGTCTGGTACAGACGGGCGTGTCCAACCGCTACCACCATAATCGCCCGCCATTAATCGTCGGATCGTGGTCCGATGCCCGAAATCCAGAACACGGAGCCTCACGTGCAGGAATACTCGCAGCTCGCTCAAGTTCGCGTTCCAATGGCTCGCGTAGACGAGGCCTTTTCGGACCGTGATGACAGTGGAAGAACCCCGATCGTCGTGGTGCCGACCAACCCTGCGAGGATCCGGTTCGACATCGTTGGTATCGCGGCAGGCGCCATCATCGGCGGCATCCTGTTGTGGTCGGGGTTCGCCAGTCCCTGGCTGTCCCTGGCTGGGTTTGGCATTGGACTGGCCCTTCTTTTCCTGGCTGTCAATCGCGCAGTCCTGATCACAGTACCCGAAGGGGTGTGCGCTCTGCTCTCGAGTCGCGGCCACTACTTGAAGACCATAGGGGCGGGGACGCACTTTATTCGCCCTGGGATTCGCGTTTCACACTTTGTCACGCGCCGCGAAATTCCGTTTGAGGTGCCGATCGGCGACGCGCCGACACAGGACAACGTTCGCGCTTCGCTCGATGCGCTGACCACGTTCACAATCACGGATCCCTATAAATTTGTCTTCAGCATCTCAGCGAGTGACTTCGATCAGGTTCTTCAAGCGGTGTCGCAGCACGCCCTTCGAGCAATGCTTCGCCAGATTAGCTGGAACCAGATCAATGATCTCTCGGCCTGGCAGACTGATGATCTGCGCGCGATGCTGACTGCCGGGGCTGAGCCCTACGGCGTGACAATCTCAAAGATCAACATCATTGGCGCAAGGCCGCCCGCCGACTTCCTGGCATCCGAAGAGGCGCGCCAGCTCGCCATTTTGCGCCGGGCACAGGAGACCGAGCAGCAGGCGCTCGCGCAATATCGGCAGGCCAACGCGGAAGCTCTTGCGCGACAGGATACGCGAGCTAAGGTGGAGCGAGAGACCGACGCGGCAGGAATCCAACTCGAGCAGGCAGAAGGCCGGCGCCGGATTGCCGAGCTGGACCTTGCCGCACAGGTGGACCGACTGGCCGCCCTGGAATCGGCGCTCGCTCAATTCCCACGAGCGGCTGAGTGGGAATGGCAGGGGGAGCAGCTCCAAGTCGCTCGTGCGCTGGCGGGCAATACGCGAGCGTTGCTGCAAGTAGGCAACGCCACTGACATCGCCCGCGCGCTTATGATGGGCGAGCTCAGACCCGCCGCGTCTGGCGAACACTCAACAAATGGGCATTCCTGCAACGGACGAAGTCCGCGTCAACGAACAGGACCACAGGGAGCTCGCATCCGACACCGCGGAGGAAGCTACGACCAGCTCTGGTCGTGCCGAATCGACTAATTGAGAACGTTGTCCCGACGGATGGGAACGTGTGGACGGGGCTCAAAATGGACCGCCAGGCGGAAGGTACTCCTGCTCGCTTCCCTCGATCATGAGCTTGTGCGTCAGAATGATGTCGCCATCAGGAATCCGCTCGACAGGCAGGCACAACACAGGATCTTCGGTGTGGATGCCCGCTCGAAGACGGCGACTCGCCCAGTGATGCGCTGCAGCCGATAGGCTCGCTCCGGATTGGAGGGACTTACCACCTCGAGGTAGCGACGCTGGTCGAGCTGCTGGTACTCCGACGCCGTCAACAGCTCCTCGAGCAGCATCTCAGCGCGGCATTGAGCCTTGGACCAATCAACTTTAGCCCGCCGTCCTGCCTCAATCCGCGATGCGACGAATGGAGGCAGGAACAGCATCGCGCCGACCAGACCGATGACGAGGACGATTGTCAGGTCGAACGTGAAACCGGGCATCTCTCAGCCGCCCGCGACTCGCGGGCAATGACCACGCCATCGGCCGAACCGCTCGCGATTCTACGCCGGGCACAGGAGTTGGAGCAGCGGGTGTTCAGGCATCATGAACGGCAGCCTTCCGGGTCAATCATTCCTCGGCACTGAACGGTCCGCGATCCGGTGCCCCAGTTCTGTTGAGCTCCCACCGTGCTGAGCTGACCGATTGCCGAGCTACACTGACCATCCAGGTTGACCGACTGGCCACCATTGAATAGGCCCTCACACACTTCCCACTGGCGGCTGAGTAGGAACGGCAGAATCCCGCATCCGGCTAGGCGGAGGAAGCTACGCGCAGCACTAGTCGTGCCAAACCGACCAGCTAACGACGCTGTCCCGACGCATGGGGATGCGTGGACGGGGCTCAAAGTGGACCGCCAGGCGAAGGTACTCCTGCTCGCTTCCCTCGATCATGAGCTTGTGCGTCAGAATAACGTCCCCCTCAGGAACCTGATCGACAGGCTGGACACACAGATTCTCGATGTGAACGCCCCGCTCAAAGACGGCGACGCGCCCAGGTCCTCTCGGTAGCCGATAGGCCCGCTCCGGATTGGAAGGGCTTACCACCTCGAGATAGCGACGCTGGTTGAGCTGTTGGTACTCCGACGCCGTCAACAGCTCCTCGAGCAGCATCTCAGCGCGGTATTGAGCCTTGGACCAATCAACTTTAGCCCGCCGTCCTGCCTCAATCCGCGATGCGACGAATGGAGGCAGGAACAGCATCGCGCCGACCAGACCGATGACGAGGACGATTGTCAGGTCGAACGTGAAACCGGGCATCTCTCAGCCGCCCGCGACTCGCGGGACAATGACGACGTCATCGGCTGCCGGGTCGAAACTGTCCATGCGCTGTGCGGGGCGCCCGTGGAAAATTCGGAAAGCAACGGATCCTCGCGATCGCTCTGTCGCGAAGATACGCTCAGCTTCCTGGACGGCCGCCATTGCCTCGGCATCTCCTTGCGCGACAGCGTCGGCGTCCCACTCCAGTCTTGAGTCACCGAGTCGGGAAAGAATACGTAGTACTGCCATCAGACTTTTCTCCTTGGTTTCTGAGAACAGTCGTTCTCGAGATGAGATCGCCGCGGGATTGAAACGATTCTGGCCCGCACCAGCTCAATACGTGGCGTGAAATCACGTTACGCCGGCGAGGGATCGAATGAGATGGTTCATAAACGGTCCAAGTACCCACACACTCGCGGCGATTAAGACACCCGGAGCAACGAAGGCCAACACGCCCCAGATGGCAATCCAGATCCAGCTACGCTCCGGGTCGGTGGGTGTGAATCTCACTGCTTCCCCCGGCGAGAACTGCTGATCTGACGGAATGACATACGTGTGGGCAATCTTGTCGTGCCATCCCTGGCGATGGCTATCGAAAGCGATCCATAGGAATCCGATTGACATGGGAATTGCGCTTACGATGTAGCCAATGAAACGCATCGTCGCCTTCCCCCATGAGACGCGGGATCCATCGTTACTCACGACCCGGATCGTAGGCCGCGTAATCGCCAAGCGTCTGACCTCCACTGGCCCAGCATCCAATGAAATAGATCACTGAGATCGTCAAGCCAAAAGCAATAATGAACCGATTGGACACGGCCTCCGCGTCACTGGAATTCAGTGACGACAGCACAAGCCCAGCCATGCCAGCGAGAGCTGCACCGATCATTGAAAGGAATGCCACAAAGACCGCGTCAAGAGCCATCGCCACGAGGCGGCGTCCGACGCCTACGACCTGAATCTCAACCTCGTCCGGTGTGACCAGGACATCGGTGTGCATATCTTCGGTCATGGCAACCTCCACGGCATTTCGTTCGCCCTTGTTTCAACCGAGCGGGCCACTCGAGAGAGCTCCTGGAGGATGCGGTGCGGCGCCACGGCACTCATGTCAGACGGTACTGCCGTGAGATTCTGTACCGGCCACGGGCACGGAGCTACGTGCAGATCTCCTGGGAGGGGAATCACGACGCATGGCGAATGAGATGACCACCGCGACGATGCCGCAAATGAGAGCGATCCACCCGTAGAAGGAGACCCAGGCGACCTCATTGATCAACGGATTCAATAGCAGCGCTACGCCAAACAGCAAGCTTATAACGCCGACCGCCCCGGCGCCCCATCCTCCTTCATGGAAGGCGTGGTAGAGAGAGATAGCGCCGATGATCAGGCCCACCGACCCCAGGACCACTACCAACGTCCAGGTGAGGAGGTTTGCGAGCCAGAGAGGCCGCAGCATGACGGCGATTCCGCCCAGAATGCCTACGACGCCGGCTTCCAATTTGACCGCTCGATCCACCGGATCGGTGAAGGCGCTGACGACTCTGAGAATCCCGCCCACCAGCCAGAAGAGGCCAAAAACCTGGATGACGAGCTCCAGGGTAGCGTCGGGCGCGGCCAGCAGCAAAACGCCGACCACAATGGCTGCAATACCTTCGCAGAGGACTACCCACCAGGGAAGCGTCCGGTCTTCTACAACAGGTGCCGCGGCCATTTCAGCCCCCTTGAGAAATCTGTTCTCCTGTATGACACATTCAGCCGCCCAGGAGAACTCTGATGTCACTCGCTAATCACCAAGGTACAGCCAGTCTGACCTTGGCCCTGATGCCGTCTGATACCACCAACCCGTGATGAACAACCTCAAATTTGTGTCGTTCGTTACCTGCCATCAGCTTGCGCGCCGTTTTGTGACATTCGGCCCTGCAGGAGGCCCGCCAGGTCGGCCCGACGTCGATCAATCGCTGCTCATCAATGATTGACACAGTACGTCACTTTTCAAAGCTTTCTCGTGATGCCCTGACGTAGGTCGTGGTCGTAACGCCTGGTGGATGACGTCAATCAAGGCGTCTAGCTCGAACGGTTTTTGAAGTAAGAAGACCCCGTACTGGCTGGCAGCCGAGACGACGACTGGATCGCTGGCAGTAGTGAGATAGACGACGATGGGGATCGACTGTGTTTCGGGGCATTGCCTGAGCATCGCGACAAGATTCCAATCGATGCGGACCGAGCCAATTGTCGGATCGATGATGACTATGTCGGGTCGGGTAACGCGCACGAGATCTACCGCGGCCGCGCATGGGCATGCAATCTCGATTGCGAATCCTTCGAGCCAGGTGAGCGCCTCTCGCATGAAATATTGAAGAGACGGATTCTCATCCAATACGACCGCAAGGGGTCGTTCCCCGGCGGAGTTCACCCAGGAATTCACGCCCACACCTCCGAATTCTGGGTGACTCGCACACGGAGGCACCCGCTTAACGCTCATGCTGTGATGCGGCGCCCCGTGGGGCCCAGTACCAAGCGGCACCATTGGCCCGTGTAACAATCACGTCCAATGAGATCACGCTCGTCAGCGAATGCTAGGGTGGGCTGGCTCGGTGTCAACAGCGGCAGACTTGTGACGTCTGTACCTGCCGGATTGTGTCAATCAGTTACCCAACGGCTGACTTTCCTGCCATAGCCTGTAAGAGAGTGGCTCGCCAGCGTATCTGTGAACAGAGCCCAATCTCGAGCCCGCCCCAAGGACGAGGCGCTGGAAACGCACACGGGGAGGGCGGCTCCGCCCGATTGATTGAAGCGCGACGGCAAGCGTCGTTTATGCGGTCCTGTTGTTTATCCGGTCCTGAATATGAACGGACGAGAATAGGCGCTACTCATCGTTTCTGATAGTGGACTCAGAGGAGACGCCGATATGAGCTCCAGCAGCTCCGAGGGACGCGGACAGGAGACCATGACCAATTCCTCATACCGAGCCGGTTTCGAACCTGCCGATCTGGCCCTCGTTGGCACGTTTCAGAATTGCAGTGGAGGCCTTCGACTCTGATCCGACCGATGAGGCAATGGGAGCGCTGCGGCGGGCGGCCACGCCCGTCATGATCCGTCTTCGGATTGCCTACGCGGCGGCCGGATCACCTTGCGGGCGTGGTGACGACGCGATGTTCCGATGGGTTCGCTTCCGCCACCGGTCGCGCGAAAATTGAGCTGGGCAGACACGCGTCTCGACCCAATACCGTATTGCGCTTCTCCGCCCACTCTTGCCAGGGACGCTGGCAGGAGTCTGAGCAGATCAGGTGGGACCCAGGAGCCCCAAATCCGTGGCTTTTTCCACCGCTTCTCGTCTTCCGCCCACCTGAAGCTTCTGGTAGATATTGATCGAGTGCCGCTTCACCGTGAGGGGCGAGATGGTTAACTTGGTCGCGATCTCCTTGTTCGAGAGGCGGTGAGCAATGAGCTCGAGGATGTCGAGCTCTCGCCAGGTGAGCGGCTCGACAAGCTCGAGAGCCAGGTCTTGACCTGTACCGTGTGGCAATGGGCCGATCGGTCGGGGTGCAGTTTGGGGGAAGGCGTCAGTGAGACGTTCGATGAATGGGTCGGCCGATTGCTTGCGTCGAGCTAGTTTGGTCAAAAGCTCGAGCATCGGTGGGCCAAAATCAACGAAACTCCGCACCAGGCCGGCTGGACGGGCACGTTCCACGGCATCCTCGAGAACTATCAATGCGCCGGAACTGTCCGAACGAGCCTCGAGCACCAGTGCGCGCAGAAGGTCCGCTCGGAGTCGATTCCGGGGATGAGGACCGACGCCACCACTGGACGCGAGATCTTGCAGCAACGCTTCGGCCTCAACGATTGACGCAGGCGTATCGTGCAGAAGGAGACACCGAATTCTCGTGACCCGCGGTTCCTCTACGAACGAGGCCCCAGTTCCGCGTACACTCCCGATTCGCTTGAGCGTATTCGAAGCGGCTTCGAGATCCCCCTGCTCCAGATCGATTCGAGCGCGGAGACCCTGGACATGTGCTAGAAAATTCCAGGAGCTGATCTCTTCGAGCAGATCTGACAGCTCGTCTAGCGCGACAATGGCTTCCTCTGGATCACCAAGGGCATGGTCGGTCAATGCCAGCGCCATCGTGGCATCAACGATTCCACTGAGCTTCAGCGCATCACGCCATGCCAACGCTGCACGGAGATGCTCCCTCGCCCCTAGAAGATCGTTCTGCTCGTAGCACAGCAGTCCAAGGTAAAAATGGCCCCACGCTGTTGGAGAGGCTTGATGGGAGTCGCTACCGTGAGCCAGGAGTCTACGGGCAATTATTTCAGCGTTCTCGAGCTGCAGCAGATTTACATAGATCCGCGCCAGAGCGTAGAGTGAGGACGTCAGTCGTGGAGCGCCCACAAGCGTGTCCTCCTCGTACAGCGCATTCAGCCATGTGATCGCTTCATCCGTTCGTCCGAGCATCTGCAATGCGAACGCGCGCGCGACTTCGGCGCGGCGGCGCACGAAGGACCAGCCCGCGGGAGCATACTCCAGCGCCTGTTCAGCGGCGGCAAGCGCGTTCTCATGATCGTGGCAAGCGTTGAATAGCCAGCTCCACTGACAGCTGAGCTCCGCGCGAAGCATGCGCAGTTCTTGGCTCTCTTTATCGAGGCTTGTCGATTCCAGAAGCCGTTCAACGATATGCAGTAGAGGCGGTACGTCGTCCAGACGCCACCGCAATAGATGCACCCAGATCTGAATCATCAGGAGTGCCGGACGCGCGACGATCAAACTCCAGGGCAGTTTGTGCAACGATCGAGCGAGGAGTGCTGCACTTTCTCCGCCAAGCACCACGGAATGGTCAGTCTCTTCCAACAGAACAGCCGCTCGTTCAGGATCTCCCGCCTCCAGCGCGTGGTCAATACCTTCTTCAACACGACCGTGAGCTACAAGCCATTCACTGGCCCGTAAATGTAAGTCGGCAAGTGTAGCGGCGCTTGAGTCTGACTTCAGCTTGTGAATTAGCGCTTCTCGGAAAAGAGGATGAAATCGATACCAGGTTCCGCCTCCATCGGCCGGGAAAAGAAAGACGTTCGCGCGAACGACGGTCTCGAGCCGATCGATTCCTTCATCCAAAACGGCTACATCGCCGCACAGCGCATCCAGTAGCGGTCCGCAGATCTGGCTCGGCACTGAAGCTCGAAGCAGAACGGCCTGAACGTCGGCGGCTTGCGCCGCAAGCACTTCGTTGATCAGAAACTCGCGTGCATACAGAGGTTCATTGAATGCTGTCGACACCTGGGCTTGCGGCGGCCCCTCGGCTTGCGGCCCCTGCGATTGCGCCAGGACATGGAGTCGGAGTCCAGTGACCCAGCCCTCCATGCGTTGATCGATTGCCGTCACAGCCTCGACACTCGGGGCTACACCGAATGCCAGAGACAAAAATTCGCGTTGTTCGTCTCTCGTAAATGCGAGCTGCGGATATCGAATCTCGACCAGGTCATCCTGGGCCCGAAGTCGGCCAATCGGCAGTGGTGGGTCGGTGCGAGATAAAACGACCAGGTGGACCTGAGGCGGCAAGTGTTTTATGAGATCAGCCAGAAATGCATGCACCTCAGGCGCCTGAATCACATGAAAGTCGTCAAGCACGATAACCACGTCGCGACCCGGATTGGCCAGCTCGTCTGATAGAGCGAGAGCGAGGTGATCCTGAGAAGAGTCATCTCCGCGATAGAGCGATCCGATTGTAGGGTCGCCTTCTCTCGGAATGACGGTTAGGAGTGCGGCAAACAGCCTGCATATGAATTCGTGAAGGCTGTCATCGCGATGCTCCAGGGCAATCCAGGCCACAGCTTCATGCGTCGCCAACCATGAGCTGACCAGAGTGGTCTTCCCGGATCCGACCGGAGCTGAGACCAGAATAAGCTTGCCCGAAAGCCCGCGATCTAGCTGCGTAAGGAGACGTGGGCGGACGACAAGGTCGATCGGTGCCCGTGGGCATGAGAATCGCGAGCCCGGACGGCTAGGGGGTTCTCTCCTAATTGTCGGAATCGCCTCTAGCGCCATGCCATGCTCCTCACGGATGTCCTGGCCGCTCAACGGCATCTCCGAGCGAGACGCGCTGCCTGATATTGCGACTCTAGAATTTTCGCTTGGATCTCGCTCAGATGAGGTGCCCTATAGTGGGTAGTTTCGGGTAATTGCGTAGTTTTGGGTAGTGTCACTACGCACCAATCGCCGATCTCTTACCTTGACATAAGCATATCCGGGAAATCGGACTTGTGGGCTCGGGGCAACATACCCCGTTTTTGCCCCACATCGGGCGATATATCGCGCGACGACGCAGCTTGATGTTTCGTCGGCGGTGTTTCTCACCGACCGGGACCGTCGATGAGCTGGAGGCATCGGCAACGGAGATGTCACCATGGTTGCCAGGTCGCCCCGACTCGCACGAGCACGCGGTCATAGTAGGACCATAGTACTCGTTATATTCGCACTCGCCATGTACATTTTTGTACTCCCCATGTACATGTTGGGTGCTCATGATGTTTGAGATTTGCTACGAGCGCGTCCTTGCACAACCTGTCAATTGGATCGAGTCCACCATTGCCCCGCGGTCGGACCGCGGGCGGGAACCCGGCGGCATGGCGAGGATTCCCTGGCCGCGCTCGATTCGTTGGCGCTTGACGCGCGGTTCCGACAAGCCCGGGCGATTCTTGACGAGGCGGGGCTCCGTGTCACGCAGGTCGCAGCGATGAGGCGGCACAGACGCTCGGGCGGTGGGATTGCCTCGGCTGCGCGATGACAACCTATCCTTGCACCTTCGCCAGCCGTCAAAGACGTCGGATACTCCGCGGGCACGTACCCCTCCGGGCAGGGTTGTACTGAATCTTGGTTTCAAGGTGGCTTTACATTCCACCACACGAGCGATGGCGCTGTGTAACACGACTGCTCAGTTGTCCAAAGACTCATGCCGGGGACCTACGGACTACCTCGATCGTCGAGCTGCGCGGCAAGGACGCTCGGCGTAGGCTTCAGAGGCGAGCATCTTCTATACGGGATGAGAGTCACGCGTGCCACGCACAACGAAATCCCAGGCTGCCCGTGGAAGTCTCCGGCGTGACTCCGCTGCGGGCCGACACGCGGTAACGATGAGAAAACGAGGCATGGCAGAGGTAGGACCCGCCACGCATGACCCGATGTGTCCCGTCGCGGGGACCTTTCGGATTTCGGCAGGGCGCCGGGGAGAATGCTGTCTGAAACCAGTCTGCGCACCATTCCCAGACGTTGCCCGTCATGTTGAACAAGCCGAAGGCGTTGGGCGGAAACGCATCAACGGGAGCAGTTCCGTAATACCCATCCTCCATTGTGTTGAGTGACGGAAACCGACCCTGCCACACGTTCATGCGGTGCTCTCCGTCCGGCTCGAGGTCGTCGCCCCACGGAAAGCGCATCTGTTCCAGACCCCCTCGTGCCGCGTACTCCCACTCTGCCTCGGTAGGCAGCCTTTTCTTTGCCCATCGGCAATAGGCCATCGCATCTTGCCAGGTTACATGTACGGCGGGATGACTGAGCCGCCCGCGTATATCGGATCCGGGTCCCTCTGGATGGCGCCAGTCGGCGCCAGGGACGCGCAGCCACCACGGCGCAATCGACGATGACTCGGCATCGAACGACGCCCCGGCCAGTAGGCCGGCAAAAACATACGACCAGCCATACCTCTCCGCATCCGTCAGATAGTCCGCCTTCTTTACGAACTCTTCAAACGCATGATTCGACACGGCTAACCGGTCTAGCCAGAAGCTAGAGACCGTGACGGGGCGGATCGGGCTTTCGCCGTCTGCCAGGTATGCATCTGGTTCCGCACTGCCCATGACGAATTGGCCGCCCGAGATCATGACCATCTCGTTGTCTACTAAGGGCCCGCTTTTGGGGGGAGCAGAGCGGGTCTGTCTCACAGGCTCATTTCCCGTGGCGCAATACAGGCCGCTGCTGCAATCGTGCCCGCTGGGTGCACTACGCCGGGGTACGCTAATCGTGGCCGCGGCGATGAGGGAAACTTCGCGGCGATGATGTGTTCGGTCGTTCGTACATTCATTTCCATCATGAGACGACGATACGCCCGAAACGAGCGGTCCGAATTACCTTCAGCAGGTAGGAAACGGGTTACTTTCTGTCCGGTGGCTCAGACCGCTTCCGTACAGGTCCTCGTTGACAGGATTCGTAGGGATGCTGCCACCAGCGGGGGCGGAGTTTGTGAAAGTCCGCACGTCGTCCTCGCAGCTTTAGCCAGAGGCCTTGATGCAACTGGGTTAGCGCAATCTCTCGATTTGTCGCAGTTGTTACGTTGGACACTTGCCGGCAATTACGATGGACACTTGCGGGCATCGCAAAGGTTCGGTATCTGTGTACTAATACATGAGCATTAGCTCACGAGCATGCTGTGTGTACGGACTACGCATCTGAGAACACTGGTATGGATTCGCGTACATTTGAAGAAAGGCACGATGAGTGTTGCTGCGAGCTGGCACGCTCGCGGATCCGTACGCCCATTGTCGGGCGGGAACCTTCAACATGACGGCGCCCGGTCTGTCAACCGTAACTGGAGAGACGCATCTCATCGACCGATCTCGACTGTATGGTCGGCTCGATGAAGGACTAACCAGGAGACTTACCCTAGTAACGGCGCCCGCCGGCTATGGAAAGTCGACGCTCGTACAGGCATGGACGCGCACCGCGGCCTACCCGGCGGCCTGGCTCAACGCGGATACCGCCGAACCTGACGCGCGAGGCTTCGCCGGCGCCCTGGTTCGAGCCATCCAGTCGCAACGTCCGGGTTTTGGCTCGTCGGTCCTGTCATTTCTTGGCCTGGCCGAGCGAGTCGAACCTGCCTACGTCGCCAGGCAGATCGCCCATGAGCTGAGCGACGTGCACGATCCCATCATCGTCGTGATCGACGACCTTGAATTCATCAGCGACGCGGGAAGTCTTCAGCTACTCGAATGGCTTGTGCGCGTACTTCCCGAGTACGTTCACACAGTCCTTCTTTCCCGCTCTGAACCGGGGCTTCCAATAGCCCGATGGCGGGCGCGAGACGAGATCACTGAGATCGGCGAGGCAGAGCTCCGATTTCGCCGCGGTGAAGTCCAGGCATTCCTGATTGGTGCGCTCGGTGCGCCTGTGGAGCCGGGCGTTCTTGAGGAGCTCATCCAACGCACCGACGGATGGCCGGCTGGGGTGAGCTTGGCAGCGCTGGTTCTCGTGGGGGCCACGGACCGCATGGCCTGCGTACGCGCATTCGACGGCGTCGATCAATTTGTTCGCGGGTTCATGGTGGACGAAGTTCTGGCGAAGCAGTCTGAGCGAGTTCGCGAGTTCCTGCTAGAGATGTCTGTATTCGAGGCATTCTCAGGGCGGCTCTTTGATGCCCTGGACGACGCCCGGAAATCTGGCACTGGCTATTCGATCGTAGACGAGATCGCCCGCATGAATCTATTCATCGTCCGCCTCGATCGCCGTGGCGACTGGTTCCAATTCCATCCCCTGCTGCGTCAAGCGCTTCAGTCTGTCCTGCACACGGACCGGGGGCAGGCCGGAATCCAGCTACTTCATCACAAGGCAGGCGAGTGGTTTGCGCAGCAGGAGATGCTCAAGGAAGCGGTTCACTACATGGTTCTGGCCAGTGATCCTGAGCGGGCGGCTGACTTCGTCGAAATGCTAGCCCCCCGGCTGCTCGACCACGAGGGATGGCAGGTGATCGACGCCGCGCTTGACGCCCTGCCTCCATACCTGTTCCAGACGCGTGTGGACCTACTCCTTAAGCGCTGTTGGTCATTCCTGCTCAGGATGCAGCTTCGACCGATAGACCCGCTCCTCGTGCAGATCGATCTGCTTCTTTTGCACGGGCCGGGCGAGCCTACATCATCGCTCCTGCGATATCAGCGCGCCCAGCGGGACGCACTGAGCGCACTGGTCAAATCCGGCTCCGGACGCCAGGAAGAGGCCTGGACTCGTGCGTGGCAGGCCTTAAATGAGCTGCCTGAGCACTTTCGTATAGCGCGCTGGACGGCCCACATCGCGTGGCTATCTTCCGCTCAATCGCTGGGTAGGGGCGAGCTGGCGGCGGAATATCTCGCGGAGCGTCTCGCCTCATCATCGACGCGTACCGAGGTCCTGGACTACGGGCAGCTCCTTGGGCTCCTCCATCTCCTTCGCGGCGAGCTCCAGGCCGCGGAGCGTGCCGTGCATTGGGCGCTATCCAGCTCGTCCGCGGAGGCGACCGACTTCGCGGTCGACTGGTGCCACTACATTCTGGGACGCATTCATTACATGCGCAATGAGCTCAACCTGGCGCGTGAGCAGTTTATGGCTGCGTTAGTGAATCGCGACCATCTCCACGAGCTCGTGCTCCGAGAGAGTTTGATTGGACTGGCGCTGTGTCAGCAGGCCGAGGGCAGCGATGATTTGGCGCTCGGCACCATTGCTGTCGCCGAGGAGCTAGCCTTGCAGAGCAGTGGCTTCGATCCCGAGGGCGCTATCCAGTCGGCCAGTCAACGTCTCGCATTGATGCGGGGTGAGCGGCCGGAGCCCACCATCGAAGCAGTGGACCTCGCTGACTCAGAGCTCAGTATGCCTTCGTTGAATCTCGAGGACCCCGCACTAACGCGCCTACGAGTCCTGCTGGTTAGCTCCGATGAGCTCCACCTGACCCAGCTCGCTAAGGCGGCTGACTACTTGGTCCGCGAGCTCGAATCGCTGGCCGACGTGCCGCACCTGGTCTGGGCGTTAGTGGTACGGTCCGTAGTTCGCTATTACCAGTCGGATCTCCAGTCCGCTCTCTCGGACCTTACGAGTGCGCTGAGGCGGGCGCAACCGGGCCGGATCGTACGCCCATTTGTGGAGATCGGTGAGCCGGTGACCACCCTGTTGACCGAGCTGACCGGCAGTCGCACAGTTGCGGAACAAGGGTTCATCCTATCCATTCTCGAACAGAGCGGCCCGTCGACGGGTCCTCTTTCGCAGGTGGTCCCTAGCCGGCATCAGGCCGATCTTGACGTGCTGGGAAAGCTTACCTGGCGTGAATCTGAGGTCCTGGAGCTGCTCAGCCGCCATATGACCAATAAGGAGATTGGCCAGGAGCTGTGTATCTCTCCTGAAACGGTCAAGAAGCACGTCGCCAATTTGTGCGAGAAGTTTCACGCGCCTAATCGCCGACAGGCAGTGATGCGCGCGCGCCAGATGGGCGTGATGCCGCTCGTCATAGACGGGACGCCGCTCGAGGCAAGCCAAGATGATCGGCTGCCTGCGCCACGTGCTCCATCGGATGGGAAGAGACCGTGGCACTCCAGATACGTAATTGATGAGACGGCATAGCCGTATCCGACGGGCGCTGCTAAGCCTGCGTGGTCCCCGGCATAGGAGGTGACGTCTCGATTCCGTCAAGACGCGCTGACATTCCATGGGCAGGCTCCAACCTTGTCGAGCGAGCCCGTCTATACCGTATCCTCGACTCCAGTTGGGGGAAACGCCTAACCCTGGTCTGCGCACCAGCTGGGTTCGGAAAGACAACGCTCGTTTCCGATTGGGTGTCACGGTCGGGGCGTATGACGACCTGGCTGACCCTCGACCGAGCCACCCAACACTACCTGGAATTCGCCGCACAGGTTATTGATTCGGTGCGCGCCGTTTTGCCGGGTTTTGGCAGTTGGCCGCTTGCGCTTCTCGACCTGGCGCATCCCCCTTCGTCGGACTATCTGGCCTGGCTGATAGCCAACGCCTGCGAGGAACTGCCAGAGGAGTTGATACTCGTTCTTGATGAGCTCGAGGTCGTGACGGACCCGAGCTGTCTGGAATTTCTTGGCGCCTTGCTTACGCGCCTCCCGACCCTGGTTCATCTCGTCGTTTGCAGTCGGTCAGAGCCCGACCTTCCGCTCGCCGACCTCCGTGCTCGCAATGAGCTTGTCGAAATCCGCGGCGCTGACCTTCTGCTTCACCCGTTCGGAAGTACGGGCGTTTACCGAGTTAACTAGCCAATCGAGCTTCGACGCGCCGGATCCCGATTCATTGCTGGAAAAGACGGAAGGATGGGCAGCCGGCCTGCGGCTTTTTACCGTAGCGGATAAGCGTTCCGTGAGCAGGTTAGGCGAGGACGTGCTGACGCGAGGCGAGCTGTTTATATCGCACTTCTTAATAGATGAGGTCCTCACTCAGCAGCACGCATCGATGCGCGAGCTCCTTCTCCTGACCTCGATTTGCGATCGCTTTTGCGGTCCGCTTTATGAGGCTCTTGCGGATGGGGCGGCACCTGGTGATGGCGAGAAGCTGCTGGGTGACGCCGTACGAGCCGAGCTCTTCCTCACCAGTACGGACGGCGCTGGCAAGTGGTTTCGCTACCACCCGCTCTTCCGAAAGGCGCTCCTTCAGCGGCTGCGCGTCATCAAGGGTGAGACGGGCGTGGAAGCATTGCACCGTCGAGCA
Organism: uncultured Chloroflexia bacterium; assembly: GCA_963765765.1. Classification (GTDB taxonomy): domain Bacteria; phylum Chloroflexota; class UBA6077; order UBA6077; family JACCZL01; genus CAVXYC01. Next base: position 300,151 of record CAVXYC010000014.1, on the reverse strand, counting down.
AGCGAGTGGCTTGCGAATCACGACATGCTTACGGATGCGCTGTGGCATGCCCTGGCGGCCAACGAGCCGACACTTGCCGCCGAGCTCGTCGAATCGAAGGCTGTTGAGCTTCTGAATTCCGAACGATGGGTGCTCCTTGCCGATTGCCTGCAGCGGCTGCCGGAAGCGCTCATCCGTCAGCGCGCGGGCTTGCTCATTGCCCGCGCCTGGGTTTTGCAGATCGGGGTGGCGATCGCGCCGCTGCGAGCGGTGCTGGACCGGGCGAGCGTCCTGCTCGATGACTCCGTGGGCTCGCTCGATACCGTGTACTTCTCCGAGCTGCGCGTGCAGCGTGATGCGTTGCAGGTCGCATTGCTGATGTTTGAGGGGCACATTGGCGAAGCGCTTCGACAAGCTCCACTGGTGTTGAACCGACTTCCGGAACATTTTCGGCTCGCTCGCCGAAATGCGTATCTCGTCTGGGCCATTGCGTCCCACTGCACCGGACAAGGTGAAGAGGCACGCGCGCAGCTCGAGACTCTCCTGACGGCTGCTGCGCCGGGCGCCCCCACCGGCGACCATGCGTTTGTGCTTGCCGTCCTGGCCTTTTTCCAGGGGGATCTTACCGGCGCGGATCAACTGGCCCAGCTCAGCCTCGCAAACTGCGCCGATGCCGCGTATCCACTAAGCGCAGTCTCCATGCACTACCTCCTCGGCCAGATTCATTTCCTCCGTGGCGACGCTGCCCGAGCACGCGGCGAGTTCGATGCGGCAATGGCGCAGTGTTCGCACGGCAACGCAGTGATCCTCCGCGAGACGCTCATCGGTCTTGCGCTGGCGCATCAAGCGCTCGGCGACCGGGGCGCGGCACGCTCCACCGTTGATCTGGCGGAGGAGCTCCAGTCCGAAACCGTCAGTTTCGATCCGTACGGATCGATTGCCGCCGCACGTACGCACCTGGCGCTGTTAAGCGACGAGCGGCCCGACGTGTCGCACGTTTCGCAGACGTATTTTGAGCCGTTCCTGAGCCTCATCAGCTTCGCCCTGGAATGCGTCTCATTGACCAACGCGCGAGCGTTGAGTCGATCTCCCGACATGACGGCATGCGCTCGCGCGGGACCACTTTTTGACTGGCTCGTGGAGCAGGTTGAGACATTCAGAGACGTGCCTCGTCTGGTGGAAGTACTTGCCGCTCGAGCGGAATTCCAGGCTCGCCACGGTGCTCGTGATACCGCGCTGGGCGATCTAACCCGCGCTGTTTCCCTAGCGAAACCGGGCGGTATAACTCGGCCGTTCCTTGAGCTTGATGACGCGATGACATCTGTGCTTCAGGAGCTCGTCCAGAATCTGCCGGAATCCGAACGGGAGTTTCCGGCCGCTCTCCTCACTCAACGGAGAGCGCGCCATAGCTTTTCGGCGATATCGCAACGAAAGGAATCTCGCGCGCGTCTGCCTGCCCGACTCACCTGGCGCGAGGCCGATGTGCTCGCACTTCTGGCTACCTTTCAAACGAATAAGGAGATCGGCGAGCGCCTCAACATCTCGCCCGCGACTGTCAAAAAGCATGTCGCAAGCGTCTGCGTGAAGCTCGGAGTCTTGAATCGCCGACAGGCCGGCTCTCAAGCTCAAGCTCTCCTGGACTCTGTAGACCGTGGGAAGTCATTGGAAGCGACCAGCTGAGCCTGGTCTTGACAAGTTAGGGTCCACGCGGTGGTGCGGCATACGGCAGGATTCCTAGAAGATCCTCACCGCCAGCATTTGACTGTTGTCGCTGGTGTCCATATCCGCTGGGCCGGAACGGATGCCGATGGAGGCTTGAATGTAGCCGAAGCCCGGGCGGCTGGGGCGCACGACAATCGCCGGGCTGGTGCTTTGCCCGGACCTCAACGTGCCGCCCGTGCAGCGCAGGCCGGCATTGGCCCGTCCCGACGGGGTGGTGGACGTGCAGGTAAACCCGTCGGCCGCCCAATCGTCGCGGGCGGCCTGCGTCACATCCGCGAGCGTCAGCACCCCGGAGGTGGCGATCTCCACCACCACCGTGCCAAGAGCATCCGCGCCGTCATTGCGAAGGGCAATGAGATACGTCGGCGTGGTCTCGTTGACCTCGCTCCACTCGCGCTCCTCGCGACCGCGGATGGCTTCGAGCGCCAGGTCCGGCGGCGCAGCTGGCGTCGTCACCTCGGTGGGTATCGGCACGCGCGGGATCGCCGTCACCGACGCTGCCGCGGGGGTCGTGGTGCAGAAGCGGTTGCTCTCGTCGGAGAACGTGCTGCTGTCGCTGGCGCCCGAGCCGAGGTAGGCGCGGAGCCCGACGCAGTAGTGGGTGGACGGCTGAAGGATGGCGTTGGGATCGTCGATCTCGGCCGAGCCCGAGGCCGGTTGGTTGCCCAGATCGACCGCCAGGACGAGCCGCTCGTTGTGATAGACGGTGGCCCGCAGGCCGTCAGCGGGGCCCTCGCCCCACTGGTCTGACCAGCGGACATAGAAGGACGACGGGGAGAGCGCGATCAATTCATGCATGATGGGCGGCTGAGGCTGCATTTCGGCGGCAGCAGCGCGGAGAGCCGTCGAGAGCATCAGGCACCCCGCCGCCAGCGCGGTGATACCAGGGCGTACGGTAGCCCAGAACCAGCGTCCGTAGGAGTGACTCATACGGGGCGGCTCCGCTGTTCGAGGTTGCGTCATTGAAAAGGCACCGCTCATTTGAGAGCTCCGGTCAGCGCGTCGTGGACGCGCAAATGCCTGGCCATGTAATTGACCACAGCGGGGCAGATTGGTGCGGCATCGATGACGATCAAGCTCTCCGTGTCGGCTGATCTTACGGCTCATCATGACCTAGCGCATGCCCCAATGCGTGTCATATTTGGGGTAGTGCACCCTGGCGCGCACGAGGCCAATGGCGCCCGTCCAGTCTTCTAATCCCCGGTGACATCCAACGGTACAGTGGCTGGTCACTGCTGTTACATGTTTGGCCGAGCGATGAGCGAAGAGAAGCACAGCGCGACTCTACGAGAGTCCGCGGAGCTTCAATGTCACCGAAAATAGGCGATCGGCGCTACTTGACTGTGACGACATCTGCGGGCTCGGCGATGCCTTTCAGCATGACGCTTCGCGGATCGGAAATGGGATAGCCCGGTGTGACGGTCGAGCTGCCGGCGAGGATTCCGCCAGCGCCCGCGAAGGGCAGCAATTTGTGCAGCCTCAATGCCGAGGCCGCAATCCTGAGAACGAAACGAGCCCCGAAGGGCTCATGAATGTCAATTCTGGTGGACCTGAGGGGAATCGAACCCCTGACCTCTTCCATGCCAAGGAAGCGCGCTCCCGCTGCGCCACAGGCCCATGCGTATGTGTACGGTGAATGTTACCAGAGTGCATGGAGGTGGTCCACGTGGTGGGGGAGGCGGCAGTTGACCGTGCACCACGGTGGCTTTGCTCCCCTGGCGCAGAGGCAGGGCGGTACAGAGATATTGAGATCGCCTTTCAGCCGTCCGGAATGCGCCGAGATCCGCCACAGTTAAACAACGGTGCGTGCGCAAAGACCGAGGGGTTGACGTAAGCATCACCGCTTAATCCGCAGGTTGGTGGCGAAGTTTTTGTATCCTCGTCTCGTGGCAGCCCATGCGGCGACATCGGGCGGATTTGCATCCGCTGGGTATTGGATCTATCGATATCACCGTTGGGTGATTGGCTTCTGGGCCGTCCTTATTCTGGTGTGTTTGCCCTTCGCCCCCACCGCGGTGCGTCGGCTCCAGCCGGGCGGCTTTAGTAGTCCGACCGATGAAGCACAGCGGGCGGGGGACCTGCTGCAGGCCGCGTTTCAGTCCAGCCCGGCAACGCTGGTGGCGGTCTATACGAGTGATGAGTGGACGACTGACGATCCGCGCTTCCTTGCTGCTATGGATGCATCCCTCGCACAAGTCCGGAACCTCGCAGGCGTGGCCTCCATCACTACCCAGCGCGAGAACGCTCTGCAGGCGGCGCCAGATCGGCATTCGGCATATGCGTCCATCGCGCTTAATGTAGGTCCTGAGGCTTTTCGGGAAGCTCTTCCCGCCGTCAAGGCGGCGCTTCAGCCTACCGAGCTGAATATGGTGCTGACTGGCGCGCCGGTTTTCTTCTCAGACATTCTGGAAGTTACCGAGCGCGATCTCAGACGCGCTGAGCTGATCTCGTTTCCGTTTGCCGGTCTCGCGCTAATTTTTCTTTTTGGATCACTTGTGGCGTCGGCGCTGCCGGCCATCGTGGGGGGAGCAGCAGTAGCAGCGACACTCGGCGCCATTGCGCTCATTTCCAACGTTACCGATCTTTCGATCTTCGCTCTGAACCTCGTTACCATGCTCGGCCTTGGTCTGGGCATCGACTACTCACTGTTCATCGTGAGCCGATTCCGGGAGGAGTTGATTCGAAACCCTGGACGACGGATGACGGACGAGGAGCTCCTGGGTGAACCAAAGGCCAGCAACAGAGGACGAGGGGCAATTGCCACGGCACCGGCTCCGTTGTCCGTTGACCGTCCTCCGTCGTCTTCGGGAGTCGCAGATGCTCTGGCTGTCACCATGTCGACAGCCGGCCGTGCCGTTCTGATCTCAGGACTCACCGTGCTGCTAGGCCTCCTTGGTCTCATGACGTTTGATGTCATGGCGATGCGTTCGCTGGGGATCGCGGGAGCCATCGTCGTTGGTCTGTGCGTGCTGGCTGCGCTCACCCTCCTGCCGTCGCTTTTGGCAATCCTGGGCCGTCGGGTGGACGCACTCACGGTCCTGCGCCCGCCCCGAGGGCGCTCGGGACTGTGGCACCGTGTTGCCCAAGTAGTGATGGCTCGGCCCTGGCCGGTGTTCGCCGTTGTGGTGGTCGGCTTGTTGTTCCTCGGGGCGCCATTCCTACGCGTGGATCTCGGCGCGCCGGATGCTTCGATCCTTCCGCGCGATGTGCAGTCTCGCCAGGGATTCGATCTCCTGAGCGACCGGTTTGGAGCCGGTGAGATTGCGCCGATTCTGGTGGTAGTGCAGGCTCAGGACACGCTGTATACGCCTGAGCGTATCGGCAATCTGGCGGATTTCGCGCGGAGAATCGAGGCAGATCCACGGGTGGCGCGTGTGGATTCTATGGTCACGCTGGACCCGCGGTTGACACGCGAGCAGTATCAGCTCCTGTACCGCGACTCCGGCAGAGTCTATGAGGGGTTCGCCAAGGCGGCGGCCGGCGTCTTCACGCGAGAGCCGCTCACGCTCTTGCGCGTGGTTGCTCGTGAAGGTCAGACCACTGCCGAGGCAAAGTCACTGGTTCGCAGTATTCGCGCAACACCGGTGGGTGGCGGCATGGAGACGCTGGTGGGTGGTGGTTCCGCCGGTGTTGTGGACTACGTAGACGCGCTTTACGCCGACTTCCCGAGGGCCCTCGTGTTCGTCGTCGGCGCAACGTATTTCGTGCTGCTGTGGACCTTCCGCTCAGTGGTGTTGCCGTTCAAGGCAATCATGATGAACGCGTTGTCGATCACCGCGAGCTATGGCGCACTAGTCGTGGTGTTCCAGGAAGGCGCATTCAGCGGACTGCTGGGCTTCCAACCGCTTGGATTCGTGGAAGCATCGCTTCCCATTGTGTTGTTCTGTGTCCTGTTTGGACTTTCAATGGATTACGAGGTCTTTCTGCTCGCGCGTATCCGCGAGGCATATCTGGAGACGGGCGACAACCGGGAGAGCGTGGCTCAAGGCCTGGAGCGAAGCGGACGAATCATCACCAGCGCGGCGGCGATTATTGTGCTGGTCTCGGCATCGTTTGTTGCGGCGGATATTATCCTCATTAAGGCGCTCGGACTTGGCACAGCCATCGCCGTGCTCCTGGATGCCACGGTGGTGAGAGCGCTGCTGGTGCCCGCGACGATGCGGCTGCTGGGCGACTGGAACTGGTGGGCACCGGGACGAATGAAGGATTTAAGAGTGAAGAGTTGAGAATGGCAGCGTCTACGGATCGCAAAACACGCCGGGCGACCTCCGGACGTCGTATTGGCCTGCACGTTATTGGGTTGGTTTGCGTATCCATGCTACTGACGTCGTGCGCCGGGCCGGTGGAGCCGCTAGCGGATACCCCTCCCCGGCCGGCGATCGCGTATCCCGAAGTGTCGCTTCCGGCTGACGATGCGCCGCACGACTATCTGACTGAGTGGTGGTATTACACGGGGCACCTTTCAACCGACACGGGTGAGCGCTTCGGGTTTGAGCTGGTCACGTTCCAGGCAATTCGCGGCAATCTGCCCACGGCATACGTCGGTCACTTCGCAATCACGGATCATCAGCGACGCGACTTTCAGTACGACCAACGGTCTATCACTGGAAGCAAGCAAGTAGGCCAGGACGGATTCGATCTGGACGTCAACGGCTGGCGCATGGTCGGTGGTGAGGGCGACAATTTTCTAAGCGCCAGCATGCCTCGTTATGCGATCGATCTGACGCTTCGCCCACGGAAACCCGCCGTTCTACACGACGATGATGGACTGATCTCCTTCGGACCCGCGGGCGATTCTTACTACGTCACCCGAACGCGGCTGGAGATCCAGGGTGTGATCGATGATCACGGTGTACAGAAGCGTGTGACTGGGGTGGCCTGGTTCGATCACCAGTGGGGTAATTTTCTGGTGCTGGGCGGCGGTTGGGACTGGATCAGCGCCCAGCTTACTGATGGCTCCGACATTATGCTTAACACCATCCGCGATGACCGCGGAATTACTCAGCTTGCGTACGGAACCTATGTAGGGCCAGACGGCTCGGTTCGACACCTGCCGGCGAGTGCATTCAGCCTGGAGCCTCGTGGCTCATGGGTGAGCACCCGGAGTGGCGCACGCTACCCGATCGGCTGGACGGTTCGGGTCAGAGATCCGCTACTGGAGCTCGTCTTTGAACCCGTGGTTCTGGACCAGGAGCTTGTCACTGAAGGCACCACCGGTCAGACCTACTGGGAAGGCGAGAACACGGTTACCGGCTGGAGCAATGGCCGTCAGGTTGCCGGCGTAGGCTACGTTGAGCTGACCGGATACGCGAACAGGTGAGCACTGAAGGCGATCAGCAATAGATCGGAACGGCGCTCAGCCAGCGCTGGAAGCTGCGCCGCATAATGAGAATCATCCAGCGAAGAGCGAAGCGTTACTATCCGCTGCCCGCTGCTCACTCGTCGATGTGCTCGTCCAGGGCTTCGATGATTCGGAACGGATCGCTGGAGACGACGCTGCTGGCATAGAGCTCCATGGCACCGAAGTCAGCGGTCTTATTTGCTAGCGGCCCGCGATCCACGATTCGGATGATGAAGGGGAAGCCTTCCCAGCTCTCGGCAACGGGTCGGAGCGGCGGCATGTATGCCACCAGGTTAAAGCTGACCACGCCTAGTTTTCGCGTGAAACACTCCAGCACATCGTAAATTACGCCGTTCAGATCGTTGGAGTGCTCATCGGCTAGGATCCAGACCTCTTTCTCCTTTATCGGAGTGAGGCTCGCCATGATTGTCGATGGACCGCGATTGATCGTCAGCCCCATTGACTTGTGCGCCTCGACGAGGTCCTTGAAATAGTTCACGTTGTGCTGGGCCTGATATCGCTCGGCTGCCGCTCGAAGCTGCTCCACGCGGGCGTAGTGACGGTCGCGCGTGCATGTGATCTGAGCATGACCGTGAAGAATGGACGCGCCGCTCTTCCACATGCAGTTCCACATCAAGAAGTAGTAGCAAGCCAGCGGATCGTACTCAACAGCCTTTTCCGCCCAGCGGGATCCAACGTCAAAGGCATCGTCAATCAGCTCACGGGACAGCGCCAAAGGATTGTGCTGGTCGAATATGATGACGCTGTGGAGCGCATCGTACTTAGCGATGTTGCTTGCGGTGATACTGCGCTCACCCTGGACCCGGCCGAACGCATCTGAGGGCGTTCCCTCCAGAGGGCGGCAGAACGGATCCCCAGTCCCGCTTGTCACGATTGTGCCGAGCTCCTCAGGGATCTCTGTCTCAATTGGCCGTGAAGCCCGTAGCTCGTTGAACAGCGTGCCTTCATAGGTCACAAGGTTCGTGGTGCGGACGATCCGTTGGGCTTCTACCGCGGAGACCGAACCGAAGAGACCTTCTATCCACGGGTGCATTGACTGGGGTGCATCGAGATGCCCTGTTGAGGTCACGATCTGAAACAGTCGGGCGATCCGCGATTGGTCCGGGGCTGAAAGCGCGCCAACTAGTTGTTCGAGGTCGGAGACCGTCGGTCGCGGCGTGAACCGCTGAGAGGGCTGCGAGCTGGAGGCGGGTATGCGATTAGACATGAAGCAGCATTCAGAGGTGGCGGGTTATACCGCACCCGGTCATGTGGAGCAAATCGCGGGCCATGGCCAGCGCGCCCCGTCAAAGTATCGCGGAGCGAACGATACCGCCACTGGCGTCGTTGTTGAGGGGGTCTCGGATTGCAGTTGGATCACAATTTGTTAGGGGTTAGGGGTTAGGGGTTAGGGGTTAGGGTTAGGGTTAGGGGTTAGGGGTTAGGGGTTAGGGGTTAGGGGTTAGGGGTTAGGGGTTAGGGGTTAGGGGTTAGGGGTTAGGGGACTGGCTCAGCGGCCGCGGTGGCCAAGCGCTTTCAGCCCCTCACGTGCTCCAACCAGATCCGGAGCAAGCTTCAGAGCGTTGTCGAAGGCCATGCGTGACTCCTGGAAACGTTGCGCGTGGAGGTGCACCCAGCCCACCGCATGAAGGTATTGCGCGAGGCGAGAGCGATCTTTCTCGAGCTCGATTGCGCGCTCAAAATTGGGAAGCGCTTGCTCGTACTGTTTCAGGACGTAGAACACCCAGCCGAGCTGCGCATGGCCGGTTACATAGTGCGAATCAATGCTGATTGCCTGGCGGAGGTAACTTTTGGCGCCCTCGTAGTCCTCGATGGCGTATGCAATCATACCGAGCCCACCAACAGGCCGCGCGTCCTGCGGATTTAGCTCCGCTGCACGTACGAATGCAGTTCGAGCTTCGCCATAGCGCTTCGATACGCGTAACGCGTGGCCAAGATTCAGGTACAGGTAAGAGTAACCGGGGGCCAGCTCCACGGCGCGTTGATACTCGATGATTGCCGCTTCGTACTCTGCGCGGCTTTCCGCCAGGTAGCCCTTGACTCGGTGAACATCGGGATTGCGATCATTCAGCTCGCTAGCCCGAGCAATTGCTTCGTCTGCCTCTCGCAGCCTGTACGCGTCCACGAACGCTTCCGCCAGTAGCGCGTGCCCATCTGCGTTCGTAGGCTCTGCTGCAACGGCCCGAGCTCCAGCCGCGATCGCCGCGTCGAATTGATTGTTCCAATCGAGCGCCAGGGTGAGTACGCGGTTGGCCTCAGCTGATGTCGGCGCCATTTCGTAGGCCCGTCGAGCGCGTTCCAGACCCTCGGTCGACTTGTTCTGGTTCAGCAATGCCCGTGCGCCCCGACTCAGCGCAATGCTGTCACGCGGCTCGAGCTCGGTTGCGCGGTCAAATGCCTGAAAGGCTTCTTGCCACCGACCCGCCTGCATAGAACGCGTTCCATCTTCTACCAGCCGCGTGACATCGCTCACGGCAAGTAAGGATGAATCAGGGTCGTCGGTGTCCGGGTCCTCGTTGGTGACAGCCGACGATCGGTGTCCAAGGCGCTCCGCGAGCCCGAAGATGGGACCCGCCACTGGCCCACCGAGCAGGGGCGACGCGGCAAATGTCACTGTTACGCCGAGGCCGAAAACCCCGAGAAGTACGGACCAGGAGGTGCCTTTTCGTCGGCGGGTGTACATCATAGATCGAGCTTCGCCCTGTAGAGAATGTCACAAACGCGTCACAACATCCGACCCAACATACGGTCTTTCAGTCATGCGTGTCAAATACGGACGACAATCGATTGACCTCGAATGACGCCGAGGGTGCCGGACACTATCGGAACTGCCGGGAATGCCGACCAGATCCTTCTCGATTGAGTGAGCTCCGCCAACGTGATGCGGCTCGCGTCGTCCGACACCAGTCCCGTTTAGATGATCGCCATAATCTCTACTTGGACGATGTAGCCGCGGGGCAGGTCCAGCTGAATAGCGTGACGAACCGGGCGGTCCGTCGCGTCCGGGAACATCTTCAGCCATTCATCGTTCACCAGAGAGCGGTACTTCAAATCCTTCAGGAATATCGTCATCTTTGCGATATGACTGGGTGTACCACCGGCTGCTTCCATCGTGCGGCGTACCTGCTCAAAGGCGAGTGTCATCTGGCGCGCGGGATCATCGGGAACCGCTTGCGTATCCGGCTCGATGCCGGGAAGCGCAGATGAGAACACAAATTGGCCCATCTTAATGGCCGTAGGAATAGGGTTTTCGTGCATGAACATTCCGGGTGCGGCCAGGACTTCTCTTCTCGGCATGGGTATGTCTCCTGTCTTTGCGTGTCAGTTGCCATCTTATCGAGCGCTCAGTTGGCTCGGCTTAGAGGGAGGACGCTTATACTGACCTCATGAGCGATCTGGCCACCCTCGACGCAGCGATCTCACGCTACGTGCGACCGTCAACGTTTCCACTCGCGATCCGTATGGTCACCGCGGACGAGCCCATCCCGGCGCGGGTGCGTCGACCTCACCGCGACCTCGAAGTGCAGGTAACCATCTGTCAGGCCGTCGGTATAAGTCGTCGGTATGGATGGGCGGTTGAAGTTACCCCGGACGATCTAAGCTGCCCCCTGGTCTTCGTGCCGTTCGGCTTTTCTGCGCCAGTCACGTTTCAGGCGGAGGGGCATGCGTGCGAAGGACTTTACACAGAGACTGCTGAGGCCGGCGCGATCACCGAGCAGCTGGTTCCCAGGCTAGAGCACGGAAAGTACGTGGGCATTCTGATGGCTCCGTTAGACCGCGCGGAGTTCGAGCCGCAGGTGGTGTGCGTTTACGGCAACTCAGCTCAGGTCATGCGGCTCGTGCAGGCCTCGCTGTTCAGTCGAGGTGGCGCATTGAACAGCCTATCCACCGGCCGGATCGATTGCTCCGAGATCATCATCCGAACCTTGCTCACCCAACAACCGCAGTACATCTTACCCTGCTCCGGCGACCGCATATTTGGCTTGACGGATGATGACGAGATGATTTTTGCCATGCCCTTCGATTGGTCAGACGAGGTGATCCACGGCCTGGAGGCAACCCACGCGGCCGGGATCAGATATCCGGTACCGAAGTTCATGCGCTTCTCACCCCAGTATCCGCCCCAGTACGAAAAATTACGTGAGGCACTGATAGCTGATGCCTCAGAAGAGAACCCTTAGCAGCATCAAAAAGGGTGAGGGTAGCTTGCTACCCTCACCCCAAGGCTTCTCAATTTAGAAGAGGCGCCTTGTCTTTACCGGTAGGACTGTCGGCGCCCGCCTTCCGCGCCTCCGCCGGATCGCTGGTTGTTGAAGCAGTCCGAGCAATAGACCGGACGACCCTGGGTTGGCTCAAACGGTACCTGTGCGTCCTGACCGCAGCTCGAGCAGGCAACTGTAAACATCTGCCGTTCGCGCGGCCGATCTGAGTAGCCCCAATCGCTGCCACCGCCCTGGCTGCGCTGCGCCTTGCGGGCAGCCCTACAGCTCGGACAGCGGGACGGCGGATTATCAAATCCCTTCGAAGCGTAAAACTCCTGTTCACTCGCAGTGAATGGGAAGAGAGCGCCGCAATCGCGGCAGGTCAGTGTTTGATCGGTGTAGCTCACAACACCTTCTCCAGTGGGCTTGGCGGTTCCGTTAGCGTGAGGGAATTCGGAAGGTGGTGAGCCACCGGCGAAGCCCGTCGACGGGCTCCCGAAACGAACCAGCGCGAGCAGTCTAGCACTAAATCGTGCGCTTGTCGTGCAAATTAAATGGGTTGATTCCGGCAGATCTCATCCTCAATTCTTGCGCTCACCCCGCACCCCCGGATGGACGTATGAGCTCCATCGACATGAGCTAGGATTGATTCCGAGTCGCCCGCGACTCGAATACTCTGGGGAGAGCACACACCATGCAGGTTGGCGTCATCCTGCCCAATTTCAGCACCATGGGCACGCGCGAAGACCTGGAGGCAGTCGCCTCCTCCGCGGACGAGCTTGGGTTTGACTCGATTTGGACAACCGATCACGTGCTGATGTCGCGCGGACAAGAGGAGCCATACGGCCGAATCCTCGAGGCACTCATCACACTGTCATACCTCGCATCCATCGCGCGCCGAGTGAAGCTTGGGGTCTCAGTGCTTGTATTTCCAATGCGGAACCCCGTGCTCATCGCCAAGGAAGTCGCCTCCCTGGACGTTCTCTCCGGCGGGCGCGTCATCCTGGGCGTAGGCGCTGGCTGGAATGAATCCGAGTTCGATGCGCTCAGCGCGGAGTTTGGAAATCGGGGCAAGCGACTCAATGAAGCCATTGGGGTGCTGAAAACTCTCTGGGCTCAGGACGATCCTCGATTTGATGGCGAATTCACTCGGTTTGGCGACGTTCTCTTCGGGCCAAAGCCTGTACAGCCCGGCGGTCCGCCCATCTGGATCGGAGGGCCGAGCATGGCAGCGATGCGTCGCGCAGCGACGCTCGCGGATGGCTGGCACCCGGTGGCCGCGACCGTTGAGGACTACGCTCGTGGCATGAGCACCATTCGGTCTCTTGCCGATGGTCGCAGGATCACCGGGTCGCTCCGAATCCGGATCGTGATGGGCAAAGAAGTACCCAATGATGTGAGTCGACAGGGCACGGTTCGAGCAGTGCTGAGCGGCTCCGCAGACCGGATCGTTGAACAGCTCCAGGCATATCAGGCCGCCGGCCTCGATCACCTGGTGGCCGACTTTAGTGAAAATACTCGCGAATCGATTCTTGACGGCATGCGGCAGTTTGCCGAGGACGTACGTCCTCGGCTCAGCGATGGCTAGGTTGGGAGAAGGTCATGGCACGATTTGACGGGCGCGTAGCGCTCATTACGGGTGGTGGGCGTGGCATTGGCGCGGCAACGGGCCAGCTACTCGCGGAACAGGGTGCTGCCATTCTCATCGCAGACATGGACCTCGCGCCCGCGGAAGAAACCGCTGGGCAGATTCGTTCTCGCGGTGGTAGAGCCGCCGCGCAGCAGTGTGACGTCACGGCACGTCCATCGGTGGAAGCCGCCGTTGAGCGCGCTGTGAGCGAATTTAGTCGGCTCGATATTCTCGTTGCCTGTGCCGGTGTGACGCGTGACAACCTGCTCTTCCGTATGAGCGACGAGGACTGGGATGGCGTCATCAATACCCACCTTCGCGGAACCTTTCTCGCCTCCCAGGCGGCGCAGAAGCACATGGTGGAGCAACGCTATGGGAAGATCGTGTTCCTTTCGTCCACCTCGGCGCTTGGCAATCGTGGGCAAACCAACTACAGCACCGCCAAGATGGGCCTGCAGGGCATGGCACGTACGCTCTCGATTGAGCTGGGCCCATTCAACATCAATGTCAACGCCGTTGCACCTGGATTTGTGGAGACGCGGATGACTCAGGCAACGGCAGAGCGCATGGGCGTGGACTTTGAGCAAATGAAGACGGATCGCGCAGCTGCTACGCCGTTGCGCAGGGTTGGCCAGCCGATCGACATTGCCAATGTGATCGCGTTTCTGGTGTCTGATGAATCCAGCTTCGTCACTGGCCAGACGATTTACGCCGCGGGAGGTCCGCGCGGATGATGGCATTGGCGCGAAGCGTGCCTTGGATCTCCTCCAGGCTCGAGAGGTTCAAAGCTCTCGAGCAACCGGTTTCCCCGTTTTCTGAGGTACGCAACCATGCCATCACGAAATCAATTCGTCTCCCAACGTAACGGCGCTCCGCTGCCGAACGTCTCCCTCAATACCGCTGCCCGCTCGGGTGAGCGGACTCAGGATGAGCAGCTCCTGGTGCGGAGTGACTCGGACGCGGCGCACTTGAACAGCGATCCCTGGCGCGTTCTACGGATTCAGGGCGAGTTCGTGGCCGGGTTCGATGCCCTGGCAAATGTGGGACCGTCGGTGACGCTGTTCGGCTCGGCGCGCACTCCTCAAAATCGACCCTCAATACGCGTTGGCGGTCACCATTGCCGAACGACTTGGTCGCGCGGGCTTTTCCATCATCACGGGTGGCGGGCCGGGGATCATGGAAGCTGGCAATCTCGGCGCGCGTAAGGCGGGCGTGAAGTCGATCGGATGTGCCATCGAGCTGCCGCACGAGCAGATGGTCAACCCGTACGTGGACATCACGGTCAACTTTCGATACTTCTTCGTTCGCAAGACGATGTTCGTAAAGTACGCTGAAGCGTTTGTCATCTTTCCAGGTGGATTCGGCACACTCGATGAGCTGTTCGAGGCCCTCACCCTCATTCAGACGAAGAAGCTGCATCACTTTCCCGTCATCCTGGTTGGCAAGGACTACTGGAAGGGGCTGATCGACTGGATCAGCGATGCAACGCTGGCCGGCGGAAAGATCTCGAAGGAGGACCTCGAGCTCATCCTCTGCACGGACGATCCAGATGAGGTGGTCAAGGTCATTGTGGACTGCTACGAGCAAGGATGCGCCGACCTACCAGACATTTCGGTTGCTAAAGGTTAGGCGGCGCACAAAGCGCACACTGAGGAATGCACATGGATCTACCCCGCCTCTCTGAGCTGTTTGATCTGACCGGCCGCGTGGCCATCGTCACCGGTGGCTCGCGCGGGCTTGGCCTGGAGATGGCCGAAGGACTGGGAGAAGCAGGCGCTTCAGTCTGTATCACGGCGCGGCGTGAGCCCGATTTGCAAGAGGCCACTGACCATCTCAAATCCATAGGCATTCAAGCGCTCGCATTTCAGGGCTCGGTGACCGATCCTGAAGCGGCTCAACGCCTCCTCGCGAATGTCCGTGAGCGATTCGGCCGGATTGACATTCTGGTGAATGGCGCGGGCGTTTCCTGGGGAGCGCCTACATTGGAGATGCCCTTGGACCGCTGGCAATATGTGCTCGAGATAAATTTGACGGGCGCATGGATCCTTTCCCAGGAAGTCTGTAAATTCCTGGTGGAGCAGGGTGAAGGCGGACGGATCATCAACATCGCGTCCATCGCCGGCCTGAAGGGTGAATCGCCGCAGCGATTGAGTGCGATCGGATACAGCGCCAGCAAGGCTGGCCTCATCGGGCTCACGCGGACATTGGCGTCACACATGGCTGGGCACAACATTCTGGTGAACGCCATTTGCCCCGGCTACTTTCCCACTCGCATGACGAAGGGCGTCCTTGCGGAGCGGGGCGAGCAGATCGCTGAGGGATCACCGCTACAACGGGTTGGGCGACCGGGCGAGCTAAAGGGTGTAGCCGTCTTTCTCGCCAGCCCCGCCTCGTCGTACATCACGGGCCAGGCGATCGCCGTGGATGGTGGGACAACGATCTGGTAGGAAACAATGACGGCGCGAAGCGCTTTGGAGTGTGTGCGCGGAGCGCCGATTCTATTGCTCGCTGGCACCGGCTGAGTAACTCAGAACGCGGCGCTCCGCACACGCACTCCAAAGCGCTTCGCGCCGACTGTCAGGAACTCGGAGGAAACACATGGACTACACGATTCCGGATGAGCTCCGGGCAATGATGGGGGCCACGCGCGACTTCGTGAATGGTCGTGTGATGCCCATTGAGCGCGAGATCGATGAGCAGGATGAGGTGCCCCGGCGGTACTTGATGATGCCAAGGCGCTCGGACTTTTCGGAATTCGGATTCCAGAAGAGTACGGCGGACTGGGACAGGGTGTCGTTGGCCAATCGCTCATCTACGAGGAGCTGGGGCGCGGTAGTCATGGGTTCTGCACCGTCATTGGGGCCCACGCCGGCATCGGCACCACGGGCATTGTGGAGCTGGGCACCGATGAGCAGAAGAGCCGATACCTGCCCCCGATGGCGGTGGGCGAGCGGCTGGCCTGTTTTGCGCTCACCGAGCCGCAGGCGGGATCGGATGCCGCTCAGATCGAGACGGTGGCTGAGCGGCAAGGGGATCGCTACATCCTCAACGGCCAGAAGTGTTTCATCACTAACGCGCCCGATGCGGACATCTTCACCGTGTTCGCCGCGACGGACAAATCCAAGGGCGCGCGCGGCATCTCCGCCTTCATTGTGGAGCGTGAGTTTCCCGGTCTGCGTGTCGGGAGCCCTGAAAAGAAGATGGGGCTGCGCGGCTCACATACGGCGCCAGTTTTCTTCACCGACTGTGAGGTGCCGGCGGAAAACCTGCTGGGCGCCGAGGGCAGTGGCTACGTTGCCGCGCTCAAGATTCTTACCAAAGGTCGATCCACGTTGGCCTCCCGCTGCGTCGGTGGAATGGAGCGGTGTCTCGAGGAGTCGGTCAGCTATGCAAAGCAGCGCGTCACCATGGGCAAGCCCATCTCTGAGCATCAGATGATCCAGGCATATCTAGCTGAGATGGCGACGGAGATCTTTGCCTCTCGTGCTATGACCCGCCAGGTGGCCTGGATGAGCGATCAGGGCCAGAACATCATCAAAGAAGCTGCCATGGCGAAGCTATTCGTTTCAGAAGCCTTCGCGCGAGTCGTGGATAAGGCCGTCCAGGTCCACGGCGGCATGGGCTACATGAAAGAGATGGCCGTAGAGCGTTTCTATCGCGATGCTCGGATCACGCGCATCTACGAGGGCACCAGCGAGATCCAGAAGCTCATCGTGGCCCGGCGGGTGGTGGACGACAGCTAATTCAACCCTGGCGGGGCTATGCGGAGACCGCGGCCGGATGGAGTACCCTTGGGCTCCCGCTCATCCGTGACCGGCGTACAGCTATAACGACACCTTGGCGCCAGAGATCTGGGAGCCTGATAGATAGTCCTGGGAACAGTGGCGGCTCAAAGATATCGTTTTCCCCAAGTGAAGCTGCCAGCTCATAGCCGTGGGCACGAAGCTCATATGTTTGAAGTGTGCGACACCGGGGATCGATGATCCAATAGTGCTCAATCCCAGAGGCCGCGTATCGGCGCATCTTGATGCCACGATCACGGCTCGCCGTGCTGGGCGACAGCACTTCTACGGCGAGGTCGGGAGCGCCTTCGAGCCCACGATCCGAGATGATCTCCGCGCGACGGGGGCTGATAAATACGATGTCGGGTTGGACCCGGACGTGCGCTCGAGAACGACGCCGAGCGGCGCGCCGTAGACTTCGCCAAGGCCGTGATAACTAGCAAACGTTCGGAGAATGGTAAGCAGCTCACTTACGACGTGCTGATGCGCCCAACTCGACGGTGGAGTCGCGTAGAGCTCGCCGTCGATGACCTCGTAGCGATTCTCGTCATCTGGTGTGTCCCAGATATCCTCCGCGAGCAGTTGGACGCGACTGTGCATCGCCATGATCGATCCGCCTCTTGAGCGCATTATATCGGCGTTCCTTCCACCTAGTGGTGCAGCCCTCGTTAGGTCGATATACGGGGCGCTATGTGCTGTCTGATCTAGTTCGCGCAAACTCATGGATCGCACGTACCTGGACTTCGGATTCCACGGAGCCGGGCCGCAATTGCCTCACGTGCTCAATGGCTTCGTCCGGGTTAAGTCCACGGCTCACGTACAAGCAGGACAGGAGAGTGCCAGTGCGGCCGAGTCCTACGGCGCAATGCACGACGACTTTGCCGCCGTTGGCGATTGCCGATTCGATTGCGGTGACGCCCAGCTCCAGCTGCTCAACCGTGGGTGCGGCCATATCGGGCACGGGCAGATGAAGCTGAACGATTTGATGCTGGCCGATAGACGATTCAGCGTGGGCACGGTCGTGTAAATTCACGATCAATGTCACGCCAAGTCCCGCGAGCTCGGCCAGCTCCAGATCTGATTGAGGGTAAATGCATGCGCCGATACATCCCGGCTCAATCCAAGTGAACCGGCGAAAGGTTGCGGGCATGTGCCAGTCAGATGGAATTGGGGCGAAGAGCGACATCGTCCGTTATGACCGTCACTCTTCACGCATCTGGCGCACGCGCCGCTCATATCGGCTGGGCATGGGACGATGATCAACGACAACGTCCACCAGGGTGACGCCCTCATTGCCCAGAGCCCAACGAAGGGCTGGTGCCAGCTCGCAGGGCTCGGAGACTCGCACCGCCTCGGCGCCCATCGCTCGTGCCAGGGCAACGAAGTCGGGATTGTTTAGCTTCACGCCGATCAGACGTCCATCGTAGAGACCATCCTGGTAGATGCGCAGGGCATTGTAGTGCGCATCGTCGAACACGATCACGATGAGCGGCGCACGAATGTCGACCGCGGTGGCGAATTCGCTGATGGTCATCATCAGGCTACCATCGCCAGTGATGCACACCACGGGATTGGTCTGGGTGCCGAGTCGCGCGCCGATGGACGCTCCGAGTCCGAAGCCCATCGTCTGCGATACCTCTGGCACCAGAAACCCGTTGACGCGACGGATCGGGAAACTGGGCTCGGTGAGCCAGAATTGCGTGGCCGTTCCATCGCTGGTAAACACGGTATCGTCGGGCATGACGTCGCGGATCGTTGCGGTCACCCAGCGTGGGTGGAGCGGCACTTCGCTCCCCGTCGCAAGAACGGTCTTGCGATTCGCAGCGTGTTTCGACTGAACCTCGGAATTAACGGCGCGAATCCTGGTTTGCTGCTCACTGGTCTCCACCAGTGAGAGAATCGATTCCAGTACCGCGTAGGCGTCCCCAGCAATGGGCACTTCTGCCGGGTAGTTCTTCTGGAGCTGCTCAGAGTCGATGTCGATTCGTATGAGCGGCTGCGGAATGGCCAGGGTCCAGGCAAGCGTGGAGATTTCAGAAAAGCGTGTGCCAACGGCCAGACAGGCATCCGCGGTGCTAAGCACCTGAGGGACGCTCTCCCAGCTCAGCGGACCCATACAGCTTGGATCGTCTTCGGGCACTGCGCCCCGCGCGGAGATAGACGTGGCGATTACAGCGCCGCGTCGCTCAGCCAGATCTCGAAGGAGCGTGTGCGCGCCCGACTCTACCGCTCCGTCACCAACGATGATGGCCAGATTCTGTGATTGGTTGATGATGTGCGCCGCGACCTCAGCCCGTGCCCGTGACTCTGGCGTCAGCGGTGGCCTCACAGAGGCCTTATCCCCTCTGTCTCCGTGTAAGTCGGAAGGCTCGATATCAATGGATTCCACGTGGTCCATCTCACGACTCAGGGCGTCCACCCAGAGCATGATCTGCACTGGGCCCGGCCGTCCTTCAACGGCGAGAGCGAATGCGCGATCCACGGCCGGCCCCACCTCGTCTGGCGACTCCGCGCGCACGCAGGCTTTCACGATTGGGCGATAAATGGATTCAATATCGCAATCGTGAACAGCGGCGCGTCCAAGCAGCTCGCGCGGAATCTGGCTGGTGATCACAACCATCGGAACGCAATCGGCGTATGCGACTCCAACACCCGTGGACATGTTCGTAGCGCCCGGTCCCGGAACCGACACGCACACCGCCGGTCGACCCGTTACGCGTGCATAGCCGTCAGCCGCGAACGATGCACCTGATTCATGGTGCGGTATGACAGGGCGAATATCCGGCGCGTCATAAAGTGCGTTGTAGAGCGGCAACGTATGCACGCCTGGGATGCCGAATACGATCTTCGTGTCATTTCGTCGCAGCGCTTCGACGAACGCCTGCGCACCGTTCATCGATACCCTGCCTGAGTCGAGATTGCGCGCCGCCTGTATCCTCGTGAGTTTGTCATCGTAGTTCTCCCATAGCGCGTTGAGCCACAGACGCGGGAAGTCCCGAGAGCATCATCGTGTGCGCTCGGGACTCTTGAAACCAGGTTGGAACGCGGATCAGGCTTCGTTCTTTTGATAGACCACGAAGTGCGAGATCCCGAAGCAGCGCAACGGAGTACTTTCGATCACGTCCACAATGTTCTGCGCGGCCCGTCCAACCCAGCCGTACCGTTCGGCGATGTTGTCGAGCCCGGGAAAGATATAGCTGGAGAACTGCACGCCAACGGGCAAGCGGTCAAAGAGCTTGCGAATATCGCGCCCTCGATAAATGCGCACGTGGGGGCAGAAGAGATCGCGTAGCCAATCCGGGAGGTAGTTCACCAGCGGCAGCAGCTTGAAGTAGTAGTGGCCCAAAAAATAGAAACCGTGCGTCTCAAAGAGATAGAGGCGATTGGGCGCGAAGATGATGACCCGGCCGCCTGGCTTGAGGCAGCGGACCGCTTCTTCGATCGCTCTCCGATCGTCATCGACATGCTCGATGACCTCGTGAAGCATGATGACGTCAAAAGTATTGTCTTCGAAAGGCAGCGCTTCAGCCGGGGCTTCGCTGATATTCGGCATGTTGAGAGACGCCTGAGCGACCTTTTCAGCATCAACGTCCACGCCGTACACATCAGTGCTGAACCGTCGAAATTTTTCGACGTACATGCCGATGCCGCAACCCACATCGAGGATCCGTCGACCCTCGAGAGCTACGTACTGACGAATAAGATTGAGACGACGATCTTGGCCGCGCCGCCAGATGTAGCTCGGGTGCCCGAGGCGGATGGCCTTTTCGGCTGCGACCGCCATGCATCCCCCTCGTTCGGTATGCTGGGTTTCGGACCTCGCAGAACGCCATTTCCGGCCCATTGAGGATTGGGCCATGGTAGCAGATGACCTGGCCATCTTCAAGGCAGTCTCATTACGATGTCGCAATACTCCTACTTGTGAGCACGTGTAGCTATGGCCAGGCGCGGTGGTAGGGTGGTTCATGATTTCTCTGCCGGCGGCGTGGTCTATCGACGCCGCCCCGACGGCATCGAAATTGCTCTGATTGGACAGCGGTCGCCGGAACGGTGGCAGCTTCCGAAAGGAACGCCGAACCACCTGGAATCGCGTGAACAGGCGGCCACACGGGAGGCGCAAGAGGAGACCGGTCTCTTCGTTCGGCTCGTTTGCCCGCTGGATGAAATCCAGTATTGGTTCGCCATAAACGGCCAGAGACATTTCAAGACAGTCGCCTTCTATCTTATGGAAGCGATCGGGGGCGACACGTCACTTCACGACGGCGAATATGATGAGGCCGCGTGGTTTCCGTTGTCCGAAGCGCTCGGACGGTTGGCTTTTGCCAACGAGGTGGAGATTGTTCTCATGGCGGCTCGAAGGCTGAACGCCGCACTCGCAGATAGCGGGATTGCCGATTCCGGCGCCTAGGTTATTCACAATTAGCTCCAATCCGCGAGGCACAAAATGAAGATCGCGCAGATAGCACCGCCCTGGCTGCCAATTCCACCATCAGGCTACGGCGGTATTGAGCTTGTCATGTACGATCTCACCGAGGGCCTCGTGCGGAATGGGCATGATGTCATGCTGTTCGGCACCGGGGATTCCACTACGTCAGCACGGCTCATTCCCCTCGTTGACCGCCACATTGGACAGGATTGGACGACGGAAGTCTCGCGTCCACTGGTCCAGTCGATCTCACGCTACGCTTACGCGAGGGCATTCCTCGAAGGCGTTGACATCATCCATGATCACACGGACCTCATCGAAGACTGAGTTGCCGGTTCCCAAATCCGCGTACACCATTCACGGTCCGGCCGTGCCAGAGGCGGTGGCCAGAGCAAAGCGTATGTTGGAGGGCGGTCGTGGAGGCCTTGTGGCCATTAGCGCCCGCCAACGTGAGCTCTTCGAGGCGCAAGGGGTGCAGTTCGCGGGGACGGTGCTCAACGGACTCGACGCTCGTTCCATGCCCTTCGGCCGAGCGGAAGAGAAGGAGGACTACCTCTTCTTCATTGGCCGGGCAAACTGGGAAAAGGGACTTGATCTGGCTGTCCGCGTGGCGGGACGGGCCGGCATGCGACTGGTCATGGCCGTGAAGATGACTGAGCATCATGAGCAAGAGTATTTTCATGAGCACGTGGACCCCTGGCTAGCCAAGGGCGCGGACGTCACGCTGCTGGGAGAGATCACACCGGCCGAGAAATTCCAGCTTTATGCACGTGCCCGGGGCACGCTGTTCAGCAGTCAGTGGGAGGAGCCGTTTGGGCTGGTGATGACTGAGTCCATGGCGTGTGGCACTCCGGTCATTGCGCTCCGACGAGGCGCTGCTCCTGAGGTTATTGTGGACGGCGAGACGGGCTTCTTGTGCGAGGATGAGGACGGAATGGTGGCCGCCGTACGCAAGCTTAGCTCAGTGGATCCTTCCGTCTCCCGGCGACATGTGGAAGACCATTTCTCGGTTGAGGAGATGGCTCGCCAATACGTCCAGGTCTACAAGCGAATTCTCGCGAGCTAGGCGCTGCGGACGGAAACAGGCCGAGGGTGCTTGTGGCGGCGAAATAGGCATGAGGGGCGAGTTGGCCACTCAACAGACAGAGATGCTTATCTCACAAACGAGGTCTGTCGAGCCGCGGCGATGCGATGCTAGGGATTCGCGGAGCCGGTGTTCTTCAGATGGCCGGGCTTCGCCGTGAGCTCTAGCGGCGAGTTGGCGAGCGATGTGGCTATGTTCTTTGCCACCTGACGATAAAGGAATACGGCGAATAGAATTGCCAGCAGCGGTCCCCATACGAGTGTGCTCTCCGACTGTCCAGCCAGCAGAAGCGTATTCGAGAGTCCGTGCCCCAGCGAGCCCATGATGAGCCCGTTTCGAACGAGTTTGCTGGCCTCGTGTGGGTCCGTCTGAATGCTGGCCATGCCCAGCGCGTATCCCCACAACGCCGAGAAGAGCACATGGTGCAGCGTAGAAAGCGGTCCGCGTAAGAGAATGAGCCAGGCGCCGTTGTCCAGTAGGTAGAAGAAGTTCTCCAGTGCCGCGAAACCCAGCGCGGCGGCGGCGGCGTAGACAATGCCATCCAGCGGCTCGTTAAAGGCCGCGTGTCGAGTCGCCCATCGCTTCACGACGAGATACTTTCCATATTCCTCGATCGGACCGACCACTAACATGTTGCCGGCGGCAATCGCCAGGAGGCTGGCTCCCGTGAGCGCCGGCACCATATTGAAGAGCACGACTTCCAGGACCCCCGCGGGGAGCACAGGAAGCATGCCGAGCAGGAAGATCTTGAGTACCAGTCCGCGGGGCTCAGGATCGAAGCGGTCTTTACGATAGAACCACCACATCCAGAAAATTGCCGGCGCCACGGCGAGTGTCAGTAGCCACGGAATCACTGGAGTCGATCCTCCACTCAGCCCATTTGCATTGATGAGCGTAAGCGGTCGGTATACTACAGTTCCAGGGCGTCTGGATGACAATGCCAAGACAGGTGCTTCACCGGCCCTGACATGCACTTTCCACTATGCTTCGTCTACTGGTTCTCGGGTGTCTTGGCGCATTCGTCGTCGCCGCTGTTGCGCTCACAGGCTTCGGATTTTTGCTCGAAGGACCTCAACCGCCGCTCGAGCGCGCTGACGTGATTGTTGTCATCAGCGGCGACGAGAGCCAGGCGCGGCTCAGCGAGGGGATTCGCCTCTTCAGAGCCGGTTGGGCACCCAAACTGATTTTCTCCGGGGCAGCACAAGACGGTGTGTTGTCAAACGCGCGCGCGATGGAGATGACCGCGGTGAAGCTCGGAGTGCCACCAGGTGCCATGCTCCTCGAGCCTGAGGCCATGGACACATTTGGCAACGCCGTGTACACGCGTCAGATCATGGTGTCTAACGGCATGAACTCCGCGATTCTGGTGACTTCACCCTACCATCTGCACCGCGCGACTCTTACGTTTAAGTCCGTGTTGCAGGGGACAGACATCCGAATCATTCCAAGGTCCGCCCCTGACAGCGCCTGGCGGAAAGTGGGCTGGTGGAATGATCGGGAGACGCGCCGGCTCACGTTCCGTGAGCTCGAGCGCATCGGGTACATCGTGTTGACGGGGCGGTTTAACTAGTTGGAAGCTCATGGGTTAGCTTCAGTAGTGGAAGCCAACCCACCCCAGGTCGCCAAGCAGGCAGAGCGCTTCCTCGCGAGACGGGCTTACAGGATGTTTGACGAATCAGTATTGCTGTCTTCGTGGCTGCCTTCCCGCTCCACCGCAATAGTGCAGCGGGTCACCAGTGCGGCGATTGCGCCGATGGCCGCGAGCTGCGGGGCAAGCAGGACGCCTACGACTCCAATGGTGAGTGGCAGCTCTACCAGGGTACGGTCCTCCTGCTTGATGATGATTCGACGGACGTTGCCCTCTGTTACAACTCCCTTGACGCGATTGATCAGCTCATCGCCTGTAGCGTTGAGCTCCTCCTGCCAGTTCTTGCGGGTCGGCTCTCCCTGGGGTGGTGTTTCATTGGTGGTCATTGCCGCCTCCGTGCGTTGTTCGCGTTTAGTTAGACGAGAAAGTGACGAGCGGAGTTGCAAGCCGTGTGCCCGATGAACCATTTGGTGGGTAGTCCAGTCCAATTTGCTTGAATTCCGATGTCTCACCAGCGCCTGAGGTTTCGAGAGATTAGCCGAAATACTCGATGTCCCGAACCGTTTCCGGCGGCGCTATACTCGTTGCCGTGATGACAGTGAAGCACAAAAGCTCATCCACCGTAGCTGGTTCGGAGAGCGGCGGTGACGATATCCGCGACTCCAGAAGCCGCTCCTTGGTCGGACCAAGAGCCGTGAGCGAGCATCGCTCATCGCGTGCGTCCCCGGTGCCTTCGCCCAGCCCTTCACGAGGGAGTCTTGGGGGCGCGCAATCAGTTGACCGAGCCGCGGACATCCTGCTGGCGTTCACGCATCGTCAACCGGTACTCACGCTGGGCGAGATCGCCGAGAGCTGTTCATTGCCCAAGCCGACAGCCCATCGTCTCATCAGATCGCTCATCTCGCGGGGTCTCGTGCAGCGCACCGTCGATGGCCGGTATGAGCTCGGCTTTCGCGTGTACGAGCTCGGCATGATTGCGCGAAATCGTATCTCGCTTACAACCCTGGCCAGCAGTGCTATCGAGACGCTTTCTGCCGAGACTGGCGAGACGGTCATCCTCTCGCGCGCGGACATGGATACGTCCGAAGTTGTGGCAGTCGACTCGCGCACTCCGACTCACGCCCTCGGAGTGCGCCCGCTTGATGGGCGTCGACCGCTGGTCCCCCCAGGCCCCCAGGGTAAGGCGTTGCTTGCCGCCCTAACGCCAGGGGAGCTCAACCGAGTGCTGGACGGGTATGCTCGACGAGGTCCTGAAGAACGGCAGCTCATTGAAACCGGGCAGATCCAGCAGGCGATCCAACGTACCAGGCAACGAGGATACGCGGTTGACGAACAGGACTCCATCGTAGGTGTGACTGGCGTTTCATCGTGGCTCGTCTTTGGAAGCCCGCTCTCTATCGCCGCGATCGGAGTGGTGGCGCCGAGTGAGCGCCTATCGGGCGCACGAATCGCTCGCCTTGGCGCTCGTGTCCGCGATCTCGCAACAGAGCTCTCATTCTCGGGATACAGAGAACTGCCCAGCGGAGGCTGATCAATGCCTGAATCGCCAGGACCACTTCTCGGCGCTGAGCCGCTCAAAGGCCGAGTCGCGCTCGTTACTGGTGCGGCTCACAATATCGGCCGGGCTATTACCATTGCCTACGCCGATTCGGGTGCAGACGTGGTCATTCACGCGCATAGCAGTGCCGGCGAGGCTGAGCGCCTGGCTGATGAGGTGCGATCGCGCGGAAGGCGAGCTCACGTGGCTGTAGCGGATGTGCGGGACCAGGCTGCTGTCATTAGCATGGTAGAAGCCGCCGTCGAGTCGCTCGGGCCGATCAATGTGCTGGTGAACAACGCGGCAGTGCGCAAGGAAGCCTCGTTCGAAGAGCTGCCGGTGGAGCTGTGGCATGAAGCGATCGGCGTGACGCTGGACGGCGCGTTTTTCTGTGCGCAGGCAGTGATTGGCAGGATGATCTCGGCCAGCTCGGGGACCATCATCAACCTCGTGGGCCTCACGGCCCACACCGGGGCTGCGCAGCGGGCTCACGTCATTACGGCGAAGTCCGGGATCATCGGGTTTACCAAAGCGCTGGCCATTGAGTACGCGGATCGAGGCATCACTGTGAATGGAGTGTCCCCCGGCACAATAGATACCGTGCGCGGAGAATCCGCCGGTGGCGCCAGGCCGGCGCATCGTCAGAGCCGTGTGGTGCCGATCGGCCGCCAGGGACACCCAGATGAGATCGCCGCGATGTGTGTCTTCCTCGCGTCGGATCAGGCTCGGTACATTACCGGGCAGATCATCGCCATTAATGGCGGCGCGTACGTCTAGTAATTGGCTACTGTCAATCCAATAGTCGAATCAACGGGCCGGTTAAGCTGCCATCCCGAGCGCACGAAGGATCTTCCCAACGCTGTCCATCAAGTTCGGCAGGGAAGATCCTTCGCTGCGCTCAAGATGACACCGGCCTGAGGGGATCGCAACCTAGTCGAACGGTTCAGGAGACACGATGAAATTCGGAATGTACTACTTCCTGCAGCGGCCTGAAGGCGCCTCGGAAGCGGAGATTATCCGCACTGAGGTAGAGCAGATGGTCTATGCGGAATCGTCTGGGATACGACACCGTTTGGCTGACAGAGCACCACTTCGCCGACTATGGCCTCTCCGCGTCTCCCAGCGTTCTCGCCTCCGCGGTCTTGAGTCGGACAACGACACTGAAGGTTGGGCTCGCCGTGTACGTGCTGCCATTTCATGATCCGATCCGCTTCGCCGAGGAGATGGCCACGCTGGACATCATCGGCAGCGGCCGGTTCATCGTGGGCATCGGCCGCGGGAATCGCCCCACGGAATTCATGGGCTACCGAATCCCTCAGAAGGAGAGCCGCACGCGCCTGGAAGAGGCCATGGAGATCGCCATGCAGGCCTGGACCAAGGACGAAGTGCATTTCGAGGGGCGGCACTGGACCATTCCCGGGATACCCGTGCACCCGAAGCCGGATTCACGGCCACATCCGCCGCTAGCCATGGCAGTCACCAGTGAGGACTCCATTCGATGGGCAGCTCGCCACGGCCTCCGCATGCTGAGCTCGGGTCTACACACGCCGCTGAGCCGTAATAAGGAAAGTCTCCAAATTTACGGCGAGGAGCTCCAGAAACACCACTCGCCGGATGAGCGCCGGCGTTTGTTGGATCAGTGGACCGTCACGAAGCACGTGTACGTAGCACCCACGGACGCTGAGGCACAGGCGGATGCCAGAGATGCCGAGATGTGGTTCCTGGATTCGATGGCACGTTCGATGAGCCCCGCAAAGTGGACCAATCTGGATCCAGAGATCCGAAAACAGGCGGAAAGCTTCATCGCCAATCTCCGCTCGCACAAGTGGGAGGATCTGCTCGCGGGGCCACTCGTCATCGGCTCTCCGGAAACCGTTGCCGGCAAGGCTCGCGAGCTGCAAGAGGCAGGCGTGGGAGAGATGGTCTGCTGGATGAATTTCGGCGGCATCTCAGACGCCAAGACACGGCGGTCGATGGAGCTCTTCGCATCGCACGTCATGCCCGCGCTACGATAGCGGTCATTCGGCTGGCGGGGTGATACCTGTCCCGTCCAGCTTCTGTTTCTCGGTACGTTGGCCCTGCTTCACGCGGTAGCCCGCGTGAAGCGTTCAACCAGTGACCAGGCCTGTTGCCGTGGTCGGGAGCGAAGTGGAGGTCTGACTGAGATGAGCATTAGCGTAACGCGGTCTCGCGTTCAGAGCGTACTGGCCATGGGATTGGGGGCACTGTTGCTCGCATGTTCCCCCGCTGCCACGCCATCACCAACGGCCGCGCCTAAGACCGAGGCATCCCCCGCGGCTAAGCCGGCCGCCGCGGCGTCACCGGCGGTAGCCGCATCACCCGGGGCGGCTGCGTCACCCGCTGCCTCTCCTGCCGCCGCGGCGCCCGCAGCGGCGGCGGCCAATGTGCCCAAACCCGTCGCAAAACTGGCTGACTTCCCAACGAAGCCTATCGAGATCATTATTCCCTACCCGCCAGGAGGCGGCTATGACGCGGTGGCTCGGCAGCTCTCCACTCCGTTGGGCCGTCAACTGGGCCAAGCAGTAGTAGTGAAGAACGTGCCTGGTGGCAACCAGCGCATCGCTGCGCGTCAGTTTGAGCAGGCGCCCGCGGACGGCCACACCATCATGTTCGTTGGCGACCAGAACATCTATCTGAGCACGTTTATCGACCCCGCGGAGGGCTTTGATCTGACCACCTGGATCTGGGTGACTGGTATTCGCCAGCAGCTTCCCTACGTGGGTACCGGAAAGGACTCGAAGTTCAAGACCATCGCGGACGTCGTAGCGGCGGACAAGGCCGGCGAGCGGATCCGCATGGGCAACAACGGAATCGGTGGTTTCCTCCCGAGTAACGCCGTTTTTGCGGAGCTGATCGGTCTCAAGAACGTGGTCCACGTGGGCGGCTTCGGCGGGACAGGCGACCTTGTTCCGGCAATGGTGAGGGGCGATCTGGACCTGCATGTGTTCCAGCCAATCTCGTCAACCTCGCAATTCGTTGACTCCGGTGATATTCGCTCGCTCCTGGTACTCAAGGACGCCCGCGACCCGCTCATCCCCGATGCCCCAACCCCGCGCGAGGCCGGACTTCCAAATGCGGACGAGCTGGTCTCCATGGGTGGCCAAATTGTCGGCTTCTCAGTTGTCAAGAACACGCCGGCTGACCGCGTGAAGGTTCTGGAGCAGGCGACGCTGAACGCGCTTGCGGACCCGGAGTTCCTCGCATGGGCAAAGCAGACCGGCGTGGAGCCCGACATCGTCGCGATGAACAGCGAAACCTTCACGGCCCGCAAGAAGATTGAGTACGAGATGATCAAGAAGAACGTGGACGTGGTCAAGCGGGCTATCAGCTAATCGTGCCGCACTCGGGGGACAGTCAGAAGGAGACGCACTTCTGACACTCCCCCCGGCCTTTCGGCATCGCGACTTTCGGCTGTTCTGGTCAGGATTGGCGCTGTCCAGCATGGGCAGCCAGTTCACCGTTGTCGCCATGGCCTGGCAGATGTACGAGCTCACTGACTCGCCGTTGCAGGTGGGCCTCATTGGTCTCTCGCGTGCACTGCCCTCCATGGCGATGATGCTCTTCGGCGGACTGCTGGCGGATGCGTTTGACCGCCGTCGGCTTTTGTCCCTCACTCAGGGCGGGCAGCTCCTGGTTTCTTTGAGCCTACTCGCGACGTCCGTGCTGGGCCTGGTATCGCCGCTGACGTTGTACATCTGCGCCGCGGCACTGGCGCTGTTCAATGCGCTCGAGACCCCAGCACGCCAGGCGATTGTTCCCAACCTTGTTCCGGCCGACGATCTCTCGAGTGCGCTAGCGCTCAATGGTACGCAGCGATCTGCGGGAGCCATCCTGGGCCCATCCCTGGCTGGCGTGCTGCTGGGTGTTGCGGGCCCGGTTTGGTGCTATGCCTGCGACGCTGTTTCGTGGTGCGTCATGCTCAGTGCACTCTTCATGATTCGGCCCGCGAGCGCGATCACAAGCGGTCGTGGCGGCGTGACGCTCGGTGCGCTGCACGAGGGAATCTCGTTTGTTTGGACCAATCCGATCATCAGAACGACGGTCCTGTCAGACTTCGTGGTGACTTTCTTCGGGACCCCGCAAGCGCTCCTGCCCGTCTATGCACGCGACATTCTTGGAGTGGGGCCAACGGGCCTCGGCATGCTTTACGCGGCGGAAGCCACCGGCGCGTTGATCGCTGCCACGGTCATCAGCACGCGTCCTCAAATTCGCCGCGCGGGGCTCGGCTTCATCATCGGGTTTGTGGTGTTCGCGGTTGGCAATATGGTCTTCGCTGTGTCGCCCGTCTTCTGGCTGGCATTGATTGGTCTGGGCATTGCTGGCGTTGGAGACACGCTGGCGGCGGTGATGCGCGGGACCATCAATCAGCTCAGCACTCCCGATAACCTGCGTGGCCGCGTCTGGTCGGTTAACGCGCTGTTCTCGAACGGCGGACCGGCGATGGGCCAGTTCCGGGCGGGCGCAGTAGCGCAACGGTGGGGGGCCGAGGCCGCCGCGTTCAGCGGCGGCGTTGTGGTGCTGGGCGCCGCGGGCGTGCTGCTCGCCTATCCATTGCTGAGGAAGTTCGAGCTGAAGCCAACGAGGGTATCGTAGACGCGCTCGAGTGGAAGGCAAGGCGAGAAACTGACACAAGGAACCATTGACGTAGCAGGAGCAAGCGCGCCTCAGAAGAAAAAGAGGCTGCCGGCAGCGCTCCTGCATCGTCGATTTCGAATCTTCTGGTCGGGCGCCGTGCTATCTGGACTGGGCAGCCAGTTCACGCTCGTTGCCATGGCCTGGCAGATGTACGAGCTTACCGACTCGCCGCTCCAGGTTGGCATGATCGGACTCGCTCGGGCGATTCCGCAATCATGCATGCTGCTCCTTGGTGGCCTGCTCGCGGACGCAATCGACCGCCGTCGGATGCTGATGACCCTGCAGGTCGCTCAATGCTGTATCTCGCTGTCATTGGCTTTGCTTACCGCGTCGGGCAGCGCCACGCCCACATTGCTCTATCTCGCAACCATATTTCTAGCGCTTTGCACGGCAATGGAGAATCCAACCCGTCAATCGCTAGTGCTTACTCTGGTGCCGCGCTCCGCGCTCGCTAGTGCCTTAGCCCTAAACGTCAGTCAAAATAAGGTCGCTACGATTCTCGGGCCATCATTGGCCGGTCTGCTGCTCGCATTTTCCAGCCCAGCTTGGTGTTACGCGGCGGACGCTTGCTCCTGGTTTGCAATGCTGGCGGCCGTGCTCATTGTCGTGCAGAAGGCTGACAAGAGTGTTGTGAGGGGCACTGTGTCGTTCGGGGCCCTTGGAGAGGGACTCGCGTTTGTTTGGCATCATCCCGTCATTGCGTTACTCCTGGGGCTAGACCTGGTGGCCAACCTCTTCGGAACGCCTCGCGCCCTTCTGCCGGTGTACGCGCGCGACATCCTCAGCGTGGGACCCGCTGGACTCGGACTGCTTTACGCGGCCAGCGCCACCGGTTCACTTGTGGTCGCAGTGGCTCTCAGCGTGATTGGACAAGTGCGCAAGCCCGGGTTGTGTGTCATCCTTGGACTCGTCGTCTTCGGCGTTGGCACGGTCCTATTCTCTGTCTCCACCGTATTCTGGATGTCAGTGCTATTCCTGGCAATCACCGGAGCGGGTGATACGTTCAGCGCCGTTGTACGAGGAACAATCAATCAGCTCAGTGTCACTGACGCGTTGCGTGGACGTGTGATGTCGGTGAACTCGATCTTTACGAGCAGCGGCCCACAGCTCGGGCAGTTTCGCTCCGGCCTTGTGGCTGAGTCCCTGGGGCCCGTTGCGTCGGGAGTGAGCGGTGGCATTATCGTGCTTCTGGTTTGCGCGCTGGCTGCTCTGCCAGCACGTATTCGAACTTACGATTTTCGACATTTCACTCCCGCCCGATGATAGGTATTGGCGTGTACCCATCCGATGAGTCCGGTCTAAGGCCGAAGGTCGAGAAGAACTGGGCGCTCCTCACAGGCCGTTTCGCATTTTCTGTTCGGGCCTGGTGCTGTCTAGCCTGGGCACACGTCACGATGGTTGCCAGGGCCTGGCAAATGTACGAGCACACAGGTTCTCCCGCCGCAGGTGGGTATGCTGGGGTTGGCTCGGGCCGCTCCGCAGACGGCGATGCTGCTTCTGGGCGGACTCACTGGTAGGCCAACGGCCGGTGATGACACGTTCATAGGAGTGTGGATCCCCCGCTGGGGTACCACCGGCGGATAAAAAGGGGCGGAGCGAAGCTCAGCTGATGATGCAGATATGCCCAGACACATCGTGCTATTTTCATAGCAAGGCAAAGACTCCCCGGACGGCCGCGCCGATGTCCGGGAGATGCTTCGCCCTCAACATGACAAGGCCCCAGGGTCTGGATCGATTCACCGACGCCCATTCTCCAGCACCACGAACGCCGACACCGGGATCAAATCCCATGGAATTGCCGGTTGAATGCTCCGGGGCTACCGCACCGAGTAGCTCATAGGCACAAACTCATCTACATCCGCGCCTTTCCAATGCCAGCTCGGTACGCTGTCCCAGACAGCCTGACCGGATTCCTGAACGGCCTGCAGCAGCGCGCCCTCATCCACCGTTTGGGGCTGGCCATCTTCCAAGAGCGTCCTGCCGTCCACCACGATGGTGACGATGTCCTGCTGCGAACCGCACTCGATGAGCGATTTGATCGGATCGCGGACGGCGCCGTAGTGCAGCCTGGTTTGATCGATGATCAGCAGATCCGCTTTGGAGCCAGGAGTGAGTCGGCCAAGGTCCTCTCGGCCAAGAAACTTCGCGCCTCCGAGCGTGGCGCAATCGAAGACGTCGTGAGGCGTCCCCACTCGGAAGCTACCGTCGGCAAATCGACACATCATCCCCGCAACCCGCATCTCGTGGATCATGTCCTCGGGGTAGGTGTCGGTACCCATGGCCACGTTGATGCCGGCATCGCGGTAGCGGGCGAGCGACTCCAGCATCACGCCCATCTTGGCGTATTTGTACGGCGCGTGAGCCACCGTTGCGCCGCTGTCTGCCAGAATCTTGATGTCGTCCGTGTACGGGTAGTGTGCCCAGGAGTGTTTGTTATGAAAGACGCAGTGGCCCAGGATCACGTCCGGGCCGAGGAAGCCGATGCTCTGGACGTATTCAATGGGTGTCAAGCGATATTCACGCATGACACGCTGGAACTCCACCATATTCATGGCCACGTGGAGGGAGATTCGTAAGCTGTGCTCATCGGCAGCCCGACGAGTGGCCCGCAGAAGCTCGTCTGAGCACGTGTCGAGCTGACCGGGGAAGAGCATGCAGCGGATGCGATCATTGACGGCGCCGTTGTATTCCTGAGCAAATGCAACCGCGCGCTCGAGCCCCTTCATGCCTGCGGCCTGATTGTCGTCCCAGTGCACACGGCCCTCTTCGTCGAAGGCGTATTCAAAGCTCCGGAAGCCGGGGCCCATGTACATGCGGGCGCCCAACGCGTCCACCATGTCTACGAAGGCTTCCGGATTGCGAGTACCTACGTCCATCACAGTCGTGGCACCGCCGCGAATGGCAGCCCAGATGCCGAATTTCTGCTCCACGTCAGTCCTGGACATCGAGCGTGCATCCTGGGCGCCGCGTTTGCCGGCGGCATAGGCGATGAAATTGCTCGCGAAGTAATCCGACTTGAGATGGTCCGCCATGAATACGTGTGGGGCATTGGTGCCCGCATGCAGATGGCAGTTCACAAAGCCGGGCGAGACAAGCTTTCCGCGTGCATCGATTGTTCGGTCAACCTGACCGTCGAAGTGTTTGTCCACGTGGATGACGCGGTCATCTTCGTATACGACGACGCCGTCCCGAATAAGCTCATGGTGCGCGCCGTCGAATCCGACGATCCACCCGCCTTGTATGAGTGTACGCATGAAGTTTCCTCCGTCCCGGCTTGCGGTCACCTATTGTAGGGGCTCAGCGCGTGGAGGAATGATGAGCACTCGTCGCACAAACAAAAGCGGACCCGCTCCTTCCCTGGAGCAGGCCCGCTCTGACCTAGATGCCTTCTGTTTAGCGGGCGCCAGCCATCAGCGCTTCCTTGCGCTGGGCCATCTTGTCACCGAGCTCTTCAACGACGTTTTCCGAGACTCTTCTTCGCATCCGGGAAGAGCTCGCTCTCCTCTTCCTCTACGTGATGCTCAACGTTCTCCTGGAGCACGGTCATCTTGGCTTCGAACTGCTCGTTCACCGATCCGATCTGCTGCAGCTCGTCTATCAGCATCTTGATGACGTGGTGCTCCTCGAATGCCTCGGCGATCATCTCCTTGCCCTCTGCGTCGGTCTTGCGCCGCGTCACCGGATAGAAGATCTCTTCCTCAATGGTAGTGTGGACTTGCAAGTTCAGCGATGATCTGCTGGGCAATTGTCTTTCTTCTCAGCGCTTGTTCCCGCGTTCTCAAAGCTCTTGAACGCCTCTTCAACGGTACGGTGGTCTTTTTCGAGTAGCTCAATTGCGTCCACGATGTGTATCTCCTGGTGAATGTCGGCCGGGCCATTTAAATCCTGGCCGCAACAACCTTCAATGCACGCCGCGTGCCGACGCTATGCGAAAGAGCTCTAGCTCAGGAGCCGCTCAGTCTCCGTCAAAAGCGTATCGAGATCAAACGGCTTCGGCAGGATAGCCGCTGGCGCGAGTCGCTCAGTCTGGCCCACGAGATTCCGTGCGGCAGACATGACGATCACCGGGATGTTGGCCAGCGCTTCGCATTCTCGCTGCCTATCTCGGAATGTCCAACCGTCCATCGTAGGCATCATCAAGTCAAGCACGATGAGATTGGCCGGCCAATCGCTGAGCGTGGTGAGGGCGTCCTGGCCGTTCATGGCCAGGCGAACTTCGTACCCCTCCTCCTCAAGCGCCTGCCCAACGAAGTCACGGATTGCGGGATCGTCATCAACGACGAGCACACGTGGAGTCGCGCCGTCCGAGGCATGGGAAGTCATAGTTAGAACCTGGCAGGAGATGATGCTCAATATTGGGCACGCGGTGGCGCGTGCGGCTGGAGCCTGTGATCAGCGTACCAGGCCGGCTGGGGTGCGTGTGGGACTTCCCAAGACCAAGTATTCGAAACACGTGCTAGAGATCCGAGCTCAGAAGGCCGACAGCTTGTCTCCTCGGCCCGCGTGCGTGGTGGGATAAGTGGAAGGGCCGGGGCAGTCCGCAGTCTACGGATACGGACGATACACGACTCGCCAACGATTCCGATAGCTCTCCCGCGATCGGGCCGTCCAGGGCGTGTTCGCTGCCTTTTGCCAGTCTTCGGTGGCCTGAACGCCGGGATCCGTGAGGTAGACCATGGCCATATACTTCGGCTCGCCTTGAGTAACGCGGAAGCGGCGAGCCGCGATAGCACCGGGTACCGAGCATAAGGCTGGCTGATGCTCCTGGTTGTACCAGTCGTTGAAATCCTGCTCGCCTTCGGGCGTGACGTCGATGCGATTGATCAGGAGGCCGCCCACCTTTTCTCCCCAGGATGCGCCCTTCAACAGACCTTCCTCCGGAAAGATCTGCTCATAGAAGGCCATCTGGATGTTGCGGTGCGATGCTCCTCGCTCAGTCCAGGGCGTGTTCACCGCAACGTCGTGCTCTTTGCCACGGTACGCCTCCATCGAGTCAATCTCCCAGAAGGCCATGTACTTTGGCTCGCCTTCAACGGCCACGTATCGTGTTCCGCTGCGGTAACCCGGAACTGCGAGGAGATTTGGCACATGCTCTTCGTCATACCAGCGATTGAAGTCGGTCTCCCATTCGGGCTCAACTTCAGCAGTGACGATGTAAACGGTGCGTGAAAGAGCTTCCATGGTGACGCTCCCGTGCGAATGTTTGGGCTGATGGTACGTCAATCCAGACTCGGTGGTATTGCAGACCTCGAGTCATTGTGGCTCCTGCCTGCCTTCGGTAGGATCAAGGTAAGGAGTCGTAAGATGCCGGACACAGTCACTGTATTCACCACGCAGACTTGACCCTGGTGTCACAGGACGAAGGAGTTCCTTCGGCAGCAAGGGGTCACATACCAGGAGCGCGATGTTTCCCGCGATCAAGCGGCGGCACATGAGGTTGTGACGCGGAGCGGCCAGATGGGCGTGCCGGTGACCATCGCCGGCCCCGATGTCATCGTCGGGTTTGATCGCGCGAGACTCGATGCGCTGGCACGCCGCTGGAAAGCCGATGCTTCAGCGCCGCCGAGGCTCGGTGTGGCGGCTCGAGACGCGTCAGGGGGAGGTGCCGAAGTTGGCCCTGTACATCCGGGCCAGCCGGCGGAGCGAGCTGGCGTACGTACCGGAGATGTAATCGAGACGGTCAATGGGAGATCGATCAAGGGGGTCGACGACCTCATGCAAGCGGTCGATGCTCTGCCCCAAGGCGATGGGTACACCCTCGGCGTGCGGCGTGGCGGTGTAAGACAGCAGCTCTCTGTAAAACCATGACTCCAGGCGGGAGAAGTAAGCCAGTGGGGCATTAATTCTCTGTCTTCTGATACCGCTCACATACGGTGCTTACGCCGTACTAACAGAGTACTGGTTAGGATAATTGAGAAATGACGATTGGGTCCGTTGTGATTCCAACCCGATCCCAGATGGTGATGATTAATGTCCTACAACATGAACAAGCTAACCGAGAAAGCGCAGGAGGCAATCGCCGCGGGGCAGCGGCAGGCCGAGGAGCGACGAAACACTCAGCTCGAGCCTGAGCACATCCTCCATGCTCTGGTGTCCCAGGACGGTGGCGTTGTCCCATCTGTGCTGCAGAAGCTGAATGTGGATGCTCGGGCAATCGCAACCGAGATTGACGCGGCCGTCTCCGGATTCGCACAGTCGACTACCCCCACGCAGCTCTCGATCTCGCCGCGGTTCCGGCAGATGTTCGAGGGGGCGACATCCGAGGCTGAGCGCCTCAAAGACGATTACATCTCCACAGAGCACTTCCTTCTCGCTCTGGTGGACGATAAAGGACCTGCAGGACAGATCCTGCGCAAAACCGGGCTGACGCGAGACCGGCTCTATCAGGCGCTGCAGGAGATTCGGGGCGGTCAGCGAGTGACCACGCCGACGCCCGAAACAACGTATCAGGCGCTGGAGCAGTACGGGCGCGATCTCACTGCGCTTGCCCGTCAGGGGAAACTGGATCCCGTCATCGGCCGTGACGAGGAAGTTCGCCGCGTCATCCAAGTGTTGAGTCGCCGAACCAAGAACAACCCAGTGCTCATCGGTGAGCCTGGCGTAGGAAAGACGGCGATCGTCGAGGGGCTCGCCCAGCGCATCGTCCGCGGTGACGTCCCAGAAGGACTCAAGGACCGCCGTGTGGTGGCGCTCGACCTCGCCGGAATGGTGGCTGGCGCCAAATTCCGTGGTGAATTCGAAGAGCGGTTGAAGTCTGTTCTGAAGGAAGTCACCGATTCAAACGGCCAGGTCATCCTGTTCATCGACGAGCTACATACCGTGGTGGGCGCCGGTGCTGCTGAAGGTGCAATGGACGCGTCCAACATGCTCAAGCCGATGCTGGCGCGCGGTGAGCTGCACACCATCGGCGCGACAACCCTGGATGAGTACCGCAAGCACATCGAAAAGGACGCTGCGCTCGAGCGGCGTTTCCAGACGGTATTCGTCGATGAGCCATCGGTCGAAGACAGCATTAGCATTCTCCGAGGCCTGCGCGAGCGTTACGAGCAGCACCACAAGGTGCGCATCAAGGACGCCGCCCTGGTGGCCGCGGCGGTGCTCTCCAATCGCTACATCAGTGATCGTTTCTTGCCCGACAAGGCGATCGACCTGGTAGACGAGGCAGCTTCCAAACTTCGTATGGAAGCCACGAGCATGCCCGTGGAGCTGGACGAGGTCCGGCGTCGGATCATGCAGCTCGAGATCGAGCGCGAGGGCTTGCGCAAGGAGCGCGACGAGGCGTCGCGTGAGCGCTTGACCAAACTGGAGTCCGAGCTGGCCACCCTCAAAGAGCAGGCCGCCGAGCTGGAGGCTCGATGGCAGAATGAGCTGAACGAGCTGAATCGCGTTGGGCAGATCCAGGAACGCCTGGACAGGGCGCGGACCGAGCTGGAGCAGGCCTCATTGCGCGCGGAGTGGGAGCAAGCCGCGCGACTGAACTACGAGGTGGGCCAGCTCGAGCAGGAGCGTGCCCAGGCCGAGCAGGCTCTGAACGAGCGAGGCCACGACGGTCGCGCGCTGGTCAAAGAGGAAGTGGACGAGCAAGACATCGCCGACGTGGTCAGCCGCTGGACCGGCGTGCCGGTTAGCAAGCTCATGGAAGGCGAGATTGAGAAGCTCATTCATATGGAGGATGGGCTGCGGGAGCGCGTCGTTGGGCAGGATGAGGCCATCGAGGCAGTGGCAAACGCCGTCCGCAGCGCGCGTGCTGGTCTGCAGGACCCGAACCGTCCGCTCGGAAGCTTCCTCTTCCTTGGCCCAACGGGTGTTGGAAAGACGGAGACGGCCAGGGCGCTAGCTGAGTTCCTCTTCGACGATGAGCAGGCGATGGTCCGTATCGACATGAGCGAGTACCAGGAAAAGCACACCGTCTCACGCTT
Organism: uncultured Chloroflexia bacterium; assembly: GCA_963765765.1. GTDB lineage: Bacteria > Chloroflexota > UBA6077 > UBA6077 > JACCZL01 > CAVXYC01. The sequence goes on along the minus strand of CAVXYC010000014.1, from coordinate 262,264 downwards.
GATCGGAGCGCCTCCCGGTTATGTTGGCTATGACGAGGCCGGGCAGCTTACCGAGGCAGTGCGTCGTCGTCCGTACTCGGTAATCCTCTTTGATGAGGTGGAAAAAGCGCATCCGGAAGTGCTCAACGTTCTACTTCAGCTGCTGGACGATGGACGGCTTACCGATGCGCAGGGACGCACGGTTGACTTCCGGAACTCAATCGTGATCATGACCAGCAATCTGGGAAGTCAGTGGATTACTGAGCGCGGGATTGCCTGGGAGCAGATCAAAGAGCGCGTGATGGAGGCGGTCCGGGCACACTTCCGGCCAGAAATTCTGAACCGCATTGATGAGGTGGTGATCTTCCATCCCCTTGGTCTGGAGCAGATCACGGAGATTGTGGAGATCCAGCTTAACGGGCTACGAAGTCGACTTGCCGAACGGAAGATGGATTTGGAGCTGACTCTCGCGGCAAAGGAGCAGCTTGGCCGAGAAGGATTCGATCCAATCTACGGTGCGCGTCCTCTCAAGCGGGCGATCCAGAAGGAGATCATTCAGCCGCTCGCGATGCGCTTATTGCGCGGCGAATTTCACGATGGCGATACCGTGTTAGTCGATGCGCAAGACGGCCAGCTCACATTCAATCGTCGAGATGCGGCCGTGGTCGCCTAGAGCTGTAAACAAGGTGGGACAGGCATCTCCGTCTGTCCCACCTTGAGATCGCTGCGGAGCCACTGGACGCCTGTTCCACCGGCGGGATGTGAGATCATGGCAGACTCCATTGTCTGCCACGATCAAGTCCTTATGTGCACTGTCGGTGGCCACAGCTTGCCTGTAGCCTGGTGAGCCGAGTCGGGCTAACTGGAAAGGCTTGCGGATGGCTCGACGATTTCCGCTCTACGGGGAGATCTGCTAACGATTCGAATGAAGCAGAAATAGCAGACGCCTGTAGGCTTGATCTCACTCGTGGAATATCGTGCAGGTAACCAGTACAAGCGGGCTTCACGTGCTTCGCAGTGACCACATACCATAGTCCTGAACCCCCTGAGAGCGGCGAAGCGGACCATGACTCACGCGTTGCCACCTGATGTATTTAGCCTACGTTCCGGCAATAGTTAAGGCCATATACCGATGTGCACAACTTCCGCGATTTGTTCTTATCCATACGCAGATTTGTTCTTATCCATACGTATTGACTGCATCTGAGCTACACTGGTCTTCGTACTACTGACTAAAATACGCCTGGGAGCGTGCGATGAACACGAATCACAGGGCCGAAGCCTACTACGCTGAACGCGATGCGGCGCCGAGTCGATTGGGTGAACTGCTCGACCGTGCCTCTCAACTGCGCGCGCAACGAGTTTTTCTTATGCAACGGCTGAAGTGGCTTACTCAATCGCTCGAAGAAGGGGCTTTGACCCGGCGAAAGCTGCTCGAGACTCTTGCAGAAACACCGATGCGAGCTGTGTCATCGTCTGTCACGGACGTGCCATCGCCTGCCGCGGTCCTGCCCGCAGTCCTCGAGGAGTCCACGCCGCTCAGTCCGCGTCAGTGGGAAATTGCCAGCTTACTGGCCCTGGGACTGACCAATGGGCAAATTGCCGCCCGCCTGATTCTCTCGCCGGGAACCGTGGCGAATCACATCCAGCACATTTTGGTCAAGCTGGGGGCATCTTCGCGGACGCAGATCGCGGTCTGGGCAGTGGAGCGCGGAGCATCCGGCGAGCCTCTCTTACAAGGGCGTGAAGATCGAAGAATCGCTTGAGGATCAGTGGGCGTCAGTCGACGATGCGTCACGAGGAAGACTGAACGTGAATTCGCTTCCCTCCCCGAGCTTCGATGCCACCTCCATCGTTCCGCCGTGTGCCTCGACGATGATGCGACTGATGTACAGGCCGAGCCCCATCCCTTCCACACCACGGCTGGTGGGGTCGTCCACCCGGTAGAACCGCATGAAAAGCCCCGGAATCGCTTCCGGGGCGATGCCGGGACCGTAGTCTTGCACGGTTGTGCGCACGAGATCGTCATGTTCGGTAATCCGAACCGTGATGTGGCGAGAGCTCGGGGCGTATTTCACCGCGTTCGAGAGAAGATTGGTTATGACCTGTTCGATGCGCCGCTCGTCCCAACGACCGATGATTGGATGGTCAACCGTCTCGAACTCGATCGTGTGTGTCGTCGTTAGCGTCCGTGCTTGCTCAATCGCGCGATCGATGATCCATCGCAGATCTGTCTCCACTGCCTGAATATTGATGTGGCCGGATTCGAGGCGAGCCACATCCAGGAGGTCTCCTACCAGCAGATTCAGGTGATCAGCCTGCTGCACAATCATTTCGGCTGCACGGGCACCGCCGATGCCTCGCTGTAGGAGCTGCGCGAATCCCTTGAGTGAGGTGAGCGGCGTCTTCAGCTCATGCGCCGCCATGGATAGGAACTCCTCCTGGAGCCGGGCCAGCCGACGCCGGTCGGAGATATCCCTGATGGTCCAGAATGTCGCGGAGCTCTCAGCGAGCTGAACCGATGCGATGGACGCCTCCACTGGCACGATTGTGCCGTCCAGTCGGCGCGCTTCTATCTCCCCACGCCAGGTGGTATCCGAACGATTCGCACCCGGCGGTTGCCAGACCAGTACCCGCTGAAGTGGCAAGCCAATGAGGCACTCCGAACTCTGGCTCAGGAGCTGCGACGCCGCCGGATTCGCCTCACGAATGATGCCCGCCTCGTCTACCAGCAGCACAGCATCCACAGTGCTCGTGAAGAGCTGACGGTACCGACTTTCTGTCGCTCTACTTTGCTGAAGCAGATCATCCTTCAAGTCATTGGCGGCCTTCAGCTCGAGCGTGCGTTCGGCTACTCGACTCTCAAGCTCCAGGTTGAGCGCTTGGAGCTCGTCATTCAGCCGCTTGCGCTCTGTAATGTCGCGGATCATCCAGCGTAATGACCCGCGACCGTCCACTTGCCCCTGTGTCCCATCCACGGTGATCAGCCCGGTGAAGGCCTCATCTTGCCGCGGTTGGATTGCGAGCTCGAAGGTCGAAGCGGATGTCTGAAATTTTTGCCCATTGAGTAGGGCTCGGAATTGGCGACGGTGCTCAGGAGCGACGAACGTAATCAGTGGCTTCCCGCGCAAATAACTGACGTCGACACGCAATCGCTGCACGGCCGCGCGATTAGCCTCGAGAATCGTGCCGTACACGTCGGTTACGAGATATGGATCGGGAGCGAACTGAAAAAGCTCCTCATATCGCGCGCGATCTTCTATCGCCCGACGTTCGCTCTCGGCGAGCTCGGAGGCTTGAGCGCGAAGCTCTTCTTCGGCAACCTGAAGCTCCTCAAGGCTCTCATTTAGCTCCTCGAGTGTTCGAGTTAGAAGGGAGTGAGCGTTCGCCGGCTCCTCGAGCATGTCTCGCCGAAGATTGTCGGCTTTATCCCGAAAATCCGCGACGGCCCTCGCGAAACCCATCTCGTTCAGCATCCCCTGTGCTCCCTCACAGTGAGATATGCATTGAACGTACCACTCAGATGAGGGATCGTACGGGGAAGCCGACGCTTTACTATGGGTCTCAGGCCTGCTGGCCGTCCCGGTTGTTCATAACGAGAATCACACCGGCTGAAACGCCGTCCGCGGCTTCCATCGGCGTGCAGGTCAGGGAACACTGGAAAGGCTCTCCCCATCGATCCCGCGCATCGATGGTCAAAGGTCCGCTCGTGGCATTTTCCGTCCAGGAGAGATGAATCGCACGCACTACCTCGTCGAACGGTAGCTTTATACCGAGATTTTGCAGATGCTTCTCCTGCACCTCATCCGCGCGTAGGCCCCATAGCTGCTCCGACTTTCGATTCCAGCCCTTCACCCGGAGCTCCCGGTCCAGGACGATCACGCCACCCTGGACGTTTTCCATGATTGAAGTCAGATAGTCGTTCACCCGATTCAGCTCATCACCGCGCTGGGTAAGCTGATCGTTGATGGTGTGCAGCTCTTCGTTCGTGGACTGTAGCTCCTCATTCATGGTCTCGAGCTCTTCGTTCGTGGACTGCAGCTCCTCGTTGGTCGTCTCCAGCTCTTCGATCGTGGATTGCAGCTCCTCGTTCATCGTCTCGAGCTCTTCATTGGTGGACTGGAGCTCTTCGTATGCTGTTTCAAGCTCTTCGTTGGCCTGACGGAGCTCGTATTGGAGATGCTTGAATGGGGTTACGTCAGTGAAGACAAGGCTAGTACCGAGCACCTCACCGCTGGGTTCTGTAAGCGGGGTGACCGAGATCTCAAAATAGTTTGGCTCACCGAAATTCAAGTTCCACGGAACTTCCTGGAGCTGGACCGATCTTCGTTCGCTTCTCGCGAGGTCGATTCGGGAGCGCAGCTCAGCCGGGCGATACGAGACTTCCAGGTCGGAGAATGGCCGTCCGAGGTCGCGAGATGTCAATCCGAACATCGATCGCGCCCGCTCATTGGCCAAGGTCAGGATCCCCTCGGGATCTAGCACGAGCTGCGCAACAATACTGGAGTCGAAGGCTGATTCCCGTAGGCGTATCTTAGCAATCTCGCCGTTTGTGCTATCTCCGTCGAGCACTTGATTGAGCAACGGGAGCGAGTCGCTAGTTCGCATGCGATTCACAGCGGTGAAAATCCTTTGCTTGAGCGCAACGGACGTAAAGGCATTGCCATGCGAAAGCAGCATCTCGGCTCGCCCGAGGACAAGGAATGCGCCGGGCCGAAGGGCAAAGTGGAATCGTGAGATGACGCGTGATTGCGTTTCCGCGTTGAAATACATCAACGTGTTTCGGCACATCAACAGGTCAACTCGTGAGATCGGGGCATCCTGAATCAGATCGTGCCGGCCGAAGATGACGGCTCGTCGCATGTCCTTGTGGAATAAACGTCGCCCTCCTGAGTCTTCGAAGTAGCGTTCTAGATATTCCGCGGGAATCTTTTCCACCTGCGCATCTGAATATGAGGCTTGACGTGCAAACTGCAATGCTTCCTCGTCAACGTCCGTCGCGTAAATCTTGACTCTGTTTCGAAATTCGTCAATCCCCATGGCTTCGCCGAACAGCATGGCGAGCGTGAACGCTTCCTCACCTGAGGCGCAGCCAGCGCTCCATACGCGGACGGGCTCGTTCTCTTGTTTCGACGCCAGAATCTTCGGGACGATCTCCGCGGCCATGAATTCCCACGTTTCCATATCGCGAAAGAAGCCTGTAACGTTGATCAGAATGGTATTGAATAACGGGACGAATTCCTCTGGATCCACCTCGAGGTAGTCCACATAGGACGCGAAGTCATCGACGTTTACCTGTTGCATCCGTCGCTGTACGCGGCGCATGACGGTGGACCGCTTATAGCCTGTGAAGTCGAAACCGCGATTGCGCTTGAGATATTCGAGCAAGCTCTCGAACGAGTCATCAGTAGTCGGCACGATGCTCTGCTTTCCGTGTGTGCTCGTAGATCGATTTCGCAATCTGATCGAGAGGAAGAGCGCGGTCAACACCACCCTTCTCAACGGCCGCCCGAGGCATATCGGGGAACTCTGCTGTCATCACATGCTCCGCGATTGTGAAGCCGCCCGCGTTCTTGATACTCAAGAGGCCGGTTGCGCCATCCACGCCATTTCCCGTGAGGACCACACCAATGGCCCGCGTGCCAAGATTCTCGGCAAGGGATTGAAACAGAACATCCGCGGATGGACGAACGAAGTTTACCGGCTCGAGTTCTATGAGACGTATTCGTTCTGACGCGTCCACGACGGTGTGGAGGTCAGGTGGCGCCACATAAACGGCGCCGTCGAACAACGCCGCACCCTCGCACGCGTCGCGAACCCTGAGCACGGTTCGCTCATCCAGTATGTGGGCAAGGAAACTATGGTGTTTTGGAGCGAGGTGCTGCACCACGATAATTGCCGCGGAGAGCGATCTCGGTAGACCACCCAACACCTGCCCGATCGCGTGGAGGCCGCCGGATGACGCGGCTATGCCCACGACGAAACTGGCCGCACCCGGCATGTGCTCATTGGGCGCTGCCCCTGAGACGTTGGCGAGCGTTGATGCGTGCATCGACTTCAGCGTTGGCTCACTCGCGTGATCGTACGGTGACTCTAGCACAGGTAAGCCCCGAGCTCGGTGACGATTCGTAAGGAACCGAACGGATCATCTTAGAGCCGCTCGTCACCAATATCCGGATGCATCCGCTGGCAATGAGCGGATGGCGTGTGGTTAGGCCGACCTCTCACCGGTGAGCTCTGTATCGCCGCCGTTTGGAGAGGGGATGTCCTTGCTCTCAGCCGGCGCAAGTACCTCTCGAATGAGGCTGGCATGTTGGGCCGTGATAGCGGCCTGTTCTTTGAAGTGCTCCACCGAGCGCTTCTGCCCTCGCGCGAGCGCCCGAGATGCTAGCTCTTGAACCAGATCCGTCTTCTCGTCGAGCGTTCTTAGAGCAACCCAGAGCGCGCGCTCGAGATCTTGCGACTTCACATCCAGCAGAGAATCCAGCGTGTACGCGTGTCCGACACGACACCGATAGCGCACCAATGAGCCTTTCTGAATCTCAAAAAGGGTGCCCTGACAGTCCGGGCATACGAAGGCGGAAGGCTTGGCGCCGTGGAGCTCCGCGTCGTTATTCCCTCGTTCCATGTGCATTCCCATGACCTGGAGTACCTCGTGACCAGTTGATGGTTGCGTGGGCGTCGACGTCGTCACGAGGTCGTGCGAGGAGGGGGCCGATTGCCGGCGCGTCAACGATGTGGTCTACGTCCAGGTTCTCAATCGCGGAGCGCGGCATGTTCGCATACAGCGCACTCTCCGGGCGTTGCACGATGGCGAGGCCACCATGGCTCTTGATGTCCTGGAGCCCGACCGTACCATCGCTGAGCGTTCCGGAGAGTACGACGCCGATTACTCGAGGGCCATATGACTGAGCCGCGGAGCGGAAGAGCGCATCTACGGACGGCCGATATCCATGCTCCCGTGGCCCGCGAGTAACCCGCACGCGACCCGACTCTATGAGCAGGTGGCGGTCCGGTGGCGCCACCAGGATCTGCCCGATGCTCGAGCGATTGTCCGTCGACCGGGTGGAATGCCTGCAAACGACCGGCGCGGCTCAAAATTCCCGGGAGAACGCTTCTTGCGTTGGCCGGAACGTGCAGGACGATGGAGACATACGCAGCGAAGTCGGCTGGCAGCCCGGCCACCACACAGGTAAGCGCCTCGACTCCACCCGCCGATGCGCCAATGACTACAACGTCACGCCTGTCCATGTGCCAAATCTACCGCACGTTGAGTGCCCGAATAAGCACTCGGGGCTGATATTTGGACACATTTTATCGATATGACCCGCCAGTTTGGATCGTGCCTGTGCGCGTGGCGTTTCTTACCCTGGGAGTGTGACAGGAGACCAACCGCCTAGCGCGTACCCCTCCCTGGCACTATTTTCCTTGCCCGGGAGGGTTAGTGGGGTGCACAGAATTCCAAATGGGCTCCGAGCGTAAAGAAAGCACGGGAATGACAGGAACGCCAGACAGGACAGGGACACTCAATCTTGCGCCGGGGTCTGGTGCAGTCTAAAAGCAGCGCTAGAACAGGATGCTCAGATGACGGGCGTTGACCAGCGTCTGATCGAGCAGGATCGTCCGCTGGGCGAGCCTCAGCGACCCATTGACGAGCCGAAGACGATCCTGGCGCACGCCGGAGAAAAGGTCAGGCGAGCCCTGATCAGAGCGAATCCGATAGAGCAGAAGATTTTCGTGAACCTCGAACTCTTCGGGACGATCGGCAGCAAACACCTGAACGTTCGTAATAAAGTGTCTCGTCCTGGAGGTGGATCTTCCGCCCAGGCGAAATTGGTGCCGAAGCGGGCGACGCGCACTTTCAGTGAATCGAGGTTGTCATCAAAGATGTACGTCGTCTCGGAGAATCCAGGAAGGTCTCGTTTTCTGGTGGTCAGCCGCGCCGGGCATGCGGTAGGCGATGTCCTGAGTGAGCAGCGTCAGCCAGTCCTCGAACTTTCCCGAGTCTAGAAGCTCGGTTTCCATATAAAGGAACTGCAGTGCATCGGCGTACTCAGGTGAGTCTGGCCGGATGGCAGACGACAGACGTTGTGAGACGGAGAATGCGCCGTGATCGCTAGCTGTCATGCGAGGACGCTACTCCTGTCATCGGCCGACTGCCGTTCCGGGCGATAGGCTTGTCGTCTTCCATGAGCTCTCGCCAGCGCTCGTACATCACCCTCTCGTTAATCTCCGAGAGCTGGTGGTGGATGATGTAGCCAGTGCCAGGGCCAGTCCATTCGGTGGACGGACTCATGTCCAGCGCCATCATGTAATTGAGTGGCAGGCCCTGAGCGATCTTGCCGCGCAGCCCATTGTTGATCTCCGACCAATTTTCGATGTCGTCCTGCTCGAAGATGCCGGCCATACCGAAGACGCGGTGGTAGCAATCGGCCGAGTTCTTCTGCCATCGCTCCGGGGCCGTGCCATCAACGAACCCCCAGGACACCATCTCCATTTTGTCTGGGCCACGCGGCTGCCACTGGCGAAGGGTCAGGAAGGAGATCGGCTCGCCGTCCGGCCCGCCCCACTCACCCGATGTGTGCGACGCTGTATTAAGGAAAGAGAGATTTGGAAACACCGTCCCGGCGGTAAGCTGCATGGGCCGCATCTCCTGCACCTGGTCCGGGGTAAGGTTCCGCTCGATCTCCGGCCAGAGCTCCGGCGGCAAGGCCAGGAATGGTGTCTGCGCCGGCTGATCCGCGAACTGAACGATGCTGGCCACATGTCCCTGTGACATGGGCAGTGCGTGGGCTTTGCGATTCACGCGGGTAGGCTTGAGGCCCAGCGCGTTCGAGAAGCCGTGGGTGGTGAACAGATGATGGAAATCGCCGCCAAAATTGCCAGCGCCTAGTTTCCAGTTGCAATCCACAATCCAGCGCTGCGGCGGACCGACAACTGTGACCCGGTCTGTTCGGGCGAACATCAAGTCCAGCACCCAGCGCATGTCGCCAAGATAGGACTCGAGCGGCTCGGCGTCGTTATCCCAGCAGGCGAAGATCAGCCCGCGGTACGTGTCGACGCGCGGCGCTTGAACCAGGCTCCACTCTGATTTACTGAGCTTTCCCTGGTACGACTCGAAAAACGGCACGCCGGTTAGCTCACCGGTGTTGCTATACGTCCAGCCGTGATACCCGCACTGAAAATGGTTGGCGTTGCCCATGTCCTCGGCGCACAGACGTCGGCCTCTATGCCGGCAGACATTCAGCATGACCCGGATCTCGCCGTCACGGCCGCGCGCCAGGATGACCGGATCCTCGCCCATGCTGCGGGCGGCGAAGTCCCCCGGATTCGGGATCTCGGACTCATGGCCGACGAAGAGCCAGCAACGGCCGAAGATGTGCGATTGCTCCGTGCGGTACACGTCTGCGTCCGAGAATGCGCGCGCGCTGACGAGGCCCTCTGCCGCGTTTACCAGGTTCAGCATGATTGGTGAGCTCCCCGAAGGGATTGTAGACCACGGGGCGTTCTTCCTCCGTCCGCCTACGGCATCGTCACCCCGCCATTGGCGTGGAGCGTCTGCCCGGTCATCCATCTGCTGGCGTCCGATAGGAGGAAGCAAACCACGTTGGCGATGTCATCGGGCTGGCCGAATCGGCCAAGCGGGATGTCCTGCGAGCGCAGCCGCATCTCGTCTTCGCTCATCACTTGTCGCGCCATCGGCGTATCTGTTAGCCCGGGCGCCACGACGTTGGCGCGGATCTGGTGCTGCGCCAGTGCGAGCGCCAGCGACTTGGTGAGCCCGATCACGCCTGCCTTTGAGGCCGCGTAGTGTGCCCCCGCGGCGCGTCCGCGCACGGCAATGCCGGATGCCAGTGTGACAATTGCTCCGGGCGTGCCCTGCTGGATCATGGCACGGGCAGCCGCCTGGGCGGTGACGAACGTGCCGGTGAGGTTGATGCTGATGACGCGCTCCCACTCAGCAAGCGTCATCTCCATGGCCGGGACGGGCATATCCACGCCGTGGAGGTCACGATGCCGTCCAGCCGGCCGAATTCGCTGATGGACATCGCGGCCAGCTTTTCGGCATCCGGCTGTGATCGCACGTCCATGGTCATGGTCCGTACCTGACCGCCGTGGCTGAGAATCTTATCGGCAGAGCCATCGAGACCCGTGGCATCCATATCGGCCAGGACCAGGCGCGCGCCCTTGCCAGCAGCAAGCGCCGCCGAAGCCCGGCCCAGGCCGCTTCCACCGCCTGTAACGATGATGACGCGACCGTCTAATTCAGTCATGGTTCTCCTCAGCAATTTTGAACAACAAATGGGGCAAAGGCGACCAATGCAGCCATAAGCGACGCCAGGTGAGAATCCCGAACCCCTAGCCCCTGAACGCCGGCATCACCTCGCTGGCCACCCGCTCCATCTGGTGAAGCGTTTCTCCGTGATCCAGTGAGCCGAAGTTGAAATAGCAGATCACCTCTTCAATGCCGGCCGCCTCAACTTGCTCGAACTGGTGGATGACCTCGTCCACGGTGCCGGTCACGATGCTTCGCTCGCCCAGGTCTTCCGCTTTCATGTTTCTGATCCGATCGGCGATGTCCGCGAAGTAGCGAATGTGCGGAGGCGCCGTCTCGCGATCCTGGGGCACGGCGGGTAGAAAATTGGTGAGGTAATAGAGAAGCCTCTCCTGTGCCTCGCGCTTCTCCTCAGGCGTATCGGCGATGCACGTGAAATACGAGCACATTGCCCTGGCATTCGGATGGCCGGCCTCGGCCGAAAGCTCCTTGAAGCGGCTCACGGCCTGGGCCAGGCTCCCGTACACCATCGCCGCCGCGAAGGGCGCGAAGATGATATTGAAGCCGTTCTCCGCGGCCATGCGCATGGTCGGCTCACTGAAGCAGGCAACGTAGATCGGCGGGTGCGGCTGTTGGATAGGGCGTGGAAGCACGGTGATCGGCTCGGGAATCGAGTGATGCTCACCCTGCCAGGTGAAATTCTCCTCTGTCCAGGCCTTACGGATCAGCAGCAGCTCCTCGTCGAAGCGTGTGCGGCTTTCGTCGAACGGAATTCCGAACGCTTTGTACTCGCGCTCGTCATACCCACGACCCGCGGAGAAAATCGCGCGTCCGTGTGAAAGCAAGTCCAGCAGCGCGTACTCCTCGGCCGTGCGGAGCGGCTGGGTGCACGGCAGCAGCACCGTGGCGGGGGCCAGTCGGATGCGCTCGGTCTTCGCTGCCACATAGGTGAGCGCCTGCGCCGGTGTCGGCAAGACCCCGAACACCCCGAAATGATGCTCCGGCAGCCAGGCCGAGGCGTAACCGAGCTTGTCAGCGGCAATGGCTTGCTCCACGATCTCCTCGAGCAGAGCATTGGCGTTCTTCCGCCGGTCGCTGTAGCCAGGTGAATTATCGGAGAGGGTGAAGTAGCCGAAGCGTATGCGTTCCATGCGGCGAATCCTGCCAGGACTGGTGGCTGGGGTCAAACAACTGCTCGCAGGTTAACGGTGTGCGAGAACTGTGCGCGGCCAATTGAGCTTCGTCTCTAGCCTCTTGCCCGGACCAGGACTATCGGCGGCCTCGGTGTCCCGGACGTCCTTCGTTCGTCTCATGGACGTGCGCCGCTGGCTTGGACCTATGCGCCGTGCCACCTGTCATGCTGAGGAACGAAGCATCTCCCGGACATCGGAGAGCGCGACGGGGAAGATGGCTGATCGAGTCCCGCACCCCGTGGTGGCCAATGTCCGGGAGATGCTTCGCCTCTCAGCATGACAGGACGCCAGAGAAAGAGATAGGCGACCCCGCTGCGGAAACCGCGTGAGTCAGCCCTTGAGCTCCTTCTCCCGCTCGAGCGCGGACCAGACATCGTTTGTGTCTTCGTAGTAAACCAACCGTGTGACGTTGTAGCGAGCAGTGAAGCCCGGGGTTGCTCGCGCCTTGTGTTCCGCGACTCGCTTCTCGAGATCGTTTGTCACGCCAACGTACAGCGTTCTGGAACGGTTGGCCATGATGTAAACGAAGTACGAACGGTAAGCATCGACGGAGATGGTGCCACATTTGACTCTGAGGCAAGGCCGGGCCGTCGCCGTGCTCCGGCCGCACGGCACAACGTGAAGGGTGATCGCGGTGTCGCCCACCAAGGTCCCTGTCATGCTGAGGAACGAAGCATCTCCCGGACATCGACGACGCCGATAGCGAATTCACCGCACCACTTCGGTCACGCGTGCTCCGATGTCCGCGAGATGCTTCGTCCCTCAGCATGACAAGGCCATTGGAATTGAGCATCGAGGCCGGTGTTCGTGGCTGTATGTGCGCTCGAGGCACATGGCGCATCTCACCATGACAGCAACGTTGGGGCGGCACCGCGACCGGTGTTCATGGCGTACCGGTGTGGCCGAGTGCACGGCATATCCCGGTATTACAGGGACGCCGAGAGCTAAGGAGATCGCTTCGCCATCAACGCCAGCAGCTCATACGCTACGTGCGCCGCGGCGATGCTGGTGATCTCGGCGTGGTCGTACGCTGGGGCGACTTCCACGATATCGGCCGAGACGATGTTGAGCGCGGTGAAGCCGCGCAACATCGCCAGCAGCTCGCGACTGGAGAGCCCGCCGGTTCCGGCGTGCCCGTGGCCGGGGCGAAGCCCGGATCCAGCACATCGATGTCGATAGAGATGTAAACGGGCACATCGCCCACCGCGGCGCTGATGCGCTCGATGCTCGACTTCACACCCTCTTCGGCGACCTGCATGACATCCAGAATTCGGAAGCCGAGTCGCGCGTCATCTTCCAGATCGCTCCGGCCGTACAGCGGCCCGCGTATGCCCACGTGTACGCACTTGTCTTTGATCAGCAGACCTTCCTCCGTCGCCCGCCGAAAGGGTGTCCCGTGGGTATAGGCCGCGCCCCAGTAGGTATCCCAGGTGTCCAGGTGAGCATCGAAATGCACCAGGGCCACGGGCCCGTGCTTCGCGTGTATCGCACGTAACATCGGAAGGGCAATGGTGTGATCGCCGCCAAGGACCACAAGTGACTGCCCGCTCCCCAGGAGGTGCGTCGCGCCTGCCTGAATCTGGCCGATGGCCTCTTCAATATTGAACGGGTTGCCCACGATATCGCCGGCGTCCGCCACCTGGTGCACGGCGAACGGACTGACGTCTAGCCCTGGGTGATACGGTCGCAGCAGTCGCGAGCCCTGTCGGATAGCACCGGGCCCAAAGCGCGCGCCCGGTCGGTAGGTGGTACCAGCGTCAAATGGCACACCCACCACGGCCACATCGCAATGCCCGATATCCTCTAGGCGCGGCAGGCGCGCAAACGTGCTGAAGCCGGCGAACCGCGGGACCTGCATTCCATCAATGGAGCCAACCGGCTCGTTCTGTCCTTCGTCCGCACGGTTCGATGACATCCTGACTGAATTGTACGTGGGGTTGAGCCCGTTTGTAGTGTGGAGCTTAGTCCGCGGTCCTCTTGCAATACCTGCCCGATGCCTTCCGGTGCACGGCGGACTAGGGGTCGAATTGTTTCGAGAGTGCAGCTACATCGTCGCAGCTACGCTACGCTGGCTCCCCCACCCGGGTCATTCGACAAAGCCCAAATTCCGCACTGCGAGCAGTCGGACCAGGCACCGTTGGTGGGTGATTACGGCGGGGTGATTCTGTTTCGACCAAGCGCCGCGGGGAGCTGTCTGGATCCGCCGACGTAGTATGGCGGACCAACCGCCGCGGCGAACGCTTCGGCGCTGGCGGGACTGGTATCGAGCGGCCAGTAGAACGGACGGTCGGACTCGTACTTCTCTTCCTGGAACCAGATCACGGCCCGGACATCTGGGAGCCCTTCCGGCAGTGCCCGTAGGAAGGCATCGCAAATCCAGGCCGCCTTCAGGCCTGGGTCGCCGGGCCGCTCGGTGGAGGCCGTCTCGGCGATCATGCGCGGCTTATCCGCGCCTGCAAATCCGGCGATGTCGGCGAACGACGCACTGAAGACCTGATCCATCGTGCGCCAGGTGTTGCCGGATCGGTCGCGCCAGTAGTCGCCATCGTCCCAGTTGTAACCGTCCACTGCAACCCAATCCACAACGTCATCGCCCGGGTACCACAGGCCGGTCGACTCGGGATGATGCTTCTCGCTCGGATTCCACACCCAGGTGACGTGCTCGGCGCCGCGACTGGTGACCATGTCGTGGACGTGACGCCAGGCGGCGATGAAGTCCTCAGGGCTGTTCTGGTGGCGGCCCCATGGGTACCAGGTGCCGTTCATCTCCTGGGCGAAGCGCACAAAGATCGGGCCGTCGAAAGAGGCCAGCTCATCCGCTACCGAAGCGATGTAGGCATCGTGGCGACCGGCGGCGATGTCGCGCGGTAGGAACCCTTGCTGGACATCCGGCGCCTCGACGTCCGGGTTCCAGGGGTCCCAGGTGTACATCGGGATCGCCCCCGCGGCGGCCACGCGGCGCATCCAGGCTTCATCCACGCCGCCATCGTTTTCCAGGCCCCAGTGCTCCCAGCGGTTCACGATCGCCAGCGGCTTGCCGATGAGCGCATTGACCTCACCCAACGGATCCCGCGCCAACGGGAGACGCGGATCGTCCAACGCAGCCCGGAACCCAGCCGCCCAGGTAGACGTGTGGTGCCGTATCGAGCTGGCCTTCGCATCCGGCCGACTGTGAGCGCACCGGGTTGGCAGCCGTGAGTAGCACGGTCAACAGGGTGAGCTGGACTACCACCCGGGCGAATGCACCCCTGATCGATTTGGGTCGGCTTCGCGCTGGAGTGGGGCAATGCACGATTGCTGTGGTCCTACGCAATGGATACGTTTCCTGCACATATGCCTCGGAGTGGCATTCCTCGCTGGAAGCAAGGAGGGTGCCATTGCCGAACTGGGGCACGGAGCTCCACGAGAGCGGAGCGGCGATGCATGCGTCATGCACCTGTGGGCGAGTTCAGGCTTGTGGAAACCATGTAGGAGTGCTTCAACGATGCGTTACAGCGCAACGCGGTGGCTGACTCTTTCTGTCGTTTTCTCCTTGATTGCCTACCCAGGCCCCGGACTCGCTTCCGATGCGGACCAGCCCGATATCGGTCCTCCGAGCGTTCCGGGGAGCCTTCCTCTGAAGGTGCGATTGATACGCTGGGGAGCGCGCCCGCTGACTGCAGTGAGCCGGGAACCGTTGGTAAGGGAACTGTCCTCGGCCGGAGGATTGTCCGGGACCCTGGAGCAGGTGAGCGACGCGGACCTCGCACGGGCTGGAATCACCATGAGCGGATCGAGGGGCTGGCTATTGTGGATGAGCGGACGCTGGCGGTGGCCAATGACAACGACTTCGATCCAAATGAGCCCTCGGAGCTGTTTCTGATCAACCTGCCCGCGCCGCTAGACGGTGAGAATGGGTCCCGGCCGCCTTTGCTTGGCGATGGCGCCACGTCGCGAAGCTGAGCATTCCTGTGGCTGCGTTGACAGAATTGGGTCCACTCGGTATGCTCCGAATAACTGCGACGCCCTGCGCCGACGGAGGAGTGTGCATGCTCACACACGAAGCTAACGAACGATTGACTCGCGTGGGGCCCGGTACGCCGATGGGCAACCTAATGCGGCGCTACTGGCATCCTATTGCCACAAAGGCCGAGCTTGACAAGGAACCCGTTCTGGCTGTCAAGCTGCTCGGGGAGAATCTGGCGCTTTACAAGGAGCCCGATGGGAGCATCGGGCTCATGGCTGAACGTTGTCCGCATCGCGGCGCGAGCATGGTCTACGGCATCCCTGAGGATGGCGGCCTGCGCTGCCCGTATCACGGCTGGAAGTTCTCCGCAGAGGGCGAATGTCTGGAACAGCCGGCGGAGCCGGAGAATAGCACCTTCAAGCATCGTGTTCGCACACCCGCGTATCCGGCGCAGGAGCTGGGCGGCCTGATCTGGGCGTATCTTGGCCCATCACCGGCGCCGCTGCTGCCGCGCTGGGACGTGCTGGTGCGCGACGATCTCGAGCGCAATATTGGCATCAGCCACGTTCCGTGCAACTGGCTCCAGTGCATGGAGAACTCGATGGATCCAATCCACTTCGAGTGGCTGCACTGCTACTACGGCAACTATGTCTTCACCAAGATGGGCAAGCCGCCCGTCATGACGCACCGCAAGCACCTCAAGATCGCGTTCGACCTCGGCGAGTGGGGGATTCACAAGCGCCGGCTACTCGAGGGCGATACCGAAGAGTCCGATGACTGGACGGTGGGTCATCCCATCCTGATTCCGAACATCCTGGCGGTAGGCGGTAGCAATCGGCCGACCTTCCAGATTCGCGTGCCCGTGGACGATACGCACACGCTGCATTACTGGTACGGCACCAAGAAGATGCCGGAGGGTTCGCCCAGGCAGGAGAACGTGCCGATCTACGACAACCCGGTGTTCCATGACGACGGGAAGCTCGTGGTCGAGACGATCAATGGCCAGGACATGATGGCCTGGGTCACTCAGGGTCCCATTTCCCTGCGTGAGGCCGAGCGACTTGGCACGTCTGATAAGGGCGTGATCTTCTATCGCAGCGTGCTGATGGATCAGATGGAGAAGGTGGCTCGCGGCGAGGACCCGATGGGCACCGTTCGAGATCCTGCGCAGAACGAGATGATTGTGATCCCACGTGAAGGCGAAGCGCTCCGCGGCTTCCAGCAGAATCGTGAAGTGATCAACGACGTGTTCAAGGATATCGTCGGCACGCGACGGTAAGATCTCCTTCCGTCAGTAAAAGGCCGCGCCAGATCTGGCGCGGCCTTTTGCGTCCCCGGAACCGGGACAGATTTCGGTTGAATGGTTGGTAAGGGGGCGCTCCCGTGTACGGGAGCGCCCCCTTACACTTAGCTACGTTGTGAGATTCTGCTCGCTGGCAGCCTTCTGAGCAGCGCTCTGCGTCTCCTCGGCTACCTTCTGAACCTTCTGGCTGACTTCCTGCGCGGTCTCCTTTGCAGTCTCCATGACGTTCTGGCGAGTCTCACCGAGTAGTCGGTCCTCCTGCGGAGTGGACGGCAGAGCCATGCCAACGGCGGCGCCCGCGGCGACGGCTATCGCACCAACCATGAGAGGATTCTCCTGGAGCATGCCTTCAACGCTCGTCCGCGCGCGATACACCTGGTGACCCGCGCTACCAGTCAGATCTCCCACGGTGTCCTGAGCCTGACCGGCGATCTGACCAACTTTGTCCTGAGCTTGACCGGCAACCTGACCAACTTTGTCCTGAGCCTGACCGGCGACCTGACCAACTTTGTCCTGAGCCTGGCCGGCCATGTCGCCGATGCCGCCCGACGACCCCGCGCTGCTCGATTGGTACGATGAGCCGCCATAGCCTCGATAGGTGCCGTAGGTGGGTTGGTTGGCTGATGGTCGGTTCATCCACAGCCAGGTAAGGCCGACGCCTGTGATGGCGGCCGGCACTGGGTTGGCGGTGATGGTCTCCATGACCGTGGAGCCGATGTCTTTCGACGTGCGGCCCGCGCTCCCGGCGACATCGCCCACCTTATCTCCGGCGCTGCTCACCGTGTGGCCGGCCTTGCTTGCGACGTCGCCCAGAGCCTCGCCCGCCTGGTTGGCTGTTTCGCCGACCTTGTCCGTCACTTTTCCCGTTACGCCGCGGCTCTCACCGTAGTCCGTGCCACGTCTCTCGCCGTAGCCGTACTCCCTCCCACGGGTCTCACTGTAGCCGTAATCCCTGTTGTTGAAGTAGCTGGCATCGTAGTAGCCCCGGCGCTTGCGTTTGGTGAACAGCCACCCGAGACTCACCGCCGCGATCGCGGCCGGAATTGGATTCGCGCGAATGGTCTCGATCAGGGATTCCCCGGTGTCCTTCGCCGTATCCGTCGCATTGCCGATCATATCTTCAGCCTTTCCGACCGTCGCCTCGCGCACGGCCTCCCTTGCCATCTCTGTGACTTCGCGGATTGCCTCCTGAGCACGCTCCTTGGCTTCTTGCACTGCGCGCTCGGTGACCTCGCTCAATGCTTCTTTGGCTTGCTCAACCAGCGCGTCTGGAGCGAGCTTTTCCTGAATTGCATCGACCGTTTCGCTCATCTCGACTCGCGTCTCAGCGATCTCCAGCCGAATGGCTTCGGGCGATTCGGATTCAGATGTGATGCTGGTTAGAGAGTGACGTTGAAGAGCCTTCCGTGCTGCGCGGCGTGAAGCCGCCATCGTCCGATCGTTCTGTGCTGCTGCCGTGTGGGTCGTTTGACCTCATCGCACTTGCTCCTTTGCCCATTGAGCGTCTTCTTGAAGTGACTCAACGGTTTGTCGTGGTCCGAGGTCTTCGTTCCGCAAAGCGGTTAGCCCCTTCTGGACAAGCATGTAACCAATCCCGGCGATGACAACTCCCACGATAAGCGCGGAGAGCCACCAGGGCATACCTGCTGTCGCCAAGCCAATGATGATTGCCGCCACAATGGCCAGGAACCCGGCGTACGCGACGGCGCCGCCCATTGCCAGATAGCCCAGGTCTTTCCCGACCAGACGGACCTTCTCGGTAAGCTCGGCACGGGCAAGCGTGATCTCCTGCCGTACGAGCACACCGGATTCGCGAGCGAGATCCCCAAGGAGCTCGCCGAGTGAACGATCATCCTTGATCGATGCCATCAGGACCCCCTATTTCTCGGTGGCGTGACAGGCGTGCCAGGCTGGCGCTCTTCAGTCTGCGAGCTTGACGAACCGCCCGGATTGTTGGACGTCCCGCTCCCGGGCTGGGGCGTGACCTGCGACGGCGACGTCGTTGAAGGAGATGTGGATGGTGACGTCGGCGACGGAGATGTCGTCGCCGGTGACGTTGTCGAAGGCGTTGTCGAAGAGGAGGTTGGAGGCCAGGTGCGCTGCATTGGGAACGTCGCCCCAGGCGTCATCTGACCGGGGCCCATCCGATTGCCATACTGGCTGCTCCCATACTGGCCGCCGTTCATCTGTGACGGTGAGCTCCTGAAGAAGCGCGCGGCAGCCAGCCCGAGCGCGAATGCGCTGGCGAGAAATGCCGCTGGCTTCTGACGGGCCAGGCGTTCGGTCTCGCGCAGGATATAGTTCGTGTCATGCGCCTCGAGATATGACGCGAAGTGCTCAACTTTTTCCGCTGCTTGGTCGGTATAGTTCGCCACTGTGTCTGCCTGGTTCTGCTGGCGTAGCTGTTGGCCGGTCTGACGAATCGCGTGTGCGGTGTGCATGAGGCCTTCGGCGGCGCGATCTAGCTGTGAATCGAGCCGGCTTGTCACTTGCTGACGTGCCTGGCTGAACGCCTGACCGGTTTTCTCCTGAACTTGCTCGGTGGCCGGCGCTACCTGCTCTTGGACCCGATCTTTCATCTGCCCGATGGTGCCCTGATCTTCGTCGGTAGGTCGATTTGGGCTGCCCGGTGTGCCGCCCATGCCGGGCGCGGACGGCGGGGACGCAGTCGAGCCCGGGGCGTTCGTTGTGGGGGGTGGCGTGGGCGCTGGCCCGCCGGAGCGCGGATCCTGCATGGTCATAGTGGACTCCCGAAGGCCGGTGAGGGTCGAGTTCAGCGCCGGACTCAGTTTTGCCCAACGCGCGCGGCCTCTTCGTTGCCCATATGGCAAGTTGCGTACCTTGGCGATTTATATGCAGAGCCTGTTGCTCCAACACCCTCTGGGAAAGGGGTGGGATGATGGGTTTACATGGCGGATGTGAGGCTCCGTGCGCCTCAAGCTGGCCACAAGGGCCCGTGCTACCGCCTCTTTGGTGCGCATAGAGCGGGCTATACTAGCCCCGTAGTCTGGAATGGGGAATTACTAGAGATGACAGCGACGCTCTCTGTGATCGGTCAGCGGGTTGGACGGATTGAAGGTGCCTCCAAAGTCACTGGCGGCGCTCAGTACACCGCTGACGTCCAGCCGTCAGGTCGCCTCTGGGGTAAGGTCTTCCGCAGTAGCATCCCCCACGGTCGAATCGTCAGACTGGACGTCTCCAGGGCTCGCGCGTTGCCAGGAGTCCGGGCGGTGCTCACTGCGGATGACACCCCGCCACTCATGGTGGGGCGTCGGGTGAAGGATCAGCCTGCGCTTGCGCGCGACAAGGTGCGCTACATCGGAGACAGAGTCGCGCTGATCGCGGCCGACGATCCGAATATCGCCGAAGAGGCGATGGATCTGATCGAAATCGAGTACGAAGAGCTGCCGGCGGTCATTGACCCTGCCGAAGCGCTCAAAGATGACTCGCCTCGAGTGCATGATGATCCCACAAGCTACGCGGGCGCGGCTAAGGACATGCCGGCCATGCCCAATTTGCAGTCGTACAACAGGTGGGGCATTGGCGACGTGGAGCAGGGATTTGCCGAATCAGATTTAATTTTTGAGCAGACCTTCACCACGTCACGCAATCACCAGGTGTATCTTGAGCCGCACGCTGTTACGGTGGCGGTGCAAGATGATGGCAGCGTCAAAATGTGGGTTGCCTGCAAAGGACCCTACCAGGCGCGCGGCTGGGTTGCCGCGGCGGCAGACCTGCCCGATGAGCAGGTCACGGTGCTGCCAGTGCATATGGGTGGTGATTTTGGCGGCAAGGGTGACCACGGCGACCAGGAGGTCTGTTACCTGCTTTCCAAAGCCACGGGCCGGCCGGTCACGATGGTCATGACGTACGTGGAAGAGCTCACCGCCGGAGCTCCGCGCCATCCCGCTACGATTCACCTCAAGACTGGGCTCAAAAACGACGGCCGAATCTGGGCGCGTGAGGCGACCATGATTGTGGATGGCGGCGCGTATGCTTCGATGAAGCCCGCCGGCTCCGGCGGCATCGGCGGATTCGTCAAGGGAGGCGGCGCCTACAACATCCCGCACACGAAGATCGAGTGCATCATCGCCTACACCAACACGGTTCCATGCGGGCACATGCGCTCGCCGGGCTCGCCGCAGACGCTGTTCGCGGTGGAATCGCACATGGATTATCTGGCCGAGCAGACCGACATGGATCCGTTGGAATTCCGCCTGATGAACGCGCTCAAGGACGGTGACACCGCGCCCAATGGCGATCACTGGCACAACGTGCTAGAGATCGAGACGCTCCAGCGAGCGAAAGAATTTACCGGCTGGGGCGGTCCAATTCCAGCGCCTCAGACACCGGGGCGAGTGGTGGGTCGCGGCCTGTCTCTCGGTTTCTACTCCACGGGTTCAGGTGAGGGCCGGAGTCACCTTTCAGGTGAGCGCCGGACGGCAAGGTCAATATCCTGACGGCGTTGCCTGATACGGGTACAGGCGCAACCACGATCATGCAGCAGATTGCCGCGGAGATCTTGCAGGTGCCGTTGAGCGATGTGACGATCGACCGTCGCGCACCGGGAGATGCCCCAGTGGACGCCGGCTCGGGTGCGAGCCGAGTGACTCACGTGGTGGGTACGGCCACCCTCAATACGGCGCAGAAGACCCGGGAGTCTCTGGCCAACATGGCTTCAGAGTACCTCGGCTGCCCGTCCGACGAGGTTGAGCTGGTGAGCGGGTTCTTCCGCGAGCAGCGGCGACCAGATAACCAGATTAGCTGGTCAGACCTCGTGGCCCGCGTGACCACCACAGAGGGCGGACCGCTGGAATTCACCGAGGTCTATAAGGGACACAGTCCTCACGAGGAGACGTTCCAGGCGTACGTCGTGGACGTTGAGGTGGACACCAGCACCGGCCAGTACACGATTCTCCAGATCCAGGCAGTGGACGAGGTGGGGCCGATTCTCAATCCCATCAACGCTGAAGGGCAGCTTCAGGGCGGCATGATGATGGGCGTGGGTATGGCCACCATGGAAGAGATCAAGCTGGAGGACGGCCGCGTCACCACGGTGGGATTGCACGATTACAAAGTGCCCACGATAGCCGATGCGCCGCCGCTGCGTACCGACTACATCACACACGGTATGGGCTCAGGGCCATTTGGTGCGAAGGGCGTAGGTGAGCTCGGTATCGTTGGAATCGCACCCGCCATCGCTAACGCCATCCATGACGCGACCGGCGAGCGCTTCACCCATCTGCCCATTACGGCGGAAGAGATCTTCTTCCGGCTGCACGGCGCGGACTGAGAGGTCAGAGGCTAGAGCTCAGGGAGTCAGTGGTCATCGGGGCCAAACCTGACCTCTAGCCTCTGATCTCTGACCTCTCGTCCAAGTTGACATCACTCCGGCCCGCTGTTATCATCCGTAGAACGAGTGTTCTAGCCAGAGTCGGCAGCCAAGGGGTCGGAGTATGCGCGGTCTTTCGCAGCGCCAGAAGCGGATTCTGCAGTTCATCCGCGATCACCAGAGTGAGCATGGTTACCCGCCGACGATCCGTGAGATCGGCAACGCGGCGGACATCTCCTCGACCTCGGTTGTGGATTACAACCTGCGGGTGCTTCAGCGTGAAGGCCTCATCCGGCGTGACCGCGAAGTGTCGCGCGGTCTCGGACTGGCAGGAGCGGAAGCGGAGCCGCAGTCTCTCGAGCCGACGAATCTGGCACGGGTCCCGGTTGTTGGCTGTATCGCCGCTGGTGAGCCGATCGAGGCGTTTGAGGGCGAGCATGAATCGCTCGAATTTTCAGCTCAGCTCGTCCCAGATGGCTGTTTCGCTCTTCGGGTAAAGGGCAAGTCGATGATCGAAGACCTCATCGATGATGGCGACATCGTCGTGATCCGCCCGCAGCAGACTGCGCAGAATGGCGATATCGTCGTGGCGCTGCTCAATAATCAGGGAGCTCAGGACTCGGTGGCCACGCTCAAGCGCTTTTATCGGGAGCGCAATCATGTCCGCTTGCAGCCCGCCAACGCCACCATGGATCCAATCCTTGTCGATCCCAGCAACTTGCAGGTCCAGGGCAAGGTCGTTGCGGTGATGCGGTCGCTGTTCTAGCGCGCGGAACGAGCCGTAGGCATTCCGCCACTGGCGGTTTACCTTATCTCCGACCGTAGGGACGACTCGCGGACATCCGATTTCCCGCTGATGACGCCCCCTGAGGTTCAGGGAACTCGGCGATCACCAGCTCAACCGCTGCAACAGGCGATCGACCGCTGGTTTTGAGCTGCAGGTCGGTATCGAGCAAGAGTCCGTAGGCCTTCCGTAGCTGGTCCGCGGTGAAGCGAGAAGCCTGGCGCCCGAGACGATCTACCGTGCGGGGATTGATCTGGGCGGCAGAGGCGGCTTCCACTAACGAAGATTGTTCATCAAGTGCAGCGCGGATGACGGACAGGCGCCGCACGAACGCGGCAAGTTGCGGCATGATCGATTCAGGTCGCTCACCCTGCTGTAGAAGCTGCCGATAGGCCGTAAGGGCTGCTCCTCGGTCCCCGGCAGCCAGGGCGTCCAGCAGCGCAAAGGTTGAAAGCTCGCTATTGATCGTGACGAGCTCATCCACATCGGATGCGCTGATGGGTTGATCTCCACAATAGGCGAGCAGTTTGTCGATCTCGTTGGCCATGAGCGCGGTGTCATCCGAGGCGATCTGAAGAAGCTGTCGGACCGCGTCTGGCTGAATCGATCCTCCGCCGGCCCGGACGCGTTGACGAATCCATGAGCCCATGTCGTCCCGTTGCCCGAAGGCGCGCTCCACGAGACGTTCGCTCGGGATGCGTTTTCGCAGCTCGTTCATGATGGTGCTGTCTGCTTGTTCTTCTACGAGAACGAGTGCTGTAGTTTCGGGCAGACCTTGCAACGCGTCGAAGAGCGCGGCCCCGTCAGGAGTGTCGGTTTTCTTACGGCGCCGTCCAGTGCTTGCACCCTGTGAACGCGCTAGCAAGCCCTCTGCGATGACCATGCGGCGATCAGCGAGAAAGGGCGCAGCGCTACATGCCTCCAGCACTTCCCCTTGAGATGTCTCCGAGCCACGCAGGTCGCTGATGTTGTGCTCACCGGCCGGTAGGGCGCGCATCTTCTCCTTAAGCGCGCGGACTTGCTCGTCACGCGAGAAGTGATCAGAGCCGTGAAGCAGATAGATGAAGGCGGCCAAAGATTAGACCGGGCTTGATGCGCGTACTTTCGGGGGATCAGTCACGACGGATCTGTTCAGCGCGCTCGTCTCGCCGCGAATCCGCCAGGGATGGCTGTAGACGTTCATCGTGGTTGGTCGAATATATCCGATCACCGTGATGTTGAGGCGTTCAGCCAGTGTCACCGCGAGCTCCGTGGGGGAAGTTCTCGAGCCCACCACCGGAATACCCATGATGGCCGACTTCAGGAGCATCTCCGAAGAGATACGACCTGAGCTAAGGATCAATCCGTCTCGCGGTGCCAGAGATTCCACCAGACACTGTCCCTGGATCTTGTCGAGAGTGTTGTGTCGACCAATGTCTTCGGCCACTGCCATACTTCCGTTGCTGCGTACCAGGACCGATGTGTGCACTCCACGTGCGCGGTGATACAGCGAGGCATTCGCGTACAGCGACGTCATGGTCGTATAGATCGTCTGCGCGCTTATGGTTCGGGCCGATTCCAGGCGAAACCGCTCGATCTCCTTCAGGTACTTGCCGAAGCTCACCCCTCCGCTGCATCCCGAAGTCAAAATCTTTCTTTCAGGAACGCGGACCGGTCCGCGTAGCTGCACCTCCGCCAATCGATCTTCCGGGCAGATGCGCAGCATCGTGACGTCGTCCATGCTCTCGATCAAGCCCTCTAGATAAAGGAAGCCAAGCACGAGCTCGCGTAGTTTCCAGGCGGAGCACATGAAGGTGATGAGCTCTTTGCCATCGAGAAAGACGGTGAAGCGGATTTCGCCGATCACTTCCTCGTCAACTGAGATCGGCACATCGCCCTGGAATCGGGTAAATGACTTACGAACCGTGGGAGTCGGCGTGGCTGACGGCGTCATTAGCTTCAGCCTACAGGATCTAGACGAGAGGCGAGAGGTCAAGGACGGCTCTGATCTCACCTCTCGCTCCTTGTAACATTGGCCATGCCTCAGGAGCCGGTGGTCTCGGTTGTCATCGTGAGCTGGAATACTCGCGATCTGTTGCGGCAGAGCTTGGCATCAGTGGCGGCGTCGCCGCTCGTGACTGAGACCTTCGTCGTTGACAACGCATCAGACGACGGCTCGGCGGAGATGGTCCGGGCGGAGTTTCCTCGAGCGAGCGTCATTTCCAATGAAACCAATCTTGGATTCGGCCGAGCGAACAATCTCGCGTTGTCACGGGCGCGGGGCGAGTACGTACTACTGCTCAATCCTGATGCACAGATAGAGGGATCCGCGCTGGAACGGCTTGTCGCTTCACTCGAGCGGAACCCCCGTGCGGCGATGGCGGGTCCGCTGGTCCTGGATGCTGATGGTAGCGTCCAGTCAACAAGGCGCCGATTTCCGACGACGGCAAGCTTGTTCGTTGAGAGCACGCCACTTCAGCAGATGCTCTCGCCGACCCATCGGATATTTCGGGACTACTACGTACTGGACCGTAGCGATCAGGTAGCGCAGGAGACCGACTGGTTAGTCGGCGCGTGTTTGCTGGTACGTCGTACGGCGCTGGAGCAAGTCCGAGGCTTCGACGAGCGCTTCTTCATGTATTTCGAAGAAACGGACTGGTGCCGAAGATTCAAGCAAGCAGGCTGGTCAGTCATCTTTGAACCCGAAGCGCACGCCCGGCATCTGGGAGGACAGAGCAGCGAGCAGGTGCCAACACGCCGGCAGTGTGAATTCAATGAGAGCAAGTGCCGCTATGCTCGGAAGTGGCACGGACTCTCCGTCTCGCTTGCCCTGCGCTGGTTCCTCTTCGGGGCATCGGCATTTCAGCTTGCGGAAGAGTCGCTGAAGCTGGCCCTTGGTCACAAGCGCGAGATTCGTCGGGCACGGATTGGCATGTGGTCTGACGTGGTGCGCTGGCAGGCGGGTCGGCTGTTATCGACATAATGTTGTTGGGAGCTTAGGGCGCGCTTTGCATCATTACCAATTCTGCTCGCATTGCGGGGGTACGCTGCACAACGCGACCCAGGGGCGGAACATTCGATTTGACTGCACGCGGTGCGGTCGCCCGCTTTATGAGAACTCGAAGCCGTGCGCCGGCGCGGTCGTGATCCGCGACGGGCGGGTCCTCTTGTCCCGACGCGCCGTTGAGCCGATGAAGGATTACTGGGACATTCCGGGCGGCTTTCTCGAGGCGGGTGAGGACCCAGAGACCGGTGCTGTGCGGGAGCTGCTGGAAGAGTCGGGACTGAGCGTTCAGCCACGAGGAATGCTCGGGATGTTCATCGATCGATACGGCGATGGCGATGATTCTATATACACATTGAATATCTATTTCGTTGCAGATGCGACAGAGGGAGAGCCCAGAGCCCAGGATGACGTAGCCGAGCTGCGGTGGTTCGGGCCGGATGAGCTGCCGAGCAACCTTGCATTTGCACACCTTCATCAAGTGCTGGATCAGTGGCGCGCGGGACTTGCGCCAAAGAATTGACCAACTTTCCGCCAATCTTTCTGCTTACTGGCGAATTTCCGCCTCGCGTTGGCGGAATAGCCGATTACACCGCTCGGCTCGCCGAGAGTCTGCAGTCGGTGGGCCTCAATGTGGTTGTGCTGGTTGGCAACGATCATCCCATCACCACGAGCGGCGTGAAATCGACGGTGCCAGTCGAGCGGTTGTCGAGTGGCGTGGATCGCTGGATCCTTCTGAACGCGGTGGCCCAGCGGATCGGATCTGGGCCGTGCATCGTCCACATCCAGTATCAAACAGCCGCCTTCGGGATGCACCCGGCGATCAACTTTCTTCCGAAATGGCTGCGTTGGCGGCGGCCCGGGGCGCGAGTCGTGGTGACGTGCCACGATGTCCGCTTGCCTTACCTTTTCCCCAGGGCCGGACGTGTGCGAGAGGTTGTGACACATTGGATGATCGACCAGAGCCACGCGGCGATATTTGCCGATGATGGAGATCGACATTGGGCCGGTGCCCGGCCCGAGCACGCGCTTGTACCCATTGGGTCCGGGGTACCCGTTGTTCCATTTCAGGAGAAGGGTCATCATGACAATGACGAGCCTTTCCGTCTTGGATATTTTGGGTTCATGAACGCCAGCAAGGGCGTCAGCACGCTGCTCGAAGCGGCGTCCGAGCTCGTGCGGCAAAAGCGGCAGCTCCGACTCGTGCTCATTGGTGATGCGCTCGGAGATGCCGACCCGACCAACAGCCAGACGCGCGCCTCTGTTGAGCAGGAGATCGACCACCTGGGTCTATCCAGATGCATCGAACGCACGGGGACACTCTCATTGCACGACGTCTCGGTGGAGCTGCAACGCTGCGATGCGCTTGTGTTTCCGTTTGACGATGGTGCTTCCTTCCGAAGAAGCTCGTTGACCGCGGCGCTCGTGCACGCAAGGCCGATTATCACGACACTTCAGCCCAACGGGCGGAATGGGATTCCTGGATTCGAATCGGGGGACAGCGTCTTACTCGTCCCGCCACGGGATGCCGGTGCCCTGTCCGACGCCATCGTGAGACTCATGGAAGACGAGTCGCTGCGGTCAGCAATCTCGAATGGCGCAAAAAAGGCCAGTGAGCGAATTCAGTGGCCACGAATTGCAGCTGCCGTCTGTGATGTCTACACATCGGTCATCGATATGCCCGCTACGGGTCAGGCAATTTGACTTCGCTTATTCGAGCATCACTTGGCTGGCCGCCAATCGTCATCTTTCTAGCCGTCGCAGCGGGCGCAAGCGCCGCCTGGCTGCCCTTCGCGATGCCGCCGATTGCCGCCGCGGCGATTCTTCCTGGCCTGTTAGGCGTCGCGATTCTGCTCGTGATGCCGCGAGTAGGGCTATTCGGATTCGTTGCGCTGGTCACGCTCTTGCCGTTCGCGGTCGTGCCGGTGCGATTCGGAATTCAGCTCACGGCGCTGGACGTTGTGCTGGCCTGTTTGCTGATCGGCTGGATCGCTCGGGCAAGTCAGCTCGGTGAGCGTGTCGAGCTTCCACCCGCCGGGATTGCGCTTCTTGTCTTCTGCGCAATCTCCGTCGCGTCGTTCGTGTTTTCGGCCCCGTACGCGTACACACCGGAGCTGCTACGCCGATTTCTCAAGCTGCTCCTGAGCACGCTCTTCTTTGTTGTGACCTTCAACCTTGTGAGGGAGGCCGAATCGCTCGTCAAGCACATCCGGGCGTTGATCGTCTGTGGCGTTCTGGCGGCGGTCGTCGGTCTGGCGCTTTACCTTCAGTCGCCCGATGGGCAAGTTTCGCTGCTCTCCCGCCTGCAAGTTCTCGGGTATCCGGGGGGTCGCGAGATTCTGCGCTTTCTGCCGGGCCCGAACGATACCTACACCGATATCTTGCGAGCCACGGGGACATCTATCGATCCCAACGTGTTCGCGGGCATGCTGCTGATTGTGGCCGCGGTGATGCTGGGACAACTATTTGCGCGGAAACCAGTCTTCCCCCGAGCCGCCCTGGCGCCGGCGATAGTGCTGGTGTTAGCTTGCCTCATTGCCACGCACTCTCGCGCGACCTGGCTCGGGATCGTCGTTGCGCTTGGCTGGATGGCCACATTGCGGTATCGAAAGGCCTGGATTCTGGGGGCGCTGGGCGCAGTGGCGGTAGTGATGACGCCGTTCGGTCGAGGGCTGATTGCGCGGGTGATCTCAGGGTTCGAAGCCCGTGACAAAGCCTCGGCATTGCGATTGAGTGAATATCGCAATGCGTTCGAGATCATCCAGGCGTACCCAATTCTGGGGATCGGGTTCGGAGCGTCCCCGCGACTGGGACTTTTCCCCGGGGTGTCCAGCCAGTATCTGCTGGTGGCGCAGCAAACTGGGCTCCTCGGATTCGCGGCGTACTTGGTCGCGATTGCCAGCGTGCTGGTTCCATCGTTGCGGTTCAGCGCAACGTCTGGGCGTGATCCTCGCGGATTGGTGATCTCGCTCCAGAGTGCGTTCATCGCAGCGCTAGTCTCCGGCCTCTTCGACCATTACTGGGCAAACCACGCATTCCCGCATGCCGTGGCACTGTTCTGGTACGTGGCCGCTCTGTTGGTGCGAGCGACTCGGCTTGCAAGTCTGGATGAGACTCAAGATACTCCAGAAACAAGAGAGACCTCAGAAATGGATGTCTCTGAGGTCTCCGCGTTCTCGAGATCTTTTGCGACTAGCTGACCCCGAGCACCTCGAGCTTGCGGTGGCCGGAAGGGGTCTCCACCTCTACCGTGTCACCCTTCACGGCACGCAGCAACGCGCGTCCCACGGGTGACTCAACAGAGATAAGTCCGTCACGCGGATTTGCCTCAGCGGAGCCTACCAGCGTGTAGTGGTCCTCTTCGCCGTCGCTGTCGCGCACGACGATCTTGGAGCCAACACCGATGGTGCCGTCGCTCGGAGCTTCTTGCACCCAAGCGTTAGCGATGGCCACTTCGAGCTCGGCAATACGACCCTCAAGCATGGCCAGATCCTGCTGAGCCTCGAGGAACTCGAGGTTGTCACCTGGATCGCCCGGAGTTTCGCGTGCGGATTGGAGTCGCGCGGCAAGGCTCGGGCGATCGACGCTCCGAAGCCGCTCGAGGTCCTTTTCGAGTCGCTCGAGGCCCCCTTGGGTTATTGCGCGCTGCGAATAAGCTGTCATTCTCAATCTCCAACGTCCATGTGCACGTCCCGCTGAGGGTTGCGCCCGCTTTGCGCAAGACTTGTGCCGGATTGGCGGCTCGTCCCTGCCAGCTGGTGGTCGGCTCAGTGACCACAAAAGGCGACCCTACGGGCCGCCCCTAGACGCAATCGTTCAATGTCTGAAATAGAACGACGTCATGATAGCAGATGCGGCCGGCCTCCGTGGTACATTTCTTTGCTTTTTCAGTCGCGGGGACGATTTGGTTCTTACCGATCCCGCAGGCGCGGCAGGAGAGTAGCGATTTCCGAAAGATCATGAATGGTAGCCCAGCGCTCCACACCGCGCCGCTCCATGTCCGCCACCGTGGGCCTGAACGCGATGAACGGAACGCCAGCCCGATTGGCGGCAATGCCATCGATTGACGCATCGCCGACCATAGCCACGCTGGTAGGTGCAAGAATCTTCACCGCGTGGAGGAGGCCCGCCGGTGAGGGCTTCAGCGCCGACACGTCATCTCGGCCTAGCACAACGTCAAGATAGTGAAGCAGGTCAAATCGCTCCAGCGCCGCAGCGGCGGCCCGTCGCGCATTGTTAGTCAATACGGCAAGACCGACACCGGTCGACTTCAACGAGTGCAGGACGTCCGCCGCGTCGTCCTCAACGCTCGCCAGCTCCATCCCCAGCGTCTCCTCCTCCGTGACGGCTGTCCAGATCTGAGCCATCATCTCCGGCGCTGCACCGTGTTGAAGCCCGAGCTCGATGACCTCGGCAGTCGCTAGAGATGTCAGCGGAGCGTCATGCTGAACCTGTAGGTCGCTGTCTCGGACAACGTCGATAACTCGCTGGCGCATTGCGGGAAAATTGATCTTAGAGTGCACCAGTGTATTGTCGAGGTCGAAGACGATCGCAATGGCGTGAGATCCGGACATGCGTAGCTTAGACGGCGGCGATCAATCCGCGGGCGGGCGGTCCGTCGAGCCATCACGATAATCGTAGAAGCCCTGGCCGCTCTTGCGACCGAGACGACCAGCGGCCACCATCCGTAGTAGCAGTGGGGGCGGAGAGTAGCGGGGCTCGCGATATTCCTGATAGAGGATCTCGGCGATCGAGCAAAGCGTGTCTAAACCAACGAAATCGGCGAGCGTCAGCGGTCCCATGGGAACACCGCAACCAAGAACGAGTCCGCGATCGATGTCCTGTTTCGATGCGCCCCCCGACGCGTAGAGCCGAGCGGCGTCCAGGAGATAGGGGACAAGAAGGAGGTTCACGATAAACCCGGCCTGGTCTTGCGCCACGATCACCTTTTTGCCGAGCGTGTCGCACAGTGCGCGAGCTGCTTCCAGCGTTTCGTCACTCGTTGTGATCGCTCGAACGAGCTCAACGAGTGGCATCACCGGCGCGGGATTCATGAAATGGACGCCCAGGACTTTGTCGGACCGCCTGGTGCTGTTGGCTAGCTCAACGATGGGGATGGACGAGGTATTGCTGGCGAGAATCGTGTGCGGCGGACACACGGCGTCGAGGGCTCGATACACTTGGCGTTTTTCGTCGATTTGCTCGATGACCGCCTCGATGACAACCTCGCATCGCGAGAACGCGCCAAGATCGGTTGTGGAATCGATACGTGCCCAGGCGGCGTCACGATCCCCCTGCGTTAGTTTTCCTCGCTGCACGGCCGTCCCGAGGGAGCGCTCGATTCGCTCTACCCCTTGTTGGAGCGACTGATGGTCGACCTCGCGTACGATGGTGTTGAAGCCGGCTCGTGCACAGACCTCGGCAATGCCTGAGCCCATCAGCCCGCACCCCACCACACCGACCGTGCGAATTTCCACCGTTGCCTCCGTCTCTGGCAGCGCCGCTGAAGGCGCTTTGAGCGCATGGTAGCACGCCAACCTCGTGAGGCTTCTGCGATCGCTCCGCGGATCGGTGAAGACCATGGGCGGGTCGCGTTACTGGTGGACGGCGTGGTGCAGTCGGTCGCTGTGCGGTCATTGGACCGTCCGGATGGGTACTGGTGGGAGATGCTGCCTGACGTTCGCCCGCAACGCGCGCTGCTGCTTGGCCTGGGCGGTGGTACCGTGGCGCAATTACTTCGGCAGCGATTCGGCGATGTGGCGATGGTCGGCGTTGAGAGAGATGCGCTCGTGTTGGATCTAGCGAAATCGACGCTTCTCTCGGATGTCGAGATGGAGTTTTGCCACGCCGACGCGCACGAGTTTCTGGGGACTACCGAGTCGGGATTCGACTATGTCTGCGTCGATTTGTTTCAAGGCGAGCGCGTGGACCGTCGCGTCTCAGGGCGGCCATTTCTGCGCCACCTCGAGCGTGTGGTCAATCGAGGCGGCACTGTTTGCTTCAACATGTTTCTGGACAAGCGCACCGCTGCCACCGTAGCGCGCATAGGCCGTGTGCTGCGCGTAACGCGCGAAGTGCGCTGCGGAAAGAACTTGGTGGTGCATACCCGCGTGACGTAGCCGCCGATATTTTGGACCGCCGCACTCCAAAAGTGAGGTCCGCCTCCGCTTTGCCCGCATGGCCTACTTGCGCTAGGCTCTGGACAATTCGATTCTGGAGCTTCAGGTCATGCCAAACATCGGGATCTGTATTCCCACGGCTACCGAGGACGTTCAGCCTGAGACCGTTGTGGAATACGGTCGTCGATCGGAGCAGGCCGGGGTTGACTCAGTCTGGACCATCGACCGCCTCGTCTGGAAAAACCCGGAAGCGCTCATGAGCCTTGCAGCAGTGGCCGGGGCAACCTCGCGAGTCAAGCTTGGAACGTGCGTCTTGCTAGCTCCGTTGCGGAAGCCGGCCGTACTGGCCAAGCAGGTTGCGACTCTCGACTACGTCTCCGGCGGCCGCGCTATCCTCGGCCTCGGCGTCGGCAGCCGCCAGGACGACTTCGACGTGACAGACGTGGAGCTGGAGCATCGCGGCGGTCGGTCAGAGGAGGTGATCGGCTTGCTCCGCAAAGCCTGGAGCGGCGAGCCTTTAAAGAGTCAAGGGAAGTTTTACGACTACGACGTGGGACCGGTGGGTCCACCGCCAGTGAATGGGCAGATTCCGATCTGGATCGGCGGCGGAGCGGACACCGCGTTGCGGCGCATCGCGCGCGTGGGCGATGGCTTCATTGGAAGTCCTGGCGGAGGGATGGAGCGCTATCGGGCGAGCTGGCAAAAAATCATGGATTATGCCGAAGAGTACGGGCGCGATCCTTCGACGATTCACAATTCCATGCTCGTCTACGCTTGTGTGGACCCGGATCGCGATCGCGCCGAGCGAACCTCGCTGAGCTTTCTTCACTTTTACTACGGGCCGCAGCGCTCCGACTTGAGCTCCTCGTTGGTAGGGCCGGCCGACGCGTGCGTGGAGAAGGCCAAAGAATTCCTGGACGCGGGTGCGGAGACGCTCATCATCGGCGCCTACACGTCCGATCTCGATCAGCTCGACCGATTGCTCAATGATGTCGTTCCGCGTTTGCAATAGGCGTCTCCTGCTGATTAATTGAGTCTCGGGACGCGAGCGGAAGTTCAAGCATGTAATGAGCTGGGAGGTGTGATGATGCGTTTGTTGGTTCAATGTCGCCTGCTGGCCATGCTCGCATTCGTAGCGGCGCTCGCTGGATTCCATCCCAATATCGCGGCCGCTCAGGAGTATCCGGATTTCTACGGCACGATCGTGGCCGCTGATCAGGATTTGGGCATCGTCGTCATCCAGCTGGAAAAGGGCAACGATATTCTGGTGAACGTTGAGTACCTGGGCAATGAGCCCTGGCACACGGGCGCCTTTCAGCTTGATAACGTGGTGATTCTGCGTACTCAAAGAGTTGGCGCGGACTACATGGCGATTAGCTGGGAGGAGGCGCGCAATGGTAGAGAGCAATTTCGAGGATGATGCCGTTGCCTGAAAGGTTGCGCTGAGCGGGAGACTGAGATGGGTGTACTTGATGGGCGC
This sequence comes from uncultured Chloroflexia bacterium, assembly GCA_963765765.1. Taxonomy (GTDB): domain Bacteria; phylum Chloroflexota; class UBA6077; order UBA6077; family JACCZL01; genus CAVXYC01. Next base: position 228,869 of record CAVXYC010000014.1, on the reverse strand, counting down.
GTTGCGCTAATCACAGGGAGCGGCCGAGGGATCGGTAGAGCGATGGCATTGCGCTATGCCGCCGAAGGCGCCAATCTGGTGATCGTTGACCTCGATGAGGCGAACGCCGCGTCTGTCGCCGATGAAGTGCGTGGATTCGGCATTCGGGCCGTATCGATGCGGGTGGACGTACGGGACCCCGATCAAAGTGCGATCATGGTAGAGCGGGTGGCCCGAGAGCTCGGTCGCCTGGACATCATGGTGAACAACGCCGGGGTGGTGCGCGTAACACCGCTACTCCAGGTCACTCCCGAGGATTGGGACTTTACACAATCAGTCAACTCGCGGGGGCTCTTCTTTGCCCTCCAGGCGGGCGCGAGGCAGATGGTGGAGCAAGAGCCGCTCGTCGCGGGTCGACCGAGCGGCAAGATCATCAACATGGCCTCCATCGCCGCGCGCGGCGGACGCCCGATGTTTGCCGCATACGCTGCCAGCAAGGCGGCGGTCGTCAGCATCACTCAGTCCGCCGCGATGGGGCTGGCGCCAAAGGTTACCGTGAATGCAATCTGTCCGGGCGTCGTCGACACCGAGATGTGGGCGCTGATCGATCGAGAGTGGACTGAGCTGGAAGGCCGTCCCACTGGCGATGCCTGGAAGCAGCGCATCGTAGGGATACCAATGGGTAGGCCTGAGACGCCTGAAGACCTTGTCGGCATGGCCGTGTTCCTGGCCAGCGCCGACTCCGACTACATTACCGGCCAGTCCTACCAGGTGGACGGCGGAATGGTCATGACTTAGCGAGTGATGACCAGCGAGTGATAAATGATGAGCAACTGCAATTCGCTAGTCGATGACTCATGTACTCATCACTCGGTGGCTAGTGGCTGAAGATGTCCTTCAGTGCGGCGAGATCGATCTTGCCGCTGTTGACGTAACTAATGACGCGGCCTTCTTTTTCCCGGAGTTGCTCTACGGCGTCGGGGATGTTCTCGGCGATGTCGATTGGGATGATCACGACACCATTGACGTCCGCGTGCAGCAGATCGCCGGGATGGATAGTCAGACCGCCCACGGTCACCGGGATGTCCGCGGCGCGGAACGTATTGTTTCCGTGGGAAACGACCTTACCTGGTGAGAAGTACTGGAATCCGAGCGCTTTCACCTCATTCACGTCGCGCACGCCACCATTGGTGATAAGACCCTTTACCCCGAATGCTCGAGCGGTGTTCGCCATGACCTCTCCGAAGTGACAGGAATGTGAGGCATGCGGGCTGGCATCCTGGATCACACAGACCGTCGGTCCTTCGGCTCCGGCGATGGCGTCGAGCCAGAGGAAGAAGCCATCGCGGTTAGGCGGAGCGCCGGGCGTCATGGTGTCCCCGATCGCGGTGACAGCGTAGCCAACCAGGGGACCCATCTCGGGAAAGTGACACCGAATACTCATGTCCATGTAGCCCGTGGTTCGGTCACGAACCTTGAAGGTCTCGATCGCATTGGCGATTGTCGCGCTATCAATGCCGCGAAGGGCCTCGAGCAGCTCGGGCGAGATGCGGGTGGTCATACGGACTCCTTAGCGAGATTGGGATTGCAGGTGGCTTGCACTATGCCCTCTCGTTACTGTGTTGTGCATTCAGCACTAGGTCCCACCTCTGACCCCTTGTCCCTGAGGCGCTACAATCCTGGCTCCGAGCTGGGCGTAGGAGGCTGTCGACCATGGGCCAGGAACAGGATGCCGTTCGAGCGTACATCCGTGAGCGTGCGCAGGATATCGTGGGCTGCACGGCCGCGCTGGTTCGCGCACCCAGCATGAACCCACCCGGCGACGAGCGTGCTGCCGTGGCCGTGGCCCTCGAATGGATGGACCGTCTCGGATTGAAGGGTGCCGAAGTGTGGTCGTCCAAAGACGAACGCCCCAATATCGTCTTTCGGCTGCCCGGTCGCGCCGGTGGGAAGACGCTCTTGCTCAGTGGTCACCTGGATACCCGGCCCATCGGCGAGCTCCGCGAGTGGAAGAGCGACCCACACGAGCCCACGTTCCGCGATGGCAAGATGTTCGGTCTGGGCACGAGCGACATGAAGGGCGCAGTGGCATCGATGATCTACGCCACCGCGGGGATCGCCGCCTCCGGGCAACAGCTCAACGGTGACGTTCTCCTCGCCTTCACCGCGGATGAAGAGACCGGCAGCGGATTCGGAGCCCGCTATCTTGTGCGAGATAGGGGACTCAAGGCGGACGCCGCACTGATCGGTGAGCCGCAGAGCATCCACGAGCCATTCGAGTCGCTGCCACTCGTTTCGCGTACCGGCTGCAGTTTCATGGTTAAGGTCTACGGGAATCAGGGGCACAGCAGCGTTTCAGACCGCATCCCCATGGTCAACGCCATACAGAAGATGGCTTGGGTGCTGGATCGCATGGCAAAGGAATGGCGGCCCAGCTACCCGGAGCATCCGCTATGCCCCTACGGCCCCACGGTCAATGTGGGAATGATCGTTCGAGGCGGCGTCAGCTTCGGGATCTATCCGGGCTTCGCCGAGTTCGGTGTAGAAGTTCGAACCACGCCCGGCATGGTTCCGGAGTCGATTCGCGCCGATGCCGAAGCATTTCTCCGCGGTCTTCAGAAAGAAGACGAAGATCTGCACTGGGAGTTCGAGTACAATCGCGACCCGGCGCTCTACACGCAGCCCACAGTGGTGCCGGAAGATGAGCCCCTCATCGGCCACGTGCTGGATGCCGCGGAAGCGGTGTTAGGCCGGCGGCCGCCCTTTACGTACTTTCCCGGTGGCACGGATGCGAAGGAGTTTCAGGGCGTGGGTGGGACCCCCACACTGCCCGGCTTTGGCCCCGGCCTGCTGACCGTGGCGCACGGCCCGAATGAGTTCGTGCATGTGGACGCATTACCGAAGGCGGCGGAGGTCTACGCGCTCACGGCGATGTCATATCTGGAGTGATGAGTGATCAACGGCAAGTACTTACTCATCACTCATTACACATCACTCATCACTGGTCTAGATGGCTCCATTCGCTCGTAGCCCGTCAATCTCTTTGTCGGTAAAACCGGCGTAGTCACTGAGAATCTCGTCGGTGTGCTCGCCCATACGCGGGCCGCGATGGTGCTGCACTTGCTCCCCGCTGAACTTTATTGGTGCACCCGGCACGCGTAGGGTGGGGAAATCGGGATGCTCCAGGGGCAGGATCATGTCATCTTGTGCCACCTGCGGGTCGACGAACGCCTCCTGGACGGTATTCACCGGGCCGCAGGGAATCTGACCTCGCAGCAGCTCCAGCCATTCTGAAGTCGGCCGTTGACTCGACAATTCTTTCAACAGCGGCACGAGCTCGTCGCGATGTCTCAACCGTTGGGCATACGAGTCGAAGCGTGGATCGGTCGCTAGCTGGGGCGCGCCCATGACGGTGACCAGGCGGCGATAAAAGTCCTCCTTGGCGCACATCACCACCATGTGGCCGTCTTTTGTAGGTAGCACCTGCGAGGGGATCATCGATGGATGCGATGAATCGGGCGTGCGGGTAGGCTCGTAGCCCATGGAGAGGTGCCAGGCGCCGGGGTAGCAGAGCTGCGCGATCGCCGCGTCAAAGAGGCTCACGTCGACGTCTCCACCCTGACCGGTGAGTCGCGCGCGCAAGATCGCGGAGACCATCCCCAGACTCGCCATCACGCCAGCGCTCAGATCGACCAGCGACAGCCCCGATTTCTGCGGCGGCCCACCCGGTTCTCCGGTCAAACTCATCCAGCCCGCGTATCCTTGCATGACGTAGTCATAGCCGGGCTCACCCGCTCGTGGGCCAGTGCGCCCGTAGGCCGAAAGTGAGCAGCACACGATGGACCGCTTCACCGATTCAAGAGAGGCGTAGTCCACACCAAGTCGGGCGGGCAGGTCCCCGCGGAGGTTGTTGAACACTCCATCCGATGCGAGGACCAGCCGATGGAGAGCTTGCTGTCCCTGCTCGTGCTGGAGATTCAATGTGATGCTCTTCTTGGTTCGATTGAAGGCCTGGAAGAACACACTATCGCCAGGAATGGCGTACGGAGGTACCGCGCGACCGATGTCACCTCCGCCGCTGGGAGGCTCAACCTTGATGATCTCGGCACCCAGGTCCGCCAGCATCATCGTGGCCCAAGGCCCAGCCCCATATTGCTCCACGGCGATGATGCGTACCCCTTCAAGCGGTGGCGGTGCTGGTGAAACGGTGTAAGTCATCCTTTCGGTCTGGCCGAGTCTTGCTCTGACTCGGCAAGCCTCCCCTGATTACAGAGTTGTTACAATGGGCGGCGCACCTATTCTCTACGGGGACTCGCCCCGTCATCTGGAGACAGAAGCCATTCGCGATTATGCACGGCGCGGTCGTCTCGCAACACCGTCCCGCCACAATGGCAATCGGCCCGCACACGCCACTCGGGGCGTGCGCCCGATGCAGCGTTATATTGGGCCAGCGGTCATTGGCGTGTTTCTTCTGGGTGCGGCGATCATCGTCGGCGTCCGTCCGACCTCTCCTGCTGCGGAAACTCTTCATGCCACGGTCGCCAACAGTACCGCCGTTGAGAGGTCTGTTGCGCCGGCGGCCGTCCAGCCCGCTTCTCACAGTCAAGATCCGATGCTTGTCCTGGCTGAGTCGGTTCAGAAAGAGATTGCCGCATCAAATGGACGATTCGGGATCGCAATCAAGGATTTGAGCTCTGGCCAGACACTCTTGATGAACGACCGAATATCGTTCTCGGCGGCCAGCCTGTTCAAGCTGCCCGTAATGTACGAAATATTTCGTCAACGGCAGATTGGGAACATCAATTTCGACGCTGAGATGACAGTGACTGACTCAATGGCTCAGTACGATCTGGGCACCCTGGCCTGGCCCATCGGCACTCGCATTACGGTTGGTACAGCGCTGGAGCGCATGATCACGGCCAGTGACAATGTCTCAGCGATCATGCTGCTGACTCTGGTGGGTGCGAACCAGATCAACCAGGAGATGGCGGCTCTGGGACTCGAATCCACTTCGATCGGCGGGAGTCAGCTCTCAACGTCGGCGCGAGACATGATGAGCCTTATGGAGCTGATCACCACGGGCAAGGCAATCGATGAGAAAACGAGTGCGGAGATGCTCCATCTAATGCGGCGCCAGCTCGTGCGAAATCGAATTCCCGCGCTTCTTCCGGCTGACACACCCGTGGGCAACAAGACTGGAAACTGGGAAGACTACGCGCATGATGTGGGGATGGTCTTCTCGCCGAAATCAACGTTTGCAATTGCCGTACTTACGCAGGGCGCGGGCGACGCTGATATCGGCCACGCGACGATCGCCCGCATTGCCCGGCTCACCTTTGACCAGTTCAACCGACCGGAATTTAACGCTTCGCCGCTGAGAATGCCGTTGGAGACAATGCCCTCGTACGCTTCCGTGCCAAGAATTCCGGCCAACGCTAAGGCGCCCACCTTCAATGGTCCTCCCACGGCGTCCAATCAGCCTGGCATTCCGGCGGCGGTGGTGCAGCAGCAGACCAATCAAACGGGACAACGTACCGGAACGGCAACCGTCCCGCAGCCCACGGCCCCCGCCCGGGCCACGGCGCAGCCTGTAACGCCAGCGCCAGGAGCGACGACGACGGCGCCCCGCGCAACAAGTGGCAGCACGACTACTGGGGGTGCGACCGGTGCTGCTGCACCCATCGCGGCTGCGCCCACCGCGGCTGCACCCACCGCGGCCGCGCCGGCCCAGAATCAGCCCACGCCCATGCCGACGCCTCGTGGCTATGACATCGTGCAGAAGCGAGCTCAGGAAGCAAAGAACACCGCGACGCCGAAGGCGACCGCCACGCGCAAGACGCCGACTGCCTCGGCGCCGCAACCCACGGCAGAGCCCACTTCAAAGCGCTCGTAGAGGGCGGGATGCGATCATCACCGTACTCCAGACCGCTCAGCACCTGACGTACGGTGGCAAACCAGGTTCTGGCAATCGACATCGGCGGCACCAAAATGGCGGCTGCCATTGTCGATGAGCACGGCGCTGTTGCCTACGAACGTCAGGCGCCCACGCGGGCTCCAGCTGGTGACGCTCTTTTTGATGTGCTCATTTCAATTTGCGACGCGGTACTCGCGGAGTCAGGCACTGCAGCCGCTGAGATTCTTGGCATTGGCGTCGGTTGCGGTGGGCCGATGCGCTATCCCGAGGGTGTGGTCTCCCCTCTGAACATCGGCGTGTGGCGGGAATTTCCGTTACGCGAGCGACTGCAGCAGCGCTATGGACGTCCCACGATCGTTGACAATGACGCCAAGGCCTATGCTCTGGGTGAATATTGGATTGGCGGAGGCGCCGGCGCTCGATCGCTTCTTGGCATCGTAGTATCAACGGGCGTGGGCGGCGGAATTGTCATCGACGGTCGCTTAGTTCACGGCGCCCACGGGAACGCGGGCCACCTCGGTCACGTTTCAGTTTCCACGCGTGGCCCGCGCTGCGTCTGTGGCGCGCTTGGCTGTATCGAAGCCATTGCTTCAGGGACGTCTCTGGTCAAGCGAGCTCGCCGCATTTGGTCCAAGCAAGGAGCGACCCTTCCCCCGGATTTCACCGCGGCGGATTTACTGCACCGAGCGCTATCGGGCGACGATCTGGCGCATTTGCTTTTTCAGGATGCCGGCTCGGCTCTGGGTAAAGGTATCGCATCAGCAACGAATCTCATTGATCTGGACCGAGTGGTTATTGGTGGAGGCGTCTCTCGGGCCGGCGACCTGTTCATGCCGTCGTTGCGCGAGGCTCTCGACAGCTACACTCGCCTGGACTTCACCCGCAACCTCGACGTGCGGATCTCCACTCTGCGAGTCTCAGCCAGTCTGGCCGGCGCAGCCGCACTTATCTTTCTGAGTGATGAGTAGGACGGGCCATCGAGAATTGACTCGTTACTCGCGTCAGTGCCAGGGCCAGGGGACGCTTCGACGATTGCCGATCATGGGATAGGTACGGATCTCAAGGGCAAGCCGAATGCGCTCGAAGAAGATATCCACTTCTGCCGGATCCAGGAGCTCGGTCAAGATAGCCCGCATCCGTGTGCTGCGGTCAGGATCCGCTAGAAAACGCTCCAGATCCTGGATGAGCCAGTCGGGAATGGCTTCGCCGCCAAAGTGCCAGATCACGGTACGGAGTTTCGGCTGCGGATGGAACGTCAGCCCGTGATCGATGCCCCAGATGTTTCCGTCCCTTCCCTTCAAACAGTGTCCGCCCTTCCTGTCAGCGTTGTTGGCGATCACGTCGAAGAGCGCGATGCGCTGGAGCTGCTCGGCGAATTCCTCCTTGTACTCGAAGAAATCAGCCTTGCGATCATGATCGACGAAGAGCTGCATGGTGCCCACACCATATGGTCCGTCTCGGACCACAGTGCACGGGATGAACCGCCAGCCCAGAATCTGACTTGCGAGATACGCAGCGTATTCGCGTCGATACAGGGTGCCACTCGGGAAGTCCCAGAGCGGAGTTTCACCCCGCTTGGGTTTATAGACGGCGATCGCCTCAGGCTCGCCCTCCAGCTTCAACTTCACGGCAAAGGTGTAGTTGGAGCTCCAGGGGATCATCTCCATGGCTTCCACGTTGCCGTGCCGCAAGACTCGCCGGATGCGCTTCGGCGATAGATTCGGCACCGCATGCTCCAATCGAAGCATGGACTCGGTTGGTCGTTGTAGGTCAGCCATGGGCCGGAGTTGGAGAAGTCACAATGAGTCAGCCACATTCTAGCGGCACGCCGCGCTCCAAGGATGGGCATCGTGTCGCACGGCAATGGGGATGGTTTTGATTCGCGGGTATCTAGCGATGCTAGCGCCCATTCATCGGATGCAGCGTCCTCATCGTAGATCTTGATTGAGTAGTCGGTAGTGAATCAGGCATTAGAGCGCAGCGATGAAGCGCTCCTGCCATTCGTTCAGCAAGGCCACTCTCCCGGCGCGGGGTACGATCTATGATCGTCTTCACCGGGTTGCGTTGGGCCTTGCTTACCGGCTCGTGGGCTGGCGGGAATCGGCTTAGGAGATCGTACAGCAGTCATTTCTACTGACTGGCGCTAGACGACCTCGTATCACGTTGAGCGCCGGAACGTACGGGACTGGCTTCTCCAAATCCTTCGGAGGCCGGTTGATGCCGGCGTGCATCCGCAGGGTTACGGCGGCTCGCACCTGACGCGACTGAACCAGCACCCCTCCTCGGAGAAACAGTGGCCCTCCTTGCGGAGCCAGCCGGAGCTTACCGCGCCGACGGGATAGATTGTCTCGCCGGCGTCAGTTGGCGTTAGCGGGCGGCTGACTTGGCTGCCGCTGTCGGTGAAGGCGCAGCAGATGCCCCTTCAGCTTCCTGAATGTCCGGGATCCGGGTCATCATGCGGGGGTTCGAGATATCGCCTTCGCTGATTCGGCCCGTCATGACCAGGAACTTCGCGAACAGCAGTCGGTTGATGTTCAGGCCGTGCTCTTCGGTGCGCACGAGCTGAGACAGGGTTACGGTATCGCCAGATAAATTGTTCATGTGTTGCGCCTCCGGGGGTCCGCGACTCCGAGGATGTCCGAACTAACGCAACAGGCGTGCCACTGGGTTCTTTGAGCACTTGAGTACAATGCACTCAAGGAGCGAATCATGGTTACTATCAAAGGGTTGAATCACGTGGTTCTCTGGGTCCGGGATGCCCAGCGTTCGATGGCCTTCTACCGTGACGTCCTCGGGTTCATCCCGAAAGACGGATCGCATCCGCAGCGTGTCTTTATGAAAGCGAACGGCAGCGAAAATCACCACGATCTCGGCCTGTTTGGCATTGGCGCTGACGCTGAAGGCATCCCGCACGGTCGCCACGTGGGGATGTACCACGTGGCCTGGGAGCTCGCTGAGATTCAGCAGGTCAAGGAAGCGCGTGATCGCCTAATGTCGGCCGGTGGGTACGTGGGTGAGAACGATCACGGGAACAGTCTCAGCATCTACGGTCAGGATCCTGACGGCAACGAGTTCGAAGTGTTCTGGGCGATTCCACGTGACGAGTGGGAGACCCGCGGTCAGCAGAATCGTCCCCTGGACATCGACGCGGAGATTGCGAAGCGGGCAGCCGTTGTCTAGATCTGATAAGAGGGGCTAGAGGTCAGGGACTAGAGGTCAAGGAATCCGAAAAGCACCGGAGTGGCCCTTTGACTTCTCTAGCCTCTGACCTCTCATCAAACTCTGTCGTACGCCTTCTGCAGCTCGGCGACGTCGATCTTCTTCATCTGCATCATGGCGTCCATCACGCGTTTCGCTCGGGCGCGATCTTTGTCCTGCAGCATTTCGGGTAGCGCCTTCGGAATGATCTGCCAGGTCAGGCCGTACTTGTCCTTGAGCCAGCCGCACATGAGGATCTCACCACCCTCGGCCAGCTTGTTCCAGTAGGCGTCAACCTCTTCCTGCGACTCGCAGTTCACATACAGCGAGACTGCCTCGGTGAACTTGTACTGCGGGCCGCCATCTATGGCCATGAGCTGCTGACCGTTGAGCTCGAACACCGCGGTAAGTACCTTGCCTTGCATCCCTTCGAATTCGTCCGGGTAACGATCGATGCTCACAATTCTGCCGTCCTTGAATGTGGACGTGTAGAAGTTCACAGCCTCTTCGGCGTTGCCATCGAACCATAAGAATGGGGTGATCGTCTGCTCCGGTCTCATTGTGGGACCCTCCTCGTCAACTCGGTCTGGCTAACTGACGAATGAACCGACAGAGAATCGACACCATCGGACTCGGCGGATAGCAATCGGCGCGCAGATCGCACTCGAGGTTATCCACCGGTCAGGCAGAGACGCCTGTCCCACCGGAGCTCACTAGGCCCGTGCAGCTCCTGGGGCTGCGAATCCAGTACCGCGGGTGCCAGGCCGCGTTATGCGAGTGCTGATGCCGGCCGCGATGAAACCCATGATCGCCGCCACGATGAACGCTGCCTGATAGTCACCGAGTAGGTCATGGGCAAGGCCGCCAGCATACGAGGCGGCCGCCGCGCCGACCTGGTGACAGCAGAAGATCCAACCGAACACAGTGCCAACCGACGGGCGACCGAAGCGATCCGCCGTAAGCGCGATTGTGGGCGGAACGGTGGCAATCCAGTCGAGGCCGAAGATGATCGCGAAAGCAGTGAGGCCGATCGGCTCGTTCACGAGCGGTAGCAATAGCAGGGCCGTCGCGCGCAGCCCGTAGTAGATCGCCAGAAGCTTGCGTGGATCAACTCGGTCGGAGAGGTAGCCCGACGCGGTCGTGCCGATTACGTTCATGCCGCCCAACAGGGCGAGTGCGCCGGCTGCGGTGTATTCCGAGAAGCCATGCTCAACCGCGTGGGGGACGAGGTGCGTCCCGATAAGGCCGTTCGTCGTGACGCCGCAGACGAAGAAGCTGCTAGCTAGGAGCCAGAAATCACCCGTGCGGATGACGTCGCGCATGTTCGCCATGGGCGCTGAGTTGATGGCCGTCTGATCGTCGTCCGTCGTCCAGCCGAGGGGCGCCAGCCCGACGCTTTTTGGACCGTCGCGCACGAGAAAAACAGTCAGCGGCAGGATGACGAGTACGAGAACAACCAGCGACAGCATGATTGGCGCACGCCAGTCGAAAGTGAGTGTGAGTGCCATCATGACCGGAATGAAGACGAGCTGCCCCGCGGACGTCCCGGCCGCGAGCAGCCCGGTGACCAGTCCGCGATGCGTGACGAACCAGCGATTGGCAACTGTGGCGCTGAGTACCAGCGCGAGTGCTCCGGTTCCCAGGCCCACCACCACGCCCAGCCACCACACCAGCTCGCCAACAGTGCGGATCGTCACCAGTCCGGCAGCCCCCACCAGGGTGAGCCCGAGCGCCCACAGCGTCACGGTTCGCGGACCGTAGCGATCGATGAGCTTGCCGGAGAAGGGTGCTCCCAGACCGTACGCCATCAGACTCACGGCCACGGCCAACGAGATAGACGCCCGATCCCAGCCGAACTCAGCCTCGAGGGGCTTGATGACCACGGCGGGCACCTGCCGCAAGCCCGCACCGGCCAGAACCGTCATCCAGGTGACCACGACGACGACCCAGCCATAAAAGATGCCACGAGACTGGAAGAAGCGGACGGCGCGCGGTTGGGTGACGGATGTGTAGTTCTTCGATGTGTAGTTCTTCATGGGAAGTTAGATGGCAATCGAAATGGTACCGGACCGGCGCCGCAGGCCTGCCCAGCCGTCGCCGTTCCTGCCAGAATGAGACAAAGAGAGGACTGCATGGCAACAAACGAGATCACGCCGCAGGATGAGAGCGGCTGCACGGTGGACTGGAGCTGGCTGGCGGAGCAGGAGATCGAGAGCGCCTGGTCCAACCTCGATCGACTGGAGCTGCGCTTCAAGAGCGGCCTCACGCTCAAAGTCATCGCCGCGAGCTGGAAGGATAAGCCGTACCTGGCCTTCGACCCGTACAAGGCGCCGATCCGCTCGTAGAACCTGAAGCGGATGAAGCTCTTGATTGGAGGGAACATTATGGCGACGTACGCCTATGTGGGCTGTTACACCACGCCGGATCGGGATGGCCGTGGCAAAGGCATCGAGGTCTTCGAGATGGATTGCGATAGCGGCGCCTGGACTCACGTCCAGTGCGTGGAGGATGTTGTCAACCCGTCGTGGTTGACCGTCGATGCCAGCCAGGAACATCTCTACAGCGTCCATGGCGGTAACGATCTTACTACCGTCAGCGCGTTCGCGAGAGACGCCGCGAGTGGCACGCTGACGAAGCTCAACTCACAGGACTGCGGTAGCGCAAACCCGGTCGCCATCACGATCTTGCCCAACATGCCATTTGCGGTGGTGGCTGGCTACTATGCTGGCAAGGTCTCGGCGCTACCGGTGAACCCGGACGGCTCGCTCGGTTCTCTGAGCGACATCGTCACGTTGGTCGGAACGCATGGTCCGCACCCCGGTCAGGAATCGTCCCATCCTCACCATATACCGGCTGATCCGAGCCGGCAATCACTTCATCGTGCCGGACAAGGGCCACGACCGTACTTACGTGTTTCGGGTGGACCCCGCAAACGGCAAGATTGTTCCGTCGGCCCAGGGCTCCATCGTGGCGGCCTCCGGCGCCGCACCGCGACACCTGGCGTTCCATCCGAATCGCGCGTTTGCCTACCAATGCAACGAACTGAGCTCGACCGTCACGACGTTCGCCTACGATACGGCGACTGGCCAGCTTGACGAGCTGGATGTGCAGACGACGCTGCCGAGGGACTTCTCGGAGGTGAACACCACAGCCGAGATCCAGATCGCGCCATCCGGGAAGTTCGTCTATGTCTCAAATCGGGGGCACAACACCATTGCGATCTTCCAGGTGGACGACGCGACCGGCAAGCTGTCCCCCGTAGCCTGGGAACCGACACAGGGAAAGCAGCCGCGCTTTTTCGCGCTGTCCCCGGACGGCGGCCTGCTCTACGCCGCGAACCAGGCCACGGACACCATCGTCACGTTCCGCGTGGACGGCGGGAGCGGCACCCTCACTCCAACGGGTCAGATTGTCGAGATTGGCAGCCCGGTCAGTATCGTGTTCGCGGGCACCTAAGCCGCCAGCCGGTTTGTAGTTAAGCACTTTAGCGCTGTCTCCTTGATCCTCGGAACGTGAAGGCACGGCTTCGACGGATTTGGGAGCGCCATTGGTGACAACATGAGGCCACGCGCGGTGGGGGGACGAAGGTGACATTGTCCCGTAGGTGAGCCCGCGTATCGACCTTGACTGTGGGTTGGTCCAGCTAGCGTCCTACCCCGGACATGCGTAGTATTGCGCCTATGGAACATCGACTTCGTCTCTGGTCGGGACTGGTCTTGTTCGTCTTCGTGGCGACGCATTTCATCAACCATTCGCTCGGCCTTATTTCGGTGGAGCTCTTGGAGCGCGGGCGACAGGTGTTCTTACTCATCTGGCGGAGCCCGCTGGGGAGCCTCCTTCTCTACTCGTCACTGATCGTCCATGTTGCGCTGGTGCTTATGGCGCTGTATAGACGGCGTCATCTCCGCTTGCCTCGATGGGAGATCGTTCGACTTGTCATGGGGCTGTTGATGCCCGTGTTCCTGATTCCCCACATTTTCGGCACCAGGGTACTGAGCGCGACCTACGGTGTGAACGACTCATATGCGTACGTTGTGGCTGGGATGTGGGTGGAGCATCCCGAGTCGGTCATTCTGCAGTCGCTGTTGCTCGTTCTGGCCTGGGCCCACGGCAGCATGGGCGTTCATTTCTGGCTACGCTTCAGACCCTGGTATCCGAAGGCCGTGCCCTGGTTGAGGTCCACGGCCCTCTTACTTCCTGTCTTCGGCTTGCTCGGCTTCTTCCACGCAGGCCGAACGTTTGGGGCACTCTCGGACGATCCGACCTGGCGTTCGACGACGTTTCCAATCGGAATCGAAGAGCAGAACAACACGGTGCTGGGCTGGGCAAATGTCGCCGTGGGTATCTTCGTAGTTGTGGCTGCCAGCGTGTTCATTGGCCGTTGGGTTCGCTCAGTCCTGCAGCGCCGCAAGGGCGTGGTGCGCTTGACGTATCCTGCAGGACGCAGAGTTGTCATTCCGCGTGGCATGACGGTGCTAGAGGCAAGTCGATCAGCAGGCATTCCCCACGCGTCCATTTGTGGTGGGCGTGGACGGTGCACGACCTGCAGATTGCGCATTGCCGATGGAAAGGACCTCTTGCCCCAGCCGTCGACCTATGAGGCCGGTGCGCTTCAGCGAATTGGGGCGCCGCCAAACGTTCGATTGGCTTGCCAGCTTCGGCCTATTTCCGACGTCGCGGTCTTTCCCCTGGTACCGTGGTCCATTGGTCCAACGGAAGGCCTGGTTCGTCCTTCGCTGACGCTCGGTGCAGAGAAAGACATTGCGATCCTCTTTGCGGATATCAGATCGTTCACGCAGCTCGCCGAGCATCGGTTCCCCTATGACGTCGTGTTCCTGCTCAATCGCTACTTCGCCGCCATGGGTGAGGCTGTTGAGCGCTCAGGCGGTCATCTCGATAAATTCATCGGCGACGGCGTGATGGCGCTCTTTGGCATTCACAACGGCCCTGCTGAGGGATGTCGAGACTCGCTTCGGGCAGCGTTGGCCATGTCCGAGAGCCTCGACGCGCTCAACGCCGAGCTTCAGATCGATTTGCAGGAGCCGCTGCGTATCGGTCTGGGTGTCCACATGGGGCCAGTCATCGTGGGTGAGATGGGGTACGGCACAGCGCGGACGTTTACGGCCATTGGGGACGCGGTCAATACCGCGAGCCGTCTGGAGTCGATGAACAAGGAGATGAAAAGCCAGCTCATCGTCTCAGAGGACGTTGCCGCCCGGGCAGATGTGGATTTGAGCGGCTTCGAGGTTCGTGAGGTGGAGGTTCGTGGGCGAACTGACCCGCTGCTAGTGCGCGTGTTACCCAACGCCCAGGAGCTGCGCTCGAGGATGCTCTTGGTTAAGAGTTAAGAGTTCACAGTTGTGTGATAGGTGAGGGAGCAGTCTCCTCGATTCAACTGTGAACTCTTACCCCTTCTCTGGTCGAAGCCCTAGTGCCTTGCCGGGGGACGTGAGCGCTTGATTTCGTAGAACTCAGTCTGGCGTGTCATCCACAGGAAATGATCCCACATCTCTCCTGCTGCCTCGCCCTCGGGCACACTGGCGATGACGGGGCCGAACATTCCAGGCCCAGTGTTGTCGTCGAGCACGATCGTCGGAACACCGAAGGTCCCCAGCCGCTTCACGATCTCGTTGTGCTCTTCTAGCACTTCTTCACGCGTCGAATCGTCAGCCAGAGCCTGCGCCTTCAGCGCCGGATCGAGTCCGGCAGCTTCAAGGGCTGCTTCAACAACACCCTCGTCAGCGTAAACCTTCTCATTGCGAAAACGAGCCTGGCCAAGCGCGTCGTACAGTCGGTCTACGGCGTCGTTCCCGTGCTTACGTCGGACGAGTGCAATGACCCGTAGTACGGGCGCACTTCTTCCTCCATTCCAATCAACCTCACCGTCGCCTTTGTTGATCTCCTCAAGACTGAAGAGCTGCCAGCGCACCTCCACGGGGCGCACCCGACGAACCTGCCGAATCCAATCGGCAGTTCGCCAGGCCCATGGTCAAGTGGGGTCGAAATAGAAGGCAACCTTCTCCGAGCTCGTGCTCGGGTTCGATGTCTGAGTCATAGAGGGCTCCTCAGCGTGGATGGGGGCAGTATATCAGTGAGATCACGGTTGATAGTTCACAGTAAACGGTCCACAGGCGGAGACGACTGTCGCCAGTGAGCTCTCAACTCTTAACTGCGAGCTCGTTCGCTACGGCAGATAAGGACGGGGATCGATGGGAACGTTGTTCTGGCGAAGCTCGAGGTGGAGATGCGACCCTGTTGACTGGCCAGTGGTTCCGACCTCACCGACGATCTGGCTTTTCTCTACGACGTCACCGACTTTGACCCGAATCTTGCTGAGATGCGCGTAGACCGAAGTGAAGGTGCCGCCGTGCTCCACGATGACGTACCAACCATAGGGGCCATCTCCTTCCGCGGCGCCTACAACTCGGCCGGCCAGTGCTGATTTCACCGGGACACCCTGGTTGGCAACGATGTCGAGTCCGCGGTGTGTTGGCGAAAAGTTCGTCGAAATTGGACCTGACACTGGCCAGATCAACGTGTCTCCACTACCCTGCGGCGACTTTGCCAGCGCCGCGGTAGCCACGGGCGGGGCCTGAGCGGACTTCGGCGCAGGGAGTGGCGAGACTCCCCCCTGGGAAGAGATTGATCGAGGCGTTGCGGCAGTGATGGGTTTGATAGCGGCGCTGGCCTGGACAACGCCAGGGATTAGGACGAGCTGGCCGGCCCCAAGCTGTGCATCGTTATTAAGTCCGTTCGCCTCGCGGATGGCGTCGATTTTTGTCTGGTACTTGTCGGCAACGGATTGGACGGAGTCACCCCTGGCGGCAACGTACACGCTCCCCGGCCGCGCGGGAATGTAGAGCGTCTGCCCAACTTTGACCGAGCTCGGGTCCGAGATGTTGTTTATCGAGCTGAGGACGGCGAGACTCAACTCAGCCTTTCGAGCGATCGAGAACAGCGTGTCACCTTTTGACACGGTGTATTTTCCAACACCAAACTGGGGTCGTGATACGGCTGGATTAGGGGTTGCTGCCGCGGTCTCTATCGATGCCGCCGGGGATGAGTTAGCTTCAGGAGGCGCGGGTGCCGAGGGCGCCGCGGCCTCAGCAGGAGGCGCGGGCACAGAGTCTGTAGCCGTTTCAACCGGGGTCGGGGAAGCTGTCTCCTCGATCGGAGCATCCTGGCCCTCAAGCGTCGGTTCGTCTATTTGCAGGGGGCCAATCGGCAAGCGCGCCGACGAGACGAGGGCCGGATCTGCGCCGATACCGGCCGCGGCGGCGGGTCCCATTGGCACGGCTGCCAGGCCAAAAAGGGAAAGCCCCATGGAAATTGCGATCCGCGGAGCGCCTAGGCAGACCCTGGTTAGACGGCGGTTGAGAGATCGAAACAACACGGTACGCTGGGTCCACCTCTGAGAATTGACGCCCCTGTTGGGTCGGGATGTATTAGCACAGTGCTTCCCGCCCCAACAGGGTAGTTGCCCATACGAGTGTGGGGCAACAGCCGAATGTCACACCTGAGTTACGGAGTCGTCAGTACATTGGAGAACGTTTCCACCGTGGAGATTGGGACGTTTCTTCAGTACTGGCGAAAGTTCGTACGGCTGGTGAACGAGACACGGCTTAGATGGTTGCGTTCGAGTCAGGGACCCAAAAGGACTATTCCGGGTAGGGAAAATGGACCGCGGAGGAGAGTAAGCCAGATTTTGTTGGATGCGACCATCTATCTGCGAAGCGCGTTGCCGCGCCTGCCCCCAACCTGCGTTGGGGTGCCCCCTACCCTGACCTTAGCGAGCAGCTTCAGCGGTCATGCTTGGGGTTGCAGCGGGGAGGATTACCCTTTTCACCCCCAGCAGCGCCGTCCTCGCGGACGTGCGCCCCGGGTCATAGTCTCTGTGGCTCTAGCTATCGGTTGCCCGACCCCGGCTTACACCGGGCACCCTGCTCTGCGCTGTCTGGACTTTCCTCTCCCCGAATCGTGAGATCCAGAGAGCGGTCGCGCTTCCTCCACGGTCCATGGAGAGTATAGCCATGCGAGCGGACCTATGAGACGATGAGACTATGAGTCGGTAACCCCAGCGCCTATCGGTCCCGGGGCTGGCTATTTTTCGATCATCAGGCTGTCAATCGGAATCAGCCCCTCGGTCTGCTTTTGCAGTGCCAGGATACTGACCTGCGCGGCTATGGCCTTGGCTACCGACTGAAATGCTTGTGCTTCGATACTGTCCGGGTGAGTGATGACCACTGGCTGACCCGCGTCACCGCCCTCGCGAACGCGCGGTTGGAGTGGGATCTTGCCCAGGAACGGTACACCGAAGTGCTTGGCAATGCGCTCGCCGCCACCCTGGCCGAAGATCTCATGCTTCTCGTCGCAGTTCGGGCAGACAAAGTAGCTCATGTTCTCCACTACACCGATGACCGGAACTTCAAGTCGACGGAACATCGACATGCCCTTGGCCACGTCCTGGAGCGCTACGTCCTGCGGAGTGGTGACAATGACGACTCCCGAAAGTGGAATAAGCTGCGCCAGGCTCAGCGGAGCATCGCCTGTGCCCGGCGGCAGATCGATGACCAGGTAATCCAGCTCACCCCAGACTACGTCGCGCAGGAACTGCTGCATGGCGCCGTGCACCATTGGTCCACGCCAGATGACCGGGTTGTCCTCGTCGATGAAAAAGCCGATGGACATGAGCTTCACGCCGTATGACTGCATCGGCTCAATGCGGCCTTCTTCGCCATGAAGCTGAGGGCGTTCCTTGATGCCCATCATGAGCGGCACGTTGGGGCCGTAGATGTCACCGTCCAGGAGCCCAACCTTGGCGCCGGTCTGCGCCAGGGCCATGGCCACATTGACGCTGGTGGTGGACTTGCCCACGCCGCCCTTTCCCGATGCGATGGCGAAGACGTTCTTCACGCCGGGAATCAGCTCACCTTGCGCGCCGCGACGCCCCGAGACGGTTTGCGCGGTCATCTCCACGCTCACTTCGGTCACCCAGGGCAGGCGCGATACGACGGACTTGCCTGACTCCAGCATTTGATCGCGCACGGGGCAGGCGGGTGTCGTGAGCTCGATCGTGAAACTGACCGCGCCATCATTGATCGCCAGATTCTTGATGAATCCGAGTGAGACGATATCGCGATGCAGGTCGGGATCCTGGATGGTGCCCAACGCCTGGAGCACCTCACTCTCGCGCCCGGTTTCGGCGGTTTCAGCAGCTTGCGTCATGGGTGCGCTCGTCCTCTCGGGGGCCTTGAGCTCGTTGGTTTCGGGGGGCGTCTTGCCCGCACGCTTCCCGAAGATCGGCAGGTTGGCCAGTGGTCCAAATGGCATTTCCCTAGTATTTTACTAGAAAATTGCGCGGCCTGATGGATTCACTGATCCGGCAGAGCCGCATCCCGTGAGGGTGCGGTTCCTCTGCCGCCAATCCAGCGCCCTCAGACGAGAATATGCGGAAGGACCGCACCCTCACGGGATGCGGCTCTGCGAAGCCTGGGCGAGCGCTCCCGCAAGGGCGTCGGCGCGGGTAATCTCCTGGTTGAACACCGCGCCCATGTGGAATGCGAGCGCGTCGTTTACGCCCCGCCCGTCGGGCGCGGCGCCGAGCAGTCGCTCCATCGATGTCACGCCGAGATCGGCCAGGCCACACGGATTGATCAGCGCGAAATGCCCGAGATTGGGCTCACGGTTCAGGGCAAAGCCATGCATGGTGATCCCGCGGCGTACTCCCAGGCCGACGGCCGCGATCTTTCCCGCCTCCGTAAAAACCCCGCGGTGATGGGGATATCGAAACGCTTCGATGCCGAACTGCGCGAGTGTCTTGATGATCCCGTCTTCCAAACCATGCACGAGAGCCGGGGCGTTGCCTGCGAAGCTGGCCAGCCGGGAAATGAGATAGCCCACCACCTGACCCGGTCCATGATAGGTGACGAGCCCTCCGCGATTCGTGGATCGGATGACGATGTCAGCCGATTCCAGTGCTGCTGGTGAAGCCCAGACATCGGCCTCGCTGCCCCGTCGACCGATCGTAATCGTCGGTGGATGCTCGAGCAGGAGCAGCGTGTCTGGAATTATCTCCGCGTCGCGCTCCGCGAGAAGGCGCTCTTGTAGTGCAAAGGCCGAATCGAAGTCGATCTGACCGAGATCGATGACGCGCAGCATCAGCGTCGTCGTGGCGGAAGGTGGATCGGGCTGCCGCAGGCGGCCAGAGTGGCCTCATGGATCGATTCAGCAAGCGATGGATGCGCATGTATCGTGTCCGCGAGATCGTCCAGCGTGGCCTCGAGACGAATGCCCAACGCGGCCTCATGGATGAGATCGCTGGCGTTCGCGCCGATGATGTGCATGCCCAGAAGCTCGCCGTACTTTGATTCCGAAACGACCTTGACCATGCCTTCCGTCTCGCCGTAGGTCATGGCTCGGCCGCTGGCCTGGAACGGGAATGTGCCCACCCGCACGTCATAACCTGCATTTCGCGCGGCGACCTCGCTGAGACCCACCGTGGCCACCTCGGGGTGGGTGAAGGTACACGAGGGCACTACTCGATAATCCATGGTCTTCTCGTGCCCGGCCAGGTTCTCGGCGGCCACCACGCCCTGATGCGATGCAAGGTGGGCGAGAAGCTGTTTGCCAGTTAAATCCCCGATAGCGACGATGTTTGGCACATTGGTGCGCAAGTGGTCGTCCACTTCCACGAACCCGCGGCGGTCTGTCGTTACACCCGCTGATTCGAGGCCGAGCCCGGCAGTATTGGGCCGGCGGCCGATGCCGATCATGACGTACTCGGCGGAGACTCGAGTCTGCTGACCGTCCTTCAGCTCGATGACTCCGACCTTTTGGCCGTCGTCCGCATCCAGGATCTCCAGGAGCTTTGCGCCGGTGTGCACGGTGATGCCGCGACGGCTGAAACTGCGTGCCAGCATTTTGCCCATGTCCTCGTCTTCGACCGGGAGGAGCGTCGGCAGCATCTCGACCAGCGTGACCGAGGCGCCAAAGCTGTGGAAGATGTTGGCCCATTCTGAGCCCACGGCGCCGCCGCCAATCACCAGCACGCTGGCCGGGACGTGGTCGAGCAGTAGAGCACCGTCCGAGTCGATCACTCTGTTTCCGTCCGCGCCTGGTATGGGTGGCGTAGCCGGGACCGAGCCCGTGGCCAGCATGATATTTCGAGCGGCGATCGTCTGCTGCTCGCCGTCCGCGGCGGTCACCACGACGCTGCGTCCGTCGAGCCGAGCGGAGCCTTTGATTACTGGCACGTTGTTGCCCTGGAGAAGTGCCCCCACGCCGCCGGTGAGCTGCTTCACCACCTTTTCACGGCGCTTTACTACCGACGCGTAGTCCAGCCGAACGTTATCTGCCAAGACGCCGTAATCGCTGGCGTGCTGCATGGTCGTGAACACGTCAGCGCTGCGCAGCATCGCCTTGGTCGGAATACAGCCACGGTTGAGGCACACGCCGCCCAGCTCGTCTCGCTCAACTACTGTGGCGCGCATGCCGAGCTGAGCCGCACGAATCGCGGCCACATACCCGCCCGGCCCAGCTCCAATAACGACGAGATCTAGCTGGTCATCCACGAGCGCTCCCTCAAGATAGTGATGAGTGATGGGTCATGAGTGATGAGGTCGCGAGTGACTCATCACTCATGACCCATCACTCATCACTCCTTATGACTTGCCCCATACGGGACGTGTCGTACCCTCCGAGGGCCTCGACGCGCGATTGGAATGATACGTCGCGAATGAGTGCCAGCAGCGGCTGGAGCAGATCGCTTTCATAGTGCTCGGTTGGGATGATGAGGTCGTAACGCTCCTGGAGCAGCGGGATAAAGTCAAGGTTCAGCGCGCGCGCCGCGGCCAGAATGCCCAGGCCGACATCGGCGGTACTGCCGGCCACTGAAGCCGCCACCATCAGGTGCGTGAACTCTTCGCGGTCGTAGCCATCGATGCTCGACGGATCGATGCCCAGCTCCTTGAGTCGATAGTCCAGGAGCACTCGCGTTCCGGACCCGCGCTGACGATTCACGAAGCGAATGCCTTCGCGTGCTAAATCCTGCACCTGGGCGAGCTCCTGAGGATTGCCTCGCGGTACGATCAGACCTTGCTCACGGAAGACCAGATTGACCACGGTCACGGGGAGATTCGGGATGTATTTCCGAATGTAGGAAAAGTTGTACTCGCCGGTCTCTTCGTCCAGAAGATGAGATCCTGCCAGATGCGCTTCACCTCGCTGTAGCGCGAGCAGCCCGCCCAGGCTGCCGACGTTCGAGGATGAGAGGCTCAGCCCGCCCGCTCGTACGGCGAGCTCGCTGGAGATGAGGTCGAGCGTGAGATCGTGGCTTCCAATGACGACGATCGTGCGCTCGATCTCTTCCGGCGTTCGGAAGAGCTCAACTTCTACTTCCTGTCCGGCGTGCACCCCTTCGGAGAAGCGTGGGAGGGTCACGATGCCGTCGGCACGAACCAGCGACATGATCACGCCGGCGCCGCGCTGGAGCGGCGTTGCCATCGTCTTGCCGCCTACAACACCGAGGTTCACGCGCAAGAACTCGTCTTCACCCATGGGCGAGAGCACCTTGCGAGTCATCGTGGCGGTGCGACGGGGGCGGGCCGTGGGCTGGATTCCCAGGAGCCGCGCCATCAGTGGTCGCACAAAGA
This sequence comes from uncultured Chloroflexia bacterium, assembly GCA_963765765.1. GTDB lineage: Bacteria > Chloroflexota > UBA6077 > UBA6077 > JACCZL01 > CAVXYC01. The sequence goes on along the minus strand of CAVXYC010000014.1, from coordinate 207,128 downwards.
GATCGTTGGTGAGCGTCGCCGACACCGGGTAGCCGGGAATCCCGATCACTGGCTTGCCCTGGATGACACCCAGGATGACAGGATGCCCCGGACGCACGGCCACTCCATGGACCAGAAGCTCGCCCAGCTCCTCCACCAGGCCTGCCGTGTAGTCTTCCGATCCCGCCGAAGAACCCGCGTTGACCAGAACCACGTCATGCTGGTCAACTGCCTCGACGAGCCGCGCGCGAAGCGCCGCGCGATCATCGGTCGTCACCGGCAGGCGGGTTGGGATTCCGCCCCACTCGGTAATCTGGCCGGCCAGGATGAGCGAATTGAACTCGATGATCTCGCCTGGCTTGACATCCGGACTTGGCGGGACGAGCTCGGTGCCCGTTGGCATGATGGCGACGCGTGGTTTGCGGCGAACCGTCACCGACGTATTGCCACACGCGGCGATGGCTCCCAGGTCGGCCGGGCGCAAAAGATGACCCTGTGGCAAGACCAGCTCCGTGGCAACGATGTCCTCACCCATGGAGCGCACATGCTGCCACGGCGGCACGGCAGCCATGATCTCCACCGCCTCGTGGCCGATCTGCTGGAGATGCTCCAACATGATGACCGCGTCCGTACCTTCAGGGAGCGGGTCGCCGGTGTCCACCCAGTGCGCCTGGCGGCCCAGTGTGAGTGCGAGGGGGTGCGACTCCGTAGCGCCCAGTGTCTCGAGCGCCCTGACCGCTACGCCGTCCATCGCGGCGCCGTGATAGTGCGGCGACGAGATAGCTGCCCACACTGGCTCGGCAGTGACGCGCCCGAGGGCCTCCTGGAGCGGTATGACTTCACCCGACATCAGGGCGCCGCCTGCGCGGTTGAGCGCTCCATCGAGGCGCCTGCGCGCCTCGTCTAGCGGAATGTCTTCGAGGTACGGCTTACCGTGCATGGTCCGTAATCGATTCGTTCGAGTGAAAGCGACGACCGGCTGAGGCTTTACTTGGTGGGAGAAGTGAGGTAGGTATACGTGCTTCAGACCGTAGCAACCTTGCGGGGGAACCCCACCCCAGCCCTCCCCGCTGCGGCAGGAGGAGCCGGAGCTCGTGTTTACCGTAAACGACGCTCCCTCCCTGCCGCAGCGGGGAGGGCCGGGGTGGGGTCCCCTCGTGAACAGACCGTCAGACGCTCCCTGGACAACAGCACCTACTTCTGTGAGCGCCCCGCCGCGGCAGACGTGGCTCAGAACAGGATCACATCCACCCATGCGCCCTCCACCAGTCCTCCCTGATTCAGCTCCACTTTCACCATGCCATCGGAGCGGACGAGTGTGTAGATCAGGTTGGATTTGCCGAAGACCGGGTCCGCCCATGGCTCGCCATCACGCTCTGTAAGTCGCACCTGCACGTAGTCCTCACGCCCCGATGCGGATGCGATGTTTTTCGTCAATCGTGCCCGACGGGTGATACGCGGGACCTCGGTCTGACCGGTGATATGGGCGAGCGAGGGCGCTACGAACAGGTCGAAGGTCACCATGCACGAGACCGGGTTGCCGGGTAGGCCGAACACCGGTTTGCCATCCGCCACAGCCAGAATGGTTGGCTTTCCTGGCCTGAGAGAGACACCGTGCACGAGCACCCCGGGCGAGCCCAGTGAGGCGATGACGTCCGCGGTCATATCACGCGTGCTGACCGAGCTGCCGGCGGAAAGGATCAGCATGTCGTGATCTCGCAAGGCGTGCTGAGCCGCCTCCTCGAGCTGCTCGTAGACGTCCGGGACGATGCCAAGGATGTCTGGGTCGTGTCCTGCGCGCCGCACCAACGACGCGAGTGTGTAACTGTTGATGTCCCGAATCTGGCCCGGGCGCGGGCGCTTGATCCGGTGCCACAACCTCATCTCCGCTGGAGATGATGGCGACGCGCGCCTTTCTGGCTACGGGGACTTCAGTTGCGCCCATGGCCAGCAATCCACCGATGTCCTGGGACCGCAGGGTGTGGCCACGCGCCAATAAGGGGGCGCCGCGCGTGACGTCCTCGCCGATCTGGATCACGTTCTCGCCTACGGCAACGGGTCGCAGAACCTCGACGAGCGAACCAGATGCTTCCTGCGTCTGCTCAATCATCACCACGGCATCGGCGCCCGCGGGCACCATGCCGCCGGTGGCAATGCGGGCAGCCTCACCAACATTCAGTGTGACGCTTGGGCTGCGACCCATGAGCACTTCGCCCACGATGTCCAGGTACGCGGGTAGCCCTTCACTGGCACCGTACGTATCGGCGGCGCGGACGGCGAACCCATCCATCGTGGAACGCGGAAACGATGGAAGATCCTCGGGCGAGACGAGGTCTTCGGCAAGCACGCGGTCAAGCGCATCAGCGGTTCGAATGTGCTCGGCTGCCTGGCGGGTGGGGAGGTGCTCGAGGAGGCGACGTAACGCGTCCGGCGGCGGCAAGACGTTGAACAGCTCCCTCGGCTTTCCCGAGTGCGGGTCCGTACCTGCGATTGGTGACGTCATGCCCAGCGCCTCACGCTTCGATTCTAGCAGCCACCATGAGGAAACCGGGCGCGGAGCGCGCCTTGCGCTGGAGCCGGCTGACCGGCTCGTCCAGGAATCCGTTGGAGCTCCCGCACCAGACTGGCGAAGGCCTCATCGTGCGCTTCATCAGCAGGCACGTTGAGTGATAGCGTGTCAACCAGACCGCCAAGCCTTGCGTTCACCAGAGGGGCGACGTGCTCGTAGGTTCCAGCCACGGCGAATGCGTCCAGCATCTCGTCCGATATCAGCGAGGCCATCTCGGACCAGCGCTGCTGGGCAATAAGCCGACGAAGCTCGCCGCCGAGCTCACTCCAACCGTGTAGCTCCAGCACCGGAGCGTACCCGCGAGTGGATGCGTAGAACGCTATTTGCCGGCGGATCTCTTCACGAGTGGTCACTACCGTCTGTTCGTCCGGTCCGGTGGCAATGAACCCACCACTGACAATCTCGAGCGCTGAGAGCGGGCGTCCGCTGCCCTCGGCTCCCGAAGCCAGGTTTGGCAGTGCCACCTCTTGCAGATATCGCGGCGTGCAGAACGGATGTAGGCGCACACCGTCGCAGGCCTCACCAGCCAGCCGCAGCATGTGGACGTTGACTGCGCCGATGTGAATCGGGATCATCCCGTTGGCGTTAGGTGGTGGGCTGAACTCCGGAGTCATCAAGCTGACGCGATAGTGCTGACCATCGAAGTGAGTACCATCGCCAGCGTCCCACGCTTCGCCAGACCGCTCGCACCACCCCGATATACTCGCGCAGGCGCTGCACGGGTGCAGTCCAATGAACGCCGAAGCGCCGTTCGATGTGCCCGCGAACCTGTGTCCCCAGGCCCAGGACAAATCGACCTCCCGTGAGATCGTGGATCGTGCGCGCGCTGTAGGCGGTGAGAGTTGGACTGCGAGGGAAGGCCAGCGCCACTCCGGTGGCAATCCGGAGCGAAGAAGACGCGCTGCCGGCCTGCCCCGCGAGTACGAATGGGTCGCGCTTGACCTCCGGGATCGACAGGCCATCGAACCCCAGTCGCTCCAACCGTTCGGCGAGCGCCGGGAGGCGATGCAGCTCGGGATCTCGGACGATTGCCTCGACGCGCATATCGCGGCCAATGATACGCCAAGCGCCGTAGGGCTTCTCCCGTATGCTTAGGCCAGTACTGCTTGTGAAGGATTGCCAGCATGCTGAATCTCGCCGCTTTCGAGCGCGACGCCGAGCGGTTCAACAGCGCCATCACGCGTGAGCACTATCTCCATGGCGCCGGTCTCAAGCCGACCCTGGACATGACGCCCATTTATGACACCTTCGCCCATCTGTTTCAGGTGGACACGTACCAGGAGATGCGCGAGCTCGATGAGCAGACGCTCGATGACAAGCAGCGCCGATTCCTGTTGGATTTCATCGCCGACGGGCTGCAGGGAAACCGGGTCTAAGCAGCTCTCGGAAGAGATCGCGGAGATCGAATCCGCCGCGGTCATTGATTGGGATGGCGAGGCTGTCGCATATCGAACGACGCCGGTTCGCTGGACCAACGAGGCCGACCCGGAGCGGCGCCGCGAGCTATGGAAGCGCTGGCTTGCTGAAACGGGTCAGCACAATCGCCTGTACATCGATCGCGAGGAAGCATCGCGCGATCTAGCCCAGGAGCTGGATTTCACGGACTACGTGGCGATGTGGGATTCGCTCCGCGGACTCGACCTCGCGGGGCTGAGCGTTCGCCTCGAGAAATTTCTGGCTGACACCGCGAACCTGTACGAATCCGGTCTGCGGCAGGTGCTGGGCGATGCGGAGGTGGATCCGGGTGATGCCGCCAAGTGCGATCTGGCCTGGGCATTCAGGGCGCCTCGATACGATGCCTATTTCCCGCGAGACGGCCTCATAGCCATGCTCTACCAGACGCTGCTGGACCTGGGGTTGCGGCTGGAGGATCAGACCAGTATCCGCCTAGATACTGATGCCCGCCCCACCAAGTCACCGCGGGCGTTCTGTGCGCCGATTAGCATTCCAAGTGACGTCCGGCTGGTGATCATGCCTCGCGGGGGCTTCAGCGATTACGAGACGCTGCTGCACGAGGGCGGGCATGCTGAGCACTTTGCCAACATGGATCCGAGTCTCCCATTTGCCTTCAAGTGGCTGGGCGATAACTCGGTCACTGAATCATTCGCCTTTCAGCTCCAGTACTTGACCACGGATCGTGCCTGGCTGCGGCATCGGCTTCAGTTCAACGAGCCAAGCGACTATCTCACGCTGAGCATGTTCCAGAAGCTGTACATGCTACGCCGCTACGCCGTGAAGATCCTGTACGAGCAGGAGCTTCATCGCGCTTCGGACGTCGAGTCGATGGCCGAGTACTACGCCGATTTCTTCACCCACCACCTGCATGGTGAACTACGCGCCAGAAGAGTTCCTGAGCGACGTGGACAGCGCGTTTTACTCCGCCCAGTACATGCGTGCCTGGACACTGGAAGCGCTCTTCAAAGATTTCCTGCGGCGCGAATACGACGAAGAATGGTTCCGTCATCCCCGCGCCGGGGCGTTTCTGCGCGACCGCTGGCGCGAAGGACAGCGTTATACGGCAGATGAGCTGGCGCGATTTCTCGGTTTCGATGGACTCGATATGACGCCGCTTGTCAGTGAGATCGAGGCGGGGCTGGCATGAGCGATTTCACCCACATCGACGAATCGGGCCGCGCGCGGATGGTGGATGTGAGCGCCAAGACGATACCGTGCGGGTAGCCACGGCGCGTGGGCGCGTACTGATGGACCCGCGGACGCTTGAGCTGGTGCGTAATGGTGGCATGGCCAAAGGCGACGTCCTTGGGATTGCCCAGGTGGCCGGCGTCATGGGCGCCAAGCGAACGCCCGAGGTGATTCCGCTATGTCATCCGCTGCCGATCACAGGCGTCGACCTTGCCTTCGAGCTCAACGAAAACGACTCGGCAGTGGAGATCTCCGCCACCGTGCGCGTCACCGGCAAGACCGGGGTCGAGATGGAAGCGCTCACCGCCGTAAGTATCGCCGCGCTAACCGTTTACGACATGTGTAAAGCGGTCGATAAGGACATGATCATCGACAGCGTTCGCTTGATGGAGAAGACTGGCGGGAAAAGCGGACATTACGTGCGCGAGGAGAGCGTCAATGACTGACCATCACGGCCATGGATCGAAGGCCTCGTTCTCGGCCGGACTGATCACCGTGAGTGACAAGTCATCACGGGGCGAGCGTGAGGATGAAGGTGGGCGAATCCTGCGTGAGGTGGTTGAATCACTGGGCGGGAGTATCCAGGTCCAGGTTGTGATCCCGGACGAGGCAGATCAAATCGCCGCGGCAATCCGCGACATGGTGGATGACCAGCATCTCGCCGCCGTGTTCACGACTGGCGGAACGGGCCTCGCCCCACGCGACGTCACGCCCCAGGCGACGCTTTCCGTGATCGACTTCGAAGTACCCGGCATGGCCGAAGCGATGCGGGCGGCCAGTCTTCAGAAGACTCCGGCAGCCATGCTCTCGAGAGCGCTGGTGGGCGTGCGTGGTCGAACGCTCATCGTGAATCTGCCCGGCAACCCGAAGGCAGTCCGTGAATGTCTGGACGTCATCGCTCCCGCCCTGGGCCACGCCGTCGAAACCCTGGGTGCTCAGGTCGGCGAGCATGATCGACCGAGCGTTCAGTAGGCGCTGCGTTTCACCGGCGGACGAGCTGCTCGCTCAGCCGTAAAGCGGCAAGACGCCGCGGTCCAAATCACCTCTGGGCTAAGTCCCAGTCATCCACTGAACGAGCTGGTACACCACGCCGTTGGGATCCGTCACCTGAAAGTAGCGTTCGCCCCACGATTCCGTCTCGATCGGTGTGGTGACCGATACACCTTCACTCTTGATGCGCTCGTACTCCGCATCGATCTCGTCGACGACAAAGACCACCAGCAGACCATCCGCCGAATGGCCCCGCATGCTTACGGGCTTGAACGATTGGAGGCCCGTACGTAGAAAGATCAGGTTGAATCCAACGTCGGCACGTTCGAGAGAGACGAACCCTTCAGCAGACATCGTCTCCGTAAACGCGAAGTGTTGGGTCGCGAATTCGGCCGACGCGGTGACGTTTGCGACGTTCAGTGAGATGGCGGAAGCGGTTACCTGCACGAGCCCTCCCAGGCATAGCTCGCGATCGAGCGAGCAAGCTTCAGGTTACGTGGGACGGAGCGGGGTGACGCAAGCGTCAGGAGCGGCAGAGCCGCATCCCGTGGGTAGGGTTCCTCCCGCGAAGGCTCCTGGCAAGAACGACTGACTCTGGGGCGATCACAGCGCCCGTCGCACCGCTTTTAGCTCATCCGGTGTCACGCCCCTCAGGGTTACCAGCGCAATGGCGTACACAGTGGCGCCAATGACGGCTGCCAGGAGCGGGCTCAGGCCAGCGAGCGGCAGGATCGCCGCGCCCATCACGAGGGCGGCGACGATCGGACGCCAGACGATCCTCGGAAGTGCCGGGGCAACTCGCTCGCCTCGCATGGTGAGCCAGAATGGGATCAGCAGCACGACCTCAGACACCACGGTAATCCAGGCAGCTGCCTGATAGCCCAGGCGTGGGATCAGTGCCAGATTCGCGGCGACATTGAACACTACTCCGATAGCGAAGGCTAGCGTCAGTATGCGTTGCCGTCCTCGCGCGATGAGCATGTACTGAGCAAGGCCGTTGATGAAGCTCAGCGGCAGATACCAGATCAGGATCTGTAGTGCGATGACCGACTGAGGAACGTAGCTGGCGCCGGCGAACGCGAGGATAATCGGTTCCGCGAGCAATGTGCAGCCGACGGCTATGGGAAAGGCCAGACTCAGCAGAGCGCGCAGGGTGAGAGTAGCGCTTCTCACGATGGCATCGCGATGACCGGCCTGACGCGACAGCAGCGGAAACAGCGCCAGGATCACGGTGCTGGGAATGATCTGGAAGGCATCGATAAAACGATAGGCCGTGCTGTACCAGCCGAGAGCTTCATCACCGGCCAGCGGCTTCAGGAGCAACGCATCCATGCGGAAGAAGAGCGCATTAAGCACCTGGCTCAACATCAGCGGGTAGGCAGCGACAATCATGAGCCAGGTGAGTGCGGCGTCTACTTTTGGTCGCGGAAGCTCGATGGCTTGCGCTGCCAGGATCGTGAGCAATGTCGCGCTAACGACATTCGTCAATATCGACACGGCCGCCAGACCGACGAATCCCCAGCCAGCAAGGAGTGCCGCGAGGCCGAAGAGAATCTTGAGTACGGCAGACACGATGGTCACGGCGGCGGGAATGTCGAATCGCTCGCGCGCTTGAAGCAGCGCGCTCACCGTGGCCGAATCGCCGGACGGCAGGAGTCCCGCCACCAACAGCGCCACCGCCAGAGCCAGATCGGCACTGATCTCAAACTGACTTCCAAATGGGCCAACGATAGTCAAGGCAACGAGGGCCGCGATGAGCCAGAAGCCCATCCTGGCGATAAGGCTGTTTCCGAAATAGGTGGCCAGGCGACTCGGATCGCGAGCGGCGTCACGCGTGACCAGTGTGCCTAAGCCGAACCCCGCCAGAATGTCCAGGTACCCCGTCAGAACAATCGCGAAGGTGTAGGCCCCCACACCAGCTGGACCAAGGAATCGGAACATGACCAGGGCCAGACCTAGATCCAGGACGCGGCTCAGCAGATTCGCCACGAACGGCGCGCTGACGTTGCGGACTATGACGCCCAGCGGCGACCGCTCCACGGCTACAGCCCGACGTGCTGGCCAGAATCCGGCCAGCGCAATCGAACCTAGAATGAGCCCGCCGATCCCGCTGAGCAGCATCCCCACGCGGAAGCTCAGCGGCCGATAAAGCATACGAATCTCATGCTCGCCGGCGGGGACGGCAATTGCCCGGAACGCGCGATTGGCCCGCAGCAGAGGGGTGTCCTGCCCGTCCAATTGGGCGGTCCAGCCAGGATCGAATGCGTCCATGACGACGAGGTAGCCGCCCGAGGTCGATGACGCACGCAGCGTGATCTGCTGCGCCTCGGCGCGTGTGATATCGATTCGCGCTTCTGCCGAAGATGGCTCGGACTGCGCCGCCGATTGGTATGACCCATTGGCCTCAATCACTACCGTGCGGCTCGGATCGATCCGCTTCAGTATCTCCAGCGCCTCCTCCGCCGATCCCGCGAAGCGAGCTTCGCCGACCATGAACGCCCGGGGCAGCGCTCGGGTATTGCGATAGACCTGGATACCATCCGAAAAGGCGAGCTCATACCCCGGAAAGTTGATCGATCGCTCCGTCAGGACGTAGCCAACGTTCAGGGCATGGAAGAGAGGCGAAGTGAGCGAGCGTTCGTCAAACAGCTTCTCGATCTTGCTGTAGAGCAGCGCGCCCGGCCGCTCGATGAGATTCAGATAGTCGACATAATCTCGCTTGATGATCGTGTCGTAGCCGCGTACGTCTTCCAGACCCGCTCGCATCGCCAGATTTGCCGGAAGCACATCCGCGGGACCGAGCGCGGCGATTCGGAAAGGTCCTGGCTGCGCGCGCAGAAAGGCGAGCGCCGGCGGCTCGTATGTCAGTAGCGAACGGGGGCCGGCCGGGTTGAATCCCACACCGAAGGTCCAGAGATCGACTGCTAGTAGCGTGGCGAGCAAGGCTACGGTGAATCGGGCGGGGCGACGCAGCGCCGAGAGCACCAGAATGCCGGTAAGTACCAGCAACACGGCCGTGGCAAGTGACTGTGGTGCGATGTAGGCGGCGAACGTCGCGCCGTCGCTGAAGCCGTCTCGGATCTCGGACCAGCGGGCAACGATTGAATCAAGCGCGGGCGCACGCGTCTGCGCGGCGCGCCATAGCCAGATCGCGCTCAAGGCCAGCATGCAGCCGCAGGCAATGGTCCCGATAGCTGCTACGGTGACAGCACGCCGCTGCCGCCCAGACGTGATCTGCCGTGTGAGCGCGTCGCCCCCCAATCCGGCCAGTGCGGCAAGACACACGGTCCAGGGATATACCCAGCGGAACGGCGTATGAACCTGGTTGCCTCCGGGCAATCCGTAGAACACCAGCGCGTAGAGCGGCGTTCCGAACGCGAAACAAAGCGAGGCGACCGCGATGACGACAAGCGGCCAGCTTCGGCGCGGGCGGGTCATTCCGCCGATGAGCGCCAGAATGAGCGCGCTGATGCCCAGATAGCTGGTGCCCTCTACGTAGTTGCGCTTGCCCCATTCCGTGTCGCGTCGGAATTCGTCACCGCCTGATCGTGGACGGAGGTGCTCCGCTGTGTGAATCGCTCCGTCGCGGGCGTCGAGATACGTTCGGTGTGTCGGGTTCCCAAAGAAGTCGGGCAGTGCAAACGTCCACCATTGCCCGCGATCGAAGGCATACCCTTGAACGTCTGCAAACGTGACCTGGCCCACACGCACGTTCTGACCGATCGCATCCACGAATGGGACGATCTGCACCGCGGCGATCAGCGTGCCGGCGCCGATCATGCCCAGAAGCGCTGTTCCTGCCCCAAGCGTCGGAATTGGTCGACGAAGCAGCGATGGTGCCAGGCGAAGCGCCGCATAAAGCCCGCAGGTCGCCAGAATGTAAAAGCTGATTTCCAGATGCCCGGCCAGAAACTGGAGCGCCACAGCCGCGATGCCCAGGGCCGTCCAACGCACGATGAGCCGCCAGTGGCCCAGACTCGAGACAATGCGCTCGATCACGCAGAGCAGCAGTGGTAGCCAGATCGCGGTGCTGACCATCATGGGCCAGACCACGCTCACCACCAAGAATCCACAGAACTCGAAGATCAGCCCGCCAGTGACGCGGCCGAGCCAGCCAGCGCCCAGGGCGGATAGAAACATCGCCATGAAGACGCCCGCGAGCGTGAAGTGCACAATGGCAAACGCCGCGTACGCATCAGGCAGTGGCAGCAGGTGAAAGAGCGCACCAGGCGGGTAGAGCGAGGCGTTCTGTCCGGCAGCCAAGAACGGCTGCCCGCTCAGAATGAAGGGATTCCAGAGCGGCGGTTGTCCAGCGTGCCATTGGCTTGCGGCAAACTGCTTCCAGCCGAAGTTCTGGAGAATCGTATCCGCCACCAGCGGATTCTCAGGGTAGACCACCCCGAGCTGCGAAGCAGCCGCCTCGTACGGCGGGAACGTGAACAGGGCGTCTGCCGGGAGAAGGACCCGATCGGGCCCAAGCTGACGGACAAACAGCAGCATCGCCATCGCGGCGAACAATGCGGTTGCAATCGACCAACGGATGCCCGTGAGGCGCCACGTGGGCTTTAAACGCATGCGGCTCGGGATGAACGATCGAGTGGGGACGTGCTTGGCTGGTGTATGCAAAAGTGGCGGCGCTGGCTCGCCCGATCCAATTTCCGAATCATCGATTGGGTGCTCGGATCGAGCAAGCTAACCCCGCCCCTTCGAAGCTGCTTGTGGCTGATTCCCGAATCAGTTATTCCAGATCTGCAGGAAGTGATAGAGCAAACGCACACCCACACCCGTGGACTCACTTTTGTTCTGGTAGGGCGGAATCCAGCTCTTATCGCCGGTGGAGTACGCGGTACCGGCAATGTCGAGATGCAGCCACGGAACGTCGCCGACGAAATTCTGAAGAAACGCGGCGGCAGTGATGGAGCCAGCCGGACGTCCACCAGTGTTCTTGATGTCGCCGAGTGGACTCTCTATCTGCTTGTGGTAGACAGGCCAAAGCGGCAGTGGCCAGACCCGCTCGCCTGACTTATCGCCGGCTCGGCGCATCTGCTCAATGAGCGCGTCATCGTTGCCGAACACGCCACTGGCGAAGTAGCCCAACGCAACCACGCATGCCCCGGTGAGCGTCGCCATGTCCACAATGGCGTCGGGTTTCTGCTCCACGGCATAGGCCAGCACGTCGGCCAGCGTGACCCGACCTTCGGCGTCGGTGTTGAGAATGTCCATCATCTTGCCGTTGTACGCCTTGATGACGTCGCCTGGCTTGTAGGCGGCTCCGCTAGGCATGTTATCCGTGGCGGCAAACAGCCCGATGACGTTCACGTCCGGCTTCAGGCGGCCCATCAAATCCATAAAGCCGATCGTTGCGGCGGCGCCAGACATGTCGTGGCGCATCCACTCCATCCCCTCGGCAGGTTTGATCGAGATGCCGCCCGTGTCGAAGGTGATGCCCTTGCCGACCACGGCCAACGTCTTCGTGGCGCGCGGGCTGGAGTAGTGCATGACGACGAAGCGGGGCGGTAGGACGCTCCCCTGATTCACGGCCAGGACGCCGCCAAAGCCCATGCGCTCCAGCTCTTCCTTGCCGTAAATGCTGATCTCGTGGCCATGCTGGTCGCACACCTCACGCGCCCGGTTGGCCAGATACTCAGGGGTGCAGACATTGCTCGGACTGCTCGAGAGCCGGCGCGTGATCATCGTGGCCTCAGCGCACGCCGTGCCCACCTCGGCCGGGCCACGCATGCACTCGACGCGCTCGGGATCACGCTCAACGATCGTTAGCTCGAGCACTTCGGTGACTGGTTTCTCAGGCGGACTCTTGAAGTCTGTCAAGGTAAACAGGGCGAGATGCGAGGCTTCGACGACCGCCTGGGTGGCGTCAGCCGGGTCCAGCCCACCGATTCCAGCGCCATGGATAATGGTGGCGTAGCGCTCGATCTTGAGGTCGCGCGCCTTTCGGGCGGCCGCCGCGCTTGCGACTCGCGCCGCTTCGAGATCGAAGTCAGCTTGCTTGCCCAGGCCAACCACGGCGACTCGCTCCGCCGCGAGACCGCTGAACTGACCCATGTTGTAGATGATGGTGACCTGGCCCAAATCGGTGTTGATTTCTCGCCTCGCGGCAAGACGGCCGATCAAGCCGCCCATAGCCCGATCTACCGCGCCTGTTGCACCGCCCGGGAGCTCGACTCCATCGAACAGATTCACGACCAGTAGTGGCGTCGCAATTTCCGTCACGGTGATTGGCTCCACACGGACCTGCATGCGTTTCCTCCTCGAAATTGGCGCCCAAGTATATGCCTATCGATACAACGATCTTTGTCTTCAAGCGAACGCTGTATTGAGAGTGTGACATGCGCACCCGCACGACATCGCTATTCATAAGGCACGATCTCGAGCTGCGTCTCTTGGGTCAGCCTACTCGTTCGTCCGGCCAGGCGCCCAGAATAGTTAACGATACGCAGTGATGCTCGATCCGCTTGACGGCCTCACGCACGCGCTGCTCTTCGATGTGCCCCTGCAGCTCAACGAAAAACAGGTAGTCCCAGGCGCGCCGGCGCGATGGGCGTGACTGGATGGCGCTGAGGTTGATACCCGCGTCGGCAAATTCGTTAACGATGTCGCGAAGGGCCCCCACACGGTCGCGAATGCTCAGGAGCAATAGTGTCTTGTCTCGTCCGGTGGGCCGATCACTCGCGGACTCTCCAATGACGAAGAAGCGCGTGTAGTTGCTGCTCAGGTCCTGGATGCTTTCGGCAATAACATTGAGCCCGTAGACCTCGGCTGCCAGGCGTGGCGCGATGGCGGCCGTGTGCGGCTCTCGGGAAGCCATTTCGGCGCCGGCCGCGGTACTGGGAGACTCACGAATATCTCGGCCCGGCAAGTGCGCCGCCAGCCAGTTCCGCGTTTGAGCGATGCCCTGACGATGTGAGTAGACGGTAGTGATCTGGTCTAGCGTGCATCGGGCCAACAGGTTCTGTGCGATCTGCAGTGTGATCTCGGCGCACACGCGGAGATCCTTGGAGGCCAGGAGATCGAGCGTCTCGTAAACGGATCCCTCGGTCGTATTCTCAATAGGAACGACTCCGTAGTCAGCCCCTCTCCGTTCGACCTCGCCAAAGACGTCGGCGATCGTTGGCATCGGCAGGAACTCATTAGCCTGGCCGAAGCGCTGGAGCGCGGCCTGATGGGTAAAGGTGGCCGCTGGGCCGAAATAGGCAATGCTCAGTGGACGCTGGAGACGACGTGATGACGAGATGATCTCTCGATAGATGCTGCTCAGGTCTTCGGCATTCAGCGGTCCGCTGTTGCTGTCATTCAGGTGCTCCAGAAGCTCAGCTTCCCGTTCGGGAACGAAGATCGGGGCGTCCGGCCCCTTGACCAGGCCGACCTCAAGCGAGACCCGCGCGCGATCATTCAGAAGTGCGACGAGCTGTGCGTCGATCTTGTCGATTCGCTCTCGAAGCTCGGCCAGCCGGCTGGCGGAATCGTCGGAATTCTGCATTGCCGCCATTGTATCTATTTAGGGTTAGGGGTTAGGGGCGCTGAATGACGAATGCAGAATTAAGGATGAAGAAGCGGACCGGTTGCCCGCCGACAATTCTTCATTCTACATTCGTCATTCGCACCCTCTTCTGACGTCTGGGTCTGCCGTACACTTGGCCGTATGGCAGCGGTAGTGGCGCCACGGCTGAGCGAGCGATTCGTCGCCTGGATCTGGCAGCGACAGCTCTTGCGCGGGCCGCTTGTGTGTACTGACGGTCGCGCTGTTCAGGTGATCTTTCCGGGACGATCCTGGGGCGAGGGGCAGCCCGATTTTCAGGGCGCGTTGATCGCCTGGCCCGATGGACGGATCGAGCGCGGTGACGTGGAGATTCACGTCAGCCCGAAGGACTGGAAGCAGCACGGTCATCAGGGGGATCCGGCCTATCGTCAGGTTGTGCTGCACGTGGTCTTGAACGCGGATAGCAGCGGGCCCACGCTGAACGTGCTGGGTGATCGCGTACCGACACTGTTGCTGGGACCTCACCTCGCCCGGCCCATTGAGACGCTGCAGATCGAATTCGAGTGCGATCATGCGCTCGCGGTCACACCCTGCCAGACTGATCCCGCGGCGATCGTCGTGATGCTCGAGCGCGCCGGAATTCAGCGGTTCAGCGCGCGAGCAGATCGGCTGGAAGGCGATCTCTCCGTCATACTGCCGTCGGAGCTGCTCTGGCGCGGCGTTGCTCGCGCGCTCGGATACACGCGCAATGCGGACGCGATGACACATCTGGCGGAGCGGATGCCTTTCAACGACATTTGTTCATTGCTAGAGGTTGACAAGCCAGCGGAGCCTGAGGTCGCCGTCTTCGGGGCGCTGCTCGGCGCAGCCGGCCTTCTTCCAAGTCAACGGAACATCGCGCCGCATGGGCTCTTCGCGGAAGCGGTAGAGCGTGCCTGGGATCGAGCGCAAGCTTTCGGATGGCGAGCTGTAGATGATGGGCCAGCCTGGGAGACGCGTCGCGTTCGGCCGGGCAATCATCCAGTCCGCAGGCTCGGAGCGCTGGCGGTGTTGGCCGTGGCGTTCAATCGGTCCGCGCCGTTGACTGAGCTCGCTCGAATTGTCCTGGAGGATTCGCACCCGGGGCGTGCGCTCGTCCGCTATTTCGAGCTCAGCATCCCTGGACGCGAATGGGCTAGCCTGTTGGATCTGGAGCATAGTCTTGTTCCGCCGGTGTCCGGCCTCATCGGTCGGGACCGCGCCGCCGAGATCGCTATTAACGCGGCCTTGCCGTTGCTCTACGCACTTGGTCGGTTCTGGGAAAACCGCGCACTGGAGGACGCAAGTCTCGAAGCGTACCGAACGTTTCCTCGGATCGCCTCCAACGGTCTCGTACGAGGTATGGCTCAGCAGATAGCGGGCGCGGATGGACTCCGGTTGGCCAACACCGCTTGCCGCCAGCAAGGTCTCCTGCACATCTTTCGCACGACGTGCCGAGAGCACGCCTGTGAGGGATGCCCCGCTAAGGGTCAGGAATTAGGGGTTAGGGGGCAGGAACGTTGATGCAGGAATTTCGTCCCTGGCCCCCTCACCCCCTAAGGAAGTACTCCTGACGCGCGCGCTTCTTTGAATGCAGTAAGCGCCGGTCGGGGGGTGCCGTCGGTTTCATTGACAGCCCACCAGTACTGCTCGTTCGCGGGCGACCAGCGTGGATCGTTGAAGGTCCAGAGGAACATGACGCCAATCCATGGCGCCCAGTTGGCGCTGGCGAACTTGTAGGCTCGAATGATGTAATCGGCCTGTTGCTCGGGTGTCACAGCAAACCATGAGTAGGCCGGGTTCACCTTGTCAGTTGTCCAGCCGAATTCCAGAAGCCAGATCTGCTTGGCGCCATCGCCGTAACGCTCCTGGATTGCTCGAAGCTGCTCCACGCGGCGGAAGTAAAAGGCCGGATAGTCATAGCCGGGAACGCTCATGACATCGGTTTCGGGCGGGTTGCCATATCCCGCGCCATGTGCTCCCAGCACGTCGTAGTAACCTTTGATGCCGGCCTGGAACAGCCAGTCGAGGTAGACGTCATCGGGCGCTGCCGTACCGTCCATCGTGGCGGTCGGGGAAAGTCCGGCTGTAACCACGGTGATGTTCGGGTCCACTGCCTTGATCGACTTGTACGTCTCCTTCAGCAGGTAGGCATACTCGCCCGCGGCTTGCTGCGTGATGGGTTTCTCACCCCAATCCCGGGTGAGATTCGGCTCGTTCCAGATCTGGACGGCATGAACGCGGCCGATGGTTGAATCGGTTCGGTAACGATCCACCAGGCGATTCATGAAGTCGATGAAGTCGTCTGGGTTGGCGGGCGGACTGTTGTCCGTCTGTACTTCCGCTGCCCACGGGGGCGAGAAGTCGATGCGCAACAGAACCTTCACACCCGCGGCGTTGGCAGCGACCACTGAGCGATCCAGGTCGGACCAGTCGAGACAGCTCTTGCACGAGTTCTCAACGGACCGCCACGGAACCATCATCTTGGCCCAGCCGAAGCCTGAGCTTGTCAGAGTGTTCAGATCGCGCGCGGTTGTTTCAGGCACACCAAAGATAAAGGCGCTGGCGCCATACTCGGGGCTCTGGGCGACGTACTGCGCTCGAGCAGTTGGCGTCAGTATGGATGCGCCAAGTAAAGCCGCGCATAACGCGGTGAGTGCGAGCGTGGGGATCTTCATACAGGTTCTCCGGGGTGGGCAGTGCTTATCATTGAACGGGCATTCATCGATCGGGTTGTGCGACAGGCAAATCTAGCGAACCCGCCGGACAGGGGCTCTCCGAGCCGGTGTCTCCGGTAGCGCCGGCTACCGGAGACACGTCGCGCTTGTTACGAGCTCTCGATCAATACATGCAAGAAGCCGCGACATTCATCGCGGCTTCTTGCATAGTTGGTGCTTGTGAAGCTAGAGATGCGGCTCGATGCGTCGGAGGAGCTGCGGCTTCGGAGGAAGCCAACGATTCGCTCGACCGGCTTGCCGTCTTTGAAGAGGATCAAGGTCGGAATACCGGTCACTCCGAAGCTCTGAGCCGTGCCCGTGTTCGCGTCGACGTCGAGCTTTGCAATCTTGAGAGCCTCGCCCTTCTCCTCGGCAATCTGCTCGAGCACCGGGGCGATCATTTTGCAGGGACCGCACCACTCTGCCCAGAAATCTACCAAGACGGGCGTACCCGACTGCGTCACTTCCTGCTCAAACGTCGCATCTTGAATCGCAACGGGCTTTGTCATTCGCTTTCTCCCACCATGTCCAACCGTGTCAGGTGCACGGTGGTCATCTTAGTCTGCTGAGTATAACGCAGCGCTTTCCGCCGTATTCCCGGGTAGAGGTTCCGCAAATTCAGTGCCCCACCAATGCCAGTGGTCGCGGTATCCAGGCCGATTGCCGTGTCCTGGAACCTCTAGGTCACCTGGGCTTTGATGGCTTCCAGGCCCTCGCGGGCTGAGAGCACGTGAACGCCGGGGAAATCTTGCTTGAAGTGATCCATCAAGAGACCAGCCTTCAGGGGACGTGGCGCCGGTTGATTCAGCTCCGCGGTGGTAATAGGTATCAACATGGACGAGTCAATATCGAATACGGCACAGATGAGACGCGCGTAATCGTATCGGCCGATCACCGTATCCCCGGCTGTGTGGTACACCCCGCGCGCGTCGCTCAGCGCCAGGGCTAACACCATTTCCGCGAGGTTTTCAGCGAGCGTCGGCGAGCCAATCTGATCTACCACGATCTTCGCTGGCTGGCCGCTGCGGAGCTGGTTCACCAGCCATAAGACGAAGTTCGGACGGACGTGCGGCGCCTGGCCGACGATGATCGTTGTCCGTCCGATCACGGCATTCTCAACTATGGCGCGCACGCGCTCTTCGCTCTCCCATTTGGTCTTTGCGTACCAGCCGAGCGGATTGACAGGGTCCGTTTCCGTATACGGTCCGGCTGTGCCGTCGTACACATACTCCGTCGAGAGATGGACCAGGCGCGCGCCGATGTCGCGACAGGTCTGCGCCACGTGCTCGGTGCCGCTCACATTGATGGCCCAGGCTTCGTCGCGATGGCTCTCACAGGCATCGACATTGGTCATTGCCGCGGTGTGAATCACCACGTCAGGCTGATGCTGGTCGAACACGCGCTGAACGGAATCGACATCCCTGATATCGAGCCGGCTGAACGTGAACTGACCCAGATAGTCGTTCTGGCAGACGTCGCGTGAGGTCGAGATGATGTCGATCTCAGGTCGAGCAAGCGCTTGCTCGATGACTTTGGTGCCGAGGAGGCCGTTACCGCCGGTGATAAGAATGCGCGGCATGGTTCGAGAGTATCACTCCACCAATCGATGTATTCGGACCCCGATTCATGTGACACGCTTCTGCCGTGCGAATCCGCTCCCGGATGCTCTATCCGTGGAGTAAGTAAGGATCCGTCAGGCTATTGCACCCGCCCTCGTGCGGCCACAGGCCAGAGCGCAACCACGTTATCGCCCCGCGTCACGTGATACCAATCGTGAAGATTGATCGTGGGGTCGCAGTGGCGAGGAATCATCTCAACGCGGTCACCCACGTTGAGCGGGCAATGACCATTGTCGAACTCGATCACGCCGTGCTCATCGCCCGCGGCAATGTAGTGCGCGCCTGGTAGATCCTTTGGAGCGGATGGCCCACTGTCGAGGCTCAGCGTCTTGTGGCCTGCATCGATGATGCAGCGGTTGGGCTTGGTCTTGCTGAGCACTGTGGTCATGCACGTCAGTGCGTGGCCAAACGTTACTCCCTCGATAGTGGCGTAATGCGTATCCATCACGACGTAGGAGCCGGCCTGGATCTCCGTCACACCACCTTGCGCGGCCAGAATTCGATGAGTGCCCGTACCGCCGGTACTCACGATGGACAACGGAATCCCGGCGGCTTCGATCAATCTGCCGCGTCTCGACTAGCTGGCCAAGCGACTCGGCTTCACCGTTGCTCCGCTCTTCCAGGCCCTCGATGTGCTGAAGGTGACCCTCATAGCCCTGCAAGCCGATGAGATCTAATCCTGGCAAGCGGGCGACCTCCTTCGCCAGATTGAGCGCCGGGTGCCGGCGTTGATACCGGTTCGGTGATGCCCCGTGTCCAGGTCGATCAGTGTCTGCAGGCGCACGCCCGCCGTTTGGGCGGCTTCGCCGATGATGCGCGCCGCCGCTAGGTCGTCCACGACCGTCAGGACGTTAACCTGGTGCGCGAGCCCAATAAGCCGAGCCACCTTGCTGGGACCAACGATCTCCGAGCTGATCAGGATGTTGTCCACGCCGGCCGCGGCCATGACCTCCGCCTCGCCCAGCTTGGCGACGGTGATGCCGATGGCCCCCGCGGCGATCTGCATAAGCGCGAGATGCGGCGATTTGTGCGTTTTGGCGTGTGGACGAAGTTTCACCGGCGAGTTGCGGAATACGTCCGCCATGGCGGCGATATTGCGCTCAACGATGTCTAGATCGAGCAAAATCGCCGGGGTATCGACGTCCCACTTGGATTGACCGATGACGGTGCCTGGAAGCACGATGACGCTCCGTCTCTCCCGAGCCGTGTGGCGTGCCGGGCGACATTAGCCCGCGGTCTGAAGTCCCGCGGCAATGCCGTTGATGGAATGATGAATTGCGTCCAGGAGTGTAGCGCGTTCCTTGTCCTCGCCTCGCTCTGGCAACGACCTGACACGACGAAGCAGGGTGATCTGGGCCATGTGGAGCGCATCCACGTACGGATTCCGCAGTCGGATCGATCGGGCCAGCAGTGACTGATCGCCCAGCAGCGTGGCGTGGCCGGTCACGCTTTGCACGCTCGTCACGGCGAGCTGATACTCGCGATCAACTGCCTGGAATTGGGATGCATCCTGGGCGAGCTTGGCGTATTGGCGAGCCATCACCATGTCCGCTGTGCCAAGGCTAACCTGGGCGTTATCTATGGTTGCCGCGAAGAACTGCCAGCTCGCGGTACATGTCCTGAAGCGTCTGGTCACCGTGCTTCTCGATTGCTGAAGTGAGAGCCGTGCCGATGCCAAACCAGCCGGGCAAATTCGTGCGAGTCTGCGTCCAGCTGAAGACCCAGGGAATGGCCCGCAGCTCGCTGAAATCGGCCGTGGTTGTATCGGAAGACCAGCGGCTCACCGGGCGCGATGCCAGGTTCAACGAGGCGAGCTCCGGGAACGGCGTCATCTGGTGGAAAAGGGTGATGAAACCGTCCGTATGCTTGATGAGCGATTCATACGTCGTGCGGGATGCTTCGGACAGCTCATCCATGATCTGAAGCCACTCCGGCCGTGGTGACTGCTCAGAGTCATTTACGAGGACAGTCAGGAGAGCGAAGGAGATTTGCTGAAGCTGTCTGGCGGCGAGATCTCGGTTTGAGTAGCGTGCCGTAATGATCTCACCCTGCTCGGTCATCTTGAATTCCCCGCCTCGCGCCACTTCCGGCGGTTGCGCCCTGACAGCGCGGGCCGACGGGCCGCCGCCTCGACCGATGGCTCCACCGCGCCCGTGAAAAATCGTGAGTCTCACGCCTTCTGGCGCGAGCGACTGCACCAACCGCTGTTGGGCTCGATACGTCTCCCAGGCCGCGGCCAGGTAGCCTCCGTCTTTGTTACTGTCGGAGTAGCCAACCATGACCTGCTGATGATTGCCGCGCGCCCGCAGCACGGTTCGATAGGCCGGGCTCGCCAGGAGCCGGCTCATGATCTCCCCGGCGTTTTGCAGCTCCTGAATTGTCTCGAAGAGCGGGGCAACGTCAAGACGCACGCTGGCCTCATTACTTCCGTCCCAGGAGAAGAGGCCACTTTCCCGCGCCAGGAAAAGGACCGCCAGGACATCACTGACCGAGCGGCACATCGAGATGACGTACGTCTTGCAGGCGTCAGCGCCGCACATCTCCTGGGCGTCGCGCATGGCGTCGAAAGTGGCCAGCACCTCCCTCGTTGTGGCCGTGAGCGCCTCCGGGATGATCGCCAGGGCAGGGCCCGAAAGATGTTGTTCCAGAGTTGCGCATCGTTCAGGCTCGGAGAGCTCGACGTAGCCTGGAGTGCCGATGATGCCCAGCAGCTCCGATACGGCTCGTGCGTGGCGCTCGGAGTGCTGGCGAATCTCCATCTCCGCGAGATGGAATCCAAACGTCTCGGCCTGGCGCATGAGCGTGTGAACCGGGCCATCCGCGATACGCCCGGCGCCGTGAGCGCGCAAGCTATCGGCAATCAGCTCGAGATTCGCTAAGAGCTCGTCAGCCGACGAGAAACCACCCTGCCGACCCTCCTCCGCGCGCCGCAGGCGCTCATTGATGAGGCCGAGTTTGCGCCTGTATGGCTCATCGGCCCAGGCGCGGACTGGCTCCACGCCCAGCTCTTGAAGATCCACGGCAATGGAGTCCATCAATGTGTCGGACGCGCCGATGAGACGCCCCGAGATACTCAGGTCGCGGCCCAGGGCCGTGACGGCGTCGCGATAGTGGCGGATCACTGCGACCCGACCCAGTCGGAAAGCGGCGCGTGTGACCTCGGGCGTGACGGCAGGATTGCCATCCCGATCCGCGCCTACCCAGGTGCCCAGTCGGATCGTCGGTCGGGGCTGGTCAAATCCGGGCGCTTTGAGCTCACGGTGCCAGTGGTCCAGTTCTCTTTGAACGTCGCTCACGGCTTGGAGCATCGGGCCGCTGAGAACGAACAGAACGCTTTGCACTTCATCAAGCACGGAGGGCCGCTCGAGGCGAACCTCGCTGGTTTGCCAGATAAGCGTGATGCGCAGACGCAGCTCATCAAGTGTGCCGTCCCGCTCCTTCGGAGTGAGCCTGGGGTCATCGAGACGGGCGATCAGTGCCGTTGCCGTTTCCAGGTGCTGGAGCAAGGTTCGCCGACGCGTTTCCGAGGGGTGCGCCGTGAGCACCGGGTGAATGTGGAGCCTGGCAAGCGATTCGGCGATACGCTCCGCCGAATGGCCCGAGCGACGCGCGCTCTCTATGCCGGCCTCGATTGACTGGGCCACCTCCTGGCCGGACGCCGCGCGCTGTCGGAGGACGCGCAAGCGGTGATTCTGCTCGGCCAGGTTAATGAGATGAAAGTACACGCCAAATGCGCGCACAATCTCCAGCAGTCTGGCAGTCGACTGCGTCGAGATCCAGGCAATGAGCTCATCGAACACCACCGGATCTGGTGGGTTGGCGGAGCGGGCGGCGATGGCGCCGCGCCGGATTCGCTCAACGCTCTCGAATAAGTCCGTGCCGCCCTGCTCGAGCAGGACCTCGCCCACCAACGTCCCGAGCAGGTGCACGTCATCGCGCAATCGGTCGATCGGCTCGGCTCGCGGAGCCCCAATATCGGTCATGGCTCCATTATCACCGACCGCGCGTTCCGAAAATCCCGGTACGGGCGTACGAGCTGAATATCGATTTGCCCGCGGAGAGGCGAGGCGTGAGGTCAGGGACAGGCTCCGATCTCCATGACTTCCCTGACCTCTAGCCTGTGACCTCTCCGCCCTCTCGCTCTAGCTCGGGCTATAGCCCAGCCTTTTGTCCACCAGGTTCGGGATCGGATCGCCATTCAGGTAGGCCCGTAAGATGCTGCAGAACAGTGCCGTGAGCCGCTCATTCTCGTTCTGGGAATGGCTGATCGCATGTGACGTCACGAGCACGTTGGGTAGGTCCCAGAGCATGCTGTCGGGCTCGAGCGGCTCCGGATTGAAGACGTCCAGCGCTGCCCCGGCGATCCAGTTGTTCTCCAGGGCTGCAGTTAGCTCCTGCTGATCAACAACGGCGCCGCGCGCCAGGTTGATGAGTACCGCGTTCGGTGGCAACGCCTCGAGCTCCTCGCGGCCGATCATGCCAATCGTCTCAGCAGTAGATGCGACAATTAGCACTACATAATCCGCCTGAGAGAGCATCTCCCGCAGACGCTCACGAGAGAACTGTTCATCGACCGGCACATTCGGCGGAAGTGGTTCATCCGTACGTCGTCGGTGGGCGAGAACTCGCATGCCAAACTGGTGAGCGCGGCGGGCAATCTCAGAGCCCACCGCGCCCAGACCGACGAGCGCGAGCGTAGCGCCGTCTAGCTCGGCCGGACAGTAGCGCTTGTCCCAATAATGCAGCCGCTGGCTCGTCTGAATGCGTCGAACGTTTTTCGCGAAATACAGCATGGCAAACATTGCCCATTCGGCCATCGGTATCGCGTGGATTCCGGCCGCATTGGTGACCAGCACATCGGACTCGATCAGCCCTGACTGACCGAGCCAGCCCGCGACTCCGGAGCTGGTATGGAATGCCAATCTGAGACTGGGCGCCATACTAAGCAGCTCCGAGGGACGATCTCGATCGAAATCCCAGATCACATGAGCGTTCGCGAAGCACGCCTCCCACTCGGCCTGCTGTTCCGGGGTCCGCTCAATTGGCGCGCCGAAATGATCGCCAGGATACTCGCTCGGGCCAAGTAGATCCGGTCGGTAGATCAACTCGATGCGAGGGTCGAGATCAGCAATCTGTTGGGCGAATTCTGCCTCGAGCGGCGTGGCAATGAACACTCGTAGAGGGTTGGGCGGCTCAGGCAAGGGCGATCGCCTCGATTTCGACGATCATGTCCTTGCCGGCGAGCGCGCTGACCTCCACGGTACTACGCGCGGGAAATCGGTCGCTCGGGAAGTAGGTGCGATACACCTCGTTCATCTCACCAAAGCGCGAGACGTCGGTGATGAATACAGTGCACTTGACGACCTTATCCATAGACGACCCGCCCGCCTCGAGCACGGTCTTCATGTTCTCCAGCGCCTGGGTCGCCTGCGCTGCCATACCCTCACGGCACAGCACCAGTGGCAGGACTGCGGCCGGTCTGTCCGGAAACGAAGATGAATCCGTTGGCCCGAATTCCGGGCGAGAGAGGAACGGTGGCCGGGCCGGTGCCGGCGGGGCGAATAACTTCCTGTGTCATAGCTGGTCCCTTCCTATCGATGACGCGCGGCGTTATCGTAACAATCCTGGACCGCGAGAATTCATCTCGAAGTGGCCAAATTCAGCGGCAATCAAAAGGCGGGACGAGGAATCACCTCGTCCCGCCTTTTGTTTGTCGTCCTAGATCCCTATTGCGGAGAGTTGTTCACCCTGATGATGTTGAACACGGCGCCCTGCGGATCCTGAAGCACCGCGAAGCGTCCCACCTCGGGGATGTCGGATGGCGGCACCATGACCTTCGCGCCCAGCGACTCCGCCTTGGAAGTCATCGCGTCGGTGTCATCCACGGCGAAATACACGCTCCAGTGCGGCGGCATCGGACCCATCTCCGGCGATGATGTCCATCACTCCGGCGACCTCATGGCCGTCAACCTTGAGCAGCGTGTAGACCATGCCGGGCATGGGCATCTTCGCGGCCTCGACGCCGAGCACCTTACTGTAAAACTCGCCTGCGGCGTTGGAGTCGGTCGTCATGAGCTCGCTCCAGGCCACGGAGCCCGGCTCGTTGACGATCTGCGAACCGATGTGGTTCTTAGCCTGCCACAGTGCAACGAAGGCTCCCTGTGGGTCCTGGATCATCACCATTCGGCCAGAATCGTAACGTCCGACGGTTCCATGACCACCTTGCCGCCTTCGTCCGTCGCGCGCTTGCCCGGCTTCATCAGCATTGTCCACTGCGATGTACGTGGCCCAGTACGGAGGGTGGTCGCCCATCTCAGGACCCTGCTTATACATGCCGGCTACGGTGCTCCCCTTGAGGGAGAACATGTGGTAGTACTGATCTGGGCCCATTGGCATGGCCTCTTCCGTCCAGCCAAATAGCCCGCCATAGAAGGCGATGGCGCCGGCCTCGTCGGTTGTTGCCAGATCGACCCAACAGGGCGTTCCTTGCTTGTAACTGGTCACAACAGGCATAGATGGCCTCCCGAGGATATTCTAGACACGCTAGCTCACGCACTCCGCGCAGTGTAAGTGATTACTTACAAAGTCGCACATCATGTACGAGGTTTAGTGTAGGTACGCTGAGGATGGTCTGTTCTGGATGAGTGGTCCGCCGTCTAGTCCACCAGCGTGAGCGGATTGAAGCTCGTTTGGCGGTCATAGAACGTCGACTCCCTCAATGCGCTTTAGCCAACCCACCACCACATAGGTGAGTGGCGTGGCAACGGTTTCGTAGGCAGTTTTGGCAAGCCATTGGTTGACGATCGTCATCCAGAGCACATCGCCAGGAATGATGCCCATGAAGGCGATGGAAACGAACACCAGCGAGTCCAGCCCCTGCCCGACGATTGTGGATCCTATGGTCCGGGCCCAGAGATGCCGACCATCGGTGGCGACTTTCATCCGCGCCAGGACGACAGCGTTGGCGAATTCGCCCACGAGATACGCTGCGAAGGATCCGATAAGTATTCGTGGCGCCACGCCCAGAATCGTGTCGTACGCCTTCTGGTTCTCGGCCCAGAACGCTGCTGGAGGCAACGCCCCGGCTGCCATGATCGCGAGGCCGGCCAACAGATTACAGCCAAACCCGAGCCAGATGACCCGACGCGCCCTGGCGTAGCCATACACCTCGGTCAGCACGTCGCCCAGTATGTAGCTGATCGGGAAGATAACGATTGCGGCTGAGAGTACAAATCCGCCGATGTCAATGAGCTTCACCGCGACGATATTGGCCGTGATAAGCGCAGTCACGAACAAGGCGGCAATCGCGGTGAACGCGGGCGAATGGTGTTGGGGAACTGATTGGCTCATGCAGACTCAGGGTACACGCGATGTCTGTATCGCGGCCACGGGCGGGGAAGCCGATTACTCTGCTCCTGGATTGCCGGCGAGCCGGTGCTGACTTACGGATGACGATTTCCTCAATTGATGGCCGTGCTCCTGGCGGTGGCACCCGCGCAGCGTAGCCGAGAGTAATGAGCGCGTGCGGTATCCATGTTCCGGGCAGGTCAAGCGCAAGCCGCACCGTGTCCGGGCAGAAAAGGGGCGCGCACATCCACGCGCTTCCGAGGCCGTGGGCGTGCGCGGTAAGCATCATGTTCTGCAGAGCTGCGCCAAGCGCATGCGCGGCCATCGTGTGCTCTGCCTGCTGGCGTGTTGCGTCCGGGTACGTGTCGAGCGGATCCAGGTAGACGCATCCCACGATGATCGCCGCGGCGCCCAGAAGTCGCTTGCGTGACTTGGCCACCTCTGTCTGGATCGTCGATTCCGGTACTCCGTCGCCGGCCAGGTCTCGCCGCCACTGATTGGCCATAGCCTCGCTGAGCGCCTCGCGCGCGGGCGCCCCGGTAAGCACTACGAAGCGGAATGGCAGCGAATGATGTGGCGAAGGCGCCCAACGCCCGGCGTCCACGATCGCGTTGAGCACCACATCCGGTATGGGTTGGCCAGAATAACTCCGGACCGAACGTCGCCCCTGGATCACGCCCTCTAGTGCTGCTGCGCGCTCGTTAAGCTCCATGTCGAGAAGGATACGGCGGGGAGTGGCCGCGCGTCCGCGAGCAGTATGTCCGCGGCGAGAGGATCGCCGACATCCTGTCGGCTCGGCCCTTAAGGGGGCCGCCTCGCAACATACCTGACACCGGGAGTCTAGGTGTCCGCCGGCGGCCCGTGGCGGGTCGGGCGACAGGATGTCAGCGGTCCCGATCCGGCCGGATACACTTGAAATGAGGGAGCGAAGTAATGCCAGACGTTCGCGTTCATGACGATTTGGAAAAGCTGAGCGCCGCCGCGGCCGAGCTGATCGTTCAGGTCCTGGAGCGTGCACGGCCTGATCGCCCGCGAGCCTCCATCGCGCTCTCAGGTGGGTCCACGCCGCGAAAGCTCTACGCCGAATTGGGTCGCCATCCCTGGCGCGAGCGAATCGATTGGCCACGCCTGCATGTGTTCCTTGTGGACGAGCGATTCGTTCCTCCGGACGACGATGAGAGTAACCAGCGCATGATTCGCGAGACGCTTCTGGCCAATAGCCCACTTTTGGAAGAGAACTTCCACCCAATGCCGTTCATCCCCAATGATCCAGAGCGCGCCGCTCGTGAATATCAGCGGGAGCTTAGCGCGTTCTTCGGGCGAGGGGCCTCCTTCTCTTTGGATCTGGCGTTGATGGGCATGGGCCCAGATGGGCATACCGCATCGCTCTTTCCCGGTACGAGGGCCGTGAAGATCGAGGACCGTTGGGTGGCGCCCACAATGAACCCCGCGGGTCCGAGCCAGCGGCTCTCGTTGACGCTCCCTGTGATCAACGCGGCTAGAACGGTGGTGTTCCTGGTTGCCGGGGCTGACAAGGCCGAAACCGTGCGCGCGGTTATTGAGGAGAAAGCTCCGGTATTTCCTGCGGCGCACGTGGCGCCAGCCAGCGGTGAGCTCATCTGGCTGCTGGATAATGCAGCGGCGAACCGACTATCCGCGTCGATCGCCGATTAGCTCAAGCTACCCAGATTCATGCGTCTGGGTCGCTCGGGGTCGGCAGGGAGCAGGAGCAGCGATCTCGGTCTAGATCAGTCCCTGCCCTCTGGCAGACGGTTAGGGTGAGGGCCGCGGGAGCGCCTCTAAATCCAAAGCTTTATCGAAACATATCCGTTTCGGGGCTTCGGATCAGGGTTTCCATGCCGCCCTCGGCGCGATGGATGGGTGCGCCTCGGATGATCACCGCGGGGATGCCTTCATTGCTCTGACCCATCATCAGGGACGCTGCCGCGGCGAGCTCGTCTGCTTGACCCACGGCTGTACGCTGTAGCTCGTAGCCGAACAGGTCGGGCCAGCCGAACTCCTCTATGACCGGTTCCAGCCCGGCGACTCCGATGGCCGTGCCGATCACGCCGTTTCGGAATGCTCGCCCATGAGAGTCGTTCACGATCACGGCAATGTCGGCGCCCGTGAGTCGGCCAATACTCTCGCGAATCCGACGGGCGGAAGCATCGGAATCTTCCGGTAGTAGCGCCACCACCTCATGCGCTTCCGCCGGCTGTTCCACATTGGAGCGATCTACTCCGGCGTTCGCACAGATAAAACCGCCGCGATGCTCCACTACGAGAATGCCCGGTGTCTTGCGAACGCGTACCACGGATTTGCTCTCTCGCAAGATGATCTCGATCAAGCGCGGATCCATGTCACAGCGGGTGCTGAGCTCAAGGGCGGCGGCGGACGGCTCCACACTGGCCACCTCCACCAATCGCCCCTCGGATTTCGAGACGACTTTCTGGGCGATGACCAGCACATCGTCGGACTCGAACTGCTGGGCGGATTCGCCCAGGCAGTCAACCATAATGCGCGCCAGGTCGTCGCCCTGCGTAATGAGCGGCATGTTGGGAACGGGCAACAAGTTTATTGAAGTAGGGAGAGCCATCGTGGCCGAAGTCTAGCAAAGCCGCGCGCAATCAAGTGGGCTTCCATTCAGCGACCGCCTCGTCGGCATTTCAGCGGTATCCAGGCCGGCGCGCCCGCGGAAAGCGATGAGATCTAGTACGCGCCGTGCATTGAATGGATCGAACATTCGTTCTATACTGGCGTAATGGCGCGCGCGGAATATGTTCCCATTCGATGCAAGTCGGCGCTCAATAGAGTGCAGGGCATGCCGTTCCGATGGTCGCTGAATCCGTACGTTGGCTGTGTGCATGCATGTCAGTATTGCTACGCCCGTGCCTACTACGAGCTTGCTGAGCACGGGAATGGCGGCACGGATTTCGAGTCGCGCATCCTGGTGAAGAGCAATTTCCCGGAAGTGCTTCGCCAGGAGTTGCGCCGGCCGAGCTGGAAAGCAGACCTGATTGCACTCGGTACCGCGACTGACCCATACCAGCCCGCTGAGGGCCGCTTCGGCCTCACGCGTGGTGTAGCTGGAGACACTACGCGACTTTCGCCAACCCGATGAGCCTTGTGACGAAGTCACCGCTGGTGTTTCGCGACATCGACCTGCTCAGTGAGATCGCGGCCAGCGCCACGGTCCGAATCTTCTTCACCATTACAACCGTTGATCAGGACCTCTGGCGCGTGCTTGAGCCCGGCACCGCCAATCCGCTCAAGCGCCTCCATGTTATGGAGCAGCTCAACTTGGCCGGCGTGCCGGCGGGCGTCATCCTGGCGCCTATCCTCCCCGGCATCACGGATTCGTCGGACTCCATTGGAGCGGTTGCCAGAGAAGCCCGAAACCACGGTGCCGCCTTCTTTACTTACACGACATTGCGGCTGGGCGCGACGGTTCGCGAACATTACTTTCGGTTCATCGCGCGGGACTTCCCGGAGCTTCGCGATCGATATGAACGCGCCTACGTGCAAATCCACGCGCCTGAGAACTACAACAGCCAGCTTGATCGACGGGTAAGGCGAATTCAAGCCGAGTATGGCTTAACCGCTGAAGCGATGCGCGGCCGAGCCGGCGACAGGGTCACGACTCTGGTGGATCGTCGGCCTCAGCTTACATTGCCTCTCTGGCATGATAGTGGCGCCCTTGATCTCCTCTCCGCGCATGGGCATATCAGGCTAATTTCGATACCCCGCGTGCACGATCCACTGGTCTCCGTTGTCATCCCCACCTGGAATGGGCGGCACCTTCTCGAGAGCTGCCTGGATTCGTTGCGTGCGCAGAGCTACCGTTCAAGCGAGATTCTCGTGGTGGATGGTGGCTCGCTTGACGGCACGCGAGAGCTGATGGCGTCGAGCTATTCCGACATGCGACTTTTGGCCCTTCCACGAAATCTAGGCTTCACGGGCAATGCGAACGCCGGTCTT
Organism: uncultured Chloroflexia bacterium; assembly: GCA_963765765.1. Taxonomy (GTDB): domain Bacteria; phylum Chloroflexota; class UBA6077; order UBA6077; family JACCZL01; genus CAVXYC01. The sequence goes on along the minus strand of CAVXYC010000014.1, from coordinate 177,770 downwards.
CGGGCGGCGCGAGGAGAGATCCTGTGCCTGTTGAACAACGACGCGGTGGCCCACCCGGACTGGCTGCTGCATCTGATTGAGGGATTCGGAACGGATTCGCGGGCAGGCTCTTGCGCCTCCAAAATGCTCAATCGCGACGGGACCGTTCTGGATTCGGCAGGCGATCTCCTGGGACGAAACGGACTCGCCAGGCAGCGTGGTGCGGGCGAGTGGGATCGTGGCCAGCACGATCTGCCCGGCCCAGTTTTTTCAGCATGTGGCGGCGCCGCCGCATATCGAAGATCGATGCTCCAGGACGTGGGTCTTCTTGATGAGGGCTATGGCTCATACCTCGAAGACGTTGATCTGGGATTGCGGGCGCAGCTCAGAGGCTGGAGCTGCCAATACGTGCCAGGCGCTCGGGTGAACCACCTTGGCAGCGAAACCGGCGGCGGACCGCTGGCGAGCTTCCATGTGGCCAAGAACTCCATTCGGCTGATGGCCCGCGGCTTTCCCACATTCGTTCTTCGCCAATCTCTGGGCATCATTCTGCGCGCCCAGATGCACCGAGCAGGTGAGGCCCTGGAGGCCTGGCGAGGGGCGGCTGCTCGCGCTACGCTGCGAGGCCTGGCCTATGGCGTACTACTCATCCCCGGCGCCTTGCAGGGACGGGCGCGCATTCAGCGGCGCAGGGTCATCTCAGACCAAGCGTTTCTGGCGTTGTTGACTGATCCAACGACGGCAGCTCATTAGAGAAATCATCAGGTCGGCTCAGGGGGCGCGGCCGTGTAGCTGGAGTTGTACTGCATCACGCCGCGGGACCCGGTGTGGGGCCGGGCTGCTACCGTGAGTGAGCTCGAAGTTGCGAACAAAAGGTAACGACGCAATGCCGAGCGCAAGCAGCACGGTGCCCACGCCGCCACTTAGCGCGGAAACCTCGGTGGACCAGATTGATGCCACCAGACCAGATTCAAACTGGCCGCGGGGCGGCCCGCCGGTGGTGAAGACGCTGTTGATGCCGATCACCCGGCCACGTAGCCCATCCGGCGTGGCAAATGATACCCAGGTTGCGCTGCGAGACGTTGAGCGCCATGGCGCTCGCCAGGTCGTCGTCTGGAACGAGATTCGGCACGAGTGCGTTACGTATGGGTGTTTCCAGGGCGGTAAAGACGGCTGATAGTGCGGTGGCTATGTAAAGCGCCAGGGGGTGATTGACTCTCCATGACTGATCGCCAGGAGCTTTCGCCGGCCGATCGCGTCGGCGAAGCGACCTCCTAGGAGCGAGAGCATCATTTACCGGATAGCTCAGCTGAGTCCGCGGAGACCAATTTGGAGCGGCGATCCAGTGAGCTGGTAGACCTGCCAGGTCATGGCCACGGTTGAAAACTGCGCGCCAATTGCCGAGCACGCCAGTCCAGTCCAAACAAGCGGAAGTCGCCGTGCCGAAACGCCGGGGAGTGTTCACTACTAGCCAGCCTCGGAGCTCCGAGACAGGCGATAGGGTCTTGTCAAATCTCTTCAGGAGATTGGATGTGAATGACACTCCCATGGGTGTTGCGTGCACCCCGGATGGCGAGTATAGTGAAAGTAACAGGGTTATCCCTGTACACCAGCAGATGGGAGGAATATGCGAATGCAACGCAGAAGTCTGATCGTACTGCTGAGGAGATTTCAAGTCGACAGGTAAGGCCCCGCTCTGCGAGGGTGGGGCCCAGGTGCTATCACCCCGGTTGCAAGGTCGGACGAAAGACGCTTTGCCCGCGTAAGTAGCAGGCAGCGAACATTGATCGCCAGGCGATCGAATACCGACGCAGGCACCGGAATTGCTTACTGATCGAGAGGGGCCGGATGGCCCCTCTTTTTTATTCTGTAGACATTAGAAGAGACTCATGGTTTCAGCAGGTAGCAGCGGCGGCGTGGGGATGCCTGGGGCCGGTGGTCCGATCGAGATGATCGTGGCCGTTGTTGTGATCATTGGAATACTCTGGGTGGCCAAGCGACTGCTGACCTGAGCTTCGGCCCGCTGGCACCGGATGCTGCCAATCGGCATTTCCCCACGATGGCACAAACGTCCACTCCCACAGCCGTGGGGTTTGACGCTTACACCGGCAACCCCGACACTCACACCTACTTTCGCTCCCCCCACGGTCACGTCGACGCCTGTGCCAACTACAAAGACGGCGACGCCTATTCCCGTACAAGTCACATCAACTGTTACAGCCACCGCAACGCCCTTCACCTTCGGGACCTTCTCTCGCCGCTTGATGTGATGAACCTCCCGACACTCGACAAGATGGTACTGGACGTTCGGCCAACGAGTATGCCGAAGAGATCGATGGCGAACGCGTTCGCCGCGTGGACGTATTCGTCGTCTCGCAGATCCCAACGCCCAATCCGCTGACGGCCACGTACCAACTTGGTCCGAGTCAGCCCGCCCCGACCTCCGCCAGCGGACAATTGTCCCCGTCGGTCGGAACAACGCCTCAGTCCGTCAACATCAACATCACTGGCATCTATCCCTCGCTCGGCGGAATACAGCCCCAGCTGCGGAATGACCCCGGTACCGGCAGTCTCGTGATCACCCCCGCGCCCGCCGTCACTAATTCGAGCTCCACACCGACTCAGATGCAGATCATCGATGGCGTTATTGAGCTGTGGGTCGGAGCGACTGACGGTCTGGTACGAGCTGCACACCTACGACTCAATCTGCCATCGGCCCGTGAGGACTGCCCCGGGCGTTTGGAGCCAGGCTGGCAGGATACCTGGGTCTGGTGCTCGGAGATCAACGAGCCATTTACTATGTACGGCGCCGGTGAACCTCGAGCCGCCCACACCGCAGCCAGCATTGGCCACGGCGATTGCTCGGGCGACGGAAGAGGCGATAGAGACGAGAGGTCAAAGGCTAAGGTCAGGGAGAAACTGAGATGACTCTATACATCCCTGACCTCTAGCCTCTGACCTCTCGTCTCTCGCTTGACATTCTCGCGCTCGGTGCTACGATGCCCTACGTCTCCGGGTTGCCCCGGGTGGAGCATCTGGATGTTTGAGCAGGTATCGTGACGACGACAACCGCATTCGAGCGTGAGGCGGCTGAGTCGCTTTTTCGAGCTACGCTCGAGTCGCTGCCTGACGCACTTCTTCTCGTGCGAGCGTGTGATGCAACGTGTGCGTTTGCCAATCGTTCCGCCGGCGCGCTCCTCGGCTTTCGCACGATGGATCTTGTGGACCGCCGCGTCGGCGATTTACTCACATCGGCCTCTGAGTCGGCTGACGTTCTTGGACTGATTCATGGGGAAGGTTCGCTGGAGTGGTCCGGAGCCTGGGTGGTGCGCAAATCGGATGGAGAGCAGTTGCCCATCCGAATCACCAGTACTCCACTCGCTAATCTCGACGAAGTGCTGCTACGGCTCGAGCCGGTTTCCGCGGTAATCGGCTCGAGGCAATCGGCTCTTGATGTTCCCAACGGTCATCGAGCGAGTGAGCGGCTTGCGCTTCTCACCGCGGCTAGCACGGTGCTTACCTCGACCAGTGATTACGTTGCGGCGTTGGATGAGCTCGCCCGACTCGCCTTGCCCACATTGGGATCCTCGTGTCTCGTTCACGTGGTCGACGTCGATGGTGAGCTGATTCAGATCGTGGCGGTGCACCAAGACGCGGCTATGACACAAGCACTGAGTGCCCTTCCGTGGTCACTCACGAGAGGTGTTGGATTTGCCCCGCAAGGCACTGGACTCTGGCACCGTCGCTATCTACTACGGAACGAACAATGAGTCCAGCGGCGACAATCTGCTGCCCGCAATGAGTGGCTGCTCCGTCCCCATCAAGCTACGCGGGGAGATGCTCGGGACGCTGACATTTCTCACTGATGACCCCAGCCGCTGTTATGACGCGGACGACGCGGCTCTCGGCCAGGAGCTGGGTCGTCGGATGGCTCAGGCCATGGATTCCGCCCGCTTGCTCGAGCGGGAGCAGCGTCGCCGCCGCCAGCTTGATGCGGTCCGTGAAGTGGCCGCTGAGCTTACGAATGAGCTGGACCTCTCGCGACTGCTCGATCTCATCATCCGTCGCGTGGCTCAAATCGCAGACGACTCGACCGGCATTCTTTACATCTGGGACGAGCCATCACAGCGTCTCATTCCACGAAGCACCCATCGTGGTGGCCGCTTGCCTCTCCCGCAACCACTCCAATTGGGCGAAGGAATCACGGGAATTGCTGCCCTCGAGCGTCGAACCGTCGTCGTGAACGATTACCAGCACTGGGAAGATGCACTGCCGAGACTCATCGATCGTCTCGTACTTGGCTCAGCGCTTTCTACTCCGGTGATGTATCAGTCGCAGCTTGTCGGAGTCATCACCCTTAGCAGAGAGGTCGGGCAGGCTGGATTTACGAACGGACAGCAGGATCTGGTGCAGCTCTTCGCCGACCATGCGGCCGTAGCCATTGAGCATGCACGCCTCTTCGAGCGGGAACAGGAGCGGTTGCGCCAGCTCGAGGCGCTCAGAGAGATTTCAACTGAGATCACTCGAGAGCTTGACCTACCCAATGTGTTGAACATCATCTGGCAGCGCGCGGCTGCACTTTTCCAGGGTGACCGTGGTGCGCTCTTTCTCTGGGATGAGGACGTTCAAGAGATACGTCCGGTCGCCTGGCCCGCTGCCGCTGCGGAACTGGACGGGATGCGACTCAAGCCTGGTGTCGGCATTGTTGGGAAGGTCGTCCAGGTGCGTCGCGGTATCGTGGTAAACGGCCCTCGCGAGTGGCCGGAACCACTTCCGTCATACCAAAAGGCAGGTCCCGCGGTTGCCTTTATGGCAGAGCCAATTCTCTACCAGGATCGCCTCATTGGCGTGATCGGGATCGGCAGAACCAAACCCGGGCAGCCGTTCACGGATCGGGATCAGGAGACGCTCCGACTCTTTGGCCAGCATGCGGCCGTGGCTATAGAAAATGCGCGTCTTTTCGAGCAGGAGCAGAAGCGTCGACGTCAGGTGGAAGCCATTCGCGATATCGCCGCGGAGATCGCCCGCGAGCTCGATCTCGCGCGTGTGCTTCAGCTCACGTTTGAGCGAGCAATCGATCTCATCCCTGGATCCTTTGGTTGGGTCTATCTGTGGGATGAAGTGTCCCAGACATTGGCGCCCAGCGCTACGACAGTACCGCTGGCCCGGGACTTTACGCGTCGCCGCAAACTCGGTGAGGGTGCATCGGGGATCGCGGCGGCCCGGCGTGAGGGAGTGATTGTCAACAACTATCCGGAATGGGAGCACGCCCTCCCTCGCGCCGGAGCGTTGTTCTATGCCCAGGCCGCCCTGGCAGCGCCAATCCTTTATCAGGACCGGCTCGTCGGAGTGATCACCATCATTCGCGTGGACGAGGGAGACCCGTTCTCTAATGATGAGCTCGCGCTGCTCAGTCTATTTGCCGATCACGCGGCAATCGCCATTGAAAACGCTCGGCTCTACCAGCGAGAGCTGAGGGAACGCCAGCAGCTCGAGGCGATTCGAGATTTGACGTCGGACATCATTCGGGAGCTCGATATCGAGACGGTCCTGAAGTTAACGATCGAGCGGGCCCGTGCGCTGGCCAACTGCCAGACCAGCGTGATTTTCGAATGGGATGAGGCGAATCGTGGTCTGCGCAGACGCATCGCCCTCGGCTTTAAAGAGTCAGACCCGCAGCGGATGATCAAACTGGGCCAGGGGATGAGTGGACGGGTGGCTCGATCTCGCAAGGGCGATTTCGAAAACGATTACCCGCGGTTTCCCCGGCGACTCGGATACGTAATGGAGCAAGTCGACATGCAAGCAGTCATGTCCGCCCCAATCGTTTTCAACGAGCGTCTGATTGGTGTGATCACCGTTGGCCGGACCACCAACGGTGAGCCCTTCAGTAGGGAAGATCTTGAGTTTCTGTGCCTGTTTGCCGACCATGCAGCAATTGCCATTGAGAACGCACGGCTATACGCGGAATTGTCGGATCGCGCTCAACAGATGAAGACGCTGGTCGGCAAACTCCTCCGAGCCCAGGACGAAGAACGTCGCCGCGTGGCCTATGAAGTGCATGACAGCCTAGCGCAGGTGGCCGCGGCCACGCATCAGCATCTCGAGGCATTCGCGGCGCGTAACCGACCACGGACCGAGATGGGGCGCCATGAGCTCGATGCCGCTCGCCAGACGGCCCAGCAGACGGTACGCGAGGCGCGACGAGTGATCGCCGGATTGCGACCCACAGTCCTGGACGACCTTGGACTCGCATCCGCGTTGCGCCAGGAAATGGAAGCGCTCAAAGCCGATGGATATGTGGTGACCTACGAGGAGAATCTCGGATCAAGGCGTTTCCCTCAAGAGGTCGAGACCACGCTGTTCAGTATCGGCAGGGAGGCACTCACAAACGTGCGTAAGCACGCCGGCGCCACGCGGGTGGAGATGCGACTTTCGCTCCAGGTAAACAGCATCCAGCTTGATATTCAGGATTGGGGCCGCGGCTTTGACACAAAGAAGGCTCGTCAACGTATCGATGATCGAGAGCGGATCGGCCTGAGAGGCATGGAGGAGCGAGTTTCCTGGATGGGTGGTCAGCTCACGATCAAGAGCCGGCGTGGCAAGGGGTCGCGCGTGTCAGTCACCGTTCCTCTGGAACCGTCTACGCAGGGGAAATGATTATGAGTTCGCGAGTTGCTCCGATTCGTGTTGAGACGCTTCGTTTGCTCGTGGTGGACGATCACGAGCTTGCGCGCGCGGGGTTGGTGAGCATTCTGGAGAGCGAGCCGGGATTTGAGGTTGTGGGCACGGCATCGAGTGGACGGAAGGCCATGCAGCTTGCACGAAAGCTCAAACCAGACGTCGTGCTCATGGACATTCGCATGTCAGATATCGATGGTCTGCGAGCGACTCGAGCGATCAAGAAGACGTGCCCAGCCACATCTGTCATCATGGTCACGATCGTTGAAAACCCGGATTATCTCCTGGAAGCCGTACGGGCCGGCGCATCCGGCTATCTCCTCAAGGACGCTGCCAAACAGGAGATCGTGACGGCGGTACGGCATGTGGCACATGGCGACACGTCGTTGCCTGGCGACGTCGCATTGCGGTTAGTTCAGCGCCTCGCGAGTGAGGATCCGCCCGCGCCAAAGCTTCTCCCTGAGTCGATGACGCCGCGCGAGCGCGACGTGCTGAGGCTTCTGGTGCGCGGACTCACAAATCCGGAGATCGCGCGCTCGCTCTCTCTTCAGGTGAGCACCGTAAAGACTCATGTAGAGCACATTATCGCCAAGCTCAACGCCTCCGACCGCACGCAAGCGGCCGTGCGAGCTATGGAGATGGGCCTGCTCAACGATTCTATGGATGACGTATCGGTCGAACGAGTAGCGAGTAGCGAGTTCCCTTCGCCCTGACCAACGGGCAAGAATTTACTCGTTACTCGCGCTAGCTCCAGACGATCGTGTCCGTATCCGGAGCGGTGCCAAGGGCGTGCATCAGCCGATACTTATACAGAATGCCCTTTCGCGGTAAGAAGCCGTTCGCGAGCTGCGTGTCGACTTTAGCCACCACGATGTGCGGACCGGATCTGTCAACGGTTCGCCCAAGCTCGTTGCGTAGCTCTAGAGCGGTGGTCACCGCGGCAGCCTGCTCCACACCGCATCCCCTTGCCACGGCGGCCAGATCGGTAGTGGCACCGGTGTGTGTCGGCTGCCCGCCCGTGATCTGATAGAGCTCGTTGTCGAAAATGAGGCAGGTGAGATTCGCTGGCTGATACTTGCCAATGGTGGCGAGGCAGCCCAGGTTCATCAATAAGGAGCCATCGCCTTCCAGGCAGATGACTCTTCGATCCGGTTGTGCCACGGCCAATCCAAACGCAATCGAGATCGCCGTTCCCATGGCCCCCGAAGTGTAGAAATTTAGCGGTCGCTCGGCGGCGACGAAGAGATCCAGAGCAACGTTACCCAGGCCTGTCACCACGATCGCATCGTCCAGAATCTCGGTGAGGGCGGCAACGGCCTCCTGACGGTTCATCATGGTGCCGTTTTTCCTCCGGTGAGTAGTGGCGAGAGGATCACGGCGACCGGGCGATCGGTAGAAAATGCCAGTTTGGATGCACCCGTCAAAGTGGGTGCTAAGGCGTCTTCTTGCTCCACGGTGAAATGCTGGATGCCGAGTCCGTCCAGAACTGGGCGCAGGGCCTGACCCATACCCACTTGCGCCGGATTGAACTCGCCCAGATCGCCCCGCGGGTTGATCACCATGATGAATGGTATTTGGCACGGTGTAACAAGGCCGGCAATGGCGTTCGCGGCATTTCCTATGCCGCTGTTCTGCATCATTAAGACGCCCCGCCTACCGCCGAGAAAGGCGCCGCAGATAATTCCTACGCCTTCCTCTTCCCGCGTGGGGCTAATGGCCGTGAAGTAGGAGTCTGCCTCGACCCGGTTTATGAGGTCCGCTAGCACGATATCGGGAACGTAAACGATCGTCTCGAGCCGCTGCTCTTTGAGGCAATCAAACGCGATGTCAGTCCAGGTCATTGCCCTCTCCCGCGGCAAGTCTAGCATTGGGACGGAGGGCTGGTGACAGTCTGCCCTGCCCTCCGGCTCTCGCGTCTCATCTCTGAACCCCGAGTGACTTGAGTCGCGAGGCTGCCTCCGGCTATCGTATGGAACCGCTCTGGACGGGCGGCTCTCGGAGGAATGCGCCAGTGGAGCCGGCCAAGCTCACGATTCTTGGGTCAAGTCCGGCGTGGACGAACCCGGGCGGTGCAGGCTCAGGGTACCTCCTGCGCCAGGGTCCCACGGCTGTGCAGATCGAGGCGGGCTCGGGCACGTTTGGCCGGTTGCGCGCGGTGTTAGCGATCGATCAGCTCAGCGCTGTGGTGATCTCCCACGTCCACGGCGACCATTTTCTTGATCTCGTACCGCTTTGCTATGGCCTCCGTTACGGAAGACTCCGTGGTGGAATACCTCTTCCAGTCTTCGTTCCCCCGGGCTGCATTGAGTACCTCAGCAACTTTGCGCAAGCGCTGAATGGCGAGCCGAAGTTCTTTAGCGAGACATTCCAGCTCCATGAGTATCCGACCGATGAGAGCTTCACCATCGGCACTATCTCGTTTAGGGCCAGCCGAGTGCAGCACTATATCGCGTCGCATGCCTTGCGATGCGATATTGGGGACGGCTTCGTGTTCTCCGGCGATAGCGCGCCGTGCGACGAGCTGGTGAAGGCGGCCAAGGGCGCGGGAGCATTACTTTGCGAAGCCGCTCTGACGACTCGCGCCGACGACGCACCTAACTCCGACGAGCGCGGACACCTCACCCCGGCTGAAGCAGCCCAGATCGCGCAAAGAGCGGGAGTACGCCGCCTGATCCTGACGCACTTCCGCACCGACATTCAGGATTTTCATGCCGTACTTGAACAGGCGCGATCCAACTTCGCGGGTCAAGTAACGTTGGCACGCGAAAAGCGCACATACACGGTCTCGTAGCCTGGATCAGGGGGATACGCTGCTCCGGAGCAGCGTATCCAACCAATCGCCTGCAATGAGTTGAAGAAGCGGTGCTAAAACAATAGCCGGGCAGTAAGTTTCCGACGGCCACGGGCTTTAGCTCGAGTAGCCGAACACCGATCCCCATGATGAGCACGCCGCCCACAGCGCTCATCTCACGAATCATGGGATCTGTGAGCCACTCACGTGTGCCTGAGGCAAGGAGAGTGAGGCCGCCCTGATACAGAAGTACGGTCAAGGCTGAGAACATGACACCGATGCCAAGGGTGGAGGCGAACGCAACGGCAGCGAAGAAGTCGAGCAGCGACTTCACCGCGAGTGTCCGAAAATCGCCGGTAAGCCCGTCTTGAATGGAGCCCAGGATCGTCATGGGCCCCACACAGAACACAAGACTAGCCGTCAAGAAACCCTTGCTGAAGCGCGACGTCGCTTGATCAGTCGCGGGCGCGAATCGCTTTTCGAGATGCTGCCCGAGAGCCTCGATTCCGGCTTCAATATCCAGCCGGGCGCCAACTGCGCCTCCCACCACGACGCTCGCGAGCACAATGAGCACGTTGTGAGTGGTAAGAGCCGACTGCAGTCCAATCACCAGAACAACAAGACCCAGACCGTCCATTGCCGTGGCGCGCAGCTTCGGACTGAGTCGATCGCCCAGCAGCATGCCTAGAGTCGCCCCGATGAGGACCGCGACAACGTTGATAATCGTGCCAACCACGGCCGGATTGTACGGGTCCTGGGACCGCGGGCGTCCCGCACAGCGGACAGGTGAGCCACGCAATACGGTTCAGTTAAGCCAGGAGATCGCCCGTGAATAGGTGGGACAGTCGTCTCGACTGTCCAGTCCCCGATCCATTCGTCAGTCTCAGGACAGTCGAGACTACTGTCCCACCGGTCCCTCCATCGCTTCACTGAACCGTATTGGGCGGGATGCCCGTTTCACCGTGCACTCCATGCGATTCAACGGTAATGGTGCGAAATTGATCGGGACGGGTGGGACGCCCGCGATCCCACGCCGCGTACAATCCGGCCGTGATTTTGAGAGGCGTCGATCGATGACAGACGTAGCAGCACGACACATTTCCGAAACTCGCGTCCAGCTTGCGCAGCTCATGCAGCCCACCGATGCGAACGTGACGGGCAATGTGCACGGCGGGACCTTGATGAAGCTCGCGGACACGGCCGGCGCCATCGTGGCCATTCGGCATGCCGGCGGCCGGGTCGTCACGGTCGTCGTTGACTCCATGACCTTTCTTGAGCCGGTTTACGTGGGTGACCTTCTCCTGCTAGATGCGCACATGACGTGGGTGGGGCGAACCAGCATGGAAACGGAAGTCATTATCGATGCGGAAGATCCTCGTACGGGCCAACGGAGGCGCGTATCCACGGCATTCCTGGTGTTTGCGGGGATTGGCGAGGATGGGCATCCAATGAGCGTCCCGCCGCTAGAGCTTGTTAATGACGAAGAGCGGCGAGAGTTTGCAGAAGCCGCCGAGCGTCGCGCTCGGCGGCTGGCAGGTCGTTGAACGACTGCTAGACGCTGACTAGTGGGCGCCTGCTTCCTGAGCGTTAGCGGTGTTGGGGCTCAGGTAGCCCGGATGAGTCTGGAGCCAATACAGCGCACGCTGTATTTGGGGGTCCTCGCCACTGTCAGCGTCGGTCGGCGCGAACTCAACGGAGACGTCGGGCGAGACGCCTACTTCGTTGATCTTTTGGCCTTCACTGGAACGGATTTCCAGAATCGTCACTTGAAGTCCGGCTCCGTCCACCAGAGGAAACACCTGCGCGGCCGACACAACGCCGGCCGTCTTCACACCAAAGAGTGTGGCCACGCCGTTCTCGTGCATCGCTGATGCCAGGATTTCACCCATGGAGGCGGTGCCTCCATCGATGAGCACCGCAATGGGCACCGGATGTTTCCAGAAACCGCCCACGGTACCAACCGTCCGCTGTCGACCTTCGCGTGACATCTGTTCGAATAGCTGACCGTCCTGGATGAATTTGCTGGCAATCTTGATACCTACATCCAGCCGACCGCCGCCATTGCCGCGCAGGTCAAGAATCATTGCCTTGATCCCTGCCTGGTCGAACTCCTGGAGCACTCGATCTACATCCGTCTCAACGGACGGACTTGGAAAGCCCACGATTCTCAGGTAGCCGATATCCTTGCGCGCGGGCTCGACATTCGGCATCCCAGCCGCTTTCGCGATGCTGGGATTGCTCTCCAGCAACTGTGATCGAACGGCTTCGATCTTGATCTGCGCTCGCGGAATGACCACTCGGAACGGCGCGTTCGCGGATGCTCTCTTTATGAGGAGCTCCACTTCAGTTCCGGCCGGGCCCCGAATCCGCCGGCGTCCTTCCTCCAGCTCCGTACCGGTAAGATCGAATCCATCGGCGCCAACAATCTGGTCGCCGGATCGTAAGCCCGCGGCTTCGGCAGGACTACCGGGAAACACTTCGAGGATGACGTAGTTCTTGCCGCGGAAGCTCACGCCAATGCCTTCATAGCGCTCGTCGTTTCGCTGCCAGGAAAGATAGTCCTGGTACTCGTTGGGCGTTCGAAACGCAGTGTGTCCTTCATTGGCAACCTTCGCCATGGCCTGCATCATTGGGAAGGTCAGACGAGATTGCTGATCCAGGCCGTCACTGTTGGCCCAGGCCTCGTTGATTCGATCACTGAACATTTTCCAGGCATCAAACCGGCTCCCGAAAAATCGGGGGGACTGAGGTCGACGGTACTGTGGGCTTCATTCAGCGCTGGCACAGCGCCCTGCCACGCGGCGCTCAGAAGGGCACTGGGCTCGATTGGATAAACGAATCGATCCAGGAGCAGCTCATATGCCTGGCGTGTGGACTCGAGTGAAAGATCGCTCTCTCGAGGCGCAGCGTAGGCTGCCGTACTGGAGGTATGCCAGGCGCCGCCAGCAATCAGCGACGAAACAAGGATGAATAACGTAAGGAGATCGAGGACGAAGCTGAGCCGCTTCCGGCGAATCATTGAAGACCCCTCCGTTCGCGAGAATACCACACGGGGGTCGGAAATCCGAGATTTATTGGCTCAGCGAAGCATGCGCCGAGCGATCGAAACTGCCGACTTTCAGCCCGCTGGACAAGCCTGACAACCAAGGAATGACGTGGGGGATGCTCCGGCCAATTGGGTTTGCGGATGATCTCCCGCCCGCCTTACCTTCACGTGCCCCCAGGAATCGTTCAGGAACTAGCCAGATTCTTCCCCGTGAGACCTATTGCGCCCCCCAACCATTGTTTCTAGAATGACCGCACGCGCCGAGCTAGAGACGCAACCGGCGATTTCAGCAACCGTTCAAATGGGCGGAAGCTCTGGAGGTGGAAGACCATGACCGTTGGAGACGTCCTCGTCCTCGAACGTGCCCACGAGGTGGACGACGCCGCCTTCCACGCGATCTTCGATGAGTATCAGGATCGCATTTACAACTGCGTTTATCGGTTCATGGGCAATGCCGAAGATGCGAATGATCTCACCCAGGAGACTTTCCTGCGCGCGTACGCCGCGCTTCCCAAGATTCGTGGTGAGCTAAAGGTGGGACCGTGGCTCTATCGAATCGCCACGAACCTGTGCATGGACCAGCTTCGTCGTAAGAAGCTTATCCGCTGGGAGCCGTGGGATCTGTTCACATCGATCTTTCACCCACGTCAAGTGGCTCGTGATAATCCCGAACAGGATGCTGTTCGGCAGGAATCCCGAGAGCTGGTACAGATTGTGCTGGAAAAACTCTCACCGAAGTACCGCATGTGCCTGGTACTGAGGGAGTATGACGGGCTTTCCTGCCAGGAAATCGCCGAAGTGATGGGCACCACTCGCTCAGCCGTGAAGTCGCTGCTCTTCCGCGCACGTGAAGAGTTTCGGCAGGTCTACCATACAGTGGAGCCGGCGCCAACGGTATGAAGTGCAATCGCGCGCTTCTCTCTGCGTATCTCGATAACGAACTGAAGGCGGATGATCGCCATGCGTTAGAGGTGCACGTCGCAAGCTGCGACGACTGCACCCAGCAGCTCGAGCGGTATAGGCGCCTTCGATTCGAACTTCGGGACGCGCCAATTCGGCGTGCGCCGGCTCAGCTCGGGCGAAACGTAGAGGCGCGCATCCAAGAGCGCCGTCGTCACTCGACTCTCCGTTGGCTTCCAATCGCCGTGGGCGTGCCCCTGAGTGTAGTCGGTGTTCTCGCCGGCGCCGCGTTCTTAGCGCCACGCGGGGAACCATCGCCCCAGCTCGCGGTAACAGCGACCTCACCAATGACCGGCGCCAATCGCGTTGCGCCAAACGGGCCCGTCGAGCTCTGGTTCGATCGTGAGCTCATGCCCGGTGCCCGCGGTGTGACGGTGACGGTTGATCCTGCCTTGCCCGTGCGGGTCTCAGTGGATGGAAATGCGCTTCGCATTGAGCCTGATCGTGCATTTGAGCCGGGCCAGAGCTACACAGTGGCCGTTGAATCCGTGCTGGATGTTGACGGGCGCCGGCTGAAGAATCCCGCGGTCGTGAGCTTCGTCACCGCGCCCGCGAGCCTGGCAGACGTCACCGGGGAGCTTGGCTCACCCCGAGGCGAGCCGTCGACGACAGCCGCGCAATCGGATTCGACCACCAGGTCTAAAGTGACGGATGTTTCGATCGCGGGCATTGCAAGCGTGCCTTCTGTAGCGGGAACAAACGTCGACACCGCGGTTCTGGTGCCGCAGACGCGCAAGTGGCCTTCCTCGCGTGCAAATCCCGTCCAACCAGCGGTGGAAGTCTCTCCCGCGTCTACGCTCACAGGTGAGGCTCTGGGAGCCTTGCAGGCTCCATATCAAACGATGCGTGTGCTGGAGCAGGCATTCCAGGGTGGAGTGATGGTTCGCATTGGGGACTCATCACAGACGCTGGTCTTGCAACGAGGCCGAGGCACCTGGGAGTCATTCGCCCAACCTACGGCTCGACTGAGTGATGTGCAGGCTGACGCAAGTTTGCCTCCTCCACCGGGAGCGCTGGCTCCGAGCGGCACGTTCGCGGCTGTCTGGAAAGGCGTGCCGTCTGTACGCACCGCGCTGGGCTGGGCGGTGTACGAGGCGCGAGTCTCATCGGCTCTGGTGCAGCACCGAGAACAGGGCACCGCAGTAACGCTTGGGCGCATGGCTTACCTGTTGCGCTCAAATGGAACCTGGAGCGTGGTACCGGTGAGCACAGCCGCCTCTGAGACACCGTAAAGGGACGTAAGGCACACCAAGACTGTTGGGACGTATCCGGTGTCCCAGTAGTTCTTGATGTCTCGTTGGTCTCTCTCGGCTGTTCGGCATGCGGAGTATCATCATCTCACCATGGTGGCTGTCTCCGACGCGCTCCGATCTCTGCCTAGTGTTGAGCGCCTCATTGCCGCGGGGCTCAATGGGTCTGGCAACGGTCAGGCCCACCCAATCGATGTCGCGCTGGCTCGCGAGGTGCTCGAGTCTGCTCGGGCGAGAATTCGCCTGGGAGAGCCTGCTCCATCGCTGGAGTCACTCGCCCTTGAGCTAGGGAGACGCAAAGAAGGCACGATCCGATCGCGTCTTCGGCAGGTAATCAACGCGAGCGGTGTGATCATTCATACAAACCTGGGGCGAGCGCCGCTCTCGACTCGAGCATTGAATGCCGTCCAGGAAGCCGGGCGAGGTTATTCAAACCTGGAATACGAGCTGGAGCCTGGACGCCGTGGCTCCCGCCATGAGCATTGTGGTGAGTTGCTGGCACGCCTTACCGGGGCTCCCGCGAGTGTGGTCGTCAATAACAATGCTGCCGCTGTTCTGCTGGTCCTCGCAGCGCTTGCTGCCGGCCACGAGGTCGTCATTTCGCGGGGCGAGCTCGTAGAGATTGGCGGCGGGTTTCGCATCCCAGACGTTCTGGAGCAGAGCGGCGCGCGACTTGTCGAAGTGGGCACCACGAATCGTACGTACGCGCACGACTATGCATCAGCCGTGGGACCTGATACGGCTGCGGTTATGCGCGTACATTCGAGTAACTTTCGGGTCATTGGCTTCACGCACCGACCGACACTCGAGGAGCTCGTGAGTATTTCCAGATCGCACGATATTCCGGTGATTGAGGACCTTGGCAGTGGCTCATTGATCGACAGCGCGCCTTTTGGAGTACCCACGGAGCCAACGGTTCAGGCTTCAATAGCGGCGGGAGTAGACCTGGTGTGCTTCTCCGGTGACAAGCTGCTGGGCGGCCCACAGGCCGGCATCGTCGTGGGTCGGGCGGATCTCGTACAGCGACTCAAACGTCACCCTCTCATGCGCGCCCTACGGCCGGACAAGCTCACGATCGCGGCGTTGGCGGCAACGCTTACTGAATACATAGACGGGAGCGCGACGCGTTCCATTCCGGTCTGGCGAATGATCTCAACGACAGTTTCCGAGCTTCAGGGGCGCGCCGACGGCATTCTGGCGGCGTGTCCGAGCGCCAGTGTTCGAGCCGAGGTGAGCGATGGTCGGACGGCGATCGGTGGTGGAGCGCTTCCGGAGGAGACGCTTCCTACTCGACTAATCCGCATCTCAGTACCCGGGATGGGCGCCACCGAGCTTGCCGGACGCCTGCGTCGGAGGAGTCCCTCCATTGTTGGACGAATCGAAGACGACAAAGTCGTGCTTGATCTACGAACCGTTGATCCGTCTGAGGACGGTGAGATCGTTCAGGCAATAATCGGCATCGGCGGAGACTAGCGATCTTGCCGGCCACCGTTCACCTTCTTCGTGCTTCGCTGCTGGCCGGGGAGTAACTGGATCTTGCGAGTCATTGGAACGGCCGGCCACGTAGATCATGGCAAGTCCACTCTTATCCGCGCATTGACCGGAATCGATCCGGATCGGTTGCGCGAGGAGAAAGAGCGGGGCATGACAATCGACCTTGGCTTCGCCTGGCTACGATTGCCAAGCGGCATGGAGGTCAGCATTGTGGACGTGCCAGGGCATGAGCGATTCGTTCATAACATGCTCGCCGGTGTCGGCGGTATCGACATCGCCCTTCTTGTCATTGCCGCCGATGAGGGCATCATGCCCCAGACCCGCGAGCATGTTGACATCCTTGATCTGTTGAATATCTCCACCGGCGTGGTGGCCGTCACCAAGACCGACCTGGTGGAGCCTGATTGGCTCGACCTCGTGCTCGCCGAGATCGAGGAAGGCCTGAAGGGCTCATCTCTCGACCATGCGCCGTTGATTCCGGTCTCGTCGACTACCGGAGCGGGGCTTGACGTCCTCACCTCGACGCTCGACTCGCTTCTAGCTCAGGAACGGACCAGACCTAGCTCGGGAGCTCCCCGGTTGCCGATCGATCGAGTGTTTACGGTTGCGGGTTTTGGCACTGTAGTGACCGGAACGCTCATTGATGGAGCTCTGCATCGAGGTGATGAGCTGGAGATCGTACCAAGCGGATTGCGTGCGCGAGTACGCGGCCTGCAATCGCATAAGCACAAGGTGGACTCAGCGCCGGCTGGCACGCGCGTCGCGGTGAATATCTCCGCGGTTAGTACTGATGAGCTCGAGCGGGGCGAGGTCCTGTCCGCACCGGGTGCGCTCACGGCGACGCGACTCCTAGACGTGCGTCTCAAGATGGTCCGCCAGGGAGCTCGCAATCTGCGCCACAACGATGAGATCACGTTTCACACAGGAAGCTCCGAGTCTGTTGGGAAGGTTGCCCTGCTGGACTCAAACGAGCTGTCTCCAGGCGATGATGGCATGGCCCAGATTCGGCTCAAGCGGCCCGTCGCTGTGGGCAAGGGAGATCTCTTTGTGGTGCGCTTGCTCACGCCTGCGCAAACCGTTGGGGGCGGGGTGATCATTGAGCCGCACGCGCGGCGCCATCGCCGTTTTCAAGAGCCCGTCCTGGAGCGCCTGCAGGTTCTCGAGCTGGGAGCGCCCGAAGACATCGTGCTGCAGCAGCTGCGATCACGAGAGCCCGCTGAGCTCCGTGATGTGCTATCGCGCGCTGGCCTCGCCGCGGAGGATGCTCGGAGCGTTGTCGCGGACCTGATCAAGTCCGGTGACGTGTTCGCATTGGACAGCGTCGATGCGGGACTGCTGCCATCTACACTGCTGATAAGCCGCTCAGGGTGGGAGCTTCTCGCCAGCCGGGCCGCCGCCGTACTCAATCAATATCATGAAACGTACCCACTCCGTTCAGGTATGCCCAGGGAGGAGCTGCGGACTCGTCTGGGGCTGGACGCTCGCTCATACAATCGCGTGCAGGCGCGATTACTCGAGAACGGTGCCATTGACGAGTCGGGGCCCTTGGTTCAATCCGCCTCGCACGTTGTCCAGCTAAGTGAGCAGCAGCGTCTCTCATCGGCTGCTCTGCTGACCGAGCTGCGCTCCGCCGGTGCATCGCCGCCAACGCGTCAGGATCTCGAGAGCGAATTCAAGCTTTCAGAAGAGTTGATCGACGCGCTGATCGTCCGAGGCGATCTCGTGGCCGTGTCCAACGACCTTGTGTACGACCGAGAGACCTATGAAACGATCACACAGGCTATCGTGGCTGCCATACGGGAGCATGGCCAAATCTCCGTCGCGCAGGTGCGAGATATCCTGGGAACCAGCCGCCGCTACGCCCTTGCACTCATGTCTCATCTCGATGAGCGCCGTGTCACTCGAAGAGTCGGCGACGAGCGGGTGCTGATGTGATAGGAAGAATACTCAAGTGTGCGGAAGGGAAGGATAGGCCAATCGATGAGGGGTTGCTTAGCCTCTGACCTGTACCATCCTCTCTGCAATCAGAAACTCATAGAGCTGCTGAGCCGCCAGTGCGTGGCCGGCGGCCGTGAAGTGGGCATTCTGCCGATAATACAGACGGTTGCGTGAGCGGGTGGCCTGGCGTCGCAGATCTGGCAGAAGGTCCAGGGTCGGCACGCCCAGACGCCCGGTAATCTCGCTCAGCCTCTCTTGTGGCTTATCGAGGCCCGGTGCGGACACCGTGTCGTCATCGTCCGGATCGTCTTGCTCGTCGCGGTTGCGGACGTTGCCGGCCACCTGGTCCGCTGATGGGATGACCATCACGACGAATCGCGCGCCCTGGCTTCTGGCGATCTGATCCATCCGGCGAATCAGGCCTTCAGTAATTGCCCAGGCCTCAACTCCGTCCTCGGCGGTCTTCGGGGCGGATCTGATAGCTGCTTCTGACGAGTCTGCATCGGAAGAGGAATTGAGGTGAAGAATTTTGGACAACACGCCCGACTCAAAGAGCGTGTAGGTCTCAGAGGCTCGGGCGAGCTTTCGAAAGCCCTCCAGCGCGTCTACTCCACGGAGTGCAAGATCGGCTTCCTCGGCATCCCGAGCAGCGGCCACTCGGCGGAAATTATCCGAGATGTCATTGCCCACGTAGAACGCCAACACCACCACATCCGGTTGGTAACGGACGCCTTCCTTTGCCAGATAGATCAACTCGTTTGCCGTGGCCCAGCCGTTCGATCCGCCATTGAGGACACGGTACGTCGCCTGACCGGATGAGTTCAGCTGATCTTCCAGGAGCTGGACGAATGTGTCGGGCAGATTCACCTGCTCCGCAAAGGTAAATGAGTCGCCGAGAACGAGTACGCGTGACTCTCCCACCGGCTTGGCAAATTCGGCTTCCGGTCCGCGCAATCCCTTTGAGCTGATCTCCACCCAGGAGGTGTACTCTGATGTCTTTTTCCAACCCGCTCCTGGCTTATTTCGACGACCAAAGGCAGGGTGAGTCTCGACAAAGCTAGCCGTTTGATACTCACCCGGAAGGAGAGGGCCCGCGATGCGCAAGCCTATTTCAACGAGAAGCAGTGGCGCGAGAATTCCCAAAAGAACGAGGGCCACTCGTGCGCCAAGAGGAGGCCTGCTGCCTTTTGCGCGCCGTGATTGGTGCTCTGCGATCGTGGAGCCAGAGGTGACTGCCATAACGTGATGAGGGCGGAGTTTTTAAAGCAGGTCTTGCCGCAGTTAGGTGGGTAATTTCGCGTGTAAAAAGTGTGTCTTGGAATACTTTACCGGGTATTGCGATTGTGCTACAGTCAGCGTGCCTTTCGCTTCCGAATCTTGAGATATTACATCGTCGGGATCGATCGGAACATCGCGCGGCCACAGCGCCGCATAAGCAGGAGGAGCATCATGTTCGAGCGTCCGTTCTACGAGATCGAAGATCCCGAAGGTAACCTTGAGCTGTCCGATCCCGGTGACACCCAGGACACCGATTCGCAGCAGCAAGAGGGCGAGTAACCGCCGCTCTCGGATCTAAATCCGAAACAAAAAAAGAACCCCGCTCGTCAAACGAGCGGGGTTCTTTTTGTAGACTAGAGGCTCGAGTTATCGATCCTCAACACCGCAGGTGAACTGACCGATGAGCTTGTCACCCATCCAGGTCTGGAAGAAGTACAGGTTCTGCGCCGCTGCTCTGGCCAGCCGACGCGGTACCGCCGTTTTTCGAGGAGCCCTTCTTCTCAGTGTGGAGTGCACCGCCAACGCCACGACCGCGTGACTGGATAACGGGTTGCGCCGCTCTCGGTCTGCGTGGAACTAAACGCGAGCGTGCCGGACGAGCTCTGCGCCGTCAGGGTGCGAATTGCGCCCGTGGCGCCCAGATCCGGACCGGTCACATTGGAGCCCGACGTGGTGAGGATGGTCAGAACGGTGCCCGGCTGGACGCCTGAGTACTCAACCTGCGTATGAATCGTGCCGACGTTCATCCCGCCACGATTCGGGTTGCGGATGTCCAGCGGGGAAAGGTTGTTCAGACCATATTCACCCGCCTTGTACCCACACGAGCCACCCGCTGTCGGCCCGCCCTGCGCACTGGCCGGTGCAGCAAATACTGCGCCTACCATCATTGCGCTAAGTCCTACGAAAAGCGCCTTTCGCATGAGATCCCCTTTCTCCATTGTCCAATAAGATGCAAGTGTACGGCCGCGCGTGGCGGCGCTAGGAAACCCGTGCCGGATTGTGCGTCCGACGAGAGTAACGTCGTTCCCTCCCATTCACCTCCGTACCCTGCAGTGTGTCGGCCATGGTACTCGACGAGTAAACTCGCGGTCAAATGACCATGAAACCGCTGACGCGCCTATCCGTTGACCCTGCCGCGTCGAGTCGGTCCGCTATGACACATGCAATGTCAATAGTGCGGGCACTGACCTGCGACCATTGTGCATCCAAACTCACGCGAGCGTCCAGCAATCCTGTTGTCAAAGTTTCATCACAGATTTCACAGCTTGTCGCGCGGTTTACAGGCATCAAGAGTGCTCAATTGAGACCAGCTGACCGCACTCTTACTCTGATAGCTGCCGCTTGCGCAGTACTGTTGCTTGTACTTGCGATTCGTGAACTGGAGCAATCCTGGAGCGTTGTGCTTGTTGCGGCGAGCTCGCTGGTCGCTCTGGGATTCGCAACTTCCGGTGAGCGTCTCAAAGGGATTCTCGCTTTTAACGTCTTAGCTTGCGCGGCGTTAGGGTGGTCACTGATGGAGCGTGTCCCTATAACAGTGACGGTTCAATCCGAACGGATCCAGGTTCGTGCGGGCGGTGACCCAGTTCAGGCCCGCGATTCCCGGTATCCGGAGGGAAGCGCCGCGGTGTGGATGGCAGGCGCAGATGTTAGTCGGCCAGCACGGGCCTTACCGGAGCGGCTGCAGTCCGTCCCCTGGTTAGACGCACTGGTGGCGCCCGCCTACTCCGGGTATCGATCTGGTCTGGCCCCTACCGCACTCGAGGTTGATGGCGAATCGCGGACCGTGTCCGGACCACTCTGGCAGTTGAATTCCCCGCTTGAGGTGCCGATGGCCGAGGGATCATTCCGAGCGACTACCATCCGGGTTGAAGCGCTGCGCCCGATCACACCGTTTGCGGTTTTGGCCCGCGTGCACGATGGTGAGGCCTATCAGGCCCTGGCCGAACCGGAGTCGCGCGATCTCTCGCTCAGTCGAGTGCGGGATGGTCGCGTGGTACAGGAGCTCGAGAAGAGCGGCAGCCCCTTTCGAAAGGACTGGATCGCGGCGCTCCAGTCGGTGGTTCGTGAGCTGGGGCGGACCTGGCTCTTTGCGCTGCTACTGGTAGCGGTGGGACTGCTGGTGTCCCGGCTGCATCTCGGCTCAGCCGGTTGGAAGGCTCGTCCCCGTAGCGATGGGCATCCTGCCCGCGCGCATAGCGCTGTGATTGCTGATGGAGAGCTCGATGACCGCGGGGACATAACCTCCAGCGCTGCTCTGGCGGGCAAGATGCCCGCAGTTACAAGATTCACGGTGGGGATTGCCTCGCTGGCCATTCTCGCGATACTTGTTACAGCTTGGATTTCTGTGAGCGTCTTCGAGGGCGTCCCTCACGACCGCGATTCTGTTGCGTACCTGTTCCAAGCGCGATTGTTTGCATCGGGCGCTGTAACAGCGCCTGTTCCGGACCTTCCCGAATTCTTCAAGGAAGACTTCATTGTGCAGCACCAGGGTAGGTGGTTCGGGAAGTATCCCCCGGGCCACCCCCTGGTGCTCGCCATCGGTGTGCTCGCGGGTGCGCCCTGGCTGGTGGGGCCGGTGCTCGCGGGATCCGCCGTCGCGCTGCTGGGCTTTCTCGGCCGGCGGCTTTACGGGCGGGGCATCGGACTACTGGCCGCGGGTCTCTTGTTCAGCTCGCCATTTTTCCTATTCATGAGTGGCTCGTTCCTGGCGCATCCGACGTCGCTCGTGCTGACTCTTGCGGCTATGCTGCTGGCTGCCCGATTGATGTGGGGGCGTTCGAGTCCGCCTTATCCAGACCCTCCTTCAGAGGCAGATGGAGCCCTCGAACGGATAGCCAGAGGTTCGCCCTTGCCCATAGAGAAGGCTGGGATGAGAGTGGTATCCAACGCCGTCATCCTCGGCGTTCTTCTCGGAGCGATCCTCTGTACACGTCAGCTCACGGGTGTTGCATTGGCCGCCTGCCTTGGTCTCTGGATCATCTTCAATCCAGCCGTGAGCCTGCGTGAGCGGCTCGCCACTGTGATTGCCATGGCGGCTGGGACGGTTCCCGCATTACTTCTATTGCTCTACTTCCAACAGGCCACTACGGGGAGCATGTTGGTGAGTCCACAATCCCTGTGGTGGAGTTACGATACGATCGGCTTTGGTGCTGGGGTCGGCGCTGACGGATGGCACGATCCCGCGATGGGATTGCACGATACCTGGGATAGACTCACCGAGCTTCAACGGCACCTCTTCGGCTGGCCGTTCTACCTGACCCTGGCGCCAGCGATGATTCCGTTCATCATGGGACGCGCTACTCACCGCGATTACTGGCTACTATCCATTACGGCGGCTCTGGTGCTCGCGTACGTTCTCTACTGGAATCGAGGCATGGCCTATGGGCCGCGCTACTACTACGAAGCGCTCGGTCCACTTTGTCTCCTATCCATTCGGGGCTTCCAGGTGCTTGCTTCGCTCACGGCCGTAAGCGCTCGTGGAAGCGCCCTCTATGCCGGTGTGGCTCTGGTAGCCCTGGTAGCATTCAACGTGAGCATGTACCTTCCACAGCAAGTGGGCGAGTATCGGGGTTACCTCGGGGTTAATGGACGCCGCGCCGCGCTGGTTCGGGACGCTGGAATCGATCGCGGACTGGTGTTCGTGCGCGATGAGCCCCGAGGAAGCTGGCAGCCATACGCGTCGGTCTTCTGGCTCAATTCGCCCAGGCTGGATGGCTCCATCATCTTCGCGAAAGACCGCGGACCTGAAGAAAATCGGCGATTGCAGGCGGCGATGCCCGAACGGCAGCCGTACCTTCTGACTCAGTCCGCGCTCACCCCGCTTTCGGATCGCTCATGAGCGCGCGCGCCGCCGCCCCGAAATCGCGCTCCGCGCGAACGTCGGCACCATTGTTAACCATTCCGGGGCTTCGCGCCGCGTCTACCAGTCGCTGGCTTGATCCGGTGCTCTTCGCTTGTATGCTGGTTGCGGCGGTGGCCGTCTATATCCCAACGGCAGCGCGGGTTGGATACAACACAGACGAGGGGCAGTTTATAGCCGCCTCCGAGTACTTCGACATTGCTTTTCTCAAGCATGAGCTCAGTGGCCCAAATTGGGCGCCGAACTACTACACCCTCACGCAGCCCATGCTCTCCCGATTCATTCTTGGCGCAGGAATTCGATTTGCAGGGGTGGCGCCACCACCGCTGGATATTCACCACCGCGAGGCGGAAGTCAATCCGGCGACACGCGGCCGATATCTCGAGCGTGAGACTTATCGCGATGAGCGCAAGTTGGCGGAAGAGCGACGGATCGACCGTCCCAGCAATGCCCAGCTCCAGGCCGCCCGTGCGCCAATGATCCTGCTTTCGACACTTGCGGCCGGCTTGCTCTACGTCATCGGTCGCGTGCTTGCCGGGCCCGTGGCCGGGGTGGTGGCGGCGTGTATCGCTATCTGGAACCCCACCATGCTCACGCTTCTTCCGCGTGCCCATGCTGAAGCACCTTTGTTTTTCGGAACGCTGGCGACGCTGTTGCTCGCTCTGCTGGCGGCGCGAGCGGTGCCCGGTCGTCGAGGTCTCTGGCTCGGGCTGGGTTGTGGGGTCATGGCAGGGCTCACCATCTCCGTCAAACTTACCGCCGTGCTACTGGCCGCGACGATCCTTGCCTACGCCATGCTAGCCCTCATCCTCTGGCTGCCCCGCCGATCGCTCGTCTCTGCCGTGGCGTGGCGTTGGTCCATGCTCGCCGTCATTGCCTCGATGGTAATCATGGTAGCGATGAACCCGTTCCTCTATCCCAATCCCGCGGATCGCCTTCAACAGATGTTCGCCTTTCGCACGCAGGAAATGTTCGGTCAGGCGGCGCTGAGTGAAAATGAAGCCGTCCCGCCCGGACTAGCCGCGCGGCTGCCCCTGGTGGCTGAGCGAACACTGGTCGAGCTTGCCACCCTGAACAAGCGCTTCAACGCGCCCCTGGACCTGCCGCTCGTGGTGCTGGGATTGGCGACGCTCGGTTATCGGCTAGTGCGCCGTCGAAGTGAGCAGGAGACGTTGGGGCCCGATGGCTTTATGCTGCTCTGTTGCGCGGTGACAACGGTTGGGCTGGCCTGGAACCTTGGTCTTGATTGGGCCCGTTATTACATGCCATTGCTCACGCTGACTTCGATTCTTATTGGCGTGGGCGCCGAGTCGCTGCTACGCGTCATCCGCGGAATTGCGAGGATCACGTGAGCGTGGTGACGGACCTTCACGCTGACCTCTGGGATGAGGCGGTCGGCGTCCTTCGTGAGAACGATCTTGGCGCCTGGACGCGGCCGGCGCCCCGGCTCTACCCGCACCAGTGGAGCTGGGATAGCGCGTTCATCGCCATCGGGTTGGCGCGCATCGACGTGGATCGTGCATTGACGGAGCTGAGCTCGCTGCTTCGAGCGCAGTGGACCGATGGTCGCATCCCTCACATCGCATACAACCCCGAGGTCCAGGCCGATGCCTACTTTCCGGACGCGGCGCGCTGGAATTGTCCAGGACGCTCGTCGTGCGCGCCCAACAATCCCTTAACGAGCGGGATCATCCAGCCGCCCGTCCATGCCCTAGCACTTGCGCGTATCCTCGAGCTGAGTGGCGAGGAGCCGCGTCGGCGTGCCCAGATCGCACGCCTCGCCGACCGCTTTCTCCAATGGCACCGTTATCTCGCCGAGCATCGCGATCCTGATCGGCGTGGTCTCATTACGATCTATCATCCGTGGGAGAGCGGCACGGACAACTCGCCGCGGTGGGACGCGCCGCTCGCACGCGTTGCGGTGGGTAACGTCCATCCATACACTCGCCGTGACCTGGCGCACGTGGCCGATCCGAGTCAGCGCCCGAGCAATTCAGAGTACGACTGCTACGTCTGGCTCGTTCAGTCACTGGAGAGCAGTGGCTACGATGACGAAGTGGCGCATGCACGTCACCCGTTCCTCGTGAAGGACGCGCTCTTCAGTGCGATTTTCGCGGTCGCCAACGCCGCGCTCGCAGATGTCTACGAGACACTCGGCCTGGACGGCACGATCGTTTCAGAGCTGCGCGGTCTGGCCGGAAAATTCTCAGCTGGTGTACAGAGCACATGGGACGCCTCCAGCTCGTTGGCGCTTGACCAGGACTACTTGACCGGTGAACCGATCCCCGTGGTGACCTGGGCAGGCCTGGCGCCGTTGCTGCTGCCAAACGGCGATGCTGATATGTATCGGCGCGCCGTCGCGAGGCTGGAGTCGACTGACTTTACCGGCAATGGAGAGCTTTCACTGCCAGTCGTTCCCAGCACGGCGCCCGGAACCGTCGGATTTCGAGAATCAACATATTGGCGCGGTCCATCCTGGCCCGTTGCAAACTATCTGCTGTGGTGGGGACTGCGCCGCAACGGCAGCGAGGCCGCCGCCAATGCGCTGCGCACGGCGAACCTGCGGCTCCTGAGTCAGCCGGGAGCCGAGTGTGCCGAGTACTTTCACCCGTTCTCCGGCGCGCCGTTGGGATCCAGAAGACAGTCCTGGACCGCCGCTGCGGTCATCGACTGGTTGGCTGAAGCCCCGTAGCGCCTTGGAGTGCGGCGTGCGGGAGCGCCGCTTTCACTTCTCGCGACATTTGCACGAGATTTGGGGTCTCATCCAAAGCGGTGCTCCTATACGCCGCACTCCAAGGCGCTTCGCGCAACTGCGTTCTACGAAGCGGGAATATTGCCCGAGGCGGCCCTACGCGTCGAAAAGCGCAAGCTCGCCAGACGCCTAAGTAGATCCACGACCACGACGGCGCCCATTCCTGCCAACGTCCAGATCATTGGGTCGTACGGATAACGAAAGCGCGGCGTGGCGCCAGACAGCGCCGCGGCGCCAAGCAGACCAGCCAAAATCGCAATACCCAGGATCAGGGCGCCGCGATATTGTCGAGCCACAATACCGGCGATAAGCGCGATCAATCCCAGAACAGCGAGAGGTGTGGCGAGCTTGTACGGCTGTAGGAATCCGGCAATCGTGCGGGCGTGCCCGAACTCGGCTGCTTCGGTTGCGAGTGGCGGCTGGGGAATATGGCGGACCTTCTCATTCCACCAGCTCTGGTACTTCTCCTGTGGATTCGAGAAGCGATCCACGCCGCCCTCTTTCCCCTGGCCGCCGAGATACTGCTCGGTTCCTACGAACAGATCTGCCGTGATCTCCGCTGTGGTTCGCAGGTACAGCATGGGTTTTGCCGCGATGATGGACAACGCCGACATCCGCCAGCACGCGGTCTGACTGCTGATCGGTAAGCCCAAACCGTCGCTCCAGCCCGTCGGCTATGTCGTCCGGCAGCTCTTTCCTGGCTGCCTGGCCGAGCGCGTATCGCTTGGCGGCTGCTTGCGGATCGTTTTCGCTCGACTGAAAATTATCGCGAGGACCAATTAAGACCACGTCGTTGCGGGTCACTCGCCACATCAAGTTGTTGCCAATTCCGGTCACTGAAGGCGAGCCATAAAGAGCCATGAGCGTGATCATCCACGGCACAGCAACGAGCGCGAGTCCGCCAAGTGAGACCAAACTAAGCCCCATGAGTTTGCGGAATGGAACCTGACCTACCAGCGCCAGGGGAATCATCGGGAGCAGTAACAGACCGGCCGGTCGCGTGAGCCATCCCAGGCCAATCATGACGCCGCAGATCACTGCTGCCATCGCGGTGGCATTGCTCCGCAACCGGAAGCAAGCGAGTGCGCTGAGTGTCACGATGAGCGTGAACAACGCTTCAGACATTACATAATGCTCGTAAACCAATAGTGGACCTGACAGCGCCACGCTCGCTCCGGCGATTGCTCCGACAGCCCGGTTCGATGCCATTCGGCCGACGGCATAGGCTGCCGGGATGGTCGCCAGTCCAAGTAGATGTTGAACAAAGCTGATCGCTCGGGTGTCTTCGCCAAAGAGCGCCATGACAGCCGCAAGGAATAGAGAGTAAAGCGGCGGGCGGCGATTGCCCAGATCCCAATCGCCTTCGCGGAGTAGCTCGTAGGCTGGCAGCAGATAAGTCTGACTATCACTGCCCACGTAGAAGACTGGTGATCGGAACAGGAATGCAAGACGAATGAGCGCGCCTATCGTTAGCAAGATCGCCAGGATCGTGGCGTCTGGATGCTGAGCGTAGAAGCGCGTTAAACGATGTCTGCTCACGGTTCGGATGTATACCAGCTCAGTCTCGGACTCCAATCTGATGCCACATCTGTTCACCGGCCGTGCCAGCACCTTGGGGACATTACCTCAGTATGCTATAAGCGGGTGGCAGTCAAAGTCGCCAGCTCTTTTTCTCTGCTGTAGCGCACGGCTCGCCAGGTTATTCCCACCATGATCAATCCCGTAATAGAACGTATTCAGAAGGGCTCGGTCCTCTGCGATGGCGCGATGGGTACTGCCCTCTATTCTCACGGTATCCCATATCAGCGCTGCTTCGATGAGTTGTGCCTCAGTGAGCCCGACCTGGTTCAGCGGATTCACCGCGATTACATCCAGGCTGGCGCCGAGATTGTTCAGACGAACACGTACGGTGCTAATCGCTACAAGCTTGCTCAGTACGGCTTGGAAGACAAGGTCCGCGATATCAATTTCCGAGCCGTCAAGATCGCTCGCGAGGCGCGTGAAGAGTCGGGCCTGCCGGTGTTCCTGGCCGGTTCTGTGGGGCCCGTTGGTCAAGATCTCGGCCCCGTTGGCCAGGTCACCCTGCGCGACGCGCGCACGGCGTTTCGGGAGCAGATTGATGCGCTCCTCGAAGCGGGCGCCGACCTTCTTATCCTCGAGACGTTTTCGGCGCTCAATGAGCTGCGCGAGGCAATCCTGGCGGCACAGCAGGCCAGCACGCTGCCAATCATCGCCGAGATGACATTTACCGATGATTGTCGCACGCTCAACGGCGAGTCGCCGCCTGAAGTCGTGCGTGCGCTGGCCGACCTGGGTGTCGCGGCGGTGGGCGTGAACTGCGGAGTCGGCCCGCATCTGGCGCTCGACGTCATCCAGCAGATGGACGCTGCTGAGCACGTAAAGCTGGTGGTTCAGCCGAACGCGGGCTTCCCAGCCCGGCGCGACGGTAGATTCTTCTACTTCTCCACGCCTGAATACTTTGGCGATTACGCCACGCGATTCGTTGAGGCGGGTGTCAGCGTCATTGGCGGTTGCTGTGGCACCACACCGGCTCACATCGCCGCGATGCGGACGTCCATGGGGTCCGCGGCGCCGCGGCAAACGGCCAAACCGCTCAAGCCGATGATTATCACGCCAGCTGATTTCTCGTGGGAAGAGGAAGAGGCCGAGGCTCCCACCAACTGGTCGCGCAAGCTGGCCCGCGGTGAGTTTGTCGTCAGCGTGGAGCTGGATCCGCCGAAGGGGCTCAATCCCACCAAGATTCTGGAGGGCGCTGCGCTTTTGCGCGACGTTGGCGTGGACTGCATCAACATCGGCGATAGCCCCATGGCGCGCGTGCGGATGAGCTGCATCGCTCTGGCACTACTTATCCAGAGCCGCGTGGGGTTGGAAACGATCATCCATTTCACCACGCGCGATCGTAATCTCATGGCGTTGCAATCCGAGCTCCTTGGAGCTCACGCGCTCGGTATTCGACACATCCTTGCCCTCACCGGTGATCCGCCGCGCATGGGGCAGTATCCCAACGCCACAGGCGTTTGGGACGTGGATTCGATCGGCCTGGTGAAGGTCTTGAAGCAGCTCAATCAGGGTGTTGACTGGGCCGGCAATTCTATTGGGCAGCCGTCCACGTTCCAGATCGCCTGCGCGGTGAATCCCATTGCTGAAGATCTTGAGCTCGAGCTCGACCGCTTTCATCAGAAAATCGAAGCCGGAGCTAATTTCGCCATGTCGCAGCCACTCTACGATATGGATCAGCTCATGGACTTTCTGAATCGCGTGGGGAAGATTCCGATTCCATTCATCCTGGGTGTCATGCCGCTCCAGAGCCACAAGCACACTGAGTTTTTGCATAACGAGCTTCCTGGCGTGACCATTCCGGATGCAGTTCGCGAGCGTATGCGATTGGCCGGCGAGCGCGGCATTCAGGAAGGCATCCTACAGGCGCAGGAGTTTCTGTCCGCCGCCCAGCACCATGCTGATGGCGTGTACTTCATGCCCTCATTCGGTCGATACGAGATGGTGGCTGAGCTTGTCAGTGTCCTGGCCCGTGAGCCTCGCCGGCGGAGGAATCTCGTCGTAGTCCGCCTTTCGGGCCGCGTCGCGCGCGCCGCTCAAATTGCCGTCGCATCATTCTTGCTCACCGCGTGCGGTGGGGCATCCACTGTGACGCCCAGTGCGCCACCCCCGTCTCCTCAGGCGCAGGTTGCTCCATCCCCCAGCGCGACAGTGTTGGTGGCAAGCTCCCCGGCACCATCACCTTCTGCCGCTGCAAGTCCAGCTCCTCCTCCCGCTGAAGAGACTGGTCCGCCTCCGCTCCAGCGACTTCGAGTCGGCAACACGGGTGGGGCCGGCGCCAACCTACGTGCGGAGCCCAACGTCCAGGGCGAACGAATTGAGCTTGTGCCAGAAGGAACGCTTGTAGACCTCGTTGACCCCGGTCGCGATGTCAGCGGCACCACGTGGCGTGAAGTCCGAACAGAATCTGGGGCGGCCGGTTGGATCGCGGCCGAGTTTCTCTCGCCGGTGACAGCCGTGGAGATCCGTGTGAGCCCGCTGCCAATCTCATCAGGAGGGCCTCCGTCGCCTTCTGGCGCCGCCGCCGATGCACGCGTGCCGCCGTTGGATCGGCAGAACTGTCCCGAGAGTCATCCTGTGAAGGCTGTCGGCGTGGGCGGGTTACGGTACGTCCCACCTAGCCATCCGCAGTACGCGGCTACGGCGCCGGACATATGTTTCATCAGCGTGGAAGCTGCCGAAGGATTGGGGTTCAGACCGCTCTGAGATTTGTCATCCTCTTCGAGCACGGCTCAGGGGCGGACACCGCGAGGCTCGTAGTGAGTGCTTCAGCGCTTTTTTGGCGATGGCGACAAGCGAGCGACGCGGCCCGCGACCGCCCAGACGGACGGTGTGGCCCTGATGTCGCTCGTCGCATCGCTGCGCTCGCTAGCAGCGGTCGTGAAAAAGCGCTGAAGCACTCACTACATGCACCTGGTTCGCAGGCAGCCAGACAAGTGACCGTTTCCGAGCTACGCTAGTCCCATTGCGGTGTCAGACGATTCATCCCCGCGCTCTCGGCTCGACCTTGAAGACAGATACTTGGCTTTTCTCATCCGGTGACGGGAACTTCGCTACCCTCTGCAGATCAGGGAAGCTTCGAAGGGCTTCGTCGAGTCGGCGTGATCGGCTAGGCTGCTGGCCGGACAGGTCCTCGGTCGCGACGAAATAGACGTTGGGTGATTCATCCAGCCAGCGGCGGACTCGTTGGATTGAGTTATCGCGATTGAACGCCAGGCCCGGCTCTATCACGTGCCTGAGATTCGGCATGTGATAGGAATAGAAGTGAACGCCCGAGCCGGGCATTCCGTCCTCTCGCAAGACAATAATCGGTGCGGAGCGACTGGCGCCGATGAGAAACTCTGCGGCATCCGGTACGCCTACACCTGAGTACCACCCGGATTGATACTGGGCCCAGTCGGACTCAGGAAGGTGGGCCCGCAAGGGATTCAAGACCATGCTTGAGGAAGCCTGGATGGCAGGTGCAATCGCCACCACAAGAAGTACCGCCCCTAGGATCGCTCCGACGATGGCCGCCGGTCGCTTCGGTCGAAGGTTCATACGTCGTGCTATGGCACCCGGAATCCAAGCCATGGCCACGACCAGCGCAGCGATAGCGATGGATGGTGGGAATGCGGAAACGGCGAGGTAGCGGCTGAAGATCAGCCGCCCGCCCACGATGAACGGCAAGACAAGTCCGAGCCAGAGTAGGAGAACATACAGGCCAGCGCCGGGCCGCCGGATGAGCATCACGGTCGCGCCCAAGCCCGCCAATTTCAGCAGGTCCAGCCCTATGTACACATCGATCCAGGTGATGATGCGGGCAATGTTTCTGTCCCAGAGCGCGGTGGGCGATTCCATAACTTCGCCGGGCGCAAGCGCAAACGGAAGTATCTTGTCAGCGATTCCTTCCAGCGGAACGCCAACGAAGCTCAAAGGTGCTAGAAGCGCGGTCACGACATAAACCACGCCAACCGATGGAAGATAACGGCGCAATGGCGTTCGGCCGCGAAGAAGAAGAACGGCCAGGGCCGGGGCGGGCAGGATCGTTGCGCCACGAGGGTTGGCGATTATTGCGGAGGCGAGCACGATCCCTAATATGACCGCGGCGGACAGGGAAGGGCGTCGCGCCAGCCGGGCAGACAGCCAGGCGGTGTAGACCACGCAGGCCGCCGTGAGGGCGTCATAGTGAATGATGCGATCGAAAAAGACCGCCAGCGGCAGGATCGCGTGAACCAGCCCGGCGACGATGCCAACTTTGCGGCCGAAAAGCTCCGTGCCAAGTAGGTACGTTCCGAGCGTTGCCAGTACCCCGAACGTAGCCGCGACTGACCGGGCCGCCAGAATTGGTTGATCGCTCCAGGGCAGGACTGCGAGCAGAACCCAGTGGAGCAGTGGCGGGTTGACATCGCCGATCAGCGAGACCCGAAGCACCTGGAGCGGGCCGGCGCCGCGTGGCAGATATTCGTAGGGATTAGTCGCCCAACGCAGCCAGAGCGATTCATCGACGAAGAGCGGCAGGCCGAGAAGGTTCCAGTATCGGAAGCCTGCTGCGATGGCGAGGATAATGACGGGCCAGAGCGGAACGCGCCGCACGAGAGAAGCCGGGGCAAATCGTCCGAACTCCAGCGCCCCAGGTTGGGCCTTGGAGCGCGCTGTTTCGATCTGACCGATTGCCATGAGTGTCTCTACTGAAAAGCGTAGCGGCGGAACGAGCTAGGCCGAATTACTCACCGACGTCAATTCCCGACACCAGCGACACTGTCATCCTGAGGAACGAAGGATCTGACCGGACATAGCCCACAACGAGGCGTGGACCTCCTGTGCTCGATCTTTCCTGACTGCGGTGGTGATGTCCGTCCAGATCCTTCGTTCCTCAGGATGACAGTGTCACTGGTGTGGGGAATGACTGAGGAATGATAAATGCAGGCCGTGAAAATCCCGGCTGGCCTGGAGGGACGGGGTGGGGGTCTTAATTCCTCACCCCGCAAAGGCTCAAATAATGGCAGCTAGCTCGGCCGTGCCCTTGGCCGCGGCGACGATCTTGGCCTTCTCGTCGTCTGAGACCTCGCACTCAAAGATTTCCTCGGCGCCGCCTGAGCCAATCTTGATCATCGTGCCGCAGAAGGTATCCTTCACGCCGTACTCGCCATTCAGCAGTACCGCGCACGGCATCAGTCGCTTCTCGTCCAGCAGGATTGATTCCACCATAGCCATGGTACCAACGGACGGGCCGAGGAAGGCTGAGCCAGTCTTGTAGAGCTCTACCAGCTCGGCGCCACCGTTCATGGTTCGCTTGACGATCGCGTCGATGCGCTCCGCTGATAGGAGGCTGGTAAGCGGCATGCCTCCGACACGCGCCTGGCTGACGATGGGCACCATGGTGGCATCCGTGTGTCCGCCCAGGACGTACGCATGAACGTCGCGAGGGGCCACGCCTAGCTCCATGGCGATGAATGTGCGGAAGCGTGAGCTATCCAACATGCCGCCCTGGCCAATGATTCGCTCGCGCGGGAAACCCGTGGCGCGTGCCGCCGCGTGGCACATCACGTCCATCGGATTAGCGAACACGATGATGACCGCGTTCGGGCTGAGATTCGCGGCATTCTTGGCGGCATAATCGCCCACAACATCCGCGTTGCTCTTCAGCAGATCCTCGCGCGTCATGCCCGGTTTGCGTGGCGCTCCAGAAGTGATGACCACCACGTCTGAGTCTGCCGTGGCATCCCAGTCATCGGTCGCGGTGATCTTCGTCTCGTAGCTCCCAAAGGAGCCACCCTGCATGATGTCGAGCGCCTTGCCGTGGTGCTGGGCAAACTCCGCGACGTCTTTGATGACGATGTCGCAGATGTTCTTCGCCGCCAGGTGGTAGGCCATGATGCCACCGGTCTGGCCCCCGCCGACGATCGTTACTTTTTTCCGTCCAGCCATGTTGAGGTCCTCTCAGAATAATGAAGAATTGAGCGGCCGGAAGTCTGGCCGTGCCCTACTGCCGATCTGGAAGAGATGCTCGCTCGGCATCGTACCAAACGCCTATGTTCGCATACCGGCGGAATGCTGTGCTGAACGTTGGCTCGCCGCTTGCTTCACGATGCTCGTTTCGGCATCCACGCCCGCTGTCCGCATGGATTGGGTCGCGCATCTGACTCCTTGCACAGAACGCGCAGGTGTCAATGCGGGACTCGCGGGCGGTTATCCGAATGGAGACCTTCACCAGCCTGCTACAGTAATATCCTTCACGTTCGCTCATTCTCGCGAAGAACTGAGGAACTCATACAAACCGGAAAGCTGGGTTCAACTATGGCAGGGAAGACGAGGACGACGGTGTCCGCAAGGGCAGATGAGAGGATTGGCCGCGGTGACTGACTCCACGATCATCTACACCTACACGGACGAAGCGCCCCTTCTCGCGACGTACTCGTTTCTGCCCATCATCTCCGCGTACGCTGCCAAGGCGGGAGTGTCTGTGGACACTCGGGACATCTCGCTGGCGGGCCGGATCATCGCGAACTTCGCTGAATATCTCAAACCGGAGCAGCGGATCGGCGATGCGCTATCCGAGCTGGGGGACGCTGACACATGCGGCCCGAAGCCAACATCATCAAGCTTCCGAATATCAGCGCCTCCATCTCACAGCTAAAGGAAGCGATCGCCGAGCTCCAGCAGCAGGGATACGCGCTGCCCGATTTCCCGGACTCTCCCAAGACTGATGAAGAGAAGGCCGATCCGGGCGCGCTACGGCCGCGTCCTCGGCAGCGCGGTGAACCCCGTTCTGCGCGAGGGCAACTCGGACCGTCGCGCTCCCGCCTCAATCAAGCAGTACGCCAGGAAACACCCGCATTCCATGGGTGCGTGGACCAAGGATTCCCGCACTAATGTGGCAACCATGTCGCGGGGCAACTTCCGGTCAACGGAGAAGTCCGCGGTCATGGCCACGGACGGCACCCTGCGGATCGAGCTCGTTGGAAATGATGGCTCAACCACGGTGTTACGGGAGTCAGTGCCGGTACTGGCCGGCGAGATCGTGGATGCCAGCGTGATGAGCGCTGCCGCACTTCGAGAATTCCTCAACGGGCAGATCGATCGCGCCAGGAATGAGGGC
Source organism: uncultured Chloroflexia bacterium (assembly GCA_963765765.1). Lineage (GTDB taxonomy): Bacteria > Chloroflexota > UBA6077 > UBA6077 > JACCZL01 > CAVXYC01. The sequence continues at coordinate 143,083 of CAVXYC010000014.1, read as the reverse complement.
GTGCTCTTTTCGCTGCAAGTCAAGGCGACGATGATGCGGGTATCAGACCCGATCATCTTCGGCCATGCGGTGCAGGCCTATTTTCCCGGGCTTTTCGCGGACTACGGAGATGCGCTGGCCGCGGTTGGTGGCGACCCGGATGAAGGCTTAGGAGCCATTCTCCAGGCGGCGCAAAAGCTGCCAGCGGACCAGCGTTCCGGGGTGGAAGCTGACGTGCGCGAGGAGCTCTCGAAAGGTCCGGGACTGGCCATGGTCGATTCCAGCAATGGAATCACCGGCTTGCACGTCTCCAGCGACGTGATCATCGACGCATCCATGCCGGCCATGATTCGCAACTCGGGTCGCATGTGGGATCGGGACGGCAACGAAGTCGATACGCTGGCCATCATTCCGGACAGCAGCTACGCGGGCATCTATCAGGTGGTCATAGATGACTGCCGCGCCAACGGCGCGTATGACCCGAAGACGATGGGAACGGTCCCGAACGTGGGTCTCATGGCTCAGGCAGCAGAAGAATATGGGAGCCACGATAAGACTTTCGAGATCGCGAATCCGGGCACGGTCCGAGTCGTTGATCAGGACGGCAACATAGTCTTCGAGCATGCCGTTGGCGAGGGTGACATCTGGCGGATGTGCCAGACCAAGGACGTGCCGATTCGCGACTGGGTCAAGCTCGCGGTGACTAGAGCTCGCCTGAGCGGCGCCCCGGCGGTCTTCTGGCTCGACGAAACCCGCCCGCACGATGCCAACATCAAAGCCAAGGTGCTTGAATATCTTCCCGAGCACGACACATCCGGACTGCAGATCGAGATCATGGCGCCAGAAGACGCCATCCGGTTCAGCCTGGAGCGTATTCGCAGAGGCGAAGACACCATCTCGGTCACCGGCAATGTGCTCCGCGACTATCTCACCGACCTGTTTCCAATCATGGAGGTCGGCACGAGCGCCAAGATGCTTTCGATCGTCCCCCTGATCGCCGGGGGCGGCATGTTCGAGACGGGAGCTGGCGGCTCGGCGCCCAAGCACGTGGAGCAGCTCATGGCGGAGAACCACCTGCGCTGGGATAGCCTGGGTGAGTTCCTTGCCCTGGCGGCGAGCTTTGAGCATCTCGCACAGACTACGGGGAATCCGCATGCCCAGATCCTTGCCGACACGCTGGACCGGGCAAACGCCAGGTTCCTCGATGAGAACAAGTCGCCGGGCCGCAGAGTCGGGGAGATCGACACCCGCGGAAGCCACTTTTACGTGGCGCTGTTCTGGGCTGAGGAGCTTGCATCGCAGGACAAGGACCCTGAGCTTGCGGCCGCATTTGCACCGATCGCCAAGGAGCTGCGCGCCAAGGAGTCCGTCATCGCTGACGAGCTCCTGGCCGTTCAAGGCAAGCCCGCCGATCTTGGCGGTTACTACCGACCCGATCCAGCCAAGACCGAGTCGGTGATGCGGCCCTCCAGGACGCTGAACTCTATCCTGGCGAGCCTTCAAGACTAGTCCGCGCTTGTAATTCATTCCACCGTTCTCCGCAATCTCGGAAGACGGGATAATTTCCGCGCCACGATACAAACGAGACGGGCCATATATGGCCCGTCTCGTTTGTTTTGTCTGGCATTTTTCGCGTCGATTGCGCTGAATTGGACTTCGTTAAGTCGTGACGCACCCGATACCGACGCCTAGGGAGTCGCGACTCGGAATTTCAGAGGGGCACTGTGTCATTCGGAATGAGTCGTCGGTCGGCACAATAGTGTGACAGCTGAGGCCCTATGAACTACTCTTACTCACCCAGCCAGTGCTACTGGTGTAGCCCATCCCAGGTAGCCCCGGATGACGTCCAACGGGTCAACCAAAAATCAACCAGCCGTGGCATTTCGCGTGACTTCTGAAGCATCTAAGCTGCTCGTGTTGACACCGCATTGAAAAGCGGTCGAGGCACTGGGATCGGACCGCTGGAATTCAGATGCAGCCACCGTCAAAGGTGCGTCGGGCTTCTGACCCGCCAACAAGCAGGAGGATGGATTATGAAGGCGCTACTCGTTGATGATGATGTGGGTCACGTGGACCTGATGACCTACGCACTTCGCCGCGAGGGCTACACGGTCGTGGCGGCGATTGATGGGCAACAGGCCCTGGATCGATTGCAGGCGGACCATCCAGACATCGTCCTGTTGGACGTGAATGGATTGGAGGAGTGTCAGGTGCCCGCGTATCCCGAACCGAGTGTGACGCGTATGGTCACGTTGGACGGGAGGTTGCCCGCATCGCGGACCGCATCCATCCCCAGCCCCAGGAGCGACGCCAGCGATTGTCCCGCGAGCCGATTTGCAGGCCGAACGTGGATTATTGATCCTGCTTGCGGTCGTTCCGCCGTACCAACGCCTGACACACGAAGTCCTCGCGCTGTGAGCGTGTCTGCCGCTCGACGAGCCGTGCCATCGCGTCCGCTGGCATTCAACACCTCAATGGAAGCGTTGGGGCCGATGAGCAGCGCAGCGAGTGCATCGCGATAGGCGGGCTGGGGCCGAAGCGCTGCCTCTCCTTGCGGCGAAATGAAGGGCTGCACCATGTTCCAATCGGGCGTGAATCGCTCGGGCGAGCCCGGGGATCGCATAAACGCCGCCGCAACGGTGGCTAGCTCGCGGGGACCGATATCCGTCTCGGTGGTGCGTTGCAGCGCCAGAAACGTTCCGGGGAGTCGCCAGACATTGAGCGGATTGGTGGCGGCGTTGCGGATGCCGGTGAGTACTTTCTGCTGTCGACCAACGCGCGCCAGGTCGTCGTCCGCATAGCGCGTCCGTGCCAAGCGCAGTGCCGTCTCGCCGTCCATGTGATGCCGACCGGCCGAGATCTCAAACACCGTCGTGCCGAAGTCGTCCGTCGGAAAATTATCGTCACGGATTGCCGATTCGACATCCACATCGATCCCACCCAATGCATCCACGACATCCCGCACACCCTGCAGGCCAATGACCAGGTGTCGATCGACGGGAATCCCGAGCGAGCCGCTGACAGCTTGCCTCGCGACGCTCGCGCCTCCAATTCGATAGGCCGTGTTGATTTTTCCGGCCGTTGTGCTCGATGTCTGCACCCACAGATCGCGTGGGATGGAGATCATCAAGTTCCGACCGGCATCGCGGTCCGCCACGTAAGCCACCAGCGTGTCGGTCCGACCACGGTCGCCCGCGGCGAGCTCCGCCGGTCGGGCATCGGTGCCAAGGATGAGAACCGAGACGGAGGGCGGCGAGAGTAGCCACAGCAGGCCAGCCACGAGGAGTCCCAGGACGATTGCGGTCGCGATCACCCCCAGCGCTATCCTGGTGATGTGCCGACCGAGCTGCCGAAAGCGTGGCGAACGCTCATTCGGCGCGATGTCTGCGGGGGCGGGACTGACCGCGTTGCTAGTTGCAGGCGCTGGCGGAGGCGAGGCTGCTACCTGAAAGACCAGGCGATATGGACCGATACCCAGGACATCACCGTCACGGAGAACCCGCTCAGCCCTTGATTGAATACGCTCGCCGTTCACCGTCGTCCCGTTGCTGCTTCCTCTATCGCGCAGCACTGCCATGCCGTTCCGCAGCAACAGCTCAGCGTGTTGGCGAGACACCTTGCCATCCGGCAAAACCAGGCCGTTCGTTTTGTCTCTGCCCAGGCCAAATGGGGCATCGCCCAGATGGACTGATACCGGCGGCTGGCCTTCAGCCTTGAGCTGAAATGTCCGAATAGCGTCTTGAATCATTGTGATTGGTCACGACCTCTGAACCATGTGACGCGCTGATGGCCTCTCCGGTTCCGAAGCATTGGGTAGCTGTGTGCTTTGTGGAGATGATAGGCCTGATGCACGTAGTGATCGCTTCAGCGATTATTCACGAATGCTGAGAGCGAGCGAAGCCCTTGCGGCTTACGATGTCGGTGCAGCCTCGCGTTGTGGACTGTAGCTATTCTGTGGCAAGAGCGAGATCACGGGACGCATCGCTCCGCTCGCTTCCGGCATTCGGGAATAATCGCTGAAGCGATCACTACGTGCATTAATGTTTATTCGATTGACGCTCGAGTAGCCACCCGGTAGACTCCGTCCCCGATCGTGCTTTCTTCTGTGACCATGTCGTATTCAATCAACGATGCTGCCCAGCAAGTCCTGGATGCTTTGAGTCGGCGCGAGCCAAAGGCGGCCTTCGTTACGGAAATCCAGGCGGCCCTTCGGCCGTCGGGTGAGCTCGAAGAGTCGCTGCGACAGCTTGCTGACGCAGAGCTCCTCATACTCCTGGCTGAGCCGGCTCCGGATCCGCACCTGGCGCATTTCGACTTGAGAGTGGCTGCACTGATCCTGGATGGTGATCGGGCTGCCGCATTGGATGCGGCTCGCGAAGTCTGGGGCGGCTGGGTGCGGCAGTTCCTTGCAAACCACCGCTGCCAATGACCTTCAAGTTTACTTTGGAATGAGATTAGCGGTTGACATTGGCGGAACGTTTACGGACGTCTCTGCCTTCGACGAGACCAACGGCTCGGTAACACTTGGCAAGGCGCTGAGCACTCCGTCCAACCTCGTGGATGGAATCATGTCCGCCATACAGGGCGCGGCGGTGAACGTTGCCGAGGTCGGGTCCATCGTCCATGGTTCGACAGTTGTCATCAATGCGTTACTCGAGCGCAAAGGAGCGCGTACCGCGCTGGTGACAACGGAAGGATTCCGCGACGTCTACGAGATTGGCCGGATCAATCGCCCTGAGTCGTTCAATCTCTTTTTTCGAAAGCATCGACCCCTCGTGCCGCGGGATCTCATCTTCGAAGTCCCAGAGCGAGTGCTCGCCGATGGTTCGGTAGAGCGTCCCTTGGACCAGGCCGAGGCACGGCGAGTCGCACTACGCTTGAAAGAGCTCGACGTCGAATCGGTGGCGATTCTCTTTCTGCATTCGTATCGGTCACCTGAGCATGAGATGCAGATGAAAGAGATCATCCTTGATGTTGCACCGGACATGTTCGTAACAGCCTCGCACGAGCTTTCGCGTGAGTACCGCGAGTACGAGCGTACGTCCACTGTTTCGGCCAATGCGTATGTTGGTCCGAGGGTCAGCAGCTATCTAGGTAATCTCGAGCAGTCGGCTGCGGGACGATCAATTTCGCGGCAGCCTGATGATCATGCAATCCAGCGGTGGATTGTGCGATCTGCAGACCGCGCGAGAGCAATGTGTCCAGATGATGGAGTCGGGGCCCGCTGGCGGCGTCGTCGGCTCCATTGCGCTCTGTGAAGCGCTGGACCTGGACAACGCAATCTGCTTCGACATGGGCGGCACCACTGCCAAGGCGTGCGTGGTACGTCGGGGCGCGCCAGAGCTTTCTGCTGACTACTTCGTTGGTGGATACAACGAAGGACTTGCGATTCGAATCCCCGTGCTGGACATCAAGGAAGTGGGCATGGGCGGCGGTAGCATTGCCTGGATCGATCAGGGCGGCGCGCTGCACGTTGGGCCGGAAGAGCTCCGGCGCTGAGCCGGGACCAGTGTCATATGGCCGTGGCGGCATTCGCCCCACCGTGACCGATGCCGACGTAGTGCTGAATCGTATTTCTGCCGAGCACTTTCTGGGCGGCGAGATGCGGCTAAATGTATCCGCCGCGGCGGAAGCGATTGAGCGCGAAATCGCATCGCCTCTCGATCTGAGCGTGATCCGCGCGGCTGATGGAATTCTGGCTATCGCGGTCTCGTCCATGGCCAACGCGGTGCGGGCTGTCACGACTGAGCGGGGCCTCGATCCGCGTGACTTCACGCTGATCGCATACGGCGGCGGTGGTCCTCCGCATGCGGTTGCTGTGGCGCGGGAGCTTTCTATTCGGCGCGTCGTTGTTCCCACGTCCCCAGCTCACTTTTCCGCGTTCGGCATGCTGCAGGCGGACGTTCGGCGCGACTACGTGCTGACGCGGCTGCAGCGGCTCGCTGAGGTGTCGCTGCCTGAGCTGGATGATCTGTACCGTCAGCTTGAAACCGAAGGAGCCGCCGCCCTAGAGAGCGCCGGTACTGCTCCTGCTCGAGTGGTATTCGAGCGCGCCGCGGACATGCGCTATATCGGCCAGGAGCACGCGGTGAGTGTTCCGTTGCGCACACCGCTTCATGCAGACGATGCCCGTCAGAGTATCAAGGCCGCGTTTGATGAAGTACACGAGGTGCGCTATAGCCATAGTGCACCTGAAGAGCCAGCCGAGATCGTCAGCCTGAGAGTTTCTGCAATCGGCCAGGTTGAGAAACCGCCTCTGCCACGCATCGCGCAGGGTGCACCAACACCGCCCGCAATTGCTCGTCGGCCAGATCGTTCAATCTATCTTGAGGATTCAGCACAGCCAGAGACGTGTGCAGTGTTCGATCGCATGCGGCTTCTTTCGGGCAACGTGATTGAAGGACCGGCAGTGGTTGAGGAATCGGCCTCTTCAACCGTCATCGCATCGGGAGATCGCCTGACAGTGAATGAGTACGGCCACCTGGTGATTGAGCTTGGCTGACGTGCTTCAAGATCGCTGGTATCCGGTGGCGCGGGTTGGCAGCACCTATGATGCGCGCAGGATTGCTTGAGTATGCGTTCTAATCAGGCTCCCGCCGACGCCATCACCGCGGAGATCATCCGCAATTCCGTTGTGGCGATTACCGATGAGATGAAGACCAACCTCATGCGGACCGCCTACAACATGATCATTTACGAGGCGTTGGACTTCACCGTCGGCCTCTTCGATGCTGCCGGTAACACCATCTCCATCGGGCTCGGTCTGCCAATGTTCATCCGAGGGTTATCGGACGCCATTAAGGCTAAGTTGAAACACTACGGACCGGACGGAATTGAGCCCGGCGACATCTTGCTCACCAACGACTCCTACATCATGGGGAGTCACCTAAATCACATGATCTTCACGCTTCCGATCTTCTGGGAGGGAGAGATCGTGGCCTACGCGTCGTCCATGGCGCACTGGCAGGACGTGGGCGGCGTGCTGGGCGGTGCCACTCGGGACATCTACTCAGAAGGTCTCCAGCTTCCGATCGTCAAGGTTTTCAAGCGCGGCCAGCAGGACGCCGAGCTCACAGAGATCATCAAGAGCAACGTCAGGTTCCCTAGCCTTGCCATGGGCGATTTCAGGGCTCAGGTCGCCGCTGTAAAGACGGGTGAGCGGCGCTTTCTCGATCTGCTCGGCCGATTCAGTAAAGACACGGTGCTGGGTAGCATTGAGAAGATCTACGAGCAGAGCGAGCGCCTTGCCCGCGCCAGCGTCGCTACGATTCCGGACGGTGTCTACGAGGCCGAATCGTTCATGGACGATGACGGCATTACCTTCGGTAAGCGTATCCCGATCAGGGTCACCGTGAAGGTCGCTGGCGAGAAGATGACCATCGACTTGAGCGACGTGAGCGAGCAAGTCGGCGGCTACTACAACTCCGGGGCCACGGCGGGGCGCTCGGCGGCCGAGGTCGCCTTCAAGTGCATCACCTCGCCGCTCTGGTTACCAATCAATCACGGCTCATTCCTACCAGTGGACGTCATCCTGCCGCCAGGAAGGGTGGTCAGTGCCACGAAGCCGGCCGCCATGCGTATGTGGATGACGATTCCGATGACCGTGGTGGACACGATATTTAGGGCGCTTGCTCCAGCTATTCCGGACCGCGCCATCGCGGGTCATCACGCGGATCTCATCATCGCCACGAGCTACGGCGTTGATCCGCGTACGGGGCGCTTCTTCTTTGGTCCAGTGGGACCGGGCGGAGGTGGCTGGGGCGCCAAGCACAATGAGGACGGCATGAACGTGACCGTCTGCCTGAACGATGGTGATACGCACAACTCGCCCATTGAGTCGGGCGAGATGAAATCACCAATGGTCGTTCGCGAGTACGCGCTGCGACAGGACTCGGGCGGCGCTGGTCGGCAGCGCGGCGGTCTGGGGCTGACGCGCACCATTGAAGCCCAGGCGCCGCTGACAGTGAACTCCCAGATCGAGCGGACGCAGTGCCTGCCCTGGGGGCTGGAAGGTGGCAAACAGGCGATCGGCAACCGAATCTTCATCAAGCGGGCCGACGGCTCCATCGAGCAGCCGCCCAACGGCAAGCTCTACAACGTCCAGCTCCAGCCGGGTGATGCCTACGTCATCGAGAGTGGCGGAGGTGGGGGATTTGGTGATGCGCTCGATCGTGCCCCTGAAATGGTAATGCGAGACGTGCAGCTTGGCTACATCTCAGCGGAAAGGGCGCGCTCGGAGTATGGCGTGGTGCTGAACGAGACCGATGAGACGTTGGATCTCGAGGGGACAGATCGACTTCGACGGGCGCTTCGCGCTGCGAACTAGCGGTGATCGGCAAGATGTGATGTCGATCCTACAGACGAACTTAATGAGGCGCCGTGGAGTGGGGCCGGATCGTGCATGCTTGGGAGTTGATGCTACACGGACTACAAGGGCCGTTGTCTGAGCGGATGCAGCGGGGAGGGCTTGACTCCTTAGATGTGAGGTGCGCGATGGTATTCTCTGCCTCGGAGCTGCGCGAAAGCGCTCCAAGTCTGGCACGGAGGCACGGATCTCATGAGCAATGCACCACTCGTGCTCAACACGGCCCTTGGGAATGCGCCATGGACGCGCGCTCTAAAGGATGGCTCGATCACCTCGAGCCGCCTGACGCTTCAGTTCGACGAGCTACAACGTATCCAGGACGCGTTTCCGCGGATGGTCCGCGATCTGGCGTACGACGTCTGTCACATGTCGCCGACGACCTACCTCGTGGCGCGGTCGTTCGGAAAGCGCATCACCGCCTTGCCCGTCTTCCTTAATCGTCACTTCCATCACGGGGTGATCTCCTGCAACGTCGGGTCCGGGATCAAGACTGGTAGAGACTTGCACGGCAAGCGTGCTGGTATCGGATCGTGGACCATCACCACGGGAGTTTGGGGGCGTGTGGTACTACAGACCGAGTACGACGTGGACCTGGAGTCTATTCAGTACGTCTCCTACGAGGACCCGCACGTCGCCGAGTACAACGAACCGGCCTGGGTCACTCGGGCGCCGTCAGGGAAGAAACTGAACGACATGCTCATCGCTGGTGAGCTGGATGCCGGGATCGCGGCAGGGCTTCCTAACACTGACAATGTCCAACCTCTCGTGCAGAACGTCCGTGAGACTGAAGAAGCCTGGTACCACCGAACGCTGATTAACCCAATCGTTCATATCGTCGTGGTGCGAGACGACCTTCTTGAAGAGCACCCGTGGCTGGCTGCCGAGCTGTTCCGTATGTTCGCCACGGCCAAGGACGGCTATCTGGATCAACTTCGGGCGACTGGCGGCGTCACGGACGAAGATAAGCGCGTGATCTGGCAGGGGACCGTCATTGGTGGCGACCCTTTGCCCTACGGTGTCGAGCCGAACCGCGTCTCCATCGATGCGCTCGTCAAGACCTGTCACGAGCAATCCATCATCCCCAACATGCCCACCGCCGAGGAGCTGTTCGCGGACGTTCGAGGCGTGTGAACCCCAAGTCAATCAACACCTGCCGATCGGAACCGACGCTAGTCGGTTGGCGGTCGTCGAGCCCGGTAGACCCATTCGCCAGTTGCCAGCCTTTCCGGTCAGCGGTACACTCGGCAGCAGGAGGTCGACTAATGGCCATCGTGGACATGCTCGATACAGGGAATACTCTAGACATAAGCCGGGAGCTGCTGATCTCCGCGGACTCGCACGTGACGGAGCCGGGAGACCTCTGGAAGACGAGGCTTCCAGCCTCGATGCGTGAAAACGCGCCCGTGTTTTCCGACCGCCGTCGTGAGGGCGCCGCTCATTCGGCAGCGACCATGGAGGCGGCACGGCCCGGCGGTTGGGACCCCACCAGTCGCGTGAAGGAGATGGCGGAAGACGGCGTAAGCGCCGAGGTGCTCTTTCCCACACTCGCCCTGCGACTCTACAGCCTTGAAGACGCCGCGATGCAGGAGGCGTGCTTCCGAATTTACAACGACTGGCTGGCTGAGTATTGCCAGGCATCGCCCGAGCGACTCTTTGGTATCGCCGCGATCGCTGTGTATGACATCGATCACGCCATTCAGGAGATGGAGCGTTGTAAGAAGCTTGGCTTCGTCGGCGCCATGATCTGGCAGGTTCCGCACCCCGATCTGCCATGGAATTCCGATCACTACGAGCGATTCTGGTCGGCCGCCGAGGCGATGGAGATGCCGGTCAACCTGCATATCCTGACAGGCTTCGATTACAGTGCTCGTGATCGTGGCGGACCAATCGAGGCCCATCGCGGCTCGGTCAATCACAAGATTAACGGCGCAGCCAACACTCTCTTTGACATCATTTTTACTGGTGTCCTGGAGCGCCATCAGAATCTGAACGTCAATGTCGTCGAGAGCGAGGTCGGCTGGATCCCGTTCTACTTACAGCAGTGGGACTACTACGTCCGCCGCTTCGGCTCCACTCGACCTGACGGCTCCGGCGCCCGGCCGCTCAGCATCCGCATGGTTCCGAGTGAATATTTCGAGCGGCAGATGTCGGCTACATTCTTCGATGACCCGGTGGGCGGCAAGCTGTTCTCATGGTGGGGCGAGAACACCTGCATGTGGTCCACAGATTACCCTCACCCGAATTCAAAATGGCCTGAATCGCGTGCATTCCTGGTGAAGAACATGGGGCACCTTGACCGCCCAGTTCTTTCCAAGCTGGTCAGAGACAACGCCGTCAAGTTCTACAAGATCCGCGTTCCCGAGCCGGTGCTCGCCTGATACTTCGAATTTCCGCGGAAATCCGCTTTGCAGCAGCTCGAAAGGAGCCAACATGGCTACAGAAGTGCAGTCTCCTCCAGATACTTACACCTTCGCGCTGAAGGGCAATTACCTGTCGGAAGGTCGGGTGAACATTGACCTGGCCAAAGAAGATTGCCTCTGGCTGAGCTTGAAGGTCAACGCCGAAGGTGGCGAGAACGCAATCCACGCGCATAGCGCCGAAGAGCACGCGTTCATCGTCATGGAAGGCGAAGTAACGTTCTTTGATCGGCATGGCGAGGGCAAGGTGCTCAAGCAATTCGAAGGTATCATGATCCCCAAGGGCGCTTATTACCGCTACCTCAACACCGGTGGTACGAATCTGTTCTTGCTTCGCGTGGGTGCCAAACTAGGCGGGCAGAGGCAGCAAGAGACACGCGTGCGCCAGGACGGAACCTATCTTGACTCCAACACTGCCGAAAATCACCACGTTGACGGCGTGCCGATTCCCGGCAAGCTGTGGGGTTTCGGCAGCTAGGCATCAAATCCCTTCAAGCTCGCATCGTGGCGCTCCCCAGGGAGCGCCATTTTGCATACCGGCGCCAAGGGATACGAGCCGGTCCCCGTAGCGCGGTGGTCTTGTTCCCCGCGCGCCCGACGAATGCTGCGCGCGATGACGGCTTTCGGGCTGCGGGGTCTCCCGGCGCGGGGCGCAAGACCACCGCGCTACGGGGGCGGTCGCCGATTCGTATCTCCGAAGGGGGCACTGTGTCACCGGAATGAGGAGTGGGCCAGGAACATTAGGAGATAGCAAGCGGCAGTCGAGCGCGTGTAAAGTCAGCCATGGCAACGCTCCACATCGGACTATCCGGCTACGATTACAAGGACTGGCAAGGCGAAGGACTTTTCTATCCGTCTTCAGTCAAACGAGCCGACTATCTGGAGCACTACGCGACGCGCATGAGCTCGCTGGAGTCGATCGGTACCTTCCAGCGAGCCCCGTCCGAAGCCACAGTAGCCAGATGGATCTCATCGACGCCGGGTGAATTCACCGTCTCGCCCAGGATGGTGCGAAGCGTTACCGAATACAAGCGGTTGTCGGGCAACGCCATTGAGATCGCTAGACGTTTCTTGACGATGTTGGAGCCGCTGGAGTCGATTGGCAAACTCGGCGTGGTCTCACTGCAGATCCCGGCGGATCTGGACCGCAGCGATGACCTTCTGGCCAACTTTCTCGATTCGATGCCAGCTTGCCCTGGTTTGCGTTGGGCGATTGAATTTCGGAACGAGTCCTGGAACACGGCTGAAGTCGAAGACCTCTTGCGGGAGCGCGGTGTAGCCTGGATAGCAGCCGAAACCGATGAAGCACCCGCCCAGATGCGCAACACCGCCAGCTTTTTCTACGCTCGTCTTCGAAAGCTTGAGTACCAGGATGAGCAGCTTCAAGCCTGGGCCAACTTCCTGAATGCGCAGCTAGACAACGGTAAGGATTGCTACGTCTACTGTCGCCACCTGGACACCGTGGAGCCCTGGAAATGGGCGGACCGCCTCAGAGAGTTAGTGGACTCAAATAGGAGCTAGCGGGGCGTAGTCTCCTCTCGGCAAGCCGACGCTCGGGTTCGTATTTAAGTCTCCTGCTGCGGGCAGTCCGCAACGAGCGGAGGGCTGACCGTTTTCCGATTCGCGAGCGATCCTGTCGATTTCTCGCCTCCCCATTTGTTTAGTAAGTGAAGGCGGCCGAAGTGCGGAGAAGAAACATCGTCTCCGCCAGGCAGTCACACGAGAATCGAAAGGAAGAATCCCGATGCCAAAGTACCTTCTCACGATCATCTACCCGCCCAACTCCACTCAACCCGGCCCGGCGGAGATGGAAGAGATCATGAAGAACGTGAACTCGCTCCATGATGAGCTCACCGCGGCCGGTGCCTGGGTCTTTGGCGGTGCGCTACATCTTTCGGACGCAATCACGGTGGTGCGGCCTCAAGGCGACGATGTCCTGTTACCGACGGCCCCTTCAGCGAAAGCAAGGAACAAATCGGCGGCCTGTCCATCATTCAGGCTGACAATCTTGATGACGCACTCGAATGGGCACGCAAGACTGCTCTGGCAACAACGGTTCCCGTGCAGGTCACGCCGTTTCAGTCAGACTCTCATGAGTGATGTCTAATGAAGGTGCCATCCAACCGTCGACGATCGAGCGAGTGTTTCGCGAAGAGTACGGCCGCTCTGTGGCCGTACTCGTTAGTGCGTTTCACGATATCGATCTCGCCGAGGAATCTGTGCAGGAAGCCTTCACCGTGGCATTGCGACGTTGGCCCGAGGAAGGTCTACCGCGGAGCCCAGCGGGCTGGATCATCACCACCGCGCGCAATCGCGCCATCAATTGGCTGCGCAGGGAATCTACGCGAGGCGGGCGTCAGATCGAGGCGACGTTGATGTTGGGCGATGAAGACCTTCCCGAGGAGGGAGCCGTGCGCGACGACCGACTCAGGCTGGTCTTCACTTGCTGCCACCCAGCGCTTGCGACAGAAGCTCAAGTGGCGCTCACACTCAAGCTTCTCGGTGGGCTCACGACGTCGGAGATCGCTCGAGCTTTTCTTGTCGCTGAGACAACCATGGCACAGCGACTGGTTCGGGCCAAGGGCAAGATCCGCGATGCCCGGATTCCCTATCGCGTTCCCCGAGAATCGGAGCTTCCCGGGCGGCTGGTGAGTGTCCTGGGCGTCATTTATCTCATTTTCAATGAGGGGTATACCGCAAGCTCAGGGGACCAGCTCATCCGAGACGATGTCTGCTTGGAGGCGATTCGTCTAGGTCGACTTCTCTATGAATTGATGCCCGACGAGTCAGAAGTTATGGGGCTGCTCGCGCTCATGCTGCTCATCGAGTCTCGACGACGTGCCCGAGTCTCCTCGACCGGGGAGCTCGTGTTGTTACGGGATCAGGACAGAGCACTCTGGGACCGCGAGCTGATCGCCGAGGGCCAGGATCTCGTTCGACGATGCCTGAGACGGAATCAGCCAGGGCCGTACCAGATCCAGGCGGCCATCAATGCCGTACACAGTGACGCACCCACCGCGGCCGACACGGACTGGCGACAGATTGTGACGCTCTACGATCAGTTGCTGGAATTCGCGCCGAATCCGATCGTGGCACTCAACCGCTCAGTGGCCATTGCTGAAGTGGGCGACCCGACGGACGCGCTGCGGCTCGTCGAATCGCTCAACTTGAGTGGGTACTACCTCTACCATTCGGTACTCGCCGATCTCTACCTCCGTCTGGGCCGTACTGCCGAGGCTGCACAGTCATATGACGCAGCCATCGCCCTTACAGAAAACGCCACTGAGCGGGCTTTTCTCCAGCGTAGGCGCGACGCGCTGGCGCACTAGCGTACCAGCGGCAAATCGATTCAAGAAGCCTGCATCGTCGCACGCGTCAAAGCCGAGCTTAGTGGCCCCATAGGAGGACGCCACTAAGCTCGGCTTTGGTGATGAGCGCAACCGTCGTCGTGACGACTAGTTAAAGAACAGCGCGTCCCAGCGCTTGGTCCGTGCGGCGTCATCGCCTAGCTTCTCGATGGCTTCGGGCGTCACATCACGCGGGAGCAACGTTATGCCCTCCATGCTCGCCTCTGGCTCCGCCGACTTCACGCCCTGACGCACGGCCACAAAGCCATCCTGCCCGAGAATGGCCTGGCCCTCTTCTGAGAGCGTCCATTCCATGAACAGGCGCGAGGCGTTCGGGTGCGGCTGGTTCTTGATGTTACCCATGCTGGCGTACGTCCAGCCCACACCATCGCTTGGCTTGATGAATTTGACGGGCGCGCCCGACTTCCGCTGGACGATGGCGTCCACGTGGCGCGCGGTGAGGTACATAGCGTACTCACCGCGCGCCAGGCCGGCCCAGATCGGTCCGGTCGCCTTGGAGAAGAAGACATCCTGCTCCTTCAGCTTCTCGAGCCATTGGAAGCCGTAGACCAGCTCCATGCCCGCGATGATAGTTCCACCTTCGCCAGAGCCGCGCGGGTCAAGCACCGCCAATTTGCCCTTCCACTTCGGATTGAGCACGTCGTTCCACACCCTGGGCTCCTGGTCCGGCGGTACCAGGTTCGTGTTGACGGTTACGCTGATAAGACTGGCCGTGCGGGGATTCACCACTCCGCCGGGCACCACGAACTGAGGAAATAGCTGTGGCAGTTGGGGCGTTTCGTAGGGTTCAAAAAGCCCCGCTTCGGTGAGGTCCCGCTGGGTGGTGTAACCCGTGAAGGCAATATCCGCGACGTAATTCTTTGAGGCCTGCTCGGCGATGATCTTCTCCCGAACCTCACGCCCTGCCATCTCGGTCCCCTGAAGCTCGACACCCGGGAATCGCTTACCGAACGTTGCCTTCGTTGTGTCGAAGAGCTCGGGAGTCAGGCTGTTGCCATAGATGATGACCTTGCCTTCCTTCTTCGCCGCTTCGTAGTACTTGTCCCCGGCGGCCGTGATCGCCTGCTCCGAGACCGAAGTCGAGCTCTCGGCCGGCTTGGCGGCGGCAGGTTCCGATTTGGCCGCGGGAGCTGCGACGTCCGGTTTAGCCGGCGCCGTCGTGGCTGGCGCCACCGCCTTGGGCGCGGCGGTAGGAGACGGCGCCATCGGAGGCTGGCATGCAGCAAGGGTGATAGTCAACGCTCCGACTATTGCCAGATGAGGAAAGGCCTTGAGCATCATGCGTCGTTCCTTTCATGGACACGTTCGAGGCTTCCCGTCTTCGCTGGATTCGCCGCGCGCGCACTCGCGCGCCCTGGATATGACCGTGATTGCTGGAAGAGATGATTGCTCGATGAGCCTGGCGTCCCTCCATCAGCCAGTCGATGTCCCGATGCATCGTGGCGAAAGTCGTCGGAGGTGTCAAGTGATAGATGACTGTGGCGAAGGTTTACTGAGGGGAGTGAGCGTGAGCGCCGGGCTGGCGACTGCAACTATTCCGCGAACGGCGCGTGGCTCCCTGGGACCGCGAGCGTCCTCTCCGTCCCAATCAAGTTCCCCAGCGTGCCGTTATCTGGGGCACACGAACAGACAGATCGCGACCGGGGGTCTCCCCCTTTCGGGGCACGTGTAGCGGTCCGGCAGCGCCCCGACCGGCTGAGTAGTGGTTGCTCGCACCCGACCGCTGCAAGTGAGCAGGCTTGCCAATCCCACCGACGTCAGCCCCGCGAATGGATCCAATAGGCCTGTCAAGGGCGCACGTCACAGCGCGAGAACCCCCGCCTGCGACCATCCTTTCACTTCACGACTACAACTGCCTCTCACAGTTGGGTTAGGTCAGCGGGCTCGATGAAGCATGGCCCCCCGATTCGGCGAAGCCATACACGCGCTTACTCCGACGAAAGGCCCGGTCGAGCGTCGGGACGTGCGGGCTCATCCAGGGCATAGCTGATGGCTTGCGCCAGCGACATCGATCGCCCTTCCTGCCAGAGCGTCGCGAACACCGTCTCACCGAGGCTCGCGTGGATCTTCGCGATGGTGCTGTCGTGTACGGGACGGACCGTCGGCGGCACGATCGCCCCGACCCGCTCGCGGAGCGCCGCCTGGGCGCCGAGCAGGTGGGCCGCCCGCTCAAATCCACCCTCGGCGCAGGCCACCCAGGCCAGGCCGTCCAGGCAGAGCGGGATGCTGCGGGCATCGCCGAGCTCGACGCGGGCCCGCAGGGCCTCCCGGTACAGCGCGGCCGCCCGCGCGGTGTCCCCGCGCGCCAGTGCCAGGTGGGCCAGCCCAGCGATCGGGTGCGCGGCCGCCCAGCGGTCGCCGGTCGGGCGGAGGATCGCGAGACTCTCCCCGAAGAGCGCCTCCGCCCGCTCGATCTCACGGTCCGCGTTCGCCAGCACGCCGAGCCAGTGCAGCGCCGCGGCCTGGGCGAATGCCGAGCCTGCCTCCCGTGACCGGGTCAGACACTCGTCGCAGAGCGCGGCAACGCGGCGGACCTCGTCTTCCCCCGTGGCGAGGATGCCGATAACGACAATCGCCAGCGCCATGCTGGGCAGCTCGCCGCTCTCGCGCGCCGCCGACAGGCCGTCCTCGGCGAACGCGCGGGCGCTCTCGGCGTCGCCCAGCACCTGGGACAGGAAGCCCGCGCCGGCCAGCGCCCTGGCCCGTGTCGGCGATTGTCCGGTCGTCACTGTGAGGAACCGCTCCAGGGCGGTTTGTCCTTCCCCCAGATAGCCGCGGATGTCCCGGAACCGCCAGAGCGCCGCGGCCAGGCGCAGCCCGGCCTCGGCGTCTCCGACCCGGTCGCACCAGGCCAGCGCCGCCCGCAGGTTGTCGTGCTCGCGATCCAGGCGGTCCAGCGCCACCACCTGCTCCGCACTCCAGATCTGCTCCTCGGCTCGCTCCGCGAGCGCCAGGAACCAGTCGCGATGCCGCCGGCACGCTGTCGGCTTCTTCCCCGCCTCTCGCAGCCGCTCGAGTGCGTACTGTCGGATGGTGTCGAGCAGGCGATACCGCGTGTCCTCGCCCTCCCGGTCGACCACCACCAGCGACTGGTCCACCAGCCGCGACAGCCGGTCGAGGGTGTCCGGGTCCGAATCGTTGACCGCCTCGGCCGCGTCGAGTGTCCAGCCGCCGGCGAACACCGCCAGCCGCCGCAGGAGCACCCGTTCCGCCGGTCGCAGCAGATCATGGCTCCAGTCGACCAGCGCCCGCAGCGTGCGATGGCGGGGGAGTGCCATGCGGCTGCCACCGGTGAGCAGCCGGAACCGATCGTCCAGGCGGGCGGCGATCTGCTCAGCGGACAGCACGCTGATCCGGGCGGCCGCCAGCTCGATGGCCAGCGGGATCCCGTCGAGCCGGTGGCAGATCCGCGCCACCGCCAGCACATTCGACGGGGTCACCTCGTAACCTGGCCGAACGGCGGTGGCCCGCGCGACAAACAGTCGCACCGCCTCGCTCTTCGCAAGTGCCGCCGCATCGGCCAGGCCCCCGAGCTCCTCCGCGCTGGGCGTGGCCAGCGGCGGCACGGTCCAGGCGACTTCGGCGCCGATCCCGAGCGACTCACGGCTGGTCGCCAGGATCGCGATGTCGGGACATGCGCGCAGGACCTGCTCGGCGAGGTCGGCGCAGGCCTCAACGAGGTGCTCGCAGTTGTCCAGCACCAGCAGGAGCTGCCGCGGGCTGCAGGTAATCGAGCAACGTGGCCACCAGCGGGCGACCAGGCTCCTGCCGAACGTCAAGTGCGGACGCCACGAGCTGGGGGACCAGCGCTTCGTCCGCCACCGCCGCCAGCTCGACCAGCCAGATGCCGTCGGCGAAGTCCGGGACGACGCGGGATCCGACGCACAGGGCAAGTCGCGTCTTGCCCACGCCGCCGGGCCCGGTCAGCGTCAGCAGGCGCACGTCCTCGCGGAGCAGCACGTCTCGGACGGCCTCCAGCTCGCGCTCCCGGCCGATGAGGGCCGTCGACGCGGCCGGCAGGTTGTGCGGTCGCGCATCGAGGCTGGCCAGGGGCGGGAATCTGGCCGGCAGCTCGGGGTGCAGCAACTGGAACACCCGCTCCGGGCGCTCCAGGTCACGCAGTCGGTGCTCCCCGAGGTCGCGCAGACTCGCCTCGTCCGGGAGGTCGTCGCGGACCAGCGCGGCGGTCGCTTCCGACAGCAGTGTCTGGCCGCCGTGGGCCACCCCGCGCAGGCGGGCGCAGCGGTTGACCGCGGAGCCGTAGTAATCGCCGGCGCGCAGGTCGGCCACTCCGGTGTGCAGGGCCAGCCGCACCCGCAGCGACCCCGGCGTGGGCCAGGCTTCGGCCCCGAGCGTCCGCTGGATGGCGAGTGCCGCGGCGACCCCGTCGGCGGCTCGGGCGAACACCGCGAAGCGGGAGTCGCCCTGGCCTCGGGGGCGGACCACCGCGCCGCCGTGCCCCGCCACGATGCCCTCGATGATCTCGTCATGGCGCCGGAGCGCCAGCGCCATCGCCGCGGCGTCGGCATCCCAGAGACGGACGCTGGCCTCGATGTCGCTGAACAGGAATGTCACCGTGCCGACTGGCAGCTCGGTCATGCCCTCGTCCTCGGTCAGCGCTCGCGCTGCCGGACGAGCTCGTCCGGCTCGAGTACCGCGATCCGGCCGCCTTCCCGGCCGATCAGACCGCGCCGTTCGAAGTTCCCCAGCCACTTGCTCACGCTCTCCCGCGTCGCCCCCACCAGCCGTGCCAGCTCCGTCTGCGTCAGCCCCCGCGGAAGCACCTCGGGACCCTCCGCGGGCGGGGCGGGCGCTTCCGCCAGGCGCAGAAGCACGCTGGCCAGGCGGCCCGGGACGTCGAGGAAGGCCGCCTCCTCGAGGAGTTGGGCGTCGCGCCGCAGCCGCTGCGCCAGCACCCCGAGCAGCCGGATCGCGAGCCCCGGGGCGGGCCTCCAGCGCGCGCAGAAACTCCTCCCGGCCGAGCAGCAGCAAGCAGCTCGCCTCGGCGGCGACGGCGTCGGCCGAGCGCGGCTGCCCATCCAGCAGGGCCAGCTCGCCGAAGACTTCCCCCGGACCGAGCTGCGCGAAGACGGTCTCCTTACCCTCCGCGGAGGAGAGCCCCAGTCGGATCCGCCCGCTCTCCACGATGCACAAGGAGGTGCCCGGGTCGCCGCGGAGGAAGACGACCTCCCCGCGAGCGTAACGCCGCGGCCGAGCGAGCCGGCCAGATCGGCCAATTCCTCGGCAGGGAGCTGAGCAAAGAGGGCCACCCGCGTCAGGCTCGCAGGGTCCACCACCGCCTCCGGTCGAACCGATCCGACGTCGGCCATTGTAGGCCCGAGGCGGCGGACGCGCAACCGGCTACCGCAACCAATCAGCCGAGCGCCCGGTGTGAAGCAATTCACACCCAGGGTGTGAACATGCTCACAGCCCACGGCCACACTCCGCGCCTACGATAGCGGCGGGAAAAGGAGGCGGACGATGACCGCTCCGAAGAGTCTCGATGGCAGCCTGGACAGGTTCGTCCGGGGCTACCGAAAGAACCTGGAACACCTGCGCCACCTGCGCTGGCTCGGGGAACGTGGCGAGCTCGAGCAGGAGATCGCCGGACCGCCGAGCGGGGCCTATGGCCCGGCGGTCAGCGCCACCGATTGCCGGAGTGGCCACGGGTTGACAGGAGATGCAGACATCGAATGGCAAGGAGACGACGACCTCGGCTGGGCGAGAGACGATGAGCTCAGTGCCTGGCCGCAGCCCGATTCCACGTGAGGTGGCTAGACAAGGGAGAGCGCATCTGACATTGGCCGACGTAGGTGAGCTCTATCGGGGGAGCAATTGAAGGAAGAAGTATGAGTACTAACGACAGTGGCTATCGAATTTTCGGGAAACGGGGCTCTGGTCAGGCATCGGCGATAGCGCCGTCCAGTTCGCCCGTGTCGCACAGGCGCATCCTTAGAGACGGGAGACATCAAGATTCCCCTGGTAATGGAGTAGCCAGGTGCCCTATCCGGTGGCGAAAGAGGATTCATCTAATCTCCACAGTTTACGAAGGTTTGTGAGCCTCTAAGCCCCGCCCCTACCATAGAGAGTGGTCAATGGCCCTGACATTTTCGCCAGCGACTCTGCCGTACATTCGACATTGCGACCCGAACAATAACGTCCCCTGGGGCTCTCTAACGTTGACTGGAGTACCGCTCGACTAGGCGACGAAAGGTACGACTTAGTTGGAGCTTCGGAGATCAAGGAGCGTGTTGCGTAATACAAATGGCGCCCGAGCCGCTATCGACCAGAACGGTCCCGGAAAAATGAGCCCTTTCACTAGAGAAGCTGTGCGAAGTGTCCGTAAACATGCAGTCACCGACGTTCAGGGAGTGGAACCTCGGGGCAGCGACGTTTTGAATGCTATAGTCGCATGTATGACGGATTGAGAGTCCGATGTTAGACATCAGAAATCTTGTAGCTCCAGGAATACTTGCTGTTGTAGCTGCACTACTACTTGCATTGACAGGGTTCGGATTATTCTCATATTTAGGTAACGCAGCAAATATATCTCTAGAGGTTTCGATAGGTCTCATTATAGTAATCACAGTGGTCGTGATGATGTTGATGCTATTCTTGATGTCAGTTAGCTTTTCAATAATTAAACTAAGCGACCTCAGCAAGCTCTCGGCCTTCCTCAGGGTTCCATACGCGCTCTCATAGCACTGCTTCTAATCATGTTGTTTTATAGTGGTCAGCCTCACGCTGTTCCGATTAGTCAGCCTTCCGAGTCGCGATGACGTTGCTGGGCTAACAGCAGAACAGTATCAAGCGTTACTTTCTGCAGAAAATAGCAGAGTGTTGAGCCGGCGGCCTAGATACTGGGACAACGCCGCAAACGTATAGAGTTCGACTAAGGGGGGAGATTTCCGACGATGGGGTGCGTCTGGCACAGCAATTAATGACCACAGTGGGCACCTTGGTGGTGGCCGTCATCCGGGTTCTACTTCGGGGCCAGTTCAGTCTCGGCAGCTTTGGGGGTGCAGCGTCTAGCGGAGACGGGGCTGAGCGTCATCGGCATCGTCCCCGAACAGGGCCCCGACGAATACCACCGGCTCTGTTACCGTTTTCGGCGCCGGGTTTACTGATGGCACAGGCGTCTTGTTGCGGCGCGAGGGTCGGGAAATCAACGGTACCAATGTGCTCGTGGTTGACTCATCTAGGCTTACTAGTCGGTTCGATTTTACCAATGCGCCTCCCGGTAAATGGGACATGATCGTCCGAGCCCCCGACGGTGATCACAGAGAAGTAATCAAAGCCGCGTGGTTTACGGTAACTTGAGTATGGCTCTCAGCGTTCATGATGACGAGCCGTCCGGGCGGCCGATCCAGACGTGGCCAGGGCGCAACTGAAGCGATGGTCTCCAGGCCCGGCCGGTGGACAGCGGCCACTAAGGACGAGCGCTCGGCGGCGAAGCAGTTCGCAGCGGCCGACGCGCCCTTCGAGGAACCAACCAGATATGGCGGGCCATATGCCCGAATGCGAGCGGGCCGGGGCCTTCGACTACGCAAACGATTCCGTTCCGCGCGTAGCTGATTGCATGCGCCCTGGACAGTTGTTTGGTGGGAGGCCTCTGTGCGCATGACGTAACGACCGGCTGTCGGGGTGCACTGAGCTCGAAGCGATTCACTCTCAAGTCGTCCGGGCTGGGCGTTTGACACTCGGGGAGGGAACCATGTTCAAAGACGGCGCTGTGGTGAGGGCCCAGTTCCCGGCCAGCGGTCTATGTGATCTTCGGCGGGGCGAAGTTCTGGATCCCAGAGTCCGGACGTGCTCGAGCAGCACTACGGTGGGTGGGACGCGGTCGAACTGGTGCCGGGCGAGGCGCTCGCAGCGGTGGCGAGCATCCCGCGTGATGGTACCGTCCTGCGGGAGTTTTCGGCTGCTACCGTTTACGTTGTGCAAGCGGCCAGCGGCGCGGGATCCCGAGCCCGGACGTGCTCCAACTGTACGGGGGGTGGGCCGCGGTTCATGTGGTGCCGGACGGGGCGCTGGCCGCCATTCCTCGAGAGGACCGGCCATTGGTAACGCCGAGTTGAATCAGCAGGGCCGATGCATCCTTCAAGAGAAAACTCTCAACGTGGCCGGGCGTGCATGCCGCGCTGCTACGTAGTGGCCGCGTGCTGTTCTTCTCATATGACGAGCCGCAAGAAGACAACGTCAATCGTGGCAAGTGGCAGCTTTCGAGTACCGGAGTCGGGGCCCGTCACGCCAGAGAGTCAGGTGATGGGCAGGAACGCGTTCTGCAGCGGGCACTGCTTCCTGCCCGATGGGCGCCTGCTGGTCGTCGGCGGTCAGTCCAATAACGTCCCACCCTTTGTCGGCTGGGGCTCGGATCACGACGTCCATATCTTCGACCCGATGACCGAGTCTGTGGTCTTCGGTCACCGGACATGCCCGCCGCCCGCTACTACCCGACCTGCGTCACTCTACCAAACGGGAACGTCTTGATAGCAGGTGGAGCTGCCAGTCGTTACTTCCCAACCTTCACGAACATTCCGAACGATGAGTACGAGATCTTCGATTGGCGGCGTGGCACGCGCAGTCAGTCGCTACGCTTCAATCCGGGGCATATCACCGAGATGTATCCGTTCATCCACGTGCTCCCTGACGGCTCGCCAGGGGGCGCACTGTTCGTGTTTTCGAAGAACGAAGCTCGGCTGTTCTACCCGCAAAACGCAACGTGGAATCCGACGTCGTTCCGTACGATCTCGCCGTTTGGTCGCACTTACCCCCACCAGGGGAGTTGCGTGCTTTTGCCTCTCATGCCTGATCAGGGCTACCGTGCACGCCTCCTGCTCGTTGGCGGTCAAGGGGAAGAAGCGGGGACTCACCAGGCCACCGACACCGCAGAGATCTTCGAGTTCAACGCGCAGTCCCATCATGAAAGCTACTGGCGATCAGCGCGCGGTGGCAACATGCACTTTCGACGGTTCATGGGCGATGCGGTGCTGCTCGCCGACGGGACCGTCTTCGTCGTTAACGGTGCCGGCAGCGGTGAAGCTGACGAGTCACACGATCCCGTCATGTCTGCACAGTTGTTCGATCCTGAATCGGAAACGTGGCGGGTGGTGGCGCCGATCAATCGCCCGCGCCTGTATACGCGCCACTGGAATCCCGGGAACGAGATCGAGGACATCACGCTTGAGATCTTCAGCCCACCGTACCTGCTCCGCGGACCGCGTCCGGTCATCCAAGCGGCCCCGTCGGAAATCTCCTACGGCCAAGCCTTTGACATCACCGTGTCGAGCCCAGAGCATGTTGGTTCCGTCGTGCTGGTCCGTCAAAGCTCGACTACTCATACCAACAACATGGACCAGCGATACGTGGGTCTTGTCATCGAGCAGCGGCAATTCGATCGGTTGACGGTCAGGGCACCGTATAATGGAACGATTGCACCGCCAGGATTCTTCCTCCTATTCGTGCTGAGCGACCAGCGCGTGCCATCGGTCGGACATGTCCTCGGGCTCCAGCAACGGGCCAGACCGAACATGGCGCTCATCGTGGATACGTGGGTCACGGTCAGAAGGCCGACTTCGATGTTGACACCGGGATCGATCTCAGCGCGGGCGACGATGTCGCCTTCGAGGCGAATTCGGCCTGATCTCATCGGGCGTTCGCCGGGACGGGAAGAAACGGTCCCAACGGCTGGAACAACATCGACCATAACCCGAAGTTTCCACTCCACGACGGATCGGATGCTCATCCGTTCTGCCTGCTGGCACGGCTCGGGGGCGGGGCCTACTTCTCTCCTCGGAGACTCCAGGGTCCGGGAGCGCTATCCGCACGGAGAAACGCGTCGCTTGTACCTCCGAATCAATGACGATAAACCGCGCAACGGAAGGGGCGAATTTAAATGTCATGTATTGGTTTGGCGGTAGCGAGGTTCCGGTGAACCCAGCACCCCGGATGCCTCGCAGTGAACTCGAGCCGAAGGAGCCCCTCATCGCCATTCGATGTGGCGATGAGGGGACGCATCCTGGGCATGGTCCCGTACAGTCGATGGATTTCAGACGTATGGTAGGGCTCTGCCGGTTGCGATGTCCAACCCGATTGGGCGACGCAGTTACTTCAGGCCGGGGACCCGGCCGAACGAGGTGCGCGCCAGACTAGATGCAAGTCACTCCAACGCCGACCCCATTCGCCTGGTTCCGGAGCGGTCACGGGCCAGGATCAACCATTTGCGCGGGACAATACTTGGCCGGTGGATTTGCGCCGGCCATTAATCCGGTCCTCTTCGCGTAGGGAGGACGCCGTCGGATGACCACCATGACAGAGCAGGATAGGGCGACCCATGAGGCCGCTTACGCCGTAGCCGATCTGCTCGATAGCATCTGCTTAGACTTTCATATGTCGAGCTTCCACCCGGTCGGAATGAAGGATCCGGACTTGGACGCGCACTTCGGGGAGCGGAAAAGTGCTCACGGAAACCCGCTTCGAAGCAATCCAGAGAACCTGCGAAGCTGCGATCGGCCCTTGGGTCAGGACGTGGTTTTCACCGCCGTGGCGCGAGTCCAGGTGGCAGATCGCGCCGATCCTGTCTTCCACTCGGCCGATACATTCTCCGGCTTCGTCCTCCACTATCTCGACACGTTCATTATTGCTGTGCGCGGGATAACGAGCCACGCCAATTCCGAGCCTCAGGGTGTCACCTTGCCGCCCAATAATGCGCTGATAAGCATAGACGGGGAGGGGAGAGTCTGGAGCGAGATCGCAGAT
The DNA here is from genome assembly GCA_963765765.1 of uncultured Chloroflexia bacterium. Taxonomy (GTDB): domain Bacteria; phylum Chloroflexota; class UBA6077; order UBA6077; family JACCZL01; genus CAVXYC01. The sequence continues at coordinate 118,196 of CAVXYC010000014.1, read as the reverse complement.
CGGCTCGCATCGACCGGAACTGCAAGTCACGAGGTACGAGTCAAGTTTCGGCGGCCATCCCGGATACCATTTGCTCGGGCCCGCGCCGACTTTCGTCTCAGCCCTCGAGGCGCTGCATGCTGATCTAGGGCGCCTGCTTCCCAAGTTTCATGATGCCGACCAACGAGCTGTCTCCGACCCGGAACCGGGAAGGCGTGTACTGTCTCGCAGAGGCTTGGGCCTTCAGGAACATCGCCCATTCACTCCAAATGATCTCTAGCAGAGTCTGCCCGTCGCCTCGTGAGAACGCCCCGCTGTCCGAGACTTCCGACGCGCCGGGCGATCGGCTCCCGCAGGCTGTCCCGTCCCAGCACTTGATCTGTGAATGGGTCTCGGAGGTTATTCACCCGCAATGGCGGCAGGCGCGCAACGAGCTCGCCGACCTCGGCATCGCAAGCATCGATCGGAGCTTGACCTTTCCGCAATTTAGTCGTGCATTTCTGGACATTGTCTTCCAGCTACTACAGACAGGTCTTCGCGATCTGGGCGACTTCGACGTTAAGCTTCATTACTCCATCCACGCGGGAGAGTTGGGATTTGGTGCGAGTAGAAGCGCCAAGTCTGCAGCTCAGCGTTAGCCCGGAGGCGCCAAGCGGACCGCTTAAGTCCGAAGGCGGCATCCTCCTGAGCGGGCGGTTCTCCGAAGTGGTAAATGCGTTCCAGGTGGGGTCGGTATGCCTAGGGCATATTCTGGCCCAATCCGAGTCGGGGCCGGGCGGATGGAACTGGAGGTCGTGGCTATCTCGTCTGGGGAGAAGCCGGATAAGCGCCTGACCATCGCCAGAGAGCGTGCGGACAGACCACCGCTTGCCGCGGCAGCCGGATAGGGCAGGGCTCGCTGCGCCGTCCAGAGATCTTATGACTTCGACCGTTCTACCCGCAGGCCGGCTGCTGGAGCGCTACCCCACCCTGCAGATCACGCCTGCGATTGCCGACCTACCGCGACGACCACACCCGCAGCGGGCCGAGGTTCGGGGAGATCGCGATCAGATCACTGCCTGCTCCAACGGGTACCGTAGCGATCATTTCGGCCGTGCGGTTCGGGAGTTCGTTGAGCCACCACTATTGAGTCGGCGAGCAAATGATGCCGCTGCTGGACCGGGCCATTCGGATGATGCTGCGCAATTTGAAGGCGCTGGATGATCGACGGCGGCCGCCCGCGCCGAACCTGAACATCGGCTCGGCGGGACAGGTCAACGTGGGGCAGCATCAGGTCAATGTCTCAGACTCTCAGGCCGACCCGAAGACTCCGTCGGTGAGAAGCGCTGGCTCCCCGTCCCGTCTCCGGATCCGCTGCGAGTGATCTGAACGACGCGGGCCGGCCTGTTCGGCATCCCTATTCTGTCCACCTTTTGTCGAGCTCGTCGGCCGAAACGGCGGCGCCGGGCCGTATCGTCCGGGTATCGCCGCTCACCGGAGAGGCAGATGACAGGAGCCTGGAGGCCCCCAATGCATACCGTACTCACCCGTTCACTCTCGACCACCGGGTGGTCGACCGCCGCTCGGGCGCTCGCGCTCGCGGCCCTGCTCGCCGCGGCCGGCCGCGCCCCGGTCGAGGCCCAGCCCATGCAGTCGGACATCGTCGACACCGCCGTGGCCGCCGGGAGCTTCACCACGCTGGCGACCGCGCTCCAGGCCGCCGGCCTGGTCGACACCCTCAAGGGCAGCGGCCCGTTCACCGTCTTCGCGCCCGACCGACGAGGCGTTCGCCAAGCTGCCGCCGGCACCGTCGATGCACTGCTCGCCGACCCGGATCAGCTCCGCGCCGTGCTGACGTACCACGTCGTCCCGGGCGCGCGTGACCGCGGCCGACGTGGGCCCTTGACGTCGGCGCTGGACCGTCCAGGGGCAGCCGCTCCGGATCGGCGCGAGCATGGACGGCGGCGTGCAGATCAACCAGCGCCAGCGTCACGATGGCCGATGTCATGGCCAGCAACGGCGTGATCCACGTCATCGACACGGTCCTGCTGCCGCCGACGAGCGCAGCTGAGATGGAGCGGCACCCCGAGTAGCCACTCACTCTCGGTCCTCGAACGAGAGAGCCCCGGAGTGTCTCCACTCCGGGGCTCTCTGGTCGGCCACGGTCAGGACTCGCGAGTCGCCTCATCCCGCTGGCGCCGCGACGCACGCGCCTGAGCCTTGCGGGCCGAGCTCTTCAGATTTCCCTCGCGCTGGATCGTCTGGTCATAGCTGAGCTCTTCGGTCAGTAGCTCCTGGAGGCGGGCGTCGGCAGCCCCAACGGGGAGGATCGAGGGTTCTCGGGCATCAATCGCCAGAATACCCAGACGGTAAGCTCCACTTCTGCCCTCAAGACCCTACAAACGGGTCAACACTCGCTGACGCCCTGAAACCATCCGGCTTCGCGCTCCGGCGCTCTGGCTAGGAGTATCGTTCCAGGGCCATCACGGGTACCGGAGCGAGGTATGAGCACGGTTGAGGAAGTTGCCGCGATTCCTTCGGGGCGGAAGCGCGTCCTCGTCGAGGACGCCGGCGGCGATGCAGCGATCGTCTGGCACCAGGGCCCTAGTGGCTGGGCCGAACAATGGCTCTTCGAGTGAGGTGCTGGTCTCAGAAGGACTCAGTTCGCCGTGGAGCAAATCGGGTTTCGCAAGAACTACGGAATCGTCACTTGGCACGATCGACGACACACGGTGGTGCGGACAGCACGAGCCTTCACGAGACCCCATCTCCGCGGGACCAGGGCGAACGAACACAAGTTTCCCGTACGATCTCGACTCGTCCAGGGGCACAGTCAGTCCGCTAGGGATGACTATTCCGTCGCACTTCGAGCGCTATCGGTGTCCCAGCTTCGTCGCTGGGACGGCAAGCCAGCCTCCCGCCGAATGTCTCGACAATCGGTGAGGCCCTGCGGGAGAAGCGAGCCGCCGTAACTCCACACGACCTTGACAAGGTCTCTTGAGACCGGCTGCACCGCGTAGATCTCACCATTGTGTTGCTGTCTCAGCGCTTCCTGATGGGGGTCGCAACGCCTGCTCCACGTCCTCCCTTAAGCTATCTGCCATCAATCCTCCGGAATTGCCACCGTGGTCGCCTGAGGCTCCTTACGGCGAGCTGAATTCAGAACGCGCGCCCGCGGGGTGGCTGCCGGGGCTGTTGTACCACGGGTGCCGGAGTCTCGTAAACAGGGGGCCCTGGTCCTGCGGTGGTGCCGGTCGAGCACGTGCTCGGGGGCTGAAGGCCGCGAGTGGTTTGTGCACTCGCAGCGCCCCTGAAAGCCGCGGATCGCGCTCCCTCACCGCTGACCGCGCTGGCGCGTGGGCTCGGGGGCGGACGTTGGGGAGCGCTCCGGTGCGCGGGTTGGAGTGCGCTCGGGAGCGGCCGTGGGCGTGCGGGCCGGTGCGGCCGTGGGCGAGCGTTCCGATGTGGGCGTCTGCACCACCACCACGACCGTCACGACCACCGACCCACTCGCGGTCGTGCCGCCGGGCGTGCCGGACGATCCGGCACTGCTCGCCAACGATCCGGCGTTGCTTGGCAACGATCCGGCACTGCTCGCCGTGGTCTGATTGTCGCTCTCGAAATCGTCATCGTCGAAGTCGTCATCGTCGAAGTTCTCATTCGAGAAGCTACTGGGCACATGGGAGTCGATCACGACGTACGGCTCCAGCGTGCTGACCTGTCGGGCCGCCAGGACGCTGGGTGGACTCAGGACAATATCTGGCGCTCCGGCGGTGGCCGCGCCCACGAGCAGCTCGCTCGTGCCGAGTGGTCCGCTGGTGCTGTCGGGGACCACATGCAGGGCCCGCACCGCCACGCTGGCCGCACCGGGTCCAAGCTCGGTCACCTGGACTTCCCGAACGACCAGCGTCCCGATGCCGGGCAGCGGGATCGCCTCGCTGGGCGCGGGTGCCGGGTACGCGACGTTGTCCACTGTCAGTCCCTCGATCTCCGCATCGCCATCGACACTGACCTGGCCATCGAGCAGGCCGGCGCGAGCGGTGACGCGGATGTTCGCCGCGCGGACGCGACCGCCGAACAGGTTGACGTTGCGCGCCGTGACGGTCGACGTGGCGGTATCGCCTGGACCGCTGGCGGGTCCCCCATGCACGCTCACGACCGGCAGATCGACCAATCCGAGACCCGCGATGACATACTGAAGGTCCGAATCCGAGACGCTCCCACCGGTCTGGGGGAGCGCGGCATACGGGGATCGGTCGAGCGCGCGTGGCGGTGCGCCCTGCGCGGCGGTGACGGCTTCGGCGCGGCCGACGGTGCTGGGCGCGCTGGAACCCTGCGCGAACCCTGCATCGCCGCGGAGTGTCGCGCCCACCAGGAGCGCGCCCAGCATCACGAGCGTGAGTCGCACGAGCGCGCCGGCCCGACGCATCGTTAGGCCAGCCACAGCAGACCGCCTCGGCCGGACGTGGCGGAGTGACACGAGACAAGCATCGGATCCACCTCGCGGAGCTCAGCGCCACGTTGGTAGGCGTTCTCTTCTAGGACGGGCATTCGCGATACTCCTCGGCATCGTCTGTGCAGGGGGCGGGCCACGCGGCTTCCCTCGGGGTGAGCGGCGGTGTCGCGGCGGCCTTGAAGAACCGAGCGCACGACGCTCACAGCCTGACACTGGGTTCTGAAGCTGCCAAGAGCCGATCCTGAAGATCTCCTGAATGCCCAGGCGAGAGCTGGGTTCGACGACCTGGTACTGACGTTCGACCGGGCCAACCGCATGATGCTACGGAACCTGAAGGCGCTGGAGGATCGACGGCGGTCGCCCGCACCGAGCCTGAACATCGGCTCGGCGCGCCAAGTTAATGTCGGGCAGGTCCAGTCAAATACGATCGCGAGCAGTTAGACGATCTTGGACTGAACGAAATGCTTCGTCTTGACTCGTCAGTACGAGAGTCTATCGTCCCGGACGGGTGGAGAGAGTCCGAGAGCTCGTGATTGCTGCGGGTAAAGATCAATCTCGTAGATCAGTACACGACGCCGAGGTGCCGTTCGGCACATCCCTGGCAAACGCGTGCGTCGTGCATATGGCCCCGGTTGTTGCGCTCGCCGCACATCATGCAGGCGCGGAAGAACCTCGGAGACAGCAGCGCCCGTTCCTGCGCCGCTTGGAGCCGCTCCGGCGTGGGCACTCGCCGCCAGGTCCGATACGTCCTCCACTCCAGCTCGGCGTAGCTGGGGCTCACCCACACCACCATCGTGACCTGGAGCGCGAAGCCGTCCCAAGTACGCACCACTCGCATGAACTCGCGGACAAGATCCGCATCCTCACGCCCCATCATCGGCAGCAGCATCACTTCCAGCATGGCCCTGAGGCGGTCGTACAGGGATATTTAATGACTCGTGGCCAGGCTGGATTGGCCGAGCTTCGACCTTCGCGCAGGATCCCCACTCTACTGCGCCGTTACCGACCGAGCTCGCGTCTGAGCTTGCCCATACCAAATTCAATTTGATCGAGAATGGGGCGCAGCTTGGCCAGCGCATCGCCGCCATTCTCGCAGTAGCACGCGATTCCCGCACCCCCACCGGCGCCTATCCCTTGCATGACTGGACGGCGATCGTCACGCGCTGCGGTCGCCATCTGTGGACGTGACTCGACCTCGCAGTCAAATCATTCAACTCCCTCGAGCGCTGAACGCGATGCGTTCGGCGAGTACTGTGCCGGCGAGCGTGGGAACCGGAGGTAATCCAGGTGTATGCTTGCGCGTGTCGGGCCGGGACTCGAGAGAGTTCGGTGGTGAAGCCTGGCCGCCCGTCCAGGCGACGTTTGTCAGAACGTCGTCGGAGCGGGTTCGCGCAGTCGGAGGACGTTTCATGCCGAGACTCACGGAGCTCTACGTCGCCACTCTTACCAGAAACGTAGAAGACGCCGGCACGTCGGATCCTCCCGCGCTCCTGTTCAGCCGCGCCGGCCAGGACCTGTTCCAGATCCCTCTCGGTGACTTCGACTTCGCGCGCGGCCGCGCCGGTCTCCACCGCATCAACGTGGAGAATCGCGCCCTCGACTCGGAGCTTCTCGAGCTCCGGCTTCGCGCGAGCGGGGACGATGCCTGGGCTCCCCAGAGCGTCATCGCGTGGGGGATCTCCGGCCGCCTGCCACGCGAGCTGGTGGTTCCTCTCGGCGCGGTGCTCGATCTCGCGAGTCCGTTCACGAGCCCCTCGGACGGCACGTGGCTGAGCACCGACTCGAGTGAAGGCGTCTCCACGCTCGCCCTTCGGCCGGTGGGGCCCGGGGCGGTCAACAGCCGCGCGCTCCGGATCATCGTCATCGCGGCGACCGAGCAGTACCCCGGCTTCTTCCCGGGTGGCGGTCCGGGTCCAGCAGTCCCTCTCGAAGACACGGGAACCGAGGGGCCGGTCACTCTGTCGGCCGGCGTACCGGGCCGGCTCATGCTGAGCTATCTGCTGCCGAAAACGCCTCAGGGCGATCTGGGCCAGGGTCGCGCGAACTTCTATGTGACGAAGCTCCCGGCGCCTTTCAGCCGTGCCGACATCAACGGCGGCTGGTTTACCTTGACCATCCACACGGACGACGTCTGGGTGCCGGATTACTTTGCCGTATTCGGCCTGAATACCTCGTTCGGTCAGACCGACATGCTGATCCCGTTCGTCCACGCACCGCAGATCTCCCTCGAGCACATGAGCACCGACCCCAGTGAGGGCTGGGAGAGCAATGAGCTGCCGAACGCGCTGGTCGCTCCTGGCCCGATCGTCCAACCGCCGGTTTTCGGCGACACGTTCGGAGGCGTGATCGAAACCGCGCCGCGGCGTGTAACAAGCAAGGCGCCATCGCCTGCCGCGCGTTGAAAACGTAGTGACTTCAGTCGTGACGAGCATCGCAGCCAGCATCATCTACGACGCACACAAGCCAGCACCCTCGGCAGCACCAACTCAAGCACCTCCAGAATAAGCATCGGCGCGCATACTCTACAAGGCAGACGGGCTGACTGGGTTCTCTGGTTGGCACAGCCACGCAACCGTAATGCGGAAGGCGGGTGTGGACCTTAAGACCGTGTCCGAGTGCCTTGGTCACAGCACGATCGCAATCACGGCTGACTTGTACACCCATGCGGTTGACGGGCCAGGTGCCGACGCGGCTGAGCGCATGCAGGCAGCCATCCGAATGGCTCGCCAAGCCTGATTGGGCTATTTATTGGGCTCAAACGAACAAAAAGCCCTGTCCGCGTCAATGCGGACAGGGCTTTTTGAACTCAAATATGAGGTGGCGGAGGAGGGATTTGAACCCCCGACCAAGGGCTTATGAGTCCGATGGATGGGTGTCCGTAGTCGTCCAAAATAGTCCGCTGCGTACTTGAAGGTATGCGGATTTGAACCTTTGAGTCCGCCCAGTGTTGCTACAGTCCAGCGGGGTTGCTACATCGGTCGCTACAAATGGCCGCTCGATCGAGAACTCGTCGGATACGGCCGACAGCGTGTGCGGTAATGGCCTGGGCGACGAACGCCGGTTCGATGTCCGCGCCGTCGATGCGGGTGGTGGGGCTCCGGAAACCGCGGCCGCCGTGCGCGCCCTTGCTCGCCTGGCGGTTGGGCCGGAGCTCGCGCCGGCGGTTCCCCTCGGCGGGCTCCCGGTAACGCGGGGGTCTGGTGGCGACCTATGCGTAGTGATGGCCGGGCTCTACCGGATCGACCGGGACGAGCCGGCCGCGGATCGAGGCGCGCGATGGAACGACTCGTATCGGCTCCCGACTGGGGGTGGTGCAGCACGGCTCACGATCTGGCTGAGTGTATCGAGCGACAGCAGCAGGCGACCGAGCGAGCGGACCGGGCCGAAGGAGAGCGGGATGAGCTTCGGGCCGAGCTGGCGCGTCGCCGGGCCGAGTTCGTCGGGGCGCAGGCAAGGCAGCGCGCGACGTTCGCCCAAGAGCAGCATCGTGCCGAGGCCGCCGAAGCCCGCGAAGCGGCGCTGCGAGAGGCGTTGGAGGTGGGCAGGGGATCGTTTCGCAAGCTCATCCGGCACCATCGGGATGACCATCACCGCGGCACGCAGCCCTACGACCAGGAGGTCGCGACAGGACTCTGGCACATCGAGAGGGCTCTTGCGGCCGATGGTCTCGCCCAGCAGTTGCGCATGGTGTGGAATAGGAGGCGATCCGCGTGCTGAAGAATCAGCGTCAGGCGGCCGAGCAATGTGAGAAATGGGATTCATGGGCGCTCGGCCACGCCGGGTCCCTGCCAGCGTCGGTGCAAGAGGCGCTCGCGATCCAGATCATGCCCGTTCAGGAGACTCCCGCACCAGGAGTGCAACTCGTGCAGCCCCCCAGCAGAAGTCCCGCCGACGCACGTTGCGGGCGTTCTGGGTCAGGTAGGCACGCACACGATTCTTGCACCGCGCGTGGACCTCATCGTGGGGTAGCAGCACCGTGTTCGGGCTCACGACGGTCATGAGTCTGCTTACGTTCGGGCACGTCCACGACCCGATAGTGTGGGGCGCGGCTGGGCTCCCAATAGTCTGTGGGTATGTCGCGCTCAGGCGCCAGGACTACTTTGAGCAAGAGAACGCGGACCGGCACAGGCCGTTGCACTGATTAAGCGGTGTCCTCCTTCGTACCAAGGAGGGAACGAGGGTGTATCTGTCTCAGCGCTCCGCTTGCCCGCGCGTGAGGTCGTCCAGCGCCCGGTCGAGCGGCTTGCCCACGAAGCTCGCGGGCGGGTGCGTCCGGCGCTCCTGCTCGATCGCCCGGCGTAGCCCCGGACTGCCTTTTGCCGCTAATCGGTCCAGCACCGCCTCGGCCGCCCGCACCTGCTCGGCGTCGATCGTCGCACTGCCGCCGCGTCCGTCGGCCAGCGCCGACAGATCGGCCTGCCACAGCAGCAGCCCATCGCGGAGTGCCGTGCGGAGCTCCGCGTCACTCGCCATCAGCCGGACGATCTCCGGGCTGTGGGTCTCGTACAGGCGGACGTAGCGCTGCCCGCCCCCGGTGCGCTTGAGGACATCGTCCCGCAGGCGGCGGAAGGGGGCCGGGTCCAGGCGCCCCCGCCGGTCGGTATCGGCTGATGCGGTGCTCGCCGCCAGCTGCCTCGACGGCGCAGGCTTGCTCCGAGACGAACCGATAGACAGACCCGCCGCTCAAATCCGTGAGGTAGAGCTCGCCGGCCTCGTCCTCGCCGAACGAGCTGATGGCGTAGCCGGTGTCGAGCAGCTCGGTGCGGACCCAATTGCCGTCCTGCAGGCGGAGCGACCAGATCCGTCCGGAGCAGTAGTCGCCGAAGATGTAGTGCCCTCGCAGGTCCGGGACCGCCGCGCCCCGGTAGACGTAGCCGCCAGTCACCGAGCAGCCCAGACTGTGGTCGTAATCCTGGATCGGCAACGTCAGGCCGCTCTGATTGCAGCCGCTGCTCGGGCTGAAGCAGCTCAGGCCCTCCATGATCCGCCAGCCGTAGTTCTGACCGCCCCCGCTGCCCGGCGGGCTGGCGGTTGATCTCCTCGCGCGCGCCCTGGCCGACGTCGCCGAGCCAGAGGTCGCCGGTCTGCCGATCGAAGCTGAAGCGCCAGGGGTTGCGTAGACCATACGCCCAGATTTCGCGGCGGGTCCCGTCGGTCCGAGTGGCGTACGGGTTGGACGGCGGAATCTCGTAGTACGGTGCGACATCGGCAGCCAGATCGACGTTCAGCCGCAGCAGCTTGCCGAGCAGCTCCTGCAGGCTCTGGGCGCGGTTTTCGGGGTCGCCGAAGCTGCCACCGTCGCCGGTCCCGACGTACAGGTAGCCGTCCGGGCCGAACGCGAGCATCCCGCCGTTGTGGTTGCTGTACGGATCTGCGATGTGCAACAGAACCCGCCCGCTCGCCGGATCGGCCCTGGTCGGGTCGGCCCCGGCGCGCTGGTAGCGGGAGAGGATGTCGTCCTGGTTGGCCTCGTCAGTGTAGAAGACGTAGAAGCGGCCGTTGGTTTGGTAGCTTGGGTGGAAGGCGAGCCCGAGCAGCCCCTGCTCGGAGCCCCCGGAGTGGACGAGCGGGTCGATGTCGAGGAATGGGGTAGCCTGAACCTGGCCGTTGATGACGATCTTGATCTTGCCGGCCTTCTCGACGACGAAGAGTCGGCCGCTGCCGTCGCCGGCGTGGGTGACGTAGAGCGGCTGGCTCAACCCACCGACGACCTGCTGCAGCGTTACGGCAGGCGGCGCACCTTGCTCTGAGGGGCCTGCTCCAGTCAGAGGAGCAGACAGATGCGAAGCGGCGACGATCAGGATGGAGAGGGCGAGCGCGATCCATAGCCTGCGCGGAGTCACTGAACCGGGGGAGGCGATGTGGAAGCGCGTCATCGAATTGTACCTCCTGTACCACACGCGATGCTTAGCGTCGACTTCCCCCATTCGCACCTACGATCATCACCGGCGCGGCACAGCCCAATCGGTGGTCATCGGGGTACCGGAGTCAGGTCCCGCGGGACCTGATTGAACTCACAGGCAACCCGTCCTTATCCGCGTCGAGCCGGTTCGGATCGCTCGGGTCGGCGCAGTCGCGTGTGACGATAACCTAATCCTTCGTCGGTCAAGACAATAGCACAGCCGCCGCCGCGACAGTGTGCCGTCTGGCACATCGGGAGCCACTATCTTATCGAGCGTTCTCGCCTACTCGAACGGGTAGAAAACGACGAGTCGGGGTCCGAGCATCCGGCTGTAAAATTGCCGCATCATGCTCCCGGCGCTCCTCTCGCCGCCTCGCTGGTCCACGCCGAGCCGCTGCTGAACCCGCTGGAGGTGTTCACGTCCATGGCCGCCTGCTTCAGGCGGGTCCCCCAAGCACCATGCGCGTGTGCACCATCTCCGGTTGCGAGCGTCCGCCCTACGCCCGCGGCTGGTGTCACGCGCACTACATGCGCTGGCGCACGCGCCTAGGCCGCACCGCCCGTAGGGGCGCCGGGTGCGCCACCAGCGCTCTGCCGCACCGGCGACCGGCCGCGCGCGCGGCCGCGGCCCACGGAGCTCCCGGAGACCTTCTGGGACCTCGTCGAGCGGACGGAGCGCTGCTGGCTCTGGCGCGGCACCGTCGACGCCGCCGGGTATGCGCAGTGGCATGGCTGGAGCGCGGCGCTCCGGGTCTACGAGGCGCTGGTCGGCCAGCTGCCCTCAGGCCACGGAACGCCTAGAAGCCCTCCACACTGTCGCATTGGCGATCGGCCTGCGCCAAGGCGAGGCTCTTGGCTTGAAGTGGGATGCCGTTGCCCTGGAAGACGGCACGCTGCAAGTCCGCTCGGCGCTTCAATTCATTCAAGGTGAATTCCAGTTGGTCGAGCCAAAGACCGCGCGAAGCCGTCGTACTATCCGCCTTCCGCGGTTTCGCAGTTGAAGCTTTACGGATGCACAAGGTCCGCCAACTCGAAGAGCGGTTACTGGCGGGGTCGAAGTGGCGCGAGCACGGACTGGTATTCCCGTCCAGCATCGGAACGCCGCTCCACGGTTCCTCCGTGACGCACCGATTTCAGGCTCTGTTGGAGCGAGCTGGACTGCCGCGACAGCGTTTCCATGATCTACGACACTGCGCAGCCACCTTTATGCTCGGCCAGGGTGTCCCAATGCGGGTCGTGATGGAGACACTCGGGCACAGCCAGATCAGCTTGACAATGAACACGTACAGTCACGTCATGCCCGCTCTGCAGCAGGACGCCGCCGACCGCATGGACGCCCTTTTCGGGACCTAATTGCGCCGGATTGCTACATCCGTTGCTACAAATCAGTCGAAAAGGTCCACTTGGAGCAATTCAGGTGGACCTTTTCAATCTCAGAATCGTGGTGGCGGAGGAGGGATTTGAACCCCCGACCAAGGGCTTATGAGTCCCCTGCTCTACCACTGAGCTACTCCGCCAGGGCAAATGACATTCTAACAAAGTGCGGATGGCGGTTGAGGAGTTACGAGGGTAGTGGGCGAACGGTGAGTACGCAGGGGTCGGACGTGTCGCCGAAGGATTAGGGGAATTTCGACGACGTCGCGGGTGGTCTACTAGACTCTGAGTATGGGCATACTCGGCTCGGGGACGCGGCGGATCTCTCGGCGGAAGCTGCTGCTAGGCGGCGGTGCTGTGGCGGCCGGCTTGCTCGCGTCTCGATGGATTTCGGGTGATCTGCCGGTAGGGCGTCCGTGGGTGCAGCCCGGGCAGGATGAGCTGCCGCGGCGGTTGGAGCGGCGTGCGCGTTTGCCGCTTGCGCCCTCATTTGTCGTTGGAGCCAATTACGAGGGGCCGGCTGATCGAGCCTGGCAGATGTGGAAACCCGATCAATTCGATTCTTCGCTGATCGATCAAGACCTGGCGAGAGCCGCGGACATCGGGCTGGACGGCGTACGCCTCTTCGTTCAGGCGCCGCTGGCAGAGCAGATCCTGCAAGACGAATGGTGGCGCATGGATGCCGTGCTCGATATTGCAGAGCGGCGTGGACTATCGCTGTTAATGACCCTCGCCGATTTTCCCGAGTCGGACCTCTGGAATCGAGCAATGATCGCTGGAGCCATCGCCCATCGCTACGCTGGACGGACGGTCGTCGCGGGGTACGATCTCAAGAACGAGCCGCAGATTGGCGATCTGGTGACCGCGCTATTTGCTCGGACGGATGAGCTGGATCCCGATAAATGGAAGTCGCTCGGGTCTGACGCGGAGCGCGGTCATCCACAGCCCTTCAGACCAGCGATTCAGACTGACGCGGTGATCCATCAGTACGGTGAGAGCATCCCGCGCGACTCCGCTCTCGCGTGGCGGGCCATGAAGCCAGATTGGCTGCCTCAGCGCCTCTCGGACGATGAGGCGTACTGGGCGATCAATGCACTGCTCACGGTGGACGTATTTCAGTCGGAGTACCGCGCCTGGACGGCCGCTTCACCCGGAGCTACTGTCGTTCACTATCTCGACCAGGCTGAACATCAACAGCGCTGGGGTGCTCTGGTGGACCTGATAGACGACGCGCTGGGCTACTGGATTGACGCGCAGGCCGCGCCATTATGGCGCGAGCATCCGTCCGTTCCGATCACGGTGGGTTTTAACGATCTCGTTCTTGCCACTCGGTCAGCCAATCAGGCGCTGGACGTGGTGAGTTTCCACCAGTACCACGCGGCGGATGATTCCGCTCCGGATTACTCAGTGCAAATCGCTTTGGAGATCGCGCGCCGCACCGAGACGCCCACCGTGCTCGGTGAATTTGGCTGGTCCACACACGAAGTGGAGCCGCATCGCGCGGCGGAGCTGGAGGCGGCAACTTTTGAGGCTGCGCGTGAGGCGGGTCTGAGCGGCGCATACAAATGGATGCTGAACGACGCGGCCAATCAGCCCAATCCGCGCGAGGCGGCATTTGGCCTGTTCCGAGAAGACGGGACCGCTAAGCCGTCCGCGGAGGCGATACGCGATCTAGACTTCGCATAAGCGAACTCCAGGCCGCGGTTGGGAACCGTGCCTCTGTGTGGCGGCCGAAGCATTCCCTGGACGCTTACTCAGCGTGGTCGCAAGGTGATTCGCGGAATTCGAAGTCGCTGAGTCAGACCGACCGCGACGAAGCGTTCGGGCATTTGCTGGACGGGCGCTTCTTACCCGCCTAATATTCGCGGCAAAGAGGTTCAGGAGCTTCCGCTACGGGAGTTATGGGACCTGATCGTAGGGCGTGATGCGCCGCCCTGCTTCGCCGGTCCCATTCGCTGACTCCCATTGCCACGCCAATGCATCCGCCCTTTCCTCAACTCAGCCTCGCTAGCCCAGTGAGCTCGCTCACATCGCTCAGCGCATCGGCCTTCCACGCCGTCTCAAGAAGCCTGTCGGCGCGGCTTGCGCCCAACCTCGGGGATACCAGGCCAAGGAATTTTGCGCTCAATGTGTCGTCACTCACTGGGTTTTCTGGCGTGCCACTCGCGTGCTCCGTAGTGTGCTCCAGGACTCGACCATTGCGTAGCGTCACGGTTACAGTCGCCTCGTCTCGGCGGCAGGCTTCGTCCACGTTCAGCGTTACCCGCTGACGTAGCGCGGAGACGGTGGGATCGAACACACGTTGATCAGTGAACTGCGCAGGACCCACGGCGTGATCCACCAGCGCCACGGCCAGACAATGCGCTGCGCTGAATTTTCCATCTAGACCGCTCTTGAGGTCAGTTTTTCCGGTGGTTGATGCCACGTGCCAGTGCACTCGCGCGGCAATGCTTTCAATCGCATCCGGGGCCGGCGCCTGGGAGACGCCAATGTGGACCGCGGCGTCGATCGCGGCGTGCACGAGCGAGCCGCACGCATACGGCTTGAAGCCGTCTTCGAGCAGCAGCCAGCGCTCACCCAATCCATCGGTGAGGCGCTCGGCTCGTGGCTCGGAGCTAAATAGGTTCAAGAAGCCGAATCGGCCCTCCAGAACCGTGGTCCCGCCCGTGTAACCCTCGGCGGCCAGCAGTGCGGAGAGCAGCCCGTCGGACGCGGCGCGACCAGCGTGCAGCGCCTTGGAGCTACTGCCATACACCTCCTTGAGACCGGATGCCTGCGTGCCAGCGATCCCGTAAGCCTGGGTGAGCTGCTCTGTCGACAGCCCAAGGATGACGGTCGCGGCGGTGGCGGCACCGAAGTGCCCGGTAGTTCCGGTCACGTGCCAGCCTGCGTCGTAGTGTGGCTTGCCCGCGGCCAGGGCAACCCTCGCGGCAACCTCGAAGCCCAGGGCGAACGCTTTCAGCAGATCTCGGCCACTCGCGTGACGGGCTTCCGCCAGCGCAAGCGCGGCCGGAAAGATTGGCGCGCAGCCATGAAGCGTCGTCTCCGGGGACATGAGTGTGTCATCGAAGTCCAGAACGTGTGCTGCCTGACCATTGATCAGCGCGGCCGCGTGAGGACTGGTGCGCTCGGATCGGCCGATAAGGGATGCGGAGTTGCCGTTGGCCATTGGCAGGACTACGCGCGCCATCGCGTCGACGGACGGCTCGTCCGCGCCGCCAATCGTCACGCCGAGCCAGTCGACCAGTGCGCGCCGCGCCTGATGCAACACCTCGGAGGGAAGCTCGAGAGCGCGAGTCTCCGTCGCGAATTTCGCAAGCTCGACCGTGGCGCCGGTGTCAGCCATGGCGCGTGGCGTCCTGGATTGCTTTCCAGATCTTGCTCGTCGTTCAATGGGAGCTGCAAGTCGGTGACGCCCAGTGGGCGTAGGGCATCCAGGACCGCGTTGACGATGGTCGGAGGCGCCCCGATGGTGCCGGCTTCACCGGCGCCTTTGACTCCCAGTGGATTGAGCGGGCTCGGTGTGACGTGATGGCCAAGTACGGGCTCGGGAACCAATCCGGCCGTCGGTAAGCCGTAGTCGAGAAACGACCCTGTCAGCAATTGACCGTTTTCGTCGTAGATCACGCGCTCCAGAAGTGCCTCGCCCACACCCTGCGCTAGAGCGCCATGCACCTGTCCGTGAACCACACGGGGATTGACGATGACTCCGCAGTCGTCCACCAACGTCAACGATTCGATATAGACACGGCCCGTGTCTCGATCGACGCTGACCATGCCGATGTACGCGCCCGACGAGACCGCGTCACCAGATGGCTCGAACGTGGCAGCTTCCTGGACTTCAGCGCCCGACTCATCCGCGACGTGGTATGCCACCTGTGCGATCGTCAGCGCGCGTTCGGGCGCGCCGCGTACCTGGAGCAGTCCTCGAACCAGCTCAATATCGTCGGCTCGCGTCTCTAGCATCTCCGCCGCGGCATGCGCGAGCCGTTCTTTCACGGTGTCAGAGGCCGTGACAAGTGCTCCGCCGCCCAGCACGGTGCTGCGACTGCCAAACGTGCCCATGCCAGTCTCGAGAAGGCTGGAATCACCCTGGACAATCCGCACCTGGTCTAGCGGAACTCCGAACTGATCGGCCAGGATCTGTGCAAATGTCGTGGCATGTCCTTGCCCGTGACTATGCGAACCAGTAATTCCCACGATCGCGCCGTCGCGTTCCACCCGCACCGCTGCGGTCTCCCAGCCATTCCCGGTGGTCTCTGCAAAGACACTCGTGGCGATACCGACCAGCTCGCCAGCGGCGCGCCGTTGAGCTTGCTCGGCGCGCATCGACTGATAGTCTGCGAGCTGAACGACTTCTCCAGGATCGCGGGGAAATCGCCGCTGTCATATTCGACACCGCCTGGAGTTACGAACGGGAACTCATTTGGCTGGATGAGATTGCGTCGTCGGATCTCGACGGGATCGATCTGGAGCGCGTGCGCGGCTGCGTCCATGAGTCGCTCGATCAGATAAGCTGCCTCGGGTAGGCCAGCGCCACGGTACGCACCGCACGGCATGGCGTTGGTGTAGACGGCTATTGTTCGCGACTCCTGCGCCGGGATGGCGTATGGTCCGGTGCCCATCTCGCGCACTTTCAAGGGCGTCATCAACCCGTAACCGTGGACGTAAGCGCCAATTCCTGAGGCCGTCCGCGTACGGAGAGCCAGCACGCGACCGTCTGCCGACACCGCTGCTTCAGCTTCGTCTGTGTGATCGCGTGCGTGGTGCGTGTTGGCGAGGTCCTCCATGCGCGTTGCCACCCACTTGATCGGTTGACCAAGGCGCATGGCCAGCGCACACAGGACCACGTCTTCGCGATAGACGGTGGCCTTGGCTCCGAATCCGCCGCCCACGTCTGGTGCCAGTACTCGGATGCGATCCTTCGATAGGCCGAGAACACTCATCAGCGTGTCGCGCACTCGAAACGGCGCCTGCGATGATATCCAGAGTGTCAGGCCGCCAGACCCGTCTGGCTCGGCCAGCAGGCAGCGCGGTTCCAGCGCGGAGGCGGCAATGCGCTCATGACTTGCCTTGACCTTCACGACGGTTGCTGCCTGCTTGAACGCACCGTCTACGTCACCGCTGCGAAGCTGGATGTCGTAGCAGACGTTGCTGTCCAGTTCATCATGAAGCTTGGGCGCGTCGCTGGCTATCGCAGCCTCGGCGGATGCGACGACCGGGAGCGGATCGAATTCAATTTCGATTGCCCGCGCGGCGTCTTCCGCCTGGGCCCGCTGCTGGGCCAGTACCACCGCGATGGGCTCACCGACGTATCGAACCCGATCTGAAGCGAGAAGCGGCGCGGCGAGTGCCAGCGCGCCCTCCACTGTGGCGCGTACGGGAATCGGCTTGGCCGGAATGTCGCTGGCCACGGCGACCATGACAACGCCAGGCATCGCCCGGCGAGGTCCCAGAGTCGATAGCGCGTATCCTGGCATGCGCGTATGGGCTGCGAACGAAGACGGCGTGGACTGTGCCGGCTGGATTTACGTCATCCACGAATTGGCCAGCCCCTCGGACAAGCCGAACATCTTCCACGCGCTTGATGTCCTGGCCGATCAGCGGCGCTTCTGTCGTCATTGGAGCGTTGTGCGTCATCGTTGGGCCGAGTGCATCGCCTGCCAGACCTTCTCATCGGTGATGGGGAGGTCCAGATCTCTAACGCCCAGTGGTCGCAGCGCATCCAGCACGGCGTTCATGATCGTTGGTGGTGCCCCGATGGTTCCGGCTTCACCGGCTCCCTTGGCGCCCAGGGGATTGGACGGATTGGGCGTGACGATGTGGCCCAGAACCGGCTCGGGCACGCTGTGCGCCGTAGGCATGGCGTAATCCAGGAGCGACGCGGTGAGCACCTGCCCGTCCTCGTCGTACACCATGCGCTCGCTCATCGCCTCGCCGATCCCCTGGGCAAGCGCCCCGTGGACCTGACCCTTCACGATCATCGGGTTGAGAATCGTTCCGCAATCATCCACGGCAACGATACGCTCGAGATTCACGCGGCCGGTGTCTCGGTCGATGCTCACCAGCGCGACGTACGCACCAGACGAGATGGTGTCGTTCGGTGGCTCGAAGATCGTGGACGCTTTGAGCTGCTCGCCGCGTTGTTCGGCCGCTTGGGCAAGCTGCTGGTACGTCACCGCGCGCTCCACGGTGCCACGCACACGCACGGCGCCATCCGCGATCTCGAGGTCGGCTGCGTCTGCCTCCAGGAGCTCCGCGGCAAGCGTGCGCAGCTCGTCCTTCAGCTCGGTCGCGGCCTGCACAAGCGCGCCGCCACCCAACACCGCACTGCGGCTTCCGAACGTTCCTATCGCTCTATCGATGAGCGCTGTATCGCCATGGCGGATGACGATGCGGTCCGGCGGTACACCAAGCTCATCCGCCAGGACCTGCGCGAATACGGTCTCATGAGCCTGCCCGTGGCTGTGCGAGCCAGTGATCCCCACGATACTGCCGTCCGGCAGGATCTCGACAGCGCCGCTCTCCCAGCCATTCGCGGTAGTTTCTATGAAGACGGCAATGCCGACGCCAACAATCTCACCGGTCGCGCGACGTGCGTCGCGCTCTTTCAAGAGTGCCGGGTAGTCCGCTATTCCTAGCGCCTTGTCCAAAAGCTCCGGGTAGTTGCCACTGTCGAAGTTGGCGCCGTTGGGCGTCTTCCATGGAAAGTCGGTTGGCTGAATGAGATTCCGTTTTCGCAGCTCGACTGGGTCGATACCGAGCTCCAGTGAGGCCTGATCCATCAATCGCTCGGTGAGATAACTCGCTTCGGGACGACCGGCACCGCGATACGCGCCCTGGGGTGCGGTATTGGTGTAGACGGCGATGATCTCGGCTTGATGCGCCGGAACTTTGTATGCGCCTGTGGCGTAGTCGCGGATACGCATGGGCTGGCCGGTATTCGCATAGGCGTATGCGCCCAGCCCGTTTACGGTTCGTGTGCGGATAGCCAGAAGATGACCTGCGTCATCGAAGGCGCCGGAGATTGTGTCCACTTGGTCGCGCGCGTGGTGAGTGGTGAGCAGATCCTCCATACGCGTAGCCGTCCAGGTGACCGATCGACCGAGGCGCATCGCCACCGCGGCGAGCAGGACGTCCTCCCGGTACGCCGAGCCCTTTGAGCCGAATCCTCCGCCGACGTCAGGGGCGATGACGCGAATCGCCTCAGTGGCGAGACCCGTGCATGCGCTTATCGTGTCGCGGGCACGGTGGGGTGCCTGCGAGGACAGAGTCAGTGTGACCGTGCCGTTCGGACCCGGGCTCGGCCATCCCACTCCGCGGCTCCATGGGCACCGGGGCAAGCCGGTGATGTCG
The DNA here is from genome assembly GCA_963765765.1 of uncultured Chloroflexia bacterium. Taxonomy (GTDB): domain Bacteria; phylum Chloroflexota; class UBA6077; order UBA6077; family JACCZL01; genus CAVXYC01. The sequence goes on along the minus strand of CAVXYC010000014.1, from coordinate 99,150 downwards.
TGCTCGAGCATGAACCACGTGGGCTGCTCGGGCGAAGGCGGCTTCTACATCTCCGCCGCTAGCCACGACTCGATAGCAGACGTTGTCGGGAAGGTCATCGTGTAGTCTGGGAGCTTCGGGATCGAGTGCCGCTTCGGCATCGGTGACCGCGGGTAGCGGCTCGTAGTCCACCTCGATAGAGCGAAGCGCGTCTTCTGCGAGATAGCGACTTGTGGCCAGGACAATAGCAACAATCTCGCCGACAAAGCGCACGCGATCTCGGGCGATGATCGGAATCGGTGCGATGGCCGCGTTTGGAATGTTTGCGCGCGCCGGGCAGCGGCTTCAGGTCAGGAAAGTCGGCGGCCGTGAAGACGGCTGCTACTCCAGCGCCCTTCCGAGCGCCTTCTATATCGATGGAGCGTATCCTGGCATGGCCGTATGGGCTGCGCAGCACGGCCATGTGGAGCACGTCAGACGGTCGAATGTCATCGACATAACGACCAGTCTCCCTGGATAAATCGGCGATCTTCGACACGCTTGCGCGGCTGTCCAACAAAACGTTCAGTCATGGTGCCTCTGCGCGAGGATGGCGGCGCGCATCAGCTATCATAGACGACGACTCACGAATAACGAGTGATCAGTCATCAATAGCGAGTAGGGAGCGCCATTGGCCTCCTGAACGCCACTTATCACTCAACAGTCATCACTCAATTATGTCTACGCTTCCTTCTACTGCAGACATTGCCATTATTGGCGCAGGCGCCATTGGCTGTAGCATCGCGTACCACCTGGCGAAGCGTGGCGTGAAGAACGTCGTGGTCCTCGAGCGCGACGCCATTGGATCGGGCACGACGAGCAAGGCAGCGGGGGGCATTCGCGCGCAGTTCAGCACTCGCGTCGAAATCGAGTTCTCGCTCGCCAGTCTGGACTTCTTTCACCGATTCTCTGACGAGATGGGTGGCGATTGCGACTTTCGCGAGCACGGTTATCTGTACTGCCTGACATCGCAAGAACAAGTCGATCGATACTCGCGGGACATCGAGTTGCAGCGCGAGATGGGCCTTGATGTGCAGATGATCTCGCCTGACGATGCCCGAGCAATTGTCCCCGGTCTGTATGTGGATGACGTGCTGGCCGCGACGTGGGGGCCGCGAGATGGATATGCGGGCGTAAACGAGGTGGTTCAGGCCTACGCACGGCGTGCGCGCGCAGCTGGGCGTTCAGTTCTGCGAGGGGACGACGGTCATTGGCTTGGACCTCAACGGGCCGCAAGTAGCGTCCATTGCCACGACCGAGGGCGCGCTTCGGCCGGCCTGGTCATCGATGCCGCGGGACCACAGGCGGCGGCCGTTGGACGTATGGTGGGCATCGAGCTACCCGTCTATCCGAGGCGACGGCATATTTTCGTCACCGATGACTTCGACGGCGTCCATCATCCGGTGCCGATGGTGCAGGATCGCGGCTCGGGATTCTACGCGCGCAGCGAGATGCGCTCACTGCTCATGAGTCCAGGCGATGCCGAGGATGTAGGCGAGCTGACCGACGCTCCGCCGGTCGATTGGGGCCGGCTCGAGGAGACCGTTCAGAAGGCCGTGAAGCGCATGCCAGCTCTAGGCGAAGCGGGTATTCGGAGCGCCTGGGCTGGTCTACGACCACTCACTCCAGATGAGCACGGCATCATCGATCGCATGCCGGGATTGGATAACATGCTGGCTGCCGTCGGCTTTTGCGGACATGGTTTCCAGCACTCGCCAGCCATTGGCATCAGTGTCGCCGAGCTCATCGTTGACGGTCGAACGAGCATCGATATCGAACCCCTGGGTCTATCGCGATTTGAGCATGGCGTGAAGCCGATGAGCGACGTGCCGGAGCCGGATTAGATGTCCTTATCGCCCCGACCACAGACATTCGTCCCCGCCAAGCATTGGCAGATGGGCGGGGCTTTACTTGCAGGCGAACAATGTGTCCTGGCGGGGCTTCCCCGCCCCATCGACTAGCCCGTGGCCGCGAGTCCGGCGGCAACGGCTGACCTTCCAGGCGCACCCGCCGTTCCGAGCTCCACGCGAGCCGGTTGGCTTGCAAACGGACTGAAGCCCGCACTCGTCCTCTGCTTTATCTACACGCTGTTAAGCGGCACGCTGGCAGTCCTTCAGCACGTCACCTATCACACACGTGCTCGTGATATGGGGATCTACGCGCAGATTCTCTACAACGCCAACCAGGGACGTGGCCTGACCACGACGCTGCTCATGGAAAACACCAATCACCTGGCGGAGCACTTCGCTCCGGTGCTCTGGCCATTGGCGCTCTTGTACGGGCTTCTTCCAAGTCCGGCGATGCTTGTGGCTCTCCAGCAGGTGTTTCTCGGAGCTAGCGGGGTTCCGGTCTTCCTGTGGGCCAGGCACATCTTGCGAGACACCCGCCTCGCATTGCTCGTACTGGCAAGCTATCTGGCCATGCCAGCGCTTTCACGCATCGCGCTGTCGGAGTTTCACCCCGTGGTGCTGGCAGCGCTCCCTTCGGCTGTCGCCGCGTACGGAGTGTTCACCGGTCGTGTACGCGTTGCATTAGCAGGTGTTGTGTGCTGCCTCCTCTTCGAAGAAGAGACGGCGTTCGTCATCGCCGGGCTCGGATTGAGCTGGATGGTGATGCATCGTTCACGCTGGAAGCTGGGCGCGGGACTAGTCGCGCTCGCCACTGTCTGGGCTGTGCTGGTGGCATTCGTCATCATGCCCTCGTTTCAGCATCGCGTTTCACGCGAAGCAGGCAATCGCGCTACCGGGCACTACGAGGATCTGATGAAGGACCCCTTGGACACCCTTTCGAGCTACGCTGTCGAGCGCACTGCCGATGTGGGTGAATGGCTGCTATTGCCTAATGCGGGGTTGAGTCTGCTCGCGCCACAACAGCTACTGGCCGCCGTCCCAACGGCAATCGTTCTCTTTCTTCAAGACCGCGCCGATTCCTACGGAGGGCACTGGGCAGGGGCGATGATGCCGCTGATGGGTATGGCCACCGCCGGCGGCCTGGCGTGGCTTCGAAAGCGACATTCGACGTTGGGCAAGGTGGGAGCTGCCGCCCTCGGGCTTGTCTCCGTTGCGACCTTTGTGCTGCACAGCCATTTTCCGGGCGGTAGGGACTTCGATCTCGAGAAGTTCACCATGACTCAGACTGAAGTCGACATGGCTGACGCGGTAGAGCAGGTTCCGCCTGCGGATTCGAGTCACCGCATCGCGTCGCGTCGTGCCTCATCTGGCCAATCGTCCCGAGGTATGGCAGTTCCCACCATCTCTCTACGCTGGCGGGCTCCGCCCCGATGCAGCCCGCCAGGACGCGTACGTATTCGATCTAACGGACTCCCCGACGCTGCGAGTCCTCCAGGACCTGGAAAGCGATTCGGCGCTTACTCGTCGGCCGCGCATGCACGTACGTCAATACGGAGAGTCGATTCTGCTGCTCACCCGAGAGCAGCCGCAGCCAACCGTTCCGCTTGACGTAACGTTTCCAGGAGTAGGCGTCTTGCGCGGCTTCGACATGGAGCAAGTCTCTGGGGAGCTACGTGTCAGAGCGTATTGGGATCCTTTCGCCCGCCCGCAGCGGCGATGTGTATCGCGTATTGCGTGTCCTTGACGCGAGTGGCGACGTACTTGGAGAGCAGGTGACGGTGCCGTTCCAGACGGTAATGCCACCCACGCGCTGGGAAAGCGGGCAGATTGTGGCGGAACAGGGTTATGTGCCGCTGTCTGAGAGCCAGAGCCGAAATATTCGCGTGATGGTCGGTTGGCGGCAGGCGGAGAGCGGGCCGGCGCTCCCGGCCGACTCAGGCGCGGAGCTTGTGGAGATTTATCCCTAGATTCGGCTCATTGGTTCCCTGGGTCTCATAGGCCTCATTCAGCAGGTAAAGGGGACCTCTGAGACCCAGGGAGCCAATGAGCCAGCTACTGCCGCATCCTCAGCGTGGCAATGACTTTGTCTTCGCCCGAGCCGCCCGCGGTGATTGGGGCGAGCTGGCGGGCGCGAGAGTCGTAAAGTCCTACGGCGAGCGTGTAGTCACCTGGTTGGCGGGCGCGACGGATATCTAGCGTGGTCGTTCGGTATATCCAGCGCCCTATGTCCCAGCGGCTCGTGCCAGCGCCTCCGCCGCTGAGCGAGCGCTCACTCTGCTCAACCGGCTGACCGTCTGGTCCGCGCAGGATCGTGACGATGCGGTAATCCACCGGAGCCACACCCACGGCCTCCCAGGCCAGCGTGAGCTCCAGGCTTCCACCGGGGCGAATCTCGCGTCGATCCAGCGCATAGCCGTTCAGTCGGAGCTGATTCGCAAAGCTCACGCTGACCTTGTCATCCAGCCGCTGCTCCAGCCAGGATCGCGCCGCGGGGAGATCCGCGTCTCGACGAAGATAGATGGATCGGTCCTTGCCGTTGCGTCGCTCCTGCGTGCTAACGACCTGGTAGTTCTCATCCACGTAGTCGGCGAATCGGCGCAGCTCGCGCAGTCCATCGGTAAACAGAAAGAGGGTCTTCACGTCAAAGGTCGTTGCCGCGTCGATGACGTCTTGCGGGCTCAGCGAGCCGGAGCGAATTCGATAGTATGAGGTGTCAACGAGCAGCGGGGGCACAAGCCGATCGGAGCTGTAGGCGATGAACGGATCGTCGGTGATCATGAAGCCGTTCGGTCGGGTGATTGCCTGGATCAGGTCCGTCTCGTCGGGATAGAGATCGGCGCGGCCTTCACCGGCGACATTGATCGTCTGACGATTCTTCGCCAGGATGCTGGGCGTGCCCACGACGTAGGCACCGACGACGATGACGACTATGGCCGCGAGCGCGGTGGACAGCGCCCGACCCTGAGCTTCGCGCACCTGCTGAATGAGCACTCCCAACCCTGCTCCGGCCACGATGCACAGGGGCGGAAGCAATATTGTGTCGTGCTTGATTTGCAGCGGCACGTAGGTGATGAGCAGCCAGAAGCTTGCGCCGATCCAGAGCAATGCCGCGATGGCGAAGTCGGGACGCCAGCGCAGCAGTGCGAGTAGCCCCAATCCAGCAAGCGCGAAAAAGCCGATCTGCTCATTGACCAGCTCATCGGCGATCAACCGCCAGTTCTCCCCGAAGCTCCACTTCTCGACAGCAACAGATCCCTGGCGGTAACGCACCACCTGGTCGAAGAGTCTTTCTGGTCCGAAGGCCAGAGCAATGATCGAAAGCATGGCGGCTCCAGCGATGCCGGCGATCAGCAGATCCGAAACCCAGCGTTTGGGCTCTATCCGCCGAAGCATTAGCAATGCGGCGAAGGGCGCCAGAACGGGCGCAACCATGGGCTTCACCATCAACGCTGTCGCGAGCAGTACGGCCCCAGCCCCGGCAGCCAGCGTTGAATGTCGCTTGCGGCCGTGAAGAATGACGATCAGTGCGCCCAGCGCGGGCACAAGTGCGGGAATCTCTACGAGTGCCAGTCGCGAGTTCTTCAGAAACGTTGGACTGATCGCCAGCACCACCGCCGTAGCGACCCCAGCGACCGTGCCGCCGATATTTCGAGCAATGGCCCCGGCGAGTAGGATCGCGACGAGCGAGTAGATAACCACCCCCAGCCGTGCACCGCCGAGCGTTCCCCCGGAAAGCTCCCAGAACGGGAAGAAGATATCGAGCGAAAGCGGGCCCTGCGAGGCGAAGATGTCACGCACGGGCCGGAATCCGTGGGACATAAGCATGAGCTGCGCGGTGCGGATGCCCTCATCGAATTTGCCGGTGTAGGCATCGATGTTCGGCAGTCGCAGCCAGGCTGCCAGTCCCAGAATGAGCGCGAAGCCTGAAAGCTCCAGGATGACAGCGTAGCGAGCGGCGATTTCTGTGAGGGCGGGCACCCGCCGCGCCGGCTCGGCAGCGCGAGAGGCATCCATGGCTCGGAAAGTGTAACGGAGGAGGCTTGGCAGAGGCTCCGCTACGGCCAAGTCCGTGGTGGATCAGTCTACAATCCGCGTATGTCACTTGCTGCGTCGCGGCCGTCTACCGTCCGCCTGGAGCCGCGTGAATGGCTGCTGGTGAGCCTGGTTTCCACGGTAGTCATCAGCATGTTGTACCTCTGGGGAACGCATCGAGCGGGTGTGTTCAAGGACGACACCCAGTACTATGGACGACTCGCTGAGAACATCGCGGACCCGGCGCGACTGCCGTATACGTTCCGTCTGCTGACACCATGGCTAGCGTCGATCATTCCCCTTGATACGGAGTCGGCGTTTACAGCAATTACAGTCGTAGCGCTCGTCGCAACAGCCACGCTCCTGTACGTGTTCACTCGGCAGCTCGGGTACGACGCGAGCTCGAGCCAGGGCGCGTTGGTGGTGTTCCTGTGCTCGTCCGTGGTGATCCGGATGCTCACCACGCCCACCTATGTCGATTCGCTGACGTACGCGCTCACGATCGCCAGTCTACTCGCCCTCATGACGAGGCATGACGGCCTCTTCTGCATCCTCCTCACCATCGGTGTGCTGAATCGGGAGACTGCGCTCATCCTCTTGCCGACGTATCTCGTAGCGCGCTGGCCCACGCGCGATTCGGCGGCCTGGCTGCGAGCGATGATTGTGTGCGCGATTCCGGTGATAGCGCTGGCGATCGTTGTCGTAGGCAAGCTCGGCGCGATGGGCATGCTCGGCTCTGGCCTGGACGGGGTCCGTTCGCTGAATTACACGGGATACGTCCAGCGCGTACCCCGGATCGGCGACCTGCTGGACGTGTACTCGCTCTTCGGCGTGGCCTGGGTCGCCATCCTCCTGGGCTGGCGCAGTGCCCCGGGGTGGCTCCGAGTTTATGGCACGTTGGTAGTTGCCCAGCTTCTCGTCTCTCGAGGAGACGAAAGCCGTAATCTCTCGCATCTATTTCCACTGGTCATTCCGCTGGTTGCTCTCCTGCTGCAGCAGGCTCGCGGACGCGGAAATGGGGTAGTCGTAGCTCTCATCCTTTGCATGATTGCCAGCATGGTCCACTTCCGCTGGTCATGGATATCCTCGGATGCTGTGCGCTACACCCTCGTTGCCACGGGCACGCTCATAGGAGCGGTCCTCGTGGCCTGGATGCTCTGGGCGCGCCGTGGAGCCTATCGGGAGCCGGCGGAGGCTGAGGCTAGATCTGGAGCTTGACTCCCGCGCGTCGCCCGAATGCGTGACCAGCCCATGGCCGCGAGGCTAAAGACGGCCGAGACTCCGCCGCCGACGATTGCCGCGAGCATCGGATCAGCCGGGTATCGGTATCGCGGGACCTGACCCACCAAGAACGCCGCCGGTATAACGAGTGCTAGCGTGGCGATGGGAATAATCCAGGCGGGGCGGGACTGAGGCCGAACAACCGCGAACGCCAGTCCCACTGCCATCAGCGCTCCCAGTAGCAATCGATGCTGCGCTGGTTGGAACACGCGCAGCAACGCCTCGGTCATCGGCTGCTCACGTCGCTGAATGTCAGTGGGCGGTGTGAGGGCATGTGCAATCGTGGCGTTTGAGGTCCAGGCCTCGCGCATCTCCTTGTCCACGCGACTGTTCCAGTGGAACGTCAGCCGCTCCGTCTCGCCCAGAAGAATCGCCCGAAATTTGTTGTAGGAGCCCAGCAGATAACGGTCGGTTTGGGTGGTGATGAGCTCCATTCCAAAATCTCTAAGCGCGCGATCGGCCTGTTGCGGCGTGAGACCTAGCGACTCCTGTAGGCGGTGATTGACCGCGCTTGGTCGTGAGTCGCGGGCCGCCAGCTGAAGGATCGTTCTGCGCGCCTCCGCCCTCGTGGGATCGTCAAAGGGCGCGGGAGAATCCGGCGATGGATAGACAATTCGTTCGTCATGGCGTACGAAGCGCCCGTAAAGCGTCTGCCCGAGCGCTGGCGCGGCTTCGGATTCGCTTATCTGCGCCGCAATCAGCACGGGCGTAAGAATCAAGGCGAATCCTCCGGCGACGGCTATGCCCCGCGCCAGCCTCTGCCGAACAGTTCCGTAAAGCAGCATGCCAGCGAGCCCAACGATCGGAACGAGCGCGCCGCCAACTGGTCGAGCCAGGTAAGCCAGGCCCACGGCGCAGCCCGCGATGCTGAGCAGGCGCAGGGAGCGTTCCTGAAGTCCCCAGACGGATAGCCAGACGGCCGTCGTAACGAAGAGCGTAAATAGCGGCTCGGACATGAGGTAATGCTCGAACACGATCAGCGGGCCGGAGAATGCAACCAGTAAACCAGCCACGAGGCCTGCCAGTGGCGAGAAGAGTCGCCGACCGATGAGGTACGCGAGGACGGCTGTAATAACGCCCAGAATGTGCTGGATCAAAGCGATGGTCTGGAAGTCTTCGCCCACGCTCCAGATGGTGGCTGCCAGGAAGAGTGGGTAGCCCGGAGTGCGTCGGATAGGTATGTCGAGATCGATTCCGCGGGCCAGCTCATAGCCTGACTGGAAGTATCCAATGCTGTCCGGGCGTAGAAACACCGGTGCTCGGTAGGTGAACGCCAGCCGCATGAGCGTGGCAACGATCACCACGAGAAGGATGCAGGCCGCATCTGGATGGCGGCGAGCGCTTGAGAACGCGGAGCGGAGGAATCGAGTCATGCGGGATTGGTGATTCGGCACTGGGCGAAGGCCAGAACTGGAGCTCGTCTGAAATGCCGAGCTCCGCATAGGCACCTTAGCCGAGTCATTACCGCGCCATCAAGAACGGATGCGGAGCCCCTTGCCCTCCGTAGGGCGGGCGTCTCTGCCCGCGGCGGCCTCGACTCCAGTTCCGCGATTGACGAGTATCTCGATCCCTTCGCCGGTTCCCGTAGGCGCGTCCGAGCAAATCAAGGCAACGTCCACGACGCTACCCACTGCTACCGTGCAGGCGACGTCGACCGCGAAAGCGATGGTGGTCAAAGATCGAGTCCCCACAGTGTCGATCTAGGTGAGTGATTCCAAGATTAAATCGGGAAATACTGTCAGAATCGTGGTCTATGGAAACGACGACGATAGCCTCGACTGGATCTCCTGGGAAGGCGAGGATGCGGGCGAGCGCGCTCTGGACCGCGAAAATCGCTTCGACTGCAATGGCCGCACATCCTGCGCTCAATCCTGGACACTGCGGGTGACTCGTACGGGTCTCACACAATCGTGGCTCGGGCAAGGGGACAAGAAGGGCCTGAAGAGCGAGCCTGCCTACGCTGGGCTGCGAGTAAGGACGGCGGCCCTCACGACGCCCTCACGAAATACCACAGTCACCGTCAAGCGTTAGGCGTTGACGACTCGAGCCGAAAGCCGCTCTCCGTGAGCTGCCGGCAATAGATCTGGGCGCCAGCCCTTTGACTGCGGCGAAAACGCCCCAGTCCAAAGAACCGTTCGGGAAGACCTCCGCCAATGGACAATCCAAGCCGGTATACTCGTGTCCATCGCGTTGATTTGAATCGCACGGAGGCAGCGCCCAATGAGCTCCCTTGACTTTGGATACTGGGATTCGCTTGGTGGCTATGAGATGGACAAGGCAGCAACCGCTGCCGAGGTGTACGACCGCCGCATTGGCATTGCTCAGAATCTGGAAAAGCTCGGCTATCACTCGTACTGGGTGATCGAGCATCAAAATTCCCCGGTGGGCCAGTGCACGTCACCAAGCGTGTATCTCACTGCCATTGCCAGCCATACGAGCAAATTGCGCCTGGGAGCGATGGTCTGGCAGATTCCGTTCCACAATCCTGTGCGACTCGCCGAAGAAGTCGCCATGCTGGACAACCTCTCTCACGGGCGGGTCGAGTTTGGCAGCGGGATCGGCGTGCATGAGCACGAGTTTATTCGCTGGGGCCTGAACTTCTACGAGCGCGCGGCGATGTCCGAAGAGACGATGAAGATTGTTCAGATGGCATGGAAGACGGGCGAAGTCACGTTCGAGGGCAAGTTCTGGAAGTTCGACGAGGCGTTGCCGGCGCCCATGCCATTCCAGAAACCGTGCCCGCCGATCTGGGCTGCCGCACACAGCCCCGCCGCGCTGGACTACGCCGCGCGCAACAACTATCACGTGGCGCAGAACATCGACACGGACGAGAACATCACCCAGAAGTTCGACTATTTCCGCAGTCAGTGGAAGAGCTACAACCACGGCGGTGAGATGCCAAGAACCTTCCTCCAACGCCACGTTCACGTCGCTGAGACAGATGAGAAGGCGCACGAGGAAGCTCGACACTACATCATGAACGCGCGAGATACGAACCCCGTTGGTGGCGGAAAAATCGCACAGACGCGCGTCGGTTGGGGCTCAGACCCTCGTGGGATGGGCACGGACGGTCATCGCCCGGATGACGCCGAGCGCGGACGCGTGTTCCGCGAAGCAGCCCAGTCATACGAGTTCAGTATCGATAACGGGCTTGCCATCGTGGGGAGCCCCGAGACGGTGATTCAGCGGCTCAAGGCTGCCAAGGAGAAGATGGGCCTGGACCTATTCACGGCCAATCATCAAATTGGCGCGATGCCGCCCGAGATCATCGATAACTCGGTCAAGTTGTTCGGTGAGGAAGTTATTCCAGCATTCAAGTAAGGGGCGAAGACTGCCCGCACAAAGCGCCCTGCAGTGCTGCACTGCAGGGCGCTTTGTGCACGTCAAATGATGGTCTGATGCTCAGTACCGCAGACGTCGGGATCGGGACGCACTTGGCTCAAGAGCGCTTGACCCACAGTTGACGCTGGGCTATCGTCTGCGAGTCGCACCTATTGCGGTGCGACCAAGTTTCGCACCGCATCGAGGACACACGCTATGGCGAACCCCGAACCAACGTTCCAGGAAGTATTTGACGCCGTCAAGCGCGAGTATCAGACGCTTGTTCAGGATGTAGAGTCTCATCCAGCGTCTTACGTAGAACAGGATTCCTTTTGCTCTAACTGGAAGAACTACCAGGTCATCTCACATCTAGGATCCGGTGCAGAGATCTTCCAGAAGTCGTTGGAGACTGCGCTTGACGGAAACGAAGCGCTGAGCCCAGAGGGTCGGCAGGCCATCTGGGGCTATTTTGATGGTCTTGCTCCGCAGGACGTCTACCCCCAATTCAAGGACCGTACTGAGAAGCTGATCGCCTACCTCGAAGCACTTCCCGAGTCAAAGCACAATGAGATCATTCCCACCTTCGCGGGCAATCTGCCACTCCCCAAAGCGCTCCTGACTCGTTTGAACGAGATGTCATTACACGTTTGGGACATCCGGGTGAAGAGCGATCCTTCGCTGAAGCTAGAAGACAACGCGGCAGCGCTCTTGCTTCCGATGGTTGTCGATCGACTGCCCAACAGGGCAAAGCGTGATGGTCTCGATGAGTTGCGTGGGCGCCCTGTTGCCTTTGACATCAATGGCCCCGCGTCGCGTCAATTCACGCTGAATCCGGGTGGTGAGCAGGCGACCGTCGAGGGCGGACTCCCAAGTGGTGCGCTCTTTACAGTGAAAATGCCGGCCGAGGCATTTGAACGTTTGGTTGCTGGACGAGAGCCCATTGACAAAGCTGTCGCCGCGGGAACGGCGCAGGTCAGTGGAGATACTGCCAGTATGGGATCGCTAAGTAAGATCTTCCCAGGGTACTGAGTCGCACGGCCACGACAAGGATAAAGGAGCCGCTCCCATCGCCGGGGGCGGCTCCTTTATCCTTGTCTACTCGCCAGTCCCATTTGACTAGCGCAAGACGGATTTAGTCTGATCCACCCTGAGCAGGCGGTGGGGCGACTTCCGCTCGGATCGGTCGCCCTGTAGCGCGACCTGGTGCGGTCGAGTCCGGAACTGCCACCTCACCATGCGCCACGGTCGCCGGCGCCAGTTTGGGCTGCCGCAGTCGTCCGAAGAACGTCTTAAGATCGTCGAGCATCGTGTAGACGCCCGGCACGAGCACCAGGGTCAGAATTGTGGAGCTCAATACGCCGCCAATGATCACTACAGCCATTGGTGCGCGAGTCTCGCCTCCCGCCTCCAGTTTGAGAGCCAACGGAAGCATCGCAAAGATAACCGTGCAGGTCGTCATGACGATTGGTCTCAGACGGGTCTGACCCGCCTCGAGTAACGCCTCCGTGCGTTCATAGCCTCGGGCTCTCAGCGTATTGGTGAAATCGATCAACAGAATTGCGTTTTTCCCAACAAGACCCATGAGCATGATCATGCCAATGAGCGAGAAGATGTTGAAGGTGTTGCCGGTAATCCACAGACCTGTGAACGCGCCCACCAGAGCTACGGGCAACGAGAACATGATGGCCAGAGGCGTGAGCCATGACTCGAACAGGGCGACCATGAGCATGTAGATCAAGATAACGGACAGGACCAAGGTGGACAGCAGGGTGGTTGTCGCTGTCTCCATAGCCTGAACCTGACCTGCCAACACCCAGCGATAGCCCTCTGGCATTGGCGTGGCAGCCAGCGCGGTCCGAATGTCGCGGCTCACATCACCGAGCGAGCGCCCGGAGACGGCCGCGTTGATGTCGATTCGCCGTTGTCTTTCGGACCGTTCGATGCGGGCAGGACCCGAGTCACTGGTAATCGTTGCGACCTGGTCGAGCCGAACGATTGAGCCAGTATCGGTCAAGAGCGGGATGCCGCCTATTCCCTGAATGTCACTGCGCTCGCTGTCCTTTGCGACAACTCTAATATCGAGCTGATCGGAGCCATCTGGGCGAAGCTGGGTAACAACCACACCACCAACACTGGTGCGCAACGCCTGAGCCGCGGCTGAAGCGCTTATACGGAGGTCGGCCAGTCGCTCTCTATCGAGGACAGCCCGGATCTCTGGGTCACGCTGTGAGGCCGAATTCTGAACGTCAACGGTTCCCGCGGTGTTCCGAACGACTTCTTCGATCCGGAGTGACACTTCTTCAAGCGTCTTGAGGTCGTCACCCTGAACTCGGATGCCAATGCCACCCCCACCACCGCCTGCGAGCGGGTTCTGCACGCTCGCTCGAATCTGGGCATCGGGGATACCGCGAGTCAGTCGGCGGAAATCGGAGATCACCTCAAACACGGTCCGGTGCCGCTCCTTGTGATCCGCGAGCTGAACGGCGATCGAGGCATTGCGTGTGTTCGCTCCACCACCACCACCGCCGCCACCGACGGATGTAAAGATGTCATGCACTTCGGGAATCTGCTTGAGAATCGTTTCAACCCGGCGCGTCACAGTGTTTGTGCCGTCGAGCGACGTGCCGGCTGGCATCGAGATGTTCACCTGGAAGAGCCCATCGTCTTCAGGAGGAGCGTACTCAGATCCGATCATGTTCGTCTGGAGCATCATGTACGACACTGCCAGGCTGCACAGACCAATGCCGAGTACGGCAAACCGAAGCTTCAGACCAATGGCCAGGACTCGGCGGTATCCCCTGGCAATCTTGTCATAGCCACGCTCCCAGACGGCGCCGAATCGAGCCAGCAGGCCGGTCTCGTGGCCGGGCTTAAGCCAACGCGAGGCCAGCATGGGCGTCAGCGTGAACGAAACGAAGAGCGAGAGCAGCGTCGTCGCGGCGATCGTCACGCCGAACTCTTTGAATAGCCGGCCAATGTTGCCAGTCATGAAGCTCACGGGGAGGAACACGATCACGTCTACCAGGGTGATCGCGATCGCCGCGAGTCCGATCTCGCTGCGGCCTTTCAGGGACGCATCTCGAGCGTTCTCGCCGTGTTCGAGATGCCGATTGATGTTTTCGAGCACCACGATGCTGTCATCAACCAGAATGCCGATAGTCAACGCCAGCGCCAGGAGCGTGATGACGTTGATACTGAATCCCACGAAGAACATGATCAGCAGCGTCGAGATAAGACAGGTCGGAATGGCGAGGAGCACGATGAGCGTGTTCCGCCAGGTGTGCAGGAAGAAGAAGAGCACAAGGCCGGTCAGGAAAACGGCAATGATAAGGTCAGTCTGAACCGCGCTGATGGACTTCCGTGTAAACGACGCAGCGTCGCTGGTGATCTCCATTTGGATATCGTTCGGTACCCCGGAACGAATCTGCGCAAGTGTCTTCTGAATATCGTTGGAGACCTGAACACCGTTGGCGTCAGCCTGCTTCGTGATGGTGAAGCCGACAGCGTCGTTGCCGTTGAATCGCTGGAGCCGTGTCTGCTCCCGGTAGGTATCGGAAACGTCAGCCACGTCGGCCATTCGAACGACGCGCGGATTGGTCGAGATAACCAGGTTCCTGATGTCGTCGACTGTCTTGAGCTGGCCGAGGGCACGCACGCCGACCGAGCGATCACCATCGTTTATTCGACCGCCGGGTGTGCTCACATTTTCTCGAGTGAGCGCGTTGTTCAAGGTTTGAATCGAGATGTTGTAGGCGCGGAGGCGAGCCGAATCGACCTCGATCTGGATCTCGCGCTGAAGGCCGCCCTGAATCTGTACGTCGGCGACGCCCGGAACTGCCTGGAGCTTGGGCAGAATGTCATCGTTCGCCATGGAGAAGATGTCGGCCAGCGAGCGCCTGTCCGACGACATGGCAATGTTCATAATTGGGAAGGCGCTTGCGTCGGCCTTCGTCACACTGGGGACCCCCGCGTCAACAGGGAGGCGGCCACGGACCGCAGCCAGTCGGCGTTCCACGTCAAGCGCCGCCTGGTTCGTATCGGTACCTTCGACAAATCGGATGTTGACGGTGGCAGAGCCCTCGGAGCTATTGGAGCTCAGGAGCTCGACGCCCGGTAAGCCCGCAACGGAATTCTCAATGGGCTTGGCAATGAGATCTTCTACATCGCCTGGACCTGCGCCCGGATAGTCGATGCGAACGAATACAGCCGGGAAGCTGATTGCCGGAAAACGGTCTTGACGGAGCTTGGTGTAGGAGACGCCGCCCAGGAGCACCAAGCAGACGATAAACATCAGGATGGCAAGCGGGCGCGTGATGGCCAGGCGAGTGAGACCCACGATGTGACTCCAGGACCAGCGGCTACGGTCATTCTTACTGACCCGAATAAAGAGGGGCAAGGTAATATCGACCGGAAAACCTGAACGTTTCCTGAAGAAGACTTCCGTTCTCCGTACCGCGAGACCATCCGCCAGTCGGTGGCGGCCGGCGTGGATGTCCGCGATGCGCTTCACGCCGCTATAGTCTTGGACAATGCGCACCGTGATCGCTCTGCTCTGTGCTGGTGCCCTCGTCGCGTTCCTCGGCCCGCTTCTAGAAGGGCGCGACCGTTCGGCCGAACGGTCCGTGCGGGCGTACGTGGATGCGATTCAGTCCCGCGACCTCGACTCCGCCCTCCAAGTGTTAGAACCGTCGGCTCGCCCGGACTGGCGGATCTTCGTGGATCACCAGTCGGGAGATGGCATTCGACTGCAGAGCGTGGCTGTTCAGCGTGAGTCGCTTATCTCGGACTCTCGGCCTTGGGGGACGCCTCGTTCCGTGACAATCGCCGCCGAGCTAACCGGAAAGGGCGGAGAGCGCTGGCTCGCTACGAGCCGCGTCATGGGGCGGCTGGAGGGCGAACGGTGGTTCCTGGAGACCCCACCCTTCGGTCCAGACGAGCCCTGGCTCGTGCCACCGAGTTCCTAATAGGTCGATGCGACTCAGCCAAATCTCGGGCGGCTTTAGCCCTTTTCGTCTCTATCCCTGACGGGGCGGCGAGCTCACCAGAGCGCGGCTAAGCCGCCGCCACGTGCAGCGGCGATGCTACCTCTCGCTACGTCCCCTGAACGCGATCTTGATGGCCGTGCCTTCAAAGCCGAAATGCTCGCGAATTTTGTTCTCGAGGTAACGGATGTATGAGAAGTGCACTCTTCGCGGATCGTTCACAAAAAAGATGAACGTAGGGGGGCTGGTGCGTGGCTGAGTCACGTAATAGAGCTTGAACGGCTTACCCTTGTCGTTCAGAGGATGCGCAGCGAAGGCTTTGCGCATAGCGTTGTTGAGATCTGCCGTAGGAACGCGCTTTCGTCGTTCATCCGCGATCGCCTTCACCGCGGGAAGCACTCGCTGGGTTCCGCGGCCCGAAAGCGCTGAGACAAACACCAGCGGCGCGTAATCTACGAAATTGAGATCACGCTTTACCACGGCCGTGAAGTCGGCGGCCACAGTGGGCTCTTTCGTCACCAGGTCCCACTTGTTGAGCACGATCAAGAGACCCTTCATGGCTTCTTGCACGTATCCCGCGACGTGGGCGTCCTGTGCGGTCACACCAGCGTCCGCGTCCAATACCAGCACCGCCACATCGGACCGCTCGATCGCGCGAACCGAGCGAAGCACGCTAAATTTCTCCACCCCTGGCTCAATGCGCCCACGGCGGCGCAGCCCGGCCGTATCAATGAGCGTAACGCGCTCGCTCTCGTACTCTACCTCGGTGTCGATAGCGTCTCGCGTGGTTCCTGGGATTGGCGCCACGATCACTCGCTGCTCCCCGAGGAGCGCATTGAGTAAGCTCGATTTCCCCACGTTCGGTCGTCCCACGATTGCAACGGAGAAACCTTCTTCGTCCTCCTCGGGTTCTTCCGAGCTCCGGAAGAATCGCTGTTAGCTCATCCAGCATATCGCCGGTACCGGTGCCATGGAGGGCAGAGACCGGGTAAGGTTTTCCGAGCCCTAGCTCATACATATCATCGGCAAGCTTTGCAAGCTTGAGGTTGTCGGCTTTGTTGGCCACAGGAAGGAGCGGCTTGTCCGTTCGCCGAAGTAGCGAAGCCACCTCAGAGTCGGTGGCAGTCAGGCCTGTCGTCACGTCTACGACAAAAAGAATGGCGTCGGCCTCGCGCATTGCTTCTTCGGCCTGAGCTCGGATCTCGCTCGGCAAGCCCTCTGATTCAAGCTCGATTCCGCCGGTGTCTACAACGGTAAACTCCTGCCCATTCCATTCGGCGGTTCCATAGAGTCGATCGCGCGTCGTCCCAGGGGCGTCGTGAATTACGGCACGGCGCTCCCCGGTCAGTCTGTTGAACAGGGACGACTTGCCGACGTTGGGGCGGCCGACGAGTGCCACGATCGATCGTGCCATTGAGCCTGGGGTCCTCGGTACAGTCTTTAGCTGATGCTGTCGACTGAAATGATACTCGTCGGAGGTGCCGCTACAGGTGAGTCCGTTCTATCGGCGCCGTTCACCGAGCTGACATTCACTGTTAAACTGTTCGGCTCCGTAACCTCGAGGCGTATCCCGGACGGCACTGATACATCGGGTGTGACGGTGTGTGAGCCTGGCTCGAGTCCGCTCATATTGAGAATCGCGGTGAAGTCGCGGTTTGTTAGCGATCGGAGAGTAGGCGCGGGACCTCGAATCGTCAGGTCGAGTGGCGGCACGTCTCCCAACAGAACGTAGCCAGGCGTGAGCCCCTGGATTGTGGGCTGAATTCGAACGACTTGCGTGGTATCGATCGCAGAAAGTCGAACCGTAACGGTGACGGGTTGCACCTGGACCAGGCCGATACCACGCGGGGGAGCAAGCTGAATCCGTCGAACCAGTGTGCTCGAAGAGTTCGACACATCAATGGGCTGCGTTTCGATGTAATTCACGTCCGCGAGCGCACGGGGATCACCAATGGCCGTGGCCGCGGCTGGCTCCACGTCAATGCCGTCGACAAAGTACCCTGATGCCACACGCCCGGTAAGTCTCGGCCGTACGCCTACTTCCTTATATGTCACCTGCTGTGCGACATCGATTGCTACTCCGACGGTCGAGGGGTTAATGCGCAAGCCCGTGATCTCCACCCCACGAGCGTCGAAGACCCGAGGCGTGAAGTTCGCGTCTACGCTTACGGTTACTGCGTCGAGCCTCACGTCAACGACAGCCGCGTCCACCCGCTGGACCCGGCTGGTGGGGCCGATGACGGTGAGTCGGTCGGGCTGAGTCTTTGGCTGCTGGGACGTATACCCAAACGGCACACTGCCCAAGAGATTTACCCTGATGGGCACGCTGACTTCACGAATCTCCTCGAACACTACAGATGCTCGGGGGGAGGCTGGTTCGGCGGAGCGAATTGCTGAATCGAGAAAGTCCACCGTTATTGGCAGCTCGTTGGCGCCGGCAGTAGCTGTCCCTGCGTCAACCGTCGCCCTGAACATGGATGGGCGTAGGCGTGGCCAGACATTGATGGGAACTCGCACGCGTAGCTGAGTGGGTGGCGGCTCCCCGACGACGACGAGATTGGGCGGCGCATTGACCACATCAAGCGAGACGCCAAACTCCGTCACGCTTGTGCGGTCCGGGTTCTCATCTGACTGGATCACCATCCACAGCGCCGCGGCAAGCAGGACTGCCAGAAGGGCCCGGCCGATGTTCAGTGAAATGCGCGAGATCATTGACTCAAGGCCTTTTCGGCAGTGCGCGGACGGAGGAGCGTCCGCAGCGCCTCACTGGCTGGCGCTGGATGAATGATGCTCAAGACGCGGCGTAACTTCTCTTCATCCAAGTCACGAACAAGACGTCCGTGATTTGCCAGCGAGATGAGGCCGGATTCCTCGCTCACCACGATGCATACTGCATCCGTCTGTTCTGTGATGCCGAGCGCCGCACGGTGGCGGGTGCCAGATGAGTATGGCGCAGCGGACATATCCGAGAGTGGCAGAAGGCAACCTGCCGCCATCACGCGATCGTGGTGCACGATCACGGCACCATCATGAAGTGGCGCTCCCGTATGAAAGATGTTCAGCAGGAGCTCCACGGAAATCACGCCATCGATGCTGACACCAGTCCGAGCGAATTCCCCCAGCCCCGTGTCGCCTTCGATGACGATGAGGGCTCCGATGTTGCGTTCGGCCAGCACGCTGGCTGCGTGAGCTAGTGTCTCGGTTGCATTGGCCGGGTCAAATGTGGTCCCACGGTGTGGGAAGAGTGCGCCGGCGCGGCCAAGCTGCTCCAGTGCCCGACGAAGCTCCGGCTGAAAGAGAATCGGAATGGCGACGAGTGCCGCGGGAATCAAATTTCTGATCAGCCAGGAAAGCATGGTTAATTGCAGAACGTTACTGAGCAACAATCCAGCCAGGAGAACGATCGCCACTCCACGTACAACCATCACCGCGGTGGTGCCCTGGATCAGCGTGAGCAGCCAATAGATGATGGCCGCGACAATCAGGATGTCCATGACGCTTCTGGGGTTCAGTACCCCGAGCGTGTATTGGACCTCCTGAATTATCTGCTCCACCGTTTTGTCCTTCTCGTCCGCCTCAGCGCGATCCCCAACCTTGCGCAGTTACAACGCCCCGTGTTCCGATCAGTCGTCTCCCAGCAAGTGGCAGAGAAGTGCTTTTTGCGCGTGCAGGCGATTTTCAGCCTGATCAAAGACGATAGCCGCCGGGCTATCCAACACCTCGTCAGTGATCTCTTCACCTCGGTGCGCGGGCAAACAGTGCATCACCTTCACATCGGCCCCGGCGCGCTTTAACAGGTCTCCATTGATCTGAAACGGATGAAACGCCGATTTGCGCTCGTCTCGCTCATCCTCTTCTCCCATACTGACCCAAACATCGGTGGAGATGAAGTCAGCCCCGCGGACTGCCTCGTCGGGGTCGTTCATGATGAGAAGCTCCACCCCTCTGGCCTCAGCGGCTTCGGTTGCGTCGCGCGTTACCTGCGCATCAGGTTCGTAACCGGATGGTGTGGCGACTCGCAGATGGATTCCCGCCCGTGGCGCGGCGAGCATCAGTGAATGGGCAACGTTGTTGCCATCTCCGATCCACGCTAATGTGGGTGGACGGCTGCCGTGATGGTGCTCGCGAATCGTGAGTAAGTCGGCCAACGCCTGACAGGGGTGCTCCCTGTCAGAGAGGCCGTTGATCACTGGAACGTCTGCCCAGTGAGCCAGGTTCACGACGTCTTCATGAAGATACGTACGCGCGACAATCCCTTGCACGTACCGCGAAAGCACCCGCGCTACATCGCTCACGCCCTCGCGCTCTCCAAGCTGCACCTCGGCTGGGGAGAGGTACATGCAGTGTCCACCGAGCTGATACATACCTACTTCAAATGAAGCGCGCGTTCGCAGCGACGGCTTCTGGAAGACCAGCCCGAGAACCTGGCCGGCCAGTCTCGCATGTGCCTGGCGAGCAGCGACTAACGCCTTCAGCTCCGCGGCCAGCGTGAGAAGTGACTCGAGCTCCATGCTTGAGAGATCCGCGATGCTGGTGAAGTCTCTTGCCGTCACATCCAGCCCGATAACCTGGCCGCCAGACGGTTCCTGGATTCCAGCGACTATCTGCATGTCCAGGGCGGTCAAACCGTTGCACGCATCATGCGGTGGAGTGCAGTGGGTCAGGCAGCCCAGGTGCAGGAAAGTATATCACCCGCCCTTCGGAGCCCGACGTTGTTTTCGTCTGTCCGGGCTCATTGTTGGAGGACTGTTACATCGTCGTCGAATGCGGCGATCCACAAGCCCCGGAGACTTAGCGTATAGCTTTCGCTGCTTCCCGGACTTCTCGGCCGATCTGCTCCGGCTCGTCAGCCACGGCTTTCAGTCGCACCGTCGCGCGCGTACCCTCGCCGGTTTTGCTCGTGAGCGTCAGTTCACCGCCGTGCGCCTGGACCAACATTCTCGCTATGGGCAGGCCCAGGCCAGTTCCCTCGCCGTCGCGCGTACGGGCGGCGTCCACGCGGTAGAAGCGATCGAAGACCCGTGGCAGGTGCTCGGGCGCTATTCCTGCGCCCGTGTCAACCACTTCGATCACAGCGTCCTTATCGCGCCGCTGAGATTCTACGGTCACAGTACCTCCTGCCGGTGTGTGTTTGATTGCATTGTCCAGAAGCACGATCAGGACCTGTTGAAGCCGATCGGGATCGGCCTCAACGACCAAGTCTTTCTCTAGCGGGGCGCTCGCAAGCGTGACCTGCTCGGCGTCAGCGACGGGGCGGAGGCGATGTACTGCTTCATCAACCAGAGCCTTGAGGCTCACTGGCGCAACCGCGAGCTGCAGGTTGCGACGGTCAGATCGCGCCAGCGTGAGCAGGTCGGCCGTAAGCCGCTCCATACGGCCGATCTCGGATCGAATGTCATCCAAAAGATCGTTGTTTGTCTCCAGTGGCTCTGACCGATGCGCATACAGGAGATCAGTGGCGGAGTGAAGTACCGTGAGTGGCGTGCGAAGCTCGTGCGACGCGTCAGCGACGAATTCTTGTTGTCTTTGAAAGGCAATCTCGATCGGCACCAGTGCACGACCGGAGAGGAACCACGCTCCGCCAAATGACAGAATCAGCCCCAGGACCCCGCCACCCACCAGAACAATGAGAAGCGATCTCAATGCGCTTTCTTCGAATGCCAGGCTCTGGCCCACTGCCAGTGCGGCGCCAGATGGGGCGGGGGGAGCAAGTGGCCGGATGAAGACACGATTGGGCTCACCATCGATCGAGATGGTCACGAAGCTGCCACGGGGTCCGGCGCCAACATTGAGCGAGGTCGGATCGATGTTGACGCGCTGCGGGTTGGCGAAGATCGTACCGTTGGGTTCGAACGCGATATAGAACACTCCGCCGCGATAGCCCTCGCGTTGGTCGCGGCCTCCACGCAAAATAGCCCCAAACGCCGGGCCTTCCACATCGCTTCGACTGGCCAGATTTCGATCTACCTGTTGGAGAAGACTTCTCTCGGCAGCGGCGTACACCGCTGTCCCGAGCGACACGAGAATGGCCCCCACCACAAGCATGATCCAGCCGACCAGTCGCCAGCGAATGTGTGTGAACACCCGGGCTACTCCTTCACCGTATAGCCGACGCCGCGAATTGTTCGAATAACCGGCCGCGCCACGTCACGGTCGATCTTGTCCCGCAGATAGTGAATATAGATCTCCACTACGTTTGAGGTCGCTTCGCTGTCATATCCCCAAACATGATCGACGATCTGGGCCTTGGTCAGAACCCGGCCAGCGTTGCGCATCAAGTACGCCAATAATTCGAGCTCCTTGGCGGTGAGCTCAACTGATTGCTCACCCCTCCGAGCCTCGTGACGCTGGATGTCCAGAGTTAAGTCACCCACTTGCAGAACTTCGTTCATGGAGTCGTCGGCGCGTCGCCCCAACGCCCGCACGCGAGCTAGAAGCTCTTCGAGCGCAAACGGCTTGGTGAGATAGTCGTCCGCTCCGGCGTCCAGTCCCAGCACTCGATCAGGGACGGCATCCCGAGCCGTCAGCATAAGTATCGGAGTCTTGACCTTTGCTCTGCGCACCTCGCGGGCGACTTCGATCCCGCTGAGCTCGGGCAGCATCACGTCAAGCACGATCAAATCGTAAGCGCTGCTCTCGGCCCTCGCCAATCCCTCATCGCCGTCTTCCGCGAGGTCAACGCGATGCCCCGCTTCAGTCAGGCCACGGGCAACCAGTCGCGCTACGCGGGCGTCATCTTCAACTACAAGTATGTACATCGTTCTACAACGATACCTGCGGAAGATTAGAGCAGAATTGGAATGACACTCGCTTAAATTTGCGCGGGCGCGTCCTCGCCGCTTCAGCTGGTAGTCCGCTGAGACGCTGATTATGAGACGGGTACTGAGACACCCAGCTAATTGCGAATCCCGGAAGCCAGCTGCACGAAGGATCCGTCTCACAAACGGCCCTTTGTGAGACGGATACAGTCCCGGTGGCAGTAGGGCCCAAGCTCTGCAGCCTGCCCACGCTCCGAATCAACTCCAAAGGCATGGGGCAATCGCTTGGAAGCCTCGTGACGCCCAGAGTAGAGTCACTCGCTGGACCAATGCTCGTTCGTTTCTGAGACTATCCGCGGTCGGCCCAGAGCGCGGTGGTGATGGCCCGTTGACCCTCTCAGGAGCGTTCCCGATGATCCCCATTCCAGGGAACCGTTCGTTCCTTACATTGGTACCCTATGCGGCGAGACTCGGGGCTCCCCCATCGGGCGTTCCTGCTCAGCGATAGAATCCACCACCATATGACATCGAGGAGCCTCATGCACACACGTCTATCGGTACTTGCGCTTCTGGCGCTGGGATTCGGCGCACTCGCGCTCGGGGCCGCCCCTTCCGCGGATGCGGCGCTTGACTGCAGCGCCGGGACCACCGAGCTCCTGCCGGACTTGCGCGCATTTCCCGCCAGCGATCTCTCCATCACGAGCCGAGGCAAGAGTCAGCGCCTGCGCTTCACCACGATGAGCGGGAACTACGGGCCGGGGCCGCTCGTGCTGCGCGGCGGCGAAATTGTCAGCGGCAAGAGCAAGCAGCGGGTGTACCAGCGCGTCTATAAGCAGCCCTGCTACGATCCGAACGATACGAACTACACCGAGTCCCTCGTGGGAGAGTTCGTCTACCACCCGCAGCACCGGCACTTCCATCTGGAGAACTATGCGCGCTACGAGCTGATCCCGGACAGTGGCCAGGCGTCCCTGCGGCGGACCAGCACCAAGACCAGCTTCTGCATCCAGAACACGCTGCAAATACCGGGATTCACCGACGGTGATCCGAACAAAGGAGGCTATTTCCTCGCCTGCAACGGGACGCTCCAGGGGATGTCTCGGGGCTGGGCCGACAAGTACGGGGCGAGCCTGGCCGGCCAGGAGATCGACATTACCGGGATCCCAGCCGGGGACTATAGGCTGGTCATCAGCGTGAACCCAGAGCAGCGCGTTCACGAGGCGGATTTCAGCTCGAGCTCAAGCCTACCCGCGAATAACGTGAGCAGCGTGCACGTCCACCTGGAGAATGGGATCGTGGCGATCCTGCCCTGAGACGGGCCCTATAAGCGGAACCGAGCGATCATAAGGGGCCGAGTCGCGGCGGGCTCGACGGCCCGCCCGGCAGCGTGTCCGCACCTTGCTCGTATGATCGAGACGGCGCCTCCCGGAAGGTCGCTTCAAGCGGATAACGGGCCTTCCGTCGACATGGAATCAACGTGTGACGGGTGCATTGGAATGAGAGCGGATAACTCAAGCGGTCCCTAATAAAGCTGCTAGAGACGTCGCCCGCGTTCAATGGGAAAGCCCTCATTGTCGAGACAGTTCGCCACACGGCTGATGTCCTGGGGCGGTACACCTCAACCGGATCTCCCGAACCTCGCCGGCTGTTGGTCCTCGCATTCAGCGCCAGGGGCGGGGGCGGGCGCGAATCTCTGCAGTTGTATCGGTGCGAATCTCCGGCGTAATGGGAACTTTGTTTCGCAAATCAAAGGCTGCTCCAAGGTTCGTTCGGTAGATTGAATACATACGGTGTGGGTTTCCGGTAGCGTTGCCCACCTGATACCGAGGAGCAGCTCCATGAATTTCCGTCAACTTCGGATGACTCGCCGCGGTTTCCTCCGCGCATCCGTTGCCATTTCCGCACCTCTCGCTCTCACCTGGATAGCCGGCCGAGGTTTTCCGAGGATCGCTGATCCAGCGCAGGCTCAAACGCTGGCGCTCACGCCCGAATGCGCCGACGCAGGCGATTTGACGCCGCAACAGACGGAAGGCCCGTATTTCACGCGGAATTCCCCTGAGACTGCCTCCTTGCTGGAGGCGGGCATGGGTGGAACACGGCTAAGCGTGTCGGGCACCGTGCTCAGTGCCTCATGTCAGGCAATTTCTGGCGCGCTTCTAGATTTCTGGCAGGCAGATGATCAAGGGCAATACGACAATGTCGGATATCGACTTCGCGGGCATCAGTTCACCGATGCCGAAGGTCGATACAGCCTCGAAACGATTGTGCCTGGTCTCTATCCCGGACGCACCCGCCACATCCACGTAAAAGCCCAGGCGCCCGGCGCGCGGGTCCTCACTACGCAACTGTACTTTGCGGGTGAGCCCGGAAATCAGCGTGATGGGATTTTTCGCCCGGAGCTAGCGATGTCGCTTGAAGATACTGAATCAGCAGGGAAGTCGGCCCAGTTCAATTTTGTCGTCACCACCGCGTAGCCAGCTCTAGCGGTTGGTCGTAGTCGGAACCACCTGTGCCCTTGGCACGGACGTCGGCTTCGGAACGGCTTTCGGAACTGCCGTTATGGATTTGGACGCCGGAGTCGGTTGTGAGACGGTTCTCGGAGCGGGCGTGGGCTGTTTCGAGACACCTGTTGCTGATGGGCCTGTCGCCGAAGTGGCGACGCGCGTCGCTTGAGGCGGAGTAGCCACTGTTGTTGATGCAGTGTTCGGTTTTTGAGCAGGAGTTGGTTGCGCGATTACAGGGGCTCGCGTAGGCGGCACGGCCGTGGCTAAGCGTTGTGACGGCGCCTCTGGCTTGACGTCTGGCCCGACAACACGTGGCCGTGCCGGTGGCTCATAGATCGACGGTCGTGGCAGCGCCGGGGGCTCGGCGATCTCCACCGCGGCGATGGGCGTTGGTGGTGGTGATCCGGCCGGCGGAGTCGGGGTAGGCAGAGACGTGGGCGTGCTCACTGCTTCTGAAAGCTCGACCGTTCTAGCAGTCTCATCCCGTTGATCCACTGTTGTCGCGGGCACGGCTGCGCTTACCTCATAAGGGCGCTGAAGTAGAACCACGCTACCGATTCCCAGACAGTACAACGCCGATGAGAAGAGGAAGAGCGCCGTGCCCAGCACGACGCCCACACGCTGTTTGTCGGTCAGGCGGAAGAACCAGCCGTCGATGCGGCGCAGCCACCGGCCAACCCGCTTGAACATGAGCTACCCTATACCCTTAACGCGTTGAGGGTGATGTGAGCTAGGCTGGCGCGGCAACTCCGTAGTCGGCCACGACAACCTTCAGCGCTTGGAGCACGGGCTTGATGTCGTCCTCGTGCACCCAGCCGAGATGACCGATACGCAGCATGCGCGAAGCAAGCTCCCCACGGCCCTCAGCAATCTCGATGTCGTAGTCATCTCGGAGCCGCGATTGCACTGTGCGCGCCGGCACGCCTCCGGGAGTCAGGAAAGCAGTCACGGTATCCGAGGCTCTCGCGGGATCGGCTGGGAAGAGGGACATGCCGATCTCTTTGAGACCCTGGCGGGTGTACTCCGCCACGCGGTGATGTCGGGCAAGGATGTTCTCCAGCCCTTCCTGCATAAGCATGCGTAGAGCTTCCTGGATTGCATAGAAGGTGCTCATGCCCGGCGTCCAGGGTGTCTCACCGTTGACCGCGGACTTTCGTGCCGCCGCGAGGTCAAAGTAGAAGCGCGGACACTTGGCTGTTTTGTTTGCTTCCCAGGCGCGCTCACTCGCCGAAACGATCGCAATGCCTGGAGGTGACATCCACGACTTTTGCGATCCGCTGATGATGACGTCGACGTCCCACTCATCGGTCTTCAGATCGATAGAGCCAATGGAGCTGATGCCATCCACCAGGAACAATCGATCGGCGCCTTTGACGACCTTCGCGATGGACTCGAGGTCATTCGTTACGCCCGTTGAAGTCTCGTTGTGGGTCACCAGCACGGCGCTGATCTTGGGATCGGCCTTCAGCGTGTCCGCGATCTCCTGCGGATTGGCTGCCTGCCCTTCTTCGTACCGAAGGTCCACCACATCCAGCCCAAACGCCTTGGCGATGCTGGACCAGCGGTCACCGAAATAGCCAATGGATACGGCCAACACGCGATCGCCGGGCGAGAAGAAGTTGCTGATGGAAGCTTCTAGGCCGCCAGTGCCGGAGGATGTGAGAATCATCAGGTCGTTCTTCGTCTGGAAGAGCGTCTTGAGGCTCTCTGTGCATTCTTTGAGCATCGCGGCAAACTCTGGACTGCGATGGTTGATCATGTCGCGCGAGAGTACCTCGCGGACCGTCATGGGCAGTGGAGTAGGGCCGGGCGTGCGCAGGTTCATCGGTCCTCCGAGGACGTGGCAATAGGGCGCGGCTAAATTGGGGAGCGCTTGAAATGGTAGACGGAACGGGGAGGAAGTCGCAATAAGGCCGCAATCTACGCCGGAGTCCAAAGGCTGGACTCCTCATGAGCTAATATCCCCTCATTCCACTCTTCGGAGCAGATATGTCCGGTACCGTTGCGCCGTTCAAGGAGCGACTGCAGAAGGCACTCGAGTCATCGACTGTGCCTGTCGCGCTAGGGCGCGCGTTGCCCGCGTTTCGCGAACGTCGCATCAAGGCGATCGGAAGCGACGATTTCGGCGAGATTCAGAAGCAGCTTTACGCGCTCAAGGCGGACGCGATTGAACGACTGCCCGAGCTTATCCGACTCTTTACTGAGCGTGCTGAAGAGGTGGGTACGGTTGTCCATAGAGCAAAGACGGCCGAGGATGCCTGCCGCATCGTCGGAGACATCGCTCGTCGACATAACGTGACGCTTGCGGTGAAGAGTAAGTCGATGGTCTCTGAAGAGGTAGAGATCAATCACTATCTCGAGCGACAGGGCGTACGAGCCGTGGAGACAGATCTAGGCGAGTGGATCATTCAGCTCGCGCACGAGCGACCATCGCACTTGATTGCTCCGGCCATCCACAAGACGAGAGAGGAGATTTCAGAGCTCTTCTCAAAACATATCGGCAGGGAGGTCCCTCCCGAGCTTGATCCTCTCGTCAAAGTCGCTCGCGAGCAGCTTCGACAGGATTTTGTAAACGCGGGCATGGGCATCTCCGGCGCAAACATCGCCATTGCCGAGACGGGTGGGATTGTCATCGTGAGCAATGAGGGCAATGGTCGACTCTGCACGACGTTGCCGCCGGTTCACGTGGCCATGGTGGGTGTGGAGAAAATCGTCCCATCCATGGACGACGCGCTGAGCATCCTCAAGATTCTCTCTCGCAATGCCACCGGACAACGCCAGACGAGCTACGTCTCCTTTATTACCGGGCCCAGCCGAACGGCTGATATTGAGCTGGCGCTCGCCGTGGGTGTCCACGGCCCGGTCGAGCAGCACATCATCCTGCTGGATAACGGGCGCATGGCTGCGCGCGAAGATCCGCTATTTCGCGAGGCCCTGCACTGCATCAAATGCGGTGCCTGCTCAAACGTTTGTCCGCCGTACCAGGAGGTAGGCGGTCAGGCATTCGGCCATATCTACACCGGCCCGATTGGTTTGGTTGTCACCGATATTCATCACGGTATCGAGGCGGCGGGCGGCCCACAGAGCTTGTGCATGAGCTGCAACGCCTGCGAAAAGGTCTGTCCCGTCGGTATCCCGATTCCACAGCAGATCATCGACGTTCGCCAGAAGTACGTCGCCGAGCACGGCTTGCCGTTGAAGAAGCGCGCCGTTGTGACAGGACTCACCAATGGCGCGGCGCAAGCTCTGGGTCGACTCGCTCAGAAACCGTTCGTCGGGGAAGACGGACTGATTCGGAAGCTTCCATTCATGGAACGGCTCACCGAGTGGCGTAGTTTGCCCGGACTGGCGGAGCGCCCTCTCAGGAAGCGTTTGCGTCATCTGACAAACGGAGCGGCCTCACAGGCCGCCCCATCGAGCTCACCGAAACTCGAGTCGGAGGTTTCAGGGCAGCGTGTGGCCTATTTCCCCGGCTGCATGACCGATCATCTGCATCCGGAAACAGGTGAGGCCGCCGTGCGTGTGCTGCAGTCGCTTGGCTGCAGCGTCAGCATGCTGGGTGGCTGGCGCTGCTGTGGGCTCGTGGCAAGCAATGCTGGCGATCTGGCGGGAGCCATCGATCTGGCTCAAGAGACGATCGAAGCGCTCGAAAAGAGCGATGCGGACGTGATTGTGTCGACGTCCACAAGCTGCGCGGCCATGTTATTGCAGGACTACGGTCACATTTTTGCGGACGATCCGGAATGGCATGCTCGAGCGAAGAAGCTGGCCGAGCGGGTCCGCACGTTTACGGAGTACGTCGGTCAGGACGCCAATCTGAACGATGGCGTTCTCTCAGGTCGATTAAACGGGTCCATCACCTATCACGATGCCTGCCAATCTCATAACTGCCTGGGGCTGAAGGACGAGGCTCGTAGGTTGCTCCGCGGTGTGATGAGCGCCGAGTTGTGCGAAATGACGGACTCTACGGTGTGTTGCGGCTTCGGAGGAACGTTCTCCATCGAGCACCCCGAGGTTTCACGTCGCGTCCTGGCACGCAAGCTCGAAAACGCCCGAGCGACCGGGGCGACCACGATCGTCGCAGACAACCCGGGCTGCGTCATGCACATGCAGGGGGCGCTCGACGCGGCGGGGAGTCCCATGAAGGTGAGGCACCTGGCTGACGTGTTAGACGAGGCCATTCGGGCGAAGTAGAGAGACCGCCTGATACGCCATTTGCCGCAGGGCTTCCGCGAGCACCTGCACACCACGAACGGCGTCTTCGGGCGTTGTGTACTCTTCAGGGCAATGGCTGCGGCCATCCCTGCTCGGTACGAAGATCATGGCCGAAGGAACTCGAGTGGCCATGATCTGGGCGTCATGGCCTGCCCCACTTGGCATTTCATGAGCGCGGAAGCCGCGAGCCGACACAGCGCTCCGAAGAACGTTCATGAGCGCCTCGTCCATGGGTGCTGGAGCCACATCTACGAGTGGTGTGATGGCGAGCTCCACCTGGCGGAGCTCGGCGATGTCCGAGGCAGGCGGTTTCAATGGCACGCACTAGGCCTGCCAACGTGTGAGCGTCGGGGTGCCGAGTGTCCATCGTGAATTGCGCCGATCCGGGAACGATGTTGATCGCACCCGGACCGAGCGTCATCTGTCCAACCGTGGCCACGGCCGGCGGGCCGACTTCTTCTGCCGCGCGGGCAGCGGCGAGCATCATCTCAGCGGCGGCCAGTCCGGCGTCGCGGCGAAGGTGCATCGGAGTGGTGCCGGCATGGTCGACTTGTCCTGAGACCCTCATCTCCAGATGACGTATGCCAGTGATCGTGTGCACGAGACCAATGGGCAACCCGAGGTCCTGGAGCACTCGACCCTGTTCTATATGGAGCTCGATGTAAGCCTGAAGGTCCGTCCGCCGAGCTTCGTGCATGAGCGAGGGATCGAGACCTATCCGACCCATAGCTGAAGCAATACTGACGCCGTCCGTATCGGTGATGTGTTCCAGCTCTTCAGCCTGGAGCAACCCCGTAATGGCACGGCTACCCAGGAAATTGGCGTGGAACCGACTGCCCTCTTCCTCGCATAGCGCCACAATCTCAATGGAGGTGCGCGGCGCACCGAGCTGACGGCGCAAAGCCGCGAGTGCCAGCAATCCGCTGATGATGCCCAGCGCGCCATCGAAACGACCGCCAGAGCGAACAGAGTCGATATGCGAGCCAACCAGGATGACGTTCTGCGATTCGTTCCCAGCCAGACGGGCGTAGCGATTGCCCACGGCATCTCGGCGAGCTGCTAATCCACGTTCTGCCGCCCAGCGTTCGATGGTCGCCATCGCCTCTGTCCAGGCCTCACCGTACACCGGCCTGAACACGCCCCCGTTACCCAGGTGGCCTATCTGCCCCAGCTCGTCGACAAGCGTCGCGAGCTCTTCCCGGTCGATGGTCACATCGACGCCATCCGGCATTGGACCACTCCTTTGATTCATCGAATTATGACCACCACCGTAGTGGGCAGGCGCTAGAATCAAATTAGCATGGCACGATTGCACGGCTCCTCGTTTCAGCCATCGCTCCTGGTTGACCAGTCTGCGATAGAGCAGCCCTTAGCTGCGCGCATACGCCCCCAGATCTTGTCGGACATGGTGGGGCATGAGCGAATCCTTGCGTCCGGCCATCCCCTGCGCAGAGCAATCGAGTCTGGTCAGACCGGCTCACTTGTGCTGTGGGGCCCACCAGGTAGCGGAAAGACCACGCTGGCACAGCTCATTGCCGCGTCAACGAATGCCGAAGTGCGGACGATAAGCGCCGTGACAGAAGGTGTTGCGGATCTGAAGCAGATCATTGCCAACGCGCGTCAGATACGCGCCACGGGTGCACGTACGGTGCTGATCGTTGACGAGATCCATCGCTGGTCCAAGTCACAGCAGGCTGCACTCTTGCCTCACGTGGAGGAGGGCCTGGTGACGCTCATTGGCGTGACCAGTGAGAATCCCTATTTCGACATCATCGCGCCGTTGCGTTCCCGACTGCGCTTGTTTCGATTGGAGCCACTTTCTGACGACGACGTTCGCACTATTGTCAGCCGCGCCATAGAGGATCCTGAGCGCGGGTTAGGCAAGCTCCGATTGACGATTGCTCCTGAGGCATTGGACCTCCTGGTGGCGAGCGCCGCCGGAGATGCACGCTCAGCCTTGAACGTGCTGGAGGCATCGGCGAACGCGGTGACATCGCAATCCCAGGCGGAGATACGAGATCAGGACATCCGCGATGCACTCCAGGCCCGAAATCTTCGGTACGACAAGCAGGCGGACGATCACTACCAGACGATCTCCGCCTACATCAAGTCGGTGCGCGGGTCGGATCCAGATGCCGCGATATTCTGGCTGGCCAAGATGCTCCTTGCCGGCGAGGACATTCGCTTCATCACTCGGCGCATGGTTATTCTGGCCTCAGAAGATATTGGCAACGCGGATCCTCAAGCGCTTGTGCTTGCCACGGCTGCTGCCCAAGCAGCGGAGCTGGTTGGTTACCCGGAAGTGGAGTACACGCTGGGCCAGGCGACGCTTTACCTGGCGCTCGCTCCAAAGTCCAACGCAGTCGGCGTGGCGCTCCACGCGGCGAAGCAGGCGATTGAATCCGGCGCCAACACAGAGGTTCCGCTACACCTGCGCAACGCCTCATTCCGAGGCGCCGATTCACTCGGTTATGGGCGTGACTACAAGTACCCGCACGATTTTCCTCGGCATTGGGCGTCCCAGCAATACTTGCCCGACGGAGTTTTAGCTGAGTTCTACAAAGGCTCTGAGGAGGGACGAGAACGCCAGCTTGGTCTGGACCTTGCCAAGCGGCGGGGACAGTCGCGAGATTGATGCACCTATCGCGCTCCGATGAAACGTCGAGAATCAATCTGGCATCAGGGAATACTCGGAACGCCTCCGCCGTTTCAGGCGTTAACGTACTGAGATAGATCCAAGGACTATGGAAAGACGCACACTCTAGGGGACTTGCCTGTGAAGACTCTTTTTCGTTCGTTTCCCGTGCTGCTGGCGCTGGCGCTCATATTCATTCAGCC
This sequence comes from uncultured Chloroflexia bacterium, assembly GCA_963765765.1. Lineage (GTDB taxonomy): Bacteria > Chloroflexota > UBA6077 > UBA6077 > JACCZL01 > CAVXYC01. Next base: position 67,351 of record CAVXYC010000014.1, on the reverse strand, counting down.
CGCGTCACCCACGATTGCGATTGGGGAACGAGCCCGTACCCTGGCTGGGGATGAGGAAGCCTGGGCTACCGCGCAGTCCGATGGCTGGGCGGTTATCGACCGGGTGATCGGGCCTGAAGTCGTCCAGGTCCGAGTTCCGTCCGGCGAACGGTTCCGTGTCTGGCACGTGGGCGTCATTGGTCCTACGCCCGATCAGGACGGAGGCGTGTGGCACCAGAAGGCAACACAGTCGCAAGCACAGCTCCTTCCCGTAGGATCGAAGGTGTTGCTCGAAGTGCAACCCGGTGCGGCCGATCCACCCAACGGCCAATGGGTGTACCGACATGTGTACCGCCAACAGATGCTAGACGCGCCCGCCGGCGCGGAGCTTCTTCGATCCGGAATGACCTGGGTCTATCCGCACGCGACCCATCCCTTCGTCAGGCTCTATGCCGATGAACAAGCCGCTGCCATCGCAAATCGCTGGGGGTTATGGGCTGAGACTCAGAGCTCAGAAGTCTATTTGCCGGAAGGTGCTACCTTTGGCGGCTACCCGGTGAATCCGAGCGTTGTCCCAATCCTGCACGCGCTTGAAGAGACGCCGATGGGCAAAGAAGTTCTCGCGGCGGTCAACGAGTTCCCCGTTGAGATTGGCGTGGCCAATCTCCCTCGCGGCGTTCTTGGCGTTCACATGTTTCGTTATTACACGATCCAGCTTGCCCAGGCTGTCATGGATGCGCCGCCCGAGTCAATTGCCGCCGTCCTGCTGCATGAGCTCACTCATGCCAAGCAGATGATCAACGCGGGTGTGCTCGAGGTTGATATGGGATGCTATGAGATGGAGATCGAGGCATTCGAAGTCACAGCACGCTATTGGTCTGAGCTGCAGGGACCGAACGGAAAACGACGTCCGACGCACTGGCTTGACGGCACACTGAACGAGAACCTGCGCGATTACAACAATCAGCGCGTCGCCACAAACGTCCGCCGTGCCTATGGACATGAATGCGGTGCGGCTTTCCTTGGATTCAGCGGACTCTAACCGTCCGCTTTTGGAGTGCCTGCGCGAAGCGCCGCGGACTTCGGACCGCGGAGCTCTTCGCCGCGTTGGCACCGAGCGGAGCGACACCGAGGACGGCTTCCAGCCTCGCTAGAAAGCGGCGAAGACCGCCGCAGTCTAGAGCGCGGGGTTAGACGCTCGCCGTTACGACTTTGCTCGATTCAAAGTTAAACGAGCGGTCGGCCGTATCGGCGATCAGCCGAGCAATCGCGAGTGAGGACGTCGCTGCCGGAGACGGAGCGTTGCGAACGTGGATGACATTCTCACGATGGTGCAGGATGAAATCGTCCACAAGCTTGCCGTCTTCTGACAGGGCCTGAGCGCGCACTCCGGCAGGACCAGGGAGAACATCGTCCGGCTGAACTTCCGGAACGTAGCGCTGGAGAGAGCGAACGAACTCAGCTTTGGAGAGGTCGCGGTACATCTCCTCGAGTCCGGTCTTCCACCATTGCTGTGCCATGCGCCAGAAGCCCGGGTAGGCCAGCGTCTCGCTGAGCTCCTTCGGATTGACGTCGCTGAATTGATAGCCCTCACGAGCAAAGGCCAGCACAGCGTTGGGACCGAGCCACTGTGATCCATCCATTCGCAGAGTGAAGTGAACGCCGAGGAATGGCAGCTGTGGGTCCGGAACGGGATAGATCAGCGCCTTTGCGAGATACGTTCGCTCGGGACGGAGCACCCAATAATCACCGCGGAACGGCACAATCGCCGGGTCCTGCGGCGCCGCCGTCATCATCGCAACTTTATCCGAGTACTGGCCGGCGCACGTGACTAGGTGCTTTGCACGGATGTCACCTGTCGACGACTCCAGCAATACCCCGTCAGACAGTTTTCGGATCTTTTCGACTTCAAATCCCATTCGAATAACGCCGCCGTGCTGCTCGATGTCGTCGGCATATGCTGCGGCAACGCGCTTGTAGTCAACGATTCCCGTCTGCGGGGAATAGAGCGCCTTGAGTCCTACGCAGTACGGCTCAATCTCCTTGAGCCGCTCTGGACCGATCATCTCGAGTCCTGGGACGCCGTTCTTCTGCCCGCGCTCGTAGATGTTCTCGAGCCTCGGCAGCTCATCCGGCTCGGTGGCCACGATGACCTTCCCGCAAATGTTGTAGGGAATGTCGTGCTGATCGCAGAACTCGCGCATCATGCGCGCGCCAGTGACACAGAGTTGAGCCTTCAGCGATCCAGGCGTGTAGTACACGCCTGAGTGAATAACACCGCTATTGCGTCCGGTTTGGTGCTGGGCCAGCTCCCGCTCTTTCTCGACCAGCGCTAGTTTGAAGTCTGGATGACGGCGAAGCAGCTCCATCGCCGTGGCGAGCCCAACTATGCCTCCACCAACAATCGCGACGTCGTATGCTCGCTCGTCCATGTCTTGTGATCCTTCGGGATGGTTCATCGGCAGAATTGCCAGCGATGGGAATTTTACCGGAGCCGCATGTACTTAAACGCTTCCGCGAACTCTATGCTCTGGCCTTCAGCTACAGCGCGTGCTCGCTCGCAGATGAATTCAGAGATATCGCGGTCGCGCTGTCCATTATTGATCTGACTGTTATGGCGCCGAAGTGCTTCCACCTTGACGTCAATCGTGGGACCGATATCTACCCACTTGTCAGGGCTGGACGTGCCACCGATGAACAGCTCCTCCACCTTGTGCGGTTCGAAACCCGCCGCCAGTAAATCCGGAAAAACCAGCGGATCGCGTGCCGATGGATAGACGGAGTCCAGCGTGGCGCTTCCCGCGGCGCGATGATCCGGATGGTTTAGATACTGCTGCGCAGTCCACCGCGTCGTTGGATCCTGACAGACAACGATGGCTGGTCGGAAGCGTCGAATCTCGCGAACGATCTCGCGGCGGAGCTCAAGTGTGGGTTCGAGAATTCCGTCTTCGTGGCCTAGAAACGCGATCTCACTAACGCCCAGCACGTCGCAAGCTGCTCGCTGCTCGCGCATGCGAATCTCAGCAAGGACCGTGGGGCTCACCGTCGGATCAGACGTTCCCTTATCTCCGCTGGTGCACAGGACGTAGTCCACCCGCCGACCTTCCTGGGTCCACCTGGCTATCGTGCCAGCGCACATGAACTCCGCGTCATCCGGATGCGCCATCACCACCAGCACGCTACCGTGCTGCATTCACTTCATCTGCCATTCATTCACCGTTCTACTCGTACAGGCGCCGTCAACCAGGACAATCAAAACGCCCGCTCACGATCATCGTGAGCGGGCGTTTCGCTCGTGCTCTAGTGCACGAGGGAAGGGCATCTAAGAAAGGTCCCCCTCCCTGGGTGGAACCTTAGGAGGGGAAAACCTCCCAGATGCCCTTCGTACTGTGACTACTCATAAGCACCACCTCCTTTCACTAATCACCATTGTACTCATAAGCCATCCGCCCTGTAAACCCACGAAGACTTTCCGAGCATCCGTGCTGGCGTGTTCAATGCGTCGCCGCTCAGGTCGGCCTTTCTCATTGCCGTTCACTGATATGAAGATGCCGGAAATGTCTGGCGGCGAGTTCATCCACGAGGCCCGCCAGATCAATCCGTACATCGTCACCGTACTCATGAGCGGAGACGTAGCAGACGGCCCCTCGGTTGGCGCAGACTTGATTCTTCAAAAGCCATACTCGCTGGACGGGCTTCTGGCGACGTTAGATCAGGCATGTCGCTCGCCAAGCGAGTGACACCGATGCAGCGCTAGCCCGGATTATTCACCGGTCTCTTGTCATCGAGTACATGTCTCCTTGTCATCCTGAGGGACGAAGGATCTGCACGGACATCGGCGACCGCGATCACGGGCCTGGGGTCATTGGCTTCCCTTCGCGGGCACCGACATCCTGGAGATTCTTCGTCCCTCAAGATGACAGCGAGACCAGCGGTCAATCGTAGCCACCGGTGAATAATCCGGGCTAACGCTCAGCCCTTGGCGACAATCCCAGCTGCGCTCACCCGACTCAGTGTGGAGACACGTCCACCCAGCCTGCACCGGCCGAGGAAGCGCGGGCCGCGTCTATGAGCTGCTGGATGCGCAGACCATCCCTGAACGAAGCCACGGGCGTTGGCGCTCCCGAGAATGCGGGCAGCCACTCCTCGAGCATCAGTGCCGTTGCCCGAACCACGCGGGCAAACGGGTAGTTCGAATCGACGGCGAGGGATCCGCGGGGCTGCCGCTGACTGACCTCGAGCGGTTGCTTTTGTCGTTCCGAGACGGCGCCGGTGAATCCGTGAACGCCATCCTGGCCAGAGTCGATGGCGACCGTACCCGCGGACCCGGCTGCTTCGAGACGATAGCCGGTGCCATGCGCGCTCAGCGCGGTTCCGCTCACGATGGCGAGAGCACCGCTGTCGAGCCGGAGGATAATGCCGGCAGTGTCGTCCGTATCGACCGCGACCTCCCGGCCACCAGGAAGCTGTCGATGCGCAATCTGCGCTCGTGTGTCGGCAGCCACGGCCAGGGGCTCGCCGAAGAGCCACCGCACCAGGTCGATATCGTGGCAGGCCATTGCATTGATATACCCACCACCCTGGTCCGCGCTGAGTTTCCAGTCGGCCGGCGCCGGCGCACTGGGGTGCCAGGCCCCGTTATTTGTACTTACCTGGACGAGGAAGGGGCTGCCAAGGCCGCCCGCGGCGACAAATTCTGCCAGGGCGATACGCTCCGGCAGCCAGCGCGCTTCAAAGCCGACCGCGTTGGCGATGCCGGCCGCCTCGGCCGCTTGTGTCATCTCCAGGGCCTGCGCTGCGTTGACGGCCAGCGGCTTCTCGCAAAGCACGTGCTTGCCGGCTGCGATGGCGGCGAGCGCCATCGGCGCATGGAGGTCTACCGGCGTCGCGATTGCGATGAGATCCAGGTCCGGGCGCCGGATAAAGGTCTGCCAGTCGGTCGAGGTGTCCTCGATCTCCAGACGCCCGGCCACCTCCGCGAGGTGGTCTGCTCGGCGTCCGCACAGCGCGGCGACCTCATACTCGGGCACCGACCGAAAGGCCGGAACGTGCACGTTTCCACCCCAGCCGATACCCACTACTCCGACTCGGATCCCGCCGGCCATGTCTATCGCTCCCCGTATCCCTCGCACACCGCGTTCTGTCGGCTTGTGCGACCGCCCCAATATAGTTGAGTGCTGGTCCCCGGGCAACACTTGCGATGAATCTCTTCGCCACCGAAGAGTGAGCGGTACGTTTCTGCGCTCACTCCAATGTTGAGTCGAAATACTGACAGGCGGCCGAGGTTCAAAGCCGTATCGTAGTGATCGCCCGTCACGAGCGTTGCGAACGGGAATCGGTGGTCAACGGGAAGTTCGCTTCGCGGGTCGTAGAAGAAGAACGTATCGCCAGATGACGACACCGTGTCGACGCCCTCGAAGGCATTGACGATGTATTGAATCACTTCTGATTCAGTCATAACTTCAGTAACGATGTCAGTGCTGCTGCGATTCTGATCGGATCGTCGCTGCCAAGTCCAGCGTGGGCTTTTACGCGCGGTGTCCACGCGATCCGGAGTGGGTGAGCCTGCATTCGAGCCGGAGTAGTTAAGATGGGCTCTCAGTGGGCGTCGATCCGGATCAACGGCCCACATTGTGCGGGTCTCACCGAATTCGGATTTTGCACGAGGTGGCCGTGGACTGGGCCGCTGTCGACGCCATCGCTGATCACCTCTACTGGCAGTACCAGCGCCGGGCCTTCGAGAGTGTCGGGCCGGTCACCATCGATGGAAAGCATCATATCGACGCCGTGATGGCCGTGCGCGTGACGTTGGGCGACATTCAATATGAGCATGAGTCGGCCTGCTTCGCGGGCTGTGAGTCGCGTCTCGCCGGTCGACGTCGAGCACTGGCCGCGAAGGCCTGCTGGCTTTGGGGACTGGCACGGGAATCAGTCCCCGTTCGGTCGTTCGAGCGACAACTTCGAGTTGGGCTCCTCACCGAGCCGCCCGCTGTGCGAGCAGTGGCCGCCGTCGGAGAGCTCGTCCACCAAAGTTAGGACCTCGTCCAGTTCGAACGGCTTCGCCAGATAACGCTCGGCCCCGACGCGCTCGGCGTAGAGCCGAGCATTGTGGCCGGCCGTCATGACCACCAAGTGCGCCTGATGGCCCGGCAGCGATCGATACACGCGGACGAACTCCACACCGTCCATCACAGGCATCTGGATGTCGAGGAGAATCACTCCGAAGGTGTCGCGCTCGACGATCTCCAGCGCCGCGGCGCCGTGCTCGCACACGCGCACTCGGTAGCCCTCCTCCTCTAGCGCGAGCCGCAGGAGCTCGCGGATGTCAGCAAAGTCATCGACGACAAGCACGGATCGCGCGTCGGACAGCATCATTACTCCAGCAGTGTTCTGCTGTCTATCGGTGTGTGCATAGTTCGAGCCAAGGTGTGCGGAGCATGGATGGATGGAGGCACGGCACCCAACCATCGCGAGTCTCGACGGCACGGTGACCGCTGGGAGTTGTATCGGGTCGGTTATGCATAACGGCGTTCCGGCGGCGCTGTTCATTGTTGGTGTCATGGTGGTCGCGGCTGTCATCGCTGAGGTGGTGATCCCCAGTTACGTCCCTAGCGTGCGGAGCTCATCGAAAACCGAGGAACAGCCGAAAATAATGGCAAGGGCTCGGTCAACCGACGATGCGTCACGAGCCTCTCAGCCAGGGGATTTGGTCAATGCGGAGCATGCTTCAGTGAGTTGGCGAGATAAGCGACTTCAGGAGCTTCTTCGCTCCGGTGAGCCGTACGATGTCGCGGAGCGAATCGTCCGCGAGGAAGTCTTGGAGCAGCAGCGCCAGAAGCAACGTGAGCGCAAAAGAACGTCAGTGCAGGCGGTGACAGTGGAAAAGGAAAAGTCATGAACCGTGCGAGCTTCGCCCGAACATTGGCCGAGAGGTAGATCCTTTTGGATTCGTGTCTGTGGAGGCGTACTTCATCTGCCAGAAGTCGGTACGCCTGTCCGACCTACGCGGAAACCCAGTCCGTCGCGGTAACGCGGCGGCTGGCTGTTGAGGCGTTCTCGGTAACAGGTCCGGCTGATTAGAGGCAGTCACTGCACAGTCCTGCCTACACGCGGCTGAGTACCTGGGTGGTCGGATGCAGACGGCTCCCACGAGCCTGCGTGCCGGACGTGCCGCCAGTCGCAGCACGGAACGGCCCAGTCGGATCGGCCATGATGCGGATGCGGCAGGAGTCGATGAGCGCATCGGCGGTGTCTGCGGACGTGCGGGTCAATAACGGCACGAGATCATCCAGGCTTCTTGACGCGGTGGTCATCATGGAGCTCACCTGCGTTGGAAGTCCGGACTGCCGCCCGACCAATGGCACCGCGAGCCGGGCCGACGTGAGGCGAGATAGCAACCGACCACCTTGTTCACGAGGAGTCATGCCGGCCTGCCGCGACGTGTAGGCGACGTACGGATCAGTCGGCCTGACCCGGTCAGCGATCATGACTCGGTAGCGAGTGATGGCTACGGCGGGCAATGGGGTAGCGTGAATGACACGCTGCTACCCTGCCCAACGCCAGCACTTTCCGCCCAGATCCGCCCACCGTGGGCCTCGACCAGTCGCTTGGTGATCGACAGGCCAAGCCCCCAGCCGTCAATGGCCTCTGTGGCATTGTCTTCCACTCTATAAAATCGATCGAAGATAGACTCCAGGCGATCGGATGGGATGCCGAGACCCTGGTCGCGCACCGAGACCCGCACCTCGGCGGTCCGATGCTCGATCTGGACGACAATTTCTCCGCCATCGGGCGAATACTTGAGCGCGTTGCTGAGAAGGTTCTCCAGGATCTGCTCCAGGCGCGTCCGATCCCACCGTCCGACTGAGGACACCGAAGGAGTGTCGACACGAATCGGATGGCCGTGCGCCAGATCCTCCATCTCGGCTGCGACCCTGCGGGCCAGCTCCGCGAGATCCACCTCGGCCCGCTCCAACGTCAATACGTGGCCCTCGGGCCGTGCGGCGTCGGCCAGGTCGCCGATGAGACGTTTCATGAGGTCGCACTTTTGCAGGATGGTATCGACCATGCCCTCATCCGATCCGCCGCGTCGCCTCAGGAGCTGCGCATAACCGGCAATGGCGGTGAGGGGCGTTCGCAGATCGTGCACGATCATCGCGAGAACATCCCGCCGCGATTGCTCACGGCGCTTCCGCTCAGTCATGTCGCGCACCATCGAGATCATGGCGGTGCGCCGACCGTTCTCGGTGAGGAAGTGATAGTCCGCCTCGACGGTGAGCTCCGCGCCATCCGACCGACGGACGCGGGATTCCACGCGGTCGGACGGGACCAGGTCGTGGAAAGTCGCCCGGTACGTCTCTTCCGCCCAGGCACGCTGCTCGGGCGGGAATATCAGCGCGAAGCTGTGGCCCAGCACCTCCTCGGGTGACCGGCCGAAGAGCTCGTAATAGGCCGGGTTGGCCAGGCGCACCCGGCCATCCGGATCGGACAGTGCGATGGCATCCGTGGCGGTTTCCCAGATGGCGGCAAGGAGCTCCGGACTCAGGTTCGCGGGGGGCGCCTTGCTTTCATTCTTGGATCGTATTTCTTGACTATGCGGCATTAGTCGGTGACGGGAAATAGACACCGACACGGAGCCGGAGCTGCGTTCTCGACGGGCTGGCATGGTGCGTCAATCGCCTGGCGTGAGCGGCCGTGGGTTTCGCCTCGCCGTCGGCCGGCAAACCGGGCCGTGAGCGAGATCCGGACTCGCATGGTAAGTGTATGGAGACCCGGCCGGTTCGTCTACGGCATTGCGCACGACGCTGCAAATATGGGTAATTTTGCATAGGACAGTACGCGCGGTGCGACGTTCGGGCGCTACGCTTATTAGTCCGACAGTTACTCAAGCGGGCGGCCGCATCCAACAACTCGTCCAGCTCGAGCCCTGGAAGTGCTCATCGGCGAGTGGGACACCGAGTTCTCCAATCGCGGCGTGATTTTCCGCGGACACACCGTCTTCGAGTGGCTGCCCGGCCGAGCGTTCGTCGTGCAGCGCTGGGAGGCCGACCCTCCCTTCCCCCGCGGTATCGCGATCATCTGACCAGCCGAAGCGAGCCGCGGGTACACGCAGCACTACTTCGACTCCGCGGCGTCGCACGGGTCTACCAGATGGAGTTAAGCGACGGTGTCTGGACGCTTCGACGGGAAGGGTCCGACTTTTCGCCACGCTTCACGGGAACGTTCAGCGAGGATCGTCGTACTATCGCGGCCCGCTGGCGTATAAGCCTCCCGTGCGGTTGCGTGAGGTCAGCAGGACGCCCACGGTTCTTAGAGTCGGAGCACCGCCACTTCTCCGAGTGGACCCCCGGACGCCTTTGTAATACAGGCTATTCGCCTGAGCTCCATCTCAACGGGCTCACAATGCCACCCCGGTTGCTGCCCGATATACGGTCGGTATTGTTCGATATCGAACACTCAGTTACCCTGATAGAGGATTACGCACGTGGTGGAGCCAATTAATGAGGATCCCTGTGCCTGTCCCGCGCCCCCACCGACGCAAAATGAACGGGCGAGGAACGATGACTGGCCCCGAAGTGCGCCGAAGCGTCCTTCTCGTGGATGACGAATTCGAATTCAGGAATGCTGTCGGTGAAGCCCTTCATGAGGCCGGCTGGCAGGTGCGCGGGGCGGCTACCGGAATTCAGGCACTCGCACTCCTTCAGCGTTGGACGCCTGATGTAATCCTGCTCGATCTCAAGCTCCCGGTCATGGACGGATGGGAATTCGTTGCGGAGGCGGAGCGTCAGAATGCGATACAGGGTATTCCGCTCGTGATCATGTCGGCTCGGATGGATCCCCGCACGGAAGTAATGAAGCTCGGGGCTGACGCCGCACTCGCAAAGCCGATCGACCTCGACGAGCTTCAGGCTGTTCTGGACGCCCTGACGGCGGCGTGACCATGGAATACCGAGGTCGTACAGCGTCGCACGAGGACGCGTAAGGCCGCCGAGCTGCTCGACATCGTTGTTTAAGGTGTGCCGGTCCAGATGGCGCCCAGCACGAATCTCAGTGGCGCGACATTGTTTTGAAGATATGTCGCACGAGATATGTATCGAAGTGCACATCTCTCTATGCGGAAGCGGCGCGGGCGGCAGGCGCGGCTGGATGGCATAATCTTCGCGGCCCGGCAGCGCGCCGACCGGATGTGTGACCGCCTGGAGCAATCACGCGGAGGCGCGGATGCATCCCTCCCGGACTGGGCGTTGTGCGCGGAGATGCGCGCGGCGCTGGACGCGAGCATGCAGGACTTACTGGAGCTGCGGCGACTGGTGGGCGATGCGCCATCGAGCGACGGGGACGGGTTCGATGGCGAAGGGAGCGGGCGGGCACCGGAGGCCTAACTCATTTTATCGGGGTGGTGTGGGGAAGGCGAGCGCGCCGTGAACGTTCGAGGCCTCGCCAGCTAGCTAACCGGCGTGGACCCGTGTCACGACGGCGGGTCGGAACCACTAGAAATGGAGCAGCGGGAGATGGCTGCGGGCTCGTACACTGTCGAGCGCAACGATGCATCCGGTGAGCATTACATTGTCGAATGGACCGCCGGAATCGATGGCCCCACGGCAATATCTGGCCCCATCTCGGAGGAGGCATTCCGAACCAGCGCTCTGCAGAAACTGATTGACGAAGCGCAGTTTGGGATAGATGAGCTCGATCGGTATGCCAGGCAATCATGGACTGTGGTGTGTACCACGGAGCGGTGAACGATCACCGGTTGACACGGGCTAGACTTGTGGGAGCCACCAGAGGCCGGGTGCCGCCTGACAATATCTAAGACCTTTTAGCCACTGCGCGGTTGCCCGAACGGACCTGTCACGCTCATCCAGAGTTGGCATGCGGCCACGGGGCAGCCGGATTTCGGGACGAACCCACCTGCCCCACACCCACGATCTCACCACGACCTTCGGCTCGGTCAACGGGAGTGGACCAGCGACCCGAGTCACCACCCTGACCGCTGGAGTCACTCCCACTGGAGTTGCCCTGGTTTCCGGAGTTCCCGAGTTCCCCTGGTTGCCAGAATTGCGCTGGCCAGTCTGGAGCCTTGGTTGCCGGAGTTGTTCTGGCCACTCTGGGTCCCTTGAGTGCTCTGGCCGCTTTGATTGTTGCTCTTGCCGCCCTGTGCCCCCCGGTTTCCCTGGTTCTGGCCGGCCTGGTTCCCCTGGATCGTGCCACCCGTTTGGGCGCCGCTGGAGCCGGGCACAATGCCCCGCGCCCGGAGCTCGCCCTCGTGTTCCGTCACCCAGCGCTGGGAGGCCTGACCTCCCACACCGCGCTGAGCTGCTGTTGCGTGGCTTGCGTCTGCGTTGGCAAACTCTGCCCGTCGAACGCTGCGGTCGCCTGCTGGGCACCGGCCGACCTAGTGGGAGCACGAGCAACTCCAGGCCGGCCCCGGTGCCGACGATGAGCTTGCGATATCGGTGCATGATTCTCTCTCCCTTGTTGGTGTAGCCCAGGCGCATCGCGCCCGGCGCGTCGCGGCGAGGCCGGCGTCCGGATCACAGGCGGGGCCGCGGGGTGCACGATCCGTCCACGGCGTGCTGCTCAGGGCATCGGCACTCCGTCAGAAACCTGCAACCATTGAGTGCCACCTGCCGTCATGCAAGCCGGCGCGACGGTGAGGAGTATCGCGTCTCCCGCAACTGGCCGAATCGCTACCACCCGAGCTCATGGCGCGTCAGGACGGAACTCTCAGCGGCATTCCCGCGGCATGGTCTCTGCAAAGCGGGCGACATCTTTCGCAGAGGAAAGGTGATGAGTCATTCGATCAACTTGGATTCGATTCTTTCTGGACGGCCGGACGTGGCCGTCAAAGACGGCGGAGATGGCACGGCTATTGTGCGCAGCCTGGCGGCGGAGAGTTGGGCACGCCAGCGACTCCACGAGTGTGCCAGGATCCTCGCGGAAGCCGGGTTCGTCGTGGAGCTGGTGGGATTTGGCACAATGGTCCCCTACTCCGCGGCCCCGCATCCGGACGACGGATCCGTTTCTGTCGCGACCCGTGATCCACACCTGCGAGTAAGAACCACCCGCTAGGCGCCTTCTTACTGAAAGGCTGGAATGCGGTCTGCGTCCTGTAGGCGATGCATAGCAGTCCAGGTGCCCGGTGCGTGCGAGGGGCAACGAACCGGCTCCTGGACGCTCATGCCCCACCCCTTCACACACGGCCCCCGAATTCTCCTAAGCGGGGGCCATTGTTTGCTCTGCGGCCGTCACTCCACTCGACTACGTCCCGATTGCAGATCCTTGGAATTCTGCATTCATCACGCGAGAGCACGAGCGTACCGGGTGTCAACCAGTTGACACCCGGTACGCCGAGTCGCTGACACTACCACAGTGACGTGGGCAGATAATCGTCTTCATGATGCGGATTCGCATCGGAGAAGGGCTTCCCCATATTCCAGGCTTACACCGATGGCGATTCCTCGAACGGTGCTTCTGCGTCGCCCAGGGACGGGGCAGGATCGCCTGATCGGAAGCCCGCGATCTCACTCCGCACCCCGCTTTCGTCGTACCAGACCACGAGGCAGGCCTTGTTGCCGCAAATGTAGAACGGTCCCGACTCTCCTGGGAGAGTCAGTTCGACGCCGCGACCGGCGCAACGGGGGCAGGGCAGTGCGGCTGGCTGCAGAACCCGTCCCGCGCGGCTATTCATGCCAGTCAAACGGCTCGCTGAGGCTGGACACTCGGCAAATTGTGCGCAGAACACTCATAACGATCGGAGCCACCAAATATGATGACCGGGAAACACCGTCATGAACAAAAGTGTCCGCCCGCACCATCGTCCCGGGCTTCAGGTGCGGGCGGACACCGTCCGAGCGCAGTGTAGCGCGGTAGGCGGGAACGAATCTGTCAGCTAGTTGACAGTTTTCCTCGCCGGGCCAATTCGTTCTATGTTTCGTCAGGTGCATGCTCAAGCCTTCGGAGCCATTGGTCGCAGCACCCCGTATTGCAAAAGCTGTTCCTGCCTGGCACGTCCGCATAGGCAGTCTGTCCGCCGAGGCTGCGGTCATGGGGCGATCGTGCTCCATCACCCCGGGCAATCTGTAGGCGGGTGGCAGCCGCAAAATCCCGAACACGTGCGCGATCTCGTTGAACACGCCTTCCGGGCGTGATCGTTGACCAGTACCTTAACCCGGTGGAACTGAAACTGGACGGACCGCAGCGGTGACGGTTGCTACCGACGGACCATTCCCTGCTCACTCCGGGCTTCCGCCGTTAAGGGCTCCGCGTCCGGGCTCGGTACGATGCGAGAGCCGCGCTGTCGCGCGTAGACCTGCGTAAACTCCGCCCCAAAGAAAAGGATCTGTGCCGAGTAGTACACCCAGACCAGGAAAACCAGCAGCGAGCCCGCGGCCCCGTACGTCGATCCGACACTCGCATGCCCGAGGTAGAGACCGATCAGCGTCTTCCCCACGATAAACAGGGCCGCCGTCACGAGGGCGCCGATCCAGACGTCGTTCCATCTGATCTCCACGTCGGGCAGCACCTTGAAGATTGCGGCAAACAACAGCGTGATGACGATAAATGAGACGATGTTGTTAATGATCTCCCAGAGCAAGTTTGAACCGGGAAGTGCGTCACCGAGCAGCGTGCTCACGGCGGATAACCCCGCACTGAGAAGCAGCGAGACTAATAAGATGAAGCCGAACCCGAGGAGCATCGAGAGGGGCACGATCCGACGCTTTACAGCGCCCACAACTCCCGCGGGCTTCGGCTTCACCTCCCAGATGGTATTCAGCGCATCCTGAAGCTGACCGAAGACATTCGAGGCGCTCCAGACAAGCGTTGCCAATCCGACCACGGCGGAGATGGTGTTCGCTCCCGGCTCACGGGAATGCGCGACCGCGGACTGAAAGAATCCGGCCGCCTCTGGCCCGAGCAGCCCCTGGAGTTGCGCGAAGATTGTGCCTTGCGCCGCCTGCTCTCCGAGCACCATCCCGGCAACGGTGATGGTGAGTAGTAAGAGCGGGGCAATGGAGAATGCCGTGTAGTAGGCGAGCGCGGCAGCGAGACGCGACGCTTTGTCCTTCTGCCATTCGCTGAACGACTCTTTTACCAGCTCAAGCGGTCCGGGTAGCGTCATCATGACCTCCCTTTAGTTCGTGCTGAACGCATCAAAAGCACGATTCGCACCAGCGCTTCCGAAATCAGTGGCCTCAGCGGCAATATGGGCATGTTGATGCCCATGTGGGTTTCCGGCCCATCAACGCAAATAAATTGCCGGTGTAATCGTCTCGTCCTCCAGTTCACGCGCTCGGGCCGCCGAACACGTTGGCAAACTTCCTGCATTTCATCCCAACGTTGTGGGGCCATTGCCGTGCGGGTGAACTGGCACCAGCGTGCCTAGCAGATCCCACTTAAGGTCGCCACGCCGCACCGCGGGCGCAGTGGCACACGCAAAGGACGCACAAAAGGCAGCGGCAGACGGAGGTGGAGCAGCGTTTGAGAACAATAGACGCAAATCACGTCGCTCAGATGATTACGTACCAACCAACATCATGCACACAGCTTCAACTCTCAAAACACAACTGAAGGAATTGAGCATTGGCAGCAAATGATCGAACCACCGTCGTGGGCGTGTTCCATGACGGTAAAGACGCTGAATACGCGATCAATGAATTGAAGCGCGATGGATTTCGTGACGATCAAATTGGGATCGCGGCCCGCGACTCAGATCACAAGGAGGGGGCCATACGTTCGGCCGGCGAGAAGGACACCGGCGACGTTGGTGGAGGAGCGGCCACCGGCGCACTCACTGGCGGAGTTGTCGGTGGAGTGCTGGGCGCCCTGGCGGCGGGTCTGATCCCAGGCATCGGCCCCGTGTTGGCCGGTGGCATGCTGGCTGGTGTGCTGGGCGGTGCGGCGGTGGGCGCCGCGGCCGGTGGGCTTATCGGCGCCCTAACTGGAATGGGGGTGCCTGAGGAGGACGCTCGCTACTACGACGAGGAATTTAAAGGCGGTCGAACGATTGTCACCGTCAAGGCTGATGGGCGCTATGACGATGCCCGCGTAATCTTGCACGCCCATGGGGCCTATGACATGGACACGCGCGACACCGCCCCTACAAGCGCGGCGCCCATGAGAAATCCGGCGGACGTTACAGTGGGGCCGCCCGCTCGACGGAACATTCCGGGAACGCGCGGAGCGAGTCAAACGGAGAGCCTCGAGCTCCGGGAAGAAGAGCTCACGGCGCGGAAAGAGCGAACGGACGCCGGGAAAGTCGGAATCGAGAAGGATGTCGTCACCGAGCATCGATCGACGGACGTGCCGGTCACGCATGAGGAAGCGGTGGTCGAGCGACGCCCGGTCGATCGTCGGCCATCGGATCGCCCGATTACCGGCAACGAGGAGATCGTGATCGAGCTCAGCCGCGAAGAGGTCATCGCCGAGAAGCGGGCCGTGGTCTATGAGGAGGTCGAGCTTGCGAAACAGACGGTGGAGGATACCGAGCGCGTCGAAGCTGACGTCCAACGCGAAGTTGCGGAAGTCAAACAGACCGGCGATGCTCGCGTCGTCGGCGACACCCAATTGAGCCAGCGGAGCGCCGGATCCAATTCCTGGGGCGATGCGATGCCGTCGTATCGGCAGCGCTGGGAGTCCCGCTCCGGTTCATCGGGCGGCCGATGGGAGGATGCCGAGCCGGGCTACCGCTTCGGCTACGAGATGGCTCACGACCCGCGCTATCGGGATCGCGATTGGAATGACGCGCAAACGGAGTTCGACTCGGGCTACGGCGAATGGTCGCGGCGCAATGGGTATCGCACGATCACCTGGGACCGGGCACGAGAGAATGCCCGTGAAGCCTGGGAGGATGCGCGCGGGCAAGTCCCGAGACGGTAATGACCCGTGCGGCTGCAATTAAAGCGGAGGGATGGCCATTACAATGGCCTCCCTTCCAAGACTATCAATGGTTGAGACTCAACGGCCAGGAGGGCGCACATGGAAAGACAACGGCAGCACATTGACCGGCATGATGTAGGCGACGACGCCACACTGCCGACCGAACCGCGGGAGACGATCGATGAATCCAACATTCCGAGCGCGGCTAACAGTTCCGAGAGGCGCTCCATGGAGCTGCGTGAAGA
The DNA here is from genome assembly GCA_963765765.1 of uncultured Chloroflexia bacterium. Taxonomy (GTDB): domain Bacteria; phylum Chloroflexota; class UBA6077; order UBA6077; family JACCZL01; genus CAVXYC01. Next base: position 51,248 of record CAVXYC010000014.1, on the reverse strand, counting down.
GGAGCTGATTGCGCGCAAGACTGTGGTGCCAGCAGGTACGGTTCGAATTCGACGAGATGTCGAAGCCGTCCCGGCTCACCTTGAGGTTGAGGCACTTCGAGATGAAGTGCAGCTTGAGCGTGAACCGATTGGTCAGGAAGTCTCAGAGCGCGCCGAGCCCTGGGAAGAGGACGGCGTGACCGTCATTCCGATCTACGAAGAGCAGCTTGTCGTGGTGAAACGATTGGTGCTGAAGGAGCACGTGCGGGTACGCCATGTTCGCCGCAACGAAACGCGGCTTGTTGAGGATACGGTGCTCCGTGAGCGTCTCGTCGTGGACGACCCGGATGAGACTGGGCAGGTGCGTGAAATCTACCCCACCGATCGCGAGCCCGAAGAAGAGAAGTCCGGTGGCAACCTTCTGGAACGGGCGATGCGCAAGGCACTGGACTGAGTAGCAGTCACCGGGCGAGAAGTGCCTATCAGTGTATCGGACGGAGCGACCAATAACTGCCTGAATTGCCCGCCTGACGGACGGGTGCTTCAGCTGCTCGCGGCGCGGATAGCGGCCCGAAAGCTAGGGGTCGCCATTCCGCCGCTGATGCTCGCCCAGGCCACCGAGATTAAGATGTATGCCGCGGTGTGTCGAGCCGAATGAGCGACCCACCGCAGTTTCAACTCGACAAACGATGGCTGACCGAGTGCCGGGTAGGGCGCGTAGGCGCTGAATTCAGGCGGGAGGCCGTAGCTCCACGAGCAATCTCGAAGTTTCACCACGGCCATATCAAGTCCGGTGCGGATGACTGCCAGCTCCTCTGTCGCATCGTCGTTGCGGCCTGTCTTGCAGAATCGCGTCCTAAGGTCCGCCGCTATGACGCGCGCGGCGAGTCCTTATAACGTCATCATGAACCATGCGCGCGATCCGATCGCGCTAGGCTGGGTCTCAGTCAAATATGTCGGCGGTCCCAGGAGCGCGTCCCAGCATCCCCGGTACACGACCAACAAAAATGAGTCATACACCGCTAGGCTCGCGCCAGTGTTATGGCGTTTGGGCCGTCGATTTGCTCGATCACGCAAGCGAATCAGATGTTGCCGGGTCGAGCGGCGCGAAACCGTGACGGATGGCGTAGATGGCGGCTTGCGTACGATCGGCGACGCTAATCTTGAGAAAGAGCATCGAGAGTCGATTCTTCACCGTACTCTCGGCGAAGCCCATCCGTTCCGCGATCTCCTCGTTCGAGAGACCAGCCGCCAGGTTCTGTAGTACCAGCGAGCTCGAGATCCAGGCACAAAACGGAGAGCCCGCTTCAGTCGAAGCGAGCTCTCCTAGACCAAAGACAATCGAGCGAACGGTTACTTGGCTATCGACTTCGGTCCGATCTCGGTCTTCTCGGCCAGGGCGCTCAGGCCGCCGGGGACGGTGCCGGAGGCGGGCTGGCGTTTCTCGTCCTCCACTTCCTGGAGAAGCTCTTTCCGAAGGACGGTGATGTTTCGTGGGGCGCGGATGCCGACCCTGACCTGGCCGCCCTCGTTGCCCAGAATGATGACCTCGACCTCGCCGCCGATCAGAATGGATTCGCCGGCGCGACGGCTCAGAACGAGCACAATGGGCTCAGCGAGCGTGATGCGTCCGAGCTGGTCGTACATGTGGGGACACGCTGATTCCCAATGAACGCTGACTCGGCCACGAATTCAAAACGGGGCAGCACCTCGGGAAACGTGAGAGTCGGCTCGTCAGCGAGCACGAGCGCTTCGAGTCTTCCCAAGCCACTAGTGTCAACGGGTGCCATAAATACTCCTCTGCCCCAGGTGATCCGGCGGGCCAAGCGGAATGGCCGACCGACCTTCTTCCACGGCGGTCTTGAAAACCGTCGCCTGCTCGGTGAGACCCGTAATGGCCGGGACGAAATCAGTGTCCGCTATCGTGGAGCGAAGCTTGGCTGGCCTTGATCGATTCAGATTCTTGTGGGCGTTGGCGGTGTCCAGGCAGGCTGTGACCACAAAGCTGGCGCCCAGTCGCCTGAAGCCCCAGGTAATCGCGCTGGCCACATTTCGAGTCGTCATGCGCTAGTCCGTCTGCTGAGTGTGCAGGGCACGGAACGCCGGAGCGAGGCCGAAGGCCGTATCGATCATAGAGTGAACAACGGAGCAGCGTATGCTGGCTCTCTGCCGGCTTCCTGGAGCAGATATGCGCGGGATTGTCGAGCTTGCTCCATGGACGCTATCTGGAGCTGCGAGGGAAATCGACCGTGCTCGCGAAGGGCCTCGGTTTTCGGACCGATCGCGTCGGCCAGCTCGGTGAGGCGAGTGCGGAACTGGAGCGCGTCAGGTAGTGCTGCGATGATGGCGCGCAGTCCAACGACCTCGAGGTCGCGCTCAATGTGCGCTTGCGCTCGCTGGCGCCGACGGTCGCATCGCTCAAGTTGAGCCGTCAGTTCGTCCTGCTCGCCCGTGACGACGAGAAGCCGGGATAGGTCGTTCAACGACACTGCTTCGCGTTGGGCTTCCAGCACACGCGTCATCTCCGAGAGCGTCATGGATACACAGTCGAGAGCGTTCACCAGCTCGAAGAGCGCATCGTTTGCGACCGTCGTTTTAACCATCGATCAGTTTCAGGACGAGTAGCTCACCGGACGCAGCGGACGTCCACTCCCCGAAGTCTTCCTTGATTTTCGTGGGCGTATCGCCACCGGACATCTGACTGGTTCGCCGCTGACTGGCCCGCACGTGGCACGCCACAGATACTCTGAGACCCCACTATGAGCGCCGCATTGAGACCATCTATTGCGCGAGACGCCTGCGCTTGGGTGATCTCGGTCTCCATGCCTTGTCCTTTTCGCGATATTCCGCGACTACCACTCGCTACCATTATCGACGAGTTTTCGGATTTGCTGAATCACATTACCGTTGCAGATCGTTCGCCGCAGGGAGCACGACATCCGCGAGTTTCAAGGACCGATGCTCCAGGACCTGCGTTGCGCCGCATCAGCGGACCACTCCTCACTAATCTGGGCATCCGATGCATCAGGCCCGCCGCGAACAGCGAGAGCGCCGTCCGTTTTCGGCCTGGGGCGAACGCGTACTCCGGCATTTAGTCTGGGTTCTACCTGGACATCGTCCGCCAGGCGTGGTGAGTCTCGAAACGATGCGCCTGCGTCCAGCGGACATGGAGGTCGAGACAGCCTGAGCAGCAGCCTCGGCACTCCCAGGACCTCCTGGAAACGATGCTCACGGTACCGCGTGTTGTTCTAACCTTTGCCATGATCGCCCTGTGCTTCGCCTTGATACCGCTCGGTTTCCGCGGGCGAGGCAGCGTGCCCAGCCGCCTCGCCCGTCGTCGGGGGAGGTGCTGGTCAAGTTTCGCCCGGGAACCCCGGGACAAGAGGTGGCCGACGCTCATCGGGCGCAGCAGGCGCAGGTACGATCGACAATCCCTCGGATCGACGTCCAGGTGGTCCAAGTCCCGCCAGGCCGCGAGGTGGCAGCCGCCGCGGCTTACGGACAGAACCCCAATGTGCAATTAGCAGAGCCCAACCGCCGCTATGAGGCGATCACCCACGGGGCGACGTATCCCAACGATGCTCGGTTTGACGAGCAATGGCAGTATCGCAATACGGGTCAGTCGGGCGGCACCACCGACGCCGACATTGATGCGTACGAAGTCTGGAACACTGCCGGGATCAAAGGCAGCTCGAGCGTCAATGTGGCCGTCATCGATACCGGTGTCGACTCGACCCATGAAGATCTCGCCATTGCCCGGAGCCGAGATTTCACAGGTAGCGGGTCGGCCGATGGCCGGTACGGTCATGGAACCCACGTTGCGGGGAGCGTCGCGGCGAAGTACAAACAACACGTCGGGCGTCAGCGGCACCTGCCCGCAGTGCTCCGTCTGGAACTACAGGGTGTTGGACGACAGTGGCAGCGGGCAGTGGGATTGGATTGCTAATGGGATCGTCGCCGCCGCGGATGATGGTGCTCAGGTGATCAACCTGAGCTTGGGTGGATACTCGCTCTCGCAGACGCTCGAGCTGGCTGTCAACCACGCGTGGGATGCCGGAGTTGTCATCGCTGCTGCGGCGGGCAATGACGGACAGAACTGGGGATTCTATCCGGGCGCCTATGCGAACTCTATCGCCGTTGGCGCGACTGACCGCAAGGATGCCAGAGCAAGCTTCTCCAACTATGGTGGTAACTGGGTCGACGTGGCCGCGCCCGGCGCGGATATCCTGTCGACCGCACCGAAGGTCAGCACGGCCCTCTGGGGATCAGGGACGGGTGGGTACGCCCCCCTCAACGGGACATCCATGGCCACCCCACACGTGGCGGGCTTGGCCGGGCTCATCTGGTCGACTGACCTCTGCAAGCCCAAAGACAACGGCTGCGTCCGGAACCGAATTGAGAGTACGGCGGATCGCACGAGAGGGACCGGGACGGATTTTAGGAACTTCACCGCGCACGGTCGGATCAACGCCGCCGCGGCGGTCGGTGGAGCATCCTTATCGCTTCCGTCCCCAACAGTAACATCGACGCCGACCCTGGCCTCCACCCCGACTTCCGGGCCAATTCCGACTCCAACAGCGACACCTCCTTTCGACCCCGACGCTCACGGCGACTAGCATCTCGCCGAGCTCCGTGAGAGTCGGGGAGGCACGGACCCGTCTCGGAAGATCCACAACATTGAGGGGTCTGCGGGAATCAGCCCGCGATCCTTATCTCTTTCGGGTCTGTCTGGCTGGACGCCGTCGATCTCAATCGGGCGCCACTGAGCTCTGGGGCCGGAGCGGCCTCGGTTGGCCCTAACGCTCGACCGGCCACGATTAGATGGCTAAAAGGTCTTCGACGTTCCGAATGCACTGATTCGTCGTGGTGGCGCCCACGTTCGTCTGTACGCCCACCACCGCGCAGAGCGCAGCGATGTCATGAGTTGCCTGCTCGGTACGCGGCCCGATCGAGCGAGTCCACGCAGTCGCCCCGCGTGATGCTTAAAGCCTTCAGGTCCCCGCGTTCGTCCGCCTGACGGCACACCTCAGCCGCTCTGGTGATAGGGGACTCGGTCAGCGCGTGCGCATCGGCAGGCGCGCGTAGCGCCCCAGCTAGCGAGGACGCGCTTAGGCCCAGCACCGCCAGGCCGGTCGCGATCATTCGCCGCATTGGTTCCTCCTAGACGTTCGGCTCGTGCCTGCTGTCAAAGCGGAATTAGCGCAGCCCCTGTGCCGGGGCCGGCCAGAACGGAGCTGCCGGGTGGGCTCGACCGCGGTCCGGCGGCGACTGGGAGAAGGACATAAGGCCGGGTGAGATCTGCGTCAACGTCGCAGAGAGCTCAACTCACGCGATTGCGGTGCCGGTCACAATCAAACCGAACGTGACAAATATGTGACGTCCGGATCGTCCTTGTTGACAGATCAGGCGGTCCGCGAGAGCGGCGAGCCCCACGCGGAAGTCACGGTCATAGGCGTGTCAAATGGCAGGAGAGGTCGGCCACCCGCCCCGCTGTCACGCGTCACTCCTTCGGTGCTAGGACCAGTTTGTCTGCGGCTTTGTGACCAGGTCGCCGTCTACTTCGATGCCGTCAATACGCTCGTTGTAGAAGGAGATCAGCCCCCGAATGGACGGGCATTCCCGAATGGGGTCGGCGTAAGACCAGGCGATATCGCGGCCGCTCGCATCGTCCTTGACACGCCAGTAGCTCGCTGTGCCCTTGTAGGGACAGGCGGAGATGGAATCAGTTGGCTCAAGGAGCTCCATCCGGATGTCCTCGGTCGGCAGGTAGTACCGAACTGGGTGCCCGGTCTCGAAGAGTAGTCGCGGTCGACGTGACTCGGCGATGACCTGGCCATTGTGCAAGATGCGCACGTGGCGCTCGCTGCCGATTGCATCCACGCGATGGAACGGATCACGTGGGTGGCGGAATATCTCCTCCGCCTCTTCGTACCAATGGTCGACTGCATCCCATCTGAAGGCCACATGGTCGGCCAGGTCAGCATACTCGTCGGGCAGCGACGGCCACGTCCAGGCGGCGTTCTCCAGGAGCCTTCCATCGAGCTCGATGGAATAGCACGCGATCGGTCCTAGGTTGGGGCTCTCGCGCGTCTCGGACGTAGGACGCAGGACGTCCACGCGGACGTCCGATCGTGGGAAGGCGAACACAGGCAGCGTTCCGGGTTCGCGGACCAGCATGACCCTCTTGCTATCGGCGACGTATACGTCGCCGATCTTCGCGCGTACCCAGCGTGGCGTGCGCACCAGCATAGGCCCGGTTTTGGCAATGACGAGATTTAGATGCGTAGCTAGCTCCGTTGCCATGAGCTTCTCTCTTTCTATCCGACGATGTCCGCTAGTCGCTCCACTTGATCGAGATCAGGAACTCCGGGGCTGAAGGTTAGCTCGTCCGTACCAATGTCCTGAAACGCCTTGATGGCGTCACGGATCTCCTCGGGTGTCTTCAGGATAGCCGCGGTTCGTTTCGCCACATTAGGGCCCATGAATGCGTAGTATTTCTGACCAAATGCGATCGTCCCTTCGAGCGCTCGCTCCCCAAGGGCGAATGGGATCCCAGATTGAAATTGAGGCCTTCCAGGGCGACCTTCGTCACGCCATGCTGCCTCAGCCATATCGTAGAACTGACGTAGCTCTGAGACCGGGCGCCCGCCCGTCACGTATCCATCGGCCCATCGCACACGATTGATGGCGTTCGGGTGGTACCCACCTATCATGAGCAGCGGCCCGCCCTTTCGTCCGGGTGGAGGGCCGATCGGTCCGACCTCGTCGCTAAACGGTTGACCCGACCAGATTCGCTTCATTAAATGAATCTGTTCTTCAAAGTGCTTTCCCCGACCGCCGAGATCTGCCTCAGCAGCCGTGAAATCATCGCCCCGAGCGCCTACACCAAGTCCTAGCACCAGCCGACCACCCGAGATAGCGTCGAGCGTGGCGGCCTGCTTGGCGAGCCAGGCGGTGTTGCGGAGCGGAGCCAGCAGGACAGACGGCATCAGCTTCACCTTTGTGGTGGCAACCGCCACCGCGGCAAGCGTTACCAGCGGCTCGTAGTTATCGAATACGAGTCGGTCGATCATCGTCAGCGTGGTGAACGGTCCAGCGTCGGCCTTGCGAGCGAAGTCGAGAATCTGGTCCGGTTTCACTCCCGGAATCGTGGCGGGCAGCCCAATGCCGATATCCATCTGGCGATGCTCCTCGATCGTTACTGGTCTTCGCAGTGTACGCCAGCCAGTGAGATTTTGGCGCCGTTGACGTGCGGCTATACTCAGCGAGTTGAGTGCAACTCTGGAGGTGGCGGCATGGCCGAGAGCGGTGTGGATTTCGCGGGATTGGTTGCCCTGGCAGAGCGGGTGGGCGAGCGCCTCAAAGCGCGCGGTGACACGATCGCTGTTGCTGAGTCATCTGCCGGCGGCCTGATCTCCGCGGCCCTTTTGGCGGTCCCAGGAGCCTCGGCTTACTTCGTCGGCGGCGCGGTGGTCTACACACGCGTGGCCAAAGAAGCAGCGCTCCATCTGTCAGAAGAAGTCCTTACTAACCCACGCGCCTCCACCGAAGGTCATGCGCTGGTGCTTGCGCGAGGTACACGTGACATTCACGCGACCACCTGGGGCTTGGGTGAGACAGGCGCCACCGGACCAACGGGCAATCGCTACGGCGACGCGGCTGGGCATGTTTGTCTCGCGGTTGCCGGTCCAACCGAGCGTGCTGTCACCATCGAGACCGCCAGTCCCGATCGCATCGGCAATATGGACGCCTTCGCTCGTGCGGCCCTGGAGCTTCTCGACGAAATGATTCCCGCGAGGCGCTGACCCCTGGTGACTTTGAGACTCACGGACTCCGTCATCCGTGCCGCGCTCGAGGCAAGCGACGGGCTTGTACCCGCCGTCTCGCCTCGAATGATCCGTCGTACGTTGACGGGGGAGATCGTACCGCGTTTGTCCGGCCCTCCCGAAGGTTTGACAGCCCGTCATGGCGCTGTCATGGCTCTTCTCTATCCGCGCAACAACGACATTACCCTGGCGCTCACCGAGCGGACGGCACATCTCGGAAATCACGGCGGGCAGATATCGTTGCCAGGCGGCCGAATTGAGGCAGACGACGCATCGCCGTGGGACGCGGCCGTCCGCGAAACGAACGAGGAGATCGGGGTCAACCTAACGGGAAACGCGCCGTGGGCAGCGCTGAGGCCGATCTACGTGGCCGCGTCGCGGTATTACGTCACCGCTTTCGTCGCGTACTCACCGGAGTACCCAGAGTTCAGACTGAATCCAAACGAGGTGGCCAGCCTCGTGGAGGTACCGTTGAGCGCATTGATGCAGGAATCAGCATTCCGTACGGGAGAGCGCGATAACCAGGGAGAAACGGTTCTCGAGGGCTTCTTCCAATTCGAGTCGCACAAGATCTGGGGAGCCACGGCGGTGCTCCTCGATCAGCTCCTGTCGCGGATCACAGTTGGCCAGAAGCTTCTTAACAGCTCCTGTTAGGCAGCGCCGTTTAGGTCGCGCTGATTCCTGCCACACTGGCAAGCTCATCGAGATCGCGAAATCCGATGGACTTAATCGTGGGAATAATGGACTCATCGCGAAGCGACCGTTTGCTCACGATCCGATTCCGAGCTAATGAGCGAATTCTGCTTGCAGCATCCGGAAGAAGGTGCTGGGCCGGCATCTGAAAGTGCGTGGCCACATAATAGAGGTCACGCGCCGTACCCACCTCGTCGTATTCCAGGTAAAGCTTCATGACGTCTTTATAGAAGGCGTGATGGAAGGCTTCATCTTTTGAGACCAGCCTGATAGCTCCGGCGGCGCCTGTGGCGCCCTGCGCCAACGCCACACTCCTGAGCTGCTCGTAGTTCCGATGCGTCGCCTTTTCCTGCATGGAGGCGTAACTGATCATTCGACGCGGCGTATTAAATGGAGCCATCCAGACTTCTCGCCAAATGGAGCGTCGGAAATCTGTCATTTCTTGCTTGGTCCGTCCGCCCGACCGAAGGATCACCAGCTCCAGCGCACGGCCGTGCTTCAGCTCCTCGTAGCTCCAATTGATGTGATTGTGAGCGAGACCGAGGAGCCGCCGATAGAATGCCAGCCCCTTGCCCGCGAAGTCTGGCAGATAGCTTTCCACCGCATAGAAGGATTCCAGCAGGCTGGTGAGGTTCTCATCCAACGACTCGTTGGCAACCGCCTCCCAATCGATATCGCGACTGATCACCCAGCGTCGATTCCATCCTTCTGGATCCTCGCTCTTATCGAAGAACTCCCAGAACATGGCGTCAACGCGCTCGCCAAATTCGATCTCCCATGGGGCCAGGTCGTGGCGCTCATCTTCTCCGTAGGCTTCAGTCACTGAATCGGCGAACTGCAGGTCAGGGGTAGCTATCATTCAAAGCTCCGAGGGGCGCTTGCTGCGCACAGGCTGGCGCATGAGCTGAGTTGTTCCGGGGAATTCTAATTGCACCAGATGGTGACAGACGCGGGCAGGAGGCACTCAGTCGGCCGGTCACAGTATCTGCATTGGGTGCGCGAGTCAAAAATAAGACGGCTGACGCCGAGCGCAATGCTTCGACAGGACGGGCGAACTGGTGGGCCGAGCGTATCCTCCTGGTGTCGCGGGGCGTCATACAAGCACCTTAAACAGGTGCATCCTCTCATACGCACTGACGGGGTGCAATTATACCAGTACACCCTTACACAAGGCCCGTGGCTCGATGTAACACGTGATGTTCCCTCCAGCGAGTAATTGAGTATGTATAAAAGAGATGACAATTCGATGAGTAGTATGACGTCGGTTCTTGACCGGTGGTTCCAGGACAAGGTGGCACTGGTTACTGGCGCGAGCCTTGGAATCGGCTTTGGGGTAGCTGAAGCCTTGGTGGACGCTGGGGCGCACGTTGCCCTCGTTGGTAGATCGCGGGAGCGAATGGAGCAGACAGCGGCGCGTCTGGGTGGTGAGACGATTGGCATCCACGCCAACGTTGCGGATAAGGCTGACGTTGAACGTATGGTGGAGGCTACGATCTCGAGATTTGGCAAGCTCGACTTTCTCATAAATTCCGCAGGCGTCCGCTCATTCGGACTTGTGCACGAGACTACATTGCAGGATTGGGACCACGTCATTGACGTGCAGCTTACGGGCACCTTCCTCTGTTGTCAGGCGGCTATCGATCCGTTGCTGGACACCTCCGGCCGTATCGTCAATTTGAGCTCGATGTTCGGCTATAAGGGCCGGCCGAATGGCGCATCGTACGCGACCGCGAAGTCCGGAGTAGTGGGACTCACGAAGGTCTTGGCCTCTGAGCTGGCCCCAACGGTCACCGTGAACGCGATCGCGCCCGGTGCCGTTGAAACGGAACGACTGGGTCCCGGACTGTCTGAAGAGGAGAAGGCCCCGTTGCGCGCACAGCGTGTGGTGGATATTCCTTTAAAGCGTATGGGCCAGCCCGCGGACATAGCCTGGGCGGTGATGTACTTGCTTGGTCCCGGCGCGGGCTGGGTGACCGGCCAGGTTCTCCATATCAACGGCGGAGCGTTGATGCCATGAGCGCCCAATCCGTCGCGAAACGTCCAGAGGGTATTGTCGCGTTGGTGACAGGCGCGGGGAGTGGTATAGGCCGGGCGGCCGCGCTGACCTTAAGCACGACCGGGATTCCTGTGGCTGTCCTGGATATTGACGGCAGTGGCGCCGATGAGACCTTACGACTTGTCCGTGAGCGGGATGGCACAGCCGCGACATATCAGGGTGACGTGTCATCCGAAGCTGACGTAACGCAGCTCGTCTCGGCAATTGAAGAGTCTCAAGGGCCGGTCGGCATACTGGTAAACATAGCCGGCATACAGTCGCCAAATACACCGTTGCGCGATCTTAGCTTGGACGAGTGGCGCAGGGTTATGGGCGTGAATCTGAACGGCACGTTTCTGTGTTGTCGCGCCGTGCTCCCCGGGATGCTCAGACTCGGCTGGGGGCGCATTGTGAACATGTCGTCCGTGCTCGGACTTCGTGGTAAACCGGGAACCGGCGCCTACGCAACGTCTAAAGCCGCGCTTCTGGGATTCACCCGGTCATTGGCTCTGGAGCTGGCCGACAAGGGGATTACCGCGAACGCGATTCTCCCTTCTATGGTGGACACCAATCTGGTCCGACGCGATTCCACCGAAGAGCAAGTCAAGGCCCGTGGCCGCGAGCTAGCCATAGGACGTGTCGCGGAGACAGAAGAAGTTGCTAGCGCCATCGCGTACCTCGTCTCCGATGATGCAACGTACGTAAGTGGCGCGGAGCTGGTGATTTCCGGAGCTTCGTTTATTCGAGCCTAGATTGCTGGCCGTGACTCGGGATCGCCTCCTGGGGAGCGTTACTCGGCTTCGCTATCGGCTTGTTCAATGTTGGCGAGGAGCGCCTCGCTCTTGTCACGGGGCTTTGCGCTTTCGTTTGGGACTGTCACCTTGGAAACCTACCTGGATAATTGGGTGGTTCGATTGACTGGTTGAATGCCATGTGGCGCTGGGCGAAGAGTCTGCTGCGCGCTCGCCCGGTGGAACCGTACGGTCTTTTGGTCGCGTCACTTGGAACACGAGAATTAGAATCGACGGTATGTCTCACATGCGCGGTGCCACTGGAGGACTCTCTCAATGCGCGAACAATCATTGCTCTCGAGGAGATCGGCGTTACGCCTACTGGGCCTGGGTGGTGCGGCCGCACTGACTGCTGCCTGCAGCCAGGCCTCGGCACCATCGCCCACAGCTCCCGCCGCGAAGCCGACAACAGCGCCGGCCGCGGCCCCAACACAGGCGGCAGCCCCCGCGGCGGCGCCAACCACCGCGCCAGCGGCGAAGGCAGCTGCCCCAGCAGTTGCTGGCGCAATAAGTGACGCGGATTGGGAAACGGTAGTTGAGGCAGCTCGCAAGGAAGGCTCCGTAAACGTGGCCACCTACGCGGGCACGGCTCACCGCAAAGATTCTTGACGTTTTCGAGGCCGCGTACCCCGGGATCAAGGTGGAGCACACGCAGTTCCAGTCTTCGTCCCGCGACTATGTGCCGCGACTGCTTCAGGAGCAGAAGGCTGGGCTGTATACGTGGGATGTCGCCTATATGCCCCTGCAAGAGATGATTCGGCAGGTCAAGCCGGCGGGTGGGCTGGATCCTGTGCGGCCAAACATCGTCCGGGCCGAGGCCTGGACGACAGGGGCTGGTTGGACACATATATGGGCGGATACCCCGACGACGATAAGCAGTGGGGTTACGCACTCGATAAGAATCGCTACAAGTCAGTGTGGGTCAATACCGATCTCGTGAAGGAGGGCGAGGTGTCCAAGTTCAGCGATCTTCTTGACCCCAAGTGGCGCGGGAAGATCCTCCTGGGAGATCCGCGTACAAAGGGATCCGGCTTTCTGACCTTCACGGCCATCCGCGTCAAGTCGGGTGACACGGCCATGCAGACGATCATCAAGGACCAGGAAGCTGTGGCTAGCCTGGACGCCCGTCAACTCACTGAATTCATGGTTCGCGGACGTTATGCCATCGGTATTGGTGCGGTGGACGTTCCGATTCTCAAAGACTTCATGTCGCAAGGGATGGGTCAGAACCTCAAGAACGTTCCCATTCCCGAGACCGACTACGTCAACGCTGGCAACAAGACGATGTGGCTCCTCAAGAACGCGCCGCATCCCAACGCTGCTAAGGTGCTTATGAACTGGTCGCTCGGGAAGGAGAGCGGCCTGGCTCATTCGCAGAATATCGAGGAGAACAGCCGTCGGGCTGACGTCCCGGTGTTCGATCCGAGCGTAGCGCTGCAGCCCGGAGTGGAGTACGTGTTCGTCGACTCCGAGGCGATGCTGGACGAGATCGAGAAGACTCAAAAAATCGCGAAGGATTTGATGAACTAGAACGGCGGCGAGCCTTTATTTTCCGGAAAGGGACCTATGGGAACGGAGATGGACATCAGGGGACGACAGCCCTGGGTCCCTTTCGTCCAATAGGTCCCCTTCGTACTCAGGGAGGTTAGCAATGATCGTTGGAGCAGGTGATTTCCGGTACGAGCTCGCGGAGAACTGGGAGCAGATTCCTGAAGGCTGGGGGCACGGCGACGTGGGCGGCATTGCTACGGACTCGCAGGACCGCGTCTACGTATTCAATCGCAGTGAGCACCCGCTCATTGTCTACGATCGCGATGGCAAGTTTCTGGGATCCTGGGGTGAAGGGCAGTTTTCCCGACCGCACGGTATCACCATTACGCCCGACGATACCGTCTGGCTTGCGACCGATACCGATCACACCGTTTGCAAGTACTCGTTGGATGGAAGGCTTCTCCAGGTGCTTGGAACGAAGGGCGAGCCGTCTGACACTGGATACACAGGCGGCGATCTCCAGAGCATCACGCACGGCGGCCCGCCCTTTAACCGACCTACGCGACTTTCGCGGTCCACGTCTGGCGATCTCTACGTCTCTGACGGATACGGCAATGCCCGCGTCCATCGCTTCACCGCAGACGGCGAGCATATTCAATCATTCGGTGAGCCCGGTACCGGGCCTGGCCAGTTCAATCTGCCGCACAGTGTGTGGGTACACACGGATGGACGCGTCTTCGTGTGCGACCGAGAGAACGATCGCATTCAGATTTTCAGCCCAACCGGTGAGCCGCTGGACGCCTGGACGAACGTGACTCGTCCGGGTGACCTCTTCATCGATAAGAACAACACCGTGTACATCGGTGAGATGTCCTGGGAGTGCGATGTGGCAAGCCTTTCAGGACGGATCTGGCCAGAAACGCGCTCAGCGGCGATGACAGTGCGGGACTTGGAGGGAAACGTACTAGCTCGCTGGGGCGGCGACGAGCCGTGCACCCCGGGCAATTTCGCCTCACCCCATGGGCTCTGGGTCGATTCGCACGGCGACATCTACGTGGGCGAGGTGACCCAGACGGCGCTGAGCCGCTACGGTCGCTACCACGCCGGCTGCCACTCGCTGCAAAAGTTTGTGAGGATCTAGCGCACCGGGCGACCGCGGTATCAATCCTTACGGCCGTCGAGCCGCCGCTGCGCGGAAAACCCATCCTGTCTCTGGGAGTACTGCGGAGCGGCCTGGTACGGCCGGAGAGGAACCGCACGCGTTGCGGGACGCGGCTCTGCCATTGGTGGGAATCCTTGACGCAACTGGAAGCGCGGACCATGATGCTCGCAAGACGCCAACGCATTCTGGGAGGTCCCTGCTCATGGCCAGTGCGACAATCAACTACGATCCGGCCGCGAAGCTCGAGTTCACCACCGAGGACATTGTTTACCGACGCGATGGTGCGAACGAGAATTGCAAGGCGCTGGTCTACAAGCCCGCAGGCGATCGGGCCGTTTCCAGCGACTCATTGAGATTCACGGCGGCGCCTGGAACAGCGGTGATCGCACCAACAACCCGGCCATCGCGGAGGGCCTTGCCTGCCAGCGGTGTACGTCGTCGCATCGATCGACTTCCGCATGGGCGCTGACCAATATCCGTCGTCGCTTCAGGACATCAACTACGCGATCCGCTGGCTGAAGTCGCACGCGCGCGACTTCAATGCTGATCGCCGCAGCGTGGGCGGTTTAGGTGTCTCGAGTGGTGGCCACCTTATCGTCCTGAGCGCGATGCGCCCGAACGATTCGCGTTACGCGGCATTGCCGTTCGAAGACACATCCGTGGACGCGTCGTTGAGCTACGCCATCTCCTGCTGGGGCGTTATCGACGCGCTGGGACGCTATCGTCTGGCGCAGTCGGACGGTCGACAGGAGCTGGTCGGTAATCACGATCGCTACTTTGTCACCGAGGCTGCCATGGAAGAGGGTAACCCCTGATGATGCTGCAGCGCGGTGAAAACGCTGAGCTGCCGCCCGTCCTGCTCATTCAGGGAACGGCCGACGAGAGCCTGCCCAAAGGCATGATCCAGGAAGTGGACCAGCGCTATCGTGCGGCGGGCGGCGAGTCCGATCTGGCGCTCTTCGAAGGCATGCCTCACGGCATCGCCGGCTGGTCTGCGCCGCGCGGTGGAGCAGATGCTAGAGCGCATCAAAAGCTTCATCGCAAAGCAAGTTGGCGGGAAGGTCAGCGCGTCGTAGATAGGCCAGCTTTTGGGACTGCGGCGGTCTTCGCCGCTTTCCAACGGAGCGGAGCGACACGGAAGTCGGCTTCCAGCCTCGTGAGAAAGCGGCGAATTCCGCCGCAGACTCAAATGCGGCGCTGCTTTGACTCGGTCGCGGCGCTCGGATACGCTTTGGACGAATGGCGGGAGCACGCTCTCGCTGATCCACGGCGCCTTGAAGGAGCAGGTCCACTATGGCCGACGAGCAGAACTGGCAAGATAACCCCCATTATCAAATTCACAGTTATATGAATTGGGTTCAGAAAGAAGGCGTGCCGATTATCGAGGCGTACGCCGTCGATTGCCTGACCCAACCGCTGGAGCCATCACCCCGCCAGGGCGGCCTGGGCGCCTACATCCATCTTGTCGGCCGTGGCGACAACGTCACTTGCTATCTGGCGGAGATCCCGGCAGGCGGTCAGCTCAACGCTGAGAAGCACCTGTTCGATAAGCTCGTCGTCGTACTCACCGGCCGTGGCGCCACCAAGGTGGAAGCGCCAGACGGACGAACTCACACCTTTGAGTGGGGACCCGGCAGCCTTTTCGCTATTCCGATCAACGCTCGTCACCAGCACTTCAACGGCTCAGGCTCTGAGCCGGCTCGCATCGCATCGCTGAGCAATCTCCCCATCATCATGAATCTCTTCCACAATGAGAGCTTCATTTTTGAGAATGCGCACGCGTTCCAGGATCGCGTTGGTGACGACAAGTATTTCCAGGGCGAGGGCGAGTTTCGCTCTGTCAAGCCGGGCCGACATCAGTGGGAAACGAACTTCGTTCCCGACTTGACCAGCTTCCAGCTTCCTGAGTGGAAGGAGCGTGGCGCGGGTGGACGCAACATCCAGTTCACGCTGGCGGACAGCACTATGCACGCCCACATCTCGGAGTTCGGCGTGGGGACATACAAGAAGGCGCACCGCCACGATGCTGGCGCGCACATCTTCTGTATGACTGGTAAAGGCTATAGCCTTCTCTGGAAAGACGGTGAGGATCCGCTGAACACGGTTCGCGTGGACTGGAAGTATGGCTCGCTCTATGCACCTCCAGATGGTCCGACGTTCCACCAGCACTTCAATACCGCTGATGTCTCCAGTCGCTATCTAGCGATTCTCTTCGGTGGTGCTCGCTACTTTATCTCTAGCGCGCGCAAGGCCGGCTACGAGAAGATGGATATGTCGGTTAAAGATGGCGGCAACCAGATCGAGTACAAGGACGAGGATCCGCGGATTCTGGAGCTTTACGAACAGGAGTGCGCAAAGAACGGCGTCACGTCGCGCATGCACGAATTTGTAGGAACCCGCGTTCCGGCGTAACTGAGCGAGAAGTCGAATCGGGTCACTGGGCAAGTTCCGGTGACCCGATTTCTACTATTACGGAGGACCTGTCATGCTGAGTCGAGAAGACAACGAGCTGCTGTGTCGGACCGGCCCCGGGACGCCCATGGGCGAGCTGTTCCGCCGCTTCTGGCTGCCGGCCATGCTGGCCAGCGACCTGCCCGGCCCGGATAGCGAGCCCTGGCGCTTACAGATCCTCGGCGAGCGGCTCGTCGCCTTCCGCGACCACCAACGGCAAAGTGGGCATTCTGGATCGCCATTGCCCGCACCGTCTGGCCGACCTGTGGTTCGGGCGGAACGAGGAGAGCGGGCTGACCTGCGCCTACCACGGCTGGAAGTTCGATGTCGAGGGCAACACGGTCAGCATGCCGACCGAGCCAGCCGAGAGCGACTTCAAGGAGCGCTTGAAGATCAAGAGCTACCCGGCGCGTGAAGCGGGTGGCGTCGTCTGGATCTACATGGGGCCGAAGGAGCTTCAGCCCGAGCTGCCACAGTTCGAATGGACCCGAGTGCCGGACGATCAGCGAACTGTTCGGACGTGGATCCAAGAGTCCAATTACATGCAGGCTATCGAGGGTGACGTGGACTCCGCCCACATCAGCTTTAACCACAGGTGGTTCGGGCCAGACAAGATGCCACCGGTGCTCCAGGGCCAGGTGCGCACCACCAATGATCGCACCGCCACGCGCTGGGACGATGGAGCCCCACGACTCACCGTCAAAGAGACTGACTACGGCTTCATCTACGGCTCACGTCGTAAGAGCCCGGACGGCATGTACTACTGGCGCTGTACTCAGTACCTACAACCGATCTTCAGTATGATCCCAGCGCCAAATCATCCCTCGGTGGGACACTGCTGGGTACCCATCGACGATGAGCACTGCATGGCATTCACTTATGCCCACCATCCTGAGCGACCGTTCAACGAGCAAGAACGCTCGCGACAACTGAACAATCCGCACAGCGTGCACAAGACGGTCTTCAAGCTTCCAGGCAGCCGCACCCTGATCGATTGCTGGCGGACCGGTTGGAATCGCGATAACGACTACGCCCTCAGCCGCGACATGCAGAAGACGGTCAATTTCACCGGCATTGGCATGACGCGCGAGCAGGACATGGCCATGACGGATGGAATGGGCAGCATTGTGGAGCGCTGGCGAGAGCATCTCGGCACCACGGACATCGCTATCATCCGACAGCGACGCCAGCTGATCAACCTGGCGAAAAATCTGCAGCGCGGTATCGAGCCCTTCGCGCCGCAGCACCCCGAGCTCTACCACATCCGTCCCATTGACGTGGTGACGGATATCGATGACTTCGAGACGCTGCTACAGCAGCACGGAGAGCTTGGTTTGGCCCGCGTCTAAATTCAAACAGCAGCTCACACAAATGGCCCTCGAATCTTGATTCGAGGGCCATTTGTGTGAGTGGAGACACCGTTGGTCTGGAAATACCGGCACTGTCGAGAAGCTAATCCCGCTCGCCGATCTAGGCTTCTCGCCGCGTCAGTAGCCGGGCTCGTGATCGTTCCTGCCTCCAGCAACGCATCAATCTCCCCAATCGGCAGGCCGAGGTCAGCGAGTACTTCGCGGGAATGCTCGCCCAGCATCGGACCGGCGCGCTCCAGGCGAACCGGGGTCTTGGAAAGACGCACCGGCGAACCGGTAGCCTTGACCTTGCCGAGCTTCGCATGGTCGAGCTCACGGATGAAGCCACGCGCTTGAATGTGCTCGTCAGTCGTGACCTGGTCCAACCGATTGAGCACGCCACAGGGAACACCGGCCGTTTCGAGAAGACGGTACCAGTGATCGCTGGGCTGGGTGATCGTAACTTCTTCGATGAGCTCCGCGAGCTCCTCATACCGTGCCCGTCGGGCAGCGTTCGTGGCGAACCGCTCATCGTTCTCGAGATGCTCGAGCCCCAAGGCCTGACAGAACGAAGTCCAATTGCGAGGACTGGTTGCGCCAATGGTGACGTATCCGTCGGCAGTGCGAAGCGCCTGGTATGGCGCGCTGGTGCGGTGCGCGGAGCCGAGCGGATCCGGAACAACGCCATTGGCGAAGTATCCGCTGGTCTCCCAGACCTGGAGGGCAATGCCGGATTCCAGCATGCTGACGTCCACGAGCTGCCCCTCGCCCGGTGATATCGCGAGCGCGGAGGGCACCCAGGACAGCATAGGCGCCGAAGAGCGCGGCGGTGAGGTCCGTCACGGGTACGCCCACCTTGACGGGTGGGCGGTCGGGCTCACCGGTGATGGCCATCAGCCCGCTCATGCCCTGAACGATGAGGTCCAGCGCTGCTCGACTGCTGTACGGACCCGTTTGCCCGAATCCCGTGGTGGCGCAGATGATGAGCCGCTGATTCAGCGATGAGAGCATCTCATAGCCCAACCCCAGATCGTTCATGGTACCGGGACGGAAGTTCTCCACCATCACATCGGCTGACTTGATCAGGTCCAGGAAAATGGCTTTCCCTCGCTCTGACTTGAGGTCGAGAGTAAGGCTCCTCTTTCCGCGGTTGATGGCCATGAACCCAACACTCTCGCCCTCAATGAATGGGGCCGTGTTACGGCTGAAGTCCCCGCCCTGCGGGTTCTCAACTTTGATGACGTCTGCACCCATGTCGGCCAGCAGCATCCCGCAGTATGGCCCGGCCATGTAGTTGGCCAGCTCGAGGACGCGAATGCCATCGAGCGGGTGCTTCAGCGAATGCGACGAGCCGTTGGGCGATGAGGCCATGAGTAGTCCTTCCGAGTCTTGGTAAGCGCCGTTGATGTCTGAACGATACCGCGATTAGCCTGTTCTGCTCAGGGCTCGAGAATCTTCAGCACTCCGCAGCTATCGAGTTTCCCGAAGCCTCCCTGAACGGCCTCGTCATAGAGCTGCTCTGCCGGCTTCACGAGATCCAGGCGCGCGCCTGCTTGCTCCGCGAGCTCGAGTGCCAGGCGCAGGTCCTTGCGTGCCAGCTCAACGTGGAATCCAGGAGCGTAGTCGTGTCCCACGATTGCCGTGCGCTTTCGATCAAGAATGAAGCTTCCGCCGGAGCTTTTGCTGATCACCTCGGCGGCCGTCTCTCGATCCACGCCGACGCGATCCGCCAGGGCCATCGCCTGGCAGAGTACGGCTTGACTGGTGAGTGCGACGAGGTTGTTCAGCAGCTTGAGGATGTTTCCGGATCCCACTTCATTGAGACAGAAAATATTCGTGCCGATCGCTTCTAGGGCCGATCGATACGGTGCTACGTCAGCTTCCGGTGCGCCGATCATCACCGCGAGAGTGGCGGATAGAGCGCCACTGACACTGCCGCTGACCGGTGCGTCGATCAATCGCACGCCATGCTCGGCGGCCCGCGCGGCATTCCGCCGCGTGCTTTCTGGACTGACCGTGCTGAGATCGAACACGACGTGTCCACTGGACGCGCCGTCCACCAGCCCGGATTGGCCATCGCGTCCGAAGAGCACCGCCTCCACGATTGCATCGTTCGGCAAGCTCATAAACGTCACCGGCGCTGCCTTGGCGACCGATGGCAAGTCGCTTGCCCTACGGGCGCCTAGCGCCTCAAGTGGCCCGGTAGCATCGCGGCTGGCATCGAAGACCGTGAGCTGATGCCCTGCCTTCAGCATATTGGTTGCCATGGGCCGACCCATATTGCCTGTCCCAACGAATCCGATCTGCATGATGACCCTCCTCCTGTGATCATTGAGCCGTGCTTTGGAGTGCGGTGTGTGGGAGCACCGCTTTGGATGACTCGCGACATCGCCGACCGAGTTGCTGATCTAATCCAAAGCGGTGCTCCCACACACCGCACTCCAAATTGGCGTTAGCTGCGCTCCAGGAACTCGAGGACGATCTCGTTCCAGATTTCGGGTTGCTCCCAGTGAGCGGCATGTCCTGCTTCGGCAACCGTTTCGAATTCGTGCTGCTCGATGGGCGCTGCGATGAGTCGCATGAGCGCTGGTGGGGTGAGGAGATCGGCCTCGCCGCAGACTATTAAGACGGGCATTCTGAGCGTGCCCAGGGCTTCTCGGGTGATGGCGTTCTTGCGCTTCTGAGCGGAACCCACGTGCTCAGTCCAGTTTGTCGTGTTGGCAATCTCCGTCCAACGCCGCGCGCCGTCAGGATTCGTCCCGCGATATCCCGCGCTGAGCTCGCGAAGCTCGATTGGCAAGGCTTCGATCTTCCGGCGCGCGTAATCTGTTCTGCACGTCCATGTGCGCCGAATCCTGAACGCCTCCGATCGTGTCGGCGATGACCAGAGAGCGGACTAGCGATGGATACGAGATGGCAAAGTCGAACGCTACCACGCCGCCCGCCGCCGTTCCGATCAGGTGAAATGGCGGGAATCGCAGATGCTCAACCAGTCCGCGTAGATCATCCACCGCGGAGCCTGGCTGCTCGGACGACGAGTCGGGGGCAGAGGAGCCCGCACCGCGGCGATCGTAATTGATGCATCGAAAGCCGCGGGCGATAAACGCAGGAACTTGAGGCTCCCAGCTATCGCGCGTACCGGAGCGCGCATGCAAGAAATACCACCGGTGCTCCGGATCCGCCGCTATCGTCGAATGCGAGATTGACACCTGGAAGCCGAAGTTGTGACATGCGGGCATTATGCCCGCATGCCGAGGGGAAGTGAAGCGCAGGTCGGTAGTAATGGATGTGACGGCTCTTGAAATATCCTCCAGGCCGACCGGGCGATCTGGCTTTCTAGCCGCCCGTAGCGCGGTGGTCTTGTGCCCCGCGCCCCGAGAGGATCCTTGGCCCTGGAATCCTCGTGCATAACTGCGCGATCGCTGGGCTCGGGGCACAAGACCACCGCGCTACGGGCCGTAACCCATTTCCGGTGCCTCTTAACGTCCCACCGCGTACGCATCACGTGATGGTGACGCGCCGGCCATCAAGACTCCTGACTCGGTATGTTTCACGATGACCTTGTGCGAGCCAATACTCCAGTCTTCATCGGTCCGAATCGTATGACCACGCCGCTCGAGCTCCTCGCGGACCCACAGCGGCATCCGCGGCTCCACATGAAGCTCATAGCTCTGAACCTGCTCTCGCTCGACCGTTCCTGGAGTTGAGTGCCACTTGGTAGCCTCGGCGGCCAGCTGCGGGTCCATGCCGTAGTCGATGACATTCGACAGCATCTGAAGATTCGTTTGAACCTGCTGATCGCCGCCCGGCGTGCCGCCGCTCATGAACAGGTCGCCACCGCGCGTGACGATAAACGAGTTCAATGTGGACATCGTCCGCTTACCGGGCTCCAGCGCGTTCGGATGGCCTTCCTGGAGCCAGAAGCCCGAGAGCCTATTGTTGAGCATGATGCCGGTGTCACCGGCCATCACACCGGAGCCAAATGGGTTATAGAGGCTCTGGATGAGCGCCACCGCGTTGCCGTGGGCGTCCATCACCGTCACCAGTGTCGTGTCGCCACCGGCTTGCGCCAGCTCCCGTAGCTTTGGCGCCTCTCCCATCGCATGGTTGGGATCGATCCAACCTCGCACCTCCTCAGCATGATCCTTGGAAAGCAATCTGTCCAGCGGCGTGTGGACCCCGGCGCGGAGATCGCCGCTGTAGCGGAGTCGGTCGGCAAACGCGATTTTCTTCGCCTCCACCATGAGGTGAATCGTCTCAGGTTGGTTCCAGCCGAGCGAGGCGATATCGTAACCCTCGATGATGTTGAGCATCTCGAGGAGAACGTGCCCCTGAGAGACCGGCGGAAGGTTCCAGACCGTCTGGCCGCGATACGTCGTGCTGATCGGCTCGACCTCCTCGGCCTGACAGGCTTCGAAGTCAACTTCTGAGAGAAGTCCGCCTTCCTGGCGGAAGAAGCTGGCGACTCGGGACGCAACTGCACCACGGTAGAACGCGTCCGCGCCACCTTCGGCAATAGCGGAGAGCGAGTCAGCCAGACCGGCGTTCTTCAGTAGGTGCCCAACAGAGATGGCTTGACCGCCCGGCGCGTACAGGTTGCGGGCCGGCTCGTTTAGCGTGCGCAAACCGGCCGTGATCGTGTCGTTGAGCGTTGCGTACATCGGAAAGCCGTCGCGGGCCGTGGCAATGGCTGGCTGCAGCAGTTCTCGTAGGGGCCGCGTGGCAAAAAGGTCAGCGGCCATTTGCCAGCCAGCTACGCATCCTGGTGTCTCCACCGCGAAGACGCCCTTGGCCGGAACCATATTCATGCCCCGCTCTCGATACGCCGCGATCGATGCAGTCGCTGGTGCCGGTCCCGCGGCATTGATGGCTCGTACCTGCCGCGTACCGGCGTCATACCAGAGCATGAAGAGGTCGCCACCGATACCGGTCATGTGCGGGCGGACGACGGTCAAGACACCGGAGGCTGCCAGCGCGGCATCCATGGCGTTGCCGCCCTGCGCCAGCACTTCAGAACCGGCCTGAGAGGCGAGATGGTGGCCAGAGCACACTACGCCGTGCGTACCCATGACCGTGGGGCGGTGAGCCGCCGCCGGGGCGAGTGTGCGATCGACCATGATTCATCCCCTTGAGAAACAGGTGTCAGGATCATAGGGCCTGAAGGTCTGTGGCTCAACCTGCGGCAGGGCCTCAGACCATAGTCGGGTGTGCTGGTGGCAACGGGCCTCCAGCCCGCACGCGTAGCGCTCAAGCAGCTGCGCGATCTTTCCTCGGGACCGCCGACAGGATGTCGGCGGTCCCGAGCTCCTATGGTGCAGATGCCAGACCATGATCTCGGTCGCTACACTACCCCCGTACATTTCCCGGGAGGAATTTCATGACCGCGATCGAAAAACGCATCGAGGAGCTCGGGCTTGAGCTGCCCGTCCGAACCGGTCCATTGGCCAACTATGTGAGTACGGTCAGAACTGGCAATCTCGTCTTCGTATCGGGACACGGCCCCACTATTGAGGGCAAGCCAAAGTATGTGGGCAAGCTGGGGGCCGACCTCGACCTTAACACGGGATATCAGGCAGCCAAGCTCACTATGCTCAATTGCCTGGCCTCGCTCAAGATAGAGCTCGGTGACCTGGATAAGGTGAAGCGTATTGTCAAACTGCTCGGCATGGTCAACTCCACCCCGGATTACAAGGATCAGCCGAGAGTCATCAATGGCGCATCGGACTTGCTCGTGGAGATCTTCGGCGAAAACGGCCGACACGCTCGATCCGCGGTTGGAATGGCATCGCTTCCATTCGGCATTCCTGTCGAGATCGAGATGGTCGTAGAGGTTGAGTAGCAACGCTCTCTCCGGGGAACGATCTGGCAGTAGCAACCGTCTGACCAGAGTACGGGCCCTTGCCCGCGGAGGCATGTATGCGAATGATCGCGGCGCTCGTCGCCGTCCTTGGTCTACTCTGTTTGCAACCCCGAGTGGCCGCTGCTCAGGATGATCTCCGCTCAACCGTGAGCGTGGTTGGTGATGGGCGGGTCGCGGTTCGAGCCGGATACGGTGTTCACGGGTTTTGGCGTTGAAAGCGCTTCAGCGAACCTCGCCGAAGCGCAAAACGACGCATTTACACGGATGCAGTCTGTAATCGACGCGATCGTGGCACAGGGCGTTGCCCGTGAGGACATCAAGACGCGATCGATCAACATCTCCACCGAATACGACCAACAGGATCGAACCAGGATTCGCGCCTACCGAGTCTCCTCGTCGGTCCAGGTTCAGATTCGAAATGTGAGCACTACAAGCCAGGTCATTGACGCCGCGGTGGCGGCTGGTGCCAATCGGGTGGACGGCATCAGCTTCGCCGTGGCAGATCAAACACCTTTCAAGGATCAGGCTCGTGCACTGGCAATGGCCGATGCACGTCGGAAAGCCGATCAGCTCGCATCGCTGGCCGGGATGCGGGTCGTGGCGGTGAAGGCCATCAGTCGAGTCCGACGCAACGTCCACACCGGTGCGCTCGGAGCGGGCGGTGTCCGCGGCTCCCGCGGCCGCCCCGGCCCCAGTCGAGCCTGGCGAGCAGGAAGTTCGTACTCAGGTTTCGGTGGCTTACATCATTGAGTAGAGGACAACATCCATCTGGGTTGCTTGACGAAACGGGCTAGTCATCCTGAGCCACCGGAATCCTGCGCACCGTTGGGATAGATCCTTCGCTGCGGCTCAGGATGACTAGGCGAGAGGTATTGGGAGTTGAACTCACTCGAAGTGATCACTCCTCTAGTGCTTCAACCTCGGATCGAACGCGTCCCGCAGACCGTCAGCAAGTAGGAAGACGCATAGCACCGTGACGAAGATCATGATCCCGGGTGGATAAACCAGCCATGGTGCGGTCCGAAATGTCTCTTGTGAGCCGCTCAGCATATTGCCCCATGACGACAGTGGTACCGGGACTCCGAAACCCAGAAAGCTCAGAGCCGATTCGGCCAGAATCGCGCCGGCGATATCCAAACCCGCAACGACCATCACCAGTGAGACGAGGTTCGGCAGCACGTGCCGAACGAGCATCCGAGGGTCACTGGCCCCCATCACGCGTGCTGCATCCACGTAGTCGCGCTGCCGGACCGAAAGCACTTCCCCCCGCACCTGTCGTGTTGTACCTGCCCAGCCCAGCAGGCCGAAGATTAGAGCCAGGGTTACTACGTTCGGCGTGAAGAAGACCGACAGGATAATCAACACGAACAGCGTCGGAATGTTGAACATGAATTGCACGACGGCATTGATGAGATCATCCACGCGGCCACCGTAGTAGCCTGCAATGAGCCCCAGAGTCGTACCAATTACGATGGAGATGATCGCGACCAGGAAGCCAATCAGGAGGGAAACCCTACCGGCAAAGATGAGGCGGGTCAGATTGTCTCGCCCTAGATCATCCGTCCCCAGCGGATATCCGGGGCCCGGCGGCTGGAGTACCGCGATGCGGCCGTCCGGCGTTCGCATAAAGGCATCTGGACTTGTGTGGAGTACATGGTCGGCGATCCACGGGGCCGCCACACTGATCAGCGTGATGATCAGAAATCCCGCGAGGGCCAGCACGCTCACACGATCATGCGCGAACCTTCGGAAAGACGTGGCAAAGAACCCGCGCGACGGTGCGACGGTCCTCGCTCGAGCGGCCGCCTGTTCGGCAATTGAGAAGCGCTTTACCTGAGCGGTCTCGTCAGAAACGGGGACAGCCACTGGCGCAGCGTTTGGCGGCGGCTTGAATTCGGACGGGCGACTACGCATGCTCGCTCAGCCTCGTCCGGTTGAAGGAATGTCCATCAGTCGTACCGAATCCTCGGATCTACCAGGCCGTAGCCTAGGTCCGCTAGGAGCGTACCGATGATCGTCAGGGATGTGCTGAGCATCAGCATGCCCAGCAGGAGTGGGTAGTCACGTGACGCCGCCGCCTCAAAATACAGCTTGCCCATCCCCGGCCAGTTGAAAATGTACTCGGTGATGATCGCTCCGGAGACCACGGCTGGGAGCAGGTAGCCGAGCAGGGTGACGACTGGAAGCAACGCATTGCGAAGCACGTGATCGCGATTCACTCTATCCCAGATCAACCCTTTGGCCTGGGCAGTCCGCACAAAGTCCTGGCCCAGCACCTCCAGTACCTCGCTCCGCATGAATCGGGAGAAGGTCACGATGCCACCCAAACCAAGAAGCATGGCAGGAAGGATGATGTGTCGTAGCCAATCGAAGAATCCGCCAGATCCCTGACCGTTCGGGAACCACCCTATAGTGCTATTGAGCAGCACGATAATCGTTAGCCCAAGCCACCAGGTGGGTACGCACGTGCCCAGCACGGTGAAAATACGCACGGCATTGTCACCCACGGAGCCACGGTGGCTCGCGGCGTAGACGCCCAGTGGCACGCCCACGAGTCCGATGGCGTAACTCATCAGCCCGAGCTGAAGTGTCGGCCAAACGCGCTCTCCGATGACGGTCAGTACTGGGAGTTGATAGGAATACGATCGTCCGAAGTCGAGCGCGAGCATATTCAGTAGCCATTTCCCGTATTGCACCGGGAGCGGATCGTTTAGACCGAAGCGCTCGCGCATGCGGTTAAGCGCTTCGGGGTTGACCCGTGGATCGGAGAACAGCGCGGTCTCAGGGCCTCCCGGCGTGGCATGGATGAGGAAAAAGCTCGCCGTCATCACGACAAAAAGAAGCACGGTCGACTGAATCAGTCGCCGTGCCATGAATCGACCCATTGCTGATTCCTACTCTGATCAGCGGGCGAAGGACCACTTGATGAGCCCGTCGTTGTACTCCAACCGATCGAGCTTGTTGGGTTTCACCCCAAGAATCTGCTTGGACATTGGGCTGAACGACGAGAGCGAATACAAGTAGAAGGTTGGCAGCTCTTCCGCAACGGTCTGCTGGAGCTGGTTGTAGATCTGCTTGCGCGCGGCATCGTCCTGCTCAACCGCACCGCGATTAAAAAGATCATCGATATGCGCGCTCTTCAAGCCCGTAACATTCTGCTGGCCGGTGCTTATGAGCTGGCCCTTGCTACCCAGGTCTGGATCGATGCTGCCGCCACCATAGGTTGACAAGGAGAGATCGAAGTTCTTCTTCCGCGCCACCTCTTCGGTGTAGGCATTGAAATCCAGACCGCGGACCTCCACGTCGATTCCCAGGAGCTTGAGCTGCTGTTGGATATACGCGCCAATGTTCTTGCGTGGGTTGCTGGACGATGGATAAAGGATTTCGAACCTGACTGCTTGCCCGTCGGGCGCTAGCAGCCTCCCTCCATCAAGGCGATAACCTGCTTCCTGAAGAAGCTGCTTGGAGCGGTCCAGATTGAAGTCGTACTTCTCGACATCTGGATAGTTCCATTTGGTGTTCTGCGGATTGACGAACGAATATTGCGGCGACCCCAGATTGTTCTCCGCGACCTGGATAACGTCCTGGCGATTTATCGCGCGGGCGATTGCCTCGCGGACGCGCTTGTCACTCAGGTGAGGCCGAGTCATGTTGAACTCAACGCCTCGGTAACTGCTGTTTGCAGCCGTCCACTCATAGAGCGTGAGATTTGGATTCTGCTTCGCCTCCGCGTATTGCGATGGCGGGATGTCTGGCGCCCATTGCGCCTGACCGCTCTTTAGCAGCTCGTAAGCAACCGTCGGTTGCTGGCCGGGACGCAGCACGACCCGATCGAAGTTAGCCTGACCGCCGTAGTAGGAAACCCGTTCAAACGTGGCACCCTCGGCGGCATTCCAATCGCGTACGGTAAACGGCCCCAGCACTACAGTAGGCTTGAGAATCTCGGGGTTCGCCGTGGGATCATTCCAGGACTTGCCCTGCCAGACGTGCTTGGGAACGGGGCCTATGCCGGAAGCGACGCTTATGGCGATATCGCGAGCGAGGAGCTCCTTGAGCGTGACCACGATGGTCTTGGGGTCAGGCGTTTCGAAAGTATCGATTCGCTGGACGTCGTCGAGACCGACGAAGTTGTTCTCATCCTTGACGGCGTTCTCGTAGGCAAATGAGAAATCATCCACTGTAACGGGTTGGCCATCGCTCCACGTCAGCCCGTCTTTTAGCGTGAACGTAAAGGTCTTGCCATCGGGCGAGACTGTCCAGGCGGATGCCATATCAGGCTCATACTCGAGCGTGTCGGCGTTCAGACTCACCAATCCGCCACTCCAGATCAATCGGGCAGCGTCTGTCCAGGACTGCGAGTACGACGCAGCATCGGGATATGGGTGCAGCGTCTTAGCCAGAGGGCCGATCTGCGCGATGACAAATGTGCCGCCTGCTTGCGCCGTACCGGCAGGCTGAGCCGAGGTCTGTGCGGCCCCCGCGGCGGTTGGCGCTGCCTTTGCGGCCGGAGCTTGAGTTGGCGAAGAAGCCGACGGAGAGGGAGCTGCGCCTGGACTACAGGCCGCAATGAGAGGCAGCGCGAGTCCAGCGGTGAAAAGGGTACAGACACGCGCCCCGAGTCTCGTCATTCGCTTGGTCCAATTCCTCAGATGGTATTGCAAGAGAGCTTATCATGCGCTGCTGAGAAAGTACGGTAATTGCCCCAGAGCATGTCCCAGGCGAGGCTGCGCTAGCTCGCCGGGCTCCAGGCCATCATTGAGGATCCGCCGAAGGCGACTGCTTGCCCAGGAATGTGACTTGTGTGCATGGCGCGCATGAGACGATCGGCGGACATGTAACCACCGGTACCGTTCACCGCGTCGAGCTGCAACGGGTCGCTATAGAAGAACCCATCCTCGGTCATGCCGGTGATAAGCACATAGTGCCCCCAGCGAGGCAGCGAACTCTCATACGTGGGTAGCAAATACAGGCGGACTAGGGGCATCACTGGACGCCCCAGGCGAAGCTGCTCGCGGATGTCATCCGCGGACCAGCTTCGCCAGGAGCCACCGGCGCCGTAGAGCCCATATGTGCGAACGCCGAAGTCCTCCGCGACGTGGGCGATGTGGTCCAACGCGGTGCCTGTTCGCATGCCAACAGTCCCCTGGTACGTGTGTGCGCGGAAACGCAGGTCGTCAGTCGACTGGCCGTCTAGGCCAAATCCGTCCAGGATCATTCCCAGTACAGCCGGGCCGCAGTTCGAGCCCTGCCAGGACGAACCGTCCTTCTGCGTTCGAAACGGGACGTTCATGCGGAAGGAGCTGACATCGATCGAAGCAGAGGGCGCGGCCAACGTCGTGGTTCGCGCCATCCGAAGACTCCCGGGAGTCCAGTCGCCGGGATACTGCTCCCATGCGAGAGCGGAGCCCGGGGCCAGCTGCAGAACAAGCACGAGCGAAAGCGCGGCGATCAGGCGCATGTATATCTCCAAATTTGAGTGGGGCCGATCTTACCGTGACATAAGGTGAGCGCTCAAGTGTTTGAAGTCGGACTTCGGTGTTGCCCGCCGCATTTTTCTGCCCAGCGATGCGCCACTGAAACCTGCCAATTGCTTCCAGCCTCGCGAGAAGTCGGTGAAGCCCCTGCGTTCTAAAGCGGAAGTGCAGTGCTCACGCAGTGAAAGGAGCAATGCGCTCGGCGTTCTGGTGACCGATCATGAGCGCCACGTCTGGGTCAAGCTGGCCGAGGATGCCGCGATAGTAGCTGGCCATCTGAGAAACGTACGACATGGTGTAGTGCTGCGGAACAAAGAGATCGAGACCTACCACGATCCTGTCCGGGAAGTCGTGAAGCAAACTTGACCATTCCGTGATCACGGCGCCATCTGGGCGAACGAGCACCGTTCCCGGGCCCAGCCAGGGGGAACGAGCGGATAGATCTGCCATCAGATTGGAGTTTCGGCTCAGCAGGTTGCGCAGCACTGAAGCAGGGCCATGTCCCGCGTGCGCCCAGACGAAGGTCGTCTCCGGCGCAGCTTGAATCGCGCGCTCCAGCTCACCCGCGAATGCTGCTTCCTGATGAACGTTGACCGCGACGCCACGTTCTCCGGCGATGCGGTACGACTGAATGAGCCGTGGCTCGTCGGCCGGCACGTTGTTCTCCGGTGCTGATGCGTATCCGTGTAGGGAACCAAGCTGGTAGGCAGAGTGTCGAAGAATCACCTCGCCTAGACCCCGAACCGCTCCGGAAAGAAGCAGGTTGTTGAGTCCGTCTGGATTCGCGTACGAAGAATCCGGATGAAGCGCCTGTCCATAGCCTTCAGCGAGGAACGGAACAATACGCGACGGAAACTGGTCCCTCGCTTCGGTCACCAGCGGCCACGGCTCCCCGAACAGCAGCGCTCCCTTGATACCGATCTGATCGTAGGTGGACATGAGCTCGTGGATCGGAGGTGACATGCTCTGCTTCAAGTGCGTGTGTGCATCCACGAAGGGACCGTCGTACGGTCCGGCTGCCGTCGCCTGAGCTTGGCGACCCGCGAGGACTGCACCCGCGGCCGCCGTGAGTAACTGGAGAGCTCGGCGCCTGGGCATCTGCCCGTGGAAGCACATGGAGCGATGTCCCCTTCTGAACCTATGCTAACTAGATCGTCAGCGCTGCGACGCCATCACGGTGATGCAGCCGTGAATTGTTGAGTTCACTGGCGTCGGAACGCCGCACCGAACGCCGATACGGACGACCGCTCCATTGAGCGCCTCCAGCTCAATTGCCCGTCCACGTTCCATGTCTCTCTGCATGGAAGACTTCATGGCAGCTGGTGCCTTCACCGCGTTGTCGTACGTAACCTCAATGTGCTTGTCGGAGATGTTCACGCCCGCGGCTCGTCCGACGGCGGCAACTTCTTCGATCACGGCCCGCAGAACAGCAGCTGACTCCGGCGTTTGCGCGATGGGCCCAATTGGTTGGCCTGTCAACGTTGTCACGCCTGCCATCGCGCTGATGAACATGAACTTCAGCCATAGCGTTTGATTGATGTCCTCGGCCCAGACGGCATCGATCGCGGCCGCGCGAAACTCGGCGTCAATGCGTTCAGCGCGCTCAGACCGGTCGCCGTTGAGCTCACCGAAGGCCAGGCGACAGAGCCCACTCATCTGCGCTATGACACCGGGCTCGGCGATCGTCGATTCGATGTAAGCCACGCCACCCATCACATGGCCGGGACCCAATACTGAGTCAATGGCCTCTTCGTTATCCACGCCGTTCTGCAGGGAGATAACAGCGGTATCCGGGCGCATCACTGGCCGAATGCTTTCGGCCGCGGCCGCTGTGTCATAGCTCTTGACGCAAAAGAGCACAAGATCAGCCTCGCCCAGCTCGACGGCCGACTCCGCTGCCCGTATTGGAACCTGGAAGTCACCGCTCTTAGCGCTCCGGACACTGAGCCCGTTCTTTTTTAGCGCGTCCAGGTGAGCTCCGCGAGCTATGAAGCCAATCTCTTGCCCGGCCCGAGCCATGAGGCCCCCAAAATAGCCGCCAACCCCACCAGTTCCCAGTACGATCGTTCGCATCGCCGTTGAATCCTCAATGATTGTCGGGCGTGCTGCAGGCGCGCCTCAGGCGGGACTATACCGCGCAGGCAATGAGGCGCGAATTGAGGACAAAGAAAAACGAGCGAGGCGGGGGCCTCGCTCGTTTCGATGACGCACCGTTGCGTCGATTATCAGACGGCTTGCGCTACAGCAACACGAGGCTTCCGCCCAGGTCGCTGCCTACCGAATGGAACTGCAGGGTGGATCATGACCAGATTGGGCTGCTCTGCCAACGTTGGCCCACCACAGCGGCTGCAACGCAGCGACCGCGGAGGAGAGACCGGCCCCTGACCCCCAAATGGAATGAATCGCGTGTACGGTCCGCCGAGGGGCCCTTCCAGGGTACCGACCGAGTGGCCACAGTGATAGCACGACACTTCAGACCGCAGCATGCGCAGCGTATCCATATCTCCCCCGCACACCGCGTACTCCGTCGTCGCGGCGTGGCTGCTATGACGATGTTACGGTCCTGAGATGACCCCAAAGTGAAACGCTCCTGAAATCGAGATAAAAATTCTCAGGATTCGTCGGATATATGTCGTACTGCCCTGGTGGTGGTTCTATGTAGTGGCAGACTTACACGAATTTGGCAGAACGGCTAAGGCGTTCACTACCAGTCTCATTCAGTTTGATGGATTAGCTCACGAGCGCGAGCTGCGCATCGACTGGTGCTTCGATGGCGGGAAAAGAAAGCGTTGCCGCCGTGCCATTGTTTGGCGTGCTTTGAATTCGAATAATTCCACGATGCTCATCCACGATCCAGCGGGCAATGGAGAGGCCAAGGCCAGAGCCGTCCATAGGACGCGCACGATCTCCGCGGAAAAATCGGTCGAACACGCGCGGAAGCTCGTCTGTGGAGATTCCTACACCGGTATCGTTGATCATTACGCGAACGCGCTCGCCTTCCAGCTCCGCACGGACCACCACGTGGCCTCCGCCAGGCGTATATTTAACCGCGTTGTCCAGCAGAATCAGCAGGACTTGCGTAAGTCGGTCGGCATCCCCGTTTACCCAGACCTCTTCCGGGGCGTTCTCCAGCCGAACAGTCACGCCATCCGAAAGGAAGCGTGCCTCCCGAACTGCGGTTCGAAGCACTGGAGCAAGATCCACGGGGCCTAGTCGAAGGTGTGCACCCGCATCGGCTCGCGCAAGGAGCAACAGGTCGTTCACGAGGCGGCTCATGCGCTCAACTTCAGATGAAAGATCTCCCAGTGTCTCTTCTCGGTCGCGGGGAGAGAGATCGGTGACTCGCTGGAGGAGGCCGACGT
The DNA here is from genome assembly GCA_963765765.1 of uncultured Chloroflexia bacterium. Lineage (GTDB taxonomy): Bacteria > Chloroflexota > UBA6077 > UBA6077 > JACCZL01 > CAVXYC01. Next base: position 18,775 of record CAVXYC010000014.1, on the reverse strand, counting down.
TGCCGCGGATGGCCGTCAACGGCGTGCGGAGCTCGTGCGATGCATCGGCGATGAACCTGCGCTGAGCGTCCAGAGCTGAGGCCAGGCCCCGATTTGCTGATTCCAATCGGCTGTAGGCATCCTGCAAGCGCTCAAGCATCTCATTGAAAGTCTCTGCGAGTCGGCCAATCTGATCACGCGCGCCCGAGTGAGCCACGCGACGATTGAAGTCCTGGGATTCACCGATTGCTGCCGCGGCGGAGCTGAGCTGATCAAGTGGACGGAGTGCCGCTCCGCCTAGAAACCAGCCCGCCAGACCCGCGATACCAAGGCTGGCAGCGGCCACAATCAGCAAAGTGTTCTGCAAGTTTCCGAGCGCTTCTTCAATCGGCGCCAGTGATCGGCCCACTTGAAGCACCGCGATCGGGCGCCCCTGCACGTACAGCGGAATGCTGTAGATACGAAGTGTGCGCCCTTCAACTGCCACAGTCTCGAAACTGGCCTGGCCGGTATTCATCGTATCCACCGTGGCCGCGCTCACAGGAAGCTCGGCTTCGGAAAGGTTGAGCGACCGCGTGGTGACTTCACCCGCGGCGCTAATCATCTGGACGAACAAGGAAGGTGCACCGAACACGTCGAGATGCGGCAGCACCGCTTGCCAGGCACCCTCATTTGAAGCCTGGAATACAACCATGTTTGAGACGACATCGCGCGCTTGATCAACAAGGCCGTTGTCCACCTCTCGCTCGAGGGTCCGTGCCAGCGTCGTATAGACGACGGCTGCAAAGCTGACGAGCGAGATGATCAGGACGGCTGAATACCAGAGTGTCAGTCGCATGCGGACCGAGAGAGCGGGGATGCGAAGGCCTGACATGCTCACTCTCTCAACACATACCCGGCGTGTCGCACCGTGTGGATGATGCGCACCAGACCGCCGATCTCCAGCTTGCGACGAAGGCTTCCAACGGTTACTTCGACCACATTGGACTCGCCTTCAAAGTCCCAGCCCCAGATCTCCTCGAGTAATGCCCGCTGTGACACTACGCGCCGCGGGTGTCGAAGAAAATAGACCAGGAGCTCGAATTCTTTGTTTCGTAGATCGATACCCACCTGGCCGCGTCCTGCCTGGCGTGCCGCTGTATCGGCCCAGAGATCGGCAAATCTGAGCAGCGGCCGCCCATCGGAATCCCGCCTGCGAAGTAGCGCCCGGGCCCGTGCAAGGAGCTCTTCGAGGGCAAACGGCTTCACCAGGTAATCGTCCGCTCCGCTATCGAGACCTTTGACGCGGTCACGAATTCCATCTCGGGCAGTCAGCATGAGCACTGGCACATCGCCGCCGGCCCGCAATCGCCGGGATACCTCGAGTCCGTCAAGACCAGGAAGCATGACGTCGAGGATGACCAGGTCGGCCGGGTTGTCACGCGCCACGTCCAGGGCCTGGCTTCCGGTCCCGGCCGTATCCACACGGTAGCCCTCATAGGCGAGTGCCCGGCGCAGAAATGCCGTGATCTTGGGATCATCATCGACAACGAGGATGCGAGGACGATTGACTATGACCGCCGCGCTATCCAAAGTCATCTGACTCCCTCCACGTTCTGTAAATCCTAATGCCAAGAGTCAGAAATGCGCGAGGAATACAAACGCGCGTTCTCAGTTGCAGTAGAACGACAGACCGGCCCTGTTGGGCCGGTCGTGAGTGAATAATCTCCGGACGCGGAAAGCCCTACGGACCGAGGTTCGTCAGCGAGCCATCAGGCCCCGCGATGCATGAGCGCTTACACACGTTCAACAAGCATGCAGTCAGCGCTTTGGAGCTTCCTCACAGCCATCTGGACTCGGCTTCTCGTGAAAAAGCACTGAAGCGCTCACGTACCTTGGGGCGCTCAGCTTATCTTGCTGGAGGGTTAGCAAACGCCTCTCTTGCGCGAGCGGCCATGACGGGATCGATTTCTCGTGCCCAGGTTCGCTTGAGGGGATCAACCACGTTGAACTCGAGTCGACCGATTCGGTCGATCTCCATTGATACGTGGTCACCGTCCTGTACCGGCCCAAGCCCCTGGTGATTGGTACCGCAGTAGATCACATCCCCGGGGAGCAGTGTGGTATAGCCGCTCGCGAATGAGACCACTTCTGGAACCCGATACTCCATGTCATCGGTGGTGTAAACCTGGCGTAACTCACCGCTCACGCTGAGGCGAATTCCGAGCTCGTGCGGATCAGGGATCTCGTCCGCCGTAACGATCCATGGCCCTAACGGCTTGAAGCCCGGAAAGGCTTTGCCCATCCGACTGTTCTGACCAACCTTGCCAAGCCCGCGCCCCGAGACGTCGCATCCGCACGTGTACCCGAAGATCGCCGAACGAGCTTGCGGCGGCGTAACATTGCTAATTTGTTGACCTATGACGATCACTAGCTCAGCCTCATGCTGGTAGGCGATCGCCTTGTGTGGTGGCAGTCTGACCGTATCTCCGATTCCGATGACCGACTCAGGCGACTGCATAAACATGTCCTGCGCGGCGCGGTCTCGTTCGGTGAATTCCTTGTAGTTGCCGAAGCAGCACATCACCTTGCGAGGTCTCGGTATCGGAGCTCGCAGACGCACAGAGCTGAGGGGCACGCCGTCCGCATCCCGACCCAGCGCTTCTAGCGCCGGTCGAACCGACTCAAATTCCGATATAAGTCCGATGACGCGGTCTTCGGGATCCAGGTTCGCGAGCTCGCCTAGAGCGGAAGTTGCATCGACGATGACATCGTCACGGACAATTCCGACGCGGAAGTCGTCACCAAATGTCGTGATTTTCATGCGTGTGTCTCCAGTCTCACGCCACGCGCTCGCGATGGCGGCAGAGCGGATCATCAACGGAGAGGCTCATGGAGCCAATTGTCGTGACGTCGAGGGTAATACTGTCTCCGTGCGCTATGCGGGTGGATCTATTTGTTGGCGAGCCACATGCAACGACGTCGCCTGGCAGAAGCTGGAAGTACGTAGACACGTCGGCGATGAGCTCGGCCACGGAATGGGCCAGGCTGCCCCTCGAATAGCTCTCAGCCGGAGCACCGTTGAGACTCAAACGAACGTCGAACGCAGCCGCGTCCAGAGAGGGCTCATTGATCAGGATAGTGGGGCCCATCGGGCAGAATGTATCGAAGGATTTGTTGAAGTAGGTTCCCATCCCTCGTCCAAGCCCGTCGCCCATGCCGTCCAGCACCGCCGTGTACCCAAAAATTACGGTGTGAGCCTCATCGACTGGCACGTTTCGGCATGGCCGGCCAATGACCACGGCAATCTCCGCTTCAATCACGAACTCTGTGGCGTAGTGCGGCGGCAGTATTAGTCGACCATACGGCCCTGTCACCGATTCAGGTGACTTGAAGAACCAGTCGATCGGCGGTTTCTGGTCGGGCTGGAGATCCTTGACCTCAGTACACAGATTCACGATCTTGCGCGGCCTTCGTAGCGGAGGGCCAAGGCGAGAAACATCCAATGCAAGTGCTGATTCAGAGGATTGGAGTGCGATGAGTGGTCCCTTTAGCTCATCCCAGCGCTCGATGAGCTGAACCATTGTGTCAACGTACGGCCGGCGAGGTTAGGCGAGAACACCGTGCTGATGTCCACGAATCCCGCATCGGTCACAAGACCCAGACGCTCATCGTCGAGTCGGCCAAGTTTCATGTGAGCTCCACGAGTCCAAGTTATTCAAGCGTTGGCTATTGAACCACAATGGGCGAATCTCTGGGAGTGCGGGCGTCAATTCACCTGGGAGCGCGGGGGTCCCGCCCTCCCCTCGGCCGTCGAGGCCGTACTGTGGACTCCACGCCGGCGACTGGCAAGGCTGTGAGGTGGCCCGGCGGCCGATGAACGGGCGGGACCCCGCGCTCCCAGGTGAGCTGGGCTACGGCCCTGGATCGAGCTCCTTGAGGAACCGCTCGATTTCGGGCGGAAGCTCAGTGGGTGTCTCGGGCTCTTTTTCAGGATTCGTCGTGGTTTCATACCTGGAGTCGTAGTACGCCTCCAGACGACTCACCAGCGACTTTAGCTCGGGCTGTCGATCCGCCGCGGCGTCAAGCTCGGCATACTGGCGCGCTCCTCGCCGACTGGGTCCCAATGTTTCCGGAATGTCGTAGTACGCTGCCAGCACCTGGAGCATGCGAGCGGCGCCCGCATAGTCTTCATCCATTTGAGCGTAGTGCGGGAGGTGCGCCATGAAGTTCATCGTGCGCACATCCAAACGAGTCAGCTCATCAGTGAGCAGGTTCAGAATGGTGGTGGGCCCCTCATATTGACTCTGGCGCTGTTCGATGAGCGGCGGCGTGGACCCTGGCTTCGGCTGAAATGTCCCCGATGTTCCGGTAACAATGATCGGGCGGGTATGCGGCACCGAGTCATACATCGCACCGACGCGGCAGTAGGCCTTTACTTGAAAGTGCTCGATGACCTGAACGACGGATTCCACGTAATCTTCCGCCATGGCATGAGGCTCCATCAGATGGAGGAAGATCAGATCTGGTCCCTCGTCCGTGCGAGCGTAGTTGACCTGGCTGTTGGGGATTGTCGTGACGCGTTGTCCGTCTACGATGCGCGTATTCGGCCGGTAGCGGGTGAAGTCGAAGAACACGCCAGGACGCTCGAGCTTGCCGAGCTCTTTTGCGCCAAAGTGCCGCTCGAATCGCCGCAGGGTGATCGTCCCTACGCTGCCGACATCCACCCACGGGCGAATCATTGCAAGAACGTGCGGCTCCCGCAGCTCGGGAACGGGCTCGGTTAGCTCAAAGGCCCCTATCTTCATAGAACCCAATATGCCACCTTGTTGAATCGCGCGCAATGTGAGATTTGGCACCTGAGTGCCATGGCCAGCTGTTCGAGGTGCCCTGATTCACTGAAACGCTAAACAGCGGCAAGATGTATTCCCAATGCGCTGTTGACGAAATCGATGAGCGCTGAACGAATGGCGGGCCATTGTGTCGCGGCCACATCTCGCACATCGGTATGCTCGGCGCCGTCAACGACAAGTAGATCGACGTGATCGCCTGCGTCGCGAGCGGATGCGGCGAACTCCTCGCTGAACCGAACCGGCACCGTTGAATCGGCGGTTCCATGGACGAGGAGCAACGGCACCCCAATGGGCAAGAGCTCCACGGGGGAGATGGCCGCGTATCGATCGGGCGCAGATTCAGGCGATCCGCCAATGAGCTCCTGGAACACTGCCTGAAGTCGCTCTGGCCACTTACGACCAAAGTCACACACCCCGGACGCGGAGATCGCCGCTCGAACGTTGACTGCCGGGGCGCCGCCGAGCTCAGCTAACGGGGGCCTTGACGTCCGGCTTGCCAACCACAAGGCCAATGGAGCGCCAGCGGAATGCCCGAAGGCCGCTACCCTATTCAGGTCGAGTTTTTGGTCCGTCGCGATACTGCTCAGGAAGTCGGTTGCGGAGGCAGCGTCCTGCCAGGTGGTGGGCCAGCCGCCCCCTGTCCCTTCCAGACGTCGATATTCGACGTTCCAGGTCGCCAAACCCGCGGATGCCAGATCCTCGCAAAGCGGCGTCAGCCGTTCTAGCGTTGGTCCCGCGGCGAACGCGCCGCCGTGCAGCATGATGAGAATAGGAAACGGACCATCGCCAGCGGGAACGCTGAAATCGGCAATCTGCGCCTCGTGACTGCCGTAGGAGTAGCGTGTAGTTGTGGACATGTTGATCGTCTCCATGATGGGCTCACTGAATGGTAACGCTCGGACTCCAGAGAGCTTGGAGAAGTATTTCTGAGTTCATTTCACGTTGCGCTCGGATATATATTGATGGCGGAGTTGCCCGATGCTCGAATCGCTGTTCACAGTTGATGCCTTAGTGTCGCTCGTCACCCTCACGGTGATGGAGATCGTCCTTGGAATTGACAACGTCGTGTTCATCAGTATCCTGGCCGGCCGGTTGCCTGCCCACCAACAGCAACGCGCTCGCAGCGTCGGTCTCTCACTGGCGCTGATCATGCGCATCGGCCTCTTGCTAGCGATCTCCTGGGTGCTAGGGTTGACCGCGCCACTGTTCAGCGTGCTGGGTCATCCGGTCTCCGGCCGCGATCTGATTCTGCTCATCGGTGGGCTCTTTCTAATCTATAAGGCTACCAGCGAGATCTACGAGAAGCTCGAAGTTCACCAAGAAGACGGAGTGTCCGCCTCGGGACGCGCGGCGTTTGCATCGGTGATCATTCAGATTCTGATCATGGATATTGTGTTCTCACTTGACTCCGTTATCACCGCCGTAGGCATGGCCAACCAGATCTCCGTGATGGTGCTGGCCATGTTTATTGCGGTTGGAGTCATGCTCGTCACGGCGGCGTCTATCAGCAGTTTTGTGGAGCGGCACCCGAGCGTAAAGATTCTGGCACTTTCGTTCCTGCTCCTCATCGGTGTGACGCTGGTGGCTGAAGGGGCGGGTCGTCACATCGAGAAGGCATTCATCTACGCGGCTATGACATTCTCACTATTCGTCGAGATGCTGAATCTGCGCTACCGAACACGGCATGAGGCCCTCACGCTTCACCGTCGATTCGAGCATGAGGGTCCCGGGAGACCGGCCGAGCACGCGACCAGCGGGCATTAGGGAGGCAGGCACCATGTACGACTTGCTACTGACGGGTGGCACGGTCATCGATCCGTCTCAAGGCCTGAACGCGAAGCGAGATGTTGCCATCCAGAGCGGCGCTATCGCTCTGCTAGCCGAGAGCATCGCTCGTACCGAAGCAGTGCGCGTGGTGGATGTGCCCAACACGATCATCACGCCCGGCTTGATCGATATGCACTGTCATGTCTCGGGCGGGATCACGCTCAACGGCGTGCATCCGGACATAGCTGGGGTACGAGCGGGTGTGACCACGGTTGTCGATGCCGGTACTACGGGGTGCGCGACGTTTCAGGCGTTTCCCGACTACATCATTCCCAGCGCGAAGACCGAGATTCTGCCACTGATGCATATCTGTCAGACAGGGCTCGCGACCTCGCCGGACATCATTGCTGAGTCAAGCATCGACATAGATGCAACGCTTCGTGCCACGGAGAAGTATCGTGGCCTGGTGCGCGGCATTAAAGCTCGCATGGTCTCGCCAGCACTCGAGATCTTTGGTATGGAGATGCCGCGTTTGGCGAAGCGAGCGGCGAGGGAGAGCAGAATACCGCTCATGGTACATATCGGGGATACGGAAAAACGCTATGACCCTGAAGTCATTCGCCAGCTTCTGCCGATCCTTGAGCCGGGCGATATTCTCACGCATCTTTTCACGCCCAACCCGGGCGGAGTGTTGGACGCCAACGGGCGCATCGTCCCCGAGCTCCGTGAGGTATCGGATCGCGGGATCTGGTTGGACACTGCCCATGGCCGCATGAATTTCGGATTCGATGTGGGCCGGCGGGTGCTTGATCAGGGCATGTTGCCGCACTGCATCAGCACGGATCTCACCGTGCCGGGACGGCTCACCACGGTCCATAGTCTGGTGGAGATTATGGACCGGTTCATCGCCCTCGGCTTCACTCTTGATCAGGTGGTGGGCATGGTCACGATCAACCCCGCTCGGGCGCTCGGGGAGCAGGATCGACTTGGGAGCATGGCTGTGGGTCGGCAGGCGGACATCTCAGTGCTCGAGGTTCGGCAAGGCCAATGGAAGGTCTACGACACGCTCGGAGAGAGCCTACCGCTGGAAAAGGCACTTATCCCGGTGGTCACGGTGAAGCGCGGAGAGACGTTTGAGCCAGAATGGGGACCACACTCGTGGGGCTGGGAGCCCGAGCCAGCCGCCGCCTAAGCGAGCCGCTCAGGAAAACCCTTGCCGGGGCAATCTTTAATGGTCAGGATCCAATTGCCAACGGCGGTTTTAATCGAGTTAATTGCGGGTACACTTTGCCCAGGATACGTTGATGCGCGCGGGCTGGGCCGCGCTATGGGAGCCGTTGATCCATGTTGAAGCGATCCGACATTGAGCTTCTGACGCGTACCGGCCCGGGCACGCCTATGGGCGAGGTCTTTCGGCGCTTCTGGCTACCGGCGCTGCTGCCGAACGAGCTGCCCGAGCCTGACTGCGCCCCCGTACGACTCACTATGCTCAACGAGAAGCTCATTGGCTTCCGTGACAGCGACGGGAAAGTCGGTTTCGTCGCGGAGAATTGCCCGCATCGAGGGGCCTCGATGTTCTTCGGCCGTAACGAGGAATCGCGGGCTACGCTGCGTCTACCATGGCTGGAAGTTCGACACATCCGGTGCTTGCGTCGATATGCCGAACGAGCCGCCGGAAAGCAACTTCAAACACAAGGTCAAGATCAACGCCTATCCAGCAGAGGAGTGGGGTGGCGTGATCTGGATTTACATGGGCAAGCCCGAGCATCAGCCCGAAATCCCTCGCTTCGAGTGGGGTCTCGTGCCGGATAGCCATCGCGTTATCGTCCGCTGGGCGCAGGAATGCAATTACGCCCAGGCAATGGAAGGCGATCTCGATACCACGCATGTGTCGTTCCTCCATAAGACGCTGGACGGATCGACGAACGCCACGCTACGACGCCGAGGTGCGAACGGTCAGCTGCTGATCAACCACGGCGCGCCCAAGCTCACGGCGAAAGAGACTGACTACGGATTCTGCTACGGTGCCCGACGCGACGCGGACGATGCGTTCTACTGGCGAGTCACTCAGCTTCTGCTCCCCGGCTACAGCATCATTCCGAGCGTCAACGAAGCAGCCCAGCAGCGGCGCCTGGTTTCCGATGGACGATCACAATAGCTGGGGCTGGCGCTTTTCCTGGAGTGCCGACCATCCCATCCCGGAGGATCAGCGAGCGAGCGCTGGCGCTCCTCCAACGCTCATCGAGGGCACGGTCAAGACCATTGCCAACAAGCGGAACGACTACCAGATCGACCGCGAGCTTCAGCGCACCAAGACATTCACCGGTATCTGGGATTTCCGAGCGCAGGACACCATGGCGACCGAGAGTATGGGACCGATCATGGACCGAACTCGGGAGCACCTGGGAACAGCAGATCTGGCGATCATCATGTATCGTCGCCGGATGCTGAGACTCGCCCGCGAGCTCGAGCAAGGTGTGGAGCCCTACGCGGCTTCTCATGGCGAGACTTACAGCATCCGCGCTTTGGACGTCGTGGATGAGGCTGAGGATCTGGACGAGCTTCTAAGGAACCACGACCAGGAAGTCTTTCATTCCGTCCCGTAGAAACCCAAAACCCGATCGTGTCGGCTTGAACCCGTCGCACTAACCCTGGAGATGCTGAGCTGTGCTGAAATCGAGTGACATCGAGCTACTGACTCAAACTGGCCCGGGCACGCCTATGGGCAATCTGTTCCGACGCTTCTGGCTACCGGCCCTGGTCGCGGATGAGCTGCCCGAGCCGGACTGCGCCCGGTGCGCTTGACCGTGCTCGGCGAAAAGCTCATTGGCTTTCGAGATACCGAAGGGAAAGTCGGCTTCGTTGCGGAGAACTGCCCTCATCGAGGGGCTTCGATGTTCTTCGGTCGCAACGAAGAATGCGGACTTCGCTGTGTCTACCATGGCTGGAAGTTCAATACGTCCGGCGAATGCGTGGACATGCCGAACGAGCCCCCGGAAAGTAATTTCAAGCACAAGGTCAAAGATTACTGCGTACCCAGCCGAAGACTGGGGCGGAGTGATCTGGATCTACATGGGCCCGCCGGACCTGAAGCCCGAGCTGCCCCATTTTGAATGGTGCCTGGTGCCGGACGATCAGCGCGTCGTGCATCGCTGGTATCACGAGTGCAACTACGCGCAAGCGATGGAAGGCGACCTTGATACGGCTCACGTGTCATTTCTGCACAAGCTACTCGACGGCGGTGACCGGGCCTTTCGACGCACGAGCAGCAACGGCGCCGTCCTGATGCACCATGGCTCCCCCAAGCTCACTATCAAAGAGACTGACTACGGTTTCTGCTACGGAGCACGGCGGGACGCGGATGATGGCTATTACTGGCGCATCACCCAATGCCTGCTACCCGGCTATAGCATCATCCCCAGCAACACCACTCAGTACGCGAGCGGCGCGTGGTTCCCCATGGACGATCACACCAGCACCGGATGGCGATTTGTCTGGAACTCGGCCGAGCCGATCCCTGCCGAGTCGCGGGCCCGCGCCGGGAATCCGCCCACCCGGCCGCAGGGTTCCATCATGCCCGTGGCCAATCGGCACAACGACTATCAGATCGATCGTGAGATGCAGCGAAACGTGTCATTCTCTGGCATCTGGGATTTCCGCGCGCAGGACTCCATGGCGACCGAGAGCATGGGGCCGATCATGAATCGCACCAAGGAGCATCTCGGAACATCCGATCTGGCGATCATCATGTATCGCCGACAGCTACTCAAGCTCGCCCGCGATCTGGAGCAAGGCAATGAGCCCTTCGCGGCGCGCGGCGGTGAGCTATTCCACGTGCGCTCTCTTGACGTAGTAGCCCCGTCGGCAGAGCTAGACGGGGTACTGAAGCAACACGAGAACGCGATCTTCCACCCTGTGCTCTAATTTGCTGGCCGAAGGCGCTTCGCGCCTGGCTGGCGGACCCATCGGCGCAACATCGGTAAAGTGGCTACTGCTCGGGGACCAATGACCACTCGGGCGGGAGCTCGTAGCGCTGCACTCGCACGCGCTGAGACTCGGAATCCAGTACGCGGACTTTGCCCGTGCGCTGGATCTGCGCGTACGTGTTCTGAATTTGCACGATGCGGCGCGCGGAGAGATTGAAGAGCACCACACCCGCTCGCACAGGAGTCAAGCTGGCCTCGCGGGTTCGAGCATCCACAACGCGGAAAGGCGGTAAGTCCTGCGGCTTGCAGTAATCGAGCGCGCCATGAATTTGGCTGAAGTTGCCATTCGTATTGTGCTCATCGAACACCGCTAGCCCGCTGCGTACTGACTCAACGAGCCTGGGCTGATACCGCTCCAGAGCATCGAGGAACGCGTCCACTGTCGGAACGCCCGTAGCGCATGCCGCTACCACCGACGGAAGTGCCGTCACTGGGCCAACGAAACTTATCTTTGAGCGCTCGTCTACGAGCGTGTAGCGCATTGTGTCCATGGCGCCTCACGCGTGGTTAGGTATGGCTGACTGCTGCTCGATTCGACGAACCCAGTCCAGCGGATGCTGAATCTCCCACTCGCTGGGTAGATTCTCGGGCGCCTGCCAGGCGCGGTTCAGAAAACTGATGTCCCGCTGCCTGACGACTTCGTCGGTAAACGCTTCGCCAAGTCGATACTGCTCCATCTTCATCTTGAGTCCGGTGATGCGCAGGAACATCTCCTCAGCTCGCCCACGTCGTTGTTGGCGCTGCTCCACTCGTTCGTGAATCAGATCGAAGCTGGGAAGAAGCTGGCGTCCCACGGCATTCATCACGTGGTTGCTGTAGCCCTCCGCCAGACTCATCAATGCCTGGAGTCGTGAGACGATCTCACGCTGCTCTTCGGTCATCATAGATTCCAGCATGGAGCGACCACTGCGAAGATTTTCAACCAACCTGGTGACGAACCCAGCCACGCCATTACCGTTCTGCCCGCGCCGCATCTCACTAACGACGGAGCGCAGGTATCGCTGCAGGTGATCGTTCATATAACCGCGCACCCACGGATACACTTCGAACTCGTGAGCGTGAGTTGACTCGTGTAGAGCGATCCAGCGTCGAAGCTCATCCACTGGAACACCCATCGTTTGCTGCAAGCCTCGGATGTTTGGCTCCACAAAGTAGAGCTTGCCTCTGAGCAAAACTTCCGTGCCCAGCAAGCTCATGTCGTACTGGCCAAGCACTCGGCGCGCGAGGTATCCCATGAGCGTGCCAACCTGGGCACTGAGTATTGCCTGCCCGGCTTGCGGAACGCCTGGAAGAGTGGGGCCACTGGCGCGGGACATTTCGACGTACAGCTCGTCAATCGGCTCGAAAAGCTCGCGGAAATTCGCGACGTTCGCGACGATCCAATCCCGCCGGTCCATGACATAGACCTCAGTGGATTGCGGTAGAACGGTCCCGGTGTAATCGGAGATCGGCGCTTCCAGCTCTTGCACCATGGCGCGATAATACGGCTCGAGCTCGCTTCGCTCTGCCGCACTGAGCGTTCCATCCGCACCGGAGACACGGTTAGCCACGTTTCGTGGCCCACTCCCACCCAATGAGGGTGTTTGGACGAGCTTGCGGTACACGCTTGGTTGCCGCGTACAGCAGCGTTGCTCCAACTCCAAACGCGATGCCTGACAAGAGTGACGCACGATAGCGTGGCATGAGAAGGTGAATGATCCCCGATTCGTCAGTTTCCGCGATCACCGTTGTTAGGCGACCGCAAAGGATTGTAACCGACGACTATTCGACGCTGAGATGCATTACACGACGCGTAGCGATACTTCGGGTGTTTCGACCCTACCGCTCCGTAAGATGGGCCACCAGCGTATTGTAAGCACGTCCCGCTGCCGCGCAGTCGGTAAATGACCAGACGCGCTCAAAGGCGCACCGTTCGGTGACCTGAAGAGACGGCAGCATCTTCGCGGGATCCATCCTTCCGCTTAGCCTGAGATGCACCTGGCTCTTGCGTGGCCGCGGAGTCATGAAGCTCCGCAGCCACGAAGTTCGGAAAGCGTCAGTGTTGAACTGAACCTGCTCCAGGGGCAGAAGGTGCTGGGCTAATCGCCAGGGCGAGCACCGAGGACCTCGATGAATATTGATTCCGACACGATATCCAGTCACCTCGTGAGAGTCGGGCATTTCCGTGCGTGCGCTTCAACCGCGCCCGGCTCTCCGTTCGAGACCCTGGTCTCGATCTTGCCTTTGGTAAAGCGGATTGACGATGTGGAGCGCCCTTCCTTCTATCCCCCCAATGGCGGATAACCGCTTAAGGACCGCATTGACCACTTCACGCAAAGGCGGATGACTTTGGGAATTGTTGACTCCGACTCCTTCGGCCTGTTACGGTCGAGTTCCACGTGCCCCAATATCGACGGTGCGGCAGATGCGCGTGTTTGTCGCACCGGTGATTTTGATCTAAGCGGAGTGCATCCTAGGGCGGCTCCGCATGTGTCTGGAGAGAGAATGGTAAGTCGGTTCCGAACATCTTTATGGTCCGTCGTCATCACGGGTGGCGTGCTCCTTGCTACGGCCTGCCAGTCGGCTGCGCCGGCAAGCCCGACCGCCGCCCCGAAAGCGTCGGAGCCCGCGAAGCCCGCGGCATCTCCGGCCGCAGCCGCCTCACCCGCGGCGGCGGCCTCGCCAGGTGCTGCGGCGTCCCCGGCGGCTTCCCCGGGGCGGCGGCGTCTCCTGCGGCGGCAGCTAACCCTACCACCGCGGTATCAACGGCAAAGGTAGATCCGTCGCTAGCGTCTGCCTTTGAAGGAAAGACCGTCACCCTCATTGTGGGTGCCAACCCTGGCGGTGGCTATGACACCTGGTCGCGAACGGTGGCCCGGTTCATGGGCAAGCACCTTCCCGGCAATCCACAGATGATCGTGCAGAACATGGACGGCGCCAACCACCGTGTGGCGACGAACTTCATCTATCAGGCGAAGCCTGATGGTCTCACGTTCGGCATGGTGGACCGCTACATCCCGTATTTCCAGCTTACGGTGAGGGGCCCGCGGAAGGCGTCCGCTATGACGTGACCAAGATCAACTGGCTTGGGAGCGGCGACGTTGGTACGCAAGTGCTGGCGATGCGGGCTCGCGACGGTCTAACGGCGACGAATCGCGAACGCTCTCATGTCCGGAACTTGGCGTCTGGCTCAGCAGGACCCAGGATCATCGCCGCACCTCTTTTCGTCGCTGGCGCGAATGTCGCTCGGTTGGAAGGTGCAGAGCATCTTCGGCTTCGCCGGCAATCCCGAGATCTCGCTTAGCATCCAGCGCAATGAGACGGATGGCATGATCACCGACTCCGACACTCAGGAGCGGCTCCTGCAGGATCAGTTTGCGAGTGGCGCGGTGGTGCCCGTTGTTCAGTTCGGCGACGCCAAGGATCGCCCGCACTCTGAAGGACACGCCCACCATGATGCAGCTCCTGGCCGAATAAATCAGCCTGAGGACCAGCGACTGTTCGACGTCGCCCGCATGCCCTTCCAGTGGTCACGCGTGTTCCTTGCGCCGCCCGGCATGCCAGAGAACATGGTTCCAGACCTATCGCGCGGCACTCTGGGACACGCTTGCAGGATCCCGAGTTCCTCGCCGAGGCCAATCGATCTCGGCTGAACGTTATCCCCGTTCCCGGCGAGACCGTTCAAAAGATCATCCATGACTATCTTGTCGACGCCGAAGTCCACGGTTGAAAAATTCAATGCGGAGATGGCCAAGGACGAGTCGTAGTTCTCGATTCCGTTCGGATTGGTGCAACGGACGGCCCGACGGGCCACCCGTTTCTTTTGCCCATCCAGCGCCCTGAAGCGCTTTAGCGTGCGGCGACGCTGTGCCGATCCTCGTTGCGGCGGTATGATGGCAAATGATAACCGAGGAGGGGCGCAATGCTGACGCGCGAGGACAACGAGCTACTTACGAGGGTGGGACCCGGGACGCCCATGGGTACGGTTCATGCGGGAGTACTGGATCCCCGCGTGTCTTTCGGAAGAGCTGCCCGCCCCCGATGGTCCGCCGCTCCGCGTTCGGCTGCTCGGCGAGGACCTGATCGCGTTCCGAGATACCGATGGCAATGTTGGCCTAGTTGCGCAGAACTGCCCGCACCGCGGCGCTTCGCTCTTCTTCGGCCGCAACGAGGAGTCCGGACTGCGGTGCGTCTATCACGGCTGGAAGTTCGATACTTCCGGCGCCTGTGTGGATATGCCCAACGAGCCGCCTGAGAGCAACTTCAAGCACAAGGTCAAGGTCACGGCGTATCCATGTGAGGATCGCAATGGCATCGTGTGGACCTACATGGGGCCGCGCCGGACGGCGTGCTGCGCCTGCCCGCTCTGGACGTGCCGGCTCTCGGCGCGGTCGGCGCGGGCGACAGCTTCCTCGCCGCGATGGTCTGCGCCCTTTCCCGCGGCGAGTCGCCGCGCGAAGCCTTCGCGCTCGGCATGGCGGCGGGAGCGGCCGCGGTGATGCGACCCGGCACCGCCCATCCGCGCGCCGCCGATGTGGAAGCGCTGCGGCGCCGGATCGGCCCGGTCTAGCCGGCACGGTCGCGGCGGGTGAGCGCCAACCGCCGCGGTTCGCGGCCCGTCGCTTCCGCCGCGAAGCGCTCCAGCACATCGGGAGGCCAGCCGGTGACACGCCGCGCCGACAGGTCGACGCATAGGTAAAGCACCTCGTTCTCGGCGACGAGCCAGCCCTCGGCGGCGTGGCGCATCCGATGCAGCCCGATCAAGCGCTTCGCGTCGAAGGCGAGCACCTCGCTTTCGCAATCGAGCGGCATGCCTTCGCGCACCTCGCGCACGTAGTTCACCCAGGTCTCGGCCGCGAAGGTGCCTAAGCCTTTCGCGTTGAACGCCGCCCCGAGCCCGAGCCTCGGCCACACCGCGTCCGTCGCCATGTCGAACACGGCGAGGTAGAACGCCATGTTCATATGGCCGTAGCTGTCCACCCAATCCGGACGGACCACGGCGAGGGGCGGCGGGGCACCCGCCCTTGCAGATCCATCGCGCGTGTCGGAATCCAAACCTTCCTCCTTCCTGCCGCCAGGCACCGGCCATCATGCAACGGTTTATCGCCAAACGCCGAACGCGCGTGGAGCCGCCGCTTGCAGGGCCACGCAGGATCGCGCCATGCTGCGCCGCAGCATGAGTACGTACGGCCAACCTCCCCAGCTTTCGCCCGGTCGCAACGTGGCGCTGTTTCGGCCCCGCAGCATCGCCCTTCTCGCCGAGCCCGGGCGCGTGGATGCCGAGGTGATCGCCCGCAACCTCGTGGAAGGCGGCTTCACCGGAGCGATGCACGCATCGGGGCTCGTGGCCGCGGGCATGGAAGGCGTGGCCACGATCGCCGATCTGCCCGCGCCGCCCGACCTCGCCGTGCTCTGCCTGTCGGGACCGGCCCTCGCCGGCGCCATGGCCGCGCTCGCGGCGCGCGGGTGCCGGGCCGCCATCGTGCCCGGCTCGGCGCCCGGCCTGATGGAGATCTCGGCCCGCACCGGGGTGCGCGTGCTGGGGCCGAACAGCTTCGGATTGTGCGTGCCGGGCCTGCGGCTGAACGCATCGCTCGCGCATCTGCAGCCGTCGCGCGGCAAGCTCGCGCTGGTGAGCCAGTCCGCAGCGACCGCGCGCGCCGTGCTCGACTGGGCGGCCGGCGAAGGCCTCGGCTTCAGCCACATGGTCGGCATCGGCGGCAACGCCAATGTCGGCTTCGCCACCGCGCTCGACTGGATCGCCCGCGACGGGGAAGCGGGCGTCGCGCTCCTCGACATACGGCGCATCCGCAATCGCCGCGCCTTCATCTCCGCCGCGCGCGCCGTTGCCCGCACGCGCCCGGTGGTGGCGCTGCGGGCGGGTGGGCGCGAGGCCGACGGATCGGGCCTCGGCGACGCGGTGATGGAGGCGGCGCTCCGCCGCGCCGGCGTGCTCCGCGTGTCCGGGCTGGAGGACCTGCTCGCCGCGGCGGAAACGCTCGCCCGCGTCCGCGTGCGCTCGGCAAATCTCCGCCACGGCGACCGCATCGCCCTCCTCGGCAACGGCATCGGACTCGGCCGCATCGCGGCGGATGCGGTGATCGCCGGCGGCGGCCGGTTGGCCGAGCTGAGCCCGGCGGCGCGCGAGTGCCTGCGAGTCCACCTTCCCGACGCCGACGCGGCGAGGAACCCGCTCTCGCTGGGCGCCACCGCCGGCACGCGCCTGGCGGAAGCCGCGGCCTGCCTCGCCGCGGTGCCGGAGGTGGATGCGGTGGTGGCCATGCGCGCGCCGACGCCCCACGGAAACGGCGCGGCGGAAGCCGAGGCGATGATCGCCGCGGCCTCGGCGCAGCGTGGGCGGACCGCTCCCGTGCTGGTTGCCTGGACCGGACAGGAGACGGCGGCGCCGCAACGCGAGCAAATGGCGCGCGCCGGCCTCGCGGTTTTCGCCACACCGGAAAGCGCAGTGCGCGGCGCGCTGCACCTCGCGCAGGACCGGCGGAACCGCGCCGCCGCCGCCGAGCTGCCTGCGCGCGACGTGCTCGACCTCGAACCCGACCGCGCCCGGGTGCGCGGCATCTTCGACCGGGTGCGCGCCGACCGCCGCCTCGCGCTCGACGACGTGGAGTCCCTCGCGGTGCTGTCCGCTTACGGGCTCCCGACAGTGCCCGGCCGGCGCGCGGCGGGCCCGGCGGAAGCGGCCGACGCCGCCGCGATGCTGCGCTTCCCCGTGGTGCTGAAGATCCTCAGCCCCGATCTGAAGCACAAGAGCGAGGTCGGCGGCGTGGTCATCGGCCTGCAATCGGCGCGCGCGGTGCGCCAGACGGCCGAGGCCATGCTGGAGCGCGTGCGGACGCTCCGGCCGGACGCGAAGACGAGCGGCTTCCTGGTGCAACGCCAGGCGATCCGCGCGTTGGAACTCCGGCTCCGCCTCGGCGACGACCCGATGTTCGGGCCGTGGATCGGCTTCGGCCAGGGCGGCACGGCGGCGGACATCGCCGAGGACGAGGCCTACGACCTGCCGCCGCTGAACCTCGCTTTGGCCTCGCAGCTCATCGGCCGCTCGCGCGCCGGCAGGTTGCTCGCCGGCTTCCGGGATCTGCCGCCCGCGAACCGGGCCGCCGTCGCCGAGGCGCTGGTGCGATTGTCGCAGATCGCGGTCGACTGGCCCGAGATCGCGGCGTGCTCGGTCAACCCGCTCATCGCCGACGCGCCGGGCGTGCTCGCCCTCGACGCGTCCTTCACCCTGCGGCCAGCGGGCGAGAAGGGGGTGCTCGCCATCCCGCCCTATCCAGCGGAGCTGGCGCGGCCCTTCACGACCCGGAGCGGCGAGAGGCTTCTCGTGCGTCCGATCAGGCCGGAGGACACCGCGGCGCACGCCGAAGCCTTCCGCCGGGTTCCGCCCGCGGACATCCGCTGGCGCTTCTTCTCCCCCATCCGGGAGCTGTCGCCGGCCCTGATCGCCCGCCTCGTGCAGATCGACTACGACCGCGAGATGGCCTTCATCGCCACGCGCGAGGCAACCGGCGAAACCCTGGGCGCGGCCCGCCTGATCCGCGATCCCGGCGGCGACGAAGCGGAATTCGCTGTCATCGTGGCTGACGAGATGAAGGGCCAGGGCCTCGGCCGCTTCCTCATGGAGCGGCTCTTCGATTGGGCCAGGAGCCAGGGCGTCGGGACGGTCGTCGGGCAGGTGCTGGCGGACAACGCGCCGATGCTCGACTTCGTGCGGCGGCTCGGCTTCGCCTTGCGCCGCTCGCCCGCCGAGGAGGACGTGATGGTCGCCGAACGCGTCGTGGCCTGACGCGCGCCCGGCCGCCGCGGCTCACGCTTCCTCACTCGGTGCGCTTCGCTTCGGCCACCAAGGCCCGCACCCGCGCCGCGGCGTCGGCGCCCTTCAGCGCGTCGCGCCACGCGGCCTCCGCCACGCGCTGGTGGACGGCGATGGCGTCGTCCGCGCCGATGATGCTCGCCACGCCGCTGGTTGCGAACGGCGCCGCGTCGGGCGCGAACGGGGTGCCGATGACGTTCGCCCGTTCGCGCCCCCGCAGCACCATGAAGCTGCCCGCCGGGTCCGGGCCCGCGGCGAGGCCGATCTGCACGCCGATCGGCACCAACTCCATCAGCCCCGCCATGTTCTCCGCCTCGGAGTGCGCCACCGCGCGGCACCGGGCGCGGACCCGCTCCGGCAACGCCAGTCCGGCCGCGACGCCATCGGAAAGGAAGCGCTGG
>CAVXYC010000013.1:0-18506 GCA_963765765.1 uncultured Chloroflexia bacterium | reverse complement strand
CGATGCTGGCATTTACCTACGGCAGCGCCGCTGAGGCCCGAGCTTGTCGCCGATCACATCGATGGAATCCACGATCGGATCAACGGCAACCTTCGCTCAGCAACTGGCGATGTTCCCCACGGACAAGCTACAGCGCACACGATCCAGACCTTTTGCGCTCGGTTCACGCCGCCTTGTTGGACTCTACCTTGCGCACGTATGAGCTCTTTGTCGAGCCATTGACCATCGAGGCTCAAGACCGGTATGCAGGGAGGCCATGATGGTTGGCCCTCTCCTGGGCATTCCCGACGAGCTTCTACCGACGACCCGCACGAGCTCCCGCGTACATCGATGCGATAACCGGGTCCGAACCATCACCGTGGGCGACGCCGCGCGCGAACTTGCCGCTAATCTGTTGGGCTTAGGTCACGGGGTAGCGGGCGTCTTCGAGCTCCCACTGATATTCTCCTACCGCCTCGCCACCGCGGGACTGCTGCCAGATTCTATCCGAGAGTCGTATGGGCTGCGCTGGACCTTGGCCCACCAGGCTCTTTTCGATACCGGCACGAGGGCGAGCCGAGTCATTCGGCCAATAATTCCGCCAGTCATTTCCCAGTGGTCCGCGGCTCGTCGGCACCGGCACCGGCGAAAGCTCAGCATTACAGAAAGCAAGTTAATTCGGATGGTCGGCAATCCGCCGCCCCGCGACCTCGAGCCGTTCAATGTGGCGGATGCCGAGTCAGAACCCACTTGCATCGCCGTTGACTGGTCAGGCGCTCGCACGGGATCGGAGAGGCGAATCTGGCTAGCGGAAGTCCGAGCGGGAGATCTCGTCCGACTAGAAAACGGGCGAAGCGCTGCCGATCTGGCGCGCCAAGCTGATTGACGTGGCCTCACGCGTCTCATACCTGATTGTCGGTTTAGACTTCGCGTTTTCTTTCCCTGGCTGGTTCCTAGATGAGCATCTGGCCGGCAGTGCTCATGAGTTCTGGAGATTAGCGGAGCAAGAAGGCGAATCCTGGCTGGCAGCCTGCGAGCCTCCGTTTTGGGGACGCCCGGGCCGACCCCGCCCAGCCGACGCGCTGGAGCGGGGCTATCGGCAGGCAGAGCTCATGCTGGATCGTCGCCCGAAATCCGTCTTTCAGATTGGCGGAGCCGTTCCGTTGGCACGGCTCCCTGCGCGGCATGGTGACCCTGCTCAAGCTGCATGAGGCCGGATTTCGGATCTGGCCATTCTATTCACCCGCCCATCCAATTGAGTTCGAGATTTATCCCCGTCTTCTGACGGGTCCGGTCATCAAGTCCAATGCCGATCACCGAATGGACTACGTCGCGCAACGATACCCGAGCCTGTGCGCTCAATGGGCTGAGCTGATCGCTGGCTCAGAGGACGCCTTTGACGCAGCTATCTCGGCGCTGGTCATGTCCCAGCACGCATCGGTTCTCGCTTCGCTACCTGACTGTCACGATCCGCTGATTCGCCGCGAGGGATGCATCTGGTATCCCGGGATGACCTTCGAAAACTGCCGTGAGCTCGGCCAATTTCGTCGGCTGAACTGGGCACTGAGCGCGCATTGACTCCGACCATAGGCGCGCCCTAGGATGCCGAGGCCAGGCAGGAGCCTTGCGTTTGGGGGAGGATGTGATGAGTGATCTCAAATTGACGATGGCGTTCAGCGAAAACGACCGTTCGCGGCCCGTTGTTGAGGGCCGGTCAAGCCGGACGGTATCACCCTTGACGCCCGGTTCATGCACGCGGCGGACATCTTCTATCGCCAACTCGCACACCAGGAATTCGACGTCTCGGAAATGTCCATCTCATCGCTCATGGTAATCACCGCCCAGGGAAATTCACCCTGGGTCGCGTTGCCGATATTCACGCAGCGACACTTCTTCCAGAACTGGATGTGGATCCGCTCAGACGCGGAATCAATAAGCCCGAGGATCTCAAGGGCAAGCGAATGGGTGTACCGGAGTATCAGCAGACCGCGGCGCTCTGGTCGCGCGGAATTCTGCAGCATGAATTCGGAGTACACGCGCGCGACATGGAATGGTTCATGGAGCGCACCGAGTCGAGGAGCCATGGCGGCCACTCTGGCTTCAGACCGCCAGCAGACGTGAAATTTAGCTACATTCCACTTGAGAAGAACATCGGCCAGATGATGATGGACGATGAGCTTGACGCCACGATGCTGTATGTGCATGGTAGTGAAATCGACCGCAGCCAGGTCGATTTCGAGAACAACCCCAAGGTACGCAAGCTCTGGGACCCGCGTGAAGAGAGCGTTCGCTACTTCCGAAGACCGGCATCTTCCCCATCAACCACTGCACGGTGATGCGTCGTTCAATATACGAGAAGTACCCATGGACAGCGCTCAATCTGTTCAATGCTTTCAGAATTGCCAAAGAAAGGGTGCTGGCCGAAGTCAAGCGAGAGTCAGAGACCCATCGCGTGCTTGGACTTCTGAGCGAGGCCGGCCGGGCAGGTCTGGGCGATGACCCATACCCTTATGGGGTGAAGTCGAATCTCAAGGCGTTGGAAACCGCTGCACAATATAGCCACGAGCAAGGCCTCACCCCGCGCCTCGTAAAGCTCGAGGAAGTCTTCGCGCCACAGACGCTGGACCTATAGGAAGCGAGTAGCGAGTAGCGGGTAACGATTAGTTAAGGGCACTCGTTACTCGTTACTCGTTACTCGTTACTCGTTACTCGTTACTCGTTACTCGTTACTCGCAGATTCTCAATGCGCTACAACACCCCGATCATCGTATTCATGGCCGTGATGATGTTCATCATTGGCTACCTTGCTGGGGTGGAGCCATGGATGCTTGGATTAGCGGCTGTCATCGCGCTCATCATGTATTTCGTGGAGCGACGCAAGACATAACGACATTGTCCGTGGACCGTCACAGTCCACAACATTGCGTCTAATCTCGAAATATGTGCGGCCGATACACACTGACTGACCCCAGCCCACTGATGCGACGATTCGGTCTCGAGGAATTCGCCGAAACCGGCATCACGCCGCGCTTCAACGTTGCTCCAACGCAGCTCGTGCCGATCATCGTGGATACACCGCGCGGCCCGGAGATGCGTCTGGCTCGCTGGGGATTCGTTCCGCCGTGGCTGAGCTCGCCCATGAAAGGTCCGCCGCCGGTCAACGCGCGCGCTGAAACTTTGACCGAGCGAGCCATGTTTCGCAGCGCCCTGCGTTACCAGCGGTGTCTCATTCCTGCCGATGGCTTCTATGAATGGAAGACCGCGCCAGGTGGCAAGAGCAAACAGCCGATGTACATTCGCTTGAAGAACGGCAGGCTATTCGCATTCGCCGGGCTCTACGCCGAGGCGCCGGCTGACAATCCTGCCGAGGACACGTGTGCCATCATCACGACCGAAGCAAACGCGCTGATGTCTCAGATCCACCATCGCATGCCGGTGATCATGGAGCCGGCCGACGAATCGACCTGGCTCAACTATCGAGAGAATCGCACAACCCAGGTGCTGAAGCTCCTGCGACAATACTCGACCGAGGCGATGGAGAGCTTTCCAGTCTCGTCGCTCGTCAACACCGCCGCCATCGATGAGCCGGCACTCATAGAGCCTGAGGTTGAGCAGCCGTCGCTGTTCTAACCGCGCCTATCCTTGGTTGGGTCAATCGGCCCGAGTCATTCCGGTGCCTTGTATCATCAGGGCACCACGATCAATTCATGATGAGGGAGGCCTGATGACCCAGGAGCCTTCGGACAACGAACAGCGCTATCTCCATCCCGCAAAGCACGGCGATCTAGCGGAGCTTAATGCGCTGGATGCATACGAGCAATGGCAAGAAGATGAGTACATCCCCGTATATCGGGGGACTGGCGTTCCGGATCTCCGCACGCTGGAACTGCAAAACTGGAGCCGCCGCGGCGCCAAAGGCGCCATTGTCGATCTCGACGGAACGGGCGGACTCATCGACGCGCATGTGGTAGAGATTGCGGCGGGCGGAGAGACCAGTTCATTTCGTCATTTGTACGAGGAGATCATTTATGTGGTCTCGGGTCGTGGCAATTGTGTCGTGTGGTACGGCGATGGGCCCAAGCAATCATTCGAGTGGAGCGCTGGCTCACTCTTCGCCATCCCTCTCAATGCCTGGTATCAGCTTCTCAATGGCAGCGGCCAGGAGCCAGCGCGGCTCTTCTCCGTAACAAACCTTCCGAGCATGCTGAAGACCTTTAGAAATCAGGATTTCATTTTCAACAATGACTTCGCGTTTCTAGATCGATTTGACGGCAACCAGGGTTACTTCAGCCAGGAAGGCAAGCTCTGGCATCGCGGGCTGAACCATGTCTGGGAGACGAACTTTGTCCCCGATGTGCGTACTCAAACCTTGCATGCGAACCCAGAGCCCGGAGTCGGCACACTGGATGAGGAGATCTCACTCGCCGCGAACAATATGGGCGCATATCTCGGAGAGCTGGTGCGTGGAACGTATCAGAAAGCGCGCCGACTCTCCTCGCCTGAGCATGTGCTTATCCTCTCAGGCGAGGGATACTCCTTTAGGTGGCGGGCCGGCAGCCACCATGCGCAGCGCATAGATTGGCAACCTGGCACGCTTACAGTTGAGCGTGAAGGCTGGTACAACCAACTTTTCA
The DNA here is from genome assembly GCA_963765765.1 of uncultured Chloroflexia bacterium. Taxonomy (GTDB): domain Bacteria; phylum Chloroflexota; class UBA6077; order UBA6077; family JACCZL01; genus CAVXYC01. Next base: position 13,893 of record CAVXYC010000013.1, on the reverse strand, counting down.
ACCTGGAGAACGGCCGAGCTCGCTATCTTGCCATCCGATTCCGAGGGGCCCAGCTCCAGCAGCTCGCATCGCATCCATCCGATCATGATCACGATGACGACGACCAGGATCACGACCACACACATGATCATGATCACGACCATGTACACGATCACGACGAAGACCATGGCCACGATCACGAGCATGACCACGATCACGAAGATGAAGTCGCGGCTGTGGCTGCGGATACGTTCATCGACTACGAAGATGAGGATCCATCAATCCGCGAGATCTTCGAAGAAGAGCTTCGGGCCCGGCGGATACCGTCGGAGATGGACCGACTCCTCGCGCGCTGGCGTGACTACGTCGCCCGCACTCAGGCCCAGTCCTAACCGAACCGACCAATTTGGAACGGACGTCGTGGCGCCCCATTGTGGGCGCCAACTTCGACATCCGCTGTTCTGGTCCCGTAATGGATATCTAGCCCCTCGGAGCGCGGTGGTCTTGCGCCCGCGCTCCGGGATCCTGTCTTTCGAATGGCGTACCAACCAGATGTGTTCGGTAGCGCGAGGCGTAAGACCACCGCGCTACGGGTATTGATTGGATCATTCCCGCAGCGCTCGCATCTGGGATATCTACTCGGCGCCGCATCCTGCTATCGAATCCACCAATAACTTGGTGATTCCGTCCATCGGAAGTACCATCAGGTCGAGTGTTTGCAAGTGCAGTGCAAACTTCAATGCGCAGCTTTTCCAGCGCAAGGAGTACGGCGATGCTGAGTCAAGATGACAATGAGCTGCTCTGTCGGGTGGGCCCTGGAACGCCGATGGGTGATCTCATGCGGCAATTCTGGCTGCCCTGTCTGAAGACATCGGAGCTACCTGAGCCAGACGGCGAGCCGCAGCGCGTGTTGCTCCTCGGAGAAAAGCTCATTGCGTTTCGGGACTCAGCCGGCGCCGTTGGACTTGTGGCCGAGAACTGCCCGCATCGCGGGGCGTCGCTCTTCTTCGGTCGCAATGAGGAAGATGGCCTACGCTGCGTATATCACGGCTGGAAGTTCAACACCTCCGGCGGGTGTGTGGATATGCCGAACGAGCCACCGGAGAGCAACTTCAAGCACAAGGTTCATCTCACCGCGTACCCATGCGTTGAGAGGGGCGGCGTGATCTGGACGTACATGGGCCCCCGCGAGACACCGCCACCTTTGCCGAACATAGAGCCGAATATGCTTCCGGAGGGCGAATACAACGTCCAGAAAGTTTTTCGTGAGTGCAACTGGGCTCAGGCGCTCGAGGGCGACATTGATACCAGTCACCTCGGATTTCTCCATATGGGTGCCCTAAAACCGGAAGAGCAGGAACCGGGCTCGTTCAATTACTACACGGTGAAGGAGCGTGCACCGCGCTACAACGCCGTGGAGACGGATTACGGAACGATGTACGCTGCCTATCGCCCCGCGGAGGAAGACTCGTACTACTGGCGCTTTGCGCAGTTTCTCTTCCCATGCTTCACAATGATTCCCACGGGGGTCCTCGGCGTGCAGGTGCTTGTGCGTGCGTGGGTTCCCATGGACGATGAGCACATGATGTTCTGGAGCTTCGCAGCCCCAAAAACGCTGTCGTTCGGCCAGGGAGGTGGTGCCCCAAAACAAGATTCAGAGAATCCTGTGCGAGTGGATCCCGCTGGATCGTTCGAGTATCTTCCCGCCACCAGCGATTGGTATGGAAAGTGGCGTATCACCCAGAACCTACGGAACGACTTCCTCATTGATCGCGATCTTCAGAAGCGCAACGAAGGTACGGCTGGGTACACGGGCATCCAGGGCATCCATACACAGGACCAAGCGCTTACCGAGGCGATGGGCCCCATTCTAGATCGGACCAAGGAGCGACTTGGGACGGGCGACACCATGGTCATTCGAACTCGCCGGCGCCTGCTGAACGCTGCCAAGGCGCTACGCGACCAGGGTGAGGTTCCGTATCCTGTGGATCACCCTGAAGTGTATGAGCAGCGGTCAGGCGGGGTCGTCTTGAAACGCGATCAGAACTGGCTCACGGCCACAGAGCATTTGCGAAAAGCATTCGTGGAGCACGAAAAGCTCCTGGCCTACCGCTAGGACAGGAGAAAACGACAGTGGCGGGCATATGCCCGCCACTGTCCAACACCAAATCGAGGCTAGGCCCGCCCTGCGACGCTCACCCCGCTGACAGAAGGTAGTCCGCTGAGCAGAAGGTTGAAGCTCTGCCCGGCGTCGCTGCTCTGCCAGATCTCACCATCGGTCATTCCGACGATGAACACATCAGGATCCGTTGGATCACCACCGGCGAACCGCGGCGCAGCTTTGAAATAGTCTGGTAAGCCCGTGATCACTCGCTGCCAGGTTTCGCCGTAATCCTCACTGCGATAGATCGCTGAGTCGGCGCCTTCGGGACGTCGCCACCCGGGAGGTGGCACCGACGCGGCGGCCGTAACATGACATTTGGCCGATCCGGATGGACGACTGGCGCTGCGAAATAGCGACGGTCCAACCCCTCGGTAATCTGAGTGAACGAGTCTCCACCGTCCGTACTTCGGTAGGTACCCATTCCACTGGTAGCCAGGATAATGGACGGATCGTGCGGCAGTACGGTGACGTAGTGCGAGTCGAACTCAGTGCCCTGTTTGATAGTGGCCCAGGTTTGGCCACCGTCGCGACTACGAACGATCCACCCCTCCTCCACCGCACCGAATACGATGTCCGGGTCCTGGCCGCATACGCCGAGGCCTTTGACGTGTGCAACGTGCGGGGCTCGAGGAAACGTCCAGTCGATCGACTCCGGCATGCTGCGGAATTGTTCGGAATCCTGCCACGATTCGCCCCGGTCCGTACTCTTGAATACCGATGCCGGCCCGGTCCCCACGTAAAGGTCGCCGGTTGTCGGGTGCTGCACCAACGACCAGACTTCTTTGTAAATGAGACCGTTATTGATCTCTCGCCAGGTGCGCCCCGCGTCCTCGCTCACCAGCATGCCATCTTTAGTAGTGCCGGCATACAGACGGCTCGGATCGTCCTTATCCACCACCAGCGGCGTTCGCATGGTTCCGCGGACCTCGAACGGCAGCGCCGTCAGCTCATACTCGCCGCCACGCGGTTTTGCTTCAAACAATCCATTCTCGGTGCCGATGTAAAGAAGTCGATCTGTAGCAACTACCATCATGCTCTCCCCGCCCGCTACCAAACGCCCGGTGCAGCTTCCGTTGGGCTGAACTGACGACATCTTAACGCTTGTTTCGATTGAATCGTTCGCCCTGAGTATATGCCCGGTGGAGCGGGTCTCCGTACCCGCCAGTGTCCTGTGCGATGGAGTAGCGGGTGCGGAGACCCGCTCCACCGGCACTCCCTTACCGCGGCCTATCCACCGAACCCCGGCAGCGGCTTGGCATCGGACCGGGGCGAGAGCGGCTCGGATTTCCCAGCCGTTGTGCCGGCATCGACGGGCAGAACCACTCCAGTAATCCAGCGCGCAGCGTCGCTGGCAAGAAAGGCGCCCGCCATGGCCACGTCCCAGGCATAGCCCTCGGTCTTGAGGAATGAGCCAGATCGTCGTGCCTGGCGCAGATCGTCGGACATGTTTCTAGAGGCGACCATCGGCGTGTAGATCATCGCCGGGAGCGATCACGTTGACTCGCACTCCGCTCGTACCGTGATGAGCGGCCATGCTTTTTGTGAGACCAATCACGGCCGTCTTCGAAGTCGGGTAGAGCAAGCTGGGATGCCCACCCTCAATGCCGACCATGGACGAGAGATTGATGATCGATCCGCCGCCGACTTCAATCATTTTCGGCACTGCGTACTTGGACATCATCACCATGGAACCTACGTTGACACGCATCGCCTGATCCCAGGCTTCCATGTCCACTTCCACAGCATTCCCTGCAGGACCAGTAATCCCCACGTTGTTGACCAGTACGTGGAGTGCGCCAAATGCATCCACGGTCCGATCCACGGCTGACCTGCACGACGCTTCGTCCGAGACGTCGGCTTCGATGAGAATCGACTTGCCGCCTTCGCTCTCGATGATTTTCTGCGTTTCGGCCGCCCACTCGAGCTGTCCATCGAGGATGGCAACCTTCGCGCCCTCACGGGCAAAGATGATCGCCATGGCCTTACCGTTCCCCAAGATCGGCTGATCTGTCGTCGCCGGGCGCGATCCGGCGCCGGTGATGATCGCTACCTTGCCCTTCAGCCGCTGCGCCTGCGGAGTCCCCGGATCGCCTATGAAATCAGTGCTCACGAGATTACCTCTCTCCACGTATGCCAAGAGGATAGTGTGAGTGGCTCACAAGCAGAAAGGTAACGGCGGGCGGAACATCGGCAGGCCGACACAAAGCTGAATGTGAGCACAAAAATGTCCGCCCCAAACTCCATGCCCCGGTGAAGGAAGAGTTGAGAGCGGACACCGTCCGACACAAAATTCGCAGGTTTCGTCGAAAAGAGATGTCAACTGTTTGACAAGTCAAGCACCAATTGAGCTTTGACTGAAATCGCCAGCAACGGCCTGCGCCACCACTGATCTCGAGCTTGGCAGGACGCTTCCTTCAAAGAAGGGCATCGGTCGCGGGACTTCGACATACCTCAATGAGACGCCGCCAGACCTGGCGCACATCTTGCTAGCGCTGGCGCCGTCCTGGCTGTAGGAACCGCGCACTTGCAGCAGCCTGGCCCCGCGCACATTCGATTGCCAATGACCATGGAGAGCACGATGTTCACGCATTCCGGCCTTACCCGTCGCTTCCAAACATGCGGGCTCGCCGTTGTCTTCTTGATGGCTGGCTGTGCGCAGAGCCAGGACAACCAGCAGGCATCGCAGCCCACGCCCCCACCTCCAGCGACGACTCAACCGCCTGCTACGACGCAGTCGGCCGTGGCAAGTCCGCCGGCGGCTGCGCAAGCAGCTCCTGCCAGCGCTCCCGTCGCGGTGCAGCAATCCGCAGGTAGTGCCCCGGCAACCGCACCCGACTCCAACCCTGCCATTCAGGTTTACGATCGCAACTCCCCGCTGGTGGTCAACATCACCAGCATTGCCGTAGCCAGCACGCCCTCTGGGCCCGCCGCTCAGCAGGGAACAGGCACGGGATTTATCATCGATAATGATGGCCACATCGTAACGAACAATCACGTTGTCCAGGACGCCACCCAGCTCAATGTGACCTTCAAGAATCGGTCCACTGTCCCTGCCACCCTCGTTGGACGCGACCCGGACAACGACCTGGCAGTCATCAGGGTAGACCCTAGTGGAACCGACGCAAGCGGCAACCCGATTCGCGGCTTACTGAGCCCGGTCACACTGGGTGACTCGGACCGCGTCAGGATCGGCTCTGACGCCATTGCTATCGGCTCGCCCCTCGGTCTCTCGCAAACCGTCACCGCTGGCATTGTTAGCGCAATCCGGAGTCCGCTTGAAGAGGGTGGTAGCACCGGTATTGACCTATTGGGCGGCGCAATCCAGACGGACGCCGCCATCAACCCGGGGAACTCCGGTGGGCCCCTCTTCAACTCGGCTGGGGAAGTGATCGGCGTTAACACGGCCATTCTTTCAGGGTCTGGCGGCAACATTGGTATAGGGTTCGCCATCCCGATCAATGTCGCCAAACGGGTCGTCCCGGAGCTCATCCAGAACGGCTGCTACCGCCACCCCTTTATAGGCATCACCACGATCTCCTTGGCGCGTCTCGGCCAGGCCGTGAAGCAGCAAGCCGGTATCCCGCCAAATCAGAACGGACTACTCGTGCAGGAGGCCACCGCCGGCGCGGCGCAGGCCGGCATCCAGGCGGGAAGCCGGGTAATCAACCTGAACGGTGTGCAGCTCCGGATCGGGGGTGACGTCATCGTGGGAATCGATGGTCGCGAGCTCACCGCGGGCGGAGATCTGCGGGCGTACATTGAAAACACCAAGCGCCCGAACGACACCGCGTCACTGGGCATCGTGCGTAACGGCCAGCGCCAGGATGTCACAGTTCGACTCAGCGAACGGCCAGATCAGCAGGCGTGCCGATAATTCCTGAGTGAGTGGCCCACACGATGACGGGAGGTTTGCAATCGCGATGGGAGGTTTCCTACCGCACCACTCATGAAGTGCCGGGCGCCGTACACCGTCTCGTAACCGAGAACGCCAAGGATCCAATGGAGACCGGGAAGAGCGCGAACGCCGCGCCAATCAGGATCGTCAACGCAGCCGAAGGCGCTGATGAGCATTGGCACCAGCCACGGTGCTTGGTGATCCAGAAACGTAGTCGACCCAGAATTGCCCGGCTCGAACGTGTCCAATTGGCCCGACGACAAGGCTGGCGATCCTGCGACCAGAAGCACGAAGCCAGGCTCAGCGAGCCACCGTCTGGTATCAGCTATCGGCCACCCCTCCTGAGATCTCAGCGTTCTTCATCAGCGATCCAGGCTGATCCGTTGCCCTGAACAACTTCCGGCTCTGGAACGCGCTGTCATGCGACGCTCATGGAGCGCTCTGAGGGCCGTCCCACGGATCCGCTCGTTACGAGCGTCTGACGGTAGAAGCGCAGGAATCCAATGAAGAGAAGCGCCGAGCCTGCCGCGCTGAGTGCGAGCCGCAACCAATGCAGCACTTGAAACTCCCGGGCAGTCTGTATGAGCACCTCGGCCGAATGAATCGCGGTTCCCTCGACAAACATGATGGTGTTCCGCGGCCAGGCGAACGCCATCGAAAAAACCCCATCGATGACAATCATGACAAGGCTTCCGATGACCCAAAACCGAGCCTCCTTCACCTTCCAGGTGAGCACCAGTGACCCGGCGCCAGTGACCCAACTGATGAATCCGAGCGGTGGGAAGAAGTCCTTTGGCGCCCGAACAGACATGAATCGAAGCGCCTCTTCAAGCGATGTAGGAACATCACGGAAGATATTTGGGTAGATCATGAATGTCTCAAGAACAATGCTTCCCAGCAGAATCCACATGACCCAGAGGTAGGCGGTTAGGATGGTGAACGCAACTCGATTGTGTCTCATGGAGTACCTCTTAACCCCAGCGCTGTCGCCGCCAGGCGGATCTCATGACCTTCGAATTCACGATATTGGCCGTGAGCCTGACAATCAATTACTTCGAAGGTAATCGATCGTCCGACTCTGGCCGTTTAGGGTGGCGGCGTGAGACGAGAGGTCTACAGGGGCCACGACACACGAGACAATGTGTGGCTCAGACAGTCGTCGGCTCGCTCCCGTCCTCCCAATACCACTATTACGCCGGCCGAGGTGGCCCCGTTGCAGGCAGCAACGGCCCAACGCCGAACTTCGGCGGTCGGAGGCGCGACGTCTTCATTCGCTCAGCAGCGTAGCCATGGCCCTCGTCGCCAACAACAGAATGACTGAAGGTGTTGAATCGTGGTTCATCAGCGCGTATCGCAAGCCGAGTCCGTCGGCGAATTGTTACGAACGTGGCGGCAGCGCCGGCGGATGAGCCAGCTCGACCTGGCCCTTGAGGCTGACGTCTCGGCCAAACACCTCAGCTTTGTAGAAACCGGCCGCGCCAGACCGAGCCGCGAGCTAGTACTCCATCTGGCCGAGCAGCTGGCGATCCCGTTGCGGGAGCGGAACATCCTGCTGGTGGCCGCTGGCTATGCGCCGATCTTTCCCGAGCGTCACCTCGATGACCCGGCCCTAGTGGCGGCACGGCAGGCGATAGACCTCATTCTGGCAGCGCACGAGCCCTATCCGGCGATGGCGATTGATCGGCACTGGTCGCTCGTCGCGGCGAATCGAGCTGTCGCCCCATTACTGGTGGGAGCCGAACCAAACCTGCTCCAGCCGCCAGTTAACGTGATCCGGCTGCAGCCTCCATCCCGCCGGGATCGCCCCCCGGATCGAGAATTACGCCGAATGGCGAGCGCATCTGCTTACTCGGCTGCATGAGCAGATCGAGGTCAGCGCCGACCCCGTACTGATTGCGCTGCTGCGTGAGGTTGCCGCCTATCCACCGCCTGATGGAGTACGTGATCAGACGCCGCCCGACCATGACAATGTGTCAATCGTTGTCCCGCTACTGCTCACCATAGACGCCGGTCGGCTGGCATTTTTCAGCACCACCACTGTCTTCGGCACACCGATCGACATCACCCTGTCGGAGCTCGGGGTGCTCATTAAGCCGTCATCTCGGCCTGCTTGGGTTAAAGGCGTAACGGCAAGGGGTGTGGCGTAGATTGGATGTCCTAAACAGAACTTCTTACCGTACCCAGAATCCTCGTACGGCTGGTAGGGATCTTCGTCCTGGTCGTCGAGCATGTAATTGGTGAAGGCCGGATGGCTGCCCGTCCGAGAGCATGTATGCACCAGAAACTCGGAGAGAGGGCAGTGCGGCATCCGCTGAGGCCGCGGGGATCACTCTTTTCTCGCCAAGGATCGCCCAACATACGGTTAATCTTTCCCGCGCTAGGAATTCCTGGAGATTTCTGGAAGAGCAAGGCGGACGGTCCATCGGCACCGACGCTCGGGTCTTGTGCAGCGATTCGTTCCGCAGAGTCAAGAAAGCTCGCATCATCACCGCTCCATCTGATTCTCATGCCCGTAATGAGCGCACTACCGGGAGGTCGGAAGCCCATAGCCCTCTTCGATGGAACAATCGAAGTCGTCCGCCGATCGGCTGTACTCCAATGCTGTTGTGCGGACTTTGACTGGACAGTTTCCGTTTGGCTGAATCCACCCCTGGTCTCCATCATTGGATTGCTGGGCGTAGCGAAACGCGGTGACGCATACATGCTCGCCCAGAAACACTCCGTGGAATTCAGCAGGTTCGGGCATCCAGCGCCCCCAGAAGTCGACGGTTTCCGCCCACTCCAAGAACCGCTCGGCTTCATCGCTCCGTATCAAGTAGCCCGTGCAGGCGTACCAAAGCTCACGGCTCCCGACGTCGATTATGTCCCGATCGGCTGGTACTCGTTCCTTCCAATTAAAGAAACCCGTGCCGTTCAACCAGCGAGCGCCGCTCTCAGGATGCGTGGTCACTAGTAAGTCCTCGACCTTGGGGAGGTCGCTATAATCCGCGATCCAGTGGCGAGGGTTGTTGGGATCTCCCCCCCTGTCGTACCGAGGCTGTCCACCACACTGCTGCGTCGCCATCCCGTGACTTCCTTCCTGGCAACGATCGCAAGGTGCAGGATGGATCAATGTCGCGAAGGTAGAGCTGCCAGGGACCTTCGTATTCCCGATCACTGTGCTCCTCTCGCAATCTCCCGAGATACTGAAAGTGGTCGGAAAGAAAGGCCGTGATCTTGTGGTAGGCAATCCACTGGTACTTCTTGCCAATCCGCTCGGCTTTTCTCGCTGGGCGACCATGGTATCCAATTGAGAATCGGTCGAACTTTCCGAAACGTTCGGCTCGTCCATCCAAGGTCAAACACTCGCCGGAGAATGTATCGTTGGACTTGGCGGAGATCGAAGCGGGGAGGCCGGGACATTTCGCGATCGTTTTCCGTCCGCTGTATCAATTCCTCGGCCCGAATCGCCGTGCGTGCTCTTCGGTAAGGAGGCGTGCGCGAATAGCCTCCGCCCGTTCCCTCTCTTGCTCTAAGCGAAGGAGCTCGGGCGGCTGTGCACTCAGCATCTCCTCGACAAGGCCGTCGACATGTGTCGTGCGCGCTCACTGAGGACATCGTCGTGCTGCGTAATCCAGCGTGGCGGAACGATCGAAATGCTGTCTCAGGTACGCCTCCGCAGCAGCTTGAGATTCGGTCAAATGCTTCCCGCTCTGTATCGGACAACTCCGGAACAAACGCCTGCAATTGGTGTTCGAGACTCGGCGGCTCCCAAGGTGCCTCGTCCAGTCTTATCGACAGCCAATCGCTAGATATCCACCAGTTCGTACCGATCACGTATCGGGGAAAATCGTCATTCATCACCGACATACCGATGCGGTTCCGCGCCCACGCGCTATCACCGCAGTCATATGCCCCCGCAGACCAGTCGGGCAGGAGCGGCTCTATGTCTTCTTCCGTCGGAATGACGGGCCACTTGCTCGTATAGGGCGGACGAATCAACTGCGGATCCACATCGATATCCGAGCCCAGGTAGGTTGCGCGCTCGACTACGCCGCGTGCGTAGTCGCGAAGGAGGATCTGTGGGGGAGGATTGCCGGACGCAAACACGTGACCATACACAGACCTCGCCAATGTGCCGACTGCGGCAGGTTCGTGGCATCGCATGGCCACACCGTATGCAACCGCGTAGACTCGCTCAGCGACGTATGGGTCATCCACATCCGAGAACCGCTCCACAAGACGAGTGGCTCCCTCCAGTCTGCCAGTAAGCAGGCTCACCAGCCCCTGGGTCGCGCGATCACGTAGGAACCGATTCGATGTGCTGAACATCCAGGCGACCACAATCGAGCACAAGTCCACTGTCTCATCATCGATTGACGTAGTCGACGTGACTGAAGACGTCCAGTCGACCAGCCTGTCGACCGCCCCTTGACTACCCCACGTCTGGTGAAGGTGAACACTCCACCAGGCATCGCAGTCGGCTAGCGCATCATCTCTTAGCCGTCTATCGAGGAACAGCGCGTTAAGCGGGTGCTCAGGTAGCGTCGCGACGGTCAGGAGAACATCGAGCGTATCGTATAGGTCGTGCTCGGTATCGGAGAAGTCATCGATCGCCTGAAATGTGTCTTCGGAAAATGCGGCGTACCCGCGCCAGACGAGACTCTGTCTGAAGGCGCTTTTTAGCGCCCACTGCGACACACAGGCCGTGCGACGGAGACGAGCTCTTTGCCACTTCGCTCAGGGACCTGAATGCACAGCGCTTCAAGTAGACCGGGCGAGACATATGTAGTCTCGTCGCAAATAAACGATAAGGGCCCGTCCTGCTCAAACGCCGATGGTAGAGCGGCAGCGTCTGGCGATCGGTCCAGCAAAGCCCTTGCTGTGAGGTGATCAGCGAGGCGCTCTATGCGAAGAAAACAATGTCCTCAGTGTCTGCAGTCAGCCGGCGAGGCGCGTCTTCGATCAGGAGCCCTTCCGCGACCAGACCGCGATAGAGGGAGTGTTCGATCCCCGTCCGGGAAGAAAGGTATTTACGATCTCCGTCGCTGTTGGGAGATCCAGCCAATGTTCCCACCGGTTCGATAAGCTCTTCGGAGAACGCCTCCAGTGCTCGACGTACCAGTGGCGTCCGCTTGTCGAAGTCAAGACTTGAGGCGAGGCGTTCATTAATCGCGCTAAGGTAGAAGTCGAACACGCGGGTGATCCTTGAAAGCCGCGAGGAAGCCGGCGCTCTCCCATCACGTTGAGGCCCTGGCACAGCGTCTTAAGAAAAAGCGGGTTACGGAACTCGGGGGCCAGCAGAGGGGTCGACGGAAGCTCCATTCCATAGTGAATGAAGAACGTCTTGGCGGCGTCGTACTCGTGTTCCGTAAATCCGTGGTGTTCGATGATGGCAGCGCGCGCCCGCACGGCCTCCGGAATGAGAAGCTCCTCATAGGACGAGCGAATGGCCAGAACCACGCCGATCCAGGGAGAGCCCGCTGCCTGTCTAAGAAAGGCCGGAAGGTTGCTGGGCCAAAGAGTTCGCCCCGCACCCTATAAGTGCATCGATGAGTAGGAGCGCACGTGAATCAGCGGCTTGAGCCGCGGCCTCTAGAGCACCGATGAACTCCTCCGCAGATAACCGTGTCATATCCAATTGCTGAAGCGCTTGCGACCAGGGCGTGTCATTACTCAAAAACCGCTGGCCCATCAGGAGCACCGTCGGGCGCCCTGTGGCGACTCGCTGTTCCGCGATGTCGCAAAGAAGGTGGGTTTTTCCGGTACCCGCGTCGCCGCGAAGCACCATTACGGCCGCGCCCGCGACACCCTCCGCGTAGATGAGGGACTCGCGGACATCGGAGAGTTCAGTAGTCAGGTTGAACAGCCGGGCTCGCCGCTCTCTGTACGAGTTTCGAAGGTTGGAGTGTCTCTCAGGGTCCGTCGCGGCGGACTCAGCATCCCACTCCTGTTCGCTTGCGTCCATCTGGCGTGATAAGTCCATCAGCCGCGGTTTCAGACTCCTCAAGCTTGGCGGCGATGTCCCCGAACGACAGTGGCCCCGTCGGCTGCGCTCTCATGCCGCCGAGAGCAGCGAGAACGGCCCAAACCTTCGCTGACACGACGGATGCCGCCTCACCGGTCGTATCGTCGTCTGTCCCAGACGAGTGGTCGAACCTCCGCACTTTTTCGCGAATCGTGCGAGCCCGGCTCTTCTCGCGCTCGAAGAAGCTAGGAGTCCGCCGAAACGCCTCAAATTCGCGTGCGACCGGAAGGTCGACGTGGATCTGGGGTGTGAGCGAGGGCCCGCAGTGCGCAACGCCTCCTCTAGTCTCGCCGAGAACCAGGCCCCGTCGAGGCCCGGGCATCGAACCAAAAACGGAGTCTTCCCGTATGTTCCGGCCTGAGAGAGGCGTTCAATTAGCTCGTGACTTCCCCAGTCGACGAACTCCACCGTCATCCCGCGGTCGGAAGCCCATGTGCGCCACTTAGCTTCATGGTCCCGCCAGCGATCCATTTCAGATCTGCGTCGCGGCACTCGTGCATCGGAGCGGTCAACTGGAACACACACGAAGTACCGAATGAGCCTCGGGTGCTTCTCAAGAGCCGTTTCGATAGACTCGTCTAGTTGTGACCACTGCGCTTCTGCGAGCCCGTTGAAGTACTTCGATTGCCACCCCCATTCATTTGAGTCGCTGAGGATGGCGTAGCACTCCACGCCCGCATCAGGTGTCCCCTTCCTGACGAACTCCGAGTCTGCAGGGCTCTCCGCGCGCGCCAGTTGCGCACACAGCTCCTCGAAGCCCTTGTCTCTGCGCCGTTCAGATGTCGGATGCTTCTCCAGTCGAGCGTCAGTCCCCCTGATCGGCTCCCGGGACAAGTTGTCATTGGGCATGACCAGATCGCTCCATGAGGTTTCGAGAGAAGGTATCTAGCAAACGAACACCCGCTCAAGTGCTTCTGTCGAGTGCCAGCTCTCGGGGCATCATAGCCTAGGCAGTGGAACGCTATCCCAACGACGCGAAATGCCGGCCCGACGCTCCAGGGGACCTTTGGCCTGGAAACGAACGAGTTTGAGCACGGAACAGCTCTTCTGCGCGCCAGAATTCTCGGTGGCAGGGCGGGCAAGCGATCGGGCCGGGGAAACCGATGGGAGCGCCCACGTGGAGGTCTTTTATAGAACCTTGGCCGCTCGAGAGCACCGAGGAACTCGCGCCGGGACCGGCACCGCGGACCGATATACAGGCGATCCTACGAGGAATGCCCCGTTGAGAAAGAGACGGGACTACGTGTGAAGCCAGAAGGATGATGCGGCGGGTCCTGCGCACGGTCATGCAAGACAAAGATCAACAGTGTCACGCCAATGTGCCCAGGAATGCCACGGTCAGCGTTGGGCCACCCGTTCGCTCTGGTCCCAGAAGAACCAGTGACCGAGCTCGGCATGCGTCAGGGTGAACTCCGCGGGTTGAAATGGTCGGACATTGATCTCAAGCAGGCGTCCTCCAAGTGCACCGCACGCTCGGACGCGTCAAAGGCCTGGGTTTCGTCGAAAGTGAACCTAAGAGCCGCCAGTCCGGCGGCACATTGACTTGGACGATCTTGCGGTGAGAGTTTCCCTAAACGTTACGTCAATCAACTTGAGCAGCGCCTTGCCGCCGGTTCAGTATGGTCGGTCGGTGATCTTGTGTTCTGCACCGCACTGGAACACCTTTGGAGCACAGCAATCTAATACGCGGGTCGTTCGAGCCCTGAAACGCGCCGAACTGCCGAAAATCCGATTTCACGACCTCCGGCACAGCTTGGCAGTGTCATGTTGGCGGATCAACAGCACCCGAAAATCGTTCCAGAAATACTTGGACATAGTCAGATTAGCCTGGCATTGGAGACATATCCA
>CAVXYC010000012.1:0-27386 GCA_963765765.1 uncultured Chloroflexia bacterium | reverse complement strand
GAATACGTCAAGATCGCCGCGGGCCATGGCCCGCATCGGATTTGGCCTGCTTCCGGCGAAGCCGCCCACGTGGACCACGTTCTGCAAACCCAGTGCGGACGCGACGACGGCGTGGGTAGATCAAAAACCCGCCGAGCCCGTTGTGGCCCATACGGATGCGTTTGCCCGGCCTTGTCCACGGCGATGATATCCGCTACGGACTTGTATGGCGTCTCTTTCCCTACAACGAGGACGATCGGACTGTGATAGCGAAGATCCGGCCACCCAGCTCCATTTGGCCAAGTCCACGCCCTGCGGGTCATCCACGAAGGCACTCACGAAAAGCTGAGTGTCCGAGAAGTAGCCCATCGTGTAGCCATCTGGCGGTGATGACTGGAATTGCCGCGCGCCGATGCGCTGGCCGCCGCCCGGGACGTTTTTGATCGCCACCGGTTGCCCCAGCTCTCTCTGGAGCGGGATCGCGATCTGTCTGGCAAGGGCGTCGATCCCCGCCGGGTGGAAAGGGCAGAACGATCTCGATGGGCTTGTTTGGATAGCCGCTCGCCGTCTTGGTGATTGGTGGCGGCAGCGGTGCCGAACCGACCGCGGCGGCCGGCGAAGCCGCTGGTGAACTGGCCGGCGAAGCCGCAGGGGAGCCAGCCGGCGCGCTAGCCGGCGAAGCCGCCGGTGAGCCTGCCGCCGCTGGTGCCGCGGTGGCAGCGGGCTTGGCGGTTGGCGAAGGAGCGGCCGCGGGCGCACATGCGACGATCGCCGCGAGCGTGATCAGAGCGGCTATTGCAGTGAATGAGACGGACCCGACTCCGCGAGGTGAGACGGCGTCTGATGACCGGCGATTCAATCTCATTGCGACATTCCTTGGCTCAAACGAGCAGCAGCTTCGTACCGCGATCCTCCGGTTATTGTCAAACAATTGCGCTATGGGTCGAACTATGGTGCGACGCTCGCCGGCTTTGACGAGGCAGGGTCTTTTCATTGTCACGTGAGTCCGGTGAGCGCCAAGATGTCGAGCGGCCTGGCGGCATAGGTGCGCAGTGCCGCCGCGATGTTGGTATGGCCGGCGCGGCGCAGGATCCCGATGGCGGTATTGCGCAGGGCGGCCACGACCTGGGGCGCATGGCCCGTGCGAATCTGGCTGCGATCTTCATCGAAGGTGACGTCGCGCACCCAATGCAAGCAGTTCTCGATGCCCCAATGGCCCCGCCAAAGGGCGGCCAGGCTGGTGGCGTCGGCCTGATCCGGGTGGAGACTCGTGAGCGCATACCCGGCTTCCGGGTGGTCCGCCCGTGCCGCGTGACGACCCGTTCAATGGTGCAGACCTGGGCCACATGCGGCCAATCGAGGTAGTCGTTCAGGAGCGTCGATGTCCGTAGCGTGCGCTCTTCCTGCCGATCGCCGTGCCGGCCACGCTGCACCGCCCGAGCGAACGTCACACCGGGTGGGGGCTCCAGGGTAAACAGCGCCACCAACGCTTCCAGGAGCCGGTGCTGGTTGTCTTTGACCGCCCAGAAATACGCGCCGCCCGCCGCGACCACCTGATGACTCAGGGCGCGCTGGCAAAATTGGGCGTCACCGGTGACCGTGACGCCGTGGAGGTCGAGATCGGCCAACAGCGCCTCCGCCAGGCGCAGCTCGTGCTCCTTCAGCGTCCCCCTTTTTGGCCCAGCACCTGCCCATCCCGATGCGCGAAGGCGGCCACCAGATGCACGCCCGGAATCTGTTCGCCGTGGATCCCGCGGAGGTGCTTGCCGTCCAGCGCCACCGCCCCCGTGGAACCGGCCCCCTGGACGCGGGCCCACTCGGCCAGCACCCGTTCGAAGGCGTCGCGGTCGAGATCGCGAAAGACCCGAAACACCGTCGCCACGCTCGGGGTGGTGGCCCGGGTGATGCCGAACGCCCCGCGGATCTCGGCCGAGCCCTGATCCCGCCCCCACTGGGCGATCGCATACAAGCTGCGGGCCCCCGACACCATGGCGCACACGGCGAACGTCAAGATCGTCGCCACGGAGTACCGGCAGCCGCGGCGATGGCGTGGATCCGGCACCGGGGCCAAGGCTTCGAGTAACGATGGAATGGCCGCGTCCATGCGTCCCCTCCCGGAGAATTCCCCACCTCGCTCGAGGGGAGATCCCCAGCCTCGCCGGTCGACACTCCTTCCTCGTGGCCCCGTCGTCACAATCGAACAACGAAAAGACCCTGTTTGACGAGGCGCTTTGATTGACAGACCTCCGGACCGCTCCTATAGTGGAATAGCCTTGGCCCTGTGGGTGTCCGTGGGTGACCTGAGCCATGGAGGTCAGGAGTGTCTCTAGCACGGGAGTCGCGGTGGTGAGCGAGCAGCGCCAAACCGCGCTCGGTGATTTGCGAGTGCTCGATCTCACAAACGAATCGGGACTCTATTGCACGAAGTTACTTGCGGACCTTGGCGCCGACGTCATCAAAGTTGAGCCGCCCGGCGGCGACCCCACTCGCACGATCGGACCGTTTCTCGACGACGAACCACATCCCGAGCGAAGTCTCTACTTCTTCCACTTCAACACGAACAAGCGCAGTATCACGCTCGACCTCGAGACGTGTGACGGCCAGGACATCTTTCGTCGATTGGCGGCGACGGCTGACGTCATCGTGGAGACGTTTCCACCCCGCTACCTCGATGATCGTGGGATCGGCTACCAGGCGCTTCGGGCGCTCAATTCGCGCCTCGATCCTCACGTCTATCACGCCCTTCGGACAGACCGGGCCATATCAGAGACTATCCGGCGACGGATCTGACAGCGCTGGCTCTTGGAGGTGTTTTGTTGGAATGCGGCTGGCCGGATCGACCTCCCGGTCACTCTGGGCTCCCTTCAGGCTTACCACCAGGTGGGCGGTCAAGCGGCCACGGGAACACTCGTTGCCCTGCTTGCGCGTGACGCGTCCGGATCGGGCCAGCATGTGGATGTGTCGATTCAGGCCAGCATGCCAGTCTGTCTGCTCACACGCATTCCAACATTCATGACTACTGGTGACTACGAAGGTCGCGGCGGTGATATTCATCGCAGCTCACTAAACGGTGTGTTCCCGTGTCGCGACGGCTATGTGGACATTCGGTTCCGTCCGCGCGCCGGGCGCTGGCAGCGCGTGCTTCAATGGATCGTGGAAGCGGGCATGGCTCAGGACCTGATCGATGAGAAGTACATCGAATTCAAGTACCGCTCCCAACTTGAGGTCGCTCAGCACATCGACGCGGTGTTCCGTGAGTTCTTCATGACTATGGGTAAAGAAGATCTCATGAATCAGGCGCAGCGCAACGGTTTTGAAGTCGGTGCCATCTATACGGCGGAAGACCTATTGCGGGATCCGCAGCTTGTGGCGCGTCGATTCTTCGTCGACGTGGAGCATAAGGATCTCGGCAGAGAGCTTACCTATACCGGTAGCCCCTATCGGCACAGCGAGACCCCCTGGAGCATCTCGAGAAGACCTCCCAATGTTGGCGAGCACAACGCGTCAATCCTTGGCGAAGAGCTGGGATTGGGCGCTGCTGAGCTCTTGACACTTAAGCGAACTGGCGTTATCTAAATATCCGCCGGCTTGATCAGCGGATGGGCCCGCACCGTGGGGTCATTCTGGAAAGGCACCATGAGTCCATCGAACACTGAAGCCCTTCCCTTCTCAGGCATTCGCGTACTGGATCTGTCTCAGCTCGCCGCTGGTCCACTCGTGACTCAGATGCTGTCGGATTTCGGCGCCGAGGTTATCAAGGTCGAATCAGAGGCGTACATCCTCAGCGGCGGCGGAAGTCGAGTTAACCGACGCGAGGGCGCCACCAGCCTCAACGTCGGCTACTTTCACAACAAGTTCAATACGAGCGCGCTCAGCATCACACTCGATCTGAAACGGACCGAGGCGGTCGAGATCTTCATGGATCTCGTGGGCAAGAGCGACATCGTGATCGACAATCTGCGACCCACCGTGACATCCAAGTGGGGACTCACCTATGAGCGACTGTCGTCGATCAATCCGCGCATCATTATGGTTCAGATGCCGACCATGGGTATGGGCGGTCCGCGGGACTTCTATGGCGGAGTGAGCTGGGGCATCCAGGCCATGGCTGGCTTGAATGCGATCTCGGGTTACCCGGACAAGCCTCCCGTGAGTCCCACGCCGTGGTCACATCCCGACACGAGCTGCAATCCATTTCACGGGATGGTGGCCGTGCTCGCCGCTCTTCACAGTCGGAATGCGACCGGCAAGGGCCAGTACATTGAGATCTCTCAGTACGAGTCGACCATCAATTTCATGGGACCGCTCATCCTTGAGTACACGGCCAATGGACGCATCGCACCGCGCACGGGGAATCGCGAAGCTGGATTCGCGCCTCAGGGCGTGTATCCCTGCCAGGGCCACGATCGCTGGTGCGCTATCAGCATCGGTACGGATCAGCACTGGACAGTCTTCTGCCGCATCGTTGATGACGCGCGGCTGCGCGACTCACGGTTCAACACATTTCTCGGTCGTCAACAGCATGCCGACGAACTCGACGCCATCATTGGCGAGTGGACCGAACCGCAGGCGGCCGAGGCCGTGATGCAGAGATTCCTGGATGAAGGGATTCCCGCGGGCGTGCTCAATGGAGCAGACGATCTTCTCAACAACGATGCTCAGCTCCGATCTCGTGAGCACTGGCTTCCGGTGGAGCATCCCGAGCTGGGCTCTGTTGTGACGGAGTCCTGGGGGTATCGACTTTCCAACACCGCTCCCCGCCAGCGACGACACGCGCCGCTCCTTGGCGAGCACAACGATTACGTCTATCGCGAAATACTGGGACTTTCCGAGGAACAGATCGACGATTACATGGTCGAAGGAATCATTCAGTAGCGGAATGCCGACATCGAGAGGAGACGGAACGATGGGTAAGCGACGCTGGGCGACATTCGCGGGATTCATTTCCCTGGTTCTGACTATCTCGGCTTGCGCGCCGTCGGCGCCGTCAACCGGCGGAGGTGCAACGGCGGCGCGGGCGCTGACCCCAAGCGCGGTGGCACATTCACCATTGCATCCCGAAGTGCCCCGTCGTCTCTGAATCCGTACGTGGGCTTTGGACTTCCGGAGGAGATTACGTTTGCGGCGACCGTATACGAGACGCTGCTGACGCTCGATCACGACCCCAATAAAGATATGCGTATAGAGAAGAAGCTCGTCCCCAACCTGGCCGAGGGCTGGGAATCGACAGCCCAAATACATACACGGTCAAGCTACGCAAGGATGTTCTCTGGCATGACGGCAAGCCCTTTACCGCGGACGATGTTGTGTGGACCTTTTCCTATGTCTACGATCCAAAGAACGCGCTCAAAGCACGCGGGTTCATCCCTTCGTTTGAGACTGCCACTAAGGTGGATGACAACACGGTCAATTTTCAACTGAAGTACGCCGACCCGTCATTCATTCAACAGCTTGCCGACCGCCGCACCATGATGATGCCAAAGCACGTGATCGACGAGGGTGGCTCCTACGACAAGAGCGTTATCGGCACGGGGCCGTTCAAGCTTGTGAGCTACGATCAGGTCGCGGGCACCACGCTCGCGCGAAATGATCAGTACTGGGATAAAGCCAAGCCCTATCTTGACGGCTGGAAAGTGCTCTACGGCCTGGACAACTCGGCCCAGGTGGCCGGCTACATCAGCCAGCAGCTGGACGTCTACAGCACCACCAACAAGGGTGAGCTAGACACCATTCTCGCAGCTGTTCCGCAGTCGCAACAGCGCACGAGCGCGGGGATTTTCAACAACTCCATGTACTTCAACCTGAGTAAGCCGCCATTCAACGACGTGCGCGTCCGCAAGGCAATCCATCTCGGCGTTGACCGACAGGCTCTCGTACGCGGTATTGCTGACAACGCCGGAGTGCTGGGTCCACCTGGGGGAATCTCGGGCCTCATGAAAAAGCTCGCCATTCCCGGAGACTGAGTTTCTTCAGTGGCCCGGCTGGTCACAGCCAAAGGATGCCGACTATACGGAAGCAAGGCGGCTCCTGGCTGAGGCAGGCTTCCCCAGCGGCCTGACCACTTCCATGACTGTGCCAAGCGCTCGTATCACATCAGGGAAGATCATGGAAGCCGTCACGGGCCAGCTCAAGCAGATTGGCGTGACCATGGAGCTACGACCGACCGAGTTCGGCGTCTACGCTCAGGCGGAGGCCTCCGGCAATTACGACATGGTACCGATCCTGATCGGCGATCCGGAGAACCAGAATAAGCCCTGGTACAACTTCTTCCATTCCAAGGGCACCACCAACCCGTTCATCCGCAACGCTGAGCTGGACAAGCTCATCGAGGATTTTGAAGTCGCTTCTGATGACGCGCGCAAAGTTCAGATTGCACGTCAGGTCCAGGACATCATCTACAAAGAGATGTACGCGGCGCCCACCATCGACCTGCCCAATTGGAACGTGTGGCAAGCGTGGGTCAACGGACTACTCCATGAATTGGGGCGGCAACGCATACGTCTACAACCCTCGCGAAGTCTGGTTTGACCGCTCCAAGGGCGCTCCAAACCGATAGGTCTCAGGCATCCCGTCAGGGCTGAACGAAGCTCAACTTGTATCAGCCCTGACCATGTCGGCCTGGGTCATCGAAGTCCATCAGCACTACTTCCTCGCTGGTAACGCTTTCCCCTCCCGGGAAGCTCGGAAATTTGAAACGTGGGGCCGCCCACAAGTGAGGTTTCTGGCACATGCGCATCATTGATGCTGACACCCATATCGATGAGACAGAGGACACCTGGGAATTTCTGCACGCCGATGAGCAGGAGTTCAAACCAACGGTGGGCTACCCGTCGCATCAGGATCCGAATCGACCGCAAACCCGCTATTGGATGATCGACGGTCATCGCCAGCCAAGGATGAACCGCGATGATGCGACCACTAAGACCACGGTGCAGACGCGGGAGCTCATGGATGTCGATGCTCGTCTGCGCGATATGGACGCCATGGGCGTTGAGGCACAGATTATCTACCCGACGCTATTCCTCGTCGGCATCACTGAAAATCCCGAAATTGACCGGGCCCTTCGACGGAGCTACAACCGCTGGCTGGCCGATCGGAGCGATCGATCAAAGGGTCGACTGCGCTGGGCCTGCCTGCCGCCATACGGAGACATCAACATGGCCGTCGAGGAGGTTAGGCGGGCGAAGGACCATGGCGCCGTTGGCGTATTGAAGAAGGGCGATCGCGAAGCCGGGAAGTGGCCGAACGATGAATACTTCTATCCGGTCTATGAGGAAGCGCAGCGGCTGGACATGCCCATTTGCTTCCACGTGGGATCTGGAGTTCCCGATTTCACACCGTCCCGCGAATTCTCCTATGGTCGCTTCATCCGCATTGGCATGCCGGCGGTGCACGCTTTCCATTCATTCATCCTGCATGGCGTGCCGGACAAGTTTCCGACATTGCGATTTGGCTTCATCGAGGCGAACTCCTCCTGGATCCCGTTCGTTCTGTACGATCTTCACCGGCGACTTAAGACGCGCCCGAAGGGCGACAACGTCCTGAGCGGGCCGGCTTACGACATGCCGGACGATATCTTGAAGAAGAATCGTCTGTACGTCACCATCCAGGTCGACGAGGATCTTCCGTACATCATTCGACATACAGGCATTGACAACCTGCTGGTCGGGTCAGACTACACGCACGCCGATGCATCGATGGAGCTAGAGTTCACCAAACGGCTGCAAGAGCGTGTAGATCAGGGTGACCTGCCAGAGAGCGCCGTTCAGAAGATTGTTTACGACAATCCGAAGGCTTTCTACGCCCTGTAGCTAAAGCTGCGGGACCGTCGTCGTTTGGCGAAGCTTCCGTCGAATTGAGCTTCAACAGGAATTAGGCAATGCAGGCGTATATCGCAAAGCGGCTACTTCTGGCCCTCCCCACGCTCTTCGGAGTGTCAGTGATCGTCTTTCTCATATTGAGAGCGATACCGGGTGATGCGGCGCTGATAGCGCTTGGCAGCAGCGCATCAGGGGAAGGCGGGAGCAATCTCGCCGCCATTGAAGACCTTCGGCGCCAGTTTGGCCTGGACAAGCCGTTGCCCGTTCAGTACGTGGATTGGATTGTGAGAGTGGTCCGAGGCGATCTTGGGGATTCGCTTGTGTCAAAGCGGCCGGTCCTCGATCAATTCCTGGCCCGGTTCCCCGTCACCGTGGAGCTCACGATCATCGCTCTTACCATCGCCATGACGGTGGGGCTCATTACCGGAATCATTGCCGCGGTGAAGCAGGATTCGACTGTCGACTATGTAGCGCGACTCGTGAGTATCGTCGGCTACTCTATCCCCAGTTTCTGGCTTGGGACGATGCTGATCGTTCTTCCCGCCATCTGGTGGCGATACCCGTATCCGCTGGGATTCGTTCCGTTTGCTCAGAATCCTATGCGTAACCTGGAGCAGTTCATTTTTCCGGCAATTGCCCTGGGGTTTGCGCTTTCCGCGTCGATCATGCGATTCACGCGGGCTCAGATGCTCGAGGTGCTCCGCCAGGACTACGTGCGCACAGCGAGAGCCAAGGGCCTCGCGGATCAGCTCGTGATCATGCGCCACTCCCTCAAGAACGCGCTCATTCCCGTGGTCACGGTTCTGGGGCAGGAGTTCACATTTTTAATTGGCGGAACCGTGGTGATCGAGGCAGTGTTTGGACTGCCCGGAGTTGGAACGCTGACGCTGCAATCGATCTCTCAGCGGGATTATCCGCAGGTCCAGGCCAACATTCTGATTCTCGCGAGCCTTTTTGTTTTGGTGAACCTGGTAGTGGACCTCATCTATGGTTGGCTAGATCCACGAATCGCCTATTCATGATCGTTAGGACCGACTGAAACTGTGAACGTGGAGCAAGCAGTATGGCAACGGCCCAAAGCGCAATAAGCCAGCCTCTGGCCGTGGCCGCGCGATCGCGTGCGCCACGACGGTCACACAGTCGGCCAGCTTGCCAAGAGCAAGCCCTTAGGCACCGCCGCGCTGGTGGCCATCGCGCTCATCGTCTTCGTGGCGATCTTTGCCCCATGGCTGGCGCCATTCGATCCCACGGAGCAAACATCGTCCATGCTGCGGGGTCCCAGCGCCGAGCACTGGTTTGGGACGGATAACTTTGGTCGAGACATTCTCAGCCAGATCATCCACGGAGCACGCATCTCGCTGCAGGTGGGCATTGCCGCCGTCGCCATCGGCACGGTTATCGGTGCAACGTCTGGGTATCGTTTCCGGCTATCTGGGTGGCAAGCTGGACCTCATCGCTCAGCGGGTGATGGACGCGTGGATGGCGTTCCCGGGCATCCTTCTCGCGCTCGCTATCATGAGCGTGCTGGGGCCCGGTCTTGTTCAGACGATCATCGCGGTCGCCATCACCAGCGTTCCCCAGACCAATCGAATCATCCGCAGCTCGGTGCTCTCGATCAAACGGTTCGACTATATCGAAGCTGCCCGGACAATGGGCGCAATCAATTTCCGCATCATGTTGCGCCACGTCCTTCCGAATACGATTGCACCCCTTATCGTGATCACGACGCTGGCGCTTGGGCGAGCCATTCTGGCGGAGGCTTCTCTGAGCTTCCTCGGCCTTGGCGTGCCTGCACCCACTCCCGCCTGGGGGCGGATGCTGGCCGGCGAGAGCCGCAGCTACATGATGGTGGCACCATGGATGATGATCTGGCCCGGCTTGGCCATATCACTCACCGTGCTCGCCTGGAACCTGCTCGGGGATGCGCTCCGCGATGTGTTGGACCCACGGCTGCGCGGGCGGTAGGCGCCCTTCAAGCGCTGGCGTCCCTACGCGAGGCTCACTAGCCAACGTGTCCGACCGTCCGAGACTACGCTGGGAAGGATGCTCCGCCATTCACGCTGATCGTCGCGCCGGAAATGTGGGCGGAAGCGCGGGAAGCAAGATGCACAATGGTTTCGGCTATATCGTCCGGGCTGGCGAGTCCCAGCGCCGCTGCCTCTTCGAGCTTGCGGAATGCGCGCACAAGGACGGCGTCGGAGGCCCGATGCTCTTGATACCAGTCGTACCACTCCGTGTCCCGCGTGAGCGTCGTAGCAACAGCGTTGATACGGATGTGGTGTCGAGCAAGCTCGCGGCCCAGGGCCCGAACGAGGAAGAGAAGCGCCGCGGCCGATCCGCCGATGAGCGATTCGCCAGGCGTAGGTGTGCGGGCCGAATCGGTTGTGACCAGAACGATGCTTCCACTGCCGGCCGCAATCATTGGATCGAGCGCGGCTCTTACAGCGTGAAGGCGGCTGAATAGATGGGTCATCGTGTAGTTGGGGTAGAGAGCAGGATCGATCTCGTGGAAGAGCCTGGCCGGGGTCTCACTCATGCCCCAACCACCGCTGGCCACCAGAATATCCAAGCGTCCGAATTCCTCGACCGTCGTCTCAACTGCGGCCTGGACCTCGCCGAAGCTTGCCAGATCCGCTGGCTGAAACGCCGCACGGTGACCCAACCTTTCGAATTCTGCGACGATCGCGAGCCCTCGCTCGGCGTCGCGCGCCACAAGCGCAACGTTTGCCCCTCGCCGCGCCAGGGCCAAGGCGGCCGACTTGCCGATTCCGGCCGTTCCACCAGTTACAAGCGCCACCTGCCCGGTGAGGTCCGACTGGTTCTGCATGGCTTCAAGTGTACCGGAGACGACATCGGGGCACTCGGCACGGCTCCGGCGTACTCATGACTGATTACACCATTAGCGACCGAGTGGCGATCGTCGGCATTGGCGAGACGGCCTACTACAAGCGTGGCAGCGCACCCGTGCCCGAGTTCAGGCTGGCCTGTGAGGCGATCAAGAACGCGGCAGTCGACGCAGGCATCGACGTTCGCCAGATCGACGGTTTCGTCTCCTACGCGAATGATCGCAATGAGCCGGTTCGCCTTGCGGCGGCGTTCGGCATCGAGGAGATACGCTACACCGCGCTTGCGTGGGGCGGTGGAGGCCTGGTGTGCGGCGCGATCGGGACCGCCGCGGCGGCGCTGAATGCCGGCTACGCGGATTACGTGGTCGTGCACCGGGCCCTGGCGCAGGGGCAATTCGGGCGTTTTGGCCGGCGCGACGGCGATGACTCTGTCGAAGGCCAACGCGCATACACCCTTCCTTACGGGCTGTTCTCGCCAGCTCAGATGATCGCTCTCCGAACGAGGCGATTTATGGACCAGTACGACGTTTCGCAGGATGCGCTCGCCGCCATCGCGCTCACCGCCTACGAGCACGCTCAACGAAATCCCGCGCGCAGTCATGTATGGCCGACCGCTCACTCGAGAGGCGTACGATGCCTCTCGCTGGATCGTGGAGCCGTTTCATCTGTTCGATTGCTGTCAGGAGAACGATGGCGCTGCAGCGGTGATCCTGACGACGGCCGAGCGCGCACAGGATGCCCGTTCCCGACCCGCGTTCGTCATGAGCGTCGCGGAGGGTTCGGGCGATCGATACTCCATGGTCTCCCAGAATGCACCGAGACTACGCGACGTCGAACTTTCGTCAGGTCGGTAGGCGACTCTTCGAACGCGCCGGGATCAGTCCTGAAGATGTGGACAACGCGCAGGTGTACGAGAACTTCACTGGCGCCGTGGTGATGACGCTAGCCGACCTCGGATTCCGTCCGCCCGAAGAGATCGAATCGTTTTGCACGGTCGAGAATCTGAGCTGGCAGAGTGGAGCTCTGCCCTGAATACCAGTGGCGGTAACCTGGCGGAGTGCTACATGCACGGGCTGGAGCTGGTGAATGAGGCCGTGCGACAGATCCGGGGTGAGTCCACCTGCCAGGTCGATGACGCCCAGGTCTCATTGGTTGCGGGTGGACCCGCGACGTCGCCAGTAAGTGCACTGCTGCTCCATGGATGACTGGCTAGGATGACGATCGATTCCAATTCCTACCTCCCGGCCGGGCTACCGTCTCCGCGACCGTCAAAGGATGGCGTCGATGCAGGCTACTGGGAAGCTGCGAAGCGTCACGAGCTCGCCGTTCAGCACTGCGGGGAGTGCCGCGCCTGGCAATGGGAGCCTGAATGGCTGTGCCGAAGGTGTGGAGCTTCGCCGCTCGAATGGCGAAGCGTCTCGGGACGCGGTCAGCATCTTCACGCTGGGCGCGTGTCTGGCATCCAGTTCATCCCGCGCTGGAGCAGGGTTGCCCGTACATTGTCGTGGTTGTGGAGCTGCCCGATGCCGACAACGTCCGGATGGTCGGTAATCTCCTGGGCGATCCCCTTCAGGAGGTCGACCATCGGCTCGCCGGTCGAGGCAGTGTTCGAAGATCACCCAGACGGGGACTTCACGCTCGTCCAATGGCGGGTCTCTGACCCTCACCGTGAGCAGCGTCCCGCTCTACGGTGAGAGCACTGGCCCCGCTCTACGCTAGCTGGAACTTCGGCAGCGTCACCTCATCCGTCACGTCGTCGAAGACGACCTTAACCGGCAAGCCGATGTGCAGGTCGTCATTGCTGCAGCCGATGACGTTCGAGAACATGCGTGGACCTTCCTCCAGCTCGATGATCGAGACGTTGTAGGGAAGGTTGTCCTTGAATCCCGGATGGTACGGCCGGTGGAAGATCACGAATGAAAAGACGGTGCCTCTCCCGCTGACCTCTTGCCATTCCCATTGATCGCTCAGGCATTCCGGGCAGATCTCGCTCGGTGGAAACCACATGTGGGTACAGGCATTGCAACGCTGGATTTGCAGCTTGTGCTCTCGAGCAGCGGCCCAATATGGCCCGGATTCAGGACTCGGAACGGGGATCGGCTTGGTGTATTCGGCAGAAGAAGGCATCAGGCTCTCCGTAGCACAAGACTGGAGTGACAGACAGTATTGCCGCCATGACCGCTAACCACGGCCACCTCAGCGTTTTTGACTTGCCGGTTGGGCTCATACTCGTGCCGAAGCTGTCGAACCGCCTCGACGGGCTGAAGCATGCCTTCCACGTGGCTCTCTGATAGCTGTCCACCAGAGGTGTTTGTCGGGAGTGATCCATCGAGCTCGAGTGCGCCGGATGCGACGAAATCGCCGCCCTCGCCCTTCTTGCAGAAGCCGTAGTCCTCGAGCTGAGTGAGCACCATGTATGTGAAGCAATCGTAGATCTGCGCTGTGTCTACGTCCTTGGGACCAATCCCGGCCATTGCGTAGGCTGTTTCCGAAGACTTCTTAGCCGCTGTGGTAGTCATGTGATCCTCGTGTAGCCACCCGCGCAGGTTGTTCTGGAACCCGAACCCTGAAATAAGGACTGGGTGACGCTGAAGATCCTTCGCTCGCTCAGCAGTGGTCACCACGACCGCGCCGGCGCCATCACTCACCAGGCTGCAATCGAGGAGGCCAAAAGGATCCACGATCAGGCGGGCGTTTAGATAGTCGTCCAGCGTGATAGGGTTCTGCTTCTGCGCATGCGGGTTCTTCGACGCGTGATTTCTGAAGGCAACGGAGATGTGACCGAAATGGTCCCGTTTGGTGCCATAAAGCTCCATATGTCGGCGCGCACCAAAGGCATGCGTCGCGGGAGCCCCGAACAGGCCGTACTCCGGTCCAAACTCCTTTGACTCCTGGTCGGCCGGCACGTTCATGCTGCGCATGCGCGTGATCTCTGAAGCTTGCTTGCGGCTCCAGGTGTTGCGCCCGTAGCCGGTGACGACGACATCGGCGAGCCCGGCCTCAATCGTCATGCAGGCTATGGCGATAGACATGATCTGGCTGGCGCCGCCGTTATCCAGGCTCGTGCTGAACCGTGCATTGATTCCGAGCTGCTGGCCGATCCGCTGATGGTGACAATAAATGTCGTCCGAGCCCACGGCTGATGATGCCGTCGATGTCGCGGTTGGTCAAACCGGCGTCTTCGATTGCGTTCTTCATGGCGCTGGCCAGCAAGACTGATCGATGTTGATCCGGGCACCTCTCCAAGCGGACTATGCCCGGCGCCGACGATGGCGTAGCGGTCGCGGAGATGCGCACTTGGTGCTGTCATCGAGTCCCCTCCCTGAGCGTACCTGCCATGTTACCGGAGCCGGAGTGAGCTGAGAGCGGCTTGAGCGCTGTTTGGACGTGCGGCGAAGTACCGCTCCGCTCGATGCCGTAGAAGCGTCCGACAGGCAGGTTGCCACGATGGCCCGTGGGGGCGGTGCTATGTTTCTCGGGCCATCCGGGCGTGCCGCTTGCCTTCTGGCCAATGCGCCGCTCTTCCGTGGAGATCATGATGCTCAACACCCGCACTGCGATTGTCGGGGTCGGAACCTCGCAGCTTGGTGAGGTTCCCGGCTCTACCGCGCTCAGCCTCATGTCCGACGCTGCGACTGCCGCGATTTCAGACGCCGGTCTGCAGCCATCCGATATCGACGGTGTGGTGGTCCGAGGTCCAGATGACGAGTACTGCTTCCAGCAGCAGCTTGGTCAACGACTCGGAATAAACGCCGCGTTTGCAACGTGCCTTGACAACGGGGGAGCCAGCCAACCTCTTTCCGTCGTCCTGGCGACCATGGCTATCAACGCGGGACTGGCAAACACCGTGCTGTGCGGCTTCTCCCGCAACACTTGGTCAAGAACCCGAGTGCCAGGCACGCGCCAGGGCAAGATGAGCCAGGCTTCCACAGAGGTTGAGCGCACGCGCGAGTTCGAGGGGCCGTTTGGATACTTCGGGGCCCCGGCCACTCATGCACTGGGCGCCCAGCGCCACATGGCGCTCTATGGCACCACCAAGGAACAGCTGGGTGCCATAGCAGTCGCGTTTCGCGAGCATGCCTGTCGAAATCCTGCAGCGCAGATGCAGAAGCCGCTCACGCTTGACGATTACATGGGGGCGCGGAAGATCGTCGATCCATTTGGGATGTTCGATTGCTCGCTCCGCAGTGACGCTGCTGGTGCCATGATCGTCACCAGCCTGGATCGGGCTCGAGATCTTCCTCAAGTGCCCGCGATCATCCGCGGCTTCGGCTCGCAGAACAATCTCAAGGGCTGGTTCGCGGACGACCACATGATCTCCACGGCGGCGCAGGAAAGCGGCCAGCGTGCCTATGCCATGGCCGAATGCACGCCCGCGGACATCGATACCGCCCAGTTGTACGATTGCTTCACCTACATGGTTCTGGCACAGCTCGAGGACTACGGTTTCTGCGAGAAGGGGGAGGGTGGGCCATTCGTCGCCTCGGGAGCCCTGAGGTTCGACGGGAAAATACCAACCAACACCTCCGGCGGACAGCTCTCCGAGAGCCACGCCGAGGGCGTGCTCCAGGTGGTGGAAGGCGTCCGTCAGGTCCGCCATGATTACGGCCCGGACCGACAGGTTAAAGATGCCCGTCTTGCCTTGGTATCGGGGCATGGCGGGAACACCGTGTGCCACACGACGTTGATTCTCGAGCGAGGTGCGTGAGCGTGACCGTTGATCAGGTCGACTACCTCAAGCCACTGCCCCGGTCTACTCCCGAGTCTGCTCCGTTCTGGGAAGCATGTCCACCGCCATTCGTTAGAGCTGCAGCAATGCCGCTCGTGCAGCAAGTTCTGGTTTCCGCCGAGCAACCGATGCCCACATTGTCTGAGTAATGATTGGAAATGGAGCCCCGTAAGTGGGCGTGGACAGGTGTTTACTTTCACGGTCTTCCACCGTGCATATCACCGAGGATTTACGGAAGAGCTCCCGTACGCCGTGGCCATTGTTGAGCTCGACGAAGGGCCTCGTATTCTCAGCAATATCGTCGGTTGCGCTCCGGACGATGTGAAAATTGGTATGCCGGTCTCAGTGATCTTTGAAGACGTGACCGAAGACTCCACACTCTTCAAGTTCCAGCCTCGGTGAGCTCCATCCGACATCGCGAGAGCGATTCCCCGCGGGTTCATCATGGAAGTAGCGCCGGGTATCGACAGCATCCGACTGCCGATGCCGGACAGCTTCACCAGCTCCGTGAACGTCTATCTCGTTCGTGATGCTGATGGATTCGTGCTGATCGACACGGGTCTCGATATCGATGAATCCAAAGATTCGCTGGTGGCGGGGCTGGCGGAACTGGGAACGACGCCGGATGCCATCCACACCGTGATCGCAACGCATGGTCATCACGACCACTGCGGTCTTGCGGCCCATCTCCATCGAGAGCACGGGGCTCGGGTCTGGATGCACGAGAGCGACTGGGCGTACATTCGCCTGCGTTACGCTGAGCCCGACTCATTTCGAACAATGCAGCTCAACTGGTTGCAGCGATACGGCATGCCCACAGACGTGGCGACACGATCGACCCGCTCACTGGGAATGGGGAATCAATCGATCTCCGTGACCGAGCCCGATCGCACGCTGGAGGGCGGCGAGACATTTGACGTGGGGCGCTACCGCTTCCAGATTCATTGGACTCCGGGGCATACTCCAGGGCACGTGTGTTTACTGGAGCCGGACGAAGAGCTGCTCTTTTCGGGCGACCACATCCTTCCGAAGGTGAACTCCAACGTGAGTTTGCAGCCCTATTCGAAGGTCAATCCCATGCCGGGCTACCTAGCTTCGTTGAAGCAGCTCGCCGAGACGCCAATCCGACTCACCATCCCGGGCCACGGTGAGCTCATGCCTTCGGTGGCCGGCCGCGCCCATCAGATCGCGCAGCACCAGCTCGATCGACGCGAGCGTCTTTTGAGTGTGATGACGCCCGAGTATCAAACTCCGTACGAGCTGGCCAGCTACATCTGGTCGGAAAGCAAGCCCAACAACTGGGACGAGTTCCCAGATTTCCTGCGGCGCAACGCGGTTGGTACTCTTATCGCCCATCTGGAGCAGCTCGCGGACGATAGTCTGGTGAAGCGAATCGAAGATGAGACGGTGAAGTTCGCGAAGACTGGCGGTTAGGCCGTCAGGATCGACGCCATAGGATTCGCCCTGCGCCGATCGTGATCCTAACTGGACCGACGCGCGCGATTGGATCCCGCGAGTCCAGAACCTCAGGTTCGATGACCACTACGTCCGCGAGCGCTCCAGGGCGAATCGAGCCTAGCTCATGCCCCGCCCCCACGGTTCGCGCCGCACCAATGGTCATTGCGTCCAGCGCGTCCTCGGTGCTCAGCGCTTCATCGGGGCCAAGGGCGCTCGCCCGACCTCGTTGATCGGCTGCGTGCCGCGGCAAGGTGTGCGAGGGGGTGTGGCTCGAGGACCGGCGCATCAGAGCCAATGGCGTAAGGGATGCCGTTCCGGCGTAGGGATGCCGCGCGGTGTACCCAGGAGTGCAGTTCTGGAGCAAGCTCTTGCTGGTAGATGTCACCCCGCTCACGTACAAGTCCGGGCTGTCCAACCACAGTGACTCCGGCCTCCCTAAGATCGGGGAGGAGCTCCTCTGGGATGATGGAGCCATGCTCGATGCGATTCGGAGATGAGGCTGTCTGATGATTTGATGCGAGCTCCAGCGCATGGAGCGCAAGCACGAGCTCTGCTTCGCTGACTGAGTGGAACGCGACCGCTTTTCCCGCTGCGCGAACCTCCGCGACACTATCACGGAGCTCGCGCGGATCAGTCCGGTTCTCATCGAGCATGAATTTCACAGGGCCAAATCTGACGCTTGATGTCGGCAACGGTGCGCCGGGGACTTCGCGCCAGAGCCGAGCACCAGGCATCATGAACAGGCGGAGGCCCCCGAGATAACCACCGTCCGCCAGCTGGTGGAATAGGTCCCACTCTTCCACGCCATTCGTTACGGACGCATCCTGAATCGTGGTCAGTCCATACGCGGCCATCTCCGCGCATGCCGACTGCACGTCTCGAGCGATCTCGGAGAATAAAGGCCGGCCAAAGCGCCCGCGCAGCAGCTCGGAACCGTGAAAGATTCGGCCTGTGGGCTCCCCGGTGAATGCATCGCGCTCAATCGATGGATTACGTTCGTCCCATAGATCAGTCGCTCTAAGCGCTGACGTGTTAAGCACGTCGAGATGCAGCGACCGATCCTGCAGCCGCACCAGGTGTCGGGGCGCCGCTCGATCCAACACGGTGCGGTCCGGAAGTACCGTCTCTGTAAGGCTGAGCTGGTCCAATCCGGCCGCGCGTATCCAGCCACCGGGTGGAGTGTTGGCGACGCGGGCGGCAAAGCGCTCCACCAGATCATCTAGGCTGACGATGCCACGGCAGTCGACGCGCCCTTTCTGACGCGCATAGCTCAGGAGATGCAGGTGCGCGTCATGGAAGCCCGGTGCAGCAGTCCCGCCCTGCGCGTCGACCATTGCGGTCTGTGGACCTGCAAGTCCCTGGAGCTCATCAAAGGAGCCCAGGGCAATGATTCGTTCACCTGCGACCGCAACTGCTGTGGCGAGAGGCCGGGCAGGATTCTGCGTGAGGACCCGCGCGTTGAAGAGAAGAAGATCAGCGGGGCTCATGGATTGAGAGCCCGTTAGGTCCCTCTCCGTCTACCAGAGCGTTAGTCTCCTGACGGCAGCGACTTGGGGTCCTTTGGTTGCATCGGTTTGCCACAGCAACTGACCGTGCCCTCGCCGGGTTTGGTGCACAGGGTTTCAGAGCCGCAATCTTCGCAGAGAAAGCGCTTGCCAAGCTGGTTAGCCACGATTTGCCTCCTGAGCCTCAGCCTTTGGGGCTGACGCGGCACTCCGAATCTGCATGGGCGCGTTGCAGCACGTCAGTGTGCCCTCGCCGCCCCGAGTGACCAGCATCTCGGTGTTGCAAGACGAACAGACATACCGCTTGCGTACTTCATTTGCCATGGACTTCTCCATTCAATGCTTGCAACTGGATCTGCGTGCGCAGCTCCGGCCGCATCAATTTGCCGAGAGGGTTCCGGGGTAGTGAGTCGGCGAATATGACGATTTCGGGAGTCTTGAAGCTCGCCAGTCGCTCACGACACCAACCGATCACGTCTCCCTCACTCAGAGGCTCGCCAGCTCGAGTAACCACAACGGCGCACACTCGCTCGCCCCATTCGTCATCGGGAACCCCAATCACTGCGACCTCGTCGACTAACGGATGGGTTTCAAGGACGAGCTCCACTTCCTGGGGAGCAATGTTCTCTCCACCGCGGATGATCAAATCCGCCTTTCGACCAGTCAGAAAAATGTATCCGTCATCGTCCATCCAGGCAAGATCTCGCGTCAACAGCCAGCCATCCTGAATCGTCGCTGCCGTGGCGTCATACTGACCGAAATAGCCTCGCATGGTGCGGGGAGTTCTCAGGGCAATCTCGCCTACCTCCCCTACGGCGACTGGCTGCCCGATCTCGCTCACAAGGCGCACCTCAACGTCTGGGAGCGGCCGCCCGATGGATCCTAATCGTCGAAGCTTGTGCTCGACTTCATCCGGGCTACCCACCAGGCGGTGATCGTCTGGGCCCAGCATTGTTACCGTTGACGTTGTCTCGGTTTGACCGAATGCATTACGATGCATGATGAACTGCACGTGAGTTGGGAACGAGTCAAGGGCTCGACGGATTACGCCTAAAGGCATGGGGGCGGCGCCGTAAGACAGCACTTCGAATTGAGATAGGTCGGCCGCGGAAAATTGCTCACAGTCGAGCACACGCTTCAGCATTGTCGGTACCAGGAATGCATGAGTCACGCGCTCGCTGGTGGCGAGATTGAGCCATTCGGCGGCTTCGAACTGCGGCATGAGAACGATGCGTCGTCCAGCGAATATTGCGCTCAAGGCCGCGGTGAGGCCGGCGATATGATGCAGCGGTGCGGAGAGCAGAGTTGCTCCGCGCTCAGTGCCATCGGCGCAATCCACGCTTTCACATACGTAATTGACAAGGTCGGCGTGCGCGAGCATGACCGCCTTGGACAGCGCTGTGCTTCCACTGGTGAACATCAGCACGGCCAGATCGCCATCTTCTACGTCTTCAAAGGAGACCGGGTCTGCACCGTTTGCGATGGCCCGAAGGTCTCCGTCAGCCGAGGATGTGGTCAGTGGAATCACCGACGGCGCCAAATCGCGGGGCTGACACAGGCTCAGGCATCCATCTACGTACCGTGAGCCGGCCAGCAGGACCTTCGGCTCCGTTGACTCGATCATATGACGCCACTCGTCAACTCGGCCCCGATAGCTCATTGGGACGAACACAGCCCCCAAACTCACGATTGCAAACATCGCGGCTACTAGCTCCACGGAGTTCGTGTCGACCACCGCGACGCGATCACCGCGCTCCACTCCGAGTGTCGCGAGGGATCCGGCCGTCTGCTGCACGAGGCTCTGCAGCTCTTCGTAAGTCAGTGTCCGTCCATCGAAGCTCAGGATGCTCTGTTCGGGGAACATGCTGGCGGGGATATCCAGAAGCTCGACGACGTTCACTCAGCTATCTCCATTGGAGGATCTTCCCGGCCTGGACGGAGCTGGCCAAACGGTTCTCCAGCTCCAAAGCCTGCGGCATCGGCAGCTCGCTGCCTTCGCGTACGGCGCGAATTACCGCTGTCACTAACGCGGGATTCAGAGCCGCGAGTGATGCTGCCAAACCTAGCGCTTCTGTTTCGAGCGCATCGCCAGGTACGACGCGTGTCAGAATCCCCAGACGGGATGCTTCGGCTGTATCGAATTGTCTCCGGTCAAGAGTAGCTCCAATGCAGCACCAGCGCTAGCAAGCCGCGGGAGCGTTTGCGTGCCGCCCGGCAGCGGGAACCATGCCGAGTTGCACCTCCGGAAGCCGAAACAGCGTTCCCTCTGCCGCAATTCGAAAGGTGCCGAATAGCGCCATCTCGAGACCGGAGCCAAACACGTACCCATGGAGCTGCATGATGGTGGGTCTTGATAGAGAGTGGAGGCGGGCCCAAACATCGCGCGCGAAGCGTACGTGGCGAGCTGCCACTGGTGATGGCGCTGAGCCGAATTCCCGAAGGTCAGCCCCGGCGCAAAACACCCGACCGGCCCCGCGGATGATCAGGACCAGTACTTCATCGTCATCGAACACAGCCTGAAGGACCTCGTGGAGCTCGTCACGCATCTGTACGGAGTATGCGTTGAGTACGTCCGGCCGATTGAGCGTGATTCGGCCGATTGCGTCCAGCTTTTCGTACAGGATCGAGGAAAAGCTCATGCGACGCCTATCACCATCCTTGCACTGTCCACAACGACGCCCTGACGGATGAACCGATCAATATCGTCCTTCGTCACTCCGCCTAATTCCTCAAGGACGCGCGTGCTATCAGCACCGTATCTCCTCGCCGAAGGTTCGCGCGACGCGGAGCCTTCGATGGTCCACGGGCATCGGGAGAGATGGTGGCAATATCCATCGCCGCGGGTGTCGGAGTAGAAGTTACTGGCGCGTAAGCTGGGGCTCCAAGCTGCGGCACCAGGATCGACAGAGGGTTTTGTGACCGACCACAAGTCGTCAGGGCACCATTGCTGCAAATCACGCGCCACGAGACACTGGGCGACCTCGACCCATGAGCCTACTCCCAATTGGTCTCGCCTTAGCAGGGCCGTAACGGCGGCTATGGCCCCGTAGACACCCGTGAGAAAATCCAGGTATGGCACCGCTGCAGGTTCCAGCTGACCATCCCGCCCCTGAATTCCAAGGCCCGACAACAACTCGAGACCACTTCCATAGCTCACGAACTGTGCGCGCTCGCTGTCTGACTCGAATGCTGGCATGGAGACTTGAACGATCTTGGAATTCGACTTCGACAGAGCTGAATAGTCGAGTCCGAAATTCGGCATCACGCGTGGGCTGAAGTTCTCGACCATGATATCGATGACGCGTATGAGCTCTCCGAAGGTACTGCGTCCCGCTTCGGCAGAAAGATCGAGCACGAGGCTCTTCTTGTTTCGATTGAGATCGGCAAAGAAGCCGGAGCAGCCCGGACCAGTCGTCCGGCGGTCGGGTCCCGTCACGGCGGCGCGGGCCCTCTACCTTCACAACATCTGCCCCCAGGCCCGCCAGCAGCCGCCCGCAGTAAGGACCAGCCCAGACCATGCCGAGATCGAGCACCCGGACGCCTGTTAGAGGACGCGTTGCGCCACATGCCGATGGCTTGTCGGATCGCAGAGTGGCTGGTTCATCAATCGATACGCTCGGCGTGTCCTCACGTGAAACGGACTGTTCAGCGAGCCCATGTTTTCACGAGACGCCTCGTCACGTGGCATTGCTGGAAGTATCGGGAGCCTCCAGTTCTGGCCGGATTCTGACCACCTCATCTCGAGTGAGCTCACGCGACCATGACTGAAGCATAGATTTGAATGATTCCGGCGAGGTATCCACGAGTGACGCGACCCCGGTCATTTCAGCGAGATCGATTCGATCCTGATTGTTCAGGGTCACTGACACCGCGCCATTGGAGCATTGGAGAATCACCGTGCGGGCCTTGGCCGTTTGGCGAGGCGGCGCGGGCCTTTCGCACAAGCTTGGCAGAAGCAGACTGGTGACACACGTCGCCGTCACTTCACTCATGGCGATACTGGCGACAATTGATCGTCCTGTGCGACGTGACGAGTAGAAGCCAGCGAGGGCTACCAGCACCACGTGGGCCGCGGTGAGCATCTCCGCCACGGGGCCGAACCCAAGTGTCACATCGCCCACGTCGGCGGACGCATTCACCTCTAAACCGCGCTCGGTGACGGTTACCCAAACCTTTGGCGGGGGCGAGAGCCTCGCTGTGGGCGGGCGCCCGGCGATCACGATGTCTGCCCCTGGACGTCTATTCCCCTCCTCGACCGCCGACCGGATCCTCCGACGAGGCCGATATTCCAAGCGTCTGAAGCAGACTCCGTATAGCGTCGGCCGCCACTGAAGCCGGATCGAGGCTGACTCGGACGCCGTCGACCGTCAGCGTAGTCCTCAACGCCCCTCAAACCTCGGTGATCGACGCTCCAGAAACGCGCTAAGACCCTCCGCCCGATCGCGTGTGGTCTGGAGTAGTGTCGCTAGGTCTGCCTCAAGTCGAAGTCCGTCGGCAAGAGGTAAATCCATGCCTCGAAGGACGGCCTCCTTGACGTACGTCAGGGCGATCGGGGCTGCACTTCTCAGCGGCTCCAGGAATGACTCGAGCATGGTGTTGAGACCGCCCGTCTCCGAAACGCCGTGAACCAGTCCGCGCTCGAGCGCGGCAGCGCTGTCCACCAACTCGCCCATGAGCAGCATCTCCAATGCTCGAGTCGGGCCGATGAGCCGGGCCAGACGCTGGGTGCCCCCGCAGGCGGGCATGCGTCCAAACATAATCTCCGAGCTTCCCATCATGATGGGCTTTTCGGCCAGTCGCAGGTCACACGCCAGAGCGAGCTCCCAGGCTGTACCGACTGCGTCACCGGCAATGCATGCGATAGTCGGCACGGGGAGATCCGCGAGCGACTGGATCGACTCACGCCAGAGGGCGTTTGCCTCATCGCAATCAGCAGCCGACGTCGGTTTTTGAATGCAGAAGACGCGACTGTCTGAGATGAGCGCGAGAGCTCCCGGCGCATCTAGTCGCTGTCGCACTTCGATACAGACGTCGAGGATGCTATTGGCTACTCGGACGGGCGGCGGCATCGCGGGCGCCGTGTCATCGACACGCACGTACACGACCCGATCACGCTCAACAATCTGAAGCGGTCCCAACACGTTCACCGGACTCAGACAAGCACCCCTCGGCAGAATGTAAGTCTGAATATATGATCAGACCTAGGGGTTGACAAGACCCGCTACCGCGACTCAGATTGGGATTGGCTCGGCAAAGCTTGTGGCATGAGAGGGCCAAAGGAGACAGAGCGCAATGCGGGCACTGGTGATTGGCGGAACCGGGCCGAGCGGTCCAAGCGTGGTCAGTGGACTTTTGGAGCGTGGCTTCGACGTCACCATTCTCCACACTGGCGCTCATGAGATCGACACTATGTCCACAGTGGTCCAGCATGTTCACGCCGACCCAAACAGTCGCGAGTCACTTGAGGAGTCCGCTGCAGGCTCGCATTGGGATCTCGTTTGCGGAATGTACGGGCGGCTACGGTACGCGGCGGATGTGTTTGCCGGGCACTGTGAGCGCTTCATCGGGATCACCAGTCTTACCGGTCTCATTCCTTCCGAGTTAGTGGCGTTTCCTGGCAGTAGGGAGATCCCCATCTCAGAGGGCCGCGCCAGGCTTCGGGAGCGACTCCCGGGCCTGGAGCGAGGATTCGCCATTGCCGAGACTGAGCGCCGAGTACTTGCCCACGAGGCAGCGGATGACTATGCGGCCACAATTCTGCGCTACACCAATCTCTACGGCCCGCGGGTGAGTCGTCAGTGGCTCTGGCCTTTAGTGCGCCGCGTGATTGACGGACGGAGGTCGGTGATAGTGCCCGGCGATGGGAAACTGGTGCCCTCAATCTGCTACACCGAGAACGCTGCGCATCAGGTGTTGCTCACCGCCGATCGTGCCGAAGCGGCGGGACAGGTATTTAACTCCGTAGATGGAACCACTTATTTCCTCTCGGACATCATCCAGCTAGTCGCGGACGAGCTACAGCACGAATGGGACATCCTTCCCGTAAGCCATCCGCTGGCGGAGCGACTCTCAGCTAGTTATGCGCGGCCGAGTCGCATCGTGGACACGGCGAAACTCAAGTACGTTCTCGGCTATTCGGGACCTCGTTGCACCAGACGTCGCGATTCGCCGTACCGTCCGCTGGCTCTTCGAGCATCGGGATGAGCTGGATCAGAGGGAGCTCGATCGGTTTGCACCAAACCCATATGACTATGAGCTGGAAGATCGCCTGATCGCCTCATATCGCGCCTGGAGTGAGGACGTATCCGCTTGGGACGACCAGTCGGCGTCCGCCAAGCCGACCGCAGCAAGCGACTAGAGGGACGTATCAAGCTCTCTGGCCAGTAACCCATGAGATCAGCACGCTCTAGACTACGTGCGAACGAGGCGAGCCACGGTTTGGAGAAGATCTTCTAGTTCAACGGGCTTGGGGAGAACGTCAACACCGCTTTCGCGCAGATCGGAGGCCGTTTCTAGAAGATGTGCTCCGGCGGTGCAAATGAGTATCGGGAGCGCGGCCGTTTCGGGTGAACCCTTGATGGCGCGAAACAGTGCTTCACCGTTCATGGATCCGCGGATGAGCCAGTCGATGAGCACCAAGGACGGCGGAGATGAGGTCAACGCTGATAACGCGGAGGCGGCGTCACCAAAGCTCGAGGTTTGATAGCCTTCTCCATCGAGAATTGCACAGATGACCTCGCAGATCGTCGGATCGTCATCAACCACAACGATCACCTGACTCTCCGCCTGAGATGCCGAGTTCATTGGAATCGGCACCATACCAGGCCAAATTTCCGCCTGTCTGTACGGTTCATGACTTATCGGCCGAAGTTGTGTAGGAATACACATAAAGTCTGTACGAGGACTTCCCCGCGG
This sequence comes from uncultured Chloroflexia bacterium, assembly GCA_963765765.1. Lineage (GTDB taxonomy): Bacteria > Chloroflexota > UBA6077 > UBA6077 > JACCZL01 > CAVXYC01. Next base: position 2,134 of record CAVXYC010000012.1, on the reverse strand, counting down.
CCGATTTGGGGCAATGGAGTCTGATGAGCTCAGATACGCGAAGCCCGACACTCAAGGATCGTGACTGGCGTCCGCCCGAGCGCTTCCCGAAATGCCTCGACGGAAGCGTAGCGGTGATCGGGAATGAACTTCGCTGGCAGTGGGAATTCCCGGGCGAGTCGTCGAATGGGTAGGGATCGAGCGTCATCGAGAGCTCACCCGCGGCGGTGCATCGAAGCCTGGTCTCCGAATCGTTCGGCAGGGGCAATGGGGCAAGTTCTCCATCCAGCGGCGAGACGGAATGTGTACAGGATGGAGAGTCGGTCCGATCTGTAGTCAACGGTAGTTCCGCCAGAGCTCAGTTTCTTCAGTGATGTCCGAGCGCATCGGTCGGCCGAGAACCGTGGGAGCGAGGGTGCGGCGCAAATTCTCTTGCTCGGCCAGAAACGTTTCTGCCAGGGCCCGCTCGTCGGTATCCCAGGTTCGCAGCATTGGCGCGTGCCAAAGCGGTTGTTGTAGAGTCCGCTCAAATGCAGACTCACCAGCATTGCCTGGAACGGTCCACGCGCAAGCGCTTGCTCAACGCACCCGCGGTACGTTGGGACCTGGTAGTGCGGGGAGAGCCCACGGAAGTCCCGCGGCCGACCCGGTCTCGGGATTCAACGGAGGGTACGTGTCCGTGGCCCAGCCGCCATCGTGAACCGTAGCGGCTTCAAGGACGTTTGAGCGAGGAGACGGCTGTGAGACGAGGTCATTCCCCCAGTGGTGTGCGAATTCGCCGACCTGACGACTGTGATCGGTGAGATGCACCACCAGGAGCTGACCTCTGAACCGCGGAGTTCTGAGCACGTCCTCATCATCCTGCGCCCTCGGGGGCCGCCTCGTCAAGCGTTGTGACCGTCAGTGCTTCAGGGTCTTTTCATTGTCACGTGAGTCCGGTGAGCGCCAAGATGTCGAGCGGCCTTGCGGCATAGGTGCGCAGTGCCGCCGCGATGTTGGTATGGCCGGCGCGGCGCAGGATCCCGATGGCGGTATTGCGCAGGGCGGCCACGACCTGGGGCGCATGGCCCGTGCGAATCTGGCTGCGATCTTCATCGAAGGTGACGTCGCGCACCCAATGCAAGCAGTTCTCGATGCCCCAATGGCCCCGCCAAAGGGCGGCCAGGCTGGTGGCGTCGGCCTGATCCGGGTGGAGACTCGTGAGCGCATACCCGGCTTCCCGGGTGGTCCGCCCGTGCCGCGTGACGACCCGTTCAATGGTGCAGACCTGAGCCACATGCGGCCAATCGAGGTAGTCGTTCAGGAGCGTCGAGGTCCGCAGCGTGCGCTCTTCCTGCCGATCGCCGTGCCGGCCGCGCTGCACCGCCCGAGCGAACGTCACACCGGGTGGGGGCTCCAGGGTAAACAGCGCCACCAACGCTTCCAGGAGCCGGTGCTGGTTGTCTTTGACCGCCCAGAAATACGCGCCGCCCGCCGCGACCACCTGATGACTCAGGGCACGCTGGCAAAATTGGGCGTCACCGGTGACCGTGACGCCGTGGAGGTCGAGATCGGCCAACAGCGCCTCCGCCAGGCGCAGCTCGTGCTCCTTCAGCGTCCCCCTTTTTGGCCCAGCACCTGCCCATCCCGATGCGCGAAGGCGGCCACCAGATGCACGCCCGGAATCTGTTCGCCGTGGATCCCGCGGAGGTGCTTGCCGTCCAGCGCCACCGCCCCCGTGGAACCGGCCCCCTGGACGCGGGCCCACTCGGCCAGAACCCGTTCGAAGGCGTCGCGGTCGAGATCGCGAAAGACCCGAAACACCGTCGCCACGCTCGGGGTGGTGGCCCGGGTGATGCCGAACGCCCCGCGGATCTCGGCCGAGCCCTGATCCCGCCCCCACTGGGCGATCGCATACAAGCTGCGGGCCCCCGACACCATGGCGCACACGGCGAACGTCAAGATCGTCGCCACGGAGTACCGGCAGCCGCGGCGATGGCGTGGATCCGGCACCGGGGCCAAGGCTTCGAGTAACGATGGAATGGCCGCGTCCATGCGTCCCCTCCCGGAGAATTCCCCACCTCGCTCGAGGGGAGATCCCCAGCCTACGCCGGTCGACACTCCTTCCTCGTGGCCCCATCGTCACAATCGAACAACGAAAAGACCCTGACCGTCA
>CAVXYC010000011.1:0-87608 GCA_963765765.1 uncultured Chloroflexia bacterium | reverse complement strand
TGGCCGCCATCTACCACGAACGCGTGGCCGGTGACGAAGGACGACTCGTCCGAGGCCAGGAAGAGCATCGGGTAGGCGATCTCCTCGGGGCGGGCCATGCGCTTCTGGACGCGGATGTTCTGGGCAGCGCGCTCGATGGCGCCCTGAAGATCGCCGGAGGCGGCGAACTGGCGCATGATGCGCGGAGTGTCGGTAACGCCCGGGCAGACGCAGTTGACACGGATGCCGGGGCCGTAGTCCAACGCCATGGTCTTGGTCATGTTGATCACGGCGGCCTTGGAGGCGCAGTAAGCCGCGTACTGCTCGGTGACCAGAATGCCCAGGCTGGAGGCCATGTTGACGATGTTGCCGCGCTGTTTCGGAATAAAGTGCTCCAGCGCGGCGCGCGAGCTGTGGAAGACGCTGTTCATGTTGGTGTTCATGAGCCAGGTCCACTGCTCGTCGGTCAGCTCGGCCACGCCGCCGCGCACGCCGCTGCCGGCGTTGTTCACCAGGATGTCCAGGTCGCCGAACTGCTCCAGCGCCGCGGCGACCATGGCGTCGCATTCCGAGCGATTGGTCACGTCCGCCTGGATGAACGCCGCCTGCCCGCCGTCCTCGGCAATGAGACGATCGATGCGCTTCATCCCGGACTCGGCCAGGTCCGCGCACAGTACGCGCGCGCCTTCGCGGGCGAAGAGCCGCGCGGTGGCTCGACCGATGCCGCTGTCCGCGCCCGTGACGATCGCTACTTTGCCGTCCAGCCGGCCGCGACCGGGACCGATCAGGGGATGCTCGTCTATCTGATTCATGGTCATGATCGACCGCCTACAGGGGGTAGAACGCGCGCGCGTTCGTGCACAGAATCTTCTCGATCACCGGAGGCGGGACGTCGGTGCGCTTGCGCATCTTGCGCGTCATGTTGTCCTCGAACGATTGGTCCTGGTGCCCGTAGTCGGAGCCGATGAAGATGTGGTCCTCATCGATGTAGTTGAGCAGCATCGCCAGGTCCTCGTCGGCCTCACAGGCGATCCAGAAGTTGTAGTCGCGGAAGAGCGCCGGTCCATCCCGCCCCTGCATCACCGTGCGTCGATCGCCGCAATTGGTGGATCAGGTACGGGACCCAGCTAGCCCCGGACTCGATGAAGCCCCACTTCAGCTTGGGGAACTTCTCGGGGATCCGGTTGGCGGCGATGTCGCGGAACGCCATGAGCGGCAGCATACGCGAGTGCGGCAGCGTGTGACTGATTCGCACGTCGAAGACCGACGAGATCGTCGGCGAGCCGGCGCCGGTGTGGATGCAGATCGGGAAGTCGATATCGTTGGCCACCTGGTACAGCGGGAAGAAGTACGGCTCCGCGAGCGAGTGGTTGCCTTCGACGCCGCGCACGTAGACGCCCACCGAGCCGTGCTCCTTGGAGTACTGCATCTGCTCGATCGATGGCTCGATCGACGTGAGCGGTAGCACGGCGGTCCAGCGCAGGCGCGCCCTTCCCTTCCTTCCAGACGCCGGCCATGAACTTGTTGTAGGACCAGCACAGAGCCGTATCCAACTCGGGATCGTCGGTGAGGTTGGACCCGAACAGCGTGGAGTAGATCACCTCCACCTCAGCGCCCCTCTCGTCGAGATCACGCAGACGCAGCGCCGGGTCGGTACACTCGCGCACCGGCAGCTCGATGTCCGTGCGGGCCACCTGAGCGTCCATGGCGGACGGGCTGCTCAGAAACGCACTGCCCTTGCCGGCCGACTTCGGGACGATGTTGCCGTCGATCAGCCAGAAGGCGTTGAATGCCTTGTACAAGGTGTCGCTGGGTGCCTTGAGCAGCACCGGCCGCTCGATCGTACAGCTCCGCTGGGAACTCGTCCCACATGGCGCCAGGCTCGATGATGTGTGTGTCAGCGTCGATGACCCCGGGCATTGGTCTTCTCCTTTGTTGGCTATCGGTTATCGCGTTCAGAATCGATTGCGCCGACCATGCTATGTAGTGGAGCGCTTCAACGCTTTTTCTAGTTCTCACGAAGCCAGCGCAGTGAGGCGGCTTGCGGACGCGATTGCAGCCGTCGTCCTCTCTCGATATCGCGGGCCGCATCGCTACGCTCGCTAGTCGTCCATCCGTGAAAAGCGCTGAAGCGCTCACTACGTCCATTGGCATCACATCTGCGCGCCGACGGCCTGGCGCCATTTGATGACGCGGCGCTCGACGAGCACGACGATGCTGTTGAGCAAAAATCCCAGCAGGCCGAACACCAGAATCGTGAAGTAGATGCGCTCGGTCTGCAGGAGCTGCTGCGATCGAACCATCGAGTAGCCGAGGCCATCCTGCGCGCCGACTAGCTCAACCGCCACCAGGAAGATCAGTGACAGCGCGGCCGCGTAGCGCAGACCTGCGAAGGTGTACGGCAGCATGGAGTAAAGGACGACCTTGGTAAGAATGTCCCACTGGCCGTTGCCGTAGATTTTCATTACCCGGATATGCGCCGGATCCACGTTACGGACCCCGGCGTGCGTGTTGAGATAGATGGAGAAGAAGCAGGCGTAGGCGATCAGGATGATCTTGGATTCCTGGCCGAAGCCGAACCAGATGATCACCAGCGGAATGAGCGCCAGCGCGGGGATGGGTCGGATGATCTCGATGAACGAGCCTACCGTCTCGTCCACGAGCTTCCACCAGGCCGCCAGCATAGCTACCGGCACGGCGATGATAACCGCGATGCTGAAGCCCAAAAACGATCGCAGCAGGCTGATCCGGAGATCGCGAAACAGCTCGCCGTTGACGATGATCTGCCAGCCAGCGGCGAAGACGGAGTCGGGCTTGGGCAGGATGTAGCGCGCGTTCACGATGGAGGCAACCACGTGCCAGATGAGGAACACGGCGCACAGCGTGGCCAGTGTTCGGAACCAACGCGTGCCAGTGATGCGCAGGGCCATTGAGCCGCCCGATTGCCCTAGAGCGTGAAAGCCTTCTTCGCTTCGTCTCGCACTAACTGCCATAGATGGTCCTCGAGCTTGCCGAATTGCGCGCCCTGCTCGGAACGCGAGCGGGGCCGTGGTAGATCGATGTCAACGATTGCTTTGATGGTGCCCGGTCGAGCCGTCATCACCACGACTCGATCAGCCATGAGCACAGCTTCCTCGATGCTGTGAGTGACGAACACGACCGTCTTCTTATTTGTGTCCCAGATCCGCAGTAGCTCCTCCTGGAGAATCGCCCTCGTCTGAGCGTCCAGGGCGCCGAAGGGCTCGTCCATGAGCAGGATGTCGGGATCGACGGCCAGCGCCCTGGCCAGGCCGGCGCGCTGCTGCATGCCGCCCGAGAGCGTGTGTGGGTAGCTCCGCTCGAATCCCGTCAGATTGAGCTTCTCCAGGTAGTCCTGCCCGATCGATTCGGCATCCCTGCGCGAATAGCCCATGCTGCGAAGGCCGAGGGTCACGTTGTCCATGACCGAGAACCACGGCAGAAGTGAGGCGTGCTGGAAGACGTAGCCGATCTGCTTACGGCGCTTTTCGGTCTTAGTCTCGGCCATGACCACCTGGCCGCCCGACGCTTTCTGGAGCCCGCCCAGGACGGAGAGCAGCGTGCTTTTGCCGCATCCACTCGGCCCCAGAATCACCAGAAACTCCTGGTTGCGGACCTGGAGATTCACATGGTTCAGAGCGACCAGGTCACCAAAGTGGACCGAGAGGTCCTGGATGAGCATGGCATCGGAGATGGCGGTGCTCATCGACTCGGTTCCGATGTCCAGATCGCCCTGTCATCCTGAGCGCAGCGCAGGATGACAGCACCGCAATTTGGGCAGGATGATTCGCCACGCCATGCGATCGCGGACATCATTCCTGCCTACTTCAAAAAGCGCGTGTCGATAAGCTGGTCATCCGGATACGGCTCCGGGATCTTCAGCTGGCCGGCCTGGATCATGAGCTCCTGGGTGACGCGGAGCTGATTGGCCGGGAACATGCCGTCCAGCGTTTGAGGCGGCAGGATCGAGCTTTTGACGGTCTCTTCGGGCGCCCCGGTCCATTTGACGATGATGCTGTGGACCTCATTGAGGTTCTCTTCCTTCATGCCCCACTGGTTTGCCGCGAGCGTTCCCTTCACGTACTTGCGCAGCGAGTCAGCCTTGGCCGTTATCGAGTCCTGGGTCACCAGGCCTGGGGTGGATAGCGCCACCACATCCATGCCCATGGAGTCTTCGTAGGTGAAGATCACGCGCATCGGCTGCCCGAACTCTTCCATGCTGGCCTTATTGCCCAGGCTGAAGAACGGCTCCACGAAGGCGGCGACGTCCGCGCGACCAGACTTGAGGGCAGCGTAGCTTTCCGGGAAGTTCACGCCCACGAACTCCACATCGTTCAGTATGCCCTGTCGCGAGATGTACGACGTCGCAACCGCGTGGGTGAAGAAGCTGGAGCTGACGGTGTTGATCTTACCGCCCTTGAGATCCTGGATCGTCTTGACCCTCGAGTTGGGCAGCGCGGCAAACCAGTTGTTGTACTCACCGCGCGTATTGTGCCCGGCCATGACCATGGTCAGTGGCACACCCTGCGCCTTGGCGAGAACGGGGGCTACCAGCGAGCCCACAGCTGCGTCCAGGCGCCCGGCCAGCAACGCGGCATTGACGTCGCCGGGATTACTGAAGGTCTCGACTTCGACCTTCAGACCTTCCTTCTCATAGAAACCCTTCTCAATGCCCGCGAACACGCCCCACTCGGTGGCCGTTCCGACGGTGGTGCCGACCTTGAACGGCGCGACCGGTTGAGACTGTTGCGGCTGGCAGGCCAGAAGCATCGCTAGAGCTAACGTAACGATGACAACAAGCTTGGCTTGATGCCCTCTTGGAATTTCGGTCATTGCGGTCTCCTGGATGCGCAAGTAATTAGAGCCGCTCGCGGGTAGTGACTACATTAGGCGCAACGTACCAGGAACGCAAGCGTGGGTTTGGTCGTGTGTCACGATGCTGGACGGTTGAGACAACTTCCCGCTCCGTGCGCCGTGTGCCAATTGCCAGGCCCTCCGACATGACCTAGCATGAGTCCCACAGCTAGCGCCGCCATGGCAAGGGAATCTCAAGCGAGTTGAGCGACAAGCCAATACCCTACGCTGGCATCCACCCGCTGAGTTCGTCACTCATCAATTCCACTCACAGGAGGGCACCGTGCTCACGAAGGAAGCGAATGATCGACTGACGCAGGTCGGGCCCGGCACGCCAATGGGAAATCTGCTGCGACGTTACTGGCATCCAGTAGCCGCCACCGCCGAGCTAGAGAAGGAGCCGGTGCTGGCGGTGAAGATTCTCGGAGAGAATCTGGCGCTCTACCGTTCACCTGACGGTGAGATAGGCCTCATGGCCGAACGCTGTCCGCATCGCGGAGCTTCGATGGTCTACGGCATCCCCGAGGACGGCGGTTTGCGCTGCCCGTACCATGGGTGGAAATTCTCGGATGAGGGTGTGTGCCTGGAGCAGCCGGCCGAGCCGGAGAACAGCACCTTCAAGCATCGCGTGCGCATTCCGGCCTACCCGGTCCAGGAGCTGGGCGGGCTAATTTTTGCTTACCTCGGCCCTGCGCCTGTTCCGCTGTTGCCGCGCTTCGATCTCTACGTTCGCGAGGACTGGTCACGAGAGATCGGCATCACCGAGGTGCCCTGCAACTGGGTGCAGGCGATGGAGAACTCACTCGACCCGGTGCATCTGGAGTACCTGCACACACAGTACATGAACTACGTGCGCGGTCGGCAGGGTAAACCGCCGGCCACCGTGCCGCGCCATCACCTGCAGATCGCCTTCGACGTGTTCGAGTTCGGCATCTCAAAGCGACGCCTGCTGGAGGGCGATACCGGCGACGAGGACCACTGGAAGGTCGGCCATCCGATTGTCTTCCCGAACATCCTGGGCGTGGGCGATGCCACCTGTCCGCGCTTCGAGATCCGCGTCCCAGTCGACGAGACACACACGCGCCACTACTCATACTTCGGCGCGCCGTTGCGGCCGGGCGAGGCACCGCAGACGGAGATCCCAACGTACGAGATTCCGCTCCGACACGACGATGGTCGCCTGGTTGTGGAGACGGTGCTGGGTCAGGACATGATGGCCTGGGTCACCCAGGGTGAGATCACCAATCGGACCGCCGAGCGATTAGGCAGCTCCGACAAGGGCGTCATCCTCTATCGAAGTGTGCTGATGGAGCAGATGGAGAAAGTGGCCCGTGGCGAGGACCCGATGGGCACGGTGCGCGATCCAAACAAGAACGAGATCATCGAGATTCCGCGCGAGGGAGCCGGCTTCTACGTGACGGGTGGTGGGCACTTCACCGAGAGGACAGCGGACCCGCTTGAGGCGATCCGGATCAAGAAGGAGCTCTGAGAAGAAGACCGAATCAGCGTGTTGTTGGACGGACCGCCTGCAGCCGCTCCAACACCCACATTCTGATCAAGGTCGTAGGGCCTAGGCCGTTTTTCTTGGCCTGCTCACGGACTTCTCGCATGGTGTCAGGGTCCAGACGAATCGTGATCCCTTCAGATAGGTTCCGGGCCAAGCGAACTTTGACGGGCTCCGACTCGTCCCAGTAATCGGCCGCGCTATGCGTATCCCAGAACTTCGCCTCTTCCTCCCTCGACTTGAAATCTGGGATTGGCTTCTTCGTAACCTTTGTGCGTGATTCTCGTGTGGTCATGATGTCTCACCTCCCTTCTCAGCTTGAAATGTGCGTCGCTCTTTCCGATCCGCCGGTCGAGCTGTCACCACGTAATACGCATCGTCTCCCTCGGGATCGAGAACAACCAGCAGGATACGGCTGGCGTGATTGGGGCCGATCACGAGAAGCCTTCCGAGATAACTCTGTCGGATGATCGGTTCGCCATGACAGACCTGCTCAACCTCATCCGGGGTGATATTGTGTCGGGCTATGTGCGCCACGTTACCAGGGTCCCAGGTGAGACGGCGCACATACAACATAGATTCAAGAGATTGTAACGCAATGCGTTACAACGATTGAGAGCCTAGCCTATTCTGAGTGACGCTTGCGCTCAAGGTTGCGCAAAGGGGGAGACGACGTCATGACCCTGTACATCGATGCCGACACGCATTATCTGCCGCTGGAGTGGCTAGACCACGTGGACAGCCCGGCAGCGCGAGACTGGATTCAATATCAGCGCAACGGCACACGAATCAACGTGCTGCGGCAGGGCGCACTGCTGATCAGCATGCCGGAGGACGGCTACGACCTGAGCAAGCGCACGGCGGTGATGGACCGCCACGGATTCGATCGGCAGGTGCTCATTCCGGAGAACCGACCCCTGATCTATGAGGACGATCCGGAGATCGGCAACTCGCTAGCCCGCGGCTACAACGACGCCACGGCCGCGGCGATCAAGGGGCACGATCGCTACATCGGTGTGGCCTGGGTCTATCTGGCCGACATCGACGGCGCGATCAAGGAGCTGGAGCGGGCCGTCAATACGCTCGGCTTGCGGTCGGTTAAAGTCACCGGTGCGGTCGGCGATCTCCACCTGGGCAGCCGTGAGCTGGACCCGTTCTGGGCGAAGGTGGCCGAGCTAGACGTGCCCGTGCTGGCGCACGGAGCGGCGCGTACTTCCGATGCTCAGCCGCTGAACACCGCGCTGGTTGGCGCCGATCGATTCGGCGCCGAGTACGGTTTCCTGGGCTCCGCGCTGGGCTTTTCGTTCACCTACATGCTGACCATGGCGCACCTGATTTTCAGCGGCGCTCTGGATCGCTTTCCCACGCTGAAATTCGGCATGTTCGAGGCCGGTGTGGGCTGGGTGCCGTACCTCATGAACCGGCTGGACATTTACTACCAGGACCATCTGGAGCGCGGCCAGGCCTCGCGACTGATCACGCACCTCGAGCGGATGCCCAGCGAGTACATCGACCGCTTCTACATCACGGTGCACACCAAAGAGCCATACCTCGCCGACATGGTGCGGCTGGTGCCCGACCATCAATTCATGCTGGGCAGCGACTTCTATCACGGCGACCCCAACGGCCTCTGGCCGTCGGCTATCGAGGACCTACGCCGCTCTGGTTTGTCGGAGGCTGATCAGGAGCAGATCCTGGAGGCGAACCCCAGGAGATTCTTCGGGCTGTAGCGCCCCAACCAGCCTCAGTGCCGCGCACGTGAGTAAGCGGGTTCCTCCTGACTCTCCACGACGTAGACCGGAGCGCTCAAGGAAACCGCGCGCTCACGGTCGCGGCGCTGTTGCGAGTCCCATTTCGGACCGCTCGTGGAACTATGCTCCGCGGTCAATGGACGGGCCGAAGTCAGCGTTCCGAATCGGAGGCGTTCTGGGGTTCCCGCTGGACCAACGCGGCGACGTCCACGTCAGCCTGCATCGTCATCTGAAGCTTGGACAGGATGTGGATAAGCACGCGCTTCTCTTGATTGGAAATACCAGCCCACGCGGCTTCGATGCGTCTCCGCATGGAAGGAAGCACAGCTTCAAATCGCGATCGCCCTTCCGGGGGTTAGCGCTGCGATAACAAGTCGGCGATCCTGTGGGTGGTTCACGCGCTTGATCAGGCCATCGCGCTCAAGCCCTTTGGCCAGCTTGGTCACGTTGGCGGGGCTTACGTTCATCCGGCGGGCAAGCTCAATCATCGAGAGACGGTGGTTTTCGGCCTGGTAGAGCCAGCGCAATAGCGTAAATCGGCCGTCCGAAAGGCCGAATTCAGCCCAGCAGGGAGCGTTTCGGGCGATCATGGCCGTATAGGCACGTACTACCATCGCATTGGCCTCGATGGTCAGACCGTCCGCCCACGGCGCCAATTGCTGGTACATGGACGCCACGTCTTGCACAGACTGATCGGAGAGCAGACCATCCTCCGATATCGTTACCACGTTCATGATCGGATTTCTGTCTACTGGTGACGCGACGGTTGAGGATCTCGACAGGTACTTCCGAGCATTGCAACGTGCTCAGGCGGACATCGACCTCGAGCCGGAGCGGTTCAAGCATTACTTCCTCCGGGAGATGCCGGAGAAGTATCACAGCATGGTCGACGTTCGGGCATTTGGCCACGGCGAGCGAGTGGTATTCGAGCCGTACACTCGGGAGATGTACGAGCGAACGCATCGTTGGACACTGGACCTCGACGTCTTTAAACCTGAGCAGGTTGGCTCGGGCACCTTTGAAGAAGCGGTCATGGTGTAACCCGCAAGAGATTCGAACACGCGGCTGGAGCCCCAACACGCTCCGGCCGCTACTTCAAACCAGGAGCGGAATCCAGGAGCAAGCTCGTTAGGGGACAAACCGAGACGCAGGTACAGAGGAGAGGGCGCGTGCAACACTATTCCAAACCGTCACCCATACTGGTTCTCCTGGTCAGCCTGCCGCTGGCCATATCCATCGCTTGCGGCCAGGCATCCACTCCCCCTGCTCCCACCGCCGTCCAGGCTCCAAAGCCGACGGCGGCTGCGTCCGCTCCTACCGCCGCACCGGCCCCGCCAACCGCGGCCCCGGCCGCCAAGGCCAGAGTTGAGCGACTAGTGTTCAGCATGCCTGCCCCGAGCACCGAGGGCAACGACCCCGGTCGTGACTACAGCTCGCCGCCAAGTTTCCAGATCCGCCCGATGTACGAGTACTTGATCGGGGTTGACCCGGCCAATGGTAAGTTCGTTCCGCAGCTTGCTCTCTCATGGAGCGTAGAACCGGACGGGAAATCGTACCGATTCAAGCTGCGCCCGGGAGTCCAGTTCCACGGTAGCTGGGGCCAGATGACGGCCAGAGACGTCGAGTTCTCGTTCTGGAACATCATGCAGGAGGACTCCCAGCACGGAAACTCGGGGTACTTCCGGGGGCTGATCGACGGAATCGATATCGTCAACGATCATGAGATTGTGGTGCGGCTCAAACGCCCCGACGCGGATTTCCTGAATGTGTCGGGCGAGCTCGTGAGCGGCGTTGAGATCAAGAGCAAGGCGCACTTCGAAGCTGAGGGCCGCCCAAGCCTCTCCGGGAAGCCGACCGCGGGAACGGGCGCGTACCAGTTCAAAGACCGCACCCAGGGCTCACACATTCGGTTTGAGCGCGTACCCTATCAGCACTGGCGAACGACGCCGGACTTCCCGGAGCTCGAGCTCCGCTGGCAGCGGGAGGCGTCCACTCGGCTAGCTTCGCTGCAGGCGGGTGAGGTGCACGCCACCACGCTGCCTCAGGATCTGCTCGTCGAGGCGAGCAAACAGGGAATGAAGGCGCTGCGCGGCCAAACGCAGAGTGTGCGGACGTTTGCGTCATTCCATTGTTGCTATAAGAGCGATCCCGTTGACGCATCCAAAGGCTACATGTATCCGGAGAGCCCCTTGATGGACGTTCGCGTGCGCCGGGCGCTCAACAAGGCGATTAATCGGGATGAGATGAATCAGGCCTTCTTTGGCGGCAAGGCCGACGTCATGGCGCTGAATCACTACAACCCAACCCGCCTCGGTTGGAACCCGGAGTGGGAAACGAAGTTCAAAGATGAGTACGGTTACGACCCGGCGAAGGCGCGCGCTCTTCTGGCAGAGGCTGGATACTCTTCAAGCCGCCCATTGAGCACGTCGATGTTTATGCAGAGGTTGGCGGACCTGCCAGAATCGGAGGATATCGCCGAAGCTATCGCGGGCTACTGGCGGGCGATCGGAGTAACGCCGGATCAGCTTACCGTGGATGCAACACAGATCCGCGACCGCAGCCTGCGACTGGAATACACCAACGAAGTACAGGTCCGCAGTACCAGCTCTCACCAACTGCTCGGGTTCCGTGCCTACAACACGGGGGTGCACGGTACACGTGGCTCAATGGTTGAAAACTACGAGGTCGATGAGCTGTTCAACCGCGTGCGCGTGGAGCTGGACGAGGCCAAGCAGGCAGAGCTGTGGCGTCAGCTTGGAGACTTAGCCTTCCCATTGCACCAGGACATCCCGCTTTTCTGGCTGCCGACCGAAGCGGTGGTCAATCCGCGCGTCGTTGGCGACTACGTATTCCCCGGCAACATCTCCGGGACATGGACTCATTTAACAGGAATCAAGGCTACGCCCTGAGATTCCCGACAACCTCAGCCGCACCTGAGTAAGCGGTTCCTCTCGCGTATTCCCGGCAACGTCACGGAATTCCTGAGAGGTATCGCTTACTCACGTGCGCCGCTCTGAGGCTGGTTGAAAGGGGTACCGACACCAGCCCGACCGAGGGATTGTCTTCGGGAGCGCTAATTGATGAGCGATTTCGCCAGGTTCTGCGTTTTCTCGATTTCGTCAAGCATCGCTTCGGAGTCCACGAATACGTAGTCCACGCCCTTCTGGAGCGCGGTGGATTCGTCAAAGACCGGCACATCCGCGCGCCGGTTGTTCTCCTCCACCTGCTGTGACGTGATCAGGCCGGCCTCGCGGCTGAGCGACCAGTTCATGTAGACCTTGGCAGCGTTGGGATGCGGGGCGTTCTTCAGATACCACATGGTGCGATTGCCGGCGTTGACGCTGTCGGTCTCGACCATGGGAATATTTTTCAGGTTGCCTCCCAGTCCCTGAGCCAGGAAGTCCTTGAGGACGGGAAAGTCGATGGCGCCGATGCCCCAGGCGTAGCGGCCGCGCACCATCTGCTCCACGAGTTGGCGTGAGTCCACCAGAACCGCCGCCTCGAGGTCTTTGATGATCGTGGTCATATCCGCGTCGCCACGCTTGGCCCGCACGGCGGTGAATGACAGGAATGCCGATCCCTTGGTGCGCGCGTCCCCGATCAGGACCTTCCCCTTCCACTTGGGATCCAGCAGATCGTCAAATTTCGTGATCTCGCCTTCTTTCACGAGATCGGTGTTGATCCAGACGCTTTTGTAGCGCTGCCGGGTGAGGGCGTAGCCCCATTTCCTTTCGTCATCCGGGTAGCCCTTCTCATACGAGTCGATCCAGCCCTTGTCGTCCAACGCTTGCGCCTGCACGATGTGTGGCCGTATTGGCTCCGTGCCACCAACGGGCCGTACCTGTCGGGTCATCTCCTGGACGGGCATGTGAGCTACGTCCCAATTGAACAGGCCGGCCTTCTGCTCCTGGAGCAGACGCGGCACGTAGTCGCGCGAGGACGATTGGAATTGCGAGTGCTCGACCTTGATGCCCGGGTACGCGGCCTCGAAGGCCATGCTTATGTTGCGATGCGGCGTACCCGCGTAAGTGGCCAGACTGATGACGCCCTCCTTGCGGGCCGCTTCTACGACGGAGGCCCACTCGGCATCACTGACCGCGCCGGGGACAGTGGCTGCGGGTGCCACAGCGGCCGGCGCGGTCGTGGGAGCAGGAGCCGCTGGGGCGGTGTTGGGGGCCGGCGGAGCCGCGGTGGGCTTGGCTGGTGCGGCAGGCGCCGTGGGCGATGGGGCGGCGGCCTGGGTACAGGCCGCGAGCACGGCGGTAATCCCTGAGAGTCCGAAAGCTCGAAGCGCCTGGCGGCGTGACATCGGAGAGACGAACGTGGAGTCCATACTGACGGTACCTCCCCGCGGCGCTTCGTGCGTCGCGTTCGCTGGGATGAATACGCGAAGTGCAGGGAACCATCCGCGAGGATAGCACCCGAGAGTGCCGCCCTCAACGATTCGGATGCGGCTCCGTTGCCTTTCATGCCCCCGTTGACGGCGGGCGATGGGCCGGCAACAATGCAGGGACGCGCAGTTCGGGAGGTGGGATCGTGACGACATCGAAGGCCGCGGTCTTTGTGGGGGCTGGTAAGCCGCTGGAAGTGCAGGAGTTCCCGGTTCCCGATCCGCCGCCGGGCGGTGCCATCGTGAAGATGTCCATGGCCGCGGTCTGCGGGACGGACGTACACAACCTGCACATCGATACCACCCCGCACCCTATGATCTTCGGCCACGAGAACGTGGCTACGCTCGCGATGGCGGGACAGGGACTGGATAAGGACGTACTCGGTCAACCGCTACGGGAGGGAGATCGCGTTCTCTTCCGCTCGGCCCCGTGCGGTAAGTGCCGAAGCTGCGCCATGGCTGAGAACTGTGAAGAGCGCATGATGTACGGCATGCGGCCATTCACCGAGCCGCCGCACATTACCGGAGGCTTCAGCCAGTACGTCTACCTTGAGCCGACACGTCGGTGGATCCTGAAAATTCCGGACGACGTGACGTCGGAGCGGGCGCTTATCAGCGTGACCGGCAACCCGACGCTCTGGCGAGGCATCCAGCGCATGGGCGGCATTGGCCTGGCAGACACCGTCGTCGTTCAAGGCTCCACCATGGGCATGGCAGGCCTGGTGCAGGCGAAGATCGCGGGCGCCGCCGAGTCATCATGATTGGCGCGCCGTCACATCGGCTCGAGATGGCGCTTGAACTGGGCGCCACGGAAACGCTGAATCTGCAGGATTTTCCCACGCCGGAAGCGCGTGTGCAGCGCATTCGGGATATCACCAACGGCCGCGGTGCGGACGTCGTCATCAAGTGCGCCGGGACCAAGTCCGTCGTTCAGGAGGGGCTGGAGATGGTCCGCTCCGGTGGCCGTTATCTGTTGGTTGGCTCAGCCACGGACTTTGGCGCGGTGCCCATCAATCCAGCTCATACGTGCAGAAGGGGCTGCGGGTAACCGGCGTGTCAGGAGCCGACCCGGAGTCATTCATCCGTTGCCTCGAAGCCATGCAGACCATGACGCCGTACCCGGTCGAGCGCATGGTGTCCCACAAATACGGGCTGGACCAGGCGAACGAGGCATTCCGTGCCAGTGAGACGCTGGAAGCCATGGTGGCGGTGATCACGCCCAATGGATAGGACAGCCCTTGGGACCGCGAGCGTTTCGCCCGTCCCGGCTAGATCTCCCAAATCCCTGTAGTTGGCGCGGTCTGATCCAACGGGCGAGACGCCCGCGGTCCCAGGACGTGAGATGCACAGCTGAAAGGTAGGCCAGCATGAACGAAGACCTCAGCGCGATTCTGGAAACGACCGAGCCTGAGCGGGTCGCGACGGGCTTTGAGTTCGTCGAGGGGCCTATCTGGCATAGGGACGGATATCTGACTTTCTCAGACATTTGGGTGGGGAAGTACTACAAGCTCGTTCCAGGCGGCTCGCCGGAGCTGATCGAAGAACACGGGGACGGCAACGGCACGACGCTGGATCTCCAGGGTCGGATCATCGTCTGCGAGGGTGGCAGTCGACGAATTGCTCGCTGGACTCCCGGCTCCGACGCTGAGACACTGGTCGACCGATTTGAAGGCGGGCGACTCAGTCGCCCGAATGACGTTATCTGCGCCTCGGATGGCAGCCTCTATTTCACTGATCCGGGTTTACGCGTACCGCTGGATCAAAAGGAGTTGCTCTATTCCGGCGTGTATGGGATCCCTCCGGATGGCGATGTATCGTTGGTGGCCAACTGCGAGTACCCCAACGGACTAGCGTTTTCTCCGGACGAGAAGCTGCTGTACGTCTCCAACACGCGATTCAGTCAATACATCCACGTCTTCGAGCTCGCCGATGATCGGACGGTAGTACGGCGGCGGATCTTTGCCGATATGTCGTCGGACGAGACGGACGGCGTGCCGGACGGTATGAAAGTGGATGTTGCTGGCAATATCCTTTGCACCGGCGCGGGTGGCACGTGGGTATTCAATCCCGCTGGCGAGAAGCTCGGTATTATCCGCACCGCCGGAGGTCCCCGCGAATCTGGTCTTTGGCGAGCCAGATCTCAGAACGATCTACTTCACTGCTCGGACGTCCATCTACAGCCTGCGTGTGAAGACGCCAGGCATCGGGCATCCGCTGTTCCGATAACGCCCAAGTTGAGAGGAGGCTCGCGATGAGTGACGATCGACGGCAACGTGGCCAGGAGATCCGACGGAGTGCCTTTGGTGAGAACGGCGAAGAGCGCTGGCGCGCTCTCAATGAGATAGATCCCGGGCATGCTGAAAGTATCCTGGAATACTGTTTCGGCACCATCTGGGCTCGCCCTGGCCTGGACCTGAAGCTACGCGAGCTGATCGTGATTGCTGCCACCGCGGCGCAGGACCTGCCCGGCGAGGTGGCCATCCACACGCGCGGCGCGCTCAACCGTGGTGCAACCCGTGAAGAGATCATCGAGACGATCGTTCAGTGCGCGCCGTACATCGGCTTTCCCAAGACGAACCATGCTCTGGAAGCCGCCAACGGCGTGATCAGTCAATGGGACGATCATCCCGACTGGCACGCCTGAACCCACGAACGAGGGAGCTTCCTTTCCAATACACTAAAGCCCGCGGATGTCTGTCCCGTCACGAACCGTAAGAATCGGTTCGCCTCAGCCGGCCTGTTGCGCACGTCAGGGCCGATACTCACGAGTCGTCTGGCCGTGCTCCAGAGCGCTCTGAATATCTTCTTTCTGGTCGGGTTCGCAGTTTGGTATTTCGGCTTTTACGACTGCCGTATGACATTCCACCGGTGGTCAAGGCGCTATTGTTGCGGCCCATGGCCAGTATGGTGATGACCGCCGTGTTGTGCATCGTCTGCCTGCTCGCCTGGCGAGCGCGTCAGCGAAGTGGGGCGGCTCGAACCCACGGTGCCATCATGGCATTGACCGGACTGGCCTATATCGCCTGGCTTGGGCACTGGAACCTGTTGGGTTTTCGGTTCTAGCTTAGCGGCAGTAGCCAGATATGGAGTGCGCCCCCGCGCGCAGTCCATAGGATCAGGCGTCAGGCTCAGGCGTCGACGGACGCTGGAGGAACGGGACAATACATTCCCGCGCTTTCAACCCGGAATGTCGTGTTGAATCGAGAGCGGAAGTTCTCCTGCGCGACGATCGCCGCGAGCTCCACAAGCTCGGCTTCGTTGTAGTGCTGCTGGAGGCGCGCGAAGAGCTCATCGGTCACGTTGGGCGGCGTGTCGGTCATGGCGTCGGCCAGCTCCAGCGCGACGCGCTCGGCCGGCGAAAGAGGTCGCTCTTGTCGTATTCGTAGACGGCGGCGATCTTCTCGTCGGACGCACCATTCCTGCTGCTCCCGGCAGCATTGCTATCCATTCAAAATGGGCAGCCGACCGTGGCAGCTACGCGTACGTTCATGAGCGATCGAAGCTCGGGTGAAATGCGTCCGGCCGCGGTGATTCCCGCGTCGAGGGCGCGGGCGCCTTCCTGCACGCTGGGAGCGTGCCCGTAAACTTCGGTGCTCGGGAGCACGCGTCCAAATACTTCGAGGTTGCGCTCCATCGCTACTCGAATTTGCGGTTCGGCTTCGTCAAGGGTAATGGGACGAATACGCGGCATTTCAGCACTCCCGGTTCGGGTTAATACGGGGAATGGTAGTTGCCGCGGGTCTCATCGTGCCGCCTGGCCCAGCGGCAGTAGGAAGGAGCGCCCCCAGTCGGCTGTTCCGCGGCGAACTAGGCCGCTTCGGGCTCAAAGTACTCTAGCTCAATAATGCCGGCCGCTTTGCGGCTGGAGAGCACGCCGCCGTAGGGAGCCGCGAAGGTTCCCGATGTTGGCGAGACGTCCGAGTAGTCTCGTCCCACGGCAACCGTAATTGCGTCGGCCCGGCAACGACGACCGTTGGTGGGATCAAGGCTTGCACGCTCAATCGGTCGGGATGAACAGGATCAGGCGCGAGCACTTCGACCCAGGCGTGCGTCGCGCCTTGCCGAAGAGGTGACCGGAGATGTAGCGGGCCGGGATATCGAGGAGCCGACAGATGCTGATCATGATGTGCGAATAGTCCTGGCAGACACCCGCGCGTAGCGCAAATGCCTCCGCTGCCGTGGTCTTCACGCCAGTCACGCCCTTCGTGTACTCAATAGTTTGCCTGACCCAATCATTGATCCGGTTCGGGAGATCCAGGGGATCTCCCGAACCGGCGAGCTGTGTCGCGACTTCCTTGAAGGCGCCCGTCAGGCATCGTGAGAGGCGTCGGCTCCAGGTACTCCGGGTCCTTCATGTTGGCCGGCGAAAGTGGACGTGCAGCGCGGTTGAGCTCCACCAGAAACGGACCTCAAATTCGATGATCCGCTCAGTCCGCGGCAACAGCAGATGGCAAACATGGTTTCCGAACTGATCGAGCTCTTCTCGAAGCCTCGGTCGATGACCGCTTACTTGCAGGTGACGATTCACAAGGCGCTGTTGCCCGTACCGATCGTGTGGGAAACGACGAGACGCTGATGCAGATTTTCCACGGGCCCGGGGTATTCGTAGCGCAGTACCTGGTCTACCAGGTAGCTGGTGCGCCGTACTCGGTCCCAATCCACGGTGGAATGGTCCAGTAGGGTGACGGGGGTTTCAAGGTTTTCAACAACTGAGCCCTGTATTTCCTGGTTAAGCGTCGATTGCATCTGACCAGACGCTGATACCGGCAAGCGCGCTCGCACCATATTGAGTCACGATGGCGACATCCAGCGCATCGCGTCCGCGGCCGATCGGAATACGTCCAATACGCGGTTCATTGTGTCGCGCATCAAACGTGTACCACTGCCCACTCAGATAGGCTTCGAACCAGGAATGGAAGTCCATCGGTACATCCGGCGGCTCAATGCCGATGTCTGGAAGGTAGCCAAAGACGTAGCGCGCCGGAATATTGAGTGCGCGGCACATGGTGATACCCAGGTGGGCGAAATCTCGGCAAACGCCGTAGCGCTGATGATACACATCCAGGCTTGTGGTAGCGGAGGTGGTGCTTGCGGTTCGGAACTGGATGTGCTGATGGACCCAATCGCAAATCGCCTGCACGCGGCCCCATCCGGGGGGCGTTGAGCCAAAGAGATCCCAGACCGTGCTGCCCAGCACATCGGAGAGGATGTAACGGCTTGGGAGCGTCCAGGCTAGGAGAGAGTCCGGCAGGTCCTCCGCTGGAATCTGCATGGCCTCGGGTACCACGCGGATCCGGCTCGCCGGTGATGATCACCTCCGCATCGTAGCGAAACGAGAAGTCCCCGGCAGGCGCCAGGATGCGCCAGCAGCGATTCGAAGGCATCCTGATATTCGTGCGATCGATCGATCGGTTCAGCCGACGCTATTCGCGGAGGATCTCATGCGCATCATCAGTGCGCGGAAGACTGAGCTACGAGTCACCGCGCGGGCGAACTAAACCTAAGCTCGCAGCCAACATTGACGCGCACGGCTTTCGCCTTTCCTGAAGGCTTGGATTCGAATCCCGAGGTTGCAGTCATCGTAAGATTTCCCTTCGGAGACGGCCACGTGCACCGGGTACGAATTGGCGCGCGCAGCACACCCACTAGAGGCTGCACCTTGCAATAGCCACCACAGGCTCCAGCGCCAAGCCTGACAAGCCGCATAGATTGCCAGATTTCACCTGAAATCGGTCGCCATTTGTCGGATTCCGACGTGGTACGGTTAATCCGCTTGTTAATCTGGTCAGTAATATAGCGGTGGCGCACAATCGCCTGGCGCGAACAGCACCAGAAGGGGCATAAGATGCAGGTTCTTGCTATGGTCATCGCGGGCGGAGAGGGAAAGCGTCTCAGCCCACTAACAGCCGACCGCGCAAAGACCGGCTGTGCCCTTTGGCGGCACGTATCGCCTGGTCGATTTCGTACTCTCGAACATCGCCAACGGGGGCTACCGCAAGATCGTTGTGCTCACTCAGTACAAAAGCCACAGTCTGGATAGACACGTGGCTCAGACCTGGCAGATGAGCGCCATGCTGGGTCACTACGTGGCCGCCCGTGCCGGCACAAATGCGCCGTGGCCCGCAGTGGTTCCTCGGCTCAGCGGACGCTGTGTACCAGAAGACCTCAACCTGATCTATGACGAGCGGCCGGACTACATCCTCGTGTTCGGCGCGGACCACATCTACCGCATGGACCCTCAGCAGATGCTGGAGCACCATATCGCCAGTGGCGCCGGACTCACAGTGGCGGCCGTCAGGGTACCGACGAGCTGAGGCAAGCGCCTTTGGTGTCATCCAGGATGGCACGGACGGTCGAATCGAGGCCTTCCGCGAGAACACCGGCGAGTGCGCCGGGCTTGACCGATGCCCCGGACCAGATCCTGGCTTCCATGGGTAATTACATCTTCACCACAGCCGCGCTGGTAGACGCGGTGACGACGGATTCCAGGGATCACCGCAGCGCACACGACATCGGCGGAAGCCTGGTGCCTAAATTCGTGGAGCGTGGTGATGCAAGCTGTTACGACTTCACATTGAATAAAGTTCCGGGGTCTACCGAGGCGGACTGGGGCTACTGGCGTGACGTCGGTACTATTGACGCGTACTACGACGCGCACATGGATCTGGTGGCGCCGGGTCCCGGCGTTCAATCTCTATAACCTACAGTGGCCCATCCACACCTGGCATCCCACAAGTGCCCCACCGGCCAAACTTGTGCTGGACCAACAGCAGGGTGAGGCGCACGACTCATTGCTCCGCGCCGGTGTCATCGTGGCAGGCGGAACCGTGCAGAACTCGGTGCTTTCGCCGCTTGTACGAGTCCAGCGCGGAGCGCGCGTCGATGGCTCAGTGCTGCTGGATAACGTCCGCGTTGGTTACGGCGCCGTAGTCCGCAACGCGATTCTGGACAAGAACGTCATCGTTGAAGATGGCGCCAGGGTCGGCCTGGATCATGAGCTCGACAAGAAGCGCTTCACGATGTCGCCCAATGGCATTGTGGTAGTTGAGAAAAACAAGGTCATTCGGGCCGGTGACTGATCACTTAAACCTGGATTTCGTACGCCTTCGCGGACAGACCATGGGGCTACTGTACAGCCCCGATCGGAGCCAGGCAGAAGACCTCGGTTGGAGTGGTGTTCATGCATCCCAACTCCAACTACATGACCCATATCGGTTGCAGTGAGCTGGCGAGCCGCGGTTTCCGGGCGATGGGCGTAAACGGGCGCTATTTCAATACCAACCGCGAGACGATGATCTGGGAGCAGGTGCCGCTGGATGTGAAGCTTGCTGTGGACTATCTGCGTGGTCTCCCCGGAATCAAGCAGGTAGTACTCATCGGCCACAGCGGCGGCGGTCAGCTCATGCCCTTCTATCAAAACGTGGCGGAGAATGGCGTGGCGGCGGCGCGGGTCGAAGGGCCGGTTCGCGCGGGGCGGAGACGATCTAGACGGACTGCCGCCCGCTGATGGCCTGGTGCTGTTGGACGCGCATCACGGCTACGCTGCCAACACGCTCACGGCCATGATACGGCAGTCGTGGACGAGGATGCAGGCCCCGAATCGAATCGATCCAACGCTGGACGTCTTCGATCCCCGAAACGGTTACAATCCCGCAGGCCCGCGGTACAGTGACGACTTTCGGCATCGTTACCTGCGAGCGCAAGCGCAGCGGATGCAACGTCTGACCCAGCGCGCTCAAGAACGGCTGGAGCTTATTCGGCAGGGGCGGGGCCTGTCTACCGGATGACGAGCCCTTTCCGCTCGCACGCGGCCAGGCGCGCATCTGGCAGCTCGATCCACGGCTGATCGCGCACACGAAGGACGCTTATCCGATACTTCGCTCGGACGGGTCAACGATTGTGGATGTTCCGCACAGCGTCCGGGTACCTGGCGTGACGCCCAGCTCTGGCGGGGCGGCGAGTTTGACGGCCGCACAGAATCCCCTCGTGGTCATCGGGAGCAATCGCCTACTCCGTAAAGTCCTGGCTGAGCAGCAACGCCAATTCACGTAAATTACGGACCGTTACGCCATCACCGAAGACGACATCCAGGGCATCGATTGGAATTCGTCCAACACGTCCACGCCGGCCAATCTGGAAGGCGTGCACGTGCCATTGTTGCTCATGGCCATGACGGGCCACTACTGGATGGTGCCGGGCGAGATCTTTTTCCAGCACCCCGGCAGCACGGACAAGAGGCTCGTCTTCGTGGAAGGCGCCCTCACACAATATCACCCCGTGCGCGGCCTGCGAGGAGTTCCCCGGGCAATACGGAGACACCGTGAAGACAACGTTTGACTATGTGGCGGGTTGGATATCGGAGCGGTTCGTCTGATGGTTCCTATGCGAGCGCTCCCTGACGTAGCGCCAAGCTCATGTCCAGCGGGCGGGCACTGCGCTCGAGATTCGTCAGCAGGTCGCTGAGAGCATCAACTTGCTGGGGGCCGAGGGCGGCGCCGCTCATCATGCGGAACTTATCATCAAGCTCGGCAGGTGAGAGTGGATTGTCCAGCGTTCCCTTGGTGTAGCGCACGTAGGTGCTCACCTGGCGACCGTCGGATAGATCGATGGTCAATTTGGTGCCACCGAGATCGCGGGTGGCGAGGACGATATCGTTGATCTCCTGATCCACATGTGCTTTGACACGGGCGGCGATGGCTAGCACTCGTTCGTCGTCCAGAATGCTATCCTGCCACACTCGTGGATCGTGCAGGTCGTAATAGAATGCGGCGCCGATGATAAATGGCAGATTGTGCTGGGCAGCTAGGATACTGCGCGGCACCGACCTCTGAGTCTTAGGATAGATCTTCTCGCTGATGCCAACTTCGATCGAGTCGATCTGCTCGGGTGTCAGGTCGTGCTCTTCGCGCAGTGTGAGGACGGCCTCGATTCCGCTGTGCGATCCGCCCCAGGCGGCGAACCACTTGGTCTCCCAGAGCGGCATCTCCCAGGTTTCGCCCAGCCGATCGGTGAGTGCCCTTCCGTGGTACGCTCGCCGGTGGTGCAGAACGAACGCAGCATGCCGTTCTCTCCCTCGATGATGCTCGATCGGGCCGGTGAAACCCCGTTGTGCCAGCATAGCGGCCGTCACGCCCGCCTGGGCGGGCCAGCCGCCACCCTGGAGCCGCTTGACCATGGTCCCGTGCGGGTCGTGATCGTATTCGGTGAGGCCGCAGGCCATGCCGCCGGCGATGCCCAGCGCGTTCTGCAGTCCTTCGGCATCCAGGCCAAGGAGCAGGCCCACGGCCGTGGTGCATCCCAGGATGTTCCACAGACTGCTGGGATAGAACTGGCGCGCTTGCCGATCGGATGCTCGACTGACGCGGGACGCGATCTCATAACCGCAGGCGATTGCCAGAATCAGGTCCCGTCCCGTTGCCCATCGGCATACTCGGCAGTGGCAATGCCGGCCGCGACGCTCGACGAGCCGTTGTGCAGGTCCTGGCCGTGGATCCGCTCATCCATCTCGATGCCGTGGGCGGCTGTGCCGTTGGCTAACGCGGCGTACGGCGCCGTCAGCTGCCACTCCCGACCCCAGACCGTGCTCTTCCCTCGGCCACCCGCGGCCTGGGCGAAGTCGGTCACTTTCTCAGTCCAGGGGAGTCGGCTGGCAAATAACCCGACGCCCACCATGTCCCGGATGACGTTCTTGGCGGTGATCACCACGTCGGACGGTAAATCCTCGTATTGCAGCGAAGACACGTACTCCGCGAGCTGCTGGGTCTCTCTCATGGTATTCGGTCTCCTTCAGCGAGTCGACCGTCCCGCCAGATCGCTCAAATCCAGCGGTGTGTCGACGCGATCGAGCTTGTCGATGAATAGACTTAGAGCATCTGCCTGGGCGCGGGGCAGTGCGTACCGAGCTCAACACATCAAACTTCGCATGTACGTCATGCGCCGTCATGGGGTTTTCCGGTGACCCTTTGTCGTGTCGCACGTGCACGCTCACGGTTCGGCCATCCGCCAGCGTCGCCGTAAGGCGTGAGCCCAGAGGACCGTACTCGTCGGATGCCTGTGGATCTGGCTGTACCTCCACAAGCTCGGAGAGCGCCAGGACGCGCTCGTCTTGCAGGATCGATTGGTCCCAGATCGACGGATCCTGGAGATCGTAGTAGAAGGCTGCTGCTACGACGAAGGGCACGTTGTATTGAGCGGCCGTCAGCGACGGGGGCCGACCGGTAGTCGTGTGCTGGACCAGCCCTTCACGACACTCCAGCGCGGACCGTCTGATGCTCCGCGGCTCAACACCCTGCTCTGCGACCAAACGATAGACGCATTCTACTGGCGTGCTGAAGACGCCGCGCGTGGCATAGGCCTTGGTCTCCCAGTGGCGCATCTCGAAATCTTCACCCAGATTCCGCGCCAGTCCCTGAGTGTCGGGTCTCCGGCGGTGCAAAATGACTGTAAGAATCCGCTCTCACCTTCCAGAATGCTGGCTGGTCCGGTAAATTCGCGCTGTGCGAGAAGTGCCGCCGTTACTCCGGAGTACGCAGGCCAGCCGCCGCCCTGGAGTCGCTTGGACATCATGCCCGCCTGATCGTGGGTGAATTCCCACAGACCCGACGCCATGCCGCCAGCGATTCCGAACGCACACACGAATTCGCCCTGGCTCAGTTTCAGCGCCTTCGCCGCTGCGGCCGACGCACCCCAGATGTTCCGATTACTCACCCAGTAGAAACGCTCGATGCGACGCTGCGACGCTCGGGCCACGCGGTAGGCCGCTTCGTAACCACAGACCACTGCCAGGATCAGGTCGCGTCCAGACCCGCCAGGGCGTGCTGGGTGGGGAGAAACGGCCGCGGGCACAGTGGTCGCGCCGTTGTGGATCTGCAGGTTGTGGCTGCGATCGTCCATCTCGATTCCGTGCGTGGCCGTCGCGTTCACCAGGGCCGCGTACGGAGCCGTCATCCGCCACGGTCGCCCCCAGACAGTGGGACGACCCTCCCCCCGCCATATCGTGAGCAAAGTCCGCGACGATCTGCGACCACTGCAAGCGAGTGCTGAACAGGCCCACGCCGATGGCGTCTCGAATTGCCAGGTTTGGCAAGCTGGACAAAAACATACGGCGGCAGATCTTCGTAGCGAAGATCTGCGAGGAAGGACGCGAGACGAGATGTCTCTTTCATTGGCATCGACAGCTCCCGGTCGAGCCGGGACATCACTGGGGAGCATCCGCGTCGACCAGCGCCTGGAGCTTATCGACGGTTTCCCGCGACGATTTCAGATACTCGGCCATGCCCGGTCTGCATCCGCTCGCCCGAGACCGGCAGGACGTCGATCTGAAGGCACCTGGCCTCGGCCTGGAAGTCAGGATCTGCCATGGTCGCGTCGAACGCGGCGCGCAAACCGGCGACGATGTTGGCCGGCGTTTCGGGAGGCGCCAGAAACGGTCGCGCCCATTCATACGGCCGTGTCACCAGTGCCAGCATTTCTCGCGTCTCGGGTGTGGTGTTGGCAAAAAGCCGTTCTGCGTTGGGTACGCCTGCCAGGGAGCGGGTGGACCTTCTGTTTACCGGCGATCACAGGGGCAGGAGTGTCGTGTTGCGCAGGTCGTCGCCCTTGATCAATGGTACGCCGTCCCAGGTGGCCACAAGTCCGTCCACCTCGCCGCGATCGATGCCCAGGATGCGCCCCGGGGAGGCCCTGGTAACCAAAGACGGTCTTGAGTTCCCAGCCCAGCGCATGGTTGAGCAGCACCGACACCATCTGGGTTGTCTCGCCCGGCGATTGCCCAGCTAATGTCACGGTCTTGGTCTTGAGCTGATCGAGCGTCTGCACTGTGACGCCGACCTTCTGATGGACCACGAGCGCCTGCGTCTGAACCGTGGGACTCCCGATCCACTCGAACTTGGTGACGTCGTAGCGCACCCCCTGTTCGGCCCCCTCACCAGCGAGCTGGAATGCGGGGGACCCCGGAGTTGACCATCCCGACGGTCAAGCCGTCCCCTTTAGCTGTGTACAGGGAGTTGGCCGCGATACGGCTATTAGCACCGGGCATGTTCTGCGGAACGTACGTCGGGTTGCCCGGAAGGTGCTTCACCAGATGGGTGCCCACCAGCCGCGCCGTAGCATCAGCGGCGCCGCCCGGCGCCTCGCTGATGACCATGGTGAACACCTTGCCCGACCACACACTGGCCAGCGCCGGATCCGGTGGCGCAGACGGCTTCGGCACGACGGGCGCCTGCGCCGCGGGGGAGGCGGCTGGAGAGGCTGCCGGTGAAGCAGCGGGCTTGGCCGCCGCCGGAGATGCGGCGGCCGGCGCTGCCGGGTTTGCCGGAGCAGCCGGGGCCGACGGCTTGGTAGTGGGTGATGGCGTGGCCGGACTCGAGCACGCGGCCAGAGCCACGCATGCGATCAGCAGAATCCCGCCCGCACTTCGCTGCGCACGGTCCCGCAATGATGTGCGCTGTGTGTTCCGATCGGTCATATGGTAGCGATCTCCGAGTTGAATGGTTCCGACTCCTGTGATCTGAACCCGCTCATGTCCGCGACGCTGCCAAATCGAGCTGGCCCGTGTGCGTGTCGAGCGTATTGATGTAGCGCAGCAGCTCATCGATCTGTGCATCCGGCAGTGCGCGGCTGCTCAGGGTCCGGAATTTCCGGGTGAGCTGCTCCTCCGTGAGTGGGTTTTCAGGCGTTCCCGATGGATGTGGTACCCACGCCTTGATTGTGCGCCCGTCGGCCAGCGTCAGCGCGACCTTGCCCGCACCGATGACATTGGTCTCGGCGGCCTGACGCTCCAGCTCATCGTCGATGAATGTCTCGAAGCGCTCCGCGAGCCTTGGGATACGCTCGTCGGACAGGATCTCCTCGCTCCAGATGCCCGGGTCGCCCATATCGTAGTAGAAGCTGGCGGCCACGACGAATGGCATATTCGCCTGCGCCGACAGGACCGATTGCGGCCACGGGCGGCGTGCGTTTGTCATGCTCTTGTTCGAGCAGCCAACTGAGATGCGCGTCACCTCGTCTGGCGAGACACCGGCTTCTTCACGTGCCTGTGAAAGGGCGTCAAGGATGCCGGCCGCGCTGCCCCATGTTGCGTATGGTTTGGTCTCCCAGTGCTCGATCTCGAATCCCTCGCCTAGCCCTCGAACGAGCGCTTGGATATCGGGCTCACCTTTGGTGCAGAAGGATTGGCAGACACCCAGTTTGCCCTCCAGGATCGTGGACGGCGCCGTCATGCCCTTCTCGGCAAGAAGCGCTGCGGTCGCTCCTGATTGCGCCGGCCATCCTCCCCCCTGGAGTCGTTTCACCATGGTCCCGCGTGGATCGTGGACGTGCTCGTGCAGGCCCGAAGCCAGGCTGCCCGTGATACCAAGCGTGTTCAGCAAGCCCTTATGGTCGAGCCCGATCACCTTGCCTGAAGCCGCTGCCGATCCAAACACGCTGCGGACGCTGCTCCAGTAAAAGTTCTCGATCCGGGCCTGGGTGGCGCGAGCCAGCCTGAACGCCACCTCGAAACCGCACACGACCGCAACGATGAGATCCTGGCCACTCTTACCCGATTTCTCGGCCAGTGCCAGGGCCGCCGGAACGGTCGCAGCGCCG
Organism: uncultured Chloroflexia bacterium; assembly: GCA_963765765.1. Lineage (GTDB taxonomy): Bacteria > Chloroflexota > UBA6077 > UBA6077 > JACCZL01 > CAVXYC01. The sequence continues at coordinate 61,525 of CAVXYC010000011.1, read as the reverse complement.
TTGTGAATCTCCAGGTTGTGACTGCGATCATCCATCTCGATTCCGTGGACCCCGGTGCCATTGATCATCGCGGCGTATGGCGCCGAGGTTTTCCAATCGCAGCCCCAGACGCTAGCAACTGGCGCACAGTCGGCCTCGCGAGCCATCGCGGCCACCATCTGGGTCCATTCAAGGCTGCTCGCGAACAAGCCAACACCCACTGCATCGCGAATGCATGCCTTGGCCATGTCGACCACCGGCTCAGGCAGGTCCGCGTAGGTGAGTTGATCAACCCAGGTAACGAGCTGCTCTGTTTCTCTCATAGCTAGTCCTTGTCAGCCCCGTCGCGATTACGCGGAGCGCGTGGTCAGGGTGGTGAGATCAAATGGCGCCGGCGCGTCCTCGAGATGGTCCAGAGTGGATCCGAGTCGGGCGGCACCTTCATCTCCGAGCGCGTGAGCTGCAAGGAGCGTGAACTTGGAGTCCAGGTCCGCTCGTGTCATCGGATTCTCCGGTGTGCCTTTGGCGTGTTTTCGCCACACGCTAATGGTCTGACCGGACGTGAGCTGAGCCGTCACACGGATACCCGCGTTGGTTCCAGTCTGCTTGTAGATCGCGTCGATCTCCGGGTCGACTTCCACCGACGCTCGATTCCACGTGTCCCAGATGCGGGCATCCTGAAGAGTGCTGCTCGTTCCAGATGGCGGGGTTGGCTAGATCGTGGCGAAAGGCCGCGGAGATGACGAAGGGCAAGTTGTACTGCGCCGCCATCACCGAATCAGGCTTCCCGACGTTCGAATTCCCGGCAATTCGGCTGGACGCACCCATGACGATGCGCTCAACCTGCTCCGCTTGAACGCCGTGCTCCGCGCGCAGCTCTTTCACTGCGTCGATGGCACTGTGGTAAGCGCCGCGGGTGGCGTAAGGCTTTGTCTCCCAGTGGAGCATCTCGAAGTCTTCCCCGAGGTCTCTCGTGAGAAGCTCGAGATCGGGCTCCTTGACGGTGCAAAAGGAATTGCAGAACCCATCCTCGCCATCAATCATGGCGCGCGGCGCCGTGAGCCCTTGTTGCGCCAGGAGCGCGGCCGTGACGCCGGAATAGCCCTGCCATCCGCCGCCCTGGAGTCGTTTGACCATCGTGCCAAATGGATCGAGCGTGTCTTCCATCAGGCCGGAAGCCATGCTACCGGTGATACCGAAGGTATAGACCATGCCCTTTTTGTCGAGCTCGAGCAGCTTACCCGCCGCAGCGGCGGCGCCCCAGAAGCTCCTGATTCCATCGGAATAGAAGCGCGGCCAGATGCCGCCTCGAGTTGCCCGCGCTACGCGGAAGGCGACCTCATAACCGCAGACCACGCCAAGGATGATGTCGCGCCCGCTTCTGCCGCACCGCTCGGCCATGGCGATGGCTGCGGAAACGGTGGCAGCACCATTGTGAATCTCCAGGTTATGGCTGCGGTCGTCCATCTCAATGCCGTGAGCGGCGGTCCCGTTGACCAGCGCTGCGTAAGGAGCCGAGGTCTTCCAGCCGTGGCCCCAGACGCTGGCCACCGGGGCGCATTCGGCTTCGCGTGCCATAGCCGCCGCCATCATCGTCCAGTCGAGATCGCTTGCAAACAGCGCCACACTTACGATGTCGCGAATGCTCAGCTTGGCCATCTCGATCACGTGTGCTGGAAGATCCTCGTACCGCAGGTTTGCAACATACTCAGCGAGCTGCTCTGTGGCGGTCATCTGCGCGGGCTCAACGGTCAATTACCTGCCTCCGCATCGATGAGCGACTGCATGCGGTCCAGCACAGGTTTTGGTGTCTTCATGAAGCTGGTCATAAGCTCCTGGACCCGATCACCGGAAACCGGAATCACCTCAAGCTCGATCTGTTGAGCGTCCGCCAGGAAGCTCGGGTCGGCGAAGGTAAGGCTGACAGCCGCACGGATCGTAGCCACCACGTTTGCTGGGGTGTCGGGTGGCGCCACCATTGGTCGACCCCAGTCATAGCGCCGAACGGCCAGATCCACCAGGGCCTTGTCCTCCGCGGTCTTGGTTGCCACCAGCTTGTCTAGCGTCGAGACGCCGTCGAGGAGCGGATCGTTTCCCAGGTCGCCGATGGCCAGGAGGGGGAGCATGTTCTTGGCTTTGAATTCATCGCCCATGGTTCGGCGGAAGCTGTCCCAGGTGCTCACCATGCCATCCACTTCACCCCGCATCACGCCAAGCTCCCGGTTCTGGGTGCCCTGGTAGCCAAAGATCGGCTTGAGCTTCCAACCGAAAACGCCATTCAGTACTGCCTGAATCACGTGCGGGGAATCGCCAGCGGACGTGTTGGCCATCTTTACTTCTCGTGTTGCCAGTGAGCTCAGGTCGGAAGGCGTTGCGCCCGCTCGCTGGTGCGCGGCCAGCGGTTGAATCAGCACCGTGGGGCTGCCCAGCCAGTGCATCTTGTTGACGTCGTAGCGAACGCCCTGCTCAGCACCCTCACCGGAGAGCTGGTAGAAGGGGACGTTGAGATCGACGATGCCGATGGCGAGACCGTCTGGCTTGGCGGTGTATAGAAAGTTCATGGCAATGCGATGCGACCCGCCGGGGCAAGTTTTGGACGATGATCGTTGGCTCACCGGGGAAATGTCGACCGAGATGCCGTGCCATGATGCGCGCGGTCGTGTCGTTCGCACTTCCGGCCGCCTCACCTGCAACGATGGTGAGCGTCTTCCCCTGCCAGATGTTCGCGAGCGACTGGTCCACTCTGCCAGTCGGCTGGGTGGCGGCTGCCGGAATCCGACCGTGAAGATTCCGCAGGGCTTGCCGCCGGTGAAGGGCCGATGGAGCGGCAGCTGAGCCCGCGGGGCTTGCGGCTACGACGGGCGATGCGCCGGCCCGCGGCCGCTGGCTTGCTGGCCGCGGTGGGTGAAGCTGGTGCGGGTGGACTGCACGCTGCAAGGGACAGGACCCCGGGAATTGTGACAATCAGGAGAAGCAGCACGTGTCGCCGGGTTCCCGAGTTACCGGGCCGGACGTTGTCGCTCTCGACTTACTTGCTGTCGTAATGCACCAATGTCCGCCATCGTACCCACCTCGATAGTTATCAGATGTCTGACAAGTTGCGCCCTAACTTACCAGCCTTATGGACCGGGTGCAAGCTTTTAACTTAGGCCTGGAACTCATGCGTGAGACGGAAAGTAATGAGTGCCTGTTCGCCAGTGGCTTTGTGTGAGGTAGATGGGTACGTTGGAATCGTCGTGTCGAATCTGCAGTACTTCGAGTACCGGGTGACCGCCGGGTACACCGATAATGGGAGCGAGCTCTGACGAGGCGGACACTGCTCGAATCTCTGTCACTGCGTGATCGATTTGCACATTGCGCAACCTGGAGATGAAATCGCGAATCGATGCGGGCTGTGCTTCCTGCAGCTTCTCGAGGAGCCCCGGACAATTCGTAAGCTCCGATCTGAAGAAACCAATAGGCTCGCCATTGACCTTGCGCACTCGATTCGCTATGACAATGGCGGAGCCAATCTCTACTCCCAGATGTTTTGCCGTAGTCGCATCGGCGATCCCCTCGCCGATGTAGACATACGGAAACTCTTCGCGCAGTCCTCGACCTGCCAGGAGCTCATTGGTACTGCGGCGGAGAAAATCCAGGTCGGTCAGATCCAAGGTCACGGGTGCCGTTTGGGCGACAAACGTCCCAGCCCCCTGACGACTGACAAGCAGGCCCTCATGCTCGAGCGACTTGAGCGCTTCGCGCACCGTGGAGCGAGACGTTCCAAGGAGTGTCACCAAACTCTGCTCACCGGGGATGCGGTCACCGCTTGCCAGCGAGCGGCTGGAGATCAGGTCACGGATCGCCTCGGTGGCAAGGACGCGGATGGAACGGGAATCTGTGCGGAGGGGGATTATTAGAATTCATTCTACAGTTGAACGGAACTGTGACTTATTGGACGGAGGCGAAAGTAACGATCTATCGATAACCGTCCACGCGCGGTTATACGGGCCGTCGTCATGTGTTCACATCAGCTGTCCCATTAGTCTCTCTGCGCCTTCGCTGAATCATTAAGACTTAAGCCTGTATAACCGCGCCGCATTCTCCCATAGGATTTTGCGTTGCACATGGGTCGGGGAGGTGGCCGAGGCTCGGGTGATGACGGCCTGGGAGTTGGGCCAGGTGGTGTTGGGGTGGGGGAAGTCGTTGGACCACATGCTGGTGTCCTGACCCCACCAGGTGAGCTGGCGAGCGCCCATAGGGTCGTTGAAAAAGGTTGCGTAGACCTGCCGGCGGAGATAGGTGCTGGGCGGCTCGCTGATGGGCGGGTTAGCCGCGGCGTAGCGGTGGAAGTAATAGTCCCATTGCTGCTCGTAGAACGGCAGCCAGCCCATCTCCGTCTCAACGCTGACGATCTTCAGCTCGGGAAAGCGCTCCAGAGCCGCCGCTATAGACGAGGGCGAAGATGGCTCCGGCCCGTGTCCGCGATCTTCAGATTCACCGCGCCACGGAAGGGTGTTAGACCCCCGCGCTTGACCTGACTTGCGCCGCGATCAAGACCGCCTTTGTGGTAGCTGTGTCCCGTGAGAATGTGCATGCTGATCGGCATGCGCAAGTCCTGTGCTGCAGTCCGAGAGCCGCTCGTAATGCTGACCGGTAACGGCAAATCCGGATGCGGCGCTTGCCAGACGAGCGCACCTCGTAGGCCTACCTGGGCGCAACGCGTGAGCTCCGCCACGGCGTGCTCAATGTTGTAGGCAGAGATGGCCGCTAGACCGACGAGTCGCTCAGGCGAAACCTGGCAGTAGTCGATCAGCCAGTCGTTGAATACGCGGAAACAGCCCTCTTGGAAGGTCGGCATCGTCCAGATCGAACAGCGATAGCGTGAGCGTGGGGTAGAGCACTTCAACGCTCACGTTATCCGCGCTCATCTCATCCAGTCGGGCGTGAGGGTCATGCCCACCGGGTCTGCCCCTGGAATCCTTCGCCAACCTTTGGCGCGGGAAAGTGTGGTGCGGCGTCTCGTAGCGCGGCGGGCAATCGCGTCTCCCAGAGATCGTGCGGCTCCATCACATGCGAGTCCGCGGAGATGAACGATGTGAGCGCGGGTGCCGGTGCAGCCATGGTTACCACCCTTTGAATCATGAACGTCGAGATGTGCGTCAGCCTAGCACTGGACTGTCAACCAGGCTCATGGAGATCTTCAGACGCAGATCGGTCGCCACCGCAAGGACCGTGGGAAGACTGATCACAAGTGTGCCGTGAGCGCGCTCAGTGAAGTGTGGGGGGCGGAGCAATGGCGCTATCTAATAATGAGAAGTCGACCTTTCTAGCGAAGCTTCGGGCGATCAAGGAGTACACGCCCGAGGAGATTGATAGGCCGGTCATCGAGGACATTCTCGAGGCCGGTTGCTGGACGGGGAGCGGAGTGAATCGGCAGCCCTGGGAGTGGTCGTGGTGGATGATGCCTCGGTCAGAGAGAAGTTTGGCGACTGGGGCGCCAAACCCGCGGCAACTGCTGGCGTGAGTGTTCCTGATAGTTAGCACGAGCGATGACGTTGCATTTGACGAAGGACGGCTCGCGGAGCGGCTGTGTCTGGCCGCGGCAGCGCATGGTCTCGGCTCGACCGTAGCCACGCTGAAAAACGACGGCCCTGACAATGCCAAATCGCTGCTCGGGATCCCCCTCAGACAAGCGTGCCAAAACTGTCGTGGCCGTCGGACACACGGACGTGGAAGCTCGTCGCGCACGACCCCCACGGCCAGATGGCGGAGCGCGCAAACCGATCACTGACTTCGCACATTGGGAGCGCTATTGAACGTATGAAGAATGCAGAATTAAAAATTAAGAATGGTCAAGGGAATTACTGACCTAATTCTTCATTCCGCATTCTTCATTTCGCTACGTCTTGACAGCCTTTTCGGGCCGTTCGTATCATGCGCTGTGCTTCGGCCAAGGCGGCCGGAAGGTCGGGGCGGTGTGCATTCACCGGGGCACCGTGGCTACCGGGCACGCCCTCTCTCAGTGGACTAGCCGTGATGCAGACCTCTCAGGGGGAGTACTTTGGAGCTTATCCACGAGGGAATGGTGCTTGCTGAGTTAACGTGTTCTCCGTCTCGCGTACGCGAGACGTGACGGTGCGCAAGACTTCACGCAATGCGCTCGCATTCTTCATCAGCATTCGTAGAAACGCGGCCTGGCTGATCACCAGCAGGCCAGCGTCACAGCCCGCTCGGACAGAGGCCAGTGCGCGGCGATTGCTGCAGCACTGCCATTTCGCCAACGATTTGTCCGCGGGTGAGGAGCGTCAGCCGCACATCACGACCGTCGCGATTAGTGAAGACTTCGAGCTGCCCATCCAACACCAGGTAAAGCGTGTCGCCTTCCCGACCCTCTTCAATAATGAGCTGATCACACGGTACGTCCACGGGATTCGCTAGCTCTGCCAGAAGCTCGAGATCGCGATCGGCCAGGTTCGCGAGACTTATGATGAGCGCAGGAGAGCGATGTGCTCCTCGAGGAGCAGCAGCCCACCCCACTCGCCGCGGCGATGGAACGGCCAGGTGGCCGTGAATGAGCTGTACGGCCATGGCGCCTTCGCCGGTCTGCTGAGGCGATCTGCTTGACCGATCCATGACGCACATCACCGGCGACGAAGACGCCGGGGCCGTATTCGTGCTCTTTTCAGCCAATAGGGATCGCGCTCCAGCGGCCAGCCGAGTGGTGGGTTGCCGTCGCGCATCACGTCCGCTCCGGGAAGAATGAAGCCATCCTCATCGCGTTCGATCGTCCCCTTTACCCAATCGGTTCGAGGCGTAGCACCTGTAAAGATGAAGAGTGCGTCCCCTGGGATGGTCTCCTCCATGGCGGGATCGGAGCATCGGAGACGTAGCGACTCAATGTGGCTCTCGCCCAGCACCTCGATGACGCTCGTTCGCGCACGCACAGTGACGCGGTCCGTGGACTCAATCTGGGCAATGAGATACTGCGACATGCTGCTAGCCAGTGACTCGCCGCGCACGAGCACCGTCACCGAGCGGGCATATTGGGAGAGATACATAGCCGCCTGGCCGGCCGAGTTGCCGCCGCCAACGATGAAGACGTCCCGCCCCTGCGATTCCAGCGCCTCTGGTACGGCCGTTCCGTAATACACGCCCGCGCCGGACAATCGATCGGCGCCCTGTACATCCAGCTTTCGATAAGAGATGCCTGTGGCGATGAGCAGCGCCTGACAGTTGATCTCTTCGCCCGAGGACAGACGGATCACCCGATAGTCGCCGTGCAGCTCGACGCTAACCACCTCGCATGGAGTCAGGATCTCGGCCCCGAAGCGACTGGCTTGAGCAGCAGCGTGTCGGGTCCGCTCGCCACCGCTGAGACATGAAGGGAACCCCAGGTAGTTCTCGATGCGTGCGCTCATTCCTGCCTGACCGCCAGGAGCCTCGCGCTCAATCAGTAGCGTGTGGAGCCCTTCCAGGGCACCGTAGACTGCCGCGGCCAATCCGGCCGGTTCGCCACCGACGATGACGAGATCGTAGAAACGACGTTGGGCGTGCGTGCGAAGGCCCAGGTGTTGCGCGAGTTTGGAAACGTCAGGCTGGACCAGTGTCGCGCCATCGGGAAAGAGCACCAGTGGAAGCTGGGCCGGGTTGGTGCCGGGAAGCGCCAAGGTAGATGCTGCGCGTCCCCCTGTGCCTCAACGTCCATCCATTCATAAGGAACCAGGCTCCGCGCTAGATAATCTTTGATCTCATGGGAACGGGCGGATGCAGCGATGACCGACGACACGAATTCCGGTGCCCCCCCTCGGCGCGGTTGTGTGCCGGTCATCCAGGAGGTCCCGATGGCGGTGTAATGGCTCTGGTCGGGAGAGCCCGTTGGTCGCGGGAGATAGTAGTCCAGACGCACTTGGTTGATCGCGCTGATCGCGGCCTGAGTATCGTCATAGGCAGCCAGCAACACTCGTTTGGCTCTCGGAGTTAATCGAGCCGACTCGGCCAGAAACGCGATGCCGCTCATCTCTGGCATAGGCTGGTCGGCAAGCAGCATGGCCACCCATTGCCCGTGCAAGGCGCATTCGCGGATGACGTCGAGACCAGGCCGACCGGGTAAATTTTACTGAGCGCACCTGATAGTCGCTAGCAAACTGCCGTTCGAGATCTCGCTGCATGGCGCGCCGCACCAACGCGTCATGGCCAACGATGAGGATTACGGGTAGGTCCAAATGATTGTCCTTCGTGGTCCTGCATGAGCATAACGATCCGCTAGGCCCTGGGCCACGCAACCGGCTCCCCGATCCTGCCGAGGCCCTCTCCATTCAGCCCCCCTCACCCAAAGGGCGAGGGAGCTGATGGGAAGCGCACTACAATGGAGTCGCGGTGAGCGCAGCTCAGAAAAGGCGGACTCTATGGCTGATGCAGTAGGAGGCGGCATGACGACCGGGCAGCTTTATGCGCAGGCCATGCGCAGGACCGAGCAAATCATTGCAAACGTGCGTCCTGATCAGTGGACATCCGCTACACCCTGCACGGAGTGGAATGTTCGCGATGTAGTAAATCACATCGTGGGTGAGAATCTCTGGGCGGCGGAGATTTTCCAGGGTAAGACGATGGCGGACGTTGGAGACAGGCTGGACGGCGACATCGTCGGAAATGACCCTGCTATTGCGTACGCGCGCTCGGTTCCACTGGCCGCCGCCGCGGCCGAGGCATCTGGAGCAATGGATGCCGTTTGCCATCTTTCGTTCGGTGATTTTCCGGGGTCGGAGTACGCGTCGCAGCTCTTCCTGGATACGCTTGTTCACGGCTGGGACATTGCTGTCGGCAGCGGGCAAGATGCAACGCTTGACGCGGATCTGGTTCAGGCCTGCTTGCCGATCGCCGAGCTAATCAGCGAGCAATGGCGTAGCGCGGGTATCTTCGGGGAAAACCTGGACGTGGGACCCGATGCGAGCCCTCAGGCGAAGCTGCTAGCGCTGCTAGGTCGGCGCTAAAGCTCCTGCCTTTGGCCTTTGGGAGAGGGCTGGAGCGAGGATGAGAGGCGCTGGAGATCCCCTCGTCTCGACCCAACCCTCTCCCAAAGGCCAAAGGCCAAAGGCAGAAGCACAGGAGCTTCTGCTAGCTTTTGCCGCTTCCTGCTGGCTCTTCTAATTCGCGTGGACGGAATCGTTCTTCGAGGAACCGTCGGTTCGCAAGAAGACGATCCATGTCCTGACGCTGAAGATCCTGCGCGATCTCGTCAAGTTTCACGTCCAGCAACCGTAGCTGGTTGCGAAGCTCCTGCAGCGCCTCCTCATTGGTGGTGATGTCGAACGGATCGTCATCGCTCGGTAACGCCAGGTATGCGTTAACCGTTCTGGGGAGATAGTCAGCCGCCGTCTGCCGAACGATGTGCAAGTCCTGTGACATGGGAGGAAAGCGATCTGCATAGCCCTGTAGGACATCCGCCTTGCGCGTGATCTGCTCCACCATCACTTGCACATCGATGGGCAGCTCCCCCCTCGGCCTCTGAATCGGGGTCGCTGCGGCGGGTCCGACCGCGGGCGGTTTTACGGTGTCATGCTCGATGATGCGACCAGCCTCGGGTCGCCGTTGATCCGCCTCGTATCGCCATTGGCGATGCCCGTAACGATACGCGCGGCGATGTGAGCTTGGGCGATTAGCCCGCCATACGATCCAGGCGCCTAGCGCGATCAGGAGGACGGGCATATCCCTGGCTACGGTCACGAATATTGCCGCTGTGCCCAGGATCATCGAGAGCACAATGGTCACGAGCAGGAGTGGGAATAGTAGTAACCACATGGTCTAATGACCTCTCGCTAACAGAGCCGCGTCCCTGGGGTGCGGTTCTTCGTAGATATCCCGGTCGGAGGGTCTGTTGGGCTCCCGGGAAAGCCGCCCCCTCACGGGATGGGGCACTGTTATCGTAGTCCGTCACGCGGCACCCTTCTCAGCTGGCAACACAAGCTCCTGCTGCATCGTTTCGGCCCGGAGCTGAGCCAGCTCGGATGCTCGTGCTCGCTCCACGTGGGTCTGGGCACGCGCCACCTCCTTGGTGAGCGCGTCGATCGTCGTCTTCATTGAGTCCAGCGCCGACAGCTTGAAGGTGTCGATTGCATCAATTGTCGCATAGATGTTGTCGAAGGCTGACTGCAGCTGTTTGACGTCCACTGTAGAGCTGGCGGCCTGATTCTGAATCTCGGCCGATTGTTGTCGCAACATCTCCGAGGTGGACTGAATGATGTTGCCTGTCGTGCTGTTGAGCGCGGTGATCTGATCAAGCACCAGGCGCTGGTTTCCCAGGGCGAGCGCAGCGATGACCGCTGTGCGGAGGGCCGAGACCGTGGTTGTCGTTGCCCGCTCTACTCCCTTGACCAGCTCCAGGTTATTCCTTCGGATGAGGTCCAGTGCCAGGTAACCCTGCACTGTGACCGAGAGCTGTGTGAGTAAGTCTTGACGTTTCTGACGCACGTAGAAGAGGGCATCCTCTTTCAGTGCGCGTGCTTTCTGAGGGTCTTCGATCGAGATCTGCTGGACCTCAGTTTCTAGCGCCTCGTCAAGCTTCCCGGCCATGTATGAATACTGTTCCAGGCGGCGCTTCATCTCCCAGAGATGCGCTTTCTCCTGCTCCAGCGCGGCGTTATCGCGTAGCAGCTCGTCTTGGCCTCGGTACAGGCTATTGACAATGGCCTCAATCTGCGATTGCGCTGACTGGTACTTGCGGAAATATGTTCCCACCTCGTCCCGCATAGTAAGTCGACTGAAGATGCCTCGACGGTTGCCCAGGTGACGAGACGGGTCCAGACTCTCTATTTGTTGACGAAGTGAGAGGAGTGCCGATGATACCTCAGAGCCCTGTGAGAGCGGCCCGTCCTTGAGCGCGTGGTGGGCCGATCCAGAAATCGGTTGATGCCTCGGATGAGCGTCGAATCTCATCATTGCCCATACGACTGATCGCTGTGACTTTGTGCTCGAACTCGGGCGATTGCGCCTCCAGTGAGGTGAGCGACTCCACGTAGGTTCGGACCGCGGTGGAAATCTGTTCAGCGGTAGCGTCGTCAACTCGGACCGCGGCGACTTGCTCGGGCCTTACTGGGCCGACTGGCGAGGGTGGATGCAGCACCAGCTCATCGCTGGTTGAATCCGCTCCTTGCGCGGGTATGGTCATCAGACGAGTCCTCCTCGTATTCGTAAGACGGCGTTGGAGCGTTGGGAGTTGCATATCATCGTTGCGCGTTCACCAGTGCTACCTCGTTGCCGTAAGATCACCGTGTTCTGCACGTCGAATTCGTTCGGCTCGAATAAGCGCATTGACACCCCCCAGAAGCACCAGGTTGGCAAGGAGACCGGCAAGGGCGATTGGCTGGTTTTGCATGAATAGGAATACCTGGACGAAGAAAATCGTAGCGAGTACGGAGCGTTTGAACCATCCGAAGGCGGCTAGTCTGGAATGGCGAAGTCGCAACGTCCCGACCACGGCCAGGCTCCAGACTATCGCTGCTGAGCTCGCCTGGCCCATGGCCGTGAATGAGCGCACCTCGCTGCTGAATAACATGTCTGAGCCTTGAACAAGTACGAGTCCCACCACGACCACACCGCTCGCAGCATTGCCGACAAAGATGAGCAGAAGCGCTCTCTGAAACCAGTGATGTACGAGCAGTCGCTCGTACAGGCTGCGCATGCGAAGTGCCGCTCGCGTGGGGATGGATGGCGGGTGATCAGGCGCACGATCCGCGCTGAGTACCACTTGCCGAAGTGCACGAGTTAGCTCGGTATCCTCGCCGACTTGCTCTAGAAGTGCTAGCGCTCGGATTATCTCATCGCTCCGCGCGCCATCGATGATGACCTCTTTCAACATGTCAGCGGAATTCACCAGGAGCTCTAGACGCGAATGATGTCGGCGCTGCTCGATCCAGCGAAAGAGCAAGACCAGCCCAATGAAAATCACGTAGATGAGCGCGGCCGTGGGACGATAGAAGTAGTCGTTGTCGCTGGTGATGAATTTCCCCAACTCGTCGATGAATGCGCCGAAGCCGACTCCGCCTACCACGGCGGCGGCGCGTTTGACATGCTTGCCCAGAAATCCGAGCAATAGCACCAGGGCGAGCAGCATGAGGAAGCCGCCCCAGAGCACGTGGGCAATGTGCAGCCCGCCGCCGCCGATCTGCGGATAGTCTGTGAGCTCGAGGTAGAGACGAATCAGCAGTATTGATGCGACCGCTGATACCAGGAAGGTCTCGAGATAGCTGGCGCCGTCCACATCGCGCACGGTGGCCAGCCGGTAGTACTTCAGTTCCGCGCGGGCCCTCGGAGAATCGGGACGATGTGGAGTCACACTTCAAGGGCAATTGTGGCAAATGCTGGGCCGCTTCCTGCGCGGCCCAGCACTGATCGTTTAGCTTACGGCCTTCTTGATCTGGCCCACGTACTTGAAATAAGTGCTGTATTCGGCCGCCTTGCGTGACTTGAACTCCGCCCGGGCAAGGGCAGCAGATCGTCGGCTGTGCCGCTTTCGCGCGCCCAGGTCAGGAACTCGGGGTCCTGCATCGCACGCAAGGTGGCTTCCTGCAGAAGCTGCACGCGGTCCGGCGGGGTACCGGGCCCAACAGCGAATCCATCTGTGCTGGTGCCCAGTACCTCTAGATCATTGACGTTGGGCAGATTCAGCTCACGAGCTGTCGGCACATCAGGAATCAGCGCATTACGGTCGGGCTCAGGGACGAAGAGTAGTCGCGAGTCGCCCGTCTGGAAGAACCCGATCCATGACGTCACCGGCGTTCCGAGGCTGATCTCTGTCTCGTTCCTGATGAGCGATGGCGCCATGTCGCCTGGCCCACCAAATCCGCCCACGTGGACCGCGTTTTCGACACACCCAGAGCGGTGGCCAGGAGGACTTGACTTCCAAGATAGCCGCCCAGGCCATTGTTGGGCAGCCTTATTCGCTTGTCCGGCTTTCGCGGCATTTACCAGGTCCTGCGCCGTTTTGAACGGCGAGTCTTTACCGGTACTGACAACGGCCAGAAAGGCGGATGCCCGCCACCCAGACCCAGCTCTGCGTGTCAAAGCGCTCAAGGCTCTACGAGCGTGCTCGCGTAGAGATTGGTATCCCCGAGGTAAATCAAGGTGTAACCATCGGCAGGCGTTTGCTGAAACTGCCGAGCGCCGATGCGCGTACCCCGCTCGGAACATTCTTCACCACCACGGGCTGACCGAGCTGGCGCTGGAGCGGATTCGCAATCTGCCGCCAAAGCGCATCGAAATGCACCACCAGGCAGGTACGGCACGATCGATATCGATGGGTTTGGTGGGAAAGTCTGGCAGCGTGGCCAGCGGCTTGGACGCAACGTCGGCGGCTCGATTTGCCACCGGGGCAGAAGAGCTCGCCGCGCTCGGCGATGATGCCGGTGACGCGGCCGCCGAAGCCGTAGCGGGAGAAGCGGCTGGTTTGGCGGTGGCCGCGGAATCGGTCTTTCCCGGCGCCGCGGTAGGGGTGGGCGCGGCGGGCGAGCAGGCGGTCACGAGCAACGCGGCGCAGAGCAGAGCGGGAGTGAGCCCCGCGCGTAGCGCGAGAACGAATCTAGAAAACAATGGACCTTCCAAATTGGTGAATGCGAGCAGCGTCCGATGTTACGGGGTGGGCCGAAAGCGCGCTATAAAGTCGGTTCGGTATCGAGAGCAGAGTTTTTTCGACTGCCGCCGTTTTCGCTGCTTTTAGTGCTGAGCGCGTTCGGCTTCCAGCCGGCTTGACAGCAGCGAACACCGCCGCAGTCAAAAGAAAAGGGCAACCGTTTGGGCACCCCATTTGTCCTCAGAAAGTTTGACGTCACTTCAAGCGATGCCGTCGTTCGGCGAGCTCAAGGGCGCGGGCATAGTTCTCCAGCTCGTCTGACTCCACCCACTGCTGAGCTGATTTGGAAGCCTTGGCGTACGCCTTGCGCACGCCGTCTTCCCGCTCAGAGGTGTCCCTCGCGGGATGTGGGTCTGTTTCGCAATTACCGCTTCTTGTCGCGGCGGCCGCTGGAGGTGGGCCTTTGCGGTGAGGCTTGCGGGCCCCGCCACCAGTGGGCGGGCGACCCTTTCCCGTCGGCTTCCCGGGAACTTGGGGCGATCACGCGGGCGCGTTTCGGCGCTCCTTCCGCGGGGGCGTCGGCTTCTGATCGTCGGGGGCGACGCTCTGTCCGAACCGGCGGGCCAGCTTCAACCTCAGTGCGCCTATCAGGTCTCTCGCCTGTCCGCCTATCAAGTCCCTCCTCGCCTCGCCCCCAGGCCCTTTTGGGACGCTCATTCCGGGCGGGCTCAGCGGGACGATTTCGTCGCCAGGCAGGCCGCTCAATCGGCTCGTCCTGGGGAAGCTCGGTCTGCGTCCGTCGACTCCCGCGGTGCCTGGATCCGTTCTGGGTCCTCGGCACCGCGGTGCCCGTCGATCAGCCGAACCTCGATCCACCGCCATGGCTAGTGCCGCAGCTGCCAGATCGATCGGGTCGTGCTCGTCGGCGAGCTCCTCGATCATTGAACGGTAACGCCCCCAGGATCCACTGGCCAGGCTCGCCTGGAGACGCTCTTCCAGGGCTTGAAACTCGCGCTCCTCGACTTCCGCGACCGTCGGTACTTCCTCACGACGAATGTGAGCGCCGGTCACGCGCTCTATAACCTTCAGCTCGCGCATCTGCCGTGGATTCACAAAGGTTATGGCTTCGCCACTTCGGCCAAGTCGGCCTGTCCGCCCGATGCGATGGACGTAATACTCAGGGTCGGGCGGAATGTCGAAGTTCACAACGTGGCTCACTTCGGGAATGTCCAGCCCGCGTGCCGCGACGTCCGTAGCGACGAGTACTTCGATTCGACCCGAGCGGAAGGTCCGCAGCACCTTCTCACGAGCGGCCTGGGTGTGGTCTCCGTGCAGGCCGTCAGCAAGATAGCCGCGAGCCTGAAGCCCCTCGACCACCTCATCGACCATACGCTTGGTCGCACAGAACACCATGGTGCGAACCGGCTGACGCGCGTCCAGCACGCGGCACAATGCATCCAGCTTTCGAGGGAACGGCACGATGTAATAGACCTGATCGATCTCCGGCACCGTGAGACCACGAGGCCGACTGAGCTGGGTGATCTCCGGCTCGCGCATGTGGCGGCGGGCCAGCTCGACGATCTGATCGGGCATCGTCGCGGAAAACAGCGCCATCAGGCGATCTGACGGTAGCGCCCCGAGGACCAGCTCTATGTCCTCGATGAAGCCCATGTCCAGCATCTGGTCGGCCTCGTCGAGCACGATGGTGCAGACCGCCGAGAGATCCACCGACTCCCGTCGCATGTGATCGAGTAGGCGACCGGGAGTGGCCACGATGACGTGTACTCCACGCTGCAGCGTCTGGAGCTGCCGCCCAATCGGCTGCCCTCCATATATAGGGACTGCCGAGACGCCCTTCAGACGACCTATTTTCCCAGATCTGATCGGTAACCTGAATTGCTAGCTCGCGTGTAGGAGTCAGGACTACGGCCTGAGGATGTTTTTTCTCTGACCTCGACACGTTCCACGATCGGGATGCCAAACGCCGCCGTCTTGCCAGTCCCGGTCAGAGCCTGCGCCACTACGTCTCGCCCCGCCAGCAGCAGCGGAATCGATTGCTCTTGGACCGGCGTGGCCTCTTCGAATTCCATGTCCGCCAACGCGCGCAGCGTTGGCTCGCTCAGTCCGAGTGTGTTGAAGTCGCCCAAGAGATCCCCTAAATGTTGACTCTGATCTACGCAGAGCAGGCCCCGTGCCGTCCGCACGTGACCGTATCACGACCAGCCCTCCCAATGTACTGAGTATTTACTCCTCCCTGTGTCATTTGCCGAGACGCAGCGCACAATCGAGATATCTATGTGGTTTGTACGCTGTGTACAAAAACACAGCCAACCTCTTCGTGCTCCCGGACCCAGGATCAGCCCGCAACCGAGCCCATATCCTGCTCACACCCAATTCGGTCGCTGCATACAAACGCTGCGGAGCCCGAAGCTCGTTAGGGCGGAGCGACCGAAGGACATGAGGAGGAAGATCTGGGATGACTCGGAAACGGTTTCGGTTTCAATACGCGGCGCTGAGCCTGCTGGCCATTGTGGCCACCGCGCTTGTGGCCTGCGCGCCCGCGGCGGCACCAAACCCGACTGCAAAGCCGGCGGAAGCCGCGAAGCCAGCCGAGAAGGCTGCTGCTGCACCGGCCGCAGGCGGAGATGAGATTAAGGTCGGCATTCTGCACTCGCTGAGCGGCACCATGGCCATCAGTGAGACGTCTGTCCGCGACGCTACCCTTCTCGCTATCGACGAGATCAACGCGGCCGGCGGTGTGATGGGTAAGAAGCTGGTTCCGGTGATCGAGGACGGCGCATCGGACTGGCCGACATTCGCGGAAAAGGCCAGAAAGCTGATCACCAACGACAAGGTCGCCGTGGTCTTTGGCTGTTGGACATCTGCAAGCCGCAAGGCGGTACTGCCAGTCTTCGAGCAGAACAAGGGTCTGCTGTTCTACCCAGTGCAGTACGAGGGCCTCGAGATGTCGCCCAACATCTTCTATACGGGCGCAACGACGAATCAGCAGATCGTCCCCGCGGTGGACTACCTGCTCAAGAACGACATGAAGAAGATGTACCTCCTGGGCTCAGACTACGTCTTCCCGCGTACGGCCAACGACATCATCAAGGCACAGCTCAAGGCTGAAGGTGGCGAGCTGGCAGGTGAGGAATACACCCCGCTGGGCCACACCGACTATTCGACGGTCATCAGCAAGATCAAGGCGGCGAATCCGCAGGTGGTCTTCAACACGCTGAACGGCGATAGCAACGTCGCGTTCTTCAAGCAGCTCAAGGACGCGGGCATCACCACCGCTCAGATGCAAACGCTTTCCGTCTCTGTGGCGGAAGAGGAAGTGCGCGGCATTGGCGCGGACAATATGCTGGGCCATCTCACGGCCTGGAATTACTTCGAGACCACCAAGACGCCTGCCAACGACAAGTTCGTCGCCGCGTACAAGGAGAAGTTCGGCGCGAACCGCGTGACTGACGATCCGATCGAGGCTGGCTATTTCGGAGTCTATCTCTGGAAGAAGGCCGTGGAGACCGCCAAGTCGACTGAAGTCGACGCCGTCAAAGAGTCGGCCAAGAACCTTGAGTTCGACGCCCCGGGTGGCACGGTCAAAATAGATGACAAGAACCAGCACGTCTGGAAGACGGTCCGAATTGGCAAGGTCCGAGCGGACGGTCAGTTCGACGAAGTCTGGAATTCAGGCGGCCCGGTCAAGCCCGACCCGTATCTGGACGGCTACTCCTGGGCAGCCGATCTGAAGAAGGGACGGTAAGGCCGCGCCAGTGAAGAGTCAAGAATGAAGAGCCGGGATTGTGGAGATCGAATCGGTTTCCCCAAGCGCCATCCAAACTCTTGACTCTTCACTGGCCGTTCGGCCAACGGGGAGACGGAGATAATGGAGATCGTTTTATCCCAGGCGTTCAACGGGCTCAGCGTGGCTTCCATTCTCTTGCTCGTGGCGCTGGGACTTGCTTTTTCATTTGGCCTCATGGGCGTCATTAATATGGCCCATGGGGAATTCATCATGATTGGGGCGTACGTACCATTTGTGCTCCAAAACATGATGGGCGGCGCCACAGGCGACTCAATGGGATTGAGCTTCTTGCTGGCGTTACCCGTGGCATTCGTGCTGTCTGCCGGGCTTGGTATGGGTCTGGAACAGACGCTCATCCGCTACCTGTACGGACGACCGTTGGACACATTGCTGGCCACGTGGGGCGTTGCGCTCATGCTCCAGCAGGCGGCGCGAAGCATCTTTGGTGCGCCCAACGTCCAGGTGGTCAGCCCACCCTGGCTCAGTGGCGGACTGGATCTGATGCCGGGCGTGGTATTTACCTACAAGCGACTATTTATCGTGCTGCTGGTCGCCCTGTGCGTCGCGGCCATCTACACGTATCTTGCATAAATCCTCGGCGGGACGGCGCATGCGCGCGGTCATGCAGAATCGCGATATCGCGGCCTGTCTGGGCGTCACCACGCGCGCCGTGGACGCCAACACCTTTGGTCTTGGGGCTGGGCTGGCGGGAATCGCCGGCTGTGCGCTCACGCTGCTCGGGCCAATCGGTCCAGCGCTGGGTACGTACTACATCGTTGATGCGTTCATGGTCGTGGTTCTGGGCGGAGTAGGACAGCTCCCAGGCACTATCCTGGCGGCGCTCGCGATCGGCCTGGTGAACTCCACCTTTGAATTCGTCAGTACGGCGAATGTGGGCAAGGCGGCGGTGCTGCTGCTGGTGATCCTCTTCTTACGCTGGAAGCCGTCAGGACTCGTCTCGCTTCGGTCCCGCATCGAGCCAGCGGGGGCGCGTTAGCATGCTGAAGGCAATGTCCGCGCGTCGTAGCACGATTGAGGTGGCGCTGGTCGTCGCCATCAGCGCCCTGCTCATCTTCGGCGGGCCGGCGCTTCTTACCGATTTTCGAATGGGCCTACTGGCCAAGTTCCTTACGTACGCCATGGTGGCATTGGCCATTGATCTCGCCTGGGGCTACGCTGGCATGCTGAGTCTGGGGCACGGCGTATTCTTTGGCCTGGGCGCCTACGCGCTGGCGATGAACATGAAGCTAGAGGCCGCCAAAGACGGTCTTCCGGACTTCATGGGCTGGAGCGGCTTGCGTGAGCTCCCCTGGTTCTGGGCACCCTTCGGGCAACACTGGTTTGCACTTCTCATGGTTCTTGTGCTCCCCGCGGCGCTGGCCGCGGTGCTAGGCTTGCTGGTGTTCCGCGGGCGTGTTCAGGGCGTTTACTTCTCGATCATCACTCAGGCGCTGGCGCTTATCGCCACGCTCCTGTTTGTGGGACAGCAGCCCTTCACAGGCGGCACCAATGGGCTGACCAACTTCAGCACGCTGTTCGGTCTGCCGTTGACCGATCCAGCAGTGCAATATGGTCTCTTCTGCGTAACCGTGGTTGCGCTGGCGTTGACCTATGGCGCGCTTCGGTGGTTCACGGCCTCGAGAGCGGGGAGGGTGCTCATCAGTAGTCGCGACAACGAGGACCGTTTGCGGTTCTTCGGATATGACCTCGCCCACGTGAAACTCGGAGTCTTCATGCTTTCGGCGGCGATTGCCGGCGTTGCGGGAGCGCTCTTCGTGGCCCAGGTTGGGATCATCTCCCCGGCGAACATGGGCATCGTTCCCTCTATTGAAATGGTGATTTGGGTGGCCGTGGGTGGACGGGCCACACTGGTTGGTCCGATTGTCGGCGCCTTGCTGGTCAACGCTGCGAAGAGCGGATTGAGCGAGTCGTTCCCCGATATCTGGCAGTATTTCCTGGGTGCGCTCTTCATTGGGGCCGTGGTCTTGTTCCCGCAGGGCCTGGTGGGCGCGGTAGTCCAGTTGTTCCATCGGTTCACATCGCCGCGCTCGCAGATTGAGCTGGTACCCACTCCAGAAGTCGGCCCGGCGCCAATCCATCGCGCCGCGGAGGTTCAGTCATGATCAATCCTCGACTCGAGCTTCGAGAGCTGTCCGTTAGCTTCGATGGACTGACAGTGCTGGACAAGCTCTCGTTGACGCTGGAGCGCGGCGAGCTGCGTTTCATCATTGGTCCAAACGGCGCGGGCAAGACCACCTTGCTGGACATCATTACCGGGCGAACCAAGCCAACTGGAGGCTCGGTGGAATTCGAGGGCCGCAAGCTGCTCGGTCACCAGGAGCATGAGATTGCACGAATGGGGATCGGTCGAAAATTTCAGACTCCCACGATCTTCCCCAGTCTGACGGTCTGGCAGAACATGGAAGTGGTGGTTGGGGCCAAGACGGGCCTATTCGCAGCGCTCAAGAAGATGCCCAGCGAACAGAGCGATCGTATTGCCGAGACTCTGGAGCTTTCCGGGCTATGGAATCGCTCCACGACGCGCGCTGGCATTCTGTCTCATGGTGAGAAACAGTGGCTGGAGATCGCCATGCTGCTAGTTCAGGATCCGCGGCTGCTCCTTCTCGATGAGCCGGTGGCGGGCATGAGTGGAGGCGAGCGCGAGCGTACCGCGGAGCTGTTCCGCCGCGTACTGGCGGCGCATCCTGATCGGACGCTCTTGATCGTGGAGCATGACATGGCGTTCGTGCGGCAGCTTGCCAGCATCGTGACCGTGCTACACCTCGGCTCGGTACTCAGCGAGGGTTCGCTGGAAGAGGTTCAAGCTGACCCGCGTGTCATCGACGCGTATCTCGGTCACAACCAGCGCAAAGCCGCGTGATCAATTTGACTTTGCGCGATGAGGAGATCATGGCTCAGCCGCTTCTATCTATAGAAGGCATCCGCGCGGGCTACGGTGAAAGCCGTGTCCTGAGGGATGTGTCGCTGGAGATTCCCGCGGGGCACGCGGTATGTCTCATTGGGCGCAACGGCGTTGGGAAGACGACGCTGATCAAGAGCATCATGGGGCTTGTCAAGGTTCGCTCAGGACACATGGTCGTCGATGGCCATGACATCACCACCAAGCGCCCAGAAGAACGAGCCCGTCTGGGAATCGGATACGTGCCCCAAGGGCGAGGAATCTTTCCGCACTTGTCAGTGTTCGAGAACATTCTGATGGGTTTCGAATCGCGTTCTAAGCTGAGTTCGGCCGAGCATCAAGAGAGCCTGGAAGAGGTCTACGAGCTGTTTCCCGTGCTGCGTGACATGCGTCAGCGTGTCGCGGGAACGCTGAGCGGCGGCCAGCAACAGCAGCTCGCAATTGCGCGGGCGCTCGTCAGCAAGCCGCGCTTGCTTCTGCTCGATGAGCCGACGGAAGGTATCCAGCCATCCATCGTCCAGCTCATCGAGGAAGTGCTCGTCCAGCTTCACCGACGCGGCATTGCGCTGCTCCTTGTCGAGCAGTTCGTCGACTTCGCAGTAGCAACGTGCGATGAGTACGTCGTCCTAGATCGCGGCTCGGTGGTGGAGCAGGGTGCAACCGCGGCGCTGGATCAGGCAGTGATCGACGAGTATCTGGCGGTGTGAGGACGGAGAGGTCAGAGGTTAGAGGTCAAGGACGGCTCCGATCTCCACGACTCCCCTTGACCTCTGACCTTTGACATCTCCGTCCTCTCGCGGCTGAACGCGTGCTACCCTTCGCACCACAAATTCCTAGCTGAGGACGATTCACCATGATGCTCACGCCGCGCGAGCAGGAAAAACTGCTCGTTTACGTGGCTGCCGACCTGGCTCGAAAGCGCCGCGCACGCGGACTCAAGCTCAATGTCCCCGAATCGGTTGCGCTCATCACTGAGGCGCTGCTCGAGGGCGCACGGGACGGGAAGTCCGTGACTGAAGTCATGGCGTTGGGTCGGCAAGTCTTGACGCGCGCCGAGGTCATGGACGGCGTCTCAGAGCTGATTCCACTCGTACAGGTTGAAGCGACGTTCACGGACGGAACCAAGCTGGTGTCATGCCATGAACCGATTGTCTGAGCCGCGGGATGTCTGAGACTGCAAACTACATCGTCGGTTCTGAGCCCATCCAGCTCAATCCGGGCCGCCGCACGGTCAGCGTCACGGTGGCGAATACTGGCGATCGAGCCATTCAGGTCGGATCGCACTTCCACTTCATTGAAGTAAACCGAGCCCTGCGGTTCGATCGGGTCGGCGTCGTTCGGCATGCGACTGAACATACCCGCGGGTACGGCGGTGCGTTTTGAGCCGGGCGATTCGAAATCTGTCGAGCTGGTTGAGCTTGGCGGGACACGATACGTGGAAGGCCTCAATGGGCTAACTCAAGGTTCGACCACCAGTGAGCAAGATCGAGATCGTGTGACGGCCCTGGCTCGCGAGCGCGGATTTTCCGATGTGCCGGTGGAGGGCGGGAGCTAATGGCCGAGATCAGTCGACAACACTACGCCGAGCTCTATGGTCCGACAGCGGGCGATGGATTTCGCCTTGCGGACACCGAGCTGATCTGTCAGGTGGAGCGTGACCTGCTTGACGCACGGCGATGAGCTAGTTTTCGGTGGCGGCAAGACGGCGCGAGACGGGATGGGCCAGTCGTCGAGCGTGACTAACGCGGACGGTGCGTTGGATCTGGTGATCACCAATGCCATCGTGATGGACCCGGTGCTGGGGATCCTCAAGGCCGACATAGGAATCAAGGACGGTCGCATCGTTGGTGTTGGCAACGCCGGCAATCCCGGGATTATGGACGGGATCGACCCAGATATGGTGGTAGGACCCGGCACAGAGGTCATCGCTGGCGAGCATCTGATCGCCACACCCGGCGGCATCGATACGCACATCCACATGATCACGCCGCATCAGGTCTACGATGCGCTGTCCAACGGGATCACGACGCTGATTGGCGGTGGAACGGGGCCGGCAGATGGCACGCGGGCCACCACCTGCACCCCCGGACCCTGGAACATTGCCCGGATGCTAGAGGCTGCTGAGTCGCTGCCGGTGAACTGGGGCCTTCTTGGCAAAGGCAACGCTAGCGCCGCCGCGCCGCTCATCGAGCAAGTGCGCGCTGGCGTGTGTGGGCTCAAGCTGCACGAGGACTGGGGCACCACGCCGGCGGCGATAGATACTTGTCTCAGCGTCGCCGATCAGCTCGACGTTCAGGTGGCGATCCACACGGATACGCTGAACGAGGCTGGCTACGTCGATGACACCATCGCCGCTATCGCTGGTCGCACCATCCACACCTTTCACACTGAGGGCGCCGGCGGTGGCCATGCGCCGGACATTATCAAGATCGCGGCGGAGCTCAACGTGCTGCCGTCTTCGACCAATCCGACGCGGCCGTACACGGTCAATACGCTCGCGGAGCACATGGACATGTTGATGGTCTGCCACCATCTGAATCCCGGCGTGGCTGAGGACGTCGCGTTCGCGGAGAGCCGGATTCGTCCTGAGACCATGGCGGCAGAGGATGTGCTACACGATCTGGGCGTGATCAGCATGTACTCGTCCGACTCACAGGCGATGGGGCGTGTGGGCGAGACGTTCACGCGTCTCTTCCAGACGGCGGACAAGATGCGTCAGATGAAGGGGAAGCTCCAGGAGGACGCGGCCGAGCATGACAACTTCCGAGTATTGCGCTACCTGGCCAAGCTGACGATCAACCCTGCCGTGACACACGGAATCGGCCACATGGTCGGCTCGCTGGAGCCGGGCAAGCTGGCGGACATCGTTCTCTGGCCCGTTGGCTCGTTTGGTGCCAAGCCGAAAATGGTCATCAAAGGCGGCATGATCAACTGGGCCGTCATGGGGGATCCAAACGCATCGGTGCCGACGTGCGAGCCGCAGTTCTACCGGCCGCAATTCGGGGCGCTCGGTCCTGCATTGAGCCGCACTTCCGTGACCTTCCTGTCCCAGGCAGGCTACGAGATCGGTGTACAGGACCAACTCGGCTTGCGACGCATTATCGAGCCGGTCAGGAACTGCCGATCCATTTCTAAGCGCGACATGGTCCGCAACGATCGAACTCCACGTATTGATGTGAACGCCGATACCTACGAGGTGCGCGTGGACGGCGAGCTTGCAACGGTGCCGCCCGCCACTCGCCTGAGCCTGGCCCAGAAGTTCTTCCTCGTATGAGTGAAGGCCGCCCATCGTCCACAAGCCTTCTAGCGTTGCTTCAGCTCACCGACTCGTTCTTTCCAACCGGGATGTTTGCACACTCGTTGGGACTGGAAGGTATGGTGCGACGCGGTCGGGTCAAGACGCTGGCAGACCTTGAGCAAATCAGCTTATCGACGTTGACACACGCGGTCATTCCGTCCGACTGTGTGGCGCTCGTCAATGCTCACCGGGCTCACCAGGCGGGAGCTCTGGACGAGCTCGTCGGCATCGACCGGCGGCTGGTCCTGATGAAGATCGCGCCAGAGCTGCGGGTAGCATCCCAGCAGCACGGCCGGCGGCTGCTCGCGGAATCCGTCGCCTTCTCCGACGATAGGATACTTGGCGCGTATCGTAGTCGGGTTTTGCAGCGGATGGCTCCTGGAACCGGCGCGGTGGTGTTAGGAGCGGTCACTAGTGCATTGGATATCGGTGTTGATCTTGCTCTGGCCGGGTATGTCCATGGATACGCTACTGGGGTGGTCAGTGCGGCAATTCGATTGCTGCCAATCAGCAATACGGACTGTCAGGGCTTGATGTTTCGCGTGCAGGGCGCTATTCAGGACGACCTGGAATCGGTGCATGCTCGCCCATGGCGGGCTATGACCGCGTTCACCCCCGAGCTGGATATCGCGTCAATGGGACACGTACACGACGATTTGCGGATGTTTGCGAGCTGATCATGGTTTGCAAGCCCCTTTCTAGCGAAAGCCCGCCCACTTTGGACTACGGCGGTCTTTGCGCTTTCCCTTCCGAGCAGAGCGATGCTGTGGAGCGGCTTCCAGCCTCGGGAAAAGCGGCGAAGGCCGCCGCGGTCCAAAGTCTCATTGTGAGCGTGGCTATGATTAGACAGGCCGCCAACCATAAGCATTCGCCTCACTCGCTGCGTTTCAACAATCGAGTGAAGTGTGGAGTAGAGTGACGCACGTCCACGAAGATTCGTTCGCGAGCCACCAGCACACGGCCCTGTTCCCCGCATCGGTGTAGGCGGCCCCGTTGGCTCGGGCAAGACCGCGCTCATCGAAGCCCTTGTCCCTCGCCTGCTCGATGAGGGTCTTCAGCCCCTGGTGATCACCAATGACATCTTCACTCGTGAGGATGCCAATCACGTCACACGAACACTCGCAGGCGTGCTCGACTCCGCACGAATTCGTGGTGTGGAGACAGGCACTTGTCCTCACACGGCGGTGCGTGAGGACCCCGGCCTCAATCTGCTGGCGGCAGAGGAGCTGGAGCAGGCCTATCCGGATGCCGATCTCATCCTGATCGAGAGCGGCGGCGACAATCTGACGCTCACCTTCAGTCCCGCGCTGGCCGACTATCAGCTCTACGTGATCGATGTGGCCGCCGGTGACAAGATCCTCGAAAGCGCGGCCAGGGTATCACTGAGACCGATTTGTTGGTGATCAACAAGACGGACCTGGCCCCTCACGTGGGGGCCGACCTCGAAGTCATGCGACGTGATGCCGAGCTTGTCCGCGACGGGAAGCCGTTCCTGTTCACGAACTGCCGCACAGGTGAAGGTCTCGATGCAGTCCTGGCGCGAATCATCGAAACCGTCTCACATCATCATGTGCAGGCGTGACCGCGACTCCAACTGCCGCGCCGCCTGAGCTTCACTCATCGCAGCACGGCCTCGCGGAGCTTCGTTTCGAACCTCGCGACGGACGTACGCGGCTGACCGAGCTTCGAACCCGCAGCCCGCTCACCGTTCAACGGGCGCTATATTCTGATGAGCGTCGACCGGACATGGCGCACGTCATCCTGGCCAATCCGACGGCAGGACTGCTGGCCGGCGATCGACACATGGTCGACGTACGCGTGGCGCCCGGCGCACGAGCGCAGGTCACGACACAGGCAGCTACCAAGGTGTTTGCCATGTCAGGCGGGCATGCCGAACAGACCCTCAAGCTCGCTGTGGGAGATGCCGGGGTGCTGGAGTATCTGCCCAGGTCACTAATCCCGTTTCGTACCTCGTGCCTCGATCAATGCGTTGAGCTCATCGTGGCGCATGGAGGTACGGCGATTTATGGAGACGTGCTTAGCTTAGGGCGGGTCCAATCCGGAGAGCGATTGGAGTTCCGCTCGCTCACCTTGAACTTGACCGTTCGGCGGCCGTCTGGTCCTGAGCTGTACATCGAGTCATATCGGTTGAATCCGCTAGAACGCTCGTTGGATGCAACGGGAATTCTTGCAGGCGGCGTAGCGGCAATCGGCACGCTCATCGCGGTAACTAACATCGTGAGCTCGGAAGACCTGCTCGATTCGATCGATGTTCCCAGCGAGCGTGGCGAGCAATGCGCGTCCGCCGCTGTGCTGCCGGGAGGCGGCGGCATCGTGCTCAAGCTACTCGCCGGCGCTGCATCGGAGGCGGAGCAAACCATCCGCAGTGTAGCGAATACATATGCCAGCGCAATTGAGGCTGTCGTCCAGTCGCCCGTCTCGGCTGAATGACGCCCCGCGCGGTTACAAGTGAATACGCCTACAGTGCCGTTCGTCTGAATCGCGAGCGCCCGGCTCCAATCGATCCCGCAGGTGAGCCGTGATGCGTTGATGAACATGAGAAGCGCAGCAGCGGTCTTGAACGCGCGTGGGTCAAGTAATCTCCATCGGCGATTGCTATTGACGGCGCAGTCACTTCCGTTGTTATAATTCGGCATCGCACATCTGGCGGCCATCCGGCCCGGTCCACGCTGTGCCTTCCTGAGCGTTTCTTCCTCTCTTCGGAACCGCGAATCGCGCTGCTCCACTTTCGAGTGTTTCGTTTCAAAAGAATTTGATTCGATCGCCGCACGTGTCGCGCAGAGACGACGCACGCCCCGTGAGCAACCAGGGATAAGCTCCCTCGCTCCGCCACCACACCCCTTCACTCGGAGTCCGCTCGGTGAACATAACAGAACTCGAATCCAAGAGCCGCGATGAGCTCACAGAGATCGCCCGTGAGGCCGGTATCTCGAATGCCGCGAACCTCAAGAAGCCAGAGCTTGTCTACCGGCTCCTTCAGTCTCAGGGTGATGGCAAGGGTGATGTCGCGGCGTCAGGTGTTCTCGACGTCGTAGAGGACGGATACGGCTTCCTGCGTCAGCAGCGATTCCTACCGGGCTCGTCTGACGTGTATGTCTCTCAGTCGCAGATCCGTCGCTTTGGACTGCGAACCGGCGACTTCGTCACAGGCCACGTTCGCCCGCCCAAGGACTCGGAGAAGTACTTCGGCCTGCTACGTGTGGAGCTGGTCAATGACATGAGCCCGGATGTGGCTCGTCAGCGGCCGCATTTCGATGCGCTCACGCCGATCTTTCCGCAGGAGCAGCTGAAGCTCGAGTCCGACCCCAAGAACGTGACCCAGCGCCTCATCGACCTGGTGTCACCGATCGGTAAGGGCCAGCGCGGTCTAATCGTCTCACCGCCAAAGGCTGGTAAGACGACCATTTTGAAGCAGATTGCCAACGGCATCACTGCCAATCATCCCGAAGTGCACATCATGGCCGTGTTAGTGGGTGAGCGGCCTGAAGAGGTCACCGATTTCCGTCGATCTGTGGATGCGGAAGTTGTTGCCAGCACCTTCGATGAGCCGGTGGAGGATCACACGACCGTCGCTGAAATGGCACTCAACCGCGCCAAACGGTTGGTGGAAGGCGGTCGGGACGTCTGCATTGTGCTCGACTCCATTACGAGACTGACGCGCGCCTACAACCTCGCGGTTCCTCCGAGCGGTCGCACATTGTCAGGCGGTATTGACCCTGTCGCTCTCTATCCACCCAAGCGATTTTTTGGCGCGGCTCGTAAGCTGGAGGACTCCGGCTCCCTCACTATCCTAGCCACCGCGCTCGTAGACACGGGCTCCCGAATGGACGATGTCATCTATGAGGAGTTCAAGGGCACGGGCAACGCCGAGCTCATTCTCGATCGAAAGCTCGCCGAGCGACGAATTTTCCCAGCGCTCGATGTTCTCCGCTCAGGTACGCGGCGAGAGGAGCTTCTGCTGGACGACACCACGCTGCGCATGGTCTGGACGATGCGTCGCATGCTGGCCCAGATCGGCGATGCCAACAGCATTGACCTGCTCTTGAATCGTCTATCCAAAACCCCGAGCAACTTGGACTTCCTGACCACGCTCAGCAAGGCTGATCTCTAGCGCCCCCGGCGCACGATCGCTATGTGGTCGCCCTTATGGGGTGACTCTGCCCGCTCCGTGCGGTCGTCGCCGGGATCGCCGGGCCGTAATCAGATTTGACGGTGTGGGCGCTCTAGCACGGCGATATCGGTGGCGCAATCTATGTAGGAAACTTCCAGGAGTGCGGAGTCGCGCGTGTATCGCTCTCCGTGCTCCATATGCCGCGTCAGGTTCGGGGACCGAATACCGCGGCAAACGTATCCGGCAGATCGGCCGGTCCAGTGATGGAAAACGAGGCGGCGTCAATCCGTAGCCGACTAAACAGCGCCAGTGCGAGCCAGCCTGGCTCTGCTACGATCAACGGGTTGTTTCCGTGACGGCCTGCTGAAATAGTAGTGCCACGCTCAGTCACCGCGAGCGTCCAGTACGCATCCATAGGGGTACCGACGATAAAGCTCTGATCTGCGCCAGTGGAGCGTCTACGAGCGAAGAGCCCTTCATGCTCGTCGAGCATAAATGGCAACAACTGCTCCGCAAGCGCGTTTTCTAGCGGACCGGTATTTCCCAGAGACCGGTTCAGGTCCCAGCGATGGAAGGCCACTTCAGACAACAACTGACTGCAGTACCAGCGTATGGACCGTTCTCCCATGGTGTGTGGAAACGTGCACGCTTCGAGCTGCGAAAGGCTTAGCTTCTGGACCCGTTCAACGATGTGGCGCACTGAGCTCCGCTGCAGCTCACACCAGCTGTCTCGGGGCTGCGCCCGAATCGCAAGCTCCCGCGACTGCCATTCTGCACCGAAAATACCGGTCCTATCGCCAACTAGGGCTCGCTGCAGTGGCTGCGTTGATCGCGTCGCACACACAGCTGACGTGCACGATGAGATCCTGTACGGACCAGCGCCGCAGGTTCGATGGGGCTTCTAGATCGGCCGGCGTAAGGCTGTCTATGCGAGCACATAGCTGAGCCTGCTCTTCCTGGAGCAGTAGCAGGCTGCGGTACGGATCGACTAAAGCCATACTGGTGGCAGTCCATTAAAGTAGTTTGCACACCACCAGTCAATCAGGAGCGAGCAGCCGGGCATTCGTAAGATTGACCCTAGATGCGCCTTGGAGTGGGGCGTGCGGAAGCACCGCTTTCAATTCTCGCGATCCACGTCGGTTATTTCGGATCCCATCCAAAGCGGCGCTCCCGCATGCGCACTGCAAGCCGCATCATCGGAGCGATGTTAGATTGGCGACTGGAAGCGTCTAGCGCCCGTAGCCCTCGCGGATGATGGTCACCTTGCGTTGCTGGGAGCCGTACTTAGTCGCGGTAACAGCTTCAGGAAAGAAGATGTCCACGTGCCTGCCCTTGATGGCGCTCCCGCGATCCTCTGCGATGAAGAGCCCTCCATCAAAACCCTCGATGAGGAGTTGGCTCCCAAACGAAATGACGCTTGGGTCTACCGCGACGGTTCCCCACCGCACTGCGGTGCCCGTGGCTGTCTTACTACCCACGCCCTTGTTGCCGCGAGCATAACCTGTCGTCCGAGAGACGAACGTTCGAGCACCCGCGGGCACAGCCGGTATCGGTGCTGCAAGCTCTGAATCATAGGGGCTTGCAGACTTCGGAGCGCGCTCCGCCGGTGCTGCTACCAGGTACTTCCCATTTGACCAGCCCCTGATTGATCCTGATTTGACCTGGTACCATTCCAGGCCGTCCGCGGTTTCTGGACCATCGAGAATCTCGAGTTTCTGTCCATCCCGGATCGTCGTCAGTACGTTGTTTGTGATTCCCGGGGCACTGCGGACGCGCAAGCCACTCCCGTCCGTTCCCGTGACCGTTACGATGCTTCCTACCTTGAGCCCTGCTGCCTCAGCCGTGAACGGTGACGCCGTGATGGCACTTCCTAGCCCGACTACAGTCAAAAGCAGGGCCGCGTTTAGTACGCCTCGCACCGATTCATATCCTCCTTGCAACCGCTGTTGGATTCACCGTGTCAAAGCCGCTGACACGAGGAGGCGATAGTGGTGTCGCCGCGTTGCCCGAAAATTGAGCAACAAAAAACCAGGAGGTCGAAGCCCCTGGCCAACAGCAGTTAGCCGACGCTACTCCTCTCTCGATTCCCGCCTGGCACCTACGATTGCGCGCCGCGATTGCAGGTGGGAGGCTTCCTGGCCTACGAGGTTAGCTGACGGGTTCGGGCTGAGAGAGAGCCCTACGCGCTGAGGCCATTGCTGGCCGCAAAGCGATTCACCCCAGGGAATTGGTTCCCCCGTTCTCCTGTCACCAGAAGACTAGGCACTATGTGAGTAGATTCGTCCTTATTCAATATAGATTTGCGGCCAGCAATTGCTGCCGCAGCCGCCAGTCTACGAGAGGCTCACACCTGGAGTCAAGACAAAAATGGTGACTTTCGGCACTATCAAGCGAATCGCGAGCGCTTGTAATGGCCCCGTAGCATTGACTTTCGCCAGCCCATAATCGCGGCCGATGATGCCTTGGAATTGGCCGCCATCGAGACTGAGCTGCACTGCCCTCGAGAGCGAGCAGGACTGTCGCCATTCTTGCAGAATCCGGCATGGATCAGGGAATGGAGTCGCGTTAGTAGAGCAACGAGCAGCTTGCCGAGCTTAATGACGCTAAGAGCGAATTGCTCTCCGGATGTGCCACGCCGCGGCGTTTGGTTTTCCACGCTCGCCGTCACGGCTTATGCGGCTGATTCGACCGCGCGTATGGTATCCTGCACCGGATCGAGGCTTCCCCTCGCACCTGCGAAAGCGGCCCGATACGTTGACTCAAGGTAATTCCGCCAAAGGCGGCAACCAGGGAGGCGCCACCACTCGTGCCACGTGGCCAAGCATTAGAAGTTGACGGCACCGTCATTGACACGCTGCCAAACACGCAATTCAAAGTTGAGCTTGATAACAAGCATGAGGTGCTGGCGTATACCAGCGGCCGAATGCGCAAATATCGCGTACGGATTCTCCTGGGCGATCGTGTGAAGGTAGAGCTCTCTCCCTACGATCTCACCCGCGGTCGTATCACTTACCGCTATCGGTAGCTAGCGCCATCCGGGGCGCACTCCCGGGCCCGCTTTTCAGTCTCGTTTCGCCCCACGATTTTCCGCTGCCTTTTCCGGTCCTGAGTGACCTGGGAGAGCGCGGCTAACCGCGTTATCTTGCGCGGCGACGTACGACTTCATGAGCTCCCTGTGGCCGTCTTTCAGACCTATCCCCATGTTCGGAAGCAGATAGCTACGCTATGCTCCTTTCGTTGCGTGGTAGATCCCGTGGGTTTGCCTTGCGATGTTTACACGTGCGTAGTGGAGGATATGCCTTGGAGCTCGAGAACCGCGTTGCCGTGGTCACCGGCGCTGCCCGCGGAATGGGGCGAGCCATTACTGAGGGGTTACTGGAGCATGGCGTCAGAGTCGTGGCGCTCGAGAGGGTCTGGGACGGAGAAGAGGCGTTTGCTGATTCCCTTCGGAGCAACGAGCGTGCTCTGGTGGATACCGTTGACGTGACCGATGAATCGTCGCTTGCTCGCGCATTTGAAGCAACGATGGCGCGATTTGGCACGGTCGACGTGATCGTCAATAACGCTGGCATGCGCATGCGCGATGTTGTGCCATCCACGATTATCCCGACGCTCGATCTGCCAATCGAGCAGTGGCAGCGAATGCTGGAGGTCAATACGCTCGGTCCCGTGCGCGTCATTCGGTGGTTTGGTCAGCCAATGCTGGCAAAGGGCTCCGGAAGCATCATCAACATCTCATCCGACTCCGGATCTCGGGGGCGCGCGTTCAATCAGCCCTATGGCGCGGCCAAGGCGGCGCTTACGAATCTCACTCAGTCGCTAGCGGATGAGTTGCGCGAGAAGAATATCGCCGTGAACGCGGTGTTTCCGGCCATGACGCGCTCAACCGGCTATGAAGAACAGACTCGACTGCGTGCCGAGATGACGGGAGTAGCTCCAACCGCGATCCCGTGGTCCGCCACATCGGTGGTCCCCGTGGTACTGATGCTGGCCCAGCAGGATGCTCGAGTGACCGGCCGCGTTTTCCAGGTCAAGGAATGGAACCTGGAACATGGTCTTGGCGGCGTCGAGACATGGGGGGCTCCTGACGAAGTGAGTTCCTTGCTGTCAAGGTGATCGCTGGACCCTCGTGCAGTCCGCCTAACCAGAACTCCGCCCAGAAAACGCCACCAGGCGCTCCTGGACTGATGCATCAGAGGCACAAGTGACCTCGTTCGCGAAGGCTTTTCCCTCTCCCCGCATCTCCGGCCTGAGCATTCGTTGCATGTTGGCTAAGACTTCCGCGGAAGTGGTCTCATCCATGGTGTAGGGTGCGCCGATGGCAGTGGCGAGGTCCCACCCATGCAAGAGGATGTCGGCGGTCGCGAGACCCAAATAGAACGTCGAAGGCTGCTCCCCGAACATTGTCGTGACCACGCGCTCTGTTGCACCGGGTGCACTCCAGGCAGCAACGAATTCAGACGCTTTCTTCGAGAAGGCGCCGGCCGGGTCGGAGCCAATGACATCCTCCGAGCCACCCGCGCTGAAATCCAGCTGCTCCCCCCGCGCCGGCGACTCTAGCGCGTCCAGCGCCCCAATCATGTGATTCACCAGCGCTCGAGCATCCCAATCAGAACAAGGTGTGGGCTTCCCGAGGTCCTCGGGGCCCACCTGATTGATGACTTGCTGAGCATTCTCTAGCGTGCGCCGACAGATCTCGAGCGGTGTCATATTGATCATCTCCGGTGCTGAATGACGTATTGCCAACGGTAGTAGAACGGTTGGGCAATGAACAGTGTGCCATCACGCTCCACTTCCTCTGGGCTCACGGACAGAACATGCAGGGCTCAATACTATCTCCAACCATGGTCACCTGCGCCGCCCTTCCTTGACTTCCGACTGGTACGTGGATCCCACCACGCCATATCCACTGAGCGCACGATGATCGCAACATGTTCACCAGAGCGGTTCGCGTGAACGATGTCCTGTTGCATCGGTCGACTCCCCTGCGATCAGCTTCCAAAGCCGAGTGCGGTGAGCAGCTGGACGCCAAGCAACGTCACTTTGCCCGTAATTCCCACCGATGACGAGGTGCCAGACTATGACGGCGCTCAGCGCACGGCCCAGTAACGGCTCCCGCCAAATAACTCCACCGCGGCACCGAACCCGACAAACTCCGTAACGATCACTCCGCCATTTGCGATCAGCACAACCCCCACCGGAACGAGAGCCCGGCCGATTGCGTAGCGCTCGCGGATGAGGTCGAGGAGACCTCACCCCCTGGCCGCGCCAAGCCGTGCGACCATCTATTGCTCTAACGCGAGAACTACCGCGATCAGGAGCATCATCCAGAGCAAGTCATAGCTGTATTTGGCCCGACCGAGCTACTGGTAGCGATTCCCCGCATCATCGCCCGCCATCGCGGCGATCGGGCCGGGTCCCGGGATTGCGAGCACTGCGAACGGCCCGCTGGGTGCCTGGGGAAGACGACGAACCTGGATACTGCGGCCACGCACATTCAGTTGAAGTCCGGCTGAAGCCACTTGACGACCCACTGTGGAGCTTGATCGGCTGGTCAACGGCCGGCGCTGGCACGATGCTCCGCGCCTGACTAGATCGCGGTCAGGAGAATACCGTGGAACTTCGATGCACCAGGCGGGCGCAAGCTGGGCATAACTCCCGAAGCAGGAGATATGCCGAATGCGCAATGACTAAACCCGGCTCGGGCAGCTATCGCTCTGGTCGTGATATTCCAGACACGATGGAGGCCGCCCTACGATGGATGAACCCGGTCGAAGACGCGGCCCGCCCGCGCTGGGTCTGCGCTTATTACGGTCTTTGCGGTATGGAAGTCAGCGTCGACCGACTATCCAGACTGTGAGGCTCGAACTCTCCCGTGAGCGCGGAAATGGAGGCAACGGGCACACCGACGAGAAGTGGATGCAATCCTCGTGGCCTGGATCATCCGGGGCGCATTCCCACGATCGCGAGCACAGTTGGCAGGTGATCTCACCTACCGTTCCATCGTGCACAAGCATGGACCCCCTGCAATTCGGACAGGGCAAGGAGATGATAGTCGCACCCAACGCCAATAAACTCGCCATGGTTGATTGCCTCCAGCGATTGATGAATAAGGGGAATGCTGAATTGATCTGCATGATTCGAGCCAACATTGAGACGGGGGCCGGATTCAGCGCCGCATGGTCAATCGTCGCTTCGCCGCTACTCGGCCACAAAAGAGAGATGATCAGTCGGCCATTGGACTGGCCGAACTGGGCCGGGAGGTCTTAGCACGGGCTTCTTGAGTACAGGCCCTGCCAGTTAGTTGCCTGGATCTGCACCATTAGTTGGCCCCAGGCACCTCTACGATTTAATGGGCCGTCAGCTTGCCCGAGATCCCGAAGGCTGCGTGGCCAACGAAGTAGGCGAGTTCAGTGAGCAGGCAAATGCCTGGCAGGCGCTGTACGGCCCGAATGGAATGGCCGAGCGGGCGAGCGCGATCTAGATATTGCTCTGGACGGGTTACTGGAAGACAGGCGTCACACCCAAAGTCATCCGAAGTCGGTACGCCGTATGTACGCCACGGCTTGCGGGTTCGACTCGAAAGACGGACGCCTGATGGGGGGACGAAGGTCTCCCTATCGTCCCCCACCAGGCGCTACGGGGCTAGCTTCGGCGTCGTCTGGTAACTGAGCGGCCGGCCGAAGAGCAGCCGCGTGTGGGCGTCCAGCGCTGGCAGCGTCACGAACGCGAGTCCAAGAATCGGCAGCAAGAGCCATCCGAAGAACTCGTACAGCCACTCCAGCGGGTTGACCGGCATGCCACGCAGAAGTCGATCCACTGCGATGGCGACGAGAAGGCACGGCAGGCTGGCCGTGATGACCGCGCTAGCCAGGTTCAAGATGGCGATTCCTTGTGGTGAGTGCGCAAATGGTGGCGCCAAAAGTGGCGGCAGATGCAATCCAAGAGTTATCAGGAACCAGTGGCTGGGCCAGCTAATGTGGTCCTCGATGAACCCCAGGACTGGTGCTAGTCGCGGACGGCTCCCGTCTATCGTGATGGACTTGGCTAGCCCTGAAATCACATACGTGACATCGGATGCGCCCCAGGCCCAACGGCGTATCTGACGATACTGTGCCAGCATCGTCTCCCATACCGTAGCGCCTTCGGCAGCATCAGCTAGCACTGGCAGGTATATCGGCTTGACGCGCGCCGTCTTGCCTCGAGCGAGCATCACCTTGAAGCAAAGCCGCGAATCCTCCGGAATGACGTCCGCATCCCAGTAGCCGACGGCGATACACAGGTCGAGCGGCAGCGAGTATGTGGACTGCAAGACCAGACGTGATCCCAAGGCTAGTCGTGCTAGCGACCACGCTGAATATGCGGAGTTTGATACGCGGAGCCACGGAAGCAGTCGGTCCATGTTGGCGTGAAACAAGATTGCCGGCTGATACAGATGGTTCTCACGGTTGGGATCACTGAGGTGCGATTCGCTCAAGGCGCTCAGGTATCGAGCGTGCAGTCGGGAATCCGCGTCGCACACGGTTACCAGCACGTCGGCGCCCTGGATGCCTCGACGCTCCAGCAGCTTCTGAGCTCGTGGACCCGCCCAGGCTAGATTGGAAGACTTGCCCGGAACTTCCCCTGCTTGCGGAGGATGGAAGAGGGCAAAGAGCCCCTGAAAGCGCGATCGATACGCGCTGAGCAGCCGCGCGGCGCGCGCGGGAGCCTGGCTGTCGCGGGCCTCGAAGGCCAGGACCACTGAGATCCGATCTTTAGGGAAATCCTGATTGACCAGGTGGTCCAACGTCGCCCGAAGGACCTCGTCAGATTCCTGATATGTGGGGATAAGGATCAGATGTTGAACGCGTTCAAATCCGGGTAATGCAGACGCTCGTCCTATCCAGTCCGTCTTTTCCGAGCGACGAAGCCGCATGTAACCAAGGGCGGCTCCAATGGCCAGCGCCGCCGAGCGCAGGAACCAGTAAGTGTTGAAGAGTAGGATCGCCCAGGCCAGGATAAGTGGCGCGATCAACGCTCCCCAGATTGGGAGGGTGACCAGCGCCCAGGTCCCTAGACCCAGCATTCGGTCACCTAATTTGATGGGCATCGTGTCCTTTCGAGCTTACTTGGCCGGGGTCATCAGCATTGCATTCGCCATGCCGGATATGCGGTCCGCCCAGCACCTCACGGTACTTATATGCCGTTCGGGGCCGGTAGACAAAGCAATTTCAGGGTCAACACAATAGAGAAAAGCTCAATTTCAGGGCCATCGGTCGAAGGCCCCGATCACGTTACAAGCAGGTCACACCGCTTAAATCCGCCATGTGACCGATCATTGTTGTATGATCCGTCCCCGCATGCTTTTCCCCCCGAGCGTCTGGCACAAGTACCTCATTCCCCTGGCCGGCGCTGGACTCGGGTCCGCCGGCGCGGCGCTATTTCTTTCGTCTATGGATGGCGATGCTGTGCGCGAGGCACTCAGCGAAGTCACCTGGTGGCTGATTCTACCGACCCTGCTGTTTGGCTGCGTCAATTTCTGGTTGCGAACACTTCGCTGGGGTGTGCTGCTCGGCCCCCGAGCCAATCTGCGCACAAGCCAGCTTGCCGGAATCGGCCTTACGGCTGCACTTGTGGGCATCATCCTGCCGGCGCGCGGTGGAGATGTTGTAAAGCTTGCCTTAGCCTCCCGCATCCCTCATATCAGTGTGGCTCAGCTCGCGGCCGCCGAGCTCATCGAACGCTGCGTTGACGGCGTTGTGCTCGGTACCTTTATTACCAGCTCTGCCGTGGCGACTGGTGCGAACAACTGGCTTCTTCTCCTTGGCCTCGTGGCCATCGCGATTCACGGACCGGTCTTCGCGGCACTACCGCTCGCAGGCCGTGTTAAGTATGACGTCACTACGCCCGTTTCGGGTTCCTATGTTCGGCGGCTGCTTTTGCAGGCAATCGAAGCGGTGCGGCAGACCGACCGCCCGCGGATCATCCGTGCCATCAAGCTCTCAGTGATGGCCTGGGGGGCTCAGGCGTTGGCTTGCTACTGTCTGCTTATCGCCTTTGGCTGGCTTACTTCACCCGCGTTGCCTTTTGCGACGGTAGGTGTGACCAACTTTGCGTTTGGTGTGCCTGGTGCTCCAGGAGGATTGGGCACGGTCGAGTTTCCGGTGCGGTCGCTCATGGATCACTTTGGCGCTGAGCCGGGTCTGGCGTCGGCGTACACTGTAGCCATGCACCTTTCCATACTCGCGCCGCTGCCACTCCTCGCGGCAGCGCTCTGCCTGGTGCGAATGGTGCGCTCAAGATCCCAGGTAGTCGTCGCCGCAACACAGTGATCGCCGATTCTGAAATAGCACTCCGCTTCCCCGAGAAATTCCTCTGGGGCTCCGCCACGGCATCGCATCAGGTTGAAGGTTGGAACCACCTGAATGATTGGTGGATCCATGAACAAGCCGGGAGATTGCCGTTTCAGTCCGGTGTGGCCTGCGAACAGCTCCAGCGCTATGGTGACGATTTCCAGCTCATGCGCCAGCTCGGTCACAACGCCCATCGTCTCTCCATAGAGTGGAGCCGAATAGAGCCACGCATCGGCGAGTTCGATCATCAAGCGATCGACCATTATCGCCGCGTCATTGAGAGCGTCCGCGTCAATGGTATGGAGCCACTCGTGACGCTTCACCACTTTACAAGTCCCGCCTGGCTTGCGCGTGGCGGTGGGTGGACACGCTCAGCCACACCGGAGCTGTTCGCTCGCTACGCCCGGCAAGTGGTTTCGGCACTGAAAGACATCGTGCAATATTGGGTCACCATCAATGAGCCTACCGTGTACACATCTCAGGGATATGTATTCGGTGTCTGGCCCCCACACAGATACGACCCCGTACATGGGATCCGTGTGATGCGAACCATGGCGCTGGCTCATGGTCGGGCATACCACGCAATCCACGACTTGCAACCTGATGCCCAGGTGGGTGTCGCGCATCATTGGCGAGTCTTCGATCCATACCGTGCCGGCCATGCGGCGGATATCCGAGTGGCCAACACGCGTGATTGGATCAACAATCGGTGGTTCCCGCTTGCAATCCGAACTGGCCAGTTCCTCCCGCCGCTGGGACGCGGTCGCAAAATCGATTGGCTCGCCGATACCGAGGACTGGGTCGGCGTGAACTACTACACACGCGAGTTCTGCGAGTTTGCTCCGCGCCAGCCGTTGACAGGGTTCAGTCGTGATCCCCAACCGAAGGTGGAACGTAATCAGCTTGGCTGGGAGATTTACCCGGACGGCCTCTATCGGGCTCTCAAGGCAGCCGCGCCGCCCGGTTCGGGGAAGCGCATTATCGTTACTGAGAACGGCGTTCCAGAGGCGGGCGATTCAGACGTGGTCCGCCCGCGGTATCTGGTGCAACACCTCGCCGCGGCTCATCGAGCACTCCAGGAAGGCGTCAAGCTGGAAGGCTACTGCTATTGGTCTAGCATCGATAATTTTGAGTGGGCCGAGGGATTTACGCCACGTTTCGGACTGGTCCACGTGGATTACGCCACACAGGCACGCAAGCCCAAGCCAAGTGCGCATCTGTATCGCGACATCATCCAGCGGGGCGGGATAACCAGGCATGAGCTCGAGCGATTTCAGATCAGCGGGCCGGATCAGCCTGCGTCGTCATCGTGAGCAACCCCAGAATGGCCCCGGTTCACTTACGCGGCGTTCTTTCAGCTTGTGCTAGCTCTGTGTAACGCGGAGAGGGAAGCAACCATGTCGACGGTTCGTGCTGAGCGCATGGCAGCGGAAATCGAAGGCGATTTTGTCGTGTTCTTGATCGGTATGCGCATCAATAAGCCGTGGAAGGTTCACAAATGGCTGCCCGTCTTCCTGGCCATGCCTCGGATGCTCAAGGAGCTCGAGGCTAATCCGGACTCGGGCCTCATCGGCTACTCGCAGGCCGGGCTCACCGCGATCCAGTACTGGCGCTCGTTTGAGCAGCTCGAAGCGTACGCGCATAGTACCGATGGTCAGCACTGGCCGGCCTGGGTGGCATTCAACAAGCGCAGCGGTCGCAGCCGTGGCGATGTGGGAATCTGGCACGAGACGTATCGGATACGGTCCGGTGAGTATGAGGCCGTCTATAGCGGCATGCCCGCTCACGGACTGGGCAAGGCAGGCCAACTGGTGTCAGCAACTGGACGCCGAGAGACGGCACGCGGGCGCATGTACTCGAGCGACGAATCTTCCGGGAAATAGCTCCGCTGACTAAGCGGTGGCGGTTCGGAGTGTGCTGGACCGGCCGTGCTGCATGCGCGTGTCGATGTAGCACGGGATCCCTGGTGCACATGCAAGCCGGATTATCGACTTCAAGCGATTCAGCAAGGGCGACATGAGCCAGGGGCGTGCCGATGCGTCGGCGAGTCTCTCGGAGTACGCTCTACATAGGGCGCCGGAGTCGTGCCGAGGCCGAGGGCTCTATGCATACCACCGGGTAACCGGTGGGAACCAGGATTGAGATCTCCAATGAGTCGCTGGGCACTCGCCGTTTTCACGCTCATCGCATCGGTTCTGCTGACCACGCCGACGGAAGCGTTTGCGCAGGGAGCGCCCTTCTGCCGTCCGGGCCAGACTCCCCAGTTTGTTCTGGGATTCGCCAACCTCAAAGCTCAGCTTGGCTCGGTCATGGGAGAGCCGGTCGAGTGCGAGCACCCTAACAATGCGAACGGCGACACGCTTCAGAAAACTTCGACGGGTCTCGCTTACTGGCGTAAGTCAACGAACACGCCGACCTTCACCGACGGATATCGACACTGGGCTATCACCAGCTCCGGGCTTGTGTCCTGGGTTGGCGCCTCTCCGGATCCGCCGTCACTGGCTGTTCCCCAGCCCAGACCGTCGCCCACGCCTCCTGGCAGGACCCTCGAGTCGTTCGTTCGGACAGTCTCTCAACAAATTGACCAGTTCTGGGCCGATGCGTTCCGCGAGAATGGCACGCCTTACGCGAGCCCGCGGGTCCGATGGATACCGCGAGGATCTCCGGCGCCGGCCTGCGGCGGGCAGACCATGCAGGGGCCCGGCTACTGCACCGTCAATCGGACCATGTTGCTACCAGCGGCGTTTTTCGAAGAGGTGTGGCAATCCGACGCGGATGCAGCCGTTGCGCTGGTCTTGGCACACGAGTGGGGGCACCATGTCCAGCGATCGTTGGGCATGTCCACCGGTGCATATTTCACCATCCAGACCGAGCTTCAGGCCGATTGCCTGGCGGGTACATTTTTCAGCTACGCGAATCAGGTCGGGTGGCTCGATCCGGGTGATCTCGACGAGGCCCTGGAGCTCTCGCGGATGGCAGGCGACCCGGATGTTGTTGCCTGGTTCGAGCCGGGCGCGCACGGATCATCGGAGCAGCGCGTCACGGCATTCCGTCGAGGCTTTCTCGGTCGAGCGTCGTGTAGCTCGTACACGATCTAGTCGGGCAGCGGCGCGGTGCGCGTAGCCTTTTTCGCGTACCCATAGACAGCGCCATCCACCAACTACATCGGGGAAAGCTCGGTCTGTACTCGGCAAGCAAGCGACAGGCTTCGCTTAGAGACCGATAGTACCTACTTCAGGTACTGAGCGGCGGCCCAGCCTGTGGCGCCACTGCTGTCCTTGACCTGCTTCCAGACACGGCCTTCGGCCGACTGCTCCCCACCCATGGCTTGCACGCTGGCGCCCTCTGCAAGCGTCTTGATTCGCAGAGCCGTCGAGCTGGGATTGACCCTGAGGCTCAGTCCTTCGCCCCCGGTTCCGCTCACGCGGAGCTCACTGGAGCCGAGTGCTGCGCTAACCTCCGCTGGCGGCTGATCTTCATCTGGCTCGTCGCTTGATTGGCCTTGCGCTGCCGCCGCCTCTTGCTGGGCGCCACGCGCGGCTGCCTCGGCGCGAGTTTGCGCCTGAGCCTCCCGCTCGGCTCTCTTCCGGGCTTCGATGATCGCCATCTGGTCAGCGCGCATGTCCTTGAAGGCGGTGTACGCCTGGCGGGGAGAGTAATCGCCGTTGAGGATCGCAAACCAGGGCATGCCGTCCTC
The DNA here is from genome assembly GCA_963765765.1 of uncultured Chloroflexia bacterium. GTDB lineage: Bacteria > Chloroflexota > UBA6077 > UBA6077 > JACCZL01 > CAVXYC01. The sequence goes on along the minus strand of CAVXYC010000011.1, from coordinate 20,813 downwards.
CGGCCCCTGGTGATAGGGAGTTGTGCTTGCGTCCAGGTTGCTGAGCAACATGCCCTGCATCCACGGCCAGTTCTTCTGGGCATACTGGAAGGAGCGGAGCACGTACGCGGCTTGATCGGGCTCGCTTACCTTCATCCAGTCATACTGGCCGAGATAGGTTCCGGAGTCTGTAAGCCAACCGTATTCAGTGGCCCACATCGGAGTTCGGGCGTCGCCCAGCTCCACCATGAGCTGCCGATAGAGCTCCACTCGCCGAAAGCAGATGATGCAGGTGTTGGGGTCGCGCTCTGGCTCGATATTGCCACCATAGGGATGGACCGACAGCGCGTCCATATAACCCTTGGCGCCAGCCCTGTACATGCCTCGGATGAAGTCTGTGTCCTCGATGGTGCCACCCAGGCCGCCCGTGCCTGGTGAAGGTCCTCCGCCCATGACGATGGCATTTGGATCAGAGGCCTTGATTCCGCGATAGGCAGCCTTCAAAAACTCCGTATAGCCCTCAGGGCTTGGAGCCCCGCCCCATTCATAAGGAAGGTTCGGCTCGTTCAGGATCTCGTAGCCTGCGACAACGTCCCGTCCGTGGTCAGCGAGAGCCGCGTAGAAGCTTTGCACCGCGTTGAGATCAGCACCGGCCGGCGAGCCGCCCGCCCAGCCGGGCACATTGTCCACGCGGACAACGAGCTTCATGTCCTCGTTCCTAGCCACTCGGAGGATGTTGTCGAAATCGTTCTGATCGGTCTTGTTCCAGGAAAGGTCGCCGGGACTCGACTCCAGGCGATCCCAGAACGTGATCATCTTCGCGTGCGTGAACCCGGCCTCGCGAGCTCTGGCCATACTGCGCGGGTCGGTAGAATCAACGATCACGCCGTAGGCGAAGTCCTCGTTTGATTGGGCTGATGTCGGCAATGGGGTGAGAACGATGGAAACCATAGTCGCCACCGCATATGCGGTGGCGAGAAGCAGGCGTGGCACGAGTGGACTCCAGTGATTGAGGGGCAGTTTAGTAGCCTACCATAGACCGACGCGGCCATCTATATGGCTGTGAACCGCCGGTATCACAACGCACGAGTTGATTCTTGGCCTCGCGAGGCTCCTCGCGCATCTTCCATATTCGCTGGTCGATCGGCGCCGTAGGCGCCACGCTTGACCCCTTTAGCGCTCCTCGCGTAAGGTATACCGGTAAGTTGATCGGAATACTCAAGAAAGTCAACAATAGGCTGATGGGGGAGCGATGACCCTGGGGGCCGTCACGAAGTTGGATATCTCGGAGCCTGGTAGTGTCGCTCCGCGCTGGGATGTCCGCGAGCCACAAGCAATATTAGAGTGGGCATTGAGTGCCTTTGGCGCGCCGAAGCTCGCGTTTCTGACCAGTTTCCAGGTTGATGGTATGGCCCTCATCGACATGGCCTGGCGATTGGATCGGAATATCCGCGTGGCTACGATAGATACCGGCCGATTACCCGCGGAGACTTACGAGATGATCGATCGCGTGCGCGATCGATACGGGATCGACGTCGAGGTCACGTTCCCAGACCCCGCCGACGTCGAACCGCTCATACGTCAGCACGGGATTAACCTTTTTTACGAATCCGAAGCGTTACGAGCGTCGTGCTGTGAGGTGCGAAAAGCGCGTCCGCTCGCTCGCCTATTGGCCGACTTCGATGCGTGGGTTACCGGATTGCGGCGAGATCAGTCGGCTTCGCGGGCTGAGGTCGCTGTTGTGGAGGCGGATCTCGAGCATGGCGGGAAAGTCAAAGTCAATCCGCTTGCTCATTGGGCAGAAGCCCAGGTCTGGGAGTATGTGCGCGAGAACAACGTGCCGATCCATCCGCTGTACGCACAGGGATATACGAGCATCGGTTGCGCTCCCTGCACCCGCCCAATCACGCTAGGGGAGGATCCGCGTGCCGGACGTTGGTGGTGGGAGCAGTCGGATCTCAAGGAATGCGGCATTCATTTCACTGCCAATCCTGACGGTGAGCTGGTTGCGAGTCGATTGCGGAAACCTTCCGACGATTGATATCAGGGAATCCGCGGTGCGTGACATTCCTGAGAATAAGTCGCCCTTCTTACCTTGCGATGCGTCCCCTGATGGTCGTACGATCCATTCTCCACTAAAACCATAGGAAAAGTGGAACCGCTACGAATTTGGCGCCTTGCATGGAGGCACGCGGCGAACTCTCGCCGCTTCGGACCGCGACCCAATGGTGGGTGTGACGACGGCAGAGAATTGCCGCGAATGTGACTGAGGACTGAAGTGATCACAAACCAGCATCGCAATAGATCGATACGAGCGCTTGCCCTTGCGTCAGTGATCGCACTGACGGCGTGCGCGCCATCACCGTCGGACCAGAGCGGGCCGTCCGGTGCTACTCCGAGTACGAGTGGAGCTCCGGTCGAGCTCCTGAACGTCTCATATGACCCAACGCGCGAGCTCTACCAGTCGTTCAATACGGCATTCTCTCAGCACTGGAAAGAAACCACCGGGCAGGCGGTCAACGTCAAGATGTCACATGGCGGTTCGGGCGCGCAGGCGCGGACTGTTATCGATGGGCTCGAGGCGGACGTCGTGACCCTGGCGCTGGCGTATGACATCGACGAGATCGCTGACAAGGGTAACTTGTTGCCGAAAGACTGGCAGACGCGACTGCCGCAGAACAGCTCGCCGTATACCTCGACAATTGTTTTCCTGGTGCGCAAGGGTAACCCCAAGGGCATCAAGGACTGGGATGATCTCGTGAAGCCCGGCGTATCCGTCATTACACCCAACCCGAAAACGTCCGGCGGCGCTCGCTGGAACTATTTGGCTGCATGGGGCTACTCGGTGAATCAGAACGGCGACGATCAGGGCGCCCGCGAGTTTGTCACTCAGCTCTTCAAGAATGTACCGGTGTTGGATTCCGGCGCGCGTGGCTCCACCAATACCTTTGCCCAGCGCGGTATCGGTGACGTGCTGCTCGCCTGGGAGAACGAAGCATTCCTGGCTGTCAATGAGATCGGCAAGGACAAGGTTGATATCGTCGTCCCGTCCATGAGCATTCTGGCCGAGCCGCCGGTGGCCGTTGTGGACAAGGTGGTCGACAAGAAGGGCACGCGCGCCGTAGCCGAGGCTTATCTCAAGTATCTCTACACCCCAGAGGGGCAGGAGATCGCCGCAAAAAATTTCTACCGACCACGCGAAGCGGCCATTGCTGCCCAGCATGCGAGCGACTTCCCGGCGGTCAATCTCATCAATATCGATCAGTTTGGCGGCTGGGCAAAGGCTCAGGCGGAGCATTTCAACGACGGCGGAATCTTTGATCAGATCTATCAGCCTGGCCGTTAGGCCCACGAAGCTGCTGCCTCCCCTCAGTACCGAAGCAGCTGGTCGACACCCCCGCACCCTGCGAGAGGGCTGGGGTGAGGGGCTCTCAATGGCGAATCCCACTCTACCCTCATCGCAGCCCTTTCTCAGACGGCGAGGGAGCTGCTGGATGGTTCGACCATGGCGGTGATCCCGCGGCGAAAGAGCGTTGTCCCTGGTTTTGGTCTGACGCTCGGGTTGAGCATGCTGTATCTCACCCTGCTGGTTCTCATTCCGCTCTCCGCGATATTCATCAAGACCGCCACGCTGACGTGGTCGCAGTTTCTCGCCCACGTGACCTCGCCGCGAGCCATTGCCTCTTACCAGCTCACCTTTGGCGCGGCATTCATCGGGGCGGCCCTCAACGCCGTCTTTGGCCTATTGGTGGCATGGGTCCTCGTGCGTTACACCTTTCCAGGCCGGCGACTCATCGATGGCCTGGTCGATTTGCCGTTCGCGCTACCTACGGCAGTGGCGGGTATCGCGCTTACCTCCGTGTACGCCGAGAACGGCTGGCTCGGCCGGCCGCTGATGGCACTGGGAATCAAGGCCGCGTTTACGGAGCTCGGCGTTGTGATCGCGCTTACGTTTATTGGCCTGCCCTTCGTGGTGCGCACGGTGCAGCCCGTGCTGGCGGATCTCGAGGCCGAGATCGAAGAAGCGGCGGCCAGTCTGGGCGCCACGCGCTGGCAGACGTTTGCTCGGGTCGTGCTACCCACTATCATACCGGCTGTGGTCACCGGGTTCACGCTGGCCTTTGCACGCGCGGTGGGCGAGTACGGCTCGGTGGTCTTCATCTCCGGCAACATGCCGCTCCGCACCGAGATCGCTCCGTTGATCATCGTCACCAAGCTAGAGCAGTTCGACTACGCCGGTGCCACGGCCATCGCAGTGGTCATGTTGCTCGTCTCGTTCGTACTCTTGCTGGCACTCAATCTCTTACAGCGCTGGAGCAATAGGTTCTCCGCGGTATGAGCATGAATGTTGTTTCTCGGTGGGGCGGGTCTCCGTACCCGCCAGTCGGCGGCGGACAGAGCTTGGCGGGTACGGAGACCCGCCCCACCGAGAGAAGCGCGTATGGCTGTAGCAACATCCTCTCCAGAGCTCCTGGTCGCCCGAGCGCATCAATCGGCCGTGGGGGAGCCGCGCTGGGTACGGTGGGCGTTGATGGCGGTTGCGTTCACCTTCTTGCTGCTGTTCCTGCTGGTGCCTTTGGCCGCGGTGTTTGCCCAGGCGCTGGAGAAAGGTCTGGGCGCGTACTTCGCAACGTTCGGAAATCCCGATACGATCGCGGCAATTCAGCTCACACTTCTGATAGCCGCGATCGCCGTACCCATGAACGTCGCATTCGGCGTGACGGCGGCCTGGGCAATTGCAAAGTTCGATTTCCGCGGCAAGAATCTGTTTGTCACGTTCATCGACCTTCCCATCTCCGTATCTCCCGTGATCGCAGGTATGGTGTTTGTCCTCCTGTTCGGCGCTCAAGGTCTGCTGGGCGGATGGGTAGCTGAGCACGGATTCAAGATCGTGTTTGCCGTACCGGGGATCGTGCTTGCTACTATGTTCGTTACATTCCCGTACGTTGCCCGTGAGCTGATCCCGCTCATGCAGGCGCAGGGGACGGATGAAGAAGAGGCAGCCACCCTGCTTGGCGCCGGCGGATTGCAGACGTTTATGCGGGTCACGTTGCCAAACGTGAAATGGGGCCTTCTCTACGGAATCGTGATCTGTAACGCGCGTGCCATGGGTGAGTTCGGCGCGGTCTCAGTGGTTTCTGGGCGGATTCGTGGCTCCACTAACACGATGCCACTCCAGGCAGAGATTCTTTACAACGAGTACCAGTTCGTGGGTGCATTTGCGGTGGCGTCGATCCTCACGGGCCTCGCGCTCGTCACGCTTGTGCTCAAGTCCTGGTTGGAATGGAAGGCCACTCGCGACCAGGCGCTGGACGAGCGCCGAGCGGTGGCCAAGGGACATTGAATTGAGCATTGAAGTCCAGAACGTTACCAAGCGATTCGGCACGTTTACCGCGCTTCATGACGTGAATCTGCACGTGCCCACGGGTGAGCTGGTGGCAATACTCGGGCCTTCAGGATCTGGCAAAACCTCGCTCCTCCGTATCATCGCTGGTTTGGACGCTGCCGATTCCGGGACGGTCTACTTTCATGGCGAGGACACTACCGATCGCCACGTCCGCGAGCGCCAGGTTGGGTTCGTATTCCAGCACTACGCGCTCTTCCGACACATGACCGTGTTCGACAATGTCGCGTTCGGGCTCACCGTGCGGCCGCGCAACGTCCGCCCGTCCAAATCGGAGATCCGCGAACGAGTCCACAAACTGCTGGAGCTGGTTCAACTCGATTGGCTGGCTGACCGGTATCCGTCGCAGCTTTCGGGCGGACAACGACAGCGCATCGCTCTGGCTCGCGCTCTGGCCATTGAGCCCAAGGTGCTGCTGCTAGACGAGCCGTTCGGCGCACTGGACGCTCGGGTTCGTCAAGAGCTGCGCCGCTGGCTGCGGCGCCTCCACGATGAGCTCCACATTACCGGCCTGCTCGTGACGCACGATCAAGACGAAGCGCTCGAGGTGGCAGATCGCGTAGTGGTAATGAACGAAGGTCGCGTTGTACAGGTGGGCACGCCCGATGAGGTGTACGAGCATCCCGCCACGCCGTTTGTGTTTCATTTTCTGGGCAATGTCAATTTGTTTCGCGGACGACTCGAGGAAGGCCGTCTTTCATTCGGCGGGATCGAGCTGGACGCGCCCAGGGAAGCTGGGGTTGAAGCAGCTCCGGCCGTTGGTTACGTGCGGCCGCATGATCTCCAGATCACCCAGACGCCGGATTCGGATGAAGCCGTGGCTGCCGTCGTTCGCCAGATACGCGGCGCTGGACCGTTTGTTCGTCTGGAGCTCGATCGGGTGGGCACCGGCGAATCGATCGAGGCGGAGATGCCCCGCGAAGCCTTCAGAACGCTTGGGATCGAGATCGGCCAGCAGGTCTACGTGAAGCCGCGCAGATTGCGCGTCTGGATTGATCCCGATGGAACATCCGATGGCAAGCGTGACGACGCAGCACCGGTTGGCGACGGCTGGACGGTGAAGGTGCCGTGAACCTCGCGACCCACGTCGACACGACTCCCTTGCCCGGAGCTCCCTCTCCCCAGGGGGCGAGGGAGACGAGAAAGCCACAATGATCCCAACGAAACTGGAGCGAGATCGCGCATGCGGCTGACCCACTTGCAGCGGCTCGAGGCTGAGAGCATTCACATCATGCGTGAGGTGGTTGCTGAAGCTGAAAACCCTGTGATGCTCTACTCAATTGGCAAGGACAGCTCGGTCATGCTGCACCTGGCCCTCAAGGCGTTTCATCCGGCGCCGTTGCCCTTTCCCTTTTTACACGTGGACACCACCTGGAAGTTCCGCGAGATGATCGCATTCCGTGATGCCACGGCGAAGCGCCTGGGTCTCAACCTTCTGGTGCACACCAATCAAGAGGGGCTGGCGCAGGGCATCAATCCGTTTAGCGCGGGCTCAAACGTCCACACCGACATCATGAAGACTCAAGCGCTGAAGCAGGCGTTGGACAAGTACGGTTTCGATGCGGCATTTGGTGGGGCCCGGCGCGACGAGGAGAAGTCACGCGCCAAGGAGCGCATCTTCTCCTTCAGATCCGATCAACATCGTTGGGATCCCAAGAACCAGCGACCCGAGCTCTGGAACCTGTACAACGCCCGCAAGCACAGGGGCGAGAGTATCCGCGTCTTCCCACTTTCCAATTGGACCGAGCTGGATATCTGGCAGTACATCTACCTCGAGGACATCCCTATCGTTCCGCTGTACTACGCAAAGGAGCGGCCTACCGTGGTGCGCGACGGCACGCTGATCATGGTGGATGACCATCGAATGCCGCTGGATCCGGGTGAAGAGCCGGTGATGCGTAGCGTTCGTTTCCGGACACTCGGTTGCTATCCGCTCACCGGGGCCGTCGAGTCGGACGCGGACACGCTTCCAGCCATCATCCAGGAGATGCTGCTCACCACCACATCTGAGCGCCAGGGCCGCATGATCGACCACGATGCTACGGCATCGATGGAGAAAAAGAAGCAGGAGGGGTACTTCTAGTATGAGTCTTCCAGTTGGGCTCGATCGCAGTCTCGCCGCGGAAGACATCGAGCAGTACCTTAAGACTCACGAGCACAAGGAGCTTCTCCGCTTCATCACCTGCGGAAGCGTCGATGACGGTAAGAGCACGCTCATTGGACGGCTGCTCTATGACTCCAAAATGCTCTTCGAGGACCATCTCGTAGCCCTGGAGGCGGACTCACGCCGTGTGGGCACACAGGGCGAGAATCTCGATTTTGCGCTGTTTGTAGACGGGCTGGCCGCCGAGCGCGAGCAAGGCATCACCATCGACGTGGCGTATCGGTTCTTCGCAACGGATCGGCGCAAGTTCATCGTCGCTGATACGCCGGGCCACGAGCAATACACGAGAAACATGGTCACCGGGGCGTCCACGGCGGACGCGGCCATCATCCTGATCGATGCGCGCAAGGGCGTCCTCACGCAGACGCGTCGGCATAGCTACGTCGTGTCATTGCTGGGAATCCGCCACGTGTTGCTGGCTGTCAACAAGATGGACCTGATGGACTATTCCGCGGACGTATTCAACGCCATCGTGGACGACTATCAGGAGCTGGCCAGCAAGATCGGCCTAACTGACGTGGTCGCGGTGCCACTGTCTGCGCTCAAGGGCGAGAACATGCTGGAGCGCAGCACGAACATGCCCTGGTACGCGGGCCCGACGGTGATGGATTTCCTCGAGACAGTGGAGATCGATGCGGACCGCGTGCAAGCCATTCCGTTCCGCATGCCCGTACAGTGGGTGAATCGGCCAAATCTCGATTTCCGCGGATTTCCCGGAACGATCGCCAGCGGTCGTATTCGGCGCGGTGACCGTGTCCGTGTGCAGCCGTCCGGGCTCGAGAGCACGGTGGATCAGATCGTCACCTTCGGTGGCAATCTCGATGAGGCGGTGGCAGGTCAGTCGATTACGCTGACGCTCGAGGATGAGATCGACATCAGTCGCGGCGACGTGATCTCGCGGACCGATGCTCCGGCAGAGTCAGCCGATCAGTTCGAGGCGAACATCGTCTGGATGCACCATGAGCACCTGCTGCCCGGTCGTCCGTACCTGCTGAAAATCGGGACGCGCACGGTCAACGCCAGCGTGACGGACATCAAGTACAAGATGAACATGAGCACCATGGAGCACCTCGCCGCTAAGGTGCTCGAGCTCAATGAGATTGGCGTCTGCAACCTGAGCCTCGACCGCGCGATCGCGTTCGATCCGTATCAGGAGAACCGCGAGACCGGTGGGTTCATCCTAATCGACCGTGTCACGAACAACACAGTTGGCGCGGGCATGCTCCACTTTGCGCTCCGTCGATCGCACAACATTCACATGCAAGCCGTGGATGTGAACAAGGAGGCGCGTGCCGCGATCAAGGGGCAGACACCCTGCGTCCTGTGGCTTACGGGGCTCTCCGGCGCAGGCAAGTCCAGCATCGCCAACCAGGTTGAGAAGAAGCTCCAGATGATGGGACGCCATACGTATCTGCTGGACGGAGACAACGTGCGCCATGGCCTCAACAAAGATCTCGGCTTCACGGATGTGGACCGCGTGGAGAACATCCGCCGGATCGGTGAGGTGGCCCGGCTCATGGTCGACGCCGGGCTCATCGTGCTGACGGCGTTCATTTCACCGTTCCGAGCCGAGCGCCGGCTCGCCCGCGAGCTCGTGCAAGACGGCGAGTTCATCGAAGTCTTCGTCGACACGCCACTACAGGTGGCCGAGCAGCGCGATCCTAAGGGGCTCTACCAGAAAGCCCGCCGCGGCGAGCTGGCCAACTTCACCGGCATCGACTCGCCGTACGAAGCGCCGGAGTCGCCGGAGATCCGCATCGATACAACAGCGCTCTCACCGGAGCAAGCCGCGGATCTGATCATCCACAGGCTGGATGAGATGGGCATGCTGGGGACGAGCGCCTAAAGGCGCGTACATAGCGAGTTGACCCCAGAAGCATCTAGTGTCCCAGGTCGGCGGAGCGGTCCCGACAAGCGTCAGGAAGTGGAGACTCGCACCGTCGGTCGCGAGGTGTTTCCCGTCTTGCGTCCAGATCTTCGCGGAATCAATCAGGGCGCCGCGGGCGACAATTCGGAGGCTTGACGGCACTCCGATTCGCTCCTAGACTTCCTGAGCCCGTATCAACGATGCGGAAACTGACCCAGGGAGGTTCCATCGTGGCGCAGGTTCGCGAACCGGAAACTATCGATCAGGTGCCGCCGAGCCCGTTCCAGACGTTCGATGTCCGACCGCAGCTTCTGGAGTATGGCAAGCTCGTCACATCCGCGGCGCAGACGGACCTGATCTCCTGCAGCATTCAGGTCATCGCCCACGGCGGCGAGACCAATCTACACGCGCACAACGGCAGCGATGCGATCTGGTTGGTACTCGACGGGAAGGCCAGGTTCTACACGACGGACAACGAGGTCGTGGGAATTATCGAAAAGAACCAGGGACTGGTAATTCCCAGGGGTACGCCGTATTGGTTTGAAAGCGAGGGCGACGACAACCTCGTCATCCTGCGATTTGGCGCCACCGCGCAGAATGAGCCAGACACACGGACGAACTACAGTCATCGCAATTTCTCCGTGGACGGTCAGGAGCCGGCTCAGCGGCCCACAAAAATCCTCGAAGGCGTCTTCTTCGGCGACAAATAGCCCCTTCGTTCAAGTGACAACCAAATACGCGACGCGCATGCGGATGTGTCCTTCCTGACGGAATCTGTGCCATGCCCTTTTTGAATATCCCGTCAGTGCTAGGTGTCCCCCGGACCGCGAGCGCAGGGAGCGAACCATGGCACCCAGGTACCTTAGGTCCAGTGTTCAAGCAGTGCTGTTGCCACTCGCAACGGCACTGATCATTGCGTGTGCCCCAGCGGCCGCGCCCCCAACCACGACGGCGCCGGCCGCCTCGGCGCCAACCTCTGCGCCTGCGAAGACAGAGGCCGCCAAAAGCCGATGCGCCCAAGTCGGTCGCGCCGGCGGCTCAACCAGCCGCTCCGAGCAAACCCGACAGCGCGGCAGTGCTTACGAGCTTCTATGAGAAGGCGCGGAGCTCGGGACAAACGAAGATTCATATGTACGGCGCCAGCCTCAATGAGTTTGAGCCGATCGTGGATGCATTCCGTCAGCGATTCCCGGGCATCGAGGTGGAGACGCAGATATTCCGCGCGCCGGAATCGATGCAGCGCCTCGCGGCCGAGGCAACCTCCGGGAAGCAAATCGGCAACGTGGTGAGCCACGGCGAGACGTCCATGTCCACGATGGATGCGGACGGAGTGTTTGCGGACTGGGAAGGCCCGCCCAACGCCGCGCTCCTGCCCGGAATCTCAATTTCGGCCGGGCGAACCCGCTGGCCGCTCAATGAGGCGGTTCACGGGATGATGATCAACACGTCGCTCGTCCCGCCGGATAAGTACCCGACCAGCCCGCAGAGCTTCCTGGATCCCTTCTACCGCGGAAAGGGAAAGTTGTTGCTGGAGGACCCGCGCTCTACGGGGGCGTCGCTCGATTTCTTTACCCAGGCGAGCGATAAGTACGGGCAGGAGTTCCTCGACAAGGTCAAGGCGCAAGAGCCCACATTCACGCGTGATCGGATCCTTGCGCCCATTCAAGTGGCTCGGGGCGAGTTTGCTGTCTTCTTCCCTATGAGCATCGCCGCGGAGCACTTTCGAGCTGCAGGCGGCCGGCGGCGTGAAGGTGGACATCCTCAAGGAGCTTCCGACGACTACAACCACCTCGATCGCCGTCGTCAAAGGCGCTCCCGGCCAGGATGCGGCCAAACTGTGGGTGTCCTGGCTGCTCTCGGAAGAGGGACAGAGGACGCTGATCGAGAAGAAAGCTCAGTACGCAGCATTGCCGGGCATTCCGCCACCCGCCGGTTGGCCGGCGTTTAGTGAACTGCAGCTGTCGCGCCGCACCGAAGATCAAACTGCCCGCAACGCGGAGTATACGGATCTCTTCGATCGAACATTTTTTAAGTAGCACGCCCTTAGGCGTGCGTGTTCGCGAATAGGACCTAGGGGACGAATAGGACCTATCGATCGAGTCCCGGTCCCATAGGTCCCATTTTGTCCCCTAGGTCCTATTCGTCTTGGACACGCACGCGACGCTAGTGCATCTCCGCCCAGCTATCTGGCTGGGTGCCGTCGACGTCGGTGAAGCCATACTCGCGGGAAAGTTGACCGGCGCTCACTGACTGCTGATTCCAACGCGCCCGCGCAGGATCCGCGGCCAGTGCGGCCACGGCGCGGCCCACGTAGCGCGGAGTCTCAGACCCTGCGAAGCCTGGAGGGGCGGGCGGAAAGTTCGGGACAGCGCCCGGAGTCAGCGCATCGCGCCAGTTTTCCTCGGTAACGCCGAAGATAGCCAGCATCATCTCTGACCGCAGCCAGCCAGGGGTTATCGCCACCGCGGTTCCGCCATGCGGCGCGAGCTCGTGGCCCTGCGAGTAGGCCAGGCGGTTCACGGAGACCTTGGCCAGGTCGTAGAAGACGGAGATACGGTAGTTCTCCGCGTTGTAGTCCATGGTGCCGTCGGTCACCTCCACCACCAGCCCGCCCGGCTTCTCCACGAGCAAGGGCAGCAGGTAGTGCGAGGTGATGAGATGCGTATCGATGCCAAGTCTGAGGATGCGAAGCCCCTTGTCCAGGTCGTGCTCCCAGATGGGCGTATTCCACTCCGCCGGACCGCCCTTGAGCACCTCGGCGCCCCAGATGTCATTCACGAGTACGTCGATATGGCCATGGTCGCTTTGGATGCGGTCGGCCAGGCGCTTGACCTGAGCTGAGTCGAGATGATCGACCGGGACCGCGATGCCGATGCCGCCGAGGCTCTTCACGAGATCGGCGGTTTCCTCGATCGTTTCGGGGCGGTCGTAGTCCGACTTCAACTTCCGCGTGCTACTGGTGCGACCCGTGCAGATGACGGTGGCGCCGAGTTCGCCCAGAGCCGTGGCGATGCCACGGCCGGCGCCGCGCGTTGCGCCAGCGACCACCGCCACACGGCCACGAAGTGCCTGTCGGATCAGGAGTCCATACCATGGCCGCGAGTCTACCAGAGCGGGTCGAACAAAGATTGTTGGAATGTCGTAGCGCGGGCCCTTGTGGCCTGTGCCTGGGATTCACCGGCACACGATCACGTTGCCGGTGAGGAGCGCCGAGGCACAGGCCACAAGGGCCCGTGCTACGACTGCCTCTCAAACTATCCGGAGGCCGCTGACTGATTCGCGACCCACCCGCAATGGAATCGACCGCGCAATCCGCGGGCACAGCCGCAGAGCATTTCCGCCCAGGATCTTCTCTTTCGCGGAGTCCGAAAGGCCTGGCCACTCCACGACTTGCTGGACCGCCGTTGGCCAGGCGGTGTCGCCGTGCGGCCAGTCCGTGGCAAATAGGAGTACGTCTTCCCCTACGTAGTCGACCACGTGCTCCAGCGTCTTCTCCCACGTATCGATGCCGTGGAAGTACTGCCCGCTGTGCTTTACAATCTCACTTGGGAATTTGCTGAGCAGCGGCACGTGGGCCGGTGAGAGTACGTAGTGCGCGTCGTACCGCTCCAGAATCGAGGGCAGCCAACCGGCAGCGGTTTCCACAACGGCTGCTCGAAGTCGCGGGAACTGCTCGAAGACGCCGCCACCGACGAGGGCGCCCAGCGATGCCATGCCAGCCCAGGGATTACTCAGCGAGTGCTGAAGGAACCAGGCGCCGCGCAAATCGAACGTGCCGGGCTGAAACGGCGGACGCGCCGTGCCGCCGTGGATCAGGATCGGAAGGTCCAGCTCCTGCGCGGTCGCGTAGATAGGACGTAAACCCGGATCGTCGAGCAGCATGTTGTTCGGGCCATTCGGCGGAAGGTAGATGCCCACCATGTTTGGGTCGGCCTCCGCCCAGTGACTGATCTCCTGGCTGGCGGCCAGCGCGTCACGCATGTTCGCCACCACGGTCCACTTCAGTCGGTCCGGCGCCTGAGCGGTGAAGTCATGGACCCAACGGTGATACGCGCGATACAGACCACTCTCCAGGCGCACATCGTGTAGCGCGCTATAACTCGATACGTGTGTGGGGAATAGCACGTCGATGTCGATGAACGAGGCGTCCATATCCTCCAGTCGTGTGGTGACGTCCCAGCTTACTTCCGAATGAATGAGCGGTAGATCTGGCTCCTGCGGACGCCCGAAATTGCGTCGACCACCGCCGTTCGCTCCATTCAAAGCATTCTCACGCGGGACCACGCCAAACGAGTCCACGATGCCGAGCGTACCGTCCGAGATAACCGGCGCCACCACGGCGTGGCGACTCGAGGCGATCGAAGGCGGAAGACCCTTCTCGACGTTGTTCTCGAGCGCGCGCTTGAGTCGCTCGAAGTCTTCTCGAAACTCAGGATCGATGTACGGCCCGTACATCTCGGCGGGGCGCTCCTGGATGTGGGCGTCCAAGTCAATTACTGTCCAGCCATTCCAGGCCATGAGGTTACTCCGTTGCTTGGGTGAATCCGGGTGGTATCGACCACCCACTAAATGGCTTCCCAAAATGCCTACGACGCTTGACAAAGACCATCATGCGGCGCTTCGTCAGCACCGTCAACTTTCCCTGGGGCTCCTGCCTGGGACCGAGGATGTCCCGTCCGTCCCCGGCGGCCGAGAATAGCACGTACAACCTGAATGTTAGTGCGAGGGTGTTGGTCGGGCATGAAGCGGGCGCTCCAGCACTTTCTCGGCGAGTCTAGTGAGCGGACTGTGCCGTGTAACCCAGTCCGTCATCGAATTGGCGAGCGCATCGCTTCGCTTGCCAGTGGTAATCGCAAAGCGCTGAACACGCGCGTGCGATCCTGGAGCTCGATGCCCCAGCGCAATGCCGCCAGGAGTTAGTGCGACAGCCAGGCGTCTGAGTCGCGCGTCAGCTCCATAACAGCGTCGGGCAGTTTACCTTCCACCAGGTCGGCGATAGTGACCTGCTCCAGGACGGCGCGGAGGTTGGCGCGCACGGCGATCCAGACGTCCTTGAGGCTTTGAGCAGCGCCGGCGTATTCCACTCGCTCGGGGCGAACGCCGCGGACGTTCGCGAGCGGCCCATCGATGGCGCGTATGACGTCCGCGAGCGACACCTCCTCCGCCGGGCGCGCCAGCCAGTAGCCGCCTTCAGCACCCCGCTGTGATTGCACGATATTGGCGTGCTTCAGCTCCACCAGGATGTTCTCGAGAAACTTGGAGGGGATGCTCTGAAGCTGCGAGACGCGCTCAGCCTTGACCGGCTGTGGATGACACGAGGCGATTTCCGCAAGTGCGCGGATCGCGTAGTCGGCTTTGGCGGAGACTCGCATGGCTCTATTGTGCGGGACTGTGTGTTCGCGAGGAGTCCCGCATGTGACCGCTTCCTTCCCCCCTGGGAGAGGGAGCCGGAATGAACCGGAGAGATCTTGATGGATAAACTCAATCGGGTCAATTCCCGCGCTGCACTGCGCCAACGGGGGCGCTCATTGCATCGATCTCCGCAACTTCGTCGGGTGTGAGCCTCCATTCGGCCGCTTTCACGTTAGCCTCGATGTGAGCCACCGACTCAGGTCCGGCGATGACCGAGCTCAGCATCGGTCGGGTGAACAGCCAGGCCACCGGAAGATCGTTGATCGGGTGTCCGTGTTCGTTGGCCCAGGCTTCTAGCTTGTCCTTGAGAGCCCAGTTACGGTCGTTGGTCCAGCGGGAGAACGTGGGGCGCCCTGCTCCACGCGTGCCTGGGGGCGGCGCGACATCGCGCTTGTAGACGTCGGTGAGGAATCCACCGGCGATTGGGAAGTATGGAATGAAGCCCAGGCCCCTGGACTGGCAGAACGGCACCATCTCATGCTCCACCTCGCGATGGATCAAGTTGTAGTGCATCTGCACCGCGACAAATTGTGCCTGGTGCGCGGCTCGGGCGTAGGAGTTGTGCTCGCTCACTTCCCAGGCCAGGAAGTTCGATGCGCCGATGTAGCGCGCCTTGCCTGAACGGACGATGTCGTTCAGCGCATCCATGGTCTCTTCCATGGGCGTGTTGTAATCGATGTGATGAATCCAGAAGAGATCCACGTAGTCGGTCTTGAGTCGATCCAGGCTGGCATCGAGACTCTGGAAAAGATGCTTGCGGGACGTGCCGCCGCCGTTTGGGCCGGGATCGAATTTGCCGCCGGCCTTGGTAGCCAGAACCACATTGTGTCGATACCCCAGCAGGGCGTTGCCCAGCATCGTCTCCGATTTGCCATGGTGATAGATGTTGGCCGTGTCGAAGAAGTTGACGCCCAGATCAATGGCCCGCCGCACGATGGCCGTGGCGGTCTCCTGACTGACCTCGAGTCCAAATGGGTTTGCTCCGAGTCCCAGCGCTGAGACGGTGAGCCCGGTGGTGCCTAGCTGTCGATACTCCATCGTGGTGCCTCCCGCGAACGGTGGCCATTATAGATGGAGCAGAAGGGCAGTAAGCTTGTCACATGGATCGTGTGCTTCCCCTCAGCCCGTGTGGAGCATCGACCTCTTTCCGCCCGAGCGTACACGGACAGTTATTAAAGTTCGGGTGAGACGGTGGGCCGAGGGCGGAGAGTTCCAGTAAGCTCAAGAAGCATCCTCACTATGCGTTGCCGAATGTCCGCTAAGAGCGCCTCCACGTCAGCACGACGGAAGTAACCAAAAGCATGTCCATTACCATTGCCGCCTTCTTCTGGTCTCCTGGAAAATCGCCCAGCTACAGGCAAACCTAATCCGCTTGTGTCCGTCACCT
The DNA here is from genome assembly GCA_963765765.1 of uncultured Chloroflexia bacterium. Lineage (GTDB taxonomy): Bacteria > Chloroflexota > UBA6077 > UBA6077 > JACCZL01 > CAVXYC01. The sequence goes on along the minus strand of CAVXYC010000011.1, from coordinate 4,600 downwards.
AGCTCAGATTCAATCCTTCCGATTGAATCTGGATGCGGTGTTCTTACTCTATGAACAAGCCAGGGACCCTGGAAAGGGCCACGTCAAGCGTTCCCCATTGTGCCCTCATTACATCCGTGCGTACCCGGGAGACATATGCGGATAGAGTGCGATAGGTGCTCCGACCTTCGAATTCTCTTCGAAAGGAATAGGGATCATCCCTCAACTCCTCTTCCAACCACAATCGGTCGGGATAATCGACAGCTGCTGCGAGCTGCAATGCCGATGCCGCCAACTCACTCAAGCTGATGGAGTTTGCTCTGCCCAAAAGATCCTTCGCCGCATTCGCCATATCCGTTGAGCTACCACCAGGCTGCTCGTCTTGTGCGGTCAAATCTGCTCTGACGCCAGATACGGCGGGGAAGCGTTCTTCGAAGAGGGCACGTTGCAGATGTCGACGGACTAATCTCTCGAACTCTCTAGGCGTCTTAAACACCCAGTAGAGACCTTCCAAAAGGCATGCTCTTCTTAAATTCGAGTACTGAGCGCAGTTGCTCAACTTCCTCTCGCTGGTGTCCAACCGATAGGGAGCTTCCTTGAAGTAGATCATGAGATTGGGTCGGCCGATTGGGTCGGCCGCTTTTCTGCCAGGAGTCATACGCTAGCTCTAAGTTCGTGTTCCGTACCTCCTAGTGAATCAGCTCGTGGGTGTCCCGAAGCGCTTCCAACAATAAGCCCAGCACAATCTCAGCATCTGCAATCCAGAGGACTGCGTCCACTGCGCCCTGCGGACCGTCGACGTGAAATGTCAGTATGCGTCCGTCTCCCAGCTGAGCCAACTCGATAACGATATTGTTTGACCGCGCTATACCTTGATTCAGTTCTTCGACCACCGTGGTGACGATGGCCCGCTCCTTTGAAACGTCATTCGGCGAGGCAAGCACGATACGTTTCCCTTGTCGGGTGGATTGCGTCAAGCCGTGCTCCAGGGGGCTGCAACCAACTTCGATCCACTCACTCTGATTCTCGGTTCACTTTCCCCCAAACCGCGAACAGCGGATCACTCCAGCCTGGCTCATAGGCTCGATCATTGACCTCGCCCCAGACGCCCGAGCGATCAAAGTAATCTCGAACCAGGGCCCGATGCTGCTCGTCAGCGCCGTATAGCCAGCCGGCCACGGCCTTAGTCGGGAAACAGCGATTGGAGAAGGGGACACAATCGCGCTGTGACCCTGCGATGGACCGATCGGGATCAGCCGCTTTAGCCGAGTTGCTCTTCGAGGCGCGCCGGTCAGTGCACGTCAGGCTCTCCGCGACCAGACGATGTAGAGCGGATCGCCGACTGTCGGGCGGTAGGACCGAGTTTCCGGGAGCGTCCAAGCGCCGGCCTTCTGGAGGTAGCTTGACACCAACTGGGCATGTTGATCGTCAGTCATGTTATGCCAGATCGCCACGGCCTTGGTCGGGAAACAGCGGTTCGAAAACGCGAGCAAGAACGGTGCGGACGGTTTGAGTACGCGGGCCACCTCTGCGAATACTTCAATTGGCCGCGTCAAGTACTGGACGCTCACCGCGCACATCGCCCCGTCGAAGGCAGCGCCCGGAAAGGGCAGTCGAGAATCGCGATTCAGGTCGTGCACTACGGAGCGGCCGAGTTGCGGGTTGTCGGCCATCTCCTCGGCGTTCATCCCGAGGCCGACGACTGTGAGATTACTTGACCTGGCCAACTCGTCCGGGAGGTGGGTGCGCCACGAGCTCATGAGGTCCAGGAGGGTGCCAGAGTGGGGTAGCAGCTCGTGGTAGAAGCGGCCCAGCGCATCGATGGCTCCGTCGTCGATGTGCACCACTTTGCGCGCCACCTCGTAGAAGGCGGCATCATCAGTGGCGTCGTAACGCTCGAAGTAAGACAAGGGGTAGTGCGAATCATCCGGGCCGGCCAGCTCGAGAGTCGGTGTCCATGGTGCGATTGTCTTGTCCTCTTGGGCTCGACGGATTGGATCCGTGCGGCGGGTTCGAATGCCAGCATTCAAAGGAGTCACTTCGGCAGGCGTTGCGCAGCACACCGGCGAAGCCTACGGGAGAAATGGCGACACCCTGTAATCTGCGGACCGACAGCAGCTCAAGCAATAACACTGCCTCCGATACAAATACGGTGGCCACAACCTATCTGGGGGCGTCACTCAGTTGAGTGACGCCCCCAGATGATATTCGCAGCGGCCAGCGAAATTACTTGCTGTGGATCGTGACACTGCCTCCACTGATCGTCTGAGTATTGGCGCTGGTCATGGCATCGCTCGCCGCAGCCGGTCTGTTGTCATAGACCACGCCACCACTAGTATTGGTGATCTTGATGCGGAAACCGTCTGCACCGCCGCCACCGCTGACCTGCACGATCCCTCGCGGGTCAAAGGCGAATTTGTAGGTGCCGGTGCCATTGATATGGTGCTGGTGCCCTTGTACTGCGCCATGGGTCCGGAAGATGACCAGGCTACCATCGTCGTAGGAAGCGCCGTGGAAATTCAAGTTCCCTGCCTTGAACTGCAATCCGTCTTCGCCATTGACGACGGCGAACTGCTGGATCTGGACGAAACCGAAATTGGCCTTGCCGTTGGGTTGTCCGCGCACCCTGCGACGCACGCCCGCTGGAGAGTCGATCCAGCCACCGCCCGTGACGAAGCCACCGCTGGATCGTAGATCACAACGTATTGAAACATGGACGCTGCGCTAATACCGTCATCGTCGTCCTTCACCGTAACCTGGACAGTGTAGACGCCGGGTGCGTTATAGGTGTGTGTCGCGGAGCAAGAGCCGCTCCCTGCCGGCACAGTGGTATTCGGCGGTGCCGCGGCCATCCCAGGCGAACGTGCAAGAGTGCGTGTCCTTGGTGCCAACATCGGTAAAGGTCGCGGACACGGTAGCTGTACCGCCCTTGGCGATAGAGGATTCACCTGCCCGTGACGTTCGTAATGACGGGCGCCACATTGTTGACGGTCACCGTGGTGGACGCGGCACCACGACGGCTGGCCATCATCGTGGACCGTCACGTTGACAGTGTAGATATCCGAGGTGGTTGCCGTCGGATTATCGTCCAGGTACTGGTGTGAGGCCGAGTAGGTAGAGACCCCGTCCAGGCTCAGGATTGTGTCAAGCGAGGTGCCATCGTTCCAATTGATGGTGACCGTGTGCTTGACCGCTCATCCGGATCCGTGAGAAGGAGCCACTCACCGTGGTCGAGCCATTCTCGTTGATTGACGCCGGGTTGGCGCTACGGTTGTTGCTCGGCTGGTGTCGTTGACCGCGGTCACGGTGATCGAGACGGTGGCCATATTCGGCGGCCGAGCCATCGTTGACCTTGTAGGTGAAGCTGTCCGGCCCATGGTAATCGGCGGCCGGGATGTAAGTGAACACGCCCTCGGCCGTTAAAGGACGAGCGTGCCATGGCCCGGCCCGGTCACCGATCGGGTGTGCGTCGAGCGGGTACCTCGTCCCCGTATCATTGCCCAGTACCCAGGGGATGCCGGCAACGATGAGGCGGTGCTCCTCATTTGTCGCCACACCCTGCATTGGTCGCGATCGGGGCCACATTGATCTCCGCTGACGGTGACGGTGATCGTCTCGTCGTCGGAGAGGCCGGGCGTGCCGTTGTCGGTGACGCGCACCGTGAAGGTGTAGGTGCCCGGGCCCTGCGCCTCGGTCGGCGTCCAGGTGAAGGCGCCGGTGGTGCGGGTTGATCGCCGCCCCGGCCGGTGCGCCGACCGAGGCTGAAGGTCAGGGCGTTGGCCGGCAGGTCGGGGTCGGTGGCGGTCGCCGTGAAGGTCAGCGGGCTGCCCTTCGTTGACGGTCTGGTTGCCGATGGCGCCAGCACGGGCGGCCGGTTGACCTCGTTGACCGTGACGGTGATCGTCTCCTCGTCGCTAGAGGCTGGGGTGCCGTTGTCGGTGACGCGCGACGGTGAACGGTGAAGGTGCCCGGGCCCTGCGCCTCGGTCGGCGTCCAGGTGAAGGCGCCGGTCGTGGGGTTGATGCTGGCGCCGGCCGGGGCGCCGATCGAGGCTGAAGGTCAGCGCGTTGGCCGGGCAGGTCGGCGTCGGTGGCGGTGGCCGTGAAGGTCAGCGGGCTGCCCTCGTTGACGGTCCGGTTGCCGATGGCCGCCAGCACCGGCGCCTGGTTGACCTCGTTGACGGTGACGGTGATCGTCTCCTCGTCGTCGAGGACGGGGTCGCCGTTGTCGGTGACGCGGACGGTGAAGGTGAAGTGCCCGGGCCCTGCGCCTCGGTCGGGCGTCCAGGTGAACGCGCCGGTGGTCGGGTCGATGCTGGCCCCGGCCGGGCGCCGAGGTCGAGGCTGAAGGTCAGCGTGTTGGCCGGGAGTCGGCGTCGGTGGCGGTGGCGGTGAAGGTCAAGCGGGCTGCCCTCGTTCACGGTCCGGTTGCCGATGGCACCCAGCACCGGCGCCAGGTTGACCTCGTTGACCGTGACGGTGATCGTCTCGCTCGTCGGCGAGGTCGGCGTGCCGTTGTCCGTGACGCGACCGTGACCGGGAAGGTGCCGGGGCCCTGGGCTTCGGTCGGGGTCCAGGTGAAGAGCAATACCAACCGACGAAGTAGTAGACGTACATACACC
>CAVXYC010000010.1:0-298075 GCA_963765765.1 uncultured Chloroflexia bacterium | reverse complement strand
CCAGGCTTCGATAAACGGAGTCGCCGGGTGATCAAGTCATCAAGCTCGAGCGATCGGATGTAGCTACCGTTGAGCCATTCCAGTTTGTCGAGGTCAAAGACTGGCCCGGCAGGATTCACGCGCTCCCAGGAGAAATTGGCGACGATATCGTCGTAGGTAAAGATCTCCCGACCGTCGGGCATAGACCAGCCCATAAGCGCCAGGAAATTCACCATGGCTTCGGGCAGATATCCCTCAGCCTCGAACCACTTGAGTGACGTAGGGTTCTTGCGCTTTGAGATCTTGCTCTTGTCGCGATTCCGCAGAAGTGGCAGGTGCGCGAACACCGGTACGTCCCAGCCAAACGCCTTATAAAGCAGCAGGTGCAGTGGCGTGCTGGACACCCATTCCTCGGCGCGCGAAACGTGACTGACCTTCATCAGATGGTCGTCCACCACGTTGGCCAGGTGGTATGTGGGAAATCCGTCGGTCTTCAGTAGCACGGCGTCATTCAACACCGCGTTCTGGAATAGCACGTCGTTGCGGATGAGATCGTGCCAGCCTGTTTCGCCTTCATTAGGCACTTTCAGTCGGACTACGGCCTTCTCACCGGCCCCGATGCGGCGATCTGCCTCGTCCAACGGAATGTCACGGCAATGCCCATCGTATTTCGCCGGTTCCTTGCGGGCCATCTGCTCCTTACGCACCTGCTCCAGGCGCTCCGCGGAGCAGAAGCAGTAGTAACCGCCACCACTTTCCACCAGCATCCGCGCATGCTGCTGGTGGATCGGCTGACGCTCGGACTGGCGATAGGGACCGTATGGTCCGCCGACGTTCGGTCCCTCGTGCCAGGTGATGCCCAGCCACGCCAGAGACTCGTAGATCAGTCGCTCCGAATCGGCGACGTAGCGCGCCTGATCGGTGTCCTCGATACGTAGCACAAACTGGCCGCCGTGACGCTGCGCGAAGGCGGCGTTGAAAAGCGCGACGTACGCGGTGCCAACGTGCGGATCTCCGGTGGGTGAGGGGGCAATGCGAACACGGACCGGTTGATCAGCCACCTCGGGCCTCCCGTTTGCCGCGCTGTCGGTGAAGCTCGTCGATCGTAGCCTGCAGGTCGGGAGCCAGCGGAATATCCAGCTCCACTGTCTGGCCATTGGCCGGACTCTCCAGCCTCAAGTAATGAGCGTGCACGAACTGGCGGTGCAGACCCGCCGGTCGTTGTCCCGAGCCATAGGTTCCGTCAGCAGCCACGCCGTGACCGATGAACGCGAAATGCACGCGAAGCTGATGCGTGCGACCAGTTTCCAGCGTCGCATCCACCAGCGTGTAGTCCTCAAACCGCTCGACTACCCGAAATCGCGTGACCGCCTCGCGTTGATCGGCACGTACCGACATCTTCTGGCGGTCGCGAAAATCTCGACCTATAGGAGCGTCGATGACCGCCTCGTCTTCGTGAATCACGCCATTGACCAGCAGGTAGTAGCGCTTGACTGACGTGCGATCCTTCATCTGCCGTTGCAGATCGGCAATTGCCTCAGTAGTGCGGCCGATCACGATGAGACCGGACGTGTCCTTGTCCAGCCGATGAACGATTCCCGGCGGAGCTCGCCAGTCGGGTCCTGGAGCTCAGGGAAGCGTGCCAGAAGGGCATTTACGAGCGTATCGGACGCATGTCCCGGCGCCGGATGCACCACGAGCCCGGGCGGTTTGTTGACCACCACCATCGCGTCGTCCTCGTAAACGATGTCCAGGGGGATCTCCGTGGCCGGGCGGAGCTCCGCGTGCGGCGCAACGGGGTCAATGGAGACGCGCTCGTTCGGCCATACGCGCGTGCTGGGTTTCACAGGTCGGCCATTGACCTTGATCAGCTCCAGCTCAACCAGTCGTTGCCAGTCTGAGCGCGAGCGTCCGCCCACGTTCTTGGTGAGGAAAGCGTCCAGCCGCTCTCCGTGCACGTACGCTGGCACTGTGACGATCTCCCGACCGCCCGGCGCCGTGTGCATGGTAGGTCGGACGGGCTGACGGCTACGCATTGGACGGCGCGGTGGCAGTCCTCGGTGGGAACGCCAGCGTGTACGCCAATCCAATCACGCCGCAAACGATGGCGGAATCAGCCACGTTGAACACGGGCCAGACCGATAGGTCCATAAAATCCACGACATAACCAAAACGGACCCGGTCAATCAGGTTGCCGATAGCTCCGCCAAGCTGGAGACCCAGGGCCAGCGTCAGGATCACGCTCGGCCGCGACATCTGGCGAAAGCTATAGAGAATGACACCGATGACGATGAGGCCGACTATGATGAAGAACGATGTCTGCTCCTGTAGCAGCCCAAACGCCGCGCCTCGATTCTCAACATAGGTGAATCGAATGTATGGTCCAAGCACCGGAATGGAGCGGACGCCCGAATCAAGCAGATGCGCTACGGCAAGCTGCTTGGTCCACTGATCCAGTGCCACGATGCCTGCTCCCAGGCCTAACATGGTCAGCGCGGCCAGACGGCGACTCATGTCCCACTTATTTCCGTACAGCGATCGCTCCTCGCTCATGCTCCATCCGATGTTTTGCGTACGCTCAGGGCAATAGCGAGACCGTCGATGGCACCCTCCCAACGGTAGCCCTGCTCCGCACCATCAGGTTCGAGTAGCTCGGTGAGCGTCTCCTGCTTGATGTATGAATCGAATTCTCCGATGACCGTCGCGAGCTCGCTCGAGCGATCGAACGACGTGACGATGCGGTCCTCGACATTGAAGCCGGCATCCTTGCGCATTGTTTGAATGCGATGCACCAGCTCGCGCGCGCGTCCCTCAGCAATGAGCTCAGGCGTGAGCGCTGTATCCAACGCCACGGTCACGCCATTTCCGGCCGCGGCGGCGAAACCTTCCATCGGCTCCACACTCACTGCCACCAGCTCTGACTCAAGAGAGTGGCCAAGTACAGAGACCGAACCATCATCTGTGACGGTGAAATCGCCGGAGCGGAGCGCCTGGAGTACTCGAGGGAAATCCTTGCCCAATCGTGGCCCCAGGACCGCGGGATTGGGCTTCGCCACGGTTCGCACCATGCCGCCCAAATCCGCACCCCAGATGATGTCCTTGACGTTGAGCTCCTCGGCGATCTCGCGACGCAGCTCGTCTGCAAGCTCGGTGGAGCCTGACGGCACTGCCACGCTGACCGACGCCAGCGGCTGGCGAACGCGGATGGCCACCTGATTTCTTACAGCCCGTCCCAGGCTTACGACCTGGCGCACCTGATCCACCAGCCGTTCCAGCGCCTCGTCTCGCAGCTCGCTCCGAACGCTGGGAAACTCGGTGTGATGCACACTCTCGGGCGCATCGGACTGCACGCTCCGAACGAGATTCTGGTACATGGACTCTGACAGAAATGGCAGGAAGGGAGCCAGGAGGCTGGTCAATCCGGTGAGGCATGTGTAGAGCGTGGTATATGCCGCCTGTTTGTCGTCGTCGCTCTCGGATTTCCAGAACCGCCGGCGGCTTCGCCTTACATACCAGGTGCTCAAATCGTCCACGAATGCGTCGACCAGGCGGCTAACGTCAGCCGGGTTCAGCGCTTGCAGGGCGCTGTGCGTCCCCTCGACGACAGCCTGGAATCGCGAGAGGATCCACCGGTCGATCAGTCGCAGTTTTGCCGGATCGATCTCACCAGTTGCCGGCGGCGTATATCCGTCCAGTCGTGCATAGGTCACGAAGAAGCTGTACACGTTCCACAGCACCAACAGCTTGCGCTTGACGTCTTCGGCCGGCCCGTAGCCAAAGCTCAGGTTCGTCTGGATGTTCTGGCCGGTGTAGAGCCAGCGCATTACGTCGGCGCCCATCTTCTCGGCCGCTTCATCGAACCAGATGGCATTCCCCAGGCTCTTGTGCATGGGGTTGCCCTTCTCGTCCATCAGCTTCTCATAGGCCAGGACGCGACGGTACGGCGCGGTGTTCTCCAGCGTCACGCTCATAAAGAGCATGCTGTAGAACCACAGTCTGATCTGCTCACGCATCTCGGTGATAAAGTCCGCCGGGAACCACTTCTGCCAGTAGTCGTGCTCGCTCATGTAGTGAAGAGTGGAATATGGCACGATGCCAGCATCCAGCCAGGCATCGCCCACCTCTGGCACACGATCCAGCACCGTGTTGCAGGTGGAGCAGCGGATCTTGACTTCGTCAATCCACGGCCGGTGCAGCTCCTGGAGCTGGTCCAGACCTGAAACGGCGCGCTCCTTTAGCTCGGCGACTGAGCCGATCACTGTGAGCGATTTACAGTCCTCGCAGGGGTAGAAAGGCAGCGGCAGGCCCCAGTAGCGCTTGCGGGAGATGTTCCAATCTCCCATGTTATTGAGCCAGTCCTCCATCCGCTTGCCGGCCGAGGCGGGAACCCAGTCCACCTGGGCTGAGGCGGCCTTCATCGGCTCGCGGATCTCCTGCCCGGAGATGAACCACTCATCTGCCAGTCGGAAGAACAGCTCCTGGCCACAGCGCCAGCACGACGGATAGCGGTGCGTGTAGTTCTCAATTTTGTACGCGATGCCCTTAGCGCGCAGATCATCAAAGATCGCTTCGCGCACGCCTCGAACGTCGCGCCCGGTGAAATCGCCAAAGCCCGGTAAATAGGTGCCGGCCTCGTCGATCGGGACGATGACGTCCAGACGCTCGACCTTGCTCAGCTCAAAGTCCTCGGCGCCACATCCGGGAGCGATGTGAACGATGCCGGTGCCTTCCTCTTCCCCGACGTCTTCCCACGGGATGACTCGATGCTTCACCTGACTGGCAGCCGGGGAGCTCATCAAACGGCCCGCGATACCCCCAGCCGATCATCTCCGAGCCACGGAGCGTGCCGACCTGCTCGTATTCGCCCTCGAGGAGGCCCACTGTTCTTGGCGATAGGATGTACGTATCCTCGCCTTGCTTGACGCGGGCGTACTCGAGCTCTGGGTTCACGGCCAACGCCACGTTGGCTGTTAGCGTCCAGGGCGTGGTGGTCCAGACCAGGAAGTATTCGTGCTCGCGGCCCTCGATGGGCAGACGCAAGTAAATCGATGGGTGGGTCACCTCGCGGTACGAGTCCGTGCCCACCAGTTCATGCTGTGAGAGTCCCGTGCCGCAGCGTACGCACCAGGGCATGGATCGGTGGCCTTTGTAGAGCCACCCGCGTTCCTGGCAGGCCTTAAGGAAGTTCCAGATGTGCTGGATGTTGTCGTCGGTATGTGTGTAGTAGCTATCGTCCCAGCGCATCCATTGGCCGAGCCGGATCGACTGCTGCGTAATAATGTCGGCGAATTTCTCAACTCGAGCGCGACATTGCCTGGCAAACTCGGCCAGCCCGTAGGCTTCAATCTCACGCTTGGAGTTGAAGCCCAGCTCTTTCTCTACTTCGACCTCGACCCAGAGGCCCTGGCAATCGAAGCCATTCTGCCAGCGCTGATCGAATCCCCGCATGGCATGATATCGCTGGAAGATGTCCTTGTAGGTCCGTCCCCAGGCGTGGTGCACGCCCATGGGGTTGTTGGCCGTAATCGGACCATCGATGAACGAGAATATGGCGTTGCCGCGCAGCTTCTTCTGGAGCTTCTCGAACGCCCGAACTTGATCCCAGAATTCAAGGATCTCGTGCTCGAGAGTAGGGAAATCGACGCTGCTCGGTACAGGCTTGTACACAGGTTCTCCGTGCCACAGTCCCCGACACAGAAATGGCACGGGCGCGGAGCCGTGCCATTCGATGAAGGGTCCGTTGAACTAAAAGATGCTAACACCCGGTTTGGCGGACCATCAAGCAGTTTTCGGCGTACGTTGAGCATGTTCACGGAAATTTGAGAATCCGGCTCCCTCCCTGCCGCAGCCGGGAGGGCTGGGGTAGGGTCCCTCTCCCGAATGCTCTCGCTCGCATAAGAAAGGGAGGCCTCACGGCCTCCCTCAAATCTTTTGGAAACCAGCGAATTTACGCCAGCGCCGGTACCATCGCCCGGTAATGATCGCCCTTGGAGATCGGGGCCAGGCCGTTGATGGCGATTGACCACGAGTCGCCGAGATCTTCGCTTACCCAGACTTCTCCAGTCGACGTGCCGACGAGCAGCGTGCCGTTGTCACCACGGGTATCGAAGCACATCGACTCGACACTGCCCTGCATGCGATCAGGTAAGCCGTTGGTCAGCACTTCCCAGGTTCGGCCACCGTCGCGGCTGCGACTTATGCGACTGCCGGAATGATTGTGCTCTCGCCATGCGCCCGGGCTCTTGTGTGCAGCGCAAACGAACATGAGGTCGGGGTTAGACGGCAGATAGACAAGCTGATCGGGATAGCCACCGATGTCGGCGCTTCGATCGGACCAGTGCTCCCAGGACGCACCCGCGTCAGATGAAACATAGATCCCGTTGCCACCCGTCACATACAGACGATTGGCATTTGTTGGCGGGACCACAACGCGATGAATGTCAGGATACTCCGGCGTGAGCTCTTCCCACGACTGGCCTTCGTCTCGACTTCGGAGCAGCGCACCGACTTCAACGCTCCCGTAGATCGTCTCAGGATTGTCGTGAGCAAAATCGATCTTCTTCAGGTGGGCGACGTGCGGTGGTCCGGGGAAGCTCCATCCCCCCACGCTGGGGACGTTTCGGAAACTGGGAAGTTCTGACCAGCTTGCACCAAGATCGTCACTGTAGAAGAGATGGGCGGGCTCGGTGCCGAGATAGATGCGAGTTTGACCATTCTTCCGCTGCACACTGTTCAGGCTGTAGACATTGGTCTCAGTCAGCCCGGTATCGCTCCGCGTCCAAGTTCGACCATTGTCTCGACTGACGTGCACGGAGCCATGATTGGCGCCGGCAAAGACCAGGCCGCTGACCGGCTCTTTCAAAATGGCATGGATGTGCAGATCAGTGAGCGTTCGGTCCGTGATCGTCCAGCCAGATCCAGAGCGCTCCATCCGAACGGTGCCCTCATTCGTGCCGACGAGGACATCTGATTCGGGTGCATTCGACTCGTAGATCGTTGGACCACCATGGGACAGCGTAATTGTCATAAGAACTCCTCTCGGGAGCAAGCGTGCGTCGTACGCGAAATGTAACAACCGACCGGCGTTCGGTCAAGCGATGCGCGGCCCAGACCCCGGGTTGGGACCCACAGCGTGTCGGGTCCCGGTCGGGGGCTGGCCACTACTCTGGAACGACGCGGAGGTGCAGCTCCTTGAGCTGCCTGTCGTCTACAGGTGACGGCGCACCGGTGACAAGGTCCTGGGCGGCCTGGTTCTTCGGGAAGGCGATCACTTCGCGGATGTTCTCGGCATCGGAGAGCAGCATGGCCAGGCGGTCGATCCCAGTTGCAATGCCACCGTGGGGCGGAGCGCCGTAATCGAAGGCTCGTAGCATGTGGCCGAAGTTCGCCTCGATGGCTTCATCGTTGTAGCCAAGCGTGCGAAACACTTTGCGCTGCACATCGCGCTGGTGAATTCGGATGCTGCCGCCACCCATCTCAAAACCGTTCGCCACCACGTCGTATGCCTTGGCACGCACCTTCAGCGGGTCAGACTCGATCAGATCCACGTCTTCGTCGTAGGGCGCCGTAAATGGATGATGGACAAAGGTGACGCCGCCGCGGTCCTCATCTGCCTCGAAATAGGGGAAGTCTACGACCCAGGCGTAAGCCATGAGTCCGGGCTCAATCAGGTTCAATCGTTCCGCGAGCTCAACGCGTAACCGCCCCAGGACCGCCGCGGCCTTGTCAGCCTCGTCCGCCACGGCGATCAATAGCGACCCGTCCTCGGCACCGGTTCGCTCACGGATCGCGGCAAGCTCGCCTTCGGAGATGTTCCTGGCAAAGCTACTGCGGACTTCGCTGCCCTGGAACGCGGCCCAGGCCAATCCCTTTGCGCCCTGCTCCTGCGCGCGCGCCACGAGACCATCGATCTCGCGACGAGTGAGCTCGGCGGCTCCCGGCGCTGCCAGAGCTCGCACCACACGGCCTGCCGCGATGGTCTCGCGGAAGACGCGGAATTCTGTTTCTGCCAGGATGTCCGAAACGTCCTGGATGATCAGGTCGAATCGAATATCCGGCTTATCACTACCATACTTGTCCATTGCCTCTCGATAAGTGAAGCGAGGGAACGGATAGATGACCCGCTTATTCGTTAACTCGACGGTCAGCGACGAGTAGAGCTCTTCGATGACTTCCTGAATGTCCGCCGGCTCGATGAAGGACATCTCCACATCGAGCTGAGTGAACTCGAGCTGGCGGTCGGCGCGCTGATCCTCGTCCCGAAAGCAACGTGCGATCTGGAAGTAGCGGTCCATGCCGGAGACCATAAGAAGCTGCTTGAGCTGCTGTGGCGACTGGGGCAGAGCGTAGAACTCGCCCGGATAGGTTCGGCTGGGTACTAGAAAGTCGCGCGCGCCCTCCGGGGTAGCCTTGATCAGGATTGGCGTCTCGATTTCCAGGAACTTGCGCTCATCGAGAAAATCGCGGATGTACTTCACGATCCGGTGACGTTGCTCAATTCGCCGCGACATCGTGGAGCGGCGTAGATCGAGATAGCGATACTGAAGACGCACGCGCTCGTCTACGGGAAGATCGTCGGAAACGGAGAATGGTACTGGGAGCGATGCGTTCAGCACGGTGAGCGAGTCGACCTGGATCTCAACGTCGCCCGTAGGCATGTTCGGGTTCTCCGTCCCTTCCGGACGGGCCTGGACTCGCCCGCGAGCCTCGATCACGTACTCAGAGCGACAGGTCTCTCCGACTTTGTGCGCCTCGGGAGCCTGCTCCGGATTCGCCACCACCTGCACGAGCCCGTATCGGTCACGGACATCGAGGAAGATCAGTCCGCCGTGATCACGCCGGCGATTGACCCAACCTTGAACCGTGACCTCGATCCCAATATCACTCGCTCGTAGCTCGCCACAGGTGTGCGTTCGCCGCATGATGGATGCACTCACTCCTTCGAACCGCCGGTGCGGTTCCTGTGAACCGTAGCATGAGATGAGGGCCTTTGTCTGAATCGGACTAAGCGGCGCTAGGTTCGGTGCTGCTGGTGGACTGGCCGGCTCCGTGTAGCAGGGCCCTTGTGGCCTGTGCCTAGAGGGCATCCGGCCCGCGATTGCCGGTCATTTCTTCTTGAGCGCGGCAAGCTGGCGTTCTAGGCACAGGCCACAAGGGCCCTGCTACAGGATCACCGATTCAGGGCGTATCCAGAAAGCGCAGGATGCCGTCGGTGATGCCACGTGCCAACACATCAGGGTTACCGATCAACATCAAGCGGTCGCCCGCGTTGGTCAGAAATCCCATCTCAACGATTGCCGCCGGGACACCCCGCGCAATAGCGTGACAGTAACGTCGAGTGTTGAACGCGTAGTAGCCAGTCATGCGTCGAGAGATGTGCGCATCATCGCGCGGAATACCGGTAACGCGCTCGTAGGCGTCGTTCATGGTTGCTACCAGGCGCTCGTCCGTCTCCGGGATCGCGGAGAAGACCGGTCGGGCAATCTTGAATCCATTGAGCGCCCCCGAAACGTCACCGTCGGCATGCAATGAAATGAACGCATGCGCGCGATATCGCTCAGGTAGATACACGGGAAGTACATCCACCTCCACACCCTCCGCGCGAAGCATCGTGGCAGTGCGCTCGGCCACATCGAGATTCACTTCCCACTCGGCCTTCCCACCGCCGGATGTGCCGGGTCCCAGCTGCCGTAGCTCTTCCGGAGCCTCCTCCACGCGCCAGTGACCGGCTTGAATGCCGACACGCTTTGGACCAGGCGGGTTCCACACCGCGGTAGGCGGGAGCGGGCTGCTGAACTGGCTCCAGAAGTCAGGGGCCGCGGCCCCGCCGGGGCGAGGCAATGGTCGCGTGTCGAGGTCCGAACAGTCGTCGATGCCGTCTGCAGCGTCGGCGAAGGCCGTGGTCTGACTCCATTGCACGGGACTGAGCGACGTTACGAACACCAGCATGATTGCGACAGCCTGGCGTACGAGGGCCTTTGAATGGATGTTCATGAACTTAGCGAAGAGTCTAGCAGAGCGCATTTTCGCACTCGTAGCGGCGGGCATGATGCCCGCACGCGTAGCGCGGTCAGTGTTCAAACGACTTACGCGTGCGGCGGAATGCCCAGGGCTACGGGTCAGTTGAGAATCGGCGCTTCGCGTGCGGGTAGGATGCCCGGGGCTACGGAACTTGTCAGACGCTCGGGGCACAGTCGGGTCACTGAATTTCCCGGAAGTATGCGGCACAGTGGCCTAAGTTCCATGGCCGCATTGCACAGCACGTATCATTTCTCCGAGCCATGACGGATCGCACAATCGGTATTTACATTCACATCCCGTTCTGCAAATCGATCTGTCCGTATTGCGACTTCGATCGACAGGCGTACGGCTTCGAGCGGATTCCGCGCTACGTTGATACGTTGGTCAGTGATATCCGTCGGGCGCATCCACGAACCGCGCACAGTATCTTTTTCGGTGGCGGAACGCCAAGTCTTCTGACGGCAGAGCAGGTTGGATCCATTCTCTCGGCATGCCGAGAGTCGGTCGGACTGAGCGGCGATGCTGAGATCACGCTCGAGGCCAATCCGGGTGATCTAACGGTGCAGCTCGTCGAGGGATACCTCGCGGCCGGTGTGAATCGGATGAGCCTGGGCGTTCAGAGCTTCGACGATCCCGTTCTTGAGATGCTCGGTCGTCGACACGACGCAGACGAGGCGCGAGAAGCGTTTCGGATCATCCGCGCTGGCGGTATCCAGAATGCCAGCCTGGACCTCATGTACGGCTTACCGGGCATGACGGCTGATGCCTGGGATCGCACGCTCGATTCCGCGCTCGAGCTCGAGCCGGATCATCTATCGTGTTACCTGCTCACGGTGGACGAGAGGGTACCGATGGGACGAGACGTACTCGCGGGTCGGCTCACGTTGCCCGCGGATGAGCAGGCGGAAATGCAGTATCGGCACACAATGGAATGCCTCAAAGCCGCGGGTTTTGAACATTACGAGATCTCAAACTGGGCGTTGCCCGGACGCGCATCTCGACATAATCTGACGTATTGGCTGGACCAGCCATACCTGGCGTTTGGTTCCGGCGCGGCAGGTTCATACGAAGGCCGTCGCTGGAAGAATCATCCGAGTCCTGACCGATACATGGACTCGGTTGCTCTAGGTGACCGGGTGTTGATCGAGGACGAAGTCACGGATGAGGAAACTCGCCTCGTGGATTTCGTCAGCCTGCAGCTCCGTCTACGTCGGGGACTCTCGCGCAGCGAATTTCAGTCGCGGTTTGATCGGTCGATTGAAAACGTGCTTGGCAATGAGCTTCAGGCGCTACTGAACGACGGGGTTTTAGAGGAGATCGGGGATCATCTTCGGATCACGCGCGACTGGGTCTTCGTGACGAATGAAGTGATCGCACGACTACTCGCCGGGTGGGACTGAGCCAAGGCATGTAGTGAGCGCTTTCAGCGCTCACTACATGCCGTCTAGAATTCGCGGTTGAGCAGCGAGGCGCACAGGGCCTCGATACTCGACCGAGCCTCGCCGCGGGCACCTGTATGATCTAGCGCCTTCAGAGCCGCCTCGTAGTGCTGGCCGGCCATCGCCTCGGCGGTTGAGCGTACTTGCAGCCCCGTAAGGAGGTCGCGGATCTCTACGACCTCCAACCCGGAGAGCGGCGCGGAGTCGCTATAGAGCTCACGGAGTCGGGCTGCCTCCGGTGCTTCCATTCTGAGAGCCAGTACGGCCGGGATCGCCTTCTTCCTCTCCAGGATGTCGGCATCGGCCGACTTCCCCGTTGCGTCGGTGCCCCAGACACCGAGGACGTCATCCTGGAGCTGAAACGCGACGCCGAGCTCTCGGCCAAACGCGGCGAATGCGTCCTGGACGTCTGACGATGCGCCGCCGAACAATGCGCCGAGACGGCATGCCGCGGCGATCAGCGCGGCGGTCTTGCGCTCGATCATTGCGAAGTAATCCGCCTGGGTGCATTGCGTGGCGTCTGCCAGAGCCAAGTCGATGTACTGCCCTTCCACCAGCAACACGCAGGTTCTGTTGAGCTCCTGCTGCGCCGTGACGATTCTTGCGGGCTCGTCAGGACTGAGCTGCCCAAGGGCAAGCTGGGCGAGTGTGAAGATGTGGTCGCCTACATTGATCGCCTGCTCAGCGCCCCAGCGCTGCCAGACGGTAGGTCGGTGTCGACGCGTGAGGCTATGGTCCTGGATGTCATCGTGGACCAATGAAAAGTTGTGGACCAGCTCAATGGCCGCGGCAGCGCCGCGGGCGTCCTCGATCTTACCGCCCAACGACTCACAGGCGAGCAATGCCAGCGCTGGGCGAATGCGCTTGCCCATTGCTGACGCCGATGAGCTCGGCTGGCCATGCTCGTCGATCCAGCCAAGGTGGTAGCGAATCATCTCGTAGAATCGCTCGGTGGCCGGTATCGGCTCGGGGAGTACTTCCTTGAGCCAGCGGTCCAAACGATCGGAGTAGTCACGCAGCACCGTGTCCAGATCAGCCATCGCGGAGCGAGTATATCAAGCGGCTCAGCGCTCACCGCTCCCCGAAGACCGCGTCTCGGAGCTGCTGCCACCGACCGTCGTGATCGCTGGACCAACAGGCGTTGGAAAGACGGCGCTCAGCTTGCGACTAGCGGAAACGTTCCCAGTTGAGATAATCTCGGCCGACTCCAGACAGGTCTATCGCGATCTCGATATCGGCACTGCCAAGGTTTCGCCGGATGAGCGCCAGAGGGCTGTTCATCATCTCATCGATATCGTGGGACCTTCAGATGTTTTCACCGTCGTCCAGTTCCAGGAGCTCGGTCGGCTCGCGCTGAAGTCGATCCGCGAACGAGAAAAGGTCGCGCTCATCGTCGGCGGGACGGGGCACTATGTACAGGCGCTCAGTGAGCATTTCTCGGTGCCGCGTGTGGAGCCAGACTGGGACCTACGACACCGACTCGAGGCCGAGGCTGCCCGCGAGGGCGCAGAAGCACTGCACGTTCGGCTGGCTCAGCGCGACCCGCTTGCCGCGAAGCGGATCCCAGCGACCAATGTCCGTCGAGTGATACGGGCCTTGGAGGTGGTGATCCACACAGGTCAGCCATTTTCAGAGCAGAGCCGATCGAAATTGGCGCCGGCGCCGGCTCTCCGTCTGGCGCTTACGATGGATCGCCAGCGGCTCTATGAGATCGTCGATCGCCGAGTAGACACCATGATGGCCAATGGCTGGTTAGAAGAGGTGCGAGGACTGGTGAACCGAGGCCTGGGGATGGCGAGTCCGCCCATGTCGTCCAGCGGCTACCGCGAGCTCGCCGCTGCCCTGCGGGGAGAGCTGACACTCGAGGAGGCAGTTCAGCGAGCGAAGTTCTCCGTCCATGCGTATATTCGTCGCCAATACATCTGGCTGAGGCGCCAGCCTGAGTTCGAGTGGATTGAAGTGACGCCGGGGTACGAGGACGGTGTTGTGCAGCGGGTGGAGAAGTTTCTGAGCGACCTCGAGACTGCCTTAATGCCTCGGTAGCTCGAGAACACTCACGTAGTGGCGTCCCTTGCGGGCGCCACCTGAGGTTCCTCACCCGCGATCGCTCCAGGAGAGATCTACGTGGCGCCCGTAATGGGACGCCACTACATGAGTGCGCAGCCGTTGACTAGGCGTACGCCTTCTTCAAGCGGTCCATCGCTTCATCCAGGCGGGCATCCGACACGGTGAGTGAAACACGGAAGAAGCCCTCGCCACGGGAGCCGTAGCCTAAACCGGGTGTGACCACCACGCCGGTTTTTTCCAGCACATCCTCCACGAACTCAGCGGACTTCATGCCGTTCGGCGTCGGCGTCCAGACGTAGAAGGTGCCCTTGGGGACATCCACGTCGAGTCCCATTGTTCTGAACGTGCTGACTACCAGATCGCGTCGACGCTTATAAACGCCGATGAGCTGATCGAGCTCCTCCTGCGGCCCATTGAGCGCGGCGATCGCCGCGTACTGAATGGCATTGAAGATGCCCGAATCGGTGTTCTCTTTCACCTGCGAGATCGCCGAGATCGCCTCGGGGTTGCCCATAGCCATACCGATGCGCCAACCCGTCATATTGAATGGCTTGGACAGTGAGTTGAACTCGACGGCCACCTCCATCGCCCCCTTAGCGGCCAGGATGCTGGGCGCCTTGTAGCCGTCGTACGTGATTTCGCTGTAGGGGTTGTCGTTCACGACCAGAATCTCGTGCTCGCGACAGAAGTCCACCACACGCTGATATTGCTCGAGGGTCGCAACGGCCGCCGTTGGGTTGTTGGGGTAGCACAGAAATATCAGGCGGGTGCGCGGGATGATGTCCGCCGGAATATCGTCGACGTCGAGGAAGAAGCCCTTCTCCCGATAGAGCGGGACTCGTACGACTTCTGCACCGGCAAAAATGGCGCTGGCGAAGTAGGCGGGATAGCCGGGGTCGGGGAGAATGGCCACATCACCCGGGTTCAGCATGCCCAAGCAGAGATGGTGATTGCCTTCTTTGCTCCCGATCAGACCGAGAACTTCGGATTCGGGATCAAGCTCCACACTGAATCGGCGCTTGTACCAATCCGCGACGGTCTTTCGATAGGCCAGCATGCCCTTTTCCTCGTCGGTCGGGTAGGGATGGTTGGCCGGATCGCGTGCAGCTTCACATAACGCATCAACCACGCGGTTTGGCGTGGGCTGATCTGGATCGCCGACGCCGAGACTGATGACGTCGACACCGCGCTCGCGTGTCTCGCGGATCTTGTTGCGAATCTGAACGAACAGGTACGGGGGGAGCTTACTCAGGCGCTCGGCCTTCACCGGACCCTCCTCAATAGTGGGATATCGAAGTCGAATCCTAGCAGAGGTCGGGAAGTGGGGTCGTCGCGCCGGATCGACAACGCGCGCTTCGCGGATGCCTTAAGGCAGCGCTATGCCGGCACCGTTCTCCGGATTGAATCCGTCTGGAACCGCGACCCCGTGCTTACTCAAGATGAATCCGACGATTGCGGAATAATCTTCGGGAGCAAGTGTCGACGGCTGGTCGTTAGGCATATTCTCCATGACGTACTGTAGGAGTGCACCCGCGGTCCTGTAGGTTCCGATGGCGTTGCCTGAACCCGCTAGCGGCGGACCTTCGCCACCTTCCAGGTTGTCACCATGGCATCGAGCGCAGTCTGTTGCGAACAACGCCGCGCCATCGGCCTGAGCGGAGGCAGAGCGCACGGCGAGCGCCGCTGTACCGCTAGCGAGTGCCAGCGTCACGATGAGTGTTCCGACTCTTAGCGTATGTGTGAGCACTAACGGAGATCCTTCATCAATTTGGTTGGCACGCTGGCAGCGGTGTTATCGATGGAACGCTCCAGTCCAGTTGCGGTTTCGCGTTCCAAGCCTTGTAGGGCACGGACATTCTACGATGGGCGGCCATTCTTGGATTCCAGGTCCATGGCCTGTAAGAGTCATTGCTACAATCGAATCGATGGACAGTAAGTCGCATCAAGCCGTCTCGACCCCTTTCGGAACGCATCCAGCTTTTGTAAGGGTCGGAGCGCGCGGGAGGCAGCAACGTGGCGCAGTCGCGATCAATGGGGATGGCAGAGTCTGCTGAAGTCAATCCGTTGGCCATCGCACAGAAGCAATATGACCTGGTTGCGGAGAAGCTTGGGCTGGATCCTGGCGTTCGTGATGTGCTGCGTGAGGCAAACCGTGAGCTCACCGTGCACTTCCCGGTGCAGAGGGACGACGGCCGCACGCAGGTGATGACAGGCTATCGCGTGCAGCACAGCCTCGGCCGAGGACCTGCCAAAGGGGGAATCCGATATCACCCGGGCGTCACCCTCGACGAGGTCAAGGCGCTGGCCATGTGGATGAGCTGGAAGTGCGCTGTTGTCATGATTCCGTTCGGCGGCGCGAAGGGCGGCATCGTCTGCGACCCCAAGTCAATGACTCGCCGTGAGCTGGAGCGTCTCACGCGTCGCTATACCACCGAGATCTCACTGTTGATCGGGCCCGACTTCGATATCCCAGCGCCCGACGTCGGGACCGACGCGCAAACGATGGCGTGGATCATGGATACGTATTCCATGCACAAGGGCTATTCTGTCCCAGCGGTGGTCACCGGCAAGCCTCTGGCCATCGGTGGCTCAGAGGGGCGTCCAGAAGCCACCGGCCGCGGTGTAGTCTACTGCGTAGAAGAAGCGGCCAGGTCCATTGGGCTGGATCCGAAGTCGTCCAGGGCCGCCGTCATGGGATTCGGTAACGTCGGTGAGTCCACGGCGCGGTTCCTTAGAGACATTGGCTGCACGGTCGTAGCTGTGAGCGATTCTCGGGGCGGAGTGTTCAACGCTGACGGGCTCGATCTCCTGGTCGTGACTCGACATAAGCAAGAAACAGGCTCCGTTGTCGGCGCGCCTCGAACGGATCCGATCAGCAATGACGATCTATTGCGGCTCGAGTGCGACATTCTCGTTCCGGCCGCGCTCGAGAGCGTCATTCACTCCGGCAACGCCGCTGACATACGGGCTCGAATCATCGCCGAAGCAGCAAATGGGCCGGTGACTCCGGAGGCGGATGAAATACTGCTAGGGAAGGGCACGTTGATCATTCCCGACATTCTGTGCAACGCCGGCGGTGTGACCGTGTCCTACTTTGAATGGGTGCAAGATCGGGAGCAGTTTTTCTGGACGCTGGACGAGATCAACGGTCGACTGCGTGGCATCTTAACGACCGCGTATGGTGAAAGCGTCAGACTGGCGAAAGAGTACGACGTGTCGCTGAGGATGGGAGCTTACATGCTCGGCGTGGGACGCGTTGCTCAGGCAACTCAGATACGGGGAATTTACCCGTAACCCCTTCTGGCGGTCCCGATCTCGAAGGTCGACACAGTGACGATCAGAGCGGGAAGTGACACGACTACCGTGGCGCCTTCCGCTATTGATAGTGCTCGGCTGCGTCAGCGCGGCCATGTACGAGCTGTTGGATACGGTGGTTCCGCGGCTAGCACTGGCCGAGCCGAGCGGTGCCTGGCAGATCGTCCCCTGGAGCGTCCGTAGCGCGTCCCGAGCTGACATTCCGACAGACATTTCTGGAATATCGGGAGCGGCCGCCTGGTTCACGCTGGTAATCGGAGCGCTGTTTCTTTGCTATCTCGCTGCACTGGTCTTGATCGGCCATGCGCCGAGACGTTCTGTGACCGTCGCGGTCTTCACCATTGGCGTCATATTTCAGGTTCAGCAGCTCGACGCCCCAGCTCTGCTGTCATCCGATCCATTCAGCTACCTAATGTACGGTCGAATCGCATCGATCCATCATGGGAATCCTTACCACGACACACCGTCGAACCTACGTCGACGACCCGGTTCTTCCATACGTCTACTGGCGCGACGTTCCGTCTTTCTATGGACCGCTGTGGACCGAGGTGTCAGCCGTCATCGCGTCCATAGCCGCGGAAAGCATCCCCAGAGGCGTGCTGCTCTTCCGATTGGTCGCCGCGGCGTCAGCGCTGGCTTGCGGAGGACTCATCTGGCTTGTGCTCCGCGATCGAGGCGCTCAGACGGCCACTGCCGGGGCGGCACTGTGGCTCTGGAATCCGCTGGTGCCCCTGGAAGCGGGTATGAGTGGACATAACGATCTGCTGCTGATGCTCTTCCTGTTGGCCGCCGTTTGGGCCGCCCAGCAGCAAAAGATCGTGCTGAGTGGCGCGTGCTGGGCGAGCGCCTTTTTCATCAAGGCCATTGCCGCGTTGATGTTGCCTATTGTGGGGTTAATCTGGCTGGTTGGCGGCAAGGGCCCACAGGCGCTCGGAAAGTCTGCCGGGCTAGCGATCGTCGGAGTTCTCATTGTGATGCTCGGACTCTTCGTAGCCGGGCGTTCGCCACTCGAGGGCTCTGGAGTTGGCGTGCTCGGGGCAGATACAGTGCGCTATACCAATAGCGTTCACGAGCTC
Organism: uncultured Chloroflexia bacterium; assembly: GCA_963765765.1. Classification (GTDB taxonomy): domain Bacteria; phylum Chloroflexota; class UBA6077; order UBA6077; family JACCZL01; genus CAVXYC01. Next base: position 280,179 of record CAVXYC010000010.1, on the reverse strand, counting down.
ATCCTGGCCGAGGCTCGCGTGCTCATGGGCGAGATGCCCGACGACGTTCGGGCGCCGCTGTACTTCCATACCTGGCGCACGCAGCTGAGCCAACCCACTGGACTGTGGTCGAGCTCAGGAAGCGTTCGGCAACTGATAGCGTCATTGCCTGACGGCGCATCACTCCTGGTGGTTGCCCCCGCCGAGAATGAATGGACGCGCGTCTTTGAGCCGTCCACGGGACGGGTGGGTTATGTGCCGTCGATCCGGTTGCTTGATGAAGTCATGCCGGGCGAGATCGAGGTGATGAACGCGGATTCGGCGCGTGCAGCCTGGACGAGCCGGTCGCACCTCGCCGATGCCAATACGCTGATTCGAGCCTCGGCATACGCGGCATTCGCCGTCGGATTCCTGGTCATTGCACTCCAAGTGTTGAAGCGCGGGGGCGGGGCATGGGCGACCGCATTCACCTCGCTGTTCCTGGTGTTCTTGCTCGCGACAGCAACCTGGATCTGGTCGTGGTATATCTTGTGGCCACTTGGATTCGCGGCCCTCAGTCCATCAACGCGTGCTGTTCGACTTACGTTGATACTGAGCGCGTCATCGCTGCTGATTTATCCTCTGTTCAGCTACCAGGGCACCGACATGTGGTGGGCATTCAACTTCCGATCGGCGGTGGTGTGGGTGTTCCCGGTGATCGCCTGGTGGGTGAGCGAAAGAATGCTTGAGAGTAGGAACCGCCGCAGTCTCATTCCCTTGGGGGACGCTGGGCGAGGATCCCTGGCACCGTCGGCTCAGGGATTGCCAGGCGGCGCCCGCAAGGGAACGCCACTACGTTCGGCTTGAGCCTCGCTTGCTCGGGCTATAATTGCGCCGCACCATGTGGGTCTCGCGACATCTCACGAGCGGCCTGATCGCAGTTGCCATTGCCGTGACGACGGTGGCGTGTCAATCGGCCAGTCCTCCCGTTGATCCCCCGGCTGAGCCAACCAGCCCACCACCGGCGATTACTCCGAAGCCGCTTGCCGTGGAGCCGAAGACGTACGTCGACGGCGTCCAGCTTCCGGTGTCGCTCCAGTTCGCCCCGGACGGTCGGCTCTTCTTCGTCGAGGTGAACAAGGGCCAGGTACGCATCGCTCAGAACGGCGTTCTCCGCGAGGAGCCCTTTGCCTCGTTGGACGTCGCCAAGGGAGCAGAGCAGGGGCTCCTCGGGTTGGTGCTCCATCCTCGATTCAGCGAAAACGGCTGGGTCTATCTTTATTACGCCGTGCCGAACAAAGGCGGGAAGATCGACTTCAATCGCGTCGTACGCATGACCGAAAGGAACGGCGTCGGCACGGATACGATCACGATTCTGGACAAGATCCCTCCGGATGTTAAAGGTTCACATAACGGTGGGCGAATGAGGTTCGGGGCAGACGGGAAGCTTTACATAGGAACTGGACAGGCAGGCGACGAGCCCAGCGGCGAGCCGAAATTGGACGGTCTACAGGGAAAAATGATCCGTATCAATGACGATGGGAGCGTTCCTTCGGACAATCCTTTTGCCGGGACGCCGGTGTACGCCATGGGCCTGCGCAATCCATACGGATTCGATTTCCATCCGCGGACAGGCGCCATCTATAGCGTGGACAACGGCCCGAAGGGCTTCGACGAGCTCGATCTCATCAAGCCCGGCGGGAACTACGGCTGGCCAGGTGTCATTGGCGCACCGGGCGATCCGCGCTACAGCGATCCAATCTGGAATTCGGGAGCAGAGCGCCTGGGCATGTCTGGGTTCATGTTTTATCGCGGCGATCAGTTTCCTGAATACCAAGGCGACGCGTTCCAGTGCCTGTGGAACGTCGGAGTGATGCGTCGACTCCGGTTTGGTGGCACCAATGGCGACCAGGTTCAGATCGTAGAAGATCTCGCGGCGGATTGCCGGCTGGATGTGTCCAATGGGCCCGATGGCGCTATCTACGTGGCTGGAATAACCAAGATCTACCGAATTGCGCGATCATAGCCACTTCAATCATTATCCATTGGTTACGATAATGCTAATTATATCTACCATAGCCACGATAGCCGGCCGCGCACTTCTGTATCGCGTGTGTATCTAATCGAGCGTAATTTCACGGAGCCCCGGACTCTATGCTTTCCAAGTGACAGCGCACGAGGCCGTCCATGAGCGTCCTGACTATCCATTGATTGCCGCGGCGATCGATGATTTCGAAGAATCGCTCGTTGGCAAGTCGCCCCGCACGCGGACAACCTATAAAACCGCGCTCGGCCGGTTTGTGGAGTTCCTGGAATCGCAGAAGATCGATCCCAGGCAGGTTTCGATCGATGCGCTCGACGATGACGTGCTGGAGCGTTTCTACGGCTGGATGATCAAGCAGTACGGTCGCGAGCGACGTTTCACCATCACGACGTATCTGGCCGGAACGCGCGCATTCTTTCGATTTCTCGTTCGGCGACGACTGGCGCCACCGGATCTGCAGTTTGAGCGCATGCGCGACAATTTGCGCGAGGTCGTCGGACGCATTCCGTATAGGACGCCTCGAATCGACCAGCGACTGCCGGTCGTTGTGAGTTATGTCGATGCAATTCCCCTGCCCGACCCGAGCGACCGGCGCGGCGAGGCGAGGCGCGAGCTCTTGCGCGATCGGGCCTTGATGCGTACGCTTTTTTGCACCGGGATGCGGCGAGAGGAAGTGGCGCGCATGAATCGATCCGACATCCAGGATGGCCACGCCAACCAGGCGCTCATCACGGGCAAGGGCGACAAAGAGCGTATCGTCTTCTTCGACGACGATACGCTGGCGGCCATTCGGGACTATCTGCGCGCTCGCGCCGACGCATTCTATCCGCTGTTTCTTCGGCACGACGTGGCACGCGGAAAGCCCACGCCGTCCGGCCAATCGTATAGACTCTCCACCCAGTCGATCTGGAAGACGGTGCACCGCTACGGCAATGCCTGCGGCATTAGCATCTCACCACACGATTTCAGGCACACCAAGGCCAGCACGATGCTGAACCGTGGCGCCAAGCTCTCCGAAGTCCAGGACATCCTCGGTCACGCTTCTCCCGAAACCACGAAGCGCATCTACGCGCACTATGAGACGTCGCATTTGCGCGATGTGTTCGATCGCTTCAGCGCGTCTCCGGAGGAGCTGCTGGACCGCCTGCCGGAGACCCAGCGAATTGCGCTACCGGTGAAGGGCCCCGAGCCGGATTAGTCGTGCTCCGCAGGGAGGACGCTTCGAGCCCTCCCTCCTTGGTCGACTTTATGCCTGCTGCTCATATCGGCGAGTAGAATCCGGTCAGGAGACTTCTCACTCATGCCCTATAACTCCCAGCGCCCACCGCGGCCACGGTCGATATTCGAACCGCGCTGGAGCTCGATCTTTCTCGCGCTGACATTCTTCTTCCTCTTCTCCTCCGGATATCTCTACGGCCAGGCCGACGCCGTTCAGGGCAAGCACGCACTGAGCCCAATTATCCGACAGTTCGGAATCGATCCGAGTCGTCTAGGGATCCATGCGGTCGCACCGGTGAACGCCGACCTCTCCGAGACCGACCGCCTTCACGTCCAGGCGTTCTGGGAAACCTGGAATTATGTCAATCAAGAGTTTCTGCCGCGCGAGAACGTGAATCGCGAGCAGATGATTTTCGCCGCCATCCGCGGCATGCTCAATACGCTCGGTGACCCAAATTCGGTGTTCCTCACACCCGCGCAGCGCGAGATCTCGGATGCGGATTTGCGTGGTCGGTTCGAGGGTGTGGGCATCTCGGTGGACGGCAAGGACGGCACGATACACGTAGTGGCGCCCATTGATGGCTCCCCTGCTGAGCAGGCCGGAATTCTGGCCGATGACGTCGTGACACACGTCGACGATACGGACGTGCGCGGATGGAACTTGAACGATGTCGTTCCGCTTATTCGCGGTCAGGGCGGCACGACCGTCCGTCTTACGATCGAGCGTGCAGGCGTCGCTGAGCCGTTGCAATTCACATTGACCCGGGCCGAGATTCGTGTGTCGGCTGTTCGCGCCCGCATGCTGGATTCCCAGATTGGCTACATCCGCGTTGCCAGCTTCAGCCGAGAAGCGCCAACCGAGCTTACAAACCGGATGAAAGAGCTGCTGGATCAACAGCCGACGGCGATCGTGCTGGACTTGCGATCCAACCCGGGCGGGTTCGTGACATCAGCAGTGGAGATCACCAGTCAGTTTTTGAGCGACGGCGTGGTTTTTTACCAGCGCGGCGCAAATGGCGATGACCAGGAGTACCGCACCAGAGGGCCTGGACTCATGACGAGCCTGCCCATAGCGGTCCTCGTAAATCGTGGATCGGCCAGCGCATCGGAGATTACCGCGGCGGCATTGCGAGATAGCGGACGCGGTGCGCTCATCGGAGAGAAGACCTTTGGCAAAGGTACCGTGCAGACGGTTCGCCAGCTAAGCGACCGCTCCGGCTTGAGGATCACCTCTGCGCAGTGGCTCACGCCTGGAAAGGTACCCATCCATGGTCAGGGACTTCAGCCTGACATCGCGGTAGAAGGTCCGCTCACGCCCGGCCCAACGAACGATCCCGCGATCACTGAGGCGATTCGTTACCTGACGACGGCCCAGGCACAGCAGCCTGTTGCCATGGTCACGCCGTAGGCAGCCCTTCGGACTGCGGCGGTCTTCGCCCGCTTTCCCACTGAGCGGCGCGACAACAAGGACGGCTTCCAGCCTCGCGAGAAAGCGGCGAAGACCGCCGCAGTCCAAGGGCGACCGTGTCGCGGTGGTATAGTTTTGTATGCCGGATCGGGATTTCGTTCACAATCGTCGTGCCTTTCACGACTACCATATTCTCGAATCGCTCGAGGCTGGGCTCGTCCTAACCGGTACCGAGACGAAGTCGATTCGAGATGGCCATGCGAATGTGCGCGAAGCATACATTCGTTCGGAAGACGGCGAGCTTCTGGCTTCAGAATTCGCATATCTCTCACTACTCCCACGGCAACATCTACAACCACGAGCCGCTCCGGCCTCGCAAGCTCCTGGTACACAAGCAGCAGCTTGCGCATCTCATTGGAAAATCGCACGAACCGGGAATAACTATCGTTCCACTGCGTTTATATGATCGAAAGGGTAAGATTAAGCTCGAGATTGGTGTAGCGCGCGGTAAACGGCAATACGACAAACGTGAGGCCATTGCTGAGCGAGACGCCAAACGCGAGATGGATCGAGCCATCAAACAAGCACGCGCAGCGGTCTAATTTTTGGGGCGCTGGGTTTTCGACAGGGGAGGACGTTAGGAGATTGCAGGCCGAGGAGGCTACGTACCTCGATAATCCCGTGGCAAGCCATTTAAATGGCGAACGACCTCAAGCTCTCGCAGCGTAAGACCTGTGAGCGCCCTCTCAGCCTCACCTTGGCGGGCTGGAATCGGGTGTCACCTAAGTCAGGGTGCTCTATCTCAGACTGATCGCTAAGAGGTAGTTAAGACTAGTGATCTGGCGACCCGAAGCCCGGTCGACGGAGGCTTGGGGCGCGAGGAGTAATCCGCCGACTACGCTTGTAGCATATCTCCGACAGAATTGCTCTGGACGAGGGGTTCGACTCCCCTCCGTCTCCACCAATGAAACGGGCGGCTCACCTGAGTGAGCCGCCCGTTTTGCTGTCAGCGCAGCTACGACAGAGCCGCATCCCGTAAGGGTGCGGTTCCTCTCGCGAACGCTCCGCGGATGCTGATATCGCGAGAGGAACCGCACCCTTACGGGATGCGGCTCTGTTCCGTCTCGAGGAGGTCGCTCAGCTCATCGTAGAAACGCGTCTGGTCTTCCACGCGGAAGTGCGCGTTTGCTGGACTGGGGTTTGGCGCCAGGAAGATTCGCGCGTTTCCGAGCATGCGCTCCTGTAATCCCAGTGGCGTGGGCTCCTTGGGCGAGTCGAGTGCGTATCGGGCAAATGCGCGGTAGCCAGTGACGCCATGAAAGCACACCATTGAGGCGTCACACCACACCAGCCGCTCCGTGAGACGCGGGGCCCATAGAGCGTAATCCGAGCGCTTAAGCGATGCAGCGTTACTGCTGGGAGTCTTGACCACATCGGTGAAGCCGATGCCGAAATCGAGCAGACGCACGTCGTCCTCGAATCCGAGCATTTCCCGGCCAAGGGCCATGCGTACAGGCTGACTCAATTTCGATCGGGAAAATGCCGGCCAGAATCGACTGGTTGATCGCGCGAAGTAGTGACTACGCTGAACTGAGTAAACGCTTGGATTGATCCCAACGAAGACAAGCTGCAGTCCGGGGCGGAGAAGATCCGGAAGAGTCTCAAAATCATAGTCGGTCTGGGTCATTAGCGACTTGCCCTGACCCTTGGAGCCGCTCACGGGCACCACACTCACCGCCGACCAAACTGTCGCTCGAGATCCTCGTGGCTCATCAGGATCGCCGTGGGCCGACCGTGGGCGCAGGCGCCACAGATCTCCGCTTCGCCGAGCTGCTGAACCAGCGCTTGCATCTCCGTAGGCTCGAGCGCGTCACCGGCCCGTACGGCGCTGTGGCAGGCTAGTCGCACAGCGATGAGCTGACGCCAGTCGGTGGCGCGTGGCCGACGACTGAGCTCCTCCAACGTATCGCCCAGCACCCGCAGCGGCTGTCGCTCGACAAGCGCCGCCGGAATCGAACGCACCAGCAGCGCATCATTGCCGAATGGCTCACATTCGTATCCGAGCGAGCCGAGCTCCGATACGGTCTCGTCGAGCGTTCCGCCAGGTCCGGCCGAGAAGGGGACCACTGCCGGCTCCATGAGAAACTGCAGTGCCCGCTGCCTGCCGTTCTCCAGTATCCGTTCCAGCATCACCCTCTCGTGCGCGGCATGCTGATCCACCAGGTAGAGCCCGTGCTCGCCCTCGGCGATGATGTACGTCTGGGCAGCCTGGCCCACTACCCGGAGCGGCCGCTCAGCATCATGCTCATCGTGCAGCATGCCGTGAGCAGCTTCGTCATTCTGGGCTGCCAGCACGGCTTCATAGACGGCACGTTGGATCAGCGCAAACACGGCTCGTTCACGCTGAAAACGCACTTCCGTCTTCCGCGGATGCACGTTCACATCCACTTCCGCGGCCGGCAGATCGAGTTTCAATACGGCGATGGGGAATCGTCCAGTCGGCGTCCAGGTACGGCACGCCTCTTCGACGGCAAAGTTGAGCGGCCGACTCTGAACCCACCGACCGTTCACGATGAAGGTGATCCCACCGCGCGTTGGTCGATGGAGCATCGCGTGACCGAGCAGGCCGGACACGGACGCTCGCGACGGCCCATCGTCGCCGACGACAGCCAGGAGCAGCGCAATATTCGAGACACCCAGCACGGTCGCCGACACGCGACTCAGATCGCCGTCTCCGGAGCTTTCGAAGGTAACTCGACCATCTATTCGAAGCGTAAAGGAAACGTCGGCCCTCGTGAGCGCGAGCTGCTGGACGACCTGGCTGATAGCCCCGGCCTCCGCGGTTCGTCCGCGAAGGAACTTGCGTCGCGCCGGCGTCTGCTGGAAGAGATCTTCAACGATGATGGTGGTGCCCACGCCTCGCGCCATTCTGGAGATCTCGCCGGGCTGTCCGTAGCTCACGGTTAGACGCGTTGCAGCGGCCTCCGCTGCCGTGCGTGTGATGCACGTCGTGTGCGAGACGGCGGCGATGCTCGGGAGCGCCTCGCCCCGGAAACCGAGTGTGCCTATGCTCGCAAGCTCTTCATCGTCTCGCAGCTTGCTGGTAGCGTAACGCTGAAATGCGGTCGTGAGCTGGTCAGATGAGATGCCAACACCATCATCGGCGACGACCAGGCGGTCAATGCCGCCACCATCCACGTCGATTTCAATGCGTCGCGCCTGCGCGTCGAGCGCGTTCTCGATGAGCTCCTTGACGGCCGAGGCGGGGCGTTCCACCACTTCGCCGGCCGCGATGCGCGCGGCCACCGAGGGTGCCAGGACGCGGATGTCGCCCGAGAGTCCGGAGATCGTCACGGTCTCTCCGCGGCGTCCTCATTCGCCATCGTTTGGAGCACGATGAGCTCCTCCAGCGCCTGCAGCGGCGTCAGGTGCATTGGCTCCAGCGTCCTCAGGCGTCGCACTGCCGGTTCTCGGTGAGGTGGCCTCGCGAGGCCGGCGCCGCGGTCGGTCGAGCTGAGCCGGACTCCAGCTCGTCCAGAATCTCCTGCGCACGGTTGGCCACCGGTGCGGGAACGCCGGCGAGTCGGGCAACGTACACGCCATAACTGCGGTCAGCCCCGCCGGGCACCACGCGATGAAGGAAGATGACCTCGGCGCCTTGCTCTAGCACTTCCAGTCGGACGGGCTGAAGGCCGGCGAGTTGTTCAGCTAAATCAGCCAGCTCATGATAGTGCGTGGCAAACAGCGTCCTACAGCGCAGTCGCGGATCATCGTGGATGTACTCGAGCACCGCCTGCGCTACCGCCCGACCATCGTGCGTGCTCGTGCCACGTCCCACCTCATCCAGGATGACAAGGCTCCGAGACGTGGCGCCGCGCAAGATCTGAGCCGTCTCCACCATCTCTACCATGAACGTGCTCTGTCGTCCCGCCAGATCGTCTTGAGCACCGATCCTGGTGAAAACGCGATCAGTGATTCCGATACGCGCATAAGTCGCCGGAACGAACGAGCCAACCTGAGCCAGAATCGTTGCAATGGCCACCTGGCGAAGAAAGGTGCTCTTGCCAGCCATGTTGGGACCGGTCACAAGCATGATGCGCCCACGCTCATCGTCCAGCGTGATGTCATTGGGTGTGAACTCACCGAATCCGAGCGTCCCCTCCACCACCGGATGTCGCGCCCCCTCCAGCTCAAGCGTCGCATCCTCGACGAGGTCGGGGCGAGTGAAGCGCTGACGTGTGGCCACGTCGGCAAACGAGGCTAGCGCATCGATCTCACCGATCGCGGCGCCAGCGTCTGCGATGCGCCGAGCATGTTCTCCGAGGTCAGCCAGCAGACTGCCGAAGAGTCGACGTTCCAGTCGATCCACTTCATCCTGCGCCGTCGAGGCGCGCTTCTCGTACTCTTCGAGATCGCGGGTGACGTATCGTTCGGCATTGGTCAGCGTCTGCTTGCGCGTGTAGCCGAGCTTTGCGAGGTGATCGCCGACGTTCTCGGCACCAGTTTGCTCACGTTGATAGTAGTCAGTTGACTGGGCTAGTATTGCCTGGCTGACTTCCAAGTAATAACCGAACACCCGGTTATACCCGACTTTCAAGCTCTTTACTCCGCTGCGTTCGCGCTCCTGTCCCTCCAGCGTGGCTATCCAGGAGCGCGTGTCGCCGACGAGAGCCCGCAGCTCATCCAGCTCACGTGAAACGCCACTCCGAATCGTCCCCGGATTCAAGACGGCGGGCGGATCGTCGGCGATTGTTGATCGAACTTCCTCGACTTGCTCATCGAATCCTGTGAGCATCTCAGCCGCGGAGGAAAGCAGCGGAACCTCTTGAGTCTCTGTGACGACGTCGCGAAGCCGCACCAATCCATCCGCCAGGGCCAAGAGGCCGCGCGGGCCCAAGGTCGCTTGAGCGAGCCGAGTGCTCAGTCGCTCGAGATCGGGAATGTCGTCGAGCGCCTCTCGGAGGCGTGCCCTGACGAGCGATCCGGAAACGAGAGCTTCGACCTTGTCATGTCGGTTCGAGATCTCGGCGGTGTCCAGCAGAGGCTGGGTCAGCCAGCGACGCACGCAGCGAGCCCCCATGGCCGTGCAGGTCTGATCGAGTACACCCAGCACGGAACCCTCTTTGCCGCCGGAACGCAGACTGGCCGTAAGCTCCAGATTCCGACGCGTTCCGCTATCGAGCATCATGTAGCGACTCAGTGAGTAGCTCTGGAGTCGATCGAGTGTTGCCAGGGCGCCAGGTACGGTATCGGCCACATATCCGACCGCCAGCGCAACCGCGCGGGCCGCGATCGGCTCCTGGTCCAGCCCGAGAGGCTGCAGCGATGGGACGCTGAAATGATCTCTTAGACGTGCCAGGACGTTCCGATCCGAGAGGTCAGATGTCGGTCGAGCCGTTACACGGCAACCTTCGGGCACAAGGTCTCTGGCCTGGGAGACGCTATCGTCCACGGTGACACACTCGGCCGGGGCCAGTCGAGCGAGCTCAGCCTGGATGAGCTCTTGCCAACCCACTCCCTGAGCCATGGTGCATGTCAGAACGCCCGTGCTCACTTCCGCTGCCGCGAGGCCGACTGAGTTTTCCCCGAACACCAGCGCGACGAGGAAATTATTGGCCGGCGAGTGCAGGAGGTGCTCTTCGACGATCGTCCCGGGCGACAGGACACGTACGACCTGCCGCTCCATGAGGCCGCGCACCGCCGACTCGCCAATCTGCTCGCACATCGCCACCCGCTGACCTGCATCAAGCAACCGACCGATGTATGTGTCCGCGGCGTGGAATGGAATGCCCGCCATTGGCACACGAGCGCCCTGCCCCATGTCTCGCTGCGTGAGTACGATCTCCAGCACGCTGGACGCGGTCTTCGCATCCTCATCGAACGTCTCGTAGAAATCGCCCAGCCGAAACAGCAAGAGCGCGTCGGGGTAACGCTGTTTTATGTCGAGATACTGCCGCCGAAGGGGCGACATCGGAACGAACTCAGAGCCGCCAAAACTGAGCTGGTCAGCGACGTGCTGATGCAAAGGAGGGACCTACCGGGGCAATCTTGAGGCGAGTATACCCGGTGGGAACAGGTAGAGCTTCGGAGCCTTGCCAAGGAGTTCTCGCGGCGTTTGTCTGGCCCATTCAGGTAGCTGAGCCACATTATGTATTGTGATCAAGACAGCTATCCATTCCGGCGGATTCGGCACTATGGGAGTACATGTATAAGGATTCGCTAGATTCGGACTCCAACGGCCTGGGCGGTTCTTCCGAGACGGACTTGACTCCGGGGAAGCCGACAAGGTCGAGGACGTTCTCCCTGAGGCGTTGGAGTCAGATGATCTCCAGGAGCTTTCGGTAAGGAAGCCCTTACAGATCGCGCACGTCTGCGGGCTCACACCCCGCGAGCTGGCGGACCTTCTGCGCGAGAATTGAGTCACGTGGTCCACGCAGGAAACTCAAGCGCAAGAGGCCCGTTTCGCACTCGATCGTGCGAACCCGCGAAGATCAAGTTCTCGTCATTGCATCATGGCCGGGTCGGCTGTTAATTGGGACGGCAAGTGTCGCCGGGATCCGTCAACGTCAAGCTGAATTAGCGCGACGCTGCGGCGAATGCAACGCCGCCCCCTGAATTAGTCTCAGAAGGCTCTTCCGCGAGCGCCCGGATCAGCCTCTGCTCAATCGTCTCACGCGATACGCCTACCCAGTCCACGACCGTTTCGCCTGATCCAGGACTCAAGTTTGCTTTAATCACGACAAGTGCTTCTCTGGCGGCCTCTCTGGCTTTGGTGGCCTGCTCGAGCGCCTCGCCCGCCAATCGAGCTATCTCAGGCGATGTCGCTTCAGGGTCGCGGCTGCGACACAGACGCTGAACCGCGTCACGGTCCATCACATCGCGCAGATCAGCCTCTCGGTCATGGAGTCGGTGGAATCGCTCGAGCGTGCGCAGCAGTGCATTCATGCGTCGTTGGAGTACGCTGGCTCGTTGCGTCGCTTCTGCCGCGCGAATTTGGGCCACCTGCGCCCGCACGACGAGCCCAAGTTTCTCTTCCGTGGTCAATTGGCTCATGGCCTCGGTGCCTCAACGTGGGAGTCCGCACTCTTAGCTTAGCGCCGCGTATGCCGAAATACATCGGCCAGGTGACTGAGGCAAGTGTGGCGCCTGAGCGAAAACCAGGATCAGGTTCGGACGCCATGAGCACCAAGGGAGCATCGAGTTTCGCCATTCTGGGCCGGAAACGGCCATCTCGAACGCCGAACGCCCTATCAGTCTCTCCGTAGAACCTCACGCTGAGATCCGATGAGGAAAGTGCTAGACACCCGTATCGTACCGGGCAAAATTAGACTTTAATAGACCGGGACGCCTCCACGACATCCGCACTCGCGGCTCCGTTCCCGTTTGACGATTGCGCGGTATCGTAGCCACGGCCCATGCCTCGGTAGTGAAACCCGAGCGCTGCCATCTCCTGCGGGTCGTAGATGTTGCGACCGTCGATGAGCAGTGGATAGAGCATGGAGTCCTTCAATCGACGCATATTGAGCGATTTGAACTCGTTCCAATCGGTCATGAGTATGAGGGCATGGGCCCCCGCTGCAACCTCGTAGGCATCGCTGCACATGTGGACCGACGGCAGCATGCCTTGAGCCTTCTCCATCGCCGCTGGATCGAATGCCTGCACGTGCGCGCCCTCCTGCACCAGGAGGTGAATGATCTCGAGCGCCGGCGCCTCACGAAGGTCGTCGGTGTTGGGCTTGAACGCCAGACCGAGTACGCCGATACGGCGGTCTTCGAGGGAGCCGAGCCCCTCGCGGATCTTGATAAGCACGCTACGGCGTGCGTCGTGGTTGATGTCCATCACCGCTCGGAGAAGCTGCGGATGACAACCGTGCACCGCGGCCATGTGGGCAAGCGCCATGATGTCCTTGGGGAAACACGATCCGCCATAACCAACGCCCGCTTCGAGAAACGCGGGACCGACGCGCTTGTCCAGGCCCATGCCTCGAGCAACTTCCTTCACGTCGGCGCCAAGCCGCTCACAGATCGCCGCCATCTCGTTGATGAAGCTGATCTTTGTGGCCAGGAAGGCATTGGAGGCGTACTTGATCATTTCGGCGGTTCGCAGGTCGGTGATCATGATCGGAGCGTTGAGTGGTACGTACAGCTCAGCCACGATTTTTGCGGCTTCAGGATCGGTTGACCCCAGAACGACGCGATCGGGATTCATGAAGTCGACGATGGCCGAGCCTTCACGGAGAAACTCTGGGTTGGAAACGACGTGGAAAGGCACGCGCCCCTCCACGTAGCGTCCCACCATCATCGTGACCCAATCGCCCGTGCCAATGGGCATCGTGCTCTTGTTGATAATCATCGCGTCCGGGCTCAGGTGCTTCGCGATGCTCTGTGTGGCTGAGCGAGCCTGCGACATGTCGGCTTCGCCCGCCTGGCCAGCCGGCGTATTCACAGCGATGTAGATGAACTGAGCTGGTGGGACGGCACTCGCGTACGAGGACGTGAAATGGAGTCGGCCCGCGCGCACATTGCGCCCGACAACTTCCTCGAGTCCTGGCTCGTAAATGGGAATGTGTCCGGCATTGAGCCGCGCAACCTTTGCCTCGTCGATATCAACGCACGTGACGTCGTTACCGAGGTCAGCCAAGCAAGCGCCAGTGACCAGCCCTACATATCCGGTGCCGATTACGCAGATAGTCGACAACTTACACCTTCCCTCTTACGATCCGTATCCGCCCCGCGAGAGACGCAATGCAATTCACACTCAACGAACGTTACCTGACACTTGCTCCGGACGCGAGCCATCTACGGGAACGCCCCGGAGCTCCTGGCGTAGCCTGCCCGCACGCTGCTGAACCGCGGAAAGGCTCAATCCTTCCCGCGCAAGGAGAATGATTCCAAGCGCTGCAATCGGGAGAACAAGCACTGCGTGCGCGACGATCGCATATGCCGCCGCCTCAGACGGATGCACGCCATACCCCGCGGTCAACACCGACTGCAGCGGTAAGTGAAACGTACCAACATACCCCGGAGATGACGGGATGATAGTAGCGAGGTTAGCCGCCGACATGCCAAGCATGGCGCCTCCCAGCCCCGCCGGGATTGAGAATCCCATAAATAGCAGCCAATATACGGAAGCCTCCGCCACCCAGCCGGAGACGGTGAGTAACAGTATCACCAGCAACGATGGTCCTCGTCCCAGCGCGGCGAAGCCATCGAGAAAGGCGGACGCGTGCCCCAGAAGCAGCGCGCGAAGACGCTCAGTGGCGGGACGCAATAGAAGCTCCAACAATCGCACCATGTGTCGCGGCGCAATAGCGGCCAAAACAATTCCGAGCGTGCCGAGCCCGAACACCGTGGCCGCAACGATGACTCCCTGCCGCATCCATTCATCAAGCGGCAGACTTAGCAGACCAACGACGAGAATTATGCATAGGAACAAGCCGTCCAGAATTCGCTCAACGACGATCGAGCCTATCGTGGCGGCCGCTCGAACACCGTGCGAGCGCATGAGCAGCCATGCCCGCACCAGCTCGCCCAACCGAACGGGCATGACGTTGTTGACGCCGAATCCAATGAGCTCAACCGCGAAGAGGCGCGATGTCGGAACGTCCGCCACCGGCTCCAGAAGGCGGCGCCAGCGGATGGATCGGAGCCAGACTCCCAGAAAGTACACCGCCATCGCTGGAATCAGGAACAGCACGTTGAGCGAAAGGATGTGCTGAAGGAGATCGTCTAAGTTAACGCCGCGAAGGAGCAACGCGACGAACGCTAAGCTGGACAACACGCCCAGGATCATGCGCGCTTTCACTGAGCTCGGCTTGATGCCGGCGGAGCACCAACCTCTGAGCTCGCGGGGTCAGATTGAAATAGGGTTCCCAATCGAATGTTCTCCCGGCCCAGGAAATACAGGCCAATGGTGGTGACGAGCACGTACTGCATGACGTGTGACACAACGGCGAGCGCCAACCCCGTCTCGCGCGGCACATCGAAAACGCTGAGAGCGGAGACTGCGAAGAATTGGAATGTTCCCACGTAGCCCGGAGCCGAGGGGATCATGATGCCGAGATTGACCATAACGAGGAGTAGAGCGACCGCTGCAACAAGCCTGAGCGGGCTCAGCGTCAGGTCAAATCCAAGCGCCAGCAGATAGTAAGAGAGGCCTTCCAGCAGCCATATTGTGCACGATATAAGAGCCACTGCGCCGACCCGCTGAAATCGACGCATACTCGCCAGCCCCATGAGAAACATCTCAAAGGCACTGGAGATCCAGAATCCGAACCTATCCGGGAGCCGCCCGGCAAGGCGACGAAACAGTGCCAGGGCGAGATGCTGACGGGCCAATATGAATGCAATTCCACCTGCGAGCCCTATGAACACGAGCGTGGAGGCGAGCTGAACCTCTTTGCCCCACTCAGGCAACGATAGTCGGGTGGACAGGCCAAGCAAGATGACAATGAGCACCAGACCGTCAAACACGCGCTCAAGAAATATCGTCGCGATGAAAAAGGTCTTTCGGACCCCGGTGCGCTGCCGGCCAAGATACGCTCTGGCAAGCTCCCCCAACCGAGCCGGCACAAGATTGTTCGTTGCGAACCCAATCATTAAGATTCCAAACAGCGTTGGAAATCGAATCTCAACCGATTGAGACAGGATGAGTCGCCAGCGCACGGTACGCAGGAGATAGCCCATCAGCGTACAGATCGCCGCGGGCGCAAGCAGCGAGTAATTGGCTGTTCGAAGCGCCCCAACCATCTCACCGAGATCGACGCGATAGAACGCTAGCCCGAGGAATACCAGCGTGAGCGCCACGCCAATCAGGCGGTTTCGACTCATGCGTCTCCCTTGTCAGTCAAGCCGGGCAAGTTTCAAGACGAGGCCGTTGCGTACGTCGGTGACGTAAACTTCGCCCGTTGAGGCAACGGCGATGCCAGTGGGTTGAGCGGCGCCAAGCGAGCCTGGCTCGAGACTTACCGAGCGCACCTGTCCAGTAGTACCAACCGCCATAAGCAGGCCGGAGTCAGGTGCCGAGGCGATCACACTTCCGCCAGGTGAAACGTCCAGGAAGGGTTTGTTGGTAATCGCCTGGCTCTCCCAGCCTACCACCGGGGACTGACTGAGCGCAGAGCCATCCTGTGCCAACCGCTGTAAACGATTGTTCCATGCGTCCGCGACCCACAGTCCATCCGGTGCCATAGCGATGCCAACGGGCTCACGCAGTCGGCCCGGCGCCGAGCCTTCACCGCCGATGGCGCCGAGCGAATTGCCGCTGGCATCAAAAATTTGGATCCGCTTGTTCCCAGTGTCGGTTACGTAAAGTCGGCCGTCCTGAGCGATCGCGATGTCGCGCGGTCCCCAGAATTGCCCGGGCGCAACGCCCAACTGGCCTTGGCTATCTCCGAGCGCGCCCCATAGGTTCAGGAAGCGCCCGTTGCTATCGAACCGCTGAATGCGATGGTTCCACGTATCAGCGACGTAGATCTCACCATTGGGCGCTACGGCGATGCCCCACGGCTCATTGAACTGTCCATCACCCGTGCCGCCTTCTCCGAACCGCGACAGGATCGAACCATCGCCATTCAGGATCGTGACGCGATTCGCCCGGCCCTCGGTCACATAAATCTTGCCCGAGCCATCGACCGCGACATCTTTCGGATCCACGAGCTGGGATTGTCCGGAGCTATCGACTCCCAATCGGGCCAACACGGTGGCATTTCCGGCATTCACGGCGACCGCCGTGGGAGCGGACGGAGGGTTTGCGGCAGTAGCGCCGGCTATGGGAGCAGTGCCGATTCCCGGAATGTCCTTACGCACAAAGAGGTAAAACTCGCGCGCTCCCAGCGTGTTTAGTGGCTCCCGGTAGAGCAGAAATTTGATCAGTTTGCCGCGCTGCTCCGGATCGCTCAATACGTTCAGGATCACACTGGGAGAGAGGCCTTTGTAATCCTCGGGGAACCACCAGTTGAGTTTGTATTTCGTGCCCGTGTAGTCGGCCAGCGCCGGCCGAATTGGATCAAGGTTCGGACCCATGACGAGAATGGCCGGATAGTCGCGCAAGTTGATGTCCGAGCCGAACGTGCGTGAGAAGTATCGACGGTTTTTCAACCCGCGCAAATACCATTCGAACGGCCATGATACGGCCTCATGGACGACCGGTTGGCCGCCCACCGTCTCGGAATAGCCGTTGTCCATAAGGATGCGCAGGTCCTTGCCCTGGCCCGTCTGGGCACCGATACGCTCGAGCTCGCGGGTCACCCAGACGACGTCGGGCGACGACTGAACGTAGATGAGCATGTCTCGCGGGGTATCACCGTGCTCATAGGTAGCGAGCCATGAAGTCCGAATGTAGAACGCGGTGCTCGCCAGCAAGAGCGCGCAGACGGCTCCCGTGCGCACGGCCCCGAGGTGCGAGCGCCGAGCGAGCCACACCAGCCATCCGATAGATCCCAGGATCACCACAATGATCATGAGGCGTTCCAGCCCGAGAGCCTGCTGGTCGATGACGTTCAGCCACTGCACGGCATAGATCGCCACAAACGAGACCGCAAAGGCGATAACGCTCAGCCATAGTCCGACGGCGTAGCGTAGCTCCGTTGATCGCCAGGTTGCGGGTCTCACACCTTGGATCCACCGGGCCAGGACTGGCGCCCCTGTGAGGATCAGTGGAAGCGTCAGGTGCAAGATCAGCCAGGGCATTTTCTCGCCGGCGTACGAGTAGACCAGCAGGGCGCCAATTGACCAGGCCAGGCAGAACTTGCCGAACAGGTTAAATTTCCGCTGGGCTGCCGCTATGATCGTCAGGGTGAGTGGAATAAATTCATACAGGCCGAGCAACAGCAGGTAGTAGAACCAAGGCTGTCCGCCCCGCTGCACGTCATGCTGGTCGATCCAGTACTTCAACGCGCCGTACGACCCGCTCAACAGTCCCCCACAGCCCGTTACTCGATCCAGACAAGACTTCGGGTCGGTAAAGAACTTCGGATCCAGAACGTTGGTGAGGAACGTCGTAAATAGCAGGACGTAGAGACCGAAAAAGATCAACAGGCAGCGTGCGACCACTCCTCGCGTGAGTGAGCGAACGGTGTCGTATGTCTCTTGCCCGTCCGGGTCAAACTTCTTGAGGGCGATCATGACGGCGATGAACACGGCCCAGATGAACCCGGTAATGTAAGTCGCTTCCTTCGTGGCAAAGGCCAGAGAAAACGCCGCGGAAAAGATGTAAAGGTGCTTTGGTTGACGGGTTCGGACGTAACCGAAAAGCCCCACCGCCATCACCATAGTGAAGAAGGCGAAGGGCATATCTTCACGGGCGAAGCGCGAAAAGTACAGAAAGCCGGGCGAAATCGTGAGCAGTACGGCCGCAATGATCGCTCCCAGGCGACCCAGCTCATGCCGCACGAAGTACGGCAGGCCAATCATGAGGGTGCCCAGTAGCACGTACTGCAGGCGCGCGGTTACATCGTTATCCCCAAACAGGAAGAAGAGTAGCGCGTTGACGTGGAACTGCTCCGGACCATGCATGAGCGGATCGTGCACGTATCCGCGTCCCGAGTAGAGGTACCAGGAATACGTGGCGTGCAGGCTCTCATCGTGATGAAGCGCGCGCGCACCTATATCGTGGATCCGGAGAAGGAACCCAACGATCATGAGAGCCAGGAAGACTAGTTGGACGAGTCGGTCGTTGGGATTGTCGAGCGGTGTGACGGCCTCAGCGTCCAGCCGCGAGGCCGAGAGTGGCCGTTCCTTGAGCTGAACCATCCTACATTCGTCCGCTGAGAAGTGTGGGCAAGCGGACAATCGTGCGGGCGCACGAAAACGGCCGCGGGAGATTAGCGGTACAGCAGTATATCATACGGCTCCACTCGTGGAATCGACCGACGCCAGAGAAACCACTCGGCCACCTTCAGGGGAGATAGCTCTGGGATCTGGGTGAATCGGTAGCCGATCGTCACCCGCAATCCACCCTCCGGTATAGCCTCGCTACGTGTCGAGACCAGCTTTACGGCGGGTCCTGTGCGGATCTCATCTGGTCCAATCCACCGGACGTTTCGATTCGATCGCAATGCCCAACCAAGCAAACCTTGCAAGCGATCGTCCACCAGGATTGGTCGTCGATCCTGATCCCATTCCCAGATGGCGAGCTGACGTTCAACTCCTCGAAGCTCTCCTATAAAAACAGCGCCTGGGCCGGCCTTACCGAGGTCAGATGCCGCCGCAGAAGACAACCGCGTACTCCCGATGACCGTGGCTATCGCTGCTAGTGCGAACGCTGCGAAGAGAAGTCCGTACACAACTGTTCGGCGTCCCACCATCGCGAGACCGCCGACGACAGTTCCTGCAAAGCCCGCCAATCCCGCGTAGAAGAGTTGCGGTTCGGGTGCTGATGATTTGGATAACGCGGACAGCGAAGCCACCAGGGCGGCGAGCAACGGTACGACGGCAATTGCGCCGACGACATAAGGCATGGTGTCTCGCCAGCTATCGTTCTGAACGGTGTGCGCCAGCCACGGGCCGCCCAAAAGGGCGGCTGCAAGAATTGACCGGTACAAGCAATCGGAAGTCGGAGCGCCCGCCGATAATGGCGATCGCAAACGTGATCGCCAACCAGGCCGCGGCGAAGCGCTCCAATGGAGCCGCCCGCCCGAGCCGGAATGCGCCGCCCAAGGCGGTGACCAGGATCAGGCATTCCGTCCCCAGAATAAGTAGGAGCGGTACCATCGGAATGCGCGCGGGCTGCAAAATCTCGGTCGCCCACGACCAGAGTGGATCAATAAGTCCCGACTGAAGTCCTCCAGGGTTTGTCAGGAAACGAGTTGTATAGATGGCGATAGCCAGGATGACGCCGAAAGCGATCGGCCATGGTGATATCGAACGCGCGCCCCTGAGCCGAGCGCGAATATCGCCCAGATCAAACGCAAACACCAGCGCCGCCACCAGCGCCAGCACATTCAAGGTGAAGAGCGGATCAGTTGCCAGCCCCACCGCGGCAGTTCCACCCAACGCAAGAGACCACCGGGATGAAACCGGTTGACCGAGCTCCAGTCCCTGGATGATGCGTGCGAGAACCAGCACCAGGGTAAGCAATGCCGCTGCGAGCATCGACGCGTTGAGGGCCGAGCGCGATGTCTCGAGTAGAATTGGAGACGTCGCAAGAAGGGCCGCGATGCCGAGCGCGCCAGCCGTTCCAACGAACGGTATCGCGAGCGCGCTCAACGCGATGACACCAACACCGGCCACGGCAGAAAGCAGCCGCGCCGCTGCATCCGAGCTTCCAAACAGGTAGAAGATCAACGACATCAGGCCCGTGTAACCGGGCGTCATCGATTCGGGACTGCCCCAGGGACGTCCGAAGCCGACGCCGCGGAATGCCTCGAGCGCCAGTCGGGCCTCGTCGGGATCGAGCGGCCGAGCGCCGAGATCGCGGAATCGCAGGATTACCCCGAGGCCGATAATACTCGCCCAGAGCAGGACGGTACGATCCAATCTGATCGAGGGAAATGGCGTCGCCAGCGCCTGTGTGCGAATCATCGCTGAGGAGCTCCGACGCGCTGGAGTACGAGTGCATCACCGCGCTGAAACACTACCGGCAGCCAGGCGCGGAGTCGGTCAGCCGTGTCCGCGCCATACTTCTCGCGCTCTAACCGCCCCACGAACACGTGGCTGGCTCCGAGGAGATCAAGCGTCCGCTGAGCCTGGTCGCCATCTCGCGCCTGATAAAGGTCTTGAACCAGACGCTCGCGGCGCTGAAACTCTTCACTCGGGCCACGCCATTGCAGCTCATGACCGATCCATCCGATGGGTGTTGGCATCCCGGAAAATGTCGAGACGCGGCCGAAGTCCGTGTAGTCTCCGCCAACTGCCTCGACGATGGATGATCGTGGCTGGCCCATCCCGCGGAGCCAATCAATGGCGATGAGATCGTTTTCGTACTGACGCAGGGCGAAGCTCGACCCGTCAAGCGTGGCCACTCCAAGGAAGTGGTTTGTCTTCGTTAATGTTGCACCCAGGGGGTAAATCCCGCCCAGCAGAATCACGGCCGCCGATACGATCACCGCCGCGGCACGACGGATCCCTCGCTGCCCGATGAGACTCACCAGTGCGAGTGCGCAACCGAGGGCCAGGAGTACCCAGGCGTTGTAGTGAAACTTGAAGACTGTGTTCATGCGCGTGCCGAACGAGTCCCGAATGAACAAAATCTCGGTGCCCGCGATGACAAGAAATCCCACTGTAAGCAGAAGTCCAGCGATCACCTCGCTCAGCGCTTGGCGGTCGCCATCCAGTCTCCAGAACATTATTGAGACAAGGCGATGCAGGCAGAGTGCGCCAAGGACGAGGGCGATTCCCAGCGTGCGCATGTCCAGCACACTCGTGACGATGCCGAGCACCGCCCCGACGATCGGGATAGCCACAAGCCAGGCGGGCGGAGGCTTCTCCGCGCTTCCTTTTGGTGGCGGCAGCAGGATCCACACGATGGTGATCAGAACGAACGCACCAAAAATGATCAGGAAC
The DNA here is from genome assembly GCA_963765765.1 of uncultured Chloroflexia bacterium. Taxonomy (GTDB): domain Bacteria; phylum Chloroflexota; class UBA6077; order UBA6077; family JACCZL01; genus CAVXYC01. The sequence goes on along the minus strand of CAVXYC010000010.1, from coordinate 259,048 downwards.
GATGGCACCGGCGTATGCTCATCGACAATCCCGATGCCGAGGGGCTGACTCGCATATCCCACCATGTACGGCACGACTGCCATCGCCGCCATCCCGAACATGACTACAAACTGCAAGATCCCACCGACCGGCTTCTGCAGACGCCAGGCTGCTATCGCCATGCAGATGGCAAACACTCCCCAGAAGACCGGGACGTCCCATGTGTTGGCTGGTATCAGGGCGGCAAGAGCGATCACCGAGACAATCCGCCATGGCCACGACCGAATTTGCTCAGGCTTGACCAGCGCCACCGTGCCCAGGGCGATGACGAGTAAGTCCAATGGAATCGCCATGTAGTGCGGGTGCAGGTCGCCCAGAAGAAAACTGAAGTACGGAAACTCATTGATTCCATCGGGCTTCGTCGTGGGCACGATGCGCGACGCTCGCCACCACCAACCACCATCAGCCGGCCACAAACCGGACGCCGCCTGGCCTGGGTTGAGTCCTTTGATGCCCAGGGCCGACCAGAGAGCGGGCGGGCCCAAGCTCCGAATTGAGAGCATTTCGAACACTGCTTCCAGATTGCCCAGCACGAGAACAAAGACCGCCGCGAGCACTCCGGATGCCCACCCCAAAAACCGCGCGCTCGCATTCCCGAGACGCGTGACATTCCGCACCAGGCTGTAAAGACCAAGCGCTCCGAACGCGAACACAGTGGACACCGCGAGGTTGTAGGCGATAGGTCCGGGCGTTCCCGCGAGCTTCGCGATGAGCGCAAACATGAAGTAATTTAGGTGGTAGTAAGGCATACCGTAACCGGACAGCCATGGATCTGGAGCTGGAAGCTCTGCATGCATGAGGAAACTGTTCATGATTGCGAAATCCATGAACTTCTCCTGGCCCAGGATCTCCGGCGTGTGCGCCCTGATCCAGACCGCGGCAAGGAACGCAATGCCGAAAACCAATTCACCATCCAGCCAGCTCGAGTGCGCCCTCAGCGCTTCAATTGCGTTTGTGCCCCACCGCCACCAGCAAAGAGCTCCGATGAGAATAAGCGCCACGATCACGGTAGCTCTGGTGAATTGGAGCAGGCCGAGCATTCCGAGCAACCACACCATGCCACTTACAAGGAGCCAGCCGACCACCTTGCTATACGGAATCCCGCGATCCGGAAGACCCACGAAGATCTGAATAACAAGCGGAGCAATGGCCAGCGCCAGAGCCTGGATGGCGACGTACCAGAGCGCAACCGCGGCGACCTCGCTCAATGGGCGGCTTGCTCCGTTCCGCGAGCTCCCGTGATGAGCTGGGCCAGTGAGAACCGCCCCCGCCAGAGATAGAACATCCCACCAACCAGGAAGAAGCCGAAGACTGCCGCGTGGAGGACAATCGCCGCACTCAGGGCGGTGGTTTCGGGCACTCCAAACACGGCCAGCCCGACCACGACAAGGGCGTGATAAACACCGACGTACCCGGGTGCTGAGGGCACGGCCATGCCTAGATTAGTCACCACGAGCAGGAAGAAGACCATTTCGGGCGTCAGCGAGATTCCCACTGCGAGGAACCCAAACGCGAGTGTCATGGCCCCACCCAGCCAGAGCACAGCCGACCAGACAACGGCCCAGAACAACGTCCGGGGAGATTGAATCGATCGAAGTCCGTCAACAAACGATGCGGCCAGATTGCTCGCCTGCATGCGATCGATTATCGGAATTCGCTTTTCGAAGAACCGAATTAGGCCCAGGACGCGCTGCTCCGCCACCACCAGACAGATCGTGCCCGCCACGCCTATAGCCAATCCGAGCCCAGTCGCGATCGCGGCGGCATTTGCCCAGTCGGGGAGCGGCGCCAGCGCGGCGAGAATGACAAAGATGACGATCAACGATCCGACGTCGAACAGTTTTTCGAGAACAATCGTGCCGACCGCGGTGCTCACGCCCAGTCGGTCGTAATGACCTACCAGGTAGGCGCGCACTAGCTCGCCCATGCGCAATGGGGCGATGGTATTGACCATGTACCCGATGTATAGGGCGGGTAGCAGCGCCGCGCGCTTGGCCGCCGCCTGATCCGGAAAGAACAATCGCCAGCGATAGGCCTTGAGCCACATCGCCGGTATGAGCTGGATCACCGTCAGCGCCACCCACCATAAATTGGTGCGACCGAGTGTCTCGACGAGCTCGGCGAAGTTCACCTGACGAAGGACGAAGACGAGACAAATAACGCTTACGACCAGTCCGATGAGAACGCGCGGATTCAACAACGACATGGGCTACCAGGTCCAGATCGAATGATGTCGATGCCGCAGATCGAACGACGGTTGAACGACGATCATTGGACCTGGCGTTCCTCTGTTGAACGCGACGCGCTTAGGGTCGGCGCACTTCATAGATAGAAACTTCCTGATTCTCGTAGACGCGATTCCAGAGGTTCCCCTCGTTGCGCCTCATCTTGACTTCAACGCCCGGGTAGTAGAGACGCTCCTGCTGCCCGACGTAGAGATACCGCACGCGATATCGCTCCAGTAGCTCCCGCGTGCGTTCGGGAGTTGCTGACCCAAATATCTGATTCACGTCATTGATCCGTCGATCGACGACTTCACCTGGCAGTAACGCTCGCTGCTGCTTTTGATGCCAATCCCAGCCGATGATCGTCGGTAGCCCCGTGTAGATCGAGACACGCGAGCCCCAGTGATAGAGCGGCGTGACCGCTTCAACGATCACCGGGGAGCCGTCGATCGTCGCCTGCATCCACTCAATCGCATCCCGATCCCACTTCAGCTCCATGGGCTGATTCTTGTCGTTGTAGGACGCCTCATCCATGTAGGCCATGCCATCCAGGGTGAACTCGGTACTGTGCTCGAACCGATCCTGAGCTCGGACGTATGTGGCGAAGATGGGATAGAGAAGTCCGGCGATAACCAGCGCTGCAAATGCAGGGCGCCACCAGCCAGGCAGATCGGGAAGCCGCTGGGGGCGCGCCCTCCCGATGGAATCCGTGACGCCGCGCGCTAGTCCCAGGAGCTCAGGCAGAAGAGTCGCCGCGGCGATTGACCACAGCGTCCACACTTGTAGATAGAACTTGAACACCGTGTTCATCCGGCTGATATCGCCCTTGAGCACAATGACCTCAACGGCTATGGTGAGCGCGGCGCCCAGAGTGATGCACGTGTACGTGAACCGGCGTCGCGCGTCAGTTGAACCGTCGAATAGGAGAACCGCGGTTAAGGCCAGCACCAACAGCGGAACGGCGACGACCGCCAGCGACGCCGCGGGCACAACCGGGAACATCAACGTCGCCAGGAGCTTCCAGGCCAATAATCCGCATACCACCACCATCAGCAACGCCAACGCGCCCAGTCCCAGCCGCTGCATTGCTCTTCGTCTGACTAGCCTCCTATCCAGTGAGCGCAGGGCGCCCAGGCGATATCCCTGGCTGAACAGCAGGCGAACCTCGCGGGCAAGCGGAGCGCGATTGGTCTTCGCTGCGATCCCTGCAATCAGAGCTGTGACGATGACGAACAGGAAGATGCCATGAACGATGAGATAGGCGTCCAGCCCCGTGCGCGAGCCTTGCCAGAGCTCGATGCTCGAATAGCCAGCCACGTACGAGCGATGGAACGGGAGGAACAATGCATAGGCGGCCACCATCACCAGCAGCCACTGCACGGCGCTTCGGCTGATAGCGCGAGCGGACATCCCTCGATTCAAGGCCACGGCACGCAAGAGCAGCGCCGCACCTGCGAGCAGCGCGAACGTCGGGAAGTCCCAGGTATTGAGCGGCCAGAGTGCGCCGATTACCAGCGCCAGAAGCGTGGCCGCTAGCCAGGGGAATCCGAATGTGCCAACGCCGCGTCGAGATGCCAAGAGGTCCGGCGCCGTCCGCAGCACGCTCACAATAAGAACCAGACATACGAGCGTGAATGGTAGGGCCATCATATGGGCGTGGAGATCCCCATACAGGAAGGTGAAGTAAGGGAACTCCGTGATTGGAACCGCTTCACCCTGCGGGTGATCGATCACCCGGGTCGCATTCCAGTACCACCACTCCGTGCGGAAGGGCAGGGTTTTACCCCCGCCGATAACCATCCGGAGACCGTCTGTCACCCGTAAGACCTCGGTGAGAAACGGGAGCTGAATAACCGTTCGACCAATGTCGTGAAGGCCCTTGAGCAAGAGCTGCAGCTCGCCAAGGTTGCCCATGACGGCAACTCCAAGTGAGGCGGCTACCCCGGCAAGAACTGCCGCTCGACTCGTGGGCTCCACGTTGATTGAGCTTCGCCCAGTGGTCCCCGGAAGTCGTTGAACGAGATTGAGCGCCACCGCGAATGCTCCGACCAGCGTCGCCGCAAAAAACGTCGGAACGGCCAGGTTGTAGGCGACCCCGGGTACCACCCCGGTGAGGTGGACAAGCCCCGCCACCAGGACGAATCCGAAGTAGTAATAATTGATAAAGCCGCCCGCGAACCAGGGATCGTACGGAGGAAAGTAGGCGGACTTGATCACGGCATTCAAATAGGCGAAGTCCATCGGCTTCTCGCCGCCCATCACCGGATGCCAGATATCTGGATTGGCCGCTCGGACCGCAACGAACCCAAGGAAGGCGACCGTGAAGAGCGCTTCCTCCAGTGCGATGATTCTCCAGCGAGCTCGCAGGATGGACGGAACGTCTCGTCCACGCGCAGCGAGCACAAGCGACGAGACGATCGCAACAACCCCGAGCGACGCGAAGACCAGGCTCGGTCCGAATTCCGCCAGGTGTAGGCTGGCCGCCATCCATGCCAACCACGCCACCAGCAAAAGCCCCAGTGGCTTGGCGATAGCCCAGCCGCGGTCAACCAGGGATCGGCAAGCGACCATGATGATCGGCAGGGCGGCCAATCCCACCACCTGAATGGCTAGCCACCAGGCGACGAGAGGAAATCGATTACTGATGCCTTCAGTTGAGAAAAGCTCTCGCCACGTACCGCTTGCCTGATAGGTTGTCTGATCACTCGGGCTGAGCATCAGACCTGTCTTTACTTTGGTCGCCTGGTCAGGTCGGAGTCGAAGAATCCCGTCCCAGTCGATACCACCCCCTAGCTGAGCGAGAACACGGGCACGGTCAAAGTCGGAAGTCTTCTGAAAAATGGTGACCTTTGGATGGTCGTAGACGCTCCAGGCTTCTTCTGCGCTTTGATCTGGCAACGAGATGCCCAGAATACTGGGATAGGAAGTGAACTCCGCCACGCGATGGAAGCCGATCTGTTCTGCGAAGAGAAGCTCGTAGTATCGCGTCGTCATGGGATAGCGCATCGGCAACCGCGGAATAGAGTCGTACAGCCGATTGCTGGAGAGCACGAGATAGTCGGCCTGGACAAGGTTCGCCACGAGCTCATCCAGCTTTTTCGGTGTGTCTTCGTCATAGTTGTTGAGCATTAGGCCGCGGTAGTAACCACCAAAGCCGTCACGACCGTCCAACCTGAGCGGAAGTGGGTCGTCCCAGTGCTCGTTGGCAATCGCGGCCCCGCGAGGCACGTTGTCGTAGATCCACCGTGAAGCGTCCACACGTGAGTGTGGCCTTGTGTAAATCGAAGTGAATCCGATGGCATAGAGCGCCGTTAAGCCCACGATGCCAAGGACGATCGCTCGCGATACCGTACTAATTTGTCCAACGGCGCCGTTGACCCGACCCGCCATCCACATCCGATGCAGCAGATAGGCCGCCGTCATCGCGAGGAAGGGATAGATGTGGAGGAAGTAGCGCATGGACTTTACCCACTGCGTTCCCTGAAAGAGGAACACGATGCCGATAAAGACGACCGGGATGAAGTGCTCGATCTTGCGCCTGCGAATCAGCTCGAAGGCCGCGAAGGCCCAGCCGATCCACGCCGCTAAACCCAGTGGCAGGCCCATTCCCCAGAGCACCATGTTGGACCAGGGAAACCAGATTGCGGGTCGATCCGTCCACTGATGGCCGGGTGGAAAATCACGCTCGCCGCTCTGTAGTCCGCGCACCTCCGCCATATTCGCGAGCCACTGCTCGTTTGGGGTGAAGTTCAGAATCGTGGGACCCTGGAACGCGATCGGTTGGAGGACCCGGAAGGTGAGGATAGCGACAATTCCAGATAACAAGAGGCGAACTGCAATCGACTCGACAAGGGATGCGCTAATCACTCTCTCGCGCTCGTAGGCTCTATAGAGCACGATAATGGCGCCCAGGGCAGCGAATCCCCCAAGCACGAACATGCTGATCTTGCAAGCGATGCCAAACCCAACAACCGCGCCCAGAGCCAGGTAGTCCCAGCGACTATTGCTTTCCCCGATCCGGATTGCGAGATAGGCAGCCAGGACTGCGAAGAACGACGCGTAACTGTCTACCGTGAAGAAATGTGCCTGCTGAATCGGCAGCGCCATCAGCGCATATAGCCCGCCCGCGACGAGCCCCACCGCGGCTCCGTACAGACGTCGCCCAACGAGCGCAGTCGCGGCAATCGTCCCCACGTCAAACAGAGCCGAGAGCGCGCGACCGACGAGATTGATCTGATCGTAGCCTGCCTTGTCCAGCACCTGACCGACTGCCTTGACGAGGTACAGCGGAAACGTGCCGTAGACGTACAGGCCGAAGTTGTTGTTGTAGGGACTCAGCGTAGAAGTGGCGGTATTGAAGTAGCCGCTGAGATTTTCGGGAACGCGGATGGCGGTCTCCACCATCGTCATGAACCGCTCGTCCGGGTGCAGATGGTACGTCTCGTCCCAGGCAATCCCGACGAACCGAAGCAGAGAGCCAACCAGCAGAATTGCCACGAGCCACACCCAGGAATCGATCCGCGGCAGGCTGAGTGCCCGAGATTCACTGCGCGACTCGGTTCGCCGCATCGGATTTTGGAGGATGTTCTCAGCCATGCCTATGCAAGGTTGAAGCTCGCCGAGATGCGATTATCAAACGGTGGATCTAGTGTTTGCGGCATGCGAAGAAGATGTATGCGCCATCATCGGGCGCCCCGCTCTCGTAATACGGACGGAGCCACCGGTCGATCCACTTCTCCACCGACGGCACCTGCCAGGGCACCCAGGAACCCGTCAGCTTGTAAGCCACCAGGTTTGGAACGCTGACGTAGTGCGCGATGTCAAAGGCTCGATGGCCCGCGGCGTTCATGTAGTACTGCCACTGAATGTCTCCGAATCCGTGAGCATCGAGCAAGCGCAGCCAGGTATTTGGATGGTAGGTGTGGAAATGTCGCGAATGCTTGTTGAACCAGCGACCGTAACGATCTCCGAGCCGATCCAGTCCTACTTCGTGCAGCAGCGTGCTTCCGAGCAACAGGTCAGCAAAGCGATGACTCGGTACGCCGAACGCAAACAGGCCGCCCGGGCGAAGGACTCGCTTGACTTCGCTGAGCGTGCCGGCGAGGTCAGGAATGTGCTCGACGACGCAATTGCTTACGACGGTTGCAAATGCGCCATCGCCCGCTGGAATTGCGGTGGCGCTCCCGCGCAGGACTATTCCATGCGCCTTGCGAAGCTGCGCATCCTGGATGGATCGCTCGTCCAGATCGATACCCATGTCGAGCGCTTCTCGGAAGGCTACGGAAGCAAAATGGCCATCGCCACATCCGAGGTCCAGGACGGGATGCTGGAGCTCGCCGAGCTCATCGAACAGCCGACATTCGATCGCTCGAATGAGCGCCCTGAAGGGCGGCACCTCGCGAAGGTGTTGCGCCAGGAAGTCCGGGCTCGGCGGTCGCTGAGTCGTCGCTTGGGTCACACCGCCACTCCATCAGCAACTGTAGGGGCTTGGCTTCGGATGAGCGATGCGTACAGAGATGTGTATTCCGCGACTGTCCGCTCCAGGCTAAACAGCGCCTGTATCTCTTCTCGTGGCCGTACGTACAAACCGCGATTGCGCACGACCTCGATCACCGCGCGAGCCAGACTCTGCGAGTCGCCGATGGTCACCACCGCGCCCATCCCGGTGGTCTGGATCGGGACGCGAACACCGGGGAGATTGCTGGCACAGACGGGAGTTCCCGTTGCCATAGCCTCCACCTGGACCATGCCAAAGCTTTCTGTAGAGTTGATGCTCGGTAGCACCGTGACGTCGCAGATCGAATAGAAGTCAGCGAGCTGCTGCTGAGTGAGCGTGCCGAGGAATGCCCAGGCGCTGCCGAGCGCCTCGATCCGAGGTCTGAGCCGTGCTCGATAATCAGCTTCGCCAATCACGTCTTTATCCGGCCCGGCGAAAAGCACTCGGACGTCTCCAAGCTCAGCACGGATCCGCGGCAGGGCGTCTAACAGAACTTCTACGCCCTTCTCCGTGGCGAATCGGGCGGCGAAACCGATTACCTTTTCATCCTGAAGCGCAAGACGTGACCGCAGGGCGGCGACACCGGCGGGATCCGGAGTTGGAATCGTTACAGGTGGCGGAATGATCCGTCGTTTGTCTGGAAATCGCGACAGAAAGCGCGAATGCTCGGCGTAATCATTGGTATACGCAACCACCGCGTCCGCCAGTCTGCCGGTGAGCCAGTTATTCGCGAAAGCTGCCTCGTCGATGGCTCGGTTGACCAGCGACTTGGGAAGTGTCAGGTCGCAGTGATACGTCACGACAATCGGGCGACGCGCGACGTACCGCGCGATACCTGCCAGTGCGGCGGATTCTGGTTGCGGTAAGTGGAGGTTCACTACGTCATGCTCACGTAGGAGCCGCGATGCAATCGCGGCGTAACTGGGCATGAGAACAGCCTTACTCACACGCACGAGCCGACCGGTACCCGAACGATTCGTATCCCCTGATACATCGTCGTGCATGGGCAGGTCCCGCTCGAACTGGGAGGTGAGAATCGTGACCTTGTGTCCCTGTCCCACTAATGCCGTGCTGAGCCGCTCGGCATACACTGTGAGCCCAGAGACATACGGTTTGAAGTAGGTAATGGCCATCAAGATGCGCATCGTCATGATGCGATCTCGGGCGCCGTCCGTACCCAGTTGACTAGCTTCTCCAAACCGTCCTGCATGGAGACTTGCGGAGACCACCCCAGGTCTCGCTTCGCCTTACGTATGTCCGACACGTAGAGCGGCTGATCGCCAGGTCGAGTGGGACCATATGACACCGGGATCTGACAATCGAGCAGTTCACTCAACATGGGGCCGAACTCCGCCCAGACAGAGAGCGAATGCTCCGGTCCACCACCAACGTTGTAGACCTGACCGGCTGCGATGTCGATGCGGTTGACAGCCGCATCATAGGCATCCAGAAGGTCCTCGACGAAGAGAATGTCGCGCACCTGTTTGCCATTGCCATAGATTGTGATGGGCTGCCCAGTGATAGCCGCGATGACCATCCAGGCCAGCCAGCCCTGATCCTCGATGCCGTACTGCCGGTAGCCGAAGATGCACGACTGTCGAAACACCACAGTTCGAAGGCCGAAGATACGCGCGTAGTCCCGTACATACTGATCGCCGGCGCCCTTGGAGCATCCATACGGGGAATGGAAATCGAGCGGCCATTCCTCCGGAACGCCGTACGGCAGCATTTTGAAGTGGTAACGCTTCTCGTCCTCGACAACCTCGGCGGACTCGAGTGCGCCGTAAACCTTATTTGTCGACGCATAAACCACGATCGGCTGTCGCTCGCTCGCTCGCGCCGCTTCCAGAACGTTGAATGTCCCGAGCACATTGGCTTCGAAATCCAAACGCGGCTTAAGTACGGAGGTCGTGACAGCTACCTGGCCACCGAGATGGTAGATCACCTCGGCCGAAGCTACCGCTCGCAGGACAGCCTCTGAATCAGCGAGGTCTCCCTGGAAGATCTCTGGCCGACTCTCACACTCGCTGTGCAGCCATTCGACATTTTTCGGCGATCCACGACGCGAAAAGTTGTCCAAGATGGCTACTGACTCGCCACGGCGCAACAATCGGCGCGCCAGATTTGCACCGATAAAGCCGGCGCCGCCGGTGATAAGTACGTTCATGACATCCGTGTCGCGTGATATTTCGATAGCGCCGCTAACCGTGCAGCCGAGATCGATTGACCGTTGCCAATGGTACGAAACAGGTTAGTTCCGAGGCTGCATTGCCACACGGCTGCATGTTGGAGTGATTCGACTGTAGTGGGATTGTGATGAGATGCAGCAAGCCTAGCGGCGCATGCCTTCTGTCAACGTAGCACCGAATGTGATTCTACGCGTCGGTGCCACGGATGCTCCAATTCTACCTATCGACCGCGAACCGGGAATGCTTTTTGAGGTGCTTCGCGCGAACGGTCGAAAGCAACTGGTTCAACTGCGTTTGATCCACGACTAGCGTGCTAGGATGATCAGAGCGTGGGGCCCGAGCTTGCGATGGCTCACGCGGACGCTTTCGGGCTTGCGAGGGGGCGCGCACACTATGGACGGCCTGCACTACGATCGCATCTGCCGGACGGACCGGTCTGAGGCCTACTTGATCAGTCAGGGCGACGAGCCACTGGCGCGTGTTGATCTTCATTTCACGTCGAGCATCGTGTACGGCCTGCTAATCGTAGAACGTCAGCTTCCCGAAGACGAGACGATGGAGCTCATCGAGACGATTGACGAAGACCTTGTCTGGAGCGCTGACCTTCCACGCGACGATTTCGTGGTCACCGTTTACCAGGGACAGGAGATCGGGGTATATAGCGACCCACGCTTCGACGATGACGAAGAGGAGAACGGCGTAGCCCACTGATCCCAGGTTAGACGTGGTGATATCATGAGCCCGCCATGCCAGATGCCGTAATTGTTGACGCGGTTCGGACGCCGATCGGCCGCCACGGCGGCGCCCTCAAAGATGTCGCCGGACCACCTCCTCGCTACGGCTCTTCGAGCCCTTCTCGACCGTACTGGCGTTGATCCCACACTGATCGAAGACGTGCTCGTCGGCTGCGCCAATCAAGCTGGTGAGGACAATCGAAACGTCGCGCGGATGAGTCTCCTGCTCGCTGGACTACCTGAAGAGGTCGGGGGGCAGACCATCAATCGTCTGTGCGGATCGGGTCTGCAGGCCATAAACAGCGCCGCCCAGGCAATTCAGACGGGACAAGGCGACGTCTTTATCGCCGGCGGCGTGGAAAGCATGACCCGCGCCCCGTTTGTCATGCCCAAGAGTGATGGCGCATTTCCGAGGGGCAATCAGACCGTTTACGACAGTACGCTTGGCTGGCGCATGGTGAATCCGCGCATGGCGGCCATGTATGAGCCCATCAGTATGGGGGAGACGGCCGAGAACGTCGCCGAGCGGTTCGGAATCTCGCGCGAGGAACAGGACTCATTCGCGCTTCATAGTCAGCAGCGAGCAGTAACGGCCCAGGGAAACGGCGCATTCGATACGCAGATCGTCCCTGTCGCCGTCCCGCAGCGGCGAGGCGAGCCCCTCATCGTAGATCGCGATGAACATCCGCGCGCTGACACTTCATTGGAAAAGCTGGCAGCGCTACCCGCGGCCTTCCGTAAAAACGGGACAGTCACGGCCGGCAATTCGGCCGGCATCAACGACGGCGCTTGCGCCCTGCTTATGATGTCTGCCGAGAAAGCAGCTGAGCTCGGCTTCACACCGATGGCGCGCCTAGTTACTGCGGCTGTGGCGGGCGTGGACCCGGCCTATATGGGAATCGGTCCTGTCCCGGCGACGCGAAAGGCGCTCGCTCGTGCTGGCCTCAACGTTGACGATATTGACCTAGTAGAGCTGAACGAGGCCTTCGCAGCCCAATCACTCGCATGCCTGCGAGAGCTGGAGCTCGATCACCAGCGGGTCAATGTAAATGGCGGCGCTATCGCACTTGGGCATCCGCTTGGCTGCAGCGGTGCGCGCATCATGACGTCGCTCCTCTACGAGATGCAGCGTCGAGACGTTCGATACGGTCTGGCTACGATGTGCATCGGCGTTGGGCAAGGGATTGCGAGCGTCGTTGAACGAGCCGGCTAGCCAGGCCACACAGTCACAGATCACGCACCGCGGCAGGGACGAGGCCGCCACTCAGCCCATGGAGAGGTCTATGTCTCGATTCGTAGGTTGGCCCCTCGCCGCCGTGTTCGCTGCGATCATTGCCATTGTTGGACTCGCACCCGCGACGCTCTTTGCGGGCCCCATGGAGCAGAAAGGTGTGTCCGGTCCGGACATTGTCCCGTTCCGATCAGCCCAGTTCGACCTTAATGGCTTTTTCAAAGTTGATGGCATCACCGTGGACGTGACTGGTCAGGGCTCCCTCGCACCACCGGACAAGAGCGCGGGCACGTATAAAATCGGACCGCTCTCTTTGGAAACGGTCACCGCGAACAACACGTTTTACGCTCGCTCAAAATTCGATCCCAAATGGGAAGAGCAGGAGATCCCGCCCGAAGTGCCGCTGAACGTCGGTCCCATCGTGCTCTCCGATGTGCTGCCCAAGGGACCGTACAGCGTCCAGGGTCAGGAGCGAGTCAACGGAAAACTAACGACGAAGTGGTCAACCGAGCTCGACCTGGGGCTCCTTCTAGCACTTTCTGAGCTTTCGCCGAATGACGATCAGACCGTTCGAGATGCGCTCAAGTCTCTCAAGGCAAACCTTGAGGTCTGGGTGGGTAATGACGATCGCCAGCTTTACAAAGAGCGCGTTGTCTTTGCCTTCACGGTACCTGCGATTGAGCCAGGCGGAGATGCCCTTCCGGGCACGATAGACATGACAATCCAGTATTCAAAGCACAACCAGCCGGTCACCATTGAAGCTCCGGTTACGGATCGCCCAGTGCGACGGCCAGGCCTGACGTTCCCCAAAATTCAGTCACTCGTAAAGAGCCTGGATGGCGGACTTACTGAGGGTGCCAGCAGAAGCTAGTGGACGTCTCGGTGGGGCGGGTATCCGTACACCACGGTCACCGCGCCTCACTTGCGGGTGCAGAGCCCGTCCCACCGCTTTAAGAGTCCCAGCGCGACTCGGCGGCGTAGGATTCATCGAGCAGCTCGATGATGTGCTTGACATCCATGGACAGGTCGTGCCGTTTCACACCGGTCGCAAGCTGAAGAAGGCAGCCTGGGTTCGCCGTGACGATCGTGTTGGCGCCACTTGCGCGGGCCTCGTCCATCCGCTGATCCAGGAGATTCATCGACATCTCGGTGTGAGTTAGCGAGTAGCTGCCTGCGCTCCCGCAACATCTGTCGGGATGCGCCATGTTGACCAGTGAGAGTCCCGGTATCGCATCCAGGATTTGCCGCGGGGGACCCGTGATTCGCTGAGCGTGCGCAAGATGGCACGACTCCTGGAGGGTAACCGTCCGGTTGACTGTACCTAGCGGCTGACGAAGTCCGAGCTCTATGAGGAACTCATGGATGTCGCGAACCTTTGTTGCCAGACGATCACCAGATGGAAGGATATCGCCATACTCTTTGAGCGTTGAGCCACAGCCCGCGGCGTTCACGATGACGGCATCAATTGGCAGGTTAGCAAATGCGCCGACGTTGGTGACTGCCATCTCACTTGCTCGCTCACGCTCTCCAGAATGCACGTTGAGCGCACCGCAGCACACCTGCTCACCCGGCACGTAAACATCGCAGCCGTTTCGATTGAGGACTCGAATCGTTGCCCAGTGAACCGCGGGGTAGAGTAACGGCATCACGCAGCCTGTGAACAATGCGACTCTTGCTCGAGCCTTCCCCGGCGCCGGAAGAAGTCGCGGCTAGGGTGGAAGAATTTTTTCGGAAGCGCCGGAAGCATCTGGTCCAGTCCAGCCACGCGCGGAGCAAGTGCCTGCAGCACGCCGCTCCGCTGAATCAACCTTTGCAAGCCGCTCCGCTGATAAACGCGAAGTAGACCGGCCAGGTTCAGCAGTCGCTGTGGGTGACCAATGAGCTGGCTAAACACCAGCCATTCCAGCGCCCGACGAGCTCTCCCTGGCGGGCGCCGCTCATGGAGCTGGGCTCTCGCGGACTCCATGAGGCGGCCGAATGGCACGCCTGACGGACACGCGGCCTCGCAAGCGCGGCAGACCAGGCACTGCTCGATCGACTCGGCGTAGGTTTCGGAGGCATCAATCCGTCCCTCATTGAGTGCCGTGATGAGGTGAATTCGGCCTCGGGGCGAAGACATCTCAAGTCCGGTCTGGAGATACGTCGGGCAATGCTCCAAGCAGAGTCCGCAGTGAACACAGCTAAAGTAGTCCGCAGGCTCGGGAGAGATACCCTGGTGTTGCGATGTTGCTAGACCCACAGGCCCGGATCCTTCGATGGGGCGGCAGCACGTCCTGGAATCGGCACGTCGGCACATTGGCGTGTGGACGGGAGAATTTTTCCCGGATTGAAAATGTGGTGTGGATCGAAAGCGTCTCGCGCACGCTCCATCATGTCGAGATCATCCTCACTGAAGACCCACGGCATGAAATTGTTTTTCTCGAGTCCAATCCCGTGCTCCCCGCTGAGAGCGCCGCCCGCGGCAACGCAGGCCTCGAGCAGCTCGCGTCCAGCGGCCATGACCCGCTCCAACGCTCCGGGCTGGCGAACGTCGAACATGATCATCGGGTGCAAATTTCCGTCTCCCGCGTGAAACACATTGCCAATTGGCAGGTCATAGCGATGCCCAATCTCCACGACCGTATGAAGAAGCTCGGGAAGTCGAGAGCGCGCAACCACGGCATCATGAAGATAGTAGTTCGGTGCAACTCGCCCCATGGCGGCCGCGGCACCCTTCCGCCCAGCCCAGAGCTTGGCGCGAGCCTCCACCGTATCGGCTGAGCGCAGCTCACTGGCGCCGTGCCCCCGACATATCGCCTCCACTCGCGGAGCTTGCTCCCCAACCGTCTCCGAGAGTCCGTCAAGCTCGAGTAAGAGGACTGCGCCCGCCTCCGGCGGATATCCGGCGCGGAAGGCTGCTTCAACAGCCTGTAGGACCAGTTGGTCCATGATTTCGAGCGCGGCCGGAACGATTCCCGCGGCGATGATTTCAGACACGGCTGCTGACGCGTGTTCCACCGAGCCGAAAATTGCGAGCACTGTTTTCGTGGCTTCAGAATGGGGAAGAATGCGAACTGAAATCTCGGTAATTAGACCGATCGTACCTTCTGAGCCTACAGCACAGCCGAGCAGGTCGTAGCCGGGCGAATCAGGCGCTTCACCTCCCAATTGAATCGTCTCACCGTCGCTCAGCACGAGATCAAGTGCCACAACGTGGTTCGTCGTAGTGCCAAGCGCAAGGCAGTGCGGACCGCCGGCGTTATTGGCTACGTTTCCTCCAATGGTGCTGGCTTTCTGGCTGGATGGGTCGGGAGCGAAGTAGAAGCCGGCCTCCTCTACAGCCCTGGTCATGTCAAGATTGACCACACCGGGCTCGAGCGTCATCACGCGATTCTCAAAATCAATTTCTCGTATCGAGCGCATGCGCGCGAACGAGACGACGACCCCGCCTTCTATCGGTACAGCGCCCCCGGCGATACCGGTGCCCGCGCCTCGTGGCACAACCGCGATGCCCTCAGCTGCCGCGAGACGAACTACAGCCGCGGCCTCAGCGGCAGACCGTGGAGTCACCACGAGGTCGGGGGGCGATCGGTCCAACCCGTAGTCGTACTCGTAGACAAGCCGTTCTTCTACCCGATCGAACACGGAATCATGGGCGAGCTCTTGACGAAGTAGCTCGATGACTCGCCGATATTTGGGCAGTGGCTCAGTGGACAGACTCACAACGGACGCACCTCAGCGATCGAAGTATCGCAGATTACCGTGCCGGGTCACGGGCGCGGCACAGGCCATTGAGCAGGCCATCACAAACCCGTATCGGCGCAGTCTCGATCCTGTGACTTGACAATAAAACGATCTTGCAGCCGTTGGAATTGTCAGAGACATTTCCATAATCCCATCGGTTAGATCAACGCCACGGGACGCGTCCGACTCGCGAGCCGCTGTGTCGAGCAGTCCGACGATGACCAGACAGAGGGGGTGCTATGCAAAGACGTCTTGGGGCACTGGCGCTTATTGTGGGCATAACCGCCCTACCGCTCCAGGCGAGCCCAGCTTTCGCGGATACATGCGAGATGGTTGGGAACAATGGTTCGATGCTAATCAATGACGGATCCGGTCGCTCTCGGTCCTGGAGGATCAATATCGATGGTGCGACTTATCAGTCCGATCACTTTGACAAGCTCACCAAAGAGACGCGCAAGCGAATCGTCAAGGAAGGTAAGAAAAAGCTCACTTACCGGGATGTCGTGTTTACGTTTAAAGACGCCGCGAGTGTGACGAGAACGCCCATCAACGACGTCGTCAAGACGGTAGATGCGGTCATCAAAGGCGAAATCAACGAGAGCAACGATACCGGGTTCGTGGTGATTAAGGATAAGAGCAACAATCGCGACTATAGGATCGATGATCCAGCGCTAGGTCTGCCTGTCAACTGCGGTTAGTCGCCATCCAGCAACAAACAAAAGCGGTTCGACGTGGGATGTCGGACCGCTTTTGTCTTCTTAAACCGCACTCCTGAGGCGGCCCTTTACGGCCGCCACCAGGTATCCCTGTCCGCGAGCGCACCGTGGAGCTCGGGTAGCGCCTACAGGGGGACACACAATTGCCGCTCACTCCCGACATTCGTGCGATCATGATGCTGAAGAGCGCCGGCAGGGAGCAGACCATGAACATCTTTCGACGAAAGTCCAAGGAAGAAGACAGCCTGGGGAGTCGGCTGCCGCCTGGACAGTACCAGACCAAGAAATGGCCGGTGCTTCACTACGGCTCAGTACCGAACGTGGATATCGACACATGGCGGCTCAGTCTCACCGGGCTCGTTGCCGAGCCTCGATCATTGCCATTCAACGAGCTATTGGGGCTCCCGCGAAAAACGGTTCACGCAGATGTGCACTGTGTGACCCGCTGGAGCCTTTTCGATAGCGATTGGGAAGGCATCCCATTTCTCGAAGTGGCCAAACTGGTTCAAATCCAGGCCGAGGCTCGCTTCGCACTGATTCATGCAGAGCACGGCTACACCACAAACCTGCCCCTTACGGACCTCATGCGTGATGATGTGCTGTTCGTCAATCGATGGAACGGCGCGGATCTCACACCGGAGCACGGCGGACCCCTGCGCCTTTTTGTCCCGCATCTCTACTTCTGGAAGAGTGCCAAGTGGGTGCGCGGGGTCGAATTCCTTGCCGACGACCAGCCTGGGTTCTGGGAGGGATACGGCTACCATATGCGGGGTGACCCCTGGCGGGAAGAGCGCTACGGGACCTGATCCAACCTGATATACTTCCCGAGTTCATGCGCGGGAATTTCCCGCGCGTCTTTCTGCCTTTCGTTAGACGAAGGTGAGCACCGCCAACGTCGCTCGCGAAGGGCAATCCCAGAGAAAGGAGGTGCAAGACGTGCAAGATTACGAGCTTATGTACGTCCTCACGCCAGAGCTTGATGAAGCCGGCATCGAGGAGGCGAGTACGCGCGTCACCACAATGCTCGCATCACGCGGGGGTGAGGTGACTGGAGTTGAGCCCTGGGGACGGCGCCGACTGGCGTATCCCATCGAGAATTATCTCGAAGGCGTCTACTCCGTTGTTCGGCTGAAGCTGGATCCTACGAGCCTAACTGCGATCGAGCGCGATTTCCGTCTCAATGAGTCGGTCATCCGCCACTTACTGATTCGCCCCGTCGCCTGATCGGGGAGCAAGAGGTCAGCCTTATGGACATGGTCAAAATCACCCTCGTTGGTCGGGTGCAGCCTCGTGACCCCGAGGCTCGGTTCACCGCGGACGGCCGCCAGGTAACATCGTTCAGGATGGTCTGCAGCCACGTCCGGCGTGGCCGCGATGGTGAGCGGGTCGAGGAAGCCGACTGGTTTCAAGTCTCGACATTTGGCCGATTGGCTGAGACCACGGCGAACCTTGTAACCAAGGGAAGCCGCGTGCTCGTGGAGGGTCGCTTCTCGTCACGCGCCTGGCAAGACAACGAAGGGAAACCTCGTACGAGCCTCGAAGTGATGGCGAACGACGTCATCCTGCTCGACCAGCGTCAGCGTGACGACCAGGGAGCCGGCTATGCACCTGGCGGCTATGCGCCTGCAGGTACAGGGACATCCGCTGCTCCGGATTCAGATCTAGAGGACTTACCGTTCTAATGACAGTAGAAACAGAAATCACACCAGCAGCTCCGTCAGGGATACAGAGCCCTTCGCTGCCCGGGTGCCCCATCGGGTCCCGCCGACGGACAGCGACGTCCTCCACGCCGAAAGGGTGAGGGATACGGACGAAAATACACTCCGCGACGGAAGGTCTGTCAGTTTTGTGCTGACAAGATCAGCTACGTGGATTTCAAAGATCTTTCGCGACTCCGCAGACATCTTTCCGATCGTGGAAAGATCGAGCCCCGCCGCAAAACGGGCACGTGTGCTCTCCATCAGCGCGCCCTGGCTACCGCGGTAAAGCGGGCACGGCATATGGCGCTCCTGCCATACACAGCCGAGCATGTCCGCATCAGCGGGGTCCACGCTCGCGCGTGACGTCTTAAGAAATGAGTCATTGAGCCGGGCTTCGACCCGGCTTTTCTCATTCCTTGCATATGAACTGAAATAGCAAGCATATGGCCACTCGACGAAATAAGGAACCATCGAAAAGCCGAAGTTTAACCACCAGATTGGCGCACCTCCGTCCATCGCAGCGGCAGCTCTCCAAATGGCAGCGGGAACAGGAGCAAGAGCGCTGGATCAAATTAGGAGTTCTCGGCTTTGCGGTGATCATCGTGCTCGTGCTCGTCGTGGGTTATGTGCGCGAATCATTCTTGCGTGGCCGAGAAACTGTGGCCGACGTCTATGGCCAGACTATCAGCCTGAACGAAGTAGTTGATCGTGCGCGACCGCGCAGCAAACTGTTCGACGATCAAATCCGACTCTACACAGCCCAGGGTATGAGTCAACAAACTTCGCAGCTCGTTGCGCAGAAGAATCGACTTCCCGATACGACTCTGGACCAGATGATCGAGGAGATCCTTGTACGTCGGGAGACCGCCGCTCGCGGCATCGTAGTGACCGACGACGAAGTGGAAGCAAAGCTGCAGGAGATCCTTGCCGAGCAGGACGCTATGACTCAACCGGCCCCGACGGCTACACCCGCGCCGCTGGTAACAAGCACACCGAGTCCGACACCTGAACCATCGGTAACACCGTCGCCGACGGCGACCGCCACTCCATATCCAACGCTGTCACCAGACATTGCCAGCGGTGCCTACGCTATTCTTCTCGAGCGGAATGGGTTAACGGATCAACAGTTCCGAGAGCTCGTTCGATCTGACGTGCTGGAAGAGAAGCTCCGTACAGTGATTTCAGCGGACACGCCAGCCTCCGGCTCTCAGGTCCATGCTCGGCACATTCTGTTGGAAACTCCCGAGAAGGCCGAGGAGGTCCGCCAGCGACTGCTCAACGGCGAGGATTTCGCCGAACTTGCCCGACAGGAGTCAAAAGATCCGGGTAGCAAGGATAAGGGTGGCGATCTTGGCTGGTTCGGGTCCGGCGTAATGAATTTGCCATTTGAGCTCGCAGCATTTTCTCAGGACGTCGGTGCTATCGGCGAGGTTGTCGAATCCCGCAATGGCCAGCACATTATCCAGGTTCTAGAGAAATCGGATGACCGTCCATTTGACGCCGATACGCTCCAGCGCAAATCGCAGGAGACATGGCGGAATTGGATCTCAACGGCCCAAGTTCAACCCGATGTGAAGAACATGCTCTCCGCGGATCAACGCGACTGGGCGCTAAGAGCACTTGGAGGAATCAGGCGCGCGTAGGAGGGATTGAGGCGTTGAGGCCGTTGCCCGCGGCATGACGACCCCACCCCAGGCCCTCCCCGCTGCGACAGGGAGGAAGCCGGATCCTCGGTTCCCCCTGAACACGCTCCCTCCCTGCTGCAGCGGGGAGGGCTGGGGTGGCGTCGTTCCACCGGTCGTTCCACCCACGATCTAGATCCCTAGACCTTCACCAGAATCGCGTTCCCCTGATCGAGCTCCACGTCCACCTTGTCACCAACCTGAGGGACGCTGACGGTCTGACCCGTCGTAGCTTCGGGCACATGGGCGATGACTCGCATGTCATCGATCTGCACGTGCACCTCGATGACATCGCCGAGATATGCCTGGGAGATCACGGTGCCACTAATTGGCGCCTGACCGTTTGTGCCGCTCACATGCAGCCGAACAGCCGACCGGACGCGTAGCAATGACAACGTCATCGTTGGGACTCAGCGGCTCCGAGCTCGCAAGCTGCAGCGGTTGGCCGCCGCTGCCCACGCGAACCGACGTGAGATCCCCATTACGCTCGAGGACGTTTCCGGAATGAAATTGGTGAACCCGACGAAATCCGCTACGAACCGATTGACAGGCCACTTGAATATGTCGCGAGCCGAACCACTTTGCTGGACGACTCCGTCCTTCATGACCAGCACCTTATCGGAGAGCACCATAGCCTCCGTCTGGTCATGCGTTACGTAAACGGTCGTGACCTTTAGGCGACGCTGGAGCTGCAGCAGCTCCACGCGCATCTGCGCGCGCAGCTTGGCATCCAGGTTCGAAAGCGGCTCATCCAGAAGCAGGATGCCCGGATTGCCCACGAGTGCGCGGGCAATCGCGACGCGCTGCTGCTGACCGCCACTCAATTTTGTGGCCGATCGATTCTCGAAACCGTGAAGACCGAGCATCTCGAGCGCATCGAAAACACGGGTTCGGATCTCGTTCTTGGGCGTGGATCGAATGGTCAGTGGATACGCTACGTTCTCGAACACGGTCATGTGCGGCCAGATCGCGTAGCTCTGGAATACCATTCCAGCACCGCGTTTCTCTGGCGGCTCAAAAACGCCCTTCTGCATCGACGTCACTATATGATCGCCAAACGAGATCTCACCATCATCCGGGGTCTCAAACCCGGCTAGCAGCCGGAGGGTCGTAGTTTTTCCGCACCCACTTGGGCCCAGCAGCGTAACAAGCTGCCCCATCCGGGACTTCGAAATCAACTTCGTTTACCGCGCGGACTCCGGTCTCAAACGACTTGATGAGTCCACGAACTCGAATGCCCGCCACCGCGTGTTCCTCCTGAATGTCTCTTAACGGAAGCCTACGGACTCAGACGGCCGCGGGCTGCATCTCCATCTCGCGCGTCTCGGGCGCCTCAGCTCGTTCTTTCAAGCGCTCCGCAATGAACTGCACGAGCCGCGCAACGGCTAGCGCGCTGGCCGCGACGAGCAGCACCATCGAGAAGACCGCCGCCGCGACAGCCTGCTGAGCATTCTGCTGGAGGCCGTAGATCGCCACGGACAAGACCTCGTTGCCTGGTGCATAGAGCACGAGCGGCACGGAAAGCTCTCCGCTGAGAATGACGCCGATCACGAGCCAACCGTAGAGGAAGCTCGGCATGACAAGCTTCACCACAACCGTCATAAAGGCGCGCATCCAGGAAGCACCGTGGATTCTTGCTGATTCTTCGAGATCCTTGCTGAGCTGAGAGAGCGCCCCGCCCATCACTCGGACGCCGACCGGAATGATCGTCACGATCATTCCCAACATCATGAGCCAGGGAGTTCCGTAGAGCTCCTTGAGACCCGGAACACTGATGTACGCCCAGAGCAGACCTATGCCAAGCACAACGCCGGGCATCGTCCAGGGTGCCCACACAGCCATGTCGAGGGCGCGGCGGCCGTAGAACGTCGTCCGCGTAACGATGTACGCGATTGCAGTGGTGATTGCCATCCCAACCAGGCCGCCCAGGAGAGCAATCTGGAGTGTATTCCTCGCCGCGCGCTGCACAACGGGTGAATCCAACGCCTTCTGATAGTTCTCGAGCGTAAAGCTATTCCAGGAGTACACACCGAAGATTTTCTGGAATGAGCCCAGGAAGAGCTGTATGCCAGGAAGGACGAGCGCAAGGAGCACATACACGACAATTAGCGCCGTGAACGCCCACTTCAGCTTGCCAAGATGCCAGATTTCGGGCTTGTAGCCCTTACCCGTGATCGTGACGAATTCCCGATGCCCCAGGATCTTCCATTGGAGCATCACCAGGACGACCATCACCACGACACCCGTCACCGCGAGTGCCGTAGCTTCGGGATAGCGAGCAGGCACGTAGTTATTGATGTAGTCGAGCATCTTCGTGGAGAACACATAGATGCCCGCCGGGAAACCCAGGAAGAGCGGGGTCTCCGTGGCCTGGAGTCCGCGGATAAAACTCAGCATCATGACGCCGAGAATGGTGGGGGCGAGGACCGGTAGGTCCACCCGCAGGAGCGTCTGCATGCGGCCAGCGCCAGCGATTCGAGAAGCCTCCTCGAGCGCCAGGTCGAGCCCTTTGAAGGCGCCCAGCAGAAGCAGGAACTTGAACGCCACTGTGGCGAGCGACATGACCAGGATCATGCCAGCCCAGCTATTGACGTCGAAGAGCGGCCCAGCACCGGGGAACAGGTTCCGCCAGAGCTGATTGATCATGCCCGCGCGCGCGTTGCCGAGCATTGACCATGCCAGCGAGAAGAAGATCTGGGGCATCACAAAGGCCATCGTCATCACGGGAACGATCATCCAGCGTAACGGAACGTCTGTCCGAGCCACGATGAACGCGAAGGTGACCGCGATGACCGTCGAAATCAACGTAACCGAGGTAGCCAGCATGAACGAGTTGCCCCAACTTGAGAGCGTCGCCCAGTCTGTGTAGGCCTTCTGGTAGCCGACAAAGGTCCAGTCCCCGGGGAGTCCGGGCCCCATCGATTTGAAGCTTCCGACGATCAGCATGGCCAGCGGATACACCGTAAGGAACAGCACGCCCGCCAGCAGAATTGTCCCGACCACCTGGACGGGTCGGAACGCGATTCGCCGTCTCCCTGGACCAGGGTGCGATACGGTAGCGGCTGCCATTGCCATCCTCCTGCCAGCGACGTCGTCTTCGGCGTCGCGGGCTACAACATGTGTGTTAATGATCGCTCTTCGACGATGCCTTAGGCACGGAGAAATATCCGCGCACGCGAGACTATAAAGCCCCGAGGGCCAGTATAAGAACGGGCCGTGCTCAGGTCAAAGTAATGCAGCCAGTCGGGCGTGCCCAGAACTTGTGCAACGCGCCCGGCCAGGGGCAGTGACCCGTGATAGCGCTCGCGGCAAGTGGTGGGACAGGAACCTCGCCTAACCGGTATGCGCTCTGGCCAGGCAGAACGGACAGGCCAGGCGCCACTCCCACGAGTACGAGCCGAAGAGACGTCACAAGTTCTGGGCGCACCCCAGCCAGTCAGTACAGTTTCGGTCCAATCCGCTCCAGATACGGCAAAAGGCAAACTGTGCCTCCAACTTTGCACGTAATCTCGTCTGCCGCGACCGCCGACATCCTGTTGGCCCGGCCCTTCGGAGGGCCGCAACGCGGACAGCAAAGGCGCCGGAGCTAAAGGCATCCTCCGGCGGCCTTGTGGGCCGGACGGCCAGGATGTCGGCGGTCCCGTGAGACGCACATCCACAATGTGAACTTCTGTCGCCGCGCTCATCCATTGACGAGCAAGAGCCGTCTCCATAGAATCTGTGGCTACTCGACAGAGGGAGCACCCATGTTCCAACAAGAGAGACTTGGACTCGCAGAAGCGGAGCGTGCACGCGACGCCATCCTGGGAGCCCTCACCAGCTCGGACAATCCTGTGGCGCTTGCCATTGCGGACGAGCACGGCGTTCCGATCCTGCTCATGCGTCAAGACCAAGCGCCCTCGCGAATGCTTAGTCGCGCCCGGGCCAAAGCCTATACCGCGGCCAATCTTGGCCTGGACACCGTGGTCTTCCGAGACAAGCATGTGAAGGCCAAGCAACGGACTCTGAACGACTGGGGCGACCCCATGGTCACTACGCTGCAAGGCGGAATAGCCATCATCATCAATGGCCAGGTCGTCGGTGGTATCGCCATGAGCGGTAATACCACGATCCGTGACGAGGCTCTTGCCGAAATCGGTCTGAAAGCCATGGGGGTGGAACGATGATCACAGCGCTGAACGTCGGCTTAACTGACGCCCGGCTGGCGGTGGACGCCATCCTAAAGAGCACGCGTCCGAATGAGCATCCGCTGGCGATCGCCATCGTAGATTCTGAAGGCAATCCCGTGTACCTACTGCGCCAGGACGGCGCGTCTGCAGTAGATGTGCGAAATGCCGAGCGCAAAGCCCACACCGCCGCGTACATCGGCCGGGACACTGCCCTGTGGCGGCTCCAGATCCTGCACGACGGCCGCACCGTGGCTGACTGGTCCAACCCTTACCTGACCACGATCCACGGAGGTTGGACACTTAGACGTTCCAGTCAGGTCATCGGCGGCCTGGGCGTCAGTGGTTCTGGCGACGAGGATCGTGATGAGCAGCTTGCCCTGAAGGGCGCTGAGGCGCTGGCACAGATTTCGGTGGACGAATGGCGCACCAGGCGGGATCCGCGCATGATCCGCGACCGATCGACGGTGAGGGCTTAACCCTACGGCTCGTGGAGGACGGCATGTGGGGCGTCGTCTCCACGTCTTTGCTTGATTTAGAAACCGTGGAGTGGTCGCGGCGCTCCTACGCTCCGCAGTCCAGGACCCCTTCGCTGAGCTTATTCACTGACTACATCCTGTAAGGAGCACCCGCATGGGGAAGAGATCCATCTACAACTTGCCCGGCCTTCGAGAGGGCTCTGTTGCGCCCGACTTGGTCAAGACCGGGAACATGTTCTTCACGTCCGGCGTCGGTGGCGTCGATTTGAAGACCGGTGAGCTACCAGACGATCCCGCGGAACAATTCCTGAACGCCTGGCACAATCTTGCTGCGCTGGTTGAGGGGGCCGGACTCAGCACCGATAACATCGGGTTGGTCACGAACTTCATCGATTCCCAGGATTACCGCGCCCATATCAATACTGGCTGGCTGGAATTGTTTCCCAATAAGTCCGACAGGCCCGCCCGTAAGACGACCTCCTATCCCATGCCTGAGGGCGTGGGGGTAGAGCTTCAAGCATTCGGTGTGATCAATCAGACTCGCAGTTGCATCGAGGTCAAAGGTCTCACCCATCGCGATCCCCTGCCCAACGCTGTCCGCATCGGCGACTACATATTTACGTCTGTCATCGTGCCCTGGGACCTGACCACCTCCGAGCCAGTGATCGGAGAGGACGCTCAGACCGACCAAGCATTTGACAACATGCGAATCGTGATGGAGGAGGCCGGCGGTACCATCGACGATGTGGTCCTGCAATGGGTCTATCTGAGCGATTTCGCCTACCAGCCATACATGGTGGACGTCTACCTGGAAGCATGGCCCATCGGTCAATATCAGGCTGCGCGAAAGACATTCCGTTACCCGATGGCCGGGCAGATTCAGATCCAGTGCATCGGCCGCGTGGGCGGTGAGCGCAGCAACCATGAGATCCCCGGTCACGGTCACCATGATCCGATTCCGATGGGGGCACGCATCGGCGATCTGTACGCTTCATCCGGCGTGTCCGGTGTCGATCCCGAGAGCGACGACAAGTTGGAGCCGGTAGACGGCGCAGCCGGCCAGGCTCACTTTGGTATACGGAACGTGCGCACGCTGGCGGAGGTTGGTGGCATGTCCGCCGATAACATCGGACACTTGACCTTCCTTGTTCAGGATCACAATGACGTGGGCCACATTGATAAGGAATTCTGTGAGATCTTCCCGGATCCGAACGACCGGCCCGCGCGTCAGATTATGACGATGGGCGTGCAACGGCGCTCACGGGTGCAATGCCACATGCTAGCGGCGGGCTAGAACGAGCAGTCTGGTGCAGCGATGCCGATGAAGTCTCGTCTGAGGTTGTGAGATCACGTTTTTAAGGCTAGGAAGGTCACATCCGCTTTGGCGGGGCAGGCGAGACATTCCTGTTCCACCGAGCCTCCAACGCGAATCCGGATTGGCGCCTAGCCTGACCAAGTCTGGCATTCTCGTCAGCGTCTAAATCGCAATCAAGGCCGCGACATTACTTGGCCTGGGCGCATCCCTGTCCGTACGATCAGGCAAGCAGGAAGCGTTGAATAGTACGAATAAGGAGGGAATGGACCGCATGATCGTGAAGCGACATATCGGCCCAATGCTGACAGGGGTTGCGCTGCTCATGGCCGCGTGTAGCCCGCCACTCGCCGCCACCCCCACGGCGGCCCCCGCAAAACCCACCGAGGCGGCCAAGCCAGCGGCTGCCGGCTCGTCACTGGCGGCCGCTGCATCGCCGGCAGCGGCCGCTCCAGCATCGAACACCAGCGCGGCGGCAGCCGCCGAGGAGATCGCAAAGATCAAGGCCCAGTACTTCGATGCAGCAAAGGCTGAGGGAAAGCTGGTTATCTACGGTGTGGGGCCGCCTGAGCTGTTCAACCCCGTTAAAGCTGCATTCGAACAAGAATTCCCTGGCATCTCGGTAGAGGGCGTGGACCAGAGAGGGCGCGAGACGCGCGAAAAGATTCTCGCGGAGCAGCAATCGAGGAACTTCGTGGTGGATGTGGCCATCTCGGGTCCCGATACCCAAGGCGCGCTCATCGAAGCTCAGGTAACCGAGAATTTTGGGTCCCAGTTCGTCGATAAGGTGGTGCCCGAGCTGAAGCCTCAGTACGCCGCCTCCAATCCGCGCTCGGTGAATATCTACTCCGTGGCCGTGAACACCAACCTCGTACCGGCGGGCCAGGAGCCAAAGAGCTGGAATGACGTGCTGGACCCGAAGTGGAAAGGCAAGCTGGCCATGGATGACCCGCGCGGCTCTGGTCCTGGCGGCACGATCATGTCTGGTGTGGAACAGGTGCTTGGCCAGGAATGGAGCGCCAAGCTAGCGCCCCAGCAGGTCTTCTTTGCTACGCAGGCCGGACCGCTGTGGGCTGGCGTTGCGCGCGGCGAATACGCCATATATCTCTCCGGCCAGCATACGGACGTCATCGTCCAGAAGCAGGCCGTGCGCCGGTCAAGCAGATCCGCCCTGCCGAGGGTATTGGGCTCACGCCGATCGCGCAGTCGCTGATCAAGGGTGCAACCCACCCCAACGCCGGAAAGATGTGGATCGACTGGACTCTGTCCGAAAAGGGCCAGCAGGTGCTGGGCGACCTAGGCTACGGACCAGTGCGCCAGGGCATCGTCCCGAGGCTCGAGGAGGCCAGTCTGGTCAACACCCAGATCCTGCCTCGTGATGACGACGCGGCCGGCTTCCAGTCGCTCGAAGAGCGTACAAGGCGTTGGTCGGAGTTATTCTTTAAGTAGACCAGGCCGTATCCATAAGCGCGGAGGCTGCCTCTCTCCAGAGCGGCCTCCGCTTTTCACGTAGTGAGGAGTGTCGGATGCGACATTCGCTATCCAGCTCCTGAAACGCGACGAGTCCAGACTTCTCCAGCTCGATCTATCTGGCGCAATAGCCATTCGTGAGCTAGCATGTGTGCGCGGAAAATAAGAAGGAGACCCCTGTGCGCAACGGTTTCAAAATCTACGATGCTGATACGCACGTACAGCCGTGGGCTGAGACGATGGAGCCTTATCTGTCGGCTCGCGTGCGTGAGCTCGTACCAGATCTGAACGAACACCGCGCGGAGATCCGCGTTGGGCTGGCGGCGGAAGTTCGCGAACCTCCATACAAACACTGGTATCGGTTCAGTGGTGAAGGCGGTTGGGGCGCCGGGCAAGCCGCGAAAGCTCGGCGACGCTGCCCCCGATCCGGACGCAAAGCGCCATTTCCAGAAGTTTATGGGCACCAAGCACCCACCGAGGGTGGTGGAGATATCGCCGAGATTCGACTCAAGGACATGGACACTGAGGGCATCGACGTGCACATGATGGTGCCAGCGGGTGCCAACGGTCACCCGAATCCCGAGGTCGAAATGGAGTTCATCCGGGCGAATCATCGCTTCTTGCACGATTTCTGCGGCAAAGCACCGGAGCGTCTCAAGTCACTCATCGTGGCGACGGCTCGGTGCGTGAACGAAAGCGTCGAGGAGATTAAGCGCTGGGGGGACGAACGATGGGCGGTTGGAGTGCAGACGTACTTGCCGCTCGACTATCCCTTGGATCATCCAGACCTTGACCCAATTTGGAAGGCCGCATCTGAGCGGAACCTGACAATCGTTCACCACAGCTTTGCTGGCGGCTACCCCGGCTATCGCGATCTCTGGGACAACCCGTTCATCGGCCGAACCGCGTCGCATCCGTGGGGTGCCATGCGAGCAGTTGCATCATTTGTTGGCGGCGGCGTTATGGAGCGATATCCAGATCTCAAGTTCGCCGTGCTCGAGTGCGGATTCGGTTGGTTGCCATTCTGGGCGGCCCGGATGAACGACCAGGTCATCTACATGGGCTACGTCTCAGACGATCTCAAGAAGAAGGCGAGCGACTATTTGACCGGGGGTCGCTTTTTCACCAGTATCGTGATCCACGAGGGTGAAGCGATGGTAAAGATGGTCAATTCCATGATGGGTGACCACATTCTTATGTTCGGATCCGACTACCCGCACGCTGAGTCACGCTTCCCAGCATCGGCAGATGAAGTCACGGGATGGTCATCGCTCACCGACACCGAGAAGCAAAAACTCTGTTGGGAGAATCCGGTAAGAGCGTTCGGCGAACCTTAGAGCACTTTAGGCAGCAGGCCCCGCGCCGCGACCGGTGGGAGGGCCTGGTGACCTAATGGTTGCCCGGGGGAGGGCCTCTCGATTATTTTCGGTCAGTAGTGGGCCGCTGGCAGTTGCTAGCGGAGCCACGAAGCAAAAATAGGCAAGCGGCTGGCCCGGTGGCCGCCAGGAGATGAGGGATGTCCGCGGTCGCATTCCGTGACGTGGTGAAGTTATTTAGCGACGGCTCGGTCACCGCCGTCGACAGGGTCTCATTCGACGTTGAGGACGGTGAGCTACTCGTTCTTTTAGGACCGAGCGGATGTGGAAAGACCACGTCCTCTACGTATGATGGCGGGTCTCGAAGAGCCCGATGCGGGCGACGTGACGATCGGCGACCGCATAGTCAGCTCGGCTTCCAGCAACATCTGGGTACCGACAGAGAAGCGCAATTTAGGCATGGTGTTCCAGAGTTACGCTATCTGGCCGCATATGACCGTCTTTGAGAACGTAGCCTACCCCCTTAAAGTGCGGGGCGTGGCAAAGAAGTCGATCGCCGAGAAGGTGAGCGCGACCTTGGCGCTTATCGGATTAGAGGGGTACGAGAACCGCCCGGCACCAGCGCTCTCCGGCGGCCAGCAGCAGCGCGTTGCACTCGCCCGGGCGCTGGTGTTCGAGCCGCGCATTCTGTTGCTTGGATGAACCGCTGTCAAACCTGGATGCGAAGCTGCGCGTGCACATGCGCACGGAGCTGAAGCAGCTTCAGCGGAAGACAGGCATTACCAGCATATTCGTCACGCACGATCAGGCCGAAAGCATGGCGCTGGCGGATCGTATCATTGTGATGAACAAAGGTCGAATCGAGCAGATCGGGACGCCGCATGAGATTTACGAACAGCCTCGGAGTCATTTCGTCAGCGAGTTCGTGGGATCCATCAACATGCTCCCCGCCCAGGTTCGAGAGGTAAGCGACGACGATTCGGTCGTTCTCAGTGTGGATTGGTCCGATGAAGGGGTGCGTTGCTCGTCGGCCGAAGCTGCTGGCTTCCGCGCTTCACAAACCGTCTTTGCCTCCATTCGGCCGGAGCGCCTGAGATTGGTTCGACAGCGCCCGAATGGCGGCACTAACGCGTGGGAATGCGCGGTGACTTCCGCGGCATATTTTGGCGATCACTGGGAATACGTCGTTACTGCCCGTGAACGAGAGATGTCAGTGGTTGCTGGACACGATGTGCGCGCCGCGGTGGGAGACCACGTGTTTATCTCGTGTGATCCGTCCGATGTCGTACTGCTCCCGCGGGAGGTGGCCACATGAGCGTCGCCATAGAGACTGGGCTCGATCGAGCCGAAGCCATCGAGCTTGCGCGCCAAACGCAACGGCGTCGGCGATTCAGACTGACTCCCGGCTTCATCGCCATGTCCACCGTGACCGTGTTTGTGGGACTGCTAGTGCTGTTCCCGATTTCCATGTTGCTCTTTGGTAGTTTCTGGACTGCCCGCCCCGGCTTCGATGGATCGCTGACGCTGGATCACTACATCAAAGCCTACTCCGACCCGAGTACCTACCGTGTCTTCGGCACGACATTGCTGCTCATGGGCGCCAAGACGATCATCGCAGTGGTGTTCGCGCTGACGATGGCCTGGATCGTGACGCGAACGGATACGCCGTTTCGGGGCACTCTGGAGGTCCTGCTCACGATTCCAATCTTCGTTCCGGGCTCCTGGAAGCGATCGGCTGGATTTTGCTGCTCAGCCCAAATACCGGTGTGCTCAATGTATTTCTCAGGAACTTGTTTGGACTGAGTGAGTCGCCATTCAACATCTACAGTCTTGGCGGCATGCTCTGGGTGCTCTCCGTGGGATCCACCTCGTTCATCTTCCTCTTGATGGTGAACGCGTTACGCAACATGGATGCATCGCTCGAGGAGTCCTCCCGTGTGTCGGGCGCAGGCCCGATCCGAACGGCCATCAGTGTCACGACGCCTTTGATGGCGCCAGCCATCCTCGGGGCTGGCATGCTGAGCTTCATCCGCGCCATGGAGACGTTTGAAGTCCCGGTGCTGCTCGGCCTACCAGCCAAAGTATTCGTATTCTCCAACCGCATCTACGCAGCCGTGCAATACGATTACCCCGTGAATTACGGCCTGGCCACGTCCCTCGGCGTCACCTTTGTGGCTCTGACATTCTGCTTGATTCTCATGCAGAACAAGCTTCTTGGCGGCCGAGAGTTTTTCGTCGTTACGGGTAAGGGGTACAAGCCACAGATCATTCGGCTTGGTCCGTGGAAATGGGTCACGTTTGCCGTGTGCCTGGGCTTCTTCTTGATCTCCACGGCATTGCCACTCTCTCAGCTTCTCATCACGTCGCTGATGCCAAACCTGTCAGTCGTGAACCCATCTGAGATCACGTTCAAGAATTATCTGCAGATTCTCTCTGATGTAGTGCTCTGGCGCAGCTTCATAAACACGCTGATGGTGTGCGGCGGGTCGGCGATGCTCGCGGTGACACTCTGCAGCGTGATTGCGTATATCAGCACGCGCACAAATTATCCCGGCCGCAAAGCTCTGGATACGATAACCTGGTTACCCTGGGCGATTCCCGGCGTCGTTGCTGGTCTTGGCATGCTGTGGGCGTACATCAGCATCCCCGGTATCAAGGATCTTTACGGCTCAATCTGGCTGCTAGTCCTGGTGTTCCTCACCACCGGTCTCCCGTTGGGCGTGCGCCTCATGTCCGGCGTCATGGTTCAGCTTGGCCGGGAGCTCGAGGAGAGCTCGCGGGTCCTTGGTGGAAGTTGGGCTCGAACATTCTGGACGATAGTCCTACCCATCCTGAAGCCGGCCTTCGCGGGAGCGTTCCTGCTGCTCTTCATCGGCTTCTCGCGAGCGGTTAGCTCCACGATTCTCTTCACCGGTCCAGGAGTTGAGCTCCTGGCGGTGACGCTATTCAGTTACAGCCAGGCTGGCCGTCTCGAAACGGTCGCGGCACTGGCAATGGTGCTCCTCTTGATCAATGGGGCAGGTCTTCTCATTGCACGACGCCTTGGCGCGTTCGGGCGAGGCAGCACGATTTAGATTACGCCCGCGTTGCGTGGAATGAAACTTGGAGGAACGATGACCCCGTTGTTGAGACGCTCGGCCGCGTTGTTGGCCGCATCCGCCATTGTCCTGGTGGCCTGTAATCCGCCAATAGCGGCAAGCCCCACGGCGGCTCCGGCAAAGCCGACGGAGGCTGCCAAACCGGCAGCATCCCCTGCCGCAGCAGGGTCACCATCGGCGGCGGCTTCTCCAGGGGCGGCGTCCCCTGCAACGAAGCCCGCGGCAAGCGCCGATTCTGGCACTTCCGCCACTGGCGCTATGGAGCCTGCCCTGGCGGCGGCCGCGCAGCTTTACTATGACAAGGCGAAGACTGAAGGCAAAGTCGTCGCTTATGGCGTAGGTGATCCAGAGCAGTTCAACCCAGTCAAAGCCGCCTTTCAGCAGCGGTTCCCGGGAATCGACGTGGAGGGTGTTGACCAGCGAGGACGTGAGAGTCGCGAGAAGATCTTCGCCGAACAGCGCGGCCGCAATTACGTTGCTGACATCGTCACATCTGGATTCACGACGCAGCAGGAGCTCATCGAGGCTGGATTTGTCGAGTCCTATAAGTCACCGCAAACCGATCAAGTAATTTCGGAGCTGGCAACGGCGGCGGGCGACTTGAATTCCCGAACAATCACGATCTTTAGCATCATGGCGAACACCAACCTCGTTCCGCCGGATCAAGAGCCCAAGTCCTGGAACGACGTGCTGGACCCGAAATGGCGTGGAAAGATCGCGATGGACGATCCGCGCGGGAGTGGTCCGGGAGGAACAATCCTCAGCCCTATGGAGCTGACGTACGGATTGGATTGGTCAAACAAGCTCGCGGAGCAAAGACCCTTCTTTGCGACGCAGGCGGGACCACTCGTAAATGGAACGGTTCGCGGCGAGTACGCACTGTATCTTTCATCGAACCACGCTGATGTCATCAACCAGCGCAAGGCCAGCGCACCGGTGAAGCAGCTTCGGATGAGCGAAGGCGTCGGTGTGACGCAGATCAGCATGGCGCATATCAAGAACGCGCCTCACCCAAACGCAGCCAAGCTGTGGATCGAGTGGAACCTGTCGGAGGAGGGCCAGAAAGCGCTCGCCGCCACAGGCCTCGGTCCGGTCCGCAAGGGCGTTGCCGCCACCGAACCAGAAGCGACCCTCGGCAGTTCGGCCATCCTGGTTCGCGATGATACAGCTGAGGCTATCGCGAGACTCGGCGATCGCGTAAAGCGATGGGAGGAAACACTCTTCCGCTAACGAGAGTCCTGCGACAGGCGAGCGACCAGAGCGCTCGCCTGTCGCCCTTCAACGGGAATAGACTGGAACACATCGGGGGTAGGCAACATGGGGTCAAGGTTTGGTTTCGTCCCATTTATCGTCGCTCTAGCACTCGGCGCCTTAGCGTGTAATCCGCCCGTAGCGGCGACGCCGACATCCGCCCCCGCCAAGCCAACTGAAGCATCCAAGCCAGCGGCGGCCGCATCACCCGCGGCCGCGGCATCGCCAGGAGCGGCCGCATCTCCGGCAGCGTCAACGGGAGCAGCTCCGGCAGCTTCGACAGGCGGAGTAGAGCCTGGCCTGGTGGCGGCAACTCAGAACTTTTACGATCGAGCTAAGGCTGAAGGCAAGCTCGTCATCTACGGAGCTGGCGATCCGGAGCAGTTAAATCCGATCAAGGCGGCGTTCCAGAAGCGCTACCCCGGCATCGAGGTTGAAGGCGTCGACCAGCGCGGCCGCGAGAGTCGAGAGAAGGTATTTGCCGAACAGCGCGGACGTAATTACGTCGCAGACATCGTGCAGTCCGGCTTTACTACCCAGCAGGAGCTGATCGAGGCAGGTTTCGTCGAGCCGTACAAATCGTCTCAGGTAGACCAGGTTATCCCTGAGCTCGCGACCGCGGCGGGCGATCTCAATTCACGAACCATCAGCATCTTCGCGATCATGGTGAACACCAACCTCGTGCCCGCGGATCAAGAGCCTAAGTCCTGGAACGACGTGTTGGATCCGAAATGGCGCGGAAAGATTGCTATGGACGATCCGCGGGGCAGCGGTCCCGGAGGGACGATCTTGAGTCCCATGGAGCTGCTTTACGGCCTCGACTGGTCCGAGAAGCTCGCCGCGAATCAGCCGTTCTTTGCCACTCAGGCCGGTCCTCTGATCGCGGGCACCGTACGCGGTGAATACGCCATGTTCATTTCAGCAGGAGCACCTGATATCGTCAATCAGCGCAAGGCCGGCGCCCGGTCAAGCAGGTCCGACCGGAAGAGGGTCTCGGAATAACACAGAACAGCATGGCGCTCATCAAGAACGCTCCGCACCCAAATGCCGCGAAGTTGTGGATTGAATGGAACATGTCCGAGGAAGGACAGAACGCCCTGGCCGCCACAGGGCAGGGGCCGGTGCGGAAAGGCGTCACGGCGGGCGAGCCCGAAGCCACAATCGGCTCCACGAAGATCCTTCCACGAGACGATACTCCCGAGGCGATTGCCAAACTAGGTGATCGCGTTCAGCGTTGGCAGAACACGTTGTTCAGATAGGACCTGCGCAAGCAACCAGACTAATTAGTCGAACAGTGCCCCTGGTTTAAGTTGACTGGGGTCGTTCGTTCGAAATCAAAAAAAGGAAGGAGCCCTAATGGCCTTAGAACAGGAACGAACTCAGACAAAGACGCAGGAGCGTACGGACACCAACGTCCATATCTACAAGGACCACTACGAGAAGGAGCGCATCTACGTTCGCCAGATTGGCAGCATGCGTTATACGCTCACCGAGGAGCGCCGCGAGCGGATGCAGACGGTTCCGCGCGTCTTCACTCCGTCGCTGGGAGAGGGCACAAGCGAGAATTGGAAGATCATTGATCCAGGAGATGAGACCTTCCGCACCCAGAGCCTGCACGTCCATTTCGTTACCGTTCAGCCAAACGGTCGTAATGACGGTCACGGACACCAGAATGAAGCGCTCTTTTACGTCCTCCAGGGCCACGGCTATGAGATGCACGATGGCCAGCGATACGAATGGGAGAAGGGTGACTGCGTAGCGGTGCACAATGACTGTGTGCACTGGCACAACAATCCGGATCCCGAAGAGCGCGCCATTTGCCTGGTGATGAAACCGAAGCCACTGGCGCTCTTCCTGGGCCTCTGGCAGCAGGGCAAGATCGGCACGAAGCCAGCTGACGATGAGAACTGGGAAGCACCGATGGAGTGGCTGGCCGCTCGCCCGCCCGGGGATGAGCTTCTTCCCAAAGTCATGAAGTCAGACGCGACCCCCTGGGTCTGGACCGAGCTCGGTTATGTCCGTCAGCTCGCCGGAGCAGGTGTTCCACTACGGATCAAAGGCGTGGACGCCTACCTCCAGGAGATTCCCGGCGGCAGCCGCTCAGGCAAGCGTTGGCAGATGGCTGATGAGGCCGTCTTCGTTCTCGAGGGCGAAGGTTACGACCTGCATTGGGACGTTGAAGCGGAGATCACCGATCGCTTCTACGCCCGAGTAGCGAAGAAGCCCACGCGTTGGGAGTGGAAGAAGGGCGACGTCATCTGGGTCCCACAGAACCAGGTGATCCAGCGCTTCAACTCCGACCCATCCAAGCCGGCGAAGATCATTGCCTCCCAGAACGGAATGTTCAAACACCTGGGCTATTCACACCCCGTGTATTTTGAGAATGCTCCGGAGTTTGACGCGCAGAAAGCGTAGGTAAAGAGCACAAGAGAAAAGACGGGGCATCGAATTCGATGCCCCGTCTTTTCTTGCCGACGAGCAATGCATCAATCAGCTTCGGGGCCGCGCACGTGAGAGACTGTCTCAGAATTCGGAAGGGCACACTTCACGCTGCCGATTGGCCCAGGAGTGGCCGAGTCGGCAATCTTGCGGCGAAGTCAGCGCGTGTTTCGACTCGATGCTGGATCGTCTCGGAATGCTGAGACGGTCTCGTAAGGGAGCGGTTCCTCTCTCGTAGTTGTCATGCTCGAGAACGGGAACAAAGCAACAGGAGCCGCATCCTTTCGGGATGCGGCTCCGAGGCTGATTGAGCAATGCCGCTGGACTAAAGCCCAGCCTTCATCTTAGACCGCCGCTGATCCACCAGGCGACCCGCGAGAATGATGAAGCCGATCGCGATCATGAGCAGAACACCCGTGGCCGATGCGATGGCGACCTCACCGTTGTGCCAGGTGTCCCACATCAAAAGTGAGATCACTCGACTATCGGGCGAATACAGAAGGAGCGCCATGGAGACCTCGCGGATCGAGTGCAACGCCACGAATACCCAACCTGAGACGATGGCCGGGAAGAGCAATGGCAGCACAATGTAGCGAAACGCCTTGCCCCAGGACACTCCGCCAACTTGCGCAGCCTCCTCCAGGTCCTTATGGATCTGGATGACCGAACCGTGCATCGTTCGAGAGCCAAAAGCCAGATATCGAGTGGCTATGGCCAGGCTAATAATCCACACGCTTCCGTAGATAGGGATGAGGCGCCACGGGACGGTAAGGAAGAGATAGATCATGGCGAGCGCAATGATGATGCTGGGGACTGTGTGTGGCAGGAACGCCATGACGTCCAACAGACGCTTCCCAGGCATATTCGATCGAACCACAAACCAGGAAATGAGCGTAGCGATCAGCATCGTCGCCGTTGGCGCCGCGAACGTCAGGATGAGTGTGTTACGCATTGCCGTGACTCCCCACGGATTGGTGATGACGAACTTGTAGGCATCGAGGTTCACGGACTGCAAAGCCTGCCAGCTCGGGATCTGATAGTACGGCAGGATGCTAGCCCATAGCATGACAAAAAACGGCGCCACCACGACGATGCCGAGATACAGCATGACGATCGCTACGGCGACGTACTTAAATCGTCCAATCCGCATTTGTCTTGGTCGATATCCCTTGCCTGTGACCGTACTGAACGATTCGATTCGCTTGGTCAGCCGCGAATACCACCA
This sequence comes from uncultured Chloroflexia bacterium, assembly GCA_963765765.1. GTDB lineage: Bacteria > Chloroflexota > UBA6077 > UBA6077 > JACCZL01 > CAVXYC01. The sequence continues at coordinate 222,556 of CAVXYC010000010.1, read as the reverse complement.
GACGAAGAAGACGGCGAGGACCACAAAGACAACGCCCAGCGCACTCGCGATGCCGTGATCATCCGTCTTTGAGAGCAGGTAGATCTTCGTGGAGAGCAGATGGATGCCCGCTGGCAGACCCATGATCGCTGGGATATCGAATGTCTCGAGATTACCCGTGAGCGCGTATACGAACGCGGCCAGGATACCCGGCATCATCACCCGCAATGTGACTTTGTTGGCCACCGTTGCCGGGGCGGCACCGGAGACCGCCGCGGCCTCCTCTAGAGAAGGATCCATGTTGCGGAAGAGCCCCACGGTCATAAGAAAGACGACGCCCACGCCACGAATGGCGTCCACGAAAATCATTCCCGCCATGCTGTACGGCTTGATCGGTGCCTCTGACAGGCCGACGTGCGCCCAGCTCGTGAGAATGCCCTGCTCAGCCCCGAACAGCCCCATCAAGGCAAGGTTGAATAGGCCAATATTCGGACTTAAAAGTAGGACCCAGGCGATTCCGTAGAGAAGTCCGGGCATTGCGATGGTCAGTGGTACCACGGCATACGCGAAGTTTTTCAGCGGCATGTCGGTGCGTTCGACCATGAATGCGAAGAACACCCCCAGAGTCATTGACAGAAACGTCGAGAAGAAGGCGAAGATCAGCGTATTCATGATGACCGCGTGCGTCGTTGGGCTAGTCCACGCGCGCACGTAATTCGAGAGCGTGAATCCCACCTCGCCGGGAGCCGTAATCGGCCCAACGTTGAGGCTCGTGGCAATCACCATCCCTAGCGGAACCAGAACGAGGTTCGCAACGAGAAGGAACAGAATCGCGTAAACGATTTCCTGCGTCGTCAACCGGCGAGGCATATGGAAGGACCACGTGCGCGCGGAGGAACGACCTATATCAACTGCGCTCATGCGCGAACCTCACTGAAGCTGACTGGATCCTGGGAGCGGGTATCTTGCCCGTCCCGATCGGCTCGATTGGTGATCAGTGCTGGTCATGTTCGGGTCGGGACGGCCGAGAAGCCCACGTTCCCAGGACCCAGCTCATTAGACGCTCGGAAGGCCGAGCGCGACGCCGTATCGCTTCTCGTATTTCGAATAGTTGATCTCGTACTCGAGCGGCGGGGTCTTTGGCGTGATTTTCCGTTCTTCGAGAAGCTTCGACGGCCCGGTGCCGGAACCAGGCGCAGGGTTCCCCTTGAAGCGCAGCTCATCCATGAGTGCGATGCCTTCATTGCCAACGAGCCAGTGGAGGAATAGACGGCCTGCCTGACGATGCGGTGCTTTCTCGGGAACGGTATATCCCGGTCCCTGAGGAGCTACGTAGACCTCATTCAGTGGAGCGAAGCCCCATGGCTGCCCTTTGGGCTCGTACTTGACCACGTTGTGTAGATAGGCACCGACCAGGACGGCGTACTCGCCTGCCACCAGCATGGTATTGCTATCGGCGTCGCCCTTCGTCAGTCGGGGGTTCTGCTCCTTGAGTTTGCCGAGATACTCGGCGACCTTGTCTTCGCCGCCCATGAAGGGCGTTCCGTAGACGAAGGAACGGAAGCGCGTCTCTACTGCCAGCTTGCCCTTCCACTGCGGCTCCAGGAACCCCTCCCAGGTCTTCGGAAGCTCCTCCACCTTCACGAGATTGGGGTTATATGCGACGCCGTTCACAGTGTATTCGGGGGAGAATGATCCCTCATAGACGTCGCTCGCGGGAACACCGGCAGCGACGATCACATCCGAGTTATCCGCGAATATGCCGGCATCTTTGTATGCCGTGTAATTACTTCCGGAGTCGATTACGTCAAACGACATGCGTCCGGCGCGCGCTTCCGCAACGGCTTTCGTCTTCAGCTCATCAGCCGTCTGGTTGAAGTACTCCACTTCGATGCCTGGATACTTCTTCTTGAACGCATCGATGTAACGCGACGAGACCTCTAGCGTATGCTGGTCCCACCAGACGAGTTTGCCTTCCTTCTTGGCAGCCTCGTAGACCTGATCTATGAGGTTCGCGGGCGCTGTTGCGGCACCCGATCCTGATGCCGCCGGCGCGGCTGGCTTAGCTGCCGGTGCAGGTTGACTACACGCAGCCACGAGCGCCGCGCTGGCCCCAAGGCCCACAATTCTGAGAAACGCTCGCCGGTTGGTACTGATCATCGATGAGACCTCACGCGAACTGGCGATTCGCCCGGAGTTTCACAACCGGCGTGGACTGCCAGTCTAATTGGTGAGAACATTAATCACGCGTCTAGAGTCTTGTCAATGAATTCGAGCGGCTGCGCGACGCATGCTTACTGACGCGCAGCCGTTTTCATTGTCGGACTAGATGATGATGACTAGAATGTCCAGAGGCTCAACACGTATAGGGCGCACGCTCGGGAGTGCAGCGCAGCATGCTGAAAGTTACTGACCTGGAGTTGACCTACCGCACCGGCTCAGCGGATGTACGCGCTGTGCGAGGCGTCTCATTCACCGTGGAGCACGGGCAATTTTTTACCCTTCTGGGCCCTTCAGGCTGCGGCAAGACGAGCACGTTGCGCTCCATCGCCGGCCTCGAGATACCAAGTGGCGGCCAGATCCAGATCGGTGACGATGTGGTGTTCGACCCAGAGGCGCGAACACTGACACCTCCACACCAACGCGACATCGGCATGGTGTTTCAGAGCTATGCGATCTGGCCCCATATGACAGTGTTTCAGAACGTGGCCTTCCCTCTCGAGCACGGTCACAAGCGCATCTCCAAGAGCGATATTAAAGAAAAGGTCATGCGTGCGCTGAGCCTGGTTCAGCTGGACCATCTGGCTGATCGGCCAGCACCACTGCTCTCGGGAGGACAACAACAGCGCGTGGCTCTGGCCCGCTCGCTGGTACACGAGCCCACTGTCTTATTGCTCGACGAGCCGCTCTCAAATCTCGACGCAAAGCTGCGAGAGGATATGCGTCACGAGATCAAGTCACTGGTGCATCGGCTTGGGATCACCACGTTGTACGTGACACACGATCAGCTCGAGGCGCTGGCCATGTCCGACACCGTTGCGTTGATGAGCGACGGAGTGATTGTGCAGTCCGGTGCTCCACGCGATGTGTATCTGGAACCGAATTCGTCGTTTGTAGCCAACTTCCTTGGGCGCACGAACCTTCTCGATGGGATGATTAGTCGACTCGGCCCTCCGGGAGGCGCCGGCTTGATCGACTCCGCCTGGGGAGAGCTCGTAGCCCCTCTGCCTGAGTGGGCAACGGTGGGCAGCGCGGTGATGATGGGGTTTCGGCCCGAGGGCGTGTTGCTGAGCGACACACCTCCGAACGAGAAGGACAACGTCATCGAGGCGACTGTGGCAACGGCGCAATATCTCGGGGACACGATCGAGTATCAACTCGATCTAAACGGACGTCTCGTACGGGTGAAAGGTGAGCCGTTCACGGTGCTGAATGAAGGCCAACGCGTATTTCTGCGGATCCCGCCGGAGCGCTGTTACGTGCTGGAATCAATGGCTACCGTGGAACGGCCACCGCGGAAACGGCCACCGCGGAAATGGCCCCGGCGTAGATTCGCCTCCCTGGGACCGCGGGCGGCCCGCCCGTCCCGATCATGCCTCGTCCATCAACACCCTGTTCCTCGCCTCTGGCTACGCATTGGCAGGTACGGGTGGGCCGCCCACGGTCCCAGGGCTCGCCTAGCAGCTAGTTCTCCCGCGAGGAAAGCTCTGGCAGGACATCTTCAAAATGGCGCGGTGCCAGGCGAGGCGCCGCTTGAAAGTCCACTTCCTGCATGGCATCGAGCTTTGCGGTCTGACACATGAATGCCAGATCCGCACCGGAGAGCCCATCTGTCATGGGGAGTAAGTGAGAGATCAAATTTTCCGTCGTGGAGCCTGGCTCGATCGCCGCATCGCGGAGATGAATGCGGAGAATCTCGGCGCGATCATGCTCGTCGGGTAAGCCTACGTGCAGGTGAACGCCGAACCGCCCCGGTCGTAACGCCGCCGGATCCACCATGGCGATCCGATTGGTAGCACCGATGACGATGACGTCGCCGAGCTGCTCCATGCCATCGAGCTCGGCCAGAAGCTGGTTCACCACGCGCTGCGGAGCACGCGAGCCCTCGTGATCGCCGTCGCCACGATGTGACAGCACCGCGTCGAGCTGATCGAAGAACACAATGCATGGAGAGGCGCGGCGGGCAACGTTGAAGATGTGTCTTACGCTCTCCTCGGACTCACCGAGCCACTGTGAGAATAATTCGGGCCCTTGAATCGGTATGAAATTGACCCCAGACTCTCTCGCAATGGCCTTAGCCAGCAGGGTTTTTCCGGTTCCGGGCGGGCCGTACAGCAGCACTCCAAGGTTCGTGGAGAGGCCTATCTCGGCGAACTGTTCAGGATGACGCAGAGGCTGCTCCACCAGGTCCCTCAGACGTTTCTTGACGTGCTCCAGGCCTCCTACATCGTTCCACGTGACCGTGGGGAAGGCTATAAGCGATTCACGCATGGAGGCGGGCCGCACGCGTTTGAGCGCCGCATCAAAATCGCCACCGGTGATGATCAGCTTCTCAGGTCGGGGATACGAGGCGAGCGATGGCGCGGCGATAAACTCCTGGGAAGCCCTTCGCAGCGCGTTCAACCCCGCCTCTCGACTGAGCTCCATGAGATCGGCGCCCACATAACCATATGCCCGATCGGCAACCGACGGAATGTTTTCGATCGCATCGTCACTGAGCGGCATTTCGCGGGTATGCACGCGGAGAATCTGCTCGCGAGCATCCGATGACGGAGTTGGGAAGTAGATCTCTCGATCGAACCGCCCTGCCCGGCGGAGTGCTGGATCAATCGCCTCGATCCGATTCGTGGTTCCGATCACCATCACGCCCTCGGCGCGCTTCAGCCCATCCAGGAGTGCGAGAAGCTGAGTCACAGCCCGCGAATCCGACATCGTCGAGGCCATACGCCGAACCGGGGCGATAGCGTCAAGCTCATCGATGAAGATGATCGATGGCGGCTCAGTACTGGCGTCGGCGAATATCTTACGCAGATTCTCCTCGGTCTGACCGGTGTAGGTACCGATTACCTCGGGACCGTTGATGTAGAAGAATCGCGCGTTGATCTCATTCGCGACCGAGCGCGCAAGTAGCGTCTTGCCGGTCCCAGGCGCACCAAAAAAGATCACGCCCTTGGGCGGGTTGATCCCGAGCTGTCGGTAGACCTGGGGAAAGACCAGCGGTAGCTCCACGAATTCACGCACCTCGCGGATCTGCGCGCTCAGGCCGCCGATGTCTTCGTACGTTGTGTCGACAACCGTCTCCGATCGCCGATCATGTTCGTGGTCGTGATCGTCTGGGCCGTGATCGTGATCGTCCTGAATCAGCCAGAGCGCCGTGTCCTGCGTGACGATTCCTTCGTTACCGCCGACGAAGTGGACGTCATAGGCAATTCCAGCCAGCCCGTCCGGAAGTTGCACGTACAGCATCATGCCTCGCCGCACGGGGGTCCGGTTCTGGGCCAGGACTCGCTTGAGCTGCGGAACAAGTTGCGGGTTATAGCGCTGACTCATATCCACACCGGGTACCAGCGCAAGCTCGGGCGTCGGCTGGGGATCCACGAGCTCGAGGTGCACCTCCTCATGCGGATAAGCCTTCAGAGCCTGACGCGTGAAGCGATCGATCTGAATGCTTTCAGGCGCGCCGTCCACAAAGGGCCCGGCCACACGGGCCAGCACTGTTCGCTCCCTATGTGTGGTGATTCGAACGACATCGTCAGTCGCTGCACCCATGGCCTTCAGGAGGTCCGGCGCCAGGTAGACAGCGCAAAGGCGCGCATCTCGGTAGTCAGCCGGGACGGGGATCGATGACAGCGTGGTGGGCCATGAATAACAGCTCCTTCGCGGGAATATTACACGTGACGTGCGGCGGGCATGCGGGGCATCGTGCTGGCTTTGAGAGGTCGCTCTTCCCTCACCCAGTCTTCTTCCAAAGGGACTAGGAGCCGGTCTGGCCATATCAGGCCCGACGGCTTCACACCGCGATCCCTCGCACTTTGGGTGAGGAGTAGGGCATTCGCCTACCCCGGACAGATCCTCAGCGAGCCTTGCTGTCCGGGTGTGAGCGTGACTGCCAGGCCGTCGGCGAGTGCCTGCCCCGACGTTACCTGCTCCCCGAGCATGCCCGAGATCTGATAGTTCTTTACCGGATCAGCCACAAACCACTCTGGCCACTTGTTCAATCGCGCGTAGTCGAAGGGAAGGTTGAAATTGTCGCGCGAGCGAGGCGTGTCGAACACAACTCGCCCGGACCAATCCGAGCTCGAGTCGAGCGAAAACACGGTGCACTCGCGGTCAACCGCGGCACCCAGGTTCACTTGCGAGGTCCCACGGAGACAGACGGGATCCACGCATCAGCCACGATGAGTAGAGCAGCGACGTCCGCATGAAATTGCCGTCGAGATCACGCTCGAGCACGTGCCCGTCATGCTTCTGATACCGGTAGAGGCCGTTCATCTCCTCGTCGGTCCATTCCGCCGCCACCTGCACCGGGAATTTGTCTAACAGGTAGAACACGCTCTCGAGTGCATCGGCGTAACCATCCATCTCGCCGTTTTGCCAGGCATAGTCTCGATACTTCGGTAAGGATTGGAGTGCCCGGATCACCGCGGCGTCGTAGCGATCGGCAACTTCCGTATCGCCGTTGGGGAATTGGCGCTCGATTTCGGACTGAGCCATGAACGCCTGAAAGACGTATCCCCAGTTGTCGGTCACCCCAGGCTGTTCCACTCGACCTGACGGAATCTCAATCACGCGCAGCCACATACCGTCCTCATTCCGACCCGTCTGCAGAATTCGATCGAGCATGCGCCGGATTGTTTGCCGATGAGTCTCCACCCCAGGACGCTCCAACGCGGACTCAACGAGGTGCCACTCAATGAGACCAGCGATCACTTCATTCCCGTGATCGGAGAGCCTCAACCGACGTCGTCCAATCGGCTCGTTCTCAATGAAGTTCCATTGATTCGGAGGAAGGTAGGTTGTCTTCGGTAGCACGTCCTCAAGGTACGTCAGCGCGATCCGGTCGGCTGCCTCGAGATACTTTATGTCGCGTGTCGCCCAGTAGACCCGCGCGAGCACTTGCAGCATGTCGCCATTCACTTCCGTCGAGTTGGCGGGAACGCTTCCCTGCTTGGGAGTCCGAACGCTGGCGGCCGCAATGATCGAGTCGGCCACCTCGCGCGCCCTACCAAGCCATGGCTCCGTGCCAAGTCGCTCAATGAGCGGCAGTAGGCCGTCCTTGGCGTATTCGGCCGCGTCAAAAATGGCCTCATCGGTGTCCATCGATGTTTCCCGATCGAGCGTGAGGTCGATGGCCTCGGGCACGCCAGTCGTCAAGCGCCTTTCGTTGGACAGCATGTTGAGAATCAGTCCGTACTCATCCGGTGAGAGAAGCTGCACAGCGATGCCAAAATGCGGCAGAAAATCGGCGCCGGTATCGCCGTAGATGAATCGAGGTATGGATGGGACGAGCGACGTGGGCGGGAGTCCGGTTTCACGGTCCAGGCGGGTCAGCCATAGCTTCATGACCGCGGCGGCACGGGTCTGCGCTTCCGTGGCCAGTGAGGCATTTGCCTGAGCTATGGAAAGAGGGTTTCCGCTCGCGACCGCTGCTTTCTTGATGCCTAAGAGAGCGCTGTGGTCTATTGCGTTTACTTGATCAACAAGCCGCTGCATGTCCGAGAGTAATGCCTCGGTCTGGATCTCTGCGCTTCTGAGTCGAGGTTGAAGAATCGACGGCGAGACCGCGACGACCAATACGAGTACGACCAACAGCACTCGAACGACGAGTGCGCGAGGAATCATCGGGCGCTCCGGTGGATTGCGAAGCGCGACCGTGCCATGCGCGGTCGCGCCATCAGTGGGCCGCCCCACTATACCGCGCGTGTGGCGACGCTCGCGACCCCAGAGTTTAGTACGCGCCCGCCCGTAGACCAGTTCCAGATGAATCGATCCGGCCAGACAACGTGCATCATGCTGTCAAGAAGCACGAGCACCACGAACGCGCTGAGCGCCGACCGGAAGCAACACCCAGAGCAGTTTCTTCCCGCGCCATTCCAGATTCGCTGGAATGAACACGACTGGGAACAGAATCGCCGTGATCGGAAGCCCACAATGCCCCATCGCGACCACGAATGCCGCCATCCACGCCAGGGTGCTTAGAAGCGCTCGGACGCCTCCGGCTCGTTCCCGGTGCGCATGGCGATGTCCATCACCTCTCCGCGATCACGGTTCGGATCCATGATCTCCCGAATGATGATCACTGCCATGACAAGCAGGAAAGCTATGCTGGCCAGCAATGGGAAGAATCGCGATGCGCCCTCGTATGTGAGGCTCTCGCCGCAAGAAGACGCCACCAACAATGGCCATCAACGCCGCCCAGAATAGATATTCCCATTTCCAACGATAGCGACGTGGGCGCGATGCGCGGGGGCGGGTGCGTCGGTTCATTCGGCTCGAGAGTGCAACTGCCCCACCGCTGATGACGGCGCCGGTATCCTTGTGTCGCAGGACTTCGTGCACGGACGCCAGGGCACGACTTCTCACCGTCGGCCATCATCCGCGAGTCAGATAAACAGCTGTGATGCCCGCCAGAATCAGGATTGCTATGGCGTAAGGACGAGAGAGCAGGCCTGCAGGCCCGTTTACACCCACGGCGGTCCAGAGATTTTGTTCCAGGACCGGAGCGAGGACGAACGCAATGATCATCGGCGGGCGTGGCCAGCCAAACCATTTCAGCGCGAGTCCCAGGATGCCGATCGCAAGCAGCATCAACGATATCGCCAAGCTGAAATCGGGCCTGGAAGGCGCTCAGGAACATCAGTGGCAGCATCATTCCCGCCACAAAAGCGTAAGGCACCAGCGTGAGGCGGGCCACCTGGGCGCTGATGAATAGCGCCATGATCGCGCCGATCAGGTTGCCAAGGCCGATGGTCAGGACGATGCCCATCGTGATGTGCATGTTTGTCGTGAACATACCGAGGCCGGGCGCAATCCCATATGACACCATCGCGGCCAGGCAAAGTGCCCAGTGGATCCGCCCGGAATACCAAACGCGAGTGTGGGGATTGCCTGCCCCGCCTCCTTGGCGCTCTGGGCGGACTCGGTGAAGAGGATGCCGTCCATGCTGCCCTTTCCGAACTGCGATTTATCCTTGGAGAAGGCAATTCCCAGTGCATAGGAGAGCCATTCAATCGTCGCGCCGCCAATACCAGGTATTGAGCCCATGAAGACGCCAAAGAGGCTCTGGCGGGGGATTGTTCGCCAGCGCTTCAGTCCTTCCTTGAACCCTATCCAGACCTCACGATTGGAAACCGTGCTATTCGCGGCGACGGGCTGCCGGCTCATGCTGAGGTCCACAAGCTCCGGGAACGCGAACACTCCCAGGAGGAACGCCACCAGCGGTATGCCATCCCAGAGGTAGATGTTGTCGAACGTGAATCGGTCGACGCCGCTAATGGGCAGCACGCCGATGCTCGCAAGAAGTAAGCCCATGAGGCGGACCCAAGCCCCTTCATGACGGCGCCCCGCGAGAGGATCGCCACCATGCTGACGCCAAACAGCGCCATAGCGGCGATCTCAGCGTATGAGAAATTCACGATGAACGCACGCAGAGCCCGGGCATCGCGAACGCCAGGCGTGGTTGCGCCGATAAGCCCGCCGATCATGGATACGGCGTAGCTGGCGCCCAGTACTCGGGCGCCCAGTCCACGCCTGGCAAGCTGGTGGCCTTCCAGAAAGTCAACCGCCGTAGCGCCGCTGGGATATCCCAGGAGCACCGCGGGAATGATGTCCATGGTATTGCCCAGCGACAGCATTCCCGCGATGAACACCAGGCCGATCAGCGGATCGAGATTGAGAATCACAAATGGAAGCGCGATGACCAGAACCGTGGTGGCCCCGACGCCGGGGATAAGACCAATTGGGCCGGTCAGCAAGATCGTCGCAAAGAGCGCTACCCAGTACATGGGGTTGCTCAGGATGCCGCCGATGATCTGAAGCGTTTGAGCGAAATAGTCCATCGTCGATCCTCAGGGAGCTCGCGCGCACGGACGCATGCAGACCGGCTGCGGCACCTCAGCGTCCGTAATGGCTCGGGCAGGAATGCAGTTACTACAGCGACGACTTGTAGCCCGGGCATCCACTTCACAAGCAGTGCATCCAATTCCTCGATCTTGAATGACTTGGCGATCTTATCAAGCTCGGCGCCCATCATCACGCCGTCTGGCGCGCGACCATTGACCTTGACGAAACCGTTCATCCACTCGGGGTCCTTGAGCGCATGCCGCGAATGCAGTCCGAGAGTATGTCCCGAATCTCAGTCGGCGTTCCCGGCGGGCAGATACGAGTTGCGATAGAACGCACCGTCGCTGACCGTCATGAGCTCGTAATCGCGGCGCTGCTCGGGCGTAAGGAGCTCGCGAATGTTCTTCACGTCGGAAGGCAAGTCCATCTCGCCATTGTTCATGAACTTTGTCTCTGGCGTCGCGAGGACAGCTAGCGGGCCAAGCTGGTTTTCCTTGAACCACCCGGCCGTTGACTCGGGAATCTGGTACCAGCCGGAGCCGCTGACCATGCTGTCCACGTCCTTGCGATCAAACGCGAGAAGCACCTTTGGCCAGACCTGTCTCGATGCCGTAGACAATCCGTCACTGGCAGCTTGAGCCACTCCTTCAGCATCTGGATGTCGGCGGAGTCCTTCTCGGAGAGCATGCCGACGGTGAACTCTTTGTCACCGCCGACTGCCTCCTGCGATCCGCTTGTATGGCATCGACCCAAGACCGAGCCACAAGGCCGTGCGCCCCTCGAGCGTTATCACGCGAACGAGCTCGTCATACTTGAACTTGGCATTTGCGCCCTGCTCGAGCTGCTGATGCGGATGGCCGCCGGTGCCCCAGTAGAGCGTCAATCCGTCCGGCGGCTGAGCAGCAATGTAGTTCGTGGCCGTCAGCCCGCTATTGCCGGGCATGTTGGTCACGATCATGTTGGGCTCGCCAGGGATGAATTTCGGCAACGACTGGGCAATGTACCGTGCCTGGATATCGCCATTGGCGCCGGGCTCAATGCCGACGATGATACGGATGGTCTTACCTGCGTAGTACTCCTTTGGAGAGCGCCGGGCTTGCCGCTCGCTTGTGCCGGCGGCTTGGCCACGGCCGGTTTGGCCGCCGAGGCGGGTGGCGCTGTTGTTGGAGCCGCCGCCGCGGGCTTTGCGGCCTCCGCGGACGCCTGGGTTGGCGCTGGCGCCGCAGCCGGTGCACATGCCGTGAGAATCGGCAGTATGAGAGCCAGGAATAACAATGAGCGTACGAACATCGATGGCCTCCAATCTAACGGGCCGACTCCTCGCGGCCTCCTGTCGATGGTTTGCGGCAGACTAGCTCTGAGTCGGCCAGCCTCCCCTAGAACGGCGTCCTTTCAGTGCTCCGCAAGCGTGAGCACTTCACGAGACGAGACTCGAGTTTTGCTGCCTGGCTCCGTCCATGGCAGCGTAGGTCATATCGGCAGGCACATACCAGAATTTATCAGCCAGCGTCATCAATTGGGCGCGAATAGTCATGCAGCGCGAACGCGCCATCATGGCCACGACTTCTTGCCAGCGCGAGCCCCGAGGTAACGCTCCATCTTCGGTGACGCCCCCCGCGTGGTGAGCTCGGATCGAAAGAGGTCAAAGATCCGTGGGTCCTCGTCCTCATACTCGACCTGAGATCCACCTTGCTTGATCGACTTGTCACTCATCCTGGCCTCGTTCCGTCGTCGCGCGCTCTCGAGCACGGGATAGCGAGCACCGGAGAAGCCAGTGACCAGGTAGCGTGACGGCGCGGAGGCGGTATTGAAATGCTGGTGATAGGTCGGTCCGTCCGGCGGCGCGAAAAGCGACCCGAGCTTCCAGTCGACTTTGCGCGTGGTGACTGGATCCTGACCCTCGTGCCAGAGCAAGCTGTAGCCCTCTCCCGTCACGATGAAGATGTGCGCGCCCGAGTCATGTCGATGCGCCTTCTTGTACGTCCCCACCGGAAACTCCGAAAGGTGGATGTGCATCGGGCTATCCGCCAGCGTGAACATGATGTTGCGGCCACCAGCGCCGCGCTCATTCCAGACCGGCAGCTCAAAGCTCACGATGTCGGATACGAAGTTGGTTTCCCACTGGTGGCGGCCGGGGCGCACCTGGCGGAACTCACCTTCGCCGGAGAAGTAACGCTCTTCGCCAAGTCGCTCCTGGAAGATGAATGGGTTGTCGAAGATGAAGTCGGTGTTGTGGACCAGATTCATGTAGATCGGTGCGTTGGTGCTGCACGCGAGAATTGCCGGCTCCGAGCCCGAGCCATTGAAGATCTGGTGCCGAGCGTTGAGCGGGATGCCAAACATGCTGCCCGGTCCCCACTCGAATGAGTTGCGTTTGCCGCTAGGCAGCTCGATCGTCGTCGAGCCACGGCCCTGGAAGACATACACGACCTTGTCAAATACGTGCTTCTCGGAGTTGAGCTGCTCTCCGGGAGGGATCTTAACCACGTAGCAGTTGCAGTAGTCGCCGCGACCTTCCAGGTGTACGTACGATCCCAGACCGCCGAGCCGCTTCCACGGCTCCAGCTCGATCTCGAAAACATTCACCGAGTATTGCTCGACTACCGGGAACGCCCTTCGTCGCGAAGAAATTCTCGATATGGATCGATCAGGAAAAACGGGTTATTTCTCGAAAGATCGTCGCTACTCGTGTTGGCGACCATGGACAGCCTCCATTCGTGGACCATCAGGCTCACCAGGGGAATTGCACACTGAGTGAGGTCACGACCCCAGGGCCTGATGCGCGTCCAAATTAGCAGTCAGTATCGAGCCCGTCAAATGGTTCATCCGTCGCGCGCACCATAAGCGCAAGGTTAGCCACGTTGGACGATCATGGCGACGCCGACGATGGTGAGGCCGATCGCCAGCACCGTAATTCGGCCGATCTTCTCCTCGCGATTCAGGAACAGCCAGGAGAACAGCAGCGTAAATGCCGGCTCCGTAGCGTAAAGCGTCGATGCAATCGCCACCTTAGTGTGGAAGATGCCGGCGAAAATCGCGAGCTGCGCCAGACTCATGACCACGCTGGCCCATACAAACCACCAGTGAATCGGGAAGAGGTTGCCGCGGATGACAGCGCCAAGCTCACGCCGCACGCCGAACGTTGCAATTGTCCCAGCCAGTCCCACGGCCGAGCCGAGGAGGTTACCGAACGTTGGCGATGGGATTTCGAGGAGGCCCACCTTTCGGAACGTATGGCCGGCGCCGTAGGCGATCGATGAGATCAGACTCATCGACATGCCGTATGTCGCGCTTCGTGGCTTAATGGCAACGGTGGCCTGGACGGAATTTGAGCTACCGGAAAGCGTTGCATCAGCTGGAATCTGGCGCTCCGCAGCAGTCCGGGTGCTCTCCTGCGAAAGGACATAGAGCCCAATTACGGTGACGACCATTCCGAGAATTCCAATCGAGCTAACGCTCTCATTCAGCCAGAAGAGCGAAACGACGAGCGTGAAAAACGGCGTGACCACGCGGAAGCCACTGGCTCTAGATGGACCGAGATACTGCACCGCTATGAAATAGGTGTTTCGCCCGAAATAGCTGGTCAATAAGCCAGCCGCAATAAAGGCGACAATCCCGCCAAGGAGAAGTGGCGGCATACCTTCCAGAACGACCAGCACAACCATCATGATCAAGAAGAACATGAGGTTTATCAGATTCGTAAGAAAAAGGCCGTTATCTGGCGCGTGGATGCCGCTGGCCATGCCCTTGCGGATGAAGACATTGCTGAGCCCAAACAGCACGGCGCTCAGAAGCGCGGAGATCTCCCCGATGGGCATGGCATGATCCGATCAGCGGTGACTGAGGCGGTGCCAGTATAGCTCCGCTCGAGTTGCGGAAGTAGCTTGTGTTGCTAAGCCCCTCACCCAGTTATCGGGAGAGGACTGGGGCGTAGGCCGCTAATTCGGTGGAAACTCTCAGTTGGGCCTTGGAAGCGTCTCGACGCCATCCAGTGAGACCATCTCCGGATACTTCAGCCCGCTCCCCGTGTTGAGTAGTACAACGCGCTCGCCAGACCTTGATCCAACCACCCTCGCAGAGTGAGCGCAGCGCCGGAAGCATAGACGCGCCCTCCGGACACACAAACATTCCTTCTCGCTCGGCTAGCTCTGAAACGGCCTCGGAGATCGCGCGGTCGCTCACGGAGATGGCCGTTCCGTTCGTTTCACGCAAGGCACGAAGAACCAGCCGATCGCCTAACGGCTTCGGAACGCGCAGACCGCTTGCGATCGTGTCCGCGCCATCCCAGAAGCGGCTTTCAATCGCCTGCTCATTCCACGCACGAACCAGCGGAGCGCAGCCCTCCGCCTGCACCGCGACGAGCCGCGGTCGACGACTGTCGATCCAGCCAATGGCCTCCAGCTCATCGAACGCCTTCCAGATGCCAATGAGCCCCACGCCACCGCCGGCAGGATAGAGAATGACGTCGGGAAGCTCCCAGTTGAGCTGCTCGGCGATCTCGAGACCCATTGTCTTCTTACCTTCGATGCGGTACGGCTCCTTGAGTGTGGACGCGTCATACCAGCCGTGCTCGGCCGACTCCGCGCCGATGATACGGCCCGCGTCAGATATCAACCCGTCCACATACGACGCGTTGCTACCGTACACTCGCGCCTCAGCCATATTTATCAAGGGGGCATCGGCGGGCATGATGACGCGAAATCCCAATCCTGCACTGGCGCAATAGCCAGCCCAGGCGCCGCCGGCGATTCCCGGCAGTAGGCATCGCCACATTCGTCACCCCCAGGTCACGTGCGCACGCCACGCCCACGGCCGCTCCGCGCGCTTTGAACGTGCCGGTGGGGTTGAGCCCCTCTTCCTTCACAACGAGCTGGCCGAGGCCGAGCTCCGGCCCAATGCGAGAAAGTGTCAGAAGTGGGGTCCAGCCCTCACCGAGAGTGACGGGGTTGTCACTGGGAAGAAGCTCAGCGAATCGCCAGAGGTCTGTTCTGCGTCCGGAGAGATCGCGCCTGGGAGTAGACGCGCGGATGGCCGCGTAGTCATAGCGCGCCAGCAGCGGGAATCCAGCGGCACTAAGATGCTGCTCACGATCGGCGGGAAGCCGCTCGCCGGTCTCGGGGCATTCGAGGTGCGTCAAGAACGTCATCAGGGCTCCGTCCCATTTTCTGGAAGGTAGGCCCAAAGCATACGGATTTCAGCGCCGTCTTCGCGGCGCACTCATTGATTCGCCCTGATCAGGCCGCCGGCTGCGGGTTCGATTGAGTGCCTGACGCCAGTAGATCACAGACTCGCTCGTACCGATGCAACATACGAATCCACAACTCCTCCTGGCTCGACGTATCCTCGCCTCGAGAACGCAGCTCAGAGATCTCCCGCTCCTCCTGAACCAATCTTGCTTCGAGCTTGGAGCACAGCTCCCTAAGATCCACCAGCTCGCCCATAGGCGAATTAACACGTCGTCGGCTACTTGAAGATGTCATCGGCAGAGCCATGCTTGACCTCCGTTTGAGAACGCATGTTCTATGTGCCGACAGTTTAGCACACCTGTTCTAATCCTGCAGTTACTCGCCGTCACGGTCCTCGTGCGGTTAGAGTGCCGCCCGCGGCGGTCGCCCTGGCATGAGCAGCTCGCCATCGAGCACGGCGCGCTCTGAGCCGTCCGCCAGTTTCACGAGCAGTGCGCCATGCTGGTCTGTTCCACTCAACAGCCCTACAAGCGTCTCGTTGTGAAGCTGGACGACCACCTCGGCCCCGCGCCGCCACAATCGACGCTCCCAGGCGTCGCGCAGCTGCACGTGACCAGAGTCCGTCACGAGCGCGTCAAGCCACGAATCGAGTCGTCTGATGACCTCCTCGAGCAGTGCGATCCTGTCCACTTGGCTTGTTGCATGCTCGTCGATTGCTGTCGCCCACTCCGGAACGTGCGCGGGGCGAACGCCCTCCCAGGCGACGTTGAGCCCTAACCCGACGGCAACATAGCCCGGTGCTGCATCCGAAGACTCCGCGAGCACACCACATACCTTTCGATTGTCTAAAAGCAGGTCATTCGGCCACTTGATGACGGGACGCACGGACGCGATCGCTTCCAACGCTTCGCAAAGCGATACCGAGACACAGATCGTGTGCTCGAACAACGCCACTGACGGCTCGTTCAGAAGTACCGTGAGCAAGAGCGCCGAGCCAGGAGGAGCTGTCCACGAGCGCCCTGAGCGGCCCCGGCCCGCGGACTGATAGTTCGTCAGGAAGACATGTCGAGAGCCAATACCGTGCGAGGCCCCCTCACGTGCTAGATCCTGCGTGCTCGGGACAGACGCATTGAAATGAAGTGTCCAGCCCTGTGGAAGGTTCGCCGACGTGAAATCGAAGCGTCTCTGCTGCATCCGTACCACTATCTCGTACACTTTGAAGCACCTGCCACTACGACCAGCATGCCGCGACCGACACTTCTCATAGCATCAACAAACCAGGGGAAGCTCCGAGAATACCGAGAGATTCTCGGAGAGCTCCCCATCGACCTGGTGACCCTGACCGATGCCGGCGTCAAGTTCGAGGCCGATGAGACCGGAACGACGTTTCGCGAGAACGCCACGCTCAAGGCCCGTGCCTATGCCGAGGCAAGTGGCCTCATTACGTTCGCTGAGGACTCGGGCCTCGAGATCGATGCCATGAATGGTGAACCGGGTGTGTACTCGGCCAGGTGGGGCAACACTTCGGACTACGAGGTGAAACACCGGATGATCCTGGATCGACTGCAGGCCGTGCCGTGGGAGCTCCGGACCGCGCGCTACGTGAGCGAAGCGGCTATTGTCGACAGCTCCGCCAGAGTGTGGAACTACCGCGGAACAGTTGAGGGCCGCATCGCCTTGAGTCCGTCAGGTAGAGGAGGGTTCGGCTTCGACCCGATCTTCCATGTGACTCGATTTGGGTGCACGATGGCGGACCTAACCGCGACGCAAAAGCACGCCATCAGCCACCGCGGACGGTCCACGCGGCGAGCATTACCGCGACTCCGAGCGATCTTGGGGCTAGCTGAAATCGCCCGCGACTAGCTGAGAGTTGGACTATAATCGGACCGCGCGTCGGGTAAACATGCCGGCGCCCTCCGGCCCGCGGGCGTTGCTGAAGCCGTGGAGCCTCTGGTGTATTCCGTGCGACTGATCCTGACCGTCCTCACTAGCCTGATTCTTGCTGCCTGTGGGACTCTCCCTGGCGTGAGCACGAGATCCTCGGCGCCTCGCACGGAGGTGCTCATCGACAATCTCAAAATTCCGATGAGTCTGGCCTTCGCGCCGGACGGCCGCCTTTTCTTCAATGAGGTCTCCG
Source organism: uncultured Chloroflexia bacterium (assembly GCA_963765765.1). Lineage (GTDB taxonomy): Bacteria > Chloroflexota > UBA6077 > UBA6077 > JACCZL01 > CAVXYC01. Next base: position 205,192 of record CAVXYC010000010.1, on the reverse strand, counting down.
AAGGTCGCGTTCGAGTGTTCCAGAACGGCACGCTCCAGGATCCACCCTGGGCCACATTCGAAGTGGCAAGAGGCCCAGAGACAGGGCTCCTCGGCCTGGCTATCGACCCGGACTTCACGGCGAACCATTATGTCTACTTGTATTACTCCGAGCCGGACCCAAATCGACGCAACAACGTCCCCTACCGTAACCGTGTCATCCGTATGACCGATCGAGGTGGTCAGGGCGTTGACCAGACGGTGATCCTGGACAACCTGCCGATCTCGAGAACTGGTCGCCACAGTGGTGGTCGTGTCGCGTTTGGGCCGGATGGCATGCTGTACGTCACGGTGGGTAACGCGGAGTCATCCCGGCTTGGCCAGGAGCTGGGCAGCATGGGTGGCAAGATTCTTCGCATTGCCTCGGATGGCTCGATACCCTCAGACAACCCGCTTCCCGGCTCGCCCGTCTACGCCATGGGGTTTCGCAACCCGTTCGGTCTGGCGTTCCATCCCGTAACCGGCCGTCTCTACGCGAATGAGAATTCTGGCAAGGGACATGATGAGATCAATCTCATCACGCCGGGCGGAAACTACGGAAATCCCGTCGTGGAGGGTCGCGGTGACGATCCTCGATTCATCAATCCACTGTGGGAATCTGGAGAGCCCAGCGCAGGGCCAACCGGGCTCCGGTTCTACACCGGCAGCATGTTTCCCGAGCTAGCGAATGACCTGCTTTTCTGCGGCATCCACGTGGGTCCGCTGCAGCGTATTCGACTTACCGGTGAAAATCTCGACCAGGTAAACAGTGTGGAGGATCTCGCCGATGAGTGCCGCCTCGACGTGGTGGTGGGTCCGGATGAGGCGATTTACTTTGCCGGAATTAATCGCATCTCTCGGTATTCGCGCTAGCCTGAGTGAGCCCCGCTTGCGTCCGTTATAATCTTGCTTCCACGGGGTGTAGCGCAGTCGGTAGCGCGCATGGTTTGGGACCATGAGGTCCCCGGTTCGAGTCCGGGCACCCCGACCCTGAGCGTCGCACGAGCGACGCTTTTTAACTTGACCGCAAGCCCATGTGCTGTAACAGCAGCTTTTCATTGCGCTAGCCGGACTTCAGCTTCTTCACGAGATCGCGACAAGTGCTCGCCTGTAGTACGAGGCCTCGAGTGGTGTTTTGTAGTCCAGCCCAGGCACCCCAGTCGGGAGTGCCCTTGAGCTGGGTCGACCGAGCGCGTGCAGACTTGTTGAGCTCCACGGCGGCGCGGTGAAGCAAGAGCACGAGCAGCTCGGGATCATCTTCACTCGAAATGTCGTTACGAGCCTCTGCTAGAAGGGCGTTGACTCGTTCCGCGAGATCTACGTTATCTGTCATCGCGGTTCCAGCTTCCGGAGGCTGACTCGACTCCGATCGCCGTCTGCTCGCCGGCCGGAGTCAAACTGACGACGGTCTCGTCTCCACGCTCCTCCTTGTGTATCAGCCCCTGCCACACCAGATCATCAATCACGTCGTCTCGGTAGCGCAGGCGGTCCTGCGCTGGCAGCAGCCGAAAGAGGTCACTCAGAGGGAGGCGCTTCCACTGTTGTAGGAGCCGCAGTACGGAACCGCGCAGCGCGGGATCGTACATGAAGTATCGTTCTGCCACGGAACCTCCCATCCGTCCCCCCATTGGTGACAGACGCTGTGGTGTTCCGGCATTGTACGACCGAGCCCAATGAAATGAAGGGGTCGGCGGGACGTTCGTCTTGCCGACCCCTTCATAAATTTAGAACGGGACTTCTTCTAGCGCCTGCTCGGCCCTGCGACGAAGCTCATTGGCCGCGCGGTAGTGATCCATGCAGAGCACTCGCTGATGCTTGCGACGCCCGAATGCCGCGAGCTGTTGCGGTGACCAGCTCGTTCCATCCTTGAAGCTCGTTGGCGTCAGATCTCGCCCGCACTCGTCACACACAAGCGTATCACTGTCGTTCGAGCTCGGCTGAGATACCTGCTCCTTGCGACTGAGATACAGACCCACACCAACGAGCATGGCACACTTCTTCAGAGCATCGGTGGCTGCGCCCTTGAGATCGAACCCAATATCCATCGGTGCGCCGGAAGAGCGTGATCGTTTGATCTTCTGACTTCCAAACTGCTGGCGTTCACTGGAGACGCCTTCGATGGTTGTCGAGAGCGATCCCAGGACCCACGCTTCGTCAGCTTCCTGATTAATTCCGTGATTGAGCACCACGAACGACCAGCCGTTAACCCCGAGCACCTGATTGAGGCGAGATATGCACTGCTCGCCCGTAATGTATTCGAGGTCCACGCCTCCGCGGGTATCGTGGAATGTCACATCGAACGGCTCAGCGAGCGTGTCGTAAACCGACTTGCTAACCTGCTCCTCCGCTGGCGCTTCCGTCTTCGTTGCCATGTCAATTCCTTCCAGGTTGCCGGGCATGCACGATGCGCGCCGCCCTAGTAGACCGAGCTCCATGAGATCCATTCCGCGCAGCATGAACCCCAAATCAGAACAATTGTTCTATACCATTATAGTCAATCTGGCGCGTCGTCGACTACATATAATTTGTAAAGCAGCGTTCTACAAGGTCGACTGAAATAGGGGCTTGAACGTCGCATCCGTGGCTGTCGGCGCGTGCGTCCAAGAAGGAGAGCTCGCCCTTGCATGCAGCCACCGGGACACCCTGGTAGAATGTCCGCGTACGCGGGAGTGACGCAGTGGTAGCGTGCCTGCCTTCCAAGCAGGTTGTCGCGGGTTCGAATCCCGTCTCCCGCTCCCACGACCCGCCAGTGGAGGACTGACCATTGTCCCTCACTGGTGGGTTTTGCGTGTCCACTGATGATGAGGGGGTGCTGTTGAGCACGGTTTCTACGGTTCGATCCGACCGGCCAGCGACTGCGCTTCATCCAGCAGTGCTCGCCACCGTGCTTGTGGCCGGGCATGCGATCAAGCACATGTACGCATCGGGCTTCTTCTTGCTTCTGCCCGAAATTCAGGCGTCTTTCGGGCTCTCCAACGCGGGCATCGGAGCCCTGGCGACTGTTCGAAGTCTTTCGGGGAGTCTTTCCAACGTGCCGGCGGGCTTCATTGCCGATCGATACAGTCGCCACTGGGCCAAGATCCTGGGTGGCTGCATGATTGTGATAGGCATCTTTCAGTTCGTCATGGGCACGGTCAATGTGTACGCCGGCGTCATGATTGCCGCGGTCGTCGTGAGTGCAGGGATCTCTTTCTGGCATCCACCGGCCATCGCGGCGCTTTCTCAGCGCTTCGTCCATCGAAAAGGGTTTGCGCTGTCACTTCACGGGAGCGGTGGAAGCGTTGGCGAAGCCCTTGGCCCCCTGGTCGTGGGGATGCTCCTTACGGTGATGGCCTGGAGCTTTCTTCTCCAGCTGAGCATGCTTCCCGCGATCGCAACCGGCATCGTCGTGTGGATGGTTATGCGCTCCACGGAGGGGCGTACTGGGGAAGCCGTCTCATTCGGCGTGTACCTCCGGTCGCTCCTGAGCTTCGTCCGGCCAGGGCCGCTTCTTTTGATCTTCCTGGCGACCGGTGGATTCAGTATGGCGCAATCATCGGTCAATACGTTTTTGCCGATTTACCTCCGCAATGAGCTTCATTTCGCGCCATACGAAGCCGGTATTTACGTGTTTCTGGGGAACGTAGCTGGCATCGCGTCATCGCCACTTCTAGGATTGGCCTCGGACCGATTCGGGCGCAAGAAGACGCTTGTCCCATGCCTCGCAATACTTGGCGTGTCGATCTTGCTAATGAGCGTGGCGCCCCCTGGATTGCCACTCTCCATCGCCGTGATCTGTATGGGGGCATTCATGTTTCCCCTCATGGCACTGTTTCTCGCGAACGCGATGGATATGGTCGGTGAGCACGTGCAGGCCACCACGGTGGCGTTGGTCTATGGTGTCGGGACGCTTTTTGGTAGCCTGTCCCCGATCATCGCGGGGTCACTTGCCGATACCTACGGTGTACAGAGTGCATTCCTCTGGGGCGCAAGTGTTGCACTCGCCTCGGCGGTGCTTTTCATGGCGAGCATTCGCGGTACCCGGTCGATTCCGGCATAGCGGCGATGTCGGCTTCAACAATCTTCGGATAGCTGTGAACTGCTCCGCCCGTCAATTCGAAGAACCTGGCTTTGAGGACGTGGTTGGCGAGATTCTCTGCTCCACAGGCATCCAGCCCATTGACCTCAAGCTCGAGATGACTGAGGGCGTCATCATGCGCAACGTGGGAGCCAGCTTGTCAACGCTTGGCGGCCTCAGATCTCGCGGAATTCGTATCTCAGTCGACGACTTCGGCACCGGCTATTCAGCGCTCGGATATCTCAAGAACCTACCGCGTTGTGGCGGAAGGCGTGGAAACTCTCGAGCAACTCGACTATCTGCGCTCCATCAGTTGTGATGAGTACCAGGGGCTTCATTGTGAGTAAGCCACTCCCGGCGAATCAAGCCGAGGTGCTTCTGAAGGCGAATCAATCAAGCAGTGCCGCGCGGTTCCGCTGACCTCCATCGGGCGCGACCGCCTGCGCCCGATGCGGTCGGGCACGCGTATTCGCTAGAATGCCCCGTACTTTTGGCTCGTTGCTGCCAGGCCTTGACTCCTCGATTCTGGCGGAGTCGGCCGCCCTGGCAAGAGCTCCGGATGCGATGATCTAAGCAGCGAATCTCCAAGTCGTGTCATTGCACCTGCCGGGCGAAATTGAGAAGCCAAACCGGAAGGAAGATACTCGGGCACATGCCGAAGAAAGCTCTCATCACCGGAATCACCGGGCAAGATGGATCCTATCTCGCGGAGCTCCTTCTCGAGAAGGGCTATGAAGTGCACGGAATGGTGCGCAGAGTGGCCATTGAAGATCCGGAGCATCGTCTCTGGCGCATCAATCACATCCAGGACAAGCTGAACCTCCACTCGGCGTCCCTGGAGAGCTACCCGAGCGTGTTCCGAGTGATGGCCGAGGTCCAGCCAGACGAGGTGTATCACCTGGCGGCGCAGAGCTTCGTCAGCTATTCGTTTGAAGACGAATTTTCAACGCTCAACACCAATATCAACGGCACTCACTACCTGCTCTCGGCCTGTCGTGAAGCAGCCCCTCACACTCGCTACTACTTCGCAGGGTCTAGCGAGATGTTCGGGGAATCGGGCATCAGCCCCCAGAGTGAGTCAACGCCATTTCACCCTCGCTCGGCCTACGGTATCTCGAAGGTCGCTGGGTTCGATCTCACGCGAAACTATCGCGAGGCGTACGACCTGCACGCGTCCAGCGGCATCCTCTTCAATCATGAGAGTCCGCGGCGCGGATTTGAGTTTGTGACTCGAAAGATCACGTCCCACGTCGCTCGCATCAAGCTGGGGAAGATCAACGACCTTCGGCTCGGCAATCTGGATGCTCGGCGGGACTGGGGACACGCCCGTAACTATGTGCGGGCCATGTGGCTCATGCTTCAGCAGGACTCCCCCGATGACTACGTGATCTCCACTGGAGAGACGCACACGGTGCGGGAATTCCTCGAGATAGCGTTTGGTCATGTAGGCCTCGACTACCACGATCACGTCGTCATCGATCAGCAGCTCTATCGCCCCGCGGAAGTCAGCCTGCTGCTTGGAGATTGCACCAAGGCGCGAGCGAAGCTCGACTGGCACTACGACATAACGTTTCAAGGACCTGGTGTGCGAGATGGTTGATGCTGATCTCGCATACCAGAGCCAGTCCACACGCTGACCGAACCTTCATAAAGACGTCTGGATTGGGTCCATGTGGCACTCTCCGAATGTATCCGGATCCATTGTCACCCGCGGGATGATCAACGTGCGTGTGTTCCGGCTCGTGTGGTGTCCGCGCTGCGTGTGCTTCCGGCTCGTGTCGCTCGGCTGGTGGCATCACTGCCACGTCCTTGACCGCGGGCTCCCAGAGCCGGGGACACGATTCCGGGTCCGCTGTCCCTCTTAACGCTCTTCTACCATCAACCAAAGATTCAACGTCAGTCACTATGGTGGCGGAGCGATTCGCCTCTGCCATCTTTACGCGCCGTGACGAGCGCTATCGCGACCAGCTTGGCGATGCCGGATTCATAGGTCCGATTCTTCAGTACATCGTGGCGAATGAAGCGTCGGGCCCGGGCGGATTGCGCAACGCCGCTGATCCCTGTGGCGACTATGTCTCTTCAGGGAAAGGTGGAGCGGAATCGCTCGAGACTTTTGTAACGAGCTCCACCCACATGAAAGGCTGTTTCTCCACAACGGCGCCGGCGAGCGACTCTATTCGACGCTCTCCTGGCAGGAGAAAACTGGCCTCAAGACGCGATGCTACTACCTGGAATCTGGCGTCTGTGCGCTGGATTGAGTACTTCATCGGTCACGCCTCAGCGAACGCGCAACAGATGGGCTATACGGGACTATTTATCGATAATCTCGATCGCTGGATTGAGCGTGGTATGTCACGCTCCGAGAACAGCGACGGGTAAATTCTAGAGTTCGGCTCAGACACCGAATACCGCGCAGCTGCGCACGGCGGGCTAAGCAGGCTCAGAGGACGTCTAGGTGACACGCCAATCTGGGGCAATGTGGCCGGCGCCTACTTTCGTCCGCTTGACGGCCAGATGTTCACACCGCTGCTCGACGCGGTGATGAACGAGTATTTCGTGGGACTCTGGCGCGGCACGCTTCCCACACAGGAGCATTGGGAGCTGCAACTGCAGCAGGCGGAGGAAGCGGCGCGCGAGGGGAAGGCCTTTATCGCGGTTGCTCAAGGAGAGCGAGGAGACGTGGAGCGCCTACGTTACGCTCTCGCCTCCTTCCTACTCGTTGCCAACCAGCGCGCCTATTCCAATATACGGACGACGCGACGTCTGAGCAGGCCTGGCTCTATGACGACTATCTGGCGTCGCTGGGACAGCCAGAGGCTGGCCGGTATCGCGCCGGAAGCATCTGGCAGCGCGAATTTGAATGTGGGCGAGTATCGCTCGACCCGACCGCACATCGTGGCTGGGTCGAGGCCAATGGACGCTGTACGTAGCATGTCGAGTGGGGGACTGCTAGGTTACTGGTCGGTCCGCACCGGGCCAGAAACGCAAAAAAACGACCGTCGCCACGAATCGTGGGAGAGCAAGCTGGCGCCGCCATCGCCATGGTTGGGTGATGAGCCTATGGAGCCATTCCAGCTCCAATCGCCGCATCCAGTACGGTGCCCGAGGAGCCACGCCAGCCAGATAGTTGAAGACACCCCCGACGCCAACCCCCACGGGTATCCCGGCCGGCTCGAGATTCCGTTCTATCCACTGCTCCTGTGCTGGGGCGCCATACGCCACGAGCACGACGTCAGCCCCGCCAGAAGCGGCGATCGCGGCGCGCGCGTCTAGATCGCCGGACGGTCCCGAAATCCCGGCGTAGGTGCCGACGATCTCCAGCCCTGGCTCTCGGCGTAGTAACGCTGCGGCCGCCAGCTCGGCTACTTCCGGGCTCAGCGCCCAGAAGGAACCATCGGTGTCCGACGCGTGCTGAATGGGTCGCCAGCCGCCATATCAGGTCCGTCCCCCGCACGTGCTCTCGAAATGGCAGTCCCGCGAATCGGGCGGCCCAAAGGAGCCCTATCCCGTCTGGAATTGCCAGCGCGGCTTGATCAAGAAGGGTCCTGAACGAGGGTCGGAGCGTGCCATCATGACAAACTCGGGATTCGGTGTCGTCACGAGATGGCTTCCGCGTTCATGGATAAAACGGTCAATATGCTCGATCGCTTCATCGTAGGTGACGTCATGGACGCGGACGCCGAGGACATGTCGGGAGATCATGGCGGTGGCGGATTATAGCGCTGGCAATTTGTTCGATTGGCATCGCACCCACGGCCAGAACGTCAGTCGGACGCTGTCGCCATTTCGGCATCAGTCGACCAACGTTCTACCGCTGGCAGCGGCGGTACGTGCCGGGGCGGCCTCAGACGCTCGAAGATCGCTCCTGTGTCCCCCACGCGCGGCGACAACCGAACTGGACGGCCGACCAGGCGCGCGTGGTGCGGATCTTCGCGAGCAGTACCCGCGCTGGGGCAAGGCCAAGCTGCAGTGCTGCCTGGCACGCGCGGAGACGCCCGTGGAGTTGTCGGTGTCGATGGTGGGACGGATCCTCCGCCGCCTGCGCGCCAGCGGGCAGCTGTTCGAGCCGCCGCGCCGTGTGCGCACCGCCCCACTCTGCTGGACGCGGCCCTACGGGCTCCGCAAGCCGACCGACTACGTGGTGCAGGCGCCTGGCGATCTGGTGCAGGTGGACACCGTCGGACCTGCGGCCTCGACCCGGGGTGATCCTGAAACACTTCACGGCGGCGGATGTGGTGAGCGCCGCCGGGAAGGGCTGGTATCATCGCACGGCGGCCGCCCGAGCCCGCTACACACTCTCCTGTGACGATTCTGATTGCCGGCGTCGGCTATATCGGCGCACCACTTGCCCTTGAGTACCTCGCTCGCGGGGAATCAGTAGTCGGTCTCGAAAATTACTTCTGTACTCGACCAGACGCGCTTGCCGCTCTGCGGAAGCATTCCAATTTCCGCCTTGTCCGTGGCAGCGTTTCTTCCGAGAAGGCGCTCGACGCGACCTTCGCGGACGGTCCATTTCAGGCGATTCACTTGTTGGCTGCGCAGCCGAGCTCTAGTCCGAAGGCCGCGCCAGCGCGCTACACGGAGGAAACGAATCTCATCGGGGCGAGAATGCTCCTTGACCGCGCCAGCGGCTCGGGAGCAGCTCGAGTGGTGTTTGGTAGCTCCTTCCACGTCTATGGAGCTCCGCTGATAGGATGCGTTGACGAGACTCATCCGCTCGGTTCGTTCTCCGATCTTTCGCACTTGAGCAAGATCTACGTTGAGAAGCTGCTGGAGATGTACACCAGCTCGAGCGATATCTCGGGAGTTTCGATCCGGCTGGGCATCGTCTATGGACTCGGTCCAGTCATGAAGTCCGATCCGCTCTTCATCACAGTCCCAAATCTCTTCGCGAGGCGCGCCGCCCAAGGTCAACCACTACGTGTGAACCCGACGGCCAGGGCCGCCGTGGGATTCCTCCATATCAAGGACGCGGTGTCAGCGCTTCTTGCCGCCTGCGAGCTTCAGTCGCGCTACGCTGACGCAAACGCTGTCAGTGAGGCCCTATCCGTGGCACAGGTGGCGTTAGCGGTTCGCGACGCCGCCAGTGATCGGGGACTCAACGTGCACATCGAGCCGGAGTCGCGGCTTGGGGATCCAACAGCACCGTTCACTGTCTCTAGTCGTCTTCAGACTGTGGGCTGGACGCCAAACGAGCGGCTGCGCGATCGTGTTGGAGAGGTCATTGACTATGCCCAGTCAGGCGCCTGGGCTGATCGCTGATGCGCGTCCTGATCACCGGAGCGTCAGGCTTTATCGGTCGCCACACCACGACGGCACTGGCGGAAGAATGTGAAGTGCGAACCATGCATCGTGGAGCGGCGCTGCCCGGGTTCCCGGACCATGCGTCCGTCGACATTGTCAAGGACCCGATTCTCCCATGGATGGATGGCGTCTCGGCGGTCATTCACCTGGCCGGGATTGGCGACGTTGGCGCCTCCCGAAATGACCCCCTTGGCTATAATCTCGTGAACGCGGTGGGGACGCTCCGGATTCTGGAGGCTGCCCGTTTGAGCAAGGCCGCGGTGGTATTCGCCTCGTCGCAGCACGTCTTTCGGCCCAGTACGTCAATGCTCACGGAGAGGAGCACACCACATCCTCAGAACGTCTACGGCACCAGCAAGCTGATGGCCGAACGCTGGTGCGAGATGTATGGGCGAGTCTACGGGATCCGCTCGCGCGTGCTGCGTCTATTTTCCGTGTACGGTCCTGGACAAACAGGACAGGGCAACAGTGGCGTCGTAAGCATTTTTCATGATCGCGCCGCGCGTGGCGAGCCGATCGTTGTGATGAGCAATCAGCGGCGTGACTTCACCCATGTGGCGGATGTCGTGCGTGGATTTCTCGCCGCGCTGACCTACAGATCTGAAGGGCACGCGCTTTTCAACATCGGGACAGGAGTGGGAACCAGTTTCGGTCGACTGGCCAGCACAATTCGGACGCTACTGCACTCGAGCAGCTCAATTGACGAGTCTCACATTCAACGTACGACGCTACACCTGGTACCGAGCGTAGAAGCCGCTCGGGCCGAGCTAGGGTACGAAGCTCGGATAGCTCTTCTGGAAGGACTACAGGATTACTGTGACTGGACTCGGCAGTCCGCCCTACGTACTGCTTAAGGCCCGCCCGGTTCCCGGACAGCTCACCGATAGACTGGCTGCGCCCACGCCACCCGGGATGGAGCTGTATCTGGATCTTCTGGACATCCAGGATGCTTCCGCCGTGGAGCGCACGCTCCAGAATGTCCGCGATCTGAATCTAGATGAGGACTTCATCTGGCTTGTTGAGGGCCCGGTACGCTCATTGGACGGCGAGTTCTTTGACGTGACCCGTGACTCCGAGGCGGACCGGGAGCTCATCCATTTACTTGCTGAGGTGTCCGCGAAGATCGGCGCGAGTACGATCAACATTCACGCCATCGCACCACGCCCCATGGATTTCGATTGCTCCGACGCCGAACGGGCCCGAGCGCTCGAGCTCTCGGTCCCAATGCTTCAGCTTTTCGCGTCACAATGCGTGGCCCGCGGCATTCGACCAACCATCGAAAACATGCCGCCAGTGCTCCGAATGCGGCAAGGCGGGTTCTTCATCTCCCCAATCGGGCTAGCCCCGGAAGATCTCCTGTGGATGCGTGGGAACGCACCAGACGTCGGCGTCTGCCTTGACTATTCACATGCGCAGCTTTATATCAACGCCTCTTCCATGGCCGTGAACGGCGCCGGGCTTGAAGAATTCCCTCAGCTCGCGGCGATGCTTCGGAGAACACCTTCTCCGACGAACGTCACCGTTTACCGCGAGATTCTCGGCGACGCGCTGCTGGCGTGCCATGTGTCGAACGCAACCGGGCTGCTCGGGGAAGGCGCACCGTTCGACGAAGGCGACGTGGACTTCGATGCCGAGATTCCATCCGCGTCTGGTCAGGTCACATATTTCGTCACGGAGACGCTGGAGCCTGATCCTGAGCGAGCCGCTTTTATGCGCCTGGCGCAGGAGCGATTGAACGGATCGGTGCGGAGACGGCCCGTTTGACGCCAGCGACGCTGGACGCCGCGGCGCTGATTGGAAGAACTGATCGGAAAGGCGCCGTGGCCGCCTCAGCCGAAGAGCTGCGAGGCGCACGTGTGCTCATCACCGGGGCCGGCGGGTCCATAGGCTCAAACCTGAGTCGAGCCCTGGCGGAGACGGCAGAGACGCTCATCCTTCTAGACCATCATGAGCACTCGCTATACGACCTCGTACGATCTCTGGAAGATGCTCCGTGCCAGCCGTCCTACGTCCTCGCGGACGTGCGTGACGGGGCAAAGACTAGGCGTGTGTTTGAGCGTGATCGGCCAACGCACGTCTTTCACCTGGCCGCGTATAAACACGTCCCATTCGGTCAGATGTTCCCCGAGGAAACCGTCTCGGTCAACATCGTTGCCACCCGACAGCTCCTGGAACTGAGCGTGGATTTAGGGGTATCGCGTTTCGTCTATCCCTCCAGTGACAAGGCTGTGAATCCGCCAAGCCTGTATGGAGCAACCAAGCGAGTCAGCGAAATCGCGACGGAACAGACCGCCCTGTCACACGACCTCCCGTATTCAATAGTGCGTTATGTCAATGTGATGGGTACGAGAGGGAGCGTCATCGAGACATTTCAGCCGGCAGCTCAACGCCGGCGAGACACTTTCCGTGACGAATGCCGAGATGACGCGGTACTGGATGACGATGGACGAGGCAGTCTGGTTACTACTCGTCGCGGCCACGCGCGCAAGGCCAGCCGACATTCTGATGCTGAGTGATCTCAGCGAAATCTCCGTGTTGGACATGGCCGGTCGGCTTAGCAGTCTCCTCGGATTTCAGCGAAACCCGAGTGTGCGGTTCACCGGTATGCGCCCTGGCGAGCGGCTACGTGAGGAGCTCCTGAGCGCCAACGAGTCGTTTGCCTCGGCTGAGATCGCGGGCATTGCGTGTGTGGCACACTGCGGCCGCGACGCACAGCTCAATATGACTATTCCTTCATTCCAGGATCAGTTGGATCTGGCGCCTGATGCCCTGACAAATCTGGTCATGGACCTGGCACGACTGCTCCAATAATCGTGCTTTCCACAAGTCTCTGGCTGGCCCTTACCGCGCTTGTTACAGCCCTGATAAGTTTCGGGCTGGTTGCCTATGCGATCCGACTCGGACACAAATTCGGCTTTGTGGACACGCCTCGAGCAGGAGAAGTGCAGCGCGTCGTCACGCCCCGCACTGGCGGCTACGCCATGCTTGCCGCGGTGTGGGTTGGGGTCATTTTCAGCATGCTCCTCCGTCCCGCTGACGTGACGTTGAGCGAACAAGACACCTTGAAGCTCACCGGGATACTCCTGGGAACCCTGCTAATCGTTCCGCTGGCGATTTTGGACGACAGTCGGCGGCTCGCCCCGATGCCACAGCTCCTGACTCAAATCGTAATCGCCACGCTCCCGGTTTTATTCGGTCTGCGTTTTGGAAGTCTGGCTTCGCCATTCGGACCCGCGATCGAGTTGCCCGCCTGGCTCGACGCTCCGCTGACGGTGCTATGGATCGTGGGGATGATCAACGCCATGAATCTCGTAGATGTCATGGATGGACTTGCCGGAGGCATCACTGCCATGGCGGCAATCGTCCTGTTCACCCGGTCACTGTGGTTCGACCAAGTCTCAATCGCGGTACTACCACTCATCCTGGCGGCAACGGCGGTGGGCTTTCTGCCCCACAATTTTCATCCCGCAAAGGTGTTCATGGGCACGTGCGGGTCAATGCTCCTGGGTTACTGGCTCGCCACTATGAGCGTGATAGGCGGCGCAAAGGTTGGCACCGCGTTCGTCGTCCTGGCGGTGCCCATCCTGGACACCGCCTGGGTTATTGGCCGCCGCGTTCTTCGCGGCCGCTCACCTTTTCAGGGCGGCGACATGGAGCACCTTCCCCAACGAATTCACGGACTGGGTCTCAGCCAACTCCACACCGTCTTGGTGCTCTATCTCATTAGTGGCGCCTTCGGACTTTTGTCGCTGACGCTTCATTCACCCGCCGAGGGGCCGAGCCCGGAGAAGGCGCTCCTGATCTTCGGCATCGTGGCCGTGATGGCCATCGTCCTTGGAAGCGTGACGCTGCTAAGCCTGCGCGCTCGGCGTCGGACGGGCGCGTCAGATGAGGTCGCGTCTTAGGGTGAGATCAGCGTGGCTGAGGTTTTCATTAGAGCGCTCGGCAATTGTCACCCACGGAGAGGGGCGTTGCTGCGCTAGACCTCGCGCCGGTGCGCGATCCGATCCTGCATTGCATCGATGACAGACTCAGGAACGTCAACTGACCCAGGGACATTGGTGACTTCGGTGAGTCCAGCCATGGGGAAGCCATGATAGTCACTTCCGCCTGAGCAAATGAGGCCGTTGGCACGGATGAACTCCAGCAGCGGTGCACGACGATCAGTACCGTAACCCGTGTAGTAGCACTCGATCGCATCCAGTCCGTTGCTGACGAGTCCTGGAAGCAGGTTCATTAAACCCTCGGACTCATATGGATGCGCGATCGAGGCGATTCCACCGACGCTATGGATCAGGGCGATTGCGTCTTCCAGGCTCAGTTTCTCTCGCTCAGCATAGGCGGGGCCGTTACGACCAATCCAACGGTCGAACGCCTCTGGAATTGTTTGAATATGTCCCGCCTCCAGAAGAGCCTGTGCAACGTGAGGCCGACCGACTGAGCCGTCGCCGGCAATCTCCTTCACACGGGCCCAGGAGATTGGAGCGCCCAGCTCCCCGAGCTTTCTGACCATCTCCTGAGCTCGTCCCACACGGCCTTCTCGGAACTGTCCGATCTTAGTCTGGAATTCAGGATTCGCATAGTCCAGGTAGAAGCCCAGGAGATGCACCTCCGTGCCCGGAATATCGCAGCTCACCTCAATTCCGGGAATGATGTCCACGCCGAGCTTGCTGGCCTCGTCAAATGCGTCATGAAGGCCGTCGGTCGTATCGTGGTCCGTCACCGAGAGGTGGCGGACTCCGTTCTTTGCAGCGAGCTGCACGAGCTCTCGCGGTGTGAGGCGCCCGTCCGAAACAACAGTGTGCGAATGTAGGTCGATCGTTCCCATAAATACTCTCAATCTTCTCTGTCGAGTTTCAGCACAAAGGCGCGGTCACTGGACGGTGACCGCGCCTTTGTGCTGGTCAATCCTTACGCTCAGGCGTTGCCTGACCCAGGTTTTTGATCTAACGCGCGTACTCGATAGCGCGCGTCTCTCTGACCACGGTCACCTTCACCTGGCCAGGGTATTGAAGCGTCTCCTCGATGCGCTTCACGATGTCGCGTGCCAATCGAACCGACTGCAAGTCATCGACCTGCTCCGGTCGGACAATGATACGGACTTCGCGTCCAGCCTGGATGGCAAACGAGCGCTCGACGCCCTCGAAGGAGTTTGCAACTGCCTCAAGCGCCTCAAGGCGCTTGACGTACTGATCCACGCTTTCACGCCGCGCACCGGGTCGAGAGCCGGACGCCGCATCAGCAGCTTGAACGACGATTGCCTCAATCGTCTGATAATCGGGATCGTGATCGTGATGGCCGGCGATCGCCTCGCAGACGGCGTTGGTCTCCCCGAAGCGCTTCGCGTACTCCGCCCCGATGATGTGATGTGGTCCTTCCACTTCGTGAGTAAGAACCTTTCCGATGTCATGCAAGAATGCGGCGCGGCGCGCGATGTTCACGTCAGCACCAAGCTCAGCAGCCATAATGGCGGCGACATGCGCTGCCTCCACGGAGTGCTGAAGCTGATTCTGGCCGTAGCTCGTGCGGAACCTCATTCGCCCCATCACTTTGATGACCTCAGGGTGAATGCCGCTGAGCCCCGCCTCGTACGCGGCCTGCTCGCCTTCCTGACGAATCTGGTTCTCGACTTCCTGTTTCGACTTGGCGACGATCTCTTCAATCCGTCCAGGATGGATACGACCATCCACCACCAGCTTGTTGAGCGCTAATCGAGCGATCTCTCGTCGAATAGGGTCGAACCCCGACAGCGTGACGGCGTCGGGGGTATCGTCGATGATCAGGTCTACACCCGTCGCCGCCTCAAGCGCACGGATGTTGCGCCCTTCGCGACCAATGATGCGACCCTTCATCTCCTCACTTGGAATCGGAACAACAGAAAGCGTTGTCTCGGCCACGTGCTCCGCGGCGTACCGTTGTACGGCGAGCGCAACGAGCTTCCGTGCACGCGTTTCGGCGTCCTCGCGAGCCTCTGCCTCAACCTCTCGGACACGCCGATTCGCGTCGACTCGAACTTCCTGCTCGACCCGACTGACGATCATGTCCTTGGCTTCGTCGCGGGTCAATCCGGAAATCCGCTCGAGCTCTCGCACTTGCTTGCCTCGAAGCTCATCGATCTCCGCGCCGCGAACTTCGATCTTTTGTTCGCGCTCCGCAAGACTGCTGTTACGCCGATCGACCTGCTCGAGCTTGTGCTCGAGCTGCTCCTCGCGCTGTTGAAGCCGGCGCTCTCGCTGCTGCAGCTCACCTCGTTGTTCCCGCAACTCGGACTCAACGGATTGACGGAGCTCCAACGCCTGGTCCTTCGCCTGAAGCAGGACGTCTTTCTGGCGCGCATTCGCCTCAGCCAGTAGCTTTTCCGCTTCGGCTTCCGCCAGTCGGGTTTTGGACGTGACAATGTTCTGTCGAACGTAATAGCCAGCGCCAAATCCGACGATCATCATGACGATGCCATCGACAATCAATAGGAGAGTGGAATCCAATGCACAGTCCTCCCTTCCCGGGCCCCACCGGCACGGGCGGTGCGCGCACCGCAGGTCATTACCTTCCCTGCGTGCGGGTATCTGTGCAGCTATAAGGCCGCCCGGACACCTTGTGCAGCCGTCCCGGGCTGGATAAGTCTCGATTCTTGTTCACACTATACTGCGCCGACAGGGGCAGCGGACAAGAGTAGAGCCGGCGAATCAGACGAGGCCGACCGTCAATCGCGTGTTCCTTAGCGGCGGGCTTCTAGCCGGCACTCCGAGTGCCACGTGACAATCACCCACGTGCCACGTGCTAGCGCGAACGGCCTGGAAAGCCGTCGCCACAATGGCTCGGTGTCAGCTGTTCGAGAGACTCAGACTATCGGTGCAGGAAGTGGCGCTGGTGCGTGTGGATCATCGCCATGTGATAGCGGTCCGCGGCTTTTATGACGTCTTTGTCGCGAATCGAACCACCAGGCTGAATGACCGCCGTTACCCCAGCCTCAGCAGCTTTCTCAACGCCGTCTGGGAATGGGAAAAACGCGTCCGATGCCATCACAGAACCTGCCACTCGATCGCCCGCTTTGCGGCACGCTAGATCCACTGAATCGACGCGGCTCATCTGCCCAGCGCCGACGCCCACAAGCGAGAGACCCTTGGCGAGCACGATGGCATTAGAACGCACATGCTTGGCAGCACGCCAGGCGAAGAGCAGGCTCGTAAGCTCGGCAAGAGTGGGTTGACGCTGCGTCACCACGTCGCGCTGAAGAGTGTGCTCAGGGAGCGCGTCACGGGTCTGTACGAGGAAGCCGCCGGTGAGCCGAAGGTAATCGAACTCAGATACCGCACTGGATGGGCCGCCACCCGTGGATGGCGCCGCCAGCACACGTAAGTCGCGCTTACGTCGGAGAATTTCTAGCGCCTCGTCCGTATAGCCTGGCGCGATGATGTCTTCG
This sequence comes from uncultured Chloroflexia bacterium, assembly GCA_963765765.1. Lineage (GTDB taxonomy): Bacteria > Chloroflexota > UBA6077 > UBA6077 > JACCZL01 > CAVXYC01. The sequence continues at coordinate 188,394 of CAVXYC010000010.1, read as the reverse complement.
AAGAAGACTTCCTGGATCTCGAGCGCGGTCTTCTCATCGACGATTCGGTTGATGCCGATTGCTCCACCGAAAGCAGAAAGTGGATCGGTTGCCAATGCACGTCGATACGTATCCGCGAGATCATCACCGCAGCTCAGACCACACGGGTTGCCGTGCTTGACAATCGTCACACAGGGCGCCGTGAAATCGCTCACGATCCGCCACGCTGCATCGAGATCGTAGGTGTTGTTGTATGAGAGCTGCTTGCCGTGAAGTTGTGCGGCGCTCACCACACCCGCGGGTCGTGGCCAGTGTGACGTGTCTTCATAGAAGGCGCCGAGCTGATGCGGGTTCTCACCGTAGCGGAGCTCCGACTTCTTAGCAAGGGCAATGGTGTACTTGTCGGGAAAGAGCTCGTCGGCTGGCCGCAGGTAACCTGCAATGTGCGTGTCGTAAAGCGCACAGTGCTGGAACGCTTTGGCAGCCAGCCGCCGGCGGATGTCCATACTGGGGCCGTCGCCCTGAAGCGCCTCCAGCACCGTCGAGTAGTCCTGGGGATCACACAGGGGTAGCACATGGGTGAAGTTCTTCGCCGATGCACGCAACAGCGTGGGGCCACCAATATCGATATTCTCGAGTGCTTCTTCGAGCTCAGCTCCCCGCTCTCGAACAGTCTCGAGGAACGGGTAAAGGTTCACGGCGATGAGATCAAACGGCTCGGCATTAAGCTGACTGAGCTGCTCCATGTGGGCTGGGTCGTCACGGCGCGCCAGGATCCCGGAATAAATCAGTGGATGGAGCGTCTTTACCCGACCGCCCAGCACCTCGGGGAACCCGGTGATCTCCTGGATGCCCTTGACCGGAACTCCGGCGTCGCTGAGGAGACCCTCGGTTCCACCGGTCGAGAAAAGCTCCACACCCAGGTCCACAAGTCCGCGAGCCAGCTCGACGATTCCGGTCTTGTCATATACACTCAGAAGCGCGCGCATTGTTCCCTCAATCTAGCAATCCGACCGATCGCATTATTACCGCTAGCGGCGGCTTCACTCGCGTTCGCGTCAATAGCATCGGCGGGCCGATTATACCGAACTTATGTCAGCGAGACGCCGGAACTGATGCCGGCACTATTCGGACGCGGCGCCCGTCAATCGCAACTCGCCCTGTGGCGATGAGCTGGATGGCGGCCGGCAGCGCCTTGTGCTCTTCCACCAGCACACGAGCTGCCAGGCTCTCCTCCGTGTCGTTCTCCAACACCTCTACCGTCCGCTGCGCGAGAATCGGGCCATTGTCCAGATCGTCCGTCACAAAATGCACCGTGCACCCGGTAACCTTTGCGCCGTACTCGAGCGCGTCCCGTGTCGCATGCATGCCGCCGCCGAACGCCGGCAAGAGTGATGGGTGCGTATTGATGATGCGATCCCGAAATGCCGAGGTAACGTCCGCAGTCAAAACCTCGTTGAATCCAGCGCACACCACAAGCTCCGTTCCAGCTTCGTGAAGAACCTCCAGTATTTCTCGATGTCGCTCGGTTCGAGTGCGACCGTCCTTGCGATCCACCACGTGTACGGGCAAGCCGTGCGCCCTGGCGAGCTCGATCCCATTGGCCATCGGATTGTTCGAAATGACAATTTTGATGGTCGCATTCAGCTCGCCACGGCCAATAGCTCTGGCCACCGCATCCATCGTGGAGCCGCGACCCGAAAGCAGAATTCCCACTCCCAGATCAGGCATTCAACCCTCGGATGACCACACGCGGTTCATCCCGTTCGACTACTTGAACGGTCCCCACGCGGATAGCGGTTGGTGTGAGGTCGATGATGTCGGCCTCACGGTCCGCCGAAGCCACGAACGTGAAGCCCAGTCCAAGGTTGAACACCGAAAGCATCTCGGAGATGGGCACTCCGCCATGCTCCTGCATGACGGCGAAGATGGTGGATGGCTTCCAGGAGCCCCATTCCAGTACCGCGCCGAGTTCCTCAGGAAGAGTCCGCGCCAGATTGCCCGGAATGCCTCCACCGGTAATATGCGCCATGGCGCGAGGAATCTCCTGCTCCAGCAACGGAATCATGTCCGGGAGATAACTTGGATGCGTCGCCAAAAGCTCTTCCCCCAACGTGCAATGCAGCGGAGCGGGTCGACTGTCTGTGTCGATGTGCCCCAGCGCTTTGCGTGCCAGCGTATAGCCGTTCGTGTGCAGCCCGTTTGATGGCAGCCCCCAGACGTGATCCCCAGGCCGCACCGCCTGTCCATCGATGATGCGCGAGCGCTCCACCGCGCCTACCAGGAACCCGGCTAGGTCGAAGTCACCGGATTCATAGACGTCGCCCATCTCCGCGGTCTCTCCACCTATCAGCGCACAGCCCGCGTCGCGGCACGCCGCCGCCATCCCGGAGACAAGTGCTTCGATCTGCTCGGGAACCGTTTGCCCGACCGCGATGTAGTCAAGAAAGAATAGAGGTCGCGCTCCCGTGGTCAACACGTCATTGATGGAGAGATTGACCAGATCGGCCCCGATGGTGTCGAACCGACCTAGCGCCCTGGCCACTTTCAGCTTTGTGCCAACGCCGTCGGTGCTGGCCACGAGCACCGGAGACTCATAGCCCGAAAGGGCGTAGAGTCCGGCAAAAGCACCCAAGCTTCCAAGCACCTGTGGCCCATGCGTAGAGCGAACGGCCCCTTTGATTAGCTCGACCGCCCGATCGCCGGCGAGGATGTCCACGCCAGCTCGGGCGTACATCTCGCTCACGACCGCTCCAGCACCAGCTTATCCAGCCCGAGCTGAACGGGAATCGGATAATCGCCATGGAAGCACGCGTTGCAAAACGTGTCCTCGGGAAGCCCGATTGCACGGACCAGACCAGTAATGCTCAAGTAGCCAAGAGAGTCAGCGCCGATGTGGTCTCGAATCTCTTCGACGGACCGAGACGCCGCGATAAGCTGTTCGATGGGCGCGGTGTCCACACCCAGGTAGCAGGGGTATTTCATCGGCGGGGACGAGATGCGCATATGCACCTCGCGGGCGCCAGCACGACGGAGGATCTCCACCACCCTTGGCGTCGTCGTGCCGCGCACGATGCTGTCATCGACCACCACGATCCGCTTGCCGCCGAGGACTTCAGGAAGCGGATTCAGCTTTAGGGCGACGCCGCTATCGCGCATTGATTGATCTGGCTGAATGAACGTGCGTCCGATATAGCGATTCTTGACCAGCCCCTCGCTAAATGGGATTCCTGATTTCCGCGCGTACCCTATGGCGGCGGGCGTCGCTGCATCTGGAACGGGCATTACCAGGTCAGCTTCCACGGGATGCTCTTCCGCCAGAATCTGCCCCATGCGCTCGCGAACTGAGTACACCAGGCAGCCATCGATGATGCTGTCCGGCCGAGCGAAGTAGATGTGCTCAAACGAGCATGCGGCACGACGCTTTGGCGGCAACAGCTCGGTCTTCAGTCCATCGGCATCGATCGTAACGATCTCACCCGGCGCGAGCTCGCGGACGAATTCCGCGCCGATGGTGTCGAGAGCGCAGCTTTCCGATGCAGCCACCCACGAGCCGTTGGCAAGTCGCCCCAGACACATTGGGCGGATCCCGTACGGGTCGCGCACTGCGAAAACCTGCGTTGGCGTGGCCAGCACCAGACAATAGGCGCCTTCCAGCCGCTGGAGACCTCTGCGGATACGATCGATCCAGGTAGAACCGGGAGCTTGAGCGCAGATGTATCCGATGAGTTCCGAATCGGTTGAAGAGACAGGGTGAATGCCTTTGGATTCAATCTCTTCGCGCAGATAGTTCGCATTGGTGAGATTGCCGTTATGCCCCAGCGCAAGCGGCCCTAGATCGCTGTGGACCACGAAAGGCTGAGCGTTGTCAACACGGCTCGATCCTGTGGTCGAGTAGCGCGTATGGCCGATGACGGCTGGTCCGACGAGCCTTGAGAGCGACGCCTCGTCGAAAACCTGATTGACCAAGCCCATCTGCGCGTGGACGTGCAGGCGGGTGCCGTCGCCGGTGGCTATGCCGGCGCTCTCCTGGCCGCGATGCTGCAATGCGTAGAGAGCGAAGAAGGCAATGCGTGCCACCTCCTCGCCCGGTGAGTACGCGGCGAACACGCCGCAGAATTCCTTTAGCTGGTCGCCACTGTCAGGCAATGACATCCTTGAGCCCCCCCGCCCACTGAATCCGCAGAGCGTCCAATGAAAGCTTGAGGGCGTTCCCCCATTGCAACATCTGTCCACCCGTCTGTCCGAGCACGGTGCACTGAACGTCATCGGCAGCGCACAATCTCGAGACTTCCGCCAGGTCGGCCTGGCGGCACGAGATAACAAATCGAGACTGGGCTTCGCCAAACAGTGCGGCGTCGAGTCGTCCGCCACAGGCAGCCCGCAATGACTCCAACGCATCGGTTGACCCGACGAACCCCTTGTCTCCAGCAATTGCACATTCCGCCAGGGCGATGACCAGCCCGCCATCGCTGCAATCCTGAGCCGAGCGGGCCAGGCCGCTGGCCACCAGTTGGCGACATACGTTCTGACTGCGCGCTTCTAGGTCTAGGTCGAGAGCAGGCGCGGGACCAGTGACGTCGCTTCGGGCCGCCAGATATTCTGAGCATTCCAAGCCAGAGGTCAGTGGTCCTAACAGAACAACCACATCACCATCATCCTGGAATCCAGATGGAGCGGTCTGCTTCAGGTCTTCGATGAGTCCGACCATTCCAATGATCGGACTGGGCGCAATGGAGCCGCCGCCCGTCTCGTTGTACAGACTCACGTTTCCACTTACGACCGGCACATGCAGGGCGAGACAGGCCTCGGAGATGCCATGGATCGCTTCTGAAAGCGCCCAGTATGGCTCTGGCCGCTCCGGGCTGCCGAAATTCAAGCAGTCCGTCACCGCTATTGGTCGTGCACCGCGGCAGGCGAGGTTTCGCGCTGACTCGACTACCGCGATCTGCGCCCCGCGACGTGGACTTGCCTGACAGTACCGGGGGTTTCCGTCAGTCGTAATGGCCAATCCGGAGCGGGCGCCCTTGACACGCAGGACCGCGGCTCCCATGCCTGGCCCCATAACGGTGTTGGCTTGAACCGTATGGTCATATTGACGATAGATCGGTTCACGACTGCAAAGATTGGCGGATCCGATCAGCTCGAGAGTCGCTGAACTCGCATCTACGAGATCCGCGGGTAGCTCTGGGAGCTCTGGCTCTGGTAGCGGCACGAACGGATGAGTATAGCTAGGCGCATCATCTGAGAGCAGCTTTACCGGAATGCAGGCAGCTTCGTCGCCATTGTCAAGTACGCGAAATTGTCCGTCGTCCGTGACTCGTCCAATGACGGATACGGCGAGCTCCCAGCGTTCGAAATGAGAGCGCACGGCGTCGATCGCCGACGGCGGGATCACCAGAATCATGCGCTCCTGAGATTCGGACAGCATGACTTCATACGGAGTCATGTTTCGTTCGCGGCGCGGAACCTGGGCGACGTCAATAGTGATCCCACGGCCGCCGCGCGCGGCCATCTCGGCGCATGAGCTTGTCAGCCCTGCCGCGCCGAGGTCTTGCATGCCCGAGACGATGTCGCGATCGAGAATCTCGAGGCATGCTTCCAGCAAAAGCTTTTCGAGAAAAGGGTTTCCTACCTGGACGGCGGGTCGGCGTTCTTCCCACCCCTCGTCCATCTCAACTGATGCAAACGTGGCGCCGTGAATGCCGTCGCGGCCGGTCAGCGCGCCCACCACAACCACCAGATCGCCGGTCTCGCCGGCGTGCGCTCGGGTGAGACGGTGATGCTCCACCAATCCCACGCACATGACATTGACCAGCGGATTCTCGGCAAAGGATGGGTGGAAGAACAGCTCCCCGCCGACGGTTGGAACGCCGACACAGTTCCCGTACGCCGAGATCCCCGCGACAACGCCACGCGTCAGATAGGCGGATCGACCTTCAGGTGGCCCGAACCGAAGCGAATCGAGCAGCGCGATTGGCCGTGCGCCCATGGTGAAGATGTCGCGCAGAATGCCGCCCACGCCAGTTGCGGCGCCCTCAAATGGCTCGACCGCGCTGGGATGATTGTGGGACTCCATTTTGAGCACCACAGCGAGCCCGTCGCCAATATCAACGGCCCCAGCATTTTCGCCGGGGCCCTGTAGGACGGATGGTCCGGTGGTAGGAAGCCGTTTCAAGAGCGGCCGCGAGTTGGTATAGCCACAGTGCTCGCTCCACATCGCCGCGATCATGCCAAGCTCTACCGAGTTCGGTGCGCGGCCCAGAAGGTCGACAGCCATGCGATATTCGGTCTCGGACAGTCCCCCGAGATCGATCGGGATGGCGGTATCAGCGAGCGCCATGCGCAACCGAAAGAAGGATCGACTCAAACATCATCCGACCGTCCACGCTTCCAAGCTCGAGTTCGCTTGCCCGTTCTGGATGCGGCATCAACCCAAGCACATTTCCTTCACGGTTAGTCACGCCAGCAATTCCCTGGAGTGATCCGTTGGGATTTGAAGAGTCGGTCACGCGGCCTTCAGCGTCGCAGTACCTCAGCGCAATCTGATCGTGCTCCTGAAGCTCACTGAGCGTGGCCTCAGACGCGAAATAACGTCCTTCTCCGTGCGCGATGGGTAGTTGCATCACCGCACCTCGAGCAGCGGCCGTGAGAAACCTCGACCGATTGCTTTCGACGCGCACAGAAACCCATTCGCACCGAAACTGTCGACTCGCGTTCGGTAGCATTGCTCCCGGCAGAAGTCCAGCTTCCAGCAGGATCTGGAAGCCATTGCAAATACCGATGACGGGGCCTCCAGCCGCGACAAATCGCGCTACAGCGCTCATAACTGGAGAAAATCGTGCGATTGCGCCTGCTCGCAGATGGTCACCGTGAGCAAATCCACCTGGTAGGACCAGACAGTCGTAAGACGAGAGCTCCGTCTCCTGGTGCCAGACGAGGTCTGCTTCTTGCTTTAGAACCGAGGTGAGCACATGGTGGGTGTCCCGATCACAGTTCGTGCCAGGGAACACGATCACCGCGAATCGCAAATTGTCGCCTCCGGGCTTGTGTGGACAGCGAAATATTACCACAGGGTCAGGACCCGCCGACGGTGATCGGTTAGTGATTCGCCTTTCCGACCGCCACGAGCTGCGGGGGATATAATGCTGAATATCCTTGAGTTGATGTGCCCGACGGAGACTGCATGAGCGTGACGGAAGACCAGCTCCAAACTCCCAGACTAAACACGTCCTCACGTGGCGAATCGGTGAAGTCACTTATCTGGGAAGTTCTCCAGACGGTCATTCTAACCATCTTGATTTTTGTGGCCGTGCGGGCCATCGTTCAAAACTTCCGCGTCGAAGGTGCGAGTATGGAGCCGACGCTCCATCGAGATCAGTACATCGTCATCAACAAAGTGGCGTACTCGCGTCTTGACGGCACTCCAGTCAGTCCGCTTCTAGGCGCTGAGTCCAACCCCTCAAGCACACCTAAGTACGTCTTTGGCGGTCCTCAGCGCGGAGACATCATCGTCTTCAAAGCGCCTGGCTCCACAGACAAGGACTTCATCAAACGCGTGATGGGGCTCCCCGGCGAGAAGGTTCGCGTTTCAGCCGGGAACGTTCTGATCAATGGTCAGAAGATTGAAGAGCCATACATCAAGTTTCACGCGAGCTATGACTTCGAGACTCGCACGGTTCCAGCCCGACATTATTTTGTCCTCGGTGACAATAGGCCGAACAGCACCGACTCGCATCTCGGTTGGTTCGTACCGATCGAGGACGTCATCGGTCGAGCGTGGGTGACCTACTGGCCCCCCGATATGTGGGGCGGGGTCACGACGCCAGCCTACGCGCGCTGAGGATCCCGCATCGGCGCTTCGTGCCGGATAAAATGCATCGCTACTGGACTGACTGGCCTTCACGCGCTCTAATTCTCTCCGGGACACGTTCTCTGCGTTGCGCGCGTGCTCGCACGATCCGCTGTATCTCGTTATCCACCAGAGAGAAGTCCGCTGCCGAGAGAAGGTGGACGTTTCCCTGAAACGCCAGCGCCCAGTCCTCGGGCGCCCAGCGCTTTACGTAGAGCAATCGCGGGGCGAGAAGGCGAGCATCGATGTACTCATGCGGCTCGAGGACGCAATCTGGCTTGATCCGAACGCGCCAGGGGAAATTGTCCGCGCGACGCTCCGCACTTTGCCAGATCGGTGATTGATCTTCGAAATACGCGGACGTGACTGTGGCCGTTGCGGGGAAGACCTGAACCTGGTTCACGAAGAAGAGGATTCGGTCCCCCGGCGCCATGCGCTCTGCCTTCTTGCGATGGCGGTTCTTTACGCCCTGTACGGTAAAGCCGTGCGCACGTGTGGCTTCAAAATTCTCAGGACTGAGTGCAATCATCCAGTGACTGCCTGGCATTGTGAACACCTCAGGATGGTCCCTCTTAAGAAGGGAGAGACCACATCATCTGCTAATTAAGGCATATTACCGTGTCGACGAGACGGATTCGCGGCTTTGAGCCGTTAGGCTCGCACCTCACATCTGAAGCTCGCGGCTTTGAAAACCGACGACCGAGTCCCGCTTTACGGGCCACTGGATCCAAGAATGAGAAAAGCCCCGAGGTACTTCGGGGCTTTTCTCATATCCGTGCTGGATTGGATCGACTAGCGGAACGACTCAATCAGTGGTGTCAAATCCCGCTTGGAGTGATCCATCCGCGCGATCGCTTCTTGACCGTATCGTGGACTTCGCTCGGCCACTTCCTGCCCGTACGTTGGGACTTCTACCTTGTAGTAGACACCCAGTGGGATTCGGTTGCCCCACTCGTACGACTTGGCCACGGCCTGAAGCTTTTTCTCCACGAGCTCGTCAGGGTTGCTGACGTCTCGAACGAGTCCATCGTAGCCAGCCTCGTCCAACTTATAGAGCCGCTCGCTCTCCTCGCCTTTCTCGGCGTACCACTCCTTGGTATAGAGATCGTTGTACGTCGGGCAGGTCTGGAGCACATCCAGGAACGAAGAGCCCGGATGCTGAATCGCCTGCACGATGAGTCCCGTCAGATGCCGCGGATCAAGTGCGTAGCCGCGAGCTACAAACGTGTAGCCCGCGCCGATGGCCAACGCCAATGGGTTCACGCCGTCCTGAATGGCAGGTTCGGGCATCGACTTTGTCTTCAGCCCCTTGCGAAGCGTCGGCGCGCCTTGCCCCTTGGTCAGACCGTACACGCCATTGTTGAAGACGATGTAAGTTAAGTCGAGGTTTCGACGGCCCGAGTTGATAAAGTAGCCGGCGCCAATCCCATAACCATCGCCATCGCCGCCGACGGCCATTACGGTCATGTCGTTGTTCGCGATCTTCATGCCCGTGGCGGTCGGAAGGACGCGTCCGTGAAGCGTGTGATAGCCGTATGCGTTGATGTAATGCGGCGTCTTGCCCGAGCATCCGATGCCCGAGAGCACCGCGATCTTGTGTGGCGGTATCTGGAGCTGAGCAAAGGCTGCCTGAATGGCGCTCAGAATTCCGAAGTCGCCGCAGCCGGGGCACCAGTTGTTGTGAACGTCTGTTCGGTAGTCGCGGACTGTCAGTGTCGCAGTCGCCATTTTAGTCTCCTGAGCTAGGACGAAAGGTGCGAGACTTCAACTTCTCGCTGACCGTTCTTGATGACTGAGCGGAGGCCGTCCATGATCTCCTCCTCGGAGAATGGGCGACCGTCAAACTTCAAAATTTTCTCTTCGATCGTGAAGCCAGTTTGCTCACGGATGAGCATGCCAAGCTGACCGAGATAGTTCGTCTCCACCAGAATGGTCCGCTTCGCTCGCTTGAGCACGGCTTCTACACCAGCCACCGGGAATGGCCGCATGAGCCGCACGTGGAGATAGTTGGCGGTGATGCCATCTTCTTCCTTCAGCAATCGAAGCGCGTCCAGGATCGCGCCCTTGGTGGAGCCCCAACCGACAAGCGTCACGTCGGCATCTTCGGGTCCAATTACACTGAACGTGCGCTCCACCGGCATCTCACTGAGCGCCAGCGCCAGCTTGTTCATCCGCTTGTGCATCATGTCGATGCGATTTTGAGCGTCTTCGGTGATGTGTCCCTGTGGGTCGTGCTCGTCCGTGGTCGTCCAATAGACGCCGCCCTCATCACCTGGGATGGACCGCGGCGTGATGCCGTTCTCGGTGATCGCATAGCGTAAGTAACCGAGCTTCTCATCATGCGCCGCACCGTTGGCGCCGTTCTTTGTCGCGTCGAAGTACGCGCCGCGGTCGATTGGCGGGAGCGCGTCCAACTTCAAACCATCGTGCGTCACGTACGTCGTCGAGAGTAGCTTGTCGCACAGGACGATGACAGGAAGCTGATAGCGATCAGCCCAATTGAACGACTCGAACGCGTCCTCAACCACCTCGTCCACGTCACCTGGGGCAACCAAGATGTGAGGGAATTCGCCATGGCCGGGCTGGAGCATGAAGCGAAGGTCGCCTTGCTCCTGCCGTGTCGGTAAGCCCGTGCTCGGACCGCCGCGTGACCAGATCATCACGACGGGGCCCGCCGCCTCAGTCATTGAGGCAAAGCCAATGCCTTCAACCATGAGCGAGAACCCTGGTCCTGAGGTGGAAGTCGACACTCGAGCGCCGCCATGGGCGGCTCCCACGGCCATATTGATCGCCGATATCTCATCTTCAGTTTGAACGACCACCAGGTCTGTCTCGCGCTGATGCGCCTCGAGATAGACGTTCTCGTCCGTAGCGGGGCTAATCGGGTAGTACGTCTGAATACCGAGCCCAGCCTTGAGCTTGGAAATGGCGCACGCCTGCATACCACGAATAAGAAGTGGCGGAACTGCCGGCTCCTGAACTTTGACAAGTCGGAAGTCGGAATCCTTGAGATAGTGCTCTGTCAGGTAGTTGAACCCGATCTCTGCTGCGCGCGCGTTCATCTCGCCGATCTCTGCGCGGCGTCCGGAGAAACCCTCACGGAGACCGTCCTGGAATCGGCTGAGCGGGAATCCCATGAGCGCGAGGGATGCACCGGTGGCAATCGTGTTCACCATGACACGCATGCGGCCGGCTTGTCCGGAGCGCCCAAATTCGGAGAGCATCTCTTCCAGGATCTCGGTGTAGGGCAGCGGACATGCCAGGATGTCTTTGCGTCGCTCGAGCACTTTGTCGAGCTTGATCGACGAATCGAAGACCACCGCGCCCCCCGGCACGAGCTCGTTGAGATGGCCCGGGAAGCCTGGGAACGTTGCATGCGCTTCGCCGAAGAGCGTCTCCTCGTCGAGTGAGACGAGGACGTGAACACGCTCGGAGATCGAAGTTCGGTCCACGTCGGAGATTCGAACTCGATAGTAGCTGTGCTCGCCCATGATGTTGGAGTGGTATTCAATGTTCGCGATCACACGGTAACCGGCGCGCGTGCACGCCTTGGTCAGCGTTTCTGCGGACGCGTTGATGCCACCACCCTGCGGCCCGCCTACGAGCCAGGTCAGATCCCGTAATTCCATGTTTCCCCCTCACTCAGACGGACCAGCCTGAGTCACTCTGAGACTGGTGCGGCTCATGATTCGATTCCGGCGCCCGTGCGCCCCGTGACAGTTCAGCCCGCCACTTGCTTCAAAATGTTGATCTCCGTGGCAATTCGCCCCGGATAGCCTTACCTATACCCTTGATTCATTGTTACAGATGATCAGTCCTGTTCTCTGAATACATCTTCGACATGCACATTGGACCGCCTCAGCCGACACCGCCGGCTCGAGCTTCCGTCCACTCCTGGCCAGGCTCCAGACCGGAGGCCGTCAAGATTTGTCGACAATGCCTCTCGAAAGCCAGGAGCGCTTCGATCTGTCGATCATTGGGGGCACTCTGCCAGCGACGTTCCCGAAGCACACCAAGCGCATCGGGCGTACTTGCGCCGCGGCTGACCAGTACAGCGCAGATCATCAAGGGCCCTCGTCCCACGCCGTGCTCGCAGTGAGCAAATATCTTGCCGCTCCGGGCAAGATGCTCCTCGGCCCAGCGCACACCCGACTCGAGTATCTCCACTGAGGGAGCGTAGCGGTCTGGTGTCGGCAGATTTAGAAGCTCGATCCCGACTCGACGCAGGGCGGACTCGTCGTCGCAAGCTTCTGCTCGAAGGTCGATAACGCCCGATACGCCAAGTTCATGCAGACGCTTGTAATCCCGCACGCGGACCGATCCGCCCGCCGCGAGATCATCCGTAATCCATGAGAAATTGAGCTCACCTCGGGTGAGATCCGAGGCATATTCGTGGAGCCTCGCCGCGACTCGAAGTCGAATCCGACCGAAGGGATTGAGGCTTCGAATCAGACTACGGCGTTCCGCGGCGGCATCGGCGCCGTCGGATTGATTCACTCCACTCTCCTTGTGAATGGTAGCGCGGTGATTTCGCACGGAAACGCGGCGAGTGATCCTCGCCGCGTCTCATGTGCTCTCAAGTCTCGTGAACTAGACGAGCGCTTCCTTCAAAGCGTCGTAATCGGGATATCGACCATTCAGCTCCTGCTGGACCAGCGGCCCCTTCTGAAGGGCAGATACCTGCGACTCGTACGTTGCCCGACTGGTGTCCTGGTAGATGATTCCCACGGGGATGCGATCGCCCCACTCCTGCGCTCGCGTCCAGGCCTGGTCGCGATCGGTAGGGTTGTAGCCCGCCTCTTCCTCGACCTTATAAACGCGCTCACGGTACCAGTCATACGTGTTGACTTTGTTGTACGTCACGCAAGGCTGAAGTGTGTCCACCACAGAATAGCCAGGATGCTTGACGGCTTCCTGGATCAGGGCTGACATGTGCTTCACATCGCCCGCGAACGTTCGCGAGATAAATGTCGCACCTGCCGCGAGAGCCAGAGCCAGCGGATTTAGCGCTGCTTCGATCGACCCCTCTGGCGAGAAGCTCGTCACAACACCCTTGTCGGAAGTTGGTGAGTATTGCCCCTTGGTCAATCCGTAAATCTGGTTGTTCTCGATGATGTGGGTGACGTCCGCGTTACGGCGCATCCCCTGCATCAGGTGGTTCGCACCAATGCCATAGCCGTCACCATCACCAGTCACAATGATGACCTTGAGATTGTGATTGGCGAGCTTGATGCCCTGGGCGATTGGCACAGCGCGACCGTGCAGCGAGTTGTACGCGTTCACGGTCATGTAGTGCGGAAGCTTTGAGCCGCAGCCGATACCAGAGACGATCATCGCCTGGTGCGGCATGAGGTCCAGCGCAGCTAGTGCCGCCTTGATGCCCGCGAGAATGCCGAAGTCACCGCATCCGGGGCACCAGGTGGACTTTTCAGTTGTGTTGAATAATTTGAGTTCAGACATTTACCGCCACCTTCTCGCGTACCTTCCGTACGATTTCTTCGGGTGAGTACGGCCGACCATCGTACTTGGTCAGGAGCACGTCGGGTTTGCGCCCCGTGTACTGCCGAATCACCTGTGCAAGCTGAGCAGTGAAGTTCATTTCGACGATCACCATCGTCTTGAGGCTGTTGATCAGATCCGTGAGCGGCTCCTCTTGAAACGGATGCATGTCAACAAACTGAAGGACGTTGGTGGGCGTCCCGTCAGCGGTCATCATGCGTGCCGCTTCTTCAGCAGCGCCGATCGTGGAGCCAAACGTGACCAACGAGATATCCGCGGTTTCAGGACCCCAGATGATCGGAAGCTGCATGTCTTGCTCAGCGCAAAGCGTCTCTTTGCGCATGCGCTTCTCCATCTGGCGGTTGCGGATATCTGATTCCTCAGTGATCCAGCCGCGTTCGGAGTGCTCATCACCAGTGGTGATGTATACAGCCTTCTCGTGGCCAGGGATAGCTCGCGGAGAGATTCCCGACTCAGTGAGCGCATGTCGCTCGTAAGGCTGAGTGAGCTTGTCCAGATCTTCATAGCTCACCATCTCGCCGCGATCGATCGAGACCTTGTGGAAGTCGAACGAATCAGCTGGCACCGTGCGAACCTGGTTCGAGAGGAACAGATCGCTCAAGATGATGACTGGTGTCTGGTATTTGTCGGCGAGATTGAACGCTCGATAGCCCGCCTCGAAGCACTGCTCAACCGTGCCAGGTGTGAGAACGATTCGTGGGAACTCGCCGTGCGATGCGTGAAGCACGAACTGCAGGTCGGAGGACTCGGTGCGTGTGGGTAGACCCGTGCTCGGACCACCGCGTGCAACCTCCGCAATAACCAGCGGAGTCTCCGTCATCGCGGCCAGGCCATAAGCCTCAACCATGAGACAGAATCCACCGCCTGAGCTCGCCGTCATCGCCCGAACACCGGCGTGTGCAGCGCCGATGGCGAAGAGGATCGCGGCAATCTCGTCCTCAGTCTCTTTCTGAACGATACCGAACTTGCGGGCGTTAGCCGCGATGTATTCGGTAATCGTGCTGGCGGGAGTCATTGGATACGTCGATATGAACTTACAGCCCGCCGCGATGGCTCCCATGCCGATAGCCTGGTTGCCATTGATCAACATTTTTTTGGACTGATTCGGAATCGCCTCGAGCTTCCATGGGAAGTCGGCACCGTAGCGCTCACCGGCCATGTCATAGGCAGCCTTGGCTACCTTGACATTGCTTCCAACAACCTCGGCCCCTTTGCGCTTGAAGTTGTTCTCGATGACATCTTCAATGCGCTCAAAGTTGTATTGCGTGAGCCCCGCCGTGGCACCCAGGGCAGCGGTATTCATCATGATTCGATGACCGCCAACTTCCTCAGCCAGCTTCACCAGCGGAAGCTCAAAGTTCCGCACGTCACCCTCTGCGAGTGCCGCCTCGTCGACCTTTATGGCTTCGTCATGAATGACTCCGCCACCAGGAACGATCTCAGAGAGGTGGTACCCAACCGCGTCCTTATTGAACGCCAGCAAGAGGTGCACGTCCTCCACATGCGAGTAAATCGGTTCTTCCGAAACGCGCACGTGATAAAAGTTGTGTCCGCCGCGGATTCGCGACATGTAGTCCTGGAGTCCGAAGACCCACAAGCCACCGCGGACAAGCGCACGGGCGAACCCAGCGCCGCCGGACTCGACACCCTGTCCGGCTTCACCGCCAATCTTGATCGAAATGTTGTTCTTGGGCATGCGCCCTCCCCCTCTTAACCGGACCCTGTGACTGTGCGCGCCACCCTCCGGCGCACCCCTCCAGACACACAGAAAGCGAACCACCCTCGACCAATCATCGTGGTGATCCGCGATCAAGCGCTTTCCGTATCATCAGTCTCACGCGCTGTACAGTCAGAATTATAGTCACACTGCTTCCGCGGAGCCCAGCCAGCGGCTACTCTACCAGATTCCCAGCTCAGCTTTGGCTTCTTCACTGGCCATTGTGCGCGGATCCCAACGTGGCGTCCATACCAGGTTGATCTCAACATCCTGGACTGCTGGAAACTTGTTACACAGCACCGCCTCCGCCTGCACCTTGATCACCGGCGCGAGCGGGCAAGCAGGACTCGTAAGCGTCATATCAACAACAACGTTGCCGTCGTCCGCGGTGACACCGTAGACAAGCCCAAGATCCACGATATTGATCCCAATCTCAGGGTCATATACCGCCTTGAGCGCCCCGAGCATCTCGTCCTCGGTGGGCATCACTTCCGTCTGAGCAGCGTTCGCACTTTCAGCCACGACTTCGTCAGGCATCGGTTATCTCCTTATCGGCATTGGTCACGCCATCGCGATATTGCTGCAACGCCTCACGGAGGGCGTTCCAGGGTAGCATGGCGCATTTCACTCGAACCGGGTACTTCTTGACGCCTTGCAGCGCCTCCAGCTCTTCATTTCCGTTCAGGCCGTCGAGCGATCCACTTCCAACCATCATTTCGCGGAAGCCGCCAACCAGCTCGTCAGCGTCTTCATCCGAGAGACCTTCGACACCCTCGGTCATCATCGACGCCGAGGCCTGACTGATCGAGCAGCCGCGGCCATTGAACATGACGTCCACGACCTTGCCACTATCGATCTTCAGCATCACGTCCACTTCATCGCCGCACAACGGATTGTGGCCGTGCACGCGCACCGACGGATCAGTCATCTCGCCACGACCGCGTGGACTCTGGTAGTGATCGAGAATGATCTCTCGATACAGGTCGTCAAGCGCCAACTCGGAACATCTCCTTCACTTTCGATAGGCCGGTAACCAGAGCGTCTACTTCCTCCGGAGTGTTGTACACATAGAAGCTCGCCCGCGCGGTGCCCGGGACGTCCAGGTCCTTCATCAGAAGCTGGCAGCAATGATGGCCGACTCGTACAGCTATGCCCTCATAGTCAAGGATCATCCCGACGTCATGTGAGTGGATAGCGCCAAAGTTGAATGCAACCACGCCTCCGCGACGCACAGAGTCCCGCGGCCCAAAAATTTTGATATCGGGAACACTGCCGATGGCCTCCATCGCGTACGCAACAAGCTCACGCTCGTGCTCACGTACGCGCTCCATACCGAGCTCTGAGAGGTAATCAATGGCTGCGCCAAACGCGATCACGTCGGCGATGTTGGGCGTCCCCGCCTCGTATTTCCAGGGCAGCTCATTCCAGGTCGACATGTCGTCTGAGACGCGGTCGATCATCTCGCCCCCGCCCAGGAATGGCGGCATACTTTCCAGCAGCGCTTCCTTCCCGTAGAGTACACCGACGCCCGTTGGACCAAGCATCTTGTGCGATGAGAAGGCCAAGAAGTCACAATCGAGGTCGTGCACGTTCACCGGCATGTGCGGGACGCTTTGCGCTCCATCAACCAGGATGAGCGCCCCCGCGTCATGCGCCAGCTTCGCGGCCTCGGCTACCGGATTAATCGTCCCGAGGACATTTGACATGTGCGTGATGGCCAGGATCCGCGTTCGATCCGTAAGCGCTTTTTTGATGTCTTCTGGCTCGACAATTCCGTCCACGGAAAAATTGATATAGCGAAGCTTTGCCCCACGCTCGGCAGCGAGGAGCTGCCAGGGCACGACGTTGCTGTGGTGCTCCATCCGTGTGACGAGAATCTCGTCGCCTGCGCCGATATTCTGTCGGCCCCAGGTATGCGCCACCAGGTTAATCGCCTCGGTCGTGTTTCGGGTGAATATGATCTCACGGGTGGACGCCGCGCCGATGAACCGCGCCACCTTCTGCACGCGTGCCTTCATAGCGCTCGGTCGCTAGCTCCGCCAGCGCATGCACACCCCGATGGATATTGGCGTTGTAGCCCTCGTAGTAGTCGACAAGCGTCTGAATGACCTGCCGGGGTTTCTGCGAGGTGGCCGCGTTGTCCAGATAGATGAGCGGCTTACCGTGCGCCGTCTTGTCCAGGATTGGAAAATCTTTTCGGATCGCGGCTACGTCCAACGCGCCGTGAAATCCGTTCTGCGAGGTCATTCCATCTCCACTTCTATCGCGCCGTCCGTCACCGCGGACCGGATAGGTGTCCACCGGATAGACCGCCGGAAGCGTGACGGCCTTTCCTGTCTTTACGTCAAATAGCGCGCCGTGCCGTGGGCATTCGATGCGATCGTCGATGAGCTCACCCTCACCCAACGGGCCATCATCGTGAGTACAGACGTCATCGATCGCGAAGATCGATCCGTCGACGTTGCACAACGCGATGCGCTTGTCACCGACATCTACGACTCGAGCCTTCCCCGGCTCGATTTCGCCTTCGCGAGCCACCACGGTCCAGCTACCCATGTATTACTTGTTCTCCGCCTCGAGCTCGCGTTGGATGCCCGACCAGATCCGCTCGCGCACAGCATCAATGGGTATGCGCTGAAGGACCGGAGCGAAGAACGCCTCCACTATCAACAACTGCGCTTCATCACGATTGATTCCACGACTCATCACGTAGAACAGTGCATCCTCATCCATGGGCCCAACCGTCGCCCCGTGCGAGCAGCGCTCGACTTCGCTATTGAGGATCTCGAGCCTCGGATCCGATTCCGCCCTCGCCGTACCAGACAACAGTAGATTTCGCGCTTCCATATTTGAAGAGGTCTGAGGGGCGTCCTCACCGACTCGGATCAAGCCATTGAAGTTCGAGCTCGCCGTGTCGCGCAAAGCCGCCTTGAAGAGCTGGTCGCTCCGAGTTCGGCCTGCGATATGGTCCTGAATCGTGAGATGGTCCGCGTGCTGGTTGTGCTCGCCAAACACCAGGCCG
Source organism: uncultured Chloroflexia bacterium (assembly GCA_963765765.1). GTDB lineage: Bacteria > Chloroflexota > UBA6077 > UBA6077 > JACCZL01 > CAVXYC01. The sequence goes on along the minus strand of CAVXYC010000010.1, from coordinate 170,304 downwards.
ACGATCTCCGTCTCCGCGCCCTCTGCATCGAGACGAGCGTCCAGCGTTGTCCTCGCCAGTCGAGCGCCCAGTGACGCAAACACCCATCGCACGTTGCTGGTGCGACTCGATTTTGCGGCGCACGTTGAAAAATGCCAGACCGATTCCGCCCACTCCTGGCTGTTGACGTACTGGATGCGAGCGTTGTCCGCGGGAATCAGCTCAACGCCGGCGCTCACGAAGGCATCGCCCACGCGCTCATCGCCGCAGTACGTCTCCATGATGGTGACATCCGCGCCGGACTCCGCCAGCACGAGCGTGTGAGGAAAGAGACTCTGGCCTGGCTCGGTGGCCGCCTGGACGATCTGGATAGGCTTCTCCACGACGACCCCGCGCGGTACGAGAACAAACGCGCCACCGCTCAGATATGCCTCATGGATGCCTGCGAACAGGTCGGGGGAATCAGAGCGCGTCGAGAGCAACGCAGCCTGGACGCGTTCGGGCATTTCTCGCACGGCCCGTTCGAGACTCAGCAGTCGAACGCCCCTGGCAGCTAGATCTGGGTCCAGCTCTACGCTCACCTCTGCCGAATCCTGAACGATGAGCGTACCGGCCACATCGTCTGCCTTGGTTAACACGCGCTTCACGCACTCGGCTGACTGTGACGACGCGGGCAAGTGCGCCGGCGGATTCAACAGTGCATCGAGGTCCAGCGCGCGCAGATCGGTGCGCCGCCAGCCCTCGTCGCGCATGGTTGGCATCGGCTGCGAAGAGAACGTCTCCCAGCCACGCAAACGCATGTCGCGCAGCCACGCGGGCTCGCCGCGTACCGCGGAGAATGCCTCCACCAGGTCGGCCGTCATTGGCGCGCTGGCCAATGATCCACCTCGTACCGGATGTACGCTCCTCAGAGTTTTAATCACTCAGTGATGCTCCATGCGTTAGACCGGATGACGAACGATGGCAGGATGGATGCCGCCAGGTAACCTGGGGCTCCAACGGCCGTTCAGGCCGTCTGCGCTTCGTCGTCCGTTTCCCATCGTCGATCTTGCGAAATTCGCTCAGCCTACCGCGCCTTCCATCTGGAGCTGGAGCAGCCGGTTCAGCTCAACCGAGTACTCCATGGGCAGCTCCTTGGTGAAGACATCGAAGAAGCCGTTGACTATCATCGTCTTCGCCTGCGTCTCATCCAGGCCGCGTGCCATCAGATAGAAGAGCTGCTCTTCGCTGATCTTGCTCACCGAGGCCTCGTGCTCGATCGACACGTTGTCCTCGTCGATCTCGATCGACGGGTACGTATCGGAGCGCGACTCCTCGTCCAGCATGAGCGCGTCGCAGCGCACATACGACTTCACGTTCTCGGCGCCCTTGTGCACCTTCAGCAGGCCGCGGTAACTGGTACGTCCGCCGTCCTTACTGATGGACTTCGAGATGATCGTGGAGGTCGTGTCGGATGCCACGTGTACGACCTTGCCGCCCGCGTCCTGGTGCATACCGCGGCCGGCCATGGCCACGGAGATGATGTCCGCCCGCGCGCCGCGACCCACCAGGTACACGGCCGGGTACTTCATCGTCACCTTGCTGCCGAGGTTCCCGTCCACCCATTCAATGGTGGCGTTCTCGTAGGCGATGGCCCGCTTGGTCACCAGGTTGTAGACATTGTTGGACCAGTTCTGAATGGTGGTGTAGCGAATGTGCGCGCCGGGCCGAGCCACAAGCTCAACCACCGCGCTGTGGAGCGAGTCAGAGCTATACGTCGGGGCGGTGCAGCCCTCGATGTAGTGGACCGAGGACCCCTCATCGGCGATGATCAGCGTCCGCTCGAACTGGCCCATGTTCTCGGTATTGATACGGAAGTAGGCCTGCAGCGGAATCTCCACCTTGACGCCCTTGGGCACATAAATGAAGCTGCCACCGCTCCAGACGGCACTGTTCAGCGCCGAGAACTTGTTGTCGGCCACCGGAATGACCGTCGCGAAGTACTCCTTCACGATGTCCGGGTACTCTCGGAGACCGCTGTCCATGTCCAGGAAGAGGACACCCAGCTTCTCGAGGTCCTCGCGAATCTGGTGGTACACCACCTCAGACTCGTACTGCGCGCTCACGCCGCCCAGAAACTTCCGCTCAGCTTCGGGGATGCCTAGCTTATCGAATGTGTTCTTGATGTACTCGGGCACGTCATCCCAGCTTCGGGTCGCGTTCTCTGACGGCCTCACGTAATAGTGGATGTTCTCGAAGTCGATACCGGAGAGATCGGCGCCCCACTTGGGCATCGGCTTCTTCAAGAAGACGTCCAGCGCGTGCAGCCGGAACTGGAGCATCCACTCGGGCTCGCCTTTGCGCGCGGACATCTCCTCGATGAGCGTGCGCGTGAGGCCCTTGCCCGACTTGTATGAGTACGTCGACTCATCGTCGTGAAAACCGTACTTGTAGTCGGTAGTGATGTCACGTGGTGAGACTGCCATCAATGGGCTCCTTGCTCAACGAGCTCTTCGGCCGGCAAGTCCTTCATATAGGACTCGTAGCCCTCGGCTTCAAGCTTCTCCACGATCTCCACACCGCCCGATTCGACGATGCGACCTTGGATCAGCACATGAATATGGTCAGGGTGAATGTAGTTCAGCAATCGCTGGTAGTGTGTGATCACCAGCAGGCCCATCTCCGGCCCGGATAGCGCTTCTACTCCCTCGGCAACCGTGCGCAGAGCATCGATGTCAAGACCGGAGTCGATCTCATCCAGCACCGCGATGGCGGGCTCGAGCATGGCCATCTGGAGCACCTCGGCGCGCTTTTTCTCGCCACCGGAGAAGCCCTCATTCACGTCGCGTGCCGCGAAAGCCTGGTCGATCTTGAGCATGCCCATTTTCTGGCGCAGGCGCTTGCGGAACTCGAGGGCACTCACTTGCTCGGTCTGGGTAGCCCGCGTGGCGGCGCGCAAAAAGTCTCCCAGACGCACGCCAGGGATGGCTACCGGGTACTGGAACGCCAGGAACAGACCCATCTGGGCGCGCTTGTCCGGGCCCAGGCCCAGGATCTCCTCGCCATTCAAACGAACGCTGCCGCTCAGCACCTCGTAGCGCGGGTGCCCCATGAGCGTATTTGCCAGCGTGCTCTTGCCGGAGCCGTTCGGCCCCATCAGCGCGTGCGTCTCGCCACGGTTCACGGTCAGATCGAGTCCGCGCAGGATCTCCTTACCCTCAACCGCGACGCGCAATCCTTCAATTACTAACGTGGGTGTGCCAGTAGTCATCGATGTGCTCTCTCCGTGACGCAGTGCTCATCGCCCGCACCGCGAAGCGTTTCTAATGGGATCAGCCTCGCTCCGGCGGCCGCGTTATGCTCGATCTGAAGATCCTGGAGCGAGGTGGAATCCAGCACAGACTCGATACTGTCGCGTACGCGCGACCAGACCGAGCGAGACACGCAGCTTTCCTCAACCACGCAGGTGCCGGGCAGGTAATCGACGGTAGTACAATCCACCGGAGCAATTGGCCCTTCCAGCACACGATAGATATCGCCAACGGTAATGTTGTCGGGATGCCGCGCCAGGCGATAGCCGCCGTGAACACCCCGAATACCCTCCACCAGGCCCGCCCGGCGGAGCTCCGCGATAAGCTGCTCGAGGTATGCCAACGGCAATTGCTCTGACCGCGCGATCTCGCTCAAAGGCAATAGCCCCTGTTCGTATGCCGCGGCCAGCTCGGTCATCGCGCGCAAGCCGTAATGCGCCCGCGTTGAAACCTTCATGGCCTCCCTCGTAAAATTCCGACTGAATTCATAGGGAATTCTATCAAGCGGCCGCCGGACCTGCAACGAGGGCCCTCGGGGCCAATGAAAAATGCAGAATTAACAATGAAGAATGGACCAGGCTGCTTGCGAGCCAATCCTTCATTCTGCGTTCTTCATTGCGGCGCGGGCCATCTAGCGCCGCCGCTGCGTTACAATAATGACGGAGCCGATCTCGGAGCCGCGCAAAGGAGTCAGCACGGATGATCACGATCACACAGGAAGCAACCGAGCAGGTACGGGAAGTACTCTCCGATAAGGAGAAAGAGGGACACGCGCTACGTGTGTTCGTGCGCGGCATGAGCTGCTCTGGCCCGGCCTACGGCATGGCGCTGGACAACGAGCCCAAACCCGATGACTCGATCATCGATCTCGGTGGGATCAAAGTGCTTGTCGATCCGGCCAGCGCGCCGTACCTCGATGGCGCTGAGATCGACTTTGTCGACTCGCTCATGGGCCGCGGCTTCACCGTGACCAACCCCAATGCCCCGCAGCAACAGGGCGGCGGATGTGGTGGCGGTTGCTCCTGTGGCTCCGGCGGCGGCCACTAAACCGCCCCACCAATCGCGTATTCGTTCATCGCCCATTCGTCATAACGAACGGGCCGCCTGCCGGATTATCGGCAAGCGGCCCGTTTTCGGTCTCAATTTGACCCGCTAGCTCAATTGGCAGAGCATTCGACTTTTAATCGAAGGGTTCCGGGTTCGAGTCCCGGGCGGGTCACCAGATGTAACTTTTGAGCTGGGTCACAGTCTGTTCAGCGGCCGCGGTTGTCCATGGTCATCGCGACTCCGTTGTTTGTTGTCGCAGCCTGCTGCTCCGGTTACTGCCCACAGCTGAGTTCGGGTGGCCACGCTGAAGGCATCCGCGAAGCCATTGGCGCTACTTACGATCCGGCCCAGCATCCCGCTCACACATGCGCCGCCCACCGATGCCAGACGTGCCCTGCAACATCTATCATCAGCTCGGCCAAGTTAAGGAATTTGGTGCGGGACTCGTTACAAAGTGGACGATGATTGGGTTAATCGCACCTAGTCGCGTATAATCAAGCTGCCATGAGAGTTAAAGACGGTGATCTGCGACCAATCGATATTGCGATCCTAGATGAAGCTCTGGCGATGTCGCCCGACGGTTCAGCCGAGTTCCATGGTTACCAAATGGCGAAGCTCATTCAGCTACGAGACGGACTCTCTCTTCCATCCGCTTCCTTCGAGGCAGTCTTTACCGGGCCCTAGATCGATTGGAGCGGAGTGGGTTCCTGCAGTCTCGATGGGAGGATGGCGAATTAGCTCGTTTTGAGAGCCGGCCCCCGCGGTGGTGCCTCTACCGGGTGACAGTCCCGGGGGCTCGGGCCTTGATTCGAGCCAGAAAGAGGCTAGTCCTGCTGTCGGTGTGCGGGTTTTCAGCGGAGCATCGCTGTGAGTCTGGAAGGCGGGTTGTTGTTCGAGCGGATTTCGTCCAGCGCCATGCATCTGATCGGAGTAATCGCGGCGTTCCTGCTCGGTATAGTGTTGCAAGCCTATTTGCTCCCGATCTCTCGCCGACTCGTCCGAGGTTGGAGCCGCCTGACATGTGTTGGGCTGTCAGACACCATCCGAGAGCAACGGCTAGCAAGGCTCGACTTCGAACCTCGACGATCAGATCGCCGACGAGTGGTCGCACGGCTACTCGCCGCCACTCATCGGCATCCGTGTATTGATACGGACCCTAGCTGGTGCGATCGACGACTTAGCGTGGCGGTTTGAGGTTAGCGAACGTTCCTTTAGCGAAATACTGCTGGCTGGAATTCCATACCTAACCGCCCTTCCGATCGGGATATCTATCTGTGCGCGTTCTCAGTCTCGGGATTACACTTGGTTGGGGCATCCGGGGAACATCGCTCTCAGACGCTGGAGATTGGGTCGCTAGCGTCCGGGCGCACCCTGGGCGTGGGAAGCAGGTTATTCAATTGCAGTCCAGTTCTCGCTTGGTTCGATGCAATTCGAGGGCTCACTACCTTGGATAGGTCTTGCGTCGGTTTCGGCCGCGGACCTAGTGTCGCTTCTCGTTCTATCTTGGCCTCGGTGGTTGCACTCAACTATGCAGTCAATCCGGTGATCTCCAAACTAATTCATCGCCCGATCGTTCGGTTGCTGCGTAAATGCTTCCAAGCCGTTGAGGCCAATTAGTCTCGCGCCTTCTCCGCAATGTTCTAAACGTCTGTACTTCATCGTCCCCAAGGTCGTCTTGCAGGCAGACCTTCCGCACATGCTCGGGCGTTGCCCCTTAGCCGTACGCCAGCTTCGCCCCATTACGGTTCGCGATGTCGGGCCGGACCATAGCCTGGTCCGCCGTGGACTCCACATCTCAACGAGGGTGCACCACAGGCACGGCCAGCGTCGCGCGGGCAACCTTGTCGATTTTTCCAGATTGACGTTGTGCAGATCCTGCGGAGCCCCGAGCGGCGCTGAGATCGACTTCGTCGATTCGCTCAAGGGTCGCGGCTTCACCGTGACCAAGGCCAATGCCCCGCAGCAACAGGGCGGCGGATGTGGTGGCGGTTGCTCGTGCGGCTCCGGCGGCGGCCACTAAACCGCCCCACCAATCGCGTATTCGTTCATCGCGCATTCGTTCATAACGAACGGGCCGCCTGCCGGATTATCGGCAAGCGGCCCGTTTTCGGTCCCAATTTGACCCGCTAGCTCAATTGGCAGAGCATTCGACTTTTAATCGAAGGGTTCCGGGTTCGAGTCCCGGGCGGGTCACCCACTTTTGAACTGAGCTTATGTCAAACGCCCTGTAAGGCTGCGGTCTCATTCGAGCGTTGATGACCAATTTGACGACCAACCCCTAAACGGCACCTGTAAGCAGCATATCCAGCCGCCTAGCGGCCTCTTTCTTCAGCGTGGGCATCACGTGCGCGTAGGTGTTCATGGTCAGACTGATCTGACTGTGACCTAGGATCTCCATGATCGTCCGCGCTTGCTCTCCCTGTGCAAGTAGCAAGGACGCGCAGGTGTGACGCAGATCGTGGAATCGGATTCGCGGGAGATCTGAGCCGGCGAGTAGTTGTTCAAAGCGGCGCGTCACGTTCCTTCCGTCCAATGGCGTGCCAACGCCCGTACTGAAGACCAAACCGTGCTCATTGCCCAACGGTCATGAGGCACTAGCCCAAGCTGGTGCTCGGATTGGGCAGTGTCCCTCGTTCGTACCAAGGAGGGAGCGAGGGTGTATCCGTCTCAGCGTTCCGCTTGCCCGCGGGTGAGCTGATCCAGCGCCCGGTCCAGCGGCATCCCCACGAAGCGTGCAGGCAGCGTACCGACCTCGCCGCTACTCGCGTCCCGGTTCAAGCATTAGTCCGTATGGACTATTGATGAAGGAGATGCGCAGTCCCATATTCGTTGTGGTTCGCCACCAACCAGACACAGCCGATGGTGGTCGACTCCACGATACCCTCGCTCGAGAGGATCTGTCTGATGCGCAGTCATCATGGTTACTACCACAGCCAGGATTGGTGCCCGCCGCGCACGAAGTACTTCGCTTCCGGACAATTCGGCCGGCTATTTGGAAACTTGCCCCCGTTCGCGTCCGATACCCCAGCGGTTCGCGCCGCTCTGCTGGAGATCGGCAAGCCGGGCGGGATGATGGACGCGAAGGACGACCTCCGCGACCCGAAAGCCTTGATCACAAACGAAGCCCTCAGACGGCGCAACCCCGACAGCAGCAACCCGGAGATGACCGCCGGGATGACGTTCCTCGGCCAGTTCATCGATCATGACATCACGTTTGACCCGACGTCCAGCCTTGAGCGGCAGGTCGATCCCGAGCAGATCGCCAACTTTCGCACCCCCACCTTGGCCCTGGACAACGTCTATGGGGCTGGGCCGCTCGGAAGCCCGCACTTATACGATCAGTCACCCGCCGGTCAGGGAGTCAAATTCCTCATCGAAGAGACTGGCACACCCGGCAAGCACGATCTGGCTCGGAACGCCCAGAACACCGCCCTGATCGGTGACCCGCGTAACGACGAGAACCTGATCATCTCGCAGCTCCAGCTGGCATTCCTGCTCTTCCACAATAAGGTCTTCGACCACGTGCAGCAGGAGCTCGGTCCGGCCGACCCCGAAGAAGTGTTCGCCGAAGCCCAACGGCTGGTCCGTTGGCACTACCAGTGGATACTGGTCCACCACTTCCTTCGTATCACGTGCGGGGAGGATGTGGTGGATGAGGTGCTACGCCCCGACGGTCGGAAGTTCTACACCTGGCGGAACGAGCCGTTCGTCCCGGTCGAGTTCTCGGTCGCGGCGTACCGGTTCGGGCACAGCCAAGTTCGGCCATCGTATCGATCCAACTTTACTGGGGCCAGCGACGGAGGGGAGTTGTTCCTGCTGGTCTTCAAAGAGGGCGCCACGCAGGATAAGCCGGAGAATGACGATCTGGCCGGGTCGAAGCGGGAGACGTGGCGGTTCATTGACTGGCCGACGTTCTTCGACTTCGGCGACGGGAGAGCTCGTCGGAACAAGCGGCTCGACACGATCCTCTCGACGCCGCTCTTCACCCTGCCGTCGACCATCGTCCACAATCCAGACCCCCGAAACAACCCGCAGTCGCTCGCCCAGAGAAACTTGCTTCGGCACCTGACGTTTGGCCTGCCGTCCGGTCAGCGAGTCGCCAAGGCGATGGCCAAGGAGATGGCCGAGGGGCCGGCCCCGAAGGAGTAAATCCGACCTCATTCTCGAACCCGATGCATTCGATGACCTCAAGCCATTCGGGGTCGGCCTGGAAAGCGATACACCCCTGTGGTTCTATCTTCTTCGGGAGGCTGAGCTGAAAACCAAGGGTGAACGGTTGGGGCCTGTCGGAGCGCGGATTGTGGCTGAGGTATTCATCGGGCTGCTACAGGGAGACAAGCTGTCCTACCTTGTCCAGGAGCCCGACTGGCAACCAACGCTCCCAACGGCCGTCGGGAGCGCGCGCCGTCAACCCGCTCCGGACTTCACGATAGTAGACCTGTTGTCGTTCGCCGGGGTTGGGCTAGTTCGTTAGAGAAACGGATCACCACACCCGCTGCAATCCCGTCGATATTATGGCGGCGCTGGCTTCGCGCGCGACGGGCTGCATCACGAGCGCCGCCAGCATCGGCCCATACGGAAACAGTCCGTCCTTTCTGTGCCCAGAGCTCGGCGAGCTTGTCCTACGGGCCGAGCCCCGTGGATCAACACCGCCGCGCGGCTACCTACGTCGACCGAATCTTGCAAGGTGCGGCGCCATCGGACCTTCCGTGGAGCAACCCTCAGCGTTCGATTCCGTCGTCAATCGACGGACGGCGACAGAACTCGGCCTTGCCATCCCGCAGCTTGTACTGTCGCAGGCCACCGAAATATTCCAGTAGGGTCCAAACTCTGATCGGCTCACTGAGCTCAGGCCATCGGACTGGGGCGGATTATGGAGTTATTGGAACAAGCTGACCGACCCTTTGGAATCACGCGCCCACAGCGGCACGAGCGTGCCCCTGACTCGGACCGGGCTTGCCCGGGCACCCCACTCGGCGCTAGACTGACGGGCGGACCGGGCGCGGAGCCGGTCGGGAGGCGGCGATGACGAAGTTGCACCTGCCCATCGCGTTCCTGGTCGGGCTGCTCGCGCTCCTGCCGGCCACCGCCGGGGCCGAGCACGACGGGACCTGACACCCACCGGATGGGCCCGGTTCCGGGCCCCTCGAGTAAAACGCTCACTTTTACCGCCAGCGTTACCAGCCCCGGCGGCACGCCTCTCGCGATGCAGGCGCATGTCACCCTCGACCCGGACGGCCAGGCGCGGGTCGAGGGCGCGGCGCGTGTCCAGGATGGCGCCTCGAACACGATCATGGTGGCCGAGGACCACCCCGACATGAGCTGCGCCGATCTCGACGACGACGGCATCGCCGGCCTCACCGAGGCGGTCATCGACTTCCGGGCGACCCGGTCCGGGGAACTGTTCAAAGTGACCGTCCTGCCCACCGATGGGGAGGCGGACGAGCGGGGCCGGCACCCGGCCGCGGTCACGCTCACCGGCGGGGCCGGACGCTCACCGCGGCCGGGACGCTGGTCATCCAGCAACTGTTCCGCTGAGCGCGGGCCGACGCCTGATGGCCAGAGGCAAGTCGGGGGCATCTGAAGACCGATCTTCACCTCCGGGGCGCGAATCGGTTGCTCCGACCACCCGGGCGCGCTGCCCCGTAGTCGCTCGTCTGGTTCGAGCAGTCCGGGAAACGGACCGATCATCATGGCGGGCGCCGGGAGGTGTCCCTCCCCGCTCGATCATCCCAAATGCCGATCCCCGCGCCTGGCGGCTGCAGACCAGGCACCGACGACCCGCGCCGGTCCGGAGGATGCGGGTCGTCTCCGTCTTGAAGACATGCCCGTTGCGGCAATAGCTCGTGTGCCCCGTGTTGATGCCCACGACGTCGAGGCGCGGGTCGTAATGCTTGCCGTGGCGCGTCGGCGTCCAATGGTCGTAGACGCTGCAGTGGCGATAGCCCTCGGGACAGGTGCTCCCCAGAAAGATGAGTCGGCAGTACGTGCCCGGCTCGATGCAGTACTTCTCCTCGGTCCAATTCCCCCGCTCATCTTCACAACCCGTGCGATCTATGTGTCGAGCAATGCGATCGCTTCGTCGACCGTCCGGACTCGGGCGAAGATCGGGAAGACGCGGTCCATGAAGAACTCGTTCACTCCCTCCTTGGTCGATCGACAGGCATCGCGCAGGAGCATCAGGTTCAGGTCGTGGTCCCGGGCCGCGTAGGCCGTGCTGGCGATGCCCACCTCGGTCGCGCCGCCGGCCAGCATGACGGTGTCGATACCGGCCGTTCGGAGACTCAGCTCCAGGTGTGTCTGGAAGAACGAGCTCCAGCGGTGCTTGACGATGACGTAGTCGCCGGGCTGGGGTGCGATCTCGTCGATGACCTGCGCTTCCCAGCTCCCGGCGACCGAACCGGGGTCCGCGCTCAAACGCGGTCCGCTGCCCGGTTGGCCGTGGTGGCCGAGGTCGACGACCGTTCGGGGCCAGTCCCTGAGATCGGACCGGTGCTCCGGCCGGGTATAGACCATGGTGATCCCGGCCTGGCGACAGGCGCGGTTCACCTGCTCCAGGCGGGCAATATACCCATTCAGGGCGGACTGCGCGGCGGCATCCTTCGGGTGGAGCGACCCGTTGAGCGTGTCGAAGAATAGCATCGCCGTTGTGCGGGGGACGATCGGGAAGTCTGTCGCCTGCATCGGTGCCTCCTGGATGGATTCATTCCGGTGGCCGCCGGAGTGCTTGCACCGTATCGCGGGCCGGCGGCATCGTCAACGAGAGGTTGTGAAGGCCGCGCGATCCGGTCGCGCCTTCGCTCCAGTTGACCTTCGCCGATACCGGAGTCTATCGTAGCCGAGGGCGCGGACGCGGGGCCTCCGCGACCCAGGGAGCGACCCGTGATGAAGAGTCTCGCTACGATGTGGACCGGTGCGGCGATGCTGGTGGCCGTGAGTGTCGTGGTCTCCGGCTGCGCGCCTGCTGCGCCGCAACCGACCGGCACCCCGAAGCCCGCGGCGTCGCCCGCGGCACCGGCCAAATCGGATGCCTCACCGGCCGCGGGCGCGGCGAGCAAGCCGGCGGCGTCGCCAGCGGCACCCCCAGTGGCCTCACCCGCCGCGTCTCCCGCCGCCGGCGCCGTGGCCGCGAAGCCGGCGGGCTCGGTGGATCCGAGCCTGGCATCGCTCTGGCAAGGGAAGACCATCAATCTCGTGGCCGGGACCGCCCCCGGCGGCGGCTACGACACCTGGGCCCGTGTGGTTGCGCGCCACCTGGGCAAGCATCTCCCGGGGAATCCCAATATCATCGTGGAGAACATGCCGGGCGCCGGTCACCGGGTGGCCGCGAACTTCCTCTACACGGCCCGGAACGATGGCCTCACCCTGGGCCTGGTGGACCGGTCGCTCCCGACCTATCAACTGCTCGGCGAAGGGCCCGAACAAGGTGTCCGGTATGACGTCACGAAGTTTCACTGGATCGGCAGCACGACCACCAGCACGCAGCTTCTCAGCATCCACGCGCGCGCCGGGATCACGCCCGCGAACCTCGCGGAACTGGAGCGTCGCGAGATCTCGGTGGGGCATCAAACTTTGGGCAGCATCACCCATCAGATGAACGCGATCTTGCGCGAGGTCATGGGGTGGAAACTGAAGGCCATCGCCGGATTCGCCGGCAATCCGGAGATGGTGCTGAGCATCGAGCGGGGGGAAATCGACGCGACCATCACCGATTCGGACACCGCGAAGCAGATCATGACGGCGCAGTTCCAGGCCGGCACCATGATCCCGCTCGTGCAGATGGGCGAGAAGCGGACCGACCCGCTCTTCCGGGCGGCCCCGACCGCGAAGGAGCTCTTCGCGACCAAGGGGCCCGCGGCCGCGGAGCTCCTGAGCGCATACGAGCCGCCCCTGGCCTGGGCGCGCCCCTACTTCCTGCCGCCGGGCACTCCGGCGAACATCGTGGCGACGATGCGGGCGGCGTTCATGGCCACCATGGCGGACCCCGAGTTCATCGCCGAAACGGCGCAGCTCCGGATCGAGCTGGACCCGCTCGCGGGCGAGCGGGTCCAGGAGATGATCGAGCAGTATATGAAGACACCGAAGAGCGTGACCGACCGCATTGACCGCCTGGTCGCCGAGGACGAACCCCAGTAGATCGGATGCCTGGCTGGGCCAGGCATGATGGCCGTATCACGGTCGCCATCATCACGATGTCAATAACCTTCAACCGTCGATTCTCCCGCTCGAGCCGGGCCACTCGCTGCTCCAGATCCATAACCGCCTCCGCTATGCGCTAGACGGACAGGACGCGCACACGCGACGTGAGAGCCAGGAGACGCAATCCAGGCTCACAGCAGGCCGAGGAACGCTGGGGCCGTGGGAACACGCGTCAAACGCTGGTTCGCGCGCTGAATGAAGTCTGCGGCGGATCGGGACGCACACACCCATCGAATGTCAGACATGATGACCATGGCACGCAGGGGCCTCGCCGTCATCAGGATGCCAAAGACCTTTAGCCGCTTGTTCTCGCGTTCCAGCCGTCCGAGTCTTTGTTCGATGTCCATCGCTGCCTCACTATCCCTATTGAACGCAATGGACCACCCACGCCGCTACGCGAAATACACCACCAGACCGTGCATCTTTGTCACAGCGGGACGAGAATGGGCCCTCAGCAGGGCTGGGTAGTGGGCTGGCTGCCCCTTCAGGTTGGTGACTGGTTCGCAGGACGCTGGCGCTGAAGCGATCCTGGAATAGGAACGGGGGATGCTCCATGAGCGTCTGGCTAAAGAGTGGTACCCCTGGCTTCGGGGACGACGGGGGTACCGCTCTTTAGCCAAGAGCGCCACGGTTGCTCGTCACGAGCGTGGCGCTCTTTCGACGCTCGCGGTGGGGGCGGGATGGTGTCCTCGACCTCTACTCAACGAAATTGGTGCCTATCTGCGTGCATTTTTATGTCACGGTGCATCTATCTCAGCCGCCACTTTTTGCAGAATACTGGAGGAACAGCGCAGCCTGCGGTGTGGGTCGGGTGGCGGATGTGGACGAGTTAGAGGCTACCGGAGTTACTTGCAGATGTGTGAAACAATGAGCCCTCATAGGACGAACGATCAGGACCGAGACGCTCTGCTCGGGCGATTCCGGGTGGCGCTTCACACCGTTGAGCGGAGCCCGTCGGACGAGGCCTTCGCAGAGCTGCGATTGGCCGCGGCTCCCATCATTGACCGCCTCGAGCGGAGTATCGGGCTGCCGGACATACGGACGGCGATGGGGCCGCGATGTTCCGCTGGCTTCGTGCTCAACTGGCGGACCGCGAACCGGCTGCCTCGACGAGAGCAGTAAGGCACCTGGACTGGACCGAGCGTGCGAGTCAAGGCGCTCACTGAACTGGATTCAGTGAGCCCGATATTCACCCGACAGTCCGCCCCCGAGCTCGTTTAGCCGCAGAGTCCCAATCGCACCGCTCGTGCTACCGCGTGCAGCCGCGAAGGCGCGTCAAGTTTGGTGAGCACCGCCTCGACGTGTGTTGCGAATGGTGGCCCGATCGAGCACGAGGAGGGTCGCGATCGTCTGGTTATCGCACCCTTCCGCCACGAGACGCAGCACCTCGATCTCGCGGGCAGTCAGACGTTCTACGAGATCTTTGTCAGTGCGCTGAGAAGTGTCCAACGGACTTACCCCCTTCCATCGCGGGGTCAACGCCTTCTCGCACTATGGAGGAATGCATATACACCATACAGGTATTAATGCATGTCCGCACACAGTAACAGGATGGGAAATGCCTGTATGCGGACCGTACGTGCAACGGTATGCCCCTAGAACCGCCTCACAGCAGCACGAGAAACGGCCTCGGCGGGGTGGTGTCCTAGAACCTGCTCGCGGCGCCCGTGAGCAATGCGCGTGGTTCGGTTCGACGCCAACCAGGTGATCCAGCCAGAAAGGCTAATGACGGGCAAAACAAAACCCTGGTCTTTGTGGCCTGCTTTGCAGCAAGTCCAACGGCCAGGGTCTCCATAGTCAGCGGGCCTGTTGTGGTTAAGCGGGTCCGCTCGGCTACCCGGTCAGCGTAGCACATCCGCACCCGTTCACTGAGCGTCCATTAATGCAATCCTGACGAGATGGGGCGAACTTGTGCGATTCGGCATGGCCCGAACGGGCTCCTTCGTTCAGGCAATCCAGCCCGCCCGGTGACAGGTCCACTGTCGGCTCTTGATTCCGTGGGCGGAGCTGCTGGGGTCAGGCGATCTCCTGGATGGGGGATACGCGGAGACCCTGGCCGACGCTATCGGGCGTATTCCATCACGACCTTGGAGTAATTGAGCCCGACGGTTGCGGATGGTGTCGGGGTTGTCGCCGCGAACGCCCTCTCATCCTTCTCCTCGGCGGAGCCGGTCGACGCCTGAAGCAACGCGATGCAGAGCACCAGCGCATTGAAGAGAGCGATTAGTCCGTATCCGTAGCGTGCGTTCGTCGCGATGGTGTGTGTGGTCATAAGCGGGCTCTCCTTGGGTATGACGTTTCTACAGTGATCATCCCTCGCGAGTGGGGTCCGCGCTGTCTCCGACCCGATATCTAGACTGTCGGATGGCCGACAGTTGTCGGAGCCGAGGACCTGGGACGTGGGGAAGCATCAGCTCGGCACGTAGGTAGTCGGTAAAATTGTGCTGTATGTGTGGACGCTACACGCTGGCTGATCCCAGCCCATTGAAGCGGCGGTTCGGCCTCGAAGAGTTTGCCGAGACGGACGATCACGCCCCGCTTCAACGTGGCACCCAGTCAGGACATCCCCATAGCGGTGCAGCACTCGAATGGAGCTCGTGAGCTGCGGATGGCGAAGTGGGGCTTTGTGCCCTTCTTCATGGACGGGAAACCGGGCAAGCGCCCACCGCCCATCAATGCTCGCGCCGAGACGCTCGCCACCAGCGGCATGTTCCGGTCGAGCGTGGCCAAGTACCGCTGCATCATCCCCGCGGATGGCTTCTACGAGTGGAAGATGATCGATCCCGACACGAAGACCAAGCAGCCCATGTACGTCCAGCTCCAGGACACGAGCCTGTTCGGATTTGCGGGGATCTACACGTTGCCGACGGCATCGAATCCGGGCGGGACGGCCGCCATCATCACCACCACGCCCAACGAGCTGATGGCGTCCATCCACAACCGCATGCCGGCGATCCTCCTCCCGGCCCTGGAAGACGTGTGGCTCGATCCGAAGATGACCGACACCTCGGAGGCGCTCACGCTCGCTCACGCCGTACCCGGCCGATGCCATGATCGCCACACCCGTCAGTACCAGGGTGAACACCGCTGCGAATGAGGGCGCAGAGCTGATTCTGCCGATCAACTCCGCCTAATGGTCGCCCTGGCTAAGCGGTCTCGTACGACTCCATCCGCCCGCTATCGATCAAGTACGCCGCCACGTTGTGCGCGCGGTGTGAAGGTGTTCGGCCTACGCCAGTTCTCGAATCCCGCTAGCCAGTCACTTTTGACAGATCCGGCCCAATTGACGCGACCTACGATTTCCCGGCCGCCCTCGCCGAGTCCCAGCTGCTGCTCGGGCAATCGGCTAATCTCCACAGCGTCGCAAGCCATCATGCCATCTATCAAGGCCCCGCTGTGGGATAGCGGCGGACTGATCGGCAAGAGGCTGCCGCATCGATCCGCTGAATCTTGGCCACGACGAGCATCGCTATAGACCTACCTCCCCGGAGGGTGATCTGCCTGGCGTACCGCGGCCCAAGGCCTGCACTGCGGTCGGGTATCGGTGTACTGAGGAATCACCTGGAGGAATTGACAAATGCTCTGGATAATTGCAGCGGTACTCGCGACACTGTGGCTCATCGGATACTTCTTTGCGCATCTGGGTGACATCATGCACCTGCTGCTGGTCCTAGCAGTGGTGGTGGTCCTTGGTAACGTGCTCCGTGGCGTCGGCGGGCGGGGGCGCGTCTAGCGGCTGGTAGGGAAGCCGCAACGCCGCAGCGTTCGATCAGTACGCTCGCTTCGGAGGAGCGTACTGACCCGGGAAAAACCGCCCGTATGGAACGCATAGCAAACAGTCTGCGAAGTACTCTATATCGTCGCCATGAGGCACCTGCGAGCGGCAGAGACGTCCTGTTCAAGCCGCAGCTCCCCGTCGAGGTGATCTCCACCCGCCGCACCGCCGAGCGCCCGAAAGCTCGCGTGAGCGGACCAGGTTAACTCGTCAAAGCACAGACCGGGTAATCGGTCCGAATCACGACGGTTGTTCGGAATGGTGTTCAGAAGCCCTGGGCCCCGGGTACGAAGACCAGACGGGCGGTGGCCGGTAGCATGAGGCTTGAGCGTCGAAATTCAGTCCCCCTCGTGCGCCGAAAGAGCACCGGCCTTCGGACCCGTCGGTAGGGCGTTCGATGCTTCGTCGGTGCCGCGAAGCGTTCGGGGCGATAGGGGAGCGAACGGACAACGGTGACAACGAGGAAGAGGAGCACGCATGCGAACGTCAGAGGGAATCCATTCCGAGCTGCTGGCGGCGGTCAGCGAGTGGACGATGGCCGCGGATCATTGTCAAGACATGGAGCGCGGCGTCCCCGCGGATGTACGCCCAGAATCCGGCATTCGCTCGGAGGCACTCAGGGCTGCGTGTGAGGCCGAGGCCGTGCTCTACGGGAAGGTGACCGCGCTCCGAGATGAGTGGCTTGCATCGTTGGGTCAGTGATCGCTGACCCTGGAGTGCTCGGAGCGCAGAACACGGCAGTCTCCGTCGTTAGTCTTCGAGGCGGCGGGGGTTTTGCTCTCACGCGGTCTCCTCACCAAGGGTGAACCGGTGAGCGCTGGCGGTCCAGATCAGGCTGCCGCTGCTGAGCGGATCCGTGTGCACGTGGAACCGGACGCGCTGTGTGGTGGGCTCCACAACGTACACCTCGGTCACGGTGACGCAGCCGCCCTTCCGTGACGCCACAGCGGCGATTACGTCAGTGAGGGTTGGTTGGCTCTTCGCCAATTACAGGCAGCCCGAGAACGAGCGCTAGACGGATGCCTGGACGAATGAGTTCGACGATAGCGCCTTCTATCGATACCCACGAGGCCCACATCGGGCGTCTTTTGCCGTGTGCACGCGTGTGTCTCCCCACATTGGGCGGAAGAAGTGACTTGGTTGTGACCATCGCGCGCGTGTCCGCGTGGCTGACTTCTGGCACGATCCCGCGTGACGGTCAAACGGCGTGGTAAGGCCGGGTTCTTGCAATAACAGCCGGCACGGACGCCGCGAGGCTTCCGGCTCCTGGTGGAGCCACCCGACGATGTGCGGTCGCACGAAGGTATCGCACCCGAGAACTCGCCTTACCGTGAGGCGAGTTCGGATACGGTGGAGGCGCTGATGGAGACGATCCGTGTGCTGAAGAACCGACGTCAGACGAGCCCGCAGCGTGAGGAATGGTATCAACGGGCGCTCGACGACGCAGGCGCCCTGCCGTCGACGGTGCTGGACGCGCTGGCGGGCCAAGGCACGCTCGTTGAAGGAACTCCCGCATCAGCAGAGCAGCAGACACTGCGGCGCCGTCGGTGGCGATTCTGGAGCCGCTAACGCTCACGACAGCCACAGAGCGAGCTCGCAGTGCCCCTGTATGAGCCGGGATAGTTCATCCGCAGAATGCGTGTGCCAGCGCTCGGCGGACGGAGACTTGGTCATCGTCCGCCGGGTCTGAAGCGTGGCTGCATACCCCGGCTCGACGACTGGGCGGCGCGAACAGCTCGATTTGGATGTCGTCCGGATCACCGAAGGCCGGTCTGTAATGGTGGGGAACGGTTCAGCCGAGCGAAACGTTGGTGATGGCGCTCGGAGGCATCACCCGTACCGAGCAGGCCGAGCATGGTCTTGGCCCCTTGTCTTTTGTGCGCCGGGCCCTGGCGCGACAGGTGTGCTCGGGAGTATCACTGCGTTACTGATGCCTTTTCCGCACTTTCTGGAGTTCCTTCAGCGCCGCTCGGCTCGCACGGAGCAGCCGAGCGGGTACGAGGACATGTACGATGATCCGCTCAGCCTCGGCGAGCATCCGGGCCAGTCCGTGGGCAGCGTCCGGATGGACTCCGTCACCGTCGCCCCCAACGTGAAACTCCGGGTACTCGATCATCTCCGCGAGCACCGGTCCGATTGGATCGAGGAACTGGCCCGCGAAGGCAAGAGGGTAGGCGACGTCCGGCTGGTCCACGACATCATCGAGGTGGTCGTCGAGAGAGAACAGGAAGCTGCTCACTTCGTGCGCGGCCACGAACAATAGTCCGTATGGGCCAGGCGACGACGCTTACGAAGTGCAGATGCTGGCACCCGATTGACTCGGGTAAGCCGGGCGAAAACCAGGTTGCGACGCAGATGGAGACCTATAGCGAAGTGGCGGTAGGGATCTGAAGTCGCTACTTTCCTATGGTTCCTGGACCCGGAGACGCGCTGCAAGGAACGAGACCAACCATGCGCATTGCTACGGTCGACCTTATCAGCAACACCTGCTTTCCCCTGCTGGCCGCCGATGAATTGGGACTGTTCAAGGCCGAGGGACTTGATGTCTCGATCGAATTGCGGCCGACGGGCGTGCAGGCACTGCGCAGTGGTGACGTCGATCTGCTCGCCATGGGTGCCGTCCACTGGATTCTGAAGGAATTCCCGGGATGGAACGGTGCCAAGCTCGTCGTCGCGCTCTCGCAGGGAACGCCCTGGCTGCTGGTCGTGCGCGCCGACCTTGCCGCGAAGCAGGGCGACCTCAGCGCGATCAAGGGTCTGCGCCTGGCCGCCGCCGAGGGACCCGTTGCAGCACTGGAGCAGATGGCCATCCGCGCCGGCATCCTACCGGGCCGCGACTTCGAGATCGTGGTGGACCTGGTCGCAACGCGCGGCCGCGATGTGTCGTTCGGGGTAGCTGCTGCGCGTGCGCTGGAAGCCGGGCAGATCGATGGCTTCTGGGCGAACGCCCTGGGTGCTGAAACCGTCGTCGACAGCGGCGCCGGAAAGGTCCTCATCGACGTCCGGCGCGGCGACGATCCCGCCGACGTGCGCCATTTCTCCTTTGCCGCATTGGCAACGACCGATACCTATCTCGAAAGCAACTCGGCTGGCGTCGAGACCGCCGTGCGAGCCATCGTCAAGGCACAACGCATGCTGCGCGCCGATCCGTCCCTCGCGCAGAAGATCGGGCAGGGCAAGTTTCCGCCGGATGCGGCGGAGCTTATAGTGCGGACGATCCAGCGCGATGTCGGATTTTACGATCCCGTCATCACCGAGGAAGCCGTTGCCACCATGAACGCATTCGCCCAGGCCATTGGCTACCTGCCCGGTCCGGTGCCCTACGATCAGGTGGTCGACGTTCGCTTTCGGCAATGCTGGACCCAGCCGTGATCGAATTCATCACTTCGACCCGTAGGCACGATCGCCGCTATCAGCCTGTGTGGGCTGATCGCGCGATAGCTGGCCGCGACGCTTCTGGAATTCCCGGATAGCGACTGCAGGCGGAATCCCGGCCAATCGCTAGGGAGGCGAAAGTCCCTAGAGACGCCTAGCATATACGGGCATGGGTATTCCGACGTGGCGTCCAAGGATCCCAATGGTGCACGGGCCATTCAGTCGGAGCGCCGCAAGGAACTCGATCGGTACCCATCCTTCCAGCCCGGTCTCACCGCGCACATGCGCCCACTCGCCGTCAGGCCGCTCGAGCACGGTCACCCGGGCCCCCTCGAGCAGGCCGCGCGGCACCCGGGCGTCCTCGCGCGGCGCGGTGCGGAGCACCACGCCCTGCCCGTCCGTGTGCGCCACCCGGGCAGCCTCACCGGGGCCCGGCGCCGGCCGAGCGTCCGCCTCCGGCGCCGCGGCGGTCGGCGCGTCAGGCACGTTGGTGCCGCGGTCGCTCGCGACGGGCCCGCGCGCGGTCGCGACCCGCGCTCCGGCCGACGCACGGACCCAGGAGAGATCGAGGGACAGAGCAACGAACCAGCCGACCGCGACCGGCAGGGTAACCACCAGCACGAACACCCAGGCCGGGACCGCCCCGCTCTGGGTCCCGAGCGAGGCTGGTCGCTCGACGGTTACGCCCGGTAGCGTCCGCCTCGAGTCATCCACGAGTCCTCCGCGGCGCCACGGCGGCTCCTGCGAACGCCGTCGTGGCACATTTGCCTACCAAGTCCATCGCGGCGTACACGCCGCACCCTGCGGGCGCTGGAGAGCGTACCAGTTCCGACTGCGGCTCGGGATCGAGCGACAGCGTGCGACTCCGGCCCGGACGCAGCTCCAGCGTGACGGCGAACGGAGATGTCCTGGTAATGCGGCGCTGGTGCTGGCGTAATAGTCATCGGGATGATGGATGAGGCGCGGCCGCGCGATTCCTCCCACCGTGGACCCAAAAACAACAAGCTCGCGTAGGCGCAGGACTGAGCAGGCGCGAGCGGCGCGCTACCGCCGACTCATCCACGAGGCGCTCCAGGAGTTGCCCTCACGACGTCGGAATGCACCTTGCTCCTGGATGCCGTGCGAAGTGCTCATGCCGCCCGAGATACCGCCGTGGCCAGCCTGGCCCGACCTTCGGCGAGGCGCTCCGTGAGGCCATTGGGCGCGGAAGGTCACATATGTGTAGCGTGCGTCCTGACCTCCCGGAGTGGGTAGACGGACTGGACCAGGTGGACACGCTGGCAAATTGGGGTCTTCCTCGAAGGGGATGGCCGCTACCGGTACTAGCGTTTGCTCATCGTACACAATGGTCAGTGTGGCGGTCGGCGCGTAGGGAAGCCGCCTGTGGTGGAAGCAATCCGCGATACCGCGAGCGGCTACAGCCTCGATCGACCTGGCACGGAGCGCGTCCGCAGGCTCATTCGCGATGGCGCCGTTTGTTACTGGTAGATCACGATATCCGGTGAGGGATCCAGCTTGATCACCTCGTCCGGCGTAATGACCGGTACGTCCTGACGGTAGAACAACTTGAAGCCGCCGAATTGCACCGGCTGGTCGCGCACAAGTTCCCGGTGCCTGCCAATCTTTGCCGCGGGTGAGCCGAAGCCATCCATTACGATCGCCACCTGCACCCGCGGGTCGAGCTGGATCTTGTCGTAGTTGGTCACCATGTTTTCGGTGAAGCGGTGCACGATCAGCAGCTTGGGGGGCAGCTGCTCGGCCGTCACCAACTGGCCAAGGATCCGGATGGTGTCGTTGATCGCCGCCGCGTCGATGCTTCCGATCGCCTGGCCGGGCCGCTGGTTCGTGGCCATCGCGAACTCGGGGTCCAGCGCCAGGTGCACGAAAGGGCGCTTCAGAAACGGCAGCATCGCCCGCACTTCGGCCGCAACCGAGCTGCGCCCCGGCTGTACGTCCAGGATTAGCAGGAAGTCATTTTGCTCTGCCCACTGCGCGACCTCTTCGATGAGCTCGGTGTCCATCTGCAGGCGGTACATCCCGTCGGCTCCTGGCCCTTCCTGAGCCACGATCGCGACAAGCTCAACGGCCGGCTGGACCGGCCGTAGTGGGTCGGCCGCGGCGTACGCCGCGGCCTGCTGGCGCAGGCGCGCCATCATCTGTTGGGGCGGCAGCTCTCCAAGGATACCCATCGCGGCCGAGAGCGGGTTGCCGTAGTACGACACGATCCGTCGCCCGGGTAGGACCGCGCCCGGCAGAGCCTCTTCCCAGGCCAGCCGTTGGTCGCTCGCCCGCTTCTGGAGGCCATAGGGGCCGTCGATCCAGGTCGTTGCTCCGTCAGTGAAAGCTGCCCGGTTATCCGCCTTGCGCCAGACCAGCAAGCCGTTCGTTGTCCGCTGGACCGCGTCGCCGTTCTCACCGTCGCTCTGGTCCTCCAGGCAGTCTCCCACGACGGCCGGACCGATCATTTGCCGTAGCTCGGCGAAACCGAGTACGAAGGAGCAGCCTCGAGCCTGGGCGTTCAGGCCCATCGCAATGGTCGACGGGATGGGCGTGCTTACTTCGGCCGCCAGCAACGCCAGCTGGTGCAGCGTTGGCTCGCTGGTTGTCGCCCTATACTCCTCGGTGGGCCGGCCCGGGGGCGCGGAAGCGACGATGCTGCCTACGACGATGAGCGCCAGTACCCCGCCCGAAAGCCAGAGCCTGGCCCGGCCGCGCCCCTGATCTAGTCCCCTGTTGTCGAGCCGGGTCTCGCTTGCACGGCCCGGCTCGTCGCCTGATCCCATGGCAATCCTTTAGTTCACCCCGTACTTCGAACAGGAATTCGTCAAGCGGGAGGTGCTGTGTCGCCACGGCATGATAGGGAGATCGAGGCGCGCTGTCCAGGAGCGGTCCCGGCGGCAACGTTGTCCCGCGGCCGGGCCATTCTGCGGGGGAGGTCGCACATGCGCGGCGTGCGTCCCGACCTGCCGGAGTGGGCGGACGGGCTGGACCAGGTGCACAAGCTGGCGCTGATCGACGCCATGGAGCGCCTGGACGCCGGCATCAAGCAATTCGGCTGGAAAGACGTGAGCCTGCTCATGCGGGATCACGGGATTCCAGAGACCCCTGTTGCGGAGCGCATCGAATCGAGCTGAGGTCGCGGCTAGCTGCACGAAAGGTCAGAGTCTGACGCTTGCTTCCATCGTCAAGTGGGTCGCCACGTGGCCGCATCGGGTGGCAATGCGCAGGACATCAGGAGAAGCGGTACACTGGCCACCCGATACTCCGCGCCAGTGCACCGCCCCGGGTGGCTCGCCCGACGCGCCAGACCGTGCGATCGACTCATAAACCGCCGGTTCGGGACCGAGCGAGTGGTGCGGAGGTGTCTGATGACCGGACGATGGAGTCGCAGCCTGGTGGCCCTGGGACTCGCGGCGGTGGGAGCTGCGCCGATGGCGGGGACAGTGCGCCCAAGACGAGCGGCCAGACCTCAAGGTCAGCCACGCGAACTTGTAGAGATTCTGCAAGGAAAGGGGGCTGATGGATGGGAGACGGTTTCGTTGAGCCCGGAACACTCGTTTACCGACCGGGAGAGCGTCACCTATGGGGACGCCTTGGGCTCGCGTGTCCGGGTCTACCGGGCTGTATTCAAGCGGGCGAAAGAGTGAACTGAGGGTCGATGCCCTTCTTGCGAGATATCCAGACATGTCGCCTGACGGTCACTTTAAAATGCATCGGCAACCGCCGAAGCTTTCTGAACCGTCACGGCTAACGGGGTCTAGGAACTGAGCATTGGGAGTATGTGTGGACGCTACACGCTAGGTGATCCCAGTCCCCTGATGCGGCGGTTTGGCCTGGAAGAGTTCGCCGAGACGGACGTGACGCCCCGCTTCGACTGTGGCGCCCTCTCAGGACATCCCCATTGTGGTGCAGCACACCAATGACACTCGTGAGCTGCGGATCGTGAAATGGGGGTTTGTGCCCTTCTTCATGGACGGGAAACCGGTGGCTTCTGGGCCTAAACTCGCTACCCCGCACCGCACCAGCGCGCCGTCGCGGCGAATCTGATGGCTAACTGCGCAGCGTGAGTGGTTTACCCGCGGAAGGATCTTTGGGCGAGACATTGCACGATGATCTGCTGGCGGTACCATCAGGTGATGATTGGGTAGTTAATAAGAGGAGTCCCAACCAATGATTCTCAACCGCGATGCGCCCAGGGATGTGCGGAAGCTTGTCAGTGTCCTCGCCGTCGTAGCGGCCGCGACATTTCTGCCGATGACGGCGGGATCGGCCGAGGCCGCCTGCGCCTACTTCGAGGCCACGACCGGCACCTTCTACATCGATCTCGAGATCGGTGCGTGGCGGCTGGTCTCGCCGTTCGACATCTCGGGGGCGGCCGCTGATGAGCTGCTGCTGACGAGTACGGGAGGGAAGTTCAGCGACACGACGGAGAGCGGGGCGACACTCCGGGGCATGTTCCACAGCGGCGGCCCGGGCTGGGTGACGTTCCGCGAGCGAAGCACCGGTCGGGATGTCCGGATCGTTGATCAGTCGGTTCAGGTGGCGAGCTGCAACTAGCCTCGACGCTGAGCCGAGCAGGAAGAAGCCCCCAACCCAGATCGGCCAGGGGCACTCGCAGAGAGGGCGGCGCAGCAGTCCTCAGGTGTCCTGCTCGTTGGAGGCGCGCCAGGTTCCTGACGGTCTCTACACCACTACCTCCACCGGCAAAGCCCATGCCATGCCTGCGAGTACCCGCAACGGGTGAAGACGGTGTCAGTCGCCCAGCACGAAGCGCTCGACCAGCCGGAGCAGCACCACCAGGAATGCCCACTCCATCGAGTTCATCATGAGCATTCAGGCTGGTGCTGTTGTGAGCCCGTGCAGGCGTTCCACCCAACCCCTCCGGCGAGGTCGGCGGAGGGCGAATGCGATCCGCGGCGAGTACTGACTTCCGGTCACTTCCCAGCCGGCGGCGTTGATATGCGCCGACTCGATCGTGAACGGAGGTGCCAACGAGATCTCTTCCGAAAGAGCAAAGACTCGGGCGCCTATACGCGAACGACGTATCTCACTCAATGAAAGAGCCTCGGGGCATCGACCCGAGGCTCTTTCTCCTGCCGCCCTTTCGGGTCCTGAGCTACTCTTGATCCTCACGCAGCTCGTCGGCCAGCTCGCTGGTTGTTATCCCGCAGGCGTGCGCGGCCTGCAAAAGCTTGCCAACGCTGAGACCCCTGATGTCGTTTGCCTCGAGACGGTTATCCAGGGACTCCTCTAGATCGTCCAGATCGTCCGAGTCAAGCCGATTCTCGAGGTTCTGCGGGCCGAGACCGGCGGCGCGGGCCAGGCGCTTGATCTCGCCCCGATTCATGTCGCGCAGGTTGTCCTCCTCGGCGCAGTTACGAAACTCCGACGCCAGCGCGTTGGGCGAATCATCGAGATTGCGCACAAGTTGACCGAGGTGCAAGCCCGAGTTCTCCCCGTCCTCGCCCTGTTTCTTCTCGTCTTGATCCTCAGTGTCGTTCTTATTCTGCTTATCGTCCTTGTTCTGCTTGTTAGATTGCGCCTGCGACGCCGATTCGTTCGGCGGACCACCCTCGTGATCGCCCCTGTGGTGTGCCGAAACCGGCGTCACGACGACCAGCAGGCCGAGAAATCCCGCTAGTATCGCCATAACATGCTTCATCAATAGATCCTCGTACCACGTAATCCGCTTCCACAGGATACACCGCTCGGCCACGAAGTGACACGCGATACGCTTCTGTAGCTGGCCCGACCTAAGATGACCGCGGAAGTGCTCGACCGCTGGGCCGAGTGCGACGCTGCAGCCGCGTTGCCGCCTGGGACACAACGCGAACCGATCGAGCCACCGAACATCTCGCGCGAGCTCGCTAAGGAACTGCACACGATGCTGTTGGGGCACCTGGAGGAGCTAGAGGCAGCCTCGGAACGGAGGAACTGACCGCGATGGCCGGCGCAGTTTACTGGGGGCGCGGGCATTGTGCGGTCAACCGTTCTCTACCCCGGCACTGCTCGCATCGTAGACTACCCCAAACCGATCGCGCCGGGCGGGGCCCGTAGTTCGAGGGGCTGTTACGTTTTGTAGACGCGTCAACCTCTTACTTGGTGTGTGGCCTGTCATGCACCGGGCAACTGCGGCCATCCTGTTCATCGCCTGCGCGCTGCTTTGGCCCGTCAACGCCATCGCTAGTCAGACCGTTGATCCGCGCGAGATCCGTTCCATTAGAGCCGTTGAGACAATGGGACAGTTGGTGCAGCCCTCTATGGTCGGTTCGACTCAAGGAGTTCACCGTGAAGATCGCTGAAGTTAGGGTGTTGTGCATTCCCGGTATGCGTGCAGCGATGGAGGCGCTCGGACCCGAGTTCGAACGGACAGCGATCCATACGCTCGTCCAGATCTTCGGGCTGCCCACCCAGTTGAAGGAACTAATTGATCGTGGTGATTTCGACGTTGCCCTCTTCGCATCTGAAGAAATCGACCATCTCAGTACCTTGCACAAAATCGACCCATCAACGCGCATGAACGTAGCCCGCATGAGCATCGGCGTTGCCGCGCGTGCCGGCGCTCCGCAACCGGACATTAGCTCAGTTGAGGCATTTAGAAATGCGCTCCTTCAGGCCACGTCAATCAGCTATACGAAGGACAGTCGAGGCGGAATCTATCTCGCGAGCCTCATGGAGCGGCTCGGAATCGCTGAGGAGATGCGGGCTAAGACAAAGCTGATGGGGCGGTGGCGGGCAAAACCCGCGTGCTGTTGCTGCGGGTGATGTCGAGCTCGGCCTCTCCGTCATCAGCGACATACTGCCCGTCGGTGGCGTAGAGCTGGTTGGCCCCCTCCCACCGGAGATCCAGCACCATGTGACCGTTGTGGCTGGCGTCGGGACGAGCGCAAAAGAACCGGATGCGGCTAGAGCATTGATCCAATTTCTTACGAGCGAGACGGTCGTGCCCGTACTGCAAGCAAAAGGTCTGGAGCCTAGACTGTCGTGATACGGCTCGCGTTCCGATGAACCGCTCTCGCCATCGATCCATCCAGGGCGGCCGGGCTCCGCGCGGTGTGGCGACCCTGACCGAATGTGGCGACTAGACCGCGCCCCAAGCTTCCAGCATCCGTATCGCGGCTATTCAAGAAACTCAAATGCAGGAGTCTGCGCTAAGGTGGCTGTCTTGGTTCCTGTAACACCTTCGGAAGCCTGTCATCGCGTATGCCAAACAGCGCCGTCTGCCACAGCGCATCTAACCCACGCCGGCCCGCGCAGCAGAAGACAACGTCCCCATGTCACGTTCAAGTTTCAGGCTATCGGCACCCACTGGGAAATCGAAAGCCACGAGCCGGTGGGCAGTCGCTTGGAACAGCCCATCCTCGAACGAATCGCAGTCTTCGACGCCACGTACTCGCGGTTCCGGACGGATTCGCTGGTGTCCCGGATTGAGGAATTTTCGGGGTGCAGCCCGGCTTGACCAACCTCGGGTCCCCGGCTGCCCTCGCGGCCGGGCGCAATGATGTCCGTCGAGGCTAATCTCGAATTGTCATTCGAGGATACACCGTTGGTGGGCGGATATCACTCCCCTTCATCAGGAGGAAATTATGAACACCTTGACCATGCGGATCGTAACCATTGGCCTCTTCGCTGGGGTGGCGGGAGCCGTTGCTTGCGCGTCGCCTGGCAGTCAGGTTGCCGCGCCGCCCACCGTGGCCGTCTCGACCGTCGCGGCCACCGTACGGTAGCTCCTACCGCCATCCCCGCAACGCCAGTCGTGGCTGACCAGGTGCAGCCGACTGGGCCGGCTGCTGACGCGAAACCGAGCATCGGGTTGGCACCGAGCGCGCCGTCCGAGCCGGCCCCGCTCGGTGCGCAGGGGCCGGTGCCGCTCGACGTCGCGCCTCAGTTCCGGAGCGGGCGGCTGGCCGAGCCCCGCACGCTGACGCTACCGGCGGACTTCAAAGCGAACGTGTTCGCCGCTGGCCTCAGCGGCCCGCGCTTCATGGCGATCGGCCCGGGCAGTACGGTCTTCGCGACTGGCATGACCGACGGCCAGATCTATGCTTTACCCGACCGCAACAGTGACGGCGTGGCCGACGAGATTCAGGTCTGGGCCGACGGGCTGCGCCAACCCCACGGCCTCGCCTTCCACGAGGACTACCTCTACGTCGGCGAGACGAACCGCGTCGTCCGCTTCAGGATCGGCCCGGACGGCGCGCGCCAGGGCAGTCCGGAGCCAGTCGTCCCCGAGCTCCCGAGCGGAGGCGGCCACCGCACCCGCACCATTGGTTTGGGCCCGGACGGCAGGCTCTTCGTCGCGGTCGGCTCGAGCTGCAATGTCTGCGAGGAGAGCGACGCGCGACGCGCGGCGATCTCGGTCTACAACGCCAACGGCTCCGACGGCCGTATCTTCATGCGCGGCCTGCGGAACGCGGTGGGCTTCGTCTGGCGGCCCGGTACAGACGAGCTGTGGGCGACCAACAACGGCCGCGACCAGCTCGGTGACGACGTGCCTTTTGAGACGGTCTACCGGGTGCGGGACGGCGGCGACGCCGGCTGGCCGAGATGCAATCCGGTCCCTGGCGGTCTGCAGCCCGACCCCCAGTTGGGCAGACCGGACGCCTGTGCAACAGTCGACCCACCGGCGGTGACCTTCCAGGCGCACAGCGCGCCGCTCGGACTCCGCTTCTACGACGGCACCAGCTTCCCCAATGGAGTCCGCGGCAACCTCTTCGTGGCGCTGCACGGCTCGTGGAACCGCTCGGTGCCGGTTGGTTACAAGGTCATCCGGATCCCCTTCGATGGCGGCAACGCGGGGCCGGCCGAGGACTTCGCGACCGGCTGGATGGCACACGAGGGGAACCGTGGCAGCGTCTGGGGCCGGCCGGTCGACGTGCTGGTCGCGCCCGACGGCGCCCTGCTCGTCTCCGACGACGATGGCGGCGCGGTCTATCGGATCACCTATGGGGCCAGCTGAAGTGGCGATCGCCGGAGGCTCCCGCGCGGTAGACGCCAGCATGAGCACGCGCGTGTTCACGTTCGAGGCCATGGGAACCCAATGGGAGATCGAGACCCACGAGCCGTTGGGCCGCCAGATGCAGCAGCACATTCTCGAGCGGATCGAACAATTCGACGCCACGTACTCGCGGTTCCGCCCAGACTCCCTCGTGTCCGGCGTCGCCGCGGCCCCGGACGGAGGCTGGAGGCGCGGGGCCTCAGGTTGTTGGTGCCGAAGTGTAAAGGCGCGCGAGCGTCTCGCGCGCCTTCTTGATCCTGAACGTGCTAGTCAATCGGCTCGATATCAGCTAGCGAACATCGCAGCGGCTCGAGTGCCGTGTTCTTTATCTGGCCGTCCATATCGATGTAGCGGAATGTGCGGCAGTTCACTGCATAGACTGCGGAATCTCCCGTGCCTTCAATGCTCACGATCGGCCCGCCCGCCTGTGATGTTCCACCACGGTATTCATTCCGAAATCGTTTCACGCGTACTGCATCGCCGATTTTCGGTGGCCATGCTTGGGCCATTAGGAGCTCCTTTCGCGTTTCCTGGTGATGATCAGAGCCATTGTATTCCTGGTCTGTCCGTGCTGGTGTCCTTGGGACGCAGCAGCGCCCCAGTCTCGTCACCCGTAAGCGTGCTGAGTTGGGACCCGGCGTCTCGATCCATCAGTTCCGCCGCTCCCACATCTCCTCAATCGGAGATAACTCCTCGGTGAGCATCTTCTGAAGGCTCGTCAGCGCCTCCCGAGCGATCAACGGAGGCTTGATCGGTCGGGAGGCGCTGACTCGGACCGGGCTTGCCGGGCACCCCACTCGGCGCTAGACTGGCGGGAGGACCGGGCGTGGCCCCGGACGGGGCTGCATGTGCCCTGGTGTTCCTGGTCGGGATGCTCGCGCTCCTGCCGGCCAGCGCCGCGGCCGAGCACGACGGGACCTGACACCCGCCGGATGGTGGGCGCGGACCGCGTCCCGAGGCTCAGTGGCTTGTCGTTTGGTTTGGCGATTCCCCCTCCGTGGGACCCGCCGACAACTTCGACCTGCACGCGCAGGTCACCATCGGCGCGGACGGCCAGGCGCGGGTCGAGGGTGCGGCGCGTGTCCAGGATGGCGCCTCGAACACGATCCTGGTGGCAGAAGAACACCCCGAGACGAGCTGCGCCGACTCACGACGGCATCGCCGGCCTCACCGGGCGGTCATCGACTTCCGGGCGACGCGGTCCGGGGAGTCGTTCACCGCGACCATCCAGCCCGCCAGTGGGGAGGCGGACGAACTGGGTCGGCACCCGGCCACGGTCGTCCTCGTCGGGGCGGGCGGACGGACGCTCACCGCAGTCGGGACACTGATCGTCCAGCAGCTGTTCCGCTGAGTGAGGGCGGCGCTTCCAAGTACGGGCGGCGGCGTCGATCACCAGGTGCACGAAAGGCCGGAGAGGGGTGCCCATTCCTCCGGCCTTTTCCCTGACCGTGCCCGTGGCCACGAGCACGGTCGGATTGATGTCATCATAGCGCGAGGCGTGTATGCGGGCAAGACCCACCGGGAAAGTGACGCTGGCCCCGGCGGCGCAGTAGACTGGGACCGGCCGATGGGCCGCCGGGGTGACGTTGGGAGACGTGCCCACCCCGGCGGCCCGGCACGCCGTCGGGAGGGGAGGGGCCCGCTCACCGACGGTGCTCACAGCATACGGTGACATACGAGCGGCCGGGGATATTTATTCGGGCTTAGCGCCCCGCTTGGCCGCGGGTGAGCTCATCCAGTGCCCGATCCAGCGGCATCCCGACGAAGCCCGCCGGCGGGTGTGCCCGGCGCTCCTGCTCGATTGCTCGTCGCAGCGCCGGACTACCCTTCGCCGCCAATCGGTCCAGCACCGTCTCGGCCGCCCGCACCTGCTCGGCATCGATGGTCGCACTGCCGCCGCGCCCGTCGGCCAGCGCCGTCAGATCGGCCTGCCACAGCCGCAGCCCGTCCACCAGCTCGGTCCGCAGATTCGGATCCGCGAGCAGCAGGCGGACGATCTCCGGGCTGTGGGTCTCGTACAGGCGGACGTAGCGCTGCCCGCCGGGTGAACGGGCCAGGACCTGATCACGCAGGCGGCGGAAGGGCGCCGGGTCCAACCGACCCCGCCGGTCAGAATCGGCCGACGCGGTGCTCGCCGCGAGTGCCTCGACGGCGCAGGCTTGCTCCGAGATGAAGGTTTCGCCCAGGAGGGCATCGGCGAATCCGCATTGCCAGCATAGACCCACGCCCGAGCTGCCCTGGTCGGTGAAGGCGCCGTCGGCGGTCTCGATCCGGGCGGTGTAACTGACAACAACGGGACCGCCCGCCGTATAGACCATGGGCGGCCCGGGGCACCCAATGGTGCCAATCCCGAAATTCGCAGCGGTCTTGGTACCGGTGACGGTCCCGCCGAACGAGCGAATCTCGAAGGTCGCGTTGAAGGTAAATTGGCCGGTCGCGGGGTCGCGGGTCAAAGAGCCCTGCTCCGTGAAGGTGCCGGGATAGGGGCCGGTCGCGAACCCCGAAGCTCTAAACGTCACCGTGTTCGGGTCCGACGCGGAGCAGGTGAAAGTGAGAGTGGAGCCGGGGAACTGGTCACCGGCAGCGAGCTGCTCGCCGGTGAGGGTGAGCGTTTCCGCCGTGGCTGTCTCCACCGGCGGTAGCGCGACCGCGGATGCGGCCAGCAGGAGCGTCATCAGCAGGAATCGGAAGCGGCGGCGCAGCATGGTAGCGCCTCCTCGGGGACTGACCGCACGAGCGTGCCTGCTATCCTGACACCGCACCGGCGGCGTGTCAAGACCCATGGAGATGCGAGCGAGTAGTCCTCCTGCCAGGCAGCAGACGGATCCGCCGCAGAGCCGTCTGACCTGGTCCGTTCTGTCTGGTAACGATGAACCGGAATAGCTCTGCAAGCCGGGGCGGCGAGGGCCCGAAACTGACTCCCAGGGGCTCTATTTCGGCCTCATTCGATTGGTGGACTATGCCGCGGGCGAAATTTTCAACAGGCTCGGGCGTTATCGGAACGAACGATTTCCAGGGTGGCGGTTTCGGGAACCGGACAGGACGTCCAAACTGAGGCGAGACGCGGTCAGCCTCCCGGATTATCGCTCTACCAGGACGTGAAACATCCTGGTAGTCTGGTACCCGAGGAATCTACTACGAGCGGCGTGGCCGCGCGGGAAGAAGGCGGCGATGAGCTTCGACACGGGCGGCTACCGGCTCGGACCAGGGGAGGGCGAGGGGATCTGGTTCCTCGGCACCCTCATGACAATCAAGGCCGGGGGCGACCAGACCCGCGGCGCGTTCACGCTCCTCGAGCAGCTCGCGCCAGCCGGCTTCGCGCCACCCCCGCACATCCACCGGGTCGAGGACGAGGCGTTCTACGTGCTGGAGGGCGAGTTGACCGTCACCTGCGGCGACCGGACGTGGTCCGCCGCGCCGGGCACGTTTGTCCTGCTCCCGCGCGACATCCCGCACACTTTCGCAGTCTCGGAAGCGGCGCCGGCCCGGCTCCTGCAGATCACATCGCCCGCCCAGTTCGAGCGCTTCGCGGCGGAGGTAGGCGAGCCGGCGCGGGGGCGGACGCTTCCCCCGCCGGCGGAGCCGGACATGCCCAAGATGCTGCGGCTGGCGGCGAAGTTTCACGTGGAGCCCGCCGGGCCGCCGCCGGAGCCGTGAGGCGGCCGCGCCGGTCTTGACACCGGTTCAACTCGAGACCGCGCGAACGCCGACGGGTGGTCATGTGCCACCCCGCGCCCAATCGTCCGAGGTCTCGGCCAACCTGGGCTCCGGCATCCCGGTCGGCCGCCAGGGTCGTGCCGACTGACTCCTGATCCCGTTCCTCGTAGCCGCCCTCACGGGCGTGCTGAAGTAGAACCCACGGTTTCCGCTTCCACGTAAAACAGGGGCGTTGCTGCTAGACCATTCAGACTTGCCGCCATCGTGGGGCGTCCAAGCGCCACCTCAGCGAGGGCGCAATCAGCCGGCGTCCAGATGCCGAGCGCGAGCCCGCAGCGGCCCCATGGCTCACGGAGAGCAAACCGCCGGAGCGGGGCACGCAGGCGTGGATCGCGCGCTCGGGACACGAAAGGCCGGAGAGGGGTCCCCATTCCCCCGGCCTTTGCCCTCCCCCGACCGTGCTCTGGCCACGAGCACGGTCTGGTTGAGTCAGCATAGCGCTGGGAATGCTCGCTGACAAGACCCGTCGCAACGGACGAGCGGGCCAGATTGGAGCAGCGACGATGCTACTGCGCTGCCCACCGTGCGGAGGATGGCGCGGCTCCGGCCGCGCAGTAGAGTCAGGCTGGCCGCCGCGTGACGCCCGATGGAAAGACGGAGTGGCGCTGCGATGGCCCAGCTCCTCGGCTTCGGCATTTCCGTTTCGCCCCTGGTAACAGCCGGTCCAATGGTTCGGTCCTGAATCGTCAGCCCGAACATCCGAGCTGGCACTGGTTAAGTCAGCGCAGCTTGAAATGGACTTGGACGTGCGCGATCGATTCGGCCGACTGCTTGGGTACCTGTGGCTCCAGGATACGGACGAGAGCACCTGGGTGCTGTACGAGCATCTGGCCGCCGAAACCTACGCGATCCAGCTCACCATTCAGCTGAACTCGCGGTATGCGGATCGGTTCGCCGCGGCCGTGCAGTCAGCGCGCGATCAGGGGCTCGGCTTGGGGATCGCGTGCATGGCGCCTGCACCGTCTACCGCTCCGTTGAGCGGAGCCATGTCCGTGCCACCGGCGCCGCGCGTCCGTCCCGCCCGTGCGCGAGGCGCAGATCTGCAACGCGGCCTATCCGACGGTGTGCACCCCGCGCCGCCCCGCCCGATCTGGACTGCCCGGACATCCCGAATCGCCGGTTTGATGTTCTGCCGCCCGATCCGCACCGGTTCAACGGGACCGCGCTGGCATTGGGTACAAACGGTGACCGTGTGAGGTAGCAAACGGGGACTGCGGTCTTCCAACACCTTGGAGCCGGAGCGGGAAGGACCCGTCGGACACACGGGCATGGGAACAACAAGTCGAGCATGGAGGGTAGGGATGTGGTAGTGGCATTTCCGGGATGACGAGACGGCTATCGCCGTTGGGTCGAACGGTACGCGAACGAATTCGTCGTAAATTGTTATCGGACCCCGTCGCCGAGCTATCTAAAACTCCACCGGGCCTCGTGCCGCTCGATCCAGACTTCCAAGCAGGCCAACTACACCACGAGGGACTACATGAAGGTCTGTGCGCTGGATTCACACGAAGTCGAACGGTGGGGGTCCCGGACATCGCCGGCCAGGTCACGCGGTGCCGAGGACTCAGCCGTGATCAGCATCGGTGCCACCAAGCATCCCAGCACCACCAGGAGCGCTCGGAGGCGTGCCGGTACAACACCGTGGGTCACGATCCCGACCTGCCCGCGGCGCTCCGTAAGATCGGTTCGGCCGCAGTCCAGTCCGTGGTCACGTCGACGTCAACATAAATCGCTCAACCTGGTCTGACTCTCAAAGCGTCTCCTTCGGCAGCACATCTACTCCATCCCATATGAACTAATAATTGAACTCAAGTCCACTACATCATGTTGGGCAATCGACGTATATCCAGTGCGTGGTCCCTAAATTCACAACCCGAACGTAGGACGTCGAGCAAACCCGAGTTCTTAGGTTGACATGCTCCAGATAGCGTCACGTCGCCGATATCGATCACGTGCGCGAGTGGGGAGCGTACGCACCAGGGCTAGGCCCAGGGGGATCATCCGCGTCGAGAGCTGGCCGCCGATGCGCAGGACCTCATCGACTTGGTTGATCAGTCCCGCCCCGCCTGAGCGCGTTGTCCAGTACGAGCCCAAGGCTATGGGCAATCGCCTGTACTTTTCGGGTTAATTTGGAATTGCCCAGTGACAGCGATCTATCGCTCGAACGCGAGCTTGAGTCTCCCGGGATCGGACATTCGAATGGGCCAGGGTTCTCCCTGGCCCATTCGAATGTCCACCGCGTCGTACCGGGTTAGCGGTAGGAGCTCCCGCGCTGCTTGGAGAAGCAGTCGGAACAGTACACCGGTTTGTCACCGCGGGGCTGGAACGGCACACGCGCTTCTTTTCCGCAGTCAGAGCAGGTTGCGGAGAACATTTCGCGCTCGGAGCGGCCGTAGCCACCAGCGCCGCCACTGCTGTAGCCACCGGAGCTATAGCCGCCGCTGTCTCCACGGGCTGCTTTGTTCGCTGCCCGGCAGTCGGCACATCGGGAGGGCTCGTTATTGAACCCCTTCGACGCGTGGAAGTCCTGCTCCCCACTCGTGAAAATAAACGCCTGGCCGCAATCGCGGCAGGTCAAAGTCTTGTCTGCGTAACTCAACGCTGACTCCATACGTGGGCTTGGTGGTTCCGTCAGCGCGAGTTCACGAGGGGAATCCGAAGCGGCACGTGAGCGCCGCGGCGATGCCCGACCCCGATGGGTCGTCGTGCGAAACTATCCAGCAACCAGAAGTATACCCGCTTGCAGGCCCCCGTCGCCGCCGCGCGCCATTTTCATCGATGCTGAACTTCATTGCAAGGTAGTTAGCACGCGCCGGCGGCGCCGTCCCCAGCGCGGGACGAGTAGACCCATCGGATCAACGACAATGGCTCTCGTGCTCCGGCGTGGCGGTCACTTTCGGGACTTCTTGGGAGCCGCCGCGGTGGCGGCTTGTTCGGGCTTCTCGTGCGGCCGGAGACCATGCTTCCCTTGCGTTGTCGACTTGGGTGCCTTCTTCCTTACCTTGCCGCTGCCCTTGCCCCCATGGTCGCCCGCCCTGACCGGACCATACCCCGCTCACGATCGTACCCCACCGGCAGGAGCGCGGCGCATCGTCGTGACATCGTGTCCGGAGCAGACGCCCGGGCCTTTCGTTCTACTGCAGTGAGTTGACCGCCTGATCAACGTCGAACTGACTCCCACATACCGGCCGGTAGGTGCTCGATTGATTACACTCAATTCGGAATGCGCCCGAATTGCTAGGATCAGGGCACTAGCCACGTAGAACCTCGGCGGGAAGCCCCGGCTACAAATCACTGAAAGATTTACAGCCACTCGTACGGCGTGAGTGTTCCAAGGGTCAGTGACTCGGAGCGTCCCGAAGGGCACCTTCAGCGGCTAGTTGGAGTATTGAATGAGCGACTTCCAGGAAAGACTCCGAGATCTCGAAAAGGATTCCGACCGGATCGAGTCTGACGAAGCGGAACTGCAGGCCTCGGCCGTTCGCAATCGGGCAGAACAAGTCAAAGCCGCGCATGCACTCGCGGAACTCGTCGACTCGTGCATCGCTGAGGCTAAGACGGCTATACCCTCGCTAACGACCGAACATCCCGCCGTTGGTCCATCAAACGAGGAGTGGTCAGTGTTCTGGAAGGGCGGGGATCGCGGATTGAAGATCCAGTTGCTTCAAGACAAGGGTGTCCTGTGGTGGACATGGTACGGACACGGTCGAACATCGTCTATTGCAAAGCGACCGGCTAGCGACGTGGACCGGGCATTCGTCCAAAATCTCATCGCTGCCCTTGCGGACCCTTCGTCGTGGCAGCGCGGCGGTTTCCTCCCGCCCCATTGTGGTAACCGATCCAGAACGAGATTCAGCGAATTTGCGGATCGCCTCGTTTAATCGAGCAATCTCCCCCATCGCCAGGGCTCGGGTTCCGAGGATAGACAGCGAGGGTTCTGGGAGGATGGCCCAGGGCCGCCGATCTTCAGGCATTCAACAAGAATGTCCTCGCCTAACCCATCTGGCTGACGTTCTGCTGCCGGTGATGTCCGCGCGATCGTTTCGTCGACACGTCCCAGCCTAACGGACCAGTGGCCGTGTTTAGTCACCACGGCGCACGAGCGTCCAGTCCTCGTCCTTCACACAGTCGCACGGCGATGGAGCCGCCGGCTGCGTGTACCGCACCGCGTCGGAGAGCAGGTTGCCGAAGACACTCAACGGGGAAAGCCTCCGGCGCATCGTCGTCTTCACCTTCACGCATCACCGAATACCCAAGGCCCCCGCGGCGTGAGCCTTGGGTATTCGGTGCCTATCCCTGTCGGTGGGCCGGCCCGATAGTTCCAATCGGCCGTGCGCGCCACCCGGCCTCGCGTCAGTTCCGGGGAGACGGACCGGCGGTGCATTCTGCGTATGGCCCCGTCGGGTCAGTGCCCCGGAAGGTGACGTGTCGTTTTTCCCGCTCATTCTCCCATTCACCTGGCTGATTGGAGTCGCCTCGATCGCGCTCCTCGGCGGCGGCGT
Source organism: uncultured Chloroflexia bacterium (assembly GCA_963765765.1). Classification (GTDB taxonomy): domain Bacteria; phylum Chloroflexota; class UBA6077; order UBA6077; family JACCZL01; genus CAVXYC01. The sequence goes on along the minus strand of CAVXYC010000010.1, from coordinate 133,422 downwards.
CTATCTCCTCTGGCTCTGGTTCACCGGCGCGATCGTCGGGACCGGGTCCCTGGTGCTGGCGTCGCTCGCGCTCCTCTGGAGTCTGGCCGGCCGCTGGGTCGTTCTCGCGTTTCTGGGGCGATCCGAAACCGACGAGCCCCACGCGATGCGCACCGGTTCCGTGCAGCGCGTTCGACGGCCGGACGGATCCGAGCTCCATGCGGAGTGGTACGGCGCGCCCGACGGGGAGCCGATCGTGCTGGCACCGGGCTGGGGCATCGATAGCACCGAGTTCTATTACCTGAAGCGTCAGCTCTCCTCCCGTTCCGGTTGCTGACCTGGGATCCGCGCGGGCTGGGCCTCTCCGGCGGTCCGACCGATGACAACTACAGTTTGGATCGCATGGCGGACGATCTCGATGCGGTCGTATCGCACGCGGGACGCCACCGGCCGGTGCTCGTGGTCGGCCATAGCCTGGGCGGCATGATCATCCTGACCTTCCTGCGGAAGTGCGCGGCGGACGCACAGCGGCGGGTGCTCGGGGTGGTGCTCGCGAACACCACGTATACCAACCCCGTGCGGACCACCACGGCGAGCGATGTGATGCGGGCGCTGCAGAAGCCCGTGCTGACGCCATTGCTCCATCTCACGATCTGGCTCTGGCCGGTGGTCTGGGCGATGAACTGGCTCAGCTATCTCAACGGGTCCTCGCATATCACGGCGGCCCTGAGCGGCTTCGCCGGAACCCAGAGTCGCGGCCAGCTCGACTTCGCGGCGAGCTTCGGCGCGAAGCTGTCCCCCGCAGCGGTGGCGCGGGGGTATCTGGCGTCGTTCAAGTTCGACGAGACCGCGACGCTCGGCACGCTGCGCATGCCCACGCTGGTACTCACGTCGGTCAAGGATCGGGTATTGGTGCCGGAGGTGAGCCGCTTCATGCACCGGGCCATCCCGGGATCCGAGCTGCTCGAGCTTGAATCGGCCGGTCACCTCAGTTTGCTCGAGCGGCATAAGGAGTTTGTCGAAGCGATCGTCGGATTCCACCGTCGATGCCTCCCGTCGCTCCGCCAGAGAAGGTCTGTAGCAGGTAACTCGGAATGATGACCCCTTGGCCGTGGCCATCTCAACGGTGATCCTGTGTCCGTCGCGAGACCTGGTCGACACGGCGCGCGCGCCGTGATCGTCGAGCAGACGAGAAATTACATTGCCAGGGGCAATGCCTCTAACACGCTGCGGGCCAATCCTCCGACTGGCAGCATTTCAGTATCTGGTGCACTGAGCACGGGCAACCACCCTGCCCACGACGGTGGAGACCGTCGCCTACTATCTAACTGCCACACGAGCCAGGATCGGATGAGCCCGCTGGAGCGCCGCCTGGCGGCTATCTCCGAGGCCCATGTGACCGCCGGCCATGCATCGCCGCGGAGTCACCCGCTGGTGCGATCCACCTGGCAACGGATCCGTCGCACGAAAGGCATCGCGCCGACCGGAAAGCCGCAGCGATCACGAGCACGCTGCGCCGGATGGTGGACAATTTTCCGATACCCCCATCGGCCACCGTGATCGCGCTCTGCTCCTCCTGGGCTCCGCTGGGGCCTTCAGGCGTTCGGAGCTGGTAGCGCTCGACGTTCTGACCTCGAAACAACCGAGGAGCGCCTGTAAAGCTGTCGAGTGAAGTCCGGATACGCTGCCGGAGGGAGATGGTTCCGCGGGTTGCGTCCCGGTTCTCGTGTCCGCGAGCCATTCTGGCCCGATGCGATGACCATACGCGTTTTGGCAGAGAGAACCGGACATGACTACGACTCTGCCCACCGGAACGCCGATTCATCGGCCGCGCCGCAAGTGTGCCTATTTACTCACGGCGGGCCTTCAGGCCGCATTACGCCCGCAAGCGCGACCTCTCGGGCGGTGTCAGGAAACTAATACCGACGTCTAAGCCATGTATCGCAGTCGTTGACCCATATGTGCGCGACACGTCTGGATCCCCTTCTGTCGGAGCTCCTTGGGCACGGGCCGCCGACACAGTGATCCGTCATTGGATCGTGCGATACAGTTGCCTTCAGCAGCCGTCTTCGCGGTTTCCCGCTTGGCCGCTTCCTCCATCTGTTCGGCGTAATTGTCTCGCGGCATTGGTGCTCCTTGTCATCCACACAACCTCGTCTGTCTCCTGAACTTTACCCCAGCAGCACTCACGAGGTTAAGGAAGAGCACGCGGATGCCAGTGGAGCTGCGCTTTGCGCCCCGAATCACGACACATCCGACAGCAGAGTGAAGGCAAAGTGGCGATAAGATGTCCGATCACGTACATTGTCCCTGCATTAGCCGGCCATCCAGCCAACCGCGTTTGCGAGACGGAGGTATCCACGATGGACAGGCATCCCAACTGGCGAGCGGCGATCGGAGCGCGCGTGCGCTGCAAGGGCCGCGGTGGTAAATGGACGATCATGTCTCGAGGCAACGGGAAGCCGCCGATGGTGAAGGTCCAGGAGGATGCTCAGCCATTTGTTGCTGCTCTGCCAAAGGTGCCATCTACGCTCAATTCCACTCCCATCCTTGTCGCCGTCGCGGATCTCGAGCCAATCTGGCCACCAGAGCCCGGGATGCTGGTGGAAGTTCGTGCTGATGGACCAATCGGTGAAGTTCGCTATGTCACCGACGGCGCTGAATCAGTACGGGTTGACGTACGGATGACTGAAGAGGCTCTCGGCACGCCAGGCGTGGTTTCCGCAATAGAGTCTTTCGACAGCGAGGAGCTTGCGGCCCTCTAATCGGGCGAAATCTCCGCGAACGTTATCGTCGCCGAACCCACGATCCGGTGGAAGGGTCGACGCTGAGTCCGGCTTTCGCATAGGCCTCCCGAGTCTCCTCTTCCTCCGCGATCTTCTGAATTGACGCGGCCCGCGCATGGAGACGCTCCAAGCCATCTTGAGCGGATGCTGAGAGTCCTGCAAGGTGCCCGTTAGCCGTAGCGTCTCGGAGCCTCCACGACGTATCGAGACCGTTTCGCATGGCCTCAATTACCGCATCGAGGTCTTCGCGTGAAGCAGGCACTCCCGGCCAGATCTCGCGCGCAAGCTGCTTTGCCAGTCGGCGGATAAGCGGATCGCGGCCGCCACGCTCGACGGGCTCCGCGACACGACGAGTGACCGTTTGAAGTCCGGCAGCGCGGCGCCGTTGAATGCGTCGACGTTCCGCGTCAGCGGCGCGCCGGCACGCTTGACTGCCGCAGATGCGCCTGGGTCGCCCGGATGCCCGTGGCGTGATGGCCGCCCAGCAATATAGACAGTGGTGAAGGCTGCGATTGACCATGCTGAGCAGTATATTTTGCTGGCTCAAGCGTGATTGGGGTCAGGGGTGATCACACCCGCCGGTTCGAGACCCCCACGGCGGCCCGGGGGTCGCGTGTGCTGGATCCAGATCTCGGCAATGACGAGATGCAGACTGAAGCCGAGCCAGAATGCGATCCCAAAGAACTCCTGTGGGGAAAGACTGGTCAAGGCAAAGAACATCACGACGATCGGCCGAATCGTCGCGATGGCAAGACCAACAGCAAATGCCCGAAGCATCCACTCTCGGTGCCGCGCCACATTGCCCTGGCGAACGTAGATGAACGCACGTACTACCGCGAATAGAAAGATAAGCGCGAAAAACGTCGTGGCGACGGTCTCGTTGGCCCCACCGATCGGCATGACAACGCCCATGATCATCCCGGTGACGCCAATCACCAGACTCGAGATTACGAAGACGCGCCCGGACCAGCGATGGAACCCAAGAGCGCGCGAGCGGATCCTTCGTACGAACTGCAATGGGCCCAGGATCATGAAGAGAGCGCCAGGCAGGATGTGCAACATCGTCAACGATGGATGATCCGCGTATCCGGTATCAATTGAGCTCGCGGACGGAGGCCCCACACCGCGGCCGAGATCCGAAAGCCGGCCCAAGACGGCGAGAATCCCGATGACTGCAAGCACCGCGACGATGATCCAGATGCCGCGGGTGAGCATGGCTGTTGGTTTCAAGAACTTTGACCTCCTGCCGTTGTGGCTCTCAAAACAATACGTACGTTAAAGGCTTTGAGGTGCGGCCTTCACGGCGACGCTTGTGATCCGTCCCCGGTGCTTGACCGTCTAAGTGATGCGCTGCTCGTGCACACCGCACTCCAAGCGCTCCGAACAGTAGGCAGGCTTGGTGGCACAACATAGAGACGCCCCCGTAGCGTTTCTGCAATTCCTCAGCCTCGCGCCACTCACTACCGTGAGACTACGACTCCCCCATGTGCGTTTAAGAACCTTCGCGGAGAAAGGCGTGGCATGCAGCTTCCCCGGTGGGCGGCCAGAATACTGCTTGCTGGGAGTGGCTTGTGTCTGGTTGCGTTTGGACTCGGCGCTCGGCCTCTGGTGGAGCTACATCGCAGCGACACTGATGAGTTGACGCCCGTAGTCGTGACCCGCGCGCTCGACGCAACCACCGTCGAAGCACGGCTGGAGCCCGGGACAACAGAACAGGTCCGACTCCTGGGAATCGCCGCGGTCGCCTGCTACGAAGGCCCGGCCCGCATTCAGCTGAATAGCCTCGTCACAAGCCGTACGGCGCTCTTGGAGCTTCCAGATCTTCCTCGAGATCCATCCGGCCGCCTTTACGGCTATCTGTGGTTGAGCGGACGGTTGGTGAACGAACAACTCGTGGCTGAAGGCGCCGTGGTGCCCCTGGAGATCGAGTCAAGGGGCGATTACGCGGATAAGATCGAGAGGGCGGCCGATAGCGCTCGTGAGGCGAATCTCGGCTTGTGGTCGAAGTGCGGCCCGTCAGACGAGGTCGACAACACCGAGCGAGCAGCTCGGTTCAACGAGGATGAGCAGGAGACCGATCCGCCACTGTCCACAAATCCGAGCGGGCCGCGCCGCGTCGTCCCAATCGCCACGTGGGAGTGTCCGCCGACTCATCCGGTGAAGGCAGCGGTGAGCAACGGGGCGTTCGTGTATACGCGCCCCAACCAGCGCCACGGTCCGCGTCTCAAACCTTCAGCATGCTTCGCTTCTGAAGCGGACGCGCAGCGAGCGGGCTATCGTTATGTTGGCGATTGAGTGCCTGATCCGTTAGACCTGCCGTGGCCAGCGGTACCCATCAAGCGACGGGACTCGCGTGGTAACTCATAAGGAAATCTTCTCCAATTCGATCCGTTGACGACTTGCTCCGCAACGAGTAGATTCCTGGATGACGCCTGAATCCATCGAATCGAAGGCAACGCTGTGTATCTGTGTCTGTGTAAGGGCGTGACGGAGGCTCAAGTTCGCCGCATAGCCCGAACAGGAGTGCTAACGGCCGATGAGCTGATCCGCGGTCTGGGGCTCAGGGAAAAGCGGCTGTGCGGCAGGTGCATCCGCGACATCGCCGAATTTGTGGACCTCGCCACGCGAGAGGCAGTGGAGTCTCAAGCTCGCTCCGAGGCAACCGGTAGCGAGACGACTGGCACGTAACTGGCGCATTCAGCATCAACGAAGTTTGAGGAGGCAGCATGCAGGCCAAAGAGGGTGTGATAGATACGCTGAATACGATCCTCAGCAACGAGCTGACCGCCATCAACCAGTATTTCATTCAGGCGGAGATCTGCAAAGACTGGGGATTCGAGGCGCTGTACGAAAAGCTCCGCCAACTCAGTTTTGGCGAGATGAAGGAAGCACAGCTTCTTATCAGGCACATCCTCTATCTTGACGGCATCCCCAATCTGCAAAGGCTCGGCCGCGTGCGCGTGGGCGAGACGGCGCTCGAGCATCTGACAGTCGACGTTGAGCTGGAGAGGACTCAGATTCAGGCCCTGGCGGACGGCATCACACATTGTCAGCAGGTCGGCGATTTCACAACGCGCGGGATGCTCGAGGAGCTCATCAGGGCCGAAGAAGAGGACCTTGACTTCCTCGAGACGCAGCTCGAGACGATTCGGCAGGTGGGGTTGGAGCGCTACCTCTCTCAACAGATCCGAGAGGAGTAATTACAGCGTCAGAGGTCTGCGACTTCGCGTACCTCATAAGATCGAAGGACCCGCTCGGTATGGAACCACTGCCGTAGCTTTGAGCCCAGCTCGGAGTAGACGCCGCCGCGCTCATACGCCTCACCATCTGACTGCGTATCCCAGGCAGTGAGAGATATGACGTCTCCGGGGTGTTCCGTTGACTCGAGCCAGTAGTGGAATCGGTCAGCCGGGCTGGCTTTTGATGACGCCTGAAATAAACTCGCTCTGGTACAGCTTGCGCGCGTCATCGAGATCTTCGAGCGCAATGTTGATGAAGCTCATTCGAACCCACACGACAACCTCCATGAGCCAGCGCTACGGCGTCACTATGAGTCTACGTGCCGACATTATCCGAATCCGCGCATCACCAAGCGAAGGAATGCTGTTCACATCGTGACCGCAGACATCTCAATCAGCAGCACAGAGCTGGATAACCCATTTGGGCTCCCTGATTTCTCCACCTGGACGTTGTCCTTGTCGGAGGTATGCACGGTAAGCGACGTCGAACAATCCGGTATAGCCTGCGAAGTCGCGGATCGTTGCTCCGTACTTCGGACCTGGCTGCCGGGTGTTTCCCTGGAGCAGGTGCGCGTGGCGCTGGACGGTGACCGGCTCACCATCTGGAGCGACGAAGGCGGGCAGGAGCCGCGAAACGACGGCCAGCCCGACGACTTCTGCCGATCGGTACGCCTGCCCAACCCAATCATCTCTCGCGAGCAACAGTCCACTACCATCTGGGAGAGTTGACCGTGACGCTGCCCCACGCACGAGGCGGCCTTCGGCTCCCGTAACGTTCCAGTCGCGGAGCACCGACTTACTGACCGAACGGAGTACCTTCCATGGTGAGGAGAGGCTCCTGAATAATCTCGATCAGTGCCCCATCTGGATCGTGGAAATATACAGATGTGGTCACGTGAGGCGGTCCGACATTCGAAACACCACGCTCCGCCAACCGAGCGCTGATGCTTACGAACTGCTCGTGTGGTACCGATATGGCGATGTGGTGCATACCACCGACCGATTCACGCGTCGGCGGCATTGGATGCTCCGGGAAATCGAAGAACGCCAGCAGATTTCCGTTTCCAATGTCGAAAAAGAAGTGAGTGGAGCTCGGCAGGTCGCGATTCTGAAAGAGCTCTACCAGCGGGAACCCGAGGACCTGGGTATAGAACTCAACCGTCTGCTCGATGTTCGAGCAAATCAACGCGAGATGGTGAACTCCGCGCGCTGATGTTACCGGCCGGTCAGCGGCCGACTTCATGTACTTCCGTGTGAGCGCGGCGCGACGAGCGTTGTAATCAGTGCCGGTCTCAGTGCTCATAGGTACCTTCTACAGCTGTCGCTTTCCTCATTCTAGTCACGCGGATCATTGGCGATGGCTATTCTGAGCGGACTCGAGCCGCGAGATTTACGTATTGAGTTGACCGGAGTTGGTGGCGGTGTTCACGACGCCAAACGCGCGTGAGTAAGACGCCTGCAGATCAGCCACACGCGCGCGGGCATCCCGGTTGAGCACCTCGACGAGGTGATACGCCGCGAATCGATCGTTCGTCTGGCCAAAGGCTCGTACCATCGATGCCATTCCATCAAGGTCAGTGGCGGTCGCGTTGCTCAGTGAAGGCAACATATCCGCCATCTCCATCACGGATCGCATCGCAGTACGGATGTCGTGAAAGTGCGCTTCTGCAATGATTTAGTCCTCTCGGGAAGACTCGACACGGTACGTCTCGTCCCTGAGAGCCCACCACTGTGCAAGGGTCCGGCATAGATATCCGGGCCGCGCCATCATTCCACTCCGAGGATAGGAGGGAGTGAGTTAGTGAGCGACCACATACCTTCGCTGCCCCGCCGTATTCGCCACGTTCCCGCGAGACTAGAAGGCAGACCTCCGTGTCGCTCCACTCGATTCGAAAGCGGCGATAACCGCCCCGATCCAAGCCGGATTAGATCGAACGTTCTGAGGCGGGTGTAAAGGGCATGGAGAGGATATCTTCCAGCGCTTGGTAGTCGCTCGGTGTCGGCCGCCACTGAATCGCGGCAGCATTTGACCGAAGCTGCTCGACGCTCGTTGCACCAGCAATGGTCGAGGCCACGGCCGCATTGTCGAGGACGTAACCGAACGCCACCTCGAGAAGCGTCACTCCACGCTCGTGCGCAAAGTTCTGGAGCGCGTCGATGAGATCGAAGTCCATCTCCTGCTTGGCGATCTCACGCACGGCCAGGCGCGTGCCAGGGGGTGCCTGTTCACCCCGACGGTATTTCCCGGTCAAGAACCCGTGAGCCAACGGACGGGAGGCGACTATGCCGATGCCATATTCAAGACACGCCGGCGCCACGTCAGTCTCGATTTTGCGATTGAGCAACTGGTACTCGTTCTGAGCCGCGACGAAGCGGGAGCTGCGCAGCGTCCTTGCCGTCCACTCGGCGTCGGCGATTTGCCAACCGTCAAAGTTGGAGCTACCGATGTAGCGAACTTTGCCGTCCTTCACCAGCTCGTCCATAGCCGCGAGGGTTTCCTCGATTGGCGTCAGGGGATCGGGTCGATGAAGATAATAGAGATCGATGAAATCCGTTTGCAGCCGACGCAGACTGTTCTCGACCTCCCAGCGGATGTAGCGCCGAGAGCCACGCGCGACGTCTGGGGAACCAGGCATCTTGCCACCTACTTTGGTGGCGAGCACAACCTGGTGGCGCCTGCCCTTTAGCACCTGTCCCAGCAGCTCCTCCGAGCTTCCGTTACCGTAGACATCGGCCGTATCGATGAAATTAATACCGAGATCGAACGCGGCGTCGACGATCTCCAGTGTCTCCTCTGGAGAATTGCGTCGACCGAAGTTGTTGGCGCCAAGACCGGCCACGGAAACCGTGAGGCCCGATCGTCCGAGCTGCTTATATTGCACGCGCGCTCGCAGTGACTGAAACGATGTTGGCTTCTTTCATGAGCGTCTGTATCCGATTGAGTGTGTAGAGCACGCCGCCTATCTTAGGGCGCACGTGGGGCTCCACCGATATGTATCCGTCGTAACCGTCGTCCTTCAACGCGGCCATTTGCCCGCGCCAGTCGATGATGCCATCCAATGTCCAGATTCGCTCGCCGCTGGTGTCGGTCATTGCATCCTTGAAGTGGACGTGGCGCACATAAGGCTTCGCCAGCTCGTATGCATCTGGGTACGGCACGTCGTCGCCAGAACGATAGGCATTGCCCGGATCCCAGTTAATCACCAACGCTGGGTTATTGACGCGTTTGATGAGATCCACGGTTCGTGCGGTCAGGTCCTCATCCACTTCTATGGCGAGCAGCAATCCCGCTTCGGCGACCTTCTCTGCCGCGTGGCGCAAAACCTGAACAGCACCTTCCGACGCCGGCCCGTGGTCCTGACGCTGAAAGCTGAAGCAGATGATCATGTCACAGCCGAGCTGCTTGGCCGCTTCGATGCTGGCGGGAAGCACAGTGTTCACATGGTGCTCTAGCAGCACCTGAATCCTTTGTTCTTTCTCAAACTGCTCCATATCGATGGCGCGATGGAAATGAAGCGGTGCCGCGTCGCCCGGATAGTGGATCTTGAACAGGCCCGGTGAAATCGCCACGCATTTCAACCCGGATTCTTTGACCATTCTGGGCACACGCGACTTCCAATAATCCGTCACGTCTGGATAGCGGCGCTCACCGGCACGCCGAAGCTCCACAGTGTCGATGCCCCACATCCGAATTAGCTCGAGAGCCGATTCGAGATCAGGACTGACCTCGTCCGCGATGATGGAGATTTTCATGTGTCCTCCGTGAGAGACTGTTCACGCTTGGCAGCCAATCCTACTTTCCGATTCTTGTCATCTTGAGTTGCGCCGTAATCGCAACCAGAACACCTCGTCATCCTGATGAAAGACGCCTACGAATCCAACCACATGTCCGCGTAGACGGGAGCTTGACTGATCATCCACTTGACGTCCTTCACCTGGCTCCGCGCAACGATGTACCAGGGGCGTTGGGCCACAGGGATGATAAAGACGTCCTCGAGCAAGAGATCGTTTAGGTCGGAGTAGACTTGCTTCCGCTTAGCCAGGTCAGGCTCCGTCTGCGAAGCCTCCACGAGATCGATGTACTTCTGATTCTCGTATCCGGCCGAGTTCCCCGTGGGACGATGCGCACCGCTGAGCTGGAAGAGTGTCCCGGGCTCCATCTGAGCGAAGCTACTGTCTGATGCGCCAATAGAGAATTGCCGCGCAAGTGACGTTCGGTTATATGTGCCCGAATCCAGTGGCTTGAGATTCAGCTTGATGCCCAGCTTGGCCAGGTCGCCGGCGTAGATCTGAGCAAAGGCAGCCAGCTCACTGCTGATGTTGGAGTAGATGAAATCCATCTCGAACCCAGAGACACCGGCCTCGCTCAGTAGCGCCTTCGCCTTGTCCAGGTTATAGGCGAACACCTTGTTCTTCGCTGGCTCCGACGCTGGCGAGCCCGCGGGCCACGGAAGATCTGAGATTTCCTTGCCTGAGAGGTTGAGCAACACAGTATCAATGAAGCGCTGACGATCGATGGCATAGTTCAGCGCTTGGCGCACTTTCTTGTTGTCGAAAGGCGCCTGAGTGGTATTGACGACCACGTTGATGACAAGACCATTGGGATCGCCGCTGATGAGCTGGTATTTCGAGTCTTTCTGCAGACGCGCGCCGTCTTGTACCAGCGGATTGAGCACAGCATCGAGACTGCCAGCTTCAAGCTGCACAGCCATTGCCTGCGGATCGCGGACGATCGCGATATTTATCTCGTCGAGGTACGGCTTGCCTGTCTGCCAGTAGTTCTTATTTTTGACGAATCGGATGTGATCGCCCTGGACCCACTCTCCCAGAGCAAATGGACCGGTGCCACCCGCCTGGGTCGTCGCGTTAGGGCCGTCGGCCAGCTCTCGGTCCACAATGTTCAGGTACTCGAGCATGTCAAATACCGTCGGCCGCGGCTTGTCCGCCTTGAGAATGATGGTGTTCTTGTTCCGGCGTCTCGAACTCTGAGAACCAGTTGCTCATGCCCACGAGCTGACCGGTGCCGACCTTCGGATCGCGAACGCGCATCAAGTTGTATTTGACGTCTTCACTCGTGAATTCGCGCCCCGAGTGGAACACCACGCCCTTGCGCAAATTTAGCTTTAGCTGCTTCTTGTCGATGCTCCAATCCCAGCTCTCGGCGAGCATCGGTTGCGGCTCATACTTGCCATTGAATCCTGTCAGTCGATCGAAAATCATGAACACTGACGGCGTGTATGCGGGCCCCAGACGTCCACCTTCCACACCTGAAGCGTCGAGATCCACGGACATGGCCAGCCGAAGCTTGCCTCCCGATTTGGGGCTAGCCGCAGCGGGCTTCGCGGTTGCTGCGGCTGCGGTCGGCGGACCCGCGGCCGCTGTCGGCTTCGCACCCGCACCCGCGGCCGCTGTCGCGGGCGCTGCAGTCGGCGCGGACGACTTTGAGGCGGGCTCGCCGATCGGAGCGCACGCGGCGAGCATTGCGACGCCCGCGCTCGATAGGATGGCTCGAAGCGCGACGCGGCGACTAACGATCAATCGTGTTGGACTCGAATCCACATTGGACCCCTTTCGCTCCCCTGAGCCACTTTGGTGACGTGAAACTTGTCCACTGCCATCGTTGGATCAGCGATCACCCTGGCGCGCTCACCAGGGCGAGTAGTTTGACTAGATGGGCCGCCCTAACTCGCGAGGGCAGACGCCGAGGCCGGCGCAAACTCATGGATAAGTCCCCGCACGCGATCAAGCGTTTCGATAACGCCGTTAATCTTTGGCCGTACGTGCGGCTCCACTGAGATGTAGCCGTCATAGTAGTCATCGGCAAGCGACTTGATCTGTCCGCGCCAATCGATGAGTCCGTTCATCGCCCACTCGTAGTGCCCCGACGCATCCACGATGACGTCTTTGAAGTGCACATGCCGCACGTACGGCCGCACACTCGCATAGCCGTCCGGGAATGACGTGTGATCTCCAGCCGCGTAAGCGCTGGCCGGAGTCCAGCTCACTGCCAAGGACGGATGATCAATTCGGCGCACCAGATCAGCCACGCGGCTGCTCTTATCCGAGACCTCGATGAGAAGCTGCACGCCGGCCGCACCGGCGCGCTCTGCACCGTGTTTTAGAATTTGAACCGCGCCCTGCGGAGTGGGCCCGTGCTCTTGCGATTGGAAGCTCCAACAAATGATGTTGCGTGCGCCCAGCGCCTTTGCCGCTTCAATACTCGCTGGAAGGAGCTCATTCACGTGTTGATCGAGGAGACGCTTAGCCTTCTCCTCGAGTGCGAACTGATCCATATCAGGCGCACGGAGAAATCGCAATGGCTCATCTGGCCCCGGGAAGTCGACCTTGAAGAGCCCCGGGGAGATAGCCACCACCGAGAATCCGAACTCCTTGACCAGTCGGGGAACCCGCGATTTCCAATAGTCGGAAACGTCTGGATACCGGCGCTCACCAGCCCTGCGGAGCTCCACGGTATCGAGATTCCACGATCGCATCAGCTCGAGCGACGTTTCGAGATCAGGGCTGATCTCGTCCGCCATGACAGTGACCTTCATCATTGACCCACCCTCAGTTCCGGCAAGAGACTCGGGCCGCGCGATACAGCTTGGTTTGCCCGTGAATTGGCAGCGCACCGAGCCAGGACAGCGCTAATATACGGCACCACCGCGCAGACTGGTAGGAATGTCTGGTCGAGCGTCGGTACATTCAAGGGCACGCACATCTGTAAGCCAAGGAGTATTCGCACTGGCCTTCGTATTTCAGCGCATTGCCCAGTCCATTCCGGTCATCCTTCTGGCTACCATCGCCGTCTTTTGCCTGGTCCGCGTCATCCCTGGAGACCCCGCGCAGGTCCTGGCCGGGATAGATGCCACCCCGCAAACGGTGGAGTCGATCCGGCACGAGATGGGCCTGGACCAGCCACTGCCCGTCCAGTACGGCATATGGATCTCTCATCTCCTGCGTGGAGACCTGGGACGGTCCGTGCTGAGCAAGCTGCCCATTTCTGAAGTCCTAGCGCGTCGCGTCCCCGCGACGCTGGAGCTGACGATGGCAGCGATGATCCTGTGCATTGTGATGGGGATACCCACCGGGATCATCGCGGCTGTCTGGCACCGCGGTCCGATCGACATTGCGATCTCGTCAATCAACGGACTACTCGTTGCCATCCCCAATTTCTGGTTCGGAATCCTGTCAATCATCCTGTTCGCCCTGATACTAGGTTGGCTGCCACCTGGCGGGCGAGTGGAGCTACTACAGGACCCCGGAATGGGCTTGCGAACGCTCTTTCTACCTGCATTGACGCTGGCGTTACCGTCGTCTGTCTCGATCTCCCGACTCGTTCGGGCTTCCATGCTCGAGGTGCTCTCGTACGACTTTGTCCGCACCGCGCGCTCGAAGGGGCTCGCGGATCTGCACATCCTCTCTGGTCACGTGATGCGTAACGCGCTGGTGCCCGTGGTTACGGTGCTCGGCCTTCAGTTCGGGCGACTCCTGGGCGGATCTGTCGTTGTGGAGTCGGTCTTCGGCTGGCCCGGAGTGGGACGATTACTACTCGATAGCATCGGCACGCGCGACTACGCGGTGCTCCAGGCCGGACTTCTTTTACTTGTGGTTGTATTTGTCTCAGTGAATTTACTCACCGACTTGTTGTGCGGATATATCGATCCGCGCGTTCGTCTTGCGCAACGAGTTACGGGATGAGTGGTAGCCAGCCAGCAGCCGCCGGCGGTGTGGCTGCACTGCCGCCAATCCGCAAGGTACCCGTTTCCGCCCAACGCGCATACCGAACGACGTGGGGAGCACGCTCCCGGAATCCACTCGTGGCGGCGCTTGCACGGACAATTCGAAATCCGGTTGGAGCCTGCGGTCTCGTGATCCTGCTGCTGCTCGTCTTCATGGCTATTAGCGCACCATTGATTGCGCCCTTCAGCCCTCTAGAACAGCATGCTGGTGAGGAGCTGGTTCGGCCCGGCGGACAGTATCTCCTGGGTACTGACAATCTCGGCCGGGACCTCCTTAGCCGAATCATCTGGGGCAGTCGCGCCTCGTTCTTCATCGGCGTGTTGGCCGTAGTGATGGGAGCCACAGTGGGAATCAGTACGGGGCTGCTGGCTGGATATTTCGGGGGCTGGATGGATGCTGTGACTATGCGTATCTACGACGCGCTTCTGGCGTTTCCAACGATCCTTCTGGGCATCGCCGTGGTTGCCGTGCTGGGAGCTGGTGGGACAAACGTGGCATTCGCAATCGCACTGGCGCAGATGCCGATCTTCGCTCGCTTGACACGCTCCCTTGTGCAAACCGAGCGAGAACGAGACTACGTCCTGGCGGCACAGTCTCTGGGAGTCCCCAGCATTCGGGTTATGCAAAGGCATGTGCTGCCCAACTCTCTCGGCCCATTGTTAGTGCAGATGAGCCTGGCCGTGGGATTCGCCGTCCTGGCCGAGTCAAGCCTTTCGTTCCTGGGGCTCGGCACGCTACCGCCAGAGCCGTCATGGGGTGGCATGCTGAGCGATAGTCGAGCCCATCTGCGGCAAGCTCCCTGGTTCGGCGTCTGGCCTGGGGTCGCACTGGCATTGCTGCTCGTGGGCCTGAACTATTTCTCAGACGCCTTACGCGATGCGCTGGATCCGCGGCGCGTGAACGATTCTTAGAGCCGTGAGTGCAGCCTGCGGTGTGCGCGCTGGCCCGATGCCGAGCGCAAGCGACCGCGAAGCTTATCGCGGCGAATGTATCGTAATGATTGCCCGCGCGATCGGTCGAAGGCCTACTCGAACGCAGTCGTGATACGTGGAGTAAAGAGCGTGCTCGAGGAGTCGGCGCTCTTCTGAGCTCCACTCCGGGTTCCATGATTCATCGAGATCGACGAGTCGATGCAGTCGCTCTAAGAACAAGCACTGCAGTGAGTGCTGATCGGTGTCAGCCCGCCAGGGTGAGGTGTTGGTTCGTTGTCGGCGCATGTCAACTCTGTGGAGATAATCGGGCCGGGCCGTGCATCTTTGCCAGATTTCGCACCAGAGCTTGGCTAACTCAGTTACGGAATTAACTGGCTAATAGTCGATTCGAGCACGGAGGAGACTACGGCATTGCCCGCTACTGTCCAATGGCCATCCTGCTTGAAATACATTCGCTCACCATTTGCGGCGGCGGCTCGGAGAGGGGGTCCGAGATCAACCCAAATGGCCGGCACTTCATGCTGACGACGGGCCACGATCTGACTGAGAAGATGACGCTCGTAATTCTGTGGCTGAAGCTTCGCCGCGCTGATGCGCTCAACGGTGGCAGCCCAGTCCTCATCGTGCACTTCGGCCGATGAGGGCACTACGGCGATCACCGTGCTTATGCCGTGTGATTCACCGTATTCAGTGATGGCTCGAAGGAGCGCGAGCGTTACATCCCATGTGGGCTTGACCCGATCTTCCGCTCGAGGATCCCACAGTTGTTGAGCCTGTACGTTTAAGCGAGGCGCCGTGTCATCGCCCTGCTCGAATTTATTCAGTACGCCAGTCTCGAACACGTGATAGAGCCAGGACGTTTGACGAAGGATTCCCTGAGGGGTCAGATCGTCCGGATCCAGCTCGTTGCGGAATGGCTTCTGTGCCAGTCTGAACGGGACTTCCTTGAGCGAGCCATCATCGGCCAGCGTGAAAAACGGCTCGCGAGGCGTGCGCGGTCGCTGCAACGAATAGCTGTTGTCCCAGAGATCGTTTGCTGGGTGGAACAGCACGAGCTGCAGGTCGGGCTGAAATCGCTCACCCTCCTGCTGCAGTAGCAGCCATTCCTGCGTGGTGCCCCAGCTTCCGACGCCCGTGTTGATAACGTCCACCGGTTGCCCACGAGCCTGGGTCAACGACTTGGCGAGCAATCCCGCCACGGCTTGATCCTCGCGGACCTGCGCAGCCTCGAGGTACGAGTCTCCGAGGGCAAGAATACGGAACGTGCCTGGCGGCTTCGCCAGAGGTATCTCTGGTCCGCGTTGCCCTTCGCTGTTGATTCGCAGGTAGCTTACGAACTCGTCAGTCCTCAGCCAGCCGGTGAAGTTGAGCACGTGGAAGCGACCGTAAATCGGGTCGGCGGTCAGGTACTTGCCCGTCGAATAGTTCCCCGGAAACACGGCCCCGATGGTCCGGAGTGTTAGCTCCACACAGATGAGTGGAAGCAGCAGCCCAATGAGAATGACGATGAAGCGGAGGAGAAGGAGGCGCCATCCCGAGAGCCCGCTGGGCTTCAATGTGGCGGTAGACGCACCCAACGCACTAACCGGCGCACCAAGATGATGGCCGGTGGGCGCGGAGTTAACAGCGACTGTCGATTGCTCGGACAACTGCGGTGACCTTGGCAGGAAATTGCTCGATTATGCTCCCGGACTGCGCACGTCCAAACCTATGAATCGCGTGCTGGCGGTTCTCAGCGAATTCAAGAGCGCCCGGCCGAGCGCATTTTACTCGCTTCGCCGGGCGCATGCCTGATCATAGCCTGAGCTAGTTCCGATTCCGTTCTTTGCTATTCTCTTTCTTCTCTCGGTCTGCATCCTTGTCGTTCACTGTGCCCTCGTCGCACTGTTCATTGACCGCCGTCGCCTGAAAGATCTGATCCTCTCGAACGAAGCCCGTGAGGCAGAGCTCGTCTTCCTGATCGAGCGGAGGAAGCTTTTCGGGCTTAATCCAGCTGACGTCGATCTGCACTCGCTGCGTACCCTCGCTGTAGCCGTCCGTCCAGAAGAAGAATGAGCCTTGGACGTTGCAGGCTGTCTCAACCTTCTTCCCGCAGTCCACGAGTCCCCGAAGAGAAAGCTCCTTGTCATCAGCGAGTACACCGGTGGCTCGAGCCCCAAGCGAAACAAAACCCAGCCCAAGAGCCAGGAGCGACATGATCGAAAGTCGGCGAATCAATTGCATACTCTTATCTCTCCCTCAATGCCGCTGAGCGGCCTCGTCAATTGCTTACCCTACAATGGCACCGGGTGATCGGGGGGTACATGATGTACATCGTGCCGCCCGAATATGAAAGCCAGAGCGATTCAAAACTCCCGCGATCGTACACCCGTCGAACGCTCTGACCGCGCCGTGGGTCGGCGGCCGGATCGTTCACTACGACGTCTCCTTGTTCAGTGACGCCCACGATCACCAATAAGTGTCCGTTTGTGGACCCGATCGGTGCTTCCGGTAGCTGCCCTCCAGCCCAACCGAGACTTGCAATCACTGGAACGCCCGCAGCCAGCCATCGCTCAGCGTCGTGCAGTGACGCTCCACGGCTCACGAACGCGGTCAGGCCTGCATCACCCGCGTAAGCGGTATTAAAAGACCAATTTCCATTTCCTCGATACACGGGGTCGTATGTTCCCGCTGCCACTTCTGGAACCGGTCTATTCAGACGGGGGTCCGCAGTTATCTCGGACCAATACGCCATGACCATGCTGGTGGAGGTTGGGCTACACCAGACCTCGCCTCCATCTGGATAGATCATCTGGGAGCGCCCAGGTACATCTAGCGTCGTTGCCGCTACAGTCTTATTCCCCGTCCGGTATTTCGAAGCCGTCGCTCCCGAAGTTGCCACGGCAGCAACAAGTGTGAGCTGCGGCGATTCCCCGTCGCCATTTGAATTCAGAGTAAGTCGTAGCTGATATGCGTTCGCGGTTCCTTGAACTCGAAGCGTATCAGTAAGAACTTTGACCCGATCATCGTCCTGACCCTTGACACTCTGGCGTTGGCCTTTATCCGACGCCCATCGGCCCATTGAGTACCAGCCGGTCCACGCTCCGTCAATTCGGACTCGGGCAAGCGTCTCTATCCATGTCTCAGGGGGCGTGTGAACGTTCCATGAAGGGATGAGCTCATCGAACGGCAGCTCGCGAACGGGTCCATCGAGGCTGCCTGAAGCCCGCTGTGAATCGGTCACATGGCGATCGAGAACGAGGGCGCCGCCATCATTAGTGACACCCTGCATCGACCATTCCGACCAGCCCGCGGCATCTCCCTGACTCCAGACCGAGAGGCTCGGGACTTGGGCGCGGGTCACCTCGGTCGTCGCGCCGAGCACCAGGACCAGGTTGAACGCAAGAAGCAGTCGAATAGCCTGGCTCGTGAACAAGTGAGATCCTCGCCATCCATGCCCCATCTTAGTTGAGCCGCAAACTCACGGTAGAACAACGAGCTCGAACTATTGCGGTTTCGGATCATGTTACTCGTTCCTGGTGACGTCACCAGGACGTCTGGCGGGCGGAGGGCATACCATACGTGGGAAGTCGCCTGGCCCAAATTACCCTTAGGAATCTCATCCCGATCACAGCCCACCAGATTCAGTTGACACTATCGGGCCACGCGACTAGACTAGCTGTAACGGCGCGGACCACGCGCCAGAGGAGTCTGATGCACCTGGGCGGTGTCACAGGCGGACAGGTCGGAACCTTTGCGAGACGTCGGCGCGCATGCGTGCCGACGTCTCGTGCATTTTCGGCCAATTCTAAGGAGGCTTCGGAATGCAGTCGGGCATGATCAGCAAGATTCAGAAGGCCCATCAGTACGCAGCAGAGCCGGACCGCTTAATGCTTGTGGAGATTTCTACGACCTTTCGTGGCGACCACGATGAGTATCGAGTCGAGTACCGAGGCGGGCATTGGAAGTGCGAGTGCAATTTCTTCCAGGCGCATTTTGACTGCAGTCACGTGATGGCCATTCAGAAAATCCTGCACGACCGGCTTCCGAAAGAAGCTCACTACGCGGAGCCTGTTCCGGCCGCTGTCTAAACTCAACATTCGGAAGCTCGCAAGCAGAAAATGGGAGTGGGGGCCGGGCAGCCCCCGCTCCCATTTCGCGTATCCTCGAGTCCGTCCTGGTCCTGCTCGCGGCGCTGGCCATCGATCGGCTCGGCGAGCCCCCGACCAACTGGCATCCGGTGGGCTGGCTGGGCGCAACAGTTGCCTGGCTTACTCGACGCTCACCCAAGCGTGCGGACCTGCAGCTTCCGTACGGGACGATCATTGTTCTCGTCCCAGCGCTCATTGCAGCTATCGCCTCGCGCTTGATCGATGGACTGATCGCTCGGCTCGATTGGCGCGCTCGGATATTTCTGCGTGGATTAGCGGTCTCATGGACCTTCAGCCTTCGCGGTCTAGAACGCGCCGCGCAGATCGTCGCCAATGATGTGCGCTCAGGCTCTATCGATAAGGCTCGCACGAGCGTTCGATCGCTCGTCTCCCGCCCCACGGAAGCGCTTTCCTCGTCCGAGCTAGCGGCGGCGGCGATCGAGTCAGTGGCCGAGAATGCATCTGATAGCGTCATTGCCCCGCTGTTTTGGTGGAGTATCGCCGGACCTGCCGGAGCGGCCGCCTACCGCGCGATCAACACGGCTGATGCAATGGTCGGCTACCATGGCCGCTATGAGCTCCTGGGGAGAGTTCCCGCTCGGTTGGATGACCTTGTGAATCTCATTCCGGCACGCTTGACCGGATTTGCCGTGTGCATCTCAAGTGGAGACCTGCGGTCGCTCAGGACGATGATGAAGGACCACGGACGAACAGAGAGTCCGAACGCGGGATGGCCAATGTCAGCAATGGCCGGCGCGCTCAATCGACGTCTGAGCAAACCCGGCCACTACGTGTTGGCATCGGAATCGCCCCAGCCCACCGCGGACGACATTCTTCGAGCTATTCGACTGATGCGCCGCGCTGTCGCATTAACTCTCGGACCGTTGTGCTTGCTGAGCGGGCGTTCCAGGTGAACGCGCGCACGCTTATGATCCAGGGCGTCGCGTCGTCGGTGGGCAAGAGTGTGCTCACCGCGGCGATGTGCCGACTCTATGCGCGCCGTGGATTTCGCGTAGCGCCATTCAAAGCGCAGAACATGTCCAACAACGCGGCGGTGACGGACGGCGGAGAAATTGGGCGGGCTCAGGCGCTGCAAGCGCGCGCTGCGGGAATCCCGCCAACCGTGGACATGAACCCGATTCTGCTGAAACCAGAGTTCGGCGGTAAGAGTCAGATCGTCGTCCTAGGGAAGCCGAAAGGTAGCCGCTCGGGTCGTGACTATTTCACATCACGTGAGGAGCTCTGGCCGGTTGTGACAAGGTCATTGGACCTGCTCAGGAAACACTACGACATCATCGTCATTGAAGGAGCCGGAAGCCCCGCCGAGGTGAACCTTCGTCAGTGGGACATCGTCAACATGCGGGTCGCGCACTATGCTGACGCCCCCGTACTGCTCGTGGCGGACATCGATCGAGGCGGCGCATTAGCGGCACTGGTCGGGACGATGGAGCTATTGAAGCCCGAGGATCGCGCGCTAGTGCGTGGACTGCTGGTCAACCGTTTTCGGGGCGACGTGACGCTCTTAGAACCAGCACTCGACTTCCTTCTTGACCGTACCGGCGTCGCCGTGCTTGGCGTCATTCCGCACGTCATGAGCCTTCGCCTCCCATCGGAGGACAGCGCAAACCTCGATGGCTCGGGTCCTGAGAAACGGTTGGTGGACATCGTCGCCATTCGTCTGCCGCACGTCTCAAATTTCGATGATCTGGATCCGCTGGCGGGGATCGGCGCGTCAGTGCGCTGGATCGACAATGTGAACGATTTCGGAGCTCCATCGATGGTCGTCATCCCTGGCTCCAAATCCACGCGGGCTGATCTCGAGTTCCTGTGGTCCTCCGGTCTGGCCGCTGCGATTCGCGCCGCGGCCGCACGGGACGTGCTCATTCTTGGAATCTGTGGCGGCTTTCAAATGCTGGGAACTGAGCTAATCGACCCCTCGGGGCTGGAAGGACCAGTCGGGATGACGCCTGGATTGGGTCTAGTCAATGCACGCACCGCCTTTTCGACTGAAAAGATCACGCGCCAATCGACTGGAACGATCATCTCCAAACTTGGCCCGCTCGGTTCGATTCACGGTTCGTCCGTACGCGGGTACGAGATCCACGACGGGATCACCGAGCATGACGAGTCCCCGCTCCTAAGCATGGGCGAGGGCATCGATGGCCGTACGGACGGCGCTGTAAACGACTCCGGTCGAGTCGTTGGGACATATCTCCACGGGATTCTGGACAATGCCAGTGTGCTTGAAGCCATCAGTGGATTTCTTCAGCTAGAGAGCAGCGGACGCAACTACGATTCACTGGTAGACCAAGAGTTGGACCGCCTGGCGGATATTGTGGAGCAGCATGCAGACATCCGGGCGATTGATGCGCTCGTCGGCATTGCGCCGTCGTGAGATCAGCGCTTGCAACGCTCCGCTTCCTGAGCCGCATACCGATCCCCGGTGATGCAAGCTCGGACCTGGAGCGCATTCACGCCGCCTGGTTTCCCATTCGCCGGTCTCATCATTGGCGTCATCGGGGCGCTGGCAGATCTCGCACTCTCGCCGATGCAATGGGAAATGCGGAACGCTCTAGTAGTGTTAGTCGGCGTCTGCATCACGGGCGCCCTTCACTTCGATGCACTGATGGATACGGCAGACGGTCTGGCGGCGCCTCGAGCAGAGACAACCTCTGCGATCTACGCGAGTGTGCATTCATCTGAGGGCGTCGCCATCGGCATGATCGCTCTGGCGCTCAGCTGGCTCGCGCTCTACCAGATTCACGATCCGCATCGGACACAGTGGCTCCTATGCGCTCCGATGCTCGGACGCACGGCCATCATCGCCGGCTACCAGACCTTCAAGCCCGGCAGGCAGGCCGGGCCAGCCACGCTCGAGCTCTTCCGTACCGCCCGGACGCCAACGGCAGTCATGACAGTCGTGGCGGCCGTCTGCATCCTCCTTGTTACGCTGGCCTCGCCGCTGCCCCTGATCATCGGGTCGATCGCCGTCGTCGTGACAGGTTTGCTCCTTCGATGGCGCAGCAACGGCCTCGGTGGGGATCATTACGGAGCACTGGCCGTGGTCACAGAGGTAAGCTTCCTCCTTGGTGCCGCGAGCCTTTCTCAGGCGTTCAGCTCTTAGCTCGCGATATCTCAATTCATGTATGTATGAAGCAGCATTGGCCAAACCCTCGCGTGAGAAGCCACTGAGACCCCGGTTGCAGGATCTTGCGCCACTAGTTGTAGGCACCCTGCTCCTCATTGCGCTCACTCTCTCACGCGATATCCTCTGGATCATGCGGTCAGACCGTTCACTCGAGTTCTTGAGCTTGGTTTGCGGATCCTGGCCGGGGCTTATCACCCTCGGATACGTTGCTGACGCGATCGGTGCCCCCACGGATCGCGAAACGCGCGCGCGCATTCTGGACGATCGATTCGTCGGCTCTTTCGGGGTCTGCGCTATCGGCCTAAGCCTGCTCATCGAGCTCGCCGCGATCCTCAGCGGTACCCTCGCACCCCATATCCTCGCCCTGAGTCTCGTCCAAGCGGTGCTCATCGGATATGTAGCCGAGTCGCTCGTCGGGCGACATCCGATACTCCAACGATGTGTCGCGGGAATCGCGCTCGCAGCGGTAGCGGGCACGATTTGGATGATAAGCCTTATGTCAATTTCATCTCTGCTCGGCTCCATTGCGGTGGCCATCATCGTTGCCAGGTATCTTTCCGGATATTGTCGCCACGGTTTTCCTGTCGCGCCCACCGTCGCGGGGCACGTCGCACTGCTGGTGTTGCTGGCATTCGGTAGTTTGACATGAAGACCGAGCTGGTCAGTTCGGCTGACATCGCCAGCTTCACTTATCCTCCACCCACGCCGTTGAGCACCGCCCGAGTCGGACCGACTCCCGAGCGGGTGGGAATCACATCAGTCACCGCCTCTGCGATGCAGCCGCGGTTCTTCGAACGGATGCGAAGCGCAGATCTGGTTTTCGTCTGCGTCGCAGCTCACACGGACACATCATCAATTCCGACAATCTCATCGGCAGGAGCATCCCTCGAGCTTATCCCGTGGACGCCGGCCGCGGATTTGGAATCGCTGCTGCACGGCCGACCGGTGTCATTGACCACGGTTCCAAGCAACCCACTTGGTCCACCAGGTCCAGCCCTGATTGCCCGTGCGGCTCTAGCGTTGGGCCGCATCCCCTGGCTCCCGGTCACGATTGGCCTACGTGTCGAGCCAGCAATTACGACTATGGAAATCCAGCACGGCCCAGGCGGACGAATCGATATGGAGCAAGGCCTCACCGATTCGCGGATGCTTTACGCGACAGGTCACGCGTTCGGCGAAGCACTTGCTCGCAGATGGGGTGCGGTCGTGATTGCGGAAACGGTCCCCGGCGGAACAACGACTGCCATGGCAGTGCTCAGATCGCTCGGTTCGCCACATCGCGTCAGCTCCAGCTCATCGGGCGATCTGTTGAGCCTCAAGGAATCGGTGGTGGACCGCGCGCTCGAGCGAGCTCATCTCGGGCGAACCTCAGATGTGTTCGAGATACTGGATGCGGTTGGCGACCCCATGCAGCCGTTTGTCATGGGGATGCTGGTCTCCGCGGCTCCGAACGTTCCGGTCCTTCTGGCCGGCGGAACGCAAATGGCTGCCATTCTGGCTGCCACCTGCCAGTTGGGGCAAGAGACTGGTCGTGAATCTGCCGCGGTCAAATGTGCTCCTCGGGACGACACCCTGGGTAGCTCGTGATCCGCAATCCGACCTTGGCGGAATACTGAATGATTGTGGCGGTTGGTCGGCCACGGTGCCTCAATTGGACTTTTCGGAGATGCGCTGCGAGCCGCTTCGGGCGTACGAGAGGCTTCTGGTCAAAGAAGGCGTTGGCGCCGGCGGCGCGTGCGTCGCCGCGCTGACATCTGGACGCGCCTCCCTGGCCGAGCTTCATGCCGAGATCGATGCACAGTATCTCGCGCTTCTATCAGTCAGCCATGCTTGACATCCCACGGGTTGTGATCGCAGGTGCGACCAGTGGCGTCGGCAAAACCGTTATTGCCGCCGGAATTGCGCGCGCCTTGAAACGCCGAGGACTGCGAATCGCGACGTTCAAAGCCGGTCCGGACTTCATTGACCCGTCATTCCTGGCACAGGCGTCCGGGCGGGCTTGCCACAATCTCGACACCTGGATGCTTGCCCGGGGCGCGCTGCTTGAGATCTTTACAAACAGTGCGAGCTCGGCGGACATCGCAATTATTGAAGGGATGATGGGACTCTTCGACGGTCGCGGCCCCGTGAGCGACGATGGTAGTACCGCACAACTCGCCCGGGTTCTCCGCGCGCCGGTGGTGCTAGTCGTAGACGCCAGCCGGGCATCTCGAAGCATCGCCGCCCTCGTTGAAGGCTACCGACGATTTGATCGCCACGTCCGTCTAGTCGGTGTCATAGCCAACAGTCTCGCGAGCGAGCGTCACTCCGACTGGGTGCGGCAGGCAATCGAGAGCCATTCGGCAACTCGAGTCATCGGCACGATCAATCGCAACGTGGCCGCGACAATTCCCAGCAGGCACCTTGGACTGGTGCAAGCCGGTGATGTGGCGGATGCGGAGTCCACCATTGAGAACGCCGCCGACATCGTCGAAGCCTCGGTCGACATCGGTGAGCTCCTGGCGATTGCGCGCGCGGCCACACCCGTCCTTAGAACCCGAGACCGAGCTAGGGAACAAAAGTCAAAGTCCGTAAAGATCGGCGTCGCGCGTGACGCCGCCTTCACCTTCTACTACGCTACGAACCTGGAGCTCCTCGAACGACACGGAGCTGAGATTGTGGAATTCAGTCCGTTGTCGGACCACAGCTTGCCGTCGGGTCTGTCTGGAATTTACCTGGGCGGCGGATACCCGGAACTTCACGCCCGAACCCTATCATTGAATGAGCCGATGAAGATCTCGATACGCCTCGCGATTGAAGCGGGCATGCCCGTCTACGCTGAATGCGGTGGGATGCTCTACCTGGGACGTCGACTCACGGATCTGGATGGTCAGGAGCATGATCTTGTGGGGGCACTCGACTTCAGTGCACACATGGAATCGCGGCGAGCGGCCCTTGGCTATGCCGAAATAACGGCACTCCGGGATTCGCCCGTTCTGAACAGAGGCTGTACCGCCCGCGGACATGAATTCCACTGGTCACGGGTCGTGAATCAGACGCCGGAGCTGGATCCGGTCTATCGAGTCGAGACAAGTAGTGGTATCCGGAACGACGGTTTCGCCACCGGCTCTGTGGTGGCCTCATACGTGCATGTCCACTTCGCCAGTCAGCCGCGCCTTGTCCCGAGGTGGCTCGAGGCATGTCGAGCCTGGAAGAAAATGTCTATGATCGAGTCTCACCCCTAGCTGACCTGGAGCGCACGTGGCGGTTCGTCCAATCCTCGTCGTCGGTAATCCTGTCCTTCGCCAGAAAACTCGACGAGTGAGCAAGATCGACAAGTCTATCCAGACGTTGATCGACGATATGATTGAGACTATGCGAGCCGCACCCGGCGTGGGATTGGCGGCAACGCAAGTCGGTGTTCCGCTGCGTCTGGCGGTCATTGAAGTCGAAGAGGTGGTCACTATTTTGATCAACCCGGAGATCGTCCGCATTGGAGAGCCGGTCGAAAAGGACGAGGGATGCCTTTCCGTTCCGGGCTACTGGGCGAAGATCAATCGCGGCGAGACGGCCGTGGTGAAGGCACGCGACCGACACGGCAAAGAAATCCGCATCAAGGGTGAGGGCTTACTCGCCCAGGCACTCCAGCACGAGATCGACCACCTAGAAGGCGTGCTCTATATCGACCGAATCGAGGACCACAGTGCCATTCAGCGAGTGGATTCACCGAGCGAGCGGCCAAGCCGAAAACGGAAGACCGAACAAGAGGCCGGCTAACGTTTCTCACACCAATCAACCTTGACGCTATTGTGACAGGCGCTGCCAATACGGACTGTTGGTACGATGACCTAAAGACAGCGGCCGGTCACCGGCTATAACATGCGACCAATTCCTGCCAGAGGGAACTGCCATGCTCGTGCTACGTATCGTTGGGTTGACCATGATGTCCAGCATTGTTGCTTTGTCAGCGTGCGCTCCTCCTTCTCCTCGACCGGCGGCTAAGCCCACTGAAGCCGTCAAACCAGTTGAGGCGGCGAAACCCGCTCAAACAGCTCAGCCGCGTGAACAGCTCTTCCGTGTCGCATCAACAAATCCGCCCGCCCTGGACCCGGGACTGATAACTGACGCAATCTCCATTGACGTCGTGAACAACATTTTTGAGGGACTCGTCACCTTCGACGATAAGGGCACAATCTCGGGAGTACACGCCGAGCGCTGGGAGATCTCGCCGGACCAGGCAACATACACGTTTACGCTACGCCAGGGGCCAACGTGGTCCGACGGACAGCCAGTGACCGCCAAAGATTACGAGTTCGCCTGGAAGCGCAACATCGATCCGAAGACAGCCTCCGATTACGCAACCACGCTGTACCCGGTAAAGAACGCCGTCCAAATCAATACGGACGGCATGGAGCCATCCGAGCTCGGCGTGAAGGCAACCGACGATCGCACCTTGATCGTGACGCTCGAAGAGCCGGCCGCTTACTTCCTACGTCTGGCGAGTACCTGGACGCTTTTCCCACTTCGAGAGGACGTCATCGCCCAGCACGGTGACAAGTGGGTCGACGCGGACAAGATCGTTACTAACGGCCCGTTTCTCTTGAAGGAATGGAAGCAGGATGCGCAGCTTACGCTCGAACGCAATGACAATTACTGGGGGCCCAAGCCAGCGCTCCAGCGCGCCATCTATCGGATCTTCCCAGAAGGCGGTTCTGAGCAGGCCCTGGCTGCGTACGAAGCTGGCGAGGTTGACTCTCTGGGCACCACATCATTTCAGATTCCGGCCTCCCAGGTCAGCCGAATTCAAAACGATCAGAGACTCAAGGCCGAGCTCAAAGAGTATGCGGAGTCCGGGACGATGTTTATCACCGTAAACAATCGCTTGCCCCATCTCAACGACCCGCGCGTCAGAATGGCGCTGGGAGCCGCACTTGACCGGAATCTGCTCCTTAACCAGGTGCTTCGACGGTCCGGCACACCGGCCTATTCTCTCCAGCCAGAAGGCATCGTGGGGAGAAAGCCCGACATCTGGCAGAAAGAGGATGTGGCGCGCGCCAAGCAGCTTCTCGCGGACGCTGGATACCCCGAAGGTCGGGGGTTTCCGGATCTGACTTTCACCTACAACACTAACGAGGACTGGCGACTTCTAGGAGAACACCTCCAGCAGCGCTGGAAAGACACGCTCGGCATCAACGTCAAGTTGGACAACATGGAGTTCGCCACATTCCTGAAGTGGCGTCGTGGGGACGAGTGGAAATCGGTTGGTCATACGTTCCGCGGTGGCTGGTTCTCGGACTACGAGGATCCGAACAATTGGTACAACGTGCTCTGGGACAGTCATGAGGACCCTGGGATGTTCAACACGGGATGGGTGGATCCGGAATACGACCAGCTGGTCAAGCAAGCCCAGAGCGAGCTTGATCGAGCGAAACGAGAGCAGCTCTACAGTCAGGCGGAAGAGGTCCTGGCCAGAGGATATCCATCGATACCCGTCTTCCACTATGGAGGGCGGACATTGGTGAAGCCGTATGTCACAGGCTTCGCACCTGCGCGTGTACTCGGGCTCGTTCCGCTCAGGGCCATTGCTATCAACTGACCGTCCTTTTATTCCGGCCCGGGGCGCGCGCTTATGAGCCACTACGCGGTGCGGAGAGTGTTAGCGGTCTTCCCCGTCCTGCTCGCGGTCTACACGCTGACGTTCATTCTCTTCCAGCTCACACCCGGTGGGCCGTGGGACCGCGAGCGGCCGGTGCCGCGCGAGGTGGTGGAGAACCTCAATCGGAAGTACGGGTTGGATCGTCCGATCTGGCAGCAATACGTCGACTACCTCGTGGGCGTGGTGACACGACTCGACTTCGGTCCGTCCTACAAGCGCGTCTCGAGGACCGTCACTGACATCATTGGCGACTTCTTCCCGACATCCGCAACGCTCGGCATTGCCGCGGTTGGGCTGGCCGTAGTGATTGGTATTCCGCTAGGGATCGTGTCCGCACTACGTCCCAACACGGCGCTGGATCACCTGGCTTCATTCCTCGCCATCGTGGGCTATTCCATCCCGTCTTTCATCGTCGGACCGCTCCTGATTTGGACCTGTGCACTGTGGCTGGGGTGGCTACCGACGAGCGGTGCGGACACCTGGCGGCATTACGTCCTACCGGCACTCACGCTCAGCCTCGCGCCATTGGCACTCTTCGCGCGCTACACTCGGTCGGCGCTGCTGGACGTGACGCACGCAGACTATGTCCGAACTGCGCGGGCCAAGGGACTCCGTGAATCAATCATCGTGATTCGCCACGCTCTCCGAAACGCGCTCATTCCAGTAGTGACTATCGGGGGCGTTATCACGGCCGAGATCATTGTCGGCTCCTTTTATGTCGAGACGGTCTTTGCAGTACCGGGCCTTGGTCGCTACTTCGTGACGAGTGTGACGGATCGCGATTATCCAGTGCTGATGGGCGTGACCCTCCTACTGGCCGGCATTGTTGCGATTGCTAATCTCATCGTGGATCTCGTCTACGCCGCAATTGATCCCAGGATTCGATACAACTAGTGGCGCATCCTAAGCCCCTGGAAGCGACGTTTCCTGTTCAGGACGAGACCTCGGTATTGGTCGTGGACGGGAGCCTGCCACTAACCCACCAGGTTCGTTCTCCCTGGCAAGATACCTGGCTGCGGCTCAAAGATCACCGCATGGCCATGCTGGGACTCGCCTTTATCGTGCTTGTGGGCCTCTCCGCCTTCTTCGCAGATTGGGTGGCGCCCATTCCATTTACTCTTCAAGACTCCACGAGGGCGTATGAGCCACCGAGCTCGGAGCACTGGATGGGCACGGATCAGCTTGGGCGTGACCTGTTCAGCCGGCTCCTGCAGGGTGCTCGCATCTCACTGAGTGTCGGCATAGTGACGCAGCTGATCATTTTGATCATTGGCGTGCCCATTGGGGCCATCGCTGGCTATTTCGGCGGACGGGTCGATCAGGCGCTCATGCGCACAATCGACGTGATGTACAGCTTTCCGGACCTGCTGATAGTGATCATCGTCATGGCCTCTATGCGAGCCGCGTTTCGCGATCCACGCGCGAGTGGCCTCATGGGCGTACTCGCCAGCGTCGACAGTGCGTTTGGGGGGCTTCTGGGAGTCTTCGTAGCGCTGGCATTGGTCTCATGGCTCACCGTCGCCCGCCTGGTTCGGGGCCAGGTTCTGGCGCTTCGCGAACGAGAGTTCATTCACGCCGCTCGCGCGAGCGGCGCGAGCCCACGATCCATTCTCATGCGACACCTGATACCCAATACCGTCGGAGTGATCGTCGTTGCCGCGACATTCGGAATTCCAAGGGCGATCATCGTGGAGGCGTCGCTTTCATTTATCGGCCTGGGAGTTCAAGCGCCGATGACCAGCTGGGGCGTGATGCTGCTCGAAGGCTACAAGGCGCTTCGTGCGTCACCCCATCTCATCGTGTTTCCGGCCGCGGCGCTATCACTGACCGTGCTGGCATACAACTTCCTCGGCGATGGACTCCGCGACGCCCTTGATCCATGGACGAAACCGTCACGGTAGTCCTCTCCCTAGCAGCACGGACGTGAAAATTGAGGTGGCACGAGCGGCCAAGGTATAGAATTCACAAGTTAGCCTCGACTCGGAGTTGGCAGATTGAATCGCCACCGCTGGACGCTTCTTCTCATTGCGCTCGTCACGATCTGCGCAGGCTGGGTGAGCTGGCCGCAGAATCCCGGCCACTACATACCTGGCGGCGATGCATTGCCCGGGAATCCAGGTATTCACCTACGCTTCGGACAGCAGTCGTTTGATCGACAGGGCGCTCGTCTGGGCCTCGATCTTCAAGGCGGCACGCAGCTCGTGCTTCTCTCGGACCTCTCAAAAGTCGATGAAGGCGATCGAGCTAATGCTCTTGGCGGTGTCGTCCAAGTGATAGAGCGGCGCGTCAACGCGTACGGTGTAGCAGAGCCGGTCATTCAGATTCAGGGGAATGATCGCGTGATCGTTGAGCTTCCTGGCGTGCGCGATATCGAGGAGGCGAAACGGCTCATTGGGCAAACGGCTCAGCTCGATTTCCGAGAGCAGGACCCACCCGGTAGCAACAACTGGAAGATTGCCACGGGAACGGGGTTCGACGGTACAGAGAAGGAGCTCACGGGAAAATACTTCAGGCCGAACGCGCAGGTCGTGTTCGATCAGCGCACGAACCGGCCACAGGTGGCATTCGAGTTTGACGACGAGGGCTCGCGGCTCTTCGAGCAGCTCACCTCGCGGCTGATCGGTCGACCACTCGGAATCTTCCTGGATGGTCAGCTCGTCTCCGCGCCAACCGTCCAGCAGGTCATCAGCCGAAACGGCGTGATTACGGGCGTGGATTTGAGCGAAGCGAAAACGCTGGCTATCCAGATGAACGCAGGTGCATTGCCTGTACCGATCAGCATCGAGCAGGAACGCAGCGTCGACGCGACGCTCGGCGCTGACTCTGTACGGCGCTCGATCGTCGCGGGAGAGATCGCCCTCGGCGTCGTAGCACTCTACATGGTGCTGTACTACCGACTACCGGGCTTGATGGCCACGGGCGCTCTGCTCGTCTATACCTTGATCACGCTGGCGATCTTTAAGCTCATTCCGGTCACCTTGACCCTCGCGGGCATCGCCGGTTTCATTCTCTCGATTGGTATGGCGGTGGACGCGAACATTCTCATCTTTGAGCGCATGCGTGAAGAAATACGCTGGGGCCGTTCAGTAGGAGGGGCTATCGAGGCCGGATTCGATCGCGCCTGGTCATCAATCCGCGACTCGAACGTCTCGACGCTCATCACTTGCGGTCTTCTCTATTGGTTCGGATCAAATTTTGGCGCTAGCCTTGTCATGGGATTTGCCTTTACGCTGGCGATCGGTGTGATGGTAAGCATGTTTTCAGCGATCGTGGTCACGAGAAGCTTGCTTCGTACTGCTATCGGTCAATCGTGGACCGAAAACCCGACGCTCTTTGGCATTGAGCTTCACGATCGTCCTGAACAGCAACGCCCGGCCATCCCAGGCGTCGCCGGAGGTCGAGCGTGAACTTTAACTTCGTCGCACACCGCAAGGTCTTCTATCTCATCTCTCTCCTATTGATTCTCCCAGGAGTCATCTCGCTCGTCTTACCCGGAGGACTCCATCCGGGTATCGATTTCACGAGTGGCACCATCATGACGCTTCGGTTACCTCCTGAAGTCGACCAGGGCGCCCTACGTCAGGCATTCGCGGACATCGGCCATCCAGAGGCGGTCATCCAGCGCACCAGCGAGGGAGACTTTCTCGTACGCACTCGACCGTTTGAGAACGTGACGACCGAATCCGCGGATGATCGCGCACGCCTCACGGAGCGTGAAACGATGGTCCAGGCGTTCACCGATAGGTTTGGCTCTGTAGACGTGCGTGGGTTTGACTTTGTCTCGCCCCTCATTGCCCAGGAAATCGTTCGCCATTCCTTGTTCGCGGTTGCCGCGGCCTGCATTGGGATTCTGCTCTACCTCTGGTGGGCTTTCAGAAAAGTGCCCCAATCGTGGCGATACGGGGCATGCGCCGTTTTCGCGCTCGTCCACGACGCGCTGCTGGTATTAGGCGTCTTCTCAATTCTCGGTCGATTTTTCAATGTGGAGCTCGATGCGCTCTTCATCACAGCCGTATTGACTGTGATCGGTTTCTCAGTTCACGACACCATCGTAGTATTTGACCGGGTACGGGAGAACATCATCAGACATCAAGGCGAATCGTTTGACAGTATTGTCAATCACAGCCTGATGCAGACCATGGCGCGCTCGATCAACACATCCATTACCGTGCTTTTGACGCTCATTACACTTCGCCTCTTTGGCGGGGTAACGATTCAGAGCTTCGTGATGGCACTCATCATAGGTATGGCGGCCGGTACGTATTCGTCGATCTTTAACGCCAGCTTACTGCTCGTCTCGTGGGAAAAGGGCGAGATTGGGCAGTTGTGGAGACGAATGACGTTTCGGCCGGTAAGTGCCACGAGGTAGGGAAGTAAAGGCGTCCTGGCCAAAGACTTCTAACTCTTTGATGTTGCCCGTAGCGGTCGTCAGCTCAAGAATCGCTAGAGAAGCTCGTGTCGCTCCTGCGTCTGCAGTACTTCGACGATGCGCCGCGA
Source organism: uncultured Chloroflexia bacterium (assembly GCA_963765765.1). GTDB lineage: Bacteria > Chloroflexota > UBA6077 > UBA6077 > JACCZL01 > CAVXYC01. The sequence goes on along the minus strand of CAVXYC010000010.1, from coordinate 101,333 downwards.
CTCAGCGGCGCGATTGCGCTTTGCCACGAAGATGGCATCCCCCGTATCGACGATGACTAAATCATCCAAGCCGACCGTTGCAATTGTGCGACCGTGCGAGAAGGCCAGGACGTTCTTTGAGTCTAGGAGCACATGGTTTCCCACGCTCACGTTTCCGTCCACATCCTTTTCAAGGATGTCGTAGAGCTCTGACCAGCTTCCAATGTCCGCCCAGCCGAAGGTTGCAGGGATGACCGAGACGCGCTTAGAGAGCTCCATGATCCCATTGTCGATCGATACTGACGGGACCTCTGGATAGAGCTTCCCAAGGCTGGAGGCTTGCCGACTTGTCCCGAGGTCGGGATCGATCTTACCAAGGACATCGGCGATCCCCGGCTGCAGGATGCCAAATTCCTCGAGAATCACTCGAGTAAGCCAAACGAACACGCCGGGATTCCAATAGTAGTTCCCGGCTGCGAGATATTCCCTCGCGGTCTCCACGTTCGGCTTTTCTTTGAACTCCTCCACGCGATGCAGCTCAAATGCCCCTACATCACCCAGCTTCTCAGCCGCTTGAATGTACCCGAGCTGGCTCGATGGACTGGAGGGGCGGATACCCAGGGTGACCAGCGTCTCACTGGCCTCTGCCGCACGCAACGCTGCAAGGAGCGTATCCGCGAACTTTTGATCGTCGGCAATGTAAGCGTCCGAATGGACCGACGCCATCACAGCCAATGGGTCGCGGCGCTGGATGATCGATGCACCCAGCGCGAGCGCCCCCGCCGTACCGCGACGCGCGGGCTCTACAACGATGTTCTCCGACGGGATCTCCGAAGCATGTTCTCGAAGTTCATCCGAGTGGGACGCCTCGGTAAGAATGAGCGTTCGCTCGGGCGGAACGACGATTCGAAGACGCTTCAACGTGTCTTGAATGAGGGAGCGCTCACCGGTCAGCGGAAGAAGCTGTTTCGGACGAGCCGAGCGGCTCAATGGCCAGAGACGGGTACCACTACCCCCGGCGAGCACCGTGACATAGTCATGCTCAGATGGCGTGCTGGAGATTCGCAACATGGGTGCCTCGATTATATCGAGTCGTCCCAAACACACATGTGTAGCACCTGAACGAGAGAGATCCGCTCGTCTTTGAGCGGATCTCGTTCACAAAAGCTCAGCGGGTAGGGCTATTCGATATCGTCGAACGCCTTCATGATTGCGTCGTAATGATCCTGACTTCGCGGATCCATCGCGGGATTCACAAATCGGACAACGCCATCGCGATCGAGAACGTACGTTACCCGCTTTGCCACCCGTCGCTCTGGGTCCTGGACGCCGTAATCCGATGCGGTGTTCTGGAACCAATCCGCAACGAGGGGGAACGGCACACCGCCCAGGTTCTCCGCCCAGGCTTTGTGACTGGGGACGTGATCCACACTAATACCAAGGATCTCGCCACCTTCGGCATGTACCTTGTCGCTTACCGTCGTAAAGACGGTCACTTCATTCGTTCAACCAGCGGTGAAATCACGCGGAAAAAAGAAGATAATGACCTTCTTTCCCCGAAGGCCACTGAGCGATACATCCTCGCCGGTGTGCGCCGGCAAGGTGAAATCTGGGGCCTGTGCTCCAACATCTAGAGCCATCTCTTACGACTCCTCTGACAATGTCCCGACTAACCTGTGCGCGTTGACTAATTGATCGGACTCCGACTCATTTACGCGACTACTCTACCGTCTCACGCAGCCATCGCTCAAGTTACAGCGGCTTGTTGGCGCCCCACCAAGTTGACAAAACCAGTCGCACCCCAACTCGCGGTTACCTGACCTAAACCCTCGCCGCAGCGTCATCCCGGACATCGCTTAGCTGTCGGACGCAAGCGCCGACGAAGTCTCGAAACAGCGGATGCGGACGGTTTGGCCGTGACTTGAACTCTGGATGAAACTGCGTTCCTACCATCCACGGATGACCGCTAATCTCGGCGATCTCTACGAGATTCCGCTCCAGATATTCGCCACTGAAGACCATGCCCGCGTTTTCGAGCATCTCTCGAAACTCGTTGTTGAGCTCGAATCGATGGCGATGCCGTTCGTCCACGACCTCCAGGTCGTAGGCGCTCCCAGCTCGGGTTCCCGCAGTCAAATGGCAAGGGTAAACGCCCAGGCGCATGGTCCCACCCTTGTCTGAGACGTCACGCTGTTCAGCCATCAAGTCAATGACAGGATATGGTGTCACCTTGTCGAACTCGGTGCTATTGGGCAGGTCAGAATCCACTACGGTACGAGCCAGCTCGATGACCATCACCTGCATCCCAAGACACAAGCCAAGATACGGGACTCCGCGCTCGCGTGCGTAACGGGCTGCCCTGATCTTCCCTTCAACGCCCCGATAGCCAAACCCGCCAGGAACCACAATGCCGTCGAGTCCATCCAACGCACTTGCTTCAGGATCTTTCTCGAGTAGCTCCGAGTGGATCCAACGAATGTCCAGTCGACAGTCATGGAACCACGCGGCGTGATTGAGTGCTTCGCGCACGCTAATGTAGGCGTCCTCGAGATCGATGTACTTGCCCACCACGCCAATTCGCAGTGTGCGGCTGCCGCCGCGGGCTTTAATTACGAGGTCCCGCCATTCCGCCAGATCGGCGGTCCCCGCAGGCAGCTCCAATCTCCGAACCACGAAGTCGTCCAGACCTGCGCGATTCAGAACGATGGGCACCGCGTAAATGGTGTCCGCTGTTTCTAGAGGAACCACACCTTCTCGATCGACGTCACAGAAAAGTGCAATTTTGTCGATGAGATCCTGGTCGACCGGGTAGTCCGAACGAGCCACGATGACATCCGGTTGGATGCCAATGCTTCGAAGCTCTTTAACGCTGTGCTGGGTGGGCTTCGTCTTAAGCTCACGGGTTGGCCCTACAAAAGGCAGCAGCGTGACGTGAACGAACAGCGTCTGACCTGGTCCAAGCTCACGGTGAATCTGTCGAATAGCCTCGAGAAACGGCTGACACTCGATGTCGCCAACCGTGCCGCCCACTTCCACAATCACGACCTGAGCCCCACCCTGGGTACCCACGTGGATGATGTGGTCCTTGATCTCGTTTGTGATGTGCGGAACGACCTGGATCGTGCCGCCCAGGTAGTCGCCTTTGCGCTCCTTGGCCAACACACCCGTGTATATCTGACCAGTAGTTACATTGCTCGACTTACCGAGATTCGCGTCGATGAACCGCTCATAGTGGCCCAGATCGAGGTCTGTCTCGGCCCCATCGTCAGTCACGAAGACCTCACCATGCTGATACGGACTCATCGTGCCAGGATCGACGTTCAGGTAAGGGTCGAGCTTGACGACGGATACGGAGATTCCGCGGCTCTTGAGCAGCCGCCCCAGTGAGGCGACTGTAATGCCCTTTCCAACAGACGACACCACACCGCCGCTCACAAAAATATATTTCGTCAATCGCCCTCCCTGGTGAGGCCTGCTCACGCTCGGCACTCAAAAATTTCGGATAAAAGGAACCGACGCTTCAGGCTGAAGCGTCGGTGATGATTGGCGATGGGTGGGTGAACTGTCCGACCGCATCCGGCTGCGGCAGCTCCCATGGTTTCGGTGGGTAAAATGCTCGTCAATGCTATGCAAATGATAGCAGACAATGAACTCTTCAGAACCCTTCTTCCGCACATCGTTGACTGACGCGCCCGAGGAAATATGCCTCAAGCTTCAGCAGCTCAAGTCGCCCGCGCGAGATACTCCTGGGCGGCTCGAGCAAGAGCTCGGGCCGTGGCCGTAATCGCGATTTCGTCGAAATCGAACCGAGCATTGTGATGCGGGTAACTCAATCCGCGGTCAGTATTGGATCCGCCTACGAAGAAGTAGACGCCCGGCACTTCCTTCAGGAAATATGACATGTCGTCGCCCCCAGTAGTTGGAAGCGGTGTCACAACCCGGTCAGTTCCGAACTCGTCTTCGGCGACATCGCGAATGAATCCGGCCAGAGCATCATCGTTGACAACCGGTGGACATGGAGCATCGTATCGAAACGCGTAGTCGGCGCCCGCGCCATCGCGTGATGCCATGAACCATCTCTTCGATTCGACGTTTCAAGCGAGCCTGAATCTCCTCGTCGAAGGTTCGAACCGTTCCCAGTAGTCGGACTTCAGGCGGAATGATGTTGAATGCGCTTCCACCGTGGACGCTGCAAATGCTCACTACGGTGGAATCGAAGGGCGAACGTCTCGCGCGATACCATCGTCTGAAGCGCCTGGATCACTTGAGCAGCAACGACTATTGGGTCCACAGTCTGATGCGGCATCGCGCCGTGTCCTCCCGGTGCCTTGATCGTAATCTCCACTTCGTCAGCCGCTGCGAAGATCGGACCCGGTTTCACGCCGATGACGCCGGCGGGCAGATTGTTCCATATGTGGACACCGAATACCGCATCTGGCCGAGGATCCTGTAGGGCGCCGTCATCGATCATTGGCTTCGCCCCACCGGCTCGCTCCTCGGCGGGCTGGAAGAGCAGCAGCACATCTCCAGTCAGCGAATCGCGCACGGCGTGAAGCGCCTCCGCGGCCCCCAGAAGTCCGGCAACGTGGCCATCGTGCCCGCACGCGTGCATGACACCGTCGGTTTGCGAGCGATAGCCGCCCTCGTTGATCTCCACAATCGGGAGTGCATCGATATCCGCCCGTAGCGCAACCGTTTTGCCAGGACGGCCGCCCTTGAGCAGGCCGACGACGCCAGTGCCCCCAACACCGGTCCGCACCGCGCACCCGAGCGCGGAGAGACGATCAGCAATGATCTGTGCGGTGCGGTGCTCTTCAAATGAAAGCTCCGGATGCGCATGAATATCACGTCGAATCCCGATTAGCTCGTCATTGATGTTGCCTATAACTTCAGTAACGGTGGTTGCCACAGTGTTCCCCTAAATGAGTGAGCGAGACTGACAGCCGTCGACGGTAACGGAGGCTCCGGCTATCCAGCTTGCCCGCGTGGACGCGAGAAATGCCACCACGTCCCCTACCTCGTTGGCTCTGCCAAATCGGCCAAACGGAAGGTCGTCTTCGATCATTTTCTGGATAGCGGCGGGGTCGGCTTGTTGGCGACGCTCCCAGCTTCCTCCGGGAAACAGAATGGAGCCTGGCGCAACGCTGTTTACTCGGATGTTGTCAGGGGCCAGCTCACGCGCCATCGACTTTGCAAGGCTTATCTCCGCGGCTTTGACGGCGTTGTACGTTGCTCGGCCGCCCGACTCGCGGCCAAAAATCGAGGCAATCATGAGAATGACACCCCCACCGCGCTCCTTCATGATCGGCACGCACAGTCGGCTCATTCGCAACGACGGAAACAGCGTCAGGTCAAGCGATTGCTGCCATTCATTGTCGCTTGAGCCAATGGCCGACGGTCCCTGTCCGCCGCCAACGTTGTTGACCAGAATGTCGACGCCGCCAAAGGCTTCCACCGCCCCCTTGACGACCTGATCGCAGCCCTCCACCGTCGTCACGTCCGCGACTCCTCCGCGTAGCGCGAGTTCCGCCGAGGATAGCTCCATGAGCGTTTGATCGAGCGTCTCCTTGCCTCGAGCGCAGATAAAGACCAACGCTCCTTCCTGGGCCAGTGACGTTGCCGCGGCCTTCCCCAACCCACGGCTCCCCCCCGTGACAATGGCGACCTTGCCTCTTAACCCCAGGTCCACAGTGCCCTCTCAAGCGTCATTGTTTTGCCCATTCGAAGCGAAGTGTCGCGTCCGGCGGTGCATCAGCCGGAGTATTCGATCGAAACTCCCAGAACGCCGGCCAGGCTGCGTGGTTCCGCAGGAAATGAATAATGATCGGAGGCTCTTCGGCTTGCATTGTGACCGCAAGCCCGTTGCCTGACTGTCGCATTTCATAACGATTCAATCTGTACTGTCGGAGCATGCGTGCGCCTGCATCAGACTGCAGCCACTGCACGAAGCTGTCATGATCCGCCTCATGCCCAGCGGCCACTTCGCCAATCCAGACGCGTTCAAGTGCCATCCCGGAAGGATAGTGCCGCCGATAGCCTCGTCGCTAGCACCCGCATCAGGTCAACCGCGGCAGTCCAGAGCGCGTTGCACACAAAACTGACTGCTATGATGCGCACTATTCGGATTTGAGGAGATAGTCATGGTTCATGAGCTGCGCATCTATCACGTGACGCCAGGATCACTGGGGCGGCTGCACACACGATTCTCGACGATGACGCTAGGTCATTTCGCACGCCATGGAATCCGACCCGTAGCTTTCTGGGATGTCACCATTGGCGATGGAAGCAACGCCAAGATGTTCTACATCCTCGAGTGGGAGAGCCTCGCAGAGCGAGAAGAGAAGTGGAATGCATTCCAGGCGGACCCGGCGTGGCAATCTGACCGCGCGGAGACGGAAAAAGCCGGCGCGATTGTCGCAAAAGTTGAGAGCCTGATTCTTACGCCTACAGCGTATTCGCCGAACAAGCAGCTTCTGGGGTAACAGCGCCCGGGGTTCGTCAGGCGCCTGCAGTTTTGCTTAGCTCGCGGGCTTGAAGATTCGGACTCGTCGATAGGGCTCGCGACCCATCGATTCAGAGCCAAGGCTGTACTGGCCGGCAAGCTCGTGCTGGAGCCGGCGAATGTAGCTATTCTGCGGCGATAGCTCCACCGGCTCGGACGTCTCGAGCACTCGAGCAATCGCCTCTTCCGTTTCCTGCAGTGCTCGGGGCGCAGCCTGATTGGGAGTGACGTCCATCTGCAGAACACGGCCCAGCGCCTCTTCAATCTGACCACCACTGTTGCTCCGCAGCACGTAAATGGGGATCCCGCGGGCTTCCGCATCGCGCAATGGCTGCGGCTTGCGGCGGTAGTAGGGCTTGAGGGTCATGGCTACGTCTGCTTCGTCGACTTCCTCTACCACGATGACAGGCAAGGAGAGCGACCGCGCCGTCTGCTCAATCTTCGAGCGATTGACGCCGAATGGATAAATCCGGACCGTCTTTCCCGGCGCGGTTCGAATATCGCGCGGCGTCATTGGAACGCCCACGGCATGGCGGTTGTCTGGAACGAGCTCGGTGAGGTTCGAAGTACGCCGTAGCGGCGTGCGCTCGACCACCACATCGCCATGCTCGTCGCGTGAGCGGACCGCGGCCGCCGGCGAATGGCCGCGTAGTACAGCGTCCACGGTGTCCGCGACGTTTTCATGCACCCGAACGCGATCCCACGCCTGAATCTCTACGACCATGTCAAACGTGGGGGGCGCCTTGCGCTCGAGCACCGACTTTTGAGTTCCACGGCGCCGCGCTTCCTCATCGCTCAACGTCACGGTCTGGATGCCGCCGATAAGGTCGGCCAGCGTGGGATTCATGATGAGGTTCTCGAGCGTGTTGCCGTGAGCCGTGGCGATGAGCTGGACGCCGCGCTCCGCAATGGTTCGAGATGCCAACGCCTCGAGTTCCGTCCCGATCTCGTCGATCACGATCACCTCGGGCATGTGGTTCTCGACCGCTTCGATCATGACCGAGTGCTGCAAAGCCGGTGTCTTTACCTGCATGCGCCGAGCACGACCGATCGCCGGATGCGGTATATCGCCATCTCCGCCGATCTCGTTGGACGTATCCACGATGATTACGCGCTTATTCAGGTCGTCGGCGAGTACTCGCGCCGCTTCTCGAAGCATGGTGGTTTTGCCGACACCCGGGCGGCCCATCATGAGCACACTCTGGCCTGACTCAATGAGGTCCCTGATGATCGTGATCGTGCCGAATACGGCTCGACCTACGCGACAGGTAAGGCCAACGATCCGGTCCGCTCGGTTGCGGATTGCCGAAATTCGGTGGAGTGTGCGCTCGATTCCAGCGCGATTATCGTCACCAAAGAGCCCGATGCGATGAATTACGTACTCGAGATCTTCGGGAACGATCGGATCGCTTGAGAGAATCGCTTCACGTTCAGGGAAACGACCTTCAGGCTCACGGCCAAGGTCCATCACCACCTCGAGAAGCTCTTCTCGTCGCTCGATTTGGAGAAGCGGCTGCGAGATACGCGGCGGCAAGACATCGAGAAGAGCGTCAAGGTCGTCCGTGACGATGCGACCGCCCGAAGCGTTGAATATCTTGGAATCTGTCATCCGTGTCGCGTGGACCTCACATTACCCACTCACTAATTTCGCCGGAACAAGTGCAGGCTCCAGGCTACGAGCCGCCAGTTGTCGTACATACAAGTCGGTTGTTGACACCTCCACAAAGCCCACTCTCTCCAGGCCGCTCGCCCATGCGTCCTGATATGAGCGCGCACTCGCATAGACCGGAGCCTTTTCAGATGTCTGCCCTAACGCGTACGCCACCATTCCATCAAGGAGTCGCTCGTAGTCTGGGTGCAGGTTTACTTCCATGAATTGACTACGCGCTCCATAAACGATCTCAACCCAGGAGACCGTTGTCTCGCCAAATTGCCAGACGTATTGATGTCGGTCTCCAAATAGGGTTGGCTTCCAGATTCGTGGACCGTGATGTAGCGATAACCACTCTTCTCTTGTCATCGCCTCTGCCGCGCGCACCTGCGCTGGCACAGCCGCGCAATAAAGCTGAAAGAGACTGTGTTCATCAGCACGAAGCCGCGGTCGTGCTGGAAACGGATTTGGAAGCTTTGAGTTGAATGGAGGCGTGAGCTTGAATAGACGCTCACCCATGTATCGCTCATATCCAGCCTTCTGAGTGATCAGTCGACCGCGACTCTCAGCTGGAATCTGCACGAACACACGCCGCGCGCCGCCCCGCACCGCGTAGCCACCAATATGGTCCAGAAGGTCAGCACAGACCTGGTCGTTCTCACCATAAAGGCGCTCGACGTCCCACACGACCCCAGCGCTGCGCGGGCGACCGACGACTAGTCCCTCGATTCGCCGATTCGACCAGGCGGCCAGAATCCGCGGGCCCGTCGAACGAGTGAACGACTGGGCGATGAATCGGGCGAGAGGAAAACGCGGACTCTCAGGCTGAATCTTCGGCCAATGATGGGCCGTAATCTGAGCGGACTCTGCCTGATGCCGAAAGCGAAATAGCGGTGCTAAATCCGTGGGGCGAATCGGACGGATTGTCGCTGTCAATCGGCGCTCCGTGTCACTGTCAAATTTTACACGATGAGTCAAGGGATCAGCCTACGAGAGCGCCTTGCTAACGTCAGTGTCGCGCGGAGGAATCTCACGAGAGCCATCTCGAGCTACCTCGCGTCTTGATCAGCAATGAATCGGATGGAGGCACCAATGCGCCGAATCCTCTTACCCGCGGCCGCTGTTCTTGCTCTCGCGGTCACTGTTTGCTCGGTAGCTCCCCAAATCGGTGGATTTCTCACCAGTCCAAAGGCAGTCCCGGCACAGGCGCCTTTCACGAGCTCAGTCGAAGGTCGCTCGGCAGCGTCCGCGCCAGCCCCACCCAGCGCGGACGCATCCACGGACAATGCCGCGACGCGACCGGCAGCACCTAATCAGTCCACGGGTAGCGTCGCGGCAGTAACGGTCTCGCCGATCGGTCACATGATCATCGGTGCAGTGACGCTCGCGCTGCGCTTGGACGATGTCTCCCACGCGTTCCAGCAGGTCGAGCTCATTGCCGATAGTGTGGGCGGCAGCTTCACGAGCTCTAGGTTCAAGCAGGAGGGTGATCGGACGAAACGACCGTCCTTAGAATTTCGTCCGATCAGCATACATACAACACAGTTATGGAGCAGCTTCGCAAGCTGGCCGTACGGGTAACCGAAGAGTCGCTCTCTAGCCAGGACGTGACTGAGGAATTCGTGGACCCCGAATCCGATCTCCGCAATCTGCAGGCGACTTAGGTGCGTCGGGTCAGCTTGATAGAGCGCTCAGAAGGTGGATGAAGTTATCGTCGTCCACGCGAGCTGACCAACGTGCGAGGTTCAGATGAGCGCATTGAGGGGCGCCGCGCTTTCTCGAGCGCCGCAGTGAGTTCACCACAATCAGTCTGACACTGCGCGACGTTCTGACACTGCGCGACGTTTCGGCCGCATCGTCAGGCCAGACACGTGAGTGGAGCCCGCGGGCAATGCTGACGGAAGCCGTAAACGCCCTGACTCGCTCACTCCAGGGGGTTGCCCGAGCGGGGATCTGGGTGGCTGTCTGGCTTCCCATGTACGGAATCCCGTGCGTCGCAGCCTGGTGGGTCGTTAGACAACTTCGACGTCGACGGCAGCCCGCCGCGCAGGCATGATTTGTACTCGAGTGACGGAACGGAAGTTCGACGGCTCCACTCCGTCACACGGGCCCGTCATGGCCGGGAACCACTCCTGACGGTGATATAATCGGAACGCATTATGGCGAACCGTGACGACAACCCGATCCAAGCCCGCAGGATTTTGGTTCCAGTCAATGGCAATCCCACCGATCGCGACATGGTTGCACTCGCTTGTCAGATTGGCCGAGCCAATCGCGGAGAGGTCCACGCGATCTACATCATCGAGGTCAAGCGGTCCCTACCCCTTGACGCCGATCTGCCCAATGAAGCTTCTCGAGGCGAGGAAGTACTTGACCGGGCCGAAGAGATAGCTGGCGAGCTAGACGAAACTATCCAGACGGAGCTTCTCCAGGCGCGCGACGTCGGTACAGCGATCGTCGATGAGGCCATCAACAGAGAAGTTGATCTGATCCTCCTGGGGATTAACTACGAGAAGCGATTTGGTGAATTCTCGATGGGCAAAACGGTACCCTACGTACTGAAGAATGCGCCCTGCCGCGTCTGGATCTGCCGCCAGGCCATCGGGTAAGCATCAGGCATTCAACGGCCGCGCCGTTGAGCCAAGAAGCGGGTTCTGAGCTATGAGTGCTTTCGGCACGCCGATATTCCTGAACTGCTACACAATCGGCTGGAGGAGCTGAGTGCGAGTCATCATCATGGGATGCGGCCGCGTCGGCGCTCGACTTGCCACGCTCCTGGCCGAAGATCAACACGAAGTCACCGTATTGGACGTCAACGAGCGGGCGTTTGAACGCCTTCCCACCGGCTTCACTGGAACGGCGCTTGTCGGCAACGGCATCGATGTCGACGTACTTCGGCGGGCGGGAATTGAACGAGTGGACGCATTCGCGGCTGTCACGCAGGGGGATAACCGCAACATTATGGCCTCCCAGATGGCGAAGTACATCTTCCATGTACCACGCGTGGTTACTCGAATCTATGACCCGATCCGAAGCGATACCTACCAGACCCTGGGTATTGATGCGGTCTCTCCAACAGTCATTGGCGCCCAAAGTCTCTACGACCGGTTGATGGCTGAAAAGGCCGAGGAGTAGCGCCGTGTTTGCGATTGTCGGTGGCGGCGGAAAAGTCGGCTACTACCTTGCCAAAGAGCTTATCGAGCAGGGCCATGAGGTCTTGATCATCGAGCAGGACAGCCGGCGCGCAGAGATCATCAGCAACGAGCTGGGAAACGTCGTCATGGTGGGTGATGGGTGCGAAGCGCGAACGCTGGGCGAAGCGGGTACCGAGCGCGCGGACCTCATGCTGGCAATGACCGGTGATGACGAGGACAACCTGGTGATGTGCCAGGTAGCAAAGAAGCGATTCAGCGTAGGACGCACGATCGCACGGATCAACAACCCGAAGAATCAGGAGATCTTTCGACTCCTGGGCATCGACGCCACCGTAAGTGCAACTGATGTCGTGCTCTCGGTTATTGAGCAGGAAATACCGCGCGATTCCCTGATTCCGCTACTACACCTGCGTTACGCGGACGTGGAGCTCGTGGAAGCGGATATAGCGGCGGACTCTCAGCTCGTTGGCAAGGAGCTACGCTCACTTCCAATGCCCGGAGAGAGTACCATTGCCATCGTTATTCGGGAAGGCCAGCCGATCTTCCCGACGGGTTCAACAGTGCTCGAAGGTGGCGATCAGGTGCTGGCGCTCACTCGCTCCGCTCATGAGGAAGAGCTGCGTACGATGTTCTTCGATTCCCCGAATTAGGCAGCCTACGATTAGCTGGCCTTTAGCCGCCCACCGTCGGGGATGAACTTGGACCATTCAACGTACGAGTCGAGGTACTGACCGAAGAGGTAAAAGCTGTTGGCTTTTGGCTCAAACGGAAACTGGCTGAGCGTCAGGCGGGACTCCTCGAGCATCTTTCCGCCCTTACGGTGATTGCATGACCGACAAGCACTTACGAGATTGTCCCAACTGTGCCGACCGCCACGGTGCCGCGGAATGACATGATCCAGCGTCAGGTCACGCCCCTTTACCCCGCAATACTGACACGTGAATCGATCTCGAATGAAAATCTCGCGACGAGTCAGTCGAACCTTTGGGCGTGGTCGCTTGATGAGATACACCATGCGGATCACGGAAGGGCGCAGAAACACTCGATTCGGCGCGCGCAGCTCCCCCGACCCATGCTCCACTACCTCAGCCTTGCCACCGTCGACGAGCACCACGGCACGTCGCGTATTGCACACGTTTAGTGGCTCGTAATTCTGGTTGAGAACGAGTACCGCGCTCACGCTGCTCCTCACGTCGCGAACGGCTCGAAGGGAAATACTGGACTATTGTAGCAATTGCCCCATTTCGGCAATCGCGAATTTTCCGCCCGAAATAATGGTCCTATTTCAGTTTCCAGGGCAGCCCCGCGACCATGAATGTGACGCTCGTCGCGACTCCTGCCCAGCGCTGATTGGCTCGTCCCAGGACCTCTGTAAAACGCCTGCCAAGGTCGTTCGTCGGAACGAGGCTGAGTCCGACCTCGCTTGTCACCGCGATTGCAGGAAGAGCCCTCGTCTGCAGCAGCGAAAAGATGCTCTCCTCCTCTCGCTCCATCCATGCTTCGGCCGCTACGATAGAGTCGGTGTGGAGCACTGCGTAAGAAGCCAGACCGCCAAGGTCGTCAAGCAAGATTCCGGCAACGTGCTCGGAGTGTGGCTCCATGAGCTCCGCGATCCGTCCGCCTTCAGCTTCAACGGTGATCCAGCTCGATGGCCGCCTGTGCTGATGTGCCGCGATTCGCTCGCGCATCTCAGCGTCAATTGCGGCGCCGGTGGCCACATAGGCGATCCGCTCACCTAGCTCGCTCGCGAGGCGTTCAGCGAGCTCACTTTTCCCGCTGCGAATGCCGCCCGTGACCAGGGTAAGGAGTGCCGTTTGCGGTTGAGGCATGCGGTCCACCCTCATCCCAACCCTCTCCCAAAGGGAGAAGGAGCCTGGTCGGGAGTCGCCTCGTCCAATAACCCCGGGCTGGCCCCCTCAACCTTTCGATGAGGGTCGACCGCATGCCTCGAACCAGCCTCGAGAATGACCACTACAAGGTATCCATCGGGTCCACGTCCACCACCCAGCCTCGACCTATCGTGACCGCATCGAGCAGACGATACCCGTCAGCTCCCGCGAGAACAATGTGCCAACGATATCGGCCACGTAGGCGAGCAATAAAGGACGGAGCCGGTCCGATGAGCTGGACATCGGCGAGCCCCAGACGCTTAGACTCCGCCTCCAGTATCGATCCCATTCGCGCAGCCTCCTCCTGAACGCCACCCTCATTTGAGGCGCTATATAAGAGTCGAATGAGCGGACGGAACGGCGGATAAGCTTGTTGCCGGCGAAACGCCAGCTCGCGGCGATACAGATCCAGGTAGTCATGCCGAGCGGCCGCCCGAATAGCGTAGTGCTCGGGAACGTACGTTTGGAGAAGAACTCTCCCTGGCTGCTCGGAACGACGTCCTGCCCGTCCCGCCACCTGCGTCAGAATCTCGAATGTCCGCTCCGCGGCGCGGTAGTCCGGCAGGAATAGCTGCGACTCTGCCAGGACGATGCCAACCAGGCCGACGTCCGGAAAATCGAGTCCTTTTCCGATCATCTGAGTGCCCACCAGGATGTCAGACTCGTGCGCGGAAAAGGATCGCCAGAGCTCCTGGTGCGCTCCTCGAGCGCTCGTGGAGTCTCGATCCCAGCGAATCACTCTGGCCGATGGAAACTTCCGACGAGCTTCCGCTTCAACTTTCTGTACGCCCGCGCCCAGCGGCATCAGTCGAGCCTCGGCACACTGTGGGCATGCGTCCGGCACGTCGCGCTTCCGGCCGCATCGATGACAGATAAGCATCCCGCGGGATTCGTGGTAACCCATCGGGGTGGCGCATCGTCGACATTCAACGGCCTGACCGCACGCCCGGCAAGAGAGCGCAGTCGCCGCCCCACGCCGGTTCAGGAAAAGCATCGACTGGAGTCCCGCCGCCAACGTTCGTTCCAGGTTGTCTTGCAAGGATCGACTGATGAGCCCGGCGTGGCCGGCTCTCAGCTCTTGACGCAGATCGACGATCTCAACGTACGGCAGCGGCGCCCGAACAATACGCCCCTGCTTTGAGCCGCTCACACGCTCAGGGAGAGTGAGCAGTCGATACTCATTCTGCTCTGCACGGTAGTACGTCGTGATATCAGGCGTGGCGCTACTCAACACCACCGGCACTCGGGCGATGCGTCCCAGCTCTATCGCGGTATCTCGTGCGTGATATCGAGGCGTGGCATCTTGCTTGTAGCTCGGCTCGTGTTCCTCATCCAGGACAATGAGGCCTAAACGATGCACCGGAGCAAACAACGCTGAGCGCGTACCAACAACCACTGAAAGAGCACCATCATGAATGGCGCGCCAGGTGCGCGCTCGCGCCCCTTCCGCGATCGAGCTATGGAGCACGGCAACCCGACCGGGAAACCTTCGCTCGATCCGAGCCAGGAGCTCTGGGGTCAGCGAGATATCACTGACCAGCACAACCACTTGCGATCCAACCTTGATTGCTTCGTCCGCCGCTTCGAGGAAGACGTGAGTTTTCCCGCTACCCGTGACGCCGTGAAGTACGAATACATCCGAGTGACGCGCGCGAATCGAAGCGGCAATCAATTCGCAGGCGTCCTGCTGATCCCGGCTCAATGCGGCACGCGTCCCGAGCTCAGTCGTCGAGCTCGGCTGATCGTCGGAGTGAGGCCACGAAGTGAGATTCGGCGCTCCGCGACGCGCGCGCGCCTCGAGGCCGGGCGGAAAAGCCAGCTTCAGACACTCAAACCTGGGCACACGGTAGTGCCTTGACATCCAGCCTGCGAGCTCTAAGTGAGTGCTGGGGATTGTGACTGGCGAGGCGATTCGGTCGATCTCACGGGTGTCGAAATCCGGTGGCTCAACCTCCCGCAGCACGACACCAATTGATGTACGTCCGCGCACGGACACCAGCACCAACGAGCCCACCACCGGGCCGTCCGTTTCCGCTGCTCGATAGGTGAGCTGGTCGCCCCTGGCTCCACCGAGATCGAGACCTATCTCGAGGTAGGGCACAGGGCGTGGATTAGAGCTCGACGAGGCTGGGTTGAACGCGGCAGCGTTCGGCGACGATGATCGCCTTGATCTTTTCTACGGCGTCGAGCAAGCGACCCTGCTCGTTCACTACGACGTAGTCGTAAAACGGCATGCGCTCCATCTCTTTCGCCGCCGTTGCCAATCGCACGGCACGTTCCGCTTCGTCTTCGGTGCCACGGCTGGCTAAACGAGGAAGCAATGCATCCAAGGACGGAGGCGCAAGGAATATCGTGATCGCTCGGGAGAGCTTGCGCCGCACTGTCTCCCCCCCTTGCACGTCCACGGTAACAAAAAGGTCTTTCCCAACTTCCAGGCCCTCGCGCACGTGGCGAAGTGGCACACCATAATGTCGGCCGTGAACGATGGCATGCTCCAGAAGGTCGCCAGAGGCTTCCATCGTCTCGAAATCATCGACCCTGATGAATCGATAGTGCACGCCATCGATTTCCCCCGGGCGAGGGACACGGCTCGTTGCCGTCACACAAAAGGTGATTGGAAAATCCTCTTTTTGAAGCTGTGCACGAATGGCGTCTTTGCCAACACCCGATGGACCGGAGAGAATAAAGACGAGCCCGCTGGCTCTGGCACCCATAGCTGTACCGTTTGCGGTCTCGACGGTTCGGACGGGCGCCTCCTGGTCCATGAGTTAGCGCGCCACCCAGCCATGAATCTCGACTTCAGTCGTCTTCGACCGTCTTTCGACGCGTTGTGCGCCACCGCTCTTCGTCAAGAGCTGGAGGCCGGCGTCCTTGGCGGCGCCGTGCAGCGAGTAGAGGTTCGAGCGAATGAGTTGAGTCTCGAGATTTACGCCCATCATCTCCGTCGTCGTTTGTTCTGTCACATTGGCGATGATGCGACCCGAATGCATCTCACCACTCAGAAATCTGAGCCGTCCGCTGTTGTCGAATCGCCAATGCTGCTTCAGCTTCGAAAGCACGTCCGCGGGGGTCGGGTCGTACAGATTACGCAGCCACGACTCGAACGGCTTCTCCGTTTCGAGGTTACCACGAAAGACGACGGCGAGATTCGCACGTGTGGGCTGATTATAGAAACGATGGGTAGGCGCAGCAACGCAATTCTGGTGGATGAAAACGACCTCATTCTCGAAGCGCTTCGTCGCACGCCGCCATCCAGGTCACCTCAGCGTCCCGTTTTGCCTCGTCTGCCCTATGTGCCGCCCCCACCTCAGGATCGGCTCGATCCATCAAACCCCGACCTTGCGGAAGAACTGAAAGCGGCGGCCAATGATCTGGCGCGGACCCTTTCCGTCTCGGACGCCCTGGCGCGCTTGGTCGCGGGATTCAGCCCCAACGCCGCGCGCGAGGTAGCATATCGCGCTGACGTGCACGAATTGACCATCGGGGATACGAGCTCGTGGGATGCTATCGCCACAACCGTGCGAGGGTTCGTGGAGGCAATTGAGTCCGGCATCGTTGAACCGAATGTTGCCTACTTCGAAGACGCGCCAATCTCGCTGACACCCTACCGCCCGTACTTTCTGGAATCGACTCCAGACGTCCGCATCCAGGTCAATGAATCCATGAGTGCCGCCATCGAGGCAGCATTCTCAGTCGGCCCCGCTCGTCAACGCGTCTCGCGCTCCGCGGCCGAGGTCAGCCGTAGGATTCGTGAAGTCATTGAGGTGGAGCGGCGACGCGAGGGCGCGCTCTCACGCGAGATACCTGCCGAGGAAGAGATCGAACGACTTCGGCTCTTTGGTGAGGCGATTTTCGCATCGTTGTCGTCGATTCCGGCAGGTGCTACGTCGCTCGAGTTCAATGGGCTCACGGTTCCGCTTGATCCGCCGCGTAGCCCAATCGAAGTGGCCAACGGGTACTTCAGCGACTATCGCAAGCGACGTGACGCCGCTGCGCATGTGCCGGAGCTGCAGGAGCATTCGGCGCATCGAATCGAGTATTTGGAGAGCCTGCTGGCAATGGCCGAAGCGAACGACGCGCAATCCACGCATCGCCAGATCTCGCGGGAGCTAGACACCTTTCATGGGTCTGCACAAGAGCCGCCAAAGAAGCGCCGTGTGTCACAAGAGCCCCAGCCGCGGAGATATCAGAGTTCTGATGGCTTCACGATCCTGGTGGGAACGAACGGCACGATGAACGAGCGAGTCACATTCAAGGTCGCCGCGCCCGATGACATCTGGTTTCATGCTCGCGGTGAGCCCGGCGCGCACGTCATTCTCCGAGGCGCTACTCATCCACCAAGCGCAGCCGCGCTCCAGATGGCCGCGGATCTCGCCGCAAAATACTCCCGTGGACGTAGCGCGGGCGCCGTGCCAGTGGATCACACAGCCGTGCGCAACGTTCGCAAAATTCGGGGGGCCCCTCCAGGACTCGTTCGTTATGTAAACGAGCAGACGATCATCGGGCATCCGGACGATGTTGATTAGGGCCGCACAAGTGCTGGCCGAACCATCACAGTGCTGTCACGACAGTGACCGAATTGGGCAGGGACCGCACACCATCGTGCTAACATCTGGGGGGCCGGCCGCGTTCTTGCTTACTAAAAGGCCCCGCGGGGACTAGTGATCATTTAATGGCAACGCGCATGCGCTCGAACGGGCACGGCATAAGAGCAACGCGGAAGAAGCGAAAGCCCAGCAACCGCGGCTGGAAATGGCTGCTTCTCTTCACCAGTGTCGGTGTCATTGTTGCCCTGTCCGGGGTCATTTTCAGTATCTTTGGCGCCATCTCGGCCGCGGCAGCCGGATACGCCACGCTGAACCAGGATCTGCCAGCGCTCTCCACGATCGACAATCGGCAGACATTCAAGACCGCTCAGATCTATGATCGTAAGGGCAAACTTCTCTGGGAGTTCTATGACTCAGAAGGCGGACGACGAACGGTTGTACCGCTCTCCGAGATCTCTCAGTGGCTGATCGACGCCAGCCTCGCTGCCGAGGACGCCAACTTCTACACCAACCCCGGCATCGACCCTAAGGGCATCGCTCGCGCGGTCTGGCAGAACTTCTCTGAGCAGGAGCTAGTCTCTGGCGCCAGTACTATCACTCAGCAGCTTGTCCGTCACGTGTTCATGACGACCGAAGAGCGGTTCGATCGCAGCATGTCGCGCAAGGTCAAAGAAGCACTGCTGGCGTATCAGCTCACCCAGAAACTGACCAAGAGCCAAATCCTTCAGATGTATCTCAATGAGATCTACTACGGAAATATGGCTTATGGGGTGGAAGCCGCCGCGGAGACGTATTTTGCGAAATCCGCTCGGGACCTGACACTCGCCGAGAGTGCGCTTATCGCGGGCCTGGCTCAGGCACCCGCTGGGTACGATCCGTACCGGAATCCAGTCGCCGCCAAAGAGCGCCAGATCTATGTGCTCGATCAAATGGAACGAAACGGCTTCATCACTGAGGCCGAATCCGAACAGGCGAGGCAAGAGCGTCTCGTCTACAAACAGATCAAGCGCGACTTTCTGGCTCCGCACTGGGTCATGTACATCCGCGATCAGGTCGAGCAAAAGTACGGTCCAAAGTTCCTCTCGTATGGCGGCCTCAAGATCATAACCACCCTCGATCTTGATCTCCAGAACCGACTCCAGGAAGTGGCCCAATCCAACGCCGATATGCTTGCCCAGCGCGATGCCAACAACACATCCATCGTCGCCGTGAACCCCAAAACGGGTGAAGTCCTCGCCATGGTGGGGAGTGTCGATTACAACAATGACGAGATCGACGGTCAAGTCAACGTGACCGTTTCCGAACGACAGCCCGGATCGTCAATCAAGCCCCTCGTCTACATGGCATCGTTCGCGCGTGATTACTTGCCCTCCACCCAGGTCAAAGACGAGCCCATCAATCTCGTCGACGATCTGGGTCGCTCGTGGAGGCCGCTGAACTTCGACAGGCGGTTCTACGGATCGGTGACGCTGCGCTCGGCGCTCGGTAACTCACTCAACATCCCAGCCGTGAAGGTCCTCGAGCACGTGGGGCTGGACGGGGTCCTGGAGCTCGCCAAGAAGATCGGGATCACTACCTGGAACGATCGCGCGCGTCTGGGCCTTAGCCTGACACTAGGCGGCGCCGAGGTTCGTCCCTTGGAGCTTGCGGGTGTCTACTCAACGCTGGCCAACAACGGCCGCTACATCCCGCTCGTTGGTATCTCAAAACTTATCGATGCGGACGGAAACGTCATCGAGGACTACCGCGTTCCCCAGGGCGAGCAAGTCGTTGATCCCCGAGCGGCCTTCATGGTGACGGACATTCTGCGTGACAACGACGCGCGTCTGGTCACATACGGTCCCAACAGTATGCTGAAGACAACGAGGCCCGCGGCCGTCAAGACGGGGACGACGGACAACTTCCGGGATACCTGGACGGCGGGTTATACGCCGAACCTCGCAGTAATCGCCTGGGTTGGCAACAGTGACGGCCATCCAATGAAGGAAGTGCTAAGCTCCATGAGCGCTGGTAAGGTGTGGCGCGAATCTCTGGATGCATCGGCTGAACTTCTCCAGCTTCCACCAGAGGACTTCCAGCGCCCCGATGGGCTGATCACCACCGAGGTCTGCGGCGACGCACAGATGCGGCCAGGTGTCTCTCAGTGCTATCAGGACGTATTCCCGTATGAGCGGGCGCCAAAACAGAATCGCGTCTACCTGCCTGGCGCCGCGCCGCCACCACAGACAAACGTGCAGCCACGGACAAACGTGCAGCCACAGCCACAGACAACCGTGCAGCCACGGGCAACGGCTCAGCCCGCTCCAGAGGCTCCCCGTCCAACAACGACGACAAACGGCGCCGTCCCAACGCAAGCCGGTCCGGCACAGGGAAATCAGCCGCCTCAGAATCAGGTTCAGTCGAATCCGACGACGAGCGCACGGCCGAATAACCAGCCAACGCCAAGGCCTACCGAGGCGAGGGCTGCGCCAACCCAGGCTCCTCGCCAGCCGACACCTGCGTCAAAACCCGCCGCGCAGCCAACGTCTCAGCGCAACAACAATCGCTAGGTCAATCCGCAGACAGACCGAGTCTTCGGTCGGTCGCAGGTAGCCCACGAGTAACTTTTCGCACAAGGCCGACGGTACGTGGGCGTGGCTATCCTCAGCGGCTCAGCGCTTGCGCGAATCAAAGGCGTCAACAACACGTACGTTCGGCGCTCCACCTCACTAGAGTCGTGATTGTGTTGGGGTGCGCGCTTCTCTTCCCTTTTCCGGCGGGTGTAACCTAGGCGCAAATATGCATCTCTCGGAGTGGGCGGGTCGAGACGAGTCGATCCACTCCAGCTCAGCGGGAGGAATTGCCCATGGATGCGTATTGCGAACGCGTCATTCCTGATCGCCCCATGGGCGGCCTGGCTCCTGGCGACACGCACGGGCCACGTATCGGCCGGCATACGCGTACTGGTACTGCTGGCCGCGTCCGTGGGCATCGGGAGCGCACTCTGCACACCGTCCCCAATGGGCGGACGCTGACCCTGGACATCATCCCGATCATGATCTTCCTGGTCGGTGTCTTCTGACTCTACCTGCGGGACGTGGCCCGCGTACCGACGCCCTGGGCGGTCGCGTCGATGGTCGCATTCCGGTCATCTCGACGTCGGCCCAGCAACTAGACGGTGTTCTGCACGGGGCGTTCTATTACACACCAGCGCTCATCTTCCTATTGGCGCTCGGGTCTACCACATGCGGGAGCGGACGGCCGGTCGGTACTTGCTGCTCTCGGCCGCTGGTGTGTACTTTCTTGCGCTCGTCTTCCGCACGATGGACCTCCAGGTTTGCTCCGCCTTTCCCATCGCGACGCATTTCCTCTGGCACAGCCTCAACGGGCCTACCTGGCCATGCGCTGCCTTATTCTCAACAGTCCAGCGCAGGTTCGGGCAGGCTCGAGCTTTTCCTAAAAGACGAGGCGAGAGCGGGTAGAGGAAATCCGACGACTTCCGCTAAACGGAACAGTGCCCGCAGGGTCTATTGCACGAGCTTCGACCGCTGATCGTGTTGTCTACGCCACCCGTATGGGGTTAGACCATGCGGCTTGTAGACGTTGAGCACGGTGATTAGGAGCAGCACTAGCAGGCCGCCACCCGCGTGGAAGAGATCACCCCCGAGCGCACCGAGATTGGTACTGTCAGTCGTTCGAGCCACGTTTGCCGCGGCACTGACAGTCGGCATGTGCACCAGCAAGACGGTAACGGAAAAAATGGTCAGCCCAAGTGTGATTAGGACCCAGTAGTGCCGGAACAACCCCCACTGCGTGCCAAGCGACATGATCAGCCCGGTCAGGAGAGCGGCCAGGGCCAACGGGATGATCACGAACCAACCAGTTAACTCCATGGCGATCCAGGCGGCACGCACCGTCTGAGCATCGCGGCTGATTACGGCGGCGAGGCCGAGCGCCAGGTAAGCAGCGACCGCGCCAATCCAGCCAACCGAAAACGTGAGATGGACGGTGAGTAGGAGCTTCCGGACGCCGGGTGTCAGAATGATGCCTGTTGCACCTCGTGCGCCGTGGGCGGTGCTGAGTCACGGGTGCCACCGGGGGGGAGGTGGCGACCAGATCCGTGGTCAGCAGCAACCAATATGCCGGTGGCCATCATGATGACGACCAGCAGGATCAGGACGAGGGCGAGGATCCCGGACAGTTTCACCCAGAGGGGTGTGCCGGGATAGGCGGGGCTCGACGCGCGGCCCGGCCCAACGCCGGCGGCGTCGCTGCGGTCGGGAATATTGTGACGCTCAGCCATGGAAGTCGCCATCCTTGCGTGCAGGTGTCAAAGTGATCTTGATCGAGACAGTATGTCACTGTCAAGTCGGGATGTCGTTAACCGGTCATCCCGTATACTCGACTGGTGCCGAAGCTCTGGAACGAGACCATCGAGATGCACCGCCGAACTGTGCGCGAGGCGATTCTGGATACCACGGCGGCGCTGGTGACCGAGCACGGGCTGGCGTCGGTGACGATGTCACAAATCGCCGAAACCACGGGAATCGGACGGGCGACGCTCTATAAGTACTTCCCGGATGTCGAAACGATTCTGCTCACCTGGCACGAACGCGCCATCACTCGCCACCTTGAACAACTGACCGAAATCCGAGACCAAACTGGGGCCTCGAGCAAGCGGCTCGAAGCCGTGCTCGAGGCCTACGCTCTCATCGTGTACCAATCCCACGGGCACCACAACACAGAGTTGACGGCGTTCCTACATCGAGACGAGCAGCTCGGTCGAGCGCAGCAGCAGCTTCGCGACATGGTTCGAGACCTGCTGACCGAGGCTGCCAACACCGGTGACATCCGGAGGGATGTTTCGCCTGACGAGCTTGCGAGCTACTGCCTGCACGCCCTCGCAGCAGCCAGGAGCCTTCGATCTCTAGCCGCGGTTCACCGGCTCGTCACGGTCGTGGTGGCTGGATTGCACCCACCGCGCTGATTTCCGCTGGTTCCCATACCGTCATACAGGAACCGCACTCTCCGATTATCTTTGTTCGAGACTGCCTCTAAACCCGGTTTTGTAAGAGATGTGCCTGGGGCACCTCGAAGGCTCAAAACTTCGGCGATCCGATGTATGAGACTGCGCGATAAAGCGTACGCTGCCCGGACGCCTCCCTAATAGCCACGAGGCCGCGAGAGTCACCGTGCCGCGCGGATACACGCCTGTCAGTACACTGTAGAGAGACGGACATGATGGTGATCTTTTCTCGGCTGCATCGCGGGAGTACATATTTCGCGGTCGCGTTGCTGCTCGCGTTGCTGGCCCACTTCGCGGTGATGGCCTCTCCGCTCCACGCTGGGGCAATGGCTGCCAGTGAGCCGAATCACCACGCGGCCGGTCACCAGCCAGCCGTGCCTCAACATTGCGATACGTGTACCTCACCGCTCCCAGATGCTCCCACGTCGCCGAAATGGGACGCTTGCGGGCTCGAAGCCACGCTACCCATTGCCCACTCCGAACTTCACGCGACGGTTGCCATGCTTCCTTACGAGGAGCGGCGCCAATTAAGCCCCCCGCTTCCGTCGATCTGCCCAGCATGGTTCCCCGATCCACCGCCCAGGGCGGATGGGCAAGCGCTCCTTCAAGTGTTCCGGTTGTAGAGCGGCGCGGCTGCACGGCCGCGCTATGTCCACAACTAACGAACATTCACAAGGAGAAATGACTCATGTTCTACCGTTTGATTGTATTTGCCATACCGCTGGTCGCCATCGTGGCGTTGTTAGCGGCTCGGGTCACAGGCATGCCTGCCATGGCGCAGGTGGGAACTATGGCCCAGCCGCTGGACCAGCTCTCCGGCGACGAATTTGATAAAGCCTTCCTTAGTCAGATGAGCATGCACCACGCCATGGCCGTCATGATGGCGCGACCGGTCGCGAGCAATGCGACCCACCCGGAGCTCAAGCAGCTTGCTACAACGATCATCGATGATCAGACACGTGAGATCGCCCAGATGCGCGGCTGGGCTGGTGATTGGTACGGGCTGGAGATTCCCGATCACGTGGCGATGATGGACGCAATGATGCAACCCGGTGGACAGATGCCCGGTTCCGGCGCGATGCCGGGTGGGATGGACCATAGCGGCCACAGTATGCCCGGCGGCATGATGCCCGGTGGTCAGGGGATACCAGGCGGCATGATGCCGTCGTCCCAGGGCATGCCCGCGGGGATGATGGGCGAGATGTCCATGATGGCGGACTTGTGGAAGCTTCCACCTGCCCGGCTGGAAGCGGTGTTCCTCAGCATGATGATCCCCCACCATCAGGGCGCCGTGGAGATGGCCAACCTGGTGCCCGATCGAGCTGCCCACCAGGATCTCAAGGATCTCGCCCAGGGGATCATCCAGAGCCAGTCAGGTGAAATCACCACCATGAACACCTGGCTCTCGAGCTGGTACGGCCTCTGATTCACAAGCAAACGGATAGGTAGTCACGTGACTACCCATCCCCTTGGCTGGATACATTCGCCAGGTAACAGACCTCGTGTAAGAGAGGAGACGACGATGGCAAAAGACCCCGTGTGCGGCATGGAGGTGGACCCCCAGACGGCTCGGCACACCGCGGAGTACCAGAGGACGACGTTTTACTTCTGCGCCCCCGGTTGCAAGAAAGCGTTCGAGGCCGACCCGAAGAATTACCTCGATCCGAGCCACAAACCGTCGATGTGACGCAGTCTTCCCCATGAGACGCCCGCACACTCGGGAGCTCCCACGGGACTAGTGCAGATCGGACGCGTGTGCCCGCGCGGCGCCCGATCGCGGAGAACACGATGAGCCACCACGATCACTCCCGAACCACGCTCACCGTACCCACCGGCCCAATCGCTTGCGACGGCTGTCGGGAGATTGTGGAGGCGCGCCTGCGCGCCAACCCGCACGTGCAGCAGATCCATATCGACGCGAAGAATCATCAGGCACACGTGGACGTCGATGACGGCAGCGTGCGAGTTGAAGACCTTGCCGAGCTGATCGCGCAGGCCTACGGGGAGCGGAATCCGGTACCGCTCCCCGGCCCGGAAGTCTCGACGCATGAGCACGCTCACGTGGACCACGGTGGCATGGCCCACGGCGCGCACGATATGTCGGATCCGGGGATGGCCGCGGCGATGGAAGCCGACATGCGGCGCCGCTTCTGGATCAGCCTGGTCCTCGGGATCCCCGTAGTGCTCTATTCGCCGATGGCCATGATGCTTTCCGGCCGCATGCTCCCCACGCCCTTCGGTATTCCCGCATGAGTGGATCTTGCTGGCGTTCTCCACGCCCGTAGCACTCTGGACCAGCAGTGTCTTTCACATCGGCGCGTACCAGTCGCTCCGCTCTGGCGTCTTGAATATGAGCGTCCTGGTGAGCCTGGGCATCCTGGTCTCGTATCTGTTCAGTGTGGGCTTGACGTTTCTCGCCCCCGGCCAGGAGACGTTCTACGAGGCCGCCGTCATGCTGGCGGTGTTCCTCCTCTTTGGCCACTGGATGGAGATGAAGGCGCGGCGCGGGTCGTCGGACTCGGTCCGCAAGCTTCTGGACCTCACGCCGCAACAAGCCACGGTGGATCGCGACGGAGTGGCCATGAGGTGCCGCTTGCCGAGGTCGTGGTGGGCGACACGGTCATTCTGAAGCCGGGCGACAAGGTTCCGGTGGATGGCTCCGTGATGGACGGTCACAGCACCATTGACGAGAGCATGGTGACCGGCGAAGAGCATACCGGTAGAGAAGGATCCCGCTGATGAGGTGATCGCTGGCACCATCAATCAATCCGGGTCGCTGCGATTCCGTGCGACCAAGGTCGGCTCGGACACCGCCCTGGCACAGATCGTCCGTCTCGTCGAGACGGCCCAGAACAGCAAAGCGCCGGCTCAGCGGCTGGCCGACCGGGCGGCGCACTACCTGGTCATCGTGGCGGTTGGATCCGGACTGCTCACACTGCTGGTCTGGCTCCTGGTAGCCAGGGCGCCGCTGCTGGTGGCGCTCACGTTTGCCGTGACCGCCGTGGTGATCGCCTGTCCGGACGCGCTGGGACTGGCCACGCCGACCGCGGTCATGGTGGCCACAGACATGGCCGCCCGCCGCGGCATCCTCTTCAAGCAGGCCGTCTCCCTGGAGCTTGCCTCCCGCATCCAGGCCATCATCTTTGACAAGACGGGAACCCTCACGGAGGGCAAGCCCAGGGTCACCGACGTGCTGGCAGTCAATGATCAATCCGAGGATGAGATTCTCCGACTGACAGGCGCGGCCGAGGCGCGCAGCGGGCACCCGCTCGCTGACGCCGTGCTGGACGAGCTGGAACGCCGTGGGCTCGCCAACGACCTCGCGATCGAAGAGTTCGAGAACCTCGCCGGTCGAGGGGTGCGCGCGCGTGTCGGCGACCGCGATGTGCTGGTTGGCACGCGTCGGCTCATGGAAGAGCGCGGAGTCCACCTCGATATCCTGGCCGGCGACATTGAGCGCCTTCTGAGAGAGGGCAAGACGCTGATGCTGGTGGCCGTGGATGGGCGGGTGGCCGGTATTGCCGCCGCCGCTGACACCGTTCGCCCGAATGCCGCGCAAGCCATCGCGGAGCTCAAGGAGCTGGGCATCCAGCCGGTCATGATGACCGGGGATAATCGCGCCACCGCGGACGTGATTGCTCGCCAGGTCGGCATCGAGCGAGTGTTCGCCGAGGTGCTACCCCAGGACAAGGCCGAAGGCGTGAAGGCGCTGCAAGCCGAAGGGAAATTCGTGGCAATGGTGGGCGACGGAGTAAATGACGCGCCTGCGCTGGCCCAGGCCGACCTGGGCATCGCCATCGGCGCTGGCACGGATGTGGCTGTCGAGACCGGCGACATCATCCTGATGAAAAGCGATCCGGCCGATGTCCTCCAGGCGATCCAGCTCTCCAAGGCCACGGTACGCAAGATGAAGCAGAACCTCTTCTGGGCAGCGATCTACAACGTGATCGCCATCCCGGTCGCGGCCGGAGCGCTTTACCCGTCGTTCGGATTTATGCTCAGGCCCGAGTTTGGCGCGTTGGCGATGTCCGCTTCCAGCATCACGGTGGTGAGCAACGCACTCCTACTGCGGCGGGAGCTCCCCGAGTCCGCGGCGTCAGGAAGCTGAGCAATGCACCGGGCGATGGCCGTCTGCGGATTGCCGCCGTCTCTCTAAATCGCACTGGACTCAAGTCTCCGCGAGTCTGACGGTGAGGTTCATGATCCTCCCTTTAAGCCCGCCCGCCCTACCTGATTCCCACCCTAAGGAGGGTGATGCGATGATCCATCAAGACGCATGATTGGTCTATGACAGGGCGCTCAAGCGCAAAGGTATCTGGCATGTACTCTCGGCCATCGGACTCGTGGCACTTATCAGCCTCTTGGCCATGATTTCTCTACTTTGGGGCTGGTCGGTTACTGGGGCAGGCGAGCTAGGCGTTGAGACGAGGACAGCTAGGCGGGCCAGGTCACGATCAGTGTCCCCCTCTGAGATTACAAGGTCTGTTACTCGTGCCTTCAACGCTGTGGGTGGCGGCACGGGGCCACTGGCGCGTAAGGTCCACTGAGGAGTATGGCTGCTGATCATCGCTTCCCGTTGATTGCTGATCCTCTTATGCGTGCTGCTCTTGATTGGACCGATGATGATGGGGGCTATGATGGGCCCCGGCATCATGATGGGACCCGGAGGGATGTGGGAGGGGAGCCCAGGGCGCCCGTGACACCGGGCTGGATGTGGGGCCTGGGTATGGGCTTCGGCTGGCTGGTGATGGTGGCGTTCTGGGGAGTCATGATTCGGATCGTCCTCTTGTTCGTGCTGGCGGCGGCGCTCCCGCGCAGTGGCGGCGTGGCGACCGAATCACCTCGCGAGATATTGAAGCGACGGTACGCGCGGGGAGATCGACCAGCCCACCTTTGAGCGGATGCTCCGCGATATTGAATAGCTGGCTATGCCGCGGCTGTCCCTGAGTCCCGTGGGGTCCGCAGAATGAGGAAAATGACTTCACGAGCGGTGCCATTCGAGCTGGTGCTGCGCGAGCTCCGTGGCCATAATTTCGCGGTCCTGTCCACGGTAGGCGAGTCTGGTCAGCCGCAGTCGGCCGGAGTGAACTACGGCGTCACTCCACCGGGCCAGCCGCTCGCACTATACGTGATGACACGGTCGCACCTCGCGAAAGCGCGGAACATAGCCCGAAATCACCGGATTGCGCTGGTCGTTCCGATCACGCGCAAGCTGCTCTGGTTTCTCCCGCCCGCTACCCTCCAGCTACACGGACGCGCGGAAATCCTGAGCTGGACGGACGCAGAGGGAAGAAGGGTCTTCCGACGATTCTGGATGGGTCGACGGATCCTCAGCGCATACGCGCAAGCGCGCCGTCAAGGAGAGACGCGGGTCTGTTTCCTGAAGATCACGCCCGACCCGGTGATCCACACATACATGGTCGGAATGAGCCTGTGGAGCATCGCCCGGGACATGGAGAGCGGCGCGGGCGAGACCGTGATCCCGACTCACGGAGGGCGACCCAATGGTTAAAGTTAACCGTGCGAAAAATAAGGCTGCGTCGGCATCTACCGCGTTAGCGGGGTGCAATGACGGCAGGATCTCTCCATCGGGGCGAGTCTGATTTAATCGGAGTAGATCGGCGAAGGAATGGCGATGCTGCGGTTCATGCTTTCCATCATCCTAGCCATTGCGTTGGCCGGCGACTTCCCACGTGAAGCACAGTCGCAAGCGGGGGAGAGTATGGCCGTGGTTGTCATCTCCGTTATCGATGGATTTACCACTCGGGTCGTGCTGGCCGACGGCTCCGAAGAGGTCGTCCGATTTATTGGGATCGACGCTCCGGAGAATCCGGCACCGGGCTTGCCACCTCCATGCTTCGGCCCAGAATCATCCGCACGACTCACGGAGCTCGTGGAGGCCCGCGAGGCGACCCTGGAGTTCGACACGGACCGGCGCGACAGGGCCGGCCGTCTTCTCGGCTATCTCTGGCTGTCGGACGACTTAACAGAGAGCTGGATGGTGAATGAGCGCCTGGTGGCGGAGGGCTACGCCGAGGAGCGCCCGGTGGCGCCGAATCTCCGGTATGCCGAGCGCATTAATTCGGCCGCGCAATCGGCCAGGGAGCAGGGGCTAGGCCGTTGGTCTGTATGCGGCCGAACTGGTCCGCCAGGGGCAAGCATGCCGGTGCCGCCTGCGCCAGGGGACCCAGCACCGCCTCCCTCCACGCTGCTACCGGGACGACCGCGCGTCTGTGACGCAGCATATCCCACGGTTTGCATTCCGCCGCCGCCACCGATGCTGAGCTGCCAGGAAATCCGGAATCGCCAGTTCGTCGTGCTGCCGCCCGACCCTCACAAGCTCGACCCGGATGGCAATGGCATCGGCTGCGAGCCTTAGCGCCTCGCCAACTCAACCCATTCGAGACTGCGCCGCAATCTCATTCCGGGCCGCCATAACCTTCCCGCGCGTTATACTAGGCGCTCGATGACCAGGCGGCTCATCACAGCTTCGATAAGTCGCCGAGCTAAGCGAAAGCCGTTTGCGCGTTCCGCGAACCACGGGGGATGGATTTGATGTATCGACGATTGCTGTTCTCACTCGGCTTGGCCACGCTATTTGGTGTGCCGATGCTCGGGGCCTTCACAGCCCCGGCAGAAGCAAGCCACTCATGGGGCGGCTACCACTGGGCGCGGACAGCGAATCCATTCACGTTAAGGCTGGGTGACAACCTCTCCAGTACTTGGAAGCCGATCCTCGGAACGACTTCAGGCGACTGGACTCAGTCAGAAGTTCTGAATACAACCATCGTGTCCGGGACGACCACCGCGCGCCAGTGTCGAGCTACCGCGGGACGCGTCGAGGTATGTAACGCGAGCTACGGGAAAAACGGCTGGCTGGGGGTGGCGTCAATCTGGGCCAACGGCAATCACATTACCCAGGGCACGGTGAAACTCAACGACACGTACTTCAACACGTCAACCTATAACACCACGGCCTGGCGGAATCTGGTCTCATGTCAGGAAGTCGGCCACACCTTCGGGCTGGACCACCAGGACGAGAATTTCAGCAACGCGAACCTCGGCACGTGCATGGACTACACCAACAATCCGAGCACGAACCAGCATCCGAACCAGCATGACTATGATCAGCTGATAAGTATTTACAGGCCCACTCCCGGTCACCTGGATAGCACGACCACCGTCGGGGCAATCGCGCCCTCGACGCGCGGCTCTCAGAACCGCGACGATGAGCCAGGTGACTCCCCGTCAGACTGGGGCCGGGCGGTGCGGAGCGACCCGAGCGGGCGCCCGAATGTTTACGAGCTGGACCAGGGGAATGGCCACAAGAAGGTCACCCACGTCTTCTGGGTGCCGTCCGGGAAAACGCGCACCGAGCCGTAGCGCCGGAAGACCATCGCAACACCCAATAATGGGCCAGCCCTTCGGCTGGCCCATTATTGGGGAAGGCGTTTCGCCACTGCCTGCGCGCGACTCGTGTCGTGCGATATATCCGTGCTGGTGTTGCCCACGACGCGCCAACACTAGGACGCGTTAGCGT
This sequence comes from uncultured Chloroflexia bacterium, assembly GCA_963765765.1. GTDB lineage: Bacteria > Chloroflexota > UBA6077 > UBA6077 > JACCZL01 > CAVXYC01. Next base: position 71,065 of record CAVXYC010000010.1, on the reverse strand, counting down.
GGTGGTCGCAACCCATCGAGAGTGTGACGGCCACGAGCTGGTGCGAGCGCGATCCACGCGCCTTTCCGTTGTTTATGAAGCGGAGCTGCCATGGGCGTTGTCATCCAGCATGCGGATGTGCTCGATCATCTGCACAATGGCCCTCACCGCTGCTTCTGGGTGGTCAAGTTGGACATTGTGACCGCTCTTGTCCGCGATCAATTGCTGACTATCGGATGACAGTTTGAGGAGCTCCGTCTGCAACCTCTCCCAGTCGTCCCGCTGATCGAGTCCGCGCGACAGCACGATCAAGGGTATCGCGCCAAAGCTCGTGACGGCGCCCGCCTGGTCCAAACTTTCGGAGATACTCCTGCCTTCATCAATGGTCGCCTGAAGAGCGCGGGGTGTCACTGAGAACCCGGCGTAGGCGTCGGCGATGTCGGGGGCCAACCCCGATTTCATTCCCAGTGGTCCGGCTAACACACGTAACAAGCCAATCCGAGCTGGGAGTGTGAGGATCCAGTCGTGGCGGTCGGCGCCTCCATCGGTGGTGATGTCGTCGCGCCAGAATTCCGAGCTTCTCCCGGGCTCATCGAATCGATGAGCACCACCCGGCAACCTCCGTGGCAAACTCGTGCGCGAATACGCTCTCGGTTTAACCGCCCGCCGAGTGACCAACTAACACGTAGGGGCCAGGAATGCGCGCGTGATTCAGTGCAAGGTGCAATTCTTGAGCGAATTGCTCGGCCGTGCGCGGCAGCGGGCCTGGATCACTGTAGCCCATGCCGGCGCGATCATAGGTACACACTCGCGTGGTCCTGGCCGCAGCGGGCTGGACCCAGCTGCTCCAGGACGCAGACCAATCACCCCAACCCGCATCGATCACCACGGTGGGATTGCCTTCACCCAGGCAGTTGAGGTGGAGTCGATGGCCGCCCACCCCCACCATTGACCTGTAGGAGGATACGCTCGGACATTCGATCTTCTGCCGCCATCCCGCAGGCGTGCCCAGCATGAACACCGAGAAGGACTGAAACGATCCTCCCCAACCAGACAAGATACCGAGGAACCCGCCCTTTCCGAGTACTTACCGGTGTCAGTTGACGTTGGTTGGTCATGATAGATCTCAGCTCATTGACGACAGCTTCATTGAACGGGCGAATCTGACCCGGGGTTCCGACGACGGGATGGGATTGGCAACTGCCTGTCGGCACCTGGCTTTAGGCAAATGGGCTTTGAACTGCCAGAGAAGGGGGCCGGATTCAAAATAGGAGCGCGTTTGCTATGAGGCTTAGTGACTTCGATGATGAGCATTAGTCCGCCATCACAACTTCATCGTCCAGGCAACGACGACCATCCAGATCATCCACGCCAAACTGCGAATCCAGGCTACACGATCTGGATCGTACGGGAAATCGGCCGCGAGCCCCAGGCCGGCCGCGCGACCATGGCAGCGAACAGGACCTAAGCGAGGGCCCAGCGCGGAGTCTCGGTAGCTCCTCACCCCCAACTCGAGCCTGCGGGTTGCCTCAGCGCTCGCGAAGCACGCCGCCTTTTCGGCTTCGGGGGCGCTGGCCATCCACGTCGTCACTCCTGAATCACGCAATTTGACCTCAATCAGCGCTGAAGGCCTTGCTGTTCGTACTCAACATGGTGCAGCAGCTCTCGCTCAATCCGATCGCGGATTCCATCGCGGACGTCCCGGTACACGTTGAGCTGCTCGGCGTCCGTTCCGCTGGCCTGGGATGGATCGGGGAAGCTCCAATGTCGTCGTTCCTTGGCACCAAAGAAGACCGGGCACTGCTCGTTGGCCTGGTCGCAGACCGTGATTACGATGTCGAACGGCTCGTTGAGATAGCGGTCTAGTGTCTTGCTTTGCTGCCCAGAGATGTCGATTCCCACGTCCGCCATCGCCTGAATAGCTAGCGGTCGGACCCTGGTCGCCTCGGTGCCCGCGGAAAAGGCATCGAAGTGCTCGCCATCGAGGAACCTCAAAAGGCCCTCCGCCATCTGCGACCGGGCCGAGTTGTGTGTGCACAGGAATAAGATTCGCTGCTTCATAAGCTCGCCTCAGGGTCGACGTCATTACAGGCCATGGCCGTCACTCCAGGTTCTCCCCGGGGTCGACATCGCCTCGATGATTCGGCGTCGGGGGACAAGCGTTTTGGCGGCATCAGTGGCCCGATCCCGCGATCGTAAATCCACCCGCCCGCGATGCCACCCATGAGCGGGCCGATGATATAAATCCAGAAACCGCCTCGTGGTCCTGGAATCGCGATGTCCCCGAAACCCGCCGCCCAGGCGACCAGCCGTGGTCCGAAGTCGCGGGCGGGATTCCAGCCGGCCTGGGTGATCGGCGCGAAAAGACAGATCAAGATCGCCACCGTGAAGCCGATGAAGAACGGCAGCATGCCTGGCGCCGGCGCCGTGCGATTGCGTGGATCGGTCAGGGCGAAGATGACGAATACCAGGATCGCCGTGCCGAGCGCCTCCACCAGGGCCGCTTCGAGGGGCGAGGTTAACGCCGCGGCATCCGGGCCTGTACCGAAGATCGCGGGATTGGGAAAATATTCGCCGAAGATCATCGCGGCGCGTTCACTGCCCGGGGCCCCACGGACGAGGCCTTCGCGCGCCTCGAAGCGCGTCAAATACGGGGCGAAGGCAACCAGCACCACCAGGCCGGCGCCTATGGCTCCAGCGAGCTGGGCGCCCCAATAGGGAAGGATCAAGCGGAATGGGAATGTATCCCGCCGAAGCGCCGCGATCGCCAGCGTGACCGCCGGGTTGAGATGGGCGCCTGAGAGCGAGGCGGAGCAGTAGATGGCCAACGCAACCCCGAAGCCCCAGACCACCGCCACCTGCCACAATCCCTGGAGGGCTCCCGTGAGCACGGCCGAGGCCACAGACCCGATGCCGAAAAGGACCAGGAGAAACGTGCCGAGCAACTCGCCGATTAGCGCGGAACGCACGTTATCGAGCAGCGATTCAATGGCTGTTGATGTATTGGTGCCACGAGATGCAACGGTTCAGTCCTTTCCTATTCCGACGATGGCGGAGGATTCATGGGGCCGCACTCCGCCGCGCGGTCGCCGACAGAGGCCGGGTCAAAGACGGCACTCAGCTCCTCGTGGATCTGTGCCAGCAGGATTGTATCGACACGAAAGTAGATCCAGCGCTGGTCCTGAGGGTCTCGCCGCGACTGTACGAGTCCGGCATTGCGAAACTGGCGGATGTGGTGGCTGATCAGATTTTGGGGAAGTGCCAGCCGATCAGAGAGCTCGCAATTACAGATCTCTCCCTCCATGAGAAGGAGAAAGATGCGGCGCCTCGTGGCATCGTTAACGAGTCGCAAGAACTCCGCGACGACCTCGGAGACGTCGCGCGCAGGTACCGTGAGCACATGTAGATCAACCATCGTTGATATTGTGGATACTAGACCACGCATGAATCAAGTTATTGAATAAATCGCCATATATAGACAAATGTCTATTTATAGTCTATACTCACCTTATGAATCTGGATGTCATCTCGCCAGCCTGTTGCCCACCCGTAACGGCACCGAGCCCTTTATCGACTGAGCGGCAGGAGCGCCTGGTCGCGGTATTCCGGGCGCTCGGTGATCCGACGCGCCTTGAAGTCTTCCGTTTGATCGCCGGGCATGCGGAAGCGCTGTGCGTGTGTGACGTCGTCTCCCAGTTCAATCTGACCCAGCCCACCATTTCGCACCATCTCAAAGTGCTGCGCGAGGCCGGGCTCGTCACGGTGTCACGCCGCGGAACCTGGGCCTATTACGCGGTGGATCCGAACGGGCTGGAGCTGCTGAGCAGCCTTTCTCACTACCTCACTCTTCCGGAGGTGCAAAGCGTTACCTGAGCCCCCTTTTTTACACAGTGACATAGACAATGATCAATATAAGGAGCTTACTGTGACCACTGAACAATCGTCTGCATCGAGCATTCGCGAGACCGTCCGAGAAAAGTACGCGGCCCGTGCGCAGGCCGTGGCGGGTGGCGGCACTGCTTCGTGTTGCGGTGGCGAGGTCGACTACGATGCCATCACCTCCGCGCTCTATTCTTCGGAGGAGCTCGCGGTGATTCCTGAGGATGCTGCAAAAGCATCGCTCGGGTGTGGCAACCCGACCGCACTGGCCACGCTTGAGCCAGGTCAGGTCGTTCTCGACCTTGGAAGCGGGGGAGGGATCGATGTGCTGCTCTCCGCTCGCCGAGTTGGGCCAACTGGCTTTGCGTACGGATTAGATATGACCGATGAGATGCTGCACCTCGCCGAGCAGAATCGGCTCAAAGCGGGCGCCGAGAACGTCAAGTTCCTCAAGGGCCAGATCGAGGCGATACCTCTCCCCGATGACACGGTGGACGTCATCATTTCCAACTGCGTCATCAACCTGTCCACCGATAAAGGCCAGGTCCTGAAGGAGGCATTCCGGGTCCTCAAGCCCGGCGGACTCTTTGCCGTGTCGGACGTGGTGGCCCAGGGCGAGATGCCGGCCGAGCTCCGCGAGAGCATGGAATCGTGGGTCGGTTGCATCGCCGGTGCTCTCGAGGAGCAAGAGTATCGGCGCCTCCTGGCAGAGGCCGGATTCGGCCAGGTGGATCTCGAAGTCACGCGCGTCTACAACATGGCGGACATCGCGCAGAGTGGCGGCTGCTGCGGTGGTGAGGTGTCAGAACCGGTCGACGCTGAAGGACGAGTGGTGAGCGCCTTTGTTCGCGCTCGGAAGCCGGGAGAAGCCTAACGGACGTCGCCCACCCAACGGCGCATCACAAATGTGAGAGCAAGCGAGGGCCCCGGCGTCGACCATCGAACGCTTCGCGATACTCGGAGGCGGCGCCGTCTAAGGGGCCATCGCGCTGCCCGGAAGCGAGCAAGGGGCCCTCGGGACCTTTCCCGAGGGCCCCTTGCTGTGTCACCGATCAGACAAAGATTCAGCAGCCGAACGCAACTTGCTGCGCGGCTGCTCCAGAATCGTCTCCGGTTGCCGGGAAATGTCTATCGTGAAGAATTGATAACACGCGCTGCGCCTCGGCTCCGAGCTGATCGCGGCGGTGATCCGAAGACTCATGAGGCGTGTGCGTCCGTTCCCACGTTCGTAGATGGTCGATATCAGCCAGGATGATTCGCGCAAGAAGATCGGCGTCGATTGGACGGTCACCGGCATGCAGTGCAACCGGTAAGAGTCCACGGAACGCTCCCTCCCTCTGTACACGGCCAAGCTGGTCGCAAATCCGATCGAGCTCAGACCAATCCAATCTGGGGCTCCCCGCGTAAGCTGCTGAATCATTTTTTGCAAAGACTATGCCGCCAGGCAAGGCTCGCTGAGGGATATCTCCGAGACCGCATGCCACGATACCCGGTCGCCATGGCTCCTTCGGGAACTTAACCGGCTCGATTCTTACTTCAGGATGAGTGCTGCGAGAGTATCAACGAGCTCCCGAACCTCGAACGGTTTTTCCATTGCGGCGGCCGCGCGGAGCTCGGCCGCCGCCGGATGGACGGCCCCACGCCCGGACATGACTACTATCGAGATGTTCGCCGTGCGATTCATGCGGGTGACTTCCGAGATGAAGACCCGCCCGTCCATGCGCGGCATCGTCAGGTCGACGAGCAACACATCCGGGAGCCAGGTGTCGAGCACCGCGAGCGCATCGGCCCCGTCGGAGGCGCCGCGGACCTGCCAGCCCTCGTCGGACATCAGTTGGGCGATCATCGTGCGTAACGCGAGATCGTCGTCCACGACCAAGACGCTTGGCATCAGATTGGACCACCTTTTCGGGCGCGAGAATGTGGAGCATTGCGGGGATGCCGCGAATGACGAAAGGAAGTAAGCCCGCATCCGTTTTCGGTTCGCGTGCTCACGTCGACGAGGCTTTCAGGCGCTCGACGTTCTACGGACGTCTTTCCTTGATGGCATTCCGACATCGATGGCACTCCGACATCGACCCGACTTGGCCTGCTGTGACACTGTGGTAGGTGATCATCGCTTTTGCAAGATTAGTGAGGCCTAAGGCATGGGCTATGCCGGTGTACCAATGCGTCTCTACAAGACGGCCCCGAATGGGCCCTATCAGGAGAAACATTGGCTACGTGGCTTACACGGCTTCGAGTGTGGCTCGACCAAGTCCAGGATGGCTCGAAGAAGCTCGTCTAACTGGAACGGCTTGGACAGCACGGCATCGGCCAGGAGCCTCTCCGCCGCGCGGGACACCGTTCCAACGTGGCGTTCGGTGGCTGAGAAGGGGGACATGTGTTGATGTACACATTTTTTGGCGCCCGGGCGAGTTGGAGCAAGCCAGGGTTGATACGCTGACGCTCGCATCCCGAGTTCTTGGCGCGTCCGCAAGCCACGGCGACGGAATGCGCGGAGGGCCGCGGTGGACTGGACCGAATTGAATGTGCTGGCTGCTCGATTGAACGACGCGGTATCGGGCGGCGCGTTCCTTGGGCTCGGACCTATAACGTCAAGTATGGGCAGCGACCAATAGACCGTAACGTACTCGCACACCTCGTCCTCGCGGACATCGACCATGTCCGCGATTGGGAGCGGACGCACCCAGCGGAGCTGTCAAGTAAGGCCCGTCTGGAGGATCTGGGGTGTTGGGCGCGCTCCCTTCTTGGGCTGGTGAAGGAAGATCATGCCGCGGCGAGTGCGAACCCCCGACACGCACGCAAAGGCTAGCGCCCGAGACCGGTCGATGACTCAGCAAGGAGGCCGTGCTCCACGATCCACAGCGTGATCTGACCGCGGTTACTAACGCCCAGCTTCGCCAGGATGTGTTGGATGTGGTTCGCGACGGTTCCGGCGGTGATGCAGAGCCGTTCGCCAATCTCCCGGTTCGAGTGCGCCGCCGCGATCAGGCGAGCGACCTCCAATTCTCGTGAGGTCAACGCGGCCGTCTCCTGGGGCATCGAGAAGTCACCCGAGAACGGGAGCACTATCGTGAACGTCGAGCCGCGTCCCACGGTCGACTCAACCTCGATCGACCCGCCGTGCGCGACGACCAGCGCCCGACTGATGGCCAGGCCCAATCCCAGACCAGTGGCATTGTCGGACGAATCCGGAACTCGATAGAACCGTTCGAAGAGACGCGGGAGGCGCGGCGCCGAGATTCCGATCCCGGCATCGCTCACGGACAGGCGCACGGACCTTCCATCGGCGCGCAGCGAGACTAGGATCTCGCCGCCCTCAGGCGAATACTTGATGGCGTTAGCGAGCAGATTGTCCAACACTTGACCGATGCGCACGGGGTCCCACATGGCGATGTCGATGGGTCCATCTATCCGCACGCGGATTCGATGACGATCGGTCCCCGCCTGAGCCTGCCGAGCGACCGCCTTGGCGAGCTCATCCGGGCGGACTGCCTGCCGTTCGAGCCGTAGATGTCCCGCTTCGAGGGCGGCAACATCGACCAGGTCGCCGACCAACCGATTGAGGTCCGCCGTCTGCCGCAGTACGGCCTCCATCGAGTGCTCCGAGTACTCACGGGTCCGTCGCATACGCTGCGTGTAGCCGCCAATCGATGCCAGCGGATTCCGCAGCGCGTGGGCTACCATAGCCAGGAACTCACGCTCATTCTGCTCCAAACGCTTGCGATCAGTGATGTCCCGGACGAGGGACACCATCGCGGTGCGCACGCCCGCATCGGTGAGGAAATGGAAGCGCGCCTCCACGGTGCGCTCGGAGCCATCGGCGAGTTGGACGGCCGATTCAACCGTGCCAGACGGGACAGGACCGTGAAACGTGGCCCGGTAGCCCGCCTCAGCCCTGCTTCGGTCCTCCGAACGGAAGATCAGCGCGAAACTCCGGCCGATCACATCATCGAGCCCATAGCCGTACAGCGCACAATACGCCGGGTTGGCCATTAACACTCTGCCATACGCATCGGAGACCGCGATCGCGTCGGTCGCCGAATCCCAGATGGCCGAAAGCAGCTCCTGGCCGATTACAACTGGGAGAGCGGTCGCCGCACTATCGGGATCATTGCGTTGACGTGTCGGAGGCTCGTGCCCGCCGTCCGAGTCCACCGGGACTGCGGTGGGTCGGTGAAGGCGGCGTGTCGGGATCGCGCGCGGCATGACGCCCCTAACTGCATCCAAGATAGGCAGCGTCGTCATCAACACAACTGGAACAGCCAATGATCATAGTGACGACTGGAGCCTGATCCCACCGAGGGCTGACGAGAATATCTCGGAAACTGTACCACGACGATTGGCCGCCCGTTTCGCGCTGAAGAATCGGATTGTTGGTGTTGGAGCCGAACCATCCGGATCAAGGTCACAGGGCTACTGAGCAACCGATTCAGCGCAATGAGCAACTGTCCAGCATATCAGCTGACGCTACGGAGCGCTGTCGGGACCCAGCGACGCAGTTGGCGTACAAGAACCGCTAGATTGCCTTCCGCGACACGCTCTGCAAAGAGCAGCATCATATAGTCCGCCTCGACCACGACTAGTGGTGCGATCCGTGCTCGAGTGCCCAGAGAGCAATCTGTAAGCGAGAGGTGAGTCCTAACGCCCGGAAAATGTGCGCTATCTCGTCGGACGCGGTTTCGGGCGTCAAGGATAGACGCTCGGCAATCTCGCGATTCGAGAGGCCCTGGGCCACAAGTGCGGCAATGTTTTCCTGGAGCCGAGTAAGCATGCCTCGACCCTGGTCACCGGGATTCGGGGTCGGATCGGAGTCGCTCCCCATCGCGCCACTTCTCCTCGCAGGCCAGCGGATTTCGTGATCGGCGGACCAGGACGCACGCCAGGCGCGATACCCCGGTGGCAGGCTTGAGACCCAGCAACTCCGCCGATTCTCAGGATAGCAGACGGTAAGGTTGATGGCCCCAGGAATTTCCGAGAAAGTTGGTAGGAATTAGCGAAATTGGTCCGCGGCAGCATCTCGGTCGTCCCGGTGCAGTCCGAGTAACTGCCGAGCTTCCGTTCCCACTGTCCGCAACCGCGTCTCACCGGTCGGATTCGTCGGGTGCCTACGATCCCACTCTTCGATATGCTCGATATCGGCGAGGACGATCCGCGCCATGAGCTCCGCTTCTATGACATGTCCGCCCTCGAGCGTCACCGGCTGCAGTCCCTGAAGCCCGCCGCGTTGCAATCTAGCATTCAACTCCGCGCCGAGCGCGTCTAATTTGGGCCAATCCATTAATAACTCCCGTGCATGGGACGGCCTGGTTTCGATCCTAGTTGCTTTTCTGCAGCGTCGGCGGGTGGCAAGCGAACGTATCACCACGCCAAACATCGATGGCGCCGCGGCGAAGGGAGCCGGCGAACTCGAGACGTTCGCTGTAGGGAACTAGCTCACGCGGAGCTGAGCGCGACAGCCCGCAGCGCCTCGAACACGTCCTCAGGCTGATGCTCGCGCACTGACGGCCGGCCTACGGCGCGGATCCAATCTCCCCGTGGAGCCCAGACTTCCGGGCGAGTGGGACCGAAAAGAGCAATCCCCGGAACACCGAGCGCCCCTGCAAGATGCGAGATTCCGGAGTCGTTCCCCAGGTACATCGACGAATGGTGAAGCAATGCCGCTACCTGGCCGAGTGACCAGTCGCGTGCAATAACCGCGGGAGGCTCATCGAGCGCGGGAAGGATCTCCTCGAGTATGCCCGCATCCGCTGGACCCGAGACAATTGCGCACTGGACGCCCATGCGCTTCCGCGCCAGATTGGCTAGCGACGCGAACGAGCCAGGGCTCCAGTTCTTCCGCGACGAGCCGCTTCCGGGATGCATCGTAAACGTTGGCCGCGAGACGATGTTGCCAAAATGCTCAGCGAGCCAGCTCTCATCGGCCGAGGGAGGACGAAGGCGATCCGAAGTGCCTGCACCAGGAGCATCTTCATCGATGGTCCTCACAAGGTAGTCGGATATATGAAGATCAGAGGCCTCTGGCGGGCGCGACGGCGTGTGAATCACCTCAATGCCACGCTCCCGGAGCGCCGCGGCCGCAACCTTCAGCGCTTCTCCTCCCCACAGTACCGCGATATCAACAGGACCGAGCGCGGTTGTAAGTGCTTCTACGTTCCCCGAGAGAAGATGGAGCAAACGCAGGTCATCAGCCGAGAGAACGACATCGGCAATTTGATTCTCGCTGAGCAGCGGCGCGGCCACGGAGGAGGCGGCAAATATCGTTCTTGTCGCGGCGAAACGCGCTTGGGCTGCTGCAAGAGCGGGAAGAGAGACGAGCGTATCGCCCAGCGCTCCTGGGCGATAGACAAGGAGGGTACGCTCGGACTGACTCAATTCTTGGAGAAGGGTCCGATCGAATCAGGGCCGCCGCCCGATTCAGCAAGTATCTTCAAGAACTGACGTTCTTGCCGTAGTATCTTCAATCCCGCCTGAAGCCTTGCAATGGGATCATCAATCTCAAGCAACTCCTGCCGTCCTGCCGCATCGATCTTTAGCGCCGACGCCACTTGGTAGCTGAGCGCCTCGGCTGGAAAATCGCCTGGTGCGTCGAGATCTGGGACGTCACGCCCCATCAGCGCAAAGTACTGTGCGAGCTCATCTCGAGCTGACGCGGCAAGGTCCTCGGGCAGATCGGCTGACACCGGTGGAATAGTCTCCACTTGCGCCACCAGGTAAGGCGTTGCCCGTGGAGCTTCCAGAAGTCTGAATCGCTGCTCCCCCGTCGCCAGCAGGTTCATGCGACCGTCGGGCAGCCTCTGGAGCCGAGTGATCCTGGCAATGGTGCCCATATCGAACGGGACGGCCGGTGCGCCGACTTCCTCGCCCTCCCGGATGAGCGATACGCCAAAAAGCTGATCACCCACCATACAGGTACCCATCATGAGCTTGTATCGCTCCTCAAATATATGGAGCGGAAGCACCATGCCCGGGAACAGGACCACATTCAGCGGAAACAAGGGAAGGAGTCGATGCTCTTCAGACATTGGCAATCACCTGTTAGCGAGCAAACGATGGCGCCGCGACGCGTCTTCAATGCACAATCGTGTAGCACGGAAACCCGGACTCCACGTCACACAAGGCCTGGATATGCTGTCCCCGACAGCATGACGTGGCCGTTACATCACTGATGGTACCCCTAAACCCATATCCCCCGTCCGATCAGTCAGCCCCGCGTCGTGCCTGGAATCGCTTTAGCGCTCTTCCCCGCAGAGTGCGGTTTGGGCTCCCTGCCGTGGCGCTTCTCCTGCTCGGCATTGCGATTGCCTTTTCAGCGACGTCGACATCACCCGGGAGCGCTACCACCGTTGAAGGCGGATCCAGCAAGCCCGCAGCGAGCCCAGGAACGGGCAGCGGAGGCGCTGCGAAACCGGCAGCTTCGCCTTCCGTGGTAGCCGTTAGTGGCACACCAACTCCTGCGCCCTTCGTAGTGAGCGAGATCACGCCTATCCCCAATCGGGGAATAACGGCCACGCCGACGCCCTCTGCCGCAAAGCCTGGCGAACCAGTACGCCTGGGCGATTACACGGTCACGCTGCTCGAGGCGCGTGATCCGGCGAAATCCGTCTATCCTCTGGTTCAACCGACTCAGGGGAACCGGTTCGTAGCCTACCAGATGGAAATTACGAACAATGCCAACCGCCCCGTGGCATATAGCTATCTCCATTTCCGATTGCGTGACTCGGGCGGGAACGAGCTGCGTTCAACCGCCAGCACGACAGTGGAGCCGGCTTTGCAATCCGGCAATCTTGCTCCCAAAGAGACAGTGACGGGTTGGGTCACTTTCATGCCGCGGGGAGACCTGGCCGCGGAGATGTTGTTCTTTCAGGCGCCCGGTATGATCGGGCCAAGGGGTCAGTACGCACTTGAGTAATCTCGCACAAAGCAGAATCTCACTGCGAATGAGATGAACATAGATGTCACCCGCATACTCCGACGCGCAGTCTCGCCACTGCTGTTGCTTCCAGCCTGGTTCGCTCCCGCCGCCTTCGCGCAACCTGACGGAGGCGATGTTCGCTTCGCCATCATGGGTAACCGTGGGCTGGATGGATCCATTACGGGTGAAACAGTCGAGGTATTCGTTCCATGGGACGGCGTCAACTCCAGCGAGACGACCGTGAGCTGTCTGGTAGGGCCATTTCAGCTCAAATCCGATGGCGCGGAAGAGCGGGCTCAGATCGGCTCCGATGGAGCTGTCATCCTCCGCTTGCGGTTAGACTCAAGCGATGACGGCACCTGGGAGGTGGTGCAGGCGAACGGACGCTGCTCAACTCTCGGCGGGACCGGTATCTTCCGCCGAACTCTCTGGGCCGATGGTGCCGTAAGCTACCGGTTTATCGGTGAGGCCAGTCTTAAGGTCTCAGAAAACGCGACCTAGACAAATCGATTCCCACGAGGAGTTTGGACTGACATGCCTGATGCGCACATTCTCCATATTGAAGAGCAAGCGACTGTTGACCGAGGAAACGGGATCGTGAGCATTCCGCTCACAGGCACGAAAACTGACGCCCAGAGCTTCTCGACGGGTATCACAGTCTTTCCGCCGGGTGGGTCGCTGGAGATGCATAGCCACAACACCGAAGAATCGATCACCACGCTCGAGGGCGAGGCCGAGTGCGAGGTGAATGGCGAGCGGCATCGCGTCAAGGCATTCGATACCACGTACATTCCGTCTGGAATCCCTCATCGATTTGTCAATGTTGGCAATGGCCCGTTGAAGATACTCTGGATTTACGGGTCCACGAACGTGACTCGAACATTCGCCGACGGTAAAGTCCAGGGGCAATTTGGTCGGAGTGACTAACTCAGTGTCAGTCAGCGATCAGTACGGCGCCCGTCCGATTGATCAGTGGTAGGGGCAGAGGAGCTCTCAGCTAGAAGTCCCAAGTCCGCTCAGTTTGGGTGGCTTGTCGCCGAGTCGATCGGCGTGGCGCTTCTTGTGTTTATCGCGGCTCTGCCTCGGTTCATTGCACCGGAGCTCGTCCCCTTTGGGTATGACGAGGCCCTGGAGGCGTTGCGCGCACGCGCCATTGCGCTGGGTGCTCGTCCGGTTGCCAACGAGGTCACCTCATGGTTACTGCCAGACCCCGCGCTGATGCTCTACGTCTACGCCGTTGTCGAGGCGGTATCTGACCCGACGATAGCTCGCACCTGGCTCCTCGGTGCGGTTAACACAGTCTCGGTGCTTCTGGCCTACTTCTGGGGTCGCTCAGTGGGGGGCAGCGCGCTTGGGTTCGGAACCGCGTTGCTCTACGCGTGTAGTCCCTGGGCCATCTACTTTGGGCGTCAGCCCTGGGTGAACGCTCAGCCGGTGCTGACCAGCCTCATGCTCCTAAGTGCTACCCGCGTGGTGCAGTATGGTGAGCGACGCTGGAGCCTGCTCTTCTTTCTGGCACTCGGGCTCCAGATGCAGACGCACCTGCTGGGCGCCGTGCTCGTGCTACCGGCCGTGCTCACAGTTCTAGGATTCGTACGCTCGTGGGGAATCTCGATCATTCCGGGCGTCGTGATCGTGGCTGCGATCAATGCGCCGTTCGCGATCCATCTCTGGGAGCTCAAGGACTCGGTCCAGAGCACGCTCGTAGGTGCGGCACCAGTCTACTGGCGCGCCAGCCGCGATTGCGCCAGTGACTCCGAATACGCCGATGGACGCTCCGCGTCTGCTCGGGTGGTTCGTCGGGGGCTCCGAGCTTCAGGCAAAGCTCACTGAGGGAGCCGAAGCGTTCCGTTCGCTCGGTCTCGCGCAAAACATCACTAGCATGGCTCTGATCATTGCGATGGTCGTGGGACTTGTCCTGGCGGTGGCACTGTGTATTGGGAGAGCGCCCGGATGGAAAGGCTACGCCCTGGCCATCATCTGGTTGGCGGCGCCGCTCGGGGCAGCCATGCTTCAGTCTCGCCCGGTCTACATTCACTACATGACGGCGGTAGTGCCGTCATGTTTTCTCCTGGCGGCGCTGCCGTTCAGTGCTGCGTTCAGACTGCACCGGCTGCTCGGGATTGTCGCCTTCGCATGTCTCATCGCAATCGGGGTGGTGCATCAGGTGCTCTTCAGCGCCCTCCTGCAGGGAGTGAGGGTGGAGGCATCCCTTCCAACTGACCAGGTCAGCGCGGTGGAGCGGCAGACGCGGCTGAATGACCAGCAGCAGCTCACTCGCGCTTCTGGAATTGGCGATTTGTTCGGCACTCCGCTCAGCTACTGGCGAGAGCTTTCATCGGCGATTGGATCGACGAGCACGCAACGGGAGATCAACACGGTGACGGTCTACACCAGTCTCAGCGATCCCTATGAGCTGTACGTGGACCGGCGGCGCATGGCGCTCGATTACATGCTTGGGCCCAGGATCACCGCCCGCTTTCCGTTCGAAGGTACGGTGGTGCTTCCGCTGGAGAAACCGGGGCTTACGCTGCAGCTTCCAGGCGTCGAGCTGCCGCGTACAATTCGCAACCCCGAACGCCTGCTGGAAGTGCCCACGCCGGGGACTCGTGATGCGACTCGCCTTGTACAGGTGCCAGCACGGGCGTTGCGTGACCAATCACTCGGTCGACGATCTATTCAAGCCAGCTTTGAACCCGGACTGCAGCTTGTGTCCTACGATTCCCCACAGCGACTGGAGCCGGGTGAGACGCTTGCGCTTACCACCTACTGGACCTTCACTGGATACTCGCCCACGAGTGGAGCTCAAGATTACTCAGTCTTTTTTCATCTCCTTGATCAGGATGGATCGATTGTCGCGCAATCAGATGGGCTGGGTTTGCCGTCTACCGCCTGGCGCAATGGAGACCTGCTCGTCCGACGCGTCACGATGCCGATTCCCCAAGACAAGGACGGAGCACGCCTCACACCAACGATAGGTGTGTACGAACCTACGTCGCTCCAACGTGCCCGGGTATCGCTCTCGCAGGATCGCGCCGACGATCGTGTAATGCTCGAGCCAATTTCCATTCGATGAGCGGCATCACTTGGTGCTGTGCGGGCCCGACTTTGCCACTCTCGCGCCGCGAGCGGTTCAGGCCAAGAGCCCATGCGGAGCCTGACATGTCGATGACTCTGACAGCACTCTTCAAGCTGGGTACAGGGTTCTTCGGATGTCCACGCTGCGGATCAAAGCTGCCTCCCTATCCCAGTGACCCGCCGCCGCCAATGACAACCCCGTTCGCGCTGTTCTTTCTCATTCTCGGTAGCGTCATGCTGGTCACCGTCGCCATCGATCCGACGGGCGCGCTGATTGACCCAGGTGCAACCGTAAATGCTCCAGGCGGACGCGACATCCTCTCGTCTCTAAGCACTGGTACAGGGCTGCTCACGTTTGGCGGAGTGATATTGGTCCTCACGCTGAAGCGAGCGAGCAAAGGCGCCACCCGCTGGATCTGCCGCAGGTGTGGGACGCTGATTGGTGAAGAGAAGTAGCGAGGCCCGATCGCTCATTCTGTGCCTGAAGTAGAGATGCTTCGTCTCTCTAATGCGAACAGGCTGTTAGCGGACACGCCATTCTCTTAGACGTCCTTGTCATCCTGGAGCGCAGCGAAGGATTTCCCCACCGGCGCCTGAATTCGGCGGGGAAGATCCTTCGCTGCGCTCCAGGTGACAAGGACACTGCAGTGGAAGAGCTAATTTGTGCAGCAGGAATCAGCCTGATACTTCTTAAGGCGTGCCGTCCCGCCAGCGGTTCGCAGATCGCGCAATAGAGACCCAATCCCGGACACAAATAGCAGCCGGTCAGTGATCGACCCCCGCCCGATCAGCATCGACCTACGTCTCAGAGTCCTTTTCGCTCAGATTGCCGGGCGAAGCGGGCCTCAGTCGAATAAGACAATCCGCGGCCACCGTCCCCTCTCCGCGCGGCAAGACGATCAGCGGGTTGATCTCGAGCTCCTCCAGTCGGTCACCGAGGGACTGAGCCAGCGCAGCAATCCGACAGACTGCATCGATCAATGCTTCCGTATCTCGGGGGACCCCGCCGCGCGAGCCTTCCAGAAGGGCAGCACCGCGCAGCTCGGTCAGCATTGAGCGCACCTCTTCTGGATTCACCGGCAAAAGGCGTAGGGCAACGTCGTTCAGGAGCTCGGTCAAGGTACCACCGATCCCGAGCTGTGAGCATGGGGCCGAACCACGGATCCCGTACGACGCTCACCAGGATCTCAAGGCCCTTTGGGACCATCTCTTGCACCATGACGCCGTCTATCCGAGCGTCAGGCACACTGGATTTCGCATTGTGCAGCACAGTCCGGATAGTTTCATCGATATCGTCAGGGTCCACGGCTAGCATCACCGCGCCGGCGCCAGACTTGTGCACGATATCTGGGGACTGTACCTTCACGGCATACCGAGCCCCGGCCGCCATCGGGAGCGTAGCAATCGAGGTCGAATCAACCACCAGATATGCCGTCGGGCATCGAATTCCGTAGGCTTTCAAAAGCTCCTGTGACTGCCATTCTGTGAACACCGACCGGTCTGAGTCTTCACCAATCGAAGCTCCGATGACTAGATTTGCCGGTTTACGGTCCATGGGCCGAAGCCGTTCCGCGAGCGAGGCCGCGACTCGGACTGCGCGGGCGGTGCTCGAAAACATCGGCACGCCCGCTGAGCGGAGCCGTTGGAATGCATCACGACACAAATTGGCTCCAAGCCATGAAACTACGATCGGCTTCTCAGTGCGATCGAGGGTGGCAATGACCTCGTCGGCCAGCGTTGCGCCAGCCTGGCCCGTGATCATCGTCAGTCCAACGATAAGCTGATCGACGTTTGGATCATCTGCGAGAGCGGAGAAGCATTCAGTCCAGAGTCCATGCTCTCCGCCAATCATCCTGGCTACGAGCGTTGCCGTTGCATCCACTGGATTGTTCGTCGAGCCGTATTCCGGAACGACTCTGGCAAGGCGCTCGCGGGTCCGCGGCGTAAGCTGGGCCACGGACAAGCCCTGCCGTTCGATCTCATCCGCGAGAATAACTCCGACACCGCCGGATGAGCTCACCACACCAACGCGTATCCCGTGGGCCGTGCGGCCTGTAAGAAAGCCGGAGGCACGATCCAGGAGCTCCTCGAGATCTTGAGCTAACACCGCTCCAAACTGGCGGGAGACCGCCTGGAACACCGCGGCATCTCCCACGATCGCGGCCGTGTGCGAGATCGCTGCCTGCGCCCCAGCGTCCGACTGGCCGCTCTTGAGCACGACAACGGCTTTCTGGAGCTCACGTGCCTTCTCAAGCAGATGAATGTAGGAGCCCGGATCGAGAAGGCTCTCCAGATACAGGCCGATGACTTTGACTTCGGGATCGTCGATGACGGCCAACGCGCACTCGACAACGTCGATATCGGCCTGGTTACCCGTGGAGACCCAGTGGGAGAGACCTATGCCGCGCGAATGGGCCATGTCTAGCGTTGAACCGCCAATGGCGCCACTCTGACTGAAGAATGCAAGGTTCCCAGGTATCAGCCGATCAACGTGCAGTGACTGACTGAAACTGGCGGCGACTCGGGCGTGCACGTTTACCAGGCCCATGCAGTTTGGACCGAGCACGCGCAGGCTTGAACCGCGGATGCGCTCGACAAGAGCCGCTTGCATGACCGCGCCCTCCCCACCGACTTCAGCGAAGCCAGAAGCCGCGACTATGGCGCTTTGGACACCTGCCTCAATGCACTCGTCGATGACATCGAGCACCCGCTCCGCGCCTACGAGAAGGAATGCGAGATCTATCGACGCGTGAATGTCGCGCAGGCTGGAGTAACAACGTAGGCCATTCACTTCGCTCGAGCGCGGGTTAATCGGATAGAGCGAGCCGGCGTAGCCATGCTTTTGCAGAAAGAAGAGTGGGAGCCCGCTGAGCTTCGTATGATCGGCGGACGCACCGACGAGTGCGATCGATCGCGGGGCAAGCAGCGGCTGGAGAGAAGCTACGGCCATTGCTATACTTCGTCCAGATGCCAATAGACAGCTACTCGCTGCGGTACCCGAGTAGGTGCTCCGCGATGAGAACGCGATGCAGCTCGGAGGTGCCTTCGACCACCTGGAAGAATTTCGCATCTCGGAAATAGCGGCTTACCGGGAACTCATCCGAGCATGCGTAGGCACCGAATATCTGCGCCGCCTTGAGTGTGGCTTGCATGAGCTGGTCGCTAGCATGGAGCTTGGCCATTGAGGATGCGAGCCGCGCGCGAACGTTGCCCTGATCCTTGATCCAGGCGAGCTTGTAGGTGAGCAGTCTCGATGTTTCGAGCGCCAGGGCTATGTCAGTTATGTGCGATTGGACCAGTTGATATTTCCCGATCGGCTGGCCAAACGTCTCGCGCTGTCGCGCATAGTTGAGGGACTCGTCAAGACTAGCCTGGAGCACACCCACCGCTCGTGCTGCCACACCGAGGCGCCCATTCTCCACGGCGCACATGGCCACCTTGAACCCGTCGCCTTCCTGTCCTACGAGCTGCTCCTTTGGGAGACGAACGTCGTTCAACACCAGCTCACCCGTGGCCAACGGACGGAAGCCAGTCTTGTTCTTGACCGGGTGTACCTCAACTCCTGGTGCATCTGCCGGCACGATGAACGCCGATATCCCACGATGCTTCAGGGCCGGGTCCATCTGAGCGAATGTGATGAACCAGCTCGAATCGAGCAAGTTGGAGATCCACATCTTGGAGCCGCTGAGGATGTAATCCCCGCCTTCTTTGCGGACGCGTGTTTTCATCCCCGCGACATCGGTGCCCGATCCAGGTTCGGTCACGCCGGCGCCGGCCATGATCTCGCCTCGGGCTAACGGAGCGAGGTATTGCTGCTTCTGCTCTTCCGAGCCATAGAGCAACAGTCCTGAACCGGCCAGACCGCTGGGAAAGCTGACCAGCGTGCCCATGACGTGGCAAACCTTGGAGATCTCTTCCACGACCATCGTCATGGTGACGTAGTCGAGCCCAGCTCCGCCGTACTCAACTGGCACGACACCGCCAGTGAGCCCGAGCTTGCCAGCTTCCTGGACCAGCTCCTTAGGAAGTCGCTCCTCGCGGTCATACGTCTGGACGAGCGGCGCGATACGGTCCCGTGCAAATTCGCGCGCAAGCTGTCGGATGCTCTCTTGCTCTGGCGTAAAGCTGAAATCCACGTCTAGGTGCCTCCGGTTATGCGAGCATGCTCAACAGCCGATCCGAGCGAGAGCGGGGTGCGCCGCAATCCTCCGCGTAGCTCCCGTTTAGGAAAAGTAAGTCAGGTGTTGAGTCGGAAAATGGACGATTCGCACTGGCCATTGTAGTGCCAACGTGCCACTCCAGGATGATCGCTAATCGGTCCGCTGCGCAGCCTCCCGGCCGGCAATACGTCCGAAGACGAGCGCCTCACTGATGTTCCCAGAGCCGGGATACAACGTGCTCCAGATAGAGCCCAGCTCACCGGCCGCGTACAGCCCCGAAATTGGTTCGCCGAACACATCCAAGACTCGCGCTCGAGCATCTCGTCGTGGACCACCCTGGGTGTTTAGCAGGCATGGCTCGGCCTTGATTGCGTAGAAAGGAGCCGACTTCAGCTCTTCCAGGCCATCCGAACGACCGAAATCCGCATCGACACCCTCGCGGCAATGCTCGTTGTATCTCTCCACCGTGGCCGTCAGAACTGCACCGTCAAGGCCGATTTGCTCAGCTAGCTCGGCAACCGTCTCGGCGCGCTGAATCCAGCCGCGCTCGATCTCCTCTGAGTTATCCGCGCTCCAGCCGAAGCGGCGGTTATAGCCACCGCGAATGTGGCACACCGGCCCTGAAAGGCGCGTCGTTTCATCAAACACGATGTAGCTTGGGATGCGCGGATACTCGCCCCGCGTGGGATCGAACTGAAGCAGCATCTTTCCCATTGCGTGGTTATCCAGCCCAGCCTCATCAACGAATCGAGCGCCATGATGATCCACGTAGATGTAGCCGGGAGAGGGCATCCGATGCTGGTAAGCAGCCTCACGTCCGGGGACGATGTAGCCAAACACGGCCGCGGCGGCGTTCATGTGCCAGAGATCGGCTCCGATGTCCTGCGCCATCTTGACGCCGTCGCCGGCGTTTTCGACCGGGCGGCCCGAACGCGGGAAGCTCCATTCCAATGAACTGCTTCTGCATCTCCGGGGAATAGCTGTAACCGCCGCAGGCCAGGACGATTCCACGTCGCGCCACCACCTCCATGGGGCCACCATCTGTCTCCAGTCGCGCTCCCGTGATGCGTGCATCCGAATCACGCACGAGACGTCTGGCCCGCACCTCGTGCAGCACGGGAATCCCGCGCGATCTTACAGCGTCATCGAGTACGTCCCAGAGTGCCTGGCCGCCTCCAGCCTCATCGCCCTTCGGCTTGACGCGCATGCGATGCCCCAAACCCTCGCTACCTGGAATGCCGGGATACGCGGTGTCTCGACGCCGACTCGGAAATCCACCAATACCAACCCAGGAGCTCAGCTCGGCGCCATTCGCAACAAGCCATTGGAGCATGGGCTCGATTCCCCGTACGAAGACGTCAATGACGTCGCGGGGAGTGGAACCATAGGTAACTGCCTCAAAGTGGTCGGCCGCGAGCTTCTCATCCACGATCGTTCGCAGGCTGCCACCAGAATCGCGCGTGTTCCCACCGCCCTCGGCAGCGCGCTCGACCACCAGGACGTCCGCGCCGACATCGTGCGCCTCGATGGCGGCTGACGCCCCAGCGCCGCCGTAGCCAATCACCAGAACGTCACACTCGCGCGTAGTCAAAGCATCCTCCGAGATTCCTGCCTGCCCGCTGCATTCTGATGCTTTGCCAACGATGAGTCAAAGACTACGTCCCACCGAAGCACAGTCGGAATGAAGGACATCTAGTGTCCTCTGTAGCGCGGCGGTCTTGTGCCCCGCGCCCGGACGACATCCGTGGCAAATATCGGTGTTCGAGGCTATGGCGTTCGTCGGCGCGGGGCACAAGACCGCCGCGCTACAGGGGATTGGTCCGATTTCGCGTTGGGGCGACTAGATGCCTAACAGCTCGCGCGAATTCCGGTTGAGTATGGTGCGATAGCGCTCGGGGCTGGATTGATCGTTGATGACTGGCATGGCGCGACTCAGAGGGCCGAGCCCGCCGCAATAGTCGGAGCCGAATACAACGCTTCGCTCGCCGAGCGTATCGATGAAGAACTCGAGCGTGCGTGCATTGACGCTGGCGCAGTCGATCAAGAAGTGCTCCAGGAACATCTCGGAGTACTTCTTGGACTCGCCTTCCCCCTTGTGTCGCCAGCTCATCTTCTTGAGCAGCAGTGGGAGTCCACCACCAGCGCTGCGGATGACAATGCGGAGATTGGGATGTCGGTCGAACGTGCCGGCGGCGATGAGGCGGACAACGGATTCTGTGACGGCTGCGTCGGCGTAGATGCTGGCGGCCACACCCATGCCTTCATCTTCGAGATGCGCCATGTCAGGCGAGGCGCCGCGGGTGCCGCCACCATGCATGAAGATGGGCAGTCCCAGCTCGGCGATTCTGGCAAAGAGCGGCTGTGATTCCGGGCGATCGGCCAGGAACTGCCCCGCTACCTGTGGATAGATCAAGACCGCGCGGAAGCCACGAGTCTGCAGTCGGTCGATCTCCGCGATTGATCCGGGTACGTCTCGGAATGACACCGCGACCGAGCCTATGAATCGATCAGGGGCCGTGGCGATACGCTCCGCGATGGCGTCGTTGGAAGTACGGATGAGCGCCATCTCGTCCTCGACGCTGAGCGCATCGACGCCCGCCCTGGCCGTTTGACTGACAAGCTGAAGGTCGACGCCAGCAGCATCCATGGCCGCTCGTCGACCCACGAAATCCGTCGAATCTTCGGGATCTACTCCGGGTGACCCGAGACCGAGTGAAATGCAATGCTCGGCGTATTCTGGCGCGGTGTGGTGTGAGTGCCAATCGATCAGACCATTCATCGTGAACCTCCGAGTCTCACCGTCGCTCCACTCCGGCGAGAGCTCCAGATCTTTCCGCCAGTCCGGCTCGAATTCGCTCCGCGGTAAGCGGCAAGTCCATCAATCGTACTTCACAGGCATCCGCGATGGAGTCAGCTAAGTGGTCAACTAGGACGCGATATGACGTGATGATATGACGTGACAGAAGCTTTCACGTAGGGGGTTCCGATAATCATGTAATGAGCCATTATCTGGAACCAAGCGAAAAAACCTACAGTTGAAATTCGCCACGGATTCGTTCCGATAATTGGGGGTTATCGGAACGAATGATGCCCGGATATCTCATTCCCGGCCCCGTACTAGGCGCTGATGGGCCCAAGCGCCTACTGGATGAGCTCGGCCGCCTGGCGTGTCGCTACCTGGCTCTTTGCGCCCTACTTTGCCTGGGTGAGCTTCGCGTTCGCGCTGAATTTCCGAATCTGGCGAATGAACCGCGGTCGTGTTTCGCAAGTCACGCGACGCATCTGAGCGCTAGCACTCGCTCCTTCGCTTGAACCGTCCCGCGCCACGCTCCGAAAGCGGTCAAGGCCGCCTGCTGCCCGATCCGCACGCTGCGGAAGCGGGCCTCGCTTGAGCTCGCCCGCGAGCGAGGGCTGGGCGGTGGTCGAGACGAGCCGCGGTACCTCAGCGCGGCGAGTGATGGTGAGGACCCGGGTAGCCGTTTCAGCGTGACGCTCCGCGGAGAGAGCCTCCGGCTTAGACAGCGACCGGTGCAACTTGGAACACCGATCAGACCCTAGAACGTCCGGGGTTATGTCCATATACACGTTCCCAAGACGGCTCTCGGAGTGTAGTATCTAAGAATGGGTCGTTGTTAGGAGTGAATCTTTCTGTAGAATGCCGCCGCATTTCTCTCGCAGATAGATCCCAAGCCACATCGAGTCCATTGGTGGCAGACCCCTTCTGGCGGCGCAATTGGCTGCTCAGGCGTGGTCAACGCCCGCCGAGCGCTGAGCCGGACGCAGCGACTCCCCCAGTTCCGAATGATCTCCGATGGCAATTGGGCTACTCCTACCGGTGTCCGCCAGGTCGCCGCGCTTCATGGTGGTCGCCTCCGGGCCGAGACCCAGCTCGAACACGGTGCCCCATCCACCGACCGCTTCCGTTGATCCCCATCAGCTCGTTCCCCAATGAAAGAGCCAAATTTGACCAGTCATCAGCGCACGTGCGTCATGATCGTGGACGACGATGTCGTTCTGGCGGACCTCCTCGCGACGATGTGGGGGCCCGACTCTGACATCGACCTCGGGGGTATCGCCCTGACCGGCGCCGACGCTCTCGCAGTCGTCGGTTCGATGCGCCCGGACCTCATTCTCATGGAGCACCACCTTCCAGATATGACGGGTGTCGCGGTGGCGTTTGCCGTGACGACAGAATTTCCGGACATCCGGGTGGTGATGCTGACCCGAGACGATTCGGACCAGGTCCTCCTGGATGCGGTCGAAGCCGGGGCGAGCGGCGTGCTGCTCAAGCAATCCGGGTTGCATACGGTGGTGGAAGCGGTGCGCCAGGCGGCACGAGGGGAAGTACTCATGCCTCCCGCGGTCATGACGCGCGTCACCGCGGCCCTTCGTGATCGGCGGCGGCGGGATGCGGACAAAGAGCTCGCGGAACGTCTGACTGCCCGCGAGATCGAGGTCCTCCGTCTCGTGGCGGAAGGATGTGATAACCAGAGGATCGCCGACCGGCTGGTGCTGGGTCGAACCACCATTCAGACACACATCGCGGCGGTGCTGGCGAAACTCGACGCGCATTCCCGCCTGGAAGCGGTGGCTCGGGCGGCGCGATTGGGACTGTTCGACTAACACGCCCGGTCCAGTCTCAGTCGGTTATCCAGGCGGATGCGCTCTCCGCCGCTTCGGATCGCAAAGGGAGCCACCGTCCCCTGGTCCTGCTCGCTGGCTGCATTGAAAGAGTCGAGCCCCGGTGGCTCGCTATCGAGCTGCTATCGCTCAGATCGCTCCCGCAATCGGCACGCGCTCATGCCGCGGAGTCAGCCGCTTCGCCGGTGTGCCGCAGTAGTCATGCAACGAAGGCGGTGCACTCACGAGCATGTATATCTACACGGGGAACCTATGTATAATGGCACGACAAGTCGACCGAACGACTTCTACCGGCGAGTAGATCCGCCCAAGAGACGAAGAGGTAGCCACTCTCGTGGTCGTAGCAGGGCGACCGGCTCGTCACCACGACATTGATCCACGCTCACCATCGAACAGCGCCGGCCGGCCCGCGCTGTTCGATGGTGACTCTGAGCAGGTTTATGATGAACAACCAGGTCAGATACGAACAGATCGAGCAATTCCGGGTGGCGCTTGGCACCGTTGAGCGTCGTCCGTCGGACGAGGCTGTCGGAGAACTACGATTGGCCGCGGCTCCCATCTTAGACAGACTCCGAGCGGAGTATCGGGCTGCGGGACACACGGACGATGATTCCACCAGGATGTTCCGCTGGCTTCGTTCCAAGCTGGCGAACCACAAGTCCGTTGCGGACACCTGTCCGGACCGTGTCCGCAGTAGCTAGGGTGTCAAGCTGCTTGTAACTTGTCTTGAGGACTACGCGGCGTCAAGGGTGGCTTTACCGCTGAACCGACCGCAGAGGGGTAGTTGGTGATTGGCTCTCGCCCGAACTCTTCTGCCGAGTGCTGCTCCTCTGGATGAGATAGCTCCCATTCCGTCCGAGCCACAGCACGCTTTCGCTGGGTCGCTTGGAGCTTTGCAATAGCGGCGGGAGTTCCCGACGGATTATTTCCCTCGGCCCGCATCCGAACCATTCCCGGGCGCACTTCGCCGACCTGCAAGGCGTCTCGGTTCAGCGGCGAATTCCGATGCATTTAAATATCTGGTAGCCCCAGCCGGAAGAAAGTCGCAGCAGCTCCCGCTTTCCAAGGTGCGCGTAGAAGGCCCGAAGGGGATGGGTGACATTTCGGATGGCTCTATCTACTATCCCGTCAACGGCGAAGCGGGCGCCTCTTGGGGACTTAGTGGAAGTCCTTGCCGCCGTCCACCACGATCATCTGGCCTGTCAGGAAGGCACTGTCGTCTGAGGCGAGGAAGATGATCGTGCCCAACAAATCTTCAGGCTGCTCCCAGCGCTTGATGCTCCGCAAGGGCACGTTTCGATCGAAAAATGAGGGATCGTTGTCATGCGCTGCCATGAGGGTGTCGCTGGCGGTGCCGCCGGGCGCGAGGGTATTGACCCGCACGCCGAGGTCGCCGACTTGCCTGGCAAACGATCGGGTGATGCCCATCACGCCCGCTTTTGAGGCGGTGTAGTGGATGGAGCCGCGACCGCCATTGATGATGGTGCTGGAGGACACGTTTACAATGCTGCCGCCGCCGTTGCGCGCCATCACGGGGATGACCGCCTGGCAGCACAGGAAGACGCCGCGCATATTGACCGACATCACCTGGTCCCATTCATCGGGTGTGATCTCCTGCCACGGACGGCTTGGAAGGTCCGCAAAGAGCGCAGCGTTGTTCACCAGGACATCGATGCGGTCGAATTCGCTCACGGTTTGATCGACCAGTGCCCGAACACTCTCGAGGCTCGAGACGTCCGTTGGGATTGAACGCACGTTGCCGCCATCTGACTTGATCTCGTCGGCCGTGCGGGCTGAGGCCTTCGCATCGATCTCAGCAATGACAACTGTTGCGCCCTCTGCCACAAGGCCCTTTGAATAGACCCGTCCAAGTCCTTTGCCGCCGCCGGTGACGATGATGACTTTGCCTTGTAGACGCATGATGCAAACTCCTAGCCGGCTCCCTCGCCCTTTTGGAGAGGGTAGATGCATTTCCCCATCTCGGGCCCCTCGCCCCAACCCTCTCCCAAAGGGCAAGGGAGTCGGTTAGGGAGTTGAAATCGAGGCGATCCTACGCCACCTGCGCGGAATCGACCGCCACATCCGGCGAGCTCACCACCAGAAGGCCCAGTAGCCGTATCGGACGGCCGAAGTGGTACTCGCGCGCTTTGGCTGCCAGCACTGCCTCGTACACCGAAGGATTCACCAGTAGATACTCGGGCCGCTCGTTTCGGTCCCACGCATCGACGATAAGCTCGCGCGTGCGGTCGAGTAGTTCTGCGATTGAGGGAACAGCGGCGCTCTCGGCTTTCGACATGCCGCTCAGCGACCACCGACCTCGGTCAGCTCGCCGGCGAACGCGCCGACCGGCAACCAGGAGTCCTGAATTGGGATGATCTTCTCCTGAGCTCGGAGCTGCCCGTAAGGCACGCCACCCTGTAGCGACGGCGGGGTCTGGCCACTCTCGGCAAATTTTCGAGCCGCGTCCAGCATGATGCGTCGGAAGCGAATCACCGCGACATCGCTGACGCCAAGGTGCTCACGCGTACGATCGTAGATTTTGCCCATGCTCTCCTGAACGGCCATGTCCTGGACGTTCACGCCAAAAATGCCGGAGAAGCTCTTGCCGCTCTTCATCAGCTCACGATCCTGCAGGAAGTTGTTCTCCACCGTGCGGATCTTGCGGAAGTCTTCGTCCAGGTCAATGCCCATTCTGGCACCCGATCGGTAGGCATAGTTTTCCTTATCTACCGGACCGCTAAGCGAATACTGGGCGAAGTAGAAATGAGTCGTCTCGTCATCCACCGGCACAAAGGCCTGCATCGCGCCAAAGCCATCAGGCGTCGGGAAGAAACCGTAGAACGGCGCTGCGAACAAGCTCACGCGGATGTACTTGTTCTTATCGGCATCCCGCATAGGTTTCCGAATCGCCGCGTAGCGAAAGCCGTACGAAGTGTCCTGCGTCTCCATACGAGGGCGTCCATCATTCGAAGGCCGATCGAGCTGCCGCGTCTCGTCCGAATTGCGAAAGATAGACGCGCCGCCGAGCGACGACGCGGCGGCCGAGGGAACGATCTCACTCGAATGCAGAAAGTTTGAATGAGCGGAATCGATAACCCCCTCCAGGCCTTGAGCCCAGTTGCACTCGATACGCATCTTGATGAGCGAGACGTTTTCTGGAGGCAGCTCCGTCCAGGCAAATCGCGGCTCCTCGGGCACTGTCCCGGGAGGGCCCATGTAGACCCAGACCATGCCACCAAACTCTCGGACCGGGAATGCTACATGGCGAATCCGATCTTTGAAGTCGCTATCTTCTGGCTCGCACGGAGTCTCCAGGATTTCACCGTCCGCGGCAATTCTCCAGCCGTGATAGAGGCACTGGAGCGCGTTGTTCTCGTTTCGCGCGAGAACCAACGATGCGCCACGATGCGGACAGAGCTCGTCCATAACGC
This sequence comes from uncultured Chloroflexia bacterium, assembly GCA_963765765.1. GTDB lineage: Bacteria > Chloroflexota > UBA6077 > UBA6077 > JACCZL01 > CAVXYC01. Next base: position 43,979 of record CAVXYC010000010.1, on the reverse strand, counting down.
CGGCTGGCCCGGATGAATCTCGAAACGCAACCAGGTTCTCGCCGAGCAAACGAACTCGCTTCGGTGTTCCGTCTGGCTCAGCGATCTCGCTTGAAAGCGCGGCCGGAAGCCAGTAGCGCCTCATCATGTCCCCCATCGGGGTACCGGGACCGATTCGCGTTAATAGATCATTCTCTTCACGCGTGAGCATGGTTGCTCCTCTTATGCTGACGGAAGCATGGCCACCGGTTTACAGTGCGGAATTTATTCCGCCGTCCTCTTGCGATATCTGCTCGGTGCGTTCAAGTGTGCACGGCGGAATAAATTCCGCACTACAAACCGCGGGCGCCGTCCATTCTTTCCCTAGCCTCGCAAAGTTATGACAAAAAGTTTAGTACCGCGCTGTTGAACTCGTCGATACGCTGCGTTGGCGCAAAGTGCCCGGTATTCTCCAAGACAACCAGCTTCGAATTCGGAACGAGCTCGGCCGTGAGCTGACCCATCTCGAGCGCATTGACCTCGTCATTGGCGCCCCAGACAACCAGCGTGGGCGCCGTCACTTTCGGTAGTCGCCGAACGGTCCCATACTTATCGCGTGTCGCCTGATTGTTCATGTGCTTCAGGATCTTTCGGTAGACATCCAGCGCATTCGGTACGTCCGTCACGGCCCAGCACTCGGGAAGGAGTGCATCGACCCATTCATTGGAGAGATGGAATTGGTTCTTGAGGCTATCCCTCACCTGCTCCTCGGATGGCGGTTGAAACTCGGTCATGGACGGAATCGTCCGGGTCCGTGTCCCCCCACTTCCAACCAGCACCAGCTTGTTGACTCGGTTCGGACTCTCATATGCAAACAGCGAAGCTAACCAGCCACCCATTGAGTGGCCCACGATGTTCGAGCGCTCGATGCCCAGTGCATCTTGAAACTCGCGTACGAAATCCACGATGTAGGCGAACGAGTACTCCATATCGAGGCGATCGCCGAGCCCCCACCCAAGGCAATCAACGGCGATTGCTCTTGTCTTCTGCCCGATGGGACCAAGATTGGGTCGCCAGGTGTGCGCGGCCTGGACGTAGCCAACACCGTGCAGAAAGATGGTTGGCTCGCCCGAGCCCGACTCCAGATAGCGGGTCTTTCCGTGGCTGAGCTCCACCCATTTCTCACTGATATTTGACATGTCAATCGTCACGGCAAATTTCTCACTTTCAACAAATGGAAAAGCGGACCGTTCCCTCGAGAGAACGGTCCGCTCACGCTAGCGCGGGATGTCACCTGTTAGCGTTTATCCGAGATGCGGTCTTGATCCACGAGCCACTTGGCGAATCCGAGCTTGTCGGGATCTGGGCCTTCTACGCCTGCCCGTAGAGGTGCGCGCGGTACGGGAATCGGCTCGCCGCGTTCCAACCGCTCCATGATGAAGCGCACCCGCTTCTCCTCCAGCTGGTCAATGGCATCCAGCGGCGAGAACGCCTCCGCGACGCAGCCCGGAAGCTCCGGATACTCTGCGCGGCGAATCCAGTCGCCATCGTCTTTCTCGACGGACTCCATGACGAGCACGTAGGGAATCGCCAGGTACTCTTCGGGGCTCATGCTCATGTTCGCCGCCTCCAATTCAACGGTGAGGGCGGGCTCTGGGCCCGCATAAATGTAGTTTAGGTCAGGGCCGGAATCCGGGCAACTGGTCTCTAGACCGGCCAGACACGGAGCTCGTTTGCCGGGAACTCCAGGCTCACCTCCTGGCCTTCCTGCCAGTTGGCTCCGGCTTCCATGTACACAGTGACATCTTCGTTGCTGCCACCCATGCTCACGCGTGCCTCGTAACGATCGCCAATGAAGAGCAGGGCCTCCAGGATGCCTTTGATTCGATTCGTGCCGCCAGCGGCCAGGTCAGGCCGAACGGCGACCTTCTCCGGGCGCACAGCCACCTGACATGGAGTACCGACACCCAGATCCTCAGACGCATTGTTCGATTCGATCACGCCGCCCTGGTTCAGTCTCACCACCACGGTCTCTCCGCGACGCTCCGCCACCTCACCATCGAGTATGAGCGTTCTTCCGAGAAAGTCTCGAACCATGGCGCTTTTGGGCGCGTTGTAGAGCTCCAGGGGTCGACCGAGCTGTTCAATGTTGCCCAGGTTCATCACCGCGATCCGGTCGGAAAGACTCAGCGCCTCAATCTGATCGTGAGTGACGAAGAGGACCGTGATGCCCAGGCGTCGCTGGAGGATCTTGAGCTCGCCGCGCATCTGCTCGCGTAGCTTGGCGTCCAGATTGCTGAACGGCTCATCGAGTAGGAGTAGCTCCGGCTCGAAGACAAGGCTTCGGGCAAGCGCGACGCGCTGCTGCTGACCACCGGAGAGCTGGGTGGCACCGCGGCCGCCTAGGCCTCCGAGACCGACCTGATCCAGCGCCCGCTCGACCTTTTCAGACACCACGTTGTTCGGCGTGCGGCGTACCCGAAGGGGATAGGCTACATTCTCGAACACCGTCATGTGTGGCCAAATGGCGTAACTCTGAAACACCATGCCCATGTTGCGCTTGTGGGTGGGCACATATGATCGACCATTCCCGGAATCCATGACGCGATCGCGGTAACGGATCTCTCCGCCGGAGACACGCTCCAGGCCAATCACCATTCGGAGCGTCGTCGTTTTTCCGCAGCCCGATGGTCCGAGCAGCGTAAGCACTTCGCCCTTGTTGACGTTGATGCTAATAGCATCAACAGCCTTCACGGTCCCGTAAAACTTGGTGACCGTATCAAGCTCGAGGACCACGTCACTCGATCTCTGCGCAGTGCTCGCCGCTGATGCGGCGGGGCTCGAAATCGCCATGGAGCTATCTCCTTTGACAGTTCAGCATGTAAATCGGGAAATACCGCCGGGACCGAACCCCATGGGAATTCTGCCCCGTCCAGCGTAACGCATTAGGCTGATACGAAGAAATTATCGGGGCTAGCGACCAGCGCGTCCTTGGCCGCCTCCGGCCAGGCCGTTACTGACTTCGGGATAACTATCGATACCGATCGTACTCTTTGCTGATCGGCACTGAGACCGGGCGGGGCTCCTCCTTCACTCACCTTCCGAGCATTGCTGATCAAAAACCGCCGTACCTGGATGATCGCGGTGTCGGATGATCCCAGATGCTCCTTTGTGCGGTCGAACACTTTGCCCATGCTTTCCTGCATAGCGTTGTCCTGCGCGGAAATGCCTCGGATCCCAGTGAATGACGCACCGCTCTTCTGTGCATCGCGATCGATCAAGTAGTCATTCGCCCTATTGCGAACCGGGTCATATGTTCCCGGTATCAGCTCCATGTGGATGCCCAACCCCGCCCGCATAGGTTTCAATTCTTCCTCGCTCAGCGGACGCGCCGGATGCCACTGGAAGCTCCAGGTGAGGCACGTTTCGTCGTCAATCGGCACCCACGCGTGCCCACCAATGGGATTGTCTCCAAAGGGTGGGATCATCGTGTACCACGGCGCTATCCATTGGGTAATACGCCAGTAGTAATGGTCCTCATCGGCGTTCCGGCGAGCGCCAATCAGCAGTCCGTACGGTGCGCCGACGATCTCGAAGTGTGGAGCTGAATCTCGCAGCGAGAGTGCCGTACCACCTACCTGACGGCGTGTGAGATTGGCCGTACCAGGCCCCTGATCGCGATGCAGGAAGGAAATATGACTCGAGTCTATTCCACCCTCCTGCGCCTGAGCCCAATTGCACGCCTGTATACGCTTCGTGTGGTATCGATGTGATTCTGGAACCAGAGCCCATTCCAGGGCTGGAACATCGGGCTGCAGTTCTGGCGGCCCCATGTAAATCCAGATCACGCCGCCAAGCTCCTGCGCGGGATACGCAGTAATGCGCACCTTGTGCTTAAAATTGCTTTCGGGAGGCTCATTGGGCATATCGACGCAGGTGCCAGTGGCATCGAACTTCCAGCCGTGATAGACGCAGCGGAGGCCCGACTCTTCGTTGCGACCGAAGAACATGGAAGCACCGCGGTGAGGACAGTTCTCGCCGACGACGCCTATGCGCCCAGCGGTATCTCTAAACGCAACGAGGTTTTCTCCGAGAAGCTTCAGGCGCACCGGCGGGCAATCCGGCTCCGGCAGCTCTTCGGGAAGAAGTGCCGGAATCCAGTACCGCCGCAGGAATGCACCCATCGGAGCTTCCGCGTGTGTCTGAGTCAGAAGCTCGTTGTCGGCGCGCGTCAACATAGGATCATCCTCAACACAGAACCCCTGAGCATTAGCCACGCATCTCCTTGCAAAGCTTGGAGACCTGGTCGACGATTGGTCGACCATTGTCCATGGACCACGAGACGTACTGGCCGAAGTTCTTGTAATCTGGAACGACGTCCGGGGCAACGACCGGCACGTCCAGCCGGCGACTATTGGGTGACTCACTGGCTTTGAAGGCGTCAACGAAGGCCGTCTGTCCTTCTTTGGACCACAGCCAGTTCAGAAAGACTTTGGCCGCATTCGGGTGAGGTGCGTTCTTGAACACCGCGGCACCCTGGGTAGAGATGTTCCCGCCCTGGAAGTTCAGCACCTCGACCTGCGTACCTATGCCATTGGACTGGAGCTTTCGAAGCTCCGGCGAATCAACGCCGATGCCGATAGGATAGCGCGAGGTCGCGACCCACTCCGTCGTGATACGGACGGTATCCTGGAACACGGGCTTTTGCTGCGAGAGTAACGTGCGTACGAAATCCTCGCCCTTCGTTTGCCAGATGCCCACCAGGGCGCCCATACCATGCGCGGAACGGTGCAATCGTCCACCACAATCTGTCCCTGAAACTCCGGCTTGAGTAGATCATCAATGGAATTGAGCTTGTCCGCGCCCACCTTCTCGCGGTTGACGTAGACGCGGCTTGCTAGCCAAGCGTTGTGGACCAGAATCGACTTCTGATCATTCGAGGTGTACATCTCGAATTTGCCGCCGCCCCAAACGTTGTCGTCCATCACATCACGGCGTACAAAAAACGGCTCGATGTCCTGAAACGCGTTTGCCGGCAGCAGCACGTTGTTCATGTTGCTCGTTGTCGCTGCCATGACGTCCCAGTTAAACACGCCGTTCTGCTGCTCGGTGATGATCTTGGGCGAAATGTCGCTCGGCCGCTGCCCGGAGTGCTCGACTTCGATACCCGGAAAGTCCTTCTTGAAGCTCTCCATGAGCGCCTGGTAGTCGCTGCCCGGATGGGAGACGATGACCAGCTTTTCTTTTTTGGCAGCTTCTACAACGTTCTGCCATTCGGTCTGCCAGTCTGCACTTGACGCCGGTGCCTGAGCAGCGGGCTTGCCGGCCTCTGTTTTGGCGGCAGGAGCCTCGGCCTTCGCTGCCGGGGCTTCAGTCTTGGCGGCTTCCGATTTTGCCGGCGAAGACGCTGGCGTCGCCGCGGGGCCGCACGCGGCCACCATCAGGCTTGCGGCCATTGATGCGAACACTGCATTCAATCCACGTCGATTCATGCTCAATGCTCCTTTCCCTACGCTTTCTCAGTCATCGGCACATTGGCGAGCCGAGCTGCTGACTCTAGCTCACCGACCTTTTCAATCCACCGTGAATATCGATACATGATCCGGTCATCCAGCTCGCGGCATCCGAAGCCAGGAACACGGCCGCCCCAGCAACATCAACTGGCAGTCCGGCCCGACCCATGGCGATAGTCTGCAACCACGCGCTCATGTCATCGCCGGCCCGACTTGCCGTCACTCGCGGCGTGTCTATCATGCCTGCCGCGATCACGTTCGCTCGAATTGCTGGCGCCCACTCCACAGACATCCCGCGCGTCAGGCCGATCAGCGCCGATTTGGCCGACCCATACGCTGAAAAACCCACCATCGGCGCGGTATTCTCTCGACCGCTGACAGACGAGATGTTGATGATCGAACCGTTACCGCCTTCCATCATGTGCGGAACGGCGGCTTTGGAGCACATAAACGCGCTCTTGACGTTCACAGCCCAACACTCTTCGAAATCGGCATCTTCCATCTCTAGCAGCGGGCCCCGCTTGAACGTTGGCCCAAACGTACCGCCAGCATTGTTCACAAGGATATCGATGCGACCGAGCTTCTCACGAGTATTCGCGACGAGACGGTGCACTTGCTCGGAGTCCGAGACATCGGTTGGGATACCAACGGCAGTTCCACCCTGCGATGCAATCGCTTGACAAGCCTCGTCAACCACCTCCGGCCGTCGAGCGGCGATGACAACGCTCGCACCGGCCTGCGCCATCGCTTCAGCAATCCCGAGGCCAATCCCCGTGCTACCGCCCGTGATGATGGCAACTCTGCCATCTAACCGGAAGTCCACTCCTGAGCTCATTTCAAGTGCTCCTGGCTTTTGAAAATTGGTGCGCTCTTAGCGTGCGGTGATCCCTGACTTCGATCCAATGTATCGACCAATCAGCGCTACGCCAGTGGTGAGGAAAAGGATCAGCACGCCGATCACCGACGCACGCTCGAACGCGCCATCCGACATGTGATCGAGCTGCAACATAGACAGCGGCTGGATATTGCGACTCGATAGCAACGCGACGACACTCGTCGCCCGCGCGGCCGTTGCAAATGTAAGTACGCCTACAACCGCCACCACGGGAGCCACCAGTGGAATGACAACGCGGCGGAGCGTATACCACCACGATCCACCACTCGCCCAGGAGGCCTCTTCAAGCTCCGCGCCAAGCTGCACCATATTAGACTTGATGATCTGAACACCCACTGTCATGCTGCTCAGCGTCACCGCAATGATAAGGATCCACAACGTCCCATACATCGGTCGAAACACCGGGGTTCCGAGGAACAGCCAGAGAAAGCCCAGGCTGATCACGATACCGGGGAGTGTTGTAGGGAGCCAGGTGAGGAAGTCGAGTGCGCCACGCCCGCGAAAGCGAGTCCGGACTGACATGTAGGCAATAAGCATATAAAGGAACATGGCTAGCGCCGCCGCGCCTATTCCGAGGATCAGGGTGTTCCTAAAGGCGGAGAGTAGATTGGGATCGCGTAGCGCTTCTTGCCAGTGTCTCAGCGTCCATGGGTCTGACACCGTAAAGAAGCCGAAGAGCTTCATGAATGTGCTCATGATGATGAAGACTATGGGTACCACGTCCACAATGATCACCACAGTCAGGACCATATAGAAGAGCGGCCATCGCCATTTGCCAAGGTTCTGCAATCGTGCCGCGTACTTCCCCGACACCGTCGCGTGACTGCGCTTGTTGGTCATCCATTGCTGAGCAAGCACGAAGGGCAGAATGAGAGCTAGTACCACCAGACTCAGGACGGTGGCGTTTCCATAAAGCGGCGGCTGCTGTTGAACCTGACGGTAGATGAGGGTGCTGTAGACGTCGATGTGCTGCGGAGCTCCAAGAATCAACTCTACTTCGAACGACTCGAGCGATCGTATCGTTCCGAGCAGCATCACGATCATCAGCGCAGGAGCCATGACCGGGACGACGATGCGGAAGAGTGTGCTCAACGTGCTGGCGCCGGACGCAATCGACGCCTCCTCCAGCGATGAGTCGAGATTTCGGAACGCCGGGGTAAGCAGAATGACTTTTGATGCCAGAGTACCCGTGACGAGGTGAACAAAGATGATTCCCCACCACGAGTAGATGTCGAACACGGGGCCTTGAACGAAGGGCAAGTTCATGAGCGCTCTGTTGGCCAATCCACGCTCGCCATCGAATACCAGGATCCAGCCTAGCGTGACCGTGAGGGTCGGCAAAAAGAACGCCACCCAGAATCCAAACTCGAGGATGCTCTTGCCAGGGAGGTTCGTCCGAGCAAAGAGCCAGGCCAGGCAGACGCCGAAACCGAACGCAAGGAACTGGCGGATGGCGGTCAGGCCAAGCGTGTTAAAAATGGCCTCGCGAAACTTGGGTTCGCTCAGCGCGGTGCGCCAGTTGTCCAGACCCCAGGTCGTCTCTCGACCGAAGACACCGACCTGGAAGCTATTCACGACGAGCAGCAAAATCGGGTAGAGGACCACAAACGCCACCAGAGCGAGCAGCAGCGCGAACACAAGTCCCAATCCGCTGATCGAGATCCCTCGTCCGCGCTCGAGTAAACCGCGATTGGCGACAGTTGGAGCAGCCGAAGCCATGCGCACCCTCCGTAAGCTGGCGAGAGTGTACCGACAGACTCTCGCCTGAATCGACCAATTACCGCTCAGGCTCTACCGGTGTACTCGATCCATGATCTCGAGGGTAGGATTTTCTGGAACGAAGGGCGCGCTCGGGCGATGTTACCCGCGAAGCTTCGCGAGGAACTTCGATCGAAACTTGGCGACCTTCGGCGCTACTACAACCTGGCAGTATCCCTGGTTCGGATTCCGGGCGAAGTACTCCTGGTGATAGTCCTCCGCGGAATAGAACTCAGGCACTGGGGTGACCTCGGTGACGATGGGGTTTTTCCAGATACCTGACGATGCGATCTCCGCGATGACTTCTTCCGCCACGCGCTTTTGTTCATCGGAGTGATAGAAGATCGCTGATCGATACTGCGTACCCACATCCGCGCCCTGACGATTCAGCGTCGTGGGGTCGTGGATTGTGAAAAAGACCTCCAGGATTTCGCGGAACGAGATCTTGGCTGGATCGAACGCGATGCGGACGACTTCGGCATGCCCTGTGTCACCACCACAGACCTGCTGGTACGTAGGATTCACAACCTGCCCGCCGGCGTATCCAGAAGTGACGTCGACGACGCCCTTGAGCTCGTCATAGACGGCTTCGAGGCACCAGAAGCAACCACCAGCTAAGGTTGCGATCTCTCCAGTTGGGGGCACGGTCATGTCTGCATCACCTGTCGCGGGATCCTAAAAGGATGATAAGTGCTGGGACCGCGATCGTCCTGCCCGCAGTCCCAGACTTGCTAGCTCTTGCCCGATCTCCACTCCGCGTCGGTCGGTACAACCGTGGTCGCGAGCGTCCGCTCGGCATCAGCCGAATACCAGTCCTTCACGGTATCGCGCCACTTGATGAAATGCGGCGCCTCGCGATGGGCATCGAGGGCTCCCTCGTCGGCATAGACCTCGTAGAGGTAGATGATCGACGGATTGTCGATTCCGCGGCTCACGTCAAAACGATAGCAACCGGGCTCGTCACGAACGGCCGAGCGGCCATTCACCTCGAGCGCAGCCAGGAATTCATCCACCTTCTCAGGCTTGACTGAGAGCTTCACCATCAACGTCAACATGTTCTATGTATCTCCGCCATGCCCGCTCTTAACGCGGAATTCTATGGGTCCCATTTGTCTCGTCCGTCCCTCTACGTCAAAGATAAATCGAACGGATGGGACAAATGGGACCATGACGTTGTTGCTAGGCCGATGCGTGATGCACGCCCGGCGTGGCAGTAACAAACTCGCGGGATGCTTCCACCCATTGAACGTTTCGTGGCAGCACCACGCCGGCGGACCGAACGAGGTACGACTCGGGAGCGTCTACACCGGTCGGCACGGTCCCATTCGCCTCGAGCTCGCGAACTGCCGCCAGCCAGCGTCGACGCATCTGGATGATCCCCGTGTCGCTGGTCCCGAGATGCTCGTGCCAGCGCTCGTAAATCGCACCCATCGTCTCCTGAAGGGCTTGATCCTGCATGGCCGTACCGGGCAGACCTGAGAAGACCTTCGTACGCTGTGCATCCCAATCGATGAGATAGTCGTTCGAAGCGTTTGCTTTGGGCCGCCACTCGCTTCCTGGCTTGCCGGGGATTGGAGTGTCGAGCGTGTCCACACCAAGATGGAGACCCCATCCATAGTGCATGCGCTCGACTTCCTTTTCCGTGAGGGGGCGCGTTGGATGCCAGGTCGCCGTCCAGGCCATCGTGGTGTTGTCGTCGATCGGCACCCAGGCGTGGCCGCTAATCTTTGGACTCTCACCGTACGAAGGAATCATTGAGAAGTAGGGCATAAGAAACTGCGTGATCCGCCAATACCAGGAGTCTTCTTCGGCGCGGCGACGAGCACCAACCAAGACCCCGTACTCCGTGTCCACGACCTCGAAGTGCGGATGCTTATCCTTGGCCTTGTAGATCATGCCGCGCGATCCGCCGTCGGTCCGTAGCTCCGCGTTGTTCTCGTGCTCGCTCTCTTCCTTGACTCGGTGCGAGCTCAGTGGACTGTGCAAAAACCCGGAGTGACTGGAGTCGACGCCGCCCTCGACGCCCTGAACCCAATTGCATTCCGAGTATCGCTTGGAGACGTAAACCTGCTCGGCCGGAACCAGGTTCCACTCCAGCGACGGCAGCTCCGGAGGCGTCTCGCGCGTCCCCATATAAGCCCAGATCACTCCGCCGCGCTCTCGTGTGCGGTATGCAGTGACCTTTACCTTCTGCTTGAAGTTACTCTCCGGTGGCTCATTGGGCATGTCCACGCACGCGCCAGAAGTCTCGAACTTCCAGCCATGGTACACGCACCGAAGTCCCTCTTCCTCATTGCGCCCAAAAAACAGCGATGCACCACGGTGGGGGCAATTCTCGGCAACTAGGCCAACATCACCGTTGGTGTCCCGGAACGCCACGAGATCCTCACCCAGCAGGCGCACACGTAAAGGCGCACCGTCGTTCTCGGCCAGCTCAGACTGCAAAAGAATGGGGTGCCAATATTGCCTGAGCACATTCCCCATCGGTGTCTTGGGCCCAACGCGGCACATCAGCTCATTGTCTGATCGATTCAGCATGACTCCTCCACCATCGGTCCGACATTCGCGTACAAGGCGCTGGAGAGCCGAATTCCAGCCCGTCAGCGCCATGAAGCATTGCGGGTATTCTAGCGCGTGCGGTAGGCGATTGTGCGGACGTCATCGATGAGATCGGGAGTCACACCCAGCACAACATTGTCGATCAAACGCGTCCGACCGATCCGCACTGCGAGCGAGACCAGCGAGCCGGCTCCGGAACAAAGCTGCTCATCCAATGTTTCGGGATCGGCCACGCTCACATAGTCCACGTCTGCAAGCGGCTCGTCTCGCAGAATCGAGAGCATCTCCAATCGAATGCGCTCGGCGCTGTGCTCACCCTTCGCGTGGAGCATTTGAGCCCGCACGAGCGCGTGGGAGAGCACCAATGCAGCCCCGCGCTCCTGGGTGTCGAGGTACGCGTTTCGGCTACTCAATGCCAGGCCGTCTGACTCCCGAACGGTCGGGCAAACAACGATCTCAACCGGAAACCGGAGGTCCCGTACCATGCGCCTGATAACAACTGTCTGCTGCGCATCCTTCTGACCGAAATAGGCACGATCTGGCGCCATGACGTGAAAGAGCTTTGTCACGACGGTTACCACGCCATCGAAATGCCCTGGACGCGCCACTCCCTCGAGCTTGCGGCTGAGAGCTCCAACAGAGACTACTGTCTCTCCTCCCGGCGGATACATCTCCTCGACCGAGGGGGTAAACACGATTTGCACACCCTCAGTCTCGAGCAGCGCAAGATCGCGCGGCATATCACGCGGGTATGTGGAGAGGTCTTCATTCGGGCCAAACTGGGTAGGGTTCACGAAGATCGTTGCCGCTGCGACCGCGTTTTCGGCTCGGGCGCGGCGAACTAGACTGAGATGTCCCTCATGCAAGTAGCCCATCGTAGGCACGAGCCCATGAGGCCGCGGCAGTGCCTCCAGGCACCGACGCGCCTCGGATAGCGTCGTGACGATGCGCATGATCAGGCTGGCGCGCGGATCTGCTCGTCGGACCGAAGCTCGTCCAGGATCGATTCGTTCATGGTGAAGCTTTGAGCGTCCGTGGGAAATGCGCCGGACTGAACGTCGGCAATGTACTGCTTCGCCGCGTCGCGAACCACGTCGCGCAGCTCCGCATATCGCTTAGCGTGGCGGGGAATGAAATCATTGAACAGCCCGAGCATGTCATGAATAACCTGCACCTGGCCGTCACAGCCGGCCCCGGCGCCAATTCCGATCGTGGGGATATCGAGCTTACGGCTGATGAGCGCCGACAGTGGCGCCGGCACGCACTCTACCACCACGGCAAATGCGCCTGCTTCCTGGACAGCTTGCGCATCCATGAGCAGCTTGGCCGCGATCTCGGGTGTCCGACCTTGCACACGATATCCCCCGAGCTGATTGACGGACTGAGGCGTGAGCCCAATATGCGCCATGACCGGTATGCCTAGATCGACGAGTCGCCGAATCGTTGGCGCCATCGTCACGCCACCTTCCAGCTTTACCGCGTGGGCGCCACCCTCCTGGAGGAGACGGCCGGCGTTGCGAACAGCTTCTTCTATCGTGACCTGGTATGTAAGGAACGGCATGTCGGCCACGACTAGAGCTGACTTGCTTCCGCGCACCACGGCGCCGGTGTGGCGCAGGATGTCTTCCAGGGTCACCTGAAGTGTCGTCTCGTAGCCATACACAACGACCCCGAGACTATCGCCGACGAGGAGCACATGGGCTCCTGCCTCGTCGAGAACACTCGCGGTCGGGTAGTCGTACGCGGTCAGCATGGCAATCCGCTCGCCATCGCGCTTCATGTCTTTGAGCTTGGTTGTCGTCAGGCGCATGGCGCCGTCCTTTCATGCGAATGGTATTCGCCGAGTATTTGGAAAAGTCGTCTGGACCGCTCGAGATCGAGTCGCCCGCTCTCCTCAGCAAGTGCGACGGTTTGTCGGCCAAGACATCGATAGATATCTGCGATCTCAGGATTACTGGCCAGTGCCTTGAGGTGTCGCTGGACCGTGACAATGTCGCCTCGGACGATAGGACCAGTGAGCGCGTTCGCAGGGCTGAGAGATGCGACGTTCTCCAGCGAGCCGCGCATGAGCGAGACCAGCCCGTCGATCGCGTCAGCACGTGAAAGTCCCGCGGATTGCAGGAGCTCCGAAGCGCAGCTCGCCAGGGTCACGAGATAGTTGCTGGCCATGGTCGCTCCAGCGTGATAGCGAGCCCTGCTACCCGGCTCCAACGTAACTGGTCGGGCACCCAGGGATCGCGCGATGTCGGCAAGCCGGTCCTTCATGAGACGCTGGGCCTCGATGGCGATGGCTACATCCTTCAGGGCGTCTGGTGCGCTCGCCTCGGTGATCGATTGCAGGGGGTGGAAGCAGCCGGTGTCTGCACCTACCTCGGCAGCCGTGGATAGAACCTGCCGATCCAACGCCCCACTGCAGTGGACGACCGATTGCCCGCGCCACCAGGCCAAAGAGCAAGCGAACGGCTCAATCACGGCATCCGGAGTGGTGATGAATATCAGGTCCGCGTTGTCAACCGCGCTCTGGGGAATGACGGTTGGGCGGCAGCGTGGAATCGATTGGGCGACATCCTCCGCGTGATCGAAATCGCGCGACCAAACGGCGGTCACATCCTGCCCGGATCGGGCTAGCGCACGAGCTAGAAATGAGCCCATACGCCCCATGCCCAGAATCCCGATCCGCACCGACGGACTACCGGTCATGATTGAGCTCATAAATGAGGCGCAGACCGATGAGGGTGAGATCAGGCTCGAGATGACTGATCTCGGGTGCTTCTCCGGCAACGAGCGTCGCGAACTCACCGGTCGCAATCACTGATCCTTCGAGGCCGGTCTCCGCCCGAATCCGTCCGATCATTCCGCGAACCATTGCGATGTGTCCAAAGACCAGGCCAGACTGCAGAGCGGACGTAGTGTCCTTTCCCACGACGACACGCGGCATCATCAGATCCACCCGAGGGAGGCGGGACGTGTGCTCAAACAACGCCTCGGCGGAGAGTGTCAGACCAGGTGCTATCACACTGCCCATGTAAGTGCCATCGACACCCACAACATCGAATGAGGTTGCGGTGCTGAAGTCGACAACGATGGACGGTCCGCCATAGAGCCTGTGCGCCGCTACCGCGTTCACGACTCGATCTGTTCCAAGCTCACGCGGGTTGTGAGTCGCGATACGGATCCCGGTACGGGTGCCGGCACCGACGCAAAGTGCCTGAACGTCAAGACTACGTGAACAAAGCTGAGCAAAGGCATCGGTGACCGGCGGGACCACCGATCCGATGACAGCGGAGGAAATGCAGCTTGACGAAACCCGTCGCTCTGAGAGCATCGCTCCCAGGAGTGCACTGTATTCATCCGGAGTTCGACGCAGGTCTGTTGACATGCTGAACGACTGAGTTAGCCGCTCACCGTCGAAGAGGCCGACGCCCACCCGGGTGTTGCTTACGTCGAACGCAATCAACACCTGGGTAGTCCCGATGGCACAATAAAACGCCTCGGCAAGCGTAGCCGCCAGGCGCTATGTAAGTCGGCCATTCCGTTCCGTCTCGGTCACGATGGATCCAAGCGGTCCCTTAAGTAATTCCAGTCCGTCTGACTCGCGTCTGCTACTCAGCAGTACGCTGTCACTTCAAGATGCTACCACCGTAACCAGCAGCGTCCAGATTTGACCTCGGCGCATTCAATAGGACCGCCGACATCCTGTCGGCCCGGCCCCTGAGGGCCGCCGGCGGACACTGTCACATCCGGACGCAATGCGTCTGTCGGCGGCCTTTCGAGGGGGCCAGGCCGACAGGATGTCGGCGGTCCCGCGGGGCAGGAATTCAGTGTGAGGAGACTAAGATCCGCCCTCCACCTGGATATCCGCCAGCTTCTTGGCGAGGTCTGGCGGAACTCGAATACTTCAGCAACGATCTGCCTGCACCTCTTCGCCGGTCACTGGATTATTGACTTCGAGCTTTGCTTTATCAGCTTCGGCGAGAAATTCAGGATCGCGCATTGTCTTGTCGAACGCCGTGCGCAGAGCGGCCACACGATCCGGCGGCACTTGAGGAGGAATCGCGAATGGGCGCCCCATGGTTTGTCGCGAGAATACGACTCTTAGGAGCTGACGCTGTTCATCAGTCTTTGCGAAGTCGACAACGAGCGGGACATCTGGAATGTCTGCGTGCTTCTTGAGCGCCATCTGAACGAGCAAATGCATGAACGGCGGCTGCTTGAACCACTCAGCACGCGTGCTGACGACGGATGAGTATGACCAGCCACAGCGCCCCTGGAGCTCTCCTCGCTCAACGCCGAGATTGATCTCGTTCCCACCTGGATAGCCGGAGGCAATGCGAAAACGCGTACCGAGAAGCGCATTCAGAACTTGTGGAAAGTAATCAGTATCGGCACCCGCGCCCGTACCACCAACGAGCAGCTCCGTGGTGTACATGTCTTCGAATTTCTTAACCGGTGAATCGCCCCGGGCCGCGCAGACACTGACTTCATCGTTCATGCTTCCGAGCCACTTGTATTCATTCGCCCGGAAACGAACGCCTTCAGTGCCGAAGAGCTCTTCGGCCGGCAAGCCGCGCGAGAATGCGGCGATGGTCGTGCCATCCTGCGTGCCCGTAAACACCGTGTTTGCGGCCACGATTCCACCCGCGCCGGGCATGTTCTGGACGATCACGGTGGGGTTCCCTGGAATGAACCGGCCAATGTGCCTGGCTAGCGAGCGCGCATACAAGTCGTATCCGCCGCCCGCACTCGAGCTCACGACAATTGTGAACGTCTTACCGCGATAGAAGTCAGCCACCGCCGACTCGTTGAACTCGCGAACCGGGACTGCCGATGGGCCGCTGCTGGTTGCAGGTGAGGCCACCGGGGAAGCTACGGGCGCGGCCGCGGGCGATGCACTGACCGTGGGGGAGGCTGCCGGTGAGGCCGCGGCGGCGGCCGGCTTTGTAGCCTCCGTGACCTTAGGGGCCGCAGTAGGAGATGGGGCGGGGGACGAGCACGCCGTAAGTAGCGCCATGAATCCGATGAACAGTGGGCCCAATCGCATGCGGCTGTCCTTTCGCACAACCCGTCAAAGGCGCTCGACTGCGCCGCGGGCTTGGCGTGAGTAACCACATTTTCTGGACCCGATTTCAGATCGTCAAGGAATTTCCCGAATGCTTCCGGTGCTGGATACGCCCGAAAAGCAACCTACCGTTCGCCCAAAGCGTTTCATCACCGAGAATGAATGCCTCTGACCCTGCCTCGGTCGCCATCGTGATTGCTCACGCGGCGCAGGCTTCACGGACCGCCAAGGAAGGGCGTTTGTGAGCCCGATTATCGGGTGAAATCGATGGCTAATTCGGACCGGGGGGTCCGGTGCGGTTCGCGAACTATGACGGTGCCCTTCATCCACGGATAAGGCACACAGAAATAATTGTAGACACCGGGTGTCGCGAATGTATAGGACCACTCCGAGCCGCTCTCGAGGAAGCCGGAGTCGAAAAGGCCCTCGGGTGAAGTCACGGTGTGGTATCCGCGTCCGGTATTGAGCCAGGTAACCTTGGTGTCCGCGAACACCGTGAGGGTGGCGGGCTGGTAGCGCCATGTCTCTGTTACGGGTTCTGAGTCCAACTCAATGATCGTCACGCGTGGGGAACGTGATTGAGCATAGGCAGGACCTGACGCCACTAAGGCCAGAAGCATTGCACCAGCAAGGGGCGCAATCCGCCAGAAACGATCATCCTTGATCGCGAACGCAAACACGGCGCGGAGCATACGAGTCTTCACGATAATCCGTCAATCGTTGTCTCCTCATAGAACGGCATCCATCCCTGAGCGGTTGCACGTTTGGAATGAATGCAAGGCAAATCCAGAGGATTTGTCACACCAATCAGTGGGAGACCAAATCAACCTTGAGTTAACCCCGTCACAACGATGCCTCGCCAATAATCCGTCACAGTCAAGGCACACTCAATAGAATGGCCGCGTTCAACGGCAGGAGCCGATTGACTTGCGACCCAACCGACACTAGTCTTGGCGCGCAGCTTGCACAATGGGGTGCGAAATGCTTAACGACCAAATATTCTTGGCCCACAGCTTGCACGATGGAGTGCTAAGTGGTTAACGACGAAATTTCAATTGCTGATGGCGCCACGTTTGTTGTCTCCGACAACGTCGGCAATATCATCCCGTCCAACGGCCATGGGTTTTTCAGTTCCGATACGCGTTTTCTTTCCGCGTTTGTCGTGACCCTTAACGGGGTCCTGCCCAGACCGCTTTCGTCGGGAAGCACCGGCCACCACACTGCAAAGTTCTACTCAACAAACGGAGAGATGAAGGATCGTCGAGGCGCGGATGCACTCGTCCTGCTCAGAGAACGGCACATTAATCTCATCTGAGCGAGACCATCACCCTGACCAATCATGGCCAATACCAGCAACCGTCGATATCGCGGTGCAGCTTCAGGCCGACTTCGCCGACATTTTCGAGATTCACGGCAGCTCCATCGCCGCCCCCGGTCCCGCACTCGCGCTGGCAGTCGAGATTATGCCCTGCGGTTTGATTTCCGAGACGCCGGACTGCGCTGGACAACGCTCGTCAAGTCAAGTGTCGAACCCCGGCATGAGGGCACACTGCTTCACTATGACGTAACTCTAGAGCCACAGCAGTCGTGGTCCGTTCAGCTGGACATTGAGCCGTTTCTTACTGAGCGTCTTGGACGGTCCGAAGCGGCCGAGCTAGAGACTCCGAACGGCGCCCGTCCAGTTGCCCTACCGGAGCCGGTGATCTCAACGCTGGAGACTCGTTTCACGCCGCATGGCGCGATCATATGATCGCGCGCTGGTCGACTTGCAGGCCCTGCGGGTTGTCTTGCCCTCGGGTCACATCGTTCCGGCCGCCGGGCTTCCCTGGTTCATGGCGGTATTCGGTCGCGACTCGCTCATCAGTGGGATTCAGACGCTTGCTGTAGACCCTTCACTGGCTCATGGCGCGCTTCGGGCTCTCGCCGAGTATCAGGCAAACGTAGACGACCATTTCGTGACGCCGAGCCCGGACAAAATTCGCTCACGAGATTCGGCATGGCCGACTCTCACATCACGGAACGGTTCCGCACAGCCGCTATTTTGGCACTGTGGACGCCACCCCGCTGTTTCTTCACTCGTCGGCCGAGACGGTCCGCTGGACTGGCGACCTGGAGCTAGCTCGTGAGCTTCTGCCGCGGCCGCCGAGCTGGCTCTGCGATGGATCGATCAATCAGGCGATCTGGATGGCGATGGCTTCGTCGAATACCAACGCCGCTCCCGACAAGGCCTCAAAATCAGGGCTGGAAAGACTCGCACGACTCCGTCAACTTCGCTGACGGCGAACCGGTGGAAGGCCCAATCGCACTCTGCGAGGTTCAGGGTTATGTCTATCAGGCAAAACGCTCCATGGCGTGGCTTTTCCGCCAGCTCGGCGACGCTGAGCGATCCAGTCGGCTCACCGATGAAGCGGCTCGCCTGAAGCGACACTTCAACGAGCGATTCTGGCTTCCTGATCAGGGCATCATCGCTCTCGCACTGGATGGTAAGAAGCGTCCGGTGGACGCCATTGCTTCCAACATGGGCCACTGTCTCTGGTCTGGCATCGTGGATCGAGATAAGGCGGAACAAGTGGCGCAGCGACTGATGGCCGACGACATGTACAGTGGCTGGGGAATCCGAACGCTCTCCACCAACATGGCTCGCTTACAACCCGATCAGCTACCACAACGGAAGCGTCTGGCCGCATGACAACGCAATCATCGCCGCGGGCCTTGCCGCTTACGGCTTTAAGAACGAGGCGAGCCGCGTTATTCGCGGACTATTTGACGCGGTAGAGCTTTTCCCACTATTCGTCTGCCAGAGCTCTTCGCGGGCTGCCACGATTGGACGGTGATTTCCCGGTGAAATATCCGCAGGCAAATGCACCTCAGGCCTGGGCCGCTGGTGCTATCGTCATGATGACGCAGATCTGGCTAGGGCTTACTCACTCAGGCAGCGGACTCAGAACACGCCCGCTGCCGGGAGCACCGGCAAGCTCGTGGCGGAACCTGCCGTTTCGGGGAAAGTCCATCAGCGTCAGCACAAGCGGACGTCCACAGCTCAGCCCGGCGCTGGAGATTGCTTCGTAGTCCCCCTCAACTCTGTCGCGCGGGACTATGTGAGATAGCTCTCCAACTCGGACCGTCGAAAGACGGACGACAGAGGGTACCCGGCGGCCGTGGCATTGGCTTCGGCGCCCTCTTCTCGATCCACGACGCCAATGATGCCGACCACCTTGACACCTGCTTCTTTGAGCACTTCGGCACTTCGAAGCGCTTCGCCAGCCGTGGTCAGCACGTCCTCTAGCAGCACAACTCGCTCACCCGGGTTGATGACGCCCTCGATCGCTTTATTGGTTCCGTAATCTTTCTGGCCTTTGCGAACGATGACGAACGGTACGCCTGAAGCGAGCGATACCGCCGCGGCCAGCGCCACCGCGCCAAGCTCAGGACCTGCAAGCCGATCGACGTCTGGAGGCAGCATCTGCGCCATAAGATCGGCGACACCGCCCAGCAAGTCAGGGCGCGTCTCGAAAAGATACTTATCGAAGTAATAATTGCTGGTCTTTCCCGACCGCAGGACGAAATGTCCGCGGAGATACGCGGCGTCCACAAGATTTCGAGCAAGCGTATCGCGATCAGGTGCAGTCATGGCCTGGTGCCTTCCAATATTAACGGGAATAAGGTGCCGCCAAGTATACCGCGCGTGTCCTAAGATTGGGCAGTCAGCGTGCCTTAGCACACCAAGCACTCAGTGCAAAAACAGCACACTCATGCCCACGGAATCAGCATGGATCGTGGCGAAGCGAGAAGCCACCGCACGACGCGGCATGGTTACGGCGATGCATCCACTCGCTGCGCGGGCAGGCGCAGACGTCCTTCGAGATGGAGGCAATGCCGTCGACGCCGCTGTAGCCACGGCTTTCAGCATCGGTGTCGTCGAGCCGTTCATGAGCGGGCTCGGCGGCGTCTGTTGCATGGTCGGCTTACAATGCCGAGAGCAGGCCGGACCTGGACAATCGATGGCAGCACAACCGCCCCGTCTAACGCCAGAGCTGATATGTTCGAGCTTCTTGACTCTGACGCGGTGGCAGGTATGTATGGTTGGCCCGCAACTCGCGACGACGAGCACAACACGGGCTATCGCTCGCCGTGCGTACCCGGGACTCCTGCCGCGTTGCTTATGGCGCTCGAGAGATTCGGTTCGTTGCCACGGCAACGAATTCTTGAACCGGCAATAAGTTGGCCGCCGATGGCGTGGATCTTGATTGGTATATCGCCAGCACGACCGCGTTCGCTGCCGCTCGACTGCGCCCGTTTCCGAGCACTACGGCGATCTACTTTCATCCCGATGGAACGCCCTATCGACCGTTTGTGGGTGGCGAGCCGTCGGATCTGTTCAGGCAGCCCGATCTCGCGCGCTCACTTCGGACTATCGCTGACGGCGGTGTAGATGCGTACTACCGCGGTGACATAGCCCGCACCATCGCCGCATTCCTGCAGGCGCAGGGTGGCATCATTCAGGAGAGTGATCTGGCCGCCTACCAGCCTCGATTTCAAGACGGCGGACTCGCAGACTACTTATCGAGGCTCGAGGCTCGTGGGCGTGCCACAAACTGCGGGCTGCATGACCGCCTATCAAGCCCTGAATATCATCGAGAACTTCGACCTCTTCAGCCTTCGGCCAGGCTCAGCGGACGCCTACCACCTTCTTGCTGAAGCTCAGCGGAGAGCATTCCTGGACCGTTTCGCGCATCTTGCCGATCCGGAATTCACTCAAGTTCCCTGGGATGGCTTGATGTCTAAGGACTATGCGCGGGCGCTGGCGGACCAGATCGATCGAGATCAGGCGACGCCTAACATCAAGGCTGGTGATCCGTGGGCGTTTCAGGCCGGCGTGAACGGTTCCGTTGACGTCCAACGGTCAGTGGGTGCCGACGCTACCTGCACCACCCACATCACCGTGATCGACGAGCAGCGGAACATGGTGGCGCTGACATCAACGCTGGGCGCGGGATTTGGCTGCGGTGTGGTTGTGGAAGGAACAGGCATCCTTCTCAACAATGGAATGACCTGGTTCGACCCCGTTCCTGGACATGTCAACTCAATTGCGCCGGGCAAACGAACGCTCATCGCTCCCTCACCAACATTGGTATTCAAAGATGAGGTGCCCTGGTTCGCCATTGGCGCGCCAGGCGGACGTAAGATCATGAGCGGGGTTATGCAGTCCATCGTAAACGTGGTGGACTTTGGCATGGGCATCCAGGAGGCCGTGACTTTTCCACGAGTCCATTGCGAGTCAGAGACGCTTTACGCGGATAGTCGCATCGACCCAGATGTTGTGGCAGCGCTACGCGGGCGCGGCCACACGGTGGAGGTCCGCGATGAGCTCTTCACCGCTTCGCAATTTGCCCGCCCAAATGGGATTATGATCAACGCCGACACGGGAATGCTGACCGGCGGCGTCAACCAGTACGTCTCCGCGTGGGCCAGCGGGTTGGAGTGAGGGAGGACGGCGAGGTTCAGCCTCCTTCGGTGGACCCGTCCCTAATCGGTTAGCACGCTTTCAAGAAACTCCGCGATCGCCGGGTAAGCAATGAGACGATTCTGCAACTTCACGAGACCGTGGCCCTCATCTTCGAATCGCATGTAATTAACCGGCGCGCCGCGCTCACGCAAACCACTGACAATCTGCTCTGCTTCACCGACGGGCACGCGCGGATCGTTGGCGCCGTGGATAACCATCAGCGGCGCGCTGATGCGGTCGATGCCATGAATGGGTGAGATTCGCTCCAAGAATTCGCGATTGTCCTCGAGGCTGCCGTACTCTGACTCTCGCAGCTTGCGTCTGTAGGCGCCCGTGTTCTCCAGAAACGTTACGAAGTTGGCAATGCCGACAATGTCCACGCCGGCCGCCCACAGGTCTGGTTGGTTGACCAACGCGGCGAGGACCATGAATCCGCCATAGCTGCCGCCCATAATAGCAATGGATTCCTTGTGCCCCACGCCGCTGGCGACGAGCCATTCCCACGCCGCACGCAGGTCCGCCACGGAATCCATGCGACGCTTCGACGTCATCCAGATGCGTGTACGCGCGTCCGTATCCAGTGCTGCCGCGAACATTGGGCGCCAGAACGGCGAATCCACGCGCCACGAAGTACTGGAACACGGCATTGAAGCCTGGACGCTCCTGAGACTCCGGTCCGCCATGGACCGAGACGATCACTGGCAGAGGCCCTTCCACTCCACGGGGTCGGTACAAGAACGCCGGCACCTCCAAACCATCGAAGCTGGGGTAGTGCACAAGCTCCGGCGTAACAAAGGACGACGGATCGAGTCCGGCGATGGAGCTTTCAGTGAGCCTGTCGACGTCACCACTCTGCACATCAAGCAGCCAGACATCCGAGTTCTGATTGTGAATGCTCAAACTCAACGCATACCGCCGTCCGTCAGGCGACCAGCAGGTCTCGCTCAAAACACCTCGTGGGAATCGATGGGTACGTGCGGTCCTCTTGACATCTCCAGGTCCCTGATCCGCAAGTGGGAATAGCCATCCTCGTTGGTTCGCCATGCCAACAATCGGCCATCGAGCGAAAGGCGGGCGGCCTCGACGCCCCACTCCGGCTCAGCCAGAATGCGCATGGAGCCAGTAGCGATATCCATCGTCACCAGGCGCATGACGTCCTCGCTCCAGATCCGTCGTCAGAATAAGCTCATCCATTCCTGGACGCCAGTACACGGCGCTGAACCGAGCATCACCATCGTGTGGAGTGAGATGGCGAGGCTCATTACCGTCTAGCCGAATCAGATAGAGATCGTTGTTCACCAGACTCGTCGGCCGACTGACGATCAACGAGCTGCCATCTGGCGACCAGGCAACCACGTAGTTGTTGCCATCGTGCTGGAGTACTCGCGTGGGCTGACCTTCTGGAACGGTTCTGACATAGACGTCGAAGATACGCCTGGTCACGCTCGTTGGCGGAGTAGGCTATTGCGCGTCCGTCCGGACTCCAGCCACCCCAGTTGTAGATCACTTCTGGATTGTTCGTGAGCGGGAGAACCGCGGCCTCATCAGACGCACGAAAATGGAGCTGGCAACGCTCGTTTCCACCGCTGTCTGTCCCGTAGACGAGTGCGTCGCCGGCGGGCGAGTACTCGGCAAACATCACGCGATCGCCATCAGTTCGCTGACTGGCCGTTCGGGATTGGAGGTCCAGCTCCCAGAGCTGAGTAACGCCACTCTCGTTTGAACGGTAGGCCATTCTGGCACCGTCGCTACGGAATGACGGACCGGCCGCTGCTCGAGCTCGGAGATACGGTTCGATATTGACTGCGCTCACTCCACAACTCCTCGATTCGGCAATGGCTACAGGGGCGGATCATACCGTGCGGCAGGCATGGGAGCCGATGCTTCGACGGCTCGTGGTACCCTTCCGCCAACGTGACGAGCCACACCGGACATGCCATCAGCTACGCACCGCTTTCGGCTTCATGGTCGTTACTCACATCCCCACAAACGGGAGATTTTTATGAATCAGGATCCGGTCCAAGCGTTCATCGCAGGGAGTCATCGTGGCGTGCTCGCCACTTTGAAGCGGGACGGTCGTCCGCAGATGTCCAACATGGCATATCTGCTGGATGACGATGGGCGCATCAAAATGTCGACCCGCGGACCGAATGTCAAAGTCACCAACATTCGTCGCGATCCGCGCGTGACTGTGGCCATCCAGGGCGAAACTTTTGCTGATTATCTGGTGGTAGATGGAACCGCGACGATCGTCGATGAAGACCCCATCCCGACGCTCAAACGGATCTACGAGGGGATCCGCGGCGAGCCTCATCCGAATTGGCAAGAGTTCGAGGCGGCGCAACTACAGGAGCAGCGCGTTGTGATCGACATCGAGATTCAGCACATGTATCCCGTCGGCCGACTCACCCGCTCTCGTTAACCGCAAACACGAAAACAGCGCCCTGAGGGCGCTGTTTTCTTTCGTTCACGTGCGTCAGTGAGCGCTATCGTTCAAAGGGTTGGGACCCCGGGATCAACCGAAGAATGAGCAGGAAGACGATCGCGCCGAGGAACGCGACGAGAATGCTGGGGAGACTGAAACCGGAGACGTCCAGCCCCAGAAACGTGCTGGCGAGGAAGCCGCCGATCAATGCGCCGATGATGCCGACCACCATATTGCCCAGCACCCCAAATCCACGGCCACCCATAGCCATTCCCGCGAGCCAACCGGCAATTAAGCCGACTATCAACCAGACGATGATGCTCACACTACTCCTCCGCCAAGAAAATGTCGTCCGCTGGACGAATCTGCACGGTCCATTTGCAGATTGCGTGCCGTTTGCGCCTGATAACGTCGGAGATCTTCAACAAGGAGTCCCTCGATGGAATCGTCCTACAGCGAGCTAAACAAGACGTCATACCTGGTGAGCACCGAATGGCTCGCCGACCATCTCAACGATCCAGGTCTCGTACTGGTTGACTGTCGCTACTACTTCGACGGGCGCGATGGACTCTCGGAATACGGCAAGGGGCATTTGCCTGGCGCTGTCCACCTGGACTGGAGCAAGAAGCTCGTGGATCCGGCTTCACCGCGTCCAGGCACCTTCAAGCTGCCGTCACCCGATCATCTCCGCGAGGCGCTTGGAACCGTTGGGAATATCCGATTCGAGCATGGTCGTTGGCTATGACGATGAAGGCGGACACTTCGTCTCGCGTGTGATCGCCACACTCGAGGCATACGGATACACGAACGTACGAGCTCTTGAAGGGGGCATCGTAAAGTGGCGGGCCGAAGGACGGCCCTTGACTACGGAGGTTCCTTCGCCTGCCCGTGGACACCTATCGTTCGATCGTCCAGAAGTCGGCGTCGTTTGCATCGCTAGGAGATGTTCTCGCGGCTCGTGACGACTCAAACGTTGTGGTCCTGGATGTTCGACGATTAAGCGAGTTCACTGGTGAGGAATCACGTGCCAAACACGGTGGCCGCGTTCCGTGGGCACGCTGGGCGCTCTGGCAAGAAAATCTGAACTGGGACGGCGATCGAACCTTCAAGGATGCGCCAGCGCTCCGGTCACGTTATGAAGAGCTTGGTGCCACGCCTGACAAAGTGATCATCACCTACTGTCAGGGCGCGGTACGCGCTGCCCACACGGCCCTCACCCTACGGATGCTGGGCTATCCAAACGTGCGCATCTATGACGGCTCATGGGAAGAGTGGGGCAATCGGGACGACACACCGATCGCCACGGGACCGGAAAAGAGATAGTGACAACGCTACGACGCGGCGCGCTTTGGGACGCGCGCCGCGTCGACTAGCTAGCTAATGATCGCCAGCCGCCGTAGCAATCCGCAGGGCCTCGTCTTTGCTCAAATTCAACACCACCGCGCCATCATCCACTGACGCAATGGCGCTGAGCGGAACGTCGAGCGACTCTGTTAGCAAGAACCCTTTTCGGACGATGAGGCGTGACGGTTTACCCGTCACCGAATCGATCTCAAACTGTTCGACCTCGCCGATTTTCTCTCCGTCTCGACTCATGACGTCGCTGTCTTTATCAATGACGGCATTGTCTAGATTCTGTTCGCGGAGCTCCTCGGTCCGCTGATACGCCTCGCTCCCTATCGGAGCAGGCTCTCCAATAGCAGATGAAGGGTAGCCTAGCGGCCACAGGAGGCCCCCACCGGGGTAACTCACCGGCAATGCATATCCCGGTGGCGGCGCCGTGTAGTCTCCATGGAAAAATTCCGGAAGCTGCTCGTACTCGTCCTTCGTAAGGTCAAGCCGGAGCTCCTCTTCGGTCGCAGAAGCGATCGAAGCAATTGGCACCATGCGCGATTCCTTATTAAGAACCCCGTGCTCCACCACGGCGGTCCGGAGCTCTGTGGTGGACGGATCCAGGACGAGGTGCTTCACTCGCCCAACATCTTCGCCATCGCTCGTCATTACCTTGGCGCCCAAATCCACACGCATCGCTCACCTCGCTTCAAAACCGATTTCTAATGCCAATCAACGCAGAGCACGTGCCCATACCAGGGTGGGATCAGACGGGTCATTTACGGTCGTTGGCTTTGCTCTTCCGGTGACTGCGCTCCGGAATGCAGCGGCTCAGATCTTGCCTCGCGCCGGGCACCGCGACATTTGGAGCTCATGGTGCAGACAAACATTTTGACAAGGAGATCCGCGTCGGTTCTGCTGGCAGTCAGCCTCTGCGCCGCTTGCGCGCCGAAGTCCGACACCTCATCATCCACTGCCGCGACGGCGCCGACGTCTGCTGGAACGGCGCCGTCGGTAGCGGCGGCAAGCACTGGAGGCAGGACGCCGCTGTTGCAAACCAGCGCCGGTGCTTCGAATCCGACAGCAGTGTCACAGGTGTATGAGATGGCGTCGCCAGCCGTGGTAACAGTGACCAGCACGATTCAGAGCAATACCGGACGATGGTACCGCCCAGCAACAGGGAACAGGGTCAGGCTTCGTCATCGACCAGGACGGGCACATCGTTACGAACAATCATGTTGTTCAAGATGCCAATCGCCTGGAAGTAACGTTTACAACCGGGGCCACCGTGCCCGCTCAGCTCGTCGGCCGCGATCCGTTTTTTGACCTCGCCGTGATCCGTGTAAACCCTTCTGGCTCCTCACTTTCGACCGTAACTCTGGGTGATTCGGATCAGCTCAAAGTCGGTGAGCTGGCCATCGCCATCGGAAACCCGTTCGGTCTGGAGGGTACGGTAACAACGGGCGTCATTAGCGCAAGGCGGGCAACAGTAAGCGAGCCCGAAGGCGGTGGGGTCTTGATCGACGCGGTGCAGACTGACGCCTCTATCAATCCGGGCAACTCGGGCGGTCCACTCCTGAATGCGAACGGTGAAGTCATCGGGATTAATACGTTGGCGCGCCTCGGTGTTTCGGGCGGGACGGCCGGAATCAATTTCGCGATCCCAATCAACGCCGCGAAGCGAATTGTCCCTGCCCTCGTCCAGACTGGAACCTACGGTCACCCGTATCTCGGCGTGGCGACGGTTCCCATCACAACCAGCATTACCCAGGAGCTTGGTCTGAATGTCAGCTCTGGCCTTATCGTGCAGACGGTTGAACCAGGCAGTGGTGCGGCACAAGCCGGTATCCGAGCCGCCGGTCCACCGCGCCAGATTCGCAGTCGCGAGGTGGGCGTGGGTGGTGACATTATTGTGGGCGTGGATGGCCAGCCGCTCAACCAGGCGGCGGATCTCCTCACGTACTTGGAGCGCAACAAGTCACCCGGCGACACGGTCAACCTCACGGTCTCGAGGGACGGCCAGCAGCAAACTGTTGCTGTAACGCTCGGCACGCGACCACCGCCGACTCCTACAAGCCGCTAGCCGCGCAGGTAGTTACCTTGTTCTCAGCCGGGAAGTGCAGCTTGAGCAAGACATCCAGGAGCGAGATGAGCAGCGCCGGTTTTCGCTTACGTTTGGCTCGACGGCAATCTACTGAACCTTAAGTTGGTCGCTGACGGCTTAGCTGGGCCAAGTCCAAAGTATCCGAACATGATGCATTCCCGGGAAAATTCGTGATCCGACCGAGATGCGTCGCTTCTGAACCAGGGATGGCGGGCAGCCTGCTCCTGACCCGCTGATGGCGCAACGGCAATTAGGGAGCTACCAGAACCTCAGATCACGCGACACTCGGCCACATCACCGCCGGGATTTATGAACAGGCCGACTATGCCCGAAATAACGTCCTCCGCGGCGATCCCCGCGATCATGCCTTTTTCACGCCGACCGAGGTAATCTACGCCGGCGCCGTCGGGTCCTGCGCCGGCGGGGCAGCCGGTACACGCTGCCGCGGTGAGCGAGTGAGCCGCGACACGGGCCGTTCGACCGGGCGCTGTACCGTCGCGGCAACGTGGTCGAACGGCTGATCGGGCGCTGCAAGCAGGACCGCGGCATCGCCACGCGGTACGACAAGCTTGCCCGCCACTACCGGGCCGCCTGGCTGATTGTGGTCACAATGCTCTGGCTCCCACTATGACTTTACCGACACGCCCTAGTGAGCGGGGACCCGACGCGGGCGGCCGCTCGTCGGGATGTGATAGGGAACTGGCTCCACGAGCTCACTCGACTCGGTGGAATTGATCACCGTCGTTCCCTGGGCCTGCCACCACGTCCTAACTCCCTCCTCAACGTCAGTCAGAAACGTCGCCAGTACTTCATGATGTTGCCTTGAGCCTCCGTAATCGAACACCGTCACCCGCGACTCGTCTGTAACGGATATCAATCCTCGTGACCTGTAATCCTGCGTAGGCGGAAATCACCCGTTGTACCTATTGACATGCCATCCCATTACGGACACACTCCGGCACTCAGACGGGAGGGGTGGCATCCGCGATGCTTCCTCAGAGAGTTAGTGTGCTGCAATAGCCTAATGCCTCGAGTGAGAGAAAGGACGTAGCGATGACCGCGACACCGCCAGAACCGCAACCGGAGTCGTTCAGCTCGTCGAGCAGTGATGAGTCATTTCCCAAGACGACGCGACCCGAGGCGAGCGAGCGACGCGAGCCGACGCCAATCTTGTCGACGGCCGAACGGATAGGACGCACGCTTGACGCTGTGCCCGACCGGGTCGACGCGCGGGACTTCCTCTACCAGCCGCGACTGGTCCCACTACCCGATCAACTCGTGAACTGTTCCTCGGTTCCCGAGATCCTTGACCAGGGCTCGGAAGGCGCGTGTACCGGCTTTGCCCTGGCTGCGGTCATCAACTACCTCCTCAAGGCGCGGGGCCTTGGCGAGCGGCGAGTCAGTCCCCGGATGCTTTACGAGATGGCGCGTCGCTACGATGAGTGGCCGGGTGAGGGGTACGTGGGATCCTCTGCTCGCGGCGGCATGAAGGGCTGGGTGCGCCACGGGGTCTGCACATGCGACACCTGGCCCGATGATCGGCACGGCCCCGGCCATTTCACGGCGGAGATCGCCGGCGAGGCCCAGAAGATCCCCGGTGGGGCGTTCTATCGGGTTATGCACCGGGATGTCCGGGACATGCATGCCGCGCTGGCCGAAGTGGGCATCCTGTACGCGACATTGATGGTCCATGAGGGCTGGTCTGAATCCCGGACCGCTCACACGCACCATCGAGTACCTCGATTCCTACGGCAATCATCACGATTTAAAGCTCCCTGTCATTCGACGCCAGGGCCGGGCGGATAGCGGCCACGCTATTGCGATCGTCGGGTACACCCGGGAGGGGTTCATCATCCAGAACTCCTGGGGCACGGCCTGGGGCCAGGGCGGCTTCGCGTTGCTCCCGTACGAGGACTACATGCTGCACACCACCGACGTGTGGGTGGCGCAGCTCGGCGTTCCCGTACTGGTTGACCTCTGGCAGCAGGGCGAGGATGCGGCCGATTCCACCGAAGGGCTCCAGCGGGCGACCCCGGTGATCCCGCTCAGCGAGATCCGCCCCTACGTCGTCGACGTTGGCAACAACGGCGAGCTGTCCTCCACCGGCGATTACTGGACGACGGAAATGGATCTCGAGCGGTTGTTCACGCGGGACATTCCCGAGGCGACGCAAGAACTGGGCCAAGAAGCGGGTCCTGCTGTACCTCCATGGAGGCTTGAACGACGAGCGCGCCGTCGCCCACCGCATCATCGCCTTTCGCGATGTGCTCCTCGCGAATGAGATCTATCCTCTCCACATCATGTGGGAGACGGATTTCCTTCAGACCTTGAACGGCCTGATTCGCGATTTCTTCACCGACGTGGACGAGCGAGCCGGGGACTGGCTCGACAAATTCCGGACGGGACTCCTGGAGGCGCGCGATCGAACGCTCGAGCTGACGGTGGCAGGCCCGGGCAGCGCGATCTGGGGTGAGATGAAGGAGAACGCCCGTCTGTCGTCGGAGCACCCGGATGACAGGGGCGGCATGCAACTGGTTCTGCGCCAGGCCATGGCGGCGATCGGCCGACTCGGCGAGAACGACCGGGCCGCCTGGGAGCTCCACATTGTCGGTCACAGTGCGGGCTGCATTTATGCCAGCTACTCCCTGAGTGAACTGCGCAACCTTCGCGTGCCGTTACGGAGCGTACAGCTGATGGCTCCGGCGATCTGGGTCGACGAGTTCAAGAAGTCGTTCCTCGGGCCAATCGGTGACGGAATCTGTCCGGTTCCGACGCTGTACATCCTCAGCGACGTGGGCGAGCGGGACGACGACGTGGGTCCCTACGGCAAGTCGCTCCTGTACCTGGTCTCGAACGCCTTCGAGGGGCAACAGCAGACGCCGCTGCTCGGGATGGAGTCGTTTGTCACTCGGGATGCCGAGCTGCGCGAGCTATTCAGTCGGACGGTGGACGGCCTCCCCAGCCTGGTCGTGGCCGGGATCGAAGGCGGCGACGGGTCGACCTCCCGCAGCGACTCCCACGGTGGCTTCGACAACGACCCAGCGACGCTGAATTCAGTGCTGTTCCGAATTCTCGGTGAGCCGCCGAAGCGCGCCTTCACGACCCGAGACCTGCAGTAATGTCTGCCCGCTTGCGACACAGTCCGTGGAACGTTGCCATTGGAGATCGTGATCCGGGGCTCGGTCCTGGGACCACGATCCCTCTGCCAGCGCCGTCTGGTAGTTTTGGCCCTCGCCTCGTGCAGCGCCGCGGTGCTTCAGACGTTTGCGTCGCTGCAGGCGCGGCTGGACGCGGAACCGTTCGCCCACTGGAAGATGTATCCCCGTAGCCTTGAGGCGAATATCAATGCCTGAAGCCTCCAGGGATCATGGCGCGCTGGAACAAAGGCCCGTGGGTCGGGTCCACTACTCGGTGTGCAGCACCGCCGCGCCCGGAAGCGTTGCTAAGTACACGACGGGTCATCAGAGATGGCGAGAAAGGCGATGAGGAGCATGTTTGGAAGACGAGGAAGTGCCATCGTGGGCCTGCTGGCCCTGGCGGGCGCGTTGAAGATTCGCTCTCGAAAACCCGCGTACCTGTCTGAACCGTTCGTCCGAGCAACCGCGGCGCTCGATCAATCCATCGGCTGGGACAAGCTGCCACTCCCGCTGGCACTCCTGTTAATCATCGCGCTGCGGGTGGTGTACCGCTGGCGCAACCTGTATGACACGTCGTCCTTGCCGACCGTCGCCCAGCCGCCGCTCACCACGGATGGGATCCGGCATCTGACAGCCCGCACGGCAGACGGGACCTTTAACGACCTCGATGACCCGCGGATGGGCAGCGCCGGGACGCGATTCGGACGCAACGTGCCCTTGCGGTACATCCAGCCAGAACGGGAGCCGGGCGATCCTCGAGCCGAATCCGCGCACGATCAGCCTCGAGCTCCTGACCCGTGAACAGTTCCAGCCGGCCACGACGCTGAACGTTCTGGCGGCCGCCTGGCTGCAGTTCATGGTGCGCGACTGGTTCAGCCACGGCAAGGGCGACATTGAGCAGCCCTGGCGAGTGCCACTGGGGACGGACGATCCGTGGCCGCAGCATCCAATGCTGATCCCACGCACCGTGGCCGACCCCACGCGGCCGGCGGTAGTGCCGGTCCGCCAACCTACGTCAATACCGAGACGCACTGGTGGGACGGGTCGCAGTTGTACGGCAGCAACGCGCAGATGCAAGCTCAGGTTCGCTCGGGCGAGCAGGGCAAGCTTCGACTCGATCCAAATGGGATGCTCCCACGCCCGGGGCTGGAGCAGGCCGGCCAGGAGCCAGGCTTCTGGGTCGGGCTGGCGCTGTTCCACACACTCTTTGCCCGGGAGCACAATGCCATCTGCGATAGGCTCCGCGCCGCCTACCCGGCCTGGTCAGACGACGATCTCTTCGACCGCGCCCGCTTGATCAATGCCGCGGTCCTGGCCAAGATCCACACCGTCGAATGGACACCGGCCATCATCAGCCATCCGACCACTCAGTTCGCGCTGCGCGCCAACTGGTGGGGGGTGCTCCAGGAGCGTCTCACCCGCCTGGTTGGCCGGACCGGTCAGGACCTCCTGACCGGCATCCCTCGTTCGCCCACCGTCCACCACGCTGCGCCGTATTCGCTGACCGAAGAATTCACCGCCGTCTACCGGATGCACCCGTTGATTCCGGACGACTACAGCTTTCGCTCGGCTATGGGTGATCGTCCCCTTGAAGCGCGGACGTTCCGCGAGATCGCCGGGCCGAACGTACTGGGGCTGCTGGATCGCGTCCCGTTGGCGGACCTGTTCTACTCCTTCGGCACGTCTCACCCGGGTGCGGTCACGCTGCACAACTTCCCGCGGTTCCTGCAGGAGTTCGAGCGCCCGGATGGGAAGCTGGTGGATCTGGCGGCGACCGACGTCTTGCGTATCCGCGAGATCGGGGTACCGCGTTACAACCAATTCCGCCGCCTGATGCACCTGAAGCCGGCCCGGAGCTTCGGAGAACTGACCGACAACCCGGTCTGGGCTGACGAGCTGCAGCGGGTCTACGGCGACCTCGAGCGCGTGGATCTGATGCTGGGTATGTTCGCCGAACCGAAGCCGTTCGGGTTTGGGTTCAGCGACACCGCGTTCCGCATCTTCATCTTGATGGCATCACGCCGCTTGAAGAGCGACCGATTCTTCACCGTCGACTACACGCCGCGCATCTACACGCCGGAAGGGCTCGAGTGGATCGATAACGCCGACATGTCGACTGTATTGCTGCGGCATGTCCCGGAGCTATCCCCGCACCTTCGCCACGTCGACAACGCGTTCGCGCCATGGAGGTGAGGCCAGCAACTGCCGCGGCGAACGAGGCTTAAATCGAGCGTTGGTATCGCGGAGTCATGTCGATGACTTGTCTTCGCGCCCCGACGCCCAGGCGGGGGTTCCACGGTGCACGCCTCATGGCTTGCGGCATCTGCACGCTTCGCTATTGCTTGGGAAGGGGCTCCCGCTCACGGCGGTGTCCGCCCGGCTTGGCCATGCGAGCCCGCAGATCACCATGAGCATCTACGCCCATGCGTTGAACGAGCACGACGCCGAAGCTGCCGAGTTGATCGGCAGGATTGTCGCCGAGCGCTAGATCGCTCGCCTCACGTTCGCCACGGCCTTCACAAGCGCTCTGATGCTGCTCGCCGCTTCGCCAGCATTTCGTCCAGCGAGGCCTTCCCCGCCCCGGCCAGGACCAGCATCACCGCAGCGGCCAGCATCATCAGGTCGATGCGCATACTGTCCCAGCCCCCGAGCGGGGCGGGGCGGGGCAGCTTTACGTAGAAGGTTATCACGAGGAACTGGAGGACGAAGTACAGCCCGAGCCAGCGGACGCCCAGGCCGAGTAGGATCAGCACTCCGCCGATCACTTCCATGATCGGGATAAGCCAGCCCAGCAGCTCCGGCGCTGGGAGGCCGAGCTGGGGCAGGAAGCCGGCAAACCTGTCGACCCCGCCGGCGAATTTGAGGTAGCCCGCCCCGATGAGGATGATCGCTGCCATGATTCGGACCGCCGCCACACCCCATCCGGGATTCACGTTCTCCCAGGCTCGCATTGCCGCTCTCCTATGTGATTGTTGGGGACGAAGATAGGAAGGCAGCATGGGGGATGTCAATCAATAGCTCAAGCTCGACATGGCTATGTGAACCTCCAGATCACGATTAGCATCTATGCCCATGCGCTAAACGAGCACGACGCCGAGGCGGCCGAACTGATCGGACGAGCTATCGCTACGGGCTAGAATCGAATGGGGCCGGGTGGCGTCTGATCAACGCCCGTAAGTTCGTCGCCGTTCCGACGGAGCCCGGCACTTGAGATCGCCTAGCCTCGGGGGCCGTCACGGTCCTTGGCGCCCGGGGAGAAGGCCGGGAAGGGCACACTCACCATGGCCCTCGTGCGGGCGCTGCTCAGTGGTGAGCCGTTCCTCGGTCAGCCGTGCTCACAGACGGGTGTGATCTACTTGAGTGAGGAAGGTCCAGGGCCCGTGGGCGAGAAGCTCCGACGATTCGGACTCACCCCTTCGATGACATTTTCCGAGTCGTGGACCGATCGGCAATCACCACGCAGCGGCCCCCTTGCTTGAGATCATTGACGATGCTGTGAAGCTCGCTCAGTGGATGATCGCCGGCGTGGTCGTGGACACGTTCGGCTATTGGTCCGGTGTCCGAGGCGACGAAGAGAACAAGAGCGGCTTTATGACCGAAGCAATGGAGCCGCTGCTCCGTGCATCCGGCCGAGGATTGGCAGTCCTGGTGCTTCACCGTCTCAGCAAAGGCAGTGGCGAGTTGCGTGGCTCCACGGCTATTCCTGCGGCTGCTGACGTGGTGCTCACGATGAAACGTGACCACGACAAAGGCAACCGCCGACGGCTCGACGCTATCGGACGGTTTCAGGCCACACCCGAAACACTTCTCGTTTATCTCGTTGGAGACAAATACCGAGTGATCGGTCACCGCTCGACCTCGAAGCGGCAAGCCGTGAGAATGCAGTGCTCGAAGCACTGAAGCAATACGGTCACGGCTTGACGCAACCCGAGATTGGTAAGGCCACGAACATTCCCCAACAGCGTGTGAGTGGAGCGGTGGCCAGTCTCGAAGCTAGAGGAAGGTAATGCGTGAGGGCACGGGGAAGAAGGGAAGCCCGTTCCGCTATTCCCTGAGTGAAAGCGACGACGACGAGGACGTTGATTCGCTTTCTACCACTTCACCACCCTATGCAATTGGGCAGTGGTGAAATCGAATAGGAGGGAAGGGGATCCGTGCCTCTCAGGGCACCGATCCCCTTCCCTCAAACTACTCGTTGGGGGCAGCGGAATTCGATTCTACCGCTGCCCACGTAAGGGGGTGGTGGAATGGTAGAAACGAAAAGGTTGCCGGAGATGCGATCTGCGGAGCCTGCATCGCCTTGGCAGGGGTAGGGTGTCAGGAAGGTCAGGGCCCTATCCGTTACCCGAGGTTCATCTTCGGCGACAGGCGGACAGGGAGTTCGAAATTTCTATGGCGGATCTCCCGTTAAGGTTGCCCGCTCATTCCACTTCGAGGCGTGAGGGATTTCAATCGGCGGACGGACCGGCGCAGTTCTGCGACTGCCCAATGGGCGAGTACCCGGAACGGCTGTGTCATGTCCTACCGAGAAAGGTTCGAGAGACATGAACTGAGAACTGATGCGGGATTCATTACACCCGCTGGTGCGCTTGATCCCGTGCTCGATGCTCACCGCCGTCTCCACGCACGTGATCCCGGCCTCTCCCCACTCCGCTGCGATGGTTCTGCACAGTTCGTTGGTCACCTCAACGACATTACTGGCCGAGGCTCCAAGGCCAGGGTTCTGCTCCCCCTCCCGGACAGCGATATCGGAGCAGCGTGCGGCGAGATCGGGCGGCAGTGTGCCGGACGGTTGCGGAGTCGGAGCTACGGCAGTTGGTGCCGATTGGGCGACCCCTCCCGTTGGCGGAGACACCAGGGCATCGTAGCGGCTTTCAATCCGTCTCGCGAGCTCCGTAGCACTCGCAACGGTAGTCGAACTTTGGTCGCCCACCACGGTCACGCCTACCAGCATGTCGTTCTTAAGGAAAACGACGGTGTACCCGACGTTCGGATTGCCTTCGACCGTCTGCACGAAACTGGCGGTCATGGCGTCATTCGGGCCGTCCGGAGCGATGCGATATGCCCCCTGGCCTTGCATCACGTAATCGACGAATCCAGGCAAGAACTCTGCGGCGGAGATGTGGCGGTCGAATCGTAGGATAGTCTGACGAATCTGCATCGGGCTTCCATCAGACGGTTCAGGTATGTCGGCTCGATTCATGACCGTTCGGAACTGCACACCGACGCCCTCCGTCAGTGGCCCGAACGCCGTCTCCTCGGGACTCACGACAAAACCAGGGGCGACATCGGACGGGGTCAACGCAATTGCCCGTGGGTCGAGCGGGGCACCTTGCGCAGAAGCGACTTCGAGGCCGCCATGGCCGGTTGCAGCGAGGAGTACGGCGGCGGATATCAGGCGGGTAACGGAGCGCAGAGACAGCCTCATCGGATGGAGCTTACGGGTAGGGCGGAGGATCATACCGGGGTTACGACGATGAGCGGTGCGGGCAGGGACGTGGGTTGTCCGCACTGCGGTGCCGAACGGTTATGCAGTGGGCCGCTGGTAGGATAGTTCCCTCGCCTTGCGCAGCGCCGGCAACGCCTCCTCGACGGTGAGCAGCTTCGTCGTCTTGACCGGCTTCGCGGTACCGGACACGACCACTGCAAGTACAGCAGCCGAAGCGGCCGCATCGTCCGGCGCCTCGTACAGCACGACCCCATCGTAATCCCCAAACGCATAGTACAGATCGATGAGTCGGCCGCCGACCGCCTCCATCAAGGGCCGCAGCACCTGCCGGCGGTCAACCGGATTGCGGGCCATCGCTTGCCAGGCCTCCGTCGTGTACGAAAACTGCGTCATGTAGACTGGCATGGCCATCCTCCCTGGGCGACCTTTCCGCATCTCCAGTGTAGGTTCTGGTTCCGGCGTGTCAAGATGTGCCGCAGAACCAACTCGGCCCCGAAAGTTCACGTGGGTGTGTCGGTCTACTAGCTCGCCAGCTTGACTCGAGCCGGCGACGAGCGTACCATGCGCCACCTTAACAACCAAAGATGCCCTAGCGGTGCTGCAAACACCCCCAGGGCAAAGAGCCGACCCGGAGCCAGCGAGTCGACAGTCCGAGTGTAGCAAACACAAAGGCCTGCCATCGGTGCATCTGGAGCAGGCCTTTTGCTTTGGGCGCCACACGGACTATGTGTAGCAGATATGTAGCAGATCCGCTACACGGCGGCGACTCTGCTAACAGGCACTCAACAGGTCAGCCTGAACGTAAAATCTGGTGCCGAAGGGGGGATTCGAACCCCCATGAGGTTGCCCTCAACGGTGTTTGAGTTCTGTCTCGCCCGTCCAGGGGCGTCCAATACCGTGTAGAAGCGAGTTGAAAATGGCCACCTTTCGCCCCGGCTTTGGTCAGTATTGGCCGTACCTGGACGCCGTGGTTAGGTCACCAATTGGGTCAGTCAGTCACTGGGCCCTGGGCGTGGCCCACCTCGTTTGTCCGGAGTTGCCTAGTCATCGGCCCTGAGCGTGTAGCCCACCGTGTCCGACGAGACTTATTCACCGGAGCTAGCGTATCTTCGTGGTCCGGGTCCCCATACCTCGTGTACTTCAGGCTGGAAGATTACCCCCTCTCCCTTGGAGGGAGTCATTGATCGATTGAACCGCATCTGTACCCTGCCGTCGTCCTCGTACCAAACATCAGCAACCGAGGTTTCGCATTGGGGTTGCGATATGTTCCGGCGCTCGTGCATGCGCTCCGCTCGCTCGATGGCAGTCCCCCATCCGGGTTCCGGGCAACCCGATATCGCACGACGATGGCCAGCCGCCGCCGCTGCTCCTCGGTCAAATCCATCACGCCTCCCGCAGCACCCTTTGTTTCATACGTCCAGCGTCCTATTCATGATGCGCCATACTCCGCACCCGCGGCCGCGTCTTCCGGTAGCACGCTGATGAAGTTGTTGAATTCGGAATCGGAAATAGTCATGATGTGGTGTCTCCTTGCTGGGGGACGCCACGGTCGCGGTCGTGGACGGCGTTCCATCCTCTGGCCACGTCCTCGGCAGGGGATTGCGGCTCAATGGGCTGGTCAGGGCCTCATCGCAGCACCCACGCTTCCATCCGCTCAGCCAGGCAGAACAGGTCCGCTGACTTTAGCTTGGGACGGCTGGCGCAGAACGCGGCCGCACTCTTAATGCAGGACGCGCGGACGATGCGGAGGTCCTTCTGGCAGGTCCATCCCCCGAGGCCATCTCTCGTGCCGCTGTGTGGCTGTCCTTCGATTCTGGTGCGTTCGAGTCAGGCACCCATGACGAAGCCGCGAGAGTCCACGGATAACTCGACGTGATCGCCGCCCTCCAGTGTGGGCGAGTCCTTGGAGCCCGAATCAAAACCTCCACCTCGTGCTCGCCTGACCGGCTTGTGATTGACGTAGCAGTCGCTCCATGCCATGATGGCCGGCGCTATGGGCTCGGCTGCGTTGCGGGTGGCGATCATTGGTGGGGGTATCGGCGGTGCCGCCGCCGCCAACGCCCTGCTCCAGCGTGGCCTCGACGTCCGGGTCTACGAGCAGGCGTCGGCGCTGACTGAGGTCGGCGCGGGTGTCAGCTCTTCAGCCGAATGGCCTCCGGGTACTGCGTCGGCTGGGCTTCGGCGACGAGATCGTTCGCTACGGCGCACGTTGGACCGATGCGCAGTTCCGCCGCGCGGACGGCACATTCATCTTGCAGCTGGCGCCTCAGGCGAGTGAGATCGAGTTCTATGGCATGCACCGAGCAGACCTGCTCGGGATGCTGGTGGATCGGCTGCCGGCCGGATTATCTCAGACCGGCCATCGCTGTGTCAGCTTCGAGCAGGATGACGAGCAAGCCACCGTCATCTTCGCTAACGGCGACGGGCCACAGCCGATGTCGTCGTGGGGCAGACGGCATCCACTCCGTGCTCCAGCCGTATGTCGTCGAACCTTCGGCACCGATCCCGTCGGGCGCCATGGCGTATCGCGGCGTCATCCCGGCCGCGAGCGTCGGCTGGCCGGCCGGCGTGATGCGCAACTGGCTGGGTGCTGGCAAGCGCTTCATGGTCTACCCCGTGCGGGCCAACCAGCTGATCAACTACGTCGGCTTCGTGCCCGACAGACGAGCACATGAAGGAGTCGTGGTCTGCTCCAGGCGATCCGGCCGCGCTCGCTGCCGAGTTCGCCGGCTGGGATCCGCGGTTGAGGCGGTCCTCGCCAGGTACACGACGTGTTTCCGCTGGGGCCTGTACGACCGTGAGCCGCTGCCCAGGTGGAGCCGGAGGTCGCCTGACCCTGCTGGGAGACGCCGCCCACCCGATGCTCCCCCACGCCGGTCAGGGCGCGAACCAGGCGATCGAGGATGGCATCGCCCTCGCCACGATCCTGGCGCAGGCGGACCGCGCATCCGTCCCGGAGGCGCTGCGGATCTACGAGTCGGTCCGGCGCGAGCGCACGGCTGGCGTTCAGGCGATGTCGCGGGCGAACCGGACGCGCTACGAAGCCTCGAGTGACCTCGACGCCCGTGACCGGCAGCTCGGTAGCCAAGCTGTGGACCGCGCCTGGATCTGGAACTACGACGCCGAGGCCGAGGCGGCTGCCGCCGTGTCCGCCCACTGATCGTCAGCGGCCGGTCCCACGCACACGGCCGAGTCAATTCGGTAGGGACCTGAAGCAGACGAGTGCGCAGGCGAGGTGCAGCAGGCCGAGCAGCACATCCGACCGCCGCCGAAGCCGAGAGACGGACGGCGAGCGGGATCCCATTACAGTCCACCGCGAGGTGGTACTTGGCGCCGCGCTCGCCCTGATCAATCGGGTACGGACCGGTCAGGTCGCCGCCCCGCTTGGCCCCGCCGCTGATGCTGTCCACACTCGCGCGCGACCAGTCGATGGCCCCCGCATCGCCGAGCCAGTTCAACAGCGTGGCGTGTGGCCGCACCCAGACGCCGGCTGCCTCCCGGTCGCGGAGTAGCCGCCAGCAGCCGCTCCCGCAAACCAGTTCCTGGGGCAACAGACGCCACGGCGTGCCCGTACGCTAGACGAAGACGATGCCGCCGAGAGCAGCCCGGTCGGGGATACGGGGTCGACCGCCCTTCGGCTTCAAGGGCTCCTTTGGCAGCAGCGGCTCGATTGCTTCCCACAGGTCGTCGGATACCGGGTGCAGAGACATAACGGTGGCGCATCATGCCTCCGCCAACGGGTTCTGCAACACGCCGTAAGTCCTCGTCAAGGAATGAGGATCGATCTCGCCAGTATCCTGGTCGCTGCCGATGATGTGTGACGGCCAGGATTAGAACCCGTTCGGATTGGCGCGTACACGACTGAATAGGGGAACCCCCGCACGAGGACACGCCGACGCGACCGACTGATCGGTGTGCCAACGTCTGGATACTGGCGAATAAACGCCACCGAGCGCTCGACGGCGTCGACGAACGACGTACCCAGTCCTCGTCCGCGCGTCTCAAAGAAGAGCGATGCGGCAATGAGCTCTGCTTCGGCCTCGGGATGGAACGCGTAAGGGACCACCCGAGGTCGCGACGCACTCGCGCGAAGACGTCGTCGCCCGGCACAGGTTTCACCTGTCCGCGCTCCAGCTCAGCAGCCCGGCGCTCGATCTCAGCCTGCCAGGATCTCTCGACATCGGCGTCGTCGGACGGCGTTTCCAGCGACTCGACGAGGACAAGGGCCAGTTCAGCGCGCTCGGCATCGGAGAGCTTCGCGGCCTCACGCTTCAACTCGTCAAGCCTCGCCGACATGGCGCACCTCGACCGCAGTTGGGTTCGTCAGATTATAGGTCTGAGGATCGGCGTCCCACAGTGTGTCGCCGGCACGTGAACGGGCACCCAGGCGGCTCGGAAGACCTGAGTGCCCGTCGGTAGATGCGGGAGCTTTGTTTTACTTCGGGCCGGAGAACGAGATGCTGCCGGCCTTCCGCAGCGACTCCACCATCTCGTCGGCCGAGAGCAGCTTCGTCGTCTTGATCGACCTGGCGTGGCCGGACCCGCCACAGCGACCAGCGCGGACACGATGGCGGAATCGTCAGGCGCTTCCACGAGAAGCACGCCGTCGTACTCGCCGAGACAGTAATACAGCTCGATCAGCCGGCCACCGACAGCTTGGAACACCTTGTCGATGGTCTCGCGACGATTGGTCGGGTTCTTGGCCAGCGCCGCCCAGGCCTCAGAGGTGTAATTGAACTGCGTCATGTAGACGGCCATGATGTGCCCCTTCCTTGTGACGATCCTGTCGGTGTGTGACGCTCCACGGTCGGACGACGCGCGGACGGTCAGTCGATCATGCCTCGCCGTTCCAGGCGCTCACTTTGTCAAGCGTGGCTACGGCCTCGTCGTCCAGCACCAGCTCGATGCCACCCACAAGCTCGTCGAGCTGCTCGGGCGTGGTGGCGCTCGCGATCGGTCCGGTCATGCCGGGCCGGCGCGCGATCCAGGCTAGGGCAACCTGGGCCGGCGTCGCGCCGAGCCGACCAGCGACCTCCTCGACAGCCGCCAGAATGCCGAAGCCGCGCTCGTTCATGTAGCGGTCACGGATGCCCGACGCGCGCGGTGAGGACGGCAGCGGGGCGTCCGGCGGTACTTGCCGGACAGGAAGCCGCTCGCCAGCGACGAGTAGGGGATGACGCCGACCTCCTCCTTCTGGCAGAGCGGCTCCAGGTCGCGCTCGTAGTCCTCCCGGTTCATCAGGTTGTAGACCGGCTGCAGGCTCTCGTAGCGGGGCAGGTTGTGCTGCTTGCTCACCGCCAGCGACTCGGCGAGGCGCTCGGCTGTGAAGTTGGACGCCCCGATGTAGCGCACCTTGCCCTGTTGGATCAGGTCGCCGTACGCCCCGAGCGTCTCTTCCATCGACGTGTTCGGGTCGTCGCGGTGTGACTGGTACAGGTCGATGTAGTCGGTCTGGAGCCGCCGCAGCGACGCCTCGACGGCCTCCATGATGTAGCGGCGCGAGAGGCCCTGTTTCGTGCCGTCGTCGCTCATCGGGCTGGCGAGCTTGGTCGCGATCACCACGTCGGCTCGGTTGCCGCGTGCTTGCATCCAGCGCCCGAGCACGTCCTCGGACTCGCCGCCCTCGTTGCCCGGCACCCAGCGCGAGTACACGTCTGCCGTGTCGACGAAGTTGCCGCCGACCTCCATGAAAGCGTCGAGCACGGTGTACGAGGCCTGCTCGTCGGTCGTCCAGCCGAAGATGTTCCCGCCAAAACAGAGGACGCTGACGTCGAGGTCAGAACGTCCCAGTTTGCGCATCTGCATCCGTGTACCCCCACCTCGCGGTCGCTTGCCGACCCGCGTCCACCATGTCGGTGGAGCGAGGCCCGAGCGCCGGGCGCGGTGTGTGCGCCGGGGGCAGTATGGCGCATCGCGACGGGGGAGTATCAGGCGGTCGCGGTTCGCTCCAGCGGCCCCCGGACGCGCGGGAAGTCGAGCGACGCGGGCCAGAGCGGATCGACCTCGACGTCTCCCGCGTCCGCGAGGTCATCAGCGGCCGGGCTTGCTGGACGAGCATCGACCGATCGCGACTGCGACAAGCCGGCCTGGACCGTCCGCACAAGATCCTGGCGCACCTCCTGGATTGGGCGGTGGCCGTCGATCCGACGCAGCAGGCCGCGTGCGCGATAGTGGTCGAGAACGGCCGTCGTCTCGCGCGTGAAGACCTCGACGCGCCGCTCGACCACGTCGCGGCGGTCGTCGGGGCGCTGGACAAGCGGTTCGTCGCAGTCAAAGCAGGTCATCCGCTCGCCGAGGTTCTGGAAGTAGATGTTGTACGTCGCCTGGCACTCGGTGCAGACGCGGCGACCGGGCAAGCCGATCCACGAGTACGCCGGTCGGAACGTCGAGGAAGAGGGCGGTCGTCACGCCGCCCCCCCGCCCCTCGAGCTCCCGGTCGAGCGCCTGTGCCTGCGCGGCCGTGCGCGGGAAGCCATCGAGGAGGGCGCCCTGGGCCGCATCCGGCTCCTGGAGCCGCTCCAGCACCATGTCGACGACAAGCCGATCGGGCACTAATTCGCCATGGTCCATGTACTGCTTGGCCGTCGCGCCGAGGTCGGTGCCGCGTCGCCGGTGGTCACGGAGCAGGTCGCCGGTCGCCACGTGTGGCATCCCCAGCGTGCTGCAGAGGAATCGTGCCTGGGTGCCTTTGCCCGCGCCCGGTGCCCCGATCAGGAGCGTCACAGCGAATCGACACGACCCCATTGTTGCCATCACCTCGAACGTCGTGGACCTGGCCGGCCCCAAGCAGTTTCAAGCGTGCGCCGCCCGCTGCCCAGCCGGACCTGGCGAATGTCCCGTCTTTGGGAGGATCGCTTGTCGCCATTGGCAAGCAGAGGGGCGGCTATCCGTTGCCGCCGCGTGGCGCGCCGACGTCTCGTCATGTGACATGCCGGCGCGCCCGGTGAGCCTTACTTTGCCGCATATTCTAGGCCAGATGCACGCCGGAATCCGATCGGTTCCGACATCGATGTCACAGGAGTGGCACGATTCACCGTATCCGAGCGATCCTTTGTGGCAAGAAGACAACCTGGGAGTGGCCGGACGTATGCAGCCACAACAAAGGAGAGCGCGCATGATCGGACTTGTGATCGTGGTCGGGGCAGCCGTGTTGGGCCTGGTGCTCACGGCCTGTGCCCAGAGCCAGTCGCCACCTGGTGGCGGATCGGGCGGCGGCCAGGAGGTCACCACCCCGTCAGGCTTCAAGTACACCGACACGAAGGTCGGCACCGGCGCCGAGGCGAAGGCCGGCCAGACGGTCTCGGTCCACTACACGGGCACGCTCACCGACGGCAAGAAGTTCGACAGCTCGCGCGACCGCGGCGAGCCGTTCGCGTTCCCGCTCGGCGCCGGCCAGGTCATCAAGGGCTGGGACGAGGGCGTCGCCGGCATGAAGGTCGGCGGCAAGCGCAAGCTGACGATCCCGCCGGACCTCGGCTACGGCGCGCGCGGCGCCGGCGGCGTGATCCCGCCGAACGCGACGCTGATCTTCGAGGTCGAGCTGCTCGACGTCAAGTAATCTCTCGGGGTTGCCCCTCCCCCTGACCCCCTCTCCTTGTGGGAGAGGGTCGGGGCGAGGGCGTCTCCCCTCTCCCGCGAAGCGGGGGAGGGTTCGGGGGAGGGGGCCGTTCTTACGTCCGTCCCGTCGCCTTCCGCGCACGAGGCGGCAGGGCCGGGGCGGCGCAAGGTTGCGGGCCTGCTTGCGTTCGGGCGTGTGCGGCGGCTTCTCGGCGAGCAGCGCCATGCAGATCTGGATCGCCTGCTCTAACTGCACGTCCACGCCGCGCAGGTAGTCTTGCGGACGGTTGTCCACCTCCACGTCGGGATCGGTGCCGTAGTTCTCGACGCTCCAGCCGACGTCGTCGAAGAAGAACGAGAACTCCGGCTGCGTCGTCAACGTGCCGTCGGCGAGGGTGTGGCGCGGCCAGATGCCGATCACGCCGCCCCAGGTCCGCTTGCCGACCAGCGGCCCGAGCTTCAACGCTTGAACGTGTGGCTGAAGATGTCGCCGTCCGAGCCGGCTAGCTCGTTGGTGAGGGCGACGATCGGGCCCGCGCGGCGCTGCGGGTACGGCTCCGGGACGCCCCAGCGCGGGAAGTCGTAGCCGAGCCGCCGCCTCGCCAGCTTCTCCAGCAGCAGCCCCGAGACGTGGCCGCCGCCGTTGTAGCGC
This sequence comes from uncultured Chloroflexia bacterium, assembly GCA_963765765.1. Lineage (GTDB taxonomy): Bacteria > Chloroflexota > UBA6077 > UBA6077 > JACCZL01 > CAVXYC01. The sequence goes on along the minus strand of CAVXYC010000010.1, from coordinate 75 downwards.
ACGTCCAGATCAGCAGGCCCTCGCGGTCGTACTCGACCAGGAAGGAGCAATACGAACCGAACCAGGCGCTACACA
>CAVXYC010000009.1:0-20499 GCA_963765765.1 uncultured Chloroflexia bacterium | reverse complement strand
CTGGCGGAATTGGCACCTGCCTGCGCGTCACTACGTTCATCCGTCTTGACGAGCGGGGGGTTGCCGGGCTTCATCGGGCCGTCTCCCTCCACCTCTCTTGATAAGGGCGTGTATTCACTTGTTAGCAGGTACTCTAACAGACCAATCCGGGCGCGAGCAAGCGCCGTCCAACCTTACTGCGGCGAGGGGATATGGGACAAATCATAAAGACCTCCCGTTCAGGAAGGCTTTTCACCACGAGCGCCAGGTGCCGAATCACCGACCCCTGGTGACGGGAGGAGATAGGGGAGAAGTAGATTAGCGGAAGGCTCCGCTATTCAGATTCATCACGATAGCGTCGTCACAATCGTTGTCCGTATCTTCATCATCCGCGACATCATTCCACGTGCGCACTTATGCGGTGTCAGTAATCGTCAGTCGGTGAGCGCAATATCGCTACTGAGTCTGGAGAGAGTCTGACGCTGTTCCCGGACAATCGCGTTTGAACGTCTGAGGTCTGGAGAATTTCCGATGCGTCGCAGGGAAGATGGATCTCCTGAACGACACTGGAAAGATTGCTCGCCACCATAATGGATCCGCGCTGAATCACAATCCACGCCTGGTCCTCTTCATACGTCAGCCGCGTCTCATCCATACGTCCGTTGCTCAGGTCAGGAGAACGGCGCCGGAGCTCGATGAGCTGCCGATGCCACTCCAGCATCTCTGCGTGGGTCTCATTTGAGATTTCGTCCCAGCTCAACTTGGAATCGAGAAATGAGGTCTCAGCCTGTGGATCCGGAATTGAGTTCATGTCCCAGCTGAAAGCCGCGAACTCTGTCCGTCGACCTTCAGTCACGGCCCTGGCGAGGCTCGCATCTTGGTGATCGGTGAAGTACAGGAACGGTGCACTCGCGGCCCATTCTTCCCCCTGAAAGAGCATCGGGGTGAAGGGGGACGTAAGTAGGAGCGCCGCGCCCACCTTAAGCCTACCGACGCTCATCAGATGCGTACTGCGCTCTCCACGTGCGCGATTGCCGATCTGATCGTGGTTCTGCATGAAGCTTATGAATCGATCGCCGGAGACTCCTTCGGCGGGTCGACCGTGGTGCTTCTTACGGAAGTCTGAATACCGTCCGTCGTATACGAAGCCGTGCTCTAACGCCCGGGCAACGTGCTCAATCCGACCGAAATCCGTGTAGTAGCCATTCCGCTCGCCGGTAAGCACGGCATGCACGGCATGATGAAAATCGTCGCTCCATTGCGCGGTGAGGCCATAGCCGCCGCGCTCACGCGCCCAGAGTAGCCGCGGATCATTGCGATCGCTCTCGGCGACGAGCACTAAATGTCGACCAAGCTTGATTTCCAGCTCGGAAACCTCAAGGGCAAGCTCCTCCAGGAAGTTCACGGCGGATGTATCGAAAATGGCGTGCACGGCATCAAGCCGGAGCCCGTCGAAGTGATACTCGCGTAGCCACATCAGCGCGTTGTCGATGAAAAATCGGCGGACTTCGTCGCTTGCCTCGCCGTCTAGATTGACGGCCTGGCCCCATGGGGTGGCGTACTTGTCTGTAAAGTACGGACCAAACTGGCCAAGGTAATTTCCGTCTGGCCCCAGGTGGTTGTAGACCACATCGAGCAGTACCGCTAGCCCCTGCTCATGGCAGGCATTGACCAGGCGTTTCAGCGCATCAGGACCACCGTAGGCATGGTGCGGCGCGTACAGCGCTACACCGTCATATCCCCACCCGCGAGCCCCGGGAAACTCGGCCACTGGCATGATCTCAACGTGGGTCACCCCAAGTTGTTGAAGATGGCCCAGTCGTTCGATTGCCGAGTCGAACGTTCCTTCAGGCGTAAACGTCCCAACGTGCATCTCGTAGATGATGGCGGAGCCCAGTGGCGGCGCTTGCCATCCTTCATCCGTCCAATCAAACAGCTCATGATCAACGCGCCGTGACATACCGTGCACGCCTGACGGTTGCCATCCAGATCGAGGGTCGGGCAGTGGCGGACCACCGTCGAGACTGAACGCGTAGTCGGTTGCAGACATGTCCAGAGCCCACCAGCCCTGTTCTGCCGCGCGCATCCTGGTTCGACTGTTCGGTGTAACAAGCTCAACAGAATTGGCCGCGGGCGCCCACACACGAAATAGGCTCAAGCTGGCTCCCCCAGTCGCTCCAGGAGCGCGACCGGAAAGCGCCGCAATAACCTGTCCAGCTCAACTCTCGACCCCGTGATTTCTTCTCCTGTCAACACATTCCGCCAGTAATTCCCCGGCAGCTCGAGTTGCGTCCCATGCCAATCTCCGTCCAACCGAGTTGTTAGTCGCGGAACGACTGTGACGATTATGTCGCCACGGCTCGACGCCACAACGTGCTTACTGCGTGCCCCCTGTGCCGTAAGTGGCACGTAGCTGCCGCGCGGCCCGAATGCCTCGAGATGGTTCCTGCGCAGCCCCAGCGTGCGCTGCAGGACCCACAGCTTTGGCAAGCCGCTCTCGGCTTCCTGCCACACTTGCTCAGGGGACAGCCCTTCCAATTTCGTCAGCAGAGCGCGGCGGTGAGAATAGTCGATAGGTCGGCGGTTGTCGGGGTCTACCAGACTGAGGTCCCAGAGCTCCGTCCCCTGGTAAATGTCGGGTATTCCGGGCGCCGTTAACTTGAGCAACAACTGCGCGACTGACGTGACGCGCGACGGCTCGAGAATCGAATCGACGAACTTCACCAGATCATCGATGAACTCTCTGTTATTGAGAGCATCCTCTGCAAAGTCCTGTAGAGCGGCTTCGTACTCCGCGTTCGGACTTGTCCAGGACGTATGGCTCTTGGCCTCCCGGGCCGCTTTCTCCAGATATTCGCGAAGGCGGGCAGAATCGATGGGCCAGGCGCCCACGAGTGTCTGGTAAATGAGATATTCGGCGTTTCGGTCAACCAGGTCGCGGTGTCGATATCGCTCATTCATTGTCGACCATCGAGTCACTGCATCAGCCCAACGGTCGGGGATCTCAGATAGCACGTTAATTCTGACGCGGACGTCCTCACCGCGTTTTGTATCGTGAGTAGACGTTGTCAGCATCGTTGCCGGCCATCGAGCCTGAGTTTCGATACAAGCCTGGTGGTACTCGTCAACGGAGATCCCGAATCGCTCCGGGTTACCACCGACCTCATTGAGTGAGATCAAGCGATTGAACGTGTAGAAGGCGGTGTCTTCGACGCCCTTTGCCATTACCGCGCCGCTCAACTGCTGTACTCGCATCGCGAGCTCGGTTTCGAGCTCGCCCGGCTCGCGAAGAAGAAGCAGATCACGCAGAAAGGCAAGCAGATCGGGATCGAGGTCTGGCCGCAACTGACTGGCTCGCTCGGCCGCCTCAGTCAGGTATCGAACGTCGTCGCCCTGAGCCTCGCGATGCTCGGGCCGGACGTATGTGCGATAAACCGGCAGGTTGACAATAAGCTCTCGAAGTGTGTCGTAAAACTCAGCGCGCGTGTAATCGCGATATGCCCGGTGCTGCTCAGAGACGTCCACGAGCATGGCGGTTAGGCGTCCCAGGTCACTTCCCAGAATCTCCCGCAGGACGAGCAGCTTTGACTGCCGAACGATGTCTGGAAAGTCGATTGATTCGCCCGTGAAGCGCCAATAGAGCTCTGTAAGCGGCTCTTCGCCGTCGGGGTCGACGAAGATGCCGTTCACCCGATTGAGAAACTCGTATCCAACCGTCCCATCGACCGGCCACGACTCTCGAAGGTGCTCGTCACTCTCGAGAATCTTTTCAACGACGAGCCAGCCATCTGGCGCGGCCTGCCGCAGTCGCTGTAGGTATTGCTCTGGATCCCGCAGTCCATCTGGATGATCGATGCGCAACCCGTCGATAACGCCCCGTCGGAGCCAATCGAGCACCAGGTGATGGGTCTCTTCGAAGACGTCCTCGAGCTCGGCCCGCAGCCCGATCAAACTGTTGACATCAAAGAATCGCCGATAGCCGAGATCGCGTTGCGCCGTTCGCCAGAAGGCGAGTCGATAGTTCTGATCGCTTAGAAGCCCATCAAGTGCGTCCAGATCGCGATTGAGCTCTGTAACCTCAGCGTCAATCGTGCGCGCGACCAGAGGATTGTCTAGCGTCAGCTGCTCGAGATGGGTAAGTAAGACCTCTTTATCCCGATGCCGCCGCGAGATGCTTGGTCGATCGGTCGCCGTCGTCAGTGGAAGAGCCTCAAGTGCATCTGCAATAAACGCCAGCTCTCTGGAGCCGCATCGGTCAGCAGCCCGAGCCAAGAGCGTGACGAGGGAGCGTGGTCTGATCGGAAAAACGTGATCGAAGTACCGAACCTCAAACCGGCCGCCGCTGCGAACGACAGTGAGATCACCCGCCTCCAGAACGCGTCCGTATCGATCGCCCAATACCGGGCAGAAGGACGGTATTTCGTAGACGCGCCTCTGGCGGGTCCCATTCAACGTCGAAATAAGCCGCATAGCGACTGGACGGACCGTTCTCGAGAATATCCCACCACCACACATTCTCACGGCCACCGATCGCCATATGATTCGGGACGATGTCAAGTACTTGACCAAGGCCGCATGCGCCAAGAGCGGAGCACATCGCCGCATGCGCCTCGGCGCCACCCAGCTCGGCATTGACGCGACTGTGATCTATGACGTCATAACCATGGGTGCTACCCGCCGCGGCCTGCAGGTATGGCGAGCTGTAGAGATGGCTCACCCCAAGCTCGGCCAAATAGTCCGCTAGCGCGGCAACGTCATTGAACCCGAACTCTTTCCGTAGCTGGACTCGATACGTCGCCCGCATTCGTGTGCCGCCTTGCGTTCATTCTTGGTGTGGCCGTGCAAATCGCACGAAACTTGCCGGGCGAGGACCCTCCGTAGAGCGGGCGCGGGTCGTCGCCTACGTCGTAGGACTCGCCACCTGCCTCTTCAGCATGATCTCCTTACGCTCCCGAGCGGACTCGGCAATTGCCAGGCACACCTCGAGCGTCGCCTCACCCCAGCGGCCGTCATGAGACAACGGGGCTCCATTGACAACACCCTGATACATCTCCTCGAGCTCCGCTTCGCCGCGCTTCTCAGATCCAGCGGGGATCTCGGACTTGCCGTCGCGCGTGTGCACGGTAACTCCGAATGGAGCTTCCGTGAGGTCCGCGGTCGCGCAGGTCACCAGCGTCATGCCGAACATGCCGAGCGATTGAGAGCGGGATGCATCGGACCCACTGGCGCTGTTGTAGCGCATGGACTCTTTGATCTTGGCCTCTTCTTCGGGGGTCAATGTTCCCGACGACGGCGGAATCTCCGGGGTGCCACCTTTGCGCTCACTACCAACACCTGCAGTCATCTCGGAAGCATCGAAATGACCGTAGCCGGAATAGATCACCGTGGCCGGAGTGCCGTCCTCGAACTCGAGATACGCGGTATACGCGCCCGGTACGGGTCGCGTCGGATCCAGCAGCTTGGTCATCGCGCGAACACTCCGCACCAGCCCCCCACCGATCAGCCGCACAATGTCGACCTGATGCGACGCCTGTCGAAAAACGGGTCCGCCGCCCTTGGAAGAATCGAGCTCGTCGGGCATACGCGGCCGATAAATCCACGGGGTGAAGTTCCAGCATTGGATCATGCCCAGCTCGCCGTACTGCCCACTCCGAGCCAGCTCCGCCATCTTGCGGATCGTGGGCGCCATACTTTGCGTATGGCCCGCCAGAAACTTGACGCCGTTCCGCTCACACGCCTCGTTCATCGCCGCGCATTCATCGAGAGTGATTGCGATCGGCTTTGACACGATCACGTGCTTCCCGGCGTTGGCCGCGGCAATGACGTGCGGGGCGTGAAGGTGATTCGGTGTGGCAATCCACACCACGTCCACGTTCGGGCTTGCGCAAAGTCCCTCGACAGTGAGATGTGTTTCCGTGCCGTATTCCTGAGCGAAACGCTCGAGGGCGTCCGGGCGCACGTCCGCTACGGCGGTGAGTTTGTAGTGTGGGCTCGAGGTCATTGCTGGCAGTAATTGGCTGGCCCCGACGCCAACGCCGATGAGTCCGAGTCGCAGAACTGGTTCGGTGCTCATAACGAAGCCCCCGTTCAAAACTAATGACTACCCATCTGATAGATAGTCATGCCGCCAGCTTGCCATCCGCCTTCCAGAGCGCGACACTGGCAGCGAAGAGCATACCGGATCGCTAAGTCCAGGGTGGGGATCAGGGAGCACCCGCGGTCCTCCATCACTCGAAGGAGACAATAGTGCAATCCCAGGTACCATCAGGCGATTCGAGCATCACGCGCTGCTGCATAGTCGGCGGCGGACCGGCCGGCCTCCTGCTGGCCTATATGCTTGCCCGTGCCGGTATCGACACCACCTTGCTGGAAGAACACGAGGACTTCGATCGCGACTTCCGGGGCGACACCATTCATCCGTCTGTCCTTCAAATACTGGACGAGCTTGGACTTGTGGATCGCGTTCTGAAGCTACGCCACACGAAGATTCGCGACATCACCCTCCAGAGCGGCTCAGGTCCAGTTACGGCAGTCGATTTTCGATCCTTGCCCACCAAGTTCCCTTTCGTGGCCCTGATCCCGCAAGCCGTGTTTCTCAAGTTCATGGCTGAAGAGGCCGCGGCCTTTCCCAGCTTTCACCTTGTCATGGGCGCAGGCGTGCGCGAGCTCATCCAGGAAGACGGGCTCGTGCGCGGCGTACGCTATCGCGATCACGCCGGCTGGCATGACGTGCGTGCGTTGCTCACGGTAGCCGCGGATGGTCGCTTCTCTCGCATACGCCGCCTCGCCGGGATAAAGGCTGACGAGACGTCCCCACCTATGGACGTTCTGTGGTTCAGGCTTTCCCGCGAGCCCACCGATCCCGAAGGCGCGCTGGGTCGATTCGGCCAGGGACACATCATGGCGATGCTCGATCGCTATGAATACTGGCAACTGGCCTATGTCATTCCCAAGGGCACCTACAAAGATCTTCACGCGGCCGGCCTTGAAGACCTGCGGCGTAACATCGCCGAGCTCGCACCGGAGCTGGCCGGTCGAGTCGGTGAGCTTCAGGACTGGCATCAAATCTCGGTGCTTTCGGTGGAGTCAGATCGACTTCCACGCTGGTATCAGCCCGGCTTGCTCTTCATTGGCGATGCCGCCCACACGATGTCGCCTGTCGGAGGCGTCGGCATCAATTACGCCATCCAGGATGCGGTCGTCGCGGCGAACGAGCTTACGGGGTCACTCAAATCGGGCCGAATGAGCGTTCGCGACCTTGCGCGAGTACAGAAGAAGCGCGAGCTCCCCACTCGGTTGATCCAGACGATCCAGTCGTTCGTACAGACAAGAATTCTCTCGGCAACGCTTCGATCGCGGAGCCCCGGAACCGTTCCGCCTGCTCTCGGTGCGCTTCTGAGCGTCCCACAGATACGGGCCATTCCGGCCCGGGTCATCGGGCTCGGATTCGTTCCGGTCCATGTGAGTCAGGAGTTAAGTTAAATCTCATTTCTTCATTCGTCCCACCCTTCACTCTTAACTTTCCACTCTTCACTCTCACTAGATGGAGCACCGCGTCTGTGATCAACGTTCTCGGCCCAGCCAGCGCATGGAACACCAACGGTGGCGTTTCGCCCGCGGCGGCTATTGACGCCATCCGCGACGCCGAACTCGGCGGTTTGGACGGCCTGTTCAGCGGCGATCATGTGACCTTTCGTGGGCGTGGCAACGATGGACTGATGAACCTGATGCTGGCCGCCGCGCATTCGCGGAAGCTCTTGCTGCAAACCAGCGTCTACCTGCTGGCGCTGCGTCACCCAACGCCCGTGGCGCTACAGGCGTCGCTCATTGATCAGCTCAGCGGCGGGAACCTCATCCTGGGCGTCGGCGTTGGCGGCGAAGATCCTGATGAGTGGCATGCATGTGGTGTGGATCCCCGCACCCGTGGTCAACGCACGGAGGAGGGCATCCAGATCCTCAAGTCACTCTGGACCCAGGACGAAACGACGTTCCACGGTCGCCACTTCGATCTCGATGGCGTTCAACTACGGCCGAAACCTGCGCGGGGAGGCGGCGTGCCCATCTGGATCGGAGGTCGATCCGAAGCCGCGCTTCGCCGCGCCGCGCGCCTGTGCGACGGCTACATTGGCATCTGGATCTCGTCGCGTCGATTTAGCGAGATCGTCACCGGCCATGCCGAGCTTGCCGCGGAATACGGTCGCGCTGATGCGCCTTTCACCTTCGGCATGCAGTTCTGGATGGGTGTGGACGACGATCGCGAGAAAGCCCGCGCCAAAGTCGCCGAACGGATGGCAGCCACCTATCACCTGCCCTTCGAGCGATTCGAGCGTTATGTACCGTACGGCTCACCTGGCGAGATTGCCGACGCTATCGTCCCATACCTCGAAGCTGGCGCCACGCACGTCAATCTCCAGCCCGCCGAGTCATCGCCTCAGAAAGCTATTGAGGCGGCGTTGCGGGTCACAGAAGCGATTAGAGCGTAACGCTCACCATGCCACCTGGTGTCATTTCCGTCCTACCCTCACGCAATCACACGATCCGCGAACACCCCAGCGGACGTAGTCAGCGCTTGAGCGCTTCCAGACGAACAACACGAGAGTAGCGATGCAGCATGAGACTTCACTGCCAGGCTGAGCAGCCATCGCTCGCTCGCTAGTCTCATCCCAGAAAAGGCGCTGAAGCACTCACTACGTGCCTTCTGAGGCTCATTACAGATGCGTCACTAAGGTAACGGAACCCTCATTTTGGCATCGATCTTGCCCTCTCTCGTGCAGCGCAGAGCCCGAGCGGGCGGGACACCTGTATAGACCAGCACAAGGGAAGGGGGTCGCAGCCCGATGTCTGTTGATAGTAGAGGAGCCGTTGTTGGCGTCTTCTTCGATCGGGATGATGCCAACCGTGCGGTTGAGGACCTACGTAACACGGGCTTCCGTGATGAAGATCTTGGCTACGCCGTGCGCGGCGGTGAGACAACTGACGCGACGTCCGACGTACCGGGCACCGCGGCCGGCGAGGGTGCTGCCACGGGCATGCTCACCGGCGGCGTGCTGGGCGGCCTGGTAGGTGCGGCGGCCGCCGGCCTGATCCCCGGATTCGGGCCCGTCATCGCCGCGGGCATTCTTTCCACTATTGTGGGGGGAGCCGCGGTGGGCGCTGCCGCCGGCGGCATGTTCGGTGCGCTGATGGGCCTGGGCATACCAGAAGATGAGGCTCGCTACTACCAGTCCGAGTTCGAAGCCGGGCGCGTGATCATCACCGTGAAAGCGAATGGTCGCGACGATGAAGCCAGCCGCATCCTGAGGAATCATGGTGCTTACGACGTTCATCGAGCCGCGACCTTCGATTCATCAGCACCCGCAAACCGGACATCCGAAGACGTAATTGCGATGAGCCCGGCATCCAACGGTCACAACGACTCAGCGAATACATGGGAGGATGTCGCCCCCATGTACCGCGATGCCTGGGAGCGCGAGAAGGGTCTCAGTGGACGTCACTGGCACGACGAGGAAGCCGGTTATCACTTTGGGTACGCCATGGCGCACGACCCGCGATTCCGCGACCGAGAGTGGGCCGACGCTGAAGATGACCTGCGTATCGAATACGACAACTGGGCGGCTCAACACGGTTATAGGTCGGATTATGAGTATCCCTGGGGTCACGTCCGAGATAACGCTCGCACGGCGTGGGAAACCCTCCGACAACGCATGCGAGCGTAACGCAAGTGCTCCTTCTCTCAGCGGGAGAAGGCCAGCTGGGACGAAGATTCCCACCACAAAGCAATTTTTAAGAGGTGAAGACATGACCATGCGCGACAGTGGGGTCAACACTGACCCCGATTCGACAGGCACAACACCCGACCCGACGGTCACAACAAGAGACTCAACATACACGTCACCGGCCCGACGGTCTTACCCGTCGACGGTTCGTGACCAAGATTTCGAAGTCGGGATCCAGCCGGCAAGTAATCTCTTCGAAGATCGCCTTCGCTGGGGACCGATCATCGGTGGCCTGGCCACGGCGTTGACATCCATGCTGATTCTGTCCTTGCTTGGACTCGCCATCGGCCTGACCACGGTCAACGCCGGCGATGCTGCCGCAAGCGGCTCATTACCGAATAACACGGGCGCCACTACGACGATCTGGGGTGCCGTGAGCGCGATTATCTCGTTCTTGCTGGGCGGCTTCGTGGCAGGGCGCACCGCGTCGGTGTTTTCACGCGGTTGGGGCGCACTCAACGGCGCTATGGTCTTCCTCTTTGGCGTGCCGGTCATGTTATGGCTCGCCAGCCAGGGACTTGGTTCGCTGATGGGCGCATACAGTGGCTACGCCGGGGACGTCGCCAACAATGCCCAGAACACCGCTCGGAACACGAGCCCGGCTGACGTTGCTCGCGCCGCTGAGCAAATCCGCAATGGCGCTTGGGGCAGTCTCCTGGCCGCTATCGTCGGTCTCGGCGCATCCGCCCTCGGTGGCTACCTCGGCACCCGCCGCGACGTCGACGTGGAGACAACGGTCGCGACCTCCCCCGTCAGCGGTACGCAGACAGAGGCCGTCAAGGTTAGCGACTAATTAGCCAGCTTTTAGCTTCGAGTTAAGAGCGGCAAACAAAAGAGGGGTGAGGAGCCAGTGTCCTCACCCCTCTTTTGCGTCCAAGCGTTATGGACCACCGGCCTCCCGTCAGTTACGAGGACGAACGCGAGGCGTCGACCCTTCCGGCAGCCGTAAAGCGCTGCCCCATGACGGGGAGCAAGTGACGCGGACGCTGACCGCGAATCAGAAGCAACCGTAGCACGGGTCCTTGTGGCCTGTGCCTGGAACGCGGCCCAGACCGTATCTCGGCTCCACTACCAATGTCGCCGCTAAGATGCCCCCGACAGTGACCGCAAACCCCGACTGACCGCCAGGAACGCGGCATAAAGCCAGACTGCAGCCCATTCTGACGCCTCGGGCCAGTCAGCCGACGGCACAGGCCACGAGGCCCCGTGCTACAAATGCTCTCTCGAGCCCTGGACACCCCGGCCGCACCAGAACCGCGCAGACGAAGGCGCAATGAAAAATGAAGAATGGGAGTCGAGGACCGATGATCCTCGACTCCCATTCTTCATTCTTAATTCTTCACTCTTAATTACGCCCCTCGGGCGCTAGACCTTCCCCGCCAGCGGGTTCGCCACCCGGATCTCCTTGTTGGTGATCTTGCCGTCCTTGTCGACCTCGTAGAGGTAGACCTCGCCGGTGCCGATCTCCAGGGACGGAATCTCCGTCTCGGGGATGTTCTCCAGGTGCTTCACCAGCGCGCGCAGGCTGTTGCCGTGCGCGGCGATGATGACGTTCTTGCCGGCCTTGAGCTGCGGCAGGATGTTGGCGTCGTAGTACGGCGCCACGCGATCGTGCACGTCCTTGAGCGTCTCGCCGTTGGGCACCGGGTAGTCCCAGCTGCGGCGCCACTTCATGAACTGCTCGTCGCCGTATTCCTTCTGCACGTCCCACTTGTTCTTGGCCGTCAGATCGCCGTAGTCGCGCTCGTTGATCGCCGCGTCGGCAGTGGTCGGGATGCCCTTTTTGCCCCAGCGTGTCCAGGATCTTCTCCAGCGTCTGATGCGCCCGCTTCAGCGCCGAGGTGTACGCCACGTCAAAGGTGATCCCGCGCAGCGACTCCGCCGCCTGCCGCGCCTCTTCAATGCCGATGTCGTTGAGCTCGATATCGCGCAGCCCCGTCCAGAGCCCGAGCGCGTTCCACTCCGACTGCCCATGCCGAACCAGCGCAAGGTAAGCCATTCTTCCTCCTCCGCGCGTCATTCCTACTGGGGTCAAGTATCTCCCCGGAAGGCTAATTGAGTACCCTCACCATGTCAATTCTGGCATCGATCAACCGTAATTCTGTCAACGCAATAATTAACGAGACGGCGGAGCATCGCTCGCCAGGGCAACCCCATGTCCACCTGCTCTAACATAGAGCGGATCGAACGATACCGAGAACGCCGACGCCCAAACCCCGAGAGCGGAACCGCAGCATGCCTGACGCCTACGACAGCATCCTCACCTTAGCATCTCCATCCTCCCATGAAGTCGATGCGAGACGCGCCCTACGGGATTTCGCGCGCTACCTCGGCTGGCGACCCAGCTACCCACTACTCGACCACAATCCTTCGAAGGACATAGCGCGGGCACATCTTGTTGTAGAACACGGACTCCAATCATCGGCGGTCCTCAGTTTCATCAATGAATCCGTGCGGACCTATGACTTCGACATATCGACATATAATCGCCTTCTCTCGATTTCCTATAACAATCTAGTCGACTGGCATCTATGCATTGAAACTGACGGAGCCACGTTATGCAACAACAGAATCCAACCCGCAATCGTAAGCAAAATACCACTCTCCCGCACAACAATTGATTCTCTACAACAATTTAACGTTCAAGAATCTCTCATACCTCCTAAAGTTCCACTTCTTCCGAATATTGAAGACGCTTTAGTACGATTAATTTCCAAATGGAAGAGGGTTCTGTCATCCGAGTCACCGGGTAAGATTGACAACTTCGGTCTCTCAAATCTCTTTAACTCATTAATCTTCATTAGAACAATCGAAGACCAACGGAGCATCAATTCTGAAAGTCTCGCCATGTCATGGCGATCAACGTCGGATTTAGACAGGCAACTATCGCGAATCATTGCTAAACGCGTTCAACAGCTTGGCTTGTCATCTCAAGACTTCATATCCATTCAGGCATTGATGCAATTTGATTCTTGTCAAGCATCACTGATAGACGAGTTAATACTCGATTTCTACCGCAATCCATTCGCACCGTATGAATACAACTTTTCATTACTATCGAAACACGCCTTAGGAAGAATATACGAGCATTATTCTTCACTGCTCCACTACGAAGACGAGTTTTCTCCCCAGCTATCATTCTTCCCACCTATTCCAAATGAAATAGCGAACAGGTCTCAAGGCGTTGTCTACACACCTGAGTTCATATCCAGATTTTTCGCCAGGATCATCCGCGATCAACTACCTCCTTCAATATTTAGAAATATGGCAACTATTGATCCGGCCTGGGCACCGGAATATTTCTCCGAAACATACTCGAACTTCAGTGCGACCCGATTCAAGACGGTGTCACATCGGATTCAATTTTCCACGCCTTCAACAATTGTTATGGTATCGACGTGGATCCAAGCGCCGTCTCAGCATCTCGGCTCTCCCTAAGTCTGTTGCATCTGGCATTGACAGGCACGATCCGGAAACACTAAACGTCCATCAACACGAACTCTTTCACTATCTGATTGAGAACCCAAACATCCTGGGGACATTCGAAGCGGTCGTCGTGAATCCGCCATTCGTGAGCATTGAACGACAATCACAAGAGTTACGTGACGTCGTGTCAACATACCTCGGCGATGACGGCAAGGGTAGAGTGGACCTTTACGCGGCGTTCGTGAAAGCCGCTCTGAGACCTCCTTCGCCCGGGGGGTTTTGGAATGTTAGTACTGCCTCACAGCTTCTTATTGGCAAATGGCGCTAAGAGCATTCGCCAAAAACTTGCCAATGAGGCCAGGATTCACTGTTTGGTCGATCTCTCCAGCATCCCCGTCTTCGAAAGCGTAGACATCTACGTGATACTGCTCGTGTTTCAGAAGCGTGTCGATGAGTCAGTCAGTTCGCTTCCCGCAACGATTGTCAGCGTACGTGATCTGCCCGGGCTTGCACTTGAGGACTATCTCGAAGGAAAGCGAGTCACTGGCGACTTCTACAGTATTTACGATCTGGATCAACAAGAATTCGAGTCTGAAGAGTGGATCCTGCTTCCAGAGACTGCTTCACGGATTAGAAGAGGCTTGCGAACTCTACCAACCCTGGCGAACTTCGCTGAAATCCGACAAGGAGCTATCACTGGCGCAGACAAAGTTTTCATTGTCCCAGACTCGGTGTCCGACTCGCTCGACAGTGAATTGTTTCGTCCCTTACTTGCAGATAGGTCTATGCTGCGTTACCGCGTCCCCGAAGCGACGGAACAGTCGATCTTCTACCCTTTCATCGACGGTGAACTCGTTCAAGAGGAGCGACTTCGCACTGAATTCTCAGCGACATGGTCTTATCTTCAGGAACATCGAGGGGAACTTGAGAAACGCTCAGCGGTTTCGCGGGGAAACGTGGCATGGTGGCAACCAGCTTGGCCTCGCTCCCCTCGAAGCATGCTTCGCCCGAAGCTGGTAAGTCCACACTTGGTGCTTGCTCCGAGATTCGGATTTGATCGGACCGGAACCTACGTTGTCACTCGAAGCACATATTTGACAACAAAGGGCATCGGTGCGGACGAGGAATTGTTACTGTACTTGTTAGGCTTACTGAATTCATCCGTGGCGTTTTGGTACTTGAGCCAACATTCACACAAGTATAGCCACGGCTATTCGATGCTGGAGGGAAAAACTCTTCGGGACGTTCCAATTCCGGATCCCGGTCGCAGTCCTTCGCTCACACAGCGGCTGTGTGATGCGGTCGATGCGAGAATCAATTCAACCGGGACGCACGCAATCGCCATGGAGCGGGAAATCGACGACTTGGCTTCGGATCTGTATGGAATTTCGCGACTGGACCGAGGGTTGCTTGGATTAGGAGGCGTTGATGCCGACGATCCAAATGACTGATCGACAGCTGGCTGGACCGGCCCGGCAGAATTCGGCAACTTCTACGTGAGGTATCCCGTGCGTCGGGAGGGCCGGTGCGACAAGGACCGGCGGTCCTAGCGGCGGATCAGTAGTCGTCGCGGCCCACGATGGTCCCAAACCTCGAAGAATCGTATCGTGATTGGCGATTCAAGACGAACTGCGCCCAACTCTCTGGCCAATACTTCGATGACTGGTACCCCGTCGATGATACGCACCAGTGGTCCCTCGAACGCGCGTATTTTCAATTGTTTCGAATGAAATCACGCTCCGACTCGAGTGAATTCGTTGCGTTGCACTGTGATCCTGACGAGGATCTCGTGAACGGGGAGCCTTGGCATTCATACAAGAAGGGACCGCATATCCATGTACGAGCCGCAGACGCACCGCTGCCACGTGCTCACTTGGCACTCGCCGATGGTTATCTGTCTGAGGTGCTGCAAGATTTAGATGGGTTAGAGATTTCCCTTCAGCGAGGCATAAACCTAATTCGGCACGAGATAATCGGTAGAATGCCCGAGAATTAGAGGTGCCCTGTGGATGCGATACTGAGCGCTCGTGCGCATAGCGGTGCGGCGCCAGCGCCACTGGGCCGACAGATTCGGGTGTGATTCTGCGCCGCAGTCCCAGAATGGCGGGGCCGCGAATAGATTCAACGAGGGGTGCCATACCCACCCCATTTCTCGTCTTGACGAGATGTGGACTCACCACACCAAGTGGCCACGATTCCCGAGCCGTTACTATTCTTCGTTCTCAGGCAGATGGCCGATTGCCTTGCAATCCGGACCCGGACCTGACGGAGGTTTTTCACAGGAATGCGCGTTCTTTTCACTCTGCTCGCGTCATTGCTTGCGGTCGCGTGCAGCACACCGGCGCCTGCCAGCCCCACGGCTGCGCCGGCCAAGCCGACCACGGCGCCCGCCGCGGCGGCATCACCAGGCGCGGCAGCATCGCCGGGCGCCGCGGCATCACCAGCGGCCGGGCTGCCCGGTATTCCAGCGGCCGCACAGACCGGCGGCGGGCCATCCGCGGCTGAGGTCTCGGCGGTCATCAATGGCTACTACGAGAAAGCCAAGGCGGCCAAGCAGACAAACGTCGTCATCTACGGTGGGGTTGGTCCCGAGTGGGACCCGATGATTCCGGAGTTCCGCAAGCGCTACCCAGAGATTCAGATCGAGAAGGTGAATCTGCGGGGGCCGGAGATGCTCCAGCGCCTCGCCGCGGAGAAGGCCAGCGGCAAGCAGATCGCCAACCTTGCGGTTCACGGCCAGACGACCATGTCCACCTTCGAGAAGCAGGGGGACCTCACCGAGTGGGAGGGTCCGCCGACTGCGGCGCTGATTCCGCCCGCCGGCCTGACCAATGGCAAGACGCGCTGGCCTTATCGGGTGAGCCTCTTTGGCGGGTTTGTCAACACGGACCTGGTGCCGGCCGAAAAGATTCCTTCGACCCGCCAGGAGCTGCTGGAGCCGTTCTGGAAGGGCAAGGGCAAACTGCTCTTCGAGGATCCGCGCGGCAATGGTCCCGGCCTCGACGTGGGCACGATCAACTACGTCCAGCTCGGCGACTCGTGGCTGGCCGGTCTCAAGTCGCAAGAGACGACGTTCGTGCGGGACCGCGACGCGGCGCCATCACAGATCGCCCGCGGCGAGTATGCGCTGTTCTACCCCGTGACGATCACGTCGGAGCTGTTCGACATGGCCAAGATTGCGCCGGTCAAGGTGGTGTATTTCACCGACGGCGGTACGTCCATCCAGGAGAGCACCATCGGTGTGATCAAGGATGCGCCCGGCCAGGACGCGGCCAAGATGTTCGTTTCCTGGATCACCTCGGAAGAGGGCCAGAAAATGGTCGTCGACATCCAGAATTCGTACGCGGCGCTGCCCGGTACTCCGCCGCCAGCGGGTCAGCCACCGATAGAGCAGGTCAAGCCGTCCAAGCGCACGGATGACCAGATCGCTCGCAGCAACGACTTCATCGAGATTTTCGATAAGGCGCTGTTCCGCTAGCGTTTACGGCAGTCCCGACGGGCATAGAGCGCAGCCCAGATTGGGCTGCGCTCTTTGTCTTCATGCTGCGATTGGCTCGGGAAACGCCATCCACCGGTTTCCGATCCTGACCTCGATCGCATCTAATCCCGAGATGCTCCATGCGCCTGCGGGGAGCACAGACACCCAGCCGGATCAGTGTTCATCTGCCTGTTGGTGCCATCTCCCGGACATCGGAGAGTCCGAACGGGAACACGCGTAGACATCGCCGACGCAGCGTACTTCGATGTCCCGGTGAGGTCGCTCGTTCCTCTCGACCCTCGGAATGACAAGGAAGAAGGGGTGCCAACCGCCACCGCTGTCATCTAACGATGATGACTGGCTGATCGCGGTGCCGTTTCTACTCTTACTTGCCGCGCTGGGTGCCGGTAATCTGATGGGCGCGTGGTTTGGCGGCCTCGGTGGCGTGCCGACCTGGGCCACGCCCTCGGGACCCGCTGCCGATCCGGGCGCGGCCGCCGCGGCGCGCAATGCCGCCCTGGGTGGTGTGACCACACTGCTCCTTGGACTCGTGGGTAGTGTGCTGGGCGGCTGGCTGGCATCCGGCGAGCCGATGCGGCCGAGCTATTACAAGAAGCGCGACGCTGCGCAAGCCGCATAGCCAGACACTTCAAAGCCGCACCCCGTAAGGGGCGGTTCCTCTTGCGCCATATTAGAAACCGATGACATCGCAGCCGGCCTCCGAGCCGGGCTACGTGAGTAAGCGGCGCTTCTCATGAGATCACCCACCCGCGAGAGCGCGACGGAACAGCTTACTCACGTAGCGCGGCTCGAAGGCTTCTTGATGGGTGGCGCTTTGTCAAGGCATTTTCGAGCAGCCCACGGCGGACACACGATGTAACGACAGCTTTGACAGCCTTTCTGTCAATACTAAAATCAGGTGACTGGCGGGGCTGAGCGCGCGCTCGGAGCGCGTGCTGGCAGCGTCAATGCAATTCACCTGGAGCTGGTATGCCCGTGGAGTTAGGGACGGATGGTCGACGGCGGTTCAATACGATCGAGATTGAAGTGCCCGGCACGCCGGAGGAGGTCTGGCAGGCGATAGCCACTGGAGCAGGGATCACATCCTGGTTCGTGCCGACGGACCTCGAGGAGCGCGTTGGTGGGTCGGTGCTGTTCCACCTGGATGAGGAAGTGCAATCGGCGGGCAAAGTGACCGCCTGGAGCCCGCCACATCGGCTCGCCTACGAAGAGCCCGACTGGAATCCCCCAGCGCCGCCATTGGCCACAGAGCACGTAGTGGAAGCCATCTCGGGCGGGATGTGCAGGGTCCGAATCGTCTCCAGTCTGTTCACCAGCAGCGATGAGTGGGACGATCAGCTCAGAAACCATGGACACGGGCTGGCGGCCATTCTTCGACATTCTTCGACTCGTCCTCACGCATTACCGTGGCCTGCCGGCATTCACGATGCAGCAGATGCGACCCACAAGCATGTCAGAGACGGAGGCATGGGCCGCGGTGAGTGCCCCGCTCGGGCTGACATCCGTCAAGGAGGGCGCACGTGTTTCCGCGCCGTCAGCCGACGTGCCGCCTTTCGAGGGCACTGTGGAAAGGACGCGGGCAAGCGGCACCATGCGCAACGTGCATATCCGCCTGACTCAGCCAGCCAGCGGCATCGCGTCGCTCACCACGCACGGAGCAGGT
The DNA here is from genome assembly GCA_963765765.1 of uncultured Chloroflexia bacterium. Taxonomy (GTDB): domain Bacteria; phylum Chloroflexota; class UBA6077; order UBA6077; family JACCZL01; genus CAVXYC01. The sequence goes on along the minus strand of CAVXYC010000009.1, from coordinate 2,156 downwards.
GACACCACCTATGTGGGTCTCGGCTTTTATCTCTTCGGTGAGGGCGCCGAAGAGGCGGTGCGGCGCGATAGCGAGCGGTGGAAGGCGTTTATGGATGCGGTGTTTCCGCCGTCGACCTGACAATCAGAGCCGCGCACTACCGATGAGCCGCCGCGGTTCCTGCCTCCTGTCATCCTGATCGCAGCGAAGGATCTTCCGACCGGTATCAAGCACTCCGGCGGGGAAGATCCTTCGCTGCGACTGCAGAGCGGGAGACCCAGTGCAATGCCATGTGAACGGCGAAACGCACAATCCGGAACCCTTCGCCTCTACGCCAACGGGTACCTCCACACCCCCGTATCGCTGGCCAGAAACAAATACGAGCCGCTGCGGAGAAGCGCTTCGGCGCGGCCGAGGCCGCTGGATCCGAGCTGGGTCCAGGAGAAGCCGGCGTCAGACGACGTGCGCGCTTCCCCACTGGTGAGGGCGGCATACACCCGCAGAGGCGAATTCGGCTCGTACTCGAGGCCGAAGATCGCTGGGCCGCTGGCAATGTCGATGCCGACCGACCAGTTGGCGCCACTGTCCTTGGTGGCATAGAGTCGCCCGCCCCCGGCGCGGCGCCACGATGGGCGGTCACGTAAAAGCGCGTCGGCTCGATGCCTTTTCCACCGACCATGCGCGACGGAAACAAGGTGGACTGCTGAAGGATGGTGGCCCAGCCGGAACCCTGGGCGGTGCTGAGCTGCAGCGGATCGCCCGAAGGAACGACTCGACCGGCGTAGCAATTTGACGCTTTGAATACATGCATCTGATTCGTCGGATGTGGAAAGAGGAGATTGACGCCCCAGATGCAGGTGGCGCTGGGAAACGGGCCGCCGATGCCCGTCCAGATGGCGCCACCGTCCAACGAACGCAGATTATCGATATCGGTGCCAGTCGGGCTCACCGCTGCGTAAACGATGAGGTGATTTGCCTCGCTCACCGCCACGGCGAGGACCTTGGTCTGGGGCAAGTCGGTGTAGACGAGATTCCAGGTGGATCCCTGATTGGTCGTTTTGAACAGCCCACCGGTACCGCCGGCGTAGATGATGTTGGAGTCGGCGGCATCCACTGCCACCTTCCCCGCGCCGGGAGGCAAGTTGATGGGTGTCCAGGTATCGCCTTGATCGGTGCTACGCAGAAGCTCAGTCTGCGTGCGGGCAAAGACGGAGCCGTCTGAGCATCGGAATAAAGCAGTGGTGCTGGCGGTGAGGGCGGTAAGCTGCCAATCAGGATTTGGACCCCAGTCGCTATTGGGTGCGGTCTGGGCGCGATGGTAAAGCGGCTTGGGGCCTGATGCCGCCCGAGCGACGGCAAAGGCGTCCAGCCGACCATCGAGGTGGCGTGCCACGGCGGCGGCGCCATCAGGCTCCCCGCCCAGCGAGTCCCAGCCGCTCCAGTAGTTGGGCGAGGCTGGATCCTGCCAGATATGCCAGAGCGCGTCGTCGTTCAGAACGGCAAACACTTCCAATCGGCCGTCCGAGTTCTGAGCGACCGCCAGGTCATCAAGAAAACCCGAGCCAGGCGTGCCGAGGCTGTCCCAGGTGCTCCACGCTGTGGCGGACGCGGGGTCCTGCCAGAGGTGCCAGAGGGCATCGCCGTCCGCGACAGCGAAGACTTCCAACCGACCGTCGGCATTTTCGCCCACCGTCAACACACCCAGGTTGGTCGCCGACCGGAGAGCCGAGCGCGTTCCAGGCATCCCAGCCAGCGTTAGCCGCGGTCTGCCAGATGTTCCAGAGCTCACCATCGGTGGAGAGCCCGAATAGCTCCAGCCTTCCGTCTGAGTTTCGACCAATTCCTAAGCGAATGATCAATGTGCCCGCGGGCGAGCCGAGTGACTCCCAGGCGGACCAGGCGGTATCCGAAGGGGTGAGCTGCCAGGTGTGCCAGACTTCGGCCGATTGTCCCAGCGCAAAAAGCTCCAGTCGACCGTCCGCGTTTTGTGCGCTGACGAGCAGGTGCGCCGATACGCCGCCGGGTGGCGACGCCGAGATTGCTCCAGGCATCCCAGGTAGCGCCGTTAGCGGATTGCTGAGCGATGCTCCAGACTACGCCGCTGGACATGAGTCCCAGGCGACTGAACACCTGGAGTCGTCCATCCGCATTGCGTGCCACCGTCATGGCGCCGAGCG
>CAVXYC010000008.1:0-33788 GCA_963765765.1 uncultured Chloroflexia bacterium | reverse complement strand
TGGACCATATCGTAACGCCAATCGCAAATATTCGCAGCGGCGAGCGCGATTACTAGCTTGACGTTGCGCCTCTACTTCCTCGGCTCAATTAATCCCTAAGTACACTTTCACTATGTCGTTCTCTGACTCAGAGTCACTTCACGCATACCGCCCCGCCACGGAGGGCCGGCAGGTATCCGCTGCCGTATTCTCCGCAATTCGCCGTTTCGCAGCGCGTACGGATCGGCGGTCGCACATTTACGGTTCGCGTCGGTCCCATCAACCAACGTGTCCCCTTGGAGCCTGATACGGAGCTCGTTCATGTGTGGGCGCTAATGGACGATACGCTCGTCACTTGCGCCGACCTGGGCCTACGAGAGCCGCATTGCTCGCACGCGTGGTCCTACCTCACGACCCGTATCACTGAAACGGTGGTCGATTATTACGCGCCGCAGCGACGCCCCGATGGAGACTTGAACCCGCGCCTGGGGTGCTGGGGATCCGTCCAGACCTTCAGGTCAGCGGGGTACGCTGATGACTGTGGCATCGCGTTGCTCGTGGGTATCGCGACCTGGACAGTAGGCGCCGAACCGCGAGGATCACAACTGGATTACCTGCGCAGGCTGCGAGACGCCGTGGTGGAGAGCCTGGCGTACATCGTGCTCACAGCGGAGAAGCAGGATAAGCAGGCCACCCCGCTCGACCTTCCCAACTAGTCGGCGCTTCACGCCAGCACAACAAAAGAAGGACGGCGCCGTGGCGCCGTCCATCTTTTAGATTACTAGAATGATGAAAGCTACGCGGGCTTCATCTCGTTGATGCGAGCCCGGACTTTCTCTTTGTCTTCGAACCACTCGCGGTTGAGATCCGTGTACTCGGCCCACTCAGCCGGGATGGCGCTATCGTGGAAGATGGCACTCACCGGACATTCTGGCTCGCATGCGCCGCACTCGATGCACTCATCTGGATTGATGAAGAGCGTGCGGTCGGCAGCCTCGTCCTCAATGTAGATACAAGACACTGGGCACACGTCGACGCAAGACTTGTTCTTTACATCGACACACGGCTCAGCGATTACGTAAGTCATTGTCCATCCTCCTGCGACCAATCGCCTAACAAGGGAGGCGCCCCCCTCTCACGCGCATATTCTATTACAGTGAACGGCGCAAGCGTAGCGTCTAGAGTCCGCCGTGACTGCTTCGAATTGTGGCCTGGGCCTTACGGCCCGGCCTCCACAACCAGGGTATCCAACGCCGCCATGCCAGCACCCAGGATGCCCGCGTCGGTCCCAAGCATTGCCAGCTTGATACTCAGAATGTCAAAGGGCCGACTCAGACTGTGGTGTCGCACACTGCTGCGTACTGAGCTCATCAGTAGCTCACCAGTCTGGGAAACCCCTCCACCAACGACAACGACTTCAGGATTGAATACGTTGACCATTGATGCAATCCCCGCACCAAGCCAGGTTCCAGCTTCCTGAAAGGCTCGTAGTCCCACGGGGTCACCGTCTCTGGCGGCCTCAGCCACCCGCTCCCCCGTGAGGCGGTTCCGCGGGAATTCCGCGGAGCTGACTTGCGGCACCGTCGCGCAGCAGCTCAGCCGCGCGCCTCTCAATCGCCGGGCCCGCGGCGTACTGCTCGAGGCAGCCGTAGTTGCCACAGCCACAAAGAGGGCCATCCGGGTTCATCACTATATGTCCCACCTCGCCCGCGGTCTCAGAGGCCCCCCGGAGCAGCCGGCCGTTTTGAAGCAACCCGCCGCCTATGCCCGTCCCAACGGTGACATAAAGCATGCTGGACGCACCCCGCCCAGCGCCTACGCGAGCCTCAGCCAACGCGGCGGCGCGTGCATCGTTCTCGAGCGCAACAGGCAGCCCGAGCTGAGCTTGCAGGAGCGCCTTGATGGGCGCTCGCTCCCACCCCGGCATATTGGGAGCTTCCCAGATGATGCCCTGAGATGGGCTTAGAGGCGCAGGAGCACCAATGCCAATCGCTTCCACGGTGTACGAGGTGCGTCCCTTAAGCGAGATCACGACATCTACCAGCCGGGCAATGACGTGATCTCGTCCTCCGTCTGCTTCGGTGGGCACGAGCTCGCGCTCATGCAGCGCGCCATCGGCGGTGACGACCGCGGCGGCAATCTTCGTGCCGCCCAAGTCAATTCCGACCACGGCGTGGACCTGCGATCCACTCACAATTCCGATCCTTCCGTCTGGCAAGTATACGGTTGACAGTTGACGAACCCGTCTCCAACAATCCCGTCGTGAGCTTCCCATCCGCCGAGCCTCGAGCACCCATGCTCTTCTACGGCTGGGTTGTTGTTTCCGTAGGCGTCACGGCCATGTTTGCCGCCACATTTACAGGTGGCGCTGGCTTCTCAATCTTTCTCCAGCCCATGGCGCGCGACCTCGAGTGGCCACGTACGCTACTCGCTGCTGGTTTGAGCGTGGGCACGCTGACGGGAGCGCTCGTGGCCCCGTTCTTCGGTTCCTTGGCTGACCGATTTGGTGCGCGATTAGTGCTCACACTCTGCGGTCTGGGAATTGGCGCATCATTGAGCGTCGTGTCCACGGTGACCGAGCCGATTCCCTTTCTCATCGCCTTTGGACTGGCCCGTGCCATAGACATGGGTGCGCTAAACGTTGCCGTCAGTACGTCGGTGTCCAACTGGTTCGTTCGGCAACGCGGCCGCGCGTTGGGCATCGCCATGGCCGGTAATGCCGTTGGCGTTGTGCTCCTTGTCCCGGTCGCACAGTCCATCATCACCACAACCGGTTGGCGATCAGCCTGGCTCATTCTTGGCGGAGGCACTGGGCTACTTCTGGCAGTTTCAGCGGCCATTTTCCTGCGACGCAAGCCGGAGGACATGGGACTTCTGCCTGACGGTGACCCTGCGCGGCAATTTCGCGCGACGGAGGTCAGCGCGTCAAAGGATCCGGCATGGACCGTGAATCAAGCGGCGCATTCCAGAGCGTTCTGGCTGCTAGTCATCGCCAATGCGCTAGGACAGGCGTCGATCTCTGGACTTACCATCCACCAGGCAGCACTGCTCGAATCGAATGGGGTCTCGGCCTCCGTAGCAGCGCTTGCCGTTAGTTTCTACGGACTGACCTGGGCAATCGGCAGCATTGGCTGGGGGCGGCTGGCCGAGCGCGTGCCCTCCAATAGAGCGCTCGCCTTTTCATTTGGCTTGATGTCCCTGTCAGCACTCGTCGTGCCCCACATTCACTGGGACGTTCCTGCACTCATGTTCTCTCTCGTGTACGGAGTTGCCAATGGTGGCAAGGAGGGCGCTCGATGCGCTGGTCTGGGCCGACTACTTTGGGAGACGCTCAGTCGGCGGGATTCGAGGACTTTCTCGCCCGTTCGTCATTGGCGCAAGCGCGAGCGGTCCAGTCATTGGCGGACTAGGATACGATTTGACGAACAGCTATTCATCAGTCGCGCTCGTCTTCGCCGTGCTGGCGGCAATTGGCGCCGCCGCTGCGCTCGCTTCGCATCGACCGGCACCGCCGCGCGGACGCGACTAAATAGCATCGGAGGCTTCCGCCATGCCCATTGAGCTCAGTGCTGAACAGGAGGCCATTCGCGGCGCCGTTCGTGAAATCTGCCGCGATTACCCGGACGCCTACTGGCGCGAAGTGGACAAGAACCAGGCTTATCCGGATGCGTTCGTTCGGTCACTGACCGAAGCGGGCTGGCTCGCAGCGCTCATCCCTGAGGAATACGGTGGAGCTGGGCTAGGTATCACCGAGGCGTCGATCATCCTGGAGACGATCAATCGGGCCGGTGGCAACTCCGCGGCCTGTCACGCGCAAATGTACATTATGGGCGCGCTACTCAAGCACGGTTCTACCGAACAAAAGCAACGCTGGCTACCAGGCATCGCGGCAGGGGAAGTCCGCATGCAAGCGTTTGGCGTGACGGAACCGAACGCCGGATCTGAGTCCACAAGGATCCAGACGACGGCGGTGCGTCACGGCGATACATACCTGATCAACGGTCAGAAAGTCTTTATCTCGCGGGTACAACATTCCGATCTGATGCTCCTGCTGGCGCGAACCACGCCGTACGATGAACTCACGGACAAAACCCGAGGCCTTTCCGTGTTTGTAGTGGACCTCCGCGAGGCCGGCAATGCGATTGAGGTTCGTCCGCTGGACATGATGATCAATCACGAGACCAATGAGCTCTTTATCACTGATCTGGAAGTCCCGGCGGAGAACCTCATCGGCGAAGAGGGCATGGGCTTTCGCTACATCATTGATGGTTGGAATGCGGAGCGCATTCTCATCGCCGGCGAGTCGGTAGGCGATGGTCGATGGTTCATCGATCGATCATCTCAATACGTGTCCAAGCGCGAGGTCTTCGGGCGCCCCATTGGAGCGAACCAGGGCGTGCAGTTTCCGATTTCACTGGCCTATGCACACGTCGAGGCTGCAGACCTGGTACGTTTCCGTGCTGCTGAGCTTTTTGATAGCGGCAAGAAGTGCGGCGCCGACGCCAATATGGCCAAGCTGCTCGCCTCGGAAGCTGCCTGGGAAGCCGCCAACGCCTGCATGACGGCCCATGGCGGCTACGGCCTGGCGCACGAATACGACATCGAGCGCAAATTCCGCGAGGCCCGCCTGTTTATCGTGGCGCCAATCAGCAACAACCTCGTGCTGGCCTACATCGGTCAACACGTACTGGGTATGCCGAGATCGTACTAGCCGCCCTTGGACTGCGGCGGTCCAGGGGATGCAAAAGGATCACCCCGAGTGGGCTGATCCTTTTGCATTAGCGAGTACTGGAGATTACCGTCGCGGAAGCTGGACGGGTGCGGGCTGCGCCTGCGGGGAAGTCGCGGGAGGCAGAATCTGCGCGCCAGACTGCTCGCCGAAAGCGTCGACGATTCCGCCGGTCTATCACGTTGGCCAGATCAATCGATTGGTGCGAGCCCATCTGAAGACCTGCGTACGCGGCCGGCCAATCGCGAGCAACTTGGGCATCGATGCCGCTCAAGGTCATCGCCACGTGGTCGCTCAGCAGACCAGCAACGGATGAATGACTAAAGAATGGATTCGCTGAGGTGAGCAGATTGCTCGTATTAGTCACCCAGCCGCCCAGGAATTGCCGGGCCGATTCCATCGAGTCCGTATCGCCATTGAGCTCAGCGCGAGTGTAGTCGGCGTAGGCGTTCAGGTGCTGATTCCAGAGCGAAACGAACTGCTGGCCGACCTCTTCGCTGTACGTCTTGCCGATGAGCGCACCGAGCTCACGAGTGTTGGACTCGGCCGAGGAAATGCTCGCCATCGCCTTCGGCATATTGTCGAGCGCAAGAGCAGTTGTCGTCCTCGAAGCGAGGAACACATGCTCCTGCATGAGACGCGTGAACGCTGCGCTCATCTCGGACGCGGGTCCCGTCACACCACCATCCATGTTCTCAGGGAACTGCTGGGCAATGGCGTCGGCAATAGGGTCGACGATCTCGGCAGACTGATGAGCGGCCAGATGAGTAAGCGAGAACGCCTGGCCCCAATTCTGGTCAGCCATCGCATCGATCGCGCCGGTCATCTCGTTGACGTTCTCTCTGAGAGTTGCCGACACATCAGCGGACCTGAGATACGGATTTTGCGATGCGAAGAAGGCGCCGATATCGTTGCGATTAGCGTCCAGAGCGGCCTTCGCCGCAACCCTTATGGATTCATCCTTCTTGGAAGCCCCCAGAGCGTAGTCCAGGAAGCCGTCGTAGTGAGCCTGCCAGAGCTGACGGAATGTCGACTCCGCATCCGAACCGTAGATCGACCCGATGATTTCACTGAGTCGACCGGAGTTGTCACGCAGCCGCGTCAGCGATGCGTCGTAGGCCACGGTATCGCCGTGGAGCAGATGCTCCAGCGCGGCACTGGTCAGGTAGACGTGCTCCTGACCCAGGAAGTTCAGCGTATCGCGCAAGCCGGAAGGACTCATGACGGCCTGAGACGACGGAGCTGCACTGGCTGGCCGAGGCACGGCCCCCAAGGCAAGCACGAGCGCAATTGCAACTGTAACAATCGCTCGCCAAGGGGCTACTCGCAGAGAAAGCCGCGCACGAGGGGGCCGTGAATACGGAACGGGGGTCATCATATCCATTCCTCCTGATGGCTCCTATCGCGGATGAATAACGCGGAACGCGCAGCTTCCATGCCAATTCGGAATGGCCAGTCAAAAATCATGGAACTAACGTGAGTCAGTTGGGCTAAAGACAAGGAGATGCCTGCTACACTGGCATGCTGAGTGACGCACATGAATTGCCCAGCTTGTGGATCTGAGAATGCTGCCACGCGCAAGTTCTGTCGCGCATGTGGCGCGTCGTTGTCTCAAGTCTGTCAGCGGTGCGGTACCGTCAACGACCCGGGAGACCGATTCTGCGGCGAGTGCGGCGCCTCACTCACGTCAACCACCCCTTCCGACTCTGCAATCCGATCACCTGCTCGTCAGGAGATCGAGCCCGACGGGAACTATCTCCTTTCCGAAGAACGGCGTCCGGTCACCATTCTCTTTGCCGACATCGTCGGATTCACGTCGCTCTCCGAACGGCTGGATGCCGAAGATGTTCGGGATTTGACGACCGAGTGCTTTCGACGATTGGTGACTGAGTCAACCTCGCTGGGCGGAGTTGTCGACAAATTCATCGGCGACGCGGTCATGGTCCTGTTTGGGGCTCCCATGGCGCACGAGGACGATCCATTGCGCGCCACCCGCGCGGCACTGGCCATGCAGCGCGCGCTGGAGCGCTTCAATGCCGAGATCGAGCCGCGCCGAGGCTTTCGCCTGGCGCTGCGAATCGGCATCGAGTCCGGCGAGGTGGTAACGGGACTGCGGGACGTCAATGGCGTCCGCGAATACACGGCCATCGGCGACGCCGTAAACGTTGCCGCCCGCCTGCAGAGTGCCACGGAGCCAGGCACGGTGATAATCGGGCCCAACGCAAAGCGACACGTTCGACGGACGATGTCGCTCACGCCAGTTGAGCCGCTGTTTTTGAAGGGCAAAGCCGAGCCTATACCTGGGTGGATAGTTCAGAATGACTCCGCCCCCGTGAGCTCCGAGCTTGGCCACTCCAGTCCTTTCGTGGGACGAACGGACGAGATGGAGACGTTCCTGAATCGATTGACCGATTTGCGTCGTGGGCGTGGCCAGGTCCTGGCCATCATCGGCGACCCCGGGCTCGGCAAGTCCCGACTGGTCTCCGAAGCGCGGGCAGCCTCGGGCGACCTCACATGGTGGCGAGCCGCCGCTCTGGCTCATCTGGATACTTCGAGTCATTCCGTAACCCGCTCTGTTCTGGCGCAGCTGTGCGCTCAAATGGAAGTGCCTCAGGCGAATCCGGACGAGGAGATACTGAGCAGGAGTGACGCCCTGGGATTCGGGGACAAACGACCGTTGGTCGCGCGAGTGCTAGGCCTCGCCAGCGCGGCAACGGAGCCCACCGACGCCGAGATCAGCGCAGCCGAGGCTGCCCAGGTGGGCCTGGCAGTCGTCCAGAGGCTGCTGGAGGAGGCGATGGGCAATCGTCCCGCAGTGGTAGAGATTGATGATCTCCACTGGGCGGATCCAAGCTCGGTGCAGCTTCTTACCGACTTGCTTATCGTCACCGAACGAGTGCCAATAATGTTGTGTCTTATGTTTCGGCCGGAGCGCGATGCGCCTATCTGGCAGCTACGTGAGCACGCGGCGCGTTACCTGCCGCATCGATACACCGAGATCAACCTGCAGCCGCTGACGAGTGACGCTGCCAGGGAGCTAGCCTCGGGACTTCTCGGCGCCACCCAGCTTCCGGATTCTGTCCACTCACTGCTGGACCGAGCAGCGGGTACACCTCTATGGCTCGAAGAGTTGATTCGCACCCTCCAGGAACGCGGAGTGGTCGGCTCGTCCGGGGAAGACGGAGCCGTGGATCTCAAGCATCTGGAGATTCCCGACACACTCCAGGGCCTGATAATCGCCCGCCTGGATCGGCTGGGGGAAGCGCGCGTGGCACTTCAAACGGCATCGGTCATTGGTCGTCAATTCGGCCATCGCGTATTGAGCCGCATAGCAGAGGATGCCGCGCTTGACGAACACCTGGTCCAGGCACAGCGTGCCGACCTGGTTCGCGAGCTGGCCACTATCCCAGAGCGTGAGTACGGCTTCAAGCACATCCTTGTTCAGGAGGCCACCTACAGCACGTTGCTACTGCGTCGCCGCCGAGAGCTGCACAATCTTGTGGCAGAGGCGCTCACGGAGTTGTATGTTGACCGACTGGAGACACTTCGGCCGATCCTGGCTTTTCATTACGAACGAGCTGAGGAATGGGATCAAGCGCTCGAGCACACTCTGGCGGCTGCCGAAGTCGCTCGCTCGGCATTCGCCAATCGCGAGGCGCTTACTCATCTCAGCGCGGCCATCGATCTTCTGGAGCGGGTGACTCGCCCCGCGGAGCTGCGCATGCGGGTGCTGCGACAACGCGCTGAGGTGACAAAGGACCTCGGGGATTTCGAGGCGGCGCAGACAGATCTCGAGGCCGCACGAGCGCTCGCCGCGGAGCTGAACGACGCAGTTGCGGAAGCACAGATCGTGGGATCTCTGGCCATGCTTTGGTCGGGACACCGTGACTATGAAGAGGGCTTGCGACTGGCCCAAACGGCCGTTCAGATCGCCAGCCGCGCCAACACTCCGCGCGAGCTGGCTCAGGCTCACGTGCGAGTTGCCACCGTTTTGCTGAACCTGAATCGTGAAGCCAGCACCCGCGACCAGCTCGAAGCGGCACTCGCGATCTTCCGCTCACTCAATGACGACGATGGCGAAGCCCAGACGCTCGATCTTCTTGGCATGGCCAGCTTTGTCTTCGGCCACACGCATGCGGCCGTGGAATACAGCCACGAGGCCATGGTTCGTCTACGCGCGACCGGCGATCGCTGGACTGAGGCGTCGTGCGCGGCCCTGCATGGAATCAGCGTGTCAATTATGGGCGATTATGCTGCCCGGCCTGGAATGGGTGCAGTACGCCCTGAGCACCTGGACGGAGATGGGTTCCGTCAGCGGGATTTCGTTCGCCCATAGCTGCATTGCCGAGGCTGCCGAGCCGTTTGGCGAGTTCCAGCTAGCCCTGGACCATGGTCGTGAAGGACTCGCGATAGCGCAGCGGATCTCGCACCTCGAGTGGCAGTGCATGGGACACTGGCAGCTCGGGCGTGTTTACCGGGCATGCGAGCTGCTCGACGACGCAGTTATTCACCATCGCGAGCTTGTCCGCGTCGCGACATCACTACAGGCAACGATCTGGATTGCCCTGGGCTATTCCGAGCTCGGTGGAACGCTCTGCCAGTCCTCGGAGCGGGAGGAAGGATCATCATTCCTTGGGCGGGCACTCGAGCTCGGGTCGGGATTCGACATGGGCACGTTCGCCGCGAGCATCGAGATGGCCCGTTTGGCACTCCAACGCGGCCAGTTTCAACAAGCGTATGACCTGGCGAATCACGTGATGAGCAACGCCCGGGGCATGGAAGTGTGGGGGCTGGACATCGCTTACGTTGCAGGGCTAGCGCTGTCGCGACTGGGACGATCGGACGAGGGCGTCCAGGTTCTCAGCGCAGGGCTAGAGCAAGCGACAGCCTGGCACGCCCAGCCTGCGCGCTGGCGGCTCCATCTCGGCCTGTCGCGAGTGTTCGCCGACCTTGGCCAGGCTGACGCATCACAACAGGAGGCGGAGAAAGCTCTGGGCCTACTCCAGGGAACCGTGAGCAAGATCACCGACGAGAGGTTGCGCGATAGCCTGCGGAGCTCCGAGGTCATGAAGGAGGCCATCAGCCTGTCCGAAGGAACACAGAGGACCTAAGGGACTGGCGCTTGCCGGGGCGTGGACTCTTATGTCCACTTGCGGCTGCAGAGTTGACAATGCCTCCCGCGATCGTTATCTATTAGACAACGTAAGGAGCCAGACATGCTGAGTGTTGAGCAGAATGATCGTCTCGCGCGAGTAGGTCCTGGAACGCCGTGCGGCGAGCTTATGCGCCGTTACTGGCATCCGGTGGCCGCTGCTTCGCAGATGAACGACAAATACACGATGAAGATCCGCATCTTGGGCGAGGACCTCGTCCTTTACAAAGATCGCTCTGGTACATACGGCCTCATCGATCCGCTGTGCCCGCATCGGCGCATGGGAATGATCTACGGCATTCCAGAAGAGTCTGGCCTGCGTTGTCCTTACCACGGCTGGATCATGGACGAGACCGGCCAGTGCATCGAGCAGCCATATGAAGAGACCGTAGATCTTGACGCCGGCTACAAGGACAAGATCAAGGTCAAGGCCTACCCGATCCAGGAGATGGCGGGACTGCTTTTCACCTACATGGGGCCTTCGCCGGCTCCGCTTCTGCCCCGCTGGGACGTCTTCACGAAGGATGGCGTCGTACGTGACATTGGCTACGCCCATCTTGATTGCAACTGGCTCCAGTGCCAGGAGAACTCGCTGGATCCTGTCCATCTTGAGTGGCTGCACTCAGTCTGGACCAACTTTATCGTTGAAATGCTGGGCGAGGATCGTCCTCCGCTCCGTGCCAAGAAGCATACGGAGATCGGCTTCGACGCTTTTGAGTACGGCATGTACAAGCGCCGCGTCGTTGAGGGCGGAAGCAAGGAGGACACCGCCTGGAAAGACGGACATCCCATCGTCTTCCCCAACATGCTCCGTCAGGGCGGCTCAGGTGATGGCGCCCCGGATGCCTTCGGCCTAATGGGCCCGGCGTTCCAGATCCGCACTCCGATCGATGACTACAACACGGCGCACTGGTACGTGGCCAGCTACCCAATGGTAGAAGGTGAGGAGGTCCAGCGACCGGAAGACATTCCGTTCTATTCGGTTCCTGTACCGCAGCTCGACGAGAATGACCAACCGCGTTGGGAGCTATTGGACAGCAACTCTGCGCAGGACCCCGCGGCCTGGATCACCCAGGGTAGGATCTCGGATCGCTCCGGTGAGCACCTCGGTCACTCCGACATTGGCATCATCCAGTTCCGCCAGATGCTCGAGGAGAACATCAAGCTCGTCGAAGAAGGCAAGGACCCGATGAACACCTTCCGCGATCCGGAGAAGAACCAGTATCTGTGGATGCGCACCGAGACGAGTCACGGGCCGCGATACGCGGATACGCTGGCACGCCAGGGCGCCGCGACCAAGTACAGCCCGATCCTGGATCGGCGCGGCAGCGTGAAACCTATGGAATCCATTGAGATCAAGCTCCAGGAAGCGGAGGCTAGCACCGTCTAGCTTCAGTTCTCGATTACCTCTAACAGGCCGTGGCACGAAGCCACGGCCTGTTGCTGCCACGCGGTTCACCCAAACTTGAGTATTTGGTTATGTGGCGGTGGCGGTGGCATGGTGGGCACACAAGACGGCCAGCGCCTGCCCGCCGCGCTCGGACCAGCGGCAGCCGGCACGCTTCATCCGCTGCTGGATGACATGCTTCGCGCTCGATTCCACCGCGCCCGAGCCGATCGGATAGCCGGTGGCCGAAACGCCGGGTAGGCCATCCGTGCCCGATTGGTCTGGAAGTACCCGCGCTCGGTGGCCACCGTCGCCCGGGCCGCCTCCGTCGCGGGCGTCAGATCGTGCAGGCGCTCCAGGAACCGCGCGGCGCCCTGCTCGTACAGCACCGTGAGACTCGCCTCCGCCCAGGCCGTCGCCGCCGTCGTCCCCTCGCCGTAGACCGCCCGCGCCACCGTCCAGAGGTGCTCACTGGCGTGGTACCAGTCAACGATCTCATCCGCTCCCCGAAGTGCTCCGCCGCGGCGGTCCAGATCCAGCGCGCCCCGTCCCCCAGCACCAGCACCCGCCGCAGCGTGGCGATGCCCGGGCTCACGCCACTGCCCGCGTAGCTGACTTCCTCCAACCCGCCGCGGCGCGCCACCTCCGCGCCCCAGCGCCGACCCCATGCATCCCGTCCGGCGCGCGCCGCTACGTAGCTCGGCGCACGCAGGCGCTGCTGCTCGCGCGGCAGGTCCGCGTTCCACCCGCCCACCACCGCCAGTTTCACCTCATGCCACCCGTCTCGATAGCGCACCAGCACGCCATCGGTCTCCGCCACCAGCTGGTCCGGAGCCGGATCGACTGGGCCGACGCGGCCCTTGGTCCGGTCCACCGTGGCGGCGTCCTCCTGGAGCTGGGCGTCGAGCGCCTGGCCGGCGGCTTCGGTGAGGCGGCGCAGCGTCTCGGCACTCACCCGCACGCCGGTCAACGTGGCGAGCTGCGCACCGGCCGTGGCGAAGGGCAGCAGCGTGCCCAGGACACCAGCCATGCCTGGAGGCTGGTGCTGCTGCGTTGCTGCGGCGGCACGCCGAGCGTGCGATCGGTCGGACTCCAGCACTGCCGGGCAGGCCCAGCACTGAGCCCAGGCCGCTCCCACTGGATCGGTCCACAGGTGGTCTGCAACTGCCGTCGCCGCCAGCCGCGCACGCGCCCAAGCGCGCCGCACTCCGCGCACCGGGCCGATCGCGTTGCTGGCCGGATCAGGTCGCGTCGGGTGACGCTGATCATCCCGCCGACGAGCTGCGGTGCCAGCGCGCGCAGATGTCGCGCACCACCGTTTCGATCATAGCGAGATCGGCATCGCGATGCTGGGTGGCCCAAGCAATGAGGTCGCGCACGAAGGTATCGATGGTGCAACAATAGCGGGAAGGCTGACCTGTCCATCGTCGGCGGTCCTTTCAGCGCCCTTCCGAGCGTGGGCGCTTCCCGGAAGGCCATTCCCATCTCTCCGGAGTGTCGCGCATTACCGCTCAGCCACGACACCTCCCATCACCCATCACTCCGCTCCCGTCCAGCCACCCTGTCACAAGTTTGAGGCGCACCCGCTGCCCCTCGACATTATCGTGTGCGAATGGCACAATTGGAGATGATCGCGGGTAACCGCGGCACCCTGGTGTGGGAGGGCTCGATGCTCAGCGTCGAACAAAATGAGCGAGTTTCAAAGGTTGGCCCAGGAACTCCATGCGGCGAGCTTATGCGCCGCTACTGGCATCCTGTGGCCGCCGTGTCGCAGATGAATGACAAGTACACGATGAAGATCCGCCTCCTTGGCGAGGATCTAGTTCTGTACAAGGATCGTTCCGGGACGTTCGGCCTCATCGATCCGCTCTGCCCGCACCGCCGCATGGGCATGATTTACGGGATCCCCGAGGAATCCGGACTTCGATGCCCGTATCACGGCTGGGTTATGGACGAAACCGGCCAGTGCATCGAGCAGCCCTACGAAGAGACCGTCGATCCCGACTCCGGCTACAAGGACCGAGTCAAGGTCAAGGCATATCCGGTTGAGGTGAAGGCTGGGCTCATCTTCACGTACATGGGGCCACAGCCCGCACCACTGATCCCCAATTGGGACTTCCTGGCGATCGACAATGTTGTTCGCGATATCGGCATGTCCGTGCTCCCGTGCAACTGGCTGCAGGCCCAGGAGAACTCGCTGGATCCAGTGCATCTGGAGTGGCTGCACGGATACTGGTCGAACTTCATCCTCGAGATGCGTGGCGAGCCCGGGTCCGATCGAAAGATCCGGCGCCATGAAAAGATTGGGTTCACCAGGTTCGACTACGGCATTTACAAGCGCCGCGTCATGAAGGGCGGGTCCGAGGCCGACACGTCCTGGTCTGAGGGTCACCCGATCATCTTCCCGTACTTCCTGCGCCAGGGCGGCGACGGGTTCGATCGCTCCAAGTGGGTGATGACCGGGCCGGCAGTGCAGATTCGCGTGCCGATCGATGACACGCACACCGCCCACTGGTGGTTCATGACGCACGACAAGGACGCGAATGAACCGGAGCAGCGCTTCGAAGACATCCCGTTCTTCTCGCCGCCGGTCATCGAGCTCAACGAGGAGGGTCAGCCGCGCTGGGAGATTCTTGACAGCAACTCCGCTCAGGACGTTGCCGCGTGGATCACACAGGGTGAAATCTCCGATCGCGAGTCGGAGCATTTAGGCCATTCCGACGTCGGCATCATCCAGTTCCGCCAGATGCTCGAGGAGAATATCAAGCTCGTCGAGGAAGGCAAGGACCCGATGAATACCTGGCGAAACCCTGAGGAGAACGTCTACCACGGCATGGTGACTGAGTTCCCGGCGCATCTCGCTAAGGAGCGCAACGCAGCCGACGTTGGCGGCACGGGCATGGGTCAGATGGGCTTCCAGCGTCAAGGTATGGCTAGCAAATACAGCCCGATCCTCAACCAGCGCGGCGTCGAAGGCGGCGCGGATGCTGAGGAGAGACGAAAGCTGGTTGGTCAGTCGTAGTTCCGGTTCGTCGAGCGATACAAAGCGGCGGGGCAGATGCCCCGCCGCTTTTCTTTTGCTCACTGGGTTTTTGTTTCCGCCTCGCACGCAATTCAGCGTCAAGCAACAGAAATCATCCTCAGTCCGACCGGCGGCTCAATCATCGATGAATCTGTCGATGGCATGCTCAAGTTTATTGAGCAAATTCGGTCAACTGTCGCTTAGGGAGAACTGGTAGTGCGGAATATGGCTCCGCACTACCAACGGACTTTAGGCGGCGACCGGGAACGTTCGCGCCGTCGGCGATCACAAGGCATCGGGTTGGTGGCACCCGGAGCCAAATAGTCTCACCAACCGTGGCGGCGTCAAATGGCTCGCCTTTGACGCGAACCTCCATGCCGCCCACGTTAATGACGTACTCCACGGCATCGCCGACGAACGTGACGCTCACCACATCGCCTCGAAGCGCGTTAATGCCTTCCATCTGCTGGCGAGCGATGGTCACGGCCTCTGGGCGGAATGCGATCAACACGTCCAGGTTATCAGCCGCCCACTGATGGGATCATACAGTTGAGCGTTCCCCCAGCGGTCACTACGGTGCCCTGTCGATCTGAGCTCAGCTCTTTCACTGTTCCGCGAACAACGTTTGCTCGTCCCAGGAAGTTCGCAGAGAACTCACTGTTCGGATTCAGATACACGTCGGCTGGCGTACCCTCCTGGATAATCGCTCCATCCGACATGACGATCAGCCGATCAGACATCGAGAGCGCTTCGACCTGATCGTGTGTTACGTAAAGCGCGGTCATATTGAGCCGCGTGACGAGTCCCGAAGCTCGTTCCGCATCTCCTCGCGAAGGCGAGCATCCAGGTTACTGAGCGGCTCATCCAGGAGTAGGAGCTGCGGCTCGCAGGCAACCGCGCGAGCAAGAGCAACACGCTGCTGCTGGCCGCCGCTGAGCTGTGGGGCCGGCCGATCAGCGTAGTCCTGCAGCTGCACAAGGCTGAGCGCATTCATAACCTTGGGCTTGATCTCAGAGCTGGGTGTTTTTTTTCGACCGTGGCGAAGGCTGAATGCCACGTTTTCAAACACAGACATGTGCGGCCAGATTGCGTAGCTCTGGAACACCATGGCGATCTCTCGCTTGGGCGTCTTTACGTCGATGCCACCGTCGCTATCGAACACAACCGTGTCGCCAATAGTGATGCGACCTGAAGTCGGTGTCTCGAGCCCGGCTACGCTCCGAAGCGTGGTCGTCTTGCCGCATCCTGACGGACCAAGTAACGTGAAGAAGTCGCCCTGCGCAACCTCGAAGCTGACGCCCCGAACCGCATGCACCAGACCACGATCTCCCTGATAGTAGACGTGCAAATCGTCGATACGAAGCATGAAGTCCGTCCTTCTCAGATGCCGAGCAACGCCGCCCACGCCACGCTTCTGCCGTATAATGCCGCCGTCTCTGCGGGTAACTTCAAAGGGGAGGATTAACGGGGAATGGCAGAAATCGATGATATCAAGTACGAGGTAGCAGTAGCTAACAGAATTCTGGCTGCGATGGGCCTCGCGAGTGGCGTACTCGCCTCGCTCGGTCACACCAGCATGCGGGTCCCCTCAGACCCGGACAAATTCGTGGTCAAAGGACGCGGCTACGCGCTGGACGCGCTCTCGGAGATGCGCCCGGAGGACATGATCGTCTGCGACCGCGAGGGCTTCAAGGTCGATGGCCCCCCCGGCACCACACAGTGCTTCGAAGTGAAGATGCACTCGTGCATCTATAAGCTTCGGCCGGATGTGCTCTCAGTGACGCACGTACATCCGCGCTTTGTCGTGCTCATGACCACCCTGCGCCAGCGGCTGCGCCCGATGTGCCAGGAGGGCATTCAGTTCGTGAAGAACGAGCTGCCGGTCTACGATCACGTGAAAACGATCCAGAGCGATGCCGAGGGCATGGAGATAGCCACCCTACTGGGCAAGTCACCGGCCATGCTATTCCGCGGTCATGGCGCCGCTACCACCGGCAAGTCGCCGGAGGACTCAGTCATGATGATGCTGCAGATCGAAGAGCAGGCGCGGTTCAATTACTACGCCTTTGCCGCGATGGGCGCAGACCATCCCTACATTGAGGACGATCGCATCGCCGAGATGACTGAGCGGGCTAAGCTCCATGAGCTACCACAATTTGCCGAGCTCCTTGACCCCAACAGCCCGCCTCGCGTGGGCGGCGTGTGGCAGTACTACACCAAGCTGGTTACTAAGGACCTCTAATCGGGCAGCCACTGCAATTCACTGTTGCACAGATCGGAACTTGGAGCTTTCCAGGTTCCGATCTCGTTTTACCGATCAGACCGGCATTTTGACATCTCGTGGGTCGTGCCCGGCGATATGCCGCCTGCAGAATCACCACATCTTGCAAGTGAAGGGGCCCGCAACGTCAACGCAGATACCTTCATCTGAACCGTGGTAGCACGCCCATGGATTCCTTGTAGGTCAGAAGCTTCTTGTGCATCTCGTCATCGGAGGGATGATCGCGCTGCTGGTCCTTGGGGTGGTTTTTGTGAGTGGCCGAATTTGGGGAGAGAAGCCGCGGTCTGGGTCTGTGATGACACGGCCTACACGCGCACCGGCCCGGTGGGGTTCGATGTCGTAGGGCCAACGGTACGGCCGATTCCCGGCTGTGGTGAGTGAGCCACCGATCGCTTTGAGCTCATCCTCGAATTCAGCTCTAGCTCCTCCCTGGCAGGGACGTCTTGCTGAGCTCACCTGGCTTGCGCCGGTGGTCTTGATCCCTAGCACGTTCGATGTGCGCGCCAATCAGGCGTTCGAGCTCCCAAAGCTACTGCTTCTGTCATTTTTCGGGGTCATCTCACTGGCGCTGGTGACGGTGGGCCTGGCGTTCCTGAGGGGTTGGGTCGTTCGCGGAGGAATTGCCGCGCTGGCACTCGCATGGGTTCTGATCGTCGCCGTCGCCGCATTTCGCTCAGCGAATTTAGCCGAAGGGGTATGGGGCTCATATGAGCGGCAGTCGGGCCTTGTACTCGTCATCGCACTTGTGGGTGTGGCTGCCGGTCCCTGGATGTATCTGCGGTCATCGAGTCAGCTCCAGCGTCTGGTCTGGGCGATGGTTTTCGGATGTTTGCCAGTGCTGTTTTACGGGCTCATCCAACGCGCAGGCCTCGATTGGATTGGCTGGATCGGCCGGCCCCTCGGCGTGACCAGCACGCTCGGCGCATCAACGGCACTCGGTGGCTACATCGCCATCGTAGCTGCCCTCACGATGGCGATGATTCTGGCACAGTCGCTGGAACAGGAAGGCCACGCGCGACTTCAGGGCCGATTTCTGGCCGTCATGGCAGCAGCCATGCTGGTGCTCGAGCTAAGTGTCCTACTGCTCACGTCGGTGCGAGCGGCGCTTGTTGGCTGCGTGCTGGGCCTGCTGGTCACGTATCTGATCATTGAGGCACGCAGGGGCCGTCGGCTGGGGAAGCGCGAAGCAGCCAGCGCGATGGCCGCGATCCTCATCGTGGGTATCGGCGTACTGGTGCTCAGTGTGCTCCGAGGCGCCAGCTCAGAGATAGATCAAGTCACGCTACCGCACTCGGACACGTCCCTGACAGAACGACTGGATCTGTGGCGCACCGCGCAGCGTGCGCTTGTCCGATGCTGCGCAATCGCACCCCTTGGATCTGACCCTGGGGGTGGGACCTGACCAACAAGCCAGTCTACTGGAGCCGTGGCTGGAGCCATCCCTTCAGGCTCGTCTGGAGACGACGCGATTCGATCGGGTTCATCTGTCGATCGCGGATACGACACTTACAACGGGATTAGCGGGGTTTTTCGCGGTGACCGCGATGCTCATCCTAGGGATTCGCCAGGCGATCAAGAGTCCAGCGAGTTTGGGCCCCGGGGCCACGATGCTCATGGCCGGTGCGGCTGGTGCGATCATCGCCTTTCTGGCTGAATCGAGCGTCAGCTTCCCATCAGTCACGTCGCTCACGCTAATATCAATACTCCTTGGAGCGGTGATGGGTGTATCGTCCCCGGATCCACCAGGAGAGAAAACACGGCGCCGTCATGGAACTCCGCCCTAGCGATATTCGCGGGTGTCCTGACCGGTATATTGCTGTTAGCCCTACCATCACTCGCGCTTCACCTCCAAGCCGATCACGCCCACCAGCGAGCGATTGCTTACGCCGCGAATGAGGAGCTGCGAGAGGCGATCAATCGGGAGCGAGAGGCAACGTTCCTGTATCCAGCTCAAATGCACTATGCCGCGGAGCTCGGTGAGCTGCTCCTTCAACGCGCAGAATCGGCGCCGCGAGATCAAAGCTCGCGGCCTGAAGTTCTCGACAGCGAACCCGGTGTGGAGCAGCTCCTCGAGGAGGCCGTCGCAACGCTGGAGCGACTCACTGACGAGAGCTCGAGCGGCGAGCTGGAGCCCGCTCCAGTGAATCCATTCGTCTTCGCCCTTCATGCTAGAGCGTTGGACGAGCTCATGGACGCTCGCGGAAACGCGGCCCCTGGCGCCCGTGACCATGCGTTGGAGCTCGCCGTGCAAGCGTCCACCCTTGCCCCCACGCGACCGGCGTTGAAGGATGCTGCTGCCCGGATTGCCCTACTCAACGGCGATGCCGAGACGGCCCTGAGCCTTTATGCGCAGGCCGACGCGCTGGACCCTGGTCAGGCTCAGCGCATAGCCGAGGTTGGACATGTGTATCGAGCTCTCGGCAACACTGCAGAAGCTCAGCGGCACTATGACGAGGCCATTCGGCTTGACGATCGCACGGCCGACGCGTGGTGGGGCACGGCCCAGATCCAAATTGAGCGCGGCTCCTGGGGAGAGGCGCTGGATCCCGCCATGCGCGCCGCCAGATACCAGATGGGCGACTGGCGATTTCATCGCGATCTAGGCCGTGCCTATCGGGAGCTGGGTGACCGCGGAAATGCCCGTCAGGAGTTCAGAACCGCCGCCCGGTTGAGCCCTAGCTGGAAGTGGACCGAATTGCGAGCAGAGATCGACGCGCTGGGTCGAGAAACTGATTGAACCCCAGCTTACGGAGAGCTCGTGCTCAGACGTGCGCCCCGACTGCTCAGCCTGTTACCTCAGCGTGCCCGGCTCTCGGCTTTCTCCACGGATCGCTCCTTCAACTCTAGGAGAGGAGTCGGAAGCTCTGCCTGAATCCTGCCTCCCAAAGCCTGCTTGGTCTCAATCGCGTTCACGATAGCTTTGCCACCGAAGTGATTGTTGTAGACTACGAATGTAAGGTCAGCTTTCTCAGCGACTTGCCGCACATCTTCTTGAAGATGTGCCTGTTCTGAGGGCGAATAGAGATAGTCGTAGCGAGACTCACGATCTCCATGCCACCAGTCTTTGAAATTGCGACCATGGAATCGGAAGTAGCCGAGTCGACTGGTCAGAGGCACATGGCGGATCGACGTTTTGAACTTCGGCTCATCGATCATCGTCCACGAGACGTCGTACTCTCTGAAAAGCTCGGCGGTCTCCGGGCTCTCGGTCCAGCCTCTGTGACGAAGCTCGACGCTCATCGGATATTCCCGAAACTCCTGGATAAGTGACTCGAGATATTCCAGATTGGCCGGCTCGCACTTAAAACTGGCCGGGAACTGCGCGAGTAGCGCTCCGAGCTTTTCCGCTGAGGCGATCGGCTCGAGACTCACGCTTGAAAGCGGCCACATCGGTCTCGTCTGTGGCTTTCGCCTCGCCAGTGGCGGCCTCGAACATCTTCGGATGCGTGAACTTTTGATTGAGCTTTACGTTGAACCGGAAAGTTCCTGGGGTCCGTTCGCTCCACGCTCGCGTGGTGTCTGGGCCAACAGGTCGATAAAACGTCGAATTCACCTCAACTGCATCCAGGTACTGGGCATAGAAGGAGAGCTTCTCCCGATCCGCAATTCCGCGCGGATAGAAGACGCCGTCCCAGGCTCCCGCGCCGCGCGGATAAGACCAACCAGCGGTACCCACGTAAACGGACTGTTCTGATTTGGAACTCATAGGTTAACTCCCGGCCGTCGCGGGTAGGCAATCTCTTAACGCCTCAGTTGCAAGAGACATTCCAGAGCAACAACCGTCGTTAACAAAGTCTCTACGTCCGTCAGATCGAGTCCTAACGTTTTTCTGATGTCCTTCTAACGTTAGAAATCGAGAATGAAGGTACGAAGTGCGGGAAGTGATCCCGCAAGCCGTAAGGGCGGAAGGAATAGTGACAATGCCACAGAGCATGACAATGGATCGACCGATGGTGTCGCTCCGCGACGCGATGGATCGACTCTTCGCACAGAGCTTTACCCCATCAACTTACAGCCCCACAGGCACATACAATCGCCCGATGGGACAGGCGAACGTCTGGGAGGATGCGGACGGTTACCACGTGTGGCTGCTCGTCCCTGGCCTTGACACCGAGAGCATTCAGATCACGGCCGAGAATGGAGTACTCTCCGTCTCGGGCGAAATGAGCTCAGCGGCCCCCGAAGGCAGCCGAAGTGTTCACCAGGAGTGGCAGAGCTCCAAGTTGGGGCGAACGTTCCGGCTCGGCGCCGCAATCGATACGGAGAAGGCCGAGGCGACGTATCGAGACGGTGTGCTCAAGGTACATGTGCCCAAGGCCGCGCACTCCCAGCCGCGAGCGATCAAGATCACCTCAGAGAGCTAGTCTCCAAAGCGATCCGGAAATTAAGCAAACAGAGCCTTGGCCAGTGTGGCCGAGGCTCTGTTTGTTCTCTGAGATTTAGGCCCTTTCGACGAGCGCCAGGCAATGATTTGGCTGAGGCTGCTACCGAGATCATTAACGAAATGCCACTAAAAAGCGCTAGAGCGCTGACTACCTGTGTTGAGCGCTAACTTGACTGCTGCTCGTACAGCCGACTTAACTTGGCTGCTAGGATGAAATCCGCTTCGGCAAGTCCCTTGATCTTGTGGGTATAAATCTCCGCGCGAACCTCGCCCCAACGTAGCAGTAGGTCTGGGTGATGCCCGGCTTCCTCGGCGATCTCGCCGGCAGAAACGACGAACGCTTGCGCAGCTACCCAATCGGGGAAAGTGAAGGACCGATAGAGCTTCGTATCGTCCAGAACTTCCCAGCCAGGCACCTGAGCTAGAAGCGGAGCGATCTCCTCGCGGGTCATCGGCGGTACGCCACCCATGCACGGAATGCAGACTTTGCTGGCAAGATCGACACTCATATTGGCTCCTTCGTTGGATACGTAGCTCCTGAAACGAAGCCTAGCAGAAGTCTGCGATAATCGCTGACTCGGGCCCATGCACCTCGCTCTCGTCGCCCCTCTTGTTTCAGTGATCCACGATGAACGCACGCCTCTCGGCGGTGCGCAGGCAGTGGTCGCTGACCTGGCACACGGACTCCTGTCCGCCGGACATCAGGTAACCGTCCTTGCTGCCGATGGATCTTTGGTGCGGGGGGCGGAGATTCCTGAACTCGGTATCGACGCCGATCTGCTCAAGCCCGCTGACTTCAGCCATCCTAAGCCGCGCACCGACACGGTGGAGCAAGTTGCTGCTTTCCACAGAATTCGGATCTGGCTCGAGGCGAACGCCTCCCGCATCGACGTTGCACACGGACATGCGTTCGATGCTCCAAGCTTCTTGCAGCTCAGCAATCTACCAATACCGGTAGTCCACACACTGCACCTACCTCCACTTGACGATGATGTGACCGAGGCGGCTCACGCGGTCCAGGCGTCGGCTACGTATGTGGCCGTTTCGCAGGCCAGCGCAAAGCAGTGGCGTGAGAGGGGAATCCAGGTTCGTCAATCCATCTATCCTGGGCTGGATCTGGAAAGGGTGCCATTTCAAGAAGCGCCGGGTCGGTATCTGTTGTTTGCCGGTCGCATCACGCCAGAAAAAGGGCCGGATCAGGCCATCGATGTCGCCGAGGCCCTGGACCAGCCGCTCATCCTGGCCGGCGAGATATATGACCGCGAGTATTTCGATCGTGCCATCGCCCCGCGCGTGAGGATTGACAAGGAGATTAGTAGAGTCATCGGAAGGCACACTGGAGCAAGCTACATTGGCCCGCAATCGCGCTCTGACTTACTGGAGCTGATGTCACACGCCCGTGGAGTGTTGATGCCGTCCACCTGGGACGAGCCGTTCGGGCTGGTGGGTATTGAGGCGCAGGCAACCGGTACGCCAGTTGTTGCCTATCGTCGAGGCGGTCTGGTCGAAGTCGTGCAAGACGGTGAAACCGGTTGGCTGGTAACGCCGGATGATCGAGCCGAGTTTCAGCTGCGTGTGCGGATGCTCGATCGCATCCAGCGACGCAACAGCCGACAACGAATCGAGGAGCACTTCAGTATGCGGCGTATGGTGGACAGCTACTGCTCCCTCTACGATGCCATCAGAGAGAGGGAGAGATGACGGCTGATCTCATCGGAAAAGTAGCCATGGTTACCGGAGGCGGACGTGGAATTGGACGGGCAACAGCCATTCAGCTTGCGGAAGCTGGGGCATACGTGTCCATCTGCGCGCGAACCGAATCCGAAGTAGGTTTCGCCACCGCCGAGCACCCCTCACTCACGGGCATTGTTGGAGACGTGAGTGACCCGGACTTCGTCCAACGCCTGGTCGGCTCGACTGTCGCCGAACATGGTCGGATAGACATACTGATCAACAACGCCGCGATGCTCGGCCGAGCAACCATTCAGGATCTCGAGCCCGATCTGTGGGACCGCGTTATGGCAGTCAATCTCCGTGGCGCCTATCTCTGTTCGAGAGCGACTTTCCACCAGATGAGCCAACAAGATCCTCCTGGCGGAAGCATCGTCAATCTGGGCTCGCTTAGCGGGGTCAGAGGGCCAGAGAAATTCCCGGGACTTGCGGCTTACAACGTCTCCAAGGCTGGCATCATCGCGCTCTCGGACATTCTGGCCGTGGAGGGCAAGCCATTCAACATCCGCGTGAATGCCGTCAGCCCCGGCGCTGTCGAGACCGCGATGCTGCGCGAAGCCGGGCACGGCCTGCGAGCGCTGGCGGCGCCTGAAGACATCGCTCGAACGATCGTCTTTGTAGCCAGCGACGCATCTCGGCCAATGACCGGCGCCAACATCGAGATTCTCTCGAACGCCTGAGCCCGCAGGAGCCCTAGCTGCGGACGAGCTCCAGGAACTCCGTACGGGTGCGTTGATCGTCGCGAAAATCACCCAGTAGGCAGCTTGTGACCGTGCTGCTGTTTTGCTTCTGAACTCCGCGCATCATCATGCACAGATGGCTCGCCTGAATCACCACGCCCACGCCAGCGGGGTCAAGGAGAGCCTGTATGGACTCTGCAATTTGGCGCGTGAGACGCTCCTGGACTTGCAGGCGGCGCGCAAACACGTCCACTAGTCTAGCGAGCTTGCTCAGTCCAACGACTCTTCCGCGGGGCAGGTAGGCGATGTGCGCCTTGCCGAAGAATGGCAGCATGTGATGCTCGCACAAGCTGTAAAGCTCGATATCGCGAACGAGCACCATCTCATCGTAACTGTCGTTGAAGAGCGCCTCTCCTACCACATCGGCGGGATCTACATCGTATCCATTCGTGAGGAACTGCAGGCTCTCCTGCACACGTCGAGGCGTGTCAAGAAGTCCATCCCGCTCGGGATCCTCTCCCAGAGTCTGAAGCATCATGCGGGTCAATTGCTGGAGTGCTTCCTGACGCTCATCCAGCCTACCTACCTCGACGAGCGATTGCGAAATCGCGCGAGATCCATCTCCATTGCTTCCAGTCAGCTTCCTGCTCTTGTCAACCGTCATATTTCCTCAACGCTGGCACGATTGTTTTCGGTCTCGATCACCACAACTCGGACGAGCTGAGCCTTCTCTGCCACGGCTCCCACGAGGCGGCGCCAGAAGGCGCAAGCCAGGTTTTCGGCCGTTGGATTAAGTCCCCGGAGAAACTCGACGTCCGTATTCAAATTTCGATGATCGACCAGATCGATGACGTGCCGCTCCATTACCTGCTTGAGCCATTTGAGGTCCGCGATCATCCCGGTATCGGCATCCAGAAGTCCGCCAATAGTTACTTCCAGCACGTAATTGTGGCCATGACCACCCGGGTTGGCGCAGGGACCGAAGATTTCGGAGTTTTGGTCGTCCGACCATTCGGAGCGATACAAGCGATGCGCAGCGGCAAATGTTGCGCGACGCGTAATGGTCAAGCGTTCGGTCAAATCGAGCCTCGTCGCATTCTACCCTCTTTGAAATAGATAACTGGCAATTTCGATTCCATTGTTCTGGGTGCGCCCAGAACTTGTGACATTTTGGCTACGCTGCTTCCGCCCAGACGCTCCCCGCCGGGCTGTCTTCCCGAGAGACCGCCCGGACGACGGTCCAGACATGCTCTGCGGCGTGGTACCAGTCGACGATCTCAATGCGCTCGCCGAACTGCACGGCCGCAGCGGTCCAGATCCAGCGCGCCCCATCCCCCAGCACCCGCCGCAGCCGAGCCACGCCCGACCGCACGCCATCGCCCGTGGAGGCCGTCACACCCGGCCGGCTCCAAGGTGGCGAGATACGCATCACGGTGGCTGACGGCCCAGGTGAGACGATCGCGCACGAAGGCATCGACGGGTGCGCCAATGGCGTCGGGAAGGCTCGGCGACTCCATTCGAGGGCCCTTTCAGATCCGCCGGGGTGTGGCCACGCCCTGGCGGATCACACTCAGGATGGCGCGCACCGTACCTGATCCGCGCCACCTTCCGGTAGTCTGCTTGTTACATTTGCCATGTGACCGTTGCACAAGTTCTGGGCACACCCCAGCCAAAGGGGTGTAACCAAGAGTTGTGGGTTTGGGGGCCTAGGCGGCCCGGGCATGGAGCGTGGCGTGGTGGGCCCGGAGCACGGCCAGCGATTGGCCTCCGGCGGCCGACCAGCGGCAGCCGGGGCGTTTCATCCGCTGCTGGACGAGGTGTTTGGCGGCCGATTCCACCGCGCCCGACCCGATGGGCAGCCCCTGAGCTCGAAACTCCGGATACCGCATCCGCTGGCGATTGCTCTGGAAGTACCCGCGCTCCGTGGCCACCACCCGGCGCGCCTCGTCCGTCGGCGGCACGAGCTCCCGCAGGCGCGCCAGCACCGCTGCAGCCCCGGCGCTCCACAGCCCGCCGAGGCTCACCGCGACCCAGTCCTCGGCCGCGGCGGTGCCCGCGCCGAAGACCGCCCGGGCCACGGTCCAGACATGCTCGCTGGCGTGGTACCAATCGACAATCTCCAGACGCTCGCCGAACTGCTCCGCAGCCGCCGTCCAGATCCAGCGCGCGCCGTCGCCGAGCACGACAACCGCCCGCAACCTCGCCAGCCCGGGCCCGGTGACCGGGCCATCGACGCCGAGGATGTCCAGGCCGCCCCGCCGCGCCACTTCGGCGCCCCAGCGCCCGGCGAACGGCCCCACCGGCTCGCGGGCCGCCACGTAACTCGGGGCCTCCAAGCGCTGCCGTTCCGGGGCGCAGCCGGATCCCAGCCGCCGACCACGCCGAGTTTGACTTCGTGCCAGCCATCGTTGAAGCGCACCAGCACGCCATCGGTTTCAGCGACCAGCTGGTGCGGGGCGGCGTCCACCGTCCCGGCCGGGGCCCGCGTCCGTTCGACGGTGGCGCGGTCGGCCTGCTGAGCCTGATCGAGCGCGGCCCCGGCGGCCTCGGTCTGGGTGCGCACCGTCTCGGGACTCACGGCCAGGCCGGTCAGGTCCTCGAGCAGGTCGGCGGCCTCGGCAAACGCCGTGGCGCCCCCCAGCCGGACCAGCCAGGCGCGCAGCGGGCCGCTCAGGCGCTGGTGCGGCGCGAGGCCCAGCGTGCGGTCGGTCGGGCTCCAGCCGTGGCGGCAGGTCGGGCAGTGCGCCCACGGGCGCGACCAGCGGACCGGGCCGCAGACCGTGACCACCTGGCGGGAACGCCAGCTGTGCGTGGGCGCGGTCGTGCCGCACTCCGGACAGCGGGACCGGTCGCGCTGGAGCCCGGGATCCAGACTGCGCTGGGTAGCCGCGATCATCCCGGCGACCAGCGTCGGGGCCACGGTGCGCAGCTCGGTCTGGACCTGGCGCTCGAGATCCGTCAGAGAGGCATCGCGGTGGGCGCGCGCCCAAGCCGCCAAGCGGTGGGCACAGGCGGCGAGCGGTGCGACAATCGTCTCGGGAAGGTTCTCCGCGTCCATGCGACCTTCCTCGCGGCCGGGGCGTCTCACTGCCCCGGCCGCCTCGGCATGAGAATCCGCGTTCGCAGCCTAGCGCATCCGCTCCGGTCTCACCACCCGCTCTTCAACAACTTTTGGTTACACCCGAGGCGCCCCAATCGCTTGACAGCCCCGGGACGCGATCTAGCATGCTCGTACTTCAGGGCGACGACGCCTTCGACCGGAGCGGCCAGCATGACGGTGATCGACTCGGATGCGCATATCGTCGAATGTGACGAGACGTGGGGTTATCTGGATCCCGCGGATCGGCAGTATCGGCCGGTGCGAGTGGCGGAGACCGACGCAAACGGTGAGCCCAAAGAGTACTGGCTCATCGATGGTGGAATATTTCCGGCGGGGCGGCCCGGGCCTGACGCAGGCGCGAGTTGGCCCCCACACCGATAAGGTCTCAACGCCCGATGAGTCGAAGTATCTGACCGATGTCTCGGCTCGCATCCGACACATGGATGAGCTCGGCACCGATGTGCAGATCCTCTTCCCAACGATCTTCATCAACCCTGTGACGGACAATCCAGCCATAGAGCGAGCGCTGTGCAAGAGCTACAATCGCTGTCTGGCCGATATCTGGTCCCAGAGCGACAACCGTCTCCGCTGGGCCGCCGTCCTACCGCTGCTCAGTATGGACGTGGCGATAGAAGAGCTTCACAAGGCCCGTGACAACGGCGCATGCGCGGTGATCATGCGCGGCGTCGAGACAGAAAACCGCCTGATCATCGATCCGTACTTCCACCGGATGTATGCAGGAAGCAAGCGACCTAAATATGCCGATCTGCGTGCATACCGGCAATGGCAGCTCGGACATTATGTCGATTTTCCCTAACTCCTACGGATTTCCGCGCTTCAAGCTCATCGGAGTCGGGGCATTCCAGGTGGTGTGCGAAAGCCGACTGCCCGACCAGTTTCCCAATCTCCGCTGGGGCTTCATCGAGCTCAGCGCGCAGTGGATTCCGTACGTCATCAAGGATCTCTCGCGTCGGTTCGAGCGACGCGACATTCAGATGAAGGAGAACATCCTGCGCGATAACCGTATCTGGGTGACCTGTCAGACGAACGACGATCTTGACTACATCATGAGCTACGTCGGCGACGAAAACCTGGTCATTGGCACTGATTATGGCCACGCGGACACGTCGACCGAGGTGTACGCCCTTCAGAACCTGTCCGAGGTGGCCGGCCTGAGCCACGAATCCGCGCGTAAATTCCTGGACGACAACGCGCGCGCGCTCTACGGACTATGAGTCTCATCACCGCGAAGGAGCGGAGATAAGCGTGGCAGAGAACCTCACGCTCACTAACATCGTCAAACGGTTCGGCCAGATGACGGCCGTTGATCACCTGAACCTTGACGTCGAGGAAGGCGAATTCCTGACGCTGCTCGGGCCAAGCGGTTGTGGGAAAAGCACCACGCTTCGCCTCATCGCCGGCCTCGAGCGTCCTGATGACGGCACCATATCGCTGGGCGGACGCGTCATGAGCTCCGGCGCAGATCGGCTGTTCACGCCGCCTGAAAAGCGCGGCATGGGCATGGTCTTCCAGAGCTACGCCGTATGGCCGCACATGACGGTAGAACAAAACGTCGGCTTTCCGCTCAAACTACGCCGCGTTCCCGGAGCCGAGCTCAAAGAGCGGGTTCGCGAGGCGCTACGACTTGTCGGGCTGGACGGACTCGAGTCACGCGGGGCCACGCAGCTTTCCGGCGGACAGCAGCAACGCGTTGCGCTGGCGCGCGCGCTCGTCCATAACCCCAGCGTACTGCTCCTGGATGAGCCGCTTTCCAATCTCGACGCCAAGCTGCGCGAGCAGATGCGCCTGGAGCTTCGACTCCTTCAGCGTCGCCTGAAAATTACGACGATTTTCGTCACCCACGATCAGGCCGAGGCGATGGTGCTCTCAGATCGCATCGTGGTGATGAATCACGGCTGTATCGAGCAGATCGGTGGTCCCGACGATATCTACGAACGGCCCGCCACTCGCTTCGTCATGGACTTCGTCGGCCGCGTCAACTACTTACAGGGTGTGGCTCGCTCGGTGAATGGCGTGGCGCAGATCGTTTGCGATGGCGCGGACTTAACGGTGACCGCGTTGCCCAGCGATGGTCTTGTGGGAGAGCAACGCGTCACGCTGTGCATCCGTCCCGAGGACGTCTCGGTCCTGCCAACAAGTGCTCAGCATGAGGAAACGGACTGGCGCGCCACCGTGCAAGCGGTGACATATCTGGGGCATCGAGTGGAGTACCTGCTGACCGTCGGTAGCGTCTCCATCATGGCCGAAGGGCCCGCGGCCGCCCGGCTCGCGGAGGGTGATGAGGTCCGTCTCCGCATCCCGCGCGAAGCGATGCGCGCGTGGACGCGAGATAGCGACAGTGAACGCGAGCTCGCCGTGGCGGGCGCGCCGGCGGAGGTCTCAGGATGAGTGTTAATGGCCAGAGTGTGATTGTCACTGGCGGCGCTAAAGGCATCGGCCGGTGGATCGCTCGCACGTTCGTTGAGGCCGGAGCACGGGTCACTATTGCCGACATCGAAGACGACCGTCTGGAGTCCACCCGCGAGGAGCTGAGCGAGTTCGGCGGTGACGTCCTGGCCGTCCATACCGATGTCCGCGATGAGAGACAGGTCAAGGCACTCATGGAGCGGGTCAACGGTGAGCGTGGCGCCATCGACGTCCTGGTGAACAACGCCGCTATCGTGCCGCATCTCAACTGGGGCAATCAGCACTGGCCACGATTCCGCGACATGGAGCGGAGCTTTTTCGATCGCGTCATCGATACGGCGCTGGGCGGCACGTTTCTGTGCACCAAGCACGCGGTGCCCTTCATGGAGGCTCGACGCTCGGGTCACATCGTGAATCTCTACGGCGGCGGTGGGCGCATCGGCTCGGGCTCGTACGTGGTTGCAAAGGAAGCTGTGCGCTATTTCACCAAGGTGGTAGCGCAGGAAGAGCAGGAGTACGACGTCTGCGTGGTGGTGATCTCACCAGGCGCAGCGATCGCGACCGAGGATGCTCCGGATGAAGCGCGACAGCGCATGCCCGGTCCGGAGTTCGCCGGTAATCGCTTTGTTCTAGCGGCCCAGGTGGGCATGGATCAAACGGGCTTATGCCTGAAATTGGCCGACGACGGAAAGACATTGGTGCCCGAATTTGATTAGGGGTTCGTCAGAAATCATGCGGCGGCTTACGCGAGCCGGCACATGGATGGTGGCGGACATGAGCTCCCGATTCAGACTCTCTTAAGGTCGAGGAGGCGCGTCTTGAGACAGCCCAGCAGATTTGGAATCATCGGAGCGCTAGCGCTCCTGGTCGCGGCATGTGCCGCGCCGGCGGCGCCAGCGCCGACCGCCGCGCCCGCCAAGCCCGCGGAGAAGGCCGCGGAACCAGCGCAGAAAGCGGCCGCGCCCGCTGCTAGCTCCGATGCCGAGTGGCAGAAGATCGTGGATGCGGCCAAGAACGAGAAGATCACTATTTATGGTCGGCTTCTCTCCGGTCCCGAGGGCACGCAAATCGCCGAAGCCATCAAGAAAGACACCGGCCTCACCGTTGAGTTCGTCGCCGGCGCTGGAAGCCCGATGTTCTCGCGTATCAAGGAGGAGATCAAGGCCGGGCGGCCGACGGCGGACATTTATGAGGGTTCTCAGCCCTGGCCATCCAACATCGAGCGCGAACAATACTTCGTGAAGCTCAGGGACAAGCCGCTCCCAGTCTTCAAAGAGCCGGCCAGTACCTGGTCCGTGGATCCCTGGTACATGAGTCCCGACGGCTTTTACCTGGCTACTCGTTTTTCGGACTACGAGTCGCATATCGCGGTCAATACCAAAGTCATCCCCGAGTCCGACCTTCCGAAAAACTGGGCTGAGTATTCGACCGATCCTAGGTACGTCGGCAAAATAAGCTGGGTCGATCCGAAGACGACACAGGACATCGGGACAATCTGGGCGCGCCACGGCTATGTTGGCAAAGGTCTCACGCTGGACAATCTCTGGAGTATCTACAACCAACAGAAGCCTCAGCTCTTCCCCAACCCACCAGATGCCTCATCAGCCGTAGGACGCGGCGAAGCAGGCATGAGCACCAGCGCTACGGGACTGCTTCCGGCCATCAGCGCGGGCGCTCCGGTGAAGCTGATTCTCTTCCCCGACACACCAAGCGTGAGCTTGATCAGCGGCATGGGGATCATCAAGGACACACCAAACATGAACGCCGCCATGGTGTTTGCGAACTGGGTGATGAGCAAGCAGGGTATGGAGGTCATTGCGCAGGTCAACCAGGCAAAGACGATTCGCAAAGACGTGCCGTCGGGCGTCCCCGATGGACTCAAATCCGCGGTGTTGAACAACGGAAATCGGGGGCCCAGTTACGCCCTGTCCGCATCACAGGCCGCGCTGGCAGGCGAAGTTGAGGCAGCCGGTGTCATGCGACTTCTCACCGAAGGCGCGTCCCTGGCCGACTTTAAAGCCGCCTACGACAATTTCATCAAGGATTGGGAATCCAAGAACGGCGGCGTACAGGACAAGCCGACCGTTCTCACAGACTAGCCGTTCGAGTGATCGGTAATGAGTGATGTGTGTCCCGATCGTCCGCCCCGATGCCTGACCGGGCCTCCGGGCGACTACCCATGACTCATCACTCATTACCCATCACTCGAGCGGGTTCATCGCTTCCAATTGCCCAGGAGGCTGACCTGTGTCAGTAGTCGTCTCGTCTCCCGCGAAATCCACGCGAGCCGCCGCCTGGGGAAACTGGCTGGAAACGGTGCGTCAGTGGTGGCCGGCCACACTGCTGACAGCTATCCTGGGCTTTCTCGTCCTCTACCCGGTCGCCATGCTGTTCGTCTCAAGTTTTCGAACCGAGTCCGGAGCATTCACCTTTTCGGCCTACCAGAAGGTCTTCTCCACTCCCAGTACCTATGAGCTGATCTGGACGACGGTATGGCTCGCAGTAGTTCGCGTTTCAATCGCTACCGTGATCGGCCTCTTTCTCGCCTGGGTTGTCACCCGAACGGATACGCCTGGGCGAGGAGTACTGGAAGCGCTGGTCTGGATTAAGTTCTTCGCCCCGCCGTTGCCGATGATCGTGGCCTGGACACTGATCGGCGGCAAGAGCGGCGTATTGAACGTTGGCCTGCAGCAGCTTGGAATCATCAGTGAGCCGCTGTTCAACGTGTACTCGCACGCTGGAATCATCTGGGTATCGTGCATGAGCCTGGCGGCCTTTATCTTTCTTCTGGCCGTGCCGGCATTTCGATCCATGGATGCCAGTCTTGAGGAGTCAGCGCGTATGAGCGGCGCCTCGCGGCTCCAGGCTCTCCGCTACGTCACGATTCCGGTTGCCATGCCGACCGTGCTGGGCGCCGTCTTCCTGGCGTTCATCTTCGTTCTCGAATCATTCGAGACCGAGGTCATCCTTGGCGTTCCAGCCAAGGTCTACGTACTCAGCACGCGTATTTACACGTACTCCCAGGAATATCCCCAGGACCTTCCCAGTGCCACGGCGTTGGGCTCATTCTTCCTGCTCATGGTTGGTATTCTGATCGCCGTTCAGATGATGCTTCTACACGGGAAGTCCTTCGTCACCATCTCTGGACGAGGTTACTCGCAACAGCCCACGGCCCTGGGACGATGGCGCTGGGTGACGTTCGGTATCGTAGTGCTGTACTTCTTCGTCGCCGCCGTGTTGCCGCTCTCTATGCTCATTGTGGGCAGCTTTATGAAAGCCTGGGGGGTCTGGACGGCGTCGGGATTCACGACCAACCACTGGACCGTCTCGCTTGGAGATCCGCGGTTACTCTCCGCTGTGACGAACACGGTCCTTCTAGGAATCATGGTGGGCGGAATCGGAACCCTAGTATGCGCACTCGCTGGCTACGTGCTGGTTCGCACCAAGTTCAAGGGACGACCGCTACTGGAGTTCATCACCTGGGCGCCTCGCGTAGCCCCCGGCGTCGTGCTCGCCATCGCTTTCGCGTGGGCCTACATCGGACTACCAGCGTTCCGCCCAATCAGCGGAACGCTGGGCATGATGGGAATTCTGCTGGTCGTGAGCTTCCTACCGCTCGGCTCCCGAATCGTGAATGGCTCGATGTACCAGGTATCGCATGAGCTGGAAGAAGCCGCCAGAACGAGCGGCGCCGGATGGTTCACCACCGTGACCAGAGTGCTGATACCGTTGCTTGCGCCGGCGCTCCTGACGTCGTTCATCCTGCTGTTCCTGGCGGCAATCCGAAATCTCGTTCTGGTCGTCTTCTTCTACACGCCAAACAGCCGCGTGCTCTCGGTGATCTTGTGGGAAGGCTGGAACGGGCAGGCACCTGAGCGCGCACTTGTAGCAGGCTTGCTGATGATGGGCCTCAGTCTCGTAGCGCTGGCGGGCGCGTTCCTGATTCGCAGACGAACCGGAGTGGCGGCCACGCTTTAGGACGAGAGTTAGAGGCCAGGATAGTCAGCAGTAATTGGAGATACTCCCTGGCCTCTAACCTCCGACCTCTCGTCTATTCCCTGGTCTATACTGCACCGCGGTACACCAATGGAGGTGTCATGAGCTCGTCGAGCGAGCCCCGCAACCTGATCCGACTATGGCCATGAAATCTATTCGCGCGGCTAACATCACCAAGTACTACGGCTCGT
This sequence comes from uncultured Chloroflexia bacterium, assembly GCA_963765765.1. Lineage (GTDB taxonomy): Bacteria > Chloroflexota > UBA6077 > UBA6077 > JACCZL01 > CAVXYC01. The sequence goes on along the minus strand of CAVXYC010000008.1, from coordinate 729 downwards.
TCAAAGCCGTGGACAGCATCAGCTTCGAGGTCAACGCGGGCGATCTCATGACGCTGCTTGGTCCCAGCGGCTGTGGCAAGACTACGACCCTGCGCATGATCGCCGGACTGGAACGTCCCGATGGCGGCGAGATCTGGGTGGGTGACAAGCTCGTCAGCTCAGCGGAAAAGGGAGTCTTTCTCGCGCCAGAGAAGCGCGGCATGGGTATGGTGTTCCAAAGCTACGCGCTGTGGCCCCATATGTCCGTCTTCGAGAATGTCTCCTACCCGCTACGCATGAAGGGGTTTCCGAGGGGGAGCATCCGTGAGCGCGTGATGTCGATGCTGGAGACCGTGGGTATGAGCGGTATGGAGAACCGTCCGGCGCCACTGCTCTCAGGCGGTCAGGCGCAGCGTGTGGCTCTGGCGAGGGCGCTAGTGTTCGATCCAGATGTGCTGCTACTGGATGAGCCGCTCTCGAATCTCGATGCCAAGCTGCGTGAGGAGATGCGCTTTGAGATCAAGGCAATACAGACCCGTGTCGGCGTGACGTCGATCTTCGTGACGCATGATCAGGCCGAGGCCATGGTGCTCTCGGACAATATGGTTGTCATGAGCCGCGGCCTTATCGAGCAGCAGGGTCCGCCGAATGAGGTGTATGACCATCCCGGGACTCGATTCGTCATGGATTTCCTCGGTCAGTCTAATCACCTCGCAGCCACCGTTTCGAGAAATGAAGCGGGGCAGGCTG
>CAVXYC010000007.1:0-174068 GCA_963765765.1 uncultured Chloroflexia bacterium | reverse complement strand
TCTAGGCTGTCGCGTAGCCGACAGTTGTCGGAGCCGAGTACCTGGGACGTGGGGAAGCATCAGCTCGGCACGTAGGTAGTCGGTAAAATTGTGCTGTGTGTGTGGACGCTACACGCTGGCTGATCCCAGCCCCTTGAAGCGGCGGTTCGGCCTCGAAGAGTCTGCCGAGACGGACGTGAGGCCGCGCTTCAACGTGGCACCGTCGCAGGACATCCCCATCGTGGCGCAGCAGTCGGACGGCACGCGCGAGCTGCTGATGGCCAAGTGGGGCTTTGTGCCGCACTTCATGGGCGAAAAACCGGGCAAGCGCCCACCGCCGATCAATGCGCGCGCCGAGACGCTCGCCACCAGTGGCATGTTCCGCTCGAGCGTGGGCACGAACCGCTGCATCATTCCGGCGGATGGCTTCTACGAGTGGAAGATAATCGATCAGATCGACTTCGCGTCCGGCGATGGGCTACTCGCCGATACCAGCATCGTTTGCGCGGGCACCAGTAATCGGCGCCACGCCCTTATCCGGGCTCCCATCACGGCTCTGGTTTAGAAATTAGCTGTCCTAGTCCGACGGTTGTTGGACGCGTGGCATACCCGAATTTAGCTGCGCAGTCGGCCAAACGCTCACCACCGAGGTAGTGCCAGCGATACGCCGATTCGTCAATCTCTACCGTGATCGGCAGGCGATCCATGAGCGCGGCGTAGCGGAGAACATCATACGGGCCAGTGGTCTTCGGGAAGTTGACAAACGTCCCAGCGGTCTCCGCCGTTCCGGGGTACACTAACGTTTCCACCCGCTCCCAAGTCGCGGAATCGATCGGTGGCTCATACTCCTGTCGTCCCTTGCTGTCTACCCAGACCTGACTCCAATATCCACGGATATACGTCGCCCAGTTGTAGTTCGTGACAATGACGGGTGCGTCCCCGACCGCGCATTCGGTCATCGCCGTCGCCCGGAGAGTACTCGTTCGTCTGAGCCAGAGATCTGGACAACTTGTGCCGCACCGGCGACCAGTACAAGCGTACATACTCGTCCGCATATGCACGTTCCCGAGCTCGCATGTCGTCCCCATTAGGGTTGGCGGCTGCCCACGCTCGGTAACTGTCCGGCACCAGGTGATCCCAGCCAACCCACTGGTATGGATTGGCGAGCCAGATCATCATCCCAAATGTCATCGCGGCCAGCATGAAGGCTTGCACACGCCGACTGGAGACGAGCAAGCCCACGAGCACCGCGGCAAAGCAGAACCCGAGATACTCACTGCCGTAAGTGTTGCTGACGATGGTTCGCTGCCAGGTGAAATCTGCCAGACTGAATCCGGCCAACGGCAGCGTCGGAGCCAGCAGGTCCAGTCGGCGGAAGACGGCGAACCCGAGAGGCAGCAGAAGCAACACGAAGAACGAGAGTCGCAGCGGGTCCAGAGCGTGCCCTATCCACAGATGCGGTTTAAAAATCGCATTCGTAGCGACCTCCGCAGGACTAGCCCCGAGGTGAGGAAAGAAGAAATCCACGGTGCCCTTTTGGCCGGGCGGCTGGATGACGCAATAAAGAACAATGGCAGCACAGCCGGGAATTGCATACGACAGCGCCCATAACCAACGACGCCTAAATGCGTGAAGAACCCCAAACATTAACCAGGATGGCCAGAAGCTGATTTTGGTCAGCGTTCCGATGAGCAGGATGACGAATGCTGAACGATGCCGTTGGATTCCGAACAAGTATGTGCCGACGATAAAGAATGCGACGCCAATACCAGATGTGTGGTAGTCGGAATTTATCGTCAGAGGAACTGATGGGTGCATCATAAATATGACTGGCAGAATTATTTGAAATGGACGTAGGCGTTCGTTCCTTACAGCGATAATCCACGTCACTATGGAGCCGCCGGCTATAGCGATGAAGTGGAATGCAAGTAGCCTGAATGGATCATGGGTGAGTTGAAGCACCCTGTTCACTGCTGGAGAGATAAAGTCGAAATATATCTGCAGGTGAGATGCCTGCAGTACGTTTTCTGTGTTGATGGGGATAGTCCGGAAGTCATGAGCCGCTTGATCGATCCAGACCCCGAGTAAGAAGTAGTCTCTTTGAATTCCGGAGAGAACGATACTGTGGTACACAAGCGTGGCCTGAATAAAGCACAGCCCCAGCAGCAGGCCGAGCGACATGAGGGGGATCAAGCGGCTGCGTGGGGACCGGATAACCATGCACAGCCCCTGAGCGCCGACCAATGCTAGCCACCCGTGCCAGGTAATCGCCTCTGTCTGGACCACGCCGAGCGCAAACACCCACGGGTAGCCGGCGAGCAACGAAGCGGCGAGGATGTGCAGCCGCTCGTATGTAATCGCGGTCCCGGGCCACCGCACCGGCATGAAACGCGGAAGCCGGATGAAGCCCATACTCAGGCCAGGCGCCAGCGGCTCCGGATTGGCTGGTGCGTATTGCGCCACGGAAGAGTCGGAATACGGTGACGCGACGTTGGAGGAGGCTGGCGCTACCGATCCATCCGCTGTGCTCGAGACCTGCAACGAGCCGCTCCCTGCATTATTCTGGCGCTTCGGCGGGCTCCCGCTATGGCCGGTTCCTTAAGAAATGCTGAAGAATTTGGCTGCGTAGTATGGATGAGACGCTATTGTGACGGCAAATCGCTTGCTCTGATGACCAGATCCTGTTGACGCGACCATGCCAACGCGAATGACCGGCGCTTCTCGCCCCCTCCACATTAAGGGAGGTTTCCGATGACGGACGCCGGCCCCCGGTCGACCCCTTTGAGAGCCGCGAGCGGCTCGGCCGCTGGACGGTCTTCTCGGCGATGGAGTGGTCGCCGAGCCGCTCGGGAATCGTCGTCCGACGCCCGGAGATGCAAGGATCCGTTCGTGGCGGTGCTGCGGGCCAGGTCATTCCGTGATGCTCCAGCGACTCCCCGCAGTTCCATCAGTATGTGACGGCCAGAGGAGAGCCGGACTCTCCACCTAGGAGAAGCCCGGCGGCACCGCGGGGATCATTACCACCATGCCGAACGAGCTATGAGTGCCCATCCACAATACGATGCTCGCAATTCAGGATGCCCGCGCTGGAAGAAGCCTGGCTGGACCCCACCATGTCCAACACGTCCGAGGCGCTGACCACGTTGCCGTAGCCGGCGGATGCGATGGCAGCCTCCCCGGTGAGCACGAAGGTCAATGGCGCGAGTGCTTCGGGGTCTGAGCTCATCGTGCCGATCACCTCAACGTGATCCGCTTAGAGACGCACACCGCAGCACTACAGTCCACCCCCAAGCGTCCGTGCATGTCATCGACTATGGGGCTTTTCCCGGAGCCCCGGCGCACGTACGGCCGGAGTGGAACTGACCGTCATCACCCCGGCCGTACCGTACCAGAGGCTCACACCGGGCACTTGCCCTCGCGGCTGTTGTTGGTTTCGTTGAGCTCGCCCACCTGATTGGTGATGTCGGCAGTGGCCGTGACCGGGTGGGCGTCCATGCCGAGGCTGACCGGGGCGAACTCCACGGAGATCTCCTGGCCGGCGGCCATCCCGCCGACGGCCACTGCCGGCGGGTCCGCCGCGCCGCCCACTTTGAGCTCCACCGAGAACGCCCCGGCGGCGGTCTGGCCGGTGTTCCTGAGCACCGCGACGAAAGTGTTGGCGCCCGGGTCGCAAGTCAGCGGCTGCGCGGGGTCCTTGCCCCTGACGTAGAGGTGGCTCACCACCAGGTCCGCCCGCCGATCCTCCTCCAACACTGGGCCGTCGGCGGGCGGCATGACCCCGCCCAGGGGCCCCTGCGGGTCGATGTAGGTCCTCTCAAGTCGGTTGTTCGTCTCGTTGTACTCGTGCACCAGGCGCGCCTCGTCCACCGTTGCCGAGAGGCGCGCCCGGCCGGAGCTTCCCGCCACAGACGCCTGGACGCAGACCTCCCCGTGGCCATCCGGCGGGAGATTGCCCGCCCCGGGGACGGGAACCGGCGCGGGGGCGCCGTTGATGCGCAGCGCCACCTGGAAGGGGCCGCTGTCCCCCGTCCCGCCGTTGACGACCTCCACGCAGACCCGGTCCTCGGCGCTGTTCGGGACCGGTGCCACCTTGATCGAACTCGGTTTCAGGTCCGCCAGGGGTGCCGGGCGTAGCTCGTACTCGGCCGAGAAGTGCGCCGGCTCGCATTTATCCGTGGGGATGCTGGGATCCACCAATCGCAGGCAGAACCCGAAAACACTGCCGAGCCCCTCGTCCCACCAGTTCGGCTCGCGCCATCCCCGCTCGATCCTGGGTCCTAGGGACCAGCCGTCCTAGCCCGTCCAGTGGGCGCCGTCCGAGCGACCGCGGCGCCTTCCAGCGTTCTCCAATTGCGCTTGAGCTCTGCAGCGAGAGGCACTATGTTCACCGTGGGGCGGTTTGACAACTCACAACTCCTGAAGATGACCTTCGAGCAGCTCGACCAGCTCTTCCGGGACAGTGAGGCGGGACCCATTCCCAACGGCGCCGCCGACGGCACGGCTATCATTGCGGCCGGCACTTCATTCAGCCCTGAGATCGCCGCGATCATCAACATCTTCGCCTGGCAGGGCAAGGAGTTCGACGCGGAGGGCGGTACGCTCACCAATCGCATCCTGCCCTTGGGCCTGAACGCCATCGTTGCGCAGGTGTACAAGGCCCCGAGCTGGCTCGACCAGCAAGAATGCATTGTTCTGGACTACTCGAAGACGTCGCTCGTCGCGCAGTGGATTCGCGATGAGATCCGACTCATTGGCCCGGGCTTCTATCTCGGCCGGGTGTACTGGGACAGGCGAGCGATCATGCACTTCAGTTTAGCGTTCCCACCATAGGCTAGGGCGCGTACCTGCGGTGCAACAACCTGGCGACGCTGGCCTGGCTCGCCCAGATCGGCGACCTGGAGCTGTACACCTGGTACTCGCGCGTCGACGACGCACCCGACGGGTCGCCGGGGGCGGCCGGGACTGTGAGGCGTCCGCGCACGGCGTCCTCGACTACCCGGACGTCATCGTCTTCGGCCTGGATCCGTATCGGTACCCCGGTGAGGACGCCCCAGGCGCCGAACCCGAGCTGCATCTCCGCGCCGCCACTCGGACAGTCCCTCCCGCACACGATCGAGGTCGCCGGGCTTGACATACTGCTTCCGCTGTCGACCGCCGTCCCGCCAGTGGCGATGCTAGTAGGGGCCGTGCAAGTCGCCGTGGACACAGCAACACGCCTGCCTGCTCCAGCGCTTGGGCTGGGGATGGATGCTTCCCGGCAGCGGACTCATCAATATGTTGTTCCGAGAGCGACGCAGCGGGCCAACCACACCACCAGACCGTGCCACGTGTTACAGCGGCCTGCGTCGGGGCGGGGGTAATGTTCTAAGACCTGGGGGCAGGGCAGCGGGTATCGCGCGGCGTACGATGTGGCCTGCATCGTTCTGGAGAGCCACCGATGACCGATGATCTCGGACGCCCAGTGATCCTTGTCGTCGACGATGACGCCAGCTCCCAATTCGTGTTGGTCCAGGTGCTGGAGATGGAAGGCTACGCCACCGCCACAGCAGCGAACGGCATCGAGGCGCTCGCGTCGATTGAAGCAACGCGACCGGCGCTCGTGTTGCTCGACCTCCGCCTGCCGATTCGCACTGGGATTGAATTGGTGCAGGATCTCCACGAGCGCGGATCGTGGCCCGGTATCCCTGTTCTGCCCATGTCCGCCGGCATCGCGCTCGCTGAGCGGTACGCGCGCGAATTCGGTGCCGGACCGGTGCTGCTTAAGCCATTCGACCTGGACGACTTGCTGCGTATGGTTGCTGCGGCGATGGCGCCACTTCACATGGCGGAATCCCCCACCAGCCAGTGTTCCCGTCAGAGGTCGTCGTGAACAGCCCGCGGCACACCAGGACAAACATACGCCCAGCCAGAATCCCTATGGATGGAGTCGTGCGTTGGGGCTTTCCCGGAGCAGTATCGAGCGCGGCGTGGGCACGGACTGCGGCCCTGCTGGGCGAAGCTGGTGGATCCCAGGCAGGTCCCCGCCTATCCGGACTTCTGGTACAGCGATCCGCCGCGGGAGGCGAAGCCGGGAACCTGGGGCGTCGGGAAGTGTCAACTCGGCACGGAGCCCCGCTCCGTCGAATCGCGGCGCTCGCGGGTAGGCACGCTAACGACAGGCGGCTGAGCAGCAGACGCGGGCATCGGCTCGAGCGGACGTGAACGTGATTCCTAGGCGAGTCCTGGAAAAGGAAAGGAACCGTGGATGCTCAATGAGCGTCTGGCTAAAGAGTGGCACGGTTGCTAGTCACGAGCGTGGCGCTCTTGGCTGACCATCATTCACCGCCCGCGCTGCATACACGGCGCAGTGTTCGCAGGTGGACGGTGATGAGGCATATTCTCCCGTGTTCAATGGTGAACACGGGAGAAACTTCAGCGGAGGTGCCTCTCCTTCTACGAAAAGACAGGCTCGAGTCGAGGCAAGTGCGGGTTATCGCTCCAGCCAGTCCATGAATGATCGTTCCAGCGCGCGCGCTTCGGTCTCGTCTTCCGCGTCGGTGCTCGGGTCGGTGCGTCCGCCCCGGAGCTGGCCAACATGCGCCAATTCGTGAACAACCGTCGCGCAAATATCGCGGGATCGCATGCCGACCGTGAGCCAGATCGTGCCCGGCTCGGCGAGGCGGATACGACCCACCTCACCGTGGTCCAGGCCGATCCGGTGCCGCGTCAGCCGGTCGTACGCGGCGGGTTCGAGCACGGGTCTGGCCAGCCACTTGATGACCACGCCCTCGGTCGGGATCCCAAGGTAGTCACCGGCCAATTCGAGCACGTCCGTGGCAAGCTCACGCTCCACCGCCGGTGCAGACCGGGTCTCGACGTAGTCCATCAGCCCTCCTCGCGGTCGAGATCGGCCTCCATCGCATCGATGTCCTCGAGCAGGGCGTCCCAGCGACGGCCCTGCTCGAGATGGACCACGCCGCCTTTCCTGTCCCGCCTCGCGCTCGAGCTTGAAGAGCTCATGCTCGATGCTTTCACCACCATGCTCCGCGCTGATCACGTTGCCGCCAATGACGGGTGTCATGGGTCAATCTCCTCTTCCAGCCAATCCTGGTCCCGGTCCCCGCGGATGTCCCACGTGAACGGCAGCGGCTCCGGGCCACACCGGGGGCACGCTGCTGCCGGGAGAATGGCCCTGAGCAGGCTGGCGCTGAACGATCCTGGAATAGGAACGGTGGATAATCCACGGGCGTCTGGCTAAGCAGAGTGGTACGCCATCGAGCCCTGAAGGAGGAGCCCACCATTCCCGAACCTATCACCGTCCACGGCTTCCGCATCGTTGAGTTGTGCCAATGAACGAGGCGGCGAAGCGGCTCGGGTGCTCACCCCAAACCGAGGCCAACACGGTCCTCGTTCTCCTCCACCACCAGGCCGATGCGCACGAGCGGGAGCTCGGACGGCTCCAAGAACATCATCGTCAGCTCCTCGAAGCGAAAGACGAGGTGCTGGACGCCCGAGACGACCTCATTGGGGAGCTCCGCGTGGAGCGAGACACCTTACAGATTCAGATTGAAAAGCTCCGCGAGCAACTGGTGCGGGCACAGCGCCCCGGGTGGCGGTTCTGGGGTTAACAGGACGCAGGAGCGTGACAATAAGGACCACTGCGCGGGTGACGCAGGTCCATGAGGCCTACGGTGTGTACCCGGGGAGACGAACACTTTGGCGGTGGAATCGAAGCTTGCGCTTGGACAGCGCACAGCGAGGTCCGGTGAGCCGTACGCCGGTCGCCAGGCTGGCCTGGACAACCGATGAAGCTGCTTAGCCTTTCCGCGAACATTGGGGTAGTGACCGTGTACTCGCTCCTGGCCGTCATACTGAGTGCCACGGCGAGGGGCTTTCTGACGCTGCTGTGGCCAGATTCACGATTACTCGAATGGTCTCTGGAGCTCGCGAAGCTGTTGTTCGGCATCTCGCTATTCATGATTCCATTCGCCGTGCTCTTCTATCTCTTCGCATTCATGGTGGATCGGTTCCGCCGCTAGCTTTCCCGCTATGTCTGCTGAACGCTAGTCAGCCATATCAGCAGCCCGACCGCATCTCGGCGATGACCGCCCGTGCCACAACCTGCAGGCAGGGCGGGGTGGTGTCCTACGACCTGGGGGCATTCCGCGGCGGGGATCCCGGTGTCAGGCGATCTCCTGGCGTGGACTCCGACGCCCTGGCTGACGCGATCATTGCCCGCATTCCTCCACTACCACCGTTACGTGAGCAGGCCGCTCGAGTGGACCGTCGACCTATTGGCGAACGCCGGTCGACTCGGCCTGTCCCACCACGTACGTTCAGCACTTCAACGAGCCCATGGACTTCTTCCTCGAGCGCTGCGCGTGCTACTGGCGGCGGTGCGTGTCGGACTGGCTGGTGCAGGCAATGCAGCTCGAGAAGGACCAGGCGCAGGCCGTCCGCGATGCCTGCTGGGCGAAGCTGGTGGATCCCGAACAGCTCCCGGCCTATCCGGACTTCTGGTACGGCGATCCGCCGCGGGAAGTGAAGCCCAGCACCTGGGACGTCGGGAAGCATCAGCTCTCCTGAACCGCGCGCTGGTGCTGGAGTGCCCGGACGATCCTGGAAAAGGAACCGTGGATGCTCAATGCCCGTCTGGCTAAAGAGTGGTACACCTGGCCTTCCGCACCGGGCCAGGGTGACCGCCTCCAACAAAGAGCGCCACGCTCGTCCCAAGCGTGGCGCTCTTTCGACGCCCCGCGGTGGGCGGAATGGTGTCCCAGACCTCTCAACGAGATTCGTATCGCGCCGGGCTCATCGATAGACAGCGTGACTTATCGTGCTATGGTCGAGTGAGCGCTGACGGCGGCGAGGTCTTCTCCATCATCACGGATGATCGTTTGTATAGGTATGGCGGAAGTCAAACGGACAACAACGGACACCGTGTCCGGCGCCGCGCTGCGTCATCGCGTAGCGCGGTGGCCGCACCGTGCGTCCCGGTCCTGGTCGCGGAAGGGCGCGCGGCCAGGACTGGTGCTCAGGAGCGCGTAGCCCGAGGCCGGTGGCGGCCGGCCAGGGCTGTGCTTCCCGCCACTAACCTATCGTCGCGACGCGTCCGCCAGTGGGAGCGGGAGCATGGTCCCAGCCGAATATCGGCTGGCCAGTGCCAGGGGCGAAGGAGCCCGTCCATACGCTCACTGCTGCTTAATCACTGTCTGAACTCGGGCGAATGGTGATCTCTTCGAGACGACGAAGAATGTGCGCAAGCCTGATCTCGTCGTAGGTGTCTTGAAAACGGCCTTGTTGTGCATCCTCCAACGCGGAAAGGGCAGTCTCAGCGATCTTCACGGCTTCGTTTACTATCGCCTGTAATATGGTCTCAATACGTTCCGGATCACTTGATTTCATGCTTCCCCCTTCCGACGGCGCGTGAACTCGATACTTTGCTCTGATCCGCCGACCGCGCGCCAGTATGCGCATGTTCAAAAACACGCGCGCTGCGGTGCGCTTCGAGGACGCGTAGTCTCGCTCGCTCCAATTCAATGATGATGTCGCCGCCCCCCAACGGATGTGACCTCGAAACGCGCCATCCTTGGCCGTTAGCGTGCCATTGGGTAGCTCAACCAGCGCGGAGCTCAGTTCGGTGGCGGAGAAAAGGTTATCGTGCCCGCGCCGGCGTTTACCGTGACCTGGAGGCGACCCGGGCTCACTGGGGGACCGAGCGAGGCGGCTCGGGCCGCAGTGACGTGCATGACGAGGGTGGGGCGCCGAGCTGCAGCTTGCCGGAGCCAACCTGGTTGTCCTTGCCCGACGCGCCGAGATCGAGGGCATGCGCCTCCAGGAATGCCTGGAGCTCGTCCGCTGTGAACGATGGGTTCGCTTGCTTGACCAGCGCGGCCGCACCATTGATTCAACACTCAAGTGGGGAAGGTAGCGTACGATGAACCAAGATCAATCAGGCTGTTCATTCCTCGTTGCAACGAGCCCCACTGAGCGCGTACTGACCCCCGAGTGCGTCACTGATGACCAGCGACTCATAGCCCGGACCGCGCGAGAATTCGTGGATGGATCGGTGCGGCCTCGGCTCGCTGAGATCGAGCGTCTTGATCTTGACTTGACCACTAAGCTGCTTCGGGAAGCGGGTGACCTCGGACTGCTTGGTATTGATGTCCCGGAAGACTATGGCGGGCTGGGGCTTGACCTGGTGACGTCCATGCTAGTCGCACAGGAGCTCTCGCGGGCGGGGTCCTTCAATGTGAGCTTCGCCGGACATACCGGCATCGGCACGCTTCCGCTCGTGTTTTTCGGGACGCCGGAACAGAAGCAGCGCTATCTACCAGGCCTAGCCAGTGGAGAAATCCTCTCGGCTTATGCGCTCACCGAGCCGGGGTCAGGCTCAGATGCGCTCGGCGCTCGGGCTTCGGCAACGCTCAGTGCGGACGGGCAGGAATGGATTCTGAACGGCACCAAACAGTGGATCACGAACTCCGGCTTCGCCAACCTCTTCACGCTCTACGCGAAAGTGGACGGCGAGAAGTTCTCGGCGTTTCTGATTGACGGGAATACGCCAGGCGTCTCGACGGGTGCAGAGGAGCACAAGATGGGGCTGAAGGGCTCCTCCACACGCACGGTCCAGCTCGACAACGTCCGAATCCCGCGCGCCAATCTGCTGGGCGAGGTGGGCCGTGGCCACATCATCGCCTTCACTATTCTGAATGTGGGTCGGCTCAAGCTCGCTGCCGGCGCGGTGGGCGCCTGCAAGCATGCTCTGGCGCTGGCCGCGGCGTACGCGCGCGAGCGTCGTCAGTTCGGCCGGCCGATTATTGAGTTCGGACTGGTGCGCGATGCGCTCGCGGAGATGGCACTCTGGACGTACGTCGCCGAATCCATGATGGTGCGCACGGCAGAGCTGGTGTCAACGTCAGTCGAAGTTTTGGATACGGCTGGTGACTGCAGTGCTGATGCCGCGGAGGCCCTCGGCGAATACGCGGTTGAGTGTGCGATCAACAAGGTCATTGCCACGGAGGCTCTCGATCTGGTGGCCGATCAAGCCGTGCAGATCCATGGCGGCAATGGGTTCATGGATGATTATGAGGTCTCGCGGATCTATCGCGATGCGCGGATCAACCGTATTTTTGAAGGCACCAATGAGATCAATCGCTTCTCGTGGTGACGCGGATCATGCGGCAGATTGACCGTGGCGGCCTGCCGTCGCCAGATCAGTGGGGCCAATCTCACGTTGGCCCGTCGGGACTGGCGCCATGGTCAGACATGCTTCGCTGGGCTGCCGGAGAAGCATTCGATGTTGCCAGGGAACGAATCGGGCGCGATGTTCCAGAAGAACAGGAAGTTACTGCACGGCTGGCAGATCTCGCGGCGGATGTGCTTGCAGTGGATTCTGCGCTTCTACGAGCCGCCTCGGCGCCCGACGGCACTCGAGCTCTTCATCAGGATCTCGCCGATCTGTGGTCGGCGCGTGCCCTTCAACGAAGCGAGCGCGTTTGCCGAGAGCTGGCCAGCTATCTCCGGGATGACCGTGCTGGAGCTGCCTTGCAGATCAATCGCAGTCGGCCGGCTCAGAATCCAATTGAGACCCGACGACGAGTCGCGGATGCGGTGGTAGCGAGCGAAGGCTATCCGCTGGTTGTTGCCTGACGGTTCCACGCCTGCATCATTTATCGCCAGAGAACTGGACAGAAGTTATCCTTATTTTCAGCGCAACGCACCGGTGCGAGATGAGTGTGCCTCTGGCCGGGCGGTATACTGCCCCACGCCAATGTCTATGTCTCAGACACCAGCTCGCATCCTAGATCGACAACGCTTGCTCTTCGGGCGCGACGATACGCCCGGAATCGTTGGCGTGCGCGCCACCAGGCAAGGGCAAGCCGATGTTTGGCGTCGGGTCAATGACCAGATAATCCGAGAGCGGGTCGAGTTCCCCAATTGGCTCATCGTCACGGATACGGCACCGCTCGAGGCATTGAACCCGGCTCGATTGTCGTTCGACGAAGTGCGGGATGGGATGGCCGATCCACCAGATGGTCTCGCGATCGTCGAGCTCGAGGGATCGCATCCGCTCCGTTACCTCGTGCTGACCACGCGTTTCGAAGAGGTGGAGGCGGCGCTCCTGGGTGCGGCCGGGGCGAGCTCGCGGTTCGATCTTCGCACGCACGCACTCATTCGCGACGCCACCGAGCAGTACCTCATGTGGAGCGGTCGCACCTATTACGGTGGGATGGCATTTAGCGACGTTCGCCGGCTGCAATATGACCTGGAGACGACCGGTCTCAGTCCCACGCAGGACCGGATCTTCATGGTCAGCATCCGTGACAGCACCGGTTTTCAGGCACTGCTGGATATAGGCTCCATGGATGAGGCCGAGCTTCTACGGGAGTTCGTCCGAATAGTTCGTGAGCGCGATCCTGACGTCATCGAGAATCACAACATCTTCGAGTTCGACATCCCATTTGTCATCGAGCGGGCCAGGGCACTGGGAGTAGAGCTACCGCTGGGGCGCGATGGGCGCGGGTTCTCGAAGTCCAACGACACATTGAAGATCGGCGAGCGGAGCGAACGCTTCACGCGATATCGCCTGGTTGGGCGTGAGATTATCGACACGTACCACGCCGCGAGGCGATTCAGCGCAATCCAGCGAGATCTGCGCAGCCGCGGTCTCAAGCAAGTCGCCCAATACTTCGGCTTCGCACGGAAGGACCGCGAATACGTCCCCGGTGCGGAGATCTGGGCCACATTTCAGACCGACCCGGACCGAGTTCGGCGCTATGCCTCGCACGACGTGGAGGAGGTGGACGAGCTCAGCCAGATCTTGATGGGATCGGTGTTCGCGCTATCGTCCATCGTGCCACGGCCGTATGAACGAATCGCCACGTCCGGACCCGCGCAAGGCTTGATAGAGCCGCTGATGATTCGCGCCTACATCTCCGAGGGCCATTCACTGCCGCAGGGTGCGGCGGCCGGTGGTACATACGCTGGCGCTCGCACAGAGCTTCTCACCAGCGGGGTGCTGCACAACATCGTCAAAGCCGACGTCGCGTCGCTGTATCCGAGCATCATGCTCAGCTACGGCATTGGCCCAGAATCGGATCGGCTTGGGGCGTTTGGTGAGATTCTCGCGGAGCTGACCAAGCTTCGGCTGTACCACAAGGATCAGGCGCGCAAGGCGGAGCCGGGCAGTCGCGAGCGTCAGGCGAGTGAAGCGCTCTCTGGGGCTATGAAAGTGCTCATCAACTCGTTTTATGGAAGCCTCGGCACCAGCTTCGCGCTTTTTGGCGATTTGCGTGCGGCGGGCGAGGTGACACGCCGTGGCCGCGAAGTGTTGGGTCAGATGCTCCAGGGGTTGGAGCGCCGCGGGCTCATTCTCATCGAGGCCGATACAGATGGCGTGCTATTCAGCGTGCCGGATGGCTGGACTGAAGAGGACGAGCACGCACTCATTGCTGAGCTGAACACAGAGCTACCGGCCGGCATTATTGTCGAGCACGACGGTCGCTACGCGGCGATGTACAGCTACGCTGAGAAGAACTATGTGCTCAAAGGCTACGACGGGAAGATCAAGATCGTGGGCGGGTCATTCCGTTCCAGCCGCTGGGAGCCTTATGGCGAGCGATTCGTGGCTGAAGCCGCGACGATGATCCTGAATGACAACGCGGGTGCGATCCGAGATCTCTATCGATCGACCTGTGCAAAGCTGCGCGCCCGCGAGCTGCCCATTGAAGACGTGTGTAGCATGCTTGCAGTAACGAAGTCGCCTGAAGAGTACCGCAAGTCAAATCGGCGCGAGGAGCATTACGAAGTACTGATTGGCTCTGGCCACACCACCTGGCGAGTCGGAGATCGCGTTCGCTTCTACCGTGCAAGGGGCAATGCCAGGAAGCTCATCGACGACTTTTCAGACGACTACGATGCCGAGTATTACGTCAGGCGGCTCCGCTCTACGTACGTTGCGCGTCTATCGAAGGCGATTGACGAAGAGGGGCTTCAATCGCCTCCTCGACGACCAGCTCCAACTATTTGCCCCCGAGAATAACGAAATCCGCCTTTTGACCAGCAAAGAGCGCTCTGTGGGGCAGTTTTAGCCGCCTACGATAGTTGCCCAGTGAAGCGAGCGGGCAGTCATCGCGTACTATCAAGGCCGTTCGCTAGTTTGAACCTCCCCACATTGACGCCGACTTGCTTATTAACTGTGAGCCTATCGTGGGACGTGTATGCGTAATCTGCCCGGAGCAATTCGAGTTGTTGTGGTGGCACTTCTCGCCCTGTGCGCCATCGCCGCATGTTCTAGAGATGTTCCACGATCAGCGGAGCTTGCGGCGGTCAACGTTAATTCGCCGGTTCCAACATCCCAGGTGCCTACGGTGATCCCTACGGCCGCTCCTACGGTAACGTCAACGTCCACGCTCATTCCGCCCAGTCCAACAATCGCGTCATCCGCCACGTCAACGAGAACGCCGGTCTCGCCAACGCCTGTTGAGCCCAGCCCGACGCCCACTCCAGCCACCGCGACAACTGCGCCTAGTGTTGTCACGCCAGGTAGTGCGAAGCCGGCGGGACGTGGCGTTCCCGCGGCTGGTCGCGGAGCCTGCCCAGCAACGCATCCTATCAAAGGAAATCGGGGGAGTCGCAGCACTACTGAGTGGATTTACCACGTGCCCGGCGGAGGCTCTTACGCGCAAACGGATCCCGAGGAATGTTTTGCGGGCGAAGCGGATGCTCAGGCGGCGGGGTATCGACGTGCGCGGAACTGAATGATGCGATCAGGCAAGCTTTCGCCCGACGATCTCCGTCGCCTGGTTCTGGGTAAGCTGGGGACGCGCCGAGCTGACGTGCTGGTGCACGCGGCGCTCGGCGAGGATTCGGCTGTGATTGATTTTGGCGCCGAGAGCTGTGTGCTCTCAGCGGATCCGATCACCGCGGCGGGGGAGCGGGCGGGCTGGCTCGGCGTGCACGTAGCCTGCAATGACATCGCTGCCATGGGCGCCGCTCCAGTAGGAGTGCTCGCTACGGTGCTTCTGCCAGAGTCGGCGGATGAAGCGCTGGTGAGCGCGGTCATGAACGATATGCACCGTGCTGCTACCGAGCTCGGCATTGAGATTCTGGGCGGGCACACAGAGGTCACACCCGGAATCGCGGCGCCGATTCTCGCGATGACCGCCGTAGGTAAGGCGCCGCGTGACCGGATCGTGCGCTCATCGGGTGCCCGAGTGGGTGATGCGATTGTGCTGGCTAAATGGGCTGGTCTGGAGGGCACGGCGATCTTATCGAACGACTGCGCGGATGACCTGACGGGTCGTGTTGCGCCAGCGTTGATCGCCGCGGGAGCGCGGTGTATCGATTTCGTGAGCGTTGTACGCGAGGGATTAGCCGCTGCCGAGCTGGGAGCCACGGCCATGCATGACCCCACAGAGGGCGGCGTGCTGGGCGCAATGTGGGAGATGGCCGAATCCTCCGGACTCGGTTTTGAGCTTGACGCGGAGCGCGTACCCATCCGCGAGGAGACCCAGGCGATCTGCGAAGTATTCGGAGCAGACCCGCTCAAGCTTATCTCCAGCGGTGCTCTGCTGATTGCTTGTTCCGATGGTCCGGCCATGGTGGAAGGTCTCCAGGCTCAATCGCTCACTGCCACGGTGATCGGGCGGATGCAGGGCGCCGAACGCGTGGTTCTGTGCGGCGGTTGCCGCGAGCCGGCCGAGCCGGTGTGGCGTGACGAGCTGTGGCGGGTCTTGGATGAGCGCTCAGGCTAACCGCTCTCGGCGGGAGTAGAGTGAGCTCTCTTGCGATCCCACAGCGCTCAATGTTCAAGAGTTCGACACCCAACGGGTAGCCTGGTTTATTGTTGTAGAGACTGACACACCGCATGCCGCGCGTCTCCACCGTCCTCTTTGATCTCTACGATACGCTAGCCTATCTTGATGGCCAGCTGATTCGTGATGCTCGTCGCCAGCTCGCAGAGCTTGCGGGCGTGGATCACGACGGGTTTATGGATCAATGGCGGGACACGGCTTGGGACCGGATGCTCGGCACGCTCGGTGATTTGGGCGAGCAGATCACGCTCATGCTGAGCCATCTCGGTGTTGATGCCACGCCGGAGTTGACGGCCCATCTCGTCGAGCTGGAGAATCGGGCGTGGTCTGAGGCGGTACACCTTTATCCAGAGACGGTGCCGCTGCTCCAGGAGCTCCGCAGCCGGGGGTATCGCCTGGGTTTGCTGAGCAATTGCTCCTGCCAGGCGGGCGCGGTGGTGTCAGTCCTGGGCTTGGATGCGCTGATGGATGAGCTGGTGCTCTCCTGCGACGTGCGTCTGGCCAAGCCGGATCCAGAGTTCTTTCGCCATGCGTGTCGGGCGCTGGGTGTGAGTGTGGAGGAGACGATGTTCGTCGCGGATGGCGCGTTTGGCGAGTTGGACGCCGCTACGGATCTGGGCATGGTCTCGGTCAAGGTTGAGCAGCCCCATCAGAGTGGCGACTATGGCACCAGCGAACGCTACGATCATTGCGTGACCAGCCTGTCGCAGGTACTCGACCTTTTGGAGTGAAGAGTTAAGTGTGAAGAGTGCACGATCACCTTAACTCCTCACCATCATCTCTTCGCTTTGCACTGCCGCAAGCGTTTCCTCGGGGGTTGCATGCCTCAAGCGGCCGGCGATGCGGGCCGAGCGGCCAACAATGCAATCCGCGCTCACCAACAGACGCATGAGCCGGGCGAATCGCAGCTCGGAGAGGCCCGTCTCCAAACACACCCAAGCTCGGCCGGGTAAGCGACCGCGTTTGTCCGCGCCGGCGTGAAGCGCCTCCACCAGGAGTTGAAGATCTGCTTGCTGGTCCGGCGCGCGGCGGCCGTTGGCTACTGCCCGAGCAGCGCGAATAGCGCGTTTTACTAGTGGCTCCACCTGCTCCAGTGGGAGACCCATGGCCGTTGCCACTTCGGCCGGGCGGCGGCGCTCGGCAAAGTGGAGCTGCAGCGCTCGCTGATGCTCGGCGGTCAGCTCGGTCAGCACCTCATCGCACATCAGGTGGGTGTCCCAGTCGCGGCCGTCGACGCCCGTTTGCGCATCCGCTTTGCTAAAGAGCTCGGCGTGCTCAGTGCTGATTACTCGAGTACGGATCGAGCGGCGATCGGATGATTGCGAGCGCAGGTAGCGGCGTAGTGCCCACGGAAAGGCGCCATGAACATACGGCAAAAAGGGCGCCTGCTCCGGATCCCAGCGGCGAGTGAGCTCCGCCAGCAGAATCCAGCTCTGCTGATCGAGGTCGCGCGACTCCAGTGGCCCGGGCAAGGGGCCGAGCTGGAACGTCCGCGCGATAGACGATTGGATGATCGGCCGCAGGGCCGCATGCAGCTCGGCCAGCACGGTTGGATCACCGTCGCGATATGCTCGCGCAAGCGCGTCGATCTCAACGGATTCGCGGCGATCGGGGTTCGGAGCCGGATGGATTGCTGATTTCGGTTGGCGTCGTCTGAGTGGCCAGGGCAAGCGCCCGTGCCAGGGCCTGCCCCCAGGCGGTTAGGTCTGGAGGCGAGGCGACCCCACCCCAGCCCTCCCCGTGCGCGGGGAGGGAGCCGGGACTCAGAAAGTCGGGGACCTCCCCCTCCCCGCGCACGGGGAGGGCTGGGGTGGGGTCGCCTCGCCGTCCTTCGCTGGATGTGTATCGATCCCTGGCGGCGCAAGCACCGCGGTTTGTTCATTACGCATGACAGCTCCCGATCTGCTCCAGAGTGCAATTAGCCGCGAAGGTAGAGACCCACCAGGGTGCTCAAGAAGGTTCCGAGTGCCGCCAGAAGCACCCCGTTCAGCTTGACCTCGAGTCGCTCGAATGAACGCGTCAGCGCATCCAGGCGGGCAGCGGTCACGCGTCCATAGGCGCAGCCGTGGTCGTCCAGTCGGCGAACAAGCTCAGCCGACTCCTTTAGCGCTGCCACCGGTGATTCCTGACGAGCTCCCGCGGCGCCCCAGCGGCGGATCGCATGCTCCAATAAGTCCTGGCTCATAGCGTCATCCCTAGCTCATTACCAATCTCGTCAAGCACTCGAGCCAGCGCTTGGGAGAGGTTGTCGGTGGATCGATCGTCCAATGCGTACTGGACCTTAAGTGTTCGGCAAAGCGCTTCGATGTCGCGCCGTGCTTCCACCATGCGTCCCTCGGAGAGATCCTGCTTGATGAGCACGCGCAGCACGGCAATCTCGGCATCCACACCTTCGAGCGCCGCGGCCTGGACCAGATCCTGACAATCGGTATCGGTCAGGCAGCGGGCGTAGAATTTGGAGGCCGCCGGGTCTCGGCAGGCCTCACCATTTCAGGCCGCTCCGTTCGCACACGTCGTTTGACCACCACACCACCTCACGCGTTATAGAACATACGTTCTATAAATTGGCATGGTACGCCGCTGGATGCGCTACGTCAATAGGCTGGACGGATGAGTTTTCACCAGAGCGACTGAAGCGCTCACGCGCCTCTATCTCTACCTAACACTGACCCCAGCAAAGACGCCGAAGTCCGTTTGGGAGCCCTCGCGTGCCGCTTGTTCCAGGATCTCCAACACGTCTTCAGTGGTCTGAGCCAGCTTCACCAGGTTCAGCCATGAGGCCGCTCGGCGCGCCGACGCAACCCGCAGCCACTGCTTGAGACGCATCGCCGTATAGCGGCTCACCGCGCTGGCCGAATATTCTCCCGCGTACATCCGGAAACCGATCTCCGCGAATCGCCGCAGTACCGGAAGCCAATCAGCAAGCGGACGCTCCCCCGGGCCATTCGCGATGTCAACCTCTCGTGGCGTGGCGATGCCCAGCTCCACAGACGCCTTATGTGCCAGCCATGGATCCGCAAACGCGCCACGCCCTAGCATGAAATGATCGCAGCCCGTCACGTCACGACACCGGCGAAGATCGTCAATGGTCCAGATGTCGCCATTCGCCACAACCGGTATCGAGAGACGGCGCTGAACCTCACCAATTGGCTCCCAATACACCGGCGGCTCGTAGCCCTGAACGCGAGTCCGCGCATGGATGGTGAGCCACGATGCTCCGCCCTCGGCCGCCATCTCGGCGTTCTCGTGAATCGGATCCAGAGAGTCCCAGCCGAGCCGCAGCTTGGCCGATACCGGCACATGTCGCGGCACCGCCGCGCGCACCGCGGTCACGATCTCGCGTATTCGCTCAGGCGAGCGGAGCAGCGTGGCGCCGCCATCGTGCCGATTCACCGTGGGCGCCGGGCACCCAAAATTCAAATCGATGCTCTGCGCGCCGGTCTCAACGGCCGTCAAAGCGGAACGCGCCAGCCGTTCCGCGTCGCCGCCCAGGAGCTGGACAGATACTGGCAGCCCAGAATCGGTTGCACAGTGCGTATCGAACACCTCCGGGACGTGAGCGTAGAAGACCTTCGCGGGCAACGCGTGATCAGACACACGCGCATACTCGCTCACGCTGAACGTGAAGCCGCCACGCTCGCCCCAGAACTCCCGCATCGACCGATCTGTTACGCCTTGCATCGGCGCCAGAATCACGGCCGGCCGGTCGTGGCGAACTGAGGGAAACGGTGTCAGATTGGGCACGATGAAAGTGTAACTGTCTGAGCGTGCCGCTCGCCGGCGCTCAGGCATCCGGTTGTTCCACAGAGGGTCGCGGGCTGATCCGTAACACTCCGCCTGAGCCGCTAGGTGTCAGGGCCCTGATACGGCGAACGTGATGTAGGCCGATATGCCATGTAACGATATCCGCACTCACTGTGGCACTATCGCCTGGAGAGAAACGCTAGGCGTGTTGATTCTTGCCGCGGCCACCTCTGAATGAAGCAATGAGTCAGGGCACTTCGGTCTGGTCACCATTTTTCTGGTCCGCCATCGGACTGGCATTGGTCTTCGGCTTCGGGCTTGGCGCGCTGCTCTTCGCCGTGCCACTACTCGGCTGGCCGCTCGGGCGATGGTGGCAGGCCGCTGCACAAGTGCACGCGCACGAGCTCATCTTTGGCTGGGCCGGACTCATGGTGCTCGGCGTCGGTTTTCATTTCCTGCCGCGCCTACGCGGTCGTGAGCTGGCGGACGCCGGGCGGGCTAGCATGGTCCTGTGGCTGCTTCTCGGTGGGCTGGTGCTGCGCGGAATAAGTCAGCCCGGCATGGACTTGGGCGCGCCGTTGGGACTGGGATCCTGGACACGGCTCGGCCTCGTCCTTTCCGGGATCCTCGAGCTACTCGGAGCATCGCTTGCATTGGCGATGCTCGCCAGAACGCTAGCGCGGAGACCCGCCACTTAAGAGCCGCCCCAGACTTGGTGAGATTCTTCCCTTCCTGCTTACTCTCATTCGCGGCGTTGTGGCTGTCGTTGGCCTTGAATCTGTAGCTGTCGTGCTGGCGCCCGATGATGGCGTGCTGAGGGGTCCGGCGTATCGATTGAGTCTGCTGCTCGGGCTGTATGGGTTTCTAGTTCCTGTCTCCGTGGGCGTGGGCGCACGACTCTTCCCGCTGCACTTTGCGGCGCCAATGCCAGATCCGCGTATGCTGAACGCCGGTTTGGCCCTGCTCCTTTGCGGCCTTGGGCTCCGGGCAGGCGGAGAGATCGCAGGCGCGCTGACTGTGGTCGCCGTCGGACTCGTCGCCATTGCCGTTGCAAGCGGCTTGTTCATCGTTGGCTCACGCGTGTTCGCCGCCCGACGTGCTGTCCCAGGTGGCCGTGACCCCTGGTACACGGATGCCGCTCAGTGGCACGGGCTTATCGCCTTCGGCTGTCTCGGTCTCAATGCTCTCGTTCTGATAAGCGCGGCCCTGGCAATGCTCGTCCCCGGTTTGGTCGGCGCTCCGCTGCGGGCGGAATGGCATATCGTGGGGCTGGGCTTCGTCACGCTCCTGATATTTGGCGAAGCCGTCAAGCTGCTACCAGGCTTTGCCGGTCGACCGCTGCGCGCGGACGCGCTCGTCTGGGTCACTCTCGCGCTTGCAGGGTTGGCCGTCATACTACGAATTGGTCCAGTGCTCGCTCCTGATATCGTTCAGGGCGCCGCAAGGAGTCTGGTGCTCGTTGGCTCGGGAGTAGCCGGTATGCTTGCCATCGTCGCGCTCGGTCTAAACCTGAGCGGCGCTTCCCGCGACCAGTCTCACTGAGCAGTCTGCGTGAGAGGACCGAGCGGGCAGGTATTTCCGCCCGAGCCATCACCCAGTCGTCAATCGAATCGGCGAGGCAAAACTACTCGGTCGGGTAGGATGCCCCACCCGTCTACGCGAGGCGAGCTCGCTGATTGTGGGGTTAGGCTTCACAATAATCTTGCTTGAGGTTGGCGCGATGCTGAGTCGTGAAGAGAATGAGCTGATGTGCCGGTGGGGCCCGGAACTCCTATGGGCGAGACCCTTCGCCAGTATTGGCTACCGATCCTGGTGTCCTCCGAGCTGCCTGGTCCAGATTGTCCTCCGGAGCGCATCAAGCTGCTGGGAGAGCAGCTCATCGCCTTCCGCGATACCAGCGGTGACGTGGGGCTCATGGCGGAGAACTGTCCGCACCGTGGGGCGTCCATGTTCTTCGGTCGCAATGAAGAGCAGGGTCTGCGCTGCGTCTACCATGGCTGGAAGTTCAACACCTCAGGCGCGTGCGTGGACATGCCGAACGAGCCGCCCGAATCGAACTTCAAGCACAAGGTCCGCATCCAGACGTACCGAACGCGCGAGCGTAACGGCGTGATCTGGGCATATCTAGGAGCTCGCGAGACACCGCCCGGAGCTGCCCTCGCTCGAGTGGAACCTCTTACCAGCGGATCAGCGCTACATCTCCAAGCGCTACGAAAAATGTAATTGGGCGCAAGGGCTCGAGGGCGGCATCGATTCGAGCCATTCGGGCTTCCTCCATATGCGACTGCATCGCCAGGATGACCTGGGCACCGCGCAGGAGAGGGGCCTGGATTACAAGCGCAAGGACAAGCACCCGCACTTTGAGGTCGTGGACACCAACTACGGCGTCCTCGTTGGGGCGCGTCGCGCCGCCGAGGCAGACTCCTGGTACTGGCGCATCACGCAGTTCCTGATGCCCTTCTACTCAATGATCCCTTCGTACGGTGAGAGTCCGGTGATCGGCGGCCACGCGTGGGTGCCGATCGATGACGAGAACACGATGGCCTGGAGTATTAGCTGGCACCCCACGCGGGCGTTGACAGACGATGAGCTCATCAGGATGAAGACCTATCCCGGCAGTGGTATCCACGTCGGCGAGAATGGCTACGCCGAGTCTCAGGCGGCTATCCCACAAAGTCGTTGGATGCCGCGTGCCAATGCCGATAACGATTACGAGCGCGATTTCGAGCTGGAGCGGACGTACTTGTTCTCAGGGATTCCTAACCTGGGCATGCAAGACCAGGCCATGCAGGAGAGCATGGGGCCAATCTACGATCGGACGAAGGAGCGCCTGGGTACCAGCGATACGGCCATTATTCAGGTGCGCCGCCGCTGGATCAAGGCGGCGAAAGAGCTTCGCGACAATGGCACCGTGCCAACTGGCGTTGAGGTGCCCGAGGCGTACCGCGTTCGCTCAGCCGGCGTGGTCCTGCCGCGCAACGTCACGTGGGTAGAAGGTGCCCACGAATACTTGCAAGCCACGCCCGGCGTTCATCACGCGTCGGTGTAGTACCACTGGCATATGGAAAAGCAGCCACCCTTCGAGATGGTGGCTGCTTTTCCAGCATTGCAACACCTGCGGATCGGCTTCCAGCCGGCTGAGAGCCGCGAGGACGGCCGCGGTCCAACCGGGCTCTTAGCCCTCGATCTCGTTTTCCCAGACCTGCCCTGGCTCCTGCCGCTTTCGGAGTAGTCGCAGATTGCCGTTGGGTTCCAGCAACACTTCTGGCGCCTCAGGGTACGAGTTGTAGTTACTGACGGACATTGCCGCGCAGTATGCGCCGGCCCCGCCAACTACCACGAGATCGCCGATGCGCGGGCGTAGGACCGTGCGGGGGGCCAGCGCTTCGGGATCGCCGGGGCGGGCGTCAGAATGTCACCCGACTCGCAGCACGGACCTACAAATACAACGTCCGCCGGCTCCGTCTCGTCAGAGATGACGCTTATCGGATGCTGTGCGCCATAAAGCGCGGGTCGGGTCACTTCCGTCATGCCGGTGTCCAGCTTGGCAAAGATGTAGCCGTCGGCTCCTGTATCAACGACATCAATGCAGGTGGAAACGACCATTCCGGCCAAGGCCACCAACCAGGTGCCCGGTTCCACTTCCATATGGAGCGAGCGGCCATCGCGCTCCTGGAATTCCAGCAGCTCTCGCTCAATGTGACGGCCGATATCCTGGAGATCGGTCGTGGTCTCGGTGGGCACGCGGCCGACTTTGAACCCTCCTCCAAGGTTCACGGAGCGCACGTCCGGGAGCTGCTCGGCAAGATCCAGCGTCATCCGCGTCACGCGCTTCCATACCTCGGGGTCTGAGCCGGAGCCGATGTGGCTATGGAGCCGGTCGATGGTCAGGGAGTACTGCGCGGCGATGCGCTTCACCTCATTGGTATGCTGGTGCCAGATGCCAAAGCTGGACGCCGGACCGCCAGTGTTGGTGCGATTGGTGCCACCGCTGCCGAGGCCCGGATTGAGCCGAACAGACAGTCGGCCGCCCGGAGCCGCCTTCCCAAATTCCTCCAGTTGATAAAGAGAGCAGGCGTTGTAGCGCACGCCCTTCTCGACCCACTCCGACAGCCTCTTGGATGGCGCCTGTGAGGTGAGCTGGATTTGCTCTGGCTTGAACCCGGCGCGCATCGCTCGAGCAACTTCAAAGTCGCTGGAGGCGTCAATGTGCAGTCCCAAATCTCGAAAAAGCCGCAGCACGCCCAGGCTCGGGTTGGCCTTCATCGCATAGCGGAGCGTGAACCCGAACGGTGCAGGGAACTCCAACGCCGCGCGCGCGGAGGCCTCCAGCGTGGGCTGATCGTAGACGTAGCACGGCGTGCCGAATCGCTCGCGCACCTCGGCCGCCTTTTGTGCTGTCAGAGTTGCTGCTTCTGGCATGAGCGGGTTGTCCCTTGAAGTAAATGTGGAATTTGTTTGGCGAGCTCGCGGTCCCGCGAATTCAATTTCGTACTGAAGGCCACGTCGCGGAGCAAATCATAGCCTCCCATGAAGCTACAATTTTGCCAGAACACCATGCGCATCTTGGTCTCCTACCCTCACCCGGATGATGAAAGCTTCGGACCTGCTGCGATGCTCGCAAAATACGCGCGTCGTGGGGCGGAAATTAGAGGACTCTTTTTCACGCGCGGCGAACAGGGCGACTCTCACATACGACCTCGCCCCAGCCCGGAAGAGCTAGGAGGCTTGCGCGAACAGGACTTACGCGATGCCTCTCGAGTCATCGGCTTTCAGAGCATCGAAGTGCTGGGCTACCGCGATGGCGGCGTAGCGGATGTCCCAGAGGCCGAGCTCGAAACGCATGTCGATCGACTTATGCGAGCCTTCCTACCAGACGTGGTTGTCACGTTTGGACCGGCCGGAATCACTCGACACCCCGACCATATCGCGATCCACCGCGCCACATTCGCCGTTTTCCATCGACTCAGGCGAGAAGGGCTATCGCTGCGTGAGCTTTACTACGATGCGATGCCACCTGAGCGGGCGGTTGAGCGCGGGATGCAACAGGAGCCTGACGGACAGGCCAATACGCTCATCGATATCAGCGAGACTCTTGAAGTGAAGATCGAAGCATTGCGCATTCACGCACGTCATATCGCGGACGCGCGGGAAGCGGTGGCGAGACTGGAACGAGAGCCTCGCACGGAAGCGTTACTCCACCGAGCGTGGCCAGCGGTGCAACCCGGGATAGTCGTCAGGGAACTGCTCTCAGAGACTAACGACTACAAAGCCCCGGAGAGGCGAGTAGCTCCAGGCGAATAATGGTGAATCCCATGGTACGCGCTCCTACGAGAAGTAAGAACGCACTGGAGACTCAGCTAGGAACGTGCCCCGACCAGGCCTAGGGACGCCCCAGTCGGCGACTGATCGCTGGGGACAAGAAGATGCCCAGAAGCGCTAGGAATAGCGTCACCAGGGTGGGGTCGAGAATAAATACCTCGGCGAGCCGCACCGTGCGCGGTGCATTGGTTTCCCCGATTGGTGGAAGCACCAATGCGTCATCGGCCGCGGCAATCACGAGTGATTCGGCAGCCTCATCAGGAAGCACCGCCGCCACCGCGTCCGTGTTTGCGATGTATGCGCGCTCTTCTACCCT
The DNA here is from genome assembly GCA_963765765.1 of uncultured Chloroflexia bacterium. Lineage (GTDB taxonomy): Bacteria > Chloroflexota > UBA6077 > UBA6077 > JACCZL01 > CAVXYC01. The sequence continues at coordinate 148,910 of CAVXYC010000007.1, read as the reverse complement.
CGGTGCCGCGAGCAGCTCCAGGAGGGTCTCCGCCATGGTTTCCACATTGACTTCAGGCAGCTCCTGGTCTCCGGGCACCTGCCCCACAGCAGGCATGGCGTCCGATACTTCAACTTCGCTCTCTTCAGCTTCGCTCTCTTCAGCTGGCTTCTCTGGCTCGGGCGTCCCGGCAGCCGTAGCCCGCGTCTCCGCGCGTCGACGCAGCCAGTCGGGAATCTGGGCATCGCCGTCCAGGGCCAATGCCAGCGAGTGGCCCGGAATACTGCTGAACACCCAGGCACGCTCCAGATCCGGTCCACTAATGAGTAGGCCGTAACCAGCGTTTGAGCCAAAAGCCGGATCGTTGTAAATGAAATCGTCGCCACTGAGACCCGTGATCACCACGTAATGATCGGTAAGGAATCGGGAATTAGCGTTGCCCGGTAGGCTCTGATACCGCGTAAGCGTGATGACCGGATGTCCCTGGGCCACATGTTGGCGCACCAGGTCCAGGTCCCAAGCGCGATATCCGCGCGCGCCATACAAATCCAGCGTACGTAGACCAGCTTCACGCGCCACGCGAGCAATGTGATCCAGGCTCGTGCCGGCGTCTGGGTCGACGTTTCCGGAGATGAAGTTGACGTACTCGCGGATGCTGTTGGGATCCAGTGTGATGCCGAAGGCGCTCATGGCCATGGCAAGAGACGCGGGGCCACAGTTCACCTGGCTAAAGTAGGTTCCGTCCATCTGGGTTCGGAAAGGCACGCTCAGCCAGACAGTCTCGCCATTCTCCCAGCGCTTCACATTGGCCAAACGGTCCCGCCCCGCGGCATAGCGGAGCGGTTCCAAACTGGCCGCCCTCAAGCGCACGGCTTCATCCGGAACGCCGCCTCGCCCGCCATCTGGCGTTGCGGTGGGGGTGATCGTGGCGGTCGGGTTGATCGTGGCTGTGGAAGTGGCGATGGGTGCGGGGCTGCCAGCCGGTCGCGCCGGCTCGTCCAGAGCCAGCTCGATCGAGGAGGTGACGTCAACAGATGTCTGGGGTGAGCGGCCGTGTTCGGTCGCTGCACCAGGTTGGATTCGGCCGAGGACGGAGTAGCCGTAAACGTTGGTGTTGGCGTGACGGATGCTGGTGTTGGCGTGACGGATGCGCTTGACGTGGGTGATGGTGACGGAGACGGCGTGGCAGCTACGGTCGCCACACCGAAGTCAATGACCCTGATGGCGTTTTTTCCGTCCGTGTTGACGGTAATGGTCGGAGCCGAGGTGAGCTGATGACCTGCCGGCGCAGCCGCGGTAACGGTGTACCGACCTGCCGGCAGCCCGTCGAAGGTGTAGCCACCTTTCGCGTCGGTCGTCTCGCGCTTGGAGTTCTTGGGGCCGGTGAGTGTTACCTGAATGCCGCGCAGGCCCGAATCACCGGCTGGACTGGCGTCCCTATTCTTATCCAAATAGACGGTGCCGCCGATGACGCTCTTCTCGTCCGCGGCAAGCGCCACGGTGGGCGTGAGAGCGCACGCGAGGGTAAGGAGAGCGATGATGAAGAGCGGGAAGCTTCGCACGACGTGTTTAGTAAGGCAGCAGGCCGATGAATGCTAATAGATGCGACCGACGCGGATCACGCGGCTCCGTGAAAACATGAACGAATCACGGCGTGGGCGGTCGTACGATAGCAGGTTCTTTACCCCTATGCCCATGCTCCAATGACATGACATGAGATTGCTAAGCGGATCGCGCGGGGGTCGGCGCGGCCTTCATTTCTATAACGGACGAGGCTCCATTGCGTGGTACGGGCGTACGCGGCAATACCATGCGGAACTCAGTCCCGGTCACGGGGTCACTGGTAGCGGATAGCGTTCCGCCATGCGCCTGAACTATCTCCAGCGCAATAGCCAGCCCAAGGCCGCTGCCTGATCCCAAGCTCGTACGGGATTTATCTACCTGATAGAACCGCTCAAAGACGCGTGGCAGGTCATCTTGCGGGATATATGAGCCGGTGTTGTGCACTGCCAGCATCGCACCAGACTCAACCGGACGAGCTCGAATTGTGAGGATTCCGCCCTCCGGTGTGAACTTCAGCGCATTGCCCAGAAGATTGTCCAGTACCTGCTCTATACGTCGATCGTCCGCCGCGGCCGCCGGTGTGGGGACCACGTCAAGCTTGACCTCGATCCGACGCTCGGCAGCCTGCACCTCGATGCGCTGCCTCGCCCGCTCCGCCAGCAGCTCCAGTTGCACTGGTCCAATCCGCAAGCTGACCTGTCCGGATTCGATACGCGAGAGCTCAAGCAAGTCTTCGATCATGGTGCGCATCCGCTCAGACTCTTCATGGATGATCCGCCCGGCTTGTGCCGCGCCATCCGACCCCCGAACGGCGCCGTCCATTAGCGCCTGGGAGAACCCTTGAATGGAGGTCAGCGGCGTGCGCAAATCATGCGAGACGTTAGTCACGAAGTCGCGCAACGTACGTTGAGAATCGGATACCTCATGCGCCATCACATTGAACGCGCGGGCAAGCCGCGCCACCTCGTCCTCTCCGCGCACCGGAATGTCTTGCTCGTATCGACCGCGGGCTATCTCCTCGCTGGCGTGCGTCATCGCCGTGAGCGGGCCAGCAATGGAGCTTGCCAGCAGCCAGGCCACGCCGATGGACACCAGCAAGGCAATCGCAGCCACAGTCGCCAGGCGCGGCGCCATATCCATCCACGCGGAGGTCAGGCTCTGCTGTCGGGTCACCAGGCCGAGCGCGAGCTGCGGACGCTCGCGCACATTTGCGGGAGGATTTGCCGGTGCCGCCGCGAAAAGCGGTGTGACTACCACGAAGATCAAATCATCCTCGCCGGTAAAGGCGGCCACTCGCATGCGCCGAATAGGTCCCACGCGGGCTGCTGACGAGAGATCTACTCGCCGACCCACCAGTCGATCCTCGGAATCGAAGAGCACGACGCCCTGGGGGTTGAGCAGCACAAGGCCGATGTCTAGCTCATCTGACGTTCGCCGCATATAGTCGGTTAAGTCATCTCGGCTCGCGCCTGAGATTTCACCCTGGCGCATCTGGCTCTGGAGCACCGTGGCCAGGCCCGCCAGCCGATCCATCTCTCGCTGTGCCTGGTATTCGCGCAGAATGTAGACAAACCCCGAAGCCACCAGCCCGAGCGTCAGAAAAATGATGACCGCGAAGGCCAGGATCAGGCGCGCGCGGAGACTGCCGGGGACGGTCATGGGCGAGTGACGAGTGCAAGGGGCAAAGTGAAGAGTGGCAAATGGGGAGTGCAGAGTGCAGAGCCCCCATTCTTCATTCTTACTCCTGCATTCTTCATTGCATCACTCTGCGCTCTCGACGAGCTTGTACCCAACGCCCCAGGCGGTCTGGATCCGCACGCCGCTGCCCGCAAGCTTGTCGCGTAGCCAGGTGACGTGCACGTCGATGGTGCGTGAGTCCCCGTAGTACTCGTAGCCCCAGGCTTGCTGGAGGAGTCGCTCTCGTGGAAACACAATGCCCGGTGCGCTGGCCAGGAGCGCCAGCAGCTCGAATTCCTTGGGACGGAGCTCCAACGTGCGGTCACCCACGTGCACCTCGCGTCGATCTAGATCCACGCGCAGATCCGCCAGAGTCAGCACGCGCGTGGGCGTCTGTCCTGTTCTGTAGCGGCGGAGAACCGCTTTCACCCGTGCTATCAGCTCGCGCGGATTGAACGGCTTAGTAATGTAGTCGTCGGCCCCAAGCTCAAGTCCTACCACCTTGTCCACATCATCCCCACGTGCGGTGATGATGATGATCGGGACGTCACTCTCACGCCGAAGCTCGCGGCACACTTCCCAGCCGTCCATCTCCGGCATCATGAGGTCCAGGAGAATAAGACTTGGCGACGCCGCGCGTGCCTTCTCCAGCGCTTCGCGTCCGTTCGCCGCGGTCTCCACCTGGAAGCCATCATTTGTGAGATAGAGACGGGCGAGCTCCTGGATGTTCCGCTCGTCGTCAGCAACCAGGACTAGCGACGCGGCCATGGATCGCCTCTGGGGAGGCCATCGTTGTCAGGGGCTCGGTTACGCGCTCGAGCAATCCGCGCCGCGATGAGCTCGCCATACAGCACCCAGATAACGAGCATGATCACGATGAGCAGCAGCGCCAGGGCAATGAGCTTTGCTGGCATGTATAAAGAAGCGCCTCCACTTCTAGATTGTCGTCGCTCAGCGGGCCTTGATCAAATGAAGGGAAATCTAGGAACGGAATGCGTCCCAGTATGACCTGAGGGACCTAACCGGTACTTAGCAAAGAGTTAACAGATTGTTAACGGACATCACGTAGACATCACTCATCGGAATGCACTCAGTATTTTCTTGAATCTGCGCTGAAATCTCCCTGTCAACCGGCGTATACTAGGCAGCGGTCGCCATGGATGGATTACTGACCACGGACGGTGCCGAATTGCCGACACTCGGATCGGCTCGGGATTCTTAGCACTCTGGTATCCACGGAGGAAGTTATGAAGTCTCAGGTGTTTGTATCCGCCCTAGCGCTTTTCGCGGCGGTGGCCGTGCCTGTCGTTCTCCCGCTCGCTGTTTCTGTCGGTGCTCAACCGACGACTGTCACCATCGCGCTCGCGGAGGAGAACGGATCCGGTCAGTCTGGAACGGCAATGTTATCGGCGGAGGGTGATCAAACGCGGGTTGTGATCGACCTCGCGAATTCGCCTGCTGGCCCGCAGCCGGCGCACATTCACACCGGCAATTGTGGCCCCACGCTCGGCGGTGTGGTGTTCGCCCTGGAATTCCCACGCGACGGTAAGTCCACGTCGATGGTGAACACGCCACTGAGCGCCGTACAAACCGGCGGATTCGCGATCAACGTGCACAAGTCGCCGCAGGAGGCCAACGTCTACGTGGCCTGTGGCACCATCCCGGCCGTCAGCCGGCGCGGCTCAGCCGTCGGGCGAGTCGCAGCCGGCGGCAACCGCGACCACGGCGGCGCCGGCCGCCGCGCAGCCGAAGCCGGTCTGCCACCGCGACCACCGCCGCGCCGGCCGCTGCGCAGATCCCCGCGCCTAAGCCCACCACGGCCTCCGCACCGGTAGCGCCCAAGCCCGTCGCTTCGCCGGCGGTCCAGATCCCCGCGGCACTCCCGCGCACGGGTGATGGCAGCACGATCATGTCCTTCATCCCGGCGGTCGCCGGAGCGCTGGGCGTGGTCGGCGTTGGCCTTGGCCTGGCCGCGCGCCGCCGCCGTTAGGAGCGGATCACCGGGCTCGACGCCGCCCGAGCGACTTACAAGCGCCCGTTCACAGAACCGTGAACGGGCGCTTCATTGTGTCAACTCCGCAATCCTATGCTTGAACTTGAGGGCCCCATCGAGGGCGCCTTCTCCAGTTCTCATCCTCAAGCCCGAGAGACAGCGGACAGAGGTGCAGAGCGCAAGCCATAGATTGAGTCGAGGAGCGCTCGATGGTACAGGTTCCCACCAAGCGCCCGTTCACGGTAGCTGAATATCGACGGATCGCGGACGCCGGCGTGTTCTCGTTAGAAGACCGCGTCACGGATTCTCGGCGAGTGACCCGCCTCCGCCTTAAGGCTCCTCGCACAGCTCCTCGGCCTTCATCTCCGTGTTCGAGTGGCCCCAGCCGTTGAGTGGCTCGAGCATGGCGGGCTGCCGACGCGCGGACTCGGTGAACTGGGCGCATCCGGCTTCCACGAACCGGTTTGGCCGTAGGTATGCCAGAACGTCTGGGCAGCGGCGGGATACGGGGTGGCGGCATCCAGCGACTTCATCCGCTCCAGGATTATTCCGGCCTCGTTATCCTTGCCCTGGATCGCGTTGAGCAGGAGCAGACGGAAACGGGCGAACGCACGCAGGCCGGGTCCCGGATTGCCGCCGCTGGGGCGCTCGTCGCTCAGCGTATCGTCGGCGGCGGCACGCTGGTAGAGCGGCTCGGCCGCGCGGAAGTCCTTGCGGTCGAACGCGGCGTTGGCGTCCGCGATCACCAGGTACCGCGAGCTGGTCGCCTCAGTCTGTGTATCGGCCAGCTCATAACGTCCGCCGACATACCGATAGATCTCGGTGCGTCCTCGCTGCACGCCCGCGCCCGCGGAGCCGAGCTGTCCGCCAGCAAGGACTAGCTCGAGCCGTCCGTCGTTGTCACGGTCCTCGAGTTTCACATCGGCGCTGGCCATGCTCAAGTCGGCCGGGGTAAGCAAACGGTAACTGCCGCCAGCCCAACTTGCCAATGCCGGATAAGTCGTACACGTGCTGGCGCCACAAACTTTACTTGTCGTCAAGACCTCCGCCGCTCGGTCGGCATTCACGTCCACGACCTGCTGGATGTATGGACCGGCTGGCGGGCTGGGGGTTGAGCTGGTTGCAATCGGGATGGAGCGGTACCGTCCTCCTTCGTTATGGAGCGCGACCACAAGGCCCCGCGAGCCGGCCGGATTCGAAGGTGCTTCAGGTTCAACCAGGCCGATAACCAGCTCGGGCTGGCCGTCGCCGGTAAGATCGGCCTCCGTCAGCGAATTCTTTGGCGCGGCCGGGTCAGGAGAGACGGGGCTCCACTGTTGGAGCATCTGAGCTAAACCGGAGCGGTTGCCCGGGTTGGCATTGACCAGCTCGACTAGCGCTTCCGCGGCGCGCTCGAGCGATCCTGGCCAGGCTTGAGCTGCCGCGGGGGAAGCAGCCGGCGATGACGCTGGCGATGCGGCCGGGGCCGGAGCGCCGGTAGGGGACGACGCGGGTTGGGGCGCGTTTGTGGGAGCCGATGTTGGTGGTTGAGCCGGAACCTGAGCTGGTGCGCACGCGGCCAGAAGCAGCGCGGAGCTGGTCACGAACGCAAGCGTTCCGCGCTTCCAACGCGGTTGGTGGCGGGATGGTATCTGCATCACAGTCTCAGTCTTTAACGAGCTACTGACATCGAGGGTCGTACGAGATACATGCGCCGTCGCGTCACACGAGCAAACAATAGACCGAGATTGCCTGACCGCGCGTCACAATCGCGGCTCAGAGGTGAGGCGCGACCCCGTTTCGATCGCTTCAAAGGCGGATTCCCGGAGGATTTCGGGAAACAGCGAACGGTGTGTAGCGACCGGGCGGATCCCGGGCAGGCCTCTGCTCCCGCTAGATTCTTGCGGATACCCCACCTGTCCGCTACGATGCGTCCCCTAAGGGGATCGCCATGACCTTCGCTGACAAGAAGCTGGTGTTCGGTGGCGCCGGGTTGGGCACACCGTGGGGAACGCTGGGCCTGATCGTTGGCCGCGCGCTGGAGAAGCACGGCTATGAGGTGCGAGTCGAGCCGGAGGCATCGCGCGATCGCAATCCGAGGGTGCTTTCTGCGGCAGGTCGATCTAGGCGCCACCTCGGCGCACGCGGCTCGCTGGGCCTACCAGGGCAAGCACACCTTCGCCGGCGAGGAGCCACGCACCAATCTGCGCATGCTGGCGACGATTATGCATCCCGCCTGGCTGGGCGTGGCCGTGCGGGCCGACACGTTCATCACCAATCTCGGTCAGATCAAAGAGCGCCAGCTCCCCGTCCGAGTGATCGGCGGCACCGGATCGCTGTTCGAGCCGATCTGGAAGTACCACGGGCTCTCGCGGGAGATGATCGAGTCGTGGGGCGGAGCTTTCTATCGAATGCCGATGCGACGCGAGGGCGCACCCTTCGTCCCCGGCCCATGGGCCAGGACCGGTGAATTCGACGTGATCATGGATCCGATCTACGCGGCGTTCACCATCGAGCAGACGTTCTGGTACGACGCGTCGATGCTCTTCAACCTGCGCTTCCTGCCGATACCGGACGATCTGCTCAACAGCATGTGCGAGGAGCTTGGCGGCGAGCCGGGCTTTATTCCCTATCGCCTGTATCGCGGAGTGGAGAAGGACACGCCTTCAATGTATCGACCGTGGCAGGTGATCTACGGGCGCGACGATATGCCGGATGACTTTGCCTACCTGCTGGCGAAGGCGCTTGACGAGGGCCGCCATTTCTTCCGACATGACGTTGCTGCCATTCTCCTACGACGAACGAGAGGTGGCCGGTGACCGCGGCTTCCCGTACCACCCAGGGGCGGAACGATACTATCGGGAAGTCGGGTATCTGTAGGGCGCTTCCGAAGGACTGAAATGGCTAACCAACAGGTAGCCGCCGGCAGAGCTCCAACCTCGTCACGGTCGGGACTGACGGTCTCCGTAACAACCGTGCTGTGCACGCTGGTGCTGGCGCTGGTGGGCTTGCTGGTCGTTTATCCGGTGGTCCTGCTGCTGATCAACAGCTTATGGGTCGGACCGTTTGGTCGCGAGACGCACATGGGACTGGACAATTGGCGAGCGGCCGTGACAGAGCCGGCGCTGGTGAGCGCGATCTGGAATACCATCAGCCTGGCCGTCACGCGTCAGGCAATCAGCCTATCGCTGGCCATCGGCGTTGCCTGGCTCATCGCTCGGACGGACCTGCCATGGGCCTCGTGGCTGGAGTTGGGCTTCTGGGTAGCCGTATTCCTGCCCAGCCTGACGGTACTGGTGGCCTGGATTCTGTTGTTCGATAGCTTCAACGGGATCGTCAACCAGCTTCTGCGGCTGCTGCCGTTTGTGACCGGCCCGGTGTTCGATATCTATACCTGGTGGGGTATCGTCGCGGCGCACCTGCTGAGCGGTACCGTCGCGGTTCAGGTGATGCTTCTCACGCCGGCGTTCCGGAATCTTGACGCATCCCTGGAAGAAGCGTCACTTGCGTCCGGCGCCAGCAGTCTCGCAACGCTTCTGCGGATCATTGTTCCGATCCTCGGCCCGGCAATTCTGGTGGTCACCATTCTGAGCACCATTCGGGCACTGGAATCGTTCGAGCCGGAGCTCATCCTCGGCGCGCCGACGCGGCTAGACGTATTCAGCACGCGCATTTACCGGATCGCCCAGCGCGAGCCGCCAGAGTACGGCGTCGCAACGGCGCTGAGTATGGCCGTCCTGGCGATCATGCTGCCCGGCCATCATGTTCCAGCAGTGGTACAGCACCCACCGCAGCCACGTGACGGTCAGCGGGAAGTTCTCGCGGCGGCTGACGCCTCTGGGACGCTGGCGCCGCCCGCTGTTCGCACTCGTCCTGGGACTGGTTCTGGTCATGACCGTGCTGCCGGTAGGCATGGTGATCATGGGCACGTTCATGACGCGTGTTTGGCTACTTCAACATTGCCGAGCCATGGACGTTCAAGCACTGGCAGATGGCGTTCACCAATCCCGGAATCATCAGCGCCACCATCAATACGCTCATCGTGGCCGGCGGCAAAGCGCTGATCTGCATGTCGGCATTCACGCTGGTGGCGTACATCATCGTGCGCACGCAGTACGGCGGTCGGAAGCTGTTGGACGCCCTTGTCTGGGTCCCGTCTACGCTGCCGGGCATTATCCTGAGCCTCGGGTTCCTGTGGCTGTTCCTGGGGACACCGTTTCTCGCGACCGCTGTACGGGACCACGTTCGTGCTCATCCTGGTGACCGCCCTGGCCAGCATCACGCTCGGCACGCAGATCACCAAGGCAAGCCTGCTGCAGCTCGGTCATGAGCTGGAGGAAGCGTCATGGGCGTCCGGGGCATCCTGGTGGCACACGTTCAGGCGAGTCGTGCTGCCGCTCATCGCGCCCACCGTCGCGGTGGTGGGCGTGCTGATGTTTGCCACCGGTGCCCGCGCCACCGGCTCGATTGCGTTGCTGTCCAACTCGTCCAATCAGCCGCTGTCCATGTTGCAGCTTTCGCTGCTGAGTACCAATCAGTACGGGGCGGCATCAGTCGTTGGTGTGCTCTTGCTGTTTATGACCGTCGGAGTGGCGCTTATTGCGCGATTCGCCGGCCTGCGACTTGACGCTGCGCGCTGATCGCGCAATAAGAGGAGACGTGATGATGACGCGATATGGAATTGCCCGACCTCTTGGCCTGGCCCTGACGATCGGCCTGCTCACGATCGCATGCGCTCCGGCCGCGCCGCCACCATCGCCAACCTCCGCGACCAAGCCCACGACGGCGCCGGCAGCGGCGCCAAAGACGGATGCGCCCGCTGCTCAGCCTACGACCGCACCTGCCGCCAAGTCTGAAGCTCCCGGCCGCCAAGCCGTCATCGTCCTGGAGTCAGGCAGAGTGGGATCAGACTGTGGAGGCCGCGCGTAAGGAAGGCAGCATTGTCCTGGCGCATACATCCGGCGACAACGAGAAGCGTGTCACGGATGTTTTCGAGGCCAAATTCCCAGGAATCAAGGTCGAGCGGCTGGGTCTGGGCGCCAGTAACTTCTCCGCCCGCGCCGTCTCGGAGCAGCGCCAGGGCATGTACAGCACCGACCTGCTGTTCATGACCGGTTTGAATAGCGCTGAGCGGGTGCTCATGCCGGCTGGCGCTGTTGGTGACATTCGCCCGATCCTGGAGTCTCTACCGCCGGACGTGCGTGACGACACTAAGTGGGCCAATGGGTTCAACTGGCAGCGCAGCGCCGCCAGTCCGGACTCGTTGGTCACGCAGATCAACATCGGCTATCGGATTTACGTCAATCGTGACGTACTGCCGGTGTCAGAGCTGGCCACCGCAAGCCAGCTCGCCGACCCGAAGTTCAAGGGCAAGATCACGATGTACCGTCCGCAGCAATCCAGCGCCGGCTCCAACGCATTGGCGGCGCTCGTCCAGAGTCAGGGCGAGGACTTCGTGCGCAAAATCATGTTCGACCAGGAGCCGGTGGCGGTGGACAACATCCGTCAGTCCGTGGAATGGATGGTCCAGGGCCGCTACCCGATCTGTATCGGCGTCACGCCGGACACGCTGGCCGAGTTCACTTCCATCGGCCTGGGCAAGAATGCTCAGCCGCTGGTGGAGGTCGGGACCACAACCGTATCCGCGGCGGGCGTGACCTTGATGAAGAATGCGCCGCATCCCAATGCCACCAAGGTCTTCCTGGCCTGGTTCCTGAGCAAAGAGGGCCAGGATACCTGGAACGAGCTGGGCGGACCCGACGCAACCTCTCGCCGCCTGGATGCGAAGATCGTCAACCAGGATGCGACGCCCGACTGGTCCAAGATCAATGACTACAAGGTCATTATCGGAACGCCCACCGGCGACGTGTTCCTGGACAAGGCGCTGGCCATCGCGAACGAGAAGCGGTAGGCAGCAGAACCGCATCCGGTAAGGGTGCGGTTCCTCTCGCGAGGTCCCGCTCTGAACGGGGACACTGTGGGAGGAACCGCACCCTTACCGGATGCGGCTCTGTGCAAGTTGAGATTAGCGCTTGACGCGGGCGAGCGGCTCCAGCCCCAGGATTTTCGGCTCCAGCACTTCCCACCATTGCTCCCTGCCAGGCAGCCGGCCTTCAACGGAGCGGATGGAATAGTAGCTCTCCTCCAGTCCCAGCGGTCTCTACCGTCTCGAACCGCGTCCATCGGGCGGTGAGATCGTACTGGAACGTTGTGGGGGCTGCTGCCTCGCCAGATCCCCGTCGTGCCGCGATTTTATGATCAGTAAGCCGCTCCTCATGACCGCGACTGCTATACTTCATCGCTGAGACATCGGCCCGTCCAGCCCTTCGGACGGGCCTTTTGATGATCGCAATTTCCACTGATCGGCTCGCATGGACCAGGCCCACATACGCAACTTCTGCATCATCGCCCACATCGATCACGGCAAGTCCACGCTGGCTGACCGCCTGCTGGAGATGACCGGGACGGTCGCCTCGCGTGACATGTCGGCGCAGCTTCTGGACGCCATGGATTTGGAGCGTGAGAAGGGCATCACCATCAAGGCCAAGTCGGTGCGCATGGAGTACCGCCGGCCGAATGGTGACGTATTTGAGCTGAACTTGATTGATACGCCCGGCCACGTGGACTTCGGCTACGAAGTCTCGCGCAGCCTTGCGGCGTGCGAGGGCGCTCTCCTGGTCGTGGACGCCGCCCAGGGCGTAGAAGCGCAAACGCTGGCCAACGCTTACCTGGCCATCGATCACGATCTAACGATCATTCCGGTCATCAATAAGATCGATCTGCCCAACGCGGACGTCGATGCCGCGCGAGGGGAGATCGAGCGCGTCGTAGGACTGCCCGGCGATGAGGCGATTCCTATCTCCGCCAAGCTGGGCACAGGGGTGGCCGACATATTGGAAGCAATCGTAGAGCAGGTTCCGCCGCCCAAGGGCGAGCCCGATGCGCCGCTCCGCGCGCTGGTCTTCGATTCGCATTACGACGCGTATAAGGGCGTTATCGCCTATGTGCGGCTCAAGGACGGCCGGCTGCCACCCAACAAGCGGGTAACAATGATGGTGACCGGTCGGCACGCGGACGTGCTCGAAGTGGGCGTGTTCCGCCCCGGCATGGAAGCGCGCGATGAGCTCGTTACCGGTGAAGTGGGCTACATAGCCACGGGATTGAAGGATGTGGGAGACATGGCCGTGGGCGACACCATTACCCTGTCTGAGCGGCCCGCCACTGAGCCGTTGGCGGGGTATCGCCCTGCAAAACCGATGGTCTTCGCTGGCCTGTATCCCACCCAGAGCGATGAGTATCCACTTCTGCGTGAAGCGCTCATCAAACTCAAGCTCAACGATGCCTCGCTCGTGTACGAGCCCGAGAGCTCCGCGGCGCTCGGATTCGGCTTCCGCTGCGGATTCCTGGGCATGCTCCACATGGAGATCATCCGCGAGCGTCTGGAGCGTGAGTACGACCTGGAGCTGCTCATCACCGCGCCCAGTGTGGAGTACCACGTGTACACAACGGACGGTGGCTTACTGGAGGTGGATAACCCCGCGCAGCTTCCCGCGCCGAACAAGATTCAACGCGTGGAAGAGCCCTGGGTTTCCCTTTCGGTCATCGTTCCGAGCCGATCCATTGGCGCCGTCATGGACCTCGTCACCACGCGCCGCGGTGTTTACAAAAAGATGGACTACCTCGATGAGCAGCGCGTACTCATCGACTACGACATGCCGCTGGCTGAGCTCATCATCGATCTCCACGACCAGCTCAAGTCCCGCACCCAGGGCTATGCGTCCATGGACTACAGTTTTGTGGGTTACCGGGCGTCTGATCTGGTGAAGCTGGACATCCTGGTGAATACCACGCCCGTGGACGCGCTTTCGATGATCGTCCATGAGGACAAAGCGCAGAGCGCCGGCCGCGAGCTCGTAGATAAGCTTCGTGGCCTCATTCCTCGTCAGCTCTTTGACGTGCCATTGCAGGCCGCGGTGGGCAGCAAGATCATCGCCCGCGAGACTATTCGCGCGATGCGGAAGAACGTCCTGGCCAAGTGCTACGGTGGTGACATCAGTCGCAAGCGCAAACTGCTCGAGAAGCAGGCCGAGGGCAAGAAGCGGATGAAGCGCGTGGGGAGCGTAGAGATTCCCCAGGAAGCCTTCATGGCGGTACTCAGTCTCAAGGGTTAGCCCAGTGCAGCGCAAGAGTGGCGGCCTGGGACCGCGGGCGTCCCGCCCCTCCCGGCCAGATTGACTGAGATGCAGACAAAGGGCAAGAATTCTTTGGTCCCAGAGCCGAATCATGGTCGGGCCTAGCTCCGATAGGTACACCGCGGCAGTTCGGGACCTTCTGCTGTCGGCAGAGGCTGAGGCAGAAGCTCTAGGTCATCGTTCGGCCACCAGTGAGCACCTCTTGCTGGCACTTGTTACGGCACCACTCGGAACCGCGGGCGGCGTGTTCGCTGAGAACGGCTGGGGACCAGACCGTTTGCGCCAAGCGCTTCGTTCAGTGATGGCGGATCGACCGCCTGCGGCGTCCGCGCTTGGGCCGCGGACGCTGGATTTCATGCAAACGTTGGAGCTTGCCGGGCTGGAAGCTGACCATCGCGGTCACTACTACATTGATCCCGACCATTTGCTACTCGCGGTTTTGTCCGATGCCACCGCAGCCGCGGTGACCTTATCGCGCCTTGGCATCATGCGCGCTACGATCTACGCCGCTGTGGAGCAGCGCATGTGGGGCGGTCAGGATTAATCACCCCCTTCCGAGCGCGGCCTGCAAGCCCGAATTCAACGGCGTGCATAGAACACGACGATCTGCTCCTCCTCAACAGGCAGATCCACGTAGTCATGTTCGGGCAATCCAGTGACTTGGCCCGTGGTGTCTGTTCTGTTCAACCACGGAGAAAGCGGCCTGCGCGCCTAGAGCTCCTCGATGACGGTTGGCATTTTGTGCGTCGGTGCCGTCCAGGGTGACCGTCTCGCCGGGCCGGACCTGGTAGGACGGAATATCGGTGCGGCGACCAATGATCAGACTATGACTATGGGTTACCAGTTGCCGCCATTGGGAGCGTTCGAGCAAAGCCGAGGCGATAGACCGTGTTGTCCAGACGGTAATGGCGCCGCCGCTCCTAAAGAGGACTGAGGCAATCCGCGAAATCGCGGTCAACGCCGAGGGGCGATGTCCCAAGGTCATCGTGGGAGCGGGGCTTCAGCTCGGCGCGTGCGAGGCCGATGGCTGAGCGGACTTGTTCCGGGCTCGCCGCGGCCAGCTCGGTCCCCTCTTTGCGGAGCTGCACAGCAATGTCGATGACGGACGGCTCGGGTGGCACCAGCAGCTGAAAGGCAACAACCTCAGCCTTCCAGAAGCTTGGCCCAGCGCCTTGAACGAGCATTGGACCACGATCCTGGCTCAATGGGTCGCTCCGAAACGCTGAGGCGAACGCCGGGAGCTCGAGCCGGGGTTGGGACAGTGGCGGCACGTGCCCGAGCCGTCTCGTACATGCTGGTCGCTCGAGCGCTGTCGGGAAATATCAGGACGGTGAAAAGTCGACCGTCGGGTCGACCAACGTCCTCGGAGTCTCGCGCGAAGAAGATGAGAGGCTCGGCCCCCACTTCCGGTGGCGCTATCCAGGGGAGCGTCCCCGGCGGGCCCGCGGACGCCCGAGTCGCCGGGGTGGTACGGAAACCGCACGCTTGTAACATCGATTCTACCTGGGCGACTCTCACGGCACTACCGTCGGTAATTACCAGGCCCACGGCCGAGCTTATTGCTACAAGCGCACCGAGGAGGGTCTGCGGAACCATGGCGCCTCCCGCTGGAGCCGACATCGTGCGGAGCAGATTTTATGCCACGCTAGAAGAGGACTAGCGAAGGCGTCAGGAGCGCTATGGAACCTCCGTGTCCACCCGATGAATCTCGGCTCGACTGGCTCGGCGGGTTTCCCCAGCGAGAACCCAGGTTAGCTTTACAAGGACCCAGGCCAGGAGCATGTAGACGATGATTGCAACGACTGAATGCCATTCCAACACGCTGCCATTGAACGCGGGAGTGCCGAACAAGCCCACAAATGGGGCTACGAATAGGGACGTGACGCCGTATATGAACGACGCAAATGGGACATCTGGATTCGCCCCAAACAACCGAAGCACGAATCGGATCGCGATCAGCCCAGTGATGATCGCAAACAGCAGGTAGATGCCCTGGCGAATTTTCTCGTTGGTGCCGCGCCGAGGGGCATAGGGATCCTCTGTTACCGACTCTACGTGCTCAGCAACACTCGTCGCTGGAGGCGCCTCCGTGACAACTTCACGGCGTTCGTACATCTTGTTACCTCCCCTCACGGATCCGCAGGACGCGTGCCGGACCTGAGCCAGATGCCTCAAATGGGCTACATTCAGGTGCGCCATAGGGGCACGCGGGCTCAGCGGAAGTAACGCACCAGGTCATTGAGTAACGGCAGCACTTCCGAGGGTGCTGCCCCATTCTGGATCGCTGTCGCTGTCCGACAGACTCGATCCTCGCGCAAGTTTTGCGGTTCCGATGCTCCGGGCAGCGAGACGCTCACCCTTTTCATGGCCGGCAAAGCCGTTGCCCCGCTTCGGGGAGTGAGCTCCAGGTGCAGCACACCGCATGATCCACTAACGTCAGTCACGGGCCAGGTTACTTTGGTATTGTTAAGCGACGTTGAACCGCTCAACCGCGGCATAGTTAGTAATGCATCTGTGACTAGCTGTCCTTCTTCTTCGCGAAATTGGACGATGTCGAGTGAGCCTGAAGCAGAGCTCTCGGCAGTGACCGGAATCCCGGTGAACCAGCCTTCGCCCGTGCCAGGCACTGCTGTCACAGTCGCTGGTGATGTGAGGATGAGTACGCTGAGTGCGCCACTTACGAGCATTGGCCGCCAGCCCATAACCATTCGTCACCTCCGGCGCACTGTCGCGCGCCACACCAGTAGGAGGTATGCAGGACGCGCGCCAACCGGATCTTTAATTTAACGACGAGGGAGTGCCGAGCTAGGCGGAAAGGCATCCTGGGTGTTCGTACAACGTGGCTTGCTGGCCCCTGCTCAGCGCACTTCAACCAGCTCCAGCGCCTCGCGGCTTGGCCCTTCGATCATGACGGCCCGGGTCTCACCTAGACGATAGGGCTGCTCCAGAAACGTGACGTCCTCCTCACGGAGCTTGGCGATCCACGCGTCGAGGTCGCTGACGCTCAGCGCGATGTGATCGTAGAGCTGCCCGCGCGTCGGGACCAACGGCCCATCATCCTGAGGGGCGTACCAGGTCAGCATCACGTCGCCGAACGCCACGGCGGCCTTTGGCGTGCGCAGCATGCCTTCTCGCTCGAGCGCGGGCCACGTGGGATCCGGCCCCCGTTGCACGCTGCAATTGGCCTCCGTCAGTTGTGCCGCGTCCAATGCCATGGGGGCAGCTTGAAGGTGTCGCTCGTACCATAAAACCGCGCACAGCGACTCCTCCTGATACATGTGCACGTGGTTGAAGCGCTCCGCCGGGTAGTTCCCGGCGTATTCCACGAGCGCGCAATCCGGCCCCTCCATGTAAGCGAATCCCGGCCCCCGGCCGGCTTGGTGCCCTTTGCCCGAGCATCCGCGATCTGAGCTCGCGTCAGTCCCAGCACACCACCCGTCCCCGGCCATGTGTCACTACTGATGAATACCTCGCCACCCTCCTGCGAGGTGTACAGCGGAAGCAGGTTCACGTCCGGGCGGCTTTGATACGTCTCTAAGCTCGTGCGCGCGTCAGTCACGTGCCAGCCGAAGTGCCATATGGCTGTTTGTGGTTGTGTGGAAGGCGGGCTCGCCCCCCTATCGAAAAGAAGCATGACGTCGTTGGGCGAATGCAAGGCCGGGATACCGGACCAGTCGCCGCGTGACGTGCTCGGAAACTGCCGGACGTAGAAATTGATCGCGGCGTCGGGATTTACCGAGTTGAGGTGCAGATGATGAAAGCGTGGATCTGCAAGCATGGTGATCTCCTCCGGGACGCTCTTCCGTGATCCCAGTCAGCGAACGGCATCACACTACCATGGATCTAGAATTGAGACACGGGGGCCTTCATGACGAAAACAAAAAATGCCGCGAGGAACTGGCCAGCATTGCCACTCGCGGAGTGGTCGGACACGTGTGACACGCTCCACCTCTGGACCCAGATGGCCGGGAAGGTGAAGCTGGCGCTCAGCCCGTTCCAAAACCACTATTGGCACGTGGCCCTCACGCTTTCCGCGCGTGGTCTGACGACGGGGCCCATTCCCACCAACGATGGATCGTTCTCCATCGATTTCGATTTTCTAGATGACCGACTTGTCATGTCCCATTGCGAGGGCACAGAAGCCGCCATCCCGCTGACAACGCAATCTGTCGCAGCCTTCTACGCACGATTCACCAAGGCGCTAAGGGACGTGGGCGTGAATGTGGCAATCAGCACGCTTCCGTCGGAGATGCCTAATCCGGTTCCATTTGAGCAGGATGATGGGCACGCATCATATGACGGGGAGTATGTTCGGCGCTGGTGGCGCATCCAGCTCGAGACAGAACGAGTGCTTCGGCGCCACAGCGCCACGTTCGTCGGGAAGGCCAGTCCCGTACTCTTCTATTGGGGATCGTTCGATCTCGCCCAGGCGCTCTATTCCGGTGGACCGGCGCCATGGATCGATGGTGTACCGCGCTTTGTAGCTGTGGCGGAAGATCGAGCCAACGTAGCGCGAGGGTTCTGGCCGGGAAACACCGGGATGTCGGGCTTCACGTACGGCGCACCAGCGTTCTATGCCTACACATATCCGGAGCCAGATGGATTCAAGGACCAACAGATCCCGTCGGCTACCTATGTCGCTGAGCTCGGCCAGTTCATTTTGCCCTACGATACGATGCGCACTTCGGCGGATCCAGAGCAGCTGCTTTTCGATTTCTATCGGGCAACCTATGAAGCCGCGGCCACCTTAGGGGGCTGGGATCGCGAGCTTCTTGAGACGCGTCACCCCGAAGCTTTGGCTCACTAACTGCCGGGCATTGGGATCATGGACGACCCGTCGCACAAGTGCGTTCGCAGCTCGGTGCTTCCCGGGCTCCAGTGGATGCAGGAAGAGGCGCCAGAAGGGCCAACCTTCGTTGAATGGCACCTCACCACCGAGCCAGTGCCTGGATTTGATGTGGGCAGGGTGAGCGTCGATCCAACCGTCAGCGTGCCAGTTTTATCCTGCACGACGCGGTCGATCGCCGCGCGCACTTCCCGCCCACTTTCGCCGGAATAATCCCCAGGACCGTGACGTCAACGACCACCACCGTGGCCATATGAGGCTACTGCGACGAGCTCTGCTGGCACGAGCCTTCTGGACTCCACTTGGTAAAGCATTCACGAGTGCCAGGCTGATGACAGCCACGACCCACGGACTGCGCATAGTTCATAGTGTGGGCACACAACCGTTTTAGACTGTGGCGGTGCTCGCCGCTTCCTTCTGGGTGGACCGACGCCACTCGACTGTTTCAACCGACCAGAGCGCCCGAAGGGCACCGCAATTCAGATCAGAACAGTGGGACACTTCTATCGACACTGGGCTTCCAGCCGCCGGAAAGCGGCGAAGACGCGCGGTCGCCTTTGCGCTATGAGTTCTCGGCTCACCGACCACTAACCCCTAAGCCAATACCCTAATGCGGCACATCTCATGCTGTAGGTTCCGGTTACCTTTCGCTTGGAGTTCCACATGACTGAGGTGAACGTAAATAATCCTCCACCAGAGGGGGTTGTCAATCCACCTCCAGAGCGGGTCGTCGTTTCTCCCCCGGAACGGGTGGTCGTTACTCCGCCAGAGCGGGTCATCGTTGAGCGCGACACCACCGACCGAACGTCCGCCGCCACGATCAATTTTTTGACCGTGCTGCTCGTGCTGGTGGCCGTCATTGCCATCCTGTGGTTCCTCTTCACTGGTCCACTTCAGGCCGCCATGTACCCAGCGCCTCCTACGAACATCAACGTGACCCCGCGACCGTAGGCATGTAGCTGAATGACGTACCAGGATCCGACTCCGCCGGAGGAGCCGTCTTCTCGCCTCGCCGGGCGAATGCCCTGGATTCTCCTGGGTATCGGAGGGCTAGCCATCCTCGCGGTCATCGGGGCGATTCTTGCCATGCGCCGAGGCGGCGATCAAGTCAACGTCAGCGTGGCCGCGCAATCCACCAGTACGCCTGCCGTGGTAGGTGTCCCGGTGACCGTGGTCATTACGGCCACTTCGGTACCCCCCACTCAAGGGTTTCCCACTTTAATCGTTCCTACCCAGACACCTCAGGCTGAGGTTATCGTGACGCCTGTTCCAAAGGCGCCTCCAGCCACGGCCGCCGTGGTAGCGCCGCCGCCCGGGGCACCACCGGTTGGTGCGAGCGGTGAGACGGGCGCGCAGACCAAACCTACGAGTGTTCCGGCCCCTACCCTGGTTCAACCGACGATTGCATCGGCGCCTCCCACGACGGCGCCTCCCCGCGCGCCTCCCACGGCGTGGCTACACCAACGACGCAGCCATTCCGTGGCGAGGTGTCTCCATCAGGAGGACTGGCTAACTCGCGCGCAAGCTTTGACGGCGCTTACGGGGCACCTACTGGCGAGACGCCATCGCGTCTTGTGGTGTATCAACGTCAGCCTCGCGAATACCAGGTGCTGTTCAGCCCTGACCCAGCGCGCGCCCTCCTGCTTGCGGCTCGAACAGCAGCAAATGCGCCCATGACCCTCGAGTCCGCTCGAGACGCGGCGCGCAGCCTACTCCCGAACGATGCGCAGCGCCGATCGGCTCAACCCGAAGGCAATGAGTCGTTCGTCGTAGAGCGCTATCACAGCAGCACCCTCGAGAAGGCGCTGCCTGATGAGATCGCCCGAGAATGGTCCGGTGAGCCGGGCGATCTCATCGTGATCTACCAGAAGGCTTCCGGCGCCGCCGACCGCATCGATCGCATCATCGTGGCAATTGGCGATAACGTCGATCGAGCCAGGCAGCGAGCGGGAGCTTAGGCTAGACCGGTGGGGCAGGCGTCTCCGCCCAACTCGGTTTAGTTAACCCCTCGTGCCCGGTAGCACAGTCGTCGTTGCCCAATACGGTTTAGTTAAGCTCCAGACGCTCCGGTTGGACAGTCGTCTCGACTGTCCAGAGACTCACGGATTGATCGGGTCTCGGACAGTCGAGACGACTGTCCAACCGGCCTCCCGCCGAATACGAGGTGTGATCAGCAAATCTCACTTGCGCCTGGGCGCCCCGCAACGAGCGATACCGCTGCTCGAACGGCGTCCGGCTGGAGAAATGTGCGTGGGAAGCATGGCCACAATCGGTGTCATTTTTGAGTTCGATATCGAACTATTTAGGCGTGAGAACTCAGGCGGCGGACGACGTTGGCCGATCTGTGCCGCCTGGAGGTGCGTCGTGGGGGCCGAGAAGACGCTTGTATTCGGCTGCAACGACCCCGTAACACTCGCAGGCATATGCGCGTAGCGTTCGGCGACTCGAGATGGTCACATAACCGCCTTTGAATGACACCGCTCCATCCGCCTTGAGTCCGGCGGTCGCGAGTGTGACCGTGGGACGACGAACGCCCAGCATGCGAGCCAGCATCTCCTGGGATAGCGCGAATCGGTTGGAGTGGACGCGATCGTGCATCATGAGCAGCCACCGTGCAGATCGTTGCTCCGCGGTATGCACGGCATTGCACGCGCCCGATTGCATCGTGAGGCTGAGAAACGCCTGAGTGTAAAGATTCAGCCGTTCCTGTAGATGGGGTGAGCTCTCCGTCAACCTCTGAAACTCGTCCTTTTCCAACTGCAGCGCTTGCCCTGATATCTGCACAAGCACTTCTGAGAGTCCCACACCGTCGTCCAGGAATGCAGGGATTCCAATCATTCCCTCGTTGCCAATCGTTCCGATTTCTACCTGACTGTTCTCTGTGCAACCGAGGACTGAGTAGACACCTGATAGAGGAAAGTAGACATGGCTCATGGGCCTGCCCGATTCCGCCAGCCACGTACCGCGCGCCAGGTCGACGCGAGTGCTTCCAGCCGCTAGTCTTCTGCGCTCGTGCTTGGGAAGCAAGGCAAGAATGAGGTTTTCAGATTGAATTGCCGACACCGCAATCGCCTCGGTCCAGCGCTAGATGCTCCGCAATTTGGCAAGACCCGTGCCGCCTTCGCATCGTTCGATACCGTACTGACCAGCTGTCTTGTAAGCACATAAACTACAAGCGGCTTTCTAGCCGGTTTGAGTGGTGAGCAATGCGAAAGTGAGCATCGGGCGCCGAACTGTTCTCGTCATAGAAGATGACGCCGCAACCAATGCAATGGTGGCCGCCGCGCTTACCGACGAGGGCTACGTTGTGATTGCCGCCCACGACGGTGACGAGGGTATGCATCAGGCTCTGCTGCACGCTCCCGCGCTCATCCTTCTGGACCTCAGGATGCCCCGTGGCGGTGGCGTGGATTTCCTGGAAACATATCGTGCGAAGTCGCCGGATGGCGCGGCGATCGTGTTGATGACTGCCGCTGCTGACCACGACCACGAAGACGTGCGTTCAATGGTGGACGGCGTGCTCCCAAAGCCGTTCGATATAGACGAACTGATCGAAGTGGCGCGCCGGCACTGCGACTAGGGAACGCTGAAGCCGCGCCTGGATCGCTGGGCAAGACGCGCGCAATGTTATGCCGCGACGCTGGCACCCAACGTGCGGATTGAGCCCATCGCAGCTCCGGCTGGAGGTGATGGATGCGCGTGGCCGTACTCCAACAACCCCGCGTCATAGAGATTGAGAACTGCCCGGACCCGACGCCCGGCCCGGGCGACGTTTCGCATTCGCGTCGCCGCTGTTGGTATCTGCGGCTCGGACGTCCATTATTTTGAGCGTGGACGGATCGGCCGGTACGTGGTGGACCAGCCGCTCATTCTTGGACATGAAAGCTCCGGTCCCGAGTGCTATCGACAAGGAGCTGGATGTTCGAGGCGTATTCCGCTACGCGAATGCCCATCCTCTGGCCATCCGTATTCTTGCCAGCGGTCAAGTCCGGGCGGCGCCGCTGATTTCGCATCGATTCCCACTCGAAAAATCGGCGGAAGCGCTCGAGATGGTCGCAAGTAAAGCATCTAACGTTGTGAAGCTGATCATTGAGCCATCGACGGGCAATTCAGCATCACCCGTGTAGCATGGAGCGACGATCACCAGGGAAGCAGCCGCCGAGTGCGCGCATCGAGGCACCATCGGATTCGGCCAAAGGGTTGTTGCTGCAATTTGCCTTCACCAGGATAGAAGTGTGAGACCCACCACCCATTTTCGACAATTTCGGATGCCCGGGCCTACGCCTGGCGCGTATGAGCCGCTGGGCAAAGCTGACGTTTCTGTCGCCCAGGACGGCATGGTGCGCCTCAATGTGGGGGAAACGGTCGTCGAAGTGACGGCGCTCGCACCAGATATCTTCCGCGTTGGGATGTTCGATGGGGCGCGTCTGCCACGATATCGATCTGAGGCGGTTTGCGCCCACGAATGGCCGGATCACGCCACGCGCATCGAGCCGAGCTCGGAAGAAGTAACGGTGCACACCGCCAGCATGTCCGCTGTCATTCAGCTCAATCCGCTCCGTTTAAGCTTCGGCGACGTCCATGGTCGGCGTTTCGCGGAGGACGATCCCGGCCTTGGCATGGGCTTCTCGCCCCTGATGGCTGAGGGTCAACGGGTGATAGACCCGCTCGGACCGCCGGCTCGGGTTTACAAACGTCATCCCCTTGGGGAGCGATATTTTGGCTGTGGTGAGCGCACCGGCGGACTCGACAAAACCGACTCGCATCAGGTGTTCTGGAATGTTGATCCAGGTGCGAATCACACATCCAGCCTCATCAATATGTATACCTCGATCCCATTTCTCCTGGCCCTAGAGCACGGTCAGGCGTGGGGACTGTTTCTGGACAATCCGGGCCGTGTCGAGTTCGATCTCGCATGCGAACAGCCGGACCGCTCCTGGTTCGGCTCGGACACCGGCGATCTCGTGTACTACGTCTTTGGCGGACCATCACCTCGCCAGGTTGTCGATCGCTACACTCAGCTCACCGGCCGCACGCCACTTCCGCCACTCTGGGCGCTGGGTTACCACCAGAGCCGCTGGGGTCGGAAGTCCGCCGATGAAGTCATGGACGTTGCCCGCGAGCTACGACGCCGCGATATCCCGTGTGACGCGCTGTACCTGGACATCGACTACATGGATGAATTTCGCGTCTTCACCTGGGACCCGACGAATTTTCCCGACCCGGACCGACTCGTTCGTGAGCTCGAGACTCTGGGAATCAAGCTCGTCACGATCATCGACCCGGGTGTCAAGGTGGAGCAGCGTTACTCGGTATATCGAGAAGGACACGACGCCGGGTTTTTCCTGAAAAACTCACGCGGCGATGAGTACCAGAACGTAGTCTGGCCGGGGACGTGCGCCTTTCCCGATTTCACGAATCCTCGAACTCGTGAATGGTGGGGGGACAAGCTACCCGCGTTGCTCGATCACGGAGTGGCCGGGATCTGGTGCGACATGAACGAGCCAACAGCGTTCATCCCAACTCCTCAGACCCTTCCGCCTGACGTGATCCACGAGGGGGCTGGCGAACCGAGACTCCATGCGGAGGTTCACAACCTCTACGGTTCTCAAATGGCCCAGGCCACGCGCGAGGGCATGCTCCGCCACAGGCCCGATCGACGTCCGTTTGTGATCTCTCGGGCCGGCTACGCCGGGCTCCAGCGTCATGCTCTTCACTGGACTGGAGACAACACCTCCTGGTGGGAGCATCTTTGGATGAGCATGCCGCAGCTTCAGAACCTCGGCATCTCAGGGCTGGCTTGGGTTGGCGTGGACGTGGGCGGCTTTGGCGGTGATGCCAACGGTGAGCTTCTGACGCGCTGGATGGAGCTCGGGGCTTTCACGCCCTTCTGCCGGAATCACTCGTCATGGAACACTCGGTCTCAGGAGCCATGGTCGTTTGGCGAGCCCTACCAATCTATCATCCGGTCCATGCTCAAGCTCCGCCAGCGGCTAATCCCGTACATGTACAGCTTGTTTGACGACTGCAATCGCACGGGTGCGCCAATCATTCGGCCGCTCATGTTCGAGTTTCCAGCCGACGAAGAATCCTGCGCGGCAGCGGATGAATTTATGCTGGGTTCAGCTCTACTGGTGGCTCCCATTGCGAGTGCTGGGGCAACGTATCGCCATGTGTACCTGCCACCCGGTGACTGGTTCCACTGGTGGACTGGCGAGCGCACAGAAGGCCCTGCTCACATCCTGGCTCATGCTCCGCTAGGACAGCTGGCGATTTACGTGCGTGGCGGTCACGCCTTACCGCTCTGGCCGGAGATGCTCCACGTGGGTGAGCAAGCGGCAGATCCACTGACGGTGATCCTCTATCCCTCAGAGGAGCTGGGTTCGACGACCCTTTACGAAGATGCCGGCGACGGGTTTACGCACGAACAAGGGCAGTATTTACGGACGCGGATCGAATGCCAACTGCGTCACGGGAGTCTCAATGTGAGTGCCACACCCGAGGGAAATTTCCGTCCCAGCCGTCAGCGGACGATATTAGAGTTACGTGCCTGGCTACATGAGCCGATTTCGGTTCACATAGATGGCCGAGATCACGCGAACTGGCGATACGAGGACGATACGGCGTTCGTTGATCTGCCATCCAATGCGTCGGCCTGGAGCCTCGCGGTGCGATAGTCGCCTAGACCTAGCTTTTAGCTCTCCCCCATTGGTGCCGCCGGATTGGTGAACAGCGGACGGCCCTCGAGTCGGATCTGGGGCACCATTGCTTCCAGGTCGGAGAACTGATCGGCCGCGTTCTTCAGGATTGGGGAGCACATGCTACCCAGCGCGGCTACTTCCACGCGCGTCCCGTGATCCTGGACCTTTTTCACGACGTAGCTGAAATCACCGTCGCCGCTGATCAGAATCGACGTGTCCACGTATTCCGCCAGATCCATCATGTCGCAGGCGATCTCCACGTCCATGTTGGCTTTGAGCGTGCCATCCGGAAGCTGGTGGATCTCCTTGGCGCAAGTGCGAAAGCCATTGCGATCAAGCCAGGTCATCAGGTTTCGCGCTTCCTGATTCTCAGGGTCGATTCCTAGATAGGCATATGCGCGCAGTACCGGCCGGCCATTTGCGAGGGTGCCAACGAGTCGTCCGTAGTCCCATCGGATATTGAGAGATCGAGCCGCGTAGAAGAGGTTGGACATATCAAGGAATAGAGCAATCTTATTGGTGCGGTTCATAAGGATAGACAGCGCTTTCTGTGTGGAGCCGGAAGGGGGTTCAGCGCCGTGCCGCTCAACCTGACGTAATCATACCAACCACACCGAGACGCTCCTCTCTTAACTTAGAGATGGAGCGTCTAGCTTGCGAATCACCCGACATGGATTTCCGGCTGCGAAGACGGCCGCGGGAATTTCCCGCGTCACAACGCTGCCCGATCCGATAACCGTGCGCGAGCCAATGGTCACACCGGGGTTGATAATCACCCCACCGCCGATCCAGACGTCGGAGCCGATTCGTACGGGCCTGGCCAGCTCCAGCCCGGCGCGCCGTGTTTCAGGGTCCAGGGTGTGAGTGGCCGTGTAGATCTGAACCGCCGGCCCAATCAGCACGTTATCGCCAATGTCCACCCGCGCCGGGTCCAGAATGACGCAATTGAAGTTGAAGAAGACCGCGCTGCCCAGATGAATGTTCCTGCCGTAGTCACAATAGAAGGGCGGCTCGATCCAAATCCCATGTCCGATCGATCCGAACAGCTCGGCAATGATCTGCTCCCGGTGTGCTTGTTCATCGTCTCGGCTCTCGTTCAATGCTTTCGTGAGGTGGCGAGCTCGGCGGCGCGCGAGTACCAGCTGGGGGTCGGTGGCATCGTAAAGCTCGCCTCGCAACATTTTGTCTTGTTCAGTCATGCCTTCTCGTCCGACGGCTCGCCCGGCGCTCTGAGTAATGAAGTTTGAAATCGGTCAATCAGCTATTCCAATGTTGCGCGACGTAACGTAAGCACTCCTCGCCCCAATTATCTACAGGAGTGGGGCCACCTTCAGGCGTCAGCGCTCCGCCACCTCGCCCTACTTCAGGCGACAATCCTCGCAGTGCTGCTAATTACGCCGCCGCCCCATTTGCCGGACCGCAGTTCGCCAACTCGTCTGCAGTGCCGATTCGCACGTCGCGGCGCGGCCCAGGGCATGACAGTTGGCATTAATGCGCGGGCGCAACCCGCGGTAGGCTCAGGTTGCCAGGGCCGTGCTGCACATCACCTAGCATTGCTCGCTCATATGAATGATCGAATCGCGCATCTACCACGAGCACGACCCTGGAATCGATCATCTGGACGCGCGTTTGCAGGGGTGGCTGATGAGAGTGCTACCACGGTCCGACCGTGAACGGTGGTCAGACGTACTCGTCCTCTAAGAAGAAATCAAGCCGGGACAATTTCTGAAAACGAGCCGTGGCCGGCAACTCGCGCGGATAGCCCCGTGGTTTAAGGAGTCAGCATGGAGTCACCCCGATTGAAGCGACCGCTAGGACTGCTGGCCATGATAGCCAGCGTGCTGGCCATTGTGCTTTCTCTCCTTGCGATCGTGGGGATCTGGACCGGTCGCGGAGCCGTGTTCGAGCGGCTGGACGCGGTGATCGTGGGCAGCGATGGCAAGCTCGAAGAGGTGGAGGCGCGAGCAATGCAGCTGAGCGTCCGATTGGAGGAGGCCCGCGTCCGGGTAGACTCTCTGCGATCTCAAGCCGAGACGCTCGCCGAACAAAATGTGATAAGTCGTCGCATCGTCGAAGGCCTGCTCAGCAATCTTGACGAAGAAATTGTCGCCGGCTTGCGGGACGCGCGCGACAACTACATCGCAATCCGAGAGCGACTCGCCACGATAAGTGCGCGCATGGAACAGCTTCGAGGAGTTTTCCCTGGATTACCAGTCCTGCCGCTGCCGATAGAGGAGCTTCAGGCGGTCGATGGGCGATTTCGCGAGATCGATGCCACAATCGCTGACATCCGCTCGCAGCTCATCGACACGGAGTCACCGGGGACATCGATCTTTACCAGGATCGCAGAAGCTAGCAGGCGCGTCGTGGAAGGGATCGTCGAGGTAGCCAGCGTGGTAACCAGTGCTCTGGATGCGCTCACCAACGCGCGCGAAACCGTGAGAGTGCAGCAGGCGATGATCCACGACTGGGTGACTCAGCTATCCCTGATCCTGTCTGGTGTCTGTGTCTACATCGCGCTACTCAACGTCAGCCTCTTCGCTCATGGACGATCCTGGTTCAGAAACGCATCCGCACCCATCGCGGCCGAGTCGGGGGAAGGCGAGACGCCAATCGTTACTTGAAAGCCCTCGTGAGCGACGGCCGCATTGGCTGCTTGGACGGCCAGATTCAGTATCGACCCACGCACCGGTAGAGTACCGCTGGTCTACTAAATGACTTGTTACTTATCAAAGAGTCATGCATGAGTCCGTTAAGCGTTCGGGAGAAACGGTCGCCGGACTCATGCCAATCACCATCCTCGGCATGACGTTTCTGTAACAACAATCTTCGATTCAATCTCGGTCGTTATGTTAAAATCTGCATGTGAACGAGCCTGCACTGGCGCGCGCTGATGCCACGCGCCCGCCCGGTGTCATCGACATGCTTACGGCGGGGTATTCCGTCGTAAATCGAAGTCCCTGGGTGCTATTGATTCCGATCCTGCTGGATGTCTTTCTCTGGCTGGGACCCCAGGTTTCGCTGGCGCCCGTTGTGGATCGAGCGATTGCTTCGATGGCCGTGCCATCGGAATGGCCCGGCGATTCCGGGCGGACGGTCGATCAGGTTCGACGCGGTGTAATGGATACGATGGATGCCTTCAATGTGCTGGCACTGCTCTCCGGACCCAGCCTGGTCAGCGTGCCCAGCGTGGCAATTGTGACTGGTGGTCGGGGCACGTTGCACTGGGTGGACGATGCTCGCACGGCGTTAGGCGCTCTAGCGGGATCGATGCTTGGCGGACTGTTATTAGGTAGCTTGTATCGGTCATGGCTGGCGCGACAGGTTATTGGGGAGTTTCCCAGTCCCGATCGCATGATTGGTGAGTCGCTCACGGCATGTGGGCGGGCGTTTGGTCTCATGCTGGTCATCCTCGGCGTGTCGCTGCTCTTTGGTATTCCATTGGCCATCGTGCTCGGAAGCGCGGCCGCCGTCTCGCGAGACTTACTCAGCATGGGCATGTTCATTGTTTCCATCGCCGTCATGGCGGTGGTGTTGTATCTAGCGTTTGCATTGGACGCGGTGTTCGTGAGCCGTGTGGGGCCGTTGCAGGCAGTCAAAAATAGCGTAGCTGTGGTTCGCGCCTCGTTCTGGGCAACCGTGATGCTGCTTTCGCTGGTGCTGGTCATCCTTATGGGGATGAGTCGTGTCTGGGAGCTGCTCGCCTCGGTGGCTCCGTGGGGCATGTATCTCGGAATTCTCGGAAACGCCTATGTGGCCACTGGCTTGCTGGCCGCCAGTATGGCGTTTTACCGCGATCGCTACGTTCGTCTCTCAGCCGCCCGGGCAGGAGCATCACCCCTCGGCCGCGGCGTCGAGTTAGATAGGTAGGAGCAAGAGTGGCTACAGGCGCAGAGCTTCGGGACAATACCCAGAGGGCGACCCGTCCGGGTTATACGGCGCGTGACATCCAGGTCCTTGAGGGCCTCGAGGCTGTCCGCCGCCGCCCTGGTATGTACATCGGCAGCACCGATGTACGCGGGCTGCATCACCTTGTCTATGAGGTGGTGGACAACAGTGTGGATGAGGCTCTAGCCGGATACTGCGACACCATCGACGTCAGGATCCACGCCGACGGTCGCGTGAGCGTGCAGGACAACGGCCGCGGGATCCCTGTGGACGTGGTTAAACAGACCGGCAAGTCAGCCGTTGAGACGGTGCTGACCGTACTCCACGCGGGCGGTAAATTCGGCGGCGAGGGCTACAAGGTGTCCGGCGGACTCCACGGAGTCGGTGTGTCCGTGGTCAATGCACTGTCTGTCTCGCTTCGCGCGGACGTGCGCCGCGAAGGCGGCCACTACGTGCAGGAATTCAGCCGCGGCGCTCCGCTGGGCAAGATGCAGAAGGTTGGTCCCAACGATTGGGACCACAACGGCACGTTGATTAGCTTCATGGCGGATTTGGACATCTTTAAGGAAGGCCCCGTCTACGACTTCGACGTGTTAGCGCAGCGCTTCCGTGAGATGTGCTATCTGACCAAGGGTCTCACGATCCATTTCCTGGACGAGCGGGCCGACCGAGAGCTGACGTTCTACTTCGAGGGCGGGGTCAACTCCTTTGTCCGCCACTTGAACAAGCATCGTCAACCCATACATCCGCGCCCGATCTATGTGGAGCGTGAGGAAGAGGGCACGGCGATTGAGGTCGCGCTGCAGTACAACGACAGCTTTGCCGAGTCTGTGCTCAGCTTCGCCAACAACATCAACACGGTGGACGGTGGAACGCATCTCACCGGCTTCCGCACTGCACTGACGCGTACGCTCAACGACTATGCGCGTGCGCAGAACATTCTCAAGGACGCGGATCCGAACCTCACCGGCGAAGATGTCCGTGAGGGGCTCACCGCGATCGTGAGCGTCAAGCTGCGCGAGCCGCAATTTGAGGGCCAGACCAAGGGCAAGCTTGGTAATGCGGAGGTGACCAACCAGGTCGCCAAAGCTGTGACCGAGGGGCTTCGTCAGTATCTGGAAGAGAACCCCAGCGACGGCCGCAAGGTTATCGAGAAATCTTTGCTTGCAGCGCGTGCACGCGAGGCGGCCCGCAAGGCTCGCGATCTCGTGGTGCGGAAGAGCGCGCTCGAAGGCATGACGTTGCCGGGCAAGCTGGCCGACTGCTCGGAGCGCGATCCGGATCACTGCGAGATCTTCCTCGTTGAAGGTGACAGCGCCGGTGGCTCGGCCAAGCAAGGGCGCGATCGCAAGTTCCAGGCAATCCTGCCGTTGCGCGGCAAGATTCTGAACGTGGAGCGCGCCCGCGAAGACAAAATGCTGGGCAATGAAGAGATTCGTGCCATGATCACCGCCTTCGGCATTGGTATCGGCGACTTCATGGACATGAGCAAGCTACGCTACAGCCGCGTCATCGTCATGACCGACGCCGATGTGGATGGCTCGCACATTCGCACGCTTCTTCTGACGTTCTTCTTCCGCCATATGCCGGAGCTCATCAGTCAGGGACATCTGTACATCGCCCAGCCACCGCTGTTCAGAGTCAGCCAGCAGCGCGATCAGCGATACGCCTATTCAGACGCGGAGCGCGATCAGATCGTTGATGAGTACAAGAAGCTTCGTCGCCGCGGTGAGATCGACATCCAGCGTTACAAGGGCCTTGGTGAGATGAACCCGGAGCAGCTCTGGGAGACCACCATGAACCCGGTCACCAGAACCATCCTGCAGGTCGAGCTCGAAGACGCCGTTCTGGCCGATGAAGTCTTTGACATGCTCATGGGCGACCAGGTGCCCCCGCGCCGGAAGTTTATCCAGACCCACGCGCGCTCCGTCCGAAATCTGGATGTATAGGCACGAGTCGATAGAGCTCACCGTAGACAGTCAACAGTTTCCCTTCTTCTACAGCCCGTGATGAGACCATGTCATCGCCAGGCCTTGCTCCAGGATTGCGAGTTGTGAACTGTCGACTGTTAATTCAATGACGATTCCTCGCGCCGTCATCTTCGATCTCGGCGGTACTCTCGTCGATTGGCCCGGTTGGGTTGACGACGCGCCCCGGATCTGGGGTGTGGCGTATGACCACGTGGTGACTGGGCTGCCGGGGCTCGATTGGCCTGAGCGTCAGGAGTTTGTGGCAGCCATGCGCGAAGCCGAGATGGCCCACTGGCGACGCGTGGAGACCGAGCACTGGAGCGGCCCGCCCTCCGGATTGCTCCTCGATGGATTTCGGCGACTCGGACATCATCCCGAGGAAGCCGAGCTTATGGCGGCGCTGGATGGATACGCCCATGCCGTAGATGGCTGGGCGATCGTCTTTCCGGATTCTCGAGCCACCCTTAAAACGCTGCGCGAGCGCGGCTACAAGCTGGGCCTGCTCTCCAATACCTGGTGGGCCGCGGCCTGGCACAACGCCGACCTGGCCACGCATGGTCTGGACGTGTTTCTGGACGAGCTGGTCTACACCTCAGACTTGCCCCACTCCAAACCTCACCCGTCTGTCTTCGAGGAAGTGGCCGGTCGCCTTGGCGTGGAGCACGAGGCCTGCGTCATGATCGGCGACCGAATGGTGGATGACGTCTCCGGCGCACTGGCGGCCGGGATGCGCGGCATCTGGCGTCAGAACGCCAATCCCTGGCCCAAGCCGGAGTACGTCACCCCGAGCGCCACCGTGCAAACGCTCTCACAGCTACCCGACTTACTGCGCGGCTGGGGCGGAGCCTAGGCGATAAGCCTCTGATCTCGCTGGTCCCGGGCCAGCCTCGCAGGCTGGCCCGGGCCACGTCATTTCTACGATCTACGCAGGCACCATCTCCTTATTCGCTCGGGTAAAGAAACGGTGCTGTTTGATCGCATCGGTGAACTTCGTGGCCAGGACGTCGATATTCATGGACGGTTGTTCGACCACGACGCCTTCGATGTTCTGGAGCTCGGCCGCTGGCCCCTTCCCATCGACTGGTGCACCGGTGATGTTCGCCGCGAGTAACAGATCGAGGCCCGCGCCGGCAGCGGCAATTGGTTTGCAGTGTTTGAAGGCCTCGCTCACAAAGTGCACCGCGTCGCCGCTTTGACGGAGCGCGGCCACACTCGCGTCGCCCCCGGGCACGAAGACCGCGTCGTACATGATCGATGCGGCAGAGATGAGCGTCTTGTCCACGTGGAGACTGCTGCCATCAACCCCGCTGATATTCCCCAGTAAGGGCGCAACGATCTCCACGGTTGCTCCGCCACGGGTGAGAGCCGTCTTCATGCCGGTCACGTGCGCGGCTTCAACTCCGTTCGCGGCCAGGACTGCAACCTTTCGTCCCTTGATGGTTGGCTCAACGGTATTGGCCATGCTGAGCTCTGGAGCCGTCGTCGGCTCGTCGATCGTTCGGAAAATAGGCTTGGATGTCGCGCCAAATGTATTCCAGCCATCTTCGAGCCGTTTGCGGGCCGCGTCCAGACCACCGGTGCTATTCGGATCGGCCACGCCGATGCCCGCCGCCACCTGGGCTGCCAGATCCATGTCGACGTTGGTGATCAGATCTACCATACGCTCACGAACCGACATCGCTTCCACCTTCCCAAGCTCGAAGCGGAATGCGAGGATGATGTGCTCCTTCTCCACTTCAGATTGGCTTCTCCAGAACAGCCGGGCCTGGCTGAAGTGATCGCGGAAGCTCTCGCTCCGTTCGCGGACCTTTTGAGCCTCGATGCGCTCGGGAAAGCTCCTGAATGCGCTCATGTCCGCGCCTGGCTGGAAGGGGCAGCCGTTGCCTAGCGAGTTCGGCTGATAGCTAACCTGCCCGGGGTTCACCGTGAAGCGCATGTGTGCATCGCGCTGGTTGTTGTGCACGGGCGCCAGGGGCCGATTGATCGGCAGCTCATGGAAATTCGGGCTTCCCAGACGGCTGAGCTGAGTATCAAGGTAGGAAAACAGCCGCCCCTGCAGCAGGGGATCGTTGGAAAAATCGATACCCGGGACAACGTTTGCCGGGCAGAACGCGACTTGCTCCGTCTCGGCGAAGAAGTTGTCAGGGTTTTTATTGAGCGTGAGCTTGCCGACCCGTTTCAGCGGGACCAACGATTCCGGCCAGACTTTCGATGGGTCAAGCGGGTCGAAGTCGAAGGCCTGCTCGTCCTTCTCCTCGATCATCTGCACGGCAAATTCGTACTCGGGGAAGTTGCCCTTCTCAATCGACTCCCAGAGATCGCGGCGATGGAAGTCAGCATCCTTTCCAGCGAGCTTCTGCGCTTCATCCCACACCAGCGAATGCTTACCCAGAACGGGTTTCCAGTGAAACTTCACGAAGCGCCGCTGGCCGGCGTCGTTGACGAAGACGAAGGTGTTGACGCCGAAGCCCTCCATCATCGCGAAGCTCCGGGGAATTGCTCGGTCCGAGAGATGCCACATGATCATGTGCATCGCTTCAGGCGTAAGCCAGATGAAGTCCCAGAACGTATCGTGCGCCGAGGCCGCTTGCGGAATCTCGTTGTGTGGCTCCGGTTTCACCGAGTGCACCAGATCGGGGAACTTAATTGCGTCCTGAATGAAGAAGACGGGAATGTTGTTCCCAACGAGATCGAAGATTCCCTTCGTCCGTGTAGAACTTGGTAGCAAAGCCCCGTACGTCGCGCACAGTGTCCGCGGACCCGCGAGAGCCGGCGACCGTAGAAAAGCGAACAAAGACGGGTGTCCGACGCGCCGGGTCCTGGAGAAACTTTGCCGATGTAAATTCGGCGAGTGACTCGTATACCTGGAAAACTCCATGCGCCGCCGCTCCACGCGCATGGACCACTCGCTCCGGAATGCGCTCATGATCGAAATGCGTGATCTTCTCACGCAGGACGAAGTCCTCCAGCAGCGTCGGACCGCGAGAGCCCACCTTGAGCGAGTTCTGGTTGTCGCTTACGCGAATGCCCTGATTTGTCGTGAGCGGCTGATCGGCATCCGATCGCTTCTGCGGCTCCAGATCTTTCTGCTTGGCGTTCTGATTGTTGTTGGCTCGACTCTGACCCGGCATGTTGCCCCCCTTGAGTTTGCGTTCGATGGTATCTGGCGTGAGCGCTAAAGGAAGCACAATGCATACCTAATATGTAGTTTTGCACGGGGTGCTGAACTGAGCTACGGGAAGGGAATTACGGACGTTCGAGCAACCTGGGCCGTGAGCCGCTCAATCCACGCTGCGTCCATTCGCCGGAGGCGTGCCTTCTTGAGATTCTCTCGAACCATCCACTGGACATCGGGGTCGGAGACGCCAACCAACCGTTCGAATGCACGCTTGCCCTCGGGATGCGGCTCTGTGGGGCGATAAGCTACGCGTTCGACGGCTTGAGGTGCGGATGCTCGTCGAAAAACTCCGAATACAGTGTCTCCATCCGATCGATCTCGGACGGCGGCAGCTCACCACTGGCCACTTTCGCCTTGAGCGTGTTGATTGAGGCGACGTCGGGCTCAGGGTAGGGCAGCTCACCCCAACGGACCAGCTTCTTGAAGTCGTAGTCCCTCGCGAAATCCGCCTCGAATCGGATTTTCACCCGGTCGTTCGAGTAGTAACCGGCGAAGACTCGCTCCATGAATTCGATGATCCGATCCCACGCCTCCTGGGCTTCTTTCTGCCGATAGCGGCCGGCCATCGTGTCATTGAGCCAGCCGTGATGCATGTCCGGTTCCAGGCGGATCTCGCAGCTCTTGTGGTGTCGCTCCATCTCGTCGCGGAAGTTGAACACGCGCGAGATCGGCGTGGTGTGGTCCTTCTCGCCGTACACGTAGAGCGTCGGCGCGGTGACCTTGTCCATCAGCTCTTCGTTATACGGGCCGCCGCCGTAGTAGCAGATACATGCCGCCAGGTCGGGCCGCTCGGCATTCAGGAGCCATGGCCAGTGCCCGCTGGCGCACAGGCCGATGGCGGCGATCTTGTTGGTGTCAACCTCGGGCATCGTCAGCAGGTAGTCGTAGCTCAGGGTCATGTACTCTCGGACGATGCCGTCGTTCCAGCCGCCCATAATGTGGCCCTTGGCCAGCGCGTCCTTGTCGCCTTCAAAGTGGGCGGCCATGTCAGGCGCGATGCACACGTAGCCGTAAGCGGCGAACTTCGCCGTCTGCTCCAGCGTGTCCAGCACCAGGCCGTAGCGCTCGTGGCCCAGGACCATCGCCGGGAAAGGCGCCGTGCCCTCGGTCGGGATCGCCACGTACGCCTTGATCCCATCGCCGATCTCGACCCACTTCGTGGTGACCTGGGGATAGCCCGGCTTCAGCTCGGTTGTCCAGAATGGCAGGTTAGCCAATGTGTGCCTCCGTGGTTGGAATCTGGCTCAAGCGAGCCGAACGTTTTTGGAGAAGTCGTAGCTGGTGGAGTACTCGGCGCCCATTTTCCAGCGAACGCGGTCCTCGGGATAGCCGTTGCCAAGAACTCGCGACATGAACTCCATGATCAGCACCCAGGCCTCTTCCGCCTGGCGCTGCCGATATCGACCGGGCATGGTGTCGTTCAGCCAGCCGTGCGGCATGGACGGAAACAGCTTGATCTCGTAATTCTTCTCGAACTTTTCGAGCTTGGCTCGGAACTCATAGATCTTGGGGATGGAGATGATGTGATCGGCCTCGCCAAACACGGCCAACGTGGGTGCGGTAATGGCCTCAACTACCTCGTCGCTCGGGTCCACGCCGCCGTAGAAGACGATGTTCGCGGCCACATCCGGTTTCACGCTGTTCAGCAGGTGCGGGTACGCGCCGCTCTGGCACACGCCCATCGCCGCGATCGAGGCGCCATCCACTTCCGGCAGCGCCTTCAGGTAGTCGAACCCAGCCCCCATGTATTGACGGATCTGGCCGTCGTCCAGCTCCAGCCGCGCGTCGCCGCGATTCAGCGCTTCCTTATCGCCATCCCAGTGTGAGGCCATGTCCGGCGCCACGGCGGCGAAGCCGTACGAGGCGAACTTGGCCGCCAGGTCCAGGGTGTGCTGCACCAGGCCATAGCGCTCGTGACCCAACACCACGGCGCTGTACGGTGGCGGAAGTCGGCCGGGGATCGCCAGGAATGCCCTGGTTCCGTTGCCGATATCCACCCAAGAGGTCTTTGCCCCAATGTGTGAATGTTCCTCGATCATGCTTCCTCCGCTACCGTGGACGT
Source organism: uncultured Chloroflexia bacterium (assembly GCA_963765765.1). GTDB lineage: Bacteria > Chloroflexota > UBA6077 > UBA6077 > JACCZL01 > CAVXYC01. The sequence continues at coordinate 112,882 of CAVXYC010000007.1, read as the reverse complement.
AGGGCTGCTTCGAGATACGAAGCGTCATAGAACTTGCTGGCTGTGGGCCCAGGTGGGTTCAGATTTCCGAGGTCTACCAGAGACTGGATGACGCCCTGGACAGCCGATTCCCTGATCTGCCCATCCGACGACCACTGCTTGCTGCTCACCAGCGTCTTCTCGTAGACACGGTCGAAGGCGTCCTGGGCCAGGTTCAACTTGGGGCCGACGATGCCGAAGAGCTCCAGCTTGTTGGCTGGATTGTTGATCCAGTTGACGCTCTTCAGGATCGCTCGTATAAAACGCCCCACCTCATCCTGGTGGTCTCGACCCCAATCGCGAACGATGATCGGTCCACCGCCGGCGTAGTTCTCAGGGGTCACATACTTCGGCAGGAGAACGTCGAGCTTGTTGAACCCATCAGCTTCGGCCTGAGTATCGAACGGATCGGTCAGGATGCTACCGTCCACCGCGCCGGACTTCAGTGCCGCCAGCCGCTGGCCGCTGGTCCCCGCGAACTGGAAGTCATACTCATTGTCCTGCAGGCCGTTCGCGCGGGCCATGGCTCGAATGTAGAAGACCGTGTTGTCCTTCGGGCCGCCCACGATGATGGACTTGCCCTTCAAGTCCGCCCAGGTCTTGATGTTGGACTTGGTCATGAGCGAGTACTGCAGCGCGGTGATCGTCTCGTTCATCACCATGATCAGCGGCGCGCCGCTGGCCTCAACCGCCTGCATCATGTCGTTGAGCGAACAGCCGCCGATCTGGATGGCGCGAGCAAGAAGCTGTTGACAGACTGATGCCGAGGCGCCGGCCATGACCGTTTCCACGGCCAGGTTCTCGGACTCGAAGAAGCCCTTCTCCTGGGCTACCAGCTCTGGAACCAGGTTCCAGCTCAGCCCCGTGGCGCCATAGATGATGCTCTTACGATCCGAAGGCTTGGGTGCAGCCAGCGCCGCGGCCACGTTGGACGAGGGTTGAGCGGCCGCCGCAGACGAAGCGGCCGGACTGGCCGCGGGAGCGGCTGCTGCGCCTGGGCTGGCCGCCGCCGCGGGACTTCCTGCTGGTGCAGCGGCCGGTGGTGAGGTGGGTTTGGCCGGCTGTGCGGTGGGTGACACTGCCGGACTGGAGCAGCCAGCGATCAGCACCGCAACCGTTGTCATCACCATCGCTCGAGTCAGTCGTCGCCACCAACCCCCAGGGACGAATTCCCTGAATCGCCCTGCCATAGCTCAACTCCTCCGCGTCGGACCCCCACGCTTGAACGAATGCTGGAGAGCCGCCCAAGACGTCGGCGGCAACGTTGTACACCCAGGATGTCAGGTTCGGCATTGTAGCGCCGAATCTTCGGGTTGAGAAGGGCGCCAGCGCACGAGGGTGTAACCAAAAGTTGTTGAAGAGCGGGTGGTGAGACCGGAGCGGATGGGTTACGCTGCGAACGCGGATTCTCATGCCGAGGCGGCCGGGGCAGTGAGACGCCCCGGCCGCGAGGAAGGTCGCATGGACGCGGAGAACCTTCCCGAGACGATTGTCGCACCGCTCGCCGCCTGTGCCCACCGCTTGGCGGCTTGGGCGCGCGCCCACCGCGATGCCTCTCTGACGGATCTCGAGCGCCAGGTCCAGACCGAGCTGCGCACCGTGGCCCCGACGCTGGTCGCCGGGATGATCGCGGCTACCCAGCGCAGTCTGGATCCCGGGCTCCAGCGCGACCGGTCCCGTTGTCCGGAGTGCGGCACGACCGCGCCCACGCACAGCTGGCGTTCCCGCCAGGTGGTCACGGTCTGCGGCCCGGTCCGCTGGTCGCGCCCGTGGGCGCACTGCCCGACCTGCCGCCACGGCTGGAGCCCGACCGACCGCACGCTGGGCCTCGCGCCGCACCAGCGCCTGAGCGGCCCGCTGCGCGCCTGGCTGGTCCGGCTGGGGGGCGCCACGGCGTTTGCCGAGGCCGCCGACCTGCTCGAGGACCTGACCGGCCTGGCCGTGAGTCCCGAGACGGTGCGCACCCAGACCGAGGCCGCCGGGGCCGCGCTCGATCAGGCTCAGCAGGCCGACCGCGCCACCGTCGAACGGACGCGGGCCCCGGCCGGGCCGGTGGACGCCGCCCCGCACCAGCTGGTCGCTGAAACCGATGGCGTGCTGGTGCGCTTCAACGATGGCTGGCACGAAGTCAAACTCGGCGTGGTCGGCGGCTGGGATCCGGCTGCGCCCCCGGAACGGCAGCGCTTGGAGGCCCCGAGTTACGTGGCGGCCCGCGAGCCGGTGGGGCCGTTCGCCGGGCGCTGGGGCGCCGAAGTGGCGCGGCGGGGCGGCCTGGACATCCTCGGCGTCGATGGCCCGGTCACCGGGCCCGGGCTGGCGAGGTTGCGGGCGGTTGTCGTGCTAGGCGACGGCGCGCGCTGGATCTGGACGGCGGCTGCGGAGCAGTTCGGCGAGCGTCTGGAGATTGTCGATTGGTACCACGCCAGCGAGCATGTCTGGACCGTGGCCCGGGCGGTCTTCGGCGCGGGCACCGCCGCGGCCGCGGACTGGGTCGCGGTGAGCCTCGCCGGGCTGTGGAGCGCACGGGGCTGCAGCGGTGCTGGCGCGCCTGCGGGAGCTCGTGCCGCCGACGGCCGAGGCGCGCCGGGTGGTGGCCACGGAGCGCGGGTACTTCCAGAGCAATCGCCAGCGGATGCGGTATCCGGAGTTTCGAGCTCAGGGGCTGCCCATCGGGTCGGGCGCGGTGGAATCGGCCGCCAAACACCTCGTCCAGCAGCGGATGAAACGGCCGGGCTGTCGCTGGTCCAGCGCCGGAGGCCAATCGCTGGCCGTACTCCGGGCCCACCACGCCACGCTCCATGCCCGGGCCGCCTAGGCCCCCAAACCCACAACTCTTGGTTACACCCAGCGCACGACGCGAGCGGACCAATGTGCCTGGAAGGCGAATTTACGACTGTTCCAAGTGGCCAACTCAGACCGGCCGAGCTCCAAGCGCCTGGATGTGGACGACCCATTTTCCTCAGCGCGCCCCGACTCCGCTGATATCCTGAGGCCACCAGCAATGCAATAAACGGAGGAAACATGACGCCCGTTGGAGCTGTTACTCTCGACGGCAGCACCCCCGAGATCCGCCCTCAGGACGACCTCTTTGGACACGTGAACGGCGGTTGGTACGAGACGGTTGAGATCCCGGCCGATCTGCCGGTGGCGGGTGGATTCGTCACGCTGATGTTGGAAGCCGAGAGACAAGTGGCGGAGATTCTGCGCGACGCGGCGGCTGCCGTCCGCGGCGGGCAGGCACTGACCGGATCACCGATGCAGCAGATTGGCGACCTATTCACTTCGTTCATGGACGAGGCGGCCGTGGAGGCGAGAGGACTCTCGCCGCTGACTGAGGCTCTCGCCCTGATCGCCTCTATTGAATCCGTCGGAGACTTCGCCGAGGTGCTCGGGCGGCTGGAGCGCCGCGGAGCGGGCGGCATCTTCGCGAGCTACGTGGACAACGACGATCGGAACGCCGAGCGCTACATCGTCAACCTCCAGCAAGGCGGTCTGGGACTACCGGACGAGTCCTTCTACAGAGAGGAGGCGTTTGGTCCCATACGCGATGCGTATCGCGGGCACCTGGCAGCTTCGTTTCGACTCCTGGGCGACGAGGCCAGCGTCGCCAGCGATGCCGCCGACCGTGTCATGCAACTAGAGACCCGGTTGGCTGAGGGCCACTGGACGCGCACCGAAGCACGCGATCGGATCAAGACCTACAACCTCATGACGATCCAGGGCCTGCGCGCCCAGGGGCCGTCCTTCGACTTCACGCGCTGGCTACGCGGGCGAGGGCTGGATGAATCGGCGCTTGCTGAAACGATCGTGCGACAGCCCAATTACCTATCGACTCTGTCCTCAACCCTGGATGACGTGAGTCTTGCCGATCTACGAGACTGGCTGAGGTTCCACCTGTTGAGCAGTGTGGCTTCTTACCTGAGCTCGGCCTTCGTTGACGAGCATTTTGCCTTCTACGGTCGAACGCTCACGGGCACAGCGGAACTGAAGGTGCGCTGGAAGCGCGGTGTCGGTCTGGTGAATGAGCTGCTTCCTGAAGCAGTCGGTGAGGCATACGTAGCCCGCCATTTCCCGCCTGAGTCGAAAGCGCTCATAGACGATCTCGTTGCCAACCTGGAGGAAGCCTACCGGCGCGACATCGAGCGCCTCGACTGGATGGGACCCGAGACCCGCGCGCGAGCGCTGGCGAAACTGGCGAAGTTCCGCTCGAAAGTGGGTTACCCGACGCGATGGCGAGATTACTCCAGCGTGGAGGTTCGCCCCGACGATCTGCTCGGCAACGTGACGCGGCTCAATGCTTTTGAGACCGATCGGCAATTCGCGAAGCTCGGTAAACCGATCGATCCCGATGAGTGGCTCATGAGTCCGCAGACGATCAACGCGTATTACAACCCGGGCATGAACGAGATCTGCTTCCCGGCGGCGATTCTGCAGCCCCCGTTCTTCGACCCGAAGGCCGATCCGGCGCTGAACTACGGGGGAATCGGGGCGATCATCGGGCATGAGATCGGCCACGGGTTTGACGATCAAGGCTCCCTCTACGATGGCGACGGCAACATGGTCGACTGGTGGACGGATGAGGATCGCGCGCAATTCCAGCAGCGAGCCGATCGTCTGATCAAACAGTACGACGGCTTTGCCCCGCGCGGACTCCCCGACAAGCGGGTCAACGGCAGCCTGACCGTCGGCGAGAACATTGGCGACCTGGGTGGGCTGCAGGTTGCCCTACAGGCGTACCTCATCAGTCTGGATGGCCAGGAGCCGCCTGTTCTCGACGGACTCACAGGAGTGCAGCGGCTCCTAACGAACTGGGCCCTGTGCTGGCGTCTGAAGCCTCGCGATGAGCTTGCCCTGCAGTTCCTTACCACCGACCCGCACTCCCCCGCCGAGTTCAGGGCAAACGTGGTGCGTAATCTGGACGAATATCACACGGCCTACGGCACCGTACCGGAAGACGGTCTATGGCTGGATCCCGAGGACCGCGTGCGAATCTGGTAGCGGACCGCAGCAGCGAGTATTCCGTAGGGGCATCCCTTCACGGGCGCCCGCCGAGGTCCTCTTACCCGAATGCAACCATAAATCTCGGCGGGCGCCCGTGAAGGGACGCCCCTACGAACGTCTCTCGTTCGTCTACGCCTTCTTCAGCGCCGCCAGCACCCGCTCCGACGTGATCGGGCTCTCCAGCATGCGGACGCCGGTTGCGTCGTAGATTGCATTGGCGATGGCCCCGCCTACGGCGGTGTTGGTGATCTCGCCGGCGGCTTTGGCGCCGAAGGCGCCGGGGCCGGGGTCGGGATCCAGGCGAATGGTTCGGAACGGCGGCACGTCGGCCATGGTGGGCAGCTTGTACTCGGCAAGGCTCAGGGTTGTCATGGTGCCGTTGTCGTGGATGAGCTCTTCGGTCACAGCCTGCCCCCAGCCATAGATGAAGCCACCGTCCACCTGACCCTGATGGGCAATAGGGTTGATGATCGTGCCCGTGTCGATCACCGCGACGATCTCGAGCGGCGTGACTGCCCCCGTCTCCGGATCCACTTCTACTTCCGCCATGTAGGCGTAGAAGTTCATGTCACCGACGTCTTCGTGGTTGTCTTTCGCGGGGTCGTAGGCGCCGACGGCCTCGACCTGTGGCCCTGAAGCGGCAATCCGTGCGACGACCTGCTCGAACGAGGCGTGCTCAGCCCCGTCGCCGACGACAAACTGGTCATGCTCGAGGCGCACCTGGCCGGACGGCCAGCCCATGGCCTCCGCGGCTAGCTCCTGCAGCTTCTCCTTGAGGATCGTCCCGCCCTCCAGCGAGGCGCGGCCAACCATCGTGGTCGCTCGGCTACCCCCAGCGCCGGAGTCCCACAGCGCCTCTTCAGTGGTGCCGTAGCGCACACGGATACGCGACGGATTGACCGAAAGAGCCGCGGCCGAGACGCGCTGCACAACGGTATGCGCGCCGCCGCCCTGATCGGCGGTGCCGACGAGCGCCTCGATGGTCCCGTCCGGCTGCAGGCGATAGAGCACCTCGCCGCGACCCATGCCCACATGGCGATCCCGCAGCGCTATGCCGCGACCGACATTGGGGCGTTTGGGTCGCTGGCCCCAGCTCGTCTCATCGCGCAGCTTCTCGAGGACTTCCACCGCTCTAGGCCGGCTCACGTGGCCGCCGGCCACGGTTGTATCGCCCTCGCGCAGGCAATTGCGCAGGCGAAACTCGATCGGGTCCATGCCCAGCTCGCGGGCCAGGTGGTCCATGTGCACCTCGCCCGCCTGGCCGCGATGGAACGCCCCGGGCGCGCGCATGTTCCCAGCTGGCACCAGGTTGGTGTATGTCACGTACGACTCGAGCCGCGCATTGGGCACCTGATAGACGTCCAGGCTGGCGAAGCCGCTGGAGGCGTTCTGGATATTGGGTCGGCCGCCGCCGTACGCACCGTTGTTCTGGTACGCGCGCGTCTCGTGGGCAATGATCTTGCCATCTTTGTCCACGGCCGTTTTCAGGTAATAGCGCGCCGCGTGTTGTGGGCCCATCGAGCCCAGCTCGTCGGTGTAGGTCATGACCGCTTTCATGGGCCGCCCGGTCTTCTTAGCCAGGTAGGCGCAGGCGAACTCCTCGATGGAGTTGCCCTTGCCGCCAAAATCGCCGCCAATGAAGCGCGCATCAACAACGATCTGGTCCGTGGGCGTTTCGAGCGTGTGCGACATGATGTCGCGCAGTGGGAAGGGCGTCTTGTTGGTGGTGATGACCTGGAGTCGGCCCGATTCGTCGTACCAGACCACGGTTCCATGCGGCTCGATGTAGCCCTGGTGCTGGCGCGGGCCCTCGTACACGTCTTCAACCACCAGGTGCGCACTGGCGAAGAGCGCGTCGATATCCGCGTCGCCCTTGATCTTCAATGAATAGCCGATGGCGTTGGGGTGAGGCGATGGCTCACCCGCTGCCCGCGCGGTGGTGTGATAGCTGCTGAAGTCGGGGTGCAGAATCGGCGCATCGGGTTTGAGCGCCTCCTCAGCGTCGAAGACCGCGGGAAGCTCTTCGTACTCCACCTCGATCAACCGCAGCGCTTCCTCGACAGCTTCCTGAGTCTCGCCGGCTACGGCCGCCAGGCGCTCGCCCACGTAGCGCACCCGGTCGATCGCGAGTACCGGCCAGTCGAACAGGGCTCGTCCAAAGTAGCGCGCACCGATGTCCTTGCCCGTAATGATCGCCGCGATTCCGGGTACCGCCAATGCATTCGATGTATCGATCGAAACGATCCGCGCATGCGCGTGCGGACTCATCAGGAAGTCCGCCCAGAGCATGCCCGGCATATGTACGTCATTGACGTAGCGAGCCACGCCGGTCACCTTGAGCCGGCCTTCCACACGGAGCTCCGGTACCGCCAGGAGCTCCGCCGCATCCGGAGTAAGAACGGAAGGAGAGATGTGCTCAGTCATGGATGCCCCCTGCTGGCAGAAGTCTTGATGAAATCGGGTCATGGAAATGACCGAGACGCGACCGATCATAGCGCACGCTCAAAGTGCGCGACAGTGTTCTCTTTACGATAGGCCGGTTACCGGGGGTGCCGGTGTTTCAAGAACCATCAGTCGCGGCCAGGATACAGGACACCTTTGAGCGAGACTGGAGCGGAAAGTTTGACACTCTGGAATAAAGGCGATTCGGTGCACACGATTGGTAGTGCGGAATCTATTCCGCCGTCTCCCGAGATCGCACACGACCGCGTAATGAATTCCGCACTACAACCGTGCCCGCGCTAGCTTGCCGGCTGGAACACCGTCTGCTCGTGTGTCCGGAGAAGCTCATCAAGCGTCTCCGCCGGGTCTATCACGTCAAGGGAGCGCACCCGGTAACTGGACCCCTGCGAGGCCGCGAAGGGCTCGATGCCCTGCTCCAGCTCGCGTGCCAGCCGCAGCATCCGCCGCCGGTACACGATGATCGCCAGGTCAGCCGTTCCCAGGTGCTCACGCGTGCGGTCCATGATCGGGCCCATCGTTTCCGTCGCCATGGTGTCTTGCGCGCGGCCGTCAGCAATTCCCGTGAAGTTCACCGTGCGTTGCATTTCACGATCGATCAGGTAGTCATTCGCCAGGTTTCGTAATGTTCGAAGACTGCCCGATTGCAAGATTGGCACACCGCCAGCGACTGGGCGCTGCTCGTCCGTAAATGGCTCCTCAAGGTCCCAGGCGAAGCGCCAGCCAATACTATGCTCGTCATCCATGGGTAGCCACAGTCCGCCACCATAGCGTGATGTGATACTCGGAATCATGCTGTAGCCGGGGAGAAGGAGCTGGGTGACACGCCAGTAATAGCCATCTGGCGCTTGCCGGCGCGCGCCGTAGCAAAATCCGTAGTCCGTCTCCTTCGCCGTCAATCTTGGGGCGCCATCACGAATGAGGAAATCGCCGTTGGTTGATTGCCGCGCGAGTCCGGCCTGGCCGTCGGACAGCCGACTGTGAAGGAATGTGACGTGCGACGTATCGAGATCACCTTCGACCGCCTGCGCGTAATTGCATGCCTGCTCCCAGCGATTGACAACGCGCTGCTCATCGGGCAGCGAGCACCACTCGAAATCGGGTAGTGCTGGCTTTAGCTCGGGCGGTCCCATATAGATCCAGATCACGCCCCCACGTTCGGCCGCAGGATACGCGGTGACTTTGACCTTGTGCTTGAAATTCGATTCCGGCGGCTTGTTCGGCATATCGACGCAACTGCCGGTCGCGTCGAATTTCCAGCCGTGATACACGCACCGAATCCCGCATTCTTCGTTGCGGCCGAAGAACAGCGATGCACCTCGGTGCGGACAGTTCTCAGCAACGAAGGCGGGTTGACCGTTGGTATCTCGGAACGCCACCAGGTTCTCGCTCAGTAGCCGCAGGCGGATCGGTGCGCAGTCCCGCCCCGACAGCTCGCGGCTCATGAGCGCGGGGAGCCAGAATCTCCGAAACACGGCACCCATGGGCGTCCCTGGTCCCGTCTGTGTGAGCAGATGCAGATCGTCAGGTTTGAGCAATCGTCTGTCCCCCTTACTGAGGTGGGCGAGTCTCCCTATTGTGCGGGAAGCTCATTGCCGTGAGGCAGGATTAGGAGTCGTCAAGCCGGACGAATGTGCAAGCCTGCAACCTACGATCCTGTCAATCTTCATTGACTGTTCGCAATCTCGCGGCTATGCTGCCGACGGCAGTGCGCAAGCGGAGCGGGTGTGGACCTCGACGACCCTCAGCAGCAGATTATCAATCACCTTCACGGTGGACTGCTTGTTCTAGCGCCGGTCGGTTCTGGAAAGACCTATGCGCTCATCGAGCGCATCGCTACGGCGATCGCCGCCGGACATGACCCCCGGCGAATGCTCTGCCTGACGTTTACGAACCGCGCCGCGGAAGAGGTGCGCTCACGCATCCAGAAGCGCTTTCCGAATCAAGAATGCCAGGTCGCCGTCTCCACATTTCATGGACTCTGCGCGACTATTCTGCGAGCCGAGGCACGATTTCTCGGACATCCCGACGCATTTCACGATTTGCGATGATGGCGACGCCTGCGACCTACTCGCCGAGATCACAGGCCAAACGTCGAAGGACGCACGCGACATCTTCTTCAAGCTCGGTCGAATCAAGAGTGAAGTGGAGTCGCGTCAGCTCTCCTGGCCGCCCAACTACGCCGACATGTATTCGGGGCTCGGAGACCTTACGCGTGCTGCAAGACGGTATCAAGAGCAGCTCTGGAATCAGCATCTTCTCGACTTTTCCGACCTGGTCCTCTTCACCAACTCCGTACTTGCACGTGTTCCGGAGGCTCGAAGCCGCTGGGCCGAGCGGTATGAGTCCATCATGGTTGATGAGATCCAGGACACGCACAAGTCGGAGTATCGGGTCGTGTTCATGCTGGCGCGCGCCACGGGCAACCTGGCCCTCTTCGGAGATGTAGATCAGACCATTTATGAGTGGCGCGGCTCGGCCCCCGACTCGATCATTGGACAGTTCAGGAAGGACTTTTCCCCGGTCAGGGAGATCTCACTCCGAGAGAATCGACGATCCACGCCTCAGCTCGTCTCAATAGCGGAGTGCTTTGCCGCGGCCACATTCCGCCCCGATGGTCCGGTGATCCAATCCACTGTCGATGCCCTGGACGGTCCACTCGCCGTATGGCGCCTCGCAGAAAGCCCCGAGGAGGAAGGCGCCTGGATTGCCGATCAGATCGAAGCTATCCAGCAAGAACCTGGTGCAGAGGGTCACCGCATCGGCGTGCTCACCGCGAACAATCGATACGGCATCGGGCTATCCGAGACGCTTACGGCTCGTTCCATCAAGCACGTCACACTGGAGCATCTTGATTTCCTGCAGCGACGCGAAGTTAAAGATGCATTGGCCTTGCTCCGTCTCACAGTCAATCCTAATGACACGGCCGCCATGCATCGGATCACGGATCGGCTGATCAAGGGCGTGGGGCACGGGACGCTGGCGCGCATTCAGCATGCCGGTGAAGGAGTTGGCCTGGAGCGCGTGGATCTGATCAAGATTGAGACGCACGCCTACGGCGAGCCATTCGGCACGGCTCATCGATGAGTACCAGGACGGTCGGATCGTGGTGCTGGATATCGAGACCACCGGCCTCGACGCTGGTGCGGAGATCATCGAGATTGCAGCCACTCGCCTCGAATTCGGCAGCCCGACGGAGCGGTTCGAGACGCTGGTGCGGAACAGCGTGACTGTCGGCGATTCCATTCGCGCGCATGGTCTCTCCGACGAATACCTGGCAATGCATGGTGAGGTGTCAGAGCAAGCGCTGACTTCGGTATTTCGGTTCATCGGTGACGATCTGGTGGTAGGACACAACATCGGATTCGATCTCCGCACGCTCCGAAACCAATCGCGGCTGCTCGGTTTGGATGTTCCCGTAATCAGCAGCGCAGACACGCTTCTCCTAGCGCAGCGATTCATAGAGTTGCCAGGCACCAGTGAGATGCCATGCCTGAGCCTGATCGGGCTTTGCGCAGCTCTCGGTTTGGAGCACCAGCCAACGCATCGGGCACGTGCAGATGTCGAATGCCACGGTAGAGCTGCTAGCGTGGCTCATGGATATCGTCCAACGTGGTGCCGAGCAGCGCCGTGGGATTGTCGAACGCGATGGTGTGGCGTTTGCACCCTGGGCTGATGACCTCGATCGATGGCGTGGCTTGGCTCAGATGCAGCGTCCGGCCCGAGTGTTACACCAAATGATGGCTGAATCGGGACTCCGCGATGTCTACGCAAGAGAGCCTGAGCGGTTGGAGCACCTGGACGAGTTTGCGCGCATGGTCGAGCAGCGCGATGTGCATCACGATGACCCATGGACGGCCCTGGAAAAGCTCGTGCGGTCCGCAGCGCTGATCCGATACGTGGATCAGGTTCTGAACGGGGACGATCGAATTCCACTCCTCACCATTCACCAGTCCAAAGGGCTGGAGTTCGATACCGTCTTCATAGCCGGCCTCTCTGACGGCGAGCTTCCTCGCGGGAATGCCATACGCGAAGGGAGATTGGCGGAAGAACAGAGACTCTTCTACGTGGCTTTGACCCGCGCTCGTTCGCGACTCTATCTCTCCGGCCCCCGCTCCACGGATAACCGAGTGCGGCAGCCGAGTCCATTCATCACTGCTATCGATCCCGCGCTGTACGTGACCGAGTAACTCCCCGGGACGCCATTCTACGAATCCCGCCGGAGTAGGATGACAGCGGCGGGAGGCATGCCGGGTGTCGGTTTTGATTGAGCTCTACAGCTATCATCGCTGGGCGAACCGACGTATTTTGACGGCGTGCAGCCAACTCAACCCGGAGCAGCTCGCTTACTCTATGCCGGATCATTTTGGTAGTCCCTTTGAGACACTAACGCACATGATTAGTGTGGAGACGAACTATCTGCGCCTCATGCGCGGCGAACCGACACGCCCCGAGCGCTTTGCACTAGTCTCTGAAGCGCTCGAGCGTACCGATGCTGTATCCGAAGAGTATCTGACACTCATCGCCGAAACGTCGGAGCTTGACCTGACTCGGTTGTTCCGAATGCCGGGCTTGGATCGCGAGTTAAGCGTTGAGCAGGGGCTCATCCAGGTGGCTACGCACTCAACGCAGCATCGTGCCGACCTTGCCTCCGCGTTGACCCGCCTCGGTCAGGAGCCGCCGGCGCTGGACTACGTTCAGCTCTTGACGCGGTCGGAGGAATGAAGCCCAGCGCCCAGCATCTCCGGTTTGCGGTCAAATGGCCTCGATAGATGATCTCCGCGCGATCATGCGCTGATTTCCCGGACACGGTCGAGCGGGAGGGCCCAGCCGGCTAAGACTTGGGTCGGTGCACGTATGACACACGCGGTTGGCCATCGTCGCCGCGTTCCACCAGCATGGCGACGTCTCGCTTGCGCCGATCTGTCGACCGCCAGGTAACCCACCACGCGTCACCCGAGTCCTGACCGTCGGCCGACGCGGTATTCGCATCGATGACGCGCGCGACCTGCATCTCTCCGCCGGGTGTCTCGGGCTCTTGTTCAGCATCGTGACCGCCGACTTGATCGTCCTCCGAGACAGCGTCTTCGTCCAGCTCCGGTTGAATCGCGGCAAACGCTGTTCTCGCCATCTCCTGGACTGGATCGTCTTCATCGGCCATCGCGTCATCGTGATTCGACGCCGTGGCGACTTCCACATGTCCGCCGTACATCCTCGCAACCGCGTTCAGCGCTCCATCCACCGGTGCTCCATTGGCGTCGACGAGTCCGAATACACGGTCCACCTCTTCGGGCCCTTCCACGGTCCACGAGTAGACCGCACCGCCAAGCACTCGATCGTCAAATGATTTCACGACGTCCCACATGTCACGCAAACCTGCCGGTCGATCTTGCGCGCTGAGGCCCCCAGGTGCGAACTCCGAGATGAAAAGCGGGGTGTCGAAGCCGACACTCGGCCAGCTTTCGATCATCGACCGGAGACGCGGTGTGTATGCGTTGATGCCGTAGACGAACCATGGCCGCGGCTGGCCATCGGCGAGTATCGCCTCGCGCACGTAGCCCACGTAGGCATCCTCGGCGTCGGTGTAGACAACGGGATGCAGGGGGTCTTCTGCGCGCACACGATCTGCCATTGTCACGAGCAAGTCGGCGAACGCCCGCGCACGCTCTTCACGCCAGGGTTCTGCCTGAACCGGCATCCAGGACGGAAACACGAGCTTATGGAGAATCTCGTTTCCAAGGGCCCACATGCGGACCGCTGGGTACTCTTTGTAGCGGCGCACCCACGCGAGTGCCTCGGTCATGGTCTCAGTGCGCACTGCCTCATCGGTGTAGTCAACGTCCGGCCGCATCTCAAATGGCGGCACAACGCCGAGCCCGTGTGCCGCGGCCCGCTCCAGGGTCAGCTCATCGAACTCGCGAGCTTCCCAGCCAACCACGGTGTTGACGCCCATCGTGCTCATGAGGGCAAAGTCGCGGTCGTAGAGCGCTCGACGCTCCTCGGTGGATAAATGCGCGTAACGCACGTTGTATCCCATGCCACGAATGGTGGACGGCTCACCATTGACGCTGCTGTGATAATGAAAATCACCGCCGTTGATGACCACGCTCGTCGGTGCCAACGGCGTTTCTGACTTCGAGACGGAAAGATCCGTCTTCGTCTGGGCCGGCTCGGGGCCCAAACTTGGCAAGCTCAGTTTCTCTGCGCCCGGAACAATCACAATCGACTCGTCAACGAGACCGAGTACGCGACTGTCTGCGTCAACAACCGCGCCAAACGGGGACACTGTCAGTACAAGGGCTGGTATCCAGACCATGCGGTGCATCGAGCGCGGGCTCGATGCAAACAGCGTGGCCGTGGGCGCAGGACTGAGTAGCTTCGAGACGTTGCGCCACATTTGGCGCAATGCAATGGCGATGAGCAGGCTGGCCGCTACCGCGAGTGTTGCGAGGATCGAGTTGAACACGATGTCGATCACTGGTGAGGGGATACTCGTCAGCCAGGCCGTAACGCGCGGTCGGTCTTGAGGGGCGCCGCGCTGCAGCGCCGAGAGTGCGAATGGAATGCCCAGCGATTCCAGATCGCGCAGGGCAACGCGATTCGCGAGATGATGGTGAACGATCACGTGTAGCTGCTGGGCGGCAGTCCCTAACGCCAGGCTGAGTCGAAACATGGACATCGGGCCAGATGTGGCCCAGAGCCACACTCCCCAACCGAGGGCCAATACGACCACGTCTGCCAGGAAGAAGCTCAGGCCACGCGCCACCAGGGTGGACCCCGGAAGAATGAGCGCGCTCACGAATGCGCCGTCTTGAATGAGAGCGGGGTCAAGAAACACGGCTGGCCAGTACGAATGGAGAAGCGCGCCCAGTGGTCCGTCCAGCGCCAGCCCCACCGCGTCCATGTCACTCAACAGCGAGGCAACTGCTCCGGTATAAATTGGATCCCCTGGAATGAGACGCACCAGCGTCCAGCCTGAGCTTCCATGATGAATCTGGTTGAACAGCCAGGCGGCGCCCAGGATAGCTAGCTCATGGATGACTGCCACCACCGGCCGCGCGAGAAGGTATGCGCTGAGTCCAACTACCAGGGCGACCGGCCAGGGAGTCGATGTTCGCCGCGGCCGTGCGGCAGGCAAGGCCGCGATCATCGCGTTTCGCGAGTGTCCTTCGGTAACTCGTAACCCTGGGCGATGCCGTCTTGGACTGCCGTGGTGAGCTGCTCCCACTGCACATTGAGCAGCAGGGCGTGCTCCATGAGCTGAGTTCCTTGTGCCAGCTCACCACGCGCCAGCGCAGCGGTCAGATTGCCAAGTATGGCGGCAGAGTCACAGTGCGACTCTATGGGCGGCGAGAAGGAGCCTTCGGCTGAGAGTGCGGGCAACGTCATAACGCGATCACCTCGAGACAGCTCGTGATTGGAACATTCGACTGAGTGTGGCAACGGACCCGTCCACCGGCTGACCTTCGTCATCGGTCAACCCGAAGACACGATCCAGGTCCTCTGGGCCGTTTGTCGACCAGGTGTAAACGACCCCTCCCAGCACCATGCTGGGACGTGATCGGATCACTTTCCAGAACCATTCCATGCGTCGCGGCCGATCCTGGGCGCTCATGCCGGTTGGGGCGAACTCTGAGAAGAGAATTGGAGCATCGAGCGTCTGGACGGACCAGTCCTGGACAATTTGTTGGATCCTTGGCGTATAGACGTTGGCACCATAAATCAGCCACGGACGGGCAACGCCATCACGCTTCAGCTCAGCGGCCAGACGACTTACGTAGCCGTCCTCGGCATCTCGGTACAGCACCGGGTGATCTGGATCTAGTTCGTGAACTCGGTCAATCACCTTCACGTAGAAGGCGGCGAAATCTTGGGCGCGCAGCTCCATATCCGGATCGACGGAGCCACGCACGAGCGTGGGGTAGATCAGTCGATGGAGCACTTCGTTTCCCGGCGCCCACATCCGCACGGCCGGATGTCCTCGGTAGCGCTGGACCCAGCCAGTGATCTGCTCGAGAAATTGAGCCTGAACGTTGGGATCGCTGTAGTCGTAGTCCTGGTTGAGCTCAAATGGCATGATCACGCCGAGCTCGTTGGCTTGCGCGGCGTCAAGCGTGACTTCATCGAACTGCTGCTCGAACCAGCCCTCGAGCATGTTGGCGCCGGTGGCGCGAATCTGCGCGAAGTCGCGATCGTACAAAGCATGACGCTGCGTTAACTCCAGATCGGCGTACCAGGGGTTGTAACCAACGCCTTTCACAAACGAGGCCTGGCCGTTCACGCGCAGGGAGAACTGATCGCCATTGCGTTCCAGTCGCACAACCGACGGCCCCGCCTGCTGCACGGGCCTCCGAAGGCGGAATTGCCATCATCGGCTCGGAATCGGCTAATGGGGACTCCTGATCTAGGAAGACAGGCTCAGTTTCCGAGAACGCCCGCAGTGGGGTCATCGTCATGGCCAGCACGAGCATCAGCGCCGCGGCCGATAAACTCATGCTCGAAGCGCCACGAATACGTCTGGTGCGCGGACGCGATTTTGGACGGATGGGGCCGGTGGAATCGTCGCACGACTGCTCGGACAGCCACTCTGGTCACGGTTGCGGATGCGCGCGACGCCAGGACCGTGACCCCTGAAAAGATCAAGGCCGCTATCGCACCCACGATCCAATCCGGCAGGCTATCAAGGCCGCGGGTGAAGAACACGCGCTGACCGTTCTCGGATACGGGCAAGAGCGCCGCCACGGCGAAGGGGATACCCGCAGCTTCAATCTCTGACCGAACCAACGCTAATTCCGGTGCCAAATCGATGAACACTTGGGCCTGCAGTAGGAGGCAAGTGATGACTGCCCAGCGAGGCACGCGACGGAGTGACGCCACGAGCATCGACAGTGGACAGCAGAGGAATCGCGGCGCCCATGCGAGCCAGCATCGCGGCAGCGACTGTGGGGCTGCCATCCATCACCGCGCTCGCAACAGTGCCATCCTGCGCATAATCACTTGCGGTAAAGACATGTGGCAATAGATGGTGCAGCGCATCGCCGATTGGTCCAGCCACAGCAAGGCCGCGCGGATCAATGTGGCCGACGTTATAGATGAGTGCTTGAGCGTAGACCGGATCCACCGGCAAGCGCGGTACCGCGAATTGAAGCAAGAGCTCGGCGGTCCAGGTCAAGACGTGCGCAGAGATAAGCGTCAATGCTTGGGTTGCGATAGACAGACACGGTGCGACGATCAAGAAGGCGACGAAGCCAAGCGTCACAAGTCGGACGCGGCCGCGGTTTGCGATGGATGGCATGGCGAAAATCATGACGGTAATTGTTAAGAATATTCGATCAACTCTTAACAATGTCCACATACTACAGGAGGAGCCATGTTGGAACAAGTCGCCGACGGCACTCACGTCTAGGCTTGAGCACATCAAGCGAAACGGTTTCAGGCGGAGCGACTGTTATCGGATCTTTATGATCGCTGGAGATCGGTATGACTAAGTCTAGCTAAGTATGCTAAGCTCGCTTGTATGGACTCGGTAAATGTGCACGAAGCCAAAACGCAGCTCTCACGGCTGCTCGAACGGGTCGAGCGTGGCGAAGAGATCGTGATTGCACGGAACGGCCGGCCAGTCGCGAGAATCGTTCCGATGAAAGCTCTGGCTCGGCGTCCCGGTATGTATAAGGGCCAGATTCGAATTCACCCTGACTTTGACGCCCCTCTGGATAGTGAATTCGAGCGCGCGTTCAGCGAATGACTCTGAGAATTCTCCTCGACACGCATGCCTATTTATGGTGGCTCAATGATGATGCGAATCTCAGCATCTCGGCGCGAGATTGCATTGCCGACACAGACTCGATCGTCCACATAAGCGCGGCCACCGTTTGGGAAGTCTCTGTCAAGAGTGCCGCTGGGAGACTGGACCTCGGCGAAACAGACGTACTAGGCGCCATCGAGGCAAATGGCTTTACCGAGCTTCCGATAACGGCACGCCACGCCGCGCACGCGGCGTGGCTTCCGCGACATCACGGTGACCCTTTTGATCGACTTCTGATTGCTCAGGCGCTCGTCGAAGGATTGACTCTTGTGTCATCTGACCGCGCATTCGCGGCGTACGATGTGCCGCTTCTGACTTAGCAAGCCCCACCTTGTCTGAGGTCAATCCTCCAGCGGGGCGGGCCCCGTCACAAGCGTGACAAGAGACTCCGCGGGCAGGTACACGGAGGCCACCGAACCGCGCGTGAGCACCCGACCGATGCGCTCGTCGTCGCGATCCTCGTCGGTCACGTACACATCCATGGTTTGCGGAGCGGTTGCCTCGAATTGCACATCCAGCGTGACTGGTCCGCCGCGATTCACCAGCGCGATCATGATGTCATCAATGGACTCGTCCCGATTCAAGACCGCCATTGCCGATGCCGGGTGGCCGCCAGTAAGACGTAGCGGCAAGAGGCGCGCTCCGGCCTGGAGATACGGCAGCACCTGACGGAATCCAAAGTAGCGCTTGCGCGGTTCAAAGCCGGAGTCTGGGCCTTCCAGGAGCCCCCACCGGGTGATGGCGGCGTGTCCCGCCTGGTAGTAGTCCACGGCATCCCAGTAGAGCGCGGCATCGGCACCGGCATTCATGACAGAAATGTAGGTGCTCAGACTGTCCAATAAGTGTCCCACTTCATCAGAGGCTTCTTGCCCCCGGTCCATCGCGCCAAACATGAAGCTGGTGTACTCGGTGACGTAGACGGGCAATGATGAGCCACTCGATCGGAGCAGGCTGACAAGATCTGAGAGGCCGTGCTCTGAGAAGTATTCGTGCGTTCCGATCGCGTTGAAGTAGGCTGCCGTTGACGGCTCATTGAGCAGCAGATCCACGTATGGCATGGCGTTGGTTGCTGATGCCGTATCGGGCCCATAGAGTCCCACGCCGTATCGCGCAAGGCGTGGGCCCAGCTCCGCCGCGACCTCCATGAAGAGGTCGGGGTCGATCAAGGTACCGTCGCCTCCGTCGGGCTCGTTCATGACCGTAGCCGACCAGACCTGTATAGACTGGCGGTTCACCAGATAGTCAACCACCGCCTCGTAGTACTCAGCGTACTGCTCCACGTACTCAGGCAAGAGCCGTCCACGGCGGGTGCCGTCGTCGGTGAACGCACCGGGTGCGCCCCAGACTCCGAGCATAAGCCGAACGTTTTCGCTGTTCAGCCGCCGAAGCATCTCCCAGCTCGGCTGATACTTTGGGTCGTCCATGATCGACTGATAGATCTGCCAGTTGAGCTGATCGGCACTTAAGTCTTCAGGCGCCAGTGGAAGCTGCCCAGTGTCCACTCGAGCCACTTCTGGTTCGAAGGGCTGGAGTAACCAGGCTCCCATGATGCGGCGAAATTGCCTGCAGCTCCAGAGGGTATGCTCCAAGTTGAACCCAGTTCCGGCAATCGTACGAGCGGAAGAGCCGCTCGGGACGGTGAGCCTCATCGGAGTGGGCGGAAGATCGACCGCCACACTTCGCCTGGGCGGCACGGGGGGATCGGCATGCTCCAATGGCTCGACCGGACCTGGATCGCATCCAAAAGTAATCTGACTATTGGTCGGCTCGGCATCGGGAAAGAACTGCGCGGAGCCCTGATCTGGCGATGCAAGCAGGCAGATCGTCAAAAGTACGGCCAGGGCGGACCGCACGGAATGCAGACGTACGCTCATCTCCCGACCCCCTCGCCTCCGAAGAGCTGCGCGATCGTTTCAACCGCGTCATCTACCGGCCTTGCACCCGCATCTACTAGGCCAAAGCGCTGGTCGATGACTTCAGGACCTTCGGCGTACCAAACGTAGACCGCAGCGCCGATGACTCCTCGCTCACGCGATTGGATCTGAGCCCAAAGCTCCCGTAATCCCAGAGACCTGGCACCCCGCTCACCTTCCCAGGGCGCGAATTCCGAGACAAGCACGGCACCGTCGATTCCACGACTGGGAAGACTGTCAATGATCTCCCCGAGTCTGGCCGTGTACGCATTGACGCCGTAGATAAGCCAGGGACGAGCAGTCGGCGTCTCAGCCCAGGCTTCAGTGAGCCAGGAAGTGTAGGCATCTTCCGATTCTCGGTAGAGCACGGGATGGAACGGGTCCAACTCGTGTACGGCATCAGTGAGCTCGACGACAAATCTGGCCAGCGAGCGCGCCCGCGCGACGCTGGCATCATCGAACGACTCTGGCGAGCACCAGAAGGGCGGCACGGTTCGCTGAAGCACCTCGTTGCCCACGGCCCACATGCGAAGCGCCGGATGCTGACGGTAGCGCTCCACAAGTGAGAGGACATGCGACCGCGCCGTGGCTTGCGCAGAGGGGTCACTCAGGTTAGCCGTGAAGTCGATGTCATACGGCACCGCCACGCCCAGTCCATAATCGTCAGCGACGTCAAGGAGCAATCCATCGAACTCGGCCGGGTCCCAGCCGAACACCGTGTTGACGCCAATACTTCGCATGGCTGCAAAATCGCGCTCGAGCACGGCTCGACGCTCATTCAGAGGTAGGGAGGCCAGCCGCGGGTTGTAACCCATCCCGTGCACCGTCTCTGCCTGACCGTTAACGCGGTAGGTGAAACCCGCAGCCTCTGGTGCAACCCTGACTTCGCTTGGTGCGACACGTCCAGATGGTTCAGTCTGGTCGAGATTCGGAAACGCGAATGGCGGCGGCCAGGGTGATGCGGAGCCACACGCATCCGCGTGAGCGCTTTGGGGAACCATGAGGAATGCACCAAGCACGGCCGTGGTCATCAGCCGCGAAGCTTTCTGAAAGGCGCACCGAGGGAGATGCGCAAGTCGTGCCCTGTCCGAGCGATGGTCAGGACTCATCCGTGGTGGAATCCTCGGAGATCGTTCGTCTTGGAGCGGGCATGGGCACGGGAAGCTCATCGTTGAGTGCGCACTGGTCGATATAGCTGGGCCCCGCGGCGGAGTCTTTCGTCGCAGTAGAGATGTGCACCACTAGGTCATGTCCGTCTGGTGATGGCGCCTCCTCCGGAAGTGGTAGCTCCCAGCGGCGCCGGTGACCGGGCTCCAACCCAATGAGATACTCGTCCTCAGTGCTGAGCTCAGCCCCATCGATCGTCAAAGACACGTTGTACGAAGTGCTCGTCATTCGCCCACGGTTGCTTACCGTGTATAGAACGACCCAGCCCTCATCGCGCTGTCGCAGGCGTGCGCTCTGCACGGCGAGATCCACGCCTTCGGCAGCACCGCCACAGCCTTCTTGTGCCCCGGCACTCGTCACAAGGCCGAGTATCGCAATGCCGGCGCCAAGCGCCCCGATCAGTGATGTCTTCATGACTGCCTCCGATGCCGACGATTCCGTTCACCAACAATTCAATCACTAGCCGCGAGCACGCCGACGCTCAAGACGGGCGCTTCAATGCGTAATTTCCCATGGCCTTGTGGGACCACTTCCTTTTCTGACCTCCACCTTCCATGATGGCGTCCGGCGGACCGCGCCTGAACCCAGGTATGCGCCAACATCAAGCACAACGCCAATGCCGGCCCGGTGAGCAGCGTGGTGACCATCACCAGAGTTCTGGCCACGTACTGATCCTCAAAGACGAACCAGACCCAGCGGTCGTTCAAGTGGTAGAGAAGGCCGCTCACGGTGATCATCGCTGCCGAGAAGCGGCCCACGCGGGTCCCTGAGGCCAGGCTCAGGCAGATCGCAGTGATGAAATGCCACGGCAGAACTACCATGGTGAAAAGCATGTGGTATCCCAGCAAAACCGTGGCCAGCGGAAGGAAGAGCGCCGCGGGAAGTCGATGGCTCATGCGCCAGGCGATCCAGCCGGAGCATGCGACGGCCGCGATCCAGAACGGAATGAAGATAGACCATCTCCAAATTTGCGCCACCTCCCAGGGGTCCTCGTCGGGATGGACCCAGCCAGGACCAAATGCCTGGATTGTTGCGACCAGGGGAGGCAGGAGAGCGCCAACCGTGTCGAAGTCAAGCTCCTTCCGAACGCCGTTCTCGAGCAATGGTTCCCAAACGTCGGGCCAGAGCGCCGCCGTCAACACGCCTAGAATGACGAGTATCACCGTGGTGGATCGTGCGCCCTTCCAGCGACGCTGTCGCAAGCTGAGCGCAATTCCCAGGAGTGCGATCGGAATGATCAGCGCGGTCACGAGCTTTACGCCCACGGAAAGGCCCAGTAAGAGCATGGCGGTAGCTTCGCGTCGATGCATCCAGGCAAGTGCGCCAAGGAGCACAAGAGCGGCCATGGCGAGGTCGAGATGGGGCGTCATCACACTCTCCGCCAGGATGAGCGGATTCCAGAGCAGCAGCGCGGCCAGTCCCACGGGCTTACGGAATCGAAGGTCTCGGCCGATGAGATACACCGTGGCGCCCGCCAGCCAGAAGACCAACAGCATGGTGATTTTCATAGCGAATACGCCATTCAGCACGCTGAATCCGGTGAGATGTATAAGCAAGGACCCCGGCAGGAGTACCGCTGGGCCGTAAAGAAACTCGAGCGTCGACCAGGTGGTGAACGCGCGGAATGGGTTGTTGGGGATCTCGGCAATGCTCGTTTCGTAGGGATTCTCCCCCGCGATCGAGAACGTCCAGAGATTTCCGAGAAGAAAATTCACGTCCTCCGCGAACATGGCATACGTGAACATCGCGGCCAGGCCGGTGAGCCCTGAGACAGCAATGACGAGGGAGACGGGCAGATCATCATGGCCTGACTCGACCAGCCAGACAAGCAGGATGTAGCCAATGATCAACAAACTGAAGAGAAACATCGTGTCGCTCAAGAACCCGATGCGCCAGGCTGACTCGCGTATGCGCGCGAATGGCAGCGGCTCACCCGTCCAGTACAGCGCGGGCGATTTGAAGGCCAGGCAGAGCCATGGGCCTACGACGAGCGCGAGTACCAGCCGGAACGTTGAAGATCGGTCGCGCAAACGGTCCATGATGCAGTGACAGAATGAGACGGCGACGGGCCTATATTAAGAATTTCCTGAGTATTCTTAATATTTCACGTCGGGCGCATCTTACGCCTCAGCAGCGATTGTGAGCAAGGCCCAGGCGGTATCAATTCCGGCACAACCGCATTTGAGCCGCTGCTATGGACGAAAGGGCTTTCTGCTCAGGACGCGGGATGCATCGCCGCCGAGGTCCGCTGCCGGATCTCGGCGAACGCGATGCGGAGGGTCCCCCACGGCTTCGGAAATTTATCGCGGGGTTGGAGCAGGCGACGTTTGTATTGACTCGGGTCCAGACCGTTGACCACAGTGTTGACGCCGACGCCGCTTTCTATCGCTGAACGTGGATCCACGTAGTCATCGAAAATGACTACTGACTCGGGGCCGATGCATTGAGCGACCGATGTCCAATCGCTCCGCACTGTCTCCTCAGAGTGGCCGCCGTCAATGAACACAAAGTCCATTCGCGGAAGCACGGGTGCAAGCTTGGGAAGAATCACCGTGCTGTCGCCCCTAAAGAGGTGGACCGTGACACCCTGATCCACGAATCGCTGCAGCACGGATCGGACGTGCTGCAGGCTTGGCGCGGCCTTCGAGATCTCGCGGTCAATTGTGCTTTCATCCGCATGCTCAAAGAGATCGAATCCGAAATAGGCGATCTCTCCAGGTCGGTGCTGCTTGAGCGCCGCCTCGATCATCCAGGTGCTGTGCACGGCGTCCCATACGCCAATTTCCAGGAGGCGACGCGCACGACGACGCTTGATCGTCTGGCTTAGATGGCCGTAGCGATCCGGCATTCCATATTTGATTCGATTGACAGTGCGCTCGAATCGGCCGGCCGCATCCAGCTCGCTGGGGTGCAACAACGCGCGAACCCATCGATGCTGAATCATGCCTAGAACGGAATTCAGTGGTGTACGCAGCCACTCCAGCGACTGCCGCGCGTCTTTCACAAGTGGTTCCTGATCATCGGAAGAGTGCTAAGGATAGTAACCGCCCGAAATCCGAGCAACCAGATCCTTTGAACCTTTGCAGCGCATAAGGACATCACGCTACGAGCATTCGCGCCGGCAACTTGGGCGCACGGGCGAAGAACAGCGCCAGTGTGCCAAGCACGTGGCACACCACCAGCGATCCCAGGAAGGTGGCATACGAGCCAGTTGCGTCGTGCATCAGCGATCCCAGCGGTGGACCAATTCCCAGTCCAACATAGCCGATGGGAAGCAGCGTGCCGCTGATCGTACCAAACGAGCCTCGTCCGAAGTAGCGGGCGATGATCAGGTAGTACACCGCCCCTTCGCCTCGCACGGCTAAACCGTACGAAGCCGCAAGCAGGAGAGCCACCAGCTCATTGGTGTTGAACATGACCGCAAGGATGATGAGACCACCTATCAGGGAGGAGACCATGCCAAGGATGCGCTCCGAGATACGATCTGCCAGGGCGCCCCAGAGCCCCATGGAGAGACCGTTGCTGAGCGCGTAGCCTCCGATGGCGAACCCGATCATCGCCGCCGAGATGCCCGCGTCGGCATAGTGCTGGAACAGGTGAAATGAAGCTGAGCCGCTGATGAGCACGGCGATGAACTGTCCCACGACAAGGAACCAGAACGTCCTCGTATGCATGGCTTCATGCAGGGTGAAATCGTGGTCCGAGGAGAAATGTTGGGGTGTGGTGGATTGGTCTGCTCGGGGTGGCTCGCCGTCCGGAAGGAGCCCAACGTCCTCCGGTCGCTTCCTCAAGAGCCAGAAGGTTGGTATCACCAGGAGGACGGTGAGCACGCTCATGCCGACGAACACGGCACGCCAGCCATAGCCGAGCATGACGAGCTGAGCCAGCGGCACCATGAATGTGTTGGAGACTGGGAATGCGATGCCGTAAATACCCACTGCCCGGCCACGATAGCGGCGGAACCAGTTGGTGACGGCCGTGTTGGAGACGACGCCGCTGAGCGAAGCTTGGGATACGCCACGGCCGATGGCGTAGCTGGCGTAGTACTGCCAGAGGTTCTGCAGCATTGCCAGACCCAGGAAGCCGGCCGCGACAACCACCGAGGCGATCGGGAGCAGAACTCGCGGCCCGTGCCGATCCGCGAGTCGACCCAACAGCGGCGAAAGGATCGCGGTCACCAGCACGCCCAGTGTTAGCGCAAAGGAAGCCTCCGTGCGGGTCCAACCCATCTCCTCGGACATGGGTACCACCATGACGGCCATGAAGAGCTGAGAAGTAGCGCCGGACAAGCATGCCGACACGAAGCAGACCGCGACAATGACCCAACCATAGAAAAAGGGCACACGCAGCGGCGGACGAGCAGGGCTTACAGACAGCGAAGTGGTCCTTGGTCGGGGAATGTCTGGCCAGAGTGGGGCTTGCCAAGGGTACGGCCTTGCCCGGGATCTCGTCCAGCGGTCGGGCTCGCGGCACTGATAGTCATCTGGCCGGCCGACATACCGGTAGAATAGCGCGATGCGCGTTTCGGCCGCCCGCGGCTTCCCGCGCACCGGTAAATTGCTCTGGAGGCACAATCGATGGCGGACGTAAAAGTGAACGTCAGGCCCAATGGTCCACTGATTATTGAGGGACCGATCACACTGCTGGACGCTGAAGGAAACGAGTTTAAGCTTGAGTCGGAGCGTATAGTGCTCTGTCGCTGTGGTCAGAGCAGCAAGAAGCCATTCTGCGATGCGACGCACCGCACATGCGGTTTCGAATCAACAGTGTCAGCCACCGCGTAGCGGCTAGCCACCAGCAGAGCCGCATGCCGTAAGGGTGCGGTTCCTCCGGCGACGTGATCGCTGGAGGAACCAACCTGGGCCGCACCCGCCGCCCTACAGCATCATCCCGGCAACACGCTCGCCCAGCGCCAGCGAATAATTCTGTCCGCGGTCCTGCGGATACACGTGTCCCATGTTGGCCAGCCACACATCCTTCAGAGGCGTGCGGTGGGGAGCAAGGAGCGACGGATATCCGACGCGTACGATGGGCTGCGCGTAGTGCGCCGAGAATGAATGGACGTTCTTTACCCACGAGCGATCGAAACTGGCGTTGATGCGCTGGATGTGCGGCAGGTAGCGATCGAAGATCTCTTCACCCGAGAGCGAAAACAGCTCGTGATCTGGAGGCAGATAGTTTCCAAGATAAATGAGGTGCGAGTCGCCGTAATCAGCCGTCGGCATGATATTGGTGTGCTCGACGAGTGCCAGGAACGGATAGCCCGGATCATTGATATTCAGCCAGTAGCTCGACTGAAGCTGCCGATCGAGCTCCAGAACCAGACAGTGAGCGGAGTAGTGATCGATCGCGGACTCATATCGGGATCGGTAACTATCCGGAAGGCCCTCGCTTAACTGGATGAACATCCGTGTCGGAAGGGTGCAGAGCACGGCGTCATAGGTGTTCTCGCCGCGATCCGTCTCCACCCTGACGCCGTTCTCCGCTCGCTCGATGCAGCGGACTGACGTCTCGAGCTGTATCTCCGATCCAGAGGACCGAATCTCATCCGCCATCGCTTCGTACAGCCGCTGGAAACCGCCGCGAAGATAGCCGAGTTTTGGCGTTCGACAATAGATGCGAGCCCAGAACCAGGGCATCGATACTGTCTCCGCGTAGTCGCCGAACTTTCCGCGAAGAAGTGGCTCCCAGACGACTTCGTAGACCTGCGAACCCATCCATTTACGGATCCAATGTGCCGCGGTCTCGCGCTCGAACGCTTTGGGATTTGGAAGCAGCTTGAGCGCCGCGATACCTGCGCCAAGACGAAGGCGCGATAGCATCGATAGTGGCGTGAATTTCAGAACTGGGATCGGCCCATCGAGCGGATAGGTCTGGCCATCACGCAGCATGGACGTGGGTGAGCTTCCCCAGTGCATATCGCCGCCGAGACCCAGCTCATCGATCAGCTCGATGATGCGTGTATCGGTACCAAAGATATGGTGGTAGAACTTTTCCAACCAGGACGGACCCACTCGAAACCCGGCCGCCAGTCCACCAGGCAATGATTCTCGTTCGATCATCGTGACCCGGATACCGGCCCGAGTAAGTCGGCGCGCCGCGGCCAGGCCAAGCGCGCCCGCGCCGAGTACGGCGATATGGCGCTGTTGATTCTCCACGGAGGGAGAATATCAAACGCCTGGCTGAGCTTCGGTGGTCGAAACGGTGACGCGCCGAACAACGACGCGAAAGACGCGGTTAGCTCTCCACTGATTCTTCGCGCAGCAAGTCCATCGCTCGCAGCACCGGGATGTCGGTGAAGCTGAACAGGAATGCCGGTTCCGTGGCGGAGGTGTTCTCGTGCTCATGCTCCGTCCAATTGGGCACGCAGAAGATGTCTCTCTCCGTCCATTCCAGGCTCTGGCCACCGACAATTGACCGCCCCTGCCCCTCGATCACGTGGTAGATGGCGCTCGACGTGTGGCGGTGCGCCATGGTGCGCTCACCCGGCCGCAACATCTGGACGTAGCAATCCAGCGTCGGCATCACCGGTCCGCCGTCCATGGGGTTCGTGTACTGCATGATCGCGCCATCATGCACGCTGGCTTCCGTGGATGCGGCGAAACGCTCCAGCGCCGGCCGCGTCTCGCTCCATGGGAAGTGCATGAGTGGCGAGTGACGCCGCTCAGGCGGGGCACCCGCCGGGCGCAGCCCACCGGCGCCGAACTGTGTTTGTGAATGACCGGCGTCGCGTGAGAGCGGTTGACGCTCGTCCGGATACTCTTCCTGGAACGCCGCCTCCATCATCATCACCAGCGGCGCATCCAGACCATCCATCCAGATCATCGGCTGGGAAGTATCGTTGGCATGATCGTGCCAGGTCCAGTTCGGTGTGAGCACGAGGTCGCCCGGCCGCATTGGGATGGGCTCACCCTCGACGTTGGTGTATCCACCCTCGCTCGAGATGATGAACCGCAGCGCAGCCAGTGAGTGCCGGTGCGCGCGAGCAACCTCGCCCGGCATGACAATCTGGATTCCGGCGAAGAGCGTGTTGGTGGTGGCCGACCGCTCCGTAATGCCCGGGTTCCTGAGCTGCAGCACTCGCCGCTCAGCCTGCTGGGTCCCCACCAGCTCCGCGGCTTTGAGCGCCCGCGGAAGAACATCGTCCCAACGCCAGACGTGCGGCACCGCTTTCGGCTTCGGCTCTACCTTTTTGACATGCTGAAGCTTGGACAAGTCCGCGCTGGCCCACAGCGCACCGAGACTCAGAGCTTGCAGCTCTTGGTAGAACTCATCGAGCTGATCTCGGGAAGCGATGAAGTCGGATCGTGTGAGCGTCATGATGATCTCCGATACCGGTTGACGTGATGCTGGATTGGGGTCGGTAACGTTAGCGAGAGACGCTGCCGGCAGGCTCCTCGATGGGTGCCGCGCCAACCCAATGGCCGAAATCCACAACGATGCCCTCAGGGCCCTGGAATTTGACTTCGTAATGAGCAGCCCCGCCGAGGTCCACAGTGGCCATTTCGTGTCCTCCCGCAGCCACAAGACGCTCACGCGCCGCGTCCTCGTCTTCCACCACAAAGCCAAGATGGTCGATGCCGCGATTCGACGGGAGCCCATCCCCGCGTGGCATAGCTGCCGGGAGGATGGTGACGTTCATCGTCCCATCGGATAGATCGATGGCGCCATTGGTCCGACGCTGGACGATCTCCATCTCGAACCCGCCCACGAAGAACTGGGCCATCGCTTCCACGTCATCCGCGCGATACGCGATGTGCCGAAGTTTGGACATGCCGACACGCTCCACACCGAGTTACGTTCATTCAACACCCGCGGTCCGGCCATGAGCAAGCTATTGCGCCCGAATTCGATCAAGCTGCAACTATCAAACTGGTGGTGTCGGGCATCTTGCCCGACGACCGCACACTGTCGGGCAAGATGCCCGACACCACCAAGAACGCGATCGCTACCGCCGCTCGGGCACCGAGACCGGAATCGCATCCATCACGGCCACAGGCTCTGCTGTCTGTCGCGCCTCGCTCGTCCGCTAAGCTCGGGAATTCGGAATGCTGCCCAGAGAACGTAGGCCGCTGCGATGACGCTGCCGAGAACCAGCGATGCTGGCGCTCCAATCATGCTGGCCGCGATACCGGAAGGCACGTTGCCCAGTTGCGAGAGACCCCGATTTGAGATCGAGGAAAGCGCCATGACTCTGCCGCGGTAGCGATCATCGACGGCGAGCTGATTGAGCGTACTTCGAGCCGTTCCGGCGAACGAATCCACTCCACCGGCGAGAAACAGTAAGCCCATGGAGAGCCATACGTTGGTCGACAGGCCGAACGCGATGAGGAAGCACGGGAAACAAGAAGCTTCCGATCAGAATCGTGCGTCCGCGGGAGGCCGTGTTGCTGAAAGGCGATGAACAGCACCATGCCGACAATGCTGCCGGCGCCGATCATTGAATGCAGCCAACCCAGTCCCTCCGGGCCAATCTGCAAAATGTCGCGTGCATAGATCGGCAGCATGGCGGTGTAGCTGGCGAAAAGGCTGGCTGATGCCTGCAGCATGAGCAGCCCCCAGAGCATCGGCCGCTGGCGAACGTGCATGAACCCGTCCACCATGGATTGCCACAGCGAGCCTCGGCTGGATGCGGGCGGCGACTTCGGCGCGCGTCCAGAATACCGAGCCGATGAGAAGCGCGTAACCGAGCGTGTTCCACGAGAGCGCTCCAGCCACGCCGAAAGCGGCGATGGCAAATCCCGCCGAGAACCGGTCCAATGACGGAAGTGCTTCGATGCAGGCTAGTGTGCAGTGCAATGGCGCTGGCAAGGTGTCTGCGCGGGCACGAGACTGGGAATGAAGGTCTGTCGGGCAGCGGACTCAAAACCTGCGCAGGTGAGGCTGAGCGCGCTGAGCAGGTACACCTGCCAGACCTGAATGAGTCCCATGAGACACAAGCACCGCTTGTGTGAACGAGACAATACACAAGCCGGTTTGCGTGATCATCGAGCAGCTTGCGACGATTCATCCGGTCGGCCACGGCACCGGCGACCATCGAAGAGCAGATGAACGGAACGGACTGGAAGAGCCAGTTAAGCCCGAGCAACATGGGCGAGTTCGTCATCTCCAGGAGCAGCCAGGCAACGGCGACGTTTTGCATCCAGTTGGCCGATTGCTGCACCAGCGTTGCGACCCAGTAGAGGCGGAAATCGCGTGACTCGAACGCGCCCAGGCGGCCGCCCTGTGGCTCGGCGAGATGCTCATGAGAATGTGTCACGGGGCAATGCTACCAGGGATATCGCGACCAGAGATTCGGGCGATGCGCCCGAATCGCGCATGCTCCGTCCATCAACCGAAGCCGCCCTTCGGCCCGGAATGCCGGGACCTCCGACGGGATGTCAGCGGTCCCGTTCGGGAGCATGCCGCGGTGATTGGGCTGCTAGAATCGCTCCGCGAGGGGTGAAGCATGGAGTACCGACAACTCGGAACGACTGGGATCAAAGTCTCAGCCATCGGCCTGGGCGGCAATACGTTTGGCAATACGGCGGATGAGGCCGTGAGCATTGCTGTGATTCATCAGGCCATGCAGCTGGGAGTCAACCACATCGACTCGGCGGACGGATACGGCAATGGCAAGTCCGAGGAGTTCGTTGGCAAGGCCGTGGCGGGGCACCGGCATGACATGGTCATCGCAAGCAAGGTCGCCTCACGCGTAGGAGACGGGCCCAACGACCGAGGTCTCTCGCGGAAACACATCATGGACGGTGTCGAAGCGTCGCTCAAGCGGATGAACACGGACTATCTGGACCTTTTCTACGCTCACCAATTCGATCGGGAGACGCCGATCGAGGAGTCCGTGCGCGCATTTGACGATCTGGTGCATCAGGGCAAGGTTCGGTATCTGGGCTGCTCCAACTGGCAAGCGTGGCAGATGGCTCAGGCGCTGGGCGTGCAGGAGCGGCTAGGCCTGAGTCGATGGGCGGTCATTCAGCCAGCCTGGAATGTGGTCGACGGACTGGATGACCCACATCTAGAGGACGCTTGCGCGACGCTAGGTGTCGGGATTGTTCCATACCGCCCCATGGGCAGCGGCGTGCTCACCGGCAAGTATCAGCGCGGCGAGCCGCCCCAACCCGGCACTCGCGCAGCCGACAATCCTCGCATTGCCCGCATGCTTACAGGCCAGATGTTGGACGCCGTGGACGCGCTGAAACCATGGGCCGAATCTCGTGGCCGTACGGTGGGCCAGCTCGCCATCGCCTGGCTCCTGGCTCACCCGATCGTCTCCAGCGTCATCGTGGGTGCGCGCAATCCAGCCCAGGTCATTGAAAACGCCGCGGCGGGAGAATGGACACTGACCGCGGAGGAGCGCGACGAGGTAGCCGGGCTGGTGAGAGGCGGCTAACGCCGAGCGCCAACTTCCGCGGGTCAGTGAGTGAAAAAGTGAATAGAAATGAACGCCACTGGCATCGCGCCCAGCCGACTCGTTCCTCGACCGCCGATCAGCTATCCGTGGATGTGTCATCTCCAACCTAATCGACCTTTACTTCAAGGGTTTTCTGACATCTCCACGGCATCCCTGCCATCCAGTGTCATGTCGAAGGAGCTTCCGGCCTGTCTTGCCGATGCATTCGGAATAGCCCGTGGCGCAAGAGCGTTTTCAGAGGCAGTTGCGATTCTGGAGTGTGCGGGCCGGGCTCCGCGCTAGCAGTGAATGAGAGGCGGCTGCCTTCGCAGCTTGCGCTCTGGTCGGTGACGCATCCAATGAAGCAGGTCAAGGCAATGGACTATGGGACGCTACGCTCTGTGCAGGTCGGCCGCTCTCGTGAATTCGACTTCAATGGCCACCCCGCCAGGAGCGCGATCTGGAAGCAGCCTGTAGCAGGGCCAGTGGTGGTGCGCGGCGTCAATCTCGAAGGTGACGATCAGGCTGATCGCGAAGCACATGGCGGCCCAGATAAGGCTGTGTACGCGTACGCCGGCGAAGACCTGGAATGGTGGTCGCAGCAGCTCGGGCGCGAGCTCCAAGCAGGTAACTTCGGCGAGAACCTGACGACCGAAGGGATTGACGTCACAAACGCCCTTGTGGGTGAGCGGTGGGCCGTGGGGACGACAGTACTCGAGGTCTCAGAGCCGCGCGTCCCATGCTGGCGGCTCGGCGTACGCATGGACGACAAACTGTTTCCGCGCCGCTTCACTGATGCGCTTCGGCCTGGCGCTTATCTCCGCATCGTGACCGAAGGTGAGCTAGCCGCCGGCGACACCATTCGTGTCATCTATCGACCAGCGCACGACTTAACAATTCGCGACGTTTTTCGAATCTTCTCTCACGATCGAATTGAAGCCGGGCGGCTATTGACGGTACCCCAGCTCTCTGACCCTTGGCGTGATTGGGCCCGTCGGGTCATGGAGCACGCTGGAGAGCGTCCCGAGCGGACATGAATCTGGCCTAGCTCGTCTTCTCTCCGCCTCGCCAAGCGCCCGCGCTCGCGGTACAGTGGACTCAATCTTGGCATGAAACTCTGCAGTGACTAGCGACGAACCACCGTTCGGGCGTTATGACGTGGGCTGCTTTTTGCGGCCGTGGAGGCATACCGATGCGTAGGTCTGTCACTCAGCGGCTCGGCTTGAGCCTATTTTCGATTGTCGCTCTGGTTGGATGTACGCCACCGATGGCTGCGTCACCAACGCCGGTACCTGCGAAGCCGACCAGTGCGCCTTCGGTCTCGGCCACCGCGGTAGTGCCCCAAGAGCCGGCGGACGCTCCGGCGGCCAAGGCTGATTCGGCGGACCCATTGGCAGATGCCCGCGCAAAGTACTACGACGCGGCGAAGGCAGAAGGAAAACTTGTCCTCTACGGTGTCGGGCCCAAGGAGCTCTGGGATCCTCTCAAAGCGGCCTTTCAGCGCCGGTACCCGGGCATCGAGCTCGAGGGCATTGATCAGCGTGGCCGT
Organism: uncultured Chloroflexia bacterium; assembly: GCA_963765765.1. Taxonomy (GTDB): domain Bacteria; phylum Chloroflexota; class UBA6077; order UBA6077; family JACCZL01; genus CAVXYC01. The sequence continues at coordinate 80,582 of CAVXYC010000007.1, read as the reverse complement.
GAGAGTCGCGAGAAGGTGTTCGCCGAGCAACAGGCCCGTGCCTATTCTGTGGACATCATAATCTCAGGCTTCAGCACCCAGAACGAGCTGGCTGAGGCCGGCTACGTGGAGCCTTATCGATCGAAGTTTGCCGGGGACGTTCGTCCAGAGCTGGCGTTCTCAACGGACTATCTCAACTCCCGCACGGTCGGGTTGCTGTCTCTGACCATCAACACCACTCTCGTGCCACCGGACCAGGAGCCGAAGGTGTGGAACGACATCCTCGATCCAAAGTGGCGAGGAAAGATCTGCATGGATGACCCCCGTGGGAGCGGGCCCGGAAACCCAATCATGGCAGGCCTCGACATTCTGTATGGCGATGAGTTCCTCAACAAGCTGGCTGAGCAGAAGCCGTTCTTCGCCACGCAGGCCGGACCGCTTCTAGCGGGGCTTTCCCGGGGCGAATACTTGCTCTACCTGTCGGGAGTGACAGCTGACATCGTGAAGCAGCGTCAATCGGGCGCGCCGATTAAGTATGTCAAGCTGGCTGATGGCGTAGGGATCAGTCAGAACGCGCAGTCGCTCATCAAGAATGCTCCGCACCCAAACGCCGCCAAGCTCTGGCTCGAGTGGAGCCTCTCCGAAGAGGGTCAGCAGGAGTTAGCCGGAGTGGGTCAGGGACCAATCCGCAAGGGCGTAAAGGCTCAAGAATTCGAGGCGGACCTCGATGGCGTTGCGCTGCTTCCGCGCATTGACACGCCCGAGCAGTTCAAGGAGATCGGTGAGCGGACGAAGAAGTACGAGAAACTATTCTTCTCCGGGCAGTAGGCTCAAGTTCGCGAGCCGATCTCTAGCGTATACATCGCGCTCGTTAGTTAGGCACCCCATACCTGACTCGCGGTTTCCAGCATGACTTCGAGCTTCCGCCACTGATCGTCTTCGCTCAGTAGATTGCCCTCGATACCTGACGCAAAGCCGCACTGAGGGCTAATCGCTAACTGCTCCAGCGGTAGGTAATTCGCGGCCTCATCGAGTCGGCGTTTCAGCTCATCTACCGTCTCCACCTGGGGCGTCTTGGTGGTGATGAGGCCCAGTACCGCGACTTTCCCCTTCGGCACGAATCGCAGTGGCGCAAAACTCCCAGCGCGGTCGCTGTCGTATTCCAGGAGTAGCCGCTGCGCCTTTAGTCCATTGAATAGCTGCTCCGCGATGGCGTCATAGTGACCCTCGCGGTGCCACATGCTGCGGGCGTTGCCACGGCAGAGATGAATGCCAAACGTAATGCCATCGAAGTGTCCAATGACTTCGTTGTCAGCTTCGATCGAGCGTGTCAGGTTCCGGACGGGGTCTTCGCCTCGTTCCCGCATCTCCGCTATCGACTTCTCGTCTACGTATGCGGTGTAGCCGGGCTCATCGATATGGATATAGCGGCAGCCCGCGTATGCTAGATCGTGCACCATCTCATGCTCCAGCTCGGCGACGTGGTGCGCAAAATCGTCCAGGCCATCGTAAACGCCCTGGGATTGCTGCCAGTCGAAGCGCTGAGAGATCCGGTCTGGGCCGACCAGCGTCACCTTGATCGGCTTAAACGTGAGCCGATTCGTGAAGCGGTATTCCTCGAATGGGAAGTTGCGAACGACGCTGAGCCGCTCGGCCGCGGCGCGTCGAGTCACTACCGGGGCACCAGGCTGGCTATGGTCAACATCACGGCGAGTCAGCGCTTGCACGTTGGTGTGCTGATATTCCTTGTACTCCACGGAGCGCAGAGCACCGGCGTAGCCTGTGACTGACTCGGCAAAGCTGTCCTGAAAATTTCCTCGCCGAAACTCGCCGTCCGTGATGATCGGAAGCTTTAGCGATTCTTGCTTGCGTACGACCTCACGGATGGCGCTGTCTTGCGCTTCTCGTAGCTGCTCATCCGTGATCGCACCTTCGCGGCGTTGGTCGAATGCCTGTTTGAGCGAATCCGGGCGGAGCAGACTACCCACCTGGTCCACGCGCATGAGATCGAGAGCGGTTGGAGCGTTGTCAGCCATTGAGAAATCCTCCAGTGTTCTCCGGTGCGTGATTACGACCGGGCATATATTGCGCGGGTCATCAGTGCGATAGTGACGATGCTTAGCACAAGTCCCAGCATCGCCAGGCGTTGGGCGCGTTGAAACTGAGTCGGATCGTCTTTGGCTCGTCTCAGGCTCGGGCGTAATGCGGCGTCGCCGATTGCTCCCAGGGCGATGGCGAGGACGATCGCGCTGATGATGATGCCACCCCACTCTCCGCGCAGGATGGATCCAAATCCTCGCGTCACATGAACCAGGGTGAAACCACTCAAGAGTGTGACGAGGCCCGAAAAGGAGAGCACGCGCACGAGTCGAATGGCAACGTCGTTTACCGCCGCGCTCGGGGCGCGACGGAGGTAGGGAACGATGACCAATGCGAGAACGGCGAAGCCGCCGACCCAGAACGCCGCGGATGAGACGTGCACCCAGCGGGCCAGCCAGGTCACCAGGTTGTCCATGCCTTCTGCTCCTGGTGTGATCCGTTGCTCACTATAAGGTAGTTCGATTTCTGACCCACCGTGATGTAGAACGCGGTACATTGCTACTCGCAGCGCACGCACATGACGGGGGCTTCATCCATGAAATCGATTGATATCCACGCGCATCTGGTACCACGATCGTTATGGTCGGCGGCGGAAGCACAACGTGATTGGTACGGCTTTCGTCTGGAGCCTGGCGATGGTCTTGGCACAGTTATCGGCACCAACGGCAAGCGCACCGGTTTCGCCTCGCCCAAGGTGCGTCTGACGCCCGATGAGCGAATTCAGGACATGGATGCGCTGGGCGTCGACATGCAGGTCGTGTCGATTCACACGCCATTCATGGGATATCACCTGGATTCGGCACAGGGCAGCGCGCTGGCGCGCGAGGTAAATGACGAGATCGCGGAGATGACGCGCCAGCATCCGACGCGCTTTGCCGGACTGGCCACGCTGCCCGTGCAGGATGTTGACGCGGCGATCAAGGAGCTCGAGCGAGCCGTCACTGAGCTGGGCTTGAAGGGCGCCGAGCTAGACACCATCGTGAACGGCGCCAACTGGGACGAGCCTCGCTTTCTACCATTGTTCAAGGCTGCCGAGTCGCTAGGTGCGGTGCTCTTCTTCCATCCGCAGCCGCAGCACAACTTCATGATGGAGCGGGCCGGCTCCCACGGACTCTCGAACAGCCTTGGCGTCATCGTTGAAGACGCCATCGTCGTGGCCGTTCTCATCCTGGGTGGCATCCTTGAAGTCTGCCCTGATCTGAAAGCCTGCATTGCCCACGGCGGAGGTCCCGCTTGTTACGCTATGGGACGGATTGACCGCGGCTGGCAGGGTACTCTGGCCGAGCGACGTACAATCCCAAGAGCTCCTAGCTCCTACCAGCGTCAGCTCTTCTACGACACGGTCGTTGGCAACGAAGCCGCCCTGCGCTTCCTGCTGGACCAGGTCGGCGCCGACCGCGTGGTGCTTGGTAGTGACTGGCCGTTTGTCCCCTGGCACCCCTCGCCCGTCACCTGGCTCCAGGGCCTGGAATCGGTGTCCCCGGAGGAGAAGGACAAGATTCTCTGGCAGAACCTGGAGTCGCTGCTGGGGCTGTAGCGATGTGAACGCCAGGGCCAGTTGCAGGCTTCCGGATAAGGATGTCCCACTTCTGTGAGATATCCTTATCCCACGTGATGTTTCGAGACGCATATGTCAAGTGAAACCGCCCGCGCTCATATCACCTTCCCGAAGGATCTTATGGACGCCATCGATTCAGTCGTTGGACCTAGGGAGCGGAGCAGATGCCTCGCGGAGGCTGCCGAGGAGAGAAACTTCGGCGCATGCGTCTCGTGTCGGTCGCGCATCGATTGGCGGGCTCGCTGAGAGACGTGTCTACCCCGGACTGGGAGTCCCAGGAGTCCGCCGCGGCGTGGGTGCATGATGCTCGACAGGCCGATCAGGAGCGACTTGACGAGCGCGTCATTCCAACTTCTGAATAGGCCTGGATGGCGCGCTACCGCCGCTTCCTCCACCGAGAGGCTCAGCGGTTCGGCGACATTGCGGTGCATGGGGATCTCCGCTTGCTTGCGATCTACCGCCACGCCAGCGCTACGTTATGCAGTCGAACGGCGGGATCACGTCGTTCGGAAGCGCGGCAGATCGAGCGGTAACAACGATCCTTTCCGGACCGGCCGCGGGCGTCATCGCGGGTGCACGCCTCGCGGACGTCTCTGGCTTTCAAAACGTGATTACCCTCGATATATGTGGCACCAGCACAGAGATCGCACTGGTGGACGGCAGGGCAACGACGTCCGGGGCGACGTGTCGATTAGGGCCAGCATGAATCAGGACCGCCGACATCGTGTCGGCCCGGCCCCGGACATGGCTCAACTCGGTTCGCTATCTTGGAACGCGATTCTCTCCGAGGAGCCATCGCAAAAAGAGAAGGCGACGACGCTCGGTTTCGTCAAACGTTTCGCCCATCTCGCCGGCCGCGTAGCGCTTTTTGAGCTTGCGCAGCGCGCGGACCGCGGCGGTGGAAAACCCAACGGAAGTGAGGCTGGTCCTGGGATCCATAACGGCCTCCGACGAATGCGTCGAACTGAAGATTCCGCGATGTGTTGCTCTAGCTTACGGGTCCTGATCTCTCGAAGTCGTCAATTGCAAAGGCAGCTGATGTATCGATCGAATCACAGTGCTCCGGTGGGACAGTCCAGAAGATACTTCCACCGGAAAATCCAGGCGCTAGAACGCCAGGGCGATGCCGCCAATCACGGAAAAGATCACGCCGATGATGGTTTCGCGACGGAAGTTCTCGAGATGGCGATTTACTGTTGCGGAAAACGCGAGAGTAAATATGCCATTGAGCTGCCCAAGCGCCGATACGAGCGTGACCGATTCAATGCCCAGCGCCAGGTATCGGAACATCTGCGCGAGAAAGACGAACGTCCCGCTTCCGAGGAACCAGCGTGCGTGCTCAGGCTTCATAGTGCGCACATATGCCATTCGGCCAGGCCGCAGCAGAGTGGAGAGCAGAACAACCGACGCAGCCAGGTAAGAGACGAAGCCACCGAATAAGCCGATGTTATTCCCCTCCAGGCCCAGCTTGATAAAGATCGGACTGATGCCATACATCAGACCAGCCATCAACCCGAACCCGTAGCCTTCAACAAGGCTCAGCGTGGTTCGCTTTGGCGCTTCGACCGGCGCGACCGCTACCGCCACTCCACCCGAGGCAGCGGCTTCCGTTGCGGCGGACGCGCCGGGCGCACTTGACCCAGATTTCCGGTCCACCATAAGCAGCGCGCCCGTGGTCAAGAGCACCACGCCAAGGGCCCGACCGAGCGTCAGCTCTTCATGCAGTATGACGACGGCGAAAAATACTGAATACAGGAGCGCCGTCGAGCGAAGGGGATGACTGCGATTGGCACCGATGGCGCCGATGGAACGGTAATTACAGTACCTGCCACCGAGAAAGTGAACGACGCCTGCCGCGGCGAGCCATACGAGCCCGAGCGGCGAGATGCCGCCAGCCTGGCCGAATTGCCCAGTTACGACGGCCGCAAAAAGAAATGCCGGAACACCGAACGTGACGGTGATGTACAGACCCTGAGAGGCGGAGGCTCCCTGCATGCCTCGCCGGGTCATCGCTTCGTTGATGCCGAAGCTCGCCGCCGAGAACAGCGAAAAGACGATACCGAGACCGGGCATGACGGACTCCCCTTCTCCCAGACAGCCTGAGCCGGGGACGTCATTCAGCGGTGCGTCTCCAGGCAAGCGGGCCGTCCGCCATGCTAAGTCTTCGCGCCAGATGTGGCAAGGGGGTTGGAGGAGCTCGTGCCTCTCACCGGTCCCAGCCCGGCGTACGTCCAACCGGGCGGACTCCGGATCTTCTTGACTCCCCCAAACCACAGACCCTAACCTGACGAAGCCATGCGACCTTTTGATCTTTTTCAACCTCGGACGATGACCGAGGCCATTGGCCTGCTCCAGGAGCACGGCGACGACGCACAGATCGTCGCCGGTGGGGCTATGCTTTTGATTCTCATGCAGCAGGGGCTCGTCAGTCCGGGTGTACTGGTGAGCGTCAACGACATCGACGAGCTCGGCGGATGTGAGAACCGAGACGGCGCGCTAGTTATCGGAGCCACGGCGACACTTCGACAAATCGAGCAGTCATCGCTCGTTGCCGACCGCTTCACAATCCTCCGCGAGGCGCTGCTGCAGGTGGCCAACGTGCGCGTGCGCAACGTCGCGACCCTTGGCGGCCATCTAGCGCACTCCGATCCGCATCTCGACCTCCACCTGTCCTTGTGGCGCTCGGCGCCTCGGTGCAGCTTCGCGGGTCGGGCGGTTCTCGTGAGCTGCCGGTGGAAGACTTCTTCACCGGGCACTATGAGAATGCACTCGAGCCCGGTGAGATGATCGTCTCCATCATCGTTCCCCCGCCTCAACCTGGTTGGCATGGAACGTATCTGAAGTACTGCTCGCTGACGCCAACTGATTGGCCGACCGTCGGCGTCGCTGCCATGGTCCGCGTGGATGCGCATCGCATCGCCGAAGCGCGTATCGTGGCCGGCTCAGTTGCTGAGCGGCCGCTGCGTCTGACCGAGGCGGAAGCACTGCTCATGGGTCAGCTACCCACACCGGAGCTTTTGGGCGAGGTCGGCGCGGCGTATGCGGCGGCAGCGGATCCTCTGGCCGACGTACGCGGCTCCGAGGAGTACAAGCGCAAGGTGACGGGGGTCTTTGTGAAGCGTGCTATCGGTGAAGCGGCTCGCCGCGCGGGGGTGGCCGTATGACAACGCCGTACGTGGTTGGTCGCGACACGCATCGAGTGGAGATGGTTAGCAAGCTGACCGGTGAGATCGAGTTTACCGACAACATCGAGCTCCCGGGCATGCTGCACGGCATGCTTTTGCGTAGCGCCGTTGCGCACGGGAATGTGATTCGCGTGGACGCGTCGCGGGCGCGAGCACTGCCGGGCGTTTACGCCGTGCTGACCGGCGCGGATCTGGTGAACATGCCGATCGATCCGTTCACGGGGCCGGCGTTCAAGGATCAAGCGCCTCTGGCGGTGGATCGAGTGCGGTACGCAGGTGATCCGCTGGCGGCAGTGGCCGCCGTGGACCGTGATACGGCTGAGGAGGCGCTCCGACTCATCGACGTGGAGATCGAGGAGCTCCCGGCCGTGTTCAGCGTAGACGACGCGCTGGCCACGGAAGCCCCGCTGATTCACGAGCGATTCATACCGGCGCGCACATTTGCCGATCTCATCGAAGTCATCGGTGGCGACGACGTCCCGGCCACGAGCAACGCCTGCTTCCATTACAAGCTGCGGCGCGGTGACCTTGATGAGGGCTTCAAGCAGTCGGCACGCATCTTCGAGAATACATTTTCTAATCCGGCGACTCAGCATGGTGATCTGGAGTTCCATTGCAGCATCGCTCAGTGGACGGGCACAGACCGACTCAAGATCTGGTCGGCCACGCAAAGTCCCTCGTACGTCCGGATCATGCTGGCCAACATGTTCAAACTGCCGGAGTCACACGTGCGTGTGATGGTGCCGTATCTGGGTGCAGGATTCGGCAGCAAGCTCTACATGAAGTACGAGCCCATCGCCGCCCTTCTCGCCAAAGCCGCGGGTCGACCGGTGAAGGTCCGCCTGACTCGTCGTGAAGAATTCCTCACGATCACCAAGCACGGACTGACGGCCAAGCTCCGCACCGGCGTGAGCGCGGACGGCAAGATACTGGCCCGCGATTGCCAGATCTTCTGGGACACCGGCGCATACGCGGACATCGGGCCGCGCGTCACGCACAAGTCGGGCTACACCAGCGCCGGTCCCTACGACATCCCGAACGTGCGCATCGACTCCTACAGCGTCTACACCAACAAGCCACCCGCCGGCGCGTTTCGCGGTTTCGGCATCATGCAGGTTTGCTGGGCGTATGAATCGCAGATGGACATCATCGCCAAAGAGATGGGCTGGGACCCGGTGGAGTTCCGACTCAAGAACGTTCTGCGGAACGGGGATGTGCAGGCGACGGGGTCGGTCATGACCTACGTGGACGTGGCCGGTTGTATCGAGCAGGCGGCTGACGCGCTGAAGATGCGCGGTGGCGCTCTCGTCCAGCCTGCGGAGCCACACTTGAAGCGCGGTCGCGGCATTGCCTGTGGGCTGAAGGCAGTCATCACACCATCGGCATCCGTTGCCACGGTGCAAATGCACGCCGACGGCAGCCTCACGATTCTGACCAGCGCCGTGGACATGGGTCAGGGCTCGGATACGCTGCTCAGCCAGATCGTGGCTGACGAGCTGGGGTTGCCGCTCCATGCATGTTCGGTAACTCACCCAGACACGGATGCCACGCCGTATGACCTCATCACCGCTGGCAGCCGCACCACATTTCACATGGGTCGTGCTGTCCAGCTCGCGGCCATCGAGATTCGGGAGCAGCTCTGGCCGCTCGCCGCCGAGCTGCTAGGTGGCCCCGTCGATGAGCTCGAAGCCCGCGATGGACGTATCTGGTCTTCCGCCAATCCTGATGAAGCAATGACCCACGCGCAGCTCATGTTCAATCGATTCAACGCACGCGCGGGCACCGTGGTGGGCCGCGGAACCTTCGAGACGCATCATGCGGCCACCGATCACGAGACGGGCCAATCGGACAACGTGACCGCTCACTGGATGTGCGGTGCTACGGCGGTGGAAGTGGAAGTCGATACTGAAACCGGAAAAGTCCGAGTTATTGACCTGGCAGCGGCGGTGGATGCCGGTAAGGCGATCAATCCGGCCTCCGCGGCAACGCAAATCACCGGCGCCAGCCTCCAGGGCATGGGGCCAGCGCTCATGGAGCAGATGATCCTGAGCGACGGCCAGGTTGCCAACCCGTCCTTCGTGGATTACAAGATTCCAGCGTTCGCTGATTTACCGGAGCGCACCCTGCCGCTCATCATCGAGTGTCCGCACCCGGACGGCCCATTTGGCGCCAAGGGCATCGGGGAATCCGCCATCTTTTCCATAGCTCCGGCAATCGCTAATGCGGTTGCCAATGCTGTCGGGAGTCGGGTGGCGCATCTCCCGATCACGCCGGAAAAGGTGCTGGAGGGAATGGAATGATTGTGGTCGTTGCGATCGCGGGCCCCTCACCCGGCCCTCTCCGAAAGGGAGAAGGGGGCCAGCTTCGAAATGTTCGGCGATCGATCTCCTCGTCGCGACTCCCTCTCTCTTGGGAGATGGTTGGGGTGAGGGCAGAGTGACATCCCCCACCGGATCCATTCAACAATGAAGCACCAAATCCAAATCACCGTAAACGGCCGCCAGCATCACCTCGTGGTTGATAGCCAGCGCACGCTTCTCGAGGTTGTTCGTGACGAGCTGAAGCTCTTCGGCGCGCGCGAATCTTGCGGAATGTCTCTTTGCGGCGCCTGCACGGTACTCGTCGATGACGTTCCTGTAAGCTCCTGCAGTTACCTCGCCGCCCGAGCGGACGGAAAGTCCATTCTCACGATTGAAGGCCTCGGAACCCCCGAGTCCCTCCACCCTGTCCAGCGAGCCTTTCTCGAGCGCGACGGTCTTCAGTGCTCGTACTGCACGCCCGGAATGATGCTGATGACCGTCTGCCTATTGAAAGAGAATCCGTCACCAACCATTGATGAGATCAAAGAGTATCTCTCCGGAAACTTGTGTCGATGTACGGCGTATCCGGAGATCATCGAGTCGGTACTAGAAGCCGCGGCGAGTGCTTCAGTGAAGAGTGAAGAATGAAGAATGGAGCAGGACGATAGGTCCCCGAAGCTTCCGTCGTCGAACGAAGCGTCGCCTATTCCGTTCGTGTGATTAGGCTGTACAAATCGCTCATAAAGGATAGGCCGTCGAGTCATTGGAAGGCAGCTCCTGAGATCTGCAACGTCTGTCGGTGCCAATGCTCATGAAGCTCAGGCTGCACAAAGCCGTGCCGACTTCATCGCGAAAATGTCAATCGCCCATAAGGAGGCGCGGGAGTCCAGTTACTGGTTGCGCTTAATCGATGAGGCGGAGCTCGTCCCATCGGACAAGATCGCCGGGTTGCGTGACGAAACGGATCAACTGGTTCGAATACTCTCTTCAATCCTTGTTTCGACGAAAACACGGACAGCTTCATCGTCCGACACGACCTATCCTAAGGTACGGGAGTCGGGATTGGTCGAGGAAGGAAATGAGTACGTTCTTAACTTTTAACTCCTCACTCTTAACTGGTCATTCCCAGTGAGCTCCTCCTCCGCACCGCCCTCTCCCTCCTAAGTCCGCCGGCCGAATCCGCCGCATCATGACTTCCGTGAGCCCCATCCACGAGCTCGCCTCGGTAAGCCGCTTCGCCCAACTCGATCCGGACATCGCAAATGCCTGCTGATGTTCGAGAACGTGGAAGGCTCGAATCTCCGAGTGTTCGCGAACTTTTTTCACAGGCGCGAGAACGTCGCGCTCTCAATGGGCATGGAGTTGAATGAGCTGTTGCCGCGGGGCGTCGAGGCGATCGATCGACCGATCGATCCGGAGCTTGTGCAGGAGGCTCCATGCCAGGAGGTGGTTCTCCGTGGGGAACACATCGATCTCGAGAAGCTGGGGATCTGTCAGAACTCTGAGCAGGACGGCGGACGCTTCATCACGGCAGGAGTGCACATCACTCGCAATCCCGCGACGGGTGTGCGTAACGTGGGAATTCAGCGGAATCACGTGCACGCGCGAGATCTGCTTGGCATCTGGATGGCGCCCACACACATGCGGGCGCATTATGAAGCTGCCGAGGCACGCGGTGAATCGCTACCTGTCGCGATCGTCATCGGAGTGCATCCGGCGGTACTGATCGCCTCGCAGTTCCGCACCGGGTTCGACCAAGACGAGATGCGCTTCGCCGGTGGATTCCTTCGCGAGCCGATTCCGATGGTTCGCTGCGTCTCGAGCGACCTTGAGGTGCCGGCCGAGGCTGAGATCGTGATCGAGGGAGAGGTGCTCGCGGGGGAGCGTCACGTCGAAGGACCGTTTGGGGAGTTCACGCGTCAATATGGCATCACCCGACCGCTGCCCGTGATCAAGGTCAACGCCATCACCCATCGGCGCGACGCGATTTACCAGAACGTGCTCTCAGGGAAATCGCCTGAGCATCCGATTATCGGCGCGCTCGGCCGCGAGCCATCGCTGTTCCAGGCGGTCCGTGCATCGGTGCCCAACGTGACCGCCGTCCACATGCCGATCGGCAGTGGGGCCAATATGCATGCCTGGATCTCAATCCGAAAGACGGCCGAAGGCGAGGCGCAGAAAGCGGCGTTCGCCGCGTTCGCCCACCAGGACCTCGTAAAGCACGTCATCGTGGTAGATGACGATATCGACATCTTTGATGCCGCCGACATGGATTACGCACTCGCCACGCGAGTGAAGGCCGATCGCGATATCTTCATCATTCCGCGCGTCAAAACCGTGGTCCTAGACCCCGCCGCCGATGAGTATGCCGTTGGCAAGGGCACCGTCTCCAAGATGATCGTCGACGCCACCAAGCCGCTGGATGCTCCCGCCGGAAGCTTCACCATGGCCGATGTGCCTGCCGAGATGCTGAAGCGCGTCGGCGAAGAGCGCGAGCGCTACTTCCCGCAATAGCAGAGCCGCATCCCGTGAGGGCGCGGTTCCTCTCACGAACACCCAAGCGGAGTTCGGGAATTTTGAAGGAACCGCACCCTCACGGGATGCGGCTCTGCTATTGCGCTTAGATGCCTACTGGCAGGCTTAAGGCGCTCGGCTGGGAAGAACCGTTGACTCGGTCCATGACTCGGCCCGTGAAGTAGACGAGCAGCTCTGGTGTAGTGTTCCGCTCGCGGCCGAAAAGGTAGATCATGGACACGACGTTTTTCGAGCGTGACACCATGCGCTGGTGGAGATCAATGCGGCCGCCACTGTCACAGCGGTCCTTCACGCATGCTTGCGCACCGCTGTATTCCTCTGCCGCCGGCTTGTTGAACGGCTGTTCCCATGGAAATGGGCCGTTTGCCGGCTCGACGCGCTCAGGCATTTCCTTCTGGAGATTCTCCTGGTCGCGATAGATCGCCTTCGCGGTATCGACGTCTTTCGCCACCCACACCTTATTCACCGTGATGAGTGGGCCAACAGCCGCGTCCGTCTCGTAGTCGCGCTCCCACCGGATGTGCAAGCATCGCGATTTATCGTCCGAACAGTCCTCGTCCTTCGCGCGAAGGACGTCCTTGCCGCCGCCCTCTTCTTCTGTAAGCGCGAAGTCACGAGGGTCTCGATCAGCCTGAGCCGCCGCCGATCTAGCGGCAAACGGTGATCCAAGTGCGCCCAGGGCCAGCATCGCGGCCACGGTCAAAAGCCAGCGCGCGCTAAATGAGCGAGCAGGTGGTTTCATGGTCAATCCTAATAATCATGATTTGCGCCCAACGATTCGTGAACGAAGCGATCATTGTCCGGTTGCAGATCGACCGGATGGCGTCACGCCCTCCTAGCAATGCCCTCGGTCGGCATGCAAGACGTAGGGCCGGGATCTTCACGGATTGTTCCATAATTTGCACATATCAAATCGATATTGCTCATAATTTGGAAAATAGCGTTAAATAATTCACATAAATTGCAACTTGGCGTCGCATTTCTTAGCCACTCTTTGAATCTATTTAAATTTGGCAATCCGTCTGCGATCATGTAGCCGGGCGAATGCTTGAGACCTATACGCAAAAGCGCGACTTCAAGCGCACGGCTGAGCCACGTGGTCAACGGGCGCAACAGGGCGTCGCTGGACCGTTGCGGTTTGTGGTCCAGAAGCATGCTGCCCGTGCGCTTCATTACGACTTCCGTCTAGAAGTTGACGGCGTTCTCAAGTCCTGGCCCATTCCTAAAGGGCCCTCGCTTGACCCATCCGTCAAGCGTCTGGCCGTCATGACTGAGGACCACCCGCTGGAGTACGCCACTTTCGAAGGCGTCATCCCGAAGGGCGAGTACGGTGGTGGCGAGGTCATCGTCTGGGACGCCGGGGTCTATGGCCCGCTGATCGACGATGAGGTCTGTTTCAATCGCCCCACGGCAGAGTCAGCCATGCGCCGCGGCATTGAAGACGGAAAGCTCACGATCCGACTTCACGGCCGCAAGCTGCGCGGCGTCTGGACGCTGGTCCGCACGAAGAAGGGCGACTGGCTATTCCTCAAGCGAGATGATGCCGAGGCAAACCCACACCGCGATCTCATGGATGACGATGAGTCAGTCCTCACCGGGCTCACCAATGAGGAGATCAAGTCAGGGATCTTGCCGTTGAACCGAACTTCCGAACCGATTCTTCCGGATCCAAGTCTGATCAACGGCACACGAAAGCGCGATCTTCCGGCGGACCTGAAGCCAATGTTGCCCAGCCTTACGGAGCGGGCATTCTCTCACCCGGATTGGCTGTTCGAGCCCAAACTGGACGGGCTTCGCTTGCTGGCCCAGGTCCAGGATGGGAAGGTCCGGCTCAGCTCACGCCGCGGCATAGACTCCACGCATGAGTACGACTGGTTGGTCGACGCGCTGAAAAGACAGCCCTGGAATATGGTGCTCGATGGCGAGCTCCTGGTGTTGGACGAGCGAGGCCGTCCATCGTTTCAGGCCTGGCAAGACCGTGGCAATGAGAACCACGGCTCCGCCATGCGCTTCTACGCGTTCGATCTGCTCTTCGTCGATGGGTATGACCTTCGCGGCGCCAGACTCGAGGATCGTAAGCAGCTCCTGGATCTCATGCTGGTGCCATCCGAGCGCGTGCGCACTGTGGAATGGGTTGAAGAGGACGGCGAAGCGCTTTTCCAGGCCACGCTAGGGCTCGAGATTGAAGGGGTGGTGGCCAAACGCAAGGACAGTCTGTACGAGGCGGGAAAGCGTTCCACCCGCTGGCTGAAGATGAAGCACGTACAGACCGAAGAGTTCGTGATTGGCGGCTACACTGCCGGCCTGGGTCATCGCACTGACTCCCTCGGCTCGTTGCTGCTCGGAACGCCCACGGAGAAGAATGGCGTCCTGCGGTTTGTCGGACACGTCGGCAGCGGGTTTGACGACAAGAGACTTCGCGCCATTACTGATCGGCTCGAGGCGCTCCGAAGTGATTCATCTCCGTTTGATGCGCCAGTGCCACTCAAGGGTCGTTGGAGTAAGAAAGATCGGGGTGCGCCGCGATGGGTGCGACCGGAGCTCGTCGCGGAAGTCAAGTTTGCTGAGCGCACGAACGAGGGCATTCTCCGAGCGCCCGTGTTCCTTCGGCTCCGCGATGATCTGGAGGCCTCCACAACCCGGCCTCAGCCCGCGGTTTCCGTGCCTGACTCCAAGCCTTCATCCGAGAACGCTGGTCAGCTCGATTCGATCGTGACCGATGTGCTGGACCAGCTCAAGGGAAGCAAGCAGACGCTCACCGTGCGCGTCGGCGAGCATGAGATCGGTCTCAGCAGTCTGGATAAGGCCTTGTGGCCGGCGCGCGGGCGGACCAAAGCGATCACGAAGCGTGACCTTGCCCAATATCTCGTGAGTGTAGCGCCTTCGTTACTCCCATTCTTGAAGAACCGGCCGATAACTCTTGTGCGGTATCCCAACGGACTGGACGGACAGCATTTTTATCAGCGGCATTGGGAGCATGGACTCCCGCCATTTGTCGAGACCGTGACAATCTACACCGAGCACGGCGGTGGCGACGCCGACTTCTTGATGTGCAATAACCTGCAGACGCTGGTCTGGCTGGCGCAAATGGGCACGCTGGAGATTCACCCCTGGTATTCACGTGCTTCACTCGGGCCCGACGCCCCGCATCTCCCTCTCAAAGCTTCTGGGTCCGACCGGACGGTCGATCGATCTGTGCTCAACTATCCAGATTTCCTGGTGTTCGATCTCGATCCGTACCAGTACTCCGGGAAAGAGGCCAAGGGAGCGGAGCCCGAGCTCCATCAAGCCGGATTCCAGGGCGCTCGTCAAGTCGCTCTCTGGCTAAAGGAGCTCCTGGACGGCATGAAGCTGCCGGCATACGTGAAGACCACCGGCAAGACGGGCCTCCACATATACGTCCCGATTCTGCGGAACATGGCTTATCACGAGACGCACGCGGTCTGTCGAGCACTGTCCGAGCATCTCGTCGCGCTGCATCCGGACGTTGTCACGACGGAATGGGCCGTACAGAAGCGTCGTGGAAAGATCTTCGCTGACTACAACCAGAATGTGCGCGGGAAGACGCTTGCGTCAATGCTTTGCCCTCGCGCTATGGCCGAAGCCGCCGTCTCCATGCCCATTCGCTGGTCGGATCTCGAAGACGGTGATGTGTATCCAACTCAATTCTCCGTCCGCACCGCGGTGAATTATCTCCAGGCCAACGGAAATTCGTGGGCAGACATCATGGAATCGAAGGTCGATCTCAATGCACGCCTCAGTGGGGCATAGGACAAGTCGTAATCGGACGAAACTATTCGTCCAGGAAGTGGGAGTGATCTGATATGCCACGATCAATCTGGAACGGCGCCATCAGCTTCGGGCTGGTCAACATACCGGTGAAGGCGTACTCGGCTACCTCGGCCAAGGACATCTCGTTCAATACGCTTCACTCTGAATGCCACAGTCGCCTGAAGAATCTTCGCTGGTGCCCGGTGCACGAGCGCGCTGTGGAGTCGGACGAGGTCGTTCGCGGCTATCAGGTCACCAAAGATCAGTACCTCGTGGTGACTGACGAGGATCTCGAGTCCTTACCCATCCCCAGCAAGCACACCATCGATATCCAGTCCATGGTGAGCTCTACGGAGGTGGATCCCGTCTACTTTGAGAAAGCGTATGTCCTCGAACCCGAAACGTCCGGCACCAAGGGCTATGCCCTCCTCGCTGCCGCTCTGGAGAAGCAGGGCATGATGGGCCTTGCCAAAGTCACCATGCGCACCAAAGAGCGCCTCTGCACAATTCGCGTGATGGACGATACGCTAATGCTGGAGACGCTCTACTCAGCGGATGAGGTGCATGTCACCAAGCCCGCGGGATTAACCAAGGTCAAGGTGACCGATCGTGAGATGAGCATGGCCGTGGATCTCATCGAAGAGCTGCGCGAGCCATTTGAGCCCGAGAAGTATCCGGACGAGTACCGCGAAGCGGTCGTGGCAATGCTCGAGTCAAAGAACAAGGGCAAGACCAAGGTGGACGCGCCTCCGGTCCCAACCAACGTCATCGATCTTATGGACGTGCTGCGGGCAAGCGTTGCCGCGGCCAAAAGCGGCAAAGGGCCAAAGACGGCTGCTGCCAAGAAGCCAGCAGCCGTCAAGAACGCTGCAGCCAAGGAGATCGAGGCCAAGAAGGCAGAGGCTCCGAAGACTCGGCGCAAAAAGGCGAGCTAGCGGAGTCGGCGCGACAATCTCTGGACCGCGGCGGTCGTCGCCGCTTTCTCGCGAGGCTGGAAGCCGTTCTCAGTATCGCTCCGCTCGGTGTGAAACCGGCGAGGACCGCCGCAGTCCAAAGTGCGTTAGATAGGAGGCGTCGACGAGCCGTACGTTGGCGTCAGATAGCGCCCAGCCGGCGCCCCCACGGGCTCACCCTCTCTCGCAACGCATCGACCGCGCAAATACGTAGCGACCGGACGGCCGACAATCTCCCAGCCATCGAATGGCGAGATCGGGTGCTTGGAATGCAGCCTCGAAGCATCTAGCGTCCAGCGCTGCTCCGGATCAACAAGGACGATGTCCGCATCAGCGCCAATAATCAGAGTTCCCTTGCGGGGATAGAGCCCCATGAGCTTCGCTGGCCGCTCGCTGGCTAAGGAAACGAGCTGCTCCATCGTTAAGCGACCGGATGCGACTTGTGTAAGCAACAACGGCAGCATTGTCTCCACACCGATGAAACCGCCAGGACACTCCCAGACGTTTTCTCGGGCTTTCTCATCGGCGGCGTGCGGTGCATGATCTGTCGCCAGGCAATCGATCTGGCCGCGAGCCAGCGCTTGCCAGAGCGCCTCGGCGTGCTCCCGCTCGCGGATGGGCGGATTGATCTCCACCAGGTTGCCAAGCCGGTCGTAGGCCGTGTCATCCAGGAGCAAATGGCCGACCAGCGCCTCTATCGTCAGTGGAACGCCGCGTGCGCGCGCCGAAAGTGCCGCTTGCAACCCATCACGCGTGGAGAGGTGGTGTACGTGCAGCTTATTCCCGGCTGCCTCTGCAAGATAAGCCGCGCGGCTGATCGCCTCCGCTTCGATGAACGGCGGGCGCGAGTCGAGATGAGCGCGGGGATCCGTGCGCCCGCTTTCACGTAGCTCCCGCTTGAGGATCTGCATCACCGGATTGTTCTCGGCGTGAATGCCGACGAACACCCCGAGCGTCGCGGCGATCCGAAAGGCGTTGAAGATCGCACCATCGTCGGGACAAGGATTGTGGCCAGTCGTCTCGCCCATGTAGAGCTTGAACCCAATCGCGCCTTCCTGGGCCATTGGCTTCAGCTCAGCAGCGTTTCCCTGGAGAATGATTCCGTAGAGTCCGAAGTCAACTAATGCTTTTGGAGCTACCACGTCCCGCTTCGCCCGAAACAGCTCGGCAGTGCTGATCGCCGTGGCGTTGTTGGGCATGTCCAGCACGGTTGTCACGCCACCGACCGCGGCGGCTCTCGTTCCTGACTCGAAGTCTTCCTTATAAGTGTGGCCCGGCTCACGGAAATGCACGTGAATATCGATGAGGCCGGGGAAAACGATCAGCCCGTTCGCGTCGACGTTCTCGTTGGCCTCGCCCAGATCGCAGCCGATTGCCGCGATCTGCCCGTTCAGGATGCCGATCTGTGCCGTAACGCGGCCGGACGGTGTGACCAGGGCGCCGTTGGAGATGAGCAGGTCAAACAATGAGATCAGAGATCGTGCGGCTGTACTGGTCTAAATTGGCATCGACGTAGTGGCGTCCCCTTTACGGGCGCCACCTGAATATCCTTATCGCCGAATGTATCCCGGATGTCCAGGTGGCCCCCGTGAGGGGACGCCACTACGTCGATGTGATCTGGCTCTATAGGCGGTGCGCATCCTGGACACGATTGTACAACTGCGCCGGACGTGCCCTTTTCAGTTTGTCACCGCTCCCCGTACAAGCACCAACAAACCGCAGCAGATCAGCGCTCCGCCCACGTAAGGCACCAGACGACGTCCCATCCGTGATGTCTTCCAGCAGCATGATCCCAGCCGATGGCGGCCATCCAGGCGAGATTGTCGACACCCACGCCGAACATCACCAGCATCAGCGCCCAGCAGCAGCCCAGGCAGTGAAGGCCCTGGCGAATGCCGATCTCGAACGCCGGCCGGTAGCCGTGACGGTAGTAGTGCAGCATGAAGCTCATCGGATGGCGACACTCTCGGAGGCAGCGGCCTTTGATTGGGCTGAACTGAAACGCTCCCGCGAGCATCAGGGTCGCACCCGCGAGGATCCAGCCTCGCTCGGCGAGCCATGGGGTTTGCCAGGCAAGCCAGTGCAGACCGGAATCCAGCATGAGCGCGGTGATTCCGAACGCCGTCCAGAGCAGCACGTACGCCAGCAGGAATACGAATAGCGCAGAACGACCGTTGGGCTGATCTAGGCTTGCCCGACCGAAGTACTGGACCATGGGGATCGTGGTTGGCAGCATCGTCGCGGCGATCATGACCTGCCAGCCTGTGAGGAAGCCGAGTACGCCGCTGGTGCTCAAACCACCAGTGGCGTCAAGCACACGGTGATCACCCAGCCCTGGACCGACGATGGTCAACCCCAGCGCCACGAGCCAGGCAACCGCGGCCACAAGCCACACCATCCACCGCGGGTCGGAGAGCAGGCGTGCTCGCGGCGGCTTTGCCCCCTCAACCGGCTGCGGAGATCATCGGTGGATTGAGTTAGGGATGTAGGTCGAAATGGCCCTGGATAGCGTTTTTGCCGTTGTACTCCCAGTTCATCCCGAACTCCGGTAGGTTTACGCGGCTGCCTGAAGCTTTGGAGACGTACCCGGGGGAGCCGGGGATCGTGGAGAAGACGCTGTCGACCAGACGGGTGGGCTCACCATGCGGGCCGCGGTACGGCTCCATATCAGTGCGTCGCGCTGCTCCTGCGTGGCCCAATCGTCCATGTAGACCACGAGCTTCCAGTTGCCAGCGAACACGTTGCCGGGAATCTTGGCAACGCCTAGAAAAGCCATGCCCGTGACGTCAATTCCGCGCACCTGCCCGTTGGTGATGTGCCACGACGTGATCGCATCTTCTCGTATGGAGAATCGTTGCATCGGAACAATTCTTCTCCAACGGGACGGCCCCAGGCGTGCAATGACTATGCTTGCGACGGTGCGAGCGCGGTATCAACGTGCCGCCACGATCGAGCGCTGACGGGTGCATTCTCTGTGAGCGCGCAGTTCCAGAAGGTTGCCTCGTGAGCCAACGCATCGACTTCCAGAACATTTCCCTATGAGTTACTACGGTGTGATTCTTCCAGTATCATCGCGCCATGAGTGCACCGATGACCGATGGCTCCAAGCGCATCATCGACTTCGCGGACGTCAATAAGTGGTTTGGGCGCTTACACGTGCTTCAGGACATCAATCTGAGCATCGATGAGGGCGAGAAGGTGGTGATTGCAGGGCCAAGCGGATCGGGTAAAAGCACGCTCATCCGTTGCATCAATCGCCTCGAGCCGATCGATAAGGGAGAGCTTACAGTCGACGGCATTCGAGTTAGCGATCCAAAAGCCGACGTAAACGCGTTGCGCTCTCGAATCGGCATGGTCTTCCAGCAATTCAATCTCTTCCCGCATCTCACCGTCCTGGAGAATGTGACGCTGGCACCCGTCCATGTATTGAAAATGCCCAAGGATAAGGCTGCCCAACGGGGGCGCGAGCTCCTGGAGCGGGTTGACATCCCGGAAAAGGCGGATGTCTTTCCGGCGCAGCTCTCAGGCGGTCAGCAACAGCGCGTCGCCATTGCCCGAGGCCTGGCTATGAATCCCAAGATCATGCTCTTCGATGAGCCAACCTCGGCGTTGGACCCCGAGATGATCAAAGAAGTGCTGGACGTGATGCGCGAGCTGGCGCACACGCAGGGGATGACGATGCTCATCGTCACGCATGAGATGGGATTTGCCCGCGAGGTCGCAGACCGGGTCGTTTTCATGGCCGAAGGGTCCGTCGTGGAGGAGAACCGCACCGCCGAGTTCTTCAACAATCCCCGCGAGGAGCGCACCCGACAGTTTCTTTCGCAAATCCTGCGGCACTGATGCTCTCGGTCGGCCGGTCCATTGCTTGCACGGTTCGGTCCGTGTTAAGACCGCGCCACCGATCTGCACGGCTATTCATTCGACGTGATGCCGCGCACGCTGTCTCATTAGGACATCGTTCGATCGAGGAGGTTCTGCTGGTGGCGCAGCCCGTGCTCGCGGCTTCGTCCGCCCCGATCGTGTCGGGCGGCCTCACCGTTTCGGTCCGGGCACAGATGTCGGACTTCCCGGGGATTGGCCGACATTTGAAGATACCGTATAAAGACGGCGGTAAAAGGAGCATCGATGGATACGGGAACAACAACGAAACGATGGACCGCTGGTGTATGCCAGCGCGTCGCGGCCCTCTCTACGACCGCGGCACTAAGCCTCATCATTGCCGCGTGCCAGCCGGCCGCCTCGCCATCTCCCACCGCCCCGCCTACCAAGCCCGCGGCCAGCCCCGCGGCGAGTCCGGTTGCACCGGCTGCGAGCCCCGCGGCAAGCCCGGTTGCACCGCCGCGAGCCCCGCGGCAAGCCCGGTTGCATCGGCTGCGAGCCCCGCGGCAAGCCCGGTTGCATCGGCTGCGAGTCCGGCAGGCAGCTTTATGAGGGCGATCCAGGATCGCGGCGTGCTGCGCGCTGGCGTCAAGCAGGATGTGCTGCTATTCGGATACCTCAACCCTCGGACGAACAAGATCGAGGGCTTCGACGTGGACATCGCCAAGGAGATCGCCCGCGTTGTTCTCGGTGACCCTGAGAAGGTCGATCTCCGCGGCATGGCTTCCGCCGCTCGTATTCCGTCACTCACCGAGGGCACGGTCGACATCGTCGTCTCCACCATGACCATCACAAAAGAGCGAATGGCGCAAATCGACTTCGCCGACGTCTACTACGAATCGGGTCAGATGATTCTGGTACCGGGCAATAGCGAGATCACCGGGATTCAGGACACCGCGGGCAAGCGCGTTTGTGCCGCCAAAGGCTCCACAAGCGAGACGAACATCACCAAATTCTCGCCCGAAGCGATTGTCGTACAGGCCGACGTCTACAGTGAGTGCCTCCTGGCCATGCAGCAGGGCCGCACCGACGCGATCAGCACGGACGACGTAATCCTTCTGGGTCTCGCGGAGCAGGATCCGTCCACCAAGCTTCTTTCGCCGCCGTTCACCCAGGAGCCGTACGGGATTGGCATTGCCAAGGGCCACCCTGAATTCGTGGACCTCATCAATGCGACGCTGACACAGCTCAAGAACAGTGGTCGTTGGGCGGAGATCCACAAACAGTGGCTTGGCAAATACATCCAAACGCCAGCCCCACCCAGTCGCACCGCGGCGGACGCGGCAATTTAGCTTCGAAGTGAGCAGTGGACAGTGAATAGTAGGCTGCAGCTGGGGCGGAGCTCCTGTTCCAGGTTGCACCGCCCGCTGCTGTCCACTGCTCCCTAACCATTGTTCACTTGATTGAGCCCAGTTCTCGCTAGTCTCCCGCTGTTACTGGATGGGTTGCGAGTTACGCTGCAGCTCGCCGTGGGGAGCGTGGCACTGGCGCTGGTTCTCGGTGTGCTCGTGGCGGTGCTGCGGGTCGGTGGTCCTCCGCCCATCCGTTTCATTGGCGCGGCGTATGTCGAATTCCTACGGAATACACCGCTTCTGGCGCACATGTTCTTCTGGGTGTTTGGACTGCCATTTCTTGGCATCCGACTCCCCGAGTTCACAGGCGCGCTTCTCGCACTAGGTTTTTACACATCGGCGTTCGTAGCTGAGGCCGTTCGCGCGGGAATTCTCTCCATCAACCGCGGGCAGATAGAGGCAGCTCGCTCGCTCGGACTCTCATATTTGCAGACGATGCAGCGCGTCGTCTTGCCACAGGCGCTGGCCATCACCGTCCCGCCAATAGGCAACTTGACCATCGCGGCTACCAAGAATACGAGCGTGGCTTCGTCTGTGCTCGTCATGGAGCTGATGTATCAGGGGCAGGTGGTGAACGCTCGGACCTTCGCTACATTTGAGACGTTCGCGCTTGTTGCACTCCTGTATCTGGTTCTCACAGTGCCATTAGCACACGGCGTGAACGTGCTTGAAGCGCGACTCAACCGCTTCAGGGGCGCCTGACGTGGATATCGCCAAACTCTTCGAATACCGTTACTGGAAGGCGTTCCTGGAGTGGGAGATATGGGTCTTCCTGCTGACGGGATTTCAGACGACGCTGATCATCGCGTTCTTCGCCATCATCCTCAGTCTAATTTTTGGAACGCTCCTGGCCATGGCGCGTCTCAGTCGATTCCGCGTAATTCGGCTGCCCGCGTCGCTCTATATCGAGACGATTCGCGCCTTGCCCGTCCTCCTCATCATTTTCTTCATGTTTTTTGGCGGAGCCAAAGGCTTCACCATTCTCGGTGTGCGACTGAGCTGGGAAGACCCCATTGTGGCAGCGATTCTTGCGCTCACGATTTACACCAGCGCCATCAATGCAGAGATCGTTCGCGCCGGAATCGTATCCATTGACAAGGGGCAGTTTGAAGCGTCGCGCGCGCTCGGCCTCGGCTACGTCCAGATGATGCAGCTCGTAGTCTTGCCGCAAGCGCTGCGCCGCATGGTGCCACCCCAGGTGAGTCAGCTCATTACGCTCATCAAGGACACGTCGCTGACGTACGTAATCGGAACGACGGAGCTCTTACAAAAGGCGAAGATTCTCTACAGTGGTTTCGAGACTGGACCCATCCAGGCGCTATTCGTCGCGACATCCATGTATTTCGTCGTCAATTTCTCGCTATCGCTCTTGAGTCGACGCATCGAGCTCCAGAGCACGGAAGATTCCGTGCGAACCCGCATCGCGGCCGAGGCAGGCACCGTTGCAAGCGCCCGTCATGGACTTGCTGCAAGCGCGGACGTCCCGCCCCACGATCGCACGGGAGCGCAGACTCCGCAAGCAAGCCAACGGGACGCAAGCCGGAGTTCTTACGATTCGGACGGTATGACGATCCAGAAAAACAAGTAGGAGATCAGCCCCGGAAATCCGCCTGGCAGGAGCAATAGAAGCCACACGAGCCGCACGATCCAGACAGGCCAGCCGAAACGCTCGGCCAACGCACCTGCAACGCCTGCTATGACGCGATTGCTACGCGAACGGTAGAGTCCTCGGTTGATTGCCACTAGCGTCTCCTCAGAAGAGTCTCGCATTTATGGTACGCGAGCACTCTACCTCGGGTTGCGGTAGAGCACAGAGCAGATACCCAGAGGGTGCGGTTGCCCTAGATGACCTTACTCCTTGAGCGCGAAGTGTTCTAGGAGAGCCGCACCCCTACGGGAATCGGCACTGCGTTCTCCCGTCTTGGGAGTTACTGAACCGTGAATTCCTTGATCATGCCAAGCTCCAAGTGTGACCTGCCGCTGGCCGGATCGGGAATGAGGCAGATCGCGGCGTAGTTGCCGGGCGTGAACTGCGTCACCATGAAGCCGGATGAATTCACGCTGAGCCCTTGCATGCCACCTTCAGGAGTAAATGGCGGTGGTCCCGCGGGTGCTTGGAAGAAACTGGAGACATCAGCGGCTACTTTGCCGGCGCTCAGACGTACGATATTGGCTTCGTGAGGCTGCTGTGGGCCTTCGTTCACGACACGGTACGTTTGCCGCCCTGTGCCTAACCTCGCAGGGAGGTCGAAAGAAAAGTCCTTCATTGTCACGATGCCAGCAACCGCGGGTGCCGCCACGGGTACTGCCACCGCTGGCGCGGCCGCCACGCGAACTGGTTTCACCATGCCCTTTGCCAGGTGCGGTATTCCGTCGGGGCTGGGGATGAAACAAACGAGCATAAACGTGCCTGGGCGTAGATCTACTATCACCTCACCGGAGCCGCCGTTCCCTAACGCCCCGACTCCGCCGTCAAGGCTCACGAGAGCCAGGGCCGGCCCCTCGCCCTGAGCTAACGCCGCTGTGAATTGCTCGATCGTCACGGTGTCGTTGAGTCGCAGCATCTGTACGTGATGCGACTCATTGCCAGTGTTTCTGAGCTCAATAGTCGTAAGACCAGCAGCGATGGTGTCGGGAGCATCAAATGCGAAATCACGTGCGACGATTTGAACGACAGGGGGCGCTGCACCTCCGGCCGCCGGAGAAGCTGCCGGTGAAGCGGCGGGAGAGGCCGCGGGTGCCGCGGGGCTCGCAGCCGGTGCAACCGGACTCGCTGCGGGACTGGCCGCGGGACTCGCTGCGGGGCTGGCCGCGGGCTTGGCAGGCGGGGCGGTGGGAGATGGCGGGGCGGCCGGGCTGGCACGCGGCAATGATGAGGCTTAGTGCCGCGGTCGTAGAGAGGGCCGCGACGCGCTGGCATACACCAGCGGTCCATCGTTTCGTTGTTGTTCCCGTATCCATCGATGCTCCTTTTACCGCCGTCTTTATACGGTATTTACAAATGTCGGCCAATGCCCCGGGGCAAACTGTGTGCCCAAGTCCCTGATCAGTGGATGAGGCGCGGGAGGACGGCTACACGTTGATCCGGTAGCTCATGTCAGTAAGCGTGAGGGCAGAGTCACTGTCCATAACCCGCAATGCTCCGCTGACCCCGGCCACTTGGTCCGGCGGAGCATTGGCTCTAGTGCTGGCAACGCGTACCAATCACGAGCTCACCATGCTCAGACGCACTGCGTCGGCCGACACCGTACCGTCCGCCTCGCCGTTTAGGCTTACCTCGCAGACGTTACCTTCACCCAGCGAAATTTGGCCGAGATCCACCCAGTTTCCGCCGCGCTCGCTCTGGTCCACGGCGACGCGAAGCTGCTCGACCCCATTCACGCTCGCTCGATACTCAGCGTTGCTAGCCCTGGAATCGTCGCTGGTCCAGCAAGCCTGCACGCGGTAGGTGCCCGTCAATGGTGCGCGGAGTATCCAGGTGAATTCACGCTGGCCCGTGGGATAGGTCCGCCTGCTCATACCCGCGGCCGTTGAAATGCATTGGCTGAGCCACGCGTTGCCAGGATCCAACGCGACGCGTAGCCTCTTGATCTTCATTATCGGCCCACACGTGAGGTCCAACGATATAGGCGCGGCGCGTGTAAAGACGACCTTCTCGCCCGCGCGCATCCCGAGCGCGGATCAACATCGTATAGACCCCGCCCGCGTCCGGATGAAGCGGTACACTGAGCGATCGCGACGTGGACCATTCGCTCCAGAGCTCACGCTCGTCTTCCGTGTAGCCACTGAGTGGGACAATCAAGTCCGGAGTAGTCGAAAGCCTGAATCCTTCCAGACGTGTGCTGAACTCAGCGGCCCCGTCGAGAGCTTCCCACGTGAATACCAAATCTTCAGGCCAGAGATTGCGAAGAGCCGGGGCCCGAGTGAGTCGAGCCGAAGGACCGGCCGCGCCCAGCCGGTTCACCGTTGCCTGGCGTAGCTCGGGCAATTGGCCGTAAAGGTGGTCTCCCGGGCACTCAGTTTCAATGCAGTCTCTATGTCCGGAGACAACGCCGAGATCGTCACGCCAGAATACGTTTGATCCGTCGGTGCCTCGCATGCGCTGCATGTCGGTGCGTGCCAGGGGATCCAGGCCAGCGCGTTGCGCCTCGAATGCCAGTGCCTCGCTCAACGTGCTGATCGCCGCATCACTGGGCTCGGTATCCACGAAGTTTCCGAGCAGAGCAATTCCGGCAGACCCGTAGTTGAAGCCGAGCGTGTGCCCGGCCACGACGTTCGCGCTGACGATCTCGCGCATGCTCGGCTGAAGCGGGTCAACCTCACGGCCACGTCGGCCCTCGTAAACCTGCCCGCGATTGTCGATCAATAGGTGGTAGCCGATGTCGCCAAATCCCTGCACCACCGTGTGATAGGTATAGATCGCGCGCACTTCCGCCGCCGGGTCAGCGTATTCGTTGTCCGTGGCCGTGTGGTGGACCACCAGAAGCTTGGGTGTCACGTACGCTTGCGGCCAGAGATCTTGGCCGTCGCTGAACCGAATGGACTCGTCGGCGCCCCATTGCTCGCGCGTGATCACTCGATCCAGCAGCGAGGAAGGTCCCCGATTAGCATTGAAGGCGCGAAGGTCCGCACTCGACGAGCGAGTGACGCCGGCGTCGAGGTACGCAATCGAAACGCTCGAGATGCTGCCGGCCGCCGGGGTGTCCTCGAAAGTAAGTCGATACTGCACCCACTCTGCGCTCCGTAGTCCAAGCAACGCTGAAAAAGTCTCTCGACCCGCGACCTCACGGCCGTGGTGGTCCACCGGTGCCGCTTGCCAGGCTGACCAAGCGGTCCCATTGCGGCTCGACCGTAGAGCGACGTTGAGCTGGCGAAGCTCTCCCTCACTCGCCCAGTAGACGCCGGCGTGCGAGGCCGGAAACTCGAGCTTTAGTGGCTGCGAGACAAATTGGCCACCGCGCTCGGTATTGGTCAGCGTCGCGCTCCCGCCGCCCTGCGCAGGGATCGCCATCCCTAAAGAGGTACCCTCGCGAAAGGCAAGGCCGGAATGAACCAGTCGTCCAACTCGCACCTTGATGGGCGCCTGCGCCTCATCCGTAATGGCGGCTGCGGCGGGAAGCCTTGGAGCAGCGATCAGGCCGAGCGATGCAGCGCCAATCCCTGCGACGAATTGACGGCGTGTGACGCGGAACGGCGATGCGGTCATCGGCTGTGCAGCCTTTCACCCGGCCTGGCATGCTGACGTGTAGTCAGCGATCGATGCCCTGGACGATGAGCCAGCTTAGGGTCCGGATTGAGCTGAGCGCAACTCCGGTTCCGATATGCGTACCACGAAAAAGTCCCGACCCTTGTGGGCGGATGGAATGAGCTTGGCTGTTGAGCTTGGCCAACGCTCGGCGATCTCCTGCAAGTCACGCTGATCTTCGTGATTGAGCACCACGATGATGTCGCCGCGGCTCGAGCCTGGCAATTCGCGAGCTGATGCAATCGAGTGCCTGGCAGCCCAGCGGATATCACCAAGCGAGATCCCCATGAGTCGCGTGTCAAACCAGTACGGCCAGGTCACCACGTAGACTCTATCCAGTGGAAGATCATCGCCCATCTCGGCCTTCACCGCTCGGGCTACTTCTGTGGCATCGAGCACGAAGTCCCTGTACTGTGCGTCAAACCGTACAAAGTAACGCTCGTAATTTTCGGCTGCCCCCACCGCGAATCCAGCGACGAGCAGCACGGCAGCGACGATGCGTGTACTCAGCCCGCGCTGACGGAATGCCCACTGCGCGACGCTGGCAACGGCGAGGCCTACGAGAGCGAACGTCACAGGCAGCACTGGCCCCGCTCGATTGACGCTGGGATTCTCAATCGGGAAACTGAGGGCCAGTGTGGACGAGAGAAAGAGCACCGGAAACGAAAGGAGAACAATCAACCAGCGCCAATCGTGGTGAACCACTATTGCCCGGATGGCTAACCCGGCGCCTATCAGGAACAGCACTCCCGTGATCGTGTCCAGAAACGGCGCCCACCGCTCGGCATTCACGTAGGTGGAATCGCCTCGAATGTTGAAGGCCAGCGCCGCGTTCCAATTGTTTATCAAAAAGACCCGAAGGCCATCGAAAATCACGTCTGTTGCGGATGGCGCCAGGCCTTGATCTCCGACCGCGCGACTTGCCGCGCGATACCAGAAGTTATTCGGCTGCTCCAGCATGTATCGCCCCAGTGGGATGAACACCACCACAGCAGTCAGGACAATTAACAGTCCGTCATAGAGAAGCTGCAATCCTCGCGCTCGCCAGGTCGGGTCGCGGAGCCAGGCCACCCCAAACGCTAACGGCAATAGCGGCGGCACCACCCGAAATGGGCTGTACCCATAAAGGCCAACGCCTAGCGTGAGACCGAGGAGCAGGGCGTCGCGCCGATCGCCACGGCGGAGGTATCGAAACAGCAGCCACAGCGCTAGTGCCGTGGGGAGGGGTGCGTACGGAAAGCGCAATCCGGCGCGGGCGATGCCCACGGGCCAGGCAGAGATGCTGTACGCCAGGGCGGCCGCGAGCCCGGCGCCTCGGCCACCAAGCTCAGCGACAAGTAAATAGATGGCCGGAATGGTGAGCACATCGATGGCCGCCGTGCCGAGCTTCATCGTGTCGAAGTTCGGCGGTAGGCCCAGAAAACGAACCATCCCCGCGATTACATAGAACTGCGCAGGCTCACGACCGGTGTTTCGAATGAAGAAGATCGGCCGTTGCCCATCAAGGATGTCCTGAACATCGAGGAGCTTTTCGGCATGGTCGCTGGTAGGCTCATAGGGCGTTTCCGCCAGCCGGTAGTACCGAACGAAGATGCCGACGAGCACGATGGCGGCAAGTGGAATGAGCACCGATTTTCGCGGGCCGCTCGCGATGGTTTCCCCACGCTGGATCAACTGCTGATCGCGAGGCCACCAGGCATAGATCCAGCAGCTGATGGCTACGAGCCAGGCTGCAATTCCGTTTAGCCTGAATGTATTGCCGGCGGAGGCGAGATAGGCTCCCACTGACGCGGCTAATGCATATGCGAGCGGCCAGCGTCGAAATCCGGTGAAATCCGGCCTTTTACGAGATCTGAATTGAGTTAGCTCCGCGGCTCCTGAGACCATGTTGAGAGAGAAATGCTCAATGACTATAGAGGAAGCGCCATGTATGGGGACCGCAGTGATAACCGGTTCTCTCTCGCCTTCCTTGATTCAGATTGCAGGCGTCAACCCGCATCAGAGCCGCATCTCCGTGAGGGTGCGGCTCCTCCCGCGAACAACTCTGGACTCCGATCACATTCATAAGTTCCTCCGAGCCGTGCACGTGAGTAAGTGGTTCCTCTCGCGCCCAACTAGAACGGAGATATCGTGAGAGGAACCGCTTACTCACGTGCACGGCTCAAGGATCTTGATGACTGCGGCTCTACCGTTGCATGCGGCGGTATCGTCGATTGGATATCACCGACGGGTCCGCCATACTCTCTCAAGGATGCCCGTGCCGCAATCGGTACTTCGTTATGAGCAGGCGTGGATCGCCGGGCCAGAATGTTTCGGCGGGAAGGGCTGGAACCTCAGCCGACTCCATCGCTTTGGTTTCCCTGTCCCGCGCGGCGGAGTCGTCACCTCGGACGTGTATCGCCAGGTGATCTCCGACGGACAGATCGCCCGGCGAATGGCTGAGCTCGGTGACGGTGGAGACCGTTGAGGCGGCGGTCGTGAACATCCCTGGTGTGCTGACCTGTGTGCGCGACGACCAGATGCTCGAGGTGAATGGCGACGTTGGCAAGGTCACGCT
The DNA here is from genome assembly GCA_963765765.1 of uncultured Chloroflexia bacterium. GTDB lineage: Bacteria > Chloroflexota > UBA6077 > UBA6077 > JACCZL01 > CAVXYC01. Next base: position 51,165 of record CAVXYC010000007.1, on the reverse strand, counting down.
AAGAGACTGATCGGTGTGCCGGTACACCGGGGAGACAGACAAAATGTAGACGTCCGTACCGCCCGCTGATACGATGTTTGTATCCGAGGGGGAGTACCTCTATTGGACGCCACCGTCAGCACGGCCTACAGGGTGTAGGCCCGGTGGCGTCGATCGAGATCCGCTTATGGGCCTACGGTCATGATGCGGAGACGGTTTGGAAGACCTTCGGCTGATTCTTGAATCGGCTGGAGGTTTTTTGTTCCCGTGATGACCAAGTCTCAAGCTCACTGCTTGACCGTTTACAGGCACGGAAGTGTCACTTGTGACCCATCGTGTTCCGTGTCATCTTGACCTTCAATTTCTGGAGTACCGAAGCATGCAATGCCCGCGTTGTAACGTCACCTTGATGATGACTGACCGGCAGGGGGTGGAAGTCGACTATTGCCCTCAATGTCGCGGAGTCTGGCTGGACCGCGGTGAGGTCGATAAGCTCGTTGAACGAGAGGCCGCATTTTCCGAACCTTCTCAATACGCACCCTATTCGCCAAATCCCCAACGAGAGCGATTTCAGGATCGACGGAACTACGATCCCTTTGACGACGACCGAGATGATGACGATCGCTTCGGCCAGCGGCGGAACCGTGGCTGGCTCGGCAATCTGTTCGACTTTGACTAGCCGAATGTTCACCCGAGCACAGCTCTCCCTGGCCCGTCCCATCACCCGATTGGGGAATTGGAGTCTCGGTTGAGTGGGAAAGTTCGCCGCCAAGACTTTCGACTTGCATCGTGAGTTGAAGGCACGTCGACGATGGATGTATTGAAATTCCTCGCCGGCGCTGCCCGTCTTGCTCTCGTGTCGGAAATGCAAGGGGTGCGCCCGTACCAGGGTTATGATGAGCTTAGTATCACGACATCGATAAATCACAAGGCTTTACATCGATTCACGGGACCGCCGAAACCGTTCTTCGGACGGCCTGATCCGTGCAGTAGTCACCTTTCGGAGCATGAATGTGAATATCGAATCGAACAACCAGTCTTCCGGCCAGCCACCGCCCGCGGATAGGTCCTTGCCGGCTACGGGCAGCGGCGGGCCAAGGCCGGCAGAGCCAACGACGGCATCATCCACGCCACCTGGTCCAGGTGGAAGCGCGGAGCCCGCGAAACGCCGCCGCTCCATTACTGATTTCTTCCGGCGCGGCTCAACGAGCACCACGACTGAGCAGGGGGATCGTTCCAAGCGACCACCGGGCAGCTCTGCCCGGCGCTCCTGGATGCTCTTTCTCGGTCTTCTCCTTTTCAACTACTTTGTCATTGCCCGCGTTGTTCCTGACCAGGCCGACCGTCCCGAGATTCCCTACACGCTGTTTCGGCAACAGGTGGAAGCCGGAAACGTGATCGAGGTCACCACGCGCGGCGACACGATTCAGGGGACATTCCGTGAGGCGGTGAAGAACCCGACGGAGGCTCAGGACAGCGGTGCCCACAAGGATTTCACCACCCACCTGCCTATCTTCGCGGACCCAGGACTGGAGCGCCTTCTGATTGACGGCGGCGTAGTCATCAATGCCCGCCCGCTGGAAGAGCCGCGAAGCTGGTGGATGAACCTGTTGCTGAGCTTTGGCCCCACGATCCTGCTCATTGGGGCGTTCCTCTGGCTCTCGCGGCGAGCGTCCGCGGGCCTCGGCGGCGCCATGGGTCTCGGCCAGAGCCGTGCCAAGCGCTATGACCAGAATACGGTCCAGGATAAAGTCACGTTCCAGGATGTGGCTGGGATCGAGGAAGCCGAGCGGGAGCTTGTGGAGATCGTTGACTTCCTCAAGGACCCGCTCAAGTACACCCGCCTTGGCGGCGTCGCGCCCAAGGGAGTATTGCTTGTTGGACCGCCGGGTACTGGGAAGACGCTGTTAGCTCGCGCAGTGGCAGGCGAAGCGGAAGTACCGTTCTTCAGTATGGGCGCATCGGAGTTCGTGGAAATGGTTGTGGGCGTTGGCGCCAGTCGCGTGCGCGATCTGTTCCGCCAGGCTCGTGAGGCAGCTCCGGCAATTATCTTCATCGATGAGCTGGATGCCATAGGGCGGTCGCGCGGCGGCGGTTTCATGAGCGGCGCGCATTCTGAGCAGGAGCAGACGCTCAACCAGATCCTCACGGAGATGGACGGGTTCAGCTCTCGCGAGGGCGTCATCATTCTGGCGGCGACCAACCGCCCCGATGTGCTGGACGCAGCCTTGCTTCGGCCGGGCCGATTCGATCGTCGTGTCATCGTCCATCCCCCAGATCGCGCAGGACGCGAGGCGATCTTGCGTGTGCACACGCGTTCTATTCCTCTCGCCAAAGACGTAGATTTGGTGGCGTTAGCAAAGGCAACACCGGGTCTGGTGGGCGCTGATCTGCGGAATCTCGTTAATGAGGCCGCGTTGGGCGCTGCCCGCCGCAATGCGGAGTACGTTTTTCAGCGCGACTTCATGGATGCCCTCGAGAAGGCGATTCTGGGACCGGCGCGAGACCTCGTCTTGAGCCCGGCCGACCGGGAGAAGGTTGCTTACCACGAGGGCGGACACACGGTGCTCGGACTCGTGGTCAAGGGTGCCGATCCCGTGAACCGCGTCACTATAACGCCGCGTGGCCAAGCCCTGGGGGTGACGTATCAGCGTCCTGAGGACGACCGACACAACTACGATGAGGTGTACCTCAGGGCCCGCATCGTTGGAGCGCTCGGCGGTCGCGCAGCGGAGGAGCTGGTCTACGGCACCCGTACCACCGGCGCCGAGAATGACATGGAGGTGGCCACATCGTTGGCACGTTCAATGGTGACGCGATGGGGCATGAGCGAGCGGCTTGGTCCGGTGACGCTGGCTCCCCGTGACCAGGGCTATCTCGGCCAATCGGAGATGTGGGGCATGCCAGGCCCACGGCCGTTCAGTGAGGCTACCGCGCGCATGGTGGACACGGAGGTACGGCTGATTCTTGATGACTGCTATCAGATAGCCCTGGACCAGCTTCGTTCTCGGCGCCCTGCTTTGGATGCGCTCGTGGTCGCACTCCTGGAGCATGAGACGCTGGACGAAGCGGAGATCCTGAGAGTCACCGGTTTGTCTCGTCAGCAGGCGGAGACTCCGCCTGGTCTCGCCCCGGTCGACCGCCCTGAAGTGCCAGCGTCGACCGCCGCCACGAGCATCGTTGAGGCGGATCGCTCATCGTAATAGTGCATTTCAATGTGCACCTGCGCGTAGAATCAGGCTACTGGCAAGACGTGCGCGGGAGCGGACGCAGGAGCGGACGTACGTATGGGTGCTCAGTTTACATTGCTCACCAGCCACGGTCACGTTCTTTTCTACCTGGCGACGGAGCCGGACGCTACTGGCCGGGAGATCACGGCGGCGCTCGGACTCTCCGAACGCCGGGTCATTACCGTCCTTCATGACCTCGAGGAGGCGGGCATGCTCACGTCCACACGGGTGGGTGTGCGCAAGCACTACGAGATCAATCCGGACGCACACTTTCAGCATCCCACGCTGAGCCACGTGCGGCTCGGCGATGTGATGGGCTTCATACGCCCGCGCGTCGAAGGGCCGCCGATGGTGAGGTGGAGGAAGTAGCACCACAGGCAACCGCTTTCTCCTCAATCGATTCACCGCTGGTCGATATTACGAGAGGGCTCGAAAGCTAAGCTTCGCCGATCAGCTTTCCTGTCTCGGACCAGGCGACCACGACGCTTGGACGGGGCGGCTGGCCACCATCGGGCCACCAACTCACCGGCGCCTCTAGCGTTCCGCCTTCACCGGGATGTTGGACGGATACGAAGATCGCCGTGCTGTCAGGATTGAACGCGAGGCTCGCCATTTCCGCGCCCAGGACGCCGGACATGAATTGCCGTACAAATCCGCGCTCTGGGCCGGAAGTGGGAACCGCGTAGATTCCGTCATTCGCCTTGATCGCGGACGGTTGCCCGTCTGTGGCAATCCAGAGGTTCCCAGCCGCGTCAAAGGTGATGTTGTCCGGCGCGCTGATCGAGCTCACCTGCTCCCTTGGGTAGCCTGCGAAGTAGGTGGACTCGTTTGTGTTCTCGCCGCAGAGCATAAAGATGTCCCACATAAATGTCGTGGCCGACGCATCGTTGTTGGACTCGGTGGCTTCAATGATGTGGCCCCAGCGATTGTCCGCGCGCGGGTTGGCTCGGTCAGGCGCGGGCCGCCCCTCCTGGCCACGAAGGTTATTGTTGGTCATCGCCATGTAGAGCTTGCCATTGACCGGGTTCGTCTCGATGTCCTCTGGTCGGTCCATCTTGGTGGCTCCGACAAGCTCAGCCGCTAGGCGCGTCTTGATGAGAACGTCTGCTTGTGACGTGAAGCCGTTAGCTTCCGTCAGTGGACCTTCACCGTAAACCAGTGGAAGCCATTGGCCAGTTCCATCCTCGTTGAAGCGGGCCACGTAGAGTGTGCCCTCGGTCAGCAAGTTCATGTTCGCGGCGCGATTGTTCGGATCGTACGTGCCGGCGCTGACGAACTTGTAGACCGACTCGAAGCGCTCGTCATCGCCACTGTAGACCACAGCCTTCCCATTTGGCGCGATGACCGTGGTAGCCGCCTCGTGGAGGAAACGGCCGAGCGCTGTGTGCTTACGTGCGGCTGAATTCGGATTGTAGGGATCGATCTCGACGATATACCCGTAGCGAAACGGCTCGTTGGGCTCCTTCGACACGTCGAATCGATCGTAGACCTGCTCCCAGTGCCGCTCCGAGTCCGCAGCGGGCAGACGATAGCGAGTATGGACGGCCTTGCGCGGGTCAGTATCTGGCAGGTTGCTCACGTTCGAGAAGTACTGATGGAAGTTTTCTTCCGCGGTCAAGATGGTGCCCCAGGGAGTCTAGCCCGCCTCCGCAGTTGTTCAGCGTGCCCATGGCCGTTGTACCTGTAGGGTCAGCGCTAGTCTTGAGCCACTCGTGGCCTGCAACCGGCCCGGTGAATCCGACTGGCGTTATGCCGGTGATGCGGCGGTTCAACATCGAGCTCTGCCGAATGCCCCACTCTCCTCGCTCGTCGCGGGCGATCTCCACGACAGAGCCACCATGGGCAGCCAGCTCGGCATCCACAATCTCCTGACTTGGTTGTGGGTTGGTCTTGTCGTACCCCACGAACATCAGCTCCGGATTTGTGTACTCGTGATTTACCCAGAGAAGACCATGATGCGGCGTGTTCGAGCCCTGTGGCAGCGGCATGAACATCAGGAAATCGTTGTTGTAGCCGAACTGCGTAGCCTGCGCCGCCGCCGACACAGCCGACGGATCGAACGCCGCGCCATTGGGGAGAATGGGGTCACCCCAGCGAAGGAGCGGCTTGGATCTGAATCCCGGCGGCGTCACGATCTCATCCGCGGTGCCAAGTGGAACGGGCGTGAATGTGAGCCCGCCGAGCTGGGCGGCGATGCTCGGTTGAACACTTCCCTGAGCCGACGCGGACGAAGCGTTGCCGATGACTGGCCCGGTTACCGCCAGGGCGGCCAATGCCGCGGTGCCCCGCAGAATGCCGCGGCGGCTGACCCGCCGCTCCATGATGTCGTGAAAGGTGTTCGTCGTTGTCTCGAGTGCTGCCGGCTTTTGTTGCTTCCCGGACATATTGTGGTACCCCTCCTCACACGCCGGTCGAATGCCGACCTGTCCAGGGTATGGATGCACGGTGAGTTGGTCCTAACATGCCGTTTAACGCAGAGTAAGAGCTTGTTGAACAAACGCTAAACGCCTGACTCCGCGGCACTAAACCTATGTAGTGAACGAGAGCCTCGCAGGCGCCGCCAGAGCGAGCAAGGCCCCTCGGGATCACTCCGGGAGGGGCTTTGCGTATTGTCCGGTGATATGCCGGGATATCCCACGTGTCTCCCATTCCAGGTGACGGTGGCGTTGGAGAGACAGCACCTGGTCCGCTCCGGAGTGGCTGGAACAGGGCGGCCGGCGGAGGAGCGGTGTTGTCAAGCCCTATAGTCTGGTCCAAATCGGTTCCGATAACCGCGGTCGCGGGCCACATCTGGAACCAACGAAGATCGACTCCGAGATCGAATCATTGGCGGGTAGTTCCGAGAATGGGGATTATCGGACCCTGTTTCAAAAGTCTCTGGTGGGTCGATGGGCGTTGCGGTCACGCCCGATGGCCCTGATGCTCAGTCCGGATCGACGCCGGGTGCCTAGGAGCGAATGGCCTTCCGGATGCAGCTCACGTTGACCGCGCGACGCTGGGAAGGTGCAAGCTGCCAGTCGTTCCAAATCGAGCCGCCCCCGGCGCGACTTGATCCCAGGCGGTGCGCCCGGCGCTCGATGAACGCCTCGCCGACGATCCCGCCGCTCGGGCGTGCTCGACCCCGGAAGGCCTAGCCGGCGCTCCCTCGGCTCACGGCGGTGTGCCCGCGCATCCGCAGTGGCCCGGGACGCCGCCCCCGCCCTGCGGCGACTCTCCACAGCCGGCGCCGGTTCGTAGCCCCTGATTCCGCCCGCGGGCCCGGTGTACACGCGGCAGCACTCGGTGAGGAGCTGGCGCAGCGAGCGGCGACCACGTTGCACCCGCGATTTCATCCCGGAGACGCTCACACCCGCCGATCGGGCGGCTTCGGCCTGGGTCTGTCCGGTGAGGTCAGCGTCGATCAACGCCGATCGGTAGGGCTCGGCGAGTTGGTCCACGAGCGAGCGCAGACATCCCGCGAGCTCGCGTTGGCCTCTTGCGAGTCGTCGGCAAACGGGTCCTCGGCCAGGCTCGGCGGGGTCGGGGCATCGGCCTCAAGCGGACGCCAGTCGCGGCGAGTGCGGTAGTGGTCGATGATCGCATTTCGCGCGACTCGGTAGAGCCATGCTGTGGGGTTCTCGATCTGGCGGTCGTCGTTCATCAGCAGGCGGAGTAACACGTCCTGCGTGAGATCCTCGGCGACATCGGGATCCCCGACCCTGCGCTCAATGAATGCGCGCAGTCGCGCGCGCATAGCCTGCAGCGCCTCGTTGCGCGCATCAGTCAGCTCCGTGGGGGCGGCCATCATGGCACTCATGATACTTCAGTGCCCAGCGCCGCAGCCGCAGGATGACGACCCCGCCCCGCTGCCACAACAGGCGGCCTTGTCCTCGGGCATGCAGCAGTCGGCTTGGACGTCCCGGTGGGCAACAGTCGGATGCCGGTGTGGCAGCCGCCGCAGCCGCGAAATAGCCGGCGGAGGTTCGTCGGCACGTGGCGGGGTCCCGGCTCTGGTGTGTGTTAGCCGGCGGGGTCGGCGCCGAGCGCTCGGCGCATGATCGCTTCGACGATGAGACCCAGCGGCGGCTCGGTGCTCCGCTCGCCTCGGTAGACCCAGTCCCTGGAGTCGACACCACCGGGACAGCCACAGGCCTCGCTGCACGTGTCGCAGGCGCTCTCGACCAGCTCGTCGGCGATGTCGACGCCATCGACCGGATCGTGGGCGAGCTGACGAATCCGAGCTCGTGTGCCGCCGCCTCGTTCGAGACGAGGGTCTTGGTCACGCGGGCCACCACACCGGCGGCCTCGAGAGCGGGGCGGGTACGCTCGATTGCCTCGAGCAACGTCGCATCGGTGGCTCGGCAGCGGGTGCAGGTGTCGAGATCGAGGAACAAGAAGTCGATCTGCAACTCTCTGGTCGGCTGGCTGGTCGTCGGTGTGGTCATGGTGGCTCCTTTTCGGTCGGATTCGCTCCTGTAGACGACGCCGACCCGAAATGGATGCACGCTCGTCGCCGCGTTCGGGCCACATCGGCCGGTCGATTCGGGCCTCGCCGAGAGACCGCGCCGCACCAACCGCGCCCGATGTGGCGGGCCGGCGTCGAAGCGCGCGGGCCAGATGGCCGTTCCGGTGTGCCATGCGCCGCCTTTGCGTCCATCGCGGGTCCCGTTCGTCTACCAGGGCGAGCCCGACGACGAGACGGATGATCGCCCGGACATGACCACGGAGTTGCTTGGCTTGCCGCGCGTGGAGGGAATCCCCGGGGACGCGAGTTCCCTGGGTTGGCTCGTGGAAAACCGAACCGCGGGGCGCGCCGCACGGTCAGGTACGCGACCAGCCGCCAATCCGGAAGGCGGGCTCTACCTCGTGCGACCGGCCACTGGCCAGAAAGGAGCAGGCCCTATGGCAACCACTTGATGTCAAGGTCCTCACCAAGGAATTCCAGACCAATTTCGAAATTCCTCGCAAAGGACACGGTAGGGGACGCGCCGGGGGACGAGTAAGAGACGGACGCTCCCTAGAGTGACGGTGACGAACGGTTGAGCCGCCACCGAAGAGAGCGACCGGCAGGACCGTCCGATCTTCATCCCGGAGGAAATCATCGCGACGGCCTGGACGCCCGCCGCGAGGCTCCACTCATCGGCGACCACGGCCGTCGATTCGATCGCACAGGGCATGACGACCACCGAGCGCATTCCGGTCCCGCGCCGCGGGCCCGAGGGAAGGACATCCACATCATGACAACCACCACACTGGCACCGACCCCGATGGTCACCCACAACTACACGTTTGGGAACGTGCTCGAGAATTCGAAGAAGGTTGCCTGGCAGGAAGACGAGGTCCTCAACGGTCGGCGTTTCGATCTCTCGAAGCGCTTTTTGCCCGACCGCCTCAGCGGTGTTGACGCGATCGCCTGCCTCGACGACGATGAGAAGCGCATGCTGAACCAGATCATGGGCAACGCGTACTGCCACCTCTTTGCCTTCGTGGAGGAGTTCATCGTTCCTACCGTCACCGAAGAAGTTCTGCAGAATCCCTACGGCGACGAGGTGCGACAGCGCTCACTCCTGCGCTTTTCGGAGGAGGAGCTGAAGCACCAGGAGATGTTCCGTCGCTCGATCGACCTGTTCACCGAGCAGTTCGGCGCCACCCCAGGGCTGATCCCCGGGCGCGAAGCGGTCGCGGAGGTGGTCCGGAGCAAGTCCGACCTCGCGGTGCTGCTCCTGATCAACATCATCGAGTGGTTCGTGCAGGTCCACTACACGGAGCATGTCCGGAACAAGACCGACCTCGACGATCTGTTCCGCGACCTGCTGCGGCATCACTGGCTGGACGAGGCGCAGCACGCCAAGATCGACACGATGCTCATCGCCGAGATGGTCGAGGACATGCCGCTGGCGCAGCGCGAGGCAGCGATCGACGAGGTGCTCGAGCTGGGTGGTGCCATCGATGGCTTGCTGCAGCAGCAGATCGCCCTGAATATCGACGCGCTACAAGGCAGCGACCGGGCGCGGGTTCACCGAGTCCGAGCGTCAGGAGATCAGCGCCAAGACGCTGCACGCTTGGCGCTGGACCTTCCTGGTCTCGGGTCTGGAGCATCCGCAGGTGGTCAAGCTCGTGGAAGAGATCACGCGGGATGGCCCGGAAAGATCCGCAGCGCCGCCCAGGCCCTCTCGGCCTGATCTCGACCGCGCCCGAGCCCCACCGAGCTCGACGAAGGGCCCTCCACTTCGCGCCAACAAGGCGCCTCGTGGGTGGGCTCTCTCGCCGCTCATCTGGCTCACGGTCTCAAGGCAAGAACGCCGAGCTCTCGCCCACGCTCGACACGTTGCGATAATGGGGGTTATCGGAACGAACCACAGTAGCTATAGGCAACAATAGGCGCATGAACACTCCTGAGCGAGAGATGTTGGAAACCGAGTCAAATAAGGCCCTTGTCCGCCGCTTGGTTCAGGAGGCAATGAACGAGCGACGATTCGAAGTGCTCGAGGAACTATGCGCGCCGGCGCTTGCAGACCGTTTCAGAGACGCGTTTACCGAATTCCTTCAAGCGTTTCCAGATTGGCGTCAGGACATCGTCGAACTCATCGTGGAAGGCGATCGGGTCGTGGCCCATTGCACATGCTCGGGGACCCAGGCGGGGACCATTCATCGGCCAGCCTGCGACGGGCAAGCGCATGGAGCGAGTGCACGAAATCTTCATCTTCCGCGTGCTGGACGGGCGCTTATCAGAGGTTTGGAGCCTGGAAGACACCTGGGACCGCATGCAGCAGCTCGGCCACCATGCCTGACATTGCCCGCGCCCTGGCGCTCTTCGCGCTGGCGGGCCTCGCGGAAATCGGCGGCGGCTGGCTGGTGTGGCAGTGGTTGCGGGAAGGACGCCCATGGCCTTTTGGGCTTATAGGGGCCATGGTACTGGTCGCCTACGGAGTCATCCCGACATTCCAGTCCGACCCGACTTCGGACGAGTGTATGCCGCGTACGGCGGCGCGGACAGTAAGTATTCGACAGGCGCGGATAGTTGGATGACAGAGAAATTAGATGCTTCCGTTTTGGAGACTACGATCTGTCGCGACCACGACCGCGACCGCCACAGAAAGCGAGGGAAGCCCTCTTAGCGAGCAATTCCTCGAGACGAGCACGATCGAAGCCGATCACTAAGTGGTCGTCGATTTTTCACCACCGGAGTCGTCATATAGCCAAGCGCCGTCAGCTCTTCCAGCGCCTGCTCATCTTCCGCGACGTTTCGTTCAACGTAATTCACGCCTCGTTGGGAAGAAACTCTTTCACCTTGTTACAGAACATTCAACCCGGTTGTGAATACACTATGACTTGCTGGGACATCGCAAACTCCACCCCGTTCACGATGCGAGACACATCAAAGCATGAGCACCGTACCTTCGTGGCGACTCAAGGTCAATCGGGCATACAAGCACTTCACGGACGCGGTAACCGCAGCCACCGAGTTCATCCAAGGAGAACCCTGCCAAATCATCCCGGATACCGAGAGTGAGCCGGGGAAATTGCGCGTGTGGATCAAGCTCTCGGAGGAACTGCCCGATCACATCGCTCTGGCCGCCGGCGATGCCGTCCACAACATGCGATCCGCTCTGGATCACATCGTCTACGAAATTTCGAGCAGGCGGGAATCTGCCCCCGAGTGGACAGCGTTTCCAATCCTGTCCCACAAAGGTAATTGGGAGAAACGGGACAAGAAGGGTGCCCTGCAACGAACATGCGGCAAGTACGCGGTCCGCTTGCTTCCCGATGCCGTACAAGCATTCATCGAGAGCTTGCAGCCGTATCAAGAGTTTTCCGATGCGGATGCTTTCCTGCCCAGCCGAGAACGACTCGCCCAGCTTCACTCGATGGACATCGACGACAAGCACAAGAATCTGAATCTGGCGGTCATCGATCTTGAAAACCTCGCTGTCGGCCACGATGGAGCCGCCATCCTCCCGGACTGGGAGTATGTCCATCCCGGAGGACCGCTCAAGCTGAATACACCAGAACTGCTGTTTCAGTTCGGTAGCAGGGGCCAAGTGGATATGAAGCCCATAGTGACGCTGGGCGTAGCCTTCAGCGAGGGACTTGCCCCGAACGAGCCGGTCCCCGATTGTTTGCGTGAACAACTCCGATGCGTAGAAGACGTCATCAGAGAGGTCGCATGGCGTAGCTGATGCGTCCCTGTTGGTCAAATTATACCGCCTTCAAGGGGATAATATCGATGAATGTCTATATAAGAGCGGTCAAGGTCAGGTGATTTGCACTCTAGCTGTGATTCGGCGCACAATATCAATAATGGTTGAATTACCCGTCTCACTACCCAGCGGCCGGATGCTTCGCCGACCTCCGCAGAGTTCTTGCGGCTGATCAGCGATCCGACGCGGCGCCGTATTTTCCTCGCGCTTATGGCGGGTGAAATCTGCAACTGTGAACTGGCCGAACAGCTCGAGCTGCCGCAGAATCTGATAAGCCACCACCTGCGCCAATTCCGCAATGCCGGCCTGGTGCAAGGACGACGGGATCCAGTGGATCAGCGCTGGATCTATTACCGCGTTGACGCTGACCGGCTCGCCCTGATCCACCAGGAGCTGACCGGGCTGTTCGATCCAGCCACGATTGGCGACCGCACGGCCGAGTGCGGGCCGGCGGGTTGTTCGTAGGTATAGACCAAATGAGTGCCATCCGCTTTCTTCGGGCTCATATATCAACACCCATTGATGCGTCGGTGCTATGCGAGCCGCGCTGACAGGCGAGTGCCTGGGCACCTTTCTGATGGTTTTGTTCGGGATCGGCTCCGTGGCCACGGCCGTGCTCACGGGAGCGCTCCAGGGGTTGTGGCAGGTGGCCGTTGTCTGGGGCTTTGGCGTGTCCCTGGCGATCTATTGCTCAGCCACGCTTTCGGGCGCTCATTTGAATCCGGCGGTGACGCTGGCAGTTGCGCTATTCCGTCGCGATGATTTCCCGGCCCGACGGATGCTTCCGTACTGGCTCGCGCAGTTCGTGGGCGCCATCGCCGCCGGACTGGTTGTTTTCGTTGTCTGGGGGCCGTATCCTTGCGCGTTTCGAGGCCAAGGAGGGGCTCACCCGCGGAGCGCCAGGCAGCGAGCGCGCGGCGATGATCTTTGGCCAGTACTTCCCGAATCCAGCAATCTTCGGCACGGGCCTCGACGCCCAGGCGTTGACATCGCCGCTCGAGGCGATGCTTGTGGAAGCATTCGGAACGGCGATTCTGGTGTTGGTGATCTTCGCCCTTACGGATCCAAAGAACCGCGTCACGCCGGAGGGCATGGTGCCGTTCTTCATCGGCTTCACAGTGGCGTTGTTGATCTGCCTCTTTGCGCCCATCACCCAGGCGGGATGGAATCCAGCCCGCGATCTTGGCCCCCGGCTGGTCGCCTGGGCCGTGGGATTTGGCAGCATCGCGATTCCTGGCCCCCGCGGCGGGTTCTGGATCTACCTTGTGGGCCCATGTCTAGGGGCCGTAGCGGGGGCAGCTCTCTACCAGTACGGAATCAGATCGCTCCTGCCGCATACGGCGGACGAGGCAATGGAGGAACCGATGAGCTCAATGCAATCCGCGCAGCATAGGCGCGGTTCAGAGTCACGAACGGAGGTGAGCCATGATGAGTACCAAACAGCGTGTGCTCTTTCTCTGCACCCACAATTCGGCGCGCTCCCAGATGGCCGAGGGGCTCCTGCGAGGACTCGGCGGGGAGCAGTTTGACGTGTATTCCGCGGGGACGGAAGCCACGCGCGTGCGACCGCTGGCCATCAAGGCCATGGGCGAGCTGGATATCGACATCAGCGCTCAGGAGAGCAAGACACTCGACCGCTATCTCGACCAGCCATTCGACGCGGTAATCACGGTGTGCGATCAGGCCAACGAGGCCTGCCCGTGTTTTTCGGCGCCAAGCGACGACTGCACTGGAGCTTTCCGGATCCGTCAAAAGCGACGGGAAACGAAGCGGAGCAGATGCAGATGTACCGCGCTGTTCGCGATGCCATCCGCCAGCGGATCACGGATGAGTTTCTGGGGTCGGAGTGATGCCATGGGAGTGAAGGGCTGCTTGCCGAAGTGTCTCGGCGGGAGGACGGAACGATGAACGAGCCGTTCCAATTCCATCTCGAGCGTGCGATCCAGGCGGAGATTGAGCGGTTGTCATACGAATTTCGAGGGACATTCTCGGAAGAGACCATCGAACAATGTGCTTATGAGTCCCAGAGATGCCTGGGACAAGTTCGGATCGTGAACTACGTCCCTATGTTCGTCTACCGCTTCACGCGCGAACGGCTGAAAGCGCTCGTAAGTCTTGCGAAGCCTCTTGAGAAAGAAAGCGCCGACGTGCTGTTCATCTGCAGCCGCAACGCCGGTAGGTCCCAGATGGCCGCGGCCTTTCTGCGCGATCTAAGCAACGGAGTCGTGGGTGTGCATTCTGCTGGCAGCACCCCCGCCGAGGAGCTCGATGCCGTGGTGGTCCGCGCTATGTCTGAAGTAGGGCTCGACCTGTCGCGCGAGTTTCCGAAGCCATTGGTGGACGAAGTCGTCCAGGTGGCCGACGTGATCGTCACGATGGGGTGCGGCGATGCCTGCCCGGTGTACCCGTTCAAGCGCTACGAAGATTGGGAGATTGCCGATCCCGAAGGATTGCCAATCGAGCAGGTACGCGAGATCCGAGATGACATCCAGGGCCGAGTCAAATTGCTTCTGGCGTCGTTGACCCTGCTTTGTCGCGTTTAGCTATGACGGGCTGCAGCCAAGTTGGTCTCGTAATAGGGGCTACAGGATCCGGCGGTTCTGGTAATGGGGGTTATCGGAACGAATGATGCGTGGATAGCTCATTTCCCGACGCCCATACCGCCCGCTTCGGCGCGGATCAGGCATGCGCCTCATGGATGATCTCGGTTAGTCCGGACTGGAACGAGGTCACTGGATCAGCTCGGTCGCTTCAGCAAGGAGCGGCTGAGGAATCGTCAGACCGAGGGCCTGCGCTGTCCCGACGTTAATCACGAACTCGAAGTCCGTCGGCCGCTCCATCGGCAGGTCGCCAGGGCGGGCACCTCGCAGGATTTTGTCCACGTACGGTGCTGCACTCCGGTAGATCTCGGCTCGACTCAAGCCATAGGCCAGCAAGCCTCCCGCCCGAGCGAAGTCCGGATATTCGCTGATAGCCGGCAGCCGATACTGGCGCGCTAACTCGGCGATGCGTCCCAACGCAGTCCCGAACTGGGTGTGGTTGAGAATCTTGAGGGCATCAGCGCCGGCTGTGGACATGGCCGCGAACGCGTCGTCGAGGCCGCTGATGTTCGGCGCGGCGACGACGTGAAGGTGTACCCCGAGGCCGGGCGCGGCCTCCTGGAGCGCCCGCACGCGGCGCTCTGAGCTCGAAGAAGGCTCGGGATTGCCCGCGGAGCACGGCTACACGGGAGGCGTGCGGGACCGCTTCCTTCAAGAGTTGCAGCTGCTTGCCTTCCAGTTGCGACCCGCTTATGCCGGCAATCCCAGTGATGTTCCCGCCGGGCCGCGCGATGTTGTCGACGAGCCCGCTCTCGATTGCCTCCCCGCTAACCAGGATCGCCACGAGTGGGACGGTGGCGGTCGCCTGCTTGGCGGCGACCGCCACCACCGAGGCCCCTACTACAATCAGCTCGACCTTCCGCTCGACGAGCTCGGTCGCGAGGGCCCGATACCGTTGGGTGTCTCCTCCTCGGCCCAGCGGGACTCCACGGCGAGGTTCCGGCCCTCGACCCAGCCCAGCTCCCGCAGTCCATCCCAGAACGCGTCCCAACGCCCGCCAGGCACGTCGCCGAGGACCCCGATCAGGCGCACCCGCTCGGAGGTTGGGGCCTGGGGAGGGAGCAGCCCGCAGCCGGCCAGCAGACCGAGGCCGGCCACGGACAGGCCACCCCTCAGGAAGCGGCGACGGGTGCCGGCGGACCGAGTGGCATCATGATGGCGCTAGTGTACGCCCGCGTGGTGCCACAACGCAGAGTGAGCTCGCTCGAGCAATCTGCCCAGTCTTTCGCTGAGCCCCTAGGCAGGCACCGGTGCCGATAATGGGGGTTATCGGAACTTGGCGCGGAAGCGTGCGGCCGGACAGCGCTCCCAGGGGTCGTGGCGGATAGTACGTTAGGGCGGCGTTCGAGAAGCTGGTGTCGATGCACTGAATTCGAGATCCAGAGGAGGACTCGGCGAAACCGAGCCCTCTCGTGTCTTAGAAAACGGAGAATCCGGCTCCTCCCTGCCGCGCGGGAGGGCTGAGGTGGGGTCGTCCCCGAATCTACGCTAAGGGCGATGCTACGATGCCGCGGCCGCCTTCCGCCTGGCAGGGGCCAAGCGCATCGCTGGAAGCTCCACTGTGAACGTAGCTCCCTGGCCGCGTCCCGCGGACTCGGCCCAGATGCGTCCACCGTGTGCTTGTGTGAGATGCTTCGCGATGGCCAGACCTAGGCCTGTCCCACCGCTGGAGCGGGATTTGTCCACTTTGTAAAACCGCTCAAAGAGCCGACCGAGATCCTGCCGGTCGATACCTATGCCGTTATCACGAATGATGACCTGGACCCGATTCTCGGTAGCCATGATCGAGACGTTTACTGTGCCACCGGGCTCGGTCACCTTGATCGCGTTGTGAATCAGGTTCATCAACACCTGCTGAATTCGTTCATCGTCAATGAGAGCAATTGCCGGCTGGGCATGATCAGACTGAGTCAAGGTCACGCCCTGTCGTTCAGCGGGTGCCTGAAGGCGCTGGAGAGCCGATCGAACGGTGTTTCGAAGATCGTGCGGCTCGCGGGAAAGTTGAACGCGGCCCGATTCAATGCGGCTCAGCTCGAGCAGCTCCTCGATCAATCGCGTCAGGTCATCCACTTCCACGTGGATACGGGCCAGGAAATCGCGAGCGGCGCCAGGGTCCGCGAGGGCACCTTCTTCCAGCGTTTCTACCATGGCCTTGACGGAGGCGACGGGCGTTCTGAGCTCATGCGAGACGTTCGCAACGAAATCGCGCCGCATCATCTCGGTGCGTCGCAGCTCGGTGACGTCCTGCAGGACGACCAGCGCGGCGGCACTGGGCGACGCCTCGGAGGGCAGCGGTGCACCGACGGCCTGAATTGAGCGACGAGCTTCACCGGACCCGTGCTCAATAAGTGTCGGCCGGGTGGGAGCATGGAGTCGAATGGCGCTGAGTCCGAGATCAGACAGCTCATGGTCACGAGTTATTTCAATGAGCGTATGTCCATCCACCGTCTTTCCACTCACGTGAAGGAGGCGCTTGGCCGCTGAGTTCATGAGCATGATCGTGCCTTCGTCATCCAGCATGACGACGCCATCCGGAATGTTGGCCAGCACGGCTGCCAGCTGAGCCCGCTGCTGCTCGATCGATCGCACGTTGTCGCGAACGCGTTCAGCCATGTCGTTAAAGGTTGCCGCTAGCTCACCAACCTCTCCACCGGCGTGAACCGGCAATGGCCGGTGGGGAAGTCCCTGGGCGAGGCGATGGGCCGAGGCGGTCAGAGCTTGAATCGGCAACGCAATGGCTCGCGCGATGATCATAGCGAGCGCCACGGCGAGCAACGCCGCGGCAAAGAGGGCAGCGGCAACGGCAACCACCACGCGATTGATGGACGCCTCAAGCATGACGCTGGGCAGTGCCACGCGAGCCACGCCCATCAAGCGATCTCCGTCCCGCATGGGCACAGCCAAATACAGCAAGTCGCGATCAACCGTGGCGCTGTGACGCTGCGTTTCGCCGAGGCCTGTCCGGAGCGCGTCGACGAATTCTGGCCGACTCGCGTGGTTTTCGGTCAGCGCGGGGTCTACATCGGAGTCACCGAGCACCCGGCCGTCAAGTGCGATGAGCGTGACGCGCAGCTCGGTCACGTCCCCAATTTGCTTGGCGAAAGGATCGAGCGCCTCAGGGCCGCCCATTGCCAGGCGATAGACCGCGTCCGCGGCGACGACCTGGGCTTCCCGGGTGAGCTGCGCCTCGAGGTTTCGGAACTCCTGCTCGCGCAGAAATCGGACGAGATACGCGCCCAGCACCAGCATGACCACCGCCAGCAGCGTGACATAGCTCAGGGCAATGCGCCACTGCATGCCGCGTGGAGCGTTCACGCGACGAATCGGTATCCGACGCCGCGGACCGTCTCAATTCGTCGCGGCTGGGATGGCTGCTCCTCGATCTTCTCGCGCAAGCTGCGGATGTGTACTGGAACCGTGCGTGGATCACTAGTGTCGATGTAGCCCCAGACTTGTTCCAGAAGCTGCTCGGCTGAGAAGAGGTGTCCGCGATTCCTCATCAGGAACGTCAGAAGCTCAAATTCGCGCGGCTTGAGTGCCACACTTCTATCTCCCAACATCACTCGGTGGGCGGCCACGTCGAGCTCGAGGTCACCACTCACCAATCGCTCCGAACCCGCCGGCGCCTCCGTGAGCTCGCGCCGAATCATCTCGCGTCGACGCAGCATGGCTTTGACTCGCGCAAGCAGCTCCCGCGTGGAGAACGGTTTGGTCAAGTAGTCGTCCGCGCCCACTTCGAGTCCTACAATTCGGTCAATCTCCTCGGTGCGCGCGGTCAGCATCAGAATCGGTACCGCGGAGTCCGCACGAATTCGGCGGCAGACCTCGAATCCATCTACCCCGGGCAGCATCACGTCCAGAATGACGATATCTGGACGCTCGTGGCTGGCAACGGTAATGGCCTCATCACCGGTGGCCGCCATGACCACGTCATAACCAGACTGTTTCAAGTTGTACCGCAGCGTGTGCAGTAGATTTGGTTCGTCGTCCACGACGAGCACCTTGGCCACTCAGGCCTCCTCAATCCTTCTCATCTGATGTCATGCTACATAACAGCATCAGGACAATTTCTTGAATTTAGGAAATGGTGCGACCTGCGTTAGACACCGCGCAAGCACCGGAATCGACAAAAGGATGCCGCTCTAGGGACAGCGGCTTCAGCTGGCTTAAAGCGCATTGGGCACCAGGATCAGGATCGTCAGGCGGCTTGCGGCCTCTAGCCCGGATTATTCACCGGGGTTCGCAATAGGCGAACTCGCCCGAATCGCGCCGTGCGACACCCCGCCCCATTCCGCAACAGCGGCACCAGACGGCGTCCGAGAAGTCTATTGCGAGGCGGTCTCAATACCGTGAATAATCCGGGCTAGTGGAAGGCTAAGTGGACATCCACTCGGGTGGATCGCCCGTGGGCGTTTCGCGTGTCTCTAAGTCGTCTCGATTAGAATCCAAGCAGCTTGAGGACTGACTGGATTGCCCAGGCCAGCATAAAGCACGCGGGGATGGTGAACACCCAGGCCATGAAGATGTCGCAGGCTACGCCCCAGCGCACCGCCGAGAGTCGTTTGGTGGCGCCCACACCCATGATGGCGGTGCTGATGGTGTGCGTGGTGGACACCGGGATGCCAAGCCGACCGGCAATATCAATGACCGTGGCCGCGGCTGTCTCCGCTGCGAACCCATGGATCGGTCGAAGCTCCACCACTTTGAGCCCCATGGTCTTGATGATTCGCCATCCACCGACCATGGTGCCCAACCCCATCGCCGTGGCCGCCGCTATGATCACCCAGGTCGGAACGGCCCATTCTGCGCCCTCCCAACCGTAGTAAGCTGCCAGCGCCATCGTAATAACGCCCATCGTCTTCTGGGCATCATTCGATCCGTGTGAGAACGCCATATACGCGGCAGACACAAGCTGGGCTTTACCGAAGAACCGAGTCACAAAGACTGGCGTGTGCCTAGCAAAGAAGTTCAGCAGGAAGAGCATCAGAATAAACGCGCCGCCGAAACCCAGGAGGGGGGAAAAGACGAGACCTTGAAACGTCTTCTCCACGCCATCAATATCGATGATCCTCCAACCGCCTGAGGCGACGCCGGCACCAACGATGCTAAAGACCAGCGCATGGCTGGAGCTGGACGGAAGTCCCAGGTGCCACGTGATCAAGTTCCACGTAATGGCCGCCAGCAGCGCCGAGATGACGAGCTGTTGGGTTGAATACTCGGGGGGGATGATGCCCTTGCCTACAGTAGCGGCCACCGCGGTGCCACTAAGCGCGCCCACAAAGTTAAGAACCCCTGCCATGCTGACCGCCTGTATCGGTGAGAGCACGCGCGTGGCAACCGAGGTGGCGATGGCATTGGCGGTGTCGTGAAAGCCGTTTATGAAGTCGAAGGCGAGACCGAGGACAACAATCAGTACAAGCAGCAGAAATGCGGTGTCCACGACTATGCGTTTTTCAAACTGATGTTTTGCAGCACGACCGCTACATGCTCGGCGCGGTCGGTTGCGTCCTCCAGAAGTTGATAGATGTCTCCCCAGCGTATGGCTTCGATGAGCTGGGGTACCTCGGTCACGCCGTCATAGAGCGCGGCAACGGCGTCCGCGAGGAGATCGTCAGCCTCGTTCTCGAGTCGGTGCACTTCGTTAGCAACTTTGTCCAGGTCAGCGCCGAACTTCCGCGCCTCCAGGTATGGCACGGCCATCGCGATCTGTTCGCATTGTTCCTGGATGACCAGACCGAACTGCTTTGCCAACGGGGTCGCCTCAGTGATGTGGTAGAGACGCATGCGTCGGGCCGTTTCCTCGATGAAATCCACAACGTCGTCAAGCGACGCGGCAAGGTTGCTGATATCTTCGCGATCCAGCGGAGTCACGAAGGTACGGGCCAGCGCGGCAAAAACTTCGTGAGTGATCTCGTCACCGGCGTGCTCTATGTCTTTCAACCGCCGAGCCTTGCGATCGATGTCATCGCAAGAGTCCAGGAGCTCTACCAGGCGTGTAGCCGCCTCCAGATTATTGGCCGCGCTGCGATTGAACATGTCAAAAAAGCGTTCGTTGCGCGGAATGAAATTCAGGCTTGGCGACATGGAGAACCTACTCTCCCGCGAGCATCGCTGAGGTGATGTCACGGGCCCAGGTGTGTTCGTTATCCGGTGGCCAGATGATACCCAAGACTTCGAAATGCTTGCGATCTCCGGTGATGGGAGCGGGGCTGTTCTACGTCGACGAACCGGCTCTCACGCCGCCACACTCGCCTGCTTTGAGAGCCACACTCTGATCAGTGACCGCTGGTGGGGACTTTGAGCGACTCCGCCATGGCAGCGAAGACGCCGTTGGCGTCACGCGAGGTGTCGCGGTTCTCGGGCGTCTCTCGACCAATGGGCGTCTCCGCAACCAGCCGATACATATCTGCCACGCCCTGGAAGAGCTTTGGTGTCATTCCGAGGTCCGCAAAGGCCTGACCAATTTCTTCCATCTCGCTCACCCAGCGATGCGCTTTGGGAGGCATCGTCGGGATGCTGCGCTCGATCCAGCCGCGCACCGCGGACATGCTCTCCGCCTGCTCCGCCGCTAGCTCGTCGTGCAGGCCCATAGCGTCCGCGGCTACTAACAGCTCGAGGCCAAGCGCCTGGATGCCCTTCGTCATCGCGGCGTAGCAAACCTTCAAACCAGATGCCTGGCCCACCTCGCCCGGCAAAGGTCGTATATCCAGCCCGTGCTGGTTGAGCGTGGCAAACTCCTCAGCACCCGGACCGGAAGCGTAGAAGCGATTGCCTGGGCGCGTAGGCGGCGGGCCGATGATGCCGGCGTCCACCATCCGCCCCCCAGCCGATTCGATGATCTTGGCCACATCACGCGCCGTGCTCGGCGCTACGGCGTTGCAATCGGCAAAGAGGACATCCGCACTGGTAGCGCGCAATGCGTCAGCGACCTGGCTGGCGATCGCGCGCGCGGCGCCAGGCACCAGGATGCTCATGATCAGGTCCGATTCGGTCACCACGTCCTCAAGGCTTGAAAGATCCTCAAAACCTGCTTTAGCCGCGAGCTCGGCTGTCCGCTCGCTACGGCCTTTAAGGCAGGTCACGATTCTTATTCCGTTTTCCTTAAGGACCGCTCCCACGCTGTGCCCCATGTCACCGGGGCTTAGGATCGCAACAGTAGTGATGGACATGGTGTCGACTCCGCGCTGATGTGATGCTTACAAGGTACCGTGGACAGGAGCGTAGTTAAATCGCTTCAGTCGCGCAAGCAGCGTCCTGACCGCTCATGTGCATCAGACAATGTCCCTGCTGATCCAGAATTGGCACCTGCTTGGCGCCTGGCCTTGCGGCAGCGGCCAGAGTGCGCCGTCAGCCCGGCTACGGTGAGAACGAAGGATTCCTGCGCTGAGGCAGCTCCGCGAGGAGCAAACGCCGTCAACGTGATGAGAGCCAGGATGACGAGCTTCGTGAAGAGGTGACTCATGAAACGGCCCCCATCCGAATGAGTGGCATGCCAGGGTATCCCCTATCGGATGTAAATGGCTATCCACTGAGTAGGCCTCGATCTGCAACGAGGACGTTGGTACGAGGCTGTGATGGCCTGTTAGGTCGTTAGTCGAAGCGCCTCTGGACATGACTTCCGCGGTTCAATTACACTGCCGCCCGTGTCCGATAGGCCTTGCAACCGCCTGGAGGCGTCGAGTCTCCAGCGAGTCATCGTCCGATTCGCGACAGTCAGCGTTCTGAGCGCGGTCTGTCTCCTTCCGTCTGTGGCCCTTGCCACGCCGGCTCTGCAATCGACGGATGTCTCTTCAGCCGATAGTCCCATTGAATCCCTTTCGCACACTGTTGCGGATGGTGATTCTCTCGCCTCGATCGCCAAGACGTACAACCTCAGTCTTGATACGCTGAAGGCCGCGAACCCCGGGATTACCGCCGATCGCCTCGAGGTTGGTCAGGTCCTGATTATTCTTCCGGGTGACGGTGTTGTTCACGTCGCGAAGGCCGGAGAGAATCTCCAAAAGTTAGCTGATCGGTACAGCGTGAAGTCTGAGTCGATCAAAGATGCCAACAAGCTCGACTCGGACAAACTCGATAACGGCCGCGTTCTCTTTATCCCCGCAAGCGCGCGCTCAGATTCCACGTCAGACAGCGCTTCCGACGCAAAGGCAGACCCGCGAACCTACAAGGTTCAGCCCGGTGACACGCTCTGGACGGTCAGCACGCGATTTGGTGTCGAGCCAACGGTCATCATGATGGATAACGACATCAATGATCCGAAGGCTGTGGTGGCGGGATCACGACTTCGAATTCTTCCCGCAAAAGGCGTCGAATCGGTTGTGCTGAAGTCGGGGGAATCGATATCGGACCTCGCGGCTCGGTATCAGATCGATCTCGGCGCCCTCATGGATTACAACCAGCTCGACTCACCCGACGTCGCTAAGGCGGGTGCGCGGATCGTGATCCCTCAGACAAACGCGAAACCCGGGCAACCGCCAGAGACGGCAGCCAACATGGCGCCTTCCATGTCGAAGACTCAGGTCTCAGCGGCATCGATTATCTCGAGTGAGCTTGTGGCCCCTGGCAGTGATAAAGGCCAGCTGATCGCCTCGACAGCGCTGAAGTACATCGGCTCTAAGTATGTCTTTGGCGGTACCTCACCCTCAGGGTTCGATTGCTCGGGCTTCGCCTATTTCGTCCACAAGAGCTCCGGCGTCGCTGTTGGCCGCACGCTATGGCAGCAGTTCAACGCCGGCCCGCGAGTGGCCAAGAGCCAGCTCCAGGTTGGCGATGAGGTGTTCTTCGCCAATACGTACATGCCTGGTCTCAGTCATGCGGGCATCGTCATCGGCGACGGCAAGTTCGTTCACGCGAACAACGAGCGCACAGGCGTCGTTGTCTCTCGCCTCGATGAGGATTACTGGGCCAGCCGATTCGTCGGCGCTGCCCGCATCCGCGAGTGACCTCCGCCAAACAGAGCCGCATCTCATAGGTGTGCGGTCCCCTCAGGAAATCTACAACCAGCTTTCGAGCCGCGCACGTGACTAAGCGGTTCCTCTCGCGGACAACTGTGCAGGCCGATATTGCGAGAGGAACCGCTTAGTCACGTGCGCGGCTCTGTTGATCGGGAAGAGAACTCGAGCCGTAGGGATATGGTGGGAAACTGCACTTTGCCAGATGCGCCACCCGTCACTTCTACGCCGGTCGCGGATACAGCGTCCTGATGTAGGAGAACAGATCCGATGCTTCGCGCTGGTCCACACGATCAGCCGAAAACGTCGGCATCCCGAGCGGCGGCTCTCGGAGATTTTTCTCGAAGCTATCCAGGTTCGCTAGTGCGCGTTTGGTAGGACGTAGTGCCATGTTTCCCACCGCGTCACCGCGTGGACCGTGGCACATGTGGCATCCTTGTTCAAAGAAGATCGCGGCGCCGCGCCGCTCGGCTTCCGGCGCAAACGGATGCGCTAAAGCGAGATTTTCATCGGTGGGCAGTGGCGTGACGCTTCCCGTTGGAGCGTCGCCCCGCCCCAACGCCCGCACGTAGCCGACTATGGCCCAGATCGCCTCGTCGTTGTACTGCTCACCGAATGCCGGCATTCCTACAAATGACAGTCCGTTCTTGACCACCCAGTAGAGCTGTCCGTCTGAGCGCTTCTGAACGTTGGCCGTGCGCAGATCGCTGGCGGGTGGGTACATTGCCGCGCCAAATCTACCCTGGCCGCTTCCATCTGCCCCATGGCAGACGGCGCACGAGCCGTTGAAGGCTTCTCGACCGCGGCCTAGTAGACGGCGATCATCCAACGGTCCCGGTGGCGTCGGACCGGATGCTGAAGACGGAATGGCAAGATCTTTCGCGAACCCCGCAAAGATTTGTTCCATGGGCAGGTCAACGCGTCGTTGGAGCGAGCTCGCGGCCACCCAGGCGACGAGGCCTCCAGCCAGAAGCGCTCCCAACACGAGGCCCAAGACAAGCGTTCCCAGGGGGAAGCCTCGGCGTGGGCCACGGGAGATCGTTGGGAAATCAGACATGAGCAACCTCGAGACGCGAAACCGAATTGTAGCCGCGCGCCATATTGGCATGATCCATACGTCAGAGTAGGCGTGCCGGATGTGCGCACTGAACAGAGCGGATTGGGCTTGCTACAATCGGCCTCGCTCTGCTAGGGCTTGCGCAGCCTGGAAGTGTGTTGTCTCGCAGCCATGGAGGTCTCATGCCAACCGTATCCGTTAATGGTGTGGAGCTGTATTACGAAGAGGCCGGCCAGGGCACGCCGCTGGTCTTCAGTCACGAGTTCGCGGGCGATTATCGGAGCTGGGAGCCGCAGATGCGGTTCTTCTCACGCTTCTATCGTTGCATCACTTATTGCCATCGGGGGTATCCGCCATCGAGCGTTCCGGAGAGCGTCAACGACTATTCGGAGGAGTTGGCGGTAGAAGACCTCTTCGGCATCGTCACCAGCGTTGGTGAGGGGTCGGCGCACGTGGTCGGACTTTCGATGGGCGGGTCGGCAGCGCTCAAATTGGGGCTGCGACACCCGGAGGTTTGCCGTTCCCTGGTGATCGCCGGCGCGGGATCTGGCGCCACGATTCCAGATAAGTTCCCGGCCGAGTGTGAGGTCGTGGCGTCTACGATCGAGCGCGAGGGCATGGAGCGTTTCTCTCGGATGTACTCGCGTGGGCCAGGTCGACTGCGATTCATGCAGAAAGATCGACGCGCCTTTGACGAATTCGTGCAGATGCTGGGCGAGCATTCAGCGCATGGCTCTGCGATGACCCAGCGTGGTGTCCAGGCTCGGCGCACCTCGATCCTCCAGATTCAGGATCAGCTTAGGGAGCATCGACTTACCATCCCTGATCATCGTTGGGGATGAGGACTCACTGTGCATCGAGCCGAGCTTCGTTATGAAGCGCCTCATGCCCAACGCGGGGTTGGTGATGTTTCCGAAATCCGGCCACACACTTAATCTGGAAGAGCCCGCGTTGTTCAACCGTACCGTTCAGGACTTTCTGATGGCTGTGGAGCAGGGCCGCTGGTCTCCTCGCGAGGAATCCGCGGACTCCCTACTGCCAGCGGACGCGCGGCCCGGGTGAGGCTTCAAGGCGAACACTTAGTAGATCAGCGGTCGTCCCCTGGGTCCGATTTGTCCCTTACTAGCCACTATGCTTCGCTTTGACCACCTGGTCATAGCGGTCCGAGACCTGGAGCGCGCGGTTGCAGAGTTCCGGGACGTGCTCGGTTTTGATGCTCAGATGGGCGGGCGTCATGAGGCCTTTGGGACTCGCAATGCCATTGCTCGATTTGGGCTTGACTATTTGGAGCTCATCTCGGTGGAGGATGAGCGGCTTGCGCTACAAAGTAGCCGCGGTGCGCTGGTTCGGTTCCTTGCGAAGCATCAGATCGGGCTGTGTGCTTACGCCGTTGCGACGGACGACCTGGATTCGCTGGCAAGCCTGGCGCTTCAAGTGGGTATTGAATCTACAGGGCCGTTCGCGATGAACCGTCGAAGACCGGACGGTTCGCGACTGAGCTGGCGGCTCTTAGTTCCCGGCGGAGATCAGTATTTCCAGATGTGGCCGTTCTTCATCCAGTGGGACCAGCCTGACTCGGAGCGCATGAAGATGGAGCGAGCGGGTAAACATCCAAATGGGTCTGTAGGAGTGTCCGGTATTGAGATCGGGGTCAATGATCTTCGGACTGCGGATGCCTGGTACCAATCCATGGGCGTGGAATCGGTGAGTGGCTTTCAGCGCCTGCTCATCGAAGATTCAATGGAGGGTCCACGAGCCGTGACGCTTCGAGTGCAGGACCTACGGGCGACGCGCGACTGGTATCGGAGCCGAAGTCTGCGGTTGGAGCCAGCTCCAGGCATGCCCGGACCGACTACGTCTCATGAACGGGCCGTTGCCCGGAGCGCTTTACTTCACCACGCTCTAAGGCACTCGCCCGATCACCACATCATTTGCGCGCCTCCCACTCAGGGCCTACCATGCGCTCGTGGTGGAGGTGAACGGTGACCTATCCGCTTCTGTTGCGCGGCGTGCTGGACCGAGCCCGCCAATTCTCGCCCAATAAGTCCATCATCACCCGAACCGACTCGGGAATACACCGCTATACCTACGCCCAGATGGCCGAACGTGCCGGCGCGCTCGCGTACGCTCTCAAACGCCTTGGCGTTGAAACCGGTGACCGCGTCGCCACATTCGGTTGGAATCACTATCGCCACCTGGAGTTGTATTTCGCGGTGCCATGCATGGGCGCAGTGCTCCACACCGTAAACATCCGACTCTTCCCGGATCAGATCTCCTTCATCATTAACCACGCCGAGGATCGCGTCATATTTCTTGATCCGGACCTCGTGCCGATTCTCGAAGCCCTGCACGGACATCTGAGGTCAGTTCGAGCGTACGTGATCATGTGCGATCGGGATACGATGCCCTCCACCTCGCTCCCAGCTGCATTGTGCTACGAGGACCTCGTCGAAGCGGAGTCTACTGACTACCCGTTTCCTCTCGATCTCGATGAAAACAGCCCGGCATCGATGTGCTATACGTCCGCGACCACGGGCAATCCCAAGGGGGTCCAATACAGTCACCGAATGCTCCTTCCTTCACACGATGGCGAAGTGCCTGGCCGATTCGGTGGCCGTCTCTGAGCGGGACACGATGATGCCCGTGGTGCCGATGTTCCATGTGAACGCCTGGGGCCTCCCCTGGGCCGCGGCGTTCAGCGGCGCGTCGCTCGTGCTGGTAGGGCCGCGGCCGGATGCTGTCGTCGCTCGCCGATCTGATTCAGTCAGAACGCGTGACACTTAGCCGCCGGCGTGCCTACGGTATGGATGGGTGTACTGGACGAGATTCGAGTGCGTCCCAGAGATTTCAGCTCGATCCGAGCGCTCGAGATTGGTGGCGCGGCGCTGCCGCGAGCGCTCATGGAGGCGTATGACGCGATGGGCATACCGGTCATGCACGCGTATGGAATGACCGAGGCGGCGCCGCTTACCCACGTTGGTCGGCTGCGATCCTCCGCCGACGAGCTGGACGAAGAATCCCGCTATAAACTGCGCGTGAAGCAAGGTATCCTGGTGCCCGGGCTCGAGATGCGGATGGTTGCCGAGGATGGTGCGGACGTGCCCTGGGACGGTGAGACGCTGGGCGAGCTTGCGTTGCGTGGTCCCTGGGTGACCACGGAGTATTATCGCGACGAACGCACCGCCGAGACATTCCGTGACGGCTGGTATTTCTCTGGTGACGTGGGAACGGTGGACGCCGAAGGCTATTTGCAGCTTGCCGATCGCACCAAGGACATGGTCAAGAGCGGGGGAGAGTGGATCTCATCCGTGGACATAGAGAACCACCTCATGGCTCACCCGTCCGTTCAGGAGGCAGCCGTCATCGCCGTTCCGCACGCCCGCTGGCAAGAGCGGCCGGTGGCCTGCGTGGTGCAGCGCGCCGGTGCACCGAGCGTCTCAGAAGACGACCTTAAGGCCTTCTTGAGTGACCGGGTCGTGAAGTGGTGGCTGCCCGATCGCGTCACCTTCATCGATGAAGTTCCTAAGACCAGCGTTGGGAAGTTCGACAAGAAAGTGCTGCGCGCTCGGTTCAACGACCTGCTGAACGGAGCCTGAGCGCTCACTACTTGCCTTGGAGCGCGACGGTTCGGAGCTGCCTACAGAGCCTGTCCCCACCTGTCGTAGGACGTGACCTCACTGGCAGGCTTGCGTGTGAGCGGACCGAAACTGACCTGTGGGTAGCCCAACGGAATGAGTGCGTATGTGTCAACCGAAGTCGGTATATCAAGATATTCTTTGATGCTTGCCTCGTTGTGCTGGTGGATCGTGGTCAGACACGTGCCCAGCCCAAGTGCCCGCGCCGCCAGCATCAGGTTCTGAATCGCGGGATAGACCGAGGCTCCCGCCATCCGACCGGCGTCTAGACCACCGGGCGGTTTGTCACTGCACACCAGGATAAGCACAGGAGGCTCATCGCCCATGTGCTCGGCAAGATAGCGTGACGATTGGTAAATGCGTGCTCGCGCCGGACTCTCTGCCGCGGCGGCCGCGGCGATTGGATCGTAGTGCTCCATGTACGCCTGGCGGTACCAGCCGCCCACCTTTGCCCGAGCCTCCGGATCACGCACGATGACGAAATGCCAGCGCTGCGAGTTTCCGCCGCTTGGGGCACGCACGGCTGCGTCCATTACTTGGTCCAACACGTCTTGCGGAACCGGGTCCGACTTGAATCGTCGCACCGCTCGATTCGTATTTATGACATCGAAGATATCCATTGAAAGACCTCCTCCTAGCTCGGCCGCCAGGTCTCTCGGGTTGGTCGAGCGATCTCAGGAAATCCAGACCAGCATCGCCGGTACGCCGTGAATCGTCTGGAAAACGCGCCGCCATCGGCGCGTAAAATCCGTCCCATCCGGCATCTCACGATACCGGTTCACCTGCTCCCGATTAGCGCGGACGCGATCTGACCAGGACGCCAAGACTGAGTCAACCGTAGGGCGAAGAGGGTCCGTTAGACTGTTCTAACAGACACGAGAGGTCAGAGGTCAAAGGCTAGAAGTCAAGGGGAGTCGTGGAGATCGGAGTCTGTCCTTGACCTCTAGCCTCTGACCTTTCGTATGGTCCCAAACCCCTATCTGCTAGACTCCCCAGCGTGACCTTACAGTCGGGCTGGGCTGGCGCCGCGGCGCTGGAGCCTGGCGAAATTCGACTCGGCACGCAGGGCTGGAGCTACTCAGAATGGGTGGGTCCGTTCTACCCGCCCGGTACCCGGCAGACTGATCTGCTTCGTCAGTACGCTCGAGCGTTCAACACCGTTGAGCTGGACACCACCTTTCACGCAATCCCTCGGCGCGATATCGTGGCATCTTGGCGAGCCGCTGTCTCGGATGACTTTCTTTTCTCTGCCAAACTTCCCAGGGTCATCACACATATGAAGCGGTTACGCGGCATTGAGTCTGATCTCGAGTCGTTTCTCTACGCGATGGAACCGCTGGGTGATCGATTGGGTGTACTGCTGGTGCAGCTTCCGCCTGATTTCCACAGCGATGAGCGTCCGACACTGGAAGCATTCTTACCGCAGCTTTCTAATCGGTATCGCTGGGCCATTGAAGTACGTCACCGCTCCTGGATTCACCCGGATGTATTCGATCTCCTCAGCCAGCATGGTGTCGCGTGGACCATTGTGGACATGGTAGGAATGCCCACGGTCCCTGAAGTAACCACTGACTTCGCGTACGTCCGCTGGCTCGGTGATCGCAATCTAAATCAGCTCTCCGACATTGCCGAGGTCGATCGCGCAGATAATGTCGACCGTTGGTCCGCGACGCTACGCGATCTTAGTTTTCGCGCAGAGCGCGTATACGGTTACGTCAGCGACACGTGGGCCGGGCACGCCCCGGCCTCAGTTCGGGCATTGGGAGAGCGCCTGGGCCTCGCGATGCCCGGCGCCATCCCCGGCGAGGAGCCTTTGCAGCCGCCTCTCTTTCCGGACATGCGGTAGTGGCTGAACTGCTCGGCATCGCTTAATGACTCCGCTACAAAAGCGCCCGTGGACAACTCTGATTGTCCTCACGGTCATCGGCGCGCTCGCTCGGATCGCGTCGTTCCGGTTCAACATCTGGCCGCATGGTGACGTGGTGTTGGACGCGGCTATCGCGGAGTCTCTGGCATGGACAGGCCGCATGCTGGTGCCGATTGTTGACGTGCGTTATTACCCTATCGAGCCGGTTCGGCTTTGGCTATCCACCCGATCAGCATCCACCGCTCTGGCCGCTGATGGGAGCAAGCCTCACCGGGCTGGCGGGTGATGGCTACACGGCGCTCAGGATCTGGAGCGTGATGCTGGGCGTGCTGGTGATTCCGCTGAGCTATCTGGCGTTTCGCCCCTCGCTGGGGCAGGGCGCCGCTCTGTGGGTGGCGGGCCTTGTTGCCACGGCGTATCTGCTGATTGACTTTTCCGGCAATGGATCGCTCTGGATCCTGATCACGGCGTTCTATCTCCTGTTTGTCTGGCGAGCGGCGGCGGCGCCCATCACACAGCCGCGCAACGCCGTGGTGCTGGGCATCATTATTGGTCTGGCGTTCCTGGTGAACTATCCCGCAGGCGTCCTTGCTCCGGCGCTCGTGCTCACCGCTCTCCTTCAATTTGGTCACAAGGCGATTTCAGCAACAGTGATTCGTGGCATTGCAATCGCCGCGGCAGCCGCACTGCTCGTGGCTCTGCCCTGGTTCGCCTTCAATTCATCACTTCACGGTAACCCGCTCTGGAGCCAGCCGCTCCAGCGCCAGCTTGGCGGGGGCGACACCCGCGTGGACGTGCGGGTGGTAGACGGCGACGTGATCAAGGTCAACCGTCTGGAGGCAGCCACGCCAACAGCTCGCTTACGCACCACGGCAGCGAATCTCTACGGCAACCTCGGCTTTCTGGCACGACAGATGCTAGCGCTGGCCCCAATACTCAATGGCTTTACCGTAGGGGCACTATTGATCCTGGGGCTTGCTTATCTTGGTCGGGGTCCGTTCGCGGGTGAGGAAGGTGCGCGTCGACTGGCTCCGGTCGTGGCAGTGCTGTTGTGTCATGCGGCGCTCGCACTGTTCTGGCCAACCACGAAATTTCGCTACCTTGTGCCCATATTCCCGCTGGTGCTGGTTCTGGGAGCCTGGCTACTCACAAAAGTGCAGCCAGTGTGGATGCGCGCCTTGCTTGGCTCACTCTCAACTGCCGCGCTCATCTTTGTCGGCGCGTGGACCTGGGCCGTTATCCCCTCACATACGTACTACTACGACGGCGGCGTGGTGACTGACAATTTTGGCCAGCAGGGCGAAACTGTCTGGGCAGAGGATGCCCGTCGGATCGCCCGCGCCGCGGAGGTGATCCGCTCGAACGGACCTGGCACGGTTCTTGGCGATCATTTGTTTTACTCACTGGCCCGCCAGCCGCTGGTAATCAACTCAACCGGCTATCCGCGCGAAGCCTTGGAGATGCTCGTCGCCCGATATCAAATTCGCTACATCTGGCTGGAGCAGCCACGCTTGAACGAGGTCCGCCAGTGGCTCGGAGAGTACAGTTATTCATGAGGATGGTCCGTTCGGGCTTCTCGAATTGCGCTAAAGTAGGAAGTTCATACTGAAATGAATTCTGGTGTTCAGTCGCTGCGTCTCATTAGAGGTGCGAACGATGCCAGCTATACGATATCGACGGGGTTTCCATTGAGCGGGTTGGATATTGAGTTTCGAGTGGACCTGCATGACGGCTGAGCTCCAGTCGCCGTCCCCCACCGAGGGCGCCGAGGCAGTGCCCTGCAATCTCTGCGGCGGGCACGATGTCCGCGAGCTTTATCCCGCCAAAGTAGATCGCTCCAATGGCCAGCACTCAGCCACGGAGATCTACGCTTGCACCAGTAACGCCTACGGGCTTTGCGGTCCCATCGTTCGGTGTCAAAAATGTCGGCTCGTGTTCCAGAGTCCGGTTCCCCCGCCGTCGGAGATCATCCACGCCTATGAAGAGGTGGTGGATGAGCGCTACGAGCAGGAGCGCATCGGTCGAGTTCATACCTTTGGTCGTGATCTCGCGGAGCTTCAGCGGTACATGGCGCCCGGGCGTGTTCTTGACGTCGGCTGTCACATAGGACTCTTTCTGGAGATTGCACAAGAAGAAGGTTGGGACGCCTGGGGTATCGAGCCTTCCAACTGGGCGGCCGAGCGTGCCCGCACGCGCGGGCTCCAAGTGATCCATGGTCCACTGGATGAGGCTGACCTGCAGCCACAATCTTTCGATGCTGTCACGATGTGGGACGTCATTGAGCATCTCTCTGACCCGTTGGGGGCGCTGAAGCGATGTCGCGAGCTGCTCAAGCCGGGCGGCGTTATCGCGGTGTGCACGATGGACGTGGAAGCCCTGTTCCCGCGAGTCACCCGTCGGCGGTGGCCCTGGTACATGCAGATGCACCTGATCTACTTTTCCAAACGGACGTTAGCAGCCATGCTGGACGCTGCCGGCTATGACGTCCTTGGGACGGCGCCGCACAAGCGCGTGGTGCGCGCGGACTACCTGGCCTCCAGACTGGCAGGGTATTTTCCCCCGGCTGCGCGCTTGGCTGAATCGGCGCTTGACTCATTCGGGCTTGGCGATAAGCTCATCACCGTTGATTTGGGCGACCTCTTCCTCATGTTCGCGCGAAAGCGCGAAGCGTAACTGGACCGCCTTCACACATTAGCCGTCTGGATTGAGCATTCGCTCTCCTCACCCAGACCCTCCACAGGTGGGAGCGCTCCTTTGGAAGCGAGCGATTTTGAGAGGGTTAATGCAGTTTGCTGGATCTGACGTCACGTAATCGCCGTCTCATGACAGCCGAGCATCGACGAGCCCCAAAGCAACTCCAATGGGGCCCAATACTAGTCTTCATCCTCGCAGGCGCATTGCTTGAGGGAGTGTACCTGGCACTCTGGGTGTTCGGTTATCCCATCAGCCAGGCTCCGGACTGGAGCGTGGCGTTTCTGACGCAACACCAGAACTTGTGGGATGCGTTCCGGCCGCTTCTAGAGGCGGCGCAGCTTCGGTGGCCCGTGGAGATGGGCCAGACTGAGGCGCTGACCAATGTGCTCGTGCTGCTCTTCACGGGAGCCTACTTGGCGTACGGAGTAGCGATCTGGTCCGGCCAGCGGATTGGAAGCCATCTGCTCCTGGCAGTAGCCATGGTCTGGGCGTTGATCCATCAAGCAACGCTCATCCTGATGCCCGGGCTTTTCACCACGGACCTCTTCTCATACGCGACGTACGGGCGAATGCCGGCGATCTACGGGCTGAATCCCTTCATCCACTATCCGGCTCTCATCCCATATGACACGATCGCCTCGTGGATCCACCCGGTCTGGCATTACGCGCCGTCAGTGTACGGTCCGCTGTGGATCGACTTTTCCGTATGGATGGCACGCATCAGCGCAAATTTGTCACCCGCTGATCAGATTTTTCTCTATCGTGTCACAGCCAACGTGGCGCATGTGCTGAACACCGTCCTGATACTTGCTCTGCTGCGGCCGTATGGCATGCGTACCGTGGCTGCCGGGTTTGTACTCTATGCCTGGAACCCGATGGTGGCGTTTGAGTTCGCCGCGAATGGTCACAACGACGCGGTGATGCTCACGTTCATTCTGACCGCGCTGCTGGCTGCGCGTGCCGTGCATCTCAGTCTCGGCATAGTTCTGGTCACGTTTGCCACCCTCATTAAGCCCGCCGCGGTGCTAGTGCTGCCGCTTTTCGTGTGGCTATGGGTGCGTCAGCAGCCAGATTGGAAGGGCCGGATTGGCGCCTTTCTGGCCAGCGCGGGTCTCATGCTGGGCCTGGCTGTACTGATGTACGCGCCGTGGTACCAGGGCCCAGAGACCTTTGGTCCTGTGATCCTGTGGTCCACAATTTCGCCGATGTACATCAACTACGTGCCAGATTTTCTTTCATTGCGCCTCGTTGAGCGCATGATCCTGAACGGTGTTCCCTGGGAGCAGGCCTGGCTAGACGCGCGCGAGCGCGTGAAGCTGGCAACGCGCCTCATCTTTGTCACCTACTTTCTGGGTGAGCTGTGGTACTTGCGTAAGCTAGCGGACCTGCCGGCTGCGTGCGCGCGTATCTTCCTGGCGTTCCTGCTCCTGGTGAACACCTGGGTGCTGGCCTGGTACTTCACCTGGTCGCTCGCCATGGTGGCCGTCATTCCGTCAGCCGGTCGGCTGAAACTGGCCGTTATTGGCATGACTTATAGCGCCATGACGGTGATCTACTATCACCATTTTCTGATGGACCGGATGCCCGACGAGTACTACGCGTTCTACCTGGCGCCGCTGGTCATTCCATTGGGCGCGATGGCCGTGCAATGGGTTCGGCGGAGTCGCCAGTTCCCGTCCGGGTCGGTTGCGCCAGTCACTCAAGCCCCGGAGGCTCCATTTCGTTAAGTAGGAGTTGACAACGGATTGGCTCAGCTTGGCGGAGGTTATTCCTTGGCCCGCCCCTCCCCGGGGTTCTCCACGCACTCATCGGGTCCCAGCGCGACTCTGCGTGACGGCAGCGGTGCGCCGTTTGCCGAGACCGCGGCGCGCATACGCGATCTCGAAACCGAGATTGAGCAGATGCGCGCGGCCTCGAATCAGGGTGATTAGTGATCTTTATGGACTTGAATAATCGGTCGACGCTCGAGCACCCGGAAGGAGGCACACATGCACAGCCGTAAAGTGCTGCTGTGCGGACGACGATCCGAGTCTGCGTCAGCTTGTGGGCTTCATGACGCTAGGAACGGAGAGCTTCACGCTCTTCCAGGCGGGCGATGGTGAGGAATCGCTCGCTATTGCAAAGGCTGAACGCTTGGAGCTGGTCTTGCTTGACCCTCAACATGTCGGGTCTGAGCGGTCTGGAAGTGTGCGGAGCAATCAAGGGTGCGAACGGTTGCGCCACACCAAGGTGGTGATGCTCACCGCCAGCGGGAATTCTGAAGATAGTGAGAAGGCTATGGCTCTGGGTGCCGACGACTACTTTGTAAAGCCGTTTTCCCCGGTTGTCCTGCTTGACAAGATCTACGATCTCCTCGACCAGCCATCCACGTCATCTCGCTGTTAGACCTGAGACTCCACTACTCACGCCCTGCGCCCGCTTCTCTAATGAGCAACAACCTATTTCATCGAGCGCCGCGTCTGCCTCTCCGACGCGGCGCTCGCGTATCATAACTCCTAGGTCATGTCCTTCCACGACAAGCCGAAGAAGAGCCGAGACTTGCCGATTGCTGAACAGGCCGGTGGCATCGTCGTCTGGGGCGACAAGGTGGTGTTGCGCCTCACCAAGGCCGGGCACCTTGTATTTCCAAAGGGCCATATCGAAGCCGGCGAAACACCCGAGCAGACGGCGATTCGTGAGATTGAGGAAGAATGCGGCCTTCGGACGGAGACCGTCGGCGTTGCCGGCGCAATCGCCTTCAAGAAGGGGCACTCAATGCGCCGTGTTACCTTTTATGTGATGAAGGTGACCGGCGAGACTGACGAGATCGATGAGCACCTGGGCATCGATACATTTCCCGTGCCCGTAGGCTGGGCAAGGAACCTGCTGACCTTTAAGAACACACGCAAGCTGCTTAAAGGCGTGGGCCCGCAGGTGGAGCGCATGGTGACGGCCGCTGAATCCTGAGACTCAGGGGCTGGCGGCGCTTTTTTCACCCTTAGGTCTGGCGCTGGCGTTCCTCTGGAACTTCGCCGTGCTCGCCTGTCTGCAGCTCACGGTTCGCCTCATTCGGGTTTTCTCGGTTAGGACCACCCTCATCGCGGCCCTCATCCAGACGCCGATATTCCTGGCCACCGCGGCCATGGAGGTACTCTGGTTTGGATCACGGGTTGACTTGTTTATCATTCCTGCCCTGATCATGGGTGTCACGGGCTTCGCGTTGGCACGCTGGGTCCTGGCCATGCGCCGCACTCGCGGTCAGGTCGTTGCCGCCATCGGTACCGCCCTCCTAGCCTCTCCCTGGCCTGTCTTCCTGCTGAGCGTTCCGCGCTAGAGGTGCGAGGTAGAGGTCGACTGACGCATCTCAACCCGATCCCCTGAACGCTGTCGCTTAGAACGTATACTGAAACTCTCATGCGCTTCACCGTTCTCGGCACCGGGACGTCTTTTGGCGTTCCGATGATTGGTTGTGAATGCCCTGTCTGTACATCGACCGATAGTCGCAATCGCAGGATGCGCTGCTCAGCATACTTCGAGGTGGACGGCGTCAATCTGCTGATCGATACATCCACTGAGCTACGGCTC
Source organism: uncultured Chloroflexia bacterium (assembly GCA_963765765.1). Classification (GTDB taxonomy): domain Bacteria; phylum Chloroflexota; class UBA6077; order UBA6077; family JACCZL01; genus CAVXYC01. The sequence goes on along the minus strand of CAVXYC010000007.1, from coordinate 15,408 downwards.
CAGGCACTGGCAAACCACATCAAGCGCGTCGATGCGATCCTGTTCACGCACTACCACGCTGACCATGTGAGCGGACTGGACGACGTGAAAGCATTCAACGCCGTTGCCGGAGGTCCGCTAAGTTGCTATGGCGATGAGGGAACGTACGATGCACTGAAAGAGCGCTACGCCTATGCATTGGCGGGAACTCAGTGGATCGGCGCCATTCCGCATATTGAGTACACGACTATCGATCGCGAGCCATTCGAGGTGGGCGGTGTCTCGATTACCCCCATACCCTTGGAGCACGGGCGAATCCGATCCACCGGGTACCGCGTGGGTAACGCGGCATACTTGACTGACTGCAATGGCGTCTCGGATGCCTCGCGCAAGCTTCTTCGAGGGCTTGATGTGTTGGTGCTCGACGGGCTGCGCGAGCGGCCGCACCCAACCCACTTTTGTATCTCCCAGGCCGTGGAGGTCATCCAGGATCTCCAGCCGCGCCAGGCATATCTCACCCACCTCACGCACGAGGTCGACCACGCCGCCATGAACGCTCGTCTCCCAACCGGCATCCAGTGCGCCTACGACGGTCTTACCATCGAGTTGTAGCTACGGGAAAGTTTCCTCTCTCCATGGGAGACGGTTAGGATAGGGACTCGCGATATCCTCCATCGCCCTGTCCATTCGGCTGAGGACATTCCAGACGATCTCAGCAGTACGCAGCGCTGACCTCGCGGGCGAGACGACTTCGCAGTGTCATTGAGAGCCGTTGGGAAATCCGGATCCTGCTTCGACGGCCGAGGGATCAGCCGCGCCTCGACGGCGACATAACCTCCAAATTATCAGCCTGACGCACGTTACAGAGACCCACCGGTAGAATAGGCAAACTACCTATCAGTCCAATCATCCCGGCCTGCGTGCCGGCATATCGCCTACGGGGGCTTCATGCAACTTTCGTGTCTTCAAGAGAACCTGGCCGAGGCACTCGCCTCACTGAGTCGAGTAGTGCCTACCCGCACGACGCTCCCCGTGCTGTCCAACATTCTGCTCGAGACCGAGGGCGGCCGCCTCAAGCTGGTGGCCAACAACCTCGAGATGGCCATGACCTGCTACATCGGTGCGCAGATTCAGGCCGAAGGCGCGATTACCCTTCCGGCCAGAGTCCTCTCCGAGTACGTCGGTCTGCTCCAGAAAGGTCAGAAGATCGATCTGGAGCTTGACGCCCGCTCGCGTCGCGTTCACCTCGTCTGTGGCCGACAGGAAGCGCACCTCGCCGGGATCGATGCAGAAGATTTTCCGCCCGTCCCCAGCGTGAGTGGTGAGTCGGGCTTCATTATGGAGACAAGCCTGCTCAAGAAGTGCATCGGTCAGGTTGCTCTGGCAGCGGCACAGGACGATAGCCGTCCGGTGCTCGCGGGCGTGCTGTTGACGGTTAAGGAAGGCATTTTGACGCTGGCCGCGGCGGACGGATTCCGTCTGGCCGTGCGCGGAATGATGCTCCCCGAGGGCGCCGCTCCGGAAGAGCTCAACATGATCGTCCCCGCCCGTACGCTCGGCGAAGTGGCGCGCGTCCTGCCCGACATCGAGAACGAGCACGTTCAGGTCGCCGCCACGCCCTCTCAGAACCAGATCCAATTCAGCTTCGGCACCATCGAAGTCACGGGCCGCTTAGTAGAAGGACAGTTCCCAGACTATCAGCGCATCATCCCCCAACAGGCCAACACCAAGGTTGTCCTGGGCCGCACCGACCTCCTCCAGGCGACCCGCGCCGCTTCGGTATTCGCGCGCGATAATGCCATGATTGTCCGCCTGGCCATCAAGCCGCCCGAAGAGTCACTTGCTATCGGTCAGGTGGTTGTCAGCTCCAGCGCCGCCGAGATCGGTGACAATACCACAGAGCTTGACGCGAGCATCGACGGCGACACCATGGAAGTCGCCTTCAACGGCCGCTATCTGCGCGAGGCCCTCGACGCCATCGACACCGGCCAGGTCACTCTCCAGCTCACCGGTCCCACCAGCCCCGGAATCCTCCGCCCCGTCGGCCCCGACGCGGACAACTACTTCCACGTTGTTATGCCGATGCATATTGCCCGGTAAATAGCCTTCTACCTGGTTGGGGATGACTCCGGTCACTTCCGCGTACTCCGGCGTTGCCCGAACCGCGATCTGGAGTGCTTCCAAAATCTGTATGCGTTCCTGATCGTCGGCGCGGTCTACCCATGCCCCAATGGCATTGCAGATTCGGTCAAGTTGGGCCTGATCAACCGAACTCGTCGGTGCGTCAACGTCCTTCCGTAATTCGACGAGGTTCCTCTCGAGCGCCACCCGTCGCTGCTTGAGTTGAGTACCCTGTGCCTGCACAATATCAGCGTCGACCGCCCCGAGAGTGAACAACGCCGAGCGATCGAGCATGAGCGCCGGGCGCACCCGCCCGCCAGCTTCGTGGGCAAGCCGCTCGACTGGGCGCTGGACGACCTCACGCGCGGGCAAGCGGAACGCTGAGATAGATACACCCTGGCTCCCTCCTTGGTAGGAACGAGGGACTGCCCAATCATGAGGCACCAGCCTGGGCTGGTGTCTCATGATCATTGGGGCAATGAGCAGCGGAAGCACAGCGGAGTATGGGGCTGGCACTGGATCTGTAAAGCGCACGCCCCTTAGGCGAAGCTGGTGGGCAGAATCAGTTCTGCGCCCTCATTCGCAGCCGGTGTTCACCCTGGTACTGACGGGTGTGGCGATCATGGCATCCGCCGGGTAGGGCGTCAACAGCGTGAGTGCCTCCGAGGTGTCGGTCATCTTCGGATCGAGCCACACGTCTTCCAGGGCCGGCAGGAGGATCGCCGGCATCCGGTTGTGGATTGACGCCATCAGCTCGTTCGGCGTAGTGGTGATGATCGCGGCCGTTCCCGCCGGGTGCGCTTTCGTCGGCGTCGTGTAGATCCCCGCGAAGCCGAACAGGCTCGTGTCCTGGAGCTGGATGTACATCGGTTGCTTGGTCTTCTTGTCGGGATCGATCATCTTCCACTCGTAGAAGCCATCCGCGGGGATGATGCAGCGCCCCTTGGCGATGCTCCCGCGAAACATGCCACTGGTAGCGAGGGTCTCGGCGCGCGCGTTGATCGGGGGCGGGCGCTTGCCCGGCTTCCCGTCCATGAAGTGCGGCACAAAGCCCCACTTGGCCATCCGCAGCTCCCGAGTGTCCATTCGAGTGCTGCACCACGATGGGGATGTCCTGCGACGGCGCCACGTTGAACCGGGGCGTGATCGTCGTCTCGGCAAATTCCTCCAGGCCGAACCGGCGCTTGAGGGGGCTGGGGTCACCCAGCGTGTATCGTCCGCACATCGAAGTCAGGGTAGCACTTCGCTAGACTCTGGCTGGTAATCCCACTCGAACCGTGGCCCATAGTTGCTGTCCTGGCTATCGCCGCTACGCTCTGTGGATACGTAGCGCTGTTGCGGCATGCGCCAGACCACGACAGCTCGGTTGTTGCGATTCCTAGAGCAGGATCGATACGTCGTGGGCGACCTCTACTCGGCGGGTGGACTTCCTTCACCCGCGAATCTCTCGCTCGCCTTGCGGCCCCAGCCTCGTGGACCTGGTCGACCGACCGGTCGCCCGGGAAACACGGCTCCGAGCCCCAAGTCGTCGAGCTGCGCTGATAGCCAGTTCTGGGCGGTCCAGCGAGCAACCCGATCGCGAAAACGCGCGAGACGCTCGGCGCGCTCCGGTTCCGGCATTTCAAGGGCCTCGGCCATGACCTTAGCTGTCCCTTCGACATCCAGCGGCGACACCAGCAGAGCGCTGTCGGAGGCCTCCTCTACCACGCCCGCTGTCTCGGAGAGGATCAGGACACCGGGGCGCTGAGAGACCACCGCCCACTCCTTGGCTACCAGATTCATCCCGTCCTTGAGTGAGTTGACCATGAGCACATCACAGGATTCCATTGCCGCCAGCGCCTGATCGCGATCGTTCGTGTAAAAGACCTCGATCGGCGGACGGCCGCACTCGTCGGCGTACTGCGAGTTGATCTCATCGATACACTGATAGACGGCATCGCGGTAGGCCCGATAAATGTCTAAGTCGGTTCGTGACGGTATCAGAAACGCGAGGAAGCGGACACTCGGACGCAGATCCGGTCGCAGCTCAAGCAGGCGAGCAAACGCACGGAATCCAATGAGCTGGTTTTTGCTGGGATCCAGGCGATCAACGCGAATGATGTTGAGCGACTTTAGACGCGGCTCCAATCGCCTGCGGGCCACCATCACCGCATTCGACTGCATGAGTCGCTGCAGCCCCCGGAAGTCGACGCTTGCAGGGTACGCCCGCACGCGAACCCGCCGTCCCTCTGCCATGACCGTTGACCGGATAGGGTCTATTGCCATGCCCAATACGTTGGTACAACAGGCGAGAAACGCCTCAACGTCGGCGGGAGTCTGAAGGCCGACGACATCGGCTCCGAGCATGCCTCTCAGGATTGTCTCTCGCCAGGCGCTCGGGATCAGTTTCAACACGGACGGTTCGGGGAACGGGATGTGGGTGAAGTGCAGGATCGGGGCGCGCGGGAACCTGGTCCGGAGCAGGGCCGGCAACGGATACAGGTGGTAGTCCTGAACGAGGAAGCCCTTCGCCTCCGGACAAGTCTCCGAAACGGCGACGGCCAGTCTGTGGTTGGCCTCCAGGTAGCCCTTCGTCCAGGCGTGGTGGCGCTGCTCGTCAATCTGCTCGTAGCCACCATGCCCGATGACCTGGTGGTGGAGCATCCAAAGTACTTCATTGCTGATGCGACCGTAATAGTCGCCGTAAACGTCCGCCGGGTAGTGGCACGGGCACCACGTGCAGCCTAGGATCGCTCTGATCGGCCGCCGTAGTGAACAGACCTTCGCGTGCGGACCGGGCATCAGGCGGCTCCGAAACACAACAAATCCAGGTGACATTGGGTTGGCGCGCCAACGGCGCAAGCATGCTGACCAACCCGCCGGCCGCCGGTCGGCAGACCCAATCGCCATTCTTCCAGATGAAATCGTTGGGACCTCGGTTTGCGATGATGGCGAACCTGGGTGCTAAGCCGTCCATGGTTCCTGACTATAGACCCGGGCTGGAAGCACGCGGAAGCGTCATCTGTGTCCTGACTCCTGACTGCTGACCGTAGTAAGAAATCCCGGCTGGCGATGCATGACGTCGACACCGTGATTCCTACGACTTCCCAACCTGCTCATTTGCCAGTTCCGGTTGGGCGGAGCACACGCGAACTATGACCAGCCCGGAGCTTCTCGCTCTCGGACTACCTCTGATTTCACGTCGATCAAGCTCGCCACCCGCCATGATGCAGTTGGCGATGGTGGTGCTCAAGAATGATTTTCGGACCCGCTAGCTCCCAAGGCGATCCGTACCTCAATTGTCGCGTCCGTCCCCCTTAATTACAGAGCGTCCAGGCGGTTTTCTGAAAGGGTCAAACCCTAGACTCTCCTTCGGGCGTCCACCGGCGGCGCTTGGTGTGTCAGTGCGCGCGGATGAATGCGAAGTTCTTGTGGCGCGTGGGAATACTCTCAACGACGGTGAACTCGGCATCCCTCAGCATCGGCGTCAAACGATCAACCGTGCTTTCTCCGTGCGAGTGCCCCAAGATCGCCATCAGGTGACCGATGGGAGAATGGCTGTGCGCCGCAAAGTCCATCGCCATGAATCGGCCTCCCGGCTTCAGAACACGACGTATCTCCGCCAGTCCGGTGGGCTTCAGATCGTCTGGCAGGTGATGCAGCATGAGGCTACTTGTCACGAGGTCGAACGTCGCATCGGGAAATGGGATCGCCTCGATCAGCGCTACCTGGAAGTCCGCACCTGAGCCTGTCTTCGCCAGCTTCTCCCTGGCGACCTCGATCATCTCGGGCGAAGCGTCAATGCCATGCACCTCGCCCGTCCCGACCCGCGACTCAAGCTCGAGGGCGAGCGTGCCAGTGCCACACCCAACGTCGAGCACCTCCTCCCCGGGCTCGGGCGCGGCCAGCTCTATGAGTTCCTCGCGGACCGCCCTGTCCCGTCCGAACGAGATGATGGTGCCCATCCAGTCGTACCAGTGGGCGTGACTGTGAAGCACACGGCCGGTCGTTGTCGGAGCGTGAGCGCTCTCGCGGTGCATGTCTACCCCCAGGTCTCAGCCTTCATAAGCCCCACTACTCCATTAGACTTGGGCGGAACGCGTCGTGTTGCATCAGCCCCGATCGAAGCCTTGCGCTCCCGACAACCGTCTTGATGTTTGCGAACTCGCGCATGCCGTAGCGCTGAGCTCGCGACCGCGGCGGGCCTACATTCAGGGGTCTTCGCCCAACTCCCTCTCGTCCTTGGCCGACGAGGTGCGCGCAGCCGAGGACGCCCTCACCTGCATGCTCGACTCGCTGAGCGAGACGTGCGAGATGGACGCGCTCCGCCTCCGGAAGGCGATGGAGCGGCGCGCGAAAGTTATCGGCACGCTCGGCACCATCCGGACGAAGATCGGCAAGACCGAGGACGGAATCGTCAAGAATCTGAAGTAGGGGAGTCACTACTCCTACCTGGTCCACCGAACCGGGCGCGGTCGGGGGCCGCGGGCCGTTCGTGCCCGTGACATCGAGGAGCCCCAGCGCCCCTAGCTCGGCCGAGCTTTCATGCCCCGTTCGCCGTAGTGCCGATCCGCCGTGCGGGCGTTGGCCTCCGTTGCGAGCTGCTCGCACTAACGGGCACCCTCGAGCAGGCGCTCCGTGTCATCATCCGGCAGTCGCTCCAGGTGGGCCAGCGGAAGTACCGTGATGCCCGGCGGCGCTTCGGCAGGGCACAGGCGGAGCCTCGGCACCGTGCCCCTCGCCGCGGCGGGATCCGGCGCGATGTGCTTCACGGGTTCTGGGACGCAAGACGGAGGAGGAACCGATGGTGCGAAGTGACTGGACCCCGTCGGTGGGTCAACGAGTCAAGATCCTCACGCTCGACAGGACCAGGCACGGTCATCTCGGTCGACGGGATCACGGACGAGGGGGCGATTTTCGTGGAGCTTGATACCGCAGCGCGGGTTCCATCCGAGTCAGGCACGGACGCCGAGACCGCGTACAACCAGCTCGAGCGCGCCGGCCCCTACATCCCCGAAGAGCTCGAGCCGGTCGATTGACGACTGCGATGCTGCCACGACCTGATCGAGCATGCGCCGTACCGGGATGGCAAGGTCACGAAGATCTGGCGCGTCGGGGGTGGCCGGGTGGAGATCTGGGAGCGGGCGGCCGAGCTGATGCTTTGGCTGATCGACCGGTACGATCATCAGACCGTGTCCTCTGGCTGCTCATCGAGGAGACCGGTTTCCCGCTGCCGTTGCCCGGCGACATGGCAATGCTCCTCGCCGGCTACCGCGTGGGTCAGGGCGACATGCACCCCGTCTGGGCCTTGGCCCTCGTCGCCTGCGTGTCACTGTGGGGTTGGGGAGACGATGGACTGGTCGACCCGCAATCTGCACGCTGCAATGGGTGGACATCCTCCCTGTCACGGGCCAGCGGCGCTTCGATGGACCTTTCGCTCTTACGCTGAGCTACCACCTGCATCGTGCCGCAGCGGGCGAAGACGGCGTGAGCTACGGAGTGGCGGCACGATGCGGCCGGTCTGTGCCGTGTAGGCCCGATAGGCGTCGCCGAAGTGATCGAGCATCATCTGCTCTTCGCGCGGGACGCGTACGGTGCACAAGAGGGCGAACGTAACCAGACCGCCGAGGCCGGCGATCCAGTTCGGCAGCAGCAGTGCCTGTGCGACCCCCCACACGAGCTGGGAGGTATACATCGGGTGGCGCATCGTTCGGTAGACCCCTCCCGTGGTCAAGCTGTGCTGCGCGCTGATCTCCAACGACGGCGACCAGTTGGTCCCCAGATCGCGGTGGGCCCGCCAGAAGAGCCAGACCGCCGCGGCGAGGGGCACGGTGCCGACCTTCCCAACCTCAGCTTTCGCGCGCTGCGACAGTGGGTAGTCGGCGAAGGCGAGCCACGGGGTCAGACTGTACAGCGCTGGCAGCGCACCCGTCGCCAGCGACAGCGCCGCGAACAGGCCCCGTTCGGCGTGCGTGATGCGCTGGTCGGTTTTCGGGATGCGTCGGCGGCGCCGCTCGTGGGGAATGCGCACCACGATCTCGGCAACCAGGCCGGCGAAATAGACGGCCTTAGGGAGGCGCTGGTCCATCGGTCCGTCGATCCTCCTGTATCAGCAGGTGTACAAGCATCCGGCCTCTCGCATCCGTCCAGAGGCCCATCTCTTAAACGCCCGGCACACGCAGCTCGTTTACTCCGGTACAGATGCGACGCGGCCTCACGTCCGTCTCGGCAGACTCTTCGAGGCCGAACCGGCGCATCAGGGGGCTGGGATCACCCAGCGTGGAGCGTCCACACATACAGCACAATTTTACCGGTCTACGGGCCGAGCTGATGCGATCGCTGAGATTCATTGACGATGGGGAAAGCTCAGCGGTCGGCGTCGAAAGAGCGCCACGCTTGGGACGAGCGTGGCGCTCTTTGTTGGAGGCGGTCACCCTGGCCCGTGCGGAAGGCCAGGTGTACCACTCTTTAGCCAGACGCGCATGGAGCATCCACCGTTCCTATTCCAGGATCGCTCGTCGCCCCAGCGCCATGCCCACAGGTTCGGGACACCACCCCGCCCTGCGGAGGCCGTTTCTCGTCACGCTGTGAGGGCGGTTGCCTCAGCCCTCGGCGATCCGGCGATCCATCTCATCGTTCACCTGGGCCAGCGCCGCAGCGAGTTGTGCAACCGCCTCCGCATCCTCACTCTGTTCCTCAAATCAAATCCTGACCCTGGGCCCGGACGCCAAACCGGCTGCGCTCGGCTCCGTGCCGGCGAATGCGCATGTGGCACGCTGCATTCCACAGTCGCTCCTGCTCCCGCGGTGCGAGGTCGTGCTCACGCATGGCGGTGCGGGCACGGTTCAAGCACGCTTTCGCGCGCACTGCGGCAGCCACTAATACAGGCTACGGTCACTGATTCGAACGCTATGACGGATCTCGCTCAAGACACTATCTTCGGTTTACGCTCACGTACCCCGGGTCGCCGCCAGCGTCTGGTCGCCGCTTGTCGGCCCCGTGGCCTCGTTGGTGAGGGTGCGCCGGATGCCAAACAGGAAGCCGAGAACGTTGCAGATGAGCGGGTCGGCTCCGTCTGCAAGGTTTGGCGCCGGCAGCTCCTCTAAAAGTGAACGCGCCGCACCATCGTCACGTTAACGGGCGGGTAGAGACTAGGCTCCTCGCTAGATTGACTCCGACGGTGCCCGGCCGTAATCTGCACTGAACAATGGGAACACCCAATTGAGCCCGTTGAACACAGTGCCATACCGCAAGGACTGCGCATGCCCTTAAAGCCGACCGACGTGCAAATGTTGGCAAGCCTCAACTTCATACTCGACTACAGCCGTCGCCGACAGGACCTGGTGAACGTCGCAGAGATCGCGTAATGCCTCGATGGGAGGATTTCAGCGTGAACCACACGGAGTGCTGTGATGCCCTGGCAGCCGAGCTGGAGCGCTTCGCGACTGTCCTTGACAGGGCGGATCTGGCGGCAACCGTACCATCATGCCCGCCGTGGGACCTGGCCGGTCTGGTGAAGCACGTGGGTGGGATTCATCGCTGGTCGGGCCGGATGGTCGCGGAGGGCATGACTCGCCGACTAAGTCATGGGGATCTGGACTTGCGCTTTCCGGACGAGCCGAGCGAGATCGTGGGCTGGTTCAGGTCCGGCGGTAAGGCACTCCAGGACGCGTTACGGAAGGCCGATCCCGATCAACCCACGTGGTCCTGGGGTGCTGACCAGCACGCCAGGTTCTGGTCACGTCGCCAACTCCACGAGACCGCGGTACACCGGGCCGATGCCGAGCTGGCGCTCGGGTTGGAGCCGGAGTTTGATGCAGTGGTGGCCGTAGACGGCGTCGACGAATTCCTGGAAAACCTTCCCTTCGCAACCTTCTCACCCGTCATCAAGAACCTAAAGGGTGCCGGCGAGACTCTGCACTTTCATTGCACCGATGCCGATGGCGAGTGGCTGATTCAGTTGAATCCCGATGGGTTTAGCTGGGAGCATGGCCACGCGAAGGGCGATGTGGCAGTACGGGCTACCGCTTCCAACATGCTGTTGCTGCTGTACGGGAGGCGCAAGCCCCACCATGAGCGCTTGCAGATCTTCGGCGATGGCGCCCTTCTCGATAGATGGTTGGCGAGTTCGTCAATCTGACTCGTAGCCGCGGCAATCGCTCGTCATGCTGTCCGTTCGGCAATCGTCATTTACCGCGGCGCCGCCGGTCTCCGAGAGTATTGGCGATCAGCACTGGCCTGTCAACATCAGGGCAGAGTCCACAACCGGTTTACTGGAAACGGCTCGTTCCGATACCTCCAGATTATCGGAAGGGCCCGGCCGACCACGATGGACGACCATTTGGTGAAGTTGACCCTTGCGATCGCCCGTGAGCTATGCTGGGGTCCATCCGAGTGACCCAGCGATGGTGATTGGGGGAGGGTGCAATGAGCCGATCAAAGTCCATATCGGACGAAGGTTCGCCCGACGGGCGCAAGCTTCGGTATGTGCACTCGACCACCGCCGCCGAACAGCGACGGCTCGAGCGCCGCACTGCCGAAACCTCCGCGGGCTTCCTGGCCCCACATCTCAGCCCTGGCATGCGCCTGCTCGATTGCGGCTGCGGCCCCGGCTCCATCACGGTCGGACTGGCGACGCTGGTTGCTCCGGGTGAGGTGATCGGACTGGACCTGCAGGCTGAACAGCTCGAGCGCGCTGGAGCATTGGCGGCGCGTCAGGGCATTTCGAATCTGCGACTCGAGCGCGGCTCGGTATACGAGCTTCCTTTCCCTGACGGGAGCATGGACGCCGTCTTCGCCCACAACTTGCTTGTGCACCTTGCTAATCCGTCACGGGCGGTTCAGGAGATGCGTCGGGTACTTCGCCCTGGCGGGGTAGTCGGCATTGCCGACGACGACATGGGAACGTGGCTGTGGGAGCCGAGCACACCGCGCCTTGTAGAGGTCGAGCGCATTTTTCGCCGCGCCGTGGAACACCACGGGGGAGATCCGTACCGCCCACGGCACCACCGCCGACTTCTCCGCGAAGCCGGGTTTGCGCGTCCGGTCGCAGGGGCCAGTCTCGGGTGCATCGGCGTGTACGGGACCGACGAGCACACCCACGACTTCGCGGCCTGGTTTGTTGAGCAGATCACGACGCCCGCGTTCATCGAGCTCGTGACCACTCAGGGCTGGGCTGATCGGGACAGGATGGACCTCCTTGCAGCGGAAGTTCAGGCTTGGGGGAACCACCCGGACGCCTTTCTGGCTGGATTCGGCGTGACGGCTCTCGGCTGGGTGGAGCAATAACCTGCGACCCAGCAGCGGTCAGATAGGTGATGCTTTTGAAGTTCCGGTAACCCCCATTATCGGAACGAGCCAACCTAGCTGAACGAGCAAAGAGACGTAGAAAGAAAGACTCGTGGGGTTACTGGATGATCTCCGTCGCCTCGGCAAGGACCGACTGAGGAATTGTTAGGCCCAGCACCTGTGCGGTGGTGAGATTGATCACCAGGTCAAATTTCTCCGGCCGCTCCACGGGCAGATCGCCCGGATTGGCGCCCTTCAGGATCCTGTCCACGTACGACGCCGAGCGGCGGAACAGCTCCTCAAAGCTCGCCCCGTAGGCGATCAGTCCGCCGGCCTCAACAAATTGGACGGTCGACACCATCGGCAACCGGTGCGCAAGCGCCCGCCCGCCCACACGCGCCACATTGCTCGAGAGCACGAGATTGTCTACCAGGGTCAGCGCATCCACCCGCTCCTGCACCGCCCGCTGGAACGCGCCCTCGATGGCGGTGGGCTCACGCACCTCCAGCGGCACCAGCGTCAGCCCCAGGGGGCCGGCCGCGGCCTCCGCTATCTGCAACTGGCCGGCCTGGTTGGCTTCGGGGTTCCAGAAAACGCCCACTCGTGACGCGGACGGGAGTGTCCTTCGCAGGACTTCCAGTCGCTTCCCGATCAGCTCGCGGGCAATGCTGGTCTGCCCGGTGACGTTCCCTCCCGGCCGTGCGAGACTGGCCACCAAGCCGTCCTCCACCGGGTCGTTCGTCTCTGCCATCACGATGGGGATGCTAGTGGTTGCACGCATCGCGGCGCGGATAGGGCCGGCCCCGGCGGTCACGATCACGTCGACGGGCATGCCCACGAGCTCGGCGGCCAGCTCGGGAAGGCGAACGAGCTGCCCCATGGCCCAGCGCGTCTCCAGGGTGAAGTCGCGGCCCTCGACGTAGCCCTGGTCGCGCATCCCCAGTCGGAAGGCTTCGAGCGATGGCGTATTCGTGTCCGCCCCGCCGCCGGACAGCCAGCCCAAGCGATGGACTCTCGCCGGCTGGCGCGGCGAGGAGAGTGGTGATACCAGCCCGCAGCCAGCCAGCAAGCCAGTCGCCGCGGCCAGACTGACTCTCAGGAAATCTCGCCTGCGTACGTCTTGGAGCTGAGACATTGTGCTACGCCTGCGGACCTTCCTGTTGAGCAGCACAGTACATTCGATTTCACCATCAATCTTAGAACAGCTCAGGCGATCGGACTGACGATGCCCGATTCTGCTCTCTGGAGCAGGCCACTGAGCGTGGGAGCGTACACCTCGTGCCCCGCATTGCGAAGCTGCGGCACGAGCTTTTTCCAGCACCAGCCGCCACCAAACGAGCCATGGACGAGGACAAAGGTGGCCATGCCCAGCCTCCCGAAGATCAAGTTCCCGTGAGTATTGGCGGTCATCGCAGGACTGTCAACATGCAGCCGCCGCGGCTCCTCCTAGCAGACCTCCAAGAGTTGGAACTTCCGATAATCCGCCTTATCAGACGATCCTTCGCGGTTCCCGTACTCGCATACCAGCACCGGGGGTGCAGCATCCGCCGCCACCGTGTCCCGCCGGGCGGTCGTCGGCCCCACGCGCTGATCATCACACGGGTGCTCCCTGCGATGTTCGAATCGTCCAGGCCGTCGAGCAGCTCGTCCACCTCCTCGTCGGCGATGAGTCCCGCCCGCACCGCCTCCGCCCGGACCTGCTCGATATTCGCCCGATAGAGCCCGGCCGAGGGCGACCTGCCCGGCGCGAGCGCGATGCGCCCCTCCGCCCCGACGTCCCACATTCCCACGGTGCGCAGGGCCGCCGGGAGCTGGCGACCCCACTCGGGGTCCGCGCCGCGCGATTCCAGGAGTCGGATCAGCGCGTCCTGCATCTTCGCATAGAGCGCGGCGAACGCCCGGCCTCGGTGGCCCAGGTCGGGTCGGCGAAGCGCAGGTCGAAATCCTCGGCCACCAGCCACCCGCCCGGCCGGCAGCGCCGCGGCCATCCGGCCGAGCGCCTCGCGCCGGGCCGGCACGTGTCCAAGGACGAGCCGCGCGTGCACCAGGTCGAAGGCGCCGTCCTCCAGCGAGTCCGCGGTGACATCGTGGCGCTGCACTTCGACGTTCGCGAGGCCGCCCCTGCAGCGCCTCCAGATGCCGCGGGTCGATGTCCGTGACGACGACCCTGCGGTCGGCCCCACCCGCCGGGCGAGCCAGGCGGCCACCGAGCCGGAGCCGCCCCCGACTTCCAGGCAGTGCCAGCCATCGGCCACACCGCGCGCCTCGAGATGCCGCGCGGTGATCGGGTCGTAGAGCGAGGCCAGGGCGTCAATTCGCCGGGCCACCTCGGGCGCCGCGTTGTCGAAGAGATACTCGGTCATGCCGGTGCTCCCCGCACTGAGATCGGGTTCCCGTGAGTATTGGCGGTCAGCGCGATCTTAACGACCTGCCGCTTCAGAATCCCCGAGCCTGTCGAAACGTCCTCGGGACAGAGTCGGCGCTCGGAATCGTACCGAATTGGTGCCGGATCGCCCGTCCTTGACGACGAGGGCCCATCGCCAACCTCGTGGGCGGGCCGGCGCGCATCAGATGCATGAGGACGCGCGCCTCTTGGGAAGCGCACGGGCCGATAACCCATTGTCGGCCCGTGCCTGCCTAGGACTCAGCGAAAGAAGGGCAGCCCAGACTCGGTTTCACATCTTTGGTCCTTGCTGACGACACCGTCACTGCCTTGTAGCACCACGCGGGCGTACACTAGCGCCATCATGACGCCACTCGAACCATCGAGCACCCGTCGCCGATTCCTGAGGGCTGGCCTGTCCGTGGCCAGCCTCGGTCTGCTGGCCGGCTGCGGACTGCTCCCTCCCCAGGCCCCAACGTCCGAGCGGGTGCGCCTGATCGGGGTCCTCGGCGACGCGCCTGGCGGGCGTTGGAACGCGTTCTTGGATGGAATGCGGGAGCTGGGCTGGGTGGAGGGCCGAACCTCGCCGTGGAGTCCCGCTGGACCGAGGAGACACCGAACGGTATCGGGCGCTCGCGACCGAGCTCGTCCAGCAGAAGGTCGAGCTGATTGTAGTGGCGTCGTCGACGGGATCCTCGCCGCCAAGCAGGTGACCGCCACCGTCCCGCTCGTGGCGATCCTGGTCAGCGAGGATGCAATCGAGATCGGGCTCGTCGACAACATCGCGCGGCCCGGCGGGAACATCACGGGGACGGCCGGCATAAGCGGGCCGCAACTGGTAGGCAAGCAGCTGCAACTATTGAAGGAAGCGGTCCCGCACGCCTCCCGTGTAGCCGTGCTCCGTCCAGGCAGCGCAGAGAACCCTTCGGCTTCGGATGTGCGACGCGTGCGGGCGCTCCAGGAGGCCGCGCCCGGCCCGGGGTACACCTTCACGTGGTCGCCATGCCGAACATCAGCGGCCTCGACGACGCGTTCGCGGCCATGTCCACAGCCGGCGCTGATGCCCTCAATATTCTCCGCAACGCCAGGTTCGACTCTGCGTGGAACGCATCGCCGAGTTAGCGCTCCAGTATCGGCTGCCGTCGATCGCGGAAGTTCCGGAGTTCGCTCGGGCGGGAGGCTTGCTGACATATGGCTCGAGTCGAGCCGCGATCTACCGGAGTGCAGCACCGTACGTGGACAAAATCCTGCGAGGTGCCCGACCCGGCGACCTGCCGATGGAGCGGCCCACGGATTTTGACTTCATCATCAATCTCAAAACAGCGCAGGCCCTGGGGCTGACCATCCCGCAGTCGGTCCTCCTGCAAGCAACCGAAGTCATCCAGTAGTCACCCGGGGCGGTCGATGTTCCGATAACGGCCATTATCGGAACGAACCGGGCCAACTCGAGGCTGGTTCAAATCTCCCTGGTTCCAGATAAGTCACCATTGACGTGGTTATCGGAACCGTTTCCGGTCAGGCCAGCAGACTTGACAAGGAGGCTATGGTGTGATCGCTGAGTCCGCCATTCACGAAGCCCAGTCGTCTTGGTGTCGCTACAACGTCACGGTTACCGCGAAGGGCAGGCCCGTCACCCGATTTTCATTTACCGGGAAATA
>CAVXYC010000006.1:0-39029 GCA_963765765.1 uncultured Chloroflexia bacterium | reverse complement strand
CGCGGGCGTACACTAGCGCCATCATGACGCCAACTCGGGCCATCCAGCACCCGTCGCCGCTTACTGAGGGGTGGCCTGTCCCTGGCCGGCCTCGGTCTGCTGGCCGGCTGCGGGTTGGTATCGCCCCGGTCCCAGCAGACGGTTCGGACGCCTCGTATCGGCTACCTGTGGAACGGCGGACAGGAATGGGCCGACGCCTTTCGGGAGGGCCTGGCAGAGCTCGGGGTACGTTGAGGGCAGCACGGTCACCGTGGAGTGGCGACCCGCCGACGGACAGGTCGATCGCCTCCCCGGGCTGGCCGCCGAGCTCGTGAGCATACCCGTCGACGTGATCGTGGCCTCCGGGGGAAGCCCTTCCGGGAAGCGATGCGTGCCACCAGCACCATCCCCATTGTGATGGCACAGACGGAGGACCCGGTCGAGGCCGGCTTTGTGGCCAGTCTGGCACGGCCAGGAGGCAACGTCACCGGGCAGACCAGCATCGCCCGCGAGCTGATTGGGAAGCGGTTGGAAGTCCTGCGAACGGCACTCCCGTCGGTGTCACGCGTAGGCGTTATCTGGAACCCTGCACTCCCCCTTCACCCCCGCCCAGTTGCAGGTAGTGGAGGCCGCGGCCGGCCCCCTGGGGCTGAAGCTGGTGCCTCTGGAGGTGCGTGAGCCCGCCGACCATGGAGGGCGCGTTCGAGCGAGCGGTGCAGGAGCGGGTGGATGCACTGTCCCCACTGGACAGCGCTGTGCTGCTTAGCAACGTGGCGCGTGTCGGCGGGCTGGCGCGTGCGCACCGGTTGCCAATGATCTGGACCACTCGGGAATCTGTGGCGGCCGGTGGACTGATCGCCTACGGGGCAAGTCGTCCCGCCCTGGAGCGCCGCGCTGCGATCTATGTGGACAAGATTCTGAAGGGCGCCAATCCCGCGGAGCTACCGGTGGAGCGGCCGGAGAAATTCGACCTGGTGATCAATCTCACGACCGCACAGGCGCTGGGTCTGACGATTCCTCCGTCGATCTTGGCCGAGGCGACCGAGATCATCCAGTGACCTTGTTCCACCCTCTACAGCGGCGCGATTTCCTGCGGGGCGGCCTGGCCCTCGCGAGCCTTAATTTGTTCTCTGGCTGTGGAATTGTGTCGCTCCAAGGACAGTCCGCATCCGGCGGGACGAAGGTTCCTCGGATCGGGTACCTGGCGCCAAGCGCTGCGCCGACAGCCGAGCTCGAGGCATTCCGCGTAGGCCTGCGCGATCTGGGGTACACGGAGGGCCAGAACATCGCGATCGAGGTACGCCTGGCGGAGTCGTCGGAGCAGGTTCCAGCCATGGTCGCTGAGCTGGTGGCTCTCCCGGTGGACCTGATTGTGTCGGCCGGGACGTTGTACACCCAGGCGGTAGTGGGTGCCACGCGCACGATCCCGATCGTCTTCGCCGCCGCGCCCGATCCAGTCCGAACTGGGTTTGTCGCCAGCCTGGCCCGGCCCGGCGGGAACATAACCGGGATGAGCGCCCAGACGCCGCAGGCCATGGGGAAACGCCTGCAGATGCTGCGGGAGCTCGCACCGAGCGCCTCGCGGGTCATGTTTCTCACCAACGCGATCGCATCCCAGTCTACCGGCGGTCTTCAGGAGGTGGAGCAGGCCGCCCAGTCGCTCGGCGTGCAGCTCATGGCGCCGGACATTATCACCGCCGCCGATCTCGCAGCCGCCTTGGAGATGGCCGTCGAGGACCATGCCGAAGCACTCCTGGTGAGCGGGTCACCACTTTTCGCCGGTGAGGTGGGGCGGATCGTTGAATTCGCCAGAGCGCACCGGCTGCCCGTGCTGGCTCAAGACCGCATCTTTCCCGACGCGGGCGGGCTGATTTCCTACGGGCCCAAGCGGCTCGCCCAATTCCGCCGTGTCGCCACGTATGCCGACGGGATCCTCAAGGGCGCCGATCCCGCGGAGATGCCGGTGGAGCAGCCCACCGAGTTCGACCTGGTCATCAATCTCAAGACCGCCCAGGCCCTCGGACTCACGATACCCGCATCCGTGGTGAACCAGGCGACTGAACTGATCCAGTGATCTCGTTCCAATCCCTAGAGCGGCGCGATTTCCTTCGGGCAGGTATGGCCCTGGCCGGTCTTGGCGTACTGTCGAGCTGCAAGGCCCTCGAACTTGCGGCGGCGGAACGGGTTAACGGGCTCTTCCTGATCGACAACCCCGTGCTGGTGAGCAGTGCGTCCAGAGTGGGCGGGCTGGCCCGGCGGCATCGGCTGCCGATGAGCTCGGCGAACCGCCCACTGGCGGCGGCCGGCGGGCTGCTCGCTCATGGCGTGGATCGACCCGCGCTGTACCGCCGCGCGGCCGGCTACGTCGATAGGAACGAGGGGCTTTGGGCTTGCTCTCTGAGTCAATCCCTCTGGTTCCAGATAATGACCCAAGGACGTGGTTATCGGCACCACTGCTGGCAGCACTCCGAGACTTGACAGCCACGCGCCCGCTCCGTTTACAGCGCTACCGCCACCTGGAACGGAACGGCCGACCACGGTTTTCATTTACCGGGCAATATGCATCGGGATGACTATTGCTTGGCCATTCGAACTTCGACGTCTCTTGTCTTTGCGGCGGACTTACTCCAATTCGGACCATCGCCCCGACTGGAACGGCTTCACCTGCACGTGCGACCTGTCCACGGTGAACCTGGCGGTTGGCCGCGAGGCGTTCTGGGAGCTGGCCGAGACGAGCCTGCACGAGGTCCAGCATCTTGTGCAGATGCGCCGGGGCGAGCCGAACCCATCCAACGCGCGCTGCGAGCGGGAAGCCAAGTCCGAAGCCGCCCACCTCGTGGCCGAACTGCGCCGCGACCCGCGACGTACCGACGATCTCATCGGGTTAGGAGCCACTTCATGATCTTGGACACATGCGCCCCTATCGTGGAGCGTGGCTCCACGACCCGTCAGCTTGAACTTCCCAAAAACACGGGCCACTGCCAAATCGAACGAGCGCGCTTCCCTGAAATGGCCCAACGCGGTTCTGGACCAACTGGGTTCCACCGGCACATACCAAGCGAACAATATAGTTGCGTTGACCGGCTCAGCGGCAACTAATTCTTGACATCTCCTTAAACCTGGGGCTAGCCTTTGCGCATTCCGCAATAATGTCCCGCAACGCGGTACGGACATGCTCAGGGGGTAGTTGGTGGCAATTCAGGCGATCGACGTCCACGTCCATCTCAACGATGTATTGGCAATCGCCGCCAAAGGCCCGCGCGCCGAACAAATGGCCAAGTATTTCGGACACGAGCGTTCGGCGACATCAGTTAACGAGCTCGCGGACCAATATCGAGCTCGCCAGATGATGGCGGTCCTGGTGAACAGCACGGACGTCACCACCTCGGGTGTCCAACCCGTTCCTAACGATCACATTGCCGATGCGGTACGCAAACACCCTGATGTGTTTATGGGAATGGGCGCAATCGACCCGCGTCAGGGCAAGCTCGCGAAAGACGAGATTCGTCGTTGCGCGGAGGAGCTCGGACTGAAGGGGATTGGTGAGCTCAACCCTGGGCGGCAGCATTTCTTTCCCAATGAGCCCGAGTTCTATCCATTGTGGGAGGAAGCAGCTCGACACGGTCTAGTCGTTCTCTTCCACGGCGGCATGATGGGTGCTGGCGCGGGCACCGCCGGGCGGGATGGGCTATAAGCTCAAATACGGGCAACCGATCCCATATCTGGATGACATTGTGGCCGATATCCCGGAGCTCAAAGTCATCGGCGCGCACCCGTCCTGGCCGTGGCAGGACGAGAGCCTGGCCATTGCTCGGCACAAATCGAACTTCTTTATCGATCTCTCGGGCTGGGCGCCCAAGTACTTCCCCGAGGAGCTCGTTCACTACGCAGGGTCGATTCTGCAGGACAAATGTCTCTTCGGCTCCGACTGGCCCGCGATCTCCACGGACCGTTGGCTTGAGGAGTTTGAGTCGATACCGCTCAAGCCCGAAGTCCGCCAGAAAATTATGCTCGACAATGCATCCAAGCTCCTGGGTGTTCCAGTTTGAGTCGGCCGCCCAGCAACGGTACCGACGGCAGCGCCTCGTGGCCTCTGGCACCAAGCCTTGAGGCTCACATGGGCGGCAACGTCCAGAGCGTGGAGCGGGCGATGCTCTTGTTGCTCGCGCTGGCGGACACCAATGAGCCGCCGACTCTGCAACAGTTGACGCTCCGTGCGCGCTGCAGCGCAAGCTCGGCCAGCCGAATCCTGTCCACGATGCTCAAGCATCGCGTGGTGGCCCAGGATCCGTTGACTCGGAGATACCGCCTCGGATCGCAGCTCCTAGCCCTGGCTAGCGCCCAACGAGACTCGTTCGACCTGCCGTCTCTAGTCCTGCCATATCTGAAACAGCTCCGAGATCTTACGAATGAAACCGCTGTGCTGAGCGCTCCGGTCGGGGCGACGAATGTAGTTCTCGCCCGCGTAGAAAGCGATGATCCTCTGCGGTACGTCGTGCGCGTGGGTGATGGGTTTCCCGTGGCGGCACTAGGAGCCACCAATCGCGTGATGCTCGCATTCATGCCTCCGAGTCTGGCGCAGCAGGTCATGGACGAGGCCGTGAGGCTGCACGATTCAGCACGGATTGCTCAACTCAATTGCGACCTTGGGTCAATCCGCGCATCCGGCTTCGTTCGCACGTGGGGCGAGCGCGTTCCGGGGAGCGGATCAATGGCTGCAGGTCTGTTCGATGATTCAGGTGACCTGTGCGGGGCCCTCGCACTCGTTGGTCCGGGCGAGCGGCTGACGAATGACGCCATGGATCGATTTGAGGGGCACGTTCGAGCCGCCGCGGTCGCTATCTCGCAGGAGCTCGGATTTCGGGGCAATTACCCGCCATCCACGGAAGAGGCCTCGATCGATTGATCCAGATCTCACAAGTCGGTTCACGGTGATTGACGCGGTCATGAAGGAGGAACAGTGATGTCTCTGATTCGGCTAGTGGGACCGTTGGGGGTAGTCGATCCTCGACGTTGTCAGGCGCGGGCTTCCTGATATGGAAGGTGCTCTCAGCGGCATCCGGGTTCTCGACATGACCAGCTTTGTGGCAGGTCCGTACTCGACCATGCTGCTCTCCGATCTCGGTGCCGAGGTGATCAAAGTGGAGGCCCCGCCACTGGGAGATCCTAATCGCTTCAGAGAAAACGACACCGGCTACAGCACCGGATTCGCAGCGATCAATCGGAACAAGAAGAGCCTGTTTCTGGATTTTAACGCCAGTCGCGGATCCGAGATCTTCGATCGACTGCTGGCGACATCTGACGCACTTGTGACGAGCATACGACCGCGGTCACGGCTGAAACTGGGGATTGGCTACGAGCAGCTTCGAGAGCGGTTTCCCCGACTGGTCTATTGTTCGCTCAGCGGCCTCGGCGAGCAGGGCCGCACGTTGGACCGCCCCGCGTTTGATACCACCGCGCAAGCGCTCTCAGGACTCCTGAGCCTCATCACGACAGACTTTGACAAACCCGTGCGCATTCGTTCGTTGCTATCAGACCAGCTCGCCGGACTGTATGCATGTTACGGCGTCCTGGGCGCATTGATAGCACGAGAGCGAACGGGGCGCGGCCAGTACGTGTCGACTTCGCTGCTCCAGGCATCGATCGCATTTTCGGGCTCCAACTTCGCGGCCCAGTTCAATGCTGAGCGAGCCGGTCGCCCCTCGGCGTCGCTACGCACCGCGGGTTTCCTCTTCATCTGCGGCGATGACCTACCCATGGCCATCCACGTGCCGCCCTCGCCGCCGAAGACGTGGTTCTCAGTGACAGCTGCGCTGGAGCAAGAGCAGTTACGCGAGGACCCGCGCTTCCAGGACAAAGACGGGCGCGAGAAGAATTACGAGCAGCTCCATGCAGTGCTGGCCGAGCACGTCAAGACGCAATCGCGCGACTACTGGTTAGCACGCCTGGATGAACACGACGTTCCATGTGCTCCGGTCAACATGCTGGGCGATGTGTTCCACGATCCGCTGGTTCAGGAGCTGGGCATGCTTGCCCACATCCAGAATCCGTTCGGGCAGGACGAGGCAATGGTTGGGAGTGGCGTCAATTTGAGCGAGACCCCGGCCGGCGTTCGAGCCCCCGCCCCGCTCCTCGGGGATGACACCGATGCGCTCCTCCGCGAGCTCGGGTACAGCGAGCCGGAGATTGGCGCCTACAACGTAGAGACAGATCCGCTCAAACCCGCCAGCTTACGGCGGGGTCAGGCCGCGGCTTCGTGACCGGCCGCCACGGTTCACAAGGAGAAACGAGGGTAGACATGCTCAAGACTTCTGCGCGGTCAACGGCGGCCGGGCGACACGGACGTTATCTGGCAACGCTACTCGTTCTGGTATTCGCCACGGCGTGTTCAGGTGGGGCTGCCCCGGCTGCGACGGTGCCGCCGAGCATACCAACGGCGGCAGCTCCACCAAAGGCGGACACATCGGCACCTGCACCAACTGCAGTGAGCGCCCCACCCGCGGCGGCGAAGCCGGCCGCCGCCAGCACGACCGACATAGCCGCTCTTGCTGCCGCAGCGAAGGCGGAAGGTGGCGTGAAGTACTTCACCCCCGTCCTGGATCAAACGTTGCCCAGTGTGTTCGAAACGTTCACCGCCCAGTACGGGGTTCCGGTGACGATGCTCCAACTTACCGCCGCGCCGCTCGTTGAGCGGTTCTACGCGGACCTGCAGCGTGGGGATCCGCCGGACGTCATTTCGCTCAGCGACCCAGGAACCTTCAAGCAGCTCATCGATCAGGGCTATATCGAGCCGTACACCCCGGTAGCTGTCGCGACGGAGTACTCGACGGACCGGAACGGCAAACCAGCCCTGGGGCGTATCGATCAGCGCCGGCAGCCTGGTCTTCCTTTACAACACCAACCTCGTCACAGCGGAAGATGGCCAGAAGCTGCGTGACTGGTCAACGGTGTTTGATCCTAAATGGACCGACAAATTCGGGATGAGCGATCCCAATGTCGTTGGTGGCGCCGTGAATGCCCAGATGACGATGCGCGACCATTTCGGCGCCGCCACCTGGTCCGATGTGTACCTCAAGCGTCTGGCCGCCCTAAAACCCAAGATGTATCAGAGCAGCGGGCCGGTCGGTAACGCGGTAGCGGCAGGTGAGATTGTGGCGGGCTGGACTGCCGACTTCACCCTGGACCCAATCATCGCGCAGGGTGCGCCGATTGCCTACGTGTACGCAAATCCAGCCCCGGCCAGTTACAGCACGGTAGGACTGGTGAAGCAGGCAAAGCGCTCCGCAGCGGGTCGATTGCTCCTCGAGTGGCTCACCAGCGCCGAGTCCCAATCGCTGATCGCCACCAAGATCGGCCAGGTCCCGGCGAACCCGAAGGCGATCGACGGTCGGGCTGTAACCAAGCTACCGTGGTATGAGGGGCCGAAGGGGATGGTGACCATCAAGAACATCCCGTCGGATGAAGAGCGCACGGCATACATCGCCGAGTTCAACAAAGTCGTGCTCGGCAAGTAGGCGGCAATCCATGCTGGTCAGCGTCTCCAACGTCGTCAAACAGTATCCGCAGTCCCGAACGCACGCACTCGACGGAATCAGCTTTGAGATCGGCGATGGGGAGTTCGTGGCAATCCTTGGGCCCAGCGGTTCAGGGAAAACGACTGCCCTGCGCTGCATCGCCGGTCTGGAGTCTGTGACTGACGGAGAAATCCGTCTGGCCGACATCGTTGTGAGCACGCCCAAGGACTCGGTGCCGCCGTCTGAACGAAACATCGGGATGGTATTTCAGTCATACGCGCTTTGGCCGCATATGACCGTATTTGACAACGTTGCGTACGCGCTAAAGATACAGCGACTTCCAGGAGGCGCGATCAAGTACCGGGTGCAGGAGATACTCGCGCTGCTCGAGCTCTCTGAGAAGGTTGACGCCTATCCGCATCAGCTCAGTGGTGGGCAACAGCAACGCGTGGCGCTGGCGCGGGCACTAGTAGCTGAGCCAGCACTCATCCTTTTTGATGAGCCTTTAAGCAATCTGGATGCGCGCCTGCGTGACTCTATGCGCGTACTGATTCGGGATCTCACCAAGAAGCTCGGAGTCGCCGGGCATCTACGTGACACATGACCGGCTCGACGCGCTTGTAATGGCAGAGCGGGTCATTGTGATGAATGAAGGAGTCGTCGTCCAGGAAGGGGCGCCGATCGATCTGTATACGAGACCCCGCAACTCGTTCGTTGCGCAGTTCCTAGGCGATGTGAATGTCTTCAACGGGGTGGTGACCGCTGTCGACGGTGACATAGTCCAGGTCAAGGTCGCGGACGGAGCACTGAGTGTGTTGTCTCGATCGAACGGAGCTCTGACTCCATCCTTCGGTGATGATGTCCGTATCGGGATTCGGCCAAGTCAGGTTCGGTCTGCGCAGACATCAGCGTCAGGCGCGAACCACGTGCGCGGCACGCTTGAGCGAGCCACCTTCCTCGGTGAAATCTGGCGATATCGGGTCAACCTAGCTTCCGGGATCGTCCCCTTCTCGCTCGAGTTCCTGTCCATGGACCCCATTAGGGAGGAGGTCGGTCAGACCGTTGAGCTCTCGGTTGCGTATCACGATGTCGTATTGCTGCCGGCCGAGATCTCTGACGACTTGGCGGATGAATAAATGAGTCAACTCGATATCGCTACCCCGCTAGCTCGATCGCGCGGCCGCGCTTCAATATCACGATCACGGCGGCTCATTCGTGACGAGACGATTCTCATTGTCGTGGTCGCCATCCTGCTTGCCGTACTGGCGCTCATCCCTGTGATTGGCACGTTGTTCGGCTCGTTCTGGTCGGGCTCCATCATCCGCCCGGGTGGTTTTTTCACGGTCGCCAACTGGCCGCGGGTCCTGCTGAGCCCCTCATTCTTGCACAGTTTATGGAACAGCGTGTCACTGTCATTCGCGGTCACAGTGGGCGCCGTCGGTCTGGGATCTGCGCTCGCGTTCCTGCTCGGGCGGACTGACATTAAGCACAAGCGATTCATCCGCCTATGTCTCTACGGCAACATCATGGTCTCACCGTTCGTCGTCGCGGCCGCGTGGATTACGCTCGGCTCCCCCCGAGTAGGTCTCTTGAACGCTGTCCCGCTGGCGCTGACGGGAAATAGCTGGGTGGACGTCTACACCTTTGGTGGGCTTGTGTTCGTCATCGTCTCGCACATCGCGCCGTTCGTCTTTGCCTTTGTCGAGCCGGGCGTTCCTGAATTTTGACAACGCTCGCGAGGAGGCGGCGAACGTAGCTGGGGCCTCCACCTGGCAGATCGCCACCACCGTGAGTTTGCCACTGGCCCGACCGGCGATCATCGGCGTGGCCATCACAACATTCGTGCTCGGTCTCGAGATGTTTGCCATTCCTGCCATCCTCACGGGCAGCAACGGCATCAGTCTGCTGGCCGTGGAGGTCGATAAGAACCTCCAGTACACCCCTTCTCGCTGGCAGGACAGCGCCGTGATCGGCTTCACGCTGATCATCATGGTGAGCGCGTGTCTGTTCCTACAAAAACGGATAGTCGGAGATGCTCGGCGCTACGTATCCGTCGGCGGCAAGGGTCGAAGCCAGGACCCGAATGCGGCTGGCTCGACTCCGGGGTCCCATCTCGATGGCGGCACTGATTTACATCATCATCACGTGTATCGTGCCGTTCGCGGCGCTCATCTTCACTTCGCTCTCCCGCTACACTGCTGGCCTTCACCTTGATCCGAGCATCCTGACTTTCGGTAACTTCGTCACCGTCTTCACTTCGCCAAACCTCGTCTCGTCGATAACGAATTCAATGAAGGTCGGGCTGTCAGGGGCGGCGATCCTGGTGGTCATCAGCGTCCTGACGGCCGTTAGCGTTCACGGCGTGCGCCCGGCGCACTTCAGCGCCGGCTGGCTCGACTCGCTCATTCGAGTGCCAATTGCACTCCCCGCGGTCGTCCTGGGTATCGGCCTCCTGTGGGCATACTTTCTCGTCCCGTTGCCGATCTATGGGACCTTGCTCATCCTGATCATCGCCGCGGTCACGAAATATCTGCCAATTGTGTATAGCTCGGTGAGCGCAAGCTACATCCAGCTGGGGCATGAGCTTCGCGAGGCTGCCATGGTGGCCGGAGCCCGCACCGGCCGAATCATCATGGATGTGGACGTCCCAATCATGGCGAACCCACTCTTCGCGGCATTCATGTACGCGGTGGTGCTGGCATCGCACGAGGCCACAGCGTCGGTGATGTTGTACTCCCCGGAATCGATCACGCTGCCGATTCTTCTGTGGGTCACGCTGGAAAACGCGGCGGCGCCTACGACAGCCGCGGTGATCTCGTTGGTGTCAATGGCTCTGACCGGATTGATGCTTCTGTGTACCCGGCTTCCAGGCCGACTATTGCGCCCGCGATGGCAAACGAAAGACGCCGACGCCGTTGGGATCTCGTATGAGTAGCCGAGGCTCAGGTGCCCATCGCCCGATTTATTCTGCACCGGACGGAGAGGACGGTCATGACTGGAGCCCTGGATGGAATCCGCGTGCTAGAAGTCGCGAGCTTCATTGCTGGTCCGTACGCCGGCGGGCTCCTGGCGGATCTGGGTGCGGAGGTCATCAAGGTCGAGAATCCCGAGGGCGGCGATCCGTTCCGGGGGTGGCAACGAGGCGGCGAGCAGCCCACGTTCTGGGCTTACAACCGCGGCAAGAAGAGCATCACCTTGAACCTGCGTTCACCAGACGGCCCGGAGGTGATTCGCCGCTTGGCCGCCAGCGCGGACGTGCTGTTGGAGAACATGCGGCCGGGCGTTATGGATCGCCTGGGTATCGGATACGAACAGCTCAGAGCCATCAATCAGCGACTCGTGTATTGCGCACTGACCGGATTCGGGGATAGCGGGCCCTACTCGAAGCGACCCGCCTACGATGGGGTCGGCCAGGCGATGAGCGGACTGGTGAGCATGCTCACGGAGCGGGAGGCACCATAGCCGGTCGGCCCCAATTTCTCCGATAGCTTGGCTGGGGTGTTTGGGGCTTACCGGTATCCTCGGCGCACTCGTCGCTCGGGATCGGACCGGACACGGTCAGCGAGTTGACACCTCACTCGTGGCAGCAACGCTGGGCTTCCTGGTTGCGCCAGCCACTGAAGCGCTGGCCGGCAACCCGCCGCGGGGTCCACGGAGCCGCCCGATGTCCTCGCAAACCTACGCCTGGAGTGCTGGCGACGGGCTGCCCTTCACCATCCACCTGTCATCGCCGCAAAAATTCTGGCAGGGACTCGCCACTGCGGTCGGACGCTCGGAGCTGATCGATGACCCTCGGTACCGTACTCAGGCTGATCGACGTGTCCATTACGACGAGCTGCACGATGAGCTCGCGCCGATATTCGCTTCGGCCCCACGGTCTGAGTGGCTGAGCCGGTTGATTTGAGCACGACGTTCCCTGCGCCCCGATTTATAACTTGCAAGAGGTCTTTGAAGACCCGCAGATCAAACACATGGGGATGGAGATCACGATCGACCGGGCCGATCGGCCGGCGCTGCGGACCGTTGCAAGCGCCATCGGGTACTCCGAAACTCCAGCGCCTCATCCGATTCACCCACCGGCACTGGGGGAACACACGGAAGAGGTTCTGAAGACCGCGGGGTACGACACCGCTGCCATCGATCGGATGCGCGCGGCGGGCGTGTTCTGACGACTTCGACGAATTACGCAGAGTGCGCCACGAGCACAGACGGATTTCTTGTGTCCCGAACTCCCGAACGCGCACACAGACATGAACATCGAGTGAGGTCAAGGATGGCAACAGGGTTGGAGTCTTGCGGATCGGCCATCGTCGGATCGGCGAAGCTCATTGCTCGCGCCAGCGACGGTGTCTACCGGACTCCGCTTCAGCTTCAGGTTGAGGCGGCAGCGGCGGCCATGAAGGATGCGGGCATCACCCGCGAACAGGTGGGCGCGGTCTTCACCGGTCGGTCTCCGTCTTCGTACCATGTCTATCAATTCAATCAGCGCGTGATGAACGAGCTGAAGGTCTCACCGACGTTCACCAGCGAAATTACCTCCCATGGCGCCGGAGCACTCGGTTCCATGCAGTACGCGGCGATGGCCCTGCAGGCCGGTGTCATCGACTACGCGCTGTGCACCAGCGGCGACGCGAGTGGGCTGATATCGATGAGCCGCGAGGATCGGTTTGCCGGTTCCGCCGCTGGAGAAGCCGATCCGCAGTTCGAGGCGCCGTATGGCGTGAGCACGGTCGCGCTCTACGCGCAAGCCGCCACCCGCTATATGTACGAGTCCGGCATCACCGGCGAGCAGCTAGCCAGAGCGTGTGTTGAGAACCGCAGCTGGGCGCTCCACCAGCCAGACGCCGCGATGTACTCAAAAGGCCCGATCACGGTGGACGACGTGCTGAACTCGCCGATGATCGCGTCTCCCATGCATCGACTGGACTGCGCACCCTGGTTCCCCGGCGGCATCGCCACGGCAGTGGTCATGACTCGGTCCGATCTCGCCGAACAGAAACGCGCGGATCCTATCTACATCGCGGGAATCGGTGCGCGGATCACTCACGAATGGATCACCGATCGGATGGAGCTGTGGGGAGTGGATCCCGCCCAGGACCGGCCAAACATCACGCGGACCGGGGCGCTCGTCGCCGCGCGCGAGGCCTACGCGATGTCTGGGCTCTCGAACAAAGACGTAGATCTCGGACAGACCTCGGCCCCCTTCAGCTTCTTCGTGCTCATGGCGTTGGAGGAGTTTGGCTATTGCGAGCCAGGGCGAGGCGGGCCGGTTCGTGGAATCGGGCGGTATCGACTATGACGGAGGTCGCCCTTTCAACACATCCGGCGGCTACTTATCCTTCGGCCAATCGGCGCAGGGCCAGTACCTCCTGATGGAAAGTATCGATCAGCTGCGCGGTAAGGCCATCGGGAAGCAGGTACCCAACGCACGGGTTGCGCTCGTCCACGGCCACGGCGGACCGATGGCCTGTCACACCGTCGTGTTGCTGTCCAATGAGCGAGTGAATTAGGAGCGAATGATGAGCGCAATGGAGCGGCCTGACTGGACCAACGGCCTCCAGGTAAGGATCGGCGATCACGCCCGAGGCATGGCCGAGGGATCTCCCGAAACGACCGGTTACTGGGATGGGGTGGACGCCGACGAGCTACGCCTCAAGCATTGCACGGAGTGTGGCCGATTTCTTCACCCCAGGCGAATCATGTGCTCGGGCTGCGGCTTGACCAATCTCGAATGGAAGCGAGTTGAAGGGCGCGGTGAGGTCTACACCTTCAGTGAGCTCCATCGGGCTACCTTTCCTGAGCTCACTGGGTCGGTGCCGTATTTCCTGGGCATGGTTCGACTTGATGAGGGTGTGCACCTCTTCGCCCGGCTCTTCCCCGCCGAGGGTTCGAGCATTCAGATCGGCGACCGCATGCGAGTGGATTTCCGAGATCTCGAAGTGGGCGGCAAGTTTCCTGTGTTCGTATCCGAAACAGCCGACTGATTCCCGAGGATGTAGGGAAGAGGAGAATCATCTTGGAGCTCAAGGGCATCGATATCCACGTCCATCCCCGCACCGAACTGACGATGAGTTATGGTGGCGCGCGTCGGGCGCAGATGGCCGCCTATTTTGGCAGCAAACAAGAGGTGGTGCCCTGGGAAGTCATGGCCGACCGGTACCGCGAGCACCAGATGATGGCATGCTTGATGAACTCTACTGACGAATGGTCAAGCGGGAACCCCAGCGTTCCCAACGATCATCTCGCCGAGGCACAGCGGCTGTTCCCAGATGTGCTCATGGCCTTCGGTGTGGTGGAGCCATGGTTCGGGAAAAAGGCCGTCGAGGAAGTGAAGCGCTGCCATGAAGAGTTGGGGATGAAGGGGATTGGGGAGATCAACCCCGGCCGCCAGATGCTGCATGCCAACGACAAGATGTTCTATCCCGTGTGGGAGGAGTGCGCCAAACGGAACCTACCGGTGCTGTTCCATACTGGGATGATGGGCGCGGGCGCCGAGCACCCGGGCGGCTCTGGCTTCAAGCTCCAGTATACACGCCCGATTCCGGACCTGGATGATATTGCGGCTGACTTTCCAGAGCTGAAAATCATCGGGGCCCATCCATCATGGCCGTGGCAGGATGAGGCGCTCGCAGTCTGCCGCCACAAATCCAACTATTACATCGACCTATCTGGGTGGGCACCAAAGTACTTTCCGCCCCAGTTCGTTCAATATCCCGGCTCGAATCCTGCAAGATCGCGTGCTCTTTGGGACGGATTCGCCTTTGATCCAGCTTGAACGATATCTCACTGAATTCGCCGAGCTGCCATTCAAGCCCGAGGTTCGCCAGAAGATCATGGTCGACAATGCCAGGAAACTTCTTGGCATATAAGGGTGGGTGGCTTCGACTGTACGTTCAATCTGCCTAAACATCGTAGGAACGAGTCAGACCGGCGGCGTGCGCTGTGAAGATCGGGGTAGTCTCCGACGTTCACAACCATGTCGAGGCGCTGGCCTACGCTCTGGAGTACCTTCGCGGTTGCGACGTGATCTTCCATCTCGGCGATCTGGTCAGCGATTACCGCGTCAACCCCGAGATCATACAAATGGCCAAGGACGCCCATCTGCACGGGATCGTAGGGAACCACGAGAAGACAATCCTGCTGCACAGTGGCTCACGCCTGCGTTCACAATTGGCGACGGATGATATTGCGTATCTCGAGAGTCTTCCCGCTCAGCGGGATTTCACGTTCAATGGACGTACCGTGAAGCTAGTCCATGGCGCCCCGTGGGACGCTCCGGACCAGTATCACTGCCAGTACGTGATGGAGCATGATCGGGACTCGCTGGCCAGACTGGAATCCGCCGCAGTTGACGTCTTGCTGCTGGGGCATACTCATATTGCCATGTCCAGGCGACTTGGTCACACGCTGGCCGTTAACCCAGGATCGTGCGGCGAGGCGCGGGACTCATTGCGCAGACTGAGCTTCGCCGAGCTAGACTTCACCGTCGGTGTTGCGACAATCCAAGAGATTCGTCAGGGCATGCCCCCAGCGCCCATGGCACAAGCCGAGATTTAGCTCACCAGGAGTGTCTGCCGGTCTGTAGGTCCCGCGCAGCAACCCGATGGGCGGTGTCATTCGGCCGCGCTGGAGCTGACGGCCGTTCGGAGGCGATAAATTTCGCGCATCGGTGGCTCTCGCCCCCTTACCTGGGGGTCACTACGTACTCATTGGAGCGAGACTGGCATCGCAGGGGTGCGATGATCCACGGTTCCCGAACAAGAGCTTGGAACCGAGGTTCCGCACGGCTGGAGCCCTCGGGCTGATCCACCGGCTCTCGCCTCAATGGAGGAGTCGTGAGTAGGGACGAATTTCCTGACCAGCCACTCGCCGGCCAGGTGGCACTGATCACAGGCGGCAGCCGAGGCATCGGCCTCGCGATTGCGCGGAAGCTATTGGAGGCCGGGGGTGCGGTGACGCTGGTGGCGCGCGATGGGAGGCTGTTAGACCAGGCTGCCGCGTCGTTGTCGCTGGACAACGGCACGCTGCTCCCCGTCGTTGGCGACGTGACTGACCAACGCTCGATGGAGTCCGTGGTGGAGCAGACGGTCGACCGGTTGGGTAGCTTAAGCATCGTGATTAACAATGCGGGCGTCGGGCATTATGGGCCCATCGCTGAACAGGCGCCCGAGGAGTGGCGTCGAGTGATCGATGTCAACCTGTTCGGCCTTTACCACACGGCGCGGGCGGCCCTTCCGGCCATCCGCACGTGTGGGCGCGGCCAGATCATCGCCATCTCCTCCGTGAATGGGAGGCTGGGCCGACCGAACATGACGGCCTATTGCGCCTCTAAGGCGGCGATGGAAGGCTTCATGCGAGCACTGGCGGCGGAAGTAGAGTCCGAATCTATCCGCTGCACCACCATTGTGCCCGGCAGCACCCTAACCGATTTTGGAGGCCGGACGCGCGATGAGCGGCTGGCCAGCGGCGACAAGTTCCTGGAGCCGGAGGATGTTGCCGACTCCGTGCTCCACGCAGTGCTCCAACCCGTCCGAGCCTGGACGCAGGAGCTGGTGCTCTGGCCCCGCTGAGTTCGATGCAGACGCTCGCCTCACAGCGAACGCCATCACGGGCTCGTGACCTGCCTCTCTAATTCGTCGATACATCAATGGGTAAGGACTGCCCAGCGCCCGGGCAGTCCTAGCCCGGGTTATTCACCGGTAATGAGACCGACTCGCAATAGCGGTTCGGAGCAGCTTCCTGTGCCGCTGTTGCGTTGTGATGCGGGTTGCCGCAAGGAGCAGTTTCGACAAGTTCGCCTGCTCCGAACTCCGGTGAATAATCCGGGCTAGCGGAACCCCGCTCGTGGCGACCGCTCGTTCCGATAACCCCCCATTATCGGAACCACCGCCGTGGACCGTCTCTCGAGATTGGATGACGCAGGTTCCAGATAAGGGGCCGGAAACACGGTTATCGGAACCGACTTCTGTCGCGCCGGGCGCTTGACAACGCCGCTCATCGTCCGGGATGCCGCCGCACCGTTGCCCTCGATACCGAGCCATTACAGTGCGACGGTCACTTGAAACGGAAGCCCTGCGAGACGCTCCGGTTTATCACCGGGCAATATGCATCGGGATGACCACGTAGAAGTACAAAGCCGGCGATCCGACGCAGGAACGCGGCACGGAATCTACTGACCGTGGGAGACGGATGCCGCCCGGAGTGCGCCCCTCACGGCCTCGTGGGAGACGCCGTACTCGCGGGCGAGCTGGCGCAGGCTGAGCTGCGAAGCCCGCTCGACCAGGCGAGGCCACTCAGAATGCGGGATCCGGAACTTCCGATTGGTGGCGTGAAAAGACGGCACGGGGTACAGGCCACGTGCCGCCAGGCGCGTCAACTCAGAGTTTGAATGGGCGGTCCCGAGGGGATTCGAACCCCCGATCTCGTCCTTGACAGGGACGCATGTTTGGCCACTACACCACGGGACCCGGGCCGATCGGCTCGGCTCATGTAGCTTACCATACGGCGCCCATGGGACTCCAAATCTGGCACTCGGAGTTCAGAAATCCGTTACCCTCAACTGGATCGTCCATTTCTGAACGGCGGAGCATGATCGCTCGGCAGCGCGGCGGACCGGGGCGAGCATCTCATTACCTCAATGGATGGCCATTCATGAACGCGCTCGCGGTGCTGTACGCGGGGCTTACTACACTCTGGCTCGTGCTTCGTCGGCTCACCGGGGATCGGCCGTGGTGGCTGCAGCTCGTAAATGAGTTCACCCCCTTCCTGCTCGCGCCGACGGTGCCATTGCTTCTGCTGTCATTGCTGCGGCGGTCCCCGATTGGCATCGTTGCCGCGCTTATACCCGGAAGCGTGCTCGCTCTGTTCTACCGAAAGCGGTTTCTACCAAAGTCGGGTGAGCTTAGCGACCGTCTGGGGCTGCGCATTATGACGCTGAACCTCCTGTGCCGCCCGCGATCGATCGATGCGACCGTCCGTGCGATACGCGAGTCAGATGCCGATATCGTGATGCTGCAGGAAGTGATACCGGCGATGGGTGAGCCTCTGGGGCCTGATCTTCTGGACGACTATCCATATCAGGCAATCTACCCCTCAGCGAGAGCGCGGGGCACCGCGGTACTCAGTCGCTTGCCTTTTGAGAAGGAGCAGCGGTTTCAGCTCAGCTCAGACGGATGGTACGGACAAGAGATTCACGTGAACTGGGCTGGGCGCCGAGTAGCGCTGTTCAACGTCCATCTCATGAGCCCGATGGTTAAGTTTGGCCGCCAGGGGTGGCCATTTAACTCTGTTAACCGCTCAATGGAGGTGCGACAGCTCATCGACCGGCTACCCGTTGATGATCTTGACGTCGTTGTTGCCGGTGATTTCAACCTTACGGACCAGAGTGCAGACTATCGGTCCATCCGTGCGTATCTTAACGACGCTTTTGAGGATGCGGGTTCCGGCTTCGGCTTCACCTATCCCGCGGCAACGCCACATGGGAAGAAATTGTACGAGCGTCGTTCGCCACCGCTTGTACGCCTTGATCACGTGTTCTACCAGGGGCGGCTGCGGGCCCGGTCTGCGCGCGTTGGACCGAACGGCGACAGCGATCATTTTTCGGTAATTGTTGAACTGCAAGCGCTCCAGGATGAGCGCGGTGCGCGGTTGGGCGGCGAGGCGATGCTCGCGCAAACTCGGGCTTCCGAAGTTTCGTAGAGCCGGCAAGGACGCCGGGCAGGGACGCCCGCCCCACGGAGTCCCGCGGGGTGGCTTGCTCGCTAGGGTGTCTGGCGTTTGCCACGGAGCGCCAGCGTGGCGGCTTCGTCGAGAACGAAATCTGAGCTGGTCCATATGCGCTGCGACTTGGATACGTGACTGTGAATCACCACGCCGTACTCACGGCGGGCTGCTTCCAGGGTGACGTAACCATTTATCACGTCGGCCAGAACAGCCCGCGGGTCGCGCTCGAAAGGATCGAAGAATCCGCCACCGCCTGGAAGATCGCTGCGAGCGGAAGTCGTGGGCTCGAGGTACAGGAGCTCTTTGGGATTCGGGTGGTTGCCATCACTTAGCTCAAAAGCGCCGGAGATGCCTGCCCCGCCACCAAGTAGTCCGCCCGGTGCGTGCTGGAGTCGGTCGTACATACCGGACATGTACCACGGCTCATCGCTCCTACTAGAAAAGCTGGTCGTCTGACCGCAGCCACCACGGAAGCGGCCCGGGCCGGCGGAGTCTGGGCGGACCTCGCGTCGCTCCATCACCAGGCTTGTGAGATTCTCCATGACCTCCGCCGGCACGCCGGCCACGCCGCTGGGGAAGCCCACGTTGTTCAAGCCGTCCTTGATTGGCCGGGCGCCGGTCCCACCGCACTGGAAGAGCATAAATGTGTACGGATCGCCGCTCAGCTTCTTGCCGCGGAACATGGTGATCCAGAGCGAGGCCGCGCCATCGGCCATCACCCGATCCGGCATCGCTTTCGCCAGCGCGCCGAAGATGAGGCCCGGCAGAAAGTGGCCCACGAGATGCCGTGCCGCCACCGGGGCGGGATGCGTTGCATTCAGGATGCAGCCCCTCGGGGGCAATTACGTGGACGGGTCGGAACGCGCCCTCGTTGTGCGGTACTTCCGGGCTGATCGCACACTTGATGGCGAAACTGGTGTAGGCGTGCGTGTAATTCAAGACGACATTGATGCCGAAGCGACTTTGCGGTGAGCTGCCGGTGTGATCCACGGTGAGCTCATCGCCGTGCACGATGACGCGCGCTTTCAGCAGCACCGGCTCTTCATAGCCGTCGCTCCAGACCTCGTTCTCGTACTCACCGTCAGGAATCTCGGAAATTGCGGCGCGCATGGCGCGCTCCGAGCGCTCGATGATCTGGTCAGCAAGCGGATCGATGCTGTCCAGTCCGAACTCGTCCATGAACTCCAGCAAACGCCGACCACCCACGTCGTTGCAGGTGGCCATGGCATGCAGATCCCCCTCCACCTCGTCCGGTGTGCGCACGTTGCCACGGATCAGCTTGAAGAGCACTTCGTTACGCTCACCCGCATCGAAAAGCTTCATGATGGGAATGTAGAGGCCTTCTTCATAGACCTCGCGCGCCTCAGCGGAGAGAATGCGTCCACCGATGTCCACCATGTGGCAAGTGTTGGCAAAGTAGGCGGCCACATGCCCGTTGCGGAAGATCGGCGTGACCAGCGTGATGTCGTTGATCTGGCCGGCGGTCATCCAGGGATCATTGGTAATGAGGACGTCGCCTGGGGAAAGTGTGTCTTCGGGATAGACGGCCATGAAGTGGCGCATGCACGTGGCCATGGCGTTGATGTGACCGGGGGTGCCAGTGTCGGACTGTGCGATCATGTTGCCGCGTGTGTCGAAGACGCCGCAGGCGAGATCCTGAGACTCGCGGACCACTGTTGAGAATGCCGTGCGGATGAGCGCGGCTTGCTGCTCATTCGTGACCGAAAGCACGCGGTTCCAGAGCACTTCCAGCGTGACCGTGTCGATCGTTTCTCGAGTCTGGGTCACGGCTTCATCTCCACGCACAGATTTCGACTATCGTCCACCGTGACCCGCGCGCCGGGGCCAACGATAACGGTGGATTCACGTTCTTCCACGATCGCAGGCCCTTCGAAGGCGCAGCCGGAGGTCAGTGCATAGCGATCGTATACGGGAACAGGTCGATGCTCGCGCCACTCCGGGAAGTAGGCTGGGCGCTTTCCCTTTGGCTCTGCATTCCCGACCTGGCGATGGTTGGTCGAGGATAGCAGCAGCTCAGGCTTAGGTCCTGAGACGGTGACACGCCAGGTCATCACTTCAAGGTCCACATCCGGGCCCGGTCTCCCGTACAGGGCTATATAGGCGCGCCCGAACGTGTCGCGGATGGCAGCAAGCGAGCTCTCGTCGAGGCGCCCGGTCGGAATATCGATGCGCACCTCATGGCCCTGTCCCGCGTAACGCACATCCGCCTGTCGACGATACTGAATGGACGCTGCTGGGACATCCGCGGCGAGCAGAATCGCTTCGCCCTGCCGAGTCAGCTCATCATAGATCTGGTTGATCTCGTTCCATTCCACCTGCCCCAGGCGGGCGTAGCGCGACCGGACGAAGTCGAAGGCGAGCGGCGCCGTCAGGAACCCGACGCTCGAGGTGACGCCCGCGCCGAACGGCGCCACCATCCTCGGCGATTTCAAAATTTGAGCCACACCATACGCGTGCACCGGACCTGCACCGCCGAAAGCAAACAGCGGAAACGCGCGTGGATCCCGCCCCCGCTCTATCGCATGGACGCGCGCGGCGTTTGCCATACTTTCATTCGCAATCTGGTGAACGCCCCAGGCGGCCTCGGTCAAGCTCAAACCTCAACGGCTCGGCTACCACTTCGCGAAGCGCTTCCTCGGCCGCGGCTCGGTCCAGCCGCATCTGCCCACCCAGGAAAAACCGCTCGTCGAGGTATCCGAGGATGAGATCGGCGTCGGTGACGGTGGGAAGGCTTCCGCCGCGGCCGTAGCAAGCGGGGCCCGGCTCGGAACCAGCACTCTCAGGACCTACGTTGAGCAGCCCGAGACTATCGACTCGCGCGATGGAGCCACCGCCAGCACCGATCTCGATGAGCTCGACCACGGGCACCTTGACCGGTAGTCCCGAGCCGCGCTTGAAGCGATACTTCCTATCCACTTCGAAGTCGTTCACCACGCGTGGCTGAGCGTTTTCAATGAGGCAGAGCTTTGCCGTGGTGCCGCCCATATCAAATGCCAGCACGTTGGGCATGTTCGCGGCCTGACCGTAATGGGCGGCCGCGAGAGCCCCGGCCGCGGGGCCGGACTCCAGCAGACGGATCGGAAATGCGCGTGCTGTCTCCAGCGTGGCGATGCCCCCGGATGAAAGCATGATGAACAGACTGCCGCTGAACCCGAGCGCGTCGAGCTTGCCCTCGAGGTCGGCCAGATACTCGTCCACGAGCTGTTGCACGTAGACGTTGGCAACGGTCGTCGAAGTTCGTTCGTACTCGCGAATCTCGGGGACGACCTCAGATGAGATGGAGACCTGGATCGATGGCGCTAGTTCGCGGATGATCCGCGCGAGAAGCTGCTCATGCGCCGGGTTGGCATAGCTGTGCAGCAAACACACGGCGATGGCGGAGATGCCTTTCGTGGCGATCTCCGCTACCAGATCTCGGGCGTCCGCTTCGTCGAGCGCTCGTGCCACCGTCCCATCCGCGTAGACGCGCTCATTCACCTCGAGCCGCAGATGGCGCGGAACGAGCGGTTGTGGCATCTCTAGAAACAGGTCGTAGAGATCGTAGCGATGCTCGCGGCCGATCTCATAAGCATCCCGAAATCCGCGTGTGGTGAGCAGCGCGGTGAGCGCGCCTTTGCGCTCAATGATGGCGTTCGTGACCAGCGTAGTTCCGTGGACAACGTGCTTGATGCGCCGGGCGTCCACGCTCGCGCGCTGGATCACGTCGGCGAGCAGGTTGCCGACGGCCTCCGCGGGGGCTCGAGGGGTGGTGAGCGTCTTGCCGACCGTCATCTGCCCCGTAGCGTCGTCGATCAAAACCAGATCGGTAAACGTCCCGCCGATGTCCACCCCCACGCGAAACCGAGCTGGCGTGAACTCAGTCGTGTTGAGAGCAGGATCAGGCGGCATCAGGAAAATTGTCTCGGCAGCTAGGAGGCGATTATAGCTGCGCAGTGGTCTACTAGATCATCGTGAACAATGCTTCCTCGCCACCGCAGGGCTACTACCTGCCACCAGGCCTCAGGGCTATCCAGGTCATTGCTTTGCTATCTGACGACGGACCCGATCAGCAGCCGCAGGCCCGAGATGAAGATGAGTGCCAGGACGAGGCGATCGAACAGCTTCTGACCCATCAAGAAGTTGGCTCGGAGCCCGACGGCGACGCCGATGGCGATCGGGACGCAAGCGCTCAATGAGAGCATCAGAGTTTCCGAGGAATAGAGCCCGAGCTTCAGGTACGAGGCGATCTGCACCAGACCGGTGCAGGTAAATAGCAGATTGATGGCGGAGATAAAGGTGCGCTTATCGAGTCGTAGGCATCTCAGATAAATGGCGATGAGCGGACCGGAGATGTTCGTCGTTCCATTCAAGATACCGGCGAACATGCCGACAATGGGCGTCAATCGGCCGGCCTGATCGCGAATGTCGATGGATTGTCCCTTGAGCGCAATGACCGTGAACGCCAGGGCGGTGAAGCCCACGGCAATACCGATGACGGTTGGATCGAGAAAAGCCAGTAGGTTGGCTCCGATGACCGTACCCAGAACGAGGGTTACGATGAGCCAGCGGAGTGGGCCCATGCTTCCCAGCACTTCCCAGGAGCGAGTCTGTATGACCATTGCCGCGCCCGCGAACAGTGTTGGGATGGACATAATGATCACGGCCATCTTTGGTCCGAGAATGTTGGCCAGGGCCGGGACGGCTAGGAGCGGAAGACCGAACCCGGTGGCGCCCTTCACGAAACCCGCAAACGTCAGGGTGAGAACCGCCCAGTGAAGACCTTCATACTCGAGCATACGGATGGATGGTATCAGGCATCGGGTGAAGCGCTTGGAGTACCCCCCAACTCCTGGATCCCGAATGAAACTCCGCCTTAACCAGGACGAGTACATTCAGCTCGAGATCCAGGAGATCGATGCAGCGCATGGGATGCAACATCATCTCGCGGAGCGATGCGCTGCCGAAGCCAGACGCATCGCTCCGGTACGGTCACCGAATGCCGAGTTTGTGACTCCCAGCGCGTGATCGGCTAGTAACAGCGAAGGGCCCGTAGTCTGGCTCTACGGGCCGTCGCCGAAGACACCGATTTCGCGGTTTGTTCCCCGGTGGCTAGTCCCGCAGGCGCGATTCCAGATTCAGCAGCGACTGCTCTAGTTTCTGCTGACGAAGGGCCACAGTGAGATCGCCGCGAGTGCGCTCCAGGATCGATCGTGTTGTGTCGGTGGTTCGCCGAAGTCCACCGGTGAGTGCATCGGGATAGTCAATAGTCACCAGAAGGCTATAGATCTCGTCCATGCTTTCAAGCAGCGACTCGACTCGCGACAAG
Organism: uncultured Chloroflexia bacterium; assembly: GCA_963765765.1. Lineage (GTDB taxonomy): Bacteria > Chloroflexota > UBA6077 > UBA6077 > JACCZL01 > CAVXYC01. The sequence goes on along the minus strand of CAVXYC010000006.1, from coordinate 15,488 downwards.
TCGTTCTGTCGAAGTTGATCCAGAATGAACCTGCGCAGCTCGCCCACTGCTTCGGCGAGCCCATTGGCAAAGGGTGCTGCCGCGATGCCGAGTGAGAGCGGATCTGGCAGCGCCTCGCCGGATACGAGCCGCCGAGTGCACTCCGCCTCCGCCAGCTCTTTCTGCGCATCCTGCACGTAGCCCGCGTAGTACAGGTCCGGATGTGGTGATAGGAGCGTGACAATCGCCGCGTTCCTTGCTCTGGCCTGCTCCAGAAGATCATCCGCCTGCGCTGTGTCAGAACGATGAACTGCACGGATGGCGTTGGCGCACAGGCGAATTAACTCACGCGAAGCGGCAAGCGCGCGTTCCCGCGCCGCGTTCTTCTTATCCAACTCCGCCCGCAGCCATCCCTCGATCTGCGGCAGGTCACTCACTCTTCAGCCTTCGTTTCACCACTCTGACGGTTCCCGGCCTGTGCAGCGCGAAACTCCTCGCGCGTGATAAATCGGCCACCGGCGATATCGCGCATCTCCTCACGCTGGCTCGAGTCGAACGTGAGTGTCACCTGGATCGGACGAAAGCAGCGCTGATCAACGATGCCCTTCTGGTATCGGAAGCTCGTAACAGCACCTGTGGACGGATTGAACTCCTGTGAGAGATCGTTGCGGCGATTCACTCGGACGGATACGAGATCATTGCAACGGTCGCACGCAATGTACAGATAGAACGCCTCTCCGTCGTCATCCTCGGGATCCTTCTCGGATGAGCCGAACATGCCTTTCACGCGGTCCCAAAGGGACACAGTGCCCTCCCTCAACGCCGACCGCGTCGCAATTTATAGCGCGACCGGCTCCAATACGAGTGTGCTCTGTGGTAACCGCGATCGTCAATGAAGCACGGTCGAATGCCGTGGACGGTTTCTCCGCAACCCAGAATCAGCATGAATCGTTTCTCAACTGTGTCGTCGTCCGGGTCAGATGCAATGACGATCACGTTCATAATCATGAGCTTTACTGCCCACGAACGAGGTACATGTTGATTCGCGCTCCATCGAGCCTGTCGAAATGGTCTGTTGAGTCTGGTAGCACTGGTGCTACTCCTGCCCGCGTCATCCGCTTTTGCCCAATCTGGGAACCAGGATCCGCCGGAAGTTCGGGCGCTCTGGGTTGACGCGTATCATGACGGGTTCAAGACACCGCGCCAGGCGGATCAGCTCATCGCCGATGCTCGCAAGGGCAACTTCAACACCCTTATCGTCCAGGTTCGTCGGCGTGGCGACGCCTATTTCGACAATCGGATCGAGCCCAGGGCAGAAGACCCCAGCTTTGCGCCGAACTTCGATGCGTTGCAGTACATCATCAACAAGGCTCATGCAGACGAGCCGCGCATCGAGGTGCACGCATGGATCTCCACCGTGCCCATCTGGTCGAACAAGGACGCCTTGCCGCGGGATGCCGACCACGTGATGAATGTGCATGGTCCGGGCAAAGACGGCGGCGACTACTGGCTGATGCGGCGCGATGATGGCGAGACCTGGGATGGCGAGGGCTTCGACCTGGATCCGGGGAATCCGGATGCGGCCACGCACATCGTCAACGTCAGCATGTCGCTGGTGAAGAACTACGATATCGACGGGTTGCACCTCGATCGCGTCCGCTATCCGGAAGGCAGTCCAGCGCAGAAGCGCTGGGGCTACAACATGGCCAGCGTCGCCCGCTTCAACGATCGCTATCAGCGCACCGGAAATCCCGATCCTAATGATCCCCTGTGGGCGGATTGGCGACGGGATCAAATGACGGCTCTAGTCCGTCGCATTTATGTGGAGTCCGCGGCTATCAATCCACGCCTGAAGCTCAGCGCCGCCGTGATTCCCTGGGGCAGATATCCTACGAGCGACGCTGATTGGCAACGGACGTCGGCATATGGTGCTGTGTTCCAGGATTGGCGTTCATGGCTCAACGAAGGAATTCTGGATCTGGCCGTCACAATGAACTACAGCCGTGAGGACAATCCGTCGCAGAAGCAATGGTTCGACGGCTGGATTCAATGGGCTAAGAATCAGCCCAACAACCGACAGGTTGTCATGGGGTTGGGCGCCTATCTCAACACGCCGGCGGCAACGCTGGACCAGGTCGAGCGAGTTCGGGCCGCCGTGAGCTCCAGTCGTCGAGTTGTCGGAGTCTCGCTTTATTCTTACGCGGTCTCGAACCAGACTCAGACCAACGACGATCCCGGTGATGACGTGGGCTCGGCAAGGATGCTCTCAGCCATGGCGGCCGGGGATACATCCATGGGCCGTAGCTCGCTCTTCAGTCGGCCCGCTCCCGTGCCCGAGATGTCATGGAGGTCTGCCAGCGATCGCGGCTACTTGATGCTCTCTCTGGGACGTGATTTCGATGGCGCACGGGTGAAGGTAACTGGCCAGGACGCACGCAACCAGATTGCGGATGGCAACGGCTTTGCGGGTTTTGTGGACCTGCCGATCGGGAAATACGAGATCACCGTAGAGCATCCCGCGTTCGGCGGCACAAAGCTATTCACCAGTGAGGTCAAGGGCGGGAAAGTGACCCGCGTGGACTCCGACTAGCCGAAGGCACCAACTCAGTATGCACCGGGCGTTCACGCGCCAGCGCCAGGCTAGACTCCGATCACCTCAGTAGCCGTGCGGTTCATCAGAGCCTTGGCGATGCTCAGGGCTACGATGCGTCCTGTTTTCGGGTTCGCGTCTGATGGGATGTTACGCATCTCGAGTCGAAGCTCCCCAAAGTAGCCGCGCGCAACGACCTCGTGCATGTTGCGATCTACGCCTGGGTCGGCGATGACTCGGAGGATGGTGCGGTCGAAGCCTATTCCCGCGAGGCTTACCGCCGCGGCGACATTCACGTTTTCCGGAAATCGACGCACACCTTCTCGCGCGGGACCATCATAGAGGATGCGCTCCTCGCCCCGCGCATTCACTTCCGATGCCTCATCAGCGGGGAAGAGCATGCGGGGGTTCTTACGGGTTGTGTGGATGACCTCGTCCAAACCGCCAACCCGCGCCGCCGAGATGGCGTCGAGCGCGCCAATAGCACCCGACGCAACAAGTAAGCGCGAGGAGCCTGCCTGAGCCGCGGTCAGGAGCTTCCCGTGGAGCGAGTCGTCCGAGAGCGCGCCAACGCTGACAACCAGTAAGTCCTTGCCGGCCCGTAGGACTAATTCTCCATGCTCGGTCAGCGCGTCGTGTCCGGCGGCCTCGATGACAAGCGTTGAACGACCGTCCAGAAACCGAGCTGAGTCTATGGTGAACTGTCCGGGAGGGTCGTGGCGCCATGATCCAGGAATCCGATTGAGGTCGCGGATGAGAATGTGCTCGAGGCGCACATTGCTGATCTTGCGCCTGTCGAAAAGCTCTCCAACGCCTTTACCTATGGCGCCGAAGCCGATCATGGATACGATGTGCGTCATGGCAGATTTGCTCCGCGGCCAAGTCTAACACCCGACCGTGAGCGAAGCGCCTTGGAGTGCGGTGTGCGGAGTATCACTTTCAGTTCCTAATCTCCCGGACAGCGACATCGCGGCCAATCCAAACTGGCGCTCCCTTATGCCGCACCCCAGGGCGCTTCCCCGCGGGAGCGTCCGTTAGCGCTGCCCAGATGCGCCCGTGCTATACTCCGCGCCGAAGTTTCGAGGTGTTTCGCTCCTCGATCGAGCCTCGCCGAGCAGTATTCGGCCAGAGTGCGGATTGACCGCCGCTCGCCGAAACGTGTGATAACCGCTGCGGCGCATGCCCGTCTCCCCACCGATACTCCCTGGGGGTGCTTGCGCCTTCCTGGCGGCGAGGTCGGGTAGACACTTGCGGACATCCCGAATAAAGGGAAGAACGATCCAGAATCAGGACGTTGCAGATATCGGAGTCATTGGCGGCTCCGGCTTCTATTCCCTGCTTGATGACGCGCACGAGGTCGCAGTGGAGACGCCCTATGGCGATCCCAGCGACACGATCTCCCTTGGGTTGATCGGCGATGTCCGTGTGGCTTTCCTGCCGCGACATGGTAAGAAGCACCAATTTCCACCGCATCGCATCAACTATCGGGCGAATCTCTCGGCGCTGAAGTCTCTCGGCGTAACACGAGTGATCGGCCCTGCCGCGGCGGGCAGTCTCCAGCCACACGTGAAGCCCGGCGAATTCGTCGTATGTGACCAGTTCGTTGATCGTACTAGCGGCCGAACCGCGACGATATTCGACGGCCCCAGCACTGTCCACGTCAGCGCGGCCGAGCCGTATTGCCCGGAGATGCGCCTCCTCGCGGCCAACGCGTGCCGAGACGCCGGCATCAGCGTTCACCCATCCGGCACTGTCGTAGTGATCGAGGGGCCACGATTTTCCACCCGAGCGGAGAGCCGATGGTTCTCATCGAGCCGGCTGGGAGGTGATCAATATGACTCAGTATCCTGAGGTCATGCTGGCACGGGAGCTCGAGCTCTGCTATGTGAACGTATCCCTGATCACCGATTTCGACGTGGGGCTCGAAGGTCGTGCCGACGTTCCAACCGTTACGGTTGACGAAGTAATCAAGGTGTTTAATGCGAATAATGAGCGACTCAAAGACGTGTTGATGCGTCTCATTCCAGCGATTCCGCGCGCGCGCGGCTGCGATTGCGGACAAGCGCTTCAGGGGGCAGTGATCTCGTGACATCGATACTTCTCGTCGGGTCCATAGGCTTGGACACGCTCGAGACGCCATTTGGCCGAGCGGAGGACGTGCTCGGAGGCTCGGCCTCGTATTTCGCGCTGGCCGCCTCACTGTATGCACCAGTCAGTATGGTCGCCGTGGTTGGCGACGACTTTCCGGACGCGCATGTCAACCTGCTCGAATCGCACGGCATCAATCTGACCGGCCTGCAGCGCGTACCCGGCAAGACGTTCCGCTGGTCCGGGCGCTATCGCTACGATATGAACAGCCGCGACACGCTCGATACGCAGCTAAACGTGTTCGCAGACTTCAGTCCCGAGATTCCTGAAGCCCACCGTGAATCTGAGATCGTTTTTCTTGCCAATATTCATCCGCAGCTCCAGCTTCAGGTATTGGAGCAGGTTCGGCAGCCTCGGTTGGTGGCACTCGATTCCATGAATCTCTGGATCGACATCGCCCGTGACGCGCTCGATGAGGTTATCGCTCGGGTGGACGTTGTCACGATGAACGACGAGGAAGCACGGCAATACGCGGATACCTACAATCTCATTGCCGCGGCGCAGAACATTCTCGCTCGAGGGCCCAAGACCGTCATTATCAAGAAGGGCGAGCACGGATGCGTGGTAGTTGGCCAGAGCGGTGTTTTCGCGGTCCCGGGATACCCGCTGGATGATGTGCAGGATCCAACCGGGGCCGGCGATGCGTTTGCCGGAGGCGTCATCGGTTACCTAGCCTCACGTAACGATTACTCGTGGAGCACGCTCAGGCGTGCGCTGGTTCACGGGAGTGTCGTTGGCTCGTTTACAGTTCAGTCGTTCGGAGTGGATCGGCTAGCGACGCTGACGCGGCCCGATATCGAGGAGCGGTACAAGCTTTTCCGCGAGCTCACAATGATTGAGCCCAGTGATGGGGCGGATGCGTAAGTGCTAACCTCCGCGCCTGACTTTAAGATGAGTCATCAGCATTTGATCAATGAAGGGTATGACGCGGCCCGAGTAGTGTGACGGCACCGCGTTTGGGCTGAGAGGAGAACAACCATGCCAACGAGCTTTATGACTTCGCCGAAGATCCTCTTCACGAGTGAATCCGTGACTGAGGGCCATCCCGACAAGCTGTGTGACCAGGTATCTGATGCCATCCTGGATGCGATCCTGGCCCAGGACCCGTACGGGCGTGTGGCCTGTGAGACGGGCACAACGACAGGCCTGGTGATGGTCTTCGGCGAGATCACGACGAAAGCGCTCATCGATTATCAGGAGCTCATCCGCGAAACGGTTCGTGGCATTGGCTTCACGCACACCGACTATGGATTTGATGCCGAGACCTGCGGTGTCATGGTGTCCTTGAAGCAGCAGTCTTCTGACATTGATATGGGTGTCTCCAATGCACTCGAGGCCAAGGAAGGCTCGTTTGAAGGCGAAATCGAGAAGGTCGGCGCTGGCGACCAGGGCATGATGATCGGCTTTGCCTGCAACGAGACTCCCGAGCTCATGCCGGCCACGATCGTCTATGCCCACAAGATTACGCGCGAGCTTGCGCGGCTGCGCAAAGACGGCACGCTGCCTTATCTCCGTCCCGATGGCAAGTCTCAGGTAACGATCGAATATCAGTACGGCAAGCCAGTGCACATCGATACGATCGTGATCTCGACGCAGCACGACGCCGCCGTGGAGAACCAGCGCATCGCTGATGACCTGATCGACGCATCCAATAGTCTCCTACCGAACGATCTAGTGGATCGCTCAACTCGATTCCTCGTGAACCCGACGGGGCGCTTCGTCATCGGCGGACCAATGGGCGACGCCGGACTCACTGGCCGCAAGATCATTGTGGACACGTACGGTGGCATGGCTCGACACGGCGGCGGCGCTTTCTCCGGCAAGGATCCGACAAAGGTTGACCGCTCAGCGGCATACGCCGCGAGATACGTCGCCAAGAACGTCGTGGCCGCGGGCCTTGCAGATCGTTTCGAAGTGCAGCTTGCCTACGCTATCGGCGTGGCCGAGCCGGTCTCAATCTCGTGCGAGAGCTTTGGAACAAACCACATCCCCGATGAGCGCATCGTTGAGCTGGTGCAGAAGCACTTCGATCTTCGACCGGGCGCCATCATCCGTGACCTGCGACTCCGTCGACCGATTTACCAGGCGACGGCTGCTTACGGACACTTCGGCCGCGACGACATCGATGCACCGTGGGAGACGACCGACAAGGCTGACGCGCTTCGGTCGGAGGCGGGCCTTTCTGCGGCAGCTCGCTGACGTGAGGGTCGTGTGCGCGCACTTGTAACCGGGGTCGCCGGATTTGCCGGCAGGTATCTTGCGCGCCATCTCCTTCAACAGGGGGACGAGGTCATTGGACTCGTTCGGAAAGGCCGGCGTATCGATGACGCCGGCCTTTCCGCGCAAGTGCGGCTCGTCGAGGTCGATTTACTCGACCTCGACGAAACACGCGCGGCAATGGAAGACGTGTCTCCCGAGGTTGTGTATCACCTTGCTGCCCAGGCTTCGGTCGCGGAGTCGCTTAGCGATCCCGTGTTCACCTTTGAGAACAACGTCGTTGGCCAGGCGGCGATGTTCGAGGCGATCCTGGCTAGCGGAGTGCAGCCCCGCGTTCTGGTCGTGGGCTCGAACGAAGAGTATGGGCCGGTTACTCCGGACCTCCTGCCCATCAAGGAAACGACGCCTTTGAACCCGGTGAGCCCATATGCCGTGAGTAAGGTTTCTCAGGACCTGATGGCCAGGCAGTATTGGCTCACCCGAAAGCTTGATGTGGTGAGGGTTCGGCCATTCACACACACAGGGCCCGAGCATGACGATCGATTTGTCGCTCCGTCCTTCGCCCGACAGATCGCGGAAATTGAGCTCGGCTTGCGCGAACCGATTGTGCGCGTCGGTTTCATCGAGGGCGTTCGTGATTTTAGTGACGTGCGCGACATCGTGGTGGGTTACCGATTGGCTGCCCAGATGGGTGAGCCGGGCGATGTCTACAATTTAGGAACCGGACGAGGTACACGGGTGCGGGCGCTCCTGGAAGGATTGTTGGAGCAATCCGACGCGACGATTCGAGTGGAGATGGATCCGGAGCTGATCCGGCCATCCGAGCCCAGCGCCCAGTATGCTGACTGCAGCAAGTTTGAACGACTCACCGGTTGGACGCCACGCATAACACTTGCGGAGACGCTCCGCGATACGCTCGAATACTGGCGGTCTCGCAGGAGCGGGGCGTTGGCACACTCTTAAGGCGAGGTGCGCGTTGACATCACCTATTAAGTTCGGTACTGACGGCTGGCGTGCGCTCATCGCCGAAGACTACACGTTTGACAATGTGCGCATTTGTGCGCAGGCCGCGGTTGACTGGCTGAAATCCACGCCGGGCGCTGACGGCGGGCTGGTGATCGGCTGGGACACGCGCTACGGCTCAGAGCGGTTCGCTCAGGCTGTTGCGGAGGTTGCCGCGGGAAACGGCGTGAAAGTGCTGCTCACGGAGTCGGCCACGCCGACTCCGGTCGTCTCGTACAACGTGATGAACCGGAAAGCTGGTGGCGGCATCATCATCACGTCCAGCCACAATCCCGCACCTTACAACGGATTCAAGATCAAGACGCACGTCGGCGCATCAGCTGAACCTGAGGTTATCGAGGACGTCGAATCGCGCATCGACGGAATCACGATCGACTCAGTGAAGCGGACGAGCTTCAAAGATGCTGTGGCCAGCGGGCAGGTTGAGTTCATCGATGCCAAGGAGTCGTATCTTGAGCAGGTGCATCGTCTGGTGGACCTGAAGCCCATTCAGGACGCTGGACTGACCGTTGCGATTGACGCGATGTACGGCGCTGGCTCGGGGTATTTCCAGTCACTATTACTAGGAGGCAAGACGAAGCTCATCGAGCTGCGTCAGGAGTACAACCCGGGTTTCCCAGGCATCGCGCCCGAGCCTATCCAACCCCACGTCGACTTCATGCTGGAGACCGTCCGGTCGCAACACGCGGATGTAGGACTCGCGACCGACGGTGATGCGGACCGCATCGGTCTCGCTGACGAGCATGGCACGTTTATCAATCAGCACCAGGTCTATGCGCTGCTGTTTCTGTATCTGCTGGAGCAGCGCGGGCTGCGTGGCCCGGCGGTTCGCAGCGTGACTTCCACGGAGATGGCCGACGCCCTCGGCCGACAGTTCGGCGTCCCGGTCTACGAGACAGCAGTGGGATTCAAGTACGTTGGCCCTCGGATGGTCGAGACCAACGCCATTATTGGCGGGGAAGAAAGCGGTGGCTTTGGTTTCGCCGGACACATCCCTGAGCGTGATGCACTTGTGGCTGGCGTCTACCTCCTGGATCTGATGGTGAAACTCAACCGCCCCATGTCAGGTGTGCTGGATTACCTTCGGGAAAAAGTCGGCCCATCGCTTCTATCACCGCTGGGACGTTGAGTTTCCGGCCGATCAGCGGGACGCGATCGCGCAGCGCGTGGCCAATGCATCTCCGAAGGAGATCGATGGCTCCACGGTAGCCGCCGTGAACACCATCGACGGCTTCAAGTGGTCTCTGGAGGACGGAAGCTGGCTGCTCATCCGCTTCTCGGGCACGGAGCCGCTGCTTCGCATCTATACCGAGACAAACGCTCGGGACCGAGTGGAGCGCATTCTTTCGGCTGGGAAACAGCTCGCCGGCGCCTGAGCTTATTGAGCTGCGACTCGGACAGGCGCGTGCTTGGTAGAGAAGGCCGGACTACGATGAGCCACTACCGATGAATTCAACCGATGGCTCGCCGGCCAGACCTCCGGTCGGGCGGCGAAGATCGACCGGGGGGTGTCTGGGGAGCGATGCGAGCCTGGTCCAGCGCGCACCGCACCCTCCTTCTGCTGAGCGCGGTACTTCTGGTGGCGCTTGTGCTGCGGATGGCGTTTACTTTCCGTTCCCCAGTGTTCGTTACGAAGGACAGTCTGGAGTACGTACAGCCGGGGTACGGACTGGTCTTCGGACAGGGCTTCGAACTGGCGCAGCGGCGCACGCCGATTTATCCGGCGTTCATAGCCGGGGTCTTGGCGCTGGCCGGGCAAGATTTGTCCGCGATCGCTTTCGTTCAGCATCTCCTTGGCGTGGCCACGGCGGGGATGGTGTTTGCGATCGGCCTGCTCACGGCAGGTCCAGTCATAGGGGCTTGCGCCGGTCTGTTGTTTGCGCTTAGCTCTCCGCAGCTGATCTACGAGCACTACGTCATCACAGAGCCCGTCTTTACCTTTGTTCTGGTTGCTTCCGTGCTTACGATGATTGTGGCGGTGCGGCGCGATCGCTGGGGCTGGTATGCGCTGGCTGGTTTGCTCATCGGAGTAGCGGCATTGACCCGACCGGTAGCGCAAGTCCTTATCCCGCTCGTTCCCGTGTATCTCTGGCTCGTATTGCAAAACTGGCGCCGCGCGGCCATTGGTACGCTGGTCGTGTGGGGCGTCATGGCCTTGATGCTGGTGCCCTGGACCTTGCGCAACCAGCGTCAATATGGCACCGCGGAGACTACTTCAACAGGCCGCTTTCTTATTTCGCGGTCAGTGAAGCACGAGCGGAACTTCGTCTTTTACCAGGATAACGAGCCTGTTCGGACCGACGAGGATCCGATGCGCCGTCGGGCCAGAAAGATCGCCCAGGAAGTCACCGATAAGCGACCCGCACCCGGCCAGGTATTTCAGCGTATTCGAGACGAGCTTGGCCTGACCGAGGCGCAGACCGATGTTCTCTTGCGAGATATCGCGCTGGAAGCCATTCGAAAAGACCCGCTGCTCTATCTCGATGGCACGGTGGAGATGCTCGGCGAGCTGTGGCTGGGCGCTAAGAAGGACGAGACACTCTCATGGCACTTGGACGAGCATGATCAGCCGCGAGTGGCCAACCAATGGGGATCGCTGGCGACGATGCTGAAGTCCCCCACGCCGGCGGAACAGCGTGAGATCCCGACGGCCGAGCGCTTGAGCCAGATCTTCCGACCAACCTGGATCATGAAGCCGCTGGCCGTCCTGTTTGTCATTGGCGCACTCGGCTCGCTCCTAATGCGCTGGCGTACCGCTTCATGGCTCACACTTGTGGTCGGTATCCAGCTGCTGGCCAGCACGGCGCTCGTCGGTGAAGTTCCCCGCTATCGCTATCCCGTGGATCCGTTCATCTGGATCGTGTCGGGGATCGGCGTACTGGTGATCGTAGTTGGGGTGCGATCGTTGGCCAGGCGACTGGCTGGCCCACGTCGCCGCGCTGCTCCGATGTCAGTGGCCGCCGAGAGCCCCCGAGCATCGTAATCGCGCCGGCGGTCGCGGGAATTGCGGTCTCAGCGGGGCGTTGCTACCGGTATAGTTAGCAGACACGCTTGTTTGTGATTCAGGGAGGTTGCACATGGCTGAGGGCCAGGTTGGGGAACCATTCAAGAGAATTTCGGTTGATGAGGCCAGAGAGCTCATCGACTCGGGTACTGTGAAGGTCATCGATGTGCGGGAGCCGTCGGAGTATGCCGCCGGACATATCCCGGACGCGGAGCTCATTCCGCTGGCAAAGGTGATGGCAAATCCTGAAGCCGTGAACTACGACAACGTTGTCTTCGTGTGCGAGGCAGGTGCTCGCAGCGCGGTTGCGGCTGAGTTTGCTGCATCGCTAGGGAAGCAGAACCTCTACGACCTCGAGGGCGGCACGGGCGCCTGGCGGAAATCGGGCTTCCCGATCGACAAATAGCGCCGAGAAGGACTCAAGGGCAAAAGGACAGCAGGGACACAAACGGAGATCCCTGCTGGCTCTTTCATTTGAGATCGGCTAGCTGTTTGCGGAAATAAACTCCCGAATGAGCGTCCAGGTCTCTTCAGGATGTGCTCGCATGGCGTTGAACTCGGTGTTCGGGAAAATCGCCAGCCATGACTTCGTGATGCGCTGGTGGACGGCGACAGAGTGCTCCACCGGGTGAATCGGCTCGTCGATATCGCCGCGCATGATGAGCGCTGGCGCCTGAACTCGAGGGGCAACATCGCGTAGATCGTAGTAGGTCTTGAAGTCCTCGAGCTCGTGTAAGTCCTGATAGAACCGATTGACGGCTTCCCAGTCATCCCCGTGCAGTTTCTGCATCAACTCTCGTCGTGGAGCGGGCATGACGGACGGATCGGCGCTCGCATGCCGTGCCTTGTCGCCCTCGGGGCTACTGTAAGCGATTGCTCCGTTCAGAATCAGCGTCTTGACTCGATCCGGATGGTCCGCCGCGAATCGCGTTGCCACGCGGCTACCGAGCGTTTCAGATGCCAGATGCACTTTATCGAGCTTTAACGCATCTAGCACTCCCAGCAGATCGTCGACCCAGTCTTTCGGTTGGATCATCGGTACATGAACACTGTGGCCCATACCTCGCGCGTCGGGCAGAACCACACGGAAGCCCGAGGCGTTCTTCGTCATGTAATCCACCCAGTAGGCCGCGCTGTCGAAACGCGTGTACGCCAGGTAGAGAAACGGCTCGCCACTACCGACTTCTTCGAAACTAAGTGATTGGCCGTTGACTGTGAGTTTCGGCATGGGTACCTCAGATGTTTCTGGATCAAAAGCTCCGGTGGACATGATGCCGAATGCGGACGTCGAGCCACCACTTTGGACCGTCGCAGTCCAAACCTGTTACTTAGCTTCCACCAATGGCTAGGTTCGCCGCTCGCGCAGCGAGATTAGCGCAGTGGGCCTTTGACTTGGGAAGACCCCCGAGGCCATCCAGGATTTCGTTCGTCCCAAGGGGACCCAATTCGAGCAGCCGACCCGTTAGCAGCACCGTTGCCATACTGGCGGCAGCAATGCACGCGCTGCATGCGATGGCCCGAAACGATGCCGACGTGATCTGACCCCCCTCGACCCGAACGTAGACGATGATGAGATTCTCCGTCTCGACATCATCAATCGTTCCTACGCTCGTGGCATTGTCAAGCACGCCGAGGTTGCGGGGGTGAGAAATATGGTCAACTACAATGGGTCCGTAGATCGACTCCAGCGAACCCTGAACGCCACGATCGTCGAGCAGGTCGATCATTGAGTGCTCTGGATTCGAAGTCATCACTGCGTTCCAGATATCTTGCTGATGAAGCTAATGGCGTTGCTCAGTTGCATCGATGTGCTGGATCAAAAGCAGTGACTCTTGTCGCTCGTCTTCGGAGTCGGCGATGCTTAGCGCATGGATGAGGTCTTGACGGGCACCGGCGCGGTCTCCCGCGGCCAGCCGAACGGCTCCTCGCTCACGCAAGGAGCGAGCTGAGCCATGACTGGCGATCACGTTCATGTCGCTCCAACGGAGAGACTCGTCGTGCCGGCGCAGTTGCCCCGAGATGCCACGGAGATTTCCGAGCATACGAATCACGATATCTCGCCGCGTCACCGGCCGCAGCATGTCAGGGTGGAACGGCAAGGCTCCGCCGTAGATGTGGCTGATTATTGCCGCACATTCATCGATGCTGCATTGTCGACCCCTATTGAATGCATCGAGAATGATCGACTCACCTTCATCTCGGCAGCCAATGAGAAAATGGCCAGGCATGCCAATGCCGTAGAGCGGTAGTCCGAGCCTCCATCCTATTTCCAGATAAATGACCGAGATGGTGATAGGAATCCCCATGCGCCGATCGAGCACATCATTGAGGAAGCTATTTTTCGGATCGTAGTACTCGACTTGATTACCCACCAGGCCGAAGTGATCGAAGAGATAGCGGTTTAACCCGCTTACGGAATCTCGCGTCATGGCTCGTACCGGCAGGAAGACCTCGGCGTCGCGTGCCATGTCGTCGAGCTGGCTGAGGACAGACGAAATATTGAGCGTCTCGTCAAGCTCCATTGCGATGAGTAAGGCAGCCTCCGCGAGATTGAAGTCATCGTCGCCGAGGGCCATGAGCTCGCTGAACCGCTCTCGATTGCTACCCATCATCTACCATCGCCACCGAATGGCTCATTCATCAAGCCGCAGCAGCTTCCGTGCATTTGTTTCCGAGATCGCGACTTTTTGCTGGCCGCTGAGCGCGGATACGTCCTCAAGCATCTCCAGCGGGTTGGCGTAGCCCATTGCAAAGGGGTAGTCGCTGCCCATGACCACACGGTCGCCGCCCATGCGCTCGACGGTAAATGCCAACGTTGCCGCGTCATGGGCTATGGAGTCAGCCCAGAGCTGATCGAGATAGCCACTGGGCTCTTTCGATAGCGCCGCTCGGCACTCGGACTGCGTGCGATAACCATGATCCAGACGGCCCAGGATCATTGGAAAGACGCCTCCGGCATGCAACAGTACGACGCGCAGCTCTGGGTTCGCTTCGAGAACCCCGCCGAAGATTAAAAGCGATGCGGCCAGGCCCGTTTCGCTCGGATTCCCGAATAAGTTTCCCAGATAGTAGCGTCCGGTACGGCCCGTCGGAGCGGCGTCGAATGGGTGAACGACAATCGCAACATCGAGCTCAGCAGCTCGCGTGAAAAAATCGGATAGCTCCGGTTCATCGAGCCCGTTGCCGTTCACGTGTGTACCTATCTGGATTGCGCGCGCGCCGGCCGTGGCTGCCCGCTCGAGCTCGCGGACCGCTCTCGCTGGGTCCTGAAGCGCTGTCGTGGCCACGGGAATGTACTGGTCTGGGAAGCGTCGCGCAGCCTCAATAATTGAGTCGTTTGCCACCTCGGCGATAGCTGAGGCGGCGTCAGCATCTGCGTCGTAGTACATCACGAACGGCGGACAGGAGAGTGCCTGGGCCGCGATTCCCTGTGCGCTGAACTCGCCAGCCCGAGTTTCAAGATCCGTGAGTCGATCATTAAGAGGCCGGCGAGTACTCTCCTGGATCACAAGCCAGCGCCGGTCCCCTTCGTCTGAGATTCGGGTTTGAAGGCGATCGCCGTTACTCACAATTGCATTGAGCAGATCGGGAGGAACGATGTGCGTATGAACGTCTATAGGGCCCTGAATCATGAAAAATCCCGGGGTCGGCTGACGCTGACGGGCATTATACGTAGGCAGATTTCAGGCCGCGCTCGATCTATGGACTGGCGCGATCGTTGTCGATGTACGCGTATCCGGGACCTTCGGTTGGGCCATCGGAGAAAAGAATTGCGATAGGTCGCAACTCTCCCAGCTCCGAGTCGCTTCCACCCACTCGGCGAATCGCGTCACGCACCAGGTCCGCTGAGAATTCGTCGTGTATCCATCGAGCATCGCCCGTGGATGAGTGTTCCGCATCAGGGCAGGTACGTGACTTAAGAGACACCGCTTCGTCCCTCTATGGCAAGGCCCCAGGTAGTTGCTGCATTGGATTGGCTCCACTGCGACGCATTCGTAACTTGAGCGGCGAAGGGTAGCATAGGGGGCTGAGGCGCAGCATGCTTCTCGCTCTTCGCGAGCGAGTGGGCTAAGAAATACAGTGAGACCAGTGACCAGAGGCCTCTGGTCACTGGTCTCACTTGCGTCTTTCAGGACTGAAGTCAGCGATCCCTTGATGGGGCAATGGAGCCTTCGGACCCGGGCGGATCTGATGCAGGGAACGACTGTTCCACGGTCGTGTCGTTGCTGACCTTGGACTCCATAGTCAGCGTGGCTGCGAGGACGGCCGAGCATGCTTCCTCGCACGCGCGGCATGCCGCCGCGCACACTTTGCAATGCTCGTGCTGTGAATGCTTCTCGCACTCCACGGCACACTGTCGGCACGCTAGCACGCACGCTTGAAGCTGAGCCCGTACGAGTGTCCAATCTGTTTCGGATTGACGGGTGATCATGCGGCCCATCGTTGAACAGATATCCGCGCAATCCTGGTCCAATCGGATACAGCGCAGAAGCTCAGCGCGTGTATCTTCCGCAAGGCAGGCATCGG
>CAVXYC010000005.1:0-35281 GCA_963765765.1 uncultured Chloroflexia bacterium | reverse complement strand
TGAGAAGAAGACCGAATCAGCGTGTTGTTGGGCGGACCCCCTGCAGCCGCTCTAATACCCACATTCTGATCAAGGTCGTAGGGCCTAGGCCGTTTTTCTTAGCCTGCTCACGGACTTCTCGCATGGTGCCCGGGTCCAGACGAATAGTGATCCCTTCAGACAAGGGTCCCGGGCGAAGCGAACTTTGACGGGCTCCGACTCGTCCCAGTAATCGGCCGCGCTATGCGTATCCCAGAACTTCGCCCTCTTCCTCTCTCGACTTGAAATCTGGGATTGGCTTCTTCGTAACTTTTGTGCGTGATTCTCGCGTGGTCATGATGTCTCCCCTCCCTTCTCAGCTTGAAATGTGCGTCGCTCTTTCCATCCGCCGGTCGAGTTGTCACCACGTAATACGCATCGTCGCCTTCGGGATCGAGAACAACCAGCAGGATATGGCTGGCGTGATTGGGGCGAATCACGAGAAGCCTTCCGAGATAACTCTGTCGGATGATCGGTTCGCCATGACAGACCTGCTCGACCTCATCCGGGGTGATATTGTGTCGGGCTATGTGCGCCACGTTACCAGGGTCCCAGGTGAGACGGCGCACATACAACATAGATTCAAGAGATTGTAACGCAATGCGTTACAACGGTTGAGAACCTTAACCTATTCTGAGTGGCGCTTGCGCTCAAGGTTGCGCAAAGGGGGAGACGACGTCATGACCCTGTACATCGATGCCGACACGCATTATCTGCCGCTGGAGTGGCTAGACCACGTGGACAGCCCGGCAGCGCGAGACTGGATTCAATATCAGCGCGACGGCACACGAATCAACGTGCTGCGGCAGGGCGCACCGCTGATCAGCATCCCGGAGGACGGCTACGACCTGAGCAAGCGCACGGCGGTGATGGACCGCCACGGATTCGATCGGCAGGTGCTCATTCCGGAGAACCGACCCCTGATCTATGAGGACGATCCGGAGATCGGCAACTCGCTAGCCCGCGCCTACAACGACGCCACCGCCGCGGCGATCAAGGGGCACGATCGCTACATCGGTGTGGCCTGGGTTTATCTGGCCGACATCGACGGCGCGATCAAGGAGCTGGAGCGGGCCGTCAATACGCTCGGCTTGCGGTCGGTAAAAGTAACGGTGCGGTCGGCGATCTCCACCTGGGCAGCCGTGAGCTGGACCCGTTCTGGGCGAAGGTGGCCGAGCTAGACGTGCCCGTGCTGGCGCACGGAGCGGCGCGTACTTCCGATGCTCAGCCGCTGAACACCGCGCTGGTTGGCGCCGATCGATTCGGCGCCGAGTACGGTTTCCTGGGCTCCGCGCTGGGCTTTTCGTTCACCTACATGCTGACCATGGCGCACCTGATTTTCAGCGGCGCTCTGGATCGCTTTCCACGCTGAAATTCGGCATGTTCAAGGCCGGCGTGGGCTGGGTGCCGTACCTTGTCAAACGGCTGGACATTTACTACCAGGACCATCTGGAGCGCGGCCAGGCCTCGCGACTGATCGCGCACCTCGAGCGGATGCCCAGCGAGTACATCGACCGCTTCTACATCACGGTGCACACCAAAGAGCCATCCCTCGCCGACATGGTGCGGCTGGTGCCCGACCATCAATTCATGCTGGGCAGCGACTTCTATCACGGCGACCCCAACGGCCTCTGGCCGTCGGCTATCGAGGACCTACGCCGCTCTGGTTTGTCGGAGGCTGATCAGGAGCAGATCCTGGAGGCGAACCCCAGGAGATTCTTCGGGCTGTAACGCCCCAACCAGCCTCAGTGCCGCGCACGTGAGTAAGCGGGTTCCTCCTGACTCTCCACGACGTAGACCGGAGCGCTCAAGGAATCCGCGCGCTCACGGTCGCGGCGCTGTTGCGAGTCCCATTTCGGACCGCTCGTGGAACTATGCTCCGCGGTCAATGGACGGGCCGAAGTCAGCGTTCCGAATCGGAGGCGTTCTGGGGTTCCCGCTGGACCAACGCGGCGACGTCCACGTCAGCCTGCATCGTCATCTGAAGCTTGGACAGGATGTGGATAAGCACGCGCTTCTCTTGATTGGAAATACCAGCCCACGCGGCTTCGATGCGTCTCCGCATGGAAGGAAGCACAGCTTCAAATCGCGATCGCCCTTCCGGGGTTAGCGCTGCGATAACAAGTCGGCGATCCTGTGGGTGGTTCACGCGCTTGATCAGGCCATCGCGCTCAAGCCCTTTGGCCAGCTTCGTCACATTGGCGGGGCTTACGTTCATCCGGCGGGCAAGCTCAATCATCGAGAGACGGTGGTTTTCGGCCTGGTAGAGCCAGCGCAATAGCGTAAATCGGCCGTCCGAAAGGCCGAATTCAGCCCAGCAGGGAGCGTTTCGGGCGATCATGGCCGTATAGGCACGTACTACCATCGCATTGGCCTCGATGGTCAGACCGTCCGCCCACGGCGCCAATTGTTGGTACATGGACGCCACGTCTTGCACAGACTGATCGGAGAGCAGACCATCCTCCGATATCGTGAACCGGTTCACTGTTTATTCATCTGGTTCGGCGCTAGCTTCATCACAAATCATCTTGCTTCCTAGCATAACTATTGACGTACTCTATTAACAGGGACATAATTCTGGCCAGTACGGACCGGCCGAGCACCAAAAGAGAAGCCCATGGCAAAATTTCGGATCACGCCACATGGTCGACTGCAGGAATGGGTCGCTGACGAACTAGGGTACTTTACCGAAGAAGGTCTGGATTACGAGTTCGTCCATGGCACGGCCGCTGTAAGCGCTGAGGCGCGGCCCAGCGTGCAGCCCGCCGATGGCAACCCACTCGACATTCGCCAGGGCGCGTTTGAGTCGATGGAAGCAGGTCGCGCCTGCGAAATCAGCTCAGCCTGTCACTGGATGGTCAATATGGCAGCCTCCGCCAGCCACGGCCGAATGTGGGGCCACGCCTACTCCGTGGTACCCGGGGGCTTGTTCGTAGCGAACGAGTCCAGGGTAAGCAAGCCCGAAGACCTCGCGGGGGTTGATATAGCGGTGGGCTACCATTCGGGCAGTCATTTCTCCACGCTGCAGGCGCTGGAGAACATTATGAAACCGGCGGACATCACGTTGAGGTTTGGCGGCGGCCCGATGGACCGACTCGGGCTACTTCTGGACCACACCGTTACGGCGGCGAATTTGTTTGGAATTCCCTACTACATCGCCGAGCAGCGCGGATTCCGGCGCGTACTGGATACGACGTTCATGATCGGATTTCTGTCTACTGGTGACGCGACGGTTGAGGATCTCGACAGGTACTTCCGAGCATTGCAACGTGCTCAGGCGGACATCGACCTCGAGCCGGAGCGGTTGAAGCATTACTTCCTCCGGGAGATGCCGGAGAAGTATCACAGCATGGTCGACGTTCGGGCATTTGGCCACGGCGAGCGAGTGGTATTCGAGCCGTACACTCGGGAGATGTACGAGCGAACGCATCGTTGGACACTGGACCTCGACGTCTTTAAACCTGAGCAGGTTGGCTCGGGCACCTTTGAAGAAGCGGTCATGGTGTAACCCGCAAGAGATTCGAACACGCGGCTGGAGCCCCAACACGCTCCGGCCGCTACTTCAAACCAGGAGCGGAATCCGGGAGCAAGCTCGTTAGGGGACAAACCGAGACGCAGGTACAGAGGAGAGGGCGCGTGCAACACTATTCCAAACCGTCACCCATACTGGTTCTCCTGGTCAGCCTGCCGCTGGCCATATCCATCGCTTGCGGCCAGGCATCCACTCCCCCTGCTCCCACCGCCGTCCAGGCTCCAAAGCCGACGGCGGCTGCGTCCGCTCCTACCGCCGCACCGGCCCCGCCAACCGCGGCCCCGGCCGCCAAGGCCAGAGTTGAGCGACTGGTGTTCAGCATGCCTGCCCCGAGCACCGAGGGCAACGACCCCGGTCGTGACTACAGCTCGCCGCCAAGTTTCCAGATCCGCCCGATGTACGAGTACTTGATCGGGGTTGACCCGGCCAATGGTAAGTTCGTTCCGCAGCTTGCTCTCTCATGGAGCGTAGAACCGGACGGGAAATCGTACCGATTCAAGCTGCGCCCGGGAGTCCAGTTCCACGGTGGCTGGGGCCAGATGACGGCCAGAGACGTCGAGTTCTCGTTCTGGAACATCATGCAGGAGGACTCCCAGCACGGAAACTCGGGGTACTTCCGGGGGCTGATCGACGGAATCGATATCGTCAACGATCATGAGATCGTGGTGCGGCTCAAACGCCCCGACGCGGATTTCCTGAATGTGTCGGGCGAGCTCGTGAGCGGCGTTGAGATCAAGAGCAAGGCGCACTTCGAAGCTGAGGGCCGCCCAAGCCTCTCCGGGAACCCGACCGCGGGGACGGGCGCGTACCAGTTCAAAGACCGCACCCAGGGCTCACACATTCGGTTTGAGCGCGTACCCTATCAGCACTGGCGAACGACGCCGGACTTCCCGGAGCTCGAGCTCCGCTGGCAGCGGGAGGCGTCCACTCGGCTAGCTTCGCTGCAGGCGGGTGAGGTGCACGCCACCACGCTGCCTCAGGATCTGCTCGTCGAGGCGAGCAAACAGGGAATGAAGGCGCTGCGCGGCCAAACTCAGAGTGTGCGGACGTTTGCGTCATTCCATTGTTGCTATAAGAGCGATCCCGTTGACGCATCCAAAGGCTACATGTATACCGGAGAGCCCCTTGATGGACGTTCGCGTGCGCCGGGCGCTCAACAAGGCGATTAATCGGGATGAGATGAATCAGGCCTTCTTTGGTGGCAAGGCCGACGTCATGGCGCTGAATCACTACAACCCAACCCGCCTCGGTTGGAACCCGGAGTGGGAAACGAAGTTCAAAGATGAGTACGGTTACGACCCGGCGAAGGCGCGCGCTCTTCTGGCAGAGGCTGGATACTCTTCAAGCCGCCCGTTGAGCACGTCGATGTTTATGCAGAGGTTGGCGGACCTGCCAGAATCGGAGGATATCGCCGAAGCTATCGCGGGCTACTGGCGGGCGATCGGCGTAACGCCGGATCAGCTTACCGTGGATGCAACACAGATCCGCGACCGCAGCCTGCGACTGGAATACACCAACGAAGTACAGGTCCGCAGTACCAGCTCTCACCAACTGCTCGGGTTCCGTGCCTACAACACGGGTGTGCACGGTACACGTGGCTCAATGGTTGAAAACTACGAGGTCGATGAGCTGTTCAACCGCGTGCGCGTGGAGCTGGACGAGGCCAAGCAGGCAGAGCTGTGGCGTCAGCTTGGAGACTTAGCCTTCCCGTTGCACCAGGACATCCCGCTTTTCTGGCTGCCGACCGAAGCGGTGGTCAATCCGCGCGTCGTTGGCGACTACGTGTTCCCCGGCAACATCTCCGGGACATGGACTCATCTGACAGGAATCAAGGCTGCGCCCTGAGGTCCCGACAACCTCAGCGGCACCTGAGTAAGCGGTTCCTCTCGCGTATTCCCGGCGGACGTCGGGGATTCCTGAGAGGTATCGCTTACTCACGTGCGCCGCTCTGAGGCTGGTTGGGAGGGGTACGGACACCAGCCCCACCGAGGGATTGTCTTAGGGAGCGCTAATTGATGAGCGATTTCGCCAGGTTCTGCGTTTTCTCGATTTCGTCAAGCATCGCTTCGGAGTCCACGAATACGTAGTCCACGCCCTTCTGGAGCGCGGTGGATTCGTCAAAGACCGGCACATCCGCGCGCCGGCTGTTCTCCTCCACCTGCTGTGACGTGATCAGGCCGGCCTCGCGGCTGAGCGACCAGTTCATGTAGACCTTGGCAGCGTTGGGATGCGGGGCGTTCTTCAGATACCACATGGTGCGATTGCCGGCGTTGACGCTGTCGGTCTCGACCATGGGAATATTTTTCAGGTTGCCTCCCAGTCCCTGAGCCAGGAAGTCCTTGAGGACGGGAAAGTCGATGGCGCCGATGCCCCAGGCGTAGCGGCCGCGCACCATCTGCTCCACGAGTTGGCGTGAGTCCACCAGAACCGCCGCCTCGAGGTCTTTGATGATCGTGGTCATATCCGCGTCGCCACGCTTGGCCCGCACGGCGGTGAATGACAGGAATGCCGATCCCTTGGTGCGCGCGTCCCCGATCAGGACCTTCCCCTTCCACTTGGGATCCAGCAGATCGTCAAATCTGGTGATCTCGCCCTTCTTTCACGAGATCGGTGTTGATCCAGACGCTTTTGTAGCGCTGCCGGGTGAGGGCGTAGCCCCATTTCCTTTCGTCATCCGGGTAGCCCTTCTCATACGAGTCGATCCAGCCCTTGTCGTCCAACGCTTGCGCCTGCACGATGTGTGGCCGTATTGGCTCCGTGCCACCAACCGGCCGTACCTGTCGGGTCATCTCCTGGACGGGCATGTGGGCTACGTCCCAATTGAAAAGGCCGGCCTTTTGCTCCTGGAGCAGACGCGGCACGTAGTCGCGCGAGGACGATTGGAATTGCGAGTGCTCGACCTTGATGCCCGGGTACGCGGCCTCGAAGGCCATGCTTATGTTGCGATGCGGCGTACCCGCGTAAGTGGCCAGACTGATGACGCCCTCCTTGCGGGCCGCTTCTACGACGGAGGCCCACTCGGCATCACTGACCGCGCCGGGGACAGTGGCTGCGGGTGCCCCAGCGGCCGGCGCGGTCGTGGGAGCAGGAGCCGCTGGGGCGGTGTTGGGGGCCGGCGGAGCCGCGGTGGGCTTGGCTGGTGCGGCAGGCGCCGTGGGCGATGGGGCGGCGGCCTGGGTACAGGCCGCGAGCACGGCGGTAATCCCTGAGAGTCCGAAAGCTCGAAGCGCCTGGCGGCGTGACATCGGAGAGACGAACGTGGAGTCCAGACTACGGTACCTCCCGGCGGCGCTTCGTGCGTCGCGTTCGCTGGGATGAATACGCGAAGTGCAGGGAACCAGCCGCGAGGATAGCACCCGCGAGTGCCGCCCTCAACGATTCGGATGCGGCTCCGTTGCCTTTCATGCCCCCGTTGACGGCGGGCGATGGGCCGGAACAATGCAGAGACGCGCAGATCGGGAGGTGGGATTGTGACGACATCGAAGGCCGCGGTCTTTGTGGGGGCTGGTAAGCCGCTGGAAGTGCAGGAGTTCCCGGTTCCCGATCCGCCGCCGGGCGGTGCCATCGTGAAGATGTCCATGGCCGCGGTCTGCGGGACGGACGTACACAACCTGCACATCGATACCACCCCGCACCCTATGATCTTCGGCCACGAGAACGTGGCTACGCTCGCGATGGCGGGACAGGGACTGGATAAGGACGTACTCGGTCAACCGCTACGGGAGGGAGACCGCGTTCTCTTCCGCTCGGCCCCGTGCGGTAAGTGCCGAAGCTGCGCCATGGCTGAGAACTGTGAAGAGCGCATGATGTACGGCATGCGGCCGTTCACCGAGCCGCCGCACATTACCGGAGGCTTCAGCCAGTACGTCTACCTTGAGCCCACACGTCGATGGATTCTGAAGATTCCGGACGACGTGACGTCGGAGCGGGCACTCATCAGCGTGACCGGCAACCCCACCTACTGGCGCGGCATTCAGCGCATGGGCGGCATTGGCCTGGCAGACACCGTCGTCGTTCAAGGCTCCGGACCCATGGGCATGGCAGGCCTGGTGCAGGCGAAGACCGCGGGCGCCGGCCGAGTCATCATGATTGGTGCGCCGTCACATCGGCTCGAGATGGCGCTTGAGCTGGGCGCCAGCGAGACGCTGGATCTGCAGGATTTTCCCACGCCGGAAGCGCGTGTGCAGCGCATTCAGGATATCACCAACGGCCGCGGTGCGGACGTGGTCATCGAGTGCGCCGGGACCAGTCCGTCGTTCAGGAGGGGCTGGAGATGGTCCGCTCCGTGGCCGGTATCTGTTGGTTGGCTCAGCCACGGACTTTGGCGCGGTGCCCATCAATCCAGCTCATATCGTGCAGAAGGGGCTGCGGGTAACCGGCGTGTCAGGAGCCGACCCGGAGTCATTTATCCGTTGCCTGAAGCCATGCAGACCATGACGCCGTACCCGGTCGAGCGCATGGTGTCCCACAAATACGGGCTGGACCAGGCGAACGAGGCATTCCGTGCCAGTGAGACGCTGGAAGCCATGGTGGCGGTGATCACGCCCAATGGATAGGACAGCCCCTGGGACCGCGAGCGTTTCGCCCGTCCCGGCTAGATCTCCCAAATCCCTGTAGTTGGCGCGGTCTGATCCAACGGGCGAGACGCCCGCGGTCCCAGGACGTGAGATGCACAGCTGAAAGGTAGGCCAGCATGAACGAAGACCTCAGCGCGATTCTAGAAACGACCGAGCCTGAGCGGGTCGCGACGGGCTTTGAGTTCGTCGAGGGGCCTATCTGGCATAGGGACGGATATCTGACTTTTTCAGACATTTGGGTGGGGAAGTACTACAAGCTCGTTCCAGGCGGCTCGCCGGAGCTGATTCGAGAGAACACCGGGGACGGCAACGGCACGACGCTGGATCTCCAGGGTCGGATCATCGTCTGCGAGGGTGGGAGTCGACGAATTGCTCGCTGGACTCCCGGCTCCGACGCTGAGACACTGGTCGACCGATTTGAAGGCGGACGACTCAGTCGCCCGAATGACGTTATCTGCGCCTCGGATGGCAGCCTCTATTTCACTGATCCCGGTTTACGCGTACCGCTGGATCAAAAGGAGTTGCTCTATTCCGGCGTGTATCGGATCGCTTCGGATGGCGATGTATCGTTGGTGGCCAACTGCGAGTACCCCAACGGACTAGCGTTTTCTCCGGACGAGAAGCTGCTGTACGTCTCCAACACGCGATTCAGTCAATACATCCACGTCTTCGAGCTCGCCGATGATCGGACGGTAGTACGGCGGCGGATCTTTGCCGATATGTCGTCGGACGAGACGGACGGCGTACAGGACGGTATGAAAGTGGATGTTGCTGGCAATATCTTTTGCACCGGGGCGGGTGGCACGTGGGTATTCAATCCCGCTGGCGAGAAGCTCGGTATTATCCGCACGCCGGAGGTCCCCGCGAATCTGGTCTTTGGCGGGCCAGATCTGAGAACGATCTACTTCACTGCTCGGACGTCCATCTACAGCCTGCGTGTGAAGACGCCAGGCATCGGGCATCCGCTGTTCCGATAACGCCCAAGTTGAGGGAGGCTCGCGATGAGTGACGATCGACGGCAACGTGGCCAGGAGATCCGACGGAGTGCCTTTGGTGAGAACGGCGAAGAGCGCTGGCGCGCTCTCAATGAGATAGATCCCGGGCATGCTGAAAGTATCCTGGAATACTGTTTCGGCACCATCTGGGCTCGCCCTGGCCTGGACCTGAAGCTGCGCGAGCTGATCGTGATTGCTGCCACCGCGGCGCAGGACCTGCCCGGCGAGGTGGCCATTCACACGCGCGGCGCGCTCAACCGCGGTGCAACCCGCGAAGAGATCATCGAGACGATCGTTCAGTGCGCGCCGTACATCGGCTTTCCCAAGACGAACCATGCTCTGGAAGCCGCCAACGGCGTGATCAGTCAATGGGACGATCATCCCGACTGGCACGCCTGAACCCACGAACGAGGGAGCTTCCTTTCCAATACACTAAAGCCCGCGGATGTCTGTCCCGTCACGAACCGTAAGAATCGGTTCGCCTCAGCCGGCCTGTTGCGCACGTCAGGGCCGATACACGAGTCGTCTGGCCGTGCTCCAGAGCGCTCTGAACATCTTCTTTCTGGTTGGGTTCGCAGTTTGGTATTTCGGCTTTTACGACTGCCGTATGACGTTCCACCGGTGGTCAAGGCGCTATTGTTGCTGCCCATGGCCAGTATGGTGATGACCGCCGTGTTGTGCATCGTCTGCCTGCTCGCCTGGCGAGCGGGTCAGCGACGCGGGGCGGCTCGAACCCACGGTGCCATCATGGCATTGACCGGACTGGCCTATATCGCCTGGCTTGGGCACTGGAACCTGTTGGGTTTTCGGTTCTAGCTTAGCGGCAGTAGCCAGATATGGAGTGCGCCCCCGCGCGCACTCCATAGGATCAGGCGTCAGGCTCGGCGTCGACGGACGCTGGAGGAACGGGACAATACATGCCCGCGCTTTCAACCCTGAACGTCGTGTTGAATCGAGAGCGGAAGTTCTCCTGCGCGACGATCGCGGCGAGCTCCACAAGCTCGGCTTCGTTGTAGTGCTCCTGGAGGCGCGCGAAGAGCTCATCGGTCACGTTTGGTGGCGTCTCCGTCATGGCGTCGGCCAGCTCCAGCGCGACGCGCTCGGCCGGCGTAAAGAGATCGCTTTTCTCGTATTCGTAGACGGCGGCGATCTTCTCGTCGGACGCACCGTTCCTGCTGCTCCCGGCAGCATTACTATCCATTCAAAATGGGCAGCCGACCGTGGCGGCCACGCGTACGTTCATCAATGATCGAAGCTCGGGTGAGATTCGTCGGCGGCGGTGATTCCCGCGTCAAGGGCGCGAGCGCCTTCTTGCACTCTGGGAGCGTGCCCGTAACTTCGGTGCTCGGGAGGACGCGTCCAAACACTTCAAGGTTGCGCTCCATCGCGGCTCGAACTTGCGGTTCGGCTTCGTCAACAGTAATGGGACGGATACGCGGCATAGCAGAACTCCCGTTGAGTTAATACCGGGAATGGTAGTTGGCGCGGGACTCATCGTGCCGTGTGACTCAGAAGCAGCAGGAAGGAGCGCCACCAGTCGACTGTTCCTGCGAGGGATAGGCAGCTTCCGGCTCGAAGTACTCTAGCTCAATGATGCCGGCCGCTTTGCGGCTGGAGAGGAACCCGCCGTAGGGCGCCGCGAACGTTCCCGGAGGTGGGCGATACGTCCGAATAGTCGCGTCCCACGGCAACCGTAATCGCATCGGCGCGACACCGGCGACCGTTAGTGGGATCGAAGGCCTGGATGCTGAATCGATCACGATGAACGGGATCAGGCGCGAGCACCTTGACCCAGGCATGCGTCGCGCCCTCGCCCAGGAGATGACCGGATATGTAGCGGGCCGGGTCTCAAGGAGCCGACAGATGCTGATCATGATGTGGGAGTAGTCCTGGCACACACCGCGCGAAGCGAAAATGCCTCCGCCGCCGTGGTCTTCACGCCGTCACATCCTTCTTGTACTCGATGGTTTGCCTGACCCAATCATTGATTCGGTTCGGGAGGTCCAGGGCGATCGCCCGAACCGGCGAGCTGGGTCGCGACTTCCTTCAGGTGTCCGTCAGGCATCGTGAGAGCCGTCGGCTCCAGGTACTCCGGGTCCTTCATATTTACGGCGAAAGTGGACGTGCAGCGCGATTGAGCTCCACCAGAAAACGGACCTCAAATTCGATAACCCGCTCGGTTCGCGGCACCAACAGATGGCACACCGGTTTCCGAACTGATCGAGCTCTTCTTGAAGCCTCGGTTGAGGACCGCTCACTTGAAGGTGGCGATTCAGAAGCCGCTGTTGTCCGTATCGATCGTGAAGGAAAGCACTAGACGCTGATGCAGATTTTCCACGGGCCGGGATATTCGTAGCGCAGCACCTGGTCGACCAGGTAACTGGTGCGCCGTACTCGGTCCCAATCCACGCTGGCATGGTCAAGCAGTGTGGCGGGAGTTTCAAGGCTGTCAACGACCGAGCCCTGTATTCCCTGGTTAAGCGTCGACTGCATCCGACCAGACGCTGATACCCGCGAGCGTGCTGGCGCCATACTGGGTGACGATGGCGACATCCAGGGCGTCGCGTCCGCGGCCGATCGGAATCCGTCCAATGCGCGGTTCATTGTGTCGCGCATCAAACGTGTACCACTGCCCGCTCAGATAGGCCTCGAACCAGGAATGGAAGTCCATGGGTACATCCGGCGGCTCAATGCCGATGTCTGGAAGGTCGCCGAAGACGTAGCGTGCGGGAATATTGAAGCGCGGCACATGGTGATACCCAGGTGGGCGAAATCTCGGCAAAAGCCGTAGCGCTGATGATACACATCCAGGCTTGTGGTAGCGGGGGTGGTGCTTGCGGCTCGGAACTGAATGTGCTGATGGACCCAATCGCAAATCGCCTGCACGCGGCCCCACCCGGGGGGCGTTGAGCCAAAGAGATCCCAGACCGTGCTGCCCAGCACATCAGAGAGGATGTAACGGCTTGGGAGCGTCCAGGCGAGAGGAGTTCCGGCAGGTCCTCCACTGGAATCTGCATCGCCTCGGGTACCACCCGGATCCAGCTCGCCGGTGATAATCACCTCCGCATCGTAGCGAAACGAGAAGTTCACGGCTGGCGACAGGATGCGCCAGCAGCGATTCCCGAAGGCATCCTGATATTCGTGCGATCGATCGATTGGTTCAGCCGAGCGCTCTTCGCGGAGAATCTCGTGCGCATCGTCAGTGCGCGGAACGCTTGAGCTACGAGCGGCACGGCGCGGGCGAACTAAATCCTTAGCTCGCAGCCAACATTGACACGCATGGCTTTCGCCTTTCCTGAAGGCCTGGATTCCAGTCCCGAGATTGCAGTCATCGTAAGAATTCCCTTCCGAGACGGCCACGTGCACCGGGTACGAATTGGCACCCGCAGCACACCCACTAGAGGCTGCCCCTTGCAATAGCCACGCGCTCCGGCGCCAGGCCTGACAAGCCGCATAGATTGCCAGATTTCACCTGAAATCGGTCGCCATTTGTCGGATTCCTACGTGGTACGGTTAATCCGCTTGTTAATCTCGTCAGTAATATAGCGGCGGCGCACAATCGCCTGGCGCGAACGGCGCCAGAAGGGGCGGAGGATGCAGGTTCTTGCTATGGTCCTCGCGGGCGGAGAGGGAAAGCGTCTCAGCCCACTTACAGCCGACCGCGCAGGACGGCTGTACCCTTTGGCGGCACATATCGCCTGGTCGATTTCGTACTCTCGAACATCGCCAACGGTGGCTACCGCAAGATCGTTGTGCTCACTCAGTACAAAAGCCACAGTCTGGATAGACACGTGGCTCAGACCTGGCAGATGAGCGCCATGCTGGGTCACTACGTGGCCACCGTGCCGGCACAAATGCGCCGTGGCCCGCAGTGGTTCCTCGGCTCAGCGGACGCTGTGTACCAGAACCTCAACCTGATCTATGACGAGCGGCAGGGCTGGGTCCTCGTGTTCGGCGCGAGCCACGTCTACCGCATGGACCCTCAGCAGATGCTGGAGCACCATATCGCCCATGGCGCCGGACTCACAGTCGCGGCCGTCAGGGTACCGCGGGCTGAGGCAAGCGCCTTTGGTGTCATCCAGGATGGCACGGACAGTAGATCGAGGCCTTCCGCGAGAAGACCGGCGAGTGCGCCGGGCTGGACCGATGCCCCGGACCAGATCCTGGCTTCCATGGGTAATTACATCTTCACCACAGCCGCGTGGGTGAACGCGGTGACAACAAAGTCCCGGGTCACCGCAGCGCACACGACATCGGCGGAAGCCTGGTGCCTAAATTCGTGGAGCGTGGTGATGCAAGCTGTTACAACTTCACATTGAATAAAGTTCCGGGGTCTACCGAGGCGGACTGGGGCTACTGGCGTGACGTCGGTACTATTGACGCGTACTACGACGCGCACATGGATCTGGTGGCACCGGTCCCGGCGTTCAATCTCTATAACCTACAGTGGCCTATCCACACCTGGCATCCCACCGGTCGCACCAGCCAAACTTGTGCTGGACCAACAGCAGGGTGAGGCGCACGACTCATTGCTCAGCGCCGGTGTCATTAAGGCCGGCGGAACCGTGCAGAACTCGGTGCTTTCGCCGCTTGTACGAGTCCAGCGCGGAGCGCGCGTCGATGGCTCAGTGCTGCTGGATGACGTCCGCGTTGGTTACGGCGCCCTTTTCCGCAACGCGATTCTTGTCAACAACGTCATCGTTGAAGATGGCGCCAGGGTCGGCCTGGATCATGAGCTCGACAAGAAGCGCTTCACGATGTCGCCCGAATGGCATTGTGGTAGATGTAGAATAACAAGGTCATTCGGGCAGGTGACTGATCACTTAAACCTGGATTTCGTACGCCTTCCCCTACAGCCATCAGGGTGCTCTGCAGGCCCGATCGGAGCCAGGCAGAAGACCTCGGTTGGAGTGGTGTTCATGCATCCCAACTCCAACTACATGACCCATATCGGTTGCAGCGAGCTGGCGAGCCGCGGTTTCCGGGCGATGGGCGTAAACGGGCGCTATTTCAATACCAACCGCGAGACGATGATCTGGGAGCAGGTGCCGCTGGATGTGAAGCTTGCTGTGGACTATCTGCGTGGTCTCCCCGGAATCAAGCAGGTAGTACTCATCGGCCACAGCGGCGGCGGTCAGCTCATGCCCTTCTATCAAAACGTGGCGGAGAATGACGTGGCGGCGGCGCGGGTCCAAGGGCAGCACGCGCCGGGGCGGAGACGATCTTAGACGGACTGCCGCCCGCTGATGGCCTGGTGCTGTTGGACGCGCATCACGGCTACGCTGCCAACACGCTCACGGCCATGGAACCGGCAGTAGTGGACGAGGATGAGCCGAATCGAATCGATCCAACGCTGGACGTCTTCGATCCCCGAAACGGTTACGATCCCGCCGGCCCGCGGTACAGTGACGACTTTCGGCATCGTTACCTGCGAGCGCAAGCGCAGCGGATGCAACGTCTGACCCAGCGCGCTCAAGAACGGCTGGAGCTTATTCGGCAGGGGCGGGGCCTGTAACCGTGACGAGCCCTTTTCCGCTCGCACGCGGCCAGGCGCGCATCTGGCAGCTCGATCCACGGCTGATCGCGCACACGAAGGACGCTTATCCGATACTTCGCTCGGACGGGTCAACGATTGTGGATGTTCCGCACAGCGTCCGGGTGACCGGCGTGACGCCCAGCTCTGGCGGGGCGGCGAGTTTGACGGCCGCACAGAGAAATACCCTCGTGGTCATCGGGAGCAATCGCCTACTCCGTAAAGTCCTGGCTGAGCAGCAACGCCATTCGCGTGAACCCGGACCGTTACGCCATCACCGAAGACGACATCCAGGGCATCGATTGGAATTCGTCCAACACGTCCACGCCGGCCAATCTGGAAGGCGTGCACGTGCCATTGTTGCTCATGGCCATGACGGGCCACTACTGGGTGGTTTACAGGCGAGGATCTTTTTCCAGCACCGCACGGCAGCACGGACAAGAGGCTCGTCTTCGTGGAAGGCGCCTCACACAATATCACCCCGTGCGCGGCCTGCGAGGAGTTCCCCGGGCAATACGGAGACACCGTGAAGACAACGTTTGACTATGTGGCGGGTTGGATATAGGATCGGTTTGTCTGATGGTTCCTATGCGAGCGCTCCCTGACGCAGCGCCAGGCTCATGTCCAGCGGCCGGTCAGTACGCTCGAGATTCGTCAGCAGGTGGCTGAGAGCATCAACTTGCTGGGGGCCGAGGGCGGCGCCGCTCATCATGCGGAACTTATCATCAAGCTCGGCAGGTGAGAGTGGATTGTCCAGCGTTCCCTTGGTGTAGCGCACGTAGGTGCTCACCTGGCGACCGTCGGATAGATCGATGGTCATCTTGGTGCCACCGAGATCGCGGGTGGCGAGGACGATATCGTTGACCTCCTGATCCACATGTGCTTTGACACGGGCGGCGATGGCTAGCACTCGTTCGTCGTCCAGAATGCTGTCCTGCCACACTCGTGGATCGTGCAGGTCGTAATAGAATGCGGCGCCGAGGATAAATGGCAGATTGTGCTGGGCAGCTAGGATACTGCGCGGCGCCGGCCTCTGCGTCTCAGGATAGATCTTCTCGCTGATGCCAACTTCGATCGAGTCGATCTGCTCGGGTGTCAGGTCGTGCTCTTCGCGCAGTGTGAGGACGGCCTCGATTCCGCTGTGCGATCCGCCCCAGGCGGCGAACCACTTGGTCTCCCAGAGCGGCATCTCCCAGGTTTCGCCGAGCCGATCGGTGAGTGCCTCCATGATTGGCTCGCCGGTGGTGCAGAACGAACGCAGCATGCCGTTCTCACCCTCGATGATGCTCGATCGGGCCGGTGAAACCCCGTTGTGCCAGCATAGCGGCCGTCACGCCCGCCTGGGCGGGCCAGCCGCCACCCTGGAGCCGCTTGACCATGGTCCCGTGCGGGTCGTGATTGTATTCGGTGAGGCCGCAGGCCATGCCGCCGGCGATGCCCAGCGCGTTCTGCAGTCCTACGGCATCCAGGCCAAGGAGCAGGCCCACGGCCGTGGTGCATCCCAGGATGTTCCACAGACTGCTGGGATAGAACTGTCGCGCTTGCCGATCGGATGCTCGACTGACGCGGGACGCGATCTCATAACCGCAGGCGATTGCCAGAATCAGGTCCCGGCCCGTTGCCCTCGGCATACTCGGCAGTGGCAATGCCGGCCGCGACGCTCGACGAGCCGTTGTGCAGGTCCTGGCCGTGGATCCGCTCATCCATCTCGATGCCGTGGGCGGCTGTGCCGTTGGCTAATGCGGCGTACGGCGCCGTCAGCTGCCACTCCCGACCCCAGACCGTGCTCTTGCCTCGGCCGCCCGCGGCCTGGGCGAAGTCGGTCACTTTCTCAGTCCAGGGGAGTCGGCTGGCAAATAACCCGACGCCCACCATGTCCCGGATGACGTTCTTGGCGGTGATCACCACCTCGGACGGTAAATCCTCGTATCGCAGCGAAGACACGTACTCCGCGAGCTGCTGGGTCTCTCTCATGTTATTCGGTCTCCTTCAGCGAGTCGACCGTCCCGCCAGATTGCTCAAATCCAGCGGTGTGTCGACGCGATCGAGCTTGTCGATGATTAGACTTAGAGCATCCGCCTGGGCGCGGGGCAGTGCGTGCCGACTCAACACATCGAACTTCGCATGTACGTCATGCGCCGTCATGGGGTTTTCCGGTGACCCTTTGTCGTGTCGCACGTGCACGCTCACGGTTCGGCCATCCGCCAGCGTCGCCGTAAGGCGTGAGCCCAGCGGACCGTACTCGTCGGATGCCTGTGGATCTGGCTGTACTTCCACAAGCTCGGAGAGCGCCAGGACGCGCTCGTCTTGCAGGATCGATTCGTCCCAGATGGACGGATCCTGGAGATCGTAGTAGAAGGCTGCCGCTACGACGAAGGGCACGTTGTACTGAGCGGCCGTAAGCGACGGGGGCCGACCGGTAGTCGTGTGCTGGACCAGCCCTTCACGACACTCCAGCGCGAGCCGTCTGATGCTCCGCGGCTCAACACCATGCTCCGCTACCAAACGATAGACGCATTCCACAGGCGTGCTGAAGACGCCGCGCGTGGCGTAGGCCTTGGTCTCCCAGTGGCGCATCTCGAAATCTTCACCCAGATTCCGCACCAGTGCCTCAGTGTCGGGTTCTCCCGCGGTGCAAAATGACTGTAAGAATCCGCTCTCACCTTCCAGAATGCTGGCTGGTCCGGTAAATCCGCGCTGTGCGAGAAGCGCCGCCGTTACTCCGGAGTACGCAGGCCAGCCGCCGCCCTGGAGTCGCTTGGACATCATGCCCGCCTGATCGTGGGTGAATTCCCACAGACCCGACGCCATGCCGCCAGCGATTCCGAACGCACACACGAATTCGCCCTGGCTCAGTTTCAGCGCCTTCGCCGCTGCGGCCGACGCACCCCAGATGTTCCGGTTGCTCACCCAGTAGAAACGCTCGATGCGCCGCTGCGATGCTCGGGCCACGCGGTAGGCCGCTTCGTAACCGCACACCACTGCCAGGATCAGGTCGCGTCCGAGCGGCCACTGCGTGCTCGGTAGAGCGCAGACGGCCGCGGGCACAGTGGTCGCGCCGTTGTGGATCTGCAGGTTGTGGCTGCGATCGTCCATCTCGATTCCGTGCGTGGCCGTCGCGTTCACCAGGGCCGCGTACGGAGCCGTCATCCGCCACGGTCGCCCCCAGACCGTGGCACGGCCCTTCGCCCGCCATATCGTGAGCAAAGTCCGCGACGATCTGCGACCACTCCAGGCGGGTGCTGAACAGGCCCACGCCGATAGCGTCTCGAATCGCCAGCTTTGGCAAGCTCGACGACGTCCGGCGGCAGATCCTCGTAGTGAAGATCTGCGAGGAAGGACGCGAGCCGAGATGTCTCCTTCATAGTCATCGACAGCTCCAGGTCGAGCCGGGACATCACTGAGGCGCCTCGGCGTCGACCAGCGCCTGGAGTTTATCGACGGTCTCCCGCGACGATTTCAGATACTCGGCCATGCCCGGTCTGCATGCGCTCGCCCGAGACGGGCAGCACGTCGATCTGAAGGCGCCTGGCCTCGGCCTGGAAGTCAGGATCTGCCATGGTCGCGTCGAACGCGGCGCGCAAACCGGCGACGATGTTGGCCGGCGTTTCGGGAGGCGCCAGAAACGGTCGCGCCCATTCATACGGCCGTGTCACCAGTGCCAGCATTTCTCGCGTCTCGGGTGTGGTGTTGGCAAAAAGCCGTTCTGCGTTGGGTACGCCTGCCAGGAGCGGGTCGTCCTTATCTCTACCGGCGATCACAAGCGGCCAGAGTGTCTTGTTGCGCAGGTCGTCGCCCTTGATCAATGGTACGCCGTCCCAGGTGGCCACAAGTCCGTCCACCTCGCCGGGATCGATGCCCAGGATGCGCCCGGGGAGGCCCTGGTAACCAAAGACGGTCTTGAGTTTCCAGCCCAGCGCATGATTGAGCAGCACCGACACCATCTGGGTTGTCTACGCCCGGCGATGCCCAGCGAGTGCCGCGAGTTATGGTCAGGCTGATCGAGCGTCTGCACTGTGACGCCGATCTTCTGATGGACCACGAGCGCCTGCGTCTGAACCGTGGGACTCCCGATCCACTGGAACTTGGTGACGTCGTAGCGCACCCCCTGTTCGGGCCCTTCACCAGCGAGCTGGAATGCAGGGTCCCCGGAGTTGACCATCCCGACGGTCAATCCGTCCCCTTTAGCTGTGTACAGGGAGTTGGCCGCGATACGGCTATTGGCACGGGAATGTTCTGCGGAACGTACGTAGGGGTGCCCGGGAAGGTGCTTCACCAGATGGGTGCCCACCAGCCGCGCCGTAGCATCAGCGGCGCCGCCCAGGGCGCCTCGCTGATGACCATGGTGAACACCTTGCCCGACCACACACTGGCCAGTGCCGGATCCGGTGGCGCAGACGGCTTCGGCACGACGGGCACCTGCGCCGCGAGGGAGGCGGCTGGAGAGGCTGCCGGTGAAGCAGCGGGCTTCCGCCACCCACCCGGAGATGCGGCGACCGCGCCCTGCCAGGATTTGCCGGAGCAGACCGGGGCCGACGGCTTGGTAGTGGGTGATGGCGTCGGCCGACTCGAGCACGCGGCCAGAGCCACGCATGCGATCAGCAGAATCCCGCCCGCACTTTGCTGTGCGCGGTCCCGCAATGATGTGCGCTGTGTGTTCCGATCGGTCATATGGTAGCGATCTCCGTCGCTGAATGGTTAGACTCCAGTGATCTGAACCCGCTCATGTCCGCGACGCTGCCAAATCGAGCTGGCCCGGTGCGTGTCGAGCGTATTGATGTAGCGCAGCAGCTCATCGATCTGTGCATCCGGCAGTGCGCGAGCTGTTCAAGGGTTCCCAAATTTTCCAGGGTGAGCTCCCACTGCGTGAGTGGGTTTTCAGGCGTTCCCGATGGATGTGGTACCCACACCCTTGATTGTGCGCCCGTCGGCCAGCGTCAGCGCGACCTTGCCCGCACCGATGACATTGGTCTCGGCGGCCTGACGCTCCAGCTCATTGTCGATGAATGTCTCGAAGCGCTCCGCGAGCCTTGGGATACGCTCGTCGGACAGGAATTCCTTCGCTCCAGATGCCCGGGTAGCCCATCTCGTAGTAGAAGCTGGCGGCCACGACAAATGGCGTATTCGCCTGCGCCGACAGGACCGATTGCGGCCACGGGCGGCGTGCGTTTGTCATGCTCTTTGTCGAGCAGCCAACTGAGATGCGCGTCACCTCGTCTCGCGAGGCACCACGGCTTCTTCACGTGCCTGTGAAAGAGCGTCAAGGATGCCGGCCGCGCTGGCCATTGTTTCGTCCGGTTTGGTCTCCCGGTGTGCTGGAGGTCTTGAATCCCTCGCTCCGCCCTCGAACGAGCGCTTGGATATAGGGCTCACCTTTGGTGCAAGAAGGATTGGCAGACACCCAGTTTGCCCTCCAGGATCGTGGACGGCGCCGTCATGCCCTTCTCGGCAAGAAGCGCTGCGGTCGCTCCTGATTGCGCCGGCCATCCTTTCCCCTGGAGTCGTTTCACCATGGTCCCGCGTGGAATTGGTGTGGGTGTGCTCGTGCAGGCCCGAAGCCAGGCTGCCCGTGATACCAAGCGTGTTCAGCAAGCCCTTATGGTCGAGCCCGATGACCTTGCCTGAAGCCGCTGCCGATCCAAACACGCTGCGGACGCTGCTCCAGTAAAAGTTCTCGATCCGGGCCTGCGTGGCGCGAGCCAGCCTGAACGCCACCTCGAAACCGCACACGACCGCGACGGTCCGATCCTGGCCACTCTTACCCGATTTCTAGGCAAGTGCCGAGGCCAGCGCGGAACGGTCGCAGCGCCGTTGTGAATCTCCAGGTTGTCGTTGGGATCATCCATCTCAATTCCGTGGGCACCGGTGCCATTGATCATCGCGGCGTATGGCGCCGAGGATTTCCAATCCCAGTCCCAGACGCTAGCAACTGGCGCACAGTCGGCCCTCGCGAGCCATCGCGGCCACCATATTCGGTCCATTCAAGGCTGCTCGCGAACAAGCCAACACCCACTGCATCGCGAATGCATGCCTTGGCCATGTGGACCCCACCGGCTCAGGCAGGTCCGCGTAGGTGAGTTGATCAACCCAGGTAACGAGCTG
Source organism: uncultured Chloroflexia bacterium (assembly GCA_963765765.1). GTDB lineage: Bacteria > Chloroflexota > UBA6077 > UBA6077 > JACCZL01 > CAVXYC01. The sequence goes on along the minus strand of CAVXYC010000005.1, from coordinate 14,524 downwards.
CTCTGTTTCTCTCATAGTTTGTCCTTGTCAGCCGCGTCGCGATTACGCGGAACGCGTGGTCAGGGTGGTGAGATCAAATGGCGCGGGCGCGTCCTCGAGATGGTCCAGAGTGGATCCGAGTCGGGCGGCACCTTCATCTCCGAGCGCGTGAGCTGCAAGGAGCGTGAACTTGGAGTCCAGGTCCGCTCGTGTCATCGGATTACCCGGTGTGCCTTTGGCGTGTTTTCGCCACACGCTGATGATCTGACCGGACGTGAGCTGAGCCGTCACACGGATACCCGCGTTGGTTCCGGTCTGCTTGTAGATCGCGTCGATCTCGGGGTCGACTTCCACCGACGCTCGATTCCACGTGTCCGAGATGCGGGCGTGCCGCGTCGAAGAGTGTGCTCGTTCCAGATGGCGGGGTTGGCTAGATCGTGGCGAAAGGCGGCGGAAGTAGCGAAGGCCAGGCGTACTGCGCCGCCATCACCGAATCAGGCTTCCCGACGTTCGAATTGCCGGCGAATCGGCTGGAGGCACCCATGACGATGCGCTCAACCTGCTCCGCTTGAACGCCGTGCTCCCGCGCGCAGCTCTTTCACTGCGTCGATGGCACTGTGGTAAGCGCGGCGGGTGGCGTAAGGCTTTGTCTCCCAGTGGAGCATCTCGAAGTCTTCCCCGAGGTCTTTCGTGAGAAGCTCGAGATCGGGCTCCTTGACGGTGCAAAAATAAATGCAGAACCCATCCTCGCCATCAATCATGGCGCGCGGCGCCGTGAGCCCTTGTTGCGCCAGGAGCGCAGCCATGACGCCGGAATAACCCTGCCATCCGCCGCCTTGGAGTGGTTTGACCATCGTGCCAAATGGATCGAGCGTGTCTTCCATCGGGCCGGAAGCCATATTTACGGTGATACCGAAGGTATAGACCATGCCCTTTTATCTGAGCTCGAGCAGCCTGGCCGCCGCAGCGGCGGCGCCCCAGAAGCTCCTGATTCCATCGGAATAGAAGCGCGGCCAGATGCCGCCCTCGAGTTGCCCGCGCTACGCGGAAGGCGACCTGATAACCACAGACCACGCCAAGGATGATGTCGCGCCCGCTTCTGCCGCACCGCTCGGCCATGGCGATGGCTGCGGAAACGGTGGCAGCACCATTGTGAATCTCCAGGTTATGGTTCCGGTCGTCCATCTCAATGCCGTGAGCGGCAGTACCGTTGACCAGCGCTGCGTAAGGAGCAGAGGTCTTCCAACCGTGGCCCCAGACGCTGGCCACAGGGGCGCATTCAGCTTCGCGAGCCATAGCCGCCGCCGTGGTTGGTCCAGTCGAGATCGCTTGCAAACAGCGCCACACTTACGATGTCGCGAATGCTAAACTTGGCCATATTCAATACCATGTATGCAGGAAGATGCTGGTACCCTAAATTTTCAACATACTCAGCGAGCTGCTCTGTGGCAGTCATATTGCGCGTGCTCAACGGTCAATTGCCTGCCTCCGCATCGATGGGCGGCTCCATGCGGTCCGGCGCGGGTTTTGGTGTCTTCATGAAGCTCGTCATAAGCTCCTGGACCCGATCACCGGAAACCGGAATCACCTCAAGCTCGATCTGTTGAGCGTCCGCCAGGAAACTCGGGTCGGCGAAGGTGCAGGCGTAAGCAGCCGCACGGATCGTAGCCACCACGTTTGCTGGGGTGTCGGGTGGCGCTACCATTCGTCGACCCCAGTCATAGCGCCGAACGGCCAGATCGGCCAGGGCCTTGTCATCAGCGGTCTTGGTTGCCACCAGCTTGTCTAGCGTCGAGATGCCGTCAAGGAGCGGATCGTTTCCCAGGTCGCCGATGGCCAGGATGGGGAGCATGTTCTTAGCTTTGAATTCATCGCCCATGGTTCGGCGGAAGCTGTCCCAGGTGCTCACCATGCCATCCACTTCACCCCGCATCACGCCAAGCTGCCGGTTCTGGGTGCCCTGGTAGCCAAAGATCGGCTTGAGCTTCCAACCGAAAACGCCATTCAGTACTGCCTGAATCACGTGTGGGAATCACCAGCGGACGTGTTGGCCATCTTTACTTCTCGTGTTGCGAGCGAGCTGAGATCGGCTGGCGTGGCGCCAGCGCGTTGGTGCGCCGCAAGAAGCTGATTCACCACCGTGGGGCTGCCCCAGCCAGTGCATCTTGTTCACGTCGTAACGAACGCCCTGCTCAGCGCCCTCACCGGAGAGCTGGTCGAAGGGGACGTTGAGATCGACGATGCCGATGGTGAGACCGTCTGACTTGGCGGTGTAGAGAAAGTTCATGGCAATGCGGTGCGACCCGCCGGGCATGTTTTGGACGATGATCGTTGGCTGACCGGGCAAATGTCGACCGAGATGCCGTGCCATGATGCGCGCGGTCGTGTCGTTCGCACTGCCGGGCGCCTCACCTGCAACGATGGTGAGCATCTTCCCCTGCCACATGTTGGCGAGCGACTGGTCCACTCTGCTCGTCGGCTGCGAGTCGACTCCAAGCCCGACCGGTGGGGATGTCCCCGGGCTCGCCGCCGGCGAGGCGGATGGAGCGGCGGCGGAGCGCGCAGGGCTTGCCGCCGCGGCGGGCGATGAACCGGCCGTGGCCACTTGCTTGTAGGGTCAGATGGTTGCAGTTGGTGCGGGTGAACTGCACGCTGCAAGCGACAAGACCCCGGCAATTGTGACAACCAGGAGAAGCAGGGCGTCTCGCCGGGCTCGTGAGTTAGCGGGCGGACGTTGTCGGTCTCGACTTACCCGCTGTCGTAATGCCCCAATGTCCGCCATCGCACGGCGCTTCAATTTCCGCACTTATCAGATGTCTGACAAGTTGCGCCCTAACCTACCAGCGTTATATCACAGGTGTAAATTATTAAATTTAGGCCTGAAACTGACGCGTGAGACGGAAAGTAATAAGGTCCGTCCGCCAATGGCTTCGCGTGAGGTAGATGGGTACGTTGGAACCGTCCTGTCGAATCTGCTGCACTTCGAGTACCGGGTGACCGTGCGGGTGCACCAATAATGGGCGCGAGCTCGGACGAGGCGGACACTGCTTGAATTTTTGTCACTGCGTGATCAATTTGCGCGTCCGCCCACCTTTCGAGATGAAGTCACAAATCGATGCGGGCTGTGCTTCCTGCAGCTTCTTCGAGGAGCCACGGACAATTCGCAATCTCCGACCTGAAGAGACCAATAGGCTCGCCATTGACCTTGCGCACTGGATTCGCTAGGACGATGGTGGAGACCGAATCTGTACTCCCAGATGTTTTGCCGTCGTCGCATCGGCGACCCCCTCGCCGATGTCGACGTACGGAAACTCTTCGCGCAGTCCTCGACCTGCCGAGGAGCTGATTGGTATGGCGGAGAAAATCCAGGTCGGTCAGATCGAAGGTCACGGGTGCCGGTTCCGCGACAAAACGTCCCAGCCCTCTGACGACTGACAAGCAGGCCCTCATGCTCGAGCGACTTGAGCGCTTCGCGCACCGTGGAGCGAGACGTTCCAAGGAGTGTTACTAGCTCTTGCTTCACCGGGGATGCGGTCGCCGGTTGCCAGCGAGCGGCTGGAGATCAGGTCACGGGGTCGCCTCGGTGGCAAGAACGCGGAGGGAACGGGAATCTATGAGGAGGGGGATCATTAGAATTCATTCTACAGTTGAACGGACTGTGACTTATTGGACGGAGGCGACAAACGGATCTAGCCATTACGTTCATGCGCGGCTATACGGGCCGTCGTCATGTGTTCACATCAGCTGTCCCATTAGTCCCTCTGCGCCTTCGCTAATCATTAAGACTTAAGCCATATAACCGCGCGGCATTCTCCCACAGGATTTTGCGCTGCACATGGGCGGGCAGGTGGCCGAGGTCCGGCGATGACGGCCTGGGAGTTGGGCCAGGTGGTGTTGGGGTGGGGGAAGTCGTTGGACCACATGCTGGTGTCCTGACCCCACCAGGTGAGCTGGCGAGCGCCCATAGGGTCGTTGAAGAAGGTTGCGTAGACCTGATGGCGTAGATAGGTGCTGGGCGGCTGGTGGATGGGCGGGTTAGCCGCGGCGTAGCGGTGGAAGTAATAGTCCCATTGCTGCTCGTAGAACGGCAACCAGCCCATCTCCGTCTCAACGCTGACGATCTTCAGCTCGGGAAAGCGCTCCAGAGCGCCGCTATAGACCAGGTCAAAGATGGCTCCGGCCGTGTCCGCGATCTTCAGATTCACCGCGCCACGGAATGGTGCTAGACCCCCGCGCTTGACCTGACTTGCGCCGCGATCAGACCGCCTTTGTGGTAGCTGTGTCCCGTGAGAATGTGCATGCTGATCGGCATGCTCAAGTCCTGTGCTGCAGGCCAGAGCCGCTCGTAATGCTGACCGGAGAACGGCAAATCCGGATGCGGCGCTTGCCAGACGAGCGCACCCTAAGGCCTACCTGGGCGCAACGCGTGAGCTCCGCCACGGCATGCTCAATGTTGTAGGCAGACATGGCCGCTAGACCGACGAGTCGCTCAGGCGAAACCCGCCATGGTCGATCAGCCAGTCGTTGATACGCGGAAACGGGCCTCTTGGAGGCTGGCATCGTCGAGATCGAACAGCGATAGCGTGAGCGTGGGGTAGAGCACCTCAACGCTCACGTTATCCGCACTCATCTCATCCAGTCGGGCGTGAGGGTCATGCCCACCGGGCTGCCCCTGGAATCCTTCGCCAACCTTTGGCGCGGGAAAGCGTGGTGCGGAGTCTCGTAGCGCGGCGGGCAATCGCGTCTCCCGGAGTCGTGCGGCTCCATCACATGCGAGTCCGCGGAGATCAACGATGTGAGCGTGGGTGCCGTGCAGCCATGGTTACCACCCTTTGAATCATGAACGTCGAGATATGCGTCAGCCTAGCACTGGACTGTCAACGAGGTCTATGGAGATCTTCAGACGCAGATCGGTCGCCACCGCAAGGACCGTGGGACATAATGATTACAAGCGTGCCGTGAGCGCGCTCAGTGAAGTGTGGGGGGCGGAGCAATGGCGCTATCTAATAATGAGAAGTCGACCTTTCTTGCGAAGCTTCGGGCGATCAAGGAGTACACGCCCGAGGAGATTGATCGGCCGGTCATCGAGGACATTCTCGAGGTTGGTCGCTGGACGGGGAGCGGAGTGAATCGGCAGCCCTGGGAAGTGGTCGTGGTGGAGGATGCCTCGGTCAGAAGAGAAGATTGGTGAAGTGGGCGCCAAACCCGCGGCAACTGCTGGCGTGGTGTTCCTGATAGTTAGCACGAGCGATGACGTTGCATTTGACGAAGGACGGCTCGCGGAGCGGCTGTGTCTGGCCCGGCAGCGCATGGTCTCGGCTCGACCGTAGCCACGCTGAAAAACGACGGCCCTGACAATGCCAAATCGCTGCTCGGGATCCCCTCAGACGAGCGTGCCAAAACTGTCGTGGCCGTCGGACACACGGACGTGGAAGCTCGTCGCGCACGACCCCCACGGCCAGATGGCGGAGCGCGCAAACCGATCACTGAGTCGCACATTGGGAGCGCTATTGAACGTATGAAGAATGTAGAATTAAAAATGAAGAATGGTCAAGGGAATTACTGACCTAATTCTTCACTCCGCATTCTTCATTTCGCTAGTCTTGACAGCCTTTTCGGGCCGTTCGTATCATGCGCTGTGCTTTGGCCAAGGCGGCCGGGGTTCGGGCGGCGTGCATTCACCGGGGCACCTTGGCTACCGGGCACGCCCTCTCTCAGTGGATTAGCCGTGATGCAGACCTCTCAGGGGCAGTACTTTGGAGCTTATCCACGAGGGAATGGTGCTTGCTGAGTTAACGTGTTCTCCGTCTCGCGTACGCGAGACGTGACGGTGCGCAAGACTTCACGCAATGCGTTCGCATTCTTCATCAGCATTCGTAGAAACGCGGCCTGGCTGATCACCAGCAGGCGAGCGTCCCGGAGGGCTCGGACAGATGCTATGCGCGGCGATTGTTGCAGCACTGCCATTTCGCCAACGATTTGTCCGCGGGTGAGGAGCGCTAGCCGCACATCACGACCGTCGCGATTAGTGAAGACTTCGAGCTGCCCATCCAACACCAGGTAAAGCGTGTCGCCTTCCCGACCTTCTTCAATTGAGCTGATCACACGGTACGTCCACGGGATTCGCTAGCTCTGCCAGAAGCTGAGATCGCGATCGGCCAGGTTCGCGAAGATGGACGACGAGCGCAGGAGAGCGATGTGCTCCTCAGGAGCAGCAGCCCACCCCACTCGCCGCGGCGATGGAACGGCCAGGTGGCCGTGAATGAGCTGTACGGCCATGGCGCCTTCGCCGGTGGCTGAGGCGTCCGCTTGACCGATCCATGACGCACATCACCGGCGACGAGACCCGGTGACACTTGCTCTCGAGCCAATAGGGATCGCGCTCCAGCGGCCAGCCGAGTGGTGGGTTGCCGTCGCGCATCACGTCCGCTCCGGAAAGAATGAAGCCATCCTCATCGCGTTCGATCGTCCCCGCCACCCAATCGGTTCGAGGCGTAGCACCTGTAAAGATGAAGAGTGCGTCCCCTGGGATGGTCTCCTCCATGGCGGGATCGGAGCATCGGAGAGTAGCGACTCAATGTGGCTTGCCCAGCACCTCGATGACGCTCGTTCGCGCACGCACAGTGACGCGGTCCGTGGACTCAATCTGGGCAATGAGATACTGCGACATGCTGCTAGCCAGTGACTCGCCGCGCACGAGCACCGTCACCGAGCGGGCATATTGGGAGAGATACATAGCCGCCTGGCCGGCCAGTTGCCGCCGCCAACGATGAAGACGTCCCGCCCCTGCGATTCCAGCGCCTCTGGTACGGCCGTTCCGTAATACACGCCCGCGCCGGACAATGGATCGGCGCCCGGTACATCCAGCTTTCGATAGGAGATGCCTGTGGCATGAGTAGCGCCTGACAGTTGATCTCTTCGCCCGAGGACAACGGATCACCCGATAGTCGCCGTGCAGCTCGACGCTAACCACCTCGCATGGAGTCAGGATCTCGGCCCCGAAGCGACTGGCTTGAACAACAGCGCGTCGGGTAGCTCGCCACCGCTCAGACCTGAAGGGAACCCGAGGTAGTTCTCGATGCGTGCGCTCATTCCTGCCTGACTGCCAGGAGCCTCGCGCTCAATCAGTAGCGTGTGGAGCCCTTCCGAGGCACCGTAGACTGCCGCGGCCAATCCGGCGGGTCCGCCACCGACGATGACGAGATCGTAGGAAACGACGTTGGGCGTGGTGGAAGGCCCAGGCGTTGCGCGAGTTTGGAAACGTCAGGCTGGACCAGTGTCGCCCATCGGGAAAGAGCACCAGTGGAAGCTGGGCCGGATTGGTGCCGGAAGCGCCCAGGAGATGCTGCGCGTCCCCCTGTGCCTCAACGTCCATCCATTCATAAGGAACGAGGTCCGCGCTAGAAATCTTTGATCTCATGGGAACGGCGGACCAGCGATGACCGACGACACGAATTCCGGAGCCGAGCCTTGGCGCGGTTGTGTGCCAGTCATCCAGGAGGTCCCTGATGGCGGTGTAATGGCTCTGGTCGGGAGAGCCCGTTGGTCGCGGGAGATAGTAGTCCAGACCCACTTGGTTCATCGCGCTGATCGCGGCCTGAGTATCGTCATAGGCAGCCAGCAACACTCGTTTGGCTCTCGGAGTGATCAAGCCGACTCGGCCAGAAACGAGATGCCCTCATCTTGGCATAGGCTGGTCGGCAAGCAGCATGGCCACCGGTTGCCCGTGCAAGGCGCATTCGCGGATGACGTCGAGACCAGGCCGACCGGAATCAACTGAGCGCACCTGATAGTCGCTAGCAAACTGCCGTTCGAGATCTCGCTGCATGGCGCGCCGCACCAACGCGTCATGGCCAACGATGAGGATTACGGGTAAGTCCAAATGATTGTCCTTCGTGGTCCTGCATGAGCATAACGATCCGCTAGGCCCTGGGCGACGCAACCGGCTCCCGATCCTGCCGAGAAACATTCCATCAGCTCCCTCACCCAAAGGGCGAGGGAGCTGATGGAGCGCACTACAATGGAGTCGCGGTGAGCGCAGCTTAGAAAAGGCGGACTCTATGGCTGATGCAGTAGGAGGCGGCATCACGACCGGGCAGCTTTATGCGCAGGCCATGCGCAGGACCGAGCAAATCATTGCAAACGTGCGTCCTGATCAGTGGATTCCGCTACACCCTGCACGGAGTGGAATGTTCGCGATGTAGTAAATCACATCGTGGGTGGAATCTTTGGGCGGCGGAGATTTTCAGGGTAAGACGATGGCGGACGTTGGAGACAGGCTGGACGGCGACATCGTCGGAAATGACCTGTATTGCGTACGCGCGCTCGGTTCCACTGGCCGCCGCCGCGGCCGAGGCATCTGGAGCAATGGATGCCGTTTGCCATCTTTCGTTCGGTGATTTTCGGTCGGAGTACGCGTTGCAGCTCTTCCTGGATACGCTTGTTCACGGCTGGGACATTGCTGTCGGCAGCGGGCAAGATGCAACGCTTGACGCGGATCTGGTTCAGGCCTCTTGCCGATCGCCGAGCTAATCAGCGAGCAATGGCGTAGCGCGGGTATCTTCGGGGAAAACCTGGACGTGGGCGCGATGCGAGCCCTCAGGCGAAGCTGCTAGCGCTGCTAGGTCGGCGCTAAGCCCTGCCTTTGGCCTTTGGGAGAGGGCTGGAGCGAGGATGAGAGGCGCTGGAGATCCCCTCGTCTCGACCCAACCCTCTCCCAAAGGCCAAAGGCCAGGGCAGAGCACAGGAGTTCTGACTAGCTTTTGCCGCTTCCTGCTGGCTCTTCTAATTCGCGTGGACGGAATCGTTCTTCGAGGAACCGTCGGTTCGCAAGAAGACGATCCATGTCCTGACGCTGAAGATCCTGCGCGATCTCGTCAAGTTTCACGTCCAGCAACCGTCGCTGGTTGCGAAGTTCCTGCAGCGCCCCTCATTGGTGGTGATGTCGAACGGATCGTCATCGCTCGGTAACGCCAGGTATGCGTTAACCGTTCTGGGGAGATAGTCAGCCGCCGTCTGCCGAACGATGTGCAAGTCCTGTGACATGGGAGGAAAGCGATCTGCATAGCCCTGTAGGACATCCGCCTTGCGCGTGATCTGCTCCACCATCACTTGCACATCGATGGGCAGCTCCCGCTCGGCCTCTGAATCGGGGTCGCTGCGGCGGGTCCGACCGCGGGCGGTTTTACGGTGTCATGCTCGATGATGCGACCAGCCTCGGGTCGCCGTTGATCGGCCTCGTATCGCCATTGGCGATGCCCGTAACGATACGCGCGGCGATGTGAGCTTGGGCGATTCGCCCGCCATACGATCCAGGCGCCTAGCGCGATCAGGAGGACGGGCATATCCCTGGCTACGGTCACGAATATTGCCGCTGTGCCCAGGATCATCGAGAGCACAATGGTCACGAGCAGGAGTGGGAATAGTAGTAACCACATGGTCTAATGACCTCTCGCTAACAGAGCCGCGTCCCTCGAGGGTGCGGTTCTTCGTAGATATCCCGGTCGGAGGGTCTGTTGGGCTCCCGGGAAAGCCGCCCCCTCACGGGATGGGGCACTGTTATCGTAGTCCGTCACGCGGCACCCTTCTCAGCTGGCAACACAAGCTCCTGCTGCATCGTTTCGGCCCGGAGCTGGCCAGCTCGGATGCTCGTGCTCGCTCCACGTGGGTCTGGGCACGCGCCACCTCCTTGGTGAGCGCGTCAATCGTCGTCTTCATTGAGTCCAGCGCCGACAGCTTGAAGGTGTCGATTGCATCAATTGTCGCATAGATGTTGTCGAAGGCTGACTGCAGCTGTTTGACGTCCACTGTAGAGCTGGCGGCCTGATTCTGAATCTCGGCCGATTGTTGTCGCAACATCTCCGAGGTGGACTGAATGATGTTGCCTGTCGTGCTGTTGAGCGCGGTGATCTGATCAAGCACCAGGCGCTGGTTTCCCAGGGCGAGCGCAGCGATGACCGCTGTGCGGAGGGCCGAGACCGTGGTTGTCGTTGCCCGCTCTACTCCCTTGACAGCTCCAGGTTATTCCTTCGGATGAGGTCCAGTGCCAGGTAACCCTGCACTGTGACCGAGAGCTGTGTGAGTAAGTCTTGACGTTTCTGACGCACGTAGAAGAGGGCATCCTCTTTCAGTGCGCGTGCTTTCTGAGGGTCTTCGATCGAGATCTGCTGGACCTCAGTCTCTAACGCCTCGTCAAGCTTGCCGGCCATGTATGAATACTGTTCCAGGCGGCGCTTCATCTCCCAGAGATGCGCTTTCTCCTGCTCCAGCGCGGCGTTATCGCGTAGCAGCTCGTCTTGACCTCGGTACAGGCTATTGACAATGGCCTCAATCTGCGATTGCGCTGACTGGTACTTGCGGAAATACGTGCCCACTTCGTCGCGCATGGTCAGGCGACTGAAGATGCCTCGACGATTGCCCAGGTGACGTGAAGGGTCCAGGCTATCTATTTGCTGACGGAGTGAAAGGAGCGCCGTGGAGACGTCAGAGCCCTGTGAGAGCGGTCCGTCCTTGAGCGCGATCGTGGGTCGATCCAGAAATCGGTTTGATGCCTCGGCCGAGCGTCGAATCTCATCATTGCCCATACGACTGATCGCTGTGACTTTGTGCTCGAACTCGGGTGATTGCGCCTCGAGTGAGGTGAGCGACTCCACGTAGGTTCGCACCGCGGTGGAAATCTGTTCAGCGGTAGCGTCATCAACTCGGACCGCGGCGACTTGCTCGGGCCTTACGGGGGCGACTGGCGAGGGTGGATTCAGCACCGATCATCGCTGGTTGAATCCGCTCCTTGCACGGGTGTAGTCATCAGACGAGTCCTCCTCGTATTCGTATGACGGCGCTGGAGCGTTGGGAGTTGCATATCGGCGTGCGGCCGTTCAGCATGCTATCGCGCTATCGGAAGCTCGCCGTGTTCCGCGCGTCGGATTCGCTCGGCTCGAATAAGTGCATTGACTCCACCCAGAAGCACCAGATTTGCAAGGAGACCGACAAGAGCGATTAGCTGGCTTTGCATAAATAGGAAGACCTGGACGAAGAAGATGGTGGCGAGCACCGAGCGCTTGAACCATCGAAAGGCGGCCAGACGGGAACGGCGAAGTCGCATGGTTCCCACGACGGCCAGACCCCACACCATCGCTGCACTGGTAGCCTGTCCGATCGCCGTGAATGAGCGCTCCTCGCTGCTGAAAAGCAAGTCCGCACCCTGAGCTAGAAACACTCCGACCACAATCACGCCGATGGCGGCATTGCCGACAAAGATAAGCAGGAGCACTCGCTGAAACCAGCGGTGTGCGAGTAGCCGCTCGTACAAGGTGCGCACGCCCAGTGCTGCACGCGTGGGGATTGACGCCGGGTGATCGGGGGCACGATCAGCTTTGAGCACCACCTGCCGAAGCGCCCGGGTTAGCTCGGTATCCTCGCCAGCCTGCTCCAGAAGTGCTAGCGCCCGCATGATCTCATCGCTCTGCGCGCCATCGATGATGATCTCTTTCAGCATGTCGGCGGAATTCACGAGGAGCTCTAAACGCGAATGATCTCGGCGCTGTTCGATCCAGCGAAAGAGTAAGACAAGTCCAATAAAGATCACGTAGATAAGCGCGGCGGTGGGACGATAGAAGTAGTTGTTGTCGCTGGTGATGAACTTCCCTAACTCATCGATAAATGCGCCGAAGCCAACTCCACCTACCACTGCCGCTGCGCGTTTGACGTGCTTACCCAGGAATCCGAGCAGGAGCACCAGCGCCAGCAGCATGAGAAAGCCGCCCCAGAGCACATGGGCAATGTGCAAGCCGCCGCTGCCGATCCGCGGGTAATCCATGAGCTCGAGGTAGAGACGTATCAGCAGGATCGAGGCGACCGCTGATACCACGAAGGTCTCGAGATAGCTGGCGCCGTCCACGTCGCGGACCGCGGCAAGACGCGTCAGTACTTCAGTTCCGCGCGGGCCATTGGGAGAGTCGGGACGATGTGGAGTCGACACTTCAAGGGCGTTGTGGCAAGTGGTGGGCCGCGTCGGCTCACGCGGCCCACCACTGATGGATTAGCTCACAGCCTTCTTGATCTGGTCCACATATTTGAAATACGTCCCGTACTCGGCCGCTTTGCGCGACTTGAACTCCGTCCCCGGCAACGGCAGGAGGTCGTCAGTTGTGCCGCTCTCGCGCGCCCAGGCTATGAACTCGGGGTCCTGCATCGCACGCAAGGTGGCTTCCTGCAGAAGCTGCACGCGGTCCGGCGGGGTGCCGGGCCCAACAGCGAATCCATATGTGCTGGTGCCCAGTACCTCTAGATCATTGACGTTGGGCAGATTCAGCTAGAGCTGTCGGCACATCAGGAATCAGCGCATTACGGTCGGGCTGAGGGACGAAGAGTGGTCGCAAGTCGCCCGTCTGGAAGAACCCGATCCATGACGTCACCGGGTTCGAGGTCATCTCTGTCTCGTTCCTGATGAGCGATGGCGCCATGTCGCCTGGCCCACCAACTCCGCCACGTGGACCGCGTTTTCGACACACCCAGAGCGGTGGCCAGGAGGACTTGACTTCCAAGATAGCCGCCCAGGCCATTGTTGGGCAGCCTTATTCGCTGTCCGGCTTTCGCGGCATTTACCAGGTCCTGCGCCGTTTTGAACGGCGAGTCTTTACCGGACGACAACAGCCGGAGAGTGGCGGATGCCCGCCACCCAGGCCCAGCTCTGCATGTCAAAGCCCTTGGCCGGCTCTACGAGCGTGCTCGCGTAGAGATTGGTATCCCCGAGTAAAATTAAGGTGTAACCATCGGCCTGCGTTTGCTGAAACTGCCGAGCGCCAATCCGCGTTCCGCCGCCGGGAACATTCTTCACCACCACGGGCTGACCGAGCTGGCGCTGGAGCGGATTCGCAATCTGCCGCGAAAGCGCATCGAATCCACCGCCGGGCGGGTACGGCACGATGATATCGATGGGTTTGGTGGGAAAGTCTGGCAGCGTGGCCAGCGGCTTGGACGCAACGTCGGCGGCTGGATTTGCCGCCGGGGCAAAAGAGCTCGCCGCGCTCGGCGATGATGCCGGTGACGCGGCCGCCGAAGCCGTAGCGGAAGAAGCGGCTGGTTTGGCGGTGGCCGCGGAATCGGTCTTTGCCTGTGCCGCGGTAGGGGTGGGCGCGGCGGGCGAGCAGGCGGTCACGAGCAACGCGGCGCAGAGCAGAGCGGGAGTGAGCCCCGCGCGTAGCGCGACAACGAAACTGACAACAATGGACCTCCAAATTGGTGAATGCGAGCAGCGTCCGATGTTACGGGGTGGGCCGAAAGCGCGCTATAAAGTCGGTTCGGTATCGAGAGCAGAGTTTTTTCGACTGCCGCCGTTTTCGCTGCTTTTAGTGCTGAGCGCGTTCGGCTTCCAGCCGGGTCTGACAGCGGCGAACACCGCCGCAGTCAAAAGAAAAGGGCGACCGTTTGGGCGCCCCATTTGTCCTCAGAAAGTTTGACGTCACTTCAAGCGATGCCGTCGTTCGGCGAGCTCGAGGGCGCGGGCATAGTTCTCCAGCTCGTCTGACTCCACCCACTGCTGAGCTGATTTGGAAGCCTTGGCGTACGCCTTGCGCACGCCGTCTTCCCGCTCCGGAGGTGTCCCTCGCGGGATGTGGGTCTGTTTCGCAATTATCGCTTCTTGTCGCGTCGGCCGCTGGACGGCGGGCCTTTGCGGTGGGGCTTGTGGGCACCGCCACCAGTGGGCGGGCGACCCTTGCCCAGTCAGTTTCCCGGAACTTGGGGCGATCAACGCGGGCGCGTTTCGGCGCTCCATCCGCGGGGGCGTCGGCTTCTGATCGTCTGGGGCGACGCTCTGTCCGAACGGGTGCGACGGGTTAGCACAGTGCGCCTATCAGGTCTCTCGCCTGTCCGCCTATCAAGTCCCTCCTCGCCTCGTCCCCAGGCCCTTTTAGGACGCTCATTCTGGGCGGGCTCAGCGGGACGATTTCGTCGCCAGGCAGGCCTCTCAATCGGCTCGTCCTGGGGAATGCTCGGTCTGCGTCCGTCGACTCCCCGCGGTGCCTGGATCCGTTCTCGGGCCCTCAGGCACATAATGCCCAATAGATCGGCAGAAACCTCGATCCACCGCCATGGCGAGCGCCGCAGCAGCAAGATCTACCGGGTCGTGCTCGTCGGCAAGCTCATCGATCATCGATCGATAGCGGCCCCAGGTGCCACTGGCCAGGCTGGCCTGGAGTCGTTCTTCCAGCGCCTGGAACTCGCGCTCCTCGACCTCCGCCACGGTAGGCACTTCTTCACGACGAATATGAGCGCCAGTCACGCGCTCAATAACCTTCAGCTCACGCATCTGACGCGGATTCACGAAGGTGATGGCGCCGGTGCTTCGACCCAGTCGTCCAGTGCGCCCAATTCGGTGGACGTAGTACTCAGGGTCGGGCGGAATGTCAAAGTTCACCACATGGCTGACCTTCGGGGATGTCCAGGCCGCGCGCGGCGACGTCCGTAGCGACCAGCCCCTCGATGCGGCCTGAGCGAAAGGTCCGCAGCACCTTCTCACGCATTGCCTGCGTGTGGTCGCCATGTA
>CAVXYC010000004.1:0-34293 GCA_963765765.1 uncultured Chloroflexia bacterium | reverse complement strand
AATGAGAATGAAGAGTCATGACGATGAATAGGCTCTAGTCGGTACTACCGTGGTCATGACTCAGTGAAGGAGGAAGCGTGGACTACTGGCGGCATCGATTAGCTGCTTCGGTTCTCGGACTCTGTTTGTTGTCAGGACTTTTCGGCGTGGCGTGTGCGCCCAGCGCACCTGCCAGCCCCACGGCCGCGTCGGGCTCAAAGACCGATGCGCCGAAGCCGGCCGCTTCGCCCGCGGCAGCGCCCGCCGCATCCCCGGCCGCCAGTCCAAGCGCAGCTCCCGCTGCCAGCCCCGCTGCGTCACCCGCGGCGTCCGGGCCAGCGGCGGCGAAGCCACCAGCCGCCATTGATGCCAGCCTGGCGACTGTCTGGGCCGGCAAGACCATCACCATCATCGCCGGCGATGCCGCTGGCGGCGGACACGATGTCTGGGCGCGCTTGATTCAGCGCAACCTCGGTCGATTTATCCCTGGCAATCCAACGATCATCGTTCAAAACATGCCGGGCGCCGTGCATCGCATCGCCGCCAACGCCGTCCAACAGGCAAAGCCAGACGGTCTGACCCTCGGTATCCTTGCCAATACCATCCCCACGAATCAGCTTCGTGGCGAAGGCGCCGAGGAAGGCGTGCGCTACGACGTCAACAAGATGTTCTGGGTTGGCAGCCCAAACGCGGCGACACGCGTCCTGGTAGCGCATTCGCGAGCCGGCATTACCGACGTGAAGCAGCTTGATACCACGCCAATCAGGCTCGGCACGGACAGCCCCGGTACGACGTCGCACATTGGCGCGGCCGTGCTGAACCATGGACTCGGTTGGAAGAATCAGACTTTCTTTGGCTACCAGGGCAGCGCCAGCGTGGTCTTAGGCATCGAACGCGGCGAGATCGATGGACTCGTCAACGCCTGGGACTCGTGGCTCGCCACGAAGGGCGACGATATCCGCTCGAAGACACTTGTCCCGCTGGTACAGATCGGGCCGCGTGATCCGGATCCGCTGCTCGCGAGTGTGCCCACGGCGGACGAGCTGTATGTTGGCAAGAGCGCAGAGGCCCGCCAGCTCTTGAACCTTGCTCAGCGCCCCTTCGAGTGGTCGTATGCATTCGTCGCACCGCCGGAAATGCCCGCGAACTTGATCTCCACGTTGCGCGGCGCGTTCACGGCGACGGTGTCCGATCCTGAGCTGATAAGCGATGCCACCCGCTCCGGACTGCGCATCAACCCCCGCACTGGAGAGCAGGTGCAGACTCTGATCGCCGATTACATGAATACGCCCAAGAGCATTGTGGAAGAGCTAGACAAACTGGTCACGACTGATAGCCAGTGAACAAAGGGGAGAATGAGACATGACCCTGTACATCGATGCCGACACGCATTATCTGCCGCTGGAGTGGCTAGACCACGTGGACAGCCCGGCAGCGCGAGACTGGATTCAATATCAGCGCGACGGCACACGAATCAACGTGCTGCGGCAGGGCGCACCGCTGATCAGCATCCCGGAGGACGGCTACGACCTGAGCAAGCGCACGGCGGTGATGGACCGCCACGGATTCGATCGGCAGGTGCTCATTCCGGAGAACCGACCCCTGATCTACGAGGACGACCCGGAGATCGGCAACTCACTGGCGCGCGGCTACAACGACGCCACGGCCGCGGCGATCAAGGGGCACGATCGCTACATCGGTGTGGCCTGGGTCTATCTGGCCGACATCGACGGCGCGATCAAGGAGCTGGAGCGGGCCGTCAATACGCTCGGCTTGCGGTCGGTTAAAGTCACCGGTGCGGTCGGCGATCTCCACCTGGGCAGCCGTGAGCTGGACCCGTTCTGGGCGAAGGTGGCCGAGCTAGACGTGCCCGTGCTGGCGCACGGAGCGGCGCGTACTTCCGATGCTCAGCCGCTGAACACCGCGCTGGTTGGCGCCGATCGATTCGGTGCCGAGTACGGTTTCCTGGGCTCGGCGCTGGGCTTTTCGTTCACCTACATGCTGACCATGGCGCACCTGATTTTCAGCGGCGCTCTGGATCGCTTTCCCACGCTGAAATTCGGCATGTTCGAGGCCGGCGTGGCTGGGTGCCGTACCTCATGAACCGGCTGGACATTTACTACCAGGACCATCTGGAGCGCGGCCAGGCCTCGCGACTGATCACGCACCTCGAGCGGATGCCCAGCGAGTACATCGACCGCTTCTACATCACGGTGCACACCAAAGAGCCGTACCTCGCCGACATGGTGCGGCTGGTGCCCGACCATCAATTCATGCTGGGCAGCGACTTCTATCACGGCGACCCCAACGGCCTCTGGCCGTCGGCTATCGAGGACCTACGCCGCTCTGGTTTGTCGGAGGCTGATCAGGAGCAGATCCTGGAGGCGAACCCCAGGAGATTCTTCGGGCTGTAGCGCCCCAACCAGCATCAGTGCCGCGCACGTGAGTAAGCGGGTTCCTCCTCACTCTCCACGACGTAGACCGGAGCGCTCAAGGAAACCGCGCGCTCACGGCCGCGGCGCTGTTGCGAGTCCCATTTCGGACCGCTCGTGGAACTATGCTCCGCGGTCAATGGACGGGCCGAAGTCAGCGTTCCGAATCGGAGGCGTTCTGGGGTTCCCGCTGGACCAACGCGGCGACGTCCACGTCAGCCTGCATCGTGATCTGAAGCTTGGACAGGATGTGGATAAGCACGCGCTTCTCTTGATTGGAAATACCAGCCCACGCGGCTTCCATGCGTCTCCGCATGGAAGGAAGCACAGCTTCAAATCGCGATCGCCCTTCCGGGGTTAGCGCTGCGATAACAAGTCGGCGATCCTGTGGGTGGTTCACGCGCTTGATCAGGCCATCGCGCTCAAGCCCTTTGGCCAGCTTCGTCACATTGGCGGGGCTTACCTTCATCCGGCGGGCAAGCTCAACCATCGAGAGACGGTGGTTTTCGGCCTGGTAGAGCCAGCGCAATAGCGTAAATCGGCCGTCCGAAAGGCCGAATTCAGCCCAGCAGGGAGCGTTTCGGGCGATCATGGCCGTATAGGCACGTACTACCATCGCATTGGCCTCGATTGTCAGACCGTCCGCCCACGGCGCCAATTGTTGGTACATGGACGCCACGTCTTGCACAGACTGATCGGAGAGCAGACCATCCGCCGATATCGTGAACCGGTTCACTGTTTATTCATCTGGTTCGGCGCGAGCTTCATCACAAATCATCCTGCTTCCTAGCATAACTATTGACGTACTCTATTAACAGGGACATAATTCCGGCCAGTACGGACCGGCCGAGCACCAAAAGAGAAGCCCATGGCAAAGTTTCGGATCACGCCACATGGTCGACTGCAGGAATGGGTCGCTGACGAACTAGGGTACTTTACCGAAGAAGGTCTGGATTACGAGTTCGTCCATGGCACGGCCGCTGTAAGCGCTGAGGCGCGGCCCAGCGTGCAGCCCGCCGATGGCAACCCACTCGACATTCGCCAGGGCGCGTTTGAGTCGATGGAAGCAGGTCGCGCCTGCGAAATCAGCTCAGCCTGTCACTGGATGGTCAATATGGCAGCCTCCGCCAGCCACGGCCGAATGTGGGGCCACGCCTACTCCGTGGTACCGGGGGGCTTGTTCGTAGCGAACGAGTCCAGGTAAGCAAGCCCGAAGACCTCGCGGGGGTTGATATAGCGGTGGGCTACCATTCGGGCAGTCATTTCTTCACGCTGCAGGCGCTGGAGAACATTCTGAAACCGGCGGACATCACGTTGAGGTTTGGCGGCGGCCCGATGGACCGACTCGGGCTACTCCTGGACCACACCGTTACGGCAGCCAATCTGTTTGGAATTTCCCTACTACATCGCCGAGCAGCGCGGATTCCGGCGCGTACTGGATACGACGTTCATGATCGGATTTCTGTCTACTGGTGACGCGACGGTTGAGGATCTCGACAGGTACTTCCGAGCATTGCAACGTGCTCAGGCGGACATCGACCTCGACCGGAGCGGTTCAAGCATTACTTCCTCCGGGAGATGCCGGAGAAGTATCACAGCATGGTCGACGTTCGGGCATTTGGCCACGGCGAGCGAGTGGTATTCGAGCCGTACACTCGGGAGATGTACGAGCGAACGCATCGTTGGACACTGGACCTCGACGTCTTTAAACCTGAGCAGGTTGGCTCGGGCACCTTTGAAGAAGCGGTCATGGTGTAACCCGCAAGAGATTCGAACACGCGGCTGGAGCCCCAACACGCTCCGGCCGCTACTTCAAACCAGGAGCGGAATCCGGGAGCAAGCTCGTTAGGGGACAAACCGAGACGCAGGTACAGAGGAGAGGGCGCGTGCAACACTATTCCAAACCGTCACCCATACTGGTTCTCCTGGTCAGCCTGCCGCTGGCCATATCCATCGCTTGCGGCCAGGCATCCACTCCCCCTGCTCCCACCGCCGTCCAGGCTCCAAAGCCGACGGCGGCTGCGTCCGCTCCTACCGCCGCACCGGCCCCGCCAACCGCGGCCCCGGCCGCCAAGGCCAGAGTTGAGCGACTAGTGTTCAGCATGCCTGCCCCGAGCACCGAGGGCAACGACCCCGGTCGTGACTACAGCTCGCCGCCAAGTTTCCAGATCCGCCCGATGTACGAGTACTTAATCGGGGTTGACCCGGCGAATGGTAAGTTCGTTCCGCAGCTTGCTCTCTCATGGAGCGTAGAACCGGACGGAAAATCGTACCGATTCAAGCTGCGCCCGGGCGTCCAGTTCCACGGTACCTGGGGCCAGATGACGGCCAGAGACGTCGAGTTCTCGTTCTGGAACATCATGCAGGAGGACTCCCAGCACGGAAACTCGGGGTACTTCCGGGGGCTGATCGACGGAATCGATATCGTCAACGATCATGAGATTGTGGTGCGGCTCAAACGCCCCGACGCGGATTTCCTGAATGTGTCGGGCGAGCTCGTGAGCGGCGTTGAGATCAAGAGTAAGGCGCACTTCGAAGCTGAGGGCCGCCCAAGCCTCTCCGGGAAGCCGACCGCGGGAACGGGTGCGTACCAGTTCAAAGACCGCACCCAGGGCTCACACATTCGGTTTGAGCGCGTACCCTATCAGCACTGGCGAACGACGCCGGACTTCCCGGAGCTCGAGCTCCGCTGGCAGCGGGAGGCGTCCACTCGGCTAGCTTCGCTGCAGGCGGGTGAGGTGCACGCCACCACGCTGCCTCAGGATCTGCTCGTCGAGGCGAGCAAACAGGGAATGAAGGCGCTGCGCGGCCAAACTCAGAGTGTGCGGACGTTTGCGTCATTCCACTGTTGCTACAAGAGCGATCCCGTTGACGCATCCAAAGGCTACATGTATCCGGAGAGTCCCTTGATGGACGTTCGCGTGCACCGGGCGCTCAACAAGGCGATTAATCGGGATGAGATGAATCAGGCCTTCTTTGGCGGCAAGGCCGACGTCATGGCGCTGAATCACTACAACCCAACCCGCCTCGGTTGGAATCCGGAGTGGGAAACGAAGTTCAAAGATGAGTACGGTTACGACCCGGCGAAGGCGCGCGCTCTTCTGGCAGAGGCTGGATACTCTTCAAGCCGCCCGTTGAGCACGTCGATGTTTATGCAGAGGTTGGCGGACCTGCCAGAATCGGAGGATATCGCCGAAGCTATCGCGGGCTACTGGCGGACGATCGGCGTAACGCCGGATCAGCTTACCGTGGATGCAACACAGATCCGCGACCGCAGCCTGCGACTGGAATACACCAACGAAGTACAGGTCCGCAGTACCAGCTCTCACCAACTGCTCGGGTTCCGTGCCTACAACACGGGGGTGCACGGTACACGTGGCTCAATGGTTGAAAACTACGAGGTCGATGAGCTGTTCAACCGCGTGCGCGTGGAGCTGGACGAGGCCAAGCAGGCAGAGCTGTGGCGTCAGCTTGGAGACTTAGCCTTCCCATTGCACCAGGACATCCCGCTTTTCTGGCTGCCGACCGAAGCGGTGGTCAATCCGCGCGTCGTTGGCGACTACGTGTTCCCCGGCAACATCTCCGGGACATGGACTCATTTGACAGGAATCAAGGCTGCGCCCTGAGATTCCGACAACCTCAGCGGCACCTGAGTAAGCGGTTCCTCTTGCGTATTCCCGGCGACGTCAGGGATTCCTGAGAGGTATCGCTTACTCGCGTGCGCCGCTCTGAGGCTGGTTGGGAGGGGTACGGACACCAGCCCCACCGAGGGATTGTCCTGGGGAGCGCTAATTGATGAGCGATTTCGCCAGGTTCTGCGTTTTCTCGATTTCGTCAAGCATCGCTTCGGAGTCCACGAATACGTAGTCCACGCCCTTCTGGAGCGCGGTGGATTCGTCAAAGACCGGCACATCCGCGCGCCGGCTGTTCTCCTCCACCTGCTGTGACGTGATCAGGCCGGCCTCGCGGCTGAGCGACCAGTTCATGTAGACCTTGGCAGCGTTGGGATGCGGGGCGTTCTTGAGGTACCACATGGTGCGGTTGCCGGCGTTGACGCTGTCGGTCTCGACCATGGGAATATTTTTCAGGTTGCCTCCCAGTCCCTGAGCCAGGAAGTCCTTGAGGACGGGAAAGTCGATGGCGCCGATGCCCCAGGCGTAGCGGCCGCGGACCATCTGCTCCACGAGCTGGCGTGAGTCCACCAGGACTGCCGCCTCGTGGTCTTTGATGATCGTGGTCATATCCGCGTCGCCACGCTTGGCCCGCACGGCGGTGAATGACAGGAATGCCGATCCCTTGGTGCGCGCGTCCCCGATCAGGACCTTCCCCTTCCACTTGGGATCCAGCAGATCGTCAAATCTGGTGATCTCCCCCTCTTTCACGAGATCGGTGTTGATCCAGACGCTTTTGTAGCGCTGACGGGTGAGGGCGTAGCCCCATTTCCTGTCGTCGTCCGGGTAGCCCTTCTCATACGAGTCGATCCAGCCTTTGTCGTCCAGCGCTTGCGCTTGCACGATGTGTGGCCGTATTGGCTCCGTGCCACCGACGGGCCGCACCTGGCGGGTCATCTCCTGGACGGGCATGTGAGCTACGTCCCAATTGAAGAGACCGGCCTTCTGCTCCTGGAGTAGACGCGGCACGTAGTCACGCGAGGACGATTGGAATTGCGAGTGCTCGACCTTGATGCCGGGGTACGCGGCCTCGAAGGCCATGCTTATGTTGCGATGTGGCGTACCCGCGTATGTGGCCAGACTGAGACGCCCTCCTTGCGGGCCGCTTCTACAATGGAGGCCCACTCGGCATCACTGACCGCGCCGGGGACAGTGGCCGCAGGAGCCACAGCGGCCGGCGCGGTCGTGGGAGCAGGAGCCGCTGGGGCGGTGTTGGGGGCCGGCGGAGCCGCGGTGGGCTTGGCTGGTGCGGCAGGCGCCGTGGGCGATGGGGCGGCGGCCTGGCTGCAGGCCGCGAGCACGGCGGTAATCCCTGAGAGTCCGAAAGCTCGAAGCGCCTGGCGGCGTGACATCGGAGAGACGAACGTGGAGTCCATACTGACGGTACCCTCCCCGCGGCGCTTCGTGCGTCGCGTTCGCTGGGATGAATACGCGAAGTGCAGGGAACCATCCGCGAGGATAGCACCCGCGAGTGCCGCCCTCAACGATTCGGATGCGGCTCCGTTGCCTTGCATGCCCCCGTTGACGGCGGGCGATGGGCCGGCAACAATGCAGGGACGCGCAGATCGGGAGGTGGGATCGTGACGACATCGAAGGCCGCGGTCTTTGTGGGGGCTGGTAAGCCGCTGGAAGTGCAGGAGTTCCCGGTTCCGATCCGCCGCCGGGCGGTGCCATCGTGAAGATGTCCATGGCCGCGGTCTGCGGGACGGACGTACACAACCTGCACATCGATACCACCCCGCACCCTATGATCTTCGGCCACGAGAACGTGGCTACGCTCGCGATGGCGGGACAGGGACTGGATAAGGACGTACTCGGTCAACCGCTACGGGAGGGTGATCGCGTTCTCTTCCGCTCGGCACCGTGCGGTAAGTGCCGAAGCTGCGCCATGGGTGAAAACTGCGAAGAGCGCATGATGTACGGCATGCGGCCATTCACCGAGCCGCCGCACATTACCGGAGGCTTCAGCCAGTACGTCTACCTAGAGCCGACACGTCGATGGATTCTGAAAATTCCGGACGACGTGACGTCGGAGCGGGCACTTATCAGCGTGACCGGCAACCCCACCCTCTGGCGCGGCATTCAGCGCATGGGCGGCATTGGTCTGGCAGACACCGTCGTCGTTCAAGGCTCCGGACCCATGGGCATGGCAGGCCTGGTGCAGGCGAAGATCGCGGGCGCGGCCGAGTCATCATGATTGGTGCGCCGTCACATCGGCTCGAGATGGCGCTTGAGCTGGGCGCTACGGAAACGCTGGATCTGCAGGATTTTCCCACGCCGGAAGCGCGTGTGCAGCGCATTCGGGATATCACCAACGGCCGCGGCGCGGACGTCGTCATCGAGTGCGCCGGGACCAAGTCCGTCGTTCAGGAGGGGCTGGAGATGGTCCGCTCCGGTGGCCGTTATCTGTTGGTTGGCTCAGCCACGGACTTTGGCGCGGTGCCCATCAATCCAGCTCATATCGTGCAGAAGGGGCTGCGGGTAACTGGCGTGTCGGGAGCCGACCCGGAGTCATTCATCCGTTGCCTCGAAGCCATGCAGACCATGACGCCGTACCCGGTCGAGCGCATGGTGTCCCACAAATACGGGCTGGACCAGGCGAACGAGGCATTCCGTGCCAGTGAGACGCTGGAAGCCATTGTGGCGGTGATCACGCCCAATGGATAGGACAGCCCTTGGGACCGCGAGCGTTTCGCCCGTCCCGGCTAGATCTCCCAAATCCCTGTAGTTGGCGCGGTCTGATCGAACGGGCGAGACGCTCGCGGTCCCAGGACGTGAGATGCACAGCTGAAAGGTAGGCCAGCATGAACGAAGACCTCAGCGCGATTCTGGAAACGACCGAGCCTGAGCGGGTCGCGACGGGCTTTGAGTTCGTCGAGGGGCCTATCTGGCATAGGGACGGATATCTGACTTTCTCAGATATCTGGGTCGGGAAGTACTACAAGCTCGTTCCAGGCGGCTCGCCGGAGCTGATTCGAGAGAACACCGGGGACGGCAACGGCACGACGCTGGATCTCCAGGGTCGAATCATCGTTTGCGAAGGCGGGAGTCGACGAATTGCTCGCTGGACTCCCGGCTCGGAGGCTGAGACACTGGTCGACCGATTTGAAGGCGGGCGACTCAGTCGCCCGAATGACGTTATCTGCGCCTCGGATGGCAGCCTCTATTTCACTGATCCCGGTTTACGCGTACCGCTGGATCAAAAGGAGCTGCTCTATTCCGGCGTGTATCGGATCGCTCCGGATGGCGATGTATCGCTGGTGGCCAACTGCGAGTACCCCAACGGACTAGCGTTTTCTCCGGATGAGAAGCTGCTTTACGTCTCCAACACGCGATTCAGTCAATACATCCACGTCTTCGAGCTCGCAGATGATCGGACGGTAGTACGGCGGCGGATCTTTGCCGATATGTCGTCGGACGAGACGGACGGCGTGCCGGACGGTATGAAAGTAGATGTTGCTGGCAATATCCTTTGCACCGGCGCGGGTGGCACGTGGGTATTCAATCCCGCTGGCGAGAAGGCTCGGTATTATCCGCACGCCGGAGGTCCCCGCGAATCTGGTCTTTGGCGGGCCAGATCTGAGAACGATCTACTTCACTGCTCGTACGTCCATCTACAGCCTACGTGTGAAGACGCCAGGCATCGGGCATCCGCTGTTCCGATAACCGCCCAAGTTGAGAGGAGGCTCGCGATGAGTGACGATCGACGGCAACGTGGCCAGGAGATCCGACGGAGTGCCTTTGGTGAGAACGGCGAAGAGCGCTGGCGCGCTCTCAATGAGATAGATCCCGGGCATGCTGAAAGTATCCTGGAATACTGTTTCGGCACCATCTGGGCTCGCCCTGGCCTGGACCTGAAGCTGCGCGAGCTGATCGTGATTGCTGCCACCGCGGCGCAGGACCTGCCCGGCGAGGTGGCCATTCACACGCGCGGCGCGCTCAACCGCGGTGCAACCCGCGAAGAGATCATCGAGACGATCGTTCAGTGCGCGCCGTACATCGGCTTTCCCAAGACGAACCACGCGCTCGAGGCCGCCAACAGCGTCATAAGCCAATGGGACGATCACCCCGACTGGCACGGATGAATAAAACTGAGCCGAATCCCATAAGGGTGCGGCTCCTTCAATCTCCGAGCCGCGCACGTGAGAGGGTGTCTCACAATCTTCTGTCGACCGGCGGAGTGGGCGGGTACGCACCCTTCGGGCGATCCGGAGAAGGAGTGGGGCGGATGCCCGGTGCGGTCCTTTTCCCGTGTGCAGGCCTGGTTCTGGCCCCCAGTTTGAGGAGATCTTCCCGCCGACCATCCCGCCCGCTTCGTCGCCGCAGTGGTCGATGCACTCGACGGGGCCGCGTGGCGAGCCATAGGCATCGATCCGGACGGCGGCGCGCGCGGGGCCCCGGTCTACGCGCCGCGGGCGCTGTTGGGTGCCTGGCTGTATGGCCTCATGACCGGCGTGTTGCCCGGATGGCGTCGATGCCACTAGTATCTCAGTCAGGCGCCGTGTTAGGAGTGAAGAACTATCGTAGAGTGTAGCGGTCACACGCCTCGACGATGAAGGCAACCTGACGTTGCGGGTATGACAGATGCTGAGGTCGTTTCTAAGCAAGTGTGGTAGGTGGAACTTACAGTTCCGAAGCAAGAAGAGTCCGCTAAACACTACCGCCGTCGCCTGCGCGGCCGCTGATCCCTTTCCGACGCGGTTTCGGGTCTACAAGACGTCAGATGCAGTTTCTCGCACCCTGTTAGCTCAGGCTCGGAACGATCACCGGCTTGACTTCGCGGAAATCAGCCATGGCGCCCAATGCTTCGCCAACTCGGCTGAGCGGGTACTGGCCGGTGATCATTTCCTGAAAGGGGAATCGACCTTTGCGTGTATCGAGGAAATCGATGGCCTGAAGAAAATGCCTGCCCTCGGCCATCAAAATGCCCAGCACGTCCACGTATTTCACGGTGAAGAGCGCTGCCGGAAGCTCGATGTTCCCGCCGGACGCGCCAATGGTCACAAAGCGGCCACCGTTTCGTACGAGGTCGAGACCCTCCGGAATCGCCGCCGACGTAGCGCACTGCAGCACGATGTCCGCGCCGCGTCCGTCGGTGTGATCGCGCGCCCAGCTTAGTCGTTCAGCGGGATCAGGATGGGTCTCCAAGTCCAGCACGTCGTCCGCGCCGAACATCGTTGCCACTTCCAACCGTGAGGCCGGTGCGCCGATAACGAGCACCTTGCGGGCACCCCGGTCACGCGCCACCGCGGCTGCGTACAAGCCCACAGGACCCGCACCTTGCACCAGGACGGTGTCGTTGCTGGCAACGCTTCCGATCTTTTCGAAGGCGTGCATGATAGTTCGCAGCGCGCACGCAGCAGACGCTGCTAGCGCTGGCGAAACGCCATCCGGGACGCGAACGATGTCACATCCGGGCGGGAAGTAATGATGCTCGGCGCAGCCCCCCAGGAGATACGGCGGTTGATCACAGCGAATGCGGCCGTAGGCGACGACGTTGGGGCAGAGGACCGGTTGTCGCGCCACCGTACAGTAATAACAGTGACCGCAAAACGGATATGCGGCGATGATGCGATCGCCGACCTTCAGAGGCGCACCGAGCATGTCCGTGCGCGGGCCCTGGACATCCACGATCGTCCCGCACGTCTCGTGGCCGGGGATGTAGGGGACACTTTCCTGATTGATGATCTGCCCATGCCAGAAATGCACGTCCGTGCCGCACAGGGTGGCGGCGTCCACGCGCACTAGCACACCGCCGGGATCCAGCTCCGGAATTGGGATGTGCCGCAGCTCCAGGTCTTTGCCGAACTCGACTACGACGGCCGCGAGACTCTCGGTCATTTGATGGCTCCAAATATCGGATTCCTCGGCGGTAGAGTGATCCAGTCTTTGATGGCGCCTTTTACGGAGCCACCTTACGGTCGAAACGGGGACATTTGGATGACGTCCGTAAAAGGAGCCACTACGAAAAATTGTTGGCCCGTAAGGCTGCCGACTCCCCTTACGCCCTCGCCGGAACTTTCAGACCGTAAAACCGGATCGAGTTGTCGAAGAGGATCGCTTGCTTGTCTTCGTCGGTCAGCTCGTCATTCTCCAGGAGCTCCTCGATCTCGTGTTTGCAGCTCTCAATATTGACCTCATGTGGGAAGTCAGACGAGAACACAAACGCCTCGCGACCGAATTGCTTGACTGCCCATGCGAGCGACGGCTCATCGCCCTCCACGCCTACGTAGACTCGGCCGGCCTTGATCTGCCGGATGAGATGCTCGGAAACCGACTCACCGTTCTGGAGCTGGATGAACTCACCGCGCGGATCGTACGGAATGAAGGCGTTGTAGGAGCCTTGTAACCGCTCCATCATCATGATGAACCAGCCAACTCCGCCCTCGAGGAACCCGAAGCGGGCGTTGGGGAAGCGCTCGAACACATTGTTAATGGTCATGCTGGCAAATGCGATAGCGATGCCGTAGGGGTGTCCCAGCGCATGGACCGCCGCAAAAACGTTGAGCTGATCAAACCCCATCCCACTGTGCGCACCGCCGTGCACTGAAAGGCAGCAGCCCAAGCGGTTCGCCTCCTCATAGATAGGCCAGTAGATCTTGTCGCCAAGGTGCGATTTGAGGCCCGTTGAAGGTAGAAAGCCACCGACGAACCCCAGCTCGTTCACGAGACGACGAAGCTCAACAATTGCGGCGTCTGGGTCCTGCATGGGGATCAGCCCAATGCCCTTCAGTCGCGAATCTTGCTTGCAATAGGTGTCGTTCAACCAGTTGTTGTAGGCCTGCGCCCCGGCAATGGCGAGATCGATATCGATCATTTTTCCGTAAGCCAGTGCCGCCGTCGGATAGAGCACCGCTGCTTCCAAACCCAGTGCGTCCGCGAATCGAGACCAGCCGTCGGCACTTGGGTCTTCAAACGCGCCCGGCGGATTGTGCGCCAGCACGTTGTGCATATGGTCCAGACCGGGGAAGACGCCCAGAGTCCGAGTGGTTACGTTGTTGTGCCACTCCTCTGGGAGGTAGCTGGCTATAGCCTTCAGGTCCTCGAGAACATGGCCGTCGCCGTCAATGATGCGCATGCTGTTCGCTATCGCCATTGTCGTTGCTCCTGGAAGCGTTTGCTCAGCTTGAAGGAATCGTACTGTGAAATCTAGGCCCGTGTTTTGCCCTGGCCCGACGCTGCCGGGGCTTGCATCCCGTAGAATCGGTCGACGTTCTCCGAGAGGATTTTCTGTATCGTCCCCTCGGGAAGCTCGTTCTCGCGCTCCAGCAGCTCATCGATTTCGTGAATCGCGCGCTCCGCGTTCGTCTCATGAGGAAAATCGCTGGCGTACAGCACCACGTCCGGACCGAGTCGCTTGATCGCATACCCGATGCCCTCTTCATCTCCCTCAGCGCTGAAGTAGACATTGCCGTTGGTGATGTATTCACTGGGGCGCTTCTTGACCCACTCGCTAAATTCGGTCTCGCCACGACCTGCCCAGATCTCATAAGAGCGATCCAGCCGATCCATCATGTAGGGCACCCAGCCAACACCTGCTTCGAGGAATGCCACACGTAATCGTGGGAATCGCTCGAAGACGCCCTCGAACACCATGCTGGTGAGCTGAACCATGAGCGGTAGCGGATGCTCCAGCGATTGGATGGAGGCAAAGTTAGTGAAGAAATTCATACCCAGCCCCTGGCCCGGCGCACCGTGGACAGCCACAGGCACGTTAAGGTCCTGAGCGGCCTCGTATACGGGCCAGAAATCCTGGTGCCCCAGCGGCCTGCGTACCCCGAGGTCGCCACCCGTGGCGGGGAGCAAAATACCCGCGGCATTCAGCTCGGTGACCGCACGGCGCGTCTCTTTGACTGCCTCGGCCACATCCTGCAGTGGCACGAGAGCAACCTGACGGAGCCGCGAGCTGAATTGATAGTGCGTCTCGTAGAACCACTGGTTGTAGGCTCGTCCGAGCGACGTGGCCCAGCTCGGATCCTGAATGAGTGAATAGGACAAACCCGCAGTGGGGTAGAGCACGGTGGACTCGATGCCCACCTGATCGAGAAAGTCAATCCAGGCAGACGGACGATACACATCGACATTGCGTATGCCAAGCCTGGCAGCGATTGCGCCTCGTTGCATGCCGTCGAGGGTCGGGAAAAACGGGAAGCGCGTCACCATGCTGTTGGCACGGTAGGGCTCCTCCAGGAAATCCACCAGAACGCTGTCATCCTCGACCACGTGGCCGTCGGCGTCCACAATGCGAAGATTGCGCCGGTCCATGACATTTACTCCTTTACAGCGCGGCAACGCGGGAAATGCACGTGCTGCTTCGGATTATCTGGTGCGTCCGACCCTCGCTCTGCGCATTGTTGGCTCGGCTCGGGAGCTATCAGCATATACTAGGCATCGGCCCGGGGTGAAGAGTCGCCGACTTGGTGACCGAGCGCAAAATGCACCGCCTGGCCAGGCAGCGTCGGGGGTAGTCAGCATGCCAGCGCTTCATTCACGCCCATTCGATCGACTGGCGAGGATTCGCCAAGTGATGACCGCGTCGGCCGTGCTGCTGCTCGCATTGACGGTGGCGTGCGCACCCTCGTCTACCGGTGGCGGCGGTAATGAGCCGATAAAGATTGGGGCAATTCTCTCGACCACGGGAGCAATAGCCGGGCTCGGGACTGATGAGCTCGTGGGCGCTCAGATGTTCGTCGAGGACATCAACGGGAAAGGCGGGATCAACGGGCGGCAAATTCAGCTCATCCATATCGACGATGAGTCCAAGCCAGAAAACGCTGTCAGCGCTGCCAAAAAGCTCATTCAGCAGGAGAACGTTCTTGCTTCAATCGGGCCGTCTTCTGCCATTGTCTCGGCGTCCACAGCGCCGATTTTCCTTGAGAGTAAGGTACCCGACGTCAGCGCCATTGGCGATTTCGGCCCACTGAATCCGTACCTGTTCTCGCTGTTCCCCATCACCGGGCAGGGCGTGGTCGCGCTTGACTTCGTTAAACAGCGAAACTTGACGAAGTTCGGTGTCATCGTGCAGGCGGGGCCATTAGCCGAGTCCACGAGGCGCACGACTACGCCGGACTTCGAGAAGCTCATGCAGATGGTGGCCTATGAGCAGGTCCAGCCGAGCGACACAGACTTAACGCCGGTGCTGGCGAAGATTCGCGCCGCCGGGGCGGAGATGGTGCTCAACCCGATGACCGGGCAGCAGGCTGCGTTGGCCGCCAGAAACTTCAAGCAGATCAACTACCCGGGTGTGCTGATCGTCACCGCTCAGAACGCCAACGCGGCCTTCATCGATCTCGTGGCCGAGGCGGCGGATGCGACGAACGTCATTGGCACCAAGGTCTTTATCTATCAGGACTTGCCGGACAGCGATAGCAGTAAGGCTCCACTCACGGACTTCGCTACCAAGTTCACCACCAGGACCAGTCGCCCGGCGACGCTTGTGTCCAACGTCGGCTGGGACATGATGCTTTCGCTCACGGAAGCTATAAAGGTCGCTGGCACAGATCGCGAGAAAATTCGCGAGACGCTGGAAAATCAGAAGGGGTTGAGGACGCTCACCGGGACGATCAATCGCAGTGCCCAGGACCACAATGGTATGGAAGCCGATTGGATCCTTATGGGCGTGGATGCCGCCAACAAGAAGTTCGTCCTGAAGAAGTGACGAGAGGTCAGAGGTCAGAGGCTAGACGTCAGGGCAGTCAGCGACGTCGAATCCCGTGCCTGACCTCTAGCCTCTGACCTCTGACCTCTCTGAACATGGATCCCCTCTACCTTCAGGCGTTCTTCGGCGGTCTGACCGCGGGAAGCATCTACGCGATGATCGCTCTGGGATTCACGTTGGTGTACCGATCCACGACGGTCATCAACTTTGCGCATGGTGAGCTTGTCATGATCGGCGCACTACTAGCCGTTAGCGGGGTGGCGACGTTTAAGCTGCCGCTCGCGGCAGCCGTGGTGATCGCCGTCGTGCTGAGTGGATTAATTGGCGTCGCCTTCGAGCGATTCATGGTGACCCCAGTGCGCAGCCAGCCCCCATTCGTGCTCATCCTCATCACGCTCGGCGCCTCGGCATTGTTCCGCGGCGTCGCGATGGTGATCTGGGGAAAAGATGCGCTGCCGCTGGCGCCGTTCTCGGGTGGTCAGCCCCTGGAGATCGCCGGCGCCTCGCTTCTACCGCAAGTCGTCTGGATAATGGCCGGTACGGCGGCCACCGTCGCGCTGCTTTCGCTCTTCCTGAATAAGACTATCTGGGGCAAAGCGTTGCGCGCCTGTGCTGAGAACCCACACGCTGCTGGACTGGTGGGGATCGACGTTGGCAAGATGGTGAGGCTTTCGTTTCTCCTTTCCGCGGCGATCGGCGGCCTGGCAGGAGTGCTGATAACTCCCATCACCACCATGGACTTTCAGGGTGGCTTCTTGTTGGCGATGAAGGGCTTCACCGGGGCCATCATTGGCGGCCTGGAGCGCGTGTCCGGCGTTGTGGCGGGGGCTATCCTGCTGGGCCTCATTGAATCGTTCAGCACTGTCTTCGTCTCATCCGCCATGAAGGACGCCGTCGCGTTCCTCGTCTTGATCGTGGTGCTGTACCTCTGGCCGCAGGGCATCTTCGGGCGGCGCGAGCAGCACTGATGTCGGCCTTGCCCTGGCAAGCTCGCGACATCGACGTTCGCGCGCTTCTTTTCGACGGCTGGCACTGGATGGTCACGTTCATCGTCATCGCTTCCATTCCAGCGCTGCTCTTCGGGCAGACATACGTAATGAACGTCTTCGTCACGGTGGCCTTTTTCAGCATCGTGGCAGTCAGCCTCGATTTGATCATGGGCTACGGTGGCCTGCCCACCTTTGGACACACTGGCTTCTTCGCCGTGGGCACGTACGTGATGGGCATTCTCGCGGTTCGCCTCCAGGTTCCCTTACTGCTGGGGATCATCATTGCTCTTGGAGTGAGTCTCCTTCTGGCACTGATTATTGGCCTGGCCACTCTTCGACTCAAGGAGTACTACTTCGCCGTGGCAACGCTGGGGTTCGCCGTCATAGTGGTCCACGTCATCGCGGGATTTCCCGAGGTGACCGGCGGGTGGTCCGGACTTCAAGGCATTCCCCGACCCACTATTGCCGGGCGTTCCTATCTCATCTGACCTTCAGTATTACTGGCTGGCCGTACTCATGCTGTTGGCAGGATTGATTGTGGGTCGCAACTACATCGAATCACGCTACGGCCGGTCCATTCGTGCGATTGCCACCGACGAACAGGCCGCGAATACGCTCGGAATTCCGGTCCCACGACGCAAGGTGCAGCTCTTCATGTTATCTGCGTCCTACGCCTCTCTGGCCGGGAGCATCTACGGCCTCTACCTGCGCGTGCCCACCCCCGCGAATTTCGACATCCCGGTGATGCTCGATATGGTGCTCATGCTCTTTCTGGGCGGTGTGGAAACACTCTGGGGGCCGATCGTGGGCGCCGTCGTCCTGCGCTTTCTTCCGGAGCTCATGGGAATCTTCCAGGACTGGCGCGTGGCCATCCAGGGCCTGATCTTCATCTTGATCCTGATCTTCATGCCGCGCGGCATTGCGGGGTTCATCATGGATTTCCTGGCCCGTGGGCGCACCTCCGCTGTTACTTCGCCACTGCGGGCTGGCACATCAGCGCTGACTCGACTTAGCTGGGTACCGCGCTCGATGACGGAGGGCACGATGCCGCTTTTAAGCATCAGAGGCATCTCTAAACGATTCGGGGGGCTCCAAGCGGTAGGCGACGTATCTTTCGATGTAGCCGCGGGGCGGCTCAAGGCTGTGATCGGACCCAACGGCGCGGGCAAGACCACGCTCTTCAATCTCCTTTCGGGTGTCATGCCGGCGGACTCAGGCTCGGTCCTGCTGAATGGACGCGAGGTCATCGGCCTGGCGTCGGACGCGGTGGCGCGGCTGGGGCTGGTGCGTACTTATCAGACGCCAAGGCTGTTCACGTCGCTGAGCGTGTTGGACAACGTGCTGACCGGCCACGACGCCCTCTTTACCTCATCGTTGCTGGCCAATCTTGTGAAGGCACCTCGAGTACGGTCGAGGAGCGGACGGCTCACGAGTCGGCCATGGCGCTTCTAGACCTGGTGGGGCTTAGACAGCGTGCCGATCAGTTGGCGAGTACTCTTCCGTTTGGCGAGCGTCGGCTCTTGGAGATCGCTCGCGCGCTGTCGCTGGAACCGTCCATCGTCATGCTGGACGAGCCGGCAGCTGGACTGAATGAGTCGGAAAAGACCGACTAGGCGATCTATTGCTCTGGCTGCGCGAGCAGGGGCTGACTGTGGTGCTGGTGGAGCACGATATGCGCCTGGTGATGCGCGTCGCTGATGAGATCGCCGTGCTCAACTACGGTCAGCTCGTGGCGGATGACTCGCCTGAAGCAATCCGTCAGCATCCGGAGGTCATCCGCGCTTATCTGGGCGAGGAAGTCACGGTTGCTGCAAGTTAGCCAGCTTCACTCGGGTTACGGGCCGCTGACGGTGTTGCGCGACGTGTCCATCAGCGTAGATGTTGGGCAGATCGTGGCGCTCATTGGTGCCAATGGCGCTGGCAAGACCACGCTTCTTCGAACGATTTCGGGCGTCCTGCGGGCCAGCTCCGGAACGATCGCTTTGGATGATGATGATCTAACTCGTCGTTCCGTGCATGAGATCGTTCGGCTGGGTGTTGCGCACGTGCCAGAGGGGCGTCAGGTCTTTGGCGGACTCACGGTGCGCGACAACCTGGATCTGGGCGCGATTGCCTCGTCACAACGCGCGGGCGATCGAGCGGCCGACTTGGATCGAGTTATGACGCTCTTTCCCAGACTGCGAGAGCGAGCCGCTCAGCTAAGCCGGCACGCTCAGTGGCGGCGAGCAACAGATGCTGGCCATCGGACGCGCCTTAATGGCGCGACCTCGAGTCCTGCTCCTGGATGAGCCATCACTTGGGCTTGCGCCGATGGTTGTGACGATGATCTTCGAGACGATCGTGCAGCTCAAGGGCAGTGAACTGGCTATCCTGCTGGTCGAGCAGAACGCTCGAGCAGCCCTGGCGATGGCTGATCATGTGTACGTCATGGAGACAGGGTCCGTGGTCATGTCCGGGACAGGCGCGGAGCTCCTGCGAAATGATCGCGTGCAGGACATATACCTGGGAGGAAGCGCTTCTAGGGCTGGCTCCTGAAGCTGCTGAGCACGCCCAATCTTATGTTCATCATCGGATTCGCTATCTGGTTCGTCCGGCTTCTCCGACCTGCCGAATGACGTGCCGCCTGTGGTGAACGTGCTGTTGCTCGCCGCTGGCGCGCGTCGTTCTTATGGGTGCTGTGCGCGGTTTGCGCACTGAGCTGGCGAGATCGCCGCGGAAGTCTGCTAACTCGAATCATGGCGACAGTCACAGCACTGAGTAAGCATCGCGTTCATCGGCTAGCTTGGTCACTGGAACCTGTCTGGGATTCCAATTCTAGCCCCGAGGCAGCAGATAGGTTCGTGGTGAGACTGAATTATGGACCTCATGTCCATGTTCAATCTCACCACACGCAATTAGCCGCTCGACGCTGGCGGAACGGGACAATACATGCCCGCGCTTTCAACCCTGAATGTCGTGTTGAATCGAGAGCGGAAGTTCTCCTGCGCGACGATGGCGGCGAGCTCCACAAGCTCGGCTTCGTTGTAGTGCTCCTGGAGGCGGGCGAAGAGCTCATCGGTCACGTTTGGTGGCGTCTCCGTCATGGCGTCGGCCAGCTCCAGCGCCACGCGCTCGGCCGGCGTAAAGAGATCGCTTTTCTCGTATTCGTAGACGGCGGCGATCTTCTCGTCGGACGCACCGTTTCTGCTGCTCCCGGCAGCATTACTATCCATTCAAAATGGGCAGCCGACCGTGGCGGCCACGCGTACATTCATCAATGATCGAAGCTCGGGTGAGATTCGGCCGGCGGCGGTGATTCCCGCGTCAAGGGCGCGAGCGCCTTCTTGCACTCTGGGAGCGTGCCCGTAGACCTCGGTGCTCGGGAGGACGCGTCCAAACGCTTCAAGGTTGCGCTCCATCGCGGCTCGAACTTGCGGTTCGGCTTCGTCAACAGTAATGGGACGGATACGCGGCATAGCAGAACTCCCGCTCCGAGTTGATACCGGGAATGGTAGTTGGACTGGGGCTGACCGTGCCGCCTGACTCAGAGGCAGTAGGAAGGAGCGCCACCAGTGACTGTTCCGCGGAGAACTAGGCAGCTTCCGGCTCGAAGTACTCTAGCTCAATGATGCCGGCCGCTTTGCGGCTGGAGAGGAACCCGCCGTAGGGCGCCGCGAACGTTCCGGAGGTGGGCGATACGTCCGAATAGTCGCGTCCCACTGCCACCGTTATCGCATCGGCGCGACACCGGCGACCGTTAGTCGGATCGAAGGCCTGGATGCTGAATCGATCACGATGAACGGGATCAGGCGCGAGCACCTCTACCCAGGCATGCGTCGCGCCCTCGCCCAGGAGATGACCGGATATGTAGCGGGCCGGGATCTCAAGGAGCCGACAGATGCTGATCATGATGTGGGAGTAGTCCTGGCACACACCGCGCGAAGCGAAAGTGCCTCCGCCGCCGTGGTCTTCACGCCGGTCACATCCTTCTTGTACTCGATGGTTTGCCTGACCCAATCATTGATCCGGTTCGGGAGGTCCAGGGCGATGCCCAGAACCGGCGAGCTGGGTCGCGACTTCTTTCAGGTGTCCGTCAGGCATCGTGAGAGCCGTCGGCTCCAGGTACTCCGGGTCCTTCATGTTTGCCGGCGAAAGTGGACGTGCAGCGCGATTGAGCTCCACCAGAAAACGGACCTCAAATTCGATAACCCGCTCGGTCCGCGGCACCAACAGATGGCAAACACGGTTTCCGAACTGATCGAGCTCTTCTTGAAGCCTCGGTTGAGGACCGCTCACTTGTAGGTGGCGATTCAGAAGCCGCTGTTGTCCGTATCGATCGTGGGGAAAACCACTAGACGCTGATGCAGATTTTCCACGGGCCCGGGATATTCGTAGCGCAGCACCTGGTCCACCAGGTAACTGGTGCGCCGTACTCGGTCCCAATCCACGATGGCATGGTCAAGCAGTGTGGCGGGAGTTTCAAGGCTGTCAACGACCGAGCCCTGTATTCCCTGGCTAAGCGTCGAGTGCATCCGACCAGACGCTGATACCCGCAAGCGTGCTGGCGCCATACTGGGTGACGATGGCGACATCGAGCGCATCGCGTCCGCGGCCGATCGGAATACGTCCAATGCGCGGCTCATTGTGTCGCGCATCAAACGTGTACCACTGCCCGCCCAGATAAGCCTCGAACCAGGAATGGAAGTCCATGGGTACATCCGGCGGCTCAATGCCGATGTCTGGAAGGTAGCCAAAGACGTAGCGCGCGGGAATATTGAGAGCGCGGCACATGGTGACACCCAGGTGGGCGAAATCTCGGCAAACGCCGTAGCGCTGATGATACACATCCAGGCTTGTGGTAGCGGGGGTGGTGCTGGCGGCTCGGAACTGGATGTGCTGATGGATCCAATCGCAAATCGCCTGCACGCGGCCCCATCCGGGGGGCGTTGAGCCAAAGAGATCCCAGACCGTGCTGCCCAGCACATCAGAGAGGATGTAACGGCTGGGGAGCGTCCAGGCGAGGAGAGAGTCCGGCAGGTCCTCCACTGGAACCTGCATCGCCTCAGGTACCACGCCGATCCGGCTGGCCGGTGATCATCACGTCGGCATCGTAGCGAAACGAGAAGTCACCGGCTGGCGCCAGGATGCGCCAGCAGCGATTCCCGAAGGCATCCTGATATTCGTGCGATTGATCGATCGGTTCAGCCGAGCGCTCTTCGCGGAGAATCTCGTGTGCATCGTCAGTGCGCGGAAGCACTTGAGCTACGAGCGGCACCGGCGCGGGCGAGCTAAACCTCAGCTCGCAGCCAACATTGACGCGCATGGCTTTCGCCCTTCCTGAAGACCTGGATTCCAGTCCCGAGATTGCAGTCATCGTAAGAATTCCCTTCGGAGATGGCCACGTGCACCGAGTACGAATTGGCACGCGCAGCACACCCACTTAGAGGCTGCACTTTGCAATAGCCACGCCGGCTCCAGCTTCAAGTCTGACAAGCCGCACAAATTGCCAGCTTTCACATGAAATCGGTTGCCATTTGTCGGATTCCTACGTGGTACGGTTAATCCGCTTGGTAATCTGGTCAGTAATACAGCGGCGGCGCACAATCGCCTGGCGCGAATGGCGCCAGAAGGGGCGGAGGATGCAGGTTCTTGCTATGGTCCTCGCGGGCGGAGAGGGAAAGCGTCTCAGCCCACTTACAGCCGACCGCGCAAAGCCGGCTGTGCCCTTTGGCGGCACGTATCGCCTGGTGGATTTCGTACTCTCGAACATCGCCAACGGTGGCTACCGCAAGATCGTTGTTCTCACCCAGTACAAAAGCCACAGTCTGGATAGACACGTGGCTCAGACCTGGCAGATGAGCGCCATGCTGGGTCACTACGTGGCCGCCGTGCCGGCACAAATGCGCCGTGGCCCGCAGTGGTTCCTCGGCTCAGCGGACGCGGTCTACCAGAACCTCAACCTGATCTATGACGAGCGGCCGGACTACATCCTCGTGTTCGGCGCGGACCACATCTACCGCATGGACCCTCAGCAGATGCTGGAGCACCACATCGCCAGCGGCGCCGGACTCACAGTGGCGGCCGTCAGGGTACCGCGGGCTGAGGCAAGCGACTTTGGTGTCATCCAGGATGGCACGGACGGACGAATCGAGGCCTTCCGCGAGAAGCCGGCGAGTGCGCCGGGCTTGCCCGATGCCCCGGACCAGATCCTGGCTTCCATGGGTAATTACATCTTCACCACAGCCGCGCTGGTAGACGCGGTGACGACAGATTCCAGGGATCACCGCAGCGCACACGACATCGGCGGAAGCCTGGTGCCTAAATTCGTGGAGCGTGGTGATGCAAGCTGTTACGACTTCACATTGAATAAAGTTCCGGGGTCTACTGAGGCGGACTGGGGCTACTGGCGTGACGTCGGTACTATTGACGCGTACTACGACGCGCACATGGATCTGGTGGCGCCGGTTCCGGCGTTCAATCTCTATAACATGCAATGGCCCATCCACACCTGGCATCCGCCGGTGCCACCGGCCAAGCTTGTGCTGGACCAGCAGCAGGGCGAGGCGCACGATTCGCTGCTCAGCGCAGGCGTCATCGTGGCGGGTGGAATGGTGCAAAAGTCGGTGCTTTCTCCGCTCGTGCGGGTCCAGCGCGGAGCCCGCGTCGATGGCTCAGTCCTGCTGGATAACGTCCGCGTGGGTTACGGCGCCGTCGTCCGCAACGCCATTCTGGACAAAAACGTCATCGTTGAAGATGGCGCCAGGGTTGGCGTCGATCATGAGCTAGACAAGAAGCGCTTCACGATGTCACCCAATGGCGTCGTGGTAGTTGAGAAGAACAAGGTCATCCGGGCCGTGACTGATCACGTGAACCCCGAATTCGTAAGCCTTCGCGCACAGACCATGGGGCTGCTGTATGGCCCGGAGCAGGGTCAGGCGGAGGAGTCGGTTGGAGTGGTGTTGATGCATCCTAACTCCAATTACATGACCCATCTCGGCTGCAGCGAGCTGGCGAGCCGCGGCTTTCGGGCGATGGGCGTAAACGGCCGCTACTTCAATACCAACCGCGAGACCATGATCTGGGAGCAGGTGCCGCTGGATGTGAAGCTGGCGGTGGAGTATCTGCGCGGTCTCCCCGGAATCAAGAAGGTGGTGCTCATCGGCCACAGCGGCGGCGGTCAGCTCATGCCCTTCTATCAAAACGTGGCGGAGAACGGCGCGGCGGCGGCGCGGGTCGAAGGCCGATTCGCGCACGGCGGAGACGAGCTAGACGGATTGCCGCCCGCTGATGGCCTGGTGCTGCTGGACGCGCATCACGGCTACGCCGCCAACACGCTTACGGCCATGGACCCAGCAGTCGTGGACGAGGACGAGCCTAATCGGATCGATCCATCACTTGATGTGTTCGATCCGCAGAACGGATACGATCCTGCCGGCCCACGGTACAGTGACGAGTTTCGGCATCGCTACCTGCGAGCGCAGGCGGAGCGGATGCAACGTCTGACCCAGCGCGCTCAAGAGCGGCTGGAGCTCATTCAGCAGGGGCGGGGCCTGTATCCGGATGACGAGCCCTTTACGCTGGCACGTGGCCAGGCGCGCATCTGGCAGCTCGATCCACGCCTGATCGCGCACACGAAGGAGGCTTATCCGATACTTCGACCGGACGGCTCAACCATCGTGGACGTTCCGCACTGCGTTCGGGTAGCCGGCGTGATGCCCGGATCTGGCGGGGCCGCGAGTTTGACGGCCGCACAGAATGCCTCGTGGTCATCGGGAGCGATCGCCTACTCCGTAAAGTCCTGGCTGAGCAGCAACGCCATTCGCGTGGACCCGGACCGTTACGCCATTACTGAAGATGACATCCAGGGCATCAATTGGAATTCATCCAACACGTCCACGCCGGCCAATTTGCAAGGCGTGCGTGCACCGCTGCTCCTCATGGCCATGACCGGCCACTACTGGATGGTGCCGGGCGAGATCTTTTTCCAGCACGCCGCCAGCACGGACAAGCAGCTCGTCTTCGTGGAAGGCGCCTCGCACAACATCACCCCGTGCGCCGCCTGTGAGGAGTTCCCCGGGCAATACGGAGACACCGTGAAGACCACGTTTGATTATGTGGCGGGGTGGATATCGGATCGGTTCGTCTGGAGTCCTGGAGAGCTACACCCTGGCGATGTCCAGCCCATATAGCCGCGCCGCGTTCTCCCACAGGATTTTGCGCTGCACGTCGGCGGGCAGATGGCCGAGGTCTCGGGCGATGACGGCATGGGAGTTGGGCCAGGTGGTATTGGGGTGGGGGAAGTCGTTGGACCACATGCTGGTGTCCTGACCCCACCAGGTGAGCTGGCGAGCGCCCATTGGATCGTTGAAGAAGGTTGCGTAGACCTGTCGGCGTAGATAGGTGCTGGGCGGCTCGTTGATGGGCGGATTAGCCGCGGCGTAGCGGTGGAAGTAATAGTCCCATTGCTGCTCGTAGAACGGCAGCCAGCCCATCTCGGTCTCAACGGTGACGATCTTGAGCTCGGGATAGCGCTCCAGGACGCCGCTATAGACGAGGTCAAAGATGGCTCCGGCGGCGTCCGCGATCTTCAGGTTCACGGCGCCACGGAAGGGTACTAGACCCCCGCGCTTGACCTGGCTTGCACCGCGATCGAGACCGCCTTTGTGATAGCTGTGTCCCGTGAGAATGTGCATGCTGATGGGCATGCTCAAGTCCTGGGCTGCAGCCCAGAGCCGCTCGTAGTGCTGACCGGAGAACGGCAGATCAGGATGCGGCGCTTGCCAGACAAGTGCGCCGCGCAGGCCGGCCCGCGCGCAGCGCGTGAGCTCGGCCACGGCGTTGTCGATATCGTATGTGGAGATGGCAGCAAGACCAATGAGTCGCTCAGGCGAAACCTGACAGTACTCGATCAGCCAGTCGTTGAATACGCGGAAGCAGGCCTCCTGGAGGCTGGCATCGTCCAGGTCAAACAGTGAGAGCGTGAGAGTAGGGTAGAGAACCTCGACGCTCACGTTATCCACGCTCATCTCATCCAGTCGGGCGTGGGGATCATGCCCACCAGGCTGTCCCTGGAATCCTTCGCCAACCTTTGGCGCGGGAAAGCGTGGTGCGGCGTCTCGTAGCGCGGCGGGCAATCGCGTCTCCCAGAGATCGTGCGGTTCCATCACGTGCGAGTCGGCGGAGATGAACGATGTGAGCGCGGGTGCCGGTGCAGCCATGGTTACCACCCTTTTGAATCATGAACCTGAAGATGTGCGTCAGCCTAGCACTGGACTGTGAACGCGGTCTATGGAGGTCTTCAGACGCAGATCAGTCGCCACCGCTAGGACCGTGGGACATAATGACTGCAAGCGTGCCGCGGGCGCGCTCAGTGAAGTGTGGGGGCGGAGCAATGGCGCCATCTAATAATGAGAAGTCGACCTTTCTGGCGAAGCTTCGGGCGATCAAGGAGTACACGCCCGAGGAGATCGATAGGCCGGTCATAGAGGACATTCTCGAGGTTGGTCGCTGGACGGGGAGCGGAGTGAATCGGCAGCCATGGGAAGTGGTCGTGGTGGAGGATCCCTCGGTCAAAGAGAAGTTTGGTGACTGGGGCGCCAAACCCGCGGCCACTGCTGGCGTGGTATTCCTGATTGTCAGCACGAGCGATGACGTTGCCTTTGACGAAGGACGGCTCGCGGAGCGGCTGTGTCTGGCCGCAGCAGCGCATGGTCTCGGATCGACCGTAGCCACGCTGAAAAACGACGGCCCCGCCA
Source organism: uncultured Chloroflexia bacterium (assembly GCA_963765765.1). GTDB lineage: Bacteria > Chloroflexota > UBA6077 > UBA6077 > JACCZL01 > CAVXYC01. The sequence goes on along the minus strand of CAVXYC010000004.1, from coordinate 7,830 downwards.
ATGCCAAATCGCTGCTCGGGATCCCCTCAGACAAGCGTGCCAAGACTGTCGTGGCCGTCGGACACACGGACGTGGAAGCTCGTCGCGCACGACCTCCACGGCCTGATGGCGGAGCACGCAAGCCGATCACTGAGTTTGCACATTGGGAGCGCTATTGAACGTATGAAGAATGCCAGAATTGAGAATGAAGAATGCGTCCACGGAAAGTACTGACCTAATTCTTCATTCTTCATTCTTCATTTCGCTACGTCTTGACAGTCTTTTCGGGCCGTTCGTATCATGCGCTGTGCTTCGGCCAAGGCGGCCGGGAGTTCGGGCGGCGTGCATACCGGGGCACCGTCGGCTACCGGGCACGCCCTCCTCTCAGTGGACTAGCCGTGATGCAGACCCCTCAGGGGCAGTACTTTGGAGCTTATCCACGAGGGAATGGTGCTTGCTGAGTTAACGTGTTCTCCGTCTCGCGTACGCGAGACGTGACGGTGCGCAAGACTTCACGCAATGCGCTCGCATTCTTCATCAGCATTCGCAGAAACGCGGCCTGGCTGATCACCAGCAGGCGAGTGTCACAGAGGGCTCGGACAGAGGCCATGCGCGGCGATTGCTGCAGCACTGCCATCTCCCCGACGATTTGTCCACGGGTAAGGAGCGCTAGCCGCACATCGCGACCGTCGCGATTGGTGAAGACTTCGAGCTGCCCATCCAACACCAGGTAAAGTGTGTCGCCTTCCCGACCTTCTTCAATAATGAGCTGGTCACACGGTACGTCCACGGGATTGGCTAGCTCTGCCAGAAGCTCGAGATCGCGATCGGCCAGGTTCGCGAAGATGGACGATGAGCGCAGGAGAGCGATGTGCTCCTCAGGAGCAGCAGCCCACCCCACTCGCCGCGGCGATGGAGCGGCCAGGTGGCCGTGAATGAGCTGTACGGCCATGGCGCCTTCGCCGGTGGCTGAGGCGATCCGCTTGACCGATCCATGACGCACATCACCGGCGACGAAGACGCCGGCGACGCTTCGTCTCCAGCCAATAGGGATCGCGCTCCAGCGGCCAGCCGAGCGGCGGGTTGCCGTCGCGCATCACGTCCGCTCCGGAAAGAATGAAGCCATCCTCGTCGCGCTCAATCGTCCCCGCCACCCAATCGGTTCGAGGCGTGGCGCCTGTAAAGATGAAGAGTGCGTCCGCCGGAACGGTCTCCTCCATGGCGGGATTGGAGTATCGGAGACGTAGCGACTCAATGTGGCTCTCGCCCAGCACCTCGGTGACGCTCGTTCGCGCACGAACAGTGACGCGGTCCGTGGACTCGATCTGGGCAATGAGATACTGCGACATGCTGCTGGCCAGGGACTCGCCGCGCACGAGCACCGTCACCGAGCGGGCATATTGGGAGAGATACATAGCCGCCTGGCCGGCCGAGTTGCCGCCGCCAACGATGAAGACGTCCCGCCCCTGCGATTCCAGAGCCTCTGGTACGGCCGTGCCGTAATACACGCCCGCGCCGGACAATCGATCGGCGCCCGGTACATCGAGCTTTCGATAGGAGATGCCTGTGGCGATGAGCAGCGCCTGGCAGTTGATCTCTTCGCCCGAGGACAGGTGGATCACCCGATAGTCACCGTGTAGCTCGACGCTAACCACCTCGCATGGAGTGAGGATCTCAGCGCCGAAGCGACTGGCTTGCGCAACGGCGCGTCGGGTCAGCTCGCCGCCGCTTAAACCTGAGGGGAACCCGAGGTAGTTCTCGATTCGGGCGCTCATCCCCGCCTGCCCGCCAGGTGCCTCGCGCTCAATCAGCAGCGTGTGGAGCCCTTCGGAGGCACCGTAGACTGCCGCCGCCAATCCGGCCGGTCCGCCACCGACGATGACGAGATCGTAGAAGCGACGTTGGGCGTGCGTGCGAAGGCCCAGGCGTTCCGCGAGTTTCGAAACGTCAGGCTGGACCAGCGTCGCGCCATCGGGAAAGAGCACCAGTGGAAGCTGGGCCGGGTTGGCGCCGGCGAGCGCAGGAGATGCTGCGCGTCCTCCTGTGCCTCCACGTCCATCCATTCGTAAGGAACGAGGTTTCGCGCCAGATAATCTTTGATCTCATGGGAACGGGCGGACCAGCGATGGCCGACGACACGAATTCCGGAGCCCAGCCTTGGCGCGGTTGTGTGCCAGTCATCCAGGAGATCACTGAGGGCCGTGTAATGGCTCTGGTCGGGAGAGCCCGTTGGTCGCGGGAGATAGTAGTCCAGACGCACCTGATTGATCGCGCTGATCGCGGCCTGGGTATCGTCATAGGCCGCGAGCAGAACTCGCTTGGCTCTCGGAGCTAATCGCGCCGCCTCGGCCAGAAATGCGACGCCGCTCATCTCTGGCATAGGCTGGTCGGCGAGCAGCATGGCCACCGGTTGCCCGTGCAAGGCGCATTCGCGGATGACATCGAGACCAGCGCGACCGGAATCAACTGAGCGCACTTGATAGTCGCTAGCAAACTGCCGTTCGAGATCTCGCTCCATGGCGCGCCGCACCAACGGGTCATGGGCGACGATCAGGATTACGGGTAGGTCCAATGCTTGTCCTTCCGGGTCCTCCATGAGCATAACGATCCGCCAGTCCCACGGCCACGCAACCGGCTCCCGTTCCCTGCCGAGAAGCTTTCCACCGACTCCCTCTCCCAAAGGGCGAGGGAGTCGGCTAATCGAGGAGGGAGGAAAGCGCACTACAATGGAATCGCGGTGAGCGCAGATCAGAAAAGGCGGAGTCTATGGCTGATGCAGTAGGAGGCGGCATGACGACCGGGCAGCTTTATGCGCAGGCCATGCGCAGGACCGAGCAAATCATTGCAAACGTGCGTCCTGAGCAGTGGACCTCCGCAACACCGTGCACGGAGTGGAATGTTCGCGACGTGGTGAATCACATCGTGGGTGAGAATCTCTGGGCGGCGGAGATTTTCCAGGGAAAGACGATGGCGGATGTTGGAGACAGGCTGGACGGCGACCTCGTCGGAAACGACCCTGCCGGCGCGTACGCGCGCTCGGTTCCACTGGCCGCCGCGGCGGCCGAGGCATCTGGAGCAATGGATGCCGTTTGCCATCTTTCGTTCGGTGATTTTCCGGGCTCGGAGTACGCGTCGCAGCTCTTCCTCGATACGCTTGTCCACGGCTGGGACATTGCTGTTGGCAGCGGACAAGTTGCAACCCTTGATGCGGATCTGGTTCAGGCCTGCTTGCCGCTCGCTGAGCGAATCAGCGAGCAATGGCGTAGTGCGGGGATTTTCGGGGAAAGCCTAGACGTGGGACCCGACGCGACCCCTCAGGCGAAGCTACTAGCACTGCTGGGTCGGCGCTAAAGCTCCTTTGGCCTTTGGGAGAGGGCTGGAGCAAGGATGAGAGGCGCTGGATATCCCTCTCATCGACCCAACCCTCTCCCAAGGGCCAAAAGGGGGAGCACAGGAGCTTCTCGCTAGCTCTTGCCGCTTCCCGCTGGCTCGCCTAATTCCCGTGGACGAAATCGCTCTTCGAGGAACCGTCGGTTCGCAAGAAGGCGGTCCATGTCCTGACGCTGAAGATCCTGGGCGATCTCGTCAAGTTTCACGTCCAGTAACCGTAGCTGGTTGCGAAGCTCCTGCAGCGCCTGCTCATTGGTGGTGATGTCAAACGGATCGTCATCGCTCGGTAACGCCAGGTATGCGTTAACCGTTCTGGGGAGATAGTCAGCCGCCGTCTGCCGAACGATGTGCAAGTCCTGTGACATGGGAGGAAAGCGATCTGCATAGCCCTGAAGGACATCCGCCTTGCGCGTGATCTGCTCCACCATCACTTGCACATCGATGGGCAGCTCCGCCTCGGCCTCTGAATCGGGGTCGCTGCGGCGGGTTCGACCGCGGGCGGTTTTACGGTGTCATGCTCAATGATGGGACCAGCCTCGGGTCGCCGTTGACCAGCCTCGTATCGCCATTCGCGATGTCCGTAACGATACGCGCGGCGATGTGGGCGTGGCCGATTAGCCCGCCATATGATCCAGGCGCCTAGCGCGATCAGGAGCACGGGCATATCCCTGGCCACGGTCACGAATATGGCCGCTGTGCCCAGAATCATCGAGAGCACAATGGTCACAAGCAGCAATGGGAATAGTAGTAACCACATGGTCTAATGACCTCTCGCTAACAGAGCCGCATCTCGTGAGGGTGCGGTTCCTCGTAGATATCCCGGTTGGAGGGTGTGTCGGGCTCCCGGGAAAACCGCACCTTCACCGGATGCGGCACTGTTATCGTAGTCCGTCACGCGGCACCCTTCCCAGTTGGGAGCACAAGCTCCTGCTGCATCGTTTCGGCCTTGAGCTGAGCCAGCTCGGATGCTCTTGCTCGCTCCACGTGGGTTTGGGCACGCGCCACTTCTTTCGTTAGCGCATCGATGGTCGTCTTCATAGCATCCAGCGCTGTCAACTTGAAGGTGTCGATCGCATCGATTGTCGCATAGATGTTATCGAACGCTGTCTGAAGCTGTTTGACGTCCACGGTAGAGCTGGCGGCCTGATTCTGAATCTCGGCCGATTGTTGTCGCAGCATCTCCGAGGTGGATTGAATGATGTTGCCTGTTGTGCTGTTGAGCGCGGTGATCTGATCGAGCACCAGGCGCTGGTTGCCCAGGGCGAGCGCGGCGATGACGGCCGTGCGTAAGGCCGAGACCGTAGTGGTCGTCGCACGCTCCACTCCCTTGACAAGCTCAAGGTTGTTCCGACGAATCAGGTCCAGCGCTAGATAGCCCTGCACCGTGACCGAGAGCTGGGTGAGCAGATCCTGGTGCTTCTGGCGCACATAGAAGAGGGCATCCTCTTTGAGCGCACGGGCCTTCTCAGGATCCTGGATGGAAGTCTGCTGGATCTCGGTTTCCAGCGCCTCGTCCAGCTTGCCGGCCATGTACGAGTACTGTTCCAGGCGGCGCTTCATCTCCCAGAGATGCGCTTTCTCCTGCTCGAGGGCGGCATTGTCGCGGAGAAGCTCATCCTGGCCTCGGTACAGGCTGCTGACAATGGCCTCGATTTGCGATTGCGCCGACTGGTACTTCCGGAAATATGTTCCCACCTCGTTCCGCATAGTAAATCGACTCAGCAAGCCTCTACGGTTGCCCAGATGACGAGACGGGTCCAGACTCTCAATTTGTTGACGAAGCGAGAGGAGTGCCGATGATACCTCAGAGCCCTGGGAGAGCGGCCCGTCCTTGAGCGCGGTGGTGGGCCGATCCAGAAATCGGTTCGATGCCTCGGATGAGCGTCGAATCTCATCATGGCCCATACGACTGATCGCGGTGACTTTGTGCTCGAACTCGGGCGATTGCGCCTCCAGTGAGGCGAGCGATTCCACGCAGGTTCGGACCGCGGCGGCGATCTGTTCAGCGGTAGCGTCGTCAACTCGGACCGCGGCGACTTGCTCGGGCCTTACTGGGCCGACTGGCGAGGGTGGATGCAGCACCAGCTCATCGCTGGTTGAATCCGCTCCTTGCGCGGGTATGGTCATCAGACGAGTCCTCCTCGTATTCGTAAGACGGCGTTGGAGCGTTGGGAGTTGCATATCATCGTTGCGCGTTCACCAGGGCCTACCTCGTTGCCGGGATCACCGTGTTCTGCACGTCGAATTCGTTCCGCTCGGATAAGCGCATTGACACCCCCCAGAGGCACCAGGTTGGCAAGGAGACCGGCAAGGCGATTGCCTGATTCTGCATGAACAGGAATACCTGGACGAAGAAAATCGTAGCGAGTACGGAGCGTTTGAACCATCCGAAGGCGGCTAGTTGGAACGGCGAAGTTGCAACGTCCCGACCACGGCCAAGCTCCAGACTATCGTTGCTGAGCTTGCCTGGCCCATAGCCGTCAATGAGCGCACCTCGCTGCTGAATAACGTGTCTGAGCCTTGAACAAGCACGAGTCCCACCACGACCACACCGATCGCAGCATTGCCGACAAAGATGAGCAGAAGCACTCTCTGAAACCAGTGATGTACGAGCAGTCGCTCGTACAGGCTGCGCATGCGAAGTGCCGCTCGCGTGGGGATGGATGGCGGGTGATCAGGCGCACGATCCGCGCTGAGTACCACTTGCCGAAGTGCACGAGTTAGCTCGGTATCCTCGCCGACTTGCTCTAGAAGAGCTAGTGCTCGGATTATCTCATCGCTCCGCGCGCCATCGATGATGACCTCTTTCAACATGTCAGCGGAGTTCGCCAGGAGCTCCAGACGCGAATGCTGTCGGCGTTGCTCGATCCAGCGAAAGAGCAAGACCAGCCCAATGAAAATCACGTAGATGAGCGCGGCCGTGGGACGATAGAAGTAGTCGTTGTCGCTGGTGATGAATTTCCCCAGCTCGTCGATGAATGCGCCGAAGCCGACTCCGCCCACCACGGCGGCGGCGCGTTTGACAGCTTGCCCAGAAATCCGAGCAATAGCACCAGGGCAAGCAGCATGAGGAAGCCGCCCCAGAGAACGTGGGCAATGTGCAGCCCGCCGCCGCCGATCTGCGGATAGTCTGTGAGCTCGAGGAGAGACGAATCAGCAGTATTGATGCGACCGCTGATACCAGGAAGGTCTCGAGATAGCTGGCGCCGTCCACATCGCGCACGGTGGCCAGCTCGGTAAGAACTGCCACCCTGCGCGGGCCCGCGGATGTGTTACGCCCTGAGAGATCATGCACTCCAAGGGCAATTGCGTGGCAAATGCTGGGCCGTTATCCTGCGCGGCCCAGCACTCTCAGATCGTCTAGCTCACGGCCTTCTTGATCTGGCCCACGTACTTGAAATAAGTGCTGTATTCGGCCGCCTTGCGTGACTTGAACTCCGCGCCGGGCAAGGGCAGCAGATCGTCGGCCGTGCCGCTTTCGCGCGCCCAGGTCAGGAAGGCGTTTGCTGAAATGGCCGAGGCCGATGGCGCACCTGGCTCAAGCGTTCCGTCGGGGCGGCCGCTGGAGGTGGGCCCGCGGCGCGGTCTGCGAGCCCCGCCACCCTGGGCGGCGGCCTTTTCCGGTTGGCTTGCCCCCCGTTTTCGGCCGCTCCGGCGGAGCCCGCGTCGTGGATCGTTCAGGGGGCGCGTCACCCTCGGACCGACGTGGCCGCTGCCGACTACGACCGCGCAGCTCGCCACCGTCCTCGCGCCGATCGTCCCTCCTGTCACGTCGCTCCCAGGGACGTGATGCGCGCTCGCCTTCAAACGATGTCGGTTGATCTCCCCGCACGCCGTGCCGCCGCCCAGGAAACGGCGCGGGACCCGAATCGCGTCGGCCGCGCTGGAAGCCATCAGGCACCCGTTCCGTAGAGGCTCCGGGCCGATCGTCCGACCTGGGGGGTGACTCGACCTGAAAAGCGGAATCGGCCGCTGTGCGCCGATCTGTCCCACTTCGTTCGGCCACCATGGCTAGTGCCGCAGCTGCCAGATCGATCGGGTCGTGCTCGTCGGCGAGCTCCTCGATCATTGAACGGTAACGCCCCCAGGATCCACTGGCCAGACTCGCCTGGAGACGCTCTTCCAGGGCTTGAAACTCGCGCTCCTCGACTTCCGCGACCGTCGGTACTTCCTCACGACGAATGTGAGCGCCGGTCACGCGCTCTATAACCTTCAGCTCGCGCATCTGCCGTGGATTCACAAAGGTTATGGCTTCGCCACTTCGGCCAAGTCGGCCTGTCCGCCCGATGCGATGGACGTAATACTCAGGGTCGGGCGGAATGTCGAAGTTCACAACGTGGCTCACTTCGGGAATGTCCAGCCCGCGTGCCGCGACATCCGTAGCGACGAGTACTTCGATTCGACCCGAGCGGAAGGTCCGCAGCACCTTCTCACGAGCGGCCTGGGTGTGGTCTCCGTGCA
>CAVXYC010000003.1:0-16806 GCA_963765765.1 uncultured Chloroflexia bacterium | reverse complement strand
TGGCACTCTTCTCACCGACCCGGTTGATGCATCGTTGAACGTTGCCGCGCCTCGCTCCTCATGGGACTTTGGCCGTGCGGCCGCGTTGCTCGTGCTACTCGCAGTCTCCTTAGCTTGCATCGGACAAACGCTCTTCACGCCGCTCGATATGCGATCTAGCGGGCGGCTGGTCTACGGGGTCGCGGTCGCCCTGTTATTCATCGTGGCTGCGCGGACGAAACTCACTGGAGATTCGGTTCTCGCGCTCGACCAGACCAGCTCACAGAAGTCCACTAGTCGACGAGCACGATCCTGTCTGCTCGTGGGCGGCGTTTCAGCGACGGCCGCGGCGGTTCTCGGCGTTCGGGGTGATAGCTCGCTTCTGGCGCTGCTGGCATGGGGCGCCGGACTGGCTTCGATCGTGGTCGGCGCGGGCGGCGCACGGCTTCCCCGACTATGCCTGAAACTCCGGCTCGTGTCCGTTGTTCGCCCTGGGAATTATTACCATCGCGATCCTGGCTCGGCTCCCACTGCTGGATACCGTCCCGCCCGATGTTCACATTGATGAAGCCACCATGGGCCTGGAAACGCGTAAGGTTCTGCGTGGTGAGATGCCCGCGATGCTTGCCCTGGGCTGGGACCAGTACCCGTCACTCGGCTTCGCTCTCCACGCGCCCGCGATGCTGCTGGACGGTGATTCCCTCACGGGGCTTCGCATCACATCCGTGATCGGTGGCCTGGTGACTATTGGGTTGACAGCGGCGCTTGCGCGGCTGTTGTTCGGTGGATTCGCGGCGGTAGCGGCGGGCGCTTTGATTACGTTTTCCCACTGGCACATCCACTTGAGCCGCATGGGCCTCCATTACATGGATGCGATGGTGTTCTCGCTTACCAGCATCTACCTGGTGACTCGCGGCGTCCTGCGAGGCAGCCCCGTGGCGTTTGCCGGAGGAGGTATCGCGCTCGGGATGTGTTTCTACGTCTACTACACAGCCCGGCTTTCAGTGCTCGTCGTTTTCGGGATCATCATGCTCGGCGTGCTTACGCGTAAGGGGCCGCTACGTTGGTGGGCCGTTCGGATCGGCTGGCTGGCCGCTGGAGCGCTTGTGACCGTCTTGCCGCTCCTCGCCGTCTACGCGCAGGATCCATCCGCCGCGGTCGCGCGCACCGACCGGGTGTCGCTATTCTCTCCGCAAAACTTTGAGTTTGTCCAACGGACGTACAAGCTGGAGAGTACCGATCAGGTACTCCGATTTCAGGCGCAGCGAGCACTGGAAATGTTCAACTTGCCCTGGGACACCAGTAGCCAATTCGGCAGTAAGGACCCGCTTCTCGACCCAGTGAGCGGAGTGCTCTTTGTCGTCGGCTGCGCCGTGGCTCTTGCACGGCCCTTTTTGGTCAGCCATGCGTTGTTGCTCGGCTGGCTGGTCTTGACGCTGGCGGGCGTCACGTTGACCGACGGCATCCCGTTCTCGCCACGAGCGGTGATCGCTCTTCCGGCGAGTCATCATTCTTGCAAGTCTGGGGCTGAGCACGGTGCGTGACGCGCTTCAGGTGACGTTCAATAGCCGTTCTCGCCGGCACCTGACCGTTGTGTTCTGCATGCTGCTGGTTATCGTGGCCGGGCTGAACACGTCGAGCTATTTCAACCGATACATCGCTAAGTGGCACCCAGCAGGGTTTGCTACGACGGCAGGGCGGCTGCTGGCGAGCGAGGAGCTGCCGGAACCTATCGTACTGATCGGCGGGCCAGAGGCATCTCGAACCATCGATATCATTCGATTCCTGGCCCCGAATGCCGTTTACGATGCGAGGTTCGAGCCCCCCTATGATACCCGGGGCGAATCATTCATTGTTGATGCGCGCACACCTGAAGCCAATCGAGTGATCGCGGCTATCTCGTCTTCTGTCGGTGATGCGGATCGCCAGCCGCATCGGGATCCGACGGGCCGCCTCCTCTTCACGGTCATCCGAAATCGTTCGTAGCTCGTGAAGCGCCCTGGAGTGCGGTGTGCGGGAGCGCCTCCTTTACTTCCGCGATGTCTCTGCCGGCGAAATTGCGTCGAATCCAAAGTGGCGCTCTCGCACACCGTACTCCAGGGCGCTTAGCGCATGCGTGCTCTGACCCGTTGTCGCTCGCTTGGTATTTCCGTTCCAGTCGTACACCCCAGCCGATATGGAGCAGTCAGACGGAAACATCGGGTCCAGGGCTGGAATAGAAATTCCATCCGTGATTCACATGGGAGGCTGATGTCTCTCTCCGTGGACTTCTGGGCCACGAGGACCAGAGGCCTCAATTGCAGTTCGGCATATAATTCCCGCGCCCCTCCATGTGCGGAATCTGCGGCGTATTTAATTTCGGTCGCTCCGAGCCGGTCACACCCTGAGCTCGTCGAAGCGATGTCAGACACCATGCTTCATCGAGGTCCGGACGACGGCGGACTTTACATCTCGCCGGATCATCGCGTCGGGCTGGGATTTCGTCGCCTCAGCATCGTAGACCTTGCCGGCGGCCATCAGCCGATGGCCAATGAGACGGACGATGTCTGGATCGTGTTCAACGGCGAGATCTACAACCACGCCGATCACCGCTCGGAGCTCGAGCGACGCGGCCATCCGTATCGCACCCGTGCGGATACTGAGACGATCGTCCATCTCTATGAAGAGTATGGGGCGGACTGCGTCAACTATCTCAGGGGAATGTTTGCTTTTGCCATCTGGGATGAGCGCCAGCAACGGCTGTTCATGGCGCGCGACCGTATCGGTATCAAGCCGCTTTACTACACCGTGCGCGATGGCGTCTTCCTGTTTGCCTCTGAGATCAAGGCGCTCTTATCCCATCCGCTGGTTTCGCGTGAGCTAGATCAGGAAGCGCTGCATCACTATCTTGACGTTCGCGTCCACACCAGCACCGTTCACGTTGTTCAGGGGCATCCAGAAGCTGCCACCCGGTCATACGATGACCGTTTCAGCAGGCGGCGATATTTCAACACGGCGCTACTGGGACCCCGCGTGCTTCCGCGAGGATGATCCGCCTCGACCTGAGTGGGAATACGTAGAGCGTTTGCGTGAGAAGCTTCGAGAGTCAGTCAAGCTGCGCATGATGAGCGACGTGCCATTCGGCGTGTTCCTGAGTGGTGGGCTCGATTCCAGCTTGAACGTGGCGCTCATGAGCGAGCTGATGGACCGTCCGGTGGATACGTTCTCGGTCAGCATCGAGGGCGACGAGATCAGCGACGAATTTCACTGGGCTCGCCAGGTCGCCAAGGAGTTCGGCGCCAACCACCACGAGACCACCATCAACGACCAGACGTTTGTCGATTTCTTCCCGCAAGATGGTGTACCACCAGGATGAGCCGCTCGCGGATCCGGTGTGCGTGCCGATTCACTTCGTATCCGAGTTGGCGCGGAAGAATGGCACCATCGTGGTCCAGGTTGGCGAGGGATCCGATGAGCTCTTCTGTGGCTATACCGGCTGGCAACGCTACCTCTCGTTCTACAACCGAGCCTGGAAGCCATTCATGCGGATGCCTGGCCTGCTCCGCGGTGCTGCCTCCACGCTCGTGGGACCCTCGCTATCGCCCACGCGGCGGGACTTTCTGCATCGGGCTGCGCATGACCGCGAGCTGTTCTGGAGTGGCGCGATTGCCTTCTGGGAATCGGAAAAGCGCGACTTGCTGTTGAATCGTCGTAACGGTCACGCTCCTGTGGACTCGTTCGATGTCATTCGTGCGCAGCTTGATCGCCTGGAGACTCTTGCTCCGGGTCAGGATCAGCTCCACCGGATGACATTCCTGGAGCTGAATCACCGCTTACCCGAGCTTTTGCTCATGCGCGTGGACAAGATGTCAATGGCCCAGTCCATCGAGGCGCGAGTGCCATTCCTGGATCACAAGGTCGTCGAGCTAGCCTTGAGTATCCCGTCCACGCTGAAATACCGCGACGGCGAGACGAAGTACGTGCTCAAGCGCGCGGCCGAGGGGATACTGCCCCCCGAGATCATTTATCGGCAGAAAGCGGGTTTCTGTGGCTCCTCGCGCAATATGCTCTCGCCTCGATTGCTCCAGTTTTCACAACAGGTGCTACCGGGGGCGTCGATCATTCGTGAGCACTTCGAGCCCCGAGCGGTTCAGGCTTTGCTGGACGATCAGCGTGATCAGCGAGCAGACAATAGCTTCAAGATCTGGAACCTCCTGAATCTGGCTCTGTGGCACGAGCACTGGTTCCGACGTCGCTGACCGGCGATGGCGCCGCGATAGGTCTATCCCGGGCGCTGGGTGTTCGCTTGTCCCGGCCTCAGGGCCCCGTCCGTTCAGAGCTGGGCTCACTTCAGGACATACACTGGTGGATGCTGAGTCGAGGCCGCCCATGCAGCCACGGCCGCGCGGTGCGTAAAGGTGATCCCCGTATTGGTCGACAAATGATGCCTGGGTTGACGGGCGAGGCGGAGCCTGAAACTCGACTGACGTCGATGCACCGCGCGCCGATCCAGGCGGGCCGTCTGAAGATCGAGGTTTGACCAGCGGACTCTGACCTTGCGGATCTGCGTCGGTCCGACAGCGATTGGGGCATGTGGGTCACACACAACCTGTCAGGCATGCACTGCCTCAGACATCAGGCGCGAGAAGCTGCATAGGCCCTACTTGTTGGTGGGTTCATCACCTGCGAGTAGCTGGATCTGACCGTCAGTCGCGCCCCGCCCGGGTGGCGAGGAGAGGGCCAGCATGTCCGTGGTGCCCGATGGCAGCGCCCACCGATCGTAGTGGCTGAGTGTTACGCGCTCGGTGGGTTCGCCAGTCGCGGATCTTGAAGATGTTTGCCGCGTTACGCTGCCTATCCAGAAGAGCAAATTCATTTCGGCCATCGCCGTCGAAGTCGCCGACCGCGAACGAAATACGGTACGTCGGACTCCCGGGCGGCGGACGGAAGTATTGCGGTCCAATAGGCTCGAGTTGGGCGGTCTGGCCCGACATCTGAACACGCGCTAGACGAATAGTGAGGGTGTCTCCGTGCCGATAGAGCAGTGCCACGCTCCCTGATGGATACGTCAGGTCGGGCGGAACGGGTGCCATCGCGGTCACTTCCGAACCGTTCATGGAATCCATGGTCCCACTCGCCATCAGAGGACTATCTTCGGCTCCGAGCCGATACAGCTCCAATTGAGCCTTTTCACCTCGTCCACGCTTCATGATGGCCAATTCATCCACGCCATCGCCATCGACATCGACAGGCGCCATTCCATGCCGAACTACCTCGAGGCGACTTTCCACAGGGGTCGCATCGACTCGGGCACGCTCAGGAGGAGTTTCGCTATCTAGACGGTAGGCCACCATCTCGTGTTCATCGTCGAACAGAACGGCGACGAGGTACGCGGTCGGGTCGTTCGGGAAGAATCGTCCAACGGCAGCGGCGACCGGAGGTTCCGGTAGCAGCGGCGCCGAGGCCATTTGGTCGACAATGGGATTCTGAGCGCGCGGCCCGATACCGCGGCCGAGGACGGCAGCGTTGTGGACCTGGGCAAGAGCCAGAAGATCGGGCGAGGCGAACTCCGGGCCGCGCTCCTCGCACGACGGTCCCATCGCATACACCTGAACAGTGGGGCCGGGTCGCTCCCTGTCAGACAAATTCCAAAACGGACCATAGATTTCGTCAGGATCCCAGGGTAGGTCGCCATTGCGACCAGGGCTGAATTGAGTGAGCAACTGTCCGTGCTCGCGCAGATGCTGCAAGTTCGGATCGATCTGATCGGGCACGTCGTATAGGGTGAGGTCGAAGCTGCTGATTGCAACCACATCTCCACACCCGTGACCCGTCAGCTCGTCAGCGAAGCCATCAAGCGAGATGTGGGAGATGGGGACGCCGCCAGCGAGATCCGCCCGCGAGCGGTTGATTTCCGCGCTGACAATGCCGGGGAGGGCGTGGGCGGTTGCTCGGACGTGGCTGGAGGGGGGCAGCGTGCTCAGGATCCAATCACGCGCGACGACTCTGGTATCCGGCTCGCACAAAGAGCCAACTGGATAGTGACAGGTTCGCCGCGGGTTGGGCGAGAGCCACTACCAGTAGCGCTGCGGCGGCCTTTGTCCGCCAGGCAACCGGTAGGAAGCGCGGAAACGCGTACAGTCCATATCCAGCGCAGGTGGCAAGGAACGGCAGTAACGGAATAGCGAAACGCACCCAGAATCGTTCCTGAACCATCACGAGAAGTACGTAAGCCGCGAAGGAGCTACCGAGCAGCGCTGTCTCCAACGGACGTCGTCGAATGAGCAGGCAGAGGCCCCCGCACGCGAGGAGCAGTGGCACGAGGCCGAAGCCCTGCGCCAGCGACGTCAGGTACAGTCGCGTGACCGGGACATCGGCCTGCCCCTGCACTGGCCCGAGGCCGGCCTTGGACATATGGCCCCGCACGGACAACACTGTATCTCGAAACCGGGGCCAGCTCGATAGGCCTTCAATAAGGCCACTCTGGACGCGGAGAATCTCCGCTGTAAGGGAGCTCTGACCGAAGACAGATTGGGGACTCAGGATTACAAATGCCCCAGCGACAGCGACCGACATAACTGCAAGGACAACCAAAGCCGTTCGGTACAACTCAAGTCGGCGCAGTCGTCGCTGACGGAGGACGAGAGCGACGATGGGGACAATTGCGACCACAGACACGGCATCGCGAGTGGCGGCAGCCGCTGCGGCGCACACGCAACAAGCCAACAACCGCCACAGACCGCCGCGCAAGAAAAATCGCGCGGAAGCATAGACGGCGAGCGAGGCGAAGAACATGGCCGGTACCGTGCTGAGGGCGTAATGAGACTCTCGCACATGGGCGAAGCTCGCACTGAGTAGCAGCGCACTCAATAGTCCGACCGGCGTACCGAGCAGATCCCGACCAGTCAGCAGCAAGACCAGGACAGTTGCCGCTCCCAGAATGGCCGATGTAACCCGGCCGGCAGCATACGCGCGCGCGAGCGTGGGGTGGCTCTCGGGACGATCCCCTTGTAGGATCGTTTCGGCGGACTCAAGCGGTCCGCCCAGGAGCCCTAGGCGGTCGAGCGCCAGGTACTCGACGGTGAGAAGATGGCGGAATAGCGGTGGCTGATTGGTGTATTGGGAGCTGAAGTCCAGTTCAGCAGCAGAAGTAAGACCGTACTCGACGTAGTTGACCTCGTCTGGGTGCAGCCGCCAGGGTAATTGCCAGGTTATGCCCCAAAGCCGCAGCCCTAGTGCCAGCCCGAGTACGAGCAGGAGCATCCAGGTATGCCCAACGGCAGTTCGACTTGTGGAGCCAGGAGCGTCAGAGCGCGTCAGCGTCGCCGGGTGGCCCGCTCGTAGAGCGGAGGTCATCAACGAGTCAGTAGCATGGTAAGAAGTTTGCAGGTGGAAGTGGGCTCAAGTGCCGAGCGTCCGCTCAGTCAAGGCTTGGCGGTCACTACTTCGAGAGTTGATGATACCCAAGTTTGCAGCGCGGCAACCATCCGCCACTGCGGCTTCAAGGCGCCCCTAATTTGAGTTAGATGGTCGTCAAAGCGTCAGTGGGGAATTGTGATCATCGTTGCCCCGAGGTACTTGCATGGAGCCCAGAATCACCGGGTAGAAGCCTGGACGGCGGACGACGACGATCAAGTCTGGGCTCGGTCCTCCTCGCCCCACGGTGCGGATCTCTGAGTGACTTCTGTGACCTCAAGTATCGCAGCCGACGAGGCGGGGAGTGGGTGGGGGAGAGCTCAGCAAGCAGACGTCCGGTGCCGGCTCGACCGAGGGCGAGCCATACCTGGTGCGGAGTTCGCGTGGTGCCACCAGCAGTGGAATCGACTCGTCGCCCTCGGGAACTGTTCGCCGTCCGAGCCATGTACATTTCGTAGTGCTCTCCAGCCGCGATTAACCGCCTCTAAGGTGCAGCGGGTGAGTGAGGGGAGACCCGGAGCTACTCCCTCGGGGGATCGCCCAACTCATGCCTGATACTGTAGGATCAAACGAAAAGAGATTTTGAATCGACGGATTCGGCAGCCGAGTTCTGTACTCCCCGCGCTGATGAAACTTAACGGCCCGATCGCACCCAGCTCCAATTAAATTCGACGAGCAGATGGCCGCATACTAAGTGGTGCGGGGAGATGCAGTATTTGCTCGAGGCCTCTGCAATCGTCTGAAACCTACTGTGAACTCTGCAGCGATTGACCCTATGCGCGGAGGTCAGAGCACTATCTCAACAATAGACGCCGGGGCAACTCGAACCGAAGGCTGACCCTAGTGCTCGGAGAGATGCAGGTGGCGCATACGTAGTTCCGCGCCAGGAAACAGTTCGTGGCTGGCGTAAGAATTTGCGCTTCACTTCCTCAGGATCATGACCTCAGCTGCTCTGCCGTTGATACACGAAGCTCCCTCTTTCAGCCAGAAGGTCTGGCTTACGATAGCCGTAGTGGCCCTCGTGGGTCTCTTGACAGCCCCACTACCAACGGCCTGGATCGGGCTGGCAGCTCTCGCGGCTATTCTGCTTGGTCGGGGCCGTGCACTGGTCGGGGCGGGTGCCGGGTTGCCCTATTGGCTCTCATTAGCCCCGTACATCGCGGGCGCGCTGGTAGGGTATGCAATATCAATCCGTCCTGGCGCCGCCGAAATCCGCCTGTTCGGAATCCTGGCTGGCGTCGCGGCGTCCACGCTGGTTTTCCTGGCCGCGACGTCACCAGACGGCGCCAGGCGAGTCGCCGGTGTCATGCTCGGTATCACTATTGTCGCCACGCCGATCATGTTCTTAGTGGTCACACCATTCCTCCTTCCGCTCGATCGCTTGCCCAGTGGCTTGATCGGATGGGCTGGTGCTTTAGAGCCGATTCGCCAGCTCATTTTGGATCAGGATGACGTACTGCAGCGGTATCGACTCCGCGCTTCGGGCCTGGGCACGCTTTCGGCATTCGGCGTCGGACTGACGCTGGGGCCGCTAATGACCGCGCAAACGCGCAAGACACGTGTGCTGGCCAGCCTGGTGTTGCTCTACTTCGGCGTGTTTCTCTTGTTGGCAGGAAACCGCGGGGCAATGCTGAGTGCGGCTGTGGCAACGGTGCTCCTCTTTGCCGGACGCATGCGCTGGCTTCTCGTTGGTGGGGTAGCCACCGCTCTGGGCGTGCTGCTTATCATGAGCGGACTAGCACTCGCTGGTAGTGGGCCGGGTCATCACTTCCTAGGTGTGCTTTCCAGTCCCATTACCGACCTCGGCTCCATACAGCGGCGCGTGGAGTTCTGGGACAACTTGTTTTTCCTTCTGGGCGATTTTCGCTTTACGGGCGTGGGCCTAGGCGTTCGTTCGGTCCAGGAGATCTATGAGACGTATTTCATCCCCATCGATCCGCGCTTCAGCCACTCCCACAATATCTTTCTCCAAACGTATCTGGAGCAAGGTCCGCTCGGCCTCATCGGCCTCGTCGGACTCGTGCTGATTGGCTTGGTGTCAGCGTGGCGAACGCTTTCTCGGATCAATTACCCGGATGCCAGATCAGCCATCGTGTCGGCCATCCGGGGCCCTGCTCGTGCTTCTTGTGGCCGGGCTCACCGAGATTGTCGCGCTCACGGCTATCGGCATGGTTATGCTCTTCTCTGCTCTGGCGCTTCTCGTGGCCGGTGGTCATCTCGAGCTCGAGACCAAAACGACACTATCGAGTTCGGTATTATCCCGACCTTCAGTGGCCAAGGTGATCGCTGTCGTCGGCGTAGGCCTCATTTGTGTCGTGTTCACTTTGCCGCTATTCGTGCGCGCTCAGCCACCGTCCACGGCATCTTCATCAGAAGTGCGGATGAGTTTCGTGGACCGACTTCTAGCTGCATTGAATCTCAATCAAGGCGCCGTTGAGGTCACCAAGGCGAGCATTGGTGTGGATAGGCCGCGAGCGGAGCGCGACGAACGACTGGCGGACGCGGAACAACTCCTCCTCTATGCGATGGAACGAGATCCTTCTAACCTCGCCGTGTACCGCAATCTCGCCGTGGTCCACGCGGTCCAATCGCAACGCTCGGCCGCTCGTCGACTACTCAACGATGCGCAGTCGCTGACTGATCCTGATGACAAACGTACGACGTTTCAGCTCGGGCGCCTGTACCGCGATAACGGCGATGTCTCGAGAGCGATCGATGCATGGACCCGTGCTGGGGCAACTCCACAACTAATCTCTTGGGGGGCCACTGCGCTTCGAAGAAGCCAATGGCGAACGGCGATACAGGTGAATGTTTCAACGATTCACGTGGCACCACCGGAGCGCTTGCCGTGGCATGGCCTGGCAGTTGCCGTCGAGCAGACGGACGGCCAGTACGTTGCCGCGGCCACTATGGAGCAGTTGGCTGCTCAATATCCAAGCGTGCCTTGGCCGTATCTCGAAATTGGAGACCTCTGCAGGGATCATGGGGACCCAGCGCAAGCGCAGGAGTGGTATCGGCGAGCCTCCGTGGTCGCGCCCATGGAACCTGCCATACAAGATCGACTGGCAGACATTGGGCAGACGGTCCAGGCGGCTCAGTGACGACCCTCAAGTACTCCGGTGGCGCTTGCACCCTTCCGGGACGGCTGCGCCGCAGAGGTCCCGTGAAACTCCAGCAGCACCATGGCACCGAAGGCTACCGGACCCAGGCAGGCGGGTCAGGAACCTGTTCGATCCGGAGCCACCGAGCGTGAGCAGCGCAGGGCTTCCGGGGGTTCGGACGACCGTAGCATTCGGTGAATCGTCAGGCAGCCACGCAGCCCGAAACTTCGACGAACCCTATTGCCAAGAGCCCCAGTTTCATGTAAGTCGATTCGCTCGGGCCAGCGTTGATAGCCTGCTGACGCTTGGCTTCTGGCTAGTCGCCGGAATGTTCATCAGCCGGTTGCTCGGTGTCGAAGGACGAGCCGCGTATGCGCTGGCCGTCCGGACCGCGGGTATCGTCGTCGCCGTCGCCCAGGGGCATTCCGGAGGTCATGCTCGGCTCACTTGGTAGAGGCGGTGCTCAGTCGGCGGCGGTCATTGGCTCCGCGCTGTCACTGGTCGTCACGACGTCCTTGGTCCTGGGCGCGGCCTGTCTGGCGCTTGCTCCGCTACTGGCGGGCTCGGTACTTCAGGGTTTACCGTCGTCGATGCTCGGCCCGGTCGGTCACCTGGCTGTCGCGGCACTATTGCTCATTTCACGTGGGTGAGTATCGGCACGTTCTCGCCGGTCAGTTTTTATGACCCCGCCCGATGGAATCCGCGCCGCGGGCCAGCGAGGTCCCATGGGACTATTTAGCCAGGTCAGAGCAACGACGGACTGCTGGCAACTTCGCCACCGATCGATGCCTGGGACGTAGTCGGCAGCGGCGGATCACGCCCTGGCTCGGTGGGTCAACAGCTATACGAATCCGTCCGACTCTTTCGCACCCGAGTTGTTTTACTCCTCGGATTGACCGTTTGGCGCGGGCCAGGTATTTCTCATGCCGGGCCTCTGGGAGTTGTCCATCGATCAGCAGCACATGATCGACCGCATGCAGACACAGAGCTTGCCCGTTGTCGTTGCGGACATGACGCATTATGAGAACATTAGCCGCGGCATCGTTCAGGTTGACGATTATCTCCACACCCGCTATCGCATCGTGAAGGAAGACCGGTTTGGCGCTCCCAGTACACCTACCGCGTCTGGGTACACGGGGACGCGAAGCCCACAGGCTCATACGAGCACCTGGGGCTCCCGCGCTTTCGCTCGATGGTATGCGGAGACCGCGCCGCGCGAGTGCCACGCCAGGGGTTCTCAGGTACCAGTCGCCGTTGGAAGCTTGTCCGGTGTATGCATGGTAGTTCCGACATTTCTGTGAGCGTCACGTGAGCGCGCGTCGTGGGCGGATCGTCCGGGGCAGCGTCTTGAGCTTTGGCGCGCTCATCGTGAGTTTCGGCTTTGCCCTAGTCACGAGCGTCATCATCGCCCGGTGCTTGGAACGGAGGGGAAGGGCGCCTATAGCGTCGCTCTACGCGCGGCAGGCGTGATTGCCGCGCTGGCTCAATGGGGCGTGCCCGAAGTGCTCCTGAGCTATGTGAATCGACCCGAACACCCGGCGCGGTCGCTGGCTGGAACCACGCAGGTCATCGCCATCGGCTCCGGTGTGTTGGCGCTGCTGCTCCTACCCGCCTTGTATCTAGCGTTCACGGACAGCGCGTTCCGCGGCGTGGAGCTGCCACTCCTGACCGTCGCAGTTGCTTCCACGGCATTCAGTTTGAGCTTTCAGTTCTCAAGCCGGGTGATTCAGCTCCAGGGTGACCTGGTGGCGTACAACGCGCTCACCGTACTGCGCGCGGGGGCGCTGTGCCTGCTCACGGCCATCGTGTTCCTGCCGGTCTCCGAGCCAATCAAGATGGCTATGTATGCGTACGTTGGCGCGGAGATGCTGGCCGCGCTCGTCAGTGTGGGTGTCCTGCTGCGCCGCAATGGCTGGCCGTGGTCCTTCAACCGCTCGCTCGCGAAAACCGTCGCGCGCGCCGGTAATTCGGTGCAGCTTGGGATGATAGCCGCGTTTCTCGCGGCGGAGATTGGCGTGTTCATCGTCAACAGCATGGTGGGCCTTGAGGCAGTGGGCTGGTACACGACCGGGCTCGGCTTGGCGCGCTGGACACTCTTCGTATCACTTGCGACCCGCGTGGTCCTCCAGACGGAGCTGGCTCAGTTCGGCGATCAGTCCAGCGACATCGCCGAGATCACCGGGCTCCGTGTGCCGCCACACGCTGCTGTGGCTCCTTGCCGCGGCGCTCACGCTCCTAGTGGTGGGCCGGGCGGAATCATTCTGCTTTACGGCCAGGGCTTTCTGCCTTCGTACGAACCGTTAGTCGTGGCCTTGCCCTGTGTCGTGGCGCACGGGATTACTCAGCTGCTCTCCGGGTATTTCGTCTCGGTGAAGCGGTTCGGGACGCCGTCGCTGGTCGCCTGGTTCAATCTCATCCTTGCGAGCCTGCTTCAGATTACGCTTATACAGTGGCTCGGAATCACCGGGGCCTCAGCTGGACTCTCCATCGCATACGTGTTGGGCGCCTGTATCATGGCTGCACTGTATCTCAAACACTCGCGATCACCCGTGGCAGCGCTCATACCGGGCTGGCGGGAGATCGGCTGGTATGCGCAGCTAGTGAAGCATGGCGTGACTCGTTCGCGCGGGCCGACCGCGGATGGAGTCTGAGCATGATTCATAGGGTGGCCTAGTGGGTCACAGGCTGGCGTAGGCTCCCCCATTCGGGGCATCCTTAGCGGCGCACATCGTGAAGGAGATTGGATGCTAGAAAACAAGGTCGTGCTGGTTACGGGCGGGACAGGATCCTTCGGCCAGTACACTGTGCGTGAGCTCGTCCGGCGCGGCGTGAAGGAGATTCGTGTCTTCTCGCGCGACGAGAAGAAGCAAGATGACATGCGCCATGCGTATGGCGACGTGCAGAGGCTGCGCTTCATGCTCGGCGATGTCCGCGATACCGCGTCCCTCCAACCAGCTATGCGTGGCGTGGACGTTGTTTTTCACGCCGCGGCGCTCAAGCAGGTACCGTCGTGCGAATACGCGCCCATGGAAGCGATCAAGACAAATGTGCTGGGTGCCAATAACGTCATCGAGGTCGCGCGGGAGGCGGGCGTCGAACGACTCATCGCGATCAGCACGGACAAGGCCGTGAAGCCGGTCAATGTCATGGGTATTACTAAGTCCCTGCAGGAGCGCCTGATCGTCGCGGCCGGCTTGGACGGATTGGGCCCTACCGTGGCGTGCGTCCGCTATGGAAACGTGCTTGGCTCACGCGGCTCGGTGATCCCGCTCTTCCGCAGCCAGATCCGCCAGGGCCGTCCGGTGACGGTGACCGTGCCGGAGATGACCCGCTTTATCATCAGCCTGGAGCAGGCCACCAGCCTGATCTTCCAGGCGCTCGAGCACAGCCACGGCGGCGAGATCTTCGTCCTCAAGGGGCCGGCCGCGTGGGTGATCGACCTGGCCGAGGTGCTGGTCGAGCGGCTTTCGCCCAACGGCCGTGTGCCGATCCAGGAGGTGGGCACGCGGCCTGGTGAGAAGATGCACGAGGTGCTCGTCTCGGAAGAGGAGGCACAGCGCACGGTGGACCACGGCGATACCTTCATCATCCTGCCGCAGCTCTTCTCCGAGCGGATGCGTGCGGCCTACGCCGAGCGGCCACGGGTCAGCATGGCGGAGTACACCTCGGCTAACACCTATCTGCTCAACAAGGCCGAGCTAGCCGAGATCCTCGAGCGCGAGGGCTGGCTCGCGCCGACGGAGGTGGCGTATGTCAGCGAGATCTGAGCCGGACGTGCGGCCGCTGGAGATGCATCGCGACCAGCGCGGCTGGGTGGTGGAGCTGCTGCGCGGCGGACACCTACCGGAGCGGACCTTCGGTCAGCTCTACGTGACCGCCGCCCACCCGGGCTTCGTCAAGGGCAATCACTACCACACCCGCAAGCACGAGTGGTTCGTGGCCGTCCATGGCAAGGGCGAGTTGGTCTTGCGCGATCGCACGAACGGCGAGCAGACCACCCATCCGCTGGACGCCGAGAACCCGGCGACAATCCACGTGCCGCCCGGCCAGACCCATGCGATCGTCAACTCGGGCGATGAGGCACTGGTTGTCGTCGGCTACATCAGCGAGGAGTACGACCCGGCCGATGCCGACACGTTCCCCGAGGTGGTCGACCCCGCTCCCGTGAGGCACACATAATGGACCTGTCTATTCGCGGTCGCGTCGCGCTGATCACCGGCGGCAGCAAGGGCATCGGCCTGGCCACGGCGCGCATGTTCGCCGAGGAGGGCTGCCGAGTCAGCATTGGCGCGCGCGGCGGCGAGGGCCTGCTGGTGGCCGAAGCGGAGCTGCAGGCGCTTGACGCCAAGGTGCTGGCGACGCAGGCCGACATCACCCTGGCGCGAGGAGATCGAGCGGCTTGTCCAGCAAACCGTGGAGACGTTCGGCAGGCTGGACATCGTCGTTCATAACGCCGGTTCGTCGGTGATGGCCGAGCGCTACCGGACGCACGATCCGAACCAGGTTCCTCTCAAAGTCGATGAGCAGGGCAGCTGGAGCGTGCCCTACGGCTTCGACGACGCGACCGAGGCCGACTGGGAATACTCGCACACGGTCAATGTCCGGGCGCCGATCTGGCTGGTCCACGCGGCGCTGCCGCATTTGCGCCGCAACGGCTGGGGGCGGATCGTACTCGTCTCGTCGATTGGTGGCCGGGCAGCGCGGCGCCAATCAGTGGGAGTACCACGTGACCAAGTCGGCCGAGATCGCGCTGGCCAACTGCCTGGCCGCCGACCTGCTGAACGACAACATCCTGGTCAACAGCGTCTGCCCCGGTACCACCGCCACCGAGCTGGCGCGCGATATGGCCGAGACGGTGGCCCGCCGCCTGAGCACGGACCCTGCCGAGATCCTCCAGAAGTACGACCGCGCGCCCTACCGCCCGATGGGTCGGCTGGCCCTGCCGGAGGAGATCGCCAGCGTGATCGTCTTCCTGTGCTCGGAGCGCGCCTCCTACGTCAACGGCGCCGCCGTCAACGTAGACGGCGGCTTCTCGCGCTCGCTGATCGGCTAAGCCCGATGGAGCCGCTCGTGTGCGCTGTCATCACCAACTACAACGGGCTGGAGCACCTGCCCTACTCGGTGCCGTCGATGCTGGCCACCGATTGGCCGAACTTCAAAGTGATCGTGGTGGACGATGGCTCGACCGACGACTCGTATCGCCTACGCCCGGGAGCAATTCCCACAAGTGACCGTGCTTGAGCACGGGCGCAATCGGGGCACGGCCGCGGCCTGCAATACCGGCATCAAGTGGGCGCTCCAGAATGGCGCCGAGTACGTCGGTATCTTCAACAACGACATGAAGTACCACCCGCGCTGGGTGCGGATGTCGCTCGACGTGCTGGCGGCGCACCCGGACGCGGCGATGCTCGGCTTCACCGTGATCGGCGATGGCGTGCGCGGCGACGAGGACGAGTTCGAGCGCATCTGCAAGACGCTCAAGTCCCCGCGCGTCTGGAGACGGACAACGTCAAGGGCGGCGCGATGATCGCCCGGACCGAAATCTACCGCCGCGTTGGCCTGATCGACGAGGTCTACTTCGCCTACGCCGAGGAGAACGACTTCCAGTGGCGCGCGATGCAGGCCGGCGACCATCTGCTCAACTGCGAGATCCCGGTGGCATTACCTCCGGCGGCTTCTTCGGCGGCGTCAAGCTGCGCGCCTCGAAGCTGGCTATGCGCAACAACCTGCGCTTCTACTACAAGACCGCGGACCTGATGACCAGCCTGCGGATCACGCTGGCTACAGCGAGTCTGGCATTCAATCCATTTCTCGAAGTCGACACAAGCAACGCCATCACGCGCCGGATGCGGCCGTCCAATCTTCTAGCGAATGCCGCAATCTTTGTCTATGCCTTGGGCTGGAATCTCAAGGAGCTTCCGCGAACACGACGGATTCGCGCCCACGAACGCCAGCTCATTGCTCGCTCGCGACAGGCTCGCGGACTCCACCAGGCGTAGCTGGCCGAGACGAGCCGCCAACTCGCTTTACTCAAAGGCACTTCTGCCCAATAGCGGCCACGCTATCGTCCTGGCCACCGTGGCCGTCTAGATCAGGCTGCTCTTCGGTCGCGGTCTGCAACTCTGGTGTTAAAGGCGGCCGGCCGGAATCCATCGCTTTCTGCTGATTGAGTTAGTCGTGGAGTCAGTGAGTAAGCGGCCACTCGTGGCAAGCGAGATCGCCACCGAGCCGAAGGTGTCCGAGCCTCTGCTGCCCAGAACCGCGACCGAGATTGCCCGCCGGGACGGCGCACTGCCACTGGAATCACTCACGCGGCTCCAGCTTCAGCGAG
>CAVXYC010000002.1:0-184256 GCA_963765765.1 uncultured Chloroflexia bacterium | reverse complement strand
TGATAGGACTCCGTTAAGTCGGTGTTAGGTGAAGCCGACGGCGTGGCCGCAGTGGGGACAGACGAAGCCGGGGGCGGGTCGGGTGGAGGAGCGTTTGGATGGGCGTGTCTGATGCTGCCGAGGCCGCGCCGACGCGGCGCCCTTCCCCCAACGCTGGCTCGCCCTCGGGTGGCTCCGCCGTCGATTCGGGAGGTGGTCCCCAGGGATCCTCCGGTGGCGGCGCCGCTGGGCGGGCCCGTTCGAGGGCGAGGAAGCCGTACGCCAGGAAGGTCATGGCGGCATGATGATGGAAGCCGGGCCAGCTCGCCCCTCGAAGTGGTCGAGGCCCAACTCGCCCTTGAGCTGCTCGTAAGCCGCACTCCTCTTGCCAGCGCTCCTCCCAGAGGCCGACGGCCTGTTCTGATTGTTGGTTCCGGCGGCAGGTTCGAGAGGGCGTACTTGATTGTGCCGTCCCTTCTGCCTACTCCACCAGCAGCCAGCAGGCGGCGGCCTCAGCGTTCCCGAATCGGGCTCCGCGATGGCACGCCATTGATCTACCCGGTGGACCGGCCAAACCCGCACCGCCGCGAACTCGGCCTCCGCGTGCCCTTCGTCCCTCGCTCCAGCAGATCGGCGTCCGTTCCAACGTCTCGGCCAGGTGCGGATCGCCACCGGCTCGGCCCGTCCTCGGCCAGATGGGCGCGCGGATGCGGCCCGCGTCCTTCGGGACGCGCGGCACCCACCGGGGCGGCTCCGTCAGCACCTTCTCCTCGCCGATCAGCCCGACGATGTACCGCTCCCCGCGCTCGTCGAGTCCGTCCCGAAACCCGTCACACGCGCCATAGGCGCTCGGCCACGTCAGCCCGGCGCGGCAGATCCTCCGCCCGCACCTATCCAGCAGATCCAGCGCGATCTCCCACTTCGTCCGGAAGGCCCGCTCGCCGCGGGCACCCCGGCTTTGTCGAGCCGCTCGGGTCGCTGGTCCACGACCCCGGGAGGTACAGCCGCAGCGCCGCGGGTAGTCGCCTGCGCGCTCGCGTAGTGGAGCGAGGTCGCCACCTGGCAGTTGGCCCGCTTCCCGCAGGTCCGCGACTATTGGCGACGCGACCCCCACCGAGTGCCTGCCCTGTTTCGGGAACCCGGTGTCGTCGACGACGATAGTCCCGCCGCGTCACTCGGCGAACGCCGCGGCCATCCGCGCGCGATAGGCGCGCAGGACGGGCGCCGGATCCCAGGGGCTCTGATTGACGAACTGCTGCAGGTTTTGCTCGTTGCCCCCAGGCGCCCGCCATCAGGGCTCGACCGACTTCCGCTCGCCGTCCAGCAGCAGCCCGTGCAGGTACTCGCGGGCATGCAGGCTCTGGTCGATCCGCTGGAAGCGGGGCCGGAACCCGCGCGCGTAGTCTTCCAGGCGGTCGCGGACTCCCGCGAGCGGGGCCGTGGGCGTGCGTTCCATCGCCGTCCCAGCGCACCGGCTGGGCACCACCACGCCGACGCCCCGCCGCGTCCCATTCCTGTCACACTCTACGGAGTCCTGTGAAGCGCTCACTACACGCATCGAAGATGGCCTGCTGGCGGTGAAGGAAGTGATCAAGAAGTGGTGAGGGCGTAAGGTCGGCGGGCACCGCGGCAGCTCGCCGGCGGCCCCGCCGAGCGACCCCGTGCTCGATGAGATCGTCCGCCGCCTGGTGGACACGCTTGCCCCTGAGCGGGTTTACCTGTTTGGCTCACGGGCCCGGGGCGACGCCCGCGAGGACAGCGACTACGACCTGCTGGTCACAGTACGTGAGCGGACGGATGAGGGCGCGAGCTGGAGGTGCGGGCGAACGGCGCGATGTGGGGTGTGGGTGCCCCGGTCGACATTGTGATCATGACGAGCGACTACTTCGACTGGATGCTCGGGGCCGCCGCCTCCCTGCCGGCAACGGTCCAGCGCGAAGGTCGCCAGGTGTATGCCGCCTAGCGATCCGCGCCAGCGGAACAGCGCCGCCCGCTTAACCCGGATTATTCACCGGTCTCTTTTCATCAAGTACATATCTCCTTGTCATCCTGAGGGACGAAGGATCTGCACGGACATCGGCGACCGCGATCACGGGCCTGGGGTTGTTGGCTTCCTGCGCGGGCACCGACATCCTGGAGATCCTCCGTCCCTCAGGATGACAGTGAGACGAGCGGATAATCGTAGCCACCGGTGAAATAACCCGGGTTAGCCTTGCCGCATTTCCAAACGCCTTGCTGGCGAGCGCTATTCGAACGGCGTGAGCTGCAGCTGGGCGAGGTGCGCGAGGTCGCCGATGCCGTCGAGCGCGGCGATGCGGTCGCCGGCGAACGTCACCCGCACGGCCAGCCTCGGCTGGCCGCCGACGATCACGACGATGCCCATCTGACCGTCAACCAGGGCGGCGCGGGCGGCCTGCGCCCGGCCAACGAACTGCTCGGCCACCGCCGCGGCGCCGCGCACCTCGCGCGGCGAGCCGGCCGTGATGCCGGCGCCGTCGGCACGCACTACCACGTCCGGATCCAGGACGTTCAGCAGGCCCTGAAAGTCGCCGGCGCGCGCCGCCGCCAGAAAGGCCTCCACGATGCGCCGCCGCTGGCCGGCTGGCGCCTCGGGCTCGTGCGCGCCACGAACTCTGCGGCGGGCGCGACTGGCCAGCTGCCGGGTGGCGTCCGTGGAGCGGCCCACGACGGGCGCGATCTCCTCGAACGGCATGTCAAAGATGTCGTGCAGCACGAACGCCACGCGCTCCGCCGGGCCCAGCGTGTCCAGGACAACCAGCAGCGCCAGGCCAACGGACTCGGCCAGCACCGCTTCGTCCTCCGGATTCTGAGCTCCAGCAGGCAGCGGCACGAGGTCGTCCAACGACTCCTCGCGGCGCGACTTGCGGGAGCGCAGCATATCCAGGCAGATGCGGCCGACCGTGGTGGTCAGCCAGCCCGCCATATTGTCCACGGAGGAAGCGTCGGTTCGGCTCAGGCGGAGCCACGCCTCCTGGACGGCATCATCGGCCTCGCTCGTCGAGCCCAGCATGCGGTAGGCCACGGCGCGCAGACGGTCCCGCTGCTCTTCGAAGCGCTCCGCCAGCCAGTCTCGTTCGGTCATCGGTCACATTCTCCCGTCGGCGTTCGTCATTGAGTTGACGGGCCAGAGCCCGCCAATGTGACAGCTCTCTAAAGGAGGCGAACGATGACTCAACCACGTATCAGCCACCCTGCCATGATCGTGCCGGACGCCATGCCGGCGCTACAGGCGCTGGGCAACGCCGTCAGCAAGGGCGGCCTGGAAGAACGAACCATTCTGCTGGTGTTGATGCGCGCCAGCCAGATCAACGGCTGTGGCGTGTGCCTCGACGGCCACGCCGCCCACGCCCTGGAGCTCGATGAGAAGCCGGAGCGCCTGGCCACTATCGCCGCCTGGCGGGATACGCCCTACTTCTCGGATGCCGAGCGGGCGGCGCTGGCGCTGACCGAAGCTGTCACCCGTCTGGCCGACCGCCCGGACCCCGTGTCTGATGAGGTGTGGTCGGAAGCGGCGCGACATTATGACGAGCAGCAGCTCGCCGCGCTGGTGCTGTGCATCGCCAACATCAACGTCTGGAACCGCCTGAACGTCGCCACCCGCCAGCTCGCCGGCGCGCGCTGGTAGGTCTCTGGCCCCGCAGCTTAACGATCCGCAGATTAACGCAGATTGACGCAGATTAATTGGACGGTTGGGCTGCGTCTGATCGGGACATCCTTTTCCGTTCCGCCATCGACATTAGCTTCTCAAACTTGAGGGAAACTTCGACCGTCGCGGCTCCCGTGAAGAATAATCTGCGTTAATCTGCGTCAATCTGCGGATCGTGCCCCTTCCGTCAGTCAGGCTTGATCGGGCTGCCGTACTCCTTGATCGATACCCGCCAGTGGATGCGGTCCTCTTCCGGCGGGTAGTCGCCGGCGGCCTTGTGGTAGGAGCAACGGTTGTCCCAGATCACCACATCGCCGAGGCGCCACTGGTGCGTGTACATCGCCCTGGGCTGGAGCATGTACGTCTCCAGCTCGTCGATGATCTCGTCGCTCTCCGCTTCTTCCAGGCCCTCGATGCAGAGGATCTTGCCGGGGTCGAAGTAGAGACCGGTGCGTCCCGTCTCCGGATGTACGCGGAAGATGGGGTGGAAGACCGACGGCTCGTGCTGATCGGACTCGTTGAGGAGCGCGACGCGACCGGTGCGGCCGCCGTAGCGGAATGCGCCTCGTTTACCAGCGAGCTTGTCTTTCAGACGCTGGGGCAGGGCATCGTAGGCCGCGTACATGCTGGCAAAGTGCGTGTCGCCACCGCGGCTGGGAAGGGCAATCGCGTAGAGCTGGGTGGCCTTGAAGGGATCTGCGTCGTACGCGCCGTCCGTGTGGAAGCAATCGGCGCCGCGAGTGTAGATCGCCATATTGAGGCGTCCGTCCTCGTCGAACTTGCCGACGCCCAGGACGGTGATCTTCGGGTAGTCCGGGTGCCGCGTGCTCTTCGATGGATGCGCCTCGACGGGGCCGAAGCGGAGGCTGTAGTTGTAGAAGTCGTCGATCTCCAGCTCCTGGTCACGGACAACGATCACGTTGTGGTCCAGCCAGGTCTGGTAAATCGTGCTCCAGTCATCGTCGCTCTAAGTGCTTGACGTCGACGCCGGTAATCTCCGCGCCGATCTCTTCTCCAAGGCGTCGAACTTCCATCGTTGCTCCTCCCCATCGAAGGATCTGCCGCGAGTCCAGCGGCCCTCAGATAGTAGCAGCGTGCAGGTCGATTCGGACGAGTGCTTTTCGCTGGCTGGTGTTAATGTGTAAGACCCGCCTGCGCAGATCTCTCGAGAAACCAACGACGTGAACGGAAGGGATGTCGGTTTGTCAGCCCGGCTACGAGACCCACAAGCGAGCGATGAGACCGATGGCTCTGCGCCTATCGGCGACTATGCGCTGATTGGTAATTGCCGGGCTGCGGGGCTCGTTTCCCGTGATGGCTCGCTCGATTGGCTCTGCTTGCCCCGTTTCGACAGCCCGTCCCTGTTCGCCGCGTTGCTCGACGCGCGCGAAGGGGGACGCTTCCGTATTCGACCAACGGGGGCATTCCGGACCCAACGCCGCTACCTGCACGACACGAACATTCTTGAGACCATCTTTCATACACCCGGTGGGACGTGCGTCGTGCGGGACCTCTTGCCAGTATCCGCAGAGCATGACAAGCGGATCCAGCTTACACCGGAGCATGAAGTGCTCCGAGAAGTGGAGGGGATCGATGGCGAGGTGGAAATCGAGGTCCTGTACCAGCCTCGTCCGAACTACGGCCGAATTAAACACGTACTCCAACCGCGCGGTGCGCTTGGCCTGTGGTGTGAAGTTGGCAGGGCCTCCCTCACCCTCCGGAGCGAGGTGCCGCTGGACTTGATCGACCATGGCCTCGATGCCTTTGGCACCGACCGCGTCCGAGGCGGGGAGCGTAGGTACTTGTCGCTCACGTTTGACCAGGATGCGCCGGCGGTGATCCCAACGCTCGGGGACCTAGCTCGCGGCAGGATCGACCGGTCGGCCCGGTGGTGGCAGGAGTGGTCGGAGCGTTGCACCTATGCGGGACCACATCGCGACATGGTGGTGCGCAGCGCCCTCGCGCTCAAGCTCATGGCCTACGCGCCGTCAGGCGCCGTGGTGGCTGCACCCACCACTTCGCTGCCGGAGAAGCTGGGCGGGGTCCGCAACTGGGATTACCGCTATTGCTGGCTGCGCGACGCGTCCTTCACGCTTCGCGCACTCTTCTCCCTCGGCTACCGGGAGGAGGCGGACGCATTCCTCAATTGGATGCTCCACGCGACCCGACTCACCTGGCCCGAGCTCCAGGTGGTCTACGACGTATTCGGCGAGGCCCGGCTGCCCGAGCGCGAGCTGGGGCATCTTGCCGGCTATGCGGGCTCGCGCCCGGTGCGCGTCGGCAATGACGCCCATGGGCAGCTGCAGCTGGATGTGTACGGGGAGGTCATCGATGCCGTGGCGTGGTTTGTTCGGCACGGCGGACAGCTCGACCGAGACACCGTCCGCCTGCTCGACGGCCTCGGCCGGACGGTATGCAAACGGTGGCGTGAGCCGGACGAGGGAATCTGGGAGGGGCGCGGGGGACGCTTTCAGCACACCCACTCGAAGGTGCTCTGTTGGGTCGCGCTGGATCGCCTGATCCAGATGCACGAAGCCGGGCAGATCAACGTCAACGTGGAGCGCTTCCGAGCGCAACGGCACGCGCTCCGGACGGAGATCGACACGCGTGGATATAACCGAGAACTCG
The DNA here is from genome assembly GCA_963765765.1 of uncultured Chloroflexia bacterium. Lineage (GTDB taxonomy): Bacteria > Chloroflexota > UBA6077 > UBA6077 > JACCZL01 > CAVXYC01. The sequence goes on along the minus strand of CAVXYC010000002.1, from coordinate 177,982 downwards.
GCAGCTACACCCGCACGTTTGACGGTGACGAGATGGACGCCAGCCTGCTCACCCTACCGCTGTACGGATATATCGACGGGACGGACGCGCGGATGCAGGCCACCTGCACTCGCATCCGCGATAAGCTCGCCCGCGACAGCTTGGTCTACCGCTACGAGGCCGCAACCGATGACGGTTTTCCAGCGGGCGAGGGTGCATTCGGTATCTGCTGCTTCTGGGCGGTGGAGTGTCTGGCGCGCGGCGGTCAGGTCAGGGCCGCGAGCGATGCCTTCGAGCGACTCCTCGACTTCGCGAACGATCTGGGCCTGTTCGCCGAAGAGATCGACCCCGACACGGGCATCGCCCTGGGGAACTTTCCCCAGGCGTTTACGCACGTCGGCCTGATCAACGCGGCGTTGACCCTGGCAGAGTACCGCGGCGAGCATGATCGCGCCGCCCCCGAACAGCCGTCTGCCGGCCAGGTGATCGAGGATTGAATGAGTGTGAACTGGAACGACGTCGTTCTCTGGGGTTTCGTCGGAACCGCCGCGATGACGATCTTGATGGCGGGGACCCAGGGTCTCGGACTCGTCGCGGATGAATCTCCCGTTCATGCTCGGCACGATATTCACGCCGGATCGAGATCGTGCCAAGCTTGTCGGCTTTGCGGTGCACCTGCTGAACGGGTGGTGGTTGGCCATCGTCTACGCTGCAGCATTCGAGAGCTGGGGCCGTGCGTCGTGGTGGCTCGGAGCCGGCATTGGCCTGGTTCACGCGCTGTTCGTGCTCGTCGCGGTGATGCCCGCTGATGCCGGCACTCCACCTCCGGATGGCGAGCGAGCAGCATGGCCCTACGCCCACCAGGCAGCTCGAGCCGCCCGGATTTCTGGCGCTGCATTATGGCGGACGCACACCGCTCTCGGTAATCCTCGCCCACCTGATCTACGGCGGAATCCTGGGCACTTTCTATCGACTGGCGTAAGCCATTATCGAAAGTTGGTACACCGCGCACACTGTGTTGATCAAGCTCCTGGCCTAGCGTTGGCTTGTTGAAGGTAACTACGAGTGCTACTGAACCAACACTCGACCGAGTGATGCTCCTGCACCTCGCCAAACTCATGCCAGTAAGCACCACGCCACTGACACATCCAGGCTCTCGTATTCCGCACTGGCAGATCCGTCTCGAGATCGCTTATCCACTCATGACCCTTGACGTTGCGGCTGGTTAGACCGCGCACGAGTAGGCCACGCGTCACTTCCAGATCATTCAGTAATCTCGGGACCTTCAACAAGACCTGAATTCCATCGTCCGGATGCTCAGCAGGGGTGCCAATACGGGATAGAAGAGCTCGAAGAGCGAATATCTCTTCCTGCGTGGTCGGACCGCTCATTCCATCTCTATCTGTCTTCAGCGGGGTACTCTTGCAGTCGATGTGGATTAGGAGCTCTCTCCCGATCTTTCGGCGCGGGGAAGTGGGTCCGGGTAGCATCCGCTACTGCCCCGCAGAGAGCCTCTCCCGGAGTTTCTGTGCATCCTGATACTGGCTCACTAAAATGCGGCTGGGTAGTCCGGTGCTCGGCCTTGATAGCGCCCATCGCGACGGCGCCCTCTGCCGCCACCCCGTGCCTACTCCTTCACTGCGGCGCATTGCCGCGGTCGAGCTCCGGGTGCCTCTCCGTCCACTGTGTCGCCTGCTCGTAGGCATGGGCGACGCGGTAGATCAGCGCCTCGCTGAACGGCTTGCCGACGATCTGCATCGCGAGCGGCAGTCCTGCCGTGCTGAACCCCGCCGGCACCGACAGCGCGGGGCTGCCGGTCACGTTGAACGGCGCGCGCGCCTGCCGCCCGTAGGTGTATTCGACCGCCTGCGGGTCGTCGATGCGGCAGGCCGGATCCATCGAGCTCGCCGTCATGGCCACGTCGATGTCGGCGAACAGCGCGTGGAAGGCGTCGGTCATCTGTCGGCGCACGCGCGTGGCGTTGATGTAATCGGCGGCGCGCACGAAGGCGCCGGCCATCAGCCGCTCGCGCGCGAGCGCGCCGTAATCCTGCGGGCCGCTCGCGCATCCATTTCTCGTGGATCGCGAACGCCTCGCTCGGCAGTATCGTGCGGTTGCAGGCGGCGTAGTCGCCGAGCGGCGCGGTCTCGATCTCGCGCACCTCCGCGCCGAGCTCGGCCAATACCTTCACCGCGGCCTCGATGCCCGCCGCCATCTCCGGCGTCGGCCTGCATGTCGCGCGTGTAGAAGTGGCGGATGACGCCGATGCGCAGGCCCTTGACGCCGCGCCCGAGCCCGGCGGTGTAGCCGCCGGTCGCGCGATTCGACGCTGCCCGGATCGAGCGGATCGTAGCCGGCGATCAGATCCAGCATCAGCGCGTTGTCGCGCACGGTGCGGGTCAGCGGGCCGACGTGATCGAGCGAGAACGCCAGCGGCATCACGCCGCGCCGGCTGACCAGACCGTAGGTCGGCTTCATGCCGACGACGCCGCACATCGAGGCGGGATTGCGCATCGAGCCGCCGGTATCGGTGCCGATCGCCGCCGGCAGCGAAGCCCGCGGCGGTCGCGGCGCCCGAGCCGCTCGACGAGCCGCCGCGTGAAGTGATCGCGGTTCCAGGGATTGCGCGCGGGCGGCCACGGCAGGTCGAAGGACGGACCGCCGATCGCGAACTCGTGGGTCGAGAGCTTGCCCATGAACACGCCGCCCGCGGCGCGCAGCTTCTGCGTCACCACGGCATCGGCTGCCGGCGACGTTGTCCTTCAGGATCTTCGAATGCGCGGTCGTCGGCAGGCCCGCGTAGTCGACGATGTCCTTCAAGCCGTAGGGCACGCCGTGGAACGGCCCGCGCCATTCGCCGCGCGCGATCTCCGCCTCGGCGCGCCGCGCGTCGTCAAGCGCGATGTCGGGCGTGAAGCGCAGGAACGCGTTCAGCTTGCTGTCGTGCTTCTCGATGCGATCGATCAGGGCTCGCGTGTATTCGACAGGCGAGAGCTTCTTCGCGCGCAGCAGCTCGGCCGCTTCGGCGACGGTGAGCCAGGCGAGGTCGGTCATCGCTCGTCGCCCCCGATCGAGGCGATACACGTGCGCCGGCTCGTCCGCCGGCGTGAGGTTTCCCACGGGCAATGCGCCGCGCCGCGCACGGGCGCTCGTTGGTCGCGCGGAGCAGCTGCTGGAGGTGCTCTTCCGTGAGATGCGTCATGCCGATCTCCTCGGCCATGCGCTTCACCTCGCCAATCGTGAGTTCATCGTTCGCCATGGTCGCCTCCTGTGCGCATGCCCGGCCGGTCGCCGGGAGTTTTGATGAGTGTTACAAAAGAACGGTGATACGCGGGATCGACATGCCTGAGCATACGACCGCTTGCGATCCATGCGACACCCCGTGGATGCACAATCCCGAGGCCGTGCTTCGTGGCTAAGCAGGCCAACATCGCTTCCATGGCGATATGCGAAGTCAGTGCCGCTCTCTCGCCTCGGGAATACTTTCCGCGTCCGAGCGTTGAGCTTGGTAGGATCGAAGAAGCTCCCGCGTTGGACGCGCGGGGACTTCAAGGAGGACCCGATGACTGACATGCTGCATAGGGACTGGTTCGGTGAAAGTCTTGAGCCTGACGACCCAGAAGGAGGCAACATCGATCTCGGGGACATTGGCAATCTGTCCACCGGCGGTGGCGGTGGCGGCAATGGGAGCAACCAGGGCGGCGGCGGTGGTGACGACGACTAACGGTCAAACGCTCCACTGAGAATTCACGAGCCAGATGGGACGGGCGGATCGGAAATCGGTCCACCCGTCCCATCTGGCTCGCTGCCAGGTTGGAGAGTTAGGGGTCATACTAGTCGACAGTACCTTCCGCGGGCGGGAGAGAGTCAGCCCCATGCCTCAATTCGATGCGCCAGGCGTCACGCTTCATTACCGGGATCACCACGGGAACGGCGCGCCGATCGTCTTTCTCCATGCGCGCTCCGGCACCAGCGACTCGTGGGAGCTCAACGTTCCAGCATTTGCATCCGCCGGGTATCGGTGCGTCACCTACGACCGTCGTGGTGTCGGCCAGTCACAACCGAACGACAGTGGCGAACAACCAGGCTACGCCATCGATGATCTCCATGCGCTGATCCAGCATCTCGATCTCCCGCCGGTGCACCTCGTCGGCACCGCCGCCGGAGGCGTGGTGGCGTTGGAGTACGCCGTTGTCCATCCGGACCAGATCCGCACGCTGGTCATCGCCGACTCGATCGGTGGGCTCCAGGACGACGCCATCACCGAGGTCCAGAAACGCATGCGCCCACGGCCGATCCAGGTTCTACCCGTCGAGCTGCGCGAGCTCAGCGCCGGCTACCGTGGAACGAATCCGGAGGGGACGCGGAAGTGGGTGGAGATCGCCGAAACGGTCCACTTTGACGATGCCGACACATGGACGGCGCAGCTCCGCCGCCAGCATCCGACCGCTGAGGACCTCCAACGCTTCACGGCGCCAACGCTGGTGGTGGTCGGCGGAGCCGACCTTCTCTCTCCCCCGGCGATGATGCGCATGTTCGCGCGGCATTTCCCCAATCACGAGCTTGTGACCGTCCCCGAAGCCGGCCACGCCGCGCACTGGGAGCAACCCGAGACCTGGAACCGTCTGGTGCTGGAATTTCTGAACAGACACTAGCAAGCCCAATTGCCGGAAGGTAGTATCGGCCACACGGACTCGGCGCGTAATGACGGCAGCTTATGAGCTACATTGAACGATAAGCTGGCCTAGACTGGCCCTGGCCACCGCGCTTCGCGTCGCAATGAGTGCCACAATCTTTGACGTTTAACGTTAAACGTTGTATGGTCTCGACGTGATCAGAAGCTTCCGCTGTGCTGACACACAGGCGCTGTTCGAGACGGGAAGCTCAAAGCGGTTCTCGGGCATCCTGAAGGTTGCGACGCGCAAACTAGCGCAACTGGACGCCGCGCAGACATTGGAGTTCCTCCGGGCTCCGCCTGGTAACCGGTTAGAGGCTTTGCGAGGGGATCGCGTGGGAACATTTAGCATCCGCGTGAATGATCAATTCCGCGTCTGTTTTCGATGGACCGTAGCTGGTCCCGAAGATGTCGAGATCGTTGACTACCACTGATGGAGCATCGCGACCGATGAAGAATGGCATGCGACCTATCCACCCCGGCGAAGTGCTACGAGAGGACTATTTGGTCCCGCTCGGGATGAGTGCCAATGCCCTCGCAAAGGCATTGAACGTCCCCGCGCCTCGGATCAACGACATCGTTCGTGAGCGGCGTGGTGTGAGCGCCGACACGGCCATGCGGTTGGCACGCTACTTCGGTGGCGACGCGCTCTCCTGGCTCAATTTGCAGGCCTCGTTCGATCTCCGCGTGGCGGAGATTGCCAACGCTAAGCGCATTGAGCGTGAGGTCGTTCCAACGACAGCGTGAAATCGAGATGTGCAATTCAAGGCTTCGCCAAAGCCGGCGATCTCGCCTGCTCGTAGCCCGCAGGGCATAATCCCGCCAAGCGGAGGGACCCTACGCCATGCACGACTCACTTGATCTCAGCTCGCCACGGGCCATCGACCTGCATTCGCACATCGTTACCCCCGACGTGCTCGAACTACTGCAGCGCGAGGGCCAGCACTTCGACACGCGCATCGTGGAGCGTGACGGGCGACAGGTCTTCTTGATCGCCGAGACGGCTACCCGCCCCATCAATGCCAAGATTCTGGGCACCGACGACTTCTCCGCGCGACTCGTGGACATGGACGCGGAGGGCGTGGAGCGCGAGGCGCTCACCTGCGTACCGTTTGTGATGTACCCCGGTGTGGACGCGGAGCGCGGTCTCGCCATCGCCCAGGTGCACAACGACTCCGTGGCCGCAATGGTGCCGAAGCGGGCAAACCGATTTGTGGGTATGGCTTCGGTGCCAATGCAAGCACCCGACCTGGCGGCGCGGGAGCTGGAGCGCGCCCACGGCCTTGGCCTGGTGGGCGTCATGATTCCGCCAAGCGTCGGCGAGCGGGCACTCGACGAGGCGGAGTTTGAGGTTTTCTGGGAGGCGGCCGAAGCGCTGGACATGGCCGTGTTCATCCACCCTTTCGAGGCAGCGCCCAGGGGTGTGATGGCCAGATACAGCCTGGGCGGCCTGGCGGGCAATCTGATGACGACGGGGCTGGCAGCGGCGGCAATCATCTGCGGCGGGGTGCTGGAGCGCCACCCACGCCTACGAGTCCTGTTGGCCCACGCCGGTGGCACGCTGCCCGCCATGATCGGCCGCATCGACAACGGGTATCCGCGCTCTCCCGAGATGCAGGCCAACCTGACGCGGCGCCCGTCCAGCTACCTGGACCAGCTCTGGTACGACACCATTGCCTTCAACGGCCCCTTCCTGAAGTCGCTCATCGCTCAGGTCGGCTTCGACCGCTTCGTGATTGGCAGCGACTATCCCGTGGGCGGGCCAGAGCACCCGGTAGGCGACGTGCTGGAGCTCCACCTGCCGCCCGACCAGGAAGCGGCGATCCTGCGGGAGAACGCGTTACGGCTGCTTCCGCGCGCTTGGTCAAAGGGGGACCAGGCGTAGTCGGCCTCAATCGTCCCCTGCCGGCGCCCGAGCACCCTGTCACACGGGCGCGCCGCAGCGACTACACTGAACGTCAGATAGCCTGACCCAACCCCAACGCATCGACTGGATCTGGGTGAGTGACGCTGACGATCGCGTGCGCTCTAGCAGGGGAGCTGGACGAGCGGGGGCTCGTGAATGGAAACGAGCTTCAGCATGGGATGTGCAGCGGGATGGTCACGCCAGAGAAGCAGGAAGCGGAAAACATTCATCAGCTCGGGGGGCAGAAGAGATGCGACTGTCCGTGCCACCTCGACATGAACCAGCGCAGCAGAAAGCGCGTTCAAGATTGGGTCCTGCGCCGTTCCATCCGTCGAGATACGCTGCCCTGGCAAGAATGGGACTATGAGCTGTGATCGGCCTCCGTTAAGTCAGGATTTGCCGTGGCCGTTTGGGAGACACCCGTAGCGCGGTGGCTGGAGAACAGGGACGGATCTACTCGCGGAGAGCGTCCGTCGATCATGTCAGCCAGTACCTCGCCCAGCGCCGCGGTGTGTTTGAAACCGTGCCCCGAGCATGGAGAGGCGACAATGACGCCCGGCAGGTCCGAGTGCCGGTCAATGAGGAAGTCGGCTCCGGGAGTCTGTGTGTACAGGCACGTGGCGGCTCGGACGCACTCATCAGTCAAACCGGGTAGGCGCTCAGCGAGATAATCGCGCGCGAACGTCTCGATCTCGGCGCTGGTCACAACTCGATCAACCGTGTCCGCGGTCGTCTGAACGTCATTCTGCTCCGTCGCGACTTTCACTCCGGCCACTGGGCCGTCCATCGATGGCAAGCCATAGAAGAAGCGGTTTCCGAAGATCCACACGAACACTGGGAACGTTCCTGGACGAAACTCCTGATCGCGTAGGGGACGAAACCAGTACATGACCTGGCGGGTCACGCGCATGTGGCGCTGCCAGGCTGGCGGCGCGAACCTGGCTACCCACGGCCCCGCGGCGATGACCACGGCGCCCGCCTCGTACGTTCCGCGCTCTGTCCGGACGATGATGGAGGTCCCTCCCGCACCAGAGTCAAGCGCGAGGACGCGCTCGTTGGTGTGAATCGAGGCGCCCCGCACCGCCGCCTGTTCCAGATGGGCGGCCACGCAACGCTCCGGACGCAGTACCCCCGCGCCCGGCTCGTAGTAGCCGACCTCCGACCCAACCAATTGAAACTGCGGGAAGCGTTGAGCGATGTCACGGCTACTGAGTAGCTCGTGGGCGATTCCGTACTCCCGCGCGGCCGCAATGGTCTGAGCGAGAAAGGCTGGCGTACCGTGGAAGACCTCGGTACTGGTTTCCGGGGCCATCATCGAGCCCGCCAGCGACAACCATGAGCTCCTCGCCGGTCTGCTGCTCCAGATCGCGCCAGATTTCATGGGAACGTAGAGCGAGCGGAGTGTAGGCAGCGTTTTCGCCGATGGCCTGGCGGGTGATCCGTGAGTCGCCGTGAGATGATCCGAAGGCGTGCGGCGGCGCGAATTGATCCAGCCCCAGCACACGCTTTTGCCGACCAGCCAGCTGGTAGAGCGCGGCGCTACCGACGCCGCCCAGGCCCACTACGATGACGTCATATGTTTCGATGACTACTCCCCAAAGCTCGGCGATTGGCTTTTTGATGGATCCGACTTATGCTATGCCCGGACATTGCCTAGAATGCCAGCCTTACGAGGTAGGAGGGCTCCGCGATGAGCGTCACGATGAACCTCAAGATGCATCAGATAGGGCCGTGCTTTGCCGCCGAGGTCGACGGGATCGACCTGCGCCAGCCGCTCTCGCCCGACGAGGTTGCGGCAGTTCATGCCGGGATGGACGAGTACGCGGTGCTCGTCTTCCACGATCAGCACATCGATGACGAGCAGCACCTTGCGTTCTCCCGGAGCCTCGGCGAGCTCGAGCACGCGGTCGGCACGAGCCTGCGCGAGCCCGACGAGTACCGCCTCCCCACCACGTTTGCTGACGTCTCCAATCTGGACAAGGATCAGCAGGTCTTTGCCCGGGACGACCGGCGCCGGCTCTTCGCTCTCGGCAACCGCCTGTGGCATTCCGACAGCTCGTTCAAGGTCGTTCCAGCGAAGTACTCGGCGCTACGAGCGTGCAGCATTCCGTCAAGCGGCGGCAACACCGAGTTCGCCGACATGCGCGCCGCCTACGACGCCCTCCCGGCCGAAACAAAGGCCGAGATCGAGGACCTCGTCTGCGAGCACTCGCAGATCTTCTCGCGCCAGCAGATCGGCTTCTTCGACCTCACCGACGAGGAGCGAGAACGATTCAAGCCCGTACGCCAGTGCATGGTCCGCACGCACCCGGTAACCGGCCGCAAGTCCGTCTACCTGGCCTCGCACGCGGGCGGCATCGTGGGCTGGCCCGTCCCCGAGGCGCGGATGTTCCTCCGCGATCTCATTGAGCACGCCACCCAGCGAGAGTTCGTCTACTCCCATAAGTGGAGCGTTGGCGACCTGGTGATGTGGGACAACCGCCAGGTCATGCATCGCGGCCGGCCCTTCCCCGCCGACGAGCCTCGGGACGTGCGCCGCACCACCCTCCGCGGCGACGGGCCCACCGCTGCTCAGGCTGATTGAGGTTTCGGACAACCCCTAAGGCCCGAGTTAAGAGTGAAAAGTTAAGAGTGAATATCCTTCACCGCAACCCCTAACTTTTCACTCTTAACTCTTCACAAGTGTTAGGCAAGCCTGGCCGGGCGCTGGTGTTCGGTCGGCGCTGGTGGCGGGGTTTACCGCACGTGAACCGAGTTGGTGTGCTGAATCATCTGGTCGGTCCGCCTTGGACGGATGAGATCAAGTAAGGAGCAGTGGCTTCAGCTGGTAGACGCGAGAGTTCCCTGGTAGGCCTGGCTTTTGGAGGAAGCGCGCTATTCCTCCTTCTGTCCAATTCACATCGAAATGAGAACACATCAACAGCGGCTCGTGGCTAGGCCACCGCCGCCTGCTCGCCTGTTACTCGGGTGCGCACGAGGGCAACGACCGACAACGCGCTGAGCACCGCCGCCAGAGTCATGGCTCCCCGCATCCCCTCAGGCTCATAGGCGTAGATAGACCAGACCAGCGTGGCCAGCGCGGGCCCCAGGGCGAATCCCATGTGGCGGGCGAGACTGGTCGATGCACCTGTGGTCGCCAACAACGGCCGCGGTGTGTGGGTCATTGCCATTGCCATGTTGGGAGCGTTGAACAGTCCGTTTCCGCAGCCAGCCAAGAATAGCCGCCACGCGAGATCGGCGAGGTGCCATGAGTCGTCCATCGGTAGGAGAAGCGCCAAGCCCACGGTAAAGAGTACTGCTCCCAGGATGGCGGTCCTGCGGCGCCCCCACCAGTCACCTAAGAAGCCGCCAACTGGTCCCATCAGGGCCATGCCCGCAGGGAAGGCCAGGATCGTAACCCCGGCGGCCGACAGCGACTCGCCGAGCTCCCGTTGCATGAAGTAGGGCGTAATGAAGAAGACGGTGCCGATGGCCGTTGCCCCCGAGACCAGCGCAACATGCGGCCCCACCTCTCCCGGCAAACGGAAGAGATCACGGACGGTGCCACTAACGGGCATTCGGAGCCACACGAAGAGCAACGACACCCCAAAGAGGGCGAGGATAAGCCACACCGGACCCTCGCTCGCCGTCAAGGAAAGGGAGAGTAAGAGCGCGGCGACAGCTGAGCTGAGTAGCAGAGACTCAGTAAACCACGTACGATCGGGCACCCTCAGTGGCGCGCTCGTCGGTAGCATGCGCAGTCCGATCGCCATAACGAGGACGCTCACTGGGACGTTGATAAAGAAGATCCACGGCCAGCCCAGCACATCGACGACCATGCCGCCCAGCCCCGGCCCGCTGATAAGTCCGAGCGGGCCGAGGGTCGTGATCAGCCCCATCGCTCGGCCACGCGCCTGGGGCCGAACGGCCGTCGCGGCCAACGCTGGAACCAGTGAAAAGAGGAGCGCACCGAAGGTTCCCTGGACCAGTCGCGCACCAATCAACCAAGCGAAGCTGGGCGCCAGCCCCGCCGCGGCACTCGCGAGAGCGAAGCCGGTGAGCGAAAACACCAGGGCCGGGCGTCGCCCGACGCTGTCCAACCACCGGCCGCTCGGCAGCGCCAAGCCAGCGAGTGGCAGCAGGTAGGCGAGGACTATCCACTCGGTCATATTCGTGGCAGTCTCGAAGTCACGCTCTATCGCCGGCAGCGCGACAGTGACGATGCTTAGGTCCACGGACGCCATGAACACGGCCAAGCCGGCCGCGACGACTAACCACCACCGGTTCCGTCCATTGTCGGCCTGCGCCACAGAGCTCCCGCAACCATCAGTCACGTCGGCCATGGTTAGATCTAATTGTCTCAATGTGCCTTACCTCGGCTTCTTTCAACGATGCGACGAACTCGGCTTAGGTGCGCTCACGATCGCGGAGTTGCATCAACATCACGATGTCCAGGAGCGTTCCCAGACACGGATCAGTCCCATCGGGAATCGCCTGTCGATGACCTGACCAACCGGAGTCGTTAGCTCTCCGACATACCGATTGCCGCGCGCCAGTTGCAGCGTGGCCGGGCCGTTGGTGTTTGGTCGGCGCTGTTGGCGTGCTGAATCATCTGGCCTGGCCGCCTGGACGGACGAGACCAAGCAAGAGCAGTGGCTCTTACGTGGCAGGTTCCAGCCGCGCTTCGGGTCTCAGCGGCTGGAACAGCTCAATGGGATTGCCAGAGGGGTCCTCGACCAATGCCTGGTTGCCGCCGGTACCCCGGATAATGTCGCTCCGAAAGCGCACGCCCGCACCGCGGAGTCGCTCGACCGTATCGTCGAGGTCGGTGACCTCGACGGCAAAGCGATTCCAGCCGCCAGGCTCTGGAGCCCGACCATCAGCGAGGGTCGAGGCGCCTCCCTGGTTCTGTCGCCCACCTGGTTGGGACAGCACCAGGCGCAGGTCGCCTCGCGTCAGCATGGCGAATATCGGCGAGTTACGCATGAGCTCGGTGAAGCCGAGATGCTGGCAGTAGAAGTCGATTGCGGCGTCGACGTCATTGACGATGTAACGAACCTGTACAGTGGCCATAAGGGCATGCTCCTTTTCGTGGTCGGGTGATTTAGCGTTGTCGCTCGTGGTACCCGCTGGCGGGTTCGAACAACTCGATCGGATTACCAGATGGGTCCTCGAGCAGGACCTGTCTGACGGCAACTCCACTGGGCTGGTCATCGCGGAAGTGGACCCCTGCGCGGCGCAGAGACTCGATTGTCGTGTCTAAGTCAGCGACCTGGATCAAGATACGATTCCATCCCCCGGGTGTGGGAAGCGTGCCATCGGGCAGCGAGTGCCCGCCTGGGTGGGTGCCAGGTACGCTCAGCAGCAGCCGCAGGTCGTCCCGATACAGCATCGCGAACACGGGGTTAGGGCGAAGCTCCTCCTCGAAGCCCAGATGCTGGCGATAGAAGTCGACCGCGGTGTCCATGTCACTGACGAAATAGCGAATAGTGGGGGTCGTGCGGCGCTCAGATGGGTCGACCGACTGCATGCGCCGCAGCAGGGCCTCTGCAAACTCCGATCGAGGCTCCACGGGCACGACCGGCAATCGCAATGCGTCGAGCGGATCAGCGGGCATGGTGCAGTCCTTCTTCGTAATGGCGGCGCAACGCGGCGCGCGAGCGGGCCAGGAGCGTCTCAGTACCATGGAAGGTTCGCCCGAGATGCTCGGCCACGTCGGCGACCGAGAGTCCGTCGAGATAGCGCAGTGTCAGCGCCGCCCGCTGTGGTATCGGCAAATGCACCAGGGCGGCATACGCCGCCTCGCAGTCGAGCCATTCGTCCCACGGATCGTCAACGTCCGTCACCGAAGCTTCCGCTGCGGCGAGGCTGCGCTGCTCGCGCTCGAGCCGACGCCAGTAGTCGACCAGTTTGTGGCGCGCCACGCCCACGAGCCAGGCGGTACTCACCTCGGTCAGCCTGCCCTGTCGGCTGGCGTTGACGGCCGCGAGGAACGTCTCGCTGGTCAGATCCTCAGCCAGCTCGGCGCTCCCACAGCGCGGGAGCAGATAGCCGTACACCCGCGGCAAGGCCACGCGATAGATGGCCAGCACAGGGTCGCTCTCCTCGGGCAGCGGTTGATTACCTCTCATACCTATACCATCGCTTGACAGCCGCTAATTCCGAACATGCAGCTCAGGGGATTGGTCGCGGAACCCGAGGGCATTATCCGGGAGGCGGAATTATTCGAGCGTCAGCTTGCCGGACTGGGCCCGACGTCCGCACCCCAACGCGGCCAGGCTGTGGATGGAGTGGAGCCTTTCGAAACAGGTGCAGCTGGCGCTTACTGACAATGGCTACGGTCCGGTGCGCGCTGACGTGCCGGTGAAGTTCCCGGAGACCAGCCTGGACAGGAAGCTGCTACCGCGGCAGGATACCCAGGCTGCCATTACCGGGCTCTCGGAGCGCGTCAAATGCTGGAGTGGTCTTTTTCAGTAGGGCATCTGCGCGGAAGGCTGCCCTGGAACAGGCCCAGCACTGCCAGATGATCCGTCGAAGGCAGACTTGCCCTGCCACCGGTCCCGCGACGTGTGTTGCACTCACCCCGCGCAGGGACGCACCCCCCGTGGCTCAAGCCGATTGAAGATTAGTCCTACTAGTCAAACACAGCCAAGCGCTCTGGACATCACCTGACACGCTTCGACCATTTTCATCGTAGATAGACGGGTTATTGGGCGACGGAAGGCCTCGCGGCGCAGCGTATGGACATTGTCAAACGTCGCGACACACCTATCTGGCATGCCGTCTTCGGGGCCCAGTGGCAGCTCACTCGTTATCCCTCGGATGGTTCGAGTGCAGGCCGCTACCACCACGGCCCCAATACGGTCGGCCACCGGGTCCCGGGTCAGCACGAGAACCGGCCGATCACCCCCGGGCGTCTCGGCCCACCAGACCTCGCCCCTCACCATTGCGGCGTTTCTTTCCACCCACTCGGATCGTCCGCTAGAGCAAGCTCCGCGTCAGTCAGCGGTAGCTCCTCATACTTGCGTGCATCCTGCTCGCAGGCTAGCCGATAGAGGTACAGTTCGATGGCGCGGCGCACAGCTTCCGATCGGGATGGATGCGTGATGGGAACCAACGCGTCCAGCCGATCGACAAGATCAGCAGGGAGTCGAACCGCTACCTGTGTCGTCATGCGATTAGCATACCACTTTGTCCGACAAGCCTCTTGCTACCGCTCGACTCGGGGCTGGCGCGCAGCGTCGAAAGGCTCATCGCCATCGCCTCGATAGACGCGTTACGCTAGGAGCGCGCGTTCGCGGAAAAGCGTGCGTGCCCCGCGGAGAAACATGCTATGAGGCTTGGAATCGCCATGGTGTCGCGACACTTGAAGGTCGCTGACTCTCGTTCGATCGTCGAGCAGCTCGTCGATCTTGCCCAAAAGGTAGAAGAGCTTGGCTTTTCGGGATTGTGGGTGACCGATTCGGTAGGCCGCGGCTCAGCGACACTGGATCCACTGACGGTTCTGACCGCTCTATGCCCGGTCACCAGGACGATCGAGCTTGGAGTCGGCGTTGTACAGCTGCCACTACGGCCGCCGGTGGAGCTCGCCCACCGTGTACAGAGCCTGAACCTACTCTCGGGCGGACGGCTGCGCCTTGGCATCGGCGCCGGTTCAACACGCGCCGACTTTGATGCCCTGAACGTCGACTACGCGACCCGATTCGAGAAACTTCCCGAGCACCTGGAGGTGATGCAGCGCATCTGGCGAGGCGAGGGCGTCTACGGGCCACCGATCTCCATCTGGCCGGGCACCGAGGGCGGCCCACCGGTATACCTCGGAGCCTGGCGAAGCGAACGGTGGATCAACCTGGCCGCGCATCACTGTCAGGGCTGGATGGCGTCCGGCAATCACGCCGGGCTAGACGATATCGAATTGGGGATACGGATGTTCCGCAAAGCTGGCGGCCAGCGTGCGATGGTCACCAGCATTCACACCGACCTGAGGCCTGAGCGCCAACGAGGACCGATCGGCACGCCTGCGCTGTTCAACCTGCACTGCAGCTCAGCCGAGGCTCGAGACCGGCTTCGGCGTCTCGAAGATGCCGGCTTCGACGACGCGGTGATGTATCCCCCCGCTGACGACCCTGCGCAGCTCGAGGCGATCCGGGAGCTGGTCTAGGCCAGCCGACGGCGCGGTACGGCCCTTGCCAGAGCGCCTCGTGAGGACATCACACTGACGCATGGAGCCAGGCATGTCGGAGCACCCGAACCGGCCGAATCACCCCAACGAAGACACCAACCAGAAGCAGAGCCGCCGCGGCCGGGGCGGTCAGCAGGGCAGCGCCCGCCAGTCGGGCGGCAGCCAGGAGCAGGGCCAGGGCGCGGCGAACAAGCATCCCAGCCAGCGTGGCAGCGCCCGAGGTAAGGAGGGCGGCAAAGGCGACCACTGACCGGAATCAAGGACCCGGGAACTGATCCCAGGCCACCGCACCGGCGCAACGAACGGCGATCACTCTGGAACCGGTCGTTGGACAGGCATAGACGCCTGTCCCACCGGACGACACTACAGGCGAACGGTGCGCCCCTCGGCCGCCGAGCTTTCGATCGCGGCTATGAGTGCATGCGTCTTCACGGCGTGTGCGAAATCGGGCTGGAAGCGTTCTCCCGCGGCAATGGAGCTCGCGAGCCGAGCGTACGCCTGGGCCACGTTTCGCGGTGAACCGGCGGGCGTGCTCTCCGGAGCAAGTATGAACCGCTGGGGGACCTCCATGGCCGCCAGCGGCTCGTCGCCACGCGCACCCTGGAGCTGACTGGGGCCAGTGTTAGGCGACCCTCCCGAGATCACCAGCGTACCCTCGCGGCCGTAGATCTCGAATCGATTGCCGCTCGGACTCAGCGGCACCGTCGTGATGAGGTACGAGACCTCGGCACCGCCCACCAGGCGGCCAGCAACACTGACCCAATCTGGTGAATCAACGTGCATGGTCTCGCCGGTGTCCGTGTTGTGCCATTCGGTGATACGTGTTGCGAGGCGGGCCGATAGCTCCTCGAAGTCACCTAGCACGAAACAGAGTGCGTCGATCGCGTGGCCGCCGGCGATGGTCAACGTATTGGCGCCATTCCGGCGATCGCCCTGCCAGATTCGACCATTGCCTCTTCGAGTCGTCGCCTGACCAACCCCACTGAGCCTCGCCGATACTACCTCACCGATGTGGCCCTGCTGGACGAGCTCGCGAGCATACATATACGTCGGGTCGCTCCGCGCCTGCAGGCCCACCGCCGTGCGCAACGAAGCAGCGCTCGCCAAATTGGCCATGGCCTCGGCTTCGGCGAGGTTTGCGCCCAGCGGCCATTCACAGAAGACGTTCTTCCCCGCTTCGAGAGCGGCCATGACCAGCTCATGGTGGCCGGGCACTCGCACCACAACGGCGATGAGGTCAAGGTCAGGTCGGGAGATCATCGCCTCGAAATCATGAAACGCCAGCTCGGCGCCGAAGGCCTCTGCCGAGGCTTTTGCTGTGTCCTCGTGGGCCGTGCAGACGGCCTTAAGCTCGAAATCGGGCAGCTCCCGCAACGCGGGGACATGAGCATTGGCACCCCAACCACTTCCTCCCTGGGTAACGGTTGCCCCTACCGTGCCAACGCGAATCTTCGATGCCATCATCTCTCCCCGTCGCCAGCCTCCCAGGCCGGCGACTCAACCAGTCTAGTCACCTCAATGGCGCTCCGCAATGAGCCCACGCGGGACGGACGACGGACGACGAGGGAGTTTCGCTGGACCCTTGGCCCGACCAGCCGAGAGCCTGGCCGGCTAAGGGACGCCGGTGAACCAGATGAAGAAAACCGAAACGAACGTGACGGCTTCGATGGCCGTTGCGCCAAACAGGGTGTATCGGTACGGCGAGCCGGGAGCAAACACAGCCGCCAACAGCGCCGCGAGGAGGTACCCCGCGCCGACTATCAGCACCTTGCCTAGATTCCACTGGACCTGGGACGCAAGCGGTTCATTCATAGATGAAACGCTATGCACGAGCACAGAGTGATCCTGTGTTTCGGAAATGAGCGCGACCGGCGTCCTCGCGTCCGGACGCTTTCCATGTCTAATGTCTCTGTCACTGACCCAGGAGGATCGCGCCGCCATTCGGAGCACCTTGGCATGTTCGGCCGACGCTGGTCGGCAGACCACCGAGCTACACGCTGACGTCGCCCTGAGCGCAACCCGGTACTCCGTGACTCCGATTCGAACCATCGCCTTCACAGGTGATCGCGCAGCAGCTTTAGATACTGGTCCCGAGGCATAGCATCGCTCAGGATGGATCGAGGGTCGCCGCTGGTAAGCAGCTCGTTCGCTAGTCGCGCTACCGCGGTGATGGCAACGCGCGAAAATGAAGCGCCGTAGCTCACCCGTGCTACGCCGATGTCGGCTAGCTCGGGGATGGGCGGCGTATCGGGGCCAGCCAGCACGCTCAGCGGCGCTTTGATTTCTCGCACCAACGTCTCGATCACGGAACGGTCGCCGGGTCGGAGGATGAAGATGCAATCGGCGCCGGCCTCGGCGTAGGCATTGCCTCGCTCGATTGCTTCAGCCATGCCTTCGCGGTGTTCGCTCACTGTGCCAAAAACGTCTACGCGGGCGTTGAGAAAGAACTCACTTCCCAGCGCGCGCTTGGTGTCCAGCACCGCCTTGATCTTGGCCACCGCTGCATCCTGCGGCACAAGCCGCATCGGCGTGCCGCGCGGATGATAATCGCTGTCCTCCAGATTCATGCCCGCGAGGCCAGCCGATACATACTGGCGCACCGTCTCCGGTATCTGCTCGGGCCCGCCGTAGCCTTTCTCACCATCCGCATTGACGGGGACGGACAACGCCGCGACGATCTCGCGATAGATGCCCGCCGTTCGCTCCAGCCCCAGCAGCTCCTCGTCGTGCAGGCCGTAGACGGCGTTGATCCCGCCGCTAGTGCCCTGGATCGCCGAAAAGCCCATGGACTCGAAGAGCCGTGCCGACAATACGTCGTACGCACCGGGCATCACCAGAATATCGGGCGCGTGGAGCAATTCGCGTAACCGACGGCTATACGCGTTCGCTGCCGCCAGCACATCAGGCGTTAATGGGTCCAATCTGCCTCCTCCCAATAGTGATCCAGTACAAAGCACCGGGATTACGTTTCTGCCTCGGCTGGCCGCGCCAACTCTGCCTTCTCACTGGACATCTAACTCTGATTCACCGGCCATGGGAATGAGCAAGTCCACTGCGGTCCCGAACCGACGAAGTTCGTCGGCCGCAGGAAAACCGAGACGTTTGCCACACTGATCCAAGAGCGCAAGCAAATACACGTGCGCTGACGTGAGGTAGCTATCCAGGAGATGCAGGTCGGGCACGAATGTAAATCTCACTCGATCACCCTGTTGCTCCATATACGCGTCAAGTGCTCTCGCACTTAAGTGTTCATCCTCAGAGAATAGCGAGTATGGACCTGCATAAAGCTCATCAGAGTCGCCTTTCCTTGCACGCTGCTCTAGTGGCGGCCAGGCCAATGTACGATCACCATAGCGTTGCTTGAGCGCCAGAAGTTCCGTCTCCAATCGAGTCACATGCCCTTGCCATTCGTCTGCGCTGCTCAGTCGGCTCATGGACGGCGCCCGCCCTCGACGTAGAGTCAATTGAATACGGCGCGCCCTGTTCAAATTGCTGCGAACGTCGTCGAAGATAAACGCCAAAGCACGTTCTTCCGTTTCGCCTGAAAGCACATACCGTGCGTTGATCAACACCTCGATCATCGCTCTCATACAACTCGATGTGCGATCAGTAGATCCACCCCTAATCTCAGCGACCAGCGCCCGACAGAGACGAATGACCACTCCTGTGAAGATATAGAGCACGAGGTCACCCATACTTTCATCGCCAACGGATTGACGCGCAATTTGCCCTGAAGCCCAGTCAGTAAGATGCGTCAATCGGCGCATGCTCGCACGATGGGCTCCTGTGAGCTGAAGGGGTGGTGAAGGCATTCGAAGCTCCTTGAATTTCAAAGTTACCGGAAGAGGCGGTACACATCTCTCGGAGAGAAAGGTTGATGGGAGCTGGACTAACCTGAGACCGTGTTGATCCCGGTCTGATGGTTGAGCTCAGCTGGCGCGGAATAGCCCCATTTGAAGAGCCGCGTTTCGTTTTGGGGCAGTCGCAGGGATTCGATGTCCTTCTCGGAGAGAAGTCGAAAATGAATGGGCCGGCTCATCGAGTGCCGGGAGATATAATCGCGCCACACGCTCCGCGGAGGCTGATCATGGCACAGCAAGCGGCGGACATTCGTGCCCGGCTGGGGCACCCCGTCATCGATGGCGACGGGCACTGGCTGGAGCCCATTCCGGTCTTTCTCGAGTACCTGCGTGAAGTTGGCGGGGCGGGCGCCGTCGACCAGGTCCGCGCCTTCTGGCATCGGAACAGCGAGTGGTATCGAGTCGATTGGGCCGAGCGTCAGCGCAAGCGGCTGCGCCGAACTATCTGGTGGGGCGTAACGACCCAGACCTTCGATAAGGCGACGGCGCTGTTGCCCGCGCTGTTGAACGAGCGCTTGCCGGAGCTGGGTATCGACTTCGCGATCATCTACCCAAGCTTCGGCCTCACTATTCATACCATCGCCGGCGACCTCCAGCCGGCCATGGCACGCGCGTACAACATGATGACCTGGGACATGTTCGCACCCTATCGCGAGCGATTCGCGCCCGTCGCCATCATCCCGGCCCAGACTCCAGACGAAGCGATAGCGGAGCTGGAATACGCGGTCGGCGAGCGCGGCTTCAAGGCGATCATGCTGCGCGGCAATCAGGAACGAGCAATCCCCGCCGCCGCGGAAGGTATCGATCCATCGAAGGCCGCCTGGTACTGCGACAACATCGCGCTCGACAGTCCGTATGACTACGATCCGTTCTGGAATCGGTGCGTTGAGCTCGGCGTAGCGGTGACCCAGCATTCCGGCAGCCCCCGCTGGTCCGATCGCGCCTCCATCAGCAACTTCACCTTCAATCATGTGGGGCATTTCGCCGAATCGAACCACGCCTTCGCCCGCGGCGTGTTTTTGGGCGGCGTCACACACCGACACCCGCGGCTGAACTTCGGCTTCATGGAAGGCGGCATCAGCTGGGCGTGCCAGCAGTATGTAGACATGGTGGCGCACTGGGAGAAGCGCCGGCCCGAAGGGCTGCAGCTCCCGAGCACCACTGACGTTGCCGAGATGCATCGCCTCATCGAGCGCTACGGCGACGAGCGCCTCAAGGCACACGCCGACGCGATCATGGATAGTCTCGACGCGTTCCGTCCCGAGTGCAGCATCGAGGAGCTGAGCCGACCGGAGCACGTTGCCGACGATTTTGCTGCCTCAGGCGTCACGGCCAAGCAGGACATCCAGGCCGCGTATAGCGAAAACTTCTACTTCGGCTGCGAGGCAGACGACCCAGCGACCATGTGGGCGTTCGATCCGCGATTGGGCGCGCGCTTGCGGCCGGTCTTCAGCTCCGATTTCACGCATTTCGACGTGCCCGATTTCGCGGAGGTCATCCCCGAGGCGTACGAGCTGCTCGAGCACGGCTTCGTATCAGAGACGGACTTCCGCGAGTTCACCTTCGCGAACGCCGCCCGACTGCACACGCGCACCAACCCTAGTTTTTTTGACGGCACGGCCGTCGAGCACGAGGTAGCCAAGGAGCTTGGACTGAAGACGGCACCCTGAGGCCGTGGCCAACCGCCAAGCTGGTCGTTTAGCCAGCTCCTTGTCTGTACCAGCTGAGGACACGCAGCGCCCGTAACGTGTTCCACCGGCTGGGGCGACCATCGCCGTCATCGAGCGTAAAGTGGACCTTGCCGGGATGTGTGTTCTCCAACAGCCACGTGCCATCGGGCTGCTGCTTGGATCGGAGCCACTGAATCGCTTCGTCCACCCGCGGGTCCGGCAGATCACCGGCGACCCGGAAGTACTCCAGGCCACGCAGCACGTCGTAGTGCCAGCGGGTCGGAAATGAGAATTGCAGCCAGGCAGAGTCGACCACTTCGCCGGTGCTCTTACGCCGGAACAGCATTCGTTCGAGGAGGTACTCTTCACCCCGCCGCCGAGCCGCGAGGGATTCCGCCGAGCCACCGGTTGCGTGCTCGTGCGCCAACAGCCCTTCAAGCACGCGGATCGTGGTGGCGAACGAAGAACGAACCGAACCGTTCTCCACCTCACAGTTCCACCCGCCGTCCTCGAGCTGCTCATCAAGGAGTCTGGCGACCACGCCATTGACATCTTGATCAAAATAGGCACCGAGCACGACGGTCATACCGTTGATGCACGGCTCGACCTCGCCGGTGAAGAAGGGCTGTCCGGCGTGCTCCCAACGGCAGTGGTCTCTGACCTGCGCCACCGCGCGGCGCGCCTGGTCACAACGTGGGTCCACCCCCAGGTCACGCAGGAGCAGGAGACTGTATGCCGTGGCGGTCCAGGGCTGGCCGACGGGATCCGAGTCCAGTCTCCGAGCGGGAAATAGCGCGCCGCCATCCCACAGACCGTCTTCTCCCTGCAAGGCCAGCAACCTGGCACCCCACCCCTCAGTGGCCACTCGCGCCCGCTCCGCCGCCACGACCTCAGCTGGGGCATCGACAAGATCACGCAATACCTGCCATCGGATGGAGGGGTCAGAATCGAGCATCCAGTCCAGGACGGTCATTTGCTTAGCCTAGCAAACCACTGCAGGTTGTCACCCGAATCAATCTGCGTGAGCAATCCGATGGCACAGCTGGGACCGCCGACATCCTGTCGGCCCGGCCCTTTGCAGGGCCGCCCCATGACCTTCAGCGACCGCGGTCGCTCACGTGTTGATGCCGCGGCCCTCGAAGGGCCGGGCCGACAGGATGTCGGCGGTCCCAGCTGAAGCACCGTTTCCGTGGTACCTAAGAAGAAGCTCCGGCGTCCGGGATAGCAGCCAGGCTTGGCCTGACGTGGCCGAGGAACGGTAGAGACCTTGGGGCCAGGCGGGGGGAAGTTCGCCCAAGTGCGGAATCCGGGTATCAGCAGGATGCTGCCCAAACGTACAATGATGGAGCGTCATGAGCCCATCGTACCGTGGATCCACCTGGCTACATTCCCTAAAATGCCCGCCCCGCGCATGAGCCTCCGGGAGCTGTTCCGGCTCTTCTTCAAGCTGGGCTGCTCGTTTGGCGCGGGGACCGCCATGACCGCATTGCTCCAGGGTGAGCTGGTCGAGAAGCGTCGAGAAGTCAGCAAATCCGAGTTCATGAGCGTGTACGGCCTGGCCCGCATCGTTCCTAGCGGCTCCACGACGGCCATCGCCGTGGCATTCGGCCACCGCTTCGGTGGAATGCTCGGGACCGTGGTGGCACTTGTGGCGATGATCCTGCCCGGCGTTCGTGCTCACCGTCCTGCTCACCATCGGCCGCGAGCGGCTCCAGGGGACGCCGGTGTTCCCGCTTCTGAACTTGACCCTCATGCCAGCGGCACTGGCCATCGTCATCGTGTCCACCTGGAGTCTGGCAAAAGAGTTCTTCCACCCCTCGGTGGAGCTACTTCTGGCCGTGTCCGCGGCCATTGGCATCCTGGTCTTCGGTATTAGCGCGCCCTTCCTACTGGTAGCGGGCGGCCTGGTGGGCGCGCTGACCATCCGTGAACGCGGCACTGTGAAGAAGCAGGCGGAGAAGCCATCGCGAAACGGGGAGCTCGAAGGGTCGGAGCGGACAGCATGAGCTTGTGGGAGATGCTCGGCTCGCTGATGGTGGCCAGCTTATCCTCGTTCGGCAATGGAACCGTCATGGCGGCCGTGCTGCAGCGATCGTTCGTGCAGGACGCCAGGGTCCTGACTAATGATCAGCTCTTGTTCGCCTTCGCACTGGCCCGCGTCACACCGGGACAATCCAATTTGTATATCGCGTCCATCGGCTACATGATGTTTGGCTGGCTTGGAGCGGCGCTCAGCATGCTTGCCATCGTCCTACCAAGCTATCTGATGCTGCCGATGATGGGCGCCTATCAACGCCTCCGCACCATCAGCGCCGTACCACGCTTCACCCGCGGCCTGGCGAGCACCGCGGTCGGCATCCTGTTGGCGACCTCCTGGAACTTGAGCAAGGATTCACTGGATGCTCCCGTCACCTGGTTGGTGCTGGCCGTGGCACTGGGACTGATGGTGTTCACAAAGCTGCCCACGATCGTCAGCCTGGCCCTAGCTACCGCACTCGGCATTCTGGTCGTGTTGACGGTCCCTGGCGCCGCTGGCACCGTCCCACTCTGAGTCGCCTGGGGAACATGCGACTATCCAACGGTCGGGTGGTCGATTCGGCCATCTGCGCGGGAGTGTGTTATCGCGCTCGATCTCAACTCCTGGTTGGAGAACCTGAGGATCTACGATCGCTCGGGGCGCGGGTTGAATGGATTCTGATAGCGTGCCGTTTCCGCACCCGACCGTGAGGCTACCATGCTCGACAGATTGCTGAAAACGGCTCATCGTACGATGGCATCAGGGTGACACGTGTGGTTGGGGCATATATGCTGAAGTCCGCAATTGGGAATCGCCCGGAGGGTGACTGTGTCGGCATCAGGCTCAAGTAAGAGCGGTCGAATTGGTCTCATCGTGCCGTCGTCGAACACAGTCGTGGAGATGGATTTCTTCAGGCATCTGCCTGGTCACGTCACTCTCCACACCGCGCGCATGTTCCTGGCTGAGACGACCGCCGAGGCCGAACGCATTATGGTGACGGAGTACGTACCTCAGGCAGTCGTAGATATCGCGAGCGTTCAGCCACAAGTGGTCGCCTTTGCGTGTACGAGCGCCGGAGCGGTGCTGGGCGCTGAGGGAGAAGCGCGGCTCATCGGGGAGATTTCGCAAGTAACCGAGCGCTGCCGTTGTGAGCACCAATGACGCCGTTGGCTCGTGCATCGAGCGCCATCATCCGCGCTCCGTCGCCGTGATTACACCATATGTGGATGAGCTGAACGCTCACATCCAATTGGGTCTGGAAAGACGTGGGCTTCGGGTCGCGGGCATTACGGGCTTGGGATTGACAGACAACCTCGCCATTGGCGCAGTCTCGCCTGAACATATTGTGCAGTTCGCCGAGACTTCGCTAGCGGGGTTGGACTTTGACTTGCTCTTCGTCTCCTGCACGAACTTCCGCGGGGTTGAGGCGCGTGATGCGCTCGCAAGCCAGTTCGGAGTGCCCGTGGTCACCAGCAATCAAGCCACCATTGACGCAGTGATGGAGGCGCTAGGTCTAGGAGCCAGCATTAGTCCGGGCTCATTGCGTGCGGACGCATCGAGCTGGGAGCCACACACGCAGCCTGGCGCTCTCAAGGCACCGTCCACAACGGACCGTGTCACGACTGGTCATCGCTGATACGTCAACTCGCCCCCGTCACTTGCGGCCTCAGTCTTCCCTTGACCACGGCGCAACATCGGGAGCAGGATGAGATGCTGGTCAGCAACGCCCAGCACACTGTCCTATCAGGCCAAATTCAGAGGTTGACAACCGTCTTAGGGAGCATCTCGCAATGGCCAATGATTCGCTTCCTGATGTCACGACCACCGTCAAGGCTTTGGCTCTCGTTTCTCGTTCCCGGTCGACGAGCTCGCAGGTGTCCCCGACGCGCGGGGAGCCGAGCCCGCGAGTGGCGTGGTGTCGAGGTATCTGATCTCATACACGCGCTCCGCGAACTTCCAGCCAACTGGAGTGCGCAGATAGCGGTCGTGGTACACGGAGTAGTTCAGCTCCGATTTGCCCATCTCGCTGGCGTCCGAGCTCCAGCACGTACGCCCGCCCGGCCGCAGTGTCGCCCTCGAGCTCAATCGTGCCCGGATGCTGGGTTTGCACGAAGTAGTCCCAGAGGCCCTGCATCCGCTCGATCCCGTCGCGGATCTCCGCCCGGCTGACGAGGTCGACGTGGATGTAGGGGATTCGCCAGGCACCATCGTCTGTGAACAGCGCCGCGAATCGATCGAAGTCACGCATCATCACTGCGTCGGTGAACTCACCGCGCAGCCCCTCGATCTCGACGCGATCAGCGATAGCCTGAAGGTCTGTCATCGGTTTCTCCCACGAATCTGTTGCGCTTCTGCAAGTGGAAGAGGAATGTAATCGCGCCGCCACATTGGCAGACCTTGCGGATGCTCCAGGTGGAAGCGGCGCCTGAAGTGACCATGCACGAGCCGCCGCGATGTCGCCAACGCCAACACCCAACCCCGATCGCGTGTCGATCCGGTTCGCGTGACGGCCGTGCAGATCACGTGCCAGGCGCGCTGTTAGGTCGTCGCACCCGGCTAGAGTCCACAACGATGGGGGAGTAGAAGCATGAACGACGCCGTTGAGGCAGCCGGCCGGCGGGAATAACCAGCGGCTACTCCGGGTATAGTCGGAAGCGGAGCGCCCCGCGTGGACGCTCGGGAGGCTGAGTTATGGAGTCACTTCCGCGAGGAGCGAATTTTCTACGCGCCAAGATGCTATGGGAGATCGGGCTGCACATCGCCGGCAACCCGGAGACGCGCTACACGGGCAATCGGGATATCTGCGTTACCGTGGGCAGCGGCTCCAGTGAGCACTACACGCCGGCGCTGCGGATGTCATCGGGCTCACCTATCCTGGCCCATGCCATTGCTCGTGGGGAGCTAGAGCTCGCCTTTGTCAACCCGTCGGGTCTGCTCACGCAGGCGTATCGGGGCACCGGCCTCTTCACCCAGCCGCTGCCAGTGCGCATCGTCGTCTCGTACCCGTCGCTCGATCGGTTCGTGATCCTGGTGCACGAGCGGACTGGCATCACCTCGCTGGCCGAGCTGAAGGACAAGCGCCCGACGCTGCGGGTGTCCGTGCGCGAAGACCCCACCCATTCCACGCGGGTACTTATCGACCAGATACTGGGCCTGCATGGGTTGAATCTGGCCGCGTTCAAGGCCTGGGGCGGCAGCTTCCAGGAGGTGGGACCACCGGGCGACATGCGCCGCGTGGAAGCCATCCAGGCCGGCGAGATCGATCTCGTCTGGGACGAGGGTATCCACAACAACGACTGGTTCGATGTCGCGCTGGCTAGCGGCATGCGGCCGATCGAGCTGGAAGCGCCAATTCAGCGTCAGCTCGAGCTCATGGGCTGGCGATTCGTGACCATGTCGTCGGGCTTCGTCCCGCACCTGGCGCACGACTACGTGGGCATCGATTACAGCGGCTGGCCGCTGTACGGCAGCGCCTCACTGTCGGACGAGATGGCCTACCAGGTGTGCGCGGCCGCGGCCGCCCGCGCCGAGGAGATCCCATGGGAAGAGGGCACCTATACCAGCATCGCTCAACTAGGCCAGGAGACACCTGCCACACCGCGCGACGTGCCGCTCCATCCGGGCGCAGAGCGGTGGTTCAGGGAGCACGGATACCTGGAATGAGTAGCACGGTCCGCTCCCAGGGTCCCCCAACTTAGACGATCTGGGAAGATATCGAATCATGCCCGCTCGTGACATTCGTCAACGCCTAATTTCTGGGGAGGTCTTACTCCTGGACGGCGCAACCGGCTCGGAGCTTGACCGTCGCGGCGTGAACGTCTCTCGGGGAACAGCGGCCGGTGAGCCGGGCGTCTGGTCGGCCGCGGCAAATATCGACGCGCCGGATGCTGTTCGCCAGGTGCACGAGGACTATCTGCGTCTGGGCGCGGACATCATCACCTCGAACAACTTCTGGACCTGTCCCACACAGCTCGCGACGATCGGTCACGCCAACGCCTGGGAGCGGTATGCCAGCGCAGCCGGGGAGATCGCCCTTCAGACCCGCGACGCGATCAACCCGGAAGCCTACGTGGCCGCGGGAATCGCGCTCCCGCCGGGTGGGCGTGGCGAACCATTCCACGAATCCCAGGCTCAGGCGCGCCTGCTGGCGTCACTGGGGGTGGATCTCATCCTCGCGGAGAGCATTTCAGACATCGAGGAGGCGCTGCTGATGATCGATGCCTGTGTGAATACGGGCCTGCCCATGTTCCTCGGCATCCGCAGTGTCCGGCCGGACGGGATGATGCGCTCCGGCGAGTCGTTCGAAGAACTCATCCAGGAGCTCGGCAACCGCCCCGTCGACGCCATCCTGCTCATGTGTAGCGATCCATCAAGCATCTCGGCGAGCCTGCCGGCGCTCCGATCGGCCTGGAACGGGCCCATCGGCGCCTATGCCAACATTGGCTACGCCCCCAATCCTGACTTCGGCAGCGGCCCAGACGCTGAGAAGTACTACCGGGTCACCTCATCGTCAGCTGATGTGGATCCTGAGCGCTACGCGCAATTCGCTGAAGAGTGGCTCCACCTTGGCGCTCAAATCGTGGGAGGCTGCTGTGCCACCGGGCCTGAGCACATTGCGGCGGTGGCAAGCTGCATCCGCGGCGAATGACCGCGTGGAGCGAATGGCGTTCCAACTTGACCGCGAGCGCCATCAGGAGCAGGATGAGATGCCAGCGGCAAGAGGCCCAGCCCGAGGTACCTTCGATCCCGACTCAACACATCTCAAGGGAGCACTCCAAATGGCCAACGAATCACCTACCGACGTCGCAACGACCGTCAAGGCCTTGCTCGACGCCGCGCAGCTCAAGCTGAGTGATGAGGAATTCGAGCTGTTCACGCGAATCTATCCGGCGATGAGGGCCGGTGCGGACAGTCTGTACATACCCGAAACGCGCTACGAGGAACCGGCGCTGATCTTTGACGCCTCCTGGGACGAGTGACTTCGGCCGCGTAAGGGGACACCAAAATGCCAACCATTCCATTGACCATCAAGGATGCGGCCGCCGCCCTGCGCACGGGTCAGATCTCGTCCACCGAGCTTACCACCGCGATGCTCGAGCGGATCGAGGCACTCAATCCCGAGCTCGGGGCGTTTATCGCCATCACCGGCGAGACGGCGATGAACGCAGCCGCGAAGGCGGATACGGACTTCGCAATGGGCGTTGACCTGGGGACGCTCCAGGGAATCCCAATCGGCGTCAAAGACATCATCGCCACACGCGAGGCGCCGACTACGGCGAATAGCCACATTCTGGACCGCAACTGGGGTGCCCACTGGGACGCTCCAGTAGTTGAGCGGCTGCGCAACGCTGGCGCGATAATCATGGGCAAGACCGTGACCAGCGAGTTCGCCCTGGGCGCGCCCGACCCGGACAACGGCTTTCCGATGCCCAGGAATCCGTGGAACCCGGAGCATGCCGCTTCCGGTTCGAGCGCCGGGCAGCGGCATCGCCGTCGCGGCGGGGATGGTGCTGGGCGCGCTCGGCAGTGACACCGGCGGCTCCGTCCGAGGCCCGGCCTCGTTCAACGGCCACACCGGGCTCAAGGTCACCTATGGCCGCGTTCCCAAATTCGGCGTCGTCCCGCTTGGCTACAGTCTCGATAGCATCGGCCCAATGGCGCGGACGGCCTGGGACTGCGCCGCACTGCTCGCCGTGATGGCCGGCCACGATCCACGTGACCCGGATGCGGCAGAAAATCCAGTGCCGAACTACACGGCGGCGCTGTCCGGAAGCGTCAAGGGGGTGCGCATCGGAGTTCCCCGTACTTACTTCTTTGATGTCGGACGGACTGGATGAGGAGGTGAAGGACGGCGGTCCTGGCCGGGCATCGATGCGCTGGCGGCAGCCGGCGCCATAGTGAAAGACGTCACCATTCCGCACGCCGAGCAGGCGAAATTCGCCAACAATCTCATCATGACCGCCGAAGCGTCGGCGTATCACCACGACGACTTGCGCGATCGCTGGCAGCTCTACGGTCGATACACCCGTACGAATCTCGCTAAGGGCGTGCTCTTCAGCGGACCCGACTACGTTCAGGCGCAGCGATTCCGCTCCTACTTCAAGAAAGCGGTTGCCACGGTCATGCGCGACGTAGACGTGCTCATCACGCCAACCACGCCCAAACCCGCGGATAGGATTGCCGATTTCGATCACGAGAAGCGGCTGCTTGGTCAAATCAGCTTCATGGGCATGTGGAACCTGACCGGTCTGCCCGCGCTGGCGGTCCCGTGCGGGTTCAGCTCCACGGGTCTGCCGCTCTCGATGCAGATCGTGGGCAAGCCTTTCGACGAGGCGACCGTGCTCAAGGTCGGCGACGCCTACCAGCGAGAGTGTCGACTGGCAGATGCGCGTTCCACCGATAGCACAGGCGGTGGCAGCATGACCGATCTACCACTCACGATCACCGAGGCCGCGGCGGCTATGCGCGGTGGCGAGCTCAGCTAGCGTTGAGCTGACACCGAACTGACCATCAAGCGCGCCGACAGGCTGGATGACGCGCTGGGCGTTTATCTCCATCGCATGGACGCCACGGCGCCGACGGAGGCAGCCCAGGCGGACAAAGACTTCAAGGCCGGGGTCGATCGCGGCCCGCTCCAGGGCATCCCGCTCGGCATCAAGGACATCATCGCCACGGATAACGCCCCCACCACGGCGCAGAGCCTGGTGCTCGATCCCGCCTGGGGCGAGCAAGGTGATGGACCAGTCATGAAGCGCTTGCGAGCGGCTGGTGCCGTCATCACGGGCAAGACCAGCACCATGGAGTTCGCTACCGGTCTGCCGGATCCAGAAAAGCCGTTTCCCGTGCCGCGCAACCCCTGGAACGAAGGGCCACTGGCCGGGTGGCTCCAGCTCCGGCACCGGAGCAGGGATCGCCGCGGGGCTCTTCCTGGGCGGACTGGGCACGGACACAGGCGGCAGCATCCGTGGGCCGCCTCCTTCTGCGGCATAAGCGGCATCAAGCCAACATACGGCCTGGTGCCCAAATCGGGCTGCGTGCCGCTGGGCTACAGTCTCGATCACATTGGTCCGCTGGCTCGCAGCGTGCGGGACTGCGCGATGATCCTGCAGGCAATCGCAGGCTATGACCCCAGCGATCCCGCGTGCAAGAACGTCCCGATTTCCAACTACATGGCGGCATTCACTGACGATCTCAAGGGAGTGAGGATTGCCGTGGAGCGCGCCAATCACACCCGCGTGGACGGTGTGCTACCGGAGGCCGGAGAGGCATTTGAGCAAGCCGTCGAGGTACTCCAGGCCGCCGGCGCAACCGTCATTGAGGTGATCATCCCCCACTACAGGGAGATTCAGCTCGCCACCCGCGTGTGCAATCGCAGTGAGGCCGCCGCCTATCACATGGTCGATCTGCAAATGCGCTGGGGAGATTATGGCATTCACACGCGCGCCGGGCTGGGCAGCGGAGTGATGTACAGCGCCGTCGACGTGGTGCAGGCACAACGTGTCCGCCGCTACGGCAAGAAAGCGATCGCCGAGCTGATGCGGCCATTCGACGTGCTCGTCACACTCGCGCGCACGGACGGCGCGCCCGCGCTCGACGGCCTCACCTTCGAGTCGAACAACAAGGTGCCAACGTTCACCAATATCTGGAACGGTCTCGGTCTGCCGGCCCTGTGCATCCCGATGGGATTCACCAACGACCGCCTGCCTTTGTCATTGCAGATCGTGGGCAAGCCGTTTGACGAGCCCGCCGTGCTGCGAGTGGGCGACGCGTTCCAGCAGCGTACGGACTGGCATCTGCAAACACCGCCACTGTAGCGCCGCACATCCTGGGAGCGCGGCCGCTCCCAGGTGTCTCTCCGACCGTGTAACGAGCTCGGCTAGTTCAGCAGTGCCCTGGCGATGTCCTGAGTCTTCTGGACCTCGTCCAACTTGTCCTCCGCGTCCCACCACTGTCGCGAGTCCTATCACGGGTCGCTCCCCCTACCGGTGCCGGTCTGCACAAGTTCTTGGCACATCCACGAGAATTTGTCGTTGACGCTTGAGGGTAGTGGCGCTAGGATCAGTGGCGCGAAGAGGAAGCCGCCAGACCGTGTACCTCTTCTTAGGGAGTAGGCGATGCTGACCAGAGAAGACAATGAGCTAGTGACGCGTGTTGGACGGGGCACACCGCTGGGGACGCTCATGCGCGAATACTGGCTGCCATTCCTTCTCACCGAGGAGTTGCCCGAGTGCGACAGCGAGCCTCTCCGAATCCGACTGCTGGGCGAGGATCTGATCGCGTTTCGGACGAGCGACGGGGCATTGGGACTATTGGGGGACCATTGCCCGCATCGCGGGGCGTCACTCTTCTTCGGACGCAATGAAG
This sequence comes from uncultured Chloroflexia bacterium, assembly GCA_963765765.1. GTDB lineage: Bacteria > Chloroflexota > UBA6077 > UBA6077 > JACCZL01 > CAVXYC01. Next base: position 147,350 of record CAVXYC010000002.1, on the reverse strand, counting down.
AGAACGGCCTTCGATGTGTGTACCACGGTTGGAAATTTGACGTGCACGGGGCATGTGTAGACATGCCCAACGAGCCAGCGGAGAGTAACTTCAAGGGAAAGGTCCATCATGTCGCCTACCCTTGCGTGGAACGCAACGGAATCGTTTGGACGTACATGGGACCATCTAGCCCGCCGCCGGCCCTTCCTGAGCTCGAATGGAACATGGTTCCCGTCAGCCACACTTACGTGTCTAAGCGCGTCGCCGCGGCCAATTGGCTCCAATCGCTGGAAGGCGCTATCGACACGAGTCACAGTAATTTTCTGCACTCCGCGCTCAAGAGCCCCGGCCAGGGCGGGACAAGCGTGTTCGCCGGCCCGATACCCGGAGCCCAGCGTGGCATGCAGCTGTCCGCGGTTGACAGTCGGCCACGCTTCGAAACCCTCAACGTCGAGGCCGGCGTCCTTATAGCAGCATGCCGTCAAACAGACGAGGGCTCCTATTGGCGGGTCAACAACTTCATCATGCCCTTCTACACTCAATTCCCGCCGCGGGGGGTTAATCCGCCTTCCAACGGCCACGCTTGGGTACCGATCGACGATGAGCACACGCTGGTGCTCCACTACAACTATCACCCCACCCGCCCGCTAACCGCGGAGGAGCTGGACTTCTATCGTCACGGCAAAGACGGTATCGAGGCGTTCCACCCACGTGTCGACGGATTCTTGCCAGCCACGGGGCAAGCGTATGGGGCCTGGAAGCCCATCATACGCAAGGAGAACGACTATCTCCTGGACTACGAGTATCAGAGGACACGGTCGTTCTGCGGCATCAAGGCCGGTTGGGCACAAGACTCCGCCGTGCAGGAGGGGATGGGGGCTATCCAGGATCGCACCGAGGAGCACTTGGTCAGCAGTGACGTTGGCATCATCGGTATGCGTCGCTTTCTCCTGGATTCGGTGAAGGCCTATGGGGACGGCAGCGCCGCGGCGCCGGGCGTTACGGACGCCGCGGCGTTCGCGCTGAGGCCCGCCTCCTTTCTGCTGACCAAGGACACCGATATCTGGCCGGTCGCAATGTCCGAGATTACGACTCGACCCGGTCAGCCGCTTACCGTCGTCTAGCGAACACATGCTTATCGCTTTAATCGATTCGCGCTCGGGAGCTCCCTCGAGCGCTTCCTGTTGGGGGTAGAAGCCCATTGACTGTCCGAGGAAAAACCGTCATCGTCACGGGCGGCGCACAGGGCGTCGGCCGCTATATAGCCACAACGTTTGCCAATGAGGGCGCGAAGGTGATCGTCGCCGACATCGCGCCCATGGACAACGTGGTCAGTGAGATCGAGTCCACCGGCGCGGAATACATGGCAGTGCCTACCAACGTGACCGATGAGGGCTCGGTTCGCTCCCTTATGAGCCAGGTCTACCAGAAATGGGGCCGAATCGATGTCCTGATCAACAACGCTGGCATCGTTACTCATTTCCACACCGGCGCTCCGCGCTGGCCCAGGATTCGAGATATGGATAGGGCTTTCTTTCAGAAGGTTATCGACACTAATCTCGTTGGCACCTATCTCTGCACGAAGCACGTGCTGCCGTATATGGAATCCTGTAATGACGGCCACATCATCAACGTGGGCCAGGGTAATCTCACCGTGCGCCAACCGGAGGGCTCAGGCGGTATAGGCACCGCTGTCTACGCCACCTCGAAAATAGCGATTCGCGCGTTCACCAAGTGCATGGCCGACGAAGAGCGTGAGTTCTACATCTGCATCATCAGCATGGGGCCTGGCGACGCCATCAGCGGTTCGCCTCGCCAGCGCCAGATCGGACAAGGCTTTCCGGGGGCTGGCGGAGGCATCATCACCGCCGATAGCCCGGAATGGTCGCGATCCAACCCCGGATCGACAACGGTCGAGGACATCGGCAACCGCTACGTTCTGGCGGCAGAGGCGCCAATGGAGCTCACAGGTCACCAGGTAGTGGTTCGCAACGGCAAGCTGGAGCCGGCCGACGATTGAGACGGCTCTGAACCGTATCGAGTGAGCCGTGCGCCTTCACGCACATCGAGACGCCATGAATAGCGGTGACCACAACCGACCCCAGTCTCCCGGTCATGCTGAGGCACGAGGCATCTCCCGGACATCTGGGCCTACGAGTTCGGTGTCGCCGCATCATTTCTCCGATCGCAGTCGCCGATGTCCGGGAGATGCCTCGTCCTCAGTATGACAGGGATACCGTGTTCAAGAGAAAGAGAGGCATATCATCGTGACCCAGGCCACGCTAACCGACGAGCATCCCTTGATGCGTCCAGGAGGGTTCGACAGGCTCAGGGGAAAGGTTGCCATCGTCACCGGCGCCGACAGTGGGATGGCTCGCGCCACAGCACGCTTATTCGCTCGAGAAGGCGCGAAGGTTGTGTGCGTTGACGTCTGGGAATCGGGCGCGCCTCGCATTGATGAGCTCATCACACAGGAAGGCGGTGAGGCGGTTTTCATCCTGGGCGATGCCGGAGAGCGCGAAACCTGGCAGCGGGCTGTCGCCGCGGCGCTCAACCAGCTCGGCGGACTGCATATCGTGTTCAGTCACGCTGGCGTGGGAGCCCGCGGCAAGCTCCACCAGATCAGTGATGAGGACTGGAACCGCGTGGTCAATCTCAACCTGAACGGAATTCGGTACGCGGCCCAGGCGACGATCCCACACTTTCTCGCACAGCACGAAGGCAACATTATCATTACTGCTTCTACTCACGGAGCATTCGGAGTGCCGGAAAGCGCGGCGTACTGTGCCACCAAGGCAGCGCTGATCAATCTGACTCGCGAGATGGCGTTGGACTATGGACCCGAAATCCGGGTGAACTGCATCTGCCCAGGTCCCATCGATACCCCAGGACTGTCGGGCTGGCCACCACAGCCGAGCCGGGCAGATGCCCCAGGAGGCAGGGAAGCCAACGATGCGCGCCGGGTTGCCCAGGTGCGTGGGCTGCACCGGCAGGGCCGTCCAGAGGAGATCGCCTATGCGGTGCTGTTCCTTGCGTGCAGCGAGTCGTCCTTCATTACCGGCCACCCATTGATCATCGATGGCGGCCAAACCATTAGCACGGGCGCCCCGCCACGCGAGTGGAAGGACTAGAGTACTAGGACTCATGGGGAGTGACGCTCTCGGCCTGACCAGGTCACTCAGCAACCGATAGTGAAAAGAGGTAGCACCATGCTCAACCCAGTGCCCGAGCGGGTCGGCCCCGTTCCCTATCGCGCCTATCCAGATGCGCCGGTCATCCGCTGGCCCAACGGCGCCCGAATCGCCGTCTGGATCGTGCCCAATCTGGAGTGGTACCCGCTGGACAGGACAATCGGTCCTAACAAGCTGCCGGACATCAAGTCCTGGGCTATCCGCGAGTACGGTGAGCGGGTGGGCGTCTGGCGAATCATGGAGGCACTGGATGACGTAGGCGCCCGAGCCACCGTGGCGCTGAACGCGTACGTTTGCGACATCTACCCCCGGGTCATTGAGGCCGGTCTGGAGCGAGGCTGGGAGTGGATGGGCCACGGGCTGACCAATTCGGAGAGCAAGATCGGTCAGACGGAGGATGAGGAGCGTAACCAGATCACACAGACAATCAGCCGAATCCATGAGGCGACAGGAGTGCGTCCTCGCGGCTGGCTGGGCCCTGATGAGAACCATCGCACACCCACTCTTCTGCAGGAAGCTGGCCTGACCTATTCCGGGGACTGGGTGGTGGACGACCGTCCGTATCCCATCAGGACCGCCAATGGCTGGATAGTCGGTGTGCCGTACTCCATGGTGCACAACGATAGTCGCAATTACGAGCGCTGGATTTTCTCGCCCGATGAGTACCGCGAGATACTTTCCAGGACGTTCGACGTGCTTTACCAGGAGGGCGAACGGAGTGGAACCGTTATGGCGATCCCATTGCATACTCACCTCTCGGGTTTCCCGGCGCGTTCTGTGGCCCTGAAGCAACTGCTCCAGTACATTCATGGCCACAACGATGTCTGGTGGGCCACCGGGAGCGAAATCGCCGATGCATACCTGGCTCAGGTCGGTCTGCCGCAAGCATGAGTACGGAGGGAATGATGCGATCTAGAACATTGGTTGGACTGCTGGCATCAGTATTCATCGTGGCGTGCCAGCAATCAGCGCCGGCGACGACAACTTCGCCACCCGCGACCACGGCGCCAAAGCCGGCTCGAATCACCGGCAGCGGCAAAGCCTGCCGCATCGCCCGCCGCAAGTCCGGCGGCATCGCCCGCCGCATCGCCCGCCGCCAGTCGGGCCTCAGAGGCTCCTGTGATCGCCGTGAATGAGGCCGAGGCCGAACGCTATTTCTCAGGGAAGACGATCACGATCACGGTGGGATTCTCTCCTGGTGGCGGCTATGACACCTTCGCCCGAATCATGGCGGAGTACATGCCGAAATTCATCCCGGGTAGTCCAAAATTTGTGGTCACGAACCAGCCTGGTGCCAACTCACTTCTGGCCTGGCAATCGGTCATGAGGAAAACCCCGGGCACCGGACTTGACATTGCCGTATTCAGCGGTGGGCTGATTACGCAGGCAGTGCTCGGCGAGAAACTCGAATCATTCGATCTCGACACCCCGATCTATCTGGGCGCCCCTGACAACGCTCCGCGACGTTCCACCGTCTGCGTGAGGACGGAGATCGCGGATAGCCTTGAAGCTTTCCTCAAGAGCCCTCGGAAACTCAGGATTGCCGAAGCTGTTCAAGCCACAGGCCCTGGCGCCAACAAGATGTGGCTCGAGATCGTCGGGCTACCGGTGCAGCCGGTCTTCGGCTACGGGGGCACGTCCGAGCTCAATGCCGCGTTCGATCGAGGGGAGCTCGAGCTCACCGATCGCTGTGACGATGCCAATATCTCTCTGTTTCCTGACTGGTTCAATCAAAACCAGGCTACGCCACTGTTCTATTATGAAAACCCGCCGAACCACATGGCAGCGCGGATGGCACAAGGGAAGTACCCCTGGTTCGGACACGTGGCCGATGTCGTGAAAGTGACGCCTGACCAGCGGGCTGCGCTCGAGGTTAACAACAAGCTCTCTTCCGGGGAACGCCTCTTCGCACTACCCCCACGCACTCCTGACAACGTCGTCGCGGCAATTCGAAAGGGATTCAACGACACCGTTGCCGACGAATCGTTCCAGGCGGAAATGAACAGACGAAACCTCGATATCGGCCTGAAGTCGGCCGAATCGCTCAAGGAGACCATTGAAGAGGCACAGGCCCTCAGGCCCGAGGTGTTCGCAATCCTCAAGCAGATGTACACGCCGAAAACGTAACGCCGTGTCGTACATAGCCCTCACAAAAGTTGCTTGGCATGGGTGGCGCGCCGCATGAGATGGAATCCGCCCCGCGAGCACTCCCAGGAGGCCCGCTCATAGTCGAGCTCGCGAGACGCCTTATAGATTCAGGACCTGCGCTCGTTCGCTAATGGCGGACGAGCACTTCAGTTGGCGGCCGCCTGGATCAGCTCACGGGCCGACTCCGCGCCGGGCAGATCTTGTGTCGTCACGCGACGCAGCTCGCGTCGGTATTTGGTGTCGTCATAGCGCAAGCCGCGGTGCATGGTGGCCAGGTTGTCCCAAATGACCAGGTCGCCTTTGCGCCACCGATGCGTGTAGCGAAACGCGGTACTGGTGGCGTGATCCATGAGGTCAGCTAAAAGTAGCCTCCCTTCCGGCAATGGCCAGTCAATGACACGAGAGGCGTGCGAGGCGATATACAGAGACCGCCGCCCGGTTCGGGCATTGGTACGCACCAATGGATGTATCGCGCCCGCCAGCTTCTCGGCCTCCGCATCCGAAAACTCAAATCCCAATCTCTGACGAGAATACGCGATGGAGTGATGCGCCCGAAGGTCGCCGATCAGCCGTTTCGTTTCATCGTCCAGTGCGTCATAGGCCGATTTCATATCCGCAAACTGCGTATCCGCCGGCACCGATGGCACTTCTCTGGCGTGGAGCATCGAATAACGTCCGGCTGGATCCTGGAAGGACGCATCGGTGTGCCAGAGCCGATTTCCAAGTCGATACATGCGGCGCCGGTCGTCGGAGCGCAGAAGCTGACCGTCTTCGTCAAGATTCGAGATGTCGGTCAGCGCCTCATTGTCAAACCGACTCTTGGAAACGGCACTGGCGCCCGAGTTGGCGAGCAGCGCGCCATCGAACCGCGCCGCGAAGTCAAGCTGTTCGGCATCGTTGAAGGTCTGATCGTGAAACACCAGCACTCCGTAACGATCCATGCCGGCGCGGAGCGCCGCAAGCGTCTCATGGTCATGAACGGCACGCAGATCTATAGGGCTGACTTCACCTACAAACAGTGGATGAAGCTGGGTGAACCGAGGCGTCACGGAGGGCCTCCTTCGGACCGTGTGCCGACACCATAAATCGCCGGCCGCGACGCGTCAATCAGCGTCGACGGTACATCCGGGGCGGCCATGCTCTCTCAATGTCGACTCGCACAGGCCCCTCGCTTCCAGGTTACTCACCTCGTGGCGGTATACTCGCCGTGAATACGTCGCCCGCCCACCGCGGGGTGGAACCAATTGCCGAGCCAATTCGAGACGCCAACAGGCGGGAGTTGCGGATATGTCGAGCGCACCACCGGTACAACGACTTGAGCACTGGACACTGGTCTCATCAGATGTCGAGCGTAGCCGAAACTTCTACACTGAGGTGCTTGGCGCGTCCAAGCCAGATCGAGAGGGCGGCCCTACATCCGTGGTGCTAGCCGGCACGGTCATCGACATCTTCCCGGCCAGAGGCGATTGGCAGCCTTCGCCCGGAAGCACTGGGCAGCACCACGCCTACATTATCAAGCTCGAAGACTACGACCCCTGGGTAGAGCAGCTCCGCAAGCACGAGGTCCCCATCGATATGCGGACCCACGGCGTGCACCGCATGTCCATTTATCTTGACGATCCCGATGGCTACCATATCGAATTCACGGTGCTATTCGATGACGAAGAATTCGGCCGTCGCGAGATCGCAAAGCGCGGATTAGTGCCGAACCGCTAGCCCGACAAGGCGCTGGAGCGTGCCGCTACACGCGTCTTTGCGTCGATCGCAAAAGGCGAAGCGCTCCATTCTCGCGTAGACGTGCAATTCTATCTAGTCCCATTCCGGATGCACTGACGGCGCAGGCGGCCTCAGCCACGCACGCCTCTGTAGCGCGGTGGTCTTGCGCCCGCGCCCCGAGATCTGGGCGCATTTCGAAGCCGTTCATTGCGCTCAGCATTCCTCGGCGGCGCGGGGCGCAAGACCACCGCGCTACAGAGGCCTGCCGTACATTCGATCAACGTCTGGCGTCGCATCCGCCTGATACGCCCGAAGCTCGCGCAGAGCTAATTCATAGGTCCTCATTCTCTTATCGTGGGCAAGTTCGGGCGGCCCCAGCGAGCGGAGCGTCGAGTTTTCTTGTACCGTGGAGGGCGGAAAAAGCGAAGAACGTCGGTTGTGGCTCCCCGCACGTAGTGAAAGGAGATGGCCGTTCATGACATACGACCTCGTCATCAGGGACGCGAAAGTGGTGGACGGCTCGGGCATGCCTGCATATGCCGCGGACGTCGCGGTGCAGGCGGGCCGGATCGCCGAGATAGGCAGGGTATCAGACGTGGCCGCAAGACCATCGACGCGGCGGGCAGAGTTGTGGCGCCCGGATTTATCGATCACCACACCCACCTCGACGCCCATCTCCTGTGGGACTCCGGCGCGCTCCCGTCTCCCGAGCACGGGATAACCACGGTGATCACCGGCAACTGCGGACTCAGTCTGATGCCAGCGAGAACCCGGCGATGGCTCCGCGCTTGATTGGCACCTTCGTGCGGGTGGAGGGCATTCCGCGCGCACATCCTGGAGACCATGGAATGGCGCTGGAGCACGGTGGCCGAATATTTCGGCGCGCTAGAGCCGGGGCTTGGAGTCAACGTCGCGTCCATGATCGGGCACAACGCTCTCGCGGCAATACGTCATGGGCCGACGACGCCGCCGAGCGGGAAGCGACACCGGGAGAGATCGAGGCCATGAAAGACCTGCTGCGGCAGGGCATCGCCGACGGCGCCATGGGCTACACGATCAATCGCAACCTGCGGCCACTTCCGGGACGACGGCAAGCCCCTACCCAGCCGTATGGCCAGCGACGATGAGATGCTTGGCGCTGGCAAGCGTGCTTTCCGAGTTCAACACGGCCATCGTGCAGCACTCCAATATGGGCGCCCACACGCTGGATGATATCGACTGGTTTGCTCGCCTCGGACGCGCCTCGGGACGGCCGGTGCTCTGGAGCAGTGTCAACTGGCTGGCGAAGCGGCCGGACTTCCACCGGGAGCAACTCGAGTATGTCGACTCGTACATCCGTGAAGGACTGCGCCTCTACGGCAACACCAACATTCATCTGGGCCGAATCAAAGATCCAGGAAGCCATCGCGGAGATCATCCGCCATCCATACACCAATGTGGGCATGTCCGACGCCGGCGCGCACGTGGATCGGACCGGGTCCCAGGGTATAGCCACGGAGCTGCTGGGCTACTGGGTGCGAGAGAAGGGGCTGGTAAGTCTCGAGCAGGCAGTCAACGTCCTGACCTTCAAAGTCGCTTCCATCTTCGGCTTTAAGGATCGCGGACTCGGTGTGGCGTGATTGGGCCGCGGATCTTGTCATCTTCGATCCCGAGACGATCGGGGCCGAGGAGTCGATGAAGGCGGGCGACTATCCTGGCGGCTTCGAGCGCCTGGTCCAGCATGCCAGCGGCGTCGACTACACCATCGTCAACGGCGAAGTACTCATCGACCATGGCGAGCACACCGGGGCGCATTCGGGTCAAGTCATCCGCAACTCCTGGGCGGAGACGCATGCGCAGGAGTCGCCGCCTGACCATAGCGGGACGGTGGAGACGCCTGCTCACCGTGGGCATCTCTGATGGAAGGATCCACCAATGACTACTACCAGTAGTGACGTTGTGGGAGCCGCAACAATCGACCAGGCGACGAGCATCATCTCCGCGGACTCGCACGTTCACGAGCCGCCAACCGTCTGGCTCGAGGTGCCAAATCAGTACCGGGATCGCGCCGCGCAGATCGGCCAGCAGAGCGATCTCGCCAAGGGCAAGCCCGGCGGAATGGACCCGCGCGAACGAGTCAAGGAGATGGAGATCGACGGCGTCAGCGCCGAAGTGCTATATCCAACGACCGGCATCCGGCTTTTTGATATTGACGATCCCGACTATCAGGAGGCTCTGTTCCACGCCTACAACGACTGGCTGATCGCTTACTGCGGCCACGCGCCGCAGCGGCTGGTGGGCCTGCCGTTGCTCTCCACGTACAACATCGATCATGCCGTGGAAGAGCTGGAACGCTGCCGAAACAAGGGATTACACGGCGCCCTCATCTGGCTGAACCATCCGCCCGAGCTGCCGTTCACCGCGTCTCACTATGAGCCACTATGGGATGCGGCCGAGGCGTTGGACGCGCCCATCAACCTCCACACGATCCTGCATCTCAAGAGCCATCCTAGCTTCCAGGAAAGTGAAAGTCAGCGCATCAAGGAATCGCTCACCCGCTATGTGGATGCCGCTAATGCGATGTTTGACATCGTGACCAGCGGCGTACTCGAGCGGCATCCGCGGCTGAAACTGGTCCTTGTGGAGCTCCACATTGGATGGATCCCCTTCATACTGCAGCAATGGGACGACGCCCTCTCGCGACGCGGGGTCGCTCCCGAGGAATTACCCAGCCGGAAGTTCGAGAGGCAGGTCTACGCCACCTTTATCCATGATGAAGTCGGCGGCAAGCTTCTCTCGAGCTGGGGCCAGGACAACTGCATGTGGTCCAGTGATTATCCTCACGGCGCATCCATGTGGCCGTATTCACGGCAATCCATTGCGACCCAGCTCGGGCATCTCGATGAGATCACCCTGAAGAAAGTGCTCCAGGACAATGTGGTGCGCCTCTATCCCGACGCGCTTGGTCACCTTGCATAGCGTACAGGCGAACGGAGTGCGTTAGTAGACAAGAGGGCGAGCTGTGGACAGCTCGCCCCTCAAACTCCTGTCGTTCTCACATCCGGCCACGCACGTCGGAGCGCGCCGGATGCTCGGAGCCGACTCCGATCGATCGTCAGCCTGCGGTGGACTCCGGCCGCTCGCGCACGCGGTGGACAGCGCCGCTGATAGCTCGCTCCGCCACACGATGCCAGCCTTCCTGGCTGTCCTCGTCGAGCGCAGTCCAATCCTCAGGCTCAGATGAGACCGGTTGTTTCTCCGCGGCCGGAGAGGCGAGCCACGCAACGTGAGCATCCCGAGCCGCATCTGCTACCGTGCTCTCAGCCAGCACCGCCTGAAGCGCAGCCTCCCAGGCCTCGTCCCAGAGCCGCTTCAGGTCCACCGAGCGGATCATCGGCTCCTTCTGACTGCTCAACCAGTCGGTATATCGCTCATCGCGAACGGTGCCCGCAGATGCCATGGCTTCGCCCTCCTGAGTGCACGTGGCTTCGTCAGGGCAGCGCGCAAGATTCGAACCGGACGCGATGTCGGCTGCGTCGGCTCCCTGAGTCGCGACTCAGGCCACATCCAACTCCCGCCCCGCATCAGACGCCGCCTTGAGCGTGTCGATGAAGCGGTGCAGCCCGACGGCAGTGTCGAATGTGGGAAGGCGATTCTGGCCGGTGCGAACGGCCTCGGAGAACAGCGCGTACATCTGACCGACGTTGTAAGGGTCGCCACGCGGGAAGTCGGCCGGAACGAACGCGAATTTCTCGGGGAACTGCGAGGTCGGTCAGCTCGTGGCCGCCTTTGGCGGCCTGCAGGCGTAGCGTCTGGCCACGCTGAGACGAGACGTCGCCGGTGGCGATGAGCGTCCCCTCGGTGCCGTAGATCTCCATACGGAAGCCGCTGCCAGCCCACGGCGCGGCCGCGACATGGACAGAGGCCACCGCGCCGCTCTCGAGCTTGCCGCTCACCAGCACGTTGTCAGGCGAAGTCACGTCCACCATCTGCTTGGTGTCGGTCTCGTACCACTTGCGGGGATTGGGTCGTGACCATGCTCGCCACGCGGGTGAAGTTGCCGGCGACAAAGCGCAGGGCGTCGATGACGTGCCCATTCGCAATGGTCAGCGTGTTGGCACCCTGACTGAAATCACGCTGCCAGGTGCGCCCGGACGGGCGAGCTAGCGATCCATCACGGATGCAGCTCACGTGGCAGGACAGGACCTGCCCCAGGTAACCCGACTCGATCAGCTCCTTCATGTACATCAGCGTCGGGCTGACCCGCGACTGCAGACCTACCGCGGTCTGCACACCCTTCGACTTGGCCAGTGCCGCTAGCTCCTCCGCTTCGGCGGTGGTTCGGCCCAGCGGCCACTCGGTGTAGACGTGCTTGCCGGCTTCGATGGCGGCCTTCGTCGGCCCGTAGTGCTCGGGAACTTTGATGACCACAGCCACGGCGTCGATCTCCGGCGAGACGACCATCTCGCGATAGTCGCTGAATGCCAGTTTGGCGCCGAACGTTTCCTTAGCTTCTTCGGCGCTTTCCGGCCGACTGGTGCATACCGCCGTGAGCTCGACGGTGGGACTGGCCAGCAAGGCCGGGTAATGCGACTGTGAGGCCCAGTTAGAGTGAACGTTGGCGCCAACGTACCCCAGACGAATCTTGTCCGCCATGATTTTGTGCTCCTCAAGCTTGTTGGGTGGCCATTATCACAGAGAACCGGGGCCAGAGGAGACCGTGCAGGGCAGTGACGCGCGCATCGTTGCAGGCTGGCTCGGCCGGTAGGTCGGATGCTGTAGCCGCGAACCGGGCTGCCACCTACCGCCGGGCATCCAGCCGGTCGCGCCAGACTGCGCTGTATTTCTTGCGATGCTTCTCGTCGAGCTCTGTCGCGATGAGCTCGAGCGATCGACGTTCGATGGCGTCATCCCCCGTCTTGTTAAACAGCTTTCGGAGCGCCTCGATAATGTCATAGCGGACGAGTCTGCCGTTCTTCTCCGAGCCCGCCTCGTCGAATCGCGTCGCGAAGCTTTCTACAATGACCGACCGCTGCGCATCCCCGGCGAGCCCAATGACCCAGAGCGACTGAAGCGCATGTCGAGCGGTGACGAACTTCTCATCGTGAGTGACGGCCAGGAGATCCGGAAGCTCCATTCAGGATGCGCCCTTCGGGATCGCTTCGTGCCGCGAGGTTCGAGATGAGCTGAGCTGCGATCGAACGAAGTCGATTGTCCCTGGATCGGAGCGCCGCGAACAGCTGGTCCCACGCCTGGTATGCCCAGTCGACGGGCTTCGAGGTGAGCTCTAGTAGCTCCCTGTACGCTGCACCTTGCTGCTCGCGTTCAGTGGACGCGATTTCTTCGAGAAGTGCTTGCTCACGTTCGCCCATGTCTCGCTTTCCTCAGTTGTTACCGTGCTCCGACTTGGCTGCTAGGCTGGCGATCTGAATCAAGTTTCCGCAGGTGTCGTCCAGGACAGCCATCGTCGCGGGCCCCATTTCAGTTGGCGGCTGAGTGAAAGTGACACCCTCATTTACAAGGCGCTCGTACACACGTTCCACGTCATCGCAGGCAAACGATCGACTTGGGATACCGTCCTCCAGCAACGCGGCCTTGAACTGCTTTGCCGCCGGGTGCTGATCGGGCTCTAGAACCAGCTCGTGTCCATCCATGTCTTCCGGTGACACAACGGTGAGCCAACGGTACTGACCCAGCGGGATATCGGTCTTCTTGATGAATCCCAGCTTGGTGGTATAGAAGTCGAGCGCCTTTTCCTGATCGTCCACCAGGACGCTACTGATCAACATTCGCATGTCGATTCAAGCCTCACGGTTTGTTAAGCCATCGTTTCACGATGATCTCGATTGGTTCTGTATCAAGGTAGTGGAACTTATATCGACCCTCGCGGCGAGTACTCACGAGCCCTGCCTCCTCCAATACCGCAAGATGCTGTGAGATAGCTTGCCGCGTGAGCGCAAGCTGGTGCTTCGTGGCGAGCCGCGCACAAATTTCGAACAGAGTCTGACCGTTTCGCTCGGTAAGCTCGTCCAGAATAATTCGGCGGGTCTCATCCGCGATCGCCTTGTAGACGTCGCTCACAGTGTTCACTATAGGCAAGTATTCACTTGCCTGTCAATGCACTTCACGCGTTGAGACTGACTTGGACCGCCGACATCCTGTCGGCCCGGCCCCCGAGGGCCGCCGGAAGATGCCTTGGACTCCAGTGGCTGTGGTGACCACGAGGCGACCCCCAGGGCCGGGCGGCAGGATGTCGGCGATCCCAGTTTTGCGCCGATGCATTGGAGACGTTGACGGCCAGACGCCAGCGGCTTATCGTGCTGGGATCGGTCGCTCACAACTCGGCACATGGTGATCATCTCTAGCGCGGAGGTTCAGTCTTCCATGCACGGACACAGGTCGACCCCAGTACGAGACACGGCCCGGCACCCCGCAGTGCCCAATCGATTCGCCGCTCAATCATTGATTGGGCTCATCTCACTCCTGCTTGCCGCGTGTAGCGCGGGCCAGCAATCCGTCCAACCTGCCGCATCTGCGGCCCTGGTGAGCCGCGGCGCGGTGGAACGCTCATCGTCGAAGAGGTCAACGACCCATCAAGCTTCGATATGAGTCTCACGGGCGTGCAGCGAGGGGCACTTCATGCAACGGGACTTGCCTACGACAGTCTGCTCAGGTTCAAGCATGGACCTGACGTGGGGTTTGGCGAGCTGGAGATCGAGCCGGCTCTGGCTGAACGCTGGGAAGTTTCTCCGGACGCACGCAGCTACACCTTCTATCTCCGCAAAGGACTCAAATTCGCCAATCTTCCGCCGGTGAATGGGCGTGACCTTACGTCTGCCGATGTGAAGTTCAGCTACGAGTACTGGTCGCGAACGGGAGAGTTCAAGGACAAGGGGCTTCCGCCCGCTCAATTCGCTTCCTACTTCGAAGGCATGGAGCGCATCGAGACGCCTGATCCACTGACAGTAAAGATCTCTTTCTCCAAATCGTTCGCGCCATTTCTCAGTTACGCGGCCGCCTTTAACAATCCGATTCTGGCGCGTGAGATCTATGACGAGGACGGCAGCTTTGCCAATCGCATCGTTGGCAGCGGCCCCTTCCAGCTCGACGTCGCGTCATCGCAAAAAGGCTCACGTTGGATCTGGAAGAAGAATCCCAACTACTGGGAGCAAGGCAAGCCGTACCTGGATGAGATCCGCTGGCTTATCATCCGCGACCTGGCGAGCATCAGTAACGCGTTCAAGACGAAGCAGCTTGATATGACGACCACGATGACGTTCCAGGAGGCCGAGCAGTTCAAGCGCGAGTCGCCGGACGTGGTACTGATGCCGCAGCAGAGCCTTGCCGCTCAGGCGATCTATATGAACGAGCGGCGGCCCCCTCTGAACGATGAGCGCGTGCGTAAGGCGATCTCACTCGCGATAGATCGGGACGAATTCATCCAGACATTCTCCGGCGGCAAGGGCTCCTGGTCACTCTACGGTGCTTTTCCGGACACATTCAGCCAGGACGAAGTGCGTCAGATGCTCAAGACCGATCTCAACGAGTCACGCCGACTCCTCACCGAGGCCGGCCACGCCAACGGCCTGAACCTGGAGTTCCTCTATCCCGGGAATGGCTTCGGCGAGGGGTACATCCTGGAGATGCAGCTCTTCCAGAGCCAGCTCAAGAAGGTCGGCATCAACTTGGAATTGAAGTCCATGGATCTGCCCGCATATCTGGAACGGACGCGTCGCGATACCTATGACATCACACTGCGCGGCGTCAGCGTGCAGCCGGATGTGGACTCCTATCTCTATCTATCGTTTCACCCGGCCTCCCAGCGCAACTACTACGGCGTCGATGACCCCAATGTGACCCGCTTGCTGGAGGCGCAACGGAGCGAGCCGGATACGGCGAAAAGGCGCGAGATCGTACGCGAGGCGGTCCGCTACACGACGGAGCATGCGATGGGTCTGGCCACTTACACGCCAGTTATCTACCGCGCCGTGCAGCCCTATGTAAAGAACTTCGCGGCGCACTCAGGGACAGGTTTCTGGCCCGTGGAGAGCACCTGGTTGGAGAAGTAAGGCGCCCCTGGGACCACGGGCGTCCCGCCCGTACCCGCGTCCGTCGAGGCCGCATCGCGTGATCTCAGGTCCGGTAACGGCGGGCACGATGCCCGCCGTTACCGGACCTCGGTGAACTGTACGGAGCCCGAAAATTCGAGGGACGCCCGCGGTCCCAGGGATAGCGCTGGGCTGCACGCCCACGGCCCCTACGCACAGGACCGTCACTCCTGGCTCGGATGTTGCCTCCCGCAGGGCACCCGTTGGTCCAGGGGAGCGATGATGGCAGTAGCATCGAGATCTACCGAGAACGCGCTGGTGCCGAGAGCCACGCTGCGAGAGACGCTGGCCGTCTTCACTGAAGTGCTGGTGCCTGTCATTTCCCGCGGAGTAATCATCCGCCGGCCGACCGTCGTAGCGGTGGCCGAGCGGCTCGATCTCGATCGACGCGCCGTGCATCGTATGCAGCGGCTCCGGGACACGTACGGGACCGGGCCGCTGCTCCTTCGCACCCCATCACGATGGCCCCGGGCCCTGGTGCTCTCTCCTGAGCACGTCCGCAGGATCCTTACAGAGACTCCGGAGCCATTCGCAGCCGCGGCCGATGAGAAGCGAGCTTCCCTGGCGCACTTCCAGCCGAGGAGCGTGCTGACCTCGCAGGGGCCGGAACGGGCCGAACGGCGCCAATTCAACGAGACAGTGCTGGGGCTTGGTCAACCCTACCATCGGTTGGCTGAGAGCTTCTTTACGGCGGTTGCAGAGGAGGCAGAATGCCTGCTTGCCGAAGTGCAGAATCTCGGAGAGCTCACCTGGAATCCATTCATCGACGCGTGGTTCCGCGCGGTACGGCGGGTGGTGCTGGGCAGGGATGCCCGCGATGACGCGCAGCTCGTTGACATGCTTGCGCGGCTGCGCTCCGACGCGAACTGGGCGTTCCTCAAGCCACGTCGGACGCGACTTCGACAGCGTTTCTATCGACGATTGCAGCGGTACCTCGATCGAGCAGAGGCCGGCAGCCTGGCCGAGGTCATCGCGGCCGTGCCGGGATCCGCGACCGCGGCCCCTGCGGACCAGGTGGCTCATTGGCTGTTTGCATTTGACGCCGGAGCGATTGCTACCTTTCGGACGCTGGCGCTACTTGCCACCCATCCAGTCGCGGCCGAGCGGGCTCAAGTGGCTATGCGCGGCTCCGACTCGTCGCCGCGCCACGATCAGGCATATCTGCGAGCGTGCGTCCTCGAATCAGTCCGCCTGTGGCCCACGACGCCCATCATTCTGCGCCAGACCACCGCCGAAACACACTGGGAAACGGGGACACTTCCGGCGGGCACCGGTATTGCGATATTCGCACCATTTTTTCATCGAGACGACGCTCGTCTGCCCTTCGCCGATCGTTTCACACCCGATCTGTGGCTCGATAACGAGTCGGCTGATGGATGGCCGCTCGTCCCCTTCAGCGCTGGCCCGGCGGTTTGCCCCGGACGCGACCTCGTTCTCATGATGGCCGCCGCCATGTTGAGCGCAATGATCGACGGCCGAACGATTGGCCTTCTATCACCCGGCCGCCTGCGTCCGGACGAGCCACTCCCGGGTACGCTGAATCATACGGCGTTGAGGTTTGCGATTAACGGTGCTTGAAATTACCGGCCGGGTTGACGCGAAGCCCTTGGTCGGTGATTCACCGGCCTGCCGCTCCACCGGCCCGAGAAGTCAGAACACGATGCGTCCAGATTGCGTTCTCACTTGTTAGCCTCCGGACCAGTGATGGAACAACCACACTTCGATTCCGCCGCCCGCGTCAAGTTCGCCAGATCATCGGGGCCATAAACGCTACCACGAGGCTGGCAAGCACCGTCAGGGGCGTCCCGACCTTGACGAAGTCGCGGAACTGGTACCGTCCCGGACCGTAGATCAGGAGATTTCCGTGGTGACCGATCGGTGTCAGGAACGCTACTACTGATGCCATGGCAACGGTAACCACGTAAGCCTCCGGTGGCCGACCGAGCGCCACGGCCAGCGCCGCGGCTACTGGGCCGAAGATGGCAGTGGTGGCGGAATCAGACATGAACTGAGTGAGCACGGCGACCACCCAGAACAACGCCAGTAAGAGCACCACCTCGTGCATCCCGCTGAGGAAGCTTTGGAGCCATCGGCCTAACAGCTCTGCCGTGCCTGTCTTGCTCATTGCCTGGCCGAGCGGGATGGCACCCGCTATAAAGACGAAGATACGCGTATCAATGGCACGATAGGCCTGATTGGTGGTGACGCAACGTAAAAGGACCATCGCCGCCGCACCGGCCAGCCCCGCTATCTCGATGCTCAACACGTTGAACGCTGCCGCAAGAATCGTTGCGAGAACGATTGCACCGGCGATTGGTGCTTTGCTTCGCGACCGCGCCTCGCCGTGGAAGGGCACCATCATCAGGAACGCACGATCCTCCGAAACACGCTCCAGCTCGTCGTCTTCACCCTGGAGCACCAGAACATCGCCCTCACGCAATGCAAGGTGCGCCATCTCTTCGCGCGGCTGTGAGTCACGTCGCCACAGCGCCACCACGACCGCGCCGTAGCGGCGGCGAAAATCGATCTCGCTAATCGTTTGGCCGATCAGCTCTGACCGCGGCGCTACCACAACCTGCACCAGCTTCTCTGTCGGATCATTCTCTGAGTAACCGTTCTTCTGCTTGGGCGGCCTGTATTGCTCAACCGGATGCAGCTCGACACCCGGCTCCAGCCGTAGGGTGACGATGTCATCGGCCGGTGCTCGGGCCAGCAGTACATCGCCCGCCTGAAGCCGTTCATTCGACGCTCCGTCTACCTCCTGACCCCGCCGGATCAGCGTGAGTACCTTGAACCCGTACCGGTCATCCTCCTGAACCTGCTGGACGGTCTTGTCCTGGAGAGGTGAATCCTTCAGTACCGCGATCTCGGTGTGATACTCGCCCAGGCGGAATCGATCCGAGCCGTCCTCTCCGCCCCGCCGATCCGGCAGCAAAAAGCGACCGAAGAGCAGCACGAAAAGCGTGCCAACGGCTGAGAGCGCGAGTCCAATCGGAGCGATTGAGAAGATGCCAAGGCCGGGTCTTCCCGACTGCTGCAGCACCAAGCTCGCAATCAGGAAGGCTGGCGCCCCAATGATTGTGATGCTGGTTCCCAACGAGGCAGCGAACGAGAGTGGCATCAAGAGTTTTGACGGTGCAATGTCGCGCTCCCGTGAAAGCTGCATGGTCACTGGCAGCATGACTGCCGTGGTGGTCAGGTGATGAGTGAAGGCCGAGAATAGAGCTACCGCGGGCATGATCACCATCACCACGCGCGCCCAGCCACCCCCGGCCAGTCGGCCAATCCAGTTGCTGACGATGTCTGATAGGCCCGTCTGATGAAGGCCCGCGCTGAGCACAAAGATGCCTGCCACGACGATCGCCGGCTCGCTTGAAAAGCCGCTCAGCGCCTCGGTCGGCTCGAGTACCCCGGTTATGGCGAGGGCCAGGACTATCAACACGGCCGCAATATCCGGACGCAGCCACTCGGTAATAAGCAGTCCGAAGGACAGAACCAGAATAACGAGAAAGGTCATCTGCTGAGCGCTCAGCTCACCAAACAAGGCGGGCTCCGTTTTGAGGTTTTTATTGTCCGAACCAGTACGTTGTGTTTCCTCCCGCCAAAGCGCTGCACACCACTGAGAGCAGTCGGCACCAAGGCGACGGGGCTTGCAGAGCGACACTACGCGTTTGCGCGAATTGACACAGCGCCGGACGCAAACGTGGGCCAGACAAGCATTCCGCTCGGGGCTCCCTCTCCGCTGGCATCCCGTTCGCGTAGGGAAAGAGGGACTTAGTTTGGCAACGCCGAGCCGAAAGCAGGGAGCGTGCCATTAGTCATGGCGCGCTGAGCTACCAGTCTTCGGGGGCGGAGTACCGCCGCCCGGCGCTCAATGCCAGGAAGACCAGCCATGTGTAGAAGCAGGCCACAACCACCCAGACCAACCAGCCCGGAAGCGAGCCGATTGAAGCCTGTTCTAACAAGTGGCTTATCTCGAAATCTGGTCCACCAGCCAGCTCCAGCTTTGTCACCCAGGCGAGCAGGATGATGGAGTAGATCCAGAGATAGTTTCGCCGAACCCGCCAGGCAACCGCGGTCAGGCCACTTACCAGAGGTTCAGTCGGGCAGAGACTCCTCAGGAGCTGATCGGTCCAGTCAGGCGACACCGGCCGCTCCAGTACCTCCGGATAAAAGTTTTGCTCCATCAACTGCACCCGCGCCCGGCTCGTCTCATAGTGTCGGAATCGCCGTGCTTCCAGGAGCAGAAAGAACAGGTTCAATAGCATCACGAACAGCAGCGCGGAGTGAGGGACTTGCTGATTGCCGAACGTGAAGGTACCAATCAACGCCGACGACGTGATGGCCCAATTGGTCGTCGTATCGAGTCGTGTCCGATACGCCGTCATGCGACCCATCTCCCCCCGATAGAGGTGAATCAGGGCATTGACGGCGTTTGTAGATCGGGCAACGCGCTCAGCGTGCTCTCCGACGAGCGCCGCGGCAGCCTGACCCGCATCATCAGTCACCTCAGATGCGGCGCCGGAACTCTCGTCGACACCTGGAACCGTCGCCTGAGCTGACCCGTATCGAGGCGTATTCTCCATGCACCATCCCTCGCAGCCCGTGTACCAGTGTAGGCCGGGACCGGCCCGGTAGAACAGCCGTCCCACCGGGAGGCGAGCATCCACCATTCATCCTGGATAGACCTTGCTTCTTACACTCCACGATTCGCGATCGTCTCACACCGAGTGAGACCCGCAAGAACCAGCCGTGGCATGCGCATTGCTTGCCGTCGCGCCCCACGCCGTACTCGGCTAGCTGGAGGCTGGTGCCATGTCCGTGGTCCGACTCATTCCGTCGGTTCGTGCACGGGTCACGCGACGCCAGTTGATCACTATTGGCCTAGCAGGCATCGGCTCGCTTTTAAGCTCAGCGTGCGCTGATCTTGTAAGAGGAAGTATCGAGATGGCACGGAATCAAGTGCGCAGAGCGGACGGAGAGACGGCGCAGGATGGGCGGCTCCGGGCCAGGCCAACCCCGCCGATCAGAGAGGGACCCATCGGACTCCACCCGCTTGGGCTGGCGGATGGGCGCGATGCTCTCATCTATGTCCCGGCCGGGTACCAGCCTGACCGTCCGGCCCCGCTGGTCTTGAGCCTGCACGGGGCCGGTGGTAACGAGCAAGGAGGCCTCTACCCGCTCCAGACCTTTGCCGACGAAACCGGCTTGATCTTGCTCTCGCCCGCGTCGCGCGGGAGAACGTGGGACATGATCGTCAGAAATTACGGCCCCGATATCGACTTCATTGACCAGGCGTTGACCAGAGCATTCGAACAGTACGCCATCGACCCGAACCGCCTGGCAGTCGGCGGCTTCTCCGACGGTGCATCGTATGCGCTCTCCATCGGTCTGACGAACGGCGACCTCTTTAATCATGTCCTTGCGTTCTCGCCAGGCTTTGCTTCGCCAGCGGCCCAACGGGGCTCACCGCGCCTGTATGTCTCGCACGGGACGAAGGATAGCGTGCTGCCGATAGATGCCTGCAGTCGACGCATTGTCCCAATGCTCAAACAAGCTGGCTACGATGTGACCTATCACGAGTTCGACGGCCCGCACACGGTTCCGCCAGACATCGCCCGCGAGGCGCTCGACTGGTTCTTGCCAATATAGGCTCCGTAGGTCGCGGCGAGCACGCGGCCCGCATCGTGCAGGCTCACGCTCGCGACGTAGTGACACGAGGCACGCTTACACGACGGCGACTACTCATGGGAGCGCTGGCTCTCGGCGCGGTTGCGTGCAATCCTCAGCGCCGATTCCGGGAGGCGGAAACCATGTTGCTCATCACGTTTGGAGATTCCATTCTTGATTGTGGGCGATACAACAGCTTTGGGCTCAACCCAGGGCAGCTTATCGTCCAGAATGACGATGAGCGTTTCCCCGAGTTCAGGGGCCAGGATCTGAGCTCGCGCGGCCCCGCACGGCTCGAGCATCGAGCGCGCGACGGAGCCACCGTTCGTGGCCTCGCCTGGCAAGTGGAGGGCTTGGGGATTGATGATCAGGCCGTGGCCCTTGTAACCGTCGGCGGCAACGACCTCCTCGGTGGACTCATTTCAGACAATGGACCTGGCATCGAGGCGTTCACTCGAGCGTTTGATGACTGGTTGCGAGCACTGCCAATCCGCCCCGTCCTGATTGGCAATGTCTATGACCCGACATTCGGAGACGATCGCAACAACTTCCTCGGCGTAGACCCGGCCTTGGCCCGAACAAACCATCGGAACATGAACGACAAGATCGCGCAGCTAGCGAGCCGTTACGGCAGCCTGGTGGACTTGCACGCGCACTTCCTGACCGGCGATCCCTTCCTGGTACACAAACATCATCGAGCCCAGCTTGCGAGGCGCGTCAGAGGTCCGTCGAGCGTTTCTCGCGCACCTGCTGTCCTCGTCCTGAGATACGCCATGCGCTCGAGCGCACCAACACGCCATGAACAGCGGCGGCTATCGAGGCGCAGTGTCATGCCGGGGCACGAGGGATCTCCCGGAGGTCAGGAGAGCTCCGTGCTCGAAGCGGTGGGCGACTCAGCATCAATGGCTACCGATGTCCGCCTGTCATCCCTCGTGCCTCGGCATGACAGGCGGACGGAAGGGCGAACGAACCGGGCGGACGGTGTGTCCCCTGAGAGGTGAGCGATCATCGCCGACGCATCGCGTGGAACACCGTATCGTGGATCGTCACCGTTCGTCCTTCGGGGTCCGTGGTCTCGCGGGCTGGCGCTCCAGCGGTGATGATTTCCCACTCGGCTGGATTCAGGATTTCCGCAATCTGCTCGGCTGTGAAAAACAGATCGCGAACCTTGGGCCGCCGCACGGAAGTCTCCATGTCCGAAGGATGGTGACCCACAACGAGCAGCGATCCGCCCGGGCGAACGGCGGCGGCAAGTCGGCGATGCAGCGACTCACGCTCTGGGCCCGGCAGCTGCATGAACTGCGCGGACACCAGGTCAAACTGCTTCGGAGTCGGTTCCCACGTCAGAATGTCTGCCTGCTTCCATGTAATACGCCCTGCAGTCTCCGCACCGGCCTCGGCAGCCCGCATCGCGGATCGCTCCAGCGCCACGGTCGACACATCGACTCCGGTGACGCGCCAGCCTAGAGAGGCCAGCCAGATGGCGTCGGCCCCTTCGCCACTCCCAACGTCCAGCGCAGCTCCAGGAGTAAGGCCCGACGCTTGCTCAACGAGGCGAATGTTCGGATTCCCGCTCCAGATCATGGGCGCGGAGCTATAGCGCTCATCCCAGAATTCCTGCGTAAAGAAGGCGCTGGGATCGGTGTCGCTATGCTGTTCGTTGTGATGCTCATGCTGCGACATACTGGCTCCGATACGCGGTGACGGCGCGCTGAGTATCTTCGGCAACAAGGTCGGCATTGATGGCAGCGGCTGCGACGACTCCGCCAGACGCGGAAGTGACGACTTGAGCCTTGAGGTCGGTGACGTTGCCAGCCACCCATACGCCCGGGACAGCGGTCAGGCCCGAGGCATCCGCGGCAATGAATGCTCCGATGCCCATCGGGTGATCAGTCGGCTCAATTCCGAGAGAAGTCAGAACCTGCGATTGAGCAACAAACCGCGGTGACACGACAAGTGCCTGGCGGGCGACTATTGTGCCATCCTGCAAGCGCACGCCGCTCAGACGTCCATCGACCACCTCGAGCGACTCGACCAAGCCAGAAACGACCTGAATGCCGAGTGCGGCGAGCTCCTCGGCCTGATCAGGAGTGAGCTCAGGCGCGGTGTGGGCGAAGAATACGAGGTCGGATGTCCATTGCCGGAACAGTAGCGCCTGGTGGATAGCCATGGCGCTGGTGCCGAGAATCCCCACCGCGCGATCGCGGAACTCCCAACCGTGGCAGTACGGGCAGTGCAGCACATCCCGCCCCCACTGCTCCCGTACTCCTGGCACATCCGGTAGCTCGTCGACCAGGCCGGTGGTCACCAACAGGCGTCTGGCGGTGAGGCGTCTGCCATCGTCGAGGGTCACCTCAAACCCCTCTGCTGTGCGGCGGGCGGAGTCGGCATGGGCATTGATGAGGTGACCGCCGTAGCGCGCAACTTCCTTGTGCCCGGTTTGGACGAGATCCGACGGACTCATACCGTCGCGAGTAAGGAATCCGTGCACGCCGTCGGCGCGTGCGTTTCGCGGCGAAGCGCCGTCGATCACGATTACGGAGCGGCGCGCTCGGGCCAGGACCAGTGCGCCGCTCAACCCGGCGGCGCCGCCACCAACTACCGCCACGTCATACGAGTTTGAAAAGGTCTCTGTCAGCTTCTGGGTCATGATGACCTCCACTGACATGATCCTTCGAAGTGACCGCAACTGCAAGTTATTTTGCCAATATGGCAAAATATTGGCATGAATGACGATATCGAGACGGTATTGGACGCCGTTGGCTCGCGGCTGCGGGCATTACGTCAAGAGCGCGAGACCACGCTCATGGATCTCTCCGCGGCCACGGGCATTTCGGTCAGCACGCTTTCACGCCTGGAATCCGGACAGCGACGCCCCACCCTGGAGCTACTTCTGCCATTGGCCCAGGCTCACGGCGTTCAAATCGACGAGCTCGTTGGCGCACCGCCCACTAGCGACCCACGCGTCAATCCGCGGCCCATCGTCCGTAATGGGATGACCATGGTGCCGCTTACTCGTCGATCCGGGGGAGTACAGGCCTACAAGCTCATCATTCCGGGAGCTCGCCCGCCACGCGCGCCGGACCGAAAGACGCACGAGGGATATGAATGGCTCTTCGTCCTGAGTGGCCAGCTCCGCCTTGTGCTTGGAGATCACGATCTCGTGATCGCACCGGGTGAGGCGGCGGAGTTCGATACGCGAGTCCCGCACGGGTTCTGCAGCGCTGACACGCAACCAGTCGAAGTTCTCAGTCTCTTTGGCCGGCAGGGCGAGCGAGCGCATCTCCGCGCCAAATCCGTCGAGAGATCGTAGTGTCGTCAATACCGTGCCGTAACGGGGCAGATCGAGAAGTCGCATGTGATGGCGAGCTGCCTGCACTACGAGACTCGATGCGATTCGGCGCTCGTCCCTGCAGAACAGCGCCCATCGTCTGCCGATCTTCGGTAAATGGCAAGCATTGTGCTTCCAGTTGTTCATGAGCTCGGACAACGATCGCTCCGCGGAATCTCGACTACACCCGACGACATCCAGCTCGGACAGCCGATGGGAGCCTCGACGAGGATCTCAAAGGCATGTCGCGCGATCAGCTCATTTCAGAGGCGCGACGGCTCCGGGCAGGCATTCGAGAGCATCGCGACAGCAGCGGCCAGCAACTCTGCTGGCACCATCCACAGCTCTGGGGATTGCTGCCCGAGCCCATGCCCGACAACATTGCGGTGCCTCCGTGGCCTCAATTTCTCCGAGGCTGCTTGAAATACCGAGAGTCGCTAGATCGAGAGCTACCTGACGCACCGGTAAGCCAAGACGAATACGTGAAATAGCAGGTCACCGTGCGAAGCGCATTGAAGTGCGGCGTGCGGAGCGCCGCCTTCACTTTTCCCCACAACTTGTGTCAACGATGTCACGGCCATCCAAAGCGGCGCTCCGCACGCCGCACTCCAGGACACTTCTCCAGTATGCGTTCAGGAGCCCCAACTGATTCTTGACAGCCATGGTGCTCCTCGATAGCCTCCTGTCGTCGAATTCGGGAATTCCAATCACGCACGGAGAGCCGGCACCGTGGCGCGCATAACCGTTCTTGTCCAAGCAGACACGGCGCCGTCGCTTCAGCAGCAGTCGCCACCCAATGACGCCGCCCGCGATGTCTTGCGCACCGCGGACGAGCTTGGCGTGGCGCTGAAGGCCATGCACCCTGGCGTCGCTGATGCTGAGCTATCCAGATACTTCACCGTGGACGTCCCGGATGACAGCACGGCCCAGCGCGTGATCGAACGACTGAACGCATGCGAGGCCGTGGACGCGGCATACATGAAGCCACCCGAGGCATTGCCGTGAGATCCCCCGAAGAACCAACAGGAGGTAGGCGGAGCCATGGCAGAGCGACGATCGCCAAGAGGTCGACGAGCGAACAACACTCATACTGAGCAGTCCAGCGTGGGAGGCGGGCATTCGGAGCGCGAGCTGGTGGTCATCGCCGCTCAGCAAGACGGACCGCTGGAATCACTCGGCGTCGGACCCACAGAGACACCCGAAGAAGCTGCGCCCCTCAACGCGGTACTTCAGGAATATGGCGCCACCCTTCAGAAACTCTTTGGCTTGACTGAAGGGCGGCCCCGTCCCGGAGCGCCAGCCCTTGAGTCGCTCGGAACAAGTACTCCGCACCTTTCGGCGTTTTATCGTGTGCAGGCCGCGGACGATCAGCTCGAGACGCTCGCCGAGCGCTTGCGCGCGCTCGACACGGTTGAAGCAGCCTACGTAAAGCCGCCGGCTGCGCCGCCCCAAATCAATGACATGTTGCCATCGCCGGAGCCGCCGCCTCCGGCCACGGCTGATCTTACTTCGCGGCAGATCTATCTTCAGGCCGCCCCCGGCGGAGTCGATGCGCTCCACGCCTGGACCCATCCTGGTGGTCGTGGGGCCAATGTGGGCGTCATTGATATCGAGGGCGCCTGGCGCTTTTCCCATGAGGATCTCCTCCAGAACCAGGGAGGCGTAGTGGGCGGCACTCAGTCAACAGACATCGTGTGGCGCAACCACGGGACCGCGGTGATTGGCGAGATCGGAGGAGACGATAACGGTCTGGGCATCACGGGAATCGCGCCGGAAGCCCACGTGCGAGCCATCTCCATCTTCGGCGCGCTGGGCTCCGCCGCGGCCATTCGACAGGCTGCCGACCGGCTCAATCCGGGCGACGTCATCTTGATCGAGCTGCATCGTCCAGGTCCGCGTTTCAACTTTCAGCTTCGCTCGGACCAGCGCGGCTACATCGCCGTAGAGTGGTGGCCCGATGACTTCGCGGCCATTCAGTACGCCGTCGCTCGCGGCGTCGTGGTCGTTGAGGCCGCCGGCAATGGTGCCGAGGACCTGGACGACGCGATATACGACACACCCGGTCTGGGCTTTCCGGCCAGCTGGTCCAATCCGTTCCGTCGATCCACCGCGGACTCCGGGGCGATTGTCGTAGGCGCGGGCGCACCACCACCGGGGACCCACGGCAGGAATCACGGTCCTGACAGGTCACGACTCGACTTCTCCAATTACGGCGCGATGATCGATGCACAGGGCTGGGGGCGCGAGGTCACAACGTGTGGCTACGGCGACTTTCAGGGCGGACCGGACGAGGACCTCTGGTATACGGACACGTTTAGCGGCACATCCAGCGCGTCGCCGATCATTGTGGGGTCGCTCGCCTGTATCCAGGGTGTGCTGCGAGCCCACGCTCAAACACCGCTTACGCCGGCTGCCGCGCGAAATCTCCTGCGAACCACCGGCTCGGCCCAGCAGAATGCGACCGGCCGTCCGGCCACCCAGCGCATTGGCAATCGACCAGACCTCCAGCAGGCGATCCAGAGCCTCAATATCCCGACTGTCGCCGTGCCGATGCATCGCTACATGAGTCCGGGAGCTACCGACCATTTCTATACGACCGATTGGAACGAGCTGGGCAACGGAAATTACGGCTACATCTACGAGGGCATCACCTGCTATGCGTCTGCAACGCCGCGCCCCGGAACCGTGCCGCTCTATCGATACGTGAGCTATCCATGGGGCGATCACTTCTACACCACGGACTGGAACGAGCTGGGCAACGGAGCGTGGGGGTGGGACTTCGAAAAGATCCAGTGCTACGTGCTGCCCGCTCCACTGGCTGGCGCAGTGCCGCTGTACCGATACTGGAACGCTGATATTGGCGATCATTTCTACACCACAAATTGGTCCGAGCTGGGTACGGGCAACTACGGCTGGGAGTTTGAGTGGATTCAGTGTTATGTCTTTTTGACACCAGTAGCGATTCCCGCCCCGCCAGAAGCGCCGTCTGAATACATTCCGAATGGCGCCATAGCTCCCGCTCCAAGGAGCTTTAGTCTGTCGTCATCCGTCCGTCCCGCTCAAACCTTTGCCGCTCCCGGCTCATTGGCAATAACAGGAAACCATTCATCCTTCGGACGGACGCCGCCACTCTCATTTGGAGGACGGAGCGGCAGGCAGGGTCGAGTCACCATCACGATCAACGTTGACTCTGACTCAGAAGGTTCGCCAACGTAGGACTGGGACTGCGGGCGTCCTGCCCCGTCCTGGCCGGGGCATGTTTGGCTTGGTACACGGTGACCCAGGTGGCGCCCCTTTTTCGGACGTCACCTGGGTCGCAATTTCCCGATCGCAAGGTGGATTTCTTTATGGCACCCGTTAAGGGACGCCACTACGTCTCCGCGATAGGCCTCGGCAGGGCGCCTTCGGATCCGGTCGGGCCGAAGGCCCCGGGTACCCACGTCGATCGTCTTGTTGCAGAAAACGTGCACATGCTAGGCTAAGCGGCCATCGCGATAGCGACTGTTGTCTGATGCGGAATCGCCCGTGAAGCGATTCGAACTCAGGTGGTGCGCCCAGCTCTCCTCACCCGCGTGACCGACCCGTTTTTTACCGGCGCGTCGCGCGGCGCCACGTATTTCCCTTGAGCCTCCACCTACTTTCTTTCCAGGGCGCTCGGCCGCTGCCGACTTCGCGATGACGGGGCAATGCTGTTCGGTGCTCCATCACCGGAAGATCCTGAGACTGCTGGCCGCTCTATTCCTCGGGCTCATAACAGTATCAACCCCCGGACGTCCGCTACATGACGCGCTGGCAGATGACGAGCACATCGACGTGTCGAACGGTAAGCCCCCTCCGCTGGTGGGCGCTATCCGCTGGGGCGGTTGGTTTAGCGGAAGTGAATGGGCGGAAAACCTCGATGATCCGCAGTGGCAGAGTCGCCTTCCGTTCTATGCCAGCGTCGACACGCATGCCAGCGACGTGGAGATACTGGGTGATCGCCAGGACGTGATGCTCCGAGAGATCGAGTATGCGCGCCGCGCCGGCCTCAGCTTTTGGGCATTCTGCTATTACGATGAGCGGAGCACCGAGTTCGACAAGTACAACTATGGACTCAAGCGGTACCTGGCCGCACCGCAAGACGCTCCACCTGGCTTCGCATTGATCCTCCAGGGATCACACGTGGGTGATCCATCAACCTGGTCCGAATTCGCGGATCAGCTTATCTCCCATTTCGAAGACCCTCGCTATACGCGGGTGGGGCAGGATCGCCCGCTGGTCTTTATCTACGATATTGCGTCGTTCATCACCACATTCCCGTCTCCGGAAGAAGCCCGTTCCGCATTGGGCCTGCTTGAGTCGCGAACTGTGGAGCACGGGATAGGCGCGCCGTTCTTCGTCGCGCAGAACGCCACGGCGGATGCGCCGGAGCTCGGCTTCGATGCCTTCAGCGCTTACACGGCTCACGGATTCGAGGGTCAGCGCGAGCTTCCCTTCGCATCGCTGGCGCAAGCCAACCAATCGTTCTGGGAGCGTGAGCACACACTTGGCCGCGCCGTGGTTCCGTTGCTCAATCTGGGATGGGATCCCCGCCCTCGTATGGATGACCCTCTCTGGCAATCGAGCTATGGCGGGAAACAATCCTGGTACGCGCCACCCACCGCCGATGAGATCACACAGCATGTGCGAAGGGGCATTGATTGGGTCAATACCTACGCCACGCGAGAAGAAGAGCGAGTCATGCTCCTCTACGCCTGGAATGAATTTGATGAGGGCGGCGTTGTCATTCCAACGCTCTCGGAAGGCACTGCCCGGATCGAGGCCATTCGCCTCGCGCTAGAGCCGTCGTAGGCGATGACCAGGCTATAGCTCACCGCGTGAGCTCAGATGAGGCAAGCAGATTGAGGATTCCTCGCATCGGGATGTGCGACCAGCTCGGGCGGTTGTTCAGCTCGTATCCCAGCTCGTAAATCGCCTTTTCCAGTAGGAAGATGTTCAGCAGCAATGATTGCTCGTCCGCGGCGGGGAGTAATGGAGAGCCGTCCACCATATCGAGATATGAGCGCACGAACGTGGCTGACACCCAATCGGACCAGAATTGCGCCCATGGGCTGAGCGGCTCGGCGTCTTCCGGGCGAATCACTCCGCCCTCGATCCCCGTAGTCAGGGCCACTCGTGTCGCGTAGTCAAACGAGCGCAGCATCCCGGCAATGTCACGCAATGGAGATCGCTTCAAGCGACGCTCGCTCGCCGGCCGAGCAGGCTCCCCCTCGAAATCGATGATGGCGAAATCTGAACCGGTGCGGAGCGCCTGACCCAGGTGATAGTCACCATGGACTCGTATTCTCTGGCCGCCGAATCGGCGGCCACGGATCTCGCCAAACAGGGACAGGGCCTGGCCGCTCTTCTCGAGTACGCTTTCACTCAGTGACCGCGGCTCATCGGGTAGCCCGGATTGAGCCTGTTTGAGCGCCTCGAAGACATTGAGCTGCAGACTGCGCATTGATTGATAGAGCGATCGCTGATAGTGCGCGGAGATTGGCTCAGGGGCAAACGCGGGGTCGCGTGAATCGGATGCAAGCACCAGGTGAAGCTCCGCGGTGCGCTCGCCCAGAATTCGAGCCGTCTCCAGGTAGGCCTCAATTGTTTCGTACACGATGTCCGGTGGCGTCTGGTCGGCGAGGTCGCGGATGCTCCCTACCGTGGGTACTGCACCAAGCTCATCGGCTCCCCGTGTGACGACCCGCTCGAAGAATCGTCCCAGCTCATCCAGTGTGTATGACCACGCATTGCCCTGATTTTCCAGGTGCTCCTGCAAAATCGCCAGCGCCATGGCGGGCTGCGAGTCTTGTTGATATTCCAGCGCACCGAGCACCGCGGGACTGTGACGGAACTCGTGCCTGGTAAGGAACCTGCCGATCTCAATCTCCGGGTTGATATCCGTGGCGGGGCGGCGGATCAGCTTGAGAAACAGCCGGTCGCTGAAGCGGATCGCGGAGTTGCTTTGCTCCACGGACATGAGGGCTGGATCAAGGGGCTCTGTCGCCTGGCTGATCACCGTCTGGAGCTCGGAGCCGGACGTGGCAATGACTCGGCCGTCCTTGCCTAGCAGGGGGCGACGCGCACGAATCGCTCGGAGCAGCGATGTGTGGATCGCGGGATTCGATGCGGCATCCAGCAGAACCAGCGGCTCATCGCGTCCTCGCTCGACAATCCGCGCAATGATGCTTGGGTCGTTCTCGGCGACAAGGCGCTCGGCCCGCTCGCCACGCTCAATCGAGATCGGAAGCAGATACGTCTGCTCAGCTCCATCGGTGAAGCTTGCGCGGATCACTACAAGCGCGGCATCAGATGCAAGGCCTGGAAGCGCCAGCGTCTCCCGCACGGCGATCTGGCTAAGCTTGCGTGTGGCCGCCCCATACCAACGCTGATGCTGCAGGAAGCGCGACAGGGCCGAGCTCACAGCACGCACCGCGAGGAGCTCGCGCACAGAATCCAGACCTGCCGAGACGGTGAGCGTTGGCAAGGCGCTATCCCACGGAAGCACCGCGTCGTCAGCTTTTGGCGGGCCTAGCGTGAACCAGTAAAACTCGTGAGGCCCCAGTGTCAGCGCATACGGCACGTCTTCGATCATCGGAAAGGCAACCTGTCCGAACATCTCGGTGGGTATGGCGCCCTTGTATCGGCTGAGATCCAGGTTCGTGTGCTGGACGAAACGCGACAGGTTCGCGACAACCAGGATGCGCTCGCCATCGTACTCACGGACAAACCCCAGAATGCGGCGATTCCCGGGGCGAAGGAACTCGAGCGAACCCTGGCCAAAAGCGCGATAGCGCTTGCGGAGGGCGATGAGACGCTTCATCCACCAGAGAAGCGAATGTGAGTTCTTCTGCTGCGCCTCCACATTGATCGCTTCGTAGTGGTACTCGGCATCTGAGACGACCGGAAAATAGAGCTGCTGTCGATTCGCTCGTGAGAATCCGGCGTTGCGATCGGCACTCCACTGCATCGGTGTGCGCACGCCATTGCGATCGCCCAGGTAAACGTTGTCGCCCATGCCGATCTCATCGCCGTAATAGAGCACGGGTGTGCCCGGGCAGCGAGAAGAGCAAACCGTTCATGAGCTCGATGCGCCGTCGACTATTTCCGAGCAGCGGCGCTAGCCGGCGGCGAATGCCAATGTTGATGCGCATCTGCGGATCGTGGGCATAGATGCGATACATGTAGTCGCGCTCTTCGTCGGTGACCATCTCCAGAGTCAGCTCATCGTGATTCCGAAGAAAGAGGGCCCATTGGGCACTATCGGGCAGCGAAGGTGTCTGAGCGAGGATGTCGATGATCGGGAAGCTGTCTTCCTGGTAGATGGCCATGAACAGCCGCGGCATGACGGGGAAATGGAAGGCCATGTGGCATTCATCGCCATCACCGAAATAGGCAATGGCATCCTCCGGCCATTGGTTTGCTTCGGCCAGGAGCATGCGGTCCTGGTAATGCGCATCAACGTGCTGGCGAAGCTCCTTCAGGAACTCGTGCGTTCTGGGCAAGTTCTCGCAGTTGGTGCCCTCCTGCTCGAAGAGATACGGCACGGCATCCAAGTCGGAGCCCATCCACGCCCATGCTCAGCCAGAAATCGAGCGCCTTGATGATGGCTTTGCGAACGCGCGGGCTCTCGAAGTTCAGATCGGGCTGATGCGAGTAGAACCGATGCCAGTAGTAGGCGTGCGCGACCGGGTCCCACGACCAGTTGGACGTCTCCGTATCGGTAAAAATGATGCGCGCGTCCTGGTACTTCTCCGGCGTGTCGCTCCAGACGTAGAAATCGCGCCAGGGGCTGCCGGGCTCCGCCAAGTCGAGCTCGCTGAAACCAGGGATGCTGATCCGACGTGTGATTGCAAACCAGCTCCGTGATGACCCGCAGCCCGCGTTTATGCGCCTCCCGCACCAGCGTCCGCACATCCCGAATCGTCCCGTATGAAGGATGCACGGCGGTGTAGTCGGCGGTGTCATATCCGTCATCCTTCAGCGGCGACGGATAAAACGGCAGCAGCCAGATCGCCGTAACGCCCAGGTCCTGCAGATAATCCAGCTTCTGAATCAGCCCCGGGAAATCGCCGATGCCGTCGCCGTTGCTGTCGAAGAACGCCCGGACGTGGACCTCGTAGATGACGGCGTCCTTGTACCAGAGGGGATCGGACGTAACGGAGCTCGACGTAGCGGCCGGTGAGGCAATCAGCTGGGAAGGAACGCTCATGAGGCCAGTCTCTCAGATTGAGACTGAGAATGAAATGGCGCGGGGCGATGAACCCTTGGACGCTCTACGTCAATGGCTTCCTCGCTAGCCCTGTCATCCCGAGGGACGAGGAGCCCTCCCCGACATCGGGGGCCAACTTATCGCAGTTCTCAACGTCCTTGCCTGGCAGAGGCCATCGCTATCCGCGATTGACCCCAATTGTCTCTGGGAAGCCTCGGAGCCACGACTCTTTCCAGCACTCGCGCCGCTGTCGTCCTGAGCGAGAGAAGGATCCGTTTCCTCCGTCTCCTGGATTCAGACGGGGATGATCCTTCGCTCGGCTCAGAATAACAGGCAATCTGGGACTCGGGAACGTGAGCGTCACGGTGGACGGCAGTGCCTGCATGGAATGATCCGCCAGCCGTAAAGTCGGTGGCCGCGACGCCAGAGCAAAAGAGCGCAACATGAGATCACGCAGCCTTATGAGGGATGCTCTTCTAGGTTCGCACGCCCAGTGCCGCATCAGGAAGTCGGATCGAAACTGAGTCCCCGAAGCGTTGACGAGAGACTCGGAGGCGGGGCTACCGACCGACTGTTCCAGCTCTAAGCATGAGGATCAACAGGAAGGTGAGTCGCCCAGCTACGACGTCCTTATCGGAGAGCCCCGACCGACCGCTCAATTCGGTCTGTTGGGCTCGGTCGCCGCTGACCCCGATCGACGGATTGCGATGGATCTCAATGGATGCAACACACTGTCCGTTTTTGGCGTGCAGGGGAGCGGCAAGAGTTATACGGTCGGATCCGTTCTGGAAATGGCAACGACACCCATACCTGGGCTGAACCAGTTGCCTCGGCCGTTGGGCGCGGTGGTTTTTCACTATCACCAGACCCAGGATTACCCGCCAGAGTTTGTGAGGCATGATTCGGCCGAACGATGAGCCAGACGAAATAGCGGCACTTGCAGAATGGGGAAGCTCGCCGCGGGCACTTCAGGATATGGTCGTGCTCACGACGGCTGACACCATGGAGCAGCGGCGGGAAGAGTTTCCGGGCGTAACTATTGAGCCAATCGCATTTTCTAGCGCTGAGCTCACTGTGGCGGACTGGCGCTTTCTCGTGGGTACAACCGGCAGCGATGCGCTCTACCTCAAGCTAGTCAATGAGTTGATGCGGAAGCAGCGAGCAAATCTTTCGCTAGAAGGCATCCAGGCGGCGCTGGCTGAGGCGCCGCTATCCGAAGGGCAGCGGCTTCTCACAGGAGCCCGAACTGAGTTCGCCAGTCGCTTCATCGACGATAGTCGATCACTTCGAACCCTGATGCAACCCGGCAGGTTGATCATCGTCGATCTGCGAGATGAATTTGTCGAAAAAGAACAGGCCCTCGGGCTCTTTGTCGCAATGTTGAACGTATTCTCCGGCGCTGGCTTGGGCGAAGCTGCGTTCAACAAGCTAATCGTCTTCGATGAAGCCCACAAATACATGGGGGGAACACTCATCGGTCAGGTCGTTGAAGTCATACGCGAGATGCGCCACAAGGGTGTTTCAGTCGTTATTGCGTCGCAGGATCCGGTGAATGTCCCGCCAGCTGTGATTGAGCTATCGTCGGCGGTCGTGATGCATCGCTTCAACTCACAGGGTTGGTTGAAACACATTCAAAAGTCGCTTGCTCAACTTGGAGATCTGACATCTTCCATGATGTCTTCTCTGGTCTCCCGGAGAGGCGTATCTGTGGGCGAATCGATGCGACCGATGCGACCTTCACGCGACGAGCCCAGAAGGTTCGGATGCGGCCAAGGCTACCAAGCACGGTGGTTCTACGCGCACGGCCCTATAAGTCTGGCTTGACTGATAACGCTGTCCTGAAATGGCCTTGTTTGCTTCCGCGCTTCAACACCCAAGCCTCCCCGCCAGATCCTCGAAGCTCTCCGCCACCACATCCCACTCCTGCGCTGGGCTTAGGTCGGTGGTCTGGCCGGGGCCGTGCTCGGTGGGGCGGGGGACGAAGGCGGCGCGGAAGCCGAGGCTGGTGGCGGCTTTGAGGTCGCTGTTGTGGGCGGCGACCATCATGCACTCTTCGGGCTCAAGGCCGAGGAGCGCGGCGGTTGTAAGGTAGCACTCGGGCTGCGGCTTGTAATGGTGGGCGACTTCGGCACCGAGGATGGCGTCCCAGGGTAGGCCGGCGCGTTTGGCCATGTTCACCATGAGCGCGACGTTGCCGTTGGACAGCGTGGCGAGGACGTACTTCTGCTTGAGCCGGGTGAGTCCGGGCACGGAGTCCGGCCACGGGTCCAGGCGGTGCCAGGCCCTGTTGAAATTGTCCCGCTCATCCTCGCTGAGTCCGGTGATCTTGAACTCGGCGAGCGTCTCTTCCAGGCTCTCGCGGTGGAGATCGTCTAATTTGGTCCAGGGCCGCTCGCCCGAGCGCACGCGCGTCATCGCGGGCTGATATTTAGCTCGCCAGGCGGACGCGAACGCGGCCCAGTCGACTCCCTGGATGCCAAGTCGGCTGGCGAGCGCCTCGCCTTCACGGGTGATGCTGCTGCGCCAATCCACGACCGTGCCGAAGACGTCGAAGGTCAGGGCTTTGACGGTTGAGAGTCTGTCGGACATGTAATTCCTCCTTTGGGTGGTGTTACTGAGAGTGCTTCTGCGAGATTGATTGTCTGGAGCGCGGAGGGACCCCACCCCAGCCCTCCCCGCTTCGGCAGGGAGGGACCGGGAGTGAGAGAAATTCGTCCCCGAGAGCGGCCCTTCGCGCACAATCTCCCCAATTCCTGCTCCTCCCTGCTGAAGCGGGGAGGGGTGGGGTCTCCTCGCTGCCTCAAAAAGGCCAAAGTTCAAAGTCGCGGATAGAGACCAGCATCACCTTCCGTACAGGTCAAGGTCCGCCGCCAGCCTTGCCAGGTGCTCTAGCGCCGCAGGGTTCTGCACGGCGTCCAAGTCGGCCACCTTGTCTAGTGGCAAACCCATGAAGAGCTTCTTGATAGGGACTTCCATCTTCTTGTTGCTCAGCGTTCTGGGGATCTCTGAAACGGCGTAGATCTCGTCCGGGACATAGCGCGGGGAGAGCGATGTGCGGATCTGCGATTTGATCGCGGTCTTGAGATCGTCATCCAGAAGTACGCCTTCTCGGAGGGTGACGAAAAGCGGCATGAAGTAGCCGCCGTGGGGAAGCTCGAGGCCGATGATCAGGCTATCGAGCACTTCGGGGACTGATTCGACGGCGCTGTAGATCTCGCTTGAGCCCATGCGTACGCCGAGACGATTGAGGGTGGCGTCCGAGCGGCCGTACACGATGGCCGTGCCGCGATCGGTGATCTCGATCCAGTCGCCGTGGCGCCAGACTCCAGGGAAGACGTCGAAGTAGCTCTCGTGGTAGCGTTGATCGCCCTCATCACCCCAGAAGCGCAGCGGCATGGACGGCATTGGCTCGGTCACCACCAGCTCGCCCATCTGACCAATCAGTGGCTTACCGGCGTCATCCCAGGACTGGACGTTGACGCCCAGGCAGCGAGCCTGGAGCTCGCCGGCGCGGACCGGTAGCAGCGGACTGCCACCGACGAATCCGCAGACCACGTCTGTGCCGCCGCTGATCGAGCCGAGCCAGAGGTTGGGATTCACGTGCTGGTACACCCAGGCGAATCCCTCAACCGGAAGTGGCGATCCGGTGGAGCCGAGATGGCGGATGCGGCTCAGATCGAAATTGGCCGAAGGGGTAAGCTCGGCCTTGTTGCAGGCCGTGAGGAACGCTGCGCTCGTACCGAACACGGTGATGCCAGCATCCTGGGCGAAGCGCCAGATGCGATTGAGGTCGGGGTAACCGGGGTTGCCATCGAAGAGTGCAATGGTGGACCCGTGCAGGAGTCCACTGAGCAAGATGTTCCACATGACCCAACCGGTGGATGTGAACCAGAAGAATCGATCATCCGGCTGGAGACCTATGTGGAACGCGTGCATTTTGAGGCTCTCCAACAGAATGCCGCCGTGGCCGTGGACGAATGCTTTGGGGTGCCCTGTGGTGCCGGATGAGTACAGCACCCAGAGCGGATGGTCGAACGGCACCTGCTCGAACTCGAGGGTCGCGTTCTGACTCGTCAGCATGTCCGCCCAGGGAGTGGCACTGGGTAGATCGGCGCCAGTCCAATCGGCATTGAGATACGGCACGGTGACGACGTGCTTCACCGTAGGCAGCGCATCCAGCAGCGCCGCGGCGGTGTCACGTCGATCGAAGTCCTTACCACCGTAGCGATACCCATCCGTGGCGAAGAGCACCAGGGGCTCAATCTGACGAAAGCGATCGATCACTGAATGATCACCGAAGTCAGGCGAGCATGATGACCACGTAGCCCCGAGGCTGGCACAGGCAAGAAACGCGACGACCGTCTCCGGAATGTTGGGCATGTACGCCACTACCCGGTCGCCACGCTGGACGCCCATCGCTTTCAGTCTCTTCGCGACGGACGCTACCTGTCCTTCGAGATCCTGCCAGGACATCTCTCCCAGCGGTCGTAGCTCCGATTCGAAAACGAGCGCGGGGCGGTCATCGGTACGACGTCGAAAGATATGCTCGGCGTAATTCAGCTCGGCGCCGGGAAACCACCTGGCACCAGGCATCGTTCGTTCAACGAGGACGCATTCGGGCTGCCGAGAGGCTTGCACGTCGAAAAACTGCCAGATGGACTCCCAGAACGTTTCGATCTCCGTGGCGGACCAATGCCACAGATCCTGGTAGTCGTTGAAGTGCAAGCCGCGAGTCTCTGCGAGCCAGCGGATGTAGCGGGCGAGTGTGGACCGCTCGAGTAGCCTCCTCAGTGGGCTCCCAGAGGATGTCGCCCTGTTGGATGTCGGTCATATTGTAGTCTCGTGAGGTCGTAGAGTAGCAGTTGCGGCCTCAACCTGCGAAGAGCGACGCCGTCGGGAAGCGCGCGGAGGGACCCCACCCCAGCCCTCCCCGCTGCGGCAGGGAGGGAGCCGTGTCTCAGTAATACGAGAATCCGGCTCCCTCCCTGCCGCAGCGGGGAGGGCTGGGGTGGGGTTCTTGCAGTTATCCAGCGCTCGGCCGCGAACGCATCCTGATTGGATCGGGCGGGACGCGCGCGCTTCCAGGCCACTATGATCGGGGCTCGAAGGGAAGGAGGGCTCATGAAGATCGACATCTTCAATCACGTCATGCCGCAAGCCTATCTCGAGATGATGAAGCAGCACTCGAAGGACGAGGGCATCATCAAACGGATGAGCAGCTTGCGCATGCTCTGGGATATCGAGGCGCGCGTGCAGATGCTCGACGAGCAGTTTCCGGATGTGCAGCAGGTGCTGACGCTCTCGCTGCCCTCCCCCGAGCTGGTGGGCGGACCAGAGCTCGCGCCTGAGCTGGCTCGCCTCGCCAACGACGGCATGGCCGAGATGGTTTCCAAATGGCCGCACAAGTTTCCAGCGTTTATCGCCTCGCTGCCGATGAACAACGTTGACGCGGCGCTGGCGGAGATGGACCGAGCGATCACCACGCTCGGCGCCCGCGGAGTGCAAGTTTGCACCAATGTGAATGGTCGTCCACTGGATGAGCCAGAGCTATTCCCTGTATTCGAGCGCGTTACCAACACGCACGACCTGCCGATTTTCATGCACCCGGCCCGGCCGGCCACTCGCGCCGATTACGTCAACGAGCCGATCTCGAAGTACGAGATCTGGCAGGTGCTTGGCTGGCCGTTCGAGACCAGCGTGGCCATGTCGCGCATGGTGTTTTCGGGCTTCTTCGAGAAGCTACCGACCATGCGACTTAATCACGCATCACTGTGGCGCGATGATTCCATTCTTCGCCGGCCGGGCCGAGACGCTGTGGGCGCAGCTCGGGAGTCGATCCGCCGACGGAAGCGATGCTGAGCTGCTGAAGTCCATGAAGAAGACGCCCATCGAGTACTTCAAGATGTTCTATGCCGATACGGTGCTGGGCGGCTCTGCATCAGCACTCCGCTGCGGTCTGGACTTCTTCGGCGCCGACCGCATCGTCTTCGCCAGCGATTGCCCGTTCGATCCCGAGGGCGGCCCGATGTTCATCCGCGAGGGCATTCGCTCCGTGGACGATCTTCACCTCTCGGAAGAGGAGCTGGAGAAAATCTATCGCGGGAATGCGATGAGGCTTCTCAAGATGAGCCAGTAGTGGACCGGGCTACAGATCTCGTCCGCGGCGCCGCCCACATCATGACGCCAGTTTAACCGCTCAGGCCAGAATCCGATTCGGTTTGTCCGCTCGTATAAGCTCCAGACTCTCCTGTGAACGTTGGGCAGCCCGAATAACGCAGAAGGAGTGAGGGATGCGATCGATCAAGAGGCAGTTTCTGACGCGCGCGGCGATTGGCGCTCTGGCGGTGATGTTAGCCGCAGCTTCAGGAGTTGTTATTCCGCCCGTGGCTTCCGCCCAGGGGACAGTAAAGCTGGAGTTTTTCGGCCACTCCTTCTTCCGCTTGACATCGCCAGGCGGCAAGGTCGTCCTGTTGAACCCCTGGATCAACGGAAATCAGTCAGTTACGGTGAGCATGGACGACATTAACCAGGCGGACCTGATCCTGGTCCCCGATGGTCACCAGGATGAACAGGGCCAGGCGATTGACCTTGCCATAAAGACGGGCGCCTACCTGGTAGGCTCGGGAAGCCTGGGAACGTATTTCCTGGATAAGGGCGTGCCCGCAAACCAAACGCCACGATTCATCGGGCCTGGCGATCGTCTCGTTCGCGATGGCATCACCGTGCGGCTGCTCGCCGCGGACCATGACTCGCTTCTGCCGGAACGAACAGAGCGAACCGCATACGGCGGCCAGGCATCGAGCTTCATGATCACCTTCGAGAACGGCTACACCATCTACTTCATGGCCAGCTCGCCAATGCGCTCAGAGATGGCGCTCTGGGGCTCCATGTACAAGCCGGACCTCATGATTTTTCACATGAGCGGCGCCCACGAGCCCCTCGATATCGCCATGGCTGTGAAGCTCATGACGACCGACAACCCGAACCTCAATACGCTGATGTGGCATCACAACGTTCCAGAGCCAACCAGCGGGACGACGGTTGGTGACGTCCAGTCCGCCCTGGGAGCGATGGGCGTGAATATCCCGATTACGAACCAGGTGCGCAGCCAGGTGTACGAGTTCACCAAGTAACGCGGAGCAGATCAGCGGAGAAAAGGCCCGTTCTCAATCGAGAACGGGCCTTTTCAATTGTCACAATGCACTGCACGATTCGGGAATCAATCAGTTGGACTCTAGATCCACTCGAACCCGCCGTACCCGCCAGTCGGGAGTACGCAGTAGGCGGCCGAGCCATCGACCGCGATGATGTTGACCGACTCACCCGCATACATTGCGATCCAGCGGCTATCCGGCGACCATGCCACCGCGGGATCGTCATCGTAGAAGCTAGAGATACGCGTGAGAGCGCCGGTAGATAGGCGCACAGCCCAGGAATCCCAGGGGATGCCATGGGCGGCGACTGGCTCAGGGCCGAAACGTAGCCGTGAGGCGCCCAATGAGAATCCTAGCCCCACCGGCTCACCCACGGCAGTGAACGCCACCCATTCTCCGTTGGGCGAGAAGCGGGGAAAAGCAATCGCCAGAAACGCAGGGTTCGTAACGAGCACGCGCACATCCCCCGAATCGAGATCGCGCATCATCAATCGGTCGCCGAGCGGCGTGTCCACATAGGCAAGCTGACTGCCGTCGGGCGATATCGAAGGCGCGGTTCCGTGGTCAACAACCGTCACCACGCGCCCATCCTGCTGGCGCCAATCGATGCGCGCCGAGCTTATTCCACCTGCCACGGTGGACCGCTCAAACACCAGACCACCTCGTGGATGCCAAGTCGGGGCGGAGACCATCTCGCCCGGTGCCGTCCGATCGATCCGATCTATCACCGCCCCTCCATCCGGCCCCGTGATCAGAATGTCGGAACCGCCGATTGATTCATCGTCACGTCGGGAGAAGCGAGACACCGCCAGACGATTGCCATCGAGGGAACGCGAGACCTGGCTCACAACACCATTGGACGGCAGGATTGGCAGCGTTTCCACAACGCGTTCAGAGAGGCTGAAGCGAGCCAGCCCACTTGCCCGCGGCACCAGGAGCGAGCCGGGCACCGGCACCACCGGATCGGGGGTGCACATGTGCGCGCGCCCCGGTTCCGACAGGGGCACCATGAGAAGCGTGAGAGCAATGCCAGCCGCGGTGATAAGTCGAGCTACTCGGTAAATCATCGAATGTCCCTGGCATGTTGTACGAGGCGACGCTGAGGCTGGTTCTCTCACGCCAAAAATGTAGCTCCCGCGCGAGGACCCCACCCCAGCCCTCCCCGCTGCGGCAGGGAGGGAGCCGGATCTAATAAGTTCGTAAACATGCTCCCTCCCTGCCGCGGCGGGGAGGGCTGGGGTGGGGTCCTCGCACATTCCAACATCCAGAGCATCCGGATCGGGGCAGCTGGGACGACAGCGGTCCCAAGGGGGATTCGCCGCGGAACCGAGTACACCCTTGACATGGTTCTGACGGAAACCTAGGCTTCCGGAGCGACACGCGTGGAGGATGCACCTATGAAAGACGGCATGCGATTCGTCGACTGCGACATGCACATCATCGAGCCGGCGGATCTATTCACGAGGTGGCTTGATCCTCGTTTCAGAGATCGGGTCATCACGCCCGTGGACGCCAATGGCCAACCTAAACGCGGGCCATGGATCGTCGATGGGATCTCCTCCACCGGTGACCTGGACATGCAACAGTATCGCAAGCCGATGAAGCCACCTCAGCAGACCGCGAAGGGTGGCGATGCCGCCGCCCGACAGCCGCTGTCCAACTCACGCATCATCGCCTCCGGCCGCCTTGGCTTCGCGATCGAGCGTGACTACAGCCCTGAGGCGCAGATCATGGGCATGCAGATGGAGGGCGTGGATATCGCGGTCCTCTTCCCAACCGCCGGACTGAGTCTGTTGGGTCGCGACAACATGGACCCGCAAGTCTCGCTGGCCTTCTGCCAGGCCTACAACAACTGGCTCGCCGACTTCTGCTCCTACAGTCCGGACCAGCTCAAGTTCGCGGCCATGCTGCCGATTCACGACGTCAACCTGGCTTGCCAGGAGCTACACCGGGCGGTGCGCGACCTGGGCGCGGTGGGCTCGTTCATTCGGCCTAACCTGGTGAACGGACGTTACTGGCACTCCAACTACTGGGACGCGCTCTACTCGATGCACGAGGACCTGGGCGTGACCTGGGGCTTCCACGAGGGCACCGGCGCCTGGTACTCCAACATGAACACGCTCTACGGTGAGAACCGTTTCTATCGGCATGTTGCCAGTCACTGGATCGAGATGCAGCAGGCGCTCATCGCCATGATCATCGGCGGGGTGTTCGAGTTCCATCCAAAACTCCGGGTCGGCTTTCTGGAAGCACAGAACTCGTGGGTGCCCGGGCTGCTCTCTCGGATCGAGTGGGATTACACCAACTACCGCGACACCCACGCCCCCTATCTGGCATCAACGCCGAAGGAGTACTTCCAGCAGCACTGCTGGGCCGCCGTTGAGGGCAGCGAGCCGGAGATCGAAGCGACAGCCGGACTCATCGGCGCGGATCGCATGTGCATCTCCACCGAC
This sequence comes from uncultured Chloroflexia bacterium, assembly GCA_963765765.1. Classification (GTDB taxonomy): domain Bacteria; phylum Chloroflexota; class UBA6077; order UBA6077; family JACCZL01; genus CAVXYC01. The sequence goes on along the minus strand of CAVXYC010000002.1, from coordinate 105,391 downwards.
TATCCGCACTTCGACTCCAATTTTCCCGAGGTCTCCAACAACCTGCTCAAGAATTCGTCCCGAGAGACGGCCGCTAAGATCCTGTTCGGTGGAGCAGGTCTGTGGGCGTTCTCAGACGAACATTTTGCAAGGGCCGACGCCGCCATGCGTCAGTTTGAGCAGGCCCACCGAGAGGTGGCGGAGCCGTCCGCCGTGGGATAACGCGAGGCGCGTGAGCGTGACATAGGCACCGCGCCTCATTCAGCCCAGGCGATTGTGCTCAGCACTGCGTGCGGTGGCTGCCTCGAATCCAGTCGCGTGTGCTGCACGACGATCGGAGCTGACGATCGGATCACGCTCGCATAATCCGAATCGCGAGGAACGGGCGCCGGGTCTTCCAGGTCATTGAATCGAAGATGGTTGGTCCGTCGCGGCTCCACTCGCACGCGATACGGTCCGACGGGCTCGCGGTCCTTGAAATAGAGTGTGATCTCCACATCCGCTGGCTCATCGCCGGCGTTCAAGATGCAGGCCGTTTCGTGGCTCAGCATTTCTGGGCTCGGTTGCTCGCTGGCACTTTGGCTCGGAATGTAGCCCTCCGCAATCACCCACGTACGCCGGCCCAGCTCGTTCTCAGTCATTCGTCGTCTCCAACGCCATTTACTAACAGCGTACCCAGCCGCGCCTGGGCATCGAATGCCTGCCTCGAATGAAAAAGCGAAACCTCTAGATACAGCCAAGCGGTGCTCTAGACCGTCTTCCTACCCAATTCCTACACCTAAGGGTCTAACAGCCGCTTCGAGTTCTTGGGATGATCTGAGTAACGGAGTAGCGTTGAAGAGATGGGCGCTCACATCACCTCAACGATTGGAGAATGGATCATGGCCAAGGAAACAAGGAGCCAAGCGCTCATGCTCGAAGACCCCCCGATTGCACGCACGCTGTTTGGCGATACGCGGTTGGCATGGGTCTGGCTGCCACTTCGCCTGTACCTCGGTTACGCGTGGTTGACTTCCGGGTGGGCCAAGCTTCAGAACCCGAACTGGACGGTGACCGGCGAAGCCCTCCGTGATTATTGGCTGAACGGAGTGAGGTTGGATCCACGTCCCGTCATCGCAGTGGACTGGTATCGGGCCTTCATCCAGTGGATGCTGGACGTACAGGCCTACACCTGGTTCGCGAAGATCGTCGTTGCCGGTGAGCTTTTGGTGGGAATTGCCCTGATCCTGGGCGCATTCACGGGGATCGCCGCGTTTACCGGTGGATTCCTGAATTGGAACTTCGTCATGGCTGGAACGGCATCCACAAACGCGCTGCTGTTTGCTATCTCCACGTGGCTCGTGCTGGCGTGGAAAACCGCGGGCTGGATCGGGCTCGACCGGTACCTGCTCCGTGCCCTCGGAACACCCTGGCGACCGGGCGGTTTGTTCAAACACAGCCACCCGACGGAGCCGGACCAGCGCAAAGCACCATTGCAGGCCAGGCCTTAGAGAGGCTCCCGCTGGGGGCTGATGGTTGGCCTCCTTCTTGATACGCAGCGCGAGCCGATCGGGAATGGATCTGCCGCAGTTCGGCCGATCAGGAAAAGGAAGCGCCATATGGGCAGGCTCGAAGGAAAAGTCCCATCGAGATCGCGAAGGGCGTCTTGACGGGTGCCAAGCGAGCCTGTTTCAATGCTGCCATTCTTCGCGGCTATGGGCAGTTTGCCCGGGCCGGTCTGGACTTTCTGATGGCAGAGACGCTCTCGCTCAACGAAGCCGTAGCAATAATCGATGCCAGTCTCGCCAGAGCACGCGAGATGCAGCTTGTCCCGCTTACCGTGGCGGTGGTCGATGTGGGCGGTCAGATCATTGCGCTGAAGCGAGAGGACAACTCGGCGCTGATTCGTGCCGACCTGGCTATCGCCAAAGCCTGGACAGCCGCGGCCTTCCGCCTGAGCACGGCCGTGCTCGAGAAGCGCGCCCAGGAGCGGCCGTGGTTCTTTGGCTCTCTGGCCGACATGCCAGCCGGCAAGATCGTTCCCGTGGCGGGCGCGCTTCCGATCTTCCGCAACGGCGAGTTCGTGGGCGCGGTAGGCGCCACCGGTGCCCAGGCCGCGGACGATGAGAAGTGCATTCAGGCGGGTCTGGAAGCTCGTGGGGCTAAGCGCGGGGAGCTAGGGACTTCAGGGACAATGATCGTCGACGCGGTCCGGGGTTCCTTATGTCCTCTATGCCGCTTATGCTCCTGACGGTCTCGCGGACCATACATCAGTCCCATATTGACTTAGATCCTGGACCAGAAAATGCCCAGCCCCAGAACCTCCCTCCGCTTCCAGCGAAATGATCTGGTTCTGGGCCGGGTCGCGAATCACGCCCATGGGGTCTTCACCTCGCGCCAGGCGTGTCAGATTCTCCTCCAGGATATGGCGAAACAGGATCACGCCCTTATCTGAGCTGCCAAGGCGCTCGGCAGTGCGGTCGCTAATCGCTCCCTGGGTGATCCAAATGCTCATGTCCTGATTGAGCACCTTGTCCATGATGAGCCGACCATCTGTCGTGCAGTACGGGAGATCGTAGGTTGGCACCTCAGAACGTGGCATTGTGCCTTCGCAGGGGTACACCTGATAGGTGTAGTAGCGCGTGTGCGTGTCGTCCAGCGGCACGCGGATCTGCATATTCGGATGCCCTTGCCCATTGTTGCTGCGAAGCGTGGTTGGGAAGACGATTGGATGCCCGGTTCGCCAATCAGACACATCCTCGCTTTGGCCCTCCAGCAGGCGCCGCTTGTACACGCCGTACTCGAACACATCGAAGGCAATGCGCTCGTGATGCTGCTCGGGCGTCAGATTGGCCTTGCCCTGTCGCCGTAGCACGTAGTTCATGTAGCGGGCATGAAGGTACTCCACGTGGATAGGGTCCATGGAGTTCTCAACCATCTGAAGCCAGTTACATGGGAGCAGCGTGACGCCAATATCGCGGTCCACGTCATCCCAGACGTAGAGATCAAATCTTGGAAGGAGCGGTGCGGGCGCGGGCCCAAGGTAGGCCCAGATCAGGCCTCCCAGCTCCTCAACCACGTACGCAGAAATCCTCACCCGATCCTTGAGCCCGCGAGGTGACTGGCTCCGCCGGCGTCTCATTGCATCGACCGTCTCGGCCAAATCGCCAGCCGTGATACGAACATCGCAGGCCTTCTTCTTCCGGAATTCCGTACCCCAGCGACGCGCCGCGGTGCGGACAACGTCGGTCAAGGAGTCCCACTTCACCGGACGGCGAGCGAAACAGCGCAAGCGACTCACCGAGCAGCATGACCTCGAGGACAGAACCTTCCGAAACCTCAGACGACGCCGCCACAGGGAACCAGTATCGCCGCAGCAGCTCACCCATCGGCGTGCCGCGTCCCACGCGGGTGAGCCGATCCTGCGCTTCACGTGTCAGCATGAGCCACCTTCCGTCCTCTCCCCAGCCAAAAGGGGACTACCGGGAGATAAGAGACAACGGCGACGCGCAGAATTCCCTTACGTCCCTGCCGTCCCCGGATAGGCGGGCAAGCTACCGTCCCTGAAACCTCGGCGGCCGCTTCTCGGCAAACGCTTTGCGTCCCTTCGGCGTAGTCCTCGCTATCGAAACACGCGTTCACGAGCGCGTCGACGTGAGCAAGGTCACGGTCGGATGGATCGCGCTCCCACTCGCGCATGGCGGCCTTGGCCGCCCGAATCGTGAGCGGTGCATTCTGGGCGATGAGCGCACAGTAGTCACGAACGTCGGACTCGAGGTCAGCATCCGGGACCACGCGGTTGATCAGGCCAACGCGCAGCGCCTCCTCGGCAGGCAGGAAGCGGGCGCTAAAGAGAATGTCTCGTGCAACTGATGGTCCTACGAGCCTGGCCAGTGTAGCGAGACCCGCGAAGTCATAGCCCAGGCCCAGCTTGGCGGCGGGGATCCCGAACTTGGAGCTTTCCGTGGCGATGCGCACATCGGCGTTGAGGGCGACGGCAAGTCCGCCGCCAATACAGAAGCCCTCGATCATCGCCACGAGCGGCTTTTCGATCTGCGCCAGCCACTGTTTCCCGCGCGCGGTGACGGCGTTGTACTGCGCCTTTTGCTCGGCGTTGGCGCGGTTCGCGTCAAACTCCGAGATGTCCGCACCTGAGACAAACGCCTTACCACCGGCGCCGCGCATGACTACCACGCGCACTTCGGGGTCCGCCTGGAATGCCTCGAACGCATCCGCAACGCCCTGCCACATCTCCATGGACATGGCATTGCGCTTCTCCGGCTGGTTGAACGTGAGCCAGCCAATGCCGCCTTCGACATCGGCCAGAATCTTCTCGGTCATGAGCTTCATACGATGACTCCCGCGTCACGGAGCGAGCGAATTCGATCTTCCTCGTAGCCCAGCTCCCGCAGGATCTCCTCCGAATGCTCCCCGGCATCCGGGCCAGCGTGATGGTATTCCTCGGGCAGGTCCACGTTGGACAGGTGAATGGGCGTCCGGATCAGGTTCAGAGGGCCTTTCCTGGGGTGATGAGCGACCTTGGTCATCTTCAGGTGCTTCACCTGGGGGTCCTCGAAAGCCTGGCCGATATCGTTTACAGGGCCGCAAGGAAGGCCCACGGCATTCAGTTTCTCAACCAGATACTCGGTGGTGAAGCGCGCCACAACTTCGGCCACATCCTTGCGGATGGCTTCCTTGTTCTCCACCCGTGAGTTGAACGTGCTGTACTCGGGTTTATTGAGAAGCTCCTCCGCGCCGAGCGCCTCGCAGAAGGCCACCCACATGTACTGGCGGTTGGCCGCAATGTTGACCAGGCCATCCGAAGACTTGAACGTCCCCATCGGCACGGATGTCGGGTGGTGATTGCCCTCCTGGCCGGGTATCTCGCCATCCATGGTGTAACGCGCACCCTGGAAATCTAGCGTGCCCAACATCGCCTCGAGAAGTGACGTGTGGACCCACTGGCCTCGACCGGTACGCTCACGCTCCAACAGCGCCAGAAGGATGCCCTGGCCCAGCAACATCCCGGCGCAGCTATCGGAAATGGCAATGCCCACGCGGATGGGGCCCTGTCCGGGCTCGCCGGTCACGGACATGAGTCCGCTTGTGCCCTGGATGATCTGGTCCACGCCCGGGCGCTTACCGTAGGGACCGTCCTGGCCAAATCCCGAGATGCTGGCCAGGATGATGCGCGGATTGAGCGCCGAGAGCGTCTCGTAGTCCACGCCCAGTCGAGTTTTCACATCCGAGCGGTAATTCTCAACAACGATATCGGCGTCCTTCAGAAGATCTCGAAAAACGGCTTTTCCCTCAGGCTTCTTCAGATCCAGAGCCAGGCCGCGCTTGTTGCGGTGGAGGTTTTGCTCATCCGGACCGACGCGTGCGCCGGTGTGCGAATCGTTTCGCGCGCCAGGAACGGGCGGGGGCTCGATCTTGATGACATTCGCACCCCAATCAGTCAACAGCCGCACGGCGGTGGGGCCCGCACGAGCGATTGTCAGGTCGAGAACGGTGAGGTGGGACAGCGGCAGCACATCGGCCATGTTGCCAGCCTCCGGCAGATTTTCGACCTAGTGTACGCGTCTTCTGAGTAAGCGTGGGAGGAACACAAGCCGCGAATAGTCGCGAAGCACGTTGAATACACGCGAGAATCGCCGCCTTCCAGGATTCCCAGGGTGGCCGGGAGTCCTAAAAGGCGGCGATCCTTGCGCGATCTAAAGCGCTTGGCGCGGGGTTAGCTTGCTGGTGCGGGAGCCGGACTGTCGCTTGGCACAGGGTTCGCGCTTGGGGTGACGCGGTTGAGCGAGGGCAGCAGGGATTTCAGCGCGTTATACGCCGGCCAGACGCTGCCATCCGGGCCGGTAATGCCCCAATGGTATTGCTCTTCAGCGGTGGTCCAGCGAGGATCCGGAATATAGATGGCGCTCATGATGCCCACCCACGGCGACCAGTTCTGCTGTGCGTACTGAAACGCCCGGGCGAGATACTCGGCCTTCTGATCCTCGGTCACGGCGTGCCAGGAGTATGGGGACTCGGGACGCGGATCACTCGTCCAGCCCATCTCCATGATCGCAATCTGCTTGGCCTGGTCGCCGTTCTGCACCATGATCTGCCGCACATCCTCGGCGTGACGGAATGAATAGGCGCGGCGAAGCTGGACATTACTGGGATCGCCATTGGTCAGGGCAGGGTCGTTCGCCACAGTAGCGGGGTCGGCCTCAGGCGTGGCTTTGAAGCCAGGTGCATGGACACCTAATGTATCAAAGTACGAGGCGGCTCCGGCCTGGTACATGCCGTTCAGAAAGACGGTATCCGGAATAGCTCGGTCAGTCTGTTCGGTAGTGGGCGAAAGGCCAGCCGAGATGACGATAGCGTTAGGATCCACCTTCTTGATTGCGGTGTAGGCGACGCTCAGAAGCTGAGTGTAGGCCACGGGGTCGGGTTGGACTCCGCCCCACTCGCGAGCAATGTTGGGCTCATTCCAGATCTCATATGCCTGGATCTTGCCGCGGTAGCGCTCGACCAGCTCCTCGACGTAGTCCTTCCAATCTTCCATCTGGTCTGGAGGTCCACTGGCCGGGAAGATCCCGTCTCGGCGCGCCCATTCCGGCTGATTATCGATTCGAGCAACGATGCCGAGACCGTTACGGTTGATCGCGTCTACGACACGGTCCGGCTCATCCCACTCAAACGCGTCCTTGCGGGTCTTTTCAATGTAGCGCCACTCAAAGCGCTGCTTCACCCAGGTGAACCCGGCATCCCTGGCCAACTGGAGATCGCGATCGGTCGTGTCTGGATTGCCCCAGAGAAAGACGTGAACGGCGGCTGATGGACTAGCGACGCGATTGCTCTCCACAAGCTGCACGCTAGGCGCCGCCACCACACGCGTGGGCTCGGCAGTTGGTTTCGGCGCTGAGGCCGTCGGCGTGGTGCGCGCCGTGGGTTGACAGGCAGTGACGACGAACGTACACGCGGCGAGCGCCGCCAATAGCGGGCGAGTTGGCAATTGAATTCTCCTCATCCTTGGGACACCTGGCCTGATGGATCCTCCATCACGGCTGTCACTGGACGCAGACGATCAGCGTGGGGCATGGAGTGTGACTATCTCCAGATCAAATGGAACGAAGCGCAGCAACGGTGTTTTTCGTCACCTGTGCGCCATATCAATCATTCGACTGAGGCCATGCGGTCACTGGCTGAACCGCGGTTGTCTCGATTCTTCGTGCGCACGACGCTGGGCACAGAAGAGTGGGCGGCACAGATCGCTAATCACCCATGGGTAAACGGAAGGCTGCGCGCATCACCTCGTTCGGCTCGGGAATTACAATGAGCTCGGAACTGTTAAGAGAGAGTCGCGCCCCTAAACGTTAAGCTATCACATTCGCGCGATGAACGCGGCGCGTGAGACAGGAAAAGTTAGTAGCGAAGGCCGATTGAGATTCGGTTGTGACATGCAGGCCAGAGGCGAGCGCGCTCAGGGATTCCTGAGATCAGTGGATGAGTGCGAAGAGTACCATGGCCAGGAATGAGCCTGCCATTAATATGACTGACCAGACGCCGGGAGCAGAGCCATGCCGCTCAATCCAACGAGCGACACGCTCCTCGAGATCGTCTCCGTCGCGAGAGGGCCGCCACTCGATCTTCTTGACCCGGCGATGACACCCTCGAAATAGAGACCGGCTACGATCGCAAGCCATTGACCGTTGTGGTTCGCGTGCCGCCGGCGTCTCGGATCGGATACCGACATCCTCTCTTGACCTGGACAGAAGCGGAGTATCGTGGCGGTGCATCTTCTTCATCACCCACTTCCGTTCGCCTGGCCGCCTCGGATCCTGGAACGATGTAGTAGGGGCGCTCGAGATGGAGGATAGACACTAGAATTGCCTGACTAGAGACGCTCTGAGAGCCCGACCGAGGCACAGGTTGAGACGACACATCGCGAGCAGACCACTTCGACAACAGCCACAATCTCTTGCGCCACAAGCGCGATATGCCGGCGGATTGCCCCGGTGAAGGCCACGGAAACGCGCCTGACGGAGCTTCTGGCCCGACCGGGGCAATACATCGTGCCACACTTCCAGCGTGCCTATAGCTGGCGGCGATCGCAATGGGCAACGCTTTGGGCGGATATTCAGGAGCTCTACGCCCTGGACACGCCGCAGCCGCACTTCATGGGCTCGGTGGTTCTCCTCACTGACTCCGACGATGTAAGCGGAGAGGCAAGGCTTCTCATCGACGGTCAGCAACGACTGGTCACACTCAGTCTCTTCCTGGCAGCGTTGCGTGATCGAGCACAGAGTACGGATCCTGCCTTGAGCGAACGCGTTCACGAGACGTTTCTTCTAGATGGCGGGGGGACGAAGCGCGCTCAGCCACGAATCATGTGCAGTTATCAAGATCACGAGGCTTTCGCCGCCGTCGTTATGCGTGGTGAAACGACGCCAGGCTCCCCCGTGCTCGAGGCGTATGAAACCTTTGCCAGCGACCTGGGCACGCGCGAGGACGCGGATCTTGAACGCCTGGCCGAAGTCGTTCTCACCCAGCTCAGGTTCGTGGCGATCACCCTGGACGAAGCGGATAACCCCTATCGCGTGTTCGAGAGCCTGAATGCCAAGGGCATGCCGCTGACCCAGGGCGATCTCTTGCGCAACTACTTCTTTATGCGACTTCCCACTACTGAGCATGATGAGTGGTTCCGCACGGTCTGGCAGCCCATGCAATCACGCCTGGGCGATGCGCTGGATGCGTTTATGCACGACTATCTGGCGAAAGATGGGGAGGACGTGCGTGCCGAGGAGGTGTACCAGTCGTGGCGCCGCCACCTTGCGACGCTGGACGTGGAAGGTGTGAAGGCTGTGCTCCGAGAGCTGGCTGAGTGGAGCGTGGAATACGATCGCCTCCTGCACCTCAATCGAGAGCCTGACACTGAGGCGCGGCGAAGACTGCAATGGCTGAGCGCATGGTCCGACACACTTAAACAGCCGCTCCTACCCTTTCTTCTCCTGGTGCAGTCAGATATCCGACGTGAAGCACTGCCGGCCGATGCGGCGACCGCGTTGCTGCGGGCGATTCAGTCGTTCGTGGCTCGGCGCGTCTTCACCTCCGCATCCGACGCAGACGAAAATCAGCAGCTCGTTGAGCTCTACAATCGAACTGCCGCGGAGCCCAACCACGCAGAGGCATTCATCACCGCACTCTCGCAGCCGTCGCAGGGATGGCCCACAGATGATGAGCTTCAAACGTCGATGCTTACCTATCGACTGTATCCCCGCAGCCACGCGGATCAACGACAGCTCCTGCTCATGGCGCTAGAAGAAAGCTATCCGCGGCCCATGCGCTTCCGTCTGAACGATTTCGACATCGAGCTCATCGCGCCGCTGCTCCCCCGTGAAGAGTGGCTGCGTGAGCTGGGTGGCGATGAAAACACGCACTGGAGCGTTGTGGGAACTATTGGCAATCTCACCTGGATCGAACGAGGCCAGTCCTCTCGCGTGCCACTCCGGGTGGATGAGCGGCTACAACACCTGCGGCGGCAAGCCAGACGATGTCCCTCTTTGGCTCGTGATGTGGCCTATGGCGAAGGGTGGTCCGCCGAAGCTATTCGCGAGCGGTCGCGCAACCTGGCTGAACGGGCCATCGCGATCTGGCCGGGGCCAAGGCGATGAGCTCGGACATTGAGCGTAGTGGCGTCTCTTTACGGGCACCACGTCAAAATCCACGATGCGATGGCGATCTGAGAACATCTTTGCATGCCGTAGCGCGGTGGTCTTGTGCCCCGCGCTCCACCGAGACTCCCCGGATCAAGGACGGCGTCCGTTATCTGGGATCTCGCGTGGCGCGGGGCACGAGACCACCGCGCTACGGGTGGTGAGCTGGGTCTCCGCCGTTGCGTCCAGCGGCCGGGATGCCTTGTTCGGTTTCGCATGTGGATGCCGCTGGCTGGGGCCGCGACGATGACTGCAGCCAGTCCGCGTAGTGGCGTCCCTTTACGGGCGGCCACTACGGTGGGGATGTCTATGACATCCTCTCGAAAGCCGCTGGTCGTCGGGAATTGGAAGGCCAACCCTCCGCGTGCCGAGCTAGATGGACTCACCGGTCGGCTCGTTGACACCGTTGGCCCGATTGCTGAGGCAGGCGTGGATGTGGTGGTGTGCCCACCCTTCCCCTGGCTCGCAACGGTTGCAACCGGTCTGAGCCGGATCAGGAATTCAGCTCGGGACTCAGACGCTTGCGGTCGTGGATAGCGGAGGGGTGACCGGTGAGGTGCCGGCATCACTATTGCGCGGACTCTGCGACTACGCGCTCCTGGGTCACTATGAGCGGCGCATCCAGTGCGAGGAAGACAATGGCGACATCCGCAAAAAGATCGTCGCCGCGATCGAGAACAATATTCGTCCGATTTTCTGCGTGGGCGAATCGGCGGAGGCCCTCGAGCACGGAGCCAGCGGCGGTGTCCTGGCCGAGCAAATGGAGGCCGTCCTCGACGGTTTGTCGCTGGACTCGCGTCTGGTCATCGCTTACGCGCCCATCTGGACGACCATCGGCATGATCATTCCGCCCGAGGCGTCATATGTGAACGATGTGTGCGCAATGCTCCGGGAGACCCTAGCAGACATCACCTCAGCGGACCTGGCCGCCCAAGCGCGCATCATCTATGGCGGGCGACTCACGGAGTCCAACGTCCATCGATCTGGCCGCGCAGCCCGAGATTGACGGTTTCCTGGTGGGCGCCGGCGCCACCAGTCCGCAGCGCTTCGCATTGATGGCAGGAGCAGGCAGTCAGGCTCGACAACCGTAGCTCAGCAGAAGGTTTGACCATAGTCGTTGACCACGGTACAAACAGACCATGGAAACGATGGCTATCTCGAAGTTCAAAGCTACGTGCCTGGCCGTTCTGGAGCGCGTGAACAAGACCGGCCAACCGCTGCGCGTCACGCGGTTCGGCAAGCCCATCGCTGACATTGTGCCGCCATCACCCGAGGCGCCAGAAGGCGATTGGCTGGGGTCACTTGCCGGAACGGCCGAGATCCGTGGCGATATCGTCGCTCCATCCAGCGAGCTCGTGCAGTGGGACGCGCTCCTTGAGCCGGAAGAGAACGAGTGAACCTGCTTCTGGATACTCACATCTGGATATGGTCACTCCTCGATCCTGAGCGAGTGAGCACCCGGGTTCGGTCGCAGATCTTGAATCGTTCGAATGAGCTCTGGCTTTCACCCATTAGCGTTTGGGAGCTTCATGTTCTACTCGAGCGCGGGCGTATCCAGGTGCCGGGCAACCGCGCTCCGACCGTATGGATAGAGATGGCATTCGCAGCGCGGCCAATGCGAGAGGCTCCTCTAACACGGGAAGTCGCGATCCGAAGTAGAACCATCTCAATGAAGCATCAAGACCCGGCAGATCGCTTCCTGGCGGCCACTGCCAGCGTCTACGACCTCACGCTGGTAACCGCGGACTCCCGCATCCTCGAAGGGAGCGGCTACACGACGCTCGCGAATCGCTAGATGACTGCGGAACAATCCTTTGCTGACAACGAATGCGGCCGACAACTTTCGATGAGATCAAGCGAACCATCGACTCTATTGGCGAATCGACCGTTCGCGTCAGTAAGAGCCAGATCGCCTTCCAGAGCAAGCGGAATTTCACCATCGTCTGGTGCCCGGAGCAATATCTGAAGAGCGGGACCGCTCCAGTTGTCCTGACACTCTCATTTCGTAAGCGTGACCCATCGCCGCGGTGGAAACAGACTGTCGAATCTGCGCATGGACACCTACACGCACATCTGGAGCTCGAGAAACTGTCCGATATCGATGATGCCGTAGTGAAAGGCTGGCTTCACGAATCCTGTGGAGCCGCTGGAGACTGACATACGACCAGATAGTCGGGCTCGAATTCCTGAGCTATACTCGGCGCCATGACTACATCAAACTCGCGACCTGCACAGTCAACGGCAGAAGTATTCGTTCTGGCCGACGGCTACGTCCGCGCCGATCCGGACGGTACGCGTCACGTGGGCTCCTCGGTGAGCTTCATTCGCGATGGCGATGCTCTGGTGATCGTGGACCCCGGATTCCAGGCCAGTCATGAGCTAATCATCAGCCCGCTCGCGGCACTCGGAGTCGTGCCGGACCAGATTACGGACGTCGTGTTCAGTCATCATCATCCAGACCACACCTTGAACGCGGCGTTATTTCCGAATGCGCGCTTTCACGACAACTGGGCCATGTACCATACCGGCGACATCTGGGTCAGTCGGCCGGCCGAGGGTGTGGAGCTCGCGCCATCCATCATGCTGATAGAGACACCGGGGCACACGCCCCAGGACATCACCACACTGGTCGGTACTTCGGATGGCATCGTGGCGTTCACCCACCTCTGGACAAGTGTCGCGGCAATCGAGGATCCATTGGCGACTGATTCCGCGGCGCTCCATGCCAATCGTGTGCGCATCCTATCCGTGGCAAATCGCGTCGTCCCAGGGCATGGGGTGCCGTTCGACGTAGACGAGTCGACACCGCGGTAACCTCAATTGTTCTCCGCGAGGGCCTTTGTCATGATTCAGCGAGCTCACGGCTGGCGACATGCCGGATAAAGTGGCTCAGACTTTTATTGCCAACACCATGAGTAAGCCGCGACGTCAATCAGCGCTCGTCCTTTTTGGTCGAGCAATCCTGGTCCATTGCCCGATATGCGGCTCCAGCCAGCTCTTTGAACACTGGTTCAAGATCAAAGAATCATGCCCGCGATGTGGCCACGTGGTGGGGCGCAATGAATCTGGCTATCAGCTTGGGTCCATGGCGCTAGATATGGTGATCCCAATGCTCCTCTGGCTGGCGGGCCTCGCCGCCACGCTTATTCTGACCTGGCCCACACCCCCATGGGCATTGATCCAATGGGGCTCAATCGCGATCATGCTCGGGCTGCCCCTTCTGCTGTATCCCATGTCGCACACTCTTGCCATTGCGCTGGACGTCCTCGTGCGTCCGTCCGAGTCCGCGAAGCACGAACGATCTGACCAGGCAGACTAGGTCTGGACTGAGGGCGCTGATGGCCGATTGGGGCCGTGTCGATGGCAGATGAGAAGGAGGCCCGATGGAATTCGGATTCACGCTCCCTCGCGAGGGTATCGCGGAGCATCCTGACCCTCTAAAGAGTCTCACAGATTCGGCTCGTGCTGCCGCGGACATGGGATGTGACTACCTGGTCATGGGAGACCGGTTAGAGTCGGGACTGGATACTCTCAGCATGTTCGCCGCGCTGGCGCACGCGGCCGGTAGCATGCGACTGGCCACATCGGTTCTCATCCTTCCACCGCGCGGCGTCCTGCTTACGTCTAAACAGCTTGCGACGCTGGATGTTCTCTCTGGCGGCCGCGTCCTGGCGGGGGTTGGAACAGGCTCACTCTTCCGGGATTACGAAGTTGTTGGAATGGACCCTCGTGAGATGTGGCCTCGATTCGAGGAGGGAGTGCAGGCGATGCGCGCCTATCTCACGCCGGGCACGCCGGCCTTCCGGGGCCACTACTACGACACGACCGGCGTCGCCCTTACGCCACCTCCGACCCAGAAACCGGGCCTGCCGATCTGGCTCGGAAGCTGGGGTAGCGAGGTCGGATTGAGGCGTGTGGCCAGGCTCGCCGATGGCTGGCTCAGCTCCGCGGGTCCTGGCCATCAGACTCCGGAGCAATACAAGAAAGACCGAGAGATGCTGGATGGGTTCCTCGTTGAAGAAGGCAAAGACCCATCCAGTTTTCCGACCATCGCGGCAACAATGGCGCTGTACATCTCCGAGGACCCCGAGGAGCGCGATCGCGTGGCGGGCACCGGCTATGCGCCGCGTCCCGGCGGGCTTGGAGTGGACCAACCGCCTGGGCGCGAAAGCGACGATCCGCACGGACATGACATGGTGGGCAGCCGAGCCGAGTGCATCGATAAGGTGCGCAGATGGAAGGCCGCGGGCATCAACGGACTGTTTCTCACCGCTCGGGGACATGATCCCCTTGGGCAGATGCGCCTCTTCCTGAACGAGGTTGCCAGTCAAATCTGACTACTGCAAACCATTGTTCAACAGGCAAGGTCGCCAGGGCGACCTCCCGGCCATCTAGACGAGGAGCTGCAGTCATGATCACGGACACCACGTTCGTCATCGCCGTACCCGACCCCATCGGCTCGGATTCTCATAACTATGAGCTTCGCCAGGTCCGAAGGCACTCCTCCGAGATCATTCTTCAATGGAAGCGCTGAATGACCCCCAGAGAGTCTATGGATGCATTGTATCGGGCGTTCAACGCTCGCGAGATAGAGACCGTCCTAAATGCGCTACACCCCGACGTTGATTGGCCAAACGGCATGGCTGGTGGCCGCCTGCATGGACGCGACGCGGTTCGGGATTACTGGATCGAGCAATGGAAGATCATTAACCCAGTCGTCACGCCCGAACACGTCAACGTCTTAGACGATGGCCAGATCGACGTTGAGGTCCACCAGGTGGTTCACGATCCCAGTGGCAAGCTGCTTCTGGACAACACGGTCCATCACGTCTACACGTTTGATGATGCCGGGCTGATCACCGTGATGCAGATCGTCGAAGACTGATCGGGCCACGAGCTGCACGTAGTGAGTGGTTTACCATTTCAGCAGCCGCTGGAAGCAAGGGAAACATGATCGTCTCACCTCCAGACCTCGCACTCTTCGCCCTCGCCGCCCTGATCATGGTGCTCACACCGGGGCCGAACATGATCTACCTTGTGACTCGATCACTGTGTCAGGGACGGAACGCCGCGCTCATATCGCTGTTAGGCGTTGGCGCAGGATTTCTGTTCCATATGCTCATTGCCACCGCGGGACTTACGGTGGTGTTCCTGGCGATCCCGTTCGCGTATGACGCATTGCGGATCGCAGGCGCTATGTACCTACTGTGGCTCGCCTGGCAGGCGGTACGTCCTGGAAGTCAGGCGATCTTTCGGGCGCGAGATTTGCCGCCTGACTCGCGACAGCGGCTTTTCGCAATGGGCTTCGTGACCAACGCGCTCAATCCCAAGATCGCCGTCTTTTACCTGTCGATCTTCACGCAGTTCTTAAAGCCCGAGCAGGGCTCCGTGCTGGCTCAGAGTCTGGAACTTGGGTTCACGCAGATTGCGATCAGTCTCACGGTGAACTGCCTCATCATCCTGGTGGCGAGTCAGCTCACGATCTGGCTGTCACAACGACCAATGTGGGAGCGTGCGCAGAAGTGGCTAATGGGCACCGTGCTGGCAGCGTTAGGCTTGCGCCTCGCATTCGCCGACCATCGCTGAACGGCATCTACTTTCCAACTGCTCTCCAGCGAATCACGGGTGGACGCACTGATGCGCACAGTGGATCGCCGCGCCGGTCGGTCAAACCTACCGATCCTTCCAACACGCCACCATTATCCAGAGCTTGCCTGACGATTGCAGGGTCGATTGACGTGAGATGCACTTTGGCGCGGCGGAACATGGCGAATTGGCCGGGCTTCTTCACCTCTCCCCAGCTCAGGTAGACGAACTGCTGCGGCAATCGACGCTGCACGAACGGTCCGTGAAACTGCGGCGAACCGTCGGCAGCTTCCCGCACTTCCACCTTGAACTCGTAGACGGCCTCAGCAGCATCGCCCGGAATAATCTCGATCACTTCTTTCTGACGCTGAATGCCGACGTGAACAGGGCCGTAGGGATCCCGAACACCATCGCTTCGGGCAGCGCACCAGAGCCCTGGCAATGTGTGGCCTCTGATGCGCATGGTGATCTCAGTCATGACGATGAACCTCGTAGCTCGCATCGCCATCTTACGTCGCAAGTCTGACCGCGGTCCGGCGGTCGTTATAATGCGGCCCAAGTCCTCGGGGGAGTGGTGAGATGCTGTTCATCGACAATCCGACCGTCGAGCGCGTGTTGAGCATGACCGAATGCGTCGAGGCGCAAGATGTGGCCTTCCGCGGCCTGCCCACGGGCGCATCCGTGCACCGACCGCGCATCGATGTGTACGTCCCTACTGAGCGCACTGACGCCTACTACCGCTGGGGAACGATGGAAGGCGCCAGCAAGGACCTCGAAGTCTTTGCCATACGCATGAAGTCGGACATCATCCACTGGCCCACGGATGAGCACGGCAACTGGCAGGAGGACAAATACTGCGTGGAGCCCGGACTCTACTGTGGTCTGGTTCTCCTTTTCAGTACGCGCAACGGCGAGCCGCTGGCGATCATCAACGATGGGATCATCCAGCACATGCGTGTAGGCGGCGGGGCTGGACTGGGCGTCAAATATCTCTCGCGAGAAGACTCGCACACGGTGGCGATGATCGGCTCCGGTGGCATGGCCAGGACATACCTACAAGCTTTCTGCGCCGTCCGCGATATCCGCAAGGTGCGCGTATTCAGCCCGACTCGAGCCAATCGCGAGGCGTACGCCGTGGAGATGGCCGAAACGCTGGGGCTGGATATCGAGCCTGTGGAGCGACCCGAGCAAGCCGTGCAGGGTGCGGACATCGTGGCGGCCTGCACCAATGCCATGCAGCCGGCTCTCAAAGGCGCCTGGCTAGAGTCCGGCCAACATGTAACCGACGTTCGGGCCGAGATCGACGATGAGGTCTACAACCGCGCCACCGTGACGTTCAAACAAGGCGTTGCGCACAGCCACCCGCGGAATGAAGACGTGGAGCACATGGGCGACGGTTATAACAACGGCGACTACATCGCCGGAGACGACCAGGAGAAGCAGCGTCTGCCTCAGCGTCACCGGTCCGGATCACTCGGAGCGCGCCGTGGGTTCCCGTCGTTCAACGACCTCGTGAGTGGCCGCGTACAAGGTCGGCAGAGCCGCCAGGACATCACGCTCTATTTGAATAGCGGGAATCAGGGTTTGCAATTCGCAGCGGTGGGCGCGGCCGTGTACAAACGCTGCAAGGAGCTAGGCCTGGGGCGCGAGCTTCCCACTGAGTGGTTCCTGCAAGACATCCGCGACTGACAGAGCAGAGCCGCATGCCGTAAGGGTGCGGTTCCCTCGTCGCATCCCGTTCAGCACGGGGATATCTGGTAGGAACCGCACCCTTACGGCATGCGGCTCTGCTCGCAACAAGGGAATCTGATGATATGACCGCCGAGATCCGCATTGACCATGAGCTCGGACCTGAGCCGATTCACCGCAACTGGGACAACTCGCGCGCACCGTTACTTACCGTTGACTCAGGGGATGCCGTTCGGTTCACCACGTATGGTGTCGGCGACGGCTGGCTGGCTCCCGACTCCAAAGCCGATGCACTGATCGGCCGCACGTTCATGGGACATCCATTGACCGGACCGGTTGCAATACGCGATGCGCGCGCCGGCGACACCCTTCAGATCGACGTTTTAGATATCTCGACGGTCCCGTGGGGCTACACGTACTTCAATGTCGGCCGTGGTCTGCTTGGTGATGAATTCGATGCTCCGCACCTCAAGGCCTGGGACCTCTCCGACGGTCATCTAGCCTGGTTTGGCAAGGACATCGCCGTGCCCATTGAGCCATTTCTCGGCGTCATGGGCCTCGCGCCAGCCGAGCCCGGGGTGCATTCCACCATGCCTCCTCGACGGATGGGCGGCAATATGGACATCAAGCAGCTCACCGCCGGATCCACGCTGTGGTTACCCATAGAGGTTGATGGGGCGCTGTTCTCCACCGGTGATGGCCATGCCGCGCAAGGAGACGGCGAGGTCTGCGTCACGGCGATCGAGTGTGGACTCACCTCCACACTTCGGTTCACTTTGCGAACCGATTTGCGTCTGGAGTCGCCTGAGCTCCGCACGAGCGGGCCGCTCACTCCGATCACCAACAGCGGCGGCTGGCATGCCACAACCGGCGTCGAACCTGATTTGATGGCGGCGACCAAGGCCGCCATTCGCCGGATGATCGCCTTCCTTGGCCGCGAGTATGGGTTGAGTCGTGAGGACGCGTACATCTTGTGCAGCGTGGCCGTGGATCTCAAGATCAGCGAGGTCGTGGACACGCCCAACTGGATTGTCTCGGCCTTTCTGCCGCTCAGCATCTTTAAGTAGCAGGCGCCACGCCCTCCAAGCCGCGACCGTGAACGAGCGGTTCCATTCTCGCGAGCTCCCAGACTAGGATCGTCGCAAGAAGGAACCGCTCGTTCACGGTCGCGGCTTGGATTCTGGCTGAACGTTTCCAATATCCCAATCCTGCGGTAAGCTGTCGTCCATCACCGGAGAGGTGGGTGCGATGAAGATCGATGCTGGGGAACGACAGTACGAGCTGGTCGAGGGCTGGGGGAAGCTGCCCGCCGGGTGGCGCTGGGGCCAGTGCGGCGCGGTCGCCGTCGACTCGAAGGACCAGGTGCACGTGTTCACCCGCACCGAGAACCCGTACATGGTCTTCGACAAGGCGGGGAACCTGATCGAATCGTGGGGACGGGGCATCTTCGAAGACGCTCACGGCATGTGCATCACACCCGACGACACGGTTTTCTTCGTGGACCGTGTCCCGCAGATCGTGCTCAAGTTCACCAGCGCCGGTCGGCACAAGCTGACGCTCGGCGAGCGGGGGAAGCCGTCTGACACAGGCTACACGGACGAGACAAAGAAGGTGCTGTACGCCGGCCCGCCGTTCCATCACCCCACCGACGTAAGCATCACTCCGGCGGGCGACATCTATGTCTCCGATGGCTACCGAAACTGCCGGGTCCACAAATACGACGCCGGACGGAAATCTGCTCATGTCCTGGGGAGAGCCGGGCAGGGCGAGGGGCAGTTCAATCTCGTTCACAGCGTCTGGGAGCACAAGGGCAAGGTCTATGTGGCCGATCGCGCAGAACAACCGCATCCAGATCTTCACGCCCGACGGCGAGTACCTCGACATGTGGACCGGCTTCAGCCAGCCGTGCAAGCTGTACGTGGACAAGGACGAAGTCATGTACGTGGCCGAGCTGGGCGACCGCGTCAGCATCGTGGACCTGGAGGGCAACGTGATCGGTCGCTGGGGCAGCGAGCGCAGCCACGACCCGGGCAAGTTCTGGGGCCCGCACGGCATCTGGACCGACTCGGAGGGCTGCATCTACGTCTCCGAGGTGCTGGAAGGCGCGCGCGTTCAGAAGTTCGCGCGCGTGAAATAGAGTCAACGTACGGTGGACAGGCGTCTCGCCTGTCCTGTGCAGCTGTTTCAGCTGGATACTGGACAGGAGAGACGCCCGTCCCACCAAGCCAAAGGAGGAGTAACAACTAATGGCAAAGCAACCGTCAACAGCCGCGCGCGACGCGGTCGCGACACCGTGCCGCAGCTTATCGAGTACACCGAGAAGGTCGTCTACGGCGAGGTCTGGGAGCGGCCCGGACTCTCCAAGCGTGATCGTAGCCTCGTTACCGTATCGGCGCTCATCGCCATGTACCGCGGCGACCAGCTCAAGGGCCACCTGCAGCGTGCGCTGTTCAATGGTGTGACCAAGGATGAGCTGGCCGAGGTGATCACACACATGGCGTTCTACTCGGGCTGGCCAACGTCCATGACCGCTGCCCGCCTGCTCAAGGAAGTACTGGACGAAATCTGAACCATCCGGTAATGAGTGATGGGTCATGAGTGATGAGTGACAAGTAGCCACGGAGTTCCGCTCATGACTCATCACCCATCACTCATCACTTTCACCGAGGAGAGACCCATGACCGCAACCCCGCGCATCGTCGACGGCGACGGCCACATCATGGAGGACTCGGCCGGCATCACGAAGTTCCTGCCCGGCTCCGTACAACCAGCGAAGCAATCCGCGGTGGTTTCCGCCGCTGGATCACTTCCACGCATTCATCGGTGAAACGCCGCCCGGATCATTTCGTCCGGTAGGCGTGGACGGTTGGGTGGAGTTCATGGAGGACGTCGGCATCGACCGCGCCGTCCTGTACACCACGCAGGGTCTGGCCGTGGGAAAGATCTTCCACGCCGATTGGGCCATCGCGCTGACCACCGCGTACAACAACTGGGTCCACGAGACCTACCTGACGCGGAGCCCCCGTTTCCAGGCCATGGCACTGCTGCCAATGCAGGATCCATCCGCGGCGGTGGATGAGCTGCACCGAGCGGTTGAAGAGCTTGGATTCTGCGGCGCTATGCTGCCTTCAACCGGGCTCAAGGATCACCTGGGCGCCAAAGAGTTCTGGCCGGTCTACGAAGCCGCCGACAAGCTCGGGTGCGCGCTGGGCATCCACGGTGGAGCACATAGTGGATTCGGATTCGACCACATGAACCTGTACACGCCGGTCGGCGCACTTGGGCACCCATTCGGCCTGTTGGTCAACTTTGCCGGCGTTGTCTTCAACGGCGTGCTGGACAAGTTCCCCAACACGCGCTGGGGCTTTATGGAAGGCGGGGTCGGCTGGCTCCACCTGGCATCTGGAGCGATTCGACCGCGCCCATGCCTCGCACATTCAGTACAACCCTCGCGGAGAGCTGACGCCTGCGCCGGACGAGAAGGTGAGCGACTACATCCGCAAGCACATCAGGGAAGGTCGTCTGTACATTGGCTGCGAGGGCGATGAAGAAGCGCTGCCCGAGCTAGCCAAAATGGTCGGCGCGGAAGCCTTTGTCTTCTCGTCCGATTTCCCGCACGAGGTCAACAACGACATCTGCAAGCACGAGATCGAGGAGCTTCTGGAAACAGAGTCTCTCACCCAGGCCGAGAAAGAGCTCATTCTCGCGGGCAACGCCGATCGGTTCTACGGACTGAACAACATTCCCGCGGTGGCTGGGGCGTCCGCAAGCCGTGCCTGATCTCGTTGAGCTCTGATTGCGATCACCGCAACCGTAACCGGCGACTTGTCATCCTGAGCGTTTAGCGAAGGATCTTTCCCGTCGATCACCTGGATTCCGGTGGGGAAGTTCCTTCGCTAAACGCTCAGGATGACAATGCCCATGGGAAGTGTTTCACCGTCCAATCAGAAGAAATTCCTGACAGACCGAGTTGAGATCTACGCTTTGCGCAAAAAGTTCCGCTAGATCGAGCGCTGGTAGGATCGACCCGTCAAATTTTCCCTGTCAATTCAAGGAGCACTCACCATGATGGATCACGGACGTTTCGCCTATAGCCCGATCACGACTCGCCCGCCGATCCGTTGGCCCAACGGCGCGCATGTCGCGGTGTGGGTATCGCCCAACGTCGAGCATTTCCATTTCGACGAGCCGTTTCCGGGCGGACGCAGCGCACCTCCTGACGTCCCGAGCTACGCGGTGCGAGACTACGGCAACCGCGTGGCGGTGTGGCGGATGATGAAGACGCTGGATCGCTACGGCATCCGAGCGTCGGTGATGCTCAATGCCGAGGTGTGCAAATACGAGCCGGAGATCATTCGCGAAGGCACCAACCTGGGCTGGGAGTGGCTCGGGCACGGACTCACCAACAGCCGTCCGCTGGCTGGCATGGACGCGGAGACCGAAGAGCAGACCATCATGGAGACGCTCAGCATCATCGAGGAGTCATCCGGCACGCGTCCAAAGGGCTGGCTCGGCCCTGGACTGCAGGAGACGGCGCGCACTCCTGAGCTCCTCAAGAAAGCCGGCATCGAATACGTTGCGGATTGGACGAACGACGATCAGCCGTACATCATGTCAACCGCGCACGGCGATCTGTATTCAATTCCGTACACCATGGAGCTCAACGACAAGCGCATGTTTGAGCGGCTGGGTATGCCGGGACGCGACTTCACGCAGATGATCACCGACCAGTTCGACACGCTCTATGCCGAAGGCGCGGACAGCGGCAGGGTCATGTGCATCGCGCTCCACCCATATCTCACCGGTGTGCCCTACCGAATCAAATACCTCGACGAAGCCCTGGCCTACATCAATCGCCACGAGCACGTCTGGTGGGCGACCGGCAGCGAGATCATCGAGGCGTACCGGGCTCAGCCGACGAGCTAACCTGGCTGGCGGCGGGTATCGGCGACGGCGAGGCTGGCGTCACTTGAGGCGGTAGCGACTCCAGCGTTGCAACTTCCGATCGCGGGCAGAGGGCCGCCGAATTGGCTGGAGCAGACTACGGCGGTCATGAATGCAGCACCCGCGGCGAACGAGGCAATAATCAGCTTCCTCGGAGCAGAACATGCCACCAGGCGGAATGCTAGCAAGCCGCAACTAGCGTTGATCAGTTTTCCTGGTCATTCAGAACAACGAAGAATCTGAGGGACATCAGTAATCTAGTCGGGAACGACTGACCATGATTTCCACCCGGCACTGGTCGATGTCCGTCTGAAATTCTTCGTTCCTCCAATAACAAGGGATCTGATAGCCGAGATTCCGACCTTATCTCAGAGTTCTGGCTACTGCCGCCCCATGCTGGCGAGCGCAGCGTTGATGTACGTCGAGTCGTAGTACTTGCTGGGCGGTGGCGCGGGCGACTTGAGGCTGTCTAGCTCGATGAGCGAGTTCAGCACTCCCTGCACGCCCGCGTCGGTCATCTTTCCATTCGTGGACCAGTAACGATCATCCTGAGCATCGCGCTTGTAGAGCCGGTCGAATGTTTCCTGGTTCATATTTACTTTGGGCCCAACGATGTTAAACATCTCCTGCTTGTTGGCCGGGTCGTAGATCCAATCCACAGCCTTGAGCAGGCCTCGCATGTAGCGAGTGAGCTCATCCTGGTGGGTCTTCGCCCAGTCTGGCTGGGCCACGTGGATGATGTACCCATAGTTTCCGGCGTTGACGTATTTAGGCACCAGCCCGTCAACCTTCTTGTAACCCTCGAGCTCGGCCTGAAGGTCGAACGGGTCGGTCAGGATCGAGGCGTCAACCGCCCCGGATTTGAGCGCGGCGAACCGAGCGCTACTGGCGCCGGCGAACTGGAAGTCATAGTCATTATCCTGGAGCCCGTTGGGACGCGCCATGGCGCGGAAGAAGTAGACGGTGTTGTCCTTTGGCCCACCCACCATGATGGACTTACCCTTCAGATCAGCCCAGGTGCTGATGTTAGGCTTGGCCATGATGCTGTAGTTAAGTGGCGAATTGTAAAAGCCGAAGAACTGGATAAGGGGCGCTCCGCCGCCTCTACTGCCTGGACCATGTCATTCAGCGAGCACTGGCCGATATCGGCCGCCTTGGCAAGGATCTGCTGGCACGTGGCCGCCGACGCGCCTGCCACATTAGCTTCCACAGTCAGCTTCTCGTCCGCATAGAAGCCTTTCTCCTGGGCCACCATCTCGGGGGCTGTGGACCAGCCGATGCCTACAGTCGCCATGCGAATCGTCTTGGGCTCGATCGATTGGTCGGCCGGCGCTGATGGCCGGGAAGTGGCGGGCGCACAGGCCATTACGGCAATGAGACACACAGCCAGCGCTCCAAAGAGCGCTCGAGATCGACGAGTCGTTGTCATGTTCCGACCTCCTTGGCCTATCGCCGCAAACTCTATTCGCGTCCCACTTCTTCCATGGGCCGCCCTCGTGCGCCAACCAGCGTTTCCTGCTCTTCTTTGATCGCGGCTCGCACCTGGCGCTCGATGCTATGCCAAACGTGATCCGCCACCTGGACAAAGCGCGGATCACGCTTGACTTCCAGGCTACGCGGCCGTTCGATCTCGATCGGAATCAGCTCCTGAACCCGACCTGGCCGGGCACTCATGATCATCAGGCGATCGGCCAGAAATACGGCCTCATCAATTTGATGGGTGATGAAGATGACGGTGTTGTGCGTGGCGCGCCAGATGCGCAGAAGCTCATCTTGCATGATCTCGCGCGTCTGCGCGTCCAGCGCTGCGAACGGCTCGTCCATCAACAGCACGTCCGGCTCGATGGCCAGGGCGCGCGCCAGATTCACACGCTGGCGCATCCCGCCGGAAAGCTGGTGCGGGTAGTACTCGCCGAAGCCGGCCAGCCCAACGAGCTCCAGCAACGACTCAACGCGAGGGCCGAAGCTGCGCTTGTCCTCACCCCGCAGCTCCGGTCCCAGGCCAACGTTTGCCGCGACCGTGCGCCATGGCATGAGATTGTCGGATTGAAACACGAAGCCCATCTGCATGGTCGGACCATTGATCGCCTGTCCGTCATACAGGACGTCACCGCCGCTCGCCGGAATGAGCCCGGCGAAAATACGCAGCAGGGTGGTCTTGCCGCAGCCGCTTGGGCCGACGATCGTTAGGAACTCGCCGGGCAACACCGAGACATCGATATCGCGCAGCACCTCGATGGCTTCGCGCGTCTGTCGATTTCGGAAGCTCTTCTGAAGTCCGCGCGCTTCAACCTTAGATGTCGCTGGTGACATGTCTTGCCTCACCTACGCCCAGCGCCACGGCGCAACTTTGCGCTCAATGTATCGGATGGCCTCAGTACTTATCACACCGGCGATGGCAAGAATGAGCGCGGCCGCGAAGAGCGCGCCCATATCAAAGATCTGACTTGACACAGTGATCAAATAACCCACGCCCGCGCGTGCGCCAAACAGCTCCCCCACGACCACGCCCACCAGACCGCGGCCAATGCCAAGACGCAGTCCAGCCACGATAAACGGCACCGCGCCCGGCAGCAGCACTTTGGTGAAGAGCTGCCGTTGCTTGGCGCCAAAGGCCCGGGCCGTCTCGAGCAGCTTCTCATCCACACTCTCGATACCGGTCTGGGTGTTGACCAGGATTGGGAATACCGCCACGGCGAACACCACGACGACCTTCGACATGAGCCCCAGGCCGAACCAGAGTATGAGCAGTGGCGAGAGCGCCACAAGCGGTGTGGCGTAGATCGCCGATACCCAGGGCGAGAGCGCGGCGCGCGAGCGTGCGCTGGTGCCCATGAGCAGACCAAACGCTATGCCAACGACAGCCGCGGCCAGAAAGCCGAGAACGAACTCCAGGCCGCTCACGAGCATGTGGTTCTGAATGTCGCCCGTCCTCCAGAGCTCCCCAAAGCGGACGACGATAGCGCTCGGCGCTACCAGGAATAGCTTGTCGCGCACGATGAACTGGGCCACAAACTCCCAGATCGCGAAGCCGATTGTCAGAGAAATGATGCCCGACAGCGCGCCGCCATAGCGGATCCCGAACTCCTCCCAGCGGCTCGTCGTGCCGGGTGTCGAACCGCTGCGGCGACCGAAGTCGGCAGGTGCACCGGTGGAGCTCATTGATAGCGCTCCCGCTTACGCGATTCGTAAAAGGTCATGCCAGTTGCACCTTCCTTTTGTTTCAGTCGGAATCGATGGCTGCAGTCGGCTGAGAGTCGCCACAACCGCGGATCAGCGGCCGGCGGTCTGGTGAGCTCGCTCCACCCAGGTCATGTCGTAGAACTTGGTTGGTGGGGGAAGCGGCGCACTGAGATTCCCTAGCTCCAGAATCGAATTCAGAACTCCCTGGACCGCGGATTCCTTGATGCGACCGTCCACGGACCAGGCCTTGAAATCAACGACGTCGCGCTGATACGAGCGCTCCAGATTCTCCGGGGTCGCGTTGAGCTTAGGCCCCATGATCGCGAAGAGCTCCTGCTTGTTGGCCGGATCGTAGATCCATGCGGTGGCCTTGTTGACCGCGCGAATGAAGCTAATGATCTCCTCGGGATGATCGTTGGCCCAGTCACGCCTGACCGCCGGTCCACCACCGGAGTAGGTGTTCTCGTTCAGGTACTTCGGGAGGAGTACGTCCAGCTTGGGGAACCCTTCCTGCTCTGCCTGAAAGTCAAACGGATCGGTCAGAATCGTCGCGTCGATCGCGCCTGACTTGAGCGCGGCAAATCGCGCGGCACTTGCCCCAGCGAACTGGAAATCGTAGTCGTTGTCCTGGAGTCCATTGGCCCGGGCCATGGTGCGGAAAAAGAAGACCGTGTTGTCTTTCGGACCGCCTACCATGACTGACTTACCCTTGAGTGTCAGCCACGTGCTAATGCCCTTTTGGCCATGATGGCGTACTGAATCGATGTGTTCGAAGAACGCCATGAACTCGATGAGTGGAGCGCCGCTCGTCTCCACCACCTGGATCATGTCGTTGAGCGAGCACTGTCCCATCTCCGCGGCGCGAGCGATGAGATTTTGGCAACCTTCGGCAGAGGATTGGAGCGCTACGAAGTTGACCTCCAGATTCTCGGCCTCAAACATCCCTTTGGCCTGGGCGACCAGGTTCGGAGCGAACGACCATAAAATACCGCCACCCACGGCCGGATAGGTGAGCGTCTTCTTTGCAGCAGGCTTAGGTGCCGGTGCGGTGGTTGGCGCCGCCGCGGCTGATGCTGAGGTCGGTTTGGCCGCTGACGCGTCCTTTGCGGCGGGAGCGTCTTTAGCGGGGGCGCTTGTGGGCGCTGGAGAAGCACTTGGACCCGGTGCGCAGGCGGAAGCCAATGCGAGGACCGCGACGCAAATCATTGGCAGCGTTCGCCGCCAACGATTCACCGGATAGCTCGAGAAATGGAACATGTCGGGCTCCTTGCGCCTCAGAGGACACTGCTGGATCCGCCGAACGATGGCCGAATCGTTCCAGGATCATAGGGCCGACCCGGGAGGGTGTCAACGAACTGGTTTAGCTGGTTAAGAGTGAAGAGTTTAGAGTAAGAATCGACAACTCAGCCCGTCTCACTCCTAACTTTTCACTCTTCACTTCCCTCGCCGTCTACTCGATTCCCGCGGCCGCTTTGAGCGCTGCAAGACCGATTTCGGCAATGGCCTGATCTTCGTGGTCTGCGCGACCGCTAACACCCACGCCACCCAGGATCAGCCCATTGGCCTGCGCCACTACCATGCCACCGCCGCCTGAGGTGAAGTTTGGATTTCCGAAATCCATCACTTCCATGCCGGAAGACTCCAGGCGCTTGGCAAAGTCCATCCCATGCACTCGCATGCAGGCTGAGGTATAGGCCTTCTTGAACGCGTTTTGCCGCGCCAGGGCCGGATTTGCCCCGGCCTCACAAGAGAAAGCAATGGTATCGCCGTGATGATCCACAACGACGAGGGCAACGGGACGGCCTGGCTGTTCGCGCGCCGCCTGCTGCATCGCCTTGAGAGCGGCCATGGATTCGCTGAGTCCGAGATAGGTTCGCTGTTGCATGTCTACCTCACAACCTCAGCGCGTTGCGGCCGGCCTGCGCCACTGCCTCATCTTGATCCGGAGCACCGCCGCTAACCCCGATGCCGCCCACCACTTGCTCACGCGAAATGATCACTACACCGCCGCCCAGTGCTCCCACGAGCTTGGGGTCGGCCAGCTCGGTGATGCTGCGCCCCTGGGCGCGCAGCCGATCAGACAGCTCGCGCACGTCAATCTGCATTCGAGACGCCGTATACGCCTTGCTGACCGCGTTCTGGCACGCAAACGGCGTGGCGCCATCCATGCGGGCAAAGCCCAGTAAATCGCCATACTGGTCCGTGACCGCAACGGCCATTGGATTCTCCGCCTGGCCCGGCGCGGCGGCGATCATCGCCTCCACCGCCGCCATCGCGTCGGCAACATCAAGAAGGGGTCTCTGGTACACCCTGCTCACCTCATCGTGTTTGGCAGGCAGTGTAACAGGAGACCGGCGGCGTGGCTCTCACGGAGAATATTTGCGCTCACTACGTGCCTATTACGATTTTGAGGCTTCCTCGACCCTGTCAGCGGCGGCCTGGCCGCTTAGTAGCGCCGCCAGCACGGTGCCCCCACGCAGATCACCATTGACTTTGCCGCCCACCGCCTCGCCTGCGAAAAACAGCGTTCGGCCCGTCGCATCAGCATTCGACCTGCCCTCACCTAACCCTCCCCAGCGGGAGAGGGAAGTGGGCTTGAGAGCATCGTTGGCGGCAGAAACTCCGTCTCCCGTTGGGAGAGGGCTAGGGTGAGGGTATCTAGAAATCCCTCACCCAAGAGAGCCTAATACACGGACGGAGGCGCAGCTCCGCGCACGCTGGGAAGCACGTCTGATCGAGCCGCGTGCCAGTCGGCGAGCGTCTCTTTCCAGTTCGTCTCAGCATCCAGCCACGTTTGGCAGGAGCGCTGCTTCCACAGCTCTGGCGCATCCACGCCAGCCGGGACGGTTCCATGCTCGCGGAGATCCCTGGCCATCTTGATAAATCGTCGACGCGCTCGGATGACCGCCGCGTCAGCGGTACCAAGATGCTCCTTGGTGCGATCCATGATCGGCCCCATGCTCCAGAACATGGCGCCATCCTGGATTCGGATCGTCGGAACGCCCGTAAAGCTACCGGTCTTCTGCGTCTCACGGTCCAGCATGAAGTCGTTGTCCGGCCCAGCCACCGGCCACCAATTGGCAAATGGCTTGCCGATCATGTCCTTGCGCATTGGACCAAGGCCCTGATGGTCCGGAATCTTGGACATCTCCTGCGACAGTGTACGCTCGCCGGGGATCACGCGGGTTGGATGCCAGTGCACACCCCAGTGGAGCGTGTGCGTGTCATCAATCGGTGTGTACATGTGAATATTGCCTGTACCGTCCGCCTGGCCTGGGAAGAGCGCCATACCCGGGAACAGGATCTGGGTAGTCCGCCAGTAGATGGTGCCGTCGCCTTCCTGGCGGCGCGCTCCGTACATCAGCCCCAGGTCCGTCTCAAGAATGTCCAGCTTTGGTGACCGATCAGGATGGTAGAGACCAAATTGCGGCGAATCTTCGGGGCGCACGCGGCTGTGTAAGAAGTACACGTGTGAGGTATCAACCTCACCTTCGAATACCTGTGCCCAATTGGCGTGATAGATACCCTTGAAGAGGTGCTTTCGCTGCTCCGACGGTACTGTCGCCCATTCGAGCTGGGGCACCCCTGGCGGATTGGCCTGGCGCGGCCCCATATAGATCCAGACGACGTCACCGTGGTCCTC
This sequence comes from uncultured Chloroflexia bacterium, assembly GCA_963765765.1. Taxonomy (GTDB): domain Bacteria; phylum Chloroflexota; class UBA6077; order UBA6077; family JACCZL01; genus CAVXYC01. Next base: position 76,681 of record CAVXYC010000002.1, on the reverse strand, counting down.
AGCGCGATACGCCGTGACGCGCACCTTGTGCTTGAAGTTGGACTCCGGTGGCTCATTGGGCATGTCCACGCATGCGCCGGAGGTATCGAACTTCCAGCCGTGATAGACGCAGCGCAGTCCCTGCTCCTCATTGCGTCCGAAGAAGAGCGAAGCGCCGCGATGCGGGCAATTCTCGGCCACGAATGACGGACGGCCCTCGCTATCGCGAAATGCGATGAGATCCTCGCCCAGTACGCGTACTCGCACGGGCTCGCCGTCGGGCTGAATCTCCCAGCCATAAAGCACGGGGTGCCAGTACTGGCGCATGAGGTCGCCCATGAGCGTCCCCGGTCCGATGCGGGAAAGTGTCTCGGTATCAGCTTTGGAGAGCATGGAACGTGTTTCCCTTCTGGATGGAAGCGGCGTCACCGGCGCTACCGGTGTGGTTCTACAAGCTTCGCGACGACTCTTGCGAGGATTGTACCGCTCTTCCTGGGACCGCCGTCCCAGGACTACGCGATTACGACGTACTTGAAGTCCAACGGCCGTCCGTCGATGCCTTTGGCCGGCGGCGCTATCCAGCCAGCGACCTGGCCTGGTTCATAGACCGGCTGCATGAGCGATCGGACATAGGCCTCATCGTCCGGACTGGGCAGCCATTCATGCTGCCCTTGAACCCAATCCGCCTCGTTCACAGTGTTTCCGTGACGATCGAAGCGCGCATCGGCATAGAGTCCAACTCGGCGATTGAAGCGCCGGCTGGGTAGCTCGATCCGCTCGCTGACATGATGCCGCGAGAGCGTGGCGTTCCATCGTGATACGGCGCGCTCGGAATCGCGAATGTAGGCATCCTGGAGCGTCGCGTTCATCGCATTGCGCGCGGGCACGTCTCGAGATGTAAGCAGGCCATCGGCCAACACATCGATCGAATAGACCTCATCAAGCGCTCGATGCTCGGATACTCGTCGGCTTCCCGATACCGCCCCTTCAAACCCGCGGCGAAATAGTCGGCGGCGTTCGAGCTGATCTCCCCACCGAAGAGATCCAATGAGAGGCTGTACCAGCGATTGAGATATCGCTGAATCGTCGCAAGGTCCAGAGCCCCAGCGGAGCGCGGGTCGGTTCCCGCCTCCATAAGCTCGGCGGTACGCTGGACAATTCGATCGACGCCCGACTCCCCGACGAACATGTGGTGCGCTTCTTCAGTCAGCATGAACGAGGTGGTGCGCGCCAGGGGCGAAAAGCCGCTCTCCGCCAGCGAAGCAAGCTGATACTTACCGTCTCGATCGGTGAACATCGTGAACATGAAGAAGGAGAGCCAATCGTCGATCGGCTCGTTGAACGTGGTCAGAATGCGCGGCTTGTCGACGTCGCCCGAGCGACGCTCCAGCAGCATCTCGGCTTCTTCGCGTCCATCGCGGCCAAAGTAGCGATGGAGCAAATAGACCATGGCCCAGAGATGCCGCCCCTCCTCAACGTTTACCTGGAAGAGGTTTCGCAGATCGTAGAGCGAGGGCGCGGTGCGGCCGAGCAGCGCTTGCTGCTCAACGGACGCCGGCTCAGTATCTCCCTGGGTAATGATGATGCGCCTGAGTGTGTTGCGATGCTCGCCCGGCACGTCATCCCAGGCTGGCTGCCCGGCATCGTCGCCGAAGTTGATGCACCGATCGCCGGATGAGGGCGTGAGGAAAATGCCCCACCGGTATTCCGGCATCTTCACGTAGTCCCAGTGCGCCCAACCGCCTGGCTCCACACTCACCGCGGTGCGCAGGTAGATATCGTGCCCCTGCCACCCGCGCGGTCCAACGTCCATCCACCACTGCAGGAAGTTGGGCTGCCACTGCTTCAGGGCGCGTTGTAGTCGCGCGTCCGAGTCGAGATCTACGTTGTTGGGAATCGTTGAGAGATCAGTCATGGGAGTGATGAGTGAAGGATACTCCCCGTCGCTCGTCGTACCTCTGTCAGGTTCTCGTGAAATCGAATCGCGGGCGCTCTGGTTTGCCGTACACGGAAAGCGCGCCCATCTCGCCGGTAGCGTTGGCGCCCCGAAATACCCAGTTTTGCCAGGCGGACAGTCGGCCGAAAATTCGAGTAGCCATCGTCTCGGGCCCCGCGAACCGGGTGGACGCCTCCATGCCCGTCAGCGCGTCTGGAGAAAGGCTGGCGCGCTCCTCGATCGCAAGTCGGAGCCCATCATCGAAATCCAGCTCATCCCAGCACTCCGTGGCCAGCCCCAGCTCCTCGAGCTGCATTGCATCGATGGGTCCTTTGCGACTCAACTCGAGGATATCGTCCGCGACTCCAGGCTCGCCCAAATACCGAGCTTCAAGTCGCCCCAGCCCATTCCATTTCGGGAGGCTGCCTGCGGAAAGCCGGCGGCCAGGCCTCAATGCTCGGTACGTCGAGTACATACGCGCGGTCGGACGCCAATAACAGCTCAAACAAGGGCCCTGCAAAACACGAGCCTTCATCAACCGCGGCAAATGTGCTGCGGGCAGTTAAGTCGAGGCGACGGAGGACTCGACCCAGGTGGAGTCGCGTTTCCCGCGTGAACCAATCGGCGTCGCCCGCGGCGAGCTGATTGCCGATCGCCGCCGCGGACTCTTGATTTCCACGGGTCCGTAGGACGATCAGCCCGATCTCAGGTGCGTTGAAGCGCAGACGGAGCAGGGCGTCGTCGAGCTCGCGGGCCATGCGCAAAGGCCACCAATCAACAGTACCGAATAATTCAGACTCTGACGGGCCGGGACCTGAAACGGTAAGACTTGCGCTTCGACCGCCGGGATCGAGCAGGAGATCCACATACCGGTAGGTCACGGTTTGCTCGGTAACATCGGGATCTAGAGGATCGAGCACGATGCCCCGCCGAGGAAGCGTATCGCGCTCCCGCGCCCGCGCCGCCTCGATCCGTTCGTCGATAACCTGGTCAAATTGGCTGCGTGACGCGAGATGATCCACCAGGCGCCACTCCAGCGCCCGCTTGCCGCGAATGCCTTCAGCCAGGGTTGCGAATCGATCGATCAAGTCAGGGCGCACGCGTCTCTTGTCCACGAGGCGAGTTAACCCGCCGGTACCGGGCAGCACGCCCAGAAGCGGAACCTCGGGCAGACTCACGGCAGAGAAGCCATCATCCTTCAAGACGATCTCGTCGCACGCCAGCGCCAGCTCGTAGCCGCCGCCAGCCGTAGCACCATTGCAAGCGGCGATGTAGTGTTGGCCAGCTTCCGCGCTGGCCTCCTCAATAAACAAGCGCGTTTCGTTGGTGAACTTGCAGAAGTTCACCTTGTGTGCATGGGAGGCTCGTGCCAACGCATGAATGTTGGCTCCCGAACAGAAAATGCGCTCGTCCGCGGATCCAATCACCACCGCGCAGACTTCCGGATGCTCGAAACGCAGTCGCTGGACGGCGTCGGCAAGCTCAATATCGACGCTCAGATCGTACGAGTTGCCTTTGAGCTCAATGCTCGGATCAAGCCCGCCAAATCGATCGACGTCAAGCGTCAGCCGGGCCACATCGCCGTCAACGCTGAGCGTCCAATGACGGTAGCGGTCAGGCGAGGTCTCGAACTCAATGGGCCGAGATGTTGGTGTGTCAGACATGAAAGAAGCATGCCCGCGGCGAGTCGCCGCCTGGCATGCTTCAGTGTATCAACGAGTCGCGCTCGTGAGGCGCAGTGTGCGCCACTACCAGAGCATTACTACGTCTAACCTCCGAGATACTGGTTGAACCAGTCCTCGACCTTGTTCCAGCTATCAATCGCCGCGGCCGGCTGCCGATAATTCGGGCGATCGAAGTACCAGATGCCATGACCTACACCGTCATAGCGGTGGAATTGGTACGTCTTCCCCGCCGCCTGGAGAGCCTCCTCGTGCTGGTTTACCTGGGCTGGACTGGGCCCCATATCTTCGTTCCCGAAAATGCCGATGATCGGCGCATTAAGCTGCGGCGTGAGATCGATTGGTGCGACCGGCATCTTCGCGGTGGTCTGTTCAGGAGTCTGGATGACGCGGCCACCCCAGCAGTCAGCAACCGCGTTGAATTCGGGCACGAGCGAAGCGGATAGCACCGCGTGCCTGCCGCCCGAACAGAAGCCAATCACACCAACCTTTCCATTGCTGTTGGGCAAGGCATTCAGGTAGCGAAGCGCCCCATGCGCGTCAGCGACGACAGTATCGTCACCAAGTCCATCATCCGTTCGAGCGCGCGCCGTCACATCATCCGGCGCGCCGTGACCGTAGCGTGCGAAGATGTTTGGCACGATCGTTGTGAAGCCGTGCATCGCAAAGCGGCCGGCATACTCGAAGAGAATTTCATCAAAGCCGCCGTCGTGAGGGATAAGTACTACTCCGGGATACGGCCCGGGACCATCCTGCCGCGCCAGGTAGGCATTGATCTCGTCGCCCATCATGCTCGACATGGTCACCAACCGGGAATTAATGCCGGGGACGGCGTCAGTCGAGAACGTATTCCACATGCTGTCACTCCAAACGGGCAATCTGACGACCGGCCCGGCCGCCGCTCACTAAGACCTACTACGATTGTCTCGGGTCCACGGTTTCCTGTCCATAATATCGAAAAGAAGGCCTGGACAAAGAACCCCGAACGGGACCTCCATTGCCTCCACTGGTGAGCACCATTGATGGTTACCGGTAGAACCGTTCGTAGTCATCATGCGTAGGAGATACGTCGATTACTTTCGCTAGCACGGCCAAGGGCCCCGTGCTAGACTGGACTCACCATGATGAAGCGACGCACCTTTCTCAAACTCACCGGTACCGCCATGACCGGACAAGCCCTGGGTGCCGCGTCTCTAGCCGGCTCGCCTGTGGCCTCGTTCGGTGCTGTTCCATCCGTAAGCGCGGCAGTACTTCCGCCCGTGATGTCCACGCGACGCCTCGCGATAGCAGCTGCGGGGACGTATCAGATCTCTGGTTTGGTCCGGCTGCACGCTCCCACTGTGGAAATTGGTGGAATCACAAATTCCCAGCAGATTTCCTGGAACGGCACCCAAACTCAAGCTCCGTTGGTGAGTTTTACGTCACAGGAAACGTACGACCGGCCGGGTCTCACGCCCGAAATTCAGGTTCTCGGCGGTCAGATCGAATCAGTCACCGCTACACCCCTAGTGAGTTAGCTCTCCAGGCATCTAGCGAACGCTCGACATGCAAAAGGCCGTCACGATCGTGACGGCCTTTTGCATGTCCTGCAGACATGAGCATCTGCCATGCCTTAGTCTCTGCTAAAGTCATCCGAGTCAGCAGCGCTCACACCATCATTCACGGATCCCTATCGGCCATTGCATCATTTACTGTCGTGCCCTTCTCGGGCATGCATGAGCAATCCATGAGCACTTCGATAGATGGGTAGCGTCACGCAGCGCAATGAGCTGCTCCGCTCGCTCGCCATCGTCTACATCCCGTCACTGTTCGTGGCCATGGCACAGACGATGATCGTGCCACTCATTCCATCTCTCTCGGTCCGCTTTGACGTGGCGCCCGGCATGGCCGCGCAGGTGGTGACAGCGCAAATTCTTGGACGCGTGCTATCCGGGCTCCCCTCGGGCGTCTTCGTGGACCGATTTGGACCGAAGAAATCGCTGATCATCGGAGCAGGGCTCCTCGGAATCAGTAGCATCGGCGCGTTGCTTTCCCCAACGTTCTGGCTACTGCTTGCCGCGCAATTCATCGCCGGTGTCGGTGGTAGCCTCTGGCTCCTGGCCCGCGAGCTGGCCACGATAGACCTCGTAGCGCCCGGGCAGCGGGGACGTGCGATGAGCGGCATCTTTGGGCTCACCAATACTGGCTCCGCGATGGGGCCGGTGATCGGTGGATTCCTGCTCACATTCCTGGACTTTCACGCCGTGTTCTTGCTTGCCGCGATCATCGCCCTGACATCCGCCGCGTTCGGCCTGGCCGTTCATGAAAGCGGGACCGCACGGCGATCGTCCAGCGGCGGGTTCACCTTTGCCCTGACGCAGCTACACCTGCTTCCCGCCCAGTACCGCGTGACATACGTGATCTTGATTCTCGGCACGTTCGCAGCGTTTGTACGGATGCAGACGCAGCAGAGCATTCTGCCACTGCTCATGGTGAATGAGCTGGGCTTTACGGAGGCGGATCTTGCCTTTCAGTTCGGCATCATAGGCGCAGTGACGCTGGGCATGATCGCGCCCGCGGGATTCGTTTCGGACCACATCGGTCGGAAGGCCCCGGCAGTTCTCGCGGCACTCTGCTCGCTCATCATCTCGCTCGGCTACGGCTTCGTCACCGGGATCCCGCTGCTCTCGGTACTATCGATCATCGCCGGAATCGCAACCGGGTTTGGGCTCGGGGCAATGACAACCTATACCTATGACATCGTTCCGACCGAAGTACGGGGTCAGTTCCAATCGTTCCGACGCGCGGCGGGCGATGCCGGATCACTGTGTGGCCCCGCTCTTGGCGGCGCGGTGGCCACGTTCGCATCGCCATCGATAGCGATGCTGGCGTTTACCCCGCTGCACGTGGTTTCAATGATCCTCCTTCTGGTCTTTGCGAAGGAGACGTTGAAGAAGGCACCGGTGGCTTAACCCGGCCGGCGGGAGCGGATATTGCTCTTCTGGGCGTACGCCTCCTCCAAATACCATAAACCTCAGGCCGGAACGGTCGCTCTCGCCGCGTCCTTGGGCAGTGGCTCGGTCAGCAATCGGCCGAATCCTTCGAGCTTGTCATCAAGACCCATCGCTCGCAGGCCCCACCAGACCATGGATTGAGTGCTGGTGACCACTGGTAGCCCCGTTGTTCGCTCGATGGCGTCGATATTGCGCACCACGGGCATCCGCGCACAGGGCATGTAGATCGCCTCGGCATCGGTGCTGGCTTCAGCCGCTTCGCAGGCTAGCTGGTACGTAGCATCGAAGGGCAGCCTGGAGATGTCCATGGCGCGCGCGTACCCCAATCCGCGCATGCCGGCGATGGTGAATTCCTGGCTCTCGAGATACGTCCGGAGAAGTGCGTTTCGCTCATCGGTGTACGGCGTTGCTAGAACGATCCGCTTCGCGCCAAGCTGTTGAATCCCTGTCAGCATCGCGCCCGTCGTGCTCTGAGTAGGGACCTTGGCAATGGCTCGCGTGCGCTCCACGACGGCCTCGTCCGAGCCTAGCATCGCAACGACCGGCCCACCGCCCACGATGATGCACTGAACCTCGCCCTCCACCATGTGACCGGCTGCCGTATCAATGGTGGCGATTGCACGATCGAAGTCCGATTTTTGCAACCGCTCGATGTAGAGCGACGTATAAACGGCAAGTACGTCGTCTGGGAGCACCGCCTGGAATTCATTGATGATCATGTCGAGTGGAATCGAGGGGCAAATGTGGCCGATGCGGCCGCGAGCGCCGTACATGGCTGTTCCTCCAGTGCGATTCTACCGTTCTGCTCACATTTGAGAAGCGCGCACATTCGGCACAGACGCAATCCTCACAGACACTATTCGTCTTCATTCTTAATAGTTGGAGCAGACTTCTTAATAGTTGGGCCGGACTTTTTGTTGCTGAGTGAATTCGCGCCCTATTATGCTCGAAGGTCACTCACGAGAAGGTGACGCGAGGCGCTAGGTATGGAGCGCAGCGCGAAGCCACTTGCCTGCCAGTGAATGCTCTGCAACGAGGCGGGGCCAGCCATGGAGGAATGGCATGCGTACCAGATCGGCCGGGGCCCAGGCGCTTTCCGGCGGACGCCAGCAGACGAAACGCGACGGTGCGGTGGAAAACGCGGAGTTGCGTGCAATCCTCAATGAACGAGGCAGCAGCGACCCGAAGGGGCAAGTATGTTAGGCAACGCTGAGCTCTCCCGAGAACAACCGCGACGTCTCTCACTCTCCTCGCGGATCCAACAACTGAGCGCCGGGCAAGTGCTGTGCACGCTGCTACTTATCGTCGTGGCCGTTGTCGCGGTATACCCGATCATTCAGATTGTCCTTCAGAGCTTTCAAACGTCTCGCCCGGGTGAAGAGGTGCGCTGGGCCCTCGATGGCTGGCAGTCAGTCTTCAGCGATCGCGCTCTGCAAACCGCAGCCTGGAACACCATTACCGTAGCGCTGGCGCGCCAATCCATTGCGCTCGTCGTAGCCGTCTTCATCGCCTGGCTGCTCGCGCGCACCGACGTTCCGTTTGGGCGGGTCTTCGAGTTCCTCTTCTGGATCGCGTTCTTCTTCCCGAGCCTGACGGTAACCCTGGGATGGGTGTTCTTGCTCGACCCACGTTTTGGCGTGATCAACCAATTCCTTCAATCGTCCGGCCTCACGGCCATGGGCATCGGGCCGTTCAATATCTTCTCCTTCTGGGGAATCGTCTGGGTACACCTGGTGGGCACCAGCATCGCCATCAAAGTGATGCTGCTGACGCCCGTCTTCCGCAACATGAACTCCAGCTTCGAGGAAGCGTCCCGAGTGTCCGGGGCAAGCTCATTTAGCACAGCGATTCGCATCTTCGTTCCGCTCATGCTGCCCGCCATCGTGGCCGTTGAGTTTCTCGCGCTGCTGCGCTCGCTCGAGGCGTTCGAGATCGAACAGATCCTAGGAACGCCCATACGCTTCTTTGTGGCGAGCACCTGGATCTACGACACGCTTGCGCAGGTCCGCCCGCGGTTTGACTCGGTGGCGGCGCTCTCCGTGGTCATGATCCTTGTCGGTCTCTCTTTCGTGGCCCTCCAGCGAGCCATCATCGGTACTCGTCGATACACCACGCTTACCGGTCAGTTTCAGGGCAACGTGATCAAACTGGGCCGCATGCGCTGGGTGGCCTTCGCATTCCTGTGCCTCCTTGTGTTCCTGATCGTTGCCGTGCCCATCTTCTCTTCGCTCCTGGCCACGTTCATGAAGAAGTTTGGCTTCTTCACCGCCGAGCCCTGGACGGTTAACAACTGGATGACGGCATTCAATGACCGATTGCTTATCCGTGCACTGCAGAACACGGTCGTCCTGGCACTGAGCACGGCCGTCGCCTCGCTGGTCATCTTCTCCTTGATCGCGTACGTCATTACTCGATCGAGGTTCTGGGGCCGCACGTTCCTGGATTACTTCTCCTGGCTTCCGTTCACCGTGCCGGGCCTGATCTTGAGCTTGGCGCTCTTGACCATGTTCCTCCAGCCGGTTGCCCGACCGCTGTACGGAACGATGTTCACGCTTGTGTTGTCACTGATGATCTCCAGCATGCCGTTCGCGGTGCAGAACATGAAAGGCGCCTTTGGTCAGCTCAGTACTGAGCTGGAAGAAGCCTCATTCATCACTGGCGGTTCGTGGTGGCATACCTATCGGCGGATCGTCTTGCCGTTGATCAGTCCAACACTGGTCGTTATTGGAATCATTAGCTTCATTTCCGCTGGACGAAACATTTCGCAGGTGGCGCTGCTGTCAAATTCCGCCATTCGTCCGCTGTCCATCATGCAGCTCGATTACATCTCGGAAGGCAAGTATGAAGTTGCGGCGGTCATCGCCACGATCCTCTTGCTGGTAAGCCTGGGGCTGGCACTCCTGGCACGGAGATTCGGCTACAAAGGCGTGTCCTAGCGACCGCAGGCATCTAGGGAGACATTGATGACACGAAACTTCACTCGACGCGATTTCATGCTGATGTTGGGCGCGGCCTCTTCAGGCCTGCTCGCGGCAGCATGTAGCTCGGCAGCGGCCCCAGCACAGCCGGCCTCGGGGGCAGCCACCGCGGCGCCCGCGGCTGGCACAGCCCCGCAGACCGCGCCGGCCGCGGCCAAGACAAGCGAATGGGACGCGCTGGTGGACGCGGCGAAGAAGGAAGGCAAAGTCGTCATTCAAACGCCCGTGGGAGCTGGCTACCGCGAAGGCGTGGACGCTTTCATGAAAGCGTTCCCCGGGATTGAAGCCGAGATCCAGTCCTTTCCGGACGGCGCGACGTTCGTTCCAAAAATCCAGAACGAGCGCAAGGCCGGGGTCTACACATTCGACGTCGCCTCTACAACGGTCGTACCCGTGCTGCAGATCCTCAAAGGGGAAGGCACCTACGACCCGCTCAAGCCAGCGATCATCCATCCCGAAGCGCTGGATGACAAAGCCTGGCACAAGGGTCTGGATGGGCGGTGGTCCGACACCGAGCACAACATGGTGTTCAAGCACCAGTTCTCCGCTACACGCGCTGTCTTCATCAACACGGACCTCGTGAAAGAGGACGAGATCAAGCAGCTTGACGACCTGCTGGACCCGAAATGGAAGGGCGGCAAGATCGTCACCAGTGACCTCTCACAGGGCTACGTCTACACACCGTCGACGCTCCTTCGAGAGACCAAGGGTGAGGACTGGCTACGCAGACTGTTTGTGGGCCAGGAGCCGCAGATCATCCGCGACCGTCGGCAGACGATTGAAACGCTGATCCGCGGCGGGGCTCACGTTGGCTTTGGACTGCATCCGCTGGTACTCAACGAGTTCGTGCGCGATGGGCTGGCCAATAACGTCAAGGCTCTGGATCTACCCGGCGCCGGCACCACCGGAGGCGAGATCGTGGTGCTCTTCAACAAGGCGCCACATCCCAACGCGGGCAAGGTGTTCGCAAACTGGCTACTCACGAAGGAAGGCCAGACGGTCTGGTCCAAGGCGCTCAATATCAATAGCGCCCGCCTCGACGTACCTGTCGTCGACCCGTCCGTCGCGCCGGGCAAGGTTGATTACGGTGATCCGACTCAAGAGGAGCTGATCCCAAAAATCAGCGAAACGCAGGATTTCTTGAAGACGCTCGCGAGTTAATTCCTATCATCGCCCGCAAATCATGAGGCGATGCTGGAGCTCAACACTCCAGTGTCGCCTCGTTCTCGGGGTGCGCAATCTCGAATTGAAGGACGGAGATCAGGCGCGACATCCCGGTTGGTACACGAAGGGAGTCCATCGTGGCAGAGAACGTGACCAGACGAAACTTCTTACGACTTGCAGGAGCCGCATCCACGGGTCTGCTGGTGGCGGCCTGTAGCTCAGCCGCTTCTCCCTCAGCCAACCGCAGCGCCGGCGAAACCGACCAGCGCTCCAGCAGCCGCGCCACCGACAACCGCCCCGGCCGTGCCAAAAACCGAAGGCGCGGCGCCCGCGGCCGCGAAGGACTTCCAGGCTGAGTGGGACGCCCTGGTCAGACGCCGCCAAGAAGGAAGGCAAGGTCGTTGTCCAGACACCCGCCGGGGCCGGGTACCGCGAGTCGGTGGAGCAGTTCTCCAAGGCGTTCCCCGGAATAGAAGCCGAGCACTCACCGTTCCCAGACTCCGCCACGTATATACCTAAGATCACCAGCGAGCGACAGGCCGGCATCTACTCCGTGGATGTCCTGGCGACCACCGTCACGCCGCTCCTCCAGGTCCTGAAGCCGCAGGGCTTCATTGACCCGGTCAGGCCGCTGATAATCCGGCCCGATGTTCTGGATGACAAAGCATGGTTCCAGGGATATGACGGGCGCTGGGCCGACCTGACGAAGTCACACGTCTTCCGCTACGGCGTGTCGGTCACACGGCCCATCTACATCAATACCAACCTGATTGGCGAGGGTGAGATCACGACCGTTGACGATCTCCTGAACCCAAAGTGGAAAGGGAAGATCGTCACGAGTGACCTCGTTCAGGGATACATCTATACGCCAAGCACGATTCTCCGCGACGAGAAGGGTGAGGAGTTTCTCCACAAGCTCTTCGTGGAGCAGGAGCCACAGATCGTTCGCGATCGGCGGCAATCCATTGAAGCGCTGATTCGGGGCGCCGTACCCATTGGGTTTGGGCTCCACCCGATCATCATGCAAGACTTCGTCAAGGAGGGGCTGGCGGGCCACATCAAGAACCTTGACTTCTTCGGATACGGCGGCGGCGAGGTGACTGGCATCTACAACAAGGCTCCTCACCCCACGGCCGGTAAGCTTTTCATCAACTGGCTTCTTACGCAGGAGGGCCAGTCGATCTGGAGTAAGAACGCCAATCAAAATAGCGCCCGCCTTGACGTGCCCGCGGTCGATCCCGCCACGGCCCCTGGCTCCGGCAGGACCATCGATCCGACCAACGAAGATTGGCTCCCCAGGACAGGCGACACCCAGGAATACCTCAAGAAGCTCCAGAGCGAGCGCCCCGCGAATTAAGCCCTAGACTGCGACCAGGGTCCTACTCAGGAAGACTGGATCGCGAAAACTGTCACCACGCAGGACTTCTTGAAGTCCCTGGCCAGCTAGTAACGGTGATCAGCGGAGCCGGCGAGTCGAGCCGGCTCCGCAAATCATTCAAGAGTGGACACGAAGGAGTTTTCGAGAGCAGTGCCGATCACGTAGCCGTCTGAATATTCGTGCATCTCCCGCCCAATGGGTCCAAGGAGAACGCCATGCCTGACCTAGTGACTCGCCGCAGCTTCATCCGGGTGATGGGCGCAGCTTCCACCGGCTTACTAGTAGCCGCCTGCAGCCAGGCCGCGCCGCCACAGCCAACCTCGGCCCCGGCCGTTGCGCCGCCGGCCCCCGCACCGCCTCCTGCCGCCCCGCCCACCACCGCACCAGAGTCGGTCCCTGCCGTTGCCAAGGCCCCCGCCGCCTCTACCTTCCAGGCTCAGTGGGATGCACTCGTTGATGCCGCCAAGAAAGAAGGCAAGGTCGTCATTCAGACGCCCGTGGGTGCTGGTTTCCGCGAGGGTGTCGACGCTTTCATGAAAGCATTCCCGGGCATCGAAGCGGAAATCCAGTCGTTCCCCGACGGCGCCACCTACGTGCCGAAAATCCAGAATGAGCGCAAGGCCGGCGTCTTCACGTTCGACGTGGCCTCCACCACGGTCGTGCCAGTGCTGCAGATTCTCAAAGGTGAGGGCACCTACGAGCCGCTCAAGCCGGAGATCGTCCATCCGGAAGCGCTGGATGATAAAGCCTGGTACAAGGGTCTTGAGGGTCGCTGGGCTGATACCGCTCAAAACATGGTCTTCAAACACCAGTTCTCAGCAAACCCATCCGTGTATATCAATACCAACCTGGTCAAAGAGGACGAGATCAAGGATATTGATGATCTGCTGGACCCGAAATGGAAGGGCGGCAAGATTGTCAGCAGCGACCTCCAGCAAGGCTATGTGCTACACGCCGTCGACGATCTTGCGCGCAACCAAGGGGAAGATTGGCTGCGAAGCTGTTTGTCGGCCAGGAGCCGCAGATCATCCGCGACCGCCGCCAGAGCGTTGAGACGCTGGTGCGCGGTGGCGCCTGGATCGGCTTCGGCATCCATCCATTGGTGTTGAACGAGTTCATAGGACGATGGACTCGCGAACCATATCAAGCCACTCTACATTCCCGGCGGCGGAACCTCGGGTGGTGAGATTCTGGTCCTCTTTAACAAGGCGCCGCATCCCAACGCCGGGAAGCTCTTCGCCAACTGGCTACTCACCAAGGAGGGCCAGACTATCTGGTCAAAGCGCTTAAGATCAACAGTGCACGATTAGACGTTCCAGTGATCAATCCCGAGATTGCTCCGGGAAAGTGGACTGGGCCGATGCCACCCAATGAAGGAGCTATCCCGAAGATCACTGAGACGCAGGAGTTCCTGAAGACGCTCGTCTGATCCATCCAGGCCTTGGAATGGGCCTTGGAATGATGGGGCGCCGTGTAGCAAACGAGCTGCTGACGGCGCCGCGCCTCTATCGACGTGAAGGAGCCTCCACGGGCTTGCTGGTGGCCGCCTGCAGCTCGGCAGCGCCGGCTCAACCAACGGCCGCGCCAGCCAAACCGACGACAGCCCCGGCAGCAGCCCCCCCGACAACCGCTCCAGCGGCGCCCAAGACGGGGGCCGCGGCACCCGCTGCAAAGTCAGACTTCCAGGCGGAATGGGATGCTCTCGTTGAAGCCGCCAAGAAAGAGGTCGGGTCGTCGTTCAGACGCCAGCGGGCGCGGGCTACCGTGAGTCCGTGGATGAGTTCGGCAAGGCGTTCCCTGGTATCGAGGCCGGAGCATTCGCCCTTCCCGGACTCAGCCACGTACCTACCGAAGATCGCCAACGAGCGCCAGGCAGGGATTTATTCCATTGACGTGATCGCTTCCACCGTGACCCCGCTCCTCCAGGTGCTCAAGCCGCAGGGCATCATTGACCCCGTTAAACCTTGCTGATGCACCCTGATATCCTGGACGACAAGGTCTGGCACCAGGGGCTTGACGGGTGCTGGGCAGACATCAAAGACCATGTGTTTCGCTCGGCGTTTCCGTTACCCGGCCCATTTACATCAATACCAACTTGGTGGGTGAGGACGAGATCAAGAGCGTTGATGATCTCCTCGATCCAAAGTGGAAGGGCAAGATCGTAACAAGCTCGCTGGTGCAGGGCTACGTGTACACACCGAGCACGATTCTACGGGAGGAGAAGGCGAGGAATTTCTCCACAAACTATTCGTGGAACAGGAGCCGCAGATTGTGCGCGATCGGCGCCAGTCCGTGGAAACGCTGATTCGGGGCGTCGTGCCCATTGGGTTCGGACTCCATCCGATCATCATGGCCGATTTCGTAAAGGAAGGACTGGCGGATCATGTCAAGAAGCTGGACTTCTTTGCCTACGGTGGCGGGGAGGTGACGGCCATCTACAACAACGCGCCCCACCCGAAGGCTGGCAAGCTCTTCATCAACTGGCTTCTTACTAAGGAAGGTCAGGGATCTGGAGAAGAGCGCCAATCAGATAGCGCCCGGCTGATGTTGAAGCCGTGGATCCGGCTACGGCGCCCGGCACCGGCGAACTGTCGATCCCACAAATGAAGAGTGGCTCTCAAAAACGGGCGACACCCAGGAGTTCCTCAAGAAGCTCGAGAGCGAGCGCCCAATGAACTAGAGGCAACAAACGAAAGACGACGGACGGCTGAATAGTGGCCGTCCGTCGTCTTTCGTTTGTCGCTTGCTCGTCGCTGGCTGTCGTGGCTCGTTTGTCGTTCGCCTGTCGCCAACCGCCCGTGGCTCGTTTGTCTCTCGTCCGCCGTCCTTCGTTCGCCGTCTCTAGTTGGGCGTCCAGGCCAGCGCGCCCCGCACTTCGGTGAACTCCTTCGGAAACTTGATCCACCAGTCACCACCGTCCGAGCTGCCAAACAGTTGGCCGTAGTGGCTGCATCCCAGAATGAGATCCGGGTTCGATGGATGCGTGGCGAAACACTCCATGTGAGTATTCGGCGCCAGCGGCAGCAGAGGCGTCTCCCAGGTTCTCCGCCATCGCGCGACCGTTGGATGGTCCCAAGGCAACCCAGGGCATCATCGCCAACCGCCGCGAACATGACGCTTGGATCCCCCTCCTTGAAGACAACGCTGCGGCAATAGGGAAGCGGAAAGCGCGGTCCCGCGCCCATGGCGCGCCAGTGCTCCCCGCCATCCTCAGTGAGCGTCAGGTCGTTGGGAAGCGTGACGATCGCCGCAGCCGGCCTACCAGGCACCACGGTGATGTCGTGGACATCCAGCTCATCCATGACACCACCGGATATGCGGGTCCAGGTGTCGCCGCCGTCGCGGCTACGACACATGCCGCCCACCTCCACGCCGGCCCAGACGATTCGGTGATCGGTCGGATCCACCTCCAGCCCCAACACGCGCGGCACGTTCACATTGAAACAATCGTCCGAAAAGGGAACATCAAGCGCGTCCCAGTGGAGTCCACCATCGCGCGAGCGGAAGACACGTGCCGGCGCGGTGCCCGCGAACATGATGGAAGGGTCCGTGGGATCGATTGCGATGCGCCAGACCTTGAGCTCATCCATGGCACTGCTGATGTGCTCGAAATTCTTTCCGCGGTCTTCGCTGCGATAGAGTCCCTCATCTGTTCCCGCGAAGATGACGCGCGAGTCGCTGGGATGTACGGCGAGACCAAATGTTGAGCGACCGCCCTGATATCCGTGCCAGAGCTTGCCGCGTGCCCAGGACTGTCCGCCGTCCGGACTCTGCCAGAGGCCCATACCCAGGGTGCCCACGATGATCGAGAAATCCTTTGCCACCTTTATAAGCCTCCAGAAAGCGATTGGTAGAGCATAGTGCAGCCAGAGCAGGAACGCATGCCTTCTGGTTTGCGGGTACTATGATCTGATCCGAATTCTGGACTGGGAGCCTCCCTCATGGACAGCACTATCACCGAGATCGCGTCGGACACGTATCGGATCTCCACGTTCGCCGACCCACCGGGCATCCAGATCAATCAGTTTCTCGTGAAGGACGACGAGCCGTTCATCATGCACACGGGCATGCGGCGCATGTTTCCCATCACCCTCGAAGCCGTGCGCACGGTCATTGATCCAACGACCCTACGCTGGATCGGCTATAGCCACTTTGAGCCAGACGAATGCGGCGCGCTCAACGAGTGGCTGGATGTCGCGCCCAACGCGCAGGCGGTCGCGGGCGTAGTTGGAGCCATGGTGATGCTGGGCGACTTTGCAAATAGACCGGCGCGGGCGCTGGCCGATGATGAAATCATCGAGACCGGTAAGCATCGCTTACGCTTTCTTGCCACACCGCACGTTCCACACTGTTGGGACGCTGGACTCTACTTTGACGAGACGGAGCGGACGCTCTTCAGCTCGGATCTCTTCTTCACCCCCGGAGACCCTGAGCCCTTGACCGAGTCCGACATCGTCGGCCGCTGTCGTGAATCGATCGTCTCCATGTCCGCCAGTCCCCTGGCTAACGACATGCCCTACACGCCCTACACGGACGCTACCCTTCACCGCCTTGCCGACTTGAATCCGAGGACTATTGCCGTTATGCATGGGTCGTCATTTCGTGGCGATGGCAAAACGGCCACGCGGGATCTCGCCGGGGTCATTAAAGATCTGCTCGGCCCGAAACAGTAGCCGTCGGCCGAGCTGTTCTGGGTAGCCTTCCCCGAGGACAGTTCGGTCACTCCAATCCTGACCGTAGCCCCGGGCATCCAGCCCGTCGCTCAGGCCACGGTTTGAACAGCAACACTATGACTCACCGCGCTGGAAGCAGGGGGTTACGGTCAGGATTCGGTGCCTCAGGGGAGTCGTGGGAGCCGTGTTCGGCCGGCGCTTCCGAGTTTCTTGCGACGGTTGACATTGCGGACGCTCCAGACACATGGTTACTCCAACTCAACCCGCATGACTAGAAGCGACTCGAAGGAGAGATTATCAACCATGGGAAAAACGATCGGCCCCGAGCTGCAGAAGTTCTTCAGCGAGAAGCTTCCCGCGATTATCACCACCATCAGCGATGGTGGTCAGCCGGAAATGACGCCCATCTGGTACGAGTACGCCGAGGGCAAGATCCGCCTTAATGGCACTGCCACACGCAAATGGCTGAATCGTATGGAGAGCTCGGGCCGCGCGACGTTTATGGTCATCGACCCAAACAACATGTGGCGCTGGGCGCAGGTCTACGGAAACGTGGTGAAGGCCCAGGACGATCCCGGCGGCGACCACATCAACTCACTTTCCCACCGTTATCTGGACCGTGACTACAGCAACGATCGCAATGGCCGCCGAATCCTGGACGTGGAGATCACATCGGTCAAGGGCGCCAACACGCGAGGCGTGGATTGGGACGTCTCCTAGTACCGACTACCCGCCACCTCGACGCCTTGCTCTGGATCAGAGCAAGGCGTCGAGGTTGTCAATGATCCCTGTCGGCATGACCAATCCAAATTCAACGAGTCAGGACCTTTGATTCCGCGTCGCAGGTCCGCCATACTGGCCACCGGGGTTCCACTCGTCGGCCTGGCGAAGTCATTGGCCCCTCGGATCATGGCACCGGGTGGAACGCGTGCGTCTCGGCTACACCATCACGTCCTATCCTCCTGCCATCGGTGGCGCGCAGCTTCATGCGCACATGTTGGCGCGCGAGCTGAGCGATGATTTCGACGTTCGCGTTGCCAGTATGTGGTCCAAACACCGTACCGATTGGCTACGTGGGACCACGATATTCGCACCTAAAACGAGCCGTAGCTATGAGATCGACGGTATTTCGGTTACCCGAATGGGGCTCGCCCTAGGGGAGCGTGCCACACTGATCCCGTCGGTATTGGGATTTCCACTCTGGCAGAGGCGAGCGGTAAAGCGAATTGCCGAGATTTTCCTGCCTCACCTTCGCCCAGCTCTGGAAGGCTCCGGGCTGATTCACAATTTCCGCATCGGACGTGAGCCGCTGACGTACGCATCCATGATGCTGGCACGCGAAATGGGCATTCCGTTTCTACTGACGCCCTTTCATCATCCGCGCTGGAGTAGCTGGCTCCACGGGATATACCACGATCTCTACCGCATGGCGGATGGCGTCCTCGCGCTGACTGAAGCGGAGCGTCAAGTGCTCATTGGCCTGGGTGTGGCGGCCGAGCGCATAGCCGTCGTTGGGCACGGCCCCGTACTAGCAAGCGAGGCGCACGGCGATCGATTCCGCAGCAGAACGGGAATCCAAGGGCCGATGGTCCTATTCCTTGGTCAGAAGTTCGGATACAAGGGTCTGGACGCGCTCCTGGACGCGGCCCCCATCGTCTGGATGAAGCATCCATCAACTCGATTTGTATTCATTGGACCTCGTACTCGCGCATCGAGCCGTTTGTTTGAAAGTGCGAGTGATCCAAGGATCCTGGAGATGGACGCCGTCTCACTGGAGGAAAAAACGGATGCCCTGGACGCCTGCAATGTGCTCTGCGTGCCATCAACGCAAGAAAGCTTTGGTGGGGTCTATGTGGAGGCCTGGGCGCTAGGAAAACCCGTAATCGCGGCCGATACGCCGGCTACCAAGGAGCTGATCGATCACGGTCAGAACGGTCTAATTGTCTCTCAAGACCCGAGGAGCGTGGCGGAATCGATCAATTTACTGCTCGACGACGCAGCGTTTGCCAGGACACTGGGCAGGCGTGGCCGAGACAAGGTGGACGAGCAATTCCGATGGCCACTTGTAGCAAAACGCGTGTCATCCGCCTATGAGCGTCTGCTGAACAAGTGTGAATCCGTGGCTGAGGTATGACCCAGACTCGCCTCAACGTCATAGGCGTGAGCATCTCCATCACGAACCTCGATCACGCGGTTTGTACGATTCTGGACTGGCGATCGCGCGGACAGCGTGGTGCGGTGTCCACATGCACTGCACATACCCTCGTTGAATGCCATCGAAACCCTGCTCTACGGGCAAAAATCAACACTGCCGCACTGGCCACTCCCGATGGCATGCCCCTGGTCTGGCTGGCCCATAAGCAGGGTCACCCAAACGTTGGGCGTGTCTACGGACCAGATCTCATGCTGGCACTCTGTGAGGCTGGTCTTCCGTCGGGACTCCGTCATTGTTTCTATGGTGGAGCCCCGGGAGTGGCTGACCGATTGGCTGCGCGCTTGCAGCAACGGTTTCCTGACCTCGCCGTGGTGGGCGCTATCTCGCCTCCGTATCGCGAGCTCGATCCGGAAGAAGACGCCGCGTTCGTAAGCCAGATCAACGCGATGTCGCCCGACATCGTCTGGGTTGGACTGGGCACCCCCAAACAGGATTTCTGGACGGCGGAGCACGTGGGACGCCTGAGCGCGTCGGCACTGATTGGCGTAGGAGCGGCGTTTGATTTCCACTCCGGGCGAGTGCGCCAGGCTCCCAAATGGATTCAGAGGTCAGGGCTGGAGTGGCTCTTTCGGCTAAGCCAGGAGCCGCGACGACTGTGGCGCCGATACATCCTGGACAACGCGGTGTTTGTAATTCACGTGGCCTTACAGGCAACACGGCTGCGCGCGTATCCGATTGAGGCCGAGGGATAGGGTAGGATTTCGGGGCTTCGCAATGTCGATACCTGGGAGGGACGAGCCTACCCAGCCCGTCCCCATGCGCGGGGACGGGGCGTATTACGTTTTCTCGGATCCAGCTCCCTCCCTCGCGCACGGGGAGGGCTGGGGCAGGGTCGTCCCTCCCTAAAGCGATCAGCTTAATCTCACGCTCAGGATCTCTCCATGGCTAATGTGCTCGTCACCGGCGGAGCCGGTTTCATTGGATCGCACCTCGTCGATGGCTTGCTGGCCGCCGGCCATCGGGTGCGGGTCGTGGATGCATTGGTTGGACAGGTTCACGGAGAGACTCAGCGCCCTGAGCACCTTGCCGCCGAAGCGGAGCTGATCCACGCCGACGTATCCGATACGGACCGCTGGGCGCATCACCTGGACGAGACCGACGTGCTTTATCACCTGGCCGCGGAAGTAGGCGTGGGTCAGTCGATGTACGAGATCCGCCGGTACACGCGCGGCAACACGATGGCCACCGCGGACCTGCTGGAGACGCTGATCAATCGACGCGGGAACGTGCGGAAGGTGATCGTGGCGTCCTCGATGTCGATCTATGGCGAGGGGCCATACGAGTGTGCAGCGCACGGACGTGTGTTCCCGTCAGCTCCGCCCCGAAGATCAGCTTCGCGCACGCGATTGGGAGCTTCATTGCCCCGCTTGCGATCAAGTGGCCACGCCGCTGCCCACAGACGAGTCCAAGCCACTGGCGCCCACATCCATTTACGCGATAAACAAGCGCGACCAGGAAGAGATGTGCCTTTCGGTCGGCTACGCCTACGGGATTCCGACGGTGGCGCTGCGGTTCTTTAATGTCTACGGCCCCCGCCAGGCGCTTTCCAATCCGTACACCGGCGTCGCCGCCATTTTTGGCTCACGACTACTCAATCGAAAGCCACCCGTGATCTTTGAAGACGGTCTTCAGACGCGTGACTTCATCCACGTCAGCGACATCGTCCAGGCGCTCACGCTAGCCATGGACAAGTCGGAGGCGGATTTTGGCGTGTTCAACGTGGGCACGGGTCGGCGTCTGAGCGTGCGCGATGTGGCGGATCACCTGGCATCAGCGATGGGCTTGAGCATCGAGCCCGAGATCACGGGCCAGTTTCGAGCCGGCGACATCCGACACTGCTACGCCGACATCAGCAACATCCAGAGCAAACTCGGCTACGCGCCGCGTATCAAGTTTGAGGACGGCGTCGACGAGCTCGTCGGCTGGGTATCCGAGCAAACTGGCGTGCGCGACGAAGTGGATACCGCCAGGCAGCAGCTCGAGCGGCTGGGGCTGACGAGCTAAAGCCCAGCGATTCCCCGGTCTTGATGGTGTATACACACACCATGCGTCCCATCCAGGTTTACCTTTCAGACGAACAGATTAATGCTCTCGACGAGGCCGTGAAGCGGCTTCGGCGTTCACGCTCGGCCATTATTCGTGAGGCAATCGACCACAAATTCGTCGAGCAGGTTCAGCACGAGAAGCGCCTTAGGCTCATCAAGGAAACATCGGGGGGATGGGGAGATCGAGATACAGATTTTGATCCTGAAATGTTCGTCGACGAGCTACGTAGCGGCGCTCGCCTGCGGCGACTCTATCCCGAGGACGAAGTCATTTCAGGATAGACCTGATTCATCATTCGGATCGAATCGGTCAAGTTGACAGTCGGCGAGTAATCCAGGCAACAGTGATAAGCCTTGCCGAAAATCCCGAAATAGACATGGACAACGCATGACTACACCCATCCAGTCTAAGAATGCCGTCGAGACTCTCCGAGAGCGCGGCTTCATCCAGCAGGTCTCCGACGAAGCGGGTCTCGTGGAGCTCATGGCGCAGCCGACGTCGCTCTATTGGGGCGTGGATCCGACGGCATCCAGCCTCCAGGTGGGGAACCTGCTCAGCGTCATGCTGCTCACGCACCTCAAGCGTGCTGGGCATCGACCCATTGTCCTGGTGGGCGGTGGCACTGGCCTGGTGGGCGATCCGTCCTTCCGCACCACCGAACGCCCGCTGCTCTCGCTCGAGGAGATTCAGTCCAATCTCAATGGGCAGAAAGCACAGCTCAGTCGCTTCATGGATCAGTCCGAAGGCGAGTGGCTCATGGTCAATAACGCGGACTGGCTCACCAAACTCAATTACATCGAGTTCCTGCGCGACATTGGCAAGCACTTCACGGTCAATCAGCTTCTGCAGCACGAGACGTATCGCGATCGGGTCATCAACCCGCTGATTTCCGGCACCACCGGGCAGTACGAAGGCCTGAGCGTCATCGAGTTCAACTACGCGTTATTGCAGGCGTACGACTTCCTGCATCTCTATCGCGAGGAGGGCGCTCGACTCCAGGTGGGCGGCAGCGATCAGTGGTTCAACATCCTGGCCGGCGTGGACCTGATCCGAAGGACCGAGGGTGTTCAGGCGTTTGCCATGGTGACGCCGCTCATCACCACATCATCGGGTCAGAAGATGGGTAAGTCGGCTGCCGGGACCGTCTGGCTCGATCCTGAGAGAACCTCGCCGTATGACTACTACCAGTTCTGGATCAATACCGAGGATCCTGACGTGGAGCGATTCCTGGCACTGTTTACCTTCCTCCCGATGGAGGAGGTGCGCGAGCTAGGACGGCTGGAGGGCGCTGAAATCAATCGCGCCAAAGAAGTCCTGGCGTACGAAGCCACGAAGCTCACCCATGGCGAGACGGCGGCAAACGAGGCGCGAGAGACCTCACGTGCCCTCTTCAGTGGCGAGGGCGAGGTTGCATCTGCACCGACGACCGAGATACCAGCAACAACCCTGAACGGCGGCATGGATTTGATCGATGTGCTCACTACGACAGGGTTGGCGCAGTCAAAGCGCGCCGCTCGCGACCTCGTCAAACAAGGCGGGGCTTATGTCAATAACGAGCGGGTTGACGAGGTCGATCGAAAGCTCACTCAGTCCGATGTAGCTGACGGACAGATCCTCCTGCGCGCGGGACGAAAGCGGTATCACCGGCTTCTGGTGAGCTGAGTTGACCCTCTGGGAGCGTGGGCGTCCCGCCCGTCCAATCCGTCAACTATGGGTCCCGAACGATCGTCCAAGTTTTGAAGCAATCGGTAGGGACACGGGCGAGACGTCGGCGCTCCCAGGAGGCACAGCCTCAATCCAACGGGAGTCTCGGCTGTCCTGGCTTCTCAGACTGCTGCAGATTCAGGTGCTGATACGCCTTGAATGACGCACGTCGACCGTTGGAGGCTCGAGTCAGGAAGCCCTCCTGGAGAAGATAAGGCTCCACCACGTCCGTAAGTGTGTCCACTTCTTCCTGGATCGTCGCCGCCAATGCATCGATCCCCACTGGTCCGCCGTCATAGCGGGTGATGATCGCCCTAAGCACTTTGCGATCGAGCTCGTCCAGACCCAGTCCGTCAACGCCCTCAAGTGCCAGCGACTCTCGCGTGATACGGAGATTGATGGTGGATGCCCCGTGAACCTGGGCAAAGTCACGCACGCGACGCAGGAGACGGTTGGCGATTCGCGGCGTGCCGCGCGAGCGCAGCGCGATCTCGTTCGTAGCTTCGTCTTCGATGCCCACGTTCAAGACACCCGCGGCGCGCCGCACGATCGCGGCAAGCTCCTCAGGTCCATAGAAGTCCAGGTGGAAGTACAGGCCGAAGCGGTCTCGTAGCGGCGAGCTGAGCAGGCCAGCACGCGTGGTGGCGCCCACCAGCGTGAACGGCTTCAAGCTGAGCTTAATGGCCTTGGCAAACGGCCCCTTATCCAGGATGAAGTCCACCGAGAAATCTTCCATCGCGGGATAGAGATATTCCTCGATCGACCGCGGCGTGCGGTGAATCTCATCCACAAAAAGCACGCCGCCCTCGCCCAGATTTGTCAGAATTCCCATGAGGTCGGCCGTGCGCTCGAGCGCAGGCCCTGAGGTCATGACCAGCTTGCCGCCCATCTCATTGGAAATGATGTGCGAGAGCGTGGTCTTCCCCAGCCCAGGCGGGCCATGGAAAAGCACGTGCTCCAGACACTCGCCACGAGCACGCGCCGCCTGAATCGAGATGTTCAGACGCTGTTTGATGAGCGGCTGGCCCACGAACGTGTCCAGACTGGAGGGACGAAGGCTCGTCGCCAGCGTCTCCTCATCCTCACGAGCTTCGGGTGAGACGATCCGATCGTCAGACATGGGTCACCAGATCAATCATGGCTTTCTGAAGTATTCCGTCACCACATCTTCAACACGCGTCAACTCCGGCTGCGCCTCGATGAGTCGCGCCACTGCCGCCGCGGCCTCCGCACGTCGAATGCCCATCTCGACCAAGAGCGCAATGGAAACGCTGGACAGCTCATCCCTGGAGTCAACCGCGGAGCCTGAGCTCACTTCCGTGTCCTTCAACGCCGCAAACGGCTCCACCTTCTTCCGTAATGCGGTAATGATCTTCTCGGCTCCATCAGCGCTTACGCCCGGCAAGTTGTCGATCAAATTGCGATTGCCCTCTTTGATCGCAGCGGCAATGCGATTGATCGGCAGCACCATCGCCCGCGCAGCGCCCTTTGGTCCAACCCGCGGGACGGAGCGGAGTAGCTGCCAGAATTGCTTCTCCTCCTCGTGCAGGAAACCATAGAGCACCGGCAATGGCGCGTCACGCGTGGCCAGCGCGGCTATCTTCAGCTCAATCAGCCCTTCGGGTGGCTGCTCCTCGAGAGCCTGCGCCACCACTGGTGGGAGGAACACTTCGTAGCCAACACCGTTAACGTCCAGGATTACGCCTTCGTTAATCATGGTCTGCACAGTGCCGCGCAGGGTCGCGATCATGATCGATCGACCCGAATCTCCGGATATTGCTCTGAGATCAGATCGTAGACGGGAGCCCGCCGGCCTCGTCCACCTCCGAGAAGCGCCTGCATCGATCCTGTTGTAAGCGAGCCCGATTCATCATAGGTACGTTCCGCCGTGATGCCCGTGATGGACAGCGCGATAGCATCCGTCAGATCCAGCCGGACTTGCATGGGCGGCATCTGGCAAAGCTGAAAGACCATGCTGCGCACCTGCTCCTTGGACGCGTGCCCGCTACCAGTCAGACGCTGCTTTACCGTGGTGGCGGTGTAGTGACGCACGATGACACCCGCACGCTCCATGGCCAAACACAGCACACCTCGCATATGCGCCAGCCTTATCGAGGCAGTCGGGTGGTGTGGATTGCTAAAAAGCTCTTCCAGCGCCACGAGCCCGGAGCGCGACTCGGAGAGCACCGAGGTGATGGCCTTAAACCCGAAATCGAGACGCTGACCCAGCTCAGCACTTGGTGGCGGCGCAATGATGCCCGACGAGATCAGTCGATACGCATCTCCGTCTGCCTCTACCACCGCCCACCCCGTCCGATTGAGGCCGGGGTCTACACCCAATACGCGCATGTAGGCCTTTCAACGCCGCCCAATGTCAGAACACTCGTTCTAGCATTCTAGCGCTGCCAACTCAACCAGACCAGTTGAACATCACCTCAGTAGGAGCGAACGTCCATCTGATGCATGACTGTAATGGTGTTGCTCGAGGTGATATGGTTGGCTAGACTATCGGGGCTTCGGGTGTGACGACGTAGACGCTTGTTGTAAATCTCTCATGATCCCCGCTTCACATTGAACCGCTCCCGCGCCGTCAAACACCCGGAGTGATCCCGGTGCTCGCGTTCATATGCCTATTATTCAACGATCCGGTGGCGCTGAGCGCGCCGGGCAATCAGGGACAGGTCGACACCGTCGCGTTCAGAACCGCTCTACCGGCGCCCGGACTCGTCACTGGAATTGCCGACAACAAGGCCATGATGGGTGCCGCCTCGTATCCGCGGGAGCTCCTGAATTGGATCGCGCTCGATGGACCCGATCGCGTGCCCCCGGCAGGCCCTGAGTTGAATCGCGTCGATGTCGTACAGCTTCTCACAGGTGGGCAGGTACTGGGTCGCGTGGTCAGCATGAGCCGTGACGAAGTCACCATCGATACCGGACGACCGCAGCCCATTCCATTTAGCCAGGTCTCGGCGGTGCTCTTCTGCGACGCGCCGTGTCTAGTGGCACCAGGGGTCCCTGTTGATCCGCTCGTCCTTGCAACCGAAGCGGCTCGATTGAGCGCCGCCGGGGCGAACTTCGCTTCCGCGCCAGCTCCACCACCTCCGGCAGCCCCGGCCGCGCCAGCGCTGTTGGTTGAAGACCCGTTGGCAGCATTGCGAGCTCAGGTACAGGCCGCGGCGCCAACGAATCCACCTACCCCAGCGGTCGCACTCATTCCGGCCACCGCTCCCATTCCAACAGTTCTTCCAACGCCACTGCCGCCCCCACCCGCCCCGCAAATCGGCGTGATTGCCAAGCCCACGAATACTTCCGGGCCATTGTTCCCTGTACCGCTCCCTCTCACCCCGGTGCTCACCACTCCCTGAATCACGGAATCGAAGTTTGACCGACACACTCATCACCGAACGCGACGAGGGCGTCTTCTGGATCACGCTCAATCGGCCTGAGTCACTCAACGCCATCAATTTGGAGATGCATCGGGCACTGGTGGACGCTTGGGCTATGTTCCGCAACGACCCGGAGCTCCGAGTGGCGGTACTTCAGGGCGCCGGCGAGCGTGCCTTTTGCGCTGGCGCTGACCTCAAGGAACGCGCGAGCAGCGGAGATCCGCGGACGCGCGATGTCTGGGAGCAAACGATCCCCGGCAGTCTTGGGAAAACGCCGCCCATCTGGAAACCGATCATCGCCTCCGTGCATGGCTATTGCCTCGGAGGCGGGTTCGAGCTGGCTCTGGCGTGCGACCTGCGCATCTGCTCGGACGATGCCAGCATGGGTCTTCCCGAGATCAGGCACGGCTTCTTCGCCGGCAGCGGCGGCACCGTTCGGCTAGCCCGTCTGGCGCCCTTCGGCGTTGCCCTGGAGCTGCTCATGACCGGCGATTCAGTGGACGCGGAGACGGCCTTGCGCTGGGGTTTGGCAAACCGAGTCGTTCCGCGTGCGGAGCTCCGCGAGACTGTATCCAGCCTGGCACACCGCCTAGCCGAAGGAGCGCCTATCGCATTGCAGGCGGTGAAGGAGATCGCATTCAGGGCGCAGGATATGCCTCTTGGAGATGCTCTACGCCTTGAAGGCACACTCCGCGCCCTCGTGGGGCTCACCGAGGATGCTCAGGAGGGACCCGGGCGTTCGTGGAGAAGCGCAAGCCCCAGTTCAAAGGCCACTGATGGGGACAAGGAGTGTAGGTACGGGTGGTGAATGTTCCTGCAGTCTTGAAGTACCTTTTGTCCCATTAACCTCAGTGCAGCGCCGAGGGGCTGGGCAGAGCGGCGATATATGCGTTGACAATCACCGGTCGCCCATCACGCATCGCTCTCCAGGCGGTGTCCAGCGCGGAATCAATCTCCGCATCGCTGCGCACTCCGATTCCCACTGCTCCGTGAGCGGCGGCCATTGTCTCGAACTCGGAGATGCGCAGGTCTGTCCCCACGCGTCGATCCGCGCCATAGTGGCGTGCCTGGAGGTGCCATTCCGCCGCCCACAAACCGTCAGTCCCGACGATCGCTATCACAGGAAGCCGTTCTCGAACCGCGGTCTCGATGTCCATTGCGTGGTAGCCAAAACCGCCATCACCGGCGAACGCAATAACCGCGGGTTCTTCGCCTAGTGCCGCGCGCGCACCGAGCGCATACGGAAACGCGGGTCCCACGGGCCCGTACTTGCCATTGCAAGACGACCGCCACTGGCCCTGCGCAACGCCGAGGCGCAGCCAGCACACAAACTCGCCGCCGTCCATCGTCAGATAGTCGGCTGCGGTCAGCCGCCGCCTCACCGCCTCAGCGAGCTTGAAGGGATGCACGCCCGAAACTCCAGCAGGAAGCGGCTGTGCACCGATACGCTCGCGCGCTTCCGTCCGACGGGCCTCCACCTGCCGTGCCCAGGCACCGGTATTAGGGAACGCCGTGCCCTCCAACGCATCCAATGCTTGCGTCGGCCTGGCCCGGAGCGCCGTGAATCCATCGCTGGAGGCGCGAATCTCCGGCCAGACCTGAATGATTCCCAGCGAGCGCGGGTGCTGAACGTCCGCCGTGCGAGCCGAGAAATCCCATGGAGCTAAAAGCACCAGGCAGTCTGCCTCTCGCAACGCTGACTCGGCGCCAATCAGGTATGGGTCGGCGGCGCCGCGCGGGCTCTCAATAGCAAAGACCGGCCAACCATGCTCCGAGGCAAGCGCGGCCATCCGCGGATCACGCGACATCCAGGGGCTGGCGAGGATGATTGGCCGCTCCGCCTTCTTCAGCGCTTGGACCAGCGGCTCCAAGGTGTCCGCCGCCCAGTGCGGCGACGGGATACGACCGACCTCGACATTAGTATCGACCGAGACATGCTGGACGTCGTACGGAATGCTCAGCGAAACGGGCCCAGGAACGTCTGCCTCGGCAAGGTCCAGCGCCCGGTTGATCAAGGAGCCCGCCTCAGCCGCCACGTCCGTATAGCCCGACCACTTAGTGAAGAACTGAGCAACCTCCGCCTGGGGAAACTCCTGGAATGCGTGCGTACCCCGTCCTGACGTATCCGCCGCGCCGCTCAGGAGAAGCACAGGAGCCTCATTTGCGCGCGCCACACCCAGCGCCGTCAGTGCGTTGGTGTGCCCCGGACCGGCCGTAACCAGCGCCACTTGCGCTCGACGTGTGATCTGCGCGGCCACGTCCGCCATGTGCACCGCGGTGGCCTCATGACGGGTTGTGATGAGCCGGATGCCCTCGCTATGGAGCGTGTCATAGAGCGGCAGGACTTGATTACCGGAAAGACTGAAGATAGTGTCCACGCCGCGTTGCTTGAGGGCACGCGCAATAGCTTGAGCGCCAGTCTGGGGCACGAGTGTTCTCCTTCACCAGGCAGGTCGCGCATCACGCGCCAACCAAACCCACGCACGATGCAGTGTCTGAAGGCAGAGTGTAACTCAGTCAGGGAAGAGTGAATGAGCGCGGTGAAGAAGCCGGTGTGTGCTTGCTCAGGGGTTAAACGGGGAGAGCCAGCTCCAGGTCTCGATCTTTCGAGTAGATCCGTAGACGGCCACCATCGCGATCGCGTCAAGTGTCGGGTCCACAGGCACCACGTTCAAGCCACGCGGAGCGTGCACCTCCTCCTCGCCGACGACACGAACCTGGTTTTGGGCGGCGGTGGTGAGGCCGAGACCTCGGACCTTGAAGTAGGCCCACTTGGCCGTCCAGCAACGCAAGAACGCTCGCTGCCGATCCGGACCGCTTTGTGATGTGATAAAAGCTGTTTCATCCATGTGGGATAGGGCGTTCGGCCACCGGTAGCTCATCGTCGTTCGGCCGACAGGACTCGAGATTGACTCCCAGGTCTCGATCCAGTGAGAAGGCGTAGAGTACGAGATCGTCTGAGTGGCTAAGGTTGAAGCGCAGATCGGGATCGCCGTGAAAGGCGACGGACGGCTTCCCCAGGGGGCTATAGGTAAGCTCGATCAGACACGGGCTCGTATCGAGATACATACTCAGGAGCATTCGCAGCGTGCCTTGTGCCACCGTCCAGCGCTGCCGGTCGTGAGTGAGCCGTACACGCGCTGCGCGCTCATGCTCATCGGGAGAGAGATAGCGAGCAACCTACTCGCATTCATACGGACGACGTCCAGGTTCGCTATCCAGCCATGGACGTCCTCAGCCGACAGAGCTACGCGAGTCGGCGGAGGCGTCCAGTAGGTAGGTGTCGGGGAGAGAACTACCTAAACCCGGCCCCTCATGCGCTGGATGGCGGCGGCAAGGAGAAGCGCCAGCCGCTCTGCGCCATCTGACACCCTTTCAGGCGCGGATACGGATGCAGTGGCATCGCTGACAGACTCAGGTGCACGCTGTGGAGGCACCACCGGCTCGGCCAGCATGCGACGCATAGCGTGCAACGCACGCGCCTGCAGCTTCTTGACCGACTCCTCGGTCTTGGTCATCGTCTGAGCGGTATCCGCGATCGTCATTCCGTCCAGAAACCGGAGCTGAATGACTCGCTGCTGCTCCGCGGTCAGTCTCTTCATTGCCAGACCGAGCTCATGGTGGTCCAGCGCCTGATCAAGTGATCCGAGGGCGGCTGGAGAATCAATCTCCTCACACTCATCCAGGCCTACGTGCGGCTGATTCGGAGCGCGGCGTCTGGAATCGATGAGCAGATTGTGAGCAATGCGGAAGAGCCAGGCGCCAAAAGGAAGGCCGCGATCTTCGTATTGATCGAATCGCTCGAGTACTCGCACGAAGACTTCTTCCGTGAGATCCTCGGCGATTTGCGCGTGCCCACTTACCCGCGGGAGGAAATAGCGGTAGAGTCGCGGAGCGTATGTCTCATAGAGCTCCGCGAACGCCGTCGTGTCTCCATCCTTGGCTCGCTGCACGACGTCGTCGCGCACGGAGGTTTCTTGCACATCCCTGCCTTTTCTTGTTCACCGGCGCGCGGCAACTCCGCCCAGGTTACGCGACTATCCCGCGTATGGCATCGCCTAGGGTGGGGATTCGCTATGGCCCATCAGAGTGAATTTTGGAAGCCGGCGGAACAGCCGCGCCGAGCGACTGGAACGACGCTCTAAACGTGAGCGAACGCGGCAAGCGCGATCTAATACGGCTTAGATAAGGCCTGGAGATCGCCCGTGAATCGGTGGGACAGTCGTCTCGACTGTCCAGAGAATTACGATCGATCGGAGACGGGAACAGTGGAGACGACTGTCCCACCGGCCTCCCACCGCTTAACGAAACCGTATGGGGCGCCTCGTCTTTCCACCGGAGAAGTCGCGCTAACCGCCTAGCATTTTCACGGCTTTAGCAAGCGCGTATTGATAGACCCGACTGGGGGACATGAGATCCAGGGCCTCGGCCAGGAGCGACGACACATCATGCGATGGAAGCGGCGCAGTGCGCACAGATTGACGGCCGTTCGGCAATCTACTCATAGTCTGAGTAGATGAGCCCGAGGCGCTTCGGCGAATCTGAAATTTTGCCGGTGCAGCGGCGGGTCGCTGGGCCTGGAGAATGATGCCCAGGATAGTCCCACGCGGAGGCGTCACGTCATTTGATGGGAAAAGCTGCGCCAACGCGTACTGCCCGGGCTCGTCATTGGGCCGAAAGAAACGAACGAGCGGCGCACGGTCCTCACTGAAGGGCTCCCAGCCCAGTCGGTCCGCCAGCCAACCCGCATAGAGCACCGAAGCAGCCATTGAGCCCGAATATTCGATCTGGAGCGTCGTGATCTGATCGAGGTGCCGGCGCGCCGATTCAGAATCAAAGAACTGCGCCGTGAGCTCGCACCACGGCAAGAGCCGCAACCAGGTGAAGTCTATGATCTGCCGCCCAAAGGGCCCCAATGTGCGTAATGCTGCAGCCGGATCGGGAGCTGCAGCCGAATTCACCACCACTTGATCGGCCAGCTCTGCCAGCGCGGCGAGCACCGTGGAGCTCTCCCCGCTCAGCTCATGGCACCAGGCGTACGTGGGCAGATCGGCGATGAGCAGAGGTGAAAGCAGCTCTGGAAGGTTCCCTGTCCTGAGCGCGCCGGTGCGAAGTCGGATCTCCTCAACAAAGATCTGCTCAATGCCCTCGCTCTGGGGCAGTGCATGTGCGCGCAGCTCCGCTTCCACCTCGCCCGACGTTGATGCCCCTGGCATCACGTATATCGCGCGGGAGGGATGTCTACCGGCCAGATTGAGCACTGCGTCGCTGGCTTGCTCAAGCTCGGTCTCGTTTTTCACGTAGACCACCAGATTGAGCACGCTGGTGCGGGCAGGAAGCCTCGTCTCTCCCTCGGCCTGAGCGAGCGCGAGGGCATGCTCCAGCTTGACAAGCTCCGATTCCAGGCGGCCTATACCGCGTGTATCAGAGCGCCACGTCTCGCGCAACGAGTGCGGCGTGGACGCCGCATCAGTGCTTATGGCATGCGGCGCAGACATCGCATCAGTCTTTATGGTTGTCGCCATGTCACCCCATTGCGCTGGATCATGACCATCGTTGAATCCGGTCCCCAGCTTCCCGCTGGGTAGAGCAATGTTCGCTCGGGATGCTCCGCCCAACGCTCTTCGATGGGGTCGCTCCAGGCCCAGGCCTGCTCCACCTCATCCGCACGTATAAAGAGCGTCGTATCACCCAGCATGGCATCGAGGAGGAGTCGCTCGTACGCGTCCGGAGACTGGCGAAGAAACGAGCTCCCGTACAGGAAGTCCATGTTGACATCGCGCAGCATCATCGTGGGCCCGGGCACTTTCGCCGCGAAGCGCAATGTGATGCCCTCGTTCGGCTGAATTCGAAGAACGAGCACGTTCGGATCCATCCGCTCATCGCCCTGGAAAAACATCCGCGGAGGTCGCTTGAAGTGGATGGCAATTTCCGAGACGCGCTTGGGCATACGTTTACCATGCCGCAGGTAGAAGGGCGTATCCGCCCAACGCCAGTTGTCCAGATAAACTTCGAGCGCAGCGAATGTCTCAGTTGAAGAGTTGGGGCGCACGCCATCCTCTTCGCGATAGCCCGGCACTTCGTTACCGCTCACGTAACCAGCGGAGTACTGACCTCGCACGGTGTACTCGTCGACTGCCTCACCGCGAATTGGGCGAAGCGACTTGAGCACCTTGACCTTCTCATCCCGAATAGATTCGGCGTCCGCTACCACCGGCGGCTCCATGGCCATGACCGCCAGCACCTGCAGCATGTGATTGGCAACGACGTCGCGAAACGCCCCTGCGTCGTCGTAGTAACCGCCGCGCTCCTCCACGCCGACGCTCTCCGCCACGGTAATCTGCACGTGGTCCACGTACTGTCGGTTCCAGAGCGGCTCGAAAATGCCGTTGGCAAACCGCAACGCCAGGAGGTTCTGGACGGTCTCCTTACCGAGGTAATGATCGATGCGATAGACAGAGCGTTCGTTGAACACGTTGTGAATCGTGCGATTCAGGGCCCTGGCGCTGGTGAGATCGTACCCGAAGGGCTTTTCGATGATCAGTCGCGAAAACGCCCCGCGCACACCGCCCCGATTCAACCCGGCCTCGCCCAATTTCTTGGTGATGACTGGAAACAGGCTTGGCGGTGTGGCCATATAGAAGAGACGGTTGCCGCCCGTACCACGCTTCTGATCTAGCTCCACCAGGATGCGCGCCAGGTCTTGATAGGAGGCAGTGCTGTCGAACCCGCCGGGGTTGTAAATAATTCCTTCGGAAAAACTTTTCCAGATCTCGAGATCGATCGGCTGCGTGCGGGAGAACTGCTGGAGCGATTCGAGTAACCCAGCCCGAAACTCCTCGCTGGTCATCTTGGTACGCGAGAAGCCGACCACGGCGAATTCCGCCGGCAACAAACGGCTGATGGCCAGGTTGTAGAGCGCCGGCACAAGCTTGCGGTGCGTAAGATCTCCAGACGCGCCGAAGATGACTATGACACCGGGTGGAGCAGCGCGCAGGTTAGGCAAGCCCTCGCGGAGTGGGTTGGGCGCGCTGGCCGGCACAGCCATCGTCATACCGAGCGCCTCACGGTGTCACCATTGGTCCAATGCCCCATCGTTGTCCCTTCACTACGCCGGTACCACAACCCGAACGCGGACCGCCAGCCCCGCTCCTGCTCGCATTGCAAGTCTCAGTCCAGGCCTCCGCCCTCGCTTCACGTCCCCCTGATCTCAGTGTAATCGGCGGCAAGTCCGCAGACCCCCACCAATGCCTGGGAATTATGACCGTCCGTCCGATGTGGTGGAATTGTGCAATGGGTGCGAACCTGCATGGCGTATTCGGATGATGCGTACGACGACACGATATGAACATCACTCCGGAGGCACTCATGGACTTCCCGATCGTCCCGAGCAAAACAGCAATGCTGTTCTTCGATACCCTGAGTAGCTCACTTCATCCAGAAGATCCGGCAGCCCAAGCCGCCGTGAACGAATCTGGTTACATCCCGAGATTACAAAGCATCGAGAGCCTGTCGGGACGCTGGCATAAGCATCTTCTACACCCGGCCAGAGCATCGGCCGGACTTTAAGGATTGGCCGAGGACAATTGTCGACCTTGGTCATCACGGCGAGCCGGGTAGCGGACCGCGCTGCACCGCCGATCCGGGTTCAGTCGCAGGAAGCCAGGCGACACAACTTATCGACGAGATCGCCCCGCGCCCCGACGACTACGTCATCCCAAACATCGCCGGAGCTCATTCCACCAGACGCACCTGGAATTGAGCCTGCGTACGGCTGGCATTGACACGCTGATCCTCGCCGGCGGCACCACCGAAGTGGGCATTGCCAGCACCGCCTACTCAATCCGTGACCACGGCCTGACCTTGATCATCCTGCGCGATACCTGCCGCTCGACCAAACCCGGCGTCAACGAGTTTTTCATGGACACCGTCTTCCCGATCCTAGCGCGGGTCAGGACGGTGGACGAAGCAAGTGCGCTGATTGAGAGGCAGGCATCGTGATGAAGCTGTGCCGGCTCACCCCTACGCGACGACGCCCAATCGATCGAAGCTGCTCCCGAGAACCGACGGGGCGGAGGCGTTGAACCAATCCTCCAGAACGGTGGCGTAGACCTGATGGAAATCGACGGTGTGCTGAGATCGCCTTCGATGAGGTCATTAAGTTTCGGGCTCACCGTAAAGAGCGTCAGCTTCTCCTCGAGCTGTCGTCGTGTGCGACCCATCCGGTAATGCCACCAGTCTGCACGTCCTCGATGTTCTGAAGGTCCAACAAGTGACCTTCCATCGACTCGAGAAGCTGCTCGAAATTCTCGGACACACGCTCCAGGTGAAGGAGCTCGTGGAGCGTGCCTTCCAGGCCAAGCGTGAAGAATCGCTCACGCTCAGCCCGGGGTCACCCGAAGCCAGCGCGTCGGAGTAGCAGACTAATGCGGCTCCGTTCCTCCTGACCGGCCATCTCACCCCACCCTCGGACCACCACTCCGAGGTGATGCGATTGTACCAGCCCACATTGTCATTAATGAGATGGTTGCTCGTAATGAGCCAACGCTCGTAGACGATGCGCTAAGCTCATCGGAACGAGCGACAGACGGCAAGGGGGCCGACGTGGGCGAGATTCTCGGTATAGGAATGACGCATTTCCCATTGATGCTCTATCAAGGAGACCTCGCATTCATTCTCAAGAACACGCTGAAGCAAGACGCCGTACCGGCGGAGCGAAAGCTACCCGAGCGCTGGCCCGAGACCATGCAGCGCGAGTGGGCCGATCTCGAGACCGCCGCGGCAATGCACCGCGCCCGTCACATCGAAGGGTTCCGTCGGGTGCGGGCGGAATTGGACGCGTTCAAACCCGACGTCGTGCTTATATGGGGCGACGATCAATACGAGAACTTCCGCGAGACGGTTGTACCCGCGTTTTGCGTGTACGCGTTCGAGGAACAGCCCACGGTCCCATTTCACGGTGGCTGGGATGAGGTTCCTAACGTCTGGAATGAATCACCGACATTCACTATGCCCGTTCGAGGTCATCGAGCCGCCGCCATGGGCCTCATTCGCGATCTTCTCGCGGAAGAATTCGATGTTGCCTACGCCTATAAGGCCAGCTACAAGCACGGTCTCAGCCATGCGCACATCAACACGCTCGTCTATCTCGATTACGATCGGCGTGGGTTGGACTATCCGGTCATTCCGTTCTCGGTGAACTGCTACGGCAGCGGCGTGATCCGCCATCACGGCTACGCGAAGTACGCGGTATTCAACGAGGCCGTCGATCCGCCTTCTCCGAGCCCGAAGCGGTGTTTCGATATCGGCCGAGCCACCGCGCGGATCATGCGTGACAGCCCCTATCGCGTGGCGCTGGTCGCATCGTCGAGCTGGTCGCACGCGTTCCTGGTGGACAAGCACTCCTGGATCCATCCGGACATGGATGCAGATCGTGCCCGCGTGGATGAGCTACGCACAGGCCGATTCGGTGACTGGCGCGATCTCACGGTCGCTCAGATCGAGGAGTCAGGCCAGCAGGAATTCCTCAATTGGGTGTGCCTCGCCGGCGCCATGAGCGAGCTGAACTACAAGGCTGATGTGCTCGACTGGATCGAGACGTATGTGTTCAACTCCAACAAGGCGTTTGCGGTGTTTCAGCCTTCGTCCAAAGCTGGAGGTCGCTCTTAAAGCAGGCGATCCTACTGAATCGATTGGTCGCCTCGGATCTGAGCCCGAAGGAGAATGCGACGTCTGGCGGGGTCGAACGCGTCTCGCCGATGCAGTACCCAGAGGTTCTGCCACATCAGCACGTCTCCGGGTCGCCAGCGATGTCGCCAGGCGAACTCTGGTCGGCTGGCATGAGCCCAGATCTGGTCCAACAATGATTCGCTTTCGGCCACCGAAAGACCGGGAATGTATGCATGAGGTCGCCGACCAAGAAAGAGTGCCTGCCGACCAGTGCGAGCGTCACGGTGCACCAGAGGATGATGCGGGCCTGGTGTAAGTGTGACATCAGTCAGCTCCTCGTACCCTTTGCGCAGCAATCCGGCGCTATTGTGGGCCGCGTCATGCAC
The DNA here is from genome assembly GCA_963765765.1 of uncultured Chloroflexia bacterium. GTDB lineage: Bacteria > Chloroflexota > UBA6077 > UBA6077 > JACCZL01 > CAVXYC01. Next base: position 40,492 of record CAVXYC010000002.1, on the reverse strand, counting down.
GGCGTGCTTGCCCTCAATTGCCTCGCGGAGGGGATCGGGTAACGCGGCGCAGGCCGCGATCATGTTGGCGAAATAGGTATCACCCTCATCCGTGGGGACCTCCACGGCGGAGAGCACCGCCCCTTTGGGTGGCACGTCCTGGTAGGTCATGTCCGCGTGCCAGACGAGCTCCCCATCGCCCAGGTTCCCAATAGGCTGGCCAGCCTCGTCGAGGACATTGGAGACGACGTTCAGCTCCGGGAAGTCAGGAAGCAGCGTGCGGCCGTACGGATTTGGCCCGGGAAGGTCGAGCTCGCCGAACTGACGAGCGAATTGGAGAAGACCCGACTCATCAAGGCCCTGGTCACGAAAAAGCAGCACAAGGTGATCATCCCAGGCCCGCTGAACCATCTGGATTACTTCAGCTGTCAGCGGTTGGGAAAGATCGAGCCCAGTAATTTCCGCACCCAGCATCGCACCTGTCGGCCGAATTTGTGGCGTCTCCGGCGTGACTGTCATGGTGAGTCCCCTCCAAAATCCCGAGCTTACGCGCTCTTGGGCAGCTTTACACCACGCTGCCCAAGCCACGTCAAGAATGACTCCGGCACAGGCATGACCGAGAGTCGGCCCATACGGACCAGCGCCCAGTCGTTGAACTCGCCGGACGCCTTGATGTCCCCGAGCGTGGCAACGGGCTCAGGGTACTTCTCAACGAACTTGAACGTCGAGAGCCAGCTCTTGGGCAGGTCTGGATCGGGGCGACCGTCTCCCACGACCTGCGCCAGGCCCACAATGGCGCGCTCGCCTGAGTGATAGATGAACACGTAGTCGCCATCAGCCATCGCCTTGAGATTATTGACCGCCGTGGGATTGGCCACACCGTCCCAGTCATCGGTCCCGGCCTTCGCGAGATCGTCGATCGAATACTCGTGCGGCTCGGTCTTCGCCAGAAAGTACGCCATGTACAAGTGCTCCACGAATCGCTTGACGCAGAGGATAAGTTCAAGCACAGATGAGTGCAACGGGCAGGGCAGGGGAGTGCTATCCTTCGGAGCGATACATCCATCCTGCTTTTGGAGCGCCAGATGAGCACCAAACTTACCGTCTACAGCGACTTTATTTGACCGTACTGCTACGTCGGCCAGGCTCGGGTCGACACGCTTCAACGTGAATGGGACGTTGAGATCGAATGGCGCGCGTATGACCTGCATCCTGGGATTCCCGCTGAGGGTCAGCCGATCCCATGGCCGCCAGAAGTCCGTGCTCAGCGCGGACAGAACTTTCAGCGGATGGCGGATCAGGCTGGATTACCGGTTGGTGAGCGAACGCATTGGTTCGATTCCGAACCGGCGCATGAGGCCAGCGAATGGGCCCGTGAACAGGGCGCCGGCGAGCAATTTCGCCACGCCATTTACGACGCATACTTCGTAAAGAACATCAACATCGGATCGCCTGATGTACTGGTGCAGATAGCTAACGATCTTGGGCTGGATGGCGAGAATCTGCGAGAAGCCCTTGCGGACAAGCGTTACCAGAACGTCGTTACTGAGCAATTCCAGGAAGCGCATCAGATTGGCGTGACAGGGGTGCCCACGTTCGTCGCTGGCGGATACGCGGTGGTTGGAGCTCAGCCCTACGAGATGTTTGTCCGTTTGATGGAGACAGTCGGGGCCGAGCGACGTGCAAATATCGCTGATGGGCAATAGCAATGTCGCCCTACCGACTCTATTCGGGATCGGACGGCGTGTCGCGGCTGGAACCTCTGGATTTCACTCGGAGTCCAGAGTCCACCGAGCCGCGAGCGGCGAAGGCCATCAATTTCAATACGCACGAGGTGGGGTGGACGGTGGATCTGCATCCGGCTCCGCGCAGACAAGTGGTCTTCGTTGATTCCGGGCAGCTAGAGATCGGCCTGGAGGACGGCACCAGACAGCTTTCTCGCCTGGCGACGTCTTCCTGGCAGATGACACGTCTGGTCGAGGCCACACCACCCGCACGCACGGTGACCTGCCGTGCATCCTGGCAACGGCGCCGCTGGCGGCACCTGGTTATCGCCAAGATGGCTGGTAATTTCGCCATGGTAGGCCAGACAAAGGACCCTTCGGAGACGGTCGAGCGGGTTTTTGCTGCGACGTCGAGCCAAACTCGCTCAGATCACCGATCAGGTTTCTGAAGTGGCTACCCATCCAGAAGATGATGTTGTTTTGGCCATTGCGGTCTCTTCCCCGGCTCAATCCCTGGTGACCGGAGCCGAACGGTTCAGGCGACAAGCGCCCAGCTATAAAGGCGTGCAACTTGTTAGTCCGCGGGAGTTTCTGGATCCACTTATCGCCGATCAGCATATGTAGAAGTTGGATGTCTTCCTCATACATGTCGGATATGTGGGCCATACCGGACATTTCTTACATATCTGACCAACGTGACACCGATCACAATCTCAATCCGCACCTGCCTATCTGAGAGTGGCTCGTTTCGACGGTGAGCTTCATCGCGGCGCACCTATGTGCAGGCCCAACACTTATCCTCAGCCATCGTCGGATGGACCTTTCGGTGTATCGGCTTTTGCTCGAGACCGGGTACCATGTCGCGGTGCTTGGGGAGCCTCCACCAGCAACCTTGGGTTTGGCCCTGACGCAGGTCTTGAGTTGAAGGATCTGCGGCTCCTCCTAGTTCAGTAGACTTACTATAATTATTTGGATGAAACTGTTAGTCTGTGGCATTTGTAACGTATTTTGATTTATTGACTGTACTTCTTTTTGGATTGACTTGGATCGGTATTATCTCATTTCTTCGATTGAAGAGGCGGAAGAATAATCTCGTATATTTGGTATTCTTCACTATATTATACGTCTACATATTTAAGGTTCTGGATTACACACTATTTCAATTTCAGTCTCTATTACTTCTAAAGTATTTTATGCCCAATCTTATCCTGCAAGGTCAAACGGTTGGGGAAAGCATGAATCTCATTCCGCTTATCACACTCACTCATCAAGATATGAAAACCTCGCTTTTAAATATTCTGCTTCTCATTCCTTTAGGCTTCGGACTGCCGTTTATTACGAACTTTCGCATGGGAAAGGTTGTTGTTATTGGCATGCTCTTTAGTATAAGTATAGAGTTCCTGCAGCTGATAACGGGATTCATGGCGAAAATTACCTTCCGGGTTGCCGACATCAATGATGTGATATTCAATACAGTTGGTGTCGCAGTCGGCTATATTCTATTTGTTGGATTCGTGCGTATTTATTGCCATGCATCTCGCAATTGGGATATATCAGCGAATCCGATCTTGCGATATATTGCTGAGCGACCGCAGATAGATAAACAATAAAGATGAAAACTCGCCGCCGTCCAGAGTTTACCGAGCAGCCCGTCTAGACAAGATCGGCAAATCGCCCCCGTGATTCGGTGGGGCAGGCGTCTCGCCTGTCCAGTTGCGGATCGACTACCCATTCACTGGACAGGCATGGGGCCTGTCCCACCATGGCTTCAATCCGCATTCCCTTGTCGCTCAGCCGTTCACACTCTGCGCTCTGCACGGTAAGCTTGCGGGCGTCGCCAGATTCAATCGACCATTTGGAGGAATATGGAATGCCCAGTTACCGCATGTACGCCGATGAGAATAAGGTTTGTCGTCTCGAAGAGCTCGACGTAGTGAACATCCCGGAGTTCAACCAGCCGCGGGCAGCCAAAAGCATTGATTTCAAAGCGCACCCAGTCGGCACGTTCCTGGACTGGCATCCGGCGCCGCGCCGCCAGTTCGTCATCATCGTCTCAGGTCAGCTCGAGATCGGCTTCGAGGACGGAACCAAGCGCGTTTTCGGCCCGGGAGATGCCCGCCTTGTAGAGGACACCGTGGGCAAAGGCCACACCACAGCCACATACGGCAATGAGCCGTGCGTAGTGGCCACGATTCCGCTGCAAGATTAGCGATCTGGGTTGTGGTGCGGGTCTCCGTACCCGCCATCACCTCGTGGGGCCTCAGCGCCGCCTCGTCTGTTCAGCATTCCGTAGCTACGGGCTTCCAGCCCGTTCGCGCAGTGCCGGAATCTTCCTCGAGGAGCCCCGCTACGCGTTCGGGCGGGAAGCCCGTAGCTACGGATCAATAGTTAGGAGTTCAACCCGCGCGTCGCTCTTGAAAGACCTGCTTCGCTCGGTTCAAGAATGCTTCTTCCTCCTCTGTAAGAGGGATCTGCACCGGGCGCTGCTCACGCGGAAGTTGCTGATGCGCTTCCCAGAACTTTTGCAATCCGGCCGCAATGGCCGGGTTGCCCTGGGTGAACGCCTCGATCAAGCCGATGGCTTGACCGGCTAGCTCTTGGCCTCGAGGTCCTTCTGGAGTCTCACCGCCAGCAACCGCCTGCTTCACACCATCGTAGAGCGCGGCGTACTGAGCATCGACCCGCTTCTGATCATCTTCTGTCCATATGGGTCGCGTGTCCATGGCGGCCTTTGCCTCGGGCGTGTAGGCGCCTTTGCTCAAGTCTTCCATGACGCGACGCTGCTCATCGGTGAAGTATTTTGATTGCCAGTCTTCGTTTTGACTCATTTGAATCGCCCTGATCACATCTACGACGGAGTCCCACGGCTTACCGTTCGATCGCATGGCAAGCTGAGCTCTCTTAATTGCCTCTAGTACGCCATCGATCTGGCGACGTCGCTCTTGAAGCATGTGCCTTTGTTGCTCGAGCGCATCGTGGAGCTCCACGGGCGACGCGCCGAGAAACGCTTTGATCTCCGTCAAACTGAACCCCAGAAACTTCAGCGCCAGAATCTGCTGAAGCCGCGCGAGGTCGCCTTGCTGATACAGACGATAGCCTGCCTCTGACCGCGTGGACGGCTTGAGCAAGCCCATCTGATCGTAAAAGCGCAAGGTGCGAATAGAGACCGCAGTGAGCCGCGCCAGCTCACCAGTCTGCCAGTACCTGTGATCCAGAGCATCCTCCTTTCCACGTCAGCCTAAAAGGTGACGTTACGTTAGTGTCAAGCTCAAAGACTCGCTATCCGCAGATTTGCACGGATAGAGTGGGGTTCGCGACGTTGATTCAAAGGCTTAAACCATTCGCCTATCTGGGAAAATCTGCGTGAATCTGCGGATAGGATGCGTGCTGGCGATGCTCGTCCTTGACAGCGATTCGCGAAACATCGAAGCTTCCACTTGGAGGACCACGCATGCTCTCGCACGAAGACAACAAGCTCGTATCGCAGGTCGGTCCGGGCACGCCCATGGGGAATCTCTTCCGGCTGTTCTGGCTGCCGGCGCTCATGCCGGACAAGCTCAGCGAGCCAGACGGCCCGCCGGTGCGTCTGCGCATCCTGGGTGAGGACCTCGTGGCCTTCCGCGACTCGACGGGAAAAGTCGGCTTCGTTCAGAAGCACTGTCCACATCGGGGAGCGGCGCTCTTCTTCGGACGCAACGAGGAAGAAGGGCTGCGATGCGTCTATCACGGCTGGAAGTTCGATGCCACGGGCGCATGCGTGGACATGCCCAATGAGCCGCCGGAAAGCAACTTCAAGCACAAGGTACGCGTGACGGCGTACCCGTCGGCTGAGCACGGCGGACTGATCTGGATCTATATGGGCCCGTCCGACCGCACGCCAGAGCTTCCGCAGCTCGAGTGGACTCAGGTTGCCGAGGAGCATCGCAGCATAACCCAATGGCTCAACTGCTCGAATTGGCTGCAGGTCCTGGAGGGGGACTTCGACACCGCCCACAGCATGTTTCTCCATAGTGCCATGGACCCGGCTCTGCAGCAGGCGTCCCGTCGCCTGGACGTGATGAAGGACAAGTCGCCGAGAATCGCCGCCAAACAGACTGAGTACGGCATGGTCTACGGTGGCCGATACCAGACGATCGACGGCCACTTCGTCTGGCGATTGACGCAGTGGCTCTTGCCGTCCAACTCGATCATCGCCTCGCGCCAGTACCCATTCAACGGTCGGCTTTACATCCCGATGGATGACCACCACACGTCTGTCTTCAGTTATCTCTGTCATCCTGAAGCGCAGATTACCGATGGGCAGAACAGTCCCAGAGGTGGCTGGGGCGCACACGTGCAGACGAGCTGGGAGAGGTTCCAGTTCCCTGACGGGACAATGATCGACACCGGTATTCCCGTCTATGGACGTCAGAACGACTACGGGTTGGATCGCGAGATGCAGCGCACCCGCAATTACACGGGCATGCTCCACGGTGCGCAAAACCAGGACCTGGCCATGACCGAGACGATGGGCACGGTGGTGGACCGCGCCAAGGAGCATCTCGGCACCACCGATACCGCGATTATTGCACTCCGCCGCCGCCTTATCCAGATGGCGCGGGAGCTGGAGCGCGGGATCGTTCCCAAGGCGCCGTACGACGGCGGAATGTACCGAGTGCGATCGTACGATGCGATCAGCGATGAGCCTGATTTCGAGCGCTTCCTTCAGGAAAACGCCGAAGCGCTCGTTGTTTGACCCGGGAGAAGAGAAGGAGGGACACCGATGTCCGATTTGAAGCTCTCGTTTGCGATGACGGAGTACGACTACGTCATGCCGCTGATCACCGGCGAAGTGAAGCCGGATGGCATCACGCTCGAGTACCAGGGGATGCCCGGTCTCGTTCCCGGCGTCTTCTATGACCAGTTGAAGTTCAGCCGATATGACGTGTCGGAGATGTCGTTCTCATCGTTCCTACGCGCGAGGCCGCAGGGTTGGGGCTATCGAATCCTGCCGGTGTTTCACAATCGCCAGTTCTCCTACACGCGGCTGGTGATCCGATTGGGATCAGGTATCCGTCGCGATCACCCTGAAGACCTCCGCGGCAAACGCATTGGCACTGGTGACTACCAGCAGACCGCGGCGCTCTGGACGCGCGGCGTTCTGCAGCATGAGTTCGGTCTCAAGCCGGAAGACATGATCTGGTATCAGGAGCGGCCCGAGAAGCACAGCCACGGTGGCGCCACCGGTTTCAAGCCCGCCCCTGGCCTCGAGTTCCATTACGCCACCAAGGGCTTCGACGAGATGTATATGAATGGGGAGATCGACGCGACGATCGGCTACGGCGCCGGCGGAGCGGTGGATCGAGAGCGCACCGTGGATATCTCCAAGAATCCCGAGTTTCCGCTCTTGTTCACTGACCCGAAAGCCGAGGCGATACGCTACTTCAAGAAGACGGGCATCTACTCACCGCATCACACCACGGCTGTGCGAGATAGCATCCTGCAGGAGCACCCCTGGGTTGCGATCAGCCTTTTCAACGCCTTTGAGAAGGCCAAGCGCATCGCCCAGCAGCGGCTGAATTCGATCCAGCCCCGCCTGCTCGTGTTCTCCAGCACCGATCTTGCCGAGCAACGCGAGATCTTCGGCGCTGATACGCACCCATACGGCGTGAAGGCCAACGCCGCGGGCATCGACTTCGTACAGCAGATCTCCGTAGAACAAGGTCTCACCGAGCGGAAGCAGCGTTATGACGAGATCTTTCCCGAGGAGATCCTGATCACGGAAGAGCTCATTTGATCAGCTTCTGGGCTGAGCGCTCAGCACTTTTTCAAGAGTCCCCACTTCGTCCGGACCCGCAAGGCTAGTGCAAGAACTTACCCACTTGCGAGCCGCATCGCTGCGCTCGCTAGTCCTCTTCGCGCGGAAAAGCGCTGAATAGGACTCCGTTAAGTCGTGTTAGGTAAAGCCGACGGCGTGGCGGCAGTGGGGACAGACGAAGACCGGGCGGGGTTGGGTGGAGGAGCGTTTGGAGGGCGCGTCGGATGCTGCCGAGGCTGCGCCGACGCGGCGCCCTTCCCCCAACGCTGGCTCGCCCTGGGTGGCTCCGCCGCCGATTCGGGGGGTGGTCCCCGGGGATCCTCCGGCGGCGGCTCCGCTGGGCGGGCCCGTTCCAGGGCCAGAAACCCGTACGCCAGGAAGGTCAGCGCCGCATGATGATGGAAGCCGCGCCAGCTGCGCCCTCGAAGTGATCGAAGCCCAGCTCCTGCTTGAGCTGCCGATAGCCGCACTCCACGTCCCAGCGCCCTTTCCAGCCCGGCCACGGCCTCCGCCAACAGCGTGGCCGGCGGCAGGTTCGAGAGCGCTAAGACGATTTTCCCGTCCGATTGCCACTGCACCAGCAGCCAGCAGGCCTGCCCGACCGTTCCCCGGTCGAGATCCGCGAGCGGCACGCCATTGATGTACCCGGGGATCGGCCACACCCGCACCGCCGCGAAGTGACCGGTGCGCGGGCCGGTGACGGTGGTCCAGGTGACGGCCTCGGCGCGCACCGTCGCGGCCAGGTCGCGCACCGCCACCGGCGGGGGCCCGGCTGGGTCCAGATGGGCCCGCGGATGGGCGCGCCGGGCCGCGGGCGGATCCAGACGGGGGGCGCGGTGGTCACCTTCTCGGTGCCCATCAGGCCGACAATGTACCGCACGCCGCGGTCCTCCAGGCCCTGGCGGAAGGCGCCACACTCGCCATAGGCGCCATCCGCCACGATGAGCCCGGCGGGCAGATCCTCGGCCAGCACCGTATCCAGCAGGTCCAGAGCGATCCGCCACTTCGGACGGAGGTCCCGCTCGTCCTCGGGGACCCCGACCGTTGTGAGCCGATCGGGATCGCGGGTCCACGACTCCGGCAGGTACAGCCGCAGCGCCAGGGGGTAGTCGGCGGTGGCGGTGCGATAGTGCAAGGAGACCGCCACCTGGCAATTGGTGCGCTTCTGGCGCAGTCCGCACCATTGGGACGCGACGCCGACCGAGTGGCGGCCCGTCTTCGGGATGCTGGTATCGTCGATGACGATGGTGCCGCCGGGCTCGGCGAAAGCGTCGGCCATCCGCCGACGATAGGCGCGCAGGACGGCCGCCTGGTCCCAGGGGCTCTGATTGACGAACTGCTCCAGCGCCTGATCATCCACCCCCTCGCGGCGCGCCATCGGCTCGACCGACTTGCGCGCGCCGTCCAGGAGCAGCCCGTGCAGGTACTCGCGGGCATGCAGGCTCTGGTCGATTCGCTGGAAGTGGGGGCGGAACCCGCGCGCGTAGTCTTCCAGGCGGTCGCGACTCCCGGCGCGAGCGGGGGCATGGACGTGCGTTCCATCGCCGTCCCAGCGTACCGGCGGGCACCACCACGCCGACCGCCCCGCCGCGTCCCATTCCTGTCACACTCTACGGACCTATCAAGCGCTCACTACGAGCATCGTCGCGATCGCATTGGTCGCTGGGTACACCAACACCAGCGAATGCGCAGACTATCTGGCTGGATGAGCCCGTGCAGCAATGGAACCAGCCAGGAATGGCTATTCCGTCCTTCAGCGAAGCGACACGGAGCCGGATCTCAACCCGCGCTGCATGTCCGGAGATCGTCCTGCCGAGACGCCGATGGACGGCATGCTCGAGAACGCTGGCTGGAGCCTTTTCAATTCGTATGAAGCGGGCTGGGGCATCACCATGGTCTCAGGACTGAGTGGCCACGATGGCATGTGCCGACCATGGTCGTATCACGCCTTTGTGTTCGTAGACGGCGTCTTCGCCGGAACGCTTGCGCCCGTGCCAAGTCTCTCACGGACCGACGGTGCGCTCACTCGCGATGCGCGCATCGAGTCAGACGGCCGTCTCGGCGCCGTCTTTATCCGATACGCGACAGAAGATCCACTGTGTTGCCCATCGCGCCCCAGTAAGGCCGTGAGCTACCAGGTTGAGCGCACGCCACAAGGGCCGGTGCTCCTGGCGGACAAGATCACTGAGATACCGCGGATGTGAGGCCTCCGTGCTACGCCTTGACTCCGCGTGGCCGTATGGCCCACATCGTGACCGCGCAGACCGCCCATGAGATCGTCGTGAGCCAGAGCGCGATGTCGTAGCTGCTCGTCTTGTCGAACGACCAGGCCATCAGCAAGGGCCCCACGGACTGAACGACAATGGACAGCGGGCGCGAATAACCACTGATCGCGCCGATGTGCGCTCTTCCGTAGTACGCGGGCCAGACCAGCGGCGTCAGTGCCACGGAACCGCCAATCACAAACCCAACCAGCCCGCCGTAAGTGAGCGCCAAGGCCCCCGGCAGAAACGAGAACAGAGGCGTAACCACGATCCCATACACGCACATAGCAATGATGACGTTGCGGATGTGATAGCGGTTGGCTAGATAGCCCCAGAAGAACCGTCCCAACATTGAGAACAGCCCGTAGAAGCTGAAGCTCAGGACGGCGAGATCACGCGTAAAACCGCGATCTGTGGCCATCGGCACAAGGCTGGCCGGTAGGCCGTTATAGGAAAGACCACCGATAGAGATGCCGAAGACGAGGATCCAGAACAGTCGATCCTTCAGCGCCTCGCGTGGCGTTGCGCTTGGCTCCTCGATTGGGGTCATACGACCTGAGCTCGCGTGGGTTCCGGGTTGCTCGCCATCCGGCAGCAATCCGACGTCTTCCGGCTGGCGAATCAGCAGAAAGGCCGGGAACACCGTGAGCAGCAATGAAGCGACGCCGAGAATGGTCCAGGCGGCTCGCCAACCGTGAGCGTCGATAACCAGTGCCATGAGTGGCGCCAGCCCCATCGCGGCTATGGGCGAGCCCATACTGGCCCAGCCAATGACAATCCCGCGCTTGCGTACGAACCATTTCGGCACGAGCGCATTATTTGTGGGGAACGCCTGGCCCCAGTTGCCAATCCCACCGATCACTCCGAAGAGGAGAATGAATTGCCACTCCTCCGTGACGCCCGTGAGGAAGATCAGTGCCATGCTGGCCAGTAGCCCAGAGACAATGGCCATCGTTCTCGCGCCGCCCTGGCGATCCGCTGCTGGACCGATGAGGGGCGAGAGAACAATCCCGGTGAGCCCACGGACCGAAAAGGCCAGATAAATGGCCGTTCGGCTCCAGCCCAAGTCGTCCTGCATAGGGGTCACGAAGACACTGGCGCCCCAGAAAAGCCCGGGCCCATGAAGCTAAAGACCATTGAGGCACCGACGATCACCCATCCGTAAAAGAATGGGAGTCGTGCCTGCCAGGGAAGGTGCACGTTGGACGGGTGCAGCATTACGGGCTAAAGATTGTCAGGATGAGCTAATGCTGACCCTCGGTCCCGGCACCGATTGTGGGACAGGCGTATCCGACTGTCCAGGTGTGGATGTCGGCCGGGACAGGCAAATACGCCTGTCCCACCAACTCCAACCTCACCCTATTGGGCGACGTCCCGTTCCATTCGCGCAGCGACTTGAGCCGCTTTAAACTCCAGCTGCGCTCGCCTTAATTGCGCCAGACGCACGGGATTCGGATCGAACTGCGCCGCCTGGTCGGCTTCCATCATGCGGACTTCGCGATTGGCGAGCTCTGACTTTAGTCCATCGGCGCTCATGGCTGATACCAGTGCCCGCGCTTCCCGCTCAATCTCCTGCTGCTCGCGCCCGCCGTCGTCCGTGTCTGGTTCGGGCGGAATTTCCTGTAGGTACGTCGTCTTGGCTTTGGCACGATATCTAATATGACCGACTGGAACGTCGGTCACTCCCGCCGCGCTGCGTTCGGAAACAGTCCGAGCAATACACGGGTTTGTCGCCCCGGGGTTGAAATGGCACCTGGGCTTCCTTTCCGCAGCTCGAGCATGTGGCGCTGAACATCTGTCGTTCCGATACGTAGCCACCACCGCGTGAGCTGCCGCTCGAGTAGTCATCGTAGCCGCGATTCGCTTTTCGCGAGGCGCGACAATCAGTACACCGCGAAGGCTCGTTCGTGAAACCCTTATCGGCGAAGAATTGCTGCTCTGAGTTGGTAAATAAGAATGCGGCGCCGCAATCGCGGCAGGTCAAGGTCTTGTCAGCGAAGGTCACGCTGAGTCCTCCATGAGAGAGGCTTGGCGGTTTCATCAGCGTGCTACGAACGGATACAGGGTGACGATCCCCGCTTAACGCGGGCTGCAGAAACTAACCAGCCCTGCAATGTTACCACGCGTTCGGCTGCCGACTGGAGCAATAATCGGCGCGCCTGACATGCCGTCAGTGTGGAGTTACGACGAAGCGCAGATGTAGTTATTCCCACGGAGCCGCTGTCATAACTGTCTGGGCAAGCATGCGCGTAGCTGCTCGTCTTGTCGAACGACCAGGCCATCAACAATGGTCCGATGGACTGAACGACAATGGACAGCGGGCGGGAATAACCACTAATCGCGCCGATGTGCGCTCTTCCGTAGTACGCGGGCCAGACCAGCGGAGTTAATGCCACGGAGCCGCCAATCACAAACCCAACCAGCCCGCCGTAAGTGAGCGCCAGTGCCCCCGGGCAGAAAAGAGAACAGAGGCGTAACCACGATCCCATACACGCACATCGCAATGATTACGTTGCGGATGTGATAGCGGTTGGCCAGATAGCCCCAGAAAAACCGTCCCAACATTGAGAACAGCCCGTAGATGCTAAAGCTCAAGACGGCGAGATCACGGGAGTAACCGCGATCCGTCGCCATCGGCACGAGGCTGGCGGGCAGACCGTTATACGAAAGACCACCGATCGAGATGCCGAAAACAAGTATCCAGAAGAGTCGATCTTTCAGCGCCTTGCCGGGCGTTGCGCTCGGCTCCTCGATCGGGGCCATACGACCTGAGCTCGCGTGGCCTCCGGGTTGCTCACCGTCCGGCAGTAATCCGACATCTTCCGGCTGCCGAACCAACAGCAGTGCCGGCAACACTGTGAGCAACAGTGAAGCAACGCCAAGAATCGTCCAGGCAGCTCGCCAGCCGTGGGCGTCGATAACCAGTGCCATGAGTGGCGCCAGCCCCATCGCGGCTATGGGCGAGCCCATACTGGCCCAGCCAATGACAATCCCGCGCTTGCGTACGAACCATTTCGGCACGAGCGCATTATTTGTGGGGAACGCCTGGCCCCAGTTGCCAATCCCACCGATCACTCCGAAGAGGAGAATGAATTGCCACTCCTCCGTGACACCCGTGAGTAAGATCAGTGCCATGCTGGCCAGTAGCCCAGAGACAATGGCCATCGTTCTGGCGCCGCCCTGACGATCCGCCGCTGGACCGATGAGGGGCGAGAGAACAATTCCGGTGAGCCCACGAACCGAAAAGGCCAGATAAATTGCCGTTCGGCTCCAGCCCAGGTCGTCCTGCATAGGGGTCACGAAGACACTGGCGCCCCAGAAAAGCCCGGCGCCCATGAAGCTGAAGACCATTGAGGCACCGACGATCACCCATCCGTAGAAGAATGGGAGTCGTGCCTGCCAGGGAAGGTGCACGTTGGACGGGTGCAGCATTACGGGCTACAGATTGTCAGAGTGAGCTAGTGCTGACCCTCGGTCCCGGCACCGATTGTGGGACAGGCGTATCCGACTGTCCAAGTGTGGATTCGGCCGGGACAGGTGAATACGCCTGTCCCACCAACTCCAACGTCACCCTATTGGGCGACGTCCCGTTCCATCCGCGCAGCGACTTGAGCCGCTTTAAACTCGAGCTGCGCTCGCCTGAATTGCGCCAGACGCACGGGGTTCGGATCGAACTGCGCCGCCTGGTCGGCTTCCATCATGCGGACTTCGCGATTGGCAAGCTCTGACTTTAGTCCATCAGCGCTCATGGCCGATACCAGTGCCCGCGCTTCCCGCTCAATCTCCTGCTGCTCGCGCCCGCCATCGTCCGTGTTTTGGTTCGGGCGGAATTTTCTGTAAGTACGTCGTCTTGGCTTTGGCACGATATCTAATATGACCGACTGGAACGTCGGTCACTCCCGCCGCGCTGGGTTCGGAAACAATCCGAACAATACACGGGTTTGTCGCCCCGGGGTTGAAATGGCACCTGGGCTTCCTTTCCGCAGCTCGAGCACGTGGCGCTGAACATCTGTCGTTCCGATCCGTAGCCACCACCGCGTGAGCTGCCGCTCGAGTAATCATCGTAGCCGCGATTCGCTTTGCGCGACGCGCGGCAATCGGTACACCGTGAAGGCTCGTTCGTGAAGCCCTTATCGGCGAAAAATTGCTGCTCTGAACTCGTAAATAAGAATGCGGCGCCGCAATCGCGGCAGGTCAAGGTCTTGTCAGCGAACGTCACGCTGAGTCCTCCATGAGAGAGGCTTGGCGGTTTCATCAGCGTGCTACGAACGGATACAGGGTGACGGTCCCCGCTTAATGCGGGCTGCAGAAACTAACCAGCCCAACAATGTTACCACGCTTTCGGCCGCCGACTGGAGCAATAATCGGTGCGCCCGACATGCCGTCAGTGTGGAGTTACGACGAAGCACAAATGTAGCTATTCCCACGGAGCCGCTGTCATAACTGTCTGGGCAAGCATGCGCGTCGGTCCGGCGGCGCCCGTGGGCGCGCTCCCTTCGCGAAGACTATGCGTAAAAGGAAAGTCACGCTCCAGGCGCCCTAATTACTTGACAGCGCGATCGTCAAAAAAGAACGCTACCAACTAGAGGACGGACGTCCTCATCAGACCAACCGCGGCATGGATCTTCAGCGTTCATTGAACGGTGTCCAAGATGGACGAACCGGAGGAGCGGGATCATGATCAGACGGACAGGGTCGTTAGAATCGCACAGAGCGGTGACACGCCGGTCATTCCTCCAAGCCCTGGCCCTGGGAGGGGGCGGGGCGCTCCTGGCAGCCTGCCAGTCGCAGCCCGCGAGCGCGCCAGCCCCAACGAGCGCACCAGCGGCCCAGGCGCCCACCGCCGCGGCGCCGGCTCAGCCATCCAATGCTCCAGCAGCGGCTGCCCAGCCGTCTGCGGCGAGCGGCGCCGTTGCCGGCTGGGACGAGCTTATTGCAGCCGCCAAGCAAGAAGGCGAGGTGGTCATCTTTCTCGGGCGTGCCGCGTCTCGCCAGATACGGCCAGTCTTCGCCGAGTTCGAGAAGAAATTTGGCGTGAAAGCCACGCCCGTCATCGGCTCCGGTGGTGAGAACGCCGACAAGGTTCTGGCTGAGCGCGACACAGGGCTTTACACCGGTGATGTATGGATGGGGGGCTCCACGTCCATGAACACGCGACTGGTGCCCAAGGGTGCGCTTGACCCGATCGCGCCGCTGTTTATTCTTCCCGAGGTGATAGACCAATCACTGTGGTGGAGCGGCAAGCACCTTTACGGGGATGCTCAACAAAACCTGATCTTCATGTTCGCCGCCAGCCCCACGTCGTACCTGGCGTATAACACGACGATGGTGAATCCAGACGAGTTTCAGTCATGGACTGACCTGTTGAACCCGAAGTGGAAGGGGAAGATTCTTTCGCGGGACCCCACGCAATCGGGCACGGGCGTGGGCTTGATGGGCTTCTACCACAGCCCGCTCCTGGGCCAGGATTTCCTGCGCAAGCTGTACACCGAGCAAGACGTGACCCTTACGCGGGATGGCCGGCAGGGCGCGGAATGGTTGGCGCTGGGTAAGTTCCCGCTCTATTTCATCCCGTCCGGAAGCGATCCGCAGGAAGCCAAAGATCAAGGCCTGCCGGTTGCGGAGATCATCCGACCGATGAAGGAGGGCTCGTGGCTCAGCTCAGGCGGCACGGGAACGATCGGTTACTTCAATAAGGCAGCACACCCCAACGCCTCCAAGTTGTTCGTAAACTGGTGGCTGAGCAAGGAAGCACAGCTCCTGGCCATGAAGCAGAACCCCGTTGACGAATCGCTCCGCGAAGACATCCCGCATGACGACGTGCTCGAGGAATGGCGCCGCAAGCCGGGCGTTCAGTACACCCACCTGGACTCCAGGCCGGAGTACCTTGGCCGAGACGGTGAGCCCAACGAGTTCATGAAAGGCGTGCTAGAGAACAAGCGCTAAACGTGGACTCACGCGCGGCAAAACAGTGAAGGATCTCCTGGTCCTGGGTCGCAAACGACCCTTGATCGAGAGATCCTTCACATGTTGCGGTGCAGGGGCGAGACGAACTGTGTGTTGCTGAATCCGCCGAGCGGGCTCAGGCGCGTCTCAGCCCCAAGGATGTGGGTGAGACTAGAACACCCAGAGGTCAACGGGCCAGCTATCCAGTCGTGCAGCGCTTGACGCGGAGTAGGTGGATGCCGGACCGTTCTTGCTGAAGCTGAGCGATTGCGCGCTGAGCTTGAGGCAGTAGCCAATCTCGCCAATCACTTCAACGAGAGCGGAGAACGGGTTGCTGGTCGACTCAACAGGGGTGTCGAGCACTAATGGACGAACATGGTCCTGAGTGCTAAGGATGGTACTCATAAAATTCAGTCCTCCAAGACTAAATAGTGAATCGGGTAAACAATCAACTGATAGGTGTGCGTGAGCTAGACATTCTCGCGGCGATCGAGCAGCGCTCGAATTTGCGCGGCAGTCACGCGATCCGTCTTGCTGGCGATGATGGCGAAGCGCAGCGCATCGAGCGCGTCTTCGATAACCTTGGCAACCATGAGCCAGACCCCTTTCATAGGCACGAAGCCAGAATGTATCGACATGCAGAGGCAGAGCCTGCAGGCGTCGGAAAACGACGCGCATACATGCGACGAGTGGACTTCTTGCGTTACCTACGGGGTAAGCTGACGGGTTCGGGCCAGAAGATCCGCGGCCCTACGCGCCATCGCGGCGCGATTCACCCCATCGAGAGCGAAACGCTGCTCTCTTAAAGGAGGTGGGTCCCCCGTCCCGTCGACCACGCTGGTCATCGGGCTCGGTATTGACTGTAACGGTCGGGTCTTTCGATCGGTCCCGTTTCAGGTTAATTTCATCTTACACGAGTGGTGGCATCAGGTCAAATCCCGGCGTTGCAATCGCATCACAGCCTGATGTATCCTGCGCAGTTTGTTTCGAGAGAGCCGGTGCCGCTTCCGTTAGAATTAATACGAGCGCTCCGAAGGGGAGTAACTGCCGGCCAACACGGCCGCGGGCGGGATCAACATACTGGGTATTCTCCCTGGTTCCGCCAGCTCGCACTAACGAGTTTAGCCAGACCTTCGGCCCAGGGTACGCACGGCGTGCCTGATGGGTCGAGGGTTTTTTCATGTCCCTGGCCTTGGGTATCTATGGCTCTCAAAGGGGATCGGGTTCGATGGATGGGTTCTGGCAGTCACTCGTTTTCATTGCTCTGGCAGAAATGGGCGACAAGACACAGCTCGTGGCTATGGCGTTTGCCACGCGGTACTCCGCGCGGCTTGTTCTGGCCGGTGTTTTCGCGGCCACGCTGGCCGTGCATCTCTTCTCCGTAGCGATTGGCGAGCTCCTCGGACTAGCACTGCCGACGTTCTGGATCAGCATTGCCGCCGGTCTGGCGTTTATCGCCTTTGGTATCTGGACGATCCGCGGCGATAACGTGGACGACGAAGAAACCCAGAAATACAGCCGCTTCGGGCCGTTCATGACCGTGGCGATCACATTCTTTCTAGCCGAGCTTGGGGACAAGACGATGCTGGCGACGATCACGCTGGCAAGTCAGTTTCAGAATTTCATCCCCGTCTGGCTCGGCTCTACCCTGGGCATGGTGGTGGCAGACGGATTGGCAATCGTGATCGGCGCGGTGGCCGGCAAGAGGCTTCCTGAGCGAGCGATTCAGCTCGCTGCGGCAGCGGTGTTCATCCTTTCCGGCGTGGTCACGCTGGCAGGCGCGTTCGGTTATGGGTTCTGGTAGCCGAAGGTAACTCGCTAGCTCAGCCCTGCATCTGCTCAATCGCCAACAACGCTGACCCGCGAAGCGAGCTCTCCTGAACCGGTGATGGAGAAACCTCTCGACCGAGGGCATACTCGAGCATTTTTCTCCAGGCGGTAGATCGAACCATCGCGCCCCCGGTTGCAACGATCACGCTGGGAGGGCCGAGCGCAGCCTCCATGAGTCTGGTGATCTCGGCGATCCGCTCAGCCACCGACTCAAGCACCGCCTGGGTGATATCGAGAGCGCTTGTCTGAATCGTGAGCCCCCCAATGGAGGCCGTTGCATGCAGCGGCCAGTGAGGGCTTCGCTCTCCCGAGAGCGAAGGGTCCACCCTGAGGCCATGTGATCCCCAGGGACGCTCGAGCAGCGCCCGCTCCAACTCTATGGTCGATTGAGTCCTGAGCGTATGTAGCAGCCAGGCGTACACGTTGCCGCCGTTATTCAGCGCGCCTCCCAACACCGGACGCTTGCCATCCAGACGGTAGCGCCAGAGTCCCGGGGGAGGGACGTAAGATCATCCGTAAGCACGGCTCGTACGGCGGCCGATGTCCCAACAGTGATGGCCCAGCGATCACGCCCTATGGCGCCGACGCCCAGATTGCTACATGCACCGTCTCCCACGGCGGGGAGCCACCGGGCCCTTGCAAGCGCCGGCCAACGACCACGATAACCATCACGTATGTCGATCCCGGAGAAGGGCTGAGCGACGATCTCCGGCAGAGTACCCGCCTTCACGCGCGCGGCGCGGACCATCGCCTCGTCCCAGGTGAGCCGCGATTGATCCATGAGCCCCGTGGCCGATGCCATGGAAAGACTGGACTGCGCCCGCCCAAACCACCGCAGTAGCAGGTAGTCGCCAAACGAGAGCCACGACGCTACCTCATCGTGGAGCGTCGGCGAGGTCCGAGCTATCCATCGAATTTTGGCTGGCCAGAATGTCGGGTGGAGGGCGGCGCCGGTGCGAGCATGAACGGCATGTTCGTCAAGCTCGTGCCGAAGCGCGGCGGCATCTTCCGCCGAGCGTAAATCAGACCACAGGTGGAGCGGTGTGATCGGCTTACCTGACCGATCCACTCCCAGCAGGCTATGCCAGAAACAGCTCAGCACGACGACCTCAACCGCCGCGCCTATTACCGCGTCATTTGCGCACGCGGCATCGATCAGACTCTCAACGGCCTTGGTCGCCTGAATGGGATCTACTACGCCCGGCGCCGATTCCCTGACAATCACTGCCAATCGCGACCCGCGTACGGCACGGCCGCTGGAACGAAAGAGCATCGCCCGGAATGACGACGTCCCCAGGTCCAGACTGAGGATCAGGCGGTCATCAGTCATCAGAGGGGCGCTTGGCTCCCTCGCCCTTTGAGAGAGAGCTGGGATGAGGGGCTTGAGATGGGAGATATTGGCCTACCCTCACCCTAACCTTCTCCCATAGGGCGAGGGAGTAGCGGACTCTCGTTCATCGCAACTCAGGCGCAACGCTCCTTAGCCGTTCGGCAAGCCGCCCATGGTGCTCCCAATCCACCGGGCGATGACGTCGTTCAGTCCGCGGCGGGTATTTCCCCAGAAAATTGTCGTCGTTCCAATTAGTTCGGGGCCTGATCGGTCGCGGTACGAAGGCGCCTCCGCAATTGGGGCAGACATTAGCGAGAAGATTCTCCACACAGGCTCGGCAGAACGTACATTCAAACGAGCAGATGCGCGCTTCGGTCGATTCCGGTGGAAGCGCTCTCTCGCAGTGCTCACAGATGGGTCGCAGCTCGAGCATCGAACGTCCTCACTCGCTTCTCGGGCACCTTGTGCACAAGGATACCGTCACTCATGTACTCAACATTGAATTCCCGCGACCGTTAAGAACGTTGCACGACGTGGGGATCCAGCGCATCGCGCAGACCGTCACCCACGTAGTTGACGCTCAGTATTGTGAGAAAGATACACAGTCCCGGGAAAAACGCGAGCCACGGTGCAGTGCTTAGATCGTTCTGAGCAGCGCGCAGCATATTGCCCCATGTAGCAGTGGGGAGCTGGATGCCGAGCCCAAGGAATGAGAGCGTGGACTCACCGAGGATGGAGCTGCCCACGCCGAGCGTTGCCGCCACAACGATGGGACCGAGCCCGTTGGGCAAGATGTGACGAAACACAATCCGTCCCGTGGGTACGCCGATAGCATGTGCTGCCAGGACGTAATCCATCTCACGAAGCTGAAGGACGGAGGCACGCACAATGCGCGCGACGCCAACCCAGCGCAGTAATCCCAGGGCCAGAACGACGTTCCAAAAGCTTCCGCCGAACAATGCCGAGAAAAGGATCAGGACGATGAGCTGCGGGAATGCAATAACGAGCTCAGTGAAGCGCATGAGCACGCTGTCAATGATGCCGCCGAAATAACCGGAAAGCGCTCCGATGAGCGTACCGACGAGCAAAGAAATAACCATGGCCAGTACGCCAACCGCTAACGATATCTGACCGCCGACCAGAACCCGGGTGAGCTCATCGCGACCGAGGTCGTCGGTTCCCATCGGGTGTGCGAGCGAAGGAGGCTCATACCGTTGGAGGAGACTCGTGCGATTTGGATCATAAGGAGAAAGTGGCGCCGCCATAGCTGCGAGGCACAGCCCTCCGAATACGAGAAGTCCCGCGACAGCCAGACGGTGGGCTCGAAACCGTTGCAGCGCGAGGCTCCACCACGACCGTTCCATTCTGACCTTGCCCTTGTCTCGCCGGGCGCTCGCAATCACTGAAGTCGAACTCGGGGATCCAGCCCGGCGTAAAGCAAATCGGCCAGCAGCGTTGAACAGACCACAAGAATCGCGGTGATCATGACGATACCCATGAGCGCCGCGTAGTCAAAACGCCCGGCCGCTTCGATGAACAGTCGGCCCATACCCGGCCAGGCAAAGATACTTTCCGTCACAACAGCTCCCGTGAAGAGCCCGGGAATGTCCAGCGCTATTGCTGTGACCACTGGCAGTGAGGCGTTCTTGAGCGAGTGTCGCCAGAGCACGACTCGCTCCTGGAGCCCCTTGGACCGAGCGGTCCGCATGTAATCCTGGTGCAGCGCGTCGAGCATGCTGGCGCGAACGTACCGCGTGTACTGGGCGGCATTGAACAGCGCGAGGACCGTGACTGGCATCACCAGGTGAGCCAAACGGTCAGTCAGCCCGCCATCGGCCCCCAGGGTCACCATGCCTGAAGATGGGAGCGAAGGCAGACCCCATTCGCGTGCCTTCACGGAAAAGAGGACGATGAGCATGAGCCCACTCCAGAATGGCGGCACCGCGAAGCCCACGAAGCTGAACGTGGTCGCTAGATGGTCCGTCCATGAGTACTGACGAACAGCCGATAGCACGCCAACGGGCAGTGCAATAAGCAGAGACACAAGGAGCGCGATGCCCATGAGCAGCAGCGTGTTGGGCAGGCGGTCGCCGATCATACGGACCACTGGCTGCTGCGTTGAGATCGAATATCCCAGATCGCCCTGGGCGATCGCGCCGAGCCACCGAACGTACCGCACCGGTATTGGCTCGTGCAGACCGAATCGCTCCTCCAGTCGACGAACGTCGTCTTGCGAGAGGGCTGGGTCATTCTCATACACGGACAACGGTCCGGCCGGAAGAATCTGCAGCACAACAAACACGCTCACCGAGATAAGGAACAGGAGCGGAATGGCTTCGAGGATTCGGCGGAGAATGTAACGTGTCACCGGAGAGTAACGAGTAGCGAGTAGCGGGTAGCGAGTAACAACCACGCTTTCGCGATTGGAAAGCAGCCATCGTACAAAAATGCCCGGCCGTTATCCATACATTGAGCGTCCGATTGCATTTCGAAGTCCGGCTATGACGCGAGCGAGTTCATCGGACTGTCCGAGCAGACGCTGACCCGTTAGCTGGTCGATGTAATCCAAGTCCATCGCTAGGTACAGCTGCGAGCGCACCTCGGCTAACGAAGCTTTTGATATCAAAAGGAAATTTCGGTACCCCACTGGACGCCGACGCTCAAACCCTTCAGCGATGTTTGACATTACCGAAACGGCGGCCCGGGAAATTTGATCGCGAAGCCCGAAGTCGCGTGCAAATCTACCCTGCTCGGCCACCTGGTAAATCGCTAGCGCGAATACCCGGGCCTTCTGCCAGGCAACGACGTCCTCAAATCTCTGCGAACCGCCAACCATCGAGCAGAATTTTCCTACTCGTTACTCACAACTCGATACTCGCTACTTCTCAAGCCACCACGCGGCGCTGTCCCAGGTGACGTTGTTGTCGTAGACGTTGACGTTCCAGCCTTTGACGTTGCGCTTGTAGGCGTTGATGAGCAGACGGTCGTAGAGGACGATGTGGCCGCGATCCGCGTTCACCCGCTCGGCAACCGTCTGGTACGCGGCCTTGCGGGTGGGCTCATCTAATGTGGACTCGGCTATTTCGAGCGCGCGGTCAAGCTCCGGATCGATGATCCGGTGGTAATTGCGCCCGCCCCGCGATTGTTCGGTCGGGATTTGCGAGCTGTGGAAATAGCCGTAGAGATGGCCCTGGGGGTCGAGCCCTTCGACATTGGTCGTCCACATCAGCATGTCGAAGTTGCCACGCGCCCGTGGGGCATTGTCCTGCCAGGCACCCAGCACCACCGCTGACGGCGCATTCTTGATCTCCACCTCGATACCGACATCCTTGAGCTGCTCCTGGATGACCTGCTGCGTCTGCTCACGCAACCGATCGCCCGTCGTCGTCCCGAACTCGATGCGCGCCCTCACGTCGTTCTTCGACCGAACACCGTCCGGCCCCGGTACCCAGCCGGCCTGCTCCAGGAGCTGACGAGATCGGGTGGGATCGTAGGCGCTCGCCGGGAGCGTCGGTGCAAACCAGCCGATCGGGATCACCGACGTTCCCACGGTCGTCTTTCCGTACAGAAGCTTGTCAACGAGGGCCTTCTTGTCGATCACCAGCTCGATGGCTTCGCGCACCCGCGGATCGCCCAGGACCGGGTGGGGGCACGCCGGATCGCCCTGCTGGGGCCCGCTGGGGCAGCTCGCGTTGAGGATGAGCCGCTCAACTCGCGGACTCGGCGTCGGCTTCAGCACGGCATCCGGAATTGCCTCGAACTCCGGAATGTTGGACTCGGCCAGATTCCACAGCACGTCGATCTCGCCGGTCTTGAACGCCTGCACCGATGTCTCGCGACTCGGAACGACCTTGAAGACTAAGCCATCCAGATAAGGCTTCCCCTGATCGCGAAAATGCTCGTTCCGCTCAAGGGTGATCGTGTCACCGGCCGACCAGCTCGTGAACTTGAACGGGCCTGACCCGATGGGCGCGCGGTTGAATTCCTTCTTGTCGATGTTCGTATCGCCGCCCAGCGCGTGCTCGGGCAGGATGTACGGGAAGTGGACCTGGAATCCCGAGTAGAGCCGCGAGTAGCGCACGACCACCGTGGTGGCATCGGGCGCGGTCACCGAGTCCATGTCCGTATAGCCGCTGCGGAAGACGATCGGATTATCGGGATTGAGCATCACCTGATAGGTGAAGAGCACATCACGGCTCGTAAGCGGCGCGCCGTCGGACCAAGTGAGGCCCGGTTTCAGCTTCCAGGTGATGGTGCGGCCATCTGCCGACACTCCCCCGTTGGCCGTGGTGGGAACTTCCGCGGCCAGGGCCGGCTCGTAGGTGCCGTTAGGGCCGATCGCCAGAAGTCCTTCTAGGATGTTGGCGGCGACGCTCGTCGCAATGACCTGGCTGCCGATCAGCGGATTGAGCACGTTGGGCTCCTGCGAAATGCCCACGCGGGCAACGCCGCCGCGGCGTGGAGCGCCTTCGGAAGTTGCGGTCGTCGCGCTGGCTGGCGCGCGTGAGGACGGCGAGCATGCGGCCATGAGGATGGCCACCAGCATTACGGGGACCACCCAGACTCGTGTGCGGAACGCGGGGTTCGTCAGTCTCAATCGGTGCATCGGGCAGGCTCCGGCGTGAATTGTACTGCCGGGAAGCCGACACCCTCGTACCGCGGGCGCCCTGCCGTCCCGATTCGAGTGCCACATGAACCCGTCGATGTGCAGCAGCACTACTCGAACTACCCGAGTTCACTCGAATCACGACGAGCATGACGTCCGCGGTAGCAGGGACAGGGCTTTCTCTCTGTCAAGGGCGCCTACGCTAGAATGATTCACCGTATCCGGAGCCGAACAAACACGTGGGGGTGCGATGAGCAGCGTTCGTGACGATTGGAAAGAGCGCGTTGCCTCCGCCGTTGACGAGCTCAGGAGTGACCTGGTCCACACCAGTCACGCGATTCACAACGAGCCAGAGCTTGCGTTCAACGAGCATCGCGCTTCGGCTCGGTTAGCTGATCTCCTGGCCGATGCAGGGTTCACCGTTGAACGAGGAGTTGGCGGGCTCGAGACCGCGTTTCGAGCGACGCTCGAGGGCGCTGAGCCTGGACCCACTGTCGGTATTTGCGCCGAGTACGATGCTCTTCCCGAAATCGGTCACGGCTGCGGACACAACATCATTGCCACCAGCGCGCTTGGCGCCGGGCTGGCCTTGCAACGCTCAGGCACGCCATTCGCCGGACGCATCCAGGTCATCGGAACGCCGGCTGAGGAAGGCGGAGGCGGCAAAATCTTGCTCGCGGATGCCGGCGTCTTCGACGAGGTGGACGCCGCCATCATGATGCACCCGTCCAGCCGTTATATGGTAAACCGCGGCTCGCTGGCCAACAGCCGCGTAGACATCACATTCCACGGCAAAGCCGCTCACGCGGCCGGGTCTCCCGACAAAGGCATTAATGCACTGGAAGCAGTGATCCAGACGTTTGTCGGCATCAATGCCCGACGCTTACACATGCGCCAGGATGCCCGCGTGCATGGAATCATTACCCATGGCGGCGACGCCGTGAACATCATCCCAGCTCGCGCCGCGGCGGTGTTCAGTCTGCGGGCGCGTCGACGTTCCTATCAGCGGCAGCTCGTCGCCATGCTCAGGGAAGTTGCCGAGGGTGCGGCCTTGCTCACAGGCGCTCGGCTCGAGTGGAACGAGCGACGCGGTTACGACAACATGGTGCCCAACCCGACGGTGGCGTCGCTATGCGGGGAGAACATGCGATCCCTGGGGCTGAACGTTGTGGAACCGTCGCCGTTGGAGCGCATGGGGTCCACCGATATGGGCGACATCAGCCAGGTCATCCCAGCGGTCCACGCATATTTCTCCATTGGACCGGACACGATCAGCGGCCACTCACTTGAAATGACCGAAGCTTCCTGCTCTGCCGCAGGAGACCAGGCCATCATTGACGCAGCCAAATCTCTGGCCATGACCGCGGTCGACTTACTGGCCGAGCCGGAGCTGCTCCAACTGGCAATTTCGGAGCACCGTCAGATGGCCTCGGAAGGGCGCGTCGCCGGTCGGAACACCTGGCGTGCGAACGGGAAGCTTTTTAATGGAATCGGAGATTCATAGGCTGCCGGGGTGAGGGGACGCGCGTGAGTGGATTGTATGACAATGTTTGCGGGCTTGGATCGGTCTCGGCACGGCTGTTCATCGCCCCCCCGTTCTGCCGGGCTCATCACTGTTCTCGCCCTCGTCACTGCGCTCATGATTGGTGGGTCTATGCTGCCGCCCGCCGCACGAGCAGACCAGCCTGATCCATCCCAGACCGGACCGTTCGCCGTCGGCGTCACTGAGCGATCGTTCACTCGAGCTTCGTCTACCACGGGCACAGCGCGAGAAATCACTATGGTGATCTGGTACCCGGCGCTTCCACAAGCACCCGGCGAAGGAGCGTTGAGGTTTGGCGGTAGGGTGGACGCGCCATCCGCTCGAGAATCTGGCCCTTTTCCAATGTTGTTGTTCTCACATGGAAGTGGCGGAACACCCTGGCAGTCCACGTTTCTGACCGCGCACCTTGCGAGCCATGGATTCGTGGTCATCGCCCCGACGCACCCGGGCAACACCGTGAGAGATTGTCCCGCGGCGTGCTTGCCCCTCAACAATGCCGCCAGGGAAGCGTTCCTCGACTCAGCCGCCAACCGCCCGGCAGACGTCTCCGCGGCGCTTGATCAGGCCATCGAGCTCTCGGCGAGCAAAGATAAAGTGCTTGAAGGGCTCATCGACGCGGCCCGTGGCGGAGTATTCGGTCATTCTTTCGGCGGGTGGACGGCGCTGCAAGTCCTCTCGCGCGACCCCCGCTTTAAAGCCGCCGCACCATTGGCTCCGGGCGTGTTCGCGGAGGTGCTTGCCATGGCCCAACACGTCACAGCACCGACGTTAGTGTTGGCCGGTGACCTCGATCGCCTGACACGACTTGCTGATGAGCAGCAGCTCTCGATCTCATTAAAAGAGGGCGGCGGCGACCACTGGTTCGTCGTGCTCCACGGCGCCGGTCATCTTTCCTTCACGGACCAGTGCGGCCGAATCTTCGGCGGATGTGGGCCCGACGATCTTTTACCCGCCGACGCGCAAGCCACAATCAAGGGCTGGACCACCGCGTTCATGCGCAGATATCTAGCGTTGGACGATCGCTATACCAACTGGCTGAACGAGACTCGAGCACCATTCCTCGAAGTCACGTCCACGATGCGCGGCGCCATCACACCCACTGATCCATAGGGCGCCGCCTTTGCCCGCCCCAGTGAATACTGGGCGATCGTTCGGCAGAATATCGGGAACTGCAAGAGCCCAGAGTGCTGGTGCCCGCTTCCTGCACTCTGGGCTCTTTTCGGAGACGATGGATGGTCGGTGTTCGAGACACTGGCCAATCACATCAATCACCAACGGAGGTTGGGGAGCGGGCTGAGGGTTCAACCACGCTCCATCGACATACTAAATCCGAGCAGCCCAGGCAGTCTGAAGGCGACCCCAAAGTAATCTTAATGTTGTGTGAAAGTGGAACACCGCTTGGAAGGGCCCTTCCGGTGGGACAGGCGTCTCGTCCTGCCCGTAGCCCGGCGATCATCTTAGACAGGCCTGGCAGAGAGACCTGTCCCAACCAAACGCCTTACTTCGGGACGATCAGTCCGATAGACGCGGTGAACCCGTGGATGTAGGTCTTGCCACCGACGGGACCGATCTCGCCGTTACAAAAGAACCCTGCGATGTTGTCCAGGCCGAGCTCCTCGCGCAGCATGGCCGCATCGTGATGCGACTCGCCAAACAATCCCGCGCCCCGACCGTTGCATGAGCACAGAACCGCTGCCAGTGGTGCAGACCCGCCAAGGCTTTCGCGCGTGCGAACCAGCATATCTTTGAGCTCATCATCCGCGGCGCGCGCATCGCGAAGTTGAAACTGGATTGTCTGGCCGATCTGTGGGTGAGCGCTGATGGCGATTGATCCGGATCCGGATCCGCTCCCACGAGGTTGCGAATCAGGAAGTCTCCGCGGTGAAACTCGTCGCGGTACTCGTCCATCACCAGACCTACCAACAGATTTCGCTGGGCGCGCTGCTGCATATCCTCGCCGAGCCCCTTGATGGTGTCCGTGAGGACCTCCAGAGCCGGCCGCTGGCCGATCGTTTGGACCACGTGGCGATTGACGCCTGTGATCGTCCACGGCTCACCGATGGGCTCGGCTCCCTGAGAGACGACCGTGCGCACGGTGTAATCCCCGCCGATGCCGAGCGCCACGGCGCCTTCGTCGTGCACCGAGCCGTTCAAAAATACGTGTGTCCGCTGTGACCGAGGATCACCCGAGGCAAGTCCACCAATGATGGGCTGATCCGGGAACGCATCGGCCAGCCCATTCACGAACGTTTCGGAGTCAAGTCGATACGGATCGACAAAGGCGAACCAACCATTGATCTCATTCGGCTCACCGCCGACGATGCGCTGCCAATCCTCCGCCGTATTGAGCGACTGAAGCGTCTCTTGATTCAGGTACACAGGGAACATGCGAACCCCGGGCAGCGACATGACCATCAGTGAGAGCGACGCGCCATTCTCGGCTTCAATGCCCTGACCAATGATTCCCGCGCCGCTACAGCCGATGAGAACGCTGCAGGCCGTAGCATCCTGGATTCGTCGGACCATTTCCCGGAAAGACGCCAGCATAGGACGAGCCGGCAAAGAGGACCGCGAGATCGACTCCGCGGGAGCGCTCCACGACGCCCGCTGTCTGGGAAAGGGCCGA
This sequence comes from uncultured Chloroflexia bacterium, assembly GCA_963765765.1. GTDB lineage: Bacteria > Chloroflexota > UBA6077 > UBA6077 > JACCZL01 > CAVXYC01. The sequence goes on along the minus strand of CAVXYC010000002.1, from coordinate 12,847 downwards.
CTCAAGCGCCTTGTCCCACATTTCGTTCTGAACGATCGCCGATGCAGCTTCCATGTTGATGACTCCGTGGGACCTGGATCTAATCGAATGCTAGCCGCTGGGCTGTAGTGCGGCAAGCACTCCATTCGCCGCGCGGAGCGTCCTGGAATGTGTGTGTGAGCAAGGCTTGGGTTGGATCCGAATGTCACGGCAGAGAAATCGCGGAGTGAAGCCCGTGCTCCCGCACACCACATTCCAGGACGCTCCGCGGCGAATGACCGTTGATCGGTCATACTTGCTGCATATGCAGGATTCCTCTCGCCCGGACCTGACTTCCCTGCTCGACTATCACATCCACAGCAAGCTCTGTGGGCATGGTGTGGGCGAGCTCGAAGAGTACGTCCAATACGCCGTGCAGAGCGGCTTACCGGAGATGGGCTTTTCAGAGCACATCTTCCTGTACTGGCTTCCCGAGGGAGAGCGAGATCCGGAGCTGGCGATGCCGGAGTCGGGATTTGATGCGTATCTCAAGGAGGTGCGCCGCCTCCAGGCTGCCTACCCTGAGATTCGCTTGAAGATGGCGCTTGAAGCCGACTTCATCGTGGGACACGAACACGAGCTCCGCGGCATCATTCAGGCTCATGAATGGGACTATCTCATCGGCTCGGTTCATTTCATCGATGGCTGGGGTGTCGATGACGAACGATACAAAGACGGCTTCGACCGCTGGAACATCGATGAGCTGTATGACTGTTACTTCGACCACGTATGTCGCGCCGCTGAAACGGGCATCTACCAGGTGATGGGTCATCTGGATTTGGTGAAGAAGTTCGGCCATCGGCCGACTCAGCCGTTGGCCGACCTCTACAAGCGCACTGCACGCCGCTTGAAAGACGCCGACGTCTGCATTGAAGTCAACACTTCGGGCCTGCGCAAGCCGTGCGCTGAGATGTATCCACATCCCAATTTGGTCAAAGCCTGCTTTGATGCCGGCGTGCCGGTGACCCTGGGCTCTGACGCACATCAGCCTGATCGCGTCGCGGATTCCGCCTTGCAGGCTGTTGCGATGCTGCGCGACATCGGATACACCCATATTGCGCGCTTCGATAGTCAGAAGCGCAAGCGAGTCACACTGCCATGAGTCAGATGACATTGACCGACCCATATGAACTGTTGGAGGTCTGGACGGCAGATGGCCAGCCCACCGGAGAGGGAGCGAAGCGCGGCGACGTTCATCTCCAGGGAATGTGGCATCAGGCCTTCTTCTGCTGGGTGGCCCGACCGCGGGCTAACGAGGTCGAGATTCTTCTCCAGCATCGCTCAGATACCAAAGACGCCTTCCCTGGTTACTTCAATTGCAGTGCCGCGGGGCACATACGCCTCGGCGAGACGATGCACCAGGCGGTTCGAGAGCTCCAGGAGGAGCTGGGCCTCCACGATCAATTGGATGATCTCGTGACATTTGGCACACACCGCCAGGAGCATGTCCATGCTAGTGGCGTGATAGACCGCGAATACCATGCGCTGCACCTGCTTGCGCGCCGCATCGAGGACACGGAGCTTCACCCCGATCCTGTGGAAGTACAGGGTCTCGCCTGGGTTCCGGGATCCGTGCTTGTTGATCTCGCGGAGGGTCGACGAACTGAGGCGACCGTTTCGTATCTGAAGGTTTCTGCCGCTGGCGAGACGACGATCGGCCACCGACGACTTCTCGCAAGCGAGATCGTTCCCTATGACGGTCAATATCACCGCCGCATTATGGAGCTGGCAACGCGCACCCTGCGCGAGCGCGGTCTGCTCTGAGGTGCCCTGCCCATAGTGCGCGGCTCCGTAGCGCGGTGGTCTTGTGCCCCGCGCCTCGAGGGATCCTGAGGCGCAGTGAATATTTACTAGACGAGAGGATCCCTCGAGGCGCGGGGCGCAAGACCACCGCGCTACGGGAAGGTACTATTTCGCCGATTTTATCCCCGTCACATGGGTCCAGGTGCCCGTGATATTGCCGGGATAGACGTAATCAGCCACGACTTGTGGGTTCACCACGGCCTGCGCTGGGATCCAGAAAAGCGGGATAGTGGAATGCTTCACGAACATCGATTCGCCGCCACGGCGCCAGCCCTCATCCTGCTTCTGCTCGTCGAATGTCGTGACAGCGTCCAGCGCGCCCTGGTCTAAATCCGGTCCCTCGAAATAATTGCCGCGAGCACCCCAGGTAAGCGAGTAGCCAGTCATTCCACCGAAGAGAGTATTGTTGGTTCCTCGAAGCTCGATGTTATTGCTGTATTTTCTTTCACGCGCCGCCGCGCGTATCTCACCGGAGTCGGTTTGCAAGAGCTCAGGCCGCACTCCAACGTCTCTCCAGTAGCCGGCGATCGCTTCCTGGACGTCCTCCGCCGCTCCGATAGAGGGCAGCGGCACGATGAAGAGGTTGGTGCTCAGCGGCTTACCGGGGCCGTAACCGGCCTCCGCGAGAAGCGCCCTGGCCGCGGCCGGGTCAAAGCCGTACTCCTCCGGGAACCGGCTGCGCCCAGGATGGATCCCAGCCCTGACGGGTGGAGTGGTGATGGGGCAGGACCATGACCTCCCCCTTTCCGGCAAAGAAGCTCTTATTCAGCTCATCTCGGTTGATTGCCTTGTTCAATGCACGCCGCACGCGCAGATCCATGAGCGGGCTATTTGGGTAGACCCAGCCCTTGCTGACATCCTTAGGGTCATTGAGCACGCAACAATAGATGCTCATAAACGCGCGTAACCCGGCCACGCGGCTGCTGGTGGTCTTGAGCCCCTTCTTCTCCGCCTCACCCATTAAATCCTCAGGCAACACCGTAATGTGCGATTCACCAGCCAGCATGGCCGCCAGGCGTGTGGAATTCTCCCGCTGAAAGCGGATCTCCAGCTCAGGGAACTCAGGAGTAACACGCCAGTGCTGGTAGGGCACTCGCTCAAAGCGGATGTACTGCCCCTGGGCCCGCTCCTTGAACTGATAGGCCCCTGTCCCGGCAAGCGGTCCGCTCTCCATAGTGGGCGGACCGACCTGGTCGAAGTGCCCTTTACTCCTGATCTCGAACCCGTTCTCGCCCTCGGAGATGTTCAGCAGCAGGGTGCTGTCCACGCGGCTCATGCGCATGATCAACTCATAGTCGTTCACGATCTCAATGTCGCTGATCGTGGAGGTGAAGAAGTTCCGGAGACCGTTGGTCGTGTCATCTTTGCGCATCTCATCGCGCGTGAAGACCACATCCTTGGCGGTGAACTCGCCGTGACCGCCGTGGAACTGGACACCTTTTCTGAGCTGGAACCGGACCGCCTTGCCGTCATCTTCAACCGCCCAGGAGGTGGCAAGCTGGGGCACCATCTTCCCCGTCTCTCGGATCCACGCCCACGAGATACTCGTACATCGGACGGATGTGCCAGATCTCGGTGTTGGTGATGAATCGGACGTCGTTCGATTCCCGCCCCGGAGGCAAGAGGCTCATCACAAGTCGTTGCACGGCCGGCTTCGCAGGTACGGCCGGCGCCGCGGCAGTCGTTGGCGCGCCAGCGGGCGCTGCCTTGGAGACGCCCGCTGGCGCTGGCGCCGCCGTTGGGGACGCGCTGGGCGCAGGGGCGGAGCATGCCGCCACAACAAGGCCGTGGCGGCCATGGCCGTGAGGCGTCGGAATCGCACGCTCGCTAAACGGTAGGACACGTCTGACCTCCGGGTGCCCGCGCGATGCATCACGCTGGGCGATTTGCGCCGACTTGTTCGGAAATGATCTGATTGCCTGGGCTGGTCCTCGACTGATTGATTGCGAGGATTCTAGGTAGGCGTCAGCAAGGAGTCCAGGATTTGCGGGGAACCAGCCGCGCGTTCCGGATATGCTGTGTCTACCCGCTGGGGTTGGTTTCGGATAATTAAAATGCGGGGCCCACATAGAGTCATGAGGCAGCCATGAAGATCGCACAGGCCGCGCAGCGGCTCGGGTCGGAGTCAGCGTTTGAGGTCCTGGTCCGAGCGAGGGCTCTCGAGGCCCAGGGCAAACAGGTCGTGCACCTGGAGATTGGCGAGCCTGACTTCCCGACCCCGTCGCATGTGGCGGAGGCCGGCATGCGCGCCATCCGCGATGGCCACACGCACTACGGGCCGGCGGTAGGGCTGCCAGAGCTGCGGCAAGCCATCGCTGAGCAAGTGGAGCGAATTCAGGACGTCTCGGTCTCACCAAACCAGGTGGTGGTGACGCCGGGCGGCAAACCGATCATGTTCTTCACGCTGATGGCTCTCGTGAATCCCGGTGAAGAGGTGATCTACCCGGATCCGGGGTTCCCTATCTACCGCAGCATGATCGACTATGTTGGCGGTCGGCCGATCCCATTGCCGCTGCGTGAAGCGCGCGACTTTCGATTCGACGTTGATGAGCTGAAGGAGCTCGTCACGGATCGCACGAGGTTGATCATCCTGAATTCTCCAAGCAACCCAGTGGGGAGCGTTCTTGAGCGGTCGGACCTCGAGGCCATCGCAGAGCTGGTACGAGGCCGAGATATCGCTGTGCTCTCGGATGAGATCTACTCGCGCATCACCTACGGCCATCGACATGTGAGCATCGCGGCGCTGCCAGGCATGTTGGACCAGACCATTATTCTGGATGGATTCTCCAAGACCTACGCGATGACCGGCTGGCGCCTGGGCTATGGAGTCTTCCCGGCTGATCTAGTGCCTACGATCGATAAGCTTATGGTGAACAGCGTCTCGTGCGTACCGCCGTTCAGCCAGCACGCGGCCCTCGCCGCGCTCACCGGTCCACAGGATGACGTAGACCGCATGTTGGCGGAGTTCACGCGCCGGCGGGACGTTATGGTCGGCGGACTGAACAGCGTCCCGCGCTTGACGTGCGCCACCCCACGCGGCGCCTTCTACGCCTTCCCGAACATCACTCAGACTAACCTGAGCAGTAAGGAATTCGCTGACAGACTGCTACAAGAAGCCAGCGTGGCCACACTGTCCGGGGCATCGTTTGGTGCCGAAGGCGAAGGCTACCTGCGCCTGAGCTACGCGAACTCGTTACCCAATCTGGAACTGGCCTTAGATCGGATCCGGATGTTTGTGGAGCTATGAACTAGAGACATCAGGGGCCTGTCGCTGGTGTCTCTCAGTCCGGTAGTGGGCTGGGCGCCTCCACCTCATCTGGATACACGATCAGCAGCCGGGCGCCACAGTCACAGCGAACTTCGCCGCCGCGGCGGGTATCAAGGTCATAGTAAACGTTGCCGCATCGAGGGCAGGTGCCCCGAGGTTGTTCGTCGATCTCGTCGTACATGGCGACACCATCGCACGTGTTCCGTCCGCGAAGCGGACTTACCACCATCATAACTCGGATAACCCCTATCCGGTGGGGTGGCCGCTACCCAGAACGAAACTCACTACGCGGCCTTCGCGCAGGTTGAATCGCACAAAGATGTCGCCGGGGTCGGCGCTGTCTGCCAACAGCTCATCAGGCATGACGTTTTCAAATTGCTTGCTTCTGAAGTGCTGCAGATTGGCGGTTGGCTGATTCACAAGCTCAGCGTCGTAGGGCAGAAACCCGGCAGCCACGGCGTACATGTCATTCAGCGGATTGTATGGCTCCGGGAGATCCACTCGTATAGCCCCGGCCCGCCTGGAGAGCCAGAACTGGACGTTCATCGTCCGATCTTCGTCGTCCTTCCAGGCGAACTGGTAGATCGACTGGCTCCCCGTTAGCTGTTGCGGCGGACCAAAGTTCTGCCGAAAGTCCGTAGGAGTGTTACCCAGACCGCCAGGCGCGGCGATCTGACGTTCCCCATAGCGAGTCTCAGTCGGCGGCCTTGGGGTGGGAGTGGCCGTAGGCGTCGGTGGTATCGGCGTTGCCGTGGGTGTTGGAGGAACAGGCGTCGCTGTGAGCGTCACAGTTGATGTCGGCAGTGGGGAAGGCGAGACAGCCGTTGAAGGGTAGGCGGCCGCTGCAAGCAACTCTGTGGGGAGAGTACTGGGCTGACAGCCAACCACCGCGGCAAGAACTATCAGCGTGAATGCAGGATACCAGCGAGCCGTTGAATGAGAGAGCGACAGAAACCGCCGGATGAAATGGAAGGAAAACCTACTCAATGAACCGAGATCAGGCGCTATAGGCGCGGAGATTATTGCATTGATGATAGGGCACGGGAAAGCGCCTCGATAAGCCCTCAAGCCTGAGAATTGAGATAGGGGAATGATCGTGATGGGTCTGATATGTGAAGGTGGAAGCCCATCCAAGCAGACGGCGCCGCCATATAATCCAGACATGGAGAATCAAGAGAGGGTCGGGCGTCGCGAGCTCCTTGGCCTGATGGTCAGCGGGCTTGCCACGGCGGCCGCCGCCTGTGCTCCGGCCGGGGCAGCCACGACGGTGCTCAACACACCGGATGGTCGCGTCCTCCGATGGGAGCGGGAGGGCATGACGGTGCTGGTAAGCACCGTTCAAAATGAGTACCGCGCTGGCGAGCCATTGAAAGTAAATGTGCTCATGAACAACAGCGCCAGCCTACCAGCGAGTGCCCGGGTGCGCACAAGGCTCCTGGGTCGGGGCCAACAAGCAGTTGTGGAGGCGGAGGTCGGCAACCTCACGGTTGGCGCGGAAGGCGCATCGACGATTGAGCGCGTTCTGGACCTTCCTCGCAGTCTTGCGCCGGGTGAGTACACACTCCTTGTCGAGATTCCGCCGTGGCGGCTCGATCGACGTGAGGTCGGCGGAGGACGCTTGAGCACCGACGTGCGAGTGCGCGGGGTGAGCCTCTAGCGACTTGGTGTTACCGTCGAGACGGCCCGTTTGTTGCCCCGATATAGCTCAGACGATATCCTTGCCGGACCCCAGTTTCCCCCGAAGGACCGAGAGAGGTGACTCATGACCCAAGCCAAGCCGAGAACGCGCACCTGGCATGACCAGGATGTTGTGGAAATGCTCTCGGCCGCTGCCGCCTCTCTCCGCCCCGCTTCTGCCGCCGAAACGGGTACGGCACCCGGAGCAGCCATTCGCTGGGCAAAGTCCAGCCACGCCGACCCCATCTCCCTGGGTGGAGGCCTTCCCGACCCTGACTCGCTACCGGCAGGCGAGCTGCAAGCGGAGCTGGATTGGGTGCTTCAGAACAACCCGACACCAGCGCTTCGCTATGGTGGCGTGCTGGGCTCAGACAACCTCCGGAGCGCGTTGGCAGAGCGGCAATCCCGGATGGACGGCGTTGAGCTTGACCATACGCAGTTCATCCTGACACCAGGCGGCGCCGGTGGCATCGACACGATCTGCGCCGCGTTTCTCAATCCCGGGGATGTGGTCCTGGTTGAGCAGCCAGTCTTCGCAGGGACGATACGCACGATACGGGGACACTGTGCCGACGTGGTGGGTGTATCCATCGGGGAAGATGAGAATCTAGCCCACAATGTGACCATAGCGATCGAGCAAGCGCAGGCGGAGAACAAGCAGGTGAAACTGCTTTTTCTCATACCGGACTACCAGAATCCGATCGGGAGCGTGCTTCCGGAATCCCAGCGAGCCGAGCTGATCGAGATCTGCGCGCGGCATCGCATTCTCATCGTCGAGGACTCCACGTATACGGAGCTCTACTTCAACGCACCTCCACCACCGTCACTGTTTTCCATGGCAGGCGGCGAGGGAGTGCTGAAGACAGGCACGTTCAGCAAGATCATTGCGACCGGCCTCCGCGTTGGCTGGGTGCAAGCCACGCCGAACATGATCGATGCGCTGGCTAGGATGGTCTTCGACATGGGCGGCAGCCCTCTGATTCACGAGTCCATTGCCCGATTTATGCTGTCCGGAAAACTCGAGACTCATGTGGCTCGGCTGCGAGGGATCTATGCGGCGAAATGCGAGGCAATCTCAACGTCGCTCGAGGAGCATGCTAGCAACTGGCTGCAGTTCCAGCGACCCGAGGGTGGCTTTTTCCTCTGGGCAGAATGCCTGGGAATGTCATCGGAAGCGCTGAGTCAAAAAGCAACTGATGAGGGTGTCATGTTCCCTACCGGCGCCAACTTCTTCACCGACCGCACCGCCGATACGATACATGTGCGCATCGCTTTTAGCCAGGCAACACTCCAGCAGCTCCACGAGGTTGGCCCGCGCTTGCGCTCCGCTTTCACATCCTAGAACCACGCATCCCAGAGAACATCTTGGAATGCGACTTTGCTGGTTGGCTCGTCATCTCGGTGCTACAAATGACCGCGTATGTCCATCATCCGTGCCGATAGCCGACTGACTCTCGAGCTCATCGAGCACTATCGAGCCACAGGCGCATGGCGTGAGCGGACGCTCGGGAGTTACCTGCGCGCGGCCATTGACGCTGCACCCGAGAAACTGGCCGCGGTGGGATACGACGTTGGCGGCACGCGACTCAATACGCTGACTTACCGCGAGATCGGCGAGCTCGTGGATCGGCTAGCGGCTGGACTCCAGCGGCTGGGCGTACGGCCCGGGGACGCTGTCTCAGTAATGCTTCCAAACTGGGTAGAGTTTGCCGCGCTAATGTTCGCGATTGCCGAGATCGGCGCGATCTACTCGGGCATACCGGCCGCTTACGGACAGCGCGAATCGGCCTTCATGGTGCGCCGCGTGAAATCGAAGGTGCTGGTCATTCCAGACGTCTATCGAAATCGCGATTATGTCGAATTAGCGCGAGAGATTCGCAACGGCGCGCCGAACCTCGAGCACATCGTTGTGCTTGGTGACGCACCTGCCGAAGATGGCTTCATCAGCTTCTCGAAGCTGGCGTCGGCCGAACCGACCTCATCGGCGCCTGTGTCACCAGGATCACTCGTCCACGTTGGTTTTACGTCGGGTACAACCGGTGAGCCGAAGGGCGTGATGAACACGCATCAGACACTGGACGCCGTGCTCTTCAGGTTCATTGAGCACCATGGGACAGAGCTACTCAATGACGGTCTTGTGAACCTGATCGCGTCCCCTATGGGCCACCACACAGGATTTCTCTGGGGCGTGCTCTTCACCACGCTGCTGCAGGGACGCGGCGTCTACCTGGAGCATTGGGATAGACATGTGGCGGCGCGAATTATCCGCGAAGAAGGCATCACCTGGATGCCTGGCGCACCAACATTTCTCCAGGACTTGCTCCAGGCGCCTGAAATGGGGCCTGGGAGCCTCAAGATGTACGCGATGGCAGGCTCCCCCATCCCGAGGAGCCTGCCTCGTGAGGCGAGCGCCGCGTTGGATGCATTCATCTGCCCTGCCTGGGGCATGACGGAGTGGGGTATCGGTATCTGTGGATCGCTCCGCTTGCCTCGCGACCGCGTTGATGTGACCGACGGCGTCGCCATCGATGGCTGCGACGCTCGCATCATGGCTGAACCTCTTCGTGAGGCCGCGCCTGGCGAAGAGGGCGATCTGCAGATTCGCGGCGGGGGGCTATTTCTGGGCTACTTCGATCGGCCCGACTTCACCGCCGACGCGTTCGTGGACGGTTGGTTCCAGACCGGCGATCGCGCGATTAAGTGGGAAGACGGGTTCATCTCGCTCTCCGGTCGATCGAAGGACATCATCATCCGCGGCGGCGAGAACGTGCCGGTCGTTGAGATCGAGACACTCATTTACCAGCACCCGAATGTAATGGACGTGGCGGTCGTGGGCTATCCGGACGAGCGGCTCGGCGAGCGCGCCTGCGCGATTGTCGTCTGTCGCCCCGACACCACCCTGGACCTTCCACGGATGATCGACTTCCTGCTCGCGCAAGGGATGTCCAAGCACTTCCTACCCGAGCGAATCGAGCTTCTCGCGGCGTTGCCAAAGACAATGAGCGGCAAGATCAAGAAAGCCGAGCTGCGGCAGTGGCTGGTGGACGGGGGAGAGGCGCCGAGTTAGGTTCGCCGGCGCTCCAGGGAAGCTACACGCCCCGACAACCGGAACGTCAGCTCATTCGGTTAGAAGTCGCCAGCTCCAACCGCTCGATCGTTGCCACTTCGGCGCCATTACGGACCATGTCAGCGATGGCATTCTCGATATCGCCGGGCTTCAGGTTGATGCCGCGGATCGTATCGAGCAAGACGGTGACCTTGAAGCCCTCGCTCAGGGCCGATAGCGTCGTGGATACGGTGCAATAATCCGTCGCCACGCCACCGATGTACAGGTGGTCGACGCCAAGCTCCCTGAGCACCGTACTGAGGGGTCGGCCGTACGGATCAGTTCCCTGGAACCCCGAGTATGCGTCCTCGTTGGCTCCCATTCCCTTGGAGATCACGATAGTGGACTCGGGTAGGCGAAGATCCTCGTGAAATTCAGCGCCGTGCGTTCCTTGAACGCAGTGCACTGGCCAGACACCTCCGTGAGCCTGAAAGTGGGTCGTCTCAGACGGGTGCCAGTCCCGGGTTGCCAGAATCGGACGGCCGCTCGCCTGAAAGAGCTCAATATAGCGATTCAGCGTACTGATGACGTCGTCCCCGCCTGCGACCGGCAGCGACCCCGCAGGCAGGAAATCATATTGCATGTCGACGATGACGAGTGCTGTCCGATCCATGGTCTTTCGCTCCGTTCGCGTGTTGATGGTGATCTACAGGGCTCGGGTCTATGCAACCTAGTGTATCGAGTCGCCCTTCGGGCGCTTTAGAACTAGACTAGCGATGCAGCTCAATTGCCGTCGCCACGGCAGGAGGAGGGCATCTTATGAATCGTCCTGGCGCCAGGTTTAGAGCACTGCTCGAGACCAAGACCTTTCTGCATATGCCATCCGTCTACGATGCACTCGGCGGGCGGCTCGTGCAGTCGCTTGGATTCGAAGCTGCGTACGTTGGCGGGTATGTCACCGGCGGTTCAACCACGATCAGCGAACCGCTACTCACCATGACCGAACAGGTACGCCTGGCATCTGACATTGCCCTGAGTGTCGATATCCCGGTCATCGCCGACGCGGGCGCCGGGTGGGGAGAACCGTTGCACACGATGCGGACGGTACGCGAATTCATTCGCGCGGGCATCGCCGGCGTCCACATCGAAGATCAGCTGTTCCCGAAACGCGCTCACTACCACAAGTACGTGGTTCACGGAATCCCGGTGCAGGAATTCGTCGAGAAAATAAGCTTTGCGTGCAAGCAGCGAGATGAATCCGATACCGACTTCGTGATCATCGCTCGCACCGATACCTGTCGCGCGCTCGGGCTCGAGGAAGCCAGCATGCGCATCAACCGCGCCGCCGAGGCCGGTGCGGATCTGGGGCTGCTCTTTCCCCGCAACCTGCAGGAAGCGGAACAAGCGCCACGGCTCTGCAATGTCCCCCTGATCTACGTGCAAAGCCGTGGGAATCGTGATGGCCGCCCCATCATCTCCCGCGATGACTTGCGGCAGATGGGCTACGCGGGCTGCATCGAGGCACAGGTGGTGCTGTGCACGGCGTTCCACTTCCTGAAAACCGCACTCGCGGAGCTCCGTGAAACGGGTGAATACACCGGCATGACCGAGGCGGAATTCGTCGCATCACGACAGTCGGTGGAGGACACCATCAATCTCGACGCGTACTACGAGATCGAAGCCGAAACCGTGGAAGCCCGGCAGGGCCGTGATGAATGATGTGCGCGCTATCATGACGAACGTTCCGCGCCACCTGATCGCGCGGCGCACGAACCCAGTGACGAGAGTACGACCATGATGACAGCGAACCTCCCAGCGGAGCGCGCGAGCGCCCTTAGCGATCACGGCAAGTTATGGAAGTCCTACTACATCCGCGCCAACGGCCTGAAAACGCGATTCATCACCGCGGGTGAAGGCGAGCCTTTGGTGCTGTTACACGGCTCAGCGCCAGGCGCGAGCGCCGAAACGAACTTCCACATGAACATCGCTGCCCTGGCTCAGCACTTCCGCGTCTTCGGACTCGATCAGGTGGGCTACGGGCGTACCGAAGCTCCACCCGGACACGACGTTCTGGGTGACGAACAGCGACGCGTGGACCATCTTCTGGCATTTCTGGATACGCTTTGCCTGGATCGCGTCCATTTGATGGGCCAATCGATGGGCTCAGCCACGGCCGCGCGGTTCGTGTGCGACCGCCCGGACAGAGTTGCGAAGATTGTATTCGTGAACCTGGGCGGGGCGCAGCTCGGGATCTCCGGCACCAGCGCATACCGGCCCACGCACGAGGCCAACGTCCGCGCGATGGCCGAGAATCCAAATCGAGAGACGATGCGAGCCGTACTCCATGGTCTAATGCATCGCGAGGAGAGCATCACGGATGAGCTTCTCGATGCGCGCATCGAGATGGCGCTGCTGCCGGGTGCACTGGAAGCACATCGAAATCGCGGCCTGGCGACGAAACGGAGCGATGATCTTGAACAGCGCAACGATCTCCGGACACGACTCCCGCGCCTCTCGCATCCCATGATCATCCTCTGGGGCAAACAGGACAAGAACATGGTCATCGACATCGGCCACCAGGTGCGTGACATGCTGCCGAATCTCCGAGGCTTCTACGAATTCGATGACGCCGGCCATCATGTTCAAACGGATCAATACGAGGCGTTCAACAAGAGGGTCATCGAATTCTTGAAGTCAGGAGAGTGACGGTCTGGGACTGCGGGGTTCCGCCCGTCCCGATCCCACTGTGCCCAATTTGGCACAACGAAATAGGTGGCCGGATTTACAGACTTTTACGTCGGGACGGTCGGGACGCCCGCGGTCCCAGGGGAAAACATGAGCTCAACAGATCCCAATAACGTAGCCCTCATTCGAGAAATCGCCGCGGCGGACGGCGGCCGAGCAGTTCTGGCAACGGCACGAGCGGACGGCACCATTCAGGCATCCGTGGTCACTGCCGGCCTCGCGGATCATCCCCTTACAGGCGCCACAATGGCTGCATTCGTCTGTCGTGGTGACGCGGTGAAGCTGCGCAA
>CAVXYC010000001.1:0-398513 GCA_963765765.1 uncultured Chloroflexia bacterium | reverse complement strand
CACGAAGAGCCCGTTCGCGTCGGTGACATTGGAGTGATAGGCGATGAACGCCTGGCCGTTGCGTTCCACGGCGGCCTCCATGTCGTAGAAGCAACAACTCGGTGACGGGCCGAGATGGACGTCCGGGTTCGTTCCGATCTTGTAGTACGTGTTGATCCCCGAAGTCCAGGCGAAAATCGGCGTCCCGCCCTTGTCGGACGTGGCGCCTGCGTCGCCGCCGGTGTTGTCGCCGGACATTGCCGTACACCTTCGCAGGTCTGCGCTACGCGGCCGCGCTGTCTCTGATCTTCCTGGTGGCGGTTGAGCTAGTCGGTGCGCAGGATGGCCTCGGTTACTCGATGGGTCGATCGCAGCAGCTGCTGCAGACCGAGCGCATCTACTTCACGATACTGGTGTTCGGCCTGCTGGGTTTTTTGCTCAACAGCATCGTCGTGCTCGTCGAGCGCCGCGTCATCAAATGGCGCCAGGCCGTCGGCGCGCAAATGTGATGCATATTTTAGTGAGCGCTTCAGCGTCGAATGGATGACTAGCGAGCGCAACGATGTCGGCCCGCAGATAACGAGGCCGACGACGGCTGCTTTGCGCACGCAAGCCGCCTCACTTCGCTGGCTTCGTGTTCCCTGAAAAAGCGTTAAAGCGCCCACCACGTACATGGTGGCGCTCTATAACAGTCCGTAATAAAGGAGAAGACCAATGCCCGGGGTTATCGACGCTGACACACACATCATCGAGCCTGGCGCCATGTGGGACGAGTTCCCAGCGGAGCTGTATGATCGGCGGCCGGTGCTGCTCAAAGCACCCAGCGACACCCTTGTACAAGGCGTTCAACGCCTTCTGGCTTATCGACGGCAACATCGTCCCGAAGTCGGCCGGGAAGGGCAGTGCTTTCTGATCAGCCCTTCCGCCATGGATGCTCAGGTGGCCCGCACGGACATCGAGCTGCCGGTGCGCGAGTGTACCGACCCGCGCTGCGTCTTCGCGATCTCGACGAGAGCGGGCGCTGAGGTGGAGGTGATCTACTCCACGCTGTTCGGGTCTAACCTCACCGACGATCCCGAGCTGGATACGGCTCTGTGCCTGGTCCTACAACAAGTTCATGGCCGAGGCCTGGAGGAAGGGCAAGGGCCGCCTTCGCTGGACCGCGGTTCTACCCCTCACGTCGATCGATGGCTTCGCATCGAGCAGATCCAGCTACTCCAAGGAGCACGGCTCGGTGGGCGTCTACGTGCGCGGCGTCGAGGGCAACCACTCGCTCGCGGACCGTACTTCTTCCCGCTGTACCAGGCGGCCAACGATATCGACTTCCCGATCTGCATCCATACCGGCGCAGGCTCGCCGACGATCTCGTCGGTCTTCGACGTGCGAATCAGCCACACGCTGCCGCCACTCGCGCATGCTGCCGCTCATGGCCTTCCGCGACATCGTCGCCAACCGGTTCCCCGAAAGTTCCCGAACCTGAAGTGGGGCTTCATCGAGTCCGGGGCGAGCTGGGTCCCGTACCTGATTCACCAATGCGACGATTCGACGAGCGTCATGCAGGGGCGGGATGGACCGGCGCTTTTCCGGACTACAACTTCTGGATCGCCTGTGAGGCCGACGAGGACCTGGCGATGCTGCTCAACTACATCGACGAGGACCATATCTTCATCGGCTCCGACTACGGCATCAGGACCAATCGTTCGAGGACAACATGACGCGCAAGATGCGCGAGCGCACGGACGTGCCAGCCTCGGTGATCGAGAAGATCCTGTGCACCAACGCGCGCGCGTTCTACCCTCTGTAGGCGGTCATCATGACCATGAACCAGACAGACGAGCATCCCCTGATCGGTCCCGGTCGGGCCGGCTGGACGGCAAAGTCGCGATCGTCACGGGCGCGGACAGCGGCATCGGACGAGCAACCGCTCGGCTATTCGCGCGCGAGGGCGCGCGGTCCTTGCGCGGACCTGTCGAGTCCGGCATGAAGCGCATCGATCGGCTTATTGCCGAGGACGGCGGCCAGGCGGCGTTTTTCCAGGCCGACGTACCAATCCCCGAGTGCGACGCCATGGTGGCCGCGGCGCTAGAGCAGTTCGGCGACCTGGACATCCTGGTGAACAACGCCGGGAGTGGCGTGCGTGGCGGCGTGGCGGAGCTGACCGACGAGCAGTGGACCTGGCTTATGAACACCAACATGAACAGCGTCTTCCACTGCTCGCGCGCGGCGCTGGAGCACTTTATTCCGAAGCAGCGCGGCAACATCGTCAACATGGCCTCCAGCCTGGGCATCCTGGTCACCGAGCAATACGCCGCCTACTGTGCCTCGAAGGCCGCCGTGATCAACATGACCAAGACCATGGCGCTGGACTACGGCCCCGGCATCCGTGTCAATTGTGTTTGCCCGGGCGTCACCGACACGCCGCGCATCATGCGCCAATTCGCAGCCTCCGGCGATCTCGAAGGCGCCCTTCAGCGCGCTGCCGAGAACATCCGCGTCCAGAAGCGCATGGCCCGCCCCGAGGAGATCGCCTACCCGATGCTCTTCCTGGCCTCTGACGAGTCGTCCTTCGTCACCGGCCACGCGTTCGTGGTGGATGGCGGGCAGACGATAGACGCGTAGCCGATCGATCCGGGAGTAGTCGGTTGACTAAGTCAGGCCCGCTCAGAGAGTCTGTATCACTGACCGGGCAGGAGACTTCTTTATTACCCTACGAGTACGCTGGCCTCCTGGCCCGAAGCGCGCCGCGTTCTCGAGGTACCAACAAGGTGAAGCCGTGCTCTCTAGTACTGCCAACTCCGACGGCCTGCCCGACATGCGATGGTAACAGGACGACCTACACCGTGCTTGGATTCATGGAGACAGTCGCCACGCGCGTGAGGACTGCGGAGCAAGCGACTTGAGGTCTCAGTGCTGGGCTTCGCTTCGGCGGCCTGAATAGCGCCGAGGTGCTCGATCTGCCGGTGTCGACGGCTTTGAGGTTCTTCTCAGAGGGCGAGGACAAAGGCGCCGGCGGCCACGATTCTCGGTCGACTGGAAGACGTTGGGCTTGGCTACGCTGACGCTCGGCCAGCCGCTCACCACGCTGTCCGGCGGCGAGCGGCAGCGGCTCAAGCTAGCCAAGCAGGTGGCCGAGAAGGGCGGTATCCACGTCCTCGACGAGCCGACCAGCGGCGTGCATCTAGCCGACGTCGAGCAGCACCTCGGCCTGCTTCGAGCGCGTCGTCGACTCCGGCAAGTCGGTCATCGTCATCGAGGACCCCGAGGTGGTCATGGCCCACGCCGACTGGATCATCAACTTCGGTCCGCGCGCCGGCCACGACGGCGGCCGCGCGGCCTTGGGAGCGACGGCATTGCCTGCCCTGATTCTTATCGCAGATATGAGTCGAGATGATGGATCCACTTCGGTTACGATCTTTATGTGTTCGCCATCTGGGACTACATGAAGTATCGCGCTCGCGCCGGAAGGTACTCCCGGGGTGCACCTGACACGATCATGGGAACGGCATTTGAAGAGCGACTCCCTCAAGGTAACCCTTACCTGCTGCGACCGGGGAACTTGATTGTCCTGGGCACGATGAATGATGTCATTTCCTGGGCAGTCATGTATTTAACCAAGTCTGAAGTGAGCCATGTCGCGATATTGGCGGATCAGTCCACCATCGCGCACATGGTTCCAGATCGCGGTCTTGTGGCTGAGCCCGTTTCCACACTCTTCGGTCAGAATAGTCGCTTCCTTGTCTGCTTGATGCCGACCGTGCCAGATGCGTCAAGCATCCTAAAGGACAGTCTCCGTCGTCACTTGGGGGCTCCTTATAACTACCGATCCGTGGTTAGAAAAGCCATTGCCGTACTCATTGGACGGGTCCCGGAATATTTTCGGATCTCTTTCTTTGTCGACATTTTCATACTTTTGTTTTTGGTCGATTTGCCGTTCATACTGATCTTTGGGCGACTATTTCTTACTAATTTGTACCTTCTCTATCTACTTGTGGTTCTAGCGACTCGGGCGACGCTGCGGCCACTAACAGCACTTGAACTGGAAACGCCTGCATCGCAGATCGAGATGGCCCTGCGCCGAGGTGGCATCATTGCGGGGGATGCGATGGGCATAAACATGGAGGATAAGGCTTACGCGACTCGACACGGACTGTTGTTAGCACAGGGAATCAGATCGGAGGTGCGCCGGTTGGTTTGAAAAACAATCATCAATGTCTCGGACAGCGAAATTGGTGTCTTAGGTGCCGAGATATTGGGGAGTGTCAACGCCATTCAGTCGAATGTTACTGAACTGAACGAAACCGATATGGCCCACGTCGGATCGGCGTTGGCGCATTTGACTGAGGCGGTGGTCAGTAGTTCCGAGATTTCTAGTGACGACCGCCGAATGATTCTTCAACAGATCGAAGAAATCGGTCGCCAGGCGACGTTGCCTTCCGAAGCACGAGCCAAACCAGGCGTGCTGCGTGCACTTCTCCTAGGTCTAGGCTCGGCGTTGAGCGCATGCGGCGGACTTGCTGAGATTTGGTCTGAATGGGGGGATGACATAAGCCAGGCGTTCGGCCTCTAGGGTCGGAATGTGACGTCTAAGTTTGGGCTGGAACGCCCCACGATCACACCTCGGAACTTGTCCCAAGCACTTCACCATAGATGTATCGCTCCGAGGCCATCGTTAGATTCGCTAACCTCGGGCTTACCTTGAATGCCGCGATCGGAATTTTTCGATTTAGGGTGCCTAACAAAGCCGGTGCTCCAGGAGGCGAAGGCAGAGGAGGGCGAAGGCGAGGTCAAGAAAGGCCAGATGCACGTCGCCCAAGCGCTCGTAGCGCATCGTCAGCCGGCGGAAGCGGTTGAGCCACGCCAGCGTGCGCTCCACCACCCAGCGGTGGCGGCCCAGGCGGTCCCGCGGCTCGATCCCAATGCGGGCGATGCGGTCGCCGATGCCTCGCCGACGCAGGTACCGGTGGCAATGCGGCCGGTCGTACGCTTTGTCGGCGTGCAGCGTGTCGGGGCGACACCGGGGGCGTCCCGGCCCGCCGCGCTTCAGCGGCTCGACCGCCTCGAGGACACGCTCGAAGACCGTGCTGTCCGGGACGTTCGCGGCGGTGAGGCAGACCGCCAGGGGAGTCCCCCGCCGATCCACCAGGAGGTGGCGCTTGGAGCCCGGCTTGCCCCGATCGGTCGGACTCGGGCCGACCTCCTCCGCGGCCCCGCCCCCCTTTTAGCCGGGATGCTGGCCGAGTCGAGGCTGGCGCGGCCCCAGTCGATCCGCCCGGCCACGTGGAGGCGCTCGAGCAGCAGGGGTGCAGTCGGTGCCACACCCCGACCTGCTGCCAGGCGCGCAGGCGCCGCCAACAGGTCATGCCGCTGCCACACCCGAGCTGTGGGGCGTCTCGAACGGCTGGCCGTGAAGATGGTCAAGCGGCGGGAAGAGGTGGAACATCGCGTACTCCCGCCGGCTGTTGTAGGGCTGCCGGAGAAACTTGCTGATGCCGCTGGCATCTTCCAGGATGTGGCCATCGCCGTCGATGATCGGGATTGAGGTCATCTGGTCTCCTTAAAGACGCTCAGCCCGTGAGCGTCTCACTCGGGTACGTCGACTGGTGTTGCATCTCCACTTCCCGGCGCTCACGCGATGACTGCTCAATGCCCAGGCAGACCTCAAGGGTCGCTTTACCCCAGGCGCCGTCGTGTGAATAGAGCGGGCGATCGTTTATCCAGGCGTCCAGCATGATGTCCAGCTCAGACCAGGTGTAACGGTGAGGCTGACCCTCGCCCAGTGGCACGGGCACCTCGCGCACTTCATCGTCGCCGTAGACAATCAACCCGTTCGGCGTCTGTCGAATGTCGCCGTGCTCGCAGCTTGCAATCGTCAGGCCGAAGAAATTCTGGCGCGCCTCACCCGGTTTCGGAGCGGGGGGCGCCGTGGCCGCTCGGGAGCCTCCAAAGCGCGTGGAGCTCTTGTACGCAAGTTCATCTTCCGGACCAGTGAAGCCCTTGATGCGACGGCGCGCCGCGAGATTGGCTTCGGGATCGCGCACATTGCCCGGCGCCAGAAACTGCGCGCCGAGGCCATAGCTCAGCTCGCTCACGTCAAAGTGTCCGTACGCGTTGTAGACCATTGTCGCCGGCGTGCCATCCTCGAATTCCAGGAACGCCGTGCACGCGCCTACGACAGGTCGCTCGGGATCGGCTACGCGTGTGCGCGCCTTGACGCTGCGCACGCGACCGCCGCCCAGCATGCGCAGGATGTCGACCTGCACGGGCGCCTGGCGGAATACGACGCCCTCGCCGTTGGACGGATCCAACTCGTCGGGGCTGCGCGGCCGATACAGCCAGTCGTTGAAATACCAGGTGTGGAACATCATCGGTGCGCCAAGATCGCCACTGGCTACGATGTCCGCCATCGCGCGGATGCCCGGATCAAGGCTCTGCGTATGTCCCACCAGCAAGCGCACGCCGTTCCGCTGCGCCGCCGCGATCATACGATCGCAGTCTTCCAGACCGAGCGCCATTGGCTTATCGGCGAAGACCTGCTTGCCGTGCTCCGCGGCGATAATCGCGTGCTGGGCATGAAAGCGATTCGGCGAAAGCACATACACCGCGTCGACATTACGGCTGGCGCATAGCGCTTCCGCGCTCGAGTACGTCTCCGCCCCGAATTGCCGTCCGAACGCCTCGGTGGCCTCCGGCCGCATGTCCGCGCCCGCCGTGATCTTTACCCGCGGATGAGCCGATAGCTCCGGCAGCATGACCGTGCTCGCAAACCCGAGGCCGATGACTCCAATCCGTAACACTGGACCTTCGCTCATAGCCCGCGGGATACCTCGCCCTCTATGGATACCGTCGACTGCGATTCATGCTAGGTCATGAGACGCCTGCTGGCAATTGCAGTCTGCGCCGTTGGTGCGCGGCCGACCGGGCGAACATCGCCTACTTCGGACCCAATGTCGCTGTAGGACGTCAGCGCAATGCATCCAAATGTATCTCTCAATTGAGTACGAATGGTGCTTGCGGGGTTCTGGGTCTTGCGGGCATGATCGGCCGAGCCGAACCGGCGGGTTCGGGCTGGGGGCGTATGCAGATCGTTAATGGAGAGCCGGTCTACTCGGCTACCGACCTGGTGGGCTTTCTGGCATGTGCCAACCTGACAAGCCTGGAGCGCGCCGCGCTGGCTAAGCTCGTACCCATTCCGCACTACCACGATCGTGAGCTGGAAGTCATCCAACGGCGCGGCTTCGAGCACGAGAAGCGGTACCTGGATGAGCTCCGTGCCGGATCCAAGGAAGTATTCGTCGTAGATACCGATTCAATGGATCAGCCACCCGGGGAGAGGCTGCGGCGAGAGGCCGAGGCCACGATCGCGGCAATGACTCGTGGAGCGGCCTTCGTCTACCAGGCTACATTCTTTGACGGTCAATGGGTGGGCCACGCGGACTTCCTTCACCGGGTCGAGAGTCCCGATCGTCCCAGCATGTTCGGCGAATACCACTATGAAGTGGCGGACACCAAGCTGGCGCGTCACGTCAAAGCCAGCGCGCTGTTACAGATCTGCAGCTACGTAGATCAGCTCGAGCGATTGCAAGGATTGCGGCCCCGAGAGATGCACGTCATCCTCGGCGGAAATCCCCGCCGCACCGAGACTTTCCGGGTGGACGACTACTTTGCCTACTACCGCATGGCTCGGCGGAGGTTTGAGGAGGCCGTTGGCGAGAATGCCCTTGCGGCTGTCTACCCGCTACCCATGGCGCCCGATCCGCTGGAGCATTGCGACGTGTGCCGCTGGATCGTCAACTGCAACCAGCATCGACGGGATTCCGATCACCTGAGCCTGGTAGCCGGCATCAGCAGCGGACAGAGGCGTCGAGCTCACCAGTCGAGGCGTTACCACGCTCACGGCCCTGGCGACCTCACGTTGCCCCTGGGCCCGCTCCCGGTGAAGACCAGCTCGACAGCGATGCAGCGAGTGCGCGAACAAGCGCGTATTCAGCTCGAAGGCCGCCAGCGCAATGCGACGCTCCACGAGCTTCTGGAGCCAGTGCAAGAATCCGGGCTCGCATGCCTGCCGCCGCCTTCACCGGGTGATCTCTTCCTGGACCTGGAGGGTGACCCATTCGCCTTCAACACCGGGCTGGAATACCTCTTCGGTGTTCTACAGCCGGCTGTTCTCGATGACCATGGCGAGCCCACGTTCCATTACATCTGGTCACAGGGCGAGTCCGGGGAATTTTCATTCGAGGGTGAGCGCGCCGCCTTCCAGAAGACCATCGATCTGATCGTCGATCGGTTAGACACCGACCCTAACATGCACGTCTATCACTACGCGCCATACGAGCCGGCCGCGTTCAAACGACTCATGGGCCGCTACGGCACGCGCGAAGACGAGGTGGACCGTCTCCTGCGCGGCGGTATTTTCGTGGACCTCTACCGTGTCGTACGCCAGGGGCTGCGCGCGTCCGTGGAGAGCTATTCCATCAAGAAGCTCGAGCCGCTCTACGGCCTCACTCGGACCATCGGCTTGCGGGACGCCGGCTCGAGCATTGCCGAGTTCGAGGAGTGGCTGCAGCTCAGTGATGGAGAGCGCCCCGGAGCCGATCATCTGGAGAACATTCGACTCTACAACCGCGACGACGTGCTCAGTACCTGGCGGCTGCGAGACTGGCTCGAGGGGCGACGCGACTCGCTCGTTGTCGCCGGAACACACGTGCCGCGGCCGATGCCGAAGGATGCAGAGCCGCCCGCCGAGCTGAGCGAGATTTTGCAACGCACCGAGGAGCTGGCCGCGCGACTGACCGATGGCGTGTCGTTGGACCCTAGCAAGCGCGACGCGGAGCAGCACGCGCGCTGGCTTCTAGCCCAGCTATTGAGCTGGCACCGACGGGAGGAGAAATCCACCTGGTGGCAGTATTTCCACCTGATGACCGAGTTGAACGACGAAGAGCGCGTCGAAGCGCGCGAGCCTATTGGCGGCCTCGAGTTTCTGGACAGAGTAGGCGAGGTCCAGCGATCAGTACTCTATCGCTACCGCTACCCGGAACAGGATCACTCCATTAAAGTCGACTCCACCGTGCACGATCCGAACACGATGAAGTCGTGCGGCACGGTCGAATCGATCGACGAAGCCAAGCGCACGATAGATCTAAAGCGCGGCAAGAACAACACCG
Source organism: uncultured Chloroflexia bacterium (assembly GCA_963765765.1). Lineage (GTDB taxonomy): Bacteria > Chloroflexota > UBA6077 > UBA6077 > JACCZL01 > CAVXYC01. The sequence continues at coordinate 389,373 of CAVXYC010000001.1, read as the reverse complement.
CTCCCCACCCTACGTCTATCGTTCCGCTGGATCACGTCAATTCCGCGGTGATGCGCGACAGTCTTCTGCGACTCGGCGAATGGGTTGCAGAGCATGGCATCACCGCCAATGGAGCGAACCGAGCGGCGCGCGCACTCCTCTTGCGGGAGCCGCCGCAACTCTGGGGCCAGTCCAACGAGGGAGGACAACCACTTCAGCACGCTGATGAGTCCATCCTGGATGCAGCCTGTCGGATCGGCCGCACGCTTGTTCAGTCAGTGCTCCCCATACAGGGACCACCGGGCGCTGGAAAGACGTTTACCGGCGCGCACATGATCGTGGACCTCCTGCGAATGGGGAAAAAGGTTGGCATCACGGCCAATAGTCATAAGGTGATCGGCAACCTGCTGGAAGCGGTGTGCCTGAGGGCCGCTGCAGATGGAGTGGACCTGTGCGCGATCCAGAATGCGCCAGATGGCGCGGGTGTCGATCATCCGAACGTAAAGGGAGCGGATTCAAAGTCGGTCGGCCCGGAGCTCGCATCGGGAGAATGCGACCTCGCGGCCGGCACGGCCTGGCTGTGGTCGCGCCCAGACATGGAGTGCAGCGTGGACGTGCTCTTCGTGGATGAGGCCGGCCAGATGTCTCTGGCGTACGTGACGGCGGTGGCCTCCGCAGCGGGAGCACTGGTCTTGCTGGGTGATCCGCAGCAGCTCGACCAGCCGCTCAAAGGTATTCACCCACCGGGGGCGGACGCTTCGGCGCTCGGCCACTTACTGGGGGCCCACGCAACGATTCCGTCCGATCGCGGTCTTTTCCTCGAGACTACCTGGCGTTTGCACCCTAATGTGTGCCAGTTCACCTCGGAAGCGTTCTACGAAAGCAAGCTCGTGTCAGAATCGCAGCTATGCAATCAGGCCATCGCCACCGGCCTGTTCGATGGCCCTGGCCTCTGGCTGTGGCCCGTCGAGCACGAAGGGAACGACACGGCCTCGGAAGAGGAAGCACTCGTTGTTGCTCAGATCGCTCGCGAGCTCGTTGAAAGTCCGGCAACCTGGGTGGACCAAAAGGGGGTTGAGCGCGACATCGGCTGGGCAGACGTGCTCATCGTCGCTCCGTACAACGCCCAGGTGGGAATGATTCAGCGGCGCCTTCCGACGGAAGCACGCGTGGGGACTGTGGACAAATTCCAGGGCCAGGAAGCGCCCGTCAGCATTTACTCCATGGCCACGTCCAACCCGGAAGGCGCGCCCCGAGGAATGAGCTTTCTCTACTCGCGCAATCGCCTGAACGTGGCCAGCTCCCGAGCCCGCTGTGCCGCCATCCTCGTTTGCTCACCCAACCTGCTCAGCGTCTGCGCGAGAACCCCCGAGCAAATGCGCCTGGCCAACGCGCTCTGCCAGTTCGCAGAGCTCGCCCGCACGCCGCGGCCGGCGCAATCGCTCGTGCACTAGAGCGCCCCCGTTTGTAGTACGGAACTTATCCCGCCGTTTCTCACACCGCAATAGTGGGCTGAAGGTACTCGCCCTCGCCCCGTTCAGAGAGCTATTAGTGTTTGTGGCGTGTTGGCGCGCTCAAAGGCGTGCGTTCTGGCCTCCAACTGCGGGTATCCTCAACGATGAGTCCTCGCCGGCGCCCCGTGGGGGCCGAGCCAACAGGATGTCGCGGTCCCATGGGAGGCCGCTGAGAACGGCGGCCCTTCCCATCGTCGGTATACTCGAAGTTAGATGCTTGTGCGTTGAAGGGTTGGGCCGGATGTTTGCGACATTGTTGGCGCTAATGATCGGGATTGTGGCGGGCTCGCGGACATTGCTAGCGCCGACGGCGGTGAGCTGGGCAGCCTCGCAGGGATGGCTTCGAATTCGCGACCCGCGGCTGGCATTCCTCGCTCAGCCGATGACGTCAAAGGTGCTTGCGGGGCTGGCGCTCGGCGAGCTTGTAGGAGACAAGCTGCCGAAGACGCCGAGCCGCACTCAGCCGGCGCCTTTGATCGCGCGCATCGCATCGGGTGCGCTGAGCGGCTATGTGATCGGCGCAACCAATGGAGAGCGCATGCGAGGATTGATCGCTGGGGCTGTTGGCGCGGCGATCGGTACGTTTGGACTGCGGGCGGCGCGCGGCTGGCTGGCGGGGCTGCTCGGCCGTGATTGGCCGGCAGCAATTACGGAGGATGCAGCGGCCATTGCCAGCGCCTGGCTTATCGTTCAGAAAGCTCGGAGCGATCAGTCATGGATGCGCTCCGTGATCAAACAGCTAGCCTTCACCGATAACTGGGTGGGACAGGTCCCCGCCCAATACGGTTTGGTTAAGCGCAGATGGCCGATGAGACAGGCAGAGACGCCTGTCCCATCCGGGATCGGCCCAGCATTTATTAGACAGGCACAGCGGTTCTCCCACCGTTAACCTGCTCTTCATCGCCACATGAAGTATTGTGACGATGTCACGAACACAGTCGGGTGCCAGGAGGGAGACCACCATGGAGTACGCGCTGTTTTCATTGCCGATCGGCTCGGGAAAGACTGATGCTGCCCGTCGCTTCCTGCAGGAGCTAGAGGGTGCGCGCAAGCCCGCGTACGCGGAGTCTGAAAAGCGACTGGGCATCACCAAGGAGCTGTGGGCAATCCAGCACACGCCCAATGGCGATGTGTTTGCCGTCTTCTTCGAGAGTGAGGACATCGGCGGGGCGGTCGGAACATTCGTGGCATCACAAGACGAGTTCGATCAGTGGTTCAAGCGACAGGTCCTGGACGTGACCGGGGTGGACATCAATCAGCTCCCGCCTGGGCCGCTAAGTGAGGTGCTGTCCGTCTACGAAGCCTGAGGAGCGTCGGTTGCGTCAATTCACAAGTCAACCGATCGTCGGTCAGCGACCGGCTGACTTGAGCCGTCGTTACGTATCCCACCGCTGAACACTCACCCTCGGGAGTGACAGGCCGCGATGGGGTCAACTAAGGCCGCCGCCCATCACGGCAAGAAGCAGGCGTTTCAATAGCACAAGGTCCTTGCGATTGGCACTTTTCACCGCCCATGCCATGAACGGGGCAAGGAGCACGGAGAAACCAGTGGGAGCTCCGCGGTTGCGTAACAGCATTCGGGTGCTGCCGTCAGCCGTTGCCTCCCAGATGTAAGTCGTCTCCATTTGGAACGGCCCTTCAGCCGCGCGCATCACCAATCGCTCACCCAGTATGAGGTCTGTCACTTCATATGTGTAGGCCATCCGTCGACCGAGAAAGTCCGCTACGAAGGCGATCTGTGAGCCCATCTGGACGGGCGGCTGCGTGACCCACTCCACCGAATTGATGTTGGCGTACCACCGGGGTGCGTTACTGGGGTCCGACGCGAAGTCGAAGACCTCATCTATTGGTCGATCGATGGTGGCTTCACTCACGACGTCCACGCGCATAGCGGATCACGACTCCCTTTCAAACTGATCAAGAAGAAGCGCCTACCGGCACAGTACCAATTTGTGGTGCGGTGTTTATCAGAGACAAGGCCCGGCGGGGCGGTTGCGCGTACCGTATGCGGATTTCGGCGCGCGCATTGCGAGAACGGTACCCTCAGAACATTGGAGCATGCGTTGAACGAAGTAGAGCTTTTCGGAAAAGTGGTTCTAGCCGGGTTTTTCGGTTACATCATTGGGCTGGAGCGCGAGCTCATGGGCAGCCCAGCCGGTGATCGGACGTTCAGCCTGGTTGCGCTTGGGTCGGCGTTGTTCACGGTGCTGTCCGTGGACGTCTTTGGTGCCGCCGATAACGATCCCGGGCGAGTGGCCGCGAATGTCCTGACGGGCGTGGGGTTTCTGGGCGGGGGCATGATCCTGAAGGAAGGCGGCACGGTGCGCGGCTTGACCACCGCCGCCGGCATCTGGAGTGTCGCGGCAGTGGGTATGTCTGTTGCGACGGAGCGTTACACACTCGCGGTGCTCTCCACGTTGCTCATCATGCTAGTGCTTGGAGTAGAGCGAATCTATTCCGTCAAACGGCGTCGCAGTGACGAGGAAGCAATCTAGCTGTTCTAAGGCCTGTCATTACACTCGCGCTCGAACGACGGAGGGGTGAAAGAGCGGCCGCTTGGTGGTGTCGGGCGTCTCGCTCGCTCAGCGCCAGCGTCTCAATCATCGGTAGCTTCGGGCTTCCAGCCCGAACGCGTAGCGTTGTGATCCGGATCGAATCGTGGCTAGTTTCACCCGGGCCGAACGTCGGCTTCACTGACTGAGAGCGCTAGACGTTCGGCTGGACGCTCAAAGCTAACGGATTCGCGGGCTGAGCGTGGCCATGCTGAATCATCCGCTCCCCAGTCGGTCGGGACGCCCGACACCCCTGAGGGCCGCCGCCCTGGACATCCACTGGCGCCTGTGCCATGCTGTCAAACCTCGCAGGTGAGAGCCGAACGTGCGAAGGGGAGGTAGCCATGGCCACTGAGACCGAAGTTAACACGGCGCCATTGGACGAGATCGAAGTCACCGACGCGTACGATGCATGGCAGCGTGATGAAGGTGCTCCAGTCGTCACCGGGTTCTACCTGGAGGACCTCAGCACGGTGGAGCTTGGTCCGTGGGAGCGCAAGGGCGGCCGTGGCGCCTTTGTGAACTTGGAAGGCACCGGCGGTGTCAACGACACGCAGGTCATCGAGATCGCACCGGGCGGCCAGTCTGCGCCCGAGAAGCATCTGTATGAAGAGATGGTCTACGTGGTCTCAGGCCGCGGTTCCACCAGCGTCTGGTACGACGAGAATCAGAAGCAGACCTTTGAGTGGGGCACGGGCTCGCTCTTCGCCATCCCGCTCAACGCGTCCTACCAGCATTTCAATGGCAGCGGTCGAGATCCGGCGCGTTACATGGCGGTTACCAACGCACCGACGATAATCCGTATCCTGCGCAATCGGGACTTTATCTTCAACAACCCTTACCAGTTCCCTGAGCGGTTCACCGGTGAGCAAGGCTACTTCAACGGTGAGGGCAAACTGTTCAAATCGAAAAATACGCATACGCTGGTGACCAATTTTGTGCCAGACGTGCATTCGCTCACGCTTCATAGCTGGAAGGAGCGGGGTGGAGGTGGAGGCCACATTGGCCTCGAGCTCTGCGAGAACAGCACGGGCGCGCACATCTCCCAATTCCAGATTGGCACCTACAAAAAGGCGCATCGGCATGGGCCTGGCGCTCACGTCATCATCCTGGACGGCGATGGCTTCAGCACGCTCTGGAAAGACGGTGATGCCGAAATGATGAAGTGCGATTGGCGGCCCGGTGCCGTTATCGTCCGCCGGAGAACTGGTTCCACCAGCACTTCAACACGGGCAATGCACCGGCTCGCTACCTTGCCTTGAGATATGGCGGCCGACGCTATCGCCAGACCATTGCCGTGAACCGTGGCGACGGCGATGTCAGCGTGAAGCTGGGCGGCAATCAGATCGAGTACGAGGACGAGGAGCGCAAGGTCCATGAGCTCTTCGAGTCAGATCTCGCCAAGCACGGTGCAACCTGCCGCATGAAGGGCTATATCCCGTGGTGCACTGGCGAGGTAGGCCCTACCATCAGCCAGAGCGGGGAATAGCCGCGTCGAGATCTGGCAGTGCGGCCGGGGCCGTCGTCGACATCGATAGCTCCGGGCGTTCTGGCGTCACGTGGCGGCCTCGCTCACGCGTAATCGATAGGTTACGGTCGGTGGATTTGGTGGGGAAGCGGTGCGACGGCGATGTCAAACCGGGCCCACTTCATGGTCCGAAAGAATCGCCGTGCCCCATCGTTCTTTGTGTCCTCCCGCTACGTCTCGTCAATCTCTGATCCCTGGCGAGGGAAGCAGAAACCGCCTGACAGGGGAACGGAGTCCTGGATGGTGGCTATCTTCTCCACGGGTGACGCCCCACCCGCGGAGAAGATGCTGGACCGCTATCGGGAATCACCGTAGCGGCGATTCGGCGGCTTAGCGTCGAGCTTCGTCCGCTACGGCTTACAGCTCCAATGTGACCAGTCCCAGCCGCCGCGGCTGAGCTGGTATGCGAATCGAACGTTGGTTTCGGGATCGGTGCTGGCGTAGGCGCCCCAGCCACGATTGATCTGAAAGTAGCCAACGTTCTGGCCGTTAGGTGAAATGGCCCAGGAGCGCCAGCTACTCTCACAGAGAGCAACCCGACACGCTTGCGGCGCACGCTCACCAAAGATTTCGATGATGATATCGGGGCAGCCGCCCTGCGCCCGAGCCTCGCGGCTACCTGCACCGATGATCGACCCCATCAATGCAAGCACCGCGCTCGCCACCCTTATTGGTCCGCTCCTCGGAATCGGTGCGTCATCGTAGCGATCTCCTTTCGCTCAGGGGCGTGGCGTCCCCGGGCTCTCGATTTCACGAACACGAGATCTAATGATCAGGTGTCCGGGTGTCCAGCCGTACGCACGTTTTGGTCCGCTTTTTTTGCGAGTTGGGGTCTGTTCGGGCAGGAGGGGATCGAAGCCGCGCCGCGAGGAGGCGCGGCCTGGCTCTGGCTAATGGGAACGACCGCAGAGGTCTTCCTGATACCTCAACCACGAGCGTCAGAGCAGCTGTGTAACGGCTCCCGGCCTGGCTGATGGCCAGGAGGCCCTGCTGACCGCCGATCACGATTTCCTTCAGATGCGGGCCGGACACACTATGAAACCGCGGCTTCTGGATTAGCCTGCCTCGGCTACAGTCACGGGGAAGTTCTGAGGAATAGAGCATGACCAACGACAACTGGCAGAACAATCCCTACTACCAGATCGACTCCTATATGAACTGGGCTCAACGAGAAGGCATTCCGATCATCGACTCATATTCGGTGGATTGCCTCACAGAGCCACTCGAGCCCTGGGAGCGCCTTGGCGGCCTCGGTGCGCTTGTTCACCTGGTGGGTCGGGGCGACACGATGAATCTCTACCTGGCCGAGATTCCGGCCGGCGGTTCGCTCAAGCCGGAGCGTCATCTCTATGACAAAGTCATCTACGTCCTGGCCGGTAGCGGGCGCAACCACGGTGGAAGGCGCGGACGGCTCAACGCATAGCTTTGAATGGGGACCGGGCAGTCTCTTCGGGGTCCCAATCAACGCGCAGCATCAGCATCACAATGGGTCCGGATCTGAGCCGGCCCGATTCGCCGCGCTTACCAACCTTCCAATCATCCTGAATCTCTTCCATAACGAAGGCTTCGTGTTCGACAACCCCTACGGCTTCGGAGATCGCGTTGGAGAAGAGCGCTACTATCGCGGCGAGGGTGAATTCCGCGCGGTCAAGCCTGGCCGGGACATGTGGGAGACGAACTTCGTCGCCGATTTGACCAGTTTCCAGCTTCCGGAGTGGAAGGCCCGTGGAGTCAATGCCCGCACCGTCAACTTCACGCTAGCGGACAGCACGCTTCACGCGCACATCTCAGAGTTCGGCGTGGGCACGTACAAGAAGGCGCACCGCCACAACGCCGGCGCGCACATCTTCTGCGTCACGGGTCACGGATACAGCCTCTTATGGAAGGACGACGAGGACCCGGTGAATACCGTGCGAGTGGACTGGAAACCCGGAACGCTCTACGCCCCGCCCGATGGCCCCACATTCCACCAGCACTTCAACACAGCCGATGTGCCCAGCCGATACCTCGCCCTGGGCAGCCCGAACTGGGGCGGCCCGCGATACTTCGTATCCAACGCCGCAAAGCGAGGCTACGAAAACATGGACAAGTCGACGAACGACGGCGGAAACCAGATCGAGTATGAGGACGAAGATCCGCGGGTCCTGGCGCTCTACGAGCAAGAATGCGCCCGGGACGGTGTGGAGTCACGGATGGGGCGATAGACACTCGATTCGAGCGTTGTAGAGCGCGCCACCCGAACGCCTTGTCATCCTGAGCGTCTAGCGAAGGATCTATCCCCACGGCCTCTGAAGCCGGTGGGATAGATCCTTCGCTAGACGCTCAGGATGACAAGGCGTTCGGTAAAAAATAGCCGAGGAAGCCTCGAAGCTACTCAGGTCGGATGCTGTGGGCGATCACCTCACCGGCCAGAAGCTTCGGAGGATTGGGCACCAGGGTACCCAGGTTCTCGCGGACGTACTGGATCGCCGTGTCGGTGGAGGCTTCCGCCTCGGCTTGGCCCAGGTAGGCACTTATGGCCAATAGCCCGCCATCCTCTGTGTCCACCAGGAAGTAAGCAATAAACCCTGGGAATTCGCTGGCAATCGCGGCCATGCCTTCATTGTCTGGGCGGTCCTGAGCCATGCGCTTGACCGCTTCAACGTCCACGCCCTCGTACTGCCGGATAGTCACGTACATCGTCGTGTCCTCCCCGCGCTGAGCCGGTATTGTCCGCCCGTAGCCGGATCGTAGCGCTGCGTTGCCGCGAGTTAACGCACGGCGCGGGCCGGACCAAAGGGTCAAGGCACGCACGCTGCAATTCGCGCTTATTGCCGATACAAGATTTCAGGAGTTGATCACATGACAATGACACAGGGTGCGCAGGGAAGCGGAACGATAGGCTCACCAATCAGTAACGAGGCGTACAACGTACTGACAGCGCTCCAATCGAAACTGGAGGGCCTGGAAGCCTATCGCAAGTATTCTCAGAGCGGTGCGGACGGCCAGATCTGGCAACAGCTCACACAGTCCGACAATCAGGCCGTTGAGATGCTGGTCCAGGAGCTGGAGCGAATGGTGCGGGATGGAAAATTCCGCATGCGCTCGCCCGGGCAGACTGGCTGATCGGTTCGGCTTAAGGAACGACCCCACCCCAGCCCTCCCCGCTGCGGCAGGGAGGGAGCCGGATTCTCGTTTTCCTAAACACGCTCCCTCCCTGCCGCAGCGGGGAGGGCTGGGGTGGGGTCGTATTTTCGCCTGTTCCAACTCACACAGAGTCCATTAGCCGACTCATTCCCACGCGGGGCACTGATTGCTCAGCCGTATCTCCTTCCCGTCGCGTGATGACTCCATCATCGCCAGGATGATCTCGAGCGTCCCCATGCCCCAGCGACCGTCGTGGTGCACGGGGCGGTTTTCGGCGACGGCGTCGTACATCTCGTCCAGCTCGGCCATGCGCTCATCGTGTACGCCGGTCGACCGGGACGTCGTGATGTCCCTCATCGTCGTAGATCGTCAGTCCGTTGGCTGACTGGCGGATGTCGCCCTTCTCACAACTCACGATCACCAGCCCAGCGTCCTGCTGGAAGCCCGTGCGCACCGGCCGATCGCGATTCTGAATATCGCGTGCCTCGCGGCCGCTGCCGAAACGTATCGCTTCTTTGCGCTCGCTCTCGTCCACCTTCTCACCAGCGCGTAACGCCTTGCGCAGTAGGCGATTGGCTTCCGGGATTTCCGTGGGGCCCGCCCAGGGTACAAGCTCCGTGGTGTGGAAGTAGCCGTAGGCATTCTTCACCACGGTGGCCGGCAGGCCGTCCTCAAACTCCAGAAACGCGGTGTAGTAACCAGGCGTATTGCCACGGAACGGCATCCAGTCGCGCACGGCGCCGCGTACGCTTTTCACCATGCCGCCGCCCATTAGCCGTACCACGTCGAACTGGTGCGGTCCCTGGCGATAGGGCACCCCGCCGCCGATGCTGATGTCGATCTCAGGAGCCATCCGCGGTCGGAACAGCCAGTCGACGTATGACCAGCAGTTGATCGCCATGGGCTTGCCGAGCTCGCCGGAGGTGATCACGCGGCGCATCGCGCGGAAACCGGCCATGAGGCTGGCGGTATGACCGCATAGCAGCTTCACATTGTTCCGCTCGGCTTCCTCCACCATCTGCGCAGCTTGCTGCATGGTGACGGCCATCGGCTTTTCCACCACGATGTGCTTGCCGTTGCGGGCAGCCGTGAGCGCGTGCTCGCAGTGGAGCTGATTCGGCGTGGAGATCCAGATGCACTCCACGTCCGGGTCTTTGGCCAGCTCTTCAACCGAGCCGTACCCCCGCCCGCCATAGCGCTGGGCGAACGCCTCGAGCGCTTTCGGGCGAACGTCCGCGGCGGCCACGAGGTCCACATATGGCGCGTCTTCCATCGCCGCGACCACTTGAATAGCGCCGGCTCCCAATCCCGCGACACCCACCTTCATCAGGCGTGTGCGCACTTTCGAGGCAGCGGGCTCAGCTACAACGACCATGGCTCTCCCCCTTATCGGAGCCGATCATAGCGCGTTCCGGGAATACCAGTAGGGGCCAGGGCCTAGCGTCCCAGATAGAAGACTTGGCAGACTGACCTAACTTCTAGCCCGTGATCTCTAACCTCTGACCCCTGCGACTGCTATGCTGTCCAACCTGTGAAGGAGATCAGGATGACTCAGACTAGCTCCACCGAGAATGCACTCGCGTTTCACGTCGTGCCCGACTGGGAGAAGCGCCCAGACGGTCTGATGCACCTGGACGTAGCAGGGGTCAGCGTCGACTCGAACGATCGCGTGTACATCTTCACGCGCTTTGACAACCACGTGATGGTCTACGAGCCAGACGGCACCTTCGTGACGAGCTGGGGTGAAGATATTCTCACCGCCCGAACGCACGGCATCACCATCGGCCCGGACGACATGGTTTACTGCACCAGCAATGGCGATCACGTGATCCGCAAGTTCACGCTGGACGGGAAACTGCTTGCAGTCATGGGGAATGAGGGCGTCCCGTCTGACACGGGCTACGATGGCAGCAACCTCGACACTGTGGTGCGCGCCGCCGGGCCGTTCAACACCTGCACCAATCTGGCTATTGCGCCTAACGGCGAGCTGTACGTCTCAGACGGCTACGGGAACTGTCGTGTGCATCGGTTTACGGCCGATGGCGAGCTGATCCAATCGTGGGGAGAGCCGGGCACTGGTCCTGGCCAGTTCTATCTGCCGCACGGTATCTGGATCGACCGCGAGAGCCGCGTGCTGGTGGCGGACCGAGAGAACGAGCGCATCCAGGTCTTCACCCCGGACGGCGAGTTCATGGAAGAGTGGACGGATGTGCAGCGACCATGCGCGCTATTCATTGATCCCTCCGGCTTCGTCTACGTGGCCGAGCTGCGCAACGACGCCGGCTGGCGTTCGTACACCCGTGGGACTATCTCCGAGCCCAGGCCCGGGCGCGTCAGCGTGTACGACCTCAATGGTCGCGTCCAGGCACGCTGGGGCGGTGAGGACATGGCCGCGCAAGGCAACTTCGTGGCGCCGCACGGCATCACCGTGGACTCAAAGGGCAACGTCTACGTCGCCGAGGTCACCCACACCATGGGCGGCCGCTCCGGTCTGGTGCCGGAGGGGACGCACGATATTCAGAAGTTCACTCGGGGTTAGAGCACCTCGGCCCAAATCGGACCGTGAAATTAGTTTGATTCAGGACGGCGTGTCCGCCTGAATCAGCTCGTCAAGTCTCTCGATCACTGCTCGAGGCGTGCTCATGTATTCCTCGATCAGCGCTTGGATTCGTTCGCCTGTGACCGGAATGACGTCCAGGTCGATCTGCTTCGCCTCGGCAAGAAATTGCGAGTCAGCCATCATGGCGGTCATGCCGTTTCGGAGCGCAGTAGCTGTATTCTGGGGCAGACCGGGAGGGGCAATAACCGGGCGCCCCCAATCGTACGGGCGCTGGGTGAGGGCGAGAAGCTGCTTGTCGGCGACGCTCTTCTCCGCAAAGAGCTCATCGGCTGTTGGGACGCCAGCGAGCAGCGGGTCCGGCACCCTCTGACCAATGTGTACCAGCGGAAGTAGAACACCGCTACGAATTTCGTCGCCCTTCTGCCGACGGAGCGAGTCCCAGACGGTCAGAATGCCATCGACCTCGCCGCGATCGATCCCTAAGAGTCGTCCGGTACTGCCCTCGTAGCCAAAGATCGCCTTGGTCTTCCAGCCAAGCACGTTGTTCAAGACGAGTTGTGGCGCGTGCGAAGCCCCGCCAACGTCGGTCTGGCCAATCGTTATCGTTTTCTGTTCCAGCGGTTTGAGATCCTTCGCGGTAATGCCGGCGCGTTGGTGCACGAGTAGTGCCTGCGTCACGACGGTTGGACTGCCGAGCCAGGTAATGGCAGTTGAGTCGTATCGCACTCCCTGATCAGCGCCTTCACCGCGAAGCTGATATGAGGGAACGCCACGGTCCACCAGACCAATCGTGAGTCCATCGGCTTTCGCCTGATAGACGAAGTTAGTAGCCACCCGATGACCCGCTCCGGGCATATTTTGGACGATGATTTGAGGCTGACCTGGCAGATATCGAGATAGATGGCGCGAGACGATTCGACCTGTTGTGTCCGTTCCCCCGCCGGCGGCATCACCGACGATCATCGTGATCGTCTTACCTCTCCAGAGCGACACGAGCGCAGGGTCTTCAGTGGGCGCCGCTGTTGGCTGAGCTGGGGCCGGAGCGGTTGGCTCGGCAGCAGCCTTAGCTGCTGGCCGGAACGGCGGTTGCGACTGCCGCTGCTGGCTTTTCGGGTGGCGCGGTCGGTGAGACCGCGGGACTCGCGGGTCCACACGCGGTCATCACCATCAGAGAAACCAGCGGAATGCTGATGCGCACACGTGAGCTGCCGATCACTGTGGACCTCCTTCGCGATACACACTACGGGTGTGATCACACCAGGCTGCACTAGCAGAGAGACGACTGCGCAAGAGAGTACGCCAGTTAGGAAGGAGCGTCAATTGTCGAATCGATGTACCAACGCCGAGTGGGCGCGAGTCTGGTCACACTAATTTGTGAGCACTGCCGAAGGGATCTGTGCCTAGTCATTTAGACTGCCGCGGTCTTCGCCGCCTTCTCGCGAGGCTGCAAGCCGCCCTCCGCATCGCTCGGCTCGGAGGGAAGCGGCGAAACCGCCGCAGTCCAAAGCGCTTCGCGCACCCTCTCAATCCGTTGACGGCTTTCCGCAACCCGCCTATGATCCTTGCCTAGCTAGTTCACAGATCTCCCGGCGCATCAACCCGAGCACGTAAGCCAAGCTCATGTCCATTTCTGCGATCGATTGAAGCACGGAGGTTTCCCAAATGGCTGCGAACACCGGAGTGATCATCTCAGCGGACTCCCATGTGATGGAGGACCCGAATCTCTGGGTCGAGCGCCTGCCCCGAGAGTTTGCCGACGTGGCGCCGACCTATCCGCCCAGGAAGGTTGGCGAGGGGTTTCAAGCACAGCCGGGTGGGTGGGACCCCAGGGAACGAGCGAAAGAGATGGCAACCGATGGCGTGAGCGCCGAGGTCCTCTATCCCACGCTCGGTTTGCCATTGTTCGCGCTGCAGGACGCGCGACTTCAGGAAGCGTGCTTCCGCGTCTACAACGACTGGCTCATCGAGTACTGCCAGGGCATGACCGATCGACTTGTGGGCATTCCGGCGATCTCCATGTACGACGTTGATCACGGCGTCGCCGAGCTCGAGCGCTGTGCCAAGGCTGGGCTGAAAGGCTCCATTATCTGGCAAGCGCCGCACCCGGATCTCCCCTTTACGTCCGATCATTACAACCGCTTCTGGGCAGCCTCCCAGGACCTGGACATGCCCATCAGCCTGCATATCCTGACGGGCCACAGTTACCACAGCACCGGTACGCGCCAGGGCGTGGAGACCTACCGCGGGAGCGTCAACCTCAAGCTGCTCGACGCGGCAAATGCGCTGTTTGATTTCGTCTTTTACGGCATCCTGGACAAGCACCCGGGACTCAAGCTAGTCATCGTGGAAAACGAGATCGGCTGGCTACCGTTCCTCATCCAGCAGTGGGACTACTACTACAAGCGCTTCTATCCCGTGAACCCACCACCCATCGAGCGACTGCCCAGCGAGTACGTGCGTGAGCAAGTGTTCGCCACCTTCTTCAATGACGCCACCGGCGGGCACAACCTGGCGTGGTGGGGCGTGGACAACTGCATGTGGTCCAACGACTACCCACACCCCAACTCCACGTGGCCGAACTCGCTGAAGGTCATCGAGCGCGATCTCGGCCATCTGCCGGAAGCGGACCGTGCCAAGCTAGTGCGCGAAAACGTGTGCAAGCTCTACGGGCTGAAGGTTCCAGTAGCGGCGTAAGCGCTAACGCAGATCCAGACGTAGTGGCGTCCCCTTGCCGGCGCCACCTGAAATGGCATCTGACGGCAATCGCCGGCAGTTGCGACCCAGGTGGCGCCGGCAAGGGGACGCCACTACGCTGAACTCAGTCGAACACCCTCGATCCAGTAGCCTGAGCCCCTCAGGAGTTGATCGATGTCAGCAGAAGTCGCCGCTCCGCGCGCTCGTGTGCCGGCTCCAGCACGACGGCTCCCTTCTCGGGAAACGCTGGGGCTCACCGCCCTGCTTGCGATTGTGGCAGTGCTCGTCCTCTTCCCTATCGTGCAGATGGTCGTGCAGAGCTTCCGTACGGCCATGCCGGGGCAAGCGGGCGCATGGTCGATCGATGGCTGGCGGGCTGTGTTCGGAGAACGCGCCCTTCAGACAGCCCTTTACAACACGATCACCCTCACGGTGGCTCGTCAGCTCCTGGCTCTGGTCATCGCCGTGTTCATCGCCTGGTTACTGGCTCGCACCGATCTGCCCGGCAGAAACGTCTTTGAGTTTGTCTTCTGGCTGGCGTTCTTCCTTCCCAGTCTTACGGTGACGCTGAGCTGGATCCTGATTCTTGACCCCAAGTTCGGATTGTTCAATCAGCTTCTGGCGCGCGTCGGTTTGACTGACCTGGGCATCGGCCCGTTGAACATCTATTCGTTCTGGGGCATCGTCTGGGTGCATCTGGTGGGTAGCAGCATCGCCCTCAAGGTGATGATTCTCACACCGATCTTCCGAAACATGAACTCGGCGTACGAGGAGGCCTCATTGGTGGCCGGCGCCAGCACCTTGGGCACCATGGCGCGCGTCTTCGTGCCGCTCATGCTGCCGGCGATCCTCGCCGTCCAGATCCTCTCGGTCGTTCGATCGCTCGAGGCCTTCGAGGTGGAGCAGATTCTCGGCACACCGGCCGGGATCTTCGTCTTTAGCACCTGGATGTACGACCAGCTCTACCAGACGAATCCTCGGTACGCGGCCGTCTCAGCCACGGGCACGTTCATGCTGCTGGCGGCGCTGGGGCTCATCCTTCTCCAGCGCACGTACCTCCATAAGCGCCAATTCACGACGGTCACCGGCCAATTCCAGGGTCAGGTCACCCAACTGGGCTCGCGCGCCCGCTGGCTCGCCTTCTCTTTTGTCACGGTCACCGCGCTGCTCATCATCGGCGTACCAATCGTCTTTTCAGTAATGGGCACGTTCATGAAGCTGTTCGGTTTCTTCATCGATGATCCCTGGACGCTCAAGCACTGGATCACCGCGTTCAACGATCGGCTGTTGGTCCGAGCCATCCAGAACACAGGTGTGCTCGCCGCGGGCACCGCTGTCGTCAGCCTGCTGGTGATGCCGCTCATTGCCTACGTGATTATTCGAACCCGCTTCTATGGACGCGGCTCGCTGGACTTTCTCACCTGGCTACCCGTGACCGTGCCGGGCATTCTGCTCAGCTTCGGCATGCTGACTATGCTGCTTCAGCCGCCGTTCCGACCGATCTACGGATCTATGGTCTCGCTCATCCTGGTCCTGCTAGTGGCCGGGCATGCCGCTGGCCGTGCAGGTGATGAAGAGCAACCTGATGCAGATGAGCAAGGAGCTAGAGGAAGCCTCCTGGCTGAGCGGGGCCGATTGGTGGCGCACCTATCGCCAGATTCTGCTCCCACTCATCAGTCCGAGCCTGGTGGTCATTACCGTGATCAGCTTCATCGCCGCGGCTCGCAACGTTGCCCAGGTAGCGCTCCTATCGAACGCGTCCATCAGGCCGCTCTCGATCATGCAGCTCGAATACATCGCCCAGGGTAAGTACGAGGTCGCTTCGGTCATGGCGACCATGCTGCTGTTCGTCAGTCTCGGGCTGGCGCTGGTGGTAAGGGCGTTTGGATACCGGAGTATTGGCGAACGGTGATCCTCGTTAACGAGCATCAACCCTGCGCCGAACGCTTACCGACGTCACCGAGCACTGTCATCCTGAGTGCAGCGAAGGATCTCCCCGCCGGTGTCAATGAATCCGGTGGAAAGATCCTTCGCTGCACTCAGGATGACAGTGACCCGAGGTCATATTGGACAGTTGAAGGATCGAGAACGCCCGCACACCGAAGGAGAGGGAGCCCATGACATCACGTGCATCTGCATCCACGTTGACACGCCGTCAGTTTATTCGCGCGATTGGAGTTGCGAGCGCCGGCATGGCGGTCGTGGTCGGCTGCGCTCCGTCCCCTGCTAGCACGGGTCCTGGCAGCGCCGGAAAGAGCAACGCTTCCAGCGCGCACGATGAGCTCGTGGCCGCGGCAAAGCGCGAAGGCAAGCTTTCGGTCGTCACGACGATTGGCGAAGGCTATCGCGTCGGGATCAGCGCGTTCGAGGAAGCCTACCCTGGCATCTCCATCGATCACACTAACCTCAACTCAAGCCAGTTCACGCCACGAGCCGTTCAGGAATACCAGTCCGGCGTCTACGCGTATGACGTGCAGGCTAATACGTTTGGGCCGTCAACGATCCCGCTTATTAAGGAAGGCGTCATCACGCCGGTGCGGGCGGCGATCGACGACTCGGCGCTCACCGCCGACTCATCTGGCAAGACGGCTTCGAGGCCGGCTTCGTCGACGACGAGAAGAAGTGGATTTATCGCGCCTTCGTGAATCGCTCACAGTCGTTGTATATCAACACGGACATGGTGGCAGAGGGTGAGATCACGAAGATCGAAGACCTGCTCAATCCGAAGTGGAAGGGCAAGATCGTCTCCTCGGATCCGCGTGCCGTGGGGGCAGGCTGGTGGCCCGCCACGGTCATGCGTCTCGCGCTCAATGACGACACCATCATCAAGCGTCTCTACAAAGACCAGGACGTCCTGCTGCTGCGGAATAATCGCCAGAGCACTGAAGCTATGGTGCGCGGCACGCACGCCATCGGCCTCGGCGCGGTCTACGACGTGGTGCTCCAGGAATTCCTCTCCGAAGGGCTGGCAAAGAACATCAAGGAGGTCCAGCTTGACAATGTCAATTACGTCACAGACTCCAGCAACATCTCCCTTTTCGCCAAAGCTCCCAATCCCAACGCAGCTAAATTGTTCATCCACTGGCTCCTGAGCAAGGAGGGCGGAGAGGCCTGGTCCAAGCCATCGTTGACGAACAGCCGCCGCACCGACGTCCCGGCAGCCCATCCTGATCTCGCCCCAAGCCCAGGCATCAAATATCTGGTGACGTATCAGTCATCCGTCGATGCCGTGGAGAAGACCGCCGAAATAGCCAAAGAGGCGCTGAACTAGCGCGAATGAGAAGCGTCGGCAGGCGTGCAGGTCTTGGTGGTGTCCGGCATCTTGCCCGAAGGGCATCGATCCCTAGGATTAAAACAGATCTAGGTTCACGAAAAATCGGACAAGGTGTCGACACTACCGGTGTCCTATCGTGACGGAGCCGGCACTGCTACGAACGCCATCGCGCTCCTGTCCGACGGGACGGTCCTGGAGCCGCTCGAAGAGACCTCCACCGTGGATGGCAAGCTCTGGCGAAAGATACGCGATTGGCGGCGAGGGCCGGGTCATCGCGGTCGTCATCCGACCCAGATGGGCGGCCCTCCAGCTTCATCAGATCAACGCTCGGCCGGTTCAATCCGTGTTTTCATAGCGCCTTCCTGACCGGCCTCAAAGCATTCGCGCGAGATTTCGCATGTCGGCGCTCTGCCCAATCTCAGCGGCCTACCCGCGGGTCCGCACAGCTCGGTCCTCGATATTTCAGACGCTCCGTCCGACGCGACGAAGGCATGCTGAAGCCTATCCTCTCCACGCGGAGGCGCTTGTAAATAACCATAGAACTCGTCACATCTTTGACATTCATACCTATGCGCTCGTACGGTTTCGGAAAGAGCCGCGTCGCATTCATTCGTGGCGGGAGTGCAGACAAATGCTGAATCGCGAGGACAACCAGCTCATCACGCGCGTAGGGCCCGGAACGCCCATGGGTACGTTGATGCGCCGCTACTGGATGCCGGCGCTGCTCTCGTGGGAGCTGCCCGCCCCAGATTGTGAGCCAGTGCGCGTCAAGCTTCTCGGCGAGGATTTGCTCGCGTTTCGCGATACCAGCGGCCGCGTCGGCATGGTCGAGGAATCCTGCCCGCATCGGCTGGCCTCGCTGTGGTTCGGGCGTAATGAGGAGAACGGCATCCGTTGCGTCTACCACGGCTGGAAGTTTGACGTGGATGGCAACTGCGTCGAGCAGATGAACGAGCCGGTGCCGTTTACAGACAAGGTGAAGCTGACCGCTTACCCGACGGTGGAGATGGGCGGAATCATCTGGGCATACCTCGGAGCTCCCGAAAACAGGCCGCCAGATCCGAGCTTTGAATGGACCCGCGCGGCGGAGAGTCATCGCCATGTGTCCAAAGTGATCCAGGAGTCCAACTGGCTGCAAGGACTTGAAGGCGGCATCGACTCGTCTCACGCGCCTATCTTGCACCGCAAGATGAACCCTGCTTCTAAGCATCCTGGCATCCCGATGGCGTCCGCGTTTGTGCGTGGAAAGGCACCCACGCTCGAGGTGGACATCACCGATTACGGCTACCGATATTTCGGCGTGCGGGACATGGGCGATGGAAACACCTACGTGCGCGGCTACCACTTCGTGATGCCGTTCACGCAGATTCGACCGCAACAGTTCCAGGCGGGCGCGGGCAAGCCGGATTCGTACCTTCCTCAGATTCACGGCCACTACTGGGTCCCAATGGACGACCACACCACCATGGTGTGGAATTGGGGCTACAGCTTTGGCGACGAGCCGCTCACTGAGGAAGACAAGCTGGAACGCGGCAACGGCAACGGCGCGGATCACGTGGACCAGCGCACGTTCCGATCCATGAGCCATCCGCGCAACAACTTCCGAATCGATCGAGCCGTGCAGCGCACGGAGACGTTCACGGGCATCGCCGGTATCAACACGCAGGACCGAGCCATGCAAGAGACCATGGGGACCATCGTGGACCGGACTCGTGAGCATCTTGGCCCGGCTGACCGGGCGGTGATCGTGGCACGCCAAATCCTGATCAACGCGGTCAGGCAGGTGGAAGCAGGAGGCGATCCGCCCGGGGTCACCGACAGTTACCATCGCATCCGCGCGATTGAGCAGATTGTGCCGGACAAACAATCGTGGCGAGATGTGCTGCTCTCGCAAATGTATCACGCGGAGGACCGCGAGCTAGCTGGCATTGCTTAGCGAGCACACCCGATTCTTCTTCGGCGCGTCCGCGCGGACATGAACCGGAGCATTCTGGAGGCACCGACCATGACTATCCGCTCGCTCATTCAGGCCACCATCGCTCTCTCCGTCGTAGCGGTGGTGGCATGCTCGCCCGCGCCATCAGCACCCTCTGAGAGTAAATCGAGCCCAACCCAGGCTCCCGCTGCTGCCAAGGCACCTACGAGTACGCCGGCTGCCAAGACCGAGGCCGCTCCCGCCGCCGCGAAGGACGGCTGGCAGGCTGAATGGGACAAGACCCTGGCCGCCGCCAAGCAAGAAGGCAAAATGACCCTCATCACGCATCCGGGCACGGACTATAAGCGTCTCGTGGAGCTGTTCCAGGAGAAGTACCCGGACATCAAAGTGGAGCACACCGGCGCTCGGCCAAGTGATATCTCCCCCAAAGTGATCGCGGAGCAGCAGAACGGCGTCTACTCCTGGGACGTGATGACCGCATCGACGTCCAACATGATCAACGTGCTGGCGCCAACCGGCGCGTTCATCGATTTGCGAACACAGTTCCTACTTCCGGACGCGATGGACGACAGCAAGTGGGCCGGCGGATTCGAGTCATGGGCCCATGACGTGACCAAGCAAACGTTGGTCTTCGTCCATGCGATGGACGTCGTTGGCGGCTATTCGGTCAATCGCGACGTCGTTCCACGAGGCGAGATGAACAGCGTCGACGATCTGCTCGATCCGAAATACCGCGGCAAGATCGTGTTTGACGATCCGTCTGTACCCGCGCATGGCAGCCTCTCGCTCACTGGATTCCTCTTTGCCAAAGGCGAGGACTTTGTGAAGCAGCTCTTCACTGAGCAAAAACCAGTGATTCAAGAGAACGTCCGCGTCACTACTGAATGGATCTCCACTGGCCGCTATCCGTTGGCCGTGGGGGTGGACAAGAATTTCCTTCTGGAGTTCCAGAAGCAGGATATTGGAAAGAACGTGGACTTCCAGCAGGGCCCGCTCTATATGGCGGCCCGAGGCGTTGGTGTTTTCAAGAATTCTCCGCATCCCAACGCCTCAAAAGTCTGGGTCAACTGGCTGCTCTCACGCGAGGGGCAGATGGCCTGGGCCGAGGCTATGCAGGGCAACAGCCGGCGCACGGACGTGCCCGTCCTCAACGCCGCCGAGTTTCCCGACTTCAGCAAGCTCGAGTCCTATGCCTCACCCAACACTGAGCGCGGCAAAGACCTCCTGGGCAAAGTCTTCGGCATCTACAAGGCGTACCAGGCCACGCAGTAAGCTAGGCGCGGCGTCTTGCAGGCCTCGCGCCCGGGTCAGGACGGTGGCGCTGGGCATCTTGCCGGCACGCGTAGCGCTCCCCCTGTGGTGGTGTCGGGCGTCTCGCCGGAGCGTTCTCGATGATGCCCTCCGGATCATGTGAGGACAGTCGGGCGAGACGCCCGACACCACCACAGGGGTCATTACACTGCACTAAATGAGGCGTGTTTGGGCCATTCCGCGGAGCGCTCTAAGTATGGAGAAAGCGACTATGGTTCAGGATGAGTTCACCACCATTACGGTGGACGGCGACAGCATGCACGTCCACTTTCACGAAGCCGGCGATGCTGGCGACCCGCCGCTCATCTTGATGCAGACCGGAGGGCACGGAACCTCAGCCGGCATGTGCTGGTACCGCAACTTCGATGCGCTCGCCGGCGCCGGATACCATGTGCTCGCGCCGGATGCCCCAGGGTTTGGACAAACCGGAGCCTCGTCCGGAAACTCGGTGAGCGGCGTTCGATTCTTGGCCGCTTTCATGGATCACTTTGATATTCGGCGCGCGGCCATGATCGGCAACTCCATGGGCTCCATGACGATTACCGCCGCGGCGATCGACCAGCCCGAGCGCGTCGCTTGCGCAATCTTGACAGGCGGAGAGCCACGGGCTGATACGACAGAAGCGGCGACAATCGTACCGGAGCTCGGCAAGACACCCCGGCTCGAGTTCGTGCGCGAAATGCTGAGCCAGACCGAGGTCAGGCCAGAGCACATCCGCAAGGCCACCGCCGACTTCTTCTATGATGCGAATCATCCGGCCGTCGACGAAGTGGCAGCCATGCGACTCAAGACTCTCCAGCAGCCGGGCATGCTGGAGCGCGCGCGGGCCGATGCGTTCCAGCAAGTCACTCGGGGGCGCTCCAACTTCGGGTCCGAGGGTCTGGCAAAAATCCAGGCACCCACATATCTCATCTATGGGCGAGACGAACGGCACTTCTTTCCGGCGGACATTGCGCCCGCGCTGATCCGCGCAGCCGCTGAAGCTGGCCTGGTCATCCCCAACTGCCGCACCACCCTGTTACCCCGCTGTGGCCATTGGCCTCAGATCGAGACTGCTGAGATTTTCAACTCCCTGGCGTTGGAGTTCTTGAGCTCGATTCGCGTCTGACCTCCTGGGACCGCGGGCGCCCGACCCCGGTACCTACGATCACATTCCGCACAAACTCGAGCACCGGGTCGGGCGGGACGCCCGCGGCCCCAGGCGCGAGCTACGCGTTCGTCTCGTTGCGCCACTCCCGAATTGCCTTGGCGTGGAGTGCGTAATGTCCGTAGGTGTCCCAGCGCAGTCGGCGACGTGCGCGTGTATCGGTGCTGAAATGCTCCGTGGGCGCGTTGCGAACGAAGTCCACCAATCGACGATGCGTGTCAGCCATCTGCCGCTTCACTTCATGAATTGAAAGATCGCGCTTCTTCTCCGTCATCATGGCGTTGAAAGCATCGATTCCGCCGTAGGTCACGTACTTGGGCGGGCGACCGCCCGCGATGATCGTCGGAAGATGCTCCAGCGCCTGCTCTTCCCAGGTGGTGACGTGCGCCAGCATGTCTCGGATGGACCATTCGTCCATAGTCCCGGGCTCAACGAGCTGAGCGTCCGTCAAGTCCTTCGATCGAATTTTGAAGCTCCTGCCAGCGCGCGTCGATACGCGTCAGCACCCTGCTTATCCCGGCTTCGCTCGCGCTCATGGCGTTCCCCTTGATACTGCGCTCGCTCCTGCGCGACTCTTCCTAAAGAACACTTCCTACCGCAGAACACTCCTACCGCCTCGAACGTTCGGCTTCAAGCTGTGTTGCTTTAACAGTCATACTCGCTGTGCTCAGCGCGCCAAGCTTCCGCGGGGTCCCGGCTCCGACAGCATTAGCTTGAAGTTATGAAGCAGTAAGGAGGCGCTCGATCCCGGCGGATGAGCGCCTCCTTACTGCTTCCTGGTCGTGATCACCGCCCGACGCAATGAATGACAGGTGCCAGCCGCCTTGATCAGGCACCTCCGAGGCGGTGAGTCCTTATCATCTTTCACGGACTGGCCTACTGGCCGAAGCGCGCGAAACGGATGAGCTCTGGAGCAGCTTGGTGCGCCGCCGCCCTGGCTGGAGGTCGACCTGGCGGCAGCGGTCGTCCGACTTGACAAAGAGATGCACGGAATCGAACTGGAGCTGCCTTTTCAACGATCGGCCCAAGATCGCTGATTTCCGTTCCCGCCCACCGCCACTCGTCACCGATCACTCTCAGTGACTCGTACGCCGTAGGCCATCTCGAGACTCGCCATTCAGTGATTCGCACTTCGTGTCTTTGTGTGCGGAGCCGATGTACCTGGATGGCCGTTGGGCGCTATCCTGATCAGCGACTAGCCAGGAGCGATCCGTTGCCCCCGTGGTACGCCTTCCCCGCCGACCACACCCGGCATCATGCGCCGAGCCGTCACGTGAAAGAATCTGATTGGGATTGTGAGCACAATGGTCAGAAGCGAACGACGCGGTCCGGCGGCCGCTTGCATTCATCAGAACTTCCGCGTCGCTGACGGAGTGCCGAGCGATGCGGCGCTAGAACACGGGATAGATCGTGACTGACGCGTCCGCGGTTACCGGGAATCGCGGCGACACGAGCGTCCCCGACGACCGACCGTCGCTCGCTAAGCTTGCGCGTACCTGGATCGCCATCGGCTCGCAATCGCTGGGTGGTGGACCGAGCACCATGTACATGATCCGTTCGCTCATGGTAGAGCGAACCAAGTGGGTTCCAACCAGCACGTTTCGGGAGTGCTGGGCCATTGGTCAGGCAAGTCCGGGCATCCATCTCGTCGCGCTTGCGGGCATGCTCGGACATCACGTCTCCGGGATCTGGGGCATTCCGGTGGCCGTCGCCGCATTTGTCATCCCGTCGGCCATACTCACCGGTCTGTTCACCGCCGGGTTGGAGGTTATTGAGCAGTTTCCCGTTGTGCAATGGATGCTGAGAGGCATCATCCCGGCCACGGCGGGGATGACGCTGGCGCTGGCAGTCTTCTTCGGCCGCACCACCGCTCGGAAAGGCAAGCTGGGCCTAGTGGACTGGTGCATCGTTCTCGTGGCGGCCGTGCTGGTGGGCGTGGTCAAGGCGCCGGTGCTCTTCATTCTGCTCGGCGCGGCGTTCATTCGTGCCATTATGTCCGCCTGGTCTCAGGAGCGCGTCTCAGGCGAGATCCACTAATGCCCTGGGATTATTACTTTGAAGTGTTCACCGTCTTCTTCAAGTCCAGCCTGATCACTTTCGCCGGTCAGGCGGCCCTGCCGGTGCTGAACCAGGAAATGGTGCAGCTTCGCGGTTGGGTAACCGAGGCAGACATCGCCAAATCACTGGCCGTGGGCCGGCTCAGCCCAGGCCCCACCGGCATGTTCGTGGTAAGCCTTGGGTACATGGTTGCCGGCTGGCCGGGCGTATTTCTGGCCATGCTAGGCGCCACCATTCCGCCGCTACTGGTGCTCCCGCTCGCGCCCATTATTCGAGGCTCGCTGCACCGGCCATGGGTACGCGGAGCCATGCAAGGCATCGCTCTGGCCTCCGCAGGCCTCCTTCTGTCCGTGAGCGCCGGCATACTGCTGTCAACCGGCGTTGGCGTTACGCCAGGGTTCGCCGGCAGCGTGGCCCTGGCAGCATTGGGCTTTGGCTTGAGCTGGACCGGCAAGATCCATCCCATTATCGTTCTCGGGGCGGCCGGGGCTGGGGGGATCGCCCTCTCCCTTTTCAACATCTGAATTCGACCCAATAGCGGACTTGAGCGCAATGCTTCTGATGCTCCATGCATCCGCGTCTAGAGCCGCTTGAGATCGGGACTCTGGAACCAGCGCGCTCCACGGTGCGGGCAGTAGTACAAGGAGGCCAGTTTCCCCCATCGTAAAATTGCGACTACGCCCTTCACGGAGCAAGATGTGCCGGGACATGTGTTTATTGCGCAGGGTGACTTACGGCGCCTCGCCTGTGATCTCTGGCTGCTCCCGTGCGATGCGTCGCTCCGTATAACGCGCGGCTGGCAGAATGGCGCGTCCACCACACTGCTGAATCGTCTGGAGTCTCTCCAGACCGCCCGCTACCCCACTGATCCCCGTGTCACGGATTCATCTCCCTTCTGATTGGGCGAATGATGGCGCGCGAGTCGCGACATTTTCCGATTGGCCCGAGCGTGAGCCGGAGCCACTACTTGTGAATGTCGGTGCTGTGGAATCAACTCCGCCATCCTGGTACGCGGACGGTCTGCGACAGTTTCTTCATGCTGCTCACACCAGACTCGTGGTCCACGATCCTAGATTCGGCCGAGTTCGTCATCTGATTGGCATCCCGTTAGTTGGTACCGGGCAAGGAGGTGCGGACAGGATCAAAGGAGACATGATTCGCGCGATGCTCGAAGTACTTTATGAGGAGACCAGGGAATTGGACTTCGACGTTGTCCTGATGACGTCCACCACGGCCGCACTCGCCGCGAGCCAATCTGTACGTCGTCAGATAGCCAGTGATGGCTCTGAAGCGACGGCCGATCCGTGGTCAGACCTTGACCAGCAGCTCCGCGATTCGGCGGACTCGCTCGCCGCACATGCAGCGCGAGGGAATCTCGTGCTTTTTCTCGGTGCGGGGACGAGCGCCGCAGCCGGGCTTCCGACGTGGGCCACACTTCTTCAATCGCTCGCCACGAATGCGGGAATGAACGCCGACGAGCTTAAAGCGCTCGAACGGCTGCCTGGAATCGACCGGGCAAGAATTATCCAGGGGCGACTGATCGCGGAGGGCCTTGATATGGGAAAGATCATCGCCGATCAGTTGCGCACCGATCAATGCCCACTGGCCGACTCACTACTCGCTGCGCTCCCTATCCGCGAAGCGGCAACGATGAATTACGACACGCTCTTCGAGTCCGCGGCCCGAGCGCTTGGATCTCCAGTCGCGGTCCTGCCATATGAAGCCGCGGCAAGCGGCGAGCGGTGGCTTCTCAAAATGCATGGCTGTGTTTAGCATCCGGACGATATCGTGCTCACGCGTGAAGATTACCAGCGGTACTCCGAGCAACGAGCCGCTCTCGCGGCATTGTCCAGGCCTTATTAATTACTCGCCATATGCTCTTTGTCGGCTTCTCGTTGACCGACGACAATTTTCATCGAATCGCGGCTGACGTGCGGAAGGCAGTTCGAACCCCTTCGTCATCCAGCTCCGAGATAAGACCATATGCAACCGCACTCTTGCTATACGATGATCAGCTCGTTCAGGAGCTGTGGCGAGGCGATATCAATTTTGTCAGCATGTCACCCAGCTCACCAGAAGGAGAAGTGGACGATCGGTCGCTCGCTAATGCGGCTAGAAAGTTGGAAATCTTTCTCGATCTTCTCCTGTGTACCGCCACAAGTAGCCCCGCACACCTACTGGACCCTAACTATGATGGCATGCTCACTGAAACGGAACGTGGACTGAGAGCCGAGATCCGAGCTTTTGAAAACCGAGTTGCTGCGCTTCCATCGGAAGTCCGGGGCCTCCCCGCGTGGGATGCGATACAGTCGTTATTGCGGAGACTGGGTAGCGGCGGTGACTAGCTGACGCTCATCGTCTATAGAGCGGGGTTCCAATCAGGCCCGCGAAATTTATTGATGCCGCGGGTTGGACAACAGCACGCCCTACAGTTAATCGCCGCTGGGTCGCCGACTGGCTTCACGCAGCACCGCATCCAAAATCGTTTGGGCCGTCCAATGGAGCACATCCAGCGCCTCGTCGTTGTCCAGACCGCACACGTCTTTGAGGATGACCAGGCTGTCGGCGCCTAGGGTGAGCGAGAGGGCGTTGATCAGTCGACGCCACTGGTCGGGCGACAGCGAATCGCGCAACGGCTCCAGGGCACTCTCCAGCCAGCGGCCACGTCGACCAAAGCGGACATCGGGCGCGTTCTGACCGGCCTTTCGGGCCGCGAACCAGGTGTCGAGATAGACACGGAGCGCCGCGCGGTACTGACCCTCGTTGGCAACGACGATTCCGTTGAACATGCCCAGGAGCTCGCTCAGGCGTTTCTTCGCGTCTGAGCCGTCCATTGAGCGAATGAGCTCCTCCACGGGCTCAGTGGTGGGAGTCATATCCATGATCTCGCTCATGAGCGATTCCTGGCTGGGGAAATAACGATAGGCGGTGGGTCGTGAGACTCGCGCCGCTTCGGCGGCCGAGGTGACCGTCGGCGTCACTCCGTCCCGCATCAGCGCGAGCGCCGCGTCCACGATGGCCGCCCGCGTGCGATCTTTCTGGTTCTTGCGCGGATCCTCTTGACTCGATACATTCATGCTCATTATGATACACATCAGTCTCATGAGACAGCAAGTCTCGATACGAGACAAGAGTATACGGAGGTATCGTAGTGCGCCTTAGGACCGCGGAGCTCGATTCGATCATCAACGAGCATTTCATGTTCGAAGCGACGGACAACGTCAACGCCGTGATGGACAGCCTGGCTGACACCGTAGAACATGAGGTTGTCCCGTCACCCATGGGCGTCTCAACGGACAAGGATCGCATTCGGTCGTTCTACGAAATGCTATTCAGCAACGTGGAAGGTGAAGGCGTGACGCCAATCCGCCGCTACTACGGCGACGATTTCGTGATCGACGAAACGCTGTGGCACGGCAAGATCAAGGACGGTAAGCCGTTCCTGTGTGACGGGAAGAGCGGCCCGGTGAGCTTTCGCCTATTGCACGTCTTCGAGGTGAGGGACGGGAAAATCACTCGCGAGCAAGCCTGGTGCGACCTGGCGGCCATCCAGCAGCAGCTCGGTGTGACGACAGCCTGACGGAGCTCTAGAATCTTACGGCGCGCTCAGCTCGATGAGCAGGACGTTTCCCTCCACGGGGGCGTTCCGCTCATCGAGCCGACGAGCCGATAGGCCCCGGGTGCAGCGGCGCGCCAGTTGCGTCGCGCCAATCCCAGGTGACGCGGCCCAACAGGGTCACCCCCGGCGCAATTGCCTGCTCCGAATCCACCTGGGCGAAATCGCGATCCGCGGACCAGCGCCAGACCTCGACATCGCCAGCGCGCACCGCGAGGTCGAATCGCTGCGCCGAGTGGAACGCGACGGGTACAGCTAACGCGGTCGGATTGTCGATCGCAATGGTAACCGTCGCCGTGTCTCCCTGAGCGTAGCTCGGTCGATCGGTTGCCACCAGCAGGACAAGCGGCGCCGGCGTCTCACCTCGCGCAATGCGGGGCGAGCCGCAAACGCCGGCGAATGCCAGAATGACCAGCAGTAAAGTCGCGCGTGCCATGGGTTCGTTGTACCACGCGCCGCACTCCACGGGGCTGTCCGAGGATCTCGGTACTGCCCTCTGTACATCTGCCTGAGGTATCGCTACACTGGCTGCCGATGTAGTCGCCCGTGCTACAGCCGGGCGTGCCCTGGAGGCCTGATCGATGAATGCCCGGCATCTCGCTCGCTTCAGTCTGGTACTCTCACTGGCCCTGAGCTTGCTCGCAGGCGCGCAGAGTCCGCCCGGGGCCGCCAAGCGTCTCCGCGCAGGCGGACCCGATTCCGCCGTCAGCCCGTTACGTCGACGATGAGGTCGTCATCCAGTACCGCCCGGGGGTAGACGAGCCAGGCAAGTCCGGTATTCGCGGGCCGCTGAACGCGGCGCGCAAAGAGGTGCTCCGCGCATCCCCCACCGAAGGCGACCTCGAGCTCGTGCATCTCCCGCCCGGCCTTTCGGTGAGCGAGGCCATCACGCGTCTGCATGGGCACCCCTCGGTCCGATTCGCCGAGCGCAACTTCATCTACACCGCGGATGAATCGTCGAACGATCCGTACTACACCAGCAACCAGCTCTGGGGCATGTACGGAGATGCCACCTCGCCAGCCAACCAGTATGGTAGTCAGGCCGGTGAGGCATGGGCGGCGGGCTTCGTAGGAATCCCGCAAACGGGCGACGTCTACGTTGCCGTGACCGATCACGGGGTGCGACTTGATCACGATGATCTGAAGATGAACTTCTGGACCAACCTGTTGGAGACTGCCGGCGACGGCATCGACAATGACGGGAACGGTTACATCGACGATATCAACGGTTGGGACTTCTCCAACAACGATAAGACAGTCTTCGACTCGGGCACACAGGACTCCACGGACGGCCACGGAACTCATGTAGCGGGTACCATCGGAGCCCGTGGCGGCAATGCGGCAGGCGTGGCCGGGGTGAGCTGGAACGTGAAGCTCATCGTCACGAAGTACCTGAACGACAACGGCGGTACGAGCGCCAACATTCCCCGCGTGCTTGACTACCTGATTGCTCTGAAGACCCGTAAGGAAAGGCCAGTCAACATCGTCGCGACCAACAACTCGTTTGGTGGATCGGGTTTTTCACAGGCGGTTTTGGAGGCGATCGGCCGCGCAAATACGGCCAATATCTTGTTTGTCGCCTCGGCGGGCAACAACAATCGCAGCAACGATTCTTCACCGTACTACCCGTCCAGTTACGACCAGCCCAACGTCATCTCCGTCGCGGCAATCGAGAAGGACGGCGCCAAACGCTCCAGCTCGAGCTGGGGAGCGAGCTCAGTAGACCTCGGTGCGCCCGGTGGGGACATCCTCTCCACTCTGGGCTCATCCACGAGTGCGTACGGATCGAAGGGCGGTACCTCTATGGCGGCGCCACACGTGACTGGCGCCATCGCCCTCTACGCGGCGCTCAACCCCGGGGCCAGCGCCGCCCAGATAAAGAGCGCCATCTTAAACAACAGCGCTCCCACGGCATCGCTCGCGGGCCGCGTGGTCACCGGAGGCCGCCTAGACGTGGCCAAGGCGCTGGGCGCGAGTAACCCCTCGCCAACCAGTACACCGACGGCTGGCCCGTCAAGCACGCCCACACTCACGCCAACTGCGGGTCCGTCCAGCACGCCCACGTCAACGGCCACCATTACTGCCACGCCTTCCGCTGACAATCACGTGGGCGACCTGAACGGGAGCTCGACCCAGCGGAATAAGCGTCAGTGGTCAGCCGAGGTGAAGATCACCGTGCACAACGCCTCCCACGCGGCGGCACCCAATGTGACAGTCTCCGGAACGTACACCTGGACTGGCGGATCGCGCTCCGGCACCTGCACCACCGGATCCAGTGGGTCATGCCTGATCAACTCGCAGGCGCTTCCGACCAACACCACCAGCGCCAGCTTCACGGTGACCCATCTCAGCCCCAATTACGTGCCATCGGAGAACCACGATGCCGATGGGGACAGCGACGGAACGACACTGGAAATCCCGCGTTAGCCTCGCTCCCGGGATTAATGGGGATATTCAATCCCGTGCGTCAGTCCGTCTCCGCGATTAGCAAGCGCGACAGCGCCCGAGGCTCTCAACCTCGGGCGCCACAGCGGACATGCGTGACTCTCATAACTTCGGCGGGTAGCTATATGACCGCCACACAGGGACGGATAAAGAGTCAAGGGCGTCTGCTCACTGAGCCGCCTTCACCCCCTCCACATGCGTCCAGGTTCCGGTGATCGCGCCCGGGAAGACGTAGTCCGATACGATCTTGGTGTTGATCACCGCCTGGGCCGGGAGCCAGAAGAGCGAGACCTGACCGTGGAATGGGAAGAGGTAGTCGCCCAGCTCACGCCAGAGCTGCTCCTGCTTCTGCGTGTCCACGGTGCTGTAAAGCTGGCGGACCAACCTCTCCGTGTTCGGGTCCTGCACCGCTGCCGCTCCAGGGTTTCGTCCGGCGGTGGTGCTGGTATAGACCATGGCAATGAGCTGCGCGGAGCTGGTGCCCGTCACCGTAACGTGATTGTCGTATTGCTGCTGGCGCGAGCGCTGTGCGATCTCGCCAGGGTCTCGCTGGAGCGATTCCACATTCACCCCGACCGTGCGCCAGAATCCAGCGATGGCCTCCTGCACGTCCTCCGCGCCGGCGTACTGAGGAAGCGGCTGGAGCAGCATGGACGTGGTCAGCGGCTTCGACGGACCATACCCGGCCTCGGCCAATAGCGCCCGTGCCTTGTCCGGATCGTAGCCGTACTCCTCCTGGAACTGCTTCTCCCAGTCCGGGTTCCAGCCCATGCGCGTGGGATGATGGTGCGGCATGATCATGAGCTCGCCCTTGCCGGCGAAGAACGACTTGTTGATTTGATCGCGATTGATCGCCTTGTCCAGCGCCTTGCGGACGCGCACGTCCTGTAACGGCGTGTCAGGATACTTGTATCCCTTGGACAGATCGTTCGGATCCGCCACATAGCAGCAGTAGTACGACAGGAACGTGCGCAGCCCCGGCACGCGGCCCTTCACGACGCCGTAGCCTTGACTCTCGGCCTGCCCAAGAAGGTCCTCCGGCAGACTAGTGACGTGCACTTCGCCCGAGAGCAGCGCGGCCAGACGCGTGGAAGGCTCACGCTGAAATCGGAACTCGAACTCTGGGAAGTCGGGTGTGGCCCGCCAGTGCTGATACGGCACGCGCTCGAAGATGACATTCTGCCCCTGCGTCCGTTCCTTGAACTGGTACGGGCCAGTACCAGCCAGGGGGCCGCTCTGCATGGTGGGCGGACCCATGGCGTCAAAGTGCTGCTTGCTGCGCATCTCCATGCCGCCCTGCGCCTGTGAGACCGCCACGAGGAAGTTCCCGTCTGGCCCGGCCATGCGGAACACGACCTCGTTGTCATTGACGATCTCAATATCCTTCACCACCGAGCGCCAGTACCCGGCCTCACCATGGATAGAGTCCTGTTGCGTCAAGTCCTTCCAGGAGAACAGCACATCCTTTGCCCCGAAGTTGCCGTGACCGCCGTGGAACGGCACGTTTTGACGTAGCTTGAAGCGGTAGGACATTCCGTCAGGCTCGAGAGTCCACTCTGTGGCGAGCTGGGGAACGAGCTGGCCAGTCTCCGCGTCCATGCCAATGAGGTGCTCGTACATGGGGCGGAGCTGCCAGTTCTGTGGCTGATTGAGCTGCCTGAGCTCATTACTCTCCTCTGCCGGTGGTATGACCGACATGACCACCCGATTAACTTTCGGAGTGACGCCAGTTTTGGTGGTCCCAGCCGTGGGAGCGGGCGGGGCGCCAGCGCACGCGGCCGATAGCGCAAGGATGATCAGGATACCTACGATGTTGAGGGACCTCGTCCCCATTCGTCGAACGGTCATTCGATCCTCCTTCCGGCGCCCGCGCCGGGGGAAGAAGACGGCGCACCGAAGGTGCTTCGGTGCGCCGCGCGGCGTTACGACATGACGGCCAGGTGGTTTACAGTCGGTGCGCTTTTAGATCGCCACCGGCGGCCCGATGGCGATCTCCGTGCTCGCCAGACGTCAAGGACGACAGGCCGTCGGGCTACGGAGACCCGCCCACCAAGCCCGAGCATCACGATGCAGCCACCGAGAATTTCGGGTCCAATGGCAACGCCTCGTGCCAGATGACGTCTGGATCCTGGACAACCGCGTGCGAATCGATGTCCGCGTAGGTCTCCGGCGTTTCCACCCCGGGCGGCTCGATGCCGCGCTCTGCCAGGTCGCGCGCCGCCTTTAAATACAGGCGCCGCGCGGTAATGATGGCCACATCGGCGGCGCCAAGATGCTCGCGAGTGCGATCGACGATCGCGCCCATCCCCTCCTGGACCGCGTTGTCCTGGACAAAGATCCCGCGAATACCCGACCAGCTCACCGTCTTCATGGACTCTCGGTCCTGCTGCCAGCGATTTTCGCGATTGCCGTACTTACGGAAGGTGGCTGGATCGTATGAGTTGTAGCCGCGCACCTCTCTCAGTCCTTCGACCTCGACGGGATCCAGCGGCCGTGTCTCGTGATACGAGATGTCCCAGGCCCAGGAGCTCTCGTCATCCCGCGGAACCCAGCAGTTCCAGATCCGATTCTGCCCGTACACTCCGGGCGGGTTGGAGCTGCAGGGCATGATATGCGGGGTGATGCGGACGTACTTTTTGCCCTCCGGCGCCTCGCGGATGGCCGCGTAGCGAAACCCGTAGTTGGTGTATTGCAGCTCTAAGCGAGGCGCCTTGTCATGCCACATGAGATCGCGATTACCGGCCTCACTTCCTTTTTGCTGCTCCACCGCACGCGTCATTGGATCAAAGCGACGATGCAGGAATGACGCATGTGAGGTGTCGATTCCGCCTTCGAGGCTCTGCATCCAGTTGGCGTCCTGAATCCACCGCGCCGAGATTCGGTGTGACTCAGGAACGGTGGTCCAGCGATAGACGGGGAACCCGGGAACGCGCTCGGGATCACCCATATACACCCAGACGAGGCCTCCATGGACGTGCGCTGAGTACGCACGCAGCTTCACTTTCGACTTGAACGTGCTATCGGCTGGCTCATTGGGCATATCCACGCATGTGCCGGTGATGTCAAACTTCCAGCCGTGGTAGAGACAGCGAATGCCGCTCTCTTCGTTCCTTCCAATGTAAAGAGGCGCCAGTCGATGAGGACAGAGCTCCTCCGTAACCCCCACGCGGCCTTCGCTATCCTTGAAGGCCATGAGGTCCTCGCCCAGGATGCGAACGCGCATCGGCGCATCGTCAACCTTGAGCTCGGATTCATGCATGAGCGGCAGCCAGTAGCGTCGGAACAGCGCACCCATCAGCGTGCCGGGCCCCACCCTACACAGCGCTTCGTTTTCTTCACGCGATAGCATTGCGTTCTCCCATTATTACTGCGGTCTCCCGCCGTCTACTCCGCGGGCTTAGTCGTACCACTGACCTGCAATAGTGACCTGCTCTGGATAGTCGGGATCGTCAATTGTCGTCTTGAACGGTGGAAACAACACGTCCACGATGATGCGTGGCTCGCGCTGAGACTGGGATATTGCGTCGAGCTTGGCGCGCATTTCGCGGTTGTCAATGACAAGCCTCTCCAGGAGCTCCGCCATTGGCGACCCATCAGCGCCACGCAGGGCTTGGTCTTCCGCCGCCTGGCGGGCTGCTTCGTCCGGGGCGCTTGCCGGCGCGCCACTGTGGATCTCCCCGGGAGGGTGCCAGAGCACGCGAGGTTTCATCACACCGTCGTACTGGATGGAGAGCTCGCCCGTTTCGTGTGAATGCCGCACGCTGGCCTCGCCCGGAATGAGCAGGAGGGCGGTCACCAGGACAGTGTCGTTGTGCAGCAATGTGTACCACTTGCGCCGCCGATGCCCCGGCAAGCTCAAACCGCGCCAGCCGTGCCGATCCGCCGGCAGCGTGTACGGATTCGCATTCACCGGTATATCGATGGGGTCCAATGACGCCATGGCTCACCTCCTCTTGCGGTCGCTGGCCTAGCACGAGCCTAGGCCACATTTGGAACAGTGTCAATTGTGCCGAATGATCCATCGCGTGGGCGAAGCGGGACTTCTACTCAGCCCAATGGAAGGACTGACGGTCACAACGCTTGACGAGGCGGCCCCTGAGGCGCAGGATGATGAGGACGTGCTCATACTTCAGCGGTTCAGAGGTCAGCTCCTGGTGGTGCATCTCACCGATCACAGTCGTCAGGTCGGCGAATTCGCACACCACTGGGGGAATGACGTCGTCTCACAGCCGTCTCCTCGCTCAAACGTCCTTGAAGCCGCTACGGTTCACGATGGCGGCTGGGCCACGGACACGTACCCTCCGTTGAATCCCGAGACCGGTTGGCCGCGGGACTTCCGTGAGCTCTCCCCGCACTACCAGGTGCCAATGTACCGTGGGTGCGTTGAGCAAGCGCTTGCGCGTGGACCGTTCCAGGGGATGCTGGTGAGTCTGCATTTGAGTGGCCTCTATAACAACCGCTTTGGCACGGCGCCAATGCCGCGAACCTGGAATACCGACGAGCGGGCCCTGGCAGAAACGTTTCTGGCCGAGCAAGAGGATTTGCGCCGCACACTCGCTCCCACAGTTCTCGGCCGACCGATGCGCTCGGACATCACTGATGAAACTGAGCTCTGGCGGAACTACCGTCTACTACAGATATGGGACCGACTCTCCATCCTGTACACATTCCGTCTCGCCGCTGGTGGAGAACTTGCCCCATTGCCCCTGCCGAACGATTCGGAAACGAGGCTTCAATGCACCGCCGCGGGTGAGCTCTCGATGACGCTCGATCCCTACCCATTCGACGACTCGCCCGGCATATTCCCACTGCCAGCGAAGCTCATTCCCGATCAACGCTACGCTTCCGTCGAGGCATTTCGGGAAGCGCTCGAGCGGACGCCAGTCACGGTCCTTGAGTGCCGGGCTTCGCGTATCTGAGCTTCTCAGACCACGTTGCCCCATATCGGCCGCGGGGAAGTCCTCGCACAGACTTTATGTATTTCTACATAACTTCGGCTGCTAAGTCATCAACCGTACAGACACACGGGTATTGGCCTGGTATGGTGCCGAGTCGAATGAACACAGCATCTCAGGCGGAGAATCAGGTGATCGTTGTGGTTGATGACGATCCGACGATCTGCGAGGTCATCTGTGCAATTCTCGATGGAGAAGGCTATCAAACCTCGAGCTTTGGTGACGCCGCCTCCGCGTTATCAGCATTGACCTCATCTCCGCCGTCCCTGGTGCTCATCGACTGGCTCATCCGCGGATCCATGAACGGTGAAGCACTGTTTCGCGCCATCAAGGGCTCACCCGAAACGGCCGCGCTCCCCATACTCATTTGCACCGCCGGAGCACATCTTCTAGAAACGGCCTCCGATCTGCGCGAAAGCGGTGTTGACGTTCTCCCCAAGCCCTTTGAGCTGGAAGATCTTCTCCAAACCGTGGCTCGCCTCGTTCGCACGTAATGTTCGGCATCTGCCCGGCCACTAGCCCGCGAGCGATGCGAACCTTACGGTCTGGTCCTCCTCGCGCGACACCAGCCCCTCATCCGCCAACTGCTCTAGATGTGCGATGAGCGTCCCGACCGCATTGCGGCGCAGAAAATCCGGGAACTGATCCCAATTATTCGGCTTGCTTTCGGCCCAGATGAACGCCGCGAGCTCGTATGGTGTCTGGGCCCGCGTTGCAATTACGTCAAGGAGACGCTCGCGTCGCTTAAGCTGGTGCTGCGCGATTTGGTGAGCGCGGTCTGACACGGTCGTCATGGAGTCGCCGTGACCCGGCATAGTCAGACGGATGGGCGTCGTCGCTAATTCTCTTAATGAGTCCAAGTAACCGGGCAAAGGGTTGACACTGGAATAGGGCTGAAGGCTCACATTCGAGTTGATAGTGGGCAGAATGTGGTCGCCGGAAAAGAGCAGCTCGTGTTGACGGTCCAGCAGACATACGTGTCCCGGCGTATGTCCCGGAGTCCACTGGACCTCGAAGTGATACGGGCCAACATCAAGCGTTTCACCGCCGGTCAGTGTGCGGTCGGGTTCAACGAGGGAAATGGATTGAGTACCCATTCCCAGCGAACGAGTAGCTCGGGCTCCTACATCCTCGGGCATCCCATATCGCGTGAGCCATTCGAGCTGCATGGAGCGAAACGAGTCGGGAGAACCATAGCGAAGCTTGATATAGGCCCAGTCACTCTCATGGAGCCAGATGCGGGTACCATGCTCCCGACCGAGGTGCGCCGCCAATCCGTAGTGATCGTGATGCCCGTGCGTGGAGACAACCGTGTGGATATCGTCGGGCGTGGTTCCCAGGTCGGCAAGCGCGGCCACGAGCGTCTCTCTTGAGTCGTCGATCTCAGACCGGTATCGACCAGAACGAAACCATCGTTGTCACGAATCAGGTAGACGTTCACCGAGGTCGTAAAGCTATCCGGCATGGGTAATCGGATGCTCTCAATGCCCGGGGCTACCTGCATCGGAATTCAATCTCCCGAGCTCGGAGCTTGAACTCGACAACGCTCAACGCGAATCCCTTCTTCATCAGCACGCCTAGCGGGTGGTTGTCGGCATCATGAAACCGAAACAGTGGATACATTGCCGCTGAGAATACTACGACAAGAGACATCGCACCGTACTGCGTCAAATCATCGGTCGTGAAATCGCAGACCGAGCAGAGGAGCTTTGGCGCAACTGGATTCAGTGACCTCGCTTGGCCAGACTGCCGGCTGTCTCCCCAGGGTCTGTCCCCGCTCGCCCATCCTATGCTTGACAAGCACCGGGGATCGCGGTACGAAGCTGCTGCTCGTTTGAGCTGAGGGATGTGGCAATGAGGTTGAATCGCCCGTCGTTCTTCGCAGTCTCGCTTTGCGGTTTCGGGTCCCGCTCGTTCACGTCGCTGGCACTTCTTACAATGCTGGCCGCGATAGTCGCGTGCGCTCCCGCGGCTGCTCCGTCGCCAACGGCGAAGCCCGCGGCCACGCCTGCACCTGCGCCCGCGGGCTCACCTGCGGCATCACCGGTTGGCTCGCCAGCGCCGGCCAGCTCACCGGCAGCATCACCGGCAGCGGCGGTCAGTTCGGCGCCGCTCCCGCCACCCATTGCCAAAACCGCGGGCGGCTTTCCCAATAAGCCCATCGAGATCGTGCTGCCGTTTCCGCCCGGCGGCGGGTTTGACGCGCTGGCGCGGCAGATCGCCATCCCGCTCCAGAAGGAGCTTGGCCAGCCCGTGGCCATCAAGAACGTCCCGGGCGGCGGTCAGCGCATCGGCGCGCGCCAGTTTCAGTCATCACCGCCAGATGGCTATACTATGGGCTATTTTTCGGACACCCAGCTCTTTGTGAGTGCTTTCGTCGAGGACCCGCAGGGAGTGGATCTCTCGAAATGGAGCTGGGTGGCTGGCCTTCGCTATCACAGCCCGTCCGTCCTGGTAGTAGGAAGAGACGCGCCGTTCAAATCCGTGGCGGACATCATCGCGGCGGACAAAGCTGGGCAGCGCATCCGTATGGGCCACAACGGGCTCGGCGGTTTCTTGTCCACTCATGCCGTGGTCGCGGCGGCGTTGGGATTGCAGAACGTGGTTCACGTGGGCGGCTTCGCCGGAACCGGCGATCTCATGCCAGCGATGGCCCGTGGGGACCTGGACGTGTTCATCAATGCGGGCGTGTCATCCGGCCTGCCCTTTATTCAGTCGGGTGACTCGCGACCGGTGGCCGTCCTGTGGCCACAGGACGGGCGGAGCCCGCTCCTTCCGGATGTCCCCAACGCACGCGAGCTGGGATTGCCGAATCAAGAGACCATCGAGGGCGTTGGGGCGATGCGTTCCGGCTTCGCGGCGCCGCCCGGCACGCCAGCCGAGATCCTGGACATACTGGAGCGGGCCACGCTCAGGGCTGCCGCGGACCCGACGTTCCTCGAATGGACAAAGACGTCGGGGTTCGAGTCCGAGCTGTCCCCGGTTTCAGCACGCGAATTTCGACAGCTCAAAGAGCGCGAGTTTGAATTCTGGACGAAGCAGGAACCGGTGCTCAAACGCGCGGTTCAGTAAAACAGCCTGTGAGCTGCGTCTGTGGATGAAGCAGCTCGAAATTCCGACAATCCATCCATCAATGTTTAGGCCTAATCGCATGGAGGTCCACCGTGGCTGAGTTCCCGATCATCCCATCGAAGACAGCGTTGCTCTTCTTCGACTGTCTCAATATTTATTTGCATCCTGACGACCCTGAGAAGCAGGCCGCCGTGGACGCGTCAGGAATCATTCCAACGCTCCAGAAAATCAATTCCGCCTGTCGTGAGGCGGGCATCTCGGTGTTCTATGCACAGGCGGATCATCGCCCCGACCACAAAGACTTTGCGCCGCACATCGCTGATCTTGGCTACACGGGCAGTCCGGGCGATCCACCGAGAAAGACCATGCCACCGCCCGTGGTAGGAGACAGCACCGGCTCTCAGGTCATCCCCGAGATCGCCCCCCAGCCGGGCGACTACGTTATCAAGAAGCACCGCTGGAGCACGTTTTTCCAGACGCACTTCGAGCTCAGCCTACGCACAGCAGGCATCGACACCATTCTGCTGGCCGGCGGTGCCATTGAAGTGGGAATCGCCAGCACCGCTTACGCGGGCCGTGATATGGATTTCAACCAGATCGTTCTGCGCGATGCCTGCAGCTCCATGCGCCCGGAAGTAAAGGACATATTCATGACGCGCGTGTTTCCTATTTACGCCCGCGTGATGGATGTGGACGATGCGATCGCCTTGATCAACGCCTGATCTCGGAGAGAGAGGGAAACAGCGATGCCCGAATTTCCGATCGAGCCATCAAAAACGGCACTGGTCTTCTTTGACTGTCTGAAGCTGTATTACCAGCCCGAGGACCCCGTGAAGCGCGCCGAGGTCGAGGCGTCGGGAATTGTCGAATGCCTTCAAGAGAATCAACACGGCCAGTCGCGCTGCCGGAATTGCCGTGTTCTATCCGGGCGCTGACCATCGGCCGGACTTCCGCGATTCCGCGTCACTCATCGTTGATGCGGGCATCCACGGCGAGCCAGGTTCCGGCCCCAAGCGGAGCCTCCCATCCGCGGCGATCGCTGGAGCCCCCGGGACGGAGATCCTGAACGAGATCGCTCCGCAACCCGGCGACTACGTTATCAAGAAGCATCGTTGGAGCGCATTCTTTCAAACGCACTTCGAGCTGAGCCTGCGCACCGCCGGCATCGACACGCTCATGCTCGCCGGGGGATCCGTAGAGGTGGGACTCGCAAACACTGCTCGCGCGGCCAGAGACCTGGACTTCAATCAGATCATCCTGCGCGACGCCTGTAGCTCGGGTCGCAAGTCCGTGTTCGATATGTATATGAATGAGATCTTCCCGCTCTTCGCGCGGGTGATGACGGTGGACGAGGCGATCGG
Organism: uncultured Chloroflexia bacterium; assembly: GCA_963765765.1. Lineage (GTDB taxonomy): Bacteria > Chloroflexota > UBA6077 > UBA6077 > JACCZL01 > CAVXYC01. The sequence continues at coordinate 350,245 of CAVXYC010000001.1, read as the reverse complement.
GCTCATGAGTCGCTAGCGCGCACCGAGGCAGAGAACGGCAAGCCTGGGACGGCGGGACGCCCCGTCTCCCAGGCCGGAGGCCGCCGAGGAGTACACTCGAGCTGCAGTCCGGCATGACGATCTCGTCGATCTTCGTGCCGTCCGACCAATGAATCACAGGGGAGCCTGACATGTCGGGAGCACCACTGAAACTCTCCACCGTGCTGGCCACGGCGCCCTGGACAAAGGCGCTAAAGGATGGCGACATCCAATCCGATCGCGTGCAGCTTGAGTTTGTCGATATGCCTCGCGTGAATGACGCCTATCCACGAATGGTGCGCGACCAGGCCTATGACCTGTGCCAGATGTCACCCACGACCTATCTGGTTGCGCGATCCGTGGGCAAGCCGGTGACGGCGCTACCCGTGTTTCTGGATCGGCATTTCCATCATGGGGTGATGGCCTACAACGTGGCCTCCGGCATTCGAGAACCGAAGGATCTGGAAGGTCGAACGGCTGGGGTCGGCTCATGGACTATCACCACCGGCGTCTATGGCCGCATCGTTCTGCGGACGGATTACGATGTGGACCTCAAGGCTATCCGCTACGTCTCGTACGAAGACCCGCACGTGGCGGAGTATCACGAGCCGCTTATCGTCTCACGCGCGCCGGCGGGCAAGAAGCTCAACGACATGCTCATCGGTGGGGAGATCGATGCCGGCATCGCTGGTGGCCTGCCTCAGACTGACGGAGTCAAGCTGCTCATCCCGGATCCTCGTCCTGTGGAAGAGGTCTCGTATCGCCGCACGCTGGACTATCCGCTGGTTTCCTTTCTGGTGGTCAAGGACGCTCTCATCAATGAGTATCCCTGGCTCGCTGGTGAGCTTTATCGACTCTTCGAAGCATCGCGCGATGTCTATCTCGGGGCGTTGAAGGCGGGAACGGCAAACACCCCCGCGGATGAGCGCATCCTCTGGCAGGCCTCGGTCATTGGTGGCGATCCGCTTCCGTACGGAGTCAAGGCGAACAAGCACTCGATCGATCTGCTCGTCAAAGCGCTCGTTGAACAGGAGATCCTTCCGAGCGCTCCCTCGGCGGAGGAGCTCTTCGCGGAGGTTTAGCCTCCGGCGTATCGCTTCATTTGGATACGGCTATGTTACGCACACAAATATGTGATCTCTTCGGCATCGACCATCCAATCGTGCAGGCACCCATCTGGCCGGCATCCGCGCCGGAGCTTGTGGCGGCCGTATCGAACGCCGGCGGCCTAGGCAGCATCGGTGCGGTCAACGAGTCGGCCGAGAGCCTCGGAAGACAGATCGAGCGTGTGAGGCAGCTAACGAACGCGCCATTCGCGGTGAATCACGTCGTGCCGTCGTTAAACGAGGAGGCGTTCTCTCTCACGCTCGATGCCCGGCCCAAGGTGATCTCATTCGCCCTTGGAGACCCAGGAGACCTCGTACGGCGCGCCCGCGAAGCAGGGGCTCTGGTCGTCCACCAGGTGCATACCGTGCAACAGTCGCGTGTGACGGCAGAGCTCGGCGTGGACGCGATTGTCGCCCAGGGTAGTGAGGCCGGTGGTCAGGGACCTGCCCTGGGAGTTGGTGGACTGGCCCTCGTACCTCAGATCGTGGACGCGGTAGCACCCATCCCCGTTCTGGCGGCAGGCGGGATCGCCGACGGGCGTGGGCTCGCGGCTGCGCTGGTCCTGGGAGCGCAGGGCGTGAACATTGGCACAAGGTTCCTGGCATCCGTAGAAACCTCGGCCCACGCGAATTGGAAACAAGCCATCCTGGCGGCGGAGTCTGAAGAGGTCACGCGATTCGAGGAGTGGTCGGCGTTCTTCGCGCCGGCAAGTGGTAGTGCGTATTCAGTGGTACCGCGCCTGATCGCGTCTCCATTTGTGGAAAAGTGGCGCGGCCGGCGCGACGAGGCACAGCAAGAAGCTGAGCGCATACGCGGCGAGGTGGTCTCGGCTCTCCGCCAGGGGCGGCTGCACGAGCTTCTGCCGTTTGCCGGTCAGACGGCGGGAATGATCCACGAAGTTTTGCCCGCGGCCGAAATTGTGGGGCGGATCGTCGCGGAGGCGGAGAAGGCTCTGCTACGGGGAAGCGAGCTCACGAGATAATCCGGCAACGGTGGGCGCGAAGTGCTGGAGTGCACGTACAATGGCGCGGTTTCTCAAGATCGCGACCCTAAGTTGGCGATCTCGAGAAACCGGCGCTCTGCGGCAGCCCGCGTTTAGGTTCTACCCTCGAGCACCTTCTTCATATATTCATTCGGCTCCCCGTCCCGTCCCATGATGTCGGCATTGGCATCAATGTGCATGTACTGGACGCCTGGGCGACGACGATACTCGGGCATCACGTCGTCCTTCGAGATGTCTTCTCTGAGGGACTCATCAATGGGATTGACCTTCTGGTAGGCTAGCTGAGCGTCCTTGCCGAGCCACCAGTTGATGAATAGCTTGGTGGCGTTCGGATGTGGCCCCTTGTTCATCGGCGAGATGGTGCCGGTACCGCCAGAGGTTACCCAGGCGCCCTCCTTCATCGGTCGCATGACCGTGTCCACGGGCAGACCTTGCGCCTTTAGCTCCTCTGGATCGCTGCCCCCGGGGGCAAAGTAGAGCGAGTACTTGCCGAGCGCCAGCCACTCGGCGCCCTGTCGCCCATCGCGAGTGAGTGTGACGTCCTGTTCGGTGTAAATCTTGCGCAGGAATTCGGGTCCGAGACTGGGTGTAAAGTAGAAGCTCGCCATGCTTCCGCCCGTGCCGGCTACGCTCGGGTCGCGTGACACGATCTTGCCCTTCCACTTGGGATCGAGCAAATCCCACCATGATTGGATCTCATCCACCTTGGCGAGCTGAGTGTTGTACGCCAGGTAGGATGGCGGACTGGCGGCGAACAGGAAGATGAGATTCTGAGTCTTGTCGCCGTAGAGATGCTTACCCCCCCACCAGAGCGATTGGTCCTTGATCTCGGGGAGCAACATGTACGGGCGCGATCGGATCCAGCGCGCCTCTCGGCGCCAACTGGGTGTTCATGGAGGTGAGGCCGCCCATCCAGATATCTCCGGTGAACAGGCCGGTGTCACGCTCAGCGCCCACTTTGTCCGCGTTCTCGCTACCGGAGCCGATGACACTGGTCACCTTGACGCCGAACTTCTCTTCAAACTGCTTGAACACCGGGCTGATCTGGCGGGAGGCCGCCCGACCCATGTAGATGACGACTTCGCCCTCTTGCTTGGCGAGGCGTTGCAGCTCTTCCCATTCGGCAGGAGGGGCGGCGGCGGGGGCGGCTTGCGCTGGCGGTGCCGTCGAAACCGCGGGCGCAGGGACGGCCGTCTGCGGGGCAGCTGGCTTGGGAGCAGTTGTCGGAGCGGCCGCGGGGGCCGATTGACAGGCTGACAGAAGCGCGGCGCCTCCACTCGCGACAAGCACCTGTAAGAAGTAACGGCGATCTACTTCGCCACCGCTAATTCGTGATCTGATTCGACGAGCCATGGTGAATTCCCCCTTGGCCGTGGACGGATCTACAAGTCTCAACCAGTCAGCACGTATTCGACTGCCCTTCGCGGCTTCCTCCTACTCATTTAGCGGATATCGAAACGCTACCTAACGCTCGATGCTCAGTCAACTAATCGACGGCCCCACTCCACCTCGGCGTGCCGCCGCAGCAACGCAGCAGCACCGCCTCCAGCATGCTGGTGTCCCTGGCGCCTCTGCGCTCGCCACGCCGCGCGCAGCTCGCCACGTTGACCCGTGCCGGTGAGGCCGAGAGCTGCGCCGCCTCACCGAATCGCTGCGAGGCGCTCGACGCCCAGCTCCAGGATGACGCCGCCACGGTGGCCGGACCAAGGCCCCGTCGGCCCATCGATCGGCTCAGGTCGAGCTGGTGCGGAGACCGATGGCGTGCTGGTGCGCTATCGAGACGGGTGGCACGAGTGAAACTGGCGGTGGTGGCGGGTGGAACGCGGACCTGCCGCGCGAGCAGCAGCGCCTGGTGCGCCGAGCTACGTAGCGGGCGCGCGGGACGGGATGCGTGGGTCGGCGCTGGGGCGCGGAGGTGGCGCGCCGCGGCGGGGTGAGGAAGTCAGCTACGCGGGCAGTGGCATCAGCCCGGGCATCGCCACGCTGCGGAAAGCAAAACGCAGCCACAGCCCATAAGGGTGCGGTTCCCTGCGGCGGTCCCACAAAGCGACAGAACCGCGCACGTGAGTAAGCGGCTCCTTTCGAGACGTCCGGAGTCAGAGCTGTCTCGAGAGGAACCGCTTACTCACGTGCGCGGCTCGGACTGATCTTGGGACTTAGCTCCGCGCTTCGATCACCTTCTTCATGAACTCGTTCGGCTCACCGTCCTTGCCCATGATGTTCTGGTCGGAGTCCAGGTGCATGTAGTTGACGCCCGGTTTGCGGCGATACTCGGGGTCCACGTCGTCCTTGGAGATGTCCTCACGCAGGGACTCATCGATCGGATTGTTCTTCATATACGCTAACTGAGCTTCCTTGCTCAGCCACCAGTTGATGAAAAGCTTGCCGGCGTTAGGATGCGGAGCCTTGTTCATCGGGGCGATGGTGCCTGTGCCGCCCGAGGTGATCCAGGCGCCCTCCTTCATCGGTCGCACCACCGTGTCCACGGGTAGGCCCTGCGCTTTGGCCTCCTCCGGATCGCTGCCTGACGGGATGAAGTACAACGGGTACTTACCCAACGCCAGCCACTCCGCACCCTGACGGCCATCTTTGGTGAGCACGATCTCCTGTTCGGTATACAGGCGCCTCAGGAAGTCCTGGCCCAGGCTGGGTGTGAAATAGAAGCCAAGCAGGCTGCCCCCAGTGCCGGCGACTGTTGGATCGCGACCGACGATCTTGCCCTTCCACTTCGGATCCAGCAGGTCCCACCAGGATTGGATCTCGTCAACCTTCACCATGTTGGTGTTATAGGCGAGGTAGGCGGTGGGGCTGGCGGCGAAAAGGAAAATGAGCTTCCCATCCTTATCGCCGTACAGATGCTTGCCCCCGAACCAGAGCTTTTCGTCCTTGACCTCGGGCAGCACAAGGTACGGTGCAATCGGGTCCATGGCGCTCCTGCGGCGCAAGCTGGGTGTTCATCGACGTGAGGCCGCCCATCCAGACATCCACGGTGAACAGCCCGGTGTCGCGCTCTGCCGTTACTTTTTGCGCGTTCTCGGTACCTGAGCCAATAAGGCCGGTCACCTTGACGCCGAATTTCTCCTCGAACTGCTTGAAGACTGGGCTGATCTGGCGAGATGCTGCGCGGCCCATGGAAATAACGACCTCGCCCTCTTGTTTGGCAAGCCGCTGCATCTCGTCCCACTCCGCGGGAGCCGCGGCAGCGGCGGCCTGTGCGGGCGCCGCGGTTGGGGCCACCTTGGGCGCAGCCGCGGCGGGCGCAGCCGTCGGCTCGGCGGCAGGCTTGGGAGCAGTTGTGGGAGCGGCCGCGGGGGCCGACTGACAGGCGGAGAGAAGCGCCGCGCCTCCACTCACGACAAGGACCTGCAAGAAACCTCGGCGACTCACTTCGCCGGCGCTCACTGATGATCTGCTTCGACGAGCCATGGCAACCCCTTTGGCCGTGTATCCGATCTACAAGCCTCACTCTGTCAGCGTGTTTTCAATCCCCGCGTGCAGTCGCTCCCCCACTCCGTGTTTGCGCATTAACGCTACCCATCGCTTACTCCTCCGTCAACCAATTCTCGTACCGAAGTGCATTTGCGTTGCGTCCCATTGGCTTGCGTCTGAGCATGGACATCGCTCGTGGAACTTCGCCTCGCTATGCGGATGGGCTGGAAGTCCACCGCTACGGCGGTCCGAAATGCCGGGGCGTTGATCGCGGCATTGAGAACACGCAATCTGGCACTGGCGCTTCATGGCAGATTAGCTGAGGTAGTAGGCCACCGTGGAATCAGCAAATGTCACGAGCAACGTGCTCTATCGACTTCATCCTGTTCCTGCGGCATGATGAAGGAAGCACCCGGGCTTTCGCTCACTGAAGCTTGTGCCTCATTTGCGAGATGTGTGCAGCTACCCGATCAACCCATCTCGATTGTGGCCACGCTCTGGTGCTCTAAATAGAGGCCGGCGCGCCAGTGTCGAATCAAAGCTTACCCCCGTCAGATGACTCACCCGCTGCACGGCGCGTGCTCGTAGCCGTCGTCAGCGGTGTTGCCGGTGATCGAATCCAGGAGTTTCGGCTACAGCACGACCCCGAGCAAGCGCAGCGACTTCCCCCTCACGCGACGCTCTGCTATCGCGCACCCAATGCGACCGCGGCACTCGGACTCCAGATCAGACGCGCGTTCCCGCGCCCTGTGACTGTCACGCTGGATGACGTTCACGAGCTGGACAACACCGATCACACGTTCTACGTCAGCGTCGAAAATACGCAGGAGCTGGATACGGCTCGGCGCCGACTATTCGATGGAACGCATTTGAAGCTCTCGGGACCAGAGACCTGGACCTGGCACGTGACTTGTATTCGCTACGGCGCCCGGCGAGACCTCGAAGAGACTCGCCGAATCACAGCCGGCTTGAGGTTTGAGCAGCCCTGGACTATTGACCGGGTCGTGTTGCTGGAGCTGCGCGGTGATCGCTACGAGGAGCGTGCTGCCTGGCGCCTTTCCGGAGCTCCGCGTCCCGCCTAGATCTCCGTCGGAATCAACCAAGAGGCATTGTCAGTCAAGCCCTCAATGAACACATTGTCAGCCGGATTCGTCTCGCCCGACCGGGCTTACCGAATGACACCGTCATTTTGCGACTGAGAGGCTCGATCAGAATCGATGGCCCGCACACGAGCGGTGTGTAGTATCTAGATATAAACTACATTCAGCAATGGCAATTTTCAGGAGTGTGATGGCGGATTTTCTTGGGCGGGATCACCAGGCTGAGGATTGCCCGCTACCGGACCGAAACTCGGCACGATTCTGAGCTCGTCATCCGGCAAAGTCTCGGAAGAGGCCGTGGAAGCGGCCGCGGAGTCACACTCAGCCCCGGCAACGCGGAGGAGCGTGATCTCTTACGACCGTCTACAGTGGGCTCTCTGCTCGGCCAGCTTCAGGACTAGCCCTCGATAGATCAGTCAAGCCGGGTTGCCTCATTCGCCGGAGCCCATCTCTCATTAGTGGTGCGGATTTCGTTCCGACGTGCTCGGCTCCCCGACATCAAAGAGCTACGCGGTTAACGAAGAATCGGCGTTGACTCGATGGGAGTTTTGTGCACCGCGTCCGAACCAGTGCGCCGGCTCAAGTAGCTACGGTTACCGCGAAAATGCTGCACCTCTCGCCGCAGTCAAAATCCTCACAAACTAGAGAAAAGAGTCAAGACCGACGGATGCACAGCAACCTCGCATCAGCCCTCATCCTCGAGCTGCACCAGCACCATTTCCAATGTGAGCGAGATCACGCACGTCCACCCATGTTGGAAGCGCCTATGCGAAGCGTGGTTCGGATTCGCTGGCCGCTCACCAGTCCGGTCAGTCTCCCGACCGGACATGACGTGGCTGTGTGCATGAGCATCGTTGAGAATGCTCAATTCTCAGTAGTTCGCATCGGGGGCGATGGGCAAGGTCCGTACTTTGACTGCGAGCCGTCGCACCAGATAGCCGGGTTCTCGGAGCGTGGCTCCGAGTGGCCGCAATCACCGCCGGATGATGACGCCTGGCGCTAATCTAGCGTGGGCGTAAGCAGACCTTGCAGGTCCATTGATGACAACCCCAGAGGCGCGCCCATCAAAACGGCCTCGCGTCCTGCTGATCGCTTCCGTCTGTTCCCAGCGTGAGCGAGCCGCTCCACTCGCGGCAGCACGGGGGCGAGGATCGCCCGAGTCTGCTCATGCTTCAGGAGCGAATCTGCCCACTCAAGCGGAACCGGGAACGCGTCGGTTCCACAATGTTTGCGCCACTCAGGGGTTTCACGGCAAGCCTGCATCACGAAGTAGGTGACTCGACGGATCTCCTCGTCTTCCGTGAACTCCGCCGTGCCGGCGCACTCGATCGGCTCGGCAATCAGCCCTGTCTCCTCCTCCACCTCGCGCACCGCCGCCTCGACGGTGGATTCACCAGCTTCTACGTGTCCCTTGGGAAATATCAGGTTTCGCTTGTCGGTCCGATGAAGTATCAGTTTGTCGCCCCAGACGACGATTCCTCCGGCCTGTTCCACCAGCGCCGTTCTCTTGGTCATATGTCGGATTCTCCTGTGCGGAAGGAGTCTCGCGTCGAATTCTTCTTCCGGCGTATTTCCTCACTTCATTCAATCGCATCGACACGACTAATTCCATACACAATAGGCACTGATCGGACCACGGTGTGATTTTTTTATAGAACGTTGATATTGCGCTCAGGTCCGAAACCCCGCGCAGCCAGCGTCAGCGCAAAACGAGCGGATCAACGTTGGCTACCAGGACACCATGACAACGCGGGATGCTTCGAAGAATGAGCGCTCCTATGGGTCAGAAGCGGTACGAGACGCTCAGCGGAGAGCCATCACCGGTGAGTCTTATCCATAGATATTGACCGGCCGCGTCGTAGTACCAGCCGTCTACAGGTCGGTCGAATGCATCCCAGGTTGCTATCTCATCGACGCTCAACTCCGAATTACGCTGCTGCGCTGACACGGACGCGGGGGCGGACGACTCTTTGATCCGCAGGACGAACGAGTCCTGCCCCGCCCCTATCTGTACCGAGCCGGAGAACATCTGGCGCTTCACCTCGATATCGATCTTGTGACTGGGGTCCGGATAGTAGGCAATGCGAGAGTGAGCCGCGGGATAGATGAGCAGCGTCAATGCGTCAGCCGAAGCCGCGCCGCCGTGCCCCCACGTGTCGTCTTCAACCTGAAGAGGCAGAATCGCACCGGAGCGGATGTAGAGTGGCGCCCTGTCGAGCGGCATTGACACCTGAAACCGCGCCCCGCCTTCCAGGACCTCATCGTCGTCCCAGAAGTCGTACCAGCGCTCGCCTTCAGGCAGCTCCACTGCACGCTGCCCTCCCGCGCCCGTCATCGGAACGACCAGCAGGTCGGGGCCAAGCTGGTATTGACGATTGTTCCGATTGGTCTGACGGAGTATTGGTGTACCCGTTCGATGCGCCTCGATGCCCAGGCTGTACAGGTATGGCACAAGCTCATAGTGCAGAATGGCAAAGCGCCGATAAATGTTCAGCACCTCGGGGCCATACCGCCACGGACGATGCTCGCCTCTACCGCCGTTTTCCATGAGCGGACTAAGAGCGCCAAGTTGTGCCCATCGAACGAACTGCTCAGCGTCACGCTCGCCGTAAGCGTAGCCGCCGATGTCCGATCCAACCACGGCATAGCCGCGCTCGGCGGAAATCATCATGTTGTCCACTGCCTCGTCAATGCCGTCATTGCCCCAGGATGGGTTCTGATCGCCTACCCAGCCAGCCGGGTTCGCATCTACAGGTGCAAAATTTTCCTTGTCATCGAATGGCCGCGCCAGGATGATGCCCTCCGGGTCGCGGCTGATGGTGTACCTGTAAAAAGCTCGATAGTAGGCATCTCCGTACTCCGCCTGGGTCTTGGTGCCAGCGGCGGTTTCTACCTTTGATGGAAGCTGGCGTTCGGCATAGTCCACCTTCCAGCCTGAGACTCCCAGCGACATGATCTTATCGAGCTGCTTTTCCCACCAGGCGACGGCGGCCGGATTGAAGAAGTCGATGCCGCTTCCTACACCCTTCCACCAGTTGTAAGTCTGACCGCGATTGACGAAGTAGCCGGCCGCGTAAGCCTCATCGTAGTTGTCGGCCTTGCCGAGATTGGCTCCATCAGTAGACGACACATTGATCATTCCGGTAGTCCACAGAATGACTCGAATGCCTCGTTGTTTGAGCTCGGACATGAGCTCGGCAGGCTTCGCGTAATTGGGTCCAAATTCAAAGGTGTTGTAGTTCGTAGCCCACGGGCTATCGATGACGACCGCCCCGAGCGGGATGCCCCGGGATTGATAACCGTCAACGAGATCAATGACGGCACGAGCATCCTGGTCGTCGTCCTCCCAGGCCCAGGGTAGGAACACCCAGCGCGGAGTAAGCGGCGGCCGAGGTTGATCCGATTCCAGCGAAGAGCCATCGTCCTCAGAATCAGCGCGCATGGCGCTTTGGGTCGAAGTCGACAGCGTCATGGCGAGCAGCACAATCAGTGCGCTAACCATGCGCTGGAGACTCATCACGAACGTCTCTCCAGCAGGCACCGAGGTTCCGCCTGCATCAGAATCCTGACGCTGTGCGAACTGGGAGAGCCATTACAGAGGCGGAATGTCATGGGCGAAGGATGATGAGTGCACCGACGTTAGCGCGCCTGGCAGTTGAGTCGCCAGATCGCGCTTTGCGCCGGCACACTTAACCATCTTCAAGGCAGTGGCGGCAAGTGTGAATCTTCCCATTTCTCATGGAAATTCATTCTCGTCTTGAGCGCACGCTATTGGCGCGCCTGGGACACCTGCTGGCTCCGCCACTTCAACGCATGCCAATGCACGGCGGTCATCAATATGAAATTCACAGGGTAGCGACCGGAAGGGGGCGCTCTGTTTGAAGTCCAACCAGAAATGAAGCGTTGTGGAGCGACTGTCTCTCGCTACAGCTCCACCAAATCGGCTGATGTTCCAGGATTGAGATCCTGGGCGCCTTCATGGAGCTGCTCCATCCGGCGCGCAATATCAGCAGGGTGATCGCGCACATTGAGCGGACCACAGCAACGGTCGAGTGCGTCAGCTCCCGAGACACCATCGAAGTAGATTGTGGAACCAGCACCGTGTCGAAGGATCCGGGTTATACGCTCCGGGTTAATCCACACGCGCTCGTTTCCATCCGCCACAACGCTGATAAATCGCTGAGCCACAGTCCCTCCGTATCGGTTAGCCGTCCATCCGGCCCCATACCGTCCACTCTAATTAACGGCCCTATCGCATTGATGAAAGGAGGGAATGCATAACAGATGCGTCTCATTCTGTGTTGGGAATATGAGAAGTGGAGCAGCTGTGCCCGCCAGGGAACGACCGGCGGCATATTCATGCCATATTGGGGGCTTCATGAGAGCTCGGTAGCGGGCGAGTCATACTCTCGGCCTGACTCCTACAGACGTCGGGCCGTATCCGCCAACCTGATGCGCACGCTCATTGATTGAGGCCGAAGTCAAGCACGGCGACACTGACAGTCGTCAGCTTGGAACCAACAACGGCTCGTGGAGCGTGTCGGCTATTAGCGAGGACTGAGGGCGCGGACGTTCCCTGGGTATCTGCGATCTGACCAACGCATCGCATGACGGCGGCGCACGGGAAAGATGAGCGGCTCCCTCTCCACGGAGTCGATCGCAGTCTCGAGTCTATTGATGACGCGATCAGCGCTGCTAAGACCTCGTTGTTCGCGGAATCAATGAATAATTTGCTGCATGTGCCCAGTCTAGATGGGCCAGCGGATCGGATTATTGGCCGGGTGTGGCAATCCGGTCGAGAGGCGGCCGAGGCGCGTTGCAGGCACGCACGACGTTGAATCTAGACAGCGCTTTCGCGCGTCATCGCCGGCACGATGCAGCGAGCGAAGCGTGCCGGCCCAAGTTCGATGGTTTCTCAACGCGCGATCGCGGCAACAGTGTCCAGGAGGTCCGATAAGTTGAAGGGCTTGGCCACGATAGCCGCCGGCCGAAGCGCCTCGGCTTTTGTTTCTCGGGCCGCCGACAGAATGATGACCGGCACATCCTCCGAGCCGGGCGTGGCTAACTGCCGAGCTCGAAAAGTCCAGCCGTCCATCTCGGGCATCATCAGATCGAGCAGAATGACGTCGGGGCGCCACGATTCCAGCAGAGCCAGGGCGTCTCGTCCATTTGGCGCAGCACGCACCGCGTAACCCTCGTCCGTAAGAGCCAGCGTGAGCACCCGCCTCAGGTCCTGGTCATCGTCAATGACCAGGACGGACGCTATGCCATTTGAGGATTGGTGTCAAGCGGCCGCGTCTCCAGAGCAATCCGCGCGCTCCGCCCCTGATTGGATCGGCAGTCGAACGACGAAGCGACTCCCGCCATCCGGAGGAAACTCGGCCCGAATCTCGCCTCCGTGCAGCTCCACGATCTCCCCGCTCACATACAGCCCGAGCCCCAGGCCGCTCTGAAATCCGGAGCCGTGCGCCTGGTAGAAGCGCTCAAAAATTCGGGCGCGTTTTTCAGTCGGAATACCGACGCCGTGATCGCGCACAGCAATTTCCAGCGTACCCTCTCCCGCTTGAGAGACGTCAATCTCAATCGAACTCCCCTCGGCGCTGTACTTCACGGCGTTATCCAGTAAGTTTGTTAGGACCTGCTCAAGCCGCAATGGATCGACTTCGACCTCAAGAGCGGGCCGGAGCTGCGAGGGTGATCTGATGCGTGGAATTCCGCGTCCGCGCATTCTTGACGACTTCCTCCACCATGGTCACCAGGTCCACTTGCTGCACGTCCAGGACCAGCTTACCGGCATTGATCCGTGAGATATCCAGCAAGTGTCCTAGAAGGCGATTGAGCTTGTCCGACTGAGATGCCATTGCTTTTAGCGCTTCGGCGACGCGCTCTGGCTCCAGCTCACCCGATCGCTCGAGTCGCCGCATGGCAACTTGCGCGTGCGCCTTGAGGCTCGCCAATGGCGTCCGCAGCTCGTGCGCCGCGACTGAGAGAAATTCGTCGCGCAGACGTAACGCGGCAGCCGCCTGATGCATGCGCTTCGCGCTCCCGAGCCAACAGCGCTTCACGCTCGCGTTCAATCATTTTTCGTTCGCTCACGTCGCGGGCGATAGCGGAGGCTCCAACAATACGGCCGGATAAATCCCGAACGGGTGAGATCGTTACCGAGACAGTCAGACGCCGCCCGTCTTTACAAATGCGCTCCGTCTCGTAATGGTCGATTCTCTCGCCGCGTCGCAATCGATTCATGATTGACGGGAATTCGTCCGGACGGTCAATGGGTATGAGCTGGGAGATCGGCTGCCCCACCATCTCCTCGGACGTATATCCGTACAGTCGCTCGGCGCCCTGATTCCAGTCCGTAACCGTTCCGTCGAGCGTCTTGCCAATGATTGCATCATCCGATGAAGCAACGATAGCTGCCAGTCGCCGCGAGGCTTCCTCGGCTCTGCCTCCACGCGGTGATATCGCGAGTGAAGCACCTGCTATGGATGAAACGGCCGTCCTCTCGGTACACGCTAGAGTTGATCAGTACGTGCTTTAGTGAGCCATCTTTGGCACGGAGGGTGGCTTCGTAATCGCGGAGCTCTTCGCCAGCCCGCAAGCGGTTCAAAATGTTAGTGATGACGTCCTGATCGGCATGGAACTCGGTAATCGAGCGTCCGATGTACTCATCGGCGGTGTATCCAAGCAGCTCCAGCTCCGCCTGATTGGCCCAGATAATTCGCCCGTCCGGCCCTCCCCAATGAAGTCCTTCGGTCGCGTTCTCAACGAAGTCGCGCAGCTCTCGCTCGCTGCGGCGGAGCTCCGCCTGGAGGCGGCGGCTCTCCGCAACCTCTGCGCGAAGTGCCGCGGACTGCTGCTGCAGCCTTGCCACTTCGCGCCGTCGCTCCTCCAGATTCGCGCGCGCCGTAAAGCTCTCCGCGGGGATGACATGGCCATGCTCGTCGGCAATCGATTCAAACGCCTCTGATAGGCCGGCATCACGAAAGACGTCCATCGGATAGGCATAAAAGAGCGCGAATCGGTGCCTTTCCTGGAGCTGATTCCAGAGTCGTTCCAGTTCCATCGCCGCAGCATGATTTCCATCGGCCGCCAGAATGGCAACCATTTCTCCGAACGCTCGGACCGGACGTCCACCCGCCGCGGCCGTCTCAACGACAGAGCCGATCACCTCATTGAACCGATCGGCGTCCGGCTGGCCGTTCACCAGAAAGCGTTCCAGAGTCTCGGTTGCGTCGAGATCGACGTAACGGCCCGCCGCACGCTCTTCGTCGGGATTCAGCCCATTTGCCCGCAATAGCGACTCGATCCCGTTGCGGTGGGCGGCTGTGGCGATCACGATTCCGGCGCCTTCCGCGCGCAGGACCGCGCCAATGTATTCACCGACCGAGTCAATGAGCACAGCGTCCTCTTCGTACAAGTGGAGGAAGTGGTCCGCCTCTTCGAGGCCGCTCCAGATTGCGCGCTCCCCTTCAAGGCCACCCGAAGGCAACTCACCGGGCATGCGGTCAAGTCGAGACTGAACGGGACTCCCCGCGTCGTGGAGAAGCTGGTCCAGGTCCTCGCGCCGTATGCGAATCGTTCGGTGACCGAGGCGAGCTACGGGTACGCGGCCGTCTCGGATCCAACGTGACATTGTCATTCGGCTCACACCGAGCAGGGCGGCCGCCTCAGAGACGTTGCAGTAACGTGACTCGCCGTTGCTCAGCGCTCGAGAAGCGGCGCCGGCAGGATGTGCGGGGACCATTCAAGCACCTTCTACAACTCGACGCTCGGCGCCGAGTCCGTGTCGGCGCATGACGCAAGATGCGTGCCCATGCGTAGCCAAGCGTAACAGGACGTTGAGTCAGTCTCAGGGAACGCGGTCCTTATAAGCCGCGCTCTCTGAGACTCCGCCGCGAGAGTTGTTCGACTCGCCACACGGCCGGCTGGAGATGCTAAGGGATGCTCGCGACGATGACCCCCGGGTGGGAAAGCAGTACGGCCTTGAGGAGCAGGGCGGTCTGGTTGTGCAGCAGATGCTCCCACCAGCGACCAGGGACGAATTCCGGCAAGATCACAACGATGGTGTCAATTGAGTAAGTCTCCGTCTCAAAGCTGACGGCCGGGGAGTGGCCGTCGCCCACTCCTCATTCGACGAGAGGCTGTGCAGCCAGCTCGCTGAGGTCATCACCGGTATGTATGCAATCGCGGTCCTCGTCGGTGAGCCGAACATCCAGGGCGGAGAGGCCGGGTACGAATGCGGGATTGAGCTTGTCTGCCGCGCATCACTTCAACTCCCTCTGTCCTTCCGCCCGGCGCCTAGAGGGTGAAGCCAGGTGCCGAATTCGGACACCTGGCGCACAGGAAGTTAGCTCGGAATCCGCATCGGTTCAGGGGAATGCGCGTCGAGTCCAGGGCAGCGGGTCAACGTTCTGCCCGGCGATCCAGAGCTCCCAATGGAGGTGAGGCCCTTCCGAAAGGCCGGTACTGCCCACGCTTGCGAACGCCTGCCCGCGCTGGATCTCATCACCGGGTTTCACGACAATGGATGATAGATGTGCGTAGGTGGTGAAGACGCCCAGTCCGTGATCCAGGATGACCACGTTGCCCCGCAACGCGACCGGATCCGCCAGCGCCACAATTCCGCGCGCTGGCGCCGTGACCGGTGTCCCGGCTGACACGGCGAAGTCCACGCCGGCGTGGTGTCCTTCGAAGGGTCCGCCGTTGTACGAGCGGATCTCCCCGAACTCCGTGATGATCGTGCCGCGCACCGGCACCGCGAATGGACCGGACCAGAGGCGCACAGGAGAACGTCGGGCATAGGCGGGCGCCAGGTGCGCATCTTCCTCGGCACGGATCCGTGCTTCCAGGAGGGCCACCAGTCGTTGAGGGACCTGAACCCGGTCTTCGGTGAACCGATGCGTCGCCACTCGGGCGGAGCTCGTCTGCTCCGCGACATTCCCGGCCTGGTCGGTGGCGCGCATCACGATGGGGATCGACTGTGCCGCCGTGTCGGGGCCGATCCCGACGACGGCCCAGTCGACGTCGGCCTCGTGTTGGAGCTCCAATGGCTGACCGTCCAACAAAGCCATGGTGGTGCTGGGTTCGTTTGCACGCACGGTAAGTAGCAGCGTCCCCCCCTGGTCCACGGCGTCCGAGCTGAGCTCCATGCGCAGTCGAGGCGGCGTATTATCAGAACGCAGCGTTAACTCGGCCTCGGACTGATTGCGGAGTCGAGACGTGTCCTCGGCCTGGACCCGTAGGCGATGCAGGCCATCTTCACCGGCCGCCGTATCGACCGTCAGAGGACGCTGCACCGAGATAGGTTGATCGTCAACGAAGGCACGGACGATGCTCGCCCGATCGGCTGGGCTGAGCTTGACGTCAATCTGTACCACACCGCGCACCGGTCCCGTCGGGCCGCTCAATGAGACCGATGGCGGCTCAGTGTTTGTCAACCACCAGATGGCAAACGGACCCAATCCAGTGACCCAGCTCACCAGAAACATCAGCCCGATAACCAGGGGCACCAACATCCCGGAAGCCCGTCGCGAACCTCTTGTGCGGCGACCGCCTCTTAAACGTGGCCCATAGTCGGCAGAGCGGAGTGACACCTTCGGGACCCCGGAGTTCATAGCTCCCAGATTAGGGTCGGTGGCCTCTGTATCGATCTCGGATCGATACAGAGGGCGTACCGTAATCGGCTCATCTCTCGCTCCCGCCAGGTCAGGCCCAAGCCATGAATCCGCTGGACTTTCGCCAGCGGAATGCGGATCCTGCTAGCGGGACCACATTGAATTATTGCTTCGACGCTTCAGAGCGGGGCGTACAGTCGCCACACCGGCCTACCAGCTCAAGGTGGTGCGTCAGCGGTTCGAAGTTCGCTTCCTGTGCGACGTGACGAATTATGGCTTCTACCTCAGGCGCCGCAAAGGGCTGCACACGCCCGCATTCGGTGCACATGAGATGATGGTGGTGGGCGGGCGCACATAGGATATACCGATGGCAGCCATCTCCCTCGTGCACGCGATCGAGCGCACCAAGCTCGGCAAGTAGATCGAGTGTCCGGAATACCGTGGCTCGGCCAACCTGCAGTCCGGTGGCCTGAACCTGCTCCCAGGCTTCCTGAGCGGTAAATAAATGATCGCGATCGGCGAGAAGCTGAACGAGCGCCTGGCGCGGGCCGGTCGAGCCGATGGCCTTCCTCCGCCAAACGCTCGAGTATGTCCGCGGCGCGGCCCTCGGGCAGCGGCGCTTTCTCCGCCGATCTCATGATGCCTCCCGGCAGCGGGAGATACCCGCACTCGCGAGTATAGCGCCCGCACGCCCTTCAAGAAGGTATTGATATAGTGTATCGTTGAGAGCGGGTCTCATTGACTTCGCGCCCGCTGTAGGACGCGACACGCGCGACCGACGCTACGTGAGCTTTGTGGCTGAGGAATGTGCAGGCTCATGGAAGCGAACGGGGAGAGATGCGAGATATGACGGTTCGCCTGTTGCAATGGGGAGTTACCGCGGCCGTAGTGGTGATCGGCCTGGTTCTTCCGTCTCTGAATATTCAGGCCGACGACGCGCCCGCGCAGAAACTCAACGTGGTTGCTACGACGACCCAGGTTCAGGACTTCACGCGAAACGTCGGTATGAGCCGCATCAACATGCTGGGCATCCTGCCCGCGGATGCCGATGCGCACGACTACCAGCCGACCGCCGAGGATGCGCGCAAGTTTGCTCAGGCTGACGTGGTCTTCTACAACGGCGTCGGGCTGGAGAGCTGGCTGGATGATCTCGCTTACAACACCCGTCCAGGCGTACCTATCGTGAACCTTGCCGAGACCGCGGTCCTGACCGTTCGCGCGGGGGAAGAGTCGGAGGGCGGCGATGACCCGCACGTCTGGTTCGACCCGACCAACGTTCAGAGGATGGTCGGCGCCATCCGCGATACGCTCAGCGCGACCGATCCAGAAGGCGCCTCGAGCTATGGGGTGAACGCGCAGAACTACAGCGGCCTGCTGGATCAGCTCGATGCCCAGATACAACAGCAGATCTCCACAATTCCGGCGAGTCAGCGCAAGATGGTCACCAACCATGACGTATTTGGGTACTACATTGATCGCTACGGTCTCGAGTTCATCGGATCCATCATTCCCAGCTTGAGTACTGAGGCACAGCCGTCCGCCTCGGAGACTCGGATGCTGATCCAGAAGATCAAAGACCAGCAGGTGAAAGCGATCTTCACCGAGCGGAGTCTTAGCCCGAGGCTCGAGCAGCAGATCGCCCAGCAGGCAGGCGTCAAGGTCGTGACGGATCTCTTCGGCGATTCACTGGGGCCGGAAGGGAGCCAGGGCGATACGTATATCACGATGATGCAATACAACACTCAGACGATCGTGGACGCCCTCAAGTAGTGGCATCGTCCGCACCGTGCCCTGATGATGGCCTGCGAGTCAGCCAGTTACGGATTGCCTACGGTTCGCGCCTGGCGCTCGAAGACGTCTCAGTACGTTGTCCGCGCGGCGAGCTGCTGGGTCTGCTCGGGCCGAACGGCTCGGGGAAGAGTACGCTGCTCAAGGGAATCATGGGGCTCGTGGGCAAAGTGGCCGGCGAGGTCACGCTCGATGGTCGGTCTCTCGATCGGACGATGCGCGCTCGCGTGGCCTACACACCACAGCGTAGCGACGTCGACTGGAATTTCCCGATTACCGTGGAGGACGTCGTGCTCCTCGGACGGCAGGGTCGGCTGGGACTCTTTGGGCGTCCCGATGCGACGGACCGGCGGATCGCGCTGGATGCGCTGGAGCGGCTCGGCATGGCCGAAAATCGACGCGCGCAGATCTCTGAGCTATCCGGCGGCCAGCAGCAGCGTGTCTTTCTGGCTCGTTCGATCGCGCAGGGCGGCGACGTCATGCTGCTGGATGAGCCTCTCACGGGAGTGGACGAGAGCACCCAGGCAGTTATTCTCAACCTCCTGGCCGATCTCCGAGGATCGCGACAGGTTCTCGTCATGGCGACTCATGATCTCGCTCAGGCGGCGGAGGTCTGCGATCGACTCTGTCTCCTCAATGGGCGCGTGGTAGCGCTCGGGCGTCCCCAGCAGGTTCTTACGCCGCAGGCGCTCGCACAGGCGTGGGGCGGGGTACCGGCGGAAAAGCTGGCTACGTTCTTCGGCGACGCCCACCACGAACCGGCCTCGGTGGGCGGACATCGCGCCTAACACCCCGGGTGCATCGTGGAGTTGATCGGTGTGCTGCTGGGGCCGCTCGAATTCGAGCTCACCCGACGGGCACTCATCGAGGTGACGCTCGTGGGCCTGGCATGCGGTGCGGTCGGTGTCCTGGTCGTCCTGCGGGGGCTGTCGTTCATCGGTGATGCGCTGGCGCACTGCGTCGTCCCAGGCGTCGTGGTCGGATTTCTGACGCGCACGAGCTTCGAGCTCTGGGGACTGCTGGCGGCATTGATCTCCGCCTGGGCCATCGGCCTGCTGGCACGAACAAGATGGCTGGGAGGGGATGCATCGATCGCAGTGGTGTTTACGGCCATGTTTGCGCTCGGTTTGACCATGATCAGCGCCACCGGTAGCTACTTCAACGACCTGACAGAGATCTTATTTGGCAACGTCCTGGCCGTGAACGAGAGCGACATCCTCATCAGCTCTGTCGCGGGACTCATTGCCCTCGTGGCGATCGTGCTGCTCTATCGACCACTCGTGCTGGCCTCGTTCGATCCGACGTCCGCGACCGCGCTCGGCCTGCCCGTGCGTCTGCTCGACGCGGTCCTGTATGCCTTGATTGCTCTGGCGGTCATCTCCGGCCTCGCGGCAGTGGGGAGTTTGCTGGTCACGGCGTTGCTGATCGTCCCGGCGTCGGCGGCGCGTCTGCTCACAGACCACGTGCACAAGCAAATGCTGGTCAGCGCAGGCCTCGGCACGTTGGCGGGATGGATCGGACTGTATGTCTCGTATTACTACCCCGTTGCTTCCGGTGGCGCCGTGGTGCTCGCCGCGGTCGGCCTTTTCGGTGTGACGTTGATCGTGTCGCCTCGTGCGGGCATCCCTGCTCTCCTCACCGCACGCCGCTTGCGGCGCCAGCTCCGCGAGGCGCGGCCCGCCACATGATCGGCGTCGTGCTCGATCCGCTCGCCTTACCGTTCATGCGCAATGGTCTGGTAGAGGTGGTCCTCCTGGGCCTGGCATGCGGTCTGATTGGGCCGTTTGTGGTGCACCGGAATCTCACCTTCCTGGCGCACGCCCTCTCCCAAACGATCTTTCCGGCCGTCGTACTGGCTGCCATTCTCCGGGTGGACGTCGTGATCGGAGCCGCCGCGGGCGCGATGCTCACACTGGCGCTCATCCTGCTGCTCCAAGGGCGAAGCCACATTGCGGAGGACAGCGCTGTGGGGATCGCTTTCGTCGGGATGTTTGCACTGGGCGTGGTGCTGGTGGGCCTCTTCCGCGTCCGCTCGCGCGATGTCGGGGCGGCGCTGGTTGGCAACCTGCTCGGCATAGGCCCGGCGGAACTGGCGCTGAGCGTGGGCCTGGTGGTGGTGCTGTGCGCCACTATCTGGCTGCTCAAAGGGCCGCTGGTGCTCACTACCTTTGATCGAACCTCCGCGATAGCGCTCGGATTACCGACAGGGCTCATCGATCTCATCTTGCTGATCTCGGTCGCCGGAACGGTGATCGTCGGCGTGCAGGTCGTCGGCGTCATTCTCACCATCGCCACGCTTGTCACACCGGCCGCCACTGCGGGGCTCTGGGCCCGAAGCCTGAAGAACGTGATGCTGGTGGCAGCCGCGATCGGCGCGTTGGCCGGGGCATTGGGTTTGTACGTCGCCTACTATGTGGCCGTAGCCCCTGCCGGCGTCATCGTGTTGACACTTTCCGGGATGTTTGGAGTCTCGGCGCTCGTGGCCCCGCGGGGTCTCCTTGGGCGCCGGCTGTCCGCCGCGCGAGCCGGGGGACTTGCGTCCGACACGGGCGCATAAATACTTCGACCGCAGGCACGCCCGGAGGATCAGCAGCCGCCTGCGGTCGATCTGCCAACTGCGATGAGGGGCCATCCGAAAGATCCAAATGGCTCCTCCATGATCGCCGCCAGGAGCCGTGGAGTCAGCACATCTCCAGGATCCACAAGCGGGTACGTAAGTCGCGCTCGAGCTCGACTCGGTAGCCGTGCCGGGTCGGCAGTTATGAACGTAGGCCGCCCGGCGGCGCATCGCTCGTCGATTAAGGCAAGTACAGCAGTCGGCGCGAATGGCTTTCGGCCGATTTGATCCTCCGGCCAGGCCGTTTCTAAATCCTGGATGAAGCAGGCCGCCTCATGCGTCAGCGCTCGGTGCGCGATCGGATCGTGCAGCGCGTTGGGCACCGCCCGGCCCGGCAGGTAGCAGAGCTTCTTGCGTCCACTCCGCAGGTCGCCACCCCGCTCGCGTAACCGGATGTTCTCGTCCCTGAGCGTTGCGCCAACGCGTCGCGCAAGGACCATTAGGAGCTCGCGGGTTCGGGCTGAGGGCGGTGCCAACATCGCCGCGCCGCGTCGATCATCCAGGGCACGCGGCAGGTACAAGCGGAACGCCTCCAATAGCCTCGGGGCAACGCCCACGGCCGAAAGCTCAGCTTCATCAAGGTGCAGCAGGTCGGTTGGCATTTGGACCAGCTTCACACGCTTGCCTCCGGATTGCCTAATGTCCCGAGAGTCTACTCGGTGTAGAGATGGAAGTAGCCGCGGTCGATGCGGACAGGATGGACTTCGGAGACTCACTGCGTTCGCGACGCTATACGTCCGGCACAGCCATCGCTGGTGCTTCCAACCGAGTCAATAGGGCGTTACGGGAACTATCAGGACCTGCGCCCAAGCACACCCGCCGCGGGCGTCGGCTCCTAATATCTGCTGTGTCATCGACAACAAGCACCGAAGGCGCGTTAGATATGATCGATTCTCTTCCCGCGGGCACGCGGCCCAGAGCCCCTCGCTTTCCTAGGTCAGAGCCTTTCGTACGGTTGCGGGATGGACGCCCGCACGCACCGTGCCTTTCTGCAATTGATAATCCCGCACGTGAGCGGGGCCCGAGTGGGCCATGGAGCCTCCACATGGGCCAGGCTCATGGGCCCCTGTTCTAGGCTGCCAGTACCAGGCAGGCGTTGATCCCGCCAAACCCGAATGCGTTCTTGAGCGCATATCGGGCGGAAACGCGGGTTGCGGAATCGGTGAGCGAGAGATGACAGTCGCCGTCCCGATGGGCGAGATTGACGGTCCGGGGAGCGCATTGATGCTGTAGTGCCAATGCAAGGATGGCTGTTTCAATGGCTGGCGTGGCGCCCAGCGCGTGCCCGTGGGCGCCCTTCGTGGCGAATACAACAGGGCGGCAATCGCCGAAGAGCTGTTCCAGGGCGCACGCTTCCGCTCGATCGCCGAGCATAGTGGAGCTCGCATGCGCCGAAACGAGAGAGACATCCTGCACGGTCAGGTGCGCGTCAACAAGAGCACGCTCCATACATTGCCGCGCCTGCGCGCCGTCTGGCCTGGGCACCGTCATATGGTAGGCGTCGTTCGTTGTGGCGTAGCCCACCAGCTCCGCGTATACGTGGGCTCCCCGATGAGCGGCGCGATCCCATTCCTCTAGCACGAGAACGGCTGCTCCCTCCGCCATCACAAAACCGTCCCGGTCTCGATCAAACGGCCGACTTGCGTGTTCTGGGTCCTCATTCCGCTCGGAAAGGGCCCGGATTACGGAGAACGCCCCGAAGGTGAGCGGAGCAAGAGGAGCCTCCGCCCCGCCCGCGAGCATGATATCGGCCCGCCCAGAGCGGATATGTGCCAGTGCATCACCGATTGCCACTGCACCTGAGGCGCACGAGTTTGAATTGCTGGTATTCGGCCCATGGAGCCCCAGCTCCATCGCCAGATTGGTGGACCCGGCCGCCCCGAAGACCGAGAGCGCCAGACTGGGGCTGACGCTTCGTACGCCCTGATGGACGAAGTCAGTGTGCTCGTCCTCCGCGGAAGCCACGCCTCCCAGAGCGCTTCCCAGCGACACGCCGATGCGGTCCCGCAGATCCGCGGAGCATGGCCCGATGCCGGCGTCATTCCATGCTTGGAGGCCGGCCGCGACGGCAAGCTTGGAGAAACGATCGAGTCGCCGTGCGCGCTTCGTAGATGCGCCGCACACGAAGGGTAACTCATCGATCTCCGCCGCGATCCGAGATCGGAACGGACTCGGATCAAAGCGGGTGATGTGTCGAACGGCCGATCGGCCGGCTAAGGCGCCGCTCCACAGTTCGGTCGCGCTATTGCCAATGGGGGAGACGACCCCGATACCGGTAATGGCCACGCGCCGGGCATTCATGCAGCCGAATAGGCATCAATCATGCCCTGCGAATTGCGAGCACAATTTCAGGTGAGCCATAGTCGTGTGACAGACCGCCAGTTAGCCATTGCCTGAACTGCAGCGCGCAGGACCGCACACATGCCCCACATTCTGAAGCCTTACCCGGCAAAGGGTTGACGGTATGCGGCACAACGTCGCATGGGTCTTCAACCTCGGAGCGGAGCTCTATCGCTGGTTCACGACTCAGCCCAGGTGGCAATCGAGCTGCCGTGAGCTGGCAGAAATGCTCCCGACCGATGCGCCGCTCCGCGTGGTTGATATCGGGTGCGGCCCCGGCGGATCCACGATTGAGCTGGCTCGTGCGCGTCCCAACGCACTGGTCGTAGGGCTGGATCTAGCGCCCCGCATGCTGCACCAGGCCCAACGCAGGTCAGCGCATGGCAAGGATGCACTGCCGATCACTTGGATGTGCGCGGATGCTGGCCGGCTACCGTTTCTGGATTGCAGTGTCGACGTCATTACCGGTCACAGTCTGCTCTACCTGTTGCCCGATCGCAGGCGAGCACTGTTCGAGATCCGTCGAGTACTGCGCCCGGGAGGGCACATCATGCTCATGGAGCCTCATCGTCGCCCGGTGCCAATTCGTCAGCTCTTCAGCTTCAAGCGAGAGCCAAGGCACCTGCTGGCATCATCTCTCTGGCGGCTATTCAGTCGCCTGCATGGCCGCTTTACTCCGCGCGGACTCAGCGTAACGTTGGCTAGGTCAGGTTTCGTGAGCTGTGAGACGCGCGAGGTGCTGGACGGGCTCGGCATTCTGGCCCATGCGCGGAAGCCGTCCATTAGCGTCTGGGAGCAGCCGCCCGATTCGCCAGCCTCCGAGCCGCGACCGTGAGCGAGCGATTCCTTTCTCCGAACCTGGGGCCCGCGATAATCGCGGAGGGAACCGCTCGCTCACGGTCGCGGCTTGGAGGCTGGGGGCTTCACCGATCGCCGTACTCAATAGATCCCACATCGGTGGCTGTCGGAGTTTCTGCTTCCGCAAGCCTTCTTATATGTAAGAGCGTCTTTGTCGCGATCGCGTTGACGAAGAACCTGTGGACCACCCAGTCCACCAGGACCGATGGAATGAGTGGCCAGCGTGGGTGAAATCGATGGCTTATGCGAACCCATACTCCGCTATCCGTGGGCCGGAGTACCCAGGCGACCTCCATTCCACGTGTGATGCCGGCCACATGCAGGTACTCAATACGGTCCTGGTCAGGATGGAGCACCTGAATCGATGTCCAGCGCACCGGGATTCCGTCCCGGTGCGCAGCCATCCGGACCAATCGACGCCGTCCGTCGGAGCGGACGATTTTGACGGAACGATAGTGTGGCAACAACACCGGCCAATGCTCGACTGCCGCGGCTAGCCGAAAGACCACCGCGGACGGGGCGCGAATGTGAATCTCGGTGTGCACACCGTGCGGCTCGTATTCTGCCCTGGTGCCACGAGATGGCGCTGTGCTCGATCGAATCGTGGCCATTCAGGGACCCAGCAAAGAAGTGAGAAACGTCGGATTGAGCACCCGTTGAGCTGGTGCGAGATCGCCGAGAACATTGCTGAGCTCCGCGGCAAGATCCGGACGACGACGCAGCCGGGCGACCACGTAATTCATCAACGTCGGCACGTGAACGAAGATTTGAATGAGCATCGTGAGTCGCTCCTTTGCTCCAAACACACGCTGGCGCAAGCGCTCATATACCGGTGACGGATTCACCACAGGTCCGGGGCGTTGTAGCGCCTGATGCGCAGCTTTCGCGGCTAGCTCGGCTCCGCGAAGCGCTCGGTGAATGCCCTCCCCTGTGAACGGATCCAGAAAGCCCGCCGCGTCCCCAACCAGGAGAAAACCTGGTCCGGCCACTGCGCTGACGCGATGGGCGAGCGGGCCAACCCCGCGCACCGGTTCCATTCGCTCGCCTCTCGCAAGCAGTCGCGCTAGCGTCGGATAATCACGAACCGCGGACTCAAACGCATCTCCGGGCGACCCAAGGGAAGCCTGAGGCATTGGGGCGACGAGTCCGATTGAAACCACGTCCGGCGCTATCGGAGCAACGCCGAGGTATCCGTTGGGCCCTACGCTCATCATTCCCTCGTTCGCACTCCAGGGGACGTTTCCGTAGTGGGTCACCAGGCCAAGACGGTTCGGCCATTTCACAGCCTGCTGCAGGTTCAACGAGCGCGCAACGAGCGAATGCCGACCGTCGGCGCCGATGACAAGTCTGGCGTGTATTTGACCTGTTTCCCCATCACGGTCTCTCACTGTGAGCGTGTGAACGCCGTGGGCTGATCGATGGAAAGCACAGGCGCGAAGATGCTCCCGAATTTCCACCCCATTGCATCGTGCTGTGTCTACTAAGGTCGCGTCGAGACGCAACCGCGGGATGGCGAACGCCACTCGGCGTGAGCCGCTCGACGAATACTCCATCTGAAAACGATCACCATTGGGAGCCTGGACGACCATGCCCTTCAGGGGGCGACCTCCTCCGTGCGCAATCAGATCCGCTGCACCGAACCGGGTGAGAAGTCGCTCCGTACCGGGGCTTACAAACTCGGAGCACGGCTTGTGGCGCGGAAACTTCGCACTATCGAGAAGCACTACCTCGTGGCCCGCCTGCGCGAGGAGTGTGGCGGTAGCGCTTCCCGCCGGTCCGGCTCCTACTACAACGGTCTCAACTGACCGATCACCGATCACTACACGGGCCGATACATCAGGCGGAGCAGGTCCGCCCGCTCAGCTTCCAGCCGCGTCCGTCGGTATCGGAGCTCATGGCGGTCCGCGGCGGCCAGTGATCGCGGATCGAGCCAATCGGTCAGAGGCAGATCGGCGAGACGGCGGTCAATCTCCGCCAGCTCCGTGTCCAATTCTCGTAGCCGATCGGTAATGCTCGTTTCAGTGTATTCGGGCGATTCGGGAGCGGGTGGTTCAATTAAGTTCAACATGGTCGTGTCCTCGGGGTGACGCTCCCATTGCAGCGTGCGTGCCAGCGGCAGAGGACACGTACGAGGGTGCGCGGGCGTTCCCTTTGCCCGGCCTCTCTCTAATGGGGTCATGCCGAGGACAACTGGCTGCCGAAGCTGGCACGCGGTCGGCGATATTGGCGGCCAATCGGGCCCCGATCTAACCAACGTGGGCGGCCGGTATGACGATGCCACGCTGGTTCAGACGATTCTCCGTGGACGGGGGAGCATGCCTGCTTACGCCGGTACGATGCCGAGCGAGGAGCTGAGTGACCTGGTCTCATTCCTCAAAACACTACGCCGAGGCACGGGCCAAGAAACGATCCCCGGACAGCGGTGATGGCGGATGACCGTCGCGGCTCAGGATGACCAGATGCTACGGTTGAGAGGACAGCCGGCGAAGGGGTGTTGACGAGACGGTCGAGGCATTCCCGGACGTCGGAGCGCGCTGTAATCGAAGTGGCCCGCCGGCTTCGCCCTCGGCATGACAGGGTCAAAAGTCAATCGCGAGCGCTGACGGTGGCTTGTGTCCTCATAGCAACGGGGCCCGGCGATTGCTGGTCATCGCGGCGGATACACCACTTCCACTCGCGGCTCGTAGTTGCCGGGCTGGGCGTGGATGGGCACAACCACATTAATCGACTCCATCGCATCAAGCGTGGCGTTCTGCTGTCCCTGATAGCGGCGATCAGTCGCCTGGTCATTCAGCTCAACCTGAACTTGCATCTCTCCGTGCCCTCGCCAGGTGTTCCGCACCTGAACGTCAACTTGATAGGGGAGACCCGGCTGGGCCGGTTCGCGGACGGTCACTGCCTGGACCTCGGGCTTTGGACCCGTGCACTGAAGCAACCAGCCCACGCTCATCAGCGCCAATAGAGCGATCAGGATCATGCCCCGGACTGTCAACGATCGACTCCGCTCACACGCCCGGGACCCATGGTGGGAACAGGATGAAGAGCCCGAGAATGATCACAATGCCAACAACCACGATGACTGCGCATCCCATGGATGCCAGTGGGTCCACGCGCCGCTCCGAACGCCCGAAGGGATACCAGGCCAAGCGGCTCGGGGATGATAGGCAGCTTGTGCTCGCCGCTGAATTCCCAATCCGGCAGGAAACCCTCCGATCGGAGTGCAGGGCAGACCGCCGTGAGACGTCGCTCCAGCTCCAGCACTCGTCACCAGTTAAGACGGTTTTGGGCCACAGCTCACCGGCGTTAAGCGTGCGCTCGAGGTTCCGGGCGAAGTGCACGGAGCTCAGGTACTTCTGGGCGCTTTCGTCGTCAATGGTTTGCCACTCCACCACGTCGAGCCGGCTCTGCTCGCCGCGCTGCGTGATGAGTGAATTGACCTGATGCACAACGAACGCGAGCAGGGAATTGGATCCCTCTCCGAATTTCGAAAAGTGCGTCATCTGCGCCCCATCGACGCGGATGCTTCCCTGGCTGCCGGCGGTGTCCGTGATCGCGAGATCGAATGCTTGGCCGTCCATCCCGTCTCGTTCCAGTAGACGATTCAACGCGGCGATCGGGGCTTCGGCGCGAGGCGGCCCGAGGCGCGCGGCCATCTTTTGCTCCACCGATAGGGGATCGCCTGCCCAATGGCGTTCGAGATCGAATCGAAGCACCCTCAGCGCGCCCCAGGCTCCCGGCGCGCTGATGACCGCGATATAGGCAAAGAACACCAGAAAGAAAGCCAGCGTCAGTGTCTCCACATTAGAGCGCTGCGCGAGCCCGACAAAGAGCTGGCCGTGCCAGACAAGCAATATCGCTCCAATAAGGGAGAAAAGAAAGAGGGCGACGTACGCCCAGGCCAGCTGAGTAACCCGCCGTTGGTATTGTTCGGGCGTCAGCGACTCTGGTTCACGAACGAATGTCTGAGCAATTCTCGGCACGGCGGGATCGCTTTCGCAGACGACGTGCCGGCTGGTCTACACATGCTCGATGTTCCAGTAGTCGCTTTATCGGTGGAGCAAGGGCCACCCATCTGGTCATACCCATTGGCACGATCGCGTCATCCGAATGACATGTCTGTGATGTACTCAGATGGCAAAGCGGCCCTCGTTGACGAACGGAGCCGGGTCTAACCAGATATCGCATCCGCCTAATCGGTTGACAAAGCTCGCGCCTTCCGGATACCTTCGCAGCCGCCCCTGGCACCTTTTGGAGTGGAGTGAAGCCGACCTATGGCCCTCGATGATGACGTCCGAGGCGCACTGATCCTCGTCGTCGACGATGACGCTGCGATCCGATCGGTGTTAGTCGACGTGCTGGAGAGTGAGGGCTACGCCACCGACACAGCCGACAACGGTGTCGAGGCGCTGAGGCGGATCGAAGCCACACCACCGGGCACTCGTGCTCTTGGACCTCCGCATGCCGGTCCGCAATGGGGTCGAGCTCCTGCACGATCTTCGGGAACGCGGATTGTGGCCCGGCATCCCCATCGTGCCCATGTCCGCCGGCCTGACCCTCGTTGAGCAGCTCACGCGCGAATTCGGTGCATTCGCCGCCGGACCATTCCTGTGCAAACCGTTCGACCTGGACGATCTGCTGTGCATCGTCGCCTCATTGGTGAAGCCACCGGGTACTCCGACCGCATCCAGCGTCTCCTGAGGCTCGAAGCCGCTCGGTCGTCGAAAGCACGTTAGCCGCGTACATCTCGGCGCGGCTAGGACGCCGGTCGGAAGAAGAACGACGGTGCCCTGACCGACCGGATTACCGATCCTCCTCGCCCGGAGCGCTTCGCTCTTCTACTGTGTCTGCGGCAGGCATTCGCGCCCTCGGGTCCGCTGCTGCGCGTTTACCACGTTGCTCGCGCCGTCTCTGCTTCTTCAGCTCCAGAGCTTCCTCGCGGATGATCCGCTCGGCCTCGTCATAGCGCTTGCCCGCGCGGAGGAGCTCCTGGAGACGCTCATCTCGCCAGTCCATGGCCGCATTGTCGTACCGCGACGTCGGCACTAAGCCAGGCGCGTCGCTCCATTCGCGTCACAGCGTTTACGGCAGCGGAGACGTGTTCGTGCTACCTCAGAAGCCAGCGACCCCACAGCATGATCGCTGTCGGCGATGTCCGTGCAGATCCTTCGTACCTCTCGTGAACACACTTTCGCTGGGCTCGTTTCGCCCTGCCGGCCGCTTGTCATGCCGAGATGCCCATGCGCCCGGGGCGCGCCAACACCGATGAAAATGCGCGGCAACAGGCCGGTGCGCTGGCGCTAGGATAGCGGTGGAGGACCCGGGACAGGCAGGCCGTTCGTGCCTGGTGCCACGATCCCGCTCCCGAGATTGGCCCCGCCCGGCAATCGGCATCAGTACCTGGCGCTTCGAGCCCGCACGAGAGAATCGTGAACGTCGCCCTGGGCGGCCCCGTGGTCCCTCAGATCCTGAGGAGGCATGGGTATGGAGGTCGTGCACCGCGCTGTGCGGGACTCGGTGTGCATGAGCGGACGGTTGTGGCCTGTGTGCTGACGCCCGGTCTGGGCGGTTCGCGCTGAGTTCTAGGTGCTAGCCGGCGCTCAACCCGAGTTCGTGGTGAGACCAGGTCACGTGGTCGAGATCACACTCTGACGTGGGCTGGCAACCGGGTCTGCTGTTCCATATCGAGAGCGATCAGTCCAACGGCGGGTGGTCGACGAGCGTCATGACGTAGGCCCTGAGCTGTTCAGGCGAGCAGGAGATGTCGTCCAGGTCCGCGCAAGCGTGGATGAAATCGGGCACCTGCTCCGGTGTCAGCTGGTGCCGGCGAACCGCTGCTCGAATCCGCCCATCGGGATCGATCTCACTCGCGGGTTCTGTCCACACGGAGTCATTCATCAAACTTTTGTCGCTCCTCGTCGGTTACGGATCTCATGCACACCAGCCCTGCGACCGTTCGGACCCGAACAATTGTCGCCACTCCTGGGTTATGGGATTCGAATGAGATTGAGTAAAGCGGCTCTGGCCGTTGGCACCCGGGGAACCGCTTTTTGATCGCCGCCCTCGATGCGGTGACGATAGCGCGTGCGCGCCGGAAAGGACTGTGCCAGCAGCCTCGGTCGGTGCCATCGGGAGCGTCGTCGTGTTTCCACGATCGGGTTAGCCGTCCGACGCCGGGAGGACTGGCGCGGCGAACGCTCTGCCGCACCCTGAGAGCAACCACCGGGCTATGCGGAGAGGAGGCAAGATTGGCACATCCGGCCCCTAAACGGATTTTATCGGCCGCCCACGGGCTGATCGGAGCCTCCTGAAAACGACCGTTTTCCGTTTGACGTTGAGGGTTGCAGGTGATTTTGAAGCCAAACCCACGCACCGTAACAATGTCCGGGGCGTCCCCTGCGCAGGCCTTCAGCTTCGCACGCAGGCGGCGGATGTGCACGTCAAGTGACCGGCTCACGCCTACATCGTAGTAACCCCAGAGTGCCTCGGTCAGCTCCTGGCGGGAGAGCACCTGGTCGGGCCGGTGAGCCAGTGTGCACAGCAACCGGTACTCCGTCGGGGTGAGCTTGAGCGGCTCGTCGCACACAGTGATCACGTATCCGGCCCGATCGATCACGAGCTCGCCGACGCGCTCAATGTCCTCGAGACCGTCCAATTCCGGACCGGTGGGAGGCCTTGTCCGACGCAAGACGACTTCGATCCGGGCAGCCAGCTCATCGACCGAGAAGGGTTTGGCAACGAAGTCATCCGCTCCAAGTTTCAACGCGAGAATCGCCTCATGCTCGTGTTTCGTTCCACTGCAAATGATGATCGGAGCCTCGTGTTTCTCCTTGAGCTCAGCACACAAGACCAGCCCATGTTGGTCGGGGAGCGAGAGGTCAAGGAGAATGAGGTCGGGGGAAATCTGAGCAGTGAGCTCTACGGCTTGTGCAGCACTCGCGGCCTTGTGAACGCTGTACCCTTCGGCCCCGAGCCGATCGATTAAGAGCATCGTGAGGGCCGGATCATCTTCCACCAGGAGAATGGTTGCACGCAGCTCCGACGTGGCCGTCATCGTTGGCCCTCCCCGCGGTAGCAAGGTCGCCGGATTGCGGCCTCCGTAGCCGACGCTTTGCACCGAAGCGGCATTCAACACTGACGCTCGGGAAGCCTGGAGATGCCCTTGACCGCTAAAGAATGACCTCATGCTCGTGAAGAAGCGAATAAGCATTCCTCATGCCACGCTGCGTCTTGGACTTGCTCCAAGACCAATGTCGCTAGTCGGGGAGAGCCTGAGGTCCATTTAACCATCTCCTTGGACCCGCTCTTAAGCCTTTCGTAACCAAATTGTCCGAAAGCCTTCCACTCTTCTTAAGGTTTGGACAGCATCGGGCCACGTAGCGTGAATGTTGATGGGACGAACAGATCGAGTCCCAGATCCGATTCCCAAGGAGGAGAGTTCACGATGGTCGGTAAATTCGCTTACGGTTAATAGCATTGGCCTTAGTTGCCACTCTTACAACCGCATTCGCGCTTCCTGCGCTCGGTGCGGCGGCTCTATCGAATTCTTTGCCTTCGTAGAGTCTGCTCTTCAGCAGGATCTCCGTTCGATTCATAACCATTCGATTCATGGACCAAGTGAGGTAGTGACGTGAAACTGCGTCTGACTATGTTTTCTCTGACTGCAGCCCTCGTGGGCGCGCTCATAGTCCCCGGACTCCTACTCCCACCGCAAACCGCCGATGCTGCCGCTCCGGCCGCGGAGAAGACGATCAAGAAGGACGTGAAGGGGGCGGACCTCAAGGACAAGTCCGGCAAGAAGGTCGGCACCTTCGACGGCCAGATCGAGATCACCGACGTCAAGGCGAAGAAGGGCAGCAATAAGCTGCTCATCAGCGGCGAGGTCGAGGGTACCGCGAAGCAGAACGGGCAAGAAAAGAAAGTCTCGGAGAAGTTCAACAACGTTGAAGCCACCGTAGCACCGGAGGGGTCGTGTCCCATCCTCAGCCTCTTCATACCGGACGACGGGCTCGTCCTCAACCTCCTGGGGCTGGTGGTTGATATTGGGCCGATCGAGATCGACATCTACGCGATAGCGGGCCCGGGCAGCCTGCTGGGCAACCTGCTCTGCGCGCTGGTAGGAATCCTCGACCCGTAAGTCCTCCAGCATTCGCCACGACCGTACCGAAGGCCACACCGATCGCTCCTGAACCTCAGGAGCGATCGGTGTGGCCTTCCCCTACCCGCGTATTTCCCACGTGCCGCGGCGGAGATTCCGATCACGCAGCGGGCAGTCACCAGGCGGCCCGCCCACGTCAACCCCGAGCTCCGCAGCCGAACTTAGACGGCCCCTGGCATCGGCATCCACGCCGTGGTGCTCGGGGCCGCTTGACTGCCGACGCAGGCGGCGGCAGGACCGGCGTCCAAGGCGACCGCTTCCGTTCGCCAGAAGCGATTCGAGCAACCAAGTCTGCGAGGCGTCCACGGTATGGGCGTCGTGACGGACCCGAGACCCGATAAATCCCACCGGGGCGGTCCCCATTCGGTAATCTCTAAGTACCGTGGGAGGTGGACCCACCCCCCAGCGGCGCTCGGGAAAGCCGGGGCGGGCGTGCCTCACTTCGCCTTTCCGGCTTTCCCTTCGGCTAATCCTGAGCACGCGGCGGCCGTTTGGCGCGGCAGTGCTCTACCTGCTCACCAGCGCCCCGCCCAGGCACGGAGTCGGGTCCGCCTTGACCAAGACCAATTTCGCTGCCCGGTCGGGTGCCCTGATATGAAATGGCCGTCCTCGAACGCCGTATCAGGTCCCTCGTAACCTGATTGTCCGAAATCCTTCCACACTGCGTAAGTCGCTTTCCGTACCCCAATTTGTGCATATCTATGGGTTCGCGCGCCCCGGTCGCTTGATATCTTGGGCAGTGGTGCTCCGACTCGCGGACTGGCGTGGTGGGCCGAAGACGATCGGATACGTTCAATCGTGGTCTGCCGACCCACCACGGAGCACACCGCAACGTAGGATCGAAAGCAGGCGGCATGATTGTGGGCCCGACGCACCCATGTGGAGGTGGCGATGGATTGCCCCGAATTGGACGCGCTCGCTGTGGAGCTGCAGGCCAGATTGCAGCGCGGAGCGTTTCGCGGGCTGTCGCCTGTGACGCTCGACGGCGGGAAGGTCATGGAAGCGGAGCTCGTGGCGCGGCTTGTCCTCGCCGACATCGAGGATCTCTGCGAGTGGTACCCGACGCGCCCGACGCATCTCTCCGGGAAGAGACGACTGCGAGCTGTCGAAACGGATGCCCAGCAGCTCCTGCAAATGGACCGGGACGAGTGTGACGGTGCCAGGGCCCAATCTCACCCGATATCCATTGAACCTGCTGTCTGATAGTGTCGATGAATGGTTACACCCCTCCAGAAGGACGTTGCCGCACTCGTGGCGGAGGGCTTCTCGAACCGCGAGATTGTCGAGCGACTCGGGTTAACGCCCGAAGCCGTGTCCAACGAGATAGCGAGCCTGTTCCGGGCGCTGGGAGTGACCTCCCGCTTACAGATTGCTCCGTGGGCGATCGAGCATGGATCGCACCGCTGACCGTGCTCGAAGCGGACGGACGCGCCGTGTTCGGTAGCGGACTGACCGTGCGGCGCCTGCTCCGCACGAGGAATCTGCCCGGCCGAAAGCTGAGCCCGCGACAATGGCGCATCCGTCGGTCCCGCCTTGGACACGCGCCTGGCGCCGTCGCCGTCCATCCGTCCGACTGAACAAGCCTCCCATGGTTTTTGATTCCCAGGCCGCACAGCTCGCTACTGATGAGCCGGAGTTCGGCCCCGACGCGTACGAAGACCTCCTGCGCGGCTACATCGCCACGCGCAGCGAGGATGCGCTCTACCGGGTCTCGCAGCTGAGTCAGCACCTGATCCGCGGAGGACTCGGGCCCGAGGACATCATCGCGCTCCACTTCGAGAGCTTCGATCGGGCGCTCGCCGGCCAATCGGCCCGCGAGCGTGCCCACCTCGAGGGATGCGGTCAGCAATTCCTGCTCGAAGTCATGATCGCCTACGGTGTGCAGTTCCAGGAGCACTTGGAGCTCCGTCTCGCGCAGAGTCAGCGCGATGCCCAGCTTCGACTCGAGGCGGAACATCAGGCCGTGCTCGACGCCGAGCGCCTTCGGACGGTTTCAGCACAGGCAGCGGGCTGGGCAACGGATTGCCGGGCGCGGCTCGGTGGGAGTCGGTTTGACCAAGGACCGAGCGACAGGAATCCGGTGCGATGTCATCGGTCTCGGTAACTATTACCCCTTCCGCCGTGAGGTCGAAGCGCCAATCGCGCCGTTCACGATCCAGTCGTCCAATTGCCCTTCCGTCGTCGGGCGCGCTCATCCGTTCTCGCCCCAATCGGACCGATACAGTCCGCGCTCCACCGCCCAGACCGCCAGGCTGGTCCGATTCCGCAGCTCGAGCCGCTTCAGGATGTTTTCCATGTGATTGGCCACCGTGCCGGCCTCCAGCGTGAGCCGTACGCCGATCTCCTCGTTACTCAGACCCTCCGCCACCAGCGCAGCGACTTCCTGCTGTCGGCGGGTGATTCGGGCCAGCTCGTCGCCGGCCTCCCGCCGCGCCTGCCGGTCGATCTCCCGGTCGCGCTGCTCCACCACCTCGGCTCGGTGCATGAGCAGCCCGATCCAGCCGGCCACGGCAGTGAGAAAGCGCTGATCGCGTTCGCTGAAGTGCTCCTCGCGCTGGCTCACGACCCCCAGGACACCGCGCCGCTCGCCCCGCACATCCACGGCCACATGCACCTGGCTGCACACCCCGAGCGCCTCGATCAGCCCACGGGGCTGGGTCGGGTCCTGCTCGGCGTGGCCGGTGCGATACGTCTCGCCCGTCTCGAACACCCGCCAGAGTGGTCCGGCGTTGGCGCGCGGGAAGCGGTCCAGCCCGAGCGCGAGCTGTTTGCGTCCCATGGGTGTGTCGCTGGTGCCCAGCGCCACCAGGCTGTCTTTATTCGCCTTGTACAAAAAGACGTCAACCTTGTCGGCGTCCACCGCCTCGGCCACCACCGTCGACGCCTCGTCAAGCGTGGGACGCAGCTCCAACCCTGGGAGAACGACCAGACGCTCGAGCGCGTCCAGCAACCGGTCGTCCGAATAGGAGAGAAAGTCGAAATTGCCGAGCATGGCACTTACCTGCCGCGTACTGGGCAGGTCTCGTCAGCAAGGACGAAAGAAGTGTTGCCGAGGCTGGTGTTGCCCCGAAGCCAAGCCCGACGAGCGGGCCGGCGAAACATGCCCGTGCAGAAGGATACCAGATGGCCGGACCAGTCAGAGCGACCGAACCGCTTCCACCAGTCCCAGGAGTCGATAGCCGGCCTCGGCCAAGTCCCGTCGGCGAGAATCGGGCATTGGCGTAAGCGGATGCGCGACATCCCAGTCGCGGATGTGCGCCATATCCGCCAGCGTGATCCGAACCACCAGCTCCGCATCCATCATATGAACCGCATCCACGGCCACCTCCGGGGAGTCCCCGAAACGCTCCCCGATGGAGCAAGCGATGCAGCTGGTCCGCGACTCTGTCCACCTCCAACCATTCCATGGCACCACCTCGCGTCGTGTATGAGGAATGCCGCTGTCCTGCAGAGACCATACCGCGCGGAGCCGCCGCATCGATCAGGCCTTGACCCATGCGTTGGGCCCGTGTCGCCGAGCTCTGTCTAGTCCCATGCTCCCGAGAGATGCGTATGGACTCGAACGATCACACCAACACCGATGAACAGGGCGCTTCATTGATCGGAAGAAGTCACCTCTGCGCACGGCGGCCCAGTCATCAGGGTTGATGCAGTGGCGGGGGCGACACGTCGTTGTCAGCCGATGTCCGGGCGGGACGGGCCGTGCTTCTCTTACCAGGCTGTGACATGCGCGAAGATGTGCTTCATACCAGACCCATATCCGTGGTTGATTGTGCCCGTCCAGGACCGGCAGCACGTGTCCGTCTTCGTGACATGAGCAGTTTGGTTAGCGGTGCGATCGACACCGTGTCCCTGCGCTGCAGCAGGGGCACCGTGGAACCAGATAAGCCCCGGGAATACGGGGCTTATCTGTCTTTATCTAGCTGATTGGCTCGAGATCGGCGATGGAGCACTCCCTCGGCTCCAGGGCGGTGTTCTTGATCTGACCGTCGGCGTCAACAAAGCGATACCTGCGGCTGTTCACCGCGTACACGGCCGAATCACCGGAGCCTTCGATGCGCACGATAGGCCCACGTTCTCCAAATGATTTCACGCGTACTTCGTCGCCGACTGTCGGTGACCATGATTGGGGCATGGTCAATCCCTCCTCTGCAAAGAATGGATTCGACAGCCTTTCGGATCGCTGGGAGGATCCGAAACGGCCTCGACCAGAGCATACCGACGCTCGCATCAGAGATCAGTTAGAGGGAAGTCGGACGTTTGTTGGAAGCTTCTCGACCAGATGGACGTGTTCAGAGTTGCGGGGACGATCCGCCGGACGACTGTCGTAGCACGGGGGCTTGTCCCTTGTGCCTGGAGCGCCATAGGCGCCGGCCACGGGGAGAATCAGGCTGGATCCGTCGTCGGATGCCGGGGCAACTCAGGACAGGACAAGCCCCCGTGCTACGAAGAACATCGAACATCGCCTGGCTCTCCCCCTACTTCTGAACAGTGGCGTAGGCAGCGCTCCGATGCCTCGGCGTGCGCAGGCGATTTGTGACCACGTCGAGGAGCACAGAGCTGTCCCGAGCCGTGATCATTCGCGGAATCGGCTCAGGTAGGAGTCGACATCCACTCCGCCAACGTGGTGCCGACGAGCCCCGCGACGGTGTTCTCTGGTTGAGCCTCCCGGAGTTCGCTCATGGAGAGTGCATGGGACCTGAATCGGAACCATGCATGCCCGGACTCCGCGAGGCTCACACGGGCATCTCAGCATAGCAATGGCTCGGCAGCCCCCTATGTATACAACGGCACACTGCTACGGTGATGTGGCCCCATCTAGACTGTCAAGCCGTTAACCGATTTCTGGAACGTGCACCGTTAGAATGCGCTCGGACGGTAGACCGCCAGCACTGAGAGAGCCGGGTTTCATCGTGCTGGCGGTCTCTTGTGTCTTTGGGCGCCCGAATTAGTGCACAACTGCATGTTCCGCGCGGCCGGCTCGCTTGGTAACCTGCGATTTGTATTCCAGTGGTGCTCCGACTCGCAGACTGTCGCTGCAGGTCGAAGAGCATTGGATACATTTGATCGCGGCCTGCAGACGGAGCACACCGCAACGTAGGAGTCAAACCAGGCCGACGCACCCACGTGGAGTTGGCAATGAATTGCCCGGAATTAGACGCGCTCGCGATGAAGCTGCAAGCCCGATTACAGCGCGGAGGCTTGCGGGGGCTGCCTGTGACGCTCGAGGGCGGACATGTTATAGAAGCGGAGCTCATGGCGCGAATCGTCCTCGCCGATATTGAGCACATCCGCGAGTGGGATCGTAAGAACCGGCCGCATCCGACCGGTGAGAGATGGCTGCAAGCTGTTGGAACGCATGCTCGGCAGCTTCTGCGACTTGGCCGGAACGAGCGCCACGCTGCCGCAACACAATCTGCCTACATCTATTGAACCTGCCGTCTGATGGTGTCGATGAATGCTTACACTTTCCAGGCGGACGTTGCCGCGCTCGTGGCCGAGGGCCTCTCGAACCGTGAGATTGCCGCGCGGCTCGCGTTAACGCCCGAAGCCGTGTCCGACCAAATAGTGGGCCTGTTCCGGGCGTTGGGACTTATCACCCGCGTACAGATTGCCCTGTGGGCGATCGACCACCCATCGTAATCACTGACCCCTGGTCGAAGCGGACGGACGCGCTGTGTTCGATACCGCACTGACCGTGAGTCAGTCCGCCCCTACACCGCTAACGTGGTGCCCGGGGCCCGAGACGACACGTTGCGCCGTGACTCCCCCGACTCGGCCCCGGGCGCACCATTCATACAGGGCGCTGGATCTGTGACCACCGCAGGCGACGTCGCATTTAAGTCCCGTACGACCTATAACTGACCTGCTCGACATCGACGAAGATCCGAACCGCCCTGCGCGTTGCACTACGCAGGGAGACTGTGCCAACCAGACTGTGTACTCACCCGTTATGTATTACACGTGTCGCACCTGCGGGCTTACTGGACTATCCTCCACCGCGCCTCTTAAATCGCGAGATGGTGCTAACGATTCGCAGACTGGAGCTGGGGCCGGAACACCATCGATGCTGGTGTGATCCGTTCACCGCGGCCCGACGGATCACATCGCAAAACGTAGCGCACTCAATGGGGAGTTGGCGATGGATTGGCCCGAATTAGACGCCCTCGCCGCGGAGCTGGATGCTAGATTGCAGCGCGGCGCCTTTTACGGGCTGCCGCCGGTGACGCTCGACGGCGGAACAGTGATGGAAGCGGAGCTTGTGGCGCGGATCGTCCTCGCCGACATCGAGGACATCCGCGAGTGGGATCGCACGCACCCGACGCATCCGTCCAGTGAGCAGCGGCTGCGGACCGTTGGAACGGAAGCCCGGCAGCTTCTCCGACAGGATCGGGACGAGCGCGACGCTGCCGGCTGACCGAGCTCGGTAATTCCTAGCGAGACCCTTGGTAATTCCTCCCACTGGCTGCTATCCTGGGGAACGGCAGTTTTTGCTGGGCCTGAGCCCTGCCACCGGGAGCATCGCGCAGAGAGTGCGTGCTGGTTCTCCGATGACGAGACCAGCCGGCCAGTGCTGAGGAGTGGCTCGATGCGTACCGACCTTGATCCGCCCCCGAA
This sequence comes from uncultured Chloroflexia bacterium, assembly GCA_963765765.1. Classification (GTDB taxonomy): domain Bacteria; phylum Chloroflexota; class UBA6077; order UBA6077; family JACCZL01; genus CAVXYC01. Next base: position 311,595 of record CAVXYC010000001.1, on the reverse strand, counting down.
TTCCGGCGACGATTGCCCAGGAGTGCTTAGTCCGCTCCAGGAAGACATTGCCGCCCTCGTGACCGAGGGCCTCTCGAACCGCGAGATTGCCGCGCGGCTCGCGTTGACGCCCGAAGCCGTGTCCAACGAGATAGCGCACATGTTCCGGGCGTTGGGACTGTTCAGCCGCTTACAGATCGCGGTGTGGACGATGGAGCACGGATTGCACCGTTGACCATCGTCTCGGCGGTGGTGGAGCCACCGCGCATTCCGACATCATCCAGGGACTGCTGCATCCTCGCCATGGACCGCGGCCGCCTGACGTTTGCGCGTCGCGAATCGCGATGGGCGCTGCACCGCGCCCCTTCAAGGCAGAGTGAACCGGCAGGTTAGCTCAGCCCGGGTCGTCGTGCGCCCGATCGGGTGGCGCTTGTAAAGCGCGACTACACGTAAAGCACGGGCCTTCGACTGCGATCTGCGAAGACCGGCTGGCGGTAATCCGCCCGACATCCGGTGCGAAGTTCGCTTGGTTCCCATCAACGGGTTCTTGTCGCTTCTTCATTTTAGACGGCGATCGTTTATGGGCGACGACGTAGCAACCGGTCGGGACGGCACCTTCCTAGCTAGTAGGACCTAGCTCGTCATGAAGCGATCGCTCTGCATCTCATCAGGTCCTGTGTCCGGTCGCCCGATGCCCTCTCGGAGCCAGCGGTACATGCCTGCACGGTCATCGCCGTACGGACTGCCGGCAGCCACGTAAGCAGCGCGAAGCTCGGTGTTCAGCAGAAGCGCCGCCTCGCTGAGCGAGGCAACGGACGCTGCAGATGGAGCCGCTTCGGCGGCTGCCAGAGCGACACGAAAACGTCGCAGTGCACGATCGGATCCCAATGGTGGCTCTGTCATGTTCAATCCTTTGGGCACCGGCTGGGCTTCGGCGTGGGAAGGGTCAATGGTCAGGAAACCACGACCACCGCCCCGGCGCTCGGGTGTCATGTGTAGCGCAATCCGTGTGCCCCGCTTCACTGGCGAGACAATCAGCGTATTCAGGTAACTGGTGCCCGGGAACTTCTTGGGTGTGGCGCACCCAGGCGCTGAAAAGAATCCTAGGACAAAATATGAGCAGGTAAGTTCGCGTTACGGCCTGGTGAGACGCCTCTGGCGGCCGACCCAAAGTGCCACATCGTGCGTGAACAAACCACGCCCATTTATCTCCATCGTGGAGACCGGCTGCTACAAGCGTAGCACACTAGAGCCAGACCGGGGCGCTCATCCGGGTCTCGACCGTAAAGATGCAGATTTCTCCATGTCGCTAGGCAGCCGTCGCGAGCAAACTATGACTTCTGCCAGCGTGGTGCAGGGGTGGGACTCGCTGAACGCGGCCAGAAGAGAATCGTCGCAGCCAAGCACGAGAGGCCGAGCGTGCCCAACCCCACGAGCGGGATATCGCCGGCCGCAAGGAGGACGCCGCCGAACGAGGCCCCCAGGGCGATGCCGGCGGTGAGCGCCAGCCAGTTGAGCGATTGGACGGTCCCCGTCTCCGACGACGGCTGTCGACTCAAGATCAGCGGCATGATGGATGCTTGCACACCCCCAAGCACCCCACCACACGAAGAGCAGCACCACCAGGCCGGTCGCTCCGATGGGCATGAGGAACGCGAGGCCCAGCAGCACGCCGATCCCCACACGACAGGCGGCCAGCAGGCGACGCGAGGCCCGGCCGACGCGGCGGTCCCGCGCCGCCAGTGACCCGGCGAGCTGGCCGAGCCCGAAGGCGGTGAGGGCCCAGCCGGCATCCTGGGGCCCAAGCCCCAGCCGGTTCTGATAGAGCACCCCGAGGTAGGTGAGACCGTCCACAGGCCGGCGTTCCCCACCAGCGAGGAGAGCAGCACCGTCGTGATGGCCGGCTCGGGACAGCAGCGGCCGGAAACTGCGCAGCGTTGGCCGGGACGCTCGCGCCGAGGCCGACGGATGCCCGCGAGGCTGTCGCCACGCCAGCATGGCAGCGAGCGCGGCCAGGACGCCGATCAAGACAAACGCCACACGCCAGCCGGCCTGCGCGCCCGACCTGCGTGAGCAGCGGGACGCCGAGGAGGGGTGCCGCCGCCGCGCCCGCGACCACCCAGCTGGTGCCGTGGCGGCGCTGCTCCTGGCTGGGCCGCTCCACGGCATCGACGAACGCGGCCGGGATGACCCCGGCCCGACCGAATGCGCCCACCAGCCGGGCGGCGAGCAGCACGCCGGCGCCGGTGGCCACCGCGGTGCCCAGCGAGCTGACGGCGATGGCCACCAGGGCGACCGTCATCACCCGCGCATGCCCGTAGGCGTCGATGAGCGGGCCCACCCCCAGGATCAGCACCGCGGCGAGCAACACCGGCAGGCCCACGATCTGGCCCGCCAGCGCCGTGCTCACCCCGATCGCCTCGGCGATCGTCGGGAGGAAGGGCGGCAGCGTGACGAACCACAGCTGGCTGGCGGCGGCCGGGAGCACGACCGCCGCCACCGACGCCTTCGTCAGGTGACCATCAGCGCGCATGGCGCTCGCCATCGTCGGTGCTGGCCGTCATGCGCTCGGTGGTCAGCCGAGGTCCCACTCCGCCGCCAGCGTTAGTCGGATGGCGGCGTCTCACCATCGTCGGCCTGCAGCACCGCGTCGTCTCGGCCGACCACCCGGAGCTTGCTGGCGATGCTGGTGATGTGCCGCTGCACGCGTCGCGTCGTCCAGCCCCAGCAGCCGCGTGATCTCCTCGTTGCTGAGGTGTCCGTCCATCAACGCCAGCACGTCGAGCTCCCGCCAGGTCAGTGCTTCGGCGACGCTCGGCTCAGCCGGGTCCCGGCTCGGCCGGCGGGACAGCGGCACCACCGATTCGTCCGGCTCGGCCGGCCGAACGCCGTCCCCACGGACGCCGCCCGGCAGGCCATGAGCACCCGCCGTCCGCCCGGCGCCAGCTCGCCCTGGCGCATCAGCTCGGCCAGCAGCGCGGTCAGCGGCGGCCCGAGATCGATGAACGTCCGCGTGAAGCGCCCCGGCCCGCCGAGCTCCAGCGCCCGCGCCAGCGACCCGGCGGCCCGCTGCAGCTCGCCGCGCGACCGCTCGACCACGGCGCGCAGCGCCAGCCCCTGGACGAGCGAGGCGATCATGTGCCGCGCCGTCGGCGGCCGCGATCGCGTGGTCCACCGCGGCGGCCGCTTCATCCGGGCTCCAGGTCCTCGGAGGTGGCCCGCGCCACCAGGACGCGCGCGCGGGTGAGCCGCGCATCCTCGATGTCGAACCCCGTGATCCCCTGGCGGGTGATCGTGACCCCCGCCAGCCACCGGGTGGCGCCGTCCAGGTCATCCGACGCGAGCGCCAGGCGGGCCAGAAACGACCGCACGCGCTCGACGAAGAACGCGTTGCCCGCGTCCTCGGCTTCCGCGAGCTCCGCGCGCACCAGCTGCTCCGCCTCGGCCGGCTGCCCTCCGGCCATGAGCGTCTGCGCCAGCCCGAGCGTCGCATTGACCGCGCACAGGCGATGGGCATCGCGGCCGAGCGCCCGCACGGCCTCGAAGTGCGCGCGCGCCCCGTCGAGATCGTTCCACTCGTACGCGACCCGTCCCTGGGCGTAGTGCCCCCAGCCGATCGCCAGGGGCTGCTGGTGCGCGCTGCCGAAGACCACCATCTGCCGGCCGGTCTCGACGGCGGCCGGCAGCCGCCCCGATGCGAGCTCGACGTACAGCCGGCCAATCAGCAGGCGCGCGGCGTAGTCGGGATGCCGCGCCGTGTCGCGACCGTGCTCGGCGCGGATCCAGGCGAGCGCCTCGTCGGTCCGTCCCAGACAGTGCAACGTGAAGGCGTAGAGTGCGACGGCGCCGCCGCGGAAGTCGTACTGGTCCATCGGGAGCAGGTCGAGCGCGCGCTCGAGCACGCGCGAGCGCTTCATGATCGTCGCCGCCCTTCAGATGGAGCACCCACGCGAGCTGCCTGTCGATCTGACCGCGCGCGATCGGCAGCAAGGCCGGCGCTCATGCGCGCCGGCTCATGCGGCGAGCAGCGCGTCGAGCCGACGCAGCTCCGACTCCAGCTCGTCCACCTCGCCGCGGATAGCCAGCATCCCGCAGCGGGCCAGCGACGAGCGTCGGGCTCGCCTCCACGACGTCACGCGGCAGCCGACGGGTCCACGCCTCGAGCATCAATCCCACGTCGATGCTCCGCTCGGTCATCAGACAGGTCTCGACCAGCGACGTGACCCGACCGACGTCGTCCGCCTCGATCGCCTGGGCCGCCGCCTCGTCCCACAACCCCTGGCCGGCCAGCCAGTCGCTGGCCCGCTGCCGCAGCGCCCGCACGCCCTCCGCCCCGGCATCGTGCTCGAGGCGGCGTTGCAGCATGGCGCGGAACAGGTGGTGGAAGCGGTACCAGCGCTGCTCGTCGTCGAGCGCCGTCACAAACAGCCCGGCGGCCAGGCTCTCGTCCAGCAGGCGCCGGCCGTCGCCGGGCTGCAGGCCATCCACGACCGCCTCGCACAGCGGCGCGCAGAAGCGCTCCAGGATCGCCGCTCTGCATCAGAAAGCGCCGCAGCTCCGGCGTCTGGCGGGCCAGCACCTCGTCAAAAAGATAGGCGTCCACGTCCTGCTTCTGCGGAGCCGCCGGACCGGCCGGTCCGCCGCGCCCCGGATGGTCCGCCGACCAGGGTCAGCAGGCGCAGCCCCACCGCCCAGCCCTCCGACCGCTCGACCGCTTCGGCGACCCCGCGCAGATCGAGCGGGGCCGTGCTCATCCCCCGCACGAACGCCAGCGCCTCGGCCCGATCGAAGCGCAGGTCGTCGGCGCGCACCTCGACCAGCGCGTGCCGGCCGCCCAGCAGCGCCACCGGCAGCGGCGGCGCCGCGCGGCTCGCCAGCACCAGCTGGATGCTCGGCGGGAGACGCCGCGCCAGCAGCGCCACGAGCGCGTGGATCGCCTCGTCGCGGATCAGGTGGAAGTCGTCCAGCACGATGACCAGCTCGTGGTCGATCCCCGCGAGATCGTCGGCCAGCAGGGCGCTCAACTGGCTGAGCGACGGGTGCTCGGTCTGCGCGGCCAGCGCCAGCGCCTGGTGACCGGCCCGCGGAACGACGGTGCCCAGCGCCGCGACGAGCACGCGCGTGAAGCTCACCAGGTCGCTGTCGTGCTCGTCCAGGCTGACCCACACCCAGGGACGCCGAGCGTCCTGCAGCCAGCCGGCCAGCGCGATCGTCTTCCCGAATCCGGCCGGCGCGCACACCAGCATCAGCGGGCATCCCCAGCCGGCCGTCAGCCGCTGGTGCACCCGCGGCCGGGGAATGAAATCCGAGGGCAGCTCGGGAGGGCGGAGCTTGGTGCTCGGGATGGTCGTGCTCGGCACCTGCCGAGCTTGGATCCCGGTCATCGTGGCGCCGTCTCAGCCCGGTGTCCGCTCACTCGCTTCACCCTGAAAGCCGATCCCATCGCTCGATGACGCATCGCCCACCAGCTGCCGCAGCTCGCGGAGGTCGTGCATGGCCGCGTCCAGTGCTACGCGCATCTCCACGTCGGTCGCCGAGTCCGAGGGAAATGCCTCCATGCATCCGCAGGATCGCTCCAGGCTGTCGGACATCCGGTCGGCGAGCTGCCGGGCCGCGAAGATCATGCCATCCAGGCGCGCCTGCACCTCGCGGTCGGCCGCCCGCGCGGCATCCGCCTGCACCCGCTCGGTGATGTCCTGCGACGTCCCGATCAAGCGCTCCACACGGCCGGTGGCATCGCGCACCACGGCGCCGCGGCTGTGAATCACGCGCTCATTGCCGTCGGGATGCACCAGGCGCAGATCAGAGGCATACGGCTCGCCCGTCTCGGCACTCCGCTGCGACAGCTGCATGGCTCGTTCCCGATCATCGGGATGGATCCGTGCCTGCGCCGCCGGACGGCTCGGCATCCCCGCCTCCGGATCGAAACCCATGATGCGATACTGCTCGGCGGACCAGCTCAGCTGGTTGGTGACCACGTCCCACTCCCAGCTGCCGATCTGCGCGACATGCTGCGCTTCATTGAGCTGGGCCTCGCGCCGGGCCAGCGCCTGCTCGGTGCGCATGAGGGCCGTGATGTCCGCCGACGAGCCGGTCACGCCGATGATCGCGCCGCGTGCGTCGTACAGCGGTTCGACCGTCATGTCGAAGTACGTGGGCGTGCCACTTACCGACACCACGACCGTTTCTCGGGTGCCGATGCCCGTGTCCATGACGCGCCGCTTGATGTCCCGGATCCGCTCGAACTCGTCCGGACGGAGCAATTCCGCGTCGGTCTTGCCGACGGTCTCCGGCACGAAATCCGGGTGCGGATTGTAGATCCAGGTGTACCGCAGCTCGGTGTCCTGACTGTAGACGACGATCGGTGATCGCTGGAGCGCCAGCTCGAACCACTTCACGATGGAAGGGGACGCCGCCTCGTCAAGCCGGGACGCGGTTCCGCCGAGCGTGCGCGACGCGAAGGTGCTCCACCTCATGCAGGAAATCGCGCAGCTGCGCGGTCGAGATGGTTCCACTGCGGGGGGCTGACGTGATCCCAGGACTCGCGTACCGCCCAATCCTCGACGTCCGCGAGCAGGATCCGGGCGACCACCTCCGCGTCGGGGAGGAACATCCCGCCCTCCACCGCGATCGGGCCCAGCCCGGCGAATTCGCCATGCTCAAACCGTGCGTGAATCTCATCCGTGAGCGCGATAACTTCCGTTGGCGGCATGGACAGCTCCCCTCCTGGTGCTCAGCTAACAATGAACCGAACGCTGCATGGGAGGATGTGCAATTTCATACATATCCCGCGCGAGTCACCCCAATACAGTGGGCACCATGCCATCTCAATGTCCCCCCACTGAGATTCCCAGCGACCATCATTCGAGGTGTCCCTATGGTGATGAATTTCCTTACACCAACTGCCGAAGCTTCACGCCCGGCGACCAATCGGTATGCGGCGCTCTGCGCCCTGGCGCAGGTTGATCCCACCGCGCCGCTCCAGACCGTGTTCGATGCGGCGTCGGCGATCATCGTCAAGGCCGTGGGGGCTGATGCGCTGGACATCTTCCTGTATGACGCTTCGTCCGAAAGCCTCATCGCCGTCCGTGCGCCGCGTTCCCCCATGGGTCGTCTGGAGCGGGCGATCGGTGTCGATCGTCTGCCGCTCCCGGATGGGGGCCTGGCGGTCAGGGTCTTCAGGGATGGCGCCAGCGTCCGCACCGGGCACCGCGATACGGAGCCCGAGGAGCGCCGTGACATCGCCACAGCCCTGGAAAGCCGGAGCGGCGTGCTCAGCCGGATGCAGGTGGGCAACCAGGCCGTCGGCGTGCTCGATGCGCACGCCGGATCCCCCAATCACTTCACGGCCGCGGACCAGGAGTTTCTGGAGGCTGCCGCGCGCGTAATCGCGATGGCGGTGATCGTGAATTCCGCCGCACGTGCCGAGCCAATCACCCACGATGCCCGTCGTCGGGATCGGCACAGCACCGCGCGATCCGGACTGTAGCTCAAAGCCCGCGAGCGAGAGCTCACCGCGCTGGTGGCCGAGGGGTCTGACGAATAAACGCATCGCCCAGCGTCATGTGCTCGCGCCCGGGACGATGGCCAACCACATCATGGGGAAGCGTGGGTGCTGAAAAGCCGTACCGAGATCGCTGTCTGTGCCGTCGAGCACGGCGCATGCCCCCCGCCGACGAATGGTTTGTAGCAGTGAGGCAAGACCCCTTGAAACTTACGAGCGGTCCCCATAGCCCGATCAGGCTATTGTCCAGTTCTGGCAGCGACTCCTACCGTAGACCGACCCGATTTCCCGTCCGATCAGCTCAAGGCAGTGGGACGCTCCTCGACTATGGCGAATGGCATGTCGGCGCCGAATCTATGTCATTTACATACGACGCGGCGAGGGCTCCAGTGCCCACAATCTCACCGAACGGGTTAAGCGAGGTCCGTCTTCGACGCGATTGATACTCTGACACACCTTGCGGCGGAACGAGGCTGTTCACTGACTCAGCTTGCGCTTGCTTGGTGCCTGGACCGCCCGGGGCGTCCAGCCCGATCATCGGACCACGCACGCTCGACCAATTGAAGGACACCGTATTTCGGGAGCTGGATCAACATGGAGCGGCATCGTGCGTTGCTACCCGCGCTGGGCAGGTTGGAATGAGCCCTCTGTCTCGGGTCACGGGGTAACGGCAGACGACTCGGCGCACGGCACATCTCTCGCTTCGAAGGTCAATGCGGCCCGCGCTGCCCATTGAATAGACATTTCGCTGATCCTTAGCTCAGTTTGCCCGCACAGGCGCCAGGCCACCACCCTCCCCGCTAGCCCCCCGAGCCCTCCCCGTGCTCGGGGGTCGTCTTCTCGCGTTTCCCTCCAGCCGCCCAGCTTCATCGGAGTTACGATGTACCTATCAACTCGCATCTAACTCGAGGAGCACCAACGCCGATGCCCATCACATCCGTAAACCCCGCTACAGGCCAGTCGATCAAGAGCTACGACGAGCACACCCCCGAGCAAGTCTCCGAAATCATCAAGCAGACGCACGAAGCGTGGAGATCCTGGCGGACAACCTCCTTCGCGCATCGTGCAGAGCTGATGAAGCGAGCGGCCAGCATCCTGCGCGATCGAAAGACAGAGCTCGCACAGATGATGGCCGAGGAGATGGGCAAGCCGCTGAAGCAGGGTGTTGCCGAGGCGGAGAAAAGTGCCTGGGGCTGCGAGTACTACGCGGAGAACGCCGAGAAGCAGCTTGCTTCGGAACAGGTCAAGACGGACTCGGCCAAATCGTACGTAGCATTCGATCCAATCGGCATTGTGCTGGCCGTCATGCCTTGGAACTTTCCATTCTGGCAGGTGTTCCGTTTCGCGGCGCCCGCGCTCATGGCGGGTAACGCCGGAGTTCTGAAGCACGCGTCCAACGTTCCCGGCTGCGCAATGGCGATCGAGGAAATCTTCGTTCAGGCTGGGTTCCCGAAGGACGTTTTCCGCACCCTGCTCATCGGCAGTAAGCAGGTGCAGGCGGTCATCGAGAACCCGTTGGTCAAGGCGGTGACCCTGACCGGAAGCACGCCGGCGGGTCAAGCAGTCTCGTCACAGGCGGGCGCGGTGCTGAAAAAGACCGTACTGGAGCTGGGCGGATCGGACGCGTACCTGGTGCTCGAGGACGCCGACCTGGAGCTCGCCGCGCAGACGTGCGTCAACTCCAGGCTGCTCAACAGCGGGCAGAGCTGCATCAACGCAAAGCGCTTCGTCGTGGTGGAGCCGGTCGCGGCGACGTTCACTGAGAAGTACGTGGCGTTCATGAGAGCCAAGAAGATGGGTGACCCTCTGGCCGATGACACGGATGTTGGCCCGCAGGCGCGACACGAACTCCGCGATGAGCTCCACCAGCAAGTGAAGGACTCCATCGCACGCGGCGCGAAGGTGCTCCTCGGCGGAGAAGTTCCGCCTGACGCCGGAGCGTACTACCCGCCCACGGTGCTGACCGACGTGAAGCCAGGTATGCCAGCCTACGATGAAGAGCTGTTCGGTCCGGTTGCGTCGATCATCACCGCGAAGGACGAGCAAGACGCCATTCGCATCGCCAATGACTCAGTGTTCGGACTCGGCGCGGCCGTGTTCACCCGCGACATCGAGCGCGGCGAACGGGTTGCCCGTGAGCTCGAGGCAGGGTCGACGTTCATCAATGGCCTGGTGGCCTCCGACCCGCGCCTGCCGTTCGGCGGCATCAAGATGTCCGGCTACGGCCGCGAGCTGAGCAGCTATGGCATCCGCGAGTTCATGAACATCAAGACGGTGGTGGTTAGCTAACCGTCATTCAGCCTCACCGGAGAAGCAGGCGCCTCCGCCTTCCGGCGCCTGCTTCTCCGGCCAGCTCAATCCCTCTGAAGGACATTCGCATGGAGAAAGACCGGCACGCGCAAGTCGAGATGCACCATTTCAGATGCGTCATTGAGAGCAACTCGATGTACCGCTCGTCAGCCTAGCTAATTACCAATGGCGAGTTCGGTGGATCGAGATACAGGTCCAGGTAGTCCAGGCCGAGGCGCTGCAGGGACCGCTCGAACGCCTTCGTCGTCTTTCAGCGAAGCGGCGTCCTGCACCCACAGCTTGGTCGTGACGAAGAGGTCCTCCCGGGGCACCCCGCTCCGCCGGATGGCCGTGCCGATGGCCCCTTCGTTGAGATAGGCGGCGGCGGTATCGATCGACCGGTACCCCGCGCCGATCGCGTCGGAGACGGCCCGCTCGCACTCCGCGGCATCGGGTATCTGGAAGACGCCGAACTCCGCGCAGGGTCATCGCCACCCCGTTAGTCAGTGTGACCGATGGAATAGCTGACATGGGTCGTTCTCCTTTATGCCCGGTTGTCCCGATTGACTGGTGAGCTGCGAGTATCACCGCTGCTCCTGTGTTGTGGCCACGTCCGCGCTTCTGCCCGGCGTCTGCCGCCGCCAAGCGTCCGGCCTGCGTCATGTCTTGAGCAGGTCGATGCGCCGCAGCCACGACTCGACCGCGGCACCGGCCTCCCCCACTTCTTCGCCGCGCACCGCGAGACCCTCCCCGATGGTTGCGCCGGGGCACGCCGCGGCATAATCGCGCATCGTCGTGCCCAGTCCGCTCACCGCGTACGTCACGAACGGGAAGACGGTCATGCCGGTGAAGTCGAAACTCTCGACGAAGGTCGACATGATCATGGGAGCCCTGACGTTCCAGATCGGGCTGCCCAGCAGCACGGTGTCATAGCGCTCGATCGAGTCCAGCGGGTTCGCGATGGCCGGACGGGCATTGGCGCGTTGCTCCCTGACGTTCCGCTCGCGGGTCTCCTCGTAGTCCTCGGGATAGGGATCGACGGGGTCGATGCGGTGGACGTCACACCCGATGAGCCGGGCGATCATGCCCGCCAGCACTTCGGTGTTCCCGAGCGTGAGGTAGGTCCGTCCGCCGTAGTAGTAGTTCTCGCCGGCCCGCGAGAAATAGGCTAACAAGGCCGTGTTTCCGGTCGACGGGGGCGTCACCGGTTTCGGCTCGGGCTGGGCTTCCACGCGGCTCGGTGAAGACGCGGAGCAGCTACTCATCCCGGCGCCGATCACCATGCCTGCTACCCCCACAAGGGCACCCCGCAGGAACGAGCGCCGCCCCAGCGCGATCGGCCTGCCGTACCCGAGCGTCGTCCCTATCGCCCGGTCGCGGGTGGGGTCGGTCTCGGCGTGCTGGTGCATGTTAGCGCCCCTCTCCGCCGCCGGCCTGTGCGCTGCGGCCGATCCACTGGAGGATCAGGTCGGCGATCTGGAGGCTGTTTCGGTCCTGCATAATCATGTGGCTGTTCCCGCGGATGCCCAGGTCCGGCGGATGCAGCATCTCCGCGGCGCCACCGGCGGCATTGACGCGCGCGATGAACTGCTGGCAGTTGTCAAACTGGGCGCGCCAACTGACAACCGTGCCGGTCTGCGCATCGAGATGGTCGCCGAACACCACCAAGATCGGCTTCGTCGCCAGCGTGGCGATCTGCTCATCGGTGAACACGCTCGCCCGGCAGCCGCCCGGCTCGACCAGGATCAGCGCCCTGCCCCCGTTGGATCGACCAGCGCCGCGTCCAGCGGCAGCGTGCCGGTCTGGGAGTGGCCCAGGAGCACGGCGCCGTGGAGCTGCGACGCCAGATTGGCCGTGGCGGCGATGTTGGGGTTCGGCGTGGGCAGCACCGTATTAAAATCCGGAATGGCCTGCCGCGAGAACTGCCCCGCGGCTTCGACGGGGAATTGACCGTCGGGGAACGGGGTGCCGAAGGCGGGTCCGAAGCGGAATTGCGTCCACGCGAGCTCGTCGGTGAAGCGCCAGAAATTGGGCAGCGCGCTCACCGGCTGCTCCCCGGCGCGGACCTGGTTGTAGTTCGCGATGTCGACGCCGGAGCGCGCACGCGAGACCTGATCCGGCACGTACACGGGATGGCCCTGTCGGACGAAGTACTCGTACCAGCCCATGCGGCCGTCTGGAGTGGTGTCATAGGACTTGCCGCTCAGGGTGGCGCCGTGCAGCATGACCACCGGGACGCCGTTGACCGCCATCGGCACCATGTACTCCACGTACATCTGGTTGACCGTGACGTGGCCGCCGGTGTCGAGCGGCTGGCCGGTGAACGACGACATCTGGGCGGGCGTTTGCAGCACCGAGTCCCCGCCGACAATGAAGCTGCCGCGACTCTTCAGCACCAGCGGCGCGGGTGGATCCTGAACATCCGTGAGCTCCTGAGCGTAGCCCGTCCCCTGGGCGAGTCCGGTCATCGTTACGGCGAGCGCACCGATGGTGATCGCGCCGGCTACGATCGCTCGGCGCAGCGACGCGGGAAGGCGAATGCGATCAATCATGAGTCCATGTTCCTGTTCATCTCCGCGGACACTTCCAATCTGCTCCTTCCAATTCACGTTCTGCGTCATGTCCTCCTGGTTCGTGAACCGTCACTGCTTCGGCGGCGCTTCCATACCCGAGAAGACCAGTACTTGGTCGGGGAGGCGCTGCCCGTGGATTTCGATCGCCCGGACAGCCGCATCCAGCTCAACGATTTCGGCAGGAGTAAATTGGACTGCCGCCGCGCCGCTGTTCTCGACCATGTGCGCCATCTGCGTCGTCCCCGGAATGGGCACAATCCATGGCTTCTGCGCCATTAGCCACGCCAGCGCGATCTGGGCGGGAGTGGCACTCTTCTTTTCGGCCCAGCGCGTGACCAGGTCGACGAGCGCCAGGTTGTGCGGCAGGTTCTCTGGTGAGAATCGAGACTCGACGCCTCGGATGTCGCCGGGGGCGAACCGTGTGTTGGCGTCGATCCAGCCAGTGAGGAACTGCACACCGAGCGGGCTCCACGGCACGAATCCGATGCCGAGCTCCTCGCATGTTGGGATCACGTCATTCTCAGGCCCGCGCCAGAGCATCGAGTATTCGTTCTGGACGGCGGTGACCGGCAGCGTGGCGTGTGCCCGGCGCAGCGTGCCCAGCCCCATCTCGGAGAGGCCCCAGTGTAGGACCTTGCCCTGGTCCATCAGGTCCTTGACCGCTCCGGCGACGTCCTCGATCGGGACTTCGGGATCGACCCGGTGCTGGTAGAGGAGATCGATGCGGTCGGTGCGAAGCCGCCCGAGCGACCCCTCGACCGCGCGCGTGATGTGCTCGGGCTTGCTGTTGAGGCCCCCGGTCCGCCGACCGCTCTCAGGATCGATGTCCCAGCCGAACTTGGAGGTGATCACGACCTGGTTGCGGAACGGCACAATCGCTTCGCCGAGAATGCGCTCGCACTCGAACGGCCCATACGCCTCTGCCGTATCGAAGAACGTGACACCGTGGTCGAAGGCCGCCCGGATGATGTTGATCATCTCCGGGCGGTACGGCACCGTCGTTTCGTACTTGCGGCTCATGTTCTGAACGCCGAGCCCGACGCTGGAGACCTCCAGCGAGCCCAGTTTCCGCCGTCCCATCGCCTCGGCTGCAGGTGACCTGCTCGACGCTGCCGCGTGCGCGGTGGCCCGCGTGGCGATGCCGCCCAACAGCGGGGTAGCGGCCAAGCTTCCTGCCGCTAGCAGGAATGAGCGTCGTCCGAGGGTGTATTTGTGTTCGGTTGCCATATCTGAATGCCTCTCATTAAAGCCCGGATCCCACATTGCCAATCGTTCGAGTGTTCGTATATACGGATGATTGGGCGAATCTGTGCACGCCTTATGCCAGTGCGCGGCGACCTATCGAAGGTGCGGCGAGGGCAACCCGAGCTGGACTCAGTGGTCGAAGATCGGCTGTACGATATCCACGCTATGCCAGAAAGCCATCGCACCGTCGATCGGATCACGCACATCGTCGAGACGGTCGTCTATCACCCGGGGATGACGCTCGCCGACCTCGCGCGCACTCTCGATGCGCCGAAGAGCTCCGTCCACGGCTTCGTTCGCGGGCTACTCTCCAAGGGCTGGCTCCACGAGCAGGATCACCGTTTCTATCTTGGGCCCGCCGTGTACAGCCTCACTCTCGCGAGCGGCCATATTCGGGCGGGATTAGTCACACACGCGGACCTGGCCGCGCTCTACCAGGAGACAAACGTGGCGGCGTTTCTCGGCGTCCGGGCCGGCGACCATCTTGTGTACATCGCCGAGGTGGGGAGCGATGCCCTGACCGGGTTCGAGGCGCGGTCCAACATCCGCCGGCCCCTGCTGGCCACGGCCGGCGGCAAGGCGCTGCTCGCCGCGCAGTCGGAAGCCGAGCTCGAGACCTATCTGCGCCGTCGCGGCGCGGAGGAGGTGGATCTGGTCCACGCCTTCCTGGCGGAGTACCAAGAGATCGCGAGAACTCGGATCGCGCGGAACCTGCGCCTGGGCGGCACGCGCTTCGCCATCGCGACGACCGTGCGTAATGAATCGAATGAGGCGGTGGCGTCAGTCACACTCGTGGGCCCGACTCCGGATCTCGAGCCCCGCAAGGAGGAGCTGGCTCGCGTGCTGCTACGCCACGTCGACTCGTGGCCGCGACGGTTCGTCACGCCGCGAGAGGTTATCTGACATATGTGTCGACGACGGCGCGGCGACGGGGGCCGCGGTTGTTGGGCGTCACTTTTCGATGTCCCACGCCAGCGCGCGATCTGCTCAGCCTTACTACCAAGACCGCGAAGCGGTTAGCCCAGGCGCTCGGAGGCCACCCGGGCACCTTCGCTCAGAGCTTGGAGCTAGTCCCAGGCAACGGCGGGTGAAACTCGGCACGCCCGCTGTCGACGCGAAGCCACAATCATGACCCACGAGCTGCGCCGCGGGGACCACGCCCTGTTGGTATTGACTCAAGTAGCTACTGGGGGCTACTATTTGGTCGTGCGTGCAGTCGGGATAAAGGTGCTCAAGAATAAGCTCTCGGAATACGTCCGTCTTGCCCGTGGTGGTGAGACGATACTCGTAACCGATCGAGATCAGGTTGTCGCGGAGCTGGTCCCGCCTCGGGTCGACCGTGCCACAACGGTCGCGGACGCGGTGCTCGTTGACCTCATGCGCCAGGGATGGCTAACACCGGCAGCCCACCCGCTCAGCGGACCTCCATCGCGGGCGCCGATTACCACCTTGCGTGACTTGATGCGCGAGCTGGAGGAAGACCGCGCCGACCGGTGATTTACCTTGACACCTCGGTCGCGCTTGCACAGCTATTCGCAGAGGATCGGCTCCCGCCTGAGGATCTGTGGCTGAAGCCGCTGACGGCGAGCCGCTTGCTCCAGTACGAAGTCTGGAATCGGGTCAACGCGCGGCGTTTGGCGGCGACGCACGGCGACGCGGTACGTGAGCTGCTGAACGGGGTCATCTATGTCGAGCTGGCTCCGCCAATCCTGGCGCGTGCGCTCCAACCGTTCCCCGTGCCCGTGCGTACACTGGACGCTCTGCACCTGGCCACCCTCGATTTTCTCCACGGGCGCGGTCAGTCGATTGAGTTGGCGAGCTATGATGGCCGCCTCGTCGCCGCGGCTCGCTCTCTCAGTCTTCCAATCCTGACGCTCTGAGAAACGGCTTTTCTCTACCCAGCCGAATCGTTTAGATCAGACGCCTGGACGCCACCTGGGCACCTTCACTCAGGGCCTGGAGTTTGGCCCAGGCTACGGTGGGCGGAATCTCGGCGTTGCCCGCGGTCGACGCGAAGCCACAATCGTTACCGACGATCAGACTTTCGTTGCCAACGGTGCGCGCCCAGCGCTCGATGCGATCGGCCACGGTCTCCGGATGCTCGATCATGACGTTGGAGTGAGTAACCATCCCGGGGATGAGAACTTTCCCTTCGGGTACCTTCACGCGCTCGAACAGCCGCCACTCATGCTCGTGGCGGGGATTGGCGGCCTCAAACGAGTAGGCGCCGGCGTGGATCTGGAAGAAGATATCGATCACATTCTCCAACTGGAGGTCGCTCACGCGCGGCCCGAAGTTGACGCCGTAACAGGTGTGGTACCGGATTCGGTCTTCCGGTAGGTCACGGAGCGCGTAGTTAATCAGCTCGACGCGACGCTGGGCATCTCTTCGGTACTCGTCGAGAGTCAGATCGTACCGGTTGTCCCAGCTGCTGACCATGCGGGGATCGTCGATCTGTAGTAGCAGCCCGGCATCCAGGATGATCCGATATTCCTCGCGCATCGCGTCCGCGTAAGCGACAGCGTATTCCTCTTCCGAGCCATAGTGCTCGTTCAGGCCGATCATGGGGATCGGTGACGCGGAGGGTAGAAATGCCTCCACCACGTTGAGACCGGCCGTGGCCGCGTTGAGGTTGGCAATGTCTCGCTGCACTAGCTGCTGACCCACGTAACGCACCGGGCCGACACAGACACGGGGCGCCATCCGGATGGTGTTCTCGAACGGACTATGGGCCAGCACGTATTCGTAATAGTCGGGGAACCGCTGCGCGTCACGGCCGTTGGGGTCGATTGGGCCGGAGGGTCGGGGAGCTCCCTCTGGCAGCGGCCGCGCTTCGAAACCGCTCAACCGATCCATAACATACGCTGAGAAGCTTGGTTTGCCTACCTCGCCGTCATTCACGATGTCGATGCCGGCGGCGACTTGCTGACGGACGTTCTCGGCTACGGCTTCCTTCAAGCGTTGCTCGAACGCTGGTTGGTCGAACGGCCGACCGAGCTCTCGAGCCCGCATTGCTTCCAGCAGGTCCGTCGGACGAGGCAGGCTCCCAGTATGCGTGGTTAGGATTCGACCCGTACTTCGCTGCATCACTTTCTCCGTTCAAGTCGCGGGATCGTCAGGTAGCCGACGTGCGGCGACGCAGGCCAGCATCCTACATGGAGAAACTGCGCTCTTGCGCCCTGTCAGGATACCGCCGAACCCCGGCCCACAGATGGTGTCGACGAGAAGCTCGAGGCGGGCGCCACGTTCACCATTGGCCGGGTAGCGTCGGACCGCGTCTCCCGTTTGGCTTTTGGCGGGGTCAAGATGTCGGGCGACGACGGGATTTAAGCGCCTACGGCGTCCGCGAGCTCATGAACGTCAAGACGGTGGTCGTGCGCTAAGAATCCCCAGACCTTTGGAGTGCGGCGGTTCTCGCCGCTTTAGGCGAGCGTGGAGCGCGTTCGGCTTCCGCCCGGCGTGAAAGCGGCGAAGCCCCCCGCAGTCCAAAGGCAAACGCGCGCCGCGCTATTGTGCTGCTGCCGGCTCCCGAGCGGTGGGCGCAGCGGCCAGGAAGTTCCATCGCTGAAGAACGGATTGGCCTTCAGGTGAAACCACGAAGGCGATGAATTGTGTCGCCACGTCACTCGCCGGTCCGTTCGTCACTCTGGCGATCGGGTATTCAGCAACGGTATTGAATACATCCGGAATCTCGAACGTCGCCAGGTCCGGAGCAGCCTGGGGGGTGATGTCCGACTTGTACACCAGAGCCGCGTCGCCCTCGCCGAGCTGAATCTTGGCCACGATCTGGCGCACGTTCGGCTCGCGAGAGACGATATTCGCGTTGGCGCGGTCCATGAAGTCCGAGCCGAACCGAGTGTCTCGGCTCATTGCCTCGAACATCGACTGCGTGTACGCCCCGATGGGCACGTCAAGTTGTGCACTCACGATCTTGATTCCGCCCTTGCCGAGATCCTCGGGTCCTGTGACTGCGGCGGGATTGGTTGCCGGAGTGATCACCATCAGGCGATTGGTCGCGAAGATCTGATCAGATCCAGCGATCACACCTGCCTGCCGCGCTCGTTCCATTTGCACGGTGTCGGCCGACGCAAACACGTCCGCGGGAGCGCCCTGCTCGAGTTGTGTTCGAAGCTGCGAGGACGCTCCAAAATTGAAAACGACGGCGGTTCCGGTGATTCGATTCGAAGATCGTTCCGACCTCTTTGAACGCGTCGGTCAGTGAGGATGCGGCGAACACCGTAAGCGTCGATGTATTCGCCGGAGTGGATGTGGACGGCGTCGTATTCCCGGCAGAGCAGCCGACGCTCAGGTAAAGCGAAACAAGGATGATGGCGAGGTGCCGGATTCTCAAGCTCATGCAGCGGCGATCTCATTGCCCATGGGCGCAACGTCGTAACCGCCAAACGCATCAATCTCCCGCCTGAACAGTGGACTTGTTAGCGTTTCTAGCAGTGCCTGGACTGGGCTGAGTCCGAAGAATCTATCTGGTATTGCCAGGTCATATCGCTCTTCGGTCAGCAGGACGAAATCGAGGCCCAGCGCCTGGGCTGCTACACGGGCGCCAATGGCGACGTCCGCTAATCCAGCGGCCACCGCCTCGGCAGCGGCCAGATGGCTCTTGACCACTGTGTCATATCCACTGATCGCGGCGGAGTCTATACCGGCTCGGAGCAGCTCTGCATCGAGGAGCGCACGTGCGCCACTACCTACTTCTCGATTCACCACGCGCACCCCAGGGTGCACCAACGATCGGATGCCACGAACCTCGCCCACGCGACCGGGTGAGACCATGAGGCCCTGCTCCCAGATCGCGAATGTCACCAGGCGCACGTCCCGACCCAGCGCTTCCTGGGCGAACGGCCGATTGTACTCACCCGTGTCAGGGTCGAGAAGATGCAGGCCTGCCACGTGCGCTTCCCCGCGCGCAACCGACTCCAACGCCGCCCGGCTGTTGCTCGCCTGGCACACGAGATCCACGCCTGGGTGGCGTCGGCGAACGTGATCCGCAAGGACGCTCATGGATGGGTCGCAGCCCGCCAGAACCACAGTGCGATCGAGATCGTCCGGATCGTCAAATAGCTCCACGGTGGCCCGCAGTTGGCCGTCACCCACTGAGCGAAGCAAGCCATTTGCACGCGGCAATGAGACCAGCAGTCCGCTGGCGCCGATCAAGGGTCGCGCAACGGTTCGGCCGCCGACGCGCGCCACGTGTACGCGATACGGTCCACCACCTGGCAGGTCGGTGGCAGCCAGAATGTCAGCCTCCAGGCTGGGAAGGGCGTCAACCAGCCGAAATAGCTCATCGGCACGTACGCCCAACACCTGAGCACAGCGCAAGGCCACCGGCATCGTCGGCGCGGCGCGACCCGTCTCAATAGCGCTGATTGCTTGTCGACTCACGCCCACCCGGGACGCAAGCTCACCCTGGGATAGTCCGACGCGCTGCCGCGCGGCACGAAGCAAAACTTCCATCGTATCTGAAGGCATGGGCTCCTCCGAGCCGGCAGCATGCTAGAAATGAGTGTAATGAATATTTGCTATTTTAGCAACGGCTTATTGCGGAAGGTCAGCTGCGTCCTGGAGCGCGCGGGACCCCCGCGCCCCCAGGACTCTCGGATGTCTTTTGACGGTTCTTGATTTCAGAGTGACGATGGTCCCGGCAAATCCCGCGCTAGTCGTCCGCGGATACACTGGTCTCAAAAGGGATCGGCAGACAATGATTCTTCTTGTGCACCGGGTAGAAGCGCCATGACTGCGATGGAGACTGAAGTCCACACGTCCGTAGAGAACGGGCTTGGGTTAGTCACGTTGAATCGTCCCCAGGCGATCAATGCGCTCACGCACGGGATGATTCTCGCCATCGACGACACACTGGCGGCCTGGGCTGAAGACGATCGAGTTCGGGCTGTGGCGATTCGTGGAGAGGGCGAGCGCGGACTCTGTGCCGGCGGCGATGTCCGCGCAATTTACGAGGGCGCGAAATCAAACCCGGCGGCGGCGCTCGAGTTCTGGGCCGATGAGTATCACTTGAACGCGCGAATAGCCCGATACCCGAAGCCGTACGTGGCGTTGATGGACGGCCTCGTCATGGGCGGGGGAGTTGGAATCTCCGCCCATGGATCCGTTCGCGTCGTGACCGAGCGATCTCGGGTGGGCATGCCAGAGACGCGGATCGGCTTCGTGCCGGATATCGGCGGTACATTTCTCTTATCGAGATGCCCCGGCGAGCTTGGCACGCACATGGGTATGACGGGCGGAGACGTGTCCGGCGCGGATGCGATCCATTGCGGGCTGGCCGACTACTTCGTGCCCAGCCACAAACTGTCGGATCTGCTTCGCGCGCTCGTTGACGAAGAGCCTCAGGCGGCTATTGCACGCTTTGCTGAAGTGCCGCCGCCCAGTCGCCTCGCCGACCAAGCTGAGTGGATCGACGCTAGCTATGGAGCGGCCTCGGCGGAAGAGATCCTGACCGAGCTCAGAGCCCATGAGGGCGATGCGGCTGACGTCGCAAGCGAGATCGAAAAGCGGTCGCCCACCTCGGTGAAGATCACCCTACGGGCGATTCGCTCCGCGGCAAAGATGTCCACCGTGGAAGCCGCGCTCAACCAGGAGTTCCGAATCGCCAGCGTATGTCTGCACGCGCACGACCTGGTAGAAGGCATTCGTGCCCAGGTGATCGACAAGGATCGGAACCCACATTGGCTCCCCGCGACGCTAGCCGAAGTGAGCGATGACGCAGTGAGCGAATATTTCAAGGGTAGTGGTGAGCGCGAGCTTGGGCTCGACGAGAATGCAGGTGACAGGGGGACACGGTGACGGACTACGAGACGATTCTGGTGGAGCGCACGGGTGACGGCGTGGCGATGATCACGCTCAACCGACCGCAAGCGCTCAATGCGCTGAACCTGACGGTGATGCGTGAAGTGACCTCAGCAGCCGCCGAGCTGGACAGCGATCCGGCAATTGGCGCCATCGTCATCACCGGATCGGAGCGGGCCTTTGCAGCGGGCGCGGACATCAAGGAAATGCAGCCGCACAGCTTTAGCGATGCCTACGCCAGCGATATGTTCGGTGGCTGGGAGGCCATGAATCGAGTCCGCACGCCGTTGATTGCTGCTGTCTCAGGCTACGCGTTGGGCGGAGGCTGCGAGCTGGCCATGATGTGCGACATTCTACTGGCCGCGGACACGGCCCGGTTCGGCCAGCCTGAAATTACGCTCGGCGTCATTCCCGGGCATGGGTGGATCGCAACGGCTCACCCGTGCCGTCGGCAAAGCCAAGGCCATGGAGATGTGCCTCACCGGTCGGATGATGGACGCTGAGGAAGCCGAGCGGTCCGGACTCGTGTCGCGGATCGTGCCGGCCGACAAGCTCATCGATGAAGCGCTGGCGGTAGCAGCCAAAGTCGCTGGAATCGTCGCGCAACGCGTCAATGATGGTCAAGGAGGCCGTCAATCGGGCGTTCGAGACGCCGCTTTCCGAGGGTCTGCTCCATGAGCGCCGTGCCTTCCATTCCACCTTCGCCACCGAGGACCAGAAAGAAGGCATGTCGGCGTTCATCGAGAAGCGCCCGGCGAAGTTCCGCCACGCGTAATTGTTGCTAGGCCGACGTAGTGGCGCCCCTTTACGGGCGCCATCTTAGACATCCCCGTTGCGAGCGCGGGTTTGACACCTAAGTGGCGCCCGTAAAGGGACGCCACTACGTCTGGGGCCGTCTACCCCTTTTTCTCCTGTAGCGCGGCGAATACCTTCTCCGCTGTGATCGGCGTTGAGGTGATTCGAACGCCGACTGCGTCGTCGATGGCGTTGGCAATTGCCGCGGCGGTGGGGATCAGGGAATGCTCGGCCACGGCTTTGCCGGAGAACGGGATTGGCCCTACCGCCTCCAGCCAGATTGTCTGGAGCTCCGGGATGTCCGCGATGGTTGGGATCTTGTAATCCCCGAAATTGCCATTCGTGACGCGACCGTCTTCGAGCTGCATCTCTTCCATCACGCTGAAGCCGAAGCCCTGGACGAATCCGCCGTCGATCTGACCTTCTGCCATCATCGGATTGATCAAGGTACCGGCATCGTGCGCGGTGACAAATTTGAGAATCTCAAACGCTCCCGTGTCAGGATCAACCTTCACTTCGGCGATCTGCGTTGTGAAGCATTCCTGCTCTGCACTGCTCTTGGTGTAGGTGTAGATGAAATCGATGAGACCGTCACTATGATTGGTAGCAATCTCTGCGACGCGATTGAATGGCGCGGCGCTATCAGGCTGACCGTCGACCACGAAGGCGCCATCCTGGAGGGTGATCCGATCCTCCTGCCAACCCATCTCTTCCGCCAGCGCTAAGCGCATCCGCTCAAATAGCTCCTGCGAGCCTCCGAAGGCGCCCTGGCCGGCGATGTGCCCGTGGCGCGCCCCGCCGATGCCCGGATCCGGTGGGGCTTCATCGGTATTGCCCACAGCGATATCGATCTGCTCCATCGGGATGGTGAGCACTTCCGCGGCGATCTGCTTCATCATCGTGTGCGAGCCCTGGCCAGCGTCGGGGACGCCCGTGGTGATGACCACACGGCCATCGGGATGCAGCGTCAAGCGCGTCTTGCTCTCGCCAGCACCCTGGTGCCGATGCGTCACAGCCAGACCGCGCCCCACATTTGGCTCCTTGGGTCCATGCCAATCAACTGCTTCGATCGCGCGCTCGAGTACGTCTGGAGCGATCATGTCGCTCCAGACCTGCCCTGATGGCGCAGAATCGCCCTGCTGAATGATGTTTTTGCGACGAAACTCCAGCGGGTCCAGATCGAGCTTCCGCGCTATCACGTCGAAATGGCTCTCTGCCGCGAAGACGCCCTGAGGATCGCCCGGGGCGCGCATGAAGCCGCCCGGTATGTGGTTGGTGTACGCAATGTAGGACTGTATGAGCACATTGGGAATGCGATAGCAGCCGCCGGTTTTCATGCCGCCGCCTAGGGAGACGTCGGGAACGGGTTTGAACCCGCCATACGCACCGCTGTCGAACACGGTCACCGCCTGATGCGCGGTAATCGTGCCGTCGCGCTTGACGCCCGTCTTGAACTTAATGACGGATGGATGACGAGGATTCCCCGCAAGGAACTCCTCGGTGTATGTCATGACGATGCGGATCGGGCTGCCGGTGATTCGGGCCAGGTGATAGGCGACCGGGATGTCCATGACCGCGCCCTTGCCGCCGAACTCTCCACCGATACGAGTGTGCTCGACAACGACGTTGTCCTCATCTATATCGAGCGCCTGGGCCACGTGCGTGCGCAGCGAGTAGGGGCTTTTGTTGGTGGCCCACACGTGAACCCGACCTGCATCGTCGATGTTGACCAGGCAGGAATGCGGCTCCAGATAGGCCTGGTGCATCATCGACGTCTGGTAGGTGGCCTCGAAGATCTCGTCCGCGTCCGCGAACCCGGCATCGAGATCTCCTGCCCGACGCTCCAGAAACGAGTGAATGTTCGGGACGTCGGCGGGAAGCGTCTTGGGTAGGCCTTCGTAGGTCGCGATATCCGGATGGAGTAGCGGCGCGCCCGGCTTTATGGCCTCCAGAGGATCCAGAAGCGGCTCGAGCTCCTCGTACTCGACATCGATAAGACCCAGTGCTTCCTGGGCCACATTAGGATCTTCCGCGGCGACAGCAGCCACGCGCTCGCCGACGAAGCGAACGATGTCCTTAGCCAGGGGAGGCACGTCCTTGAGCCGACGGCCAACCAGGATGTAAGGGATGTCCTGGGCGGTGATGACAGCCTTGACGCCCGGGAGCGCGCGCGCCGCTGAAACATCGATGCTCTTGATACGCGCGTAGGCGTGCGGACTCCGCAGCACCTTGCCCCAGAGCAGCCCGGGGAGATGGACATCGGCCGTGTAGGGCGTGTGACCCGTGACCTTTTCGGCACCCTCGATCTTCGGAACTCGCTGGCCAACGACTCTGAGCATAGCTTTAACCTCTCAGGAATGAGCGGCACACTTCGCTTGACCACGGGTCAATTCGGGCGCCGGCTCGATCTTCTCATCTATGTGTGCGAATTGACGCGAAGAACTTTACCGCGTTGTCGTGCGGCGTGGCCTTGAACCTATCGATTTCCCGACTTGCTCGTCAACGGCTACATGCGGACAGTCGTTCCTGCATGACGCGGCTGGAGACCCGGAAGGGCCTCGGTGGCCGTGGCATCACCCTTGCACATGCCGTCACATCCACACCACGGCAACGCCGGACGGGTTTGGAGATCGGTCCAGATAGCGTTGCTGGATGCGCAGGGCGCGAAAGGGGCGACCAAATGATGAATGAGTTCACGCGATCGGGAAAGCCAGTTCTCGTCAACCTGGAGAACGTTGCCTGGGCCGTTCCTAATGAGTCTGGCGGCACCCGCATCGTCTTTAACGCAACTCCTTACCTCCTTGAGAAAGACGGCAAGGAGCAGCCCATTTTTATGGACATGGATGTGGATCAGTCCATTGACCAGATCGGAAGCGAAAGGATGGCAGGGCGTTCGGTAGTGTAGGCACGAATTCGGGATGCAGAACGGCGACGGGCAGTCGCTTCAGGCCGAGTTGGCACCTGGAGTCGGCCTGAGATGCATAAGCGACGCATGGCTTAGCTCATGCCTAAGCACGATTCGTCGCCGTAACAGCGCCTACGATCCCAGTCAGCACAACGACCAGCCACGGCGGCGTCTTCCAGAACATAAGTAGGCAGAAGGCGCCCAGTGCCAGGGCTACATCAGCCGCGGAGCCAATGGCACTGGTCCAGACCGGGTTATAGAGGGCTGCCAGCAATAGACCTACCACGGCGGCGTTAATTCCTCGAAGAACGCTTACAAACTCCTCACGTCGGCGAAGACTCTCCCAGAACGGGAGAGCGCCGATAACCATAAGAAACGACGGAGCGAACACGGCAACGAGTGCCAGGGTGGCTCCAGTCACACCATTCGGCTCGGGTGTCATGACTGCGCCGAGATACGCGGAAAACGTGAACAGGGGCCCGGGAACAGCCTGAGCTGCACCGTATCCAGCCACGAATTGCTCGTTGGTGACCCACCCTGGCGGCACGACCTCAGCCTGGAGCAAGGGCAGGACAACGTGTCCTCCCCCGAACACGAGCGAGCCGACTCGAAAGAATGAGTCGAACACCGCCACTGCTTGATTAGAAGTGGCTGCCCGCATGAGCGGCAGTGTCACGAGTAGAGCAAAGAAGATCACCCAGGCCGCGATGGCAAGGCGTCGGCTCATTGGACGAAGTATTGGAGGCGGCGCCGGGACAGCGTTCTGTGCAAGCCAGCGCCAGCCAATGATCGCCCCGAGCCCGATAACGAGCACTTGAACCATGGCGGTGGGCCAGATGAGCACGGCGATGGCAGCCAGAATCGCTATCGTTGCGCGTTCTCTGTCAGGAGCCAGCGTGCGTGCCATCCCCCAAACGGCCTGCGCGACCACCGCGACAGCCACAATCTTGAGTCCGTGTAACCAGGCGAGATTGCTATCGCCAATAAACTGGACACCGTAAGCAAACGCGATGAGCAGCAAGGCGGACGGGAGGGTGAAACCGAGCCAGGCCGCGAAGCCCCCGGCAGGCCGGCGCGAATGATCCCGAGCGCAATCCCGACCTGGCTACTGGCCGGACCTGGAAGGAATTGACACAGTGCGACGAGGTCGGCGTAGGTAGACTCATCCACCCATTTGCGGCGCACGACGTACTCCTCTCGGAAGTAGCCGATATGCGCAACGGGCCCACCAAAGGAAGTCAGTCCGAGACGTGTGGCGGCCTTCAGGACCTCGAATACAGAACTCGGTGATTGAGCGGTGGAGTTATTAGGGGCCTGAATCTCCATCGTGAGGCGCTCCGATCACGCTGTCCCGAACGCGGCTATTGGCACCGAACTGCCTTGCTTCGGATAGAACGGCATGATAGCAGCGGATTGGACGGAACCGAGTGCGTCCGGGCCAGCGCGCTGCACGATAACTTCGCCTGGAAGCATTCTCAATGAGAATGACCCCAGGCGGGCCCGAACAGGGACCTGCTCAAGAGCATCAGGAGCTCTTCCCGAACCGCTCCCTCTGGTGAGCCGTTTATCATTGGTGGGCTCGGGCGAAGGCTCCCGTCATCCTGGGTTTTTGGATCAAAGGAATAAGCGATTGAATTACCGCTGGTTGGGAGGCGCGGTGCGCGCCGGGCTGGGCCTCCTGTTGTTGACGGTCATGGCGTGCACTGTCGCACCGACGGCTGCTCCCACAACGGCTCCGGCGATTCCAACCGCTCAGCCCACCACACAAACCGCCAGTGAGCTCGTCGAAGAGATCGACAATGAGGAAGAAACCCAGGGCGCCAAGCCCGGTAGTCAACCCACCGCCACACCTCGTCCCCAGCCCACGACCACGGTCGCGGGCCTCCGTTCTGAGCTCATCGCGGACGGGCTCATCCTGCCGCAGTCGCTGGCGATTGCGCCTGATGGTCGCATCTTCTTTGTCGAGGTCAAGAAGGGCGCGGTGCGAGTACGCGCCAACGGCGTGGTGCAGGAGAAGCCCGTTGCCTCGGTAGGGATCTCTCGGGGCGCCGAGCATGGCTTGGTCGGA
The DNA here is from genome assembly GCA_963765765.1 of uncultured Chloroflexia bacterium. Classification (GTDB taxonomy): domain Bacteria; phylum Chloroflexota; class UBA6077; order UBA6077; family JACCZL01; genus CAVXYC01. The sequence continues at coordinate 285,418 of CAVXYC010000001.1, read as the reverse complement.
CTTGTGCTGGACCCGGGGTTCGCCACGAATCACTACTTCTATACCTATTACACGCAGGGAGGATCCGGTGACACGGCTGATCGTCCGCGTCGACATCGGGTTACTCGCTGGACCGAGCATGATGGGGTCGCGGACTCAGAGACACCTGTCATCGACAATCTCCCCACGGGCAAGTGCTGTCACACTGGCGGCAAGATGTCCTTCGCGGCGGACGGCAGCATGGTTATCGCGCTTGGCGACCAGGGTGATGCTGATAGGCGCGATGCGCAGAATCCGAATCGCTTGAATGGCAAAGTCTTGCGATTCGACGTGCAGCAGGCGATGCAGGAGAAACCCGACCCGAAGTCGTTCATCGTCGCCAGCGGCCTGCGGAACCCTTATGGCCTGGACATCCAACCGGACACCGGAGATGTGTGGCTCACCGACAATGGGCCCGACATGTGTGACGAGCTCAACGTCGTCCAGCCGGGCGCTAATTTTGGCAATCCTGTAGTCGAATGTACAGGGGGCGACGAGCGCTTTGTGGATCCAGCCTGGGAATCCGGCGTGGACCGCCTGGGCATCACCGGCCTGCGTGTATATAAGGGAAGCATGTTCCCGGAGTACGCTGGTGACGTGCTCTTCTGTTCGGTCAATACGGGTAACCTCCTCCGAGCCGTTCTGAGTCGCCCGGACCTCAAGAAAGTCGAGCGGGTGGAGCAGGTGGTCAGCGGTCAGGATGGGCAGGGCTGCAGGCTGGACCTTACCGTCGCGCCCGATGGCTCGATTTACTACGCCAGCGTGACCAGCATCTTTCGGCTGTCGCGGTAGCAGTCGGGCGAGAGTCTTCGTAGTCAGGCGCGGTGGACACAGAGTGACCTGAGGCTCTTGGATGCTGCGGATCGCGGCTTAGGTGACGAGGACTGGCGTGCGCGCTTAAGCGATGGGGACTGGCTTGCGGATGAGCTGGATACCAATTTCGGCCAGGTCCAGGAGCGGCAGCGACTCGGCCTCACTGGGATGCAGCCATTCACACAGCTCGGTGCTACCGTTGATCTCGTAGCGAAGCGTTCCGCCGACGATCTCAACGCGATAGATGATCCGTACGCTGTGCAGATCGTAAGGACCACGTCGACCGTTCACCACGGCCATGCGTGAGCTTACGGACACTAGCTCCTGGACTCGACCGACCAGGCCGGTCTCTTCCTCCAGCTCACGGAGCACTCCGTCGACGGGGTCCTCACCGAACTCAATGCCGCCACCAGGCAAGGTCCAGCGCCCGGAGAGGCTGAATCCCGGGGCGAACTTGCACAGCAGAATGCGCCCATCTGAGTCCTGGCATACCGCGTAAGCACCGATGCGTGTGCGTCGATCCAGCATGGCGCGAGTATGGGCGATGGTTCGGCTTCCGTCAACCCAAGCGCCGATACCGGGACCGCCGACATCCTGTCGGCCGGCCCCAAAGGGCCGTCGGCGGGCACCGTTGCCACCGGAGCAGAAGAGTCCGCGAGGCGGCCCTCTGGGGGCCGAGCCGAGAGGATGAGGGCGGTTCCCGCGACGATAATTCGAGTATCACGGGCAGAACATGCCTCATACTGCACGTGACCTTCCCGCCGGTCGCAGTCTTCACCTCGGAGCTCGCCCCTATGGCTTTTGGCAATCCCGGACGATTTGTTCGCTTACTTCCGCCACTCATGTTGGCGCTGGCAATTGTTGCCGGGTGTTCACCATCCGCACCCACGCCAACTCAGGCGCCTGCGAAGACAGAGGCGGCGCCTAAGACTGCCGCCTCTCCCGCGGCCGCCGCATCACCCGGCGCGGTCGCACCTGCCGCGCCAGCATCGCAGCCCGCGGCGCAGCCGGGCGGTCCAACGAGTGGTGATGGCCACCGTCCCGGCACGCCAGGAGAACAACTCAATCCGCATGCTCCAGCAGCCCGATACCTGGCCGATGCGCCCGATGTATGAGTACATCGTCGGCCTGGATCAGGAGACGGGCAAGCTCGTGCCGCAGCTTGCCACGGAATGGAGCCTTGAGCCGGACGGTCAATCATTCCGCTTCAAGCTCCGCCGCGGCGTGCAGTTCCATGGCGGCAATGGCGAATTCACCGCGCAAGACGTTGTCTTCTCCTGGCAAGACGTCATCAAACAGGACTCATTTGCCAGCAACGCGCCCTACTGGCGCGGCGTTCTCAAGGACATTGAGACCGTCAATGACTATGAAGTCATTTTTCATTTGACTCGTCCCGATGGCACATTCCTGGAGCTCCTCTCGGAATCTGAGAGCGGATTCGAGATCCGTAGCAAGGCGCACTTTGACAAGGCCGGCGAGCCCACCATGCAGACAGCTCCTACGGCGGGAACGGGACCGTATCAATTCAAGGAGCGGACGCAGTCGCAATTTATCCGATACGAGCGCGTCCCGTATCAGCACTGGCGCGCCACACCGGATTTCCCAGAATTCGAATTCCGCTTCCGCGCTGAATCATCCACTCGCTTTGCCGCCCTTCAAGCAGGCGAAGTGCAGCTTGCCACCTTGCCAGAGGACCTCCTGCAGCAGGCGGAGGGCCGCGGCTTCAAAGTGCTACGTGGGAACGTTCCAGGCCTTCGCACATTTCTCAGCATGATGTGCTGCTATCAGAAGGATCCCAAGGATCCGGCCGCGGGCTGGGAGTACCCCGACAGCCCGCTTATGGACGTTCGCGTCCGTAAGGCGCTGGACAAAGCCATCAATCGCGATGAGATGAATAAAGCCTTCTTCGCTGGCAAGGGTGAGCCAATGATCGTTGATCATTTCCATCCGTCACGCGCGGGCTGGGACCCCAGCTGGGAGCAGCGTTTCCCTGAGGAATATGGCTATGACCCCGCCAAGGCTCGAGCGCTCTTGGCCGAGGCAGGCTACGGTCCCAGCAGGCCGCTGAACACCAACATCCTCGTTCAGCCGCTGCCGTTCTACTCTGGCGCCGAGGACGTCGCGGACGCCATTGGTGGTTACTTCCGCGCGGTGGGCGCCACGCCGGAGATGGTGACGATGGACTCAGGTGAGATTCGCAATCGGGCCCGGCAACACGGCTTCACGAACCATTACGAGGTGCGCGGCACGAGCGCAGGCCTGATGGCCGCCATGATCGGCTACCACTGGGGCGGCGGTCCGCGCGGAAGCGGTACTGAGGACCCAGAGCTCGACGCTGCCGTCAATCAGATAAGCAACACCCTCGACCTCAAGCTTCAGGACGAGCTCTGGCGCAAGGTGGGTACGGTGACATTTGAGAAGCACCTGGCCATGCCGCTGTACTGGCTGCCTGCGGAGATTGTGGTAGACCCGAAGATCGTGGGCGACTACGTCTTCCCCGGTTCTATCAGCGGCACATGGACCCACGTACAGAACATCAAGGCCGCGGGGTCCTAGGCCGGTCGATACCAAGGCGCTTTGAGGGAACCCCACCCCAGCCCTCCCCGCTGCGGCAGGGAGGGAGCGTGTTTAGGGATTTCTGGTGCTGCGGCTTCCCTGCGTAGCCAGATTTCCTCTGGATCCGGCTCCCTCCCTGCCGCAGCGGGGAGGGCTGGGGTGGGGTCGTTCTCATCGATGCGCCCCGGCTGCCCATCCCCATAGACACCGTCGGTGCTTCCTACTGCAGAATCTCCGTTGCCTGAGCCAGAACGCCTGAAGGAACGCTTATCCCAATCGCCGTGAGCAGTCTTCATGTTGATAGCAAAGTCGAAGAGGCTCGGCTGCTCGATGGGCAGATCCGCCGGATTGGCGCCTCTAAGTATCTTGTCCACATAACTGGTGGAGCGTCGGAACATGTCAGCTCGGTTCGGCCCGTAGCCCATGAGACCGCCACGCGTAACGGCATCGGCAAGCTGCCACATCGAAGGTAGATGGAGCTGAAGCGCCAGGTCACAGATTCGCGATTGTGCACCGGCGGTGCCGAATACAGGACCGCTCAGGACGTAGACAGCTCCGGCCCGATCATGAGCGACGGCCTGCAAGACAGGCTCAAAGTCAGCCAAGCCACTGACTGGCAGGAATCGAAGCTCCACACCGAGGTTCGCCGCGGCCGATTCATAGAGGGTCTGCGCTGGAGTGACGATCGTCGCATCGAAGAGTACGGCCACCCGCTGAAGGGCTGGGATAGTCTGTTTGAGCAGCTCGAGTGGCTTAGCGGCCAGTAGCGGGAATAGCTCAGGCCCGTAACGTTCCCGCCGGGCCGCGCGAGGCTTTCCGCCAGTCCGCTGGTCACGAGGTCACCCTGACCGATGCTGACTATCGGGATAATCGTGGTGATGGCATGGACGGCGCGAGCCACGGTGGCCGCCGGCACCACAATGACCTCAGGCTTGAACCGCTCAATGCTCTCTGCGAACTCAGCCGCCTGCCCATCTCCACTAGCATATCGCTCTTCGATGACCAGGTTCTGACGCTCCGCGTATCCCCGGTCAAGCATGGCGTCGCGAAACACGTCCATGAACCCAGAGACATCAGAGTCTGATGCCAGGTTGTTCGAGTAATAGGCCAGCCGCCGCTGTTGCATGGGTCGCGACGTCGAAAGACGCTCCAGGCCGCAACCTGAGAGCAAGCCCAACGTCGCCAAGCCACCTGCCGCTATAAGTCTCCGACGGTTCACTGCATCACTTCGGTTGCCTGCGCCAGGATGGCGGCGGGAATGACAATGCCGAGCGCCTGGGCAGTCCGCATGTCAATACGGAAGTCAAACTCCGTCGGCTGCTCTATGGGCATCTCCGCCGGGTTGGCGCCGCGGAGGATCCGGTCGACAAATCCTGCCGCTCGGCGAAACAGGGCTGGCCGGTTCGAGCCATAGCCCATAAGCCCGCCTCTGCCCACGGCGTCGGTTTCTACCCAGGTTGTCGGCAGTCCGTGGCGCAGCGCCGCTTCGGCGATCGGCCTATGGTTGGCCATGATCATGGCGCTGCCGGCGACAAACAAGCCCGTCGCCCGCTCCTGCACGGCGGTCGTCATGATCGGCTCGAAGTCAGACGGATCCCGTGCACCCAGGAACTGGATCTGGAGACCGAGGCCTCGACCGGCCGCCTCGAAGGGTTCACGGGCAAACGTCGGATTGCTCGCGTCAAACAGGAGCGCAAGACGGGTAAGGCCGGGGATCGACTCCTGGAGCAGCTGCATCTGTCGGCCCGCCAGCGACGGCGTACTGAGGCCAGTGACGTTTCCTCCAGGCCGCGCGGCACTGGCTATCAGCTCAGTGGCCAGCAGATCACCAGCACCCGCTGTCACTATCGGAATTGTTGAAGTCACCGCCCGAACGGGGCGAGCATCCGAGCCCCCCGAGACGAGCAGGACGTCCACACCCATGCTGACCATCTCCTGAGCCGGCTCCGTCAGCCCGGGTATATCGTTGGCGTAGCGCTCCTCGAGAATCAGATTCTCGCCTTCCACATATCCCAGGTCGCGCATTCCATCCCGGAACGCCTGGGCGAGCGCCTGGCCGGTGGGGTTCTGGGGAGTACTGGCCAAACGGGCAACGCGATACACTCGCGGCGGCGTTGGGCCGAGCGATAGGCCGGGCGCACACCCGGCCATCATGGCCAGGCTGGCGGCGCTTGCGGTCAGCAAGAATCGACGGCGATTCACTGGATCACCTCGGTCGCTTGATGGGAATCGTACTGGTGGCCGCCTTTACTGCGCTTGCTACAAAGACACCAGACACGAGAATCACATCCGGCTTTAAGGCGATGAGCTCTGCCGCCGCCGGAGCAGACTCACCACTGCTTGTGTGCCGAATCTCGATGAGCAGATTGCGGGCCCTCCACGTACCCCAGGTTCAACATGCCTTCTCGAAACGCGCCCATCTGGGCCTCCCCAGCGGGATTCGGCCCGGCGCCTGAGAGACAGGCTATGCGGTGAACCTTAATTGTGGATCCTGGCGCCGTGAAAGGCAGCGCTGTTTGCACAGCCGGGCCTAGGGCCACACCGCAGCGGAAAGGAGCCCCGCACCGGCGACAGCCAGACCACCCTGGTGGAACTGAGGGCGAGGATGCCTCACGCGTTCGGGTGCCATGGCAGTCCACCTTTCGGCTCCCGCTCCACTCGGCGGTTGAGGCGGGCTCACCCAACGTGCACGGAGCCTGCGACGTGAGACTGAGTATACGGCCATGGCCGGCTAAGCTTGACGCGGTAAGTGGTCATGGACCTAGGGAGGCAGGCTTGAGTGTTCACCCCGGGTGTCTCTCGCCGTCGGGCGCCAGGCACGCCCCTCGCACAATCGACTCATTGCCAGTGAGCCAGCGATGCTAGCGAAGGTCGCTGGCCCACTGGTCTTCAGGAATCGCCCTTCTTCGGTTGACACTGTTCAAAACAAGGAACCGATCCACCGGATCATCACAGTAGCACGGATCCTTGTGGCCTGTGTCTGGATCACCACCAGCTATGTGCCGACCCCGCTCATCGCCCTCTAGGCACAGGGCACAAGGACCCGTGCTACGAGTGGATCACGCCCCAGACTCCCTCCACTGCTAACACTAGACTCACAGTCCAGGACAAAGAGCTTGCTAGACTCACCTTAAGACCATGCTCGACCCAGAGATTCGCGCGTACTACGATCTCGCTCAAGAGCGCGACCGACTCCGAGACAATCCCCGGGGATCTGGAGCTCGTTCGCTCCAATGAGCTGTTGGGACGCTTTCTACCTCCGCCACCGGCCAGCGTGCTCGACGTTGGGGGCGGGGCGGGAATCTATGCCGCGTGGCTCGCCCGAGAGGGTTACCGAGTGCGCCTTGTCGATCCCGTGGCCCTGCACATCGAGCAGGCACGAGTCGCCGCGGGGGCCCAGCCCGAGAATCCTTTCACCGCGGCCATCGGTGACGCGCGCAGCCTGGACGAGCCCGACAACTCGTATGACGCGGTCTTGCTCATGGGACCGCTGTACCACCTGACCGAGCAGGCGGAGCGGCTTATGGCCCTGTCCGAAGCGAAACGCGTGGTCCGCCCGTCGGGGCGTGTTCTGGCGGTGAGCATCTCTCGTTTCGCGTCCTTGCTCGACGGACTGCGGCGGGGCGTCCTGATCGATGCAGATTTCTCTCAGATGGTGGAGCGCGATCTCCGTGAAGGGCAGCATCGGAACGCCCGGTTGGACCTGCACCCCGAGTGGTTCACGACGGCCTACTTCCACCGCCCAGAGGAGCTCGCGGTTGAAGTGAGCGAAGCAGGACTCCAGCTCGAAGCGTTGCTCGGGATCGAAGGTCCAGGCTGGCTCATGGAAGAACGCTGGACTGACCCGCTGCAGCAGGAGAGCGTGCTCAGAGCCGCGCGTGCCGTAGAGGCCGAGCGGAGTCTCCTGGGTTTGAGTGCTCACATCCTGGCCGTCGCTCGGAAGCCCGCATAGTCCAATCACTCAGAACTCGGCTGTCCAATGGGAAGAGAAGCAAGCCAGCTTATTCGATCACCTCGGTGGCCTGATCCAGCACGGACCTGGGGACAGTGAGACCGAGGGCCTGGGCGGTCTTCAGGTTGATTACGAAGTCAAACACGGTCGGCTGCTCAATGGGCAGCTCGCCAGGCACCGCGCCCTTGAGAATCTTGTCCACAAATGTTGCCGCGCGCCGGTGCAAGTCGGCGCGGTTGGCCCCGTAGCTCATCAAGCCGCCGCGACTGACAGCCTCGGTTTGGAACCACGTAGCGGGCAAGCCTGCTTGCGCTATCAAATCGGCAATCCGCTCCTGGTTCGCCGCGAACATCGGTCCTCCAACGACGTACAGACCCTCTGCCTGCCTCTGGACCGCTTCCTCGATCGCGGGCTCCAACGCCTCGGCGTTTGCGGCGCGCACAACGTCGAGATGCAGTCCCAGGCCCTGCCGCCGCGGTCTCATACTGAGCGCGTTGCGAGTCAGAGAGCATCGCCGGATCAGTGAGAACTGCGATTCGCTTGATTGCCCGGCAGCACCTGCTGGAATAGCTGCAACTGCTTTCCGGTAAGGTCCGGAGTGCTGAATCCGGTGACGGTGCCGCCTGGCTGGGCGAGGCTGACCGCGAGCCCGCCGGCCACCAGATCACCCGCGCCTGCGCTGACAATGGGCATGCTGGGCGCCGCGGATAACACGACGCGCGCATCGCTGATAGACGGGACCAGAATCACTTCGGCCTGAAGCCGCGCCAGCTCCGCGGCCGGCTCGGCTAACTGGGCGACGCCGCTGGCGTATCGCTCCTCTATGATGAGATTCTGGCCGTCCACGTAGCCCAGATCCCGCAGTCCCTCTCGAAACACGGCCGTGAGAGCGTCGGTCGTCGGATTGGGAAGCGTGGCCGCGAGTCGCCCCACACGATGGATCTTCAGAGGAGGCGCGGGACTCAAGCGCGGAAACTCACAGCCGGCCACGGCTCCGGCCGTCAGCATGCCCAGGGCGCGCAGAAAGTCGCGGCGTGCATGGACGCTTTTGCCTCGGCTCACTGAACGATCTCGGTGGCCTGGCTGAGCACTGACTGGGGAATCGTCAGCCCCAGCGCGCGGGCCACCTGGAGATTGATTGCGAAGTCGAATTTCGTCGGCTGCTCAACGGGTATCTCGGCCGGATTGGCGCCCTTGAGGATCCGATCGACGTGGACGGCGGCGCGGCGGTAATTCTCTGAGATGTTGACGCCGTAGAACATGAGTCCGCCGGCGCGCATATACGTGTTCGTACCGTACATCGCGGGCAACCGGTTCACGGCCGCGAAAGCGACGATGCGCGGCGCCAGAGCCATGAAAATCGCGTCGGTGATCACGATAAGTCCATCGGCATGCCCGTCCAGCGCCGCCGAGGCGACCGAATCGAAGTCGTCCGTGCCCGATAGCGCCAGCGTGAGCACCTGGATGCCCATCACCTGGGCCGCATCGACAATGTTCTCGTAGTCTCTGGACGATCCCTGGCTCCGCAGGACAGCCACTCGCGATAGTTTCGGGACTACCTCTTTGAGAAGCTGCAGCCGCTTGGGATAGACATTTCCAGTCCCAAGTGTCAGGCCACTGGCATTTCCGCCCGGGCGTGCGAGGCTTTCCACAAACCCTTCGGCAACAGGGTCACCGGCGCTGGCAAACACAATGGGTACGGTGGAAGTTGCGCCACGCAAAGCGCCGATTGCCTCGCGGCCACCCGTCAGGATAAGACGGGGGTTCGACGCAACCAGCTCCGCCGCCAGGCCCGGCAAGTGCTCATCTCGGCCGTCGGCGGCACGGATCTCCAGCGCATAGTCCTGTCCCTCGGCATACCCGAGATCGTGCATACCCTGCCGGAATGCTTCCAGGCTCGCCGCGCTCGAATCGAACGAGCCGGAGACGAGGTAGGCAATGCGATAAAGGCGGACCGGCCGTGTCCGCGATGAAAGTCCCGCGCAGGCACCGATCAGGCCCGCACCGGCGAGCGCAAGCCCGCCCTGAATGAGCTGGCGACGGTTCACTGAATGACTTCCGTCGCCTGATTCAGTACCGACCTGGGGACGGTGATTCCCAACGCCTGGGCGGTCTTGAGGTTGATGGCAAAATCGAACTTGTTGGGCTGCTCAATCGGCAGGTCGCCTGGATTGGCGCCCTTGATGATCTTGTCCACGTACCCGGCTCGCGGCGAAAGAGGGCCGGGAGATTTCGGCCATAGCTAACGAGTCCGCCGGCACTTACCCGCTCCCCGGCCTCTGACATTGACGGGAGTCGGTTCGTGAGCGCGAAGTCGGCGATTCGTCCGTACTGGTTTCCTGCCATAAGCGGATCTTCCAGAATCATCAGCGCCTCAGGGCGAGCCTGGGCCACGGCCGCCAGACCCTGGTCGAAGTCATCCAGATCGGTGACTCCAGCGGAAACGATCTCCACACTATCCCGCTGGGCCAGAGTGCGTAGCTCGTCAAATTCTCGGACCTTGGATGCTTCGGTGGTGTTCCAGAACACCGCGAGTTTGCGTAGGGATGGGCGGATCTCGCGGAGCAGCTCCAGCCGCTTTCCTACCGTATTGACGGCGTTTGAGCTCAGGCCGGTCAGGTTCCCGCCAGGGCGGGACAGACTGGTCACGAAACCGTCCCCGACCGGATCGGCGCTGACCAGCATGACAATTGGGGTGGTGCTCGTCATGTCGAGCGCGGCCCGAATCGCGGCATTGCCGGCTACGGCGATCACGTCCACATCGAGGCTCACCAGCTCGGATACAAGCTGGTGGAGCCGCTCGGTCCGATTCTCAGCCCAGCGACTCTCGAGCGTCATGGTCTGCCCATCCACGTAGCCCAGCTCCCGCAAGCCGTCCAGAAACGCGTCGGGCGGTGACCCAGCAGCTACGACTCCCAGACCACCTAAGAGCAGGAACCCAACGCGCGGGCACGCGTGCCGGCTTCCGTGGTTGCCACGGCAGGACCGCACACCCGGACAGCAGGCCCAAACTGGCCAGAGCCAGGCTCCGCCCAAGAAACTGACGGCGACTGACGCCGGTCAATGGATCACCTCGGTCGCCTGATCCAGCACGGACCTGGGGACGGTGATCCCGAGTGCCTGGGCGGTCTTGAGGTTGATGACCAGCTCGAACTCGGTGGGCTGCTCCACCGGCATGTCCGCGGGATTGGCGCCCTTCAGGATCCTGTCCACGTAGGTGGCGGCACGGCGGAACTGGGCCAGCCGATTCGACCCGTAGTAGATCAAACCGCCGGCGTCCGCGTAGATCCGCGTCTGAGACAGCACGGGCATCCGCGCCGCCGTCGCGAACTCCATGATTCGCCCCACCTCACCGCCGAGGAGCGGTGAGCCGCTCATCCAGAGCGCCTCCGCACGCTCGTCAATGGCCATCTGCAAAGCGTCCGGTAGATCTGCGACGGTGACGATGTGCGGTACCAGTAGCTGCACCCCGAGCGACTGGGCAGCCTGCCTGCACCTCCTGAAGAGCGCCCGCAGCCTCTGCACCCGCTGTTGGGGCGAGAAACATGACCCGCGAGACACCCGGCATCAGCTCGCGCAGGAGCTGCAAGCGCCTCCCGTTGGCCGGCGGCGCCAGGGTACTCAACCCGGTCAGGTTCCCACCCGGCCGCGCCAGGCTGGCCACGTAACCTGTCCGCACCGGATCGGGCGCGGCGGCGAAGACGATCGGGATCGTGCGCGTGGCGTCCATCGCCGCCTGGATCTCCCCTGTTGCTCCCGAAGTCACAATGAGATCCACGGGCACGGCAACGAGCTCCGCGGCCGGTGCCGAGCCCTGGCGATTCGGCCAGGCGTACCTCCATCGTGATGTTCTGGCCCTCCACGTAGCCGAGGTCGCGCAGGCCGTCGCGGAACGCCTCGAGCTCCGCGGTAGAAGTCGTTCTCAGCGCCAGGTACCCGATGCGTGGAACCTTTGGCTTGCCAGATGCTGGCTGCCATGGGACCGACGAGCTTCCGCAGCCAGAGAGTAGACCCATGCCGACCAGTCCCAGGCTTCCTCGGAAGAATCGGCGGCGGCTCAGGTACGTCACTGGATGAGCTCCGTGGCCTGGGGGCGCAGGGTCAGGGGGATAGCGCGCCCCAGCGAGAGCTCGTGGAGGAGCAATCGCCCGAGCATGGCTGCGCTTGGCCCAGCTCGAACGTGTCGGCTGAACGCCGCGAACCTGCCTATTGCAGCTCTGACCGTGTCGCACTTCCAATCAGTCTGGAAGCTGAAGCTTCGATGGCTGCGCGTTGGTTAGGGCGCATCGTAGGCCTTCTGAAGTCGAGTGGCAAGCGTCAGACTCGCGCGGATCAGGCGCTGGCAAGAATCTGTGGGACTTCCGACCTGCCACACGCTAGAATCCGCTACATCAGTCCGGAACGCACCCGTGATGACGGACTGGGAGCGGATCATCGTCGATCGCGGAATGCCTCAATGCCTAGAGGTATCCGCTGAGCGCCTGAGGACTGACAGTCATGGCTACAACTACCCTCGAGCATCGGGGGACTCCATCCACGCGATCGGCCTGGCGCCTCGACCGAATCTTCAGGATCCAGGTCGCGGCACCGCTCATAGCACTGATCATTCTGACCGTGCTTGTGGTGGTCCCGCTCATCGTGATGGCCATCGCCAGCTTCCGTCCGGCCAACTCGAAACCGCTTGGGTTTGACGCCTTCGTCCTGAGCAACTACATAGATGTGTTCGGTCACCCCAGCACGCTTACGATGCTGCGGAACACCGTGGTGTATGCGGTGGGCTCCATGATCATCGGCGTGCCGATTGCCTTCACGATCGCATTCCTGACCGAGCGGACGGACATGCCGTTCCGTACGTCCATGTATACGCTCATGTTCATTCCACTTAGCATTCCACCCTTTGCCACCGCCCTGGGCTGGGTATTGCTCCTCGGTCCGCGCGCGGGCACGTTGAATCAATGGGCGCGCCAGATTTTTGGCCTCGACATCCGTGAGGGACCGGTCAACATCTTCAGTATGGAAGGGATGATCTTCGTCCACGCCCTGGGTATCGTCCCGTCCATGTGGCTTCTGCTTATCAGCGTGCTGCGCAATATGGACCCGACGCTCGAGGAAGCAGCCGCCGCCACCGGCGCTAGCCGCTGGAAGACGATTCGTCACGTCACCGGCCCGCTTATGACGCCGGGATTGCTCTCGATCATCGTGCTCTTCACGGTCGTCGGGCTCGAGTCACTGGAGACGCCGCTGGCGCTGGGTAAGACGGCTGGGATCGACGTCCTCTCCACGCGAGTCTATGAGCTACTCAATCCAGCCACCGGTGCGGGCGTCCAATACGGTCAGCCCGCGGCACTGGGCATGTTTGGCCTACTGGTAGGCATCATCGGCATCGCATTCTATATGCGCCTTGTGAGTGCAGCCTCCAAATACACCGTCATCACCGGGAAGGCATATCGACCACGCGTCATTCCCCTGGGCCGCTGGCGGTGGGTAGCGCTGGGCTTCGTGATGCTGTTCATGCTCATCAAGGTGGTCATCCCGTTCATCGTGTTGCTGGCTACGAGCTTCCAGCGGTTCTACCAGCCTCTGGTCCCAGGAGTGAACATCGTCTGGACCATGAGCAATTACGAGAGCATGCTGGATTGGCGCTTCTTCGGGCAGTACGCATTGAATTCGCTCATCGTGGCCCTGGTCGCTTCTACGATAACGATGCTTCTGGTCAGCTTTTTCGCCTGGCAACTTGTGCGGTGGCCCTCACCGCTGACGAGACTCGTCAACATACTGGCGTTCATGCCATTGGCCATCCCCGGCGTGATCTCCGGCCTGGCATTCTTCCTGATGTTCATCGGTGGTCCGCTGTACGGAACGCTCATCCTGGTCTCGCTGGCCTTCACGGCGAATTACATTGCCTACGGCACGCGGCTCATGCACGCCGCGCAGGTGCAGATTCATCGGGAGCTGGAAGAAGCCGCGCTCACGGCCGGGGTCAGCTATGTGCGCAGCTTCTTCTATATCAATTTGCGGCTGCTCTTACCGGCGTTCGTGAATGGCTGGCTGTGGATCTTCGTCAACTCGTCGCGTAACTTCACGATTCCGCTCATGGTTGCCAGTGCCGGCGCTCAGACCGTGGCCAACATTATCTTCGGACGCTACTCGGGAGGCAATTTCCCGATTGCCGCGGCGATGATGGTAGCACTGGTCACGGTGAACATATTGGCCGTGCTTATCGGCCGCAAGTGGATCACCCGAGCTATAGGAGAGCACTAGAGAGAGGCGAGAGGTCAGATGCTAGAGGTCACGGGACTCGGCAGTGATCGGATCCGTCTTTGACTTCAAGCATTTGACCTTCTCCTATTCCTTTTCAAGCATCGATGTCATAGTGTCAAATAGCTGAAGATAAGATGCCCTATCTGCGCTTCGGCGGGTGAGTTAAGGGCTTAGATAGTGAAGGAGGAGGACCTATGAAGCGACTCTCATGGCTGATGTTGCCGTTCCTGGTGCTCTCGGCGTGTGCACCGGCGGCTGCGCCAAGCCCCACCGCGGCCCCAGCGAAACCGGCGGAGGCGGCAAAATCTGGCGAGGCCGCGAAGCCGGCGGCCGACCCAAAGGCTGAGTTCAACGCGCTCGTGGCCCGAGCCAAGGCGAGCAACGGAAAGCTCCGCGGCGGCATGACAGGCTATGACGCGGAGGTCGTCAAGGAGCTCGAGAAGCGATTCGAGCAGCGCTTCGGAATCAAGATCGAGCTTGAGAGCGAGCCGGGACACGGGTCGCGCGAGATTCCGGTCAAGATCCTCCAGGCCATGCCCTCCAACATCGGCGTCGTGGACTGGGTGGAAGGCGGCAACCCCAGCAACTTCGTCCCGCCCATGGAGCAGGGCGCCTGGAAGAAGGTGCCGTGGGACGTGCTGGCGCAGGAATGGCCCGCCATCAACGACCTGCGGAAGATGTACCCGGACGTGCCCGGCGGGCCTGACGGCACGACCCTGCAGGATTACTGCATGCTCCACACTCAACAGGGCTGGTCGCTGGCGTACAACACGCGCAACGTCAAAGCCGAGGAGATGCAAAACTTCAAGTGGGACGACCTGCTCACTGACAAGTGGAAGGGACGCGCGGCATTCGACGCTCAGGGGCTCGGGTTCAAGGAATTGATGCTCCCCAACGGCTGGGGCCTGGAGCGCGGCACGGCCTTCGCGAACAACCTGGGCGCCAACGGTCTCAAGCTGATATCGGGCGGGAGCAACGGCGTTGTCCAGGCTGTGATCCAGGGTGAAGGCGACATCGGCTGGATGAGCATGGACACGGCCTACACGCAGATGAGCCGCGGTGCGCCGCTGGCTTTTGCCTGGCCCGAGTTCGCCGCCTCCAACTTCCTCCTGACCTGCACGCCGGCGATCTCGGCGAATAACCCGGACCTGGCGATGCTGTTCTTCGCCTGGCGGAACCTCGACGGCGAGTGGATCCAGGCGGAGCTGGGTGGCGGCGGCGCCCGCCCGTTCTATGCTCCAGAGGCGGACAAATACCCGCTGGGCAAGCTGATCAAAGACGCCGGTTGGACGACCGAGCAGAATTTCATCGGACCGAAGACCATCGCCGACTTCGATCTAATCGAGCCTAACCGTGCGGCGGCCATCGAAGCGCAGAAGGCTGGAATTCAGACTGGCAGGAAGGTCCCATACCCGTGGGGCTGCCAGGCGAATCACCCCTCGTGCGTGCCGGGATAAGGCCTTCGCTATTTGGGCTGGCGAGCGCCAGCCGCAATTAAGGAGAGCCGTGGAAGATTTCCACGGCTCTCCGTTCTTATAGGACCAAAATGCGCCCGGGAAAAGCGGTGGAGTAGTCCGCTCGTATACGACCGGTGTGTCCTTTTCAAACGTTCATCCAACGATACGCGATCGCTGGATGCCGGACGTGAATGCCTCCACGGCCTCCATCGCAGACGTGGTCCATGTGATGATCACGACAAGACTTTAGAGTTGCTCCGGCCCCTCCGAGGGCTGGGCCGGAACGTGGCTGCGCCAGACGGAGGCTTCGCTCGGCAATATGACGGAATGATCGTCCATGTCTTCGGCGACGAAGCCATTCGGCCGCTCGTCATCCCGAGGGAGCGCTTCGCGCGGGGGCGTTGGCGACGTCCACACCGACGAGGGATCGAAGATTGCGATTCCGTCGGCAACGATCGGTTCGAGGGCCAGAACGACGAATCGAATCGGCAGCCATAACCACGACACTGACGACCGTGTCTCTCATTGCTCCACTATCTTCATGCACACGCGACGACAAATAGCGGTCCTCGAAGAAAATTCTAGAAGTCTGTTAAGCTGCAGCCTTCGTTTCCGGACCGTGGTCACGCGTGCAGCCAAAATTCAGGAGAGACCAATTCGACTTCCAATCGCAGTCCTAATCATCTCGCTTGTTGCGAGCGGGGTCGCTTGTGGTTATCTTCCCTCGAGTCGCCCGAATCCGACTTCGGCGGCGACTCCGGAACCTGAACCACAGTCCGTGTCCCAGGTTCGCCCGCCGCTCACGCCCCGCTGGGTCTACGAACCCTGGGTCTGGGAAGACGAGTACAACAACGCACAGGCCGTTCGCGAGCTCGTCGAAGGCTACCGGCAGCGCACCATTCCCGTGGGCGTCGTGATCATCGACAGCCCCTGGCAGACGAACTACAACACGCTTCTCTTCAATAGCGACTATCCGGATCCGGCGGGCCTTGTCCGCGAGCTTCACGATCGGGGAATCCGGGTTATCCTCTGGGTGACCGGCTTCATCAATACCGAATCGGATGACGGACCGGACCCCGGGAAAGCCTCGAACTACGATGAGGCGCACGCTGCCGGGTACTTCGTCGATGGTGGGCGGACCGTCAAGTGGGACAAGGGGCGTGGTTCGGCCATCGACTTCTTCAATCCCGACGCGGTTCGCTGGTGGTACTCCCAGATGGACCGGGCCTTTGCCGTGGGCGTTGACGGATGGAAAGTCGACAGTCCCGAAGGGAATCTGCCTCCACAGTTTCAGACCGCCGCGGGACTCAAGACCGAACGCGAATACGGGGAGGCGTATTACCGGGCGATGTACCGCTACGTCGTGGAGCGTAAACCGGATGCGGTCACCCTGGCGCGAGCCACCGACAGTGGCACGACCTACGCGCCGGTGGACGCGAATCCTGCCGGTTGGTCCGGCGATCAAAACCCTGGCTGGGCTGGGCTGCGGGAAGCATTTGATGATGTCGCGACATCGAGCAGGCAGGGCTTCTCGGCGATCGGGTCGGATATCGGGGGCTACCGACGCGGGGAGCGCTCAGAACGAGTGTTCATGCGTTGGACTCAGTTCGGAGCGTTGGTTCCACTCATGGAGAACGGGGGACGCGGAGAGCATCGGCCGTGGCTGCTCGGACCGCGAGCGCTCGAGAACTATCGTTACTATGCGACGCTGCATCACGAGCTCGTCCCATACCTCTATTCGGCCGGAATGGTGGCCCATCGCACTGGGACGCCAATCGTGCGAAATGCCGATTCCGACCGAAAGCAATATGAGCTGGGTCCGGACTTCCTGGTGGCCCCGATCCTCTCTGAGGGCGAAGCGCGCGAGGTGACCTTTCCGCCCGACACCCGATGGTACGACTATTGGGACGATGACGTGGTGCAGGAAGGGGGGCGAACCATCGCGGTGCAGGCCCCAGAAGATCGAATTCCACTGTACATTCGATCCGGAGCCATCATTCCGCTCCAGGTCGAGGGATCAGAGACTGGACACGGAGATCGCAGCTCATCGGGACGATTAACCCTGCTTATCTATCCCGCCAGTGACAGCACGCGAGAATATCACGCCGGCCCCGACGATACATTGCTCCTTCAGGCTCGTCGCGAGGGCTCGAAGGTCACGGTTGCGACCGGTTCCCGATCGGAGCTGTATACGCTGCGCATCAAGGAGCCATCCGGCCCAGCCGTCGTGAGTTTGGCGCGGGGCGGCATTGAGACGCGGCTCCCGCAGCTCCAATCGGGACAGGCGCTTACCGGCGCCGAAGAGGGCTGGTATTACGACGAGGACCGCCACCATGTCTGGGTGCGTTTCGCTACCGATCAGACCGACGCACAAGTGACTTACACATCGCGCTCATAAACAAGTATCGGCTCATCAGCTCGAATCGCGTTCAGGCATCTGACGCCCGCAATCAGATACGAGCGGCTCAACGCCACCCGAGACGAGGCCCGTCGAGAGACCGGGTGGCGTAGATCAAAACGCAGACATCGTGACGAGCCTCACGTGAAGCGCCGGCGTCTCGCCGCGTCGCACATGGGAGCTCGCTGAAGGGAACAGCCGGCGTGACTCCTGGGTCTTCTTCTCGATTCTAAATATGACCGATTCGCCGGACGGCGTGATCCCCTCGTACCAGCGTGATCACATTCGCCTGACGCAGTGGCGCGGTGTTCCGCCGCGCGGGCGCATTAGTCTCAGCGCCAACGAAGTGGTAGGGGCTAAGGCGTTTGGTGCGTCATTTTCCTCTGACCAAGATATCCTGACCGCCAGAGACGAACACGTATCGAAGACCCTATCCAAACGAGGCTGGATGCCGCGGCGACGTGCAGCAACGGATCCATAGGGTAGCGATAGCGCGGGAGCGCGCCGTTGATGAGCACGGTGCAGACCGACATGGCCGCAACGATCCCCAGCGGAAACAGAACCGCACGGCGGCTCGAGTCTCGAACGCCCCAGAAAGCAGCGCATGCGGCCAGGATAAGCAGCACAACGTTCCAGCGCGCAGGCTGATACACGTTGGCGGCCGCCTCAGCGGTCGCGAGATGCGGCTCGGGATCCCAGGTCGGCGGGATCAGCTCAGGAATTGTTCCAGTGGCGATTAAGCTCACCAGATCGGTGCCTTTCCAGGACGACCGACGATCCGCAACATGCTTCGCAACGGACTCGGGTGCGCCATTCACCAGCACGCCCAGCTCCATCCATGTGCCCTGGAGGTAGACCATTGGCGATCGCTGGATGGCGTCAATGGCCAGGTCGCGAAGAAGGTCGCTGGCCTGTGCGTCCGTCAACTGCATGCGCCGCATTAGTGCCGCGTGCACCTCGAAGGACGACGGCTCTTCTGGCTCGATGGCTCGGAGGACCGCTCGTCCTGTCCGAATGCGGCGACTATCATCCGGACGGTCGGGTACGGAGTACATCGAGACTCCGGTGGCATTGTGTCGGATCGTTCGATCGATCAGGAATCGGCCGGGGTGAACCACCTCGGCTTCACCGTGAACCAGGGCATTGCGCAGAACCCACGGCGCCATGACAAGCCCGAATGCCACGAGAAACGCGGCTCCCCCTTTCAGGCCATCACGGCGCGGCACCAGCCAGAGCAAGATCAACGGCACGACAAGCGCCAGGCAAAGGCCAACGGGACGAATCATGGCCGTCAGACTGGCCACGCCGCCGGCCATCCCAAGCTTGCGCCAGGACCGATGCGAAGCACCCAATAACACCAGCCAGAGCGACGCCACGAGCAGGAACGTAAAGAGTGATTCGGTCAGAATCACGTGCTCGTAGATGAGCATCGAGCCGCTCAGAGCGGTGGCAAGACCTGCCAGGAGACCCGCCGCTCGGCCGGCAACCTGGCGGGCGCAGGCGTAAATAAGGAGCGCGGTGGCGATACCTAGCGCATGTTGCACGATGACAATCGCTTCGAGGCTTGGGCCCACGACACTGAATACCGCCGCCAGCAGCATCGGGTAGCCGGGCGTGCGCTTGAGACTAAACTGGAAGCCCTCACCGGTGCTGATCTCCACAGCCCTCACCAGGTAGCCGCGGGCATCGCCTTCGAAGAACACCGGCGCGTGCTGAAAAAAGACGAACCGAAGCGTAGTTGCCACGGCAAATATCACGCAGAGCATCAGCGCGTCTTGACGCTTCAATTCGCCTGGACGGACGGTGGAGCTCACCGGGTGGATTGCTGGAAGAGAGGTAGGGATCATGTTCGGGAAATCGCGATGCGACTGATTGTCACAAGGCGTAGCAGGCCGTGTACACTCGTAACCCTGGAACAGCCGGCCGGCCGAGAGGCAGCAGTACGGGTTCGGTCCTTCCGGTTGGGAGGACGTCATCATAACTCTCATGCTGTTTCGATTGAAATCGACGTAGTTCAAATGTGATGGTGCTACCAACCCACGTGCTGCTTCGTTGTGATTAATTAGGGTCAGCCCCCACGCGCCGTTGTCTAGGCCCTGCTCTACGGGCCAGGCGGCAGTGACATTCTTCTAGTCTGGTTTTCCCTATCGCTGCCACCCTTCCCTTCCGTCGCTCGCTGATAGTTCGCGCCTCGGCCCAGCCGCTCGCCGGAACGACCGCCCGGATACTGCTAGTCAGCAGCCTCGTGTTCATCGGGCTCATCGTTCGTTGGTCACACCTCTTTACGTCACCGCCGCTTCCCTCCGTCAGAGAATCCGTTCTCGCGGCCATAAGCATCTCCCAGGGTCAAGCATGGCCCCTCGCGGATCAGGCTCCTTATCTCGGGGCGCCCTTCCTGTATGTGCTCGGTGCAGTCTTTCGAATCTTCGGGCCAAGCTTCGAAGCCACAATGCTTGTCCCCTGGTTTTTGGGCGCGCTGGCAATCGTGCCGGCGTATTTGCTCGGGAAAGAGCTCGGTAGCACTACTGCCGGCGGAATCGCCGGGCTGCTGGTGGCTACCTCGCCAGCGCACACTGTTATAAGCAGCCACGTTCCGTGGGTGCACTCAGTCACGCCGCTGCTGGCGACATGTAGCCTGTGGCTTATGGTTCGTGCTTGCAAGCGACATGAGCCTCGTTCACTTCTAATCGCCGGCCTACTCGTTGGCGTCACGCTTCAGACGCATCCCACGGCCTTTCCCCTGCTCATGGGAGCCGGTCTGGCAACCGTGTTATTCATGCGGCTCTGGCAGCGGCCCCTCCTGCCGGCGCTCTTTCTGGCGTGCATGGTGATCGGCTACGCACCGTTACTCGTTCATCATCTCCAAACCCGCTTCGCCGTGGTGGACGACATCGATGGCAAAAAAGCGCGATACCTCGATGCCGATCCCGATCCGGACGATAGCGCGGAACGAGGCGTGTACCTGAACAACCTGGAACAGCTCGCGTCATCGCTCGTCCGGCTCTCAGCGGGAGAGCTGCAAGAAAAGCATGAGACGCCCGGCGGGTTCCTGACTGATGTTCGACTGCTGGTGTACCCAGCGCTTGGACTGTTGGGACTCCTGGTGACTCCCAGGCGTCTGGGTTGGATCCTACTGGCCGGACTCATTGCCGCGGTGCTGCTTCCGCCAATTCTCAACGGCAAGTACCGGCCTATTCTCGATGGGCGTTACCTGATGCCACTGGTTCCCGTGGTGTTCGTCGGCATCGGCTGTCTCGCCGCTAAGATCTTGAACGTATTCGATCGGCAGCGGATACAACCGCTTGTGGCCGTGATGATTGCGCTGATAAGCGCTGGTCTTGCGCTCAGCTCAATGTCGCGCCTGGATCGGTTTTACGAGGAGTCCACTGAGGATGGCGCCAGTAATCAGCTCTACTTGCGCACCTTGAATCGAATCCGCGATGAGCACCTGTCCGGCGAAGCAGTGTGGCTGGATCCACGCCTTCGAGAGGTGAAGATGCCAGCCGGCGACTTGGCCGGCAGCACCTTTGCCTGGCTGCTACCTGTGTCCGGCATACCCGTTGCTTCAAGCGCCGACGATGCATACTCCGCGGCGGCCTCGGGACATCTGCTCATCCTTCAGCGCGCAACCGCTCACGAGCTTGGTCAGCGCCTCGCCCTGAACTTCGTGGATGACCACGGCTCTAACAGCAAGAACTCACCAAGCTACCGTCTGGTTCGCGCGAAGCCGAGCTGAGCATCTCAACAGGCTCAACTGAACCGTCGGAACAGAGCTCGGACGAAAGTGTGTGCCCTGCTGATCAAGTTGCAGGAACAGACGGGCAATCGTGAAATAAATAATCAGGCCTGTCCCGTCTACCAGTGTTGTGATGAGCGGCGCGGAGACCACCAACAACTCAGAGCCGCCCATGCGCTCGAGATCCTCGCCTGCTTATTCGAGAAGCACCGCGGCGGCATCATCAGCGGTGATGATCCCGAGGAGCCAATTCTCACTGTCAACAATCGACAGCGCCGTTCGTCGGGCGAGCGGCCCTGTACGTGAATCGACGACTATCAAGGCGTCAAATTCGGGGATTTCGAGTCATCGACCAATATGGAGGTCGTTTCTCCGTGCGTCGCGCTCCATGACGCTTCGCTTGGGCCTCCGCCTGGAATGGCGGAGGCCCGTTCGGCCGGCCAGAAGTTAGAGGCCGGCCGCTCCTGAGCCCACGGTCGTAAAGCCGCTCCAGCCAGGAAAGTAAAACGTGCGCTCAACCACGAGATCTTTGTCTGCCTTGAACCGGGCGGCAAAGGTGCGGTCTGGTACTAAGTCGTTGGCGCGGACGCTGATCCGTCCTCGTGCCGGAACGCTTAGCGTCTGCTCACCATTGGGCCCGTTGTCGCCGAAATAGCTGACTCGCACCTGCGTCGTTTCGTCGGTCAAGTTGTAGAGCAGAAAGAAGGTTTCAATTTTCCCAGTGGTGTTTCCGTCCGCGAAGTACCAATCGGTGGATCCGCGTCCCAACCTCGTGTCCGCGAAACCGAGGGCACCGTAGAGCCCGTCCCCGGTGGAGTAATACGATCGCTCCACGATGATCGGCCGATTGGTGGTAATGGTC
Organism: uncultured Chloroflexia bacterium; assembly: GCA_963765765.1. Lineage (GTDB taxonomy): Bacteria > Chloroflexota > UBA6077 > UBA6077 > JACCZL01 > CAVXYC01. Next base: position 263,365 of record CAVXYC010000001.1, on the reverse strand, counting down.
GTCGCAAAATCGACTGACGCTGGGAGTACATTCTTGGGCTCGAACGCGGTGCGCGACTGTGGCGCCAACCACAATCGATGCTCCTTCACCTGGCCATCCATAGCGAATCGGAACGAAGCCTCCACGGCCTCCGTGCTGGGGTTGAACAGGAGGAAATCTGTCAGATACGGGGATCGCGTGCTGCCCTCGGCAAAGCTCCAAACCTTGGAGCCAGCATCCACGGAGCTTGGTGAGTATCCAAGACCACCCATCACGCCCACCGGTCCTTCACTCATGATGGTGCGCTCTACGATGACATCCTGATCCGATTCGAAGCTGGCGGAGAAGCTCGTGTCCTGCAGCAGATCGTTCATCCGAAACGCCTCTCGGGCACGCGGATCGAGCTGGAACCAGCGTTGCTCACGGCTGCCGTTATCGCGTGTAAAGACCGCCTTGATTGTTGCTTGAGTGTCACTGAGATTTCGGGTCACGAAATAGGTGCTCACCTGCCCTCGCGTCGTGCCCTCGGCAAAGTACCAGCGGCGCGGGCCGTTCGGCGCAAACCCCACGGTGGTCGCACCATTCTGGTTTGGTCCCCAGGTCGTGGAGCGCTCCACAACCACATCCTGGTCTGAGGAGAACGATGCGCCAAAGGCCTTTGCACCCACTACTTCGTTGGCGTTCAAGCTGATGCGGCCACGCGCGGGAACGCCCAACCACTGAGTGAGCCGAATGTTGTCATCACGCTGATAGGAGGCGGTGACACTGGCCGGCGAGTCGGTCGTGTTGAGAATGGAAAAGAAGGTCTGGAAATCACGCCGACTGTTGCCTTCAGCAAACTCCCAGGTACGGAGCGGCGAGACCCCTGATCTTGGCATGGCGCTCGTTGTCGCTTGGGCGAGCGGAGGTCCAACGGGAGTTTCCGCGCCCGCGGTTGCAGTCAGGTCTCTCGGAGTGCCGGCTGTACCGGCTCCTGTCCCGAGGGTCGTTGACGCAGACGTCGGGGTTGGCGACGAGGAAGGGGTCTGAGCGTATGTTGGATTCGCAAGCCCGACCGAAAGTGTAACGGCCGCGAGCAGCGCGCCCGGTACCCGAAGATGACGTAATCGGGGATTTGGCGGCGTGGGGACATTGTGCATGTGGCACTCCATATCGAAATCTCCCCGTGAGGAGATTCATCCACTGGGGGATGGGCTTACCGTCGCCGTTCGACGGATGCAGAGCTGTTTCGACCAGGATCGACAGCTGGTCTTGATCGCGCGAAACTTACTGAGCTCCAGCGATCGGGTTGCTGAGCTTGGGTTCTTTTACCTGTGTGCTCGCTGTCGTTGGTCCTTTCGCCGACTATGCCTCGCATGGGAACGATTCAGGCGGTGGAGCGAGGAACCAGCTCCGCTCTCGATATCACTAACGAATGAGAGTGCGCGCACACTCGCACAGCATTCTCCGCTCCTGAAACACTGGTAGATTTACACAGCGATACTGAAGGGAGCATGAATCGATAATGGGCCCGCAAAACGCGGGCTAATCGCCCCCGCACGGCGGCGTCACTCGGGAACGGTCATCCCATCCGTATTCGGCTCCCGCGGTGGACCAGGGCGACAAGAACGGCCGGACTTCCCATCGCAAGCCGCGACTCAGATGACACTCGACGACGAACCGCTCGGCCGAATGGATACCGTGTGCATGAAATTCATGTTCACGGCGTTGGGACAGCGCCCTTACTAAGATCTGATCGTGCCCGCCAGGGCACGATCAGGCGACCGTTGGCTCATTCTAAGTCCGTTGGTCGCGTCAATCGACGCTCATGGATCGCTTCGGAAAGCGCTACGCGGTGACCAGAACTCTGGCAGGCTCGGACAGGATCAAGGTGCGGACATCCTGTGCGATCACCGCCACTCGAACACCCTCATAGTTGGCCGCTTCATGCCAGTCGATCGCGAAGACGGGCAGTGCGTCCGCCGGACGCGGCGCCTGATCCGGTTGGGCCGGGTCTCGGCCACCACGAGCTCGCGCACTCCGACGTATTGATCGGCAAGATCTGCGTCGACCAGCAGTACGGGCTCGGCGAGTGGATAGCTTCCAGCAAGGATGTCCCGGCGAGGGACAAAGTAAACAGTTTCGGCGGACGGCGCGCTAGCCATAGTGGTCTCCTTGGAGAGTGCGCCCCGTCGCGCCCACGTTGCCCGGCGTCACTGCCGGGTTATGACACTGCCGATTATGTTAATCGAGGCCGATTCTGTCAAGAGCCGGAAATACCGAAGTATTCATTGGAAACTCAGGTCTTGGATTCCCTAACTTCAATTCTTAGCTCTAGACTTTTCACTCTGAGCTCACTTGCTATACGCCGACCCTCGTAGCACCTGCCCTGGCAGAGCACCCGTGATCTGGCCGTCTTCGTAGATCACCTGACCGTTCACGATGGTGTAGTGAACGCCCTCGGAGCGCTGGATCAGTCGGCGCGTCTCGCCCGGAAAGTCATCCGCCCACTCGGGCTCACAGGCGTTCACGGTCTCCGGGTCGAAGATGGTGAGGTCGGCCGCGTAGCCAGGCCTCGCCAGGCCGCGGTCCTTCAGACCGTAGACGGAGGCCACCTGGAAGGTAAGCTTGTGGATCGCCTGCTCCAGGCTGAGAATCTGTCGATCCCGCACCCACATTCCGAGCAGCGTGGTGCTGTATCCGAAGTGCGCGCTGAACTCGATGTGCGCGCCAGCATCAGACTGGCCGACCAGCACATAAGGGCTGCGGAGAATCTCCGCCGTCGAGTCCAGATCGCCGCCCACGGGGTCGGTGGCGAAGATTGTCTCCAGGTCGTCCTCGAGTGAGAGGTCCAGGAACGCGTCGGTTGGGTGCTGGCCACGCAAGGCGCCAAGCTCTTTAACGCTTTTGCCCACCACATCGGCATGTCGTGGATCGCCGACCGAGGCGATGTACACGTGCTCCCAGCGTCGGTGGAACGTCGTTGGCTTCTCTTCTTCCAGCTCGGCGCGCATCTTGGCTCGCGTTTCTGGATCGGCCATGGCCTGTCGTCGAACGGCGTCAGGCAGGAAGCCCAGGTTCTTCCATGTCGGGAACTCATCGAAGATCTGCGCGTTCTTCATGGAGAACTGCGTGAACAGCGGGTCCGCGTTGGTGATGCCGTAGGCCTGATAGCCGTCTCGGAACGTCTGCGCCACGCCATCGAGCTGCTGCTGCCACAGCGTGGGCTCGTTCCAGCGATGACGGACGCTCTGCCACACCACCGGCCGACCCGATCGTCGCGCGAGCTTGTCGTACCAGCGGACATGCTCCATGGTGTGGACGCCGAGGGCGGTCTGGATGGCGCCGGCGTTCAAGTCTCCCAGCACGTCGCACAGGGCAAAGAACTCTTCGTCGGTGGCCAGACGGCTGGCAATGGGCTTGCCATCGTCGCGCATATGGCGACGATTTCGATTCGTCGAGATGCCCAGCGCGCCGCCCCGGAGTGACTCGGCCACCTGCGCCTGCATTTGTTTGATCTCGTCCTCGGTGGCCTCGCGCTCCACCGACTCCTCGCCCATCACACGCTGTCGGATTGGGATGTGACCCACCAGGCCGCCGGCATTGATGCCGAGCTTGCCTTCGAATGCATCCAGGTACTCGCCGTAGGTCTTCCAATTCCAGGCAATGCCCGCTTCGAGGGCACGTCGGGGCATCGCCTCCACCCGCACGAAGCTTCCGATCAGGGCGTCGTAATCGGCCGGCTCGGCTGGGGCCAGCGCGAGCGCGCAGTTGCCCATCACCACGGATGTCACGCCATGCTGCGGCTCGGAGGTGCCGTATGGATCCCAGAAGAGCTGGGCATCGAGGTGGGTGTGGTGATCCACGAAGCCCGGCGCCACCACCAGGCCCGTGGCATCAATGGTCCGCGCGGCCGATCCCTTGAGCCGACCGAGCTCGACGATTCGCCCGCCACTCACGCCCACGTCCGCCCGCAAGCCAGGCATCCCGGAGCCATCGACGAGCAGTCCGCCGCGAATCAGAAGATCGTAATCTGTCATGGAGCGCCCCCACTAGCCAGTTCCTGGATCATTTTGGATGTGAAAAGCCTAGACCCGCGAGTTGGTGCTGTCAAAGAATCCGAGCCAGGGCAGTGGGTCAGTTTCACCTCGTCATCAAAGGGCCGAGCATCTTTCGGCTCTTCATCGGTCACATCGCGCACGATTCGCATAGCTGATCACTGGTCGCCAATACCTTGAAGGTCGGCTACACCCAGGGTAATCGGGTGGATGAAAACCCCACGCGCCCCAACGAGAGCACGGTGTTCAAGTCGGTTGGCCTGGCGATCGAGGACGTCGCGACCGCGGACCGCGTTTACCGTGAGGCTCTGGCGCCGGAACGGCCCCCTACGCCGAGTGCTCAACCGAAGTCCAGCAGAGCCGCGACGGCACCATCAGGCGGAATGCCACCACGGAACCCTGGAACGATGCGCCGACTATGTCAGATAGACGCTCGTCATGGGTGACGCCGAAGGGTCGTGTTCCAGGACATCTAGTGCGCGAAGCCTGGTCCGTGCGGCCCTCACTGTCCAAAGACTCCGCGGAGCCATTCCCGCGAAGAATTCCGGAACGCTTCAAGGCCATGTCGGTCGGGAAGCCTTTGTTGCGGTAGTCGGTCTAGTGCCCACTCCAGCCGAAGAATTGAGGTGGTTTAGCCCTCTCAGAACTGGAAGTAGATGAATCGCTGATTCGCAATGGGCTCTGCTACGACGGCGTAAGCGATTGCTAGAGCGATGCCGGCACCAACGAAGGCGGGACGCAAAGAGGGGGCAAGCGAGGGCCACAGCTTTCGGCGCGAGATGACCGTTGCTATCAGCATGAGCCCGGCGACTGCCAGGACGTACAGCGCCGCGCCAGCGCTAATCTCGTCACGCGCGGAGGTTGGCATCAGCATCGCCTGCAACATTCGGCCCGCGTGCGGAAGATCTTCCGAACGGAAGAGAACCCAGCCAGTCATCACGATCACTTGAGTCACTAGCCAACCGAAGGCCGTGATTCCTATGGATTGAGGGAGATTCAGCCATCGCTGCATCAGGCGATGGAGGCCCAGTGCCACACCCCAATACAGGCCCCAGACCACAAAGTGCCAACCTGCGCCATGCCACAATCCGCCGAGAATCATCGTCGCCAACAGGTTGCCAAGGGTCCTCGGAAGGCCGCGCTTCGAGCCACCGAGCGGAACGAAGACGTAATCGCGCAGCCAGCTTGACAGCGAGATGTGCCAGCGCCGCCAGAAATCCGAGACGCTGGTGGCCAGGTATGGTGCGTTGAAATTGATCGGAATGTGGAATCCAAACAGTTGGGCTGACCCACGGGCGATATCGGTGTAGCCGGAGAAATCGAAGTAGATCTGCAGAGCAAAGGCAAGCGCGGCAGCCCAGGCCTCCCAGGTGCCGATATCCCCATGTGCGGCCGCCGTGAACCCGGCGTCCGCGATGGGACCGAGCTTGTCAGCCAGCAGAATCTTCTTCCCCAGACCAAGGGCAATGAGCCGTAGGCCGTCTTTCGCCAGCTCAGCGTCAAATCGATCGAGCGTGGCCAGGCCGGGCACGAACTGTTGAAACCGCTTGATTGGCCCGGCGATCTGGGTTGGGAAGAAGGCGACAAAGACGTGGAACTTAGAGAAGCTGTGCGCGGGCACATGGCCGCGATATGTATCGACCAGGTAGTGGATAAACTCAAACGTAAAGAAGGATATCCCGAGTGGGAGCAGGATCTGGAGCAGCGGTGGATCCCAGGACAGTCCAAACAGCGATTGAAGAGCAAAGGAGCCGCTGTCTAGAAAAAAGTTGAGATACTTGAATGCTCCCAGGACGCAAATGTCCGTGGCGATGCACGTCCAGAGGATAAGGCGCTTGTGGCGCGATGCTCGGACGATGGCCAGGCCGAAGAGGTAGTTGGCAACTGCCAACAGGAACATGAGCGCCGCATAGGGCACGCTCCAGAACGCATAGAAGGTGTAACTTGCCGCCAGAAGCAGCTCCACCCGCCAGCGTGAGGGAGTCAGACGAAACAGTAGCCAGGTGATCGGCAGGAACGCCGCGTACTGAAGGCTGTGAAAAAGCACCCTAGGCCGACCCAAAATGTGCGCGTATGACCTTGCCGATGTGACGCGAGAACGTCCTGGTCCCGTCCTCGCCCAGATGCACGGCATCGCGGAAATCATCGCGCTTGAGGCTAATTCGCTGGGGATCGCTCACATCCTCGAACACGGCGCCTCGCTCGCGTGCCAGGGTGCCCATGGCCGTCTGGAACTCGGACACCTCAGTGCTCACCCGGGCGTAAAAATCGGGGTACAGGGGCGGCGCCACAAGGACGACTCCGATGTGCCTTGCCCGTAGCTCGGTCACCAGCTCTCCGACGGCTTCGGTACGGCGACCATGGACGGCGAAGTCGCTGAACCATTGTTGCTGTCTATCCACCAGGTCACTGGCGCCAAGCTGCCGCCTGCCCTGGTACTCATCGAAACCGCGGCGGTCGGCGTTGCTATCATGTCGATCGGTGGACGGATCCATTGCGGCGCGCAGCTCACCGCGATAGCGGTTTAGCCGCCAGGTCTGCCCGATGGCCTCTCGAATCTCGCCCGGCTCGTCGAGTGACACACCAAACTCAAGCAACCGCCACGGCGGTACCAGCTCCGGTGCGGGGCCCCAGACACGGATATCAGCCGCGTCACTCAGATCCCACTGTGAGACTCCGATGACCACTATGTCCGGCGAGATTTCGCGCAGCAGCCGTCCTGCCATGACTCTGGTGAGGCGCGTATCCGCCGCCGGGAATCCGGCATTGAACCCCGGCCCACAAGCGCACTCCGTTGAGACGAATTCGGGTTGAACGCCGTAGAGAACCCGGGAATCCCCCAGATACACCACTTCGGAGTCACGGTATCGTCGAGCCAACAATAGCTTATCGCCGGCCGAGCCGTTGTCACCCACGGCCAGACGAGAGGACACTAGGTTCGTCTCGAATAAGACCCAGTCGAGCAGGAGTAGTACTGCCACTCCAGTTATGAGGCCGACAAAGGCTGAAATCCCGGCTGCTAGTCTGGGATGTACTCTGGGACTATCGATGTTCTGAGACGCCAGAAATTGCGGGATTTGCTGAATGGACATCATTGGAGAAGCTAAACCGATCACCGAGCAGTGTCATCATGCTCAGGTCATACGCGCTCCGACGTTGTCGGAAGTCCGAGCGATAGCGTAACCGGGGTGCCGCCATGGCATCCGGGCGCGTAATGCGTTGAGGCAATCAGGGCGAATCCGGATCATCGGCATGCGTCCAGATCATGGAGACGATGCTTCTCGTCTCCCTATCAGGTTAACGAACGAAACCCCTTCGGGCAACGGCAGCCAGCCCGATATAAGTCACGCCTCCGGCACAACTAACTGACGGCTGGTTGCGCTCCAGATCATCCGCTGGAGAGCCGGGACCCTCATCCGAAACGTAAACCTCGAGATGGTCCTACGCCGGACGAGACCAGGTCTCGCGCTCCGGGACCATGCTGCCTCTAGCCTCTGAGCTCTGACCTCTCGTCGGCGCCTCTGGCCTCTCGTCTGCGCGTACACTAGGGCAAAACACGGGAGTCTCCGACTATGGCAGTACAAACTCAGCACGGCTTCGTCCCGATGCTCATCAACGGCGAAGGCGTCGAATCCGCATCCGGCGTGACGTTCCCGATTGAGAACCCGGCGCGACAGCGCGAGCAGATCGCCACGGTTCCCCGGTCCGATGCATCAGACGTCGATCGAGCCGTCCAAGCCGCGGCTGAGGCCTTCAAGACCTGGCGCAAGGTGGCACCGACCGAGCGGGGCGCGGCCATGCTCAAGATCGCCCAGGGCATGCGCGATCAAGCCGAGGAGATCGCCACGACTATTGCCACCGAGACTGGCAACGCTATCCGCACTCAGGCACGTGGTGAGGTGAAGACTGGCGTAGACATCTTTCAGTACTTCGGTGGTGTGGCCACCGAGCTCAAGGGCGAGGTCGTGCCGATCAGCGAGGATCTGCTGGTCTACAACAGGCGTGAGCCGATCGGCGTTGTTGGCGCGATCATTCCCTGGAACGCGCCGGTGATGTTGGGCGCGCTGAAGATCGCCATGGCTATCACGGCCGGCAATACGTTGGTGATGAAAGCTGCCGAGGATGCGCCCCTGGCGGTCCTGCACATGGCGCGGATCTGCAACGAGCATCTGCCGCCGGGCGTGCTGAATGTGATCACCGGGTTTGGTGAAGAGGCAGGAGCTCCACTGTCGGTGCATCCGCTGGTGCGCAAGCTCTCATTCACCGGCTCCACGGCGGTGGGCAAGTCGGTCATGCACGCCGCGGCCGATCGCATTGTGCCGGTTTCACTGGAGCTGGGCGGTAAGAGTCCCGCGGTGGTCTTCCCGGACTCAGATACCGATGACGTAGCAGACGGCGTGATTGCTGGTATGCGTTTCACCCGCCAGGGCCAGTCCTGCACGGCGGGCTCGCGGCTCTTCCTGCATCAGGACATCTATCAGTCATTCCTGGACAAGATCAGCCAGCGTCTGACAACGCTGAAAGTAGGCGACCCGTTGGACGAGGCCACGGATATGGGCTCGATCATCAATACCAAGCAGTACAACCGCGTCTGTGAGTACATCCAGGACGGCATGAACCAGCCGTCCGCCAAAATGCTCATTGGCGGTCTGCCGCCCAAGGAAGGCCCGCTCTCCGAGGGCTTCTTTGTTGAGCCGACCATCATCGCGAACGCCACCAACGACTGGCGCATCGCCCGCGAAGAGATCTTCGGCCCCGTGCTCGTGGTCATTCCGTGGACCGACGAGGCAGAAGCGATCCGTATGGCGAACGACAGTCATTATGGCCTGGCGGCCTACGTATGGTGCCGCGATATCGGCAAGGCGCTGAGCGCCGCGCATGCCATCGAGTCGGGCTGGGTCCAGGTGAATCGAGGACTCGGTCAGCTACCCGGCCACTCGTACGGCGGCTTCAAGATGAGCGGCATCGGCCGAGAGTTCTCACTCGAGGGCATGATCGATAGCTTCACCCAGCGCAAGAGCGTGACGGTAAGCCTGAAGTAAACCCCGCCCGGCCGTCGAGGCCGCCTCGCGAGCACCTTAATCGGCGAATGGGACTTCGCGAGGCGGCCTCGACGGCCGGGCTTCGCTACGCTCGCCCGGCTGCCACCATCGGCCGATTCGCCAGTTCAAAGTCGATGCCGATGTCCATCGCTTTGACGGAATGCGTCAGCGAACCTGATGAGATCAGGTCTACGCCGCTTTCGGCCACACCACGGATGTTCTCGGAGGTCACGCCGCCGGACGCCTCAGTGAGGGTGCGGGAGCTGATGGACTTGATGAGCTGCACGGCTTCTCGCATCTCGCCCGGGCTCATGTTGTCGAGGAGAATTGCGTCTGCGCCAGCTTCGGCCGCTTCCCGGGCCTGCTCCAGTGTCTCTACTTCCACCTCGATGCCCACGGTGTGCGGGATGGCTTCGCGCGCGCGTCGGATTGCCTCGGTGATACCGTGGCCTTCCTGGGCAAGCACCTCCAGGTGATTGTCCTTGATGAGCACCCCGTCACTCAACCCATAGCGATGGTTGCGTCCGCCGCCGGCGCGCACCGAGTACCGCTCGAGCGGACGCAGTCCGGGTGTGGTCTTGCGGGTGTCGATGATCCGCACCGGCAGGCCTTCCACGGCCCGGACCAGCGCATTGGTGGCTGTTGCAATAGCGCTCATGCGCTGGATGAAGTTTAACGCCACGCGCTCACCCTTGAGCAGACCACGCGCTGGGCCTTCAAGTCGCGCCACAAGATCGCCGGGCTCCACCGTGTCGCCGTCGTGCTTGAAGAGCGTGACGTTGATGGCCGGATCAACGATCCGGAACGTCATGAGCAGCACGTCCAAGCCGGCGATGATGCCACCCTGGCGCACCTGCACCGCGCCTGTGCCGGTGGCGTCTTCAGGGATCAGGCTATCCGTAGTGACGTCGCCCGAGCCGATGTCCTCGGCGAGCGCGCGCCTGACAATATCTTCCAGCTCCCAGATTGGTACGTTCATGGTATTCCTTCCTGTTTCCACCTATGTCCGTTGAGTGTTTATTTGTCCGCGCAGGACGGCTCCTCCACCAGAAAGCCGTGCTTGCGTAGCTCAGCTCTGGCGCGTTCGATTCGTTCTGGCTGAAAGGTTTCCACCGTATGCAGGTGCACGCCGTCGGTCAGGTCGGAGAGCAACGATGCGCCGGTGGCCTCGATGCGTTCGTGCCATGCCAGCACATCGCTGCGCGACTCGAACATGAGCGGCGCCCTGAGCTCGCCGTAGATCGGATGCTCCACTACGACGTCGACGACGCGCAGGCCCTGATCCACCATAATGGAAAGCTCATCCACCGCATCGTGGCGGGCGTGCCGCGTGACAAGAATGGCTCGCTGAGCCGTTGGCTGGCCGCCAAGCAAGCATGTAGCCGCGCGGCGTGGAGATGATGTCTTCACCGGCTGCGCGAAGCACTGCCACGTCCTGAACGATAATCTGGCGGCTTACTCCCAGCGCCTGCGCCAGGTCCGTCCCGGTGACCGGATTCTCTTCCGTTCGCACGCGCCGCAAAAGCTCGTCCCGGCGCTCACGCCCGTTCACCTAACCCTCCCCGAATAGTCTCGCCACATTGATGGCAAGTCGCATCGCTGCGCTCGCTCTACCGTGCTCGCCGAAAAGGCGCTGAAGCACCCACTACGTGCATCTTGTCCCACTGAGTGGAACTCAGACGATCTCCAGCATGCGTACGATCGCGCCGCGCGCTCGATCGGCCGTCTCCCTGGGAACCCGCACCTCGTACTGCATGTCTTTGAGTGAGCGGTGGAGTTTCTCTAGAGTGGTCATCTTCATGTAGCGGCAGACGGCCGCTTCGCTCACCGGCATGAAGGATTTCTCGGGATGATCCTTGCGCAGACGATGAAGGATGCCCGTTTCGGTGGCCACGAGGAACTCCTGCGATTTCGATTCGTCCGCACGACGTAGCATGCCTTCGGTAGAGAGTACCGACACGCCCGCCATGGGAAGCTCACCGCTTACTGATGCGTACATGAGCGGACTTGCGCAGCCACACTCGGGGTGCACCATGATCTCCGCGCCGGGGTGATTGCTTTGGGCTTGGCGCATCTCATTGGCGCCGATCCCGGCATGCACGTGGCACTCACCCATCCAGATGTGCATTTTCCGGCCGGTCATACGCTCGAGGTAGGCACCCAGGAACATGTCGGGAAGAAAGAGAATCTCACGGTCAGCGGGAATGGCCTGAATTACCTTCACGGCATTGCCAGAGGTGCAGCAATAGTCGCTCTCAGCCTTCACCTCCGCGGAAGTGTTGACATATGAAACGACGACCGCGTCAGGATATTCATCCTTCCAAGCTCGGAGCTGATCGGCCGTGATCCCCTCGGCCAGCGAGCATCCGGCATCCGGATCCGGTAGTAGCACTGTCTTCTCGGGCGAAAGAATGGAGGCCGTTTCCGCCATGAATTGGACGCCGCAGAACACGATCACCGGGGCTTCGGTGGTGGCCGCTTGTTGAGAGAGTCCGAGTGAATCTCCGACGTAGTCGGCCAGATCCTGAATCTCAGGCCTCTGATAGTTGTGCGCCAGGATGACCGCTTTCCGCTCGCGTTTGAGCTGTTCGATCTCCTGAATCAGGTTTGTCCTGCTCGCCGAGTTTGTCCGCATCTGGGATCCTTCCACCATGAATACCACCTGAGGTTAAAGACAAGTCTCCTGTCTTGTCAATAGACGTGACACTCGCGGCGTATTGTTCCAGGTGACTGACGCCCGAGAAGCTTGGCGAGTTCCAAGATGCGGCGTCAATTCGTAGCACGTACCTTCCGCATCCCGAAAATCATTCGGAGCGTTTGCCGGCGACCATTTCTAGCTATTTTCATCTCTGGTCTCTGCGAAATAGTGCGCTGCGGCACTGGTACGATTCCCGAACACGCAAGTACGGGTCTGTGGCGCAGTGGGAACGCACTTCCCTGGCATGGAAGAGGTCAGGAGCTCGATTCCCTCCATGTCCACCAACCGTTGGTTCCGAAGGTCCGACAGTATACTCTTCTTGGAGTAGCGATTCGGCGATCAGTCCTAATCGATCGCCTTCGCCCCTTTTCGTCGAAACTTGTCGCCTTGTCGGCGGGCTTCATCGTCATCCGGGCCGTTGTCCACGCGAGCATTGATGGAATCGTTGCGAAGTGGTAAACGCCTCGCTGATACCCCAGTCGGTGTTGTTCACCATGCTGCCCTTGGGCAGCTTCTGATACTGCCGAGCGAGGTACGTCCCTGTCCGTCGAGGGCTGGAGCGAAAGCTGGACAGACTCATGCGTGCCTGGTACTCGCGGTACCCCGGTTGTGCCAGTCTCGAACAGCATCAGGTCGACAAACCCGAGGTTATCCTCCTCGCGGAGCCACGCCATGTCGAGTACGATGAGAGCCGCCCGCCCGTCCATTCCGTAGGTCAGGAAGAGACCGTACGGTTGTGCCGCGGGGTCGGTGGCGGCGCGCTGGTACCGTTCTTTCTCGCCCTGAAAGAACACCGCGTCGGCCTGCCGGGCATTTTACATGGGTGATCCCGATTGCGCTCCCAACCACATCGATTCGGATCTGAGGTTGAATTAAGTTGGCCTGATGACCGTGTGCTCTTGAGCGACTCCGAATTCCGGAACGTCGCGATCGTGATGCCAGCGGCCAGCGCCAACGCTCCGAGTCCACACGCGATTGTTCGACGCATCTTCCGTTACCTCAACGCAGCCCCTGGTTTCTAGGCCAGGGGCTGGACCCAAGTCGCACCCCGCGCGAGCGCTGTAGCATCGACTGCCCAACGGCACCAGGCGCGGCCCCTACGCATGAGTCTATCGGCCCCGTGTGAGCCGCGACATCAGGAGAATCCCTACGGTACGACATGCCTCGTCTTCTCCAGGTCCCGAGTGGATGCGCCCGAAACTTGTGCAACCAGCAACTGGAGCTAGGCGCAACTGTCCGGTGCCAACCGTAGAGTGCTTACTAGGCGAAGCCTCGCCGATCGATGGATGAACATTGGACCGGCCGGATGGGTCTGAACGCCGCGCTCCAAGGAGCAGGCCATCAGCTTTTGCTACGCGGAAGCCGGACCCGTTGCGGGCGTTACACCACAAGGTCGTTCTTGTAGATCTGGCCGTCCTTCATGATGACGAGAAGTTTTCTCGCCGGATCTTCGAGAAGCCGGATGTCTCTGCATCGGATCGCCATCGACCAGGAGCAGATCCGCCAGCGCACCCTCCTCGACGACGCCCAGCTTGCCGGGATACGGGTTGCGTGGCCCGGAGAGCGCCAGGAGCTCTGCGTTGTCGGCGGTCGCCATCTTGAGCACGCCGGCCGTCGGGTACCACCGCACCAGCTTGGCCAACTGCGCCCCCTGCGCGCCGCGAGCCGCGGATCGAAGAGCGTGTCGGTCCCGAATGCGACCCTGATGCCGTACCGCTTTGCCAGCGTGTAGGCGGTATCCGTCCCGGTAAGACCTCCTCCGCCTTCCGCCGCTGCGCCGGATCAGGGAGCGGGACAGCATCCTCGTCGTCCAGGAACGGCTGCAGGCTCAGCCAGATCTCCTGCTGTGCCAGGAGCTCGGCGGTCGGCTCGTCGATCAGCTGTCCGTGATCGATGCACTTGACGCCGGCAGCGACTGCGATCTGGATGGCACGCGGCGTGTAGGCATGCACAGCCACGTAAGTGCCCCAGTTCTCGGCGGCCTCGACGGCCGCCCGGATCTCAGGCTCGGTGTACTGTGTCGCGTCGATCGGGTCGTAGGGCGATGCGACTCCTCCACCGGCCATCAGTTTGAGCTGGCTCGCGCCCTGGCGCAGTTGTTCTCGTGCGCGCAGCCGGACCTCGTCTGGCTATCGGCGATCGCCGAGACGCCGATTCGCTCCAGATAGCTCAGCGGCTCGCCTACGGCCCGTGGCACCTCGTACGGCATCCGAAAGTCACCGTGCCCCGAGGTCTGGGAGATAAAGGCACCTGACGGATAGATGCGCGGCCCGACGACGATGCCGTCGTCGATGGCGCGCTTGAGCCCGAAGACGGGTCCGCCAAGATCACGGACGGAGGTGAAGCCGCGCATCAACGTCGCCTCGGCCGCCCGCCTGCCACCAGATTGACGTAGCCAGCGATCGGCAGTCATGAGGACCGCCATTGGCAACGTCGCGAACATGGCATGCCAGTGCGCGTCGATCAGGCCGGGCATCAACACGCGCCCTCCACCCGCGACGACAGTCACCGGCCGATCAGGGTCGCTCGCCAGCGTCGTCACCGAGATGCGCGCGATGCGCTGCCCCTCGACCAGGACGTCGGACGGCGCCGAGATGACACCGTCCTTGCCGTCGAAGATCCGCACGTTCTGGAACAGTGTCGCGTTGCTCGGATTGCTCGGCCATCGATTGTCCTCCATGATCCAGGTCTGGATGTGGCTCCGATGGGCGATGTCACCCGCGGGCAACGGTGCGCGGCGCGAGCCGGCGATGGCGTCATCGTTCACGGACGAGCGTCAGATCCTCAGTCTCGGTCCTGGCGCGAAGTCCGAACCAGACCACCGCGCCGACGATCACACACACGGCGGCGATGATCAGCAGCACCTGCTCATAGCTCGCGATGTAGACGACCTGATAGGCCGCCATGAGCTGCCGGGCGACCGTGCGAATCGAGCACCGTCGGGTCGGTTGTGGCGGCGTCGAGCAACACGTTCAGGGCAGACAGTGCGGCGTCCAGTTCGATCGACGGCGCACCCTGCGCTCGCAACCGCCTGGCTGCCTCTGCCAGACCGATGGTGGCCAGCAGCGCTCCGGCCACCGTCCCGCCGGCCACGCTTCCCAATTCGAACAGTGCGCCGCTGATCCCAGTCCGGACACCGATCATCCGGTCGTCAATGGCGGTCAGGAAACTGAACGTCCACGCCGTGTTACAGGCGATCATCGCCGCGCCGAACACAAACAGCAGCACGGCGAGCCACGGGTAGACGTCTGTCGCCTTGGTCAACGCCGTCAGCGCGGAGACGATGCCCGCGACCACCAGCCCAAACGCCAGCATCGGCCGGACACGCAAGCCCTCCAGGCGCCGCGTGCCGACAGAGGGCCATCGTCAACATGCCGAGCGCCAACGGCGCCAGCGCCAGAGTCCCTACCAGGGGCGTGTAGCTGTAGCCGGCGATCAGGGCGCCCCGCACCTGCGTGGCGTACCCGACGAGGCCAAACTGCATCGCGATTCCGCACGCGACCAGTGCCGACAGCCGGCGGCGCGGGAGCGCACTCTGTTCCAGGACCGAGCCCGGCCACCGCCGATCACGCCAGAACAGCATCGACAAGACCGAGCCCACAACCGACGAGCGAGGCGGACAGGATGGCCGGGATGTACTGGCCCGCCACGCTCGACAGTTTCAACCCGTAGGCGAGCGACAGCACGACCAGCACCCAGGCGACGTGACCCACCGCGTCAAAGTGCCGATCCTCTGTGCAGCGGCTCTCGGTCAGGATTCGGCGGACGAGCGGGATGGCTGCCAACGCGAGCAACGTCGGTGCGACGAAGACGGCCCTGAAGTCCAGCAAGGCAAACAGAATCGGCACGGCGACGATGGACAGGAAGAATGCCATGGTCGTTACGGCGAGATAGACCGCCAGGGCACTGGTCTTGGCGCGGGCATCGTCGGCGAAGGCGAGCGTCAGCAGGGACAGCGACAGTGGGAGGACCAGCGCTCCGAACGCACCGGCGGCCAGACTCATCGCGATGAACCAGGAGCGCGGGCGTGATGACCAGGAGCAGGTTGGCGGCGACCAGACCGACGAGTCCGACCAGCAGGACGCGGCGTCGGCCGTAGAAGTCGCCGAGCACGCCGCCAAGCAGGACGAAGCCGAGCCACGGCAGCGTCGTCAGGCTCACCAGCAGGTTGACCTCGACCCATCCGAAGTTGAAGGCACTGTTCGGCGGCTGATGAAAGAGCCAGAGCGGCGGCTGCAGGTAGACGGCTGAGGTCGCCAGAGAGCACGTCGCAATCACCCCCCACCGTTCGCGGGGAAGTGATCGGTCCCCCTCGGTCTGAGTGGTCACACTCACCATCTACCCTCGTGTCGTCTCGGCCGGCGGCCCGAGTGCCAGGGGTTAGCGGATCCATCAGCGACCTCGGCGCTGGTCTGTGGGCGCGTCAACGGATGTTTAGCGGCTGTCGGCGGAGAGCAACCTCGCGGCTCACGCGGCGGTCCTGGGCTTCGTGATTGGCCCACGCCTGGCGTGTCGCAGCACCAGGGCGTATCCGATCAGCAGCAGTCCCACGAACAGGGCCAGCACAGCGTAGAGATCGACGGTCACGACCTCCATCCAGATGTTGACGAGGCCGAGCAGCCCGAAACTGGCGTAACAGTGCACCGTTCAGCCAGGGCCCCGGCCCGGAGCCCCGAGACCCGAAGCCTGCGATCCCCGCAGCCAGCTCGAACAGGCCGTACACCAGCAGTCCCACCGCCAGCAGGCTCCGACCGGCCTCGCCGCCGACCGACGCCGAGAACGGCTCGAGGATCACCAGCAGACCCACGGTCATCCCGATTCCGCCGCCGAAGAGTCGGAATCGGTGTTCCTGCATCCTGACGCCGACCGAGTAGAAGGCCAGGAACGCCGCGCCGGCTCCGAGGCCGCTCGACAGGAGCAAGGCAACCCCGAGGATCTGCCGGAATGTCGCGCGGGCGGCGTCGGGTTGGAGCAGGATGATCACCCCGATGGCGAGCGCCACTGCGCCTTCGGCGAGCACGATCTTCCAGCCGACCGCCTGTCGCCAGGGTGCGACTCGGTGCAGCGCCGACAGTGCAGCATCTGCCATCGTTCATCTCCCTTCCGCCGGTGAAGGCCGACTTCGGGCGCAAACTTATCGCGGGCGCCAGCCGCACGAGCACCCCGACGCCCATTCCACGCGGCGTTCCTCTGGATGGACAACAGGCGCGCGCTGCCCCTACTTCGGCCCGAACGGGATGCCCAATGCGACCCAGACCACCAGGAACACGGTCCAGACCGTCAGGATCACCACGGTGTACGGGATCATCATCGCGACCATCGTGCCGACGCCTGCGTGCTTGTCGTAGCGCTGGACGTACGTGAGGATCAGCGCGAAGTACGCCATGAGTGGCGTGATTGCGTTGAGCGGCGAATCCCCGACCCGATACGCCGCCAGCACGGCCTCTGGCGGAATGCCGAGGCGCATGAACAGCGGTACGAAGATCGGAGCAAAGATCGCCCACTTCGGGATTGCCCCGCCGAGGATGATGTCGATGATGGCGATGACCACCACAAACCCCAGGAGCAACGGGATCGCACCGACGTTGACGGTTTCCAGCGCGTCGGCCATGTTCACCGCCGCAATGGTCGCCATGTTCGTGTAGTTGAAGTAGGCGATGAACTGCGCGATGACCAGGAAGAGGAAGACCAGGCCGCCCAGGCCGGCGAATGTCTTCTCGATTGCCCGAATGACGTCGCCGATATCCTTGTACTTGCCGGTGGCGGCGCCGAAGGCGGCTCCCGTTGCCAGGAACAACAACATGACCGTGATGATGATGCTGTTCATGAACGGAGACATGCCGCCGAGCGACCCGGTCGCGGGATCACGCAGGGGAGCCCCGGCGGGCAGCGTCAGCAACAACAAGACGGCGAGAAAGCCGAGAAACGCGTAGAGCGCCCACCGCAGTCCCTTCCCTTCGAGGGCCACCGCCTCTTCGTCGGCTTCCTCGAGCCAACGCCTCGCCTTCATACGGGGTGAGCCGAGGCTCCATGAACCACTTGCTCATCACGGCGATCAACACCATGAGCAGCACCGACGACGCGAGCGAGAAGTAGAGGTTCGCGGTCACGTTGAGGGTGATCGACGGGTCTGACAGGTGGATCGCATCGTTGGTGATCTCGGTCAGTACCCCGTCCAGCGGCGCTATGATGAAGTTCACGCCGAACGCGGCGGCGACCGCCGCGAACGTCAACGTCAGGCCGGCGATCGGATGCCGACCTGACGCGAGATAGGCGATGGCGCCAAGCGGGATCAGGACCACGTAGCCAGCGTCGGACGCGATGCTCGACAGAATCCCCAGTCCCGCCAGGATGTAGGCAAGCGCCCAGCCGGGGGACACCGCAACGACCTTCCTGATCAGCGCTGCGATCATGCCGGCCTCGTCGGCGACGCCGACCCCGACCATTGCGACCAGGATGATGCCAATCGCGTTGAAGTTGAGGAAGTTGGTGATCGGGACGTGTAGATGAAGCGGAGCCCTTCGGCCGTCAGCAGGCTCTTGACGGCCGTCGTCTCCTGCTTCAGGACATCTGTCTCAGGATCGATCACCTCGACGATGACGCTCGTCCCCAGCAGGTAGAGCACATGGGAGAGGACGATGACGATGCCGCACAGGATCAAGAAGATCACGACCGGGTGTGGCACCATGTTGCCGACCTTCTCGATGCCGTCCAGCATCTTCTCCATGAAGCCCTTCGGCTCGAAGATCTCATGATGCTCGACGTCATCGCCGGACATTTCGGGCTGTGGGACGAGGACTTCGCTCGGCTGGCTCATGGAGATCGATCCTTTCTCGTCAGCGGCCTGGCGGTGTGGACACAGCGATGCGCTCCCGTCAGGAGGTCACCGGTTTGAAGTCCAGCGCGAGGTCGATCAGGAGGCGAGTCCCAAATCCGATCGCGCCCCGTGACCGCCAGGAATCGTCGGCGGTCGCCTGCATCGTGCCGGCGATGTCGATGTGCGCCCAGGGCGTCGAGCCGACGAACTCCACCAGGAACAGGCCGGCGACGATCTGGCCGGCGTTCTCGCCGCCGATGTTCCGCATGTCCGCAATCGGGGAATCGAGCAAAGGGCGGTAGCGCCGGTTCAGCGGAAACTGCCAGAGTTGCTCGTCGGTCGTGTTGGCCGCAGCCATCACCTGATTGACGAACGCCTGGTTGTTGCCCATGACGCCCGCCATGCCCTCGCCCAGCGCCCGCATCATCGCCCCGGTGAGCGTGGCGATGTCGACGATCGCATCGGCCTTATCCTCGGTCGCCAGCACCAGGCCGTCGGCCATCACCAGCCGGCCCTCGGCGTCGGCGTTGGTGCACCTCGACGGTCTTCCAGCCGCGGATCGTCAGCACGTCGCCGAGCCTCGTCGCCGTGCCCGACGGCATGTTGTCCGTGCACATCAGGTAGCCGGTGACCGCCGACTGGCAGTCCAGGGCGGCTAGCGCCGAGATCGCGCCGAAGATCGCGGCGGCGCCGGACATGTCCATCTTCATCGCCTGGTGCGAGGCATCACTCGGCTTCAGGCTGAGCCCGCCCGAGTCGTACATGATCCCTTTGCCGACCATCGCCAGGTGGCCAGTCGCCTGGCCGCTCTTCGGCCGATAGCTCATCTTGATCAGACGAGGCGGCTCCGCGCTGCCGGCATTGACACCCAGCAGGCCGCCGCAGCCCATCTCGACGAGCGCGTCCTTGCCGTACACCTCGACCTGGATCCCGCGCTCGGCCGCGAGCTCCTCGGCCATCTCGCCCATTCTGGTGGCCGTCAGGTGGGTGGCGGGCGCGTTCGCGAGGTCGCGAGCAAGCTGGGCGGCAGCGGCGGTGATCTTGCCACGCTTGACACCCCTGGCGAGGTCGTCGTGGCGATCAGGCCGCGCGACGAGCGTCAGCGCCTCGAGCGGTGTCCCGGATGGCTTCTGTCGGAACGTTTCGTAGCGGTAGCGGGCAAGCAGCACGCCCTCGACGATCGCCTGCGCCGCGACGTCGAACGGCACGCCGACGAGGACATCCAGGTCGATGGCGAGGCGAGCATGATTGCGGGCGCCTCTTGCAAACGACGCTGCCGCGTCGCGCAGCCTGGCAGCGTCGATCCCGGGCGGGTCGCCGACGCCGACGAGTACGAGGGTTGGCCCATCGGACCTGGGGATGATCAGCGTCTCGCCGGGCGCACCAGTGAAGCCGGCGGCGTTGAGCGTGGCTCGGTCGAGGCCGACCGGCGCCGGTACGTCTCCTGAGGACCGCACCGGCTCGCTGACGGCGGTCGCGCTCGCCGGCACCGAAGCGGCGACGTCCACGATCACCGGACGCGGACTGTTTGAGTGAGGGTGTCAAATCGACCTCAGCGGTACGCATCTTTGTTGCCATGTCGAAAGCTCCTCCTATCGGAATCGAGCGCCTCGCACGACAGCGCTGGCCGTACAACCGGTCGCCCCAGAAATCAAGCTCTGTATTCGTTCAGCGCCTTGACCCTCCGTTCAACGCGGTCATCTCATATCTGGTCGAGGGATCGATCCGTGCTCACCATCGTCCAGTCAAAATGGCCAGAAGATCGGCACGAGCAGCGTTGCCACCAGGAAGTACAGAAACAGCAGCGGCAACCCGAGCTTCGCGTAGTCCCCGAAGCGATACCCGCCGGGTCCCATCACCATCAGGTTGGCTGGAGTGGCGACCGGCGTCAGGAACGACGCCGCCGCCGCCACGGTGACCGCCATCAGTACCGGCCGCACCGACACACCCATGTCGGCCGACGCCGAGAGGGCGATCGGGATCACGATCAGCGCAGTCGCCGTGTTGCTGATCAACTGGCCGAGGGTCGCCGTAAGCAGGAAGAGCCCGATCAGCAGGGCGTGAGGCCCCGCATCGCCGACGACCCTGGACGAGTGTGTCGGCGAGCAACGTCGCCGCGCCGGTCTTCTGCATCGCCGTCGAGACCGGGCACCATGCCAGCGACGAGGATGACGGTGGTCAAGGAGATGCCGCGATAGGCCTGCTCCAGCGTGATCACGCGCGTCAGGATCAAGGCGCCTGCCGCCAGCAGACCCGCGACGACGGCCGGCACGAACGCCGGTGACCAGGAGGACGACCATCGCCGGCGAGGATGACGAGCATCTTCTTCGCCGCGTCCCCAGCGGTGCGGCCTGGCGGCGGACCGCCTCCGGTGAGTCGACGATGAGCACGTCAGGGTCATCGAGGTTCGCCTCAAGGGCGCCCCAGGTCCCTTCGAGCAGCAGCGTTCGCCCGCCGGCCAGGACGGTCTCATGGGCCCCATGTCCTCGCCGCGCCGTTGAATGGCCACGATCACGAGATCCCCGCTGTCCGTCACCATCCCGGGGAACACGGTCTCCCCGACCAGGCCGGACCGCGGGCGGATCACGACTTCGGCCACGCCGTACTGGCTCGTGACGAGTGCGTCCGTGCCGTTGACCGGGGGGCCAGAGCTGGCGACGAGCCCTCCGTCGACCGGCCAGGTGTTGAACCGAGTCCGAGTCACCCACGAACGATGAGGACGTCATCGGCGGGCGAGCACGGCGTCGTTGACCAGGCCGCCCTCACCCTGGACCTGGACGCCAACCAGGTCCAGGGTCCGGATACGTGTCGCAGATCAAGGGCGAGTCTGCGAGCGTCCGACGTACGGCGAGCCAGATCTAATTGAGTAGTCGGTGCATCCGGGCATCGAGCCCGTACTGACGTGCTGAGCGTCCGGAAGTGTGTGCTGAAGTGGGGCGGGATCTGGCGAGGCATTCCGATCAGGTAGGAGTCGCTCGCCGAACAGGAGCACGATGAGCGATTGTGCCAATGCAGGAGGGGGATGCCGTTAAGCGCGAATTCGAAGTACCCAAAGCGTCCCCACCGCCGGCCTCCTCGGCCGCGTCGGAGACAAGCACGTTGATCGCCGTCCCGGTCAACGCCGAGCATCGAGCCGGCGTGAGCGGCGAACGCGAGTGGCATCAGCACCTGTGATGGAGATCAGGCCGACCCGCATCGCGGTGAGGGCAACGACCGGGGGCAGGGCGGCCACTGAACCGTTCGGGATTGATCAGCGCGGTGAGCGGCGCGACCAGCAGCATGGTGAAGTAGCAACGGCGAATAGCGGCCTACTCCGTCCGGCCCGAGTGCCGAGCTCCTGTCCAGCCCGCGCGGTCAGAGCCCGATGCATCGAGCCCCTCGCTGACGATGAACAGCGCTGCGATGAAGATCACCGTCGGGTCGCCGAAGCCGGCGAGCGCCTCGTTGATGCTGAGGATCCCCGTGGCGAACAGCGCCAGCGCGGCGCCAACGGCCACGAGGGCTACCGGGATCCGGTTCCAGATAAAGAGCGCAACGACCGCCACCAGGATGGCGAACGTCAGGGTGATGTCACTCATCGGAGAACACTGCCATCCATGAGTATCTCACGTTCCCGGGTATCGGCGAACAACTGACGTATCATCGGCGCCAAAGCCGTGGTCAGCTCGCGCTTGGCGACGAATCCGTCTGCGCCCGCCTCGACGGCTGCGACACGATACTCTTCCTGATCGTGCATGGTATACGACGATGACGCGAGCCCCGCCCAGGCCGCATCTTCGTGATTCGAAGCACTGTCAGTCCATCGAGTTCAGGCATCTCCAGGTCCAACAGGAGGAGATCGGGCACCAAGAGTACTTCGAGGAGGCGCAGGCGTCGCCGGACCCGTATGAGCCTCTCCAACGATGTCGACCGGTTGTGTCCGCAGGAACCGTCGGAGCGGCTCCAGGAATCGTGGGCTATCATCCGCCAACAGGGTCCAGATGTTCCCGGAATCTGGAGCCGCAGCCGGTCGGTGAGCCATCGAAGGTGTCGTAGGTGAGCCTGCAATCCGCGACCAGTGAGCACGCTGTCCATTGAGCCAGCACCTACTGACCAGTCTACGTATCGGCGCGAGACGCGCCATCGGGAAAAAGCCTGACAGTAGAGCATCGGTCCGGGTGCAGGACAGATCTACCGCGGTCAAGGGTGTAAGGAGCGCCAGTGCAGACCTTCGCGAGACGCGGGTAGATGCCTCGCACTTACGGTAGGGGCGGGGGAATCCAGCCCGATCCGAACTCGCCACGACCTGAGCGTACCGTTCGGGCGCGAGAAACCACGCCCCTACGGAGTGACTGACGCCCCTCTTCTTTATGGCTCTTCTGAGTTCTGGACCAATGCTCTAGCGGGCTTCGGTCTAGGTGTCATCCCCACCTGCTGATGCCGCACCCGCGTACGGAACGGTGAGCGTGAGACGTCGTGCCGTGCCCGGGCTCCGATGCGATGGTGAGATCACCATGGCCCAGGTTAGCTCGCTCCTCGAGGTCGAGCAATCCCGCGCTTCCACCTTCGCGCGCACGCTGCTGCATGGAGGCCACTTCGAACCCGTCGCCATCGTCGCCAATCGTCAGACGGAGATTCCCGGCGATGACCCGAAGATCAACCCACACATTACTGGCCGACGCGTGGCGAGCGACGTTCGTCAGCCGCCTCCTGCGCGACGCGATAGCAGATAAGCGCGACGTCATCCGATGGAGGCGGCTGCAGCTTTTCGACCGAGAGGTTCGCACGGTAGCCGACACGCTGCGCCTGGCTGCCCACCAGCCAGCGCAGCGCCGCCCTCCAGGCCCAGATGATCGAGCAACGACGGGCGCAACAGCAGCGACAGGTCACGCACCTGCTCGAGCGCCTGATCGACCGACGTCGAGCCTTCATCGAGCATCGATCTGATCGAGACTGTGTCTGACGCCGATCCGGAACGGTGTCGAGATTGATCTTGACGATGGTGAGAGCCTGGCCGATCTCGTCGTGCAGTTCACGCGCGATATGGGCGCGCTCATGCTCCTGGGCCGTGATGAGCTTGCCGGCCCAGTGTCCGGACCTGGGCGTTGCGCGTCTTGACCTCATCGGTGCGCCCGCTCAAGGTCGTGTTGACCGTGATCAGCTCTTCCTGGCGCTCAGCGAGCGTTGTCTGCGTGCGCATCCGGTGCCGGTGCTCCACCAGGAGGCCGGTCACGAGCAGGCTCTGGGCGAGGATGAGCAGCAGCGCGCTAACCATGTGCCAGCGGTACTGCTCCCAGATGGACGGCTCCTTATATCGCACCTGGCTCTTCGGCGGCAGACGGTCTTCCCGAAGCCCCCATCGCTGCAGCTGCCGCCAGTCGATCACAAACATCGGCGTCACCGACATACGCGAGTCGGGATTTGTGTCCCAGTCCCTTAACCGGCGCAGTACAAGCTGCGCCGCCGCGTCCCCGAGGGTCGCGTAGCATTCGTGACCGCGCCGCCGACCACCCCACCTCCCACGCTCGTTTCGGTGTTGGTATACACCGGCACGGCCGCGGCGGCGACCACCCGTCGCAGCCCCTCGCCCACCGGCAATGGCGTCCCGGCCCCATCGCGGTTCATCGCGAGGAAGACCACCGCCGTACTCCGGTGGTAGCGCCGATAGCCGTTGCACCAGCGCGTCCATCGAGAGGTCCGCCACCTCCTCGATGGCGACCCGTGCGGCGTACGGGGCGACCTGCCGCCGAGCCAGCGTCAGCATCGCCTGGTTGAAGTCCGTCCGGTGCTGGCGACCAGCAGCACCCGCCGTACCGTTCGGCTGCAAGTTGAGGGCGAGGCCCAGCGTCTCGCCGATGTTGTACCGCACCCACAGCGCGTCAGCGTCCGGGGGCAGAGCCAGGTCGGGGAACACGAGCGGGTCAAGTGCCGCGAAGACGGCCACGGCGTCCGGGAAGAGCGGCTCTGCGAGAACATGCCCAGCCTCCGGGCGGTCGACGTGCCGAAGGCGACGACCGCGTCCGGCGGCCGGTCCGCGTACTTCCCGATGCAGCCACTCCAGTTGCGCTTGCTGCATCGCGGCATCGGACATGCGCCCGGTGTCCAGGAACTCGGTGTACACCGCCAGCGGCTCTGCCTCCGCGCCGTCCGCCCGCAGCGCGTCCCGCAGGCCCCGCTCGAGGAGCGCCGCGATCGGATCGAGGTTGTGGCCCGGGAAGAGCACCAGCACGCGCCGCGGTAGCGAAGGATCGGCTGCGCCCTGGGCGAACACGGGCGTTGGTCCACGATCGACGCCCGAGGCCGCCAGGGTGATGAGCAGGGCTGTCAGCAGTAGCACACTGGCCCACAACCGCGTCGGCATCCCCGCACCGGCCTGGCTGGCTGCGGAGGCCACCGGGCAGCCTGCTCACAGCCGTCACCCATTGTGATGTCTCCAGTGCATGGTCTACGGAGCACCCTGTCGGTATTCCAGCAAGTTTCCCGATGATCCCCCGGGAAGGGCATGCCCAGAGTTGCGACAACATTCGGTGCCTGCCTTGAGAAACCGGAGAAGCGGGTTTCCGTGCCAATGCCTCCACGACTGCTACTCTGGCTGGACCAGGCCGATGTGAACGGCGTGGCGCACCAGCCCCGCGACGTGGTGGATGTTGAGCCGATCCATCAGCCGATACCGATGCGTCTCCACCGTCTTTGAGCTGATCGCCAGGATCCGCGCGATCTCCTGCATCGTGCGCCCTTCCGCGATCAGTTGTAGCACTCCCGGCTCGCGGGGGGTTAAGTGTTGCTGGGATTCAGAGCTGCGCTAGTCGCGAGCCGAGAGCTCCCACCTCTCGCCCCTCGTACTCCGCGACCCGGCGCGAGGCCTCGGGGCTTAGATGGGTTGCGCCGCTGCATAACGGTCCGGATTGCCGTCTCCAGCTCGGAGGTCGCGGCGTCCTTCAGCAGGTAACCCGACGCGCCGGCCCGCAACGCCTGCACGACGTATTCCTCGCTCTTGTGCATGGATAGCACGATGACCCGCACGTCACGATGCTCCCGGACGGCGCGGACCGTAGCGTCGAGGCCGTTCAGGCCATCCATCGTCACGTCCATCAGCACGACGTCCGGCCCGGTGCCTGGCGACGAGCGCCAGCGCCTCGCGCCCGTCGGCCGCCTCCGCGACCACGCGGATCTCGGGGGTCCGTTCCAGCAGTGCCCGCAGCCCGGTTCGCATCAACGCATGGTCGTCGGCGATCAAGACACGAATGGGCATCGGAATGCTTCCGCGAGTGCGACATCGGTTCGCGCCAACCTGACCGAGCACCGGGTATTCCATGCCATTCCCGCGGCGATCTCAGATCGAATCGACTCTTTTTGACGCGAGCGTAACGCGCTACTGCCCTGGGAGCAAGGTAACGATCGGCACTTCTAGAAGTGCCGTCTGTCACTATCCCGCGCACCTCAGCATTACGAATAGGGGCCGGGAAGCGACCCAAGGAAGCCAAGCGTGCAGGGTAGTTCCCATTTGTTTGTGCTCGGTATCCCTGGCTAAGTAAATCGTAGACGGTTGCCAGGGTAATCAGCGAGCTATGCAGCCCAGAACGTACCGTCGCTGATTTTGGACTTTCACGGTCAGTTCACTGCGGTTGACGGGCCGCTCGCAAAGAAGTGGCACTCAAGCGCGCAAAGTTGCCGACAACGCTACCGCCCGCATGACCTCCGCCACGCGAACGCGAGCGCGATGCACGCTATGAGTGTCCCCTTACGAGTGATGTCCGAGCGGCTGGGCCACAGCACCCCCGCGATCACGCTTACCGCGTACAGCCAAATGGTCCGCAGCCAGGACGCCGAGGCGGCTAGCAAGATCGAGGAAGCGTTTAGGGACGCCATCTGACGCCAGTTCCGGCAGTCATTCCGGCACTAAAGAGAAAACGCTCCCGAAAACGCCCCGCCGTACAACCTTGGAGGGAGTGTTTTCAATCTCAAAATGGTGGCGCGCCCGAGGGGATTCGAACCCCCGACCAACGGCTTAAAGGCCTGTGCCTAGGAATCAACGGCAGGATCGCTGTTCGCTGTAGAGGCGTCCCCAGGCACAGGCCACAAGGGCCCGTGCTACGCGGGTTACATTACGCACCCGACACTGGATTACGCGCCCAGATGTTGCGAAAGGGTCTCAGTGCAGGTCTAGCTGACACTCCCGATTGTCGAGCTCCGTGGAAAACCTGAGCGGCCACTCAGTACCCTGGCGCATAACGGTTCGAATGCCCAGGGGCGTGACCATTTCCAGGTGCAGAACCCAGGAAGGTGAGCGAGGCGCCACGGCTACTTCGGAGACTGGTTGTCCCTCATTGCAGCTGATTTGGACCGGCGACCCATCGATGTCGATGGTTGCCACTGCGCGAACCGGAGCTGGCCCATAGCAAACAAGACGCACGAATGGGTCGTGGCTCGCCTGTGCCAGCATCGGCGCCAGCGCCGCGATCACATTCATTGTGACCGCAAGAATGAGCTTCCGCATATCTCCCTTTTTCCCCGCGCCCGATTGTATTCTGAGAACGTTAAGACAACGTTAGTTTCCACAGGGAAATAGACACCGAAATGTCAGGACGTCCGTCGATGACTCTTGCGCCGCACGCTGAAGGCGTAAGCTGAGGCGAAGATCAGACGCAACCGGAGATTCAGCGTATGTCGAAATCAGTCCTCAACGGTGTGAATCACGTCGCCATTCTCACCTCGGACATGGATCGGTTCATTCGCTTCTATCAGGATGCCTTCGACGCGGAGGTGGTCTTCGACAATCCAAATCACGGCAAGCGCGAGGGCGAGCGCATGGTGGTGATGACCCTGGGCGGACCCAGCGCACTGAATGTCTTTCAGGTTCCGGGCAACACTCAGGCCGAGGTGCAGACGCCGATGTTCGGTCGTGGCCGCATCGATCACCTGGGACTCAATGCTGGAAGCCGCGAAGCGCTGGACGTCGTTCGAGAGCGGCTGATCAAACTAGGTGCTAGCGATGGCACGATCACTGACTTTGGCAGCGCCCTCAGTGTTTTCTTCCGTGACCCGGACGGCCTCGAGGCCGAGGTGGTGTGGAATAAGGAAAGCTGAGCGAAGCTGTTACGGGTGGCAAAAGAAATCCGCCCTTCCATCACGTTGGGAGCCCGACGAGTAGCGCTAGCGCAGGAGAGCAGGCTGTCGTTTGTGCACGGTGGACACCTCGCAGCCGCGTATAATTGCGGCGAGGTTCACGAACGAATCTCTTCTCGAATGACCCTGGATTCTGCCGCCGCATCGACCTTTGTCCAGCCTGACGCCGCAGCAGGAGGACGAGGTTCTCCTGCGCATCTACCGCGCGGTGCTCACGTGCCGAATTGTGGACGAGCGTATGTGGATCATGGCCCGCCAGGGGCGAGCCGGCTTTGTCCTCACGCCGCGCGGACATGAGGTTGCGCAGGTCAGTGTGGCTGCCGCGATGCGCGTGGGCCTGGACTCAGCCTGGCTTTACTATCGCGATATGGCCGCGGCCATCATGCTGGGCGTGACGCCGTACGAGCTGCTTCTGGGCTGCCTTGCCCGGGCTGACGATCCACATTCCGGCGGCCGACAGCTTTCCATCCACCTCTCCAGTCCCAGGCTGCGCATCGGCTCGATGTCCAGCGCTGTCGCGGGACACCTTCCGCACGCGGTCGGTGCGGCTTATGCCGCTCGAGTGCTAGGCGAGGATAGCGTGGCGGTATGCATGTTCGGCGACGGCGCATCGTCTGAGGGCGCCGCGCACGAGGCCATGAATTTTCCCGGCATCCACCAGCTTCCCGTGGTGTTCGTGTGTGAGAACAATGGCTACGCGATCAGCGTGCCGACGTCGCTTCAGATCACCGGGGGCTCGCTCGCGGCGCGCGCCTGCGCGTACGGAATGCCCGGGAACCCGCGTGGATGGCACCGATGCGCGAGCGGTGTTTATCGCCGCCCACGAGGCCATTGAGCGAGCTCGTTCGGGCGCTGGACCAGTCGATCATCGAGGCCATGGTTCCGCGCATGACGCCACATTCGTCCCAGGACGATGATGCTTATCGCACCGCCGAGGAGCACGCCGCGACTGAGGCTGCCGACCCTTTGCCGAAGCTGCGACGCGATCTCGAGGTGCGCGGACTGCTTGACGCAGATTCGGACCGGGCCATGCGCGATTCGATCGCTCAAATGGTCGAAGACGCAGAACAACGTGCGCTGGCTCAACCCGAAGCAGATGCTGAGCGTGCCCACCGGTGGCTCTATGCTGGCGATCCGCCCCACCCATTCCTGGCCGAGCTAGAGCGTCAGGGCCTTCCAACCGACGGCTCTGATGACTGACTTGATCACTGAGGGCGGAATCACGATGGTGGAGGCCGTGAACGAGGCGCTTCACGAGGAAATGGACCGCGATCCAACCGTCGTCGTGATGGGTGAGGACGTTGGCAAGAAGGGTGGGGTCTTCCGCGCCACTCAGGGACTCCAGCGCCAGTTTGGTCCACTGCGCGTAGTGGACACACCCATTGCCGAGATCGGCATTGCCGGCGTCGCGATAGGCGCGGCCATGATGGGGCTGCGGCCCGTGGCCGAATTCCAGTTCGCCGATTACATGCATCCGGCTTTCGATCAGATCATCAGCCAGGCTGCGACTCTACGATGGCGAAGCGTGGGCGGATTTGGCTGCCCGGCGGTGTTCCGCACGCCGTTTGGCGGAGGCGTGAGCGGCGGCATCTACCATTCACAGAGCACAGAGACGTTTTATTGCCACGCGCCGGGCCTCAAGGTCGTCGTGCCGGCCACTCCGCGTGATGCCAAGGGATTGCTCAAGGCGGCCGTGCGCGATGATGACCCGGTGATCTTCTTCGAACACAAGAAGAGCTACCGTCGCTATCGCGAGGTGGTTCCCGCGGAAGAAGTCATTCCTATTGGGGTGGCGCGGATCGATCGCCCCGGCAGCGATATTTCAATCGTCACCTATGGAGTGGGTGTCCACCACGCGCGCGAGGCCGCCTTGACCCTGGAGCAGGAGGGCATCTCACTGGAGATCCTCGACCTGCGTACGCTTGTTCCACTTGATACGGAAGCCATAGCGTCTACCGTGAAGAAGACCGGCAAGGTCGTGATCCTGCACGAAGCCAACAAGACCATGGGCTTCGGTGCCGAGATCGCGGCCTTCATTGGCGAAGAGCTGTTCATGGACCTGGATGGCCCGATCATGCGCGTGGCCGCGCTGGATAGCCACCTGGCCTATAACGGTCCCGAAGAGAACGCCGTGATTCCCAACCCGCAATGGGTCATCGAGGCGGTTCGCAAGCTCTCAGCATTCTGAACAAACGCGAAGGATCTATGGGACAACAAGAGTCCCGGCAGTCCCGTGCGTCGCTTCTGCCCCTACGTCCTCTGCAGCATTGAAGGAGCTGAGATATGACCCAGTCAGGGAGCACCCCGAAACTCTCGTTTAAAGACTCGTACGGCTTGAGTGACGATGAGGACTTGTTCCGGCGCACCGTCCGGGAGTTTGCGGAGCAGGAGATCATGCCCATCGCCGCGGAGCATGACGAATCGGGTGAGTTCCCGCATGCAACTATCAAGGGGATGGCGGACCTCGGGCTCTTCGGCCTCACGCTGCCGGAAGAATACGGTGGGGTGGGCGCAGGATCCGTGGAGAGTGCGCTGGCGATGGAAGAGATCGCTCGGGCGGACGCGGTGCATGCGCTGGCGCTGTCGGTGAGCCTGTCTCTCGTGGCCGAGCCCATTCTGAGATTCGGCAGCGCTGCCCAGAAAGACCGTTATCTCCCGAAGCTCGCCAGCGGCGAATGGATCGGATCCTATTGCCTCAGCGAGCCCGGGTCTGGATCGGACGCGGCTGGCATGCAAACTCGGGCGACTCGAAACGGTGACGATTGGATTCTCAACGGAACCAAAGCGTGGATCAGCAATGCAGGTGAAGCTGGTGTCTATCTGGTCTACGCGATCTCCAATCCAGAGAAGCCAAAGGGCAGAAATGTCTCGGCGTTCCTCATCGAGGCGGATAATCCGGGACTTCGACTCGGCGCACCGGAAAAGAAGCTCGGAATCAAGGCCTCAACCACGCGGCTCGTCTTCCTGGAGGATTGCCGCGTTTCGTCCGACGCGGTGTTAGGTGACGTGGATCTCGGCTTTCGCATCGCCATGGCCACGCTTGACGCCGGCCGCATCGGCATTGCTGCTCAGTCGCTGGGGATCGCTCAGCGCGCGCTCGATGAGTCATTGACCTATGCCAGGGACCGCAAAGCGTTCGATCGTCGGATCGCTGACTTCCAGGCCATCCAATGGATGCTGGCAGAAATGGCACTAAAGGTGGAAGCCTCGCGCCTGCTCATTCTCCGGGCCGCTCGTTTGAGACAGGCC
This sequence comes from uncultured Chloroflexia bacterium, assembly GCA_963765765.1. Lineage (GTDB taxonomy): Bacteria > Chloroflexota > UBA6077 > UBA6077 > JACCZL01 > CAVXYC01. The sequence continues at coordinate 232,438 of CAVXYC010000001.1, read as the reverse complement.
GGCCTGCCCATTACCAAAGAAGCCAGCATGGCGAAGCTTCACGCAAGTGAAGCGGCCAATTTCTGCGCTGATCGGGCTGTGCAGATCCACGGCGGCTATGGGTACTCGCGTGAATATCCTGTGGAGAAGCTCTTCAGGGACGCCCGGATCACCACGATATATGAGGGCACGAGCGAGATCCAGCGACTCGTGATCGCGCGCCAGCTCCTGGCCGACTAACGTCAGTAGCGCCTCCCGCCAACCGTTCGCGCCTGCAGCCGTTAACAAGAGGAAGGGATACGCTCCGTGGAGGTCGTGTATCCGGCGATTGGCATTCGAATATCGGCACCATTCTTGCAGGGAAGTCTAAGTTCGGAGGCGTGTCATGAAGCGCGTGATTATATTGCTTGCCTTTTTAGGCTTGATGATCGGGGCCGCACTCTGGCCCAGTGGCCAGTCGACCGAGGCGCAGGGCACCTGTTTCAACGAGTCAGGCTTCTGCATCCGGAATGCGAAGTTCCAGGAGTACTTCAATCTCCGAGGAGGAAAGAATACTTTTGGATTCCCGATCTCGCGGGAGTTCCCCTTCCTTGGATTCCAGGTGCAGTTCTTCCAGGGGCACATCATGCAGCTCCTGCCTGATGGTAGTGTCGTCACCATGAACCTTCTTCAGGAAGGGCTGATGCCGGTGACGCGCGTGAACGGATCAACGTTCCCAGCCAACGATCCAGCTATGGCCCAGGCGGCTCCGCAGGTTGGCCAGCCCGGCTATCCCAACGCGGTCGTTGAATTTGTGCGTGCAAACGCGCCAAATGAGTTCAACGGGCAGCCAGTGAATTTCTTCAATACGTTCATGAGTACCGTTGATCTTGCCACGGCCTTCCCCGAGTGGTGGCGGAAACCCTGAGCTGCTTCCGCTGTTAAACCTGGAGATCTGGGGCGTTCCAACTTCTCGGCCCGCGGCCGACCCGGCCAACGCCTCGTTCATTTACCAGCGGTTCCAGAAGTCGATCATGCACTACCAGGGAAGCTGCCGCTGTACGGAGCGCATTCTCCTGGCCCTCTGGTTCAAGACGGTGATCACGGGCGACGGCCTTCCTAGCGACCTGGCTGCACAGATGGCCGGAACCCCCTATATCGGACAGTACAGCCCGGGCTCACCCAACTGGCTTGCCCGACCGAGCGAGCTCAGCGGAACAAACATGACCGAAGCCTTTACGCCGGACCTCGGTGGACCTGGACCTTCAGTTCCGACGACCCCGCCGGCCACAGGGCCAACGAGCACCCCAGCGCCCACGGTATCTGGTGACGCACTGCCGACAGTTGCCATCCAGACAGACGATGACACAATAGATCCCGGGGACTCCATTAACATCACCGTGATCGGTCGCGACGACAAGGGTCTCGATTGGATCGAGTGGCGGGAAGTCGAAGACGACTCGAACAACGACAACGATGATGTCGACTTCGATCCGGTGCTTCGAGAGGAACATCGGTTTGATTGTGATGAGCAGATCGAGTGTGCGCAGGTCTGGAACGTTATGGTTACCGTCCCCGGGGACCATGTGGTCGAAGCGCGAGCTCGAGACTCCGCCGAGCAGATGGCCACGGTGACACGGATCACCATCCGCGTTCGCGAGAGCGGGGCTACGGCTACGACTACGGTAACGGCAACAGCTTCGCCGACCGCGTCGCCATCACCTTCGCCGACCGCAACCAATACGCCCACACCGTAAGCTCAAGCTGAGCGAAGCAAGAAGCCCGGGTGAAATTTCACCCGGGCTTCTTGCTTAGTGCGGGAGACGATGAACCTGCTGGCCGTAGGCTCTACGGCGAGAGGCAACACGCGTTTGGCCGCGCCTATGCGGTGCCTTGCCAGGCCTTGCACTATGGGCCGCGACTGACGCTACTGCCCGACAGCCTGCCTCAGCAGCGCATTCGCGGCTGCTACTGCCAGTGCCGCGCCGCCGTGGGTTCCGCGAACGAGGATATACGGGATTGAGCGCATGGCCAGCTCTTGCTTCGATTCGGGCGCGGCGATGAACCCGGGCGGGGTGGCGATCACCAACGCCGGGGGTGGAGCGCCCAGATCCACGGCGTCCAGCAGCGCGAGCAACGCCGTTGGCGCCGTGCCAATCACCGCTACGCCGCCACCCAGGTAGTTGGCAATGGCGCCCATGCCAAGTGCCGTGCGCGGCAGCTCAGGAGACCCGTTCTCCGGGATGTAATCCAACGCGCACTGGACTGGGCAGCGCAGCACGTCGAGCCGTCGCCGATCCAATCCCACGTCCACCATGCGGACATCCACCGCCACGGCTGCTCCGGCGCGCAATGCGTTGACTCCGGCACGCGCAGCCCCAGGGCTGATCTTGATTAATGAAGCAAGGGTGGGATCACCTGTGGAGTAGACCATGCGTAAAGCAACGGCTTGCTCCGAGGGGTCGTTAGGTAACGCGCCGCGGCAAAGCGAGGCGACACGTCGCATACTTCGCAGCTCGATTTCTTCCGGTGGTAGCGCGTATCGCTGTAGCAGACTCGGCATGAGAAGCGCCATGTCCCACCCACAATATCTTGTACTTCCTGCATAGGCTGCCACGAGATATGCGGGTAGTCAAGGAATCCGGCGGTGCCTTTCGATCGATTCGGGCAGTCCTGAGATCCGGCCGTAACCTGATTACCAGTCAGTGTAGCTGGCCATGTGCTGAGTGGCTATTAGAGCCGATGTTTTAATCTACCCGATCGCAGTCAGCGTGACCGCGAATCTCCCGATCGGCCACTCTGAAGGCCTGCCAGGAGCGTTGCAGAATCCAACTCCGAAAGCGGTACGCATGGCATCGACAACGCTTGCGCCAGCCCCTCGGCCAGGTCCAGTTTCAGACGCCCCTCCTCGGTATTCACAACGATGCCGCCAACTCCAAGTGCCGCGATCTGTTGGCCCACCTCGCGCGCGTCGGTCAGAGGGTCCTGACCGTGGAGCGCCACGTTGGTCCGGCCATCTGTGATCAGCACGACGAACGGACGCACTGGCTCGAATCTCATCACTCTGACGACGGTTTCCAGTGCTAGCCGTAAGCCGTCGGCCAGCGGCGTTCGTCCGCCAGTTGGGAGCTGACTCAAGCACCGCTCTGCACGCTCCACGCTTGACGTCGGAGGAAGCAACAGCTCCGCGCGTGCGCCGCGGAACGCGATGATCCCTACCCGATCGCGCTTCTGGTACGCGTCTGTCAGCATGCCGAGAACGGCGCCCTTTACCGATTCCATCCGGCGGCGCGCACCCATGGAGCCGCTGGAGTCAACGACAAAGAGCACCAGATTGCCGGCCTGGGCAGTACGCTCATACACACGCACATCGTCAGGAGCGATCTGGAGGGCCAGGCTACCGTCCGTCATGCGTTCCATCTGTCGCGGCGCGGCGACCCGCAGCGTGGGACCGAGCGCTAGAGAGCGCGACGAGCTCTGGTCAAGCGGGGAGAAGCCAGAGATGCGACCGTGCGGCTCATGCGTATCCGAATTCGAGCGACGGCCCATTGCATGCGTCGAACGACGTTGAGCGTCAGGAATCGAGAGAGGAGGCGAGGGGATTATGCCGAACACTTCCTCAGGAGCCTCGTTGTCCTCGTCGGAACGATCGTCGGCCGCGGTCTCCGCGGATGGCTGCGGTTGCTGGGCGCGCTCCAGCGCGTCCTGAAGCTCCTCGGGATCCAGGCGAGGTTGCTGGAAAGGACCGCGTCGGCGTCGATGCGGAAGGGCAAGCTCGGCGGCCTGGCGCACATCATCGTCCGTCACGTTCTGACGCCCGTCATACGCTGCGATGGCGAGCGCTGCCTTATAGATCACGATGTCTGCTCGAAGACCGTCAACCTTGAGCTCAGCGCACAATCGAGTAATCAGGGCGAGCATCCGATCGCTCAAATGGATGCTTGGCAGAAGCGCGATGGCCGCCTGAATGCGTGCTCGCTCAGCATCTTCTCTCTGCTCCCACTCCGCGGCAAAGATGGCAGGATTCGCTTCATAACGAATCCTGCGTTTCACGATCTCCGCCCGCTCAGCCGGATCTGGGATGCCGCTCACGTCCACGGCCAGACCGAATCGATCAAGAAGCTGCGGCCTGAGCTCACCCTCCTCAGGGTTCATCGTGCCCACCAGCATGAAACGCGCGGGATGTTCAACAGAGATCCCCTCGCGCTCTACGACGTTGACGCCCATGGCCGCGGCATCCAGGAGCACGTCTACGAGGTGGTCGCTGAGCAGATTCACTTCGTCGATATAGAGGATCCCACGATGCGCGGCCGCCAATAGACCGGGCTCAAAGCTCCGCGTACCTTCTTTGATCGCCCGCTCCAAATCCAGGGTGCCGAGCACACGGTCCTCCGTGGCACCAAGTGGCAGTGAGATCAGGGGCGCTGGGCGCTCCTGAGTCTCCGACACCGTCTGACCCGAACCGCACGTGGGGCACTCGGCAAATGGCGCATCCGGCGTGCAGGCGAAGGGGCAGCCGGGCACGGTTTGGATCGCCGGTAGAAGGCGCGCCAGCGCTCTTGCCGCGGTGCTCTTGGCCGTGCCCTTTTCCCCGCGGATGAGAACCCCGCCGATACCCGGGCTGATCGCATTAAGAAGCAGGGCGCGCTTCATCTGCTCCTGGCCAACGATGGCGGAGAACGGGAATAACGGACGGCTGGATGGCGGACCATGGACGGCAGACGCGTTGGATAAATTGTCCGTCATCTCCCTAGCCATTTCTTCCTTCCAAGTTGCCTTCTGTGTCGAGATAGATTTGACGCATCGCCTGTGTGATCTCGTCGGGTGCGATTCTCCCAGAGCCCTCGGTCGTTAGCTTCAAAGAGCCGCTCGATAATGGACCGGAGAGCCCAGGGATTCTTCTCTTCGAAGAACTGACGCACCTGAGGGTCCAGCACGTACGCCTGCGCCACCCGCTCGTACATCCAGTCCTCCACCACCTGAGCCGTTGCGTCATAGCCGAAGAGGTAGTCCATCGTTGCAGCCATCTCGAAGGCGCCCTTGTAGCCGTGACGTTGGACCGAGCTGATCCACTTGGGATTGATGACGCGTGTGCGGAACACCCGTCGCGCTTCATCCGCCAGGTCGCGCACGCGCGGTGCGGCTGGATTAGCGCTATCGCCGAAGTAGCGCGTGGGATTGGAGCCCGTAAGAGCGCGGATCGTAGCGATCATGCCGCCGTGGAACTGCATGTAGTCATCGCTATCGAAGATGTCATGCTCACGATTGTCCTGGTTCTTCACCGCCACCACGATTTGACTGAAGCGCCGATCGAACTCCTTTGGAGATTCGCGGCCGTAATCGTTCCGCGTGTAGGCGTAGCAACCCCAGGCACGATAGACATTGGCCAGATCTTCGTCTGATTCCCAATTGCGCTCATCAAGCAGCGGAAGGATGCCTGCGCCATAAGTACCCGGCTTGCTGCCGAAGATGCGGAACAACGCTTGCTCGCGCGCTGACTCGGGATCATCGCCGCGCGCGGTTGCTAGTGCTGTCTCGCGGCGGACGTGCGCGGCAACGAAGTTCTGATCATCCGGCTCATCAAGGTCAGCCACCAGCCGCACCGCGTCATCCATCAAGTGCATCAGATTAGGGAACGCGTCTCGAAAGAACCCGCTGATCCGCACGGTCACATCGATCCGCGGATGACCGAGCTCATCGAGCGGGATAATCTCCAGGCCGCGGACCCTCCGATTCTCCACTTGCCAGATCGGACGCACGCCAAGCAGCCAGAGCGCTTCAGCGATATCGTCGCCGTGTGTGCGCATGGCTGACGTTCCCCAGATCACCAGCCCAACGGTATCAGGATAACGACCTTCGTCCTCGAGATACCGCTCCAGGAGTCGATCGGCTAGTCCGCGACCAACCTCCCAGGCTGCTGTGGATGGGATGGTGTTCGGGTCCACGGAGTAGAAATTGCGACCCGTGGGCAGCACATTGGCCAGCCCGCGCGTGGGCGCCCCGCTGGGTCCAGCCGGGACGTACCGTCCATCCAGGCCGCGCAGGAGATTGGTGATCTCATCAGTTGTGCGGGCGAGGGCGGGGCGCAGAGTGTGCTGTATTGCATCGAGGACGGTATTGAGAACAGATGAATCCGCCTCCACCGCCAATCTCCCTCGCCCTTTGGGAGAGGGATGGAGTGAGGGGAGCGACATCCCGCACGTCGCGCCCCTCACCCCATCCCTCTCCCAAAGGGCGAGGGAGATTGGGCTGGGGACCGCCTCCTTGCTGTATCCCCTCAATCAGCTCCCGACCCACCGCCTCGATCCTCTCGATCACATCCCCATTCAGTCGCACAGAATCGTGATCAGCGATCCCATCCAGCATCTCGGGTAGCGCACCGACAAACGGCTGTCCCGGATCCTGCTCCAGAACGAAATAGTCCAACCCAGCCGCTGAAGCGATGGCAGACCGCAGACTCGGCACTCCCGGGTTCTCCAATCGAGTCAGCGCCAGCAACAGGCCCGCCTCCTGCTCACCGCTCGGCGGCTTCACCGAGAATGTGCAGGCCATCGCGAATCAGTGCGTCCTTCAGCTCGCAGATATACCCGTCGAGATGGAGCAAGAACGCATCGAAGTCTTGCGGGACGTGATGTTCACCAAGATCCTCGTCCAGCCGGGCCGACTGGACGATCTCCCAGATACGCTGTCTGGATCATCGGCAGCTTTGCAGGGTCAAGCGTCTGCACCTGGTAGTACTCGTCCATGTACTGCTCGAGCGCCATGATCTCGTTGTAGCTCTCGGCGGTGGTCATGGCCGGAATGAGATGGTCAATGATGGTGGCGTGGGCCCGACGCTTGGCCTGCGCGCCCTCGCCAGGGTTGTTGACGATGAACGGATAGAAATGCGGTAGGTCCTGCAAGACCGCGTCGGGGTAGCACTCGGCGGACAGGCCAACAGCCTTGCCCGGTAGCCACTCGAGCGTCCCGTGCTTACCAACATGTACCACCGCGTCGGCGCCAAAGTCGTCGCGCAGCCATCGATAGAAGCCCAGATAATGGTGCGTGGGCGGAAGATCGGGGTTGTGATAGATCGCCACCGGGTTCTCACCGAACCCACGTGGCGGCTGGATCCCAACGAAAACGTTGCCGAAGATCAGCCCCGGAATCATCAGCCTCTCATCGACCGTGTACACCGTGCCGGGTGGCTCGCCCCACGCGTCGCGGAGCCGGGTCTGCACGGATGACTGTAAGCCGTCGAACCAGCCAGCGTACTGCTTGGCTGGCACCTGACCGGGCGCGTTGCGGGCCTGGGCATCGGTGAGAAACTCCGTATCGTAGGAGCAGCGATCAATCAGCGCGTGGATGAGTGCATCTCCGGTTTCCGGAAGCTCGCCGGTGCTGTATCCAGCGTCCCTCATCGCGCGCAGGATATTCAGCAGCGACGCCGGTGTGTCCAGGCCCACCGCGTTGCCGATGCGGGCGTTGCGGGTTGGATAGTTGCTGAGAACGAATGCTACGCGCTTCTCTGCAAGGGGTTTCTTGCGCAGGTTTGACCAGCGAACGGCCATGGATGCAAGCATCGCAACGCGCTCTTCATCTGGCACGTAACGAGAGACCGCGCCACCGATCCGCGGATCTTGATGCACGGTTTCCTTGAAGCAGATCGGCACGGTGATGATGCGGCCGTCGAACTCTGGCATGGCCACATTCATGGCGGTATCGATGGGACTGAGGCCGCCGCTGCTTCCCTGCCAGCGCTCCCGCGAGCTCGTGGAAACGATGGCCTGCAGCACCGGCACGTCCAGGGCGTCCAGCAACTCGGCGCTCCACCCGTCCGCCAGGGCCGCGCCCTGCACGGTCACCCGAGCAAGCGAAAAGCTGAGCGTGCTGATGAGCGAATCGACGCGTGTTCTTCCCTGGTCATCCACCAGGTAGTTCTGCACCACGGGCGGCAGCGACTCGGAGTCACGTTGTGCGCCATGGAGCATGCTGTAGCAGAACAGCGGCAGCACGTTTGCACCGACGGACTCGAGCGCGTGGACAAGCGCGTCCAGCCAGGCGAGGTTTCCGCTCATCCAGTGGGCGCGATAGAACACGATGCCAACGGTTGGCTGCTCTGGGCACCAGCGCTCCGTGAGCGCTTCGAGCGTCGTCTCGCCGCCCAGCTCGGGATGATACACGCCCTCCCAGGCAAGCTCACGCGCCGGTTGGACATCGTATGTCGCGCCGAGCGTGCTGTTTGCCAGATAGAGCAGCAGGTGCAACATGTTGGCCGCGCCGCCATGCTGAAAGTACTCGTAGGCGCGCTGGCTGATCTCGGGCAATACGGTGCAAGCGGCGGCAAGCTGCGCATCTGCCTGCTGGTCTCCCGGCAGCGCGATCAACGGGATTCCGCGCTCACCGCAGACTCGCTGCAGACGCCGAAAGCCGTCGTCCCAGGCGCGGATGCCGCCAAGGAGGCGGACGACCGCAAGGCGCGCCTCCATCTGCACCACCAGTCGCTGAACGTCGTCGGCGTCGAGCGAGGCCGGATTCGCGGCACGCACCGGCGGGAAACCATTCGGAAGCGCCCCTACTGCCTGGCTCAATGCCAGGATCTCCGTATCGGCGGTGGTGAGGATGAGAATCATGCGCGGTTATCGCTTCAAGGCCATTAGAACTCGATCCCGCGCTGGGCCGTAATTCCCTGAAGCTTGTAGGGATGCTTGACCTCACGCATCTCCGTAACCAGATCGGCCGCATCAATCAGCGCATCCGGCGCGTTGCGCCCGGTCAGGACGAGATGGGATGCCGGCGGCTTGCTCCTGGATGAGCTCGAGCACCTGGTCAAGGGTTATGAGACCCGCTTTGATCGATCCAAGGATCTCGTCCAGGACGATCATCGCGTAGTCTCCAGAGAGCATTCGCTCGCGCGCAAAAGTGAAGGCTTCGGACGCCGCTGCTTGATGCTCTTCGTCTGTGGTTCGCTCGTCCCGCAATCGGTCGATCGTGAATCCTAGGCCCATCACATACACGTCGATGCCGGGAATGTGCTTCAGCGCCTCGCGCTCACCGCTTTTCCAGCGACCTTTGATGAACTGGACGATGAGAACCTTCATGCCATTTCCGGCGGCGCGGATCGCCAGCCCCATGGACGCGGTGGTCTTGCCCTTGCCGTTGCCGGTATTGACGATGACCAGGCCCTTGTGCTGGCGCGGCTTGCGTCGATTCTCGGTCACAACAAAACACCCCTCGTCCGTGAAACAAGGGGTGAGCGACGTATCCGGCGATACGGCCTCGCCCCGTCGCTCGCGGGTCTCCGGCTCAGCGTCAGGGCAGGCGGTCTGGCTCAGCCGCTGGTGAGCGGCATCACAGTTGCGGGACAGCGCCGGACTCGCACCGGACTTTCCCCGTCACCTGACGACGACGTCATCTTAGTCAGCACCGAACCGGATGGGCAAGGGCGGAGAGTTAAGAGTGCAGAGTTAAGACGAGGAAAGTCATCCGCTCTTCACTATTCACTTTTAACTCTGCACTCTTAATTCGTCACTTGAAGGCCGGCATGACCTCTCGAGCAAAAAGCTTCATCGCACGCTTCACGTCCTCATGCGGGATGCCGCCGAAATTAAAGGTGGCGCTGAAGATATCGAAGTCGTAGTTCGCCATCGTATTGCGGATGCCCTGAATGCACTCGTCCGGATTGCCGTAGACATTGCGTCCTCGCGCGCGCATGCCATCCCAGTCGTACTGATCGGGCGGCGCAAACTCGCGCGCCACCCGGCCCTTCATCATGAGGTCGTCATAGCGAAGGATCGCCGCCTGGGCTGTCTCACAGGCTTTCTCTGACGATTCGTCCACCCACACCCGAAGATGAATCTTGCAGTGCGCCGAAGCGGGATCGTGGCCGCCTTCCTCGAGTCCGGCGCGCCAGGCGGCCATGCCCGGGGATGAGCTTCTCAGGCGGATAGGGATGCGCCACGGTCATGATGCCGGCGCCGTGTCGCCCTGCCCAGCCAAGCGATTCAGGAGAGCCACCGGCTACCCAGAATGGCGGGTAGGGTCGCTGGACTGGACGCGGGTACACCTCCACGTCGTCCATACTCCAGTGTTTGCCCTGATGGCTGAAGCGCTCCTGTGACCAGGCCTTGATCACGACCTCGGCGGCTTCCTCGAAGCGCTCACGGCTCTGTTCGCGCGGAATGCCGTAGTGCTCGAAGTCGACCGGGGTATTCCCCATGCCGATACCAAAGTCCAGCCGCCCGCCTGACGCTACGTCCACCATGGCGTAGTCTTCCGCCACCTGGAGCGGATGGTGAAGCGGCAGGATAGAAATGGACGAGCCCAGCCGAATCTTCGACGTTCGCGCCGCCACGGCAGCCATGAACACCGCCGGGTTTGGAACTGGTCCACCGTAGAGCAGAAAGTGATGCTCCGTACACCAGAACGTCTCGAATCCCAGCTCTTCGGCCAGCTCCACCTGTTCCAGCACGTGTTGGTAGTACACGTCAAACGGCGCGTCCCGGTCGGGGTGATAGGTGGGTAAAAGGTGGAGGTGAAAGCGCATCGTCGGGCCTCGGACCGGATTACTCAGTGAGCCGGTAGTTTACTACCGGCTCACGGCGAAACAGGAATCATCATCCGACTCATCGACCACCGACGTCTTGTCGCCGCTTCAATCGGACCTGTGTTAAGGACGCTCAGGCTTCACTTACAATCCCGTACACAATGGCCACAACAGTGACTGTCACCGAGTTCCGTCGCCATATCCACAAGTACGTGCAATATGTCGGTGCCGGCGGTGAGCTCGTAATCACTGAGCGAGGACGTCCCATCGCGCGAGTGATTTCCGATGCACAGGAGGTTCTTGAAGAGCCCCCTGAGAAGCGTTAAGCCTCCGCCTGGACTTCTCAATCAGCGAACGAGGCTCACCCCCACACCTCCCGCGCCACCTCCGCCACTAGCTCCAGCTTCCTGCGCTGCTCGTCCTGCGTGAGCAGATTGCCCTCGGCAGTTGAGGCAAAGCCACATTGGGGGCTCAGGGCGAGGTTCTCCAGCGGGACGTACTTCGAAGCTTCATCGATGCGCCGCTTGAGGAGGTCTTTGGACTCCATCTCTGGAAGCTTCGATGAGACGAGCCCGAGTACCACCGCTTTTCCGGGCGGCAGGAATCGGAGCGGCTCGAAGCCGCCGGCGCGGTCGGTGTCGTATTCCAATAGGAACGCATTTACATCGAGCTGGCTGAAAAGCCTCTCGGCGATTGGGTCATAGCTGCCCTCAGCCAGCCACTGACTTCGAGAGTTGCCTCGGCAGAGGTGGATGGCCAGGGTCACGTCGGGCCGATGCAGGCCCTTTACGGCCGCATTGTCGGCGGCAATCGATGCATCGAGCTGCGCCTCGGGATCTCCGCCACTGTGCTCTGGCCGCTGGCGTAGGCGATCATCGGCGAGATACGTGTAAGTGGGCGCGTCGAGCTGGATGTAGCGCACGCCCTCATCAATGAGCGCGGCTATCTCGAGGCGAATAATCGCCGCGACGGCGAGCATCAGATCGAGACGCGTTGGATAGAACTGGTCGGTGAGACCCGGCTTGTAGGCGACCTGCCCATAAAGCATGGGGCTAGGTATGGTCATCTTCACCGGTCCTCGGGCGTGCTTCAGGAGAAATCCCGACTCATGGGCGGTGACGCGGCGGATCTGCTGCAATTTGCCGCCCACCACTCGCGCCAGGCTGGGTCGCGCCTCGTTCCCCTCCCCGCCGCGCCACTCGAGCGTGACGTGCTCCGGCACAAAGCCTTCCACGGCCTCCGTCAGGTCGGTCATCCAGGCTGCTCGGCGAAGCTCACCATCAGTCAGTGCGCTCACGCCAGCAGACTTCTGCATGTCTAGCACCGCCAGGATTGCCGCGTCCTCCAGCTCGCGAAGCTTCTCTGGATCGAGCACACCTGAGGCAACGTCCTGGCGGGCTTTGAGAAGCTCCGGCGGTCGCAGCAGGCTGCCCACGTGGTCAGCTCGATAGGCGAAGGTCATGAATCCTGTCCTCAGTTGGCTTCGCGGGGATTATCAGGATTGTCCTGTGCAAGCCGGAAGCCCGTCAACAGAAGTCCAGGAACGCATGTAGTGAGTGCTTCATAGAACTCTGTCGGCTGTGCCACTCTGCGCCTGTCCCCATCCACGTCTCATGCCAGTGAGCCAGAGCCCCTCGTGGATACGGATCCCGGAACCGCCCCGCCCGATGCTGGCTTCGGTGGCCGCCTGGTTATCCGGTGCTAATGCAGCGTTTAAGTTGTGTTGATCTTTGACTCACTGCTCGCTGAAGTCGCGCACTTACTCTTCTACTGACACCAATGGATCATATTCAGATCACTGCCACATTGATCAAGCAGACAGCGCCCGAGCCAGCAGGCACCAGGCCGATGGGCTCGGTGCGCACAGTGTGACCAGTGAACGCGCCGACCTGGTTCAAACCAGAAGATCGGCCGAGTGCTGCGTGTGACGATCCGACAATTAATCGCGTTGAGCTCGTCGGATACGTCGGACAGGATCCAGAACAGCGCCGTACTACCCAACAAGAGCTCATCGTGTCGTTCGGCTTGGCCACGCATCGGTCGTTGCGAGGCTCGGACGGCGAGACCAGGCAGCTCACCGACTGGCATCGTGTCATCGCGGATGGAGCGGTGGCAAGCGCTGCCGCCGATCTTCGCCGCGGCGCCCTCGTCAAGGTCGTTGGCCGATTACGCACGAGATCCTGGGAAACGCGTCGAGGTGAACGGCGTATGCGGACGGAAGTGATCGCCGCGGAAGTTCGACCAATGCGGCGTGCACCGCTGTTTCGACAGGCCGTGCTTCCGCTTGGGTAACGAATCCAGGCTCAGGAATGTACCGCCCAGCGCCCTTGAGCTGGAAGCGACGTCGAGGGGAGAGATGAATGGAGGTTCTGAGACATGAACATGAATAATTGGCTACATCGCTGGCGTCTGATCGGCGCGGCATTGACCGCAACGATTGCAGTAGCAGCATGTACCTCAACACCGGCCGCCAACCAAAACGCGGCGAAGCCGACAACAGCGCCCGCCGCGAAGAGCGACGCCCCCGCTGCATCTCCGGCGGCGGCCAAGCCGGCCGGCTCACCCGCCGCTGGGGCTACGGGCGGCGCACCAGCCTCGAGTATCGCCATTGCCGGGCCATTCTCCGGCGAAGCTGGCGGCCTCACTGGGGCCGGTGCAACGTTTCCCGGCGCCGCTCTATACCAAATGGTTCAACGACTACGACAAGCTGACCAACGTCAAGGTCAACTACCAGGCGATCGGCTCGGGTGGCGGTATCAAAGCCATTACCGACAAGACGGTGGACTTCGGAGCCACCGACGGTCCCATGACTGAAGAGCAGCTCCAGGCCGCGGGAGCCCCAATCCTTCACATTCCCACCGCGCTTGGTGCAGTGGTGGGCACCTACAACATTCCTGAGCTCAAAGACCCGTTGAAGCTATCCGCGGACACACTTGCCGGGATCTTCCTGGGGGACATCACCAAGTGGAACGACCCTAAGCTCGTGAGTGACAACCCGGGACTCTCGAGCGTTGATAAGTCCATCGTCGTTGTCCACAGATCGGACGGATCGGGCACGTCGTACATCTTTACTGACTATCTCAGCGCCGTATCCCCAACCTGGAAATCAAGAGTTGGTTTGGGAACTTCCGTGAACTGGCCGGTTGGCATTGGCGGTCAGGGCAATCCCGGAGTGACCGGAGAGGTCAAGCAGAACCCGTACTCCATCGGATACGTGGAGCAGATCTATGCACTCCAGAACCGATTGGGCGTGGCGACAATCAAGAATGCGGCCGGTGAGTGGGTGGAGCCCACGCTCGAGGGGGTCACGGCGGCAGCAAGCGCCATGAGCGCTCAGGTGCCAGCCGACATGCGCGCATCCATCGTCAATGCCCCAGGTGCCACCGCGTATCCCATCTCCGGGTTCACCTGGCTGCTTAGCTACAAGGAGCTCGGTGACAAGGCTAAGGCGACGGCCCTCACTCGCCTCATGTGGTGGGCAACGCACGAAGGCCAGAAGCAGAACAACGAGCTTGGCTACTCAACGCTCCCCACAGAGATCGTGACTCGAGCGGAAGAGATGATCAATTCGATAACGACAGGTGGCCAGAAAGCGTTCCCCGGCCAGTAGGCCCGCAGAAACAGTGAGAAGCATGACTGAGCCCGCACGGCGGGGCACGTTCAAGACCGGCTCGAGTTGGTGGCCGTTCCAGCTGCACTACGGCGGGAAAGGTTACGAGCATCTGGGCGATATTGCTGGCATGGGGAACACGTTCACCGCGCAGACGGGTTTCCAGCCGGGCGATCCGGACGCGTGGAAGGCCAGCGTTGATTATGCTTTGGATGGCGTCGCGCGCGACGGTTGGAGCGCATGGTACGGGGCGGCAGCGCGAGGCATCTACGGACATGACGGCGTGTCCCCGAATGCGCAAGCGTTGGGCATCAAGTCCGACAACCTGCCCTACGCCCAGGCCCCGCCACGACGAGATGATCTCGCGACAGAAGCTGTCGAAGATCAGCAGCCGCAAGCATAGGAGAAACCGGATCATGTCTTCGGCTCAAGCTGAAGTAACTAAAGAGAGTGGCGTCGGGATCTCGCGGGAAGCTGCGCGGTCCCGACCCTCATCCACCGGCGACCGTTGGTTTGCCGGCGGAGCGCGTGTACTGGCCGCCAGCTCTGTCGTCGTCTTCGCCGCGTTGGTGGCACTGCTCCTGGTCTACGCCATGCCGGCGCTTCACCGTTTCGGTTTGTCGTTCTTCACCACCACCACCTGGGACCCAGTGTTCCTCGTCGTTTGGCGCCGCTCACTTCATCTACGGAACGCTTGTTACATCGCTGGTTGGCTTGTTGATCGCCGCGCCGATCGCCATTGGCGCGGCCCTCTACGTAGCGGAATATGCACCCGAATGGCTGCGCGAGCCAGTCTCTTTCATCACCGAGCTGCTGGCCGTCATTCCCAGCATCATTTATGGGCTCTGGGGCTTCTTCGTCCTTGCCCCTTTTATGCGGTCATACGTCGAGCCCGCGCTTCAAGGCACCGTGGGGCAGATTCCAGTGATTGGAGCGCTCTTCTCGGGTCCGATCCTGGGCAAGGACATGCTGGTAGCGGGCGTGATCCTGGCGATCATGATCCTCCCGACTATCATGGCCATCTCGAGAGAGATCTTCAGGGCAGTTCCTGATACTCAGCGCGAGGGCATGCTAGCACTGGGCTCAACCAAGTGGGAGACCATTAGAAACGCCGTCCTCCCATATGCCCGCGGAGGTCTGGCTGGTGCGGCGGGACTGGGCCTGGCCCGCGCACTGGGCGAGACCATGGCGGTGACCATGGTCATCGGCAACAGCTCCAAGTCCATCAACGCCTCGCTGTTTACGCCTGGCTACACGATGGCCAGCGCTATCGCGAACCAGTTCAATGAAGCCGATACGGACATGTATTTCAGCGCAATCGTCGCGGTTGCCGTTGCTCTGCTCATCGTCGCGATGGTGGTGAATATTCTGGCCCGTCTCCTTGTAGCTCGATTCGCGAGTGGAGTGGGCACGGAAGCCGGGATCTGAGGGGCTGAATGATGGCTACACCAGCAATTGCCTCACTTCAGACGCCAGCGCCATCTGAGCTCCGTCGGCGCTATGTGAATTACCTCGCGTCGGGGCTCATCACCCTGGCTGCGCTTTGCGGCGTCACGGCACTCCTCTTCATTCTGGGCTACGTGATTCTGCGCGGCTTGCCGGCCATGAATGTGGCCTTCTTCACCGAGCGCCCACTCCCCTTCGGTGAGGAGGGCGGTGGGGTTGCGCCGGCCATCATTGGCACGCTGCTCATGCTCCTCGTGGCGGCCGTGATTGCGATACCTATTGGTATCGGGACGGCAATCTATCTCTCCGAGATCGGTCGCGGATCGTTCGCGCAATTCGTGCGCTTCGTCATCGATATGCTCGCCGGCCTGCCATCCATCGTGGTCGGCGTCTTCGTCTGGGCTGTGCTGGTGCGTACCGTGTTCAACAATTTCTCCGGATTTGCCGGTGGTGTCGCGCTGGCCATCATCATGGTGCCCATCGTCACTCGCACGGTTGAAGAGATCTTGCGCCTGGTACCCGGCAACCTGCGCGAAGCCTCACTGGCGCTCGGAGTGCCCCAATGGAGAACCATCCTCGGCGTGGTACTGCCCACGGCACGTGTTGGCGTGGTCACGGGCGTGGTGCTTTCGTTGGCCCGTGCTGGCGGTGAAACCGCACCCTTGATCATGACAGCGTTGGGGAATCAATTCTTCAATCTCAACATCATGGAGCCCATGGCTGCGTTACCCGTCCAGATCTATACGTTTGCGAAGTCGCCGTACGACGACTGGCATACCAAGGCCTGGGGCAGCGCTCTCGTGCTCGTGATTGTCATCGGATGTCTGAGTCTGCTGGCACGACTCGCCGTACGGCGGAAGGCCTGAGGAGGTCATCTCAATGTCACTCAACGTCGCAGACCCAGCCGTCGGGGCCACGGGCTCCCCTGATGGGCTGGCACTCCGAACTGAGAATCTCAACGCCTATTATGGCGGGAAGATTGCCGTTCGAGACGTGAACCTGAGCTTTCGAGAGCATAAAGTGACCGCCATCATCGGCCCTTCCGGATGCGGCAAGTCCACCGTGCTCCGTTGTTTCGAATCGGATGCATGAGGTGGTGCGGGGTGCGCGCGCCGAAGGTAAAGTCTATTACCGTGGCGAGGACATCTACGCTCCTCGCGTGGACCCGGTGCGGGTTCGGCGTCGCATTGGCATGGTGTTTCAGAAGCCCAACCCGTTCCCCATGATGTCAATCTATGACAATGTGGCATCCGGGCTGAAGCTCACCGGCGAAGCGCGCGGAGTCAATCTCGATCAAGTTGTGGAGAAGCACCTGCGTGGAGCAGCGCTCTGGGACGAAGTGAAGGACAAGCTCCAGAACTCGGGCGCATCACTTTCGGGCGGACAGCAGCAGCGGCTGTGCATCGCGCGAGCGCTGGCTGTGGAGCCCGATATCTTGCTCATGGATGAGCCGTGCTCCGCGCTGGATCCTATCGCCACCTACAAGATTGAAGAGCTGATTGACGACCTCAAAATGAACTACACGATCATCATTGTGACTCACAATATGCAGCAGGCCTCGCGCGTGTCTGACCAGACAGCATTCATGCTCGCGGGCGAGGAGCGCGTGGGCGAGCTGGTGGAGTTTGGCGATACTCGAACACTGTTCACGGCTCCATCCAAGAAAGCGACGGAGGACTACATCACCGGTCGGTTCGGATAGGTCAATGCTTCCTGTGGAGTTTCGAACGTCAGATTTGACAGCGTCAGATTGCTTGCGCAACATGCTCTGGGGAGACGCATCTGGCCTCGCCGAATCGGCGTGTGGAGAATACCGATGACACTGCGCAGAAATTTCACCGCGGAGCTCCAGCACCTTCAGAGCGAGATCCTGGCTCTGGGAAGCATGGTTGACAAGGCAATTGGGCGATCGGTGGATGCACTCAAACGGCTCGACCATACCGAGGCGCGGCGCATCATCCAGACCGATAAGGAGATCAACGCTCGCCGCTTCGCCATCGAGGAACAGGCCGTTCAGCTTATCGCCACGCAGCAGCCCATGGCCTCGGACCTCCGCTGCATCGTCGCCGCGCTCAACATCATCGTTGACCTCGAGCGGATGGGCGACTACGCCGAGGGCATCGCCAGAATCGTGCTGATGCACCAGGACGTCCCGCTGCTCAAGCCGCTGGTCGACATTCCGCTCATGGCGGAGAAGGCCCAGGACATGCTGCGCCGCAGTCTGGACGCGTACATCCGTCGTGACGCCGACCTTGCACGGGCGATCGCCGACGAAGATGACGAGGTGGACCGCCTCTACGAGCAGGTCTACCGCGAGCTGATCAATCTCATGGTGCAAGATCCGAGTAACTTTGATCGCGCCACCTGGCTCATGTGGGTCTCACACAACCTCGAGCGCTGCGCAGACCGTGTCACCAATATCTGCGAGCGCGTCGTGTTCGAAGTCACCGGACGGATGGAAGAGATCAATACGTCGAAGTATTGAGTTCGATTAACTCGTTTGTCCGAACGCTGGCCGTTGATTTAGGGCTACCGAGCAATCCAAGCCTCGGCGTCCGACAAGTTTCGGATGTCGCGACATTCATGGGTACCATCGAGCTATGCCCTCGAGATCTAGGCAACACTACCTGCCAGCAGGGTTTCTCGCCAACTTTTCGCAGAGCAACCGGGTCGACCCTAGAAAACGGACAGTATTTGTCGGTCCCAACCCGCAAGAGTCTTTGAATCCAGCGTTGAAGGCGTCGGCTACGTCCGGAATCTTTATGGCGACGCACTCGACGCACTCTGGTTCGATTACTAAAGTCGCCTTCCAGAAGGCTTGTCTGCTCTTGCGAGTGGAGCGCCCGAGATAGACGGCGAACTCTGGCTGCGTGTCCTGGTTCCCTTCGTCACCGCACTGTTTGTACGCGGTCCCGATTGGGAAGCACGATTTAGAGATCGATTTTCAGTTGAGATGCGACGAAACAAGGGGACCCTCGATCGCGACGCTCGGGCTTTCGAAGTCCAGCGGCTTCTGGCTCCCGTGACGGCTGCCCGATGGATCGTCATGCACACTCAGGAGGATACGCCGCTTATAACATCAGACGTGGGATGGACACCATTCATTGACCCGCTCTTTAGAGAGCTTGGCATTGCTATACCACTCAACCTGAATTGCGTTCTTGGGTCGTCCCTCGCCGGAATCGCCACGTGTTGAGATGGGGCGCGGGCTCATGGGTTGCGCCAATTGAGCACCGGCGTCTAACAATCGGGAACCACGATTCCTTGGTCCATGAGATCGCTCGATTTGCCAGGCGTGAGATTTTCGGACCGACACGGAGTCAATTCTCGGTGTTCAGCATCATCTCTCGGAAGTGCGGAGTGAACATGCAGAGCTCTTTCCATTTCACCCGTTCAGCAGAGCGAGCCTTGCTTGCAACGAATTCACATGGCATCGACTAATTAGTCGGAGTGTTGAAGAAAGCGCCAAACGACGAGAGTTTAGGAGACTTTGATCTGGACCTCGGAGTCATTCGTGAAGGTTGGTATCCGCACATTGTTTTTCCACTAAATCTCCCGAACTTTGCTCCCGCGCTTCGAGCGCACGGTGACGCCATAGAAGTCGCTCTGCACACCGTTATCGGACTGGGCCCCACTGAGTGGACCTCGGTGCAAGATAAGCCAATGATGGAGCGCGACCCCAGGCCGGTAGACCTGAACGCTCCCACCGCGCACTGTTTCGAGAACCTTGATTAGCCGAGTCTAGGTACGCAGCACCTGGGGAGTCACCAAGGCGGTTAACAGCGTTACGACGACTGTCAAAGCTGTCGAACTTCAGCTATGACAATCAGCCGGTCATGGCTCCCGGTAAACTGGTCGGTCGGGAGTCATAGTGAGCCGCGGGCGGGAGTCATAGCGAGCCGTGTTAAACGCGGGTGGGGGCCCGTGGAGGAAAGACTGGTGCAGGACCGATATGTGGGTGACGTGGGCGACTTCGGTAAGTTCGGACTTCTTCGATGGCTCTGCGGGATTGAGCCGCGAGCGGAGCCGATGCTCCGACTGGGGATCGTTTGGTACCTGGTGCCCGATGAGTCCAAAAAAGATGATGGCAAACACATCGCCTATCTCGGCAAGGAGAATGCGCCAGTCGTCCGGTACGAGTGTTGTGATTCCTACCTCTATCGGCAACTCGGTGTACTGATCAGGCGCAGAGATCGCCGTGTCGCGAAGCTCATGGAGCTGGGCATTTTTCCAGGCTCCACCCGGCACTTTGCAGTGCCACTCTCATTTCAGGATGTTGCGTGGGCTCTGCGGCCGTTCACACGCGCGTCATGGCTCCAAGGTGCTATGGATGCTACCGAGGGATGTGAGCTTGTAATTATCGATCCCGATAATGGGCTCGAGATCCTCTCCACGGGGCCATTCCGCTCGCGTGGCCCCAAGTTCGCGTTTTACGATGATCTGCCGCCATTCTTGCAGCGGGGGCAGAGTCTGGTGATTTACCAACATGCTGATCGGAGTGGCTCTGCGCAAGTGCAGGCTCAGCGTCGGATGGCGGCGATCCGTGAGCGGTTGGATGTCGAGCGAGTGTGGGCGGTCCAGTTTGCTCGCGGCTCACGCAGGCTGTTCTTCATCGTGCCCGCACGCGCTCACGATGAGATCCTGCGCGAGCGGACTGCTCAGCTTCTGGCCAGCTCGTGGCACGAGGAAGATCACTTTCAGCCCGTCCTTGAGTTGTCCTGAGGCACTCCATGCGCTCGGCGCACCACCATGCTAAGAACAGCGGTATCAGTGTTCGATTCCAGGTAGCTTTGTCATGCCGAGGGACGAGGCGCCTCACGGACATCGACGACCCTGAAGCGAAGCCACCGGGGCCACTTCGATCCCGCGTAATCCGATGTCCGGGAGATGCCTCGTCCCTCGGCATGACAAGGTCCACTGGCGCGGTTAGGAGAGCTGACGGTGGGCTGTGTGTTCCTGCGAGGGTGCCACTGCCACGCCGGGCTGGAGGCCGTGATGGTAGCCCTGCTTCGTGGCTAGTTCGAGCTACCTGAGAGTCGACGCGTGGCCGCTAGCGGCAATTCGGTTTGTCATGACAGTCCCACGGAATCACCCAGCGGATATCTCGCTGATGCGGAGCGTGAGCGTTCGGCACTGTATCTGCGAGTATAAGCAGATACAGAATGATCAGAAGGCGAAGACCAATGTACGGAAGGGCCAGGGCGACAAGGGTGACCATCGGGAATAGAGCGAGAACATGAAGATGGTCAATGTGGCGGGGTCGGACGTGCGGCTACAGTCTCTCGGAGAGGAGATCGCCAATAGCGTCAGCCATGGCCTTGGCCTGCTGGCGGCGTTGGCAACGGCCCCGATTCTCATCGCAGGTGCACAGCAGCGCGGAGACGTAACGGGAATCGTTGGCGCGAGCATTTTCGCGACCGCCATGGTGCTGATGTATCTCACATCCACGATCTTTCACGCGTTACCGCCCTGGCCGGGCAAAAGACTTATTTGAGCTTCTCGACCATTCGGCAATTTATCTCTTAATTGCCGGGACCTACACGCCGTTCACGCTCGGGGTGCTGAGCGGCACCTGGGGATGGACGCTGTTCGGCCTCGTGTGGGGGCTGGCAGTCGTTGGTACGGCGCTGAAGATCATCGGCGGCGCTCGCGCGACGATCGTCTCTACCATGCTCTATCTCGCTATGGGCTGGCTGGCTCTCATCGCGGCCGACACCGTGTGGACTCTGGTGCCGAAGTGGGGACTCTTCTGGCTCCTTGCCGGCGGCATTGCGTACACCGCGGGTGTAGTCTTCTTTATGTTCGAGCGAATCAGGTATTTTCACCTCGTGTGGCACCTGTTCGTTGTCGCGGGAACCACCTGTCACGTTGTCGCGGTTCTCTGGTACGCGGCCTAACCTGGTGCTGTCGACCCTGACAGGATCCGACGACTAGCCGCAAGGGCTCCGTTCGCTCGATCAGTCGCCTGAAAATCGGGCTCGTGCGGCTCGGGAGAGCTTGCTCACAACGAGCTCATACGAGTGGTCGATCATCTCTTCAAGCTCGTCTCTTTCAATGGAGCCGTCCAGCTCCACGGTGTTCCAGTGGCGCTTGTTCGCGTGGTAGCCGGGGCTGACCGCGGGGAACCTGGCGCGCAGCTCGAGCGCAAGGTCCGGATCGCACTTGAGGTTCACGCGGCCCGGATCCTCATCGAGCATCACGAGCGCGAACATACGTCCTTCGACTTTGAATACGGCAACACCGCCGCCGAAGGGGTAGTCCTCGACGGCCCCTGGGAAGCTGCCGCACAGATCGAGAACCTCGTCTCGTCTCACGCTGTCGACCTCGCCCCTTTTCGTTGTCAAAGCGGCTGACACCACCGTAAGTCTAGACCCATCTGTCCACGAAGGTCACCGCTGTTTCTCGACGCTTCACCAGGTCCAGGAGCCCGTACCTGTGATTGTTGCGTACAGCGACGGTGCCCAGCTCGCCATGTCCGAGCATGCGCAGTTTGTGGCACGCTCGGTGCGCTTGCCACTGCGTATGATCCACGAGCATCGGCTTCCGCCGGCCATGTCATCGGCGGAAGAAATCGAAGCCCATACTCGGAAGGCGGTGCAAGAGAGCGCGCCGTGGGTGGAAGCACTTGGCCGAGTAGGTCACGCAGCGCACGGCGGTGTCTACGCGACAGTCGGACTCTTGGCGGCGCAGGCGGCGTTGGGAATTGGCGGGGCAGCTACCGATCCCGAAGGGGTCCTGGTCTGGATCCTGGAAGCGTCGTTCGGGCAGCTCCTTCTGGGCGTGATGGCCGCGGGACTGATTGGCTATGCGGTTTGGCGCTTCGTTCAGGCCATTCGAGATACCGAGGCGAAGGGAACGAAGCCTGGCGGGCTCCTGGCGCGCGCCGGATTTGCCGGTAGCGGAATCGTTTACCTGAGTCTGGCTCTCTCTGCGCTCCAGCTCACTCTCGGCGTCCGTGGGGCAGCGGAGCACGACGTAGCGCAGGAGTGGACGGCGCGGCTGCTGAACGCATCCTTTGGTCAGGCGCTGGTCCTGG
Source organism: uncultured Chloroflexia bacterium (assembly GCA_963765765.1). Lineage (GTDB taxonomy): Bacteria > Chloroflexota > UBA6077 > UBA6077 > JACCZL01 > CAVXYC01. The sequence goes on along the minus strand of CAVXYC010000001.1, from coordinate 209,863 downwards.
TTGGCGGCCTGGTGGTGCTGGGCGTGGCCGCGGGACAGGCCTACTGTGCATACCGAGCGGAGTTTCGTCGAAATCTCACGGGCAACGATATGCCCCCGTCCCTGCAGTCCTTCCTCGTGGGCCTGGGTCGCTTCGGATACGCGGCTCGTGCGGTCGTATTTCTCATCGTCGGCGTGTTCCTGATCCTCGCCGGTCTCGCCGGAGATCCAGGTCAGGCGCGGGGATTCGGCGGAGCTCTGACGATCCTGGCGGACCAGCCGTTCGGTCCATGGCTTCTTCTTGATCGCGGCGGTTGGTCTGATGGCCTACGGGGTCTTCGAGCTGGCGCAGGCGCGCTATCGGCGTATGGTGATTCGTTAGACGATGAATCTCCTGATCCAGAGTCTCGCTTCATGGCCCACATCCGCGTAGACCATGGAAGGACCTTCTCCTAACCGCTGATCGTGGCTGACTACCCGCTAGCCGACCTGGCTCCATTAGGCGCTCGACGCCACGCCACTCAGGTGCCAGTCTCCCTGTGATGAACACAAGACACCTTGTGGACCCCGAGCTCCTGCCGCACCTGGAAGATTTCGCCCCGCCACGGTCCTTTAGGGAGCTGGTATCCCAGTTGAAGACCGGTGATGCGGGCGTGCTTGCCAAGGTTTCAATCATGCGCGAGCGGCTTCCTGGGATACGAGCCAGCGACAACGAGGCATCCGATCCCATGGCAGCGGACGCTTCAGCCTATCCCGATATTGAAGTCACCACGCGGCGCATTCCGGGGCCGGACGGCGCGCCCGATGTTCGGATCGTCATCTATCGACCGAAGGCCGCTCCTGAGCCCTTACCGGCCTTGCTCTGGCTACATGGCGGTGGATACATCCTCGGGCGGGCGTACGAGACCGACCCGTTCCTTCATCGCATCGCCCACACCATCCGGTGTGCCGCGATCTCAGTGGACTATCGCCCGGCGCCCGAGACCCAGCATCCCGGCCCCGTGGAGGATTGCTTCGCTGCCCTCAGCTGGCTCCGCGAGAATTCGGCGACTCTCGGAGTGGACTCCAACCGTCTCGCCATCGGAGGCGATAGTGCGGGGGGAGGTCTAGCCGCCAACCTGGCGTTACTCACTCGCGACCGTGGCGCGGTACTGCCCGTCTTCCAATTGCTCATCTACCCGATGCTGGACGATCGCACCGTCACGGCAACGGATCTCAATCCCTATGTTGGCGAGTTCGTCTGGACCCGCGAGTACAACGCGTTAGGATGGGCCGCCCTACTCGGCCAGGAACCCGGTGGCACGGACGTGCCGCCCTATGCGGCGGCCGCTCGGGCTCAGGATCTAACGGGGCTTCCGCCAACGTTCATTGGAGTCGGTACTCTGGACCTCTTTCTGGATGAAGACATCGAGTACGCGCGACGTCTCTTGCGCTCAGGAGTCGCGACGGAGCTACGGGTGTATCCCAGAGCAACCCATGGGTTTATGAACGCGCCCACGACATCGGGAAGAATGCTCATGCGGGACTGCATGGATGCCCTGGGACGGGCGCTTCATTCCTGAAGTCGTTCTCGCTTGTAACGATTCAATCGAAGTGAGCGGAAATCGACGAGGCAGCTCTTCGCAGAGAGTTAAGGGCGATCGGCCAACGCGAGACAGCTCCAAATCAAAGGAGCGCTGATGTACGGCCAATGCCTCAGTGATAGGGGACGTTCTTCAGCCAAACAGTAGCGGTCGAGACGCTGGGTCGGAAACACTGCGCAGGTGATTGGCGCGTATCCTGGCTATTCAGCTGACTCGATATCGTGGGGTTGTGAGTGAGCTTGCCAGCGACCATCAGGGTCGCTCAATCCAGAAACTTAAGCGCTGAGCGCCGCCGGCGCCGTCCGTTCACTCCCTGGACCAGCCGCCACAGATCGCCGCGCGAGCGAGTCGACGACGTCCAGTAGCAACGGCAGGTCGAACGGTTTGGCGATCGTTCCCCATGACCGCGAGCGAGGCCCTATGGGCGAGCGATCGATGGGTCGCGGGGAGGTCGAGCCAATCAGAATTGGAACATCGACGAGCCGTGGGTCACGCTGGACGAGGTGAACAACGTCGCCTGTCGGAACGCCTCGCGGGCCGGGATTGAGGACCAGTAGCGCCGGAACCTCTTGGTGGAGTACGTCGATCGCCTGGGCGTCATTCGCACAGGGAATGGTCACGTACCCGGCGATGGGCCAGAGCCTGCGTGTAGAGCTCGAGAACTGTCGGGTTGGACTCCACAACGACTACCGTCTGGGAGTGGATGCTGGACATTGTGATCCTTGGCTGCTGGAGTTCCGCCCCTTGAGTATCACCGCCAGGCCGACATTCGACATGAGCAACTTTGCACATATCATCAGCACATCGGATTTTTGGATGCTGCAGTTGTCCGACAATCCTCGTCGTTCTGCCGCCACGATGCCAGAGCTCCTAGAAGGGCAAGGTGCTCCTGATCGAGATGGCGGCCCATTTCAGGTGCCCCGAGAAGCCGGAATGCTGCTGTAGGTAGGCAGTGCGCTCATGTCGACGGGAGTGATGTAGAGGTTGCCGCTCATCGAACGTGCGCTCGGACAGCGCCAATTGGAGACTTTTCAACCGCGGCTTGTACGTATTGACGTTCTGGTGAGCGTCACACCCTGCGGATGTCGTTGGACTCGTCCGACAGGAAGCGCCCAGATGACAACACCCCTGTCAGCTGAGAACAACACTGGTCATCCTGCCGCTGTGGAGTACGGCCAACCGACATTGGCAGAGTATGCGTTCGGCACATCCGCGACAGCAGTACGCCGTGCCGTTCGCGGAGCGATACACCTGGCTGGACAGCGGCAATCCGCAGTTCGCACAGACAGGCGTGGACACAGGACTCTCCTTGAAATTTGCGCGACGGCTGACGTCGATTCGCTGACTCAGTCTAGTCTCTGATTGCCAAACAAGTCGAAGAAGCGGACGTTACAAAATCGACACACTCGATGAGTCCGGTCGTGCATCCTATCGAGCGGACCAAAAATAAGCTCGGTCGCACTAAACGGGGAGCTAATGCTCCTCACCGGCAGACTGCCCGCGGGCCGTTTATGCCGCGCCCGTCGGCTCATGATTCTCGGGCACAACAGTCGTAAATTTGGTCACCGACAGTCCATGGGCCGACTCACAGCGTTGCGCGCACCGCCGTACGACGAATCAGAACGAGCGAAGAATTCGGGTGGGAGTACACGAGGTCAGCCACCCCCTTGAGCTACTTCAACAGATCAGTCGACAGCCTCTGCGTCTTCGCGATCTCCTCGACTTCGATCTCTGTGTCGGCATAGGTCATCGTCTTGATCTCATCGTCCGTGGGATAGCGCTCCGGAAGTACCGGCGCTACATCGGTACGGCGGCTGTTCTCCACCAGCGCCTTCTCGTTCCAGATGGTCTGACCCTCCTTCGAGAGAAGCCAATTGATGAAGAGCTTGGCAGCGTTGGGATTGGGAGCGTTCTTGAAAAGCCACACCGAGCCCCCCGAGAGCGTCGTCGCATCAGGGAACATGACCTTGTCGACCTTCACATCCACGCCCGAGTTTTTGAAGTCATCGATAAGTATCTCTGTGGGCCCGGTGGCAATGGCCATACCGCCACGAATGAGCATCTCAGTAGCCTGGCGCTGATCGCGTGTGATCACGGGCTCCTGTTCGACCAGGAACGATTTCAAAAACTCGTCGCCGTAGACTTTGCGGGCGGGCGTAAGTGGACCCGCCGTAAAACCACCGGAGCGGGGATCCATCACGACGATCTTGCCCTTCCACTTGGGGTCCAGCAGATCTTTGATGAGACGAATCTCACCCGATTTTACGAGGTCGGTGTTGATCCAGAAATTCTGGCTCTTATTCAGCGCGAACCCGTAGCCAAACTGCTTGCTGTTGTCCAGCAACCCGGCTTCGAACCCTCCGCGCCAATTTTTGTCGTCCAACACGTCTGGATGAATGATGGCCGGTTTGATGGGCGCCCACGCTCCAGCGGGCAGTAGATCCGATAAGGCCGTCGTTGCGGGCATCTGCGTCACATCGAAGGCGTAAACACCGGCCTTCTGCTCCGGAATCACGCGTGCCGCGACTTCGCGCGCGATCATGTTCGTGTGATCGATCGCAATGCCGGGATACCGCTCTGTGAACACGTCGATTGCCTGACGATAGCCGGTGCCGGGGAAGGTGTTAACGGCGAGCTTGCCTTCTTTCTTGGCCGCGTCAACCAACGCATCCCAGGTCGCCTGGAAATCCTTTGTGGCCGCGGGCGGGGCGCTCGCAGGCGCGACAGCCGCAGCGGTGGTGGGCGGTGGAGCCGCCGCCGGAGCGCTGGTGGGGGCTGCCGCTTTTGGCGCGGCAGTAGGAGCCGCTGGAGCGGGCGCGGAGCAGGCCGCGGCGATGAGTCCAGTAGAGCTAAGGCCAAGCCAGTGCATGAACTGGCGTCGTGAGACCGTCATGGAAATCCGTGTCTCCTTCGCCCTGCAACGCACGCTGAGCATGCGGTTGAGTAGCAGGGGCTCGCTGATTCGATGCCTGAGGTACTGACTAGGGTGTGTTTTGACTTGAAGGCAGTCTAGGAGGTCCAGACTCCCTGTCAACGAATCGAGTGACGGTGGAGCGAAAGAATTCTTCTAGAAGATTGGGAAAAAGAAAAGGAAGCAGTATCCTGCCGCTCGAAGATTAGAAGTCAACAAAAGGAATTACAACGCGTGGCCATAGTGAAAGCACTGTCCGACAATGCTCGTAAGGCTGATTATGAATGGTTGAAGCGGTCGGTGATTCGGCGGCGATGGCAAAGGGACGACTGGCAAGAGGTATTACTGCTCTTGGTTGCCATGCTTTCCGGAAAACAGTCGCCTGTCGCAGAAATGATCGAGTATCTCAGAAATATGAGGCTCTCAGGTCCTCCGGTCAACCTTTCTTTTGCCGTGCAGTGTCTTTCGGAGTCGGGAGTAATTGAAGATCGACAGGCCGCCTCTGCTCTCTTAGGTGAGCTTGTCGAAGCGATTGCCGAGCATGCCGCTCTTGGCCGCCGCACATCGTCGATGCAGTTTGTCGACCGGGGTTTGAAGGCCTTTCCTGCGGCCGTTCTCCTGGTGCCAGTCCCCGTGGCTGCTAAGGAAGTGATTGATCGACTTCGCACGGCAAGCTCAGTACGGGAACGTATGGCTGGATGGCAAATGGGACTAGCTCAGCGGTCACGGGATGAGCGGTTGGAGTTTGCTTTGGAAGCGCTGGCCGATCGGGAGGGAGTCGGTGCGTCGCGGTGCAATTGCTGCGTTAGAACGTGAGTGGTCCGGAAACGAACGTGTTGGCGCGGCTCTGCTAAAGGTAGTTCGAACTGACGGCCATATGAGAGTTCGTCAAGCTGCTATCGAAGCTCTTCAGGAGGGATGGTCGTTAGGAACTGACTTGTTGAGTGCAATTGAGAGTCGCATCGGCCGCGAATCCTCATACACCTATGTTCTCTGGCTACTGGAATATTTAGCTTTGAATTGGCGCGGCAATTCCGACGGTCTGCGATTAGTGGTAAAGATAGTTGACGTTTCCTGGCCTCGGTTCGACCGCACCATCGATGACCGGATTTGTAGCACTGGTGTCCGTGCCGTCGCAACAGCATGGGAACACCATTTAGAACTTGAAACGTTGTTCAACCGTTGGTCGTTCGAAGAAATGCCGCAATTTCTTCGGGTCACATCGATAAGAACACTCGGAGGTGTCTTATCTGAGAGTGCCGAAGCTGTGCTCCTGGATATCTTCCAGCCCCGCGCCCGTAGAGCCGAACCAGCGTCCAAGTGCTGGGGCCGTTTCAGCGGCGCTAGCACGAGGTCGACGTGCTCATCCGCTCAAGCGTTCCTGCGCGCGGTCTCCACGCGCCAGGTGGGCGCCGTGCTCGCCCCGGTCCTGGGGTGGCAGCCGTCGGCCCAGACGGTCTCCACGATCGCCAAGGCCTTGGATCAGGAGGGCGGCTACCACTGGCGGCGGGTTGGCGATGACTGGGTGTACCTGCTGCTAGACGGGGTGACGATGAAGGTGAAGCACCCCGCGGCATGCAGAAGAAGCTCGTCCTGGTAGCGTATGGCATCCGCGCCGATGGGACGCGCCAGCTGATCGATTTCAAGCTGGCCAAGTCCGAGAGTCAGGCCGAGTGGGAAAGCTTTCTGGAAGACCTGCATCGGCGGGGACTGGAGGGGACTGCACTACGGTTGATCGCCACCGACGGCGGGACGGGGCTGGGCGCAGCCATCGGAATCGTCTATCCCAAAGCGCCCCACCAGCGCTGCTGGGCGCACAAACTGCGGAACGTGGCCAGTCTGCTGCCGCGGAAGATTCAGGCGGCGTGTCTCAGCGTGCTCCCGTTGCGTCGAAAAACGCGATCTACCCTTTCAAGTTTTCTCGCCCGACACACGTCAACCACGCCAGCTCGCCGGTCAACGGTTCCGCGCCTGAAGAAAGAGTGGCAGGATCAGGCGCCCAAGGCCGTGGCCTGCCTGGAGCGCGATCTCGAGGAGCTGCTGACGTTCTACGCGTGCCCCGTGGAGGATCGGAGGAAACGCGCACAACGAATGCCATCGAACGCTGCTTTCGGGAGGTGCGGCGGTGGACCCGGCCGATGAGCTGCTTTGGCAATACCGCCAGCTGTGAACGGATCATCTACGCCGTCTTACACCACCTGAATGCATCTTGGAGCATCGTCCCTTCTCACCAAAGTACACAAGCTTCTTGACACTACCAGTGACGGTGTAAGTGTTCAGAGTTGCGGGGACGATCCACGGACGATTGTCGTAGCACGGGGGCTCGTCTCCTGTGCCTGGAGCGCGAGCAGCCACCAAGCTCGGGGCCGTACACCGCGAAATCGGCAGTCCGATACTCCAGGCACAGGAGACAAGCCCCCGTGCTACGAGGAACACCGCCTCGCTCCCCTACCTCTGAACTGTTAGAGCGCAAGAGCGCAAGTCTCGAGTTACGGAAAGATCAAGTCCTTGATGACAGCGGCGCCGAATCGGTCAACGGCAATCCGAACCCGTACCTGGCCATTGGCCTGACGGATCCTGGCTTCTATATCCCGCCCAGCTCCCTCAGGTACGAAGTAGCTCTCGATGCCGTATTCGACTTCAATGGGACGGCCGGAGACGGCCGCGATCCGCGTCACCTGGCCGCGGATGAACGGACGCGCGTCGTTGGGCGGCTGATGCTCGTGGCCGTCCGCGCGCCAGACGCCGTCGCGCTCTTCCAACATCACATAGATCGTGTCGCCCACCTGATAGCAGCAGTAATTGAGTGATGAGATCTCGTAGCGCAGCACCACGTAATCACCGCGAAATATGTCGCGCGGATCCACCGGCCGTGTGTCCAGAACGTACTCGCGGCCAGTTTGAAGCATCATCTCGCGAACGCCGGCGAACGCGATGATCGAGACAACCTGGACGAGGGCCGCGATGATGAACGGACGGCCAATAGTGCTAGGCATCGGCCGGCTCTGTTTCATCGAGCATCCGCGCAATCAATACACGCCGTGAGCGCTCGATGATCCAGCCGCCAACTAGAAGGAGCACTCCAGCGCCAATAAAGACGAGCGATCGATCGAACAACGCGAAAAAGAAGTCGAAGTAGCGCGCCATCACCTGCAGGGCGAAAAAGATCAGCGAGAGATTGATCAATGGCTCTTGACGCATCCAGATCCCCAGGCCCACCCCCCAGATCACCGTGGCCAGTAGGACCAAATTGAACGCCAGGGCATAGGCACCTGGCGAATCGAAGGGATGGAAGACCACCAGCAGGCTCGAGAGCCAGATCAAGACCACTCCCATCCCATGAACCATGGTCTGGCGAGTAGCGCCAAGTCGCATCGCCACGAGCGCCAGGCTGAAGAGCGCCGCCACTGAAAACCCGACGTAGACCGCGAGGATAGGTTGGAAGGAGCCGCCGGATGTTCTCTCAGTGGAATCCGCGCCTAAGCTGCGCCAGACCTCGGCGAAGGAGAACGCCAGCAGCCCGATAAACATGGTGATGACGCCGATGTTGGCGAACGCGCCGGCGAAGCGACGAAGCCCTGGGTACGAGCGATGAATAGCGCCCAGATTGAATCCGAGCAGACCGAGAGGAAGAAATGCCGCCGCGCTCAGTGCGGCTGCCTCTGAGCCGCGCGAGAACGTATCCCAGTCCACAAGCTGGAAGACGTACCAGAGAAGCAGGCAAAGAACGCCGAGATACATCGACGGACGAGAGCCGGCGGTGTAAGCGGACGCGAGAGCGCCAGCCGCCCAGAATAATAGAAGCTGCGGACTTCCCGCGTTGACATGGTAAGTCTGGGCGACGATGAAGACGTTGGCGCCAAAGATGAGACTGCCGAGGAACACCAATGAGGCGCTCAGGAGCGGATGCTGACGCCAATTGGCCCAGACGGCTGCCGCGTACACCGAAGCGAGCGTGGCAACGAGGAGAACGACTCGGGCAACGCGGCCGATCTGATCCCAATTTGACGCCACGAAGATAATGACACCGATGCCCGTGAGTAGGGCGCCCAGGGTCATCACCACATTGGAAAGTCTGCCTCGTCGGCGGCTTTCGTCGGTCTCCGCCCAGCTCAGGCCGTAGCGGATCATGATCGCCCGCGCCTGGGGCCCAGTAATCAAGCCATCCCGGCGCCAACCGGTGACCTCTTCAGGCAGACGTTCAGTGAATTCCCGATCGGCGGAGGCGGGTCCTGAGACCATGGGCCCTTATCCTAGATCGGGTGTGCCTGCCCGCGCGACCTCAGGTACGCTGACATTGCAAAGGGTCCCTATCCAGCCTGCGCCGCGGCGACGCCGGCAAGGACAAGTCCGGCGCCCAGGATGACAAGCGGAGTGGGCTGTTCTCCAAGCAGGATGGCGGCGATGACCATTGCGACCACCGGGATCATGTATTGAAACGCGGAGACGCTGACCGTTCGTAATCGACGGAGCGCGACCGCCCAGATCGTGAAATTGACGCCCGTTGCTACCAGTCCTACCCAGAGCACGTAGAGCTGAACTTGCGACGAAGCTTGGAACGGATCCGACATGCCACCCGTCCAGATCACCGCGGCCAGAAGCACCGGAATCGCTCCCGCCGCGGCCGCCAGCGCGGTGACGGCAATCGGGTCCAGGTCCGTCAGGATTCCACGAGCCACCGCCGAGTACGCGGCCCAGGAGGCCGCCGCGGTGAGGGACAGCAACACTGCCAGCGGCTCAAGTGCGCCACCGCCAGGAGCGCCTCCCATTGAGAGCAGGACCACGCCGCCAAACCCCAGAACGATACCGGCGAGCGCCCGACGGCTGGGCTTCTCCCTCAGCAGTGTGATGGCATAGAGCGCCACAAAGAGAGGACTGCTGTTGGCGAAAAGCGCGTTAAGGGCCGCCGGGACCGAGGTGAGCGCCAGCATGGATAGCGCCATTGAGAACGGATAGCCGAGCAATCCGAGCAGTATGATCGTGCCGGGCGCCTTGCGCGCGGCCTGCGCCAGCCGCGAAGCACGTCCGGTGACCAGGCAGATCGGTATGAGTACCAGCGCCGCGAGGCTGACCCGAGACGCGGCAAGCTGCAACGGTGCTACCTCGGCCAGAGTCAGCTTCGATACGGGATGAAGCGATCCCCAGATCAGCACAGCCAGCAATAGCAGCGCGTAGTTGGCCCATAGCGGCATGCGGCGAGCTAATTCCCGTTGCGGCTCGCGTAGCCGCGCGGGGTAAGCAGCAGGTCGCCGAGCCTACGGGTCTGTGTGCTTCCAATGATGACGAGCGTGCGCATGTCGGCCTGGCTCGCCTTCGCGCTTCCGAGTCGAGTGATCTCGGCCACCTCGCCCGCTCTTCCCGCATTGCGAACAAAAGCCACTGGCGTTTCGGCAGAGCGAAACAAACCAACGATGCGAAACGCCTGATCGAGCTGCTCCACTCGCTTCTTACTGGCGGGGTTGTAGAGCGCCAGTACGAAGTCTGCACGGGCAGCAGCTTCGATGCGCTGACTGATGACTTCCCAAGGAGTCATGAGGTCGCTCAAGCTGATGGTGGCGAAGTCGTGCATAAGTGGCGCGCCGAGAACCGATGCGGCGGCTTGTGCCGCCGAGACGCCCGGGATGACTCGTACGCGCGGCGCCAGGCCGGGTCGCCAGCCACGGGCTTCCAGTGTCTCGAAGAGTGGTGCGGCCATACCGTAAATACCGGCATCTCCGCCTGAGATCAGCGCCACGCGATGCCCCTGACATGCCAGGATGATGGCTTCCGAGGCGCGCTCCATCTCCAGACCAATGTCCCTACTAATGACACGCTTGCCCCGCAGCCGGGCTCTGACCTGATCCACGTAGACGTGATAGCCAATGACGACGTCCGACTGACGCAGCGCCGCCGCGGCGGCAAAGGTGAGATGCTCTGGGCCGCCGGGGCCGATGCCAATGAGGTCAATGGCCCCAGATGCCTCGGAGCCGGGCGCTTCCTGAGACGTCATATTCCGGGATCAGCCAGTCGCGCAATGGCCGCCGTCGCGACCGCGTTTTTCCGCTTGGTGACCAGTAATTGATCCGAGCCGGAGGCGAGAAGGGCCGCTGCCTCGCACACGCTTGGCGTACCGACGGCGATCTTCACGGCATCCGATGGCGACGGTACGTGCATCTCAGCGAGCTGCGCGGCGGTGAACGTCTGCAATGCGCATCCGAGTCGCTCCGCGAGCTGGCGAATCGCCGGCTCGTCCGCTCGCCGATCGATAGACGCCAATGCCGAGACGCTTAGTGGGCTCACCTGGGCTTCGTCGAGGGCTGAAAGCACCAGGGCTTCCACATCGGCTGGCGACGCGCCCGTCGAGCAGCCAACGCCAACGACAAGCGTCCTGGGCCGCGCGATGACCCAGTGATCCAGATTGCTGGCGTACGTGCGGGGAACAGCGCCATCAGTAATCACCAACGCGCTATCAACGTTCGCTTCGGAAAGCTGCTCCAGCGATTCGAAGCCTATGACCTGGTCTACCGGTCCGGTCCACCACGAAGTGTTTGCGCCATGGCTCAGGGTGCCAATGGGCTCCCCGTTCACGATGGCCGCCGCCAGGCGTGTCACGGCTACGCCATCATTCTCAATGGTCCAGCCTTGTTCGTGGGCCAGCGATTCAACGGAGGGCAGTCCCAGCGCTTCGGCCGCCGTTGTCGTGACGGCTTGAGCGCCGATTACCGCGGCCACACGCTCCGCGAGCCGGTTCGCCTCGGCACGATGTCCGCCGATCAAGCTGATGGCGAAGCGACCGGCGTCGTCAACGACGACCACGCCCGGATCAATACGCTTGTCGGAAAGCAGCGGCGCGATCAATCGGGTCGCCGCGCCGGCCGCCATCACCAGGATAATTTCGTCAGACGAAGTCCACAGCCGCTTGAGAAGTCCGCGCACACCACCGGACGCCGCGTCGGCTCTCTCCAGTTGGGCGTCGGGAAGCTCCGCGGCAATGCGTTCGGCGATTCGCGCTCCTGGATGGGTGACGGCCACGACCGCTGTAGTGAGTTGTGTTCGTGGGACCCTCACCCCAACCCTCTCCCAGGGGGAGAGGGAGCCAGCGAGCCCCCGGATTCGCCGGCTCCCTCTCCCCCTGGGAGAGGGCTGGGGTGAGGGTCCCGCGGATGCTCTCCCTCGACAGAAGGCACGCGCGCCACTCTCCGCCCGTGGCTATACGACGGATCATATAAGTGTGAGCGTCTTCCCGGGTCATCCAGCAGGCCGGGGTCCAGCGCGTTTCCAACCATCAACAACGCTTGTTTCGTGATACCGGCGGCGTGCGCCAGATCAACCATGTCGACGAGTGCACCGCGGATGACTTGCTGGTCCTCCCAGGTGGCTCGATAGACGATCGCCGCGGGCGTCCCTGGCGCGTATCCGCCTTCGATGAGCTCCGGTACGGCCTTGCGCAGCAATGCTCCGCTCAAGAACAGCGCCAACGACGCCCCATGTCGGGCCAGATCACGCAAATCTTCGCCTTCGGGGAGTGCGCCGGTGCGGCCCGCGGTTCGAGTCATGATGATCGTTTGACTTACACCCGGCACGGTCAGCTCAGCATCTAGAAGCGCCGCGGCGGCAAAGGCGGAGCTCACTCCTGGGACGATCTCGTAAGGTATGCCGGCTTCTCGTAGCCTGGAGATCTGCTCCAGCATCGCGCCGTACACAGCGGGATCGCCGCTTTGTAGTCGGACGACTGTCTTTCCTGCCTGCGCTGCTTCGATGGTCAACGCGCTCATCTGCTCGAGCGTGAGCCGCGAGCTGGCTTCGATCGTGGCATCCGGCTTCGCAAGACGCGCTACGTTCGGGTGCACCAGTGAATCGGCATAGATGACCACGTCGGCCTCGCGGATCAAGCGGTCGGCGCGGACGGTAAGGAGGTCGGGCGCCGCCGGGCCCGGCGCCGATGAAATAGACGATGCCGCTCATTGCCCAGGGCGCTTTACGATCATGAGTGAGAAGTAATCCAAACGTTGATTTCTGAGAGCACGAACGTCACGGACGATCTCTTGCTCAGGCTGACCGCATCTCCGAATCCAGACGGCGTGGTCCATGAGCCGTAGCTCGTCCAGCAGGTTAAGGAGTGTCTCCGCGCCACTACTCAGTTTCAGGAGCACTGTCGTGTCGCTTGTGGTTAGCGTTGAGCGGAGTACGGCTTCAGGAGAGTCGGACGGAAGGATGGCGACGCGCTGGTCTGCCGTGGCCAGTGGAACACCCGTAGCCGCAGCCGCTGCATGTATGGAGCTAACTCCCGGAACAATCTCAATATTGACCGCTGGATGCCGACGGCTCAGTGCCTCCATCGTATAGATGAACGTGCTGTAGAGCATCGCATCGCCCTCGGTAAGGAACACACCCATGGGCTCCCGTTGGAGTGCGATCGCAATCGTATCCGCGCTGGCGTCCCAGCAATCCTCGAGCATCTGCCGTGCTCGACCATCTGTTGGGTAGATGAGCTCGACGACCCTCTTGTCTCCATCGATGTACGGCGCGGCGATGGATCGAGCGAGGCTGCGCTGACCGGAGCGCGCAGCGGGAACGAAGATTACTCCTGCTTCTCGAATCAGGCGGGCGCCTTTGATAGTCAGCAGCTCTGGGTCGCCCGGCCCGACGCCAATGCCATGGAGCGTTGGGAGGACGCTCATGGCGCTGAGCCGTGATCGCGTTCACCGAGTGGACTCATTGGCTGCCGCCCGATATTCGCGCCGCTTTGAGGACGAATATCGGGTTCAGCGCCCCCAGCCTGCCAAGTGCATCTCCCCGGCTTACCGACACCTGCGACACATCGCAGCTCCAGCCGGCCAACTGAACCTGGCGCTGAAACGCCAGCATATGTTCCAGGATCACAAAATTGGCAACGAGCCGGCCTCCCGGTCTCAGTCGCTTGAGTGCAACATCGACAATTTTCTCCAGATTCCCACCAGAGCCGCCGGCGAACACCGCGTCAGGTGAGGGAAGCTCCGCGAGCGCCTCGGGCGCCTCGCCGAAGATGATCCGGAGCGGACTGGGAAACGTCTTCAAATTGCGATGAATCAGCTCAACCTGCTGGGCATCTCGCTCGATGGCATAGACAAATCCGCTATCAACGAGACTGGCTGCTTCCAGGCCTACTGAGCCACAGCCTGCACCAATGTCCCAGACAATATCTCCGGGTTGTATAGCAAGATGACCAAGGCTCACGGCCCTGATTTCCGACTTTGTGATCATCCCATCTCGATGGTGATACAAGCGCTCTGCTAACCCGATGCGTGGGACGCGAATGTCAGCTTGACCGCGAAACAGTGCCAGGACTGAGAGTGGATCGCAAGTTTGATCCACGATCGATGCGAGAGTGCCGTCAATGATCCGTTCAGCAGGGCCGCCAAGGCGCTCTCCGACCACCGCTCTGCAGTTTTCCATCCCTGCGTCCAGTAACGCCGCTGCGATTCGTGCTGGGGAGTGTTGATCGTCGGCCAAAATGGCCGAGTAACGGGCCGAGAGCGCAGGGCCGATCACCGGCTCGATCGGCCGACCGTGCGCGCTCAGGATGCGCACATGTTGCCACGGCTCCCCCAGCCTGGCAAACAAGAGCTGAACTGAGCTGACGCTCGGAATGATTTCGACATGCTCGCGACCGAGTCGCTCCGCCACCAACGGGCCAATGCCGAAACAGCAAGGATCGCCGGATGCCAGGACAACCACTTTTTTGTGAGACCGGTGCGCGTCTTCGATTCGCTCTAAAACGTCGGACAGGGGCGCCTTGATGACCAATCGCTCTTGCACGATCTCCGAAAAATGATCGAAGTGTCGCTCGCCGCCACATACGAGATCCGCGTCCTTGATACGGCGGCTAAGTGACTCGGGAACCGTCCGTGGCGCAGCATCGTCCACGCCAACGACAAGCACAGGGCAAGGTTGACGGTGCTGATCTGGAGCCCGGTTCACCAGCTCCGACCCGCCACTTCTTGCAGCCACGCCAGGGCCTCGGGGGCTCCCGGCACGGTGAATACATCAGGACAAGGCGGTCGGCGCACGACAACAACCGGGAGACCGCGTGCCCGTGCAGCAAGAAGCTTGGGCTCGGTGGCAGCTCCGCCGCTATCTCTCGTCACAATGAGGTCGATCCGATGTCTCTGGATCAGCTCCATCTCAGCATCAAGCGTGAATGGTCCGCGACTCAACAGCAGCTCATGGTCCATCGGTAGGGTCAACGTTGGCGGGTCCACGGAGCGGACCAGGAACCACGCGTCTGATACATGTGCGAAGGCATTCAGGTACTGACGTCCGATGGTCAGCAGGATTCGATTCCCGAGCCGCGGCGCCAGAACGGCGGCCGACTCGATATCATCGACCCAGTACCAACGGTCTTCGGGTTGCTGGACCCACCCGGGCCGATTCAATCGCACGAGCGGCACCTGAGCGGCGCCGCAGGCCGAGACGGCGGACTTTGAGATCCTCACGGCGAATGGGTGCGTCGCATCGATCACCGCGGCGCACCTGTTGACCTCAAGCCACTCCGCCAGTGACTCGGCGCCGCCAAATCCGCCGACCCGCACCTCACCAGCGGGAAAGCTCGGCGAGGCTATGCGGCCAGCCATTGAGGACACAACTGGTTGACCGGCTTGGTCCAGCGCATCAGCAACTTCGCGAGCTTCCGAGGTCCCCCCAAGCACGAGCACCGGTCCGCTCGCCGTGACGAGGCTCAAGACTCCCGCCGCCGAAGGATATAGGTGTCCATAATCCAGCCGTGCTTTTCGCGGGCGTCAGCACGGATCGTTTCCAGCTCATCCTTCACATCTTCAAGATGGCCGGATACGAGAATCTCATCCTCCGTACCCACATACGCGCCCCAATAGATATCAAAACCTTCGTCGGCGACCTGACGAAAGGCCTGATCGCCATCGAGCATCACAACCAGATTGTCCTGGTCTGCCGTGAGCCCTTCGGATACGCGCCTACCGGTCGTGATGTGAATGGGCTCGCCCACCCGATTCAAAGGAACCTTGTGCTGTGCAGCCAGTGCCTGAACACTGGAGATTCCCGGGATCACCTCGTAGTTCAGATCAACCGCACCACGCGCGGCAATCTCATGGATCATGCCCAGCGTGCCGTCATAAATTGTTGGATCGCCCCAGACGAGAAATCCCCCGGTAGCCTCAGGGTCGAGCTCGCTGAGCAAGGCCAACTGATATTTCTCCATTCGCTCCTGACGCCACGCCTCAACGGCCGCTCGGTAATGGTTTCCTGATCGGTCGCGCTCTGGGTCCTGGATCTCAACGAACCGATAGGAGCGATGCTCAATGTAGCGATCGCAGATAGTGGTCCGTAGACGGGCCAGCTCGTCTTTGCGTGGCCCTTTGTCGATGACGAAGAACACGTCAACTCGATTGAGCGCTTTAATGGCCTGCACCGTCATGTAGTCGGGATCGCCTGCACCAATGCCAATGATGAGCACGGTCCTCATGGAAGCAATCTCTCCGAACCCAGACGGTTATCACCGTCACGACTTGTACGCTTCAACGATAGTGAATGTAGTGCAACGGTTCGTTCGTATGGAAATCGATGTCGCCGTCTTCGGCGAACCGTACCGCACAGCCAAGCAGAATTCCCAAACGAGGATTCCGCGGAAGCCACAACGTGAGATCATAGCGTGAGCGCGGGAGGCACGCCGCGCCCGACAGTGGAACCCGATCACTCCGATAATCGCCATTATCGGCCCCGTGCCTGCCTAGGGGCTCAGCGAAAGAGGGGAGATTGCTCGAGCGAGCTCACTCTGCGTTGTGGCACCACGCGGGCGTACACTAGCGCCATCATGACGCCACTCGGACCATCGAGCACCCGTCGCCGCTTCCTGATGGGTGGCTTGTCCGTGGCCGGCCTCGGTCTGTTGGCCGGCTGCGGGCTGCTCCCTCCCCAGGCCCCAACGTCCGAGCGGGTGCGCCTGATCGGGGTCCTCGGAGGCGCGCCTGGCGGGCGTTGGGACGCGTTCTGGGATGGACTGCGGGAGCTGGGCTGGGTCGAGGGCCGGAACCTCGCCGTGGAGTCCCGCTGGGCCGGGGGAGACTCCCAACGGTACGGGGCGCTGGCGACCGAGCTCGTCGAGCGGAAGGTCGAGCTGATTGTAGTGGGCTCGCCGCCGGCCAGCCTCGCCGCCAAGCAAGCGACCGCCACGGTCCCGCTCGTGACGATCCTGTTCAGCACGGAGGCAATCGAGATGGGGCTCGTCGACAACATCGCGCGGCCCGGCGGGAACATCACCGGGACGGCCGGCATCAGCGGGTCGCAATTCGAAGGCAAGCAGCTTCAACTACTGAAGGAAGCGGTTCCGCACGCCTCCCGTGTAGCCGTGCTCCGCGAAGGCAGCGCCGACGCGACCTCGGGATCAGAGATCCGCCTGCGGGCGCTCCAGGAGGCCGCGCCCGGCCTCGGGGTACACCTTCACGTCGTCCACATACCGAACATCAGCGGCCTCGACGACGCGTTCGTGGCCGTATCCGCAGCCGGCGCTGATGCCGTCAAGCTTCTCGCCGCCACCCAGTGGGACTCTGCGTGGGGACGCATCGCCGAGTTAGCACTCCGGTATCGGCTGCCGTCGATCACGGAATTTCCGGAGTTCGCTCGGGCGGGAGGCTTGCTGGCATATGGCTCGAGTCGAGCCGCGATCTACCGGAGCGCAGCACCGTACGTGGACAAGATCCTGCGAGGTGCCCGCCCCGGCGACCTGCCGATGGAGCGGCCCACAGAGTTCGACTTCGCCATCAATCTCAAAACAGCGCACGCCCTGGGGCTGACCATTCCGCAGTCCATCCTGACGCAGGCCACCGAAGTCATCCAGTAGTCACCGGGGCGGTCGACGTTCCGATAACCCCCATTATCGGAACGTGCCTACCTAGGGGCTCAGCGAAAGAGGGAGATTGCTCGAGCGAGCTCACTCGCTACTGGATGAGCTCGGTCGCCTGGGCCAGGACCGACTGCGGGATGATCAGCCCGAGCCCCTGGGCGGCCTTGAGGTTGATCACGAAGTCGAAGGTCGTGGGCTCTTCGACGGGGAGATCGGCCGGCGTGGCCCCTTTGAGGATCCTGTCCACGTAGGTGGCGGCGCGCCAGTAGATCTCGGCGTAGTTGGGCCCGTAGGTCGCAAGCCCGCCCACATCGGTGAACTCCCGATGTTCGTAGAAGGTCGGCAGCCGATGCTGCGTCGCCAGCTCGACGACCCGAGTCGGGTAACTGACGGTCAGGCCGTCCGATGGCACCAGCACCGCGTCGGCACCCCAGCCGACCGCCGCGGAAGGCGCCGGCGAAGTCGTCGGCCGTCCGCGCCGGCACCCGCCGCACCTGCTGCCCCAGGACCTGGGCCGCCGCCTCGAAGTTTGCCATCCGCCGCCCTGTCGCTGGAGTGCTTTGGCCCCCGAGGACGGCGACGCGGGAGGCCGCGGGGACCACCTCCTTGAGCCGCTCCATGCGCTTCATGTCGGTGTCATTGCCCGAGTTGCTCAAACTGGTAACGTTCCCGCCCGGCCGCGCGAGACTGGCGACCAGGCCGCTCCCGACCGGGTCAGAGACCGAGGCGGCAAGGATGGGGATGGTGCCGGTGGCCTCCTTGGCGGCGCGGCTCGCCGGGGTGCCTATCGTCAGGATGAGATCGAGCTGCAGGTCGACCAGCTCGGTCGCGAGCTCCGACAGCCGATTGTCGACGGTATCCGAGAAGCGGTATTCAATGCCGATGTTCCTTCCATCCTCGTAGCCGTGCTCGCGCAGCCCCCGGAGGAAGTCCTCGATCAGGTCCGCCCGACCTTCGCGGGTGCCGACGAGCAGGAAGCCGATGCGCGGCATCCTCGCCGTCCCTTGACCTGGCGCCGGCAAGGCCGCGCAGCCGGCGAGCAGGCCGAGGCCGGTGAGGCCAAGGCTAGCGCGCAGGAAGTCTCGACGACTCCACGGGTCCATGGCCGCCAGTATAGAACTGGCGGCTTGAGCCCGCAATCGAACCAGTCCCCCACCGCGGTGGCGATCGGCCAGGCAACGGAGCCGATCCAGAAAGGATCTCTCACGCCCCTCCCGGCGCACGCTCCGCGCTTTGAAACAGGGTCCGATAACCCCGATTCCCAGTACCAGCTGCCACGGTCACTCGAGCGTGTTTCCTATTGTCACGTTCCCAGATGAGTTAGTTTGAACACGGTTATCGGAACCAATTTGGGTCCCCCCTGCAGACTTGACAATGACGCACCGTCTGATCCCAAGCTCGGTCGCCAGCTGAGAACGAGGGTCGGCCCGGCGTGATGACAGCGAAACGGTTACCCGGAATGGAAGTTCAGTGAGTGCCGCCGGTTTATCACCGGGCAATATGCATCGGCATAACTATTAGGAAAACAATAACAATGAGTTGCCGAACGCCTCCATTCCTTTCCGTTTCACACTGACCTTCCGAGCGGCCTGAAGGCGTCCGTTCGCTTGGTTCATCTTTTGGCGAGACCGCATGCGGAGATTGCCCGGTGATAAGCCGAGGGCAGGGATTCCGTTTAAGATGGGCGTCGTCACTGTCTATGCTGTGGCCGTGAGTTACACGTTCAATCAGTCGGATTGGGGCGACTGCTAAACGGGTCGCAGTTATCCTGCGGGAGCAGTGGCTCGAACATCTCCAGCGTTGATCCGCAGCCTGGTAGTCAGTGACACGAGGTCTGGAAGGTTGCATTGGTACGGGCGAGAACGATCGGTGTGACCCAGTGACGGAGGGGTGGATGCTCGCAGTATGCCGAGATCATTCCGCATTCAAGTCACCGCCGACGATCACCGGACGCACCAGGATCTCGTGGCCGCGCCTTCCCCGAAAGCGCACCAGATGCACGAGTTGCGCATCGCGGACGCTCATCTCGGCATGAAGACGCTGACCGAGTCAACCAGATGAAGGTCCATCTCGTCGATGGCACGTACGAGTTGTTTCGGTCCTTCTTCGGAGCTCCCAAGGCCCAGGTTGGCGATCGAGAAATAGGAGCGACGCGCGGCATTCTTCGGTCCCTGCTCTCGCTCCTGCGCGAGGACGGAGTCAGTCACGTCGCCATCGCGTTCGACCACGTCATCGAGTCGTTCCGCAACGACCTGTTTGATGGGTACAAGACCGGCGCGGGCATCCCGGACGACTTGCTCTCGCAATTTCCTCTCGCCGAACGCGCGTCGCGCGCACTCGGAATCACTACGTGGTCAATGATCGAGTTCGAAGCGGACGACGCTCTCGCCACCGCCGCGGCGCGCTTCTCGTCGATTCCCGAGGTGGAACAGATTCTGATCTGCACCCCTGACAAGGATCTTGCTCAGTGCGTCGTCGACCAGCGCGTGGTCCGTTTCGATCGCATGCGTCGTCTCCTAATGGACGAAAAGCAGGTGAACGAGAAGTTCGGTGTGCCGCCGGGTTCGATCCCGGACTGGCTCGCTCTCGTCGGCGACTCGGCCGATGGCTTTCCCGGCATCCCGCGGTGGGGCGAGAAAGCAGCGTCCGCGGTGCTCGGTCGGTTTGGTCGGATCGAAGACATCCCCGACGACCCGACTCGATGGGACGTGAATGTCCGAGGCGGCGCGGCGCTGGCTGCCAGTTTGAGAGAGCGACGTGACGACGCGGCGCTCTATAAGACGCTCGCGACGCTCCGGCGCGACGTCCCGCTCGCCGAGAGCCTCGAGGACCTCGAATGGCGAGGTGCTCGGCGAAGCGAGCTCCACACCCTGTGCCGCGAAATCGGTGACGAGGAGCTCGTCTTCCGCGTCCCACGATTCTGCGAGTAGCCATGAGGCGGCTCGAGCGCTACGTCGCGATCGGCCACAGCACGCTTGAAGGTCTCGGTGGTCCGGCGGGCCGCTGCGGATACCGCGGCTGGGCGAAACGGCTTGTTGCAGGGGCGCGCGCCAGCAGAAGGGCCTGCTTACGCACACCTCGCCTCGTAATTGCTGGATGAGCGGTGAAGTCGATCACGTGCGCATCATGGCCGCACGCTACCGGGCTGTGACGGCCGCGTGACTCGCCCGCACCTCACAGCCGTGTCACAAACTCATCCCCTCAAGTCTGAACACTTACACTTCCTAGGACAGCTTTACAGGTGCGCATGGCTGCACTACGCTAGGTCGCGTATCTGGTGCTACGTGTGGGGCACGCGTTGGGCTCGGGAGATGGCCCTGAGCCGCGGCGCTTTTCGATGTGAAGGACGCGCCACACGTCCACTGGGTGAAGGGTGGCTGCCATGCCTTTCTCCATGCGCCGCAGCTCGCTTCCTGTCATCGGAATCATCCTCGCGTTGACCATCGCCGCGTGCGCCCCGCTGGCTGCACCGCCACCGACAATCGCGCCGTCTACGGCGCAGCCGGCGGCGACAGCGGCCCCACCCGCAGTGACAGCGGCCCCCTCCGCGGCCATAGCCGCCGAGCCCAAGTCGTCCGCCCCGACCTCATCGAGTGCCGCGGTGGTCGCTGCCAAACTCGCTGAGTACTATCAGAAGGCGCTCACGTCGGGTCAGACAAAGGTGACCCATTACGCGACGTTCGGGGTGGAGGCTGATCCGCTCATCGAGCAGTTTCAGAAGGCCTTCCCTGGCATCGAGGTGGAGCGCGTGCAGCTCCGCACACCGGAGATGATCCAGCGCCTGGCGGCGGAAGGCACCGCCAGCCGTCGCATCGCGAGCGTCGCCAGCGCAGGCGCAACCTCCATGACGACAATCGAGCAGGCCGGTCATCTACTGGAATGGGAAGGGCCAGCAAACGTTGCTGATCTGCCGCCCGTGCCCTTGTCCGCGGGCAAGACCCGGTGGCCCTATAGCACCAACGTATTCGGGATGATTTTGAACACGAGCCTCGTCCCTGAGAACAAGATCCCGCGCACGCGTCAGGACGTGTTGGACCCGTTCTGGAAGGGCAAGGGGAAGATGCTGGTGAGCGATCCACGGATGGGTGGGACCGGCCTGGAGTACTTCACGATCAATTACCACCAGCTCGGCCAGGAGTACTTGGACAAATTCAAAGACCAGGAGCCGACCTGGTCTCGCGAGGTAGGCGGCACGGTGTCCCAGCAGATAGCTCGCGGTGAATACGCGATGTATTTCCCGATCGGGATCACCAGCGAGCTGCTCGATATGCAGGCGATCGCTCCCGTAAAAGTGGAGTGGATGCGTGATGGCGGCTCAACCGCTGTGGAATTAAACGTAGGCGTGTTAAAGGACGCGCCGGTGAGGACGCTGCCAAGCTATGGGTGAGCTGGCTTGTCTCAGAGGATGGGCAGCGCGGAGTGGTGCAGCACATTCAGTCACACGCCGCCCTGGCCTATCTCCCTCCGCCCGCCGGCTACCCAAGCATTGGCGAGATCAATCCGCAGCGTCGTACCGATGATCAGATTCAACGCAACAACGAGTATGTGGAGATGTTCGAGCGATTCTTCTTCCGGTAAGACGACCGCGGTCAAGATCGGGAGACGCCGGCGCTCTCGTCGTTCGCAGGTCACCTGATCGGTGCTACTCTACGCGCAGCAACCCACCGCATTTGGAGTTGACCATGGCTCGGCTCAACTCATTGATTGGCCTGCTGGAGTCGGGCAAGCCCGCGTTCGGTCTGACCGCGCCCAATGGCGCGCTGGATGATGCGATGGCCATAGCGGAGTCGGACAACGACTTCGTCATCTTTGACATGGAGCACCTCGATTTCGATTTCCCCAATCTGAGGTCCACGCTCCAGCATCTGTTGAATCGGGCGCGTATTGCGAAGAGCGGTTCGATTGCGCCGGCTGTCGTACCACTCGTGCGGGTGCCGCCGAACGCGGGTGAGATGAACCAGTGGGTTATCAAGCAGACGCTGGACTGCGGCGTCTACGGGGTTGTCCAGCCGCATCTATCGACTGTCGAGCAAGCCCGGGCGCTGGTGGCCGCGGTGCGCTATCCGAGACCCGGCGAGGCCGATCATGGCCAGAGAGGCTGGTTTCCGCGCCACGCCTCGCGTTACTGGGGCCTCAATATCCAAGAGTATTACGCCGCCGCCGAGCTGTGGCCGTACGGTCTGCAAGGCGAGATCTTCTGCATGGCCATCGTTGAGGACAAGGAAGGCGTTAAGAATCTACCAGCAATCTTGAAGGAGGTCAGAGGCTTGAGCGCCATCTGGGCAGGCTCCGGCGATCTATCGGTCGACCTGGGCCACGCCGGTCAGGGCAAACATCCAGAGGTAGAAGCGGCCATTCAGGCGATTCTTCACGCCTGCCAGGATGCCCGCGTCCCATGCTGCACCATCGCCGATGTCAATGACGTCGAGCAACGCCTCGAAGAGGGCTTCAGAATGATCGTCGCGGCCGCTCCGAGAAGCTACGCCGCGCTTGAGCGCGGCCGGCAGTTAGCAGGGCGATCATCGTCATCCGGCTAATCGCATGAACCCGACCTACGAGCGACCTTCCCTTCGCTCATCTCGGCGGCCGCTGCTGGTGATAGACGGGTTAGGTGGTGTGACAAATGCCCTGGACTGATGACCTCAAAGCAGAAATCAGAAATTCTCGCGAAAAGGCAGACGAGCGACAGGAGAAAGCCGACGATCTGATTCTTGCGATCCAGCAGATCCTCGAGGAGGCCGTGGCTCTATCGAACGATCATCTGGCACTTATGAGCATGAGGCCAGATACTCACGAAAGCTCTCGAGGCTGGCACGTCGTGTGGCAAGGGGACGGCATGCCCCGATCGCTCACGATCGCCGTGTATCCGCAAAGCGGCGAGATCTTCATCCACAAAATGCACGATGAGCCCGTCTACCTGGATGTCCTGGAACCAGGGCCAAAGCTGGTCGAAGCCATCACCTCCACGCTGATTCATCTTGCAAGAACTGAGAATTGGGAGAGATTTACGGCCGTGGATGAATTCATCGACGGCTGAGGTGAGAGTCTTTCGTCTCGCCGGTTTTAGAGCAATCGCACTCACGCGTGATCCAGGACTCCATCTTCTCAGACTGAAAGCGGGGCTCGAGCATGACTACTTCATCCGATCTACGCGCACAGGTCAATGCTGTAATGAAGGCTGGCGGGAACGCCGGTCTTTACGATCTGGAGGCGAATGGTGGAGGGGGATGGACGATTCGACTTCGTCCACCACCACAGGGCTCGTTCCCAGCGGAAGAGACCTCTGACTCATCGAAGGCCGACGTCCTGACAACGCTGGCTGATCAGCTTCGAGCGGCCGGGATGACGGTGGAGCGAATGCCCGTGCGCACCGGATTCTATTTGTGGGTTCGGGACTAGCATGACCCGCCGCGGCCACGGGGAGGGCTCGATCTCCAAGGATGACTCGTGACGCTCGCAGTTGCAGTTTGTACGCCATGGAGGACGAGTGAGAGAGCCCGATGGTCGCCGCGATCATGACCAGCGAACGGGCAGCCCCATCGCGGACAATTCCGAGTCGTCCTCCAAACAGGGCCCCGCAGAGCGTCCACACCGTCCATAGCGTCCAGTATTTCAACGGCAGGGGTTGTGGCCTGGACGCTCTGGACGCTGTGGACGGTGTTATGTAGCCATCGTCTGACAACGCGGTCGTTATTACATCCTCAAGTGAATTGCGGGAGCAAATCGGCTCGCTGTTTGCCGCGAATAGGTCGATCAGCCTGTATTCGACCTTGCCAGTCCACATGGTCAAGATCGCCGGACCGTCCCAAACCCACCTTTCGAGATCGCTAGGCCGCACATCTCTGGCAGGGCAGTCGAACGACATTATTAGCTTATAATGTTTCAGGAGGTACTCATTTGGGCAAAGATGATGGGGCTGCGCAGGCAGCTCGTGCCCTCGCAGCATACCGTCGAAGGGTGACGAGCGCGTGCGTCATTTGCGGGGTTCCAATTGAGGGAACTACGAAGAAGATCTACTGCGGGAACGCCTGCCGCGTGGGGGCGTATCAGCGGCGCAAGCGTGAGCAGCGAGCGGAGGAGGCGGGATAGTGACTAGTCGACGAGGGCACGGTGAGGGTTCGATTCACCCGCGGCAAGATGGGCGTTGGGTCGCAGTCCTCGACCTCGGTTGGAAAGACGGAAAGCGCCAACGCAAGTATCTGTATGCGGAGACTCGCCGCGAGGCTGACGGAGGAGGATGTGTAAATGGCCGACTCGCGTCTCCCGCGTTCGACATTGCTGGTTGCCGCGTGAGAGGTTTGGAGCGCCGGGAATGGGGAAACGTCACATGACGCGGTCAATGAAATGCCGTTCTGTGTACCGAACTAGTAAATCTCGGACAGCACTCAGGAGCTAAAGATGGCGGGTATGAAGCGACGCGCAAATCATGAGGGCATGATTCGCCTTCGCCCCGACGGACGTTGGGAAGCTCGGGTATCCCTTTTGAACGGTCGGACGAAGTCGTTCTATGCCCGCGAGCAACGCGATCTGATTTCTCGGCTCAATACATTGAAACGCGACCTGCAGAAGGGATTGCCTGTCCCACCAGAGCGACTGACTCTCGATCAATTCCTCACAGACTGGCTTGAGAACCATGTGAAACCGTCCGTCCGGCCACGCACCTACGAGAGCTACGCGGCCACCGTAAAGCTACACATCAGCCCGAGCCTTGGTCGTGCGCGCCTTTCAAGCCTGGAACCGTCGGCGATCCAGCGACTCTTGAAGGCAAAGTCGGCGGAGGGCCTGTCCGTCACGTCAGTCCGATACATTCTGTCGGTGCTACGTATCGCGCTCGGTAGAGCGGTGAAGTGGGGAATTGTCGGACGCAATGTGGCTGCGCTTGTCGACGGGCCGAAGCACGAGCCTGTCGAGCGCCGTCCTCTGTCGCTCGAGGAAGCGAAAGTTTTTCTGCAATCCATCCAACAGAATCCGCTCGAAGCGTTGTTCACCGTGGCGCTAGCCCTGGGACTCCGCCAGGGGGAGGTTCTAGGACTTCGTTGGGCAGATGTGGACCTGGATCAGAAGGAGCTTCGCGTACGCAAGCAACTTCAGAAGGTCAGCGGGGAATACCAACTGGTCGAACCAAAAACACGCCGGTCGCGTCGAAACCTGGCGCTGCCAGGACCCGCGTTGGACGCCCTGTACGCGCAGCGAGCCAAGCAGAGGGAGGACCATCTCTTGGCCGGTCGACCCGATCACTGGAATCCGCTGGGCTCGTCTTCACGTCCGCGGCCGGCACACCATTGGACCGCTCCAACGTGACGCACCGCTTTCAGGCCGCATTGGCGAAGGCGGGAATCCAGAGGACTCCATTCCACAACCTGCGCCACACGTGCGCCACGTTCCAGTTCGCCATGGGCGCCAGCGTGCGGGAGGTTATGGAGCAGCTTGGTCATGATCGCAGTCAGACGACCCTGGACATTTACGGCCACATTCTGGAACAGGCTCGCCGAGAAAGCGCGACCCGCATGGAAGCCGCACTCGGTGGCTAACCGTCAGTCGCCTGGCCGTCGAGTGAGGACATAGGCCAGTCCCGTCAGGACGAGCAGGACGATCCCTGAGAAGAAGATCGGAGCCCCGGTCATCACCCCCGGTGGTGGGAACTGGGGCGGCGGGGAACTGGGCCCGAGCTTCGGTAATGCCGCGATCCACGACAGCACCCCGGCGCCGATGATCGCGAAGCCGATGATGGCCAGCACCGTGCCGAAGACGAGCAGTGCTTTCACCAACCCCGGTATCCGCAGGAGTTCCTGCCCGACCCGTCCCCCGATGATGATGTCGCGCCCGGCGGCATAGCCCCCTCGGTCCGCGTGGGTCACCACGACCCTCCCGCCCTGGGCGTTGATCTGTCCGATCAGCCCGGAGAGATACCTGGCCTCGTGGTCTCGGCTCGCCGAATCAGCTCCGTGGCGCGATCGAGCACCTCCTGATCACGATCAGCGCCCACGCCAGCCAGCAGTTGCTCGGTCGGGTGTCTCCACCCTTCCGGGTCTTGCGCATGGTGGCTGAGCACCGAGTCGAGCGCCGGGTCGCGCTTCCCGAACTTGCGAACGATGAGCGTCTTGAGGGCGTCGTAGCCATCAGCGACGGCTTTATCCGCCGCCGGTTTGAGCAGGGTCGCACCACACCAAGGGCGGTCATGAGGACGGTCAACGGGTCCATGGCGCTCCCTCTCGTTTCGGGCGCGTCATCGCGCACTCCGGCGCAATCTAGCACTCAATTGGCGATGTGCCAAGACACCAACCGGGTGAGTAGCGGCCCACCCTGGTTCAGCCACCGGTCGTCGCCCACAGGGTCACGTCATTCGGTAGACAACCTGCTCCACTGAGACACGCTCCGCCTTTTCAAACAGGTGCCGATAACCCCCATTATCGGACCGAGACAACCTAGCTGAATGAGCGAAGAGATGTAGAAGAAAGACTCGTGGGGTTACTGGATGATCTCGGTCGCCTCGGCCAGGACCGACTGTGGAATCGTCAGACCCAGCGCCTGCGCGGTCTTGAGATTGATCACCAGGTCAAATTTCTCCGGCCGCTCAACGGGGAGTTCCGCGGGATTGGCGCCCTTCAGGATCTTGTCGACGTAGGTGGCGGCGCGCCGCTCCTGGGCGGGACGATTTGGCCCGTAGCCGATCAATCCGCCGGCCGTCACATATTGACCGGTCGACGTCATTGGCAACCGATGCGCCAGTGCCAGCCCGCCGACACGCGCCGGATTGCTCGTCAGCACGACATTGTCCACCAGGGTCAGCGCATCGACCCGCTCATGCACCGCTCGCTCGAATGCGCCCTCCATGGCGGCGGTCTCCTGCGCCTCCAGCGACACCAGCGTCATCCCCAGTGCGCCGGCCGTGGCCTCCGCATCCCGCACCTGGCCGGCGTGGTTGATATCGGGGTCGGGGTTCCAGATAACGCCCACCCGTGACACGGACGGGAGTGCCTGCCTCAGGACTTCCAACCGCTTGCCAATCAGCTCGCGGGCGATGCTGGTCTGTCCGGTGATGTTTCCTCCCGGCCGTGCCAGACTGGCCACAAAACCGTCCGCCACCGGGTCGGCCGTCTGCACCATCACAATCGGGATGGTGCTGGTGGCGCGCATCGCGGCCCGGATAGGGCTGATCCCGGAGGCCACGATCACGTCGACCGGCATGCTCACGAACTCGGCGGCCAGCCCGGGGAAGCGATCGACCTGTCCATCGGCCGGTCGCCACTCCACGGTGACCGTGCTGCCCTCAACGTAACCCAGCTCTGCCAGGCCCTCGCGGAAAGCGTCGGCCCATTCCTGTGCGCCGGACCACAGGTAGCCGATGCGAGGTGTCCGAACTGCCTGCTGAGACCGTGGCGCTACCAGCCCGCAGCCGGACAGCAAGCCAGCCGCCGCCGCGGCCAGAGTGCCTCGCAGGAATGCGCGACGGGTGGGCCGATCCATGGTACCCGTACTATGCGCCGCACTCCCAAGCACGTCAACCAAGTTCCGATAACCCCCGAGCCTGTTGAAAAAGTCGACGCCACGTCACTGTCGGCTGGTACGGTTCTAAGCAAATCATTGCCCGGGTGGCGAGCCGTGATCGGCCCCGTGCCGGTCGGGGCCGCCGTCCGACCCTAGACTGGATTCTTTCTTCATGCTCGGCCCGGCCAAGGTGCGCCGGGTGGACCAACCGGTGCTGGCAGCGCTGGACGCGCTGGTTCCCGTTCACCATTTCTACCGTCTTCTGGAGTCAGAGCTTGATCTGACGTTCGTCCGCGACCTGGTCCGTAGCACGTATAAGAGATCTGGGCGGCCGAGCATCGACCCCAGCATCTTCTTCAAGCTCCAGTTGATCATGTTCTTCGAGGGGATCCGCTCGGAGCGGCACCTGATTGAGATCGCGAGCCTCCATCTCGCCCACCGCTGGTACCTTGGGTACGCCTTGGACGAGGCGCTGCCCGATCACTCCAGCCTCTCCAGGATTCGACAGCGCTACGGCCTGGCCATCTTTCGCCGCTTCTTCGCAGTGATCGTCGAGCAGTGCCGCGAGGCTGGGCTGGTCTGGGGCAAAGAGCTGTACGTCGATGCCACGCAAGTGCCGGGTAATGCATCGCTTGACTCGATCGCCCCGCGCTTTGCGGTCGAGGCGCACCTCGGTGAGCTGTTTACCGGTGACGGTCCCGATGAGTCGAGTCCGGAGGAAGACGGGAGCCAGCCGATCGACCTGCCGGTCCCGATCACGGAAGCCGAGCGAGAGCAGCTCGCTCAAACCAATGGCGAGCGGCACGACTAGCTAGCCCGCAACGGGGCACCCGATCGGACCATCATCCGAGACGGCTATCGGCGCCGCTCTGATTTCGAGGCGAGCGCCACCGATCCTGATGCCGCCCTGATGGCGCTCAAGAAAGGCGGACTCTCCTTCGGGTACCACGACCACTACGTCGTTGATGGGGGCAAGGCCCGCATCATCCTCGAGGTCCTGGTGACCCCGGCCGACGTGATGGAGAACCAGCCATTCCTGGACATGCTTTGGCGCGCCTGCTTCCGCTGGCGGATCCGCCCCGACCAGGTGACCGGCGACACGACCTACGGGACCGTCGAGAACATCGTCGAGGTCCAGGATCAGAAGATCTACGCCTACGTTCCGCTGTCGGACTTCGACCAGCGGACGCCGTTCTATGGCGCCTCGCACTTCACCTACGATTCGGACCGCGACGAGTACCGCTGCCCCGAAGGCCAGGTGCTGCGACGTCGGACGGCCAAGTACACCGAAGGTGTCGTCGTCTACCGCGCTGAGGCCGCCACCTGCCAGGCGTGCCCGCTCAAGGCTGCCTGCACCGAGGGCAGCCAGGGACGCCAGGTCCAGAGGTCCTTGTACGCCGAGTACCTCGAGCGTGTGCACGCCTACCACCAGACGGCTGCCTACGAGAAGGCCATGGCCAAGCGGAAGGTCTGGGTTGAGCCGCTGTTCGGCGAAGCCAAAGACTGGCACGGGCTGAGCCGTTCCGGCTTCGCGGACTCTGGCAGGTCACGTCGAGGCGCTCGTGGTCGCGGCTGGCCAGAACCTGAAGCGACTGCTCCGAAGGGCTGGCTGGGGGCGGCGGCCAGGGCCGGGTGGGGCGCCGGAGGGGCCGTCCGCCCACCGACCACCGCCCCAGCCACTCCAAGGGTCGCCTTCCCGTGTCTGAGCATCGCGTGAAGACGATCTGCCGCACCGACGAGGGCAGCGCTTTTGATCTCCATGCCCGCGTTTTTCAACAGGCTCCCCGGTTATAGGAACTGCCCGTTCGATAATCCGGCTTAGCGCTCACACGTCAGGCTGGCCCGTCTCAATACTCATCAGACGCGGTCGGCACCGAGATGTTAATTGCGAGACGCTTATAAGACGCGCTCCGCCTTGTGCCGATCAGCGACGGGGTGATCGCGTGGCAGGCCCAAAATCGAACGTTAAGAGACGGCATAGGTATCTGGATATCTAGCAAGGTCAGACCGAACGTTGTCGCCAGAACCGACGTCCGCGCGGGCGCACCACGGCGAGTGCGATCTTTTAGGACGCGGCAGTCAAGCGTGTTGGGATCGCCTCCAATAGGCGGTCCGCCTTCGACCCACTTTTCGAATATTACGATAGCGCGTACACTTCGCCCCTGTTCCGGGAGGGCTTACCGAGATTTCTCGAACAGATGCACTAACTATCGAATCACCACCTAGGACTAAAATGACTTCAATAATCAAGTGGAAAGATATCTGGCAAGAAGATCTAATAAACATTGGCGGCGAAGGAAGTAAAAGTATTGCTGTCCCCTATAAAGTGTTAGTGATGTGAATTTTGATACAGAGGTCATTGACGAACAATAGATAGGTCGAGAGGTATTTGGCCGACAAGGAATGGCTAGGCGTCTATGGATGCTTCCCGTGGTCGAGAATCGACGCTGGGAGTCGATTCGTAGGACTCGGGCAGGCCGAACCTGGAAGCTCTGGCGCCGTTACGAGGATGGGTTGAGCGCCACCAGTGCAGTGATCATCAGTCATAGCACGGGCACGCCGCGAGTCGCTTGACCTATTGCGAGGCCGTTTGATCTGGTTTCTCCCTATTGACGCCCACACATGAGATAACCCTCTGAGATTCTGGCGCGTTTCGGACGCTTGCCAGCTCAGGGCGCTGGGCGCGTTCTGATACACTGGGCAACCGTCAAATCTAAAGCTCGAACAGCGTCCTGGAGCACCTCATGACTTCGCCATCGTCTATTAGCGTCATGGTGGCCCTCGCTGTCATCTTCTCTACGGCGCTCATGCCCTGGTCAGCTCAGGCGCAGGTCCCAAGCATGCTTCCTCAGGAAACCGCGTTAGACCTCGGCGACGTTCCGGACGGATTTGAGATCGAGCCTGGTCTGACCCGAGAGCAACTCATCGAGAACGTCGGTCCGAGCTACACCATTGCTATGCGAACAGACCCATCTCCTGAGCACCTTGCGGGTGGCCCCGTTCGGATCTGGCAGCAAGTGATACGTATCGATCAGCCAATACCTCCCGTCGGCTACTTTCGTCAAGTGCGCGATCAAATCATCGGCGATCAAAACGTTGGCATCTTCCCCGGGGGTCAGAACAACGCCACCGACGTCCAGCTCATAGGTCAAGCCGATGTCGATGGCCTGGAACGGTTAGTCTTCGGCGCGGGGCGTGTACGCGACAATTTGATCTGGTTCACCCTTGTCGAGGGAGCCGCACCCGGGACGTCCATCCAATCGGCAATCAATCTCAATAACGTGGCACTCGCAAAGTACGAGAAATTTCGAGCATCCAACGGCGCGCCCGCGCTCGCGGATGCACTGTTTCGCACCCCATTCCTCTCAGATGAGCTGCCGACGGGGTTCAGTTCCGGAAATATCATTCGCTCGCCCATCAGCGACCGAGGCTTTGCACACGGGGCAGTTGGCGAGATCGATCTCCAGGTTGATGGGCCGGGTGCGGAAAATCGGATTACGTTCATCGTCTACCCAAGTGAGGTGCAAGCCCAATCTTCGTTCGAAGAGGCCCCGGCTCGCGCGGCTGAGCGAGGGTCACAGCTCGCGCGCCCGGATGGCTATGCGTATCCGGTCCTGTGTGCCATGCGCGCGGGCGAGCTGGATGGGCGTACATATGGCGCCACTAGCTGCCTGGGTCTGGTGGGGAATGTGGAGGTGAGCGCCTCCTCGCTGCTGGCCGATGCCGAGATGGGAGCCATGCAGGATTCACTGGAGCTCATGGCCGCGGGTGTCAAGCATCTCCAGAAGGTCAGCGCCGATACGTCTACCCGTTAGTCAAAGAGTCATTCGTGGGGCTGATCCGGCTTTTTCCGACTCGAAAAGCCCATGCTAAGCCCGTAGGGAACCCCGCCATTTTGGCGAAGTCACCGGTCAGCCGCAGCACGGGTACGAGCGTGACGGCCTTAACGAGCTCCATCGTTGAGTGACCCCCTCGGGTTGCCAGAAGTCGAGCCCATGGACGCCGACAGTACATCCCGACAAATAGCGCCGCGGCTCCGAGAATAACTGCGCGCAATCTCGGGTATCTCAGGACAATCCCAGAAGCAATCGTCGCCCAGCCGTAGACCCCATACCGTACGATGTGTCGCTTTAGAAGAATGCGCGCCTTGCCATCGCCGCGAGCGTACCGGAAGTACTGAAGTGCAAAGGCTCTCAGTGTGGATCGCGGGCGAAAAGCCACCGTCGCACGGGGCTCGAAGCTAACACGGAATCCCTCCGCCCGAGCTCGCATGTCGAACAGCAGGTCTTCACAGTAGTCCAGCCACTCCGGATACCCGCCGAGCGACTGCCAGACGGAGCGGCGAAACGCCACGGAGCGATGCGACGGCATGAAGGTAGTCGGATCAACCTCGTTCTCCCGTGGGAGTGTGGTGGCACCGAGCGCCCACTCAAACACCGACTGAGGCGCTGACTCGAAAAATCCGCCTACCATCGCCAGTGATTCGTCACCCGCGAAGGCGTCCGTCAGCGTCTCTACCCAGACGTCGGGTAACGAGACTCCAGCGTCCGTGACGAGAATGACGTTGTATCGGGCGGCGCGGATGGCAATGTTGCGTCCCTCGGAGATATTTGAGTCTGGTGCTGAGATCGCGCGTACGGGCGGACCCGCCGCCTCGATAATTCCAAGCGTTCCGTCAGTAGACCCGCCATCCACAATGACGATCTCGTCCGGAGGGCGCGTCTGCCGTCCCAGCGAGTGAAGCAACGTCTCGATTGACGCGGCCTCGTTCTTGACCGTGATGGCGACGCTGACCGCTGAGACCATGGATGTGGCGAAGTCGTCTGATCCTACGCCAGCTCGCCCCGAGCCACGGTGACGGCTTTACCGGCGATCCAGACGCGATCACCCTCAGGTCGAATTCGTAGGAGCCCACCACGCGGTGACGCCTGTTGCGCCAGAAGCACATCGCGACCCAGCCGAGCGCCCCAGAAGGGGCCGAGCTCGGCATGTGACGAGCCATTCACCGGGTCTTCGCCAATCCCGCCGGCGGGGCCGAAGTATCGCGAGATGAAGTCAAATTTCGAGTCGGCATCCGCGGCGGTCGCGATGATTCCCCGCGTATCAATCGTCGCGAGCAGCGGGTAGTCGGGCTCCAGAGCACGCACCTCGCCCTCATTCTCGAATAACGCGATGACGTTTCGGTTGCTCCGCACCACGAGCGTGGGCGTCGCCCCCAATCCATCGATCAACCCCTTTGGCGGGTCCACTGCTGTTACGGTCCCGGCCGGAAAATCCATCTCAATCCAGCCGTCGTCCCAGCGGGCTGCTAGGGGACCACTTTGCGACTCGTATTTCACTTCCTGGTCCCGCGGGACCCGTCCAGTCTCCCATAGAACATGGGCTGAACACAGGGTACCGGTCCCATTTAGCACGAGCTCCTCGCGTCGTGTGAACCAGCGGATGCCGAACACATCTCCCCGCTCCTCGATAAACGTGGTGGAGGATTGATTCAGCTCGCGCGCGAGCGCATGCATCCATTCGGCATCACGCGACTCCGCCGGTAAACAGACCGCGGCAGGATTGCCGGCAAACACCCGATCCGTGAACGCGTCAACCTGAAAAATCTGATGTTTGCCGGTCATACGCGGCTTCCCACCTGTCGGCCAGCCGCGCACCTTCGTTCAAGGCAACGCATTAGTTCGCCACCGCCGGCCAACGATTGTGCCAATTCGTGGCCTGCTGGTAGGCATGGCCGATGCACAGGACCGTGGCTTCATCCCAGGGTCGACCGGCGACCTGGAGTCCGATGGGCAGTCCGGTGGCACTGAATCCACACGGATACGACGCCGTTGGGAATCCCAACAGGTTGAAGAGGCGCGTGTGACGCGCAAGATTGCCGTGGATCTCGGGACGACTCCCCTCTTCGAGCAACGGCGGCAGAACCGGCATTGTTGTGCACACGAGGGCGTCGAACCTGCCCATGATGCCAAGCGCGCGATCCACAATGATGCGGCGGGCCCTCTGGGCATTGACGTAGTCGATGGCAGGCAGCACGGAGCCCACCTGGAGACGTTCTAGCACCGCTGGGCTGTAGTCCTGCGGCCGTTCCATCAACCACTTGGCATGGTATGCCGCGCCCTCAGCGTGCAGGATCGTGGTCGCGGCGCCCAGGAAACCTGTGACATCCTGGAACGACACATCTTCTACTTGAGCGCCTAGCTTCTCTAGCTCAGCAATTGCGGCTCGGGTCACGCTGGCCGACTCCGCGTCCACGGTGTTATCCATGTATTCCTGAATGACGCCGAGGCGAAGTCCTGAAACGCCCTGGTTCAGCTTCGATCGAAAATCGGGAACCGGGCGCTCCACGGTCGTCGGATCGCGTGGGTCGTACCCGGCGATAGCATTGAGCACGATCGCAAGGTCCTCGGCGGACCGAGCTAATGGTCCGGTGTGATCCATAGACCAGGCCAATGGAAGAGCGCCATATTTGCTTACGCGGCCATAAGTCGCCTTAATTCCAGAGACGCCACAAAACGAAGCTGGCATGCGAATGGACCCCCCGGTGTCAGAGCCCATGCTCATCTGGCTCATGCCGGTGGCCACCGCCACTGCTGTACCACCGCTAGAGCCGCCGGTCACTCGACCTTGATCCCAGGGGTTGAGCGCTGGACCGTAGTGCGGACTCAGATTGGTGGTTCCGAAAGCGAACTCGTGCATGTGGTTCTTGCCGACCATAATCGCGCCGGCGTCGCGCAGCCGCTCGCCTACCGCTGAATCGATGTCCGGAATCCAGTCGCCCAGGATCTTCGAGCCACCGGTTGTGCGGATACCCTTTGTGAGGTAGAGGTCCTTGAGCGAGATCGGAATTCCGTGCATCGGTCCACGATAGTTTCCCGCAGCGATCTCGGCCTCCGCCCCGCGGGCCTGTTCCAACGCGTGCTCGGCGGTTACGGTCAGGAACGCGTTCAACTTCGGATTCAGTCGCTCGATCCGCTCCAACGTGGCCTGCGTAAGCTCGGTTGGGGAGATGTCGCGCCGCTCAATACGCGGCGCAAGCGCCGCGATCGATTCACGGCAGAGTGCGTCACTCATCGCTCAGACTCTGCCAGCTCAAAGCTGACCGCCAGCTCAGTGGTGCCCAGATCCAGATCGTAGATCCGCTTGCCCGCGTTTAGCACGCCCCTTATCTGCGGAAGCAGCCGCGCTACTGTGGCGTCATCCCACGTCTGACCCGCAAGATTCGCCAACCTGCGCGCGTCGTCCGGGGACAGATCATAAAAATTGGCCATGAATTGATACTCCAGGGAATCGCTGCACGTGGGGCCATTCTGTCATTCCACTCGGTCAGCGGCAAGCGACGAGTCTAGGCTCCCGCGCTAAGGGCTGGTCTTCGGACCAAGACGGTGTACGTTCCAAACTCTCCGACCGTCTCGAACTCCTTCTCGATAGCCACATGGAACACCCAGGAAACGTATGAATGGCCCGTCCAGACGGCGAGCACGCGCGGCATGTGTCCATTGATGGGCTGTTGGAGCCCGCCGCCGTAGTGCTCGATCCAGTACTGGAGGGTGTCCTGATCGATGTACTGTTGATTCCGCGCGTAATAGGCCACTTCTTTTGCGCCGCCCCAGAACTCATCGGGGGCGATTAGCGTATCGACAAACGCGGCCGCTTCCCGTTGGCCGTGCGTGCCGTACCAATAGTTCGTGGAAAAGTCGACCCGAGACTGTCTCCATCCCATACCCAGCGACCAGCCAAATACGAGCAAAGCCGTCACCATAGCGAGATGTCGACTGAACGGTCCGCCGGCAATGACGGCCGCGAGCCCAAATGCCAGCACCAGGAGCATCAGCGGGCGGATCACCAGGAGCGTATCTAGCGAACCAAATCCTTCGCGGAACCACTCCACGGGAACGCGCCAGTAGTAGGCCGTCATCAGGATGAGCACCAGCGCCCACGCCAAAGCGTCCCTGAGTCGGACCTGTCCGACGACTCGACCCACCAGCCAGGCAGCGGCCAGGCAGATAAACGGGAGCGCGGTGATGTGGTACTTCGGAAATAGGCCGGCCAACTTGATGAGATAGACCGCGTAGATGCCTGCCGCGAGGATGAGCACTACATCTATCACGTGCGGCTGCCGGGTCTCGAGGAAATCGCGGCCGCGCTGGATCAGCGCGGCCAAACTCAAGACCAGCAGCGCTGGTGAGATCCACCAGGCTACCGGCGAGACGGCAGATATGAATGTTTCGAACGACTCGCGCCACTGCCGGGTGCTCTCCGAGGCGTCCATGAATTCTTGCCAAAGGGTGGCGAACGGGAGGTCCATGGGCATTCGCAGAGCTATGAAGACTACAGCGTAGGTTGAGACAAAGAGCGCGGCTCCTCCCAATCCCACGATGGCGGCCTCCCGAAGTCCAATCAGTGGGCGTCGCTCGAGCGTCCGATAACCCACCATCGCGAATAGCAGGCCCAGAGGAGTAGTCATCTTGGCCCAGAGCGCCAGAGCGAAGACCAGGGTCAGCACCGGGATGTCCCAACGTGCCGGCTCCTGCACGTGACGTATATAAAGCGCCGTCAGCAGCGTCACGAACAGCAGTAGGACCGTTCCGTCAATATCCAGAATAAGTGCGCTCTGGACAGTGAGAGGGCTGAGCAGGAATAGGGCGAAGGCCAGTAATCCAGTGAGGGCGGACGCAGTGGGTGAGGCAACTCTACGTCCGATGTACCCGATCAACAACGCCGAGATGATTGTGCAGACGACCCCGAAGCCACGGCCCACCAACTCCGACACACCCAACAGCTTGTACCAGAGCCCCAACGCGTAGAGATAGAGTGGCGGATGCCACA
Organism: uncultured Chloroflexia bacterium; assembly: GCA_963765765.1. Classification (GTDB taxonomy): domain Bacteria; phylum Chloroflexota; class UBA6077; order UBA6077; family JACCZL01; genus CAVXYC01. The sequence continues at coordinate 173,239 of CAVXYC010000001.1, read as the reverse complement.
GCGCCCATTGCTCACGCTGACCGAAATCGTAGCGGTCGCTCATGTCAGCCGGCGTTAGCGAACGGAATCCCAGTTCGCGCCACGGCCTCGGCGCCGAAAGTAAAGTTCACTTCGTCGTAGAGAAACGGTCGCCCGATCTCCCGGCCCACAAAAAGGCCGAAAGCGACAATGGCTAGCGCGCCTAAGACACCGACCGACGCGGCTACAGCGGGTCGCCGCCCTAACGCGGCGATCGGCGAGCCATGCGGCGCAGCGTATGCCATCGATACTCCGTGATCAGGCCAATCATTCGCAGGCCGACTTTCATGGCCGTCATGGGAGACCCTGTGATTTTTGACTCGCCGACGCGGCCCCGGTAATTCACGGGAATCTCAATGACTCGGAGTCCCCGGCGCAGTCCCAGGATGACCATCTCAGGTAGAAAGTGCGAGCCTCCTACCGTGAGATCATCGTAAATTTTCGCGAGTGCCTCGCGATGAATCAGTCGAAACGTGCAGCCGCAGTCAGACAGCGACGGGCCTCCGTAGAGCACCTGAATCATCTTGGCCACGGCGACATTGCCGACCCGCAGGAACCAGCCCATGTTGGCCTGGCTCCAGATCAGCTCACGCGTGGTCCGCGTGCCCAGCACCATATCGAATTCGTCGGTGTAACTGAGCAGCTTGAGCACGTCCCGAGCTACAAACGTTCCGTCTGGTTCTGCCAGTACGACAAGATCCCCCACGGCCTCGGCCATGCCCCGGCGAAGTGCGTGACCGTAGCCTTGCTTGGTCTCCACGACAACGCGGCCACCGGCCGCGGCGGCCAGAGGTCCCGTACCGTCACGCGAATTGTTGTCCACCACGACAACCTCGTCGATGGCCGAGATCCCGATGAATTCGCTGACAGCCCGGGCGATATTGTCTGCCTCGTTGTATGCGGGCAGTATGACGGAGACGCGTTTGCCTTCCCACACGGCTCGCGGACCATAGCGAGCGGATGCACGAAACGTCAAGCCCGTCAGGGGAAATCGAAGGATATGATTACGATAGATTGTTGCTGCACACCGAAATGACAGAAACCCCCTTGCCCTATTGCCCACGATGCTCCGAAGAGCGCCTGCGTGTGAACGAATTGGATTTGCTGGAATGTCCCCATTGCCACACTCAGGCACAGCGTGTCGACCGAGAAGGCAGTCTTCACGTACTTTCAGAGCGTGGCGCGGGACGGTTCAAGCGAAGTAGCGAGTGCTAGCGCTTAGATACGCCGCGTGACTTGCGAGATGAGCCCGCGGTTCATTCGCCAGATTCGGAAATTCAGGGCTGCCGCGAAGCTTACCCAAGCAAGGTAGGGTGCAAAGAGCCAGGCGGCAACGCGTGAGACTCTAGCGGTCCACACCATGTAGGCCAGAATGGCCGCCCAGAGTCCGCCAATGACATAGAGGCTTGCCCCTATTCGTCGCGCGCCGAAAAACACCCCCGACCACGCGAGATTGAGCGCAAGCTGCGCGAACCAGGCGCAGATAGCCAGTTTTGCTGGATGTCGGAGATCGAAGCGATTTTTCGCAGCTCTGGTTACCATCCATGCCGAGACGGACATCAGACCGTACAGCACCGTCCACACCGGACCAAATAGCCTGCCCGGCGGCGTCCAGCTTGGACGTTGGAGGGTCTGATACCAGATGTTCACCGATTTCGCGGTGATCTTGCCGCCAACCGCGGCGACACCGAAGCTGAGCCCCAGGAATCCGGCCAGCGTTCCTAGTCCATATTTCCGGATTCGATCCCACATGTCTTTCGGCCTTTAGCGCGATGTTCGAGAGACCGGGCAGAGAGTGTGCCGACTTGCCAGGTCGCTTTCCGCTTCCGTATGGTGACCGAGCGGGTCGCCGCGTTTTATGTCTGCAATGCTTCGGACGCTCCGCTCCCATCCCGACGCTCTCGCGCTGACGCTGATCCTGGTCGTGGCCGCGGCAGTGCGCCTCGCGTTCTTTCCCCGCGCGCCCGTCTTCATCGGTGGAGATTCGTCACAGTACTACGTGCCGGCGCATGCGCTGATGACGGGTGAGGGTTTCCCGCTGCCACTCAAGCGACCGCCCTTCTTCCCCGTCTTCGTGGCACTCATCGGCCGCGCGTTCGGCGAGGATCTGCGCAATGTAGCCGCGATTCAGCACGTCATCGGACTCGGCACCGTGGCGCTCGCCTACGGAATCGGTAAGCTGGCAATAGGACGAGCCGCGGCAATTGTGGGCGGGCTCGTGGCCGCCCTGTCAGGTGGACTGCTGATTTACGAGCAGTACCTGATGACAGAGTCCACATTCACCTTTCTGCTCACCGCTGCCGTATTCCTGTATCTCCTTGGTATACGGCGTGACTCCAACTGGGCGTATCTGGCCAGTGGCGTTGCCATAGGATTGGCCACGCTCAACCGGCCACACGCCCAGATGCTTTTGGCTATCGGGCCGCCAATAGTCCTGCTGCATACTCGAAAATGGCGGCCGACACTCCGGGCGACCATTCTTACAGGTGTTGCCGCGGCGCTGCTTATCGTTCCTTGGATGGCGCGTAACAAGGCGGTGCATGGCGCATTCACTGTCGCCGGTGCCGTAGGCCAGAACCTCATCGCCCAGACGGCTGTCTTCCACTACGGCAATTTCGTCTTCTACGACCCTGCCAACCCGCCCAATGACCCGAATCCGAAACGACTGCAAGCGCGGAAATTCATCCAGGATCGCTCCGACGATAAGGCGGAGAAGCCCTGGGTGGAGGTCACCGGAATTGGGATCCATTCGCGGCTGATGGAAGAATTCCGGATGAGTGAAAACGAGGCGGATTCCTACATGCGCGATATCGCTATCGATGCAATCAAGGATCGTCCGCTCACCTGGGTCCGCTTTGTCCTCGACGACTTTCGGCTGCTCTGGATGGGTATTCCGGACGAGCTCGGCTACCACTGGAAGCTCTGGGAATCACGCAACTGGCCGCGTCGTCTGGACTACCTGATTGGCCCGGCCACCGCCGAGCAAGAAGCCGGCTTTGATCTGGCCGAGCGCCTGGTCAACATTTACCAGGGTCCACGCCTCGGACTGCTCATCCCGACACTATTTGTCATCGGCATGGTTGCCTGCTTGCTGACCCCCGCCTGGCGCCCGGGTCTGCTGCCCGGGCTCACGGCGTTGAGCTTCTATCTTGCATCTGCGGCCACCGTGGCGTTCGTTCCGCGCTACCACCATCCCACCGATGTGATGATGCACGTGGTGGCGACAGCGGGCGTTCTAGCGGTGGTGAAGCTCGCCATGGGATGGTCGCGCACTTACCGTGGGGCTCCTGCCAGCGTCCCGGCTGGCACCGCGGCTCGCGAACAGCGAATCTAGTCGTTTTCCCCGGGACCGCGGGCGTCGCGTCCATCCCGATCCGGTAGCTCAGGTTTTGATCCGTACTCCGGCGGCTTAAATCGGTCGCATCAGGACGGGCGGGACGCCCGCGGTCTAGTGATTGCTACGCCCCGGCGATCTGCGACCGCTCCCGCTCGCTGGTAGCGAACCTCTCAGCGATAGCGTACATGCGTGCCACGAGGCCGGCCGAATCCAGGTCATGGTGGTCATCGACAAGCTTCTCCAGCTCGATTTCCAGGGCCGTCCGCGATGGCAGCTCGGGCGTCAGGACTCGGCGCACGTGCCGATGGTCGGTCGGATCCACCGACTCGACGGTGCTCGAGAGCTCTTCGCTCATCTTCTCACCCGGGCGGAGACCAGTAAAGACGATATCGATGTCCTTGCCGACCCGCAGCCCCTTGAGACGCGCCATGTTCTCGGCGAGATCGGCGATGCGCATCTCCGCACCCATCTCTAGCAGGTAAACCGAGCCGGAATCAGCAAATGCGCCGCTCTGAATGACCAGGCTGACCGCCTCACTCACGGTCATAAAGAAGCGCTTCACGTCCGGATGCGTGACCTGCAACGGGCCGCCCCGTTCAATTTGACGCAGGAAGGTCGGAACCACGCTGCCGCGACTGCCGAGGACATTGCCGAATCGTACGGCACAAAAGCGATGCCCCTGTGCCGCGAATGACATCACGATGAGCTCCGCTAACCGCTTGGACAAGCCCATGACGTTGTTCGGGTTCACGGCCTTATCGGTGGAGATGAGCACTAGGCGCTCTGCTCCGACGCGCGCGGCCATGGTACAGACGTTCCGCGTGCCAAGCACATTGACCGTAAAGGCCTGATCCGGATGCTCCTCCATGAGCGGCACATGCTTGTATGCGGCCGCGTGAAACACCACATGCGGCCGATACTGGTCAAAAATGTCCTCGATCTTCTCGGAAACGGCGACATTCGCCACGATGCTCACGAGCTCCGTCTCGCCACGATCCGGACTGAGATCAAGGTTGAGGTCATAGAGGCCGGTTTCGTTGTTATCCAGCATCAGCAGCCTCGACGGACCCAGGCGCAGGATCTGCCGAACCAGCTCCGAGCCGATCGATCCCGCTGCCCCGGTTACAAGTACGGTCCGGCCGGCCACGTAGCCGGCGCAAACGTCCAGATCGATCTCCACGGCCTCTCGTCCCAGCAAATCCATGACCGTCATTTCACGTAGAAGCTGCCGTCCCTCGCCGCCTGGCTGCAGTAGCTCCGGCACGCCGGGAACCGTCAGGATCCGAGCGTCCGTCTGCTGACAGATACTGATGAGCTCGCGAATCGCCTCACCCGAAGCGGAGGGCATTGCGATGGCGATGACATCGATGTTCTCCTCTTTCACTAGCTCCGGAATGTCGGTCCGCGTCCCGCGGATCGGAATGCCGTGGACCCGCAGGCCAGCATTTCCCGGCTCATCGTCTACAAAGCACACCGGCCGGTAGTTCCAGGCTCGATTCACGAGCAGATCACGAGCGAGTGCCTGACCAACTCGGCCGGCCCCTACGATCAAGACGCCGGGCGCTTCGCCCCACTCTCGGCCTGTTCGGTAGGACTCGCGAATCCTGGGAAACAGTCGCACCGCGACGAAGCAAAGAAACGCCGCCCCGGTGCCCACTATTACAACGGTCAGCGGCAATCGGCGGTCAATTGGCGTCAGCACCAGGCAGAAGAGCAAGGCGATGCCCCCAGCCGTGGCTACGGAGTAACACAGTCGAATGAGATCATGGAGCCCGGCGAATCGCCAGACCCGCCGATACATGCCAAAGAAGACGTTGGCGCCGCAGAACGTGATTGCGAGGAACGGCGACCAGAGAACAAACCGCGTGATCCAGCGAAACGGAATCTCGCCATCAAAGCGAAATGCCAGCGCCGCGAAGAACGCCAACACCGTGAGGACGCCATCTAAGACCAGCAGCGGAGCATGCCGCCGCACGTCCGACCAGAAACCCTCAGCGCTGATCAGGCGCACAGGCAACCCGCTTCGCGGGATTGAAGAGTGAAGAGTGAGGTGGCTTCGCGTCTATGGCCGGCTGTTCGCTCTTCACTTTTAACTTTTCACTCTTCACTCGATTGGTCATCGTCGCCTGTCCCTCAAAAACTCCACGATTCTCGCGGCGGCGTGTCCGTCGCCGAAGGGATTTGAGGCGCGGGCCATGGCTTGATACGCGATGGGATCGTGCAGCAGTCGCTCAGCCTCGCTGACGATCGGGTCGGCGTCTGTTCCCACCAATCGATTCGAGCCCGCGGCGACGCCCTCCGGCCGTTCGGTCATCTCCCTCATGACCAGGACTGGCTTGCCCAGCACCGGGCCTTCTTCCTGCAGTCCGCCAGAGTCAGTCAGCACGAGCGTGGAGCGTGAGAGGAGATGAATGAACTGGTCATACTCGAGTGGCGGGAGGAGATGGACCCGCTCCTGCCCGCTCAGCATACGCTCCACGGTCTCCCGTACGTTGGGGTTGCGATGCACCGGGTAAGCTATTTCGACGTCGGGGTTTTGCTCCACCAAGCGTAATACGGCGCGGCAGATGTTCTCCAGCGGCGCTCCAAAGTTCTCACGTCTGTGCGCCGTCATAAGAATGAGTCGCCGCTCAACGCCGAGTGCAGCCAATCCGTTATGAGCTTCACCCTTCCGGGCGATGGTCTGTAGCGCATCCACCACGGTATTTCCCGGTCATGAGCACCGAATCGCTCGGGATGCCCTCGCGCAAGAGCGACTCGCGAGCCACGTCTGTAGGAGCGAAGTGGTAGGTGGCGATGGCGCTGAGCAGCTTCCGATTGATCTCCTCGGGAAACGGCTGATAACGATCGCCTGTTCGAAGTCCCGCTTCCACATGCCCAACGGGAATTTTCCGGTAGAACGCCGCCAGCCCGGCCGCCATCGCGGACGTCGTATCTCCCTGGACAAGCACAACGTCTGGCTGAACCTGCTCCAGCACACTCGTGACGCCCAGAAGAGCTGCCGAAGTTAGGTCTGGAAGAGTCTGGTTCTCGGTCATGAGGTCGAGATCCAGGTCCGGCTGGATCTCAAAGATACGCAGTACCTGGTCAAGCATGTCGCGGTGCTGCGCGGTGATGCACACCACGGAGCAGACTTCGGACGGAAATCTCGCCAGCTCCAATACCACGGGCGCGAGCTTGATGGCTTCGGGCCTCGTGCCGAAGATGGTCAGTACCGTCAGCACGGTGCACCGCGACCCAGCGTTGTGACCTGGAATCCGGCTGCGCGCCAGGCGTCATGGTTCAATGCGTTGCGGGTATCGATGAGCCGCCTCGTGCGCATGAGCTCACCGGCCTCGTGAGGATCTAATCGTCGGAATGCGCTGTGATCTGTCAACAGCACCAGGGCCTGGGCGCCGTCAAGCGCCCCGGCGAGGTCGAAGCAGGGAGGCAGGTCTCCGCCGCCATCATGCTTGACATGAGGATCGTGCGCGCGCACTTCATACCCTGCGCGGATGGCTTCAAGAACCACCTCGACAGACGGACTCTCCCGCACGTCACCCACATCGCCCTTGTATGCCAGGCCGAAGGCCGCGATGGGTCCATCGGAGGGATTGGGGGACTGAGTCTTGATGAGGTCGACAACGTGGCCCGGCATCGACTCATTGAGCTTACGGGCAGCGATGATGAGTGGCGCTTGCTCAGGAGCGGACTCGATAAGGAACCAGGGATCGACCGCTATGCAGTGTCCGCCAACCCCGGGTCCTGGTCGCAGAACCTGGACGCGGGGGTGCTTGTTAGCCAGATCTATAGCTTCCCAAGCGTCAACGCCAAATCCTTCAGCCAGCACGGCAAACTGGTTGGCCAGTGCAATGTTTACGTCGCGGCATGTATTTTCCATGACCTTCACCATCTCGGCCGTAGTGGCGTCGGTCTGGTGAAGCGCTCCGCGCACGAACGTCCGGTACAGCTCCGTCGCACGGTCAGCACATCCGGGCGTGAGTCCACCAATGATTCGATCGTTCTCCACGAGCTCGATCAGAATCTTGCCGGGGAGTACGCGCTCGGGACAGTGAGCCAGTGCGAAATCCACACCGGCCTTCAGGCCGGATAGCTCCAGGATAGGCTGAAGCACATCGCGCGTAGTGCGCGGCGGAACCGTTGATTCCAGAACCACCAGGTTGCCCTCGCGCAGGTGCGGGAGAATCGTTTCAGCCGCGCTTCTGACGAAAGTCAGGTCGGCCTTGTGGTCCTCAGTGATAGGCGTTGGTACGGCGATGATGAATGCGTCTGCAAGCTCTGCCTCAAGGCTGATTCGCAGCTGTCCCGAATTTACCGCCGCCTGAACCAGCGTCTGCAGATCTGGCTCCTCGATGTGGATGCGCCCTGCCTGCAGCCACTCCACGACGCGCGGGTTTACATCGACCCCTAGGACCTGCAGACCGGAGACGGCGAACATGCTGGCTGTTGGCAGTCCAATGTAACCCAGACCCAGCACGCACAAGGTCGGTGAGTCCGTGGGGGAGGCTAATGGAACGGGGTTAGCCATGAATCATTGCAACTCTACCGATTCTTGAAGCTCGAGCGCAGATCTAACTGTGGCTCGGCGTAGGTCCAGCGCGTCGCGATTCCCAACGAGGGACGGCAACTGTGAGAACGAAAAATGGAGCCACACTTATGAGCGTCAGAAGAAGGCCGATCGGGCTGGGAAATATGACATATGCAACGGCACCGAGGACTGCCAGGAGCGTCAATCCGTAATACAACAACGAAACCGTGCGATGTGAGTTCCCGAGAATCACCAGTCTCTGGTAGTAGTGGCTGCGGTGCGCCTCATACCAGCGCTCGCCCCTGGCGATACGACGAATCAGCGTCAGTGTGCCGTCCAGAAGGAACGGAGCAAGCACAACACCGGCGGCAAAACCTGACATACCGTTGGACGACGTTGATCCGGCCAGAAGCGTCAAGCCCGCGAGTAAGAAGCCAAGAAATCCGCTGCCGACATCACCCATGAACACGCTGGCGGGCGGGAAGTTGTGCGCGAGAAACCCGAGCGCGCTACCGGCGAGCGCGCAGGCCAGCATAACTAGAAGCAGATCGCCGCCGAGCACCCCGAGAATCGCCAGACCGAGACTCGAGATCACCGCCACGCCCGCGGCGATGCCATCGATGCCGTCCATAAAGTTGTAGATGTTCGTCACGGCGACGATCCACAACACCGACAACGCGGCTCCGAAGATCCCCAGAGAGGTGCTGCCAGCAAATGGCAGCGTGATCCATTCGATACGCGCGCCCGCCGTCACCACTACGATCGCCGCCAGAAGATGGACTCCGAAACGAGCCCGTCCCGGTAGAGGTCGAAGGTCATCAACAAGACCGACGATCGCCACAGCAATTCCGCCGCCAACGACGGCCCAGGCAGCCGGTCCAACTGTCTCCTGCATCGCTGTCGTGATGAAGGCCGCAACAAGGAAGGCTATGCAAAACGTGACCACCATGCCCATCCCGCCAGCACGAGGCATTGGTTGCGTATGTGAGCTGCGCGCGTTGGGAACGTCCATGATCCGGTGAGCAAGTGCCCAGCGCTTGGCCAGGGCTACGGCCACATAGGAAAACGCTGCCGCGCCAATGAGAAACGCCAGAGCAGCCACAAGTGATTCCTGAGACTAGGAGGCCACACTGGCCGTGCGACGGAGCGCCTGAAGCTCACGCGATATGCCCTCACTGAATGTGAGCGGCTCATACCCGATGCAGGCCCTGGCCTCGTGGATACTGAACGCCTTGTCTTCGTTCAATCTGAGGAGCTGCTCTGATCGTAATAGCGGCTCGGCGACGGAGCGCATTGTACGCTCCAAGTCCAAGCAGCGCAACACGCAGCGGAACGTGTAGTTTGAGCACTCGCTGTCCCAACAGGCCTGCCACCGTGTCAATCACCTCGTTGTAGCTGAGCGGTTTAGATCCAGCCAGGTTGAGCGCTTTTCCGATGCTCGCCTGTGTGGCTAATGCCGCGGCGGTTGCCTGAGCCAGGTCATCGACGAACACCGGCTGCTGCAAACTCTCGCCGTTACCTGGTACCGGAATCAACGGATATCTCTTCAGATAGCTGATCAGGCGCCACATATTTCGATCACGTGGCGAGCCGTAGATCATTGTCGGACGCAAGATCGTCCAATCGAGCGGGCTGTTGATGATCGCCTGCTCGGCCTCCAGCCGCACGGCTTTAGTCTGTGCTGGCAGCGTTGTAAAGATTGCCGTAGTGCTGAAAAAGATTGCCCGCTTAACGCCGGCCCGCTCCGCTGCGCGAACGATCCCCGGACCATGCCCGAAGCCGATTGATGCGACATTCACCAACGTGTCACAGCCATTCATTGATTCGGCGAGCGCTGCTTCGTCGGTCAGATCGCCTACGGCGTATTCCAAATTCAGGCCTGCGAGCATGGAGCGATCGCTAGTCGGCCGTACGAAGCAGCGCACCTCATGCCCCGCCCCAACGAGGTACCGTGCGACGCGCTCGCCGAGGAACCCGGTGGCGCCGGTGAGGAGGATCATCCCTAGATCCGACAGAGCCGCATCCCGTAAGGGTGCGGTTCCTCTCGAGAATTACCCGGCGCCGTGTGGAGGTGCTCGCCAGGGAACCGCACCCTTACGGGATGCGGCTCTGTCGGTGTTAGAGATCAATTTCGCCGGTGTTCTCATATCCGCATCGAGCCGTGCCCCTTGATTCCGTCTACCATGATGTACCGCACCGCTGCCTCGACTGCTTTTGATGTCCAGAGATATCGTGTGCTCCCATGTCGAGTCCACCGATTCTGCTTCGCTAACTCACTGAGCTGCTCTGCAATGCTGCGACTTGCATCATTTGAAGTCATCCAACATTCGCTCGGGACGCACGAACGCCTGCACTACTAACTGAACATGATTCGACCGAAGATTCGACGCGAGAGTCGCCAGCCGCGAAACTGCGCACGACTTCCGAATCGCCTCCGCCGATGACTCACGGCGGCGATCGTCGACGACGTATGGCTCTTGTTTCATCGCAGCTACCTCGGCCTGAATCAGCGAAGGGCACGTTGTGCGGAAAGCATCGGCTCCTCCCAACCATTCCGCTCGCGGTTGACCGAACCTCGCTCATCTCCATGCAACCGCGTCCCATACGTGGAGAACGTCAAGAGATAGGCCGAAGGAAACTCGATCACCGCGGCCTGAACGAACCTTCAATACCCTGAGATACCTCTCCGCGAGCGCCGCGTGCGAATAGTTCGCCTCCAGAAACGCCCGCCCTGACCGACCCATTTCACTTCGACGTTGAGGTCAATCGCGCAGCGCATCGATGGCTGACACCAAGCTCGGCGGGATCTTCAGGGGGAATGAGCAGCGCACCGCCAGATCGTTCCAGGATGGAGCGGGCTTCGCCGCGTACGGAGCCGATGATGGGTCGGCCCATGGCGAGGATCTCGAAGAGCTTGGACGGGACGAACGTCTCGAAGATTGGCACGTCACGTAGCGGAACGAGGCAGATATCGCTCGCGGCGTAGAGCTCCGGCATGGACTCCGGCGGCTGGTGCGGCAGCATGCGAACGTTCACCAGTCCAAGGCTGTCTCGCTTGGCCCGGAGCATCTCCTTCTCCGCGCCCTCACCAATGAGAAGGTAGAGGATGTCCGTACGGTCCCGGTGCATCGCCGCCGCGTCCAGTACGGCGCTCAGGCCGTGCGAGATCCCGTGCGAGCCCATATAGCTGACCACGAATTTGTCGCCCAGACCGAGCTTCTCCCGCATCCGCTGGCCGTCGACCTCCGGACGATACGTCTCGATATCCGCGCCGTTCGGAATGACGTGCACCTTTTCGGCCGGAATGCCGCGCTGCACAATGGTCTGACGGAACGCCTCAGTCACCGGAACCACCGCTGCGGACTGGCGATAGAGAAACATCTCCGTCGCCTCCAGCATCTTGATGAGCAATGGATTCCGTAGCACCCCGAGGTCCACAAACACCGCCGGCCAGAGGTCACGCACTTCGAACACCATCGGCACGCCTCGTAGGCGAGAGATAACCCAGGCGGAGATGGCAGTGAAGAACGTGGGCGACGAGGCGATAACGACGTCCACCGGACCAAGACGAGGCAGCCCTGTAGCGACTGCCGTCACCATGAACGACAGATGCCCGAGTGTCTTGAGCGCAATGCCGCGATTGGGCGTGGCGTAAAGCCAGTTGCGCAGGACGCGGATACCGTTGATGCGCTCTTTTTGCATGAGCCGGCCGCGGTACTCGCTTCGGAATGACGCCGGTCGGGTGATTCGGGAACCCGGTGATCACTGTTACCTGGTGGCCGCTCGTCGCCCAGTGATGTCCAAAGCCTCGGAGTCTGACCGAGGGCGCCGCGATCTCCGGCACGAAGTAATGGGAGACGTAAGCAATTCTCACCGACGGACTACGCGGACTCCCGCCGCGGTGGCATGAACCTGGAATGCTTGCGTCGTCAAACCGCAGATCGACGCACCATTGGGTCGCTGACGCCGCTCGAGATGCTCACCGACGTAGGTGTATCCAGCAGGATCAGGTAGCCTGAGATTCGTGGAATGACTCCGTGCATCAGAAGCGAGATCTCTGTGGATGGCAACCTCCGCCCGAGCTCCTGCGCGTACCACGCCCTGGGTGAGCTGAGACATCCGACATAGTGATCGAGCTCGTCGAATCCGAACGGAGCGATCAGCAATCCCGCCTCGCCGTTGCCGCTCCGATCAGGCGTGCGTCGTCGGAGAGCGACGCATCGCCCACCTTGGCATCCGGATGGAGATGGATAAAGCTCGCGCGCTTCGTGTTCACCTGAGCCTTCCAGCAAGTCCGAGATAATGAAAAAGCGCTGCTCCATCCGAGCGATCCAGCGTCGATGTCGAACTCCCAGGCTTTCCTGATAGCCATCGTGCTCGGCTTCCAGCACGCGCACCCCATCGTGCTGAGCCCAATATCGGGCATGCACACGAGCTCGCCGCCCTACTCTGAAGCTGCCCCAGACCTCTGACTGATCCTGCCCGTCGACCATGACCGTGTTGTGAGCGGCCGTGCCGCGCATAAAGTCCCGCCACATCCCGGCCTGGTATTCGAACACACCGCCGTCCACGATCATCCTCTGTCCGCGGACCGACAGCTCAAACGAAAGCGCGTCCGCGTGCGCATGCGCCGGCAGCTCATCCGGACAAGGATCGCCCGCGTCAGCGACGAGCCAGATATTGGGGCCACTGAAGACGTAGTAGCCGGAGTCTGGGAGGGCGATGTCAGCTGGAGCCGTCAGCGACACGGCGGCCCCCTCCGCCCCTTGTGGCGAGGGCGGGGTGAGGGACTCGAGATCGACGACATCGGTCTACCCTCACCCCAACCCGCGCCCAAGGGGCGAGGGAGCTTGCCCAGGAGCGCAAGGGCGCGCCAATTGAGAAGCTCATGGGGTTCCCCGAAGAACCTCGCCCCCGCCGCCAGCGCATCGTCTGGCGGTCCCACCACCCCCAGCACTGCATCATTGAACAGCGGAATATCTCCGTCTGGATGGCGCATAGCTGCGATCCAATTCAGCATTGCCTTGAAGTCGAGCTGTGACGTCCGATGGAACGGAGATGCCCACGTTCTGCAGCTGCGACAGGATATCGAGGAGGTCCCAGAAGACCTGGATCTGATACATAGGGCTGCGCTCGTAGTGCCCGCCATCGGGGAGGATCTGGCGCCGAACCTGATCGAACGTCCAGAGTGCGCCCTGGTGCCGCCAGCGCTGGCTCTCCGGATGATCGAGGGCTAGGCCGCAATGCACGAGCGCTCGCAGGTTCTTCAGTAAGTGGTTGCCTAGAACATCAAATTCGATGTTCTGTTCAAGGAACAGCACCTGCTCAGTCACTGACCGTAGCAGCAGCGGCTCAACAAGCGGATGGCTCCGCAACGCTGTCCCGAACAGCTCAGTCCCCTGAAGCCAGTTGCTCAGCCTGGCAGCCACGGGATACGGATGCCAGCCGTCGCCCAGTGCGGGTGCATTTCGCTCGATCCAGTCAGCGATCAAGCGTGCCGCCGTCTCGAGCGCGTCTGAAGCTTGCTCCACCCGCCACCAGATGCCCAATGAGAGCAAGTAGTCGAAGTAATGGAGATGGTAACTCCAGAGCTGCGATTGGCCATGATCACGCCAGGCGGGCCGTGGTCCAAGCTGCGCGGTTCGATTGATAAACCGGTACGTTCCCGCGGCGATGCTCCGCGCATCCTCAATCGCTTCCGTCACCGAAGCAGGATCGATGTCGTCTGTGCCCGGGAGGAGCTTCCAGTCGGACCATGTGGCGGGACACTCCTCGGCCATCCACCGATAGCGCGCTCTGGTCAACCGCGGAAGACGGCAGTAGCTCGTGCGCAATGCGAGCAGGCGCGCTCGGTGCGCGATCTGCGACGGCGTCAGATGCTGAACGGTTCGGATGTAGCGCCCTATCTGCTTGGGTCTCATGCGTAGGCGGGCACGAGGTCGCTGGGATTCAGCTCAAACGGACGCCCCAATGTGAGCGACTCCACGATCTTGAACGTTGCCAGCGTGGTGAGCGCGGATTCATGCACCGGAATGGGACATGGTCCGCCTTGACGAACCGCGCGTACAAATGATGCCAGCTCCGCCGCATGACCCTTGTCCTGCGATCCGAGGAGCCCTCCGCCAGCCCGTTGACGCTTGCCTCCTCGACTGATCTGCCAAGATCGAAAGTCGTCCAGGATGGCCACCGCGCCAGCGCCGATCACTTCCATGCGCTCTTTGGCAAAACTTCGATCGCCCTCCGCAGCGTAGATGACAGACCCTACTGAGCCATCGCCATATCGCAGGCTCACAAGAGCACTCTGTACCGATGGTCCTCGCTCGCCGCCCAGTGGCTCCGCGTAGATACGCTCCAGCGATGAGCCTGCCAGGTAGGTCACCGTGTCCACAAAGTGGCAGACCTCACCGATGATTCGACCGCCCCCCTGGGTCGGATCGTTGAGCCAATGATTGCGCGGCAATGGTCCGGCATTGACCCTGTACTCAATGGTCAGCGGACTGGAGCGGCGACCAAAGAACTCGCGGAAGCGCTGAATCGACGGGGCAAAGCGACGATTGAAGCCCACCATCAGCAACCCCGGCGAGCGGGCATCGGCCGCGAGGACGGCCCGCAGCTGGTCCAGGTTGAGCGCCAGCGGTTTCTCCAGGAAGACGCTTTTTCCCGCATCCAGAGCCTCGATGGCCATGCGCGCGTGGAGATCGTGCCTCGTCGCTATGACAACGGCGGTGACACGCTCATCGTCCAGCAGCTGGCGGTAATCGCTGGTGGCGGAGTGAAAGCCGAACTGCTGGGCGGCTGAGCGAGCACTCAGTCCCGTATTCGATGCCACACCCACCAGGTTGATGTCCGGTATGGACTTGAGCGCTGGGAACAGGACTGCGCGTGAGAAGTTGCCGGCGCCTATGAATCCGATGCCGACGGCGCTGGACGGCGTCGTCGTCTTTACACTCGCCACCGCTACCCGTCGCTCTAAGATCGGCTCGCGTGGGTACGATAAGAGGATTGCCAGCGAAGGCTCCGGACGCTTTCCGCTCAGCACGTCGTAGGCGTCATTGGCATCGTCGATGCTGAAGCGGTGTGTCACAAGCGACGACGTCTTTATCCGCCGACGGCCCACTGCTTCGAGAAACGCCTCCATATTGCGTCCCTCGGTCCAGCGAACGTAGCCAATGGGGTAGTCCACCCCGTGCTCCTCGTACTCAGGATCGTAGCGGCCAGGTCCGTACGAGCGGGAAAGCCGCAGGTCCAGCTCTTTTTCATAGAAGGGCGGCCTCGGCACGTTCATCCCCACGGCGCCCACCACAACCACACGCCCCTTGTCTCGCGAAATATGTGCAGCCAGCTCGATGGGATCGTTACTCGATGTGCCAGCCGTGATGATCACCGCGTCCGCGCCGTAGCCGCCGGTGAACTCGAGAATCGCGTCGTCCAGGTTTGGCATCTCTCGCGGAGCGCCCGCCACGGCGCCGTGCTCATGAGCGATGGCCACTTTGGTGGGATCGAGATCGATGCCGAATACATTGCAGCCAGCGGCGTTGAGAAGCTGCACCGCGAGCTGACCAACGAGGCCGAGCCCGATGACTACTACGCGCTCGCCCAGCTTCACATCAGCCACGCGAAGCCCCTGGAGGGCAATGGCACCGACTGTGACAAACGCGGCGTCATCCAGACCAACCTCGTCGGGGATGCGCACGCATAGGTTCCGGGGCACGGCCACGATCTCGGCGTGGTTCGCATGGCCCGCGCCAGCGCAAGCAACTCGATCCCCCACCGAGAGATCATCCACGCCTTCGCCGACTTCAATGACCGTCCCGGCGCAGCTATAGCCCAGCGGGATCGGTGTATCCAGGCGCGAGCGCACTGCCTGGATCGTGGGCGCGATGCCTTCCTTGCGAGCCCTGTCCAGAACCTGACGGACCAGGTCCGGCCGTCGGCGGGCCTTGCCGATCAGGCTCTCGCTGGCCGTCTCCACCACCGTACGCTCTGTCCCGGCGCTGATGAGCGAAAAAGCGTTGGCTACCAGCACCCCGCCTTCGGGGCAAAGCGGTACGGGCACGTCCTCAACGCGTGTTTCGCCGGATCGATAGGTCTGGGTGACTTGTTTCATGCGTGGTGGATGCTCACAGGTGGAAGTTGTTCGGTGCGCGGTTGCTCATCGTCGAGCGGTTGCCTCTATCGCGGCCAGCGTCTGCCGCGCGGCTCGTTCCCAGGTGAATTGCTGGCTTCTGTCTCGACCTGCCTCGGTCAATTGTCCTCCGCAGATCGGGCTCGTCAAGCACTCGTGAGATCTGTGCAGCGAGCGAATCCGGGTCCGAGACTGCGTGGTACACGGCGGCGTCGGCCGCGACTTCGCGATTCACCGCGATATCCGCCGCGACAATCGGGAGCCCGCTGGCCATTGCCTCAACCAATGGAATGCCAAATGTTTCAGCCCAGGATGGGAAGGCAAAGACGTCTGCCGAGCGATACAGGGAGTGGATCTGATCATTGGGCACGAGGCCAACGAAGTGTACCGCTTCCTCAAGCCTAAGCTCATGCACGAGCCCAGCCGTGGCTCGCGAAAACTGGTTGTCGTTCGGGCTGCCGGTGAACGCGAATTGCACATCGGACCGTCCTCGATCCCGCAGCAATGCCGCCGCGCCGACCAGCGTGTCGAAATCCTTGTGGACCTGGTGAACGGAGACGTAGAGGACGGTAGACCGATGGTTCGCCGAGGCAGGCGTGGCACGGTCGGGCAAGATGCCCGACACCAGTGTGGGCCCAGCATTGTCGGTGGTGTCGGGCATCTTGCCCGACCGTGCCACGCTCTCCCGACCAAAAAATGAATCATGAATTCCATGCGGAATCACGCTGATGCGCTCGGACTGGACACCGAGCTGGACTACGATCTGCTGGCGCATCGCCTCCGTCTGGGTGAGAATCCGATCCGCCCGCCGAGCGGTAGCTTTCAACAATGCACGCCGGCCAAGCTCCTCAAGACGAAGGAGTCGGTTCTTGGACGCGAACTCTCGGTAATACCTGTCAGAGAAGTAGAGCGGTTGCGCGCAGATCATGACCTGGCGGCATGGGCAGCGGAGCAGACCGAAGCTTCCGAATGACAGATACACGTCCGCACCCCACCGCTCGATCATCTTCGGAAGTCGAGTCTCCTCCCAAACAAGCCGTCGAGGCAGCGGCCACGTATCGGCCGGATGCGGCCGCACCTGATATCGCACCGGCAATCCTCGAAGTCCGACCGGTGGTGTCTGGGTCGTGAGCACAACGATCTCGAGCTCTGACTCAATCTTCGCCAAGGCGTGCAGTAGCCACGTCAGGTGCGCCACCCCGCCGCCCGTGCGGGATGACGTAGCGTTGATGAAGAGCCTCACCCGCGAATGCTACGGAACCGGGATTGGCGGAAACACGCTGATGTCCATTAGGAGACGTGCGGAATTTCGAGACCGTGTCAGAACCACCTTCTATTAGCCAGGCCTAGCAGATGCTCACACTAGCGTTCGAGTGTCTTGCCTCTGCGAAAAGACCGCCTGAGTCCTACTTGGCTCCGGCCAGGAAGGTGAGCGCCTGAGCTGCTCGGATGAATTTGTGCTCGGCGAGCTGGCGGATCGATTTGACATTGAAGGCCTTCTGGATTGCCTCAGCATCTGCTTTGCTCACTCCTTGAAGGGCGTCAATTGGCAGATCCGCCAGCTCCGCAAAGTCCTTCTGCTCGTGGGATTTGTCAACGTACTTGGTGATATCAGCCATGGTGACTCCTTCCTCCTTATCGTCCACCCATCATGTTCTTGACGGCCATGGCGGCGATACCACCCAGTGCAGCTTTGGCGATTGGATTCGCGAGCATGCTTTGCCCTCCGCTTCCGCCGCCTCCAAGCAGTTGGCCGAGCAATCCTGGCTGCTGCTGATCCATACGACCGGTCACCTGCGCGAGATAGGCCGGATCCTGGAAGCGGTCATCTATGCCGTCCTGGTTGAAATCGGCTACCTGGACGTTCTGTTGCCGCGCCTGCTGCTGCAAGTACTGACCAAGCTGCATGCGCTCCTGTGGACTCAACCGCGAGAAGGCTTCCTGAGCCGACTGTTGGTACATCGCCGGAGGAAGCTGGGGCGCCACCTGCTGATAGCGGTCCAGTGCTTCCTGGTCCGAGATGCCGTCCCAGGGGGCGCCCTGGTCATATCGCCGTGTGAAGTCTTCGTACTGCTGCCGCTGTTCGCCGCCGCCCAGAAGCTGCTGGAGCATGTTCATCGCCATGAGATACCTCCACTTACCCTCTTAGTAATTTCGTCGGCGCATCAAACCCGGCGTGATGCAAGGGTGCGCCAGTGTTCTCAAAGTGCACGATGAATGCCGCGCGAACCAACGACCGTAGGGATCCTGCCCAAGGAGATGCTCGCCACGCGCCGCGACATGAGGGCACAGCAAGCCATCGGCCAGTTTGGAGTCGATCGCTTCGGCCAGCCGCTCTTTTTCCCTGCCGCGCATCTTACGGACGAGGAGCTCGGCGTCTGAAACGACCAGAAACACGCCGGACCGTTGGTGATTCCCGACAATCCCCGGTTGGGTCTAACCAGAAGGGCGGGTCCGATAATGGGCGTTATCGGAACTAGCAGGCCGAATGGTCAGTTGCGCGTCCACTTCCGCTTCACGGCTTTGCCGTACGCGCCGCGGCGGCCTCGCGCAGCTTAGCCTCGCTCCTACCATCGGCAGGGGAGTAGAGGAAGATTCGCAACGACGGGTTTTCGGTGTCCCGAAGAGACGTGGACTCGATGTCGAGACGGCCGAGTTTCGGATGGCGAAGACGCTTAAATCCGCCCTGGCGCTCTCGCACGTCCTGCCGAGCCCAAATCGCCGCAAAGTCGGGACTGAGGTCGAGCAGTTCGGTAATGAGCTGCTGATCGTCCGGGCTCAACGAGTTCTCCACCAGCTTCGGCACGGAAAGCCGCGACTGTCAGCGCCGCCTCGCGATCCCAATCGAGCATCAGCCGGCGTGATGAAGGGACTAGGAAATACCACCGCAGGATGTTGCGCTTCTCCGTAGGGAGCCGCGTATAGCCGTTGATCAGATCGCCCGACCGGTTCCAGGTCAGGACGTCACGCCGACGGCCCGTGATGAGCGCAGGATACGGATCCCAGCTATCGAGGATTCGCTGAAGACGGGGAGGGATCGAAACCGCCGTAGCTGGGTCTGCTGCAGGCGGCGCGTGACCAGCCAGACGAAAGAGGTGTGCACGTTCGGCCGGTTCCGAATTGCAGAGCCCAAGCGATACCCGTCAGTCCCTCGGTCGAGACGCGAATGTCCCGGCCCTGCTCAAGCCAGGTGTACCAGGTGGGGCCGACGCATGCGAGATCAGCCACTTCCTTCTCTGCGCAAACCTGGTGTACGGCGGCGAGACCGGTTGCTGATGCCAACTGTCAGTGGGGCGATTCGTCCCCGGCGGTTCTTGAGAAATTCGCTGAGCTCAGCTCGGGTGGTAGTTGCAATACCAGGATAACTGGACATCTAGTAACAGGATAGAGAGTGCGAGATCATGAGTCAACGAACCGAATGGTCGCAAAAACAGGATGGACACAAACGAAGTGACAACTCTGATCGCGACCGCAACGTCACCAACGGGAAAGGGACACGTCATGGACGAGCGTCAGCATGCGATTGCATCGAGCTCTTGGGATCGCCAGGTCATCAGTCGCCGCGGATTCTTGGCCACTACTGCCATCGTTGGGGCAGGGTTGGCCGTCGGGACATCGTTGGGGGGCGCATCAGCCGCGTTGGCTTCATAGCAGCCTACGGCGAGTAGCTGGGTAGCGAGTGCCTGAGCGCCGCGTGGCAGGCGCCGGCCGGGATGACCGCGCAAATCGGTGACGTCACCGTCCGGGGTGTCGCGTTCCAGAACAACGACGTCACGATGTCGGGCAACGTCTATTTGCCGAGGGGCTTCAGCGATCGCCAGAAGTATCCCGCCATCGTGGTCGTTCACCCGGGCGGTGGGGTGAAGGAACAGGTGGCCGGCCTCTACGCGCTGAAACTTGCCGAAGAAGGCTTCGTCACCTTAGCCTTCGACGCCTCCCATCAGGGTGCGAGTGGCGGTTTGCCTCGCTTCGTCGATGATCCGATGAAGCGCGTCGTCGACTTCTACAGCGCTGTCGATTACCTGACCTCGCTGCCTTATGTGGATGTTGAACGTCGTCGGTGCCCTGGGCGCATGCGCCGGCAGCGGTATCGCCGTAAAGGCGTCGATGACAGAGCGCCGGATCAAGGCGCTGGCGACGGTCAGCGCGGTCGATGTGGGGGCCGCAACCCGGAAAGGCTGGGAAGGCAACACGCCGGAATCCGCCATGATCCCGACGTTGGAAGCGGTTGCCCAGCAGCGCTTGGCAGAAGCCGCTGGAGCTGCGCCCGTCTACGTCCCCTACGTGCCCAATCTTTGGCGACACCACCGCGCCTCGTGACCTTCAGGAAGCTGCCGACTACTATCTAACGCCGCGTGGCCATTACCCGACCTCGACCAATCAGATGCTGATGACGAGCATCAGCACCCTGGCGTCATTCACGGGGTTCGAAGGGGCCGACACCTTCATCACGCAGCCGTTCCTGATGATCGCAGGCAGCGAGGCTGGGTCGCTCTGGCACAGCCAGGAATTGATCAACAAGGCTGCATCACCGCAAAAGGAGCTTCTTCATTATCTCCCGGCGCGACGCATATGGACCTCTACGATGGCGAGGGCGCGACGGTGGCCGCCACAAAGCTGGCTCCGTTCTTCAAGAGCAACCTCGGGCTCGGCTGACCGCTTCAAGTCAAGTGGCGAGACGGCCATCGCTGTCTTGACCGGACAGCGCAGTGAGCTGGCTCGGGGCGTCGTGGCCCCACTGCCACTCGTCACCGTGGGGGGATCCCGCCGCCGCTGCCAGATGCGTCGAATGTGCAGCGCATGGCACCGGTCGCTCTCCAGGTGAGCGGCATGAGGCCCGCCCGGCGCAGGCCGAAACATAAGGGTGTGACAGTCGAAATCGCAGCAGGAGTCAGCCAGCCGTGTCGTCCCTCACAGGGGATGTGCGTTCGCTCGCAATCGACTGTCGCCCGCTTGGCCGTGCCCTGACGCGACTCGGCACAGGCCCACAGAGAATGAGGCTCACTGGGACCATGAAGAAGATAATCGCATTGATGACCGTGGCGGCGATCGCGGTCGTCGTCGTAGCTTGCTCCTCCAATTCAGGCGGTATCCCAACTGGAGCGCCAGGGCAGCGACCGTTGCGGCTTCCCCATCGGCAAGGACTGTCGCGGCTTCACCCTCGGCAGCGACCGTTGCAGATTCCCCATCAGTGGCGACCATGGCGGCTCTCCCCATCGGCAGCGACCCCGGCGGCCTAGCGCTCCTCGCAGGGGTCTCAGGCCGGAACCAGCCGCGTCACGTTTCCTTCAAATTTTGACCAGATGGTGATGTACGGGGACTACCGCCGCGGATCCGGCGGAGAGCAGGCCTATGCCCTGCGAGAAACGATCGACATCGCAAAGGCCGGCCAGCCGCTGCCGGCCGGCACTGTTCTGGTGTTGGAAATTTTCAACAACAACGCTTTGACCGACTATTTCGTGATGGAAAAGGGCGTTAATTGGGGCCTTGATTTCTCTGAGGAGGTTCGGAACGGCGACTGGCACTATCAGCAGTATGATCCCAACCTGGCAAGTGCGCCGCACGTCGATCTCCGAGCGCTGCATGTCGTGCCACGGCGGGCAGGCAAGGAACGATTTCATGTTTACGCTTGACAGAATGCGGGCCTACATGCCGTGAGGCCCCTGTCATTTCTTCGGCTTATGGCTCGATCTTACAGCGGCCGGTTTGTTGCTGGTCGCGCTCGCCTACTACTGGCTGAACAACGCTGTTCACGAAATCGTCGGCACTGGATTTTTCCTGCTGCTGATTGCACATAATATTTTCAATCGTCACTGGTGGGGTGGAATTCCGAAGGGGCTTAATGAAGCGCCCAACGTCGTCACAACGACGATGCACCTGTCGCTGCTGATCACCATGCTGACACTCGTGGTCACCAGCGTGATCATTTCACAGACTGTATTCAGCTTTCTGCCCATTAGGAGCGACTTTACCTCTCGACAGGTTCACGCTTCTGCCGCGTACTGGGCTTTGGTCATCGTCGCGATTCATCTTGGTTGGCAATGGCGCACAGTTGGCGCCATGGTGAGCACCAGACTCGGGATCACATCGGCGAGCACCCGTCGCACCACGGTGCTTCGCCTGCTCGCTGCGGGCCTAGCTGCCTTCGGCGTCTTTAGTTGGCTGGAGTTGGATATCGGGTCGAAACTCCTGATGCAGATGAGCCTAGACGGCTGGGATTTCGCGACGTCGACACCAGCGTTCTTTGTGCATCAGATAGGGGTCATCGGCCTCTTCGCATTTCTGGCGTATTACGCATCGATGCTTATTGAGGGCAAAGCGGTCTTCTCGATGTCTGTAGCGAACGCGACGGGGACGTGGGTTCGGGCCTGCGCCACGGGCGACATCGAGGTGCAAGACGTGATCCGGCTTCGCACCACGAGGGTCAGAGCTTCGCTATCTACCGAAGTCCCGAGAACGAGTATTTCGCTACCGCCGGCAACTGTACGCACCAGCGCGTCTGCCTAGCCGACGGGCTGGTCTGGGGCGACACTATCGAGTGCCCCAAGCACCATGGGCGCTTCAACTACAAGACCGGCAAGGCCCTGGGTGCGCCCGTCATCGTCCCACTGAAGACCATATCCCGTACGCGTCGAGAACGGCTCTGTCCTAATCCCTCTTTGGCATGGATGCGGCGGGCTAGAGCTCAGCCGATCATCCGGAGGAGTGCAATGTTTGTTAGCATCAGGAAGTACCACAACGTCAAATCGGTCCAACAAGTCAGTAGGCGAGCCGAGCTCGAATTCGTCCCGCTACTGAAGCAGAATCCGGGCTTCCAGAGCTACTACCTAATCGATTGCGAATCTCCCCTAGAGTGGGAACATCGTTATATCTCTCAGTCTATTCGACAGTTGGGACTCTGCGCTGGCATCAAACGATAGCGCCAAGACCTTTGTCAGAAATCGGCTCGCAGATATGCTGCTAGAACCACCCGATGCCGTCGGTGGTGAAGTGATCTTGTACGCGTCAAAAGAGCCACTCTTGCCTACTTTCCGAGGTTGACAGCCGTTACCTGCAACGCCCGCTAAGCCCGTCCCGACACTAACGAACATGGGTGAGATGACAGCTGACCTGCACGTATCTTGAGAACTGCCTGACATGGTAGATACGCGGATCGAGGGTAGGAACTTGGCTGACGCGAGTCCCGGTGCAGTGGGAACGATACGCCACAAATGACTGAAAAGTTGGTCTGGTTCATCACCGGCGCCGGTCGCGGCATGGGCGTCGACATCGCCCGAGCAGCGCTAGCCGCGGGATATGCAGTCGTCGCGACGGGGCGGAACCCACATAAGGTCGAGACGGCCGTCGGCGCAACTGACGACCTGCTGGCCGTCAAGCTCGATATTACCAACGCCGCTGAGGCGGAGGCAGCCGTTCAGACCGCGGTCGAACGGTTTGGCCGCATCGACGTACTCGTGAACAACGCCGGCAATTTTCACGCGGGCTTCTTTGAGGAGATTACCCCGGAGGACTTCCGAGCACAGGTTGAGACCAACCTTTTCGGCACAATCAACATCACCCGCGCGGTACTTCCTGTCATGCGCGCCCAGCGATCGGGTCTCGTCGTGGCAATCTCGTCGACGGCCAGAATTGCGGGCCAGGAGTTCTGCACCGCGTATTCCGCTTCCAAATTCGCGGTAGAGGGCTGGATTGAGTCGCTAGCACCTGAGATCGCGCCATTCGGCATCCGGACGATGCTCGTCGAGCCGGGTTTCTTCCGCACGCAACTGCTCACGCCGGAGTCGACTAAATATGCTGAGCCTTGGATCGACGACTACGCCGAGCGTACCAGGCAGACGGTCACCGCCTGGAACGGAATGAGAGGCAAGCAGGGCGGGGACCCCACCAAACTCGCCAAAGGGTTGGTCCGACTCGCAAGCCAGGACGACCCTCCGCTGCGGTGGGTCGCCGGCGCCGACGCGGTCCAGGCGGTTGAGCAGAAGGCCAAGGATATGCTCGCCCACGCCGATGCGTATCGCGAGCTGTCGAGCTCTCTCGCAATCGAGGAGACCTAGCCATGCCGGTGGTATTGTGCGAACCGGTCATCTCTCGGCGGGCACGACCGGATCCATCCGAGCGGGGGAGCAGCCTCGGGCAGGCAGCGCTCGTACCGTGCCAGTCGTACCGTCGGCGACAACCGGTCTCGGCCAGTCGTCGCTCTGAGTCGAGCGCCTGCATCGACCTCAGCGAGGCCAGAGCACCAGCTCCTGTGTCCAGGCTCGCTCGGGCTGGAGCAGAACGTTTGCGACCGCATCGAGCAACATGTTCCGGATCGAGGAACTTGGCTCCGCTGGCCAGTCGGTCGTCGCGGGTCCGCCCTCCGAAGTCGGTCAGGGTGCTGCCGGGCACTATGGTGGTGCAGCGGATCGGTTCGGACTCCACTTCCGCAGCTAGTGCACGCATGAAGCCTTCCATCGCCGCCTTAGAGGCACAATAGGCCGTCATATTCGGGCGACCCGGCCTCCCATTCACCGAGGAGATGGCGATGATCTGGCCGCGCCCACTCGTGCGGATCGGCCGGAAGCGCGGCTCGCGTCGTGTAGTAGAGACCGAGCAGGTTGACGTCGATCACCCGACGCCACTCCTCGGGCGCCTGCTCAGCGAGGGGACCATCGAGCCCGAGGCCCGCATTGTTGACCACGATGCTTAGGCTGCCCAGACGATTCACGGTCTGCTCCACCGCGGACTCCATCGATAATTGATCCGTGACGTCGCCCATAACGGGGAGCACCCTGCCGTCGTCCGTCGACAACGACGCTGCAACCTGGTCTAACAGCCCCTCATCGCGTGCCACCAGCGCCACGGCGCTGCCGGCCTCCAATAGTCTCCCCGCTATCGCGAGGCCGATACCGCGGCTGCCGCCGGTGACCAGTGCCACCTCGCCGGCGAGTGGCTTGCCAGACCCTTCGTTCCTACTCATCGTCACTCCATCAGGGCGAGAACTGGAGGGTGCGCCCGAAGCCTCTCCAGCCGGCAGAAAGCTCGACACACCGTACACTCTAGTCTGGCCATTCCGACTAAACTAGTACCACCGGAAGCTCGGACAACTGGGCTCCGGGAGCTCTGCCGCACTGAGCTGGCCAGAGATTACTCCATGTACGTGGTCGTCAAGCACTCCGTTTCAGACCCCGCGAAGTTTTGGTCCGTCGCGCAGGAGGCCCGCCGCCTCACTGCCCCAGGGTGTGCAGATCCATTCCACACTGCCCAATCGGGAAGGTTCCACGGCAGTCTGCCTATGGGAAGCCGACTCGGTCGAGACGGTCCGCGGTCTCATCGAGTCCACCCTCGGGGACGTGAGTCAGAACGAGTACTACGAAGTGGACAGTCAGAAGGCCATGAGCCTGCCGCAGTAGCCCGCAGAACCAGTTCACCGTCCTTTGGGAGCGTCGGCGAGGCTCCTGGTACGGCGGTGCAACGAACGCAGCAACGGCCTCAATGAACGCCATCGGCATCCCGCTCCAGTCGGGACCCGCCGGGCTGTCTCCACGGCGGAGAGGACTAGAGAGATCGCCGGAGGCGAGAACCTGAGCTCTCGCCTCCCGACCTGCTCGCTAGCTTGGCAATACGAATTCGCTTACCACTGTCCCCTGGGCGTCGACCAAGGCTACCGTAGCGCCAGGCTGGAGGCCGCTGAGCAGAGTCGCCGCGTCGCTTCCCAGATACACGTCTGTGCCACTGTTCGTCCCGCTCGCCGTGTGGATGGTAATGCTTTCTCCGGGAGCCACTCGGCTGTTCGCCGGAAGCGTGACCGTGGCGCCTCCCACGCGCAATCGCCAACCGGTCATGTCTACCACTGCGTTGCCGGCGTTCTGAACCGTTATCGTCGTGTCGGTGGGACTCAACTGAGCGGCGGTAATACGAACTGGGGACGCGGCCGCCACCGCCGCGGCAGGCGAAGCCGCCGCCGAGGCAGCCGCGGCGACGGTGGTCACAGGTGAGGCAGCAACCAACGTGGCCACCGGCGATGCAGCCGCGGTGGCGGCGCTCACCGCCGTTGGGGCCGATGGAGCCGTGGCGGTCGGCGCACAGGCCGCAATGAACGCGACCATAGCAGCTCCGCATCCGCCTAGCGCGAGGTTCCTGAAAGTCGGGCTTCCAGGAGATGGCCGGTGTGCCGGCGTCGCAACGGGCCGCGCGTTCTCGTCACGCCCATACGAGATGTTTGTCATGGGGTCCTCTTCCCCGACCGGCGGGCCAGCCGCTCCGGTCTAAGGAGGGGCCCTCGCGGATCACTGCGCGAGCCCAGCTCCCTTGCTACTGGAGCGACTGCCCAGGCAAAAATCGGGCCTGACTCTCCCACAACGGTCTATCAGCGTCCGAGAGTACTCCGCAAAACCATCCCGGCACCGCAACCGCTTTGGACCGTGAGCTAGACTGAGCTCCATGGATTCACTCTCGCTCATCGGAAACACCCCGCTCGTCGAGTTGACGCATTGCTCGCCGAAGACGGGTGTTCGCATCTTCGCCAAACTCGAGGGCCAGAACACGACCGGGTCGATCAAAGATCGGGTCGTGGCACATATGCTGGAGCAGGCTCGAGCACGGGGAGCGTTGCGCGAGGGTCAGGAGATCGTCGAGGCAACCACCGGCAATACCGGAATTGCCCTGGCGATGATCGGGGCACGGTTCGGCCACCCTGTCCGCGTCGTGGTTCCCGAGACCGCGTTTACAGACATTATTCGCGTGCTGACTGCCTACGGTGCGCGCATCGAGCACGTGGCGGGTCAGCCCGGAGTCCGCAATGCCATCGACGTGGCGCGTCAGATCGCAGAACAGGATGGGGCATATCTGCTGAATCAGTTCGGCTCGGCGGACAACCCCGGCGCTCACTACGCAAGAACGGGCGTCGAGATTATCGCCGCCTGCCCCAACGTTGATGCGTTCGTGTGCGGCGTGGGAACCGGCGGGACCATTATGGGTGTCGGCCGCCGTCTGAAGGGGCACAACTCGGCGGTCAAGCTCATAGCGGCAGAGCCTCACCCCGGCGCGCAGCTTCAGGGGCTACGAAGTATGGCCGAGGGCTACGTGCCGCCCATTCTGGACCTCGCCGCGCTGGACGGGAAAATTCTGGTGAACAGCGGCAGTGCTTTCCGCGCGGTTCGCGAGCTCCTGGCGCGCGAGGGGCTCATGGTGGGCCCGTCTTCAGGCGCGGCCATGCACGCTGCCCTGAAGTGGGCACAGCGGCTGGAGCGAGGCAACGTCGTTGTGATGTTCGCCGATTCCGGGTGGAAATACCTCGGGTCTCCATCTCTGCAAACCGACGAGCTGCCGACGGATGATGGTGCGCTCGATGACGTGCTCTGGTGGTAGGGAGCTCTCCGGTTCCCCTCGGATCTAAGCTTGATACAGGCGTCGTTCGCTCGCACGTCCTTGGCTATCGGCCTCCATGCTGCACAACGTAGCTCACACTCATCCTGGTTCCCGAAGTCGGATTCGAGAACCGCTTCAGTTCTCATCCTTGCATTTGCTGGCTGGTCGTCGGCGGACCGCTGAGTGAGCTGAGCTCGTTGACACCGCGGTTCGCGTCGGTGTGCGCATCTGAGTAGGTGTGGCGGTTGCGGTGGCCGGGGTTGTCGGGCTGGGCGTCCGGCTCGGTATCGGCAGTCCCGCCGCTAAAGTGGCCATACCGCTCATTGTTGGCGTGGGTGTTGGTGAGGCTGCGATGGCGGGCGCTACCGTCAGGGTTCCCTCGCCGAGGGTCGAAGTCGCTGAGGCGAATACCGGCAGCGGGTTGGATGTCGGTGAAGGTGTTGGTATCGAGGATACCGACGTCGGAGTGATTGTCGTAGTAGGAAGCCGCTGCCCCCAGAGACTTGCGTGATCGTCGGAGACGGAATCGCATTCGTCAGGGTAGGGCGTGCTCTGATGGTAGTCGACGTGGCTAGCGCGACCCGTCGCGGCCGCATAACGATTCAAAGGGTCACTGCTAACCAAGGCTTGGCGTGAGGGCATCGCGGCGCGGATCCACCTGCCCAAGCATCTCCAGCCGATCGCGCTCGCTCACCAGGCTCGCGCCAGCCCACTGGCGGACACGGGATTCCTGGCTGAAGAGAATGACTTGCCGCTCACGGCTGATGGCGTGGAGGGTATCCAGCACAGTGAGCGTGCGCTCGTCATCACAGTGGGCGGTCACGTCGTCCAGGATGAGCGGGCAGACCTCCCCCGCCCGGGTTAGGTGCTCCGCCAGCGCTACGCGAAGAAGCAGATAGATCTGCTCCGCCGTTCCGTGCGAGAGGAGCGCCGCCTCTCGCCACTGCTCGTCCGAATCGAGAACGCGCACTTCGAGCGACGCGGGATCTACCCGCACGTCGGTGTACCGACCGTGCGTGATGGGATCGAGCCGAGAGCGAATCGAGCTCGCCAGAACCGGTGCAATCGATCGGTGAACCTGGTCTTGCGCCGCCGTGAGAAAGCGCTGCGTATCGGTCAACACCGATTCGAGCTTTTGGACTCGTGCGAGCTGCATCTCCGCCGCTAGACTTCGCTCCTCCGCCTCAGCCACACTCGACAACGCTTGCCCGAGCTCCAGACGCTGGCCCTGGAGCAGCGCCAGGCGACGCTGAGTCTCGCCGATCTCATCAGCGAGCTGATCTACTGAGGAGTCTGGCTGACTCACTGCCCCCTCGACCGTGGGCGCAGGACTCAATGCTTCCAGGCGCTGAAAGCGGTCGCGCAGCTCTGCGTCGATCTCGTCGAGCGTCCCGTCACCCTGTTGCCTGGCCAGCTCTCCAAACTCTCTGGCAGCGTCACTCAACGAGCTGAGCTTTCGATGGGTCAGCGCAATCCAGCCATCAAGCTCGAGTGCCAGGTCATCGTCGCTCGAGCCCGTGACGCCGCATCGCTCGGCAACGGCTCGAAGAGCTTCTTGGCAAGCCTTCCCTACGCTCCGCGGCGGCGCGCGCGTCGAGCTCATCTTGCTCGCGACGCTGAATCTCGCGCTCAAGCGCGCCCCGGTATGCCTCGTCTGAGCCGATCGGAGCGTCCATGATGTTCGCAGAATCTCGATTCATCACCGTCCAGATGAGTATTCCTGCGCTTAGCGCAACGCAAATCACGGCCAACACAGTCTGACCGATGACTCCAGCGACGAGTCCAAGAACGAGCGACACACCACCAAGCACGAGAACGGGGCGACTCAATGAATTGGGTGACTGTCGCCCCCGAGTCGGCTGCTCCGCTGCGACTTGATCAAGCGTGCGCCTTAGCTCATCGGCCGATGGACCGTCGAGTGCTCGCTCGGCTGGTCGTTGACGCCAGGCTTCGAGCGTCTCGGCCGCTTGCCGCGTGAGCAGGTGGACTGAGGAGTCGATCGAGGGCGGGCCGGTCGGAAATCGCCGCGCCAGCTCTATCGCCGCGACACGGCGTTGCTTGAGCCTCAGAATCTCTTGCTGCTCCCGATTCCACTCGGCCGACTGGAGCCGCGAGGAAAGGGCTTTCAGTACCTGCTCCTGTCGCTCGATCTGTTCCGCCAGCGTCAGGTAGCGTGCGTGCTCCAGACGCGCTGCCTCAGCATGAAGCCGCGCCGCCTCCAGCTCACGTTGAGCCCGCCGCAGAGGTCGAGTGGAGCTGGCGATATCGCGGCCGACATGCTCGGCTCTAAATTGCTCCAACCGTGCGAGGGCGGCCGCGGCGGTTGCGTCCGTTCCGCTCGTGGCGGCGGCTCGCTGAAGCTCTTCTTGCAGCATGCCAGGGTCATCGAGAACGCCCATCAGATCGGCCTGGCGGACACATGCCGTGGCCACGAATGACCGACGATCCAGGCCGAGCCATCTCGCTCCATCGGGAGCGCCATCCGCAATGATCTCGTCCGAGCAGTCACGCCCCAGGTCGGCGTCGCTGGCGCGAGAGCTCACGCGCCCCGCCAGGTCGTGTCGCAGCTCTATGCGCCGGCCGTCTTCGAGCTGAATGATCGCGCCCACGTCCCAGTTCGAACCGTCCCAGGGTCGATGCCGTTCGCCAAAGCGCTGGTCCTCATTGGTGGGCTTCCCTCGCGCTCGCCGCATCCCGCAGAGCCCGGCGTACAACGCGGCGTGCCACGAGGACTTGCCTGCTTCGTTCGGTCCCCAGATGACGTTCATGCCTGGCGCGAGCACAAGTTGGCCGATCCTTGAGCGGACCGAAGGCGTAAGCCGCGACGGACTCAAAACGCATGCACGGCCTTTATCGTGGGAAGCCTCATGAAGGAGAACGCGTGTCAGCCGGCCGTCGTCAAGTCGTCAGGTCCAGATCGTCCCGACCATCCAGGGCCCGCAGCCCGGTGGTGAGCACGAGTGCCCGGCGAGCTTCGTCAAGCTCTGCGCTTGCCAGAACGTCACGCACGAACTGCCCGCGGACGGTACTCTCGCGACTGATGGCATCCACGTCATACGCGGTTCTCAGCGCCCCGGCACGCATCACGACAACACAGTCAGGTAATTGGTCCACGCTCACTTGCGACTTCCGTAGCTCCACCGAGGGATCCACATCGCCATCCAGCGTCAGCTGGACGAAGCCGGACAAGCCTCGGCCGGTCTCGCGAATTCGCTCGCGCACCTCCTGCCCGCTGACGCATCCAGTCACATCAACGCTGAGACTGTGTAGCTCGCTCGCACCCACGTCGTGCGTTTCCTGCTTCACGGTTCCGTTGTTCAGAAGGGAAACGATGACCGCCCCGCGCACGCCCTCTTCACCGAATGTCAGTGGATCCGGATTGCCGGGGTAGGTCGAATACTCGGTTCCCCGTGGACGGTGGAAATGGCCAAGCATCGCGTGGTGCAGACCCGACGCGGGAATCTGCTCCAACCGAAACGGCGCGTGCGGCGCCTTCCCCTGCTCCTGGAAGCCCAGGGCGCCTTGCTCCGAGCCATGGAACAGGGCCAGGTGAACGCCGCCTCGGTCGACCGCGAAGTCGTCGAGAAAACCGTCGGTGTTGGCTGGAGCTCGGTGCGCCGCTCCCCACAGAGTGACTCCATCAGTCAGGGTGACGGGCGTCAACCGATCCTCGCTGAACACGTGAACGTTCGGGCTCCAATCAGCCTGCGCGTAAAGACTGGCGGGACCCAGCCAATCGTGATTCCCCGGCGCGATGAATATCGGCAAAGGGTGCAGTCGAGCAAAGACGGAGCGAACGAAGGCTACAGTGTCGGGCGTGAAGCGATCGTGCTCGTACAGATCGCCACCGCACAACAGGGCATCCACGTGCTCAGTGACAGCCAGGTCGGCAATGCGCACGAGCGTGTCCCGGAGGGCCTGCCGTCGCCGGCCGGCCAACTCTGGATGCCCTGCCAACCAGGCGAACTGAGTGTCGAGATGCAGGTCCGAGAAGAGCAGAAATCGCATCGCTGCTGTACACTCGGAAGCCGAGTCTAGCACACCGATTGGACAGATTGGGACACAACGATGGCACAACGCGTCATCATGCCGAGCCTCGGCCTGACCATGGACGAGGGCACCATAGTGGAGTGGCTCAAGCAGGAGGGCGACTCGATAGCGAAGGATGACGCGCTACTTGTGGTGGAGACAGACAAGGCCGCGTTGGAAGTCCCCTCGCCATACGAGGGAGTACTCCTCTCCATCGCCGCGACGGCTGGAGAGACGGTAGCTGTTGGGGGAACAATCGGATTCATCGGCGAAGCTGATGAGATAGTCAGTGCCCCCGCCTCCACAACGCCGGCCGCGGTCAGCGCTCCAGCAGCGTCGCCGCAAGTCTCCGTAGCAAAGGTTTCGCCCGTTGCCGAGCGTCGATTCGCATCTCCACGAGCCCGAAGGGTGGCTCGTGAGCTGGGCGTTGACGCGCTCGCACTCGCGGGCTCTGGACCGGGCGGTCGAGTGGTGGAACGCGATGTGAAATCGGCCGCCGTGACCGCTCCAACGTCACAACCGAGCGAGCGCATCATGGCTTCGCCACTGGCGCGCAAGCTGGCCGAGGAGCATGGCGTTTGACCTGGCATTGATAGTCGGAACGGGCCCCGGCGGCCGAATCACAGCGGATGATGTGAACGCAGCCGTGGGCAGCGAGCCGACAATGACTCCGCCCGCGGAGGCAGTCCCAGTTGCGGCGACTGCCTCGGAAGCTCGCCTCGAGCCACTCGGCCGGGTGCGACGGGTCACCGCGGAGCGCATGGCCGCGTCAGCAAGAAGCGTCGCGAGAGTGACGTTGACGTCAACCGTGGACATGGCTGAGGCCGTGCGCTTCCAAGCACAGATCAGCCCCGAGTTCGAGCGGCGTTACGGCGCGCGTCTGGTGTACGACGCGATGATTGCCAAAGCATGCGGACTTGCGCTGGCCGAGCATCCGACGCTCAACGCACGCTGGACCGATCGCACTCCGCCGGCCATAGAGATCCTCAGCGAGATCAATGTCGGCGTAGCCGTGGCGACGGATGACGGTCTGGTAGTCGTTGTGCCGCGTCAGGCTGACTCGCGACCGCTCCACCAGTTATCCGCTGATCTTCTCCGACTTGCAGACCTGGCAAAGTCCGGGCGCATAAGTCCCGACGACGTCACAGGCGGCACGTTCACCATCACCAATCTCGGCGCCTACGGTGTGGAGAGCTTCACACCCATCGTGAATCCGCCTGAGGCCGCGATTCTTGGTGTTGGCGCCATCGCCCGCCGCCCAGCCGTTGTAGGTGACGCGGTTGTTCCACGAGAGCAGATGACGCTCAGCCTAGCCTTTGACCATCGCATCAACGACGGCGCCCCGGCGGCCGCCTTCCTGCGACGAGTGCGGGAGATCCTTGAGGCGCCGTATGTGTTGCTGACGTGAATTGAAACGGCGAGCCAGTACGTCGAATAGCAGCCTAGGTGTGCGATAACGCTCTGAGCTGATCGAGAAGGCTCAAGAGAATGGCCTCACGGCCCTTGAGCTCATTCTTGAAATCATACGTCTCAGTCTTGTTGATTTCTTCCTTCAAATTTCGGTAGGCGGAGTCCAGGACATCTATCAACAGTGACCGCTCCTCGCTCCCGATCTCTAACTGCATCATCTGCTCCCCATAACCTCTGTTCGCATGACCGCCATGCAGCGACGCGACCACATCAACAACTGACCGCACCGCTCCAGCACGGGTTCAATAACGTGTGATCGGTCTGACATCGACTTCGACCGGAGCGCAAGAAGCGTGCTGCAAATCGGCTTTTCTGTAGCTCTTCGCTGGAAAGACGGGGCGCCGGCGGCCGCTGGCAGGCGGAGCTGCACGGTGCCCCATGCACGACTTTAGGTGTACATCAGCGAGCCAGGCGTGGTGAGCTTCTCTCCGGTCTCCAGCAGCGTCTTCAAGCCGGAGAGAATCATTGGCCAGCCACCGTAGAGCTGGTCGTTGGCGCCCTCGCGAAGCTGATCGTGCGTCACTTTCAGACAACACGAATCACCAACAGGCGTGATGTCCCAGGTCACTCGTGACGTGCCCTCCGCCTTCACATCGTCGCTCCAGAGCGCGCGCAAGCTTTGAACAAGGCGTCGCGGCGGATCCACCTCGAGGTTCTCACCCTCCACCATAGGCGTAGGCGGTGCACTTGCCACCCCCTCGTAGCGGGAGCCTGGCGCCCAGTCGGACGTGATTCGCATGCCAAATGTGTACTTCGCTCGCATGTCCGTATTGGTTATTGCCTCCCAGAGTCGCTCTGGCGTGGTCTTGATATAGATCTCGAATACCTTCTCCATCACGTTCTCCTCGATGTCTTTCTTGAGCTCGCTGAGCATGGCGGCCCAGGGCTCAGCGTACTTGCTCACCCAGCGGTCGTGAACCAGCCGAATCGGGACGACGTTCAGAAAATGAAGCTTCTCGCGACCACGCCGCTTCGTTGTGACCAGGCCTGCTTGCTCGAGCACTCGCAGGTGTTTCATCACGCCGAAACGCGTCATGGTCAGTCGCTGCTGAAGCGCACTGAGCGTCTGGCCGTCCTGTTTGAACAGCTCATCCAGCAGGCTCCGCCGCGTAGGATCCGCTAACGCCCTGAATACCTTGTCCATGTCTTGGATGATACGTGACTATATGGTCACATATCAAGGGGTCGATGTAGACTCATTCGCGATGGGCCCAGTGGATTCGTTGAAGAAAGGCGGGGCGATGCGAAACCCGCGTTGTACTGATTGCAAAGGGCGTCTCGTGCGTATTGCCTACGGAATGCCTGCTCCCGGACTTCTGGAGAAATCCGGACGCGGCCTGGTCGAGCTCGGGGGATGCACGATCTCGGACGATGACCGGACTACTCATGCTCGGCGTGTCGACAGTATTTCCGCCACGATGGCTCACCCTATGTCGGCGAAATAGATCCGCTCAACTACCGCCGGAATGAGAAGTCGGCGCCCTAAGGCGCCGACAAATGATCGGGTTCTCAGCATGTAGCTAGATCGAGCGAGCGCTGGCTCCATTGGCGGATGTGCGGCCGCGGTGCGGAACGAGCTGCCAGCGACCGTAGGCGATGAACGCGCACAGCAGCGCGATGACGATGGCAAACACACCGCTCTCAGGCTGCCCGGCCATGAATTGGTACGTCGCGCCACCGAGCGCAACGAGCGTCAATCCAAGAGCGGCCAGCGGTGCCAGGCCCGGCTGAATCCGTGTGAGTCCAGGAAGAATCATTCCCAAGCCGCCGAGGACCTCGAGCACGCCTATGAGCTTCAGCACCTCCGGCGCAATCGGTATCGGCATCGGAAGAGCTTCGATTGGTAGGAAAAGCTTCGGTGCGCCGCTGGCCAGCGCGAAGAAGAGCCCAAGAAATATCTGAAGTGCCCACAGTACCGTATTCATGATCCCGTTCCTCCCTGCGTGGTGTTATCAGTGAGTCGAATAGGTATGACTGAATCGACAAGACTGAGTCAGGGACCGCCGACATCCTGTCGGCCCGGCCCTCGGCCGCGTTCTAGCGACTTCCTCATGTGATGCGTGGAGCATCGGCTGAAGTACGGCCTCGGCGGCCGGGCCGACAGGATGTCGGCGGTCCCGGTGCTTGCTGGCCGGCCAGCTCGTTTGGCCCACCCACCTGCGCGGCTCGCCCGGGCTAACCCGCTAGGGAAAACAGAGACAGTTGGTTTGATCTCTAAATGAATAGCCTGCGTCCAATGGACGCAGGCTATTGCGAGGTTGTGCATAGCTAGAGTGCGTACGCGCTAGCTTCTCCTACACTGGGGCGAGCACGGTGCGGTAGCAGCTTCCAACGACCGTAGCCGACGAACGCAACCAGTAGCGCAATGACCGCCGCGAACACTGCGCTCTCCGGCATTCCAGCTAAAAGGTTGTAGCCCGTGGCTCCAATTGTGATGATCACGAGCCCCGCGGCCGCCAGGGGCGTGAGACCGGGCTGGATGCGAGTGAGGCCGGGCAAGATCAAGCCCAGTCCACCAAGCACTTCGCAAACGCCGATAAACTGTACGAACGGAACGGGCAGCGGTATCGGGGCCGGTGGTAGCTGATCGAGAAACACCAGCTTCGGCATACCGCTGGCGAGCGCGTAGAAAAGTCCGAGTAGCACCTGTAGCGTCCAGAGCACCTTGTTCATCGAGTCCTCCCCGCGGGTTGTTATCAGGAAGTCGAACAGAGAGGCGCCAAATCGACAGGCTGGCTCGAGGAATATTGCGTGCGACTTAAATTTGGAACCAGAAAGGTTGGCGTCCGGCAGAGAGGTG
Organism: uncultured Chloroflexia bacterium; assembly: GCA_963765765.1. Lineage (GTDB taxonomy): Bacteria > Chloroflexota > UBA6077 > UBA6077 > JACCZL01 > CAVXYC01. The sequence goes on along the minus strand of CAVXYC010000001.1, from coordinate 137,583 downwards.
CGTCAGACGCACACCAAGCAGGAACCCGGCGCTCACATACACATAACACCGAGCGGCTTCGACTTTAGAAGTGAGGGAGTGACACGGCGATATGCCAGGGTCGACGGCGTGGTGAGAGGCGACACCAGATCGCCAGTGTGGGCCGCGAGGGTTCGTGCCACGCCTGGAGATCCTCGGCGGATCGCTGCATCAGCATGCTGATTGGCTCGCGAAACCAGCGGATGACGCAGTGGCTGGTGGGGTCTGCCGCGGCCAGCTCCGCGGCCTCGTAGCGTATCAGCTCGAGCACCCAGGGCGGACCGATCTGACGGCCCCGCGCGATGCCTTCGATAAAGCTGGCGAATGCTCTGGCGTCTTGACGCTGCTTATTGGTGCCACTCGGCACGAATGTATCGGCGAACTCCGTGAAAAGCTCAGCAAAGCGTTTGCCAAGGGCATAGACCGAGAGCGGCAGCAATTTCGCGGCAGCGTTGAGCCGTTTGCGTCGCAGCGAGTCAGCGAAGAAGGTGACCTGTGCCGCCGAGAGCTGGCACAGGTGCTTCGCCTCGTCAGGCGAAAGCCCGTACTCTTCGCTCACCGCGTGAGTGTCGGCGAAGAAGCGTTCCCGTAGGTTTGCGTCAGTGTAAAGCTGGGCGAGCAGCCATTGGACCCGCGCTAAGCCCATCGTCCGTGCCGCCTTCCGATAACCCGCGCACGCTCTAGCTCACCGATGAGCTGTTGAAACGGCGGAATGTTCTGATCCCGCTCCAGGATCATGCCCTTGACGGGTGCACGGGACAGGACGGCCTCCAGTAACGTCCACACTCCCTCGGGTGTTGCCTGCGAGTGGCTGTCCACCATCACGCCATGAGACCAGTGGCCTCCAACAAAGTGCAACTGCACCACGCGCTCGAGCGGGATCCGCTCCAGGAATCGCTCGGGATCGTAGCCGTGATTGACGGCGTTGGCGTGCAGGTTCATGACGTCGAGCAGCAGCCCACAATCGGCGCGTTCCACCACTTCCGCGATGAACTCTGCTTCGGTCATCTCCCCACCGGGCAGGTCAACCGTGTAGCTGATGTTCTCGAGAATGAGGGGCACGTCGAGGTGGCGACGTAGCTCCGCGATGTTCTGGCACACCACGTCAACTGCCTCGCGCGTGTACGGTAGTGGGGCAAGGTGGCCGATCTCACGACCGCCCGCTCGGGTGAAGGCGATGTGCTCGCTCCACCACGGTGGGTCCAGCCGTCGCACCAGCCGGGCTACCCGCTGAACGTACTCTTCATCGAGCCCTTCGGCGCTGCCCAGGGAGAGGTTGAGTCCGTGAGGATGAGCGTGAAGTGTTCGGCGAGCAATTTCAGCTCCTGCTCGTTCTCGCTCGACGCGTCGAGGTAGTGATCCAGCGTGATCTCCAGAAGGTCGACCGCACGCCGTTGACGGAAGAGGCTCGGCTCGGAACGGTTGGCGATACCCCAGCCCAACACCCCAAGCGCGGGTAGCAGTAACCGAGGTCGTCTCCGGTGCCCTAGTCACCACAGCCGCCACAGCCGCCACACCCGGGCTCCGCAACCCTCGGTTCCCCCGCTCATACTCCGCCCCGAGCTCACATTAGGGAATAGCTCCGCGTAGATCTCGTGGCTGATTCCCTCGAGCGCCCCCAGGCCGAAGAGGCCGACGAAGAGCAGCGCCGCTGGCTCCGCCCCGTTCATAGACATCGTGGCTCTCTCCGACGGCTGACTCCCGTACGCCAGTCGGAGTCGTTCCACGTAGTCCTGTCCTCGGCTACTGAGGCGAGGCCGACTTGGTTACTTGCGCCAGCACCACAAGCGACATGCCCGCCATGATGATGAGGAAGCCGATGTTGGCGTGACCCGCTGCGGTCGCGGCCAGCAACTTGAAGATCCCCAGGCACAGGATGACGGCCGCGCCCGCCAGGCGCACTCCCCGGACATGGCCCTGCCGTTCGTCACGCCAGTCGAGCAGGTCATGTGCCTCAAGGCGCTCTCGGTAGATCGCGCAGTGAAGCTCGATCCGGTCTGAAATACCGTGGAACACCTCCCGAGTTTCACGAGGCTCCGAAAACGATCGGAGCATGGTAAGTTCGATGGGGGTCAACCGCGCGGAATCCGGATGCTCCCGCGCCCACTGAATCTGGTGCTTCTTCGGATCGACAATCGAGAGATACCCTCGCTCCATCAGGCTGAATATGAGTAGCCGCGACAGCTCATTCGCGCCGCCGCGGAGGTACGCGATCTCGTATGGATTCGGCTCGGATGTAATCGGTAGTGGCGGCAGCTCCGCGGTCCAGATCCGGGCGACGCACCACCCAGCGACAGAGCGCGAGCGTCAGGGCGATAACGCACCCGTACAGCAGGAGAAACTGGGGCCCGGGCATCGTGGCGATCGGTTCGAGAAAATTCCAGGCCATTTCCGTACTTCCTTTCATCCTTCGGCCACCTGCCTGTCGATCAATCAGCTCAGGCTGTGCGTCCGACTGTGATGCCCACAGCGTGAGCTAAGTCGGCGACTACGACCATGCTCCCGGGGACCATTGCGCTGTCCGATTGGGGACAGCTGACGTGCAGGAGAAGTTCAATGGACAAGCGCCCGATTGCTTCGTAGCCAGGGCCCTGGATAGTGTGAGTGCCGTTATACTTGTCGACGAGATGGAGCAGGCGGAGTCGGATCTCTTCCGCGAATCGCCTATCCTGCACGGCCTCGCACACGAGGCTCGACGGGCACTCACCGCGCGCCTGAGCCGCCGCCGCTACCGGCGCAACGAGGTGGTCTTCCACCAGGGCGACCCAGGCGAAACGCTCCACCTGGTCCGCCAGGGACGTCTCAAAATCCTGGCTTCAGCCGAGACCGGTGAAGACGCCGTGCTTACCATCGTCGGTCCGGGCGAGATGTTCGGCGAGCTGACGTTGCTGGATGGCGGGCCGCGCTCCGCGACGGTCATCGCATTGGAAGACGTCGAGACGGCCACTTTGAGTCGCGCCGATTTCCTGGATCTCCTGCGGCGTGAGCCAACCGTTGCCGAGGCGCTGCTCTCCGCGCTGGCCCGGACCATCCGTCGGCTCACCGAAGACGTGAGCGCGTTGATGTTTGTTCGCCTCCGTGGTCGACTGGCAAGGAAGCTGCTCGAGCTAGCCAACACGCAGGGGCAGCTGACCGACGGTGCGGTCGAGATCCAGGTCTCGCTCACCCAGGAAGAGCTGGCGAGCATGATTGGCGGGCGGCGGCCTCGTGTGAACGAGCTGCTCGGATTCTTCGAAGACGAGGGTGCGATTAACCGTCGGGGCCGCCATATCGTTGTTCTGGACCCGGATGCGCTCAAGTGCTGGGTAAGTTTCCCCGACGAATGACCTGCGCACCTCCAACCAGTCGAGAATTTCGCCAATTCTGTTCCAGGAGCGACAGAAATACTGTCCCCATGGGGATAACATGCAGGGCATCCGCAGTCGTAGAGTAGGTGCGGACGCGGCGCCGACCTAGGAGCAGACGCCGACAGAAAGGATCCTTGCCGTTCCGCGGCCAAGAAGCGCCTCGACGGTGAGTGCGAGTATGACGGGCGGACACCTCGCAAGCTCAGCCTTAGGATCCAGCCTTCGTATCGGTCGTTCCCAGGGCCGCCGTGTATTCCTCCGAGGCATTACCGGCGTAGCGATAGGCCTGGTGACTCTGCCGCTCGTGCGGGGCGGGCAAGTGCCACCTCAGACAGACGTCGCCACCAGGATCCGGCGGATCGGGTACCTCGATCCCGGTTCACCAGGCTCTCGCCCCGGAGAGCTTGAGGCATTCCGCGATCAGCTTCGTGAGCTCGGCTACATCGAAGGTCAGACCATCGCGTTCGAGTACCGATACGCGGAGGGCGCCGTCTCCAGGCTGGGTGAGCTTGCTGAGGAGCTGGCGGCTCTCGATCTCGAGGCCATTGTCGCCTTTGGGACCCAGTCGATCGAGGCCACCCATGGCGCGAAGCCATCTCAGCTCCCCGTCGAGAAACCGAGGCGGTTCAGATTGGTCATTCCGCAGACGCTGGCAGGCGGGGAGAGCGGGGCATGAGCCGCGTAGCTGGCGAACCTGGGATGCAGTGGCTGAGGGCAGCGCTTCGTGGTCGGGGTCGTCAGCTCCTGCTGGCTAGCGTCACCGCGCTGCTGCTGCTGGGTCTTAGCGTAGCGTTTACCAGGTCGATGTTCTCGCCTCCTGGGGCCCAGCAACCGGCCACGATGCGCCGCGTGGCCTACCTCGACAACGCCCGAGCGGACGATCCCGCCCCCCGAGCTCGTTGAGTTCGAGGCCGAGCTGCGCCGGCTGCGGGCTGCATTCGGGGAAGATGTCGTCGTGGAGCGCTACTTCGCCGACGGCAACACCGAGACGTTGAAGACCCTAGCCGAGCAGGTGGTCCGAGACGACTTCGACGTCATCGTCGCGTTCGGCACTCAGGCTAGCGAGCAGGCAAAGATGGCCACTGCCCAGAAGCGCATCCCTATCGTGAGTAGCGGCAGCGATCCGGTCGGATCCGGAATCGTGAGAAGTCTGGCCATGCCCGGGGAGTGGGACGAAGCTGTGTCCCCCGAGACACGCTCACCGCGCTGCAACGCCCCCGAGCGGGCGCCGCTGGAGATGGACGAAACTGGGAAGGAGTGGAACATCACCGGCCTGGCGTCAGGCGCCAAGGAGCTTGCAGGCAAGCGGCTTGAGCTGCTCAAGGAGCTCATGCCGGATGTCCGCCGCGTGGGGATACTGTGGAACCCGCTTAACGCCGGCGACTGTGGCGAGTGGCAGGAGACCGAGACCGTGGCCGAGCGGCTGGGTCTCGAGATCGTCTCGCTCGGGGTCAGCGCTCCGGACCAGATTCCGACTGCCTTCGCGCGGGCTCGTCTTGAGCGCGTCGAGGCGCTGGCGGCCTTTGCCTCGACGATTCTCAACTCTAATAGCAGCACCATTGTGGATTGCGCCGCCGCGGCTCGGCTGCCCAGCATCTACGGGGTGCCTAACTTCGCCGATCGCGGCGGACTAATGGCGTACGGGCCCGACTTCGTCGAGCGCTATCACCGCGCCGCGGCCCTCGTCGATCGAATCTTCAATGGTGCCAAGCCGGCCGAGCTGTCGATCGAGAAAGCTCAACAGTTCAAGCTGGTCGTCAACCTGCGCACCGCGCAGGACCTTGGACTGACGATCCCGCGCTCGTTGCGTGCCCAGGTTGACGAGGTGCTAGACGGCCCACTGGGGATGCCGAGATGCTAGCCCGAGAGCGCCAGGCGGGGCGCCCGCGCCGGCGGACACCCCAGATCTTCTGGAAGTACGTCGGGATCATCGTCCTGCTGGTAAGTGGCGCACTCGTGACGAGCAGCCTAGTCGAGCTGTACTTCACGAACGTGCAGATCCGCGAGAGTCGAGGGGAGCTGCTTCGCCAGGAGGCGAGCGACGCGGCAGGGCGAATCGACCAGTTCGTGCTGGACATTCACCGCCAGATCGAATGGGCGCTGCAGCCGGTGCCGCTGGCGGGCTCGGAAGCGGAGCATGAGCGTCTCGTCGGTTACCTCAGCCTGTTGCGGCTCGTGCCGTCAATCACCGAGCTGAGCCATCTGGACGAGGCTGGCATCGAACGACTCCGCGTCTCACGACTCACGATGAATGTCGTCGACAGCGGTATCGACTTCAGTCGGGATGACAGGTTCGTCAGGCCCGCTGCGGAGCCGTATTTCAGCGCGATGTACCTGCGTGACCGGTACGAGCCGTACATGACCATCGCGGTGCGCGGGCGGGGGGCTCGGCAGGGGGTGACGGTAGCCGAGGTGAACCTCACCTACGTCCGCGACGTGATCGATCGGATCAAGATCGGCCAGACCGGCCGCGCGTTCGTCGTCGACGAACAGGGCCAGCTCGTGGCGCACCACGACATCAACCTGATGTACCAGAGACTCAATCTCAGCTCCTGCCCGCAGGTTGCCGCGGCGCTCGGGCGGGAGCCCGGCGCCGCGCCGGGTTTGCCCCGCGACGCGTGCCGACCGGAAGCCCTCAGCGCGCACGCCACGATCGAGCCACTACGCTGGTCGGTCATCGCGGAGCAACCGGAGCAGGAGGCGCTGGCGCCGCTCTACGGATCGGTGGTGCGGACCGCCATCTTGCTGCTGTGTGGTCTCATCCTATCGGCGCTAGCCAGCCTGCTCCTGGCGCGCGCGATGGTCAGACCGATTCGCGCCCTGCAGCAGGGCGCAGCTCGGATCGGCGCGGGCGACCTGGAACAGCGCATCGACCTGCAGACCGGCGACGAGCTGGAGGCGCTGGCGGCCGAGTTCAACCGCATGAGCGCCCAGCTTCGGGAGGAACGCGCCACACTCGAGCAGCAGGTCAAGGAGCGGACCGCTGAGCTCACCGAGGCGTTGGGCGAGCGAGACGAGAGCCTGAAGCGCCAGACGGCCATTAGCGAGGTGCTACGCATCATCGCGGGGTCGCCGTCTGACCGTCAGGCCGTGCTAGAGGCGGTGGCCGAGAAGGCGGCAAGCCTGTGCGAGGCTGATGGATCCTCGATCTGGCTGCGCAAGGGCGACGCCCTGAGGCGAGTAGCGGGGTACGGCACGTTCGCACCGGAAGTTGGTGTCGGGCGCCCCATCAGCCGGGATTGGATCACCGGGCGCGCGGCCGCCGAAGTCAATACGATCAACGAGCCTGACCTCTCCGCGAGCGGTGCGGCGAAGTATGCGCAGAGCGAGCGCGTCGAAATTGGGCATCTCAGCGCGCTGTCAACGCCAATCCAGCGCGACGGCGAGGCGGTCGGTGTCATCTCCATCGGGCGCGAACAGGCCAAGCCCTTCACCGACGATCAGATCGGTATGCTCGAGACGTTCGCCGATCAAATCGTGATCGCCCTCGAGCTGACCCGCCTGTTCGAGGAGCTGGCGCAGAGGATCCATGAGCTGCGGGGGCTGAGCGACGTCAGCCAAGCAGTCAGCTCGACGCTCGACTTCGAGGCAGTGCTCCCGACGATTGTGGAGCATGCCGTCCAGCTTTCGGGAGCCGACGGCGGCGCTATCTACGAGCTGGACGAGTCGACCGGGGAGTTCCGCCTGCGCAGCACCAGCACAAGCCAACCCGGGTTGACCGAGAAGCTGGCGGACGCACCGATCGGTCTGGGAGAAGGGGCGGTCGGGCGGGCCGCGCAGGAGCGCGCGGCTGTGCAGATCGTCGACATTGCCGAAGCGGGTAGCTACGCGGGGCGACTGCGCGAGGAGCTGATCGCGGCCGGTATGCGCTCGCTCCTGGCCGTCCCGCTACTCGTGGAGAACCGGGTCATCGGAGGCCTGGTCGTCGCACGCCGCCAGCCGGGCCTCTTCCCGCCGGCCGTGACTGAGCTGCTCCAAGCCTTCGCCGGCCAGTCAGCGCTGGCGATGCAGAACGCGCGTCTGTTCGGTGAGCTTGAGGATACGAGTGCGGAACTCAAGATTGCCAGCCAGCGAAAGACTCGTTTCCTGGCCAACATGTCGCATGAGCTGCGAGATCCACTGAACGTCATCGTGAATCACACCCGGAACGTTCTCGAGGGTTATGTGCCGGAACAGGAAGTTCCTGACCGACTGACGCGGGTCCTGAACGCCAGCCATCATCTCATGGGTCTAATCAATGAAGTCCTTGATCTCACCAAGATCGAGGCGGCACATATGACCTCAAGATAGAGGACTACTCGTGGCCGGGTATCGTTCAGACCGCACTAGACTTCGTCGAACCGCTGGCTGCCGGGACTGGGCTGAGTCTAAAAACCTCACTCCAGCCTCTGCCGATCGGACGCGGTGACGAGCGAATGATCACCCGGGCAGTGCGCAACCTGGTCGGCAACGCGATCAAATTTACTCAGGCTGGCGAGGTTCGTGTCGAGGTAAAGGCCGATGACGCGACATTTACCGGCTCCGTGCGAGACACCGGCCCTGGGATTTCCGAAGCTCATCTCAAGGACATTTTCGAGCCCTTTTACCAGGTGGACAGCTCGAGCACGCGCGAGAAGGGCGGCACGGGGCTCGGGCTCCACATCGCTCAGGCAATCATCGAGCTTCACGGTGGCCAGATCTGGGTGGAGTCGACCCTGGGGAAAGGCTCTACCTTCTGGTTCACGCTGCCGATCCGGACCGACCAGCAGGCGGCAACAGCATGAACAAGGTTATTCTGGTCGTTGATAGCCAGGAAGACAGCCGCCTGGCCCTGAGTGACCGCTTGAAGAAGGACTACGAGATCATCGAGGCGGGAGATGGAGAAGCGGGCATACAACTGGCAGCGTCATGCTCACCCGACCTTATCCTGATGGAGCTGTGGCTGCCCCGCCTGAATGGCCACGAGGCGGCGCGGCGGATGAAAGCCGACCCGGCACTCCGCCACATCCCGATCATCGCCGTCACCTCCTTTGCGTGGAGCGGGGATGACCGCAATGCGCTGGAGGCCGGTTGCGACGATTATCTGGCGAAGCCATTTGATCCGGCAGCCCTCCTGGCCAAGATTCGGGAGCATCTATCGTGAGAACTCCGCCGCGAATACTCATCGTCGACGACAATCCCGACGCGGTGATGTTCTTACGCGACCGATTAGCACGGGCTTACGAGGTGTTAACAGCCGGGGACGGCGAACAGGCGCTGGCTGTAGCTCGTGCCGAACAGCCCGACGTGGTCTTGCTGGACATCATGATGCCAAGAGTCGACGGAATTCAGGTCTGCCGCGAGCTGAAGCGTGATCAATCACTCCCGTTTATCCCGATCATCATGGTCACCGCCAAGGCGGAATCATCCGATATCGTCGTCGGTCTCGAGGCGGGCGCCGACGAGTACATTACGAAGCCGGTCGATCCAGACGCGCTGGTGGCCCGTGTCAGGTCGATGCTGCGGATCAAGGCACTGCACGATGAATTGGATGAGCTGAACCGAACTCTAGACGCCCGCGTGAGACAACAAGTCGATGAGCTACAGCGATTCGGTCGGCTCCGACGCTATCTCCCGCCGCAGGTTGCTCAGCTCATCATGACATCCGGCGACGAGACGCTGTTGGATAGCCGTCGACGAGCAATTACGGTCGTGTTTTGCGACCTGCGCGGGTACACCGATTTTGCAGCCAGGGCGGAGCCTGAAGACGTTATCGGCGTGCTCAACGATTATCACAAGGTCCTCGGGGAGCTTATCGACTTCTATGAGGGCACGCTCGAGCGGTTCACCGGAGACGGCCTGATGGTCTTCTTCAATGACCCGATCGAGCAGCCCAATCCGCAGGAGCGGGCCGTCACGATGGCGGTGAAGATGCAGGAACAGATGCTAGAGCGCACCGAGAGGTGGCGCGAAAAGCTAGGTGGAAGCCGGAAGCTGGGATTCGGGGTTGGAATCGACCACGGATTCGCCACGCTCGGAAGGATCGGGTTCGAAAGCCGCTGGGATTACGCCGCAATTGGCAGCGTGACGAATCGCTCGGCCCGCCTGTGCAGCATAGCCGGCGATGGGCAGATCCTGATCAGCGAGCCGGTCTACACCGCGGTACGGGACCTCATCGAAGTGGAGCCCGTCGGAGACCTCGAGCTCAAGGGATTCCAGGACACCGTCCGTGTCCACAACGTTCTCCGTCTCAAGTAGTCTCAATGCGGCCCCGCTAATCCCCGGACCTCCGCTCAGATACGTAACGCCGTGACGGTCGGGGCGGCTTCCGCGGTGGCCCGGAAACCCGTGATCATCAGAATGTATTGATCTGGGCTGGCGAGGCCGAGTCCCACCACGAGCTTTCGGGCGAACGCTTGCGGATGACGGAGATCGTCGGCATCCGCGTGGATGGGAAGTGCGCCCCAGAGGAGATTCGCTCGGCGGTACGTCCCCACGTCGGAGGACACCATGAGAATGGGCGCTGCTGGCCGGGCGGCGGTCACAGCTAGAGCCGTGGCACCACTATGGGACAGGACCACGATGCTCCGCACGCTCAGGTCGCGGGAGAGCTGGGCGATCGCGCGGCCAAACGCGGCTTGTAGCTGGAGTGGGGGTGACACGATATCTTGAGCGGTAATGGAGCCGAACGCTCCCTCGTCCCACATTCGCCCTTCGACCTGTCGAGCCACTCGATCCATCATCTCCACGGCGGGGACAGGGTATGCACCAGTCGCTGTCTCGGCGGATAGCATCACCGCATCCGCGCCGCTAAATACGGCCGTCGAGACATCAGAGACCTCGGCCCGTGTCGGCCGGGGATGCTCGATCATAGATTCCAGCATCTGTGTGGCGACGATGGCAGGCTTGTTCTTTGCCCGCGCCCGGGCCACGAGCTGGCGTTGCGCGATCGGCACGATCTCGGGCGGCAATTCCACGCCCATGTCACCGCGGGCAACCATGATGCCATCGCACCTGTCGATGATCTCGTCCATGGCCTCTAGCGCCTCAGGCTTTTCGATCTTGGCGATCACGTGCGTTGGGCGGCCATCCGCCGCGATAAGCGCCTTCAGTTCGTCCAGGTCGGAAGCGCGGCGCACGAACGAGAGAGCCATATAGTCCACCCCTATCTCTAGGGCAAAGCGCGCGTCCTCGCGATCCTTCTCGGTGAAGGCCGGCGCCGAGACGTTAACGCCGGGCAGATTCATGCCCTTGCGGTCCTTCAAGATGCCGCCGTTCACGATCGTGCACGCCACTTCGGTCCCCTCCACCGACTCGACCCGCAACTCCATGAGGCCATCGTCGAGCAGAATACGGTCACCAGGACGCACGTCCTGGGCGAGGGCTTGATACTGTGAGGGGATCAGCCCCGGTTCGCCCGTGATAGGGCGCGTCGTAACGACTACCGCGCGTCCGTCGACCAGCTCGATACTCCCACCGGCGAACTGGCCCACCCGAAGTTTGGGTCCGCTGAGGTCGGCCAGGATCGCAACTGGCCTACCGAGATGCGATGCCGCCGCTCGGACCCGCTCGTGGGCAGTGCGATGACTCTCATGATGGCCGTGAGACATGTTGAGTCGAAAGACGTCGACGCCGGCCTTAATGAGTCGCGCGATGACGTCGGCATCGATCGAAGCCGGACCGAGTGTCGCGACGATCTTGGTCCGGCGCTGCTTGAGAAGGCTTCCCTTCGACCACGGCGATACCTCTGGCTCCAGTGCCCCCGTCGCAGATCGTCGGTCTCCATATACGTTCATGTCCTGACCTCCAATTGGTTCCTGCTTTCAGGTCCCATGGTAGGCGCGTGGGACATCGTCCCATATCTCACGGAATACAACGGCACTGTCTCCCTGGGGACAGAATGGTTGGTCCGTCTTTTCGGCAGCCGCGATAAGGGCTGGCGCGTGCTCCGAGGCTGACGATTTTAGCCCCGCCCGGACATCGGCAGGACGATTCATATGCTCGCTCACCGACCCCGCCTAAACGAGCCGCGTTCCTCGCGCCACCGGACGCACGCTGGGGTATTGACGCGGCCATCAAACGATACGGACTCCCCGTTTCGCCGCGGGAGAACTTCGGCCCCTTTGTCGCCCAGCAGTTCGAATTCCAGCACTGGACCCAGGCGGGGTCTGACCCGTCCAAGGACCAGGTCACCCCGATCGCGGTCGGCGCTCACTTCCGTGAGTTAGTCCTAGACGGGGTTACCAACCTGGATTAACGGGGCGGCCCCCCGGTCTGCGCCACTCGCGTCGCAGCTGTAGAGCGCAGCATAGTCCCGTCATAGCTGAACGTTGTCAAGGGAGCCCGCGGATTGCGTAGTCAACGCGATACGACTCTCGACGTCAGTCACCAATTGTTGCGGGTGCACGTTGCGAGCGGCAGCGAGCTTCCGAGCTGTCTGAAAGCGCGTGTCGGATCCGGGATCACCTTGGAGACACCTGCCCAGCAACGCGTCGAGGCAACCCCGCGCGCCACCCCATTACCCGCTCTCGTGAATCCGGGCTGCATCAGCCGCCGACGAAACACTATCCCGGTGGGACGGCGACCGTCATTACGACCACGCTCAATGAGCTAATGGCGCCGATTCACAACCGAATGCCGGTATCGACCCGGGCTACGCGAAATGTCGGCCAGATTGGGTTCGATGGTCGCTACAACTATGCCGCGATCGGCCCGGTCAAAAACCGTTCTGCCCGTGTCTCCTCCGAGGCCGGGGACGGCCAGGTGCTGGTCACTCAGCCGGTCTACCCCGCTGTGAGACACTGGTCGAGGCGGAGCTGGTCGGCAGCCTCGACCTGAAGGGCTTCTACGAGCCCACCCGCATCTACAACGTCCTCCGGCTCAAGTAGGACCAGACTGGGCTCAACTGTCCCCCGGGGAACACTCCCGCTGTTCCGGATGGCACAGCTTCTCCGTGATCGAGACAGTAGACTGGCCGCATCGAGACGGCTACGATGGGTCGGTCTCGTGGAAGGAAAGCCAGAGATGTTGAAGATAGAACGGACCCGACGCTTCACCCTGGTAAGGCTGGCACTGTCCGCGCTTCTGGTGCTGCTCACAGTCGCTTCGGTCGGAGAGACAGGGGCGACCGTGCGCGCCCAGGAACCGAGCCTGCCGCAGACCGTCATCATCATGTTCGCCGATGGCACCGGCGCCGCCCAATGGGAGCTTGGCCGGTACGCCAGCCGACAGCTGCGCGACGAGTCATTCGCCGTGACCGATACCGTCTTTGGACGGGGTTCCTTCGGGCTCATGACCACCCACGCTGCGACGACCATCGCAACCGACTCGGCCGCGGCCGGTAGTGCGATGTCGACCGGCTCGAAGACGACCATTGGCACCATTGGCATGACGCCGGACGGCCAATCACCCACCACGGTGATGGAAGCTGCGAAGGCCAGCGGCAAGCGGATTGGGCTGGTCACTACCTCCACGATATACGACGCCACTCCGGCCGCATTTAGCGTCCACGCCAGGAACCGCAGCGACTCGCAGGTCCTGGTCGATCAGCTCGCCGCGCTCGAGCCGGACGTGCTGCTGGGCGGTGGTCGCGACTACTTCCTACCGGTGGAGGCTCTCGGCGGCAAGCGGACCGACGGTCGAGATGTGCTGACCGAGTTGCAGCAGCGCGGCTACCAGGTGGCGACCACGCCCGACGAGTTGAGTGCCGCCGGGGGCGGTCGCCTGCTCGGCCTGTTTGCCGACATCGACCTGGACTCCGAACTGGACCGCGACCCCGCCGAGCAGCCATCGTTGGCGCAGATGGCTGCGGCCGCCATACGCGTGCTGTCCGACGCGAGCCCCAACGGGTTCGTACTGCTGGTCGAGACCGAGAACACCGACGTAGCCGGCCACAACAACGACGCCGCGGCGCTGATCCGCGACCTGTGGGCGTTCGACGAGGCGGTCCGGCTCGGCGCTCGCGTTCCAGGACGGCGCTCCGGCCGAAACGCTCGTGGTCGTGGCGGGCGACCACGAGACCGGCGGCCTCAGTATCACCTATGCCCAGAAAGACGCCAGTACCCTCGCCAGCACGAATCGCTTCTACGCGGCACCCGAGCATCTCGAGTTGATTGCCAATATCTCGATGTCGTTCGCCAAGGCCGCTGAGCTGCTGGGCCCGCAGCCCACGTCTGAGGCGCTCGATCATAGGCTGGCGGAACACTTCCCCGGCTTCCGCCTGGACGACGACCTGCGCCAGGCGATCCTGGCCCAGCGCACGCTCGATCTACAATCGATCTACCCGACAGCCAACGCCCTCGGCCGGATGGTCTCGCGCCGAACCGGCGTCTGACTGGGGCACCAGTGGCCACTCGGCCGAGCCGGTCGTGGTAGGCGCGCTTGGCCCGTCGTCGGAACGCTTCCGCGGCTACCTCGACAACACCGACTTCGGCCACATCCTGCACGAGCTAATTGCGGGGCGGTGAGGACCGTTCTCCACGACGATGTCGGTCTCTCCGATGAGTGCAAGGGCTTCTCGACTCCGTCAATGCTCGAAACGTGCACCTGAGCCAGGTCCACGAAATTAAGGGCCTCGAATTCCAGCATGTACTCCTTTTCTTCACGGAGCCACTCTCTCGCGAGTCGAAGTCAGAAGTCCCGTAATGGCGCGCCAAAGCCACGCATTTGGTCCGTGAAGCGTTCGGCTTCATCGGCCAGCCGCGCGGTCACCAGGGGCGCTCGCCGTCTCGTCGCGGGTATGTCATAGAGTGCGGCACGGTCCCGTACCGTGACCGCTGACCGTCGGCAAGGGAGCCCGAGACACTCGGCGGTTCGCATATCGGCCGTGGCTGTACGTGGGGTCCCACATCAGCTATCCCACTCAATATCGCGGACCGTGGATTCCGTCTCGAGGACGCGGGCCAGCGCCTCCATCAGGGGCTGCGCTTCCTCTGGCGAGGGCTGGGAGCGCCCGAACAGCCCTTTGCCCTTCGCCTGGAGAAAGCAGTGCCACTCGTCCGTCGTGCATCCACGTTGCCAGAGCACAACCAGAACTCATCACCCGCGGTGGTGGTGTACTCGATGAACCACCCCCAGTCTTTGTAGTTCGGATACGAGGTCACGACACCTTCGTGCGCGAGCTGTCAGCATAGGCAGAACGCCAGCTCCGCTCCGTAGCGACCAGGATTCACCTGGCACTCCTCAGGGAGAACCGGCTGAAAGCGCATTGATGAGAAGGTGACGGCGGCGAGCATGAGTCCCCCGGGAGAATACGTTTCCGTATTGTGGAGCATCGATAGCCCGATCAGTCGGTTTGGCCGACTCCATCTGGGTAACAGCGCAACAGCGCCGCCTCCTATCGCACACGGAATTACCTGGATGGTGGACTGCTGGCACGCGTCGTGCTGGCGGTCTCGGATGCGACAGGGCATATATACCATCGGTCGACTGGCATAGCAGACCCAGAAGCCGGACTACCGAACGGAGCACTTGGAATCCTAAGACCAGTTGAAGTCACAGCGCGCAATGGATATGCTAAGTCCCACTGCTTTTTGGGTTCGAAAGCGTCGTTGAACTAAACAACTGGACAATGTGCATACTTACATAAAGTCCTCCCCGTCAACTCTCCAGTACATCTGAACCTTAAGTATGATGCACAAGATTGCAGTAATCGACGGATTACATTGCGTGTCATCTCTTTAGACCAGGACATACATGCTGTGGTCTTGACTCAGCTATTACCTATTGATGCAGTTAAAGCTGTCTTAAACAATTCACAATCTGAAGTTTAATTCACATAGCGAATACGGAGCGGTGTCGTACCGGGACCGCTCTGGATCGCGGGCCTCGTCGCAGCAGATTAGGCCCGCGTAATCCGCGCCAGGCAGCGTCGGCGAGTGTGATTCCAGGCTGGCCGCCGAGCGCCTTTGTCGAATGCGATACGCGCCCGCGTCGCTACTGCGCTTCAGGAATATTGCGGGTATTCCAATTCTACTTAATACCTCTTTGAATAGAGAGAGTGAACCAATAGCGGAGTCACCGTCGGATGCATTGGCAATATTGGATGAAACACAACTTGATGCTTTAATCCTTGGAAACCTTGCCGTAGTTCGCCGAAACATAACTCATCTGGAGCCAGAAGGATGGATTCCGCGGCAAACAAGATTAGAGCGGAGCATAGCGGCATCGATATGGTTATCGAGTTGGATAACATCCCAGTTTCGGAGATCTCTCGTGCTCTAAAGGATAATTTCCCTCGAGCAAGACTGGTATCTCGTGATAGCTTTAGGCTTCAGGCTCGATACTATGATTGGTTGCTTAGGGGTAGAAAATGCACGACCATCAGGGTAAAGAGAGGTGCCATCGAGTATCCGGCGAAGCGACTTCT
The DNA here is from genome assembly GCA_963765765.1 of uncultured Chloroflexia bacterium. Lineage (GTDB taxonomy): Bacteria > Chloroflexota > UBA6077 > UBA6077 > JACCZL01 > CAVXYC01. Next base: position 121,893 of record CAVXYC010000001.1, on the reverse strand, counting down.
GGATCTCACGTCAGTTGACGAACTCAACTCCGAGCAGGGCAATGACGTCGGCACCGTGTACGTGGACCGAATGATCGTCAAGCCGTTTTCTTGCCTATCGGAATCAGATGCGCGACGTGATGGGTTTATTTCGCTCGCGGATCTTCAGGCAGCGCTTGTAGAGATTTACGGTCGATCCGCTTTAGAGGGCTACGTAACGATTTACTCCATTCGAGTGTGCTCGTAAGGGCAACTCGGACGTGCCGGTAATAGCGGAAGACGTACCAGGTTCGCACTTGTTTCGAGGAGCGTGCGGAGTCAAGCTCTGGGGACGGCTTCTGGTTCCGCCTATTGCAAATCAGGAAGTAAAGCCGACTCTTAGCGCAGCACCAACCCCACCAGCCGCCCCGGACGAACACGAACTTCTCGATCTCCTTGCCGTCGAGCTGGGCCTTGATCTTCGGAAGCTCCAGAACCAGCGACTTTACCTGTGCCTCGTCTCTGGCAATCTCGGCGGGGACCTGAATCGTGTCGCGGACCTTGCCGTTGATCTGCACGGGCAGCGTGATGCTGTCTTCCTTCGCCAGCTCCGAGTCCCAGGTTGGGAACGGCTGCTGGTGGATGCTGTAGGGCCGCCCGCGTAATGACCACAACTCCTCGGTCAGGTGCGGGGCACTGGGCGCCAGCATGAGCAGCAGACCGTCCACGGTCTCATTCCAGGCGTCCGCGGAGACTTGGTCGCGCAGCTTGCTCATAGTATTGGACAGCGTCATGAGCTTGGACAGCATCGTGTTGTAGCGGAATTTCTCGAAGTCGTCCGTCACGTCGCGAATCGTCTGGTGCAGCGCGCGGAGCAATGCCGCGTCTTGCACGCCTGAGTGTATTGTGACGTTGTCTCTTGCCAGCTGCCAGACGCGGCCCAGAAACTTCTCCACACCGCCGATGCCTTGCGGGTTCCAGGGCCCGCCGGCGTCCCAGGGTCCGATGAACATCAGGTACGTGCGCACCGTGTCCGCGCCCTTGGTTTGCACGTACTCATCCGGGTTGATCACATTGCCGCGGCTCTTGCTCATGCGCAAGCCGTCAGGTCCCAGGATGATGCCCTGGTTGTAGAGACGCGTGAACGGCTCGCGGAAATCGATCAGCCCCATGTCCGCCAGTACTTTGATGAAGAACCGCGAGTACAGCAGATGCATGACAGCATGCTCGACACCACCCATGTACTGATCGACGGGCAGCCAGTATCGGGCCTTCTCCTCGTCGAACCCCGGCGGCTTGTCAAGATTGGGCGAAACGTAGCGCAAGAAGTACCACGACGAGTCCACGAAAGTGTCCATCGTGTCGGTCTCACGCTTCGCCGGTCCACCACACACGGGACATGTCGTACTGACAAATCCCTCGTGTAGCGTCAGTGGGGACTCACCAGTCGGACGAAACTCAGCGTCTTCGGGCAGCACGACCGGGAGTTGGTCCTCGGGCACCGGCTGGATGCCGTCTTTCTCGCAATAGACCATGGGAATTGGCGTGCCCCAGTAGCGCTGTCGCGAGATCAGCCAATCGCGGATGCGGTAGTTGGTGGTGCGGCGGCCGATGCCGCGCTGCTCGAACCACTCGGCGATCTTGACCTTTCCCTCGGTGGACGGCATCCCGTCGAACTGGCCGGAGTTGACCATCGTTCCGGGCGCCGTGTACGGCTCGGACAGTTCCTGGCCGTCCCAACCGTCGGGGACCACGACCGGGCGAATTGGCAGGTTGAACTGCTTCGCGAACTCAAAGTCGCGCTCGTCACTGGCCGGTACCGCCATGATCGCGCCCGTGCCGTAGGTCACCAGGACGTAGTCGGCGATCCAGATGGACACGCGCTCGCCGTTGGCTGGATTGATGGCGTAAGCGCCGATCTCCACGCCGGTCTTCTCGCGCTCTGTGGACTGCCGCTCGATCTCAGACTGGCGGCGCGCCTGGTCCTGGTACGCTTTCACGGCCTCGCGCCGATCGGGCGCGGTCAGCTTGTCCACCAGCGGGTGCTCGGGCGCCAGCACCACGTAGGTCATGCCGAAGACCGTGTCCACGCGGGTGGTGAAGACGTCGATCTTCTCATCGGGATCGTCGGCTACCTCCAGCGAGAACTCCACCCCCTCAGAGCGACCGATCCAGTGCTCCTGCATCGTCTTGACCCGCTCGGGCCAATCGATGGTATCCAGGTCCTTCAGCAGCTCATCGGCGTATTGAGTGATTTTGAAGAACCACTGCTCCAGGTCGCGCCGAACCACGGGCGTCTCGCAACGCTCACAGCGGCCATCGACCACCTGTTCATTCGCCAGAACCGTGTTGCAGGACGGGCACCAGTTGACTGGCGCCTTTTGCCTGTACGCCAGTCCGCGTTTGTAGAACTGCAGGAAAAACCACTGATTCCACTTGTAGTAGTCGGGCAAGCAGGTGGCGAGCTCGGTGGACCAGTCATACATGCCGCCGATCTGGCGCGCCTGCTCCTCCATACGTCGGATGTTAGAAATGGTCCATTCATGCGGATGGATGCCCGACTTGATCGCGGCGTTCTCCGCCGGTAGACCAAATGCATCGAAGCCAAAGGGCATGAACACGTTGAAGCCTCGCATGCGCTTATAGCGGGCATGCGCGTCCGCGAGGGCGAAGTTGTACCAGTGACCGATGTGCAGGTCACCCGAGGTGTACGGAAACATGACCAGCGCGTAGTACTTCTCGCGCTCGGGGTCAGGCTGGGCTTCGTAGAGCCGGTCGGCCTCCCAGCGAGCCTGCCATTTTGGCTCGATCGCGGTGGGCTCGTACCGTTCCGGCATCAGTGTTTTCTCCTTCGACGAAAGGGTCAAATAAGGACCTCCCCTGCTCAAGACGAAGGCCCCGGTGATTCAGAGTCTTGCGCTCGCGGCTCTTAATCGATGCCGGTACGACGCCTCCAGTCGCGCGCAGAATAATGCCCAACGCAACCGAACAGAGTCTGATCCAGTTAAGGATACCGCAAGCTACGCGCAATCATCCGTCTGAGAATCCGCGACATGATTGTGCCGATCGTCGATGCTAAAGGTATGCCTGTGGGGCGCTGAGTTGTTATTGGTGGCCTGCTCACTCTCATGATGGGCGGCATTCTGGCCAGTGTGCTGGCTCAGGGCGCATGGAATCGCGTTCGTGCGCGCCCCATCGATATGACCGAGGTCCAGCATCGTATCGGCATCCAGGCGCCCTCAACAGTGACCGCCTTCGTCAAGCGCGACGGTGTTGCCTTTCGTGCCCACACGGTCCTGGCCACGCTCATCACGCGGACAAACGGCGCGCCATCGGCTGTCGAAGTGCAATGGCTCAAGGCCGACGCGCATGCTCGTACGTCATCTGACCTTCAGCAAGTCACGAGCGGGCTCCAGTGGGCACAGGAGCGCAGTGCCAGTGATCCTGCCATTGAGCCCACCCTCTGTACATATGTAGAAGGTGGTTACTGGACCGGACTTCAGCGTGAGGCCTTCAATGCCGCGGGCACTCAATGCGCGCACCCACGCGCCGCTGAGTACGCCGCTTCAGGCATTCACACTGGCCCAGGAATTATTGAGCTCGTGGACGTGCCAGGACGCCGTGGCGGCCTGCAATCCTCCACAGCAACGTCTGGGCTGGTCAACATCGTGATTCAACGCGAGGCGTTTGCTGCCGAGGGGCTCTGGCACGATCCTGACTGCTTCGAACTTAGCGTCCCTTCCTCGGGAGTCAAGGGTGAGAATCGGCGCGATGCCAGTAGGCGCTCGCTCACCAGTCCGTGGGCGACGGACACGTCATCAAACGGCCGGCGAATCGCACCAGCCTCCTGGTAGCTCAAATTGCCGCGCCCCGCAATCAGTACAAGGTCTCCCCTGTTGGCGGAGTAGACAGCTCTCCGGATGGCACGGTAACGGTCCGGAATTACGAGGAAATCGTTCCCGTCGATCGCGCCATCCGCGCAGGCACCAGCAACAATGTCTCGGATGATGCCCTCAGGCTCTTCCCCGTAGGAGTCATCACTCGTGACGATTGCCAGATCGGCGCCACGTATCGCTGCTTCACCGAGTTTCGACCGATTTTCTTGGTAGCGCTCGCCGGGGTGCCCAAAAACAACGATAACGCGACCATTTGTCCAGCGACGACAATCGCTGAGCACCGCGGCCAGCGCACGCGGCGTGTGAGCGAAGTCCACCAGCACGGTGAAGTCCTGGCCGGCTTGAACCTGTTGGACCCTCCCCGGAACTGGCGTGGCCAAACGGGCGGCGCGATCTATCACGTCCCAGCCATACCCCCGGCCGATTGCCACGGTGACCGCCGCTAGCCAGTTATAGATGTTAAACCGCCCGACCAGAGTGGTTGTCATGCGATGTGAGCCAATCGGGCTTTCGATCCAGAACGATGTCTCGCTCAGCCCCGTACGGATATCTCGGGCGCAAACATCGGCTCGTTGTTCGATGCCATACGTCAGAACGTCAGCGGAGCAGGCTCGTGCGAAGTACTCAGCACTCGGATCATCCGCGTTGACTACGCCAAATCGGCGCCCGAATGGGCCAACACCGGGCGCCACGAGCTCGAAGAGCCGAGCCTTGGCCGCCCGATACGCTTCGAGCGTACCGTGAAAGTCAAGATGCTCTGGACTGACGTTCGTGCTCACCGCAACGTCGATCTCGCAACCGTCCGCCCGCTCCTGCGCCAGACCATGCGAGCTCATCTCGATCACCGCCCAACCGTAGCCAGCGCTCACTACATCGGCCAGGTGTGCCTGAAGCTCAGGCGCCTCCGGCGTCGTGCGATGATCCGGATTGAGTCTCCGCTTTCTGCCCCGAATTTCAACTGTGCTCCATAGACCGGCCCGGTCGCCCGCGGCGTCTAAGATCTCTGCGGTAAGGGTGGAGGTCGTCGTCTTGCCATCCGTACCCGTGACGCCTACGATGCCCAACCGACGGCTGGGCTGACCCCAGCGCTCGGCAGATAGAAGTGCCAACGCTCGACGCGTATCTTGAACCTGCAAGAGGGTCAGGCCGGGCGGAGGCTCGATGTCACTCCTCTCCGTCACAATCGCCGTGGCTCCGCGACGCGCGGCCTCGCCCACGTACGCGGCACCGTCGTACCGTTTTCCAGCTATTGTGACGAAGACATCATTCCGCTGGACCCGCCGGCTGTCGTACACCACATCACGAGCGGGACGCTCCAACGGGCCGACCGTCCGAACGGTCTCGATAGTCTGAACAAGCTGAGAAAGTTGCATGACGGGCAAGCTCCGTTGCTAGCACGCCCCGCGGCGTTCCCGGCTGTCGGGCGTGTGTCCGAGAGTGCAAGCTCCATGCCGATGGACATTCTGAAACCATCGGTGCTCTGATACTTGGAAACCCTGCCTGGAAGCGCAGTGAGCTTTGCGCAGGTGGAGTTCATGTGCCCTACAAATTTCGCTTAATTCCGTGCGATTCGTGACTACAATGAGATAGCGGCATGCCAGGCGGCCGAAGGAGGCTTCCATGTCTGAGGCCAACAAAGCGCTGATTCGACGCTTCTACGACCATGTGTGGAACAAGGCGGAGTACTGGGCGGCCGATGACCTCGTCGCACCAGACTATCTCCGTCATGCGCCCACGCCCATTCGGGGGCGGGACGGAATTCGGGAAACCGTTGAGCAGGTACGTGCTGCGTTCCCCGATCTCTTCATCACCATCGAGGACCTGATTTCCGAGGGCGATCGCGTGGCCGTGCGCTGGCACGCGTACGGAACACATAAGGGCGTGCCCTTCCGCGGCATTGAACCTCAGGGACGTCCTGCTCAAATCACAGGCATCACCTTGACCCACTTCCACAATGGTCAAATCCAGGAGGAAGTGGTCGCAATGGGACATGCTGGGGCTGATGAAGCAGCTTCAGGCAGAAGGGATTGCCGCGGCGCGCTAACCGAAAAGGTCAGCGCCGACATCTGCAGGTCTAGTAGTGGCATCCCTTACCGGTGCCACCTTGATTTCCACGTTGCAATCGTAGTTTTGGATGTCAGGTGGCGCCCGTCAAGGGACGCCACTACGACCACTGGCTAGCGGCGTTCTCTCAACCGTTCTCGCGCAGGTACGCTGGTGAATCGATCCGTTAGTACTGCTGGATCAGGCAGGTAGAAGCCGGCGGTTTGGTTCTGAGGCCCTATCCGGACTCGCAGCAATAGCGGGCCGGCGACGGACCTCGCCGATTCCAAGGCCCGGGTGAGGTCCTCGAGTGTCTCCACCTCTTGTCCTTCGAAACCGCATGCGCGAGCCACACCTACAAGGTCAGTTGAGTCGGAGCCCGATGATTGCCCGCCGGTGGCCGCATAGACGCCGTTGTCCAGCACGATAAGGAGCAGCTTGGACGGCTTCAGTCGGCCTATCGTCGCCATGGTGGTGAAGCCCATGAGCAGGCTGCCGTCGCCCTCGACCACTACCAGCTTCTCGAACTTCGAGTGCTCCAGCCCTAGAGCAAGACCGAGGCCAATTGCCGCGGGTAGCCCCATGGAGTCGAGCACTGGCAGGTGATTGGGCTTCTCGCCGGTCACCAGAAGCATCTCGCGAACAGTTGTTCCGAGAGTGAGTACCATCGGGTCGTTGGGGAACGCCGTATCGATAGCGTGGAGCGCATCGATGCGAGTCAGATTACTCACGTCAGCCCCCCATCAGATTGCAGAGCACCATGACCGGCCGATGGGTGGTCTCGCTGTAGTCGTACGCTCGGCTCACCGTGCCTGACCACTGATCGAGCGGTACCGTGCCATCCAGCTTGAAGTAGCGAATCTGCGCGGCGTCGAGGATGTCTTCCACGTGCTCGCAGAAGTGATGGATCATGGAGTTGTATTCGCCCAGCCCCCCGCGGAGCGAAACGATAATGAGCTGAGGGATGTGATAGGCCTGCGGAAACGTCGTCAGCGCGGTGAGCAGGTTGCCCACGCCGTTGTCCTGAATGATCATGATGGGCCGAGCGCCGGCCAGGGCGAGTCCGGACAGAATGCCGATCCCTTCCTGCTCGATGGGAATTGGAAATGCCTGGGTGTTGGGACGCTGCAGTACGTGATTGATGATGTGCTTGAGCGTGCTGCTGGGCAGATGCAGGACGAATCGCGGGTCTATCGCCTCGATGCCGTCGATGATCGCCTGGCTGCGAGGGTCCACCGTGCTCGCCGTCATACTGAAATTCCTCTGGGCAGGGTCGCCCCGGATCATAGGCAATCCGCGGCATGCGGATCAGGGCCGCATGCTTACGGGGCTCGGCTCAGAATGAGACATCGGCTGATTCAAGAGCGAGCGTGACGGCCTGATTCAGGGTCAATGCTCGCCCTTCCTCAACCAGCTCCTCGAATCGTCCGTCGCCCATGTTCCTCCGCGCTTCAGAGCTCGCTCGATCGCGATCTTCTTGCCAGATTGGCAGCAACGTTACTCCAGCCGACTCCGCCGCCGCCTGCGCGGCGCCCAGGAGGCGCGCCGCGCGCTCGGATTCGCCCCGGGCACTGGCAACCCAACCCACGGCGTCCAGGCAATGCGGCACTACCTGCGCGTCACGCGACTCGAAGCGCTCGGTCAGCGTCTCTTGAATGAGGCGTTGGGCGCGGGGCAAGTCTCCCCGCAGCAAGGCGGCATGGCCCTGGACGAACGTGACAGTGCTCAGCTCGCGGGTATCTCCGATCGATGCAACGGCCTGGTGGCAGTCATCAAGGAGCCGTTCGCCCTCGTCCAGACGACCCTCAATGCACGCCACTTCGCCCAGCCAATAATTCCAGGGCGCCGTACCAAAAGGATGGCCAATGACCCGTGCAAGCGCGAGACCCTCGCGACAAAGCGACGGTACCAGCTCGAAATCGTGGAGCAGCCCATGGATGATAGTGGTCACCAGGAGCGTGTGAATCAACGACCAGGGATCATCGCTATCGCGCGCTTTGGATATGGCCTCGATGGCGCGATCATGCGCTTCGTGCGCCGCGCCCCCGAGCATGTAGAAGTGTGCCAGGAAGGCTTGGGACTGCGCGATTCCTCCAGGCGATGGCTTCGTCCGGCGCCAATGCTAGCAGCGCACTGAAACGGCTCCGTGCTTCGCTGGCCATCCCGCGCACGTCCCAATAGCGATAGAGCGAGAAGCTGCACTGCTCGAGTGCCTCGCTGACGCTGCCCGGCGACGCATCGCACCAGTCCAGCGCGGTGCGCACGTTGTCAATCTCCTCGTCCAATCGGCTCATCCACGATACCTGGTCTGGACCCCACAGCGGGTACGCAGCCTCTCGCAACAGCCCGAAATACCAGGCCTGGTGACGTTCGCGCACCTCGGCTTCGTCATCGGACAACTTCAAGCGGTTCAGGGCGAACGCGCGAATCGTATCCAGGAATCGGTAGCGTGGAGTGGCCGTCCTAACATCTACGGCGACGAGCGACTTATCCACCAGCGACGCCAGGAGGTCTAGCACGTCGCTCCCGTCTAGCATGGAGCTCGCGCAAACGTCCTCTACAGCTTCCAGCGTCCACCCCCCGCCAAAGACAGCTAATCGACGGAAGAGCACTTGTTCCGGCTCTGTCAGGAGATGGTGGCTCCAGTCGATAGTGGCTTCAAGCGTCTGTTGACGAGCGTGCACCGCGCGCGAGCCACCTGTTAACAGATGGAATCGGTCATCCAGTCGCTCCAGGACTTGCCTCGGACTAAGCACCCGGAGCCGCACCGCGGCCAGCTCAATCGCCAGAGGAATTCCATCCAACCGACGGCAGATCTCGGCTACGTCAACTGCATTGGCATCGCCCAGTATGAACGAAGGTCGGAGCATGCGCGCGCGGTCCACAAGGAGCTGCACAGATTCCGCGGCCGCGATCGCTTCCACTTCGGCAGCTTCGGCATTGGCTGGGATTCCCAGTGGTGAAACTGGCCACAACGTCTCCCATGAGAGCCCCAGTGGCTCGCGGCTGGTAGCCAGAACCGACACTCCCTGGCACCCACGTAACAAGGTATCGACAAGCGACGAGCATCCTTCGATGACGTGCTCACAGTTATCGAGAACGATGAGTGGCTGACGGCCTCGAAGCGCTCGAACGAGGGTGTCCACCGTGGGCCTCGCCGCGGCGTCCGCGATACCGAGCACGGCACCAACTGTCGCCGGTACGCGCGCGGGATCGGTCAATGAGGCCAGCTCCACGAAGTGCACTTCGCGGTGGGCTGACTCCGCCACCTCGCTCGCCAGCTCAATGGCAAATCTCGTTTTCCCAATTCCGCCCGGACCGGTCAGCGTCAGCAGCGTCGTGCCCCCCAGCAGCTCCATGACGCTATCGTGCTCGGACTGACGGCCGATGTAGCGTGCGAGCCCGACCGGCAGGTTATGCGGTCGAGTGCCGGTCAAAACGGCGGGAGATTTCTCTCCGGCCAGATCCGCTGGTCGAGCCTGATCGTCAGCATCGATCCGGTATTCGACAGGGCTGTCCTTCGGCTCGGCGGCGAATCGCTTGGCGCGAATCTGCTCGTACAGCTCCACTGTTTCCGGCTCCGGCTCCACATCCAGCTCGCTCTTTAACGTCCGGGCACACTGCTCGTACTGACGGAGTGCGGCTGCTTGCTGGCCGCTGACCGCGTACAGTTTCATCAGCAGCCGATGCGCCGGTTCATGCATCTGGTCGAGCGCCAGCCACTGCCGAGCGTGACCGAGACCGAGGTCCCAGTAACCCGCTACCAGCTCATCGTCAGCCAACGCGTGGAATAACTGGCCAGCGAGCTGGCGCAGCCGCTCACGCTCCAGGAACTGCCAATCATCCCAAGCTGGACTATCTGGAATGGTGAACCCGCTCAGCAGATCACCTCTGTACAGCGCGGCTATATTCCTCACGTCATGAGCCTGTGCGAGCTCACGTCGACTGACCGCCAAAGAGCGCTCTAGCTCGCGCGTGTCCAACCACACGTCGATGTCGCGGGAGAGTCGAACGGCGTCCCCGTCGGCGTCGAACTGGGGGTGCCCGAAGAGCTCATTCATTAGATGCAGCGTGTGTCGGAGGCGACTGCGTGCCGTGCGCTCATCGATGTCCGGCCAGAGCAGGGCGCACAGCTCGTCTCGTCGGTGGGCTCGATCGGACAGCGCCAGGTAGGCAAGCAGCGCTAATCCCCGACGAAGAGAGATGACCACCTCCCGGCCATCCCATTCCACTCGGGGCGGGCCAAGGAGGGACAACTTGAGCTGAGGCATGTCCGCTCGCACCTGCCAGATGCCAGCCCGATCGCGTCGGGTGTTTGCGAGGGACCCTACCATCCGCGGAACTCACAGGCAAGCAGTTTCTTGGGTGACACGGGAGGCGTAGCACTGTCCGACATCATCTTGCCGGCCCGACCCAGCCGGAATGGCGGCCCCGGACGTGACCACCGCCGGAGTGATTTAATCGTTTAAGCGGTCGTCAGTGGGCCGGTCAGACAAGACGTCGGTGAGCGCAGAGCGGCTACTTCTTCTCGCAGCTCACCGTGACGGATCGCTTACCGAGCGTCTCATTGGAGTCGCTCGACTCGAGCTTCACGGTGGCCGTGCCGCAGTGGTCGCCCTTCTTGAGTTTCACATCGTCCAGAGGCAAGTCTCCCGTTTGCCAGCGTCCAAGCCGGATACCGATGTTGCGCTCGATGTCTAGATGATGTTCACCTTCCAAAGGAAACTAAGAGTGAAGGGTGATGGACAAACGCGGCCCGGGCGGCACGTGTCCATCACTTGTCACGCATCCGTCACTCATCCTTGCAACGCACGCTGATGGACATGTTGTTGTTGTTCTCTTCGGATTCGGTGACCGCATTCTTCACGTCCGCAATGGCGCTGAGTGTGTGCGTGCCTTTCTTGAGCTTCACGTTGTCCACGTCAAGTCCAGGCTCTTTCCACGGTCGAGTCCCGGGCGCACTTGCTCTGACGCTCTCTCCCTGGTGGGAGGACGTGCTATTGGGCGTTAGCTCGGATAGCAGTAGGAGTCAGACGAGGCGTCCCCGCCTTGAAGGCGAACCTGGTGCGGACGCTCGCCACCGAAGTCAACAAAGAGCTCCGGGTCCACGCGCATCCCGCCGCCCGGCTCAGCGTCCAGCTTCACCATCCAGCCATTGATGCCATCGGGGTAGAACTGAGCATCCCAGGCCGCGTAGAGAGAGTTGGTGAGGTACACTCGCCGACCGTCGCGGCTGATCTCCACCATCTGCGGCGCTCCGTTTAGCGGCCCCATGCGAGGGTGCTCCGCTCGCCGTGCGATGCCCCCGAGGTGGACCGAGCCGGTCAACCTCGGGTTGAATGGATCCGAGACGTCGTATTGTCGAAACTCACCCGTCCCAAAGCAGGACACGTAAAGAAGCCGATCATCGAGGCTGAGGTTGATGTCGGTGATCAAGGGGGGAACGGCACCGAAACCCTTGAGTAAGGGAGGCAACAGCTCCGCCTCGGCCGGCTCGGCAGGCACTTCGATGACCTTGCGAATGCGCCATTTGGATCCCTCGCAGTACCACATCCAGACGGAGGCAGAATGGTCCGCCAGACTAGTGACCACACCGACGAAGCCGTAAGCCTGGCTTGGGTCGTGCGCCGGCCGCAGCTCCAGCACCATCTGCTGCTCCGCCCCCAGGTCCAGGGCCTGAAGGTGCTTCCGACTACGCATGTCCCAGACGTGCACCTGATGGCCGTACTTACCGGCTAGCAGCAGCTCCGGGTTTACGCCCCGCTCCACCATGTTGGGCGTGCCCCACTCGCTTGTCACCACGTAGTCCTGACCCAGGTTCCACCAGAAGTCATAGGCTAGATACTGCGATCCGCGCTCGGCTTCCCACGGTCCCTTCACCTCAAAGCTGGTGTCGTCCATGCAAAATATGCCGCCGGGGCCTTCGCCGTCGGGCTTTCCCAATGCCACAACGTATATGCCGTCCGGTCCACAGTGCACGGTGTGCGGACGGCTATAACCGCTGCGCGACTCGAGCTCGTTCGGCTCGATAGTCTTCACCAGCTGGGGAGCTCGTGGATCCGGCTTCGTATCGACCACGTACATGCGCGACGAGCGCTGTCCTGGCAGCAGCAGGTAACGGCGCTCCACGTGCGGATGAGGCATGCTGGAGCAGAGGGCAGCGCTGCACGCGTTCCAACCGAAGTGATGCAGCTCGTCGCCCACATAGGGAAAGCGCAGACGGTGGATCTCCTGCCCGTAGCTGGCCGACGAGGGATCAACGTCGAGCACGGCGAGCGAGTCAGACTCGTCGTCACTCGGGTTGAGCACCGCCACGTAGGCGAGGCGCTCGGGTGGCGCCTGAGTGGCCATGAACGCAGACCGATAGAAGGTGGCGTCCGGTGTCCACATGCTCATGAGTGGCTCCTTTCTTGATTCGGTTGGCGAGCCCGCGGCCCGCTCTCAGGAGTCACTCTAGAAACCAACCGTCCGCTCAGCGTCCCCTACCGCGTCCCCTCGCGCGTCCCTTTGGCCAATCTTGAAATTGGTGAAGAAATGGAGCGGCCCTTTGGTTTGTGGGGAGCGGTCCGGGAACGTCCGCGGTTCTAAGCACTCGTAGTGAGTGCTCGTAGTGAGACAAAAGATGGACCTCCGGGCCCACTCACCAAGCATGGAAATATTCGCCCTGGGACTCGGTGACACGACGGCACTCATCGAAAAGGCGATCGCCCTCTTCAGAATGTCCTTGCATATATGCGAGCAGCCCGAGACTGTTGAGCCACGGTCCTGAGCGATACGGGTGATCGATGGTTTCGCCAATCGCGAGCCCATCCCGACACAGCCGCTCCACGGGCGTCAGATCGTGGAGGAGTTCATGAACCATCAGCGACAGGTAGAGGGTTTGGATAAGCGCTTCGGCGTCATCGGCGATCCGTACGAGCGCCTCCGCCGCCAACACTTGCTCGCGCACGTCTGTGGTCTCGCCCCCATCATCTGGAACTACGCCAAGTACGCCTGGGTCTGGGCAATTCCCACTACGGAAGCTCTGCGGGGCGCCTGTTCGAGCAAAGTACTGAATCGGTTTCGGGCTTCACCCACGGAGCCGCGCACATCCCAGTAACGAAAGAGTGCAAAGGAGCATCGCTCGAAGACCTCTCCCACGCTCGCCGGGTTGAGTGCGCTCCAGTCCAGCGCTGCGCGGACGTTGTCTATCTCGCGGTCCAGCCAAGCCATCCAATTGATCTGGTCCGATCTCCAGAGCTCAAACCGAGCAGCATGGAGCAAGTCGACACACCACTCCTGGTACCGCAGTTGAGTCGGGCCAGCATCATCCGAAGCGCGAAGCTGGTCCAGAGCGTATGCCCGAATTGTGTCCAGGAAGCGGTAGCGCGGAATCTCATGGCGCATATCGACCGTTACGCGTTTGATGGGGCGGACTCAGCCCTGGCTCCCCAACATCTTGAGCAGCACGAGCTTGATCGTGGCCGTGAGCCTGTGATCCACTGCACGGTCTTCACGTGCGCGGCTCTGACGTTGATTGGTGTCTACAGTCGCGTATGCGTATATCGCGAGAGGAACCGCACCCTTACGGGATGCGACTCTGTTTGGGCTGGAGCTGGGCTAGACGAGCAGCGTGATCCAACCGGCGCAGATGAGCGCGCCGGCCCAGACGCGGTCGAGATTGAACCAGGCGCGTCGCAGGATCGCCAGCCCGATCTTCTCGAACACGACAAGCGCGACGATCGCCATCACTGCGAACATCGCCGCGGTATGAAGCCCGAGAGCGAAGAGCTCAGGGACTCCAAACGCACTGAGTCCGTTGATGTCAACAGAGGCCGCTTGCTGCAGCGTCGCCGCATGCGCACTGTGCGGGCCGGCTGACGAACTCGGAAGCCTCAGGATCAACGGGACAAGCATCAAGCCCGCGCCGTGAGCCGTGGACATGAGAAATGACCACGCGACAAGGTCGCGCTTGCCCACGCGCATGCCCACCCAGCGCGGATGGGACAGCGGTGCCACCAATTTGTAGATGCCAAAGGCCACTAGTACCGCCGCGCCCACGATTCTGAGGGCCGCCGAGTCAATGAAGTAATGCAGGACCGCAACTAGGGCTATGACCACCGCGACGGAAAGAGCGTGCCCCACGGCAATCGGTCCAAACGCCCCAACCACCGCTCCGCGTCGCTTCTCCTGCAAGCCAAGCGCCACGGCGAAGAGCCATCCCATACCGGGATTCACACCGTGATACGCACCCAACATGATGAGCGGCGCCCAGACCGCCAGATCCTGCATTAGCTAAGTCCGATTGTGGCTTCGTCGCCCCTTGGGAGAGGGCTGGGGTGGGGTTGAGTGATATCACACACGAAGAGCCCTCACCTCAACCCTCTCCCAGAGCGCGGCGGAGTAAACCTTAGCTCGGATAGCAGTAAGAATCAGACGACGCGTCCCCGCCCTGAAGCCGAACCTGATGTGGGCGCTCCGCGCCGAATCCCACGAACAGATCGGGATCTAGCCTTATGCCGCCGTTGGGATCGGCATCAAGTTTCACCATCCAGCCATTGATGCCCTCAGGATAGAACTGCGCATCCCAGGCGGCATAGAGCGAGTTCGTAAGGTAGATGCGCCGGCCGTCCCGACTCACCTCGACCATCTGCGGTGCTCCATTGACAGCGCCGGCCCGTGGGTGCTCCACCTTGCGCACGATTCCGCCCAGGTGCACGGAGCCCGTTTGCACGGGGTTATGCGGATCCGAGACGTCGTACTGGCGGAACTCGCCGGTGCCGAAGCACGAAACGTACAGGAACTTGTCGTCCAGGCTGAGATTGATGTCGGTAATGAGCGGCGGCACTGCGCTGAAGCCCTTCAGCAATGGAGGCAACAGCTCAGCGTCGGCTGGCTCGGCGGGAATCTCAATGACCTTCTTGATGCTCCAGGTCTCGCCCTCGCGGTACCAGAGCCAGATCGATGCGGAGAGATCGGCCAGACTGGTCACGACACCCACAAACCCGTAGGCCTTGTTGGGGTCATGCGCGGGTCGCAACTCCAGCACCATCTGCTGCTCCGCGCCGAGATCCAGCGTCTGGACGTGCTTCCGATTCCGCATATCCCAGACATGCACCTGGTGCCCGTACTTGCCGGCCAGAAGAAGCTCTGGGTTCACCCCGTGCTCCACCATGTTTGGCGTGCCCCACTCACTGGTGACCAGGTAATCCTGACCGAGGTTCCACCAGAAGTCGTACGAGAGGTACTGTGGTCCGCGATCTGCTTCCCAGGGGCCTTTGACGTCGAACGTCGTGTGGTCCATCTGGAAGATACCGCCCGGGCCTTCGCCGTCGGGCGCTCCCAGCGCCACTACGTAAATGCCGTCTGGGCCGCAGTGCACTGTGTGCGGACGGCTGTACCCACTCTTCGCCTGGATCTCATCCGGCTCGATCGTCTTGATGATCTGCGGGGCGCGTGGATCCGGCTTCGTGTCCACGATGTACATGCGTGAAGATCGGAGTCCTGGAATAAGCAGGTAGCGCCGCTCAACATGCGGGTGTGGCATGGTAGGACACAGCGCGGCGCTGCAGGCGTTCCAGCCGAAGTGATGCAGCTCATCGCCCATGTTCGGCATCGGTAGACGTGTAAGCTCACGACCGTAAGTGGATGAGCTCGGGTCCACGTCGACGACGGAAAGCGAATCCGTCTTACCGGTTCCCTCGGGACTGAGCACCGCCACATAGGCCAGTGTCTCGGCCGGACTTTCCATCGCCATCTTCGCGGACGGATAGAACGTCGAATCAGGTGTCCAGGTCGTCATCTGCGTACCTCCCTCAGCCTGCAAGCCGAAGCGCCACTACTCTAAATCTCCATCAGGCCCTTACTCTACATGGCTGTAGCCTCGACTGCGTAATATGACGACCCATGGACTGGAATGCGCCATAATGACGGAAATTCGCGTTCGAGGTCGTCGTGTCGCTTCCGCCGGTTGAAGTGGACGTCACCGTCCGAGCTGGCTCGCTTGCGCGCGACGCCAACCTCGTGTGGGTCGCCCAGGTCCTACGCTCGCACCGAGAAGCGATTCTCGATCGATGGCTTGATGCTGCATCCGCGCAACCATTTCACGACGGACGGCGTGATCACGCGGTTGCTGACGACATTCCCGCGTTACTGGATGCGCTGATCGAGTTCCTTTTCCGGCACGGGCCGCCATCCGTTGACGCCGGACCGCCGTTAGAAGAGCCCGATATTCGCGCCGCCGCCCAACGCCATTCTCGCGCCCGTGCCCTGCAGGGTTTAAAACCGGCCGATGTTGTCGTGGAGTTTCGGCTTCTCCGTCAGGAGATCTGGCGCACGCTACGGACTGATCTACCCGAGGACGCCCCCGTAGACGATGTCTCCGCTGCAGCACTTCTAGTAAATGACGCCCTGGACGGTGCCATCTCGCTCGCAATTGAGGCCTTACTGGAGCGTGTGGAGCATGCTCGGAAGCAGGTCCTCGCCACGATTCTGCATGATCTACGGACGCCGATCACGTCAGTAAAAGGTTGGGCGCAGCTCATCTTGCGTCGCGAACAACCGGACCCATCAATGGCCCAGCCGATCCTGGATGCGGCCAATCGGCTCCAGCGCATGACCGATGACCTGCTGGAAATCGGTGAGATTGAAGGTGGTCAGCTTGAGCTCAAGCGACAGCCAACGGACGGAGTCGCGCTCGTCCGCTCGGCCGTGGATGCTCTGGCCGTCATTGCCCAGGGGCATGCGATCCGTTTTGATGATCCCAACGTGACAATTGTCGGCGAGTGGGACGGCGAACGATTGGATCGTGTATTGCAAAATCTGCTCACCAACGCGGTGAAGTATTCACCCCCAGGCACGGAGATCACGGTAAAGATGGTAGACCGAGGATCCCTCGTGGAAATCAGCGTGCAGGACCACGGTCTGGGACTCCCGCCTGACGCGGCGGACCGAATCTTCGACGAGTTCTACCGAGTTAGAGAGCACGCCTCCGGTGCGGAAGGATTGGGCCTCGGTCTGTTCATTGCCAGGTCGATTGTTGAAGCCCACGGTGGGCAAATCAGGGCGGAAAGCGAGGGTGCCGGCCTCGGCACCACTGTCGTGATTGCCCTTCCCAAACTACACCTTTCAGAGCCAACCGGCTAACTGCGCCGCGCTGCCCCGAGGCTCTTCGAGCTGGTTAACCCTCTGAGATGAGTAATGCGCTCGAGTGCACGCACACGCCACGAACATCGGCATCGATGCTCGGTTCCAATGGCCTTGTCATGCTGAGGGACGAAACATCTCCCGAACATCGGAGCACGCGTAACCGAAATGGACCGGTTGCTTCGCTGCGGATTGGTGGATGTGCGGGAGATGCCTCGTCCCTCGGCATGACACGGGCAAACGGCGGATGGGAGAGATGACGGTGACTTTCATGAGACGGTGCCCACTGATTCGAATCTCTTGCTGTTCCAGGATTATCCTGTTCGGCTGACCGAGTCTCAGGACAGACTCTCGGTTGAACTCGCTTCGAGCGCATCTTTGAGCTTAGCGACGAGCTGGTCCACATCAAACGGCTTGGCGATAAAATCGGTCACTAGTCCGGTCCGTAGGGCATCATTGATCTTGGGCTGACTCGGGTCGGCTGACATCATCAATATGGGGGGCTCGTTCCACGCTGCATCCTGTCTGAGGAGCTGAATGAGCTCTATCCCCGAGATGCCCGGAAGATTGACGTCGATCACCAGCGCCTCGATCTGGACGACCTGAAAGACCTGGCGAGCCGCGGCGGCGTCGTGGACGACCGTAGCACCCCATCCGGGTACGTCATTAAGTAAGGTGCGGATGAGCTCGGCGACGGCGACGTCGTCTTCGACCACGAGTATCGATATCGTGCGCGGATTATTGGATGCCATAAGTGGTTTGTTACCCCGGTACTTTCAATGGTCCATTAGCGCAGACTGCGTACCGAAGGCTCACCCGCTTGCTCCGCGCCGGATTGACGTTGCAACCGGACGCAACGAAACGGTGCCTAGCGCGGCGTGATCCATATAAATTGGGGAACAGCGTCCCCAGGTCTCGGCAGTAGGAGCGCGGGCCATGGATAAGAACCCCGCTGAGTCCGGAGTAGGCATTCGACCCATTCCCTTCGGGGGACAGGTCCTGGCGATCATCGTTCTAGCCCTTTGGACTGCGGTGGTCCTCGCCGCTTTCCGACCGAGCGGAGCGACACGGAGGTCGGCTTCCAGCCTCGCGTGAAAGCGGCGAGGACCACCGCAGTCAAAGGCTGTTCAATGCTGGCAACCCGGCCTTTTGGATCGCCGGGTCCCAACGCCTACTCCCGCGGTGCTAGGACGACATCACCCTCTGGCTCGCCTCCCAACCCACACGCCAGACAAATCGGCCACCGGCCACGAAATCTTCAAAGAGGTAGGCGTCTCCGTCCACATTCGTCCAGAGCAACAGACCACGGTCCGTTCGTTGGAGCGAGAGTCCCGGAAATGGGCCCACTTCGTTCTCGATCGGGTTACCGAGAAGCTGCGGCTCTCGTGAGGCCCATTCGGCAAAGCCAAGCTGAAACACGGCGTCCGGCTGATGCGGCCGAACCTCGCCATTACCTGGGTCGGGACGAGGAAGAGGGACGGGTTGTCGCCCGCCGCAACAGCGCTGAAACTCCCGACACGCCTCGCGCCAGCTTCCATCCGCCTCAACCAGACCGAAGGAGCCTTCCCCGGGGATACCTACGTCGTCCTTCCAGGCGAAATAGGTAAAGAATGCAAGCTGCGTCGTTGGAAGCGTGGCAGAGAGGTCGAATAACCTGCGGACATACTCTGCCTGCTCATTGGGACCTCCAACATCGCCAAGCTTCACACCGAGCTCGGTCAGCACCAGGGGTCTGCCTGCCAGCGACGAGGCCTGGTCCAGCGCTTCCTTCAACTCGCCCCATGTCTCGCTGGGCGGGTGGTTGTTTATCTTCTTACCGTAGGGATGGAATGCCTGCCAATCGGCGGCATCGCCGATCTCCGCGACCATGTCCCTCAGGTAATCGAACCAGCGTCCGCTCGCTACGGACGTGGCGATCACCTTCATGCCCGCGGCATGCAGGTGCGGCGCAGCATCCCTTATCAGGCCGGCCGCGAATGACGGCGTAAGCCGTGGGTCCGGTGGGAATGGGCCTTCCTCGCGGACGGGGTCCCAGCCCGGCGGCTGCCAATGCCAGATGTCGAGCTCATTGGCACATTCCACCGCCTGAACCCGACCTTGGAACCTCTCCGCAAACATCTGCACGGTGGGCACCCAGCCAGCGAAGTCGTTCCCGATGCCAATAGTCTGTCCCTCGAGGAGCGCACAGATATTGATGCTACTTGGCCATTGCAGGGCCTGCAGATCTCGGTCGAACATATCGATGTCCTGGACGAGAATGCGGATCCAGCCGTCCAACATGCCGAGAGCCGCGAGGTCTTCGGTCGTTGGCAGAATGCCCTGGTTGGTAACGATTCCGACCCTGGCGCTCATGATCGTCGCCCTCGCCGCGATGCTCGAAGCTTCCCAGTCGCCCGGGAGTCGGGCTCCGCGTGTTGGTAAGCCTCCCCGTCGCGTGGCGGCGATTCAGTGATCGTGTACTCAACGTGCGACGGCACACCGCCCGCGGACGCAAAACCTCCCGGGCCGGTGCCAGTGCTTCCCACTCGACCGATGAGCTGACCCTGAGCGATGTCGCCACTCAGGAACGGTGTGGAGCCATGACACAGGCGATGCTCCCGGCCATCTTGTCCTACGATGCTCGTGACGAATCCACCGTTGCGCTCCAGGGCCGCGGAAGAGCTGCCCGCGACGGGTGCATAGATCGGCGTACCTTCCGGCGCAAAGATCTTCATGCGCTGGGCAGTTCCCTGGTCGGCGTCATCGTGGACGGCGCTTGTAGGGTTGCGGACGATCTGCCCTGGCTTCAGTCGCGTCTTGCTATCCGTCTCACGGTGCGCCGCGATGGCCTCCAGACGCCGCACTATCACCATGAAGCTCGTCCAATTGCGTGAGGATGGGCTCGTGAGTCCCCGAATGGAATCCCAGTCACCCTGAGTCGCCAATCTCGGAAGACCCTGGTCAATAAACACCGTCAACATGATCGCCACCGCAACCTCGGGCTCCAATGCCAGCTCGGGTTGCCGCTCTAAGGGGAAATCGAGGCGTCGGCCGTATTGGCGATAGGCGGCACGGCCGACGATGGGATAGATGCCGCGCGCACGGTACCGCGAGGCATCACCCGCACGAGAGTTTCCAAGCTCGGGTCGGTCTTTATACCGCGCCGCTAATGCCGCGTCGTCGCCCATCTCGCGGGTCGGCCGAAAGCCGGGAGCCAGCACGCCGATAGCGGAGAGACACCCGATGACGCAGCCCCAGGTCAGTAGCTCATGCTCTCGTAGTGCGGTTTCGAGCGCGGTCCAGGTGCTCGAAACGGCGGCATCGGTGCAAACCTGGCTGCCCCAGGTCTGGTTGACAACCTGACTGATCTCAGCAGCCGTGAACCAGTTCGCAGATCGGCCAGCCGATCTGCGAGATTTGAGTGCGGGAGGGGTCATCGCGAGTCTCTCATTGTGCAACCTGAGTCCATTGTTGGGTGGCTATCTGCCACGTTGTCAAGACCGAGTCAGACCAAGACGATCACGTGCGATGGAGCTGCTTGTTAGATCTCGCCGACGCCCTCCGCGTATCTCAACAGAGCCACTCCCTTGGGCGCGGTGGCTGGGCCATAAGGAACGTTCTTCGGAATGTAGACGCAGGAACCGGCGGTGTAAGTCGTGTCGCCGAAGATGACTTCGCCCTCCAGCACGTACCACATCTCGTCGTACGGATGACTGTGAATTGGTACGTTGGTTTCCGGTCCCCAGTAACGGATCATGATGTTGGCGCCCTCGCCGGGCTTGTTCTTCACGAGAAATCGTGTGAAACCGAATCCGGTCTTGACCTTCTCAACCTCGTCAATGTGAGCGGTCTGTACTTCTCGACTCATTAACCTCTCCCCCGAGAATGGAGTTATCGGTAGCGGCACAATAGCACTCCTGGCATCTTATTGGGATGCCCGATGAGCTCTGCTCGGGAAAGCGACTGAGACAGGCGGGGTTTCGAGGACTCCTGGCAAGGCGTCGCATTCTGGATGGCCTGGCCCTGCTCCGGCGTTCAGCAGGGTCCAAAGAGCCCTCCACCAAGCTGCATTGCTGCTGCCAGGTAAAGGGCTCAGTCTTGTCGGCGACGGTTCTGATTCGCTGGGTCGCAATCAGGCTGACAGCGCTTCAGCAGCGCTACGCAGCTTGGCCGGGCCCTCCCGCGTGATCTCTTCCACGAGCTGGACCACCTTCGGATGCTCCAGACCCGAGACCAGGAACGTCCAGCGCCAGGCGTGCAGGGTCTTGGCGCTGATCTCCTGACGCTCGGATTCGGTGAACCCGCGCCCGGTCGCTCCTTGTAGCGCGTCGATATTCAGGGCGATCTGTTGCTGCAGCAAGCCATCGATGGCACCACCCAGCTCGAGCACCTCGTCGATCGCTGCCTCGCGCTGCGCCAGCGGCATGTCCTCGACCATCTCGGCGATGAGCATCGTGTCGATCTTGGCGTGCTGCGCCTCATCCAGCCAGTGATGCCGCAGCAGGTCGCGGAACAGATCGTCGAGGTCGGTCTTGCCCCGGACATGCTCCGTGTAGTGGACCTGTACGAACCACTCGATGATGTTGATCAGGAGCAGCACCGCGAGGTCAGACTTGCTCCGGACCACCTCGGCGACCGCTTCGCGTCCGGGGATCAGCCCTGGGGTGGCGCCGAACTGCTCGGTGAACAGGTCGATCGAGCGACGGAACATCTCCTGGTGCTTCAGCTCCTCCTCCGAAAAGCGCAGGAGTGAGCGCTGTCGCACCTCGTCGCCGTAGGGATTCTGCAGAACTTCTTCGGTGACGGTAGGAACGATGAACTCCTCCACGAAGGCGAACAGGTGGCAGTACGCGTTGCCCATGATCTGGTTCAGCATGCGCTTCTCATCGTCGTCGAGGCAGGCGATGGCGTCGACGCCGCTGAGGCGGTCGGGCAAAAAGCGCTTCGAGAGATCGAAACGCCGACCGCTGAGGACCTCGTCTTCCTGCCAGGCAACCTTCTTCGAATTCTCGAGCACGTTCCCAAACGTGTAGTTGTGGGTGACCATTGTGGTGGCCGTCGTCATGATGATCTGCTCCGAGAGCAAGATCGGACGGTTGTGTCGGTCACTCTCTTTGGTGGTCGCTCAACCGTTCGTCACCGTCACTCTAGGGAGCGCCCGTCTCTTATCTGTCCTCCGGCGCGTCCTCTATCGCGTCCTTTGCGACGAATTTTGAAATCGGTCGAAACTCAGTGCCACAGGATTGACATCTACCGGCAGAACACGGCGGAATTCCAAACTCTCGGGCTCCTTTGACTATTATGTCGGTCTTGGCAATGTGCTCGATCATTGAAGTCGAGCTCCTCATTTAGCGCTACACGGACATCAAAACGAACGCCCTCGACGAGACCGTCCTCGGTGACTGGGGACCATTCTTCGCCTGGATTACAGCACGTGCACCATGGCACTCACGCAGGCAGGCGCTGCAAGTGGTCAACGTGAATGACTGGCGAAGTCGGCATGACCGGCATCTCGCGCCAGATCGGCGCGAAGCGATTCGAGCTGCTGATGGAGATGCGCCGCGGGCGCGCCCGCGGGGCGGCGATCTGGAACCGAACGAACCGGCGAAACCGGTCGAGCTTTCCGACCTTCCGGGCCACCGCCGTGCCCACGGACATCGACATCCAGTCGGTGGAGGTTGGCTCGATCAAAGACTTCGCGCTGGCGTTCGACGCCGTGACCCGACTCAGTAGTATGCGCCACGCCCACCCGAGCAGTGATCCAGCGCCGTGCCGTTGCCGCTCCAATCCTCGAGCTCAAACCCGCGTCCTGAAGTCCGGTGGCGCCAATCCGACTTTGGACCCCACGACGGTCCGGAAGAACGGGGTAAGTGGTTCCGGTCTTGCTCCAGATCGACCGACGCGAATCCGTTGAACGTGGCGCCATCGTCTTTCCGGGATGAGCACGTCGTAGTCTCAAGTCGAACGGGCGGGCACCCCCTCGACACCCCGGTGACACGGGCGGACCGCGCCACGTCGTCCTCAGCTAGCGACTCGGGCGCCGGTTGGGCGAGACCGCTCGCGGAGCGGTGCTAGGCGCCAGCGGCCGTAGGCGACAAACGCCGCCAGGAGCCCCACAGTGAGTGGGATGAGCGCCAGCGTGGCATCCATCGTCATCAGCGTGATTACCGCTGCGCCGATCATGATGATCACCAGGCCGGCCGCGGCCAGCGGTGTCAGGCCCGGGCGAATGTGCAGGAGCCCAGGCAGGATCAGGCCCAGTGCACCGAGCGTCTCCGCTAAGCCGAGGAACCGCACGAACCACCCCGGCAGCGGAAACTCAGACGTCAGTTCTTCAATGGGCAGGAGCAGTTTCATTCCACCAGTGAACAGAAAGAGCAGTGCCAGCAGCACTTGAAGGATCCATAGTGCATAGGTCATATCCGGTTACCTCCGTGGCGACTCGCCATTTTCGAAGTCGTCCATATTCCCGGAACAAACCTCAGGTGATGAATATTCCCTCCTTTATCGTCGTTGGGTAATCTGCCCGCACTTATTCGACGAACCGCGGCGTCCGAAATCGACATGGGCGGGCCGCTTGGGTCGTCGTGGGCTTGACGGGCCTCGCCATCGGCTTTGAGCTGGCCTTCAGCAAAGCCTCGCGCCTATTCGGTTGGCAGTTGGCCGACGACGTACAAACAAAGGGATCTCCACGAGACCGACACTGAGTCCAAGGAAACCAGAACCCCGGGCATATCGTTCACGACGCCGTGATGGCGGGCATACCTTCAAGTCGGATAGCAGCCAGGCGAAATCGTCTCGGCGAGCTTGAGTACCACTGAGGGGGGTCGAATTGCACTCGCGGCCCATTTTCCATACATGCTGGGGCCCGAAGGACGGACTGATGCGGCGTCCCTTCGCGGACGCCACACAGAGTGCCAATCCTGCGAACGCATCGTGGAGACTACCCGCCTTCGCTCCAGCATTGTTTCAGGTTGTCGTCCATCATCGTGTCTGCAAGTATGCGATCTACTGGATCACCTCGGTGGCCTGCCCCAGGACGTACGGGGGAATGGTCAGACCCATGGCCCGCGCGGCTTTGAGGTTGATGACAAAGTCGAACCTCGTGGGCTGCTCAATCGGAAGGTCAGCGGGCTTGGCGCCCCTGAGGATTTTGTCCGCGTACACGGCGGCGCGGCGGTGCATCTCGGCGAGAGCTCCGCCCCGTAGGTCATCAGACCACCCGCATCGACGAACTCCCTGAACAAACCGATCGCGGGCAGGTGACTTCTCGCTGGTCATGCCGTACAATCTCGTGTGGAGATACAGCAGCGGGCTCTCCATGATCAGAGCGCCCCGGCTTGCCCCAGAACTGCGGCCTGGCTCCCTGCGAGCTCCGGCCACTCGTACGGTGAAGGGGTTGAAGCTCCAAGCCCAGGGCTCGCGCGCCGCCAGTGTCCTGTCGGACTGGGGCAGCAGAGGCCCAGGGGCCACATTCCGATCCACGAGCATGGCCACGCGCCTGAGCTCAGCGCTTCCTTGAGCAGCGCCATCTCGCTGTACAGCTGGCGGGCCCACCGCCAATCCGGTCAGATTGCCACCCGGCCGGCGCGACACTTGCGACGAGTCCATCGGCCACTGGATCGGCACTCCGGCCGACCATCACGATTGGGATCGTTTCCGTCGCTTCCTTGGCGGCGGGTCGCCGGGTTCGACGACGACGAGGAGATCCACTTTGAGCCCCACCAATTGGGCCGCCAACTCCGGGATACGCTCATCGTTGCCTTCGGCACCGCGCCGTTCTAGAGCGATGTCCCTGGCCCTCGAACATAGCCATGCTCGCCGAGGCCGTGCAGAAACGCGTCGTCGAGCGGCGACGGCACGGGAGAGCCGGGCGGCGAGATACCCGAAGCCTGGGCAATCGCGCGGTGGCGCAGAGTCCGCGGTGGAGCGAGTCCGCAACCAGCGAAGACGCCGAGGCCAAGCAGCGGCAGGCTCACCCGCAGGAACTGACGGCGGCGGGCGCTCCATGGTTCCCCCTGTCGCAACTATGATTTGACCGGCGTGTTTCGTCAACCACGTCGCACCGTGCTTCGCCGTCGTTCAATCTTCTCCGAAATGACGGATCGACCGGCGCGTTTCTCAACCACTCCACGTGCTTCCCTCTTCCAGGCGTGGTGCCAGCGGGCGAAGGCGCCGCGGCCGTGGCCGTTCTGAGCGGGCAATGTTTCAGATTGGCCTTGTCCACTCCGCATCAGGCCGTCGAGGAGTGGTGGGATTCTCTATGACGGCGTTCCCTTGTTGAGAGCGACGCCTTTCAACGTCGGCGCTTCCCCATCCTGGCGCGCACCGTCTGCGGCTCAACCACGGTGGGGCCCACCCCGCTTACCACGCCAGCCGTGGGCCGGGCGGTGCGGTATTCTTGTCTCACGCGGCACCGGCGCCTGCGTGAGTTCCCGCACGCGCCTCGCGGGTCTGGAGGCGAACCTATGGAGACTCAGCTTGTTGTACCTGGTGTGCATCTGCTGCCGTTCGAGATCGGGCAGGCCTACGTCTGGCAGTGGGGCGACAACCTGACCATAATCGACACCGGGATCACCGGGCTCGGCGTCGACCATCCTGGAGGCGATCTGGGGCTGTGGGGCGACGCCCCGAGGACGTGCGGGAGATTGTGCTCACGCATTTCCACCCGGACCACTGTGGCGGAGCCGTCGAGCTGGTGCAGCGAACGGGGCAAAGGTGATCGCCCATCGGGCAGACGCGCCGGTCATCCGCGGCGAGCGGGCCGAGCGCCGCCGGTGCTGACCGAAGCGGAACGTCCGCTGGCCGACGCGATCTTCCCACGGGTGCCGCCGGCCCAGCCCGTCGACGTCAATCGCGAAGTCGGCGAGGGCGACACCACCGAGGGCGGCGGACGCATCGTGGACGCACCGGGGCATACGCCGGGTAGCCTGGCGCTTCTGCTGCCCGGGCAGTCGGTGCTCTTCACGGGCGACTGCATCGCCTGCGCGGAAGGTAAGCCGATCCTTGGACCATTCAACATCGACCGCAGCGCGTCGATGGCGTCGGCGCGGAAACTGGCCGAGCTGGGCTGCGAGGTCGCGTGCTTCGGCCATGGCCCGCCGCTGGTCGGCGACGCGAGCCGGAAGCTGCGGACTCTTGCCGACCCGCTCGGGAGCGGTCCTACGGGGTCACAGGGGTCCGCGAACCCGTAGCAGGATCGGTCACGGCGGTCAGGCGCTGGCGGCCCTGTCGTATGACACAACTGCACGGCGGCCCCTTCCCGCCGGCTCAACGGGCCACCTCAGTGTTGGGCTAAGAAGTAGGGCAGCCATCCCATGGGACTCTGGAGACTCGAGTCCCATGGGATGGCGTTTGTGACTGACCCTGATCGTGCTTCACGACCACCGTTGTGCTGCATTGGGCCGTGAGGCCGATCGTGTCACGCGCTTCGTACGTCAGCGTGTATTGGCGTCCGTCACCATTCCCATCCCGCTGTGCCCGAAGTTGTCCGTCGACGTCGGCTGGCCGATGTCCCATCCGACGATGGCATTGCCTCCTAGCTCGTCACTGGTGACGGAGACGAGTCGGAAGGTCGGTGACCCGCCCGCGTCGGTGACGGACACCGTGACGTGTGAAATCGCGCGCGTTCTACGATTTCTGTCCTGCTCAGACAAAGGTCTGCGGAGCCTTTCCACCCCTTTTCTGCAAACGGCAGGGAGATCCACCGGCGCGCCCGACGCCACCACGAGGCGCACGGGGAACATTCCCGACGGCCAGTGACGGCCGCCCCGCCAGCACCGTGAGCTCGACTCGGCGGAGACCGACAGGTTGGTTTCCCCTTGACGCCGGTGCTCACGCGGCAGGCCGACGCACAACTGCTCAGCGAACCTTAGCGTTCCGATAATCCTCGTCCGCTCTTCCCCTTAACACGCCGGGCGATGCTGTCCGGGCCGACGCCCCGGGGCATCAGCCCGCTTAACCGACATGGCGTCCGGCATGCTGTAAAGTCATTCCCCTGGAGCGGGCGAAGCCCTCCGGCTAGTTTCAACCGCGGTGAAGGGGGTGTTACCGATGGCCTTGCCAGATTACCGCCTGCAGCCTCCGTGTGCTGGACGCCTGGTACTTACGCGTTGGGCCGTGCTCGCGTTGGTTTTTCCGCTCGTCTGGCTGGCCGCCGAGCTCAAGGCATTGGCTTGGTGGATTGCCGCGAAATCCTTCGACCGAGTGCCTGAAGCACCGCACCGCGACACTCTCTTGAACAGGTTGCACATCGCCCACCGGCGCAGCCTTCATTGGCTTCGCAAAACGTCCGGTTGGGACGTAACCGGATGACATACAGACTTCTGTGAATCGTCGACCACCATGCAGAGTAGGAGGTTCGATCGATAGGCCTGGGGGTAACTGTTCAGAAGTAAGGGGCGCGATGTTCATCGTACACGTGGGGCTTGGGCAGGCTTTCCCCTGTGCCTGAATCGCCTTCGTATCAGTTGCGATCTAGGCACTACGACCTATATCGGATTGAGAAGCGGCACGAGTGCTAGCTCACAGTCGCGGGCAATCCTGTGGTTAGATGCGCCAGAATCTCCTCGTCGGAGCGGGTCAGATCCATCTCCTTGCCGAACGGCTGAGGCCAATCCAGCCCGGTGTGCCAGTAGACTTCGACCTTGTTGTTGTTGGGCGAGCGGACATAGATACCGATCGCGTTGCCGTGAGAAACGACGCGATCGAACTTGATGCCGTTGTCCACGAAACGCTGATTGAACTCCTTGAGATCGGCAAGACTCGAGCAGGTGAACGAGAGCTGCTGCACCGACGATAGGTCGCCCGGGCGCTTGGCCAGCAGAAGCTCGTGATGCTCCACCTCCGGCCGGGCGGTGAGGAAGAACGTCGTCCCTTCCTCATTCCGATCCGAGACCTTCAGCCCCAGCAACTCGGTGAAGAACCAGAGCTCCCGATCGATATCCTCAACATTGAGTCCAACGTGGCCCAAACCAGTGACGGCGGTCATGGCACCCTCCCTGTGACGCGGGTACCGGGCAGTCTAGCACGATGCTCTAGAAAGACCATTGAAAGCTCCGGCGATCCTGTTCTGACTGGCGCCGGCTAATGATCCAGCCGCCCTTGAGCCTTTCCAAAAATCCGGGCGAGATCAGCGACATCCCGCTCATCCAGCGCATCCAGGAATCCGCTTCGGATTGACCGCACGTGCGCCGGGGCGGCGCGGCGGAGGGTGTGCAGGCCGGTGGGGGTGATGGCGGCGTAGGTGCCGCGGGCGTCGTCTTCGCAGGCTTCGCGCGCAATCAGGCCTTTCTGCTCCATACGCGTGGCCTGGTACGTGAGTCGACTCGGGGCAAACGCCATGCGGTCGGCAAGGTCGCGCATGCGTAAGCGACCTTCTGGCGCCTCGGACAACAGTATCAGGATGTGATAGTCGAAAAGCGTCATTCCGGACGCGGCCTTGAGGTCCTCGTCGATGCGCGTATGCACTCGCAGGCTGCCCTCGATAAAAGCGCGCCAGGCATTGAGCTCGTCCGAAGTTAAGCGATCCACGAGCTCACCATACCGAATTAGTTCAAATTTGCACAACATCGCCACGACATGTATAGTGAAAGTACAAATTTGAACGATCCGAATTCGCGGGTCGTTCGGTCCAACGGAGCAGCACGCATGCCGGCCATCACTACAGACAAAATTCTCGAGCTTCCACAGCTCACCCCGTTCAATCCGACCCGAGCGGCATTGCGCCCCGTGCGCACTGTGACCACCGCTCCGAGCGGCTATGAGGGCGAGGGTTTCCCGGTCCGCCGTGCATTCGCGGGCGTGCCTTTGCAATTGCTCGATCCATTTGTTCATATGGACCAGATGGGCGAGGTGGAGTACGCGCCTGGCGAGCCCAAGGGCACGTCCTGGCACCCGCACCGTGGCTTTGAGACGGTCACTTACATGATCGACGGTATCTTCGAGCATCAGGACTCGAACGGCGGCGGCGGTGTCATTACCAACGGCGACACCCAATGGATGACCGCCGGCAAGGGCATCCTGCACATCGAGCGTCCGCCGGAGCACCTGGTCATGAGCGGTGGGCTCTTCCATGGCATGCAGCTCTGGGTGAATCTGCCATCCGCCAAGAAGATGGTGGACCCGCGCTACCAGGACATCCGCGGCGGCGCGGTTGCGCTACTACGATCGCCAGATGGTGGCGCGCTCGTTCGCCTCATCGCGGGAGACTTGGACGGGCATCAGGGCCCGGGCGTTACACACACGCCCATCACCATCGTCCACGTGACGGTTCAGCCTGGGGCTGAGGTGGACATTCCCTGGCGGAAGGATTTCAATGCCCTCGCATATGTGCTTAGCGGCGCCGGTTACGTTGGTGCTGACAAGCGGCCCGTCCGAACAGGGCAGCTCGCTGTCTTCGGTGAGGGTGATACCCTTCGCCTCGGCGCGGATCGCTCTCAGGACAGCCATACCCCGGCCCTGGATCTCTACATCATGGGCGGCCAGCCGATTCGAGAGCCAGTGGCGCACTACGGCCCATTCGTCATGAACACCCGCGAGGAGCTCGCCCAGGCTTTTGAGGACTTCCAGGCCGGGCGGCTGGGCATGATTCCGGGCTGACGCCCGAGTGAAAAGTTAAAAGTTAAGAGTTCAAAATGAGGGGAGCACTTTGACTGACAGTTCAGTTCCACTTTTCATTTTGAACTCTTAACTCGTTTATTCGGTGTCCGCCTCGATCAGCGCTGACAGTCGGTCCACGATCGGCTTGGGAGTGTTCATGTATTCCAGGATCAGCTCCTGAACGCGCTCGCCCGGGACGGCGTCCACGTCAAACTTGAGCTGCTCCGCCTCGGCCAGGAAGGCTGGGTCGGCGCAGGCCAGCATGAAGGCTGCGCGCATTGTGGACAGAACGTTTGGAGGAAGTTCCGGGGAGGTCAGAAACGAGCGGGACCAGGCGAATGGGCGCTGCGCCAGAGTCAAAAGCTGCTGCATCTCGGCACTCTTGTCCTGAAACAGGTCTTCGGCCCAGGGCACGCGCGCAGCTAGCGGATCTTTGATCCGCGCCCCACCGAGCTGGACGATTGGCAGATATTTGCCGCTCTTAATGTCGTCCCCCTTCTGCAGAATGGCGGATGACCACGCTGTCGTGAACGCGTCAACCTCGTCTCGGTCCATCGCCAGCCACTGCTGTGCGGTGCCAACGTAGCCGAAGATTGAGCGCGTTTTCCAGCCCAATCCTTCCCTGAGCACGATCTGGAAGACGTGCGGGGGACTGCCGGGGCCCGCGTTGGTGAAATTGAGCTGGACGTTCGGCACGTCCTTCACTTCCTTCACCCCTGTGCGACTATTGACGAACACCGCCTGCGTCTCGGTGGTGGTACTTCCGAGCCAGCCGATCTTCGTAGCGTCATATCGGACGCCTTCGCCAGGGCCTTCGCCTCGGAGCTGGAAGCTGGGGATGTAGCGATCGACCAGGCCCATGGTCAACCCATCCGGCTTCGATGCGTAAATTGCGTTGGCGCCAATGCGGTGACCGGCGCCGGGCATGTTCTCCACGATCACTTGTGGTGTACCCGGTAGGTGCTTGCCAATGTGGCGTGCCACTAACCGCGCCCAGGCGTCATTCCCACCGCCCGGGTTCTCGGCTACGATCAGCGTCACCGTTTTCCCCTGCCAGACCGAGGCCAGCGTCGGGTCCACCTGAGCCGTGGGCTTGGCGGCCGCCGCCGGTGAGGCCGCCGGAGATGCGGCTGCGCGGCGGCCGGCGATGCGGCGGGCGCCGCGGCCGGACTGGCCGCCGCCGCGGGCGAAGCAGCCGGCTTTGCCGCTGCCTCGGTGGGCTTGGCCGGCGGTGGTGTGCTCGCGGCCGGCGAGCAAGCCGCCAGCAGCGCGGGAATCAGCAATGCCGCCAGTACGGAGAGGCGACGAGACGTACGAGGAATCAGCAAGGCAACCTCCTACGAGAACGGATCAAAGCGGTGTCGAACCAAACAATGAGCCGCCAATCATTGTAGGCTTCGCCAGTGGCAGACCAACAGCAATCACCCTCCGGCCAACGTGCCTGGCACATCTCTCTGAGATCGTGGTCGGCCCCATTTCGTCGCGGTTGACGCTGCCTGAGTAGGGTCACTAGAGTTTCACTCAAGGGACCGTGCCGAAATTTCGGCGCACGAGGGAGACGCTATGCCACGCAAGATCGTCAGCGAGTACGCCCAGGCTGTGTTCAATCTCCCGTGGCTGGTGGCCGCGGAGGAGGGCCTCTTCGAGAAGGAGGGACTCGACGTCGAGTTTGTGAAAGGCCACCTCTGGGACCCGAACCGAGCGCCTGAGACCGATCCGACCAAGATCGATCCGTTCTGGCGACACAAGCCGTTCGAAGAGCAAGGCGCGGACTTCTTCAGCGCGTGCGAGTGGGGTCAGATCCGCCGCTCCGACGATAGCGAGATCGGCGGGCGCATGATCTCATTGCGGCCATCGGTGGCCAGCCAGGGCATCTTCGTCCGGCCCGATTCCCCGCTCACGCATCCGCAGGACCTGCGCAACAAGACAGTCGCGGTCAATTTCCACGCCGGCTCGCACTACCTGACGCTCCAGATGCTCGAGGGATTCATGGATCGCGACGAGATCAAGGTGGTGCACCTGGGCCAGGCGGCGTTGCGCTATAAGGCGATGCTTGATGGCACCGTGGACGCTGCCGCGTTGATGGAGCCGTACATTGCCATCGCCGAGCGCGACGGCTGCAACTTGATTATCGAGGGACACTACGCCGGTTCTGAGATGGCCGCGCCCGGCATGGATACCGATACGCTCGAAGCGATCGATCGAGCCATTCGCGGAGCCGTAAAGCTGATCAACGCCGATAAGAAGAAATATCTTCACTACCTGATTGCCGACGTGCCCGACGAATTTGGTCCTCTAACCGCGGACGACTTCCGTCTGTCTCGGCTCCGCTACGTGGACCCTCGTCCCTACCCCGCGGAGGAGTTCGAGAAGACGCGCGCCTGGCTCGTGAGCTGGGGCCTCGCCCGACCGGACGCGGCATATGAGGAGCTAGTGGATAACCGCATCGGCGTGGCGGGGTAGAGGTTTGCTGGGGGATTTCGCGCCGCCCTCACCCTAACCCTCCCCCAAAGGGCGAGGGAACTGCGTTAGTCGATATCGGGCTTGACCTGTTCCCTCGCCCTTTGGGAGAGGGTTAGGGTGAGGGTACCGCGGGCACGTTGGCGGCCGGCGCCACACGCTCCGCCAGCAACTGCCCGTACCCGCTGATGTTGAACGGGTAGCCGATGCGCCGCAGCGCGGCCCAGATGCTGACCTGGGTGGTGCTGAGCACGGGTTTGCACAGGTCGTGTTCGAGTCGCTCGACGATGGCCATACTGCGCCAGTTGGTGCAGGCCAGGACGATCGCTTCTGATTCCGGACGATCGATGGATCGGCCCATCTCATACGCGGTCTCCGCGGATAGGCGACCCACGATCAGGTTGTCCTCAATGCCCAATCCGTCCATCGCCACGATATCCAGGCCATTTGCGCTCAGGAAGTTAGCGCAAACTTCGTTGATGGCCTCGGGATAGGCAGAACCCAGCGAGATACGCCTGATCCCCATCTCACTCAGTGCATCGATGAGGCCACTGGAGGTGGTGACGGCCGGTTTCCCGCACGCTCGCTCAATCCGACGTGCACATTTCACGGTCATATCCCAGGCCGTTGATGAAGCTGGGCGCGGTGGCGCCGAGTACCACCACGTCAACATCCGCGGAGGCCAGCCCCTGACTCTCGCGCTCAACGTCCTCAGCGGTACGCTGAATGGAATCCGCGTTGATCTGCTGGAGGAACATGCGGGCGCAATGAACAGTCACGTCATCGGGCAACGCGCGATAGAACTCCGGCTCCACGGTCGTGTTGGATGAGGGAACAAGCAGTCCAATGCGGTATTCGCGGCTCATCGGTACCTCCTGCTCAAGCCTGACCGTCGCCGATCATACTCTCAGGACATCTTCCAGGGGAGTAAAGGGCAGCCCGAGAGAATCGGCGACAGCCCCGTTTGTAAGCGCTCCGCGGAATGTGTTTACTCCCGCGGCCAGGGCCGGAGACTCCCGAAGAGCTGTTTCAGGTGTGCTCCTTGCCAGTTGGAGCGCGTATGGGAGGCTGGCATTGCTCAGCGCAAACGTCGAGGTCCGCGGAACCGCTCCAGGGATGTTCGCGACGCAATAGTGGACGACACCGTGTTTGACGAAGGTAGGCTCGCTATGGCTGGTAGGCCGCGTAGTTGCGATGCATCCGCCTTGATCCACGGCGACATCCACGATCACTGACCCGCGCGGCATGGCGCGCACCATATCCTCTGTGACAATCACGGGCGCCTTCCCGCCAGCCACCAGCACAGCTCCGACAACGAGGTCCGCGGAAGCCACCGCCTGAGCGATCGCCGCGGTGTTCGAGGCCACGGTAGTGAGCCGCCCGGAAAGGTCTAGATCGAGCTGGCGCAGACGATCAAGATTCCGATCGATCACCGTCACGTCGGCGCCCATGCCGAGTGCGATACGCGTAGCGTACGTCCCGACTGTCCCGGCTCCCAGAACGACGACGCGTCCGGGGGCAACACCTGGAACGCCGCCGAGTAGTGTTCCACGGCCACCCTGCATGTGAGTGAGGAACTGCGCACCGATCTGAACCGCCATGCGGCCGGCAACCTCACTCATTGGAATCAGAATCGGCAGTGAGCCATTCGCCTCTCGAACGGTCTCGTAGGCGATGCCAATCGTACCCGCCGCCAGAAGGCGCCGAGTCAGCTCTGGCTCGGGCGCCAGGTGAAGATAGGTAAAAACAATCTGATTCGCGCGCAGGAAATCGTATTCCGAGGGGAGCGGCTCCTTGACTTTGATCACCATCTCGGCAGCCCATGCGTCAGCCGCGGTGGACACGATCCTGGCGCCGGCGATCTTGAACTCATCGTCCGAGAAGCCGCTGCCGTCACCCGCCGCAGACTGGATCAGCACCGTATGCCCCGCGTCTCTCAACGCCGCGACGCCGGTCGGCGTCAACGCAACGCGGCGCTCATTGTCCTTTGTCTCGGTGGGTACTCCGACGATCACGATGGGCATCCTCCAGACTCAGTATGGCATGAGCCCGACTGGCGAGGTCTGTTGCCACAACCGTTCCAAACGGGGATAGCAACCGAAACGCTGCCGCAAGGTATGCACAGTTCCAGAAGGCATTAGCAGACCGCCCTGATCGTTGAGGCGAGCCAGTTGAACGATGATGTGAACGCCCGAAGCCCCAACGACGACCCCGCCTTGCGGACGGCGCCGTTCCCCCGAGAGGGCTCCGGACGTTCCCTAATAAATACGATGGTCGGCGTGTCGACCCGTGAATTTGGCTCTCGGTTGCGCTACGAAATAGCGCTCATTAGCTGTGAGGCATCGCCAATTGGCGCTCAGTTGCGCTACGAAGCACTTCATTGGGCGCCGAGCAGCTTGGGACCGCGGCTAGTGCCGGATTTCACACCGAGCGGAGCGACGTGGAGGTCGGCTTTCAGCTTCGCGAGAAGGCGGCGAAGATTGCCGCGTCCACAATAGCTACTCTGTCTCGGCGGATGTCTCAACGTGGACGGTGAGCGTCTCTTTCGACACGCCACGATAGGTGCCGCGGGTGGGAGGAACATCCGCGTAATCGCGTCCGCGCGCCATCTTTACGTGGTAGAGGCTTGCCAGCACGTTATTCGTGGGATCGAATCCGCGCCAGCCATGAGTGGGTGTATACGCTTCCACCCAGGCATGTGACGCGGCCCCGCCTCGGCGATCCGAGTCAGGCGTGGTGATGATGTAGCCGCTCACATAGCGCGCTGGGATGTCCGACGGCCCGGCACAGACCAATGAGTACATGCGTAAAATCCTGGCAGACGCCGCGCTTGTGCTCCAGCACTTCATGCAGTGTTGTGGTCACTGTGGTGTAGCCAGTCTCGTATTCGAGCTGATCGTGTACGAGCTCCATGAGTGCCTGGACCGACTCCAGCGTGTCCTCTGGGGTCGCGCGGCCGATGTGGCTCGGCCAGACTCAATACATCGTCGCTGATTTTCACCAGCGCGGAGGGCGCCAGGAGCTGAATGCGCTCCGTCGGAGCGAGCGGGGCGGGTGGCTCTGCCGGGCATGGCGAACGGATCGGCGAGCACCGTGTGGACTTCGTGCCGGGCGGCGATCTCCAGAAATTGGTGCGGCCTGGCTACCGTGATCAGTCGTGAGGTGTTGCCCAGACCGTCGAGATACGATCGATTTCCCGCCGTTGGTCGCACGCGAAGGTCGAAACGAGTCCAGTTCTGATCCTGGTCGGAAAGCGGGCCGAGACGGACGTCGATGACGGACTCTGTGACTTCGGCGTCGTACTCGAGCCGCGTGATGTGGGAGATGAGCGTACGCACGATTTACTGCTGTTGCTGGTGAGCGGCCATAATGACGGCGGCTCGCGTGGCGGCGGGCTCGGACGCCGCCGCCAGACCTTCTTGAAAATACGTCTGGGCAATCTGATTGCTGGCTGCCGCGATGCTAGCCAGCACTTCTCTCAGGAAGACAGGCAGACCGTCTTCCAAAATCTCGTCAACGGCGCTGTGCTCGAGCTGGGCACGCAGTCGGCCCAGCGTACGGACCGGTCTGGGAGCGCGCTCCCCGGTCAGGTTTGATCCCGACAGCGCCGTCAGCGCATCGTGGGCGCTGGCGATCGCAAAGCGTACTGATTGAGGAAACGTCGGATTCAAAAGCAGGAACTCGAGCACCCGGGCCGGCTCGACGCGCATGGCATAGTGGCGCGCGTACGCCTCGCCAGAGCCGCACGTGCGAAGAATGGCCAACCAGCGTACCGCCTCATCGTCCGTCCCTTCTTCGCCAAGGAGGAACGGCGCCTCGGCCGCCACGATGCGCGTGACGGCGTTGGCTCGCTCGAGATATTTACCCAACGAGAGGAACAGCCACGCCTCATCGCGTGCAAGTGTGCTGTCCACCAGGCCTTGAAAAAAGTGCAGCCCCTCGCGAACGGTTGAGAAATAGCCTTGCGGGTTGTCGTCTGAGGCAACGGCGAAGCCTGGCGCTACGAGCGAGAGGTAGACCCGATTGATCTGCTCCCACATCTCACTCGAGATCGTGTCGCGAACGCCGCGTGCATTTGTTCGGGCACGCCGCAGACAGGCTGCCATGGAATTGGGATTGTCGTGCTCATTCGCTAGATATCGCTGGAGGGACATGGCATCACCGGACGAGTCGAGACCATTCTGGGGGCCCGGGGTGAGGGCGCCCCAGATGCTGGAGGCGACCTCGCGCTCGGGCCCCGCGTCCAGCTCCAGGTGCATCATCACGTCGATAATCCGCCCGGTGGATATCGCGCGCTCCACGTCGCGGCTCATCCAGAACAGATCTTCAGCCACTCGACACAGCATGAGTTATCGCTCCACCAACGACACGTGCGTTGTACGAGCCGTCGCCTTGTGCTGGGCAGTACTCCCGCGAAGCGTCATAACTGCTCCATCGATTCGTCCAGCACCCACGTGTCCTTCCCGCCTCCGCCCTGCGATGAATTGACCACGAGTGAGTCTCGGCGGAGTGCGACGCGTGTCAAGCCGCCGGGCGTTACACGCACTTCGCGGCCAAAGAGAACAAAGGGACGTAGGTCCACGTGGCGACCTTCCATATGGTCGTCCACCCAGCACGGATGGCGTGAAAGCGCTAACGTGGGCTGGGCAATGAACCCGCGCGGGTTTGCCCGAACTCGCTCGCGGAATTCGTCCTGCTCGGCGCGGGTCGATTGTGGGCCCACCAGCATGCCATAACCGCCGCTCCCATCCACTTCCTTCACCACGAGCTCGCTGATGTGCTCGATGACGTAGCTCAGCTCCAAAGGGTCGGTGGGACGATAAGTGGGCACGTTCGGGAGGATCGGATCCTCGTCCGTGTAATAGCGAATGATGTCCGGAACAAAGGCGTACACCGCCTTGTCATCCGCGATGCCGGTGCCCACGGCGTTCGCCAAGGTCAGTCGTCCCATGCGGTGTGAGGCAAATAAACCTGAGACGCCCAGCATGGAATCGCGTTTGAATGCGAGCGGATCGAGAAAATCGTCATCCACGCGACGATAGAGCACGTCGATTCGCACCGGTCCGCGGACAGTGCGCATGAAGAGCTGGGCGTCATCGATAAACAGATCTGACCCCTGAACCAGCTCAACACCCATCGCCTTTGCCAGAAACGCGTGCTCGAAGAAGGCCGAGTTGTGGACACCCGGAGTCAAAAGCGCCACCGTGGGCTCGCCCCGATCTGGTGGGGCCACGTCGCGCAGAATGTCCAGAAGATCCTGCGGATAGTCGTCTACAGGTCGCACATCATAGTCATGGAAGATCTCCGGCCAGGTACGTTTGAGCACGCGGCGGTTCTCCAGGACGTACGAGACGCCCGATGGCGTTCGAAGGTTGTCTTCCAGCACGTGCAGCTCGCCAGAGCCATCGCGCACGAGGTCACTTCCAACGATGTGCGTGTAGACACCGAGTGGCGGGGTGAGCTCACGGCACTCCACCTGGTAGCTTTGGGAGCCCACGATGAGCTCGGCCGGAACCGCTCCATCTTGAAGGATGTGCTGCTCGTGGTAGATGTCGTGCAGGAATAAATTGAGCGCCCTGACTCGCTGTTCGAGACCTCGTTCGATGCGCGACCATTCCTTCGCGTCTACGATTCGCGGAATGAGATCGAAGGGAATGATCTTCTCGGGTCCCGATGGGTCCGCGCCTACGGCGAAGGTGATGCCGCGCGCTTCAAATGATCGCTCAGCCATGCGTTGACGGCGGCCGACTTCTTCGGAGTTCAGCCCGGCCAACCGTCGCGCGAGCCCCGCGTACTGCGACCGCGGCATTCCCGTTGACTCGAACACTTCGTCCCAGAACGAGCCTGTGTCGTAGTCGGGAATGCGCTCGGGCGAATCCAGAGGGGCGGTCATCCGGAGGCCAACTCCCGATTGATCCGCCGTGAGCCATTGTCTGGGACACGATCAGCTATCCGGCCCGAATCAGCCATGCAGGAGGCTCGCTCGGTCAGGGTGTCGGCGTGGTGAAGTTGATGCAATGTCCGCATGCAGCGATCCGTGGCTCAGCGAGCGGCGTCGGTCGCAAGCAGAAAGGTTCGACCATCATACTTGACCGATGGGCCCCGAACGCTTGGGCAAGACGCACGATTTTTGCGCAACCTGGCCGGGCGAAGTGTGCAGTCCTCGATCTCGTGGCAGAAGGCGTCTGCGGTGTCAGCCGGGGTGCACCAGCGCGATCAAGAAAACGCACAATCCCGCGGCCACGCGGTACCAGACGAAGACGTCTGTGCTGTTGCGTTGCAAGAACCGCATGAGCAACCAGATAGCTGCGATGCCGGTAATTGCCGCGGTAAGTACACCGGCAAGCAGCACCGTGAGGGCATCGCCATCCATGCCACCGCGGGCGAGGTGAACTCCCTGCAATGAGCCGGCGGCCAGGACTATTGGCGTTGCAAGCAAGAAGGAGAAGCGCGCGGCGGCAGGGCGGGTTAAGCCGAGCAATAGAGCCGCCGTAATGGTAATCCCCGAGCGCGACACCCCAGGTACCAGAGCAATGGCCTGAGCCACACCGATCATCAGGGCGTCCATTATGGTGATCTGCTCCATAGCGCGTCGGCGAATTCCGACTCGCTCGGCCACAAACAATACGATGGCAAACACCACCATGACCGCTGCAATCGTAAATGGCTGCCTAACGGTGGACTCGATGAAATCCTGGGCCAGGAATCCAACTGCCGCGGCGGGAATGCACCCGACTATGAGCATCCAGGCGAGCCCATACTCAAACGTCTTACGCTCGCGACTGTCAGTGATCCCGAGAATGAATGCTCGGATGACGCTCACCCAGTCGCGCCAGAAGTAGAGCAGCAGCGCAGCCAGGGTTCCCATGTGTAGCGCCGCGTCGAAGGCGATTCCATGGGGTGGCCAGCCCAGCAGCCAGGGCACGAGAACCAGGTGTGCCGAACTGGAGATGGGCAGAAATTCCGTAAGACCCTGAACTGCGCCGAGAACGATTGCTTGAAAGAAATCCATACGTGGGAAAGGCGTAGCCGCCTAAAGCGCCGAGGGTGGCGCGTTCATGGTATCTGAAACGCTGCAACGCGCGCCGCCGGGACTCCTACTCCGGTTCGAACGCGTATTTCAGGTTGGAGCGTGGGAGAGCTGAGGTGGAGCGCACGCCGGCTGATTGGCTGGGGTCGTATTGCCTAAGGGCTGGACTGTTTCGCACGGCGGCTTCTTGTTGTGAGTTGAGATTCTGGCCGGTCAACGCGGATCGAAGAAGATCCCCTACGTTTTGTTCTCCACCCGGGTTGATTCGGAGCTGCGCCAGATCCAGGGGCCGCACTGAGCCATCGTCACCAAGCTGGAGAATTCGACGCTGAAAGATCTGTGTCGGAGCGCCAAACAAATCGAATTCACGTGAGACGGGCTGCCCCACATTCTCCACGCCGCCGTTCTGAGAAACGTAATCCAGGAATTGTGGATTGGCAATGCTAAAGCCCGATCCGTATCGTGTGGCCGCCTCAACGCGAGGCGGCCGACTCGAGCGCGCACCTGAGCCGAGTTCCTCAACAAGGATTACAGGTCGTCCACCGACCAGTCGCACGCTGCCGTCACGAGGCTCAGTGTCCGAGCGCGCGCCGGAAAGATAGACCCGAAGCTCGTCTCCTTGAGCCGCCAGCGGGCTCGTCGTGCCATTTGGCATCAGCAGCGTAGCATTTGATCCGGCCGCCTGGACCACTGCCGTAAGCGGCTTGGGCTCCGTATTCCACAATACGGTAATGCGCTGACCGGCACGCTCCATTGCCACCTGCGCCACCTGGCAGGGACAGACGAATTGGAATCGTGGCTGCAGTGAGTCGATCAGCCGATTCATGTCGGCAGCCGAAAGCGGATCAGCGCTTCCATCCCAGGTGAGCCGAGCGTTAGTAACTCCGGAAAAGGCGCTGAAGGCCGTCTGCATCGCCCGATACGCGGGGCGAGTACTGCCATCCGAGCGCACCAGCCCGAAGAACTGACCGTCCTCGGCTTGCTCGTCCAGAAGCTTGTAGTAGTTCATGCGCTCCACATTGGCTGCGAGCGCCAGGGCGAGTGACTCCACAACAAATGACGCTTGCTCATCCATCGTGGCGCGCCAGGGCTCCCGAGGAATCACGCCAATGGGATCATCCCACGGGATCACGTTGGCCTCGGTGATCCAGATTGGCTTGCGCTCCAGGCCACGCTCCGACAGTATTCGTCGATACATCTCCGGAAGCGCAAAGGAATTGAACGGATTTCCATAAGCGTGCGCTGTGACGCCATCGAAGTACCAGTTGTTCTGTGGCGCCGTACTATCTCCGGCGGCGATGTCCAGCAGACGCTTCAGATACTGCGGCTTTCCGATCTCCTTAGAATGCCAGTAAGAGAAGCCGGGCAGCATGACTGTGGCGTTTGGATTCGCCTGCTTGATGGCAAGATAGGCGGTCTTCTGGAGCTGCCAGAGCTCACGCTCGGTGCCGGCCCAGTTTCCGGAGATCCCCGTTTCGAGATTCACCAGATCGGGCTCATTCCAGACGATCCAGTGATCTACCGTGCCGCGATACTTCTCTGCAAGACGGCTGACGAACCGGGCGAAGACGTTGCGACTGTCCGAGATTGGAAGGTCGAGACCTCGAGGCACGGCACTCCAGCCGCGGTTCGGATCGATCGCCGCCCAGGCCGGAGTGTAGACAATGACACCGACCTCCGTGACTCCACTCTGTGCCTGAGAGGCAATGCGATCGTCGCTGTAGTACGTGGGAAGCAGCTCGTCCGCCGATGAAGGCTGCATCATGGCCCAGGGGAACATGATGCGTTCCCAGCGCACGCCTGCTTCAGCCCCTTTGTGGGGCGCGTCGATCGCCTGGACTGCGCCGAACCGAGGATCGGAGCCCAGACCCTGAGCGCGGGCCGTTGGCATCGCACCACCGATTGTCACGAGCACCGTCAGCAATCGTGATGGCACATCGCGATCTCCAGCGCGTGAACCCGCATTTCTGCGTCATGCTTGTACCTTCATTCCGGCTTTGCGGTGGATTCGTCTCCTTCCCTCGAAACGAGCGGCCTGTCCGCTGGGTTGCAACCCAATGGTTGATTCAGCCGGCGATTCCGCGCGGGACAGGCTTCTTTGACGGACTTATGGATCGGCTGAGGCGTGCGAGTCATGTTGGTGCCATTTGTCACATAGGTGTCGCCTGTCCGGCACTGGTTCAAAAATCTGACGCCTTGGTACGATTCGAGCGATAATCAGAGTGAGGCTTCCTATGGACCGCACTCCACATCTTGAATCGAACGATCGACAGATCCAGGATGATCTGTCGACGCTACAACCGGACCTCGCAGACCTTGCGCCTGAGGCGGTTGCTCGGATCCGACTCTTCATGGCAGAGCGCTCTGTAAAAGGCGGCGCCAGTCCAGCCGACATTGCCAGTCTCT
The DNA here is from genome assembly GCA_963765765.1 of uncultured Chloroflexia bacterium. Classification (GTDB taxonomy): domain Bacteria; phylum Chloroflexota; class UBA6077; order UBA6077; family JACCZL01; genus CAVXYC01. The sequence continues at coordinate 80,397 of CAVXYC010000001.1, read as the reverse complement.
ATACCTCCCCGGCCGTCGTCGAGGACGCGCTGGCGACGCGTTACCTGGACCGTCAGTTTGTGGATCTCGAGGTGCTTAGCGACTGGCGAATGCTCCAGGATCGCGTAAGCGCGGCGTTCTCTCGCCTGGCAACCGGTGCAACGGCCGCCGAGGTACTGGCGGGTCTGGACGCTGAAGACCACTTGGAGCATCGCGAGCGCTCTATCTTCGATGATCCGGACGAGGAAGAAGACGATCTGTACCAGCTTCTCCAAGATAGGGATCCATCGTTGATAGACCTCTCCAGTGCATCACGCAGGGCCATTGAGCGACTCATCGTTCACGAGGCTCTAGCAAACGGACTTCCGCCCATCAGATTCATGGAGCTGCGTGATTCATTTGATGCGATTGGCGATGAGCGGGCGCTTCAGTACCTCGATCTCCCATACGATCGTGGCGAGCGACCCGCGGACTGGGATGAGCTGCGCGATACGTCGCTACGAATTCGCCAGCGCAGTGACTCCAGAGATTTCGAGCCAATAGAAGTGCTGCTCGAGCTCGAGGTACAGTTCCCCGACATGGACCAAGCAGGTCTCCTGCGCCTCCTCAATCGACGGCTGGACTACTAAGGATTGACATTGACGTAGCACGGGGCCTTGTGCCCTACGCCTGGTATTCCCAATACCAATTGGGTTCACACAGGCATAGGGCACAAGGCCTCGTGCTACGTATTGCTCGTTACTCGCTTGCTACTACAACCTGGAACTGCCCGGTGCGGAACGCTCGATCGTATGCCGGCAGGTAATACCACTGGTGCTCGATCCAGTACTCCGCTGAGTGGCTCCCCTTTAGATAGACCAGCTCGTTGGGAATGGACCGCTCGTCGAGCGCATCGTGGAGCTGATCTAAGCTGAACCAGCCAGCGTCATCATCACCAATGTCCAGCAGGATGATCAGATTGTCGATTCCATCGAGCTCGCTTGCCTCAACTAGAGGATTCACCGAGCGGTAGTACTCATCGTCGGCAAAGGAGAACTTATCCTCGGGCCTCTCCCACTTGAGAGTTGGCGCGTGAGCTCCAACAATGCCGAACTCGCTTGGATGGCTGAACGCTAGGTGCAGGGCACCGGTGCCTCCCATTGAGAGTCCACCAATAGCCCGTGACTCAGCCGAAGGGATCGTGCGGAAGTTCCGATCGACCTCTTTCACAACATCGCTTACGATGTAGTCACCCCAGCGCGGACCGTCATTACCGTGATTGACGTAGTAGCTCTGCTCACCCTCGGGCATCACGATGATCATCGGCTGGATCTGCCCAGATCGGATGAGCTCGTCCGCGGCCTGGTGAATGCCCACCTCTGCCCATTCGATGAAGCTACCGTAATAGCCATGGAGCAGGTAGAGCACCGGATATCGGCCCACTCCCGACTCATAGCCCGGCGGCAGATAGACGTAGTAAGGCATCAATCGGTTGAGCGATTGGCTCATGAAAGCTTGCGGCCAGAGCTGCCCGCCGCGCAGTGGTAGAGACCGGGGGCCCTCCGTGGCCACGGTAAGCCCAGGAATCATGAGCTCGTCGCCGGGAACCGTGGGCGATAGGACTCCGGGGCTCACCACGGGTGGGCTCACCGAGGAAGCCACCTGAGGGGGCGCCGGCGGCATGAACGGCGGTATCTGCACCTGTCTCGGGTCGGGCAACCGGGGTGCCGAAGAAACGGGCTCATGTCCCATGAGCAGAAGCATAGTCACCGCGGTCAAGATTCCGGCGAGGCTGCGCGGAATCATTAGTCCACGCGGTCGGAACATTCGGCCAATCACGTTTCGAGTGTCCTTCAATGTAGATGGAAGCTGTACCAGTGCCCAGACGAAGAGCACAAGACCAAGCTGAGCAAACGTATTTCGCCCGATAAGCTCGGGCTCGTCGAAGCCCAGCAGGGCCAGGTTATAGCCGGCTACAACGATGAAAAGGTGAGAGACGTATGCGTAGAGTGAGCCCGCGCCCAGCGGGACCAGGAGCCAACTTACGGCACGATCAATGGGTCGCCAGAACAGTGTGAGGGTCGCATATGAGAGTGCGGCGATGGTCGCGAACCCGACCAGGCGGCCCGGCCCTAGATACACCTTGTCCCAGATGCCTGTAGCCCAGCGCTCGTATTCCAATCCCGTTGGGTTGAACGACGCACTCGGCAAGATGTCCATTGGATTGGTTGCGCGCGTCCAGGCCACTACGGTCAGCAGGACCGCTGCCAACGCCGCCCAGGGAGCCGCGGCTTGAATTGCGACCGACCATCGAATCGGTCCGCGCTGTTCCGCCTTGACCACGGAGAAGCCGATAACGAGACCCGTCACGAAGAGCATTTGCCACGCGGCGATCGGGAAGTAACGGGCGTTCTGGATATCCCATATATTGAGCACGCCAGGAAAAAGAGCATAGGCGGCCCACAAGCTCCATGAGCCGAACAGAACCCAGCCGACCTTGCCCGCGCGCAGTAGGAAGAACAGTACGGGGGACACGGCCAGTAGGATGGTATAGATGGCCAGAATGTCAGACCCGTGGTAGGCGTAGCGAAGGGTGAGCGTTCCAACGATCACGTCCTGCCAGGTATCAGCGCCCAAACCGGATGTTCGATCCACCCATAACGCGAGATCGGACCAAACTGCCAGACCTACGAACGCCAGCGTCATGGCGACCGTAATCATGTAAAGCAATCGGGCGCGTTTGAGTAGAGCCCACGTGGTAGAAGTAAGGCCGTGGCGCAGCATTTTGCGGGAGTAAACCAGACCCGCGATAAGCCCAGAGAGAAAGACGAATCCTTCACCTGCTGAGACGATGCCGCGATTACCGCCAGTCAGGCCGTAGAGCCAGGAGGCACCGCCAACATGGTCCACGATCATCGCGAAGACGCAGAAGCCGCGTAGAAGATCGAGCCGATAGTCGCGCGAGCTTGACGAGCGGTATCGCCACGATGCCAGAGTGTGCACGGCTACGGAGAGCCAGCCCTGGATCCCTGCTGAATGATTGAATTGTCCTACGTGCAGTGCCAACTGTGTCTCCCGCGAAGATGGAGGAAGTCATCGCACTCATAGTGTATGAAATGAATATTAGGCACGTATGTGGAATTTATAAGCAAATGATTAAGACCGCGGTCCCTGCGCCGTAATGGCGCCCGTACGGAAGACGGCGATACACTTGCGCCGTCCGACATTTCGCCTGCCGCCCGGGCCGACTCGAATTCTTCAGGTGAATCGAGACAGACCTACAATCGTTGGACCATCAAATCCTCTGGGGTGACGTTCGCTCGTCCGGTCATCGCAGGACGGTCCACTGCCGGAAAAGATTGCCGTTCTCAGACCTCCAGCTTGCGTACGATCCTGCGAGGGTCACCACGACCCACGTCGGATGAGGAGAGACCGATTGGTTCGTGTCACCGCTGGGCTAGCCATCTTGCTCAGCGCCTGGCTACTTCTAGCCACGGCGCTTGTCTCTGCCCAGACTCCATCGAATGTCCTGACAGACGGTCTTCTGACCCTTGATGATCTGCCTCCCACCTACCGGGGCGTTACGTCGCCCGTTCAGGAGCAGTTCCCGCCAACACAGGGGCTGGAGGCTCATAGTGTTGGGTTCGAGCGCGAGTCGGGTCCGGTGAGGCTCGTCTCCTCGATCGGGCGCGTCTCGGACGCCAACGCAGCCCACGATACTTTTCAGCTCATGATTGACGGCGCCGTTGCTGCTGGTGCTCGATTATCCATAGTGCCGTTGCTGGGTGATGAGGCGGCTGGTCTTTCGGCACCTCCGTCAGGCACGCAACCCGGTGCGTATCGATACATGTTTCGGAAGGACGGAATTATCGTGATGGTCACGATGTTTGGTCCGACGGGCTCTGTGTCGCTCGACGACGCCATCGGACCTGCTGTGAACATGTCGGCCCGAGTTGATAATGTGATCCTCGCCGGAGGGGCATCGTCGAGCGGCGGATCCACGACCGGAAGTGTTGTCCCCCCTACCAATGAAACACGTTCGTCCGTCGCTGCCCCCACGGCCGAGCCGCCACGAGCAACAAGTGAGGCTGTCACGGCCACGCCAGCTTCACGACCGCCCGTCCGTGTGGCGGCCATTGAGACGGAAGCTACCTTCGAAGCGCCGATGCTGAATGACCAGATCGAGATGGGCGGCTTCTCCGGCATCGTTTCAATGGACACAAGCGGCACTAAGTTCGCGATTCTGACCGACCGCGGGCCGAACGTGTTCTTCCGGAGTCGCAATCAGGCCGTTTTCGCTGTTCCGGACTACTCGCCACGCATTCTGATGGTGACGGTGGATAGCGATACGGCACGGTTGACCGATTCCATTCCACTGCGATTGCCCGATGGATACTTGGATCAGACCACCGGCTCCCGCGAAGTAAGTGGGATCAGCACCGGCGATCACGACGGTCCCGGTTACACCATGAGTCGCGATCGAGTGCCCTATGACCCCAACGGCGTGGATAGTGAGGGCCTAGCACGCGACCCACGCGACGGCTCATTCTGGGTCGCCGATGAGTACGGCCCGAGCATTGTGCACATTGGTCCGGATGGAACGGTCAAGCAGCGTTTCGTACCCAGTGGTTTAAACCTCGACGCGCCCGGAGAGAACATCACCGAAATGCTGCCGAGCGTGCTGGTCAAACGCAAGGCCAATCGAGGCTTCGAGGGGATTGCCGTTTCCCCCGACGGCTCGCGAGTTTTCGCCATCATGCAGAGTCCGCTCTCGAACCCGAGCCGGAAAGACGGCGAGGAATCCCGCGTTCACCGCATTGTCGTCCTAGACACCAGCAAAGCCGACGATGTCTCCCTCCAGGGCGTCTATCTGTACCTGGCCGAAGACGCCTCGAAAGTTCGATCTCCTGACCAGGATGACATCAAGGTCGGTGATATGGCGGCGGTCTCCTCCACGCGTCTCCTCGTAGCTGAGCGCGATAGTCGGGAGGGGGGTCCTCATCGGATGGTCTATTCCGTGGACACCTCCAATGCGACGAACGTCAAGTCGCATGACGCGGTGAGTGGGAAGACGCTGGAACAGCTTTCGGAGGCTGACCTGAAGAAGGCGAATATCGATCCGGTGACCAAGGAGACGGTGGTTGACCTGGCGAAGTTGGGTTTCAAGGTCGAGAAGTTTGAGGGCCTTACGATCGTGGACGACACCACTCTAGCGATCACCGGCGACAACGACTTCGGCCTGGCAGAAGCAGACAAGAACGGTGAGATCCAGCTCACCAGCCAGCCCAGCCGTGTCATGATCGTGCGCCTGCCAAAGTCCATTCAGTAGCATTCCACCCCCAGCAACTGCGGTGTCTCCATTGCGTGCGCGTTCTCACGGGCCGTTGTACTCTAGAACGCACTGCCCGACCGTCGTCGGTCGGGCAGCCGGTTTCAGGGAGGAGCGCAATGTCTGCAAACGTGTTCATCTTTGCCCCGGCGGATAAGTCGGGGGATACCCATCAGACGATGGAGGCCGCGGGCTGTAAATTGGTGCTTGGAAGCGCCTCCTGGGAAACACCCATGGGCGATAACGAGTCCGAGATGGTTGCCATGGCACAGGGCGCGGATGCGATGTGCGGGACGTCTATTCGCAGCACACCAATTACGCGACGCGTCATGGAAGCATCAGAGAACCTCCGAGTCATTGCCAAGTACACGATCGGTGTCGATGACATCGATGTGGACGCCGCGACGGAGATGGGCATCCTCGTGACGAACGCCCCCACCGAATCTAATTGGGGCGCGGTGGCCGAAGGCACGATCTCGATCATGCTCTGCGTCATGAAGAAACTCCGCGAGCGTGACCGGCACCTCAAGTCCGGCGGCTACTGGCGTGACTCCGCCCTTGAGGGCTCCTACATCGGCTCTCGTGAAGAGGACGGCTACCCAGGGATCACCCTTGGAATCGTCGGGCTGGGCCGTATTGGAGCGCGGGTCTCCAAGCTGATGCGACCGTGGGGTATTCAAATTCTGGCGTGCGATCCGTATGTACCCAGCGAAAAGTTCGGCGAATGCGGTGTGGAACAAACGGATCTCCGGACGCTGCTCCAGCAGTCGGACGTAGTCAGTCTGCACGTGACGCTGACCAAGGAGACTCGCCACATGATTGGCGAGGAAGAATTCAAGCTGATGAAGCCGAGCGCGGTGCTGCTGAACACGTCGCGTGGCTATGTGGTAGACGAGGCAGCGCTGGCCCGGGCGCTTGAGAACGACGTGATCGCGGCGGCCGCGTTGGACGCGTTCGAAGATGAGCCTCTGGACATGGAGAGCCCGTTGCGCAAGCTGGGCGACAAGGTGCTGCTCTCGCCGCACATGATCGCATCGAATCGCGGTGTTGGCTTACTCGGCGCAGGCGTGCAATGGGGCACCCGCTCAGTCCTCGCAGCGCTCCGCGGCGAGGTACCGGATTGCGTATTTAACACGGACGTGCTGCCGCGCTGGCAGGAGCGCTTCGGCGGCAAGAGCATCATCGGCTGACGATCTTATCCAACCACGGACAGAGCCGCATCCTTACGGGATGCGGCTCTGTCCGGTGGTTGGGATGAAAAAGGGAGAGGCGATCAATGGAGTACCTCGAATCCCGGGCTGAATATGGCTCGGACATTGTCGTTGAAATGCTGCGAGCGCTTGGTGTCGACTACGCCGCGGCAAACCCCGGTGCAAGCTGGCGAGGGCTGCACGACTCGATGGTGAATTTCGGCGAGGGTGGGCCGGAGATGCTGCTGGCCTGCCATGAGGAGATTGCCGTGGCAATGGCCCACGGCTACGCCCAGGCGTCGGGCAAGCTCATGGGCGCCATCGTCCATGACATCGTGGGTCTTCAGCACGCGAGCATGGCCATCTTCAACGCCTGGTGCGACCGCGTGCCGTTGATGGTGCTGGGCGGTACCGGTCCAATGGACACGCGTCAGCGTCGCCCCTGGATCGATTGGGTGCACACGGCCCTGGTGCAAGGTCAGCAAGTGCGCGACTACGTCAAGTGGGACGATCAGCCGGCATCCGTGGAAGCGATCCCCGAATCACTCCTGCGCGCGTACCGTATCGCCATGACTGAGCCGCGAGGGCCGGTGTACGTCTGCCTGGATGCCGGGATTCAAGAAGAGCGGATCACCACGCCGCTCAGACTTCCGAATCCATCTCAGTATCAGCCCGCGGCACCACCCGCTCCCAACCCGGAGGCGCTTCGCGATGCCGCCGGCCTTCTGGTGGGCGCTGAATACCCGGTCATCATCGCCGAGTCTGTCGGTCGCAATCCTTCAGTGTTGCCCGCCCTCAGCCAGCTCAGTGAGCAGCTTGGCGCGGCGATCATCGATCGAGGCGCGCGCTTCAACGTACCGACCACTCATTCGTTGGACCTCACGCTCGATTTCAGTCGCGTGCTACGCGAAGCCGATGTCATCCTTGCGCTCGATGTAGACGATCTCGAGGCGACGTTCTCTGAAGTTGGCCGCGATCGTTCTGATGCCGAGCCGCCGCTGCGTGCTGGCGCGAAGGTTATCAGCATCTCGCTGACCGATTACGTGCCGCAGCGTTGGGTCGTCGACATCGGTCGGATCTTCCCGATCGATATCGCCATGACCGGGAACACCTCAGTTGCCATCCCACTTCTTCTGGACGAGTGCCGCCGGGCCAGTGAGGCAGACTCGAGCAGCTCAAGTCGCATCGAGGCTCGTCGAGCCACGATAGAACGTCGTCGTCGGGACGTCATCGCCAGCGTGCTGCAGCGCGCGGATCAGAACTGGAGCTCGCAGCCAATCTCCACGCTTCGCATGTCGGGTGAGCTCTGGGAAGCGGCACGCGAGCTCCCATTCACGCGCGTCAACGGCCGCGCCATGAACCGTGCGCAATGGACCATCACCGAGCCGCATCACTACCTGGGCGGGAGCGGCGGAGGTGGCGGTGTGGGCTTCTCCGCCGGCGGCGCCATGGGCGCGGCGGTGGCGCTACGCGAAGTCGGCCGCATTTGCATCAGTGTCATGGGCGATGGCGATCTGCTCTATACGCCCAGCGCCCTGTGGACGGCCGCGCATCACCAGATCCCGGTGCTCATGGTGGTGCACAACAATCGCGCCTACTTCCAGGACGAGGGACACCAGGCGCACATGGCCGAGATGCGCGGGCGGCCGGTCGAGAATCGCATGATCGGGATCGAGATCACGCAGCCGAACACCGATTTCGCGACCCTCGCAAAAGCGTTCGACGTGGAGGCCTGGGGGCCAATCGAGCAACCCGACCAGCTGGGCCCGGCCCTCAACCAGGCTCTGAAGGCCGTCCAGGAAGGGCGTCCAGCACTAGTGGACGTGGTGAGCCAGCCCCGATGATGATGTGTGATGAGTCATGAGAGGGTGCCGTATAAAGCAACCCGACTCATGACTCATTACTCTATTTCAGCAGTTGCGTCGCCATCTGCTGAACTTCTTGCGCCTGGGCATTCCAATCTTCAGAGTCGAAGAAAATGAGCGTATTAGTCTCCTCGTCCGTAGGGTAGGCATCAGGATAGAAGACCGGCACGTCTGCGCGGCGACTGTTCTCCTGCGTTGCTTTCTCGCACCAGAGCGCCTGACCCTCCTTACTGAGCAGCCAGTTGATAAAAAGCTTGGCCGCGTTGGGGTTTGGAGCGTTCTTGAAGAGCCACACTGATCCGCCCTGGATATAGGTGGCATCGCTCATACGCTGCGTCGAGACGTTCACAGTGACGCCGGAGTTCTTGAAATCGTCGAGCAGCGCCTCGTCGGGGCCCGTGGCGACGGCATACCCACCACGAATGAGCATCTCCGTGGCTTGTCGTTGATCACGCGTGAAGACCGGCTCCTGGTCAATGAACAGCTTTTGTAGATAGTCGTCGCCATGTGCGCGCCGCGCGGCCGAGACCCAGTTCGCGGTGAAGCCACCGGAGCGCGGATCCATCAAGACAATCTTGCCCTTCCACTTCGGATTTAGCAGATCCAGCGTGCTGGTGATTTCGCCGGGCTTCACCTCGTCCGTGTTGATGTACACGCCGCGATACTTGTTCCAGCCGAAGTGGTAGCCGTACGTCCCCGTCTTGTCGATGAATCCCCGCTTGAATCCGCCCTTCCAGTACTGGTCGCCGGTAACTTCGGGGTGGATGATGGCCGGAGGCATTGGGTCCCAGGCGCCGGCAGGCAGCATGACGCCCATTGCCGTACCCGGAGGACCCTGCGCCACGTCAAACGAGTAAATTCCGGCCTTCTGCTCCTGGAGGGCCCGAACCGCCAGATCCCGCTGGATCATCGTAGTGTGGTCGATAGCGATGCCGGGGTACTTCTCCTCGAAAGCGGCGATCGATTGCCGAAAGCCAGTGCCCGGGAACGTGTTGATGACGAGCTTACCCTCCTTCTTGGCGCCCGCCACCACGGCGTCCCACTGCGCCTGGAAGTCGCCGCCTGTGGCGGCCGCCGGCGCTTTCGCCGCGGGCTCGACCGCTGCTGCGGCAGGCGCCGCGGGTGCTGCCGTTGGAGCTGCGGCTGGGGGCGCGACCTTCGGCGCTGCCGTGGGCTGCGGCGGGGTCGCCGGGGCGCAGGCCGCCGCCAGCAAGCCGGTAGTGGTGACTCCGAGAACACGAATCAGTTCGCGGCGTGTTAACGCACGAGCCATGTTGACCTCCTGTGGCCGAGCTCCTACTTCAGGATGTCGGCTGACATTTGCTGGGTCTTGTCCACCTCGATCACCCACTCCTCCGTATCAAAGAAGATGAGTGACTTTTCTTCTGCTTCCGTTGGGATACGCTCGGGCTCATAGGGCGTGACATCGGTGCGGCGACTGTTCTCCTGGAGCGCTAGCTTCATCCAACTCTCCTGGCCTTCTTTGGAGAGCATCCAGTTGAGCAATAGCTTGGCGGCATTAGGATGGGGTGCGTTCTTAAAGAGCCAGACGGTCCCCCCCTGGATGTACGTGGCATCGGAAAGTGTCTGGGTTGTGACGTTCACCGCAACGCCAGAATTCTTGAAGTCATCCAGGAGTGCATGATTGGGCCCCGTGGCCACGGCCATTCCGCCGCGAATGATCATCTCGGTGGCCTGACGCTGATCGCGCGTGAAGACCGGCTCCTGGTCCACGAAGAGCTTTTTGAGATAGTCGTCACCCTCCTTCTTTCGGACGGCAGTGACCCAGTTCGCGGTGAAACCACCCGAACGCGGATCCATCAAGACGATCTTGCCCTTCCATTTGGGATCAAGCAGATCCTTTCCTGAGGTGATCTCACCGGGCTTGGCAAGGTCGGTGTTGATGTACACGCCCTGGAACTTGTTCCAGCCAAAGTGATAACCGTACGTTCCGGTTGAGTCGACGAAGCCACGCTTGAAGCCGCCGCGCCAATACTGGTCACCGGTGACCTCGGGATGGATAAGCGCCGGAGGCATCGGATCCCAGGCCCCCGCCGGAAGCATGATCTGAAGCGCCGTGGTGGCAGGAATCTGGGTGACGTCAAATGAAAATACGCCTGCTTTTTGCTCGCCCAGCGCCTTCACAGCGATTTCACGAGCGATCATGGTGGTGTGCTCCACGGTGATGCCCGGGTACTTTTCCTCGAAGAGCGTGAGTGCTTGTCGGTACCCCGAGCCGGGGAACGTGTTTACGACAACCTTGCCTTCCTTCTTGGCGTTAGCGACAAGCTCGTCCCAGCCAGCCATAGGGTCCTTGGCGGCTGGCGCGGCAGCGGCTGCCGGCGCCTGAGTCGGGGCAGCCGCTGGAGCGCCAGGAGCCGTCGTGGGCGCCGCTGGAGCCGCGGCTTTAGGTGCGGCTGTCGGCTGTGCCGGAGTGGGCGCAGAACAGGCAGCCATCAACGCGCCAGTTGAGGCCACACCCAGCCAGTGGACGAAATCACGTCTCGAGATCCGGTTGATCATTCGGGCCTCCTGCATCGATGCGATGGCTCGTCAGCGGGCAACGTTGCCCGGATAGGGAAACCGTGGGATAGGGAGCTCGCGGGCCAGTGGCCGTCGCGATTGCTTGAATCTTTGCCCGCCGCTTCTCATGTTCTCGTTGAGGCGGCCGAGTGTGTGGATCCTCCGCCAATGCCGCGGTTGCTTGTGGATGAACTGCTGGTGAGCTTAAGGAGCACTCCAGCGGCTGTCAAGAAAAACCGAGAATCCGTGCTGGAGCTCAGAACCAGCCGACGCGCTTCAAGTAGTAATAGACACCTACGCTTGATGCGACCATCACTCCCAGAGCAAGCGGGTAACCGTAGTCCGATTGCAGTTCTGGCATGTGCGTGAAGTTCATACCGTAGATGCCAGCAATGAGCGTCGGGATCATGACCATCACCGTGACTGCCGTGAGCTTCCGCACGGTGAGGTTCAGCTCATTGGACTGGATGGAGAGATACGTCTCTAGCGCGCCGGCGAGCAGGTCACGCTGGAGCTCTAGAGTGTCGGAGACACGCAATAGATGGTCGTAGACGTCGGTGTAATACGGCAGCGTGTTCTCGTGGAATACAATCTGTTCGCGTCGGCTCAGTAGATTGAATACATCTCGCATCTGGTTCGTAAGTCGACGCATAGCAATGAGCGACTTGCGCATCGTGAACAGCCGGGCCAGGGTAACGCGACCAAGGCTGTCGAAGAGCTGCTCCTCGAGGTCAGCCAGACGGTCATCGAAAAGGTCAACAATTGGAAAGTAATCGTCCACCAGGCTGTCGGCGAGCTGATACACCAGCAGACTCAGTGGGTGAGGCGCAATGATGCTGGGCTCCTGGTGAAGACGCGTCCATAGCTCGTCCACGGAGTGGATGGCCTCCTGATGGACGGTAACAACGAAATTCGGCCCCACGAAGAGGGTGAGCTCTTTCTGTTTCACCTGATCGGAGTCGGGTTCGAGACTCAGAGCGAACAGGACGATAAGGTTGTAGCCCGCGTACTGATCGACCTTCGCGCGCTGGTCCTCGCGCATCGCGTCTTCCAATGCCAGGGGATGGAAGCGGAAATCGTCTCGGAGCACCGCATAGTCACTGTCATCAGGCGCATACATGTCTACCCAGAGCAGCGAGCCGGTATCTTCGAGCGCGGTTTGTACCGAGTCGCAGTCACCTGCGTCAGCGACGCGCCCGTCGCGATATAGGACCGATCGGAGCATGATTCCCTCGTATCGTCAGGCAGTTCGCGTTCTCGCTCATCGGGCGGAACCTGGTAGGCGGAGGCATTATGACGCCAGCTTGGTGTTGTCTGCGTTGACATCGTCGTCATGGTCGATTGATAGTGATGTGACCGAAATGCAGTCGCCTGAAGAGGGAGTCATGACCAATCAAACCCCTGCACCGATCGACCTCACGGCCTTCGAAGACACCATCGGAAACGCGTTTGGAGATGGCACGCCGACTCTTTGGGCGACAGCAAGTAAGGATGGCGTCCCTGACCTGGCGCCCAAGGGAAGCACGATGGTCTGGGATAAGGACCATCTCGCGTTCTGGGAGCGGGCTCATGGCACCATGTTGGAAAACTTGCGAGAGAACCCCCACGCGGCGATGTTCTACCGTAACCGCGATCGCGGCGTGGGGGCGCGACGCTTCTTTGGCACGGCCGAGCTCTACGCCACCGGTGAGATTCGTGAGGCGGTTCGCTCGCGCACCGTCCAGGCTGAGCTGGACCGTGATCCAGATAACAAGGGCGTGGCCGTCGTCGTACGGATCGATCGGGTGGCCGATGGTAGCAAGGATGTCCAGCTCCGAAGCTGAGCTCTTACGCTCTCCCTGAGCTTAAGAGGACACGGAATCGACCGTGTCCTCTTTGCGTCTCACGATCCAAGTGCGACCGATCGTTCATAATTTATTGAGTGTCCTCGTGACTGGTCTCAAGATATCCGCCGGCGCATGGCGTGCAATCGTACTCGCTGCTCTGCTCGGTCTGGCGCTGGCGCCCCGCCTCACTGAGCTGCGGCCGACCATCACGTCTGACGAGGCGTACTGGATGCAGCGCTCGGTCCGCTTTGGCGCGGCCCTCGCCCGCGGTGAGCTCGCGCAAACGTATCGCAGCGGACACCCCGGCGTCACCACGATGTGGGTTGGGCTTCTTGGCATCGGACCGAAACGGCTGGAAGAGTTTCTACCGGTTCGATTCACGAATTACGCCATTCTCGAGAAGGCCCCCGGCTACTTGGACGCGTTTATTGCCGCGCGTCATGCGATGGCCATTACGACGGCGCTATTACTGGTGGGAGCGGCCGCGCTGGCCTGGCGCCTTCTGGGCGCGGGCCCGGCTATCACGGGTAGCGCGCTCATTGCCCTGGATCCTTATCAAGTTGGCAGCGCCCAGCTCATGCATGTAGATACGCTGCTCTCACCCTTGATGCTCGCGGCCCTGCTGAGCGGTCTGGTCTACTGGTTCCGTGGTCGAGAGCGCCAATACTTGCTACTGACATCGTTGTTGATGGGCTTCAGCGTACTGACGAAGGCGCCGGGCATAGCACTCCCCGTTTACCTATCCGTCATCGCCCTGCTCGCAACGAAACCATGGAGGCACGGTGTGCGCTCGCTGTTCCCGTGGATCGCATGCGGCGCGCTCTCCGTTGTGGTGTACTTCGCGTTCTGGCCAACGATGTGGGTTGATGCGCCGCGGCGAATTCCACAGGTCATTGAATTCGCCGCGAACGTCGGCGGGAACCCTCATACCTGGCCAAACTATTTCCTCGGGAGGCCCACTAACGGCGATCCAGGAATACTGTTTTATCCATTGGCCCTCGTGTTTCGCATGAGCCCGGTGGCATTCGTGGGGATCCTGGTACTGCTCTTTGTGCACAGCCGCAATCCACTACGCGTACACAGCCTGCTGGCTCTGGCCGGTTTCATCGTGTTCTTCATTGTCCTCATGAACCTCGGCGCAAAGAAGTTCGATCGGTATCTCCTGCCAGCGCTCATGGTGTTCTCGCTTCTGGGGGGCGCCGGGATATGGTGGCTCGCGGGGCGCATGCGAACAGCCTGGATGCGCGCGGCACTCCTATTCGTCCCCATAGCCATTCAAGCTCTGCTCCTGTGGTACGCCCAGCCGTACCCGATCGCCGCCTACAACCCGCTGGTGGGCGGGGAAGACGGTGCACGACGCGTGCTTATGGTGGGTTGGGGCGAGGGGCTGGACCAGGTGGCAGACTATCTCAACGCTCAACCGGGCGCCGAGTCGCTGGTCGCCAAAACGCACTATCACCATGCCCTGAGGCCGATGTTCGTGGGGGAGACCGTGCGAGTCCCCGATCCCAGGCCAGTGAACTACTTTGTCGTGTACGTCAACATGGCGCAACGCGTTATCGTACCGCCGACCATCGTCCAGCTCATGGCGATTGTGCCGCCCGACTTCACCGCCGTAGTGAACGGACGCCCGTATGCCTGGGTCTATCGCGTCGATGCGACGATAGAGCCGCTGCCTGACATGGATGAGGAGACTGAGGATTAGCTCGAGGTCGGAGCGCGAGAGTTAACTAGCTGGCCGAGCTCAACCAACCTCGATCAGATCACCGACTTGCGTACCTTCAGTCGCCCCAGCTGGCAGCTCCAGCACGCTCGCGCCACCCAGGGACCCAGGGCCCGATGCGACCTGGATTCATGTTTGCCAGCACGCGCTTGACACGGCCATGTTTATCCAGCTGCACCACGTCGATGGCGAACGCCATGCCGATACAATGAACGCTCGTACAGTGTGAGATCAGCAATACCTCGCCCATCGGCAGCGATGCGCGGCCCAGATGACCTTTCAGTCTGCCGATAAATGAGTGTGCGTGCTCAATCCGTTCAGCCAGCACGATGCCTCGAGTGACGTTTACTGCATGCGGGGCTCGGACCTTCGCTGGGATGTCCGAGGTGCTATGTAACTGCTCAGTCACGTTACCGCGACCCCAGTGACTGGAAGAGCTTTGGAACGGTCGGTCCCAGAACGACCACGAAGAGTGCTGGGAAGATGAGACCGAATGAACTGATATGTCTCAGACGGGGTCACCCCGGTGTTCGCCCTGAACGCCGCGGCGAGGGCTGGGGTGGGGTCCCGCGGGTCTCTCCGATAACGACCGGCGGGGCGCAAAAGGCGCCCGTGAAAGGCACCTTTAATAAGGCATCAAAGGCTCGAGGGCTAGTCCTCGGGCGGAATCTGGAACTTGCGCGTCAGGAGACGCTGAAGTGAGCGCTGCATCCATTCAGACGAGGGCAGGGACTCGGTAGACGGTGTGCCCTGGATTCGCTCCGCGATGCGTATATATGGAAGGAGATCGTGTTCTGGAAAGTCAGCCGCAACCGATTCGGCCGACTCTCCACGACTGCAGCGGTCGAGTGCGATGGCGAGGGCGTCTTCGAAGGGGGTCATAACATTCATGGGCTCACAATTTACAACGACACGCAACCCACAGTTGGGACGCCCAGGGCCATCCGAATAAGGTTGCTAGCACATCGCGACTCCAGTACGCGGTGTCAGTCAAGCTTATCCTACCGCTGCGAGCTGCCCTAGATTTCGTCCGGATCCGGAGCGGGGCGAGACTTACTCGGCTAGACGGACTGAGACGCGACGCGGTATAGCGAGCGCTGTTTCAACAAGGGCCTGGCCTTTACGGATCAGCGGGGATGTCTGTTTGGCCATGATTGCCACGAGTTTTCCAGCTGTTCGTACTAGCGATTCAGATGGTGTTGGCGCCCCGTTATCGCTACTTGCTGCTCTCTCGACTCAAGTTTCCTCGCTTGTGCGTTCCAGGTCCTCAGTGGATTCCTCGCTGAGAAGCGTGTCATCCTCTTCTACGACGGGCTGTGAGAAGTACTTCCCCATTAAGAAGACAGAGAGCCTCCCGCAGCTCTTCCAGAGGATCGCGGGCTCGCTCACTAGATGGAAGTTGTCCCGACTGAGCAATGGGCAGTTGGGCATTGGTCATCCTCCGCGGCTCACTGCCCACTAGCCCCGCTCACTGTGCTGTAAAATCGCCGCAGAAGGAGACTGGCATGACTGATAAGACCGGCGCCTACGTGACAACCATCGGCGACCCCACTACCTGGTGGAGATGCCTGACCTGTCAGTGGCGCGTCCAGAGCTCGCAGCTGCCGTTCGCCTGTCCACGCTGTGGTGCGTCGCGCGTGAAGTTCATGCCAGAAGGCGCAGCGCCGGATGGCGCGGACGCCTAGCCCGGCCTAACTCGCCTTCGCGCGGGCGAGCGAGGACAACAAAAATCGGGGTGGCCGCAGCGGCCACCCCGATTTTTGTTGTCTATGAGAATTGGCTTTATGAGGCGAAGGTTAGGACTGGCGTAGGCGCAATCCTGGTGCGCCGCTGGGCGGGGCCCTCCAGGATGCGGCGCATCGCCATCAGGCCGCGCGCCTGGAGCTTCTTCGCGGATTCTTCCGTCTTTCCCAGCGCGGCCGCGGTCTCGATGATGCTCAGACCTTCCAGGAACCGCAGCTGGATCACATTGCGCTGATCCGACGTCAGCCGGGCCATGGTAATGGCGATCTCGTGCTGGTCCAGCGCCTGCTGGATCTCCTTCTCCGCCGGACCGCGAAGCTCCTCGCACTCGTCGATTGCGACGAGAGGCTGCTTGGGCAGACGTCGCTGATGATCGATAAGGAGGTTGTGTGCGATGCGGAATAGCCAGGCACCGAACGGTAATCCTCGATCTTCATAGCGCTCGAGCCGCTCAATCATTCTGACGAAGACTTCCTCCGTGAGGTCCTCCGCTTGCTGCGACCGTCCGTCGACTCTTGGCAAAAAGTATCGGTAGAGCCGAGGAGCGTGCTCCTCATACAGTCCCGTCAGGGCCCCCGGGTCTCCGTCCTTTGCCCGTTGGACCACCGATTTTGCTGTTGTCAGAGCGTCCATGGATCAGTACTCCCCCTTTGGAGCGAGTTCCCGGCCCGCTCCACGGTGTGATGACTGTCCCCGCCTTGCTGGAGTGGATCTGACGATCCGTGCGCCTCCGTTCGTAGCCTGGCTGCCACCTAAGGCAGACCCACGGCTTTGCGTCCCAAGCTTACGTCCGGTTTGCCCTTCTCGCGAAGGCAGGGTATGCGCTTGTGTTGCTCCAAACTCGTCGGGCTAAGTATCTGGAGAAATGCCTCATCCCACACGGCCCGAAAGGGCTACTGGGATCGCCCATCTGGGTGTCCGCCTGAAATGTGACGTGATCGTGAGGCCATCGGTGCCGCGATTGCGTTTGCTCTTAGACTCCCAATCGATCATCGGCTGTTTCACCGGCTGCTACAATCGCGACACGTCTCGTAGCCTGGATTGACCTCTGACGCACCCTGATTCGGCTATCCCGAAATTCTTCGGCGCCAGCGTCAAACGCGTGGAGGATCCGCGCTTTCTGCTCGGCCAAGCCCGCTATGTGGGCGACCTGCATGCTGTCGCGTCCCTCCACGCAACGTTTGTGCGCAGTCCCTATGCTCACGCGATTGTGCGTAGCATCGATGTCTCGGCCGCGCTGGCGGTACCCGGCGTGCGAGCAATCTACACGGCGCGCGACATCAAAGGTCACGTCGCTCCAATTCACGCCACATCCAATTACCCCGGTTTTATGGAAACGGACTTTCCTGTTCTGGCAGAGGAAAAGGTTCGCTACGTGGGTGAGACGGTGGCGTTGGTCGTGGCCGACACTCGCTATATCGCCGAAGATGCCGCCGAGCTGGTGGACGTAAGCTATGACGAGCTCCCGGCGGTGGTGGACGTTGAGCGGGCCATGGACGCAGCTAGTTCGCGGTTATTCGACGAACACGCGTCCAACGTCTTCATCACACGCGAGCTTCGGGCGGGTGAGCCGGAAGCAGCCTTCCGCGACGCTGACCTAGTGGTTACCAATCGCTTCAGCACTCAGCGGCACACGGGTATTCCCATGGAGACGCGCGCCTGCCTCGCCGAGTACCAGCCTGCCCGCCAGGAGTTGACGATGTGGGCATCACATCAGACGCCACACCTCCTGCGCACCGGCCTGTCTGAGTGTCTGGGAATCCCGGAGCGGCGCATCCGTGTGATCTCTCCGGACGTGGGGGGTGGCTTCGGCATCAAGGGCAATCTCTATCCCGACGAGGTGGCTGTGGCTTTCGCTGCAACGGCGTTGGGCACATCCGTTCTCTGGCAGGAAGATCGCCGTGAGCATTTCGTGGCCAGCGCGCACGCGCGTGACCATGTGCACTATGTTGAAGCGGCTGTCACTAGCGATGGAGTCATCACCGGATTGCGCGCCACCATCATTGTGGATGCCGGCGCGTATTCCGTGTGGCCCTGGACCAGCACCATTGAGCCGCGTATGGCCTCAGCCATACTGCCCGGTCTGTACCGCATCCAGAATTACGCGTATACGGCTCACGCTGTGGCCACAAATAAGACGCCGCTGGGGCCATATCGCGGCGTGGCGCGCACGTCGGCGTTCTTCAGCCTGGAACGCACGGTCGACGAGATTGCCCGGCGCCTGAATCTGGATCCGGCTGAGGTCCGTCGTCGGAACTACATTCGGGAACATGACTTCCCGTACACATCCGCCACGGGCATGGTTTACGACAGCGGCAGCTACCATGAAGCCTTGCGTACCGCACTCGATACGCTCGACTACGAGGGATTCCGTCGGGAGCAGTCAGAGGCTCGCAAAGTGGGTCGCTACCTTGGCATTGGACTGTGCGCCTTCACGGAGCAGACGGGAAATGGCGCCGTTGAATACGGAAAACGCGGCAGCACCGTGAATATGGGTTACGAGCCAGTGGCCATTCGCTTCGATCCATCGGGCACCGCGCTGCTGTTTGCAGCCACGCATTCCCATGGTCAGGGACACGCCACGACGCTGGCTCAGATCGCCGCGGATGAGCTTGGTATTGATGTGGCTGACATTGCCGTCATGCAGGGCGACACCGATCTGTCCCCGTACGGGTTTGGCACGTTCGCCAGCCGCAGTGCCGTCATGTCGGGGGGCGCCACAATCATGGCCTCGCGCGCAGTGGCGGACAAGATGCGCCGAATTGCCTCTCACTGGCTGGAGGCGAGCGCGGAAGACATTACGCTGAGTGCAGGACAGGCGTCTGTGAAGGGGGCGCCTGAGCGCTCGGTCGCTATTCGTGACATTGCCTACGCATCTATCATCCAGTGCGATCGCTTGCCGCCCGGCGAAGAGCCCGGCTTGGAGTCGACCCAGCGCTACACGGCGGGAGTCGGTACAGGCGGTTTCTCGAACGCCTGCCACGCCGTGGCGGTGGAGGTGGATCCTGAAACGGGCAAGCTCGATATCCTTCGCTACGTGGTAGCCGAAGACTGCGGCGCAGTGATCAACCCGATGATCGTGGAAGGCCAGGTGCATGGCGGAATCGCCCAGGGTATCGGCAGCACCATGTACGAGCACCTCGCCTACGACGAGCAAGGTCAGCTTATGACCGGGTCATTCCTGGACTATCTCGTTCCAGGTGCCATGGAGATTCCGCACGTTGAGATCGATCATCTAGAGTCTCCATCGCCAGTGCTGCTGGGCGGGATCAAGGGCATGGGGGAGGGCGGAGCAGTCGCGCCCGCCGGAGCTATCGCCAATGCATTGGTCGATGCGCTCTCGCCTCTCGGGGTGACGGTTACTGACTTGCCACTAGATCCCCGTCGCGTTAGGGAGCTGATTCGGGAAGCGTCAAAAAGTTAGAAGCCGGGGTGCGGTGGCGTCGGCAAATGCCGACGCCACCGCACGTACTTCAGTAGTCGATATGCAGCGACTAGCGAACCTCGGCGCCGTCCTTTTGCTCACGCTTACGACGGTCATTCTCCTCGTTATCCGAGGGAACCTCGTCCTCACATCGATCGCGGACGGCTAGGCCGCGATATCCCACACCGGGCACTTCCTCGATTAGAAGACAGATCAAATCGTCCTGACGCTGCGGTCCCTGTTCGAGCTGTCCCCGAATCCATGACATGTCGAAGAGGTATGGCTCGTTCTTACCGCTTATCGCAGGCGTATACAGCGTCATGAAGTCCTGAATTGGGCAATTTTGGCCGGAGAGCAGCCCACAATCGATCGTCCCCTGCATTTCAAATTCTTTTGCCAGGCCGATCCGTGTCGGAACAACGAGCGGAAATAGCGCGCCTAGCAAGGCGATTCCCAAGATCGCTCGTCGACGAACCGAGTGGATTTCCGCCATGGTACCGGGCCTCCGCGTGAGTGAGTCAGTCCGTGTCGGGGCGGCTCATGATATAGCATGGCCGGGCGGCTCCGTGCCGCCTTCAGCGGAGTTTCAGTGGTCTTTTTCTTCGAGTTTCAGCTCTTCATCATCCTCCTACTCACTGTCATCCTGGCTGAGGTGGTGGGCCGTGGCACCGCGCTCATTCTCTGGTGCACGTTTACGGTTGTCTCACACGGCGCCGAATTCTGGGCACGTCGCCACTTCGCGCACGTGCCCAAGGACCCCCCGGAAGTTGGTCACGAAGAGCTCGGAGATCGCTGGGCGCGGACGCTGCTCTATAGCTGGCGCCGCAGCAATAACCTGCTCCTCATTGGCGCTGCCGGATTTGGCGTGTGGTATCTGGCCGCTGGGTGAGCTAGGGCCCTAACCCGTCGTCCCGCCCAGCACCACCATGTTCCCTGCCAGCGCTCCGGCAAGCACCAGCGTTGCAACCACGTAAAGCAGACCGGTCGCCGCCTGCAGGGCACGACCGCGCGGCCACTCGATGCAGCAGAGGCGCGCGGCGATGGTCACCCCAATCGGAAACACCCCGATGGCGAGAAGACCGATCCAGAGCAGGACCGGATCGCGCGGCCCCAGCACGATGGTCTCGGGATGCATCGCCACATACCAGGTGGCAAAGCCGGTCAGCACCACCAGCGAGATGATCGTGACGTCGCATAGGAGCTTAAGCGGACGCGACGTGAGACGCGGCGTCACGAGATACCAGTGTCCGAGGATCAACGCACTCATGGACCCACCCAGCGCCAGAGCGCTCATGATTGAGGCTACCAACGTCCAACCTGGGCCGAGTACCGGACTTGGACGATCGACGGCGCTGAATAGAAGCGCGGCAACGCCAATCGTTGCCAGCACACCGCCCAAGACCAGGCGAGCCCGTCCTCTGCGCAGCCAGGTCTGCACGAAGACGATCACCGAGACGAGCGCAAAGGCCTGCACCAGTGTTCGTTCAGGACCCACAACGCTGCCACCGACCATCAGTGCCACCAGCGCGCCAAAGAGCGCGGTGATCGCGTTGATGCGGAGAAATCCTGCTGTTACGTCACCGCGAAGATCGGTGAGCCAGTTGGCGATAAAGAGTCCAACGGCGAACTGCAGTGCGCCCGCGTACAGGGACGCCACAGCGGGATGCATGCGAGACGAGCTCCAATGAGTGAAGTGTGGGACGCGAGATTGGCAGCTCGCTTCCCATCAAATCAAGGATAGGCGTTGAGATTACGGAGTGCCAGAATCGGGGCGGCCCCTGAATGTCTACGCCGGCTCCACCATCGGTACTCTGTCGTCGGGAGTTACGGCGATCCGATGAAATCGTCGATCTGAATTGCAGGCATGGTCATCACACGAATCGTTCCACGCGAAGTCAGAATGGCAGAAACGCGCGCCATCGTGACGTTGTCCTGCGCTTCCACGACATTGACGAAGTCA
Organism: uncultured Chloroflexia bacterium; assembly: GCA_963765765.1. GTDB lineage: Bacteria > Chloroflexota > UBA6077 > UBA6077 > JACCZL01 > CAVXYC01. Next base: position 58,856 of record CAVXYC010000001.1, on the reverse strand, counting down.
TATGGGCCCATGGTGGCCCATTGGCTCAACACGCGAACGCCCATGGATTCCAGCTCCTGATTGACTTCACGAATGCGACCCGGGTTCTTCTGGATCGTCTTGGCGCCATCATCGGTGAGCGTGCTCAACAAAATGAACGTAGCCACGCTGGCCTCCCGTTCGGACCATCCTGGGTCCCACGGGGCATTGTCATCAGGCCGCACTCGTCTCTGGCAAACGATCCGCAACGAGCCAGAGCCGCATCCCGTGAGGGTGCGGCTCCCCCACGAAGCACGCTGGAACCGATATCGCGAGAGGAACCGCACCCTCACGGGATGCGGCTCTGCTATTGCGAACGATAACGCTCGTCCAGCTCACGGATGTGCTGGAGCTGCCGTTGATTCCATTCATCTGTGCCCGAGGATGTGTTGAACCACGCTTCGAGGATCTCTTTTGCAACCGGCTCGGATGTGGACCGCATACTGAGCCCGAGGATATTGGCATCGTTCCAGGTGCGAGCGCCGCGAGCCGTCTCTGCATCGTGACAGAGCGCTGCCCGAGCACCCGGGACCTTGTTGGCCGCAAGGGTTGCGCCCGTGCCGGTCCAGCACATGACGATGGCCTGGTCTACCTGACCATTGACGACGAGCTCAGCCGCGGCAGCGCTCACTTCCGGCCAATCGCGCTCTTCCCCCTCAGGCGGTCCAAGGTACGTTGCTTCATGGCCGCGAGCCTCCAGCTCCGATAGCACAGCGTCAACCAAGTGCGTGCGCTCATCCGCGCTCACCGCCAGCTTCACGGCGCGATCATTTCAGGATGCTCCCCAGTGTTCTTTCGCCACGGACCAAAGATTTCCACGTCCACACCTTCAGCATAGTGCGCGATGGTTGGCAGTCCTTCTGCCGCGGGCAGTCCCGCGGCGCGGAATAGCTCCTCACGCACTTCCAGTACCGCGGCACATCGTGCGGGATATGGCTGGTGATGTACCTGCTTCGTCCAGACCTCACCACGCCTCATGACGTGCAGGAGGTATCTCTCGAGTAGGAAATGCTGCAGTGTGCCCAGTTGTGAGGGCCCGAGCCAGTCGCCGACCTGGTAGCGGATGTGAAGTCGCGGGGCAGAGGTCGTCATACGTCTCAAGCGTGCCGTCGTTTCCCCAGCTTCGTCGGCCAGCGACATGCGGGCCAGGTAATAAGGAAGGCCGGACTGATGACGAGCCACTGCTACGGCGGTACGAGATGACGCGTCCAGCGACAAGAAGTACACGCCCGGATGGCGGCCATCCAGGTGAACGTACGTACGCAGGTTGGTCTCCAGGAAGTTCAAGCCTAGCGCAGCCGGCGTGCGAGCACCTCGGATGGCGCGCATCTCGAACGGGACGATACCCACATACGCCTGCCCCCGGAAGGTATCCAGCTCCAGCTCCCTGGGGACGACCTTGCGCAGTGCGTCGGGGTCCACCGTCCAGTGTGCAAACAGCAAGCGGCGCCAGCGCTGACGACCCACCAGCGGTCGGGTCGGTCGAAGCGTGGGAAGGATTCGATCAATCGAATCACCAGTGAACATCAATACCAACCTCATCCATTCGGTACACGCGTACCTTCGAGCGCGGTACGGGTGACTCAGCTCATGGACCCAGCCTGGTACTCACCAACGCTGGCGCTGTGGCGTTACCGTCACTGGAGCGAGCCCCGGGCCGATGTGAGGGGTCGCAGATCGAGCTTGCAACCATAGTAAGGAATTGTTGATGGCAGATCGGACGCTTTCACAGGACGAGATCGAATCGTTATTCGCCTCGGCCCCCGGTGAGGCGGAATCTCCATCGGTCCAAGTGGCCGCCGCGTCAGATTCCGCGGAGCGCCACAAGCCCATCAAACACTACGACTTTCTACCCCAACATGGACATCGGTGACGCACAGGCCGATGAGCTTGGCCAGTTCACTGCGCCCGTCCTAGAGGTTGCGCCGGTTCAATTCCAACCCTTGGTGCCGGCAGCGCGGACGTCGGGAGCTCACCGCTGGACATGCTCGGCGACGTCGCGATTCAGGTATGTCTCGAGCTGGGCCGTACGCGGTTGACGGTGGCTGATGTGCTGGGTTTGCGAGTTGGACCTGTAGTGGATCTGAACAAGCTGGCTGGGGAGCCGGGCGACCTCTATATCAATGGAACGATGGTCGGCCGTGGCGAGATCGTCGTGGTGGACGATCGATTCCGCATTCACGTGTTCGACGTGGTGGACCATCGCGCGGCGCATCTCCGCTAGCTTCAGGCAACAGCTCCCGACAGCCTCCGCGGATCTGATGTCGGGTATGCTGCCTGCAACTGATCACGGAGAGTTATCGTGTCAATAAAGACCGGCTGGGAGGGCCGCTACTTCGAGGATTTCGAAGTCGGCGACATCTACAAGCATCCGTACGGACGAACTGTCACCGAGACGGATAACGCCTGGTTCACCAACCTGACGCTGAATACCAACGCCAGCCACTTCAACGTGGAATACGCCAGGCAGATGGGGCACGAGAAGACGCTGGTGAATAGTGCCTTTACGCTGGCGCTGGTCACGGGAATGAGTGTGATCGACGTGAGCGAGAACGCCTTCGCGAACTTAGGCTGGGACGAGGTTCGCCTTCCCGCCCCCGTCTATCCGGGCGACACGCTCTATTCGGAAACAGAGGTGTTAGACAAGCGCGAATCGAAGTCGCGCCCGAACGTTGGCATCCTGTTCATCAAGACCCGTGGTCTCAAGCAGGACGGTACCACCGTGATCGAGTTCAAGCGCACCATCATGGTCTACAAGCGCGCGGATTCGCCGCGGAAGAACATCTTTCCTGTGGCGAAGGAGATTAAGGCGTCCGAGAAATCCTCATGACCCTCCTTCGCTACTCCTGGTGCGGCATGCAAGTGCCGGCATTTCAGCCCGCACTCGAGTTCTTCACTGAGATCCTTGGCATGCGGCTGATCAAGCTGGACGCAAGCCGAGACCTCGCCATCTGGGTGCTTCCAACCGGGCAGGGGTTCGAGATTTTCGGTCCAGGGCACGGGAATCCCCGCCGCTGGCAATGGCCCGTGATCTCGTTTGACGTGGAGAACGTAAGAGAAGCCCGGGCAGAGCTCGAATCGAAGGGCGTGGAGTTCACGACCGACATCCTCGGAGCCCCGGGCGGCCGCGTCTGGACGTTCTTCAGCGATCCTGATGGCTATCTCTACGAGATCTCGGAGCCATGGCAGTGGCGCCGCGCGCCTGGCGCGGTCCCCGAAGGTGCTGATCCGCCCCCGGAGCGCATCGCCGCTCGCGTCGATGGTTTCCCCTGGGCGGCTATCCGACCGCGTGACTATGGCGCCTCTGTTGAGTTCTTTGGAAAGACGCTTGGCCTCGAGACCTACCGACTCAATCCCGAGCGCGACTTCGCTCATTTCCTGCTGCCCAGCGGTGAAGCGCTGGAGCTGTTTGGAGCGCGGAGCCCGCATGCCGAGGTCACAGGCGGCCTGGTACTGGGCTTCGAAGTGGCGGACGTGCCGGCGGCCCGTGCTGCCATGGAGGCTCGAGGAGCTCAGTTCATCACCGAGACTCGCGGACTGGAGGACGGCGCCCGCGCCCGGGCGTACTTCCGCGACCCCGCCGGCTTCGTGCACGAAATCTGTCAGCCGTGGACGTGGAAGTAGTCTTCGCACATCGTATTGCGTCTTGGCGTTGGCGTTCAGAAGCGGAACGGGCACGGACGACTCCCGTAGCACGGGCCTTTGTGGCCTGTGCCTGGGACGGGTGCTGATGCGTCCACGGATCCATTCCTCATCCGTTGGATGGTCGTTTCAGGCACAGGCCACAAGGGCCCGTGCTACCCTCACCCGCTGCGTTGCATGAAGACGGCGTCTGCGCCTCGATTGCTGACTCACCGGGCGGTCCCTATACTGCCTTCATAGTTTGAACGGGCTGACACAAGCGCCAATCGGGAGGAACCATGCTGAGCCGAGAAGATAGTGAGCTGCTGAGCCGAGTAGGACCGGGTACGCCGATGGGCGAGCTCATGCGGCGCTTCTGGATCCCCGCTGCGCTCTCGGAAGAACTTCCCGAGCGAGATGGCGCGCCGCTGCGAGTTCGCCTTCTGAGTGAGAATCTCGTCGCGTATCGCGATTCCGCTGGCGCAGTCGGCCTGGTGGCTGAGAACTGTCCTCACCGAGGCGCCTCGCTCTTCTTCGGCCGTAACGAAGAAGAAGGTCTGCGCTGTGTCTACCACGGCTGGAAGTTCGACACGTCGGGCGCGTGCGTGGACATGCCCAACGAGCCGCCTGAATCCAACTTCAAGCACAAGGTCAAGGTCACGGCCTATCCATGCGAAGAGCGCGGTGGAGTGATCTGGACCTACATGGGCCCGCGCGAGCGACGGCCGGAGCTACCAGACCTGGAATGGGCGCTGGTGCCGGAGAACCATCGCTACATTGGGAAGAACTACCAGGAAAGCAACTGGGCCCAGGCCGTTGAGGGTGGCATCGACTCGAGCCACGCCTCGTTTCTGCATCGCTGGTTGGACCCCGAGGCGCGGGCGAAGCACACCCAGCCATGGATCAAGGGCGCGCCTGCTGAGGGCCGACTCATGGCGGCCGACAAATCCCCGAAGTTCATGTTCACGCACACTGAGTTCGGGTTCTTCATTGGCGCTCGGCGCACAATTCCGGATCAGGGCTTTTATTGGCGACTCACGCCAATGTATTTACCTTTCTACACCACGATCCCCTCGCACATTGAGCCCGGCGAGCCGTATGCCGGACATGCCTGGGTACCGATCGACGATGAAAATTGCTGGACGTATACGGTGAGCTGGAGTCCCGATCGCCCACTGAGGCAGGAAGAGACCGAGTGGTGGATGTGGCACAAGGGCGTCGCGGACAACGAGCCTGGCTACAAGCCGGTTCGGAACAAAGCCAACGACTACCTGATCGATCGCGAGATGCAGCGCACCCAGACCTACACCGGCATTGTCGGTAGTGGGACGGAAGATCGCGCCGTACAAGAGACCATGGGCACTATTGTGGACAGGAGCAAGGAGCACCTGGGCACATCGGACACGGCCATCATCGGCTTCCGCCGCCTGCTCCTCAAATTGGCGAGGGACCTACAGGAGGGACATGAGCCAATGGCGCCCGGTCACGGCGGCGCATATCGAGTGCGCTCGGCATCCATCCTTGTGGACCACGATGCCCCATTGGACAGGGTCATCGACCTGGCGCGCGACCGCATCATCGTACCTGCGTAGTCGCACTTTCGGAGGAGGATCATGCCCGTAGTCAACCGAGGCCCCCACCTGGTGGGCCTCTGCATCACTGTGCTTATGCTGGCAGCCTGTGCCGCGCCTTCAGCGAGCCCGACCGCCCCCGCCGGATCGGGCCAGCCCACGGCGCCGACCGCGGCTCCCGCACAGGGCGAGAGCAAGCCAACGGCCGCGCCAAAGCCTGAGAGTGCGGTCCCGGCCGCCCAGACGCCGTCGTGGCAGGCGGAATGGGAACGCACGGTGGAAGCGGCCAAGCGCGAGAAGCTGATCATCGCCACCATGCCGGGCTCCAACGATCAGCGCCTTATGGCTGCCTTCCAGAAGGCATTCCCCGACATCCCGGTGGAGCACACCGGCGCGCGACCCAGCGACTTCTCGCCGAAGCTGATCGGCGAGCAGCGGAATGGCGTGTTCGCGTGGGACGTCATGGAGTCCAGCGGCGCCACCAATATGCATGAGGTGTTGATGCCCGCGGATGCATTCCAGGACATCCGCCCGTTCTTTCTTCTCCCAGACGCCATCGATCCGGCCAAGTGGCACGGCGGTAAGTTCGAGCTTTACACCGCACCGGACAAGCCGTACATCCTGATTCACGATTGGGCAGTTCGTCATACGCTCTACGTGAATCGGGATGTCATTCCGCGCGACGAGCTCAATTCGCTCGACGGTCTGCTGGATCCGAAGTGGCGCGGCAAGGTAGTAGTGGACGACTGCACGGTGCCGGCTCAGGGAACGCTCACGTTGACGGGTGTCTTGAATGCCAAAGGTGAGGACTTCGTGCGACGGCTGCTGACCGAGCCGCAACCCGTATTCCAGGAGACGGTCCGGATCACCAGCGAGTGGGTGGCAACCGGACGCTATCCCATTGCCATTGGGGCCGACGATCAGAACGTAGCACGGCTCCAGGCTGAGGGTGTCGGCAAGAACGTGGAGCTTCTCCAGTTCGAGGGCGGTAGCGCGGCGGTGGCCGCGGTGGCCGTATTCAAGAATGCGCCGCATCCGAACGCGTCAAAGGTGTTCCTGAACTGGTTCTGGAGTCGGGAAGGGCAATTAGCCTGGTTGGAGGCCTGGGGAGACCCGGTGGCGCGCAACAGCCGCCGCGCTGACGTGCCCGTAGCGGACCCTGCCAGCATGCCCGACTACAACCACCTGGAGCGCTACCCCGCCCGCGGTACTGATACCGGCACGGAGATGGTCAACACCGTCATCAACATCTGCAAGAGCGTGCGCGGCTGATCAGGAAGCCGCCCCACAGGCGCTGAATCACTCACTACATGCGACGGTGATAGGGCGCTGCTGTATCCTTCCCGGCTACATAGACGTGTGCAATGAATCACGGGGAGATCACTCATGGCGGAGTCCGGTAACGGCAGTTTGAAGCATCTCAGCAAGGAGATCACCGAGGGCGTTGAGCGCGCCGCTGCGCGCTCGTACTTTCACGCGGTCGGCGTCTCCGACGATGACCTGGACAACAAGCCGCTCATCGGGATTGCCAGCACCTGGAACGAGATGACACCGTGCCAGGCCAACCTGCACGATCTGGCGCAGCAAGTGAAGCAGGGTATCCGCGCAGCCGGTGGGCTGCCGCTGGAGTTCAACACCATCTCCGTGACTGACGGCATCGCCATGGGCACGGAGGGCATGAAAGCCTCGCTCATCAGCCGCGACTGGATCGCTGACACCATCGAGCTGACCGTCTTCGGTCATCGGCTGGATGCTCTGGTGACGCTGGCTGGCTGCGACAAGACCCAGCCCGGCGCGCTTATGGCCATAGCCCGCCTGAATCTCCCGTCCGTCTTCGTCTATGGCGGCAGCATCATGCCCGGCGTCTATCGTGGAAAAGAAGTCACCGTCCAGCACGTCTTCGAGGCAGTCGGGGCGTACTCCAAGGGCTCCATGTCGTTCGAAGAAGTGCGCGAGCTCGAGAACGTGGCCTGCCCCGGAGCCGGCGCGTGCGGTGGCCTTTTCACCGCCAACACGATGTCATCGGCTATTGAAGCGATTGGCATGATGATTCCCGGCGGGGCAGCCTATCCGGCAGTGGATGGCCGCAAATACAAAGAGGCCTATCAGGCTGGCGAGCGCGTGGTGCAGCTTCTGCGCGAGAACGTTCGCCCGCGCGACATCCTCACCCGCAAAGCCTTTGATAACGCCATCGCGGTAGTGCTGGCGATGGGCGGCTCGACGAATGCCGTGCTGCACCTTCTCGCCATTGCCCATGAAGCCGGTGTTGAGCTTGAACATCGACGACTTCGACGAGATGGGCCGCAGGGTGCCGCTCATCGGTGATATGTCGCCTGGCGGCCGCTACGTCATGACCGACCTCGACAAGGCCGGCGGTGTCCCAATTGTCATCCGTAGATTGATCGAAGCCGGCCTCTTCGATGGAAGCCAGCGCACCATCACGGGCGGTACATGGTCGGAGACGCTGCCAAAGTTCAAAGAGACGCCTGGCCAGGACGTGATCCGCGAGGTGTCCAGCCCGCGCCACGCCGATGGCGGCCTGGCGATTCTTCGCGGCAACCTTGCTCCTGAGGGCGCGGTCATCAAGGCGGCGGGCACCGATCGCACCTCACAGACCGGCCCGGCGCGGGTTTACGACACGGAGGAGGATGCCTTCCGCGCGATCATGCGCAGCGAGATCAACGCCGGCGACGTGATCGTCATCCGCTACGAAGGGCCCAAGGGCGGTCCCGGCATGCGCGAGATGCTGGCGGTGACCGGTGCGCTCGTGGGCCAGGGTCACGGCGATGACGTAGCGCTGATCACCGACGGTCGCTTCAGCGGCGCTAGCCGTGGCTTCTGTGTGGGGCACGTAGCGCCTGAGGCGATGACCGGTGGACCGATCGCCATCCTGCGGGAAGGCGACATGGTCACCATCGACATCCCCAAGCGAGAACTGTCCGTGGCGCTTTCGGACGATGAAATCAAGAGCCGCCTGGATGCCTGGACCGCGCCTCCTCCTAAGTACACGACCGGTACACTGGCCAAGTACGCCAAGCTCGTGTCTTCGGCGTCCATTGGGGCGGTCACGGGTTAAGCGCCCGGTGATGCGGAAGCCGCGAAAGCGACCCTACCCCAGCCCTCCCCGTGCTCGGGGAGGGGGCATGATCGAGAAGACTGGCGAATCCGGCCCCCGCCCCGAGCACGGGGAGGGCTGGGGTAGGGTTCCCTCGGGTGATCCCCAGATGACGACCGGTTTCCCTCTGTCCGGCCTTCGCGTCGTCGCCTTTGAGCAGGCGGTCGCCGGCCCGCTGGCAACGCGGCATCTGGCGGACGCCGGCGCGGAGATCATCAAGATTGAGCGGCCGGAAGGTGGCGACTTTGGTCGTCACTATGACACGGCCGTTAACGGCCAGAGCGCCTACTTCGTGTGGCTGAACCGTGGGAAGCGCAGTCTGGCCATCGACCTCAAGGCGACGGGCGCGGAGGAGATCACCCGCAGACTGGTTGATTCGGCAGATATTGTCCTTCAAAACCTGGCGCCGGGCGCCCTAGATCGACTCGGCTTCGGATACGAGGCCGTCAGCGCCAGTAAGCCGGGTGTGATCTACTGCAATATCTCCGGGCTACGGCCAGGACGGACCGTACCGCGACAAGAAGGCGTTCGACTTGCTCCTCCAGGGAGAGAGCGCCTTGATCTCGGTCACGGGCACGCCGGACTTTCCAGCCAAGGTCGGCATCAGCGTCTGCGATATCAGCGCGGGCATGTACGCCTTTAGCTCGGTGCTTCTCGCGCTGCGTCAGAGAGACATCACCGGCAAAGGTGACTCCATCGATATCTCCATGCTGGAGTGCATGGCGGACTGGATGTCGCCTTTTGCCTACTTCTACAGCTTTGCCGATCGAAAGCTGCCACGCGCCGGTATGCGCCACAACGTCATCGTGCCGTACGGCGTGTATCGGTGTGGCGACGGTTTGCTGGTGAATATCGCGGTGGAGAATCCGCGCCAGTGGGCGCGTCTCTGCGAGGTCGTGATGGAACGTCATGACCTGGTGAACGATCCGCGCTTCAACGCTAATGAGAAGCGCGTTCAGAATCGAACTGAGCTCGAGCCGCTGATCGAGACCCAGCTTGGTCGTTTGACCCAGGCCGAAGCAATCGATCTTCTGGAGCGAGCCGATATCCCCAATGGTCGCGTCAACGACGTGGAATCGCTGGCCAAGCATGAGCAGCTCGACGTACGCGACCGCTGGCACGAGTTCGATAGCGAGGCTGGACCGATCAAACTGCTGGGCCACCCGATGAATCTAGCCTCTATGCAGCAGCGTACCGATCGGATTCCCGCCCTGGGGCAGGATTCGAACGAAATCGTCGCGGAGCTCGGCTTCAGCGCCGACGAGGTGCGAGGCTTCATCGAGCCGCGGGGTGATCGGCGCTCGTGAGGGCGGCCACTGATCAACTTCGCCATCGATAGGTCACTCGCGCTCAGTATGGCGTAAGAGTCGCCGCCAGCCATCCTGCGAAGACCGTATTCACCTCGCGTTGATGCCCGCCCGCGGCAGCTGTTTCTTGGGCGCCACTCCGGCGACGGGTGCTGGTCGTCGACCGGTTGTTGCCTACTTCGTCCAATCATCGGAGAGTCGTTCAGCCTGTTCCAAGACCAACTGAATGGCCTCTTCCTGCTGATCCGGCGGGTATTTGTGTCGGCGTAACGTGATGCGCACCAGGTTGCGCAGCCGTGCCCGCACGCTCTCACGCTTCTGCCAATCGACGCTCGTACTCACGCGCAGCTTCTCGGTCAGCTCGAACGCAATCTTTTTCAGCACATCGTCACCCAGCTCGCGCACGGCGCTCTCGTTGTTCGCGAGCGCGTCATAGAAAGCGAGCTCGGACTCGTTCAGGCTAAGTTTCTCGCCACGCTTTGCCGCCTCGCGGAACTCCTTGGCCATCGGATCAGCTCTTCGATGACCTGCGCGCTCTCGATCGCGCGGCTGCGGTAGCGATTCAAAGCGGCGACCAGCAGCGTTCACTGAATTTCTTCTCCAGGATCACGTTGGTGCGGCTACGTGACTTGATCTCATCGTTGAGCAGCTTCTGCAGCAGCTCGACCGCGAAGTTGCGTTGCGGCAGTTGCCGCACCTCGTTGAGGAATGCGTCGGACAACAACCCGATGTCCGGCCTCTCCAGACCGGCGAGTTTGAAAATGTCCTCTACGCCATCGGCGACCACGGCGTTGTCGAGGATCTGCTTCAGTACGGCGTTCTTGCGGTCTTGTGAGAGCTTCTTTTCGGTCTCGGTTGCCTTGGCGATGACGCCCTTGATCGCCTGAAAGAACGCGATCTCCTCGCGCAGCTCGATGGCCTCGTCCAGTGTGCCGCACAGCGAAAACGCCTTCGTGATCGCCAGCACCACATCGGACCAGCGCTTCTTGCCGTCCTCCAGCCCAAGCACGAAGTTCGCGGACGGCAGGAGCAGCGCGATAGGCTGGGTGCGATAGCCCCAGTAATCGAAGCCATGTAGCATGCCGCGCGCCACCTCTATCAACTCCTTCAGCTTGGCCAGCGCTTCGGCCGTCTCCAGCGTGGGCTGCCCCTTGCCACGGCTCTCGGTGTAGGTCTTGCAGTGCTTGCCGCAACTCGGCCGCGATGCCGATGTAATCAACGACCAGCCCGCCCTCCTTGTCGCGGAACACGCGGTTCACACGCGCGATGGCCTGCATCAGGTTGTGGTCGCGCATCGGCTTGTCCACATACATCGTGTGCAGGCAGGGCACGTCGAAGCCGGTTAGCCACATGTCGCGGACGATGACGATCTTCAGCGGGTCCTGCGGGTCTTTGAAGCGCTTTTCGAGCTGCTTCTTCGCGCTGGCGTTGTAGATATGCGGGCGCAGCCTGGCGTCGTCGGCTGCCGAGCCCGTCATCACAATGCGCACCACGCCATCGCCTGGGCTGTAGTGGCTCGGCCTGTCTGCGTCATGGCTCGACACAGCGTGCCCTTCCACTGCGGACGCAGGTCGGTGATGGCATCGAACAGGTCCACGCAGATCTCCCGGCTCATCGCCACCACCATGGCCTTGCCGTCCACAGCGGCGATGCGCGCGTCGAAGTGCTTCACGAGGTCCGCCGCCACTTCTCTAATGCGCGGCTCGGCTCCAACCAGCTTCTCCAGTGCCGCCCACTTGGTCTTGGCCGCCTCGCGCTGCGCGACGCTCTCCTCGTCCTCGAAGATTTCCTCGACCTGGTTGCTGAGCTGCTCGATCTCGGCCTGGTTGATGTTCAGCTTGGCCAGGCGGCTTTCGTAGTAGATCGGCACGGTCGCGCCGTCGTCCACCGCGTCCTGGATGTCGTAGACGCTGACGTAGTCGCCGAACACAGCGCGCGTATCCTTGTCGTCCGTCTCCACTGGCGTGCCGGTGAAGCCGACGAAGGTCGCATTCGGCAGCGCGTCGCGCAGATGCTTGGCAAAGCCATACTTGTACTGGCCGGACTTCTTGTCCAGCACGGCGCGGAAGCCGTACTGCGAGCGGTGCGCCTCGTCGGCGATGACGACGATGTTGGTGCGCTCCGTGAGTCGAGGGAACCGCTCTTCGTCGTCACCCGGCGAAAACTTCTGCATCGTGCTGAAGATGATGCCGCCCGAGGGCCGCGCCGGCAAGCAGCGAGCGCAGTTGCTCGCGGTCCTCCGCCTGCTGTGGCGTCTCTTTCAGCAGCGCACGCGCACCCATGAACGTCTGGAAGAGCTGCCCGTCCAGGTCGTTGCGGTCGGTCACCACGATGATCGTCGGATTCTTCATCTCCGGCCGTTGCATCAGCTTGGCCGCGAAACACACCATCGACATGCTCTTGCCCGATCCCTGCGTGTGCCAGACGATGCCGCCCTTGCGCGAACCGGGATCACCTCCCGACCGTAGGTCGCTCGCTCTTCCCGTACCGTACTCGCCGGCGATGGCCTGCGTCGCTGCGATCACCGCAACCCGCACCGCCTCGCGCACCGCGTGGAACTGGTGGTAGCCGGCGATCTTCTTGGCGATACCGTCGTCGCCCTGCTCGAAAAGGACGAAGTAGCGCAGGTAGTCGAGCAGCAGCTCGGGCGCGAAGAAGCCGCGCACCACCTTCTCCAGCTCGAACTCCAGCAGCGGCCGGTCATTCTCGTTGCGCACCGTGCGCCACGGCAGAAAGCGTTCGCGGCTGGCCGTCAGCGAGCCCACGCGCGCATTCAGCCCGTCGGAGATCACCATCGCCTCGTTGAACACGAACAAGCCCGCGATCTCGGTCTTATAGGCGTCGAGCTGGTTGAAAGCCGACCAGATGTCGGCCTGCTGCGCGGCCAGGTTCTTCAGCTCGATCACGGCAATCGGCAACCCGTTGATGAAGCACACCAGGTCCGGCCGCCGCGGCTGCTTGCTGCCTTGCACCGTGTACTGGCTCACCACCAGGTAGCGGTTTGCCTGCGGGTGGTCGAAGTCGATCAGCCGCACCCGGTCGCCGCGCTTCTCGCCGCCTTGTTCCACTTCCACTGGGAGACCATCCACCAGCGCCTCGTGGAAGCACAGGTTGCTCTGCACGAGCGACAGCTCATGCAGCGTCGTCACGCGATGCAGCACTTCATCGCTTACGAACTCCGGCATGTCGAGGTTCAGGCGCTGAAGCGCTTCGCGCAGCCGGCCGGTGAGCACCACCTGCCGGTAGTCTGCGCGCTCTGGCGTCTCGCCGTCCGGCGCGATGTCCGGGCCGTGGCGGTACTCCCAGCCGGAGTCCTGGAACCAAGTGAGCGCCAGCGCTTCGAGTTCGTTCTCAGTGAGCATTTGGGCGAGTCACCCGTTGTAGCTGATGCGCCGCTCGGCCACATCGACGATGAGTTGCAGGTCCCGGGCGACGAACTAGTGTTCACCCGCCGGGTACCACAGCGGTTGGATGTTCAACCCCGAGCAGCCGCGTCTCCTTCTGCTGCTTGGCCAGGGCGTCGTCCGGCGCGGGCAGGATCGCGTAGTGGTTGGGTATGACGTACTCTTCCGCCTGCTTGGCCTGCGCGAACAGTTCCAACGTCCGGTCCTGCTCCAGACTACAACCGAGGAACAGCAGCGACTGCGAAACGAACACCTGCCGCAATGCCTTTGGCAACGGCTTGTGGAAGTCGAACGGGCAACCGTAGCCGTCGGCGTACTGCGCCTGGTCAGGATATGGGTGGCGGCGTTGTCCGCGTCGCCGTGCAACTTGAGCAGGCAGTGGTCGCCGCGCACCGGACGCGGGAAGAAGTTGTGCTCCTGCGTTCCGTGCATGTAGCCTTGAACTCCACGTTTACCCCCCGATAGGTCTCCTCGATCGCGTCGTCGAAGTTCGTCGTGACGACGCAGCCCTTCGCGATCCGCGGCAGCAGCACCATCGGCCCACCCAGCTTGATTTTCTGGATGCGGTACTTCGTGCGGACGAAGTTTGTCGTCTGTACGTCGTCATGGTCCACCAGGGCCTGGGCGGCCCCAAGGTAATGCCCTGCGTCGATCTGTGCGTTGATCGCCGCAGCATCGGCACCGGGCAAGCGGCCCAGCAGTTCCTTGAGCGCTTCACCCCACAACGGCATGCCCATCGGCTTGGACATGCCCGCACCGACGAACGGCACGATACGCGCGCGCTCTACGACCGCGAGCAAGTCCCGAAACGGCACTGAGTGAGTCGCTCCGAGATTCCCAGTTCGAACCAACCAGTGGCACAATTCCAACAACTATTCACGAGGCGGTGCTCCTTCGGTTGTCAGCGCTCTCCAGCGCCACGCGCGCCGCGCTGGACGTCGCGGCAGTTGCCGGCCCGTCGTTTGATCTCGACGTCGTGACCGAATTAGTCGCTGCTCCCGAGGCGATTGACGACGCGCTGGATACGGGAATCATTCGAGAAGCTGGCGATGGTCGCGCGATGTTTCGACACGCCCTGGTGCAGGAATGCGTCTATCGAACGCTTAGTAGAACCCAGCGGCGCGCAATTCACTGCCAGATCGCGGAGCTTCTTCATTCAGGCGGAGCACCCGCGACTGAGATCGCGCAGCATTGGCTAGCGGCCAACAGACGTGATTCCGCACGCTCCAGCTTTCTCAAAGCCGCCGATGAAGCGTGTGCGCAACATGCCTATCGAGACGCGGCGGAGAGTGCTCGCAAATCGCTGGATTTATGGCCTCGGGATACGGCCGATATCGAGCGAATAACTGTCTTGGAGCGATACGCGGAATGCTCTTTCGCCAGCGGCAACGCCGCGGAGGCGGCGCGCTCCTGGCGTGAGTCATCGGAGCTTTATCGATTTCGCAAAGACTGGCCCTCGCTGGCACGAGTGCAACGCAACCTCGCGGGCCTTTTTGAAATGCAGGGTGACGGCGGTGCCGCGGTGGAGGCGCGACAGGCGGCGCGACAGGCCTTCGAGGCCTGCAACGCAGTTGAGGAAGCCGCGGCCGAGCGCCTCGCGTTGGCAGAGCACCTGGAGGGCATGGGCCGATTCGCTGATGGCCTTGCGGCACTCCACGGCCTCCAGGACATCGCCAGAGAAAGACAGCGGCCGGACATCGAATCCCGCGCACTGGCGCTGGAAGGTCAGCTACGGGCAGATCGAGGTGAAGTGGAAGCCGGTCTAGACATGATCCGACGGGGGCTCGGATCGGCGCTGGAAGCGAACCTGGTTGAAGTTGCGGCAGACGCTTACTACCGCCTTGCAAACGCGATGAGCCTGTCGACCGATTACGCTGCAACGAGGAATGCCTACGGGGAGGCAATCTCCTTCTGCCAGACTAACGATGCGCCCGTGATGCAGCTCGTGTGTCTGGGCTGCCTGGCCGTGGTGCTGCGTCAGACTGGCGAGTGGGATCGCGGCACCGAGATATGCCGTGCGGTCATCGATGACGACGGCGCACCCACGGCCGCTCGAGTCATTGCCACAGGCATGCTCGGCTCATTTCAGGTTCTACGTGGCGAGCGTACGCGAGCACGTGCCCTGTTGAGTGAAGCGCATGAGCGATCGAAGGAGATAGGGATCGCTGCACTGGTGATCGACAGCGCGTGGAATCTGGCGATGCTCGATGAGCAGGAAGGCCGCCCCGAAACTGCGGAGCGCTATCGCTTCATCCTGGAGCATTGGAATCGCACGGAGGATCGCCACTACGTGGTATCGCCTCTCGGGGACGCGGCGACGTTTTTTGCCCGCGCTGGCATGGAGGCCGAAGCCCGGACGTGCGCACGGATCCTTTCAGCCATCGCCGCTGAAACGGGCAATGCGGAAGCCCTTGCGGGAGCGGCGACGGCTCTGGCGGAGTCGGCGCTATTAATGGCCAACGTTCAGCAAGCTGTGGAGCACTTCGATCGATCCCTCTCTCTGCTGGCGCCGCTTGAAGTGCCCTATGAGCGCGCCCGCGTCCAGCTCAGAGCAGGCGTCGCCCGGGCCAAGCTGGGAGATACGCCGTCTGCAATTGGATTGCTGACCGATGCATACCGCACCGCTCAAAAGCTTGGCGCCCGTCCTCTCGCATTGGAAGCTGCTCACGAGCTCAGCGAGCTAGGTGAAACGGTGGACAAAAGGTTAGGTCGACGAGCGGCGCGCTTCCTGGAGCGCGGCGGTCTGTCACCGCGCGAGCTCGAGGTGCTTAGCTCAGTGTGCCAGGGGCACACCAGTAAGGAGATTGCCGAGCTGCTCATGCTCAGTCCCCGTACTGTGGAGATGTACGTGAGCAACGTTCTCAGCAAGCTCAACTGCGCCACGCGCGCCGAGGCTGCTCACAAAGCTCACCAGCTTGGAATCGTCACTCACGCGGCTGGCGATTCATTATCTACTTCACCGCGGTGATTTCCGTCACCATGCCCTCCTTCGAGGCGCGGCGCGTCAGCGTGCCAATTCTAATTTCCTGATAAAACTGAGCAGCTCAGGCGGGAACAAGATGACAAGCGCCTGGAGTCTAAGGCTCCAAACTACATCGCAGGTGAATCGGTCTGCGTGCCGCTGAGTCCGTAATGAGGAGGCGGAGTGACTATCGATCGGTCCATCATAGGCATGAAGTCGACGCCGGCCAGGTTCGAAGTTGAGCGTGGCGCGATCCGTAAACTTGCTCGCGCCATTGATGATCAAACGCCGGAGTATCAGCGCGGTGACATCGCGCCGCCGACATTCCCTACGACCTTCAGGATGGATGACGTTCCGTGGTTCCAGGGCGTCGATCGTTCGTCATTCATCCACACCAACCAGGAGTACCAGTACGAACGGCCACTGGTTGCCGGCGACGTTATCACCGTCGTGGAGGAAATCGTCGATGTCTTCGAGAAACAGGGGAAGCTCGGCCGGATGACGTTCATCGTGAGCGATACCGAGGGCCGCGATCCCGGGGGCAATCTCGTCTATCGGGCGCGGTCGACGCGCCTCACCCACTAAGGTGGCCGTCCTTCGCGCCGCCGATCTCGAGGTTGGACAATCCCTGCCGCCACTGGAGAAACCGGCGGTTACAAAGACCCAGATACTTCGCTATGCCGGCGCTTCGGGCGATGACAATCTCATCCATACGGACGTGGAGACCGCCAGGGAGCGCGGCCTGAACGGAGTCATTGCCCACGGCATGCTCTCTATGGGCTTCCTTGGTCACTACCTGACGTACCTGGCCGGCCCGGGAGCCACGCGCCGGCTCGACGTGAGATTCGTTGGCATGGTACGGCTGGGTGACGCGCTTACGTGCCGCGGAGCCATCAATGGAATAGCTCCCCAAGGAGATGGAAGAGTGCTCGCGTCACTTGAGATCTGGGCGGAGAACCAGCGCGGGGAACGGGTGACGGTTGGGGATGCAGAAGTATTCTTTAAGCTCAATCTCCCACAGGGCCAGGGAGCCGCGGGATGATCTCGCTACTCCGAACGGCGCCGTCATGCTGAGTATGCGTGCCACGCCACCGAACTCCATAGACACGTCGCCCCTCACTCCAGTGGACGTCGCGCGGCCCGTTCCACGATTTGGAGAAGTCGTCATCCGTGTCGAAGTGTGTGCAGTCTGTCATACAGATCTCCACGTAGTGGAGGGTGACCTGCCCGCGCGACTCACCCCGGTGACACCAGGCCACCAGGTAGTGGGGAGAATTGTCGCCGTGAGAGGCGTACAGGACCGACAGGTCGGCGAGCGGGTCGGGGCATTCTGGCTGCGCTCTGCTTGTGGCGTTTGCCGTTACTGCCGACGCGGCCTGGAGAACCTGTGTGAAAAGGCCGAATTCAATGGCTACACCGCCAATGGCGGATACGCGGAGTACATGGTGGCACGCGCCGATTTCACGGTGCCAATTCCTGAGACATTCACTAGTGACCAGGCTGCGCCGCTCCTCTGCGCCGGCGCCATCGGGTATCGGGCGTTGAGATTGTCCGAGGTACAGCCTGGCGAGCGACTCGGCTTGTACGGGTTCGGCGCGTCGGCGCATCTCGTACTCCAGATTGCCCGCCATAAGGGGATCGAGCCGTACGTCTTCACGCGCTCGGAGGAGCATCGTCAGCTCGCACGGGACCTTGGCGCAGTCTGGGCTGGAGGCGCGGATGCTGAGCCTGCGCCTGAGATCGATGCCGGGATCATTTTCGCCCCCGCCGGCTGGATCGTTCCTCTTGCCCTTCGGGCACTTCGACCAGGAGGAACACTGGCGCTGGCCGGCATTCACATGAGCCCGATCCCTGAGCTGCCGTACGAGCTCTTGTATCACGAGCGAACTGTGCGTAGCGTGGCGAACCTCACCCGGCAGGATGCTCGCGAGCTTCTCGAGCTTGCGGCAGACATCCCGATTCGCAGCGAGATCAGCGAATACCCCCTTGTTGAAGCGAATCGAGCGCTGCAGGATCTGAAGCATGGCCGCGTCAACGGCGCAGCGATGCTACGCGTTGCTCATTCTGAGGGTGACGAATAGCGCCGCGGCAGATGCAAGGATCTCCTGAGGGAGCACGTATGGCTGACCAGGACGACGTTCGCCGCATCGCCCTTTCTCTGCCGCAGACGGAGGAGGCTGACGATCACTTTGCGTTCTCAGTGCGAAATAAGTCGAAGCTAAAGGGCTTCGCCTGGGTATGGATGGAGCGCGTCACACCGAAGAAGCCTCGTGTGCCACGACCTGATGTCATCGCCGTAAGAGTTGCAGACCTGGACGAGAAGAAGATGTTCCTCGCTTCGGACTCAGCCAAATATTTCACCGAGCCGCACTATGAAGGCTTCCCGGCGATACTCGTCAGACTCCCAGAAGTCGATACCGATGAGCTCAGGGAGATCATTACGAACGGGTGGTGCTGCCAGGCGCCAAAGGCGTTGGTCGAGAGCCTCGAGCATTGACGCAAGCCGGGGCATGATGGCTAGAGCGCTGGATCAGTGGTACTGTGTGGCCGATAGACAGGGGCGGAGGTGCCAACGAATGACGACGATGCTGTATTGCGGAACAGGCGATGGATTCGTGTCATTGACCCAGGAATCTTCGGGTGGCTGGACTGAAAGCGCGCATGCGCTTGCACCGTTCGCTATCAGAGAATTGGCCGTTTCGCCCACGTCGGCCAATATCGTCGCGGCTGGCACGCGAGGTGATGGTGTGTGGCTCAGTCAGGATTGTGGTCAGACCTGGACCAAACCCTCGTATGGGAAGCCCGGACCAGGCAAAGTCACCTCGTTGATGTTCGATCCTCATGATTCGAACACGCTCTGGGCCGGCGGAGAGCCTATCGAGCTATTCGTCAGCCACAATCTCGGTAAGTCATGGGACCGCATCGATAGCGTGCGCGAGACGGAGGGCGTGCCGGACGTCGTGTACCCCGTTTCCACGGTTGAGCCACATATCCGAAGCATCGCCATCGATCCCAGGAACAATGACACCATGTACCTTGCCCTGCAGGTCGGCTACATGCTCAAGACAACCGACGGCGGCCGGTCGTGGCGCACCCTGGACAATGGGCTGGATGAGGACGTCCACGTCATCGTCCTCGATCCATCCAATCCCGATACGCTGTTCATTTCCACCGGTGGGGCGGGCGTGCGCGCCGGAAATGCCCCAGGGAAGTCGTTGTATCGCAGCGATGACGGCGGTGAGACGTGGCAGCCGCAGGCGATGGATTTCTCGCAGACCTATTCGGCCACCCTGGCCATGCATCCCCATGACCCACAAACGTTAGTGACCTGTCTGGCTAAGAGCGCACCGGGTGGATGGCGGAACGGCGGGCCGCGGGCCGAAATGGTTCGAACCACCAACGGTGGACGGACATGGAAGCCGCTCCAACCGGACCTGCCAGAAGATCAGAAGCCATTCGCCAGCGCCATGGCTTACGACTCTGAGCAGACAGATCACATCTACGCTGGTCTTCGCCGAGGTGAGCTGATCCGAAGTGAGGACGCCGGTGATTCCTGGAGTGAGCTGGGGATACAGCTCTCCGCGGTCAACGACGTAAAGGTCGCTCAGGTCTAGAGCGCATGGCCGCCGAGTCCCCGTGGCAGACTCGCTCGTTGCCCACTGCCTACGATGTCCTCGCTCCAGATGGCTCGGAAATTCGGCTTCTCGCTGAGGTAAATGGGGCGAGCACCGTGCATTGCACGCTCCCGGCAGGCGCTGTCACCCAGGCGGTACGGCATCAGACCGTTGAAGAGACGTGGTTCTTTCTCAGCGGAGTGGGTGAGGTGTGGCGCAGATCGGGAAGCCACGAGGAGGTGACTCCGGTGCACGCCGGCGTGGCGCTCACGATTCCCCTCGGCACGGAATTCCAGTTCCGTACCATTGGCGACCTGCCGCTCACCTTTATCATTACGACCATTCCGCCCTGGCCGGGGCCGAACGAGGCGATCCCGGTGCAGGGGCGGTGGGCCGCCACTCCTGGGTCCATGGCAACCGAGCGATGAACGTGGATGCTGCCAGCTCGTATGTCGCGGGCAGCGCCGGTTGCGGTCGCCGTCAATGGACAGCTTTTCTTACTACCAAACAAAAGAGACTGATATTGGCGCGTGGTGCTGCCACAAGTCAAGCATGAGGAACTCCATGTGGAGAACTCCGTAGCAATCGTTGGCGCCAACCAGACTGTATTGCGTTGC
Organism: uncultured Chloroflexia bacterium; assembly: GCA_963765765.1. GTDB lineage: Bacteria > Chloroflexota > UBA6077 > UBA6077 > JACCZL01 > CAVXYC01. The sequence goes on along the minus strand of CAVXYC010000001.1, from coordinate 38,627 downwards.
AACTGCCCGTAGTAGCCTTCGCCCTTACTTAGACGCCTCTGCTCTGTTAGGCCTTCTCTGCGCTCTTCTCGGGTGCGCGGATGAAGAAGAGCAGAATAATGCCAGCGATGTACGAGACGCTTAGTCGCGAGAGGGCAACACCCCAGCCCTGCGTGTCCATCAGATAGCCAGTGAGCAGCACCCAGAACGGCTGCGAGATAAAGCCCAGCAGAAAATACAGGCTGAATGCTGCGTCGCGATCTTGATCGCCAACTTCGTCCGCCACGATAGCCTGAGTCAGCGTACCGCGCGATGACGTGACGGCGCTGTAGATGAACAGGCTCACGAAAAGCAGCGCCTCGCCAGGGCCAATCCAGGCCACCCAGAGCGTAGTAACGATTGAAAGCGCGAGCGAGGTCTGAAGCACGTGGACACGATCCATGCGGTCTGACAGCCAACCGAAGAGGATCGGGCCACCAACGCTTCCTAGTCCAATCGCGGTCATGAGTATTCCGACAACGAGCGAGCCGTACAGGAAGTCGTTGGCTAAGTGCGGCGCAAAGTACGTCTGGTTGATTCCGCCCTCGCTCCCCGCGGCGCCAACCATGAACACCAGCGCGATAATCATCATGTTGCGGTTCTTGAGAACCCGGCCGTAGCTCTTGAAGCCCGCGGCCATACGCGCGCTCTTCGAGCCGGTGCGGTCCGGGGCGCCGTAGTCCTTGAACAGGATGTAGATCACGCCCATGATGACGCTGAGGAATCCAACGATATAGAAGATCTCACGCCAGCCCATGATGAGCAGCATGGCCGTGGCAACGGGCGTGGCTATCAGCGTGCCAACGTTCGATGCGCTGGTGTTGATCGCGATCACAGAGCCGCGGTTCTTAGGGAAGTAACTGGCAAGGATGCTGTAGCCCAACGGGGTGCTGCGCGCTGGATCCCGTGCCAGCGACGCTACGAGCGAGCACCATCATGGGGTAACTACCGGCCATGGCACTCATGAACGTCCCGATGGCAATGCCGAAGTTGCCCCAGGCGAGGATCTTGCAGCGCGAGACAAAAGGCGTCACGAATCCGTACAGGCCCTGGCTGACACTATTGGTCACACCGCGCACGGCGGACAGCATGCCCACTTCCATGTTTGTCATGCCCAGCTCGGCCATGATGGACGGATAGAGCATCGCCATCATTTGATTCTGGAAGTGGTTCAGGCCGTGAGAGACGTTGCTTAGCTGAAGCATCGCCTGGGCCTCGCGAGGAGAAGGACCTTCCTCTTCTTCCGCTGTGGTCGGCTCCGCGGCATCGACGGCGCCAGTCACGGGCAGGTCAGCCCCGGACGAGGCGCTTGACGAGATCATTGAAGCATTTGGAGGAGCAGTTGGTTCAGTCGAACCACCGGCGGCTAACGGACGCTGGGGACGAACCAGATTTGCAAGAGCATCGAGCAATGACAACAGTGACCCTCCGTTGGGGACGCAAAAGCGCAAACGGCTAGCTGGGTCGTTCGTTGGCTCGAGAGCGTCCTTGCTTACGATGTTGCGGGCGGCGGAGCACAGGATACCACCGTACCGTAATTCGGGGTAGATGGCGAGTAGGGCTTGACGGAAGGAGCCTCGACCCCAGCCCGCCCCGCTGCGGTGATGAAGCAGCCGGATTCTCTGACGAACTAAACACGCTGCCACCTGCCGCAGCGGAGCGGGCTGGGTAGGGTCATTTCTCTGTGTGGCGGTCGTCGCGAGAACAACACAAAGGAAACAACAAGAAGAACGGGCACCCTTTGGGTGCCCGTTCTTACTTACTTCGTTGCTAGAAGTTTAGACGCTTGCGCCTCGTCGTCCTGTCACTAGGCGTGACAGCCCGATCACGATACAAGCACCGATAAACGCAATGAGGATGCTAGAGATATTGATACCGGAGACATCCCATCCGAAAATGGCGCTCGACAGGAACCCACCAACGATGGCACCGATAATGCCAAGAACAATATCACCGACGAGTCCGTACCCGCCGCCCTTCATGACTTGTCCGGCCAGCCAACCCGCGATGAGCCCCAGAATGATCCACGACAGTATGCCCATACCTACACCTCACATCCGCTTGATCAACCAGCGATCGCTGTCGATCGAGCTGGTGAAGCGACTCGGCGCTAATATAGCAGAAAGCGTGCCATTTCACTGAACGTGGTGCGGGATCGCACGATGGGGACAGTCCGGCCGGCGGCGATAACAAGCGCGTCGCGATGCGGCGATCAGGGATCAGGCTGGGCAAACGCGCCAGTCTCGCTCTGAGCCGGGCTCAAGCTGCATTGGAACCCCGCTGAGAAGCTCCGCGCCAGTCATCTCTCGCGCTGTACCAGCACTGAGATCGCTCGCACGGTAGACGCTATCCGTCTCCGCGGTAAACCACTCAGGCCAGCCGTTCAGGCGTGGGTACGACATGGGAAGATTGAGGATGGTCCGATGGCGGGGTGCATCAAAGACAATCCGCCCATCCCACTGATGCCCCGAGCCGAGCGCAAGCTGCACGCAATCGCCATCGGGCACGGCGCCCAGTAGGACTCCTGGCTCCCACGGATCCGCCCGCACGCCCTGGCTCTGCCAGCCCGAATAGAGCAGCGCGGTTCGAACAAAGTTACCGTCAAGGTACCGGTCTTCCACTCGACCGGTGGCATCCTGTGCGCCAAAAAGCGTTCCCGCCTGACGATCAATCCAACGTTCAGCGCGTGGCGCAGCCATCTGGTCGATGAGATACAGCGCGCTCTCGATGGTATCGGCATAGCCATCCTGCTCGATGCCCTGCCAGGGATAGAAGTCGAGGTTCGCCGCGGCATTGAGCCCGCGCTTGGTGGCAGCCCGATAGGTGGCTGCAAGCTCAAGGTCACCACCGGGAAATCGTTCCTCAATCATCGCCTGAGTGAGATAGGCGGAAAACAGATAGCCCCAATTGTCCGAGATGGTGTCCTTGAGCGCCTCGCCAGTCTGGAAATCGATGGCGCTCTTCCAGAGCCCAACGTCCGTACGGCCCAGCCTCAACAGCGCTCCGAGCATGTCTCGAATGTCCTGGCGCCGCTCCTGAATCTCGGGCATCCCCAGGGTAGACTCGATCAAGTGAAACTCCACCAGGCCGGCCACAACCTCATTACCGTGGTCTCGAAGCTGTGCGTGTTGCGTATTCGCCGTCTCTCGACGGAAATCCCAGGTGCGACCGGGGATCATTCCTGTAGAGGGCAATGCAAGGTCAAGGTAGGCGCGGCTTATACGCGCACCGCTGCGTGTGAACTGCTCATCCCCGGTGAGCCAGTATGCGCGCGTCAGCACTTGCAGTGCCTGGCCATTCACCTCGCTTGAATCGGATGGAATGCTGCCAAAGCGAGTGGTCTCAACTCCCGCGGCGTCCACGCGCCGTGCGATATCCAGCAATCGGTCTGACCATGGCCCGGGGCCCAGTCGCTCCAGAAGCGGCAGAAGCCCATCCTTGGCGTACTCCACCGAGCCGTAGATACGATCTTCCAGATCTTGCTTGACCGGTTTGTCTGTCTTCAGGTCGATATTCTCGGGCAGCCCCAGGGCGCTCGACATCGCACGTTCGGTGGCGATGATCCTTGTAAGTGCCGCGGCGCTGTTGGGGTCAATCAGTGTGGCCGCGATGAGCAGATGCGGAAAAAGATCTGCGCTGGTATCGGCATAATCCCAGACTCGGTCTTCTGAAGCCCGGCCCTTGGGTAGGAGGCCGTTCTCGGGATCAAGCTGACTCATCCAGCGGGTCAACACGAGGCTGGCCCGTGTCTGAGCTTCGGCGGAGAGCACCGCGTTCATGCGCGCAATTCGGGCACGATCGCCGCTATTGAAAGCGCGGTACTTTTCCTCGATGACGCTTGATCGACTGTTGCCTTCGGCGAACCATGGATGGTCTCCAGCCATGGACCGAAGCCAATGCAGATCCTCCGTGCGATCAGACCGCTGATGCAGCTCCGAGACAACGCTATCCTCGTTATCGTTTGATGAGGTCATGGTGGCGGGGCCCGCTGAGCACCCTACGAGCAGGACGGTCAGCAGGAGAAGCCGGACATAGTTAGCCAAGGAATGCTTTCAGTGCAGGCGGCGCTGCGGGGAATGCAGATGGGGAAGTGCGGACTACACTTGTTCCGTATCGGCTAAGTGTGAATCTTCCCAGATCAGGAACTGTAATTATACGGGGCGCGGCCCGATGGAGAGTCCACGGCAGGACCGGGCCACTAGCCTCGAGAACAGGACCGCGGGATCCTGAAGTTTAATGGAATGATAGCCTAGAGAGCGGCACTATACTCGTGGCTGGACGCGCCTCGCGTCACAAACGTTCGGCAATAAACCCGGCCCATTCGATATGAGGGGCAACGGAGTACGCGCTCGGTATAGTGCGAGGCCTGATGGAAGAGCGGTTGTGGAGCGTAGTCATTGCCGCGACTTACGGGGCACTGCTCTACATCTGGCACGGCATTCTCGGCCATGCGATGTTGGATGGCGCTATCGGTATTGTGCTCGGCCTCTACGCCTGCTCACACCCAGCGTCGTACTTCCTAAACCTTTTGTTCTTTGAGCGCGGCGCTGTGCCGGAAGACCCGGGTACGCCCACCGGTTGGGTTCGGCTGGTTTTAATGTCTTTGTCATGATTGTAGGTTGGCTCGTGGTGGTTGTTGGCGCGATGCAAATGGCCGGCAACTCAGCCTGAGTCGGCGCAGCGAGCGGCTTCGATTATCAAAACGGACCTACTACGCGTACAATGGCTTGCATCGCTGCCGGCTCAATGCATCGTTCCGGTCAGCGTTGTGCGTATGACTGCGCAATGCGGGCCGTCAGAGACGGGCATGGCGCCTGATAGGCAATCACATCGCGTCGGGACAGGAGGAGCTCGAATCTGGACCTCCGTTGGCCGAAACGCCCAACAGAGATCCGGTTGAAGAAGAAGGCCCATGACAACGGATCACTTCGAGAATGCCAGCGAGAGAAGCGAGTCCTTAGGCGGGCCAGACGCGTACGAACAGATCCTCGCCACGTATCTTCAAACTCGTAGTGAGGAAGATCTCTATCGGGTGTCGCTGCTGAGCCAGGAGTTCATCGATGGCGGCCTCGGCCCCGAGGACATCATTGCACTCCATTTCGAGAGCTTCGATCGCGTACTGTCAGGTAAGACCTATCGTGACCGCGCACGGGCCGAGATCGATGCCCAGCAGTTCTTATTGGAGATCATGATCGCGTATGGCGTGCACTTTAAGGAGTTCCTCGAGCTGCGCTTGAAAGAGAGCATGCAGGATGCCGATGTTCAAGCCGAGGAGCAGCATCAACGCGTACTAGACGTTGAGCGGCTGGGTCATCAGAAGGACGAGCTGCTGGCGGTGATCGCACACGAACTGCGAACGCCGCTCACGGCGGCCCGCGGCAATCTCGATCTGGCGCGCCGCATGTTGACGCGGGGCGAGACCGAGGGCGCAAGCGGGCTGCTGGAAGCGGCGCGTCGAGCGATGGATCGCCTCTCGCGGCTGAGCGCGGACCTGGTGGAAGCCAGTCGCGATGAATCGCCGGAGCTGGTGCTGGGTCCGCAGGACCTCACGAGCATTCTGCAGCAAGCGTGTGATTGGGCCGCTGTGGGTGGCGCAGAAGACGAGGTCGCCATTCACTTCGAGCCCGCGCCCCAGCAGGTCATGGTGTGGGGCAATGAGGATGCTCTGCTCAGTACCTTTGGCAATCTCCTATCGAATGCCGTGCGGTATACGCCTCCGGGCGGCAGTGTCAAGGTCCGCTCCGGATGCGAGCAGAACCTCGCCTGGGCTGAGGTCTCCGACACCGGTATCGGGATGTCGGCAGATGTTCAGGATCGGATCTTCGATAAATTCTATCGGGCACCAGAGGCTCGCAAAATGGAGATCCGTGGTCTCGGTCTGGGCTTATCCCTTGTCAAGAACCTCGTTGAGGCGCATCAGGGGCGCATCGACATTGAGAGTGAGCCGGGGCGAGGAACCACGTTGCGCGTCTGGATACCCATTGAGGGAAGTGGTGCGAAGGAGTAAGCGGTGGTGAGTGGCGGCGACAGCACAGGCATCCAAAGGCAAATCGAGGAGCAGAGGCGAACGATTCGCGAGCTCCAGACTCCGGTCATCCAGGTCTGGGAAGGCATCCTGGCACTCCCAATTGTCGGAAGCCTGGATACCGCTCGAACACAGGAGATGAATGAGGCGCTTCTCGACAAGATCGTGGCCACGGGTTCGGAGATCGTCATCATGGACATCACCGCCGTACCGGTCATTGATACCGCGGTAGCCAAACACCTGCTGGAGACGGTAGCAGCATCTCGGCTGCTGGGCGCAGAGGTGCTCATTGTCGGCGTCTCCACACATACGGCGCTGACACTCGTGCACCTCGGACTGGATCTCTCGGGCGTGACGACACGAGTCACGATGGCCAAGGGCCTAGAGCTGGCGTTTGATCGTCTGGGCTTCGAAGTGAAGAATCGGCGCGCGTCCAGGACCCGGCTGGAAAACGACACCGAGGACGATTTAATGGCACGAGTCCCGATCATCAAGGTTGGACGAGTCCTGATCGTGAGCGTCACCGAGGAGCTCTACGACCATGATGCTCTGGTACTTCAGGAGGACCTGAACGGTGCGCTCGAACGTACGGCAGCTGGCGGCGTGCTTCTTGATGTCTCAGCGGTTGAAACTGTGGACTCCTTCCTGGGCAGGCTGCTCAACGAGATTGCAATGGGCGCCCGACTTCTTGGAGCTGAAACGGTAATTTCCGGCATTCAGCCCTCTGTCGCCGTCACCCTCGTTGAGCTTGGTCTGGAGCTTCGAGGCGTACACACGGCCCTCAATTCTGAGAAGGGTTTGGCTCTCCTGCAGCGCAGGATGGACCAGGATCGGTTCCGCCTTCGCAGTGCCAACCGCTGAAGAACGGATTCCTATTCAATCTGAGCAGGATATCGTCGTGGCTCGTCAGCGCGCGCGAGAGGTGGCCCGGTCTCTAGGATTCGGCATGGTTGACCAGAGTCGAATCGCTACGGCGGTGTCGGAGCTTGCCCGTAACGTGGTGCGCTATGCCACGAACGGTCAGGGTGAAACCTACATTCGTTCCTTGAACGGCGAGCGGATGGGCATTGAGATCGTCGTGGCGGACCAAGGCCCGGGGATCGAAAATGTGGAAGAAGCGCTGCGCGACGGATATACATCCGGGCAGTGGTATGGGCATGGGACTGCCTGGCGCCAGGCGGCTCATGGATGAGCTCACGATCGATAGCGTCCCGGGTCGGGGAACCGCGGTCACAATCCGAAAATGGTGCCGACGGTAACAATGGAGCGAGTTGAGCTTCTCGTCACCTCCACGGTTCATGTAGAAACGCTTCGTCGTGAGGCGCGACGTCTGGCCATGGAGACCGGGTTTCCAGCGGCTGATGCGGAACGCGTTGTATTGGCCGCGATTGAGCTGGCCACGAATCTTGCTCGCTATGGCCGAAACGGGCGCATGGTTATCCAGCAGGTCACCGGCACGCAGACCTCAGGCATACAGATCGAGAGTCACGATGATGGCCCGGGTATTGCGAACGTTGAGCAAGCAATGACCGATGGATTTAGTACTCAGGGTGGGCTCGGCAATGGCTTGCCGGCAGCTCGACGACTGCTGCATGAATTCGAGATCGAAAGCGGTGCGCAAGGAACCGATATCGTAGGCCGCCGTTGGCTCAAAGCGTCCTGACCATCGCGGTCGCAACGCGACCATTCATCGGCGAGACCGCTAACGGTGATGTTGCTCAGGTAGATTGGAGCGAAGATCGGTGTCGAATCGCCGTCATCGACGCTCTCGGGCATGGGGTGGACGCCGCCGGTGATGCGGCGCTGGCGGCGTCGGCGCTGCGCGAGCATCCGGATCTATCGCCATCTGATGCACTGAGTCTCTGTGATCGTCAGCTTCGCGGTAGGCGAGGTGCCGCCATAGGCGTGGCCGCGATCGATGTAGCAAAGTGTCGGCTCTACTTCGGCGGCATAGGGAATGTCGAAGGGCGGCTCTATCGGGATGGCCGACCGGAACGCTTGATCTCCTACCGCGGTATCGTCGGGGTAGCCATGCGGACCGTCCGAACCTTTGAGTACTCGCTCGAGTCAGCCTGGACGCTGGTGCTCCATACCGATGGCGTCAGCGCTCGGTTCGAAGACCGGGGCGGCGTTGAACGACCACGTCAGCGTGGACGAGGCAGCGGAGGCCATCCTGCATGGCTGGGGCCGCGAACGCGACGATGCGACCGTTGTTGTGGTCCGCTCCAGTCGCTGCAAATTCTTCGATCAGTTCAGATGTCTAGCCAGCGGCCGGCTGACCATTCTGTCTTCGGCCTTCTCCGTTTCTTGCCGCATGCGGTCCTGTTGGACACGCTGCTGTTCCGTAGCGATCGAGCCAGCCTGCTCCAGAAGTTCTTTCTTGACATGCTGAACCACTTCATCACTCTTCTCTTCGAGATCCACAAATTTCTGTTCGCGCGCCCCTTCTACAGCCCGCAGTAGCTCATCAAGCTTGAGATGGAGCGCCGCAGCGTCACGATTCTGTGTGTTCTGAATCAAGAAGACCATCAGAAACGTGACTATCGTTGTGCCCGTATTGATAACCAGCTGCCACGTGTCGGAGTAGCCGAAGAGAGGTCCGGAAACCGCCCAGATAACAATGACAGCAACTGCAATGAGAAACGCCCATGGTGTACCCACGGCGTTCGATGTGCGGTGCGCAAATGTTCGAAAGAGATCGTTCAACTTCTTCTCCCAGGATTCATTCAATGCTCGAATCCTTGCGGGCGAAGGACAGAGTGCGGATTTCACACACGCCTCAACGGAGCACGTATCAGTCGCGGATATTGGTGGAACTTCTTCTGCCGCACCTCTTACGCGAGAGACATAGTCTTAAAAGTCACATCGCCTCCGTAACGTTACCGCTTCCAGTCGGCAATTGAGCCCGCCCGCCCCAATCCAGTGCATGAAGCTATCCCCTGTTCCTTAGTCGGGGCGGCGCCGGTGTGGCGGTGATCATTCCTGGCTCGAGTATCTAAGCTGACATGAGAGACACCATCGGCGGGAGCGGGTGGGCAAGCTGTATTGCAACCGGCCCGGCCGCTTCGCTACCGATGGGTCGCTGATGCGCGATCAGACGGCGCGACGGCCGGTGATGAACTGGAACACAAAAACGATAACGGCCGCTACGAGCAGCAGGTGTATGAGGTTGCCCACGGCACCGGAGACGAGGCCAAACAGCCACAACACCACGAGCACGGCCAGGAGTGTCCAGATCATAGTGATCCTCCCTTCCGCTGCGCCTGATCGGCGAGCCGTGTCTGACGAAAAGACTGATCCAGAAGCGCTCAGCGAGCTGTCATCGTGGCTGCCAATCCGTCAATGGGCTGTAGGCCCGGTGCACGGTTTGTGCCACGCAGAGGTTTCGCTGGTGGTAGCTCCTTTCACCTTTTTTCAACCCCATTTGTCAACCCCATTTGCACCTTTTTTCCACCCTATTTGCACCACGGTTTCGAAATGGCACACGGTTTGCCTAAGTCGCCATGCGAGAAAACCCGTGGCGCAGCGTTGAGAGTGCCCGGGAGAAAGCGAGGACTGTCTAGTGCGAGAAGTCCGAGAGGTACACCACACGGATAGTGGTGGTGGTACAGCAATGGGGATGATGCTGGGCATCGTGCTGGTCGTGGCCGTGTTGGCCGTGGCGGCATTCTTTCTCTTCAACGGTGCGTTCCGATCAAGCGGGAATACACCGCAGACCAATAGCCCAACCAACATCCAGGTCAACCCACCACAGGCCCCGGCGCCGTCCGGGAAGATCGATGTGAACGTTAATCCGCCTGCTCAGTCGGCGCCGAGCAACCCCTGAGTACAGATAGCTGGAAGATCGGAATTGGACAGGATGACATGACAAAGGTTTACGCGTGGGGTTTTGGACTTATGGCCAGCCTGCTCGTATTAACCCTTTTCATCGTCATCCTGGAATTCTTTGGGATGTAATCGAAGGGGAGATTTGAAATGGCACTCGAACCTGGCGGCCTTATTGCGTGGCTCATTGTTGGACTCATTGCTGGCTGGCTAGCCGGACAGTTCATGCGCGGCGGTGGATACGGAGTTGCCGGCGATATCATCGTAGGCATCGTCGGCGCCTTCGTCGGCGGCCTGCTTTTCGGAATTCTCGCTCCTGGTAGCAGCGCGGGTCTCCTTGGCAGCATCATCGTCGCGTTCATCGGCGCTTGTTTACTCATCGCGCTTGTGCGTGCCCTTCCGGGACGCTCGCCCGTCTAACTACTACGAAGCGTAGGATCAGAAAAGGGATGGGCCGCCAATGGCGGCCCATCCCTTTTCTGTTGTCGACGTAGCTTGTGGCACGAATATTGTTTTGAAGCGGGACGCTTTGACGATGGCCCCTCTTTGATGACCGCGGCCCAGGTTCTCCGTCCGCATTCCAGGATGCGTTTCGGAATTCGATGGCCCAACGCAATCCAAGACGTTGGGGTATGGTCTCAAGAAAGATGGCGAGAAGCTCGGCGTTGCGGTTCAGCTCCGGGGATCTGGAAGGGAGCCCGGTCCGATCAACTCGGACCGTTGCAGGAACGACACAAGTCGCTGCGCACCGTTGATAGCATTGCTGGAAACGTGCATGACGTGGTGCGCTCTGGACCGTCCTGGGCAAGATGGGCGAATGCATCCGGAGTGCCTTCTAGCCGTCCCGCCAGCGTCGCCTCGGATTTCAAGATCGCCCAGTTTGAGACCCTCGTTTGTCTATCCTGTCTTGCCGCCATGGGGCACCGGACATCGAACGGTAAGATGGGAGTGAGGAAGGCGTAGCAGGATGATGTCATAATGGGAGTCCCGCTCCAGTCCCGCAGTGCTCTCGGCGCCGCAAGGCGAATCTGGTATCGAGCGCGACAAGGAGGACTACCGCTTCTCCTGGCGGTGCTTGGGGCCCTGAGCCTGGCCATCGTTCCAGGAGCCAGCGTTGGGCAGGCGTCGCGCATCTACGCCGTCTGGCCGCATTCCGACTATAAGCCGTGGCAATCCGATATCTACGCGCGCGAGCCCGATTTCGTCTTGCGTGAGCTCGACTGGATGTGGGAGGTCGGGATCACGACCTACCTGCCGTTGGCGCTGTCATCGGGCCGGGTGAATTGGCCCTCCGATCGATTCCCCGATACACGGGCGCTGTTCGGTGAGCGCAGCCCGCTCGACGCCGCCGTCCTAGGGGGCGACGAGCGAGGAATCGGGACCGAGCTCTACGTGCTCGCGGGCTTCGTCGGCTTCCTCGAAGATCCCTGGGCCGCCCCAGATCTGCGAGCGAACCCCGAATGGGACGTAGTCGCCGCGAATGGCCGCGGCACGCTCAGCGGCGCGGCCGGGACTGCCACCGCGTGGGGGACGTTCCTGTGGTGGGACCTCGGTCACCCGGCGGTGCAGGATCGGCTCCTGGGGATGCTGGCCGAGGCACTCGATCGATACCCAACCATCGAGGGCGTGCATCTCGATTACATTCGCGATCCGGGGCTGGGCGGCTGTTACTCCGATGCCTGCCTGGGACGATTTGGGGCCGCGACCGGAACCGTCGCTGCCCGGCGGCGCTGCCAGATGCTGCTGCGCGGGCAGAGTTTATTCGGCTACACCATCAGGACGAGTACATCGCCTGGAGGACGGGAGAGATCACGGACCTGGTGCGGCGCATCCGGGCGCTGGTGGATCAAAAGCGACCGGGCCTGACCGTCGCCGCCGACGTGTTCCCGAGTACCGAATGGGCGTATCGCGGCGTGTTCCAGGATTGGCGACGGTGGGCCTCGGAGGGCCTGGTGGACGCGGTCTATCCCATGTACTACGCCGAAGCGCGCGACCTCTGGAGTGTCGAGACCTACCTGCACGAGACGATCGCCGAGCTAGATCGCCGGGCGGCGGCTGTCGGGGGACGGCGAGCTTTGGTGGTATTAGGACTCGCGACGGCGTGGTATGAGCAGGTCTCGCCCCAGCAGGCGGAAGATCTCATCACGCGCGCGCTGGCGAACGGCGCCGACGGCATCGCCCTCCAAAACTTGCCCTACTGGTGGCAGGACGAATACCGACAGTTCCGCCAATATTATCTGCCGCGATCCGAGACCTGGGCGCCGCTGTGGAATTACGATGCCACACTGAAACGCCTGTTCCGCGGCATATAGCCGTACCGGCCGGCAGTAACGCGGCTCCGACGGGAGCCTTACAGCACGATGTCTGGGGCCTGGTTCGTACTCGGGGTGACTCCGTCTCGCCCAGCGCGGCTTGTGGACGTAGCCGGGCTGCGATGACCGTCTGGGGCGCTGCGCGGTCCGAGAAGTGCCACTCCAATAGAGCTAACGGTCGCTCAAAGGACCTTGCTGGTTCAGGCTATTACATAGGAGGACGCAGCTTCCAGCGCTGGCACAGGACATGCACTTGCGGCCTGGTCTAATTCCCGCCGCTGGAGGTACTTTCCCGAGCGCGTTTGATTCTTTAACGTAGCGGGTGGATTGAGAAGGGTACCCCGGGGAGGCAACCCCGGGGTACTTCGGCCGAGGGAGCTTGTGGGCAGCCTGGCCGTTGCCATTTTACTTTCGCCTACCTACTGGCGCAATCGTCCAGACGGCCGATCAAGACCAGCGCCAGTACAGGCGATCCTGCCGGATCTATCGGCCGGCGCAACGGTTTGCATCTCTCCTCGCCATCGGACTCGCCCCGCCGATACTCGCGCCTGCGATGCACTGTGGGCATCGCGGCTGCCAGTTCGACAAAGGCATTTAGGATGACAAGGATGTCAGGTGCAAACAGAAACGACGCCACACAGGCAGTCCGAAGTGAGTGGGGAGGAGCGCCCACCCGATCTTGGTTGGATTTGGACAGGACGCTGCCAACACGCCCTGAAAAAGCCGGGCTCGAATTGAGATACCGCTATCGAGAACGCTCCGCCCTCGCGAGTAACGGTTTCAAACGCGAGCAACTGGGCCTTCCGCATCGCATTGCGGCCACTGGAGTGAAACGCCCAGGGTATTGCTCGCGCCCCTTATCCTGTGCCCCACGCGCCCTCGTGATGGTCTATAGCGCTCTCGTCCCGGCGTCGTTCTGGCGTTAGTCCTCGAGCCCAGCTTCACTTGAACGTCATTCAGTACGGTGTCCAAAGCCGCTCCATCAGTGATCGCCCGAGCCCAGCCGTTATCAAAAGCGCCGTCTTGCGGCTGGTGTTCGCCTATCGTGCTCGGGGCGTGATTGCCACTCGGCTGCAAGCTGATGAGATGCTGAAAAGTTGGGCCATGGGTAGTCGGCTCGAAAATCTTTTCCCGCCGACTGGGTATTGCCGTGACCGAGCAGTGAGAGACCACGAGTCGCGGCCATTTCATCCTGGTGCAGCGGCATTTGGAGTCAGGTCCAGGTGATGTGACACGGCGAGCCGCCCCGCTGATTTCGGATACGGGGTACTGCGGAATCGTCAAGCCCTGGCAGGTGCTCCTGACTCCCCTGAGTCCCGGAGTCGTCTCCAAATGACGGCACGATAGCATGCTGAATGTTGACGCGCTGCGTGGGGGGGCTGGCATGAAGTCTGCTAAGGCCGGGAGCACAACGCTCGGAAGATTGTCAGCATCCAAGTACCGTTGGTACACCCAGGCGGAACGACCTGTCTTGACGGTGGCACGCACAGGTCGGGCCCGAGTGATCATCTCACGGAGCTGGGATTGCAGCATTTGACTGGGTACCGGGCAGCCTGCAATTGAGGTAACTGTGAATTCATTAGCTTCTCCATCACATGGCCAGCGTGGTGGGATCGCGGCATCCGCCAGACTGGGAGATCTACCATGCTGCGCGCAGTGACCTTGCCGGGCACGAACATTCATACGACCGTTCTGGGTTTTGGCTGTGCCGATCTTTTCCGTGCCCCGACTAGGGCTGAACGATCTCGCCTTCTGCGCTCCGCGTTCGAAAGAGGGGTCCGTCACTTTGATGTCGCTCCCATGTATGGTCTCGGTCTCGCAGAGAGCGAACTTGGACGCTTTTGTCAAGGGCGTCGCGACAGTATCACCATTACTACGAAGTTCGGAATTAAGCCCACCTCGCTGGCCCGAGGCGTTGCGCGTATCGCGAGCCCCTGTGCGCAAGTTGTTAGCGATCGCCCCAGGCCTTCGTCAGGGGCTTCGTTCGAATGCGGCGGGTCCTTCATCGGGGCGAGCGGGATCATTACTCTACTCGTCCGACGGCTATACCGGTTCATCCGCGCAGTTGAGTTTGGAGTCGAGCACTCCGGGCGTTGAGAACCGACTACATTGATCTCTTCTTGCTTCACGACCCACTTCCGGACGATATCAGCTACGACGACACCTGCGAGTTTCTTGAGCGGGCCCGAGACGCTGGCCGAATCCGCGCCTGGGGCATCGCAGGCGATTTGACCCCTAGCGTGACCGCTGCCACACGGTTTCCCAGGCCGGTACCAGTTCTCCAGGTCCCTGAAGACATATTCTCCAGCCCACTCGAACGGGCCTCAGCCGTGATTACCCAGGCGCGGGTCACCTATGGCGTCCTGCGGAATGCGCTTCCCCAGATCGTCGACTATTTAACGGCACACCCCGAGCGACGTGAGGCTTGGAGTGCCTCCCTTGGCCTCGACTGCGGTGACCCTCAGTCGGTTGCATGCCTGTTGCTGCAGGATGAGCTAGAACGACACAGACGAACTGTCGTGATCTTCAGTACCGTTAGTGAAGCGAAGATCGATTCTGCTGTTGCCGCGGCGGGCGCTGAGCCATACGTTGTACTTCCGGTGCTTGAAGCTTTTCGAAAGCTGGTCGCCGCTGAGGCGTCGAGCATTCGTGGTCAGTCGGAAGTCCCGCTTTGAAAATAGACGGAACAGCGTTAGAGGACGAGGCCGAGCTCTCCGCTGATGTTGTAGTCGTTGGTGCTGGCCCCGCGGGAATCGTCACTGCCCTTGAGGTTGCCAGCGAGGGCTTTACGGTCATCTTGATCGAGAGCGGCGGTGAAAAGTTCGACCCGCGGATTCAACGTTCGGCTGAAGCATCGGAATGGGACCCCAGGCGCCACGCAGAGGTCTCCATGGCGACACGACGCCAGGTGGGCGGGGCCTCTGTTATCTGGGGACGGCGCTGCGTCCCCTATTACCCGGTTGACTTCGACCGCCGGAATTTCGTGCGCAACGCCAGCTGGCCTCTCTCCTATGAAGCGTTAACGCCATACTTTTAAAGAGCCTGCAATTGGCTTGTGTGCGGCCGACCGGTTTTTGATTCGACAGCGGTCGAAGGGTTGCCCAACTCGATTGTTCCCGGCCTTCCGAACGATGCAGTGCGCAGTTCGGCACTCGAGCGCTGGTCACTGCCAACAAACTTTGGACGTGAATATGCAAGGCAGCTACGCAGGTCCAAACGCATTCGACTGATTACTGAATTAACGTGCACCGAGATTGTCTGCCGTGCCAGCGATAACCGGGTGGATTGGCTTGAAGGCCGCACGTCCACACTGAAGTGGGTCACCGTCCGGGGGCGGCAGTTTGTCCTGGCTGCAGGTGGTTTGGAAAGCACGCGCATCCTGCTCGCGTACTCCGGGGCGCCCCAGGGTCACGCTCTTGGCGACCACTCGGGCCACCTTGGGCGTTGGTACATGGGCCATGCTGAGGGCGTCATCGCGAACGTCAGATTTTCCACACCACCAAAGTCCACAATTTTCGATTACGAACGGGACGAAGACGGAACCTTTGTGCGCCGCCGATTTTCGTTCACTCGGACGTTTCAGCATCAAGAACAGTTGCCGAACATTGTTGCTTGGCTTGCGAACAGGGACTTGCCAGATCCTAGACACAGGAGTGGCCCTCTCTCATTCGCATATCTAGCGCTTGCTTCACCCTTAGGTCCGCTTGTGGCACCCGACGCCCAGCGATTGTCTCTCACAGGTTCCGCCGTTCCGGGTTCGCCCTACGGTGCTGCTGAGAAGGGGCCGCTCAGCCTACACATTAAGAATATGGTGCGTGAGTGGGGTGCGACCTTGCGCTTCATTGCTGGTTTCGGAACTGGGCGCTTCCTTGCTAGGCGTAGAAGAGCGCCCGGCTTCTTTATCTACAGTCCCGAGAACGTGTACCCGCTTCAATACCATGGCGAGCACCTCCCCGATTACAACAGTCGAGTCACGCTGGGAACCGAACGAGACGACTTCGGCATGCCGCGGCTCAAGATCGACCTGCGTTTCTCCGCCAAGGATGTTGATGGCGTGCTGCGCGCACATCGACACTGGGATAACTATTTACGGAAAACAAATTGTGGTCGCCTAGAGTATCTCAGCAGCGATTCTGAGGCGCGAATCTGGGAGCGACTCGGCGGCGGTTTTCATCAAATTGGAACCACAAGGATGGCAGAGCGAGCCGCTGATGGGGTCGTCGATGCTGACCTGGCCGTACACGGGACGGATAATCTCTTCGTGGCCAGTAGCTCGTCATTCGTGACCTCCAGCCAAGCGAACTCGACGTTCATGATCGTCGTCTTCGCGGTGAGACTGGCACGCCACATTCGAAATTCACTCCGAGACCAGCCACTGCAGTCGCTGGTCACCACGGCACGATAGCCGCTTAGTTCGAGCCACTTCCGGATGGTGCGCCGCCGTCGAGTCGGCTCAGGCCGTCAAGGGCCGAGCGATGGGCACTACCCAATGGGCGAGTGCTTCGTGCTGTCTAGGACAACCTGAGCGGGCCCAGCCTTGTACTTCGAGGCCGGGCCGACCGGCCGGGTTGAAACGCGGTGGTCGAGGGAAACGGGCGTGCACTATTGCCACACTCGAGCGGAAGATCGCCGCCAGCCAACCTGGTCGCAGCGCGACCAGGTTGGCTGGCCTAAGAGCGAGGCAGCCGAATCAAGCATAAGCGTCGAGTCGTCAAGCGCCATGTGACAGAGTAACTAGGGGCCCGCCGAAATCACTACTACCTTGTGCGCCCCCATGGATACAGTCTTACCGTTTATGCCTACGGTGACGGCCGTCGATCGCTTGTTGACCAGCAGGGTCTGCGTCGCGGAGGCCAACACCTCGATATCCCCGGACGACGCGGTTGTGCGGTACAGCGGTGTGCCGGCGCCAAAGTGCTGCCGGATCGCCAGCATGGAGTGATAGAACGGGAACGGTCACCACCCCCACTCCTTCGGCCGACCTAGCCCTCGCCAGACGGTCAGCGACCTCACGACCAGTGCAGCCAGCGAAGCCGATGCCGCGATGCTAGCCGGATGGGACGGGTCGCACGCCGACCGCATGCATCGAAGCCCATTGCGAAGAACGGAAGTTCACCCAGAAGACGCTGGAGCGGGACGGTTACCCGGAAGGGCAGGCCCGGGCGTAGGGTTTTCATTTACCGGGCAATGTGCATCGAGATGACTATTACGCCAACAATAAGAATGGTGTCGGGGCCGGGACTCTCCCCTTCGCTTTCACGCTGCATCTCCGAGTCCGCTAGCCGGACCGCTCCATCCGATCGTTTCGCATGGGCTACCAATTCCAGCAGACTCCCTCGTCTCGCGCTCGGTGCACTGCCAGCGCAACCGTTTGCGCCCCCGCGGTCGGACGGCGTAATGATGGACCAGCAGCGCACGGAAATCTCCCGCTCGCTGATTCACGCACACATCACACATGCATCGTAGAGGCGACGGTACTCCCTTTGCGCAGAGGCACGCCGCTTGCACCCACGACCGGGTCCATCGGGAACGGCGCATGAGCGACCGCGGCCGTCCCGATGAGCCCCGTCACGAGGCACATCATGACCATGCGTCCAATCGCGTACCGTCTCCGCAATCTCGCCAGTCGCAAGCTCCTGGCCAACCCCGGCGGCTCCCGCGACAGCGGCGCCAAAATCATCCAATGGGACGACTCGGGTGGCCCCGAGCAGGCCTGGACGCTCGAGCCCGTGCCGGGCGGCGGTGCCCAGCTCCGGAACGCGGCGAGCGGCAAGGTGCTGGCCAATCCCCAGGGATCCCGCGACAACGGCACGGAGCTGATCCAATGGGATGACCGCGGGGAATCGGACCAGGTGTGGACGCTGGAGCCGGGCCCGAACGGCGGGATGCGGCTGCGCAACCAGGCCAGCCGGAAGCTGCTCGCCGTGCCAGGCGCCTCCCAGGCGAATGGGACGGTGGTGGTGCAGTGGGAGGACACCAGCGGAGCCGAGCAGGAGTGGACCTTCGACCCGCCGCTGGGCAGTACGCGATAAGTCGCCCCGGCTCAGGCCCGAACGAATTTGTGCTCGGCCAGCTGCCGGATCGGCTTGACGCCGAAGGCCTTCTGAATGGCCTCGGCGTCGCCTTTGCTCACGCCCTGCAGCGCGTCGGTGGGCAGCTCGGCCAGCTCGGCGAAGTCCTTCTGCTCGTGCGACTTGTTCACGTATTTCGCGATGTCGGCCACTGGTGTTGCCTTCCTCCTCGTGGTCGTGGTCGATGCTGTTCAGTGTGCGTCTCAATGGAGCCGAGCCACCCGACCGGTGCGTGGCCGCCGGCTCCGTCCGGCCTCCGTCTTTCAGAGGTCGTCCGGTGACTCGCTCCCCGGGTCCGGGGCGCCCAGGGCCAGCACGTGCGTACGGAAGGCCTCCCAGTCCGTCGGGTCCTCGCCATTCTGGGAGCGCGCGGTGCTCCACTCGTCGTATTGCTGCCGAATGTTCGGATTGTCCTGCCCCAGTGACTCAAACGTTGCCATTCGTCCTCCATGATGTGCATCTGAGCGGTGCCGGGCGAACTCACGCAAGCTCTGTGCCAACCATGAATGGCAATCGGCCATACTTCTGGGCAGAGACTGCAACGGAGCGTATCTTATCCTAGGTTCCGAGAATCCCCGTGCTCGGAACCACCCGCCGAGGACCGTCTCTCGAGATTGGATGACGCAGGTTCCAGATAGGGGCCGGGCATCGGCAAAACGAGGCTGTGGGAGCAATTGGCCAGCTATGCAACCGTCCGTGGAGGGGCCACCCTGGTAGGCCACTCCTACGAGGAGGGCTCCCTCTCCTTGCCGTACCTCCCGTTTGTCGAAGCCCTCCGGAGCTACGTTCTCACCCGCGAGCCCGACGCGCTCAAGGAGGCGCTTGGCTCAGGCGCCGAAGCTGTGGCCCGTATCATCTCCGAGGTCCGCGAGCGCGTGGCCATCGAGCCGCGCCCACCGGCCAGTGGTCCGCGAAGAAGACCGTTGGCGCCTGCTTGAAGCGATCAGCGGTTTCATGCGGAATGCCTCGGGCCGCCAGCCTCTGGTCGTGGTCCTGGAAGATCTCCATTGGGCGGATTGGGGCACGCTTGATCTGCTCCACCACGTGGCCCGCAATCTGACCGGTACGCGCCTACTGATCATCGGGACCTATCGCGATGTGGAAGTGGATCGCGGTCACCCGCTCTCAGGGGCGTTGGCCGATCTGCGCCGCTCGTCAGCCTTCCTGCGCATCGGGCTGCGTGGTCTCTCGGTGGACGAGGTGCACCGCATGATGCAGCAGGTTCGCGGCCAGGAGATCGCCTGGAGCCGGGCGGAGGCGATCCATCGCCAGACAGAGGGAAATCCGCTGTTCGTGCAAGAGGTCTTGCGCTACCTGGTCGAAGAGGGTTTGTGGTACGCGAAGGGGGCTCAATGGGTTCGGACCGACGATGGCAATCCGGAGTCCGGCATCCCGGAAGGATTGTGCGACGTCATCGGCAAACGGCTGAGCCGCCTCTCCGAAGCGACCAATCGAGTCCTTGCCATCGCCGCAGTGATCGGGCGTGAGTTCCGTCTGGACGTCCTCCAACAGATAGCACAGGTCCCGCAGGATGAGCTCGAATCGGCACTTGGCGAGTCCACGCGGATGGCGGTCCTGCAGGAGGAGGCGCGGCCCGGCGCGATTCACTACCGTTTTGCCCATGCGTTCTTCCGCCAGACTCTCTATGAGGAGCTGAGCGCGCCTCGGCGCCCAGACGGTCGGGCCACGTCGTGATAGGCGGGGGTAGTTGCGGCTGTGGCTGCTGGTCGGCGCAATGGGCCACGATGCTAGCCCATCGGCCGAACCAGGTCGACTTGGGTGGCCCCCGCGTCGCTGCGAAGCGTCAGGCGGTCGTCCCGCAGCTCATATCTGGTGGATGCGCCGAGCGCCGCGAGGAAGGCTTGCTCTTGCACCGCGGCCGCCTCCGAGGGGCAGGCTTGATGGGAGCTGATCAGCGGGCCGAGCGCAATCGTCGGGCCGGCAACCGTATACAGCCCGCGGTACGTATTGCAGCCAGTGGTGCCGCTGACAATACCGTTCTCGCCGAACGTCGCGTCGAGTTGCGTCTCCGATAGCACCGAGACTACCGCGCCATGGCCGTTGTTGACGCCCAGTACCTGCCAGGCAGAGCCGGTCAGCGAAACCGCCGGCTGCGGACTGAAGACCATGTTGCCGCTGTCCAGCCACAGGTTGAGCACCAGGTTTTCGCCGTCGAAGACGTACATGGCGACCTGCCCCAAATCCTGCAGAAACACCGTGTCCTGCGAGCCCGGCGGACAGGCCGCCCGAGTCATCGGCCCTGGCTGGAAAGTGAGCTGCGTCCCGGCCACGGCGTAGCTCCCACTGCCGTGATTGCAGTCTGCTTGGACGCCGTAGAGGCCGCTGTCGAGGAAGGCGAGGGTGTACTTGCGAGGGTCCGCGCACACGACGGTCTGGTCATTTGCGTAGGCGGTGTGCTGCCACAGCCAGACTCCCTGGGTGAGGGCTAGCGCTGGCGTCGGTACCTGGTCCGGGGGCCCGGCCAGGGCCGGGGCCGGCGTCAGGTCGTGATTACTGACCTGTGACATCGTGGCGAAGAGACTGTTGGCGATGACGACCGCGCCGAGTTTCAGCACGTTTCGACGCGGTACGCTCGAGGTACTCATGTGGGGAGGCCTCCCGGTGCTGCCGCCGCGGCCACCGAAGCTGTAAGGCCGCCACCCGAGCATATCGATTCCGATCGGCTGATCCGGGATGCCACCTTGCACCTGGCCGCGATGGAGGCCGGGCTGCCGCGTTCCAGCCTCCGGTACCGCACCACCTCGTACCCCGCGCCCGCTGAAGAAGTCGGTGGTCTGCTCGTCCATGCTCGCGGCATAGGGCGACAGCACTCCGATGCGCCGGACTTTACAGGCCTGGAGCGCAGCCAGGGCGGCCTCACCGGAGGTCGTGACCGGCGTCCCCATCCTCTGTTCGATGGCCGCGCGCAGGCGCCGGTCCCCCTCGACGCCTCCCGCGAAGGAAGGCGCCGACATGCCGAGCAGAATGTGGTCCGGCTCCATAGCAGCGAGGTCCCGCAGGGGCGTCTCGAGCATCGCCGGAATGGGTCCCTGGCTGTCCTCCCGCGGTCCGCCCGCAACGGAAATCCGGGCGAAATGGAACGTCACGCCGGCCGGGCCCATCCGGTAGAGCTCGGGCTCGACCGTCGTGTTGGTGGCGGGAGTCATCACTCCCATCTGCGCGCGATAGCCGAGTTCCGTGCGCATACTGCCCCCGAAACATGGTAAGCATGAGGGGAGATTGTAGGACACCCGGCCCAGTCGGGACCGTGGTCGAGGGTCCGATAACCTCCATTATCAGAACGAGCCGGCGACACGAATTGAGGCTGACTCACACGTGAACCACCATGGACGACTGGACAAGCGACGGCTGTTGCGCGATTCCGCTGTGCGGTGCCGCCGAACCTTCAGGTCCACGCTCATCGTCCCGCCCATGCTGGCACAGGACGATCCTGTCTCTTTCCCGTGGGCGGGCCCGGCGGAGAACTCCCGTTTCATGGACGACGCGGCTGTCGGGAGACGCTCGACCTGTCAGAGGAGTCTTCGAGAGTCTGGGCCGATCCGCAACCGAGCCGCGGTTCGCCACCTTGGCACGAAGCCAGCGGAACATCGCGGGGCCATCTTCGTCCGTGTGTCCCGCAGCCCGATACTCCGCTCGGAGCCTGTCCATGATGGGTGCCGCGGCCAATCGCAGTTCTCCGACGGCCTCTTCCGACGGACGACGCTCAACGGTGTGCCAGACGATGGAGGAATTTGCACGTAGAATCCGGTTAAGTAACGAGACGACGCACGGCGGGCCAATGGCGCGCTCGTGTCAGCCCGTCCGTCGCTCGCGGTGAGGAGGAGGCAAACAATGGTGCGCGCATACGTCCTCATAGAGACCACAGTGGATAAGACCGGCGACGTGCTGGCCGGCATCGGCAGCAATCTGACGAATTGCCTAGCGCTCGGCCACAACTTCATGGGCGCGGAAGTGGTGGCCCACCTCCACTGCGACAACCTGAGGTTCCTGCATGAGGCGATCGTCGAGAATTTACCGAGCCGCGATGGTGTCATCCGTGTCACACCGTTGCAGATCATCAATGAGGAATAGTATCCGGCCGGGCAGCTCCGAATGGGTGGTCTCACCGCTGACCCACTGACCCCAAAGTCGCGAAGGAGCTTGTTGTTTTGGGTCCACGGTGGGAGGAATCGCGCGGCCGCGCCTCATCCATCATCCCGATGACTATTACGCCAGCACCAGCGCCGCATCACCAGGACATCTCCATTCGCCGTCACGCTGGAGCTGCGTCCGGGCCGGAGTCGCACGCTGTCGCTCGATCCCGAGCCGCAGTCGGAACTGGTACGCTCTCCAGCGCCCGCAGGGTGCGGCGTGTACGCCGCGATGGACTTGGTAGTGCAAATGTGCCACGACGGCGTTCGCAGGAGCCGCCGTGGCGCCGCGGAGGACTCGTGGATGACTCGAGGCGGACGCTACCGGGCGTACCCGTCGAGCGACCAGCCTCGCTCGGGACCCAGAGCGGGGCGGTCCCGGCCTGGGTGTTCGTGCTGCTGGTGGCCCTACCGGTCGCGGTCGGCTGGTTCGTTGCTCTGTCCCTCGACCTCTCCTGGGTCCGTGCGTCGGCCGGAGCGAGGGTCGCGACCGCGCGCGGGCCCGTCGCGAGCGACCGCGGCACCAACGTGCCTGACGCGCCGACCGCCGCGGCGCCGGAGGCGGACTCTCGGCCGGCGCCGGGCCCCGGTGAGGCTGCCCGGGTGGCGCACACGGACGGGCAGGGCGTGGTGCTCCGCACCGCGCCGCGCGAGGACGCCCGGGTGCCGCGCGGCCTGCTCGAGGGGGCCCGGGTGACCGTGATCGAGCGGCCTGACGGCGAGTGGGCGCATGTGCGCGGTGAGAACGGGCTGGAAGGATGGGTACCGATCGAGTTCCTCGCGGCGCCGGACTGAATGGCCCGTGCACCCATTGGGATCCTTGGACGCCACGTCGGAATACCACCAACTTGACGGTTATACCGATCACATCTCTATTTCGCGGTGGCTGAAACGGGCGTGTGGTCCGTCATCGCGCTTTCGAAGCTCATGACGAGCTGCTCCAAAGCGCCGCCGCTCGTCCTGAAAGCTCCCCTGGCACTCCTTTCAGGGTGCCAGGAGCCAGTACTGCCCGGCTGCCCAATCCCCTGGTTACTGACCGCCCAGGCAGCGAACGAAATCACGGTCGACCGGACTGCGCGTCGATTCGGCGGAGCGCGGCTTGGTCGCCGCCAACGCTCGCTGTGCCGCCCCGGTGAATTCCGATCGGCTTGCCGAGGCCGCGTCCAGCCCGCGCCGCTCGAGCTCGTCGGCCGTCGCGCGCACCGCCGTGACCGGCGGCGTGATGAGTTGGGTGAGGGCCACGTTCCTCCGCCAGACGGTCAGGCCGTGCCCCAGGAACAGCGGCGGGCCCAGATCCGTGTCCACCGGGAGCGGTGGCGGCCCGGTGTCGACGCCGTGCCCGGATTCCAGTCGTTGCACCTGATCGGCGACCCGCATCAGCCTGGCCCCATCCTGGAACACATGCTCGGCCTCCGCGAGCGTCGGGAACACGACGGCCGTCAGCGATCGACCGTCTTCGCGCGTGGTTTCGCCCGCGTCGCGCACCACGAAGAGCGCCGCCGTGTCGGGGTGCTCGATCGGGGTAAAGCGCGGGAGCAACGTCGCGGGGTGATCGCTCACCCGACCCGATGGGATGACCTCGTACCCGCAGGCCGTGAACTGACGCTCGGCTGCTTCGGGGGTGAGATTCTCCGATTCCTGCGACGCATGCGACGCGTCGGCGAGCCCGGCGGCGCTGATCGTGGCCACCAGGGTGGCGGTGGCGGCGAGTCGGTGAGCGTTCATGGCTGATGTCCTCCCACATGGAGCTCGGATGGCCGCTCGTCCTGCTCGAAAGGCCCGCAGGATTCATTCCGCATCGCCTGCGCGGACATCCGAACTGAGCCCGTATCAATGCGCACAAAGCGCGCACCCCAAGTGAATGACGCCAATCTTCCCGGGTAACGGCACTCTGCCAAGGTTCGGGCCCGTCCAATCCGAGAGTTGGCGTGGATTGTGCGGCCTCCGGCTAGAACCACGAGGTCGGGGGAATCTGATGAGATCGGACACCGAACGTCCCGCGTCCTGGCTCCCTGAGCTGCGCGCGCAATTGGACCACGGGGACCTGATCGGCATCGGCGCGGTGGACGTCGGAGGCGGGTTCGAGTTACCGGACGGGGAAGCGGCGGCGCGCAGCATGTTCGAAGCGCTCGATCACTACGGCGAGCTCGCACCCAAGACGCAACATGCCCCGGAGACCCGAGCCCGAATGAGCTTGCTGCTGCACGATTTGCGACGCGTTCGCGACCATGTCGAGGCCCGTAACCGCTCGCGTCAACCGTGGACGAACGCATCCGGACGGGTGCCCGACGCGGCGGTGCACGCTAGATCGCAGGTGCCTCATACGCGGTAGGCCATGGCTCAGTCCATGCGCAGGAATCTCTGTGCCGCGATCACGCTGGCGGAGGGCAGTATTTCGATTGAAACTATTGCTCCTCGACGCGAGCACAGCAGGTCGCTCGCGTCGAGGAGCAATTCTGGCTCGTCGATAGTCGATCCGCCGACTCCGAACGGGTCGATGATGATGTCAAATGTGAAACCGGAAACCGTATTACGGCCGTATGTCTGGTAGGTACCCGACAGCAGCGTGCGCAAGGGTCCACGCGCTCAGACGGCCTTGGCAAGCTCCTGGAACACCTCATCGGGTCCGAGATCCGTCACTCGCTCAAAACCGCCGCCAGCGGTCCCAGAACCTACCCCGCACGCTCCTCGGCTGGCCGTGAGCCCGCTGGCGTGCGTCTCCGAGCGGATCACGCTGAGGTGATCGGCAGAATCAGCTCCGGCCCCTGACCGCTCGCCGCTGTTCACCTTCTTCGAGACGGGGATCGCCTGCATGGACTCGGCCGGGTAGGGCATCAGCATGGTCAGCGCTTCGGCCGTGTCGGTCATCTTCGGATCCAGCCAGACGTCTTCCAACGCGGGCAGCAGGATCGCCGGCATGCGGTTGTGGATGGGCTTCATGAGCTCGTTGGGCGTGGTGGTGATAATCGCGGCCGTTCCCGCCCGGGTGCGTCTTCGTCGGCAATGTGTAGATCCCCGCGAAGCCAAACAGGCTCGTGTCCTGGAGCTGGACGTACATGGGCTGTTTGGTCTTCTTGTCGGGGTCGATCATCTTCCACTCGTAGAAGCCATCCGCAGGGATGATGCAGCGGTACTTGCCCACGCTCGAGCGGAACATGCCGCTGGTGGCCAGCGTCTCGGCTCGAGCGTTGATCGGGGGCGGGCGCTTGCCCGGTTTTCCGTCCATGAAGAAGGGCACAAAGCCCCACTTGGCCATCCGCAGCTCGCGCGTGTCGTCCGAGCTGCTGCACCACGATGGGGATGTCCTGCGAGGGCGCCACGTTGAACCGCGGCGTCATGGTCGTCTCGGCAAACTCTTCGAGGCCGAACCGCCGCTTCAAGGGGCTGGGATCACCCAGCGTGTAGCGTCCACACATACAGCCAAATTGTACCGACTACCGTGCCGAGCTGATGCTTGAGGTCAGTGTGCGATCGCCGAGATTCATTGACGATGGGGAAAGCTCAGCGGTCGGCGTCGAAAGAGCGCCACGCTCGTTCCAAGCGTGGCGCTCTTTGTGGGAGGCGGTCACCCTGGCCGGTGTGGACGGCCAGGTGTACCACTCTCAGCCAGACGCGCATGGAGCCTCCACGGTTCCTATTCCAGGATCGCGCGTCGCCCCAGCGCCATCCTCACAGGTCCGAGGACACCACCCCGCCCCGCGGAGGCCGTTTCTCGGGCCGCTATGAAGGCGGTTTCTGACCCACCAGCACCAACGCTACGGATTGTCCCAAGCACCCCGCGGGCGTACACTAGCCCCATCATGACGCCACTCGGACATTCCTGCACCCGTCGCCGCTTCCTCAGGGGTGGCCTGTCCGTGGCCGGCCTCGGTCTGCTGGCCGGCTGTGGGCTGGTATCGCCACGCTCGCAGCAGGCGGTTCGGCCACCGCGTATCGGCTACCTGTGGAACGGCGAACAGGAATGGGCCGACGCCTTTCGGGAGGGCCTGGCAGAGCTGGGCTACGTTGAGGGTAGCACCGTCACCGTGGAGTGGCGACCCGCCAGTGGGCAGGTTGATAGCTCCCTCGCGCCGGCCGCCGAGCTCGTGAGCTTGCCCGTTGACGTGCTCGTGGCCTCCGGGGCCCCTAATATCCAGGCCGCAATGCGTGCCACCAGCACCATCCCGATTGTGATGGCACGGACGAACGACCCGGTGGAGGACGGTTTTGTGGCCAGTCTTGCACGGCCAGGAGGCAACGTCACCGGGCAGACCAACATCGCCCGCGAGCTGATTGGGAAGCGGTTGGAAGTCCTGCGAACGACTCTCCCGTCCGTGTCACGCGTTGGCATTATCTGGAACCCTGACGGCCTGGTCTCTGACCAGGCCGGCCAGGTGCGGATGCGGAGGCCGCGGCCGGCCCCCTGGGGCTGAAGCTGGTGCCGCTGGAGGTGCGTGATTCCGCCGACCTCGAGGGCGCGTTCGAGCGAGCGGTGCATGAGCGCGTGGATGCGCTGTCCCTGGTGGACAATATCGTGCTGGCGAGCAATGTGGCGCGAGTCGGCGCGCTGGCGCTCACGCACCGGTTGCCCATGATGGGCCGATCGGCGATATGTGGCAGTCGGCGGACTGATCGCCTACGGGGCAAATCGTGCCGCCCAGGAGCGGCGCGCCGCCACCTATGTGGACAAGATTCTGAAGGGCGCCAATCCCGCGGAGCTACCGTGGAGCGGCCGGAGAAATTTGACCTGGTGATCAATCTCAAGACCGCACAGGCGCTGGGTCTGACGATTCCTCAGTCGGTCCTTGCCGAGGCGACCGAGCTGATCCAGTGACCTCGTTCCACCCTCTACAGCGGCGCGCGTTCCTGCGGGGCGGCCTGATCCTCGCGAGCCTTAATTTGCTCTCTGGCTGTGGAATTGTGTCGCTCCCAGGACAGCCCGCTTCCGGCGGGACGAAGGTTCCTCGGATCGGGTACCTGGCGCCAAGCGCCGCGCCGACAGCCGAGCTCGAGGCATTCCGCGCAGGCCTGCGCGAGCTGGGGTACATCGGAGGGCCAGAACATCGCGATCGAGGTGCGCCTGGCGGAGTCGTCCGAGCAGGTTCCGGCCATGGCCGCTGAGCTGGTGGCTCTGCCGGTGGACCTGATTGTGTCGGCGCAGGAACGTTGTACACCCAGGCAGTAATGGGTGCCACGCGCACGATCCCGATCGTCTTCGCCGCCGCGCCCGATCCGGTCCGAACCGGGCTTGTCGCCAGCCTGGCCCGGCCCGGCGGAAACGTGACGGGGTTGAGCGCCCTGGCGCCGCAGGCCATGGGGAAACGCCTGCAGCTGCTGCGGGAGCTGGCACCGGGTGTCTCGCGGGTCATGTTTCTCACCAACGCGAGCGCATCCCAGTCGACCGGCGGTCTGCAGGAGGTGGAGCAGGCCGCCCAGTCGCTCGGCGTGCAGCTCATGGCACCGGACATTACCACCGCCGCGGATCTCGCAGCCGCCTTGGAGATGGCCGTCGAGGACCATGCCGAAGCACTCCTGGTGAGCGGGTCACCACTCTTCGCCGGTGAGGTGGGGCGGATCGTCGAATTCGCGAGAGCGCACCGGCTGCCCGTGCTGGCTCAAGACCGCATCTTTCCCGGACGCGGGCGGGCTGATTTCCTACGGGCCGAACCGGCTCGCCCAATTCCGCCGTGCCGCCACGCTATGCCGACAGGATCCTCAAGGGCGCCAATCCCGCGGACATGCCGGTGGAGCAGCCCACCGAGTTCGACCTGGTCATCAACCTCAAGACCGCCCAGGCCCTCGGACTCACGATACCCGCATCCGTGTTGAACCAGGCGACTGAGCTGATCCAGTGACCTCGTTCCACCCTCTGCAGCGGCGAGCCCCGTCTCAGCCATCAATCGCCGCACGAGCTCCTCCGCTCGTTCCGATAATCACCGCTAGCTCTATCAAGGCGCCCGTTTACGAACGGACACCATCCCACTCAGGGCGTAGGTAGTACTCAGGGGGTGTGGCGCAGCCGCGCGGATAGTAGTAGCCTCTTGGGCAGGTCATGAACCGCCAGAGCCGCCGCAAGTTCGTGCTTCACAGCCTGGCCCTGGCCACTTTCGGCCTGCTCTCCGGGTGTGCGGCCCTGCCGTGGCAACCGCGGAGGCCGGCGCGCGTGCCCCGCGTTGGGTTGCTGCTCCTGGGTGGTCTGGGAGTCGTCCCTGCTGGCATTTCCGGCATGTCACCGCCCGACGCGTTTTTGGACGGCTTGCGCGAGCTGGGCTACGTTGATGGGCAGACCATGACCCTCGAGAGTCGGTGGGCCGAGAACCGGACTGAGCGTCTCGGCCAGCTTGCATCCGAATTGGTGAGCCTCGAGGTGGACGTGATCGCGGTATCGGGGAATGCCGCGATTCGTGCCGCGCTCGACACCACAAGTACCACGCCGATCGTCATGCTGGTCAGCGCCGATCCAGTCGGGGACGGGTTCGTGACCAGTCTGTCCCGCCCCGGCGGCAACCTGACCGGCCTGAGCTCAAACGCGGTCAATACGGTGGGCAAGCGCCTGGAGCTGCTTCGGGAGATCCGCCCGTCCCTACGCCGACTCGCCGTGCTCTGGAACACCGCCGAAGCGTCCAAGGTCAGAGAGTTTGATGAGCTGCGCAGTCTGGCCCAGCGGGATAGCCTGGAGATCGTTTCCGTGGGAGTCACCGGCCTTGATGACTTCGACCAAGGATTGGCGACTTTGGCCCAGGTGCGCCCTGATGCGCTTATGGTGTTGGAAGATCCGCTTATGGCAGGCAACCAGCGTGGTCGTATCGCCGACTTTACGCTTCTGAACCGACTCCCGTTGATGTCGGAGGGCACGGAGCTGGTGAGGGCTCTCTTGTCGCCTATGGCCGGAATAGCCTCGACCTCTGGCGCCGCGGCGCCGGCTACGTGGACAAATTTCTCAAGGGCGCCAACCCAGGCGACTGCCTATTGAGCAGCCCCACGACATTCGATTTCGCGATCAACCTGAAGACGGCCCAGGCGCTGGGAATCACCATTCCACCGTCGCTGCTGAGCCAGGCGACGGAAGTGATCCAGTGAGACGTAGCACTCGCCGTTAGTTGCTGTGCTCTGGGGCTCGGACGGGCGGGTATGGATGGTCCGTGCGCGGTGGATGGCTGCGAACGGCCTGCCAAGACACGAGGACTCTGCTACACAGATTACTGTCGCTGGCTACGCCGCGGAGCTCTCCGCTGGGACGGACGCATATTCCGCTTGACGTGCCGGCCGGTGCGGCGCATAGTATGACTGTGAGCGAAAATGGAGATCTCCGTGCACGCTGCCTGGAGGACGACGCGAGCGGTTGGTTACGTCTCGAGCGCCGGTTGGACGCCGCACTAACGCTCCCGCGTCGCCCTGTCGGGGTGGCGTTCAGGGATTCTCCGCCGGCCGGGGTGGAAGAGTTTGGTGGCGTCGAGCCGGCGGGGTGCAGTTTCTGGCGACTCGCCGCTGAGGGGCGAGTCTTCTACACGGTGCCATCGGACCACTACAACTGCGCGATCGGCAGCTACACGCACAGCATCCCACTTCCCCCCGAACGAGCCCCGGAGCTTGAGCAGACTCTCAGCCTCATGTCGGACATCGGCTACGTCCGCATGGAGGAGATGGCCCAGATCCCCCAGCTCGCGCGGCCGCCCGCGGTCGTGGTTTACGCCGCGCTCGGCGACACACCGGTCGAACCGGACGTTGTGTTGTTCTCAGGCCGACCCGGCCGGATCATGCTGGCCTACGAAGCCGCGATGCGAGCGGGCGTCGCCGCTCAGCTCCCCCTGTTGGGTCGCCCGACGTGCATGGCCATCCCAGCCGCTCTGGCCCAGGGCACCGTGGTGAGCACCGGCTGCATGGGCAACCGCGTGTACACCGATGTCGGCGAGGACGAGATCTACATGGCAATACCGGGCAGAGACCTGCCTCGCGTAGTAGACGCGCTCGCCATCATTACGGCCGCTAATGCGCAGCTTGGTGATTACCACCGCCAGCGCCGACAGCAGTTTGCGACCGAATAACCTCTGACTGCTCCATTCGTAGGATCAAACCCAGCGCACGGACGGCGCCGTGGTAGCATGACTGGAGCGTCCCTGTCCTGGAAGGACGGTATAAGGCCATGGATTTAGCGACGGATCGCAACAACACAATCGTCACCTTCTCCGAGCTGGCGCGGCAGCGGCTGATTGAGGCGCTGACCGAACAGAACGTGCGTGGCACTGCGGCCGTCCGCATCGCGGCCACGGGCCGTGGAGCTGGCGGGATCACCTACGCGATGGCGCTGACGTCGGACGGGTCGCCCGAGCCGGGTGACGCGGTGCAGGATGAGGGCGATTTCAAGATTCTGGTGGATGCCGAGACTCTGCCGAAGCTTCGCGGCGCGACGGTGGACTTCGTCGATGAGCTCATGGGCTCCGGATTCAAGATCGACAGTCCCTCAGCGGGCTGGGACGACCCGCTCGCCGACGGCATTCAGAAGCTCATCGATGGCGAGATAAGTGCGGGCGTGGCCTCGCACGGCGGCCAGGTGGAGTTGATCGACGTCAAAGACAACGTGGTCTACGTGCGACTGGGAGGCGGCTGCCAGGGCTGCGGCATGGTGGATGTGACGCTGCGCCAGGGAATCGAGCATCTGATCCAGCAGGAATTCCCGCAGATCCACAGTGTGGTTGATACGACCGACCACGCGAGCGGGCACAACCCGTATTACGAGCCATCCAAAGGCGGCGCGGACGCCGACGCGAGCCCCTTCTATCAGCCGGCAAAGGGCTGAAAGCGCCCTACCGACCCACCACCGGTAACGGCTTCGATTCGTCAGTTGTGCGCGGCCAGGACCGCGGGTTCGCGGGCAAGCAGACTTCAGCGTTAGCGAGTTCGTCTTCGATCGCGATGACGAACTCCAGGCGACGGTGCGCTTCACGCAGGGCTGTCTCAACGGCCTCCGGCGTTCCGGCGCGAGCAAAGGCGAAGCCGAGATAGCGGTCACCTTCCGGTAGGGGTACCAGCCGCTGGCCCACCGGGATGGTGATCGACACGTCCTCCACGCCGGGGACCTCGAGCGCAGCATCCCTGCCACGGACGGTGCGCAGAATCCCCGCCTGAGGGATCGGCAGCATCATCACACCGGCCGCCACCCGCTCGCGACCAACTGGGCCAGGCTCCAGGCCCACCGCGTGGCGGAGAATCAGCTCCTCGAGACTCGCGTCCACACCAAATCGCAGCGTGTTCGAGCACAGGCCGCCGATCGAGCGCGGCGCGACTTCCACCACGCAGGGTCCGTGCTCGCCCATGCGCAGCTCGGCGTGGATCGGCCCCTCGCGCAGCCCGAGCGCCGCCGCGGCGTGCGCGGTGGTCTGCTGGATGGCCATCTGGACGGCGCCGGACAGACGCGACGGCGTCACGTACAGCGTCTCCTCGAAATACGGACCGTCCAGCGGATCCGGTTTGTCGAAGAGCGCCAGCACCCGGAGATCGCCGTCCGCCAGTAAACCCTCGAGGGCGACCTCCGGCCCCGCAACAAAGCTCTCGACCAGCAGGTGCCGATGTCCGACGCCGACGGACGCGAGAAGCTCCCTGATGCGCTGGAAGGCACGCACGAACTCATCAGGATCATTCGCGCGGATCACGCCCCGGCTTGCCGAGAGCGAGAGGGGTTTGAGCACGCACGGATACGGGGCACGGCGAGCTGCAGCGCGCGGCTCCGCGTTCAGACTCACGCGTTGAAAGGATGGCTGTGGCAGGTCGGCGCGTGCAAGAAGCTTCCGCGCGCGGAATTTGTCCTGTGCGGCCTTCACCGATTCCACGGTGTTGTGCCGGAGTCCAAGGCGGGCCGCGGCGTGCGCGGCGATGAGGACACTGTCATCATCCACGCCGACGACCGCCGTATATGGGCGCTCGCGGGCCGCGCGCACAATCTGATCGGCGGCATGTGACGGCCGACGGAAGTCGAGCGTGAGCGTGGTGCTTCGCGCTCGGTTGGCCAGCGCCTGACGCTGCTCTGAGCCCACCACCACCTCCACTCCCAGGCGTCGGGCGGCACTCATGAACGCCCGTGAGCGATACGTCCGGGTCGACATCAGCAGGAGCAGCCGACCAGCACTCATATCAGGACCGTCGACGCCGGTCGCCCGAGCGGACCGAACTGGTCCGCGGTGGGCTCCGCTCAACAGAACCAGGGTTCGGTCAAGCGCGGGACCGAAACGTGCGCGGCGGGCTCGAGCGGTGGGGCGACATCTGGCGACCGACCCGCCTCGCGCCAGGCGGCGGACCGAATCTGCTGGAACGTGGCGAGGGGCGCTGCATCCTGTTCTGTGGCGCGCTCGACGATTCCTATCACCAATTTCTGGAGATGGTCGACGCGCGGATCCGGATGGATCCAGCGATGGGTGAGGCCCTCGTGATCGAAACCCGTGACGAAGGGGCTCATCGGTCCGTCGTCCATGAGCCACGATCCGCTCGGAACGAGCAGTCGAATCGCGAGCTGGATCGGGTCCACGCTGTTGGCCAAACCTCGACTGGCCACGAAGTCGAGCAGCTCCAGGTAGTCGTCCATCGAGGTCCAGGGAGTAAATGCAACAAGGGTGGGGCGGAGCGCAACACCCGCGCATCTGGTGATCTCGATGGCCCTGTCCACGTCCGCGGCCGTGTGGCCTTTGTTCAGGTGCGCCAGCACGTGATCCTGCACTGATTCCGCGGCCGAGACGATGAACAGGCAGCCGGTTGAGGCCAGCCCCGGGTAGGTGCGTCCGGTGCTCCAGGATGTGCTCGATCTTGATCGTGGCGTCGTAGGTCAGCGACGGGAACTCATGGTGGAATCGCTCCACAATGCGCAATGAGTGCTTGATCCCGTTGAAAAAGTCCGGGTCGCCAAACGTGATGTGCCGGGCGCCCATGGCTACAAGCTGGCGGATGTCGGCGAGCACCACGTCTTCCGAGACGATGCGCATGCGGCCGCCGTACACGGGCGGGATTGGACAGTGCCGGCACCGGTGCGCACAGCCTCGACTGGCCTCCACGTACCCGGCGAGGCGCTGTTCCTCATTGATCTGGAGCCGGGCGTACCGTTCGAGCGGGGGGAGCATGGTGCGTTTCGGTACGAGCGATGACTGGCGCCCGAGAAACACGGTCCGGGCATTCTCAGGAGAGCTCTGCCCGCGAGCGGAGTCCAGCTCATCGGCCAACGCGACCAACGGAGTCTCCACCTCGCCGCCAATGGTCGCGTCCGCGCCGGCGGCCAGCAGCTCCTCGGCATGCAGCGCCGCATACAAACCGTAGAAGCAGAGGTGCGCCCCCGGATTGAGCCCGCGCAGCCGCGAGATCAGGCGCACGCCCAGGCGGGCGGCCGTGTGCATCGGCACGGAGATCCCGATGAGATCAGACTCGCGCACCCACGGTTCGTTAAGCGAGTCAACGGCGAGATCCTGGCACCGCACAAGGTGCCCGGCCGCGGCCAGGTGCGCCGCCGGCTGGGCCAGTCCCAGCGGCTGGTGGCCCAGCTCGTAGGTGGAGAGGAGGAGAATGTTCAGGGGCATGCGCAACTCATGGCTCACCTAAGGATACAGGCGGATCGGACGGCTCTGAGATCCCCTGTGCTCACAACGTCGATTGGACGCCGCTGGCGTTCTTCGGTATTCAGCTACGGCGATGACGGCAGTGGAAGCCCACTCGACCTACAGTACGCGCCTCGAGTTGAAGCTCTTATTTGTCGGGAGGTGCGGCTACGATAGGGGCCCTCTCGTGCGTACGGCGCTGGACGACTTCGATGTCGGGCTGCTGCCGGAACGCAGTCGGGCCCGCGGAACTCCCGCGTTTACCGATGCAGTGCGCGCCTATTTCGCGGCGGGTTCGGCCGTCTAGGTGGTGAGGTCGACGTGGCTATCACGGACAACACTGTGGAGGTCACCTGGACCAACGTGCCGTCGGAAGGCTCGCTCACACAGCACGCCCTGCGGCTCCTGAAGTCCGGCAAGTTCACCGAGGCGGTGCCGTTTCTCGAGACGATAGTGGTGCTCGATCCTGATGATGGCGATACGCTGTACAACCTGGGCATGGCCGAGAGCGATCTCGGCGCCTGGATCGCGCGGTCGCGCATCTGCGGCGCGCGCCACCGAGGTGGATCCTGGACGCGCCAATGCGCATACGGCCCTGGGGGTCGCGTTACAGCGACTGCACCGTCCTGACGAGGCAAGCCAAGCGTTGGCGACCGCGCTCACCCTGGAACCCGACAACGCCTATGCTCATTGGAACCTCGCCGTGGTGCTGGGCAATCTCGGTCGCATGGATGAGGCCGAGTTGCACTTCCGTGCGGCCTACGCGGCTATGCCTCGGGATCAGGCCACGGCCTATGGTTGGCCCAGTGTCTGGAGGCACTAGGTGGCGAGGACTGACTGTCTGAGGCGGACGCCCTGTATCTTTAAGTGATTGATCTGCAGCTGCATTCCGCGATCGGGGAGCGTGCCAACACCCGTTCGATCTCGTTGAGGAGAGATAGCTGCTGTATCCGTTCCGGCCGGTCACCAGACAACGTACTCAGGCTGCCAGATCGAGAGTGAACATGAACGGGAGTCCTGCCCGCTTCCTAACGCCATTGCTGGCGTAATAGTCATGCCGATGACACGTACATCAGCAATAGCAGCGCGAGTCCTAAAGAGCTACGACCAAAGCAAAAGGAATGCCCGAGAGCGCCTCCGGTTTATCACCGGGCAATATGCATCGGGATGACTATTACGCCAGCAATAGCAATGAGGCGCGGAGCGGGTCGCTACCCTTCAGCTTCACGTTCGCCCTCCGAGCGGCCTGATGGTTGAGGCGTCTGGCACCTGAACGCGTGCACTCCGCGGGTTTATCGCTCGAGAGTCGTCCTGCCGATGCATATCGCCCGGTGATAAACCGGGCACCCATCGCACCACTTCCATTCCGGTAACCGTTTCCCTGTAATCACGCCGGGCCACGCTCTTTCTCAGCAGACGCCGGGCTTGGGATTAGACGGTGCGTCATTGTCAAGTCTGGAAGGGACCCAAAGTGGTTCCGATAACCGTGTTCAAACTGACGTATCTGGAACCAGGTGCCAATAGGAAACACGTTCCAGTGACCGCGCGAAGTTCTGATAATGGGGAGTTATCCGCAACTTCGTTCGAAAGAACCACGGCCGGGGTGTTTGCCCGGTCTGCTACTGGATGACTTCCGTGGCCTGCGGCAGGATGGACTGCGGGACGGTCAGCCCCAGGGTCTGCGCCGTTTTCAAATTGACCACAAAGTCGAAGTCCGTGGGCCGCTCCATCGGCAGATCGCCGGGGCGGGCACCTCGCAGGATTTTGTCCACGTACGGTGCTGCACTCCGGTAGATCTCGGCTCGACTCAAGCCATAGGCCAGCAAGCCTCCCGCCCGAGCGAACTCCGGATATTCCGTGACCGACGGCAGCCGATACTGGAGCGCTAACTCGGCGATGCGGTCCCACGCAGTCTCGAACTGGGTGCTGGCGAGAATCTTGAGGGCATCAGCGCCGGCTGTGGACATGGCCGCGAACGCGTCGTCGAGGCCGCTGACGTTCGGCATGGTGACGACGTGAAGGTGTACCCCGAGGCCGGGCGCGGCCTCCTGGAGCGCCCGCACGCGGCTCTCTGTGCCGGGTCGCTCGGCTGCCTCCGCGGAGCACGGCTACACGGGAGGCGTGCGGGACCGCTTCCTTCAAGAGTTGCAGCTGCTTGCCTTCCAGTTGCGACCCGCTTATGCCGGCCGTCCCAGTGATGTTCCCGCCGGGCCGCGCGATGTTGTCGACGATCCCCATCTCGATTGCCTCCCCGCTGAACAGGATCGCCACGAGCGGGACGGTGGCGGTCACCTGCTTGGCGGCGACGCTGGCCCCCGACGTCCCCACTGCAATCAGCTCGACCTTCCGCTCGACGAGCTCGGTCGCGAGGGCGCGATACCGTTGGGATGTCTCCCTCGGCCCAGCGGGACTCCACGGCGAGGTTGCGGCCCTCGACCCAGCCCAGCTCCCGCATTCCATCCCAGAACCCGTCCCAACGCCCGCCAGGCACGTCGCCGAGGACCCCGATCAGGCGCACCCGCTCGGAGGTTGGGGCCTGGGGAGGGAGCAGCCCGCAGCCGGCCAGCAGACCGAGGCCGGCCAGGGACAGGCCATCCCTCAGTAATCGGCGACGGGTGCTCGATGGTCCGAGTGGCGTCATGATGGCGCTAGTGTACGCCCGTGGACTGACGGCGCCATCGAGCTCGCCCCGGGCCCGCTGCGGTTGCCCAGCAGCGCAGGCAATTCGACGATAGGTACGTGCAACGGTGTGCTCCTAGAACGCCTCAGAGCGTGCTGAGAAACGGTCTCGGCGCCCAGGGTGGTGTCCGAAGATCTGGAGGGATGGCGCTGGGGCGACGGGCGATCCTGGAATAGGAACGGGGGATGCTCAATGCGCGTCTGGCTCAGGAGTGGTACACCTGGCATTCCGGGCCGGGTCAGGGTGACCGCCTCCAACAAAGAGCGCCCCTGCTCGTCCCAAGCGTGGCGCTCTTTCGACGCCTCGCGGTGGGGGCGGGATGGTGTCCTCGACCTCTACTCAACGAAATTGGTGTCTATCTGCGTGCATTTTTATGTCACGGTGCATCTATCTAGACGTCACTTTTTGCAGAATACTGGGGGAACAGCGCAGCCTGCGGTGTGGGTCGGGTGGCGGATGTGGACGAGTGAGAGGCTACCGGAGTTACTTGCAGATGTGTGAAACGATGAGCCCTCATAGGACGAACGATCAGGACCGAGACGCTCTGCTCGGGCGATTCCGGGTGGCGCTTCACACCGTTGAGCGGAGCCCGTCGGACGAGGCCTTCGGAGAGCTGCGATCGGCCGCGGCTCCCATCATCGACCGGCTCCAAGCGGAGTATCGGGCTGCCGGCCATACGGACGGCGATGGCGCCGCGATGTTCCGCTGGCTTCGTGCCAAGCTGGCGGACCGCGAACCGGCTGCCTCGACGAGAGCAGTAAGGCACCGGGACTGGACCGAGCGTGCGAGTCAAGGCGCTCACTGAACTGAATTCAGTTAGCCCGACATTCACCCGCCAGTCCGCCCCCGAGCTCGTTTAGCCGCAGAGTCCCAATCGCGCGGCCCGAGCTACCGCTTACAGCCGCGAATGCCCGTCACGGTTTGGTGAGGACCGTCTCGGCGTGGGTTCGAATGGTGGCCCGATCGAGCACGAGGCGGGTTGCGATCGTCTGGTTATCGCACCCTTCCGCCACGAGACGGAGCACCTCGATCTCGCGGGCAGTCAGACGTTCCGCGAGCTCTTTGTCAGTGCGCTGAGGAGTGTCCACGGACTTACCCCCTTCCTCGCGGGGTCAACGCCTTCTCACTGTGGAGGAATGCATGTACACCATACAGGTATCAATGCATGTCCGTACACAGTAACAGGATGGAAAATGCCTGTAGGCGGACGGTACGTGCAACGGTATGCCCCTAGAACGCCTCAGAGCGTGCTGAGAAACCGCCTCCGCGGGGCGGGGTGGTGTCCGAAGACCTGCTCACACGGCGCCCGTGAGCAATGCGCGTGGTTCGGTTCGACGCCAACCAGGTGATCCAGCCAGAAAGGCTAATGACGGGCAAATCAAAACCCTGGTCTTTGTGGCCTGCTTTGCAGCAAGTCCAACGGCCAGGGTCTCCATAGTCAGCGGGCCTGTTGTGGTTAAGCTGGTCCGCTGGGCTACCCGATCAGCGTAGCACATCCGCACCCGTTCACGGAGCGTCCATTAATGCAATCCTGACGAGATGGGGCGAACTTGTGCGATTCGGCATGGCCCGAACGGGCTCCTCCGTTCAGGCAATCCAGCCCGCCCGGTGACAGGTCCACTGTCGGCTCTCTGATACCGGCTGCGGCGGAGCTGCTGGTGTCAGGCGATCTCCTGGCATGGACTCCGACACCCTGGCCGACGCTATCGCTCGTATTCGATCAAGACCTTTGAGTAATTGAACCCGACGGTTGCGGATGGTGTCGGGGTTGTCGCCGCGAGCGCCTTCTCATCCTTCTCCTCGGCGGAGCCGGTCGACGCCTGAAGCAACGCGATGCAGAGCACTAGCACATTGAAGAGAGCGATGAGTCCGTAGCCGTAGCGTGCGTTCGTCGCGATGGTTGGTGTAGTCATAACTGGCGCCCCCTTGGTTATCGACGCTTCTACAGTGATGATCCCTCGCGAGGGCGGCCGGCGCTGTCTCCGACCCGACA